>NZ_JAUFPR010000001.1 GCF_030409325.1 Mucilaginibacter aquaedulcis
GCATGTATTAGGCCTGCCGCTAGCGTTCATCCTGAGCCAGGATCAAACTCTCCATTGTAAAATGTTTTGTTTGTCTCTGACCCTATTATTAATAATAGAATCTGTATTATGTATCTTTATACAGTATCCTGCTATTCTTATAACTCACCGGAAGGGGTTTATTTCTTCCGATCGTTACGCTACATGATTTTCTATTTCTTAAAAGAACTTTTCGCTTCCCCGTCCCGGTTCCGCTTTTTATATGTTTTGTACTTCTTGCGTTGTACCTAACTTTTCATTTTCTCTCCGCAGGAATCGCTCCTGCTTCGCTTCTTTGTTACTCGTTAACCTTTGTCAACTTTCACTTGTTTTTCCCCTCAACCTCACTCGGCGTTGCCGCCTTTTTTCTTCCTTCGTTTCGGGAGTGCAAAGGTAAAAACCTTTTCCTATTTTCCAAAACTTATTTTTTTTATTTTTCTTTCGAATTTTTATAAGTTTCAGAACCCTTTCCTCTCAGACTTTCGTCCTCCGTAGCGGGCTGCAAAAGTGCAAATTGTTTTTCATATCCGAAAATTTATTTGAAGTTTTATTTGGTGCTCTTTTCGCTCTTCTTCTTTCTCTCCTACCTTCAAAAGCTCCACTTCAACTAACCTTTCTAAGAACAATCCCACTTCCTCGTTTGCGGGGTGCAAAGATAGCCACTTTTCTACCTCATCCAAACTTTTTTATCCCAATTTCATCGATTACTTTCAAGAGCCTGGTTATCAGGCAGGAAAAAATTGAAGACTGTAGCCTTTTTGATTTCATATTCCCTAAATCATCCTAATGTATAGCTCTAAAGCCACAACCGGGGGCTAAATTATCTCCTTTGTTATATCACCAATAGCGTTATCCTATTGACTACAAGTACAGGAGAGAAATCGCGCATATCTAATTTAATCTTTACTTATTTAAAATTATACAGGCTACAGTTGATGATGCCCAGTTTGTTTCAGGTATTTCAACCATTCTTCAGGAAGATTGGTTTGAATAACATTTACATACTTTGTTCTTGTAAGTAATGCTTTAAAACCAAAATGTGATGCCAATTCAAGATCATCATACGTTCCAAGAGAGTTACTCCAGATCCTGATATGCTGATCGGCTATTTTTTTCATTAAGCTATCGGTATAAAACTTTTCATCTATATGGATCACTTTAGCAATTTTCATGTCCAAAATTTTATTAACATCGTCTTGCTTGTAAGCGCGTGGCATTATTTTAACATCGGGATTTATAGCATGTACCGATGGTGTGTTTTTATATTGATACAGAAAAAATAAAACCTGGTTGGTAATTTGAGTTTCTTCAATGGTTTTGTAAGTCCTTTTTAAAGCGTCTTCGTCTCCCAGCTTAAAATCAATATCAACCAGAATTTTCCCTTTAGCCATTTTAAGAACCTGCTCCAGAGTAGGAACTTTTTCATCGGTTGGCTTTCCATTCTGCACTAACCGCAGTTCCATTAACTGCTGGTAGGTAAAATCGACTAAATTGCCTTTGCCATTTGTTGTACGATCAACTTTATCGTCATGCATAATAACTAACACATGATCTTTCGTTTGCCTGATATCCAACTCCACAATATCTATTCCCAGACGAATAGCTTCCTGAAGAGCCCCTAAAGAGTTTTCGGGATAATGGGTATGTACCGCACGATGAGCGGCTACCATGATCTGCTCGGGATGATTAATAAAAATATCGGTCAGCTTATCTGCCTTAGTTTGTGCTTCAGAAAGCTGTATCATAAATAAAAATGAATATACGGCTAAGAAAAGGCTTTTTTTTAAATATAGTATTCATAAATGATAATTTTAACAACCTGCACTTTGCAGGAATTTAATCAATGAAGTCTCAATTTTAATTCCAAATAAAAAGCAGGTCATTATAGCGTCTGCACAGCTAAACACGTAAGATGCGTGTTACAAACGATTCTTCAGAAATTTATTGAGTGGCTAATAAAAATTAATACTAATCAGCAGTTGCCCCATGGCTGTTGAAAACAACAATATGAGATTTTTGGGTGTATCTGTAATTTGCTTATCTATTCATAAATCCGATAGACCGGTTTTCCTGTTGCTTAACAGCTAAGCCTTGAACAAATAGCTGGCCTTCTTCTATTTTAAATTGCAGACTATGCTCGTCTGGTTTAAAACCATCGATTTTGAGCATTTCTTTGATTTTTTCGATAAGTTCTTTACGATCGAAAACTGGGCTAACCTTTAGCTGATCATTTAATGGTTCTAATACTATACCCTCTGCTTTGTATGAAAATAACTTTGATTCCATAGGATAAATATAGTGGATTAAATGGTTTTAAAATTCCACTTTTATAAACTACCTTAAATTGTTAAAAATCAGTATAAATTATGCTTAAGCAATTAATAGGTATTATTCTGATCATTGCTTTTGCGGCAAAAGTTTCCGCTCAAAATTATGATGAAACTAAAGTTCCCGCTTTTACGCTGCCGGATATTTTAAAAACTACAGATGGGCGAACTGTTAAGACAATTGAAGCCTGGGAGCAAAGTAGAAGACCTGAGATACTCCGTATGTTTGAGGAAAATGTTTATGGTACAATGCCCAAAACCTATGACCGTATAACATTTAAAATAACTGCTGAGGATAAAAATGCGATGGGTGGTAAAGCGCATTTAAAGGAAGTTACGGTAACCATCTATAATTCTAATACATCCGTTAATATCCATTTAACCTTATTTACTCCAAACAATGGAAAAACTTCAAACCCCGCTTTCTTATTCATTAACAATCGCGATACGACTAATACAGATCCAACTCGAAAAGTTAAAAGTGATTTTTGGCCCGCTGAAATGGTTATTGACAGTGGGTATGCTATTGCCGCGTTTAACGTTAATGATGCTGCACCTGACAATAAAGATAATTACACAAACGGCGTATTAAAATTATATCCCGACCAGCTAAACGCTGATAAAGGCATGAAAGCCATAGGTTGCTGGGCCTGGGCCGCAAGCCGGGTAATGGATTATTTAAAAACTGATAAAGATATTGATTTTACTAAAGTGAGCATTGTGGGCCATTCCCGTGGTGGAAAGGCAACTTTATGGGCCGCAGCTGAGGATGAGCGCTTTGCTATGGTATTTGCCAATTGTTCTGGAAATACAGGTGCTGCCTTAGCCCGACGACAGTTTGGCGAAACTGTAAAAATTATTAATACCCATTACCCTTATTGGTTTAACAACAATTATAAAAATTACAATGATGCTATAAACAGCCTGCCAGTTGATCAACACATGCTTATAGCATTAATGGCTCCGCGGCCGGTTTACACTACCAACGCTACAAAAGATCTGTGGGCCGACCCTTTAGGCTCATATCTCTCGGTTTATTATGCTCAAAAAGCTTATGAATTATATGGAATTAATCCCGAACTTAAATTTACTCCACCTCCTGCCAACAGCCCAATTATCAATCAAACCATAGGTTATCACATCAGAGAGGGTATTCATGATTTAACCCTGTATGACTGGAGCAACTTTATCAGGTTTGCCAATATTCAATATTCCCGTCTTGTTGCAAATAAATAACCAGCAAAAAACAAAACCCCGCTTTATACATATAAAACGGGGTTTGATAAACGATGTCTTTTGTTTACGCAGCGTTTTCTTCTCTATTATAAAAAGGATAATCTGTATAACCACGGGCGTTGCCACCGTAAAAGGTTTCACGATCATAATCATTAAGTGGCAAACCTTCCCTGATGCGTTCAACCAGATCAGGGTTGGAGATAAAATATCTGCCAAACGCCACCAGATCAGCATCTCCATTTTCTATTACGGAGTCTGCTGTATCGGGCTTATAACCACCAGCAGAAATGATAGTTCCATTATATACTTCCCTCAGGTGAACGACAGCCGTAGGTTCAAGGTTTTCTGCAACTTCAAAGCTACCGTTTATACGCGGTTCAATAATATGCAGATAAGCCAAACCAAACCTGTTAAGTTGCGCTGCTGCGTAGCTGAATAGGGCGTTAGGGTCTCTGTCAAACATATTGCCGAATGAGCCGCTTGGCCCCAGGCGCACACCTACCCTATTACCTCCCCATACAGAAACCAAACCCTCCACTATTTCTAACAAAAAACGCACCCTGTTTTCAATTGGGCCACCATAAATATCTGTTCTTTTATTAGAGCCGTCCTGCAAAAACTGGTCAACCAGGTACCCGTTTGCTCCGTGCAGTTCAACACCGTCAAATCCAGCCATTTTAGCCAGTTTGGCTGCATTTATATAATCCTGTACTTGCTGACTAACTTCGTAGGTTGTTAAAGCTCGGTTTAAAGTAACCGGCACCCAGCCATTTTTGGTAAATGTAACATCGTCATGCTCAACAACTGATGCGCCTAAAGGTAAAGCTCCATTAGGTTGTAAATCAGCGTGCGATTGCCTGCCTACGTGAAATAGTTGCATAAAAATATATCCACCCTTAGCATGCACGGCCTCGGTGATTTTTTTCCAGCCTTCTACCTGTTCATCTGTATATATACCAGGGGCACCAAGATAGCCATGCCCGGTAGGCGATATTACTGTACCTTCCGAAATTATTAATCCGCCTTTGGTAGCTCGTTGGGTATAATATTCCTCCATCAGATCGTTCGGAATGAAGCGATGATCTGATGTACGCATTCTGGTTAAGGGAGCCATTACTACGCGATGTGTTAATTGTAATGCTCCAAGTTTTATAGGTGAAAATAATCCGTCGTTATTATTTGACTGTTGATTAATTACTGATGAATGTTTCATTTTGAACTTTAATTATCTGATTTTGATAAATCAAAGTTCCGGCAAAATGCTATCCTTAAAAATGAAGTTTACCAAGAAATAAGGTTGAAGTTTTTCAACTTTTTTTAACCCTCTTGTTACGGATCTTGCTTAATAGTTCATGAGAAATTCCGAGGTATGAGGCCAGCGCATATTGCGGTACACGGGCGGCAACAAGAGGATACCTGTTTAAAAAGTTTTCATATCGTTCTGTAGCTGTCAGGCTGATATCCGCCAATATTCTTTTTTGCAGATATACATATCCATTTTCTGCCAGTTTACGGTAAAACTTATTAAACTTAGGCAGGGTTTCTGTGAGCTTTTGCTCATCATCATAAGATATTTGTATCAGCGTACTATCTTCCAGCGCCTCTACAAACAGCGTTGCAGGTTGTCTGAATAAATAACTGTCAAAATCTGCTATCCACCAGTCATCTATACCAAATGCAACAGTATGATCCTGGCCATTTGCATCTATCAGGTATGAGCGCAATGCACCTTTTACAATATAAGTACGATGATTGCAAACAAAATCGGGCTGAACGATGAACTGTTTTTTCCTGATCTTTTTTATCTTGAGTAAGGATACATAATAAGCTATCTCCTCATCTGTTAAATGAATATGCCTTCCTACATAATCAAGAATAGGTAAAAAATCATCCATTATGTAAAAATAACTTATTGCAGTATACTAATACAAAATATGTTTACTGCAATAATGTTATTCTTAAAGCCAGGTCTTTCACCATTTAAACTAATTATCTACGATATCTTATTGCCTGATTAAGAACAATCTTCTCCCTGTTTATGATTGATAAAAATAAAACTTTCGCAAGCATTGATAACATATATACCTTCGTATCGGCAACCAGGCCAATACTGTTTTGAATAAAGGGCCACGGGAGATTCTTTCCATGGAAGCATTTTTACAATTAGGACAATCTATGTGAGAGTTTATTTTAGTCATGATTTCTTAATTTTCAAGCCCGGTCATCAAATTGACAGCCGCTTGTGTTCTTAAAAATCTGTGAACCTGTATAATTTAATGAGGACACAGTTACATTGTGCGTGAATCAATAGTTCTATTGATCAGACGGTTAGCAGATAGTTAAATCTGCCCCATTTGTGAGAATTAGGATATTGCTAAAGTAAATTTTAAACAAAACGCAAGAAGTCTGCTCAGGCCCACTTTTTGGCTGCTAAGGCTCATCATGCCTAAGTAATCACTCCTACCGTTTGCAATAGAATAGCTGTTATTTACAATTCTTATTATGTAAACCTTAAAATTTAATATAACTTTATAGTATACAGCCTATTACCCCACATGGCAATTAAAAAAGATATTTCATCATTAAGCTGGGTTATAATAACAGGTGCAGGTTTTGTGCTTTTTGTTGCTGCCGCTATACTTCTGATTATTTTCAGCAACAAAATGGACAGCTTAAATAAGCAGGTCTATTTCTTTTTGCTGGTGTTTGTTGCACTAATAGCAGCAGGCTTTTTATTCGGCTCATTAAAATCACACGCGAAATACAGTGGTCAGGTATATAATGGTAAACTTGAACTTGGCGGGCCTACAGTAATTTTTTGCCTGATCATATATTTTGGATTAAAGCTTGCTCCTACTGCCGATTCGTTCAGCTTGAAATTTATTGTTTTTGGCGGTGAAAATAAAGACGAACTGGTAAGCAATGGCATGCTAAAAGTTCTGTTCAATAAACCCGACTCGGCCAGGATTGAGAACGGCGTTGTTACTTTTACTGATCTGCCGAGCAGTCTGTTAGGCAAGTCAATAGACGTTATTCCTGCAGTAAGCGGCTATTTCAGGCAATCTCAACAGGTTACTATCCCAACAGACAGGCAATCTCCTGTTGAACTGCATCTTAAAAAGCAAGCTGATTCATTAACCGTTAGCGGTTTGGTTATAGATACCAAAGGGCAACCCGTTCCTGGTGTACAAATTGTAATTGCCGATGGTTTGTATAAAGCTCAGGCTGATGAGCTGGGCAATTTCCGCATTACCTTACCTCTTAAAGATGGTACAGAATTACCTGTAAGGGTTTATACAAAAAACAAACTTCGCTACAACAACACACAGGTCTTCTCTTCAAAAACACCACTAACCTTTCAATTGCATTGATCATGAAAGCAATTATCAGCATCATGGTTTTGTGTAGTATGTGGCTGGGCGGCTTCAGTCAAACAGTTGTATTTAAAGGCCAGCTGTTAAACAACAATGTTGTGGTGAAAAATTATACGGTGATCATTAACGGAAAACCGGCTACTACAGATGATTCGGGGGTATTTACAACTGCCATAGATGGTAAGATGACCCAGGTTAACATTCAACCATCCGATAAAAGTTACATTATTGCATACCCCCTTGCTGGTAGGATATTAGTACCCAAAGACCCAACCTTATTAACCCAGATAATACTGGAAGGCTTTCAATCAAACGATAAGCTTAAAACTTACCTTTCATCATTATCTAAACTAAAAGATGCGGCCAGCAAAGGACAATCAGAAACAAAAGCGCTACAGGTTAAGATAGATTCGATAGCTGCGAATCTTAAAAAATTAGGATATACTAATGATGACCTTAGAATTGCCCGCGAAAAACAAGATGGTATTGATCTGTTTTATCCGGAGATCAGCAGTACGTTGCAGAACTATATTTTTCAGGCGCAAAATGTAAAGAATGCTTTTTTATACACTTCAGATTATGCTTTTACCAATTCAAATGCATTGATCCAGCTGGCTCAGATCACGAATGCATATAACCTTGCCTTTGAAAAACTTAACACTAATTACCCTACCTACTCTAAAAAAATAGCCGATTACTGGGACGATCCATCACTGAAAACTACATTTGATGGGATAGCCGATACCCTAGTTAATATCATTCATATTAAAGACATACTGCCTTTAAATGATCTTAAAAATCAGATCAATGAATATTTCCTTTTAAAAGGCTCAGATAAAAGTAAAGAGCCAACCAAACAAAAAATACAGTCACAGATCAAAGCCTTAGCGCCCATGCTTACAGATCAGCTGAATAATATGGAACTATGTATACAAAAATTTATTGGCCGCCTAAAAAACTAATACATAATCATACACGCCATGAAAAAAACAACCCCTTGTTTGTATATTATTATAGTAATAATTGCAGCATTCGCTTTTAGTAATTGCAGTAATTCAAGTGATCCGGCACCTACGGATATCTACTTACCTGACTTTAGCCGAAACTGGGTTAATAATGCCAACCCGGACGATCAGTTTTTCTTTTTGAACGCACCAAGCAATCAGGCCACCGGAACATTTACAGGAAATGAGTTTACAGGAGGCGAACAGGTTGCAACATTTGAAGGCACGTTTGATCATTCTAAAGTGAGCTTTAAACTTACTTTTTTAAACAATAGCCCGGGCAAAACTTATACCGGTACTATGAGCGGAACCGGGAACCGAGTATTAACACTTACATCTGCAGGCCAAACTCTTGTTTTAAAACAACAGTAGAAAAGAAAATATCATTTTTATTAGCATTAATTTCGCATATGCAGATTCCGCCCTCTCCAGATTTAGCTCCATATATCAGGCATTACCTCCTGATCAACCGGCATTCAGGAGAGGCAGAAAGGCTGCGTTTTTTTTCTGATGGCAGCACAGGCCTATTTTTTAGCTCTGAAGAAGCGGGCTTATTGCAAATGGATAATGAATCAGGTAGTAGATTCTCTGACGCATTTTTCTATGGCCAGCTTTCCAATTACCGGGATATTACCTTCCAGGGAAACGGCTCATGGTTTATCATTGTTCTTAAGCCCGACGCAATTAACCGCTTACTCGCTATTCCGGCCATTGAACTGAAAGATCAGGTAATTGATTTGACCGATCTGTTTGGCCCATCTTCAAGGGAATTGCCTGAACGTTTAAAGGAGAAAACTTCGATTTCGGATAAAATCAACGTAGCAGAAGCTTTTTTTCGCAAGCTTATTAAAACCAAACATGTGCTTAATGACCCTATGGTATCCGCCGCAATTGCTTACATGGCTCGGCACAACGGTATTGTTTCTGTAGAACAGCTGGCTTATTTCACCGGCTATCAACAGCGCCAGCTCGAAAGGCGTTTTAATCTGGCCGTGGGTTTAAGTCCAAAAGTGTTGGGCAACATTATTCGCTTGCATGTTTTCTTAAAACAACTGCGGTTAAACTCATTTTCTGAACTGACAGCCCTGGGCTACGAAAGCGGATTTTATGATCAATCGCATCTCATAAGAGAGTTCAAAAAAATAACCGGCCTTACTCCTTCCCAATACAAGGCACATACAAATCCACTGGCCGTCAACTTTTTGCGTATCGACGATAAGACTTAGGTAAATCCCCTGAAAATGCTTTGATGTCGCATTCGTACAATTCGGAGCCGAATGAATCATTGAACTTTACGAAAAAAAATCAATGGAAAATCTAAAAATCGCGACTGTACAGTTTGAGCACAAAAGTGCTGATAAAGCTTATAATTTGGCCATGATAGAAAAGTTTACTGCCCTGGCTGCTGCAGATGGAGCCAAAGTGGTTGCTTTTCATGAATGTTCTGTAACGGGCTATACTTTTGCCCGCAAGCTTAACCGGGAACAAATGCTTGATCTGGCCGAACCTATTCCTTCAGGACCAAGTATTATTAGGTTAAGGGAGATTGCCGCGGCTAACAACATGGTGATCTTAGCCGGGCTTTTTGAAAAGGATGATAACGAAAACTTATACAAAGCTTATATATGTGTAGACGGCAACGGAGTGGTTGCCAAGTTTCGCAAACTACACCCGTTTATTAATCCGCATCTTTTGCCTGGTAATGAATATTGCGTTTTTGATCTTTTTGGCTGGAAGTGTGGTATACTCATTTGCTACGACAATAACATTATTGAGAATGTACGTGCCACACGTTTACTCGGTGCCAATATCATCTTTATGCCACACGTAACTATGTGTACGCCATCAACACGCCCCGGTGCAGGTTTTGTTGATGCCAGATTATGGGATAATCGTATAGCCGACCCTACTTCTCTGCGCATTGAATTTGAAGGAATGAAGGGCCGTGATTGGTTGATGAAGTGGCTGCCAGCAAGGGCTTATGATAATGGTATTTACTGTGTATTTGCCAACCCGATAGGTATGGACGATGATCAGCTTAAAAACGGACATTCCATGATCATTGATCCCTTTGGTGATATTCTGGCAGAGTGTACTGAATTAAATGACCAATTTGTAAGCGTAGTATTTACACCCGAAAAACTGGGGCAAGCTGGCGGATACCGCTATATTGAAGCCCGCCGACCAGAACTTTACCGCGACATTATTGGGCAGGACCATCAATCGGCTCAAAAAGTTTCATGGCTGAATGAAAATTCTCAAAGTTAAACGTACCTGGTACCTCCTTAGTTTTTAGCAGGTAGCTTTATTCGCTCATATGATTTATGAGGGTTGGCAGGGTCAGTGATTCAGTAGGTAAGCGCATGCCAGGAAGCTCCATAAGCTATATCATTGTCTGGTCGCAATGTTACCGGCTCCCTGCCCAACCCTATTTCCTTCTGCCTGATGAAACCAATTCAAAAGGTTCTTAACTTGCTCGTACAGATTAACCACGACATCTCACGAGCTATTTTCAGAATTGACGATATATAGTACCTAACATACCTTATCAATCAGTTTAATTAATTGATATACAACATATTTTCGAAATGGCATGAAAATAGATTAACATTTAAAACTCAGAATCAAATGCTTAAGAGTTTGTGTTCATGCAACTATCATGAGCCAGGCGTCAGCAAATAATCTTTGTTACGGTCTATTCTGAATAATATCATTTAATGAGCATACTAATTATCATGAAAAAGCAAAAACTCATATTGACTGTATTGTTTGCTGGTGTTTTTTTGGGTGCGAACGAAGCTTTGGCACAAGGGATCTCCTCCAAAAAATTCGGAGTCATTTACCAGGAAAATATCAAGTGGTTGCAATTTCCGGCATTTCCACCCGAAGCCCGTTTAGCCATTTTGGTGGGTAATCCTAAACAGGCCGGTCCTTATGTGATTAGGGTTAAAGTACCTGCCGGTGTAATCCTCATGCCACATATTCATCCCGAAGACCGGATATATACTGTTATATCAGGTGTGTTTTATATAGGTTTAGGTACCAAGTTCGATGCTTCTAAATTAACGGCTTACTCTCCTGGCAGCGTGGTCATATTGCCCGGTAACACACCGCACTTTCATTGGGCAAAATCTGGCGAATACGTAACACAAGTTACAACTAACGGCCCGCTCGGAATTAGTTATATTAATCCTGCAGATGATCCCCGGAATAAGAAGAAATAAAAGCCGATGGCATACTGTTTCCATGCTATGAATGATTAACCCCATAAATGCTTATACAAAATATTAAAATATGACTATGAAAGAGATACAACCATTGGAAAAAATCAGTCAATTTGTAAAAGAGCGCTTCAATGAACATCACCATAATGAGTTAAAGTTTCACAATTTTGAATTGGTAAAAAAAACGCTTGCAGCGGCTCGCCTGATTGCAGGCCATTATAACTTATCTGAAGATGACCGGTTTGTTCTTTACGCCGCCTTATGGCTGAAAGATATAGGCTTTACAGAAGACCCGAGAAACCATGAAGCTGCCGGATTAAGTATAATTCTGAATTTTCTTCAAACACTTAATTTAGATGAAACAGTTGATCAACGCATTCAGAGATTGTTAGGGTTAACTCCCTCCACTCAACAGCCTTTAAGCCTTATTGAGCAAATATTTTTAGATTCCTCAACATTTTACTTTAGTAAGAAGTCGTTCTCCAAAATGAATGAACTACAACGACAAGAACAATCTAAATTACAATTCAGGAAAATAAACAAGATGGAATGGCTGCAGCAATCAATCAACTTAATGCAGGATCATAAATATTATACAGAGGCCGCCCAAAGCCTCATGGATATCAAAAAACAACGCAATGCAGCCTTACTTAAAAGTCAACTCCCCGAAATCAATGAACAACAGGTTAATGTATTGCCAGAAGATATTCTGAATCACCTATCGGCTTCACCAAAGAAAAGTAAAGAGTTTCAGGAAAAAGGAATAGACACCTTATTCAGGATAGCACTGGCCAATAACCAGCGCATCAGCGGACTTGCCGACAATAAAGCCCGTATTCTGATTACCGTTAATGCTATTATACTTTCGGCTATTATAAGCTTGCTATTAAAAAAGCTTGATCAGGAACCCTATCTATCCTTTCCTACATTCACCTTAATAGCTGTGAGTTTGGTTACCATCATCCTGGCGATTTTAGCTATCCGCCCACATAACTCCATAGGAAAATTCAGACAGGAGGATCTGGAAAATAACGATGTTAATATACTTTTTTATGGTAACTTTTATAAAATGGACCTTCCTGATTTCAGGTATGCCATGCTTCATTTGATTAAGGATAATAACCTCATTTACGGGGCACTGATACAGGACATGTACGGCCAGGGCCATGCCGTAGGCCGCAAGTATGATTTGCTCAGGATAGCGTATACCATATTTATGTTTGGTTTAACAATATCAATCATTGCCTTCGTTGCCGCTACAATTATCCACTACGAATTTTCACCATCCATTTCTGCAGAGCATTAATGACTATTTAATAACAATGTTTTAAGTGATGTAATTAAATCTTAGGCGGCAGTCATGTATTAGAAAATAATCTCTTATCGCAGTCACCGGCCGATCAATAAGGGGCGAAATAATCCGCCCCTAACCTTTTATGTTTGTTGTTAAAGCCGTGCTGTATAATCAAGCAGGGTATCAACTGCTAAAACCGATGATGATGGGTTTTGTCCGGTGATCAGATGTCCGTCACGGGTAACAAATGGTTTCCAGTCTTCTCCTTTTTGAAATTTGGCGTCCCTCTGTTTCAGCATGTCTTCTAAAAGAAAAGGCACTACATTAGTGAGCTGTGCTGTTTCTTCCTCTGTATTGGTAAAAGCTGTTACACGCTTCCCTTCAATCAACCACCGACCATCTGGCCTTCTTACATACTTTAAGGCTGCCGGTGCATGACAAACCAGCGTAACGGGTTTGCCGGCAAAATAAAAAGACTCAATAAGCTTGGCCGAATCCCTGTCTTCGGCCAGATCCCACATCGGGCCATGGCCACCGGGGTAAAAAATGGTATCAAAATCACTTTCAGATACAGTATTTAATTTTACAGTATTGCTTAATCTGTTGATCGTTTCCTGGTCATTATAATATCTTATTGTGGCCTCAGTTCTATTTTCCGGAAAATCACTTTTAGGGTCAATGGGAGTTTGGCCTCCTTTGGGCGATGCGATGACAATTTGCTTTCCGAGGTCATGAAGCTTAAAGTAAGGAGCGGCAAATTCTTCGATCCATAGACCTGTTTTTTTGCCTGTGTTGCCCAGCTCACTATGAGAGGTGACAATAAATAGAATTTTCTCGATTTTCATAACTTTTCATTTAATTTAATCCCTGTATATTGTTTGTGGTTGAAGTTTTAATCTTAACCTGTTGATGAAATACTTAATATATTTGCTGCTCCCCTATAGCATTAAGTTTTCCCAAACCTATTTTCGTGCCACATTCAAACAACTGTATTTCAACGCTATATATACATAATAAAAAATAAACATTACTAAATATCATTATTAACCGACATTGATCGTGATATTTCACTGGGGAGTATCTTGTCTTTTAAAAGATGTCTGATATATTCTTTTTAATTTCAGGCAAACACACTATGGGTTGGTGTTTAATTCAGTAAAATATATTCAACAAGTTTTCATCTCTTAACAATTTCCCCTACCAGACCCACGCAGGTTTAAAAAATCGATCTTAAAACCACGCTATATCGTGACCTTTTTTCGCTTAATAACGACAAGCCGTGGTACACTTACCATATAAATATTTTTAATTAACTAATTATCAATTAATTAAAAATTGGAATGAAAATTATTTAAGAATCAATAGGTTTTCAAAAAATAAAAATTGAAAACATTCCCAAGAACTCAAAAATTCTTGCAATCACCTGTCCAGTTAAAACAATTAATAGATAATATATGAGCAGTAAACTGATTTCTTTGACCCGGCAATCACCAACTATCTGGCGGGTGACTTTAAATAACCCACCGGTAAATATTTTTGGCCCCAAATCAATTCCGCAGCTTAACGAGATCATTACGGAATTAGAGTCTGATAAAGAATTAAAGGTTGTTATTTTCGAAAGTGCTATCGAAGGCTTTTTTATGACCCATTACGATTTTCTTTCACCAGCCGAAGAAACAAATAATATTCCTCCCGGCCCTACAGGATTACTGCCCTTACCTGATATGCTTGTTCGGCTGAGCAGAGCTCCTGTAGTATCAATTGCCAAAATCAGGGGCCGTGCAACTGGTGTGGGGAGTGAGCTTTCACTTGCTTGCGATATGCGCTTTGCCAGCCGTGAGAAAACAATTATGGGTCATTTTGAAGTTGGAGCCGGTATAGTACCCGGCGGTGGCCCAATGGCCCGCCTCCCCCGGCTTATGGGACGTGGGCGTGCCCTTGAAGTACTTTTAAGTGCGAATGATTTTCCAGGCGACATTGCCGAACAATACGGATATGTAAACAGGGCCTTTCCCGATAATGAACTTGACAATTTTGTTGATTCGCTTGCCGAACGGATAGCTTCATTTGACAAACAGGCCATCAGCGAAACTAAACGTTTTGTAGATATAGCAAGCTTACCATCTGACATTGAAGCCGGAGCTGAAATGGTAGTTTGCTACGCATCGATCGGCCGCCCAGAAGCCCAAAGAAGGATTAAATTACTCCTGGACAGAGGATTACATCAGGCCGGAGATGTAGAAACCCGGTTAGGTTATCATGTTGGACAATTAGGCAATCATTAAAAAGTAAATTATGAATATCACACTTGAACAGGCCGAAATTGTCATCAAGACAGCAAAGGAAAAAGCCAAACAAATAGGCAAATTGATGAATATTGCCGTGGTAGACGCAGGAAATAACCTGGTTGCATTCGCCCGTATGGACGATGCCTGGCTCGGCAGCATAGATCTTGCCATTTGCAAAGCTAAAACAGCAAGGTATTTTAATATGACAACTGCGGAATTAGGTAAACTATCACAGCCGGGATGTCCTGCCTGGCAAATTGAGCAATCCAACGGCGGTTTGGTCACTTTGCCAGGAGGTATTCCTATTAAAAATAATAACGGCCAAATTATCGGGGCTGTGGGAGCATCAGGCGATTTCCCGGAAAACGATCAGGCTGTGGCGCAAGCCGGAGCGGATGCCCTGGCATGAGATAAAGCTATTAGAATGAATGAATTAATAAGGCCAGTTAGTTAAGGTGAAAGTCTTGCTTTAGTTTACAGTGTTATCAATTGATCCACTCCAAATAACGAAAACTTTCTGGCCGAACCGAAATAACCGCCGGGAACTGTTTGGACACAGACAGTCCTATAACAGCTGTTTTACGTAGTCCAACAGCATTGGCAGAACTATGGGTATGAAATACATAATACAGCATGCCATCCTTCGCTGTAAAAACATCGCCATGCCCACTGCCATTTTGCCCGGTATTTTTCCTGCTTAATATTGGATTGCCGCTATACTTTATCCAGGGACCGACAGGGCTTGCCGAAGTAGCGTAGCCTATTGCATAATTGATATTTCTGAAATCATTGGCCGAATAAAACAAATAATATAGTTTTCCAATTTTAGTTACCGTAGGCCCCTCTGATACAGGCCATTGTGAACCTTCGGCATTTTCCCAACCCGTTTCTGCATGGATACATTCTTTTATCGTTGTTTGATCAATATCGCTTAAATCGTCCTTTAACTTTGCCACATAGATCCGGTTACCGTTATCAAGCCGTACGTGATAGAGGTACAATTTACCGTCAGTATCTTTAAAGATAAATGGATCAATCTGTTTTCCATTTCCTGAAATTGGTTGATGTACAAGTTGAGTAAAAGGCCCTAAAGGACTATTACTTGTAGCTATTGCAATATGTTCATCGGCAGTGTAGGCCATATAGTATTTATTATCATGCTTAAATAGCTGGGGTGCCCAAAAGCCTTTGGTTCCATAACTATTCCCTTTTTCCAGAGCAAGCCGATTGTGGCGCTTCCAGGTTTTCAGATCAGATGATGTGTAAACCTCAAAACCATTGGGGTTGCCGGTTCCATACAGGTAATATACATTATGCTCAAAAAATATGGTTGGGTCAGCTAACCGGATGGTATCTTTCCTGCTTTGTGCCCGAACCGCACTCATTGCGCTCAAAAGAATCAAGATTAAAAGATGTTTTTTCATTAATGTATGATGTCGATAAGATTTGAAAGGTCAAGATAGTTTAGTTTATGAATAATATCCTACACTATTATAAATTTCTGATCATTCGGAAATACAGCCTGTCTTTCTAAAGACTTCAAATTATTTCCGAAAAAGAATAATAGGCTCAACTCATAAATTGGGGCAAACGACTACCTCATATTGTGAAGTATTTTCCTCAAAAAATTTATTTATCAACCAATAACTCCATGTTTAACAGCATATTTACCTTAGGTTAACAATTGGCATTGCATTTGAATTATACTTATTACCCTTCTAAAAGGGTTGTTTTTCATAGGTAGATGTAGGGCCGAAACACTGCGAGAGGGTTTCGGCCTTTTTTTGTCCAAAATTTCCAGCAGTAATTTAGTTCTCGCTTAAAGATATACAGTTTCAACATTAACAGCATCCAGACATCTTCTAAACTTATGATTGCACATCAAGTGGATCAGGTAATGTAAAAGTTACACCTTTTAGTTGTAAATGGTATGCAATTAAAAACCATAATTTATTCATATTTGTTATGTAGTTATGTTTAATAACTATAGATACCTAAGCGCCTTATCAATATGAATACAACGTACACGCAATTATACATTGAGTATTTGCAAGCTCATTCCCTTATTAATAAGTATTTTCATATATCTTTTGAAAGAATGCATACTACATCAGGTACCATTGTATTCCATAGAAAAAGTGACGATCAGCATTTCAAATGCAAATTCATTATCAGGAAACATTTAAGGGATACTGGTTATGACATTACTCTCATATCATTGAAACATCAGTTCAGTTATATAAACAACGGTTGCATTAAGCGGTCTCATTTCCTGACATCGGAAACCGATCTGTTTCAGGAAAAATTAGCTCAACTTATAGATATTGTATAATAGTTGTTTTTATGACAACTTCCTGTTTACTTACCAGCCATTGCAATTCACAAGGGCAAATGTATTGTAAACGCAGTACCTTGCCCCCGCCCGGTTTCCACAGTAAATTGTCCGTTATGCGCCTTCACTATAATATCATAACTCAATGATAAACCAAGGCCTACACCCTCTCCTGTTGGTTTTGTTGTAAAAAACGGCTGCATGATCTTGTCTTTAATATCATCAGGAATACCAACACCGTTATCCTGTACGGTAATTTTAATCTGGTTGGCCTCCTGCTCAATAAATACTTTCACAGTTGGCTTGTAATCAATACTCATGGTTTCTTCCTTTTGTCGCATAGCATAAAAAGCATTGTTAAAAAGGTTAATCAGCACGCGCCCAATATCTTGCGGAATCAAACTAACCAAGGGTAAGTTTGATTCAAATTTGGTGATTAATTCAACATTAAACTTTTCATCTTTTAGTTGAACCGACTCGTACGTTAAATTAAAGCACTCGCTAACAAGCTTTCGCACATCTGTAAGTTCCTTTTGCCCTTTGTGCGCTTTGCTATGCTCCAGCATACTTTTCACAATGCCGCTGGCACGCTGCCCGTGCTGGTAAATTTTCTCCAGATTTTGGTTCAGGTCATTGGTAATGGCATATACACCTTCTTTATTGCCGCTTTGAATTTCATCCTTCAACTCGTTCAGGAGTTCAACACTTACCTCGCTAAAATTATTCACAAAATTAAGCGGGTTTTGAATTTCATGAGCTATACCCGCCGTGAGTTCTGCCAGCGATGCCATTTTTTCGGCTTGTATCAATTGGGCTTGCGTATCCTGAAGCTGATAGAGTGTACGCTCGGTATTTGCCTTTTCATTTGCAATTACCTGATTTTTATCTTTTAATATTTTATTGGCCTGGTTTAGTTTTTTCCGGTTGTGATTAATGATCCATAAAATTATACAAAGAGTAGTAAGCGCCGCCAAAGCCGAAAAAATAAGCCAGTTCTGCTGTGAAGCTTTACGCTGATATTCAACCTCTTTTTTAGAGAAGGTATAGTCTGCCTTTAAAGCCATTGCCATACGCTCACTTTCCAGGTTCCTGATGCTGTCTGAATAAGTTTTAAACTTTTGATAATGCAGCAGGGCATCTTTACCATTACCCATACTGGCGTAAACCGTGGAAACAGTTTCCTGTGCATCGCGAAGTAAGTATACCTGCCCTATTTTTTGTGCCAGTTGTAAGGCCTCCAGTGCATTATCCAGTGCCGGTTTAAACATACCCTGCTTGTTTTGAACTTTGGCCAGGCCAATGAGTGCCTTTGCTGTATACGTTAAATTACCTTGCTTTTTGGCCAATACAACCGTATTGTTAAAATGAGCAGTAGCAGCTGGCAGGCTATCTAACTGGTAGGCAATATCGCCCAGGGTTTTGGAGCTGCTCATCAGCATTTCTGCATCGTTGATCTTGTGGGCTAATTGGCTTGCAATGTTCAGGATTGTTAAAGCTTCACGGGGCTTATGCCGCTCAAGCATAATTTCACCGATGTTATTGTAGGCTATAATAAGTCCTACTGTATCAGCCGTTTCCTTGGCTATCCCAAGCATTTGCCGGTAATCGCTTTCGGCCTCAGGCATTTTGTTTTGAAAGAAATGGATAGTGCCTATGTTATTCAAAATACTACCCGTTACAAACTGGTTATGATCAGCCTCAGCTCCTTTTAAAGCTTCATAAAAAATACGCAGCGCGGGGCTGTAGTTCCCCTGGTTTGAATATATGAGTCCAATATTATTTTGAATGCCCGGCAAAGCGCTATTATAGCCGTTCTTTTTGGCCAGCTGGTAAGCCTGTTGATAATATGCCAACGATTTGGCAAAATCACCTTTAGTTTGATAGGCGTTACCTAAAATTTTAAAGGCCGTAAACTCACCTTTTAAAAAACCAACCGCCTTACAATACCCGGCCTGCCGATTAAGTAACGCAATAGCACTATCGGGATAAATATCAGCATATATAAATCCGAGTTGATTAACAGTAGCGAGATAAGAAGTATCCTTAAAATAGTCTTCCCTTTGCTTAAAAGCGTTTATTTTTTGTTTGAGATTAACAAGATTGCCGGCCTGTGCAAATGCAGTTACTGTAAACAATAAGGGTAAAACGGGAGCAAAAAAAAGATGAAGATATTTTTTTATCATTTCGTGCAAAATCGGCACAAATAAGCCTCATTAAACATACATAAACTTTTCCTAACAAAAAAAGACCTTTTAACCGGAAATATTTCTGTGTGAGCAAATTACACCGTATATTCACTTGAATAATCCCTTTATTTAAACCAAACTTAAACACATGCAAAACACAACTAAACTATTCCGTAAAATAACCGGTATGGCATGCCTTATTGCGGCTATTAACCTTGCAGGCTGTAGCTGTAATTCTAAAAACACCAGCAGTACATCCTCAGATTCTTCAGCAACAAAAGATTCGGCCAGCGTGAAAACAGACTCGGCAAGTGTAATGAAAGCAGCCCCGGACAGTGCCTCTTTGAAAATGGCCCCGGTTGATTCGTTGGCAAGCCCTACAAGCAATGCTCCCAAAAAGGATACTACCATAAAACCCAGGCCAATTGACAGAAAAACCAGATCATAGCAGTTAGTTATGAACTTTCCATTTTTTAGTAAAGACAGATGTTGTTTTATATTAAAAACAACCATATGCAGCATTGCATTTTATTTACTAATGGCGTTTTGTACCAGCGCTTACGGACAAGTTTTTTTCTATTTTGAAGCAAAGGTGCTTACTGCAGATAAAAAGCCTTTGACGTACAACATCTTTTTAAACTCAAAATGGGACGGATCGGCAGCAGCGCGGATAAACTTTAAAGACCCTGCTACAGGTAAAAGCCGGCTGGTTAAATTAAGTTTGGTAGACAATGATTTTCCGGATGCCAGCGATACCGATAAGGTGGTGAATCTATTACCTTTTGGGGATGCTTATGACGAGAGCGATAAACCTGAAAAAAACTTTATGTTTCCGAGGTTTCAGTTTACTAAAACTAAATCATACGGCAACTTGGTTGGTGCAGCCGCAAAGGTTTATTTTAGTTATAACAACAAACAATGGTATGCACCAATATCAAGTACTTATCAAGAGTTTGAATATCGGACAGACGGTCCTGCCGGCCTGAAAACACAGGCTCTGGTAAAACGCTTTTTTAATAAAAACGAGGCGTTTTACCAAGGTTATTTTAACATGAACAATCCTAAGTTTACAGCCGATGAAAAACGCAGAAAGATGTTCTTTTTGTTTATTGCAGCTACAGATGATCCCAAAATTGGCATAACAACGCAAATAGATCTCATACACTTTCAGGACTTTTTGCTAAGTGTTGACGGCGGAACTCCGTTAAATCCTGATAGATTGGGATTCACTATTAGTTCTGACGAGGTTTCGGGAAAAAACTTTACAAAAAAAGCTGTAAATAATGCTATTGATAAATTGAAACCCGGCCCAAGAGATATCGTATTTATATATTATAGCGGTCATGGTTTTCGTTACAGTGATGACACCAGTAAATATCCGCGAATTGCATTGGTAGCCAACGGCAGCCAGTCGCCAGATAATGATAACATTGCGGTAGAGGACATATATAAACGTGTCTTAAAAAAAGGAGCAAGAGTAACTATAGTGTTGGCCGATTGTTGCAATGAAAATTATGGCTCCTCGCCTCGAGAGGGTAAATCTCAGCCACAGTATGCTAACGCTCCGGCTTACACACCTATGAATTATACCAATGCACGTGCGCTCTTTTTGCCAAGCAAGTCAGTTGCTATATTGGCTTGTGCAGCCGAAAAAGATCAGCTCGCGGCGGGCAATGTTCAATTGGGAGGATTTTTCACTCATTTTATATACACTGAATTGCGAAACAGTATATATGACAGGTATGGATATGCCGAAGCTTCATGGACAAGAATATTAAACAATGCTAAAGAATACACTCGCAGGCAAGCATTAACTGCAGATTGCAAAGGAGGCCCTTGTGATGGCGACCGGAGCCTTCAGAGGCCATTATTCATAGTAACTACAAAATAGCTTCAAAAAAATATCAATAGTTACAATTTTTATAACGTTTTAACTCCACATCTTCGGCTGCAATATCAAGCAATCTTGTGTATGGATTGAGGTGTCACTTGATATTTTACAGATGATATGTCATCAGCTACATTTTTTTAATTTTTTTTTAAAATCTTTTAAGGGTTCAATCGTCTGCTTCAGAGATACTATTTTTTTGATTCTACTGCATATAATGGCAAAACGATTTCCGCTGATTATCCTGCTCTGGCTGGGTACAGATCTATACTTTTATCAGGTCGTAAAAACCTTATTTATTTCCGGCACCTTGTTAAGGTACTATTGGCTTCCAGACTTGTTATTAATAACAGGTATTGTTGCTGTATTTTTTTTACAACGAGGCTCGCGCGTTTGGCAATCATCGATAAACTGGCTCATGGGGCTGATGCTCCTGACTTTTGTTCCGCGTTTATTTTCGTTACCTGTTTTGCTGATTGAAGATATTACGCGTCTGTTTCGCGGGTTTCCGCCGAGGGCATTTTGGGTAAGTGAACTCACTGTAGCTATTGCCGCCGTGCTTTTCCTTATCGTTTTGTTCGGCATTACACGCGGCAGGCACTTTTACCGGGTAAGAAGAGAAACAATCAGGTTTGCCGACCTGCCGGAGGCTTTTGATGGATTCACAATTACCCAGATCACCGATGTTCACTCTGGTAGCTTTACAAATGCTTCAGGCGTACAGAAAGGGTTGGAACTGGTGAATGCACAGCAAAGTGACGTTATCCTTTTCACTGGCGATCTGGTCAATAACCAGGCATCAGAAATGGATCGATGGATACCCGCTTTTGAGGGATTGAAAGCCCCCATGGGAAAATTTTCAGTGCTGGGAAACCACGACTACGGAGATTACATCCAGTGGAAGAGCCCTAAAGCTAAACAGGACAACCTGGACCGATTGAAGGAGGTGCATACAGAAATAGGCTTTCGTCTGCTGTTGGATGAGTCGATCAGGCTTCAGAAAAACGGACAGTCAATCAGTTTACTGGGCGTTGAAAACTGGGGTAAGGGTGGCTTCCACAAATACGGCGATTTGGGTAAGGCGACTGAAGGAGTGCCCGATGATGCATTTAAGATTCTGATGTCTCACGATCCGTCACATTGGGAAGCCGTTACGCTCGATCATCATCAGCCAATCCACCTTACACTTTCAGGACACACGCATGGCATGCAGTTTGGCATTGAGTTATTCGGCTTTAAGTGGAGCCCTATAAAGTACGTCTATAAGCAATGGGCGGGTCTTTACCGGCGCGGAGAACGTTTCCTGTATGTTAACAGGGGATTTGGCTTTCTCGGACTGAAAGGCCGTATAGGCATGTGGCCGGAGGTTGCGGTAATTACACTGAAACGCCGGTAAATTTCGTTCTGCTTTTTACCTCAAAATCTCCAAAACAAAAATCCGATCTTAAATTGCTTTAAGATCGGATTTCCTTTGTATTCGCCCTACCTGTACAAATTTCGAACCTTTTCCGGTATGATTCGCGTTGTTGTCATTTATACTCTTTACCTATTCTTTTTTATTGATCAATGCTTTCCATGAAAACATGATGCCATAACCATAAGGACAATCCAAACAAATTAACGCCCCCTCTCTTTTTTGGTTTATAGCATCGCATTAACTTTTATTCCTGCAGTTTTTTTCTGAGTTTATTTTTTTAAACACAATAAAAATCTTCGTTCCACTGTCTGAAAATATTTGAAATGTCCCCCTTAACTGCTTTGACAGCCCCCGCATTAAGCTGACACCCATTGACTTGGCCGTATCAGCATTAAAGTTTTCTGGCAAACCAATACCATTATCGGCGATTTCTAATCTAAATAAATCACCATCTACTTCGCTGAGGTCTATAGAAATTTCGGCATCGATGATTTCTGGAAACCCATATTTGATTGTATTGGTAATTGCTTCGTTAAGTATAAGCCCCAGTGGTACAATTTGCTCTACAGTAAAATTTGATGGCACACAATTCACTGTGAAACGTATATTTTGTTGAACCGTTTGGTACGTATACTTGAAATACTGTACCAGCTCCAAAATGTAGGATCGTATTTCTATCATTTCAATATCAGCGGCCATGTATAACCTTTGATGAATCAGCGAAATTGCCTGAATCCGGTCCTGGCTTTCTCTTATGGCATCTAACGCTGCATTATTGCTCAACATCGATGATTGAGTCTCCAGTAGACTTGTAATCATGTGCAGGTTATTTTTAACCCTATGATGAACTTCTTTAAGCAACCAATCTTTATCGGCTACCAATTGCTCCAACATTTGATTTTTGGTATTGATTTCCAATTGCTTTATTTTCAAATCTATATTACTACGATTTTTCAGACGATAAGAGTGGTAAATAAGATAGGCGATTACCAGGCTAACGATGATCCCAATTATTGTAAAATTTCGTTGAAGACTCACCTTTTGCACCTCCCCATCTCTGGTTTTAGCCTGACTTTGCAGCAGTTTGATAGATTCTTCTTTTTTAGAAACCTGATTTTCTACCTGAATCTCTGTCAGTTGGTTAAGTGATTGCTGGCTAAGTACAGAATCTTTAATCGCACGGTATTTTAAAAAATGAGTTAAACTACTTTTAAAATTTCCGAGTGCGGAATCTGCTTTAAATAACAAATGTTGCTCTTCAGCTATTTCTGATATTTCTCTGCTGTAATTTGTTGAACTACATTTTAGAAGATATATTTTAGCCTCCTTATATCGATGTTCACCCATCAAAAATCTGGCATAAAGCAGGTAAGCTTCCGGACTGGTCAAATGTTCGACCGATGAAATTTCTTTTTTGAGTTCAGTTTGCGATTCTTTATCGTCACGGAGCATCTGCAAGTAATACCGTTCTGCCAGTTGCGTTTTTTTTAAATATGCATAAACATTGCCGTAGCTGGCATGGATCGCCTCAACAAGAAGCGGAAACTGGAACCATTCCCTCTCTATAGATTCTAAAAACGCCAGCGCCTCGTTTGCCCGCCCAAGCTTTAACAGCATATTTACTACCTGATAGGCAGTATAATAAACATCAGGAAAGCCCATTTTATGTTCATCGTCAAATACTTTTTTATAATAGTTTAACGCGTTTTTATAAAATCCGATTTTTTCATAGATAGTAGCCATTCGCTCGTAAGCTACTATGGTGTAGGCTTGGTCTTTATTGCTTGCGGCGGCCAGTGCGAGGTTTTCATAATCAAGTGATTTTCTAAAATCGCCTTTTTGATAATAGGCTGTTGAAATTAGGCTGTAGGTATGTAGACTGACTTTCTTTTTGAGTTTTTGAAAAATTGAGAGAATCCGAAGCAATCGAAGTAAGGCGGAGTCGGCCTGGTTAAAATGGAGATTCACCTCTGCTACATCACGCAAACTATATGCGGCGTCCTCCTCATTGCCGGCGTGCAGATAAATATTATAAGCATTTAGGTTATAAGTTATTTTTAAACCTTGCGTACTGTCACTTTCGGGTAAGGTTGTGCCGAGCTTAGACCAATAATCCGCTTCTTTAAGCTTATCTCCTATACGATGATAATAACCGATGATCTCCAGGTAATTTTTTTGACCCAGACTTAGTTGATTTCCGATAAAATAATTCTTTGCCAACACAATTTGAGCCTCATCGTGCCAATGTCTCGAATTGGCTGAATCAGCTAATTTACGAGCCCAAATGCCATATTCCTGACTGGTATCCAAATTGCCCTTGTGACAGGAATCATCGTATAAATAATATTCCGCGATAATGATCAATAGCCTGATTTTCGCCTCACCATACGCACTATAAAGCAAAAGCTTGGCTGTTCTGATATCGCATGCGGCAGCGGCAGCTTTACATTTTAAGTAAACGGCCTCCACGTGCCCCGGCACGTACTTCAGTTTCTTGCTCAACACATCTGCTTTTTCGGCATACTGAATACAGGTGGCATAACCTTCTTTGGTATTTAAACGCCAGTATCCACCTGCTATTCTTTCGAGCAATATTACCCGGTTGGTATCATTGGGTAAATTTTGTAAGCCCTGCACTAATTTTTCAGTGGGGACGGAATCGCGCGGAATACCTATTGGGTTTTTTGTATGTTGGGCTAATACAGTTGAGGCAAGCAAAATTAAACTGAACAGTAAATAAACGCGTCTCATAGCCTGACCATCATTTGATTTATATTCTATTCCATACGACAAGTATGCTGCCGGGTAATCTAATTGAATTCTTTATCCAGTTCGATTCGGAACTTTTTTAATTTCGCTATTAACGTTCGATAAGGAATGTCGAGTATTTCGGATGCCCCCCCGGGTCCGGAAAGTCTTCCGTTGCAGCTTTCAATTACAGTTTTAATATAATCAATTTCCATCTCTTTTATAGACTTCATTTTCTTTAATTCAGGATGTAACGGCTGATCTTCCGCCAACAGTGGTAATTCAATGTGATCTATAGTAGACTGTGGTGTTAAGATCACAGTTCGTTCAATAAGGTGTTCCAACTCCCGGATGTTTCCCGGCCATTGATAGTTTCTCAACGGATTAAGCGCTTCAGGTGAGATTTGTTTAACCGGGATATTGTTCAGCTGACAGAAGTATTTTACAAAATGTTCAACAAGTAGCGGTATGTCATCTGTTCGGTCCCGCAGCGGCGGAAGTAGTATGGGAAAAACATTCAACCGGTAAAAAAGATCTATTCTAAAACGACCTTCCGCCATTTCCTTTTCAAGACTCCGGTTAGTAGCAACAATAATCCTAACATCAACTTTTACAGATCCTCGTCCCCCAATTCTTTCTACTTCCCGTTCCTGCAGAACTCTTAATAATTTTCCCTGCAAATCTATCGGTAATTCGCCAATTTCATCCAGTACAATTGTTCCGTTGTGTGCTTGCTCAAATCGGCCGATCCGTCTTTCCAATGCACCGGTAAATGCACCGCGTTCATGGCCAAACAATTCCGTTTCTATCAGGTTTGTTGGAAGCGCTGCGCAATTCACTTTGATCAACGGCCCGCTTTTTCTTTGAGAATTATGATAAATGCTGTCTATTATCCTTTCCTTACCGGTTCCGCTCTCGCCACAGATCAGGACGGTGGTATCTGTAGGAGCAACGATTTTTACCAGTTTGAGCACATCCATCAGTTTTTTTGACTTACCTATAATTCCGTCAAACGTTACTTTGCTGGAAAATGATTCCTGAATCACAGCTGACTCTTTGAGTTTTTGCTTCTGTTGGTGAATGTGATCAGCAATGTCAAGAGCAACCAGTACATCGCGCTCCCGGAAGGGTTTGATTAAAAATCCATACGGCTCGGTTAATTTGGCAGCTGCAAGGGTATCCTTGTTTGAGTTTGCGGAAAGGTATATAAAGGCAATCCCTTGCCTTTTCAAGTCCTGGGCAAGATCAATGCCTGTTTTTCTTCCACTTAGAAAAATATCAAGCAAGACAAAATCAACAATCTCTTTTTCAAGAAATCTTGTTGCATCGCTATAAGAATCAGCTAGGTGAGGCACTTCATATCCGGCCTTTTCCAGAATAATCCTAACATTATTGGCTTCTACAAAATTATCCTCAACTACCAATATTTTTTTACTCATATATAAATTTACTAATCTAATCCCATATGTCAGTTCAGAAGATATCTTTTGCTTTCAGTATCTTCCAATAGTTAAATTGGCCAAAAAGAATCTAAAACATCAATCTCACCTGTCAAAAGAAAGGTCCTTTTTTATTTTTAACTTTCTCATTTTAGAGTTTAAAGTTGAAGATGGTACACCCAGAATTTGAGCTGCCCCCCCTTTACCAAAAATTTTCCCTTTACATTGCTTCAATGCGCGAATAATCAATTCCCTTTCGCTTTGTTCAATTGTTTTAAGAGCTGCCCAGTTTTCATCCAAAATCGGATCTAAGCGCTGATGAGAAGGTAAACGAATATTCGTAATCGTATTTCCGGTTGTTAAGAGCAGGGAACGTTCTATAAAATGTTCCAGTTCACGTACATTTCCCGGCCAGTTGTAGGCTATCATTTCCTGAAGGGCTTCAGCTGAAATTCCGGTCACCTGCTTACCTAAATTCCTGTTGAGCTTCTTCACGAAATAAGTAGCAAGCATTGCAACGTCTTCCGGGCGATCCCTAAGGGGGGGCAATGTTATCGGAAACACATTTAACCGGTAAAACAAATCGCACCTAAACCGTCCATCGCTCACCTCCTTTTGTAAATCCCTGTTTGTTGCGGCTATAATGCGAACATTAATTTTTACAGGTTTTTTACCACCGATACGCTCAATTTCTCTTTCCTGTAATGCCCGTAAAAATTTCACCTGTAACTCAACAGGCATTTCCCCTATCTCATCTAAAAACAAAGTTCCATTATGGGCGAGTTCAAACTTTCCAATTTTCCGGTCGATAGCGCCCGTGAAACTTCCCTTTTCGTGGCCAAAAAGTTCACTTTCAATTAAACTTGCCGGTAACGCGGCACAGTTTACCCGAACCATCAAATTATCCTTTCTTTGTGAGTTATTGTGAATGGCCTTAGCAATCAATTCTTTTCCAGTTCCTGTTTCACCAAGAAGTAAAACAGTGCTATTAGTACAGGACACCTGCGACACCATACGAAACGTATTCTGCATTGCCGCACTATTGCCAATGATCTCGCTGTAGTTGCTCCCTATTGCTTCATGCAGGTATTCATTTTCATATTGCAGCCGCTGTTTGTAACCTTGAATTTCACTTAATTGACGGGATATTTCTTCGTTTGCAAGTGCATTTGCCAATGCAATAGCTATTTGTGCAGAAATCCCTTTTAAAAGCCTGTCGGTGATACATCCCTTATGGATGAGTAAAACCCCTACATCTTCATCCGCGACACGTAGTTTAATACCTAATATTTTTTTTGCTTCAATTGCATTCCAAAAAGCTCCTGAAGGAATCGAGTAATTTTTATTATCAATGACCTCATGAGCCAAAAACTCAACGGGATTGTCTGCTCTGAGCACAGCCGTTATTAAGGAACATTTTAAAGTAATGTCCTGCGCCTGGAACTGGCTAAATGTTTCTTCTCTTATTGCCGGATCATGTAAAAAATAATGGTAGTTCTTCTTGTCGTTGTTTCTAACATATATAATGTATTCCCCTGCGTGAAAAAGCCTGTTCAAACTCTGCTGGATAATGAATTTTAATCCATTGATATCTCTGGCAGCAGCAAGCTGATTACTGAATGATAACAACAGGGATTTTTCAGCTTCTTTTTTGACTATATCTTCGTTAATCAAGATTTTATCTGCGGCAACATTGATCTGATGAGCGATGCTGATAATCATCTCCACTTCTCTGGACTTGAAAAAGTTAGCCCTATTCATCCCAATAACCAACATACCTATGAGCTCTCGTTCTTGCCTTAATGGAACAACAACCGCAGACCTGACCGATCCGTTTCCAATCGAATTTTGGATTGCCCTGAACCAATGATTTTGCGGTAAAGTGCATATATCCGGAAACTCCAGCGATTTTTTATCTTTGAGATGATGCGTCCAATCCGATGTAATTATTTTTAGGTTTAAAAGCTGTTCTGGTGTACCGACTAATTCATCCTCAAATGATGAATTTTTGAAATAGAATTCAGTGGTTGCTGAGTCATTGCTTGCCAAACCAATAAAGCATTGCGAAGCGGGAAATAGCTCCCTCGATTTTACAGCCAACACTTTTACCAGATCGCCTCTTTTTTTAACCGTAGCAAGTCCGCGGCTGATCTCGAATAAAATTGATTTTTCAAAGTTTATCTGAGCAATCCGTTCATCTTTAATCAGGTTGGACAGCGAGATGGCAATGTGTGAGCAAAGCGAGGCGATCAACTCAAAATGTGCCGACCCTACAGGATGCATATTCTTCGAATAAAACATAGCTGCACCCAGTGTTGCTGAGTTGGTTTTTAAAGGAAAGGCTGTGAGCTGGTTAAATCCTGCTTTTATCCATTCCTGGTTCAACCCCTCAAATGAAGATAAGGCCGGGTGGTTGGTTAAATTAAACACTGTTGGGCGTTCTCCCCGGATAATTAATTCTGTAAGTTCCTGAATTTCTTTGTAAGAAGTATTTAGATCGGTGTCTCCTCCCTTTAGGACCATGATCATATTGACATTCTTTGTAAAAACCCGTAAGATCGGAGCTCCCGAAGTGTCGCACAAATAAATGTTAAACTCATCGTAATAGAACAACTGCCTGAATACGGTCTCAGAAAGATTGATTAACTCCATTTTAGTTTGAGCAGCAGCGATCTGATTAAAAATGTCAGGAATGGAAACATCTTTTAACTCCAGATCACTTAAGTCAGGCAGTTGAGGATTGTCAAAAATTGTTTTTACCATCATGCAAGAGGCTTTGACCACCTATTACAAGTCTTGTTCCATTGTTAACATATTGAAAATATGATAAATACAATTTCGATACATCAATTAAATTATTGATATTTCAACAATTTTACCAAAATTTGTTTATCAATTGAATGGTATGAAAAAAGAAATTAAAGATGAAACTGCCATACTGATCAAACGTGTTATACCGGAATTTGCCAGCGTGTTTAGTGCTGCAAAATTATTAGGACTAACATATAAGCAGGCTTCGTTAACTATAGCCTGGAAAAACAGATCAATTCAACAAACGCTTTCCGTTGGCGATGATGGTCAAATTAAAGCGGCACCAGAGCCTCCTAATTGGTTTCTTTGGTCTGATCATATTGCTATGGAAGATAATTTTGGATTGTATCAATGGCAAAACAATGATCGCAAATTGGTTAAATTAATTCCTGATGCCAGTATTGGTACTTTTTATCTACCCTTGCACGTATCCTCAAGCATAAAATGTATTGTAGAATTCAAGGATATGGTTACCACAAGATTTGCAAAAGATACTTTAAAGATTGTTGCTGATATTTTCGTTTTAGCTGCTCGTGATATAATCGGGTTAGATACAAATGAAAAACGAGCAAAAGAAACCCGTTCAAAGAATTACCGCGACGAAAGAAAAGGTCCTCAGGAATCTTCGCGCTCTGACAATGATAATTCTAAACTACTAAAGCTCAGCGAAGAAACTTCGCGTAGTGAAACTATGCGAGCTGTTATAGATACGATAACCCTGGTTGCCTCAACAAACAGCACGGTGCTCCTGCTTGGTGAAACTGGTGTGGGCAAAGAGCTTATTGCGAATACTATTCATTTGGCATCGCAAAGAAGTAATGCTTCAATAGTTAAAGTCAATTGCGCAGCAATACCCGGAGAATTGATGGAGACGGAATTATTCGGGTACGAAAAGGGAAGTTTCACTGGCGCAACCGACCGTAAGATCGGGATGTTTGAGGCTGCCAACCATGGCACACTTTTCCTTGATGAAATCGGAGATTTACCTATACACCTGCAAGTCAAACTATTACGTTCAATTCAGGAAAGAGAAATTGTCCGGATCGGAGGAACGAAGCATATCAAGATTGATGTCCGCATTATCGCTGCAACAAACAAGGATTTAACGAAAATGGTAAACGAAGGATTGTTCAGAGCAGATCTTTACTATCGGCTTTGTGTAATCCCTATCTCTATACCTCCTTTGAGAAAAAGATCAACAGACATACCTTCGTTGGTAACTGACTTTATCATGAAGTTCAATAATCAGTTTGGAAAACGTGTACAAGGAACATCAGCGAAGGTTATGAAAACACTGCTTGACTATCATTGGCCCGGAAATGTCAGAGAATTGGAGAACTTGATTGAACGTCATGTTTTATTAACAGCAGGCTCCATGATCAGACATATTGATTTACCGGCAGAGGTTGGGAAATTACAGGGGAAAACACCGGGTATCACTCCCTTTTTATCGCTTCAGGAAAATGAACGCCAGCATATTTTAAAGGCGCTGGCAAAAACAAAAGGTAAACTATTTGGAGATGATGGCGCTGCAAAATTATTAGATGTGAATATTTCCACGCTAAATTCGAAGATCAAGAAATTAGGTATTCAAAAGAAAACCATCGTGAAAATCCGGATAAAATAACAATAACGAAATAGAACAAATTGACGAAATAAGACAATCTATATACATTAAATACAGCATAAATCACTATAATCAAGTATTTAGGTTACAGGCACGCCTATTGTATATACATACACCCAAACGCAGTATAATAAAAACTATGTTGAAAAGATCAGCGGCAAAACTCAGAAACACCGTTTAGATATTGCAAAGTATTTACAGGCAACAACTTAATTATATGATTATAACGACAATTCTCTTTTCAATATCTTAATATCTTTAATTATGGATGTACCCCTATGCTGAAACTTCCAAAAAGCCGACTGCCGCGTTAATATGCAATTGGCAACAAGAATGCCTTTTTCGCCATTACAGGTTTCAATCAAATGAATATACTTAAAACACGATTCAAGAGCATCATATACCTGATCAATAACAGTTAAACTGATAGAACATGCCGGAAAGTTATGGTTATTTTGAAGGCAAAGTAAACCGTTGCTATTAATCAAAAAATCATGATCATAACCTGAGTTTTGCAAAGCAATAATTCGTTTAGTGAATGAATTATTAAGGATTTTGGGTTGTTTAATAATTGTGTTCATAATAGGGGTTGTTTTAATATTCACAAGTACACATTAAAAACCAAGCCAATATATTAATTAATTGATTATCAAAACATTGCAGATAATTCAAAAATTAAAGTGGCGAAATAACACCAATGATATTTCCGATTTGCTATATATCGCAAATAACAACTATTTAAAACCTTGATTACCAATATTTCGACTTGGTAGCATATTTGTTTTATAAAAAACACTTAGCAAATCATACAAAAAATGAAGACCATTAATTTTGTTTTGGCTTTGAATTGCTATAAACACTAGTTTTTGATGAAGACTCAACTTATAGTTAAATAAGATAATATGAAACAAGTTACCATCGAGCAATTAAAAGCTATCGAAGTTTTTGGTGGAGTACCTGATGAACAATTGGAATGGCTGCTGTCTGTTGGTACAAGCCAAGAATTGGAGGCCGGTGAAGTGCTGGTTACCGCGGAAACATTACTTGATCAGATGTATATAATTATATCGGGCAAAATCCGCCTTGGCCTGATCCAAAAAAAACAGTTTAAAGAAGCTGCAGTTATCGAAGGCGGATCAATTTTGGGTTATCTACCCTTTTCGAGAGCCACAAAATCAATAATCACGGCAGAGTGTATCCTGGCGTCCTTGATATTTACTATACCTGCAAACAAGATCAAGGCGGCAATACGCATGCATTTCGAACTGACCGAAGCATTAGTTCATGTGATGACTAACCGGGTGCGTAATTTCACCAGCCAGCAGCAGCAAATAGAAAAACTTGTAGCGCTGGGTAAACTTTCCGCAGGCCTTGCCCACGAGCTTAACAACCCCGCTGCATCCATTGTACGGAATGCAGCCTTTCTGAACAGTCAGATAGAGAATTTTTCAGGAATATTTGAGCAAATGGCTGCATTATGTATCGACTCTCAAAAAGTCAAGCAATTAGATCAGACATTAGTCATGATTATGAAGCAAAGAGATCGCTCTTTGCTTACTTTGAGGCAGCGTTCAGAGTTGGAAGATATTTTGAGTCTGGAACTGCAAAATCAGCAGATAGAGGATGATGAACTTGTTGAAACGCTCGCTGATGCCGGACTTCAACCGCAAGAAATTAACCGGATTATTCAGATCGTGCCCTCGGGAAGTTTGCAAACAGTACTAAACTGGTTGAAATACCAAATTTCCCTAAGTCATACTGTAAAGGATATCAAGGAGGCGTCAGAGCGTATTTCCGGTTTAATTACTGCTGTAAAAGGCTTTAGTCATATGGATAATGGTGTCGACAAGCAATATATCGATGTTCACAAGGGGCTCGAAAATACGCTTGTAATTATGGATTATAAATTGCGGATGAGTAAGGTTGCCGTAGAACTTGATTTTGAAAAAAATTTGCCACTCATTAATGCCATTGCCGGCGAGCTCAATCAAGTGTGGACCAACATTATTGACAATGCTATCGACGCGCTGGAACCCGGTGGTGGAGGTAAAATTGAAATAAGGACAGGTAAAGATGCTCAAAATATTTACGTCTCTATAAATGACAATGGTCCTGGCATACCAGAAGATATTCAATCCCAGATATTTGATCCTTTTTTTACTACAAAAGAAATGGGTAAAGGAACGGGACTTGGGCTGGATGTAGCGATGCGCATCATTACACAACATCAGGGTAGCATTCGTGTTAACTCCAACAACGCCGGTACATCTTTTGCAATTTGCCTGCCTATTGAAAACAATTCCTATAATCAAAGTCATGGAAAATGAAATTGGCGATTCCGCCACCTAAAATTTAAACATGGCCAATTCGATTGGTCCATTATATCATATCTTCAATATTCCGTTTTTAATCCAAAACTAACTCCCCATTTGTAGTAATTTATTAAATCACCGTTATAATCATTGCTTTCAGTAGCTGCACGAAACTTAGAAGCGGCCAGCAACCTTATCCCGGTAGCGTTTAAATAGTTAAGTAGTTCTTCCTAAGAATAAAATACTGCTTATTTAAACTGTCTGGATCCATAACAGTTCTGAAGCGGACTTGATTGCACAGGTGTCCGGCTCAAACGAGAATAATTTTTGGTTAAGGAAATAGGATAAAAATTATTCTTTCTCCTATCGCATTATCGCAGACATTTCTGCCGAATAAAAACAGCGACTAAAATGTAAATACATTATCAATTCCAGATGTAATCTCAGCGTACTTATTCCTCGTAACGGCAAGATTTATTGCTCAAAAACAAATCCTTTGCACGCTTAACACAACTTTTCGTAATATACTTACCATCGTCAGATGCTGTTAAAAGTGCTTCCACAAAACTCTCGCATAAAAGACGTAATAACCGGGTTTGTATCATAATGGCACTTTGTTCGTCTGATGCACCTTTGATAATATTGCTGACATTTTCAGCAATTCTATCCAGATTGAATTGGCTGGCAATTGTGTAACTATAATTGGTAAGGTCAACGGTGGATGCATTCTCCCAAGCTTCAAAAAACAAAGCTGTTATTTTGTCTCGCCACTTGATTACTCCTGTTTGATTGCTTCCCATATTATCATTAATTATTAAATGCCTGTTTTGTTTAGATACTTCATTTAATAAACGACTCAGGTTAAATTAAGGGAGGATCAATCACATCCATTATCTGATTGCTACATACCATATTCATTTATGTACCGCAGTGCTAAACCGGGTTGCTACTTAATCAAATAACTGGCAGCATTATGCAGCATAGCTTTTCAGTCCTTTAAAATTTCCACGGAACGCTTGGGCGGTAACACCTTCCTGAGTTTTAAACACCCTGCTAAAATAAGCTTCATCCTGAAACCCGATCTCATGGGCTATCTCTTTAACCGGTTTTTCACTCAGGTATAATTTGCGTTTTGCCTCAGCCATGATCCTTGACATGATAAGACCACTAATCGTTTTACCCGTAAATTGTTTAGCAACCCTATTAAGCTTTTTTACGGTCACATTTAAAAGCGAGGCATATTCTGTTGGCCCATGTAGCTTGATAAAATGATTCTCTATTGCATCCATCAGTGACCTGGCAAGTAATGACTCTTCACTTGATAGGAATAAAGGCTTATGCTGTCGGCTTACCCTTATTCTTGCGGCAGAAATCATAAAAATCTGTATCCAGGATACCGTCATCTCATAATGTCCTACATGATCAATCTGAATTTCAGTGACAGCACGGTGTAGTAAAGATAAAAGTTCATCAAGTTCCAAAGTTTCAAGATTCAATATCGGGGTATTCAGGGAATCACTGAACAAAGCTGCTTTAGACTGCATTTCCGACAAGAATTTATGATTCCAGAAAAAGTCGGCCTGAAATTGCAAAAAACAACCTTCTATTTTTTCACCGGCTATCATTCGGAACGGCTGATATACCGGAATCAGAATCAATGACGGCCCTTCAAATTCATGCTGGTGCATATCCAGTTCTATGATACCACTACCTGCCTTAATCAGGATGAGAATGTAAAACCTAAACACCTCAAGTTGTGGAATGCCCTTGTAACTATCAAATGGAACTATCTTTAATGTTGGAGTGTTCATTTGAGGATTTAGTAAACTATATCCGTTAATACCATTCATTTTGCTTCTCGATTAGTAATTTTAAAACCTTCGTTTATCAATAGTGAGGAACTGTTATCTTCAATTCCTTATCACATCAGTTTTTGACCGTACTGAACGCTTGATAATTGTTAAGATATTTTCCAAAATATTGAATACAGGTTGCCGTGCAACATGTAAAAACATGCCTTAAAGCTGACTGATATAAGACTCCAACGCTAAGGTAACGCGGTCAATAACTTCATCTTCCTGATAACCATCGCGCTGTTCCCAGCAAACGGGATCGTCGCATGTTTTTATTACTGTGCAGAAATGTTCATTCTGGTGTACCATAATGAATAGATCGGAGCATGGAATTACCAAAAGGTCACTGTATTCACCTGTTTCAGTAAGATCTACTTCCAGGTGAAAAGCCTCTTCCGGACCTTGTCCGCTTACATTTTCAAATTCTTCGTCGTTTTGCATTTTTTTGATATTTAATTAGTTTATGATTGGTAGATGGCCCTTAAAAGCATCGTTATCAACGCATTTTAAGAATGGAGAGAACTCTACCCGCATTTGATCTTTGCCTATGAACAAACCAAATCATAGTATAGGCAATGGCGACCGATGGGTCATGCTTGATTGCAGCGACAATATGAAATGGTTTTATATAGGATAGGATGTTCATAGCTTCATGTTTGCTTCAAAAAAGATCATCAGTAAATCATAAAACATATGTGAAAAACATGCCAATAGTACAAATTATTGAAAATCAGATATATAAAATAAAAAAGCACATAAATTAGTCGTATTTCGCTAAACTTTTTTTTCTAATGGCGACATACGACAAGGGCATTTTTCAGATTACCTCACGTAATCAGTTTCTACGTAAACAAAGGGGTCATTCGATAGAAGAATGCTTTTACTTTAGCCTATAGAACTTTGAAGTAATCAATGCAATCGGTAAACCAACGCATAACAAGTGCCATACAATACGGATAAAAGTTAATGTAATATCCAACTGGCCATCAATCATATTTCTTAAGGACATCACCAGCAGATTCATGAAAAGAAAAGTAAAACTCAAACCAAATCGAACTAATTATCTTCTACCACTTATTTTATTTTCGATCATTTTTTGAAGTCGCTTTTTAAACTCTTCGTCAAGTTTGACCTCATTAACAGGGGAGTTGAATAAACTTCGCACCATGGTATTGATCAGGATGCTTTGCTGTTCATACACCCGGCATATATAACATCCTGCCAGATGAAGCTTTAGTTCCATTTTTTCTCTTGGATTTAATTCAATGATCTGCTTTTTTTCGATGAGCAGGGTGGCCTTTCTGCAATTATAGGCTATCCTTTCGATTTCCGTTTTTAATTCCTTTTTCATTTCAGTTCCAATTTTTTTGTAAACAAGATCTTAGGTTCACTTTGGCCCGGTGAATGATCACCCAAAAATTAGACGTGGATATTCTGAGGTCCTCACAGATCGAATCCGTTTTTTCGTCATCCATATGTTTTAGTTTAAAAACGGACATCCACAATGGCGGCAACTTATTCAGGCATTTTTGCAGTACACTCATAAATTCCTTATTATGAAGTGGATCATGTACGTTATCAGCAAAAGGCGCCGGCCAATGTTCCTTTTTCCAATTATTCAGATCAGGATCAAAAAACTCCGCTTCGTCAGGTGGGGTACCATATTCATCTTTACTGGTGAATGCATTTGCCTTGGTACGATACACATCGATGACCTTGTACTTGATGATTGCTGTCAACCAGGTCCGTTCTGTACTGTCTCCTCTAAATTTTTCCTTTTTCTCCAGGGCAGCGAGAAAAGTCTCCTGCACAAGATCGCGCGCTGCATCCTCATCGTTTATACGTGTCATGGCATATTTGTATAAATAATCGGCATGCAGCTCCACCCACTTTTCAGGGGCAAGCAATTCTTTACCGGTGGATGCTGAATTCATGTCAATAACGGGTTCACTATACATAAATGTTCTTTTTCATTGTTGATGATGATACGCCTTAGTCGCATGAAGCAGTGATTTCTTACAAAAAACAAATTATTTTTTCATAAGAAATCATAATACTGATATTCAATAAATTAACCTACTGAATTAAAATTGAGGGAAAATCAATTTGCATTTTTAAACTTCGTCCCCCCCTAACTGCACGATGCATACGAGGATAACAGCCGCTTCAATGCCGGTCATAAAATAAACTGAATTTTCAAATAGCCCCTGCCCCCACAGTAAACAATGACTAATACTATGGAGAAGCCGCACGAAGCCGTTTGGTGATGTTCTGTGAAGAATTTACGATAGAGCGATAGTGGTAAACGTGCTTATATCGCCATCTTGCTGTAGATGACTATTAGTATCGCTTTTCCATCTGTGTGGAAATATACTCCAGAAGCCGTATGGCTTTATCCAGTTTCTCGGCCTCGATGCTATCCAATTTTATTTGCAGATTTTCAATCTCCTGTTTTGCCTCGATATTTGTTCTGTAATCGGCATCAGCCTGCATCCTGTCCCGCTCACCCTGCCGATTTTGTACCATCATAATAATAGGGGCTGTATAAGCCGCCTGAATAGAAAACAGAAGATTCAGTAAAATAAACGGATAGGTATCCCAGTGTCTGGAATAAGCTAAAAGATTAAGCGACATCCAGACAATTACTAAAATAGTTTGCAACACAATGAAACGCCAGGAACCCATTTGCCTGGCAACTGTATCTGCCAGCCTATCCCCGTAGGTTCTGGCTTCCATATCTTGACTGTGCCAGTTTTCCGCCTCTGCTTTTTCATCCATAATTGGTTCTTTCATCAAATGAAGTTCCTCCAGATTGCCTGACTTACAATTTAGTGTACATTGTATAATGGCTTCTAAAACCAGATTAAGCTTCGATCTTATCACCAAAATATACAAATAGGTACAAGGACCCGCCAAGTGCGGTTACATCTTTAAACAGAAATGACCCAAGATCAGACAAACGAGGAAACCCGTCAACCATATGCACCGCTCCTGGGGTAGATAATACCAGGGTACTTGTAATAAAAAATATCACAATAGAAATGGCTGCACCAATTAATCCGGCCTGCGGCTTAAAAATTCCGATGATAATCAGCAATGCTGAAATAATTTCTGTAATACCGATTAATGCTGCTCCTGTTCTGACACCAAAAATGCTATAGTCCCAACTGATAAGCGGACTATTGGTAACAAGTGGCGCTATGCCATTTGCTTCGATTGCCTCGAATTTAAATGAACCTATCCATAGCAATATTGTACAGATACCAATAGTAATAATGATAAACGGCAGATTTAGCGCTTTGATTTTTTTTGATAAGTTTAACATGTTCTTAGTATTTTATAGTTAATTATAACTGCTTTCAAACTCTCCTTTCATAATTGGATTCGCTGTCGCTTTACGATTGGCGGAAAGTGGTTTTCAATTGTAAAATTTTGCCGGGAAAACCTGGATTAGCATCAGCCTTCCTGTTACCTGCGGCTTTAAACGCCTCTTGGCAAGCCTATAGCCCGATGATATTTAAATTTTAATCAACAGAGAAAAAGTATCCCTGCGATATATTCCTTATGCAGGAGTACTTTGGAGCAAGCCAATGGCCTGCTCCAAAGCATTAATATCAACTTGGAAGCTTCTCCAGAAAATGCAGAATTTCTTCTCCGATTTCATTTACATGTGTCTCTAACGCAAAGTGACCAGTATTAAAAAAATTAATACTAGCTTCAGGGAGGTCTCGCTTAAATGCTTCTGCACCAGCTGGCAAAAAGAAAGGGTCTTTATCGCCCCATACAGCCAAGAATGCCGGTTGTTTTTCGCGGAAATAATTTTGAAAAACCGGATACAGCTTGATATTATTTGCATAATCTTTAAACAGATCAAGTTGAATTTCAACGTTGCCTTCCATATCGAGAAAATACTGATCCAATGTATAAGATTCAGGAGCGACCAAAGAAACGTCCACTACACCATGGGTGTACTGCCATTGGGTTGTTCCGGCATCTACCATCATCTTTAATGCGTTGCGGTTGGCTTCTGTTGGTTCATCCCAGTATTTTTTTATTGGGTTCCATCCATCACTTAAGCCCTCAAGGTAAGCATTGCCATTTTGCGAAATAATGCCCGTAATTTTGTCAGGGTTAGCAACTGCCAGTCGGAAGCCCACGGGCGCGCCGTAATCGAACACATATACGGCGAAACGCTTCAGGTTTAGCTGATCGATGAAACCTTGAATATGATCAGTCAAATGATCAAAAGTATATGCAAAATTAACATGATCAGGTTTATCGGTATAGCCGAAGCCCGGAAGGTCAGGGGCAATTACGTGGTATTGTTCAGCTAAAATGGGGATTAGATTACGGAACATGTGCGATGATGTAGGATATCCGTGCAATAAAAGCACCACCGGCGCCCCCTTAATTCCCGCCTCCCTATAAAAAATATTTAAACCCTTTACTTCTGTTTTGCGATAATTGATTATCCTTTTCATAAACTTATTGTTAGTTGTTAATGTCTATAATTGATCAGGTAGTTCTTTCCCTGCTTATAGCAAAGCTATCGGGCAAATTTTCTGATATGTTCGGCAATTTCCGCGTGATACTCATTTAAGGCCAGATGGCCGGTATTGTATGCGTATAATTTAGCCTCTGGCACTTCTCTTTTAATAGCTTCAGCCGCAGCTAATGGAAAGAATGGATCATTTTTGCCCCATACCAACAATATGTTTGGTTGTGTATCTTTTAAAAATTGTTGCCAAACAGGATATTCAGCAATGTTGGCTTTATAATTATGCAACAGTTCTAACTGGATTTCTCTTTGGCCTGGCCTGCTTAATGCATACAAGGTGTGATAAATATCATCAGGATTAATCAGTGTCTGGTCTTCAACTCCTCCAAGATAAAATAAGCGTATGCCTTCCAATGTCAACAAGGGCTCTACTAACTTGGTCGTTTCTTCATTACGATTTTCCAGATATGGTGCAGCATTTAGGAAAACAGGTCCTAATCCTTCGTAATGAGCAGTGGCATTTTGAAAAATATATTTTTTAAACAATTCAGGCCTTCGTATAGCTATCCTAAACGTGAGAACGCCGCCGTATCCTATCCCGTAAACTATGGGCTGTAACAGGTCAATTGCTTCAATAAAATGCTCTATGACTCCCGAGAGATGATCAAATGTATATTCAAATTCATTCGGGCGTGGAGCATCACTGTGCCCAAAGCCCGGAAAATCAGGGGCCACCAAATAAAATTCATTTTTCAGATCATTGATAATATCCTCAAACGCACTTGAGGCGTTTGGCATGCCGTTCAACAACAATAAATGAGGTTTGCTTTTGTCGCCTGCTTCGCGGTAGAAAATGTTGAGACCGTCAACATTTACTGTTCGATAATGTATAGATTGCATAGCTTTTTACATTTTCTTTTAAAAAATCCGAAATAAGTCCGATTATGATTGCGTAACACTTTCATCTAATTTTAAAGAGATTGAATTGATGCAGTATCTTAATCCCGAAGGTGCAGGTCCGTCTGGAAAAACGTGACCTAAATGAGCATCACAGGTATTACACTGCACCTCGACACGGGTCATGCCATAAGAACGGTCTACCAAATATTTGATCGCGTTTTCTTTGATAGGTTGCGTAAAACTTGGCCAACCGGTATTGGAATCAAACTTGATTGTACTGTCAAAGAGCGCCGTTCCACAACAGACACAACTGTAACGGCCCGGATCATAGCTACTGCAAAACTCGCCCGAAAAACTACGTTCAGTTCCGTGTTCACGAGCAATATGATATTGATCTGGTGTTAGCAGCGAACGCCATTCAGCGTCACTTTTTTCAACACGTGTATCGGGCTTCGGGTTGCCTTTTGCAGCGAAATCGAGGACTCTATTCCAGTCTAACATAGCGATAGATAATTAAATCGATAATACATTGGTTTCACCTGAACAACACAATTACACTGATACGGTATAACATATGTTCCTCATTTTCATGATACTAAGTTCATCGTTTTTCCGCTTAGTTAAAATGGACAATCGGGATAAAAGCCTGTATTTTTCGGCCGGGCATTATGTTGATATCTTTGTCTGAAACAATGTAAAATCCGGCTTTAATAATAATTCAGTTCAAATACTTCTTAAATTATTCCGGTTATTATTTACTAATAGGCAATCAATATAATGGTCTATATGTCCTGTAATTTTCTTTCGATCGAATCCATGTTTTAAGCACCGCAATCTGCGATCACTGTCTCATTACCCATTATTTGACAACTAATTATGAAACTTTACTCTCGTCAAATGTTGAAGTAGTTCATGTGTTTTTCCTAATGTAGTTCATTGCATCAGGGGGTATGTTTATCGCAATTTTGTATTGTCAGCGATGACGTAAACTTAACTAAAGATAAAACAATGGAAACGCAATCAATTTTTTCTGTACCTACCAGGGCAGAAGTATCAGCCTCCAATCAGGCTATATTCGATAATCTTCAAAAAGGTTTAGGTTTTGTACCTAACCTGTTTGCTTACTTTGCTAAAAACGAAACTGCTTTGGCTGACTACCTGGCCTTGCAAAATCGTAAAAGCACTTTACGGGGCAAAGAACGCGAATTAATCAATTTAGTAACCAGCCAGGTAAACGATTGTCATTATTGCCGTGCGGCACACACAGTACTTGGTAAAATGAACGGATTTACTGATGAGCAGATCCTCGACATCCGCAGAGGACATGCACCTTTTGACAGTAAATTGGACGCCCTTGCAAAATTCACCAAAGCAGTGGTCAATACACGTGGCAATGCATCTGCGGCAGTTGTAGAAGCTTTTTTTGAAGCTGGTTATAGTGAAGCTAACATGATTGATGTGATCATCACTATTGGTGACAAGATCATCACCAACTATATGCATAATCTGACTAAATTAGAGATCGACTTCCCTTTAGCTGATGATATTTAATTTTTAAGATAATTGTTTTTTGATGTTTGAGATGTGTTGAACTGCATTGATGTAGTCAGTAAGAGTGCCTGCCGGATATACTCCGGCAGGCTTGCTGGTTTTAAAAAAGGATAGGATTTTTCGAATCCTTAATGGAAATATGATCAGCCCATCTACACATCATGGACCATTAGCATTAGCGAAATGAGATAAATTAGCGAGATGTAGAAATGCTCGCACTCTGTTCAAGACGTTAGGGCTAAGGTTTAGATGATTTGGCTATTGGCACTACTATTGGTAACCGGTTATTTATAAATTAATCCTGGTTACTGTATTAATGCAACTTGCAGAATAGTGCTATTAAGTGATCTTTCGAGTAGCTTCGATTTCGAGGACGGTGCTATGTGGGTTTGTGAGGCAGAATGTTCTTGTGGCCATTGCATAGCCAGGAATCAAGTCCAAAAACTATCATGATCAACCTCAACGTTAAAATGGACCATAAACAAACAATTATCAATTATGCTAAGAAACACGTGTTACTCAGCGATGAGGAAGCCATTGAGTTCGCCGCAGCCTTTAAAGAATTGAAGGTAAAGAAGAGGCAATTTATTATTCAGCCAGAATTTACAGCTAAAAGTAAATATTTCGTATTGAGCGGATCACTCCGATCTTACGTAGTTTGCAATGAGGGACAGGACCATACTATACAGCTGGCTATTGAAGAATGGTGGATATCTGATTATAACAGTTATATCTTTCAACAGCCTGCGAGCATGTTCGTTGTAGCGATGGAAGACAGTCTGCTATTTCAGCTGACACACGACCAGGAGAACCGGCTCACAGCTACAAATCATAAATTTGAAACCTTATTCCGGATATTGGCTGAACAATCCGTGGCATTTATGCAGCGACGTATCATTAGTAATCTGACGCATTCTGCCGAAAAGCGTTATGAACTGTTTATGATAAAATACCCTGCCATGGGTTACCGCTTTCCTCAATACGTAATCGCGTCATATTTGGGTATGACAACTGAATTCCTTTCCAAAATACGCAACCAGCGTGTAAAACATAAAAGTTGAATCTACTAAGATTGCTTTTCAGGGTTATTTCATTCCTGAATAGTTTTGAATAATATTTTACGGACATCCCGTTTTTGATCATCCCACTGCCTTTAGATACAATAGATGTATTTCCCCTTAAAGTTTTCCCGAACACCACCGCAAGGCCATAGGTTTGACTGCCCAAGAGTATAGGTATTGTTTGAGCAACATTGGCTGTTTGAATAAATTAACTTAAAAAAGTGATTGTGGGACTGGTGAACAATAGCTTGAGATTTATTGGTATAATTTGGTATGGGGCTAAAAACAAAACCCTGTAAATCAGCTGATTTACAGGGTTTTGATACTTTCTGGTATCGCTTTTTGTCGGGATGGCAGGATTCGAACCTGCGGCCTCCACATCCCAAATGTGGCGCGATACCGGGCTACGCTACATCCCGTTCCCGATTGGGTTTGCAAAAGTAGGATTTTAAATTAAGTTTCAAAATTTTTTTTGAAAGAAGTTTAAGCTTATAGTATAACCTATTCATTTGCATAGGATTTAACTTTTTTTTTAAGATTTGTATCTTTATTTTTAAGATATATCTGCCAAGGAATAAACTAATATTTGAATATAAAACTATAAGTGATATTGTAATGTTATCATTTAAACCCCAAGCAGCACATGAACCTTTATGAACAGCAGCCTTATTGGCTAATGAAAAATGGCATTGTGGGCTCCTACCCTTCTCTGCAACATGACTTGCAGGTTGATGTTGCTATAATGGGTGCTGGAATTAGTGCTTCTTTAACAGCCTGGCATTTGCGCAATTCGGGGTTAAAGGTTGCGGTGTTTGATAAAAGACATGCCGGCATGGGCAGCACCGCTGCAAGCACTGCCTTTTTACAGTATGAAATAGATACTCCCTTAAGCACATTAAAAAATCTGGTTGGCGAAAAAGATGCTGTAAAAAGCTATGAGCTTTGCCGCCAGGCCATATATGATATTGCCGACTTATGTAAATCATTAAAACCTGCGTTTGACTTTCATCTGCGGCCAAGTTTACAGCATGCAAGTTTCAAAACGCATACCAGCCGCTTGCTTGAGGAGTTTAAGCTAAGAAAAAAGTATGATTTTAATGTGGAATGGCTTGAAAGTGCTGAGGTCAAGAAAACGTTTGGCTTTGATGCTCCCGCGGCGCTACTTTCGGCCGATGGTGGCGAGGTAGATGCTTACTTGCTTACCCATGCTTTACTAAAAAGCTTTCAGGAGGCCGGGCATAAGGTTTACAACAATACTTCAATAAATCATATCGAACATACCAAACAGCGGATTTTGCTGGTTACAAGCAATAATTTAACCATAAAGGCCAAAAGACTCGTAATTGCTTGTGGATATGAAAGTCTGCAATACATCCCCAAAAAGATCGCGGAAATAAATTCTACTTACGCCATGGTATCTGAGCCCATTGCTGATGAATTTTTTTGGTATAAGAACAGTTTAATATGGGAAACTGCCATACCATATCTTTACTTTAGGGCAGTTAGCGAAAACCGTATACTTATTGGTGGGCGCGATGATCCGTTTCATCATCCGCATATTCCGCCTTCCGTAATCAACAGAAAAACAGAGATGTTAAAAAAGGCTTTCCTTAAAAAAATGCCTCATATTCCGTTAGTGCCAGATTTTAGCTGGGCGGGAGCATTCGCCTCAACAAAAGATGGGTTGCCTTATATCGGCTCCATTGCTGAAAGACCCAATACCTTTTTTGCTTTGGGTTTTGGTGGCAATGGAATAACTTTTAGTGTTATAGCCGCAAAAATAATACATGATCTTATACTCCACAAGAAAAACAACAACGCTAATATTTTCCGTTTTAACAGATAAAAGTGTATCAACTTAGTTTACTCACCCTGTTCATGAGCGCTGCGGATACACCTACACAAATCAGGATACCGATCAATAAGCCGCCAAACAAACGACCCGAAAAATCAAGAAAGTTATTTCCCTGATCAACGTAGTTTAAATAAACAAGTCCGGCAAGGCAGGCAAACAAACCCCCTAAAACTAATATTTTAAAACTTTGAAACAGCGCCTCAAAAAAACTGAGGTTATTATCCTTTTCATTTTCCTTATAGCTTTTAACACCGAGGTAAACACCGGTCAATGGAATTAAGACAGATAAATATTCAACGGGGGCAACATGATTACCCGAGTTACTATATCCGAAGTTATGCATTACAAACAGCCAGGTTCCGCTAAAAATCCCGATAACTAAACCTGTTACAAATGCGTTTTTCATCTTCTCAGCATTGTTATTGCCTTGTATTAAATATACATATTAAAGAAGGAAAAAGCAAGGCAAGCTGTTTGTGTATCAAGAATATTCTACCATATAAAATAATCAACATCCTATAACTATTGGAAATATAAATTCCATTTAAAATACAACATCAACTATAAAATCACAGTAAAAAATCAATATTCAATAACTTTAAGTTATTAAACATTGCCAATTGTAATAAAAATCTGGTGTTATTTCCTTCCATTTTTGCGGTGTATTAAATAACACAAAATGCAAACTTCAAATCAAATCAGCAGTAATACAAGCACGTTGTTGCTTAATGTAAATTCAAACATCCGAATCATTATATTTTCAGCCTGTATAGTATTATGTTTAACGCCTTTTGTAAGCCCGGCCATTGCCTTATTAATGGGGTTGATAATCGCTCAGTTCACCGGGCATCCTTATCTTCATTTAAATCATAAGGCCACCCATGTTTTGCTACAGATATCGGTAGTAGGTCTGGGCTTTGGCATGAACGTTCACAGCGCCCTGCAAGCCGGAAAGGAAGGTATATTGTTTACAATAGCATCCATAACCGGAACACTTATTTTTGGATACCTGATGGGCAAATGGTTCCGTATAGAAAAGAAAACCTCCTTCCTGATCTCATCCGGAACAGCCATTTGCGGCGGCAGTGCCATAGCAGCAATATCCCCCGTAATTAAAGCCGAAGAAAAACAAATATCAGTAGCATTGGGCTGTGTTTTTATACTTAACTCTATCGCGTTATTTATATTTCCGGTTATAGGGCATCATTTAAACCTATCTCAAACACAATTTGGCTTGTGGTGTGCCATTGCTATTCATGATACCAGCTCGGTTGTAGGTGCAGCCAGCAAATATGGGCCACACGCTTTAGAGGTAGCCACTACTGTGAAACTTGCCAGGGCCCTATGGATCATCCCCGTAGCATTTATATCATCATTCATTTTTAAAAACAATTCTAAAAACATCAGCATTCCATATTTTATTGGCGTGTTTATATTAGCCATGATAGCTAATGCGTATATCCCTGCAATATCAGCAATAAGCCCATACTTTGTAAAAATTGCCAAGGCCGGCTTAACGCTTACTCTATTTTTAATTGGCGCGGGTTTATCACGTACCGTGCTTTTAGCGGTAGGGTTCAGACCATTGTTTCAGGGCGTATTATTATGGATAGCTATATCTGCAACGGCTTTGTATGCTGTAGTACACCTGGCATAAAATAAAAAATAAACCTATTTATTTAATTGATTATTAATTTCTTAAGTAAACCACAGATTATTTTCTTAAAACATCCTGTAATTTCAACAAAGAAAGAAAGCGTATTTTTACGTACTTTGGTTAATGGTTTTTTGTTTAATTTTAGCCCCTGCATGATACCTGTTGTTTCAAAACTCCCCCAAACTGGCACAACCATATTCACCATTATGTCGGCCCTGGCCAATGAAGTTGGTGCAATAAATCTTTCGCAGGGTTTTCCTGATTACGATTGCTCACCAGAGTTAATCGAACTGGTTAACAAAGCGATGAAAGATGGCCACAACCAGTATGCCCCTATGGCTGGCGTATTGAGTTTACGTGAAAAGATAGCCGAGAAAACAGAAAAATTATACGGAGCAGTTTACAATCCCGATACAGAAATCACCATAACTGCGGGTGGCACTCAAGCTATATTTACAGCTATAAGCGCCGTTATTCATCCAAATGATGAGGTAATCATATTTGAGCCTGCTTTTGATTGCTATGCACCCGCTATTAAACTGATGGGCGGTGTAGTAAAATCATTGGCACTTGAACCTCCTAACTATCGTATTGCCTGGGATATGGTAAAAAGGCTGATCAATCATAAAACCAAGATGATCATCCTTAATTCGCCTCATAATCCAACTTCAACCATACTGCATAAGGAAGATATTGATGAGCTGAGTGCCATAGTAAAAAATCAGGATATTTTGATTTTAAGCGATGAGGTATATGAGCACCTGATTTTTGATGGCGAAACGCACCATAGCATGGCCCGTTATCCTGAGTTGCAAATGCGTAGCTTTATTGTTGCCTCGTTTGGTAAACCTTTTCATGCCACCGGCTGGAAGATCGGATACTGCATGGCTCCTGAATATTTAATGAACGAATTCAGGAAAATACACCAGTTTTTAGTATTTTCGGTAAATACCCCTATACAATTTGCCATTGCCGAATATCTGAAAAATGAGGAAAGCTATTTAAGCTTACCAGGCTTTTTTCAACAAAAAAGAGATTATTTCAGGGAAGGGCTTAAACAAACCCGATTTGAACTATTACCTTGCTATGGATCATACTTTCAATCAGTACGTTACAGCAAAATAACAGACGAAACAGATGCCAACTTTGCTATACGTATGGCTAAAGAAAACAGAGTGGCATCTATACCGGTTTCTGCCTTTTATACCAAGGGGATTGACCACCATGTATTACGATTTTGTTTTGCCAAAAGGCAAGAAACCTTAGATAAAGCCGTTGATAGGTTAATGAAAGTTTAAAAATGGTGTTGGTTCCATGGTCGATGGAAACCATAGTCCATAACTGAATTTACTATTTAAAGCTTCATTAAAGAAGTAAAAAAATACAATTATACCTATGGACATCTGTTCATAAACTTAAATAAATCGGCAGGTTATCGACCATAACCAGCCGACTAAGATAACGCTTATGGATAATCTGAAAATTACTATTTTTCAAGGCTACCTCTTCTGGGAAAATACCGATAAAAACCTGCAAAATATCTCCCTGAGATTATCTGGCGGTATACGCGAAAAGACAGATCTTATTATACTGCCCGAAATGTTTAGCACCGGTTTTACCATGGATGCCGAGAAACTGGCCGAACCCATGGAAGGTAAAACCATGCAATGGATGCTCCAAACCGCCAGGCAATATGATTGCGTAGTAACCGGCAGTATCATTATTAAAGAAAACAACCAGTTTTATAATCGCCTGATTTGGATGCGTCCGGATGGCACTTATAACCATTATGATAAACGCCATTTGTTTGCACTCGGTAAAGAACACAATACCTACACTCCAGGCAACAAGAAACTTTTTGTTGAGCTTAACGGCTGGGTAATATGCCCGGTGATATGCTATGATCTGCGTTTCCCGGTATGGCTGCGTAATGTTGGCGAAAATCCTTACGATCTGCTTATTGTAGTAGCCAACTGGCCCGAGCGCAGAGCCTTGCATTGGCGCACACTCTTGCCTGCACGTGCCGTTGAAAATCAGACTTATGTAATTGGCGTTAACCGGGTTGGACACGATGGAAATGAAATATATCATTCAGGCGATTCTACCTGTATTGACCCTAATGGTAATGTGGTGTATTACAAACGTGATGAAGATGATGTATACACCTTTTCCATCATTGCAGATGAAGTAAAAAAAGCACGGAGGGCCCTGCCATTTTTAAAAGATGCAGATACTTTTGAGATAGAAATTTAACGGTTGCTGAAAGGCCTGTTCCTTCTTGTTTTTGTTTATGTTTAATTGCTTCAAAACTGGAGCAAAACCCGTGGTTTTATGAAATTATAAATTTATAGCCCCGGTTGTTAAATTATATCATAACATTAACCCATCTTCATGGAAAATTCATACCTGTTATGAATTTTTGTAATGTTGAATTGAAAGAGGAATATGTGTAATATAAAAAACCTGCTATTTTTATCATCTGTCGTATTTTTTAGTTTTAGTGCTAACCGGGCCAGTGCCCAAACAGATACGCTCAAGCTTAACTTCCAGGACGCCGAAAAACAGTTTCTTGAAAATAACCTGAGCCTTTTAGCCCAAAAGTATAATGTGGAAGCGTCAAAGGCGCTTATACAGCAAGCCAAACTTTGGGACAATCCCGTACTCAGTACCGATCAAAACATCCACACCGGGGGCGATAATAAATTCTTTGACCACAGCAAAGGTAACGGACAAGTATTTGTTCAGTTGAACCAGGTATTTACTACCGCCGGCAAACGCGGTAAACAAGTGCAAGTGGCAAAAGATGATGCCATGGTGCAGGAAGCCTCGTTTAACGATTTGATGCGCAACCTGAAGTATAACCTGCAACTTGATTTTAGTCAGTTGGCTACTTTGAACGCGCAGGAAAAAGTTTATCAGAACGAGATACAATCGGCCACAAACCTGGTACAGGCCATTCAAAAATCATTTGATGCAGGGAATACCTCCATGAAAGATCTGATCAGGCTTAAGGCTTTACTCTTTGGCTTGCAGAATGATATGGTGGAGAACAGCCGCCAGATCAATGATCTGCAAACCGAGTTAAAAACCGTGCTGCAAACTAAAGAAACCACGTTTGTATACCCTATTGTTAATGATAAACCAACCGAAACGGTATCATTGGACATTGCCACATTAATTGAGCAGGCCAAAATCAACCGCCCCGATTATCTCTCAAACCAATACCAGCTTAATTCGGCGACCCATAACCTGGCCTATCAAAGAGCCTTGGCTGTTCCGGATATAACCATTGGTGCATCCTATGACAAAAACAGTAATTATGCCCCTAACTATTACGGTTTAGAGATCGGGTTACCCCTGCCCTTCTTTAACCGTAACCAGGGCAATATCAAATCCGCAAAATATAACATCCAAAGCCAGGAAAGCACCTTAAAACAAAGCGAGTTCCAGCTTAAAAATGATGTGGTATCGGCAGTAAATCAGTATAAGTTAAACCAGCAGCTATTCTCAACCCAGCAAATTGAGTTTAATGATCAATATGATAAGCTGTTCAACAGTATGCTTAAAAGCTTTCAGCAAAGGCAGATAAGCCTTGTTGAGTTTGTTGACTTTTTTGATACTTATAAAGATACCAAGCTTAAAATATTGCAACAGCAATATAATCTTCAAAAATCCATTGCCGATCTGAACTTTGCCACCGGCACAACCGTAGTCAAATCCTAAATTTATATAAATACCATATAATGATGAAAAGAGAAACGCTGTTATCCGGCATCTCCGCTTTACTATTGCTTGCCGCCTGCAAAGGCAAGCCTCAACCCGTAGCAGAAAATCAACCGGTTACCGTAAGCGACTCCATGGCGCGTATGATAACTATTGATACGGCTAAAACTACTACCATGAAAGATGAGCTGAACTTATCAGGAGAGGTATCTTATGACGATAATAACGTGATTAAGGTATTCCCGTTTGCCGGTGGCCAGATTCAGGAAGTTAAGGTTTCCCTGGGCGATAAAGTTACCAAGGGCCAAACGCTTGCAATTATGCGCAGTGCCGATGTAGCAGGTAATTATACCGACCTTACCGCAACCAAATCAGACCTGGCTATTGCCAAACGTCAACTTGAGCAGGCCGAATACCTTTATAAAAATGGCATATCAAGCGAACGTGATTACACCGAGGCCAAAGAAAATTTCAATAAAGCAGCAGCAGCAAATACCAAAGTTCAGCAGCAAATTTCTATTAATGGCGGTGGTAACACAACTCCGGGTGGTACTTTAATTATAAAAGCCCCTGAAAGCGGCTACATCGTTGAAAAAAATATTACAGCAGGCAGCTTTATCCGCCCGGATAACAGCACCAATATGTTTACCATATCTAACATGAAAGATGTATGGATCTGGGCCAACGTGTTTGAGTCTGACATCAGCAAGGTGAAAGCAGGCTATACTGCTAAAGTTACCACAGTGGCCTATCCCGGTAAAATCTTTACCGGTAAGGTTGATGCTATTAGCTCGGTGCTTGATCCGGATAATAAAGTAATGAAGATCAAGATCGTATTACCTAATACCGATATGATGCTGAAACCTGAAATGTTCACCAACGTGATCATTACTAACAGTGATAAGGCCGAATCGGTTGCTGTACCTGCCAAGGCGGTAATTTTTGATAACAGCAAATATTATGTTGTTATGTACAACAGCAAAACTGATTTAAAAGTACGCGAGGTAAGTGTTATTAAAACGGTTGACGATGTAAGCTACCTGTCATCGGGCTTGAATGCAGGTGATAAACTGATCTCAAAAAATCAACTATTGTTTTACGATGCTTTAGTGGGTGATAAATAGTTTTTTAGAAGTATCAAGTAGTTAGTATCAGGTATCAAGACTTTTAACATACGTATAAAAGCAATCTGACACTAAATATCTGATACCAAAAACTAAATACTTGCTACCTGATACTAATTACTTGATAAAAAAGAGATGAATAAATTCATTAAAAATATAATCTACTTTTCGCTAAGGCACCGTTACTTCGTGTTTTTCATGACACTGGTATTGGTGGTACTTGGCGTATGGAGCTATTTAAATACCCCCATTGAAACCTTCCCCGATGTAACCAACACGCAGATCATCATCATTGCGCAGTGGCCTGGCCGTAGTGCCGAGGAAGTGGAAAAAATGATCACCATACCCATGGAGACCGTTTTAAACTCCGTGCAAAAAAAGGCTAACCTGCGTACTACCTCATCATTTGGCCTTTCATACGTACGTATCATTTTTGACGATGATGTGGATGATGCCTTTGCCCGACAGCAGGTTTTAAGCCGCCTGGGCAATGCCGATTTGCCCGATGGTGTAAAGCCCGAAGTTGAGCCACCCTATGGCCCAACAGGTGAAATTTACCGTTACACACTGAAAAGCCGTACCAAAAGCATTCATGATTTAACAGCAATTCAGGATTGGATACTTGACCGGCAGTTTAAATCTGTTCCTGGTGTTGCCGACGTAAACAGCTTTGGCGGCGAGGAAAAAACTTATGAGGTAAGTGTTAATCCTGCCTTGCTGCAAAAATATGCCCTAACTTCTCTTGATGTTTTCAATGCCATTAATCGCAGTAACATTAACGTAGGTGGAGATATCATTGAAAAAAATGACCAGGCCTACATTGTACGTGGTATCGGTTTAATCAATAACATTGAAGAGATACAAAACATCATTGTTAAAAACGTTAATAACGTTCCTATTTTAGCTAAGGATGTTGCCGAAATAAAAGAGAGTGGCCTACCCCGTTTAGGTCAGGTTGGGCGAGATAAGCATAACGACGTTATTGAAGGTATTGTGGTAATGCGCAAGGGTGAAAACCCTGCCGAGGTATTAAAACGGATCCGCGATAAAGTTGCCGACCTTAACGATAACGTACTACCAAAAGATGTTAAGATCGATACTTTTTATGATCGTACCAACCTGATGGATTTTTGTACCGAAACGGTTATCCATAACCTATGCGAAGGTATCATCCTGGTAACGGTAATTGTATTCCTGTTCATGGCCGATTGGCGCACCACGCTGATTGTGGCTATCATTATTCCGCTGGCTTTATTGTTTGCGTTTATATGTTTGCGTTTAAAAGGCATGAGTGCCAACTTACTCTCGATGGGGGCGGTCGATTTTGGTATCATCATCGATGGGGCCGTGGTAATGGTGGAGGGTATATTTGTTGCCCTTGATCATCGTGCCAAAGAAGTTGGGATGCAAAAGTTTAATGGATTAGCCAAACTGGGCCTTTTTAAAAACATTGGTGCCGAGATGGGTAAGGCTATCTTCTTCTCTAAGCTCATCATCTTAACCTGTTTAGTACCAATTTTCGCTTTCCAAAAGGTAGAAGGAAAAATGTTTTCGCCTTTGGCTTATACCTTAGGTTTTGCGTTGCTGGGTGCTTTGATATTTACACTTACCCTGGTACCTGCCCTGTCAAGTATCTTACTAAGCAAAAACGTTAAGGAAAAACATAACCCGGTTGTACTATTTTTTGAAAACGGTATCCGCCGCATGTTCAGCTACACTTACCGTAACCAAAAGCTAAGCTTAATTGTGGCTGTTTCGTTCATGGCAGTGACTTTCTTTTCGGCTAAGTTTTTAGGTAGCGAGTTTTTACCGCAGCTTAATGAAGGCGCCTTATGGGTAACTGCCCAATTGCCAATGAGCACATCGTTAGAGAGTTCGGTTAACGTTACCAATAAAATGCGCGATGTACTGTCTACTTTCCCCGAGGTAAAGCAAACCCTGTCGCAGGTTGGCCGTACCAATGATGGTACCGACCCAAAAGGTTTCTTTAACGTACAGATCCAGGTAGATCTGAGACCTCAGAAAGAATGGAAAAGCGGCTTAAGCGAAGAACAGCTTATTGCTAATATCGACAAAAAACTAAGCCAGTTTCCAGGTATCATCTTTAATTATTCGCAACCTATTATTGATAACGTGGCCGAAGCTGTTGCCGGCGTACCAGCCTCAATGGCGGTTAAAATATTTGGCCCCGACTTTACCGTATTGGATCATAAGGCTGATGCCGTGATGGATGTACTCAAACACGTTCAGGGTGTAGAAGACTTAGGCGTACTACGTAACCTTGGTCAGCCAGAGTTCAGGATTGAGCTCGACCAACGTAAGATGGGTTTATACGGCGTATCAACAGCCGATGCCAACTCTGTAATTGAAATGGCCATTGGTGGTAAAGCTGCTACTACCCTATATGAGGGCGAACGTAAATTTGACATCCGTATACGTTATCAAAAACAGTTCAGAGATACCCAGGATAAGATAGAGAACCTGATGGTACCTACCATGAACGGCTCAAAAATAGCCATCAAGGAGATCTCTAACATCACTACCCAAACAGGGCCTGCATTTATATACCGTGATAATAACATGCGTTACATCGCTGTTAAATTCTCGGTACGTGGCCGCGATTTAGGCAGTACCATTGCCGAGGCTCAGCAAAAGGTAAACAATGCCGTTAAGCTGGAGCAAGGTTATTCCTTTACCTGGAACGGTGAATTTGAAAACCAGATCAGGGCATCAAATACACTGGCTCATGTAGTTCCTATTTGTTTACTGGTTATATTCCTGATATTGTTCATAACCTTCGGCAATGCTAAAGATGCAACACTGGTTATATTAAACGTACCGTTCGCGCTTATAGGCGGTATATTGGCACTTCACATTACCAATACTAACTTTAGTATATCTGCCGGTATAGGCTTTATAGCCTTGTTCGGGGTGTGTATCCAAAATGGTGTAATCCTGATATCGGTATTTAAAAAGAACCTGGAAGAGCACATGCCGCTTGATAAAGCCTTATTAGAAGGTGTAACTTCAAGGGTAAGGCCGGTTGTCATGACCGCCCTGATGGCTGCTATTGGTTTGATGCCTGCAGCTATATCAACAGGTATCGGTTCCGAAACTCAAAAACCATTGGCTATAGTGGTAATAGGCGGTTTGGTTACCTCAACCATACTTACGCTGTTAATATTACCTATTATATATGCCATTGTTCACCGGTTAGTTCACCGCCGCGAAAATCGCAAACTATTGAAAAAAATGGGCGTTGTAAGAAATGTCTGATACCCATAAACAAAAACGCCCCGGCAAAATTGTCGGGGCGTTTTTGTTTATAAACTTATTCAGTTAGTTCAACTCGTTTCTAATAGTTGCTACTATAGCTAATTGTGATTTTTAAGTTTAATTTGCATATTACAAACAGCACGTTCATTTATGCCTTTTATAAAATTTGAGTTGCGTAGTATTTTAACAATTACCTTTTTAATAATTGCAGTAGCAACTGCATCGGCACAAAAAGCTCAAAAAACTGAAAAGAAAAAAGAAAAGGATTATGCTCAATTAGTTGATCCATTTATAGGCACGGGCGGGCACGGGCATACCTACCCCGGTGCAGTTGTACCGTTTGGCATGGTGCAGCTTAGTCCTGATACGCGCTTAAGCGGCTGGGATGGTTCATCGGGTTATCATTACTCAGATACCGTTGTGTATGGCTTTTCGCACACCCATTTAAGCGGCACAGGCGATCCGGATTATTGCGATATCCTATTTATGCCTACCACCGGCGAACCTCAATTTAAAAATACTGATTACAGGTCGGTATTTAAAAAGAAGAATGAACTGGCAATACCTGGCTATTATAAAACCTTACTTGACAAATATAATATTAGCGTTGAACTTACTGCAACTGCACGTGTTGGTGTGCATCGGTATACTTATCCCTCTACCGCCGAAAAAGCAAATATTATTATCGACCTGCAACATCGCGATGAAGTAACCAATGCCTGGATAGAGGTGGTGAACGATCATGAGATACGTGGTTTCAGGGAATCAAGTTCATGGGCACAAGATCAGCAGGTTTATTTTTATGCTAAGTTTTCAAAGCCATTCAAAAGCTATGGTATAGCCAGCAACGATCAATTATTGGATGGTAAGAACAAGGCCGAAGGAAAGAATATTAAAATGTACCTGCAATTTGATAACCCCGGCGAGGTAGTTTCAAAGGTAGGCATATCGGCAGTTAGTGCAGAAGGAGCCTTAAAAAACCTGGATGCCGAAGTCTCTGATTTCGACTTTAAACGGATACAAAAGGCGGCAAAAGCTGCCTGGAACACTGAACTGAATAAAATTCAGGTTGAGGGCGGGGCTCCCACTGTGGCAAGCGCAACCCAGAATGCCCAAGCAGATCTGCAGGAAAGCGGTGGCGCTAAGGGCAGAGTACCCAAAGACAGAAGACCTGTTGTACCCGATTATTCAAAGATCAAACAAACTATATTTTATACCGCCTTGTATCATACCATGCTTGCCCCAAGCATTTATAGTGATGTAGATGGACAATATCGCGGGCTTGATCAGCAAATACATACCGCACAAGGGTTCAACTATTACACCGTTTTCTCTTTATGGGATACTTATAGGGCCGAGCATCCACTGCTTACACTGATTGATAAAAAACGTACGCTTGATTTCATTAAAACATTTTTAGCTATGTATGAACAAGGCGGCATGTTACCCATGTGGCCGCTGGCCAGTAATGAAACCTTTGCGATGGTAGGCAACCATGCTATTCCTGTTATTGTTGATGCCTACTCAAAAGGAATACGTGACTTTGATGCAGCTGAGGCATTTAAAGCCATGAAAGCATCTGTAAATCGAAACCAGTTTGAGCTTGATAATTACCGCAAAACAGGAGCGGTTCAGGCTGATACAGCAGACAGGTCGGTTTCAAAAACATTGGAGTATGCTTATGATGACTGGTGCATTGCGCAAATGGCCAAAATGCTTGATAAGCAGCAGGATTATGTCGATTACATTCAGCGGGCTCAATACTGGAAAAATGTATATAACAACCAAAATGGTTTTATGCAGGCGCGCATTAATGGTGACTGGTACTCCCCTTTTGATCCTACGGAAATAAACCGCCACTATGCCGAGGGTAATGCCTGGCAATACACTTTCCTGGTACCACAGGATGTTGACGGCTTGATTAAGCATATGGGTAGCACCCAGAATTTTGAAAACAAACTGGATGAGCTATTCACCACTTCATCAAAATTAAGTGGCAGTGCCGTACCTGATGTCGCGGGCCTCATTGGCCAGTACGCGCATGGTAACGAACCCAGTCATCACATCGCCTACCTGTATAACTTTACCGACTCTCCCGATAAAACCCAATTTTACATTGATCGCATTTTGCGTGAGGAATACAGTGAAAAGCCTAACGGATTGGCCGGGAATGAAGATTGCGGGCAAATGTCGGCCTGGTATGTGATGAGCTCACTGGGTATTTACAATATAGCTCCCGGACAGACTGAGTTTTTGGTAGGCATACCACAGTTTGACAAAGCAGTTATCTACCTCGAAAATGGTAAAAAATTTACAATCATCAATTCGGGTGCCGGCATGAGCCGTAACAATATTTACCTGCAGGGCATGAGTTTGGCAAAAAAGGCTTACAATAAACTTTACCTCAACTATACGGACATTGCTGATGGTGGTGAATTTGAAGTATTCACCGGGAGGCTATCAAACAAACTTTTTCTGCAAGATCTTGAAAAACCGGTATCGCAGATTGCCGATAACCTGATCGTAGCTAATCCCTACATTACAGGGCCATCTAAAAATTTCAAGCTGCCTGCAACCGTTCAAATAAAAAGCGCAGATGCTGATGCCAAAATATATTATACCCTTGATGGCTCAAGCCCAACAGCAAATTCTACACTTTATAATCAGCCTATAACAATATCGGTAAGCACTACGATCAGGGCAGTGGCCATCATGAATGGTAAAAGCAGTTTTGTTGATGAAGCAAAGTTTGTTAAGCAGAACTAAATGAGGTAATTAATAGTAGAGCTTGATATTTTGATCATAAAATTTAAGTAGATTTATGTAATTAACATATCACTCAAATTAACCTACTCCAATGAACGAATTTGCACCAAAAGACGACGGCAAAACTGCCGGGATCATTAGCTATTTTACCATTATTGGGTGGCTTGTAGCGTATTTTGCCATGTATAAAGATAACAGAACACCATTGGCAACATATCAGCTAAGGCAAACCCTTTTGTTCCACTTAGCATCTATAGTTGTTTATTACTTAGCAGGAGCCATTTTTGCCGCGGCATTTTTCTCCGGCGGCTTTTCCTTTGGTTATTCACTTTATTGGGTAATTAAGGTTGGCTTATTTATTCTTTGGATAATTGGCTTCATAGGAGCCATTAATGGCGAAACAAAACCGATTCCACTTATTGGCGAAAAAGCACAATCAGTATTTTCAGGAATATAAATTCAGGATGTTCCAAAACTTACGAAGTTTTTAAAACTTCGTAAGTTTATTTTTCACAAACAACGTCACTCTCTTTCCAATCGTTTTTTTGACTCCTCCAGTTTTTTCTTTTCCTCTTTAGGCAGGGTTGGATATTTCAGTTTAAGGTCTTTCAGGGTTTCCAATATCACGGTTGATATAGCTATCCTCGTAAACCACTTTTTATCTGCCGGTATAATGTACCAGGGGCAATCTTTAGTAGCCGTTTCCTCAATGGCTTTTTCGTAGGCATGCATATAATCGTCCCATCGTTGCCTTTCCTCAATATCTGAAGATGAAAACTTCCAGTTCTTTTTAGGATCATCAATTCTTTCCAGAAAGCGTTCCTTCTGCTCATCTTTAGATACATTTAAAAAAAACTTGATGATAACGGTACCATTACGGGTAAGGTGATCTTCAAAAGATCGTATACTTTCATACCGTTTGGCCCAAAAATGATTATCGGCATCCTTAACGTTATCAATTCCGGGCAAACGCTCATTCAACAATAACTCCGGATGCACCTTGCTGATCAGTACATTTTCATAGTGCGACCGGTTATGTATGCCAATGCGGCCGCGCTCGGGCAGGGCTTTGTAATGCCGCCACAAAAAATCGTGGTCATAATCTTCCGTACTCGGCTGTTTAAAACTGTATACCTGGCAACCCTGCGGATTTATACCCGATAAAGTATGTGCTATAGCGCTATCCTTCCCTGCCGCATCCATGGCCTGAAAAATTATAAGCAGTGCATATTTGTTAGCCGCGTAAAGCTCTGTTTGCAGATCAAATGTTTGCTCTATTAAATCGTCAAGAATTGCTTTTGCATCGCTTTTATTAAATCCGTCAGCGTAGCCGGCGTCGAAATCTTTAAGCGAAAAGTCTTTGCCATCGCTAATTTTAAATTTGCTGATCATGTTACCCATAATAAAAATTTGCTTTACGCTTTGTTAACTTAAAATTTAGATGCTAAAATTGCGTTGTTTATAATGCTGTTTAATTTTAAATGCCCGATATTACTCAATTGTGCCGAATCGCCCCTCGCTTAGGTTTAAAGCAATATTTGTTTTAAGTTAATACATTATTTTGAGCCTAATACTTTGCAAAAAAGAATTGGAGATGAGTATATCTTTAAATTTATTAAACTGCTTTCATTAATATTTGTTTGATGCTATGATTTAGCGCCATAATTTTACATCTTTACCCAATGTTCAGACGTATACGAAACCGATTTCTGAGATATTTCGCCATATTTATTTACTTCGTTATTATCTTCTTTTGTTCTATCGAACTTAACTTTCTGTGGCTGTCAGGATACTCACCTGATATGCAAGATATTAAAAACCCAATCCTATCAGTTGGGTCAGAAGTTTACACTGCCGACGGCAAACTTATAGGCCAATACTATAAGGAAAACCGCTCGCCGGTTGAATTAAAAAACATTTCGCCCAACCTGGTAAACGCGCTTATCGCAACCGAAGATGTTCGTTTTTACAAACACCACGGGGTTGATTTTTACTCTTTTTTTACCAGTATTCTATCTACCGCTAAAGGCGAGCGCCGTGGCGGCAGTACCATTACGCAGCAGCTTGCAAAAAACTTGTTTGAAACACGTAAGCGGAAGTCGCAGGGTTTTATAAAACGCGTACCGGTAATTCGTACCATGGTTTATAAGTGTAAAGAGTGGCTTACTGCTTTTAAAATTGAGCATGTTTACACCAAGCAGCAAATATTAACCATGTATTTTAATACCGTACCTTTTGGTAATAATTCGTTCGGGATTAAAACGGCTTCGCTAAAATACTTCAATAAAACCCCGGATAAGGTTACCCCTGCCGAGGCTGCCCTGCTTATAGGTATGCTTAAGGCAACATCAAGCTATAACCCTATCAAAAACCCTGAGCGGGCGCTTGAACGCCGTAATACAGTTTTAGGGCAAATGCAGAAATATGGTTCACTCACTAAAATTGGTTACGATACCAGCGTAAAAGCTCCTATAAAGCTTGATCTGAGCTATGTGGAAGAAGACTCTCATGGCGACTCGTACCTACGCCGTGCGGTTGAAAAATGGCTCGACAAATGGTGCAAGGACAATGACTATAACCTTTACGAAGACGGACTTAAAATTTATACCACCATTGATTCGCGCATGCAGCGCTACGCCGAAGAAGCCGTTGCCGAAAAGATGAAAATGCTGCAGAAACGCTTCAATAATCTTTGGGGAAACAAAAACCCGTGGCGCGATTCAAAAGGCGTTGAGATCAAGGATTTTATATTAAAGAATGAGCAAAGACTGCCTATATATAAACTACTTGAAAAGAAGTACAGTAACGATACCACGCAGATTCAACAATACTTCAAAAAGAAAAAACGCATGACCGTTTTTACCTGGAATGGTGAGCAGGATACTACATTTTCAACAGTTGACTCTATCAGGTATTATGCCCGTATATTAAACACCGGCATGATGACACTTGAACCATCAACAGGCAAAATAAAAGTTTGGATAGGAGGTATAGATCATCGCTTTTTTAATTACGACCACGTAAATCAATCACGCAGGCAGGCAGGATCAACCTTTAAGCCTTTTGCCTATTTAACCGCGCTTGATAACGGCTTTACCCCTTGCGATAAATTTACCGATAAACCAGTGACCATTAAATACAAAGACAACGGTAAAGATGAAGTATGGCAGCCAAACAATGCCGATTTCAACTTCTCATACCGTGAAATGTCATTACGCTGGGCCATGGGTAAATCCGTAAACTCCATAACCGCACAGCTTACCGAACGAGTTGGTTGGGATAAAATTGTGGAATATGCGCACAAATGCGGTATTGAAAGCCCGCTGAAATCGGTACCATCAGTATCATTAGGATCAAATGATGTTTCTGTTTATGAGATGGTAAGGGCCTACAGCACCTTCTTAAACAAAGGCGAAAAATTAGATCCGTTGCTGGTAACAAAAATCACTGATCAGCAGGATAATGTTTTGCAGGAGTTTGAACTTAAAAAAGAACGTGTTATAAGTGAAGAAACCGCCTGGCTGATGCTATATATGTTCCGTGGAGGGATGGAAGAACCAGGAGGCACCTCACAGGCTTTATGGGAATATCCTGGCTTGTGGAAAAAGGATAATCAGATTGGCGGCAAAACCGGAACGTCTTCAGATTATGTTGACGGATGGTACATGGGTATCACTAAAGACCTCGTTACCGGGATCTGGGTGGGTGCCGATGATCGCAGCGTGCACTTCACCACTTCGGAATCTGGCGAAGGATCACACACTGCCCTGCCAATTTTCGGCCGTTTTATGGAAAAAGTTTATGCCGATCCTAAATCCGGCTACACATACGGTGCCTTCCCTAAACCATGGGTTAAAATAACCAAAGAGTACAATTGTCCATCGCCAAGAATAGTTGCCGATACTACATCAATCGATAGTACAAGTACACCAATTGATACTACTGGAGTTTTACCGGTTCCGGCTCCTGCTCCTGAAAATCCGGAAAGCACGCCACCAAACAGATAAAATACTCATTATCAATAATATACAAAATACATCATCAACAGGTAAGCCAATACAGCTTACCTGTTTGCTTTTTAACCGGTAATTAATAGTAATTTGTTTCAATAATATCCTATTTCATTAAATTAGCCATATCTATTACTTAAATTATGAACAAACGTTATACCTTATCAAATAAGGCTAAAAGGTTCGCTGTAATATTGATTTGCTTTGTTGGTTCGTTGTTGATAAGCACGGGTGCTAAGGCGCAATATTTTGGTCAAAATAAAGTACGCTACAAAAACTTAAAATTCAACGTATATAAAACCCCGCATTTTGAAATTTACTATTATTTAAAAAATGATAGTATGGTAAAGCGCTTTGCCCAGGAAAGCGAGTTATGGTATACCCTGCATCAGCAAATTTTCAGGGATACTTTCAAAACGGCTAACCCCATCATCTTATATGCCAACCATCCCGATTTTCAGCAAACTACCGCCATTGATGGCGAAATAGGTGTAGGAACAGGTGGTGTTACCGAAGGCTTAAAAAACAGGGTGGTGATGCCGGTAATGGAAACCAATCAAACTACCAGGCACGTAATCGGGCACGAGCTGGTTCACGCATTTCAATACAGGGCATTGCAGGGAGGGGAAAACGAAAGCTTTGAGAATATCAATAATATCCCCCTATGGATGATTGAGGGTATGGCTGAGTATCTTTCCTTAGGCAAAAAAGACTCGTACACTGCCATGTGGATGCGCGATGCTTACTTAAATCATGACATTCCTACCGTTCGTGACCTTACCGAAAGCAGCAAATACTTCCCATATCGTTATGGCGAAGCCTTTTGGTCGTTTTTAGGATCAACCTACGGCGACACGGTGATTGTACCATTCTTTAAAAATACCGCCCATTACGGCCTGCAATATGGCATAAGGCGCACTTTTGGGTACGATGATAAAACCCTATCGCGCCTTTGGAAAAACTCTATAGAAAGCACTTATAAACCTTACCTGAAAGATACGGTTCAAAAACCGGTAGGTCTTAAACTGGTTGACAGTAAAACCGGGGGCGATCTGGTAGTGGCACCGGCAATTAGCCCGGATGGCAATTATGTGGCATTTTTATCAGCCAAAAGCCTTTTTTCCATTGATCTCTACTTAGCTGATGCACATAACGGGCACATTTTACGAAAGCTCACCAGCAAGGTATCCAACACGCATATTGACGAATTTAACTTTATTGAATCGGCAGGTGCATGGTCGCCGGATGGAAAGCGGTTTGCCTTTAGTGTATTCAGTAAAGGGCGCAACCGCATGATTGTTGTTGATGTGGCCAGCGGCCGAACCTTAGACGATGTATCCATGGAAAAAGCACAACAATTCAGCAACCTGTCATGGTCGCCTAATGGTAAGGATATCGCTTTCCAGGGTTTATCAGAGGGGCAAGGCGATCTGTACTCTTATAATTTTGATACTAAAAAAGTTACGCAGCTTACCAATGATAAATATTCTGACTACCAGCCAAGCTACTCAAGGGATGGTAAAAAGATCATTTTTTCGAGCGACAGAACAACCTATGATCAATCTTTAGAACAGGATATTCCCTTTAACCTGGCAGAGCTTGACCTGGCAACGGGAAAAATTACTGATATAAAAATATTTAATGGAGCCAATAATCTGAATCCGCAATACTCTGCCGATGGTTCGCAGATTTATTTCCTGTCAAACCGTGATGGTTTCCGTAACATGTACCGTTACACCCTAAGCACTGGTAAAATTGAACAGATGACTGATCTGTTTACCGGTATATGCGGGATTACCGAATATTCGCCTGCTTTGAGTATCTCCAAAAATGATGATATTGTTTACTCCTATTACCGTGCTCAGAAATATGCCTTGTACAATGCCAAAGCATCTGATTTTAAACCATCAACTTTAGAAGCTACCAATGTAAATTTTAGCGCGGCCATGCTGCCGCCACCGCGTGCCGTTGGTGTGGATCTCATTAACTCTAACCTCAACAATTATCTGGCTTATAAAAAAATACCAGCCGATTCTGTAGTTAACATTGCCTATAAACCCAAATTTAAACTTGATTATTTGGCGGGCAGTGGTATTGGCGTTGGTGTGAGCAGCTTTTATGGCACCAGTTTATCAAGTGGTATACAAGGGGTATTTAGTGATATATTGGGCCGAAACCAAATATTTGCCGCGGCTTCAGTTAACGGGCAGATATATGACTCCGGGGCGGCAATAACCTATGTAAACCAAACCGGCCGCTGGAATCTTGGTTTTGGAATATCACACATCCCTTATCAGTTTGGTTTGCAAACCCGAACATTCCCCACGCAGAATGTAGATGGCAAGAATCAAACAGTATTGTCAGACAATGTGGACATCATCCGTAATTTTGAGGATGCTGCCAGGGTGTTCACCTCCTATCCTATTTCAAAAACAACACGTTTTGAAGTTGGCGCGGGTGCATCATACAACACCTACCGGGTTGATAGGTACAGCGATTTTTACAAACTTGATACCATTACCAATGCTGATAACACCAAAAATATCAGCACCACCTACTTATCATCCAACAGAAAAAAGATCTCTAACAAAGAAGAAGGTGACCTGATCAGTACTAACTTAAGATCATACTCCCTGTTTCAGGTTTCAACAGCTTTAATTGGCGATAATTCCTTTTTTGGGGTAACATCACCTCTGAATGGTTTCCGGTACAGGCTGGAGGCCGAATATAACTTTGGCACCTACCGGTTCTTCGCCCCTACCATAGATCTTCGCAAATATGTACGTGCAGAACCTGTAACCTTTGCCGCAAGGCTTTATGGCTATGGCCGCTTAGGCGATAACGCCACTGGGCTTTATCCCTTATATGTGGGCTATCCGTTTTATATACGAGGCTATGAAGGGCAAACCTTCTACAACAATGGCAAAACACCAAGCAATGGCTTTACCATTGATCAATTATCGGGCAGTCGCATAGCCGTATTTAATTTTGAAGTGCGTTTACCATTCACCGGTCCTGAAAAACTGGCTGTGATCAAATCAAAGTTTCTGTTCACCGATCTGAACTTGTTTTTTGATGCAGGTTTAGCCTGGAACGCTGGCGAACATATCTATTTTCAGAAAAACCCACCTGTTATAGGTCAGGAAAATGTGCTTAACCCTGATGGCACACCTCAGCTTGATGATAACGGGCAACCGGTTACCCAGCCTAAATATGGCAGGGTTCCGGCTTTAAGTGCTGGGGTATCCTTGAGGATAAATGTATTTGGAGCATTTGTGCTGGAGCCTTATCTGGCAATTCCGTTCAACCGTACTGATATAACTAAACCTGTATTTGGCTTAGGATTTACACCGGGTTGGTAGTAAGTGTATTAATTATAAAAGTAAAGCGACCATGTGTCGCTTTTTTTACTTTAAAACCATTTTAAGATACGTAGCTTTGCGCTTTTAAATCCCCTACGTTCATTAATTGGTATGAAAAAAATAGTTCTTTTAAATATCCTTCTTCTTTTCAGTGTCGCTGTATTTGCCCAAACCATCAATAAAACAGATAGTACCGCCGCCGCAAGCGACACGTCAAATACTACCGTTACAGGTGGCATGCAATCAAAAAATGATATAATGCAAAATATGGCTCTTTCAAAAGGGCTATCGGTATTTTACAATTTTATTAAGGTGGCAAACCTGACCGAAACCTATGAAAGCAGAGGCCCTATCACGGTTTTTGCCCCGGTTAACGAAGCCTTTAAAACTTTACAACCCGGCAAACTTGATTCACTTGCAAGGCCGGCATATGTTTGGGAGCTTACACATATACTTACCTACCATGCTATTGCCGGAAAATTAAGCCTGAAGGATATCCAGAAACAAATAAACGGCCACAACGGAACAGCAACTTTTACCACCTTAGGTGGCAGTAAACTCACTGCTAAAATTGATAGCAATCACAATATTATACTGGAAGATGAAAACGGCGGCCAAAGCATGATCAGTCGTATTGATATTGAACAGAGTAATGGTGTATTACACGTAGTAAATAAGGTATTAATACCCAAGGCAAAAGCCATATAATATACAATGGCCTGACAAACTGCTAAAAATAATATTACGTATTTAAAGTATAAAGCCTGTAAGGTAAAGCTATTCATTACGACTAAAGGAATAACGATAAACTACAATGCCTTATTTGCCATTTAAATCACAGTAAAATGAAAAGATCAGTTTTAACAGTATTAATATTATGCATTTTAACATCCTTCGGCTGCCAAAACAGCGATGGCCAAAATGCCAGCAGAAAGCTAAGCAAACCAGCTGCCGAATGGAAGAAAACATTAACCGATAACCAATACCATATCATGGTTGAAAGCGGAACCGAACCGCCTTACAAAAATGAGTATTGGAATAACCACCAAAAAGGTGTTTATGTAAGTGCTGCAACAGGCGAAGTACTGTTCAGCTCCGATGATAAATTTGATAGCGGCACAGGCTGGCCAAGCTTTGTAAAAGCCGTTGATGCTAAAAAAATTTCCATAGTACATGATAACAGTTTTGGCATGAGCCGCGACGAAGTCATTGAAAAAAGTACTGGCCTGCACCTGGGTCATGTTTTTGACGATGGCCCTGCCGATCGTGGCGGCAAAAGGTACTGCATGAATTCTGGTGCCTTAAAGTTTATTAAAAAGTAACGGCACGCCTGTTTGTACTTACAGACGGGCGCAATTGCGGCCTTACACGCAGCCCGTTCTCAAACTTCAACCCAATGGTCAGATCTATCCAGTCAGGATTAACAGGTCTGATCATTTTTTCTTTTTGCGGCCGGGTATAAGTACTTACCTCTTTAAAGCGTTCCATTGCCTGCTCTTCTGTATTGATCTCCTCAAAATATACTAAGCGGTTAAGCTGCTGTGCACTATCAAAAAACAAGGTAGGCATATCGCTATAAAACTGCAGCGTTTTAACAAGGTCGGCACATAGACCTACGTGTAAGTTTTTTCTGTTCCTGTCGGTGATGATATATATAAAACGCTTCATTTTATGATAAAAATTTTGGTGAACAAATATTTATTACTAACTTTATGAGCATAAAATTACTAATAATTTTAGCAAATGCAAATTTTATGTCAATAATTTCACAAAATATTAAGTTCCTCCGCAAAAAGAAGAGTTTAACCCAGCAACAATTTGCCGATCAATTAGGTATAAAACGCTCATTAGTAGGAGCATACGAAGAAGAACGTGCCGAACCAAAATACGAACTACTAAAAACATTAGCATTGTTTTTTGACATTACCGTTGATGATTTCATCAATGAAACTATTAATGAAAAATGGGCACCTAAACCAAAAGGCAATCCGGCCAACCTTCGTATACTTAGTATTTCTGTGGATAAGGAAGACAATGAAAATATTGAAATGGTACCCCTTAAAGCAAGCGCCGGCTATTTAAATGGCTATGCCGATCCTGAATATGTATCGCAACTGCCCAAGTTTTATTTACCAATGTTTAAACAGGGTACTTTCAGAGCATTTGAAATAAAAGGCGACTCTATGCTACCTATCATATCTGGTGATATTATTATAGGTGAATATCTTGAAAACTGGGCCGATATTAAAAGTGGTGAGACCTATGTGGTGATTTCAAAAAATGACGGTGTAGTATATAAACGCATTGGTAACAAGTTTAAGGAAAACAAAAAACTCAAACTCATATCTGATAATCCGGTATATGAACCTTATGAAATAAACGGTGAGGATGTTCTGGAAATATGGAAAGCCAAAGGCTACATATCAACCCAATTACCACAGCCAACACCCGAGCCAACCATGGAAAGCCTTACCAGTATGATGGCTCAAATGCAGCGTTCTATATCAAACTTACAGCAAGGCAACAATTAAGTTACATCGGCTTATTTAAACCTTTACGGTATATCTTTATCATACATAAAACGTAAATAAATTTAAAAAGCTATGAAAAAAATTTTGTTGATGTGCTGTTTCCTGATAGGGATTTCAGCAGCAAGCCATGCACAAGGTGGCCGTATGAGAAGAAGCCCTGAAGAGATGGCCAAAGGATTACAGACACAGCTTAAGCTATCTGATGACCAGACTACCAAAATCACTGCCATATATAAAGATCAGGCAACTAAGATGGATAGTGTAAGAACTGCTGCCAATGGCGACAGGGATGCTATGCGCCAGGCTATGATGCCAATGAGAAAAGCAACCAACGAGAAAGTTAAAGCCCTTTTAACACCAGAACAAGTTACTGCTTTTGACAAGTTGCAACAGGAAATTGCAGACAGAATGAGACAAGGTGGCGGCGGAGGCGGCTCACAAAATTAATTGATAATAAGAAGCGGCTTAGCGCCGCTTTTTTTATTTTTGCAGAAATTATTTTTAGTGGCATCTGCTGATATATATATTCAAGACAAACTCAACGAAAGACGCTCATCCGGTGCATACAGATCTTTAAAGCCAGAAAACAGCCTTATTGACTTTTGCTCTAATGATTATCTCGGCTTTGCACACTCCGCAAACTTAAAATACAAAGTTGAAACCGAATTACAGCATCATGCATCATACCTTAACGGTTCAACAGGTTCACGACTTTTGTCAGGTAATTTAAGCTATGCCGAAAGCCTCGAAAAAGATATTGCCGCTCACCACCAATATGAGGCCGGTTTACTATTTAATTCGGGTTATGATGCTAATCTGGGTTTACTTTCATCGTTGGCCCAGCGCGGTGATACCATTATACTCGACGAGCTTATACACGCCTCGATAATTGATGGAGCACGCTTAAGTTATGCCAACCGGTATACCTTTAAGCACAACGATCCTGATAGCCTGGAAGATAAGCTAAAACACGCTAAAGGCAATTGCTACGTAGTTATTGAAAGCGTTTATTCCATGGATGGTGATACACCTCCCCTGGCCGACTTATTAACGGTTACTGAAAAATACGGCGCTCATTTAATAGTTGATGAAGCACATGCAGTAGGTCTTTATCCTACAGGTTTAATTGGAGAACTGGGCTTACAAAACCGTGTTTTTGCTGCTGTAGTTACTTTTGGTAAAGCCCTGGGATGCCATGGAGCCATTGTGTTGGGCAGTAATTTATTAAGGGAATACCTCATTAATTTTGCGCGATCTTTTATTTACACCACAGCACCGTCTTTCCATCAGCTGGCGGCTATAAAAATGGCGTATGAATTATTGACCAACGCTGGGGAACAAATTACTCATCTTAAACAAAATATTCAATTGTTTAAAGAGCACTTAAATACTAATAGTATCTTTCCTTTACCTAAGAGCGATAGCGCTATTCAATGTATTATACTAAAAAGCAACGAGCGAGCACGTAAAATGGCAAACATTTTGCAAAGTGCAGGGTTAGATGTAAGGGCTATACTTAGTCCCACTGTTGCATCAGAAACAGAAAGAATACGCATATGCCTGCATGCATATAATACAATCAACGATATAATTAAACTTACTGCAACAATTAACACGTTTATAAATGCCAGCTAAACAGCCCATATTTATTACCGGCATTGGCACCGGGATTGGCAAAACAGTAATTTCGGCCATAGTAACAGAAAAATTAAAGGCCGATTACTGGAAACCCGTACAAGCCGGAGATTTGGATACCAGCGACACCATCAAAGTAAAAAGCCTGGTTTCCAATAATATTTCACGCTTTCATCCAGAAGCATATCGCTTAACACAGCCTTACTCTCCGCACAAAGCGGCAGCAATGGATAAGGTAGTGATTGACATTCAAAACATCGTTCTGCCCGAAACCGATAATCAATTAGTAATTGAAGGTGCCGGAGGTTTAATGGTGCCCTTAAATGATAACACCTTAATGGTTGATGTGATCAAAAAACTAAATGCCAAGGTTTTGCTGGTATCGCAAAATTATCTGGGCAGTATTAATCACACGCTATTATCACTGCATGCCCTCAAAAGCTATAATATTCCGGTAATGGGTATTATATTTAATGGTGATAAGGATATTTATTCAAAAACGTATATCCTTAATTATTCAGGTCTTAACGAGATTGGGCATATCCCCGTGTATGACAACGTAAGCAAGAAAGCAATAATTGAAGCCGGAAATTTTCTCGCTTTATAACATTAAAAAAGGGAACGGAAATCCGGGTAAAAATATTATTTAGTCGCTCTTTTAAAAATCATCGTAAGCGCATCGTCTGATTTGTGCGGATTGAATATTTTGTGAAATAAATAATTAATCCCACTTTCGCTTTACTGATTTTAATATTTATACACCTTCCGTTGTCATGAAAAATATAACTGTAATTGGTTCAGGTACCATGGGAAATGGTATTGCACATACTTTTGCCCAGCATGGTTTCCATGTTTCGTTGGTTGATATCAATGGCGATGCTTTAAACAAAGCCATTCAAACCATTACCAGTAACCTTGATCGCCAGTTAAAAAAGGGCAGCATTGATGAACAGTTAAAGGCCCATACCTTGCTACGTATTGAAACATTTACCGATTTAAAACAAGGAGCCGCAAAAGCCGACCTTGTAATAGAAGCGGCTACCGAAAACCGGGAAATTAAACTGAACCTTTTTAAACAACTGAGCGATATTTGCAGCGCGGATGTTATTCTTGCCTCCAACACCTCATCTATATCCATTACACAAATTGCTGCTGTCACTAAAAACCCGGGCAATGTGATTGGAATGCATTTCATGAATCCCGTACCGGTAATGAAACTGGTAGAAGTAATCAGGGGATATGCTACTACTGATGAAACCACTGCTACCATTATGCAATTGTCAAAAACTTTGGATAAAGATCCTGTAGAGGTGAATGACTATCCGGGCTTTGTGGCTAACCGTATTTTAATGCCCATGATAAACGAGGCCATTTACACGCTATATGAGGGTGTTGCGGGTGTTGAGGAGATAGATACGGTAATGAAATTGGGTATGGCCCACCCTATGGGCCCGTTGCAACTGGCAGATTTTATAGGCCTTGATGTTTGCCTGGCTATTTTAAAAGTATTATATGATGGCTTCGGAAATCAAAAATATGCTCCTTGCCCTTTATTGGTAAATATGGTAACTGCCGGTCACTCAGGCATAAAATCGGGCAGTGGCTTTTACAAGTATACTCCGGGTAGCAAGGAATTGGTGGTTGCCGATAAATTTGCCGGTAAATAATTAAACTTTTTAATATTCATGCTGTCAAAAATTCTGTAATAATATAATACAAATAACATTTACAGATGAAAAAGATAGCGAAAATAGGATTATTATTAGCCATAACCGGCACCTTGTTCACCTCATGTGCTGCTGATTATTATGTAGCAGACCGACCTGCCGAACCCGTATACGTACGCCCTGCTGCCCCTTATCCCGGTGCCTACTGGGTACCCGGCGAATGGGTATGGCGTAGCGGTAGATATACTTATGTAAATGGCTACTATGCCCGCCCTCGCCCCGGCCGCGTTTATGTACGTGGTTATTGGCATCCCGTTCGGCATGGCTATGCATGGCACAGAGGTTATTGGAGGTAGGTAGCCCAAGCCCCCCAGCCCCCTAAAGGGGGAGCTTTTTGATGTGCATAATTTAATTCGCAAATACCCAAACAGCAAAGCCCCCCCTTTAGGGGGCTGGGGGGCTTGGGCTTTACATCCTTTCAGGCACATCAATACCCAGCAGGTTCATGGCCTTGCTGATCACTTTTGCTGATGATGCGGATAGTTGCAGCCTGAATTGTTTTGATATTTCATCCTCGGCTTGCAAAATTGATTTTTCGTGATAGAATTTATTATATGTTTTGGCCAGCTCATAGGCGTAATTAGCTATAACAGCCGGGCTGTATTCATTAGCAGCCGTACCAATTATATCAGGGAATTGGGTTAACAATACAATCAGGTCACGTTCCACTGAAGCAAGCTCTGTTACTTCAATTTTGTTATTAAGCTGGTAACCGGCCTTACTCAACACCGATTTGATACGCGCGTGAGTGTATTGAATAAACGGCCCCGTATGTCCCTGGAAATCTACCGATTCATTCGGGTCAAATAGCAAGCGTTTTTTTGGATCAACCTTTAGCAGGAAGTACTTAAGGGCACCCATACCTATGGTATGATACAATTGCAGTTTATCAGCTTCTGTAAAGCCATCAACTTTGCCCATTGCTTCGGTTTGCGCTTTGGCAGTGGCATTCATCTCGGCCATCAGGTCATCAGCATCAACCACGGTACCCTCACGTGATTTCATTTTACCGGAAGGTAGATCAACCATACCGTACGATAAGTGGAACAAACCATCGGCACCGGCTTTACCTAACTTACGTAGTATCAGGAATAGTACCTTGAAATGGTAATCCTGCTCGTTACCTACCACATAAATAGATTTATCCATGTGGAATTCATTGTATTTTAACTGAGCAGTACCCAAATCCTGGGTAATGTATACCGAAGTACCGTCTGAACGCAATACCAGCTTTTCGTCGAGCCCGTCGGCTGTGAGGTCTATCCATACAGAACCATCTTCTTTTTTAAAGAAAACGCCTTTTTGCAAACCTTCCTCAATAATATCCTTTCCTAACAGGTAGGTATTTGACTCGTAGTAATATTTATCAAAGCTAACGCCAAGCTGCTTGTAGGTTTCAGCAAAGCCAGCGTACACCCATTCGTTCATGGTTTTCCACAGCTTGATCACCTCTGCATCACCTGCTTCCCATTTTTGCAGCATTTGCTGCGCTTCTTTTATAAAGGGAGCATTTTTCTTGGCTTCTTCTTCACTCTGGCCTTCAGCTTTTAACTCATCGATCTGGGTTTTATAAGCTTTATCAAACAGTACATAATATTTACCAACCAGATGATCGCCTTTTAAACCAGATGATTCCGGCGTTTCGCCGTTACCAAATTTTTGCCAGGCCAGCATTGATTTACATATATGTATACCACGGTCGTTAACCAGGTTAGCTTTCACCACTTCGTAACCGGCGGCACCCAATATTTGTGCAACCGAATATCCTAACAGGTTGTTGCGGATATGACCAAGGTGCAGGGGTTTATTGGTATTGGGCGAGGAATACTCAACCATAACCTTTTGCCCATTGGGTTTTGCCACTGCAAAATCCTCAGCTAAAATATGATTGTATAACTGGCCAATCCAGTATTCATCAGTTATTGATATATTCAGAAAGCCTTTGATCACGTTGAACGCGGCTATCTCTTTCAATTCATTTTTAAGGTACTCCCCTATTTCGGTACCCGTTTGCTCGGGCCCTTTTCGCGAAAATTTGGTAAACGGGAAGGTTACGATAGTTACCTGCCCTTCAAACTCTTTACGGGTTTCCTGTAAACTTATAGTAGCCGGGGCTACGTCTGTTTGATACAGTTGTTTTATTGCTTTAACAGCTGCTTCAATAATAAAATCCATTCAGCAAAATTAAATAAATTGCTAATAACCTCGCTATAATAAAATATTGATTATTCTGAATAGATTTGTTGTTTATATCAATTTATGATACTAACCAACAGCAATTTTAAAATAGATGTAACTTCTGAAATTGGCAACCTGCGTACTTTGCTGATCCATAGCCCTGATAGCGGTTTGGGTAAGGTGGTACCTTCAAAAGCCCAGGACTGGCTATTTGAAGATATTGTTCACCTGGATACCATGCGTAAAAACGAATATGATTATTACGTAAAACTTTTGCTTTATTTTTTAGATCCGGCCAAAATAAAAGGCAAACTGCAACAAATTGATAACGACGCGGAACGTTCTTTTTTTAAGCCAGACAATGCAGATTTTCACGCTTCAAACCAGGTAATTGAGATACAAACCTTATTGGCCGATATTTTACAGGAAGACGATATACGCGAAAAACTGGTGGCCTCTGTTTGCGCCATTGAAAGCTGTAACTACCGCCTGCAGGAGCAACTGACCAATACAGATCCTGTTGAACTGGCGAAAATATTCATCTCCGGATCACTAACCACCGAAGAGATGATATTTGCGCCCATACCTAATTTAATATTTTCGAGAGATATAGGTATAGCGGTAAATAACCACATGCTTTTAAATAAACCGGCTAAAAAAGCCCGTTTCCGCGAAACTTTGCTGGCCCGTTATATATTTTTCAATCATCCGCTGTTTGCTGCTTACAGTAATAATATACTGGAGATACCTGAAACTGCCCAGCATTTTTTACGCCCTGGCGAAGATAACCTGGAAAAAACCACATTAGAAGGCGGCGATGTTATGATGGTGAGCCCTCAGCATTTAATTATCGGTTGCAGCGAACGAACTTCCATAAGCGGTGCCAACGAGGCTATAAAGCTGTTATTTGAGAATAATGTGGTAAAAAAGGTAACCATTGTAAAAATTCCGCACAAGCGCGATTACATGCATATTGATACCGTTTTTACTCAAATAAAACGCGATACCTGGGTACTGTTACGTTCATTGGCAGTTGCTGAAGCCCCAATTGAAGAACAGGAACCCATATCATGGTTTGCTGATAAAAAACAAAAGGACAGGGCCGAGATCGTACAGTTTGAAAAAGATCAAAAGCCAAAACTTTTTAGCTGCATTGAAGATTTGCTGACTGATATCAGCGAGAACGATTTGCAGAGTCCCAATAAAACAAAATTCATATACTCAGGTAACAATACTTTCCCTTTTGATGCCCGTGAGCAATGGACCGATTCCTGCAACCTGCTGGCTATTAAAGAGGGCGTGGTTTTAGGCTACGACCGTAACGATAAAACGGTTGAAGCCTTTAAACAAAACGGTTTTAACATCATCAGGGTGAATGAGCTACTGGAGAAATTTGAAACCGGTGAACTTGATCCGCAAAAATTAACTGATACTTTAATTTTAATGCCTTCGGCAGAACTTTCCCGTGCCCGTGGTGGTTTTCATTGTATGAGTATGCCACTTTTAAGAGATAAGGTAATTTGAGAAATTGTCTGAACCAGGATTAAACAGATTTCCTGGATTTTGATTTTCAGGCGGATAAGAAATCCAAAAATCTCTCAAACATATAAATCGCAATTCGGACAAATTAAAACCTTAACAAATTCCGGTTCAGATAAAATTTAAAATACATGACTAATCAACAATCCACCAGTAATATATTGATGATAAGGCCGGTTAGTTTCGGCTTTAATGAGCAAACAGCGGCCAGCAATGCCTTCCAAAACCGAGCTGCCGACCAGCAGTCTGTTCAGGATAAGGCTTTGGCGGAATTTGATGGCTTTGTTAAAATTTTAACGGACAATGGCATCAATGTTACCGTGGTTGATGATACATTACATCCACACACGCCCGATTCTATTTTCCCTAATAACTGGGTATCCTTCCATGAAGATGGAGGTATTTTCTTATACCCAATGCAGGCAGAAAACCGCCGCCTGGAGCGCAGGGAAGACATTATCAGCAAATTGGAAGATAGCTTTAAGGTTGGCCACATCATTGATCTGAGCCGGTTTGAGCACGACCATAAATTTTTGGAAGGCACCGGCAGCATGGTGCTTGACCGTGAAAATAAAATTGCTTACGCTTGCCTGTCGCCGCGCACCGATAAGGAAACGCTGAATCTTTTTTGTGAACAAGCCGGTTATCAACCTATCAGCTTTGAAGCCTCAGATGCACAGGGCAAAGATATTTACCATACCAATGTGCTGATGTGCATCGGTAGCCACTTTGCCGTGATCTGTGCGGATAGCATCCCAAATCCGCATGAAAAAGTGGTGGTTTTAGAATCGCTCCGGTCAACGCATAAAGAGTTGGTTACCATAACGTTTGACCAAATGAACCGTTTTGCCGGCAATATGCTCGAATTAAAAAACAAAGCCGGGGAAAACCTGATCATCATGTCGAAAAATGCCTACCAGGTTTTAAATGAAGATCAAAGATCAGTATTAGAAAAATATGGCAAATTGATTTATGCCGACATCAACAATATTGAAACTAATGGTGGTGGAAGCGCAAGGTGCATGATAGCCGAAGTACATTTGCCTGAGTTAAATTGAAATTCGCCTCTCTCAACAAACTAAAATTTATAAATAAGGTAAATAAGACCTCCTCACACTCGCTGCTTGGAGGTCTAACCTAAACCTTATCACAATAAGTAAGTTGTAGAACTTACTTACATGCATCAATTATAAGTTTTAAATGCTTTTTTAGTTAAAAAAATACGCTTAGTTTTTTAACTTTTTTTAACAACTATAATAAAGTTCATTTTTTGCTGTTATTAGCAGCTATACTCTGTATACTACTCAAAAAAAATCAATAAAAAACCCCAACCTATAATGGTCAGGGCTAATAAACTCTAAGTTATCCTTAATGCTTCAATGTTTATTTTTGATATAATAAATTAGTGATCGACAAAAATTTAAGACCTCCTTGCAATCGCTGCTCGGAGGTCTCTACCTAAACTTAAAATAAGTTTAGGATAAGGATTGCTTTATCCCTCAATAATAAGAAGTTAAACATATCCAATGTGTAAAAAATACGCTTATATTTTTTCGCTACCAATCCAGGCAATTTCTAATCTGTGTTTAATCTGCTCATTTTAACAGCTTAGTAAAGCCTTTTTAAATTGCAATTACTCCAATCAGTTGTGATAAATATTTAGATTTTATTAAGTTCTTTATACAATGCCCGATGAAATTCTTTTATCCCTTCATATGATGTATATAATAACTTCAAAATAAAAATATTGGATTCTTTAAACTTAAATTCAGCGTTCTCAATTACTCTTAAAAGTTTATCAGTTGATTCCACTTTTCCGTTTTTAATTATGACATCATTCTCTTGTTTTACACCATCTACATAATTGCCAGATATCTTTATGTTAGAATTACCACCTACAGGCAAATTTATATGATTTGCGAAGTTTATTTCTGCGACAGATGTTTCCTTTACTTGTTCTTCTTTTGTCTTGTGCTTAATGTTTTTAGTTAGCTTGCAAATGTTTGTTAACCAATGTTGGTTATTATCAAAATATTGGATTGAAGATATTATACCATAAACATTTGGCAAATATTGTTTTATCTGTGGGATTGATTTTTCCAATTCAGCTTCAGTTTCCTTATATGGAAAATAATCATTTTGTTTTTTTCTTTTAGTATTGTGTTTTAACATTTCTGCATCGACCTTTTCCATTATATCATTGTTAGCCCAATCAAGACACATTCTAAGGTTTAAAATTAAATTCATTACCTCTATTGAATCTAATTCGACTTTGTTTAAATCCTCACCTGCTTCCTTTTCGAAAGTTTTTAACTTTTTCATTCTATTTTCTATGCTATTAAGCAATTCCTTTATATTTATTTCATTTATCATATTATTATATTTTTTTAGTTTCATGAAGATACGACTAACTGTTAATTATAAAGGTCATGTTGAAAATCATGTTTTGAATGTGTATCCTAAGGCTGCTAAAATATAATATTCAACTTTTTTTCAGCTCGAACATATATAAACATATCATCTAATATTTATTGATAATCAACCAGATTCAATTAAAAGTACTCGGAGCGGAATTATAAATAATGCTGTTTAAGTCTGATACCAGCATCCTTATAATAAGCCATAAACCTTACTCGCAAATAAATTACATTCAAACCATAAATTTTATCCCAACATTTGGCACTTAATTCCGTTTAAAAATTACATTTTTGCCAAAATTTTAAAGGATGCAGAGTTACCAGGAATTTCTTGATCTAAGCGTAGGTTTTCCGCAGGATGGTTTTGAGATCATCGACGATGAACTATACTTTCAGGACCTTAATTTGATGGAGATGATTGAAACGTATGGTACCCCCTTACGCTTCACTTATTTACCGATGATAACCAAGAAAATACAGCAGGCTAAGCTGTTATTTCAGCAGGCTATTATTAAAAATAATTATCGCGGCAGTTACAAATACTGTTATTGTACCAAAAGCTCGCACTTCAGGCATATTGTTGAGGAAGCCCTAAAGAACGAGATCCACCTGGAAACATCATCAGCGTTTGATATGCCGATGATTGATGCCCTGGAGAAAAAGGGTGCAGTTAATAAGGATATTACAGTGATATGTAACGGTTTTAAAACCTTCCAATATAAAACGTATATTATTGACATGCTGCATGATGGCTTTAAAAACATCATCCCGGTGCTGGACAATAAGGAAGAGTTTAACCTATACGACGACGAGATTGAGATGGACACCCCATGTAACCTGGGTATCCGTATAGCCGCGGAAGAACAACCCGACTCTCAGTTTTATACCTCACGCCTGGGCGTGCGCATGGAAGATGTTATTGACTTTTACCATAACAAGATAGAAGACAATCCAAACTTCCAGGTAAAGCTGTTACATTTCTTCATCAACTCTGGTATATCTGATACACCATATTACTGGAACGAGCTTGAAAAATATGTAACGCTTTACTGCAAATTTAAAAAGGTTAACCCAGCTCTTGATACATTGGATATTGGTGGCGGTATGCCTTTCAAAGACTCGCTGGTTTTTGATTTTGATTACGAATACATGATCAATGAGATCGTGAGCCGTATCAAAGAAATTTGCGCAGAGCACGATACAATCGAACCAGATATTATTACCGAGTTTGGTAAATATACCGTTGCCGAAGCATCGGGTATATTATATAAAGTTTTGGGCCGTAAGCAACAAAATGATCGTGAAAGATGGTTAATGCTTGATGGATCATTCATTACCAACTTACCTGATGTTTGGGCGTTGAACCAAAAATACATCCTGCTGCCGGTTAATAACTGGGATTCAGAATATGAGCGTGTAAACCTCGGTGGTATCACCTGCGACGGGCAGGATTATTACAACCAGGAAGCCCATATGAATAGTGTGTTTATGCCTAAAACCCGTAAAGTACAATATTTGGGCTTTTTTAACACAGGTGCCTATCAGGAAGTACTGAGTGGATACGGCGGTATACACCATTGCTTACTACCTTCACCCAAACATGTAATTATTCGCCGTAACCGCGACGAAACATTCAACTTTGAGGTATTTGGCGAAGAGCAGAACAGTAAACAAGTGCTTAAAATATTAGGCTACACCACATAATCTGTTAAGCTGAACAACAGCTAACAATAAGATAATTACCATAGCGACAGGTTTAAATAATCTGTCGCTATTTTTTTTATCCCATGTTTTGAGTTTGATCAATAACAATTGCTTCTTATTTTTCTAAGCATATCAGGTGTTATGCTCGATGTTTCTCCTGGTTGTTTGGGTTCTATATTCAGTAATCGTACTGTGCCATCCTGATTGTTATACACGTATGAGCACAATTTCCTATCTTCTCCATTTTCATTTTCTCTGACATCTACCTTCAAACTATAAAAATTAGTACTATCGTTAAAGTCTGCCTGCGGGTTTGCTTTAATTCTGTTAACCGAATAGGTAATATTTTGTGGTAAAAAAGCTGTTGTATTTTCGTGATAGCTCCTGGTGCCTTGTACAACCTGCAGCAAGCATTTTATACACATGCTGGCAACCGCAGGTTTAACAGGTAAGCCAGAATTGGTTTTACCTGCCAAATTTGTTTTAGCCCCTTCATCAGTTATCGGTTGAGATTTAAGCCTGCTGCAGGCCCATAAGGTTAGCATCATCACGCTAAAACAAAAGCCCCATTTTAATATACTCATGTTAAATTTTATACCATTTTATAATATATACAGCAATCCATGATTTTTGTGTTAACACATGATAAACATAAGCGGTACATAATCAGGCTTATTTTAATTTAAACATGGTTTTATTGCATTTAACGGACAGGTAAGGTCGCTTTTTCTATAAAAAATTCTTAAAATTGTCTGATTTAAGTTTCGCTTGTCAATAAGAGGGCTGGCAGCACTTGATCATCGTAACAATTTTTCAAAAATCAGGTTATACCTGGTATAATTTAACTTGAACATACCCGGCGGGTATTATACTAAGATGGCTAAAAGCGATAAAGTTTCAGAAACAACGGTTGATGTGGTTTTAATAGGTGCGGGTATCATGAGTGCCACCTTGGGAGTAATGCTAAAAGAGCTTCAACCCGATTTAACAATTGAAATTTTTGAACGACTTGATGTTATTGCCGCCGAAAGTTCGGCACCGATGAACAACGCCGGTACCGGGCACTCTGCCTTTTGTGAGCTAAATTATACTCCCGAACTTCCGGATGGTACCGTTGAAATAAAAAAAGCGATAAAAATTGCCGAACAATTTGAAATATCAAAAGAGTTCTGGACATACCTTATCGAGCAAAAATATATCCAATCACCCCAAAGCTTTATTCGCAAGGTGCCGCACATGAGCTTTGTTTGGGGAGCAGAAAATGTAAACTATCTAAAAAAACGTCAGCAGGCACTTACCAAACATCATTTTTTTAAAGGGATGGAATACTCTGAAGATCATGGACAGCTGCAAAAGTGGATCCCGCTGGTAATGGAAGGCCGTGATGCACAGGAAAAAGTTTCTGCCACATTCATGGACCTTGGTACCGATGTAAACTTTGGCAGTTTAACCAGCAGTCTTTTAAGTCAGCTTAAACAAAAACCGGGCGTTAATCTTTATCTGAGCCATGATGTGACCAACCTTAAGCGCAATCAGGATGGCAGCTGGCTGGTAACTGTAAAAGATAAAACCAGCGGACAGAAAAGAAAGCTAACCGCCAAATTTGTATTTGTTGGCGCGGGCGGCGGTGCTTTGCATCTGCTGCAAAAATCAGGCATTCCTGAAAGCAAGGGCTTTGGAGGTTTCCCGGTAAGCGGCCAATGGCTGGTTTGCAACAACCCTGATGTGATTAAACAACACGAAGCTAAGGTTTATGGTAAAGCATCAGTTGGTTCGCCGCCAATGTCTGTACCACACCTTGATACTCGTATGATCAATGGAAAAAGGGAACTGCTTTTTGGCCCATATGCAGGCTTTTCTACCCGCTTCCTGAAACAGGGTTCGCTGCTTGATTTGTTTTGCTCTATTAAAGCTAATAATATAGGCCCATTGCTTGCTGTAGGGCGCGACAACTGGTCTTTAACCAAATATCTTATTACCCAGGTACTGCAATCGCCTAAAGACAGGCTAAAGGCATTACAGGAGTACATGCCTACCGCTAAGGATAGCGATTGGGATCTGGATATAGCCGGCCAACGTGTTCAGGTTATTAAAAAGGATGCCAAACATGGGGGTGTGCTGGAATTTGGTACCGAAGTAGTAACCTCTGCCGATGGTAGCATCTCCGCATTGTTAGGTGCTTCTCCGGGTGCGTCAACATCGGTGCCTATTATGATACATTTGATTGAGCGTTGCTTCAAAAACCACATCAAGACTGATGATTGGCAACAAAAATTAAAGCAAATGATACCTTCATACGGCCAATCATTGGCCAATGATGAAGCACTTAGCGAGGCCACAAGAACCAGAACAAGTAAGGCATTGGGATTAGTCTAAGCGGATAGAACTTAACAGAACGGGGCACCATGGTTTAAACCATGGTGCCCCGTTTTATTTTAGATAAGATCTTACTGAAAAGATACCGCCGATATATTACTATTTACTGCGGTTTCCTTAACCTTAAACTCTGCGGGCTGCCCCAAAAGAGTGGTTTTCATAAAGAACGGAATCCTGATACCACCGTTTATACCCTCATAATTACTCCACTCAGTTGCCGAAATTACCGGGCCATCTACAACTTGTTTCACCTTTAAACCGCTCTTTTGACTGTAAAAGTTCTTTATTGTTGCGCCTTCGGCAAGCTTTACGTCAATTTCGTAAGCCAGATCGCCATTTACAATCTTAAGCGCCGAATCAAGTACTAAAGTATAACCATTTTTTTCATAGTCAAGTTCGGGGAATGGCTTGCTCCGGGCCTTTACTACTTTTTTACCTATATCATCAAGCGGTATTTCCCGGTTAAGCTGTTGGGCATTTACGTTATCGCCATTTACCAAAATATGGTTAACTACCATGTTATTATATGATGGCACCGTAATTTGCTGGTAATACATATCAGGCACACGGTAACGGGTTACCATCTGTATTTCCGAACCCTGCACGGTACCTGTTGATGATACTTGCAAGTCTTTGATATTCTTTAACTTTTCGGCACCGCCAATGGCATCAAGGTAGTTTTTTATAACTCCGGAAGCTGTAATACCTGCGGGAATAGGCAAACCACTGAACGAGTTATTTTCCGGGTTGATATCAGGTAATTGATGATCAGGATCGATAGTTGCCAAAACAATTTTTGAGGTTGATTTATAATGGAACGTCCAGCTGGGGCCGCGTTGCCATACTTCAACCGGTAATTTTACAGTAGCCGTTTTTCCATTTTCTTCCTTGATCAGGATGGTAACAGGCAGCGCCATTTCTTCCAGGTTCTCCAGAGTAATAAGTGCACCCTTGGTAGCATCCCCGTCGGGATAGCTTATGTCTTTTATGCCCTGGTCAAGTTTCCAGGTGGTGAAAAACCACTCGTTCCAAAACCAGCTCAGGTCTTCGCCCGCTGCATTATCCATGGTATGAAAAAAGTCCCATGGCGTAGGATGTTTAAATGCCCAGCGCTTAATATATGTTTTAAAGGCATAATCAAATCTTTGTTCGCCCAATATTTGCTCGCGTAAAATGTTAAGTCCCAACGCAGGTTTTTCATAGGCGGCCACACCTAAAAATTCGGCTTGCAATACATCCGGGATGGTCATAATGGGTTCGGCATCCTGGCCAAACAAACCTGGCGCGGCCTTTTGCTGATCAGGTTTTAAATAATACTCTCCCTTATTAAACACCTTGGTATCAACACCATTTAAAAAAGTATTAAAACCTTCATCCATCCAGGCGTATTTGCGCTCATTTGAACCTACGATCATCGGGAACCAGTTGTGCCCAAACTCATGATTGGTTACCTCCCACAATTCGCTGGTTCTGTTTTCCGATCCGCAAAAAACTATCCCTGGGTACTCCATCCCTCCTACGGTACCTGCCACATTGGTTGTAACCGGATAAGTGTACTCAAACCATTGGTTAGAATAGAGCTCGATAGCACCTTTTACATACTCTGTAGAACGCCCCCAGGCTTGGCTACCTTTGCTTTCAACCGGGTAAACAGATTGGGCAAGCGCCTTTTTACCGCTGGGTAAATTAATGCGGGCCGCATCCCATATAAATGCCTTTGAGGCTGCCCAGGCCACGTCGCGTGCGTTTTTACAGAAAAAGTGCCAGGTTAGCATCTGTTTTTTAGCATGATCTTCTTTTCGCAAAATATCTGCAGAGTCCCGGATCATAACCGTTTTATCGCTCTTGCGAGCTTCTGCCAATCGACTTAAAGTAGTGGCTGAATAAACATCATTTGGGTTAAGCAACTCGCCCGAGCCTACCACAACAAGGCTGGCAGGTGCAGTAATTGTGTAATCAAAATTTCCGTATTCGAGGTAAAACTCTCCCGCGCCCAAATAAGGAAGCGTGTTCCATCCGCTTACATCATCATATACCTCCATACGGGGATACCATTGCGCCAGTTCATATATCCAGCCGTTTTTGGTAAGGAGGCGCCCCATTCGGTCGGTACCATACTGCGGAATATCAAAACCATATTCTATTTTAATTTGCAGCTTGCTGCCACCGGCTTTTAACGAGTCTTTCAGTTTTATTTGTAAGCGGGTGTCAGTTACTATATAATCAGCCTTTTCAGTTTTGCCGTTTTTTACAACATAAATTGCCTTTATCTCATCACCTTTGGTATATCTACGGTTATTAAAGCGTCCGCCGGATAAAGGACTGGTGGCCTCGGCTCTTGAATCTTCCCGGTAAATATTCTGCTCAACCTGTAGCCATAAAAAGCCAAGCGCATCTGGGCTGTTATTGGTATAGGTAATTAACGCAGAACCATCAAGCCGGTGTTTTGCGGTATCCAAATTAATATTAAGCTTATAATCTGCGCGGTTTTGCCAATATTTTGCCCCGGGAGCACCGCCAGAGTTTCTGAACTCGTTCCCTTTTTCAGGATAAAAAAGGGGAGTAAATACTTTATGCTGATCATATTTGGGGCCTTGCTGATCGGCATTTTGTGCATACGCCACCCGGATGCAAGCACACAACAGCATAACAAGCGTTATTTTATAAAACTTCATGAATTATAGCCTGATGATTTTGAACGCCAATATATTAAAAATTAAAGCTAAGCAGGTAAGCACAATTGTTCATATAACATATTTTAACATATTATTATTGCGGTAACGTTTACCCCAAAAAGCGCTTTCTGTTTTATCCTGTTATAATCATTACCTATTTTTTATATTTTTGCGGATGATTACAGGCAAATCAAACACCGCCAATAATCACATTCCTAATAAATGGATATATCAGTAGTAGTACCACTTTATGACGAAATAGAATCATTACCGGAATTAACCTCCTGGATAAGCCGTGTAATGGACGAACATCGTTTTACCTACGAGATCATACTTGTTGATGATGGCAGTAAAGATGGGTCATTTGAAATGATCAGAAAGCTGCAATTAAATAATCCTTTTATTAAAGGCATCAAATTCAGGCGCAATTATGGCAAATCGGCTGCATTAAATACTGGTTTCGCTGCTGCCAATGGCAACGTGGTAATTACCATGGATGCCGACCTGCAGGATAGCCCTGATGAAATACCGGAGCTTTACCGTCGCATTGTTGAAGAAAACTATGACCTGGTTTCGGGATGGAAAGCAAAACGGTATGATCCCTTGAGCAAAACCATACCTACCAAGCTTTTTAACGCGGCAACCCGTAAAATGAGCGGCATTAATAACCTGCATGATTTTAATTGTGGTTTAAAAGCCTACCGAAAGACCGTTGTTAAAAACATTGAGATTTACGGCGAAATGCACCGTTATATACCAGTATTGGCAAAATGGGCAGGTTTCACCAGGATTGGCGAGCAGGTGGTTGAACACCGCGCCCGCAAATACGGTAAAACTAAATTTGGCATGAGCCGCTTTGTAAATGGATTTTTAGACCTGCTTTCTATATTTTTTGTAGGCAAGTTTGGCAAACGCCCTATGCACTTTTTTGGCACCATGGGTACATTAAGCTTTTTTACCGGAACCATAATAGCCATTTGGATAATTGCCGAAAAGCTTTATTTAATTGCCCACAATGAAAAATACAGGGATATAACCGCCAATCCACTTTTTTATATAGCACTGGTAGCCATTATTTTAGGTTCGCAACTATTTTTAACAGGCTTTGTGGCCGAACTGGTTTCTCGGAGCGCAAGCGAACGTAACAACTACCAGGTAGAGGAGATTATATAATTTGAGAAACAAGAACCAGGATACAAGAATCAAGAGTGTTGCTTTTGGACTTATATCTTGTTCTTATCTCTTGATTCTAATTTAGCACATGTTTTTTTCCATCATCATTCCATTATACAATCGCCCCCAGGAAATTAAAGAACTGCTGGAGACCCTTGTACTTCAAACCTACAAACAGTTTGAGGTTTTGGTGATTGAAGATGGCTCAGTTAACGATGCAGAAGCTATTGTGAACAGCTTTAGTACTGATCTTAACGTTCGTTACTTTAAAAAGCCCAATGAGGGCCAGGGCTTTACCCGTAATTTTGGCTTTGAACGGGCAAAGGGTGATTACTTTATCATTTTTGATTCTGATTGCCTTATTCCCGCCAATTACCTCGAAATAGTAAATAACTCACTCGCTACTAACTATCTCGATGCTTATGGCGGCCCGGATGGTGCGCACAGTTCATTTACACCAACTCAAAAAGCCATCAGCTACTCCATGACCTCTCCTTTTACAACGGGAGGTATCAGGGGTAATAAAAAAGCCATTGGCCAGTTTCATCCCCGGAGTTTTAATATGGGTGTATCAAGGAAGGTTTGGGAAAAAGCGGGCGGTTTTATCATTACCCGCCTGGGCGAGGATATTGAGTACAGCATCCGCATCCACTCATTAGGTTTTAAAATAGGATTGATCCCCAACGCCATTGTTTTTCATAAAAGGCGAACCAATTTTTCGCAGTTCTATAAGCAATTACACTTTTTCGGCAGGGCACGTATCAACATTTATAAATTTTTCCCGGCACAGTTAAAGCTGGTTCATTTTTTTCCGGCTGTATTTACCATTGGTGTAATATTAACTTTGATCTTCAATTTGTTAAGCTGGCAGATAGCAATTTTGGCTAACTTTATACTGGCAATATTTACTTTGTTAATATTTTTTCATGCCTGGTTAGTAAACAAATCAGTAAAAATTGCATTTTTGAGCGTTGTAGCCGCCTTCACCCAACTTATTGCCTACGGGTTAGGATTTATGCAGGATTTTTGGAAGCGAGTAATTTTTAACAGATCATAATAACCTATGTACCACCCATTTTCTGTTGCGGAAACCATTAAAACTGCATGGTATATTTTAAAGAAAAATTTCGCCACAATTTCTGTTTATTCCGTAATCGCGTTCATTATCGTTCTGATATCGGGCTTCCTGATTTACTTTTTTGATGATGCTGTATTATCATCCATAGGTTTTGTTGTTTTACTGGTAGAAATAAGCTTTATATTTTTAGGATTCATTAAACTGGTGTTCAGGCTTATTGATAAAGAATATTACGATTTCGATTTTGGCGACATTCTCCCCAAAATAAAAATGTTGATTAGCTATTTAACCTTACTGGTATTGGTAAGCACGCTCACGGTAATCATCACCAACTTAATTGAAAAGTTTGAAGCCGGTTACACCCAGCAGTTTTTAGGGATAGTGATAGGAGCCATTGTTCAGTTCTTCTTTCTGTTTTATTTTCCAATTTGTACCTGTTTTATAGTTGATGATGAATCGGGGCCGTTTGAGTCTGTTGCGCAAAGTTTTCAGCTTATCAGAGGCAATTTTTTCAAATACTTTGTATTGTTCCTTTTAATTGAAGCACTGATCGCTATAGGCTCACTCACTATTATAGGGATGATATTTGTGGTTCCTTTTGTAAATATCATATTGCTGGTGGCATATCGTAAATTAGTTTACAGCCATCAGGATGTTGACGATGATATCGCCGAAACTAATTAACCAATGGGATTAAAATCTGCACTGAGTAAAGTATTTGCAGCTGTTGTTAATAAACAGCTAAACCAACTGCGCCAAAACGCGGTGGCCCTGCAGCAAAAAACCTTTACCAACCTGGTTGATGCAGCTAAAAACACCTCCTTTGGTAAGGATCACCATTTTGAGCAGATCAACAATTACGAGGATTTTAAAAAACAAGTCCCCATACATGATTATGAGGATTTGCGCCCCTACATTGACCGCGTTGTAAGCGGAGAGGAAAATGTGTTATGGCCCGGAAAACCAGCTTACCTTGCTAAAACTTCGGGTACCACTTCGGGGGTAAAATATATCCCCATCTCAAAGGAAAGCATGCCTGAGCATATCAAAGCGGCACGCAATGCCCTGCTCAGCTATATTCACGAAACAGGTAACACCGGCTTTGTTGATGGCAAAATGATATTTTTACAGGGCAGCCCTACACTTGCCCAAAAACATGGCATATCAACCGGCAGGCTATCGGGCATTGTGGCTCACCATGTACCCGGATATCTGCAAAAAAACCGTTTACCCAGCTACCAAACCAATTGCATTGAAGATTGGGAGCAAAAGGTTGATGCCATTGTTGAGGAAACTTTTCATGAAGATATGCGCCTCATATCGGGCATACCACCATGGTGCCAAATGTACTTTGACAGGCTATCGGCCAAGGCAGGCGGCAAAAAGATCAAAGATATATTTCCCAATTTTAAACTATACGTGCACGGCGGTGTAAATTACGAGCCCTACCGCGCTCGTATGGAGGAAAGCATTGGCTTTAATATCGATTCTATAGAAACTTACCCGGCATCTGAAGGATTTATTGCTTTCCAAGATTCGCAAAAGGAAAAGGGATTGCTGTTGCTGGTTGACTCGGGAATATTTTATGAGTTTATCCCATCTGAAGAATACTATAATGACAACCCTACCCGCATCAACCTAAAAGATGTTGAGCTTGATAAAAACTATGCGCTCATCATGAATACCAGCGCTGGCTTGTGGGGTTATAGTTTGGGAGATACCATTAAATTCATCTCCAAAAACCCATATAAAATTGTAGTTACGGGCCGCATTAAACATTATATATCGGCCTTCGGCGAACATGTGATAGGCGAAGAAGTTGAGCAATCATTAATGAGTGTTGCCCAGCAAGAAGGTGTGGATGTTGTTGAGTTTACCGTGGCGCCGCAAGTTAATCCGGCAGGCGGACAACTACCCTATCATGAGTGGTTTATAGAGTTTGGCACCCCACCTGCAGATTTGAAGGCTTTTGCGTTTAAAGTAGATAAAGCATTGCAAAAGAAAAATATTTACTATTTTGACCTGATTGAAGGTAACATTTTGCAACCTTTGATAATCCAAAGCCTGCAAAAAGACGCGTTCATAAATTATATGCGTTCGCAAGGTAAACTGGGCGGGCAAAATAAAGTGCCGCGACTGGCAAACGACAGGAAGATTGCAGACGTATTAAAGGAATACGCTATTTAATAAGTAAATTTGACGTTGTTTAGATAAACAGTTTAGTAATTTAAGCGTTGATTTAAACAACTAATTAGTAACCAGAACATCATTGACTAATCATATTAAAAACATTGCCATTCTTGGCTCAACCGGCAGCATAGGTACGCAAACGCTGGAGGTGATCAGAAATAACAGCAACTTATTCAGGGCATTTCTTTTAACTGCACACTCCAATGCCGATCTGCTTATTAGTCAGGCCATTGAATTTGAGCCTGAGTATGCCATTATATGCGATGTAAATAAATACGCAGAAGTTAAGGCCGCGTTAGCCCATTTACCGGTAAAGGTATTGGCAGGTCATCAGGCTATTATAGATACTGTTACCCATCCGGATATTGTGGTAGTGCTTACCGCCATGGTTGGTTTTGCCGGGCTTGAGCCTACCATTGCCGCTATAAAGGCAGGTAAGGATATTGCCCTGGCCAATAAAGAAACCCTGGTTGTAGCCGGCGAAATTGTGACAGGACTGGCCAAACAACATGATGTCAAGATCCTTCCTGTTGATTCTGAACATTCGGCCATATTTCAGTGCCTTGCAGGTGAAGAACTGAATAATATTGAAAAGATCATCCTTACAGCCTCCGGAGGGCCGTTCCGCGGTCGCAGTGCCGATTTTTTGGCTAATGTAACCCGCGAGGATGCCTTAAAACACCCGAACTGGGTTATGGGTGCCAAGATCACTATTGATTCGGCTTCGCTAATGAATAAGGGACTGGAAGTGATAGAAGCCAAATGGTTGTTTGATGTAGAAGCAGATCAGATAGAGGTGATTGTTCATCCACAATCTATTGTGCATTCACTGGTTCAGTTCCATGATGGTTCTATTAAGGCCCAGATGGGTTTGCCTGATATGAAACTACCTATTCAGCACGCCCTATCCTACCCAAATCGCTTACAAAACGATTTTAAACGCTTTAATTTTACCAGTTATCCTAACCTGACATTTGAAAAACCGGATATGGATACTTTTCGTAATCTTAGTTTAGCATACGCGGCTTTAAGGCAGGGTGGTAATATGCCTTGTATCATCAATGCCGCCAATGAAATTGCCGTTGCAGGCTTTTTAAATCGCAGTATTGGCTTTTTAGCCATGAGTAATGTTATTGAAGAATGCATGCAGCATATACCATTCATAGCACAACCAACGTTAACCGACTATTTGAATACTGATAAAGAAACACGCATCTTTGCGCAAAACGTAATAAATAAACTACCAATAAAGGCAATACAATTTTAAAATATACATAAACGCAAATAATGAGCATAGTGATAATGGTGGGCCAGCTGATACTGGGCCTTTCAATTTTAATAATCCTGCACGAGTTGGGACACTTTTTGGCAGCACGTGCATTTGGCATTAAGGTAGAGAAGTTCTACCTGTTTTTTGATGCCTGGAACATAAGCCTGTTTAAATTTACATATAAAGGAGTTGAATACGGAATTGGCTGGTTACCACTGGGTGGCTATGTTAAAATTGCCGGTATGATAGATGAATCAATGGATACCGATCAATTAGCAGGCCCACCGCAACCCTGGGAGTTCCGTTCAAAACCGGCCTGGCAACGCTTAATTGTAATGCTTGGCGGTGTTACCGTAAACATTATCCTTGGTATATTGATATTCTGGGTACTTACTATGCGTTTCGGCGATAGCTACATCCCTAACTCGGCTGCCAAATATGGTATAGTACCGGGTGAAATTGGTAAAAAAATCGGCTTGCAGGCTGGTGATAATATAGTAGCTATAAACGGTAAACCATTTGATCGTTTTGATGATCTTACCAGCCCGAAGGTTCTGCTTGAAAACACGGTATTCAGCGTGCAGCGCGGTTCGGAAGATTTAAAAATAGCTATACCCCGTACTATACTGAATGATCTTTCTGACCACGGTATTGAGGAATTTATCAGCAGGGTACCACGTACTAAATTTGTGGTTGATTCTGTTTATGGCAACTCCTTAAAAGGTGGCTTACAAAAGGGCGACAGTGTTGTAGCTGTTAACGGCCAGCCTATAGCTTTCTGGGATCAGTTACAGGTTGCTTTGTTGAATACCAAAGGTAAAGTGGTTGATTTAACCGCAAAACGTAATAACAACCTTGTACCGCTTAAAATTCAGGTTAACGAGGATGGAACAATTGGCTTTGCCCGCTCAAAGAAAGATTTCCCTGAATTTAAAACTATTAATTACAGCTTTTTTGCCGCATTGCCAATTGGTGCTTCAAAAGCATGGGGAACCTTCTCAGAAAATGCTAAGGGCCTCGGTAAAATATTTAAAGGCGATGTTAAGTTCAGTAAAGCAGTAAGCGGCCCGGTAGCTATTGCCAACTTGTTTGGCAGCCATGTAGACTGGGTTCACTTCTGGACGCTGGTAGGCTTTTTATCAATGGTACTGGCCTTAATGAACTTACTGCCTATCCCAGCGCTTGATGGTGGCCACGCGGTGTTTTTGATCATTGAAATGATAAAAGGTAAACCATTAAGCGATAAATTTTTAGAACGCGCCCAGATAGTTGGCTTTGTAATACTTGTTACATTAATGGTATTTGTTTTTGGAAACGATATTGTAAAGATCATAACCAAAAAATAAGCTTTCAACTTCAGCACAAATAAGTAGTTCCGATGAATTAGTTTTCATCGGGACTACTTATTTTAATCAAGCTCATTCCCCTTTGAAGTATTTAATAATCAAAGCCTTACATTAACTTTACAAACTCCGGATTTTTATAAGCTTAAAAAGCGTACCTTCGCGCCGATTATTTTCTTGAAAAGGTGCAAACTTTATTAGCAGTTCTTCAACGACAATAAAACTTAAATCAATAGAATGAAAAAAATTGTCGATTACAGAAAGCTTTTAGAAGTAAACGAGGCTGCAGAATTACAGGAATTAAAAACCAAATACAGGAGCTTAATGAAAGCCTGGCATCCGGACAAGTTTCAGGATAGCCCTGAAAGTAAGCTGGAAGCTGAAGAAAAAAGCAAAACCATTATTGAAGCATATCATTTTTTGGTAAGCATTGCTCCCGAAACTCGTGACCAATCGTTTGCTGAATACACTATTACCACAACAACCTGCGCCATTGCCGATTTTGAATACAAATCGCAGGTATTGAAAATCAGCTTTACTGATGGCAACACTTATGAATACTTTGATGTACCAAAAGCTGTTTATGTTAAACTGATCAATGCTGATTCGCCAGGCCGTTTTGCCCGCAGGCACATTTATAACGATTACGTTTACAGGAGTATCAGTAAACTGGTAGCAAGCGCGTAAGCTTAATTATATTCTTTAAAATAACAGAAAAGGCCTTGCAATATTTGCAAGGCCTTTTCTGTTATACTTTCTAATTTTATACTGTAGGTTCAGATGTTTGGTCGCTTGTACTCACCACATCAAAGGGTGAGCGTTCTTTTTTGAATATGGCTGCCCCTATCAACGATACGATAACTCCCATAATTATAGACGATACTAACGCCCCTATGGCGATACTTTTTGGCCCGACAAACTTGCGGGTAAAGGTCATTCCCTGGTCTATTTGTTCCTGTGATAATCCCTTTGCAGCCAACTTAGCCTCGGTAGAAGCCAGTATCTTCTCTAACATTTCGGGGCTAAGCACTGCAAAATACAAATATGTAAACACCACCAATACTATTCCTGAGAGTATTGAATACAAAAAGCCTACCTTAAAAGCCTCGCCAAAAGTAATATAGCCGCCATTATTATCCCTAAGCTCTTTTTGCGTTAAAAACATAAAAGCGATGAAGGGCACCATGCCCAGCCATTTAACCGGAGAATCAGGATCAAGGTTAAGGAATTGAATGATATAAGTAATTACGATAGAGGTAACAACGTAGATTAGCCCCCATTTTATAGCTAATGAAATTGGAGTGACTTTTTTTGATTCCATGATTTTAGGTTTATGATTGATCTAAAATAAACAATATTTTTTCAATATAACCACCTGCAGCTATAATTAAGCAATGGCTAATAAAACAAAACGGGCATTTCTGATCAGAAATGCCCGTTTTGTTTTATTACAAGAACACTACTCTTTACACCGTAGCATTATTGCCCGCATTTGTTGCATAGCTATCCTTTTTGAAAAAGGCAGCGAAGATAATAGCCAGTACAAATATAAAAATAATAGAAATTCCTAATCCTTGTATCTGTTTCCTTATAGTAGTTTCCTTTTGAACATCAAACTCTGACTGGATCTCATCTAATTTTTTCTTGATAATATCCGGACTTGTTTTATTTTCCGTCAGAAATTTGCTTACGGAGTGAGTCATAGCAGTTTGCGTTTTCTCAATCATGTGGGGCTCTATAACCTTGGCAAATAACTGGTCGCGCAGTATAAATTGTGTTATAAAAGCCATGAAAAACATAATGAATATGCCGGTTGCAGCCTCGCGCATGATCCAGAAGCCACCTACTCTTTTCCTGAAATTAAAACACAAAACAACTACCAATAAAACCGGTATCAATACCGAAAAAATAAATGGAATGGAAGATATTACCACAACCGAACTTGTAGATAATATGATATAAAAAGATATAATACTAAGTACGGTTAAAGCCACACCCAGTAATAGCCCAAAGACTATACCGGTAACCCTCAACCGTTTTTTGTCAACTTCAAACGCCATCGATACTATTGAAAATTGATTAATATCTCTAATACCGCCATATCAAAATCTTTTTCAATAGCGTTTTCAGCAATTTCATCTACGGCATCTTCAGATGGGTCTAAATTTTGAAAGAAACACATCATTGGGTAAAACAACTCTTTCAATTCCGAATCTTCAGGAAGGCTTTTAGCGACTTTGGCTATTTCTGAAACAGGACTTTCAATCAATATCTGATTGGCTATTACGGGTTCGTAAATGCGGTATTCATCCTGAAACTCATCCTCATCAACCAGTAAAAACTCTTTCAGGTAATCTTCCAGTTCAGGCTCAATTTCTTCGTCTTCACACTCGTTAAGGTATAGTAACAGGTTTAACAACTCGGTACCACGATCAAGTGTTTGTTCTTCAATATCCTCCCACTCCGGAGTGTCCAGGTAATCTTCTTCCAGTTTTTTAACATCGGCGCTAAAAAAGTTGATCATCAGTAAATCGAAGAAAACTTCGCGTAACGACTCTACATCCGGGTTATTATCAAACACCTCATCCAAAGCATCCACCTTGGTTAAAAAGTCTTCGTCTGATGCGAAAACTTCACCAAAATTTTCAATGAGCTGGGTAGCGTCAAACTCGTTATATTTAGAAAAAGCCTCTAAAGCGGCTTCAAAGGCGGTTTCTATTTTTGGATCGATCATGATTATCTATTTAAAAATTTGTTGATTATTATACGTTAAAAGTACTTTACCTTTTAAGTTTTGGCCCATAAACGGCGAGTTAACAGATTTTGAACGGTTATTTTTACCATTAAACTCCCACTCTGCATCAGTATCAAAAAGTACGAGGTTAGCCTGCTCACCCTCGGCAATAACAGGCACCGCAACACCCAATATTTCGCGGGGATTAATAGCCAGCTTGTCAATCAGTAGCTCTACCGGCAAACCTGATCTTAAGGCCAGGGCTAATGCTGTTTGAAAACCGGTTATCCCAAATTCAGCCACCTCAAATTCCACATCTTTAAATTCAACCTCGTGTGGCGTATGCTGTGTTACTATAGCATCTATAGTACCATCTTTAAGCCCGTTTATCAACGCGCTAACGTCATCTTTGGTACGTAGCGGTGGTTTTACTTTATACATACTGTCAAAACCCAGCAGGGCTTCATCTGTAAGCACCAGGTGATGTGCAGCAACATCGCAGGTAACTTCTATACCCTTTCTTTTAGCCTCACGGATGAGTTCAACCGAGCGGGCCGTTGATATGGTACTGAAATGTATTTTTGATACAGTATATTCTGCCAGATAGAGGTCACGGGCTATCATGAGTTCTTCTGCCAGTGAGGGGATGCCTTTCATGCCCAGCAGTGTGCTAATCTCTCCCTCATTCACTTTAGCTTTGCCTGCAATAGCGGTGTCTTCAGGGTACGAAAACACCAAGGCGTCAAAACCCTGGGCATACAGCAGCGCGCGCTCCATTAGTCCGGCATCCTGCACCGGGCGATTACCATCGGTAAAGGCTTTTGCGCCGCTCAGGTACATATCATACATTTCGGCAAGGTCTTTCCCCTCACGTTTATGCGATATGGTGCCTAACGGATATACATCAACCAGGTTGTTTTTAGCCCGGTTAACCAGGTATTCAATTTCTGCTTTAGAATGTACAGGCGGTATAGTGTTAGGCATTAATGCCACGCCGGTAAAGCCTCCTGCCGCGGCAGCGCTTGTACCCGAGTACATATCTTCTTTGGTTTCGAGGCCAAGCTCTCCAATATTGCAATTAAGGTCAAAAAAACCAGGTGATACGTATTTACCTGCCGCCTCAATGAGTTCGGCATCGGCTTCAATATCTTCTGCAATGCGGGTAATTAGCCCATTTTCTATTAAAATATCGGCAATTTGTTGATGAAAGGCTGATCCGGGATCAAGAATGGTGGCAGATTTGATAAGCAAATTCATTAGCACTGCTTTAAGGATTTTGTATGAATTAAACAGGCTGCTTTATACTTTGTTTAGCGGGTTTAAAATACCTGATCAACAAAATTTCTGCGGCCAGAAAAATCAATGCCAAAATTATACAAAGTTTCCATAATTGTGTGCCAAAATTTGTTTCGGCAACAATACCTTTTAATGAAGCATTAGTACCTGTTAATAAGGCGGTTGACTTTGGCATTAATTTCGTTAGCTCTCCCTTGTTCAAATAACTCATGTCTGATTCTGTCCGGTTATCATTAAAAGCGAGCATTGCCAGTGTGCTATCCTGCTTTTTAAGCGTGTAAATACCACTTTCCCGAAGCTGATCTGACAGGTATAAAATGGTGCTTCCCTCCTGCTGCCTCACATCCGGGATGGTACTTTGATCGCCTTTAACCAATTTCAGTAATTGTTTCTCCGTAAGCTGAACCGGCGGTATCTCTAAAGTTTCATCCTGCCCTAAAGTGTAAAAAAGGGGCAGATCATGACCACTTAATAAAGCAATCCTGAACATTACCGGCACAAAAAGAGCATGGCGGGGTAAATTGCTGAAATCTTCATTTAGCGGCACGGAGGCTACATACACTTTGCCCCTGCCACTTGTGTAGCCGGCCCAGAAAATTTGACCGCCTGTCAACTTCATGAGGTTATCCTGTGCGGATGATGATGGTGATAACTGATAATATTTTTTAACAACAGGCAGATCGGGATTTTCCGGAAAGCTTTCAAATACGTTTTTAAATACAGGGCTCTGTTTATTTATGGCTGATACCTTTATGCTTTCGCTCACCAGTTTTTCGGGCCATGAAGTGCCCATGGGTTGCAGGAACGAATGATAATTAGCCAAATCAGCATCGGCAGCTGGGAAAACCATCAGCGTACCGCCCTTGACCACATAAGTTTTTAACTGCTGCGCCAAACCTGCAGATATGGCCTTAACATCACTGATAATTACTATGGGCATACTGTTAAGGCCGGTGTAATCAACATTGCCATCGGGTACACGCTGGGCACTAAAAAAAGGATCGGAAGCAAAAACAGCTTTTAAATAGGTATTGGGGATCCCCCCATCTATAAGCAGTACCGGCATTTGGTTGCTTACGTTAAAACTAAAATAAAACTGGTTATCAAACGTAACAGGATTATCCTGAAGTTCAACCTTACCTTGTTGCCAGCCCGCTTGAAGGCCCATAAATGCCAAGGTATCATTCTGTACGGCACCTGCAGGGATACTATAACTGCCCAATGCCTTTTGCGCGCCGTTTATAATTACTTTAAGTGGAATTTTATCGGCTTTTTGGGTGGAGTAATTGTGGAGGCGTACCACCAATTTTTCGTTTTCACCAAGCCTGTGAACAGCACTTAGCAGCCAAACCGAATCAACTGCCACATTGGATAAAGCAGCAGCTTTAAGTTGTATCAAATTAATGGCCACGCTGCTGTCGCCCTTTAATGGCTTTCCGGCCATATTTTTTTGAAGGTCAGAAATTACATAGATTGATTTTATACTGCCAGGCTGTGTAAGCAACAGGTTTTGCTGACGGCTGATGATCTGCTGCAGATTGCGGCTTTGGGCGCTGATCTTTACCTGGTCAACCGCATCGTCAAATTCGTCCCGGCTTAACAATCGTTGATGTTTGCCCTCAAAATCCTGGGTAAGCAGCTGAAAACGATCGTTAATATTATAGGCCGATGCAATTTCCTTAGCCTTTTGTTTAGCATCATCAAGCAGTGAACCCTCCCGGTTAAGGGTTTCCATACTGTAGGAGTTATCTACAAAAACACTCACTACGTTTTGCCTGCCTGCGCCCGTATAATTTTGCCCCGGCAGGTATGGCCGTGCAAATGCCAGTATCAGGAAAAACAAGGCCAATAATCTGGAGGCAAGTATGAGCCTTTCTTTTAAGTTGCGGCGAGATGATTGCTGCTCCTGTATCTCCTTCAAAAACTGCACGTTGCTAAAATTCACTTTCTGAAACTTACGAAAGTTGAATAAATGGATAATAACAGGAATAGCTAACGTGAGTAATGCAAATAAAAAAGAAGGATAGATAAAGTGCATATATACAAATGTGGTGATAAATGTGCAGATTTCAAATGTGGCGATAGCTCAGTTAACCTTTTGACTTGCTGTAGCCTGTCTTTTGCATAAATGTCTTTAATACTGTTGGCATAAATAACGTAAAAGATGTGATTTCGCTCATCAAATAATTTCTTAATCTCAATAATTAAATACATTTTGTCTGCGATTTATAAACAACAAACACTACTTAATAAACTATGGAATTCAGACGATTAGGAGATACTAAACTGGCTGTTTCGGCTATTACTTTTGGGGCCTGGGCCGCCGGTGGCTGGATGTGGGGTGGTAATGATGATAAGGAAGCTATTGAGGCCATGCGCGTATCATATGATCTTGGGGTAACCTCTATTGATACTGCTCCTATTTACGGGCAGGGTAAAAGCGAAGAACTTGTAGGCGAGGCTATTAAAGGCTTACCGCGCGATAAAGTTCAACTGTTAACAAAATTTGGAATGCGCTGGGATCTGGCCAAGGGCACCTTCGGGTTCAAAAGTCAGGATAACCAGGGTAATGATATTGACATATATAAATATGCTGCTAAAGAAAGCATTATACTGGAGTGCGAAAACAGCCTTAAACGCTTAGGTACCGACTATATAGACCTATACCAGACACACTGGCCAGATGCTACCACACCTATTGACGAAACCATGGAGGCTTTACTGCGCCTTAAAGAGCAAGGTAAAATACGCGAAGCCGGTGTAAGCAATTATGATGTAAAGCAAATGGCTATTGCCGAAAAAACAATTAAGCTGGCATCAAACCAGGTACCATACAGCATGGTGAACCGCGATTTGGAAGATGAGGTGATACCTTACTGTATTGAAAATAAAAAAGCGATACTGGCTTACAGCCCACTTGAACGTGGCCTGCTCACCGGCAAAATAAAACTAGGTCATCATTTTGGCGATGGTGATCACCGTGCCGGCGTTAAGTATTTTAAAGAGGAAAATATTAAACGCACCAATGAGTTTCTGGCTAAAATTAAACCACTGGCCGATGAAAAGAACGCCACACTTGGCCAATTAGTGATCCGGTGGACAATTAACCATCCAGGTATTACCGTTGCACTGGTAGGTGCCCGCAATGCCGAACAAGCTAAACAAAACGCGCAGGCCATCAATATTCACATTAATGGCGAAGAAATGGAGTTTATCAATAATCAACTGAGCGATCTGGAAATTGTAGGATAGATACATCCTCTTAATACATAAAAAAGGGAGGCACTTTTAATGCCTCCCTTTTTGTTTAATCTCTGTGTCTTCTTCGTTTCTTTTTACTTGATTTTGAGCTGCTCTTCTTTTCTGAATTCTGGACTTTACTATTATCCTGATCCTGCTTTACTGCAGCGTTAGCGGCTGGCTTATCGGCTACATTGGTAGAATCTTTACTCAGCTGTTTTACAGTAAACTCATTACCCCTTAAGCCATATTCCAGCTGGCGTTTGGCTCCTGTGGGTTGCGCATCTTTCCCATTGCCGTTATAAATAGGAAATTCCCTGATCAGCTTTCCATCACGTATGTAAAAATTATCACCGCCGCGGTAACCTTTGCGGTAACCACTGTTAAGTCTTGGAAAATCGAGCTTGTTGGCTTTGTTGTTATTAAACTCAAACGCGTAGATACTGGTGTAACGGGTAGTATCCTTTGATTTGGCCTGTATCAAAATTTCGGGATTGCCATCCACATCCATATCAGCGTTGTATACATCTACTATCGCGCCATCCAGGTCGCCGGTAGTTGTAGTGTATTGAATACCCGACGAATCAGAATGTAAGATCAGGAATGCACCGGCATCAACTGATCCGCGACCCCAGCTCAATATATCATAGCTCTGCCCCGGCGATACCTCTATCATTTTATGAAACCGAAATGGAGGCATTAATTCAGGCTTCTTAGCAGCAGGTGTACTTACAGTTGTCTTTGTTTCATTGCCGCTACAGCCGGCAATTATAGTACCTATTAATAATGCAAAAAGATTAAATCTGTTAACCATTATATATATAATATTAATTGTATAATGTATCTGCTGTTAGCTCGGCTTTTTGTTTACCTGGTGCATTTATAAATACTTTTAAGGCAACAGGCCCGCCGGCATCTACATACTTTAAGCTGAAGCGGTGATACCCCTTCATTAAAGGAACTGCGCCATCCTGTTCTGTAACCGCATGCTTGCCATCGTTATCAACAACTACCTGATCATCTATCAATAACACCGCTCCGTTACCAGACAAGGTTGAAAAACCATAATTACCATCGGCCTCGGCATTGATATATCCCGAATAAACAACGCCATATTTACCTTTGTTTTTACGAAAATCAGCCGTGCTAAAAGTTTTAATCGCGCCACTATCTGTAGCAGTAACATTACTTAACTGGCTGGTTGCTGTAAACGTACCTGGAAATAATTGATATTTTACACCCGGAGCTGATGCCGTATAATTACTAACGGCAGCCAAAGGCGCTTTATTATAAACTACCATACGCGTTGCCACGCTCCTTTTACCCGATGGAGTGATTACGATGGTTTGCAATTCGCGGTACTGATCCTGCGGAACCGGGAAGCTCAGCGGGATATTATAGATTAAGTCTGTCTCCCGTGGCGAATAGCCATCAATAGTATAGTAAACCTTAGCCCCATCAACAGATGGCTTTAAGGTGGCGGTTAATTGCGAACCAATCATCACGGTATCTTTAGCACCTATGGCTGTAGGTACACGATAATTAAAGCCATTTTTATCCAACCAGGCTAAATGACCGGGCAGGCGGGTTTCTGAAAAATCTTTAAAATTCTTATTAGCCAACGGCGACCAGGCCACTTCTGATAGCGCCATTAACCTTGGCAACAGCATATATTCAACCTTGGCATCTGTTGGTATGTATTCTGTCCATAAATTGGCTTGTACGCCTTCTATGTACTTCTGCTCATCTGCTGTTAAAACATCAGGTGTTGGGTTGTAGCTGTAAATTTTTGACAAAGGCTCATTACCACCAATGCTTAAAGGCTCCTGGCTTGGTTTACCCTGCCCGTGGTCAATGTATAAACCATTACTGCCAGGGGTCATGATCACTTTGTGTTTTTGTTGAGCGGCGGCAATTCCTCCCTCTTCTCCGCGCCAGCTCATTACGGTTGCATTTGGTGCAAGCCCGCCTTCCAGAATCTCATCCCAGCCAATAATGCTGCGTCCTTTTGAGTTCAGGAATTTTTCCATGCGCTGAATGAAATAGCTTTGCAGGCCATGTTCATCTTTCAGCTTTAACTTTTTGATCAGCTGCTGGCAATACGCCGAATTTTTCCAGGCATCTTTTGGTGCCTCATCACCACCGATGTGAATATATTTACTTGGAAACAGCTCCATCACCTCGGTTAAAACATCCTCCAAAAAGCTGAATGTTTTTTCGGTAGGGCAATAGATATCTTTAAATACTCCCCAGGTTTCGGCAGCTTTATAAGCTTTACCGGGCTCGCAGCCTAATTCAGGATAGGCGGCTAATGCAGCTGATGAATGGCCTGGCATTTCAATTTCGGGCACTACATTGATGTACCTTGCAGTAGCATATTTAACCACGTCACGAATCTGATCCTGGGTGTAAAAACCACCATAAGGGGTGTTATCAAACTGCTGAGGAGTGCGGTCGCGGTAACCACCAATAAGGGTTTGCGCGCGCATACTGCCGATTTGCGTTAGCTTAGGATATTTTTTTATTTCGATGCGCCAGCCCTGATCTTCGGTTAGGTGCCAGTGAAAGTTATTAAGCTTGTATGCTGCCAGCAGGTCGATGTATTTTTTCACCATCTCTACCGAGAAAAAGTGACGACCAACATCAAGCATGGCTCCGCGATAACCAAAACGCGGGTAATCCTCTACCTGCACACATGGTAATTTGCTGGTAGCGCCTCTTTCTAAAGGAATTAATTGTAATAGTGTTTGTATACCGTAAAACAATCCCGCGCCTTTACCTGCTACGGTAACTTGCTGAGGTGTAATAGTTAAACGGTAACCTTCGGCAGGCAAATTTTCTGTACCGGCTGATGTTAATGTAACTACATTATTGTTTGCCCCCCCTTTTGCAACGATAGCTTTATTGTAGGCCAGGTTGTTAGTTAAAAAATCCTTAAAAAATAAAACCGCTTTATTTGAAGGCGAATCGGCCTGAATAATGGTTTCCTGGCTCAACGTAAACTGTCCGGGAGCTTTTTTAACCGATACAGGAACCGGAATAATACCCAAATTAGGATCGCTGTCCTGTGCTTTTAAAAGATTGGAAGATACTGTAAGCAGTGCCAACAGCAAGAGGGAGGCTTTTTTATACATAATTATTAATCAGGTTGATACTAAGTGGTGAAGATATAAGATTTTAAAAAAATATAAGAAGTTTGCTCTGTAAAAAATATGTTAGCAGCAGAAACCTCTTTCTATCTCCTCAATCCCTTCCTGTAAATAATAGACCAAAAATGGCAAAGAGCAATAAAACACTCGAAAAAGTAGTAAGCTGTCATGCTGAGCTCAGTCGAAGGGTAGAGTGTCGAGGCCTGCCCACTATGCTTCGACGGAGCTCAGCATGACAGCTTTTTTTAATTACTGCCTAATGAGGGGTTATTACTATCTAAGGGTATGGAGTTAAAACAACAAAGCCACCCAAAAGGGTGGCTTTGTTTATATTTTATGTATCCCTCTTTTTGAAGAAAGGGAATATTAACCTTTATGCTGTTACTACGTGCTCTTTAGCAGCCAGGTACCTTTCGGCATCAATAGCTGCCATACAGCCTGTACCCGCAGCGGTTACTGCCTGGCGGTAGATATGATCCTGTGCATCGCCGCAGCAAAATACACCTTCAATATTGGTTTCTGTTGAACCTGGGCGGGTTTTGATATAACCGGTTTCGTCCATATGTAACCAGCCTTTAAAAATATCAGTATTAGGGTGGTGACCGATGGCTACGAAGAAACCTGTAACATCCAGATCGGTATCGGTATTGGTTAAAGTATTGGTAACCTTAACACCGTTTACGCTTTGACCGTCACCTAAAATCTCTTTAGTTTCGGTGTTATATAACACTTCAATATTAGGAGTGTTCAATACACGATGCACCATTGCTTTTGAGGCGCGGAACTCATCACGACGAACGATCATGTATACCTTACGTGTCAATTTAGCCAGATAAGTAGCTTCTTCAGCAGCGGTATCACCGGCACCTACTATAGCAACATCCTGTCCTTTAAAAAAGAAGCCATCGCAAACAGCACAGGCAGAAACGCCAAAGCCGCTATATTTTTGTTCAGACTCCAGACCCAGCCATTTTGCTGAAGCTCCGGTAGCAATAATTACCGTATCGGCAGTAATGGTTTTTACATCATCAATAACCACTTTGTGTGGCAGGCTGCTAAAATCAACAGAGCTGGCATAGCCAAAACGTATTTCGGTACCCAAACGCTCAGCTTGTTTACGCAGATCTTCCATCATTTCGGGGCCCATGATACCTTCGGGATAGCCCGGAAAGTTTTCAACCTCGGTAGTTTGGGTAAGCTGTCCGCCGGCTAATAAACCAGTGTACATAACCGGCTTTAAATCAGCTCTTGAGGCATATATAGCGGCTGTATAACCAGCCGGACCTGAGCCTATGATCAGGCATTTTACGTGTTCAGTTTCTTGAGACATTATCTTTTAAAAATGTATGCGAATTTAACATTTATTAGCCTATTAGGCAAATAGCATCAGTCAACACTGTGCCATCATTTACCTGTATTTACCTTAAGCACCCGCATTACGTTACCGCCTAATATTTTATCAATATCGCTCTCGCTGTAATGCAAATCAAGCAAAGCTTTGGTTATTTTGGGATAATCGGCAACGCTGTTCATCTGTAAAGGGTATGATTCAGAACCGTCAAAATCAGAACCTATGCCTACGTGGTCAACTCCAATCAGTTTAGCGATGTAGTCTATATGATGAATGAGCATACTGAGAGGCGGGCGCAGTTCATTAGCTTCTTTCTGATGCAGTGAACTTGCCTTAATAAAACCCAGATCGGCATCATTGTACGCCTTACCAAGCGAATCTATCTCGGCCTTATGTTTTATATAAAAATCGTTAGCCTTAGCGGCATAGGTGCTGTCAACAAAACCGCTGTAAAAATTAACGCATACTACTCCGCCATTTTTAGCAAGAGCCTTCAACTGATCATCTTTTAGGTTACGCCTGTGTGGATTGAGTGCGTATGCACAGCTATGCGAGGCAATAACCGGCTTGGTGGTTGTAGCTATCACATCATAAAAAGTGCGTTCGCCAACGTGCGATACATCAACCATTACACCCAGCTCATTTAAGTGCTTAACAATCTGTTTACCATAATCAGTTAAACCCAAATGCGGTAAACTGTCTTTTTTAGTTACCTCGTCACGGGCCGAAGTTGCCCAGGAAGTACTGTTGTTCCAGGTTAGGGTGAGGTAGCGCATACCACGCCGCGCCAGACTATCTATATAATCCATTCTATCCTCAATCATATGGCCCCCCTCAACACCTATCAATGCGGCCAGCTTCTTTTGTTTCACAATATTTTGCAGTTCAGCGCTGTTGCGGGCAAGTGCAATTTTATCAGGGTTACGTTTAATAAGAGCATATAAAGAATCTATCTCACGGTTTGCCATGGCGAAAGCAGTTCCCTTGCCGTATTTTTCGCCGCACCATATGGAAAATATCTGCGCATCAAGTCCGCCATCCTTTGCCCTAACCAAGTCAAAGTTACCCTCGGTTTGAAGTTTAGCCAGATCAAATTTGGTGATGAGTTGGTTAGATAACACATCGTTATGCGTATCAATCAGTATGGCTCTTTGATGGATCTGTTGAGCGTTTTGAGCTGAAAGTTTGAGGGAAAGAAAAAGCAAAGGCAGCAATAGTTTTTTCATAGGTTCAAGATATATATTTGAAGCATTCATTTTGTCTAAAGCAGGATTTTTGTGATTAACTGATTACCTGGACTGTTTACTTAATATAATCCCACTCACTATTCACAACCCCTACGTCTGTATCACCCCAACATTAAAAGCTTTTTCAATTGGCGCGTGGTTGGCAGCTTCAATACCCATGGAGATCACCTTACGGGTTTCCAGCGGATCAATTATGCCATCAACCCACAGCCTTGCGGCAGCATAATAAGGTGTTGTTTGGGCGTTGTACCTGTCGGTTATTTCTTTCAACAGTTCTTGCTCTTTTACTTCGTCCACATCTTCGCCACGAGCTTTTAGTCCCGCTGCCTGTATTTGAAGTAGGGTTTTGGCGGCTTGTCCGCCGCCCATCACTGCTATTTTAGCCGAGGGCCAGGCATAAATGAGTCGTGGGTCGTAAGCTTTACCGCACATGGCATAGTTGCCGGCACCGTAAGAATTACCTATTACTATTGTAAACTTGGGCACAACCGAGTTGGCTACCGCATTCACCATTTTGGCCCCATCTTTAATAATACCGCCTTGTTCGCTCCGGCTGCCTACCATAAAACCTGTAACGTCCTGCAAAAACACCAGCGGAATTTTTTTCTGGTTACAATTCATGATAAAGCGGGTGGCCTTATCTGCCGAATCGGAATAGATTACGCCTCCAAACTGCATCTCCCCTTTTTTTGATTTGATCACCTTGCGCTGGTTGGCTACTATACCCACGGCCCAACCATCAATACGGCCCAATCCGCAAATGATAGACTTTCCGTAACCTTCCTTATATTCTTCAAAAGCCGAATCATCCAGCAGGCGCAGAATGATCTCCATCATATCATAAGCTTTTTCGCGGTTATCGGGTAGTATACCGTAAATTTCCTTCTCGTTTAATTTAGGGACGGATGCTTTGATCCGATCAAATCCGGCTTTGTTGTAGTCGCCAACCATGCTCATGATGTTGCGAATAGAATCCAAACAGGCCTTATCATTGGGTTGTTTATAATCTGTAACGCCCGAAATTTCGCAATGCGTAGTAGCACCACCCAGGGTTTCGTTATCCACATCCTCACCAATCGCAGATTTTACAAGGTACGATCCTGCCAGGAATACCGAACCCGTACCCTCCACAATCATAGCCTCATCGCTCATGATAGGCAAATACGCCCCGCCTGCCACACAAGAACCCATGATAGCTGAGATCTGTATAATACCCATGCTGCTCATGATAGCGTTATTGCGGAATATACGCCCAAAATGTTCCTTATCCGGAAATATCTCATCCTGCAGCGGCAGGTAAACCCCAGCCGAATCAACAAGGTAAATAATGGGTAACCGGTTTTCCATAGCTATTTCCTGCGCCCGCAGATTCTTTTTGGCGGTGATCGGAAACCAGGCCCCCGCTTTTACTGTGGCATCATTAGCTACTATTACACATTGCCTGCCCGCTACATAACCAATGCCGCATATTACACCACCAGATGGGCAGCCGCCATGCTCTGCGTACATGCCATCGGCCGTAAAAGCGCCCATTTCAAGCCAGGGCTTATCATCATCAATTAAATAAGCCACCCTTTCGCGGGCCAGCATTTTCCCTTTTTCTTTTTGTTTTGCAGCAGCCTTTTCACCGCCGCCCTCGTGTATCTTTTTGAGCCTGTTGTTAAGCTCGTAAACAAGCTGTTTGTTTATATCCTCGTTAATATTGAAGCCGATATCCATAATTGGTTTAATAGGAAATTGTAATTTAGGAATTTACAGGTGGCAAAGCTAATGAATTGTTATTTTGATAAGCAAGCCACTGTTTGTTCACTTTTTAAAAGTCGGGTGCTAACCCGTATAAAATTGCGTAAAAACACGCTATCAAATTAGTATAATTCAGTATAACTTTATCATAAATTAAAACATCCCTGATTTATGATACAGCAAACAAAACACTATGGCTGGCTACCCGATCTGCCAGACCATCGCGACTTGAGATACGCCGCAGTACGCCATGACGCTTTGGCTAAACCAGTACCTCCACTTGTTGATTTACGGGCGCAATGCCCCCCGGTTTATGATCAGGGATCATTAGGCTCATGCACGGCCAACGCCATAGCCGGTGCTTTTCAGTTTGAGCTGATGAAACAAAACTTGCCGGTTTTTAATCCATCGCGCCTGTTTATCTATTATAACGAGCGGGTTTTGGAAGGACATGTTAAAGAAGACAGCGGCGCCCAGATACGTGACGGCATAAAATCTGTAGCTACCCAGGGTGTTTGCGATGAAACATTATGGCCTTACAACATTGCTAAATTTGCACAAAAACCTACCAAAGCATTATATACCAAGGCACTTAAAAGCCAGGCACTGCAATATACCCGTTTAAATAACACGGCCATTAATGAGCTTAAAACATGCCTGGCAAGCGGCAATCCATTTGTTTTTGGCTTTACAGTATACCAAAGCTTTGAAGGTGATAAAGTGGCCCAAACCGGTATATTACCTATGCCATCATCAAGCGAAAGTGTAATGGGTGGTCATGCTGTAATGGCAGCCGGGTATGATGATTCAAAGAAAGCCTTTATTATCCGTAATAGCTGGGGTGATGCCTGGGGACAAAAGGGCTATTTTTATATGCCTTATGATTATATAACCAGTACCGACCTTGCCGACGACTTCTGGACAATAAGCCAGGTGGAAGGTTAAATTAAAATATAATAACTAAACGCTTCAAATGAAATCATCAGTGATCAAGGCCCTGCAACATTTGAGTAAAAAACCAGAAGACTTGTTTGTAAAAGTTCTGGAACATGGCAGCATGTCTGTTGAATTATACAAGCCAGTTGAGGTTGATCTGCAAACGCCGCACCTTCAAGATGAACTCTATGTAATTATAAGCGGATACGGTGAATTTTTAAATGATGGCGTGCGTACTCCTTTTCAGCAGGGAAATGTACTGTTTGTAAAGGCCGGCGTTGAGCACCGCTTTGAAAATTTCACTCCTGATTTTGCTACCTGGGTTATCTTTTACGGACCCGATGGTGGAGAATAAAATATACATAACCAAACCTTGCCTCAAACAAAAAGCCCCCGGATCAAATGATCTGAGGGCTTTTAATTTAAATATCCTTATTTATTTGTTAGATACGGGTATTTCCAAATCTTTCAAAACATCTGCAAAAACTTGGTACGAGTGTATCCGTGCCTGTTGATCATAAATGTGTGAGGTTACCATCACTTCATCAACCTGCGTTTTCTCCAAAAATGCCTGTATATCTGTTTTTATCTTTTCACGATCGCCAACAAACAAGTATTTTAGCATCTGGCTTACAGCCTCATGCTCATAAATATTCCATACATTATCCATTTTTTCCAACGGAGGTTGCAACAGCTTTCTGCGGCCGGTAACTATACCCAGAAAAAGCTGCTGAACAGAAGTAGCCAGCTTTTCAGCTTCGTCAACCGTATCGGCGGCTACCACATTAATGCACGACAAAACGTATGGCTCATTCAGGTATTCAGATGGCTGAAAATTTTCGCGGTAAATGTTGATGGCCTCATTAAAATACGCTGGGGCAAAATGGCTGGCGAAGGCATAAGGCAAACCCATTGCGGCAGCCACATGCGCACTATCCGTACTTGAACCTAATATCCAAATAGGCACGTTCAACCCCTCACCGGGGATCGCCCTTACCTTACTATCCCAATTATCATCAGAAAAAAGAGCTTGAAGCTTTTTTATATCTTTTGGAAAATTATGCGGCACATTAAAGTTGGCACCTCTTATTGCCATAGCAGTAACCTGGTCAGTACCCGGTGCACGGCCTAAACCAAGGTCGATGCGATTGGGATATAATGAAGCCAAAGTGCCAAACTGCTCGGCAACGATAAGCGGCGAATGATTGGGCATCATAATGCCTCCCGAGCCCACACGTATGGTAGAAGTTCCACCTGCAATATGCCCGATAAGCACAGCCGTTGCGGAACTGGCCACATTAACCATATTATGATGTTCTGCAAACCAATAACGGGTATAACCTAATTTTTCTGCTGCTTTTGCAAGTTCCAAACTATCAGCAAAGCTATCGGCTGGTGTATGGCCTTCTTTTATACTTGCGAGGTCTAAAACTGAGTATAATATCTTTTTATATTGCTTAGTATCCATTACTTATAATTTGAACGGAGCACAGTTTTTCAGGACTGTAAACCCCACATTATCCAAATTTAAAAATTATGTAACGGAACAAGCGAATTACACCATTTATATTACTTTCTATAAACCAAATCGGAACTTTCCGATATGTTAATCTAGACTTTGACTAATTTCCCGGGATCAAAAAAATGGTTTAAAGGGCCCTGCCCTTCCCCTGTTTTCACATCCTTTCCATACTCAATAGCCTGATGTACATAAGTCTTGGCCCTTTCAATTGAAGTAAGCATATCATCACCCAATGCTAAAAAAGAGGCTATTGCCGACGATAATGTACAACCCGTTCCGTGGGTATTTGGTGAGTTTATAGATTTCGACGAAAAAGTATGCTCTGTGCCTTTGTTATCCAGATACACATCATACAAATCAGTTCCTTGTAAATGCCCACCCTTAATGAGCACCGCCTTACAACCCTGTTTTATAATATAGGCGGCGGCCTTTTTCATGTCGTTAACGGTTTCAACAGGCGTACCTGTTATTAACGACGCTTCACTTAAGTTCGGGGTAAGCAATCTTATTATCGGAAAAAGATGCTGTTTTAAACGATCAAGCGCATCGGTGTTTATGAGTTGGTGCCCGCTTGATGATACCATAACAGGATCAAATAGGATTGGCACATGCTGATAGTCTTTTAAAAAATCGGCAATAGCAGCAGCAAGCTCCGCACTGTAAATCATGCCTAATTTAATGGCCATGGGCTTAATATCGTCCATCACAGCTTTGATCTGGCCTATCACAATTTCAACCGGTATGGGATAAATGGCGCTTACCCCTAAAGTATTCTGCACAGTAACAGCAGTTATAGCGGTAGCTCCATAACAACCTAATGCGCTGAACGTTTTCAGATCAGCCTGTATACCTGCCCCCCCGCCGCTGTCTGACCCGGCTATGCTGAGTACTACCGAATATTTATATTTAATCATGATTTGATTTTAAAAGATGCCATTTTTTAAACTATACATTTCGCCTTTATAACCGGGTTTTAAGAAATGAATGGCCATTTTACTCCGCTGACCAGTTTGGCAGCAAAAAACCAGTTTCTTATTTACGGGGAGATTACCGGCTTGCTCTGCTAGTTCATAAAGCGGAATATTAACCCCTCCTATATTATAATCTTCGTATTCATAGCCTTCTCTAACATCTACCAGATAAATTGAATCCGGATCACTGTTCATCCATTGATTTACCAACTCCATACTCACCTCATTGATTACGCTGGAATCTTTTTCCAATTCAACATTTTCAGCCTGTCTATTTGCCTGCTTCATCACACTAAAAACTACAACACTATTATCTAAAGCATTTAGCGTAAGCAATTTACCGGAAATCAACTCGCCTATACCACAGATCAATTTGATAGTCTCATTAGCCATGTAAGTGCCTATAATACCTGGTAATACACCGATCACCCCTATTTCATCACAATTAGGCACCTCATCATTGGCCGGAGGTTCGGGAAAAACATCACGATAGTTCGGGCCGTTATCGTGGTTAAACACCGCCACATGTCCCTCAAACCTAAATATGGAACCAAATACCAGCGGCTTACCTAAATTTACACAGGTATCATTAACCAAATAACGGGTGGTAAAATTATCGGAGCCATCAACAATCACATCGTACTCCGCTATAAGCCTTTCTGCGTTTTCAGCAGTCAATTTTTCCTGATAAGAATGCAGGCTGATATATGGGTTCAGGGCCTCCAGTTTTTGCTTGGCTGCTGCAGCCTTGGGTTTGCCTATGTCGGCGGTGTTGTACAATATTTGCCGGTGCAAGTTGCTGACATCAATAACATCATGATCAACAATACCAATTTTGCCTACCCCGGCAGCCGCCAGGTATTGTAATACCGGGCAGCCTAAGCCTCCGGCTCCTACCATGAGTACGCAGGCATTTTTTAACAAATCCTGACCGGCTAATCCTACCTCTGGTAATATGATCTGGCGGTCATAGCGTTGTAATTCTTCGCGTTTTAACATTTTTACAAATTATTTAGCCAGACAGTTGTCCCAGTCTTTCCAAACCGGCTCGTAGCCCTGCGCCCTGATCACTTTGGCAATTTCCTGCGGGCTCCGCTCGTCCGAAATTTCAAACTGTTCCAATGATTGCGGCTCAACAGCATAACCTCCCGGATTGGTTTTTGAACCCGCGCTGATGGCAGTTACCCCAAGCTTGATGATGTTGTTTCTAAAACTTGGTGATTCACGGGTTGATATGGAAAGCTCCACCTCTTCGTTAAACAAACGGTAGGCACAAATAAGCTGCACTAATTCCCGGTCGTTCATCTCTACCTTGGGTTCTAAACCGCCGCTGAAAGGACGCAAGCGCGGGAACGACAGGCTGTATTTACTTTGCCAGTATCGTTTTTCAAGATAGTTTAGATGCAGGGCGGTAAAAAAGCAGTCGGTACGCCAGTCTTCCAAACCAATCAGCACACCGAGGCCCATTTTGTGGATACCTGCTTGCCCCAGTCTGTCGGGAGTTTCCAGGCGGTATTGAAAGTTTGATTTTTTCCCTTTAGGGTGATGTTTTTTATAATCATCCTCATGGTAGGTTTCCTGGTAAACCAGCACCGTATTTAATCCGTATGGGGTTAGCTGCTCATAATCTTCCAGATCAAGCGGCTGAACCTCCATGGAGATATGCGCAAAATGCGGACGGATGAGATCAAGTGTTTTCTTAAAATAATCTACATGAACAGTTTGATTAGCTTCACCAGTAACCAATAACACATGATCGTATCCCATATCCTTGATAACGGCTACCTCCTGCATAATTTCCATGGGAGACAGTGTTTTGCGCCGCACCTTATTATCATAGCTAAAGCCGCAATAGGTACAAATGTTATTGCACTCGTTTGATAGGTAAAGCGGTACATACATTTGTATTACCTTACCAAAGCGTTTCAAGGTGAGTTGCTGGCTGATATTCGCCATCTGTTCAAGGTAAGATGCGGCCGCGGGCGATACTAAGGCTTTAAAATCCTCTAAAGTACGTTTGGGCGAAGCCAATGCCCGTTCCACATCACCTGCGTTTTTGGCGTAGATGCTGGCTTTGGTATCGTCCCAGTTATAGGTTTCAAAAATATCGTTAAAGCTATTCATCTAAAAAAGAAGTTAGTGGACTACTGGCTACAGCATGAGCAACGGGCGTTGCCAGTTTTGCCTCAAAAGCCATACGCCCGGCCTCTACTGCCATTTTAAAGGCTTTAGCCATTTTAACCGGGTTACTGGAAACTGCTATGGCGGTATTCACCAGTACTGCGTCGGCGCCAATTTCAAGGGCCCGGGCAGCATCAGATGGTGAGCCTATTCCTGCGTCGACAATAACAGGCACATTGCTTTGGCTAATGATGATCTCTAAAAAATCAATGGTCTTTAGTCCCTTGTTACTCCCAATGGGCGATCCTAAGGGCATTACAGCAGCTGTGCCGGCATCTTCAAGTCGTTTGCACAAAACCGGGTCGGCATGAATATAGGGAAGCACCACGAAGCCCATTTTAGCTAATTCCTCTGTGGCCTTCAGGGTTTCTATCGGGTCGGGCATCAGGTATTTAGGATCGGGATGAATTTCCAGCTTTACCCAATTGGTTTCTAAAGCCTCACGTGCCAGCTGGGCCGCGAATACGGCCTCTTTGGCATTCCGTACGCCAGAAGTATTGGGCAGCAAATTAATATGCGGGTATTTCAGGCGGATCAGGATATCATCCTGCTCGTTGTTTTTTACGTCGACACGCTTCAGGGCCACAGTAACCAGCTCCGATCCCGAAGCCAGTAAGGCATCCTCCATCAAAATTGATGAACTGAACTTACCCGTACCTGTAAACAAGCGTGAATTAAAAGTTTTTCCTGCTATGGTTAACATTTTTGTTTGTTTTAAGCTCCACCCAACCCTCTTTAAAGGAGAGGAATTTAAAAAGCTCCCTAACCGGGAGAGATTTAAAGGAGCTGATTTTAATTTTAGTCTTCAATTAGTTGAGCAGCATTCAAATGACTATACAGTTGCGCTACCGTTTCAGCAGGTTGGGCAGCGTAAGTAATAGCTCCCGATACTGCTACGCCATATAATCCAGCTTGCATGAGAACTGATACATCATCTGGTAAAATACTACCGATGGCGATGACAGGTATTGTGATCCCGGCTTTCTTAACCTGTTTCATGATCCCTTCGTAACCAGCTATCCCTAATATCGGGCTGAGCTTTTGTTTGGTTTTAGTAAACCGAAACGGGCCCAATCCAATATAATCTGCTCCTTCGGCAACCCTTTGTTGTATGTGCTCAAAAGTATTCGCGGTACCACCGATGATCATTTGCGGACCCACTATTTGCCGGGCCTGCGCAATAGACATATCCTGCAAGCCCAAATGCAGGCCATAAGCCCCTGCTTTAAGAGCTATTTCAGGGTGATCGTTCACAATAAGTTTCGCTTCACACCTTGCGCATAATTCATTGATTATAATAGCATCATCTAAAATCAACTCATGCGGTTGATCTTTTACGCGAAGCTGTATCCATTTGCAACCTGCATCAAGCGCAGCTTTAATTGCCGCCAGATGAGTACCATTTTCGGGTCGTTGCGATATATAATGAAGTTTATCTATCATCATGATTTTCAGTAATTAATTGTAATTGCTGTAGTAAGTATTTAAAGTTGGTTACAGCCATATCCGGCTTATTCCATATGGTTCCGAGTACAGCTGCGCCATCAAAGTTCATGGCTTCTACCTTATTCAGATTTGACAATTCCATCCCTCCTAAAGCAATTATATTCAGGCTATTATATTGTTTATCTAAATAAAATTTTTCAGAAAATTTAGCCTTATAGGCTGGTTTGGAGATGCTATTAAACACAGGCCCGAGAAAGGTATAATTAAACAGAGTTAGGGTTTGCAGTACGTCAAGATCATGCGCTGAAGTGCTTAAAATATACCCTTTCTGATTTTGCAGATGCAGTTTTGCCTCGTGCGTGCTTAGCCTTTGCTGCTCCGGATAATGCAAACGCTGTATCCCAAAATAAGGTGCTACGGCATGATGCTGGTGCAAGGCAATACAATGGTGATAATGCTCGTCTATCTCCTTTAAAAGCGCTGCTATCTGTTGCGCGTTATAACCAGGCTTGCGCAAATGAAAGCGGCTTAACCCTGCCTCAAACAGCTGGTTAATGATACCCGCTTCATTTGGTATAGCTTCAGGATTTGATATGACTATTAGCTGCATATGTTTTGTTATTAAACTAATCCTCATATACCATTACGAGAACCGAAGCAATTGCCTCACCGAACCCTCTCCAAAGGAGAGGGCTTTAAAAACTTCTTAAAGTCCCCCTTTTTGGAGGAGATTTAGAGTGGGCTTTGCTACGCTCGCAATGAATATGTAATATTCCCATTCAAAAGATACTCCCTATAGGTATATCTCGCTTCCTTTCTCAGTAAACTCCTTTGATTTTTGCTCCATGCCTTTCAGCAGGGCATCCTCTTCGCCTACGCCGTTCTCTTTGGCATATTCACGTACATCCTGCGTAATTTTCATGGAGCAGAAGTTAGGGCCGCACATAGAGCAAAAATGGGCTATTTTGGCGCCATCGGCAGGCAAGGTTTCGTCATGAAATTCGCGGGCCGTATCAGGATCAAGCGAGAGGTTAAACTGATCTTCCCACCTGAACTCAAACCTGGCCTTGCTCAGCGCGTTGTCACGATACTGCGCGCCGGGATGCCCTTTGGCCAGATCGGCAGCATGAGCAGCAATCTTATAGGTAATCACGCCATCCTTCACATCTTTTTTATTTGGTAAACCAAGGTGTTCTTTAGGCGTAACGTAGCACAACATAGCCGTGCCAAACCAGCCGATCATGGCAGCCCCAATTGCCGAAGTGATATGATCATATCCCGGAGCAATATCTGTAGTAAGCGGGCCTAATGTATAAAACGGAGCCTCGCCGCAATGGGCCAGCTGCTTATCCATATTCTCCTTGATCATGTGCATAGGTATGTGGCCAGGGCCTTCAATAATGGTTTGCACATCGTGCTTCCAGGCTATTTTGGTAAGCTCGCCCAGGGTTTCCAGTTCTCCAAACTGAGCGGCATCGTTGGCATCGGCAATACAGCCGGGCCTTAGGCCATCGCCCAAAGAGAACGACACATCATAAGCTTTCATGATCTCACAGATCTCTTCAAAATGCGTGTACAGGAAGTTTTCTTTATGATGAGCGAGGCACCATTTAGCCATAATAGAGCCTCCGCGAGATACTATCCCTGTAATACGTTTGGCCGTTAATGGCACGTAACGCAGCAAGACGCCAGCATGTATAGTGAAGTAATCTACACCTTGTTCGGCCTGTTCAATTAAAGTATCTCTGAACAACTCCCAGGTCAGATCCTCGGCCTTGCCGTTCACTTTTTCAAGCGCCTGGTAGATGGGTACGGTACCTATGGGTACGGGCGAATTACGAATGATCCACTCGCGGGTTTCATGGATATTTTTTCCGGTAGATAGGTCCATAATAGTATCGGCACCCCATCGGCATGCCCAAACGGCTTTTTCAACCTCTTCCTCAATACTGGAGGTTACGGCTGAGTTGCCGATGTTTGCATTGATCTTCACCAAAAAATTCCTACCGATAATCATCGGCTCCGCCTCCGGGTGATTGATGTTTGCCGGTATCACCGCCCTGCCGGCCGCTACCTCCTGCCTTACAAACTCAGGGGTGATGTAACCTTTAGGCGTATTGGCTCCAAAACTATACCCCTGATGCTGGTGGCTCATTACATCGTACTGACCGTTCAGTTGTTCTTTCAAAAGATCGATACGCTGATTTTCGCGAATGGCGATATATTCCATCTCAGGAGTGATGATACCTTTTTTGGCATAATGCATCTGCGATACATTGGCGCCTTTTTTAGCACGTAACGGACTGGATACGTAGGCAAAACGCAGGTTATCTAAACTAACATCACTCAAACGCTGCTGGCCATATTGCGATGAAATATGATCTAACCGTTCCACATCACCACGATCCAATATCCATTGTTCGCGCAAACGCGGCAAACCTTTCTTTACATCGATATTGGCTTCCGGATCGGTATACGGGCCGCTGGTATCATAAATGGTTACGGGTGGGTTTGGCTCGGTTTCTCCAAAGCGGCCGTGCAGTTTGGTATCGCTTAAGCTTACTTCGCGCATAGCAACTTTAATGTTGTGAAGCTGCCCTTTCACGTAAACCTTTCTTGATGCCGGGAATGGCTCGGTAGTGAGTACCTGCTGTGTTGGAATTTTTTCTGTTTTCATATAGATGAGGTGAGTTTTTATCCGCCCTGGGTCGCGGTAATGAGCATGATCTGATCGCCGTGATTCAGCAACACTGTTTGCCAGAGGGTTTTGGAAACAATGGTTTGGTTAATGGCTACGGCCAAACCCTTAGCCGGTTTGCCAAGCACATCATATAGCAAAGTTTGCACTGTGCACCCCTCGGTAATTGTATAAAGCTGCTGATTTACGGTGACTTCCATTCTTGTTGTTAAATAAAATAACTATAGGAATGGCCCCGTTTAAGGAAGGAAAAAACAACACGCAGGGTTGCTTTCACTTTTCCCTTCGGCGGTACTAACCGCATCAGGTTCAAAGGGTATTATCTCAGTCCATTGAAGGACACCCCTAAAGTTGCGGTAAACGTAGCAAAAGTTTTTTTAAACTAACAAGCCTTTTTGATTTTTATTAATTTATCAGTCTCACATTCATCATAATCAAGGCTTTACCATACGAATCCCACACTGGCTTACGATAAAGATTGACACCTTTTTTAAAAAATTGCAAACGTTTGCGTGATATTTTTTGCGCTTATTTAACCTTTAGTTCATACAAAAGGCCTACTTTCATTATGCACATTTTAAAAATACCTATCCATGAAACACCAGGTCACCCAAAGCAATTGGGGCGAGCTTAACGGAGAGCATATATTTCTTTATGAGTTAATTAATGATAACGGGTTAAAGGTTCATATCACCAACTTTGGCGCAGCCATTCAATCTGTATTTGTACCTGACAGTAAGGGCCAGCTAACCGATGTTGTGCTTGGCTATGATGATTTACAGGGCTACATAAATGATGACTTTTACATAGGCACCGTAGTTGGCCGCTTTGCCAACAGGATAGCGGGGGGCAAGGTACTTATCAATGGCGAAACACATCAGCTTACCGTTAAAGATGGAGGCTTTCATCATCATGGAGGTAAAGTAGGTTTCAACAAAAAGATATGGCAATCCAGGTCATTTGTTCACGAACACGGACTTGGTGTAATATTAGAATATTTGAGTGCCGACGGCGAAGAAGGCTTTCCGGGCAACCTGTTAACCAAAGTAACCTATACACTCAATAACCAAAATCAGTTATTGGTTAATTTTGAGGCCACAACTGATAAGGCAACCCTCATCAATTTAACCCAGCATGCGTATTTTAACCTTGCGGGCCATAACAATGGTTCTATACTTGATCATAAACTGCTGCTACCTCTAAAAAATTACCTGCCAGTAAATAATATGCAGGTGCCCACAGGCATAATAACACCGGTGGCAGGCACTCCCTTTGATTTTACAAAATTCAGGCCTGTTGGCGAGCGCATTGAAGCCAACAACCCGCAACTGGAACTGAGCCGGGGGTATGACCATTCGTGGGTGATCAAAAAACGCCACTCAAGTCAGTTAAAATTGGCTGCAAGATTATTTGAACCAACAAGCAAGCGGGTATTAAACGTTTTTACATCTGAGCCTGCCATACACATTTATACCGGAAACTTTCTGGACGATACCATCCGCGGAAAGGCGGGCAGCAGTTACCCTTTTCGCAGTGGGATTTGCCTCGAAACACAACATTATCCCGATGCGCCTAATCAGCCGCATTTTCCAAGCACGCTGTTAAAACCCGGCAATACTTTTAAAAGCAGTACTGTTTTTGAGTTTGGTGTTAGTATGTAACATCACCATATCATCAAACGTTTGCGCTGTAATAACGGTAGGCAAAACAGCTGTTTTTACAAATAGGTTCAATACCTTCATATCTGTCAATCATATCAATAATTAACCTCAAATTCATATCATCAATGGACAGAAGAACATTTGTAAAAAGTAGTGCTATTGCCGCCGCGGGTTTCACCATACTACCGTCGGGAAGTTTATTTGCTAACCCGGCCGGTAAAGTTAGGTTAGGTTATATAGGTGTTGGCGCACGTGGCATGAGTCATATATCTGAAGGTGTGCTGCGCGATGATGTAGAGATCGTAGCTATATGCGACATCCAGGAACATTCCCTGAGCATTTGCCGTGAATATTTAGCCAAAAAAGGCCGCCCTGCCGCCAAGGAATATACCGGTGGTTTAGATGCTTACAAAAAACTCTTAGATAGAAATGATATTGATGCGGTGATCATCGCTACGCCATGGCAGTTTCACTACCAGCAGAGTATTGATGCCATGAAGTCAGGAAAATATGTAGGATGTGAGGTTATAGCCGGATTAACCGTTGATGAGCATTGGGATATTGTGAAAACATCTGAAAAAACCGGCATACCCTACATGACCCTTGAAAACGTTTGCTACCGCCGGGATGTAATGGCTGCCCTTAACATGGTTAGGCAAGGCTTATTCGGTGAATTGATACACCTGGAAGGTGGTTATCAGCACAACCTGCGCAATGTGCTTTTTAATGATGGTAAAGGTAAATATGGCGGTAAGGGTGTAGAGTACGGCGCTAAAGCATTGAGCGAGGCTCAATGGCGCACCCAGTTCAACATTGATCGCGACGGCGACCTGTACCCTACCCATGGCGCGGGCCCGGTAATGCACTATGCTGATATAAACTACGGTAACCGCTTTACCAGCCTTGTATCATTTAGCTCGAAGGCACGCGGGCTTTCAGCTTATGTAGAGGAATTGGCTCCTGGCAATCCGAATGCCAAACTCAATTATAAAAACGGCGATGTAACCACCACCATGATCAACTGCGCCAATGGCGAAACAGTAGTGCTTTCGCACGATACGCATTTGCCCCGCCCATACTCGTTAGGTTTCCGTGTGCAGGGCACCAAAGGCATCTGGATGGATGTTAACCAATCGGTATATATCGAGCACCAGGCAAAAGAAGATGATGTTTGGGACCCGGCTAAAGAATGGTTTGAAAAATACGATCACCCACTTTGGAAGAAACATGACGCAGAGGCCGCAGGCGCTGGCCACGGCGGTATGGACTGGTTTGTATTCAATGCCTTTATCGAGTCGGTAAAACAAAAGAAACAAACACCTATTGACGTATATGACTCTGTGACTATGAGCGTAATAGCACCATTATCTACACAATCAATTAAAGAAGGTAAAACCCTTGAGTTCCCGGATTTCACCAAGGGTAAATGGCAAAACCGTAAAAGCACTTTTGCATTGGATGATAGCGGATTTTAAAAACGCTTTTGCATAGCGTACAGGCGACTCACCCCGCCTGCGCTTCGCGCGGGACCCCTCTCTGCTTCGCAAAGAGGGGGAGTAATAAACCACGTCATTGCCGGATGAAGCAAAGCCCCCTCTAAATCTCCCCCAAAGGGGGAGACTTCAAACACTTTTAAAGCCCTCTCCTTTGGAGAGGGTTGGGTGAGGCTTGGCTTTGCGCGTTTTTTAATTTTAATAAATCATTCCGCCGGCAAACCCTCTTCAAAACCAGCCCCCTGATCGCCGTTACTTTTGGAGATGTCCAGGTTCCAGGCCGAGGTTTGGAAATAAGGAGCGGCATTCATTGCATCCTTATTTTTATAGGTACAAGTTAGTACCCTTGTTTCGCCGGGAGCCAGTGATATGTAATTGTCACTAAATATTACCGGGAGTATGTCATCACCTGTTTTACCTTTTAATGCTCGCAGATGAACAAAGAATGCTACAGTTTTACCGGTATTGGTAATGGTTACGATATGTGTAGTACTATCACTGCCTGCATTTTCTTTATGACTTAATTTAAGCGTTGTTTTCGGTATGCCTTGCAGGGCAGTATAATCAGCGTAAACCGATTCTGGCGTGGTGTACCAGTTTGATTTTTTCCAGTTCAATACCTCTGCTGTTTTCGATAGCCAGTACCAGTTAATACTTTCTACTTTTCCTGTTTGATCGGTCAACTGTAAGCGCACAAAATAAGTCGGGGATATTTCTTTAATGGTTGGGAGTGCAAATACGGCTTTAGATGCATCGGCACCAATAGCGGCTGTTGCACTTTTATCATATTTCACGGTGCCATCTATATCGTAAATAGTTGCTTTTACCTCTAAGCTGGTAAATTCTTTCAGGTAGGAGTTTACAATGGCAACTTCGTTGGTTTTGTATGAATACATAACGTGCAATGGTTCCATGGCTTTTTTTATACCGAAATATGTGCCCGCCGGGTACAAATAGTAATCATAGGTATGCCATATTAAACCTGGCCAGGGGTTACTTAACATCCACTGCACCACGCCTGTTGCAGTCTGGTATTTTTTTAAGCCGTAAGCTTCCATCATGGCGCGGTGGGCTTCATAGTCCTGCGCCTGCGCTTTGGCCACGTAATTTTTAATACCAGCCGACTGCCCATAACGTTCCGTTAAAGCTTTATCAAAAACTTTTGTTGATCCGAACGATCCTGTGCCGCAATGGTACAACCAAGCCGCCGATGTAGTAGATAATGAATCCTTTGGAATAAACTTGATCAGGCTCTCGTATGTTGGAATAGATGGCCCTGGCGATATTTCCGTAGCTACACTCCAGGCTCCGCCAAACTTATGTGTACTGTCTGTTTCCCAATAAATGGGGGGTACCCACTCATAAGGGCCCAGCATTTTAACACCGCTGTAACCCGATACCTTTGATTTGCGACCATCGGCAGTCGCGATAACCGGGTTAGGCCATTTGAGTGCTTTTTCAATATTCAGGTAATCGCGTTCAACGGTTGTATCGGTTGGCGGCATATCACTGCCGTTAAGCCAAACCAATAAACTGGCCTTGTTGCGCAGCCAGTACATTACACTGCTGTCTGATGCCATAGCTACCTTGCGTTCTTCGGCGTCCCAATGTTCGGGATGCTGCCATACACCGCAGCACATCCAGCCTGTCATCACCAGCATGCCATATTTATCACACAGGTCATAGAAATTATCATCTTCCATTTTACCTTCTGAGCGGATGATATTCATGTTCATATCACGTACCAGTTTTACCTCCTGCTCCTGTCTTTCGGCCGAACGGCGCTGAAAAATATCAGGCGACCAGGCAGCTCCCCTCAACAGAATTGGCTTGCCGTTCACGATAAACTCTCTCGATTCATTATCCAGCAGTTTGGAATCCATTTGGCGAATGCCAATGTTTTCGGATAACCAATTACTTACCTTTTCGCCTACCACCGCCGAAAGTTCGATCTTGTTCAATTCGGGTTTACCATATTGCCATGGCCACCAAACGCGCGGGTTAGTGATATTCAGCTGTTTAAAAGCGTCGGGGCTAAAAGTTACGTTCTTTGATTCCCGGGGTTTCAGATGAACTTTTTGTTCAAAGGTAATATCGGTATTTATGCGTCCTTTTATTACCGCATCCTGAGCAGTATTGGTGTAATTAGTTACCTGCGCATCTACAGTTAAATGAGCCATGCTCAACGATGGCAGATCAAAGTGCGTAGTAACCAACGGATATTGCACGCCTACCTTATCATAAGTTTTTATTTCCACATTGTTTACGATACCTCCGTTATAATCGGGTGGATAAGGAATCCAGTCGGCATAATCAATAGCCAGGTCACCTTTGGCTTTGTTAGGTGTAAATGGGCGGGTAATTTCAATGGCCAGTACATTGTTGCCGGTATGGTTGATCTGTTTGGTTACATCCAATTGAATAATGCGGAAGGGCCCTTTTATTTTGGTCGAATCCGCGATCTTTACCCCATTAAGCCAAACATTAGCCTTATAGTTGATGCCGTGCAGACGCAATACTACATTTTTACCGGCTTCTGCTGTTGGCAGTGTGAACTCACGTCTAAACCACCATGGTTTGTCCAGTTTTTCATCCTTCAGTTTTTGCAGATTACGGCCCATGAACGGGTCAAAATCGTATACCTTATTGGCCAGCAAACCGGCAATAAAAGTGGTGGGTACGCTAACCTTATACCAGCTATGGGTATCATAATTTTCCCTTGAGATCTGATCGGCCGGGGATGCATCCGTTACCGCTGACTGCATTCGCCAATCATCCTTCAAAATCAATTGAAAGTTTTCCTGCCTTGCCTGGCCAAATGCTTTACAGAAGCATAAAGGCAACACAAAAGCGAGTATGATTTTTTTCATGGTATCAGTATGTTTATTGTTCGCTATCATAGTACAAAGCCGCGGCACCAATGATGCCGCTGTTTTCCAGGTCAGATACCTCCACGCGCAATCGCTCAACCGTTTTGGTATAGGCAAATGTTTTAATTTGCTGCCACATGGTTTGCTCAAAAAACTCATACGCGTGCCTAACTGATCCGCCCAGCACAATCAATTGCGGGTCGTAAGCATACATTACCAGCTTAATAGCATAACCTATGTGATCGCCCAATTCCCGGTAAAGTTTCAGTGCCTGCCCATCTCCTCTTTTTGCGTCCTCAAATACCTGCACGCCATCAAGTCCATACACATTATTAAAAAACGAACCGCTGCAATAATACTCCAATACATTGCCCTGATACGGGAACATACCAAACTCGCCCGCACCACAGTTAAAGCCAGGATACAGATGCTTGTTGATCATCACCCCTGCCCCGAGACCTGTACCCAAGGTAAGGCCAATCATGCTATCTGTATTATTACCTTTACCGAAGTAATACTCACCAACAGCAAAACAGTTGGCATCGTTATTAACATAAACGGGGAGCTTGTAACGCTCCTGCATCAGTTGTTTCAGGTGCACTTCTTTCCATGAAGGAATATTTTGCACCTCGTAAACTATACCCTCGGCCACATCAACCACGCTGGGTACACCAATGCCAATTGCTACCGCATTATCTGCCTTCAACAAAGCATCCGTAACCTCGTATATATCATTCATTACATCCTCAACCGTACCATCGCTGTTTATTTTGCGCGATACTATACCCGATAGCTTATTATCATTTACAACGGCTCCCCTGATGTTGGTAGCGCCCAGATCAAGCCCTATAACTTTGGTATTATTCATTGACAGATTTCTTTTTAATATCGATGAGTTTATTGGTGATGAGCGGTTTGGCCCAGAAGCCCACGCTTAATATGTAGCCAAGGGTGATGTATAAAAAGAACATCCCGGCCCGGAGGCCGAAGGCATCTCCCAGCAAACCGATAACCGGTGGAATAATAGCCCCTCCGATGATCGCCGTAACCATGAGGCCGGCTAAAGATCCATGTTCTTTATCAACCGAGTTAAGCGCCAGTGAAAATATAATTGGATACATGACCGAGGCAAAAAAGCCAACCAGCGGAAATGCTATTAAAGCAATATTGGCTGAGCCAAAGAAAGCGGCGGTCAGACAAACCAGTGCCAATAATGTAAATGCAATAAGCACTTTGCGGCTATCTATAACCTTGAGTAAAAATAAGCCGACTACTCCTCCTGCCGTCATCAAGCCCCAGAAATAAGCTACCGCATTAGCCCCCACAGTTTGCGGATCAAGACCGTGATAGGTTTTCAAAAATTGCGAGATCCAGTTGGCAATTCCCTGCTCGGTACCAACGTAGCAAAACATGGCAATCAAAAACATGACTACGATCCGCTGTTTAAACAATGATAAATACGTTTGTACAGATCCCGACCTTTCATCGTCCTTTAATTCAACTTTGGGAAATTTGGTAAGCGCCAATATGATCACCATGGCCAGGCAAATCACCGCAAAAAGCCAATAAAGCGAGATCCATGGTAAGTTTGCGGGTACCAGCGAATGCAGAAAACTAATTATCCCGTTATTCCCTTTGTCTTCTTTTAAAGCCTTAACCATGTAAGAGTAAACCAGCGGACTAAGAAATGATGCGAGCCCAAATATTAACTGGGCCAATACCGCAGTAAAAGCATAATTTTCTTCGCCACCTGATGTTCTGAGCAGCGGATTGATCACCACCTGCAGCATGGCCATACCGCAGCCTATTAAAAATAATGATACAATGGCGCTCATGTAATTAGGCACCATGGCGAGTAAAAGCGAGCCTAAAAACGCAACAACGAATGCTGCTACCATGATCTTTTTTTCCTTAAATGTATCGAGCATCATGGCTGATGGAACCGACATAACTCCATAAGCAATAAAAAACGCCAGTGGCAACACTCCCGCCAAAGTATAACTCAGGTTAAATACCTTGATAATATCAGGTATAAGCGGCCCTATCACATTGGTTAAAAAGGAAATAACAAAAAACACCAGCATGATGAGTGCTACAATGTAGTAGTTACGTTTCATTGGCTCAGATTAAAGGTTTGCAGATTTTAGCAGCGTTAATATCAGCATTATAATTCTTAAAAAAAGAATTTATTTAATTTGTTACAATTACTTTTTAAAAAAAAGTAAAAACTATAATAATGGAAGAATCCGGCTAAAGTTTATCATTTCTGTCATTTCAAGAGAGCATAAGGAGGTATGAGCGTGGTGCGAAAGAGAAATCTTCTATATCCTGCAAAAAACGAATGGAAAGATGTACAAGATTTCTCGCTTTCACGCGAAATGACGACCTTTTACTTACCCTATCTCCATCCACCGCCTAAGGCGCGGTATAAATTTACGATGGCCTGCAGTTCCTGCAGCTTGTCGCTCACGCTGCTAAGCTGGGCGGCCAGCAGGTTTTGCTCGGAGGTAAGCACATCGGTATAGTTAGTGGCCGAACTGTATCTTAACAGTTCCTGCGTATAGTCTACGGCTTTTTGTAGGGCTACGATCTGATTGGCGCGCGAATCGCGCTTTTCTAAAGCGGTTTGATGAGCGTACAGCGCATCTGAAACCTCCTGTCCGGCTACAAGCAATGTTTTTTGAAAACTGTTCAGTGCTTCCTGCTGTTGGGCCTGTGCGGTGCGTAACCGGGCCTTATTAATTCCCTGGTTAAAAATAGGCTGGGTTAATCCGGCAGCAGCATTATAGAATATAGATTTATTGAAAAAGTCTTTCAGCGTTAAGCTTGATAAACCGCCCGAAGCGGTAATGGTGAATGAAGGATAAAAATAAGTACGCGCCAGGTTGGTATTCTCAAACGCCATTCTGAACGCGTATTCACTTTGCTGTACATCAGGCCGGTTGGTGAGTAGCTGTGTTGGGATACCAGTTTGCAGCTCGTTTACGATGGTTTGGCTGGCAAGATTACCGCGACTAACAGGCCCTGGCGGTCTTGACAATAATATATCCAACGCGTTCTCTGTTTCGCGAATGCTGCGTTTAATATCCGGGATAGAGACTTCTGCGGCGTATCGGTTAGCTTCACTCTGAACAACAGCGGCTCCATTTACTACAGCACCGGCTTTAAGCTCCTTGATAGTTTCTACGTCCTTTATCCTGTTTTTGAGCGTTTGTTCGGTAATCTCCAATTGTTTATCCAGTGCCAGCAGGTTAAAGTAGTTGTTGGCAATGTCAGCTATCAGCTGGGTTTGTACAGCCCTTTTTGCGGCATCGCTCTGTAGAAAACCAGCAAGAGCGGCTCGTTTGGTACTGCTTAGCTTTCCCCAAACATCGGCCTCCCATGAGGTACTTAAACCAGCCTGGTAAGTAGTGGTTAATGTATTGATATTGATTCCCGGCGGGAAATTAAGCCCAGCCTGTGATTGCTTTGACCGCTGCACACTGGCATTACCGCTTAAACTGGGGATATATGCGGCCTTACTTTGCTGCAAAGTTGCCTGTGCTTCCAGTATTTTTTGGATAGCGGTTTTCAGATCGAGGTTATTGTTTAAGCCTTCCTGTATCAATGACCGCAAAGTCGTATCAGCAAAAAGGGTTTGCCAGGGCATTGATGCCAGCGTGGCCGTATCTGTTGACTGCTGGCCACGATACAGTCCTTGTGTATTTACCTCAGGCTGTTTATACGGTTTTGTTATACGACAGGATAACAGCGCTCCTGAAAGCGACGCGAAGAGTAATATATATTTTAAACAATTTCTGTTCATGACGGAATCTTTTTTGTTGATGGAATTAATGAGTGCCTTTTACTGCAACCTCTTCATCCTCATCGTCTTCATATCGTTTTCTCTTGCCGCTTACTTTTTCCTGCAAATGCTGAAAAATGATAAACAATACCGGTATCACAAACAGCCCGAATACTGTACCCACAAACATGCCCCCCACAGCGCCGGTACCTATTGAGCGGTTGCCATTGGCTCCTGCCCCGCTTGAAACCATAAGCGGCATAATACCGAATATAAATGCAAAGGAGGTCATGAGGATTGGACGCAAACGTGCTTCGGCCCCGGCAATAGCAGCCGGGATCAGATCCATACCCGCACGCCGCCTTTCCAGCGCAAACTCCACGATCAGGATGGCATTTTTGGCCAGCAAACCGATGAGCATGATGAGCGAGATCTGCAGATAAATATTACTGTCGATACCGAAAATTTTGGCAAAAAGGTAAGTTCCTGCCAAACCTACAGGCAGCGAGAACAGAACCGCGAAAGGCAGAATATAACTTTCATATTGCGCGCTCAATAAAAAGTATACGAACACCAAACAAAGCATAAATATATAAGCCGACTGTGTGCCGGTGCTCAACTCCTCACGCGTGATGCCCGAAAACTCGTAGCCATAACCCGCAGGCAGGCTTTTCAAAGCGGTTTCCTTAATAGCATTGATAGCATCGCCAGTACTATAACCCGGGTTAGGCTGCCCGGAAACCGAGATTGCCGTAAACAGGTTAAAACGGGAAATTGACTCCGGCCCAAATACCCTTTTCAGTGAAATGAACGAGGAAATAGGCGCCATGGTTCCGGCACTGTTGCGCACAAATATTTTACTCAAGCCGGTTTCATTGGCACGGTAATCATAATCGGCCTGCACCATTACACGGTATTGCTTACCAAACTGGTTAAAGTTTGATGCGTATAATCCGCCATAATAGCCCTGCAGGGTGTTCAGCACTGAATTTACAGTTACACCCGCCTCTTTACATTTGGCCACATTGATATCAACCTGGTATTGCGGAAAGTTTGGATTGAACGAAGAGTTCAAATTCTGAATTTCCTTTCGCTTGCCTAAGGCAGCTATAAAATCATTACTTACCTTATATAGTTCATTTACCGTATGCCCGCCTTTATCCTGCAGCTGAAACTCAAAGCCATCGCTGTTACCAAAGCCCTGCAGCGTTGGCGGCGAAAAGAAGAATACCGTGGCCTCCCGCAAGCCACTTGTTTTACCATACAACTGGCCTATAATGCTTTCCTGGCTATCGTTTTTATCTTTACGGTGCTCCCAGGTTTTCAGCTTCATGATCACCATGGCGTAGGCACTGCCCGAGCCTGCTATGAAGTTAAAACCCACCAGTTTAAGTGTGCTTTCAACTGCCGGAAAGGTATGGCCTATACTATCTATCTTACTGGCAAATGCGTCTGTACGTTCCATTGACGATGCCGGTGGCAAACTGATGGCCGCGAACACTACGCCCTGATCCTCATTAGGTACAAAACTTGATGGTGTTGTTTTTACCAGGTAAACCAATGCAGCTGCAAATACAAGTACCACGGCAATTGCTATCCATTTTTTGTGAGCCAAAAAGTTCACCGACTTATGATACTTACCGCTTACCGCCTCAAACGAGGCATTAAAGATCATGTAAAAACGGTTGATGAATCCATGTTTGGGGGTTCCCTTTTCATGCGGCCTTAAAAACAGGGCGCATAATGCCGGGCTCAGTGTTAAGGCATTCACCGCCGAAAGTAAAATAGCTACCGCCAGCGTGATACCAAATTGTTTATAAAACACTCCGGTAGAGCCAGATATGAAGGTTACCGGTAAAAACACTGCCGACATTACCAACGTTATGGAAACAATGGCCCCGGATATTTCGCTCATGGCATCAACAGCTGCCTTGCGGGGCGACTTATAACCCATATCCAGCTTGGCATGCACAGCCTCGACCACGACGATAGCATCATCCACCACAATACCTATCGCCAGTACCAGCGCAAACAACGTGAGTAGGTTAATAGTGAAGCCAAACAGGTTCAGGAAAAAGAAAGTACCCACAATGGCTACCGGAACAGCGATAGCCGGGATAAGCGTTGAACGGAAATCCTGCAGGAAAACGAACACCACGATAAACACCAGGATAAAAGCTTCGATCAGTGTGCTGATCACCTTTTCGATAGAGGCATCCAAAAGCTCGTTGGCATCAACCATGTAGGCTATCTTCATTCCTTTTGGAAAAGTTTCTGAAGCCGCATCAAGGATCTTTTTTGATTCGTTGATCACATTCCGGGCGTTGGAACCGGCTGTTTGGCTGATGGCCACACCTACCGATGGCAAACCATTGGTAATGATATGGAAAGAGTAATCGAGCGAGCCCAACTCAACACGGGCCACATCATTTAACCGCAGTAACTGCCCGTTACCCACCGACTTAATGATCATGTTACCAAACTCGGCTGCGGTTTGCAGCCTGCCCTTATATCTGATCACATACTGAAAGGATTGGTTACTGTTTTCACCAAATTTACCGGGAGCGGCCTCAATATTCTGTTCGTTTAAAACATCCGTAATATCATCAGGCACCAGACCGTAGCGCGACATAACATCGGGCTTCAACCAAATACGCATAGAATAATCTCTCGAACCAAAAACCTGTGCATCGCCTACACCTGTAACACGTTGTATTTGCGGCACCAGGTTTATTTTGGCATAATTTTGCAGAAAGGTTTCGTCGTAAGTTTTGTTTTCGCTGTATAAAGAGAAGATAATTAAGTTACTGCTCTGGCTTTTTGCCACCGTAACTCCCGATTGGGTTACCACCAGCGGCAGCAAACTTGTTGCCCTTGATACCCGGTTCTGTACGTTTACCGCCGCCAGATCAGGGTTAGTACCCACCTTAAAATAAACCGTGATTGATGCCGAACCATCATTGCTGGCCGAGGAGGTCATGTAGGTCATGTTCTCCACACCATTAATTTGTTCCTCCATCGGGATGATCACGCTTTTGAGTACAACATCGGCGTTGGCGCCATTGTAAAAGGCCTGTACGTTTACCGTTGGTGGCGCTATATCGGGATATTGTGATATGGGTAGGCTAATAAGACCGAGTATACCCAGTATCAGCAGTAAAACTGAGATAACTGTTGATAGTACCGGGCGTTCTATAAATTTTTTAAGCATAGTATTGCTTTTGCAGAATTGAAAATTAAAAACACCTGATTATTTAAGGCTGCCGTATACTGAGCCATCACTAACGTTCACCGGCTTAACAGGTGTACCGTCCCTTAAATTGTTGGCGCTTTCCAATACAATTTTATCACCGGCTTGTAATCCTTCCGTTACTACATAAAACTGACCGGCAGTATTATCCATCACTTTGATGGCTACGTTCTTGACTTTATTCTGTTTATCAACCAGGTATACAAAGCGTTTGTCCTGTAATTCATAAGTAGAACTTTGCGGGATCAACAAACCTGTTTTTATAGCGTTAGGTATGCGTACCATAGCGCTGCTGCCACTGCGAATCATGCCCCTGGGGTTAGGAAAATCGGCCCTCACATTTGCAGAGCCTGTTGCTGTATTGATAAGTCCGTTCACTGTTTCAACACGGCCGGGATGTGCATATGTTGATCCGTCAGGCAGTATAAGCGATACGCTTGGCAGTTTACTTATTTTTGATTTGAGCGAGGTTGCGCCTGTGCTGTCTTTACTAAAATCAAGTAATTGTTTCTCGTTCAAGGCAAAATAAACATAAACATTGGCAGTATTATAAACCGTTGTTAAAGGATCAGTTGTGGAGCTGGTTACCAAACTGCCTAGTTTATATGGCAACGAACCTATAACCCCATTTACCGGGCTGGTGATAGTAGTATACCCTAAATTAACTTTGGCATTTACCAAACTTGCCTTAGCCTGGGCCAGGGCTGCTGCCTTTGACTGCTGCGTATATTCGGCAGCTTCCAGCTCATAATGGCTGATAATATCCTTTTCAACCAGTGGTCTTACTTTGTTCACCTGCATTTTGGCCATGCTGAGGTCGGCCTCTGCGGTTTTTATACCGGCTTCCGCAGTGCGCACCTCCTGTTCATATTGCGGAGCATTTATTTTAAACAAGAGCTGGCCTTTTTTTACAATAGTGCCTTCATCAACAAATATTTTCTCTACATATCCATCAATTTTGGGCCTTATCTCAATATTCTGCTGCCCCTGTATACTGGCAGGATAATCAACATTTAGTGTAGCCTGTCGTGGTTGAAGTGTAATCACCTTATAATCTACTGCCTCCTGCCCCGGTGCACCGCCACCTTGTTTTTGGCTATTGCCACAAGAGGTTAATACCGTCGGCAATAACACGGCCGCAATAAACAGCCTCGTTTTTTGAGTTATGGGTGGATAATATTTTTTGCAGGATTTGATAAACGTCATATAAGGTAAATATTTAGGGCAAGGTCTTCCTGCCGAAAAATACGGTATAATTTTTTATTTTGACAGTTAAATGTTATTTATGTTACAGCCTCTGGGAGTATTCTTATATAAATATGGATATTAAGACTATTTGAGACTATTTGACTATGGGAGTATGGGATTTTGAGACTATAATGAATTTGTAAAGACGATACTGTATTGGATAAATTTTGTTCTTAGATCCCACAGTCTCATAGTCCAAAAGTCCCACAATCCCATAGTCCAAAAATCCCATAGTCCAAAAACCTTACCTTTGCAAGTGATGGATTATTTCAAAAAGCTCCTTGATCTGCTTAACAAAGAAAAGGAGGAGGACCGTAACGCTTACTTAAAACTTACCGAAAATACAGGCGCGGCCGATAGGCGCGCGCAGGGCCTAAGCTGGTATCCTGTTGCCATACGCGGCACAGAACCAGGCCGCGGAGATTACATTAATGTTGAAATAGAACGTACTACCCATAAAGATATGGCCCACCAGTTTCGCTTTGGTGTGCCTGCTGCCTTATTCTCCAATCATGATCCTCAAAAAGATCGCGTAGAGGGTACCATTACCTATGTAAATAACGATAGGCTTAAAATCACTTTATATACTGATGAACTCCCCGACTGGAGTCGTGATGGTAAACTGGGTATCGATCTGCTATTTGATAACAACAGTTACGACGAAATGCAGAGCGCCCTTAAACAAGCTTCTGCGCTAAGTGCCAAACCACAGGAAGGTCGCCTGATCAATATTCTTACCGGACTAAAAACAGCTTCGTTCAATACCTTACCTCCGGTAGCTGTACCGCGACTGAATGCCTCTCAAGCCGCCGCGGTTCAGAAGATATTATCAGCACAGGATCTTGCCGTTGTACATGGCCCGCCGGGTACCGGCAAAACCACTACGCTTGTACAGGCTATCATAGCCCTCCATCAGCTAAATAAGAAACAAATACTGGTGGTTGCCCCAAGTAATACCGCCGTTGATCTGCTCAGCGAAAAGCTTACCGACGAGGGCCTTAACGTGCTGCGTATAGGCAACCCTGCACGGGTATCTGAAAAATTGTTCTCGCTTACGCTCGATAGCAAAATGGCTGAACACCGGGATAACAAAGAGGTTAAAAAACTAAAGAAACAGGCCAGCGCTTATAAAGACATGGCCCACAAATACAAACGCAGCTTTGGCAAAGCCGAGCGTGACCAGCGTAAGGCATTATTCAACGAAGCGCACAAGATCATGAAAGATGTAGCCGCCACCGAACAGCACATAATTGATGATCTGGTAGCCAAAGCCCAGGTTATCACCGCCACACTGGTAGGCGCCAACCATTACACTATCCGCGATGTGTTATTTGATACCGTAGTTATTGATGAGGCTGGCCAGGCCCTGGAACCTGCCTGCTGGATCCCGATACTTAAAGCGCAGAAAGTAATACTGGCCGGCGATCATTGCCAGCTTCCTCCTACTATTAAATCGGCAGAGGCAGCAAAAGATGGGTTGAGCACTACCCTGCTTGAAAAATGTGCCGCCCTGCATCCCGAGGCGGTTGTATTGCTGGAAGAACAATACCGGATGAACGAGGCCATTATGGGCTTTTCATCAAATGTATTTTATGAGGGCCGGCTTAAAGCTAATATTGCAGTAGCCCAGCGCTTGTTGTTTGAGGGAGATATGCCTGTTTCATTCATTGATACCGCAGGTTGTGGTTTTGATGAACAGCTACAAGGTACAAGTTTGGCCAACCCTGAAGAAGCCGCATTTTTACTGAAACACCTGGCCAAGCTTGCCGCAGGTCTTAACCCGGCTGATTTTCCTACTATAGCCGTAATAGCGCCTTATAAAGAACAGATTAGGGTATTGAATGAGCAGCTGGCAGCTCATCCCGAGCTAATCCAGTATGCCGATTATATAGCTGTGAACACTGTAGATAGCTTTCAGGGCCAGGAACGTGATGTGGTATACATCAGCATGACGCGAAGTAATACCGAGGGCGAGATAGGATTTCTTTCAGACATCAGGCGGATGAATGTGGCCTTAACCCGGGCCAGAAAAAAACTGGTAGTTATCGGCGATAGCTCAACACTAACACGCCTGCCATTTTATGCCAATTTTATTGACTATGCAGAAGGCCTTAACGCTTATGAAAGCGCCTGGACCTATGCCGGCGACTGAGCTTGTAGCAAAAATGCAATTTTAGCGCATTAGTTACACAATAGTGTAAAAAGCGCAAACGTTACCGGAGATAAATGTGCTATTTTGTTGAATTTTAGTGTTGTTTTATAACTATCTTGTACAAAACCAAGAGTAAGTAACTACGTATTTAATACACTAAGACCATGAATCCTATCAAAACTTTAGGACAATTTATCATTGAAAAACAGGCCGACCATCCTTATGCCAAAGGCGAACTTTCAAGATTACTGCGCGACATAGGCATTGCCGCCAAAATTGTTAATCGCGAAGTAAATAAAGCCGGCCTGGTTGATATATTGGGCCAGGCAGGCAGCACCAACATACAGGGCGAAACCCAGCAGAAACTGGATATTTACGCTAACGAACAATTTATAGCTGCACTCAAGAATGGCGGCGAATGCTGCATAGTAGCATCTGAAGAAAACGAAGAAATTGTGATGCTGGATACAGACGTATCCCTGGATGCCAAATATATTGTAGCTATTGATCCGCTTGATGGCTCATCCAATATAGATGTGAACGTTTCTGTTGGTACCATCTTTTCTATATACCGGAGGCAAAGTACTGAAGGCCGGGCAACTCTTGACGATGTTTTACAAAAAGGCGTAAACCAGGTAGCAGCGGGCTATATTATATATGGTACATCAACCATGTTGGTTTATACCACCGGCAGGGGCGTTAACGGCTTTACGCTTGATCCATCTATCGGCGAGTTCTGCTTATCGCACCCCGAAATGCAGTTCCCTAAAACCGGGCACGTATATTCTATTAACGAAGGTAATTACGTACACTTCCCGCAGGGTGTAAAATCGTATATTAAATATTGCCAGGTGGAGGACCCGGCCACCAATCGCCCTTATAGTTCACGTTACGTAGGCTCTATGATCGCCGATCTGCACCGGAGCATGATCAAAGGTGGCATTTTTATTTATCCCGTAACGGCAGCCGCTCCAGGTGGAAAACTGCGGCTTGTTTACGAATGTAACCCAATGTCTTTCATTGTAGAACAAGCCGGTGGGAAAGCCACAAACGGGTATAAAAAACGCATTTTGGAGCTCGATGTTAATTCGCTGCACCAGCGTACACCAATATTTATGGGTTCGGAGGAAATGGTATTGAAAGCCGAAGAATTTATGGCCCAGTCAGAAGATTTACCCAATATCAGTCTGGTAGGATAAACCGTTTAAGAAAACATGTTATTGTGAGGCACGAAGCAATTTTTAAGATCGTATAGAGCAGATACTAAGCATAAGCCTTGCTTCGCCCCTCGCAATTAACATGGTTCTATTTCTACATAAAATTCAGATTAAATATCTATGCGGCCTTTGCTGCGGGCCCTACTGAGCATAACATACCGTCAGAAAAATTCTTGTACTGGCTGCAGTTCTGTCTAAACAGCATAGCCAGATGATTTGCCTTTTCTGCATACTGATAAGGATCGGCCCAGGTATTTACCGGGTTTAGCAATTCCGTTGGCACTCCTGCGCACCATGCCGGTATCATCAGGTCAAAAATGGGTAGCTTTTGGTAAGGCACGTTATCCAACTGACCATCAAGCGCGGCTTTGATCATGGCGCGGGTATAGTTTAATTTGATCCGTGTACCGGTGCCATAAGCGCCGCCCGTCCAACCGGTGTTGATGAGCCATACATTGATGGGATATTTATCCAGCTTTTCGCCCAACATTTCAGCGTACTTTATGGGATGAAGTGGTAAAAACGCCCGCCCGAAACAAGCCGAGAAAGTAGCCTCCGGCTCATTGATACCACATTCCGTTCCCGCAACTTTGGCGGTGTAGCCCGATAAAAAATAATACATAGCCTGTGCCCGGGTTAGCTTTGAAATGGGCGGCAACACACCAAAAGCATCTGCCGTTAAAAAGAATATATTCTTCGGCACATCGCCCACTGCCGGGCTTACCGAATTACTGATATAATCCAACGGGTATGACAGGCGGATATTTTCCGTTTTGGATAAGTTATCAAAATCCACCCTGTTTGAGGAGCCGTGAAAGCAAACATTCTCCAGAAGTGCACCAGGTTTAATGGCCTCGTATATCTGCGGCTCTTTTTCGGCTGTAAGGCCGGCTATCTTGGCGTAGCATCCGCCTTCAAAGTTAAAAACACTGTTTGGCCCCCAGCCATGCTCATCGTCACCGATTAACCGGCGTTCAGGATCAGCTGAGAGTGTAGTTTTCCCTGTGCCAGATAAGCCGAAGAATATAGCTGTATCACCATTAGCCCCCTTGTTGGCAGCACAATGCATAGTGAGGATGTTTTGCTGCGGAAGCAAAAAGTTAAGCACACTGAATACGGCTTTCTTTATTTCGCCGGTATAGCCTGTGCCTCCTATGAGGATTATTTTACGCGTAAAGTTGATGATCGAAAAATTATGCTGCCGGGTACCATCAACCGCCGGGTTGGCCTTAAAGCCAGGAGCTGAGATGATCGTCCATTCAGGTACAAAAGGCCCATCAGGACGTAAAAAAAGGTTGTAGGCAAACAGGTTCTGACTGGCATCTTCAGTGATCACCCGCAGGGTTAAACGATGCTCTTTTTCTGCACATACCATGGCATCCCGCACAAAAATTTCCTGGCTATTTAAGTATGTCACTACCTTAGTGTACAGACTATCAAACACTTCTGTATCAATTGGTATATTAATATCACTCCACCAAATCGTATTTTTTGTAATATTATCCGATACAATAAAACGGTCTTTCGGCGACCTGCCGGTAAACTCCCCGGTATCAATAGCCAGGGCGCCCTGGTCTGTTAAATAGCCTTCTCCACGCCCCAATGCGGCTTTTTCAAGTGTTTCTGGCGATAGTTGGTAATGAATATTTGGAGCATTATTAAACTCCGGAAAACTCAACTGAATAGTTGTTTTCTTGTTAATGTTTTGTCCCATACAACATTAAAATTTATAATTGGTTATAACAAAACTAAGATTCCAAATATGCATTTCAAAATACATATTAACTGATAATCAATAACTTGTATTCAATACACTAAGTCATTTGCTATTACTAATCAAGCTGTTATCTTTATAAATAACGCTTAGAAAAATTTTAATATTTATAGCTGTATTATTGACAGAAATGGGCAAAAAAAGGCCTGATGCACAATATTTTCACAGATCATGTGCACATATTGTGTATCGGGCCCTGAAAAAAATTATCCGATTATTTAAACCAAATTGTTTGTGTGTAGGCGCCGTTGGCAGCGGCATCCCATATTTCTAACCGCGCCCAGGTGCGGTCTTTCATATCAAGCATAACGGCAAACGTTTGGTTGCCAAAAGCCTTTGTACCATTAAGATTGATGCGTTTGCGATAAATCTTTTTGCCATCGCCCGAAACTATCTCCGCAAAATTCAATGGGAATGTCCAGTCGGCTTTAAAGCTTACTGTGCATTTGCCACTGGCGGGCAATTGTATAGTTTCCCCTGATTGATGACCATTTATCGTAAAATCATTGATCAGTATCTCACCCGTGGTTGAAAAAAACCTGCCCTGCTCCAAAACATCAAGCACGGGCTGCCAGCCATCTTTAAAATCGGGCTGTTTTTTGAGTTGCAGATAGTTGACGTTTAAATGGGCATACATTTCATTCTCTGGCTCAATGCTAAACAGATCGGCTTCAGAGAGCATTTTTTTACGCAGCCCCCAGTTGTTCATATCATCAAGCAGATCAAGCGCACGTTTACCTAAGCGGGGTTGCGAAAGATCGGCAGGCAGGGCTTTCCATGCAGCTCCCAAAAATCTGTCAGAACGGTAAAAGGCTTCATCCTTGTAAGCATCCGGAAAACCGGTTGAGCCTTTGGTACGCGCGTGGGCGGTCCATGCCAATCCGTTTTCGGCTTTAAGCAGCGCCAGCATATCATTTTTATCACCTATGTGGTAAATTTTACCATGCTCGGCATCGGTAGTTTCAAATGGCGTTCCTGCCTTGCGCGACATGATCCAGTAGACCGGTTTCGGGAAAAACTGCAGCCAATGACCACCAAAAAACTCATTCGGTTCCTCGCCAGGTAACAATAAAAAATTGGATGATGACAAGCGTTTGCATTGTTCAAACAATGATTTCAACTCTAATAAACGCTGCTCATCGGGCCCTTTAGGATGCGCCGTATAATGAAATTCGGCCAGGTGAACAATGTTTACGCCTAACTTTTTAAAAACATCAACAAACTTAGGGCTATCCGGAACGGGTTTACCGGCCAGCACAACGCTCATAATAAACTCGTTGTGAAAATGGCTGGTCATGGTCTTAAAGCCAGACAGGGGCTTGTAGCTATCGTTATGAGTATATTGCTTAACATTTGCCAACAAACGTGCCGCGTTACCCGTACTTAACAGGCAAAAAAAGTTAAGCCTTTGCCGTGTGCCCGGAGGTGCATTAAACCAGGGCACGTAACGTCTATCGCCCGTAAGTTCCTGCCTGATGCCCATTCCGTAACCTTTTAGTATATCGCGGTAATTACTACCATACCAAACAAATTTGAGGTTAAATGCCTCATCAAGCGGATAAAAGTACTGGTGTGGAGCCGGGAATACCGCGATACTACCGCCCGCATTTGAACCGATGATGGTTCGGTATTTTACGGCGAGGTTATTAGCTGTATCGGCACTTCTGTTATCACTGGTTTGCAGGTGATCATACACATCGCTCCAGCTTACTTTTTTTACAGGTTGTTGTTTGGCTACCAAACCCGCATCGTACAAAATGGCGGTAGAATCTACCTGCGTAGATATAACAGCTGCCACATTAAAAAGCGGCTGACCATTATAAAGCGTAATTTCCAATTCACCTTTAAAGTTGGGTGCTTCTACCCCGGCAATATTGATGATGGTACGGGAGCCAGCGGTGCTTATCCTGGCTTCGCCTTTAGTGAACTTTACTTTGTAAGAATGGTGCGGTTTTAATGGGACCTTATCAAAAAATATATTCCAGCCGTTTTGCGATACCAGGTCGCGTTTACCTTCGGTAAGCACAAACTGCGGATCAACATCATTAATAACCTGTTGGTATACGCCATTTTTACTCAGCTGCATGCTTTTAAACAACGGCGCATCCTTTTGCAAGTTAAGCACCAGGCGGCCATTGCTGTTATCACCAGCTGGCCATGTAACAGTTACTTGACCTGCACCGGTTTTTAAACTTACTCCAGATTTAGGATTAAAGCTTTTTGTGTTGATGCTTTGCGCACAAAGCTGCCACGCATTTAGCATAGCCAACGTAAAGCCACCCAGTATTAAATATTTGATCCGCCTATTCATTTATTTGCCTCTGTTGGTTAAGCTTTTAATAAGCTCGGTTTCTTCGGGTTTGTAAGGTGTGCCGTCCTTGCGGAAAATATCATGAAACCACAGTTCAGGCTCGCTGCCATCGGGTATTGGGGTATCCCATGCATAAATTGTATTTGTTTTGCCCGATACAAAACCCCAGTTAATAGCTCCTACATTTTCTTTTTTCAGCATAGGCAATACCGTACTGAACAGGCTATTGCGTTTGCGCGCCATATATTCGGTACAAATAAGCGGACGGCCAAGCAATTTCAAAAACTGTACGGTTTTCAGGTGATCACCTTCAGGTGTATAGTCATGATAGGTGATGATATCTGAATTATCGGCCTGAAACTTATTCAGGTTCTCCAACCCCCATGACCATAAGCCTGCGCTTACCGGCTGACTTGGGTTCACTTCCCTTGCCCACTTGAAAACACTTTTCAACAGCGGTAATGATTTATCACCTTTGTTGGAGTTGCCCGGTTCGTTGTACAGATCCCATAACAGGATGCGTTTATCGCTACTAAAGCGTTTCAATACATCTTTCACGTATTTTTCAAGCGGAGGGAAATTAGCCGGATCTTCAGAAGCAGGTTGGCCCGGATCCTGCCACCAGCCTGAGTTATGTACACCTGGTTTTGGCGCAGGCTGTTTACCTGTTTTAGGCTCTTTGTTCCAGCAATCGTCAAAAAACACAAACATGGTTTGTATACCATGCTTACTTGATATGGTAAGATATTCATCTACACGCTTTTTAAAGCCTTCAGGATCCTGCTGCCAGGCCAGGTGGTGCAGAAATACACGCATCACATTCATGCCTATACCCTGCGCATAGCCCAATTCCTTATCAATGGTTTTAGGATCAAAGGTATCGGCCTGCCACATCTCCAACTGGTTAATGGCTGTACTTGGAATAAAATCGCTGCCTACCAGCCACTGATGCTTGGCATACCAACTATTTGCTTTTGCGGTTGGCCATACGCCTGCCTGCTTTTGCTGGGCATAGGTTTGTGTGCCCAAAGCCATAAACGCTGCTATGGCCAGTACTTTTAGTTTGTTTTGCATTTTATGTAAGTTAACATTGTTAATTTTTATTTATCGCCAGCTTCGGTAAGCCAAAAGTTAAAAGGTTTATCCCTATCGCATGTTAGCGTGCCATTTGTAAATTCCAGTTCGGCTGCATGTATTGATGTACGTTTGGTAGCGTAAGAATAACTACCGTCTGCATCCAACCCGCCTTCATCCTGATGCGTTTTACGACCGGGATGCGTGAAATATATAATGTATGCATGATCATCACTGATCACTACATCGGCATGGGCACCTGTTGGGGTATCTTCCGGGCGGTGACCGGGAGTATCCAATATCATACCCTGACGTTCCCATGCTTGCGCATCTTTTGAGCGGTAAACCCGTTGTCCCCGCCACTCGTCAGTTATCATCCAGTAATAATCCTTAAACCTGAATATCTTTGGGCCCTCGTGCGATTGGCCATTAATAGCGGTCTTATCGGCAACTTTCCAGTTAATGAGATCGGTACTTTCTGCCATCATGGTGATGCTGCCCAGCTTTTGATCTTTATACCACATATGCCATTTACCATCGGGCAGCTTTAATAAAGTTGGGTCGATAATGTTATGATCTGGCAAATTCAAGCGACCTTCATATTTCCAGTTCCAAAGGTTTTTACTGGTATAATGCAGCAAATGCGCGTCGCCACCCCATTGACTCCTGACACCACTTATGTAGGCCACAAACATGTGATAAATACTTTTTTCGTACACCACATCGGGAGCCCAGAAGGTGTTTTGCCCCTGCTCAAATTCAAGGTTTAAGGCACCTTTATATACCCAGCTATGGCCATTATCTTTTGATGTGGCAACCCCTATAGCCGTACCATAACAAAAAGCTACCCCCGGCGATTGTACATTGGCCCGGCGCTGGGTATACAGCATTGTCCATTCCTTTTCTGTATGGTTATAGGCCAGTACAGGATCAGCGGCGCCGTCATATATCGGGTCGCGAAATAATGGCGATGGCGGCTGATGAGTTATGGCCTGTTGGGTTTGCGCCCTTACAGACAATGTACCTAATAACAACAGGGTCAGGATTTTTGTAATGCCTTTCAATTTTATCTTTTTAAACTTATAGGTTATTCTGTTACGGGGAATGATGATATCCTCAGCCTTGCACCGCCCATAGGTACCAGCGTTAACTCCGATACCGGCTTATCCGTTTTCACAGGGCTTTGCGGCAATACACCGCACAGGCCATACTGATCAATTGTCCAACCAGGAATTTGGCGGCCTTTAACTTTGAGTTCGATGGGCGCATTTGTATTGGTGAATGGATTATTATCCTTTGGCCAGTTGCGATGAACAACCGCTATAGATTTTTCCGGGTGCTGCTCGTCTATTAATAAACCGTAGTTCCAGGCTGATGCCGGGTGGATCTCATACGACGGCCATTTCTCCGGATCGGCTGTGGCTTGCCAGTGCGAATCGCCCTGAGTGGCTTTACGGCCATCCTGACGGGTATATTGTTCATCAATTTTTAACGAGTAAGTAAGCGGACCATAATTTACACTCACGCTATTTTTGTTGGCAGCCCACTGCCTTACCTTCAATTGCATTGGTAGTTGAAGGGTTATCTTATCGCCGTTTTTCCAGGTTTTATCCAGTTTGATGTAGCTTCCTGTACTTGTGTTTACCGCAACAGCCTGTCCGTTCACTTTAACCGTAGCATTTTTGCACCACTCGGGTATGCGCAGGTATAGCGGAAAATTAACAGCCTTTGCTGTATTTACCGTGATAGCAACCTGATCTTCAAACGGGTATCTGGTAGTTTCGGCAAGGCTTATCGCCGTGCCATTGCCTACTTTTGCGCTTACCTGTCCTTCAGTATATAACTGCGCGGCTAAACCATTATCAGGCGTAGCCATCCAGCTGTTTTCGGCGTAATAAACCCAGCCTGCAGCATGGTTATGCTGGCAACAGCGACTGCTGAATGGGTTCATCATTAAAAACGGACCTTCGTTGGATATACCAGGATGATGATCTTTACTGTCACTTACTACCATGTTGGGTGCAGTTAAATAACGCAAAGAGCGATAATCGGGCATAAAGGCTGCCGAGAAGGTATTAAAAGCCACATCCTCACAGTTTTCGGCCCAAAAGGTATCGCCGGTATTGCCCAGCAGCATTTGGTCTGACGTCATTTGCTCAACCATACCACAGGTTTCTACAGCCTGGCGAGGATCATCATAACCCTTGCGGGCGTTTTCATCGGCCCCGAACATGCCTCCCGGCACCTGACCGTACATTGCGCGGATCAGTTTAAAATCGTTATAGGTAGCATCAAGATCTTTTTTATCATGACTTTGCAGATAAAAGGTAGCTGGTTCGCGGAAACACTGCGCCACGTTCACATTATGCCAGTTGGGCAGGTTATTGGCCTGGCGCCAGTTGGCGGTGTTCCTATCCAGCTTGGCTGCCAGATCAAGTAAAAACTTATCGCCGGTGCGGTTGTACAGCCAGTATACACTGGTCATGTTATCGCCGCCACGGCTATTTTCCCAGTAATCCTCCAAAAACTGATCATCAGGTATAGAAAGCTCATATTTGAAATATTTGGTCATGAAAGGGATTACCCTTGGGTCCTTACTATATTCATAGTATGATTGCAGGCACCAGAGCATGGGCATGTTAGTCCACAGGTCGCGGTTACCTTTGTTTTTCCGGTCAGGGCCAAAATCGCCGTTATCGCGCTGGTTATTCAACACAGCATCAATCCAGAATTTAGCTTCGGCAATCATTTTTTTATCGCCCAGCATGTAGCCAATGTTGGCATAACCCTTTAGCCAGTAAGGCAGCTCTTCCCAGCCGTACTCACCCTTACCCTCTTTATTGAGCCATGCATTATTGGTTTTTGAAAGCCATATACTAATTTCGCCCAAATTGCCTGTAAGTCCGTCGCGTTGCAGCTCCAGGGCTTTTTTAAGCCAGCCGCCTGCTTTAATACTGCCAACGGGCAGTTTAGTAAAATACTGTTTTTGCAGCGGGGTGCGGTTGTTTACATAAAATGCATTTAACTGCTGGTTGTTAACCTGATTTACGGTAGTTGCCTTAATGCCTGTTTGGGCTGTTACGGTACAAAGACCTGAGCTCATTACAGCAAGCGTTAAAAGGCCTTTTTTTAAAGGATTAGTTTTGTTTTTAAAGTTTATCATTGGCCGGTAATACAGTTTTATATAGCCTCGCGATGTAGACGGGCGTTTTATTTTAAAACAATGCAGGGTAAAAATATCTATAATTGATGTGTAAAGAAAATGCATTTTAACTGGCAGAGATTAACCAAATCTTATCAATAATTAGTCAAAACGTATCAATTTTTACCATAACGAAAACCCTTGCCCAGAATGGCTATATTTGTTTAGCAAACGATTTGAAACCTTTATACTTACTTTATTTATTATTACTGCTGCCCTTTAATATTTGCAGTGCCCAGTCGTACTACTTCAGGCATTACCAGGTAGAGCAGGGTTTGTCGAACAATACGGTTTACTGCACCTTGCAGGATAAGCATGGCTTCCTATGGTTTGGCACCAAGGATGGTCTTAACCGCTTTGACGGTTACACTTTTAAAACTTTCAGGCACGATCCGGCCAATAAAAACAGCGTATCAAGCGATATGATACACGCGCTGTGTCTTGACAAAGCTGGTAACCTATGGATAGGTAATGACCAGGGACTTGACCGTTATGATTTTAAAACCGAAACCTTTACCCATATCAACCCATCAAACACTGATGCTGTACGGTGTATTGTAAATGATGAGCATAACAACATATGGTTTGTTGCCGGCCCATTATTATTAAAACACGATGGCAAAACAGGTAAAATAACCGATTATAAATCTTTTCAACATTTTGAGGCTACCTCTATAGCCATCAATACCGATGGTTCAGTTTGGACATCATCGGCGTCAGGCTCATTGGAGAAATTGGATTCGGTAAACCATACGTTTATCAGTTACAACGTTTTTAAAAACTCCAAGCCTGTAGCATCAAACTTTATCGAGAAAATTTATGGCGCAGGTAATAACAAAATATTTGTAGGCACAAGCAATCAGGGCTTTAAAGAATTTAATTGCCTTACCGGTGCATACCGCGATCTGTTAACCTACAACCCAAACAAGACCGAAATATTTGTACGCGATTTTGTAAAATATAACGACAATGAGTTTTGGATAGCTACAGAATCGGGCGTGTTTATTTATGATGTACCTAAAGGAAGTTTCCAGAACCTTAAAAAACATTATAATGATCCCTACTCCATATCAGACAACGCCGTCTATACGCTTTATAAAGATGCCGAAGGCGGTATATGGGCAGGCACCTACTTTGGCGGCGTAAACTACTACCCCAAGCAATACTCCACCTTTAACAAGTTTTATCCCGGCTCTGATAAAACCGGGCTGCAGGGTAACGTAGTGCGCGAAATTTGCAAGGATATGTACGGTAACCTATGGATGGGTACCGAAGATAATGGCCTTAACAAACTTAGCCCCGATAAAAGTACCTGGACACATTATTTCCCCGGCGGAAAAAGCAGCATATCAAATACCAACATACACGGCCTGCTGGCCAATGGCAACGAATTGTTTGTAGGCACCTTTGAGCGCGGGCTGGATATTTTAGATATCCCCAGCGGCAAAGTTACCCGGCATTACCTGGCGGGTAAGGCCGATAATATGCTCAAGAGTAATTTCATTATCACTTTTTGTAAAACCCGCAGCGGGGTAATATTAGTTGGTACCACACGAGGGCTGTACAAGTATAATGAGGCATCAAAAGATTTCAGCACGGTTAACGGGGTGCCACCCTATGATTTTATTTACAATATAATTGAAGATCACAGCGGTAAAATATGGGTAGGTACAGTACATGACGGCGCTTATTTTTATGACCCGGCTACCAATCTGGGCGGCAAATTAAATAAGCCCGATACCATAACCAATCAGCTTAACAGCAGTTCGGTAAACAGCATATTTGAAGATACCGACCACCAGCTATGGTTGGCAACAGAGGGCCTTGGTTTATGGAATTATGATCCGGTAAAAAAAACCTTTAAGTTTTATAACCTCGGCAATGGTTTCCCCAGCAATTACATTTTCAGGATACTGGAAGATGATCATAAAAACCTTTGGGTAAGTACCACACGTGGCTTGGTTTGCCTAAACATTACCAACAGGAACATAAAAATTTACACCAAGGCTACCGGACTGCTCAGCGATCAGTTCAATTATAATTCGGCATTTAAGGATGCCGATGGCACCATGTATTTTGGCTGTGTAAAGGGTATGGTTAGTTTTAATCCCACACAGTTTAAACCCAACAATTTTGTTGCTCCGGTATACATAACAGGTTTCCAGGTGCATAACCAGGAAATTTCCGTTAACAGCAGCGATTCGTTATTGCAGCGTTCTATCATATGCACTAAAAAAATCAGGCTTAATTATAACCAATCGTCATTTAGTATTGACTTTGCGGCCCTGAGTTATCCATCGCCACAGATGACCCAGTATAAATACATCATGAAAGGCCTTGACAAGGGCTGGACAGTATTAAAAACCAACCGTAAGGTTTACTTTACACAATTGCTGCCGGGTCACTATACCTTTATTGTTAAAGCCGCCAATTATGATGGTATATGGCCACCTCGTGAAACCCAGCTCGATATTTTTATAAGCCCGCCTTTTTGGAAAAGCATTTGGGCTTACATGGCTTATGCCTTACTCATATTAATAACCGCTCATTACCTGTTGAACCAGTATCATATCAGGATCCGCAATAAAAACAAACGCCTGATAGAGATACTGGAGAATGATAAAGAGAAACAGATATATAATGCCAAGATTGAGTTTTTTACCAATATAGCGCACGAGATCAGGACACCGTTAACCCTTATTAAGGGCCCTATGGAAAAAGTGATCAAAAAGGCCGGCAGCGTACCCGAAATAGAGAACAACCTGCAGATCATGGAGAAGAACACCAACCGTCTTCTCGACCTTACCAATCAGCTCCTTGATTTCCGCAAAACCGAAACCAATAACTTTAGTCTGAGCTTTGTTAAAGCCGATATTACCCAACTGCTTGCCGATACCTTTTTAAGGTTTAAGCCGCTGGCCGAGCAAAAGAACATGAGTTATGAGTTTATTCAGCATAAGAGTCTGTATGCCTATGTAGATATTGAGGCCTTTACCAAAATTATAAGCAACCTCATTAGTAACGCTATAAAATATGGTAAATCTGTTGTAGAAGTTGAGTTGCTTGATACCCCCGAGAGCGATTCCACGTTTTCTGTAGAGGTAAGAAACAATGGTTATGTAGTTCCCTTTGAAATGCGCGAGAAGATATTTGAGCCGTTCTTTCGCCTCAAGGAATCTGAAAAGCAAATAGGCACAGGCATTGGCTTATCATTATCACGTTCACTGGCCGAACTGCACCAGGGCATACTGGCCTTAAATAAACCAATTAGTGATCTTAACACCTTTATGCTAACCCTGCCTGTTCATCAGGAAAAAGAATTTGATCTGTATAACCTGCCTGACGATTATGAACAGGCCGATAAAACTCAAGAGGAGGATATTGATTTTATGAAACCTATTATACTTTTAGTGGATGATAACCCCGAGATACTTGATTTTATTTCGGACGATCTGAGTGACAAATATTCGGTTATTAAAGCCCTTAACGGGCAGGAAGCATTTGATATGCTGGGCATCGAGAGCATACAGCTGATTATCAGCGACGTGATGATGCCGGTGATGGATGGCTTTGAACTATGCAAAAAAATAAAGACCAACTTTGATTACAGCCACATTCCTATCATATTGCTTACCGCTAAAAATACCCTTCAAAGTAAAATAGAAGGCTTGGAGGTGGGTGCCGATGCCTATATCGAAAAACCTTTTTCGCCTGAGCATTTACAGGTGCAGATAGCCAACCTGCTTATTAACCGCAGTAAAATACGCGAGCGCTTTGCAAGCTCGCCGCTGGCCAATATCAACACCATGGCCTACTCCAAACCTGATGAAAGCTTTTTAGATAAGCTTAACGCGGCCATCAACACCAACATTCAAAATCCCGATCTTGATGTTGAACAAATTGCGGGCTTAATGAACATGAGCAAGCCTACGCTGTATCGAAAGGTTAAGGCCATATCAAACCTTACTATTAATGAGCTCATCAATATTACCCGGCTAAAAGCAGCAGCCAAGCTACTGGAAGAGGGCGACTATAAAATTTATGAAGTAGCGGCTATGGTTGGCTATAATTCGCAATCGCATCTGGGGCGTAATTTTTTAAAGCAGTTTGGCACTACCCCTACCGAGTATCAGCAAAATAAAAAAAACCTTAAAACGCGATCGTTCAACTAAACCCTGCCCTATGAAAAAGATCATCACCACACTTTGCCTTTTTATATTAACCGCCGCGACCTGTTTGGCGCAGCAAGCCAAAGCTACTTTTACCAATCCCCTGCTGCCATCAGGTGCCGACCCATGGGTTATCTATAAAAACGGATACTATTATTATACCAACAGCATGGGAAGCCGCCTGGTGATATGGAAAACAAAACGCATTACCGACCTGGCCAATGCCGAGAAAAAAACTATCTGGGTACCGCCTGCAGGAAGGCCTTATTCCAAAGAGCTTTGGGCCCCTGAACTTCACTTTTTACGAGGACGCTGGTATATGTATTTTGCCGCCGATGATGGTAGCAACAACCACCACCGCATGTATGTGCTTGAAAACCCATCGCCCGACCCGATGAAAGGCGAATGGGCCTTCAAAGGCCAGGTTAACGACAGCACCAATAAATGGGCTATTGATGGTTCTGTTTTTGAAAACAAAGGTCAGCTGTATATGATATGGGCCGGATGGGAAGGTGACCAGAACGGCCAGCAAAATATTTACATCGCTAAAATGAAAGACCCGATTACAATAGGCAGCGAGCGGGTTAAAATTTCGAGCCCAGAATATCAATGGGAAAAATATGGCGATCTGCATGATGATAACAACCCCGCTCACGTAAACGTTAACGAAGGACCTGAAATATTAAAGCATAAAAACCAATTATTCCTGATCTACTCGGCCAGTGGCTGCTGGACAGATTATTATGCCCTTGGAATGCTCAGCACAACAACAAACAGCAATTTACTTGACCCGGCCTCATGGAAAAAATCGGCTGAGCCGGTTTTCAAGCAATCGCCGGAGAATGAAGTTTACGCGCCTGGCCATAATTCTTTCTTCAAATCGCCAAATGGCAAGGAAGATTGGATACTTTATCATGCCAATTCCCAACCCGGCCAGGGTTGCGGCAAAGACCGTTCTCCCCGTGCCCAAAAATTCACCTGGAATCCTGATGGCTCTCCTAACTTTGGTATCCCATTAAAAACAGGTGTGGAGATGTCCGTACCAAAGGAGTAGACTGATGAATGCCCCTTACCGAGCCGCCATCCCGAGCTTGTTGAGAGATTGCATGCAGAGGCCTTAAAAACTTGTCATTGCGAGCGAAGCGTGGCAATCGCGAATTAGTCTGAACCACGATTTTTCGGATTAATGAATTACCGCGATTATTTAAAAGTGAAGAAAAATCCTCTGATCCGGTAAATCTGTTTAATCCTGGTTCAGACAAATGTGCCATTATTTAGTCGAAAAATCAGCCTAATGTTTTTTTATATAAAAATCATTTATTCTCTGAAACATTATTCCTAAACTGGTCTTTATTTCTGAATACCAAACCATTATTTATTTCCTAAAAAATTATTATATGAAAATAGTTATTGTAGGCGCCAGCGGTACCATAGGCAAAAAGGTAACAGAAGCTGTTCGTGGTGAAAATGAAATTATTACTGCCGGATCAAAAAGCGGCGATTTACAGGTTGATATTACCTCAACCGAATCTATCGAAGCATTTTATAAACAGATTGGCAACTTTGATGCCTTGGTAAGTGTTACCGGCAGCGGCTACATGGGCCCGTTTAAATCAATGACGGCTAAAGATTTTAATATAGGGCTGCAAAGTAAGCTTTTGGGTCAGGTTAACCTGGTATTGGTTGGTCAGCATTATGTTAATGCTAAAGGCTCGTTCACCCTTACCTCCGGCATTCTGGCGCAGGATCCTGTCATCATGGCTTCAAACCTGAGTACAGTTAACGCAGCCATCAACTCATTTGCCAAAGCCGCGGCCATTGAACTGGAAAACGGAGTGCGTATTAATGCGGTTAGTGCCGGCGTTGTTGAAGACTCACCCGATTATTTCCCCTACTTCCCGGGCCATATCCCAGTTTCTATGGATAAGGTTGCCAACGCCTATTACAAAAGCGTATTCGGCCCTTTAACCGGGCAGGTATTTGAGGTTTGGTAAAAAACTTTTCCTCCAATAAAAATTAATTAAAAAGCGGAACGTCTTGCAGTGTTCCGCTTTAATTATAATTAGGCGTCAATGAGCCGTGTGTCTATCTCCGGCACAGCAGCCTGATCAATTAGTTTATTTATCTAAAGCTTGTAAAAAACTGTCAGCATGAGTTAAATGTGCCTTTCTTTTTTCTGCGGGCATTTTATCAAATGAACGTACAAGCATGCTTAATCGTGGGTTGTTTTCAAAAAAATTCCGGTGCACGTGCATAAAGCGCCAAAACAAACCATCCCAAATCTGCTGCCAAGGGCCCTTTTTCCAATCGCCCATTTTTAACAAGTAATTGCTGCCGCTGATGTAGGGCTTGGTCATCATCAGCCCACCATCGGCAAATTGGGTCATGCCGTAGGTATTGGGCACCATTACCCAATCATAGGCATCAATATACATTTCCGTAAACCAGCGATACACATCATCAGGGTCAAACTCGCAAAGCAGCATAAAGTTCCCCATCACCATCAGTCTTTCAATATGGTGGGTATAGCCGGTGGCCAGTACCTTTTTAATAACCACATCAACCGGGTGAATACCCGTGGTTCCGTTCCAGAACGATGCCGGGATCTTCCGTTTAAAGCCCCAATAGTTTTTGGTTCGTTGCCGCGAGCCTTCCCGTTCGTACACTATATGAATAAATTCGCGCCAACCCATGATCTGCCTGATAAAACCTTCGAGCGAGTTCAGAGGAATCTCCCGGTCGGCCGCAAAATCCAACGTCCGGTTTATCACTTGCTGCGGATCAAGCAAACCAACATTGATCAAGGGCGACAATACCGAATGATATAAAAAGCTTTCATTAGCCACCATGGCATCCTCATAAATACCGAAATGATATAAACGCTGTTCCAGAAAATCATCAAGCCATTTTTCGGCATCGTCGTGTGTTACCGGATAAAATCCTTTCAGATTTCCAAAAGGCGATGAGGTTGTGCCATAATTGCCTTCAAAATACTTGTTTACATATTGCATAGCCTCATTCACATATTCATTTGGCGGCGGTATATTCAGCAACGGTACTACTTCATTTTTGGGGAAGCGAAGCCTGTTCTCGCTATCATAGGTCCACTTGCCGCCTATCGGTTTGCCATCCGTCTCCAGCAAAATGCCGCGCTGTTTGCGTTGTGATATATAGAAGTCTGTTTGGAAATAGGTTTTTCGTTCATTAAAGAAATCGGTTACATCGGCAACATCATTTAAAAAGTTAGGTGTAGGGTACTTAACTAATTGAATATTATTTTTGGCACAAGTGCGTGTGAGTCTTCGGTCGAGCCAGTTATCGGCCACATCGGCAAAGTGTATTTGCGTTATGCTTTGTTTAGCCAGATGGTTAATTAACAGGCGTACATCGGCCATAGCGTCCCGGGCATCTATATAATGAACCTTTATGCCTTTTTCACTGAGATGATCTGCATAATATTTCATAGATGCCCTGTGCAGTACCAGCTTTTTTTTGTTAAAATTATACTGGTTAAAGAATAAGGTTTCCTCCACTAAATAAACTGTACGGACTTTATTTACAGCCGGATGCTGCTTAAATAACTGGTGCGGAAAAATGATAACTGCGCTGGCTTGCTCCATATAACTGAATGGTTTATCTATCTAATATTTTATTAAGCCAATATGTTTTACAGCATCACAATTAGGCTTTAACCTAATGTGGGGATATACACCATTTGATTTTAGTTTTAGCATTAAAAAACATAAGTTTGACGCTCATAAATCAGTTTATATTTAATGAACCAGGTAATTGAACCATCAACCGTTCCGGGCTTTATACGTAATGTTGTAGCCAACATACACCCCGATAGTGAAACCTTTTTGCTTCACAAAGTAAAGGATACCTGGGTTGAGATAACTTACAGGCAGGCACTGGATAAAATAGACGCCATATCGGCTTGGTTCCTGCACATGGGTGTGCAAAAAGGCGACCGCCTTGCCCTGCTCATCGAGAACGGCCCCGATTATGTATACTATGACCAGGCCCTGCAACAGATTGGCGCCATAAATACTTCTATATATCCTACACTTACCGAAAACGAGATTGAGTATATCCTGAATGATTCGGGCGCTAAAACTATTATAGCGGGTAATCCTTTCCTTTTTCGCAAAGTGCTGAAGGTGGCTAACAGCTGCGAATCGCTGATCCGCATTATACCTGCATTTGAAGATTTTGAAAAATACACTGATAAACTTAACCTTAATGCCGGGGTTATTGGTTTTAACCAGTTAATAGCCGAAGGCTTAACCCTGGTTGATCAATATCACCTTGCCATTAATGCTGCCCGGGAGGCCATTTTAACAACTGATGTTTCCTGCCTTATTTATACATCGGGCACTACGGGTATACCAAAAGGTGTAATGCTTACGCACCACAATCTCACTCAAAACGTAATTAACAGCCTTATACAGATCCCTTTTATCGAAAAAACCGATCTGTTCTTGTCGTTCCTGCCGCTATCGCATGTTTTTGAGCGTACGGCTACTTATCATATATGCCTTTATAAAGGTTGCAGGATTGCGTTTGCTCAAAGCCTTGAACTATTGGCCAAAAATATGGCCGAGGTTAAGCCAACCGTATTAAACTGTGTGCCCCGCCTGCTTGAACGTATTCATGACAGAGCCATCAAGAATGGCACATCGGCCGGAGGCGTAAAATCAAAAATATTTTTGTGGGCACTGGAAACCGGTAAAAAATTCCGCCTGGTTAAAGAAGCAGGCAAAACACCGGGGCTGATATTAAGCAGCCAGCAAAAATTGGCCGAAAAGCTGGTATTCAGCAAAATAAAAGAAAAAACCGGCGGGCGTTTAAAATTCATGGTATCGGGAGGTGGCGCGCTGCCCAAAAACATCGGTGAATTTTTTGGCGATCTGGGTATTATCATACTCGAAGGTTTCGGCCTTACCGAAACATCGCCGGTTATGGCTGTTACCGAGCATCACCGTGTAATTTACGGTACCGTTGGCCGCATAATACCCGGTATTGAAGTGGCTATACAAAATGTAGATAATCAACATATTTACACCATACAAACTCACGACTCGTTCAAGGAAGATCTGCAATCGGAAGAAGGTGAGATCATTGTTCGCGGGCATTGTGTTATGAAGGGCTACTGGAACAAACCCGAAGAAACAGCCACCGTTATTGATAAGGATGGCTGGTTTCACACAGGCGATATCGGCCGTTTTTATCGCGGCAACCTGCAAATAACAGATCGCCTTAAAAACATGCTGGTAAACGCGTACGGCAAAAACATTTACCCAACCCCGGTTGAGAACACCTACCTCAAGAGCCCCAAAATTGAGCAGATATTTTTAGTAGGCGATAAACGCGAATACATTACCGCCATTATCGTTCCTTCGCGCGAAACCATGCAGGAAACTTTTGGTCTTAAAGATGCCTTTTTTGAACAGCCCGACGTTTTTATAGAAGACAAAGAACTGGTTGACTGGATTGGTCAGGACCTGCGCAAACTTAGCAACGAACTGGCCAAGTTTGAACGTATAAAAGCCTTCAAGGTAAAACGCAACCCTTTCAGCATGGACGATGGCGAGATAACCCCTACCATGAAAGCCAAACGCAAGGTAATTGAAAAGAAATACGCCGCCGATATTGACGCGATGTACCTGCAAGAAACAGAGGCGGATTGACTGTGATTCTTGATTAATTGCGGTGATTTTGACCGCTGATTATTTTTTGATTTTAATGATTGCTTTGATTTCCACCGCGCCATGCAAGGTATGAAACAAAAGCCCCCTCTAAATCTCCCCCGAAAGGGGAGACTTCAAAGTATTTTAAAGCCCTCTCCTTTGGAGAGGGTTGGGTGAGGCTAAATCGCAATGATACATTAGAAGTCTTAGGAACAAATCAACGCAATCACAAAAATCAAATAATCAACGGTCAAAATCAGTTTAATCAAAAAAATCAACGGCCAATATTTACTAACTTTGTTAGCATGAAACGATCAGGAAGTGCCGATTTGCCTTTACATTACGGTTATGTGCCGCAATGGCTTGCCGAACGTATGGCTAAGTTAGGTCTTGCCGTGGTTGAAAACATCGTGATCGATTATGGCAAAGATGAAGTACTGCGCCGCCTGAGCGATCCTTTCTGGTTTCAAAGTCTGGGTGCAGTTATGGGGATGGACTGGCATTCGTCGGGTATTACCACCTCGGTTATGGGAGCCTTGAAACGGGCTATCAACCCGCACAGCCGAGAACTGGGTATTTATATTTGCGGCGGCAAGGGCAAGCACTCCAAGCAAACCCCTGCCGAACTCCTTAAAATAAGCGAACAAACCGGCCTCGATGGCCACCACCTGGTAAAATGCAGTAAATTAAGCGCCAAGGTTGATAACACCGCCATTCAGGATGGCTTTCAACTGTATACCCACAACTTTATCCTGAGCGATAGTGGCAAATGGGCAGTGGTACAGCAAGGCATGAGCGATGCCAGCAGTACGGCACGCCGCTATCACTGGCATTCAGAACAGCTTACATCGTTTGTTAATGATCCGCATACATTTATATACGGCCAAAATCATGGATTGATCCTCAACATGACCGATACGCAGGCCGATACATCCCGAAACGGAGTAATGCAGATAGCTGCCGAAAATCCTGAACATATGCTCAGGGAGATCAACAAACTGGTGATGCCCAATAACCACCAGGTAACAGCTAAAGATGTGGACCTGAAACGGCTTGGCACCGTGTTGTGGCTGGCCCACGAAAAACAACCCGCCGACTTTGAGGAACTGCTATTACTGCAAGGTTTGGGCCCCAGAACGCTCCAATCGCTTGCCTTGGTTAGCGAGGTGATTCATGGTACACCATCCCGGTTTAAGGATCCGGCCCGGTTCTCCTTCGCGCATGGCGGTAAGGACGGTGCCCCTTTCCCCGTACCTACCAAAGTTTATGACGAAACCATCAATACCCTGCAAAACGCGGTATACAAGGCCAAGCTGGGGCAATCTGAAAAAAATGAAGCCATAAAACGCCTGCACCAGGTTGCCGTAAATGCCGAAAAGGACTTTACCCCCAACACCAATTTTGATGAGGTTGTAGCTATAGAGCGTGAAAACTCTTGGAAGCATGGCGGGCGTACCGTTTTTGGAAAAGAAAAGCCTCCTGTGCAGCAACAACTGAAGTTATTTTAAAGCAGTGCTGATAGCCTTTGCCGAATCAAGCCGGGCGTGCAGCGCCGGGAGCATTTCTTTGGCAAAATCGGCTACGTTAACGTTCTTGTCCTGGCTTGCCGAGTTAAACAGCTCAATTTGCTGCTGGTGCTCACTAATCATTTCCTGCATGTATGCCTTATCAAATGTTATGGCATGTTTCTTCTCCAACACAGCTATGGTTTGCTGATGAAGAGTACTGATAGAATCTTCGGCAGTTACGAAGTTATCGGCCTGTAGCTTTTTTAAATCGGCGGCAAGTTTGGTATAGTTGTTTATCATGTTTTTCCCAAACTGAACAACCTCCTGATTTTTTGAATTGGCAATTACCAAGCCCGAAGCTTTTACGGTAGTGAGGCTGGTTTCGGTAGCGTTTGTAAAAAACAATAAACCCTTATCATCAACCAAAGGCTTGTTATTATAATTATGGGCCCGCTTGTTGCTCTCACAGGCTTGCATCAATGTAAAGATTAATAAACCTAATAACACTCCTGTTTTTTGCAGCTTCATTTACAATTTGTTTACGTTTTCTTTTTATCTAACAAAAATTACTTGTTCTGGTTTAGCAAAGCCTGATAATAATGTCAGACTATCCTATCGTAAATAATTTATATTTCCTATTGTGTAACCAAAAGGTTTCATATATATTTGTAACCAAAAGGTTTCATATAGCCTTTTATGACCAATGAGCAGAGATATTTTTAAAGCCATAGCCGACCCAACCCGCCGGGAGATCATTAACCTGATTGCCCATCAAAGTATGAATTTAAATGCCGTAGCCGATAATTTTGAGATGAGCCGCCCGGCAGTATCTAAACACATTAAAATATTAACCTCCTGCGGTTTGCTGGTGATTAAACAACAAGGCCGCGAGCGCTTTTGCCATGCCGACCTCAGGCAATTGAAAGAAGTAACCGACTGGGCCGAGCAATACCGCAGGTTCTGGAGCCAAAAGCTGGATGCATTGGGCCATTTTCTCGATCAGGAACAACAATCAACCGATAATATTAACCGTAAAAATGAAAAATTATGAGCGCACAACCTTTTGTGATCGACCGTATTTACAACGCTCCTGCTGATAGGGTTTGGCAGGCTATTACCGACAATAATAAAATGAAGGAATGGTATTTTGACCTTCCTGATTTTAAACCCGTAGTTGGCTTTGAGTTTACCTTTAATGGTGGAAGCAAAGAAAAAACTTATGTGCATAAATGTCGCGTAACCGAGGTTATTGAAGGCAAAAAACTATCCCACACATGGACCTATGAGGGCTATGACGGCTATTCGGAAGTTACATGGGAGCTTTTCCCGCAGGGAGATAAAACAAAGGTGGTACTTACTCATACTGGTTTGGAAACCTTCCCGCCATTAAAAGATTTTGCTATAGAAAGCTTTACCAAAGGCTGGACTCATATTGTTGGCACTTCGTTAAAAGAGTATGTAGAGAAATAAAAGGTTAATTATAAATAACAATAGAATTATCACCTGTCCCATACTCAAAAGTGTGGGTCAGGTTTTAAAATCATAAAATTATGGAAACAAAACCTCTTGTAACAGAACGCATTTATGATGCTCCCGCCAATAGGATATGGAAAGCCATTACCGATAATAACGACATGAAACATTGGTATTTTGATATTGAAGGTTTTATGCCGGTAGTTGGTTTCGAGTTTCAGTTTTGGGGTAAGGTTGATGATCGTGAGTTTTTACATATTTGTCAGGTAACCGAGGTGGTAAACGGCCAAAAGCTATCATATACTATGACGTTCAACAATTTTAGTGATGCTGATTATGCTCCTGTTAAAACTGAAGTATGTTTTGAACTAAATCCTATGGGCGAAAACCAAACCAGGCTAAAAGTAACACACACGGGGCTGGAAAATTTCCCCGAAAACTTAAAACATTTTACAGGAAATGACTTTATAAAAGGCTGGGGCACTTTATTAGATAATTCATTAAAACAATATCTGAAAAAAGCGCTGGTATAATTATTTGATCATTATCTTCGAGGTTCTAAAATATGTTGAGCAACCTTACAGACCATATTAAAAAATTCATTGAACTCAGCGATGCCGATATAGAATTAATCCGTTTGGCTGTTACAGTAAAATCCGTTAAAAAGAAGGTATTTTTGCTTGAACCTAATCACATCTGTAAGGACATATATTTTGTAAGCAAAGGCTGCCTGCGCCTTTATTTCATCAATAAAAAGCTTAACGAACAAATAACCCAGTTTGCTATTGAAAACTGGTGGTTGAGCGATTATTTCGGCCTCGAGAGCGGAAAACCATCTAACTATTACATACAGGCGGTGGAAAATTCAGAGATCATCAGCATTAGCAAAAACAAACTGGAGGAGCTTTTTGAAAAAGTGCCCCGACTGGAGCGTTACTTCCGCATAGTGCAACAACGGGCCTTTACCGCCGCTCAAAAACGAATTGAATATATTTACAGCCTTAGCGACGAGGAACGTTACCGGCATTTCAGTTCCCTTTTTCCGGAGTTTATGCAGCGTATTCCGCAATATATGCTGGCATCATACCTGGGTTTTACCCCGCAGTTCATGAGTAAGATCAGGGCGAAAAAAATTTAGCACCCCCTGTTTTCTTAATCTTGATTCATTTTTTGAGGCCTGTTTTGTCCCGACCTTTGGGTATAACAAAAACGATAAAAAAATGAAACCAAGAGTTGTAATCCCAAAAGTAGAGCCAGATGCATACAAAGCCATGTTAGGTTTTGAATCTTATTTAGAAAAAAGTGCTTTAACAAAAACTCATAAAGAACTTATAAAAATACGTGCCTCCCAAATAAATGGCTGTGCTTACTGTATTGACATGCACACCAAAGATGCCCGCAAAGCCGGCGAAACAGAACAACGCATTTATGCGCTGAACGCCTGGAGAGAAACTCCTTTCTTTACTGAAGAAGAACAAGCCATACTGGCCCTTACCGAAGAAATAACATTGATACAAAACCACGTATCTGAAAAAACTTATGAAGCAGCCGCTGCTGTTTTAGATGAGAAATACCTTGCTCAGGTAATCATGGCCATTATTGCCATTAACGCCTGGAACCGCATAGGTATTGCTACAGGCATGCAGCCTGCATTATAAAAACATGTCGTTTCGGTCATTGGGAGAAATCTTAAACGAAGAATGAGTTTAATGTATAAGATTTCTCACTCGTACCTCGTATCGAAATGACAATTCTTTATTATCATTAACAATAGAAAAAGCGGGGCTCTTAAGAAGAGCGTCGCTTTTTCTGTTTCGGGTTGTCATTTCGACCAAAGGGAGAAATCTTCTAAGCCCTGAATGTTGCACGTATAAGATTTCTCATTCTTATCTCGTATCTAAATGACATCAAGGTATTAACAAAAAAAGCCGGGTCTTTTTAAAGAGCCCGGCTTTTGGATTTTGGATTTATAATTTAATTAGAACACTGATTAAAATACTTGATCAAACTGGTTCACTGCATCCTTGCTTTCCAGCACAGAGTGTCCCATTAAAAACTCATCAACCTTGCGGGCTGCTTCACGGCCTTCAGATATGGCCCAAACAACTAACGATTGACCACGGCGCATATCACCGGCAGTAAATACCTTACTTACGTTGGTACGGTAAACACCTTCTTTGGCCTTAACGTTTTTGCGTTCATCAAACTCAACGCTTAACTGGTGCAGCATACCCTCATGTTGCGGGTTAAGGAAACCCATAGCCAGAAATACACGCTGGCAAGGTATTTCGCGCTCAGAACCTTCAACCGTATGGAATTTTACCGGGCGGCCTAAGAAATCTTGCTCCCACTCCACATCAACCACTTTAAGCGCGCGCAGGTTGCCTTCACTATCGCCTAAAAACTCTAAGGTATTTACCCCCCAGAAACGTTCTGCACCTTCCTCATGCGAGCTGGTAGTTTTTAATACCATAGGGAATGTTGGCCATGGCATGTGCTTGGTACGCTTTTCAGGTGGCTGAAACATCACCTCAAATTGTTTAATAGAGCGTGCACCCTGGCGGTTTGATGTACCCACACAGTCTGATCCGGTATCACCACCACCAATTACCACTACATCTTTATCTGTAGCCAGTATATCCTCGGCATCAACAGCTATATTGCTTACACGTTTGTTTTGTTGTTTCAGGAAATCCATAGCGAAATGGATACCTTTTAACTCCCGGCCAGGAATATTAAGGTTACGCGGAATGGTTGAACCACCGGCCAGTACTACTGCATCATTATTGCGCACCAGTTCATCGGCAGCTACATTTTTACCTACTTCGCTGTTGCATTTAAATACAACACCATCTTTCTCCATTACCTCAACGCGGCGTTCAACAACCCATTTTTCTAATTTAAAATCAGGTATGCCGTAACGTAACAAACCTCCGGGTTTATCATCACGTTCGTAAACGGTTACCGAGTGGCCGGCTTTGCTCAATTGCGCAGCTGCGGCTAAACCTGCAGGGCCCGAGCCAACAACCGCTATCTTTTTACCGGTTTTAACTAAAGGTGCGGTTCCTTTCACCAGGTTTTTCTGGTAAGCTATTTCAATAATATGTTTTTCAATCTCCTCAATAGCTACGGCAGGTTTATTAATACCTAACACACAGGCCGATTCGCAGGGTGCAGGGCATATACGGCCTGTAAACTCCGGAAAGTTATTGGTAGATGATAAAATATGGTAAGCCTCTTCCCAGTTTTTACGATACACAGCATCGTTAAACTCCGGAATAATGTTGCCAAGCGGACAACCCGAATGGCAAAACGGGATACCGCAATTCATACACCTGGCCGATTGCTGGTTAAGTTTCTCGTCGGTATATAAATTAACAAACTCTTTATAGTTCTTTACGCGTTCAGCAGCGGGAACCTTGGTTGGTAATTCCCTGTTAAACTCCTGAAATCCTGTTGGTTTTCCCATTGAAATTTAGCCTATTGTTTGATATTGTAACTTCTCTATAACTTTTTTATACTCTTTTGGATACACTTTTACAAACTGGGTTGAAGCTTCGTTCCAGTTGTTCAGTATCTGCTGTGCCAGCTTGCTGCCGGTAAGGCTGATGTGCTTGCGCAGCAATGCCTGTATCTGCTCTTTATCATCTGATGCCAGCGGATCAAGATCAACCATTTCGGTATTGCAGTTTTCGGCAAAGCTGTTGTCAGGGTTATAAACCCAGGCCAAACCACCGCTCATACCTGCCGCGAAGTTGCGGCCTGTTTTACCTAAGATGAGCGCGCGGCCACCGGTCATGTACTCGCAACCGTGATCGCCGATACCTTCAACAACCGTGGTAGCACCAGAGTTACGCACCGCGAAACGTTCGCCTGCCATACCGCCAATAAATACCTCACCAGATGTAGCACCATAAAGGGCAACGTTACCAATGATGATGTTATCCTGCGGAACAAAAGTTGCATTAGCTGCCGGGTAGATAGCCAGTTGCGCGCCGGATAAACCTTTACCTACATAGTCATTGGCTTCGCCTTCCAGCTCAAAGGAGATACCCTTGGTGGCAAACGCGCCGAAGCTTTGCCCGGCCGAGCCTTTGAATTTGTAGTTGATGGTATTATCAGGCAAGCCAGCTGATCCGTATTTTTTAGAGATCTCGTTTGACAGTAATGTACCAATGGTACGGTTGACGTTAATTACATCAAATGATGCAAAAACCGGTGTTTTATCTTCCAAAGCAGCTTTAGCGCTCTCAACCAGTTTCCAGTCGATGATGTCGCTCATGCCATGATCCTGGCTTTCGCTGTTATACAGGGTCATGCCCTTAGCGTTGGTAACCGGATGTAATATGCCCGACAGATCGATCTTTTTGGCTTTCCAGTTATCCAGGTGATCCTTAACTTTCAGGAATTGTACACGGCCCACCATTTCATTAATGGTACGGAAACCAAGCTCGGCCATAATTTCTCTAAGCTCTTCGGCCATAAAGCGGAACAGGTTTACCACGTGCTCAGGTTTACCTGAAAATAGTTTCCTTAATTCCGGATCTTGTGTAGCAACACCTACAGGGCAAGTGTTTAAATGGCATTTGCGCATCATGATACAGCCGCCGGCAACAAGGGCTGCAGTAGCAACACCCCATTCCTCGGCCCCCATCAGGGCGGCAATCGCCAAATCCCTACCGGTTTTTAACTGTCCGTCTGTTTGCAATACCACACGGCTACGCAGTTTGTTACGAACCAGTGTTTGATGAGCCTCGGTTAAACCAAGTTCCCATGGTAAGCCCGCGTGTTTTACCGAGCTTATTGGCGATGCACCTGTACCGCCATCATAACCGGCAATCAGGATAACATCGGCATGTGCTTTGGCAACACCTGCGGCAATGGTACCAACACCGGCTTTTGATACCAGTTTCACGTTGATACGCGCAGCACGATTGGCATTCTTTAAGTCGAAAATCAACTGCGCCAAATCTTCGATAGAATAAATATCATGGTGCGGAGGAGGCGAAATTAAACCAACCCCAGGTGTAGAGTGACGGGTTTTAGCGATCCAGTCATCAACTTTATGACCTGGCAACTGCCCACCTTCACCTGGTTTTGCGCCCTGCGCCATTTTTATCTGTAGTTCATCGGCATTGGTAAGGTAGTTTGAAGTAACCCCAAAACGTGCCGAAGCAATTTGCTTAATAGCCGAACGCATAGAATCGCCGTTTGGTAGCTTTTCGTAGCGCATTTCGTCCTCACCACCTTCGCCGGTATTGCTTTTGCCGCCTATACGGTTCATGGCAATAGCCATAGTGCTGTGTGCCTCATGCGAGATAGAACCGAATGACATGGCGCCTGTTGCAAAGCGTTTCATGATGTTTTCGGCCGGTTCAACCTCATCAAGGGTAATAGCCTCACGGTGATGGGCAAAATCAAGCAGGCCACGTATGGTGAAATGCTTCTCGGTTTGCTCATTAATTACTTTAGCATAGTTTTTATATACCTCGTAATCATTGGTGCGTGTAGCATGTTGTAATAAGTGTACCGTTGTTGGATTAAACAAGTGAGCCTCACCCCTGCGTTTCCACTGGTAAATACCACCTTCGGGCAGTAAATTATCAGCAGCCTTGGCGCTAAAGCCAATACGGTGTTTGCAAAGTGCCTCACGTGCAATTTCGTCCAAACCTAAACCGCCAATGCGGGTAACGGCTCCGGAGAAATAACGATCAACAACCGATTTATTTAAACCTAATATTTCAAATACCTGCGAGCCATGGTATGACTGTAAGGTGGAGATACCCATTTTTGAGAATATCTTCAGCAAACCATCATTTACAGATTTTACATAGTTTTTATGCAGTGTTTTAATATCAAGGCTGGTTTCCAGGCTGCCGTTGTTTTTAACGGTTTCAATGGTTGATAATGCCAGATACGGGTTAATAGCAGTAGCGCCAAAAGCCAGTAAGCAGGCAAAATGATGTACTTCCCATGCATCGCCGGTTTCAACAACCAGACCTACAGCACCACGACGACCTTTTTTAATGAGGTGATGGTGCACTGCAGATACAGCCAGTAATGAAGGTATTGGTGCATGTTCAGAATCAATGGCACGATCTGACAGGATCAGTACCTCAAAACCATCGTCAACAGCGTCTTCCGCGTAGCGGCAAAGCCTTGCAATACCTTTTTCCAATGAACCTGGCATGCCATCGGCATTAAAGTAAGTTTGCAATGTTTTGGCATGGAACAAACCGGTATCAATACTACGCAGTTTCTCTAACTGGTGGTTTTTTAATATCGGGTGTTTTAATACCACGCAATGGCAATGCATTTTATCTTCATCCAACAAATTACCGTTGTTACCGATGAAAGTAGCCAAACTCATCACCAAACGCTCACGGATAGGATCTATCGGCGGGTTGGTAACCTGCGCAAAAAATTGTTTAAAGTAGCTTGACAGGTGCTGAGGCTTATCTGACAGGATAGCCAGCGGCACATCGGTACCCATTGAACCTACCGGCTCCTTGCCATCAACAGCCATTGGCTTAATAATGGTATCCAGATCTTCACGGCTGTAGCCAAACACCTGCTGGTAACGGAACACTGATGCTTCAGAAAGGCTGGCAAAGGCCAATCGCGGCTCAGCAAGTTCGCTCAGGTTAATTTTATAGTTCTCTAACCAACGCTCGTATGGCTGTTGTGAGGCAATTTCTTTTTTAATTTCTTCGTCGGTAATGATACGGGCCTGCTCGGTATCAATCAGCAACATTTTGCCCGGCTGTAAACGGCCTTTACGCAAAACAGTACTCTCGTCAATAGCCAGTGTACCGGCTTCGGAAGCAGCAATTACACGACCATCATTAGTGATCACATAACGCAGCGGGCGCAAACCATTACGATCAAGCACCGCACCAACCAGCTTACCATCGGTAAAGCTGATAGCAGCAGGGCCATCCCATGGCTCCATTAAGGTAGCATGATATTCATAGAACGCTTTTTTAAGCGGATCCATTTGCTCGTTACCATCCCAGGCCTCTGGTATCAGCATCATCATTACGTGTGGTAATGAGCGGCCTGAGTGCAATAATATCTCGATGATGTTATCTAAACAGGCAGAGTCTGACTGGTTATTATCGATCACCGGCATGATCATTTCCATTTCTTCGGCAGTGAAGTATGCCGAAGCGTATGATTTTAAGCCCGAGTAAAACCAGTTAAGGTTACCTGTAAGCGTATTAATCTCGCCGTTGTGCGCTATAAGGCGGAACGGCTGGGCCAATTTCCATGATGGGAAAGTATTGGTTGAGAAACGCGAGTGGATCATGGCAAAGCCCGATGCAATACGCGGATCTGTTAAGTCTGAATAGTATTTACGCAGCTGGTAGGTGGTTACCTGCCCTTTGTAAACTATGGTTTTGCATGAAAGCGAGGTAAAATAAAAATGATCACCGGCACCGGCTATGGTTTCGGTAATAGTTTTATTAATATATCTTCTTAATATAAAAAGTTTACGTTCAAAATCATCAGCATTGGTAATGCTGGTTGGCCTGGCAATAAAAATTTGCTCCACATCCGGTTCGGCCTGGCGTGCGGTTTCTCCAACTGTTGTTGAATCTACAACTAATTTGCGGTAACCCAGCTTAATTAAGCCTAATTTTTCAATGGCACTGGTGATCACCATACGGCAAGCTTTTTTCTGTGCCGAATCTTTTGGGAAAAATATCATTCCCACACCATACTCACCCGGTTCAGGCAGGCTGATCTCCAGGTTTGAGCATTCTTCCATCAAAAACTCATGTGGTAATTGTATCAGTATTCCGGCTCCGTCGCCGGTTTCCGGGTCACATCCGCAAGCTCCGCGGTGCTCCATGTTTTCGAGCATGGTTAGTGCATCGTCAATGATCTGGTTACTTTTATGACCATTAATATTGGTTATAAATCCAGTTCCGCAGGAGTCGTGTTCAAATTCTGGCCTGTAAAGGCCCTGGTGGCTCTCAGTTTGATTCATCGTAAAATATAAACCAGTTTTATAAAAAGGGTGTAATTACGAAGATAGCAAATACAACATAAATTATAAAATCATCGGTTATTTTTGAAAATTTCTAAAAAATCCATTACCGAAGTAATGTTTATTTAACAAATCCATAACATTTAAGACTAAATATTATGATAACACAAATGAAATCCTGAATTTACTTATTTAGAATCAATATAAAGTTGCACAAATTAAGCTATAAACAGTTATAAAAGCAGTAAAAACAGTTATAACAAAATTAAATTTTGTGTGATTTTACCTATCTATATCATAGAATATATGCTTTGAACTTAACGCCCCACCCTACCTATAATTTTATAGCATTTATAGGTAAGTTTTAGAATTGCTAACTTCGCGCAAAATTTTAAATAGATGTCTGCAAAAAATAAAGCTGTTTTCTTAGATCGTGATGGAGTACTTAACCAGGAAATGGGCGATTACGTACGCCGTTTTGAAGATTTTCATGTACTGGACAACTTTGACGCTCTGAAAACCTTACAAGACAGGGGCTACATGCTGCTGGTAGCCACCAACCAGGGCGGCCTGGCCAAAGGCTGGTATACTGAAGATGAACTGGCCAAAATGCACAATCACCTGAAACAAGTTTACAAAGAGCATGGCGTTGATATTGTCGACTTTTTTTACTGCCCTCATCACCCCCTGTTTACCGGCGACTGCGATTGCCGCAAACCAAAGCCGGGACTGCTATTACAAGGTATAGCTAAATATAATATTGACCCATCAAAATCATACTTTATAGGTGATCGTGAGCGGGATGTAGAAGCCGGCACCGCCGCAGGTGTTAAAGGTATCCTTATAGATAGCGATCAGCCTATCAGCACTGTGCTGGATCTGATTGATTAAAGTGCCTCGAGCCCCCCTCTAAATAAAACACTGTCATTGCGAGCGATAGCGTGGCAATCGCGAACTATACAGAACGGATTCGCATAGTTCGCGATTGCTTCGTTCCTCGCAATGACAATAGTTTAATAAGTGCGCGGCCACATTTTTCATAAAACCTAAAACATTTTCCCTCCGTAAAACTTTTACCACTATTACAAAATACAACACATGCAGCTAAGCCATTACTTAAAAAACTCCGATACTTTTATCGCCGCTTTGATTGGTTTTGCTGCTGTTCAGCTATTTTGCAGTTACAGTGGTATAGGAATTTCGCCCGATTCTATCATGTACATCAGTGCGGCCCGCAGCTTTAGTACCGGCGGTACGCTGCATACTTTTAACCATGTACCGATAGTTGATTTCCCGGTGTTTTACCCCATATTTTTGGGCAGTATCCTATTCATTACCCGGGTAGATCCGGTTATGTTTGGTGCTATACTCAACGGGCTGATGTTTGCCGCCTTGATATTTACTTCGGGCTACATCATGCAGCGCTTTGTGCCATCGGCAAGGGTGTATAAATGGTTAATGCTGATAGCCATTATACTGAGCCCGGCGCTGTTACAGGTGTACTCCTACCTATGGTCGGAAACGCTGTTTATCCTCGAAACACTTATTTTCCTGGTAGCATTCAGGCAGTATCTGCTTAAACATACCCTGAAAGCACTTATTATAGCCGCTGCTATAGCTGCAGTGAGCTGTGTAACCCGCTATGCCGCGGTTACTATTGTAGGCACCGGCGGTCTGCTGTTACTGCTCGACAGGGTTTTGCCGCTGAAAAAGAAAATTGTACACATTATTATATATGGCTTTGTTTGTATATCGCTGCTGGTAAGTAACCTGTTGTTCAACGCGCTCATGTCAGGCACTACAACAGGGCCTCGCGAGCCATCCATCACCCCTTTCAGCAAAAATTTATACTACTTTGGTACCGTGATGTGCGATTGGATGGGTTTTACCCCCAATCAGTATTACCTGGCTACACCCATTGCCGTTATTATATTGATAGGTTTTATAGCCGCGCTGGCTTATAATTACTACCGCCGCCATGTAGACAGCTTTGAAAATCTGGCCATTACTTTTGCATTGGTGTACGGGCTGTTCATTATATTATCGTCTACTTTTTCACGGTACGAGCGCATCAACCACCGTTTACTGGCACCTATATATATACCCGCGCTTTGGGGTTATACCAGCTGGGGCCTGTTACTGTTAAAAAGGATAACTAATAAAACCACTAAAACTATTGTATCGGTTATATTTATAGCCATGATGCTGGGTTTTGTAACCAAGGAATTTTTAATTGATAAGGCCCGTTACAGCGACCAGATATCGGACGAATACGGTAACCCTGGCTACACCGACAATAGCTGGCTCGAATCGCCATTTGCAGCCTACCTTAAAAGCGGCGACAAAAGCTTATTTAAACCCGGCATAAAAATTTATACCGACGCGCACGAGGCTGTTTACTTCTTCTCAGGTATGTCATCATACCTAGTGCCGCATAAATTCTTTAAAAAGGATATTGCTAAGTTTTACCAGGCTAAGCATTACTACCTCATCTGGTTTAACGTGCTTGAAAATCCAGAACTTATTAACCTGAAAGATATTCAAAAAGTAAAATCACTCAAAAAGATCAAGGATTTTGGGGAAGAAGGTGCTATATATGAATATGAGGAATGATTTGGGATTTCGGATGTTCGATTTCGGGTTTACCAGATAGCCGTTAAATCCTTCAAACTTCATTTTTTAATAATTCCGAAATCGAACATCCGAAATCCGAATTAAAAAAACATTTTGTTTTAAAAAACATCTGTATATATTTGCGCTGCTAATCTATAGTTTTACTATATAAAAATGAACGGTATCGCACTACATCATCTTCATCTGCATCACCACCATGTGGTGATCAGTTAATATGTATGTTTCTACGCGAAATAACAACCTCCGTTTATATTCTTTTTTATTATAGTTCCTTAAATTCAATCTTTTGAAAACACTTAAAATAGCGATCCAAAAATCGGGTCGGCTCAACGAAAAATCTGTTGAATTATTAAAAAATTGCGGCTTAAATTTTGAAAATTACAAAAGCTCGCTTATCTCCCCGGTATCAAACTTCCCTCTCGAGATCCTTTTTCTTCGTGATGACGATATTCCTGAATACGTTCAGGATGGCATTGCCGATCTGGGTATTGTAGGCGAAAACGTGATTCAGGAAACCGAAGCCGAGGTAAGCTACCTGCAGCGTTTGGGTTTCGGGAAATGTTCACTAAAAATTGCCGTACCAAATAACAACGATATTCAAAGCCTTACCGATCTGAACGGAAAAGCTATAGCTACCACCTACCCGGTTATTTTGGGTAAATTCTTAAAAGAACAAGGCATACAATCAGATATCCGTACCATCTCGGGATCGGTTGAAATTTCACCCGGCCTTGGCTTAAGTGATGCCATTTGCGATTTGGTTTCAACCGGCGGCACACTGAAAAGCAACGGGCTAAAACCATTTGCAGATGTAATGACCTCTGAAGCGGTATTGATCAGCTGTAAGGCTACCGAAGATAACGAACTGGTTAAGGAGCTGATACAACGTGTACAATCTGTATTGCGCGCTAAAGAAACCAAGTATGTGGTGCTTAACGTTCATCAGGATAATCTGGAGGCGGTAACTGCTTTGCTGCCGGGCGTAAAAAGTCCGTCGGTAGTAAACCTGGCCGAGCCTGATTGGGTTGCCGTTCACACGGTTATCCCCGAGCGTGATTTCTGGGACAGGATAAGCCAGCTAAAACAAGCCGGCGCACAAGGCATTGTAGTAATGCCTATTGAGAAAATAATATTGTAGGGAGCCGAGCCTCACCCAACCCTCTCCAAAGGAGAGGGCCTTAAAAAGCTCTTTTAATTTTAAGTCTCCCCCTTTTGGGGAGATTTAGAGGGCTTCTTACAAATGACTCCGGATTAATCCGGGGCAAACAATTAAATAAATAACTATCATTAGAGGTATTAACCTATGAAATTATTTAATTATTCAGAACTTACTGCAAATGATATACAAAAACTGGTTCAGCGTAATGTTGATCCGGCTAACGAGATCCGCGGAATTGTTGAAGAGGTCATAGATCAGGTTCAGCAAAACGGCGACAGTGCCTTATATGACTATGCCAGCAAGTTTGACAAGGTTCAGCTCAGTAACCTGTACCTTGATAAAGCCGACCTGGAAGAATTGGCCGAAAGCGTTTCGGCGGAGCAAAAAGAAGCGCTACAAACCGCTTACAACAACATCCATAAATTTCACCGGGCACAGCTAAAAGCCGAAGATAAGGTAGAAACCATGCCCGGCGTAACCTGCTGGCGCGAACTCAGGCCCATTGAAAAGGTAGGTTTGTATATTCCCGGCGGTACGGCCGTTTTGCCAAGCACGTTTTTAATGCTCGGTATCCCCGCCCGCATTGCAGGTTGCCGCGAAATTGTAGTATGCTCACCTCCGCAAAAAAACGGAAAGGTAAATGCCTTTATAGCGTATGTATCCCTTTTGCTGGGCATCGAAAAAATATTTTTGATAGGCGGTGCACAAGCTATAGCAGCTATGGCTTACGGTACCGAAAGCGTTACTAAGGTTGATAAAATATTTGGCCCGGGTAACCAGTTTGTAACCAAGGCTAAAACCATTATACAATCAACCACCACTACAGCTATTGATATGCCTGCTGGCCCATCGGAAGTATTGGTTATTGCTGATGAAAGCGCTACTCCGGCCTATATAGCTGCCGACTTACTGGCGCAGGCCGAACATGGGATCGATAGTCAATCGGTTTTGGTTTGTACATCTGCCAAAATAGCACAGGAAACCATGGCCCAAGTTGAAAAACAGTTGCCTACGCTGCCCCGTGCAGAAATAGCTAAACTGGCAATCGATAACTCCTACATCGTGGTAACTTCCAACCTGGAACAGGCTATGGATTTCAGTAACGAATATGCTCCTGAGCACCTGATACTGGCTACCGAAAGATGGAAAGAGATTACCGGGTTCATCGTTAACGCGGGTTCTGTTTTCCTGGGTAATTTAACCCCTGAAAGCGCCGGTGATTATGCTTCAGGCACAAACCATACCCTGCCAACCAGCAGCTATGCCCGGGCTTACTCGGGTGTATCGGTTGATTCGTTTGTAAAAAAGATCACCTTCCAGCATATCACCCGCGAGGGTATCCAGAACATTGGCCCAAGCGTTGAAATTCTGGCGGAACTGGAGGGACTGCATGCGCACAGGAACGCGGTAAGCATAAGAATTAGCCCCCCAACCCCCTAAAGGGGGAGCAAGGGTGTTTAATAACCTAATTAAAGAATATTACAATGAGTGAAGATATAAATAAAGTACAAAGCCTATATAGCGGCCCTGACGGTAACTCGCCCTTTAGGGGGTTAGGGGGGCTTCTGCGCGAAAACATCAAAAACCTAACCCCATATTCTTCCGCGCGTGATGAGTACCAGGGCGAGGCCAGTGTTTTTCTGGATGCTAACGAAAATGCTTTCGGGTCGCCTTTAGATCAGCAATTTAACCGCTATCCAGATCCTTTACAGTACCAGTTAAAAAAACGCATCACCGAAATTAAAGGCGTACCGCCACGCAATATTTTTATTGGCAACGGCAGCGATGAGGCTATCGATATACTTTTCCGCAGCTTTTGCAATCCGGGCGTGGATAATGTGATCATTGTTCCTCCTACCTATGGCATGTACCAGGTATCGGCCAATATTAATGATGTGGAGGCCCGCAAGGTTTTATTGACCGACGATTACCAGCTTAACCTGGAGGGTATTGCCGAAGCTATTGATAAGAACACCAAATTGATCTTCATCTGCTCGCCCAATAACCCTACCGGCAACTCTATTAACAGGGCCGATGTAGAAACCCTGCTGGCTAACTTTAACGGCCTCGTTATTGTTGACGAAGCCTATATCAACTTTAGCCGCCAGAAAACTTTTATTCAGGAACTTACCGAATACGCCAACCTCGTGGTGTTGCAAACCCTGTCAAAAGCCTGGGGATTGGCTGGCCTGCGTGTAGGTATGGCATTTGCCAGCGAAGAGATCATCGAAGTGATGAACAAGGTGAAACCACCTTACAATGTTAACGAGGCTTCGCAGCAACTGGCACTGGAAGCATTGGCCAATGTTGACCAGATTAACGCCTGGATCAGGGAAACCCTTTTACAGCGCGACAGGCTGGTGCTTGAACTCAAAAACTTTGATTTTGTACTGGATATTTACCCTTCAGATGCTAACTTTATCCTCGTGAAAACAACCGATGCCAACAGCATCTATAACTTCCTGGTGGGCAAAGGCATCATTATCCGCAACCGCTCCAAAGTTGAACTTTGTGAAGGCTGCCTGCGCATTACCGTTGGCACTCCTGATGAAAATATCACTTTACTTGAAACCCTACAGAATTTTAAATGAGCAATCTACAGAAAATATTGTTTATTGACCGCGACGGAACGTTGATCAAAGAACCTGCTGATGAGCAGATAGATTCTTTTGAAAAGCTGGAATTTTATCCCGGTGCGCTAACTTATCTGCCTAAAATAGCCAAAGAGCTTGATTTTGAACTGGTGATGGTTACCAATCAAGATGGTTTAGGTACGGCATCATACCCGGAGGATACTTTTTGGCCGGTACATAACTTTATCCTCAAAACATTTGAGGCCGAAGGTGTAAAGTTCGATAACATCATTATCGACCGTACCTTCCCGGCCGATAAGGCACCAACCCGCAAACCGGGCACAGCATTGCTTACCCAATATCTGGATACAGAAAAGTATGACCTGCCAGGTTCATTCACCATTGGCGATCGTAAGAATGATGTGCTGCTGGCCCGTAACCTGGGCGCCAAAGCTATCTGGCTTAATAATAATTCAGGTTTAGGTGGCGGAGAGTTTACCGAGGCCGATCACATCGGCGATACCATTGCACTGGAAACTACCGACTGGCAAAAAATATATGAATTTCTGAAACTGGGGCAACGCGTGGTTGAACACCGCCGTACTACTAAAGAGACTGACATTTATATCAAAATAAACCTTGATGGCACAGGAGAGTCGAAAGTATCAACCGGGTTGCACTTTTTTGACCACATGCTTGACCAAATTGCACGACACGGCAGTATTGATCTGGAAGTAGTAGCCAAAGGCGATCTGCATATTGACGAGCACCATACCATTGAAGATACAGGCATAGCCTTAGGCGAGATTTTTGCTACTGCATTAGGTAACAAAAAAGGCATTGAACGCTATGGTTTTTGTTTGCCGATGGATGACTGCCTGGCACAAGCTGCCATTGATTTTGGCGGCCGTAACTGGATAGTATGGGAAGCCGAATTTAACCGCGAAAAAGTGGGCGATGTACCTACAGAAATGTTTTACCATTTCTTTAAATCGTTCTCAGACGCGGCCAAATGCAACCTGAACATCAAAGCCGAAGGGCAAAATGAACATCATAAAATTGAGGCCATATTTAAAGCCTTTGCCAAGGCAATAAAAATGTCGGTAAAGCGTGATGTAGATAAGATGGTTTTACCAAGTACTAAAGGGGTATTGTAGACCCCCTAACCCCCTAAAGGGGGAACTTTTGAATTACACAATGGACAGTAATCAGGCAAATAAAACAAGCCCTTCAAAGGCACCCCCTTCAGGGGGCGGGAGGGGCATCGGCATTATTCGATACGGCGCCGGTAATATCTTTTCGCTCACAGCAGCGTTAGACCGGCTGGGGATACCTTACGGAATGATCAACAAAGCCGGGGACTTTGATCTGTACGACCGTTATATTATCCCCGGTGTGGGCCACGCGGGTGCTGCCATGCGCAAGCTGGAGCAAACAGGTTTGGTACCCACTATAAAAGCGCTTAACAAACCTACGTTGGGTATTTGTGTTGGCATGCAGCTGCTTACCTCCTATTCTGAAGAAGGCGACTCCAACCTGCTCAATATATTCCCGATAAAAACGTTAAAGTTCAAGGAGAGCAGTACGCACAAAGTACCGCACACCGGCTGGAACCAGGTATTCCCCGAAAAGGAAAATCCCCTATTTAAAAATATACCGTCGGGTTCACATTTTTACTTTGTACATTCATACTTTATTGAGTACGATAAAGAATACACTTTATTGGCCGCCAATTATAACAATGAATTTTCGGCATCAATTTGGCATGATAACTTTTACGGAGTACAATTTCACCCTGAAAAATCAGGCGTGCACGGCGAAACATTGTTAACAAACTTTTCAAAAATATAAAGACATGTACATTATCCCTGCTATTGACATATTGAACAAAAAGGTAGTGCGTTTGCGTGAAGGCGATTATGGTCAGGTAACAGAATACGATGTTACGCTTGAAGAAATGATTGAGCGCTACCAGAGCAATGGTACCAATTTTATACATATCATAGATCTGAACGGCGCAAAAAATGATTTCAGCAATCAACAATACCTGTTTGATGTGATCCGTAAAACCGATATGAAGGTTCAGTACGGAGGCGGTATCCGCAGTATTGATAAAGTAAAGGAACTGATAGACGCGGGCGTTCACCGCGTAATTGTAGGTACTCAGGCGCTTACCAACCCTAACTTTTTACCTGAGCTTGGCAGTGAGATATGCGGTAAAGACAAATGCTCAGACCAGGTAGTTATCGCTATCGATGTTTTGGACGAGGTGATCAAATACTCCGGCTGGATGGAAAGTTCGCCAATTAAACTAAGAGATTACGTTGATAAGTGCCTTTCATTAGGCTTTTTCCGCTTTTTATGTACCGATATCAACAAAGATGGTAAACTGGGCGGCGCGGGCATCGAGCTTTACGAAAAACTGCTTGACCATTCACCATTCATTAAACTGATTGCTTCGGGCGGTGTAAGTTCCATGAAAGATGTTGAACACCTGAGCCGCTTGAAAGTTGAATCGGTTGTGGTAGGCAAGGCTATTTACGAAGGCCACATCACCATCGAAGACGTAAAAAACTGGAACCTGGACGCGCTGATCTCGATTTAGGCCCCCCAGCCCCCTAAAGGGGGAGCTATTTGCATGCTTAACTTTCTGATGAAAAAGAAAATGTTTTTTGGTGCTTCGGCACCAATTTTTAAAAATGCAGAAGCTTTACGTTACCGGATGACAGCCGCTGAAGAACTACTATGGGGGCACCTGAAAGGAAGTCAATTAGGTGTTAAGTTCAGAAGGCAACATCCCTTAGGAATTTATATAGCCGACTTTTATTGTCATCAACATAAGTTGGTTATTGAGTTGGATGGCAGTATTCATAAAATCCCTGAAATAGTAATAGACGATTTAGAGCGACAGTCAAATTTAGAACTCGACGGCATCAAAGTGCTACGCTTTACAAACGATCAAATATTCAACAATTTAAATAAAGTATTGGAAGATATAAATACGCAAATCAAAGGCACCCCCTTTAGGGGGCGGGGGGGGCTTGCCAAGCGCATCATCCCCTGCCTTGATGTTAAAGACGGCCGTACGGTGAAAGGCGTAAACTTTGTTGACCTGCGCGATGCCGGCGATCCGGTTGAACTGGCCTGGAACTACTCGCGCCAGGGTGCCGACGAACTGGTTTTCCTGGATATTACCGCCACTGTTGAGCGCCGTAAAACCATGGTTGAACTGGTAAAGGCTGTTGCCCGCCAGATCAACATTCCATTTACTATTGGTGGCGGTATCAACGAAATTGCCGATGCTAATGCCCTGCTTAATGCTGGTGCTGATAAAATATCCATTAACTCGGCTGCAGTACGTAACCCCGCCCTGATTGACGAATTGGCTAAAGCCTTTGGTGTTCAGTTTGTGGTGATAGCGGTTGATACCCGCAGCATGGGCGATAAAAATATAGTTCATCTGAATGGTGGTCGCCTGCCCACAGAGCGTGAAACATTGGAGTGGATACTGGAAGCCGAAAGCCGTGGCGCAGGTGAGATCCTGCTCACTTCTATGGATCATGATGGTACCAAAAACGGATTCGATAATGGTTTGTTAAAAACAGTTAACGATGCTGTACATATTCCGGTTATAGCCTCGGGCGGCGCAGGCGCGGTACAGCATTTTGTTGATGTATTTGACAAAACTAATGTAGATGCAGCTTTGGCAGCCTCCGTATTTCACTATGGCGAAATACTGATCCCCGACTTAAAAACTGTATTGAAAAGTAATAATATTGAGGTAAGGATATAATTTGGAGCGGGGAGTGCGGTGCGGGGAGCGGGAATTGTGATTAATACACATTATTTCGTTTCCCGCACCACACACCCCGCTCTCCGCACTATCCCCCCACCTCACAACCAACATAAAATGAACATAGATTTCAACAAAACCGACGGACTGGTTCCGGTTATTATACAGGATGAGCAAACCCTTGAGGTGCTCATGCTGGGTTATATGAACCAGGAAGCGTATGATAAAACCGTAAAGGAAAATATCGTTACCTTTTTTTCACGCTCCAAAAACCGCTTGTGGACAAAAGGCGAAACCAGCAGCAATTTTCTGCATGTTAAAAACATCAGCATTGACTGCGATAACGATACCATCCTGATCAAGGTTAAGGCTGATGGCCCAACCTGCCACACCGGTTCGCGCAGCTGCTTTAAAACCGAATATAACCAGAACTTTATACTGGAGCTGGAGAACATCATTGCCGACAGGTATGAGAACCCGGTAGAAGGATCGTACGTGAACAAACTACGCAGCAAAGGGCTCAACAAAATAGCCCAGAAAGTTGGTGAAGAAGGCGTTGAAACCGTGATAGCGGCTCTTGCCGAAACAGAAACAGACCTCATTAATGAATCGTCTGACCTAGTTTTTCACTTGCTGGTACTACTCCGTGAAAAAGGCCTCGACCTTAAAACCATCGCTAAAAATTTAGAAGGAAGACATAAATAAGCTTAGTTCATGGTTTATAGATAATAGTTCATAGTAAAACTTTGATCACTAATTTTCTATCTATGATCCATGAACCATTAACCATGAACTAAAAATGACCGTTGAAAAATTAGCAGAACTAACCGGGCATGGTAATCCCATTTTCACGCTTGAACTTTCGCAAAAGCCGGGTATATTGTTTACAGGCGGCAACGATAAGGGTTTGGTGGAATGGAGCCTGAAGGATTTTTCTTTCATCAAGGTGATGTTTCCGGTTAATGCTTCAATTTATGCTATCCATTGCCCGGCAGGCTTTCCGGTATTAATTGCAGGCCTGCGCAGCGGCGAGGTGCTGGTGTTTGATTTTATACAGCAAAAGCTTATCAAGTCACTCAAGCACCATTTGAAGCCTATTTTCGATATCAAATCGGCAGCTAAAAAAAACGAACTACTGATAGCGTCTGAAGATGGCAGCGTTTCTGTCTGGAACTTGGCGAGTTTAGAGTTGGTGCACACCATCAAAGTGTCAACCGATACCGTTCGCTGCATCGCCATCTCCCCCGACGAAAAACAGGTGGCTTTCGGCTGCCGCGATAATTCTATCAAAATTTACGATCTGGAAGATTATGCCCTGCTTAAAGCCGTGCATGGCCATACCATGTCGGTTTTTGCCTTGGCCTACAGTCCCGATGGCACTTACCTGGCCTCTGGCGGTAGGGATGCGCAAATCAAGATCTGGGATCCGGTAACCTACCAGCCTTTAAAAAATATACCCGCGCATTTATTTGCCATTAACCATATCCTGTTTCATCCTACCCTGCCCTATTTTGCCACAGCCAGCATGGATAAAGGCATCAAAATTTGGGGTGCCGATGATTTTAAATTATACAAGATCATCAGCCGTGAAAAAGGTCATGCCAGCCACCCCCTATCAGTAAACAAACTGGCCTGGAATGGCAACCAGCTACTTTCGGTTAGCGACGATAAAAAGGTGATTGTTTGGGATGTTAATTTCTGAACAGGATTAAACAGATTTATTGGATTAAAGGATTTTACCCGCCGTTGTTGGCGTTGTCACCAACAATTTATCACTGGCCAAGCAAGAGAATGGTGGTGACAACACCAACATTGGCAAGATTTTGTCATTGCGAGCGTAGCGTGGCAATCGCAGACTTTACAGGGAGTACTTGCATTGTTCGCGATTGCTTCGTACCTCGCAATGACAGGTAGTACAAATCAACTACATAAACCGCTTTATACTATGCAGCTTATGCGTATGGCGTTTTTGATCTTCCGAGTAAATCCCATCATTGTCGATCGTATCAATTTTCACCTTGCCCGATGCGTGAATGATCTGCCTGTTATTGAGTATAATACCAACATGCGTTACCCGGCCTTCTGGGTTGTTAAAAAATGCGAGATCGCCTAAACGCGCATTTTCAATAGTTTCAACCAATTTGCCCTCCTGCACCTGCTGACTGGCATCTCTTTGTATATATATGTTGTTGAGTTTAAATACAACCTGGGTAAAGCCCGAGCAGTCGATACCAAAATGAGTACGGCCACCCCAAAGATACGGCGCATTTAAAAAAGATTTAGCTGTGGTAGCAATATCCTCCCGCTCGCCAATTTCACCAACAATCTCAAATTTATCTGTACCAATATTGCAGGTAACACCTTCCAAAAAGGCCAATGAGCTACCTGCAGGTAAATAAATTACGCTGTTATCGGCTTTTTTCCAGGCCTGGGTAACTGCCCTGTAGGTTAAATGCGGATGTGTATTTTTCAGATCATTATAGGCCATGTGGCCAAGCATTACAAATTGCAGGCGACCGATCCACCCGGAGTAGTTATCAACCTGGGTAACCACTTTCACCCACCGCTCCGTCCATTCTAAAATTTCAAAAGTTTCACCAAACAATAGCTGAGATACCTGTTCGCTCCGGTCATTAGCTTCGGCGCGCAACGGGATAACCGCAAGGTTACAAATACCGTATTCCATTTATAATTGTTAAACACAAATATAGAAATATAAAATAATTTATATATTTGTAAGTACTTACGTAATTACTATGAATATAATTGATCAACTGGAAGAATTAGCCATTGGCGCAAGGCTAAAACGCTTATATGATTATTTTGCCAAGGATGTTGTCATGATATATAAAGACGAGCAGTTAAACTTTGAGCCCAAGTATTTTACACTTTATTATCTTATCAGCAGGCAAGGCGAGGCCGGGGTTACCGAAATTGCCGAAGAGCTGAGCCTCACCCATCCTGGTGTTATTCATCTGGCCAAAGAGCTGGAAGCATTGGGTTTCATCGAGTCGGTAAAATCATCCAAAGATAGCCGCCGTCGCATGCTCCGGTTGTCGGCCAAGGGAAAAGAATCGTTACCCAAGTTTGAGCGCGTTTGGGCTAAGATAGTAGCGCTGAATAAAGAGCTTTTCAATAATCAAAAAAACAATCTGTTAAATGCCGTTATGGAAACTGAAGCACAACTAAACGAAAAACCGTATTACCAGCGGTTTCAGGAAATGTTTAACCCGCAAGGCAACAGCCCTGTTAAGGTGATCACCTACCAACCGCAATACGCGCGTTATTTCAAGAACCTGAACATTGAATGGATAAACACTTACTTCACGGTTGAAGAACATGACCTGGAGCAGCTAAACCATCCTGAAGAACATATCCTTGCTGATGGCGGCGAAATTCTTTTTGCGCAAATCAATGATGATATTGCGGGTACCTGCGCGCTTGTTAAAACAGGCCCTGCAGAGTACGAGCTGGCAAAAATGGCGGTAAGCCCCAAATATCAGGGACGTAAAATTGGCAATTTACTGATGGAGGCCGCCATAGCCAAAGCCAAAGAACTTGGCGGAACGCGACTATGGCTTGGTTCAAGCCATAAGTTGGTACCAGCGCTTTCCCTGTACAGAAAATATGGCTTTAAGGAATTTACGGTAGAATCTACCCCATACCAGCGTGCCAGCATACATATGGAGCGTAGTTTGATAGAGTAGATATGAGATTTGGAATCTCATTAAAATCCATAAGAAACAAAAAGGGAACAGCAAGCTGTTCCCTTTTTAATATCGAATAGAATAAAAAATTACTCATTCATGTGCAGCCAATCTTTTTTGGCCAACAGTTCTTCTTCAGTTTCGCGTATATCCTCATCATCCACACAGCAGTCAACAGGGCATACTGCCGCGCACTGTGGTTCATCATGAAAACCAACACACTCGGTACACTTATCAGGCACAATGTAATATATATCGTCAGATAAGGCAGCCTGGGTTTCCTCAGCATTTAAGGTATTACCATCGCCAAAATCAATAACGCCTTTAAGCCCGGTACCATCGCTAAAGCGCCATGCAGCGCCAGCATCATAAATAGCATTATTTGGGCACTCCGGTTCGCAGGCTCCGCAGTTTATGCATTCATCGGTGATTTTAATCGCCATATTTCTAAATATCTAATATTCTCAATTAACTTTGCCTGAAATTAACAAGCGTACAAATATAACAAAAAAAGGCTTTAAGGGTTTAAACCCTTTCCATATATATGTCAAAAATTAATATAAAAAACTCAATAAATTCATTTTCAAGCTTAGGAAAGCAGTTAATAGCGCCAGATGCACAATTAATGGCCGTTATTAACGATGAGCAGTACCATAATGCATGGTTTACACCTGAGAGTGTTTTGAGGGCCGTAACTGCCATTGGCAAAATGCTTAACGAAGCCGATTTGCAGCAATGGTTATCAAAATACAACCTTGAAAACGAAAAACCTGTTAAAAAGATAGGGCTTATTTTGGCGGGTAATATTCCGCTGGTGGGCTTTCATGACGTGCTTTGCGTATTGGCTTCGGGCAATCATGCGCTTATCAAGGCATCATCGCAGGATGCACGCCTCATTAAACAGATATTGCAGCGCTTGGTTGATATTGACGGCAGCTTTGAGGGCAGGTTCACTTTTGTAGAGCGCCTGGCTAATTTTGATGCCATTATAGCCACCGGCAGCAATAACAGCTCTCGTTATTTTGACTATTACTTTGGCAAGGTGCCCAACATTATCCGGAAAAACCGTAATAGTATAGCTCTGCTTACCGGTGCCGAAACTGCTGAAGATTTATTTAACCTCGGCCATGATATTTTTGACTATTATGGTTTAGGCTGCCGCAACGTATCAAAACTACTGGTTCCGGAAGGGTATAACTTCAACTTCTTTTTTGAATCGATAGAGGATCATAAGGCCATCATACATCATCATAAATACAATAATAACTACGATTATAACAAGTCTATATACCTCGTAAACGGCGATGCACATCTGGACAATGGTTTCCTGATGGTAAAGGAAGATGACAGGATGGCATCTCCCCTGTCGGTAGTTTATTTTAGCTATTATTCCGATCTGGCTTCTGCACAGCATATACTTATTGAACAGACCGAAAATCTGCAATGCATTGTCACTTCGGCAACTATCAAAGTACCTAACCAGGTGGTGGGTTTTGGCCAAAGCCAGCAACCCGCATTATGGGATTATGCCGATGGTATTGATACAATGGAATTCTTGGCAAATCTTTAAAATTACAATACCTTTGGAGGGAAGCCTATAGTTGATGGCTCATAGTTCATGTTTATCATATTAAACAGATTTTTACTATGAGCTATGAACCATCAACTATGAACTACAAAACATGAACTAACATGTATATTATAAAAGTTAAAGGCGTTGCCAAAATACCTGATTATGTACAGCTGCGCGACGATAAGTTCACGCTGCTGGCTTATTTCAGGGTTGACAGGCCTGATAAATCGTTGGATAAGGTGGGGCTTGGTGATAAGGCCGAATATATTATGAATATTATAAAAGACCTGCCTTTTGGCCAGATCTTAAAATTAGAGCTATAAAAAAAGATGATCGGAAACTCTGTTATAAAGCTAAACGGTGTTGATATTTTTCAACAGGCACACCTGGTACTATCAAACGTTAACTTACATATTGACAAAGGCGATTTTGTATGGCTGATAGGCCAGACAGGATCGGGCAAAAGTAGTTTGCTTAAGGTAATTTATGGCGACCTGGGCATCAAAAGCGGCACCGGCCATGCCTGTGGTTATGAACTGAGCAAACTCCCCACCCGCGACGTTCCGTATCTGAGGCGCAAGCTGGGCATCGTTTTTCAAGATTTTCAATTACTTACCGATAGGTCAATTGAACAAAACCTGATCTTCGTGATGCGTGCCACCGGCTGGACAGACAAAAAACTGATTGCCGAACGCGCCCTTGATGTACTGGAAAAAGTGGGCTTGCGCTCAAAACTTAAAAAAATGCCGCATGAGCTGTCTGGCGGTGAGCAGCAGCGTGTGGTTATTGCCCGTGCCCTGCTTAACGACCCGGAGATCATCCTGGCCGATGAGCCAACCGGCAACCTCGACCCTGAAACATCTGAAGAAATTGTACTGCTGCTAAAACAGATCAGCCAATCGGGCACCGCGGTACTGGTTGCCACACATGATTATCACATCATCCGTGCCTTCCCATCACGCATCATCAAATGCGAAAACGGCAAGGTACTGGAAGACGCGGAGATTTAACCGTTGATTATTGTATGATTGCAGTGATTGCGTTGATTACCTTTTTGGGTGATAATGATTTTTTGTCTGAACCACGATTTTTGGGATTACTTCGATTATTTTAAATAGATAAAAGAAATCCTGATGATCCAAAAATCCCAAAAATCGCAATTCAGACAAAAATCAACGAAATCATAGCAATCAAAACCAATCAACGGTCAAGGATCAAAGGAATCACCACAATCAAAACTAATCAACGGTCGGTCAACCTGTCACATCCGCGCAAAAGGTGTCACACCTTCCTGTTAAAGATGATAACCACTGACAGCTTGTCGGCTTTAGTATAATGGCAGGATACTTGATTGGCACTATCAGCTATGAAATTTAACGATATGTTGAAGAAAAAGAAGAAAGAAAATACGGATACTCCAGAAAATATGAATACGACAGATCAGGAAAATATACATGCAGAAGGCGAGCCACAGGCTCAAACTGAAACCCCGGAACAAGAGGTTGTAGAAGCACCATCTGCCGAAGATAAATTGAAAGAGGAACTGGCCCAGGCAAATGATAAATACCTGCGCTTATATGCCGAATTTGATAACTTCAGAAGGCGCACCCAAAAAGAACGCGCCGAAGCCCGCGAAACCGAAGGCAAAGAATTATTAGTTGCCTTGTTGCCGGTTCTTGACGATTTTGAACGTGCCCAACGCTCAATGGAAAAAGCGGTTGACGTTGCCCCTGTTAAAGAAGGCGTTACGCTTATCCAAAATAAACTGAAGAATATATTAGGTCAAAAAGGCCTGAAAGAAATGGAATCTGTAGGTGCACCGTTTGATGCCGACCTGCACGAAGCTATTACCAACATCCCTGCCCCTACCGATGATTTAAAAGGTAAGGTGGTTGATGAAATGGAAAAAGGATATTACCTGAAAGACAGGGTTATCCGTTTTGCCAAAGTAATTGTAGGAGCATAAATGATTTCGGATTTGGGATGTTCAATTTGGGATTTTTCTCAAATGATCATCCTTCCTATATCAAAAGCAAATTAAGAACACAATAAATCCGAAATCGAAATTTCGAGATCCGAAATAAATAAAAAACATGGCTAAAAGAGATTATTACGATATCCTGGGAGTTGCAAAAGGTGCCAGTGCCGATGATATAAAAAAGGCATATCGTAAAATGGCTATTAAATATCACCCGGATAAAAACGAGGGTGACAAAGAAGCTGAAGAAAAATTCAAGGAAGCTGCCGAAGCTTATGAAGTTTTAAGCAGTCCTGAAAAACGTCAGCGTTATGACCAGTTTGGCCATGCTGCCAACGCTTCATCTGCAAATGGCGGAGGCTATGGCGGCGGTGGCATGAATATGGAAGACATATTTAGCCAGTTTGGCGATATTTTTGGCGGCGGAAGTCCGTTTGAGGGCTTCTTTGGCGGTGGCGGCCGTCAGGGTGGCGGTGCAGGCGGCAGGCGTGTAGCCCGCGGCAGCAATCTGCGCATCAAAGTACGTTTAACTTTAGAAGAGGTAGCCAACGGTGCCGAGAAGAAAATAAAGGTTAACAAACAAATAGTTTGTAAAACCTGCGATGGCTCTGGCGCTAAGGATAAATCATCATTCCAAACCTGTAAAACCTGTGGTGGCTCGGGCGCTGTGCGCAGGGTAACCAACACCATACTGGGCCAGATGCAAACTACCAGCACCTGCCCTACCTGTAACGGTGAAGGTTCAACCATACTGTCAAAATGTAATGTTTGTCATGGTGATGGCGTGGTGCGCGGCGAAGAGCTGATCACTATCAACGTACCTGCGGGCGTAAGCGAAGGCATGCAATTAAGCATGAGCGGCAAAGGTAACGCTGCCCCACGCGGCGGTGTTCCCGGCGATTTAATTATATTGATTGAAGAGATACCTCACGAAACATTAAAACGTGATGGTAATAACGTGATATATGACCTGCATGTAAACTTTGTTGATGCCACTTTAGGCACCACAGTTGAAGTGCCTACCATTGATGGCAAAGCCAAGATCAAGATTGATCCGGGAACCCAGGGTGGTAAAATTCTGCGCCTGAAAGGCAAAGGTGTGCCTGAGGTAAACTCATATCACCGCGGCGACCAGCTGGTACACATCAACATCTGGACACCAAAAGCTATCAGCAAGGAAGAACGCGATATATTGGAAAAACTGCAATCATCGCCAAACTTTAAACCTAATCCCGGCAAAAACGAAAAAAGCTTTTTCGACAGGATGAAGGAATATTTTGAATAATAGCTGAATGGCCAAAGGCATTAGAAAGTCCAAAATCAATTATGATTTTGGACTTTCTGTTTTAAGATTTGCATTAATGTCATTCTTCAAATAATTTATAAAGCTTCTAATTACTTTGCTTTGATCAACAGATGATAATCGTTCATCATATTTGTTTCTTAGAATTACATCAAACCCAAAATCAATTATTTCGTAATAATATTGCTCGAACTGTACAATAAAGCCTCCTGAGGAATTAAAATCATTCTCTGAATTTTTAAATTTCCTGTATTCAACGACTGCTACTAATCTTTCAAGTTTATGAAATATTTTATCTCTTTCGACTGCATTTGTTGTAATTAAAAATTGACTAAGAGAAGGGTATTTGTAACTATTTGTAGAATCTACAAGAGAAATTGAATTTGACACATCAAAAAACAGGTCGTTAAATTGATTTGCTTTATTAACAAATTTATCGATTAACGGTTCGATATCTAAATCTAATATTTTATCAATTAAAGAATTAGATCTCTCTACTCTGACATTTGTATTATTTAAAATATCCATTTTAAATAAAGCAATCTCTTTATCTATATCTTCATCCTCATCAATATCTCCACCCTTCGCTGCTTTTAAATACAATTGCAACGAACTTTCTAATCGTTCTGCTATATATTCTATAAAAGGCCAATTATCTTCTACATCAGCCCGGCTTAATAATGAATAGTAATTTTTCCGGTCATCCATTTTAACAACCACTGGTGGATAACCCTTTTGCATTAAAATCAAATTCATGAGTATACGCGAAAGCCTACCATTACCATCATCGAAGGGATGTATAGCCACAAATTTGTGATGAAATAATGCAGCTGCAACAACCGGATGTACTTCTTCGCTTACACTTACCTGATTATACCATTCCATTAGTTCCCGCATTTTAATTGGGGTTTCCTCTGGTGAAGTATAATAGTGTGTTTCTCCTGTAGCCGTTTGCACGTGGTTGGGTAATATTTTATATTCTCCAAGCTTTATCCATTTACTTGTGAGTGCACCTTCGGCTGTTTGCGCTTTTACTTCATAAGGTTCTACTAAAATCATTTCATGCAAAGCCCTGATATCGGCTTCTGATATTGGCCGTGTATCTTTAACCAAATCCATTAAAAAATTTATAGCCTGATTATGCCCGCGTATATCTAAATGATCTTTAAGCGGTTTGCCTTTAGCTGTAATACCTTCCATCAAAAAGGCAACGGTTTCTCCATAACTTAACTTATTACCCTCAATAGCATTAGAGTTATAATTCCAATCCAGTCTTAGTTTTTGCATAACCCGACCTTCTACATCAGGAGGCAGCGGACGCATATCGTCTATTTGTTTTTTAAGGGCATCTACTTCCTGTAAAATGGGGGCTTTGCTAAATTCAATTTCGAGCGTCAGGTTCATTCTTTAAAGATATAAATTACCGGGCATATCAAAAAAGCTGGCATGGTGTTATATGCTAACCTTTTTAACTTCAGACAATTCAAATAATCATTATTGTTTATAACTTGGTATTTAAATCAACCATCACTATCTATGAACAATAAACCGGCAACCCAGGTAGCTGTAATTGCTGTCTTTTTTCAAATAGCACTTCAATTCGTTTTCCTTTATATCAGTCCGGATACTTTCAGGTTAAACCCTTATATCAGATATATCTTATCCGGATTAGCCACGCTTATCTATCCGCTGATACTTATTTTTTTGCTGAGCGTACTCAAGTTTTTCCATGAAAAAAACAACATCATAACCGCTTTAACCATATACATTGCCTTTACCGTATTATACAATATTTTAAATATCACTGCTGGTTTTTGGGGTACAAGCCTTGTTACCTACTACTCTGTTGCCAACGGTATCCATTTTTTAATGGAGCTATACCTTGTAGCTACCCTGTTCATGGTGAAGCATCCGGTAATCCGCAGCGGCTTTATACTTTTTGCCGTTTTATTATTAGTGTCATCTATCACCGTGCTGGTTTTGCCTATGTTATTCGGCATGCTGAATATTAGTTTTGAGTTATTCCGCTATATTTATCTGGTTAATGTATTGCCGCTTATTGCTGCCATCATTATATTTAACAAAACTGCCGAGGGCACTAAAAATGTTGATTTCACGAGCGAAAAACCTTTATTTAAGGATGAGCCGTTTTAGCTGTAACCCGAAACCGCAGGTGTAACAATCTGCAATTGCCCGTATCTAAACTATACTAATCACCTTATAAACTAAATAAATGTTAAGCATACGCCATATTGTTAAGCAATACGCCGGCCACCGGGCGCTGAATGATGTAAGCCTGGAGGTTGAAAGCGGTAAAATATTTGGCTTGCTGGGCCCTAACGGAGCCGGCAAAACTTCCCTCATCCGCATCGTGAATCAAATCACCGCTCCCGACTCGGGCGAGGTTTATTTTAATGGCGAAAGGCTCAATCAATCGCATATTAACCGAATTGGCTACCTGCCCGAAGAGCGCGGACTCTACAAAAAAATGGAGATCGGCGAACAAATGATCTACCTGGCCCGCCTTAAAGGACTGAGCCGCGATGAAGCCAATAAACGCCTCAAGTACTGGTTTGAAAAACTGGGCATTGAAGGCTGGTGGAAAAAGAAGATAGAAGAACTTTCAAAAGGTATGCAGCAAAAGGCCCAGTTTGTGGCCACTGTAATGCATGAGCCCGATCTGATTATTCTTGATGAGCCTTTCAGCGGATTTGACCCGGTGAACGCCGAGGTTATCAAGGATGAGATACTGGAGCTTAACCGCAAGGGTGCCACCATCCTGTTCTCTACCCACCGGATGGAATCGGTTGAGGAGCTGTGCGATTCTATCGCTCTTATCAATAAATCGCAGAAGATATTGGACGGCAAGGTTAAACATATTCGTAACTCGTACCGCAACGATACTTACCTTATTGAGTATACCGGCCAGCAACTGAATTTTGATGGCACGCAGCCTTTTGAAATTGTTGGCGATACCCTCTCTGAAGACGACAGCCACATCATCCGCATAAAACTTAATGGCAGCCATAACTCCAATGATGTGCTGCAATACCTGATACCCCGAACCCGGATCAATATGCTGCAGGAAGTAATACCCAGCATGAACGAAATATTTATTGAAAAAGTAAACCATATCAGCTAATCATGAACAAAGTATTACTCATCATACAGCGCGAATACGTTACCCGCGTACGCAAAAAATCGTTCATCATCATGATATTTGTAGTACCGTTGCTTTTACTGGCTATGGGTGGCGTAATTGCCCTGGTTGCTAAGAACAGCAACCAGTTATCATCATTACAGGTTGTTAATGTGCTTGATAACAGTAAAGTGTTCGACGGAAAATTTCGTGATGTATCCAACATCAAGTTTGTTAGAGGCGATCAGGACCTGAATAAAGCCAAGGCAACATCCAAAAACGACGAGAACATCTCTACCTTGTTTATTCCTGCCGATTATGCTAAAAAAGGCGGTGTACAGATCTTCTCCAAAAAGAAATCTGCCATTCAGTTAACCGAAGAAATTGAAAAGCAGATGAATGATATTGCCATTAACAACAGCATGCTTGAGCATCACATCGACCCTGCTTTGGTGAATACCATTAAAAACACCAATATTAACGTAAACTCAGTAGAAATTACCAGCACAGGCGATAAGGATGCCAATATAGGCCCTAACATTGCCATCGCCATTGCTTGTTCTATATTCATTTACATCTCGTTGCTTATTTATGGCGGGCAGGTAATGCGTGGTGTTATCGAGGAAAAAACAAGCCGCATTATTGAGGTGGTTATCTCGTCGGTAAAACCGTTTCAACTCATGCTGGGCAAAATAATTGGTGTGGGTTTGGTTGGCTTAACCCAGTTTTCTGCATGGATCATTCTATCGGTCATATCTTCCAAAATAGCGGGCCATGCTTTTAACTCACCGGCCAGCCCCATGACCGGGATACTGCAAACCCTGCAAACCATTCCGTTTGGATATATATTAAGCTGCTTTTTGTTTTATTTTTTAACCGGATACCTGCTGTACAGCGCCATGTTTGCAGCGGTAGGTTCGGCGGTTGATAGCGAAACAGAAACCCAGCAGTTCATGTTTCCTATCACCATGCCTTTACTGTTTACCTATATTTTGTCGGTATCGGTGCTATTCAGGGCGCCGGATAGTCCGCTGGCGGTTTGGCTCTCCATCATCCCGTTTACTGCACCAGTAGCCATGATGGTGAGGCTGCCTTTTGATCCACCGGGCTGGCAGCTTGCCCTGTCAATGGCCATGATGGTGATCGGCTTTTTGTTTACCACTTACGTAGCCGCCCGCATTTACAGGGTTGGTATATTAATGTATGGCAAAAAGGCAAGCTTTAAAGAACTGGGTAAATGGTTCTTTTACAAAGAGTAACCCACGCAACCTTCAAAATAAATTATACAAAATCCCCGGAATGGTTAAACAATTTCGGGGATTATTTATTTTAGATGCATGAGTAAACGCGTTGCCGTGATGGACCTTGGTACCAACACCTTCCACCTGTTAATTGCCGAGGGCACAGTAAATGATTATCATGAAATTATCCACTACCACGAAGCCGTAAAGCTTGGCGAAGGTGGTATCAACAAAGGCTACATTATTCCCGAGGCTTTTGAGCGCGGTTTAAACACCATGCAAACATTTCAGGAACAGATAAATACCCACCAGGTACAGGCAGTGCGGGCCATTGCTACATCGGCCCTTCGCAGTGCATCAAACGGGGCCGACTTTATTGACCAGGTAAAAAACAAGGCCGGTATCAGCATTGAAATTATTAATGGCGAACAGGAAGCGGGTTTTATTTACGAGGGAGTTAAGATAAGCGGCTGTTTATCGGCCAAAAATTCGCTCATTATGGATATTGGCGGCGGCAGCGTGGAGTTTATTCTGGGTAATGCCGAACATATCATCTGGAAACAAAGCTTCGAGATTGGCGCGGCCCGCCTCATGGACCTCTTTCACCGCACCGACCCTATCCCACCGGCATCTATTGAAGCCCTCGACCTTTACCTCGAAGATCACCTGGCCGACCTGTTTAAAGCTGTTTCCGGTTACCATGTTGATACCCTCATAGGCTCATCAGGCGCGTTTGAAACCTTTGCCGAACTGGCAGAAATCGAAAAAGGCCATTCCTTCAACCTTAAAACTACTAAAAATTACAGCTTTGATCATAATGAGCTATTGATCGAAACCAACAAGCTGGTACAATCAAGCCACCAGCAAAGAGCAGGCAATAAAAGTATTATCCCCGTTAGGGTTGATATGATCGTGGTAGCATCGCTCATTACCCGTTTCATCGTCCAAAAGCTTTCTATTACCAACGTATTGATGTGCAGTAACTCGCTTAAAGAAGGTGTTTTGGCAGAGATGTTAGGTTAGGTATTTCGCACATGTCACTGCTGTTTGTTATCATGCCGGTTTGCATGGCGAAGTCCCGCTCTTGGCCGCGGGAGGGCCAGTCACTTTTTTCTTGATAAAAAAGTAACCAAAAAATCAAGACAAAAAAAAGCTTCCGCCCACAGGCAAAACTCCCGGCCCGCTTTTTTGTCGGGCATTTACCCGCATTTTTAAATCCATTTCACACTTGTCATCCTGAGCATTTCGTCTTTTATTTTAAATTCTGTCAATTCTTTAATTCAATAAATTCCAGTTCAGACACTCTTTAAATTCTATTCATTCTTTAATTCGGTAAATTCTGATTCAGATATTCAGCAGATCAGCTTCGGGTGAAAAGCAGGCAGAACATGTTGGCCTGTGCGGCTGGGAGGGGCATTAGCAAACCTTGCCGAAGCGGAGGTATTGAGCGAACGAAGTGGCGGTAAGGTTTAGCAGCCCGTGGTTCTGGCTGCTTTGCAGGGTAAAGGCCTTGTGGAGCAAAGAAGCCTCTCTGCTGAAAGCCTTTTGGTTACTTTTGTGGCGACATACGGCGAAGCCCTCTTGAGTGCCTTAAAAAAACAAATAACAGTACGAAAAACGTAACTGGCCTTTCCCGCGGCCAAGAGCGGGACTTCGCCATGCCTGCTTGCTAACAGATTTTTTGTTGCGCTCAGGAAGACAATGTATGTGAAGAGATTCAAAAACTCTCCCCAAATTACTCCTATCCTTTGTATATTGGGCGCTTAAATACGCTCTATGAAATTAAAATTTACCGGCTTTGGCCTGCTGGCCCTGTTGGCGCTTAATACTCAGGCTCAAAACAGAAAGATCAACCCTAACGATACTACCTCTAACTATAATCCTGCCGAAGCATTTTCGCCCCAGTTTTATAGCGAAAAAGGGAACGACTTTCATGCAGCCAACGGCAATCCTGGCCCGCGGTACTGGCAAAACCGGGCTAATTATACTCTGAACGTAAAATTGGATACCGCGAGCAAAACCATCAGTGGAACCGAAACTATCGACTATACCAATAATAGCCCTGATGCGCTGCAATACCTGTGGCTGCAAATGGATCAGAACACTTATAAAAAAGATGCCCGGTCAAACTTCGTGACCGGCTTTGCGCCTAAACCTAATCAGCATACCGACGGTTACCAGATCGAGTCGGTGGCAATAGAAGAAGGTGGCGTAAGCAAGCCTGTAAAGTTTGTAATTACTGACAGCCGCATGCAGATCAGGCTAACAAAAGCGGTAGCGCCTAATAAAGGATTGGTGCGCGTCAAGATCAAATATCACTACACTATTCCGGGTAACTTTGGTAACAGAACCGATTACGCCGATACTAAAAATGGCAAGATTTACGAAATTGCCCAGTGGTTTCCGCGCATGTGCGTTTATGACGATAGCCGCGGCTGGGATACTCTCCCATTTTTGGGCAGCGGCGAGTTTTACTTAGACTATGGCGATATCGACTACAGTGTGAACGTTCCCTGGGATATGATCGTAGCCGGATCTGGCGAGTTACAGAATCCTAAAGAAGTATTAACCGCCAAACAACTGGCCCGTCTTGATGCGGCCCGCAACAGCGACAAAACCATTATGATACGTGACTTGGCCGAGGTGAATGATCCGGCCAGTCGCCCGGTGCAAAAGGGTACGCTTACCTGGCACTTTAAAATGCTCAATACCCGCGATGTGGCCTTTGGCGCGTCGAAAGCTTACATATGGGATGCGGCGCGTGTAAACCTGCCCGAAGGAAAAAAATCGCTGGCTATGAGTGTTTACCCGGCCGAAAGCTATGGCAACGATGCCTGGGGTCGCGCTACAGAATACCTGAAAAAATCTATTGAATATTTTTCAGAAAAATGGTTTGTTTACCCATATCCGGTTGCGGTTAACGAGGCCGGTATTGCCGGTGGTATGGAATATCCTGGTATTGTGTTTGATGGCATTACTGATAAGGGCAGTGAACTGTATTGGGTAACTGCGCACGAAATTGGGCATAACTGGTTCCCGATGATCGTAGGATCAAACGAGCGCCGCTTTGCCTGGATGGACGAGGGCCTGAATACTTTTATTGACGTTTACGCATCCGATGCTTTCAACAAAGGCGAATACGCTCCCAAACGCGATGGTGAATACGCCCCCGGCGGCGGTAACCCAGCCGACGAGATCATCCCCTCGATAACCGATCCGGGTTCCCCAAGCATCATGACCGCGCCCGATGCCATCCCTGAAAAATACCGCCATCCACTCACCTATTTTAAACCGGCTTTTGGCCTGGTGTTGCTGCGTGAGCAGATTTTGGGCAAGGACAAGTTTGATTACGCTTTCCGCAATTACATACACCAATGGGCCTATAAACATCCGCAGCCTGATGATTTTTTCCGTTCGATGGAAAATGGTGCAGGCGAAGACCTGAGCTGGTTTTGGAAAGGCTGGTTCTACAATAACTGGTCGCTTGATTTAGCCTTGATAGATGCCAAACAAGTTGATAACAAAACCGGCAAAGGCGTAAGCATCACGGTAGTGAATAAAGAAAAACTACCGATGCCATTTACGGTTGAAGTAAAATATAAAGACGGCAGTAAAGCCCGCACTTACTTACCGGTTGAAACCTGGCTGCAAAATAAACAGATAACCCTTACCCTGCCCGGCACCCTGGAAGCCGAAACCGTAACCGTTGACCCGGACAATGCATTGCCTGACCTGGATAGGAAGAATAATACGTTAAGGGTGAAGTAGTGAGTAGTGAGTAGTGAGTAGTGAGTAGTGAGTAGTGAGAAATAAACTTATCAAGAAATTGTTTTAAACTACGGATATTAAACTTACGAAGTTTTTAAAACTTCGTAAGTTTCCTCCTTTCGCTCGTTTGTAACGAGTGCTTAACATAAGGCAGCGATTGCATCGCGTCACATCAATTGTCATCTCGAACGAGGTACGAGGAGAGATCTTATACGTGGATATACAAGCTGTACAAGATTTCTCCCTGCGGTCGAAATGACAATCAATGAAAGAATTGAAGACTACATAATCACCCAATAAAAAACTGCTGACTAACAACTTTCCCGTTTTCAACTTTATAAACGCAAATTTCCTCCACCTGCTTATCACCTACTCCCTTCACCGTGAAATTCATGGAAAAAACCAAGCTAAAGTAGCTCCCGGCAAAAATGGCTTCAGATACGTTGATACTATGAATTTCAACTTTGGCAAGGAATTGTTTTTCATACTCAATCAGGTTATGGAGTCCGGTTATTGGCTCATTTTTATTATTAGGATCAATGCTTACAGCATCATCGGCAAATAATTCTGTATAGGCTTCAACAAATTTCAACTCATTACATAATGAAGCCAGGCGATTGGCAATTTCTGGTACAGTATTCATTTTTGGATTGTTATGATTATTAATAAATATCAATATTAAACAAATGTTTAAAACATCTGTATTAAAAATAAAAAGTATGATATAGTCGTGATACTGATTAAAACAGATCGATAAAATACCACCATATGATACATTAACACATAATACTTTTTAAAGATTTAAAAAGCATTAAAAAATTATCAAAAACTTGCCAAAACCGGCAGTTTTCCATCATAAATCATCTACTTTTCGATTAAATCTGTTGAATTTCGGTGCATTTTTTTGTTAAAAAGCAACTTTAAAAAGTTTTGGGTTACGTAGGTTTCAAAATATGCTGCCTCATTAATTTGTCAATCTTGGAGATCATATTAAACTATTAATAACCTAAAGCTTTATCTTTGTTAAATGAACACAGCCGATCTGTTGCAACGCGCTTTGCGGTTTGAATTTTTAACCCAGGATGAGGGCGTTTACCTGTACAACAACGCCTCTACTGCCGATCTGATGTATACTGCTAACGAGCTGCGCAAAAAGCAGGTTCCGCATGGCAAAGTAACCTGGCAGATAGACAGAAATGTTAATACTACCAATGTTTGTATAGCCAATTGCAAGTTTTGCAACTTTTTCCGCAGGCCCGGCCATGAGGATAGCTATATCACTGATATTGAAACCTATAAAAAGAAAATAGAGGAAACTTTCCGCTATGGCGGCGACCAGCTCTTGTTACAAGGCGGTCACCATCCTGATCTGGGTCTACAGTTTTATACCGACCTGTTCAGGGAGCTTAAACAGCTGTATCCTAAGTTAAAACTGCACTCTTTAGGTCCCCCGGAAATTGCGCACGTAGCCAAACTGGAAGGTATGGCCCATATAGATGTACTGCGTGCAATGCAGGAAGCCGGGCTTGATTCATTACCCGGTGCCGGTGCCGAGATTCTGAATGATCGTGTGCGCCGCCTGATATCAAAAGGCAAATGCGGTGGTAAAGAGTGGCTTGATGTTATGCGCGCCGCTCATCAGCTTAACCTGCCAACATCGGCAACTATGATGTTTGGCCATATTGAAACTATTGAAGAGCGTTTTGAACACCTGGTTTGGATACGTGAGGTGCAATCAGAAAAACCTGAAGGCGCTCATGGCTTTGTAGCCTTTATACCCTGGCCATTCCAGGACGATGGCACCCTGCTGCGCAAAGTAAGGGGCATCACCAACAACGTAACCGGCGATGAATATATCCGCATGATAGCGCTAAGCCGTATCATGTTGCCTAATATTAAAAACATACAGGCCTCATGGTTAACCGTTGGTAAACAGGTTGCCCAGCTATGCCTGCATGCTGGAGCTAATGATTTTGGCTCAATCATGATTGAAGAGAACGTAGTATCTGCCGCAGGTGCACCGCACAGGTTTACCGCTAAGGGTATCCAGGAATCAATTATCGAAGCCGGTTTTGAGCCACAATTGCGCACTCAGAAATACGACTGGCGCGATATCCCCGCCGAAATAGAAGAACAGGTAATAAACTATTAGTATTTTAGTTTTGAGTGATGAGTTTTGAGTTTTATTTTTCAATGTAAGTATTACTCAAAACTCATCACTTATTACGCTCCACTTAACTGACTATGCAACACCATATTGAGGCATTAATTTTCGCGTCGGAGCAGGGTATCCGTATGGAGGAGATCATGTACTGCCTGCAAGCCGCTTTCGAGCGCGATTTTACTGTTGATGAGGTTACCGAAAGCATCACCGCTATTCAAAATAAATATAATGCTGATGATTTAGCCATCGAACTGGTAAAAATTAACAACGGCTACCAGTTTTTCACCAAAAAGAAATATCACCCCGTAATCAATTTACTGCAGCTGCAACGGTCTAAAAAGAAGCTTACCCAGGCTGCTTTGGAAACACTGGCGATCATTGCTTATAAGCAGCCCGTGACAAAAACTGATGTAGAACAAATACGTGGCGTAAACTGCGATTACTCGATACAAAAACTGCTCGAAAAAGAGCTAATTGCTATAATTGGGAAGTCGGAGAGCATTGGAAAACCCATTTTGTATGGCACCAGCAGCATGTTCATGGATTATTTCGGGATAAACAGCATTGATGAATTACCTCAAATTAAGGATTTTACAGCGGCCACCGTTGCCATTGGCGAGCAAACAGAATAATTTTAAAAGATATTTTTAATAAAAATGATTTTAATTATTTTTACTACTGAATTAGCCGACAGAAGTACCCCGTAAAATTGATACTTTTAGGCCTGTTTAATTTATATTGATAAAGTTTTACAAATAAAATCCGTTACAATGGGAGCGCCAAAAAAACCGACCACTAAAAAGATCGACAACTCAGAAGATGATTTGGATGAAGACGATGATCAACTTACCCCTAAAAAGAAAAAAGTAGTTGATGAGGATGAAGATGATTTTGATGGACCTTTAGATGATGATCTGGGCAGAGGTTACGAATCATTTGACGATGAAGATGACGACGATTATTAATTAATAAAGACACATATCTAATTTAAAAGCATTCAGCACCTGCCACTGAATGCTTTTTTTCATATTTGGCCCCGAGGCCGCGCCTATGGTAATTACAGAAGTAAAAGACAAAGCATCAAAAAAAGCATTTTTAAATGTTGCCCGTATCATTTATAAAAACGACAGTACCTGGGTTTGTCCGCTTGATAATGATGTTGAGGCTGTATTTGATCCGGCCAAAAACAACTTTCACCATGATGGTAAATGTACCCGATGGATACTTACTGATGATAATAACCAGCTTATTGGACGCGTTGCGGCGTTCATCAACAATAAAAAGGCTTACCATTATGAGCAGCCAACGGGAGGCATGGGCTTTTTTGAATGTATTAATAATCAGGATGCCGCTTTTTTACTGTTTGATACCGCTCAAAAATGGCTGAAGGAAAATGGCATGCAGGCCATGGACGGCCCCATTAACTTTGGCGAAAATGATAATTTTTGGGGGCTGCTGGTAGAAGGTTTTACACATCCCTCCTATGGCATGAATTATAATCCGCCGTATTATAAGGCCTTTTTTGAGAACTATGGCTTTAAAACCCTTTATGAACAGATTACCAATCACCTGGATGTACATAAGCCTTTTTCAGAGCGGTTTACCAAAATTGCCAACTGGGTAATAAAAAAGCCCGGCTATGATTTCAAACATTTCAGGGTAAAGGAAATGGAAAAATTCGCGGCCGATTTTATAGAGATCTATAATGATGCCTGGAAAGATTTTGAAAACTTTGTACCCATTACCCAGGCCACTATAGCCGAGAGTTTTGAAAAAATGAAGGCACTAATGGACGAAAAACTGATCTGGTTTGCCTATGTTGATAACGAACCGGCCTCTTTCATCATTATTTTGCCTGATGCCAACCAAATGCTTAAGCCGCTTAATGGCAAACTTAACCTGATTGGCAAGCTCAAGTTTTTATATTACCGGTGGAAAGGCGTATCAAGGATGCGGGCCATTGTAATGGGCACCAAACAAAAATATCAAAAACACGGGCTCGAATCGGCCATATTTATCAAACTTAAAGAATATGTGTTGCCTTTAAAGCAATATGACGAACTGGAGCTATCATGGGTGGGCGATTTTAATGAGAAAATGATTGCCATCCACAGTGCCGTAGGAGCTACTTTTGGTAAAAAGCATTTAACAATGCGTTATATATTTAAATAAAAACAAAAAGCCCGGCTTAAGCCGGGCTGCTATTTATTATGCGGTTGCTTTGGAGTGCCTAAGCTCTTCAAAGAGTTCAATTACCTTTTTTTGCAGGTCAATAACCTCTGTTTCCCGATCCATTAAACGTTTGTTAACAGTTTCTAACTCATTAACAAATTTCTGATCGTGTTCAGCATCATTAAATGTAAGCAGCTGAACAACAGACATTTCAAACAAAGTTGCAATTTGCTCTAATCTCGATAAATTAATATCGGTTATTCCTGTTTCAATTTTTGAAAAAGCAGGAATTGAAATATCCAATCTTTTTGCAACATCCTCCTGGCTCCACCCTTTTTGATGACGTAGCAGTCTGATTTTTTTCCCAAGTGTTTTCATGTGACTTTAATAATAGTATTAGGTTTTTCGCGAAAGTTAATTACCTTGCAATATTATTTATTATTGCACTAATTATCAACTAATTTGCATAATATTTTATTTAAAGCGAAACTTTTTCCAAACAATTCTCGTTTAAGCGTTTTTTATCTTCCACAGAAATTATATTAATTAGCTTAGCGCCAATTATTTAACTTCAAATTAATCTTAATTTTATCATCATAAAGTAATTTAACAACACATGGGAAAATAATACTTGTATTATAAAAGTTACACTGTATATTTGTACTGTAACATTTTTAATTACAGATGAACGGTCAATTTCAGATAGCAGTACATATACTTACCCTCCTTAATCAGGAACCGGGTGAGCTTATAGCATCTGAATATATTGCCGGAAGTATCAACATTAACCCCGTACTTGTGCGTAAAGAGATCAGGAATTTACGCAATTACGGCTTGATTACCAGCAAGGAAGGAAAGGCCGGAGGATACAGTTTGGGCCGGTCGCCCGAAAAAATAACACTGGGTGATGTTTATAAGGCAGTTTATAGTAATCCGGCATTGGGGCAAGCCAAAAACCTTCCTAATCCTGATTGCCCTGTTGGCCGGCAGATCAATCAACACCTGAATGAATTAGCTGCCGATGTTGAATCAGCCATTTTTAAACAGCTAAATACCATTACTCTGGCTGATTTTAGTCTTAAATTCAAATAATTTTTTTTACCCATAACTGTAACAAATTTAATTACACTAAAAACAACTCATTATGAAATTAGCAATAATAGGCGCCACAGGCAATATTGGCCTGACAACAGTAAACGAAGCGTTACAACGCGGCCATGAAGTAACCGCCATAGTGCGCGACGCAAAAAAACTGGACATTAAAAACGATAAATTAACGATTGGCGTTGCAGATGTACTTAACGTTGATGAGCTTGCCGCCGTGCTTGCAGGCCATGACGCGATAGTTAGCGCATTTAACTCCAGCTGGACGAGCCCTACCATGTACGATGACTTTATAACCGGCTCTAAGGCCATTCAGCAGGCAGTAAAGCAATCTGGTGTTAAACGCTTACTGGTTGTAGGTGGTGCCGGCAGTTTGGAGATTGCTCCTGGTTTACAATTAGTTGATTCGCCCGACTTTCCGCCTGAATTCAAAACCGGCGCTACCGCGGCTCGCGATTATCTGAACATTTTGAAGGAAGAGAATGATCTTGACTGGACATTTTTAAGCCCAGCTATTTACCTGCACCCTGATTCGCATGGCCCACGTACAGGAAAATACCGCGTAGGTACTGATCAACCTGTATTTGATGAAAAAGGTCACAGCTTTATTGTTATTGAAGATCTGGCGGTTGCTATAATTGATGAACTGGAAAACAACCAATTCATTAAACGCAGGTTTACGGTAGCGTATTAATTAAGGTAATGTCATTGCGAAAGTAATTGCTTCAAAAAGGAATGTGTCATTGCGAGCGCAGCGTGGCAATCGCGAATTGTACAAGGCATCTTGTATAGTTCGCGATTGCTTCGTCGTTCCTTCTCGCAATGACACACTTTTATTTTACCCAATCGGTCGTTCTTTATTTTATAAACTTAGCGGCTACCCAATCATTCGTTTTTTTGTGGATGATGTACTTTAAACCGTATTTGCGGGCTTCGTCGGTAATGATCTCCAGATCAGGCGATTCATAGAAACCGCTGAAATAGATCTCACCTTCGGGCTTCAATGCTTCGGCATATCGAGCCATCTGATCAAGCAGGATGTTGCGGTTAATGTTAGCCAGTATAATATCATACTGCTCATCAGGGATAGCCTCTTTTGAGCCGCACAGGGCAGTTATATTGGTTATGTTATTAAGCGTGGCATTTTCAATGGTGCTATCGTAACATACCGGGTCGTAATCAATAGCGGTAATTTCAGCAGCATTGAGTTTTGCAGCCATAATGGCCAGGATACCTGTACCACAACCCATATCAAGCACTTTTTTACCTTCAAAACTATTTTCCAGTATCAGCTCCAGCATCATGGCGGTAGTTTGATGATGGCCGGTACCAAAGGCCATCTTCGGGTCTATCACAATTTCATAAGGAAATTCTGGCTTAGCAGAATGGAAAGTTGCCCTAACATATACCTTGTTTCCTATCTCAATAGGCTCAAAGTTACTTTCCCATACTTCGTTCCAGTTTTTTTGCGGAATAAGGGTTACCTCATAGCTAAAGGTGAACATGTCCTGGTAAGGCATTAATTGCTCTTTCAGTTTCTCCTCGTCAAAATCATCTGTAGGGATATAGGCCTTAAAGCCAAATTCAAGCTCTTCAAAAGTATCAAAACCAATTTCACCCAAGGCATTGATCAGCAGATCCTGCTGATAATCTTCGGTAGTTATGGTTGTAAAAAGTAGTTCGTAGTAGTTCATTTAAACAAAATATTAATCATTACCCTAAATTTTATTTCAGGGTACCTGGCAGCTTTGTATTATACAGCGCTTTCTATCTCTTCGGGAGTTTCAGTGCGGGTAAACTTCCCCCTGTCCATCAGGTACAAAATTACAAAAGTAACTACCCAGTAAATAAGTTGTATTTCAGACAGGTACCACCAAAAGCTAATTAAAGGCTTCTGCCCCTCGGTAGGGTCCCATATAATGTAGCTGATGGAGCCTGCAAACGCGAAACAAACAAACGCGATACATAAGCCGATTATCAAGCGGGCTTTTATACTTTTTACGGCCTGATTGTCCCAAAGCGGAACAATGATAAGGTATTGTGTTAAAATACCTACCAGCAGCAGCAAGGGCCAGAAAAGATGAAAATAGGCCATTAAACTATATAAATTTCCGTTACCAATTTCAATCAGCTTCATGGGGTGCGTGGGCATATTATATGCAACCACGGCGCCGAAGATGCCGAAATCAATCAAAACCGGTAACAGAACTTTTAATAGTTTCCTCATGATTGGATATGAGATTGAGAGATATGAGTATTGAGATTATTTCTTTTACAGTTCTTTACCTAACATCGCAAATCTGTTTCTGTTTGAGATGTGTACACCTTTATACAATCTCAATACTCATATCTCATGTCTCAAATCCTATTAATTAAATACTTTTACAATATCGATAAAATCGCGCGATTTTAAGGAAGCGCCGCCTATCAGTCCGCCGTCAATATCCGGCTGTGCAAATAATTCAGGAGCGTTTTTAGGGTTACAGCTGCCACCGTATAAAATAGTAGTGTTGTTAGCTATTTCCTGACCGTATTTAGCAGCGATTTCGATACGGATGAACGCATGTATTTCCTGAGCTTGTGCCGAGCTGGCGGTAACACCTGTACCAATTGCCCAAACCGGCTCATAAGCCAATACTACTTGTGCAAACTGTGCTTCATCTAAATGGAAAACACCTTCAACAAGCTGAGTTTTGATCACATCAAAATACTGGTTTGATTCACGCTCCTGCAGGGTTTCGCCGATGCAAAAAATAGGGCGCAGATCATGAGCCAGCACAGTATCAGTTTTTTTGGCCAATAATTCATTGGTTTCGCCAAAATACTGACGACGCTCTGAGTGACCTAATATAACATAAGCCGCACCAACAGATTTTACCATTTTGGCAGATATTTCGCCGGTGTAAGCACCAGACTCCGCCTGATGCGCGTTTTGTGCACCTACGGCAACTTTATTATAACCTTTAGCCATTTGAACAAGGCTGTGAAGGTGAATGAACGGGCTGCAAACAACTGCCTCTTGTGTTCCGGTTACTTCATCTTTAACCATATTGATGATCTCTGAAAATAAGCCTAAACCTTCGTTGTAATCAAGGTTCATTTTCCAGTTTCCGGCAACAATTTTTTTTCTCATTTTATTAGTATTAGTTGATTAAGTTAGTGTATGTTAATTGATATTGTCTGAACCACGATTAAACAGATTTATCGAATTAAAGAGTTTTAAGTCAATGAAAAAATCCTGGTTCAGCCAAAATAGCCATGTTAAAACCGGCGGTATTCTTCCGTGATCTCAAAAACCTTTTTTATTATATCCTTTTCAGTTTCGTTAAATTCACGATTTTCGCGGCGTTCAAAAACCCGTTCGGCAGTTTCCAGCATTTTATTGATGCCGTAAACCTCAAAACCCTGTGCGCCTCCCCATGCAAAATCGGCAATAAAATTACGTGGGAAGCCTGCACCAAAAACATTGGCCCCTACCCCAACCACACTGCCTGTATTAAACATGGTGTTGATACCGCATTTAGCATGATCGGCCATGATGAGGCCGCAAAATTGCAGCCCGGTTTTACGGAAACGCTGCGTGGTATAATCCCAAAGCCTAACTTCGGCATAGTTATTTTTCAGGTTAGAGTTATTACTGTCGGCCCCTATATTGCACCACTCGCCCAATACCGAATTACCTAAATAACCTTCATGCCCTTTGGCCGAGTAACCCCAGATCACGGCATTATTAACCTCGCCCCCAATGGTTGAGTATGGGCCAATAGTAGTTCCACCGTATATTTTGGCACCCATCTTTATCCGCGAATGCTCGCAAATAGCAAATGGGCCGCGGATATGCGTACCTTCCCATACCTGCGTATCAGCCGCCAGGTATATAGGGCCGTTGGTGGTATTAAATGACGAACACTCGGCTAAGGCACCCTCTTCGGCAAAAAAATCATTGCCAATAATAACATTGGTTGCACTTATAGTAGCACTTGTACGGCCTTTGGTGATCAGCTGAAAATCCTTACGCAGCTCAATATCGTTTTTCCTGAAAATATCTTCAGGGTAACGGATAGATACAAACAGGTTGGCGTAACTGATAACTTCATTAAAAGTGCCATCCACGCTGAAAGAATCGGCAGCGGCCTGATTTAAACGTACAGCCAGTAATTGTTCATTGTATTTAAGTGCCTGCCCGGTATGGAGGCTTTGAACAGCCTCTATCAGATTTTCATCTGGGCTAACGGCTCCGTTTATAAACAAATTATCGTCCTCAATTTTTGCAGGGAATTTGGTTTGCAAATAATCGCGGGTATAAAAAGAATGTTCCTGGTTTAAATGCCTGGCCCACTTTTCGGCTATGGTTAAAATACCTATGCGTAAGTCGGCTACGGGCCGGGTATAGGTAAGTGGCAGTAGAGTTAAATGTGCGTTATCGTCAAAAAGAATAATAGACATGGCGCAAAAATAAAAAAAGTCGCCCGATAGATCGGGCGACTTTGGAAATATTTAATTAAACAAGAAATTATTTCTTGTTGTAACGGGTACGGAATTTATCAATACGACCTGCAGTATCAACCAGTTTCATTTTACCGGTGTAGAAAGGGTGCGAAGTATGAGAAATTTCTAATTTGATCAATGGATACTCGTTACCGTCTTCCCACTTTACAGTTTCGCGGCTATCGATGCAAGATTTAGTTATAAAAGAATAGTCGTTTGACATGTCTTTAAATACAACTAATCTATAGTTTGATGGATGCAGATCTTTTTTCATTATATATAAGCTTTTTCTTCTGTACTTTCTAAAAGAGGCGCAAATGTAATTAAAAAAGTCAAAATTAAAAAATCAAAAGCAGAAAGTTTTATTTGAGTGCGGGGAGCGGGGTGTTTGGTGCGGGATTGAGGTGTGAGGACCGGGAAATGCATTAGTGTCAAATTGAAATTCAAAATCGATTTTAAGGCTTACTATCAGTACTTTTAACTCGCTCTTCGCACCCCACTCGTCGCACCAAAACACTTCAATCCTGTACTTCGCACCCCAATCCCCGCTCCTCTCCTAAATACTCTGGCAAAGTTCTATCAACACCCCGTTCGCACTTTTAGGATGCACAAAACATACCAGTTTATTATCGGCACCGGGTTTGGGTTTATCGCTTAACAGCACAAAACCTTCTTGTTGTAAGCGCTCCATTTCTGCTATAATATCATCTACCTCAAAAGCTATATGATGTATGCCCTCACCCTTTTTTGTTATGAATTTGGCGATAGGGCTATCATCATGCAGCGCCTGCAACAATTCTATTTTATTGGGTCCGGTTTGCAGAAAAGCAGTTTCTACCCCTTCTTGCTCTACACGTTCTGTTTTATAAACGGTGGTATTTAATAACTTTTCATATATATAGCCGGCGGTTTTTATATTACCAACGGCAATACCTATGTGCTCAACTTTGTTCATGTCCAAATATTGTAAATTAATAGTCAGGATTACTATTTTAAACCTTTGTATAAATGAATTTCAATAAAAACTTGCGTATCTTTGTTTTTGTTAATGTAATCAGAATATGAATATCCCAATTTATTTAGATAATAATGCAACTACGCCTATGGACCCAAGGGTTCTGGAAGCCATGTTACCCTATTTTAACGAAAAATTCGGTAATGCGGCAAGCCGTAACCACGCCTTTGGATGGGTTGCCGAAGAAGCTGTAGATTATGCACGTGAGCAGGTGGCCAAATTAATTGGCGCATCTGAAAAGGAGATCATTTTTACATCTGGCGCTACCGAATCAGATAACCTTGCCATCAAAGGTGTATTTGAAATGTATAAAGATAAAGGTAATCATATTATTACTACTGTTACCGAGCATAAAGCAGTGCTTGATGCCTGCAAACACGTTGAAAAACTGGGTGGTAAGGTTACTTATCTGCCGGTTAAGGAAGACGGTTTGGTTGACCTTGCTGTGTTGGAACAAGCAATGACCTCTGAAACCATCCTGGTATCTATCATGTATGGTAACAACGAAATTGGTGTTGTACAGCCTATAAAAGAAATATCAGCCATTGCGCATAAATACGGTGCTTTGTTCATGACAGATGCTGTACAGGCAGTTGGTAAAATTCCGGTTGATGTTAATGCTGATGGTATTGACCTGTTGGCTTTATCGGCACATAAAATATACGGCCCTAAAGGTGTTGGCGCGTTATACGTACGCCGCAAAGGCCCAAGGGTTAAAGTAACCGCACAAATGGACGGTGGTGGCCACGAACGCGGTATGCGTTCAGGTACATTAAACGTACCGGGTATTGTTGGTTTAGGTAAAGCATGTGAACTTTGCGGTTTAGAAATGGAAAGCGAAGCTAAACGTTTATCAGTACTACGTGATAAATTACAGGCAGAACTAACCGTATTGGAAGAAAGCTATGTAAACGGTAACGTTGATCACCGCTTACCACATGTAGCCAACATTTCATTTAAATATGTTGAAGGCGAAGGTTTAATGATGGCTATGAAAGATCTGGCTGTATCATCAGGATCGGCCTGTACATCAGCTTCATTGGAGCCATCATACGTACTGAAAAGCTTAGGCTTGTCAGACGATCTGGCACATTCATCTATCCGTTTTGGTTTAGGCCGCTTTACTACCGAAGAAGAAATTGACTACGCCATTAAAGTAACCAAAGAAGCGGTTACCCATTTGCGTGATCTTTCACCACTTTGGGAAATGTTTAAAGAAGGCATCGACCTTAACTCAATTGAGTGGGCAGAACATTAATTTTTGATGTCGGATTTCGGAATTTCGATTTCGGATCTGGCCCCAATGATATATTTAGAATTTAGTAATTAGAGTTTAGAATTTTCAGTTCTCTGACTCAAAACTTATAACTAACAACTTAGAACAAAGAAAATGGCATATTCAGATAAAGTAATCGATCACTATACTAACCCCCGCAATGTGGGCACTTTGGATAAAAGCAGCCACAAAGTAGGTACCGGTTTAGTAGGTGCACCTGAGTGCGGCGACGTTATGCGCCTGCAGATACAGGTTGATGATAACAATGTTATCACCGATGCAAAATTTAAAACTTTCGGATGCGGTTCGGCTATCGCTTCATCATCATTAGCTACTGAGTGGTTAAAAGGCAAAAGCATCGACGATGCCATGAAGATAGATAACATGGATATTGTTGAAGAACTGGCTTTACCTCCGGTAAAAATTCACTGCTCGGTTTTGGCAGAGGATGCTATTAAAGCAGCTATCAATGACTTCCGCGTAAAAAACGGCTTAGCTCCAATTGAAAGCGAAAAAGTACATCATTAATAAGAAGTTAGAATCAATAGTCAAGATATAAGACCTTTGGCTGTTGGTTCTAACGTTTTAATACAAATATATTGGGGATCATTTTATCAGATTAATTTCCTGTTTCTTGATTCTTATCTCTTGATTCTATTATTATGGTAACTGTAACCGAAAAAGCAAAAAGTAAAATTGATCACCTGATACAGGATGCAGGGCTTGATGCCTCTTATTTTCTGCGTGTATCTGTTCAGGGTGGTGGTTGCTCCGGCTTATCATACAATCTTGATTTTGATAACGAGGAAAAAAAAGGCGACCAGTTTTTTGAAGACCGCGGAGTTCGTTTTGCACTTGATATGAAATCGTTCCTGTACCTTGCAGGTACCGAGCTTGATTTTACCGATGGGCTTAACGGCAAAGGATTCGCTTTTAATAACCCCAACGCCAGTCGTACATGCGGCTGCGGCGAAAGCTTCTCTGTATAATTTTACCGTAAACAATATTGAAAGAGGCACCCCAATAGGTGCCTCTTTTGTTTTTATGCTTTTTTTGACATTGTGAGCATAGCGCAGCAATAAGCCCCCTCTAAATCCCGCCAAAAGGAAAGACTTAAAAAAGCATTTTAAAACCCTCTCCTTTGGAGAGGGTTGGGTGAGGCTCTTGCTTCGTCGTTCCTCCTCGCAATAACAAAATTTTGAGCTATCAATCAAAACATTTTCTCAGCCTCCACCCCATCCGGAACGGCCTGCTCTACACTCCAATGCTCGGTTATTTGATGATTGACTACTCTGAATATCTCATAAAATACATATGCCTTTCCTCCCCTTTTAAACGCCGACTGAACCACTACAAAATCGCCCTCGCCAATAATACGGTGGAGCTTAATATCGCGTTCAGGATCACTGGTTAAATAATCAAATAAGCCTTTCCCGCTTTGAACAACGGCCAGGTCATGTTCTGTGTATTGCTGATGAATAAGATCAAACACAGGCCTCTTCGCAATAACAGCCTTATAAAATCTTTCAATCACATCTTTACTTTCGGCTTTTGATGTGTGTTCATTGATCTCACTTGTGCCATTAGTAGCTGTGATTAATTCTCCGGTTTGGTCGGGTAAAACTTGTATGGCATCCCAATGCTCGGCCAACATGCCGCCTGTTAATTTAAACAAGTCGATAACTGCCATGCGTTTCCCCATAAATGTAATGTCAAGGTGGGTAACTACCACATCGCCCTCCTGAATAGCCCTGATAATAGGCGATTTTGCTCCCTCGGGTGGCGGCGGTAAGGTTTTTAAATAATTGATCATATCGGTTATTCCGGCCCGGCCTTGTTTAACCGTTGGGTTATGCTGAATATAATCCTCCCGCACAAATTCAGGAATCAGTTCGGCTTTACGCTGGCCTACAATCTGTTTATAAAATGATAGTACTCTTTGCTTATTGGTTAAGGTATCCATAATAGTGTTTGCTTTACCGGCGGTGCTTGTACATATGTAAATGCAGCAAAAAGCACATGCCAGTGTATTGGTAATTTTCATTACGTGTTTATAAGAAATAAATTGATGTAAAAATTAGTTCGTGCGAAACACTGACACTAAAAGTTCAGCGTTTTTGATAACCTGCTTAGCAGGCCGGATTTTTGGCAATCCTTATTTGATATGTGTTGTAAGTAATTATGCTTCTAAGATAAGTTTTTTTATGGGACTTTTTAGACTTTGGGATTTTTGGATTTTTTAGACTTTTGGACAATGGATTTTTATAAGTTTTAAACGTGTGGTAGGCTTGTCATGCTGAGCCTGTCGAAGCATGGTGGGTAAGGCCTTTGCGCTCGATCCTTCGACAAACTCAGGATGACAGCCTATCTACCGGGCACACTTACGAAGTTTTTAAAACTTCGTAAGTGTTTAATCATTAGAGGTCATCCGCAGGGGCTGCGTAAAAACGGCCGTCGAAATTAACCAGGAACAATTCGGTGGTGGCGCGGGTTACGGCGGTATAAAACCAGCGTAAAAAATCCATATTGATCATCTCATCAGTAACGTAGCCCTGGTCAACAAATACGGCATCCCACTGACCGCCCTGGGCCTTGTGGCAGGTAATGGCATAGGCAAACTTTATTTGCAGGGCATTATAGTATGGATTAAGCTTTAGCTCATTATGCATAGCCCGTTTGTTTGGCAGGTGCGCGTAATCTTTCATCACTTCTTCGTAAAACCGCTTCTGATCGGCTTGTGATAACGCCGGCGAATCTGCATAAAGCGTATCAAGCAATATTTTACAGTCGAGCGTGGGGTCTTCTGCATAATCAATAAACTCTATCTGTACATCAGCAAAACGGAAACCGTACATATCCTCTGTTCGGCGCACTTTCCGGATGCGGGCAATATCGCCATTGGCTATAAAGTTGGTACTGCTTTCGTCCTGATCCTGCAGCCAGAAATAGTTATTTTTTACTACCATGATCTGGTCGCCGCCGGTAAGTTCTTCTTCCCGGTACAGAATGCGGTTTCTGATCTGCCCGTTATACAGGTTGGCGTTTTTATTGGAGCGACAAATGATCAGCGTACGGTCATAACCATATTTTCTGTAGGCATATTCAAGTCCTTCTGGTAAGCGCTCGCCCGTCATTCTGAAAACATCTTTATAGCCTTTGGTAGTAACTTTGGGTGTGGTGATCTCTTCGGCCCTGATAATATCGCGGATGCGGGTGGCATTATACAAAATGCCCGAGTCTTTCCCCTGGCGCAGCACATCTGTCAGTTCGTACCCAAAAACATTTACGCCAAACTTGCTTTTCATGATATGCCCATCAAGCGCGGGGCTGTTTTCAGAGCCTACAGGGGGCAGCTGCGCGGTATCGCCCACCAATACCAGTTTACAGTTTTTATCATTATAAACGTACCGTATCAGGTCGAAAAGCAGCGAAGCCCGGCTCCCATTTGGCTCGTCAGAGATCATGGAAGCCTCATCAACAATAAAAAGTGTATCGCTGGCCAGGTTATCGGCAATGGCAAAACCATCGTCAAGATTTAAAGCGGATTTTTTGCGGTAGATGCGTTTATGAATGGTATATGCCTTACGGCCCGAATAATTGGTAATAACCTTGGCAGCGCGACCTGTTGGTGCCAATAAAACGGCTTTATACTTATACTCGCGCAGTGCTTTTACCAATGCGCCCAATACAGTGGTTTTGCCTGTACCGGCATATCCCTTAAGAATAAAACATTCGTCGCCATCCTTACTTAGTAAAAAGCTGTGCAGGCGGTTAAACAGTTCCAGTTGCTGCCCCGTTGGCGGGTGCGGGAAAGCCTTGCGTATATGATCAATTTCTGACACCTTACAAAAATGCTGATAAGTAATTTAATTAAGCAGTATTAGTTATAAATTTGACCATGGAATTTAATGAGGATAAAATAGAAGAGCAGGATGGCGATTTTGTGGAGATATACTCCCAAAAGGCCATATTTTGGTTTTCGGTATTCAGTTTTATATATGGAGGCGTGTTGCTTATTATTAATTTAAGGGCAGCCGGCTATAAAAAGGCCATTGCCGAAGTAGCTGCCTTTATGATTGTTTACTACATCGCATCGGCCTTTGCTGTGATCGCTTTAAATATTAAGGTTGATCTGTCAACTATTAAAATGGCAAGTTCAGGTGTGCAGGTACCACCTGATGTAATGAAATCAATGCTGATACTTAGCGCGGTATCTATATTGATAAATGTAATTGGCGGTCTGGTACTTACCCGCTACTTTTTCAAGAAATACTTTCCGGATGATGATTACTACCCGCGCCCTGTTTTACAGCCGGTTATAATTTTTATATTGATATACCTTGCCTTTCGCTTTATAATGTAAGTGACATATACCCTGTTCATTTTAATGGCACAATTAGGGTATCTGCCAAAAAATATTACTTTTGTTAAACTGCATGAGCGAATATAATTACAACTACCACGATGATAACTTTAGCCTTGATGAGGCTGATAGTTATACTTTATTGATACAGATCGATAAAACATCGTTTTCATACGCTATTACCCATCAGGATAAACTGATTGCCTGTGCCGACATGCACCCGCTTGATGAGCTGAGCAACCCGCAGGAACTTCTTGATCTTTTATCGGCCAAATACAAACAGGTGGTTGTTGGCTTACCTGCCAACGGTTTCACACTGGTACCTCAGCATTTATTCAGCCAGGAACATATCGCCAGTTTCGCGCGTTTTCTGGATGTAAAAGCGAACGAAAAAGTATCGGCCCAGCAGCTTGATGCCGAAAATACCATACTGTACAAAACCAGCAATGATATTATTACCGTTGCCGAGGAGTTTGGCCTGCGCCATACCGTATTTAACTTAAAAGGATGGGTAGCAGCCTTAGCGCAGAATAACCCCGGTAACGCCGACCTGTATCTTGATATAAACGGCAGCCAGGTAACATTCGCGGCCTTTAATAATGGCAGACTTCGTTTTTTGAATAAATTTGATTTTAAAAACACCGACGAACTTGCCTATTTTACTGCCATGGTGCTGAAAGAGCTCCATATAGAGCCTGCGGATGCCCGCATCCATTTAAGCGGTGAGGTGGATACCGATGACCAGAGCATCAGTCGCCTGGCCGAGTTTTTTGGTTCGGTACAGCTTAACCAACTTCAAATTGTAAGCTTACCACGCGAAATAGAATCACACAAAATATTGTCACTCGCAGCTTTGTCTTTATGCGCATCATTGGAGGTAGTTTAAAGGGTTTAAGGCTTAATCCGCCAAAAAATCTTCCAGTACGCCCTACTACAGATCTGGCTAAGGAAGCCCTATTTAATATTTTACAAAATCAAATTGAGTTTGTGGATCTGAAGGTGCTTGACCTTTTTAGCGGCACAGGTAATATTTCAATGGAGTTTGCCTCCAGGGGCGCGGCGCAGGTAATAGCCGTAGACCGCAGCATTCATTGTGTAAATTATTTAAAAGATGCCGCTCGCCAGCATAAACTGGAGCAAATTAAAACCTACAAGGAAGATGTTTTTAAATACCTGCAAATAGAAACCGAACAATATGACCTTATATTTGCCGATCCACCTTACGATCTGAACAAGATCCCTGAAATACCTAAGATAGTTTTTGATCGCAATATTTTAGCACCCGGTGCATTACTTATTGTTGAGCACCAATCCATGCAAAATTTGAGCAATCATCCGGCCTTTGTGGAGCAGCGCAAGTATGGGCATTCATCATTCTCGTTTTTCAGGAACGCAACCGGAGAGCAGCTTTAACCATTATACTTTTAAAATAGTTAAAGCCGTATCCTTAAATTGGCTAAGCTTTTCATTATCGGCGTTGGTAATAATTGCCTGTACCTGGTTTATATCGGCAAATTTCAAATAAGTTTCGTTACCTATTTTGCTGCCATCGCACAATACATAAGTATAGGCGCTTTGGTTAATATAAGCCGTAGTAATATCTGCTTCCAGTTCGCTATTGGCAAACAAGCCATTGGCCGAAATACCATCTACTCCTAAAAAAGCCTTTCCTGCGCGGTACCTTGTGATATGCTCGTTAGCTATCCGGCCATGCGCGGCCTGCCTGTCGTTATTAAACTCCCCGCCTATAATATTCAGAGATACGGCACAGTGCTGTAATTCGTAAATAACCGGTAACGAATTGGTGATTACCTTTATCTTTTTATTTTTTATAAACTGGCACAGCCTGAAAACAGTACTGCCGCAATCCATAAAAATAATATCGCCGTCATTAATATGTGCAGCAGCCTCGCGGCAAATGTCGTCCTTAACACTGGCGTTTTGGGCGGCTTTATTTACAAAGTCATGCGGTTTAGCCAGGGGATCAACCTTCATGGCGCCGCCATGGGTACGGTAGAGCAATCCGTCATTAGCCAATTGATTGAGATCTCGCCGGGCGGTGATCTCCGCAATATTCAATTCAAGCGCAAGTTCCTTAACATCAACCTCTCCTGTACGATTCAATTGTTCAAGGATCTTTTGTTTTCTTCTTTGAAAATTCATTTTAATAGCGTTAATTTGATCATTAATAATCAAAAATAATCATAAACAATCAAATTGAATGGATAAAATTAAAATATTATCAAAGGAGATTCTCTCCGATAATTGGTACACCTTAAATAAGGTAAACTTTCAGGCAACACAAAAAGACGGTACCGTTCTGGAACTTAGTCGCGAGGCGTATGATCGTGGCAATGGCGCTACCATACTTTTATACAATACGGATAATAAAACAGTGGTATTAACCAGGCAGTTCAGGATGCCTACCTACCTTAACGGAAATCAAAGCGGGCTGCTGATTGAATGCTGTGCAGGCCTGCTTGATAAAAACAACCCGGAAGATTGCATAAGGCGCGAAACCGAAGAAGAAACCGGATACCAGGTTACCGATGTAAAAAAAGTAATGGAGGCATACATGTCGCCGGGATCAGTAACAGAGATCCTTTACTTTTTTGTGGCCCAATACAATCAAAATATGAAAGTGAGTAATGGCGGCGGCCTTGATGAAGAACATGAAAATATAGAGGTACTGGAACTGCCTTTTAATACCGCCCTGCAAATGATAAATACCGGCGAAATACGTGACGCCAAAACCATTATGCTTTTACAATATGCACAAATCAATAATTTATTAGCATGAAAAACGAAGTTTTAACAATTTTAATAGCTGCCCCTTACCGCTCAGGCACCAATGATGATCCTGAACTGATGGCCGAAAATTTAAGAAAAATGGAAACGGTGGCGCTTTCTATTTTCCGCTTGGGGCATGTTCCCATTATTGGTGAATGGCTGGCACTGCCTCTTTTAAAACAAGCAGACTCAAAGCACCCGGGTGATGAGGCCTACGAGGAAATTTCGTACCCCGTATCACGAAGGATATTAACCAAATTCGACGCAGTATTGAGGTTACCAGGAGCATCCAAAGGAGCTGATGGGGATGTAGCTTTAGCTATATAACGCGGCATTAAGGTGTATTACAACCTGGAGGATATTATAGCGGTTTAATTTATGGGTGATGTGCGCAAACTTTAAAAATCATTATTACTTTTGATCAGGCAAACACATCTCTAACCTACTATGAAAATTGCTCTTTTCCCTGGCTCATTTGATCCCGTTACCAAGGCACACGTTGATATTGTAAAACGATCTGTTGGTTTGTTTGATAAGGTGTACATTGGCATTGGAGCCAACAGCAGCAAACAGGGCCTTTTAAGCGTGGAAAAACGGGAGCAAATGCTCAGAGCGGTTTTTCAGCATGATGATCGTATACATATAGTAGCCTATGAGGGCTTAACAGTTAATTTTTGCAAAAGCATAGGCGCTACCTACATGATCAGGGGAATACGTACCGTGTCAGATTTTGAGTATGAAAAAGCCATAGCCCAGATGAACCACGCCCTTATGCCCGATATTGAAAGCATCTTTATAGTAAGCAAACCGGGCTATTCATCCATCAGTTCAACCATCGTGCGCGAAGTTATGCGCCACCATGGCGATGTAGCCCAGTTTATTCCTAATGAGGCATTAGCTTATTTGTAGCCAGATTCTCTTTATGCAGCACATCTAAAATTGATGGGAAGGTATTATCAATTATTGGCTCAATGTGTTCTTTTTCAAACCAGCGCACATCGGTAATGCCTTCTTCTTTTTGCGGCTTTAGCTTATCCTTGCCTTTGCTATCCATTTTAAACCAGTGCGTTTTTTTGAGCACCACTTCGCCGCGGTTTATATAAACATGATAGGTTTTGCAAATTTTTTCTTTCAGCTTGCTCACTTTTATGCCGCACTCCTCCTCTACCTCACGTACGGCGGCCTCTTTCACCTTTTCGTCTTTCTCAATTTTACCTTTTGGCAAATCCCATTTATCGTTGCGGTAAATAAACAAATAGCGCCCCGCCGGATTTTTAACCAAACCACCAGCAGCCTCAATAAGTGTGATGCTTTTTTTCACAGACTTCATAAAAGCCTTAGCATCACCGCAGCGGATGTAGAATAAATTCTTCGGATTGGCTAATATCCACGTATAAATTATTTTCAAATCAAAGGTCTCTGCATCAAGCTTTTCATAAACTTCTGCATGAGCCGGTTCAGATTCCGTTAACAGGATCACCTTTTGGTTAATATAAATTCTGTATTTTTGAGCCATGTTTAATAAAAATGAGATAGAGCAGCAAGTAGCCGAATTCCTGCTGCAAATTAAAGCAATTAAATTACAACCTAACAATCCTTTTACATGGGCGTCTGGGTGGAAATCACCAATTTATTGTGATAACCGTGTAACACTTTCTCATCCGTCTATCCGTACCTATATCAGGCAGCAGTTAGTAGTTGCCATACAGGAAAAATTTGGCAGTGTGGGCTGCATAGCCGGAGTTGCTACCGCCGGTATTCCTCAGGGTGCTCTTGTAGCCCAGGAACTGGGTTTGCCATTCATTTATGTACGCTCAAAACCAAAAGATCACGGAACCGGCAGCCTGATTGAAGGTGATGTAACAACCACCGGCAAAAGAGTTGTAGTTATTGAAGATCTGATATCAACAGGCAAAAGCAGCCTTCAGGCAGTTGAAGCATTACGTGCTGCAGGCTATGAAGTAGCAGGCCTGGCCGCTATATTTAGTTATGGATTTGATATTGCCGACGAAAATTTCAAACAAGCCAACTGCCCATACGTTACCCTATCAAACTATAATGCCCTGATCAAATACGCAGAAGAACACCAGTATATAGCCGATAAGGATGTTGCTGTGTTAAAACAATGGCGCGAAAACCCGGCAGGCTGGGGACAAATAGCTTCCAGCTAATTAGTATTGAGTTTGTCTGAACCTGGATTTATAGGATTTAAAGATTACCAGGATTTTGATTTAATGCCATTTTTCGTAAAACGTACAGCATATTACGTATAACCCACAAAAGATGACCAAGTTTACCAGTAATACCAGCATCAACAAACCTTTAAGCGAGGTTTATAGCTTTTTGGCCGATTTTAATAATCATCAGCAACTGATGCCTGATAGTATTCAAGAGTGGGTATCAACTGCCGATGAGGCCAGTTTCAGTATCCCGAACATGGCTAAACTTTCTTTGAAGATCGAAAGCCGCATAACCGACAGGGAAATTGTAATTATACCGGCTTCAAAACCACCATTTAACCTGGAACTAAAATGGTCGTTACTTTTTGATAACGACCATACTGATGTGCTTTTCACCATTAGTGCAGATCTGAACATGATGATGAAAATGCTGGCATCAGGCCCCCTGCAAAAATTAGCTGATCATGAAACGCAAAGCTTAAAAACGATATTAAGTTAAGCGTTCATAACCATTAGTTAATACACTTTTCTTTTATATGAATTATTGATAGCTATCACAACATTGATAATAATCAAAACGATAATTAATGCTCCCATGACTGTCTTTTTTTAATTTATTAGTTTATACTATTATTAAGTCAAAGGCTGTTCCATAATTCTCAATTAGTCAATTTATACTTAAAAACACCATTGTAACGCATTTCTTACATAAATTTACTCATTATGTGGGTAATTATGTACACAGAATTGTAAATTAATGTGATACTTCATATCCCCAACTCCCCAAAATTACACAAAACATAATGTGCAATTGAGATAGCCCAAAAATGAAGTATTTACCGTATTTTTGCGCCAAATTACAGGTGCAGCATGATTACGGTATCCAATCTATCATTACGTTACGGTAAACGGACTTTATTTGAAGACGTTAACCTCAAATTTTCTCAGGGCAATTGTTATGGCATTATAGGTGCCAACGGTGCCGGAAAATCAACATTTTTAAAGATCCTTTCAGGTGATATAGACCCTACAAGCGGTTCTGTAAGCTTTACTCCCGGCGAACGTATGGCTGTATTAAGCCAGAACCATTATGCCTTTGATGAATTTACGGTTATTGAGGCCGTAATGATGGGGCATAAAGAAATGTACGCCGTAATGAAAGAAAAGGATGCTATTTACCTGAAGGAAGATTTTACTGATGCCGATGGTGAACGTGCAGGCGAACTGGAAAACCTTTTTGCTGAAATGGATGGATGGAACGCTGAAAGCAATGCCGCTACCTTGCTGAGCAACCTGGGTATTAAAGAAGAATTCCATTACAAATTGGTGAAAGATTTGGATAATACTCAAAAAGTACGTGTATTATTGGCCCAAGCCCTTTTTGGTAAACCTGATATTTTACTGCTGGATGAGCCTACCAACGATTTGGATATCCACACCGTAAGCTGGCTGGAAGATTTCCTGGCATCATATGAAGCTATTGTTCTGGTAGTATCGCACGACAGGCACTTCCTGGATACGGTTTGTACCCACGTAGTGGATATTGACTTCGCTAAAATGACCATATATACCGGTAACTATACTTTCTGGTACGAATCGAGCCAGCTGGCCCTAAAACAACGTGCCGACCAGAATAAAAAGACGGAAGACCGTGTTAAGGAACTGCAGGAATTTATCCGTCGCTTTAGTGCCAATGCCTCAAAATCAAAACAGGCAACCAGCCGTAAAAAAGCGTTGGATAAGATCAATATTGACGAGATACAACCATCAAACCGTAAATATCCGGGAATTATATTTAACAACCTGGGCCGCGAAGCCGGTGATCAGATTTTACAGGTTGAAAACCTGAGCAAAAGTCTTAATGGTGAGTTGTTATTTAACAACATCAGTTTTACTGTGAATAAAGGTGATAAGATCTCTATCCTATCCCAAAACAGCTTGGCTACAACTTCCCTTTACAATATTTTAACCGGCAGAGATACTGATTTTAAAGGAACCTTTAAATGGGGAGTTACCATTAACCAGGCAGATATCCCAATTGATAATGCGGAATATTTTAAAGGTAAAGATGAAAACCTGATTGATTGGCTGCGTGAATACTCACCGGGCGAAAAAGATGATCAGTTTATCCGCGGCTTTTTAGGCCGTATGCTGTTTTCAGGCGAAGAGGTATTGAAAAAAAGCAATGTATTATCAGGTGGTGAAAAAATGCGCTGCATGTTTAGCCGTATGATGCTGCAACAAGCCAACGTTTTAATGTTTGATGAACCTACCAACCACCTCGACCTGGAATCGATCACAGCGCTTAATAATGGTATGAAAGACTTCCGCGGTACTATCCTGTTTACCTCACGAGATCATGAATTGGTTGAAACCGTAGCTAACCGCATTATTGAATTAACCCCTGGCGGCTACATAGATAAATTGATGACTTACGACGAGTATATTAACAGTGATGTGGTGCAGAAACAACGCGAAGACCTATACGCATTAGTATAAGAAGAAGGCATATAAAAAGTAACAGCCCCGAGCAAACATCGGGGCTGTTACTAACTGATAAAAAACCCCTATTATTTATCATATATAGAACCATGCTTAATTAAATATGTTTTATATATTATTACAACTAATAGTTGTAATAACACTTTGTTAGCTAATACCTTAGCTATTTATAGCAATACTCTCCTAAATATTCGCATATTCTTACATAAAAAACACTGCCGATTTTTATTTTTAATTGTAGATAAGCATCTGTCAATAGGTGTTAAATATCTATAAATGAAAACTTTTGTCAGGCATCTAACAAGGTTTGAAACATTTGAAAAAAAATGTGCTCATAGCCTCCTTAATAACTATTTTTTTTGTTTATTTGCAACCCGGAAAAAAATAAATTGACTTGGTAGCTCAGCCGGTAGAGCAACTGACTCTTAATCAGTGGGTCGAGAGTTCGATCCTCTCCCAGGTCACATTAATGTTAGAACCTTTTGTAAATCTACAAAAGGTTTTTTTATGCCTTTTTTAGCCTACGTGGTAAGTCACTAAATAAAAATGGGGTGTTAGTAATGACCCTAACACCCCGCTAATTTCACAATTAATATGAAAAAAAGCACCCTGCTTTCTTATACGTTAAAATAAACACAGAGGTTGTAAAAAAGTAAAATTCCTTAACTAATTTAGTTTATAAAATTTCTTCATGCACCAGTAGCACATATACCTTTTTAGGGGTAACCAGAAAAGTACTGTTTTAAATAAGACACCTCGTGGTATTCTTTCAGCAGGAAAATTTTTACACTTTGGACAGGTTGTAGGTTTCATATCCAAAAATAAAAATTATAGCTATAAGTTGTAATGGTTATTTCAATAAAGTAAAATCACGTAATTGATACTCTGCACATAAATTAAAGTTTGCCATTGAACTATAACCCATTTTTTGGTAGCTTGATAACTAACTTTTCATCTTTAAATTCTATCAAGTTACAGTAGATATTTATGTTCAAGCAATTGAGCATATAACAAGTAACAAAACCTTAACCAGATTAGATTACTTTCCGATATTTACTGTATTCTTCATCACTTATAAAAACCAATCTTGCTTTTAGGCATCGGGCACAAAAAAACTTTCTAAAAGATATTACTAAAGACAGCAATCTCTCCGAGGCATTTTTTTTTAATGGATAATGGTAGGGGTAGCCACATTTTTTACATCTCAAATAAGGTTTGTTTTGGACTTCCATAAATAACTTTTATTTACTTTAATTAACCAAAGGTTATAAATTAATAAATAAAAAGCAATTTTAAGTTCGTATTAATTACAAATTTCAATACAAAAAGACAAATTAGCATACGGAAGTTTCAGTCAAGAAAATCCTTAACATAAGCAGCACCTCTGTCTTTTAAAATTTCCTTTGCAAGCGTAGCTTCCTCCTCGCCATCTGTATGAACGCATAAAATATATCCGTCCCTATCTGCTACTACGTGTTCATCTTTATTTGTTCGTCTTCCGTCAAGGTGAAAAATATGTTTGAAAAAATTAAGCATGGTATGTTGTTCGTTGGCTGTTGGTTTTTCTTCAATAGCAGGCAGTTTACTAATAGCCGGAGGAGGCGCAGCAGGTATATCTGTTTCGGAATTATTAAAATGCTGGCCTTTTCTGATCTCGTAAATCACTATCTCATTGGGAATAAAATCATTCTTTAACAAAAAATCCCGGACTTTTTCTGCCGTGATCCGAAAATCGAAAATACCCAGTATGTGTTGCTTTGCCATATTATTGATAATTATTTATAACTTTTATGATCGCATTTTGCAGGTGCCATCAAATTGTAGAAATGAATTTTTTAGATCTTCATCTAAAGGTTAAACGAACTCAGTATTTTTCCCAAGGCTGCAACTATAACCCAAGCATCAAAAAATTTGATACCAATCGTAATGATAATTTTGCTTAGTTATTTTGGTAATGAGTTTGAATTTTAACTTGATCTATACATTTTATAAGTTTCTTGCAAAACACAAGCTTATTTAATTTTTGTGCTTTCCTATTCATTATAACCTCAAATTCTAACCGGTCCCTTACATCGGTAAGTTCCATAGAATACAGAAAAAACTCTTTGGCCGTGTTAAATTTCATAATGAACTGATCAGTTGTTTCAAACTGTTCTGGTAGCGGTAAATGGTAGGTTTCAATATCCTCCTGAAATTGATAACCAAGTTTAACTATTATCATAATTCAAGTTTTAAAGGGGTATCTATTTATATTACAGGCAATAACATCAAAAGTTTCACTTAAAATTTAATTAGTGTTAATCATTGCTCACTTAATGAAGATGAATAATCATACCGATGGATTTTATTGCCACTTAATTGTTCCGGTTTAAAGGGCAATACATGGCCTGCCATCGGAACTGCGTTAGAATTAAACTTGCCTTAACATTGGATGTTTAATTTTGCACAGTCGATGGAGCATTCTTCTGATTTAGCCTTACTTCAACAAATTAAAGCAAACGATCATGCTGCTTTTGATGTATTGTTTGACCGCTATTGGGAGAAACTTTATAAAGCTGCATTGGCCCGTTTGGGTGATGATGTAATTGCACAGGATATTGTTCAGGAGATATTTATAAAAGTTTGGCAGCGCCGCGAAAAGCTTAGCATCAACACCTCTATTGAAAATTATCTACTTGGTGCTGTGCGTTTCAGTGTCATCGGTCACTTCCGTTCGCAACAGGCCAGTGATCTCCGGATGCGGGATGCCCTGGAGCGCATCAACCTGCTCGAAGATTCTATCGAAGCCATTGCTGATTATATTGAACTGGAAAAAACGCTGGAAGAGGCTGAAAACAGCATGCCCGAAATGCTAAAAAAAGTTTACAAGCTGCGATGTGATAACTTATCGATAAAGGCCATTGCAGGCGAATTGGGTTTGGCCGACCAAACTGTTAAAAACTATATCGCCGAAGCTACACGCAGATTACGCGTGGTTATTGTTGAAAAATATCCCGAAAAACATCTCTCCTATCTCGCCTTGTTAATGGCCTTGCTTCACAAATAATTAACATAAAGATCATATTAATTATAAGTACCTCGCGACGTTTTCAGCGACTTAATGCTGGTAACCCGAGATATGGATATTGATAAATTTAGAAAAAAACTAACCGCGTACTCAAATAACCAGGCAAACGAAACCGAGAATGCCTTAATTGAGGCCTGGTACAACTCTTATAAAGATAAGGAACAGCAGGATCTAAGCGAAACGGAAAAGCAGCGCATCAGGAATGCGATATATGCTAAGGCAAAACCACCTGTTATAGTTAAAACTGCTATTTTCAGGTTGCCGGTGTTTCGTATTGCGGCAAGCTTGTTGCTTTTTGCCGGCCTATCGTTTACGTTTTACCGTTGGCGAACACTTATTTTAGGTGAAAACCAAACAGTTTACAACACCATCCGTACATCAACAAATGGGCTTAAACAAATTAACCTGCCCGATAGCTCGGTGGTATGGCTTAATGCCGCCAGTATCATCCAGGTACCGGCTGAGTTTAAAGGCCACCTGCGCGAAATAAAGCTGATTGAAGGTGAGGCTTTTTTTGATGTAAAAAGAGATCCGCAACATCCGTTTGTGGTGCATACCGGTAAATTAAATGTACAGGTATTGGGCACCTCGTTCAATGTACGTTCCTATCAAAAATTAAATAATATCCAGGTTTCGGTTGCTACCGGTAAGGTGGGTGTGGTTAAAGGCGGTAAGTGCCTGGCTATGTTATTACCTGGTCGGCAATTAAGTTACGCCATAGTTACGGGGCAATACCGGCAGCAAAACGTTAATGCCAATGTTGCCCAAAGTTGGAAAACAGGTTATACTACTCTGTCGCAGGCCAGTTTTCAGGAGCTGGCAGTGGTAATCAACAATATTTTCGGCTTATCTCTTAAGCCAGGAAATTCACATGTAAACAGTTACCTCTTTAGCTTGCGTATTCAACATAACTTACCGGCCAATCAGGTATTGAAAGTGATTGGTCAAATCCACAACACACACTTCAGAAAGGAGGGCAAGGAAGTAATTCTCTACTAAACCCTCAGAAACAAACGGCCCTGTACGTCAATACAGAGCCGTATAATAATTTTTGCAAACCAACGGACTGCAATCCGGGCTTGCAATGCTCAGCAAATATTCACACTTACAAAGCAATCAAAAATATGAATTTCTATACACTGTTATGGAAGCAATTTATGCGAACTACTATTTTAGCATTTAGTATCCTGCTCACTATTGGGCTGCTGCATGTAGAGGCAGCTAAGGTTAAGGCCCAGGGCCTTAGCAGCCCTGTAAATATGTCGGTTGGTAACGAAAACCTGTCAACAGTAATTAAAAGGCTGGAAAGTAAATCCAACTTGATATTTGCCTACGATGAAGCCTACCTTGGGTTAAAAAACATTTATGTAAAACCCGCCACTTTTACCAATGAACCGCTTGAAATTGTGCTTACCCAGGTTTTAAGATCCTCGGGCATTGGCTTTAAAGAAGAAGCAGGCAACATTTTACTGTTTAAACAAGGCTCGGGCAAAATAACCGGGCACGTAGTTGATGAAACCGGTGCGCCACTGCCCGGAGCCTCAGTAAAAATTGCCGGTACAGGTACAGGCACGGTAACTGATAATGAAGGTAACTACACCCTTACCGTTCCTGAAGGTACTTACACAGTTGAAGTAACCTTTGTTGGATATACCAAAAATGAAACCAAAAACGTAAACGTTATTACCGGTAAAATTCATACAGTTAATGTTAACCTTTCAGGTGGCAGTTTGCTTAAAGAGGTTACAGTAAGCTACGGTAAGCAGCGTTCAAAAGAAATAACCGGTTCAATTGCCGAGTTAAGCGCGGCCTCTTTAAGAGATATGCCGGTAGTACAATTTGCACAACAGCTGGAAGGAAAGGTAGCCGGCGTATCAGTTGTACAAAGCTCAGGACAACCAGGAAGAGGAATTGATTTTCGCATCCGTGGCGCAGCATCGTTTTTTACAGATAACCAACCGCTTTTTGTAATTGACGGAATGCCCATAACCGGGAGCATCAACAATATTAATCCAGATGAAATTGAGAGCTTCAGTATCCTGAAAGATGCTTCGGCCACGGCCTTATATGGTTCAAGGGCATCTAACGGGGTAATATTAATTACAACGCGCCACGCCAAGCCAGGAGCTGGTACTTCTGTAGAGTTTAATGCCAACTATGGCGTACAGGTTTTGCCTGGCAACAAGGTTCCGAAGGTGATGAACGCCGAGCAATTTGCCGAGTTCATGAGGGAACGCGCGCAGGATGGTTTATTATATGAAAAAAACTACAGCATCGCCAATGATTATAAGGCCGCTTACCTTGATGTAGAACCTTCAAGCTATGGCACCGGTACCAACTGGTATAAGCTGCTTACGCGCTCGGCTCCTATCCAGAATTATGATGTAACTATTCAGTCTGCTACCGAAAAATCATCTTCAACGGCCATTATAAGTTACCAGGATCAGCAGGGTGTTTTAATAAATACTGGTACCCGCTTATTTTCAGGTCGTTTCAATAAAGACCTTACCGTAGCCAATGGTAAGCTAAAGGTTGGCTTTAACCTGGCGCCGAGTTACCGCTTAGATCATAATAATCGTTTAGGAACCGATGGTGTAGGTGGCTTATTTGAGCGTATTTTCGAGGCCAGCCCACTGATCTCTCCTTTTAATCCTGATGGTTCTTATCAGCGTAATGTGAGCTCGCCGGGCATGGTTGCCTATATCAACCCACTGGCTCAGTTTAAGCTAACCAATGATGATTACAAAACCACACGCATACTTGGAAACGGCTACCTTAATTACGAGGTTATCAAAGACCTGATACTAAAAGTAAACGTAGGGGTTGATAAAGGCGGCGAAACCCGTAATTATTTCCAGTCGGGTATTGTAAGCTCTACCGTTAACAACCCTACAGGTACCAGCAGCTCTGTAGATAACGGCTCTTATACAGCCGAAGGGTACATGAATTATAAAAAAACTTTGCATCAGGATCATCACCTCGAAATATTAGGCGGCTATTCTGTTCAGAAGTATACATCAAACTCTAACACGCTAACCGGACTGGGTTTCCCTAATGACGATATTCCGTACCTCACAGCGGCAACAAGTGTAACCGGCAACAGCAGCTATACAGCCTATTCGTTATTATCGGTTATCGGGCGTATCAATTATGATTATAAAGGTAAATACCTGTTACAGGGTGCTTTCCGTAACGATGGTTCTTCCAGGTTTGGTGCAAATTCCAGATATGGTAATTTCCCTTCGGTATCAGCAGGATGGGTTGTGAGCGACGAAAATTTTATGGAACGTTTTAAAAATGTTGACCTGTTTAAAATCCGTGCCAGTTATGGCGTAACGGGTAATAATTTCTTTTCAAGCAATTATGTAGCCCAATCAACCACTTCAAATTACTATTACGATTATAATAATACCATTACCCAGGGCACTACACTCAGCAATTTGGGTAATCCTAATTTGCAATGGGAACGCAGTATACAATTTGATATGGGTTTTGATCTGAGCCTGCTGAAAAACAGGATCAGCCTTACTTATGACTATTACCACAAAATTTCTGACCACCTGATACAAGCCAGACCGTTGCCTACCTCATCTGGCTATACCACAGTTTATGATAACGTGGGTAAACTGGCTTTCTGGGGCCATGAAATCACCATCAATACGGTGAACATTAACAATCGTGATTTTAAATGGAATAGTTCCTTTAATATATCGTTTGACCGTAACCTGATCAAGAGCCTGGTATCACCTGGCTACATCCGCCGCAACAATACAGTAAGCTCTGATTACTACAGGCAACAGGTTGGCCACCATTTAGGCGAGTTTTATGGGTTTGTATATGAGGGCTTGTATAAAGATGCCGCCGACCTGGCCGCTTCTGCAAAATACCAGGCTACCCCTACCTCTCCTAACGGTGTATCAGATATAGGAACTATCAAGGTTAAAGACATCAACGGCGACGGTGTTATTGACGATGTTAATGACCGTACCTTTATAGGTGACCCTACTCCTACCTTTACCGGTGGTTTTACCAACCATTTTACTTATAAAAGGTTTGATCTGAGTATCCACACCTCATTTTCGGTAGGTAGCCAGATTCTTAATGCAGCAAAATGGGCGTACCAAACCAACATGGATGGTTCGCGTGTACCATTGGCTGCTGCGCTTGATCACTGGCGTTCTGCCGATAATCCGGGGTCGGGCATTTATCCGCGTACTAAAACCGGTACAACAGCGCTCGGTCGTGATGTAAACACCCAATGGCTCGAAAGCGGTTCCTACTTCGCTATAAAAAATATTTCGCTGGGATATACGCTACCGTTCAAAAATAATTTTGCCTTTAAATCACTTCGTGTTTATGGCTCGGTACAACAGGCCTTTGTATTTACCGGTTACTCCGGCATGAACCCTGAAATAAACTTTAGCGGACAGGACCCAACTTTAGGTATTGGCGTAGATGAAAATGCCTATCCTATCCCAAGAACCTTCTCAATTGGCGTTTCAGCCTCATTAAAATAAACCGAAAGCAAAATTTAAAAAGAGTAATATGAAAAAGATATATATTTTGATGGGGCTATTATCGCTAACGGCGGCCTCATGCAAAAAAAGCTTCATTGATTTAGCACCCAAATCCTCATACAGCGATCAGAATTATTTTCAAACTGACGCACAGTTTGGGCAAGCGGTTACAGCCACGTATTCAGCCCTGCGCGATGTAGTAACTACAGACTACCTGTTTTCGGAAATGCGTTCTGATAATACTATCTATCAGTCGTTTTTAAATAACAGAGGTACAGCTTATACAGATCGCGAAAAGCTGTCTGACTTTATGGATCCATCAACTGATAGCTATACCGCTACTGAATGGCAAAATATTTATCTGGTTATATCAAGGGCAAATATTGTGATCTCGAGGCTGAAAACGGCATCGGGCATTGCTGATGCTTCGGTAAAAAGTTATGATGGGCAATGCAAATTTTTACGCGCGTTGATGTACTTTAAACTGGTGCGATTATTTGGCGGTGTGCCGCTGTTTGTTAAAGAGGTGACCACTCCCAACGATGCCTTTCTGCCGCGCTCATCTGCCGATGATGTAAACAAACAGATTATTGCCGATGCTACCGACGCTGTGAATGAACTTACAGCCCCGGCAAAATTTCCGCAAACAGGAATTGCTACTAAAGGTTCGGCCGCTGTATTATTAGCCGATGTATACGTAACATTAAAACGCTGGGCCGATGCAGAAACACAATTGAATACCTTGGCGGCCATGGGCTACGGTTTAAATGCCAACTATGCCGATGCTTTTTCACCAACTAATAAAAACAACAAAGAGTCGTTGTTTGAGGTGCAGTTTTTGGATGGTTCACTTACAGGTGCTACGCCTAATCCGTTATGCTTTCATTTTCTGCCGCGAAGTAAAAACACATCATTAGTTACTACCCTGGCTATTGATAATACCACCACCGGCGGCTGGAATACCCCAACCCAGGACCTGATCAGTAGTTACGAAGCCGGCGACAAGCGCCTCGACGCATCTATCGGCATTGCAGAAGGTACCTATGATGGCAGCAACTATTTTACATACTCGGCTGTAAAAAGCGTTGTGAATTACAGTGGGCCGGCAACCGGCAAAACCGCGGTGCCATATATCAAAAAATATGAGCACACACCGGCTTACATAACAGGCTCGGCCGATGACTTCCCTATTTACCGTTATTCGGAAGCCCTGCTGTTGCTGGCCGAAGCACAAAATGAGCAAGGTAAATCGCCGCTTAACGCTTTAAATACAGTTCGTACCCGTGCCGGGCTTGCGGCTGTTACAGGTGCCGATCAAACAACCCTGCGTAATGCAATTTTGCATGAGCGCCGTATTGAGCTGGCTTTTGAAAACAAACGCTGGCATGACCTCGTGCGTACCGGTAACGCCGTTAACGTGATGAATGCTTTTGGTGTTAAACTAAAAACCCAGATCAGCTACATCTCGCCAGATTCATACATCGTTAACAACGATAAATTGCTGTACCCGCTGCCGCAGGCCGAAGTAGGCCTGAATACACAGCTTACACAAAACCCCGGTTATTAATAAAACTTATTATACCCCGTTGCCTAAAAAAGTAACGGGGTATTTATTTCACTTTAAAATTTAAAATGGCAACATCATTTAAAAATATAGCATTAGCATCACTGGCTACAGGCATGCTTTCTCTCGGCAATCAAACAACGGCAAAAGCTTCAACCTGGGTTGATACCGTTTTGAATACACCCGGTATTGCGGCCGTAGTTAAGCCTGGCGATTTTTGCATAGCAGTATTACCTGATACTCAATATTACCTGGCACAGGCTCAGCTTGGCGGTAACTTTGAGATGTTTAAAGCACAAATTGAGTGGATACAAAAGAACCAGCAGAAAGAAAACATCGCTTACGTGGCGCACATGGGCGATATTACAGAACATGGAGATAACCCGGTAACAAACAGATCGGAATGGTATTTGGCCAAAACCGCATTGTATGGATTAGAAAATCCGGTAAGCATTCCTTACGGATTAAGTGTGGGCAACCACGATCAGTTTCCGGCGCAACACCCTGTTAGCGGTACTACTAATGGGTACAATAAATATTTTGGCGTTCCGCATTTTGAAGGTCGCCCCTACTATGGTGGCCATTACGGAAATAACAACGACAGTCATTATGATTTGTTTACCGCCGGCAACGTAGATTTTATAGTGTTGTTTCTGGAGTTTGATTCGCACAATGAAGACCAGACTAAACTATACAGCTGGGCAAACGATGTGCTTAAAAAGAATGCATCACGCAAAGCCATTGTGGTGAGCCATTCAATTCTGCACTTTGCTCCGGTAGCCGGGTCACTTACGCCGCAGGCACCATTCAACGCAGAAGGCAAGGCTATTTACGAGGCTCTGAAAGATAATACCAACCTGTTTATGATGCTTTGCGGTCACGTTGGTGATAATGGTGAAGGTTATCGCGCCGAAACATTTAAGGGACATACCATTAAAGCCTTTTTAAATGATTATCAAAGCCGTCCCAACGGCGGGAACGGTTTAATGCGTTTGTACAAATTCTCGGTGAAAAACAATGAATTATCTGTCCGCACATTCTCGCCTTATACTAACCAAAGTGAAACCGACGGCGACAGCCAGTTCACCGTATCGTTGTTTGATAAACCAGTTAAGTAAATAACCTCTTTAACAGGCTCCACTTCCTCACCTCCCGTTGGCAGACTGCAACAAAATTGCCAAAGCCTCGGGAGGGTTTCATCCCTTTAAACTCTCTTAAAAAACGGGTTCCTGTTTTTACTCGTAATAAGTTTTTCTCATATCAAATATTTATTTACGTGTACGTACACGTAAATGCTTTATTTTTATTATTTTGCTTACGATTTGATCGTGCGGGTCTTATAGAAGATAGCAGATCAGCTCATACAATAATTTACGCAGGCAATTGATTTAAAAATGAAGGTTATGAAACAAGATAACCCGGGCAAAAAAAAGCGGCTTTTATCACTCGACTTTTTCAGGGGATTAACTATCGCCGCGATGATACTTGTTAACACGCCCGGTGATGATGACCATGTTTATGCACCGCTTCAGCATTCCAAATGGCATGGCTGTACCCCTACCGACCTGGTATTTCCTTTTTTCTTATTTATGGTGGGCGTATCTATCGTTTACGCTTTAGAAACCAAAAAGCAGGATGTCGCCAATCATTCCACTATTATGCGGGGAGCCTTTAGGCGTATGCTTACCCTCATTGCTTTGGGCTTATCTATATTTTTGTTTTACCGGTTTGACTTTGCGCATTTACGCTTTCCGGGTGTATTACAGCGTATAGGAGTTGTTTACTTTATATGCACGGTCATTTATCTTAAAACAAGTCAGAAAGTACGCGACTGGCTATTTATATTTATCCTGATTACCTATTACCTCCTGCTTACTTATATACCTATACCGGATGGTCACCGTCCAAACCTTACACCTGAATTTAACCTCGCAGCCTGGATAGACCGGGCAGTGTTTTCTACCGATCACATGTACCGTCACACTAAGCTTTGGGATCCTGTAGGCTTATTAACTACCTGGCCAGCCATAGCCACAACCCTGTTTGGCATCAGAATAGCTGAGTTGTTGAAACAGAATAATGTAAGCAGCACCAAAACATGCGGCCGGTTAATTTTAATTGGTATTGCTGCAACTGTTTTAGGATTACTTGCCGATATAATTTTCCCCATCAACAAACAACTGTGGACAAGCTCATACGTATTATATGCAGGCGGTTTATGTACATTGGGCTTAACCACAGCTTACTGGCTTATTGATGTAAAAGGTTATAAAAAGTATGTATGGCCTGGCGTTGTGTTTGGTACAAATGCCATTAGCGCTTATGTTTTATCGGAGATAATGCCGGGGATAATTAATTTCGTCAAACTACCGTACAATGGCGTTAAAACCAACGGTATGAGATTTTTGTACGAGGCCATTTTTTTACCGTTCTTTTCTCCCGTAAACGCATCGTTAATGTTTGCCTGTGCGTATGTACTATTTATCTGGCTCATGATGTATGTACTTTATAAGAAAAACATAGTCATAAAAGTTTAACATGTACAAAGGGATGCCTTGGGGAATTAAAAAATGGCTGGTAAAATATATTATCTTTGGTTCATACTTAGATGAAGAAAACAGGAGCTGAACTAACCGGTGTTAAAGAAATAGCCCGCAGGGCAAACGTGTCTATTGGTACTGTGGATAGGGTTATACACAACCGCAAGGGAGTATCTGATGAAACCAGGCAAAAGATCAAGTTGATTATTGAAGAACTTGATTTTCAACCTAATAAAATGGCAAGCCTGTTAGCTTCCCGTAAAATACTGAATTTTGCCGTGTTGATACCTGCTGTTTCTACCGAAACAGATTACTGGAGCTATCCGCTAAATGGTATTAAACAAGCTGCGACAGAAATAAAACAATTCGGGGTTACCGTTAAGAGCTATTTTTATGATCTGGACTCTGTAGAAAGCTTTAAGCTATCGGCCGAAGAAATGCTTAAGCATGAGCCTCATGCAGTACTCATAGCACCATCATTTGTGGAAGAATCAATTACGCTGGCGCAAAAGATACAAGAACTTGATATACCGCTCGCTTTCATCAATTCTGATCTGCCCAATCAAAACAACCTAACCTACATTGGCCCCGATCTGTACCAGAGCGGAAGGCTGGCAGCACAACTGATTAATTTTACTATCCAGCAAAATGATAAAGTGCTGGCCATAAATATATCAAGCGATTTAAAGAACGATCATCACCTGTTACGGAAGGAACATGGCTTTAAAAAATTCTTTGAAGATGCCGGCAAACCTACCGAAATACTCACCTTAAATATAAATGAAACCAAGGTTGCTGCTGTAGAAAAGGCTTTGATGGAGATGCTGGGTAACCAACCGGAGATCAAGGCCATCTTTGTAACCAACTCGCGGGTCAACATCATTGCCGAAATATTAAAAAAACGCAAACGCGATGATATTTTGCTCATAGGTTATGATTTCTTGAAAAAGAATATCAATTACCTTGTAAGCGGGCAGATAACTTTTTTAATATGCCAGCGGCCTAAAGAACAGGGCTATCTGGGTATCATGGCACTGTATAAGCACCTCTTTAAAATAAGTGAGGTAGAAAAATCTGTTTATATGCCTATTGACATCATCACCAAAGAAAATTATCAATTCTATAACAGCTAATCTGTTACCTCAGGTTTTGGTGCTATATCTATAGCCTCTTTATGGAGATCCGGGTTAAACGGATCATAATAATAGATTCCGGCATCCTTGTAATAGCCTAAATGTGTTTTTAAACGGGCTTTGAACAGGTCATCATTTTTCGTCGCCTGCTGAACCCAGCCCGCTTCGGCCAGTGCCGCCATGCGTGGGAAAAGCAGGTAATCAAGTCTTTTTCGTGTCGCCACGGTTTCTGTCCAAAGGTTAGCTTGTACCCCTATTATATTTTTACTTTGGTAAACATCGGCTGTTAAGTCATTTTCCGGAAAATGATAAATATCCAGGTAGGTATTATAACGCCCGTCCCATTTACGGCCGGATAGGTGTATACTGTCCTGCACAAAATCAAAATACATAGGTAATCTTGGCGATAGTATAATTGGATAACCCTTTGTAATAGCTTCTTTAAGCACCTCAGGTTTATTCTGGCGCCACCAGTTAACGATCACATTATTTACCGGTAAATTGGCTGCAACCGCCTCATCCCAGCACATTACCTTATCATGGAGTTTGATAACAGAATCAGCAATTCGCCTCAAAAAATAAGCTTCGGCCTGTTGGTGGTCTGTATAGCCCTTTTCTGTCATCAGCCTTTTAACATCGGGGTTATTATCCCAGGCTTTTATACCGAGCGCTACTTCATCGCCGCCTATGTGTATTCGGCCATCGGGGAATAGTACCTTAAGCTCTTTTAAAATATTCGATATAAACTGATAAGTATCCTCTTTACCGGGGTTAAACGTAAAATCATCATAATTTTTCACTTTACCGCCAGAGTATTGCGGATAGGCATGGTTAGCTGCCGTTGCGTGTCCTGGCATATCTATTTCGGGTATCACCTCAATGTTACGACGTTTGGCGTATGCTACAATATCCTTTATCTCTTTTTGAGTATAATAAAGCGCCGAAGCAGCAGAGTCTGTAAAATTACCAACCCCGCCCACCTTTGTGAGAAGGGGATATTTTTTAATTTCCAAACGCCAGCCCTGCGCATCAGTTAAATGCCAGTGGAAACGGTTAAGCTTATAAAAAGCCATCCAGTTAAGGATATTTTTAACTGCCGCCACTCCAAAAAAGTGCCGCGACTCATCAAGCATAAAACCTCTCCACTGGTATCGGGGCTTATCAGTAATAGCCACGCCGGGCAGTACCAAACCTGTGCCTTCTGCATTTGCCGCACGGCAAAGTTGTAGCAGTGTAATAATCCCGTTAAAGACTCCTGCCCTGTCGGCCGCTGTAATTGTTATTTTGTTGGATGCAGTACTTAACCTATACGCACCTGAACCGTCAACATCCGTATTGATCAATATCTTTATTTCCTGCCGGCCCTTCCCTGTTAAACCAAGCTGGCTATTTAGATAAAGTACGTCATTTTTATACCTGCTATTACTGGTATAAAACAAACTTCCTGGTTTTATCCGCAAAGTAGTTTTAAGCATGGTAACTTGTTGCGGATAAGGAATAAGGTTTAAATTTTGCGCATTTAAAGCATTGCAAAATACGGAAAGGGCAAGCACTAAAAGATATCTCTTCATAATTATAGATTATCAGGTATTGGAGCGAACTTCACTTTGCCGAATGATGCCGGCTGATGAAAATCGGGTTTTTCCGAATGTAATTGTACCCAGCTCAAAAAATGAGGTTTGGGCAGGCTGTCGCCGCACTTGGCAAAATTAACGGCACACTCCTGACCGCTTAATGAGCTTTTGTTACTATAGCAAAATACCGATAGGGGCAGCACAACCGCTATATCCCATTTTACGGCACCGGCTGCCTGCCGGTTATTGATATGAATAATACTGCTATCAACCACATTCTTTAAAACATCTGCCGGAATAAATTTACGGTGCAGCCGGTTTTTGCCATATGCTGCCTTTACCGAACCTAAGCAATTAAACTCAAAGTTATAATAACTGCCATCACCGCCAAAAGCTATAAAAAACTCAACACAATTATCTTTGTGCACCTCGCCGTTGATCTTTCTTTTTCGTGCCCGCAAAAACGGCTCCGTTACCGAGAACCGAAGATGAATCCCCGTGTCAAAATGCGATATGGCAAACGCTGCCGAGCAGGATAACTGATTGACGGTGCCCCATGGCTCATGCGTTATGTTGTTTAGCGCTGTCTTTTCAATGGCATGTTTATTTTGCGGCACAAACGGAATATTTAGAAGCGTCATTTTATTTTCGCTAACCGGTCATATAAAACATGTATTTTTTGGCTGCGCAATGTGTTTTCTTCCGCAATAGATGCCGGGTAAAGAAAATCACTATTGAGTGCCGTAAATTCATCACTCAGCCTTTGTTCGTTCAGCAACAGTTCCTTTAATTTCGCGGCATATTCCTGCGTTTGATCTGCTGTAAAAGATGGCGCGTTAACTTCAGCCTCAATCTTCATATATGTTAAATAATAAACCCTTATTTCGGCCATCAAAATGTAGTGCCTGAATGCTTGCTGACCTTTTACCGGCTGCAGGGATTTTAGTATCTGCAGCGAGTTGGCGGCGCTATCTAACAGATCAGCAACAGACAATTGTTGAGCCGATGATACCTTACCATGTTCAACACTGAATGGTGCTGCAAAAAGTGCTTTTTTAAACAGGGCGGCTTTATCTTTATTCAATCCATAATGGCTGTTGCAGTAGCTTTCAATAAAGTTATCAATTGTTGATGCTTTAGCCGTATTAAGCGTTTGAAGGTAGTAATCAACCAAAATATCAAAGCCGCTTAACGGGTAAACATGCCGTATGGCAAACAGATCTATCAGCTCGTCCTCAGACTCAAACAATGACGAATAAACGCCCGATGTTGACCAAGATGTCATTACAATTCCCTTATAATTCAGTTTGCGCGACAGTGGAATAAAATCCCTGATATTTTTGAAATGCTTTTGCCAATCGGTTAAAAAATAGTTATCCGGATGGCTCCTTATAGCGGGTGAGCCCCAAATTTCATATCCGGATTTTAATAGCTTGGTATGATCGCCAAAGCGGTTTACATCCCATCCGTAATTCCAGTCAATAAAAATGGTTTGCTTAGGCAGCAGGTTAATATAATCCGGATACTTCAAAGCTATATCTGCCCATACAATCGGTCTTTTACCCATGCTCACTACAATATCGCAAAGCATTTTAATATGATCAAAGTACAACCGCGACAACCCTATTTCGGCTGCACGCTTTTTACATTTTTCGCAATGCCCAAGCAGGTAAGTTTCATCGCCACCAATATGTATATAGGGCGAGTTATGGGTGGCTATCAATTCTGCATATAGCGTGGTGAACAACTTTTTGTTTAACTCAGGTTCGCTTGGACATACCTGGCTAAAATCTTTCTGATCCTCGCGCAAGGCGGCATATTTATAATTACGCAAAATATACTCTACGTGTCCAAAACTCTGCTGTAACGGGATCACTTGTATATGCAATGATTTGCAGTAATCAATAAATTCGGTAACCTCTGCACGTGAGTAGGCATGCCTGTTAGAAATTAAAGGTTCTTTTATAAACGGATAGCTACCCTCCCATTCCATAATAATGGTGTTTATACCTTTACTACCCAGGTTGGCCACAAATTTTTTCAATGCGGGCATTTTCATTACCTGGATACGCATATCAAGATGGAAACCCTTTACCTGTACCGAATCTGTGGTATCAGCACAATTGGCCGAAGCCGAAAAGCGCAGACCCGTGATCAGCATCAATAACAATATGCCTCTTTGTAAGTAAGCTTTCATAAATAGTTTTTATATGCCCGCTACTGCATTCACAGCCCGGGCAGGTTTAATATACGTGTACGCACACGATTACAATAATACTTAATTTTTTGTCCCAATGCTAATAGCCCGGATTTTGTTCCAGTTTAGCATCCTTATTCAGGTCAATCTCTGATTGCGGGATAGGTAACAAGGTGTTCCTTACCGTTAAACCAGTGATCTTTTGGCCCCTGCCAACTACTCTTTTTAATAATGTGCCGGTACGCATCAGGGTCATGCGGCGGTTTTCCTCGCCAATCAATTCACGAACCCGTTCATCTAAAATAAAGTCCAGGTTGATATCTCCCGATGATACCATTGCCGCATGCGCCCGGGCACGTAAAACGTTGATACTGTTTGCAGCTCCTTGCGTGTTACCTTGTTTAAACTGGGCCTCGGCTTTTAGCAAATAGGTTTCGCCAAGGCGCATGATGATAAAATCTTTGATCATGCTGCTGCCGAAGGTATCATTCGGATCAAACTGATCCCACTTATTTATTTTCGGCACAATATTCCTGTTGGTATCAATGCCATCACCCGGCAACACCAATTGACCATACTGCGGTGATGAGGGATCATTGTAATAATATTTTCGGCGCAGGTTGTACTGGGAATTACGCATATCATTAGCGGTGTATAAATTTAAAACATAATAGGTTAATGCCATCCGGCTAATTCCGCGGCCACCCAGGGTATCGCACAAAAGCATTCCCGGAGTATTGTAATACCTGCTGCCCCAGGCGCGGCGGTGCTGTGAGCCTGTAAACCTGTAACCCGGAAATTTTGATTGCAGATCGGGGCCGGCACCGTTTGGTACAGAAGCAGGATTTTCTGTTTCTTCTACCCAGATGGCTTCGGTATTTCCCTGGGTACGCCGCTGATTACCAAAAATAAACATATCGGCAAAGGGATCGCCCGGCTGCGTGGCTTTAACACCATAGCGGTTGGTGATGAGGCTAAACTGACCGCTGTTAATAATGGCATCGCACTCGGCTTCGGCATCGGCATCCTTGCCTCCTATTCTTAAATAAGCCTCTGCCAATAATTGCGAGGCCATGGATTTATTAGGAAGTGATTTTGCTTCCAACTCGTCTATTGAAGGGGCATTGGTTTTAGCGAATGTAAGATCGGCAACGATCAAATTATTTACATCATTTAATGAAGCCCGCGTAAAATCAGTTTTGGGTGCCGAAAGCGGTTCCGTGATAAGCGGAACGCCACCATACAAAGTTGCCAGGTAATTATACCCCAATGCACGATAAAACATGGCCTGGGCCTTTATTTTATTCCTGAATCGGGCACTCATCGGTACAGTTGATTTATCAATATTAACAATAACAACATTGGCGTTATTGATAATGTTGTACGCCCATTTCCAGACAAATTCTGAAGAAACATCGGCAGAGTTTAACTTTTCATAATTAGTGTAAGGGATAGACATCGGGTCGAGATCGTCAGGCGCTTTGTTATAGGCTACATCGGTCCCCATTTGCCAAACGCACAAAAAGCCCTGGTTGCCATTGTTATTCTCGTTCATCGTGTTCCAGAGCGAATACTGGCTTTGCAAGCCAACAATACCGGCTTCAAAAGCCAATGAATCATTTAAAGCCTCGGGAGTAAATTTTGAATAAACCTTTTCGTTTAAAAAGTCTTTTTTGCATGCCGGCAGCACAAAAACAGCCAGCAATACAATTACTGATAATATTTTATAACGTTTCATTTTTTGTCGTATTAGCGGAGTGTGATGTTGGCGCCAATGATAATTGTGCGTACCAACGGATAGTTAACTTCGGTGTTTCCTGTGGCATTGTAAGCTACTTCAGGGTCCCAGCCATGCCATTTGGTAAATGTTGCCAGGTTGCGGCCACTTGCATAAAAAGAAAGGCCTGCAATTTTTAACCTGCTTAGTAACTCTTTACCCACCGTATAGCTTAGCGTTACATCTTTTATCCTGGTAAAACTGGCATTTTCCGGGTAGCCATAATTCAAATAATTAACATAGGTTAGCTTTGGTCTTATGTTACTTTGATTAGCCTCGGTCCAGTAACCTAAACCACTTGGCAGGTTTTGCCGGCCGCCCATATCAATAAAATCAATGGCTTCATTATTTTTTGTTACACCTTGTACGGTTTGTATAAAAACATTGAGCTGAAAGTTTTTGTAACGAAAGGTATTGGTTATACCACCTGTCCACTTGGGGAGTTGCTGTCCAATTATGGTTTGATCTTTTCCGTCTGATGTGATCATTCCGTTACCATCCAGATCGGCAAATTTTAGGTCACCCGGAGTAGCATTAGGGTCTTGATTTGCCGGATTTTCACCAACTTTCCAAACACCGGTTTGCTTATAATCATACACAACATAAACGGGTTGACCAATAAAGAAACGATTGCCCCGGTCATCTTTTTTATCGCCATACAGATCAATGATCTTGTTTTTATTGGTTGAAAAATTAAGGTTGGTTTCCCATTTAAAATTCTGCCCAACTATATTTTGGGTTTTGAGTGATATTTCCAATCCTTTGTTAGATACCTTGCCAATATTGGTAACTACCTGCGAATAACCTGTAGCCGAGGGCAGAGCACGGTATAATACCAGATCTTTGGTACGTGTGTTATAGGTTTCAATAGTACCGGTTACACGGTTGTTCAGGATCGCGAAATCAACACCAATATTACTGCCGTAGGTACTTTCCCACTTCAAATCGCTATTACCTAAAACATCGGCTATTACACCGGTTGTAGGTCTGCCGTTTGATGGGATAGATATAGTTGTAAATGTAGAGATAGTTGAATTTGGAATAACGGCCGATTGATTTCCCGATAAACCATAAGAGCCACGCAACTTCAGATTATTTATAAAACTTACCTTGTGCATAAAATCCTCGTTAGTGATATTCCAACCGAGCGCTACAGAAGGGAATAAGCCATATTTATTGGTATTTGCCCCAAACGCAGAATAGCCATCTCTCCTGGCCGTTGCTGTTATGAGGTACCGGCTATCGTAATTGTAATTAACCCGCAGCATTTGCGATACCATTTGGGTAGTAATGGCTTCAGATTCGGCCGAAACGGTGCTTGCTCCCTGCAAATTATTAAAATCCAATGCGTCGTTAATAAAGCCCGACGCCAAGGTTGAGGAATTAAATTGTTTGTTTTCTTGCGCGCTGTATAAACCTGTTACATCCAGATGGCTTTTGTTCCAGTTTTTCTCGTACGATAAAATATTCTCTACTATCCATCTTTTACGTTCACTATTGGTTATGGTAGCTGTGCCACCTGCTATGTCACCGGCAAGCCTGCCCTGGTAATTTTGAAAAAGTGTTGGCGTGTAAGTATAACCTGCATTAATGCGGTATTTAAAATCTTTAAATGGTTTTAACTCAGCATAAATGTTGGCTATGATATTTTGTCGTCTGTCGTTTCTGTCATTCAGCAAACCCAGCATGGGGCTTTGTATGGCCTGCTCCCCTTCCATGGGGAAAATTGCGTAAGTGCCGTCGGGGTTTTTAAATCTGCCGTATGGACTTACTGCCAATGCCTGGGTCAAATTTGCCCGGCCTCCGTCAGAATTATTCGATACCAGGTTTAAGTTTAAACCAGCGCTTAAATAATTGGTGATTTTGGCATCAATGTTCGAGCGGATGCTGCCGCGTTTATTCTGATAGCCTTTAATCACTCCCTTCTCACTAAAATAATCACCGGATACATAATATTTCACATCCTCATTACCGCCCGAAATGCTTAGGGTATGATCCTGTATAAAGCCTTGCTGTTGAATCTTTTTAAGCCAATCGGTAGTAATGCCGGCATTATAGTTTTGCTGCTCGTAAAGATTAGGCACTACGAAATCGTTAGTAACCCCGGCCTGCTGTTTCCAGTCGGCATATTTTTGTACGTATTCCGCAGGGCCCATAGGTTTAAAGGTGTGGGCAAAATTCTCATAACCTGCGTAAGTATTAAAAGTTATGGCAGCCTTACCGCTTTTACCGCGTTTGGTGGTGATCAGGATTACACCATTTGCACCACGAGTACCATATATAGCAGTGGCCGATACATCTTTCAATACATCAACCGAGGCCACATCTGTGGTGCTGATGTCACTTAAGCTGGCATTTTCAAACGGGATACCATCAATAACGATCAAGGGCGATGTTTGCCCGTTGATGGAATTTACCCCTCGCACCAATACTGAAGGCGACTGGCCCGGCACAGCCGTACCTGTGGTAATATTTACACCTGCCACAGCACCCTGCATAGCCTGTAAAACATCGCCAACGGGCAACTGGGTAAGCCTTTCTTTTGATAATGATGAAACAGAACCGGTTACATCTGATCGTTTGGCTGTACCATACCCAACAACAACAACTTCGGTAAGGGCTCTGTTTAAAGAACTCAGCTTTATCTGCAATGGCTTATTACCATCTGCCTTAATTTCAATGGGCTGATAGCCTATACTGGTTATTTCAATAATGGCATTGTTAGCAACGTTAAGCTTAAACATTCCCTGGGCATCGGTCATGGTACCGTTACTGGTATTTTTAACTCTTACGGATGCACCGGGAACCGGTTCATTGGTGTTGTTATCAACTATTTTGCCGGTAAGCGTTTTGGTTTGCGCCTGGGAGTGAACGCTAAATAATAGCAGCCAGCATAATAGCATAACAATGCGCTTATTAAAAAATAAGCCTGCTAATTGCGGTAAAAAAAGATAACGGCTTAAAGAGGCAATTAAGCTGCCTGCTACGCCGGGTTTCTTTGTAAATACACCTGGAGGTCGTTGTTTGATCATAATTCAAAGTTTGAGTGTGTTATTAATTAGTATCAGATATTTTCTTGGTGGATATCATTAATAAGCCAATTGTCACCCTCACTCATCTGCCAGTTTTAGCGCAGTACCTTCAGACAATTCACAACACTTTTCAACCGGCGCTCAAAACCGAAATCACAATACGTGTACGTATACAATTTAAACGTGTACGTACACGTTTAACAAATATAATTAGTTATTGTCATTATCCAAATTTATTTTCAGGAAATAGAATAAAATCAAAATCAAACACATGCTAACAGCAGCAGTAGTTAACTTTTACAGCGGAATAACAATCATTAGCGACATTAAAATTGGTTTAAACAAAAAAAGGAAGGCATAATTACCTTCCTTTTTTCTGGATATAATGGTATGCTATTCTACCTTACTATAGCTGTCTTCATCCACAAACAGTACAGCGTCGGAATGAGTTTTTAATATGGTTGAAGGGTATCTTTCAGAAACGGGTTCATTTAATGTGTAATTAATTGCTTCTGCCTTATTAAGGCCTGGCACCATGCAAAACAAATGCGAAGCACGCATTAACGCTGGAACCGTTAAAGTAATGGCATGCTGCGGTACATCCTGCAGGGTAGCAAAACAACCATCGTTTACCTGCTGCTGCCTGCAAGCCAGGTCAAGGGTAACTGTTTTAACCAGTTCCGGATCATTAAAATTTGCTACATGCGGATCATTAAAGGCAATGTGTGTGTTTTCCCCTATCCCCATACATACAATATCTGCCGGGTATTTTTTCAATAGCGCGGCATAGCGTGCACATTCTTCAGCAGGGTTTTCCGGGTTACCATTTATACAGTTTACACTCCTGAACGGAACGCGGAAAAATATGCTTTTCTTCAAAAAACTGCTGAATAATTGCGGAGCATTGTCAGGTAAACCCAAATACTCATCCATATGAAAAGCATTTATTTTTGGCCACTCAATGGTTTCATCAGCAATCAGTGTACTCAAAAATTCGTTTTGAGATGGCGCCGCTGCGAATATGATGTTTATGGCAGGCTTTGTAACCAGTAATTGTTTTATTTTGCTGCTTACCATTTCCGCAGCAGTTTTGCCAAGGGCTTCCCTGTTTTTTAAAACAAGCACTTTAAGCTTATTATTTATCTTTTGTAACATGTTTTTTTGTTAAAAAATTAATTAAACCGAGTAAACTACCTTGCCACCAATTATGGTTGCATGCAGATTAATATCATGATCAAATAAAACGAGGTCCGCATTTTTACCTGTTTCAATTGATCCCATCTTATCAAACACCTTCATAATTTTAGCTGGCGTGGCAGTCATCATTTTTACAGCATCAGTAACAGGCACATCGGCCAGTGTTATCATATTTTTAACCAGCTGAATAGTAGTTGCCACACTACCTGCAAAGGCACTCCTATCAGGCAACTTGGCCACATTATCCTCTACTATCACTTTCAGGCCATCATCAAGCCTGCCGAGCACGCTCTCGCCGGGCGGCATACCTGCTGCACGCATGGCATCGGTGATCAGTGCAATTTTATCGGGTCCCTTTATTTTATAAATAAGTTTAAGCAATGCCGGGGGCAGATGGCTGCCATCAGCAATAATCTCAACCGTCATATCATCAATCAGGTAGCCGCTCTCTATCACCCCAGCATAGCGGAAAGCATTGCGCCTTGTTACGCCCGACATGCACGAGTAGAAATGAGTAATATGTGTATATCCATTTTCGTATGCTGCCAAAACATCCTCATAAACAGCGTTGGTGTGAGCTATTGAAGGTAAAATCCCCCTATTGCTCAGGTATTTGCCAAAAGCTACAGCGCCTTCCAGTTCAGGCGCAGCGCTCCACCTTTTTACTATTGACGATCTTTGCAAAATGTCCTGGTACTCAGCAGCATCAGGCAAACGGATAAATCTTGGGTCCTGCGCGCCGCGTTGTTCCATTGAAAAATACGGCCCCTCTATATGCATGCCTATAAACCTTGCCCCATTAACATTTAGTGGCTCGGCTTGCTCATACAATTCAAGTGTTTTCAGCAATGCATCATGCTCGCAGCTTAATGTGGTGGGCGTAAACGCGGTGGTGCCATAGCTTGCATGCAACCTGGCTATTTCCAAATAGGCCTCGATGCTGTTATCCATGAAATCATATCCGCCGCCGCCGTGCACATGAATATCAATAAAACCAGGTGATAAATATTTCCCCTGCGCATCAATAACATTTGTGGCTAAAACATCTGTATCCTTACCTGTTAAGCCGGTTATTTTACCGCCATTAACCAATAAAGTGGCATCATCTACAATACCGGCCGGCGTAATGATCCTGGCATTAATTATTTTCAGATCTGAAGCATCCATTGATGACATATATAATATATTAAAAACTCCACTTTTTGACCTTGTGGCCATAAAATGCATAAAAAGCCAAATAAAAATAACAAGGCAACAACACCCAATAACCTTGCTGAAGATTCAAATGATCAGCAAAATACCCGTAAAACAATGGCAGGATAGCATTGCCACACAAACCCATGATGAGCAGCGATGCTCCTAATTTTAAATGCCTGCCCAAATTGTGCAGTGCCAGCGGCCATATGCCGGCCCATATCATAGAATTGGCAAAGCCCAAGGCCACTATAAACCATAAAGAAATATCGGTATGGTAACTCAAAAACTCAACTCGTCCCCTACTCATGATCACCAACACCGAAAAAACAATTCCTAACACGGTGCAGATACGCAAAGCATTTTTTTGAGAAACGGCCCAGGGTATTAAGCTGATACCTAACAGGTAGCCGCATATGGTAGCAAACAAGGTGTAAGAGGGGAATACTTTGGCTTCCGATAAGGAAAGCCCCTTGCTTTGCGCATAAGGAATAATACTATCGATAGCTATTACCTGTGAGCCAACATGAAAAAAGATAGCTACCGCCCCTAATATTAAATGAGGATATTGGAAAATCCTGGATTTATCGTTGTTTTTAGCAGCTTCATCAATAGCTTGAATCTTATCTATCTCAGGCAAAGGCGAAAATCTGATGAACACGCCAAGCAGGGTAAGAACAGTGCCAACGGCAGCGTATGGGAGTATTACCCGTTTAATAAGCGCATCAAGCGCCAGGTTTTTATGCGCCTCATCCATTAGTTGGATATTTTTAATCAGTTCACTATCGTTAGGCTTAATAATAAAGGCAGCCAACAACAAAGGGGCAATAATACCCGCGGTTTTATTACATATACCCATAATACTTATCCGCTGGGCCGCCCTGTTTTCGGGGCCTAATATGGTTACATACGGATTAGCCGCTGTTTGTAATATGGATAGCCCAATGCCGATAACGAACAACCCCGAAAGAAAAATGTAATATGACCGGTAATTAGCCGCCGGAATAAAAATAAAAGCTCCGGTGGCCATTATCCAAAAACCTACCATCATGCCATTTTTAAATCCGATTTTTTTTAATAAAAACGAAGCCGGAACGGATACCAAAAGATAAGAAATATAAAAAGCGAATGTTACCAGGTACGACTCAAAATTGGTAAGCTGGCAGGCCAATTTAAAATACGGAATAAGAATAGCGTTTACCCATGTAGAAAAGCCGAAAACAAAAAACACGATACAAATGATCATTAAAGGTATCTTATTGTTTAAACCCGGACTTTCCATTGTTCAATATCGCTTAGTATTGTATTCGTGTACGTACACGAATACAATACTAAGCATTAATTTTTATAAAACACAAATAAAATTCAGTATTGATTATTTTCATTGGTTTTTATCAGAATACATCGCTTATCTTTATACTAACAGAACAAAACCCGCATCTTATCAGCTGGCCCAAAGCCATTTAAACCTATTTTGATATGAGGCAAACCGTACTAACCTTTATTACAATAATTGATCCCGATCAGAAGCCAAAACTGATGGGTATCTTTGAAACTATTAGTGGCAACTTATTAACCAACAACTATATTCCATTTCCGTCTGTTAGCTTGCTCCATTTTGCAAGCTTTGTAATTGCGAACGACGAAGAACCATCTTCTTTGCTGATATTCGAGAATAATTTTGATGGCGAAGTATCCGCATACCTTGATGAATTATTATCAGTGGCCGGCCCGGGGCTGCACCAGATATACCAGTGCTGTTCAGACTATCCCGAAACAACATTTCGGCTGCAAAAATTAAAACAATACCTGCAATCAAAGATCATGCGACCGAACGCCTTCCACATAGGCAACGTTGGCAGGGCTGCAAGCGTGATCAAAGAAAACCAGCAGGTGCGTGAAAAATTCCAGGCTTGTTTGGATGATCTTTTCAGCAAACGATCACCTACAGATTATACCTCAGAAAACCTCCGCAAAGAAATGCTGACCGCTGTAACAACCGGCCAACCAGGTTTAATTACTCCGCTCCCGCCGCATCAAACACTGGCCGAAAAGATAGTACCATGGGTAAGGCTGATATTGATCGGACTTGTATTATTCCTGATCTTGCTGATACCTGCACTGATTGCCTTGCCGTTTCTTCGTAAGCTTGAAAAAACAGATGAGGTTGATACAACACCGCCATCTGCATCTGATATTGAACAATTTATCGGTACAGAAAACCGCATCACCCAAAACCATTTGGCGGTCATTACCGACATTAAGGCACCTAAATTTCGCTTATATCTGCTTAGGTTTGTGCTTTATGCGGTTAACCTGGTGGCACGTATAGCCACAAAAGGTAAGCTCAGTGGTATTCCAAGCATCCACTTTGCACATTGGTCAATTATTAATGAAGGGAAGCAAATGCTTTTTCTGAGTAATTATGATGGCAGCTGGATCAGTTATCTGGATGATTTTATTGACAAGGCTGCGACTGGTCTTACCGGCATCTGGAGTAACTCATTCGGTTTTCCCCGCACCCGTTTCCTGGTACTTGATGGTGCCCGCGATGAATTACGTTTTAAGGCTTATTCCCGTAATCACCAGGTTGCTTCACGCGTTTGGTACAGTGCCTACCGTGATCTGACAGTGCAGAATATAGACAAGGATAGCAAGATCAGGGAAGGAATACCCAAAACGCTCTCCAAAACTGAAACCGAGGCATGGCTTAAACTTTTTTAAAGATATGGCATCATTAAACTTTCCGGATATCCAGGGCTTTGTGCTGAGTTCATATGCAACTAAAATGCCTTGTGCCAATTACTTTTTACTGAAGATAACCGATGTGAAAAATTGCAGGGCCTGGCTATTGCAGGTACTACCCGATATCACAACCGGCACAGACCGTAAAAATGATTTTAGCTTAAATATTGCCTTCACCTCTCCCGCTTTAAAACAGCTTGGTATTACTGATAAAGAGTTGACCACCTTTTCTCCCGCATTTCAGGAAGGAATGATCACAGCCACGAGGCAACAGATATTGGGTGATACCGGCAACAGCGACCCTAAAAACTGGGCATGGGGTAATGAACAGTATAGTGTTGATATTCTTTTGCTTCTGTTTGCCATTGATGAAACCATGCTGCAAAAAAGGGTTGATATACTTAAAAACACTTTTGTAGCCGCATCAGGAATTGATTTGCTGCAGATACTCGCCGCAGGCAGGCAACCCGACTCGAAAGAGCATTTCGGTTTTTTGGATGGTGTGGGGCAACCCACCATTGAGGGTACCGGGCAAAAGGAAAGACAAAAGAACAGAACCGGACACGCTACAGAACTTAAAGCCGGTGAGTTTGTACTGGGTTACGAGAATGAAATGCAAAAAGTTGATCCGCTGCCCGCTACCGGGACTATGCCCGAGTTTGGCAGAAACGGCACCTATCTCGTATTCAGGCAGATGGAGCAGCACGTATATGATTTTTGGAATTATGTAAAAACCACAGCAAACAGCATTAATACCCAAAGCAGTATTAAGGATCAGGAGAAACTTGCTGCCAAAATGGTAGGTAGATGGCCCAGCGGGGCACCTATTTCTGAATATCCCGATAGCGACCCTGCTCCCGGTAGCACAAACGAAGAAAATAATTTCAGTTACGCAACTGCAGATCCATCGGGTTTTGGCTGCCCTATTGGTGCCCATATCCGCCGTACCAATCCGCGTGATTCCCTTTTTGATGACCCGGATATGTCAACGCTCACCGTGAGGCGTCACAGGATCATTCGCAGAGGCAGGTCATACGGCGACAGAACGCAAGATGTTTATACAGACGATGGTAAATCAAGAGGGCTTCATTTTATTTGCATCAATAGCAATATTGAACGCCAGTTTGAATTTATACAGCAAAGCTGGGTAAATAACCTCGGCTTTTCCACACTTGATCATGAAACAGATCCATTGGTTGGTCAGCGCAATGATAACAGTGTATACTCATTACAAGGTTGCCCGGCCAGGACACGGATTCATAACCTGCCGAATTTCGTTACTATAAAAGGCGGCGCGTACTTCTTTATGCCAGGCATGGCGGCGCTTAAAGAATTGACGAGGGAGCCTGGCACCGTTTAAGTTTTTTAGTATCGTGTTTCAGCGTATCGGCCTGTTATCAGATCAAAAGTGAATTTTTGCCGGGTTTAAGGTTGTATGTTTTGGCTTTCCATACCAATGTTCCGGAGGTATTTGAAGGTAAGCTGATGTTGATAGTCCACCTGGCACCAGTTAAACTGTAGTTAACCGATACCTTACCATTTGGGTGAGGTATCTCACCCCCTACTTTTGTTAAAGCACCTAAATGCGGTTCTATTTTTATTTTACTGAAACCGGGAGCATCGCTATCAATCCCCAGCACTGTTCTGAAAAACTCAATATTCGGGCTCGACCCCCAGGCATGGCAATCTGAACGTGATGTGTTAATATCAGAGTACTCGGCCCAGGTAGTGAGCCCCATTGCTATATTTTCCCGGTAAATGCCCAGCCAATCCATATAATCATTACCCAGGCCTGCTTTAACCAATGCCTGGTTCAGGTAATATTTAAAATAAACGGAGCACTGTGTTAAACTTTTATCAGTCAGCAATCGCTTAGCTATAGCTGGCCTGTCGGCACTTTTTACTACACCAGTAAGTATGGCCAGTGAATTAACATGCTGCGAAAATCCGTTTTTCTCTTTGGTATCGGCATATAATCCTTTAGCGGGATCCCAGTATTTGCGTTGAATGGTCGCTTTTAGCTGTGCGGCTTTTTGATCATAGAGAATGGCGTAATCATGCAAACCAATTTTGGCTTCCATTTCCGCAGCCCATTGATAGGCCCATAGCAACTGCAGGTCATAAATAGCCGCGCTGCCGTCCTTTCCCTTAACCTCGCCCCATAAGTTGCCCGACCAGTCAACAAACGCCCAATACGGGGTGTCTTTCAATGAACCGTTTGGCTGCTGATATTTGCTAAAAAAGTCAAGCACACCTCTTTCTCCAAGCAATTTATTTTTAATAAATGTATCGTTTCCACGGTACATCCAATAATCATGCAGCATACCAATGTACCATAATGAGAATGTGGAGATCACCTGTGTACCGTTTGAAGGGTAACAACTCCTGGTTATACCTTCAGGTAAGCGCGAATGATCAATCTGGTTAATCGCATTCCGGGCCAGCCGGTCATCAGTGGTGTTATAGTAGGATACGATGGCTTGTATCCGGGTATCGCCAATGTATTGCAACTGCTCATAGTAAGGGCAATCCGTATAAGTTTCCCAGGCGTTTAGCCTTGCGGTACGCCAGCCAATATCAAGCATTTGTTTTATTTCGGTGTTATCGGTGTCAAATATGGAGGCTTGTTTAAAAGGGTACGCGGTAAAAGTGCCATAAAGATCGTCGATCACCAACGGTTCGCTTTGTGTTTTTATGTTGAGCCGGATATAACGATAGGTACGAAAATTCAATGTGGTAAATGATTGGCCTTTACTTCCATCGGCTATGAGGCTATCTATCCGCCCTACAAATTCTTTTCCGTCCACAACGTTCCTGTTCCCTTTACGAACGCCCTTACTGCCCTTTTCATAAAGCGACTCGGCATAACCGAGTGACAAACCGGCGCCCTTGCCCCCACTAAAGTTTAATGTGATATAGGCATTGGTTTCAAAGGTTTGATCAAGCAATAATGAAACTGTACTATTTGCAGGAATAGTAAAAGAAGCCTTCTTTTCCGGAAACTCCTGCGGAACTTCTACACCTGTAGCCTTCCGTAATTTAAGCAGGCGCTGATAGGTCATTTCCCTTGCCGGTAAAGTTGAAGGTACTAAAGCCCAGTCAATACCCCATGCAGTGCCCTTGGGCTTTCCATCAGTTACTTTAAACGCCTGGGGCCAGGTATCATCATTATAATTAATGGTTGTCCAATCGCTGCTGACCGCCTTATTCATATCTACCATTTCGCCTTTACTGGCAGCAAAAAAATAGCCGGGAATGGGCTTGTGCCCTATATCGCGCAGGCATTTCCAGGTATTATTGGTATTGATGATCTCTTCCCTTGATGAATCACCTTGTAAAATAAATCCGGTTCTTACACTGATTTGTGCTACCGGGCTATACTGGGCTTCATTCCAAACAAGCGCGGCTATCGTGTTTTTTCCTGCAATAAGGTAGGGTGCCAGATCAACCGTTTCATAATTCCAGTAATAAGAATCGCCACGGGCCGGCCCCAACGATACCAACTTGCCGTTTATGTATAGCTTATACCGATTATCGGCCGATACGTGCACCATAAAGGCGACTGGCTTATCTGCAAGATCAATGCTCTTCCTAAAATAATAAACGCCATAACTAACCCCGCTATCGCGCGGAGCGGCTATCCATTGCGCGTTCCATGGTTTAGCAAATGCAGTTTGCCCCTGCACATTTTGTATGTAACCAAAGCTTAAAATGAAGATCAACGATAACAGAAAGGTCTTAAGAGAATCCCTCTTATCCCAATGAGCAGCCAAGCTTAATTTCGTGAAAAAAATAAATCGTTTTAGCGAAATGGGGTGATAAGAGCTATAGCTATTCATGGTAAGATGGTTTATATCATTGGTAAAAAAACTGCCAATTTATTTTTTAGGGCTTTTTATAGAGGATTTGCGAACTTTTAAGTTTGTTTTTAATATAACTGACCTTGGTTTGATTGCTCCTGAACGGTCATTAAGTTTCTCTAACAAAACACTGATCACATTATCGGCAATTTCATCTACCGGCTGCGCAATGGCAGTTATAGGGGGAGTATAAAGCTCAAATACATCATAATCATCAAATGAAATAACGGCAATATCATTAGGGGTGCGTTTACCCAGCTCCTGCATTATTCTTAATCCACAGGTACCCATATGGTTAGTACCAAACAAAATAGCATCCAGACCCTTATTTTGAACTATAAAATCACGAAGGGGATTCATAATAAGTTCCTCATTCTGATTAAATACGATCTCTTTGATGGTCACCGGTAAACCTTCGCGCTCAATGGCATCCCGGTAGCCCTTTAACCTGTCGAGCATTTGCGTTTGGTTGGAGGTAAAGGTTACAAAGGCGATTTTCTTGAAACCCTGTTCTATCAGATGGCGGGTAGCATTGTAAGTGCTGAAAAGGTTATTTACTTCTACAAAATCGGTATCAACATACGGAAGATGCCTGTCAAACAATACTACCGGCAACCCGTCTTTCATCAGTGATTCTATATCTTCCTCAATTCCTTCAGGCGGGGATATGATATACCCGTCCACATGCCTATCCCTGAACATCCTGATCAGATCCTGCGTTTTCTTGGTATCGTTATCTGTACTGCAATAAATTATCCTGTAACCATTTTTATAGGCCCGATCTTCAATAAGGCGGGCAATACTCGCGAAAAAGGGATTGGAAATATCTTCAACCATTAAACCTATGGTGTTTGATTTACCGGTGCGCAAACTTTTAGCCAGCGAATTAGGCTTGTACCCAACCTCATCAACGTATTTCATCACCGTTTTTACCAGCTCGGTACTAATGCGCTTTTCCTCGGCGCGCCCGTTCAGAATAAACGATATGGTGGTTTTTGATACGTTTAATGCAGTTGCGATATCAACAATAGACAGTTTCTTCTTCATTCGCGTTTATTGGTTATGGAAAATATCAGGCAATATAGCTGATAGAACTTATAACAATCTAAGTTAACCGATTTAACGCACAAATAAATCGGTTAACCGAATTTCCTTAACACATCATCGTTATCTTATTTATGCCGATCTCTTATTAAGCTTTGGGTAATAAACCCCAAACATCAATATAACAAGATAACATATAATTGGCAGATAATAGGCCGTTGCCACATTGTAATTGGCCACAAGGCCCATAGCAAGCGGAAACAATCCGCCACCTACAACACCCATTACTATAAATGACGATGCCTGCTGCGTTTTAGCACCCATATCTTTTAAGCCGAGGCTAAAAATTGTTGGGAACATGATACTAAAGAAAAAGTTGATGAACAGCAAGGCTACAAAAGACGGCCAGCCAAAAGCCTGTGCCACAATAATACACATCAGGATGTTACAGCCCGCAAAAATAGCAAGCAGTTTATATGGTTTTATATAACGCATTAAAGCCGTGCCTGCAAACCGGCCTACCATCATCATCACCATACTGAAAGAAAAGTAGTAACCCGCATGCTCGTCGGTTAAGTGCATAACTTCCCGGCCGTAATTAATAAAAAAGGCCCATGTACCACCCTGTGCCCCAACGTTAAACAATTGCGCTATGGCCGCAAAAACAAAGTGTTTGTGCTTAAATAATGATTTATCGGCCTCTTCGCCGCCTGGAATGGCATAAGAGTCGTTGCTTACGGCATGTGGGTCGGTTAGCTTTGGCACCTTTACAAATGAGAATAGCAGTGCTACCCCGGCCACTACAAACCCGATAATGATATACAGGTGCTTTACCGAAATAAGATCATTTGAATGTTCCTGCCCAGCCTTTAAAACAAAGTAGCTGCCAACTGCAGGCCCAATAATGCCGCCTACCCCGTTAAACGCCTGGGCAAAATTTATCCGCTGATCACTGGTGCGCTGATCGCCTAATGATGCAACAAATGGATGAGCCACGGTTTCTAATGTAGCCATACCGCAGGCCAATATGAATAAAGCTATCCTGAAAAAGGTAAAAGATTCGGCATCTGCAGCGGGTATAAACAGAAATGCGCCTATGGCATAAAAAGCTAAACCCAACAACACACCACCTTTATACCCAAATTTTTTCATGAATATACCAGCAGGGATCCCCATGAAAAAATATGCTCCAAAAATGGATAACTGAACATAGGCAGACCGCGATTTTGAAATATGCAATACGTTTTGGAAGTGTTTGTTCAGGGTATCGCCCAGGGTCATGGATATACCCCACATTAAAAACAGGGAGGTTACAAATATCAATACAAGAAGATACTTACGTTCTGTAAATTTAGGCTTAATACTCATAAAGCAGGTTTAATGATTTGTGATGATAATGGCAACACCAAAGTACTTTAAATAATTTAAAAGATATTTTAATAAATCGATTTAATTTTTCGCAGTAAGCGAAAACGGCTTGTCTTCCGCCGCCAGGCCACGGGTCATATTTGGTTTATCTCCCATCTCAAGGTGCAAAACACCACCCGCCATAATATCACTGTGTTTAATGAAGTTATGTGTATAAGGCTTGCCATTCAACGCTGCCGACTGGATATATACATTTTGTTTGCTATTGTTATTCGCCTCTATCAGAAACTTTTTGCCATCCTCCAGGGTAATGGTCATTTTTTTAAATGCCGGGCTACCTATTACATATTCATCGGTACCAGGACAAACACTGTAAAAACCTGCAGCACTTAACACATACCAGGAAGACATCTGACCTTCATCCTCATCTCCGGGATAGCCGTTTTCTCCGGCATTGTACATTTTATCCATCACCTCACGCAAATGCTGCTGGGCTTTCCAGGGTTGGCCGGCATAATTATACAAATACAACAGATGGTGTATGGGCTCATTACCTTGTGCATATTGTCCCATCTTAAAGGCGGCCATTTCGGTCATTTCATGAATTACCTGGCCATAACCTCCGACTTTGATGGTACCGGGTTCGGTAAAAACAGAATCTATCTTGTCAGTAAATTTTTTATCGCCTCCCATCAAGTTTATGAGGCCCTGCACATCCTGAAAAACCGACCATGTCCAGTGCCAGGCATTACCTTCAGTATAGGGGCCTCCCCAATCCATCGGGTCAAAGGGTTCTATCCAGTTACCTTTAGCATCTTTTGCCCGCATAAACCGTGTTTTAGGGTCGAAAAGATTTTTATAGTTATACATTTGCCTGCTAAACACATTTTCATAATAGGCATTGCCGGTTTGTTTAGCCAACTGGTACCCGCAAAAATCATCATAGGCAAATTCCAGCGTCCATGCGGTTGCACCCTGCGTTTGAGGCGTAAAAGGCACGTAGCCATCGGCAAAATATTCCTTCCAGCCCGGCCTGCCATTCGCACTGCCCCATGGGCCTTTGTTAGTGGCCTCGTGGTAATAGGCTGCCAATGCCTGTTTGGGATCAAAGGTGCGGATTCCCTTTACCCAGGCATCTGTTAAAAGTGAGATGGCATGATTACCAAGCATTCCCCCGGTTTCGGCCGGGAATGACCATGCCGGCAGCCAGCCGCATTGCTGTTGCGCATCTAACAAGGCCTGTACATATTGCCCCTGCATTTTGGGATGGATTACCGTATTAAGCGGAAATTGTGCCCTGAACGTATCCCAGAAACCATTATCAGTATACATAAAGCCACTATGTACCTTGCCATCATATGGGCTGTAATAGTAAGGCTTACCATCTTTCCCATACTCAAAAAACTGGTGTGAGAACAAGTTGGCATGGTACATACAACTGTAAAAGGTAGCTTTTTCATCTTCTGTGGCCCCTTCAATTTTCATCCTACCCAGCAAGGTGTTCCAAACCTTGTCGGCGGCTTTACGGGTATCATCAAAACCATTGTATGTACCCAATTCGTTTTGTAAAGTAAGTACTGCCTGTTCCGGGCTAATATAGCTGGATGCCACCTTAACCTGCACCGTTTCGCCATCCTTAAACTTCAGGTAGGCCCCTATGCCATCTCCTTCTGCATTCAGGTTTTTAGGGGATAGCTGATCTTTTTTATTTTCCCATATACCGTAATCAGCAAAAGCTTTATCAAAAGTGATTACAAAATAATTTTTAAAACCTTGCGGAGCCCATCTGCAGTTGTTTACCCAACCAATGATCTTATGCTCCTGAGGGATGATCTTGACCATGCTCATTTTGGTGTAACCATCCAACACTAAATAGGAGCTTTGCCCCTTTGGAAAAGTAAAGCGCAAATGCGCCCCCCGTTCGGTAGGCGTCATTTCGGTAGTGATATTGTTATCAAGTTTTACCTTGTAATAACTGGGCTGTGCAACTTCGTTTTCATGTTTAAAGGCCGTAGCACGGGCATCTTCATTAACTACCAGCTTGCCGGTAACCGGCATAAAAGAAAACACAGCGTAATCATTAACCCATGAACTGCATTGGTGCGATTGCTGAAACCCACGTATGGTATGCTCAAAATACTGATATTTCCAGCCATCGCCGTTTTTGCCGGTTTGGGCAGTCCAGGTATTCATGCCAAATGGTAATGCTGTGGCCGGGTAGGTATTGCCATAGCTAAACTCAAATTTAGTATTGGTACCTTGCCGGGTATTTACATACTTAACCAGGTTGGCGTCCTGCGCAAACAGGCGCGTTACGCATAGTAATGCTACAACGCAAGTGAGTGACCGTGTTTTCATGTGGGTGTTATAATATGGTTGATGCCGATAGCGGACGCAGGCATTTAAAACAAATATATTAAAATCGATTTAGCAATCAGGTTTTATTCGGGTTATTTGTATAACTTATTATTAACTAAGTTAATTGCTGCCGAATTTGATCCGTATAAACCTGGGCCTGTATAAATTGGGATGCTTACCCAGATCTTTTATAAACTCAACTGAATTAATGTTATAGCTAATGAGCAGTTCGCCGGGGGCCGATAAACTTGGGTGAGCCTTGGCATTGTAAACCACAAAGGTTTTTTCCTCCAGATCTGGCTTGCAATCCCATATTTTGATCACCGGGCCAAACGGGCCATAAGGCGTTGCACCAATGCGCATACCCACATCTGTGGTCATGCCCCCTACCTGGAAAATCAAGGCATAACGCCCATCGGGCAGTGCCGTGAGGCTTAGCTCATTTGATACGTTATCAGTAATATCGGTAACCTTGGCCATATCTTTTACCCAGTTTTGCCCGTCGTAAAATATCCAGTGGGCAAAGTTTTCAAAATCTTTGGGTAAAACACGGGCCACCATCAATCCTTTGTTTTTACCACGTACGCCATAAACATAAATGTAACCATCGGGCTTAACTGCACCTGACTTTTGGGTATTCACGTAAATGCCCGCGCCAAATGAACCGATATCCCCGTTTTTATCTGTGAGATAAAACGGCGTATCCATTTGTTTTATATCACGATATGGTGGTTGCGCACCAGCCGGAATTTTTAAAAGTGTATTACCAACCTCCTTAAAGCCAAATGCTTCGGTACTGATATTGCGAACCCGATAGCCAAAAATATAGATGGCATTGTTCATTTCCTGGTTTACAAAGCCATCACCCAACCAATAATAATCGCTGGTATCGGTTTGGGCGGTATGTGGTATAAAAACAGTTTCGGGCTGATTCTTTTTATCGGTATCCCAATAAAACTTCATTTGCGTATCAACGGGTTTATTACCATTAAGCCATGCCACTGAATTATGAATCATTTTATATCCCGGCGTCAGTGTACCATTTTCAATTTTCCCGATCATGCTGTCGCTAAAGATAAACAGGATCTTATCATTCGCTTTAGCTGGTTTGTTTTCCACACCGTTGAGTGGTATGGTATAAATACCATCGCCTCCAAACCAACCATCGTGGCATGTTAAAAGCGCGCTCCATTCTGGTGCTGCCTCAACACTAAACTTAATATCGGTAAGGTTTACAGATGCAGGGGCAGTTTGCGCAGTAAGCTTTAATGCTAAACAAACGAATGTGATGCAAATGGCCGCAATTTTTTTCATCATCATGATCAAAATGGAATAATCAAGTTTAAACTATGGGGAGTCAGAACAGTTACTGATCCTGCCTCCCCTGAAGGTTAATTTATAACACTATACCTTATTTACTTTACTAAAGTAATGGCTAAAAAACACCATCTGGAATGTTATGGAATTGCCCCAGTATTCCCAGGTATGGGCTCCGGGCCTAATTGTAAAATCATGCGGAATTTTACGCATCAAAAGCTCATCGTGAAAAGCGGTGTTAACCTTGTACAGAAAATCATCATATCCGCAATCAAAAGTAATAGCCAATGAATTTGGTTTTAGGAGGTAGATCATGTTGATCACGCTGTTCTTTTCCCAAATTTCGGGATGCTCACTGTATTTTCCCAAAACCTTTTCAATACCAAAGGAGTCTGAAAATGGCCTGATATCCACCACCCCACTCATGCTGCCAACTGCACCAAAAATATCCTGATGTTTAAAAGCAATGAACATGGCGCCATGGCCGCCCATACTTAGGCCGGTAATAGCGCGACCGCTCCTATCGGCTATAGTGGCATAATGTTTATCTATATAGTTAACCAGTTCGGCACCTACATAAGTTTCATACTGCGATTCTTTATTAAAGGGGCTGTCATAATACCAGCCAGCAAAATTGCCATCGGCACAAACAATAATAACCTGGTACTGATCTGCCAGTTTGGTAATAGATGGCACTTTAAGTATCCAATCGCTGTAGTTACCGCTGAACCCGTGAAGGAGGTATAAAACCGGAAATTTTTTAGCCTGCGAATAATCTGCCGGTTTAATAACCACCGCCTTAATATCCTTATGCATTGCAGCGCTATGGGTTAACACGGTATCAACAGTAGCTGCATGGGCCTTTGTAAAAACTAAGAAACAGGTAATAAATAATAACAGAGTTTTTTTATACATATTCATTTTCAATTGTTCGGGATATTCTATTTTGCTGCAATAATAGTGATGCGACGATTTTGCGGTTTGTTGATAGCATAGATCTGGTTGGTTAACACCTCCATTTCCTTTTGCCATGCATCGCGCAGGCTTTTGTAGCGGGCACGTGTGTAATTATCTTTATTGCCGTTAACAAAAATATCTTTTACCGCATATTTTTTTACACTATCCATAGCCGCGTTACTATCGTTATGCAGCAGGCCCTTGCCTTTTAAAAAATCATACTGCATCCAAACGTACATTCTGATACGGCGTTCAATATCCCAGCGTTCCTCGTTCAGCTCCCTGATCTGGATAGCCTGCTGGTATTGAGGGGTAGTTGTAATTTCGGCCATATTTATACCATCGGCCAGTTGCTGTGCCGACCAGCGACCAATCAATTCGCCATCAATAAGTACTTTGTAATCGCCAGCTTTCAGGTCTTTGACTGTTAAAGTTTCCTGGTTAAACTCCCTGGTAAACGGAATAACCTTTAATGCATCAGCCTGTTTTTTATGATTACCCCATCCACGAGGGATGGTATCTAAGGGGTAAGGCAGCGAATTAGCCAAGTAAGTAAAACTTAATGAATCGGCACCTGCTGTTACATTAGCAATACGGCAGTTAATTGCTTTGATCACTTTTTTACTTTGAGCACTGACTCCTAAATCGGCCACGGGTTTATTATCAAGCCCCTGAGCTTTCAGAAACAGGTAAGCCATCACCAGGTGTCCGTCATTATCAGGGTGTACCCTATCGTTAGGTGTTAAACTGAAAGTTGAGTCTTTAGCTTGTTCTCTCGCGTTGATGACTGCCATAGGATGGTAGAAATCCACATAACCATACCCGTTTCTTTTAGCCGCTTCCTGTTGAAAATCAATGATCTTTGAGAAAGCGATGCTCTTTTTGGGATAAATATTTTTGGTAGTAAACTTTGATGTTTCATCATAAGGCGAACCTAAAATAAAGATCTTTTTAATATCGGGTCTTTGCTTTAACTTATCCTCAAGCATATCGTAGTATTTGTAGCTACCTTGTATCTTTTTATCCATAAAATCCTGTGCATCTGCACGGTACCATTCAAAATAACCGCTATCATTCATACCCCAGGTAAGCGTTAAAATATTAGGCTTTTTGGTAAATACATCATCATCAAACCGATCATAGATCTGGTTAATGGCATCGCCGCCTATACCTGCATTAAAACAGGTAATACGTGCATTCGGAAAATGAGTCATGTAGTACAACCAAATGTACGAGTGGTAATGCCCGCCATCTGTAATGCTGTTACCCACAAAGGCAACCCTGTCGCCTGCCTTAAACGGGGCTATTTTTTGAGCACCGGCATGCAATAAGATACCTATCCCAAATAGTGTTAAAAAAGCTTTCTTTATCATATATATTTATTTTCTGGCGTTAATTAGTCTTATTGTTCGTAATCCGAATCTGGAGATACCGAATTTGAGGGTATTCCTATTATTGTTTAGCTGAGTAAGGGGTAAAACCTGCCTTATTCTGCCGTCAAGTTCTACCAGCTGGGCGCCATCGGCGTTGCAGTTAACGGTAGTTGTGATTTCTTTTGACGCTCCTGCATTGAACAAGCGAACCAATAGATCATTTTTATCAAACTGTACCGATGTGACCTCCACATCATGGTTATTAGTTTCAATTAGTGATTTACTTTCACTGGTTAACGGCTTTCCGCTACTCACGATTAATGGTTCATTCCATTTGGTGGCCTCTGCCCATGTACCGGCTTTATCCCATGTGGCGGCATGTGGTATCAATGCATAATGAATTTCTGTTGGCCCCTGAATGGTATAATTTCTTCCCCATAGGCCCATGCCTGAATATTGCACATTCAATGCTAAAGGAAAATCCTTACCGTGGGCATAACTCGTTGTGTGATCAGTAAACAGGGCCATACCATATTTTTCATCATCTCCGGTTACATCAACCCAGGTATGTATAACATTATTTTTGATACTATCCCAGCGGGTATAAAAAGTATTATCAAGCTTGCTTTCGGTAACATCAAAAGGGGCGTTCTTGTAAACCTTTTGATGTTTCAAATTAAGCGGGAACATGGCCAGCAGCTTATTCCTGTCGTCATAAAAAGCTTTGGCCGGTAACTCCCATTTATAGGTGCCGGGTTTGGTATCCTGCCCAATGCCTGTATTTTCTTTCCAGTCAATAGTGAGGTTGATATCGATTCGTGGCTCACCCTGGTTAAGCATGATAAATTGGGTGTAATTAGTCCCGTTGATTGTGCCTTTTACCGCTATTTTTAATTTAACAGAGCCGTTCTCCACAACCTCCACTTTGGCACTATTATCCTTGCTCGATTTGAAACCGCCGTCATTATAAAAGTTACCGCGCAATTCGTTGAACCCTCTGGAATTATTCCTGTCCACAAATTCTTTATTACCTAACTTTTTAGCGATAAGGCTTTTAATAACACCACCATGCGCCGGGTCGATAATAAGTTTGTACAAATCAGTTTCCAATTGATAGCTACCATTGGCCTGCAACTTTATACTGGCACCCGTCATTGCTGATCTTTTGACTTCCCTGAGCTGATAAAATGAATAACCCATTGACGGCACCACCGCTTTAAACACAATCCTGGTTGGTACTGAATCATGAGCCGCGATCAATTGCGAGGCGACTGGTTTCCCTTCACTATCAAAAACGCCAACGCTTTTAGCACTAAGTTTTGCCGGCAAACCTGCATACACCGTTTCTGTACGGTTAATGCCCGTCGTATTGTAAACAGTGATATAATCTTCATTATTTTTACTTAGCAGCTTTTCAGCCACATGTATAATGCTGTCACTTTTGTTGTTGGTAAATTCCGTCCAGCGTTTCACTTTGCCGGCCCAGGTATCACCCGGTTTGCCATTGTACGGAACTATCCAGCAATCATGATGCTGCGACAATAAAAGCGTTCGCCAGGCAGCATCAAAATCGTCTTGTGGGTAATTACTTCTGGCATACATCTTTGCCATAGAAGCCAGCTTTTCACTCTGAATAATCTTATTTTCGGCTGCACGAACACGTTGAGCTATCCGCTGCGTGATCTGCGATCCCCAAACCAGGTTCACTAATATATCTTCCTGTGATACTTTCCAATCGGGGTGCGGATCGTTTTTGGCTACATTGGCAAAATAATTTCTCCAGGTAGTATAAATACTTTGTACACTATTTTTGCTGCCATCGCCAATAAATGGGCCGTTTTTCCAGCCTGCATCCTGTAAGGTCATGCCGATAGGATGTTTTATCCCTGTTGCGTAGGCTGCCTTGATATATTCCGCAGAATTATCCCAGGCTATGGTTTGCCATGTAGATTTTGACGATAATTCTTCAACCGCATACCGTGGTGATGTAAGGATACCTGTACCGTCTGGCCCAACCCAGTTAACCAACCCGCCGCCGTGGGCACGTGTGTACCCGCCAAAGCAGGTATTTGGATTTTTAAGTGACGCGTATTTAAAACCGAACGATGTTAATATCTGCGGCAAGGCGTTCGTAAAACAGGGTTCTTCGGACGAATAACTGGTAAAAACAGCCCCGGGGAAATGCACCCTGATCTTTTTTATACCATAAGCAAACTGGCGAATGATGCTTTCGCCCGAGATGTTATAGTTGTAGCTTTGGGCATAAGCGGGGTTAACATATTCAATTCGCCCGCTCAGGCTTTGATCAGCGAACAGTGCTTTAAAATCGGAATAAGCCGCGGAGTCAACTACCTGAGCCTTATCCCAGGTTTCGGGTTCAAGTTCGATGTTGATTTTCCAGTCGGGGTGTTTTTTTAGCATATCGGCCATGAAACGGGTGTTCCAGTCGGGATAATGCCCCCACACGCCTCCGTGATATCCATCAATATACCAGGCCGTTTGCCCCAATGTACTCTTAGCACAACAGCTCAATGTTATAAAAAGGATCAAAGTAAATTTGAATTTCATATGCTATCGGGCTAATGCTATTTCCATAATATGGTTCACCGGTTTATTGATATGGTACAATTCGTCGGTAAGCAGGTCTATTTCTTTTTGCCAAACATCACGTACAGCTTTTATCCGGGCTTTTTGATAGGTAGGCAAGGTTGCCGCTACAAAAAAATCCTTCCGGGCATATTTCTGCAGCGAATCCAAAGTAGCGGGCTCATCGTTAAACAACATTCCTTTGGGTTTTAAAATGGAATAGTGTATCCAGTAATATTCGCGCAAACGCCGCTCTATATTCCAGCGCTCCTCGTTAATATGCATAACAGCCACCGCCTGCTGATATTGCGGCGTGTTGGTAAGCAGAGCCATGTTGATACCTTTCGCATAATCGTCCGCGTTCCAGGTACCGATAAGTTGGCCATCAATTTTTAACGTGTATTGGGCTGATTGTTTTAGTCCTTTGATCTGAACTATTTCCTGATCAAATTCCTCAATAAAAGGTACAAGTTTTAAAGCCTGTGCCTGCGATTTACCAGGGCGGCCAAAACCACTTGGAATGGTATCTAACGGGTAAGGCAACGAAGCTGCAAGATAATTGAATTTGATATGTTCATTATTAATTTGCGGCGCTGTGACGATGCAGTTTTGAGCAAGTGAAACTTTTTTAGTATTTGCATCAACAACCACATTGGCCACTTTTTTACCCACAAGCCCCTGTGCTTTGAGAAAAAGGTAGGCCATCACCATTTGCCCATCATTAGTTGGATGGATACGGTCGCCACCCTGCATGGTAAATGCAGAATCGGTTTGCTGCTCACGCAAATTAATGGCGGTCATAGGCCGGTTCAGATCAACAAAATCCCAATGGTTTTTAGCTGCTATATTTTGTTGGTCATTGGCTATTTGCAGCATCGCAGCATTTTTACCAATTAACGGCGTGGTTTTAATTTTAGAAGTTTCATCATAAGGAGAGGAAGCTATCATCACCTTCCTTATTTCAGGATGTTGTTTCAGTTTATCTTCAATCAGCCTGAAACTTTTTAAAGATGTTGCAATTTTTGCGGCATAGGTAGAATCGGCCTTTTCCCCTCTCAGGTTTTGATAGCCAGTATCATTCATGCCAAAGGTTAGCGTAACCACTGTAGGCTTTTTGGCGAACACATCACTATCAAAGCGTTCCAATATTTGCCGCGACACATCACCACCTATGCCCGCATTGAAAACGGTTATCCTGCGGTTAGGGAAGTGAGTAATGTAGTACAGCCATATGTAAGAATGGTAATGCCCGCCATCAGTAATACTATTCCCGGTAAACACCACCCTATCTCCTTGTTTAAAAGGCTGGATAGTTTGGGCCCTTATGGGTGCATTTAAAATGCAGAGTAATAAAACGGTATAAAAATATGTTTTCATGGTAGTTGAAAAAGAATCAGTTAATGAAGCTAAATAGTTTAGCTTCATTATATCAGTTTAAATAATTAATTCATTCCCCAATTTTTATTAGGTGTTGATGCCATGGTTAATTCTAACGTTCCTCCGGCAGCTATATCTTTAAAATCGATATAACATTTATTGTAAGCCTTACCATTTAACCGGGCACTTTGTATGTATATGTTTTGAGCCGAATTGTTCTTAGCCAAAATGGTGAACGACCTACCCGCGGCGTATTTAGGATCGAGTTTAAAGGTTACCTTATCAAAAACAGGGCTGGTTATTTCTTGCCGTGTATCGCCGGGACAAACCGGGTGTAAACCAGCTGATGCCAATACATACCATGCCGACATCTGGCCCACATCTTCATTACCTACCAAACCTTCAACCCCATTTTTATAAGCCCTGCGGCATATTTCACGAGTCCATTTTTGGGTTAACCAGGGCATTCCCAGTCTATTGTATAGAAAAGGCACATGATGTACAGGTTCATTGGCCTGGTTATAATAATCGTTCCACATCATGTTTTCAGGTGTTTTGGCAAACAGGTTATCAAGATCGGCCACTACTTTTTCTTTACCGCCCATTAATTCAACCATTCCCTTAACATCATGCGGTACAAACCAGCCCTGCTGGTAAGGGTTGGTTTCAAATGTACCGTACCACTGCGTTAACCTGCCTGTTTCTGGCCAGGGGGCCCACTTGCCATCCTTATCTTTGGGCCTGAACCAGCCTTTATCTTTATCAAAAATGTTATGATAATCCTGGCTGCGTGCCGCATATTTGGCCGCATCGACAGGATGGTTTAGCCAGCCGGCCATTTGCGAAACACACCATTCGGTGTAGGCATATTCTAATGTTAAAGCAATACTGTTTGAACCCGGTGTAAAGCCATTATCTCCATTGCCAAATTTTTCTACAGAACCTACCGATAACGCATATGCCTCAGGTACATTAAAATTACGGATGCCCTTAGCGTAAGCATCAGTTATTACAGACACCGCGGGGTTACCAAACATACATCCGCTGTATGCATTAAGCAGTTCCCAGCGTTCCAGATAGTTTTTCTTTTTTTCGCCAGCAAGGGTTACAAGCGAATTGACCATATCATTCACCAGCGAAGGGTTTATGATAGTTTGCAAAGGCATCTGGCTGCGAAATACATCCCAACCGCTAAAAATGGTGCGCTTGTTAAACGCGGCATTGCGATGAGCCTTTCCATCCCCACCAGGGTATTGCCCGTCAACATCATTAATTACCCGCGGATCTATCATGGTATGGTACATGGCGCTGTAAAAAACGGTACGTTCTTCCGGTGTGCCACCCTGAATACTCACTTTGGCAAGTGCCTTGTTCCACTGATTTACGGCACGTTGGTGGGCAGCGTCGAAATTCCAATCCTTGATCTCGGCGAGCAAATTCTTTTTAGCGCCGACCATGCTCACGTATGAAATCCCTGATTTTAACATCACCTGCTCGTTTTGCTGCGTGGCAAAATCAGTGTAAAAACCAAGGTGTTTGCCTTGCTTTTGCTTAACACCTTTTAAAACCGCCGAGTGGGCTACTATATTTTGATATTCGGCGCTTTCTATATCCTCACGCTTGCGGCTCCGGCCTTCGGGAATATCGGCGCTCCAAACTCCAAAGTTTTTCAGCGGTTTGCTAAACTGCGCGTAAAAATAAACGGTGTAATCGGCTTGGCCATCTCCGTTACCCCAGCCGCCACCATCGGGAGTGCATTTCATCCAGCCTTCAATAGTATGGTCGTCAACCAATTTTACATATTGCAGAGTCGAGGTACCACCCACCCTCCGGGCCAGATCTATCTGTATTCTTGACTGCTTATCTTTTGGAAATGTAAAACGCAACATACCACTATGCGGCGCAGCCGTCATTTCGGCTTTAATGTTGTTGTCGGTCAGTAAAACACTATAGTATCCGGCAGATGCTTTTTCGCTTGATTTTAAATAAGCCGAACGATACCCACCTTCAGGATGATCTAAGGTACCCGCGCTTGTTTTGAGCGTGCCGGTAGCTGGCATTACTAAAAAGTTGCCCATATCTCCAAACCAGCCTATACCGCTCATTTGCGTGAACGCGAACCCCTCAATACTTTTATGCTCGTAGCTGTATCCGGAACCATTATCGCCGCCGGTAATGGTATTGGGGCTTACCTGAACCATTCCATAGGGTGTTGTGGCCCCAGGAAAGGTTTTGCCCAACCCATGATAAATACCCGCAGCGGATGCACTGCTGCTGGCTCCTATTAAGGGATTTACATATGAGGCTGCATCCTGTGCCCTGGCTACGGATGTAAATACAGCTGCCCCTGCAATAATTGAAAGTTTAAAGGATCTGGTGATTTTCCTGAACATATCTTTTTTTAGTAATTGTAAAAAAAAGCGAAACGCATTTCATGAAAGATTTATAATAACTCTAAGCTATGCATAAAATCGGTTTAGCAGTATTAAGATTTAAAATTTATTGGAAGACAGCCTTTGCCATCTCCCAATAAATTAAATTTTAGCTTTACTTGCTCAAATTAGGATCCTTTTGAACTTCTGTTAATGGTATTGGCCATAGCAGATCAGCCTCGGTAAAGGGCCTGTTATGTAAAGGAGCCTTGTAGCCAATAATATCCACAATCTTGTTATTATCAACGTCAAAGGCCTTGCGTGTCCTCATCATATCATACCAGGTTTGAAACTCATAAGCCAGTTCCCAATAGCGCTCCTTTAATACATCATCAAGTGCCACGGTTGTTACAGCAGGGGCACTTGGAAAGGCCCGCTGATGCACTTTATTATATGCTGCTGTTGCGGTTGCATCATTAGTGCTGCCATTAATACTGGCACTTGCTTCGGCACATATCAATAAAACATCAGCATACCTTATCAACGGGAAATTTGAGCCATCCCTGCCGCTTATCTCGGCCTGGTCATTCCAGTATTTGTAAATGTAAGGCATGGGCAGCCTAATGATCTTTGAAGCATCTCCATATTGCTCATGCTCGGTATAGTAGAAGTTTTTTTCTTTCACCCGTTGATCACCTGCCTGATAAGAGCTGTAGAATGAGGCAGCAGGAGCCATTGCACCGCTGTACGAAGGCTGTATGCTGATAGGCAACTCCGGATAAGGCATCAATGTAAAATGCATGATATTAGGGATGGTATTTTCATCATGCTGGATCATAAATATATGCTCACCGCTGTTATAGTTTGATGGATTACGCAAATCGCTGTAATTAGCAAATAAATTGAACTGACCGCTTTGAATCACTTCGCTGGCTTCTGTATAAGCCTTTTGATAATACTCCTGCCCTTTATTGAGCGGAAAACCGGCCATTGTTATATAAACCTTTGCCAATAAGGATTTTATTGCTCCTTTTGATACATGTCCGGTTTTATCCGTCCAGTTTAAACCAGCTTGTTCTGCAGTAGTAAGATCGGTAACAATTTGTTTGTAAATATCATCAATGGATGAACGCTCAAGCTGGGTATTATCTAAACTTGTGGTAGGCGTGGTTTTCAGAGGCACCCTGCCATACAACCTAACCAGTTGAAAATAATAATAGGCGCGCAAAAAATATGCTTCGGCTAAAAAGTTATTTTTTATAGGCTCAGCTATCACACTGGTTTTACTCACATTAGCAATGATACTGTTACAATTTTCAATGGGATAGTATGATGATGTCCACCAGGTTGCTAATGCACCATTAGCCTGATCAATCCCTGCTAACTGGATAAACTGATTATCCTCGTTGCCACTTGGCCTTGGGCGCTGGCAATAGCCGGTTATATACTCCAAACTAAAAACTGAGCTTGTAGCCACACCTATGCCAGTAGCAAAAGGACTGTTTAAGCCTAAATAAGCACCATCAACCGCTGCCCTTATTTGCTGGGCGTTATTATAATAATTGTCGGGCGTTAAAATCCCGTTGGTTTTTTCTACAAGAAACTTTTTACATGACGAACTCAGTGTAAAAAGAATAAGGAGTGATAAATATATTTTTTTCATGGCAGACGAATTAAAAATTAGCATTGATACTCAGTGAAATGGTACGTGGCTTTGGATATTGGTACACATCCACACCTTGATTTAAAGAAGCATCAAACGAGGTAGCTTCCGGATCATACCCTTTGTATTTGGTAAACAAAAAGGCATTCTCTACATTAACGCCTACGGTAAGATTGGTCATTTTTATGCTCTTTAACAGATCTTTGTTAAAGCGGTAGCTAAATGCTATATTCCTTACGCGCAGGAATGATCCGTCTTCAATATAATGGCTGTCGGCCACCTCATTGTCTGAAAAAGAGTCGGTGGTTAACCTAACCTGCCCCATGGTTGAATTTTGATTTGTCGGAGTATAAGCGCCCAGGATCTCTTTGTAGCTGTTCACATTTATGGTTGGCCCGGTCATGATAAAACGGGTCAGATTAAGCAGCTTATTACCATACATGGCTTCCAGATCAAGGAAAAGTGAAAAGTTTTTGTAGGTAAATGTGTTGGTAAAGTTGCCTTCCCATTTAGGCATGGCATTGCCAAGGTCTGTACGGTCGCCGGCATCTTTAACACCATTGTTATTCAAATCAGCATAACGTACATCGCCCGGCTTTCTGCCAAATTTGGCTGCTTCTGCTGCCTGGGCAGTTGTCCAAACACCTTGCCTTACATAGCCAAAAAATTCATTCAGCGGTTCACCTTCCATAATGCGGCCACCCCAGGTATAAATTATATCATGATTGATGTTCAATACCTTTGACCGGTTCACAGAAAAATTCACGCTGGAGTTCCATTGGAAATTGCCGCCGGTAATGTTTTTAGTGTTAAGTGTAAGTTCAATACCGCGGTTACGGATAGAACCCAGATTTTTATAAGCCCCGGCATATCCTGTTGTTGCAGGCTGTTGTACAAAATAGATCAGGTCCTTGGTGATCTTATTATAATAATCGCCGCTGAAATCTATACGCCCGTTAAAAAAGCTGACATCAAAACCTAAATCCAACTGTTGTGATTTTTCCCATTTCAAATCAGGATTACCGAAGGTTGATAAAAGTACTGCCGCTGATTTTTGCTGATTAAAAATGGATTGCGTGCTGTTAAACAAGGATACGGTTGGATAATTCCCGATCTCCTGGTTACCCACAAAACCAAAGCTTCCACGCACTTTCAGATCGCTGATCACAGGAAGTAAACTTTTGAAAAAGCTCTCGTTTGAAACACGCCAGCCGGCATTAAATGCCGGGAAATAACCATACAAGTTCCCTCCCCTGAATTTTGAACTACCATCGGCCCTAAACGATGCTCCAAACAAATACCTGCCATCATAATCGTAATTTACCCTTGAATAAAAAGAGTTAAGCTGATTTTCAATTTGCGAAGACGCAGGAGTTTCTATAACAGTTCCGGCACCGAGGTTATAGTAACCAAAGGTATTATCAAAGAATTTTTCTGATCCGGCTTTGGTGTACGAAGTGATATAATCATACCAGCTTGCACCTATAATGGCATTGATGTGGTGTTTTTTGAAGGTGTTTTCATAAGAAAAATAATCCTCATTGCTCCATACCGAACTTAAAGTATTGGTACGCTGTGCTACACCGCCCTGTTGCTGCGATACACCAAATACATCATTTCCTGAAAAGTAATTTTCATAGCTTGAACCCAACTGACCGCTAAATGAGGTAACAAAATTCAAATGATCGGCTAAGTGGAATGTGCCTACGAAATTACCGAGTGTTGATATCCTGCCGGTTATATCCTTAACATCTGTAAGCAATTTAACCGGGTTTTCAGAGTCTTCTTCACCGGGGTAATCACCTTTGCGTGAGTAAGTTCCATCCGGGTATTTAACAGGCATAAAAGGTAAAAACTCATACATTTCCCTAACCGCATTTAAACCAAGTGTATTGATATCTACGTTATTTGATTGATACCCGCCCGCGTTTAAACTGGCTTTAATGTTTAACCAGGGCTTTACATCCCAACCTATGTTGATATATCCGTTCAATTGTTTGGCATAACTGTTAAGCATAATGCCCTGGTTGTTTTTGTAAGAGATGTTTGCTAAAACGGTAAAGTTGTCTTTCCCACCCGAAAATGTAAGCGAATGTTGATGTGAAACGGCTAACTGGGTGGCTTCCTTTTGCCAATCGGTATTGTATTTAGGGGTACCGTCGGCATTAAACAATTCATCTTTACGGGCAAACGTACTTGCCGGATCGAGATGAGGCGCTAACCTTCCCGGTACGTAATCATATTCCCTTCTCAGCAACTCAAGAGCCCCCTTGGCATCAAGCAGATCGATTTCATGCTGTAAAGAACCGAAGCTAACCGTATTATTGAAGGCAATATCCGATGCATTTTTTTTACCGAGTTTAGTTGTGATCACGATAACGCCGTTTGCTCCCCTTGAGCCATAAATGGCAGTAGAACCTGCATCTTTATAAACATCAACAGAGGCCACGATGTTAGGATCAATGGAATTGGGATCGGCTCCTACTACCCCATCTATTACATATAAGGGCGAGTTGGATGAATTAATAGAGCCTGTACCCCTGATTTTTATGGCAGGATTGCCTCCTGGCTTACCGGAGTTGGTCATTACGTTAACACCGGCTGCTTTCCCGGCAATACCTTGCAGTACATTCAATGTTGTAGGCCGCTCTGCAACCGCATCGCCTTTTATAGAGCTGATGGATGTGGTAAGGTTGGCCTTTTTTGAGGTACCATAACCAACAACAATTACTTCATTAAGCGCTTTGCTGCTGGGTTGTAGCTGTATTTTCATTAAGGTTGATGATGCAGCCACCTCCTTGCTGTCATAACCGGTGAAACTTACAACCAGTAAAGTGTTTTGATCGGGCACGTTCAGAGAGAAGTTGCCATTTCCGTCTGTAACGGTGCCGCCTGCGGCGTTTTTGATCTTTACTGAGGCTCCCGGTAGCGGCTGGCCTTTTTCGTCCTGTACAACACCCTTAACTGTAATTTGCTGATCAATAACTGTTTCAGGGTACAAATCGGTTAAAACCGGCTTCGTTGTTTTACCCAGCGCGTAAGCATTGGCGGTAAATGTAAATGAAAGCCCCAGCAAACTGTAATACAAGAAACGCCGGGCATGCGTAACCCTACAATTTTGTGTGTAAATCTGTTTTTTCATAATGAATATAATTGGTTAAAAACTTAAAACGATTTAGCTAAAACTTCAACAAAAAGAGGTATTGTCTTGTAAAATTAGGCTATAAAATGGGTTAAAGTCTATAAATCGGTTTAGCAAAAATATAATTTTTTATGATCAATCCAATTTTTTGATTTTTTTTTTTCGATAAAAATATCACAAGCGACAAACACATCAGGCAAAGCACTTTTCGATGTTACTTTATAACATAGTTGCCATCTCTTAAAACTTCTCTTTTGTAGGTAATGGCTTAAATTGTATAGTTTATGTCCTTTGAGGCAGATTTAGTAATGTATAATTTTGAACATGGATAAGAAGAAGATCGCTATAGTAGTGATGTCGGGTAACTTCTTAATGGATTTTGCCGGCCCCGCAGATGTTTTCAGACATGCCGGTATGCTCCGAGATATGTATGAGGTGGTTTTGCTTTCGCCCGATGGCAAGCCAATGAACTTATTTGGCAGCTTACAGATCAATGGTACCGGATCAACCGAGTTGGATGGCCCTATCGATACGCTGATGATCGTTGGCAATGATCAGGGATCGAACTATGAGCAATTCTATAACTGGTTAGCAGGTACACATAACCAGATCCGCAGGATAGGCACTGTGGGAGTTGGCAATCATATGGTAGAAAAACTGGGGCTGCTGCTGAATAAGAATTATTTCCATACCCGGGATGGGCAATTATATACATCGGGTGGTGTTTCGTCGGGTATAGACCTGGCCCTGGCTATGGTTGAGGAAGATTGCGGACGGGGTGTGGCAGCTGATGTTGCGCGAAAACTAATTTTCTTTTACCTCAACCGGCAGGCTTACCAAGTGCAGTTTGGGGCTTTGGTTGATGCCTCACCCATGGCCATGCAGTTGAAAGAATGGTTAATAAACCGTTTAAATGAACCGCTTAATGTTACCCGCTTAGCAGAAAAACTAAACATGAGCGCACGGAACTTTACCCGGGTATTTACCAGGCAAACAGGAATTTCTCCTGCAAAATTTATTGAGAAGCTTCGTGTAGAGGCTGCCAGCCGTTACATAGAACAGGGCGACCTTCCGCTTGAGCAAATTGCCGTACAATGTGGCCTTGGTGGATGGGTATCAATGAGGCGCCTATTTTTAAGACACCTGATGCTTACACCATCAGATTACAAAAGATTTTTAAAACTACAGAAATATGAAAATTGCAATTAATGGATTTGGCCGTATTGGCCGGATGACGCTGCGTGCTTTACAGAATAAGCAGGACATAGAGGTTGTTGCCATCAATGACCTCACCGATCTGCAAACATTGATACATCTTTTAAAATTTGATAGTGCTCATGGACGTTTTCCAGGCACCGTTGCCCAGGAAGATGGTGCCATGCTGGTTAATGGAAAGAAAATACAACTCCTGAGTGAAAAAGACCCTAAAAATTTGCCCTGGGAAAAACTGGGTATTGATGTGGTTATAGAATCGACCGGGCGTTTTACAGACAAGCAGGCAGCACAGGCTCATATTGATGCCGGCGCTAAAAAGGTTTTGATAACAGCACCTGCAACAGGCGGCATTAAAACAATTGTTCACGGTGTGAATAATCATATGATAGGAGGCGATCAAATTTATTCAACAGCATCCTGCACAACGGGCAGCATTGCCCCGGTATTGTTTATACTTGACAAAGAGTTTGGTATTGAATCGGGATTTATGGCTACTGTACATGCCTTCACGGCTGACCAGCACCTGCAAGACGCACCGCATAAAGATTTAAGAAGGGCCCGGTCTGCCCCGCATTCCATCATCCCAACCACAACGGGAGCTGCTAAAGCTATCGGTGATGTATTGCCTGAGCTAAAGGGCAAACTGGATGGGTTTTCATACCGTGTTCCGGTGATTGACGGGTCAATTGTTGATTTGTCAATCAATCTTAAAAAGGAAGTTTCGGCCAAAGATCTTAATGCTGTTTTAAAAAGCTATGCGGATAATTCGCTGAAAGGCATTTTAGAGTATACTGAAGAACAATTTGTATCTGCAGATATACTTGGCAACACACATAGTTCAATTGTTGATGGCAACCTGACCAAATCAATTGGAAACCTTGTTAAGGTAGTGGCCTGGTATGATAACGAAGTGGGTATCTCAAACAGGATAGCTGAACTGGTATCCGTATTATAAAACCATCCGCCAAACAGATTTCAACCTACCAAATATGATAAACATAAACGTTCGCAGTTATGCTGCGAACGTTTTTTTTATTACACCGATCATAATGATCAGCTACTCTCTTAATCAATAATACCGGGAACGAAGAACTGTTCGATACCTGCAACATCAGAAAGATAAGTAGCCATAGCTACGATTTTGCCGTCGCTTATTTGACATGCAATGATTACTTGTTCATCCAATATCAGGCTGCCCCTGCTTGAGGTATTATGAAGCGAAAGCGCAACACCGTGCAGACCGTATAAAACGTGTTTTAATTCAAATTTAACTCCAAAGCTTTTTAATCCTTGTGCGCGGCGAATAATAGCATCGGCCCCGGCAGCAACACCCGACAGAACACTTGTGCCGGGCAATGTCCATGCAGCATCCTGAGCCAATATTGTTCGCATGGTATCCCAATCATTATTTTTTAACGCGGTGAGGAATGTATTGGCTATGTGTAATTTATCGTCATCGGTTGGAAGATTGCTGTTTTGATCTGAAGTTTTCATGATGTGATTGTTTTTTGTTGAATCAAAATTAGAAGAACCCGCTGATCTTCAACATGGACGATAAAGGCTAACACTTGGACAAATATGCCAACCGGTAAAGGAAGCAGTTTATGCTCTTTTGCAGATATTAATTATCTATTGCTCCCAATAAATCATTGAGTTTTGATCGCGAACTCGCTTTTGCCTGGTATTTGTATCTTTTGTAAATATCTTTTAGTGACTTTGTTGAATAACATTACCGGTAAAGTTTCCGTTTTATCAACCTTAAAGTTGTTTAACTGCAATCCTGCGACATCATCAAAAACGCAGGCTGATCTAAAATCAGCTGCTTTATACCTGATTTGGATATTTTGCATACTAATATCCCCGGCGTGTCGCACGTAAAAACCCCAGGCAGGCAATTCGCCAAACATGGAAAACTCAGGATAATCAGCAATTTTCTCAGGAATAGCGGATAGTGAATCCAAAGGGAAATAAGCCACTTTTTTTGAAGCACCACCACCATAAGTGATATTGATATTGTTCAACTTCACTCCTTGTACCGGATGGCCAGGTATGCCGGCAATTGATGCAGGGAAAATATTATGAGCGAAAAGACTTGGCGGACCTTCCATCGAATAACCAGCATCGGGCTTGGTTACCGGAATCTGTACATTCACATTGGCAATATATATTCCGGTAAGTTTGCCTGCCGGAATATTTTTTTGTCTCTTACCCAGACGGATAAACAGTGCATTACCGGTGTTTTTAGCGGTAACATTACGGATGTCGATATTTTCAATTACAGCTCCGTCAACACTTTCAATAGCTATTGCCGAACGATAGGTATCATAAACCTGGATATCGCGCACCTTAATATCTTTAAATCCCCCAAACGAAGCGGTTCCTAACTTAAAGGCGCTGGCACTTGAACGTATTTTACAATTGGCGATAAAAATTTTTTCACAGGCCCCTTTTGGATCCGACGATTTGAGGCAGATGCCGTCATCTGCCACATTAAAAAAGCTATTGGTAAGCCGCACATTTTTACAGTCAACAAGGTCGATACCATCGTTATTCAAAAATGTATTGCTGATCACCTTTATGCTGTCAATAACCATGCGGTTGCAATTTGTATAATTCTGTATCCAGTCGAGGCCGTTTGTTACGGTGATATTTTTAATGGCAATATCACTACAATCGGTGAAATGGATAAGCACAGGGCGGTTATCCTCTTCAGGCCTCATCTGGTGCCAGTCGTTATAAGTTTGCCATTCCTTATCTTTTATGGTTCCGTTTTTGATCACCGCGTACAGATCTTTCAATAAAAGATCTGCCTGCCCATCAATAGTTCCGTAGCCTGTTAAGCTAATGTGATTTGCTTTGTTAGCTACTATCAGGGCCGATGCTTTCCCAAGCCCATAATCAATGCGCTTAGTGGTTGCCAATAAAAAGGCATTCTTTTCAAAATGAAGTTCAACATTTGATTTTAAATAGATAACTCCGGTTACAAATTTCCCTGCCGGAATGATCACCTTACCACCCTTTTTAGCGGCATCATCTATCGCTTTCTGAATTGCTTTGGTATCAACGGTTTTACCATCAGCTTTGGCACCATAACTAACTATATTATAGTTTTTACCCTGAGCAAATGCTGCGAAAACAAATAAATTGAATACTACCAACCAGGTTAAAAACTTCATATAATACAAATTGATGTAGCTTAAATAATTAAAACTCATGGATACCTGCCTCACAAATATCAATGAGCCCAATAGGTGCTTTTTGACAAAGCGCTATCGAATAATCATCTAATATATCCAATTCTGTAATTTCCCAATCAAAAGCGCCATCATTTACTATACTTTGCAGGCAATTATATTCATTCAAACCATCAACAATACCAATTCCTTTTGCTTTTAAGAAAGCCTCTTTCCTTGTCCAGATCTTAAAAAAGGTATCTGTTCTATCATTGCTGCAAAGGAACTTAGCCTGCTCTGAGGGATGCATGTAATCCATAACCGAATTAAAATCCATCTCTCTTTTTTTTAATTCAATATCTATTCCAATATCAAATTCAGAGAAAGCTACAATTACTATGCCGCCCGAATGGGAAATGTTAAAACATTGCATGCCGCTAACGTATGGCTTGCCATTTTCAGCTCTGTTAAATAAACCCCAGTGAAAACCGGATTCCAAAAAGAATTTGTGAACTATTAAACGGCCCATGAGCATTAACCTTTGATCATTCAAAAGTTTAAACCTCATGATTTCCTGCTGCATAAAGCCGGGCAATAAATCAAGAAGCCTTAACGCATCTGCATCAGTCATGTTTCTGACATCGAAAAAACAAAGCTTTATCATACATAGATATTGGCTGTGACAGCAGGCTCCCCTTACTTACTGACCATTCCCTAAAATAAGCGGCGTGTTAGCATCCTTTGGTAAAACGATGGTTTTGGCATTTGGCGAAGTAGACAGCTTTAACAAAGCCTCAATTTGTTTGTATTGCAGATAGCCTGGAGTTAGGCCACGGTTTACAAGTCCTTGTACGGCTTGTGTTGCCTGGCCATCAATTATTTTAATCTGACGTTCCTTTTCGGCAATGGCTATCTTGTAGTTATACTCAATGGCCAGCTGCTGTTGCTGTAATTTACTTTCAATAGCAGTAACCACTTTTTTGGGTAATTTAATATTTGATATTACCAGGTTGCCCAATAAAATATTACCGTGTATTAAACGCTCGCGGGCATTTAATAAGGCAACAGTCCTTATAGAATCAATTTTTAAAGTATAGATCTGTTCGGGAGTAAACTGCGATAGCAGCTCGCTTGTGGTTGATACAATTTCGGGATTTATATAAACCTTATCGTAAGCCATGCCATAATGTTCAAAAATAGCGGGGAGGCTATCAACCAAAGGTGTATACCGGTAATTAACTAAAAGTGACACTGTAACGCCATTTTGCACCATGATGTGCATGGTTTCCTGCACCATTTGCTCGCGGGTATTAAACTTGTAAATTGAATTCCAGGGCGAAACAAAATGGATACCTTCGCCATAAACTGCGTGTTTATCTACCCCGCCACCAAATGGCCTGAACAATATGGAAGCTGTTGCAGGCCCGTTTATTACCATAAAGCGCTCAATAAATACCACTAAAAGTAAAAGTGAAACGAGCAGTATGAGCAATATATTTATTCTTCTTTGACTCATGGTTCAGCATTAATGATGATCAGTACTATACTGGCTAAAGGTGCCATAGTCCATTTTATAAATCCTATCGGCATTATTGAAATAATGATCATCGTGAGTGATGGCAATTATTGTTTTCCCAAGTTTCTTAAAGTCATAAAGTAATTCATTGTAAAAATATTTTCTGAATTCCGGGTCTTGGTCTGCCGCCCACTCATCAAAGATCAAAACACTCTTGTTTTCCAATATCACTGAGATCATAGCCAGCCTCTTTCGCTGCCCTGTTGATAAACTGGTATTAGTAAACGCGCCGTCCTTGAAACCTGTTTTTTCTGACAGATGCATCTGTTTTAGCAATTTAAGCACCTTAGCTGTTTCCAGGTTTTGGATACCATACATTTCGGAGAAAAGGAAAAAATCAGCGAATATTACTCCGAAAAGATCCCGGTATTCCTGTATATTGTCGGGAATCACCTGCAGGTCATCAACAAATATCTCTCCTACATCGGGCGTGTAAAGGCCCGTTAGTAGTTTGATGAGGGTTGATTTACCGCTTCCGTTCCCTCCTATTATAAAGATGATCTCTCCTTTGTTCACCTCAAAATTTATTGGCCCGATACCAAACTGATCCCGCCCAACCTTATCCCGGTAAGCAAAATGCAGATCGTTAAACTTAATTTTTTCAAAGCCGGAAAATATGCCTTCCAATTTAGGGTCTTCCAGCGCACCAAATGTATCTTCCTTAAGGCGCTGCTCCAGCTTGGTGAGGTTGGTTACCGCAACGGTGGCCTTGTTAAGCACTTCAAAAGTACCCACAGCATCGCCCAGGGGCATAATTATGAATAATATGGTAGCGGTTATCTTTGCCACATCGGTTAAAACCGTTTGATCTAAAACCGGTATAACAAAAACCATTGTACCCAGCAGTATGTAAAAAAAGGCCTGTGCAAACACAAAATAAAACGACATTTGCGATGAAGTAATGATCTTCTTGTCCTTCAGTTTCCCGGCTATAGACTGGATCCTGTCAAAAAAGAGATCAAGCTTTTTTTGTTGATTGATCTTGATCTCCTTAAACCCGCCGGTTACCTCATTTATCTTTTCAAAATACACGGTTTCCAGTGCCACGGCTTCGCCTATTTCGCTCTGTATCTTATTACTGCCCATGAAGTAATTGGATATAGCCAAAATCAGCATTACAATGGTTATTACAAATGCTGTTAAGTTTATAAAGCCTAAATAAATAATGGCAAAAAACACCAATACCCCTGCTTGAAAGCCATTTGCAATAGAGGATGCCGAGTTGCTGATCTCATTGGTATCTTTTGTAAGGCGGGTATAAATTTCGGCACGACCCAGCTCCTCAAATTGCTGCAGCTCGGTGTTCATCAAATATTTTACAATACGCTCCCTTATACTGAATACAATTGTTTCGGCTAAAATGGCGGTTAACTTCAGGGCTCTGTTTTTGGCTATGATAAAGATTAAAAAAATGAGGATGAAGATGATTATAAACCTGTATTTGAAATCGCCGTGAACAATTTTGGAGGTTGAATAATTTATAACCGATAATAACAACGCGTTGGCCAATCCGGAGATGAGCGTCATTATCAGAATTGTTTTATAAGAGTTATCCTTCGATTCTTTTTTAATGAAATCAATCAGAAGAGAAATGTTCATTTACTTGTGATAATTATTTTTCGTTTAGGTTATTTAAAGTGGTGTAAGATATAAAAGATCGGGCAAAAAAACCGTAATTAATGCTACTTATTTCAGGCTTTTTTATTCCTATTACCTTGCAGAAAAAATAAAATATGTTGTATTTTTAATACACTAAATAATATATAATTTTATAACTAAACCTATGTTAATGATAGAGCTTATTTTTCCTTACTTAATTCCATATTTATTGCTGGCGGCCATAGCCGGGTTGTTTGGTATACGTACCAGGATAGGCTTTTGGGGAGTTTTTATTCTTAGCATTCTTGTTTCTCCAATAATAAGCCTGATCGTACTGTTCTTTCTTAAAGAAAAACCACGCAGTGTTGAAAAGATAAGTTAACCCGGTATATTTTCCGTTTTTAATAACCTGTATTTTCTAAATCATACGTATAGGTATAATCCGGTTAAATACATTTACTTTCTCTTGCTGGTGCATTTTATAGGATTTACTTTTGGTTAAACTAAATCAATCATCAATCTTATGAGCACATTCGTTATAGATGAAAAAAAACATGGTGACAGCATTCACCAGATAGCAGCCGAAGCTGTTGTTAGAAATTACATGATGTGGACCGGTGCCGCCGGTATCATCCCCGTTCCTATTGTTGATATGGCAGCTATTTCGGCCATTCAGTTAAGCATGCTGAACAAAATAGGTGAAATTTACAAACAAAAATTCACTGCAAACTGGGGCAAATCAGTTATCGCCTCACTTGTTGGCGGTTATGCATCAACCTCGCTTGGCCTTGGTGTTGGTATGAACATCGTAAAAGCTATTCCATTTATTGGCAGCCTTGCAAGTGTTGTAGTGGTTCCGGGTTTTGCCGCAGCTACTACCTGGGCATTGGGTCAGGTATTTATTTTGCATTTTGAATCGGGAGGTACCGTTCTTGATTTTGACCCGGTAGCTGTAAAAGATTACTATGTAAGCCTGGTAAAATCGGCCCCTTCTTCAAAAGAGACAGCTAAAGAAGCTGCCGCAGAAAAAGAAGTACACGGCACAGTTAAAGAAACCCATACAGCAAAAGGAAAAGAATAAGCTGAACGATTATATTATGTAAAAACGCGCTTTATTAAATTAAAGCGCGTTTTTTATTTTACAAATTTATCGAAAGATCCGCAGTAAGAGACGATTGCTCGATTCTGGTTGAAATAAGATCAGTAATTAACGCGGAGAACGCTAACGGATATTGGCTCATAAAAAAATGATGTCCCTCCAATTCATGAAACTCTACACTGCCTGTTGTTTCGTGCCGCCAGTTGTCAATGTCTTTTTTCTGGATAGGATCCTGATTTCCATTTATTATAACTAAGGGAAGAATTAGTTTTTGGGCGTAAGATGATTCGTGATTTTCATACAATGCCAAATCATTACGTAAAACAGGCAGTATGTATTCCATTAATTCTGTATTGGCTGCCAATTCTTTTGATAAACTTCCAATGCGTTCAAAATAAGCGATCAACTGATCGGATGGAATGTTGGATAACTGCCGTTTTATGGTATGCTGAGGACTGCCATGCCCTGAAAAAATCGCGATTTCGGGCATCACACCCATAACGCCTCTATCGTTCAAAAAATGCAATAATGCAACACCTATCACTGCCCCTATACTGTGCCCGTAGATAAAAATCTTATCTGGCTTCACATCATTAACTAAAGTAAGATATTGGCGGAACAGATTTTCCAACAAAATATCCATTTGGTTCACCAATGACGATCGTGAGTTTTTACCCCTGCCAGGATATTCCAGTGTTTCTAAAATTATTTCAGGAGGTAATAGCGGTTTAAGAAAATTGTAGCTATAGCTATTTCCACCGGCAAAGGGCAGCGCGATTAATAAGTTTTTTTTACCTGTCTTTTTATCCGTTATCATCTTTTCAATCTTTATATATAACCTCTTCAAACTTTAGCGTTAGGATCATGCGAATGGCCGCGCTCACAAATTCATCGTAATTTTTAAACAGTTGTTTCCGAACCTCCAAACTTTCGTCTTCATTAATTTGAAAGGTTAACGAGCTTATTTCCTTACTTCTTAATTTGGTTAGTATATTAAAAAATGTTTCGTCGATTATTTTAGAGCACTCAATGATCTCTAACCCACAAACAACCAGGTATTTGATAATAACATCTGTTAAGGATACCGATACAAAATTGCTGAACAGGAACTTGCTCAGATCAATATTTGAATTTTCCTCCTTAACCTGCTGTTCGCTATAGATGTAAAAACCGCCTTCCTTATTGCATAACAACGCGATGTGATTTTTATTATACATAATTTCTGCAAGAAGCAGTACCAGGCGGTTCAGGCTGGTATTTGTTAAAAAAATACGGGCCTCCAATCGTTTTACGGCAAGTAAACTATCATCATCTATGTTTTCGTTCAGAAAGGTTTTCAGGCTCTGGATCTTTTTCAGGGGGAAACCAAGCTGCCTTAGTTCAAAAACTATATTTAGCCAGATAAAATCAACAAACGAAAATTTGTGCCAGTCGCGGTTGCTTTTCCGGCCGCTTAGCATCAGGCCGTTGGCCTCCCAGTTGTTGATGGTACGGTAAGAGATACCTAAATCGTTAACGGTAAGCGCAGGCTTAAAAATGCTATCACAAATACCAAAGGCATTGAATATATTTTCAATATTGTTTTTCTGAAAAACTTCTCCGAACATTTATTGCGTGATTTAATATTAAACTAAAACCGGATTTGTTGTATACAGGATCTCCTTTTCGCCAAAAAGTCTTTCTGCCCTCAAGCCCTTACTTTTGCATTCGTCAAGCAACTGATTGGAGGCCACAATTGGATTTGAATCATCGGTATATTCATAGGCCATGATATATTTTAGCCAGGGCTCCATACCCATGGCATACACATATACCTCGCTAAAATTAAACCGGTTTACTATGTCGATCCCGCGCTGGTAGTTTGAACCTGCAAGGCGGCGGGAATGATCTTTATCCCGCGGAACATCTTCAGACAATAAAGGACCGTACAACCAGCTCATGGGTGCACCATCGCATTCCATTCCCAAAAACAGCACATCAACGTCACCGGTAATTTCATGTATAAGCCTGTACATGTTGGGTTCAATATTGCAGGAATCAGCAGCGAATAATATTTTCTTGTTGTTTATTTCAACGAGGTGGGCAAGCTTTGTGCGTATATCCAGATCGCAATGCTCACCCAAAAACGGGATACCGGTAATTTTCAGGCCATCAAGGTTTAAGGTTTCCAGTTCCCTAAGCTCGATAACATTGTTGAACCCGATGCTTTCTAAAATAAGTCTCAGGCTTGGATCCTGTAACGAGCCGCCTCCTCCACCAGGGATTACGATATTTTTGATACGGTGCCTGAGCTTCAGTAACGATTCCAGCAGTACATGATCCTGATGATTATGAGTAACCAATACGTAATCAATAATATCAGGCAAATCACCATAGGTATAACGCGAAACCTCAGCATCATAACCGTAGCTGATAACCGGATCGGCAAGGATAGACAGGTTTTGTGTTTCAAGCAGCAGGCAGGCGTGACCAAAATACCTTAACCTTGCGCCCTCGCCTGTGTATTTGCTGTAAGGCTCCGGCTCTTCTTCTGTAAAAAAAGACCGGAATAAATCTTTCTGATGTACCTCAATTTTAAGTTTATGGCATATCTCTTCAAATGTTTTTGGTTGTCTGTTCATGCTAAAAAACTCATCAAGCGCTTTACTTTTAAAAGGCAGGTTGATGCTTATCTTGTCCGCATCCTCAAGTACCGGCGTGCTTAAAACAAACGGGCGATGATCATCATCAATCAACGACAGGGAAATTGACTGAAAGGCATCGTTATAATACTTGCTATGGTAAAGCAGCGGCTCAATAAACCGGAAACCCGGCGCGTTCGACAGATCGTAAAAAAGTTCAACGTAACCGCGCAATACCTCCGGTACCTTTTCATATAATGCTTCTATGGAATACCCTTTGGCTTCCTGTTTCAGCATTTTGGTTAACTCTTTTATAGCCTGTGATAAAGCAACCATATAGCCCTGCTCTTCCAAAGTTGATTTTAATAAGGCCTTTACCTCATCAACGCGCTTACCGCCGTAATCCATAAAAGGGCCGCCTGTCATTTTGGGATCTTTACAAGCTGCAGCATGTATAGCGGGAGCCTGTATGTACGATTGCATAATTTTAACGTGCCGACTCTCAATATTCATGGCCGCTGTGGCCGGCGATATTAAGTAAGCCCAGGCATACCAGCCCTGAAATAATGGTTGAGCAATAACATTTGACCGGAGATATAATTTCTGAGATTCCATTTTTTTAGATGTATAACCCTGGCAGAAAATTTTCGCGATTTCCTGCCAGGGATTAAGGTGATGTATATTATACTGAAACTTGTATTGTAAAAAACTTTGTTGCTTATGGCAAGCCACCGTAATTTGGCGGCACACCAAGCAGTGTATTAATGATTTCGGTACACATCACCAGTGGCGCGTCTGAGTTAATGTTGGCATTAATGAAAACCGTAATATCATGCCCGTCAACTATTGCCCCTACAGATGCATAACCTGGAGTTAAACCACCATGGGTGTATATTTTGAGTGGCTTTGAATCACCTGGCAGCGGCGGCCGATGCGTGATAACCATGGCATACCCGTACCCTGTTGGCGGGCAGCCTTTTTTTGTCGGGTAATAATTGGTGAGTACATTATCATAAGAGTACTCAGTAAACATTTGCTTGGTGTATTTTTCTGGCAGGATGGTACTGTTTTTCAGCGCGATTGCCCACTTGGTAAAGTCGGCTCCAGTCATATAAATAGCTCCTGATGAAAAAGCTATATCGCTCATATTTATCCAGGCACCGCGTTGATATTTTGAAGCTATTGGCAGGCCCAACGAATCGTACTTAGAGGTGATAGGCTGATAACCATCGCCCAGGTTTTTAACGGTATCGCCACCATTTGGATAGGCACTTTCCAGTAAAAAACCACTATCATTCATTTTAAGCGGTTTAAATATCTTTTCGCTCAAAACTTCGTGGTATTTTTTGCCATATAGCTTTTCTACAACGGCGCCAAGGATATAATAGTTTCCGTCGCTATAATCAAATGCGGTTCCGGGTGCCGGGGCAATTGGATATGCGCATTGATCCATGATAAACTCTTCGTGAGTGTATATCTTACGGCCTACCCCGGTTATAAAGTTTGGAAAGTTATCATAGGATGGTATTCCCGACCTCATGGCCAGCAATTGATGAATGGTAACATTTCCAAGGCCCGAAGCGGCTTTAGCTGTATATGGCAGATATTTTTTCAGCGCGCTATCCAGAACAATTTTCCCTTCAGACTCGGCCATTAATATCAAAGCCGCGCAAAATTGCTTGCTGATTGAACCTATTTCAAATTTGGTATAGGTTTCGTTCTTAACACCCAATTCTTTACTGGCCATGCCCCAGGCTTTGTTGTAGGTCATTACATTTTTTTCGGAAATGCTTACAATTCCGGTAAAACAACCCTGAGCTTCAAAATGCCTGATGATCGAATCGATCTTGGCGTATTTACTTAGTGCCGATGCCCCTTTTGTTGCTTTGTGACTTTGCGCCTGCGAAAATACCGGCACAAGCATCATACACATTAAAACGAGCGTAAGCCGCTTTAATGGTAATGGTTTGTTTAATTTAATTTTCATGATTTAAAGGTTTAGGATTTGTGATTAATTGAATTTTAAGGTTAATAATTACCTGCCTGTTTACAGTTTGATATATTCATAGTTTAGGGATTGGATAGTTGCTTATATTTGATGATGCTTATCATTTGGGTTACAAGTTCTTTAACATGCGGGAGTTTGAGCATGGAAAAGTGATTACCCCCGGCATGGAGAACTTGAACCTGGCTTGCAAAATTTTCCCATCCGGCTGTGGTTGGGGCCTGATCATTATTTTCTGATGCGATAAACAGATGGATCGGAGCAGTTATCTTTTGCATCGGCGGAACATATCTTGTACCAAGCGTAGCTTTTAATATTTCTGCTAAATTGATAGCCTTATCAAAGGTTTTACTTTCTTCGAGTATGTTCGCATTTTCCAGAATTGCCTTTACGTATTCCAATTGTTGCTCATCCGAAAACTGTTTCAAAACATCCTTCCTGATATCTGCAGGTATTCCGTTCAGGTTGGCAAATTCAAGCAGCCAGTCGGCATTGCTCCAATCATGTTCTATGACCGCTGTTTCGGCTGATGGAGAAGCACAATCCATTATCGCTAAAAGATTCACTTTTTCGCCTGCTAATTCCAATTGCCGCGCCATTTCATAGGCCACCAAACCGCCAAAAGAATGCCCTCCTAAATAATAAGGCCCCTTGACCTGTATCTTTCTGATTGCATCAAGATTTTGTCTGGCAATCACCTCTACGCCGCTTAAATCCTTAACAATAGGTGGTTTATTAACCTGAAGCGCATAAAAGCTATTTTCATTTTGGAACGCCCTGCCCATATCACTTAGCTGAAGCGCACTGCCGCCCGCGCCGGGAATAAAAAACAATGACACGCCTTTATCGCTCTCATTTAATTTTATTACTATTTCATTGGTGTCGTTCTTATTTTTTTCTGTTAAGAATTTTGCCTGCGAAGCTATATCCGGATTTTTAAAAAGGTCTACCAGTGTCATTTCACTATTAAAAGTAGCATTGATCCGGTTTATAAGCTGCACAGCGAGCAGGGAATGGCCGCCTACATCGAAGAAATTATCACGTGTCCCAATTGAGCTGATGCTCAATAATGATTGCCAAACTGATAATAATTGCAGTTCATACGGGGTAGCTGGCGCTATATAATTTGCGGCCCCCTTTAATAATACATTGCCCGACTTTTTTGTGAGCAGTATTCTGTCAACTTTTCCATTCGGAGTAACGGGAAATGTATCTATTACCTCAAACAGGGCCGGCACCATATAATCAGGAAGACGGCTGGCAAGAAACTCTTTTAATGCAGGCACCAGTTTCTGTAAAAACTTACCTTTTGCCGGGTGATTGGTATAGCTGCTTAATGCCTCCGGTTCAGTAATGCCCTCGTCATACGAATAAAATTCAGGGACACCATCTCCAGCCAGAGTGAACCGGACATCAAAGCATGACCTATCCATATCCGAACATAGAACTTCAATTTGGTAGTGGCTGATGGATTCTAATTCAAAGAAATCCGCCGGATCAAAGGAAACCACATTTTCAAATTCCTCCCCATCAAATGCATCTCCCGCAGCATGCAACGCTTCGATGATCATGGCATCCTTTGAAACTCGGCTATTCCTAACGCCTTTCAATAATGCGGAAGATTGCCTTTCATTAAGCTCAGCAAGTACTTGTAGTGGTGTAGGCTTATCAACACTCCAATCGATATAAACCAAAGTTTCGGTGTTCGAAGCGCCCTCTTTTTCAAACACCACATCGTACCTGAACCGGTTCAGCTCATTACTGTGCCTGCTTTTTTTCCATAATGTTTTTACTCCGCTTATTGCCGGAAGAATAGTTGGGATTGATTTGAAAAATTGGGGAGCTACCAATAGTTCTTCCTCGTGCTGAATATTTTGATCAATAAGTTGAATTAGTCGCCGGGCATCGGCTTCATCACTATTTTTAAATAAAGCTATGGAAGTCTGGAAAACATCGTTCAATGATTGGTTCCGTACATCACCTATAAAGAAATGCCCGCCCGGATTTAGCATCTTCAACCCGTTGGTGAGTACCTTTAACAAATATTCCTGATCGGGAAAGTATTGAGTTACAGAGTTGAGAATGATCATATCAAACCGCCGATCGGTGATATCAGCTACGGCCGTCGCGTCGCATTGCCTCACATCTACATTATCCATCCCTTTTTGCTTCAAAACAGGCTGAAGCACCTCAATGGCATTGGCCGAAAAATCTGTACCGAGGTAATATTCGCATTCTGGTGCTATGCGAAACAGCAACAAACCCGATCCGCACCCTATCTCCAGCACATTTTTAGGCCGATAAGCCATTATTCGTTCAACGGTGTTATCAACCCATTGCTTCATTTCGGCTTCGGGGATTGGCTGACCAGTATAGCTGCTGTTCCACCCAGAAATGTTAAATGTAGCATCTTTAGGTTTAGGCAAATCATGACTGTAGGATTCATCAAAGATTTCCTGCCAATGCGTAACGTGTTCCTGCAATATCTCCTGCCCTGTCTGTGCACTCAGGTTGTTTTCCCAGTTTGTTTCGGGGCATACATAACTAAAAAGCTGTTTATTACTTGTTGCATCTTCGTTTATAACCACAACCGCATCCTTTACAAGCGGATGAGCACGAAGTACCGATTCGATTTCTCCCGGCTCTATCCTAAATCCCCGGATCTTAACCTGGTCATCCATCCGGCCTAAAAACTCGACCTGCCCATCGGCCAAAAACCGTGCACGGTCGCCCGAACGATACAGCCTTACAACCGGGCCGTTATCAATACTTAGCAAGATAAATTTATCCTTATTTAGTTGAGGGCGATTGTGATAACCTAACGCCAGGCCACGGCCACCAATGTAAAGCTCACCCGGCACACCAATCGGACTAATGTTAAAATTACTATCCAGCACATAAACCAAAATATTATCCATTGGCCGCCCAATGGTGATCCGGTCTATATCGGGCCTGCAAACGGCAATGGAGGTACAAACTGTAGATTCTGTTGGGCCGTATGCATTGTAAAAATTTCGGCCGCTGGCCCATTTCTTTACAAGATCAAGCGTGCAGGCTTCACCGGCCACAATAAGGTTAGTTAATTGCGGAAGCGGTTCATGGGGCAACAATGCCAAAAAGCTGGGCGACAGTGTAACATGAGAAATACCCTCGGCTGTTAAAAACTCGTTGAACTCCGGTAATGGTACCAGGTTTTCCTTTGGCGTCATAACAAGGCGTGCGCCGCATCCCAGCGCCATAAAATACTCACTTACAGAGGCGTCAAACCCGGGGGAAGCAAATTGCAACACCCTGCTTTCGGCAGTTACTTGAAATGTACGTATCTGCTGCTGCACCATGTTCAACAGACCCTCATGTTTTAAAATTACCCCTTTGGGTTTACCGGTTGACCCGGAGGTGTAGATCATATATGCATGATCAGCAGGTTGAATAATGAGGTCGGTTTTATCAGAATTGCCGCCATCACAGGTATCAATAGTGATAACTTTAAACGTTCCATCTGAAAGTACCGTTGCGCACCTTGAGTGTGTCAGTATAATATTGGTTTCCGAATCCTCAATTATAAATTTTAGTCGTTCTTGGGGATAGTCAGGGTCGAGAGGTAAATAACAACCTCCTGCTTTAAGCACAGCCAATAATCCAATAATCTGACTGGCCGATCTGCCAGCCATTACCCCTACCTTACCGCTTTTGAGTAATCCTTTTTCGGTTAAAAAATTAGCCAGTTGATTTGCCTTGTTATTAAGCTCGTTATAGTTAATTTCCTCCTGCTGATAGCGTATGGCTATGGAATGGGGATTTTGCTTTACGTTCTGCTCAAAAACATCTAAGATTGTTTTATTATCCTTTACATCATCCAAAACTCCGCTGAATTTTTCCATGATCAGTTGTTTTTCGGAGGCATCAAGTATATTAATTTCACTTACCTTACTATGAGGCGATTCAACCACCCCGCTTAACAATACCCGGAATTGGGCAATAAACCGCTGAATGGTGGCCTTATCAAAAATATCAGTATTGTACTCCACCACCCCTGCAATGCCATTGGCCGATTCCCCAGCAAAAAAGGTGATGTCATATTTTGATGTACCGCTATGTGTATTCAGATCGCTGATCTCCAGTCCAGGTAAAGTAAGTTCATCATTCCCGGTGTTTTGTAATGCAAATGCAACCTGGAATAATGGGCTGTGACTAAGTGTGCGTTCAGGATTTATTTCTTCAACCAGTTTTTCAAATGGAAGATCCTGGTGGTCAAATGCATCAAGCGACAACTGCCGAACCTGGGCTAATAATTCAGCAAAGGTGATCTGCGGAGCAAACTTTATCCTAAACACCAGCGAGTTGACAAAAAATCCAATAAGATTTTCAATCTCTTTCCGGTTCCTGTTAGCTATCACACTTCCGATAACAATATCATCCTGCCCGCACCAGCGTGATAGCAAAACAGCATACACGCTGAGCAATGCCATAAAAGGTGTAACATTTTGCTCGGCACACAACTGTTTTAGGCCATTTGATAACTCTGGGCTAAAGGTATACTTTTCTAATGCCCCGTTAAATGACTGCACGGCTGGTCGTGCCCTGTCTGTGGGTAATGAGATAAGGGCGGGTATACCTTCAAGCTGTTGTTTCCAATAAGCTAAAAGCCTGTCCAGCGTTTTACCAGCAAGCCATTTTTTTTGCCAAATGGCAAAATCGGCATATTGAATAGGCAGATCAGGTAAATTATTGTTTGAGTCATTGGTAAACGTCGTATAACCAGTTATAAGCTCTTTAATAAAAATATCTATTGACCAACCATCTGATATAATATGATGAAGTGTGACCAGAAACGAGTAATGGTCATTCCCCAAACGGATCAATCCGTAGCGTAATAGCTGATCGGTTGACAAATTAAACGGCAACCTTGCTTCCTCATCAATCATTTTTTGAAGCGCTGTTGTCTTTTCGTCACCAGAAAGATGTTCAAGACTTACAATATTTTTATCAAGTGTTAAAGCTGGTTTAATAAGCTGGTAAACCTGTTCGCCTGTTTCATGGAACGATGTCCGCAGCACCTCATGCCTTTTAACAATCAGGTTAAGACTTTTAATAAGTTGCTCCTCATCTAAATCACCTTTAAACATTATTGCCGCAGGCATATTGTAGGTAATGGCATTTTCACCCTCCAACTGATTAAGATACCAAAGGCGTTTTTGAGAAAATGAAAGCGGAACGTTTATGTCTGTCCGTTCTGCCGCAGTAATGTCATGTATTATTTTTTCTGCCGATGATTGTTTCGTACTCTTAATGATCTCCAATATCTGGTCTTTAGCCTCACTTATCTCGGTGCGGATCTCAAGTGATAATGTTCCTTTGGGGGCCGAAAGTTTTAACAACCCGGCGTCTTCCCAAAGTTTTATACCACGTTTTTCTAAATCGATAATTAAATCTGCTGCTTTGTTCATCATTAATAATTCTTAAAACTCAAACACTTCATTATCATTATCAGGTACTACTGCCTGTACCTGCCTGCCTTTTGTTTCATTGATCAATAGCTGCAATTCAATAGCAAAACTTTCTATATCAGGATAATCAAACAGCTTTTTTAATGGCATATCAACCTCAAACTCGGCCCTTACTCTTGACATACATTGTGTGGCCAGCAGAGAGTGCCCGCCAAGTGAAAAGAAATTGTCCCTGATGCCAATTTGTGGCAGGCCAAGTACAAGTGTCCAGATGGCATGAAGCTTTTGCTGAAGCTGATTTGCAGGCGGCAAATAATTATCATCAACCAAAACACTCACCTTATAATTCTCCTTCAGTGCCTTGCGGTCTATTTTACCATTTGGGGTAAGTGGAAGTTTATCCAAACTGGTAAAGGCTGATGGTATCATATAGGCTGGCAAACGGGCAGCCAATACCTCCCTGATCATGGTGGAGGAAACGTTTTTCCCCTGCTCCATGATCATAAATGCCAGCAGGCAATCATTGTGCTGATTATCCTTTCCTGCTATTACAACCGCCTCGTTTACATCCACTATTTCCTTAATTACCGACTCAATTTCACCGGTTTCTATCCTGAAACCCCGAATTTTTACCTGCTGATCAATCCTTCCTAAAAATGTAATAGTACCGTTCGGTGCCCATTTTGCCAGATCACCGGTGCGATAGATAAGATCGTCAGGAGATACAGCAAATGGATTGGCAATAAACCTTCCACTTGTTAATTCTGGCTGACCCAAATATCCTTTGGCCAGGCCCTTACCTCCAATATATAACTCTCCGGCTACGCCTATAGGAACCGGTTGCATTGCATTATTGAGTATGTAGAATTGGGTATTTGCAATGGGGCCACCTATCAGCGCGTACCCATTAGCCGCCAAATGCTGCTCTGGATCAATTTGAAGCACGGCCGACCATATAGTGGTTTCTGTTGGCCCATACATATTCCATACTGATTGTGTCCGATTCACCAGTTCCCGGGCCAATTCATTTGGCAGGGCTTCTCCACCGCACAAGGTTTTTAGTGATGCAGAACCCTCCCACCCGTTGTTCAGCAACATTTGCCAGGTTGTAGGAGTGGCCTGCATTATGGTTGGTTTTATTTTTTGCAGGCAGGCTATTAATCTTACCGGGTCAGCAGCTATTTCATCAGGCAACAGGGCCAGCGTAGCACCGCTGATGAGCGGAAGAAATATTTCGAGCCCGGCAATATCAAATGATATGGTGGTAACAGCCAGCAGTACATCATGGGCAGTAATTCCGGGTTCTGCTTGCATAGAAGCCAGGAAGTTGCTCAAGGCACCATGGCTTATCTGCACACCTTTGGGTTTACCCGTAGAACCTGAAGTATAAATAACATAAGCAAGGCTCTCCAACGTTACTTTAATAGCTAGTTCAGTTGCTTTATAAGCATCTATGCCGCCCTGTATTTCCTGAGTGGTTAATACCTTAACTTCTTCCTGCTGCCAAAGGGCACCGTATTTTTGTTCGGTTAGTAACAGGCTGGCTTTAGAGTCATGCAACATATAATGCAGGCGCTCAGCAGGGAATTTTGGATCTAATGGTAAGTAAGCCGCTCCGGATTTAAGGATGGCCAGCAAGCAGATCACCATCTCCGGCGACCGATCCATACATAGGGCAACCAATTCGCCCGTTTTTAATCCGGTACTTAACAAATAATCAGCAAGCTTATTGGCGCGTGAATTTATTTCGCCATAGCTGTAGTTTTCGCCATCAAACAACAATGCGGTAGTATCCGGCTGTATTGATGCATGTGCGGCAAACGCTTCTGAAACCGGCTGGATAATGTCTGCCATAGGTTCCCGTGCATTAAAGGTATCCAGGATGAGTGTTGTTTCTTCCTGATCGGCAAGTGAAACCTTACCTAAAGCTTGATCTATTCCTGCCGAAAATTCCTTCAGAATATTAAACAGATGGTGTAATAACCTATCAATGGTTTCTTCTGCAAACCGGGAAGCATCATAGCTGATACGGAAAGTAAGCGCATTGCCTGGTAATACCATGAGTGTTATGGGGTAATGCGTTTGTTCAGAAAACTGAACTTCTCCAATGGTCAAATCCGATATCCCTTCATCAACAGATTTATCCACAGGATAATTCTCGAATATGATCAATGATTCAAACAGTGGCTCGCTTCCTGTAACTCCGGAATATTCACGAATTTTGGTTAAAGAGGTATAAGAATAATTATCGCGTTCCAGTTGTTTGGCTTGTAAATCCTGCAGCCATTCACTTAACTCTTTATCGTTATTGATGCCTACCCGCACAGGTACCGAATTGATAAACAGGCCCACCATTTTTTCAACGCCTTCCAGTTCGGGCGGGCGTCCGGATACCGTTGCACCAAATACAACATCATCCGTACCTGAATACCTGCCTAAAAGTAAGGCCCATGCCGCATGAACAAGAATATTTAAAGTAACACCTTCATTTTGTGAAAGCTGTTTCAGTGAATTTTCCAACTCCGGGCCAAGCTCTTTTATGCATTCCTGCATCCGCACGCTTTTACCCGATAAGTCTTTATGCTGATCGATACCAAAAGGTGTAGCGTGATGAAACCCTGACAGATAATTATCCCACCATTGTTTTGCGGCGGCTTCATCTTGTTTAGCAAGCCAGTTTATAAAATTTACATATGGCCTGGTATAGCTAATTTGTGGCTCGGTACCCGAAGTTAAAGCCTCATACTGATCAAATACCTCCCTGAGAATAATGGGCAGGCACCAGCCATCCATTAAAATATGATGATGCGTCCAGCAGAAGAACCACTCGTTGTTTGGCAGATGACTGAGTTGGAAACGCATTAAAGCAGGCTCCAAGAATGTAAAAGATTGTTGAATATCCGAATCAAGAAATGTTTTGATCTCGTTTTTATCAGCCCAGCTGGCCTCATTCCATATAATATCTGCTTTGGTGTAAACAACCTGTGCGGGGTTGTCAAGTCCATCCCAGAAAAAGGCAGTGCGGAAAATATCATATTTGTTAATTACATTTTGCCAGGCCTTTTTAAATAAGCGCGCGTTCAGTTTACCCTGAATGGTTACACTCAGCTGCTCCCTGTAGGATACAGAGCTGGGGTTAAGCAGCGACTCAAAAAGCAGCCCTTGCTGTAATGGCGCCAAGGGATAAACATCAGCTATATCACGTAGTGAATAACCACTCTCCTTTATCTGCTTAGCCAGTAAACTAAGGTTTTGCTCATTTAAAACCGATACAGGAAAATCGACAGGACTGATACCGGCAGCTTCCGGCTGCATGCAATGATCAATAAGCGCGTGAAGATTTGAGATAAATGAACTTACCAGATCATGTATTGTGCTATCCCTGAGTTGGCTTTTATCGTATTCAATTCCGATTTTAAGCTGCCCGTTTATAATGATCAGGTTGGCGCTCAGTAAATATAATGGCCTATTATCTGGGCTTTGTTCAAAGCCACAGTCGGCATCAGAAAGTCTCCAGCCATTATTTTCCGGTATTGCAGTGCCGCTTTGACCGAGATAATTAAATATAACCTGAGGATGCAGACCCAAGGCAAAACTTTCTGATTCATTTGACAGGTATCTCAGCAAACCATAGCCTACTCCTTTATTAGGTATGCCTCGGTATTGTTGTTTTATAGATTGCAGAATTTCCGCGGCCCCGGCATTTTCAGGCATAGTAAAAACAGCCGGAAAAGCAGATGTGAACCAGCCGATTGTACGTGAGATGTCCAGGTCATCAACTAAGCTTTCCCTGCCATGTCCTTCAAGTTGTATTGTTACAGTTTCACTTTTTAACCACTGCCCAAGTGATAACACAAATGCAGAAAGCAAAACCTCCTGAATATGGGTACGATAAGCTGCTGGAACAACCTTAATTAAATTTTCTGTACGGCGCTCGTCTAAATAGGAAGCAATAATACCGGTTGAACTATCACCTGCTGAATTAATCACATTATCAAGCGGGACAAGCGGCGTTTTTATATTGCTGATTTTTTTCCAGTAATTGATCTCATCTGCCGAAATATTGTTTTTAGCATATGCTGTTGTAGCCTCAACCCAATCTTTAAAGGAATGTGTTTTTTCGGGCAGGCTTGACTTAGATGCAGAACCCAGTATATTGAAAAGATCTTCCAATAAAATCCTCCATGAAACGCCGTCAATTACCAAATGATGCGCGATCAGCAATAACCTTGATGGCTCATTATTACCCATTTTAAAAAGTGTAGCCTTAAATACCGATCCCTTTTCAAGGCTTAAGCCAGCCTGAATGTCATTGGCTATTTCAAGGAATTTATTTTCTTTTTCTTCGTCGGTAACCTCAGTCAGATCATAGTTATGGAAAATTTTATCAGCCGCATCAAGCATTATCTCTTGCACCCAAACGTTACCTGTTTCCTGGTAATAGCGTGCACGTAAAACATCGTGATGGGCTATTAATTTTTGAAGAGCCCGTTCAATTGATTCCGCGCTCGTTTCCTGATCGGTTTCTAACAGGGCAGCCTGGTTAAAGTGGTTGGGCCAGGTTAATTGCTGTTCAAAAAACCATTGCTGAATTGGAGCCAGCGGAACCTTTCCGGATATTTTACCCTGCTCTGCCGTTGTTTTACTTTTTTGTTTCGCAACCGCTGCCAGTGAGGCTATGGTCTGGTTTTCAAAAAGATCTTTCGGTGTAAATTCCAACCCGGCCGATCTTGCTCTTGAAACAATTTGAATACTCAGAATAGAATCGCCGCCAAGCTTAAAAAAGTTATGATGAATACCGGCTTTCTCCACTCCAAGTACATCCTGCCATATGCGGGCAAGTATCCTTTCCTGTTCGTTTCGTGGTGCTGTGTATTCATTTGTTTTGCGCACAGCACCCTTTGCATAAGCCAGAAGTGCCTTTTGATCTATCTTCCCGTTCAGGGTTAAAGGAATTTCATCCAAAACCACGATGCTATTAGGTTGAAGATAAACAGGCAGTTTATCTTGAAGAAATTCTTCCAAACTAATTACCCCCTCATCTAAAACAGGTTCTTCCGTAATAAAGGCTACAAGCCGTTGATATCTGTTGGCATCCTGCTGCACCTGCACCACAGCCTGTTTAACAGAGGGGTATTTTTTCAGCGTTTCCTCTATCTCACCAGGTTCAATCCTGAATCCCCGTAGTTTTACCTGCCGGTCAATACGGCCTATATAATAAATATTACCATCGGGCAGGAACTTTGCCATATCGCCTGAACGGTACATTTTCGCGCCCGCCTTTTTTGAAAAAGGATCGGCAATAAATCGTTCACTGTTGATCTCCGCTAAATTGATGTACCCTGCAGATAGGCCTGTACCGCTGATAAACAATTCGCCGGGTATTCCTGGAGGTAGCGGCATCAGGTTTTCATCAAGAATGTAAATAGCGGTATTACCAATGGGCCGGCCTATATGTAAAGGACTTTCATCTAAATCACACAAGGTAAGGGATGCGCAAACCGTATATTCTGTAGGGCCATATGCATTGATAAAATTGCGTTTTTTGCCCCATTGTGCAATAAGCTCGGGTTGGCAGGCCTCACCTGCAACTATCAATGTTTCTAATAAAGGTAGCTCCGCATACGGAAGTGCCTTAAGAATAGACGGAGGAATTATTACATAGGTGATCTTCGTGCTTTCGAGCAATGAGATCAGGTCGGGGCCCGGAAGCATTTTTGCCTTTGTTGCCATAACTACTGTTGCTCCGGCATGTAAGCAGGCAAATATTTCGGCAATGGAAGCATCAAAACTCAGGGAAGCGAATTGCAATGTTTTGCTGTTCTTATTCACCAGGAATCCCTTTGCCAGTTCAATGGATAAATTCAGTAAACCAATATGGCGCAACATTACCCCTTTCGGGTTCCCGGTTGAACCTGATGTATAAATTATATAAGCCAGCGATTCAGGATCAATGACAGGCTTGATGAAATTACCGACTCCGGTATAACTTACTGCTTCCCGGTTGTTGATAAATGGCAGGTTAAATTCCTCCAGTATATTCTCTTCGCCGGCAATAAAATTCACTTCAGCATCGCTAAGCATAAAACTTATCCTGTCCAGCGGGTAGTCGGGATCAATGGGTACGTATACACCGCCCGCTTTCATGATTCCTATAATGGCTGATAATATACGGATGGACCGGATGGCGATAACCCCCACCCTGTCTCCTTGTTTTAAGCCCCGGTGCTGCAAATAACGGGCAAAGTTTTCGGCTTCACGCTCCAGTTGCTGATAAGTTAGTAACAACCCATCATATTCAAAAGCAATATGTTCCGGGCTTTCTCCGGCTATTTCTGTAACCCGGTCTAATACTGTTTTGCCTGCCGGTAAGGCACGATCGGTACTGTTCCAGTCATAAATTATTTTCCTGTATTCGCTTTCATTCAGCAAAGGCAGTGTTTTTAAGTTTTGCTTAGGATTTTCAGAAACCTTCTCTAACAGACCAATAAAATGACCTGCCATCTGCTCAATTGTTGATGGTAAAAACAGATCATTATTGTATTCCATTATACCCTTAAGTCCGGTATCGGTATCCTCCATTGACAGGTACAGATCATATTTGGCAATGGGCCGTATCAAGTCCTTTGGCGTTATTCTCAGCCCGGGGATTTCAAACGCCGGCATAGGCATATTCTGCATATTAAAGGCAACCTGAAAAATTGGGCTGTAGCTCATATCCCTTTCCGGCTGCAACTCGTCGATTACCTGATCAAATGGAATATCCTGATGCGCATAGGCCTCAAATGCCAGTTGTTTTACCTGTTCAAGTAATGCAAGGAAATTATCGGCCACACTAAGTTCTACGCGGTAAACAATAATATTTACAAAAAAGCCTATCAATGCCTCCGTTTCTTTACGGTTACGGTTTGCAATTGATGAGCCAATCAACAGGTTGTTCTGTCTGCTGTATCTTGATAACAACAAAGAATACGCAGAAAGAAGTGTCATAAAAAGGGTGGCTCCCTGTTTATTACTTAAATTCCTGAGTTTAGCAGATACTTCTGCAGAAACGGTAAACCTGTAGGCGCTACCGTTTTCTGTGCGAATAGCGGGCCTTGGTTTATCCGTTGGCAGATCAAGTATAAATGGCGCACCGGATAATTTATTTTTCCAGTATGATAGCTGCCTTTCATAAAAATGTTCATTTTTAAGCGTGCGTTGCCAACAGGCGAAATCAGCATATTGAATTGGCAACGGACTAAGCGGGGAAGTATCGCCCGATGCATACGCCTGATACAGTGTGATCAATTCGTTAATAAATACTCCCGACGACCAGCCATCAGAAACGATATGATGCATGTTGACGAACAATATATGCTCTTCTTCAGAAACGGCGATTAGTATAGCCCTTATCAATTGATCATACTGGAGATCAAACGATTTTGCCGCTTCATTGGCAATTAACTCGTAAAATAACTGCTCTCCCTTATCGGCAATTGTTACCGTAGGAATGATAAATGGCTGTGCCTCCTTTACAAGCTGATAGGCTTTTCCATCAACATCATGAAAGTTTGTTCTGAGTATTTCGTGCCTGTTTATAATTTCCGTAAATGCGCTTTGTAAAGCATCCTTGTTCAGGACACCCTCAATTTTAATAGCTTCGGGAATATTGTAAGATGACGACTGCCCCTCCAGCCTGTTCAGGAACCAAAGTCGCTGCTGGGCAAATGACAGTAGCGACCTTTCCCTTCCCGTTACACGAACAATAGGCGGCAGATCATTCTCTGAACTGCCGCCTTTTAATTTTTCGATTAAAGAGGCCAACTCTTCGATAGTTGGATTTTCGAGCACCTCTTTCACCCCGATACTAACCTTAAAGGCAGCACGGATACGCGAGGTCATTTGGGTGGCGTTCAATGAGTGCCCTCCCAGTTCAAAGAAATTATCGGTTATACCGGGTGCTTGTACCTTTAATATTCCAGCCCAGATCACGGCTATAACCTCCTGAACAGGATTACCGGGTATACGGTAAGTTACAGGTAACTGTTCTTCTGCTTTTAATCCACTTATCAAAGCTTTTTTATTGGTTTTACCATTTGCCGTAAGTGGAAAATCAGTCAATACCTCATACTGGGCAGGAATCATGTAAGCCGGTAGATATTGCTGTAATCTACCTTTTAAATCTTCCTTATTAAAAGATGCCGGGTCCTGCATTTTAACAAATGCAGTAAGGCTTATTTCTGCCGAATCATTTTTAACGGGCAGTACGGCAGCATCTATAACGTTTGGATAATTAAGAATATGGCTTTCTATCTCACCGGGCTCTATGCGGTATCCCCTTACTTTTACCTGTTCATCACTGCGGCCAAAATATTGGATACTGCCATCCTCAAGCCAGCAGCCGATATCACCTGTGCGATAGATCTTCTGCCCGGCTTCAAACGGTGAATCAATAAATCTTAAGGCACTTTGTTCTGGCTGGCCCATATAACCTTTAGCAAGGCAAGTACCGCCAATGTAAATTTCTCCCTTTATCCCGATGGGGACAGGCATCGAGGCTTGGTTCAAAACATAGATGGACGTATTAGCGATAGGCTTGCCTGCATTTATTTTACCGACCGAAACAGCAATAGCTGTACACCCGATGGTAGCCTCCGTAGGGCCGTATTCGTTAAAAATAATTACTCCAGGCCACTTATCATTTACAATTTGCACATGCTCATCCTTCAAAGCCTCACCGCCAACAATCAGCGTTCGCAGCTGATTATTGCCTTCCTCAATATCTTTTAGCAACGTTATGTGCGATGGGGTAAGCTTAACGGTATCAAGCGCTCCATTCGGGCCAAAAATATCTTCTACTGCTAAGCCAACCTCTGTATCTTCATATATTTTTATGGTTTTCCCTTTGCTCAGCGGAATAAAAATGCTTGAAAGCGTAAGATCAAAAGCAGGCGAGGTAAACAACGGAAAATTGCCTCCTGAAGGATTATGGTCAAAATAATATTGATTGGCCCAATGAATGTAGTTAAATAAACTTAAATGATTTATTTTAACTCCTTTAGGCTTGCCAGTAGAACCTGATGTGTAGATCAGGTAAGCCGCGTCGTCAGGGTTTACACTAATATCAGAAATTGGCTCCGAAGCCACAACTTTGTTCTTGGTAACCTGTGAATCGATCAGTAAGATTGATTCGCTTTCAAATTCCTCTAAAAGATCGGCTTTATCACTGATAAATACCTCTACCCCGGCATCAGTAATGATGGATTGGATGCGTTGCAGCGGCAATGTGGCATCTATAGGTAAAAACGCGGCCCCTGCCTTCATAATACCTAATACCGATACTACCAGATCAATACTTTTATCCAGTAACAAGGCTACTATGTCGCCCTTCCTTGTCCCTTTTGAAAGTAGTGTATCGCGCATAATATTGGCACGATCATTCAATTGTGCATATGAAACACGTTCATCACGGCAAACAATGGCAATATTACCAGGAGTTTCAGCTGTATGTTTACTAATAAGGTCAAGTATTGTTTGATCAGATGGTAAAACACGCTTTGTACTGTTAAAGCTGATAAGCACCTCTTCCCTCTCAGCCTCGCTTAGTATGGAAACCTTTGCAGGCGATTGTAATGGATCATTTAAAACAGAGCGGATAGCTGTTTCCAGGTGAACAAATACTTTCTCTATCTCTGCCTGGCTGAAACTATCCTTAAAATAATTCATCTGAAAGCGGATCACCTGCCCCCGAGGAATTATCATCAGCGTAAGCGGATAATTGGTTTCTTCAAATGATCTTACATTTTTTATCTCTAATCCGTCAAAACCCTGCTGGGCAGCGGCATCAAAGGGATAGTTTTCAAAAACCAGCAAACTCCTGAACAATGGCGCGTCTCCGGATACGTCCGAAGCTTTTTTGATATCCACTAAAGGGGTAAAAGAAAATTCGTTTCTTTCATTGTTTCGTGCCTGCAAGTATTTTAGCCAGCTAACCATGTCGGTATCGTGGCTTATATCGGCCTTTACGGGCAATGAATTGATAAAAAGCCCTACTATTGATTCTACATTTGGTAGTTCAGGGGGACGGCCGGAAACCGTTGCTCCAAAAACCACCCGATTTTCACCGCTGTAAGTACTCAATAATATGGCCCATATGCCCTGCATCAAGACATTTGCAGTTATACCGTTTTGCTTAGTCCACTCCAAAATTGAGGCCGACAACTCTGGCGAAAGATCATATGAGCATTCGGCATACCCGTGGCTTATATTATATTTATCGGCCAATACGGCATTACCTATTCCTAAAGCAGTTGGCGTGTTAAACCCGGCAAGTTCATTTTTCCAGAACGCTTTGGCTTTTTCCTGATCTTGTTTTCCGAGCCATGTTATGTAGTTTTTAAATGGCGGGGTAGCCGGAAAATGAACCGGCTTGTGAACTAAGTTTGCCTTATATCTTTTAAACAACTCATCCAGAACAATGCCCGAGCACCAGCCATCCATCAGCATGTGATGGTGGCTCCAGATAAACTTCCATGAGTTTTTGCCTGTATTGATCAGTATGCAGCGCATTAATGGAGCCTGTTCATGATCAAAACCATGCCTGCGGTCATCACGCAGCAGCAGATCAAATTTCTCATTGATCTTGTTTTGATCAAACATGCTCCAGTCGAGCGTTTCCCAGGGTAAGGTTGCGGTTTTATGTACTACCTGAACAGGTTTATCAAGCCCATCCCAATGAAAAGAAGTGCGAAAAACGGCATACCGGTCAACTATTTCCTGCCAGGCTTGCTGAAAGCCTGCTAAATTAATTTCTCCCTCAAAATCACAGCTTACCTGTTCAAAGTAAGCTTCAGCCTCTGGTTGGGCCAGCATGTGAAATAACATGCCTTCCTGCATGGGTGAAAGCGTATAAATATCTTCTACCTGATTTTTGTTCATCGCCGGCTTAAAATTTAAATTGTGAAAAAAGATGATCAAGCTGCTCCTGTTCTAACCCAGCTTCAGGAAAATCAGAAGGTGTATGCACACCTTCTTCATTGTTCAAACAATGTGCGGTTAGTTCTTTTAGCGCTGCTGCATAATCATCCGCAATTTTTTTAATGGTGTGTTTGTGGTGTATTTGAGTGCAATATGTCCAGTCGATAACTAACCGGTCATCAATGATCAGTGCATTAATTTCAATCAGATATTTTCGCCTGGCTTCCGCATCCTGATCATTACCGGTTGCATGCGTTGATATTTTCCAACCCGAATTTAGTGGCAAGGCAGTTGCTGACTGGCCCAAATAATTAAAGATGACCTGCGGCTGCGGTTGTGCCGACAAATTCTTGCTCACGTCATCTCCCTGGTTACCATATTTCAACAAACCGTAACCAACTCCGTTGTTAGGTATGCTCCTTAATTGCTCTTTAACAGCAATAATTATTGATGAGGCTCCATCTGTATCATTTAATTCAAGCAATACCGGATATATAGATGTAAACCACCCAACTGTGCGGCTTACATCTACGTTGCCGAAAACCTCTTCCCGGCCATGGCCTTCCATAGCAATTAATAATTTATGGCTGTTGGTATATTTACTAAGGGCCATTACCAGTGCCGCTAAAAGCAAATCGTTGATGTTGGTATTGTAAGTGGCATGAACAGTTGATAACAAAGCCCGCGTAGTTTCTTCATCAACATGATTAGAATAGGTGAGAGAGTTTTTTATAGTATTCTCATTTTTATCTTCCTCCCTATCAACAGGAAGCGGGCTTGCTTTCATCCAGCTGCCATTAACCCAGAACGGAATTTCCTTTGCCAGGTTAGATGAAGCAGAAGATGCCATGAAAGCCCAGGCTTTAAATGATGATGTTTTATTAGGTAAACTGACCGGCTTACCCAAGCTCAGCTGCATATATGCAGTAGAAAGATCCTCCAATAAAATCCGCCAGGATACACCATCAACTATCAGGTGATGGGCTACTAAAAACAACATCGGATTGTTTTTGATTTGATAATATCTTGCCTGCAAAACGGGCCCTTTGAATACATTTAATGATGCCTGCAGCTGGTTTATATCTTCCATTAACCGGGTTTCGATTTCAGCATCGGGATAGTCAAGAATTTCTTTGATGCTAAACGGTGCTATGGTAGTCACATCCTCCGGGATATATTCTTCATAAGCATCTCCGTTAACCCTTAAGCGCATTCTGAGCATATCATGATGCGTTATAATCTTTGCAAGAGCGGTTTCAAAAAGTGAGGCATTGAAGCCTTTATCAACTTCTAACAAAAGTGATTGGTTATAATGAGAAACATTGGGAAATTTTTGTTCAAAGAACCATTTATGAACAGGAGTAAGTTCAATATAGCCGAAAACAGGTGCTTGCTCAATAATTACCGGGACTGCACGTTCGGCCACTGAAGCTAAACCGGCAATGGTAAGCTGTTTAAACAGCTGTTTGAGGGTTATCATGATGCCTTCGCTGTTGGCACGGGAAACAATTTGAATACCGATAATGGAGTCGCCACCAATTGCAAAAAAATTATCTGTTATCCCAACCTTTTCCCTGCCCAATACTTTACTGAAAATATTTACCAGTGCTGTTTCTATGTCCGAAACAGGCGCTACATAACCATTCTCATTATTGCTTCCGGTTTCCATGGATGCAAGTTTTTGACGGTCAATCTTAAAATTAGGTGTAAGCGGCATCTCATCGATATGGACAATGAGTGAGGGCACCATATAGGCCGGAAGTTTTTGAGCGAGTATACTCTCTATCTCTTCAACCTGTAAGGAGTTGTCGGTCGACGTATAAAAAGCCGCAAGGCTGGCATTTTTATTATTAAAACGGATAACTACCGCGGCATCTTTAATGCCATTCACTTCAAGCAGGGTACTTTCTATTTCGCCGGTTTCAATCCGGTATCCCCTTATCTTCACCTGGCTATCCTTACGGCCCAGGTACTGAAGCGTTCCATCCTCAAGCCATGCACCCAGATCACCGGTTTTATATATTTTTTCAGCCTCAACAAAAGGAGAATTTATAAATGAAGCATCGGTCAGTTCTGGTTGCTCATAATAACCATTTGCAAGGCCTGTACCACCAATATAAATTTCGCCGGTGGACCCAGCGGGCAGCAGTTTCCTGTTTTGATCAAGAATATAAATGGCCGTATTGGCTATGGGTTGGCCGATGGTAACATTGTTTTGGCTTACTTCGGCAACAACACATCCTACAGTAGCCTCCGTTGGCCCATATTCGTTAAAGATCTTTATATGAGGCCATCTTGTTTTAATTATTCCAACATGATCTTCCCTTAAAGCTTCTCCCCCAACTATTAAAGTTTGCAGAGCAGTTTCGCAGGCAGGGATATCCGCAAGGAGGCTAACATGTGTTGGGGTTAATTTTATAGTGTCGATTTCGCTGCTTTTATCGAAGATCTTTGTCAGCACTTCACCCGCGTTATTACTGCTAAATATCTCGAGTTTTGCCCCTTTGATTAACGGGATAAAAATGGAAGTGATGGTAAGATCAAAGGAAACAGAAGTAAATAAAGCGAAATTACCGCCCTGAGCGTTATGGGTAAAATAATAATCCTTTGCCCAGTTCAGGTAGTTAAATAAACTTGCATGACTTATGGCTACCCCCTTAGGTTTACCCGTTGAACCAGAAGTATAAATGATATAAGCCAGGAATTTTTTGTCTGCTAAATAAGAAAAACTTTCATCTGTGTCAGGCAGATCATCTAACTGGAGATCGATTGCAAAAATATTACCGGCGAAAAATGGAATATTAAACAGGAAGCCCGAAGTTGTTATCAGCGTTTGTGCTCCTGACGCGGTTAAAAGATATTCGATACGATCTTGCGGATAAGATGGATCAACAGGCACATACGCCGCCCCGGATTTGAGTATCCCCAAAACTCCGATGATGGTAAGCTCCGACTTTTCGGTCATCAAGGCGATGATTGAATCAGGGCAAGCCCCGTACTCCTGGCGCAGATATAAAGCAAGCTGTGAGCTTTTTGAATCTAATTCCCGGTAAGTAACGGATTTACCCTCAAATAAAAGCGCGACACGATCAGGATGCGCCTTTACAGTTTCGCTAAACAGGTCAAGGATCGTTTTATCGCTTGCTTCACCCCTTTCAGGATTCAAGCTCATTAAATAGGTTATCTCATCATCAGTTATTATTTCAATTGATGAAACCGGAATGCTGACATCCTCCAAAGCCTCTCCCAGCTTATTCAAATGACCTTCTAATAACTTAGCCCTGTATTCAGGGAATATTCCCTTATCATAGGTTAAAGTTATGTTGTATAATTCCGGGTCGATTTTTATTTTAATATCAAATTGCTCATCATTTTGGGGCAGCTCATGCAAATTACTGCTGATCAGAATATTGGAAACAATTGTGTTATCTACCCCAAAATCCGCTTTAGCCAACTGCTCAAAAGGAAATGCGGCGTAACTAAAACTATTTTCAATAACCTGAACAGCACGGTTCAAAAAATCTTTAAAGGTGCCATCGTTTTCCAGTTCAATTATCAAAGGGAGCAATCCTGAGTTTTCATTATTGTCATCTTCTTCTTTCAGGAAAGGAACCATAAAAGCAATTAAAGAGGAAGACTGGTAGCGGCTAAAAACCATGGAAAACAAGGCAGTGATAATGCCAAATGTCGTCAGCGGATCATCTGTAATATTTGATAATCTCTCTTTAAAAGCATCGCTCAGAACTATGTCCTGATTCAAAAATGCGCGTTTCTCCTTTATCTGAAAATGATCACTTTGGGTGTTTAGTTCATGGGTATTAATAAGTGCAAACCTGCTTTGCCAAAATGAAAGGGCTTCGCTAAGTTCGGTTGATTGGGTTAGGTTTGGGTTGCTCATTATATTAAAGCGGGGGTTAACTTTTTATAATTTTAGTTTTAGGCTTATTTTTTTTGTTGCTACTGGTTTCTTATCATCAAGTTGGATGCTACTTACTTTTATTGATGCATTCCTGGCTATAGCTGCAAGCGTTTTTTTATAGTTTCCGGCTATCATTTCAATCGTCGACTCATTAAATAGCTGGGTATTGTAAACAATATCAACCTTCAAAAAGTCGCCTTTATCGGTGATCAGGAATGAAATATCGTACTGCGTTATCTTTACATCGGCAGCTATATATTTCATTTTCAGTTCCGGACCACTGGTTAAGCCATCATCATAGTTATGATCATACAGATGCGGAATAAAATCAACTTGTACATCAAATAATGGGGTGCGGTTTTGCTCGCGTGGTATTTTAAGCTCGTGCAGCAGCAGATCAAAAGGATAATCCTGGTGAGCCAAGCCATTATTTACCACCTCATTTACTTTTTTAATAGTATCGGTTAAGGAATCATTGTCGTTGATACCTGCCTTTAACACTATGGTATTGAGGAAGAAGCCCAGCATTTTTTGCAGATCTGGATGGCGGCGTTCGGCCGATTCAACACCCAGCAAAATATTATCGCCTCCGGCATAGCGTGATAGCATAACATAAATTGCCGATAGCACGGTAACATAAAGTGTAACTCCCTCCTTTTTTGCAACATGTGTCAAACTATCATACAGATCCTTTTCAACTGAAAAAGACAGCTGTTTTCCATCGTAAGTTAAATTTGCGCCACGGGGCCTGTCAACCGGCAGGTTTAACCGTGCCATTTCACCTGCAAGTTGCTGCTGCCAGTATTGTTTCGATTTTTCGGTTTGTCCCGATGCCAACGCCTTATTTTGCCAGGCAGCAAAGTCTCGGTACTGAACCTTTAAGGGCTCCCTTTGAACAAGCATATTTTTGGTTAAAAGAGCATAGTTTTCTGAAAACTCTTCCACAAAAAGCCCTGTTGACCAGCCATCCAACACGATATGATGGAAGTTGATGGCAAAGCGGTAATCACCTTCATTCACCAGGCAAAGCGTAGCGCGAAGCATAGGTCCCCGTTGCAGATCAAATGGCTGTATATTTTCCTCATACAACAACTCCATTGCTCTTTCGGCAGCATCAGCTTTATCCGAGAGATCAATAAATCTCATTTCAAATGCGTTTTCCTCCGGCTTTAATATCCTTTGTCGTGGCTCCCCGGTATTCGAACTAAATACGGTTCGTAAAATATCATGTCGTTCCACAATTAACTCAAGCGCTTTTGAAAAGGCTTTGATGTTGAGGTTGCCTTTTATTTCGTAAAACGCGATCATATTAAACATTCCCGGGTTTTCTGAAAGCTGGTTGGCAATCCAAATTCGTTTCTGCGGATGTGAAAGCTGATAGTCATCAGCAGCCGGTAAGTGTGGTATATCCTCGTACACTTCTGCCTCTGAAAGTTCTGCCAGTGCCGCCAGCTCACCCAGGTTTTTAGTACTGAATATGGCTTTAAGCGGAATTTTCACGCCACACTCCCGGGAAATGGCAGCCACCATTTTAGCAGCCTTCAAGCTATGCCCTCCTGCGGCGAAAAAGTTATCCGTCATGCCGGGGTTTTCTACGCCCAATACTTCTGCCCAAATTTTAGCTACAATTATTTCGGTCGGGGTTTGCGGTAAAACCACTTCAGCTTCGTTTGTATCAACATTCCCTGTCAACGGAAGCTGTGCTTTATCAATCTTCCCGTTAGCGGTAAGCGGAATTTCATCAAGCTGAATAAACCTTACCGGGATCATGTATTGCGGTAACCTGAGTAACAGAAAGCTTTGCAGCTGAACCGTTGAAGGAACTACTTCTTTATTTTTCGGGATAAACCAGGCAACCAGTTCCTTTTCAAGTCCGTCGGCTGCTGGTAAGGCCAAAACCACAGCTTCCTTAATATCCGGATGTAATACTAACGCTGATGTACATTCACCGGGTTCTATCCTAAATCCTCTTATTTTTACCTGTTCATCCGTCCTGCCCAGATATTCGATCTCCCCATTTGCCAACCAGCGACCAGTATCTCCGGTTTTATACATAATCTGCCCGGGCTCAAACGGATTTTTTACAAATTTTTGTCGTGTAAGCTCATCCCGGTTAATATATCCTTTTGATAAACCCACACCAGCCAGGCATATTTCGCCAGGAACACCAACAGGAACAAGCTGTTCATTTTTATCAATGATATAAATACGCATGTTGCTAATTGGCTTACCTATCAATACCTGCGCATCGGTTGTGTGGAGTTCCTTTACAATGCACCCGATGGTTGCCTCTGTAGGCCCGTATTCATTATAAACCTTTGCAAAGGGTAAAACGCGTTTTAAAACGGTAACATGGGCAGTTAACACAGCTTCACCACCAAGAATGATCGTATCAATATTTGACCCGTTTGCGGCTACATCATTCATCAGGCTTAAATAAGCCGGAGTTAGTTTCAGAAAGCTATAATTTTTATCGTTACGAAGGCAGGTACTTATCACATCAGCCGCTTCTATTTCTTCGGGGTAAACCTCCAGGCTGCCGCCGGAAGTGAGGCAGCAAAATATCGGCGTGGCTGTAAAATCAAAAGATAGTGAAGTAAATAATGCCGAATTAACAGGTTTTCCCGGAGCAAAATAATAGGTAGATGCCCATGTAAGGTAATTCACCAGGTTACGATGTGTTATCGCGCAGCCTTTAGGTGTACCCGTTGAACCTGAGGTATAAATGATATAACAGTTTCTCTCAGAATTGCTTTGAGGAAGTGTAATATCTATGTTGCTATCGAGCGCCACCGGCTGATCCAAATTCAAAGCTGGGATGCCCATATTGATAGCCTTGTCAATACATTTATCATCTGCAAGTATCAGTTTCATTCCTGCGTCTTCAATGATAAATTCAAGGCGCGAATCAGGCAGATTAACATCCAGCGGCACATAAACACCGCCGGCTTTTAAAATCCCCAATATGGCTATGATCCAATTTGCAGACCGTCCCATATAAATACCTAAGGCATCGCCCGGCATTACACCCTTGCTGATCAGTAAAGCAGCTAACTGAACTGCTGATCTGTCCAATTCTTCATAGGTAATATTATGAGCCCCGTCAACAATGGCGATAGCACGGGGATTGATCTGTGCTTGTTTATCGATAAGACCGACAACCGTTTCCTCGGTAAAAAACTCATGATCAGTATCGTTCCAATCCTCAAGTATAAGCTTCCGGGTATTTGGTGTTACCATTGGAGTTAAACCGATCGGTTTATCCGGATCATCAAGCAATCCCGTTAAAAAGGCCTCAAAGCTTTCAAGCAGGCCAAAAACGGTTTCGGGAAGAAATTTCTCTGCATTATAATCACAGTCGAGCACCATTCCATCCGGCAAAACGGTAATGTCAAAAAACAGATCAAACGGTGCAAAGCTGATCGGGGTTGGAATCCATTCTGTTTCAAGTCCTGCAAATTCAGGAAATTCGGCAATCGGGTTAAAATTAAAGGTAACGCTTACCAGTGGCCCGCGAGGATTATTCCCGTTTTGGCTAAGATCATCCAGAATTTTAGCAAATGGGTATGATTGATTTTCATAGCAATCAATGATTTCCTTTTTGGCACTCTGCAGAAAATCTAAAAACGATTGCTCGCTGTTATATCGGCTCAAAAACGGCAGCAGATTTGCACAATATCCTACAACTTCTTTATCACCTTCAAAATTACGGCCGCTCGAAGGCATCCCGATAATCAATTCATCAGTGCTACAATACCGGTGCAAAAAGGCAGAATAAGCCGAAATCATGAGCATAAATGGCGTACAGCCGTTATGCTTTGAAAACTCCTTTATTTTGCGGCTGAATGATTGCGCGAATTTTCGGGTACACCGGGCTGCAGCATAGCTCTTGTTTACAGGCTGCGGAAAATCTGCTGGCAGTTGTAATGAAGCAGCAATTGCGGATAGTTTTTCATTCCAGTAATTCTGTTTCTTCGCCATTTCAGGCTCGATAAGCGACTGGCTCAATAAGTCTGCATAATCACGGAATGACATTGGTTCTACCAGCTGAACAGGCGTTCCAGAAACAAAGCCATTATAATATGTGCTGATCTCGGAGAGAACTTGCACCAGCGACCAGCCGTCTATAATAATATGATGCCCCGTAAACTGAAGCAGAAATTCGCTTTCAGGCAATTCCAGCACGGCGAGGCGGAACAAGGGCGCTTCCATAAGATGGAATTTTGCACTGCTTCCGGCAGTCATCCATTGCTTTTCCACTTCTTGCTTTTCCGCTTCTGAAACACCGGTTTTATTAGTGTAAGTAATTGTATAGGTCAGCTTAGGTACAATGCGCTGCTCCTCAACCGCCATGTCAATAAATGTTCTTAAACCCTCATGCCTTGCTACTACATAATCAAGGGCGTTCTGAAGAAGTTGCTTGTTAAGATCACCCTCAAAGCGAAGCGTGGTTGATAAGTTATAAGCTTGTGAACCGTTATCATTCAGTTCCGTAAGCAGCATTAACTGCCTTTGTGCGTCTGTTAATTCGCAGGTAATAACTTTTGATTTTTCGATAGCTAATTTACTTTCCGGTACATTTATCTGTTCCCTGGCCGCAAAAAAGCCGTTATCTAAAAGCTCATGGATTGATCTTTTGACTACCTCTATAATAATGTCTGCATCTTCATAACTGTGTTCTGTTGAAAAAAAGCAAACCCTGCGTTCCCAGGTATAAACACCTTTTTCCATCATCAGGTAAAAAAGGAGGTTCATTTCAATGGGCTCAAATACAAGGCTGTATTTGCCAAAAGATTCAAAACGGAATAAGGATCCGAAATGAACAATCTTTATAGGCACAGCTGCATCCGTAAAAAATTCATTCAGTACCGATGCAAAGTATGCGGTAAGTTGAGTAACCCTGTCCTGCAAAACTGGACCTTCATGTTTCATTTTTAACAAGCAAGCCTTTGTAGCAGCCATAGTAAGTGGATGCTTGCAGAAGGTTCCCGAAAAGAACGTCATACCAACTGCCGGATAGGAGTTATCGCCATATTGCCACCAGCCGCCATCAATTACATCAATATATTCCTTTTTACCGGCAATGATACCGATAGGCATCCCTCCTCCCGGAACTTTACCGTAGGTCACAATATCGGCATAGATGCCAAAATAAGCCTGGGCCCCTCCGGGATGTATCCTGAAACCGGTAATGATCTCATCAAAAATGAGGGCTATAGCTCCTTTTTGGGTAACTTCCCTTAGTTTTTTCAAAAACTCAACCGGCTGAAATCCAGGTCGCCTGCTTTGAACAGGTTCTACCAAAACAGCGGCAAGCTCATGCGCATGTTCTTCAATAATCCGTAACGACTCATCGGCACCTAACGTTAGCACCATCATATCATCCGCATAACCCTGAGGTATACCCGGACCAATTGGCGATGAAAAGAACTCTTTTCCAATGGTTTCCATTTGGACCAACACACCATCAAAAGTGCCATGAAACGCTCCCGTAAAAATGACAACTTTCTTTTTGCCGGTTTTTGTACGGGCTATACGCAGGGCCGCCATGATAGCTTCGGTACCGGTATTGCTGAATACCACGCGCTCCACTCCTGTTAATTCATGAATTAATTGGGCCACCTCACCTGCCATATCTGATTGGGTTGCCAGTTCAATCCCCTCAGCCAGTTGCGCGGTGAGGGCATCCTTAACAAACTGCGGGCTATTACCAAAGAAATTAACGCCATAGCCCAGCCCTATATCTACATAGTTATTTCCGTCAATATCTCTGAATTTGGAACCCGACGACCATTCGGAAACTATGGGGTATAATAATTCTTTGATGGATAATCTGAAATCGATAGAATTGATCCAATCGGCCAATACGTTTCTGTGTTTTTGGGCATAGGCTTTGGATGATGCCGTACGCTCGTTATATCGTTTTGCAAAAGCTGTTATAAAGGCGACCTGCTGTGCCGTAAACGGAACTTCTTCCTGCAATTTTACCGCCTTGAAATTAAGTTTGCCAGATGGGTTACTAACCTTTATGGCCCGATCTGTTTTTACGACATTAGTTATTGCTGATCCCTCAAGAGCAGTGATACGTGCCGAAAGTTCTTCCAGTTTTTTCAGAATGGCCGATCCTGTTTCATTATGCTCAATTGCTTCCGCTTCTGCAGGGCGATGCTGAGGAATGAGATTTTCTTCAATTTCGGGCTTAATATCTGCCGATTGAATATAATCGGTCAGAGCATTGATACTTGCGGTTTCCTCAAAAAACTGTTTCAGCGATAATTTTATGCCGAATTTTTCTTTGATGGCATCAATCATTTTTACCAGTATGAGCGAATCAAGCCCCAGTTCCATAAAACTGATCGAAAAATCATCTTCAGTTGCTTCTAACCCGGAGAATAGTTTAACCATTTCGGAAAGCGTTTGCAGTATAGCTTTTCTGTTTGGTTTGATAACATTACCTACAGACCGGAGCTTATTTACTTTGCCATCAGTAACGGCCACCGGAGCTCCGACAGCCGCAGATTTGAACACTACATTTGCAATGTGTGGAACAGAATCATTTGTAGGTCCGTTCCAATGCCTTTTGCGCTGAAAGGGATAGTTTGGAACGCTAACCCTTTGACGATTGTAAGGCTCGTCAAACTTTTTAAAATCAACCCTCAGCCCAGCTACAAATAATTCAGCAACGCATTCTATCAGTTGCTGCCATACAGATTTACCGGGTACAGCTGATGCTAACAATCTTGTTTCACGCGGGGATAAAAGACTGTTCCTGATTGCATCCAAAAGCGTTGCATCCTCACCAATTGCTAACAGAATAGTACATTTCCTGCTTTCCAGCTCTTTTACACCTTTGAGGGAAGATCCGGAAGACGCTATTTGTTCGATCCAATACCCAGCCGTAGCTATCTCTTTTCCGCACAACTTGCCTGTACTATTGGAGATCACAGGTATCAGAGCCTCCTTAAACCGAACTTTATTTAATGCTTTTTGGAATGCATCTTTATTGTTCATTTTTGAAACCAACGCAAGAGCATCCTCAAGTGCAAATACACCGGCTACACATGCTGCAGCCCATTCACCCACACCCCAGCCGGTAACATAGGCAGGTTTTATATCCCATGATAACCATAGCATTGCCGTGGCATATTCAATGGCAAACTGGGCCAGCTGTCCGTATACCGGATCATAGCCGGGCTCTTTAACTGTGTCTACAGAAAAAAGTGTATCAATTAACGGCAAGTCATAGTAAGCTTTTAAAAACTCATTGCACTTGATCAGGTTTTCCCTGAATACAGAGTGTGTTTCAAATAGTTCCCTATAAGCTTGAGCGTTTTGAATATTTTTCCCTGAGAAAAGAAATGCCACTGTATTATCAGCGCCGGATACCCTGTCCGAAAACACATTTTCTTTTCCATCCTCATTCTTAAAACTGTTTAACTTTTGAATTGCTTCAGAAACGTTAACTGTCGAAAATGCTAAGCGCTGTGCCATTTTTGCTTTACCAACATTTTCAGAAAAACAAATATCCGCTAAGCTGATACTCCTGCTATTTTGAAAAAGATCAAGGTAATGGTCAGCCAATTCTTTTAGTGCAGCTTCATTTTTTGCAGAAAGGGTAAAAACATGAGCAGGCCTTTCAAATGGTTTATGCTGTTTAATTTTTACCGGCGCCTCCTCAATAATCAGGTGGGCATTTGTTCCTGACAGTCCAAATGAACTTATTGCTGCCACACGCTTTCCTGTTAATGGTGACCATGGTGTAAGATTAACCGGAATTTTTACAGCTATTTTACCCCAATCAATTAAACTGCTTGGTGTTTTAAAATTTAAATGAGCCGGTATTTGCCGGTGCCTCATGGCAAGCGTAACCTTTATAAGGCTTGCAATACCCGCGGCATGTTCAAGGTGGCCGATATTTGTTTTGACACTGCCAACCAGTAAAGGCTCGTTTCTGTTTTTGGCAAGTGTGTGGGCAATAGCCTCCATTTCAATAGGATCACCAAGGGCTGTGCCTGTACCATGTGCCTCCAGGTAAGATATATCAGCCGGGTTAACTCTGGCTGTTTCCATGGCTTTCCGGATAAGTGATTCCTGCGATTGACCGTTAGGTACGGTTAAACCACTGCTGCGGCCATCATGGTTAATGGCAACGCTCCTTACTACTGATAATATATGGTCATTATCACGGATGGCATCTGAAAGCCGTTTCAGAACAACTACGCCGCATCCCTCGCCGCGTACATATCCGTTTGCTTCGTCAGAAAAAGTTTTGCATTTTCCATCAGGCGATAAGACCTTGCTTTTGCTGAGGAATATGCTCGATTGAGGCGATAACATCAATTGCACACCACCTGCAATGGCCAGGTTACTTTCGCCGTTACGCAGGCTTTGACAAGCCATATTTACCGTTACAAGTGAAGATGAACAAGCAGTATCTACACTGATAGAAGGGCCCTGGGTGCCTAAGAAATATGATAACCGGCCTGCCGCAAAGCTATGGCTGTTTCCCGTACCGGTGTAAATATTCATGTCATTTACCCGGGAATCTTCAAAATGATATTGCCCGTAATCGCTCTGCCCTATCCCAACAAAAACACCTGTTAATGATTTATTTAATTGATCAGGTGCAATACCTGCATTTTCCAACGCTTCCCAGCTTACTTCAAGCAATAACCGTTGCTGCGGATCGATGTGATCAGCCTCGTTTGGGGAAATTCCAAAGAACTTGGAATCAAACTGATCTACCTGGTAAATAAATCCGCCGTGGCGGGCATAAGTTTTTCCTGGCTTATTTTGGTCTGCATCATAATACCGTTCAATATCCCATCTATCGGCCGGCACTTCCCTTATTGCATCCCTGCCATTCGCCAATAATTCCCAAAACTCATCCGGGCTATTTGCTCCCGGGAAACGGCAGCCCATCCCGATAATGGCTATTGGCTCATTATCAAATTTTTGATTATCTGCGCGTTCTACTTCATCACTGCTTTCATTTAAATTCAGCACAGAAGTTAACAGGTGATCTCTCAACGAATTTATTGTTGGGTAGTTAAAGGCTATGGTGGGCGGCAAAGCTACGCCAAGCTCCCGCACAAGTTTGTTTTTGAACGCCATTGCAATCATCGAATCCATCCCCATTTCGGCAAAGCCGGTTTCGCGGTCGGGTAATTTGCCGTTCTCAAAACCCAATATATCGGCCAGTGTGGTTTCCAGAAATACGCCTAATGTTTCTGTTCTTCCCTGAACTGATATTTTTTCAAGATCATTCCGTAGATGCGATTGGTCAACTGCAACAGCACTATGCTTAATGAGGCTATTCAGGAAATATTGTCCTTCTCCTATTTCTTTATGGTACTGCTCCCAATCCACGTCAATAACTCCCGCCGAGGTATTCTCGGTTGTCAATAGGTATTCCAAAGCGGCAAAAGCAGTTTCGCTATCCAATAAGTTGATACCCAAATGGCTTATATAAGCCTGTGATTCCTGATTCAAAGTTTGCGCCATACCCCTATCTTTCCATGGCCCCCAGCTGATCACCGTAGCCGGTAATCCCATTGCACGACGGTAGTGGCTTAACCCCTCGATGTAATTGTTGGCTGCTACGTAATTGGCTTGTCCTGCAAAGCCCAATAAGGCAGCGGCCGAAGAGTAGCTCACAAAAAAGTCGAGTTGTTTATGTTGGGTAAATTCGTGTAAAAGCCAGCCCCCATCTATTTTGGGATGCATTACCCGCATCATGCTTTCATGATCCTGGTTTATCAGCAATCCATCGGCTATGATACCGGCGGCGTGAATAACACCTTTCAATTCGCGACCGCCACTTTCAATTTCGGCGAACACCCGCTCCATATCTACCCGGTTGCCAACATCGGCCTTTACAATTCTTATGCTTGTTTGGGGAGAAATCGCAGCTATTGTTTCCAGCGTGTTTTTATCTCCGCCATTGCGGCTTAACAATATTATTTCTCCGGCTCCTTTTTGAGTCAACCACTGGGCTGTTGCTATGCCGAGCGCACCCGTTCCACCGCTTATGAGATAACAAGCTTCTTTTTTCGCCTGGAATATGCCTGCCCTTGTTAAAGTTGGCATACTTTCGAGCCGGGCTACGTATCTTTTATCATCACGATAAGCAACTCTGTCTGATGCTATCATTCCGCCAAGCTCGGGCACAATGTTGCCTATATCACCCTTGTAATCCAGTATTACGGGTTTGTATTGCGGCATTTCGTTACGCATTACGGTTATTATTCCGCTTACTGCCGCTTGTGCCGGTATTACGTTTTCATTGGTATCAATATTTTGTGCCCTGGATGTAAGTACCCATAACCTGCATGCCGTTCCTGTTTCATTGCCGCAAAGCGCCCTGATCGTTTGTAACAGGTAATCAAACTCTTCGGCTATAGCAGCTGATGTGGCGTTAGCTGTCAGATCAAGGCAGCGTCCGTAAACTATCCCCGTAATTCCTGAAGCTATCGCGTTTGCAACAAGCTCAGAATAACCTGACGGCTTCACATCTGCATTTACCGTTGTTACCTTTGCCCCGCGGGCTATAAGTAAAGCCGATAATTCAGCCATACGGCCTTCTACATCCATAAATAAGAGCCAGCTACCAGGTGTGCCATTAAGTCCCTCGCCGGGGGCCAATGGTTGAAGCTTCCAGTTCATTTGATATAAAAGATTCTGCAACAAAGCATTTCCCGTTTCAGGGCTATACCTGTTTATCAGACCCTGTACCATTTTAGGTAGCAGCTTTGTTTCGGCTTCACTAAACTGTATTTCTGTGCTTAGTAATTGCGTTAACTCTTCAATATTATTAGAGTTCAGCAATTTCAGCAGATCGCTTGGCGAGGCCTGCCCTTTTGTTTCATTCTCTATGGCAACCCAATACCTGCTGCGCTGAAAGGGATAAGTGGGCAGTTGCACCTTTTTGCGCTTGCCGCCCCAATAAGCTTCCCAATTAATTTTGCAACCTGCCGCATACATGGCCGACAGACTTTGTGATAGCTGCTCCCGGCCATCGTTAACCCGCCTTAGTGATGGCAGCCATAATTCTTTTTCTTCTTTACTTCCCTGGCATTGCATACCTAATGACAATAAAACAGGTTTAGGGCCAATTTCCAGGTAAATATCTATTTGCTCATTTCCCAGAGTATCCATGCCACCTAAAAAGTTTACCGGGGCCAGGATGTGATTTATCCAGTAAGCTGCGGAAGCTATCTCCGCCTCTGCTATTTTACCGTTAACCAGGGATACTAATGGTATAGCCGGTGTCTGATAATCTATCTGCTCTGCAATTTCCTTGAACTGGTTAATGATCGGTTCCATTAACGTGGAGTGAAACGCGTGCGATACATCCAGCCGAATAGTCTTAATTTCTGATTGATTCAGTTGCTCCTCTATACTATCAAGACTTGCTATCTCTCCTGAAACTACAACCTGCAGCGGACTATTAATGGCTGCTATCGATAGTTTGCCGTCATATTCCATTAACAAAGGCTCTACCTGCCCAGCTGATGCGTACACACTCATCATGCCGCCCCCTTTGGGTAAACTCCCCATGAGCCTTCCACGGTTGGCAATTAACCGCATTCCATCTTCCAGACTAAAAACCCCTGCAATACAAGCTGCCGCGTACTCACCTACACTGTGCCCAAGTAAAACATCTGGTATTATTCCCCATGACTTCCAAAGCTGAGCCAGCGACCATTCCAATGAAAAAAGTACCGCTTGTGTGTAGGTGGTATCATTGATAGATGTCTGTTCATCCTCAGCATAAATTACATCCAGCAACGATGTATTGTAGTAAATGGAGAACAATTCATTACAGTGGTCTAATGCATCACGAAAAACCGGTTCCTGGTTATAAAGCTCGCGCCCCATGCCTGCATATTGAGAACCCTGCCCGGTGAATAAAAATGCTACCCGGGGTTGTTTGTTGGATGCTGCATGACCTGTATATATGCCTTTCGGAGATTCACCGGAAAGCCATGCTCTCAAGCGCTGACTAATCTCCTCGCTATTTTTACCGTTTATTGCAAGCCGGTGGGTAAAATCAGCCCTCCCAACCGCGGCTGTAAAACAAATATCTGCTAAGCTGTTATTATCCACGCCTGCTGATAATTGATTTAAATATTGTTCTGCCAAAGCTTGTAACTCTTCATGGTTACGGGCCGATAAAGGAAGCAGGAAAGTATCTGCTATTTCCGATTGTTCATCAACGGCAGGAGCTTCTTCTATTATGGCGTGAGCATTAGTACCCCCAAATCCAAACGAACTTACGGAGGCAATTCTTTTTTCGGCAGAAGACTGCCAATTGGTACGCTGATGTGCGATTTGCAATCGGTCATCCGTCCACAGTATTAATGGGTTAAGTTTGCTAAAATTTATATGAGGCGGAATTTCCTTATGCCTGAGCGCCAATACTAACTTGATAACACCGGCTATGCCCGCGGCAGATTCCAGATGACCGATGTGGGGCTTTACAGAACCAATTATGCAGGGATTATCTTCTGTTCTTCCATCAAGCAAAACAGAGGAAAAAGAATTTACTTCAATAGGGTCGCCGAGAGAGGTGCCGGTACCATGTGCCTCTATATAAGATATCTGGGCAGGTTTTACACCTGCATTTGACAAGGCCTGCCTGATAACATTTACCTGCGAGGGACCATTAGGAGCGGTTATGCCATTACTGTGGCCATCCTGGTTAATAGCAGTGCCGCGTATAACTGCCTGTATTCTATCACCGTTGGCAATAGCATCTTCCAGTCGCTTTAATACAATAATGCCGCAGCCTTCGCCACGCACATAGCCATTGGCAGCAGCATCAAAGGTTTTACATTTACCATCGGGTGCAAGCATCCCGGCTTTCGCGAATACGATACTCAGATCAGGATTTAATATCAGGTTTACCCCTCCGGTTATAGCCACATTTATCTCGCCAGTGCGTAAAGCCTGGCAAGCCTGATGTAGTGCTACCAATGAAGAAGAACAAGCCGTATCAACCGCTATACTTGGCCCTTTGGCATTTAAGAAATATGAGAGCCTGTTGGCCGCAATACTCAACGCATTGCCGGTGCCCGCATACTCATCAAAGCGGCTTGTTGAATTAGCTTGAATTTTCTGGTAATCATTATTACTTATACCGATATAAACGCCTGTTTGATATTCAGGAAGCTGTTGCGGCGGCATACCGGCATCTTCCAAAGCTTCCCAGGTAACTTCGAGCAACAGCCTTTGCTGAGGATCCATTGCCGATGCCTCACGCGGAGAGATACCAAAGAATGAGGGGTCAAATAATGAAGGATCATCTAAGAAACCTCCCCAGGTAATAGTATTTAAAATGGTTTTGTCCTCAACTAATTTATCCAGATCTGTTTCCTTCCACCTGCCTTCGGGTAACTTGCGTACGGCGCTTACTTCATTCTTCAACAACTCCCAAAAAGCATCCGGAGAGCCGGCCATCGGGAACCTGCAACCTATCCCTACAATGGCAATGGCGCTGCTCCCTGTCAAATTATTTTTCTGTTCAATAACAGTTTCAAAGGCTTTGTCATTGGCTAAATATTCAGCCAGGTCACGAATTGTAGGATAGTTGTAAACCAGCGTAGCTGCTAACTTTCGGTTAAGCAAATTACCTAAGGCTCCTGTCATTTCAGCGGCAAATAAGGAGTCCATGCCCATGGTTTCAAAGGCATCGGTCGTATTTATTGATCGCAGGTCAAGGTTCATTTCCCTGGCAATCATCCCGCTTATCCAGTCTTCTATGGTTTTAGTATCAAATGTTTTTTCATCCTGAACCGCTTTCGCCTCTTCAGAAACAGCCGTTTGCTCAACCTTGTTCTGCCATTCGGCTACGGTGGTCAGGGTATTACCTAAAAATGCCTCTTTACATGCTTTCCGCTGGATTTTTCCACTTGAGGTTTTAGGCAGCGAAGCAGGCATCAATAACCAAATGGCATGTACCTGTAATTCATGATTTAAGGAAACCTGTTTACGTACGGCTGCAAATACTTCCTCGGCATTTAAAGTTGAAAGATGTCCGCGATTAACTTCATTTACTATTACCAGCTGTTCTTTACCATCAACTTCTATGCTAAAAGCTGCACCACCGTCCTGCTTTAAAGCAGGATGGCTTTTTTCGGCTGTTGTTTCAATATCCTGTGGATAATGATTTAACCCCCTGATTATGATAAGATCTTTAAGCCTGCCGGTAATAAATAATTCATCTTTATGATAGAAACCCAAATCGCCGGTACGTAGAAATGGGCCATCCCCTGTATCCTTCAGATAAGCTTTAAAAACCTCTTCAGTTTCTTTTTCCCTTTCCCAATACCCTAATGCACAGGTAGGGCCACCTATCCAGATTTCACCTACATGACCAGGTTTAGCCAGTTCCATTGTTTCAGGATCAACGATGACTATTTTGGTATCCAACACGTATGAACCGTGCCCTGCAAAATATTGGGAGCCCTCCTCACCATGGTTCATTTCAACTACCCGGTTATTTTCAAGAGCCGCCGAATTAACGGAAAGAAAAACTACCGGCTTGCTTTTATGAATGGTTGATACTTTAAGTGTTGACTCCGCTAAACCATAAGCCGGGGTAAACGCTTCGGACTTAAACCCATATTGTTTATATATTTCTGAAAACTCCTTTATCGTTTCTACCCTTACCGGTTCGGTACCTATCATCACCATTTCGAGGCTGCTTAGATCCAGATCTTTAATTTGATCTGTAGTGGTGTTTTTACAGCACAAAGCATAGGCAAAATTGGGAGCCGGGCTATGTGTGGCCTTATATTTAGATATAGCCTCCAGCCAGCGTACCGGCCGTTGAATAAACGAAGCCGGAGCCATCAGGTAGCATGGAAAACCGTTGTATAAGGGCTGCAACAAACCATAAATTAATCCCAGATCATGAAAAATGGGCAGCCAGGTAACCATTACGCTATTCTCACTATGCTCATAAGTTGCGTCAAGATCCTGCAGGTTATAAATAATGTTTTTGTGAGTAACCATAACTCCCTTGGGCGTGCCTGTTGACCCTGATGTGTATTGCAGATAAGCTATTGAGCTTTCGGATATACTTATTTCTATGTAATCCTGACCTTTCGCATCAGTATCCTGATCAGAGATAATGCGTGGAATGGTTAACAATTTACTCGCGTCGGTATGATTCTTTTCAAGACCAGAGGCAATGTTTGAAGTGGTTAATATCAAACTTGATTTTGCATCGTTCAAAATGGCATCTAACCTTTCAAATGACCTGTTTTTACGGGGAGGATATACCGGTATGGCAACAACGCCAGCATAAAGGCAAGCGAAAAATGCTACAACATAATCGAGCCCGGGATTGTAAATTAATAGTACACGATCACCTTGTTGGGTTACACTTTGTATTCGTGCGGCAAGGTGCAATACTTTTTCGTATAACGAAAGATATGTAAATCGCTCAGCTTCCTCTTCTCCGTCTTTAAGATAAACATAGGCTGTTTTTTCGGGGTATTTTTCGGATCTGAACCTTAAAATGTCGACTAATGTAGATGCAAACATATTGGTTTAGGTATGATTTAAATCGCCTGAGAACATTTAAAAAAAATAAAACATCATATTATTGAGTTCTCTCTTTTAATATTAAAATACCATATATAATAACAGGATAAATAATACTGATATTCTAATTTCTCAGGAAAAATGATTAATATTAATTTCTTAGCTAATTCAATTATTGATATTTTTATTTATTAACTTTATAATTAGGGGTATTCTTCTTCAATATCTAATAAATTAAAAAAAATAAGGGCATCACAACAGGCGAATGCCACCCCTTGGCGTCAGTTAAAAAATCAAAAAATTGTTACTAAGATCCTTATCTTAAAATCAGGAACGATTAAAGTAAAATATTGAATCCCTGATTGAATAAACCAGGCATTATTTATAAATTATTTAGTATTGGCTAAAAAATCAGAATAATAATACCTGTTTAGAAATTAACTTACTGTTAAGTTTAAATAAATTTTCCCGTGAAGAAAACACACTCAATTAATAGATCACGATTTGAAAAAAATGTGGTGGATAATGATTTTAGATGGCCCGTATTGACCGCTGATGAATCAGGAAAACCCGATTTTCTGTTTTTTCTAAGTAGATGCATTTGGTTTAGGATTAATAACCAAATATATATAACAATTAATAAAAAAATACAATAATTATAAGTTTTTTTTATTATCCTAAAGTACAGATTATCAAACCACAACAATTAAAGCAGCGACTGTTTACTGCTGTAGTGTAATTTGCCAACCTGCATCCATGGCATTATTGCGGTACAACCTGAGGGAGTTTTACTATTGGTTAATCTTAAAAGCAAATTAGTATAAATACAGGTAATCTATTTAAAAATTGCAATGCCTGTTAAGCCTTACCTTCGGCTTAATTTATTTGTGTTCATTTCGGGCATATTTTTTTTCGATCCCTAATTTTTTCATCCGCGAATTAAGGGTTGATGGGTTAAGTTCTAAAAGATCTGCAGCTCCATCCTGCCCGTATATTTTCCAGTTACATCTTTCAAGTGCCGTCAGGATATGATCGCGCTCATTCTCAATCATGGATTTGATACGCACCTGCGGAGCTACCCGAGTTACCATACTTTGACCAGGAAATTTTAAGCAGTTGATGATAGGGCCATCGGTAAGCAGAACGCTCCTTGCCATCATATTTTCCAGTTCCCTTATATTACCTGGCCAATGATAGTTAAGCATTGATTGTATAACGTTATCGGCTACTCCTATGATTGCCTTATTTTCTTTACGGGCATAAATATTTATAAAGTGATTAGCTAAGGCTACTATATCTTCCTTACGTTCACGCAATGGTGGCAGGGTGATGGGGAATACGTTTAAACGGTAATAAAGGTCGAGCCTGAACCGGCCCATTAAAATTTCATTATCCAGGTTCCGATTGGTAGCCGCAATGATCCTGACATCAACTTTCCGTTTTTGCCCGCCAATGGGTTCTACTTCTTTTTCCTGCAGTACCCGCAATAGTTTAACCTGTAACTCCAGGGGTAACTCACCTATTTCATCAAGGAAAACAGTGCCTTCGTTACCTTGTTCAAACTTTCCTGTTCTTTTATCTACAGCCCCGGTAAAAGCCCCTTTTTCGTGACCAAACAACTCTGATTCTATCATGTTAGAGGGTAGCGTAGCACAATTTACCGCTACAAATGGCTTTGATTTTCTTGATGAGGCACAGTGAATACTTTGAGCAATAAGTTCTTTCCCAGTTCCGCTTTCTCCCAATAATAAAACTGATATATCTGATGTGCTTACAATTTTAACATCGTCTAACACATCACGGATACTTACTCCATCACCAATGATCTGTTTTATACCATCTTCAGATAAACTATTTTCTAAATGTTTAACACGACTATTTACACCTTGATTTTGCCTGTGCAGATACCAGGCTACATCCAGCATAACCAATACATCTTTTTCACGGAAAGGCTTCAGCAAAAAACCACAGGGCTTGGTAACTTTAGCGGCATCCAGGAATTGCTTGTTTGAATTTGCAGAAAGGAATACAAAGGCAATATTTTTTTCTTTTAATATTTTGGCCAGGTCAATACCTGTTAAGTCGCCCTTTAAACGTATATTAAGTAAAACAAGACCAGGTTTTTCGCTTTCTAAAATTTTTATCGCATCGCGCACTGTTCTCGCTATGGAGCAAATCTTGTAACCAGCTTTGCTAAGGATAATCTTCAGGTTATTTGCATCTATAAATTCGTCCTCAACTATAAGTATCTTGATATTCATAAATCCCTCCTTTGGTTCAGGTAATTACACCTGTATTGTTGTACCGGAAAAAAATTGATTGAATAAGTAACTGCTTTATTGAAATTATTTTTTGATGAATTTATTGCTACGTGGTGGGGCGTAACTGATAATATCAGTGAACTAAACATTACAAAAGCGAAGCCTCTTTTCATAATATCACATGCTACAAATCTAATATCTTAACCTACCCTTTTCTTCCAAGCGGTGTTATGAACATCAAAATCGGCACAAATAATATCGAAAGAAAAGTACTGTTAAGCATAGAACACGCCGATAAATCGGGAATTATTGATCAGCTATTAGCTCTTTAAATCTCATTTTAAAGTTAACTAAGTTTCAGCGCTTTTTGCCGAAAAACTATTGATTTATTTCATGTTCATGACATTTCAAGACCAATTTTCATGATTTACGATATATAAAGGTTTTAAAGACGGGGATCACAATTCAACACACTGATAAACAACAGTTTATGAATGGCATAAAAATAGGTTGGCTAAATCAAAAACGAGTAAACCCAAAACTTAAAACAATGAAAACAACTAACAAGATCATTGCAGGTACTATTGTGGCAAGTGCCCTTGTAATGCAAAGCGCGGTAAGCAATGCACAAAGCAGCAATGCCTCATCAAATGAAGCTATCCGTCCTTACCAGGTGAGCATCCCAAAAGAAAAACTTGATGATCTGAAACGCCGGGTTTTAGCCACCCAATGGCCCGAGCGCGAAACTGTTAATGATCAGTCGCAAGGAGTACAGCTGGCTACTATTCAGAAACTTGCAGCCTATTGGGCAAAGGATTACGATTGGAGCAAGTGCGAGGCCAAACTAAAGGCCCTGCCTCAATTTGTTACCAATATTGATGGGCTTGATATTCACTTCATTCATGTGCGCTCCAAACAAAAAAATGCCCTGCCTATCATTATTACACACGGTTGGCCCGGCTCCATCATTGAACAGTTGAAAATCATTGCACCCCTTACCGACCCTACATCCTATGGCGGAAAAGCAGAAGATGCTTTTGATGTGGTTATTCCATCATTACCTGGCTACGGTTTCTCGGGAAAGCCAACTGCCACTGGCTGGGATCCGCAACGCGTTGCAAGGGCATGGATAGTACTGATGAAACGCCTGGGATATAAAAAGTTTGTAGCTCAGGGCGGCGACTGGGGAAATGCCGTTACCGAACAAATGGCGCTGCAGGCCCCACCCGAGTTAATCGGCATTCATACCAATATGCCTGCCACCGTTCCTGACGATGTTGCCAAAGCACTTCAATCTGGGCAACCCGCACCGGCCAGCCTCTCTCCCGATGAGAAACATGCCTATGAGCAGCTTGATTATTTTTACAAGCATGGCCTGGGTTATGCCAACGAAATGGCCAACCGCCCCCAAACCTTATATGCCATCCAGGATTCTCCAGTTGGCCTTGCAGCCTGGATGCTTGATCATGATGCAACAAGTTTAGCCCTTATTACCCGTGTTTTTAATGATGAACCTGAGGGGTTAACCAAAGACGACGTACTTGATAACATTACGCTCTATTGGTTAACAGGCACTGCGATTTCATCCGCGCGTTTATATTGGGAAAGCAAGCTGGCCTTCTTTGCACCAAAGGGACTCACCATACCTGTGGCCGTAAGCGCCTTTCCTGATGAGCTTTACCAGGCTCCAAAAAGCTGGACCGAAAAAGCTTATCCGAAGCTTATTCATTATAACAAGCTTGCCAAAGGCGGCCACTTCGCGGCCTGGGAGCAGCCCGAAGTTTTTGTAAACGAACTAAGGGACAGCTTTAAAACACTGCGCAAATAAATATGATACAAAAAGCGTACGGTTCCTGCCGTACGCTTTTTGTTAATAACTCTTCAACACACACAAAAAGGCATCAGAAAGCTTATTGAGGCCATGCTACAGAAATATTTAAACCTGCAGTTTTTGTGTGCGATGTAAGGCAAAGTGATTTGTATCACATAGCTACAACTCTCTTTTTAAGTGATGTACATCACACAATTAGCTGAGATTTCCTGCTCAAATTTGATATGAAATTAAAACACACCAAAAATGGAAAATCAAAAATTTAACATCGTAAGCCCCCTAAGCAATATTAATTGGGTTGGCAGAAAAGTAACCGGTTCACATAATGGCAGTATTGCAATAAAAAACGGTGAGATTATTTTAAACAATGGCAAACTTGCCGGAGGAAAATTCACTGTTGACACCACATCTATCAAAATACTGGATGTAACAGACCCCGAAACTAATGCCCAGTTTTTGGCGCATCTTGTATCTGACGATTTCTTCGCATCTCAAAAATATCCGGAATCAACTTTAGAGATCACCTCAGTTGATGGTAATCATGTTGATGGCAACCTGACCATTAAAGGGATAACTCATCCCGTTGGGTTTGATGTGACTATTAATGTAAATAATGATGAGTTAAGCGCTACCGGCAAATTGGTGATCGATCGTACCAAGTATGAAATGAAATTCCGTTCAGGTAATTTCTTTAAAGACCTTGGCGATAACCTTATCTATAATGATTTTGACCTGAATATAATTGTAATTGCTAAAGCCGCTTAATAAGCGGTTTTAGCCCAAAAACTAAAACCATGCCCTATATTAAAATTGAAATAACCCGCGAAGGTGTTACAAGAGAACAAAAACAAACCCTGATTAAAGGGGTAACCGATTTAATAACCACTGTTTTAAACAAAGACCCTCAATTAACCCACGTGGTGATTCAGGAAGTTGAACTGGACGATTGGGGTTTTGCAGGAGAACAGGTATCTGTACTGCGCGAAAAAGGTATAACAGCTGATAAAAAATAAGCCCATGAAAAAGCAAACAGTTATAGTTACAGGTGCCTCATCAGGCATAGGTAAAGAAGTAGCGCGCCATTTTTTAGAAAAAGGTGATAACGTTGTGATCAACTCCTCGGGCGAAGAAAAACTGGAAAAGGTTTATCAGGAATTAGGTGGCGGCGCAAACCTGGCCATGGCAGCCGGTAACGTAAAACATAAAAGCACCGGCGAAAAGCTTTTGGCTATAGCCCTTGAAAAATTTGGCTCTGTTGATGTACTGGTAAACAACGCCGGTATTTATGAAACAAAACCATTTTTGGAAGTAGACGAACATTATCTCGACAAATTCCTGAATACCAATTTAAAAGGCACTTTTTTCACCACCCAGGCCATCATTCCGCAAATGATTAAGCAGGGTGGCGGGGTTGTCATTAACATTGGTACACCTCTGGTAAACCATGCCCTTGGCGGTGCGCCTTCTACGGCTCCCATTGCATCAAAAGGAGCCATACACTCACTCACCTTGCAGCTTGCGGCCGAGTTTGGTAAAGATAATATCAGGGTTAATACCATTGCACCGGGAGTAATACGTACACCAATGCATGGCAAAGATGCCGATCAGGGTGCGGGACTGCATTTACTGAACCGTGTAGGCGAAGTAGAAGATATAGCCGAAATGGTTTACACCGTTGCCAAAAGCTCCTTTGTTAGCGGTGCCATTATCAATGTTGATGGTGGTATGGCTGCCGGTCATAATCTGAATTAATATGAAAACGCTCTTATTAACCGCTTTTTTATCATGCACCATGCTGTTAGCAAAAGCACAAAATTCAAACAAAATGGAAACTACTCCGCAAGATTCATTAGCTATTACAAAAGTTTTGGAAGATCATTACTTTAAAGGTATTTATGAGGGCGATATTGATATGCTCAGAAAAATTTACCATCCGGGCACCCTGGTGCTGGGAGATATAAAGGGGGCGCCATACTCAAAAAGCCTTGATCAATATCTTGATGGCGTAAAAAACCGCCAGAGCGTAAAAGATTCAGGCAAACCATTTAAAGGAACAATTATCTCGATTGATGTGGTTAATTCGATAGCAGTGGCAAAACTTCATGTTAAAATGTATGATTTTAATTATGACGAATTCATATCGTTTCACAAAATTGACGGCCAATGGCTTATCGTTAACAAAATGCTTACTGATGTTACAAACTAAAGTCGTTTAAATAGGGCATCCTTGAAAATGCTACTGTTCGGTAAGATCATTGACTTTAACAATATAATTATATGAACACTTCAAAAGTATGGTATGTAACCGGGGCCTCACAAGGTTTAGGACTATCGCTTGTAAAAAAACTACTTGATAAAGGCTATCGTGTAGCTGCAACCTCTCGTAACGCCGCATCATTGAGCCAGTCAGTTGGTTTAATTGACAAGGATCGCTTTTTGCCCCTGGCTGTTGATTTGAACAACCCGGATTGTGTTGACGATTCCATTAAGCAAACCATGGCAGCTTTTGGCCGGATAGATGTATTGGTCAACAATGCCGGCTACGGAATGGCAGGAACTGTAGAAGAAATATCGGAGCATGACGTTGCCAATATTTTTAAAGTGAACGTACTTGCAACTATTGAAGTTGTAAAACGTGTTTTGCCTGTAATGCGCAGACAAAAATCAGGTTATATTATCAACATGGGTTCGGTAGCAGGCTTTGTGGGTGCTCCCGGCTGGGCAATTTACTCGGCTACCAAATCAGCGGTTGCTGCATTTTCTGAGGTGTTGGCATTAGATGTTGATGAATTTAACATCAGGGTTACGGTTGTTGAACCATCAGGTTTCAGGACAGGATTTTTAACAAAAGATTCGCTGGCATATACCGAAAGTAAAATTGAGGGCTACCAGGCAGTTAAAGATACCCAGGCACGTTATCTGGCAGCCAATGGCAAACAACCCGGCGACCCGGACAAGGCATCCGAAATATTGATCGGGCTTTCTGAAATTGACCAGCCGCCATTACACCTTTACCTTGGTCAGGATGCTTACAACCGGGCTTCGGAAAAATTAAAGGTCATGACAGCCGAGCTTGAGCAATGGAAAGCAACCACCATCTCCGGTGATTTTAAATAAGATCCATTTCTCTCGATTTGCCATCGGTATCAGATACATCATATCAGGCAGTAAACATTAGCAGGGCTAATTTGCAAGCCCCGCTAATGCTTAGTTTAAATGAAATAGTTTTTTTATTTGCGGATCAAAAAGCAACGTTTCAATAAGCTTATCGCCCACATTGGTATTGGTATAAACCTGGCTGGTAAAAAACCGGAGATATTTACCCTCCATTAAATCATCCAGTTCCTCATTCTTGGCAACAGATACCGAAAATATAGATTGCTGATATTCCGGTTTAAAAGTTTGCGTAGTAACATCAATCTTACCTTCCTTTATAAAACCTTTGGTTTTCTTGAAACATCTGCAAGGATTTTCGGGGTTTATCAAACCGCATTTATGATTCATAAACTGAAACAGATCGGCCTTGGCCCGCGATAATTGCTTCCTGAAATTCTCAGGAGTAATATCAAGCAACGCCGAAGCTATGGTTGATTTGATATTGAACACACCGCCCAGCACAAAAACTACCCGTTGCTGCCTGTCTAAACAAAGCAGCATGCTCGACATGCAATTATTACGCACATCGGTAATATGATCACTGTACTGCACCTGTTCATCAGTGCTCATGTCCTCATTGTCGTGTAACTCATCTATAACCACACCCAGCTTGTTAAAAGAAATCACTTCCTTTTCGGCTTTTTTGCGTCTGCTGCTGATAAAATGATTGGTAACCATGCGATAGAGCCAGGTACGAAAACTACTTGTACCATTGTACAGGCTTAACTTGGTAATCATCCTGATCAGGACCTCCTGGGTAAGGTCTGCCGCATCATCGGCATCCCTTACCAGTTTAAGAGCTACATTGTAAATAAAACGCTGGTGCAGCCTGATCAGCTTTTCCATAGCCAGCCGTGAACCATCACAGGCTTGCGTAACCAGGGCCTTATCAAGGCTCTCATCATATTTTTCTATAAAAGGATACATGGCAGAAAAGTGTTAGAAATAAATCACCAGCAAATATTATTCAATTTAATCAATTAACTTCTTCCTGCAGCCATACCTCCATCAATATCCAGGATAGCCCCGGTGATCCATGAGGCATTATCTGATAGCAGGAACAATATGGCATCTGCTATTTCCTGAGGCTGTCCGTTACGGCCCAGTGGGTGGATGCTGTTTAAACCATGGTATGCGTCTATAACTCCCTGTGCAGAACCTATTAACTCATCCAGCACACCGGTTTCAACAATACCCGGTGCAATGGCATTTACCCTGATTTTGTCATCCGATAATTCCATAGCAGCGTGTTTTGTAAAAGCATGTAAAGCTGCCTTCGCCATAGAATAAGCAGATGTTGGCGTTCCCTTTACCGCGTTGTTTGCCCAGTATGAACCCACATTTACTATAGCGCCACCGCCATTAGCCTTCATTTTTTTGGCAACAGCCTGGGTAATAAAATAAAAGCCGCGATTGATACCCTGAAATGAATCGTAATCTTCAGGAGTACTATCTAAAAATGTTTTAGGGGCAAATATACCAGAAGAATTTACAAGGTAATCAACCGGTTTATCATCGGCTTCAAGAGAGCTGATGAAATTTTTCACATCTGCATCTGAATTAAGATCAAGGCGAACGCCAGTAACATTACCGTAAGCACTCAACTCGGCTACAGCAGCATCAACACTGGCCTGGCTTTTACTAACTACTGTTACTTTTGCACCTTGTTGTAATAATGATTTGGCTGTTGCTTTACCCATGCCGCTGGTACCGCCAATTACTATAGCTGATTTTGAATCGAAAGATGAAGTTTTCATAATTGTCTTTTTTAAATTTTTATACCACTTAGACGCAGGTTCAAAAAACTGTGACAACTCTGATTGCATAACTCAAAATGCTGATTTCAGCTATTAATTAAATTAAACTTAACCGCGCCTGCTTCGAAAAAATCTGACCGCATTATAAGATTATTCATGCTTTTTGCTTTTTTTTTACCTCTTACTTAAATATTTAATTTTTCATGTAACTAATATTATTATATTAGCCATGCCAATTATAAGTGTAGCAATTACATTAATTATTTAACCAAATTCACTGATAACACCATATTTAGCTGGTATTACATAGCATACTACCTGTATTTGTAAGCTATTTTCATTAAAATCAGGGAATAATATAACAAGACTGACACTTACCCAAATTGGGTGAGGTGGAATCGGTATGTCATATTATTTGCGCTATCCAGGGGTTGTTATCTGTTAATTTTCTTACAACGCAACAATAAAATTAACCGATTATTAAAATAACCACATCACCCCCATGAGAAAAAAACCGAGTTAAACTCACCAATCACACATCTTATAAATTGCCGGGATGTCAATTTATAAGACACCTTCACATTTTTACAATACGCATTAAATATTAATTAAACCAAACTTATCTAATATGAAATACAATTTATGTAAGAATATAAACCTGCTAAAATTTTCCAAGACTGCATTGTACCAGCTTTTAATAGCAATAATATTTACACATCTATCATACGGTGGCATAATAACTAAAAAAATAGTTGCCGAAAGAACAGAAAAACCTAACACAGCCCCCATTAAAATTACCGGTACAGTAACCGACCAGACAACCGGCGAAAAACTCATTGGTGTATCTGTAACGGTTAAAGGCACCAATAACGGAGCAGTTACCGATGTAAAAGGAAATTTCACACTTACCGCGCCCGAAAACGGCACCCTCGTTGTATCCTATATAGGCTACAATACCCTGGAGCTGCCCGTAAACGGCAAAAACAGCATCAGCATAAAACTGCAATCATCATCAAAAGGACTTAACGAGGTTGTGGTAGTTGGTTATGGTGTTCAGAAAAAGGTAACCGTTACAGGCTCGGTAGCATCCGTTAAAGGAACCGACCTTGAAAAATCACCAACAGTAAACTTATCAAACACACTGGCCGGGCGTTTACCCGGTGTAACAGCCGTGCAATCAAGCGGCGAGCCGGGTTATGATGGCTCTGCCATACACATTCGTGGCACAAACAGCTTGGGCAATAGCGATGCGCTTGTTGTAATTGATGGTGTACCTGACCGCGCCGGAGGTTTGGAGCGTTTAAACTCCGCTGATGTTGAAAGCATATCGGTTTTGAAAGACGCCTCGGCCGCCATTTATGGTTCAAGGGCTGCAAACGGAGTTATACTGATCACTACCAAACATGGTAAATCTGGCAAAACCATATTATCATACGATTTTAACCAGGGCTTTGCACAGGCAACGGTAATACCCAAAATGGCCAATGCTTTCGAGTATGCCACCATGAACAACGAGCTTACCTTATACAACAGCGATACTCCCGTTTCTGAATGGGGCGCTGCCTGGGCTGCCTTAACAAAAAACGGGAGCTACACACAACAAGGAGGCAAAGTAATTACCGCGGCATTTCAGCCTGCCGATATTCAGAAATACAGAGATGGCTCCGACCCGCTTGGGCACCCAAATACTGATTGGTTTGGTACAACCCTGAAAACATGGTCGCCACAAAGCCGCCACAATATTCAACTAACAGGAGGCTCCGAGAATGTTAAATTTTTAACTTCATTAGGCTATACCAACCAGGATGGTTACTACAAAAACTCTGCAACCGGCTATAAACAGTACGATTTTCGTATTAACCTTGATGCCAAGGTAAACAAGTATGTGAATACCAGCATTGGCGTAACAGCCCGTGAGGAAGCCCGCGATTTCCCAACACAGGCAGCTCATGATATATTCAGGATGCTGATGCGGGGCAAGCCTACAGAACAAGAAGTTTGGCCCAATGGCCTACCAGGCCCTGATATTGAAAACGGTCAAAACCCAATCGTGATCACCACCAACAAAACCGGATATAACAGGGACAGGCGCGATTATTTTCAAACAAATGGCAAATTAGAGATACAGGTTCCGGGCGTTGAGGGCTTAAAAATAACCGGTACAGCATCTCTTGATAAATTTATACAACGCAACAAGGTTTGGCAAACTCCATGGACATTGTATTACTGGGACCATAAAAGCTTTGAGGCCGATGGTAAAACCCCTGTTCTTACCCCAAGCGTACGATCAACCTTTACCGATCCGCGGTTAAATCAAAGCGATGAAAACAAGGTAAATATTCTGCTTGGCGGCTTTATCAACTATGACCGCTCATTTGGCGACCATACCATAAACTTAATGGCAGCTGTTACACGCGAAACCATAAGCGATGACAATTTCAGTGCCTATCGCAGATATTTTATCTCGCCCAACATTGATGAATTATTTGCGGGTGGTGATGCTGAAAAAGACAACTCTGGCGGCGCATACAACCGGGCACGTTTAAGTTACTTCGGTCGTGCGGCCTACAATTACAAACAAAAGTATCTGGCCGAATTTTTATGGCGCTATGATGGCTCATACATTTTCCCTGAGGCACACCGTTTTGGGTTTTTCCCGGGTGTATTACTGGGCTACAACATATCACAGGAAGATTTCTGGAAAAACAATTTCAAAGCAATCAATTATTTGAAGATCAGAGGATCTTACGGACAAATGGGTGCCGAGCCTTATTACAATAACATTTTACAGGAAAATCAGTACCGGTCAACTTACGGCTTTGGAAACTATGTGTTCAATGATCAGCTTAATAAAACCCTATATGAAATTCGCGTACCCAACCCCAACTTTACCTGGGAGGTAGCTAATAACTATGATTTAGGCTTGGAAGGCGAATTACTGGAAGGCAGGATCAACTTTGAGTTTGATTACTTTTATAACAAACGTACCAATATATTATGGGCGAGGCAGGGTTCCACACCAGCCAGTACTGGTATAAGCAACATATTACCTCCCGAAAACATTGGCAAGGTTGATAATAAAGGCTACGAATTTAAGGTAGGCTATAAAGGCAAAATTGGCGAACTCAAATACAATGTAAGTATAAATGGTGGGTATGCTAAAAACAAGATCATATTTCAGGATGAAGCACCAGGCGCCCCACCCTATCAGTTTGCTACAGGCCACCCTATTGGAGCCCCACTTTTATATACTGCCGATGGCGTATTTAAAGACCAGGCCGAAATTGACGCCAACAAATTGGACTATAGCGGTGTAACCCCAGCGCTTAAACCAGGCGATTTAAGGTTTAAAGATATTAACGGCGATGGCAAGATCAATGGTGATGACCGGGCAAGGTTAGACAAAGGCATAACACCAACTTTCACCGGTGGCTTCGCGCTTAATTTTCAATACAAAAACTTCGATCTGTCTATCCTGTTTCAGGGTGCCACAGGTGGTTATCTGCCGATCAATACAGAATCGGGCGATATTGGTAACTACCTGCAATACACCTATGATCACCGCTGGACCGTTGACAAACCCAGCAGTGTTGACCCACGGATTGCCAACCGCGGCGATACCTGGTACTCTAACAATAACAACGCCAACACTTATTTTTTCAGGAGCACCAATTACCTGCGCTTAAAAAACGTAGAGCTTGGCTATAACCTTTCGCCATCAATAGCTCAAAAAATAGGTATCGGCAACCTGCGGGTTTATGTGAGTGGGTTAAACTTGATTACCTGGGACAAACTGGCCATCTGGGATCCGGAATCACTTGCTGGCGACGGACAATATTACCCGCAATCGAGAATTTTGAACACAGGTGTTAGAGTAACCTTTTAATAGTCAAAAACCATGAAAAATTTAATCAAACATATTTTAATCGTATTAGCTGTTACAGGTGTATTATTTGCATCGTGTAAAAAGGACTTTTTAAATACCAAGCCCCAAACAGAAGTACCATCAGAAGATACCTGGAAAGATGGGGCACTTGCCACAGCCTTTGTAAATAATATTTATACCGGCTTAAGAAATGGTGGTTTTGAAGAGCAAATGCTGGCTTCGTTATCTGATGAAACCGTATTTACCCACCCTGGCAGGAGCATCAATATCATTAACGAGGGAACGCTGGGGCCAACCAACACCGGTTGGTCAGACAGTACTTATGTATGGGGAGCCATGTATAACAAGATACGGTCATGCAATGTTGCCCTTCAAAGCCTTCCATCCGCAACTATTGATCAAGCCCTTAAAGGTCGTTTACAAGGTGAGGCACACTTTTTACGCGCTTATTACTATCAGCAATTACTGCGCTATTATGGCGGTGTGCCTTTAATAACTAAAATATACCAACTGGGCGAAGCTGATTATACTGTAACCAGAAACACCTATGATGAATGTGTTAAGTTTATTACAAATGATTGCGACAGCGCCGCAACTTTATTAAAAGGCCAAACATTAGATAAAGGCCGTACATCTGTAGCGGCTTCACTCGCCTTAAAATCGCGTGTGTTGCTTTACGCGGCAAGCGATCTGCATGATATTCCTACAGCTAAAGCAAAATCAAGCGTAATAAGCGGTTACTCCCATCCAGAGTTTTTAGGATACCTCAGCGGCGACAGAACCACCCGCTGGCAGGCAGCTAAGGATGCGGCCAAAGCGGTTTTAGATGCTGCCGGTACTGGTTATAAATTGAACTTAACGGCACCTGTATCTCCGGAAGAAGGCAAGAAAAACTACATTGCTATAGCTATGGGCGGTGGTAGTAAAAGTGCCGATGTGGATGCAACCGCCTCAAGCGAAATTATTTTAGCAAGATATTTTATTGCCAATCAGGTTACAAATGGCGAAAGTATTGGTTTATATAACGGACCCAATGGTTACCACAACTGGGCAGGTAATACTCCGGTTGAAAACCTGGTGAGCGATTATGAAACCATTGACGGCAGAAAGTTTGACTGGAATAATCCATCAGATAAGGCTGCCCCATATACCAACCGCGACCCACGCCTGTATGCCAGTATTTTATATGATGGCGCCGGATGGAAACCACGTGATAAAATTTCAGGCAATGTTGACCCTGCCAATCAAATTCAAACCGGTAGTTACCAGGTTGGCTCAGGCACACTGGCCGGGTTAGATACCCGCCAAAGCAGTATTGAAAACTGGAATGGCAGCTGGACAGGCTATTACATGCGCAAATTCACAGATCCTGACCCTAATGTGGTTGATAACAATACCAAACAATTTATTCCATGGCCATTTTTCAGGTATACCGAAGCCGTATTTAATTATGCCGAGGCCTGCATTGAATTAGGTCAGGATGCCGAGGCCCGTAACTGGCTCAACAAGATCCGTTTCCGTGCGGGTATGCCTGCCATTACCGAATCGGGCGATGCCCTGAGGCAACGTTACCGCAATGAGCGCCGGGTAGAGATGGTTTACGAAGAACAGCGTTACCATGACGCTCGCCGCTGGATGATAGCTCCGGCCACCCTGGGCCGTAAACTGATATTCATGAGTGTTACGGGAACCTTAAAACCTGGCAAAACCGCGCCATCTCCCTACAAACATGATGAAAGTGTTTATACCTATACTTATACGCCAACTATCGATAATGGTATAGAAAATCGTCAATGGCTCGATAAAATGTATTTTTTACCAATAAGCCAGGTTGAAACAAGTAAAAACAATAAACTAATTCAAAACCCGGGCTATTAAAACCCATCAAAATACAGCTTAAAATAATGCCGGATACATCTTTTATCCGGCATTATTCGTTTATAGGTAATGGGTATTTGTGCCAGCTGGTTATAGGTGGTACTTCAAATTTTATGTACCTTTTGCCGTATAAATTCGGTACGGTTAAAAGTAATTATTGGGTAAATGAAACAAAATATAGCTTTAGTATTGTCGGGAGGTGGAGCAAGAGGCATAGCGCACATTGGTGTAATAGAAGAATTGGAAAAGCAAGGCTTTAACATAACATCCGTAGCAGGCACATCTATGGGCGCAGTGGTTGGGGGTGTTTACGCCCTGGGGCAAATGCAGGCCTACAAAAACTGGCTTTATAAACTGGACAAGCTAAAGGTTTTCAGCCTTATTGATTTCACTTTCAGATCGCAGGGATTGATCAAGGGCGATAAGCTGTTTAACAGCATAAAAACATTCATTTCAGATGCTAATATTGAAGATTTGAACATACCATATGCCGCGGTAGCTGCCGATATCATCAATAAAAAAGAGATAATTTTTAACAATGGCAGTATTTATGACGCTGTTAGGGCCTCTACTGCCATCCCTACGTTTTTCTCACCCGTAAAATCTGGTGATGGTCTGCTGGTTGATGGTGGTATTATTAATAATCTCCCCATTGAACATGTACAAAGGCGGCCAGACGATATATTGGTGGTAGTAAACGTAAATGCGATGATACCGTTTGAAAAGCCACCTCTTTCTGATACCCGGAAAGCCGTGAAACATTCTATTTATCAACAAAAGATCAGGAACTTTTACAGACACTTGTACAGGGTAAAACCAGGCAGCCATAAAGAAAGGTTTGGTTATTTTGATGTGATCAATAAAACCATCGGTTTAATTACCTACCGCACCACCCAGCTGGCGCTCGAAAAATATTCGCCTGATGTCCTGATCAATATTTCACGCGAGTGTTGCAGCGCCTATGACTTTTATAAGGCCGAAGAAATGGTGAAGCTTGGAAAATACACAACGGCTAAAAGTATTGAAGCCTTCAGAAGCAAAAATAAGGCAGCATTAAAAAGCTGATTTTTTCTATTTCCATAAAAATTGAAACTGGCCGAAATTATTTGATTGAAAGCTAAAAATACTAATATTTTTAGTGTTATTTTCGCATTTCGTAATGCGGCTTAAAAATGGAGATAGTTAACCCGGTAATGTCGTTGGCTTTAGATTATGTAGAATCTACCAATACAGTGATTTTCCTGACAGGTAAAGCCGGAACTGGTAAAACCACGCTGTTGCAACGCATCAGGAAAAACTCTGCCAAGAAAATGGTTGTGGTTGCCCCAACTGGCGTAGCAGCAATCAATGCCGGTGGCATGACCATCCATTCCTTTTTTCAGATCTCTTTCGGGCCGCTTATTCCGGCCGGCGATGCTAAACCCGAACTGCATTACAGCCCTGAGAAAAAAGAGCTGTTAGCCAATCTGGAGTTGTTAATTATTGATGAAGTAAGTATGGTTCGGCCCGATGTACTTGATCATATCGACCTGATACTTCGTAATGTAAAGGAAAATAACTACCCATTTGGCGGCGTACAGGTATTACTCATTGGCGATCTGTCCCAGCTAAGCCCCATTATCCGCGATGAAGAATGGATGCTGCTGAGCCGGTACTATACAACACCTTACTTTTTCAGCAGTCAGGTAATGCAAAAAAGCGCCTATGTGCGCATCGAGCTCGATCATGTTTTCAGGCAAAAGGAACAAGCATTTGTCGACATTCTGAACGAAGTACGCAATCAAACCATCAGCCCCGAAAATCTGGAACTGTTGAATGCCCGGTATCAGCCCGGCTTCAGGCCAGCCAATGACGATCCTTATATTACACTTACCACCCACAACAGCATTGCCCAGCAAATTAACAATGAGTTTGTTGAGGCACTGCCCGGAAAGGAATTTGAGTTTAACGCCACTATACGCGGGGATTTCCCTAAGGATGCGTACCCTACCGAAACCAAACTAAAATTAAAGATAGGTGCCCAGGTTATGTTTGTAAAGAACGACAGCTCGGCCGAGAAAGTGTTTTACAACGGAAAGATAGGCACCATTACCCGGATAGAAGGTGATACGGTTTTTGTAACATCGGGCAATGAGGGCAAGGAGATTGCTGTTGAGGCAATGGAGTGGACAAACATTAAATACCAGCTGGCCGATGAGCAGATAAGCGAAACCAATGCAGGTAGCTTTGCCCAGATACCCTTAAAACTTGCCTGGTCAATCACCATACATAAAAGCCAGGGACTAAGTTTCGACAAAGCCATTATTGATGTTAGCGAAGCCTTTACACATGGGCAGGCGTACGTGGCATTAAGCAGGTGCAGGAGCCTTTCGGGCATGGTGCTTCGTAACCCGATAGCAGCTCATAATATTATAGGCGATCCGGCTGTGGCGCATTTCAATCAGCAAGCTAAAAACATCAGGCCCAACCAGGAACAACTGAAACAAGACCAGGAACTTTACCGGCAATTCCTGCTTGCCGAGCTATTTACGTTCAACGGCTTAAAGAAAAGAAACAACCTATTTAAAGAACTGGTTCCGGAACTTGCCGCGGAGGTACTGGATGTTGCTGATAAATTTGTTAAGCAGTTAAGCACCTTTGGCACCGAACGCATACAGAAGGCGGCATTATATTTTCATGAGAAATTAAAAACAGCCGCCGAAAGCCTACACCGCCAATTACCGGTGATGATCGGGCAATCGAAAGAAAAGGCTGCAAAAGCCGACCAGCTTTTGCAATGGATCATGATGAGGATAAGCCTTATGGAACATTTTGCCCTGGAAAGTTTTACAACCGCAAATTATCTCGAACTTAAAAAGAAAGCCCGTGCCGAGTCGGCTGCGGACCAATCCAGATCGTATGTTAAAGCACTGAATGCCAAACCCAATGAAGAACTTTTTAACCAACTGATGATCTGGCGGGTTATGGAAGCAGAAAAAAGCGGCATCATGCCTAATATGATGCTCTCTGAAAATACCATGGCTGCAATTGCCGAAAAACTCCCCCCTACCCTTAAAGCACTTGGCGCAATAAAAGGTGTGGGGCAACAAAAAGCATTACAATATGGGCAGGAGTTGATTGCCATGATCCGTTCATACCAACAGGAACTTCAAGGGCCCGGCACCGAACAGGTAAGTTTATTTTAAACTATCTTATACCAATTTTCCAGCGTGTTTGGTCAGATCGTTTTTGCTTTTAATGGTTTTATGTTCGTGATGATAATAGTGGAAGTTCTCTAACTTTTGTAACAGGTAGCGAAGTGTAAACTTTTCGGCAGATGATAATTCGCCGCTTACCATTTTACTTACTTTGTTCATGTCCTGAAAAACACGGTACAACAACTCCTTACCTTCGGCTGTTATGGCTACGCGTTTGGTTCTCTTGTCATTTTCATCATCCCATTGTTGTATCAACCCGGCCTGCAGCAAACGGCTGATCACCTCCGTACCAGAGGGCTTTTCCTGCAGGTTCCGGCTTATCAGTTCACTTCTGGATAAGCTTTCATGCGTAAGCAAAATAGCCAAACCGGTAAAATCCTCTGCCGAACGCAGTGCAGTGCCATCCAGCGCCTTTTTGATGTAGAACTTGGCATAGCGACTCATGTAAATAAATAGCCTGGCAATGCTGTTATCCAGCTGATAGGCCATTTGTTGTGCTTGTTGTTCTTGCTCACCGAAACGAACATCAGCTGTGGTATCAGCATCCTGCTGTTCCTGAAGGTGGCTCACCAAAAAGCCGGCAAAGTCTGTGAGGGTTGGCGCAAGGCCCTCACCTTCCTGTTCAAATTTTTCAACAAGGTCAAGTAGTTCGCGTACCAACTGGTATGATTTCATTAATTAAATATTATCGGTGTAACTTGTGATAAGCATTTTTATAGGCAATCTGTGGCTTGAGGCCGGGTTTCAGATCCTGCCACAAACTTAACATTCTGATCAGGCGCAGTTTGTCCTGACTTAATTCGGGCGTATCTATTGCCAGTATAGCTGCAATTTCATTGCCGAGCAAATGTTTCATCAATCCTAATACATCCCTTGGATTTTGTCCAGCTTCTTTAGCCGCTTCAGAGAACAGAGCAGTCAATGATTCCATTAACTCCTGCCCTTGCTCAGATGCCTCAAACTGCCTGGTACGGATGGCGCTTTCAAGATCCCGGATAGCGTGAATATCTGCCGGAAGTAGTCCCTGGTTTATGCCAAGCAAGCTCCCGATCACGTTCCAGAGGTGCAGGAATCCTTCTTGCTCCCCAGGTTCAACAGTATAACCAAGCTTGCGCAAACCTCTAATAACTATTAATGAAAAAGCGATGTTGGTACCGGCCATGTCTTCCTGGTTAACCGGCATTCCCCAGGTTATATCCCATTTGCCGCCTTTTTGTACATAGTGGCGGGCGGCGGCGTGTATCAACCGCACTTTTAATATGCTGGCAAACCCCTTTCCTCCAAAATCAAATGCCCCCGGAGCCATGGTTTCCCACACAAACTCACCGGTTTCGCGCAAACGCTTATCGGCATCAGAGCGCAGTCTTTCTGATAAATAAAGCACCATAGCCCCGTTTGCGGCAGCGTAACAATAAGGTAATGAAAGCAGGCCTAATAAATTCATGATAGCCTTTGCATGGCCCGCAAAAAAAACTGAACCTGCTGCCATCAGTTTCAAATTAGCCCATTGAGGCAGTGCAGTTGCTTCGTTAATAAAGTTATGTCCGGGATAAAACCCGGCAAATTCTTTTATTTGCTCATTAAAGTTAAGTGTGCTTAGTTTTTGAAACAGCGCTTGTTTTTGAATGGTATCTTTAAATATCTGTTGTATAAATACATCAGCAAGTGGGTCGCAGACCATCCGTTGTGTATTTAAAAAATCATCATTAAAAACACCTGTGTAAAGCATGGTTCACGAGGTTTTTAGGTTTATTAAAGATAGGTCAATATTGTTACTGACATCCCAATCTGCCTTTAAATTTCACAATTATTCGGGCTGATACCTGAATTGTTGATCAGGGAATATTTTAAAATAAGCTTCCACCACACGATCAAAGCATATTTTTAACCATTCGGTATAATTATCAGGGCTGTTTTGCATATCGGCAGCCAACTCATCCATATCCTGGTAACAGTAAGCCGAAACCTCGTCGGGATTGGGTGTGGGCTGATCATTTGAGATACCGAAAAAAACATGGTCAAATTCGTGTTCAATAATTTGCCCCTGCATTTCGGCACGGTAAGTAAAGTTAAACATCTGGATAAGGTTGCAGCTCAGACCCATTTCTTCATGCAGCCTGCGATGAGCGGCCTCTTCCGTTTTCTCGCCCGGCCTCGGGTGACTACAGCAGGTATTTGTCCATTTTCCGGCAGAGTGATACTTATTTGCCGCCCTGCGTTGTAGCAGAAGCCTGCCATCACCCGTGAAAACAAATACAGAGAAAGCCCTGTGCAGCTGGCCCGAGTAATGCACTTCTGCCTTACCCGCAGTACCAATTTGCCGGTCTTGCTCGTCAACCAGTATCAACATATCATCTGTAACCACACTCATAATAAACCCATTTGAAAACGAACAACTGAGCCGCACATCAACCATAGTTTATGACCGTTGGAGATCCTGACCCTTTCGGTCATCACCCTTTCTGGTTGCAGGCGGGTAAGCTTGTGAAATAATTTTTTATAATATACATACGCCAGATAAACACCTCTCCTGGAAGAGCCTGGCAACTGTTTAATGCCGGTTAATGCCTCTGCAAATTCCAGCCTTATCTCTCGCTCTATCACCTGTTTATCCGCGTCTGTAAATCTATCCATATCTATACCGGGAAAATAGCTCCGGTTCAACTCATTATAATCAGCATTGATATCGCGTAAAAAATTCACCTTCTGAAAAGCCGAACCCAGTTTCATTGCCGGTTGTTTTAACTGCTCAAACAATTGTGTATGGGTATGTGTAAATACGCGTAAACACATGAGGCCCACTACCTGTGCAGAACCTAAAACGTATTCATCGTACTTTTCGCGTGTGTAATCCTGCAAATGCAGATCCATTTCCATGCTGTTAAAAAACTGCAGGATAAGTTCATGATCTATATTATACTTTCTAACGGCATGCTGAAAAGCATTCAATACCGGGTTAAGACTTATGCCAATTTCAATAGCCTTGAAACAATCGGCCTTAAACTCAGCAAGTAACACGGCCTTGTCATGATCATGAAAACTATCAACAATTTCATCAGCAAGCCTTACAAAACCATAAATTGCGTAAACAGGTTCACGCAACTCGTGCCCCAGAAACCTGATACCGAGGGAGAAGCTGGTGCTGTAATGTTTTGTGGTTGCTTTACTGCATTTGGCCGATAACTGATCAAACTTTTGTTTCATTAATTGCAATATCGCATTTTTTTGACATAGTATAATAACATTCAATTAAATTAATTATTGTATGTTTTAATACAATAATTAACCAAATAGATAGGTTTTACATACTAATTATGAACGCTAACTCATGCATAATTAATATAATCAACACAATTACGTGTTAATTGGGGCATCAGATTTAGGCTTACCATCAATATCCATCATAAAAAGAACAAGCCCAGAAAGCACCTTTCTGAGCCTGTTTAAAAATTAATAACAGCTTATCAGCTATCAAACTTTAATTTCAACTTTTTGACCACTTTTAACCGCCTGGTAAATGGCATCAATAATTTTCAGATCTCTTACCCCTTCTTCACCATCTACAGGTACAACTGGCTGTTTCCCCTCAAAAATAATTCCGGCCATCTCATCCATCTGAACAGCCTGGTGAATAGTTACGGGCTGGTTAAGCTCGCCTTTGTGTGTTCGGCCTTTGATGGGGCCATAATTTGTGGAGGGCTGCATTTCGGCAAATCCTTTCTCGCCATCAAGAAAGAACCGGTCGAGGTTATTCATATTATAGGTTGATAAGCACGAGGCCACGGCACCGCTTGGAAAGCCAAACTGAAACTGGATGGTTTCATCAACCCCCTCCTTAAACTTTTCATGATCTGTTTTAGTTTCCTGCGCAGTAACCCAAACAGGTTCTTCGCCGGTCATATACCTGGAGCCATTAATGGCATAGATTCCAATATCCATAATTGAGCCGCCTCCTGATAGTTGTTTATTCAACCGCCATTGTTTCGGATCACCAATAGGGAAACCACATTGCCCCTGAAAAAACATGATCTTACCGAACTCACCGCTTTGCCTCATCCGGATAACCTCCAATGTTTTAGGTTCAAAATGCATACGATAGCCTACCAGCAATTTTACGTTGGCTTTTTTACAGGCATCAACCATTTCCTGCCCCTGCTGCGCATTTACCGACATAGGTTTTTCGCAAATGGCATGTTTACCTGCTTTAGCCACACGTATTACCTGGTCATGATGCAAGGCATTTGGGGTAATTACATACACGGCATCAATATCAGGGTTGTTTTTGATGTTATCGAAATTTTCGTAGTTATAGCAGTTTTTAGCGGGGATGCCGTACTTGGTTTGCCAGTCTTTAATTTTTGAGGGTGTACCACTAATTACCCCTACCAATTTAGCCTTGGTACATGATTGCATAGCTTCGGCAACACGCGTTCCGTAGCTGCCCAAACCCATAATGGCTACCCTTAACACTTTACCATCATATGGTTTTTCATGTTGTACAGGATTATTTGCCCAGCCCGAAAGCGGTGTTAAATGCAGTGCCAGGGCAGATAGCCCCAATTTTTGTAAAAAGTCGCGGCGTGAATTCATAAAGCTTGTTTTTTTATAGGTTGGTTTATGATTACAATTTACAATTTTCTTGTGCAAATTGTTGATTTACATGACATTTTTTATTGATTTAAGTTCATAAATTAGTAATGAAAATCCTTTCATTATAATGACAAACAAAGCTCCGTTCAGTAATGTTTTTTAGCACAATTAAACTACTCATAAACTACTCACAATGGATAAGCAATCACTCAGAAATATAGCCCAACGGCTTATGGATGGCGACAAGGGTCTTTTAGCCATGGACGAAAGTATAGCTACCTGCAATAAACGCTTTGCAGAAGCTGGCATACCGCAAACCGAAGAATACCGCAGAAAATATCGTGAAATGATAGTTACCACGCCTGATCTTGGCGAATGTATAAGCGGTGCCATACTATTTGATGAAACCACCAAACAAGCGGCAGATGATGGTACGCCGTTTATTGACCTTTTGGTAAAAGGAGGCATTATACCGGGTATTAAGCTTGATGAGGGTGCTAAAAGCCAGCCAGCTTTTCCGGGTGAAAAGGTGACTGAAGGATTAGATGGCTTACGTGAAAGGTTAAAAGTTTATGCTGTTCAAGGATTAAAATTTGCCAAATGGCGTGCTGTGATAACCATTGCTGAGGATACCCCTACTGATGGCAGTATTTACGCGAATGCCCATGCACTGGCCCGTTATGCGGCCCTTTGCCAGGAAGCCGGACTTGTACCCATTGTTGAGCCCGAAGTACTGATGGATGGCAGCCACACTATTGAACGCTGCTTTGAAGTAACAGAACGTGTATTGCACATTGTATTTGAAGTACTGATACAGCAACGCATTTACCTGGAAGGAATGATATTGAAACCAAACATGGTAGTTTCAGGGCTGCTGGCACCGGTACAGGCTGATGCCGAGGAGGTAGCCGATGCCACTGTACAATGTTTACTGCGCTGTGTGCCTGCCGCCGTACCCGGAGTAGCTTTTTTATCGGGCGGACAAGCAGCTCAGGATGCAAGCGCTCACCTGAACGCCATGCATATCAAATACAAGGATAAACTGCCATGGGCGCTTACTTTCTCATTTGCGCGTGCCGTTCAGCAACCTGCAATGGAGTACTGGGCCGGCAAGGAAGAAAATGTGGCAGTGGCCCAGCAGCTGCTTTATAAACGTGCCAGCATTAATAACGCGGCTCGCAGAGGTGAATACACTCCGGCTATTGAAGCATAGTCTTTAAATCATATATAAAAACAAAAAGAGCTGCAGTTAATGATTGCAGCTCTTTTTGTATACGCAGGGCTAGGCTTATTTAACTTCATCCAACTGCAAAACAACGCTTGTTCTGCCGCTGTTTACGTGTGGGTTTACTCCTACAGTCATTAAAAAATCGCCTGTCAGGATCAGGTTATTCTCTAATGAAGATTTAGCATTCGGGTAAAGATTAACTTCCTTTACCTGGTATTTTTTCTGCGGATCGAGCCCTTTTAAACGAACAGGAACGTGGGTGCCTGTACCATAACGATTGTTAACCAGGTAATTGAACACTACACCGGTCGATTTGGCTTCGTTAACATACATGATTGATGCTGCATCGTTATCCCATGGACTTTGTAAACGGTATTGATTACCGTGCCATATCACATCTTTAAGGTTGTTATAATTATTTAAAGCCCCGTGCAAATAAGCCTGATCATCTGCACTTAACTTACTGATCACAATATCAAAGCCCAGCTTGCCCATCATGGCAACATCTGTACGGAATTTAAGCGGTTGTTTTCCCCAATCAGTAACATGGTTTGAGCTGGTAATTGCAGGGTAGAAATAAGAGTACTCCCACTGAATAAAAATGCGTTCAATCGGATCAGTATTATCACTTGGCCAAAACTCGGTAAAGTATTTAAGCGCACCGTAATCAACACGGCCTCCACCACCAGAGCATAGCATTAACGGCACCTTTGGATATTTTACCCTTACACGTTCCAACACCTTGTACAAACCACGCACATAATCAATGTATAAATGCGACTGGTCTTTTTTCAGATAAGCGGAATATGCATTATAGATCACAGCGTTGCAATCCCATTTAATGTAAGCCAGATCGGGATTTTTGGTAAACAGATCATCAACTATGTTAAATACAAAATCCTGCACTTTTGGGTTTGAAAGATCAAGCTCCAACTGATTACGGAAGTATTTTTCGGGGCGGTTGGGTTGTTTGATAACCCAGTCCGGGTGTTTGGTGTACAGCTCACTCTTCGGGTTCACCATTTCGGGCTCAATCCAGATACCAAATTTTACACCATTAGCCTGTGCTTCTTTTACTAAGGAACTGATACCGTTAGGCAGTTTCTGTTTGTTCTCCTGCCAGTCGCCCAGGCCTGCATGATCGTCATTACGTGGGTATTTATTCCCAAACCAACCATCATCCAATAAAAACAGGTCGACGCCCAGCTTTTTGGTATCCTTTAATAATTCGGCCAGTTTGGCTTCATTAAAATCAAAGCCGGTAGCTTCCCAGTTATTCAACAAGGTAAGCCTTGAGCCCTGGCCATCCACAATTTTATGGTTGCGTGCCCAGCTTTGCAGCTTACGACTGGCATCACCCTTACCCTGATCAGAGTAAGTGTATACCAATGCCGGGGTAGTAAATTCTTCGCCAGATTTTAAGTGGTATTCAGATGCCGCGTTGTTAATACCCGCTATTACCCTTAAATTATTGGCAACATCAAGTTCCAGATCTATTTTAAAGTTACCCGACCACTCCAGTGCTCCCAGTAATACTTTTCCCTCATCCTCTGTAGCCGGTTTATCCATTGAAACCATGAACATTGATGGCTCATACAAATTGGCCCGGGTACCCAGCTTACTGTCAATAGTTTTAATGCCATGAGTTAACTTAGCTTCTTCGGGCTGCATTTCCATAGCCCAGTTGCCATGATATTGTTTGAGCCAAAAGCCGGAACCTTTTAAATTCAGATTTGCCGATGCGAACTTATTCAGGGTCACTATCCCCTTTTCGCCATGCTTTATTACCGACCATTGTTCGGTAACATCCTCTTTGAAATAAGTTTTGTAAAACAGCTTTACTTCAAAATCATAAGCCGGGTCTTTCAATGTAACGGTCAATAATGAAATATCGTCATCAACCTTGGTTACCACGTGATTTACATAAACCAGGTTTAAAGATTTATTACCATCGGCATGGGTAACGGTTATGGCCGGCTCGGCCAGGTTTGCTGAACCAGATGGTGTATAAGCCGAATTCAGGATGCCTGAATCATCGGCCTGGTTATACATTTTTTGAATAGCTTCGTACTCTTTGGTATTATTAAGCTTAACACCAAAGTAAACCATCTTCAGGTTTTTCTCGGCATCAGTTTGCAATACCAGCGCATTGTGTTGCGTTTCAACAGGAATAGTTACCTGCTGGGCAAAACTACTGCCTGCCATAAATACTGTGCCCATATACAAGCAGAAAGGCATTAATTGGTTTCGGAAGGTTTTTCTCACTTTTGTAGAATTGGTTATATGGTTAAATATTGGCTATTTATCGTTCACAAAAAAGTTTACTATCCTGCACGCGTGCCCTTTGCTCCCATTATTTTTTTGCGGACTAATTTTAATTTTAAGTACATGGTTACCGCTGCTTAAATTATCGCCTAACAAGTGGTAGATAGGTAAATGCAACCAGCTACTAAACTCTGTAAACAGGTCAAGATCTTTAAATTGGGCATTATCTACAGCATAAGAAATGGTTCCTGCATCGCCACCGGCTACCACCGCGATACCTACGGCATTACCCTTAAAAGGGAGCGATAATTCGGCACCTGGCTCATCGGCATTTAAAACAGGTACATTAACAAAACCATCACGGGTAGACAGGCCATCATTAGGTTTCCAGTTTGGAGTGATCTGCCAGCCCTTACCTAATTTGGCATTGGTAATATTATAGTAATGGCCATTCTCAAACCGGGCCTTATCAATTGGCTGGGGTAACTTTATGCTAACCGGCTCTTTGTACTGATCCTGAACACAGGCTTGCAGCAAACTTTTAATGGTTTCAAAATATAACTCCTGCCCATGGTACCATGGATGTATATCCTTAAAATCATCGGCCCAGTTAAGCTCACCGTTCTTTATTTTATCATGAGCTTCCAGCGACAGGTTAATGTACGGAATATTATAATGCCCGGCCACCATTTCATGGTTCACCAACTCGGGCGATATTTTGCCTTTATTGTAGTTCTCTATTTTTTGAGGATCGGCAAATGACATGAAGATCACATCCGTGTAGGGATTGGCCTTCTTAACATGCCTTACAATCCCCTCTAAAGATCGCACTTGTGTGGTGCTGTCTGTACCGCGGTCATTCACGGCGGCCTCAACAAACATCAGATCGTTTTTACCCGAATCCAATATATCCCGCTGTACCCTGAAGGCATGAGGTAAGCTACCTAATGATGGTATGCCTGCGGCGATAAAATGAAAATCGGTAGTTGGATAGGTTTCTTTCAGGTACTTGCAAATCTTATCGCGCCAGCCCGGATTAAACGTGATCGATCCGCCTAAGAATGATACGGTGGCCTTCTTTTTTACTGTAACAGCGTAATAAAAGTTATTGAGCTTACCGGCCGTTTTATAAAAATTGCTGTAAGGCAAGATGGTTTTGACCGGGTATGAATTATTAAAAATAAAGTCGGCATAATATCCCGGCCTGTCGATATTAAAATGATGTCCCTGCAACTCAAACGGGCCTTGCGTTACGGGGTGAATACTCATGGGGCCACCTAAAGCCACATATTTTTGAGCAAACAGGTAAGTATTTTCATTAGGCGGTGCCAATTTATCATCAAGCCCGATGGTGTGCAAAACGGGCACCCTGAATGATGCCAACCCCTCTAAATTATCAATAGGATTATCATTGTAAGCGAGGGCTTGTTCTTCGGTAAAGTGGTAAACCTGTTTTAACTCCTCCCATGCTTTAGCGTCACCAGGACCCTTGCCTTTTCCACCGGGCCAGCTTTTAAAATCGCATACGGGAGTTTCTGCATAAATGCAGCTCACCTTGTCGGGATTGCGCTTTGCCCAGCCATATGCATACAAACCGCCACGACTTACTGCCTCTAATGCAACTTTAGGAGCAAAAGCCTGCTTGCCGGTTAAATAGGTATAAAATTTATCCCAGATCCGCAATGCCTGCGGACTGCCGTACTGATCATCAACATTGATAAAGGCTACATAAAAGCCTTTAGTTAACAGTATGCTATCAATTTCCGTATGCCAATCCGGGAATGAGGCACGCCAAACCCAGGGATTACCGGCCAACGGATGCGCAGGTTTTACGTAGTAAGCTTCATGGCCATCAATAGTTAGCTTTACTTTTTCAAAGCCTTTCCATAAGTTGTTTTTACTATCCTGCCCTTTCACAGGCAAAAAAAAGCAGATCAATATAATGGCTAAAAGATAATTGAACTTGAACATACAATGTAAACTTCATTAAATGCCTGCAATAAAATCATAAACTTTGCCTGCCTGGGTGTTAAACATATAGCCCACCTCATGGCCTGCTCCTGTGCTTTTAGCTGTTGCTATTTCACTTTTTAAAGTATTAGGCACACGCAATTTGCATAACCCTCCTGCTAATGATTTGATGGATAATTTAACAATTTTTCCATTTTTCCATTCCATATTAGTGATCTCGAAATCGCCGCGGGCACGCAGACCCTTTACACTGCCGTTTGCCCATTTTTGAGGTAATGCTGGCAACAACTGAATTTCGTCTGTTTGGCTTTGCAGCAGCATTTCGGTAACACCTGCGGTATAACCAAAGTTACCATCTATCTGAAACGGCGGATGCGCGCAGAACAGGTTAGCATACAAGCCGCCCCCCTCGTTGTAATTTACGCCCGAACCACCAACCAGGGTTATAAAGTTGTTAATTATCTTGTAAGCATGCTCACCATCCTGCAGGCGGGCCCAAAAATTCATTTTCCAGGCCATTGACCACCCGGTTGATACATCGCCACGCGCCAGTAAGCTCACTTTAGCAGCCTTAGCCAGTTGCAGTGTTTTTATGGTACTGATGCGCTTACCCGGATGCAAGCCAAACAGATTGGAAGAATGGCGGTGCGTATCTTTAGGATCGTCGCGATCTGTTTCCCATTCCTGTAGCTGCCCCCATTTACCTATTTTAGGCATCAGCAAATGCTTACGCATGTCGGCCACGTGGTTGCGGTAGGCTTTATCTACTCCTAAAATATCAGCAGCCTGAATGTAATTGGTGAACAGATCGTATATAATTTCCTGATCATAGGTTACACCATCTTCGGTGGGGCCATGCTCCGGCGACCAGCCCAGCGGCGAAACCAATACGCCATTAGGGCGCCGTTTTAAATGATCATCCCAAAATTCTACTACTTCCTTAATAATAGGATAAGCAAAGTTTTTCAGGTAATCCTTATCCTTTGTAAAGGCATAGTGCTCCCAAATACCCTGCATATACCACGCGCTGCCTGGGGTGTTCCATAAAAAGCTGGAACCGCCATAAATGTTATTCTCGGTTTTAACCGTCCACCCTCGTACGCCGGGATATTGTTTTTTAGTGCTTTCCTTTTTTACCTCGCGCATACTGTTGATGTAATCGAGGTATGGGAAATGACATTCGGAAAGGTTAGTTGGTTCGGCCAGCCAGTAATTCATCTGGATGTTGATGTTGGAGTGATAATCGCTTCGCCATGGCGGATCGTTGCTCTCGTTCCATAAACCCTGTAAATTAGCAGGCAAGCCCCCTTTCCGTGATGAGCTGATAAGCAAGTACCTGCCATATTGATAAAGCAAAGCCTCTAATTGCGGGTCGCCGTTAGTTTTGTAAGCGAGCAACCGTTTATAGGTTGGCAGTGCGCTTTCCTGGGCAGGTGTGTTGCCCAAATTTAAAGCCACTCGGCCAAACAGGTCCTGGTAATCTTTCAGGTGAGTATTTAATAATTCTGGGTATGTTTTGGTTGAGGCATCAGCTAATGATTGCTTAACCTTTTCCTCCGGATCACCCGCTCTCCAGCCGTCGCTGCGTTTATTGCTATAGTTTGTGGCTGCGGAAAGTAAAATAGTAAATGCATCGGCATTGGTAATGTGTAGCTGCGAACCTCCTTTGCCATCACTCTCTACAGTTACCGAGCCGCCTTCATTTTTTAATAAAGCGGTAGCACTGTAAGCTAATCCATTACCCAATTTACCGGCAATTTGCAGCGAGGTTCCGTTGCCTGTAACTACTGCATTATGCGCATCGGTAAGTTTTATAATACCCGAATAAACCGCCTTTGAACCAGCTGTGAAGCGCAGCACCATGACCTTATCGGGGAAACTGCAAAAATATTCACGCTTATAATTTACATTGTTGGTGGTATAGGTTATTTGCTCAACAGCCTTACTAATATCAAGCTGCCTGCGATAGTCGGCCGGGGCTGCTTGCGTAGTGTCTTTTCCATCAAAATTAACGTAAAGATCGCCAAAGGCCTGGTAGGCACCTGTGTTTTCCTCGTCGCCCGTCCACAAACTAATTTCATTGAATTTGATATGCTCCTGGGCCGGGTTACCAAACACCATTCCACCGATGCGGCCGTTGCCCATGGGGTAGGCTTCGGTCATCCATGTTTTGGCAGGTTTATCGTCCCAAATAACTAAACCCTGCTGATGTAAACCCGGATTAGCCGATTGCGCATTTACACTAACCGCAAATACAACCTGCGCACAAAACAGCGAAAAACAAAGTAGTTTTCTTAGCATTTTTAAAAGAAGGTTTTTATTTAGATAATTGGTTAAAACAGCAGCTTTGTCTCATTCATCCGCAAATTCTATCAACAGCTACAGTTTTTGCTAAAGTAAAAAATAAATGTAAAGTTCACGGTTGTAATTTTACCCAGCTATTCAGCTTATTTGGCCTATGTGATTTAATTGAATAACAATTTAGGTATCGGTATCAGGTGTAAAGTATATATATTATTACAGAAATGGGTTAACATTTTAAGCGCTAACCCATTCTATTATTTCATAAGCATAATAAAAGCTATCTTCTATTTTCCCCAGGCTTTATTAGGTTTTGGGCCCATCACCAGCTCAAGCGTTGCGCCTGATGAAATGGCCGCATAATCTAAATGGCATTGATGATAAGGCCTGCCATTAAGTGTGGCACTTTGAATATATATGTTGGCTGGCGAATTATTTTTTGCCACTACGGTAAATGCCTTCCCCTTAGCGTATTTAGGATCAAGGTTGATCTTAACCTTACTAAATACCGGGCTGGTGATCTCGTAACGCATATCGCCGGGACAAACCTGTGCCACACCGCTTGCCGCCAGCACATACCAAGCCGACATCTGGCCAACATCCTCATTACCTACCAATCCTTCAACTTTGTTATGATAGGCGCGGTTGCAGATAATGCGCGTCCATTTTTGGGTAAGCCAAGGAGCACCTAAACGATTGAATAAGAACGGTACATGATGTACCGGTTCGTTGGCGTGGTTGTAATAATTATTCCAGAGCAGGTTGGCGGGTGCTTTCTCGAAGAAAGCGGTAAGATCGGCTATCGCCTTATCATTACCGCCCAGTAAGGTGGCTAAGCCGGGTACGTCCTGAGGTACAAACCAGCCTTGCTGATAAGGATTGCTCTCTACCGTACCATAGTTTTGCTGTAACCTGCCCTCGGTAGGCCATGCCATCCACTCTCCATTATCCTTTTTAGGGCGAAACCAGTTTTTATCCTGATCAAAAACATTTTTATAGGCATATGCTTTTTCAGCATATTTTGCAGCATCATCTGTTTTGCCGGTAGCTTTAGCTATCTGTGCTATACACCAGTCGAAATAAGCATACTCCAAAGTACCGGATATGCTGTTACTGCCTGTGCTGAAGCCACGATCGCCATTGCCAAACTTATTTTGTGTGTTTATACTGTACTGATAGGCTTTGTCAACATCATATCCACGGATACCCTTTTTATAGGCATCGGCAATAACGGAGATAGACGGGTTACCGATCATACAACCACTATACGCATTCAATAACTCCCAGCGATCAAAATACTGCCTGCCATTTTCAGTTGCCAGTGTAACCTGCGAGTTGATCAAATCGTTTACCAAACCTGGGTTAATAAGTGTTTGTAAAGGCATCTGGCTGCGGAACACATCCCAACCGCTGAATATGGTTCTTTTAGTAAAATGGTCGGCCGTGTGGCTTTTCAGATCGCCGCCCGGATATTTTCCGTCCACATCCTGAAAAGTTCGCGGATCTATCATGGTATGATAAAGGGCGGTGTAAAAGTTATACTTCTCTTCGGTAGTGCCGCCGGTAACCTGAATTTTAGCTAAAGCATTATTCCACAATGCGCGGGCCTGCTGATGCACCTTGTCGAAATCAAAATCCTTTATTTCTGACTCCAGGTTGTTCTTTGCACCTTCAATACTATTATAGGAGATACCGGCCTTTAATACCACCTGCTCATTGGCTTTGGTTGCAAAATCGGTATAAAAGCCCAGGTGCTTGCCCAGCTTTTCTTTAGTGCCCGGCAGTATAGCGGCATGTGCTATAAGGTCCTGGTATTTGTCGCTTTCAATATCCTCTAATTTGCGGCTTTGATTTTCGGGGATGCTGGCGCTCCACACACCATAATCTTTGATGGGTTTATTTAACTGGGCGTAAAAGTAAACGGTATAAAAAGCCTGTCCGTCGCCATTGCCCCAACCGCCGCCTGCGGGTGTACATTTTATCCAACCCTGAATGGTGTGATCATCAACAACTTTGATGTATTGGTTTACCGAGGTGCCGCCAACACGGCGTGCCAGATCAATCTGTATCCGAGAGTCGCTGCCCTGCGGAAAAGTGAACCTCATGATACCACTATGTGGCGCCGCGGTAAGCTCGGTCCTGATCTGGTGATCACTAAGCATTACAGAGTAATATCCTGCCGAAGCCTTTTCGCTTTTTTTATCATAATAAGAGCGATAGCCATCATGCTTACCCTCTTTACCGGCGCTGGTTTGTAAGCTGCCCGTTGTTGGCATCACCAAAAAATTTCCCAGATCGCCATACCAGCCTACACCGCTCATTTGGGTTAGGGCAAAACCTTCAATAGTTTTATGCTCATAACTATAGCCCGAACCGTTATCGCCGCCGGTTATGGTATTAGGGCTTACCTGCACCATACCAAAAGGCACGGCAGCACCAGGAAAGGTTTTGCCTAAACCGGCAGGGTTACCAGCCAAATGCATGTTGGTACTTGCCCCTACAAAAGGGTTAACATAATCTGCCAGTTGTTTTTGCTGCGCAAATACAGCCTGACCAACGCATAGCCCCAGGCCGAGGCAAACAGCTTTTAAAGCTTTTTTACTAATGAGCATTACTTTATTTACTTAGGTTTTGATGATACATCATAGGTATATGAATAGGCCGGCCCGCATTTTGTTGCGAGCCGGCCGGTAACATACATTAAAATATTATAGTTGACGGATGCTACCTGGCGATAGCAAATTTATTATTTAGATTGGCTTTAAAGCAGCCCTATTTATTAATAACGCTAATTTTACAATAACACCCTCGGCCACAATTCATAAAATCAGTTACACGCGGGTTAGTTTTACCGGTGCGGTATGGTACGCGTTCCACTGGCATACGTACACGTTTTTATCCTCATCAACACACACATCATGACCATGCTGAAATACAGGGTTTGTGGCCTGCAGTGTTTGCTGTAAAACACCGTTCTTGTAAACCGGAGCGGCACCGCCCGGATTAGAGATCACTTTGTTATCGGCATCAAGTATGGTTACAAAGCCCGAGTAATCAAAACGCTTACCAGCCGCGTCTTTTGACCAGCAAACACCTGCATAAATATTTTGATCGTTAATAACCGCGCGGCATACATACATTCCAGGCATATCAATACGTTTAATGAATTTACCATCGAGCGTAAATATTTTAAAACAGTTTTCCTCCCGCGAGGTACAGATCAATGTAGGGTTATTTTTATCGCGGGTATCAACGGTTATACCATGGGCATTAACCAGGTTATGATCCTTATTGGTGTTATGGTGACCACCAAAATGGCGGATATACTGGCCTTTGCTGTTATATTGGATAATATAATCAGAACCGTAACCATCGGCCACATAAATATCGCCGTTAGGCGCTACAGCGGTTTCGGTAGGTTTAAATGGTTCGTCGTCTTTATAAATGCCAATGGTACGCGGGTGGCCAATTGCAAATATCAGCTTACCATCTAAAGTGGTTTTTAACACCTGGCCCGACTGACCGTAGTTAGCGCCGGTTCTGTCAGATGCCCAGCCGCAATCTGTAAGCAATAGAAAATCTTCGCCGCCTTCTTTACTGATACTTAAGCCGTGACCGCCGGGTAATGAAGTTCCCCAATAATCAAGCAACTTGCCCGATTTATCAAATATCAGGATGTTGTTATGCGTGTGGTCGCCCAGCATAATGAGGCGGCCCTTGCTGTCCTGTACCATTTCATGGCAATTAGCAAGCGGATTACTGTTCACACTGATTTTGGCCCACCCTTTATCAGCTTTATAAGTATAACCACCCTGCCCAATGGTATGATCATCAGGCTGTATATCTTTATGTAAAATAGCAAAACTTTTTGCAGGAGCAGCCACTACTGCAGCCGATGCAATTGCAGAGTTTTTTATAAAATTCCTTCTCGATTTCTCCATTGGTTTATAATATGTTAGTTTGTTTGTACATAATGCTAATATAGGCATCTTTATCATTTCAATCCAACCATCGTAACCTAAAAAAATTTACTGATATTTAAATTTTAGCATGCAGGCATAGCTGCTCAGGCAAAAAAACAAACACTGCTTAATACATGAGTATAAAATATACGATGAACAGTTGATACATTTCATATATTTGAGATTAGGCATTTACCATGATGCTCAAATTAAGATACATCAATAATACCTGGCATTAACAATTTTTATGAGTATTGGATTAGAACCTTTTATTGCAATTTTCCTGGTTTCACAGCTGCGCAGAACCTTAAAAAGCGAGGGTATCAGCAGCCCCTGGAGCCAATACCTTGTTTATGCCTTTTATGCGGCGGTAGCTATCATGTGCCTTGGGTTCAGCGGTTTCGGGCATTCCATATTTATTATGCTTTTGGGCCACTTCCTGGTATTTGCCCTTGCAGCCATAGTATTTACCCGCGAAGAATTTAAAAGCAACCGGCCACTGATAACTTCGGTTATGCCTTATGTTGTAATTACCTTTGTTAGCGATATTATAGAAAAACTCCTTGTTAATTTTTATAATGATTACAACGAGTTTTTTGAAAGCGCCAAATGGTTTGCCATATTATGGTTTGCCGCCATGTGGTTCATAAACCGCAGGCAGGGCAAAGCGCTTGAACTTGAACGCAAAAGAAGACGCGACGAAGAAGAGCAGAATCGCATGATGGCCGCGATGAAAGTTAACCTGGAGAGCGAAGTAAGGCAGCGTACTGCCGAGCTAACCCAACAAAAGGAAGAACTACAGCAGGCTTTAACAGAGCTTAAAAGCACCCAGGCACAGCTGGTTCAGCAGGAAAAAATGGCTTCGCTTGGTGAACTTACCGCCGGTATTGCGCATGAAATTCAGAACCCGCTTAACTTTGTGAACAACTTTAGCGAAGTAAGCATCGAACTGCTTGACGAACTTAAGGAGGGCGTGTTTAAAAACCTGCCCGAAGAAGATCGTGAAGAGGCCGATGAGATCATGAACGATATTACCCAAAACCTGGCCAAAATAAACCAGCATGGTAAACGTGCCGATGCCATTGTAAAGGGTATGCTACAGCACTCAAGGGCAACCACCAGCAAAAAAGAACCTACAGATATTAATGCCCTGGCCGATGAATACCTGCGCCTGAGCTATCACGGGTTACGGGCAAAAGATAAATCATTTAACGCCGGTATGAAAACCAGCTTTGATCCTAACATTGGCCCGATTGATGCCATGGCACAGGATCTGGGCCGGGTACTTTTGAACCTGTATAACAACTCCTTTTACTCAGTTGCCGAAAAGAAAAAACTTATTGGCGATGGCTATGAACCAACTGTAAATGTTTCCACGAAATTAATAAAGCTTGCTACGGGAGGTAATGCCGTGGAAATTACGGTTGCTGATAACGGAATGGGCATACCGCAAAAGGTGCTTGACAAAATTTATCAGCCGTTCTTTACTACCAAACCAACCGGGCTTGGTACAGGGCTGGGTTTATCCATGAGCTATGATATTATTACAAAGGCACATAACGGCGAGTTAAAGGTTGAAACCCAGGAAGGCGAATACGCGCGATTTATAATTACTATACCCACAGTGGCAAACTAAAAACAAATTAATACTAAATGAAAATACTGGTTGTTGATGATGAGGTTGATGTGCAACCGCTGTTTACACAACGCTTCAGGAAAGAGATCAAAAGCGGTGAAATAGTATTTACCTTTGCACTTTCGGGCGAGGAGGCTATGACTTACCTTGAAAAAAATCATTCTGAGGTAATCCTCATTTTATCAGATATAAACATGCCCGGCATGAGCGGACTGGAGCTGCTTAAAAACATAAGAAGTACTTATGAAAAACCGCCTCCGGTTGTAATGATGATAACTGCTTACGGCGACGACGAAAATTACAAACAGTCAATGGATTTGGGTGCAAACGACTTTTTAACCAAGCCCCTTGATTTTAACAATCTGAAGGAAAAACTAAAACATATAGAACAATAATGGCCAAGATACTGGTGGTTGATGATGAATCGGATCTGGAATTGCTGATAAAACAGAAATTCAGAAAAAAGATCAGAGAAAAAGTATATGATTTTGTATTTGCTCAAAATGGCTTCGAGGCCCTAAAAAAGCTTGCAGAGCAGCCTGATATTGATGTGGTTTTAAGCGACATCAATATGCCCGAAATGGATGGCCTTACCCTGCTTACCAAACTGCCCGAAGCCAACCCTATATTAAAGGCTGTTATGGTTTCGGCCTATAGCGATATGGATAACATCCGTACCGCCATGAACCGTGGTGCCTTTGATTTTGTTTGCAAGCCAGTAAACTTCGACGATCTGGACATTACCATCGAAAAAACAATTTTACACGTTATTGAACTCAAAAAAACCCTGCAGGCTATTAAAGAGAACAACATCCTGCGCATGTATGTTGACGAGAATGTTTTAAACTTCATGACCCACAAAGAGTTTGAAACCAGCCTGCTCAGCAACGAAACCATTGATGCTACCGTTCTGTTTGTTGATATATGCGGTTTTACAGCCATATCTGAACATGTGCCTGCCAATACGGTTGTAGGCCTGATCAACAAGCTGTTTGATGGCATGGTAAAGGAAATTATAGCGCAAAGCGGCCATATTGATAAATTTATGGGCGATGCCGTAATGGCTGTTTTCCGTGGCGATTATCACCTTGACCGGGCCATTGACGCCGCGCTTGCCGTAAAGGATAAAATGCTTGCTGCCGACGAAATAGTTTACGGCAGTAAAACATTTAAACCAGAGGTTTCTATCGGTATCAATTCGGGTGAGATGATATCGGGTAATATCGGTTCGGCATCATTGAAACGTTTGGATTATACCGTGATTGGCGATGCTGTGAACCTGGCCCAGCGCCTGCAATCTGTTGCCAAGGCCAGCCAGATTGTTGTTACCAGCGATGTATATGAAAAGGCAAAAGAATCGTTCGAGTTTAATAAAATTGGCGAAGTAAACCTTAAAAACAAAGCCAAACCAGTAGAGATATACGAGGTGGTGAGTTAGAGGTTTTACGTTAGACGTAATACGTTTTACGTAAAATCAAAACTGCTATTAAGTCAATATAATGGTTTTTATGTTGGATACTTTCAGATAACGTATCACGTAAAACGTCCAACGTAAAACAATCTCAATGCTCGCGTACTCTTTTCTTCAATACACCACCGGCAGCCTCTTTAATACTGTTGGTGAACACAAAAGCTTTAGGATCGATACTATGAACCAGGTTCTTTAGCCTGCGTACTTCAAGGCGGGTTATTACAGTGAATATAATATCAACAGGGTGGCTTACGTCAAAGCTATCTTTCAAAAAGCCGCGCTCTCCTTTATATACGGTGATGCCCCGGCCCAGTTCCATTACCAGTCTCTCTTTAATAATATCGCTCTTGGCAGATATGATGTTTACGGCGGTGTATTCCTCCAATCCGTCGATAACAAAGCTGATGGTGCGCGATGCCGTATAATAGGTTAAAATTGAATATAATGCGGTAGGCAGGCCAAGTTCAAAGGCAGCAATCAGGAAAATAATAATGTTAATGCCTAAAATGATCTCGCTGATGGTAAAACTACTGCGTTTAAGCGTGTAAAGCGCCATGATCTCAATACCATCAAGTGCGCAGCCTCCACGTATGGAAAGCCCTACGCCAAGGCCCATGAAAACGCCTCCGAAGATAGATACCAACAGCTTATCAGAAGTGATTACCGGGTACGGTACATACAATAAACAAATCCCCAATGCTATAACGCAGGCAAAAGTTTTTAAGGCAAATACCTTATTAACCTGGAACACACCCATAATTATAAATGGAATGTTGGCTATGATTATAACAAAGGCAATATTTACATGGTACAATTCATGAATAAGCAGGGATATACCGGTTACCCCCCCATCAAAAAACTTGTTGGGTACTAAAAAACCTTTTAGTGCAAAACCGCAAAATAATATCCCGGCTATTACAGTTACTACATCCTTAATTATTTCAGGTAAACTGTGTTCCGATTTTGTCATGAATTATACTTTTAAAATATTTTTTTAATGATCTCTTCCAGGTGCTGCTGCTTTGCAGGCCGGCGTGTTTCGATGGCTGTTTTGGTAAAATAATGATGACTTTGAAAAAAGCCCACCTGTATTTTATCCCAGTCTAATTCCGTTTTTAAGCCATCGGTAATTACAAGTTCCGAAAATAGCTTTTTACTGAGTACAAAAAAATCATTCCGGCCTAAATAATCCAAATCAGCATCACAAATAATTTGACCTAAATGATCATGTGGAGTTTGCGGCAATTTGGTTGCCATAATAATATCGCAGATTTGGTCAATATCAGCAGGCGAGTACTCAAAGTTTGGCAAATATAACCCGGCTATTTCACATGATTTTAATTCATGGTCGGTTTGCCCGTATAAAAATCCCGTGTCGTGGAACAGTGCGGCTGTAAGCAGCAAAAGCTGTTCGTGCACTCCTATCCCCTCTTTCTGCGCTATGCGTTTTGATGCTGTGTAAACATCTACAGCGTGAAGCGCATTATGATAATAAAAATGCTCAGGAAGCTCGCTATTTAATTTATCCAGTATAAATATTCTGGCCTGTTCAATTTGCATCAGTCATTATAATTGACTGCTAATATATTAAATTGTTCTGCAAGGCGTCGTGCAAATTTAAACGCTAAGTTATGCATAAACCCGGTTGGGTTTTGCAGCTCCAAACGGAGCAATCAGTATTTTTAGTAGGGTAATTTTTCCAGCTTTTATCCATCAGGTCAATTTGCCGTATAACAACTATATTAGCCGCATGAATAGTTGGTTTAAAAACTACAAGGGCATCATACTGCTTATGGCCGGTATTATAGCGGGCAGTATAGCCGGTATTTTCTTAGGCAATAAGGTTGAACCCTTAAAACCAATAGGAGATATTTTCCTGAACCTGCTGTTCACAGCCGTGGTACCTTTAGTGTTTTTTGCCATAGCATCAGCCATTGCCGGGCTTGATAGTTCGCAAAGGCTCGGCCGCCTGCTGGGTATCACTTCTGCCGTATTTGTGGCTACGGTGCTTGTTGCAGCCATTGTAACTATTATTGCCGCGTGGATATTTCCGATACATCAGCACCTTGTAGCCAGCCCAATAACTGAGGCCATCGTTAAAAAACCTTTCGGCGATCAGCTTACCCAGCTATTTACCACCAGCGAGTTTTACCAGTTACTTTCCCGGAAAAGCATGCTGGCCATGATCATCTTTTCTGTATTGATAGGTTTCGCCACGCTGCGTTCGGGTGAGAAAGGTGCGGCCTTTGCCCGTTTTTTACACAGCGGTAATGAGGTTTTTAAAAATATCTTCATCCTCATCATGAAGCTTGGCCCCATAGGTTTAGGAGCATATTTTGCCTACCAGGTTGGCGTGTTTGGCCCGCAATTATTTGGCGGCTATGCGCGCTCAATGGCCTTATACTATGGCGTTGGCGCTTTTTATTTTGTAGTGCTATTCAGTTTATATGCCTTTATTGCCGGTGGTGTAAAGGGGATAAAAAAATACTGGCGCAACAATATCATCCCATCGGCAACGGCTATAGGCACCTGCAGCAGCATTGCTACCATACCTGCTAATCTTGATGCCGCTAAAAAGATAGGTATCCCTGATGTTATTGCCAATGTTACCATCCCTATAGGCGGTACGCTGCATAAGGAGGGCTCAAGCATATCATCCATAGTAAAAATGATAGTGGTGTTTGCCCTGTTCGGGAAAAGCTTTAACAGCGCCGATACCATTGTTATTGCCCTGGCCATGACCGTGCTGGTAAGCCTTGTTGAAGGGGGTATACCCAATGGCGGTTACATAGGCGAATTACTGTTCATATCGGCCTACGGTTTCCCGCCCGAAGCTCTCCCTCCCGCCATTATCATAGGTACCCTGGTTGACCCAATGGCTACCCTGTTAAATGCCACCGGTGATACTGTTGCCGCTATGCTGGTTACCCGCTTTAGCGAAGGCCGAAACTGGCTTAAGGCATCAGAGCAAGCACAGTCAACAGAAGCGGAGCTATAATTTAACCAGAGCAATTAGCTATATTTGATAGGCAGGAATCAAGAACCTGTTTATCAAAACCTTATGCTGCACATTTTATATATCATTGCCATTACTGCCGAAGCGATGACGGCTGCCCTCTCTGCCGGTCGCCGCGATATGGATTGGGTTGGTGTTTGTATCATAGCCTGGGTTACCGCGCTTGGCGGCGGTACAGTGCGCAATATTTTGTTTAACCACTACCCTATGAGTTGGGTTGAGCACCCTGAATACTTACTGATCACCGCTGCTGCTGCCCTGCTGGCTGCTATCATAGCATCCATTATGACCAAATTAAAAAAGCTGTTCTTATACCTTGATGCACTGGGTTTGGTAGTATTTACCATTATAGGCTGCCAGATAGCGCAGCAAATAAACCTGCCTGCAAGTATTGTTTTATTAAGCGGAATGATAACCGGTTGCGCCGGTGGTGTTTTGCGCGATGTATTGTGCAATGATATACCTCTGTTATTTCACAAAGAAATATATGCCAGCGCCTCGATAGTTACCGGGGCGGTTTATTTAGGTATTGAATATTTTGGAGGGAGCGAAGGGCTTGCTATTATTACAGCCTGCGTAATTGGTTTAACGCTGCGCCTGCTATCCATCAGGTATAAGTGGCAAATGCCCAAGTTTGTTTATCACGATGAGTGGCATTAAAACAAAAACGACTGCCCTTTTGAGGCAGCCGCTTTATTATTATATTAATTGAGAGTTATTACCAACCTGTGTTTTGAGTTAGTTTGTTATTTGTAGCTATTTCGCGTTGCGGAACAGGCCACAGGAAATACTGATCTTTCATGGTAACACCCTGCTCATTTGGAGTAGAAGTTGCCGGACCAAAAGTATTGTTTTTTACATCATAGATCTGGTGAGTACGCTGAATATCGAAGTATGATTTATCTTCAAAAGCCAGCTCGTGGTAGCGCTCTTTCCAGATAGCTATACGGAACTGGTCTTTTGTTAAACCAGCCAACGGAGCCAGGTTAGCACGAGCTCTGATCTGGTTAACGGCATCATAAGCATCGGCAGTTGGGCCATTTACCTCGTTTGAAGCTTCAGCAAAAGTAAGCATGGCTTCAGGTAAACGTAAGAAAGTCCAGTTTTCATCACATTTCCCGCTATTGGCCGTGCCTGATACAGAGCTTTCCACATGGAAATATTTGTACAAGCAATGCTCACCGAATATAACAACAGAGTTACCGTCAGAAGCCGGGTATTGTGAAAAATAGAACTGTTTTTCCTGAGTACGTTTGTCGCCTGCTTCGTAGCTGTTAAAAAATGCATCAGTAGGTATCATAGCACCCAAATGGTCACCATAAACACCAACAGGTTGGTTAAAAGGAACCGTTAATTGGGTGATGGCATTGGTTGCATTTTTTGTTGCATCATAATTGGCCTGAAATATCAACTCGCCTTGATTTTTGTGGGCGTTATCATGTAAATAGGCATAATCTGTAAATAGTGTATATGAAGGCAAAGCCAGTTTGGCCTCATCTGCAGCTTTCTGATAATTCTCAGTTTTCTGTAGTGGATAACCAGCCATGGTTAAATACACGCTTGACAATAACGTATGTACAGCACCCATGGATGCCAGCATACCATTAGTAGCCGGAAGGCCTGATTGTTCAGCTGCAAGTAAATCATTTACTACCTGGTCATATACCTGCTCTTTAGGCGTACGTGCGGGGTACAAAAGCGTGCTGTTCAAATCAACCGGAGTAGTTATCAAAGGCACATCTCCATATAACCTAACCAGGTGATAATAAAAGAAAGCCCTTAAAAAGTACGCCTCGCCAAGTAATGATTTCTTGGCAGCATCATCCATACTGATGGATGGTATACGGTTTAATGCAATGTTACACTCGGCTATGGCTGTATAGCTCCCTTTCCACATAGTTTCAAAACCAGGGTTAGTAGGATCGGTACGTTCAAATATAACGTTGTTGTTATTTACACTTTGCCCTAACGAAGTGGCATGACCTGCAAAAAGCTCCAGCGTTATAAACGGCGCTTCACCATAGGCATCACCATTCAGAAAAATGTAGGAACCATAGTTTTGACCATTATTAAAGTTGTTGCCGTAAATACCATTTACAAACGCACGTGCCTGGCTTCCAGTAGTAAAATAGTTTTGCTGTGTAAAGTTTGACCTATTAGGTTCGTCAAGATATTTTTTACAGCTGGTAACAGTTGATATAGCTATCAAGGCTAATAGGCCAGCCTTGTATTTTTTAAAATTAAATTTCATAATATGCTTATTTAGGTATTTAATTAAAAACTTGCATTTACACCAAGCAGATATGTTCTTGGTTTAGGATAATCATAAAACTGGATACCCTGAGTAAAGTTACTGCTACTGTTGTAGGTTGAAGTTTCAGGATCATACCCGGTATACTTAGTGATCAGGAATACATTTTGTGCCTGTGCATATATTCTTAAGCGGCTCAGTTTTATTTTCTTAACCAGGTTATCAGGGAAGTTATAACCTAAGGTTATGTTACGGCCACGGATAAAATTACCGCTTTCAACCTTGGTTGAATAGATTTCTGTTTGATAGTAAACGTAAGCCGGACGATCTTGTGCTATACTGGTATTTTGATGATCTGGTGTCCAGGCATTTAATACGGTGGCATAGCTATTGGCCTGACCGGTACGATCCTGACCTGAGTGACGGGTTAAGTTCATGATCTGGTTGCCATAGTTAAACTGCAGCTCGATACCCAGGTCAATCTCTTTGTAACGGAAGGTGTTGGTAAATGTTCCATAACCAGATGGGGTTGATTTACCCAATATCTGCTTATCATCAACAGTGATCTTTCCGTCGCCGTTAGTATCCTGAATTTTTAAGTCGCCAGGAAGTTTGCCGTATTTGGCAGCATCTGCAGCTTCGGCGGTACCCCAAGTACCTAATACTTTGTAGCCATAGAACACGCTGGCTGGTTGACCTACACGCAGTAAGTTAAACTGTGACAGGAATGTTGGTGCCAAAAAGATATCGTCATTCGCATCACCTAAGTGAAGTATTTTATTTTTCAGGAAGGAGATATTGAAGGTGGTATTCCAGCTAAAGTTATCGGTTTTAACGTTAACAGAGTTGATAGTTAACTCGATACCTTTATTTTCAAGGCTACCAATGTTTTTGAAAACGCTGTTATAACCGCTGCTTTCTGGTATTGGTGCATTCAGCAATAAAGCTTTGGTTTTTTTGTAATAAGCATCCGCGTCAACATTTAAACGATTGTTGAACAAACCGAAGGCTACACCAAAGTTAAACTCACTGTTTTTTTCCCATTGCAGATCCGGGTTACCAGGGCTGCCGGTATCAATTATGGTTCCTGTGCCTCCTGTAACTGTAGTACCAGACACGAGGTTAGCCTGAGAGCGGTACTGACCAATTTCTGAGTTACCGGTTAAACCATAGCTAAATCTCAGTTTCAGATCAGAAATGGTTTTGTTGTCTTTCAGGAAATCTTCCTGAGATACACGCCAAGCCAATGCCGCTGATGGGAAGAAACCATATTTTTTTGAAGGACCAAAGCGTGATGAACCATCCTCACGACCGGTTAAGGTTAACAGGTATTTATCTTTAAAACCGTAATTGATACGTCCAAAAAATGATTGTATCTGCCATGCATAATAGGCTGAGGCCGGTGTACCGGGAGTTGCGCCTACACCCAGGTTATTAAAGCCAAAGTAATCATCTGATAAACCAGATGTTGAAGATCCAACGCTCAGTTCGTTAAAGTTTTGGCGTTCTGTACCTACAACTACGTTTAATGAGTGTATTTTATTGAACACTTTGTTATAGGTAAAGTGATTTTCCCATTGCCAGAAAGTGTCATTATATTCATTGATAGAAGCAGAGCTGTTGCTTTGATCAACAGTAGCACCACCTACTAAACCGGTTTGGTAATGCGGGTTATAGTTAGCCTGTGTAGTAACACCTATAGTACTGCGAAATTCCAGACCCGGTGCCAGATTCAGGTTTAAATAACCGTTACCGCTAAATATGCTTTTGCGATACAGGTTGTGAATTTCATTAGCCTGAGCAACCGGGTTATCGCCACCTTCTAAGTTAGGATAGTCGGTTCTCTTACCATATGAACCATCAGGATAGCGGATAGGTATGAACGGCACCATCTCAATTAACATACGAGGGATGACGTTACCACCTGTACCGTCATCTGCAGTACGTTGCTCCGAGTTGTTGTAATTGAAGGTTGCACCAACTTTTAACCACGGTTTAATCTGGTTATCAATTGTTAAACGCGCGTTGTAACGTTTTTGGTAACTGTTTAATATGATACCTTCGTCATCAGCATAGTTCAGGAATAAACCGTAAGTAAGGTTATCGGTACCACCGGTAAATGTAACGTTATGATTTTGGCTATAAGCTGTACGCGTAGTGGCCTTTTGCCAATCAACATCGTATAACGGATTCAGGTTCTGATCAAATAACTTTCCGATCAGCGCGGTACGGATCTTTTTAGGATCATCATCTACATACTTACCTGCAGCCCATCCGGCCGGGTCATATTTAGGGATGTTGGCGTATGACTGGTCTTCAACAGATAAAAACTGCTGCGAGTTCAAAACAGGCAATTCTTTAGCCATTACGCTGATGCTTCCGTAAGCGTCGTAACTAACACTACCTCCTTTTTTACCACGTTTGGTAGTTACCAGGATTACACCGTTAGCACCACGGGTACCATAAATAGCTGTTGATGATGCATCTTTAAGTACATCAATAGTTTCGATATCGTTAGGATTCAAAGCTGAGCCACCTGCTGTCCAAATCACCCCATCCACTACATAAAGCGGATCGGTTGCTGCATTGATAGAGCTGTAACCACGGATACGGATCTTGGTTTCGCCGCCCGGTGCACCAGAGTTGGTTGATACGTTTACACCGGCAATTTTTCCGGCAAGTTCCTGCTCAACGTTAATAGCCGGACGATCCTGTAACTGTTTAGCACTAACGCTACCAACCGAGCCGGTTAAGTCTACACGTTTTTGTGTACCGTAACCAACAACTACCACTTCGCTAAGGGCTTTAGGCAGTTCTACCAGTGTTACGTCAAGCTGTGCCTTGTTATTAATATTTATCTCTTGTGAGGTATAACCCACAAAGCTAAATACAAGGGTTCCGTTCGCGCTTGGAGCATTAAGGGTGTATTTACCATTAACATCAGTAACGGTACCTACGTTTGACCCTTTTACCCTTACGCTTACACCAGGAAGCGGGCCTTTGGAATCGCTAACAGTACCCTGCACTTTAAACGCCGCTACGGCAGCTGCGTTCTCTTCTTTCTTTTTAACTACAATGGTTTCATCAAAAACCTTGTAGGTTAAGGGTTGGTCTTTAAAACATTGATCAAGGGCTTCTTCAAGGGGGGCGTTAGAAAGCTCAATGTTGATTCCTCCTGCTTTTGACACATCATTTTTGTCATATAAAAAATGATAGCCGGTTTGTTTTTCAATAGCACGCAGTACTTTTTCAACTGAGGCATTCTTTTGATGCAGCGTTACTATTTGACTATAGCTTTTCGCACTTACGTTGGTAAGGGCGGCAATCATAATAATAACTGTTAGCTTCATAGCCAGTATTATTTTGGATAATTGAGGCCATGCCAAAGGCGTGGCCTTAGAATTAAAATTCATAAGTTTGTAGAGTTTGGGTTAAACATTAACTTTCAATTCGTCGATTGCATTTTTTTGGGGCCCAGATATTTAGCCGGGTTAGTGCTGCAAACACTTCCCGGTTTTTTTATGCCTGTATTTTTACTGTTTGTGGTGAAGTTTGCACCGCAAAAGAAACGAAGGCCAGAGTCCCGGAAGAGGCTAACTGGTTTTGTGTATTTCTTTCATCATAGCGTTTTTTAAAGGGTGAATAGTTGGTTATTATGGTATTAAGTAATTACATGGTTATGGTGATATGCTTATCTTCTATTTTAAAATTTACACCTTCGTATTTAAGCATATTCAATAATTCGGAGGCTTTAACGTTACGCGAGATACGGCCCGTAAATTCACGCTCGGGTATCTTCCCCTCGTAGGATACACTTACATCATACCAGCGCGAAACCTGGCGCATAATTGTTTCGATACCTGCATCGCTAAACTGAAACAAGCCGTCTTTCCAGGCTATAGAATCATCTGCATCAGGATTGTTCACCACCCTGATCTGTCCATTCTGATTAAGTGAAGCTTGCTGACCAGGCTTTAAAACACTGGCGTTTTCATTGTTGCTTATTTTTACCGCCCCTTCCAGCAGGGTTGTTTTTACCGCGTTTTCATCATTATAAGCCATCACATTAAAGTGCGTGCCCAATACTTCAACCAAAACATTATTTGTTTTTACCCTGAAGGGTTTCTCAGCATTTTTAGCCACCTCAAAGTAAGCTTCGCCGGTAATTTCAACATCGCGGGTTTTACCTGTAAATACAGCCGGGAAACTAACCGATGAAGCAGAGTTTAACCAAACCTTACTGCCATCGTTAAGTACAAGCTGGTATTGTCCGCCGCGCGGAGTAGATACGATATTAATTTCTGATGCATCATTTTGCCCCTCATTACCCGAGCGGTAAACCAGTTGGCCATCCCTTGTTTTATTGATCTGGGCATCGCCCTGCTTGGCCAAAACGCCGTTCTGCGCATTGTCAAGATAAATCGTTTTACCGTTTGCCAAAGTTAAAACAGCTTTATTCCCCCCCGGAAAAACGTCATGGGCAGGTTGGTTTTTAGCAAAATCCTTTCCACCTGCTGCCTGCTTTTTTTGCTTTATAAAAACGTAGGCGCCAAAGCTCACAAATACCAGTAAAGCCGCGGCTACACCAAGCTTTACCCATGGTATATTGTTATCGGGAGGTCTTATCTGATAGGAGTTATCATGATCGGTTTTATTCTGTAAGATGTTGTTCAGCATGCTCATGCTTTTCGCGTGGTCAAAAAGCGGCTCGTTAGTTTCCAGATCGTTCCAGGCTTGCTGAATAAGCGCCGTTAGCTCGGCATCATTTGCAGATGCATTAATAATTTGAAATAACTCTTCCTGTTCCTGAGCTGTAGCAGTTTGATTATAGTAGCTATTGAAAAGATAGCTTAACCTTGCATTAAATGCACTCATATGGTAGAATAGTTATTAGTCATCTGTAAATAATTGGCAAATGAGGTTTTTGGGAAACTTCACTTGCATGACAACTAATACCTAAAAAAAGGGGCTACCGGATTTTAAAAAAAATTAAAAAACTTTTAATTGTTACCAGCAGCATAGCGGTAACTTCCAGATGCTCATGCACATACTCGGTTATGGATATCGTAGCAATTTGTAAATATTTTTTTACGGTTTCGCGCGATAGCTCCAACTGATCGGCTATTTCGGCATACTTGAGGCGGTTATGCCTGCTCAGTAAATAAACTTTTTGTTGCTGAGGCGGTAATTGATCAATTGCCTCGTCAAGCAGGTTATAATACATGTCTGTATCTGTGGCATCGGGTATCATGACCTTTACATCACTATCTTCCAGCTGTTTTACAAAAGTTCGTTCTTTGGCCAGTTTTTTCAGGCAGTTTAAGGCGTGATTTTTGGAGATCACGAACAGGTAAGCCTTAAAATTATCAACCCCCACCAATGACTCGCGTGTGAGCCATATTTTTAAAAACACATCCTGCACCACCTCTTCGGCCAACTCGGCCGAGTTTGTTATGCGTATCATGTGCACACCTAATTGCTGGTGATACATCATAAATAATTTCTGAAAGGCTTGTTCATTGCCTGAAGCTACCTGCACCAACAATTCACTCTCATTTACCGGAGCAATATCAAACATAGAAAAGGGTATAATTGTGCCAAATAATAAAACTTTACATAATTTATGACAGCACCTGATTACATAAAATAAAATCAGTGCTATAACACCATTACTGTGATAAGGTTTAAAATTTGCAGGTAAAAACCTCTTTCAGAATTATACTATGTTGATTGGCAGGAATATAATATCTAAACTAATATTTATTCTTCAATTTTTAATGAATCATCCTTTAATTTATTTTCTATCCGTTTATCAGGTATAAACCATATGGCGGCCACTACGCAATACAAGGCAAAACTCAGGGTGGAGCTCACCCAAGATAAGCCAATGGCCAGTATATAAATGAATACGGAACCTATACTTTTCCAGTCGTGACCCAGTACATTAGCAATAAGTGATTGTTCGCCATTGTGTTTTATGAGCGTTTTTTGTAAAATATCATATGAAAACCCAGTCATGGCCAAAACTGCACCATAACAAATCACGGGTATTTGTGTAAAATGGTTCTCCCCCATCCAGCTGGTTACAAAAGGAATCAGCGAAAGCCAAAACAGCATGTGCAGGTTGGCCCAAAGTACAGTACCGTTCACCGATCGTACTATGTGCATCATATGGTGATGGTTGTTCCAGTAGATGCCCACATATATAAAACTCAAAATATAGCTCATAAATACCGGTAAAAGCGGTTTTAACGATTCCAGTGTATCATCATGAGGAACCTTCAGTTCCAGCACCATAATGGTAATGATAATGGCTATAACACCATCACTAAATGCTTCTACCCTACTTTTACCAAAAGCCATATATTTTCTGTTTTGCAGTGTTTACTTATTGGTTACAAATTCATCATACCTTTTCATCGCTTCAATAAAATAATAATCAGCATAAGTTAAAGGTACGTCAATCTCGGTTCCGGCAGGGAAATGCCCCACGCTATGTTCTAAAATAAAGCCGCCATTGGTACCAAGCGGTGCTTTGTAAGCCGGCGATGATAATGTTTTCAATATGGTTTCTGCAGTGTTAAAATACTCCTGCCCCTTATTGTTATCAGCATACTTGCAAAGTTCAAGCAATGCCGAAGCCGTTATGGCGGCCGCCGATGCATCTTTCAAAGCATTGGGAATATTGGTTGCGTTATAGTCCCAGTAGGGTATTTTATCAGCCGGCTGGTTAGGGTTAGGGTTAGTAAGTATAAACCGGGCAATATTTTGTGCCTGATCAAGATATTTTTTATCCTTTGTTTCCCGATACATCACTGTGAACCCATAAAGGCCCCAGGCCTGCCCGCGCGCCCATGCCGATTCATTTGCAAAACCCTGCGCTGTTTTCTTTTCTTTCACTGCGCCCGTTTGCGCATCATAATTAATTACGTGGTAAGAGCTATAATCAGGCCTGTAATGATTTTTTATGGTGGTGTTAGCGTGAGTAACCGCAATTTTATAATAGCTGGAATCGCCGGTTTCACGGGTGGCCCAAAACAGCAATTCGAGGTTCATCATGTTATCGATGATCACGAGATAGTCTGACGGGTTTTTTGAATCCCATGATTTAATACAGCCAATAGTTGGGTTAAACCTTGTTGATAACGATTTAGCACTATTGATCAGAATTTGTTTATACTCCGGTTTAGGCTCAGTTCTGTTGGCATTGCCAAAACTGCAATACATCATGAAACCCAGATCGTGTGTGTTCTTATTATATTGTTCTTTAGCTAAAACGCCCAAAATGCGGTTAGCTTCCGTCAATAATTGTTCATCATGATTTTGCTCGTACAGATACAATAAGCTGCCCGGGTAAAACCCGCTGCACCACCAGCCCGAGTTACTATTTTCCTGTTTTTTGGTATCGGGATGATAGGTTTTCGGAAACTCCTGCGGACCTATCTGTTTGGCCAGTAATTTATATTGCGCGTTGGCATCCTTAAAATTCTTTTTAAAAGTATTTAAAAGCTGGTTTTGCGGTTTAAAGCTGGTTTGGGCATTTACGCTTAATGCGGTCAATAAAATGGCACAAAAGGTAATATGCACACGGCTGAATTTCATAAAGGTTTTTACAGAATTGGCTGGCTATAAAAATGCATATTTTGATTGAAATTACAAGTAAAAACAATACTATAATGATTATAAGAGCCTGATCACATAACCAGGCTCTTATAATATACTGTTTAACAGCTCAGTATATTAAAAAGTACTATTTTGTGGGGTATTCCATTTAGAGTCAACAGTAATACCAAAACTTGAGGGGGCTTGTTTAAATAAGTATCCGGATAATATGTATTGCGTGTTTTCTGAAATCGATAACGATTGGCTGTCGTCAGGGTTGGTGTGCCCTATCAGTACATCAGTTGAGTTATAAGCCCTGATACTTGTGCTAAAGTAGCTAAACGGCCATACATATGTAGAAAATTCAACATTTGCTTTTCCTTTATCGCCACTGTTCACCGTAAAAGTTTGGATTCGGTCGTCCCAGCCACTGCCATGGGTTCCGTCAAAGGCCACCCCACCATCAACCATATCATAAAGCGGGGCTGCATTACCAATGGTTACTTCTACCCTGCTAACATCGGCTGGCAAAACATCTAATAATTTATAAGTTATTTGGCCTACTATTCTCTTCAAAACAATATTCTGCGTGCCTGCACCGGTTACATCAAATTCAAGTTTCTGCAAAAAGGTGTCAGTTATATTCTCATTATTTTTATACCCTAATGCCGGGTGATAAGTACCATCAACCAGGTTTAGGAATGCATTGGTAACATAATAGTTTGATGATGTTGAACCTACAAAAAATATAGTGTAGTGCCCCGCCGCAAGTGAATCGGTTATTGTACCGAAACCAGCATCTGTTGATTTCTGATATATATTTTTAACAAGTTTTAATGAGTCTTTATTCCCGGTATAGGCATAATAACTCAGGAATTTAATAGCATCGGTAAGGGCGGCATTGGTACTGAGTTTATCCGAACTAATACCTTTGGTTTCTTTAGTAAAGCCGCTGAGATTAAAACCAACAGCATACCTTTTTACTCCTTTAGTTCCACCTGTTTCAGCCGGGGTCTGGTTATGTGGAGTAGACTCTTTTTTACAGGCGCAAAAGGCCATACTCAAGCCTATGGCCCAAATTAATTGTTTTTTCATAAGTAGGTTTTTTATTTTATTAAGTTTATAAGCGATTGTACAAACAGCGATATTATTACACAGGGGGATGTATGCTGTTTAGGTTTAGTTTATAATATATGATGATACAAGAATCATCATATATTATTTAACATTCACAAGTTATAACTTATTGATAATAAATAAGGTAACAATATATACACAATATTTGAGAAGATTTATGTGCAATAAGAGGCATCCTGCATGAATAAAATTCACAGGCACGATATTTTGAAAATAATTTTCATATATCAATCGGTATTAGTGTAAAAGCAAAATTGCAATTACAACCCAAAACAAACATACTCATCGCCAGATTTGCTGCCTATTTTGCCGCCGCCGCAGGCTATTACCACATATTGTTTGCCATCAATACTGTAAGTTGCCGGTGTCGCATAGCCTGCCGCCGGTAGCTGGGCTTCCCACAATACTTTGCCCGTTTTTTTATCAAAGGCCCGTATCTTTTCGTCTTTAGTGGCCGCTATAAATATCAGCCCTCCTTTGGTCACCAGCGGGCCGCCATAATTTTCGGTACCGGTAACCGGGATTCCGCGTTTGGTTAGCTCCGGATATTCGCCAAGCGGCACTTTCCATAATAATTTGCCCGATGTAAGGTCGATAGCATTGAGCGTGCCCCATGGTGGTTTAATGCCGGGATAACCGTCTTTATCAACAAAGCGGTTATAACCGGTCATGGTATAGGGAATCTCATCCACCAGTTTCTTTTCCTGTTTGGTGCTCGCGGTTCTGTTGGCAACAGGTTCTTTGGCTACCACTTTAGCGGCTTTTTCATCGGGTAATTTCAGCAGGAACGCCAGCAGGGCCTTTTTATCGGCCGGGGCAATTTGTTTAAAGGATGGCATCATATTACGGCCATTGGCAATGATCTGGCTTACTTGGTCTTCCTTATATTTTTTGCCGATATTAACCAACGATGGGTATGAGGTACCGTTGCCCTTCAACTCGGGGCCATGGCAGGCCAGGCAGTTTTTATTGTAGATCATCTGCCCGATACCCTTCAGCGACTGATCGCCGGTTGATTTAGGTACAGCTATCATTACCTGCGCCCAGGGCATCTCCGAACTGTTTACATACATGATCTTGGTTTCGGCATCAACCGCTGCTCCGCCCCATTCTCCGCCGCCATCAAAACCCGGAAATATCCAACCTCCTGCCTTACTTGGCGGTGTAAACATGAGGCGGTTTTTAACCTGATTATACTTCTGCATCATATCCTGATGCGTTTCGGGCGACAGATCAGTTACATCCTCCGGATTAAACATCTGTCTTGCAAAAGGCTGTGGCAAAGTAGGTATAGGCTGCGTTGGCCATGCCTGCTCGCCGGGCAGCGCCAGCGTAGGTACAGGCTTTTCAACTATCGGAAATATGGGTTCTCCGTTTGTTCTGTCGAACATAAAAATATAACCATGCTTGGTGATCTGCGCCACGGCATCAACCTGCTTACCATTATGGTTGATAGTTACCAGGTTGGGATTGGCAGACAGGTCACGATCCCACAGATCATGATGTACCACCTGGAAATGCCATTTCAGTTTACCAGTAGCAGCATCCAAAGCCAATAAAGTATTACTGAACAGATTTTTCCCCTTGCGAAAACCGCCATAAAAATCACCACCGACAGAGCCCGTTGGGATATATACAATACCCCGCTTCTCATCCAAAGCCATACCGGCCCAACTGTTAGCCCCGCCAAATTTTTTCCAGGCGGCAGTATCCTTCCATGTTTCATAGCCCTTTTCGCCCGGATGCGGGATGGTATGGAATATCCACCGCAGTTTACCCGTAACCGCATCATAAGCCCTGATATGCCCCGGCGCAGCATCGGCTGATTCAGCTACGCGGGTACCTACGATAAACAGATCTTTGTAAACCACTCCAGGTGTTGTACCCGCCACAAATGATTTGGTTTCGCGACCCAGATCTTTAGTCAGGTCGATAAATCCGTCCTTGCCAAACGAGCGTACTGGTTTACCCGTTTGCACGTCAATGGCGAATGTTTTGGCCCCTACACTGTAAAAAATGCGTTTTTGGTAGCCACTATGGTCTTGCCAGTAAATTACTCCCCGGCTTACCTTGTAATAAGCCATGGGGTCGCCGTTGTTAGTGGTATCTTCTTTAGCTGGATCAAACAACCATTTTTGAGTGCCCGTTGCCGCATCCAAAGCAAACAATTTCAGCTTAGGGCTGGTGCCGTATAGCATACCATCAACCATGATAGGGTTACACTGGTTTTGGCTGCGGTTGGCGGTATCCTTGTCATGAGTGCTATAAGTCCAAACCTGTTTTAGCTGCTTTACATTACTAAGGTTGATCTCTTCATTTGATGAATAACGATTGCCTTCCTTACCACCCGCATAAGCGGGCCAGCCACTGTATGTATCCGCCTCGGCAACAGGTTCATTTTTACAGGAGCTATAGCATACCACTGTTAAAACAGTACATAAAGAGATCAGCTTCACTTTCATGACAAGGGTATTTAGGTTTTATTTATTGATCAAACTGGCCGGGGTCACTTCATTGCTCAGCAACTTGCCGAATAGTTCCCAGCGTTTCTCGGGTGTTTTGGCAGTACCGCCGTTGCGTTCAACGTAGTTTTTGACAAGGTCCTGCCCGTAGTTGTAGTTTATTACATAGCTACGGTATTTTTTGATAAAGCTCAGGGATTTATCAGCTGTTTCATCGTTCATGAGGCAGTACTTAGTGAGGTAGTTCCGGGCCTTATCGCGCGATAGGGTATTGTTGATGAGTCCCCTTGCGGCCTCGTTACGCGCATAATTTAAACTACCTTTTATAGCCAGCGCCTTAAAATACAGATCGATACCGACAGTATCTAAACCGGCCAATGGCAGCAGTACCGTTTTGGCGAACTTCACCTTATCATCCCCCGGGAAAGCCACTTCAATACCGTAGTTAGCACTCCCCTCTGCAATTAATGATTGAGGGCTGAACAGCGGGTACATCGAAATCTCAACCCAGCCTTTATCATGGTAAAGGTGTTTCTCCAACAGCATGTTATACACGTGATGGCCGGGATAGCTTTCATGACTGCCTACATCAATGGCCCTGTCAATAAATACTTTCAGGTCGGTATTTATTTGTACCGTGCTCTTGTAATTGCCTTTGTACCAGTTGTAGCCGCTCCATGGTTTGTCTGTTACATACTCCAGCGTAAAACTTTCGCCGGCAGGCAATTTGTAGTGGGCCAATGTACGTTTGCGGGCCTCGGCAATGGCAGCCTGCATCACAGCATCCAGCTTATCTTTGGGGATAATAAATTTATTGGCCAGCTTTTGAAATCGGTCATTTACACGCCCTTTGCCTGGTAATATGCTATCCAGCTGGGCTATCTGGGCCTTAAAATAATCTTCATTGTAAACCGGTGCCGCTACGCCAAACAGTTCTCTTGACTCCTCATCAAAGGGGCGTTCCTCGCCCGAGAAAATACGTATCCGACGGCTAAAGGCAACCAGCTGATCGGCTATCCAGCTGGCCCGCATTTTATTGGTATCAATTGTTGATGAGGTGGCTATAACTTTCAACTCGTTCATCAGGCTGTTGGCATTGGCCAGCAGGCTATCCTTCGGAAAATCCTTTAGTGGCTCCTGCCTTGGCTTCAGCGAATCGGGACCGTAGTAGGCATCCACAAAATCGGTATCGTATTGGCCTATGCTGAGGCCCAGCCTTACGTATTCGGTTGCCAGGCTGTTTAGTTTTTTATTTTCGAGATCCTGAGCCGGGTTGTTATGGCATGAAAGCATAAAAATCACAGGCAAAAAAATCAGTAGTTTCCTCATGGTTATGTTATCCGGGTGAAAGTAAATGTTGAACAAGATAATGATTCCATTGTTTACAAAACGAAAACGCTTTCTGAGTGCACCCTCACTTTTTAAAATTTTATTTTAACACTTTTTGATTCAGAATTGACACAAAATATCCCGGTTTCATTGCAAAAAACTAAGTTTTCTTAATTAAAATACAGATTCCAATCACTTTTTAATACGTTTTTGGAGCTTTAAAAAGTATCAACTTATTGATATTCAAATAACTGTTTTAAATTGACAGATTCCGGATCATTTTCATCCTTAACCAAACAGCCCTGTCCTCTTTGATCAAAGAGAACAGGGCCGCTGTGTTTTGTAAATATACGAAAATTTGCCGGCATGGCCTAATCAGCCGGCACCAGAATCATGATTAAAAATCCTCTAATCCAACAAATCAGTTTAATCGTGGTTCAGGCAACAGTTCGCGATTGCTTCGTCGCTCCTCCTCGCAATAGCAAATTTTCCAGACACGCACGATGGGTGTATCTACGCCCAGTTAAAATCAACAATCTTATTGTTCAACCTCCATTTATCGGGTTGAATGTTGGTTTCCCAGTCTAAAGGCTCGCCTACGGGTTGAACTTTGGCAGCCTGGGCAAAGGCTTGTTTTATGGCGGCGCGCTGTTCGGTTCCTAAAGCTTCGGGCTGGGCCGAGATGAAGAGCGGCGCACCGCTTTCGGCCAGTAATTGCAGCCATTGCTTGTTCCTGTCCCAGCTTATGTGAGTGGTAAGGCCAACGCAATCGCCATCAACGGCATAAAATTTATCGTGCTGCGTAAGGCGGAAAGCCAGTGTGTTTACCCCCATTTTGCGGGTGCGCTCCCATTCCTTACCGCTGGTGTCATCGCCTATACGGCAAAGCTCAAACACCCCTGCCGACAAGTGGCTCATGGTATTACAACCTATGATGTACATGCTGCCCGCAGCTTGGCGGATGGCCCCGTACAGATCATTAATGATCTCGGCAGTGGTTTTACTGCGGTCGTTAAAGTTCCAGTTGGGTGCGGTAATACTGTCTTTCATATCAAAACCCCAGCGGCCTGTGATATCATAGGTACTGAAGTCGTGTTTCACCATATCATAACCCCATTGCTTGTAAACCTCAAAATTGTGTTTAATGCGTTCTATATTTTCGGGAATTGTAGGGTCGAGCACCGGGTTCTTCGGATCGTCGCGGCCCGGTATTTTGGGAGCCAGCAAACTGGCCTTTTCATCATGTTTGGCACACAACGGGCGCATCCACAAACCGGGGCGCATACCCAGGTTCTTGATCTCGTTGCCAAGCAGGTGCATATCCTTAAACTTATCGTTCGGTTTTGAAAAATCATCGTTCCAGCCGCCATCTCCCGGCAGCAACGGCGAATACTGCGCCCAGCCTGCATCCACTACCGAAAACGGGCGGTTATGCGTATCGGTAACCAGCTCGGCCATCATAGCGGTGGTTTTCTTGATCAGATCAAATGAGTTATTGCCATAGGCAAAATACCAATCGTTAATGCCATAAACCGGCTGTTTAGGCAAACGCGGATTCGGGCACATCATGCCGCAGAACCTGCGGGTAGTATAAAAAGCGTTTTCTCCGGGCCTGCCGTTAGTGGTGATCACATCCGCAGCATGCAGCTCGCGCGAGCCTAACAACACTCCGTTACCTCCCGAATGGGTATCCAACGTTAGCTCCAGGCTATCATTGGTGAGGCCCCACCAGCAAATACTTTTGCAGCCGGTTTTTACCCCGAAGCAGGCGGTTTGCTTATCGTCGTGAATGATTACATACCACGGATTTTTAACCCCATCGGGTTTAGTTTTCCATTGCAGATCGCCATAGGAGCGTTCCCAATGGTCGCCCAGAAATTTGGAATTCGGCGACAGGTTATGTTTCCACTTTAAACGTACCGCGTTTAATTGCTGCGTTGGCGAACTCACAAACACACCCTTGGCATCGCCGCTATTTTTGAGCCTAAGGCTGATGTCTTTATGAGTAAATACGTTGCCGTTAGTACCTTCCAGCTTAAACCATTCCTCGCCCGATTGCGCCCAAACCTCGTCGGGAGCGTTGACAGCGGTGGTTAATGTTGATGTTGCATGAGTAATACGGCTAAATAAAGCAGCTGCCGCGGTAGTGGTTGAAAGTTTAATAAAGTGTCGCCTTTGCATAGTAAGATATTGGTTATACAACAATACTAAAAGGTTTCAGCTATTGGAAATGATTTTTCTTTTTTGTCTGAACCTGGATTGGGGGGTTGAAGGGGGTAGCGTGATTTTATTTCCCCTCCTGCTTACCGCAAGCGTCCCGCTTGTGGTAAGCAGGACAGTTTTCTGATCTTCAAATTATACGACAAGCAGGACAGTTTTCTAATTTACAAATTATACCACAAGCGGGACGCTTGCGGTAGCGGAAGATATTTTATGCCGTTGTTGGTGTTGTCACCAACAATTTCTTTATCAAACATAGCATATTAAGTAATCATGCGATAAGCTTTCAGCTTACTTCAGCTGGAAGCTGAAACCATGTTAACCACGGGTTTCAAACCCGCGGTAACTATGAATATTTAATACAAAAAAATGTCATTTCGATAGAGCATGAGCGGGTATGAGCGTCGTGCGAAAGAGAAATCTTCTATAATATACAAGGCGAATTTACAGGGAGTACAAGATTTCTCCTCGTTCCTCGTCGAAATGACAACGTTTTGTTATTTCCGGTATCTCACTTAAAACCAAACCGTAAACTCCGTTTGCCTTTCCTCTACCGTTTTCAAGCTAAATTCAAAACCGTGATTAAGCAGTATTTCGCGTACCAGGGTCAGCCCAATGCCCTGGCCATCTTTTTTGGTGCTGAAGAAGGGTGAAAAGAGGTTGGCATTTTGTTCGGCGCTGATGCCTTTGCCGGTATCGGTGATCACCAGTTTTTTTGCTGATGGTGTTATGGTAAATGTTACTGTGCCCTTATCCTCGTGTGCTTCGATTGCGTTTTTTACAATATTGATGAGCGCCTGTTCCAGTTGCTGTTCATCGGCCATGATGTTCATATCGGTTTCGGGGAGGTTAAATTCAAACCCTACTCCTTTTTCCTGGGCTTTGATGCTCATGAGTTTGGCTACAGCATTTATCACCTTTTGCAGCACAATAGGTTGTTTGTTGGCCGGCGGAAGTTTTACCAGATCGGCAAAGTTGCGCATGAAAAGGTTGAGGTTCTGATTGCGGTCCATGGCTACCTGGAGGGCATCTTTCAGGGTATCAAAGTCATGGCTTTGCCAAAGCCGGTCGGTTTTCATGGCCGATTGCATAATGGAGTTTACCGGACCAATGGTATTATTCACCTCGTGCGCCATCATCCTGATTACCTTGCCGTATACCTTTTTCTCGGCGGCCAGGATCTCGGCTGTAAGGTCCTCGATCATGATAAAATGACGGGAGAACCCCCTATCTACAAAGTGCGACTTTTGCAGCTTGAACGAGCTTGCCCCATCCAGCTTAACCACCGTGGTTTCGCCAGATTTTAATAGCCCCATTTGCTGAAATAAGGGATGTTCCTGTTCATTTACCGACAAACCTATCAACTGTTGCTCGTTAACCGATAATAGTTGGAGTGCCTTAGGGTTTATCTGCTGAATACGATCATCAAAATCAAGGATCACGATGCCTGTGGGCGAGGTGTATATCAGCTTCTCCAAAAAAAAATGCTGCTGCTCCTGCCGGGTGCGTTCTGTTCGTAGTTCATCCATCATCTGGTTATAAACGTTTATCAGTTCATCTACCTCGTGCTTGCCGGTGGGCAAAAACTTTACGTTAAAATCCTTATCCTTAATAGCATCAACACCCTGCATAAGCATTTTTAAAGGCTGTATCAGCTGCATATATAGTTGAAAGGCTATTACCATGGATATGATGACCACCAGCTCCGAAACGATGAAGAATATTTTGTTTTGATCAAAAATGAAGTAGGTGAGCAGCAGCGTTAACAGGTGCAATATCACCACAAACAAAATATATTTAGTCCTCAGCTTCATCGTAGGGTATCTGGTATTTATCTAAGCGGCGGTACAGGGCGCTGCGCGTGAGGCCAAGCGAGGCCGCCGCCCTGCTTATTTTGTTTTTATGGTAATCCATGGCCCGTTTTATCATCTCCACCTCCACTTGCTCAAGCGTTAGGGTACCCACGCCGGGCAGCTGCATGTTCCCCTTTTTTACCGGCGATAATTCCAGCTGCGACCGGAAATCATCCACACTTAATTCATCCTTCTTGCTCACCAGTATTGACCGCTCCACCAGGTTTTTAAGCTGCCTGATGTTGCCGGGCAATGGCAGCTGCTGCAGCCATTTCATGGCCGCCGGAGCTACCGATAAATTAGGGCGGCTATATATCTCCTTTAAATTATTAATAAAAAAATTAACCAGCAAGGGAATATCAGTTGGCCGCTCGCGCAGGGCGGGCAGGTAAACGGTGATGAGGTTAATGCGGTATAGCAAATCTTCGCGAAAGGTAGCCTTGCTCACCATATCGTTCAGGTTTTTGTTGGTGGCGCATACCACCCGCACATCAACCGTTTTGGTACGGCTGCTGCCAAGCACTTCGTAAGTCCTGTCCTGCAGCACACGCAATAGCTTTACCTGGCTGCTGGCGTCAAGGTCGCCAATTTCATCTAAAAAGATGGTGCCTTTGTTGGCCATTTCAAACCGGCCGATCCTATCAAACCGGGCATCGGTAAATGCCCCGCGCACATGGCCAAACATCTCGCTTTCAAACAGCGAGGTTGAAATACCGCCCAAATTCACCTTTATAAAAGGCTTATTGCGGCGCAGGCTATTTTGGTGTATGGCTTCGGCAATAAGCTCTTTGCCGGTACCGCTCTCACCCATAATGAGGATGGATGCGTCGGTTGGGGCTACCCTGCCAATGGTTTCCAGAATGTTGAGCATTTTGGGGTCTTCCCCTATAATATGCTGAAAGTTGTAGTTTTTATCGAGCTGCTTACGAGTACGGTGCTCGGTTTTTTTATCCTGCAGATCAAGCAGGGTTTTAACCGATTGCAGCAGGTATTCGTTGCTCCATGGTTTGTTGATAAAATCATTGGCACCCAGTTTCATGCCTTTTACAGCCAGCTCAATACTGCCCCAGCCGGTTATTAATATCACGGGAATGGCCTGGTTTACCTGTTTTATTTCGGCAAGCAGTTCAAGCCCTTCTCGGCCCGAGGTATCTATCGAAAAATTAAGATCGAGGATGATCAGTTCAGGGTTGTTTTTACGGATGATCTTTAGCGCATCAACCGGATTTTCGGCACACAGGGCATTATAACCCTCGCTTTTAAGCAGCAGCAGCAGCGAGGTTCGTACAGCCAGATCGTCATCAATTACCAATATCATAAGAGCAGGTTAATATCGTAATTATTCTTCATGTAATGCCACCGCCGGATAAATTGCCGCGGCCTGCCTGCCCGGGTACAGCGAACATAACAATACCAGCAAGTAAATGAACACAATAGCCAGCAGCATGGCCGTAATATAAATACCCGCCTGTAAATTAAATACGTTAAGCAACGGAAACTGCACGGCAAAAAACGTCCCGATAATTACCGATAAGGTGGCCAGTATCAATGATTCGGCAATGAGCTGTGCCGAAACCGAATTACCGGTAGCTCCTACTGCCCTGCGCAAGCCAATTTCGGCACGGCGGCGGTTAATATTGTACCACAATACGCCAAAAATACCCAGCGATACATTGATGATCAAAAAAGCGGCTACGATACAAAATATAGTAATGGGAACCAAAGTGCTTTTATTGGTGCTTATCCGTTTTTTTGAAAAATGTTGTATCTCAACCGATGCATCCTTCATATAATTAGCCACGGTTTTATATAGTTTGCTTTCAAAAGCGGCATCGGCATCGGGCGATACCTTGATGATCAGTTGGCCCAGCCATCGCATAGCACCGGTATCAATACGATTGTAAAGCGCCATGCCCGATGGCAGGTAATCGCCCTTATCTTTCATATCCTGCACAACGCCTATTATTTTTATTTTTTTGATGGATGAGTTGCTGTTATCGCTTATCAATTGCCCCACCGCACTGCCATTGCCAAATAACTGCTCTTTAAGCGAGGCGTTTATAACCACAGGGCGGTAAGTACTAACCACATCCTGCTGGTTAAACCAGCGGCCCTCTAATAAATTCATGCTGAAGGCATCGCGGTAACCATCGCCGGTTTGGTAATAGTTAACGGGGCTGTAGCTCACGCCTTTGTAACTAAGCCCGGTTGTGTTCATACTGCTGGTAAACGGCACATTGCCCGATGCAAAACTAAGTGCCTTTATTTGCGGCATACTTTTCAGCATAGCGGTAAGGGTGGCATAATACTGCGTTACAGAATCGGTACTCTGAAACTTCTTGGCATTTTGATAATTGATAACCCACACATTATCATAACTAAAACCCATGGGCTTTTTATAGTTGCGGTAATAATATACCAGCGATGTAAACACAGCAAAGATGACCAGGAACGAAATAAACATTTCGGTGATCAATAAAAAGTTCTGTTTCTTTTTATTCCATATGAGTTTGAATAAATGCTTTATCATATAACTTTTGATTAAAGGTTTAAATTATTGTGCCTTTAGGGCCGTTACTACATTAAGCCTCGACATTCGCCAGGCCGGGTACACGCCCGAGAGCAGGCCAAAAAACAAACAAGCCAGTAAGCTATATAGTAATACAATAGGGTTTACAGTAAGGTCAAGATCAGCTATCAGTCCGCTCCGGTTAATAACCTGTAAAATAATTACGGTGAGGATAATGCCAATAATGCCGCCCAATATGGTGAGTATAATATTTTCGATGATAAACTGATAAACCAACGTTTTTGATGAAGCCCCAAAGGCCTTGCGCACACCAATTTCAGATGAGCGCTCCATGATACGCGTAATGTTTACATTAACCAGGTTTACCGTAGGCAGCAGCATAAACAGCAAAACAAACAGGCTTATAAAAACAATAAAACGAACATATCCATTGTTATCAGCCTTACCAAAAAACGGACGACTGTAAGTTTCAAAATAGGTATCAGCATTGGAGTGCAGGGTATCAAATGCCTTATCGGGCAGCGGTATCCTGGCCGTCATCTGTTCGTACTCGGCACGCATTTTCTCAAGCAGTTGTTCAGAGGGAGCCAGCAACACGGCAGAATAATCGCCCTGAAAGCCTTTATCCCTGTAATCCTTTTTAGATACTGTGTAAGGCAGGTACATGTTGGCGTAAAAAACCTCTTCTAATTCTGGTACGTTCTTGATTACACCGGTTATCCTGTAGTTTATATTGTCGGCTTCTATAAACTTACCCACAACTGTTGCGCCTTCACCAAAATATTCATTCCGGGTACGTTCAGAAATTACGGCCACCCTATCTGCCCGGTTAATTTGATCGATGGTATATGGCTTGCCCTCAATAAATTGATAATTAGCCACATCCCACAGGTGGGCATTGGTATACCGGATGTCGATAACTACCTTTTTATTATTCACATAGGCATTTGACGAGCTATTGCTGGACACAATGGCCATTTTAACCGGTGTTTTTAAACTGCCGGCATAATGAGTTAAAAAATAAAACGATGACCCACTGCTGTTTATCCACCCTTTTTTTGAGGTATAAGTTAAACGTGTGATATATAATGACCGGTTATTTTTATCGCCAGGGTAAACCGGGTTAGTAAGCTTTTCAATAAAAGCGGTAAGCACCATCAATACCGTAAGCGTTAAGCTGATACCAAACAGGCTGATAAACGTAAAGAACTTACGCCTGCGCAGTACCGCTATGGCTATTTTAAAATAATTTTTGAGCATGGTTTTAAGGTTAAGCGGTTAATTACTGTACTTGCGAACCATCAAATAAACGCACCAGTCGGTGGGTTTTATGGGCCATATTTTCATCGTGTGTAACCATTACTATGGTGGTACCCTCGTTGCGGTTCAGGTTGATGAGGATATCCATGATCTCGTTACCCATGGCACTGTCCAGGTTACCGGTAGGTTCATCGGCCAGAATAATTTCGGGCCTGCCTACAATAGCCCTGGCAATGGCCACGCGCTGCCTTTGTCCGCCTGATAACTGCGTAGGGAAATGCTTGATCCGGTTTGATAGACCAACCTTTGCCAATGCCTCGGTAGCCAGCTGGCGGCGCTCTTTGGCAGTGGTATCGCGGTAAAGTAGGGGCAGCTCTACATTATCAAGCACCTGCAGATCATTAATGAGGTGATAGCTTTGAAAAATGAAACCCAGTTTTTTGTTCCTGAACTGGGCCAGCTGCTTATCAGAAAGGTGATCGGTTTTTTGATCGCTTATCCGGATATCGCCTTTTGAGGGGGCATCAAGCAGCCCCATGATATTGAGCAGCGTACTTTTACCGCAACCCGATGGCCCCATGATAGATAAAAATTCGCCTTTGGCAATATCAAGATTGATGCTGCTCAGGGCCAGCGTTTCAATAGTGTCGGTGCGGTACACTTTTTCTATGTTTTTTAATTGTATCATTTTGTGAGTGGTTAGTTGTGAGTTATCAGTAATAAGCTGTGAATGATTTAGTTGATTATCCATGTATTTTAAATTTTTTACTATTGAATTTTGACTTATTTATATGCTATTTTCTGGTTGTTTTCAAAATCATATAATGACAGGTAGCGCAGCTGGTAATAGGCGCTCCAGAAATCGCGGAGCGAGGTAATGTAGTCGCGCTTGGCCGCGTCATTTTCGCGGAAGGCAATGCCCAGATCGGTAATATTCAGATTGCCCAGTACGTAGCGTTCGCGGGCTATCTTGTACTTTTCTGAGGCGATGCTATCAGCCTGGGCCGTGTACACCAGTTGTTCTTTCATCAAATTAAATAGCGATACCTGGGTCACTATTCCCTGCTTAAAGTTTTGCTTATCCTGCTCAACCGTATACTCCATTAGCTGCAGGTTGGCTTGCGCCGTTTTGGTGATTGACTTTGACCTGCCCCAATCCAATATAGGCACCGATAGGGTAAGCTGTAATATTTGCTGATTTTGCGGATTATTATAGATCCCCGGGATACTGCTTGCCGTATTTGAAAAACCCAGGTTGGCATTAAGTGTAGCTTTTAAGCCTGTTTCGCCTTTGGCTTTGGCCACATCCCTTTTGGCCTCGGCAATGCGCCTTAAAAAACCAATGGCATCCGAACGATTAGCATAAGCCTCGGCTAAAACCCTGTCTGATGTAACCTGCATGCGGCTGATGTTTTCGGGCGCTATCAATACTATCTTACTATCATCCTCCTGCCCGGTGTAGCTGCGCAGGTTAAGGGTGGCAATTTCAATACTGCGTTTGGCTGTACCCACATCCTTTTTGGCGGTAATCAACTCCAATTGTAATTGCAGTATCTCGTTCTTTGTTATTTTTCCTAATTCAAACTTGGTATTGGCTATGGCCATTATTTTTTGGGTGTTGGCGTAATTGGTTTCGGCAATGTGCAAGTTAACCTGCGCCAGCAACAGATCAAAAAAATACCCCTCAACCGTAACCGCGATATTTTCCTGCGCCTCAATATAAGCCTGCTTGCTCTCGTTGTATTTTAATGGTTCAATCTTTTTATCCCATTTAAGCTGGTTAAACTGAAAAAGCGGCTGCGTATAGGCTATACTGTACGGAACGCCATTGTATAAAGCGTTATGCCTGTCGAAATCGGTAAAGCGCTGCAACTGAGTGCGACCGTAAATGGTACCGCCGGTGGCAGTAATGCTCTGGCTAAAATCAAGCTGCAAAGCCGAATTATCATTATGAATTGGCTGAAACAATATAGTACCATCGGGCTGAAACACCTGCGAAAAAGTTTTTTGATAATCAGGCAATGTACCGGTCAATGCCAGCTGTGGTTGATAATTTGACTGATAACTACGGAACACCCAATATTTGGTTTCGCGTATGGTAGCGGCCTGCTTGGCTGCTATGGAGTTGGCCTTGGCCATTTCAACCACCTGTTGCAGGGTTAGCCGCAGGGTATCTGGCTTGCCCTGGCTAAAGGCCCTGCAGCTTACGGTTAATAACAATATGATGTATAAAAATTTCATTCCCTGTTTTAATATATATGGTCTGCGATCCACTCAACCCTCCCGCCCTATGGCAGGAGGATTAACGCTATGAAGAAACTCCCTTCCCACGGGGAGCCGAGTGGTTATTGATTAATGGTTATTTCTTTACTGTTTTTAAATTCGCTCATGTCTGATGTGATCACCACATCGTTGGGTTTTACACCATCCTTGATCTCGGCATAATCAAAATTGCTGAGGCCAAGGTGTACCGTGCGGCGTTCGGCCTTACCGCCATTCACTACAAAAATATCCTGTACCGCGGGGCCCTTAAACGCAGGACCGTTGGTTACCCGCATTATCTTATTATGCGTGGCCGTCACCAAAAAAACATCAACCTTCATATTGGGGCGCAGCAACTTGTTCGACCGGTCATCGAGCTGTATATCGAAAGAAATAATACTGTTTTGGATGGATGGCGAAACGTTGGTTACGTGCCCGCGCAGCTGGTTGTCATTAATGCGGATAATTACCGGGATACCCGCATGCAGTTCATCGGCCTGGTTATCGGCCATGCTGCCCTGTACCTTAAAACTACCCAGATCGGCAATGCGGGCCAGGGTTTCGCCTTCATGTATGTTGGCACCAATGTTTTTGTTTACATAAGTGATAACACCTTTGCGTGTAGCAGTAACATCGGCCAGGTTCAATTTGCGTTGCAACGCGTTAAGATCATTTTGCTGGATGGCCGCGGCAATCTCGGCCTCCTTGATCTCGATTTGCATGGTTTTCTGCTTGTTTTTGATCTCGTTCTCCAGTTGTTTTTTCTCTAACTGGGCCACTTTCAGGTTAAGCTCGGCCTGTTCAATATCCTCGCGGGTTGCACCTCCGGCTTTGTAAAGGCGCTTGGCATTTTCAACCGCGTCAGTAAAATCGCTGATACGGAGTTGTTTAATGGCGTTGTTTGATTGTATATCGTAAAAGCTTTTGCCCAAGTCAAGCTTTAGCTTGCTGATGTCGTTACGTTTTGATTCGAGCTGAAATTTTTGCTTGTCGTATTCGGTTTGAGTGGCCGATTTATCAAGGGTAAGGATGGATTGCCCCGCGTTCACTTTATTGCCCGCATCCATCAGCGCGTTTTTGATAGAGGCATTGATGGGACTGGTCACAATCTCTTCAAACTCGGGCAAAACTTCGCCGGTGGCATTGATGGTATTTTCGATGTTGCCGATCTCCACACGGCCTGTGGTAATTTCCGATGCATTTACCGACGACTTGATGAAACTCCGCAAAACCCATATAGTCAGCACCAGCCCGGTTAGGGCGGCCAGCACTACCCATACTGCCTTTTTCCGTTTTTGCGATGCAACCTCAAGCGTTATTTCCTTATCCATTGTTATTCTTTTTTGGATAAGGGTTTCGCAAGAGCTATACCAATATTAACTTATTAATAATCAATAAATTAACGTTTTTAAATTTAAAAAAAGTGATCGATTCCGGACATTTTTGATGATAATGGACATGTTGGAGGGGAATGTCGAGAAGGCAGGAAATCTCATAAAAAGCTTGTCATTTCGATAGAGCATGAGTGGATGTGAGCGTTGTGCGAAAGAGAAATCTTATACAACCTGCAAATTCGCAGCACAAATCGTATAAGATTTCTCGTCGTTCCTACTCGAAATGACAAATTTTTCATGTTTCGCTGCCGCGGACTTTGAGCTGAATGTAAGTTGGAGTTCACCACATGATAGCCACCAGATACGTTTAGCTAATAGTGCAGTAACGGAACATCATTGCAAGAAGGAATTTATATTGTCATTGCGAGGAGGAACGACGAAGCAAGAGCCTCACCCAACCCTCTCCAAAGGAGAGGGCTTTAAAAATATTTTGAAGTCTCCCCCTTTGGGGGAGATTTAGAGGAGGCTTATTGCCACGCTGCGCTCGCAATGACAATTGAAAACACTTTATAATCAATTATCCTTTAAATGCTTTTTGATTTTGCCCAGGAGGTCATCTATCTCGAATGGTTTGGCTAAGAAATCATCGGCTCCGGCTTCGTAGGCTGAACGCTCGATGTCGCGGCTGGCTGAGATCATGATGATGGGAATGCCGCGGGTATCCTGCTTTTGTTTAAGTACGCGGCAAATATCTCGGCCGTCGAAACCCGACATCCAAATATCTAACAATAATAGGTCAGGGTACTCATTTTGCATGGCAAGTATTGTAGCACCATTTACTGTCGACGAAACCTGGTACCCCTCAAAATCAAGAATGATCTCTACCGCGTCCACAATCCCAGGATCGTCATCTGCGATCATGATTTTTTTCATATTTTCCACTTGGTCGTACACCACAAAAATCAAGCCCCTTATTAGAAAACAATCGATTTAAATTTATCCTATATTGTTTACCGGCCGGTTTACTGGTAACGAAAAATAAAATATGGAGCCTTTTCCCTCTTCGCTATCCACCCAAATGCGGCCGCCTTCGCGTTTAATAATTTCTGAAGAAATGTATAAACCTAAGCCAAGGCCAGGGAAAGTATGCTGTTTTGCACCGCTTACACGGTAAAATTGCTCAAATACCCTTTGTTGTTTCTCCTTAGAGATACCTATCCCAAAATCCTTAACACTTACCACAACCTCGTCGTTATTTAAACGGGTACCAACAATAATATCTTTAGAGTGGGGTGAGTACTTAATTGCATTAGTGATCAGATTTACCAACACCTGGCTAATGCGATCCTTATCAGCATATACATTCCCGGTTGGCTGGGTATCTTCAGATAGGGTATGTTTTTGCGTGGTTCGCTGCAAATCTTCCACAACCTCGGTTATGAGCTCATTAAAATCAAACCAGGTATAATTGAACTGCAGCCTGCCCGAATTTATCTTGGTAACGTCAAGCAAATCGGCAATGAGACTGGTGAGCCGGTTTAGCTGCGCATCCATCTTTTGGATCATACCGGCCTCCTGCGTGTCGCCTTTTTTAGTCAGTATGCGTTCCAGCACCTGCGTGTAGGCTTTAATACTGGTAACCGGCGTTTTTAACTCGTGGCTTGCTATGCCTATAAATTCATCTTTTTGCAGCTGTAACAGTCTCTGTTCGGTAATATCAATGGTTACCCCCACCATAAGCATGGCCTTGTCACTTTCATCATAACTGGCCTTGCCCGATGCACTTACCCAGTGTATAGTACCATTGGGCCATTTCACCTGGTATTCGGCGGTGTACACACTATGGTTGGCTACCGCAGTGGTTACTTTCTGCTCCACCATATCCCGGTATTCGGGCAGTATTACGGCCATCAGGTCGGGAAAGTTAAACTGGGCGCTGGGGGCTATTCCGTAATTGGCCTTACATTGCGGGGTGCAGGTCATTAAACCGGTAGCCAGCTCAAGCTCATATGAGCCCAGGCGACCAGCCTCCAGAGCTATCTCCAAACGCTGATTGGTCTTAATCTGTTCTTCACGGGCCTTTTTACGTTCGGTAATATCGCGGCCAACTGCAAACAGGTAGGGTTTCTCGGCCAGCGTTAAACCAACCATATTAATTTCTACCGGATAAACCGAACCGTTTTTTCGCCGGTAAACAGTTTCAAACGGTGGTATGATCTCTTTTTGCGCCAGCTGAAATGATCGTTGAAATGCATCCTCATTAAACAACACGTCAACTTCCTTTAACTGTAAGCTTTCAGCTTCCTCCGCTGTATAACCCAGCTGTTCCAGTGCTTCCGGATTCAAATAATCAAGCAAACCCTCGGCGCAGGTGAGCATAAACATATCCGAGGCATTATCGGCCATGAATTTAAACCTGATCAGTTCCTCCTCATTATTTTTTTGTTTGGTGATATCAATAACGGTACCCAGCAACCTGACAGGTTTGCGGGCATCATCGTAATAAACCTTGCCTTCTACCTCAATCCAATGTATACTGCCGTCTGCCCATATTACCCGCGCGGTATAATACAGATTACCTGTTTTTAAACCCTGGGCATAGGCCCGTTCGCGATTATACCTGTCGTCGGGGTGTAGTTTTGCTAGGTATTTGCCATGGCCTGATGGCTCTTCTTCGCCAAAAATTACATTAAAACGCGGCGAACTGAATACCTGCCCGTTGATGAGGTTTAAATCAAAAGTGCCCATTTCGGCAGCTTCGAGCGCCAGCCTGGCCCGCTCTTCGGCATCTTCTGTTTTACGGCGGGCAATAAACTCTTCGGTAATATCCTGCAGCGTACCGTTAAACCTGAGGGCTACACCTTCTTCATTATATTGAGCCTTACCTTTGGCTCTTACAATACGCTCAATGTGCGTATGCGGATCGATGATAGTATATTCAATATCGTATTTACCTCCCGATGAGGGCTGTAATGTGTTAGAAATTGCCTTTGCTACCCTTTCCCGGTCATGTGGGGCAATAGCGTTAATGGCATCAGTAAGTTCAATTTCATCACCGCCTTTCAAGCCAAACCAGTGTTTTATCCTTTCGTTGCCAATAAATTTATTGGTTAGCGGGTTAAGATCCCAGGTGGCCAGTTCGGCGGCATCAATGGCAAATTCCAGTTCGTTTTTACTTTCCTTTATTTTATTAAGGCTTTGTACCTTTTCGGTAGTTTCAGTACAGGCTACAATGATGCCGGAGGGATAGCCATTTTCGTCAATCACAGGGCTGTAGCTGAATGTCCAGTAAATATCTTCGATGGTGCCATTACGATAAAACGGTATCAGCTGATCCTCGCTCCAGGTAGCTCCCCCACCCGATAGCACCTGGTTGATCATAGGTTCGAGGATGTGCCATATTTCGGCCCAGAAAATTTTACCGGGCTGGCCCAAAAGTGTGGGGTGCTTTCCGTTGATGCCCAGGCTTGGGCGGTAGGCATCGTTATAAAAACATATCAGATCGGGGCCCCAATACATGAACATGGGAAACCGGCTGTTTAAAACTATCCCTATAGTGGTGCGCAGACTTACCGGCCACTGATCCGGGCTACCCAATGACGTTTGCGACCAGTCATGAGCCCTGATCAGAGCGCCCATTTCGCCCCCGCCCTCTAAAAATTTATACTCGTTTTGCTGCACCAGGGACTAAAGTTTATTTGATATGTAAAATCCTAAAGTAAGTATTTGTAGTAAATAAATTACACTACAAATTAATAATCATTACAACTTGCAACAGCCCTATTTGTTTTAGCTGTACCTATTTTCGCGCTTAACACACAGCAAAAAACAAAAAGCCTGTAAGCAAATACTTACAGGCTTTAATATCGTTATAAAAATTGGATTACAACTCGCGTACCCAGATATTTCTGAAGCTAAGCGGCTCGCTTTTATCGCCATGAGCCTGCAGTTTTATAGGTGCGGCACCATGTTTTTTACCTTCGTAAGATGCTTTGCCTATGTATTGAGTTGGGCCTTGCAGTTCGTAACTGTTTTCAACAATAACACCGTTAAAAAATACGGTAGCTTTTGCCGGAGTTTTTACAGTACCGTCCTCGTTAAATACAGGAGCGGTCCAAACTACATCATATACGTTCCACTCACCTGGTTTAAGGCAAGGGTTTGCCAACGGAATAGCTTGTTTATACAAGCTGCCCGCCATACCGTTTACGTAAGTTTTGTTTTTGTATGAATCTAAAACCTGTAATTCGTAACCGGCATCGCCTTTACCTAATGAGGCTAAAAATATACCACTGTTACCACGGGCCTGGCCGGTACCATCAATGCTGGCCGGTACGCGCCACTCAATATGCAGCTGGTAGTTAGTGAATTTTCTTTTGGTTTCGATATTGCCTTTAGTTTTATCAACGGTAAGGATGCCGCCTTTAACTGTCCATGAAGCAGGAGTTTGATCGGCTACAGAAACCCACTCGTCCTGGTTTTTGCCATCAAATAAAACGATAGCATCAGATGGGGCTCCGCCCTGTACTTTAGCGGGAACTACCTCTTTAGGTTCTGGCTGCCAGGTTTCAGTATCTTCGGGTTTGCCGGTTTGCTGCGCGTTAGCCACAAAAAAACTTCCTGCTAAAAGCGCTGTAAGTATTAATGGATATTTCATATTGGTTTTATTGGTTTAAACGTGTAGGGTGTTTTTTAAGTAATCGGCACTTTTGGCAATGCTCACATACGGGTCAATATTGGTGTAGTTTTCCTGCTCAACAATATAATGCTGAATGCCAGCAAGCTTAGCTTTGCTTAGTATGGTTTTAAAATCAATATCGCCGGTGCCAATTTCGGTGTTCAGTTCGGCATTTGTTTTATCACGATCTTTGATGTGTACAAACTTAAAACGACCCGGGTGTTTCTGGAATATAGCCAGCGGATCCTGCCCGGCGCGTACAACCCAGTACAGGTCCATCTCCATATTTACCAGCTTAGGATCGGTGTTGTTCAATATTACATCATAAAAAGTAGTATCACCAACCGGCTGCCACTCAAAATTGTGGTTGTGGTAACCCAACTTTAAGCCAGATTCCTTGCAGATCTCGGCAATCTTGTTCATTTTTTCGGCAACGCCTTTGCAATCATCAACCGTTTTAATAAAGTTGTGGTTTAACGAAGGGATAATGATATAGGTTTGACCAATAGTGTTGGCTACTTCAATGTAAGCTTTCAGATCGTCGGTACTGCCATCGCCAAAATACTGATCAAGGCCATAGTGACCGCTTGGAGTTTTCAGGCCGTTATCTTTTAACAGTTGGCTAAAATCTTTACCTGGTAAACCCCAATAACCGGTTTCTTTATTAAAACCAAAGGTTTCAACCTCTTTGTAGCCGGCTTTTGCAACCTGTGCTATTACACCTTTTACATCCTTAGGCAACTGATCGCGCAAGCTGTATAATTGCAGCCCCACGCCGTTGGCGCTTTTGGCCGATAGAAAGTTTGGTTTCATCATTACACCTGCTGTAATTAGGCCAGCCTGTGCTAAAAAAGTTCTTCTGGTTGTCATGTAGTTTATTGGTTAGTGTATTGTTTAGAGCAAAATATGAGCGTAAGGTTTAAACATCACAAATATGAACCGCCTTGGTTAGCGAAGCTATCTTATCCGGATTTTTTGGAATGAACTCCTGCGCCACATAACCTTTATGCCCGGTGGCTACAATAGCCTTCATAATAGCCGGGTAATACAGCTCCTGTGTTTCATCAATTTCGTTACGGCCGGGCACACCACCGGTATGGTAGTGAGATATGTATTGGTGATGATCACGAATATTGCGGATCACATCGCCTTCATCAATCTGCATATGATAAATATCATACAGCAGTTTAAAGTTTTCTGAACCCAGCCTTCTGCATAGTTCGGCACCCCATGATACACGGTCGCACTGGTAATCTTTATGGTCAATTTTGCTGTTAAGCAGTTCCATTACCAATACAACATTATGTTTTTCGGCGAGGGCTACCAGTGGTTTTAAACCTTCAACGCAGTTGTTCCAACCGGTTTCATCGTCTTTGCCACGGCGGCTGCCGCTAAAGCATATCAGTTGTTTATAACCTGCCTCAGCAACCTTCGGTATCATTTCCGAATAGTTTTTTTGCAGCTGGGCATGAAACTGTTTATCACCAAAACCATCGGTAAGGTTAATTTCGGCCCCGTTGCACATGGACGAATACAGGCCGTATTTTTTAAGTGTAGGCCAATCCTTGGGCCCCACCAGGTCTATCCCTTTTATGCCGATAGCTTTGGCAGCAATGCACAGCTCTTCAACCGTCATGCTGCTGTAGCACCATTGGCATACCGCATGGTTAATATTACCCTTTAAAGTATCAGCTGCCATTTGTTTATCCTTTTCGGGTTGGGTAAATGAAGTTACTAACACACCCGACGCCGCTATGGTAGCGGTGCCAGCAAGCATTTTCTTTATAGCCGATCTCCGGTTTTGATTTGATGCCATGGTTATTAGATTTTGGTTTCGGCAATAGCTTCACCAGCCTTTTTATCCTTAAAGAAGAGTATGAACATGATAAATACTACAGCCGCGATGCCTGCAGGTATCAACCATATCATTTTCCAATCGTGCCCGGCTGGGCTGTTATAGCTGTCAGAAATTAAACCGGCTATATAAAAGCCGATAAGCATACCAACACCGTAAGTAGCCAGGGTGATCATGCCCTGAGCAGCACTTTTGTATTGGATACCGGCCTTAGAGTCGGTGTAGATCTGTCCGGATACAAAGAAGAAATCGTAACATACACCGTGCAGTGCTATACCTATAATAAGCAGGAAGCTTAATTCGCCGGCGTTACCGTAGGCAAACATGGTATACCTTACGGCCCAAGCCAGCATACCTACCAGGATTGTCCATTTAAAGCCGAATTTTTTAAAGAAGATAGGCAAGCAAAGTAAAAACAATACTTCCGAACCCTGGCCAATGGTCATTTTCCCGGTTGGGTTCTCCACTTTAATATCAGCTAAAAATGCACCCGCGTTTTGATAATAAAAAGCCAGCGGTATACAGATTAGGATAGATGCCACGAAAAATATAGCGAAGTTTTTGTCTTTCAACAGTTTTAAAGCATCAAGGCCAAGCATTTGGCCCACATTCACTTTTTGCCCTTTGGCAACCTTCGGCGGGGTGCTTGGCAATGTAAAACTGAACAATCCTAAAATCAACGATGCTATACCGGCCATCAGGAAGGTATTTCTTAAAAAGCCCTGGCTTATACCATCCGGTGAATCCCAGTGAAATAAATAGCTGATAGCAATACCGGCCAATATCCAGCCGATGGTTCCCCAAACGCGTATTGACGAGAATTCTTTCTCAGGGTCGGTCATTTGATTAAACGATACCGAATTTACCAGCGCCAGTGTTGGCATGTATAATACCATGTAACCTAATACATACGGGTAAAATAACGATACATCGGGCGCTTTGTACATCTGGTACATTAAAGCAGCACCCAGGATATGTAATACCCCGAGAATTTTTTCTGCATTAAAATACCTGTCGGCAATTAAGCCAATAATGAAGGGCGCTATGATGGCCCCCCATGATTGAGTTGAAAATACCGAACCTGCCTGTACTCCTGTGGCATGTAATGTTTTATCTAAAAATGTACCTAATGTAACAAACCATGCTCCCCAGATAAAAAACTCGAGGAACATCATGGTAGAAAGTTTTACCCTGATTCCAGTGGTCATAAATTATTTTATAAAGTAGATAAAATCAGGTTATTTCTTTAATGATAAAACGTATTTAACCATTTCTTTAGCGTCATCTAATGATAAAGCAGGGTGTGGAGTCATTGGGATATCGCCCCAGTTACCTTTACCACCTGCAATTACTTTTTTAGCCAGGGTTTCGATGTTGGCATCGGTAGCCTCATATTTAGCAGCTACGTCCTGAAATGCAGGGCCAATAAGCTTGGTATCAACCTTGTGGCAGGTATTGCAATCAGATGCAGCAAGTAAACCTTCGCCAGCTTTTGAACCTGCCGAACCGCCGGTTGGCTCCGCGCCTGTTTTGCTTACAACGGTATCAGCATCAGAGTTGCTGGCTTTTGCAGTTTGATTTGCTGCCTGAGTACTGTCAGTGCCACCTGATTTGTCTGATGAACTGCCGCCGCAAGCAGTAACTACCGCACTGATACAAAGAATAAAAAATGCCTTTTTCATACGTGTTTTTTTTAGTAATAACCAGTCAGAAAGATATCTGTTTTTTACAATTACTATTCCTGATGGTCTGTTAGTTGGTTTAATAGATTAATAATGGGTGAAAAATACAATTTTTTATATAATAAAGTGTACTTTTTACACGGCAATTGTAGTTAAAGGCGCTGTTTTGTTTTTGCCGCGCATGTAAAATACCAAACCGGCAAAAGCAACGATCAGTACCAGCGGAATAGCAAGCGTTAAGTGCAGCACATCCGGACCGGCCAAACTTTTTGCCGATTCAAGTGCCTTAGCCATATCTGTACCGGGCGCAGCCTTCAGGTATACAGCCGGATCGGCCCCTGCTGGTAGTTTTGAGGCTACAATGCCATCATAATATTTACCCATTACAATAGTATATAACGATACGGCAAACATGCCCGCACCCCCCATCAGGTTTAAGCCTAAAGCGCCTGATTTTGGAATATTCTCTGAAACGAAGCCCAGCATGGTTGGCCAGAAAAAGCAAACGCCCATACCAAAAATGATGGCTGCCAAAAATATAATGTCGCCGGTCATGGTGCTCAGCAGGTACAAGCCCAGGGCTGCCAGTGTGGTTGATATTAACAATACCATTTGAGGCGAAAAGCGTTTAAGCACCGGCTTGGCAAAGGCACGGCCTACTACCATTACACCGGTATCCAACGTTAATAGCAGCAGCGCGTTGCTGGTTACATTTTTTAATAATACATCAAGCCACTGGCCGGTAAACAGCTCGGTAATTGCTGTACCAAACATGCAAATGAACATGAAGATAAACAATGGCGATGCCACCGCCTTATACATACCTGCTGTTGATACGCCCGATGCCACACGTTCCGTTACCGGAAAATCGAGCCTTGAAAATAAATAGCCATATATTAATGTAGGTATCAGCATCATGCCTACCTGTACCTGCCAGTTTAAACCGATAAGCTTAAACAGCGTTACGATAAGCGTACCGATAACTATACCGCCCGGAAACCATAAATGGAAATGACTTAGTTTGGTTGTTTTGTTTTCGGTATATAACGAGGTTACCAGTGGGTTGCAGGCAGCTTCAACGGTACCGTTAGCAATGCCGATAACCAGGGTAGAGAAAAACAGTGTCCAATACCCGGTAGCGAAGATAGTTAATAATATACCTGTTAAGTGAAACAGGAACGCCATAACCAGCAAGCGTTTCATGCCTATAATATCTACAATGATACCGCCAATAACTACAGCCAGTGGGAAACCCCAGAAAGCGGTTGCTGTTATTGTTCCTAACTGGGAGGCATTTAATTCAAACTTTGTGCCCAGATCGCCCAAAATACCGGCACGAATGCCGAATGATAAAGATGTTACCAACAGGGATAAACAACTGGCCCTGAAGAGCTGTGTACGGTTAATGGTTTGCATTTAAAAAGATATTTAGGTGAAAATTGGTTAATTGGTATACCAAATATAATGCTTTTATTAATCCGCGGTACCTGTCATGCTGAACTTGTTTCAGCATCCCATATGATGGGCTTTCCCGTTGGTACTCAGCGTGTGGGATCCCGAAATAAATTCGGGATGACGTTCTTTTACCTCAGCCGTTATTGATGTTCGGAATATTTTCAATTCCCTCCTTAGGGAGGGGTGTGGTGGAATTGTGTAATGGCAGGGAGGGGTTTTTACGCAATTTCAAACGAATAAGTCTGCCCCTGAAACCCCTCCCTACACCCTCCCAAGGGAGGGAATCGCACAGGCTCTCACTCTTTTATTTCTTCCGACACCTAATAGTGACAACATCTATATTGGCTAAGACGACGTTCCTTTTTGCTCTGCAGCGAGCTTTTAGCTTCAGCTTTCAGCTGAATGTAAGCTGAAAGCTTACTTCATGGTAACCACGAGATACGCTGCGCTAATCTCGTGGTAGTAATTTTTTTATTCACAATGTCATTTCAACCAAAGGGAGAAATCTTATACAATCGGCATAACCGATGTAGAAGATCTCTCCTCGTTCCTCGTTCGAGATGACACTTTGATAATTTATATTCCCAGTGTTTTGCGGTTGAACGCATCGTCTGAACCGGATGCTGCAAAATCGTCAAAAGCACGTTCTGTAACCCGGATAATATGATCCTTGATAAATGGGGCACCTTCTCTTGCTCCATCTTCCGGATGTTTAAGCGCGCATTCCCACTCTAATACGGCCCATCCTTTATAATCATATTGGGTAAGCTTGCTAAATATTCCTTTAAAATCTACCTGACCATCGCCCAGTGAGCGGAAACGGCCGGCGCGGTCAACCCAGTTTTGGTAACCACCATATACACCCTGCCTTCCGGTTGGGTTAAACTCGGCATCCTTAACGTGGAACATTTTTATGCGTTCGTGGTAAATGTCGATGTATTCCAGGTAATCCAGGCACTGCAATACAAAATGCGATGGATCATAAAGCAGGTTGGCACGTTTGTGATTGTTCACTCTCTCCAGGAACATTTCATAAGTGATACCGTCATGCAGATCTTCGCCCGGATGGATCTCGTAGCAAAGGTCGATGCCGTTTTCTTCGTACACGTCAAGGATCGGTGTCCAGCGTTTAGCGAGCTCGTCAAAAGCGGTATCAACAATACCTGCAGGGCGTTGCGGCCATGGGTAAACCATTGGCCAAAGCAGGGCACCGCTAAAGGTTACCGAAGCATTTAAGCCTAAGTTGCGAGAAGCCTGCGCAGCATATTTCAATTGCTGTACGGCCCATTTTTGCCTTTCGGCAGGGTTGTTACGATAAGCTTCAGGTGCAAAACCATCAAAAAGCGCATCATATACCGGGTTAACGGCTACCAGCTGGCCTTGCAGGTGGGTTGATAGTTCGGTGATCTCTAACCCGGCAGCGTTTACGATGCCTTTGATCTCATCGGCATAGGTTTTACTTTCGGCCGCTTTTTGCAGGTCGATAAAACGTGCATCAAGTGTTGGCAGCTGAACTCCTTTGTAGCCCAAATCTGCTGCCCATTTACAAATAGACTCCAGACTGTTAAACGGTGCTGCGTCGCCTATAAATTGCGCAATAAATATTCCCGGTCCTTTTATCGTAGTCATAATGTTTTTATATAGAAAAATCTGTCCACTTTTTATCTGATTTGCCCGAGGCTATCACATTTTCAATAAATGCCATACCACGTACGCCTTCTTTTATTCCCGGGTAATCCAGTTCTTCAGGAGTTGGTGTTTTCCCTTCAATACCTGCTTTTACCGTTAAGGCAAAGTTGCGATACAGGTTGCCAAATGCCTCCAGATAACCTTCCGGGTGACCAGCAGGTGTGCGGGTATTATGCTGCGCGAACGAGCTGGTGTAACCACCGCCTGTACGCCAAACCTCCATCGGTTTATCGGTATACATTAAGGTAAGCGAGTTAGCATCGGCCTGGTGCCATTCTAAACCGCCTTTTTCGCCATATACACGTATCTTAACATTGTTTTCTTCACCGGCGGCAATCTGGGTAGCGGTTAGTACGCCGCTTGCGCCGTTGTTGAACTTCAGCAGCGCGGCACCGTCATCATCCAGTTTACGGCCCGGTACTACTACATTGATATCGGCACAGATTTTAGTAACCTCTAAACCACTCACATACTCAGCCAGGTTAAAGGCATGGGTACCAATATCGCCCATAGCACCCGCAATACCGCTTTTACCCGGATCGGTGCGCCATGAGGCTTGTTTATTATCATCCCCTTCCAGAAAGCTGCTGAGCCATCCCTGCGGATACTCCACATAAACTTTACGAATGGTTCCTAATTTTCCAGATTTAATGAGTTGTTTGGCCTCTTTGATCATTGGGTAGCCGGTGTAGGTGTGGGTAAGGCAAAACAGTTTGCCTGTAGCCTGTACTACCTTTTCCAGCTCTTTGGCCTCGGCCAGCGAAAATGTCATGGGTTTATCCAAAACAACGTGGAAGCCGTTTTCAAGGGCTGCTTTTGCCGGTTCAAAGTGTACGTGGTTTGGTGTTACAATACTGATCACCTGTACACGCTCATCCTCGGGCAGTTGTTTTTCTTTTTCAATAAGCTCGGTATACGAGCTGTAAACGCGGTTGGGCTGTAAGCCTAATAACACACCGCTGGCTTTTGATTTTTCGGCATTGCTGCTGAAAGCACCGCAAACCAATTCATACTCGCCATCTATACGGGCGGCAATGCGATGCACGGCGCCAATAAACGCGCCCTGACCGCCGCCGATCATTCCTAATCTTAATTTCATTTGTAATTTAATAAGGGTATCAAGTAGTTAGTATCAGGTATCAAGATTAGCTATTGGCATCAAATACGAAGAGAATTTTTCTTTGTCCTGATACTTGATACTAACTACTTGATACCAAAACTTGCCACTAATTTATCACGTAGCCCAGGCTTTGTCGCCTTTTTTGTATGGAACGTTACCATCATAGCGTCCGGGTACGGCAATGTAGCGCAGGGCCTTAGTTGCACCAACTTCAGAAGTAAAGAAGCCCAGCAGGGTTAATTCTTTCATCATTCTGAAATAATGGTTAGGGTCTTCGGCTTTTTTGTTTTTGGTATATTCCTTTTGCTCAGCATCCAGTTCTGTAAGCAGCTCTGTGCGCTGTTTAGCATCGGCTTCCATAAACTTTTTGCCTAATTTTTTCTTGCTGGCTTCATCAAGGTCAGAGATACCTTTTACAAACACTTTCTGATCTTCAGGTTTGTAGCAATCCTGAACCATCAGTGCCATAAATGCACCAACATTGGCCGCTTTAGCGCCCGGTGTACTGGTAGCAGGTAAAATGGTTTCGCCAATTTCATTGAACAAAGCAACGTTGTCTTGATCAAACAGTTCGTTTACCTTTTTTGAGGTTGATTTACAGCCCGAGATAAAAAACTCGGCACCTATAATGGTTCCTCCAAGTATTAAACCAACCCTGCCAATAGCTTCTCTTCTATTCATAATTTGGTTATTGATTTACGTTAATTATTGGGTTATTGAATTATTGGATTATTGAATAATGACCTTTTCAAATCATTAACCCAATAATCCAGTTATTGCTTTTAAAGCTTACGCTTTTAATTTAAAGCCATCAGGATAATCCCTTTGGATGTATTTGTTAACCGCATCAAAGTTGGTAACCTTCATTGCTTTGTTATCCCATAGCAATTTAATATCACCACCTTGCAGGTCATGACCGCGTACGGCAAGGTTAGCCATTAACAAGGCCTCAGTAAGCGGACCAGCTTTATCAAATGATGAGCTTAGTTCAGTTTTACCGTATCCGGCTATACAGCCTTCAACCCACTGCGCGTAGTGACCTTCGGCACCGCCCGGTACACGAGCCCATTTTTTAGGCGCGTTTGCACTTGCAGTAAGTGATTTTGGCAACAGTGTTGCAGCATCAGAATAAGTGCTGGCATACATTTTACCTTTTGTACCAATAAACAGTGTACCGTTACCTTCTTCGCCGCCAAATTTTTCATTAGCTTCTAATTCAGCAGGCCTTTCAGGTGTAATACCACCATCCATCCAGTGCATGGTTACATCACCTTTGGTTTTATCTGTTTTAGGGAAAGTTAAAGTGATGTGGCTTGACGGAGGGCAGCTTTCAGGGAAACGGCCTTTTTTAAACTCATCAACATAAACACTGCCTACGCTGGCCTGTACATCTTTAACATATTGTAAACCCAGTACACGGAAAGGAGCTTCAACAAGGTGGCAGCCCATATCGCCCAGGGCGCCGGTTCCGTAATCCCACCATCCGCGCCAGTTAAACGGCACCAGTTTATCTACGTAATCTTTTTTAGGAGCAGTACCTAACCACAGATTCCAATCAAGCTCTTTAGGAATGTTTGGATCTGGCTGAGGCCATGCTATACCCTGAGGCCATACGGGGCGGTTTGTCCAGCAGTAAACGGTATGTACATCACCAATCAAGTCGGCATCATACCATTCAGACATCAGGCGGGTACCATCATTTGATGAACCCTGGTTACCCATTTGGGTAACTACTTTATATTTTTTAGCAGCTTCTGTTAATAAACGGGCTTCCCAGATATCATGAGTCATTGGTTTTTGCACGTAAACGTGTTTACCTAACTGCATGGCACTGTAAGTGATGATAGCGTGGTTATGATCTGGCGTTGAGATAGATACAGCATCAAAGTGTTTTGATTCTTTCTCAAACATTTCGCGCCAGTCTTTATAATACTTGGCTTTAGGGAAGTTGCCACGTGTTTTAGCCGATCTTCTGTCGTCCACGTCGCATAGGTAGGCAATCTCTGCCTTCCCGCTTTTGTAAAAGTTGGCAATATCGCTCTGTCCTTTACCACCGGCACCAACGCCGGCAATAAGTAAACGGTCGCTTGGGGCTGTGTAGCCTTTACCGCCCAGTACAAAACGCGGCACGATCATAAAGCTGGCCGCAGCAATTGTACCTTTTTTCAGAAACTCCCGCCTTGATGCATTGGGAGTACTTTTGTCCTGTTCTTCAGTCATGGGTAATTTTGAATTATGAATATCTGAATTAAATTAGATTTCTTTCTTTTTTAAAGCATCAACAGCATAGTTGGCCGCACGGGCGGTCATAGCCATATAAGTAAGTGAAGGGTTTTGGCATGCTGCCGATGTCATGAATGAACCATCAGTAACAAATACGTTCTTGGCATCCCAAACCTGGTTCCATTTGTTAAGTACCGATGTTTTAGGATCACGGCCCATACGTGCAGTGCCCATTTCATGGATACCACGGCCCAGGAACGGATTATCGCTATGGCTTTTTACATCTTTAGCACCCATAGCTTCCAGCATTTCCTTAGCATCCTTTTCTATTTCGATACGCATTTTAAGCTCGTTCTCTTTCAGTTCGGCATCAAATGCTAAAACAGGTAGTCCCCATTTATCTTTCTTGGTTTTATCAAGGGTGATCTTGTTTTCGTGGTATGGCAATGTTTCGCCAAAGCCCCCCATACCCAGCTGCCATGAACCTGGTTCGGTAAGGGCGTCTTTAAAGCCACCGCCAATGTTCATTTCGGCAATATCACGGCTCCAGCCTTCGCGGCTTGCAGCGCCCTGGTAACCAAAGCCACGGATGTAATCACGTTTTTCGCCATTCAGGTTGCGGTAACGCGGAATGTAGAAACCATTTGCCCTGCGGCCGAAATAGTATTTATCCTCGTAACCTTCTATCCTGCCCGATGCACCTACGTTAAGGTGGTGATCCATTACGTTATGGCCAAGCTCGCCGCTGCTGCTGCCAAGGCCATCAGGCCATATGTCGGTAGCAGAATTCATCATGATCCAGGTTGAGTTGAATGTTGACGCGTTAAGGAAAACTACTTTTGCAAAGTATTCATAGGTTTGGTTGGTTTCGGCATCCAGGATCTCTACGCCTTTTGCTTTTTTGGTATCCTTATCGTACAATATTTTGGTAACGATTGACCATGGCCTAACTGTTAAATTACCTGTTGCCATAGCAGCCGGCAATGTAGCCGATTGTGTACTGAAGTAAGCCCCGAACGGACAACCCAGCCAGCATTTGTTGCGGTACTGGCAATTGGTACGGTTGTTATGCGGCACGGTGATATTGGCGGTACGGCCAATAATCATGTGACGGGCTTCTTTATAATATTCTTTTAATCTTTTTGATACGTCTTTTTCTACCACGTTCATTTCCATTGGCGGCATAAAATCGCCATCCGGAAGTATAGGTAAACCATCTCTGTTACCAGATATGCCTGCAAATTTCTCTGCGTAGCTATACCAAGGAGCAACATCGGCATAGCGGATAGGCCAGTCAACAGCGATACCATCTTTTAAGTTGGCTTCAAAATCAACATCGGCCCAACGGTATGATTGCCTGCCCCACATGAGTGAGCGGCCACCTACGTGGTATCCTCTAAACCAGTCAAATCTTTTTATCTCGGTGTACGGGCTATCCTTATCGCTTGCCCAATAATCTAAATTTGTTTCATTTAGCGGGTAATCGCGCTTTAATACCGGGTAATCCTCAATCATTTTCTGTGTGCGCCCGCCTCTGTGAGGAAACTCCCAGGGAGCTTTGTTGGCATTTACATAATCTTTAACATGCTCGATGTTACGACCGCGCTCCAGCATAATGGTTTTCAAACCTTTTTCTGTTAGTTCCTTGGCAGCCCACCCGCCTGAAATTCCTGAGCCAACGACTATAGCGTCATAAGTGTTTGCAGACATATTTATTCGGTTAAATGGTTTTGTTTGTTAATTGGTTACTCTGCTAAATGTATGAATAAAAATTATTTTACAAATACTTCATTGTGTTTTTTTTACACAAAGGGTTTGTTGGTTTTAAATAGTGAACTATTATAAGTTATGAGTAGTGGGTTTTGAGTTATGAGTACTGAATTTTGAGTATTACTTCTCTTCACTCAAAACTCATCACTTAAAACTGGTTCCTCATCACTCAAAATTGATAACTTAACAGTATCGCCTGCCAAATTTATATTTAAAACTCAATACTCAAAACCTATTATGCGATATTTCCTTTTTTCATTTCACTAACGGCATGGTCAACAGCGCGGGCTGTTAAGGCCATATAAGTTAACGATGGGTTTTGGCAGGATGTGGAGGTCATGCAGGCGCCATCGGTAACAAACACATTGTTAACGGCATGCATCTGGTTCCACTTATTCAGTATTGATGTTTTAGGATCATTACCCATACGTGCGCCGCCCATTTCGTGAATATCCAAACCGGGAGCACGATGATCGCTCTCGGCTTTAATATTGGTGAACCCTGCGCTTGTAAACATTTCTGTTAACTGCTCAATATAATCCTTCTTCATCTTGGCATCGTTATCATCATAATCCATCGAGATCTTCAATAACGGTACGCCCCAGTCGTCTTTCAGTTTATCATCCAGTTTTACGTAGCTGGCTTCTTTAGGTATGGTTTCGCCCATCATGTGCGAGCCTACCGACCATGGACCAAGATCATTTTTAGCCAGGTTTTCTTTCAGGCTGCTGCCCACGCCATCCCAGCTGCGGTTTTGGCGCCTGTAAGCACTAAAACCAGCAGCATAGCCACGTAAAAAACCTGTTTCCTGTTTGTGCAGATTCCTGAACCTCGGGATATAGCCGCCACCTGCCGGGTTGCGGCCGTCGGTAGTCCATTCCAACAGGCCATCATATTCGGCACTCATGTGAGCCGAATAGTTATGGAAGGCCACATATTTGCCCAGCACACCGCTATCGTTACCTAAACCATTAGGGAAACGGTGCGATGTAGAGTTTAACAGCACCAGGTTAGTATTCATTGCCGCGGCATTCACGAAGATAACCTTGGCATAATATTCAATGGCTTCCTTAGTGTTGGTATCAATTATACGTACGCCGGTAGCCTTACCTTTACTTTCATCATAAATGATGGATTGCACCACCGAATGCGGCCTCAGGGTTAAGTTACCCGATTTTAAGGCCCATGGAATGGTTGACGCGTTGGCGCTGAAATAGCCGCCGAACGGACAGCCACGCTGACATAAGATACGTTCCTGACATTGTGCCCTGCCCTGATCAAGATGGATCTGGTTGGGTTTTGATAAATGCGCGCAGCGTGCGCTGATCACATGCCGGTTATATTTACTTTTAACATGTTTGCTAAAGTACTGCTCAACGCTGTTTAGTGGGAAGGCTGGCAAGAACTCGCCATCGGGAAGCTCGGCCAGGCCATCTTTATTGCCCGATATCCCAGCAAATTTTTCAACATAGCTGTACCATGGTGCAATATCGGCATAGCGGATAGGCCAATCCACAGCAAAGCCATCACGAGCGGGGCCCTCAAAATCAAAATCGCTCCAGCGCTGTGTTTGCCTGGCCCATAATAATGACTTGCCCCCTACCTGATACCCGCGAATCCAGTCAAACGGTTTATCCTGTATGTATGGGTGTTCTTTATCCTTTACAAAAAAGTGAGCGGCATCTTCATGGAAAGCGTAGCAGCGGTTTACCACCGGGTTCGCTTCCTGAACGGCCATCGGCATTTCGCCACGGTGCTCAAACTCCCAGGGGTACATATTGGTGGTTGGATAATCCTTAATATGTTTTACATCCCGCCCTCTTTCCAGTATCAGGGTTTTATATCCTTTATCGGTAAATTCCTTAGCAGCCCAGCCACCACTCATCCCCGACCCAATTACAATGGCATCAAAAGTACGTTCCTTAACACTATCTATATTTAAATTGGCCATGTTGTATTAAACTGCTTGTTTTTTAACCGGGTAAAATGCATTGTACCTGCCTGGTACCAATTCATAAACCACTTGTTTGGTCATAAAGTATTTAGAGGTGGTGTAACCGTTAACGGTTTGGCCCTTAACCAGGTTGTAAAAGGTTTTAAGCTCTGGTGGGTAGGTGGTGCTTTTAGGGTCTTTCCTATCCTTATCAATGGCTAAAAGTATTTCTTCGCGCTGTTTGGCATCGCAATCGCTGAATGAGCGGTTATTTTGTTTTTTAACCAGATCAGTAAACTGGCCCATGCCGGTTATAAAATCCTGCTGATCTTTTTTGGTACAGCAATCATCAACCATTTTTAGTACAAACAGGTGCAGCTGCAGATCCTTTGCGCCGGGCGTAGTGGTTTTAGGGATAATGGTTTCGGCCATATCACCTATCAGCTTTTCCTGATCGGCATCAATGTTAATATTTTTGAGGCCGATAGATGCCTTGCCCTTTTCCTGCATACAGGATGGCAGTATGGCGGCCCCTCCAATAATTAAAGCCAGATTTTTTATAACAGTACGCCTGTTCATATATGGTAAATGGTTTTAGCAGCGCTTATTCGGATAGAAGGAACAACTAATTGCACCTTGGATTTCTATTTAATATACTATGCCTGGATTTATAAACGATTTTCAAACTTAATAAAATTAGCAGCTTAAAAAAGAGCCAAACCTAAAAATTATTGTGAGTGAATGTACCTTATTAATATCAATAACCCCATTTTTTCATGATTTGTAAATCAATTTTTACACAATCAACGGGGTCTTTTCCCTGGTATGATTCCTGCTCAATGATAAACAGCGTGGTACCGCCCTTTTTGCTGGCTGCCTTTACCACCTCTTTAACAGGCAATAAACCCGAGCCTAATATGGTGCTTTCGGTATCATCGCCGTCTGCTTTCATGGCAACCTTAATTTCATCCTTTACGTGCATTGATTCAAAGCGGCCAGGATATTTGTTTATAAAATCAAGCGCCACACCGCCGGTGCTGAACATGTTACCCATATCCATTTGCTGGGCTACCAATGCAGGATCAGTGTTCTGGATGATGAAATCATACAGGGTAATGTCGCCAACTTTGGTACTGATCTCGAAGTTGTGGTTATGATAGCCAAACTTCATTCCCGATTTTTTACATAGCTCGCCGCATTTATTAAACTGCTCCATAAAGCGTTTTAAGCCTTCGGTATCTTTACGCAGGCTTTCATCAAGCCATGGGCTTATCACATAACGCTGACCAACGGTGGCAGCATCTTCAATGGTATATTTCCATTTATCGGTAAAATCATTTTTAGAGGCGTCCCAGTCCTGGGCGGTCATTACGGTGTGGCCGCTGGGCATTTTCAATTCCAGATCGGTCAGTACCTTTTTAAATTCCTTTGCGGTATAACCATAAAACTTACGATCAATATAATTGGCATGTTCCACATGGTGATAACCTGCGTCGGCCAGTTTTTTAAGTGTTCCCTGCGGATCTGTTTTCATGGCATCGCGCACGCTGTAAAGCTGCACACCAACGCGCTGAAGGCGTTTTTGGTCGGCGGCTAATAAATTATCGGGCAATAAGGCGGCACCTGCTAAAGCCAGGGCACCTGTTTTCAGAAATGATCTGCGGGTGGTTTGCATGATGTATTATTTTAAGGTTAATTATTAGTGCAAAAAGAAATTAAAATCAAGATACAAGAAAATTGCCGACAAAAACAAATAACAGCCTATTCTATGCATTCAATTATTTACTCATCGGAAATACCGGGAACAACAATTGCGAATTGCTCACAAAAGCAATGTGCTTACTATCCGGCGACCATGACGGGGTGTTGATGGTACCCTGCCCGCCATACAAATAGGCAACCACTTTTGACGGGCCGCCGCCTACCGGCATTACCCGTATAAATACGTGTTTGTAAAAAGGGTGATCGCCCGGTTCAACTTCATTTTTGAGGAAGGTGATATAGCAGATCCACTTACCATCGGGCGATACGTGCGGAAACCAATTGTTATGATCATCATTGGTGATCTGGGTTTGCTCGCTGCCATCAGCCTTCATACGCCAAACCTGCATTAAGCCGCTGCGAACCGAATTAAAGTAGATGTATTTGCCATCGGGTGTGTACTCGGGGCCATCATCCAAACCGGGAGTATTGGTAAGCCGCTCCTCCGGGCCGCCGCCTGATGGTATGCGGTAAACATCAAACTCCTTACCCCGCTGTCCGCAAAATACTATATACTTGCCATCGGGCGACCAGCCATGCATATAGCTCGCGCCTACCCCCACAGCCGAAATTCTTTTGGCATCGCCGCCTGTAACCGGAACGGTATAGCCTATAGAGGGGCCGCCATCGCCACTGCTGATGGCCAGCATTTTACCATCAAAGGATAGTACGTGATCGTTATTATTATTTTTTGCCTGGCCTGTATTCAGCACCGTTGGTTCGCCGGTTTTAAGGTTGAATTTGTACAGGGAGCCTTCGCTGTTATAAATGAGCGATGAACCATCATGCATCCAGTTTGGAGCCTGCAATGATTTTGGCGACTGGTATATTACCGTGCTGTTTTGCGTGGCCATATCCAGCAGCTCAATACTGCTGCCCAGGTACTGTTTATAAGCTACCAGTGTGGCCGGCGCCGGTACAACTATACGGGTATTACTAAATGTGGCTTTCTCAGATACGTTGGCATTGTGCGAGCAGATGAATATACCTACATAAACATCATCGCCCAGGTCAACATCGCTTACCTCTTCGGTGGTAAACATATCGCCTTTGCGCGCTACCGACATGGTGTAGGTGTTGCCCTTACGTTCCAGTTGTATCACATCGGCGCCGGTAACGGCCGATTTTTTTTCTTCGGTGATGCCGCCTACGGTTTTGCGGTATTGCAGCGAGGTTAAGCCATCGCCATGCACAACCGCGTTAATATGCTTTGAATTAGAATCAAGCGATGTGCGGATCATCAAGCCCACCTTACGATGCGCCTCAACGCCTTTGCCTATAAAGGCCGCATTGGTACGCAAAATAAAATCGCCTTTCATGCGCTTCCACACAAAATGAAAAGCATCGGCATTGGCCCATATGTTATTCCCCGAGCCCTCCAAATGGTACTGCTGCAGTTTAGGATCATATTGCGCGTTTCCCTTATGTTTTACAACACCCACATCGGTTTGGGATTCAAATATGCCCACACCGGCTGTTTGAGCATTTACTTGTTTACTAAAAAGCACAAAGCATGGCAAACAAAAAATCAGGTAGAATAATTTGGTACGCATTGGTTTGGTGTTTATGTTACACTATATAATTGGTTCACTAAGTTATAAATTACATTGGTAAATAAAATAGTAGTATTTTAAATATCATACATGTTACATATACTCATTTTCAGGCTTATGGTGATGCGGGTATAAAGCAAAAAAGGCCCGACAGATTATTATCGGACCCTTTTATTTTATGTTAAAAGCTATTATTCGGTTACCAGCAGCGGATTAACTTTATTAGGATATTCGGCAACAGGTACAACTACCTTCGCGGTGCAATACTCCAGCAAAAATTGTTTTTTAGAATCGCGGTACGAACTTACGGCACCTATCATGCTCAAAAATTTAATATAACACCAGGCCAGATCAAACTGGTATGGCTTAAAGCCTGAACGCGCACTTTTTGGGAACAGGTGATGGTTATTGTGCCATTCGCCGGCAACATAACCCGGCCATAACTGGTTGATCGACATATCCTCGCGGTTATGATCAACACCATCGCGGCGTTTATCCTGCCCTTTGCCATGTCCCTCGTAATTAAAGGTACGTACACCAACGGCCCAGATACCGGCCGAACCAAAAACCGCACAAGCCAGGCCCATGCCACCCATCAGGAAAAATGCCGCGAACCAAAAACCCCAGTTCAGAATGATACCAGCAATGGTACGGTATGGGTTGGCAATAGTTCCCCATTTTTGATACTGCGCATAGGTATTGGGTTTTATACCTGTATGTTTCATCAGGTTAATGCAGCGTTTATAATCGGCTTCGCTTAGTTTACGCGCAACAGGCTGGTGATTTACATCGGCCAGGAAGCAATACATAAAACCACCCTGCGCGTTGTATGGATCACCGGGCTGATCAGACAAAGCGTGATGCACGTGATGCGAGATAGCGTAAATCTCTTCAGGAATAATTTTAAGCGTTAAGTTTTGTGTAAAGAAACGCCAGAATTTATTGCTGAAAGTGTAAGCCCCATGAGTGCAATACCGGTGGTGCCAGATGGTGCCATGCGTACCCATGATGATCATGCTGTACACAAACGCCACTATTAAACCGGTTATACTGAAATATTTAAATATAAATAAGGATAAAAAAGGCACTAATGACAGTACCAGGAACCAGCTCAGGAACGAGAGCCAGTTTTTTTTGTCTTTAAATACGTTTAGTCTTGAAAAAAATTCTTTTACAATTTTGCCATTAGATGGTTTAGCAAGGTTACCATCTTCATCCGTCCAGCCGTACGAAGGCGGTTCCAGCACCGAGTTTAAAAAAGCCATTAAGTTTTGGGAGATTAATTTATGTAGAGGATTTTATTTGGTTCACAATGTAGGTGAAAAATATCACCTTATTGTCATTTTTTAAATATAAATACGTTCATTGCCAATCCCTACTAAAACTTAAACCCTTTTCGGAATAGTCCTTCGGGTTGTAAGTGGGATATGTTTACTTGAGCTATGAGGTTTGAGATGATCGGCGATGAGATGATAAGGCTTTTCAACTATTGACAGTTATACGCAACTGTTAACGTTCTTGTTCAGGACTCTTTGGTATATAAACTCCAAAGTTGAACTTATATTTCAATAAAGAAATAATTTTGTCAGAAAAATGTCATGGACAGCCTGACCGTTGATTGAAGTGATCTTGACCGTTGATTTATTTGATTTCGATGATTTCGTTGATTTTTTGCCTGAACTATGATTTTCAGGATCTAAGGCTTGCCGCTATTTCTTTTTGAAAGCAAACTTAAAAAAATCCCGAAATCCAATAAATCCGTTTAATCCTGGTTCAGACAAAAAGACTACTCCCCCGCTACCAGGCAGCGCTCGCCCATGAGCAGTTCAATGCAATGCTCGTAGTTGTCGGGCATCTGGATACGCTCTACCTCCTGCATGTAGCTTTGTTTGATCTCTTTGCGGCGGCGGGCTTCAATAAAACGCCTTACCTGCTCGCGGTTTTCGAGGATGAGGCCGGGCACTTTTACGGGTTTGTTGTTCTCATCTTTGGCTACCATGGTAAAATAGCTGGTGTTGGTATGCAGCACCGAGTTATTCTTGATATTTTCTGATATCACCCTGATGCCTACCACCAGTGAGGTTTTACCAACATAATTAACCGAGGCCATGAGCGATACCAGTTCACCCACCTCCACCGGGTGTAAAAAATCCACGGTATCAATGGAGGCGGTTACGCAGTAGTTTCCGGCGTGTTTGGCGGCGCATACGTAGGCCACCTTATCCATCAATGATAGCAAGATGCCCCCGTGTATCTTACCACCAAAATTGGAGTATGAGGGGATCATCAATTCGGTAATGGTGGTTTGCGAAAAACCCACGGTTTTATAGTCGGACTGGTCAGTTAAGGCTGTCATGATGGTTAAGTTGTATTTATTACAAGTTTAAGCATCAAAAATTATTTTTTGCAACAATTGTATTACATACACTTAATCATTTAAACTAAATTAAACCTTTGCGGTCAATAGCGTAAAATTAACCTGAACTATGACCCAACGCGTACTGCTTATATTTTTTCTTTGTTTGTTTTTTATAGGCCGTACTATGGCTCAGCAGGGTCGACAGGTTATTGGTTCGGTTACAGATACTACTGGCACCGTGCCTGGCATTAATGTAAAGCTTACTTCTGATAAGGATAGCATATCCGTGGCTACAGGTACTACGGGGATGTTCAGCTTTCCGGCTGTGCTATCAAAAACTTTTAAAATAACGGTAAGCGGTATCGGCTACCAAACGCTGGTGCGCCGCTATGTGATGGATGATGCGACGGGCCCCATCAAGCTTGACCCGATCAAGGTAAAAGTACAAACCAACTTTTTAAAAACCGTTAAAGTAGTAGCCGAGGCCAACCCCATCACCATAAAAGAGGATACGGTTGAGTATAAAGCCAGTTCGTATAAAGTGCGTGAGGGTTCGCCGGTAGAGGATTTACTTAAAAAACTACCCGGTGTAAGTGTTGATAACAATGGCAATGTTACCGCGCATGGCAAACAGGTAACCAAGGTACGGGTTAACGGCAAAGATTATTTTACCGGCGATGTGCAAACCGCCACCCAAAACCTGCCTGCCGATATTGTGGAGAACATTCAGGTAATTGATGATTACGGCGACCAGGCCAACCTCACCGGCATCAAAACCGGCGACCCTGATAAGATACTGAACATCACCATTCAGAAAGGTAAAAGCCGTGGCAACTTTGGCCAGGGCAGCGTAGGTGTTGGTAACGACGACCGTTACCAGGCCCGCCTGTCGGCCAATTCATTTTTAGATGCCCGCCAAATAGCGGTTATAGGCACGCTTAACAACACCAATACCAACTCGTTTAACCTTGGTGGCAGCGGTGGCGGCGGCGGAAGGGCCGGCCGGGGCGGTGGTGGCGGCAGCGGCGGATCGCAGATCAGTACGGCAAACGGCATAACTACCAACCGCTCAATCGGTACCAACTACCGTGATGACTGGAGCAAAAAAATGACCGTTTATGGCAGCTACAGCTTCGCCGATAAAGATAAGGACCAAAGCACCATCACCCAACAGCAAAACCAATTTCAATCGGGTACGCTGATCAACAATGATAACAGCGACGATAAAAATCACGGCATTAACCACCGTTTTGATTTTAATATGGAGTATAAGATAGATACTTCTAATTACCTTAAAATAAACCCGAGCTTCTCTTACGGCATATCAAACGATGTAAGTACCGATGTTTTCAGCAACATGCGCAACAGCAGCGTAGTTACGGGTAATGAGCTGGCCCTAACAGATGCCACATCACAAAGCGGAAACCTGAATGTGTTATACAACCATAAGTTTCATAAAAAGGGTCGTAACTTTAGCATGAATGCCGTATTTGGTGTAAGTAAAAGCGATCAGGGCTTAAATGACCAGTATACTACTAAACAAGATACCGTTACCACGCAGCTTTTTCAGCAAATAAATTCTAACAACAACTCGCAACGGGTAAGCGTGCATTTATCATACATGGAGCCTATCGGTAAATCAACCTACCTGGAGGGCAATTATAATTACAGCTATACCAATACCGATAACAACCGCTATAACTACCGTGTTGACCCAATCACAGGCAAACAAACCTATGTAGATTCATTAAGCACAATTTACAACAGCCAGTTTATTACCAACCGTTTCGGCATAAATTTGAGGGGGATAGGTGCCAAATATAATTACACCATAGGTATGGCAGTACAGCCATCAACCCTTAACGGCGAGGCCCATGCCCAGCGTTTTAATACCAATACCTTTAATTATATCCCTACGGCAAGGTTTATTTATAATTTTTCGCGCAATCACTCCTTCACCATTAATTACAGCGGTTCAAACAGCCAGCCATCTTTTACGCAGCTGCAGTTACAGCCCGATTACTCGAACCCGCAAAACCGGGTTTACGGTAACCCTGATCTGAAGCCATCGTTTACCAATAACATCAACCTGCGTTATAACCAGTTTGATATTGAAAGCGGTAACTCCCTGTTCACCAATCTGTCGTTTTCCGAAACGCAAAACGCTATTGTTACTAATACCAGCCCGGTTTATAATGCCAATGCGGCCGGGCACAGTACATCAACAAAAGATAGTACCATACAGGAAACCCATTACCTGAATACCAATGGTCTTTACAATGTGAGTGGTAATTACGCCTTTTCAAAACCCTTTGCCAACCGCAAATTCACGATAACGGCAAGCGGCAGCGCTGGTTACAGCAATAACGTATCTTACATTGAAGATCAACGCAATACCGGTAAAAACTGGGTACTGAGCCAGGGCTTAAAATTACGTACAGATATTGACAGCGTTATGGATACCGAAATAAGCGGTAATTACAGCATCAATACTACCCGTTACAGCCTGCCATCGTCCCTGAATACCGATGCCAGCACCTGGACGCTGGGTATAGACGGGCGCAACTACTTTTTTTACAGCTGGGTGCTGGGTTATAACTTAACCCAAACCATTAACCATGGTTTTAGCAGCACGGTGAAAGCCAACCCTACCCTGCTGAGTACTTACCTCGAATATCAATTCCTGGCAAAACATATCGCGTCGTTACGCTTTCAGGCCTTTGACCTTTTTGACGAGAATAAGGGCGTAAGCCGTACAGTATCCGGCAACCAGATCATTGATACCCGTACCAACAGGCTGGGCAGGTATTTTATGCTCAGCTTTAGCTTGCGCTTGCAAAAATTTAAAGGCAGTCGCCCGGGTAGCAGTGGCGGCGGCCGACGAGGTGGTATGGGTGGTGGTAGTCGGCGCGGCGGTGGCCGGGGCTGATTTTTATAACGGTGTTTTGCTATTCAGTAAAACCTGTTTTATATTTACCCAAATTGATGAGTTTGAAAAACCTTATTTTACTCCTTGCAGCCATTTTTTATCTCAACACCGGTTTCGGGCAGGAAACTACGGTAGTAAAGCATAAGCTTACCGATGGTGTTACCGAAAAAATATCAGTATTAAAAAGTGATAAAGGCATTCGTCAGGGTTTGTACCAGGCCGTAAGCGATGAGGGCAGAGCTGTAGCCAGCGGCAACTTTGAACACGATAAAAAGGTAGGCGTTTGGCATTTTTATGATATGCGCGGCCGTCTGGTTCAAAACTACGACTATACCAAAAAGCAACTATTGTACGAGGCCTTAGAAGATACTACCTCAAACCTGCGGTATTTTGTTGATAAGATTTTAACCGATACCGACCGCACCACCAAGCCGGTTAAGCCCGGCGGCCGGTATTTTGGATACATCCCTTATTTAAAATTATTTAAGCTGCCCCAATCTCTTATGGGAATTGATCGTTTGCAATCGGTAGCCGTGATTGAATTGCTGGTGAGCCCCTACGGCCGCCTGGCCGATTATAAGGTACACCTGTATAGCGGCCCTACCTACGAAAAGGTATTTAACATGAACCTGAATGCCCTTAACGAAGAGGATAAGATATTTATACCCGCCACCATTAACAATGAGCCTGTAGGCTGTCGCATCATGATCAGATGCAGCATTGATAACTATGGCGGGATCGGCTTTTTTTAGCCGGATAATTTATACGTCAGTCACACCTAATTAATGGAATATATATGCTATTCCTGCTTGTAAACTGCTTGCCCGCATACTTGAAGCCATACTCGCAGACGGTATATAGACGGCTGAGATATCAAACTGTTTTGCAAGTACAACTCCTATTTTAACAGGGAAAGAAATCCAGGCCGACGATACATCCAATACGTCGTTGGTGGTTTGGTTGGAGTAATTATTGTGATACACATTACCCGTGTATTTTGAAAAATTTGCGGCAACGCCTCCGTCAATATAAAATTTAAAATTAACCGCGTTGTACAAGTTATACTGTATCTGCGGATTCAGTGCAACCACATACTGATCAAAACCATAAACTGATTTTGATAAAGGCCGCGAATCTAAATAGGAATCAACATTGGTTGTGTATGTATTTTTTGTGCCTGAAATCTCAACTTTTAAAACCAGCTTACCAACAGCCGGGTTAGGATAAAAATTCAACCCCGCTACCACTTTTGGAAATACTGAAGTATGCGAAGTTGCATTATAAAATGGATAATCGGTACCTCGTGGCTTAAATGTGGTTGAGTTTAACAGAAGGCCGACATAAAATCTTACAGAAGGCTCTCCTGAAGCGTTTTTAGCAGCGTTGGTATTGTTTATTTTATGAATTATGGCATTGATATCTTCTGCATTGTAATGCGCTTGATCAATCATGCTTAAAAAATCACCGGTAGAAGCATTATACTTATTTGCCAGCTCCATTAACTGGGCTTTATAGCCGTCTTCATTCCTTGTGTTATTTCCCTGTTCTTCAGTAAAATAAATCCTGAAGATAAGCTCTGAAATATTACCGGTATGATTATCCTTCACAAAAAACCGGGTCTTGATATTATCTACGTATAAATATAAGTTAACATGAGGACCTGCTTGCTCTAACTTAAGGAAAATGCTTTTGTTTATAAAACTGGTATCGCGACCAACAGAGATCTTTGATACATCAATTTTATCCGTACTTATTTTCCCCGAATATCTCAGATAAGAGGAAATGTTATTAATTTGAAAAGCTTTTATTTCTGTTACCGTTAATATCCTGGTACCCGCGTTTTGTTCTTTTTTAAATGTGATTTCACCGGGATACAGGGCATCCTTTAAATCAATTAAGCCGTGCGTAGTATCTCCTTTTAAGCTTACCACATAACCTGGTTTAAAATTACTTTGCGCGAATGAAAAAAACGGAAAAAACAGCAATGCTGCTAATGAGAGTTTGAAAAAGAGCTTCATGAAAGTGATAAAATTTAGATTTAGTTTCCGCAAGATATAAGATTATTTTAATATCCTATAGCGCTGATACAGAATTAACAAAAACAAAAAAAGCCCGTTATTTACATAACGGGCTTCCTGATATAATTTTAATACTAAAATTAGTGAGCGTGGTGACCATCCGCGCCGTGCGCGTGGCCATGTGATAACTCTTCTGGAGTTGCAGGGCGTACATTTAATATGCTGCCTTTAAAGTGCAGTTCCTGGCCAGCCATCGGGTGGTTAAGGTCAACAATTACTGCATCTTCACCAACAGATACTACCTGAGCCTGGAAACGGTTACCGTTGTTATCTTGTAAAGGCAAAACACTGCCAATTTCAGGAATTTCCTGACCCTGGAACATATCTTTAGGCAGGTTGGCTACAGCTTCCTGATCATACTCTCCGTAAGCATCCTGTGCCGAAAGACGAAACTCATAAGTATCGCCGGTTGATAGCGTGCTCAGGTTTTCTTCAAACTTTGGAAGCATCTGGCCGGCTCCAAATAAAAAGGTTAGCGGTTGTTCTTGAGTGGCACTTTCTGCTAAAGTTTCGGTACCGTTCTGGTCAACATACAAGTCGTAAGTTAATGACACTACGTGCTGAGGTTCAATTTTCATTGTAAAGTGATTTTAAATAAGCAATCAGGCTTCTGCCACTTGTTTTAGGGCTTCGGCCGTGTTATTAGCAGGTAATCCGCAGGTTTTATCTTTACAAACAAAAATTTGTGTTGATTTACCAAACTTATCCTGTAGCAAAGGTAAACTTCCTTTTTTACCACCCAATATTATTTTATTGGGTATGTAATTATTTTCCATTTCCTGCCGCACAGTTTCGGCGTCGTGCCCTGTAATCGCAATTTCATAGGTGCCAAACACTTCTTCCAGCAATAATATAGTCCAGTTTGAATAGGCTGTACCATATTTAGCCAGTTGCGGCATAATGTTGCGTAACAGCTGCGCCGAAACCGCTGCATAACTTTCATTATCAAAAAGCAAGCCTAACTTTTTAAGGTTACGTGCCATTACCGAATTACTGGAAGGTATCACCCCATCCATAATTTCGTTTTTACGGGCTATCAATTGCTCATCGTCATCGGCCGTGTAGTAGAAAATACCATTTGCTTCGTCATAATAATGCTCTATAGCAGTATCGGTAAGGCCTTTGGCCTTATGCAGCCATTCTTCATCAAAGGTAACTTCGTAAAGGGCTATCAGCGCGTCGATAATATTGGCATAATCATCTAAAAAAGCAACCTGTGCGTCATCTGCTGACTTATTGCTATTATAAACCCTTATCAGCCTGCCATTTTGACTTATCATATTCATCATCATGAACGATGCGTTTTCAAGGGCCAGCTCCAAATAGCCTGATTTATTAAATGCACGGTAAGCATCGCAAAGCCCCTTTAGCATCAAACCATTCCACGACGCCAGAATCTTGTTATCCAAGCCGGGCCTTACCCGCTTGCTGCGCACCTCGAACACTTTTTGGCGCGAAGCATCTATTTTTTCTAAAAGATCATCAACACCGAGGCCCAGTTTCGCGGCCAGCTGCTCATCGGTTTCCTTGCGGAACAGTACGTTGGAGTGTTCCTCTTCCCAGTTACCATCTTCAGTGATATGATAATATATGCAGAAAAGTTCAGCATCATCGGCACTAAGAATCTCTTCAATTTCAGTCTTGGTAAATATGTAGAATTTGCCCTCAACGCCTTCACTATCCGCATCAAGCGCCGAGTAAAAACCCAGCTGGGGTGACACCAGCTCGCGGGTACAAAAATCAATGATCTCGTCAACAATTTGCTCATACAGCGCATCGGGCTGCCAGGTGTACGCTTCGGCATACAGGCTAATAAGCTGGGCATTATCATACAGCATTTTTTCAAAGTGCGGCACATGCCAGCGGCCATCAACTGAGTAGCGTGCAAAGCCGCCGCCAATATGATCATATATCCCCCCGAAAGCCATCTTATGCAAGGTAAGTTTCACCTGGGCAGCAATGGCATCATCCTTCATCAAATGGGCATAACGCATAAGCAACTGCCAGTTGCCTGGCTGTGGAAACTTAGGTGCGCTGCCCGTGCCGCCCTCGTGCTTATCAAAATAGCGGGTCCAATTGTCGGCAATAAGCTCCAGGTCGGCTTTGGTATATTCGGGCTGTTCGGCAATAAACTCCACCGATTCATATTTCTGGATACCTTCGGTAAGTCGCACAGCATACTCTTCGGCCTCTTCTGGTTTTTGTTTATAAAAATCGGCCAGGTTAAACAGCAGCGATGTCCAGTCGTTTTTGCGGAAATAAGTACCGCCATAAATAGGCCGCTGATCGGGCAGGCAAATGCAATTGAGCGGCCAGCCGCCGCGTCCGCTCATTAAAGTAACGGCACTCATGTAAATCTGGTCAACATCGGGGCGTTCTTCCCTGTCAACCTTAATACAAACAAAGTATTCGTTCATTACGGCAGCTACAGCCTCATCTTCAAAACTTTCATGTTCCATTACGTGGCACCAGTGGCAGGCCGAATAGCCAATACTCACCAATATCAGTTTATTTTCGGCTTTGGCCTTGTCAAGGGCCTCCTTGCCCCAAGGGTACCAGTTAACCGGGTTATTGGCATGTTGTAATAAATAAGGCGATGTTGAATTGGCCAAACGATTCATAGTATATGTAGTTTGATTGCAAAGGTGCAGATATAATTACACCTGTAATGTATATAGGTTTTAAGTTTAAAAAGTTTTTACCGGGGAGTGTTAATTTTTGAAGAAAACTACTCACCCCGACAACGCTGCGCTTGTCGACCCTCTCTTCAGCTTCGCTGGAAAGAGGGTGAAAACAAGTTTGTCATTGCGAGCGTAGCGTAGCAATCGCGAACTGTATAGAGAAAACCTGCATAGTTCGCGATTGCTTCGTCGTTCCTCCTCGCAATGACAAATTTCCTTTTCATTCCCTCTTTCCGCCGCAGGCGAAGAGAGGGATGGCAAGCGAAGCGATGCCAGGGTGAGTTGTTCGGTAACATTCCCATTACCAACCGCCTTAAATTCCCTTATACGCAATCGGTTAAGCAAACAAATTACCAAACTCACAAATTATTTTGGTTTATTTGCGCCTTTATTACAAAAAATTAAATGCGCTATTTAAAACTGATCAACATTTTTAGCGCCTTTGCCTTGTTTCAGCTAACAAACCCGGCATTGGCCCAAACAACAGATACTGTAAAATATAATCACCAGGATATTTTTGGCCCCATTACCTGGCCCGTTACCGGGCAAGGCACACGCTCAAACAACGGACAACCATCACCCACCTACTGGCAAAACCGCGCCGACTACCAGATCAAAGCATCCCTTAACGAAGGCCGCGACACTACCATAACCGGCGAAGTTACCATCAACTACACCAATAACAGCCCCGATAAGCTTGATTACCTGTGGCTGCAGCTTGATCAGAACTTGTTTAAACCAGATTCGCGCGGGGCGGCTACTACCCCAATATCCGGCGACCGTTTTGATGTGCGTGGTTTTAGCCGTGGCGGTTACCATATTGGTACCGTAACCGTTACTTACAAGGGCGCAACTTATAACGTTACCCCGGTAATTACCGATGCCCGCATGCAATTGCGTTTAAACACTCCGCTTGATGGCAAAGGCGAAAAGATGCAGGTAAAGATCAATTATGATTTTGCCATTCCGTTTTATGGTGCCGACCGTATGGGCCGCAAAAAATTTAAACAAGGCTACGTTTACGAAATTGCCGAATGGTACCCGCGCATGTGCGTTTATGACGATGCCGAAGGCTGGAACACCTTGCCTTATATGGGACTGGGCGAGTTTTACTGCGAATACGGCGATTTTGACTATTACATAACCGCACCTGCCAACATGATCGTGGTTGGTTCGGGCGATCTGCAGAACCCGCAGGAGGTACTTAGCCCCGAGCAATTAAGCAGGCTGAACAAGGCCAAAGCCAGCGATAAAACCCAGATGATCATTTCAGCCGATGAGGTTGGCAAAGCTGCTACCCGTCCGTTCAAAGGCACCTTAACCTGGCACTATAAAATGGAAAACAGCCGCGATATTGCCTGGGGCGCGTCAAACGCGTTTATTTGGGATGCCGCGCAGGTAAACTTCCCCTCGGGCCGTAAAGGTGTGGCCATGTCGGCCTATCCTGTTGAAAGCTCTGGCAGCGATGCCTGGGGCCGTTCAACCGAGTACCTGAAAAACAGCATGGAAATTTACTCAAAAGCTTATTTTGAATACCCGTGGAACTCGGCCGTTAACGTATCGGGCGTGGCTTTGGGTATGGAATATCCGGGCGCCATATTTTGCCTCAGCAACCTTAAAAAAGGACAGCTTTGGGGTGATGTTACGCATGAGATAGGCCACAACTGGTTCCCGATGATCGTAGGATCAAACGAGCGCAAATACATGTGGCAGGACGAAGGCTTTAACACCTTTATTAATGAATACGCCAGCCAGCAGTTCAACAACGGCGAATATGACGACAAATCTAAACACGCCCAAACCATACTGGCCGGTTTCAGAAGAAGCAAGGACCCACTTATGACTGCTCCAGAGGCCATCGGCCTTAATGATTACGGTCAGTATTATGAAAAAACCGCTTTAGGCTTGGATATGCTGCGCAATGTAGTGCTTGGCCCCGATCGTTTTGATTACGCCTTCCGCGAATACGTAAAACACTGGGCGTTTAAACACCCGCTGCCTTATGATTTTTTCAGGGCCATGAACGATGCTGCAGGCGAAGACCTGAACTGGTTTTGGAAACCATGGTTCTTTACTACCTGGAAGCTTGACCAGGCCATCACCAATGTTAAATATATTGATGATAACGCTGCTAAGGGAGCATTGATCACTTTGACCAACAACGAGAAAATGGCCATGCCTGTCGATCTGAAAATTACCCAGGCCAACGGCACTACCGAAACCCTGCATCTGCCCGTAAACGTATGGCAGCGCGGTGGTGTGTGGACATTTAAATACCCAAGCACATCAACCATCAAAAGCATTGTGATCGACCCTGATCATCAATTACCAGATGTTGATCTCAGAAATAACGCTTATTACGGTAACTAATCATTATTCAAATTGATATTACGATAGCGGTGGAGATTTTCTTCATCGCTATTTTTTTTGACTGTACCAGCTATTTTAAATTCGATAAACCTAATGGACCCAAAGTTGGCTTTGATTGTGATCAGCTTTTGAGAGCTGCCTTTACCCAGGCTGCCTGTGTAGGTTTTGGTTGAATTTTTATCATCCTTAACGGATGCATCATTCATGTGGTTCATATTAACCTTCGCATTGTCATAACTAAAACTTCCGTAGTTAGTGGTAATATCAAAATTGGCATTCTCGTTATCGGCCGTGGTTAATTTTAAGGTGGAATACGCTGAGTTGATATCCAGGCTTTTTAAGCCTTTATCGAGTCCGTTAATTTGTACATCGCCGCAAAATTTAGCCTTGATATTTCCTGAAGTATGTATCCTGCCTATTTTGGATGAACCGTAGCTGATACTCAGGTTCAGTTTATCACTTTCCAATAAATTAAGCTTGCCATAAGCCACATCCAAAATACTTCCGCAAAGATTTTCAATATCGGCGCTGCCGTATCGCACCTTAATATCATTAAGTGTGTTTGACAATCTGCCTGCTTTCAGGTTACCATAAAAATTAGTGATGCTAAGTTTACCATCCAGATTAGGTAATATGGTATTGCCATAACGGTTATTTACCACCAGGGCATTTTTCGCGGGCATGTATACCATATAATTTACCTCAATTTTTTTTATGCGGCTTTTACCATCACCCTGCCAAAGCTCGGTGCCTTTACCGCTGTCATCGCCAATTAAAGTTTTAAACGACACCAAAGCATCAGTCTTATGGCCGGTTATATTAATTATATCCAAAAATTGTTGGGCGTCGGTTTCATTATCAGCATAAATTTTCATCTGCACCTCTACCTTAAACTCAGGCTTGTTCCAGGTGTTTACAGTGATACGGCCAAAGGAGTTATCTATTTTAAGTTCTCCACTGGCATCCGTCGGGTAGGTTTTGCTGTACGTTTTGGTCTTTAGTTTTACCTCGCCGCTTTCAAGCCTGCTTTCCATATCACTATTTTCCCCATCCATATCAAAATGTTTTGACATCGGAAAATCAGGGATAAGCATGGGCATCAGTACATCGGCAAGGGTATCCAGGCTTTTACCCGGCCGGCCGTTTGCATCTCCGTTATCTGTATCTGATGTTGCCTGAGCAAACAGGTTGCTTGCTGTAAATAACAGCCCCATTAATAATAAGGTTAGCGCTGATGATTTTACTTTCATGGTATAGGTTTATTTAAATTATTAATACGGATAGTCATTTGTTTCAACAGCAAATGACAACGCATTTTTCACCATGTTGCAGCAAATTAAAATAATAAATAAGGCTTAGCCATTTTTTTTATACTTTCCTTGCAAATTATGAAAAGATACAGTTTGATGCTGTTTGCCGCCCTCCTATGCGGAAACTTCAGGACATGGGCACAGGTGAGCAAAGCTTTTTACCCGGCTAATCGCAGCCTATCGCCCGGTAAAATGGTTTATTATATTGACCCGGTAAAAGGCGACGATAAAAATACAGGCGCCAATAGTCAGCATCCCTGGAAAACTTTCAAAGGCATCAACAGCCGCACCCTTTCACCCGGCGACAAGATCAACGTACTGCCTGGTGATTTCCACCAATCGTTAACGCTTAACGGCCGTGGCAACAGCAAGGCTCCTGTTATCCTGAACTTTGCGCCCGGTACTTATCACTTTTTTCCGGATGGTGCTTTTAAAAAGCAGTTCCACATTACCAATACCAATGATGTGTCTTATGGCCTCAAGGCCGTTGCTTTATATATTAATAATAGCAGTTTTGTAACGGTGAAAGCCAGCGGAGCTAAAATGCTGATGCACGGCAAAATGATAGAAACCTGCGTAGACCACAGCCAAAACATCAGCATCAGCGGTATTACTTATGATTATTACCGCCCTACCGTTTCTGAGTTACAGGTAACCAACACCGGCGATCATTTTGCCGACCTCCAGATCCACCCCGATTCAAAATACAGTATTACCGATAGCCTGCTTACCTGGCAGGGCGAAGGCTGGAGCTACAAATCTATCGACCTATGGCAGGTACTCGACCCAAAAACCGGCGACCTTCACCGTACCGATATTGCCATGGCCGGTATTAAATATGCTCAAACGGCACCTAATACTGTGCGCGCTTACTTTGCACAAAACCCCGGCTTTAAAACCGGCCTCATTTACCAAAACCGCGATGTTACCCGCGATTGTGCTGGTATTTTTATGCGCAACAGCAAATACATCAGCCTTAAAAACATTAACATTTATTTCATGCATGGCATGGGCGTGGTAAGCCAGTTTTGCCAAAACATCAGCATGGATAAGGTAAGTGTGAGGCCCGAAGCCGGTTCTGGCAAAACCTGCGCCGCCTGGGCCGATATCCTCCATTTTTCGGCTTGCCGCGGGCTGATCGTGATCAGCAACTCTTATTTATCGGGTGCCAATGACGATGCCATCAACATTCACGGCACTTATTTGCGTATCATTAATTCGCCCAAGCCTAACCAGGTTCTGGTGCGTTTTATGCACAACCAAACTTATGGTTTTGATGCTTTTAATAAAGGCGATAGCGTGGCCTTTATTCACCCGGAAACTTTGCATCAATACAGCGACAATGTAATACTGGCCACCAAAAAGATAAACGATAAGGATTTCCTGCTTACATTGAAACAACCCCTTCCCAAAGGTATTAGCCCGCTTGATGTACTGGAAAACACAACCTGGACACCACAGGTTTGGATCCACCATGATACCATTGCCAAAATACCTACACGCGGTGTGCTGGTTACCTCGCGCAGAAAGATGGTTATAGAGAATTGCATTTTTCAACACCCTCATCAAAGTGGCATATCGGTAGCCAATGACGCTGCCAACTGGTACGAATCGGGTATGGTGCGTGATCTTACCATCCGCAATAATCATTTTATAGATTGCGGTGAACCGGCCATCATATTCTGCCCTGAAAACACCCGCTCGGCCGGGCCTGTACATCAGCATATAACAATTACTAATAACCGGTTTAGCTTACAGGGAGTACAGGTGCTTTCGGCAAAAAGTACGGCCAATATTAAATTCGTCGGCAATACCATCAAAACTGAAAAACCCGCAGATATAAAGGAGATGATCGTTTTAAAAGATTGCCCGGGGATTGAGATTGCGGGGAATAGGGTTGAGTAGAGACTCACCCCGCCTGCGCTCCGCTGGGCGACCCTCTCTTCGCCTTTGGCGTAAAGAGGGTGAGGAATTTTTCCAGAGTGCGTTGTTTTTGTTACTTCATCCATTTTTCCGTCCCATTCGCTGTCGCAAGCGTCCCGCTTGTGGTATCCTCTTTTGGGCAATAACAAAACAATGCTAATCATAATGACCACAAGCGGGACGCTTACTGTAGCGGCAGTGATAAGTTCTTTTTGCCCTCTTTTCAGCGAAGCTGAAGAGAGGGCCGACAAGCGTAGCGACGTCGGGGTGAGTCTATCCCAGCAATAGTTCATGCACAGCCTAAAGCAACCTTTCTCCCTCCTTCAAAACTTTTTGAAATATTTTCAGAAAACTTTCCTTATATATGCCCCGAATAACCAATTTTGCATTTATGATCATTGAACCCAAAATACGCGGCTTTATTTGTTTAACTACACATCCAAAAGGCTGCGAGCAAAACGTAATCAATCAAATCAACTACGTTAAATCAAAACCAGCCGTTAACGGCACTAAAAAAGCGCTCATCATTGGCGCATCTACCGGTTTTGGTTTGTCATCACGTATCACCAGCGCATTTGAATCGGGCGCGGCAACTATAGGTGTTTATTTTGAAAAACCACCTGCGCCGGGCAAACCCGGATCGGCCGGATGGTACAACACCGCCGCTTTTGAGAAACAGGCACAGGAAGCTGGTCTATACGCCAAAAGCATCAACGGCGATGCGTTTTCTGACGAAGTAAAACAAAAAACCATCGATCTTATTAAAGCCGACTTAGGCCAGGTTGACCTGGTAATATACAGCCTGGCATCGCCACGCAGAACAAACCCTAAAACCGGTATTACACATAGTTCTGTGCTGAAACCTATTGGTGAGGTTTTCACTGACAAAACAGTTGATTTTCATACTGGCGTGGTTTCTGAGGTTTCCATCAACCCTGCCAATGAGGAAGAAATTGCCAATACCGTTGCCGTTATGGGCGGCGAGGACTGGCAGTTTTGGATAGACGACCTGAAAGCCGCCGGTGTACTCGCCGATGGAGCCATCACCATTGCTTATTCCTACATTGGCCCTAAGGTAACCGAAAAAGTTTACAGCAAAGGCACTATTGGCCGCGCAAAGGATCACCTAAGTGCAACCGCCAAATTAATTAATGATAAACTGAAGGATATTAACGGCAAAGCGCTTATTTCGGTAAACAAAGCTCTGGTGACGCAAGCAAGCTCGGCCATTCCGGTTATTCCGCTATATATTTCGTTGCTGTATAAAGTAATGAAGGCCGAAGGTACCCATGAGGGTTGCATTGAGCAAATACAACGTTTATTTGAGCAACGCCTGTACACCGGCGGTACTATACCTACCGATGCGGAAGGCAGAATACGTATAGACGACTGGGAACTGAACCCAGAAGTACAAGCAAAAGTGGCCGACCTGTGGACTAAAGCAACCACAGAAACCCTGCCTGAACTTGGCGACCTTAAAGGTTATAAAACCGACTTCCTAAACCTGTTTGGTTTTGACGTACCGGGCATAAACTACCAGGAAGATGTTAATGAAATAGTAGCTATACCTGGTTTGGTAAGCTAATATTACCACGCATACAGATTTAATACACAGATTTACGAAGTTTTTAAAACTTCGTAAATCTTACTAAGTGATCTCTTCCCGCATTGAGATAAAATCTCTGAATCCTATAATTCGTTTAATCGAGAATACAGACAATTCCCGCTCCTCTCCCAATTGTTGATATTTTTATTCACACCTTTATCAATCTTACTTCCCCCTTTCAGCTCAAAACCTTAATTTCGCTGTTTCAAGAAAAGAGGAACAGATTTTGGATTATTTACAGGGTTTAAACCCCGAACAAAGGGCAGCGGTTGAACAAACCGAAGGGCCGGTAATGATCATTGCCGGTGCCGGATCAGGCAAAACAAGGGTTATTACTTATAGGGTAGCTCACCTTGTACATAAAGGTGTTGATTCCTTTAACATCCTGGTGTTAACCTTTACCAATAAGGCCGCGCGCGAAATGCGCGAGCGTATTACCCATGTGGTAGGTTCTGAGGCTAAAAATATATGGATGGGTACCTTCCACTCGGTTTTCGCGAAAATACTGAGGGTTGAGGCCGAAAAAATTGGCTACCCAAGCAATTTTACTATTTATGATACCGACGATAGTAAGAGTGTACTCCGCGCCATTTTAAAAGAATTGAACCTTGACGATAAGCTGTACAATGTAAACTTTGTGCTCAACCGCATATCGGCATCAAAAAACAACCTGATCTCCTGGCAGGAATATAACAAGAACGAGCAGATACAGGCCGACGATTTTTCGAGCGGCCGCGGTCAATTGGGTAAAATTTACGAAATGTATGCCACCCGTTGCTACCGTGCCGGAGCCATGGATTTTGACGACCTGTTGTATAAAACCAACGAACTGTTAAAGCTGCATCCTGACGTGCTAAACAAATACCAGCACAAGTTTAAATACCTGATGGTGGATGAGTATCAGGATACCAACTTTTCGCAATATCTTATTGTAAAAAAACTGGCGGCCGTTAACGAAAACCTTTGTGTTGTGGGTGATGATGCCCAGAGTATCTATGCTTTCCGCGGCGCCAATATCCAGAATATCCTCAACTTTGAAAAGGATTACCCCGATTTGAAGGTGTTTAAACTGGAGCAAAACTACCGCTCAACCCAAAATATTGTGCATGTTGCCAACAGCATCATCAGCAATAATAAGGAGCAGCTTAAAAAGAACGTTTTTTCTGAAAAGGAAGCTGGGGATAAAATAAAGGTGATGCGCGCCTTCAGCGATAACGAAGAAGGTAAGGTAGTGGCCGAAACCATTATGCAGGACCGCAGCCTAAAGGGCCGCAAGTGGCATGATTTTGCCATTCTGTACCGCACCAACGCTCAATCGCGCTCAATGGAGGAGGCCCTGCGTAAACTGGGTATCCCCTATAAAATTTACGGAGGTTTGTCTTTCTACCAGCGTAAGGAGATCAAGGACCTGATAGCTTATTTCAGGCTCACCTTTAACCCTAATGATGAGGAAGCATTAAAGCGTGTTATCAATTACCCGAAACGTGGAATTGGGGACACCTCTGTTGACAAGATTATTGTAAGCGCCGATCAGCACCAAATAACTCCATGGGAGGTAATTGTAGAGCCAACCAAATATTTAGAGGGTAAAATTTCGGGCGCGGTAAGCACATTTGCTACCATGATCCAGAGCTTTCAGGTGCTGGCCAAAACCAAGTCGGCCTATGAGTCGGCTTTGTATATTGCACAGCACTCGGGCCTTTTGAAAGACCTTTATGAAGATAAATCTGTAGAGGGCTTAAACCGCTACGAAAACATACAGGAGTTACTGAACGGTATCAAGGAATTTTCTGAACGTGAGGATATTGAGGAAAAAGGCCTTGATATTTTCATGCAGGATGTTGCCCTGCTTACCAATGATGATAAGGACAAAGACAAAGATGCCGATACTGTATCATTAATGACCATACACTCCAGCAAAGGTTTGGAGTTTCCGCAGGTGTATGTAGTAGGTTTAGAAGAAAACCTGTTCCCATCACAAATGTCGCTCAATTCGCGCAGTGATTTGGAGGAAGAGCGCCGTTTGTTTTACGTAGCCGTAACCCGTGCCGAAAGCAAGCTTACCATTAGCTACGCCACCTCAAGGTTTAAGTTTGGAACGCTTATTAGCTGCGAGCCAAGCCGTTTTCTGGATGAGATTGATGCCAAATACCTGGAGCTTGATTATAGCGCCAAACCATCAGCCGCTAATAATCCGTTTTTTGATGATGAGCGCAAAGCCTGGACGGGTGCGCCAAAACAAGCAGACGCGTTTTCAAAACCTAAGGCTGCAACATCGGCCCCGGTTAAAACTACTTCTATACTGGCCAAGGCACACGTACCTTCGGCCAACTTTAAACCGTCTGATACCTCAAACCTGCAGGTGGGTATGGAAGTGGAGCACGAACGCTTTGGTTTTGGCAAGGTAATAAGTCTTGAAGGTAACAAACCTGATATTAAAGCTACCATATTTTTTAAGGAAATTGGGCAAAAACAGCTGCTGTTGAAATTCGCGAAATTGTACATTATCAGCAACATAAACTAAGGGTTAAGCCTGTTTTCGTGTAATTATTTCCCCACACTTCACACTTTCCCGTTAAATTACGCAATAAATGAGCGTTTTTTAACGGGAAGAAATGATGGCATACCATTTGGATATGTTTGCTTACTTAATTGAGAGGAAACATATTATGAGCGACAGCACTAAAAAGCAAACCAATAAATCAGTAGGAAAAAATATAAGGACATTACGCCATAAACATGGATGGAGCCAGGAAGATGTAGCAAACCGTTTAGGTATATCTATCCCCGCCTTTTCAAAAATTGAAACCGGAGTAACTGATATTAATTTATCAAGACTGGAACAAATTGCCAACATCTTTGAAATTAATGTGGCTCAAATATTAGTGATCGATTCTGAAGAAATCGACCTTACTCCTTCAAACCTGAGCATTGCCCAGAAAAAACTTCTTGACCGCGAATCGGAAATTGCAAACCTGCAACGTAAGGTGATTTTACTTTATGAAGAATTGCGCAACAAAAGCATTTTAGCATTATAATAATGATAAAAATGTGTTCTGTAAACCTTACAGTTCACAATTTTACCATACATATGTATGTACAGAATGTATGTAAAGCCGTTCGCCGTAATTAAATACAGGTTAACAATATTTAATTACAGGAAATTTTATATTTTAAAATAAGATAAATAAATCAATTTTCAAATTATATCCATTTTAATCCAAAATTGGAGTAAAAATTGTGGCATATACATTTTATAATAAATGTATATGTCAAATTATCTTATATCTATTTCAAAAAACCAGGCTTTGAAAGATGGTACCATCCATGACCCTAAGAGCAAACTTAAGGTTAAGGCGTTTGACCTTGTAAAGTCGAGGTTTAAGCCGCGCCAGGGCGAAGTAAGATTTTTTGTTACCGCCGGTGATGATACCCTTGCCTTTGAAACCGAAGGCTACGACAAACACCGCCAGCTGCTGATATTGCAAATGATATCCTGGTATTGCATTTATCTGGGGCTTATTGAGGCGCAGATCCACTCATCACTTCCAAGAGCGTTTAGTCTCTATTAGTAAGGTTTCTTTTATTTATGATAAGCTGCCTGGGGTTGGTGCTTTGTGTGAGGGCGTGTGCAGCATATCGCTCATTTCAATTATTTTTTCGTCAATTTCCGATACGCATTTATCCATCATGTTGATGCATTCCTGCTGATCAACAAGGCCCTCTTTTTCAAGGTTTATCAACCCGCGCAAGGTAGCAATAGGTCCCCTGATCTGGTGCGAAAGATAGGATGAGTGTTCTGAGAGCTTTTTGTTCTTGATCTGCAAATCCTTGGTACGCTCGTCAATAATCTCTTCCAGGTGATGGTTAATACGATCGAGGTTATCTTTTTGCCTTAACACCTCCTCGTTAAGCATAGTAAGCTGCGCGTTGGTTTTTGCTTTGCGTTTAACGTTACCAAACAACAAACCGATAACAACAAGCAACAGGCCTGCAACGGTACAAACCGCCCAAAATCTTGAGCGGTCATAAGCTTGACGTTCGGCCACACGTTCATTTTCTTTAACCTGCTCCTCCTGGCGGCGCTTGGCCTCAATAAGTTTCATCTGAACCGATGTATTGAGCTTATAGGTGGTACTGTCAATACGGTATACCTCCTGCAGGTAAAACAGGGCGCGCTCAAAGTTTTTACGGTTAAACTCAAGTTCGTAAGCGGTATGTTTATAATCGTAATCAAGCTTAGGGTCTTTAACCAGCTGGGTATAAGCTATACCTTCCTTTACAATTTTTTCGGCTTCGTCGTATTTTTTCTGGCTTATATATATAGATGCGATAGTTAGGTTTACGCTGGCTACAGATTCATTAAGATCCTGGCGCTTAGCTGCTACGTTAGCTTTCAACAAAAACTCCAGCGCTTTATCATGCTGGTTTAAGCGCTGATAAACTACCCCTTTATTCAACAAACACTGAACAAGGTTTACAGAATCCTTTAGCTTTTCAAAAACAACGGTGCTTTGATCATAAAACTTAAGCGCCTGGTGCAGGCTGTTTTTGCGAATGTAAACGTTGCCCAGGTTAAGACCCAGCGAAGCTATCAGCCGCTCATCCCCTATACGGGTGGCTATATCAAGTGATTTCTTGAGGTAATCAAGCGACCGGTTATAATCATGATCTCTGAATAATATACCTATATTATTATAAACCTTGGCCTCGCCTGCCAGGTTATTAGCCTTAACAAAGTAGGTAATACCTATCAGGTAATTATCGAAAGATTGTTCGGGCTGGTCAAGATAATATCTTCCTATACCCAAAACACGATAAGCCTCACCAATACCATTATAATAATTTAACTTTTTAGCAAGGGCCAAAGCCTTGGAGGCATCGGCAACTGTTTGCTCCGGATCAATTAACCGGTTGGCAAAAGCCTGCTTGTTTAAACTAATTACAGTAGCAGTGTCACTTACCGATACATCATTAAACCCCTTTGCATATACACCGAGTGATACAAAAAAGACCAATAGAAATGTATAGGTTTTTTTCATTAAAGCACTATTACGTTCAATTTATTGTGAAAGTTATGAATTATGATGTAATATATCTAATTACAATCACAAAAAAGGTGTTAAAATTTATTTTATTTTTTTTTGTATTATATCAAAAAACATATTTATATTTGCTTCGTTAATCAATTGATACACAATAGATTAGTGAAGTATTATGACGATTTTAATAATATTTTTTAGGCATAAAGGTGGCCGTTTAAGCTGCTGAAAACAGCTTAAAAACACAAAAGGCGATTATATGTGACTATTATACTATCTGATTGATAAAAAAAAACAAAAAAATATATAAAGCGATTGATTTAAAAGATATAAAGACTATTCCTAAAGCTACTATTTTGTTTCAATAAACAATACGAATTATTACGAAGAAACTAAAATATTTTTAAAGAAACAGTTAATTATCACATTGAAAATCAACGTAAAACAGCTATAAAAGTACTTAATAATTTTTAAATACAGAGAATAAACCTACGGTCTCTCTGCAACATTGAATATTAGTTACAATATTATTACACAACAGTTAATTGAATGGAATATCAATATAAATATTAACCAACATGAAAAGAACTATTTTACTCGCCCTGCTTATAGTAAGCACCGGAGTTTTGTCATCATCATCAAAAAGCACCCCTGAAGCAGTGGTTGCAAGTTTTGGTAAAACAACAGCAGCATTTAAAAGGGATTTGGGCAGCGCCGATTAAGCACCCCCGCAAACCTCTCACAATATTAACCATATAAAATTTATATAGTCATGAAAAAAACGATCCTCTTTATCCTGGCCCTAATTTTTACAGGCGTCATTTCATCTTGCAAAAAAGAAACAACAAGGATAAATTTTGCCATGGTGCATTCATTTGCCAACGGATTTAAAAGAGATCTGGGCAGCGCCGACTGATCCTCAACACATGACTATAAAAACTAAATCAAACCACGGGAACATGAAAAAACTGATCATCATAGCAATTGCCAGCCTGAGTGTTGTAACAGTTCGCGATCAAAAAGAAAATGTAAAAGCCAACATGAGCGCCATCAACTTCACGCTGTTTGGTCCCAAAAGAGATTTAGGCAACGCAGATTAAACAACTACATCAACATAAAATTAACAACCCACAAAAATATTCATCCCCCTACTAATTAAAAAAATATCATGAAAAAGTCAACCATTATAGCAGCCTTAGCCCTAAGCACATTCCTAACCTCAGTAGTTAACATTTCAAATGCATCAACAACCGATGGCAGCAAAACAACAACAGCTGCATCTGGTCCGAAAAGAGATTTAGGTAACGGCGACGCTGTTTCTGGCCCAAAAAGAGATTTGGGTAATGGTGACTTTGCTTCTGGTCCAAAAAGAGATTTAGGTAACGGTGATTTCGCTGCCGTATCTGGTCCGAAAAGAGATTTAGGTAATGGTGATTTTGCTTCTGGTCCGAAAAGAGATTTAGGTAACGGTGACTTCGCTGCCGTGTCTGGTCCAAAAAGAGATTTAGGTAATGGTGATTTCGCATCAGGTCCGAAAAGAGATTTAGGTAACGGTGATTTCGCTGCCGTGTCTGGTCCAAAAAGAGATTTGGGTAATGGTGATTTTGCATCAGGTCCGAAAAGAGATTTAGGTAATGGTGATTTTGCTGCCGTGTCTGGTCCAAAAAGAGATTTAGGCAACGGTGATTTTGCTGCCGTGTCTGGTCCAAAAAGAGATTTAGGTAATGGTGACTTTGCTTCTGGTCCAAAAAGAGATTTAGGTAACGGTGACTTCGCTGCCGTGTCTGGTCCAAAAAGAGATTTAGGTAATGGCGATTTCGCATCAGGTCCGAAAAGAGATTTAGGTAACGGTGACTTTGCTGCCGTGTCTGGTCCAAAAAGAGATTTAGGCAATGGTGATTTCGCATCAGGTCCAAAAAGAGATTTAGGTAATGGTGATTTTGCATCAGGCCCGAAAAGAGATTTAGGTAATGGTGATTTCGCTGCCGTATCTGGTCCAAAAAGAGATTTAGGTAACGGTGACTTCGCTGCCGTGTCTGGTCCAAAAAGAGATTTAGGTAATGGTGATTTCGCATCAGGTCCGAAAAGAGATTTAGGTAACGGTGATTTCGCTGCCGTATCTGGTCCGAAAAGAGATTTAGGTAACGGTGATTTCGCTGCCGTATCTGGTCCGAAAAGAGATTTAGGTAATGGTGATTTTGCTTCTGGTCCGAAAAGAGATTTGGGTAACGGTGATTTCGCATCAGGTCCGAAAAGAGATTTGGGTAACGGTGATTTCGCATCAGGTCCGAAAAGAGATTTAGGTAACGGTGACTTTACTGCATAAGTATATATATAATATATAGGGGTTGACTAAAACAGCAAGAGGCCATGCTATTTACAGCATGGCCTCTTGCTGTTTTAAATCAATAAACATCAATATATTTGCTGCAAATTGATAACTATGCAGCATATAAAACAGTATGTAAACGATAACAAACAACGTTTACTCGACGAATTGTTTGAACTTTTGCGTTTCCCTTCGGTTAGCGCCGATCCTAAATACCAGGCAGACGTATTAAAGACTGCCGATTACGTGGCGCAGAAACTACGCGACGCTGGTGCCGATAATGTTGAGGTTTGCCCAACTGCCGGCTATCCTATAGTATATGGCGAAAAAATAATTGACCCAGCCAAACCTACGGTACTGGTTTACGGGCATTATGATGTACAACCGCCAGATCCGCTTGAACTTTGGAAAACCCCTCCCTTTGAACCTACCGTTCGCGATGGTAAAATATACGCCCGCGGTGCCTGTGATGATAAGGGTCAGTTTTATATGCATGTAAAAGCATTTGAATTGATGATGCAAACCGACACACTACCCTGCAACATCAAATTCATGATTGAGGGCGAAGAAGAGGTTGGTTCATCAAACCTGGCTATTTTTGTAAAAGAGAACAAAGCCCGGTTAAAGGCTGATGTAGTGCTGATATCCGATACCTCCATGATCAGCATGGAACACCCCTCGTTAGAAACCGGCTTGCGCGGTTTATCATATCTTGAAGTTGAAGTAACCGGCCCTAACCGCGATCTGCACTCTGGTGTATACGGCGGAGCCGTAGCTAATCCGGCTACTATCCTGGCCAAAATGATAGCTTCCCTGCATGATGAAAATAACCATATAGCTATCCCTGGCTTTTATGATGATGTTGTTGAGTTAACACCGGCCGAACGTACCGCGCTTAACAACGCGCCTTATAATGAAGAAGAATATAAGAAAGACCTGGATGTGCAGGAGCTTTGGGGCGAAAAAGGATATACCACTTTTGAGCGTACCGGCACTCGCCCTACCCTGGAGGTAAACGGCATTTGGGGCGGATACATTGGCGAAGGTGCCAAAACCGTATTGCCATCAAAGGCCAGCGCGAAAATATCTATGCGCCTGGTACCTAACCAAACCAGTGAAAAAATAACCGAACTGTTTACTAAACATTTCCTGAGTATTGCACCTAAAACCGTTAAGGTAAAGGTAACGCCACATCATGGCGGCGAGCCTGCAGTAACACCTACAGATAGTGTTGCTTATCGCGCCGCTCAAAAAGCCATCGCAGAATCATTCGGGAAAGAGCCTATACCTACACGTGGTGGCGGCAGCATCCCGATTGTAGCACTTTTTGAAGCAGAGCTGGGCCTAAAAACTGTATTGATGGGCTTTGGCCTTGACAGCGACGCGCTACATTCGCCAAACGAAAAGTATGATATCTTCAATTATTACAAAGGCATTGAAACCATCCCATTGTTTCACAAGTACTTTGCACAGCTAAGCGAGTAAAAGTGAGCAAATACGAGCAATAAACAGAGAAAAACGCTCTCCTTAAATACATAAAGGGCTTTTACACAGCAACATTGCTGTGTAAAAGCCCTTTTTTGCTATGCCAATAATTAAACTTTTATAGTTTAATTACTCCTGCCATCCTAATTTGAACATAATTTTCTTAAAAAGAAATTTTAAATCCTATAGTTGTAGTCATTTATTTTTTTTCACAAAAATAAAAAAGGCAATTATTTTAATTATATTTACTTGTATACAAGATAGTTAGTGTATAAAGTACGTTATTTACTATTTTTATTCTGTTGAAAGTAGATTGATACAAATCGGGTAATAAACAAAAATTCACAGAAGAAAACGTTTAAGTAACAACAACACGATAAATTAAAAATGGCATGTGTTAGTGTATTACATACACGTATATTATTATTAAAATAATTTTGCAATATATATAAATAAGATGCAATCATATTTATATATTCAGAAGAATGGCTATTGGTGATAAAAAAATTATTTCAATTAAAAAAAACTAAAATGACATTTTTTAACTTTCTAATTAAATGGATCAATTAAATAGAAACCCATTATTTATCACATATTAAAAGGAACACTATCATGGAAACCAAAGAAAAATCAAAGAGCGAAGCCGCCAAGGAAACCAGGGACCCCAAAGTAATTAAGGCCGAAAAACATACTCCCGCAAAAAGCGCGAGTAAGCTGAAAAGAAAACCGCTTTTATAGCATCATAGCCAGGCATTGAGTAAAATCAATGCCTGTTTTGTTTCATCTAAACCTCAAACCTTTCACAACCGGCTAAAAAATCGTCGCTGGCATCTGCTCCTATACCTGTATCGTCGCCAATATCCAACTTATAGCCGTTGTAGGTTACACCGCCAATGCAGGGGTCCTGCAAATGACCCAGCATGCAGGTATCCATATCGTAAAACTTAATATTAAGGCTGGCATAAACAAAATGAAGCTTTGCACTCAGGCCTATACGGCTCTCTAACATACCGCCCATCATACAGGCAATACCTTTTGAGGCGGCTTCGTCATGTATTTTTTTTGCTTCCCATAGCCCGCCCGATTTTGCCAGCTTAATATTGATATAATGGCAGGAGCCGCTGTTGATCTGCTTGCGGGCATCATGGTGGTTGTACACGCTCTCGTCGGCCATAATTTTTACCGGTGAATGCCTCATGAGTTGCGGCAGATAATCATCGTACCAGGTGCGCATAGGTTGTTCGCAAAATTCAATATCATAAGGCCCCATAGCTTGCAGGGCAAAAACAGCCTCTTCAAAGCTCCAGCCCTGGTTGGCATCAATACGAATCTTTAATTCGCTGCCCGCGGCCTCACGGATCTGCTTTATACGCTCTACGTCTTCTATCGCATTCTTGCCGAGCTTCACCTTCAGTATATTTGCTCCCGAAGCCTTAAAATCAAGTGCCTTAAGCGCCATAGCATGCGGACCAGCTATCCCTATTGTAATGTCTGATTCTACTTCGCGCTTCGCGCCACCCAAAAAACGATATAGTGGTAAACCGGCATTTTTGGCGGCAATATCAAACAGGGCCATATCAAAAGCGCTTTTGATGGTGGAGTTACCGGCTATAAAATCATGCAGCTGTTGTAAACGGGAGGGGATATCCAGGGCATCCTTTCCTTTCCAAAGCTTTGCAAATTCACGGGCCAGCACCAGGCAGGTATCCTGCGTTTCGCCGGTAATGAACTGAAACGCGGCACATTCACCTACGCCATAAAAGCCGGCATCGGTATGTACCCTGATAAAAACATTCTGAGCATAATCCATCGTCCCCGTGGCAATGGTAAAAGGTTCCATGGGGATGCTGAAACGGTATATATCTATATGGGTGATGATCACTTTATTATTCACGAAGCTGTAATAATTAATTTGTCGATAAAAAAATAAACCTATTAACTATTTGTGGTATTGCCAAAAGTATAGCCAAATTACCTTAGGCACACCGGCAATGAATACGCGTTTTTATATCATGTCCTCCTTCAGTCAGCAGATGAGCTTCGGGTGAAAACAGGCGGAACATGTTGGGTTGTGGGCGGGAAGGGCATAGCAAATATTTGCAGAAGCGTTGATTTATGTGCGAACGAAGTGGGGCAACTTTTTGCAGCCCGTGGTTCTGACTGTTTTGCAGGGTAAAAGCCTGTGCGGCAAAGAAGCCTTTCTGCTGAAAGCCTTTTTGGTTACTTTTGTGGCCACAAAAGTAACTGGGCCCTCCCGCGGCCAAGAGTGGGTATACTACAGGGGCGGTACATCATGCTCAAAAACTCACCGCTACCCAATACACATAAAATCAATAATAGTTAAATAGCAATTTAACTTTATTGTAACATTTCATACCATTTATTTGCATACTAATACTAATACATTATATTTGCGTTACTACTATATCAGTACAATTCAATTTTAGCCTCTTTTACCCTACTCTTTCACAGGGACTTGTCAGGCTAACTTAAAACTTCCTTACTAATAACAATACAATAAGCATTAATATGGCTCAGCAAAACACGCCTGCAAATTTTGATTATAACTCAACCAGGAATAAACTTATCCTGTCTGAATATGGCCGCAACGTACAAAATATGGTTAAGTACATTGTAGCGCTACCCACTAAAGAAGAACGTAACCGCTACGCCCAGGTAGTAATTGACCTGATGGGCTTTTTAAACCCGCACCTGCGCGACGTTGCCGACTTTAAACACAAACTTTGGGATCACCTGCACATCATATCAGATTATCAGATTGATGTAGATTCGCCTTATCCAAAGCCATCTCCGGAGGCTATTCATATTAAGCCGCAGCCTTTAAGATACCCCAACCAGCGCATTAAATACAAGCACTATGGCAAAACCATTGAGCTGATGATAGAAAAGGCAAAAGCCATTGAAGATCCTGACCGTAAGCGCCACATGGTACAAGCCATAGCCAACTTCATGAAAATGGCCTATGTACAATGGAACAAAGATTCCGTTTCGGACGAAAGCATCCTGGCCGATCTTTTTGCCTTATCAGGCGGTACACTAAAACTGGAAGAAAACGTTAACCTTAACCGTGTTGAGTTCAGGCCTAACAACTTCTCCAACCAAAACAACAATAATAACAACAACAACCGCGGACGCTCAAACAATAACCAAAATAACCGTGGCGGCGGTGGTGGCGGTCGCACTAATAACAACAACCAACGCAACAACAATCAAAACAACCGCAACAGAAACAGCGGCGGTTCTAAAAAATACTAAACACTATTGATCGGTTGGGCAGAACCAAGCCGTCAAAAATTAATACTCCTGGAATGGCCCGGTATCTTGAAAAGGTGATCGGGCCGTTTTTATAAAAAGGCTAACAACAACCCAAAGTAGCTAAAAACATGTTAGCTGTTTGAATATCAGCTTTTTAAAGTTTTTAAACCTTTCAAAAAAGTGTTTGAAAGCAAAATCCAGCTTATTTTTTGATGAATTACTGAGCATTTTGGCGTTATTTTGATCATTTTTTGAGCAGTTTTTTGTTAAAATAAAAACTTTAAAAAGTTTACCGGGTTAACCAACCGGCAACTGCATCAATGAACTAAAGGGCACTAACAGAATGTCCATTTATTTTATAATCTTTGCCGGTAAATTGGCATCTGCTTGCTAATTTGAATGTATTAAAAATGAATAGTGACCTATCAATTATAAACTCCTATGACTAACGCATTTGTGATAAACGGCGGGAAACCGTTAAAGGGTGAAATTACTCCGCAGGGAGCAAAGAATGAAGCTTTACAGGTAATTTCGGCAGTTTTACTAACCGACCAAAAAGTTACCATCAGCAATATACCCGATATAAAGGACGTAAATAAACTGATTGAGCTATTGGGCGATATGGGAGTGATTGTGGAGAAGATTGCCGACGATACCTATAATTTTACAGCCAAAGATATTGACCAGGATTTTTTCCAGTCAGAAACTTTTAAATCAAAAGGCGGAGGCCTGCGTGGTTCTATCATGATTGTGGGCCCGCTGCTGGCGCGTTTTGGCAAAGCATCAATACCAAAACCAGGGGGCGACAAAATTGGCCGCAGACGCCTGGATACGCATTTCCTGGGCTTTGAAAAGCTTGGCGCGCAATTTAACTATAACCCTGCCGATGGCTTTTTTAATGTAGATGCATCTAATCTGCAGGGTACTTACATCCTGCTTGATGAAGCCTCGGTAACCGGTACTGCCAATATTGTGATGGCAGCTGTTTTGGCTAAAGGCGTAACCACCATTTACAACGCTGCCTGCGAGCCATACTTACAGCAGCTTTGCAAAATGCTGAACAGAATGGGCGCCAAAATTAGCGGTATTGGCTCAAACCTATTAACCATTGAGGGTGTAACTTACTTAGGCGGCACTGATCACCGTTTACTGCCGGATATGATTGAGATAGGCTCATTTATTGGCCTTGCTGCCATGACCGGTTCTGAAATAACCATCAAGGATGTGAAATACCCTGAACTGGGTATGATACCTGATGTATTTAAGCGCCTGGGTATAAAGCTTGAACTGCGCGGCGATGATATTTTTATCCCTGCACAAGATCATTACGAAATAGAAACTTTTATAGACGGATCGATCATGACCGTTGCCGATGCTCCATGGCCAGGCTTTACGCCTGACCTGATCAGCATTTTGCTGGTGGTAGCCATACAGGCCAAAGGCTCGGTACTTATTCACCAGAAAATGTTTGAGAGCCGTTTATTCTTTGTGGATAAACTGCTGGATATGGGTGCCCAGATCATCCTGTGCGATCCGCATCGTGCTACCGTTATAGGCCTGGATAAACAAGTACAACTGCGCGGCATTTCCATGACCTCCCCCGACATCAGGGCCGGTGTGGCTTTGCTGATAGCTGCGCTATCGGCCCAGGGGCAGTCAACCATTTACAATATTGAGCAAATTGAGCGTGGCTATCAGCATATTGATACCCGCCTTAAAGCGCTTGGCGCGGATATTACCCGCATATAATCAGCTCAATGTGCCAAGCAAAAAGCATAAACCCTAAGTACGGTTTATGCTTTTTGCTTGTTAAATATTTTTTATAGCTTTAGACTCTCAGCATTTAGCTTTTGCCCCTAAAAAGCTTTTGCCAAAAAATACTTTAGAGCCTATAAAAACCAATGCCATACAAAAACCGAAAATCAACCTATGCTTATTTCATACTGATTTTTGTATTTGTAAAAATTGTCTTGAACCTTTTTGCCATAGGCCATTTTGGTTTCCATCGCGATGAATTTCTGCACCTGGTTTTGGCCGATCATTTAGATTGGGGTTATAAGGAAGTACCTCCATTTATAGCGCTGGTAGCCAAGCTTTCTATCACATTATTCGGTGATTCTGTTTTTGCCGCCCGTATTTTCCCAACCATTTTCAGCGGGCTTATTATCTGGTTTACCGGGCTGATCACCGTTGAGTTTGGCGGTAAAAAATTTGCTATAACCTTAACCTGCCTGGCGCTCATATTTTCGCCGGCATTTGCGGCAAGCGGTTACCTTTTTCAACCTGTTGTGTTTGATCAGTTTTGGTGGGTACTAACGGTTTGGCTGCTCATCAAATACTTAAACACTACCGATGTTAAGTACCTGTACTGGCTTGGTCTGGCGGTTGGCCTGGGTATGCTTACCAAGTATACAATGGCGTTTTTTACCTTCGCTCTCATTATAGGTATACTCATCAGCAAACAACGTAAGCTGCTATTTAACAAGCATATTTTGGGTGCTGCGGTGGTTGCATTTTTAGTATGCCTGCCTAATTTATTCTGGCAAATTCATCATCACTGGCCCTTAATACACCATATGAAAGAGCTGCGTGAGGAACAGTTAAACTATATTACCCCGGCCCAATTTATTGAGCAGCAACTGTTGGTACATGGCATAGCGCTGTTTGTTTGGTTTACAGGGCTGCTGTTCCTGATATTTTCATTCAGACTGCGCAATTTTCAGTTTTTAGCCATTGCCTACGCCTTAATATTCATTTTTTTACTGGAAATGGATGGCAAAAACTACTACCTGTTTGGGGCCTACCCTATGCTGTTTGCCGCCGGCGGCTTTGGCTTTGAGCGCCTGCTGAAAACCAAGGGCTATGCCTTACGCACACTTGCTGTTATATTCTTTGTACTACCCAACCTGCTCCTGTTCCCGGTACTGCTGCCGGTTCTATCTATTGAACGTACATTGGCCTTTTTCAGGTTTATCAGTAAAAATATCCCTGCAACAAATTTTATAGTTACCTGGGAAGATCAAAAGATGCATCCCCTAACCCAAGACTATGCCGATATGTTTGGCTGGGATGAATTAGCTAAAAAAGTGGGCGAAGCATATAATAACCTCACTCCCGATCAGCAAAAGCAAACCCTCATATATGCCGATAATTATGGCGAGGCAGGCGCACTACACCATTACCGCAAACAATTCAATTATCCCGGGGTAATATCATTGAACAGCAGTTTTGCGCTCTGGGCACCCGATATCCTGAAATGTAAATACCTGATCTACGTTGATGATGGTGACAACGTGAAACAATTTGTGGCCGGAAAAATGATAGGCTCGTTCAAAAAACTGGGCGAAATTGACCATTATCTCGCCCGCGAAAAAGGCACCGGTATATACCTCATCACCGATATTAAAGCTCCGCTGCAGGAAAGATACACCAAGGAACTGGCTAGGAAAAGGAAGGAGTAGTTTCCGCTACCGCAAGCGTCCCGCTTGTGGTAAACATTTGGCTAATCATGATGGCCACAAGCGGGACGCTTGCGGTAGCGTAAGAGATCCTGAAACAAGTTCAGGATGACGTTTTGGGTAGAAAACTATAGTCATCAAACAAAAAGGTGCCATGCATCAGCATAACACCTTATATCTTTTGTCTTTTTATCCTTAATCTTTGATCGCGAATCCCCTAAGCTGATATCGCGTTGATGATATCGTATTGGGTGATGATCTCGATTTTGCCCTGCTCGTCTTCAACCAGTACGGCAATGTTGTCTTTGTTGATCATGGTTGATATTTTGTCGATAGAAGTGTTCAGATCAACAAATGGGAACGGGGCGGTAGTTATGTTTTTGATCGGCTGCGATTTGATGGAAGGGTTTTCGATCAGCGAATCCAGGATATCACTCTCGGTGATCTTACCGATTACCATACCTTTTTGGGTCACCGGTATCTGCGATATATTGAGTGATTTAATGGTATTTATAGCCTCCAGCACGGTTTTCTCACAGTCGATGGTAATAATCTCCTGTACATCTTTTTTGCTGATGATATCGCGGGCGGTAAGCTTGCCGTCTTTCAGGAATCCGCGGTCACGCAGCCAGTCGTCATTATACATTTTGCCCAGGTAGCGGGTACCATGGTCGGGGAATATGATCACTACTACATCACCTTCCTTAAACTTATCCTTCATTTGCAGTGTACCTGCTACAGCTGATCCGGTTGAGTTACCTGCGAAAATTCCTTCCTTACGGGCAATTTCGCGGGTCATAAGGGCGGCGTCCTTATCGGTCACCTTTTCAAAATGATCAATAAGGCTAAAGTCAACATTCTGCGGTAAAAAATCTTCGCCTATACCTTCGGTAATGTAGGGATAGATCTCGTTCTTATCCATGATACCGGTTTCCTTGTATTTTTTAAATACAGAACCGTAAGTATCAATACCCAGCACCTGTATGTTAGGATTTTTCTCTTTAAGGTAACGTGCCGTACCTGAGATGGTACCGCCGGTGCCCACGCCTACTACCAAATGCGTGATCTTACCCTCAGTTTGTTCCCATATTTCGGGACCGGTTTGCTCATAATGCGCCTGCGAGTTGCTCAGGTTATCATACTGGTTAGGTTTCCATGAATTGGGCACTTCGCGCTCCAAACGGGAAGAAACAGAATAGTATGAACGTGGGTCTTCCGGCTCTACGTTAGTAGGGCAAACAATTACCTCGGCGCCAAAGGCACGCAGGGCGTCAAACTTTTCTTTTGATTGTTTATCGGTACTGGTAAAAATACATTTGTAACCTTTTATAACGGCGGCAATGGCCAGGCCCATTCCCGTATTGCCCGATGTACCTTCAATAATAGTACCTCCCGGTTTCAATTTGCCACTTGCCTCAGCATCTTCTATCATTTTAAGGGCCATGCGATCCTTAATAGAATTACCGGGGTTGGTGGTTTCTATCTTAGCCAGCACTATAGCCGGGATATCCTTTGTAACCTTGTTTAACTTAACCAGAGGCGTATGGCCAATGGTTTCTAATATATTGTTATACCACATAAATTAATCGTCTACAAACCCGGTATACTTAGCCGGATAATCCCTCAAAATTAAGTTTCTTAAATGATATATTGGCATAGTTCATGGTTAATTTGTTCATTGGTTCAATCGTTCATTAGTTCATTGGTCTATTCTAAAACCAATAAACATTGGAATAATCAATTCAAACTTCGCACCAATGAACTAATGAACAAGTAAACCAATGAACCACTTAGAACTTCAGGTGCTTAACGGTTAAGCCGTTATTGATCAGTTGTTTTAACGATTCGATACCAATGTGCAGGTGGGTTTCCACGAACTGTTCAGTTACTGTTGAATCACTTTCGGCAGTTTTAACACCTTCCGGGATCATGGGCTGGTCAGATACCAGCAGCAGCGCTCCTGTTGGTATCTTGTTGGCGAAACCGGTTGTAAAAATGGTGGCGGTTTCCATATCAACGGCCATGGCCCGTAAATCTTTCAGGTATTTTTTAAAAGTTTTATCGTGCTCCCAAACCCGGCGATTGGTGGTGTAGCAGGTACCTGTCCAATAATCACGCGAGTAATCACGAATGGTGGTTGATATGGCTTTCTGCAAGGCAAATGAGGGCAATGCGGGCACTTCTGGCGGCAAATAATCATTAGATGTACCTTCGCCCCTGATGGCTGCAATTGGCAGTATCAGGTCGCCTACGTTATTCTTTTTCTTTAGTCCGCCGCATTTACCTAAAAATATAACAGCTTTAGGGTGTATAGCAGTAAGCAGATCCATCACGGTAGCTGCTACCGAGCTGCCCATACCAAAGTTAATAATGGTTATACCGTTGGCGGTAACGCTTTGCATGGGCTTTTCGATACCCATGATAGGCGCGTTATCATGCCATTGCGAAAACAGTTGTATATACTTTGAAAAGTTGGTGAGTATAATGTATTCGCCAAAGGCTTCAAGCGGGCGGCCGGTATAGCGCGGCAACCAGTTGGCCACAATGGCTTCCTTGGTTTTAAGGCCCGATTTTATAGGTGTATGCACCTCCTTTACTACCGGCGCGTCGGTAGGGTCTTTTTTAATGTTCAGTTCCTCGTTCATAATTGTTCAGTTTAGTGTTTTTTAGTATCAGGTAGTTAGTATCAAGTAGATAGTATCAAGTATCAAGACTTGAATGTAGATTATATCAAAACTTAGATGATAGAATTATCTTGATACTTGATACTAACTACTTGATAACCATAAATAAAAACCTGTTTATACAACAAACCCCGGCGTTGCACCAGGGTTTGTGTTTATTTTAATAAAGATAGCTACTTATTTTTTTCAAATTGTTATGCTACTTTTAATTTTTTCAGATCTGATTTTTCAAATTTTTCGTGAGCATAATCTAACGTTACCTGCAGGCGTTTCACATCTTTTTTAGATGGGAACTCAAACATGGCATCTATCATGATAGCCTCACATATTGATCTTAACCCTCTTGCGCCAAGTTTAAATTCCATTGCTTTATCAACAATAAACTCCAGCACCTCATCATCAAAATCAAGCTTTACGTTTTCATATTCAAACAGCTTTTTATACTGTTTAAGCAATGAGTTTTTAGGCTCGGTTAATATGTTGCGTAACGCATCCCTGTCAAGCGGGTTTAAATAAGTTAACACCGGCAAACGACCGATCAGTTCGGGTATTAATCCGAATGATTTCAGATCCTGCGGAGTGATGTACTTGTAAAGGTTTTTCATATCCACCTCGCCGTCATCACGTTTTAGTTTATAACCAACGGTTTGCGTACGCAGCCTGTTGGCTATTTTACGGTCGATACCATCAAAAGCGCCGCCGCATATAAACAGTATGTTACTGGTATTTACGGTGATCATTTTTTGATCGGGGTGCTTGCGGCCTCCCTGTGGTGGTACATTTACCATGGTACCTTCCAATATTTTTAATAGCGCCTGCTGTACACCCTCGCCCGATACATCACGGGTGATGGAAGCGTTATCGCTTTTACGGGCTATTTTATCAACCTCATCAATGTAAACAATGCCTTTTTCGGCCATGGTTACATCATAATCTGCTGATTGCAGCAAGCGGGTAAGTATGCTTTCCACATCCTCCCCTACATAACCGGCTTCGGTAAGTACGGTAGCATCACAAATACAAAACGGTACGTTCAGTATTTTTGCCATGGTTTTGGCCAGTAAGGTTTTACCCGTGCCGGTTTCGCCCACCATAATGATGTTTGATTTTTCAATCTCTACCTCATCCTTATCAATACGCTGGTTTAAGCGTTTGTAATGGTTGTATACCGCTACAGAAAGTATCTTTTTGGCATCATCCTGCCCTATAACATATTGATCGAGGTGACTTTTAATTTCGGATGGCTTCAATAAAGACGGCGCCGAGGGCGAAGCCTTAACTTTACGCACCTTTAATTCTTCAGCCAATATTTCATTAGCCTGGTTAACGCATTTATCACAAATGTGTGCGTCAAGACCCGCAATCAACATCAGGGAATCCTGCTTACCTGCACCACAAAATGAGCACCTGATCTCCTTACTGCTTTTATTCATCTGATTTGTGTGTTATCCAAAATTAACTAATTGGCAGCATAAAACAAAGTTTTAAGCCCCGAGTATTAAGTTTTGAGTTCAAAGACGTTAATTTTTATACGTTTAAACGCTTAATTAACACTTTGAACCCAAAACAGATAACTCAAAACCTCAGGAAATTATTTTTTTCCTTTGCTACCCTTTAAAATCTCATCAACCATACCAAATTCTTTGGCCTCTTCGGCAATCATCCAGTAATCACGGTCAGATGCATCCCAAACTTTCTGGAAAGGTGCACCACTATGATCAGCAATGATCTGATATAGTTCTTTTTTCAGCTTAGTGATCTCATGATAAGAGATCTCAATATCTGACTGCTGGCCCTGAGCACCGCCCGATGGCTGGTGAATCATTACCCTTGCATGTGGCAATATGGCCCTTTTACCTTCGGTGCCTGCGCATAATAATACAGCGGCCATTGAGGCTGCCATACCTGTACAAATGGTAGCCACATCGTTTGATATAAACTGCATGGTATCATATATACCTAAGCCGGCGTAAACCGAACCACCAGGTGAATTGATGTAGATCTGGATATCGCGTTTGCTATCTGCCGACTGCAGGAACAGCAACTGAGCCTGGATAATGTTTGCAATGTTTTCATAAATGGCATCGCCCAGGAAAATGATACGGTCCATCATCAGGCGTGAGAACACGTCCATCTGAGCTACGTTCAACTGACGTTCTTCAATAATATAAGGCGTCATACCGGTTGGTGTGTAAATACCGCTTGGCATGCGGCTATTATCAACACTGGCTATAAATTTATCTACGTGAAGGCTGTTTAAACGGTGATGTTTAATAGCATAGTTTCTGAATTCGTTTCTATCAATGTTACTACTCATGGTTTTTGTTATTGTTATTTTTAGAATGCAAGAATTACTTGCGTTAAATATAGTTTTTAGTTGAATACAATTTTAACAAGATAGTTTGTATTAAGTAAAAATTATTTGGTTGTGGTAGGTTATCTGCCAACCAAGGGAGACTCACCCCGACATCGCTTCACTCGTCGACCCTCTCTCCGACTTCGTCGCATAGAGGGTAAAGAAAAACAAAAAACACTCTGCCATTTTCCAATTCCCTCTTTCCGCCAAAGGCGAAGAGAGGGTGGTCGGGCGAAGCCTCGATCGGGTGAATCGCTTCTACGATATTCTTATATACACCAAAAGCAACCTTGTGAGTTGCTTTTGGTAAATATGTATATTTAAAATATCAGCTTATTTTTCTGAAACCAATTTGTTAAAATCAGTAAACAGGATATCTTGTTTCTCTAAGGTTATTACGCTCTTAATGAAATCAAATACCTTTAATGCTTTTACTTCTTCAAATATTTTGTTAGCATTCTCTTTGTTTTGCAGGTATTGCACGGTGTACTGGCCTAATTGCTCATCAGGGATAGGCTGCGGGCTGTACATTCTGAATTGCTGATCTAAACGAACTTTAGCCAATTCAAATACTTCATCGTATTTGATCTCGATCTTGTTGTCTTTAATGATCTTGTTTTCGATCAAAGTCCATTTAAGATTTGTAGCGAAATCATTATAACCGCCTTCCAGTTCTTCGTCTGTAAGTTTTTCGTTAGTGGCTTTTAACCAGCGTTTCAAAAACTCATCAGGCAGGTTAAAATCAACCTTGGCAACGCTCAATTTGTAAATATCGTCCTGTAATTTACGCTCCGAATCCTGAACCATCATGGTTTCCAGTTCTTCGGTAATTTTAGCTGTAAACTCAGTCTCGGTAGTTACAACACCTTCACCAAATAATTTGTCAAAGAACTCCTGGTTTAAATCACTTTCTTCTAAACGGTTAACGTTTTTAACAGTTAACTGGAAGTTTGATTTTAAATCAGCTGCTTCGTCTTCTTCAATTTTTAATAAGCCGGCAACTTTCGCTGCGTCGTTATCAAAAGCTTTCTGAATATCAAACGTTAATACATCATCTTTTTTAAGGCCGATCAGGGAAGCTTTAATGGCTTCGTCTTTAATTTGATCTAACCTTACAGATGCTGTATTGCTAATGCCACCCTCAAAAACAGAACCATCCGGAGAAAGTTGAACTAATTCAGCATAAAGCACGTCGTCATCTGCCGATACGTCAGGATTTGTCATTTTGCCATAGCTGCGACGGATGTTTTTGGTACGTGAAGCAAGCGTTTCGTCATCAACTTTGATAACGTATTGGGTAGCTTTATCAGCCGATGAAAAATTAATATCAAACTCAGGCGCTAAACCCAGTTCGTAGTTAAATTCAAAGTTATCGTTGAAATCCCAGTTGTATTCTTTATCCTCATCAACCTTTGGCAGCGGCTGGCCTAAAACCTGCAGTTGTTGCTCGTCAATGTATTTATTTAAGGTATCTGATAATAAGTTATTGATCTCATCAACCAAAATACTTTTACCGTACATTCTTTTGATGTGTGATGCCGGTACCATTCCGGGACGAAAGCCTGGCAGTTTAGCTTTTTTGGCGTTTTCTTTTATAGCTTTATCAACACGTGGCTGGTAATCTTCACGGTCAATGTTAATTTTAACTACTGCGTTCAGGGCGTCTACTTTTTCCTGTGTAATATTCATCTTCTACCGGGTATTTTAGTTTAATCTATTGAAACGTAGCTCAAAAACCAGTTCTGGCTATACAAATTTCGAGGCGCAAAAGTACGAATTTATTTTAAATTTTAATTAAGCTTTTGTGCCGGCGCAAATTTAATAACCGGATTTTTTACAGCCTTAATTGTTTTTACATAAGCATACATTGCTTCCAGATCGGTAGTTTTCATGCCAGCATATCTGTACCATGGCATAATTGATTGAAATTCACCCGGTTTTACATCAACCCTTTTACTGCTATCAGCATATTGCCTGAATTTTGAAACAAACTGTTCCCGTGTCCAATTACCTAAACCCGTTGTCCTATCGGCAGTAATATTTGCCGAGCGTACCACGCCCGCTCCGGGCACTAAAAACTCCCTGCCCCCTGCATATTCCAGTCCGGCAATTATTTTACCCTGCTTAACCTGGCTGTGGCAATCTTTACAGGCTGCAATAGTTACCAGGTATTCGCCGTATTTAAGTGTATCATGCTCATTAGGAATGGTGCCGAGCATGGCCTTTTTAGGCATGGTATGCACCAGGATATTTAAAGGAAAATCAAGCTTACGCTGCGGGTAATTTGCCTCCTGGGGCTTAATGGTACGCAGATAGGCGATTATTGAATATACATCTTCCCTGCTCATTTTTGAGTATGACTCCCAGGGCATGAGCGGAAAAATAGCCGACCCATCTTTTTTAACACCCGCCGTAATAGCCCTGAACAGCTCACCATCCGTCCAGCTGCTTAAATGATAGGGTGTGATATTAGGAACAATTACATCGCCGGGAAAACCAACGTTAGCATCAAATTTTTCGCCCCCTGCACCTAATGTGCCCTCTTTCATCGGGCCTGCAAATTTGCTCCAGTCGCGGGTAGAGTGGCAATCCATGCAAAGCGTAATATTATTGGCCAGGTATTTACCACGCTCAACCCGCTGGGGCGTAATGGCTATCTTAATAGCTTCCGGCTCGCCAACATTGGGTAAGGCCAGCGTAACGTATGATATACCTGCTATTACAATAAGTACAAGTATAACAACCAAATAAGCGGTAAACTTTAAAACTTTTTTCATGATGCAGGGGTATTTATTTTACGACTTTGATTTAATCAACCTTAATGATTTTTGACGCGCCGGCCTTATCATTATTCACGGTTGACGGCGAACCTTTATACTGAATTTCGGCAGCGCCCTTTGAATGTACGTTCAGTGTTTTCAGCACATTAATATTGCATTTACTCACACCAGCAGTATTTAAAGTATACTCGCCAACCACAAAATCAAACGCGTTCACCTTAACTACCCCGCTTGATTCTATCCGGTGCGATGCCGCCTGTCCTTTCAGGTTAAGTTCGCTTACACCGCTGCCATCGGTAACTACATTTGCGGCGTTTAAATCAAGGTTAAGGCGTGTAGCACCGGAAAGGTGTATATTCAGATCGCCCAGGATCATTTTACCAACTGAAGAGATCTCTACCGCGCCCGATGCAGCAAGCTCATCAAGTTTATGAATGCCTATGTTGATCACCATGCTGTCGGCATCGCACATGCTCTTTTTTGATTTGATGAACAGCTTGCCCCCTTCTACCGAGGTTGATACATATTTGAGCAAATTATCATCGCCGGTTACGGCTATATTTAATGAGCTATCCTGAGTTAAATGAACTTTAAATCCGCCGGATATCTCTATCTTTTTAAAATCATTGGCCTTGCGCTGTTCTGTAATGATCTTGCCCGATCCGTGCACACAGCCCAGTTTACATGATGATAATATACTTACCGATGTACACGCAATGGCTATAGCGATGGCTAAAGTTGCTTTTCTCATAATTGGTTTTTGTTAGTGATGGTATTTTGGGTTTGATGTAGTATCAAAAATAAAAAAAGCTATCGCAATGTGCGATAGCCTTTCAGAATATATGTTGAACTTTTGCAAAAGTTGTGTTTATAAACCGGCAAGCTCGTTACCGATCTCTTTTTTACCAACCGCGTCATTAGTAAGTGTATCTGTATAGTGGGCTGCAGCAAAGTTGTTATTGTTTACACTGCTTGAAAGCGCATGGTTTAAAGTATATGCATCTGCGGTACCTGCCAGGTCAATCTTAGCGTAGTCATTTACATTTACATTAGCTTTAAAGGCATCTACATTCAATTTGGCGGTAGCGTTGTTGTTCAGGTTAACTTCAAGCTCAATGGCAGATAGTTTACCAAATGATTTTACCTGGGCATTATCATAAGCGCTTATAGCACGCAGATCGTTAGCTGTTACCCAAACCACTAATTTTTCTGGTTTGTATGAGGTAATACGCAATACACCATTTTGGCTTTGTACCAATGCGCTTTCAGCGTAGTAACGGTTATAAACCTTTACCTCATCGGCTGTGCCGGCAGATACGTATAGTTCAACATTACCGCGAATCTCGATCTTATTGATCTTGCTCACATCTGCCAAAACTGTTGGGGCATTGTTGTTATTTATTGTTTTTGCTGAAGTAAAGCTTGCTATTCCACCTACTAAAACCAATGTAGTAATGATGGTAAATAATTTTGTTTTCATGATATTAATATTTTGATTGTCAATTAATTGTATTTCCCTATTTTTTAAATACACCTATATGACGTGCACACTTTTGAAACGTTACAGCTATTTTGGGGCAAATAGATGTATGGCAGTATTTTATCGGCGAACTGCCGGTTTATATCGGTGAACTGCGAAACTTTTTTTTAGGGAAATAGTGTTACTGGCAATAAAAAATATCAATTATATGAGCATTAGTTAATGGTTTGCTTATTGGGCCTGTAAACTGCCTGGTTATGGCCGTTGGTAGTTTTAATTACAAAGCCATGTGTGGTTAACCATTGCAGCACCTGGTAAATACTGCTTATACTTACCTTAAAGCCCTCAAAACGCATATTACGGGCAATGGTATCAACATCGGTATTGTTGGTAAGCATTAAAATGTGGGTTATAATATATTTCTTTTTGGCCGATAAGGAATAGTTACTGTTATCGCAGTATTGAACAAACTGCGTTGGCAATTGTGGAATAGTGATATTGTAATAAGTCATGATACTAACCGGATAAAAGCATTGGTGCTTTACTGATACAAGTTTAAAGCGATAAGCAGCTGCCGTTGTTGTAATTTAATGTGATAAACTTGTAAGTTTACGACATGAAAAAAAGGCAATTTGCCCCGCTTTTAATACGCGTTTTTGACCTCGAAAGCTCGCCCCTGCCACAGCACAGCCATACTTACTATGAAATACTTTATGTAAACAAGGGCACGGGCATACATTTTTTAAACAACAACCAGTTTACCTACAAAGCAGGTGATCTTTTTTTAATATGCCCTGAGGATGAACACCACCTGGAAGGCAAAAAGAATACACAGGTTACCCTCATTAAATTTACCGATCAGTTTTTCAGCCCCGATTATCAAACGCTGCCGCGTGCACGCCAAAGCCTGAACCCGCTTGGTATGATGCGGCACAAACTGTTCAAAGAATTTAAACTCACCTTTCCGGAGCCTTCTAAAGTTATTTTACGCAACATTATCGAAAACATCACGAATTGCGATCAGCCTACTGATATTGCTGCTTCGCCATTTATTTATTACCAGATCCTGTCTATTTTTGCCCTGATACGGCAGGTGATAACCGATCTGGATACCAGGCTGGGTACAAGCCCGCCTGGAAAGGAGGAGTTGATCACTTACATCCATCAGCATATTTACGAGCCCGAAAAAGTACAGGTTAAAAACGTTGCCGCTCACTTTAATATAGCGCCAAGCTATTTTAGTTCGTGGTTTAAAAGAAACTTTGAAATAAGCTATCGCGATTATATCAACGGCTACCGTACCAGGCTTATTGAAATACGCCTGGCTACCAACAAGCTGCCTTTAAGGCAAATTGCAGCCGAGTTTGGTTTTACCGATGTGAGCCATCTGTCCAACTATTTTAAGAAGAAAACAAATTTAAACGCCAGCGATTACCGCAAAATGGTATAGTTCCATTTGCTGTAAAGCGTTTTCCGCCATAATTGTATATCATGAAAATATTGATCATGGGCGCCTCTTGCGCAGGTTCAACCACTTTGGGGGCCGCTTTGGCCAAACAGCTTGGCTATGTTGTTTTCGACAGTGATGAATACTTCTGGGAAAAGTCGGTAGTTCCATTCACCGTAAAACGTAATCCCGAATTAAGGAATAACATGATGATCAGTGATACCGCCAAACATGATAACTGGATACTTAGCGGATCAATGGTAAGTTGGGGCGAGGTATGGCTGCATACCTTTGACCTGGTGGTATTCCTATGCATCCCGCATGATATCCGAATGCAGCGACTGCACACCCGCGAACTGGAACGCTATGGCGATCTTATCTTTACCGATCCTGTTAGAGCTAAAAACTACCAGGATTTTGTGCAGTGGGCATCGGGATATGATGATAACACCACCAATGGCCGAACGTTGCAGATTCACGAAGCCTGGCTCAGCAAGGTAAGTTGCCCGATTTTAGAAATATGGGGCGATACCACAGTTGAGGAGCGGGTTGATCTGGTTTTGAAAAGAATAGAAGTTGTCTGAACCACGATTTTGGGGATTAAGGGATTACCATGATTTTAAAAAAATAAAATAAAATCCTTTAATCCGATAAATCTGCTTAATCCTGGTTCAGACAAACTCGCGATTGCTTCGTCGTTCCTTCTCGCAATGACAAAATTTATTCTTTTTGCCATAACAAACCTCTTACCAATTATCCAAGCCCAGCAACTTTCTGCCCAGTGGGGTAAGCTCTGCTACTGGGTTTTTCTTTTCGCGTTCCAGCGGGTCGCCGGGGAAAGCGTAGCCTTGCATGGCCTCACGGTTTTTCCAGCTGTTGATGCGCCAATCCCTTAATTCTGCATTATGTTCCTGCGCCGGCATCATTGATACGTATTGGGCAATGCGCACCTTGTTGCCGCTTGTATTTGGCCGTATGCCATGCGGCTGGGTACTGTTAAATATCAGCAGATCGCCGGCTTCCATTTTTACTTTCACAATCTCAAAACCAGTAGTATCAGGCTTATAATGATCACGATCTTCGGGCTGCGTTAATTTCCAGGTATCATAAGTACGGTAAAGTTCAGGAATACATTGAAAGCCCCCCATGTTTTCATCTGTTTGGTCGGCCAAAGCCAATACACCCTGTACATTTTCCGGTTTGGTTTCGGGATCATAATCCCAATGAATAAATCCTTTATATTCAAACCCGGGGCGTAAAGGAAAATTCAGGTTCGCGCGGTCAATATTGGCCCAAAGTTTTTCGGTACCCCAAATATCGGCAAATGCCTGGTGAACCCTTGGGTATTGGCGGTTATCCCACAAATACTGGTGGTTATAAATTTCAACCATGCCTGTGTTATTCAACTCCTTCATTTGCATTTGGGCGTTGGGCTTTTTATACCAGCTTTCTGTATCGTTAGGGTCTTTATCTTCATATTGCCAAAGGTATTCAGCGGTTTTCCGAGCCATTTCTTTTGGTACGGCATTTTTAATTACCACGTAACCATTGGTGATCCAAAAATTCCAGTCATCTTCACTTAGTACACGCAATGGCTCGCCGTTGCTGCGATCATTCAATTTGATCTGGCTTGATTTTGCTGCCGAGGGGTTACCCGGAATATCCTTATGCGCCTCGTTAGGGTTCATGCTGGGGGCCATACCGGCCATTGTTTTAGTTGCTGCTTCCATGATCTGTATTGGTTTATAATTCAAAATTACAGCGTATTAAAAGCTAACTTATCTGTCCCAATGACCAATATTTGCTCTCTATTGACTTTTTCAATATATTTATGCATACCATAAACACAATACAAGGTGAATGAGATACAATTAGAGCGGATTGAATTTGAACCAGGCAAATCATTCAAACTATTTTCGCCCCGTTTGCGGAATACCTTCTTGTGGCATTACCACCCGGAATTTGAACTGGTATATGTTGAGGCCGATGCGGGTATCCGCCACGTGGGTACCCACATTTCGGGCTATACCCAGAGCGACCTCGTTTTTATCGGCAGCAACCTCCCCCACCTGAATTTTGATTACCGCCTGCGCAGTGATTATCATCAAATAGTGGTGCAACTGCGCACCGATTTCATGGGCGAGGCCTTGCATCATGCACCAGAACTTTCACTCATTAATAAACTTTTTAAAAGCGCGGCTTATGGCGTTGCTTTTCATGGAGAAACAAGGGCATTGGTGGCTCAAAAGTTAAAACAGCTGAATGATCTTAGCTCCTTTGAGCAATTGCTGCAATTGATGCATATTTTTCAGTTGCTGGCTTCCTCAAAAGAATACACATTGCTGAACAATGATGAAACCAGTAAGGATTTTATTTTAAAGGATAAAATAAGAATGGGCGCCATTTACGAGTACATTGATGCCAACTACGCTCAAAAGCCCGATGTTAACGTAGTTGCCGATAAAGTAAATTTAACTACTGCCGCTTTTTGCAGATATTTTAAAAGGCAAACCAACATCACCTTTACCGAATTTGTAAACCAATACCGCATTGAGCGAGCCAAAAACCTGCTCATGCAGGATAAAAACATTACCCAAACCTGCTACGCCGTGGGCTTTGAAAGCCTGAGTTATTTTAATAAATTGTTTAACAAACTGGTTGGCGAAAACCCCTCTGATTTTAAAAAGAGATGGGTGGGGCATACTAACAAGCTATAACAACAAAAAAGCCACCTGGCTTCCAGGTGGCTTTTGATATATGATGGGTTGGTTGTTTTATTATAAGCCTGCATATTCATCAACTTTAGATTTTGCAATATTCAATACCTCTGATGTGTGGCTGGCTACCAGGTTGGTTCTGTTTACGGTTGAAGCCTGGCTGCGTACTAAGTTATATTCATCAACAGTACCGCTTAAGTTTGCACAGCTTTTATCGTTCATGGTAACACGGGCCCTGTAACCGTCAAGAGCAAGGTTAGCGGTAGCTTTGTCATATAACTTAACGTCAAGTTCAATGGCTGAGATGTTTCCGAATGATTTGATCTCGGCGTTATCATAAGCTGTAATGGCTGACAGTTCTTTGGCAGTTACCCAAACTTCTAATTGTTCGGCTTTGTATGATGAAATGCGTAATACTCCTTTTTGTGATTGTACCAATGCGCTTTCAGAATAGTACTGGTTGTAAACCTTTACCTGATCGGCAGGGCCGTTTGATACATAGAGTTTAACATTACCGTAAATTTCAATTTTATTGATGTGTGAAACGTCGGTTAAAACGATGCCTTTATTGTTGTTATAATTAACAGCGGCTTGTGTTGCGGTTCCTAATCCAAATACCATAACCAGTACAGTAAAAATGGCGATTGCTTGAGTTTTCATGATATTAATATTTTGATTGTCAGATGATTAATTATTGTTATTTTAAATACATCTATATGACGATCTGCATTAAAAAACGTTACAGCAAATTGGCCTGTAATAGTTGTACGCAGGGTTTTTATCGGTAAACGAAAGAATTTCTTCGGTGAAATGAGGGAGAAAATTTGGGGAGCAGAGAGCGGTTAACCTGTTAAAGTAAATGTGGCCATTTCGAAGAGAAATCTTACACGGTTATAAAGACTTACGAAGTTTTAAAAACTTCGTAAGTCTATGAAGAAGCACGCTCTCCGCACCAACACCCCCGCTCCTCCTACACCAGATAATACTTCTCACCGTCGGTTTTTATTTTACCCGCATCGAGCAACAGGCGTATTGTTTCCATCTTTTCTTTTTCGGAGCCTGTTTTTATGGTGTTGATGAGTGTGCCTATATCGGGCGTTGTTATGCCAAGCATCTGTACAATTTCAAGGGTGATATTATCAAACAGCTCATCGGCATTTTTTTGGCGTTTTTCTTCCAGGCAAACATCGCAAACACCGCATTTACGGGCGTTGGGTTCATCAAAATAGGCCAGCAACATTTGACTGCGACATTTTTTATGGATGGCATATGCAAAAACAGCCTCCATTTTCTGGCGGTAAGTTTCTTTGCGTTCCTCAATATATTTTTTGTTGATAAAAAGCCTGTCGGCTTGCTGACGAGGTTTTAAATAGATAACCTGAGGCTGGTCGGTTTGCGGCATATAACTGATAAGGCCAAACTCCTGCAGTTGCCGCAGGCCATCAATAACCTGTTGCACATTCAGGTTGGTGCGCTTGGCCAGGTCATACTCTTTTAAGCGCACGTAATTTTCAAACGAGCCACCGTATGACCTGAGCAGCGTTTTAATAAAAGGATCCCAGCCCGCGTTTTGGATCTGGAAATTATACAGCTGTTCGTTCATCACCTCAAACCTAAACCTCGACGGCAAAAACACACTCTCGTTGAACGACAAGTACTCATCCTTTTCCAAAAATTTAAGGGCGTTGAGCGTTTTTATAGCATCAAGCTTAAAGCGGCTGCAAAATTCTGCCAGATCAAGATCAAAGCTCAGTCCCTCGCCTGCGCCATAAGCCAGCTGGTAAAAATTGGCCAAACAATGATAAACATGCTTAATTTCATCAACCGACGGAAAGTTGAGTTCAAACATTTTTTCCTGTTTCAACCTATCGGCATGGGTATAAAGCAAAATGGCGTAAGCCTTTTGTTCATCGCGCCCAGCACGGCCACCTTCCTGGTAATATGCCTCCAGGCTTTCGGGCATATCCTTGTGAATCACAAACCGTACATCCGGCTTGTCAATCCCCATCCCAAAGGCGTTGGTTGCAACAATAATACGGGTGCGGTTATTTTTCCAGCTCTCCTGCTTTTCGGCCCGCTGATCCATTGACAGGCCTGCATGGTAGTAATCGGCCCTGAAACCGTGGTTATTAAAATACCGGGCAATTTCGGAGGCGTCTTTGCGGCTTCGCACATAAACAATACCGCTGCCTTTTACTCCACGGGCAATATCCACCATCTTTTGCAGCTTGTTTTCGGCATCCTGCACTACATAACTAATGTTGCGACGCTCAAAACTCTGCTGATAAACAACGGCATCCTTAAAAAGTAACTTTTCCTGAATATCCGCCTTAACCTCGGCGGTTGCTGTGGCTGTAAGGGCAAGCACAGGCACCTGGGGATGAAATTCACGGATATCGGCAATGTGCAGGTACGGCGGCCTGAAATCATACCCCCATTGCGATATACAATGGGCCTCATCTACCGCTATCAGGTTCACCTTCATGTACTTGATGCGTTCGCGCACCAGTTCAGAAAGTAAACGCTCGGGCGAGAGGTACAAAAACTTTACGCTGCCGTAGATGCAATTGTCCAGCGCCAGGTCAATTTCGCGCCGCCCCATGCCTGATACTATGGCTACCGCATTGATGCCTTTAGCCTTTAGGTTCTCTACCTGGTCTTTCATGAGGGCTATGAGCGGTGATATTACTATACACACCCCCTCCTTAGCCAAAGCCGGAACCTGGAAACAAACAGATTTACCGCCTCCTGTAGGCAACAGTGCCAGGGTATCGTGCCCCAATAAAACAGACTTGATGATCTCGGCCTGCATAGGCCTGAAACTGTCATGGTTCCAATACTGCTTTAATATTTCCTCTATAGTCATGTGGCAGGTTCAAATATAAAGGATAAAGGGTAAAGATAAAGGATCAGGAAAATCGCTTTTAACTCTAATGGTCATGAGGAGGCACCTGCGGAGCCATTTGCTAACTTGGTTTAAGCTATAAACAGGTGACTCCGCCGGAGTTCCAAAATGAAAAAGTGCTGTAGTTCCAGGGGAACTACCTGTTTATAGCACTTATACGGGTATTTTAACGGCTCCATAGAAGCCTCCTGTTTTAAAAGCGATTTGCATTAATAAAAAAACAGCGATGATTTGATCATCGCTGTTTTGTCTCTCACCGGGCATGGCCCAATAAATGTGGATTTAAAATTATCTTTTAGCTATATCAATGTATTCTTTATCAACAGCGCCGGTATATATCTGACGCGGACGGCCGATAGGCTCTTTGTTCTCTTTCATTTCCTTCCACTGTGCAATCCAGCCTGGTAAACGGCCAAGGGCAAACAATACGGTAAACATATCTGTAGGGAAACCCAGAGCACGGTAAATGATACCCGAATAAAAATCAACATTAGGATAAAGCTTACGCTCAACAAAGTATTGATCTTTCAAGGCTACTTCTTCCAGCTTTTTGGCAATTTCCAATACTTCGTCGTTAATGCCTAATTTCTCTAAAATATCGTCGCAGGCTTTTTTGATGATCTTGGCACGCGGATCAAAGTTTTTGTATACGCGGTGACCAAAGCCCATTAAACGGAACGGATCATTTTTGTCTTTAGCTTTCGCTATCCACTTATCGGTATCGCCGCCATCGTCTTTAATTTTCTCCAGCATTTCAATAACCGCCTGGTTGGCACCGCCATGCAGCGGGCCCCAAAGTGCAGATATACCTGATGATACCGAAGCATATATGTTTGACTCTGATGAGCCTACGATACGAACGGTTGAGGTTGAGCAGTTTTGCTCATGATCAGCATGCAAAATAAGCAGCTTGTTCATAGCGCTTATCACCACAGGGTCAATCACAATATCTTCGGTACGCTGACCAAAGGTCATATACATGAAGTTGGTAACGTAATCGTATTTATTTTTAGGATAGATAACCGGATGGCCCAATGATTTTTTGTAGATCCATGATACTACAGTAGCCATTTTTGCCAGCATTTTAATAATGCTCAGGTTAAGCTCCTCGGTAGTTTGAGCCGGTTTTAATGATTCCGGATAAAATGCAGATAAGGCAGATACCAGTGACGATAACTGACCCATAGGATGTGATTTTGATGGGAAACCATCAAAAAACTTCTTCATATCCTCATGCACCAGTGTATGGCGGCTCAGTTCGTACTGAAAAGATGTTAATTGATCCTCAGTTGGCAATTCGCCATAGATCAGCAGGTATGCAACCTCAATAAAGCTTGAGTTTTCGGCCAGTTGTTCAATCGGATAACCCCGGTATTTCAGGATACCTTTTTCACCATCTAAAAAAGTAATAGCGCTTTTGGTTGCTCCTGTGTTTTTATATCCGATATCCAGTGTTACATAACCGCTCAAATCACGGAGCTTAGAAATATCAATCGCCTTTTCACCTTCAGTTCCCTCAATTACAGGGAGGTCAAATGTTTTATCACCAATTTTTAGTTGTGCTGTTTCCGACATAGAAATATTTGTATCTGTAGCAAATGTAATTAAATCTGTGTATTAATAACACTTATCCTCAATTACAGTTTGTAAAAATTTTACGTGCAAATCTATTAATTAAACGCAGTTTTGCCTTATGCGCTTCATCAATTTATTGTTAAAAAAACTTTTCGGTTATACCACCGCGATAAATGCGGTAAGCATTAATTGATCTGTCCTTTTACCTGGCCGCACTCCTTCATCTGCTCAGGAAAATACGGATTTTCAATGGCCTTATTCGCTGATAGCCAGTAGCCACCCTTTCCGCCATCGGCCATAGGGCAGTAATCAATATAAACCGGAGCCGATTTAAATTTGGCACCTTTTACCAGTGCAATAACATCTTTACTTAATATTAAGAAAGCGGCACGCTGTACCTTAACATCTTTTGATGCAGCTATCTGGCCGGCAACGGCAGCAGTTTCGGTACAACCCTGAATGCCTTTTAACTTGGTTTCGAGCAATGCTGCCTTGCTTTGAATATCAGCAACCTTTGATGTTAAGAAGTAATTTTTTAAATCAAGGTAGGTATTTAATACATCTGCAGTGTTGGATGTATCGGCCATGTGGGTAACAACGGCTTTGCCGCTGTCTGCCTTTACTTCGGTATCATTAGCCGGTTTGGCATTTTGGTTACAGGCCGATGCTGCTATAACAAGGCCAAAAAGTGCTGCAAAATTGATGATCTTCATAATTCATTAATTGGTGCGTATTGCCTCAACAGGGTCAAGCCTCGAAGCAAAATACGCGGGAATAATTCCCGAAATTACACCAATTCCTAATGAAAAACTCAATCCTTTAATAACATTATTTATATCAAGCACCACTTTTACATCAAATAAGGCCTTTACGCCAAAGGTTGAAAAATACACGAGGATAAGCCCCACCAGGCCGCCCAGCAGGCAAAGCGCTATAGACTCAATTAAAAATTGCAGCAGTATAAAATAATTTTTGGCCCCTAATGATTTCTGGATACCTATAATATTGGTACGCTCTTTTACCGATACAAACATGATATTGGCAATACCAAAACCACCCACCAGCATCGAGAACAGACCTATAATAAAGCCGCCTTTATTTACAATGCTGAAAAGATCATCAAGCGCGTTGGTGAGCATGGTGGTTCTGTTTAATGAAAAATTATCTTCCTGCCCCGGCCTTAAACTTCTGATGGAGCGCATAAGACCCTGCAGTTCGCTTTCCACATCATCAACAGGGATACCCTTTTTACCCCGCACAATGATAGACGGTCGGTATTTTTCATTTTGAATATCAATCAGGTTATGCGCAAAGTTAAGCGGAAGCAAAACCTCCTTATCTGTTGATATATTGAGCATATCCTTACCCTGTTTTGAAAACACACCTACCACGGTAACATAGCGGCCCATCACCTTGATCTCTTTACCAATGGCATCGCCCCCAGGGAACAGGTTTTGAGCTATATCATAACCTATATTAACCACCGGCGCTCCTGTTTTTGATTCCATATCGGTAAAATACCTGCCGCTTTCAAAATCAAAGTTCCAGGTTTTGTCGTGATCCTTTGAGGCGGCATCTATCTGCGCACCGTCAACCGTGTTGCTTTTATATTTAATGGTACGGTTATCAATAGAAATTTCATATGATATAGCCCCGGCGGTTTGGCTGCGGCGCTGCAGTTCATTAAAATCTTTCAGTTTTGATACAGGTCTTTGCAGGTACTTCCACCAGGGGAAGTCGCTGCCGCCTATCCATGGCCATTTTTCAATGTATATACTATTGTTACCTAATTTATCAACGCTCTTTTGCAAGTTATTTCGCAGGGTATCTACAGCCGAAAAAACGGCTATGATGGTAAATATCCCGATGGTTACTCCCAGTAATGAAAGCATGGTACGCAGTTTATTTTGTCGTAAGGCATCATAAGCGAACAAAAAACTTTCTCTGAAGAGTTTTAAAAATAACATACAACTTATTTTGATTTCAATGGTTAATGTTTCTATTGTTCAGATTTACAGGCTGTACCAATAAAATCCGTTTTCTGAATGTAAGGTTATAGAATATTTTATTTTTTAGATGCGGCAACAACAGTTAAGTTACATTATTTTTTAATTAACTTGACCAATAATCAGCTAAAAACGGTTCATAAAAAAATCGGTGAAATTAACAAAAAAAATTCATACATTTGCGCCCTGAAAATTCATAAATACAAGCATGAAATTATCTCAATTCAAATTCAATTTACCAGAGTCATTAGTTGCACATACTCCATCAGCCACCCGCGACGAAGCACGCTTAATGGTTTTACATAAAGATTCGGGAAAAATTGAGCATAAAATATTCAAAGATGTGTTGGATTATTTTGATGATAAGGATGTAATGATCCTGAACAATACCAAAGTATTCCCGGCACGTTTGTATGGAAATAAAGAAAAAACAGGTGCTACCATCGAGGTGTTTTTATTACGCGAATTAAATAAAGAACTCCGCTTATGGGATGTGCTGGTTGATCCGGCACGTAAAATACGCGTTGGTAATAAATTATACTTTGGCGATGACGACCTTTTAATTGCCGAGGTTGTTGATAATACTACCTCACGCGGCCGTACTATACGCTTCTTATTTGACGGTACCGACGAGGAGTTCCGCAGAAATGTGGAAATATTGGGCGAAACCCCGCTTCCGAAATACATTAAACGCAAGGCTACCGCCGAAGATAAAGAGCGTTACCAAACTATTTTCGCTAAACACGAAGGTGCTGTTGCCGCTCCTACCGCAGGCTTACACTTTAGCCGCGAACTGATGAAACGCCTTGAACTAAAAGGTGTTGAATTTGCCGAAGTTACCCTGCACGTTGGTTTAGGTACTTTCCGCCCGGTTGAGGTTGAGGATCTTACCAAACATAAAATGGATTCTGAACAGTTTATCATCGAGCAAAAACAAGCCGATATTGTAAACAGGGGCATTGAGCTTAAAAAACGCATTTGCGCTGTTGGTACTACATCAATGCGTACCATTGAATCGGCTGTATCAGCAAACAAAACATTGAAAGCTGCTAACGACTGGACAAGCAAATTCATTTTCCCTCCATATGATTTCAGCATCGCGAATTCAATGATCACTAACTTTCACACGCCTGAGTCAACATTGTTGATGATGATATGCGCTTTTGGCGGTTACGAAAATGTAATGAACGCTTACGAAGTTGCAGTTAAAGAAAAATACCGTTTTTACAGCTATGGCGATGCCATGCTTATCATCTAAGTTTTAAGACTTTAGTTGAGAGATTTGAGATATGAAATTAAGTTTTCATATCTCATTTTTTGTTTTAGATATTAGCCCTACTGAAAAATAGTAAAGAATACCTCAATGGCCGACCTTACTTTCGCATCTCAAAAAAACTACGCCATCATTGTGGCCGGAGGCTCGGGCAGCAGGATGCAATCGGCCTTGCCTAAACAATTTTTGTTATTGAATGGCCTGCCGGTTTTAATGCATACCATCAGGGCTTTTGAGCAAACATCAGTAAAACCCGGCATTATACTGGTTTTACCTGCAAGCTATCATGAATACTGGCAGGAGCTGTGCCAAACCTACCAATTTACCACGCCTCACCTTTTGGTTACAGGCGGCCAAACACGCTTTCACTCGGTAAAAAACGGAATTGATCAGATAACTGAGGATGATGCACTTATAGCCGTACATGATGCCGTGCGGCCACTCACAAGCAGGCAAATTATTGAAACCTCATATTTACATGCCTTTGAGCATGGCAATGCCGTTACGGCCGTTAAAAGCCGCGATTCGGTAAGGCAGCTGGTAAACCACACCTCCGTAAGTTTAATACGCGATCATATTTACCTGATACAAACTCCGCAAACCTTTAAAGCAGCATTATTAAAGAAAGCGTACCAACAACCATACAGCGAAAAATTTACAGATGATGCAAGCGTGGTTGAACAGCTCGGCGTGGAGATACAACTAACCGAAGGCGATTATCAAAATATTAAAATTACCTTCCCCGAGGATATTGCCATTGCCGAACTGCTGTTAAACAAAAAACCATCGGCCTGATCAAAGGCCAATGGCTTTTATTACGTTTTGGGATTTTTGGGGGATACTATGCCCTTCTGATAACTCCTAAAAGCACAGCAATGATTGCTATAACCAATAAAATATGAATCAGGCTTCCGGCGTGATTAAAGAAGAAACCAAATATCCATCCTATAACCAGGATAACGGCGATAATGTACAATAGACCTCTCATTTTTGTAAGTTTTAAGTGATAATGATAAAATGTTTAAGCATTATTACTAAAATCATTCCAAAAAGTAGTGCCAATAAAAAAACCCTTTATAAAAGGGTTTTTAAGTTTTGCTAATATTCATCTTCGTTAAAAAAGAAATCGTCTTTGGTCGGATAGTCGGGCCAAATTTCCTCTATATTTTCATAAGGTTCGCCATCATCCTCCAATGCTTGCAGGTTTTCTATAACCTCCACAGGAGCTCCTGAACGGATAGCGTAATCAATTAATTCATCTTTTGTTGCGGGCCAGGGCGCATCTTCAAGGTGAGATGCCAGTTCAAGTGTCCAATACATGTTTCTCTATTTATATTTATTTCAGTAAATTAACTTTTTCGCAAAAGTATAATATTTTCAATTGGAATATCAATATTTTTTTTCAAATTTTCAAATTCGTGGTATCCATTGATTTTCAGGTATTTTAGCCTCATTACCAATTTTACGCGCCAGGGTGAACAGGTAATCGCTCAACCTGTTCAGATATATATTCACTTTTTCATCAACCGGGCTTTCTTCTGCCAGGTGAACGGTTATCCTTTCGGCCCGCCTGCAAATACATCTTGCAATATGGCAAAACGAAATGGTATTATTTCCACCCGGTAAAATAAAATGACGCAGCTCAGGCAATCGCTCATTCATGCTGTCCATTTCCTTTTCCAGCAGTTCCACATCGGCCATGTGCAAATCGGGTGTAACCATTTTTGATCGCTCCGGATCGGCCGCCAATAAGGAGCCTATAGTAAACAATCTGTCCTGAATCTGCTTCAATACGTCCTTATCATGAACGGCAATGTCCTGATCGCGGATAAGGCCCACATATGAATTCAATTCATCAATGGTACCATAACTTTCAATGCGTAAATGATATTTCGCAACCCGGGTTCCCCCTATTAATGATGTAAACCCTTTATCGCCTGTTTTAGTATATATCTTCATGTTTTTTATACGTTGAGGTGTTATGCTGGTTGCATTAAATAAACACACCTAATTTAAACCCGTTTGCACTTGTAGTATAATTTTTGCGAAGAAAGTGTAAATTTTTAAATGATAGACTTAAACTTGCATTTATAATACTGTGAAACTTGTTATTAATAAAATTATGAAATCGATCATATTATCATCTAAATTAATAATTGTACTTTTTTCGGCATTGGTAGTCTCGGCGTTCAGCTGCGGCAACAGCGGCAGTAGTGCCGGCAGCAGCAATGATAGCTCACAAACTGCGGCTCAAAAACCTGCTCCTCAAAAAAAGGCTTCTATTGCAACCCTGTTGACCGAGCAACAATTTAATGATCTTTTTCCTCAACGTGATAAATTTTATACTTATGCCGCTTTTGTAAAAGCGGCCGATGAACTGGGTCAGGTATCTATCAAAGTTACCCGAAGGGCGCTTTCGGTATATCAATATATCCGGACTGATAAAAAAACAGGCAAAACCGAGACTGTACGCCAGGATCCGGACTGGAACGAGGAATGGGCCAAAAAGAAACCCGATAGTACCTTTACGGTTGATTATGGTAACTTTTGCGCTCAGTTTGGTACCGATGCCAATAAAAAGGAGCTGGCCGCATTTTTTGCACACATAGCACATGAAACCCGTCATGGCGTAAACGCCACTTATACCGACGGCCTTATGCTGATACACGAAAGCAATACAGCGCTAACCTACATTGCCGAGAGCGATGAGTATCCACCAGTTGCCGGTAAAAAATACTATGGACGCGGCCCCATGCAGTTAAGTTATAACGGCAACTATGGCCTGGCTTCAAACTGTATTTTTGGCGATCCTAAGATACTGCTGAACAATCCCGACCTGGTTGAAACCGACCCGGTAGTTGCCTTTAAGGCCGCCATTTATTTCTGGATGACACCTGAAACGCACAAACCATCGGCCCATGATGTAATGACCGGTAAATGGCAGCCTAATGCTGTGGATAAGGCCAAAGGCCGTACCCCCGGCTTTGGTATGACCATCAATATTGTTAATGGTGATGTTGAATGTAATAAAGGCGAAAACATGTACAGCATGAATGACCGTATTGGCTTTTACCAGTTCTTTTTAAAGAAATTGGGACTTACCGATGCCAACTGCGCCTGCTCATGCGGCAAAATGCAGCCTTATAAATATTAAACTCAGTAAAAGAAAACAGCGTATATTTACATATGCGCTGTTTTCTTTTACTGATTATCCTCCTGGGGTTTGGCTCCGGCGTGCTGGCAGCCCCTATTCCTGATACTTTAAAGTCAGACAAGCATATTGCGGGCCGACCAGCCTCTATTGGTATTGTTGGCGATACCGCCAATGTGAATACCCCTGTTAAAGCCGGTATGGTACTGGTGGGTGGCGGCCGTGATGTTGACGAAGCTTTTAAATGGATGATTGACCGCAGCGGAGGCGGCGATGTGGTGATATTACGCGCATCCGGCAAAGATGGTTATAATGATTACATCAATAGCCTGGGCAAGGTAAATTCTGTAGAAACACTTAAAATTGATTCAAGAAAGTTAGCTGATAATGACACGGTTGCCTACATCATCCGTAATGCCGAAATGCTTTTTATATCGGGCGGCGACCAATCAAACTATATGAATTTTTGGCGCGGCACCAAAACCATGGATGCCATTAACTACCTGCTTAATGTTAAGCACGCCCCGGTAGGCGGCACCAGCGCCGGTTGTGCTATTATGGGCGGCTTTTATTATAGCGGCGAAAAAGCCAGCTTAACAACCGAACAAGCCCTCGCAAACCCTTATGACAGCTTGGTTACTGTTTATAATAACGATTTTTTGCATGCCCCTTTCCTAAAATCGGTAATCACAGATCAGCATTACATAACCCGCGAAAGACAGGGCCGTCATGTAACCTTTTTAGCTCGCATCATTAAAAACTGGAACATATTTGCCAATGGCATTGCTGTTGATGAACATACCGCTGTTTGCATTGATGAAACTGGCAAAGCCATAGTAACAGGCAGCAGCAAGGCCTACTTTTTAATAACCAACAGCCAAAAGCCTCCTGAAGTATGTGAACCAGGAAAACCCTTAACATGGCAAAATAACCAGCAGGCTATTAAAGTTTATGAAGTACAAGGTACAGCCACCGGAACGGGTAATTTTGATGTTGCAGGTTTTAATACAACCAAGGCATCAGGTGGAAAATGGTATTGGTGGTGGGTTGATACGGGCAAGCTGAAAAGGCAGGAAATAAAGTAGTATTTCGCTTTTGCTTACACCTCCTCAACCCGGCGACTTACGGTTTGAATTTCGGTATTGATATAATCTTTTTCAACCAGTCCATCACGCATACGTACAATACGGTGCGCGTGCAGGGCTATATCTTCCTCGTGGGTCACCAGGATAATGGTATTGCCTTTGGCATGTATATCCTCAATAAGTCCCATGATCTCGATAGAAGTTTTAGTGTCGAGGTTACCCGTTGGCTCATCGGCCAAAATAATGGATGGGTCATTGATGAGCGCGCGCGCCACGGCAACACGCTGCCTTTGCCCGCCCGAAAGCTCATTGGGTTTATGATCTATCCGGTTACCTAAGCCTACATTTTTAAGGGCATTAGTAGCACGCTCGGTGCGTTTTTCTTTGTTAATACCGGCGTAGATCAATGGCAGGGCCACATTATCAAGCGCGGTGTTACGTGGCAACAAGTTAAATGTTTGGAAAACGAAACCAATTTCAGAGTTACGAACTTCGGCCAGTTCATTATCGGTCATGTGACTTACGTTGATGCCGTTCAGGATATACTCGCCTTTGGTAGGCGTATCCAGGCAGCCCAGAATATTCATGAGGGTTGATTTGCCCGAGCCCGATGGCCCCATTAGTGCTACAAACTCGCCTTTATTAATGGTAAGTGAAACGGATTTAAGCGCATGGATCACTTCGGTACCGATCACATATTTACGCCCGATATCGTTAATGGTTATTAAAGGTTTGGCTGTAGCTATTGGCTCCATTTGTTATTTTTCGTTTTGACTTGGTATAGGTATGTTTTGTTACAATTTAAAGTCAAAATTAAAAATTCAAGGGTTCAATAAACTAACAAGCAACCGTCAGTTTTGACTTTTTAATTTTGAATTTTGACTTACTTCTCAATTACCTTGGCAACCAGGAAATAATCTTTATCATGTTTAGGAGCGTTCTCTAATGCCTCCTCATGGGTAATCTGCTGCTTCACTACATCCTCACGCAAAACGTTAACTTCATTGGTCATATAAACCAGCGGTTCAACGCCCGATGTATCCAGCTCATTCAGTTTGGCCATAAAATCAAGTATCTTGCTCATATCCTTGATCATTTCCTGCGTTTCCGTTTCGTTAAGCTCTAAACGGGCCAGGTGTGCTACTTTTTCAACTGTTTCTTTATCTATGGTCATGCCTGTTGCAGTTTTTGTTTAATAATATCATAAACCTCATCGCGCAGCGCGTCGGCATCGTCTAAGGTTAAATGGGCCGTTTCAATAGGCTTATGTACAAATATATCACAAATTCCGGGTCTGCTGCCAAATTCTTTACCGGTATCCCAAAGCACTTTCCAGGTATCAAGCGATGTTACCGGAATTATAGGCACTTTCATTTCAATGGCCAGCCTGAAAGGCCCGTTCTTAAACGGATGCAGTTCGGGCGGATAAGCATCCGGAATGGTTGCCTCCGGGAAGATCACCACACTCACCCCACCTCTTAACCTTTCACCAGCCACTTTAAATGCCCTGAATGATGACATTTTGCTTTCCCGGTTAACGGTAATATCTATGGTATTGAAAAAAAAGTTAAGTACATAATTATCCAGCAGCTCTTCCTTGCCTATAAAACAATGGTTATTATGCAAATTGGTACTCACGGCTGATACATCGAGGTTTGATGTATGGTTGGGGCATATCACATAGGTGCGGCTCCAGTCTATAGGCTCCTCATAAGTGGCCCTGTAAAATATTCCTGCTACCGCCGAACTCACAAAGGCTATCCCCTGCCTGAATTTATTGATGTATTTGTATTGCTTTGGCCTTTTACTTAGCAGGTATAGCACCGGCCAGCAAAGTATAAAAAAGAATGCTACACTATACCTGTAAAAATAAGTGTGTATCCTTTTCAACGTCAATTTCATCGCGACCAAAATTAGAAAAAATACTCACTTTAGCGCAAGCTAAACTATAGTGAACGGCTGGGCTTGTTCAAGTTGCTGTTTCATAACACTATAAACTTGGTCACGAAGAGCATCGGCATCGTTTATGGTTAAATGAGCCGTATCAATTGGTTGGTGTACCCGGTATTTGCAAACACCTGGCCTGCTGCCGTACTTTTTACCATCGTCCCAGAAAACTTGCCAGGTGTTTACAGCTGTTATCGGGAGTATGGGTATTTTAAGCTCGATTGCCAGCCTGAATGGGCCGTTTTTAAATTCCTGCAACCTTGGCGGATAATCATCGGCTATCCCTCCCTCCGGAAATATGATCAGTGTTACCCCGCCCTGCAATTTTTCGGCGGCCTTCTTAAACGCCCGGAACGACGACATTTTACTATCACGATTCACCGGGATATCAACCGTACGGAAAAAAAGCCGTGTTACTATCCCTTCTTCCAGTTCCTGTTTACCCATAAAGCCGCAGTTGGTGTTAACCAGCGTACACATGGCGTTAATATCAAGGTTTGAAGTATGATTAGGGCATACAATATAGGTTTTGCTCCAGTCAACAGGCTGTTCAAATTCAAACCGGTAAAAAATTCCGGCAAATGCCGAGCTTACGATGGCCCAGCGCCGGCGAAGGCTGTTTAACCGCTTAAAACGTTCAGGTTTCAGGGAGCAATAGTAAAAAAAGGGCCAAAATATAAAATAGAAAAACGCTACCCCAAACACGTAAAAACCATGGTGCGCTTTCTTCAATATCATTTTCATCTTCATCAAAAATAGAAAAAATCCTTACTTTCGCACCCTATGGAAACTGTTGTTAGTGGCATCCGTTCAACCGGAAATCTGCACTTAGGAAATTATTACGGAGCGTTGCAAAACTTTATAAAAATGCAGTCGGAATTTAACTGCTTTTTTTTTATTGCCGATCTGCACTCCTTAACTACGCACCCCACACCTGCCAATTTGCACAGCAATGTAAAACAGGTTTTAATAGAATACCTTGCTGCCGGAATAGACCCCGAAAAAGCTACGATCTACGTACAATCAGATGTGCCCGAGGTGTCTGAACTATACCTGTACCTGAACATGAACGCCTACCTTGGCGAGCTGGAACGCAGTACCTCCTTTAAAGATAAGGTTCGTGCCAACCCTGAGAATGTGAATGCAGGCCTGCTTACCTACCCGGTTTTAATGGCTGCTGATATTATTATTCATAAAGCCACCAAAGTACCTGTAGGTAAAGATCAGGAGCAACACCTGGAAATGGCCCGTACCTTTGGAAACCGTTTCAACAGGTTATATAATCACGATTACTTTCCCGAGCCTTATGCCTTTAACTACAGCCATAACCTGGTAAAAATACCGGGACTTGACGGCAAAGGAAAAATGGGTAAATCTGAAGGAGAAGGCAACGCTATATTTTTGAGCGATACGCCAGAAGCTATCCGCAAAAAGGTGATGCGCGCTGTAACTGACGGTGGCCCAACTACCGAAAATCAAACCAAACCGGCAGAGATCCAAAACCTGTTTGATCTGATGAATGTGGTATCAACACCAGATACAGTGGCTCATTTCGACAACCTGTACAATACCATGGCCATCCGTTACGGCGACCTGAAAAAACAGCTTGCCGAAGATATGATCAATGCTACTGCCCCTATCCGCGACCGTATCAATGCCATTGCGGGCGATGCGGATTATTTACGCAAAGTAGCCGGCATGGGTGCCGATAAGGCCCGCGAAAGCGCTCATAAAACCATTAAGGACGTGCGCGAAATTATAGGTTTCAAGAACTTTTAATGAGGTTGTTTGTCTGAATCAGCATAACAAGATTGTCAGAATTTGCCGATATTCTTTTATAATTCTGACAATTCTGTAAATTAGGAAAATCCTGATTCAGACAAATTCTGTAAATTGGGACAATTCTGATTCAAACAAATTCACATATATGCACATAGCTATCGTAGGAAACATAGGAGCCGGCAAAACTACCCTCACCGAAATGCTGGCACATAATTACGGATGGGATCCTTTGTTTGAAGCTGTTGATAATAACCCCTACCTGGAAGATTTTTATAGCGACATGAAACGGTGGAGCTTTAATTTGCAGATCTACTTCCTGAACAGCCGTTACCGCCAGATCATTGATATTCAGAAAAGCGGCCGCAATATTCTGCAGGATCGTACCATTTATGAGGATGCCTACATTTTTGCCGAAAACCTGCATGATATGGGCCTCATGACCACCCGCGACTACGAAAACTACCAATCGATATTTGAGAATATAACAGAATACATTAAACCGCCCGATCTGCTGATCTATCTTAAGGCATCGGTACCTACCCTGGTGAACAACATTCAGCGCCGCGGCCGCGAATATGAAATAGGTATCCGAATTGATTACCTATCCAAACTGAACGAGAAATACGACAAATGGATAAAAAATTATAAACTGGGTAAGCTGTTGATACTGGATAAAGACAACCTGGACTTTGCCAACAATACCGAAGATATGGCCACCATAGTTCAACTCATTGAACGGGAAATTAACGGGCTGTTTTAGGGAAGGTTTTACGTTAGACGTGATACGTATTACGTTTCAAAAGTTTGCATATTACTAACAAATCATTAATAATTTCATTAGGTTAAACGTATAACGTACAACCTAAAACGTATAACCTACAAATGAAAATTCTCGGCATCATTCCCGCTCGTTATGCTTCTTCCCGCTTTCCGGGGAAACCATTGGTTGATATTGCCGGCAAAAGCATGATACAGCGTGTTTATGAGCAGGCCAAAAAATGCAGCAGCCTGAGCGAGGTGATAGTTGCTACCGATGACGACCGCATATTTAACCATACCCAGGCCTTTGGCGGTGTAGCCGTTATGACAGCCGATACCCATCAGAGTGGTACCGACCGCTGCGCCGAAGTTGCCCTTACTCACCCTGAATACGATGTGATCATTAATATTCAGGGCGATGAACCTTATATAGATCCTGAACAGATCACCAAGCTTACAACCTGCTTTAATGACGCCGGTACACAACTGGCTACCCTCATTAAAAAGATCAAGACCGAAGAAGAGCTTTTTAATAATAATTCGCCCAAGGTTGTAGTAAATAAACTATCTGAAGCCGTTTATTTTTCACGCTCGGCCCTGCCGCAAATCCGCGGGCAGCAACCGGAAAACTGGCTTGAGTTTTACAGCTTCTTCAAGCATATAGGCATATACGGCTACCGTGCCGATGTATTGCAGCAGATCACCAAACTTCCGGTATCATCACTGGAAAAAGCCGAAAGTCTGGAACAGCTACGCTGGATAGAAAATGGCTACCGCATTAAAGTTGCGGAAACCGAACTGGAAACCCATGCCATAGATGTGCCCGAGGATTTGTTGAAGTTAAAGCTTTAAGCAGAAAACATTCACAAGACTCTGATTATCAGTATAAAATGAAATATATTTTCTTTTGTATCTATAATACTCAATATTTAGATGGAAATAACAAAGTCAATAAAACACCCTGGTTTGACGCTGTGGGTTTAATGATTACAGGAAGCTTTTTATGGATATCTATTATAGATGAAATTATTTATTTCTACTTATTGAATCAAAATATCCCTGATACTTTATTAACTGTAGATATTGTAATATGCGTCTTTTTATTCTGGACTCATTACTTTGTCTTCATAAAGGATAAAAATTACGACGAAATATATAAAAAATACAAATCTATTAATGCTTCTAAAAATAGAAAAACTGAAAAATTGGTTGCTATATCTTACATTTTTACTCCAGCAATAATCAACATGCTGATTGCCTTGAAATGGCATAAAATTATTTAATTAGCCATCAGACTTACGAAGTTTTTAAAACTTCGTAAGTCTCTAATAAAATTACTGCCTGTTCAACAACACCGCGAATTTATTTCCATAATCATCCAACTGAGCTTGAAAGCGGTTGTGCAGCGCAGTTTCCTCATAGTTCTTGGTGGTATCGGCCAAGCCGTTTAAAACATATAGCTGGTACTGCACCTCATTAACATTCAGTGCTTCTGATTGTTTTTGCAGCAGGGTATAGTTGTAAGCCAGCTGATCTGTCAGGTAATCGTCTATCCCTTTTACGTAGCGATTGGCGAGTTCTTTATCATTCAGTTTATAAGCCACTTGCGCCAACTGTAGTTTACGGTGAGCCGAATCAATAGTTGGGTTAATATCAGGCATTTCACTGTCAAACTTATGAATGGCATTAAGCGCGAGGTCGTTGCGGCCATCTTTGATCAATCCCTGGGCCAGATCATGAAATGTGGTTTCTATGTACGGATAGAACTGGGTTTTAGAAACATCATCCAAATAGCGGGCATGTTTAAAGTTCCCGAACCTGAATTTGTTCATCACGTTATTATACATCACCAGGCTGTTCACTTTGCCTAACTGATTTTGCAGCGATGTATCTGCCTTAAAAGGTATTACCTGGTAAACAAATCCCTCCTTGTACATATAAGGTTGCAAGCCATCCATATTATCCTGCCCAAAACCAATGCTAAAGCAAATAGGTCTTTTCCAGTTATTGTGTGCCAGTATATCCATAATGGCAAGGTTATCTTTAAAAATGAAGTTTTTGTTGTATTTCCATTCCATGCTACCGGTTAACTGGCTTTTTAGAGTAGCAGGTACTACTCCATTTTTCACAACCTCATCAGGGTTAATGGTCAGCTTGAAGTTTTTGGTTGGCAGGTAGTTCATACTTTCACCGTTCTGGTACTCTACTTTGGTACGGCTATCATCAGATGTTATAAAATCAAAAACATCCTTCACCTCAACCGAGCCGGGTATTTTGGCATCGCTGTAGGCTATTACATCACGAATACCTTGCTTATATTTATCAAACGGCATAGTAATAGGCAATGGTGCCGATTCATTCATCGGATGCCCCATTTGGCGTATGTACCAATCCATCCCTAACAGGCTGTTACATACAATGCGCACATCGGGCCGTACCCCTTCTACCTCCTGGTTATACCAAAGCGAATAGGTATCATTATCGCCATAGGTAAATAAAATGGCGTTTTTAGGGCACGAGATCAGGAAGTTGTAGGCCATGTCATGAGCCGTGGTCTTGGTCGACCGGTCATGCCCGCCCCACTCCTGCCGGGCCAGCAATACCGGGGCCACCAGCAAACAAACTACCACCGAAGCCAGGGCCGCACCTCGTGCATTTACCTTGCGCTTAATCAAATCATCAATGGCCAAAACTCCTAAACCTATCCATATAGCAAAAGCATAAAAGGAGCCCACATAGGAGTAATCGCGCTCGCGGGGCTGCAGGTTGGCCTGGTTAACGTACAACACAATAGCCAGCCCGGTAAAAAACCAAAGCAGCGCTATTACTGTGGCATCGCCCTGTTTACGCCTGAAATGATAAATCATCCCCAGTAAACCGATAACCAACGGCAGCGCATACAAAGGCGTATAAGTATTTGAATTGGTGACTGATTTAGGCAGATGCTTTGCACCATCAAACCATCCCGAGGTCCAGTTGCCGTCGATACTGGCAGTGTTGGTTTGGCCGTCGGCATCATTGTATCGGCCAACAAAGTTCCACAAAAAGTACCGCCAGTACATCTGGTACATTTGCCAGCTCAGCATCCACCGCATGTTATCAACAAAGGTTGGCTTTTGGCCATCGGCAAGGTTGAGCCATTGCTTGTAAAACTGTACGTTCTGGTCAAAATCAGCATCCCCCTCGGTACTGTGCATACGGGGAATCAGCGTATTATGATCAAAAACATAATTTGTTTTTTTGCCTGCAATCTCATAACGGTTACGCCCCTTACGGTACATGGCGCTGCCTTCGCTCTGGTCAATAACCTTTGCGTCAAAGTATGGGCCGTAAAGCAAAGGCGTTTCGCCATATTGTATCCGGTTAAGGTAACCATTCAGCGTAAAGGCATTATCCGGGTGCGAATTATTCAGATCGGTATTGGCGCTGGCTCGGATGGGAATATAGAAAAATGAACCATAGCCAAAATATATAAATGCTAAACAAACCAGGGCCAGGTTTAAAGCATGCTTTTTATGCCTGATACTATAAACGATACCAGCGGTAATAGCCCCGATGATCAGCAGGCAAAAGAAAATAGCCCCGCTGCCAAAACCCAGGCCAAGCGTGTTCACAAAAAACAGGTCAAAGTAAGCCGCACCCTTAATGGTATATTCCCTGATACCATATTGTACCAAACCCAGTATCACAATGCTGATCAGGAATACCACAATACCCTTTTTAAAGGTTGGTGATTTAAACCGACGCAGGTAGTACACCATGGCAACAGCAGGTATGGTTAGCAGGTTAAGCAGGTGTATACCTATTGATAGCCCCATAACGTAGGCTATCAATACTATCCATTTATCAGCGCCCGGTTCACTGGCATGGGCTTCCCATTTTAAAATAGCCCAGAACACTATGGCTGTGCATAAGGACGACAGGGCGAACACGATGGTTTCTACCGCCGAAAACCAAAAGGTATCTGTATAGGTAAAAGCCAGCGCACCAACCAGTCCTGCACCCATGATGAGGATAAGCTGATGAGGCGTAGCTGTTTCATCTTTACTAATAAGCAGCTTTTTGGCGAGCGCGGTGATAGTCCAGAATAAAAACATGACCGTAGCACCACTGGCCAGCGCCGAACCCAGATTGGTAAAATAAGGTACTTTAGTATGATCACCGAATGATAACAACGAGAATAACTTACCCAGCATGGCAAACATAGGGTAACCAGGCTGATGCGATACCTGCAGCCTGTAGGCACAGGAAATAAACTCACCGCAATCCCAGAAACTTACAGATGGCTCCAGGGTTAGCACGTAGGTGGTAAAAGCTATCAGGAGGCACAGCCAGCCCAACAGGTTATTGATTTTATTGTACTGCATAAATAATAAGGTGTAAAAGTTTTGTCATATGTAATTGAGCTACAATTTCGGAGTTAATTGTTAAAGCTCCATGTACATTAACATTCCTTAACATCTTTTAACAGAATTTAACTAATTGATTATAAGCGTATAAAATCAATTAACCTCTACTTATCAAACGCTCATGGGCGTGAGGTACACCCTTTGTTATTTCCATATCAGCAGCATACAAACCTTTCAACAATTGTATTTTCCTGAGTCAAACTCTTAAAATTTTTCTTACTTTTGTATCCCGTACACAAACAATTGGTTTCGGCATAAAACCGGGCCATTTTCAAAAAAATCATGACTAAATATATTTTTGTTACGGGCGGCGTTACCTCGTCGTTAGGAAAAGGTATTATCTCAGCCTCATTAGCCAAACTTCTTCAATCACGCGGTTACCGTGTCACTATCCAGAAATTTGATCCCTATATCAATATCGATCCGGGAACATTGAACCCTTATGAACACGGAGAGTGCTATGTAACTGAAGACGGCGCCGAAACAGATCTTGACCTTGGTCACTACGAACGTTTTTTAAATACCCCTACATCAAAAGCAAATAACATTACTACTGGTCGCATTTATCAAAATGTGATCAACAAAGAACGCGAAGGCGCTTTTTTGGGTAAAACCGTGCAGGTTGTACCACATATTACCGACGAAATAAAAAGAAACTTCCGCATACTGGGCGAAAGCGGCGAATACGATATCGTGATTACCGAGCTTGGTGGTACCGTGGGCGATATTGAGTCGTTACCATACATTGAGGCTGTACGCCAGTTCAGGTGGGAAATTGGTTCAGGAAATTCTATCGTGATCCATTTAACACTGGTGCCATTCCTGGCAGCAGCAGGCGAATTAAAGACCAAACCTACCCAGCACTCTGTAAAAATGTTGTTAGAATATGGTATTCAGCCCGATATGCTGGTTTGCCGTACCGAGCACCACCTTACTAATGACATCCGTAAAAAAATTGCCCTGTTCTGTAACGTAAATATCAATGCGGTTATTGAATCGATAGATGCATCAACCATATATGATGTGCCTTTGCTGATGCTGAAAGAGCAGCTTGACAAAACCGTACTTACCAAACTTAAATTACCACATAAAAACGAACCCGATCTGGAAAGCTGGAAAGATTTCCTGGGCCGCTTAAAAAACCCTACTGCCGATGTCCGCATTGCCCTGGTAGGTAAATACGTGGAATTACCCGATGCCTACAAATCTATCACTGAGGCATTTATACACGCCGGTGCTAAAATGGAGTGTAAGGTAAAGGTAGAGTACATACCATCAGAAACCTTAACACCCGAAAACGCTGTGGAACGCCTGAAAGGCTTACATGGTGTACTGGTAGCCCCTGGTTTTGGTGAGCGTGGTTTTGAAGGTAAGATACAGGCCATCCGCTATGTGCGCGAAAACAATATCCCGTTCTTTGGTATATGTTTAGGTATGCAGTGCGCGGTTGTTGAGTTTGGCCGCAATGTTTTAGGTCTTGAAAACGCCAACAGTACCGAAATGAACCCGGAAACACCGTTCCCTGTAATTGGCATGATGGAAGAGCAGAAAAACATTACCAATATGGGCGGCACCATGCGTTTAGGCGCTTATCCGTGCGATCTGAAAAAAGGCAGCAAGGCAGCAACTATTTACGGAAAAACACACATTTCTGAACGCCACAGGCATCGTTATGAGTTTAATAATGAGTACCTGAAACAATATGAAGCAGCCGGATTAACCCCATCGGGCATAAACCCTGATAATAACCTGGTTGAGATCGTGGAGCTAAAAAATCACCCGTTTTTTGTAGGCGCGCAATTTCACCCCGAATTAAAATCAACAGTTGCTAATCCGCACCCACTTTTTATTAACTTTGTCGCCGCTTCACTGGCCTACGCCCGCAAGAAGTAAAAAGAATTTGTACGATACAATAGATAATGGATAGAAATACATTCACAGGATTATTCCTGATTATGGCTATTATAGCTGGCTCAATTTACTTATTAAAGCCATCTGATGCCGAACTTAAAAAAGAGCGCCTGGTACAGCAGCAGGACTCTTTGAAAAAGGCAATGCTGGCCAAAGCAAATTCGCCTGCTTCTGCTAAAGCCGATACCGGGAAAGGTGCAAAAACGGCAGTAGTGGATTCTGCCATTTTAAAAACACCTTTTGGCGCGGCTTCTTTAGGCAGCGAAAAACTGATCACCCTTGAAAATAAAGATCTGCTTATAAAATTAAGCACACGTGGTGGTAAGGTTGCTTCGGTAGAGTTGAAAAACTTTAAAACATACACTAAAAAACCACTTGTATTATTTGATGGCCCGCAAACACATTTCGGCCTTAACTTTAATGCAGGCGAAAAAAGAATAAATACTGATAGTTACTACTTTACTCCAAGCGCTCCGGAGCTTAAGGTTGCCGAAAACGATTCTGCTTCCGTAACACTGCGTTTAAGCTATAGTCCAACCCAGTACATTGATTATGTGTACAGCTTAAAAGGTACTGGTTACAAATTAGGCTTAACCATTAAATCTACCGGTCTTGACGGCGTAATTAATAACAACTCTAACGTAAATATCAACTGGGCTGCCAGCCTGCACAAACAGGAAAAAGATATTAAACAGGAGCGCCAGTATTCAACCGTATATTACCTTGATTCTGAAAGTCATGATGAAAACCTGAGCGTTTCTAAAGATGATCAGAAAGAAGTAGCTGATAAAAAATTATCATGGGTAGCCTTTAAACAACACTTCTTCTCAAATGTGTTGATTGCTAAAGGAGGCATCAGCAAATCAAGTTTAGCAGTATCAACAGACGTAACCGATACGGCTGATGTTAAACAAATGAAAGCCGACCTTACTATTGCCCGTGCCAGCGATGGTGCAGTTCCGTTGGAGTTTTATTTTGGACCTAACCGCTACTCAACCCTTAAAGATCAGGGAAATGACCTGCAAAAATTGGTTGACTTAGGCTGGGGACCTTTAAAATACATCAACCGTTTTGCTGTATTACCGGTATTTAACTTCCTGAAACAGTTTAACTGGAACTACGGTCTTATCATTTTAGCGCTTACCATTGTACTAAAGCTGGTTTTATCACCGCTTACTTACAAATCATACCTGTCAATGGCCAAAATGCGTGTATTGAAGCCTGAGATGGATGAAATTAAAGCCAAGGTTGGTGAAGATAACCCTACCCTTTTACAACAGGAATACCTCAAGCTTTATAAAAAGGCCGGCGTAAACCCATTGGGTGGTTGTTTACCGTTACTGATACAAATGCCGATAGTTATCGCGTTCTTCCGTTTTTTCCCAAGCTTGTTTGAGCTGCGCGGCGAAAGCTTTTTATGGATGCATGACTTGTCAACCTATGATGCGGTATTAACATTCCCTACTATCCCGCTTATTGGCGATCACATCAGTTTGATGTGTTTACTGATGACGATATCAACATTGATCTACACCTACTTCAATAACCAGATATCAGGTGCAACCGGCCAAATGAAATACATAGGTTACATTACACCTATTATATTCCTGGCTACGCTGAACAGCTACCCATCAGGCCTGAACTATTACTACTTCCTGGCCAACATGCTTACCTTTTTACAGCAATACCTGATCAAATTCATGGTTGATGACAAAAAGATCCATGCACAGATCCAGGAGAACAAAAAGAAACCGGATGATCCTAAAAAGAAAAAATCAGGTTTCCAGGCCCGTATGGAAGAAATGATGCGTCAGCAACAACAAGCTAAGAAATAGACTTTTGTAGTTGGACTTAGAGACTATAGGACGAAAGACTTTGAGATAAATGACAAGCCCGGAAGGTAAAACTTCCGGGCTTTGTTGTTTATTTGGCTGTCATGCTGAGCTTGTCGAAGCATGGTGGGAAGGCCTCTGCGCATGATCCTTCGACAAGCTCAGGATGACAGGCCATCTTATTTCCTTGCACTCCTTTCCTTGCACTCCGCACCCTAATCCTACACACCCCGCTTCTCACACTCCACTCTTCACACTCCACCACCTCACACCCCACTCCTCGCTTCCCCTCACCAAAAAAACAAAAAACACTAAAATAATTAGCAAACTTGTATTACATTTGAAATATGTATGCAATTGTTGATATTGAGACTACCGGGGGGCATGCCAGCGCCAATGGCATAACAGAAATTGCCATATGCATACATGATGGCAAAAAGGTGGTTAAGCGGTTCCAGTCGCTGGTAAACCCGCAGCGGGAGATTCCTGTTTACATCAGTGCCTTAACCGGGATCACCAACGAAATGGTACAGCAGGCACCACCCTTTGAGGATGTTGCGGCCGATGTTTACCACCTCATCCACGGCAAAATATTTGTAGCCCATAACGTTAATTTCGATTATTCATTTGTGCGTTATCACCTCGCAGCAGCCGGGTATGATCTGCAGTGCAACAAACTATGTACCGTAAGGCTGGGCCGTAAAATATTGCCGGGACTTCCATCGTACAGTCTGGGCCGTTTATGCCGCCATTTAGGCATCGATAATGAGAGCAGGCACCGCGCTGGTGGTGATGCAGAAGCCACCGCCGAATTGTTTACCCTGCTCATCAACAGCGATACCGACGGGCATATCAAACTGGCGTTAAAGCAAAATTCCAAGGAACAGTTATTACCGCCCAACCTCCCTAAAAAGGATGTGGATCAGTTGCCCTACGCTGCCGGAATATATTACTTTCATGATCAAAAAGGCAAAGTGATCTACGTAGGTAAGGCCAAGAACCTTAAAAAACGGGTGAGCAGCCATTTTACCGGCAATAACCCCGGCTTGCAGCGGCAGGAGTTTCTGCGCAATATTCACCAGGTTACTTACCAGGTTTGCGGTACCGAACTGATAGCCTTTGTACTGGAAGCTATTGAGATCAAACGATTGTGGCCAAAATACAACCGATCATTAAAACGCTTTGAAAACGCTTTTTGCCTGTATGCTTATGAAGACCAGCGCGGCTACATGCGCCTGGCGGTTGACAAGCGCCGCAAATACAGCGACCCGATATACACCTGTAACTCTTTACTGGAGGGCTACAATCTGCTTAATAAGCTCATAGAGGCTTTTGCGCTGTGCCCTAAGCTATGCTTTATCCAAAAAAATAACGATCCCTGCCATAGCGCAGCTGGCAGTTCATGCGCCTGTGAAGGCGTTGAAACGGTTGATGCCTATAACCTGAAAGTAAATACCGCTATTGACGAACTCAAAAAAGCCCTCCCCACATATGCCATCCGCGATGAGGGCCGCAACGGCGAGGAACATAGCTGCATCCTGATTGAAAAAGGTCAGTTTTATGGCATGGGTTATATTTCCCATTACTTTGATGCCGATAATATCCAGCAGCTCAAAAACTACCTCACCCCATATCCGGGAAATGATTACATCAAGAATATAGTTACCAGCTATGCCATGCGTTATCCCGAGCGTACAAAAGTGTTTGCGAGTTAACCTTATATTTAAATAATTAATTATCCTAAAAGTTAATTTTAGCAACACAATAAATGTTTTGAAGGGTTATATCATAACACACCTATTTAAAACATTTATAAGATGGACAGCATTAATCAACAACAACCGGAAGATAATTATAAAGACCTTGGAGGCCCTGAAGCTATTGCCAAGATCAAGGAACTGGTGAGCAGTGCCAAAAGCTGCTTTTTCCTGAGCAATATTAAAACGGGTATCCCGGCATCGGTACGCCCTATGGCCGTACAAAAGGTAGACGATGAAGGTAACCTATGGTTTCTGAGCGCTAAGGATAGCCACAAAAATCACGATCTGCAAACCGACCCAATGGTTCACCTGCTGTTTCAGGGTTCCGCACACTCCGATTTCTTGAATATTTATGGTATAGCTACCGTTACCGACGATAAAGACATCATACACGAACTTTGGGAGCCCATACTAAAAACATGGTTCACCGAAGGCGAGAGCGATCCGCGCATATCCGTAATTAAGGTTGAACCAACCGAAGGCTATTACTGGGACAATAAACACGGCAACGCCATAGCCTTTGTAAAACAATTAGCCGGCGCAGCCATCGGCAAAACACTTGATGATTCTATTGAGGGTAAGCTAAATGTTGACTAAAACGCAAATAAACTTACGAAGTTTTAAAAACTTCGTAAGTCTGATTACGCTTTCCTATTGATTCAGCAACTTTTTATCTCTCAATATGCAAATAGACTTACGAAGTTTTAAAAACTTCGTAAGTTTGAGAAAAACCTTAACCTTTGAAAATCAATTCTGATACTTATTACCATTTATATAACAGAGGTAACAATAAAGAGCATATCTTTTTTGAGAATGAGAATTACAGTTATTTTCTCAATCAATTTAAAAATTATGTACTGCCTTTCTCAGAGGTTTATGCTTATTGTTTAATGCCCAATCACTTTCATCTTTTCATTAAAATAAATGATAAAATACTTTTTGAAAAAGGGATAAAAAACTTCCTTATTTCATATTCAAAATCTATAAATAAAAAATACAATCGGGTAGGAAGTTTATTTCAAGGTAGATATAAAGTAACTGAAATAACATCCAATAGCTATTTCACCAGGATAATCACTTATATACACCAAAACCCTGTAGCTGCTAAGCTCATAATAAATATGGAAGATTATAAATATTCATCTTATGCTGCCTACATATCGGAGAAAGAAACATTGCTAAATAAGCAAGAAGTCTTAGATTGGTTTGGTGGATTGAATAGTTTTATAGATAGCCATAAAATAATTCAAGATGCTAACGAGATAAGTCGACATTTAAAATTATAACAATCCAATTCTTCAAGACTTACGAAGTTTTTAAAACTTCGTAAGTCTAATCGAACATCTACTAACTTTTTATCGCCCGCTGTATCTCATCCAGCTTCATCATGGCTTCAACCGGGGTTAGGGTGTTAACATCAAGGTTGTTCAGCGTATCTCGAATTTTCACCAGTACAGGATCATCAATAGAGAACATCTGCATTTGTACGGCCTGTTTCTGCACCTTACGGATACTTTCCTTGATATGCTCACCACCGGTACGTTCGTTTTCCAGTTTCTTTAATATTTCATTGGCCCGGCTCAATACTTTTGGCGGCATCCCCGCCAGCTTGGCTACGTGGATACCAAAGCTATGCTCGCTGCCGCCCGGAACCAGCTTACGCAGAAATATAATTTGATGGCCAACCTCTTTTACCGATACATTAAAATTCTTGATGCGGTTAAAGCTATTGCTCAGCTCGTTCAGTTCATGATAGTGGGTGGCGAAAAGCGTTTTGGCTTTGGCAGTTGGGTGATTATGCAGGTACTCTGCAATTGACCAGGCTATGGAAATACCATCATAAGTGGAAGTGCCCCGGCCAATCTCATCCAGTAGGATCAGGCTTCGGTCCGACAGGTTGTTGAGGATGCTTGCTGTTTCATTCATCTCCACCATAAAGGTTGATTCGCCCGAAGATAGATTGTCTGACGCGCCCACCCGGGTAAATATCTTATCAACCAAACCAATAGCAGCCGATTTAGCAGGCACAAAACAACCCATTTGCGCCATAAGCACTATAAGACCGGTTTGCCTCAGCAGGGCCGATTTACCAGCCATGTTGGGACCCGTAATAATGATGATCTGCTGCGATTCGGAATCGAGATATACATCATTAGTAATGTAGGTTTCGCCAAGCGGAAGGTTCTTTTCAATTACCGGATGGCGGCCACCCTTTATATCAAGTTGTTTTCCTTCGCTTATCTGGGGCTTTACATAATAGTTTTTGATAGATATGGCAGCAAAGTTCAGCAACACATCTAAACGGGCTATCAGCTGGGCATTAAGCTGTATAGGCTTAATATATTCGGCAAGTGCATACAGCAGATCGTTATACAGGCGGGTTTCCAGTGCCAGAATCTTTTCTTCCGCACCTAATATCTGCTCTTCGTATTCCTTAAGTTCGGGGGTTATGTAACGTTCGGCATTTACCAGGGTTTGTTTGCGGATCCACTCGGTGGGCACCTTATCCCGGTGACTATGCGTAACCTCGAGGTAATAACCAAACACATTATTGAACGATACTTTAAGGGATGGGATGCCTGTAGATTCGGCTTCACGTTTCTGGATCTCCAACAGGTAACCTTTACCGCCGAAGGCAATTTTACGCAGCCTATCCAACTCCTCATTGATACCGTCATTCATCACCGAACCTTTAACAATCATTACCGGAGGCTCGGGATGCAGCTCCTTTTCTATTTTCTCGCAGATAAGCGCGCAGGGGTTCAGCTGTTCGCCGATAGCCCGGAGCGGCTGGCTACCTGATGCCTCAGCTAATTTTTTGATCGTACCGATGGCTATCAATGCCTTTTTGAGCTGACAAACCTCACGTGGATTAGCTTTTTGCAAACCAATTTTGGAGATAAGCCTTTCCAGGTCGCCAATTTGCCTGATATGCTGCTGCAGATCCTCGCGCAATTCTTCCTCTGCTATCAGGTATTCTACCACACCTAATCTATCTTGAATAGGCTTTATCTCTTTTAAGGGCATCACAATCCAACGGCGCAGCAAACGTGCGCCCATAGGCGAGCAGGTTTGATCAAGTACATCAACCAGGGTTTTAGCATTCTCGTTGGCCGAGCCTACGAGCTCCAGGTTGCGGATGCTAAACCTGTCTATCCATAAATACCGATCTTCCTCAATACGGCTTATCGACGAGATATGCTGCAGGTTTCGGTGTTCTGTTTCATTAAGATAATGCAGGGCAACACCCGCGGCAATAATGCCCAGGTTAAGCTTATCTATACCAAAACCTTTAAGCGATTTTACGCCGAAGTGCTTTAGCAGGGTTTCGTTGGCATAATCACCGCTATAAGGCCACTCGTCAAGCGCATAGGTGTAAAAGCGGTCGCCGTAAATATCTTTAAAATCGCGCGAGCGGCTTTTAGGGTATATCACCTCACTGGGCGAAAAACTTTGCAGCAGCTTGTCAATATAATCGCTGTTGCCCTGCGCAGTCAGAAACTCACCTGTTGAAATATCAATAAGGGCAATGCCGATTGTATTTTTTTCAAAATGCAGCGATGCCAGGTAATTATTAGTTTTTTGATGAAGTATATTATCATTGGTGGCCACGCCGGGTGTAACCAATTCAGTAACACCACGCTTAACAATGGTTTTGGTGGTTTTGGGGTCTTCCAGCTGGTCACATATAGCTACGCGCTGCCCTGCCCTCACCAATTTTGGCAAATATGTTTCAAGCGAGTGATGCGGGAAACCGGCCAGCTCAATATGGGTGGCGGCGCCATTAGCACGGCGTGTGAGCACAATGCCTAAAATACCTGAGGCTTTAATGGCATCTTCGCCAAAGGTTTCGTAAAAATCGCCTACGCGAAACAGCAGCAAAGCACCTGGGTACTTAACCTTGATGGTGTTATATTGCTGCATTAAGGGGGTTTCTTTGGTAGTATCTTTAGCCAAGCGGTTATCCTTTTTATTAATCCGGTAAAGTTAATGCATTACCCCCGCTTTTAAGGAATTGTGGAAAAGTTGAACTGATGTGGATTATGCCCTTTTGTGGCAGATGCTCCTGGCTATTTTCTTACCAAATCCATTCCCTTTCTTATAGTTCAAAAACCCATTACAACCTGTAAGAATATTTCACTACTCATTGTTATACAGTAGTTTACGATATAGGCTACAATAGGTTTTAGTTAATAAACAATGCAAATAAGTTAACCTTTATAAGGTATACCTTAATAAAAAATTTATTAACTAAAATGAGCAAACCATGAAAACAAAATTTTTCCCCTTCGCTTTATTTGCCTTGATGTTAATAAGCATTGAAGCAACCGCTTTTACTAATCCACCAAAATCTCTTAATAAAAGCACTCCCCGCCCAAAAGCAGGTATGACCGTGGCCGAGCTGACAGGTAACCTGCAATTTGATTTCGGCCATGCCGATCTGCGTCCTAAATATGATGACCAGTTAGACCAGCTTGCCAAAATGCTGATCGATAAAAACTATGCACTGGCACTTCGCGGCCATGCCGATTCTATTGGCACTTATGTGGGTAACTGGAAACTGTCAGACAAACGGGCCAACTGTATTAAAGATTACCTTGTAAAAAAAGGAGTATCTGCCGAAAAGATAGTTACCACTCCTTTTGGAAGCACCATGCCTATTGCGAGTAACAAAACACCAGAGGGCCGTCAAAAGAACCGCCGGGTTGAGATCAGGATAAACGCGATCACCAACTCTATAAACAGCTCACTGTAAACCAGTTCACTACGAATTGATTATCATCCCTATATTATTTTTAAACGGGCAGCTGTATTAAACAGCTGCCTTATTTATAAGTGCTTGATTATGCGGCATGGATTACCGGCAGCCACCACATTGGCAGGTATATCCTTAGTTACTACACTGCCTGCACCTATGGTAGTATTATCGCCAATGGTTACGCCGGGGCAAACAATAACACCGCCGCCCAGCCAAACATTATTACCGATTGTAATAGGAGCGGCATACTCCGGCCCTTTGATACGTTCGGAAGCTATAACCGGGTGATAGGCCGCGTACAACTGCACGTTTGGAGCCATAAATACATTATCGCCCAGCGTTATGCGCGCACAATCAAGTATGATGCAATTGAAGTTCATGAACAGGTTTTCGCCTGCATAAATATTGGAGCCGTAATCACAATAGAAAGGCGATTGTATATCGATATTGTTTTGAAACCCGCCCAGCAGATCCCTTAAAATAGCTTTTTTACCTTCCTGATCATCATAACTCAGGGCATTGTACTGACTAAATAGTTTGCGTGCCCTGGAGCGACCCGCTATTAATTCAGGATCGCCGGCGTTGTATAATTCGCCGTCGAGCATTTTTTGAAGTTCTGTTTTTGCCATAAAGTGATTTTGCTTAAATATATAGATAATCGGAAAATAAACTGCTTTTACTGAAGAAGCATCCCCTTAAATATAGGTCTGCACGTTGGCGCTAATTTTATCCATATAGCTTTCGGGCTGAATGATCACAAAATGAATAAGATTATACTCGTCCTTAACCCGGTTCCGGATACGGGATATAGCTTCATTGATCTCATCGGTATTAAGATCGGCTTTAAATGCAACAATGAGCATGATCAATATCTCAGATGGTGACTGGTAAGTTGAAAGAATATGCATCAGTTTTAATACATCGGCATCCTCCTCTACTATCTCCTCTATCCGGGCTTTGGTTTGCTTGCCAATCCCCTCGCCCATGAGCAGGCTGCGGCTTTCACGAGCCAGTATAACAGATACGCCAATAAGCAGTAAACCAACCAACAGGGAGGCCACTCCATCCAGATAATCAAGATGGTACCTATGCCCCAGAAACAGGCATATCATCACAATAAACAAACCGATAACGGCCGCGCCATCTTCAAACAGTACAAGGAAAGTAGATGGATCCTTACTGTTTGTAATGGCCTGCCACCAGGTTTGATCGCCCCGTAATTTATTGAACTCTTTAGCCGATATGATGAACGACGTTCCTTCAAACACTACCGACGAACACAATACCACATAGCTCCAGGTAGGGTTCCCGGGCAAATCGGGATGAATGATATGACTAATACCCTGATAAACGGATACTCCGCCACCAAGACCAAAAATGAGGATTGATACAATGAATGAATAAAAGTAAAGCTCTTTACCATAGCCAAAAGGGTGCCTGGCATCGGGCTTTTTCTTGCTTTGGTGCAAGCCAAGCAATAGCAACAGCTGGTTGGCCGTATCAACTACCGAATGGACACCTTCGGAAAGCATAGCAGCGCTATTACTTATAAAACCAGCTACAAATTTGGTTATTGCAATAAGCAGGTTTGCAGCCAGCGCGCTGTAGATAGATTTATTTGATGATGCCATATCATAAAACCTAATGCACACAGCGCCCAATTGTTTGAAAAAAGAATTAAGTATTTCATGGTGAGCAATTAATGAGTATAACGCTAAGCCATCTTTTAAATAATTAAAACTATTAAAGACCTCGCATTGTTATCATATTAGTTAATTTATAAAAATTTAAAGAAAAAAATAGATTATGAGAAATCTAAAAATAACGGCAGCAGCCATTGCGCTCACCTTTACCGCATCAGTGGTATTTGCCGGCAATCATAAAGCTGATGATCAGCAAAAAGCCAACGGATTAAACATTAAAAAAACAGTGATAGTTACGGATACCATTCCGGGTAAAAAGAAGAAAACACCAAAAACTCCTGCACCAAGCCCAACCCCTACGCCAACACCGTCGCCTACCGATCCGTCTCCGAGCCCAACACCTATGCCAACACCAAATCCTAATCCAACGCCTACGCCGTCGCCAAGTCCAACACCGTCACCAACGCCATCGCCGAGCCCTAATCCATCGCCAACACCGTCACCAAGCCCTTCCCCTAACCCTCCGGGTAAATAATATACCGGTTAAATACAAAAGGCGCGGTGCAATTGCACCGCGCCTTTTGTATTTAATTAATTGGCTGGTTGTTAAAGCTTAGCCTAAAAAATATTTATTGAGTTCAACTTAATTATATACAGCTGCTATCGTTATTGGCTTAAAAAGCTATAAGGTAAATTGGTAAATGAACCCAGCAAAATCTGTTGTACATTGATGGATATAATATTACCCAAATTGTCACGATTTACCTGTTTGGAGGTGAATGAATAAGTACCCGTTATTAGCTTTTTATCTGTATCGATGGCCGATATAATGACTGAGCCAGAGCCGGGTTCCACAACGCCGATCTGGTCAAAACCACCCTGGGTGTTTTGGGTAAAATACTTTAACACCACCCTTGAGGTACTGTCAACCTTATAAGTAGCTAACGGAAAAGTATTATCACTGGTACTATTAGGTAGTGCTATATTGATGCTTATCTGTTGTTGAGTTGCTATACCTGAAACTGTAAACGATTTAGTTTTAGTAATGGCATTATAAGTAATTGCAGCACTTACGGTATCCGGGTTCCATGCTACACCGTTAATATTGGCAGATAGAATTTTGTCAGAAGTTGTAGAAGCAGTAGTAGAGGCGTCCTTTTTACAGCTTTGAATAAATATAGCTGATAAAAGTAACAGCATAATTAGTTGAGTTTTCTTCATATATAAATTTTATGCAAATAACGCTCTTTAAGAAGTAATAATTACAACCAAAGTTACTTTTTTCACATATTTTAACATTATGGTTTTTGAAACAATACCGCAGATGTGTTATAGTTATTCATCAAATGATTTTATTTAAGCATATTAGGACTAAATTTATTTAACATGATTAACGTAAACGAATATTTTGAAGGGGCCGTAAAATCGCTGGCTTATGATACCGCCCAAGGCCGCAGCACTATTGGTGTAATTGAAAAAGGTGAATATGAATTTGGTACATCAAGCCATGAAACCATGACCGTAATTGAAGGCCGGTTAGAAGCTTTACTACCCGGCCAGCAGGATTGGCAGGTATTCACAAATGGGCAATCATTTGAGGTACCGGCAAATGCTTCATTCAAAGTAAAAACCTCTGTACAAAGCTCATACCTTTGCACTTACCGATAGCAAAACCGCTGTTGTTTCAAAAATAAAAAGGCCCCTGTTTGTAATTATTGATCCAACAATACATCTAAAGTATAAACAACATCAATCTAATAAAAAAACAAATGGATACTTCACTCATTACCACCAGTACCTCTTTAGAGGGTTACCGGATAGTTAAACATTTAGGCGTTGTACGTGGCATTACCGTACGCAGCCGCAGCGCCCTTGGCAATATTGCCGGTGGTTTTCAGTCGCTTTTTGGCGGCAGGCTTTCTATTTATGTTGAACTTTGTGAAAACACCCGCGAGGAGGCTTACCAGCTTTTGATACAACACGCGCAGGCCATTGGTGCCAACGGCATCATCAACATGCGTTATGACGCCAATGAGATCATGCAGGGTATAACAGAGGTACTGGCTTACGGTACCGCTGTGGTGGTTGAAAAGATTTAATCAAAACTATAAAAATCTCAAATAAAAAAGCCGGCTTGGTAGCCGGCTCTTTTATTTGAATACTATTAAACGTGTTATCAATTAAAATAAGATAACGGAATGGTTTTCCACATACCATTTGCAAGGTGGCCTATCAGTAATTCATAAACCAGGTACGCCGGCCAAAACAAATAATGTATAAGCAGCAAAATAAGCGAATGGTTATAATACCAGCTGATCATGAGGGTATAAATACCCAAAACAAGGTAAAGGATACTGGTTTCTCTCTTTTTCATCATAAATTATACAGCTAATGTAATCATCTGCCTTAATTACCGCAATTTTTCATGCTGTATATTACGGTATAATCTGCTTTTTCATTGGTTAGCTGCCTGCCCGTTTTGGCATCGTATTTATAAGGCTTTTGAGCCAGCGCATTACCCCTTAGCTGAAAATCAACGGTCATGGTATCTTTTGAGCCCTCCTGCCCATACGTCCATACAGCTTTAATAGCATTTTCTTTAAGTGTACCTTCTATGGTTCCTTTGCGGGCATCCTTTTCTTTGGGTATCCAGCTCATTTTGCCTGTTACTTTATTACCGTTGATGAGCATACTGACCGAGGTGGTATCCTGCGCCTGTGTACCATCAGTATGGTAAAAACAGTATTGCATATTTACAGGCGGCGCATCGGCAGCTGTGGCCGGCAGTGTATCTTTACTGCTTACGCTTGCACTATCATTATTTTTTGAATTGTTGCCCGAGCAAGACGCGGCCAGGGCACCTGCCAATAGTAAGCATAGTTTTATCTTCATAGGAAAATGTTATAAATACATTATAAGATATGACAATTTAAGTATCAAAAGGTTCAACCACCTGCATTGATATTTAAAAACTGATTTACAACAAGTTACAAAAAATTAAAATATTCAGCTGTAATTGATTTAAGAAATTGGGAGCTTACCGACGAAAACACGGTTATTGAAGAGGGGATATATACAATTTGATATGTAGTGTAAACGGGCGTGTTACACTACATAAATTGTATTCAAAGAGAGCCTTTAAGCTTTCTTTTCGGGTGGGGTTGATACAATCTCGCCAAATTCATTAACGTAAGCCATCATGCTCTCCAGATCGCTGCCGCCGCTATTTTGCTGGCGTTCCAGTTTGCGCTGTTCTTTATCCTCTTTCTTTTTCTGACGATTCTTTTCGAGTTGTTTTTTCATGAAGGTTGCTTGCGATTTAGCCATATTTATTAAAAATTTAGTTAAACAATGTGCATTATCCGGTTATAAACCTATAAAATCCAATCAACGGAACTAACGTTCAGTTTTGAAGTACATGAAGAGGAGGATCATCAATTAATTTCCGGGCAGCAACGGTATCAGCGGGGATAAAAATGAACCCTGATCAACAAGAATTGATTAGCAGGCGGCTATAATGGAAATAGCAGTAAATTTTCCGTTTGTGGTACAAATATACGATTTTTTTTTGATTTTAAGGTAATAGTGATAGCAGGTTGCTACGGAAAGTTAAGCCGGCCGGTAACCACTCATGCAAACTCAAACTCAACACATATTACTCACAACTTTTTAATTATCTTGCCATCTCAAACCAATTACCTATATATGAAACGCAGAAATTTTGTACAAAGCTCGGTACTGGCTGGTGCATCAATACTCGCCTCGGGCACTTTAAAAGCTGGTACAAGCGCCTCAACTGATAGCGATAAACCCTTTCATTTAAATTATGGCATTCATGATGGCATGTTTAAAAACCATGCCGGGGCCGATTTTATTGACCAGATAAAATTTGCCTATGAAAGAGGTTTCCGTGCTATTGAAGATAATGCCATAGCCCAGCGCCCTGTTGATCAGCAGAAAAAAATTGGTGATACGCTGGCTAAACTCGGCATGGCCATGGGTGTATTTGTACAACCCGGCTTAGGTAACGATACTAATATGCTGGCAACCGGCCAGGCTGATTACCTGGATAAATTTATTGCCAGCTGTAAAGAGGCTGTAGAGGTAGCTAAACGCATTAACAGTAAACTGGTTACCGTTGTACCTGGCGATTTTGTGCGTAACCTGCCCATTGGCATACAAACCGCCAATGTTATTGAAGCCATGAAAAAAGGCACCGCCATAGTTGAACCGCACGGATTGGTTATTGTAATGGAACCGCTGAGCGATAACCCTAACCTGTTTTTACGCACACCTGATCAGGCTTATGCCATTTGCAAGGCGGTGGGCAGCCCTTCCTGTAAAATTTTGTATGATATGTACCATGTACAGCGTAACCAGGGTAACATTATCCCTACGCTTGATTGGGTACATGACGAAATTGGCTACTACCAGATAGGTGATAACCCCGGCCGTAAAGAACCGGGCACCGGCGAGGTTAACTATAAAAACATATTTAAACACATTTACAACAAAGGCTACAAAGGTGTTATGGGGATGGAGCATGGTACGGCCGGCGAGGGTAAAGAAGGTGAGTTAGCCCTGATCAAAGCATACCGCGAAGCCGACAACTTTTTGTAAACCGCTTGTGTAAAACAAACGTGCTCAACCAGTAACACCAACGCTAATCAAAAACACGTTATTAACAAAAAAATAAATGTGTTAACAAAATATTTACCTTAAGTATTTTGAATTAAATAATTTTAATGCATGTTTACAGCATAATACCAATTATAAACTAAGCCGAAACAATTCGGCACGAATGGGGTTTACATTAAAAAAACAAAAGAACTTATCATGGCAACAGAAAAAGGAAGCGGTATTACCGCGTATTCAGTAAAAACAAAAACTAAGAATGTACCAATGATCGATCCGGTGATTGATGTTAAATCGGGCAGGTACATTGCAACCGGTAAAGATAGCGCAGGCAATAAAATGGCCGCCATTATGGGTAAAGCAACAGCTGAAGAACATATTAAAAACGGCAATGCCAAAAAAGGCACTGGCTGGTCTTAATTCATAGATACCCTGATCTGAGTTTTTTCCTGGATCAGGGTGTCATTTACCTTGAAAAAAATCCCTACCCTTATCGCCTTAACTATTAGTAGGACAGGCCAAATCTGCACTATTACTTCTTAGTGATTTAATTTTTTAACTATTTATAAATTTTCAGTAAGAATACGCATTGCAAAATGGGTGAAAACACCTATTTTCCAATATTCCCATTTGTTTTAATTTTATAGCACCTTATTAATTAAAACAATTAAACAATGGCAGTGCGTATACTTTGTATAAAAACCGATGTAGGGCAGCACCAAAACCCTTACATCGCAATTGACTCACTGGAGTGGGTAAATGAGCGAATCAACGTGAAAGGTGTTACCGAAAGGGCAAAACTTTATGACTGGATAAAGGATGCTGACGGCGATGCTTATATCATTGATGAATACGGCAATAAAACCAGCCTGATACCAGCTGTTTGCCCCGATGGTAATAAATACGTTAAAACCGTAACCGACGAATCTGAACCGGATTATTTGCTTGCTTTACCACAAAGCGCATAATCAACAGGCTCATTCACCGGTTTTTCCCCACCTGCTGTATGGGTTTACAGACAGGAATGAATTGTAGTATCTTTTATCATCGGTAACTTCAGTGGTTATCCAATCGGGCAGTTTAAATGTTTCGGCCTCATGCTCCAGTTCAATTTCTGCCATCAGCAGTCCTTTATTCTCGCCTAAAAATTCATCAACCTCCCATAGCTTACCTTCAAAAGTGATATTATACCTAACCTTTTCAAGTTCAGATACTGCAAAATTATCAAGCAGCTCCACCCCTTCTTGCGCTGGAATGGTATATTCATACTCCTTACGGCTAATGCCCTTTGATGCTCCTTTAATGGTGATATAACCATGCTCGGGCGTTACCCGCACCCTGATAGTTTTAGTGGCATCACTAAAAATATAACCCTGGCGGTAGTGTTTCCCATCAGGTTTGATTAGTTGACGCCATTTTTCATGATCAACCAAAAACTTACGCTCAATTTCAACCGCCATAGGATTATGTTTTAATGATGAACAGATCAAATATACAGCTAAAAACAGTGATGCTATTTTTTGGCGGCTATAATAATTCCGGTAGCCCAGTTTTGCTTGGTAAGCACCAGATCCTGCCGTTGCTCCAGATCCTCTACCAGCTTAATGGCTTTTTCGGCGTGGCCATCGGGCCAGTTGGGCTGGGGCAGCATATCATCAATAATATATAAACCACCGGGCTTAAGCATGTTGATGGCTTCGTTAAGCAATAAATATTTGCCATGCCAGGTATCAGCAAAAATATAATTGAACATTAAATGACCGTTTTGTTCAAACCAATCCGCCCCATCGGTGCAAACCAGCTCCAGGCGATCATCGTTGCCTAAAAATTGCTGTGCAATAGCTAAAAAGCGATCGTCATTATCTATTGATATCAGGGTTGATTCGGCATCCATCCCTTCCAGTATCCAGGATGTGGATAATCCGGTTCCGGTACCTAACTCTAAAAACGTGCTGCCGGGTTTGGTTGCCGCCAGCGTTTTAAGTAAAGAACACGTTAACACATCCGAAGCCATGGTAAAACCGGAGTCGGCAGTGGCTTTTTCTATTTCATGATACGCTTTGGGATAGGCTTGCTTTATTTCCTGATTCATGATTAAAGTTTATGCTGTTATAATTGTTTAATTATTACAATTATAATCAATTAAAACACAATCAGAAATATATTCATACCAAAAACCAATTTGGTATATAGAACACAAATCTTAAAATATTAGTTTAAGAAGCAGCGGAATAACAATTATCCCAACCGAGATTAGGAAATAGTTACGATAAAGTTTCCCGTCGTTGTTACTGTATTCCTTCATCAGCAACTTATAGCGTTCGTTATAAAAAACCAATAGATAATTAATGATCACAAAGGGTATGAAAAACGTAAGCGCGCCTGCCAGAAAAGTATTTATTGCCCGTTCCCTGAATATATTCAAACTTAGCACTATTGGCACCGCGCCATGGGTAATTATCCTGAGCAGGAACAGAAAAGTTAGCAAGTTGATACCCTGCAGTATCGACATCGGAATAATGGTAAATGCTTTCCAGCTGCCCTCTTCGCCTTTTTTTGCCTTTTCAGCCGCGATAGCATCAACCCATATTTTATAATACATACCTAACATTGCTTTCAATTTAAATTATTATCCTTTAAAATAAACCTGCAGAATACCAATAGGTTTTAAGAAATGTGTGCCTCACCTGAGCAGCAGGCAAAAAAGTAACAATCGTGTTATTTTCCCTTCAATTTGTCATAATGCCTGATAACTTTCCGTTGGTATATCAAAAAGCGATATTTTTGGGCGTTAGCAGTAATGTATAACCTTATTATCAGGCACAGTTTAACCTAAAGTGGTTTGTAAAAAAGTGTTAAATGATAAGCTATTACTGCCTGCTGCAACCCTAAATGTTTATATTAGCCCCTTTAGCTGCCTTATATTATATTAATGATATCAAGAAAATTTTTACTCGTAATTACCCTGCTGCTTTCATTTGGTTTTGTTGCTTCGGCACAGCAGGATAGCATTCCTTTAAGTACAGTTATTCAAAAAACCGCTAAGTTTCAAAGCAGTTACCCTATTGAAAAAGTTTATCTCCATTTAGATAAGCCTTACTATGCTGTTGGCGATACTATATGGTTTAAAGCTTATGTAACGGTTGAAAAGCACCAGCCATCGGGTTTAAGCGGGGTGGTTTACGTAGATATTGTTAACAGTCAGGATTCGGTAATGGACAATTTGAGACTACCTGTTAAAAATGGTTTTGCAAACGGCAATATCACCCTTAACGGCGATACCTATAAACAAGGCAGCTACCGTATAAGGGCCTATACCAACTGGATGCGCAATTTTGACTCTGAATATTTTTATGACCATACCATTAATGTTGGTAATGCTATTGATAAGCAGGTTAACGCATTTATCAGCTATAAAAGCACATCTAAAAGAGCTACCGTAAAGGTTGATGCCGATATTACTTATAAAGACCCATCAAATAACCCATATGCCAATAAGAGGGTAAACTGGCAACTCATGAAAAACGGTGACCCCATAAGTAAAGGCAGCGGTAAAACCGACGATAAGGGCCATTTATTAGTTGATATACCAGAAAATGATCCCGCAACTATTACGTCGGGCTTACTGTTAACGGCAATTGATATGGGGGATAGAAAAACGGTTTCCAATTCTTTTTCACTCAAAGGCGCAGTCACAGGTTACGATGTACAGTTTTTCCCGGAAAGCGGTCAGCTAACTAATGGTGTACGTTCAAAAATCGCATTCAAGGCCATCAATTCCAGAGGACTGGGTGTGGATGTTACCGGCTCTATTACAGATGATCAGGGTACCGTTGTGGCTAATTTTACCACATCGCATTTAGGGATGGGCATTTTCGCGCTATCTCCGGAAGCAGGTAAAGCATATACAGCTAATGTTACCTTTCCTGATGGCTCAAAAGGCACTTACAGGCTGCCACGGGTACAGGCCATGGGTATAAACATATCAGTTTCTTATCCCGATGCAGATAACCTTGCCGTTAAAGTGTCAGCCAATGAGTTGTTTTTACAGCGCAAACAAAACAAAAGCTTTTACCTTGTGGCCCAAAGCGGCGGTGTAGTTTATTACGCGGCCCAAACCGTAATGCAAAACATGGTTTATACGGCTAATATCCCTAAAAGTAAGTTCCCTACCGGCATTGTACAGTTCACCCTGTTTTCATCAGGTGGTTATGCCCTGTGCGAGCGTATTGTATTTATACAACATAACGATCAGTTGAACCTTACCTTAAAACCTGATAAACCAGCATACACTACCAGGCAGGGTGTACACTTATCGGTGCTTGCGAAAAACAATGCAACCCCCGTAGTGGGCAGCTTTTCGGTTGCGGTACTTGATGATACCAGCGTGCCATCAAATGAAGATAATGAATCAACTATTTTAAGCAACCTGTTGCTTACTTCAGACCTGAAGGGCTACATCGAAAAACCTAATTACTATTTCAATAAACCTGATCAGGAAAAACTCGATAATCTTGATATCCTGATGTTAACGCAGGGTTATCGTCGTTTTTCATACGAGGATATACTGGCCGATAAAAACCCGCAGATATTTGTTGTCCCGGAAACAGGCATTGAAGTATCGGGTATTTTAAGAACTACAACCGGCTTACCGGTTGGCAAGGCAAATATCCGTTTGCGGGTACCCGACAAAAATTATTCGGCAGAAACTATTACTGACCCATCCGGAAATTTCAAATTCTCCAACGTGGTAGTTATGGATACCTCAAAAATTTCCCTGAGTGCCCGTAATAATGTGAACAGCAAAAACCTCGTTATAAGCGTAAACGGCGAGCTTTATCAGAAACTGGATAAAAACCCCAACCAGCCTGATGAAATTGTAAATATTGACAGCGCCATAGCTCCATACCTTGCTAACGCGCGCAGGCAATACCAAAATTCACGTGTGCTTAAGGAGGTTGTTATTAAATCAACCAAGTTTGAGAAAAAACCAAGCCATAACGACTTTGGTACATTTTCGGGCTTACCTGCCCAGGCAGATCATGAAATATCCGGCGACCAGTTGAAAGACTGTCCGCTCCTGATCAACTGTTTGAGCACCATGGCATTCGGCTTAACTTATGTAGATAACAATTTTTACATCACCCGTGATTATAATGCCGGTAAAAAAATACCTGTACAGATATATATTAACAGCATGCCGGTTGATGTTACCTTTTTATCAACCATATCGGGCGCCGAAGTAGCTTCTGTTGAAATATTTTTAACGGATGGTGTAAGCGGTATCAACCGTATGAACCAAACAAACGGTGTATTGGTTATTAACAAAAAGGTGGTTAAAAAAGAAAAAATAACGCTGGCTCAATTGCAATCACTTATTCCTAAGCAAAACGACATCAGCTTCAGTATACAGGGATATAGCAAGGCTAAAGAGTTTTACATGCCTAAATATGATGTAATGAAAACAGGCGCTCTTGGTGCCGACCTGCGTAACACCATTTATTGGAACCCTAAGATCATTACGGATAAAAATGGCGTGGCATCATTCAGTTTCTTTAACAGTGATGCCCGTGGATCATACCGTGCCATCATAGAGGGCCTTGATGCCGATGGTAACCTGGGTCGTTACGTGCTGCATTATGTAGTGAAATAGTGTGTTTATGTGTGTAAATAGGTAAGGATTTATTTCCTTATATTTATTACACACATAAACTTATCATCATGAATCCTTCTTTAATTAACTGGGCCGCGGTTATTGTGGCCGCGCTCTCTGCTTTTTTAGTGGGTGGCATCTGGTATTCGCCGGTGCTGTTTGCCAACGCCTGGATTGCCGACAACAAGCTTAATCCCGATGATCTGAAGGCATCCAGCAAATTACGTTCATTCGGGATGACGGGCGTTTTCTCGCTCATTATGGCCGCCAACCTTGCAGCTTTTTTGGCCGATAGCAAAACTGATCTGGCATGGGGGACAACCGCCGGTTTCCTGGCCGGGATATGGACATTTAGCGCTATAGCTATCATGAGTTTGTTTGAACTTAAAAGCTGGCGGCTGATATTTATCAACGGCGGGTACAGCCTGGTGTCATTAACCCTGATGGGCGCTATTTTAGGCGCCTGGAGATAGGGCAAATCTCATCTGTTTATTCTCCCGTGATTTCATTATTACAACGATTCAAAATTACAAACGGGTTATAATTTCAGGTAAACAATGTATTCATATTTGAGTTGAAACAGTATCAACAATTACAACTATGGCAACATTTGAAAAAACATTTAAACTGGGCGGCGATTTTACCCTGAACCGCCTGGGTTTTGGCTCTATGCGCATCACCGGCAAGGGCATTTGGGGGCCGCCAAAAGATAAGGATGAATGCATACGCGTACTGAAACGAGCGGTTGAGCTTGGTGTTAATTTCATTGATACGGCCGATAGCTACGGCCCCAATGTTTCTGAAGAACTTATTGCCGAAGCCCTTTTCCCCTACCCGCCCGGCCTGCTTATAGGCACCAAAGGCGGCTTTCTGCGGAGCGGGCCCGATCAATGGAAAGTTGATGCCTCGCCAGAGCATTTGAAACAAGCGCTTGAAGGCAGCCGCAAACGACTGAAACAAGATACCATCGACCTTTACCAGTTGCACCGCATTGACACGGTTGTACCTGCCGAAAAATCATTTGAATTTTTACAAAAGGCGCAACAGGAGGGTAAGATCAAACACATTGGGCTTTCTGAAGTTAACGTTGATCAAATTAAAAAAGCACAGGAGTTTTTTGAGGTAGTATCAGTGCAAAATATTTACAGTGTCGATAATCGTCAGTGGGAATCTGTGCTGCAGTATACCAAAGAAAACAATATTGCCTTTATACCCTGGTTCCCGCTGGGTGGCGGTAATGTACAGGGCCAGCAGATACTTCAAAAAGTTGCAGATAAACACAACGCCACCATACACCAGATAGCATTAAGCTGGCTGCTGAACTATGCACCCAATATCTTACTGATCCCCGGCACATCAAGTGTGGAGCACCTGGAAGACAACATGAAAACCGCCGATATTGAACTATCCGCCGCAGATATACAGGAATTAGAAGCATTGAACAAGGGTTAATATTTTCACATGCTTTGTCCATTCAAAATAAAAGGATGCCCATATATTATGGCATCCTTTTATTTTTGCACCCTTGTATTAACCTGTAAAACATGAAAAGTAAAGAAGATATACTGAATAGCTATTACACCATAAGCAGCGATGGTCATCCAGAAATTTCGGCCGAAGATCTTTTAAAAGCCATGGAGGCTTATAAAGATCAGGCCGCTGAAGCAGCCTTTAATGCCGCCCGCCAGCTCAAAAATAGCAGCTATGAATTTGCTGATTATGCAGATTATGAAAAGCAGTCAGCATTATCCACCCGAAAACAACAGGAAAGTATCGATCCATTAGATGAGGCCATTGCTTTAGCGGCCAACAGCGTTTTGCCTAACTTTTTACCTCACGATAATTCCGTAAGCGAGCTATCATTCAACTTCACCATGAGTGGCTCAGCCCATACCGCTTATTACAAAAAAGATGCTAACGGATACTGGCAGCTAAGCAACTGGCAATAATTAAACATCTGCTACTTTAAAGGACTTTACGTCAACCGATTCCCAAACTTTCTGGGTAATGTAAGGCTCATTCTGTTTCCAGGCCTCTAATTCTTCTTCGGTTTCAAACTGCAGGATCATGGTTGAGCCTATCATTTTACCTTCGTCGCTCAACATGGCTCCGCCTATTATAAAGTTCCCATTTTCTTTCATGGCTTTTGCGCCAACCAAATGGTGCGGGCGTACATTCAGGCGGCGTTGCAGTGCGTCGGCATCAGTATAATCATATCCGGTGATCAGGTATTGTTTCATTCTTTTAGATTTAGCTGGTTAACTAACGCCAGTAAAGCTATAAATTAAAAGTATTACACTGCCGTAAAGACTTTTTTACAATTAAAAATTATTTTATAAATGTAAACTTGACAATTTTTGCAATATTTGTTTTTCCAAATTGCAAACCTGAATGATGAAGTATAACCTACAACAGGAATTTTATAAACTTTATAAAAAAGAGGCCGATAACGCTTACTTTTCTCCCGGACGCGTAAACCTTATTGGCGAACACATTGATTACAACGGCGGGCTGGTTATGCCATGCGCCATTACATTTGGCACCTATCTCCTGGTATCGCCAAATGAAGATGGGATTTTCCGTTTCAGCAGTTTAAATTTTGAGGACAAATATGAGGTGCCTTTGCAGCAACATTATCAAAAAAATGGCAATGGCTGGTTTAACTTTCCTATTGGCGTAATTGAACATTTTTTAAAGGATGGCCACGAGCTTGGTGGTTTGGATATGCTTTACTTTGGCGATATTCCTATTAGCTCGGGCTTATCATCATCAGCATCAATTGAGGTAGTTACCGCTTATGCCCTGAATGATCTGTTTAGCGCAGGTTACAGCAAGCTTGATCTTGTTAAACTTTCAAAATCGGTAGAAAACAACTTTATAGGGGTTAATTCCGGTATTATGGATCAGTTTGCCGTTACCTTCGGCGAAAAAAATAAAGCCTTGATGCTTAACTGCGACACACTGGATTACCAGGCGGTTGACAGTAACCTTGGCGAATACGTACTGGCCATCATTAACACCAACAAACCCCGCCAGCTGGCCGAATCAAAATATAACGAACGTGTGCAGGAATGCAAGGAAGCCCTCACAGCCTTACAACAGGAGTTGAATATCAACCACCTGTGCGATATTGATTCTGCCTCTTTTGAAAAACATCAGCACCTGATAACCAACCCTGTTGTATTAAAACGCGCTAAACACGTGATTGAAGAAAACGACCGGGTAAAATTAGCCGCCAAAGCCCTGGCAGGTAATAATCTTGACAAATTTGGCCGCCTGATGTATGCATCACATGATTCGCTGCGCGATCTTTACGAAGTAAGCGGTGCAGAATTAGACGCCGTTGTTGAATACAGCCAAACGAACCCCAACGTAGCCGGTGCCCGTATGACGGGAGCAGGATTTGGCGGTTGTGCCATAGCCCTTGTTAAAGGCGATACTTTTGACGAATACAGCAAGGCCGTAACCGAATATTATACAAGCAAAATTGGCTACGCGCCATCTGTTTACAGCTCATCAATTGGCAATGGAGTTGGTTTATTAAGCGTAGCCGTAAATTAAACGCTTTTTGATACTTTTGCGCTTTAGAGTCCATGGTCTATAGTCCATGGACCATGGACTTAACAGATATGCGCAAATTAAAGTTAGATGAGCTGAACCGGGCCTCGGTTGATGAATTTAAATTACAGAACAAACTTCCCGTTGCTGTGGTACTTGACAACGTACGCAGTATGCACAATATCGGCTCCATATTCCGCACATCTGATGGTTTCGCGGTTGAGCAGATATGCCTTTGCGGAATAACCGCCCAGCCTCCTCATCGCGAAATTGAGAAAACAGCCCTCGGCGCTACACAATCTGTTAACTGGACTTATTACGAAACCCCGTTAAAAGCCGTTGAACAGTTGCGCAAAGATGGTTACCGCATTATTGCTATTGAGCAGGCCGAAAACAGCACTATGCTCAATGAGTTTGCTCTTGCACCAAACGAAAAATACGCGTTGATATTTGGCAATGAAGTAAACGGTGTGAGCGATGAGGTAATGCAAAACATTGATGCCTGTATTGAGATACCCCAGTTTGGCACCAAACATTCTTTCAATATTGTAGTATCAGCCGGTATTGTGCTTTGGGATTTCTTTGCTAAAATGGCAATTTAATCCTTTTTAATAATATAAAAAGACATCTCTTTCCGCTTTACAAATCCAAGTCTTTCATATACCTGAATAGCCCGCTCATTGTCGGCTTTCACGTGCAGGAAAGGGATCTGGCCTGCCATTTTTATCCGGTTGATATGAAACAACAGTAACTGGCTGGCATAGCCCCTGCCCAGGTAATCAGGATGGGTACAAACAGCGCTGATCTCCGCATAAGGAACAGGATTCATACGCTGACCAGCCATGGCTACCAATTTATCTCCGTCAAATATCCCAACGTAATGACCAAATTCCATAGTCCGTTCAGCAAAAGGGCCGGGGTTGGTCAGCTTGGTTAAGGCCAGCATCTGCGGTACATGTTCTTTATCCAGCGAAATAAATTCTTCCTTTATTTGCCCCACATCAGTTAATCCCTCATAAACCATCTGCAAAACCTTCAATGGCTGAACAACTTGCCAGGGAGCAGGAAAAACAATATCATACGGTGCCACAAACCCAAAATACCCGGCAAATGGAATAGCTGTATTTAAAGCGTTAAAATTATCATCAGATATAGATTCGATACCCACAAACGGCGACACCTCCGGCGACAAATACCTGGCTGTTGACTCACCATTCGCCAGTGCCTTATTACCTGTGATCAGGGCGTTCCAAACAGGGTTATCAAGTATATGTTCCATTAAAATACGGTATAAACTATTAGGGGTACCGCCGGTAAAGCTATGAAAAAAGCTACCGGATAAACATTGCCCTTTGTCATTCTATTTTAATTTAAACTTTTAAATTAGTCCTTACATTTCCTAATGACCATTACTATGAACGCGCTTGCCAAAAAGTTTTTGATCAAACCCAGTTCGCGCTGGCTGCTTTTTAATGCTCCTGCCAATTACCAGGATAGCTTAATGCCTTTGCCAGATAATGTTGAAATAGTGTTTAATGCGGACGGTGTTTTTAACGGCATACAACTATTTGTTACCGATAGTACTGCCCTGGCAGCTGATCTTCAAATAATTTCTCCCTTATTGAAGGATGATACAGTTTTCTGGGTCATTTATCCCAAGAAAAACTCAGGTATCAAAACCGATCTGGAAATGATGGGAAGTTGGGATGCTGCCACCCAATATGGATTACGGCCAGTAGCTTCTGCCGCGGTGAACGAGGTGTGGACAGCCCTGCGTTTCCGTGCCATAGAAAAGGTTAAGGTTTCTGAAGGCCGTAATGATGCGGTAAGGAATAATGAATACAGCGCATTTATTGATGTAGATAATAAAATTGTAACGCTGCCGCCTGATGTAAAAACAGCACTTGAACAGCATCCTGAAGCACTGGCCTGGTTTCAGCAATTGGCCTATAGCCATAAGAAAGAATATGTATTATGGATACTGAGTGCCAAGCAGGAAAAAACACGTTTGGATAGGTTGACCAAAATGGTTGCCATGCTGGACAGTAAAAAGAAAAATCCTTCGGATAAGTAATATTTTTATTGAAAAAAATTACTCTATTAATGTCATCTCGAACGAGGCACGAGGAGAGATCTTATGCGCCGTAAAAGTCAATTGTATAAGATTTCTCGCTATCGCTCGAAATGACAACGTGTCAAAAAATAAGCCTTACGAAGTTTTAAAAACTTCGTAAGGCTATAAAGAAAAGGCTATTAAGAAACTTATGCCAGGTTACGGCCGGCGTTCACAATACCGTAAACGGTTCTGATCACCAGTTTATCATATATCTCGGTAAGCTCGTTATCCTTGCTGTTATTAAGGCATTGTAAGGCATAATGCTGAATGATCACCAATGGCAACACGATCTTTTCGCGTATGGCTATTGAACGGCGCTCAACCGGGTATTCTTCCATAAGCACGGTACTGCCGGTTAAATCAAGCAGCATCTCACGGGTAAGTTCAAATTCGTTTTTGAGCGTTTTCCAGAAAGGCCCAAACTTTTCATCCTTTTCCAGGTAAGCTGTAACCCTGAAATCAGACTTCGACATTGACATGGCGCAGTTATCCAACATAGTTTTAAAGAAACCCGATGTTCTGTACAGTTCTTTTATTTCGAGCCAGTTACCATCATCCTTCATCTTTTTGAGGGAAGTTCCTACCCCGTAAAAACCAGGGATACTTTGTTTAAGCTGGCTCCATGAAGTTACAAAACTAATTGCCCGCAGATCTTCCAATTTCAAAGGCGCACCGGCATTTCTTTTAGTAGGCCTGCTGCTGATGTTGATCCGCGACAATAATTTAAGCGGACTGAATTTTTCCAGGTATTCCACAAATAAAGGATGCGCACGCAGATCCATGAATAATTTATAGCTTTCATTAGCCATCTCAGATATCAGGGCCTTGTGCCTGTTATCTAACAGATCGTTATGATTTGGGTGCAATGCCGATATAATACCCGCGTTGATCAGCTGCTCCATATTGAAGCGGGCCGTTTCAACCGAGCCATACTGCGAACTTACAGTTTGCCCTTGTATGGTTAACTGAATGTGCTCATTGGCTATCTCATTACCCATAGAGGCATAAAAACGGTGAGTTTTGCCTCCGCCACGAGCCGGTGGGCCTCCCCTACCATCAAAAAACGCCAGGCTTACGCCATATTTACGCGCTATAGCTGTTAACTCAACCTTAGCCTTGTAGATAGACCAGTTGGCCATCAGGTAACCTCCATCTTTGGTACTGTCAGAAAAACCAAGCATAATGGTTTGCCTGTTACCACGTTTTTTCAGATGTTCGGCGTAATATGGATGGGTATAAAGCTGCTCCATGATCTCACCGGCACGGGTTAAATCGTTCACGGTTTCAAACAACGGCATAAAATCAACACTCAGGCTGTCTTTTTTCCAGCCGCTCCATAAAAACAGGTCGATAAGTTGTAATATATCAGATGCCTGCTGACAGTTGCTGATAATAAACCGCTGACAAGCCTTTTCGCCATTGCTTTGCTGAATTTCCTGCATCAGCCTGATGGTGTTCAGGGTGTCCTTGGTCATGTCATCAGCATCTTCAGGGCAGTGGAAGTCGGCTTCATTAAAGCTTATCTGCTTTAATTTTTCTTCTTCTTCCAAACCTGTATAGCCTTTAACGGTACCGGTTTTAATATTTTTCAGGCAGTAATCAAACACGCTGCGCAAAACGCGGCTATCCTGCCTTATATCAAGCGTAGCAAAATAACAGCCAAACAAACGCACCTTTTTTATCAGGTTTTCAACCGGCTCAACAAATAAGCCGCCATGATCGCTTACAATAGTTTGTTTGATGGATTGCAATAAGCTTAACAGCTCACCCTGCAGGTTTTTAGTATCAGGGTGCTCATTGGCATTTTTATATATGATTTTCTCAAGTTTAGCCATAGCCTTTTCAACCCCTCTGAAGGTGATACGGCGTTTAAGTACCCTGAAATCGCGGTAATAGCACCTGAATAAACGCTGCCTTAAAAAGCTGGCTACATCCTTAGTGGTTTGGGTATTTACATTAGGGTTACCGTCCCTGTCGCCACCCGGCCAAAAGCCAAGTTCAAGCACCTGGTTGGTAACGTCAACATCAAACTCATCCTCCAACGTTGATTGTATGCCCGAAACGGCATGGTAAAAAATATTCTCTAAGAACCATGACAAGCTAACGGCCTCATCAACCGGTGTAGGCGAGGTTTTATTAAAGAAAGGGGTTTTGCCCAGTTGTTGTAATAATTCATCAATGCTGTTAATATCATTAACCTTAACAGCCTCTATCAGATCGGTCATGATACCTAACACCGTGCCCGGATAAAATTGGGTTGGGTGAGCAGTAAGTACCAGTCTTAATGAGAAATCTTTCAGTTTTTCGCTGATCTTATTTCGTGTTTCATCACTGATCGCAGCTTGTTGCAGCAAGCTTTGCAGGGTGCCCGAATCATCAAATTTGCCTAACTTATTGAAAGAGGAATCTTCAATGGCATCAAACAAAACTACTTGCCTTTCAATATACTGGATAAACCTGAACATGCGGTTTATCTGCTCCCTATGATCAATATCCGGTACGTACTTTTTGAAAAAGCTTTCAATAATATCAGTTGGAGATGCTTGCATAGCGGCACCCTTTTCGCAGTGCGAGCTAAAAAACGGCAGTAAAATACCGGTGTCTTTTACCTGGTAAAAAGGTAATGTTTGAAATAAACTGTTATATAACTCAAACCTGGTTACAACCTCATTATTAAAAGTTGTTTCGCGCTGACTGAGTTTTAAAGTTAATGACATAGTACAAATTAATTGGTCGTGAAAATTGATGAATACAGGCTGATATCCATTACCGGGGTGAATTTAATTATCTAAAATTAAATTTTCGCAAAAAATGACTAATTAATAACGGTTTTATGTTATTTATATCATATTTATTAAAATAGGCCTCAAAGATTTAATTTTTGTAAATTTACAGCTCTATTTCGGCCCCAAAAAAGCGTTTAATGAAAGAACCCAAAATTTAGTCAGGAAAAAGGAATTTTATAACTTGCCCATAATTGCTAAACCGCGATAAAACACAATTAATTTTATTTTGATGAATATTAATACCAGGGAGATAAAAAGCTTTTTTTACAGCCAGTATTTTTCTGACGGCTTGCGTATGTCTATTGGGATACTGATCCCCTCCATGGTATTGATGCAATTTAACCAGTTTGAGCTGGGCCTTACCCTTTCATTAGGTTCTCTTTGTATCTGTGTTATTGATAACCCCGGCCCTGCAACACATAAACGCAACTCCATGGCGGTAGGTAACCTATGCCTTTTTTTGGTTGCGGTGATCACCGGCTTTGCAAGACTTAACATTTACACGCTGGGTTTGGAGATCACGCTGTTCTCGTTCCTGTTTTCTATGTTCACGGTTTATGGTAACCGGGCTGCATCGGTGGGTACATCATCCCTGCTCATTATGATATTTATGATGGATAAGGCCTTACCCCCAAGCGGCGTTGTTGCTTACAGTGCTACCATTTTGGCGGGTGGCATATGGTATATGCTTTTCAGCCTGATATTTTTCAGTATAAGGCCCTACAGGGCTGCCCAGCAAACCCTGGGTGAAAGCGTATCAGACATAGCCAAATTTTTGAGGATAAAGGCCGATTTTTATATTCCTGAAAAAGACATTGATGAAAGTTATCGCAAACTGGTATCGCAGCAAATTTATGTAAGCCAGCACCAGGACGCCGTGCGCGAGCTGCTGTTTAAAAGTCGCCTGCTGGTAAAGGAATCAACGGCGGGCAGCCGGATACTGGTACTTACTTTTGTTGACCTGGTTGATATGTATGAGCAGATTTTAGCTACACATTATGATTATGGCTACATACGGGAGAAGTACAAAGATACAGGCATACTTCATGAGGTGGCCCGGATACTGCACCACATGGCTGATGAGGTTGACGACATTGCCTACATCGTACTTTCCAATACCCGCAAAAGGCATATCACCGATTTTAATGCAGAGCTGGAAAAGCTGAAATCAAAGATTGATGCCATTGATAAAAATGATCAGGAAACCAGCAACCTGGTGCTTAAAAAGATACTGGTTAACCTGCGTACACTGGGCGAAAGTATCAACAATATATATAACTATCACAAATCAAAAACCACCCCGAAATCAACCGAATTACGCGGCGATGTGGAGTACACCCAGTTTGTTACCCATCAGGATTATGCGCCGCATATTTTCTTTGATAACTTCAGTTGGGGTTCTGGCGCGTTTAAACACGCATTAAGGGTATCGCTGGTTTGTTTGATAGGCTTTGTAACGGCCAAAACAGTATCATTAGGGCATCATAGCTATTGGGTGCTGCTAACTATCATCGTGATCCTGAAACCTGGTTTCAGCCTCTCCAAACAACGTAATTACCACAGGCTCATTGGCACTATATGCGGCGGGGTTATCGGTATACTCATATTGAACTTTATTCCCGATACCACGGCTCAGTTTGTTTTCCTGATCATATTCATGCTGGGCAGCTATAGCTTTTCGAGATTAAACTATGTGGTGAGTGTAATTTTCACCACTCCTTATGTACTTATACTGTTTAAGCTATTAGGCGTGGGCCTGCTTAATGTGGCGCAGGAACGTATAATTGACACCCTCATCGGCTCGTCTATAGCCTTTGTAGCAAGTTACGTTATATTCCCAACCTGGGAGTTTGAACTGATTCAGGAAACCCTGCGGGATGTTATTATAGCCAACATCAACTACCTGATCACCATAGCCGAAAGCTTATCTGGCCGGATAACAGGCACTACCATGTATAAACTTGCCCGGAAAGATGTATATGTTAAATCGGCCAATTTATCGGCCGCCTTTGAACGGATGACATCTGAACCTAAAAGCAAGCAGCGCAAGGTTAAGGATGTACACAAATTTGTGGTGCTGAATCATATCCTGTCATCATACATTGCAAACATAGCCTCGGGCCTGATGAAACGGGATATACAGCAACCCCATTCCGAAGCGCTTAAACTGGTAAAAAAAAGTATTACCGTATTAAATGAAAGCAACAAAAAGCTTCACGGAGAAAACATTGAATTTAACATAGGCAAAGCTCCGGGAGTTTCCGACAACGAAAAAACAGAGCTATCAATAGAAGATACGCTACTGAAAGAACAGCTGGGTTTTATTAATAAGATCAGCTATGATATTGCAAAAATTACTGATAATATTTTAGAATAATTCAACCTGTTGATCAACAGATCAAACAGCTTTGCTCATACTGAAATTTGCGATTTTGGTACACTTAACATTTTTACAGCACTTTTTTATACAATGCCTGGAGTTGTAACTTCTGTGCTTTTTGGCATCGCCGCTGTTTACACAAAAGGAATTAAAGAATAATCCGCCGGTAATGGCTAATAGAGTAAAAGTTTTCATGGTCAGATAGTCAGGTTTATATGTATTAGTATGACGTGTGGCTACTACAAAACGTTACAGCTTTTTTGCAAAAAGTGATTTTGGCATATTTCAAATAATCACCTCATAAAAACGGCTGCTATAAGCCATAAAAAAAAGTCAGTGACCTCGCGTTACTGACTTTTTTAATTAACTATTAACTGACCAAATATCTTAACAAAAACTATCTGGTATTACAAACATATGATGTATATCAAAAAACAGATATGTGAAAATCACCCATAATTTTCGGTGATAAAATTGTGACAAAGGTAAAAATCATGGATAGCGATGATAATCGGCAATTTTTCATGTATCAGAAACATGGGGCCAAAAAAAACAGGCTGTTCTTACGAACAGCCTGTTAAAATTAATATTGTAAAAATGAATTATTTAGTAGCCCACCAAACCGGGGTAATTGACGGAACCGTTCCCGGATAGTTCAGGTTAGATACAACTTCGGTATTAGGATATAAAAACCTTTGAGGTTTTAACCCGGGGGCCAAAGTAGATACCTTAGAAACCACCAGAAAAGTAGGGTAACCCGTTCTGCGATACTCTGTCCAGGCCTCAAATCCTTGTGTACCATTCATGGCAAAGTATTTTTGGGTGATAATGCGTTTAATTAAGGTATCTGTCACTACTCCTGTTATTTTTGCATCTTTAGCAGCAGCTATGTAATTTGCCGCATCTGTTGTTGTAAGACCGGTAGCTACAAAACTGGCATCAACCCCATTAGTAAATAAATCGTTAACATTTCCTGGTGCCAAACCACGGGCTGCTGCTTCAGCTTGTAAAAAGTAACTTTCAGAAGCCGAAATTAACTTAACAGGAGCCAGTGCTGAAGCCGATAATTGAGGGTTACCACCTACCAATGCTGTAGGTAAAGACACCTTTTTGTTAGGATTGGAAAGGTAACCTCCTTGAGGAATATAAGCTATGGTATCACCTCTCTTGGTAGTATCTGTTGGCACCTTATCATAAAATTTACGCAATCTCGGGTCATTGTTACCCAGCATTGACCTTACGGCGGTGGCACTCGCTACAAGATTTTGCGCTTTTCCAAGTACAGGTGATGCCATTTCATTATAAAGTGGATTTTCGTTGCCGCCGGTACTATTGTAAGCAATTGCAGCATCGATAGTTAAAAAAGCGGCATTTGACTGATATAGGGCTGCAATACCTGCCTGAGCCTTTGCCGCATCCTTACCGGATATGCGTAAATATGCCCTTAATTTCAATGTATTGGCAAATGCTATCCACTTGGTGGCATTTCCCTGAAAAATTATGTCCTGAGTGCCAATTGGGCTGGCAGTATTAGGCACCTGCAACAATGCAACACCTTTATCAATATAATTAAAAACACTATCGTAAACCGCCTGTTGCGGATCATACTTAGGGCTCCCGCTTGTTGCACCCTGCAAAGCCTGAGTAAGGGGAACATCGCCAAAGGCATCTGTAGCTACCTGAAAGGTATATGCTTTTAAAAGATAGGCAATACCTTTTACATCTGTACCGGCAGTGCTATTATTAATGATCAGTTGAGAGTTGATCAATGCGCTTTGGTAAATAATCCTCCACGGTACATCAAAAGAAGAATTGGTCAGCGAATACTGATCTGTAGATTTATATTGACTTGCAAAGGTACTTTGTGTCCAATATTGAGCATAGAAGCTACCTGTTACCTGAAAACTGTTACCTATCACCTGCCCTACTGCCGCTTCAACTGTGGGCAGTAATAAGTTAGGGGCGGCACTATCTGGATTATTTGGATTTTGATTTACGTCTAAGAATTTTTTGCAGCCCGTAAAACCAACCGTGATTGTAAGGAGCAAAAGGAAACATTTCTTAGGACTAAAAATATTATTTGTTCTCATGTTAATTGAGTGTTTTATTTAAAATGAAACCTTTACGTTAATTCCGTAATTACGTACAGATGGCTGAGCCGAAAAGTCAAAGCCCTGTGCATTTCCTGCTCCTGATGAATTGACTTCAGGATCAACAAATTTGTTCTCTTTCGAGGTCCACAGGAACAAGTTGTTTCCGTATAAACCTATGGTAAGCGCTCCAAACGGAGATCTTCCTAATTGCCTTTTAGTAAAGGTGTAAGAAAGAGCGGCCGAACGTAATTTAATATAAGTAGCATCAATAATATTAACACCTGTATTAGTACCACTGGTATACAGATCCTGCTTATTATAGGTTACATCAGTGTTTGGAACATATGTACCGTTTTGCAGGTAAGATGAATTAGGGAAAATTGCCCCTATCCTGACACCTCCTGTTTCTGCTGATGTACCATTGAAACCAATAATATCTTTTGTTCTGGAGTAAAGTTTACCACCTTGTTTGGTGTCAAATAACACATTTAAAGACAATTGTTTAAACCTGAAATTACTTCCCCATGATGCCTGATAATTAGGATTGTAACTGCCAAGGTATTGCGCTTTTGCAGTGGCCAGCGGTAAACCGGTTGATGCACCAACAACAGTACGACCCTGAGCATCTTTCTGATCAGTAACCGCGTAAAATTCGCCGTATGGTTTACCAACTGCCGCAACTATGCTCATGCCATTGAAACCACCAACAACAACCTGGTCAATTCCGGGAAGCAGAGAGATAACTTTACTGTTATTTTTTGTATAGGTTGCAAAAAGCTCCCAGGTTATATCATTTGTTTTAACCACTGTACCTCTTAAGCTCGCTTCAACACCTCTGTTTTGAATTTCACCGGCATTTACAACAGCAAAGCTATAACCTGTTGAATTTGGAACGGGTATGGCTAAAATTTGATTTTTTGATTTGTTTTTGTAGTAACTAAAGTCGGCTGATATTCTTCCATCTAAAAATCCTAACTCGGTACCAACCTCAAAAGATGATGTTTTTTCGGGTTTTAGTGTAGCATTACCAATTAAGTTACTGGCTTGCAATGCAGCTACGTTACCAAATGGAAAGGTGGTGTTACCAAAGCTGCCATTTACAACAGTACGGGCAAAAGTATTGGCAAGCTGATAAGGTTGAGTATCATTACCAACCTGGGCCCAGCTCGATCTTAATTTACCATAACTTATAACATTGTCAACACCTGTGCCTTTCAATAATTCAGAGAAAACAAATGATCCGCTTACACTTGGGTAAAAGAATGAGTTGTTTGCTACCGGCAAAGTAGATGACCAGTCATTTCTGGCAGTTGCTTCTAAAAAGATCAAAGATTTATACGATAGATTTAAATCGGCATATAAACCTACCAACCTTTGTTTTGTAATATTATCGGTAATAACATTTACCGGGCCATTACTATTAGCCAGATTATACCAGTCTGGTACTACAAGTCCATTTGATGTATTGGTAGATGTTTGGGTAGTATTAGTTTCTCTTTGACGAATGTTATTACCGATCATAAATGATCCGTTAAAATCCTCATTAAACTTATGGGAAGCAGTGATCATCAAATCATGAACAAACTCAGTTACATTAAACTGATCAATTTCATATGAACCATTGCTTGTTTGAAGATTGCCGGTTGCGTCATAATTGCCGGTTTCTGTATCAAGCGGTGTATTTTTATACTTAGGCGCTATAAATCTGCGTCGTTCCGAATAAGAATCTATACCAACCCTTTCAACAACATTAAGCCATGATAAAGGTTTATATCCTAAATTAACGTTTCCGGTAATACGGCTCAGGTCGTCGAGGTTTTTGTAATTCTGGATCACCCAATAAGGGTTAACCGTATACGCACCGTAATATCCATATGTGTTAGGGTGTGATACGCCATTACCATCAACATAACCACCAAAACTATTATACTTATTATTAAGATCCTTTAACTGAGTAATAGGAATATCCCTTGGCGTTTGCAAAAGGTTATTGTAAACAGAAGAGTTATTTTGTCCGCCGGCTATTTCGTTAGCGTTAGTCTTATTGTAATTAACGGAAATACCTGCTGAGAATTTGTTGCTAAAATTAGTGTTACCATTAAACCTTACCCCGTATTTATTGAATTTATCGCTATTTCCGGGTAATATACCGTTACTGTTTACGGCATTCAGGCCTAAGAAGAATGTTGATTTATCAGTACCTCCAGAAAAGGTGAGGTTATTATCAGCTGCGTATCCGGTGGTGAAAAAATCGCGGATATTATTTTTAATAGCCGAATAAGCCTTTGTTTGCTGAACACCATCAATTTCCTGACCCCATGGCTGAACTTTGCCGGTAAACGGAGCACCCCAGCTACCATTTTCTCTCGGATCATTAAAATAATTAGCGGTACCATCATCATTTATATCGGTGTAATACCCCTGCCCATATTCATTTTGAAAATCAGGCAATTTCAATATGGAAGAAAATGTGTTTTGCGAATTAAATGTTATGGCTGTTTTTTCCGCATTCTTATTTCCTGTTTTGGTGGTGATGATCAAGGCACCGTTAGATGCACGTGAACCATACAGAGCGGCTGCAGCCGGGCCCTTCAATACCGTAACCGAAGCAATATCATCAGGATTGATATCATTACCCCTGTTACCAAAGTCAATGCTTGATAAAGTACCGCCGCCAATAACACTTGAATTGTCAATAGGTAAACCATCAACAACAATCAGGGCTTGATTATTACCAGAAATTGATGAACCACCACGCAGTACTATACGTGAAGAACTACCGGGAGTTGATGAGGAGGAAGTAATATTTACACCTGCTACCCGGCCGGTTAACGCGCTTATTGCACTTGAGCTACCGCCCTGGGTTAATTCATCAGCCTTCACCGTTGGTGCCGAATAGCCCAGTGACCTTTTTTCCCTTACTATGGCATTGGCAGTTACAACAACTTCAGTTAATGCTTTAGCATCAGATACTAAGGAAACATCTATAGTAGTTTGTGTGCCAACAGTAATTATTTGTGTGGTATAGCCTATAAAAGAAAATACAAGTTTTGAACCCGCTGGTACATTTAGCGAGTATTTACCATTTGAATTGGTTTGCCCACCAGATGTGGTACCTTGTATCTTTACTGTTGCTCCGGGGATTGGTAAACCATCTTCCCTTGAAGTAACAGTACCGGTTATGGTTTTATTTTGTGCAAAGGCCATTGATGCCGAGCAAAAAAAACAAACCATAAAAATTCTAAGTAATTTATGCTTCATACTTTTTTAGATTGATTATTAGATATATTATTATACAGTACGTTTTAATTTTAACAAGAGTGAGATGCATGACTAAGGGGAAGCACCTTTGCTGGTTATAATACCCGTTAATTGGCTACAGCTTACCGAAGGCTTTAATAATTATGCCCCATGCTGTGCTTTAAAAACCATCTCTTATGGTTAATATTTTCTTATTGTTTAAAAATCACCAAGAACAAGCAGCTATTCTGTTATAATTTTACCGTCATAGCATACTAAACTGACGGGATGACCGATTAAAACGACTTGAGAATATCAATTGAAGGGGAATAATTGATATTTATTATTTACAAGCATATGTGGTTACGCTTGTATAAAAAATGGATATAAAATTTAAGTAGGTTTTTTTATCATAGAAATGTGTTTAATAGTTAATATAACACAGGCCAAGCTTTTAGCCTATTTTACTGATATCAAACACAATATTAACGTATGGGATTGTAGCCTGATATGCGAGAATCACCATTTTGATAATTCCGACACATTTGTGACACAGGCTTTTAGGATGGCCTCAAATATAGAATTTATTAATTTAAACTTAACAAGAATAAATAGCCGTTCAGGCTATTTGTCTGTATTTTAAAGGAGTAATTTTATAGTGGGTTTTAAACAACCGTATAAAAGAACTCGGGCATTCAAAACCAATTAAATTAACTACCTCGTTAATTGGGTATGATGTACTTTTTAACAGTAATTGAGCCCTCCTTAAACGCAACTGTATTAAAAACTGATGAGGAGTTAAATTAAACGCCTGCTTGAACGTGCGTAACAAGTGGTTTACGGATAAGCAGGAGTGCTCTGCAAGGTCTTCAAGGCTTATATTCTGATTGTAGTTACTGTACAGGTATTCTTTGGCCATGTTTAACCGGCGCAATATCTCTAACTTGGTATTCGGATTTAAAAAATGAAGCTTATCGGCTTTGTTAAATATCTCTTCATCATAAATGCTGAAATAATTAATTAGGCAATGGTGCAGGTATTCGTTGATCAATACTTCATCGTACATACCATCATCCAGATATTGCTTAAGGTGATATACATTGTATAGCATTTCGCCGGTAAGCGGATATATGGTTTCATCAAACTCCAAAAGCTGTTTTGCCTTAAAGGTATTTCTGCCAAATAAATGGCTGCCATTAAAAACCCAGCTATTTTTAAAGTCATTCAAAAACTGTTCGTCGAAATGGATACTGAATGATTGCACCGGAATATCCGAGTCGGTATCGGTTGAGAACTGGGTACCCCTGTTCAGTATTAAAAACGAATCGGGGTATATAGATAAATGCCGTCTGCCAATATCATACCTTTCATTACCGGCAAAAACAAACCGCAAACTAAAATCTGAACTGTATTGCAGGTTTTGGCCCTGGCTGCTTGTCCGGCTATATATTTTATTATTATTCCGCAAGGTTTTTGAATAATCCATAATATAATTTTTATTATTATGTTATTTTCTACCAACAAAAGCACATTCACCATCACGGTTATAAAACCCTGATATTAAGGCAGCTTGTCAGTTACTGGGGCCTACAGAAAATACGTCAATCATTTATGCAAATAGTAGTGATAAAGCAATGACTGTATTAACTATAATGTAAATTTGAAAGTATTATTATAAGCATTAATAAAAGTTCACATTAACTTCATAATGCTATAACACTTTAAAAACTACGGGATTGATCCCCAATATTATTTTACAATTATTGAGTTGATACTTGGTGTGAGTACAGTAGCCGGTCAGTTAAAACTTCTGTATATATCAAAGATAGGTTTATCTGATGGGTTACCTATCCCCCTATTTGGGGGATTTTATGTTGTTAGAAAAAATAAAACAATACACTTGTGCACAATAGCATCTCCCTTATTACATAAACAACTGATTATTAATAACTGGAAAATGAAAAACAGATAATAACGGTACATTTTTTCCTCCTTTTTATTTAAGAATTAAAGTAATTCAGTTTGTTCAATAGCTATGTAAGAAAATCATTTACAACAGCTTACTGACAAAAGTACCTGGGTGATTAACCTTAAAATAGTATAAATCGGAACAAAGGGGAGTTGTTCAATAGGGAGAACAAAATTATTTCAGATCAGTTTATTTTGTTTTGCCATTTTTATGGCATCGGCGCGTGAATTAACATCAAGCTTGTTATATATGTTTTTGATATGGCTGCGAACTGTTTCCAGATCTATAAACAATTCCTTAGCAATCTGGCTGCGACTTTTGCCCTCGCCAATAAGCTCCAGAATTTGTGTTTCGCGCTTTGACAAAGGCGACTCCTGGTTTTTCTGGAACGAGCGTATAACCAGCTTGGCTATGTTAATGCTCATGGGGCCTCCCCCTTCTTTCACTTCTTTTATTGATTCAATAATTTTTGCAGAGGGTGTATTTTTGGTAAGATAGCCCGATGCCCCATTACCTAACGCGTTAAATATTAGCTTTTCCGACTCATAAACCGTGAGTATGAGTATAAAACACTGCGGCAATATTTTTTTCAGTTTGGGTATGGCATCAATGCCGTTGGTGCCGGGTAACTCAATATCCAGTAATATCACATCAGGATGATCGGCACCTATCTTTTTTATGGCTTCATCAAATGAGCAGTAAGTACTTACAACCTCATACCCTTCTGTTGCGCCAATTAAATAGGCATAACCATTGCGTATAGTTTCATCATCTTCAATAATGGTTATTTTAATGTTACGATTCATAGTGTGTTTATAATTAAGCGGCAACGTTTTTTCTGAATCTTAATTCAACCAACGTTCCCTTTCCTTCTTCAGAAACAATAACAAGTTCGGCATTTATGCGTTTTGCCCTTGCTTTAATATTATTTAGTCCGTGCCCTTTGGGTGCATTATTCTTGTTGAACCCCTTACCATCATCACTAAGGCGCAGGTTTATTTCATGCCTGTCAAAATAGGCCCACTGCAGTATAACCTCTTTTGCATCGGCATGTTTAAGCACATTGTTTAGCAGTTCCTTGTATATCATGGTAATGTTACGGCTATACTCCATGGGTAGTTTAATCTGCTGCAGCGCTTCCTCTATCCCATCAAACGAAAAATTGGTTGGTACATCCTGAAAAAGCTCAATACCTATTCCCTTTATATGCATTAATGTTTCATATAAATTATCGCTCTTAGGGTCAAGTGCCCATAAAATATCTTTGGTACCGTTGTACAGGGCCGCCGCGTTCTGCTTAATCTGATCAACCAAACTATGCTGATCGGTTTTATGATGTTCTATTTTAGCATCCAAAATTTCGGAAAGTACAGATATGCGGGTTAGCTTATTACCGAGGTCATCATGAAAATCTTCGGCCGTTTGCTGCCGTATTTTTATTTTCTCTTCCTGTTTCATGGCTTCAATAACCTGCTGACGCTGTATTTTACTGTGATGCCATATATTTTGCAAGCCAAAGCCAATCAAAACAAAAAATAACACTGCCGAAATTTGAAAGGTAAGTGTTTGATAAAAAGGAGGTACAATTTCAAAACTAAAATTAGCCGTATTAGCCGAGATTTTGCCCTCGGGGCTTACAGATTTTACCTTAAACGTATATTTACCCGGTGGCAGCATAGGGTAATCAACAATGTTGTTTTTTACCGGTGAACAGAATGTACTATCAAGTCCCACCAGTTTATACCTGTATGATACCCCTTCCGGATTTTTTAAATATATCCCGGTAAATGATATAGATAAATGATTTTGCTTGTAATTAAGCTGTGCATTATTACTTAAATAAGTATAATTGGTATCTGCATTACGCCCCACATGCGGCATAAGCTTCACACTTTCAATCAGGATATGCGGCGGATAAAATGGCTGTGCCTTTGCCCTGGTATTGTAAACCATAACCGATTTGGTGGTGCCGACCCAAATTTGATGATCCCTGTACAGGATGGCGTTTTGATTGGTTTCAAAAATAGGTTCTTTGGTACCGGTGTTGTCAATTACCGAAAAACGCTGCGTAGCCTCATCAAACTGCATCCGGTTAACGCCGCGGCCGGTACCTATCCATATCTTACCCAAATCGTCGGCCATGATGCTGTATATAGCATTGGCCTTGAGGCCGTCACTTACCGAATATGCTTTCAGATGTCCGTTCTTTATATCCCAGGTGAATAAACCACTATCATCGGTACCAATAAGCATTAAGTTTTTATACCGGTACATGCAAAGTATAGCCGAGTTTTTAAGCAGCTTTTGGTTAGAGAAAGTGTTTACTATTTTCTTGTTCACCGCCAGTACAATACCGTTTTGCGTACCGATAAATACCGAATCGCGGCCGGTAGCTACAAGCGATGCCGAAAAATCTGTGCTTTTTTCCAAATGCTTAAGCTTCCCATCTTCATAGTAATAGCACCCCATTGAAGTAGCCAGCCATATCACCCCGTTACTATCGCCGGTAATGCAATGAAAAGCCACATCCTCGCTGCCTTTTACCTGCCTGAAACCGTTTTTATCATACTGCCATAAACCGGCCTGATCTGTACCTATCCAGATGGTTTTATTTTTATCGGTAAACAGGCATTGTACGCCCTTTAAGTATTGCGGAGTCACAGGCATGGCTACCTCTACTAACTTTTGCCCATCGTGCCGGATGAGGCCGCCACCGTCAATTCCTAATAGAATGTGGTTATTCCAGTCGGTGGTAATTGCCATGGCAATTTTTGAGTTGGGCATACCCTGCGAAATATCAAAAGTTACGTATTTGTTACCTTCGCACCGGTATACGCCGTTGCCCGCGCTTCCCAACCACAGGTTATTATCCGCATCGCAATATATATCGGCTATCGAATTATCACTCAGGCCATTTGATGAGTTATAATGTATTACTTCATCATCATTAAGTATACAATATGCACCATTATCTGTACCTATCCACAGGGCTTTATAGGCATCCTGCTCCAGGCTAAGCAGTTGCCCTTTTATGGTTGCCATTTGTTTTGGAGCAAATGGTAAAAGCTGGTTAGCAGCATTAATATAAAACAAGCCGTTCCAGGCCAGAACATATATTTTTTGCTTATCAAACTTGTCAAATAAAATTTTCCTTACCGGTACAGCCTCGTACTTGCCCGTAAATGGTGTGGATGATACCCATTTGTTACCGGCCAGGCTGTATAATCCCTTTTGGTAAACCGCTACATAAAGCCTGCCCTTATTTACTGCCAGTGCCGTCACCTTAAAACCGCTTACCGGTGTTACCAGCACCATATCATGACCCGAGATCCTGAACAGATCGCCCGACATTACTATCCAGATGGTTCCCTCGCCGTCCTGCGTTATGTTGGTTACAATGTTGTTTTTTTGAGCAGTGTCTGCCTTAAATGTTTCAATCTTATTGTTGTAAAGTACTGCCAGGCCGTTAAGCGTACCAAACCATGTACGGCCCTCTTTATCAACAAAGCCCGTTTTTACAAAGTTATTGGGCAAACCATCCTGCCGGTTATAACCCATAAAATCTTTACCATCAAAACGGCAGGCGCCTCCAAAAGTGCCAATCCAAAGGCGGTGTTCATTATCCATAAATAATTTATTCACCTGCGATTGTATCAACCCATTTTCAATATCATAGTGGGCAAAGGTGTATTTTTGCGCCAGCACAACTCCCCCCTGCATTAAACAAAGCATTATCATGCATGTAAATGCCCTTGTTATATATATAAGCCGCTTGTTCAATTACGCAAAATTAATAGCCCTAAGTATCAACACAATAAAATTCAAATTAAAGCTAAATAAAATAAAAAAAATCACCCTTTTGGGGTGATTCCTTTTTATGCGGGCAACTTGCCGGGAAGCCCAGCCAGCGTTGTATATAAGATCAGTTAGTGAAATCCTTTTTAGCAGTTACCGGCGCGTTGTTACCCGGTACCTCATTATCATCAAACATTTTGCAAACCTGTGTAATTTTCCATTGGGCATTATCGTCCTTTTCAACTATCAGGTAGTTATGCTGAATAGTATCGTGATAGCTAAAATCAACCCGGGCAATTACCATGGCATCACTTTTGGCAAGCACTTCGTAATTGCACTCGCAGTTTTGCTGTATGCCCGCATTGCTTTTCATGCTTTCAATCAGGCTTTCCTTATCTTGCTTGATAACCTTGTTACCGCGGGGTATTTTCATACTTGAGTTATCATCCATTATACTATTAAGCTTTTTATAATTGGAGTTCATGTGGCACTCCATAAAATCTTTGATCACGGTTTTAAAATCGCCGTCAGATTTAGGGCCCGTATAAGCATAGGTAGCTGTGGCGGATAATAAACTTATTATACAGGCCACTAAAAATTTCTTATTCATTGTGATATCTTTTTTATCAAATGTCACTATGGATATAAAATAAAAATATGTGTATAGCACTTTTAAAATATGCGTATAACACCAATTAATATTAGCATATCACCGCGGTTATCGTTTTTGCTATCTTATCTTAAACCTCTCGTAACATTCGCTTTACTTAGGCCATTAATTTCAAATAGCTGACAAACAAATGATACCTGCCATGGCTTTTATTATGAACTTAGATTTATAATTTAAACACTATGGAAAAACGTGAATTGGGTAACTCCGGCATAAGTACCGCCCCGCTTATTTTTGGCGGCAATGTATTTGGCTGGACTGTTAAAGGCAAGGATAACGCCCTTTTACTGGATGCATTTTTAGACGCCGGTTTTAATACCGTTGATACCGCCGACGTTTACTCGGCCTGGGTTACGGGTAATAAAGGCGGCGAATCTGAAATAGAAATAGGTAAATGGATCAAACAAAGCGGCAAGCGCGATAAGGTAATTATTGCCACCAAGGTAGGTGCCGAACTGGGTCCCGACAAAAAGGGACTTAAAAAAGATTATATTATTAAGGCCGCCGAAGACTCATTAAGCAGGCTGCAAACCGATTATATTGATCTGTACCAATCGCATTATGATGATGCCTCAACTCCGGTTGAAGAAACGCTGCGTGCTTACGATCAATTAATTAAAGATGGTAAGGTAAGGGCCATAGGCGCCTCCAATTTTTCTGTTGAAAGATTGCATGAATCGCTCAAGGTAAGCCGCGAAAAAGGATTAGCAGCCTACCAAACCCTACAACCCGAATATAATTTATTTGACCGCCAGCAATACGAAACTGTTTTTGAACCCTTTATAAGAGAGCAAAACATTGGCGTTATCAGCTATTTTTCGTTGGCAAGCGGCTTTTTGAGCGGCAAATACCGATCGGCTGCTGATTTGGAAGGCAGCAACAGGGCCGCTTTGGTGAAAAAATATTTAACGGAACGGGGCTTCAATATTTTAAATGCTTTGGATGATGTAGCCACTCAATATAGCGCTACACCATCAGCCATTGCTTTGGCCTGGCTAATTGCAAGGCCCGGAATAACAGCACCTATAGTGAGCGCGACAAATGTGGCCCAGCTTAATGAATTAACAAAGGCTGCTACGCTACAATTAAGTAATGAAGCTATTGAAACGCTTAATACCGCAAGTGCCTATTAATTGAACAGGCATTTTAATGGTACTATTCAATTATAATTGAATAGTACCATTAAAAACTAAAATAGTACCATTACAAGTGGTAATTTGGTGTGTAAATTTGTATCATGATACAAAACATACCACTAATTGATATTTGCTCCTTATCTGACATAGATCAGGACGATATACTTATCAGTCGTTTTGCACCATACCTCGATAGTCACAAAAACCTGTTTACTACCCATCGCCATTCCTTTTACCATTTGGTGTTATTTACAGAGGGCGCAGGTATACATACTATCGATTTTGAAAATTTTGAAGCCAAACCTGGTCAAATTTATTTTATGACACCCGGCCAGGTACACTCCTGGAGTTTTAATGGTCATACAGATGGATATATCATCAATTTTTCAACTTCATTTATACAATCGTTTTTATTGCAGCAAGGGTATTTAGATGGTTTTTCATTTTTCAGCGGTAACCTGACCGATGCTGTAATCAACCTGCCTGATGAAACTTATAATGCTGTAAAAAACTTGTTTGAAGCCATACTGACTGAGTATGAAACACCTGCCGCATCGGCCAGCGACATGATCAGGCTTTTAATGCTACAGATATTTATCAAAGTGAACAGGCTTTGTGTAAACCCGGTTTCGGGCGGTAACTCTTCCTACAATCAAACACTGCTCAAAAGCTTTAAAAATTTAATAGAAACACACTATACCGATATTAAGCTGCCTAAAGATTATGCAGCCATGCTGTACATTACCCCTAACCACCTCAACGCGGTTTGTAAGGACATTATGGGTATATCTGCCGGCGAGATGATCCGCAACAGGGTAATGCTTGAAGCAAAGCGTATGCTAACCAACCCTAAGCTTAGTATCAATGAAATATCACTCAAATTAAACTTTAGCGACAACTCCTATTTTACCAAGTTTTTCAAGAAACTGGAAGAAATTACCCCCGAAGAATTCAGAAAAAAATTAATATACGATCATGGAAAATAAACAATACAAATTAGCCGCCTGGCCTGCAATTGTACGCGCCAAATGTCCGCGCTGCAGGCGTGGTAACCTGTTTGCCAACAGCATGTACGGTTTTAAAGGCCAGGTAATGAACACCACCTGCTCACACTGTGGTTTAACATTTGAAAAAGAGCCAGGCTATTTTTATGTGGCTATGTTTGTGAGCTATGCCTTTAACGTAGCCGAAATGGTAACTATAGCTGTTGCCATCAGCGTGTTAACCGGCAGTAAAAATCCATGGTTGTATGTGTCAATAATATTAGCAGTGGCAGTAATACTGTCACCATTTAACTTCAGATACTCAAGGGTAATATTGCTGCACTGGCTAACCCCAGGCCTACATTACCGCCCCGAATTGAGCCAGGACAAAATTAACTGATCTTTTTGTTTCTTTTTGATGATGATGATGAACGTTTGCGGTATAAAAGCCGCAAGCGTTTTTTTGTGATCATGGTTAAACCTTGATTTGCGCTTTCGGTCATAATTATACAAAGTTTAAGTTCAACACATTAATATTTCGACCTATGAAAACCAGATTAATCACCATAAAAAAAGATCTGTATAATGTATTTGTAATGGGCAATGCTGAAGACAGGCAACTGGCCCGGATATACATTTTATTAGCAGTACCACTATTTGCCCTTTTATTCTCCTTCGGGCATTTTCCAGTCTACCGCTAATCATATGAGCAACGGGGACTTTTAGAGGGTAATAGCCTATGAAAAGGCAAAATCATAGAAATTGCATGGCATACAAAAGAATCACCCGGTCTACGCTTCGCTGGACCACCCCCTCTTCGCCTGCGGCGAAAAGAGGGTAGGGAAAAGGAAATTGTCATTGCGAGGAGGCACGACGAAGCAATCGCGAACTATGCAGGTTTTATCTGTACAGTTCGCGATTGCCAAGCTTCGCTCGCAATGACAAAATTGTTCTCACACTCTTTGCGGCGAAGCCGAAGAGAGGGTCGACAAGCGTAGCGATGTCGGGGTGAGTCTATAGATACGTATTCCCCCTTAAGCTTCCGGAGTTTTTACACATACTCCATAAACAACAAAACAGCCGTCACATTGCTGTAACGACTGTTTGCCAACTGATCCCTAACTAATTTAAACTAAACAAAAATTCTTATTAAAAAACTGCCTGCTGTAGCACAGCTGCCTGATTCCCATATATAATTTCTCAACCCGTCAATGATAGTGCATTGCCTGTCTGTCCACCTTTTTGTTTTCAAAAGTCTTTTATAACTAACAGTGGTTATAACGTAAGGGTTATTTTGTTTCGCGGCCTTTGCCGAGCTGTCTATCCTGCTATTGCTACCATGTTTTATCTCTGCAGGGGCATGGTTTAAGGTTCTTACTTCGCTGTCTGAATTAAATATATTGGCACAGGCAATCAATATGAGCGATGCAAAAACAAAGATTAAAAAGTGATAAAAAAGTTTCATGATGAAGGGGCTTTTAAATATCTAAAATGTTACTTATCAAATATTAATTCAAAGGTATGCCCTGCCTCAGCAAAATTTATGGGGGATAACACTGATTTACATGCGTAGTTTTACGTGTTTTAATAATTGCCATTCCCTATATTAATATCGGCCGATACACCTCAGAATTATCTTATGCGCTTACCAAACCTTCTATGAGCTATTTTTTGTTACTTTTGCCCGCGCTATGGAAACTTCACTACACAATAAATTCGACAGTATAATATTTGATCTTGATGGCACCCTTTGGGACAGTACCGCCAACGTGGCCCTGGCCTGGCAGGCAGCTATTGCGCAGGTTGATTATATTGATGAGGAAATGACCGTAGACCGCGTTAGATCAATTACCGGCATGACTTATGATGCCATTTTTGATAAACTATTCCCTAACCTTAACCCACAGCAACGCAAAGAGGTGCAAACCCTTTGCGGTATAAGCGAACTGGAAATACTGCACACCAAGGGCGGTGAGTTATACCCTCAGTTAGAAGAAACTTTAAAACAGCTTGCCTTAAAGTATAAGCTTTATATAGTGAGTAACTGCCAAAGCGGCTATATTGAATTGTTTCTTGATCTGAACAACATGCATACCCATTTCCTGGCACATCAGTGTTTTGGCACCAAGGGCAACCCCAAAGCCGATAACATAAAGGATATTGTTAACGACCATCAGCTTAAGGCCCCGGTGTACGTTGGCGATACCATGGGCGATTATAGCGCAGCCACACAAGCAGGTGTGCCTTTCATTTTTGCCAGCTATGGCTTTGGTACCGTACCCAATGGCATGGTGGCCACCATCAACAGCTTCAGCGAACTGACCGAAATATTATAGTCACACTTTAAAGTCTGCTGCGGTTTTTAACCCAGTTACTTGTTTCTGTGATTTCTGTTGCAGCGGTTACCACCTTTGTTTGGCTCAGTAACTTCTCCATGATAATGGCGGCAATTTTTGCTTCATGCTCATCATCAGTGTTTAGTACATCGGGAGTGAAATATTTTTTAACAAAGTGAGTATCAAAATTACCAGAGGTAAAAGCTTCATGCTGCATCACAAATTTGCCAAAACCCAGCGTGGTTACTATACCGGTTATCTGGTATTCATCTATAGCCCTTATCATGCGTTCAATAGCTTCTGTACGGTTTTTACCATAGGTGATTAGCTTGGCTATCATCGGGTCATAATAGATCGGGATCTCCATACCTTGCTCAAAGCCATCATCAACCCTTACACCTGCCCCTTTGGGAGTAATATAGGTTTGCAGCGTGCCAATATCAGGCAAAAAATTATTGGCAGGGTCTTCGGCATATACCCTAAGTTCAATAGCATGGCCACGTATTTGCAAGTCTTCCTGCTTAAAGCTGATGGCCTCTCCTCGTGCAATGCAAATTTGCTCTTTTACCAAATCAATGCCTGTTATCAGCTCAGTAACCGGGTGTTCAACCTGCAGGCGGGTATTCATCTCCAGGAAATAAAAATTCAGGTCATCATCCATAATAAACTCTACCGTGCCAGCGCCGGTATAATTTACGGAGCGAGCAACATCAACGGCACATTTACCCATCTGCTCCCTGATCCGCGGGGTAAGCACCTTTGAGGGAGCCTCTTCAATCACCTTCTGGTGGCGGCGCTGTACCGAGCAATCACGCTCAAACAAATGAACTATATTGCCATGAGTATCGCCTAAAACCTGTATCTCAATATGCCGTGGCGATGATACGTATCGCTCTATAAAAACAGCCCCATCGCCAAAAGCCGAAACAGCTTCAGATACAGCCAGCTGCATTTGTTCTTCAAAGTCGGCTTCGCCTTCAACAATGCGCATACCCTTACCGCCGCCGCCTGCGGCGGCTTTGATCAATATGGGGAAACCAACTTCAACTGCCCGCCTTTTGGCATCGGCAACATCGGTAATGGCCTCTTCGGTACCGGGAACCATCGGGATATTATATTTTAAGGCGGCAGCTTTGGCCGATAGCTTGTTACCCATTACCTCCATAGCCTCGGGCGATGGACCAATAAGCACAAGGCCAGCCTCGCGCACCCGCCTTGCAAAGGCCGCGTTCTCGCTCAAAAAGCCATAACCGGGATGGATAGCCGTAGCGCCTGTTTTAAGACAGGCATCAATAATTTTTTCGCCATCAAGATATGATTGTGCCGACGGGGCCGCGCCTATGTGTACCGCCTCATCGGCATAGCGTACATGCAGGGCATTACGATCAGCATCTGAATATACGGCAACGGTTTTTATACCCATTTCACGGGCAGAACGCATAACTCTCAGGGCTATTTCTCCGCGGTTGGCAATCAGTATCTTTTGCATTTAACAAATGTAACAGATTTGCATATTGCCCGGCTGTAATTTTTGCAGGCCGCAAAGTTTAATTGCGGCCACAATGGCTTACGCTTCCTGCCGTTTGCTCCAGCGATATGTTTTACGATGGCAACGATAACAGATGTACCTTTTAAGCGGTAAAAAAAACAAATACGTTCTTACAAATGAACCCCGATGTATGCGGTTCAAACTGGCTTTACGGCAATGCTTGCAAAGTGGAGCCTCATGAGTGTTTGTTTCCATTTGTTTTGCTTGCGATACGATAGACTTGTCTGCAATGTCAGTGGTCATGGTTAAAATAATTAAGGGGATCTTGAATAACAATGATCTAATAAAACTGCAACTAATACCTAATAGTTAAATTTACTCATTTATTAAGTAATAAATTATTTTTTTACATTATCCTCCCTAAAGTATAGGAAAACCATGAAGTTTTGATGATTTTTAAGAGAAGTAACGGTTAGGATGAAACTAACATGCAAAAAATACAATTGGGAGTTAATCGCGCTCATCAAGCAGTAATTCCATAAAAAGCAGATCGAGCCAGCGGTTAAACTTAAAACCCACCTCTTTAAAATGAGCCACCTGCCTGAATCCGAGCGACTGGTGTAAATGATAGCTCACCTGGTTTTCGCTATCAATACCGGCTATCATGGCATGGATACCGTTTTGCTGCGCCAAATTGATAAGCGGCCTAAGCAAAAGCTTGCTGATGCCCTGCCCCCTGAACAAAGGATCGATATATACAGAATGTTCAATGGTAAAGCGGTAACATGGCCATGCCCTGAAATGCCCGTACGAACAAAAGCCTGCAACTTTGCCGGCTGCTTCGGCCACCAATACCGGGAAACCATTGCTTAGCCTTTCCTGGTACCAGGCCTGGCGCATTTCAATGGTGTGGGGCTCCTCGCTGTAAACAGCGGTAGTATTCAGAATGGCATCGTTATAGATGTTAAGTATAGGTAAAAGATCGTTGTCACTCGCGTTCCGGATATTTACTACACTGGCCATAACTGTTATAAATTAAAAACACCCCTGATTTTTGATCAGGGGTGTATATTTTGTGTTAAAATATTAGTTACTTTTTTCGGGAGCGGCGCCGGCTGGTGCAGGTGCCGGGGCTGGTGCCGGACCAGGTCCTGGGCCATGGCCTTCGGGTACCACAACTTCTGGGTGGGCCGTACCGCGGTGGCAGGTATTACAATTAACGCCTGATTGCATGATCATACCTAATGAATCTTTTTTGGCACCAAAATATTTCTGGTTCAATTTATTCATCATTTTGTACATATCACGGGCCATTTCTTTTTCAGGTTTCGATTCATTTGCCCAATCCATCTTTTTGGTTTCCTCATTACGCACATGGCAAAAGTTACAATGTACACCTAATGAATGCTCCCACTCTTCCATTATCTTATGAAGATTATCGCCGGAGATATTTTTAGGAAGCACCTTCAGGTTTTTGAATCCTTCATCCTGAGGCTTTTTAGGGGTCATGGATGTCATGGCACCAAGTACTACAACCGATAATAAACCGAGGGTAGCTATAAATTTTTTATTCAAAGGCATTATTGTCATATTTAAGTCATCTAAAATAACCAATAACTTTCAATGTTACAACTTTTAACCTTTATACTGAAGGTAATTTTTCAGATACAAGAAAGCCTAAACCTTGGGCCAAACCAGGTAGCGTGAAAGTAGCTTTTCGCTGATAGCCCAAAGTTTATTCCTCGATTCAGAATCAGTTGCTACGGCCGATGTATTTGTTTTCTTTTTCTTTTTAAAGTAGGCGCCATTATATTGATCAAGCCTTGGGGCAGTAGCCAAAAATATGGTTGTTTCGGCACCCTGTTCAGGAGTGATCATGAACGGACGCGCCAGCCGCATCAGTACTTTTCCTAAACCCTGCAGTGTACCCCCAAATGCTGTATTTACCAAACCCGGATGGAGCGCAAAAGCAAGAATACCTTTATGAGCGTATTTCTCGGCCAGCGACTGGGTAAAATAAATATTGAATAGTTTATTCATGCCATAGGCCTTAAAAGAGTTGTATGCTTGCGTCCATTGCAGATCATCAAACTGGGGTTTGCCAATTTTATGCGCCTCCGAACTTACGTTAATGATACGAGCCTGCCCTTTTTCGAGCAAAGGCATCAGGTGCTGGGTTAATAAAAAATGGCCAAGGTGATTGGTAGCCAAAGTCATCTCGAACCCATTTTTACTTAATTGCCGGCTTTCAAAAATACCACCTGCGTTATTAATGAGTGTATTAATGGCAAATAATTTTTGAGATAATTCATCAGCCGCCTCACGAACACTTTGCAGGTCGGCCAGATCGCAGTATATGATATATACTTCTTTGTTGCCCGTTTTATCGGCTATCAGTTGTTTCAGCCTTTCACCTTTCAGAATATTACGTACCAATAAATATAATGCATGGCCCTGCTTTGCCAAAGCAATAGCTGTTTCCTGCCCTATGCCAGATGTTGCTCCTGTTATGATGGTTGTTTTTAAAGCCATGCCTGTATATCCTTTTATGGAGGTGTAAGATAACCTGTTTTAGCCGATACAGTGGTAATATCCATGAGAAATTAACTTCTGTATTACAAACCTTTTAGCAGCAACTATACATTATTAAAAATAAATTTGTTTTATTACGAAACTTTCGTAGTTTTACGAAACAATCGTAAATACATGGAGAAATTATCAAAACAGGAGGAAGAAGCCATGCAGGCGGTATGGCAATGCGGTTCGGGATTTATTAAAGATTTTTTAGATCAGCTGCAGGAACCTAAGCCACCCTATACCACCCTTGCATCAACCATTAAAAACCTGGAGCGTAAAGGATTTTTAAACAGCGAAAAAATGGGCAACTCCTGGCGTTACAGTCCGGCTATACAGGAGGAAGAGTATAAAAAACGCTTTATGAATGGTTTTGTGAGCGATTATTTCCAGAACTCCTACAAAGACCTGGTTACGTTTTTTGCCAACGAAAAAAAAATAAGCGCCACCGACCTGCAAGAGATCATTAAACTGATTGAAAAACAATAAACTTTAAAACCATGCCAGTACTGTTTGTTTTTTTGCTTAAAGTAAATATTGCCCTGCTGTTGTTTTGCACGGGTTACTACCTGGTATTACGTCACCTTACCTTTTACACCCTTAACCGGGTTTATTTACTTGCCGCCATTCTTTTCGCCTCTGTTTATCCTGAAATAAACCTGTTACCTTTTTTACAGGATCATGAAGAGCTGGCCAAACCTATGCAACAGGTAGCTATTAACTGGCAGGCGCAAAACTTAGCCGATTCGCTCAACCATCATGATTACTGGCGCTGGGCCGAGGTAGTTTTCTGGATGGGTGTATATGTATTGGCCATACGGCTGGCAGTACAGTTATTTTCCCTGTACCAGTTATATAAAAATTCAAAGCCCGATGTTATCAATAATCACCCGGTTAGGGTAACCGATAAGGATATGGCCCCATTCTCTTTCTGGCAAAGTATTTTTGTTAATCCCGCCAAACATGAACCAGCTGATCTTAAAGCCATATTACTGCATGAGCAGGTACACGTGAACGAATGGCATACTGCCGATATTTTATTAGCCGAACTAAGTAGCATTTTCTACTGGTTTAACCCCGGCATCTGGCTCATTAAAAAGGCCATCAAAGAAAACGTTGAATTTATAACCGACCGCAAAATACTGAGTAAAGGTGTAGATAGTAAAGCTTATCAATACAGCCTGCTATCAGTAGGTTTTAATTACACCGGGCATAGCATAGTTAACCACTTCAATTTATCAACCATCAAAAAACGAATTGTCATGATGAACACCAAAAGATCATCCAGAATAAACCTTACCCGCTATGCCTTCATGGTACCGGTATTAATTGCCCTGCTGCTGGTATTTAGCATATCAAAAGCCGATTTTGCCAAACCCATCCGCACAAAACTGATCTACACGGCTCCGGCCTTGGCAAAGATCATGAGCGTGAACGAAGGGGAGAAATTTTCTACCAAACCAATTGTTGCCAAAGCAAAAATGACTAATAAAAAAGTGGCCGCGGCTTTACCGCAGGTACAAAAAGCAGATACCGTTAAAAAAACGCCTGACAATAAAGATCATGAATATAAAATCACTACCGACGATTCGGTAAGAGTGGTCATTGTAGAACCTAAGGTAGCAGTTAGCAGTAAAGTAGCCATTAATCCGAAAGTTGCAACCACTGTAATTACCAAAGCTACCACAAGCAGTACCGCAATTGCCCAGGTAAACGTTCAGCCCAATGTTAATGTAAACCATGCCATCTACAGGATAAAGGTTGACCCTAAAGTTGTGGTTGATACCGCTAAAGGCAAAGTCACCCGTGTCAGCACCTCAAAAATTGTTATGGTAACCAGCGATGGTACCAACTCAAAAACTATTGGCGTAAATAAAAATAAGGGTGTGGATATAATTACATCAAACGGTGCCAAACCTTTAATTTTAGTGGATGACAAAGAAACCTCAGAAGCTGACATGAAAAAAATTGATCCGGCTACCATAGAAAGTATGAACGTTATTAAAACCAATGACGATAGTATGGTAAAAAAATACGGGGAAAAGGCTAAAGACGGCGTAATCCTAATCACCACCAAAAAATCAAAGAATTAACCTGATTAACTGGCTACGGCCAGTTTTTCTGTTTCAAGCAGGCTTAGTAAAGCTTTCTCGGCCAGGTTCAGTTCAGCAGCCTCAATATCACGGGTTTCATCAAGCTTGCTGATGTATTTAAATATGGTGCCCTCCTCATAACTTTTAATTACCGATGGATGCACATAATACTTTTTACAAACCGAGCGGGTATTACCCAGGTTAATAGCAACCTCATCAAGCACGCTTACAATTTTTTTACGGCATTCGGTTACATTGGTAAATTCACCGGCTTCTTTAAAGGCATAAAGGGCACTTACACTGCCGCTCCAGGTACGGAAATCTTTGGCCGTAAAATCTTCGCCGGTTATATTTTTCAGGTAATCATTAATATCGCCCGAGCCTACGCTGCAATGTTCGCCTGTTTCGTTATAGTACTGAAAAAGTTCCTTACCGGGTATATCTCGGCATTGTTTTACCAGCCTTGCAAGCTTTTTGCTTTGCAGGGCTATTTTATGCTGCACCCCTTTTTTACCCTTAAATGCAAACTGCAGTTTGGAACCCTCAATTTTGATATGCCTGTTTTGCAGCGTGGTTAAGCCAAATGAACCATACAGTTTTTTGTATGATTCGTTCCCGATACGGATACCGGTAAGCTCCATGAGCCTTACAACCAGGGCCACCACCTTTTCATGATCAAGATTGCGGCGTGCAAGGTCTTTATCAACCTGCTCGCGTATGGCGGGCAAATGGGCGGCAAAAGTTTGCAAGCGATGATATTTGGATTGATTACGGATCTGGTTCCAGCCCGCGTGATAGCGGTATTGTTTACGTCCGGCGGCATCAATACCTGTAAATTGCAGATGGCCGTTTTCGTAGGGAGAGATCCACACATTAGTGTAGGCCGGCGGAATAACCAGTTTTTTGAACCGTGTAATGAGTTCTTTATCTTTCACAGGCTTACCATCGGCATCATAAAAGCTCCAGCCTGTGCCGCTCTTTTTACGGGTGTACCCCGGAGATGTGTCTGACACGTATCTTAACCCTACGGCCTTCGCGGTAACTTTAGGGTCGCGGCCAATTTTTTCGAGCTTTTGAAGTAAGCGGTTCATGCTTAAACAACAAGACGAACCGCATTAAGTTTTAGGTGCCCGCATCTGTTATTATTATTGTTATGAAGAACAGAGCAGGCACCAATATTTTCAGGTATTATAAACCAAAGCCATAACCTATACGCAGGCCTAACAATCCAAAATGATCAACTGAGTTTGAGAAGTTTTCATAGCGAAAACTGAAATCCCAATGCTTGTTAGCATAACCAACACCTGGCGACAGGTCAAGCCTGTGCGGGCCCCAGCCTTGCTCCAGTTTTTCCCACGCAACACCAACCTCGCCGGCAACATATATATTAGGCAAAAAGAATTCTTTTAAACCAACCTTTACGGGTATCTCTCCAAAACTCTGGTACCTTACATCTTGTCCGGGTATTTTGATCGGGAAAAAGTGGTAGCCGCCGGTAGCCAATGTAGCTGCCAGGTTATCTGTAATACCGTAATGCAGGCGTACCGTTCCGCCTAATGTAAAGTGCGAACCAAGGCGTGCGTTACCTAAAGGATTTCCGGTTTCGATACCTAAACCTAAGCTGAAAGTATTTGCAGGAGTTGTTTGTGCTTTTACCTCTGTTGTAAAAAATAAGGCGGCGGCCATAAACGCTACAGCCCCAATTTTTAATAGTTTTTTCATCTGTTGTGATTTTTGTGACAATATTTATAATAGATAATACTGCCATAATTATTAATTGGTTGCCTGCCTTAACTTTTATTTTGCCGGGCATTTAATAAATAATTATCAAGAGGATATAAAACACAATATTTATATCAGGAGGCAACCCACAACACAAACCCACCGTATTTTTTACAGAGCTTGCAACGGAAGCATAAACTATTATTCATGAAAACAATAAATCTTATGAAAAAAATAATCTATCCGGCACTGATAGCATTAGTTATTGGTGTTACAGCTTTTGCCGCCGCCATTGAGTGGAAGGTAAAAGATCCTTATGAAGTAAAATTTGCCAACGGGAAAATCCACGGCGAGTTTCAGGGCCTAAAAGCCAATATACAATTTGATAAAGCACACCCGGAAGAATCAAAGATCTCGGCCACTATTGATGCCACTACACTAAGTACAGGTTTTTTCATTAAAACCAGCCACTCCAAAGATGCTATTGATGTGGATCATTATCCCAATATCACCTTTACCTCAACGGCAGTAAGTAAAACCGGCAGCGGTTATGATGCCAATGGTAAACTAACCCTAAAAGGTGTTACCAAACCCATAACCATACATTTCACATTTGATGATAAAGGCAACGAAGGCCTTTTTAAAGGCACGTTTAAAGTGATAACCAAAGATTTTGGCATTACCAAACACGGAGCTCCAGACTTTCTGGATATCTCCCTGAATGTTCCGGTAAGCAAAGGATAGTTTGATTAGTGAGTTTTGAATTTAGGGAAAGGCCCCTTAGTTGTTGCAGCTAAGGGCCTTTGTTTTTTATAATAGCTTATTTTACCCGAATGATTAAAAATCATTCTTCAGCACCTTTACCAGGTACTCTATCTGCTCGGCGTGTACATCCAGATGCGTTACAAAGCGGATGCGGTGCTTATCGGTATCGCCGGCTTTAATGCCGTGTTCGGCTAATTTGGCAAGCACTTCTTTTGCCGGTTTTACGGTATCAAATAAAACTATATTGGTTTCAACAGGTATTACATTGCTCACCCAGCTTAGTTTGCTTAACTCCTCACCCAATATACGCGCATGACTGTGATCAATCTTCAGGCGTTCTACATGATGATCCAGGGCATAAATACCGGCCGCGGCTAAAAATCCTGCCTGGCGCATACCTCCACCTAAAACCTTCCGGATCCGGCGGGCGTATTTGATGGTTTCTTTATCGGCCAGTAAAACAGAGCCTACAGGAGCACCCAAACCTTTTGACAGGCAAACAGATATCCCTTTAAAATACCGGCCATAATCGGCAGCTTTATCGCCTGTATGGGTCAACGCGTTGAATATACGTGCACCATCCAGGTGTAGTGTTAAGCCCTTGGCTTCGCATAGTTCGGCAATGGGTTTAATATCGGCCAGTGTATAGCAGCTGCCGCCACCCTTATTAACCGTGTTTTCAAGCACAACCAGGCTGGTACGGGGGAAATGGATATTTTCGGCATTAATTTCAGGTTCAATCATTTCGGCAGTGATGATGCCCCTGTAACCATTCAGCAAACGGGTTGATACGCCCGAGTTAAAGGCAATGCCTCCACCCTCATAACGGTACACGTGCGCGGTTTGATCGGCAATGAGCTCATCAAGCGGCTGGGTAAAACATTTGATGGCTATCTGGTTGGTCATGGTACCCGATGGGCAAAACAATCCGTCTTCCATACCAAAAATGGCTGCGGCCTTTTGTTCAAGCGCGTTAACGGTTTCGTCCTCACCAAAAACATCATCCCCTACTTTGGCGCTCCACATGGCCTCCAGCATACCCGGAGTTGGTTTGGTAACGGTATCGCTCCGTAAATCAACAGTTAATTGCATGATAATTTATATTGCTATTTAGATGCTCCAAATCTAAATGCTTACACGTTCAGTTTTACTATAATTATGTATTTTATGTGTTACTACCTTGTGCTGGTTTAAGTATGGCATTTGGTTTGGCTGCGTAAAGCATCCGTTACATATTAAATGTGCAAAAATTACGTTCTTTGTGTTTTAAACATGTTATGCGCTCAATTGTAATCCTACTATTCTTTTTACTGGGCTATACCGCTGTACAGGCCCAAAAATGGCAACCGGGTAACTTTACTGATGTTAAGGGTAACCGCGAAACCGGCCTCATCAGGATAAATCCATCGGGCAAAGCCCCCATAAAAGACGAGGGCTTTATTGAGTTTAGAGAAGATGAGAAAGCCAACCCTTACAAATTAAGCGCCAGCGACCTACGCTCATTTGTAGCCGGCAAGGATAGCTTTGTAGTGGCCCACGCCCCTCAGAACGCATCATGGGGTAAGGAAGAAACAGATTTTGTAAAGGTAATACTTGACGAACCTACCAAGCTTTATTTGGCTCAGGGTGGCAAAGGAAGCGGCGGCAGTGGCTTTGGTATTTCGCCGGGAGTTGGATTGGGTTATGGCACCGGCGGATATGGCGGCGGTGTAGGCGGCGGAATTGGTATATCGCTCGGAGGTGGCCATGGCGGCCGCGGAGGCAAATCAATTTACTATTATGGCTCCAACACGGCTGATATGAAACAGCTAACCGACGAAAACTTTGAAGACATCATGACAGATATTATGGGCGATGAACCCGATGTGGTAGAAAAAATACACGCCCACCAGTTCACCCTAAAGAATATAGACAAGCTGATAGCTTATTTTAAGAGCCCCCCGGCCCCCTAAAGAGAGAATAAGCAAATCAAAAGTTCCCCCTTTAGGGGGTTAGGGGGCTTCGCCTCCTAATCTATCTTGATCCCTTTATAATACTCGGCAGCTTTATAATCTTTACGGAGTGGGAAACCTTCCCAATCATCGGGTAATAATATGCGGCGCAGATCGGGGTGACCCTCAAAAAATATCCCGAAAAGGTCATAAGCTTCGCGTTCATGCCAATCGGCAGTGCGGTAAACGGTTACTATACTTTTAAATTCAGGCAGTTCGGCACTCTCGCGGTCGTGGGGTTTGCTTACTTTTAGGGTAAGCTGTGTTTTGTAAGGTATTGAAGCCAGGTGATAAACTACCCCATAACGATTATCATCGTCATTATAATGCACCCCGCTCAGGCTCGATAGAAAATCGAAATACGTTTTGGGGTTATTGCGCAATTCAAGACATACCGCGGCAATATCATCGGGATTTATAAGCAAGGCGGGTTGCAGCCCGCCTGTTTCTTCGCCCGCAATTACGGTTTCACCAAATTTTTCGGTGAGCAATAATTTAATATCGTTAAACATCATGGTGCTAAACGTACTTTTTTCCAGTTTTTCTTGTCAACCTTTTTATACAGGATACGGTCGTGCAGGCGGCTTGAACGGCCTTGCCAAAACTCAACCAGCTGCGGATTCAGGATATAACCTCCCCAAAAAGATGGTTTAGGTACTTCCTTACCTTCGTATTCAGCTTCAAGTTCGGCCCACTTTTTCTCAAAACCATCACGATTTTCAATTTCCTGGCTCTGCGGAGAAACTACCGCAGCTATCTGGCTGCCCTTTGGGCGCGAGTGAAAATACCTTTCAGAATCTTCCTTGCTCAGTTTTTCGATGGTGCCTTCAATACGCACTTGTCTTTGCAATTCGCCCCAGAAAAACATTATAGCCCCCTGCGGGTTCTTGGTAATTTCCTTACCCTTGCGGCTTAAGTAGTTAGTATAAAATATAAAACCATGCTGATTAAAGCCTTTTAACAGCACAATACGGGCCGATGGCTTACCATTTGCAGTGGCTGTAGCAAGCGTCATGGCATTGGGTTCATGCAATTTTGCCGCCAAAGCTTCGTTAAACCATTGATCGAACTGATTTATAGGATCACCTTTGGTATCATTTTCAGATAATGTAGCGGCAGTATAATCCTGCCTTAAATTTTGTAATTCCTGCTGATTCATTTACTGCAAACTTACAAATTAATTATACCGTACATATTGTATATAATTCAATTTAAAAATTGAACATATTTTTATTATGCTTGTTGTGTTAAATAAATACTAACCTTATGCTAAGTCCAATATCGGCTGCCGTGGGGCATTTATTAATTTCGGAACCCTTTATGATGGATCCGAACTTTAAAAGATCGGTGATCATTTTAACAGAATATTCTGCCGATGGAGCTATGGGTTTTATCCTGAATCACCAGAGCAAATACATGCTTGGCGATGTTTTACCTGATGTATCGTACTCAGAAATGCCGGTTTATGATGGCGGGCCGGTAGCCAAAAATACACTTCATTTCATACACTGCTGCCCCGAAAAAATTGACGGCGGTATTGAAATAGCAAACGGCGTGTTTTGGGGCGGTGATTTTGAACAGGTTAAAGAACTGGTATCAAGCTACAATTTAACCGAAAAAGACATTAAGTTTTTTGCCGGATATTCTGGCTGGACATCACAACAGCTCGACGAAGAAATTACGCAGGACAGCTGGATAGTTGCCGATAATTTTAAACCGGCCAACCTGTTCACCAACGAACAGAACCTTTGGAAAGAGGTTGTAATAGGCATGGGCCAGCGCTACGCCCACATTGCCAACTTCCCGGAAAACCCGGCGCTGAATTAGGTTTTGAATGAAGACGTTTTACGTTGGACGTAGTACGTTATACGTTTGAAAGAGAAAATTCTAAAAACGTAATACGTATAACGTAACACGTAAAACCTATACTACCCTTCCATTTCTTTGGCAGAATCTTCTACCTTCTTTTTAAGATCATCTTTAAAGTTGATGAGGTTTTGAACCAGGTATTCATCGGCGGTTGACAGGATCTGGGCAGCCAGGATACCGGCGTTTTTCGCTGCATTTAATGCTACGGTGGCAACCGGAATGCCGTTAGGCATCTGCAGTATAGACAGGATTGAATCCCAGCCATCAATAGAATTGCTTGATTTTACAGGAACGCCAATTACCGGCAAGTGTGTTAACGAAGCCACCATGCCCGGTAAATGCGCGGCACCACCTGCTCCAGCAATAATTACCTTAATACCACGATCTGCAGCGGCACGGGCATAGCTGAACATACGATCGGGCGTGCGATGTGCCGATACCACAGTTATTTCATACTCTACACCTAATTCTTTTAAAACATCGGCGGCATCCTGCATCACATTCAGGTCTGACTTGCTGCCCATAATGATGGCTACTTTTGGTTCTTTATTGTTCATAGTTGATGGTTCATGGTTGATAGTTCATGGTTCATAGTAAAAATTTGTCAAATAGAATTTCTGAGCGACGTAATCATTTTTACCAGCACCTCATAATCAATATATAATGTCTTAAAACTTTCTTCTAAAATATATCCTCTTCTCTTAGCAATAAACAGACAGCTTACTACTTCTATGGCTGATCTAAGGGAGTATCCTAAAAATACTTTAAAAACAGCTTTGCTTTGTCCCGTAGATCCTTCGGCAATATTCAAAACTACGGAATCAGCGGCTCTTTTAATCTGAGATGTTAGTACATATATTTCTTCCTTGGGAAATGCTTTGCAAAGCTGATTGATTTGATCGTCCAAATCCATAGCTTTTTGCCAAACTTGTAAATCTTCAAATCTGAATGCCATTGTTAAAATTTGTATTTATTGAGAAGCGTTGTAGTGATTTTTTGCTATGAACCATCAACCATGATCCATGAACTAAATCAACTAACTACCTTCAGCGTTTTTTGTACAAATCGTGCTTTTTCAATGGCTTTTTCACGATCAACGTCAACAATAGTAACGTGGCCCATTTTACGAAACGGCTTGGTAAGCGCTTTACCGTATAGGTGAATATACACCCCCGGAACATTCAATATTTTCTCAATACCTTGATAAATGGCCGGGCCTTCGTATCCGGCTTCGCCCAAAACGTTTACCATAATAGCATTGTTCAGGCAAGCGGTATCACCCAGTGGCTGGTTAAATATAGCCCTCAGATGCTGTTCAAACTGCGATACCACGTTACCCTCAATAGTTTGGTGACCACTATTGTGCGGACGCGGGGCCAGCTCGTTAACCAGTATTTTGCCATGTTTATCTAAAAACATCTCCACTGCCAGCAGGCCTACAATCTTGAGGCTCTCGGCAATTTTTTTGGCTATCTGTTCGGCTTGTTGCTGTATTTCAAACGATAGTGTTGATGGTGATATTAAAAACTCTACCAAATTGGCTTCGGGATTAAATTCCATCTCCACCAGTGGGAATGTGCTGATGTCGCCTTTTTCATTGCGGGCCACAATAACGGCTATCTCCTTCTCAAAATCTATCCATTTCTCAATAAGGCTGGGCTCTTTAAACGCACCCGGCAGATAGGTTTCGTCGGCAACCTTATAAACTCCTTTACCATCATAGCCATCTTTACGCAGCTTTTGAATATAAGGAAATGGGATAAAACTCTGTTGCAGCTGCTGTTGTGATGAAATGATCTGAAAATCGGCAGTGGGAATATCGTTTTCTTTAAAAAATTGCTTCTGAAGCCCCTTATCCTGTATCAGACGGATAATGCGCGATTGAGGGAATACCTGTACCCCTTCTTTCTCTAATTGCTCCAGGGCATCAACATTTACCTTCTCTATTTCAATGGTGAGGAGGTCTACATTTTTCCCAAAGTTGTATACGGTTTCATAATCGCCCAGTGAGCCTACTGTAAACTCATCGCATAGTTTGCGGCATGGGGCTTCCCGGTCGGGGTCTAAAACCTTAACAGTAACATTATAATTTATAGCCTGTTGTATGAGCATACGGCCTAATTGACCGCCACCCAAAATACCTAATTTTAAATCTCCGTAAAATGCTTTCATGTTAATGTTGCAAGTTTACCTGAAATCTTTCAAAAAGCCATAAAATGCTTAAACATCAATAAATCAAGCGCGCTTTTTTACCCACAGATAGTAAAAAACGGCATGCACCACCAGGAAAATGCCCCCGGTTAACAAATAAACAACTTTTGATTGGGGCGGCAGGTTAAGCAACAAAGAAGTAATTAAAAAAACGATAGATCCAGAAAAATAAAGGATTAGCCTAACCGGCAAATTATTCCAGTAAACCTGGTTAACCAAAAATAACGATGGCAGCGACATCACAAACACGATAATGTTTAGCAAAACTATACCCTCAATAACCTTCGGTAACGCTTTATCGTAATCAGCCCCTTTTTGCGTAATTGAATAATAAATACAATTTGCCGCAATTGATATGATAGCCGCAAATAAAAAGGTTTTAAAGAGTTGCCGTGCGAATGCCTTCATGATAAGTTATTAATGTAAAATATGCCCCCGAAGGGCATGAACCTTGAAGGTACAAATAAACAGATGAAAGGCCAAAAAGCCCTAATCTTAATGTCACAAATTGGTTGCCATGGTTAGCCAATCCTCCTAAAGAGGCTTAAACGACTATATTTACACCGTTTTTTACTAAATATATTTTTCTATGAAAACCAAAATAGCAGTTGCAAGCGGTGATGGTATCGGCCCCGAAATAATGCAGGCCGTACTTAAAGTTTTTGAGGCTAATGATGTACAGCTTGAATATGAGTTTGTAGAAATGGGCAAATCGTACTTTGACGCGGGCCACTCCACCGGGATGACCGCTAAGGCAAAGGATACTATTGAAACCTTAGGCATCCTGTTTAAGGGCCCTATGGAAACCCCGAAAGGCAAAGGCGTAAAAAGTATCAACGTAACCGCGCGCAAAGTTTGGAACACTTATGCCAACCAGCGCGACTTCCGTACATTAAACGGTGTTGATACCGTTTTTTCAAAAGCGGGCATCCCTATTAACCTCACTATCATACGTGAAAATATTGAAGATACCTACGGCGGCATTGAGCATTTGCTTACCTATGATGTTGCCGTTGGCCGGAGGATCATAACCCGCCCTGGTTCGGCTCAGGTTATCCGTTACGCCTTTGAAATGGCAAAGCGCAAGGGCTTAAAAAAATTAGCCTGCGGCCATAAGGCCAATATCATGAAACTTACCGACGGCATGTTCCTGGAAACCTTCCAGGCAATTGCCAAAGAATACCCCGAGATTGAGGCATCAGACATTATTGTTGACGATTTGTGTATGAAACTGGTAACCCGACCTGAAACATTTGAGGCCATTGTTTTAACCAATCTGCAGGGCGATATCGTATCTGACCTTTGCGCAGGCTTGGTTGGCGGTTTAGGTTTTGCACCGTCGGCCAACATTGGCGATAACATATCCATATTTGAGGCCGTACACGGCACAGCTCCTGATATTGCTGGCAAGGGCATCGCTAACCCTACCGCATTGCTGCTTTCAGGTATCTCCATGCTGCGTTTCCTGGGATTTTCAAAAAACGCCGCTGATATTGAAAACGCATTATTATATACGTTAGAGCAGGGCGTTCATACCGGCGATTTTGGCGATAAAACCACCCCATCATCTAATACCAATGCCTTTACTGATGCTATTATAGCCAACCTGGGCAAGGTTCCGGCAAATGGTGGTGTGTTCTCTAATCCCGATTTTGAGACTAAGGCCAACCAGGCTCAACCGTTACAAAACAAACTGACCGTTACCCGCAACATTAAAGAAGAAATGATCGGGGTTGATGTTTTTGTGGAGGCAAAAATTCAGCCCAATGAACTGGCCGATCTCGCCAAAAAAGTACTTACCGATAATTTTGATCTGGTAATGATCTCCAATCGTGGTACCCAGGTTTGGCCTACAGGATCTATTTACACCGAGCTGGTTAACGAGTACCGTGTGCGTTTTGAAAAGAAAGCCGGTGAAGAAATTACCCAGAAAGAGCTGTTGCACATTGCTGCTAACTTCTCCGAACAGGTAAAGGTTTGTTCTGTGGAGTTCCTGATGAATTTTGACGGTAAAATTGGCTATACCCTGGCGCAGGGTCAATAAGCCTGATTCCATAATATATTGGAGCGCCTGTGTTAAAACACAGGCGTTTTTTTTGTGCTATTGGCAACACTATCCTGTTTGATAAAAACCTCATTTTTATTAATTTAGACTGATATTATCAACCCCTAATCCCCTACTTATGAAATTGTTATGTTTTATAAAAACAGCGGGTTTAATTGCAGTCTTTATTTTAAGCCGGTACTACAATGGCTACGCGCAGCAACATGCCGACTCAGCCTCAGCAGTTCAGCAAACTGCCCCCGGTAACGATTCTACACTGCTTTCTTTTGTGCATATCAGTTACAGGCCAAAATGGGCCAAACCGCAATCGTTCAGGTTATCGTTCAGCAATAATGAGATACAATGGCAATCTAACGAGTTAAAACCTATTACCCTTGATTCCTTAGGCTTTTTGGTTAAAGTAAATGTGCCCATAAAGCTTTACCATTTAAACCCTATGTATAGCTGTACCGCTACCATTAACCCCACAAAAAAAATTAGCTACGGAGGGGTTAATATCCATGGCATACAACTCGAACTAAGATCAAACCCTCAAAAGGCCGAAGTTTACCTCATACCACGCCGTATATGGCTCAACCAGATACAAAATAGTAACTGGCAAAAGAATAATGCACTGATAGAAACCTTTTTGGTTGATAGTGATAAAACCGACACCACCGTAAATATCGACGAAACCGTGTATACTGTTATTTTTAAGTTGAACGATAAATTCCTGGTACGTACACACTATACCAAACCGCAGCAGGTTGAGCCCCGGCAAAAAGTAAGCGTAGATTTTTAAATGAAAAAGTTAAAAGCATCATTAAAGGCAGCTTCCGGTGTATTCGCCATTATACCAGGGTTGGCGGTATTGGCCACCAACATTGGTGTACCGCCCAACTGTTCAAAGGTGATGTTTTTTGCTACGATCGAATCATTCGGAATTTTTGCATTGCTGCTTTTAAGGCTAAATCAGGATACTTTTAAATCATTTAGTATAAAAGCAATTAATGCGATTGCTTTAGGTGCTATGGCTGTGTTCGCGCTCAGTTTATTTGGTTACCTGTACTTATATAACGAATACGTGGTTGACGTTAATGGATCAAGCCCCTTGTTTTTCCCGGTATGGCCCCGCGGCGAATTACAGCATGGCCTGGCCACTATTGGCAGCAAGGCAGCCTTGATAAAAGAATGGGGTCGCGATGATGTATTCCAGGTCATCAATTCATCATCATCGCTCATGCTCACCTATACTACGCTGCTCTTTTTGTTTGTTTACCAGCTCGTATTTGTGAGCCTTACCTTCGCCTTTGGCATCCTTGCGCTGAGGGTTGATGAGTAGCATTTTCTGCCGGTTTACCTCTCTTTCAGCAAGGTTTTTACCTGCTCTGCTTTAGGTGTTTAGCCGCCTTTTTCAATTAATTAAAAACTATTTAATGTAATTATAGGTTATAACTCTACATTAAATAACAAGTACAATTATTTTAAAAGGAAATTTTATCGAAAAAACTGATACTCATTACATGCTATTAAGAACTAAAATTAAAAAGAAAGATGAACATGAAAAGATCAGTTTTAATTGCCATTGCATCCCTGACTATTGGATTTTTATCAAATAATGCAATTGCCCAAACACAACAACAAGACACTACCAAGCGCGATACAGCTAATAAAACAGCTCCTGCCGGCACTGCCGCACCATCTGCCTCTTCGGGCGATGTTGTAGGTGTGCTTGCAAGCACTACAGAGTACGCACCACTGGCACTGGCCATCAAAAATGCCGACCTGGAAACTACCCTGAAGGGTGCCGGACCATTTACCATATTTGCACCTAATGATGTGGCCTTTAGCAAAATACCAAAACCAACTATGGATGAGTTGACTAAAGACCACGCCAAGCTGGCCAAAGTACTTAAGTATCACGTTGTAGCCGGTAAATACACCAAAGCCGATATTATTAAGGCGCTGGGTGCCGGTAAAGGTAAAGCGGTATTGAAAACTATTGATGGCGAAACATTAACCCTATCGGTTAATGACAAAAGCAATCTGCAAATCACCGATGCTAAAGGAAACGCGGCACTGGTAATTGCGTTTGACCTTGCCGCCAGCAACGGTGTTATACACGGCTTAAATGGGGTGTTGATGCCTCAATAATTAATTGTATGTTTGTTTAATTTTAAATCCTTAAAGGGCCCAGGTAGCAAGTACCGGGCTCTTTTTTTATATCCCGATTTTATCCCCACTGGCTTTTTTATCCTTAACGGAACGGTATATTAAACTTACCTTCTTTTAAATGCCTGTTGGCAATAAGAGCTATAGGAAGCCCCAGGCATATAAATAAAATGGCTATCCCCATTAAAATAACCTGCGCCTTAATAACCGGAAACGCTTTTTGAGTGATGGGAATAACTACCAGGTTCATGATAAGCCATGCCGTGGTACCATACAGCAACGCTATCAGGTACACGTTTTTCAATATCCTTTTAAAAAATGGATAAAGTAAATAAAAGGCATTGGTAAACAAAATTGCGATCAGGTAATGGAACACTACCCCGGCTATAACCATTTCGGCACCACCCTTAAATGCAGCCTTACCAAATACGGCACTGGCTATAAACTTAAAAATAATAGCCGGATGTATCTTATAATTGAGTATCATGGCAGCAAGACCATCAAGGGTGCCGGTTAATAAACCAATCCAAAGAATGTGCAGGATAATGTTATTTTTATATGGTGCGTTTTTGGGCATAAGGCAGAGTTAAAGGCTATAAAGTTATAGTTTTTATAAAAAGTGTATTTTGTAATGTTCAATTAATTTTTTGCTTATAAATAAATTATTGTTACAGATGCTTATTTTTATACCGGATGAATAACGATACCTGCCTTATTGAAATCCCTGCACTGTTAAACAATAAGATAAGCAAGATACTGACGTTTAAAACCGAAGGCTTAATTATTGAAAAACCGTCTGGCTTTGTCGCGCCCGATTATATCGCAGCCGAAAACATCACCGGTTTCAGGTATGGTGTCACCTGGATCAATGGCTATGCCTTTACAATCGGTCGCCAGTATTTTATTGATATTCAAACCGAGCAGCAAAAAACAATCCGTGTAAGGCTGGGTAGTTATTACGGCATCCGCAAACGATTATATGGTTCCTTATGGTCAGAAATTATACACCAGCTTTGGCGCAATTACTTTGTTAACCTGTATAATTACTATTACGATCTTTACAACATTCACCAAACATTTGAGCTTTGCGGCATCAAATTCCATTTTGGGGGCATAGGCTGGGACTCAAACAACATTCTGCCCTGGAACGTGATCAGTATCAGCAATTACTACAACTACTTCATGATATACAACTGCAACAACAAAAAGCAAAACAAAAGCAAAACCTTTGCTAAAGACTGGAACGCGGTTGTACTACAAGCCCTGCTCCGCAAAATTGTTGAAGAACGGAAAGTACTGCAATAAGCCTCTCAAATTTTCAAAGCAAATTTTTCCTACAACAGCGTAAGGCTGTCATGGTGAGCTCCGTCGAACCATGGCGGGCGGACATCCGCGCACGATCCTTCGACAAGCCCAGGATGACAGGCCTCACCTTGGCATAAATATGAAGCTGGGCCAACGTTGATCTTATCACCAATAATTTATATAATACATTATAATTTTGATGCTAACACCAATATTTCCAAGACTTGAATAAATCTACTCTCCTTACCCCCTCACCAAATGTTCCTGCTCAATTTTCTTTTGCAGCTCCAGGATGGCACCTATCAGGGCTTCTGGGCGTGGGGGGCAGCCTTGTACGTATACATCAACAGGAATTACCCTGTCTACCCCTTTTACTACGTGGTAGCCGTGCTGCCAGTAGGGGCCGCCGCAGTTGGAGCACGAACCCATGGATATTACGTACTTAGGGTCGGGCATTTGCTCGTAGAGGCGCTTAATGCGTTCGGCCATTTTAAAGGTAACCGTTCCGGCAATGATGATCACATCGGCCTGGCGGGCAGATGGGCGCGGGAAAACGCCGAACCTGTCCAGATCATAGGTAGATGCCATAGAACCCATCATTTCAATGGCGCAGCAGGCTATCCCAAAGCTCAATGGCCATAAAGATGATAACCTTGCCCAGTTAAGCAGATCGTTCATTTTGGTGACAACTACACCACCGCTTTCACTCGTTACATCACTACTCATTTGCAGGCTTTTTAAAGGTGGGTTTAAACATAGGTTTGCGTACAGCCGGGGCTTCGGCAGGAGCTGTTTCGGCTAAAATAGCCTCGGCAACCACTGGCTCGTTAGTCATACTGAAGGGTTTCACAACAAATTTGCCCTGTTCCATGTTCAGCTGTTCGTACAGCGAGGCCGGAATGGTTACATCAGTAGTAGGCACAACGGGCTTGGCCTTTATCCATTCCAAATCGCCTTTACACCAAACGTAAACCAGCCCTAATATCAGTATCCCCAGGAAAATAAACATTTCGGCCAGCGAAAACCAGCCCCAGCGGGCATCCTGCGCTATAATTTCATGACTGCCAAATACCGTTGCCCATGGAAAAATAAAAACCATCTCTACATCAAACAACAAAAATATAAGCGCTATCACATAAAACCTTGAATTAAAAGGCAACCAGGCATTTCCGGTTGGCTCTTCGCCACATTCATAGGAAGTTAGCTTTTCGTAATTGGGGTTATTTGGTGCAAGCAGGCGGGTAACAAAAAATATTACGCATACCATAATTATTCCGGTAATCAGAAAGATGAGTATCTTTCCAAATTCTGATATTTGCGAAACATCGGTCATGACTACAAATTTAACAAAACAAACCCATTTTGATGCAATAATTATTGGTGGCGGTGCCTGCGGATTAATGTGCGCCGTGCAAGCCGGCTTTTTAGGCAAGCGTACGCTCATCCTTGAAAAGGCCGACCGTGTAGGGGCCAAAATTCTCATCAGCGGGGGCGGCAGGTGCAATTACACCAATTTGTACGCTACCGATCAACAATTCATCTCGCAAAACCCACACTTCTGTAAATCAGCTTTTTCACAGTGGACAGTTGACGATACCATCGGCTTTTTTGAAACTTATGGTATTGAGGGGAAGGAAAAAACACTGGGCCAGCTATTCCCCGTGAGTGATAAGGCTAAGGATGTGGTGCAGGTATTTACCAGCCTTTGCGCCGACCTTGACCAGGAGATATGGTGCAATACCGAAGTAAAAATGGTTGAAAAAACTGACGATGGTTTTACCGTTCGGGTTGAAGTTGACGGCAGCCAGGAGTATATCAGCGCGCCCAGCGTGGTTATTGCCGCAGGCGGTTCGCCCATACCTAAAATGGGCGCAACCGATTTTGGCCTGCGTACTGCCCGTAATTTCAACCTGCAAATTATAGATACCGCCCCTGCCCTGGTTCCACTTACTATCACCGGGAAAGATCAGCCCTGGTATGAGCAACTGAGCGGCAACAGCATTTTTTGCCGTGTATGGAACGATAGGATCAGCTTTGAAGAGAATATCCTGTTTACCCACTGGGGATTGAGTGGCCCTGCGATATTGCAGATCTCCTCTTACTGGAAACCGGGCGAATACATCAACATCGACCTTTTACCCAACCAAAACATTGCCGAACTGATACAACAGGAAAAGGAAGCCAACGGCAAAAAAATGCTGCTGGCCTATTTAGCTAACCTGTATACCCGCAAGTTTGCCGAGGCCCTGAGCGATAAGCTCCCGGTTGAAAAGAATCTGGCATCCCTTACTAAAACCGATATTGAAAACATAAGTCAACTGATCCATGAATTTAAAGTAAAACCTGCCGGCGATAAAGGTTACGACAAAGCCGAAGTAATGCGCGGTGGTGTATCAACCGATGAGCTTTCATCCAAAACACTGGAAGCCAAAAAAGTACCGGGCCTATTTTTTGGCGGAGAATGTGTGGATGTTACCGGATGGCTTGGCGGCTACAATTTTCAATGGGCCTGGGCCAGCGGTTTTGTAATAGCGCAGAACCTGTGATATTTTGTCTGAACCACGAGTAAAGAGATTTTGGGATTGAGGGATTTTATTCTCTTGAAAAGTAATAGCATCCTTGCGCTCGTTTTAAACGAGTGCTTAACATAGAATGGCGATTGCATCGCCTTTAATAGCTCCTGTCAGTTGCGTTTAAAACGCAAACCTATATTAAGCCCTCGTTTAAAACGAGCGCAAGGAAAAAAAAGAAAACCAACTTGCGCTCGTCTGTGACGAGTGCTTAATATGGCTGGGCGATTGCATCGCAATAACTGTTTTGAATATTTGCGTTTAAAACGCAAACCCATATTAAGCACTCGCTTAAAACAAGCGCAAGGAAAAAAAAGGAAAACCAATCCTGGTTCAGACAAAAAATCACTCTCTTATCAACCCAAACTGCGTGAAGTGGTGTGCAAAATGTTTTCCGTGCCATATCAACCACTCCTCATGGTTCATAGGGCCAAAGCCACCGTGGATAGCTACGGCGCCGGGCTGCAGAAAATATTGATCGAAAGCGTCCAGTTCCTGCACCAGCGCGTTGATAGCGGCTACCATGCTGGAATATTGATAATTTTCGGGTAAGTGGCCTGAAAATATATTCTGCGGTATCAGCATGTCGCTATAAACCATCAGCATTTTACGCTGATGGGCCTCATCGGCAGGCCTTTCGCAGGTAGGTGTTTTTTTGCCGTTTGTCCATTGTACCTGGTCAACCAAATGCTCAACCATTTGTTGCGCCTTCATATTACCCCAAAGCGGCGCTGTATCAGGATCAAGCGATAGCAGTTGCTCGCGCAGTAAAGCTCGGTTAGTAATATCAACTGATGGGTGGTTCATGCTTATATTTTTCTATCGTTCTACAATTTCATAGTTACGGTATTCGCCAATGCGCCAGCCGGTAAGCTGCTCTACCCTTTGCAAAAATTTGCGCCTGAAGGTCATGTTTTTCCGCAATGCCTTGGTGCTGAAGTCAATTTTCCAGTTGGTGGCGGCTATGCGTTTTTGCATAGGCGCTGGGTGCGTGCTTGTAAAGTGCACCAGTTTATCAGCATTCCCGTAATCAAACTCATAGGTTTCGGGTAAGTTTTGCTCCATCCAGGCGTCATCATGGTAAAATTTGTTAAAATTGCGCACCTTATTGTTGAGCCCCTGCGGCGGTTTGGCCCAGCCGTAATGGTATATGTATGCATCAATCAGCTTAACTTTTATTTTACGGTCATCAAGTCTGAAACCCTGCGCATCGCGGTAAGCTTTGATGCCTTTAATATTTTTAAGCAGGCGGATCTCCCGGCGGTACCAGCGCCTCGAATCGCCATAGAAATCGTAAGAACCATAAAAGTGCAGGTATTTAAATAACAGGCCTTCAATATTGGGTTTATGTAAAGCCTGCTCCATCTCTTTTTTAATAAGCGGATGATATTTTTCATGCACGGCTTCATCGCCCTGAATGTAAAAGGCCCAGTCGCTATCCGGCGATATGGCATCAAATGCCTTATCCGTTTCCACCGCGAAAACCCGGCCGCCATCTTTCAATGAATCGTCCCAGACAGAATCAATGATCTTGATTTTTGGCGAACCGATGGCTTCGATAAGCTCCCGCGTACCATCGTCAGAGTTACCGGCCATCACTATAAATTCATCACAAAGCGGTAAAATAGAAGTTATGGCCTCAACAACAGGGTAATCGTTTTTAACGGCGTTTCTGATAAAGGTAAATCCGGATACTTTCATTAAGCCAAAGGTATTTAATTTGTACAAACCCCATTCAATGATTTGTGCATTAAGCCTATACTTATCGCCGTAAATTATTACTTTTAGCACAACATGAAATGCTCACTGAAAATTCATGGCTCTTTGCAACCTTTATTTCCATATTTTTCGTAAAACGTTAAATATAAGCCACTACTCATCAAACCGCTATTAATTAACTATTATATATAATCCCAACACCTTACCCCTACTTTTTCAAACATGGATATCATCAGAAGAGACAACATTACCTACGACGAATTTATGGAAGAGCATTATAAACCCGGCGTTCCGCTGGTTTTTACTAATGCCGCCAAGGTTTGGAAAGCCAATGGCCTGTTTACTCCCGATTGGTTCAGGAAAAATTACCCCGACCGCAAAACTGATTGCCGTGGTAATACCTATACCATGAAACAGGTAATGGATATGGTTGAGGCCGCCACGGTGGATGCTCCGGCTCCATATCCTATCATATTTGATATACCATCAACACTGCCCGAGATATTGCCGCTGATAGAGCCGCTTGATTTGAACTATGCATCGCCCAACTGGCTTACAAACAAAATGTTTCAGCTTGGTAAATGGGGCTATGCTACCGAAATGTTTGTTGGAGGCCCCGGAGGCCAGTTCCCATACATGCATATTGATTATTATCACCTGAATGCCTGGATAACCCAACTTTACGGCGAAAAGCGCTTTACTGTTTTCCCACGCGGACAAGAGCACATGCTTTACCCGCTGCCTGATCATCCATGGCGCTCAGAAGTAAATATCTTAGATCCTGATTACGAAAAATATCCGCTTTTTAAAGACGCAACTCCTATACATTTTGTAGTTGGCCCCGGCGAAACGTTGTTTATACCTTTTGGTACCTGGCATACGGCCCATTCGCTTACACCAACCATATCTATAGCATTTGATACCCTTAACAGAAAAAACCATAAAGACTTTATGAAAGATGTTTGGGCCTTTAAAAGCCGCGACAGTAAACTGAAGGCCATAGCCATGTACAGCTATGCAGCTGTAGCTACACAGGCATCAAAAATAGGCGATGCTTTGAGGGGGAAATAAATTATCTGTCATTGCTGCATTTGTTTACCCTTCTTTTCGGTTTAGCCGAAAAGAAGGGATTTTTTTTTGATTAACGCCGCAATCATGGAAATTGCGTGTTACGCAAACGACTCACCCGGTCTACGCTTCGCTGGACCACCCTCTCTTCAGCTTCGCTGGAAAGAGGGCTTAAGAAAAATGAAACAAAAAGTAAAATCCCCCTCTTTGCGGCGAAGCCGGAGAAAGGGGCGACAAGCGCAGCGATGTCGGGGTGAGTAAAGACTACAATTTTTATAGATTTTTACACCAATTTGGCCCGATAAAACAAAAAAATGTTGATTTTTGACACCTACTAAAAACAGCATACAACATTGGTTATCACAAATTCTAAATACGAGCAGGCGCTTATTAACTACAATAAAAAAATCGCTGATGCCAGCGTGGAGGATATGGTACTCAATATGGGTCCGCAGCACCCCTCTACCCACGGCGTTTTACGTTTGGAACTGATAACAGATGGCGAAATTGTGAAGGAGGTTATCCCCCACCTGGGTTACCTGCACCGCTGTTTTGAAAAACACGCAGAATCATTAACCTACCAACAAACCATCCCCTTTACCGACAGGATGGACTACCTGGCCTCTATGAACAATAGCCACGCCTTTGTTATGGGGGTTGAGCGTATGATGGGTATTGACAAGGATATCCCTAAGCGGATAGAGTACATTCGCGTGTTGGTTTGCGAACTTAACCGCATAGCATCGCACCTGATAGCTATTGGTACCTACGGTATTGATATTGGTGCTTTTACCCCCTTTTTATGGTGCTTTAGAGATCGTGAACACATCATGGGCCTGCTGGAGTGGGCCTCGGGCTCGCGAATGCTGTATAACTATATTTGGGTTGGCGGTTTATTTTACGATTTGCCGGTGGGTTTTGAGGAGCGCTGCCGCGATTTTGTGGAATATTTTAAACCCAAAATGGTAGAGCTTAACCAACTGCTTACCGATAACCAGGTATTTATATCGCGCACGGCCAATGTAGGTGTGCTGCCGCTTGATGTGGCCATAAACTACGGCTGCTCGGGCCCTATGCTGCGTGCTTCTGGCCTCAAGTGGGATCTGCGTCGTATAGATAACTACTCGGCCTACCCTGAGCTTGATTTTGAGATTCCCGTTGGTCAGGGCCTTATGGGTACCTTAGGCGATTGCTGGGACCGCTACAAAGTACGTGTTGATGAAATTGAACAATCATTAAGAATGGTAGAACAATGTCTTGACCGCCTGCAAAAGGAGCTTAAACGCACACCCGATTTTGATCCGCGTGCCAAAATGCCACGTAAAACCATTCCAAAAGCGCAGGATTATTACGTGCGTTGCGAGGGAGCCAAAGGCGAACTCGGTTTTTACTTTATGGCCGATGGAAAATCGGAGATACCTACACGCGTAAAATCGCGCGGCCCAAGTTTTAACAACCTCTCCGTACTACCCGAAATTTCCAAAGGTGTACTCATTGCCGATCTGATTGCCATTGTAGGCTCTATTGATTTTGTTTTGGGAGAGGTGGATAGATAGATCAGGAGGATGATGTAGTGAGCTTGCAAGGCGAAGTCCCGCTCTTGGCCGCGGGAGGGCCTTTACTTTTTTCTTGATAAAAAAGTAATCAAAAAATCAAGACAAAAAAAGCTTTTACCCACAGGCAAAACTCCCGGCCCGCTTTTTTGTCAGGCATTTACCCGCATTGTTGATCATTTCACCCTTGTCATCCTGAACGTTTCTTCTTTTATTTTAAATTCTATTCATTCTTCAATTCAATAAATTTTGTTCTCTTCCCCATTCAGCAGATCAGCTTCGGGTGAAAAGCAGGCAGAACATGTTGGCCTGTGCGACTGGGAGGGGCATTAGCAAACCTTGCCGAAGCAGGGGCGCTGAGCGAACGAAGTGGCGGTAAGGTTTAGCAGCCCGTGGTTCTGACTGCTTTGCGGGGTAAAGGCTTTGTGCGGTAAAGAAGCCTTTCTGCTGAAAGCCTTTTTGGTTACTTTTGTGGCGACAAAAGTAACTGGGCCCTCCCGCGGCCAAGAGCGGGACTTCGCCATGCAAGGCCACTATGCTAAGTTAATAGAGATCTACTTCATCCAAAACAAAAAAAGAGACACCTTTCGGTATCTCCTTTTCAATTATTAATTTTTATGGGTTGGGCAAATTACTGGTTGTAAACTTTAACCATGAAAACATAGTTTTTAAGTTTCTTTAATTGTTGCGGACGGCTTAAGCCTGCCAGCGTGTTCTTGCTATTTAATGTTAATGATTTGGTTAGTGAATCGGAAGGGATATTTTGTATCGCCTTTAACAAATAGCTTGATTTTACCGCGAAGGCAGCTCCTGCAACCTGCGTTTGTTTTCCGTTGATGATACCGATCACATTACCTTTATCATCAAGCAGCGGACCGCCGCTGTTGCCCGGATTAACCGGTATGGATACCTGGTATTCGGTGGTATCGCCCTGGTACCCTGTTGCTGATGTTAACGCGCCCGGACCAAAAACCACTTCGCCACCCGGATAGCCGAATGTAAACACATTCTCGCCCAGGTCAGTTGATGATTTTTTGAAGTTATACGGAACGGCTCCTAAGTTTTTAAAGGTAGAATCGTTAATTTCCAGTATGGCTATATCATTTTGCGGCTCGGTGTATATCACCTTGCTGTGAAACGATTCGCCCATGGCATTTTGTACGTATACCGAATCAGCATCCTTAATTACATGGTAATTGGTAACAATATACCCGTTTGATGAAAGCGCGAAGCCTGTACCCCTGAAATTACCAGGGTTTGATGGTTTTGGTCTGGTAGCCTTGGCATTAATTAGGCTTGTATTAACCGTTTTTTTAAGCTGATCATTTGATACCTTGATCCTGTTTACCTCATCCCTCAGTTCAACAAACCGCGAATCATGACTGTTAAGCTTGCCTGTAAAAAACAGGGTGCTTAATATGGCAAATATGGCAATAGAAGCCGCTACCGATATTTTTGAATGATGGTGCCTCCACAACTGCACAATCCAGGCAGGGTGTATAGTTACTTCTTCTTTTAAAGCGTGTACATCAATTTCATCATGAATAGCGTCAAGGCGTTTTTGTAACTCCAGGCGCTCGCCATATTGCTTCAGCAAACCAATAAACTGTTTGTGCTCGGTTACCCGGCTATCAACAGCTGCATCATTTTTGCGGAGCAATTCAAACTCGATACGCTCGTCATGACTCATCTCGTCATTGAGGTAGCGTTCAATTAATTCCGTAAGTTGGTTATCGCTCATCTCTTTTTCACTCCTTTTATTATTGCTGAAAAAATAGTTTTTTCAGCCTTTGCAGGCATTTATATTTTTGCGTTTTGGCATTATCGGCATTGGTATAACCAAAACGTTCGCAGATATCCTGCATTGATCTGTTATGTATATAAAAATCTTCCATAATGGTTTTGCAGGGTTCGCCTAATAACTGGAGCGCATTTTCCATCTTATCAAACTGTATATCCCGTTCATTATGGTTGTCAACCTCATCATCAACAGGTAAGTACTCTTCAAAATCCCTGATATCGCCCCCGTACCTGTTCATCTGGCTTAGCCTTTTGAGCCAAAGCCTGCGGCAAACCGAATAAATGTAAGTTTTTAGCTTACTGCTTAACTCAAACTGGCCCGATTTAACCTTATTATAAAGAACTATGATCGCTTCCTGGTAAATATCCTTGGCATCATCCTCATTCCCGTTGTTATTGATAATTAACTGTAACACCATCGGAAAATAGGTGGTATATAATTTTTTTAATACAATTTCCGAATTGTTAAGTATACCAAGAACTATCTCGCTATCTGTTGGCGCCGAAGCTTTTAACTCTTTATTCACTCTTAATACTATTTATACGAAATTGTAACCCATTAATAAAAAAAATAATTTAGCTGCCTAAATTATCCCTCTCCGGCCTGTGTGCAATACGCAATAACAATTATACATTATAATTATTAAGTTGCCATTTTTTATACTGCAAACCAATAAGGCTACCCCTTGTTTTAACGGGGCCGCAAATCTGCAACAAAAAGCCGGTTTCAAAAAACATTCCGCACAGCTATAAAGACTACATTACCTATAGAAATTTAAAAAAAGTTTTTTTTCGTGGGTTACCTTTTCACTTATGCCGTATTAAGACATGAAAACGATCACAAAACAATAAAAATTTTAAAATTTACAAAATGAAAAATTCATTCAAAACCGGCTTATTAGCTTTAGTTATTGCTATTTCTTTCTCTGCTTGCGGTGGTGCTGCAAAATCTGGTGCTGCTGATTCAACTAAAGTTGATTCTGCTAAAGTTGATTCTGCTAAAACTGATTCAGCTACTAAAGTTGATTCTACTGCTAAATCTGGTGCTGCTGCTGTTGATTCAGTTAAAAAAGACACAACTAAAAAATAATTGCTACGCATAGTAAAATGCCGTTAAACATATAGTTTTAATGGCTTTTTATTGATTTTTTAGTTATTTGTTAATTTATAAAGGGTAACCCTTAAATTTTTTTAAAAGTTTATGGGTTACCTTTTGTTGTTTATGGTATTAACAATAAACTATTAAATCACTTATTAAAAATCAAACATGAAAAATTCATTCAAACTTGGCTTTTTAGCCTTAGCTATCGCTACTTCATTTGCAGCTTGTAAAGGTAACTCTTCTGCTTCTAACGCAGATTCAGCTAAAATGGATTCAGCTAAAATGGACTCAGCTAAAATGGATACTGCTTCTAAAATGGGTGCTGCTGTTGATTCTGCTAAAGCTGATTCAGCTAAAGCCGACACTACTAAAAAGTAATCTTACTATTATTAGTAATAAAAAAAACGTTCTGGTTTTTCCGGAACGTTTTTTTTTGCCTTTAATTTCTTGGTCAAAACAATTTGTGCTGATATCGCTTAATGTGATAAGTTACATCTTATATGAAATACTCTGACTGGAAATCACTAAACGAAACGGAACGCAAAGCCGCCGGCTGGCACCGCCACCCTCACATTAAAACCTTTACCTTATTTACCATTGCCTTTGCAGTGGTGCTCATTATCGTGATCTTCGGTATCAGCAAAAATACTACCGTACACCTTAACCGCAAGCCCACACCGCAGGAGGCCTTTAACATAGCAAAGGTTTTTGTGAAGGAAAAACTAAAACAGCCCACAACCGCGGTATTTCCCGATCATAGTTTTAAACCAGCTATTGATACTGCCCAAAACAGTTACCAACTACAATCAACCGTGAAAGCCATAAACGCGAGTGGCAAAATGGAAAACAGCGACTGGGTGATCAGCATGCATTACACCGGTGGCGATTGGTCTGAAAAAACCAGCTGGCAGGTAGAGTCAGTAAACATGTCACCAAAAAATTAACAACTATATTATAAAACAAACAAGGGCGGCTGTAAACAGCCACCCTTGTTTGTTTTAAGGCAAATTTATTTTATTGAACGCCGTCGCGCAGTGCTTTTATTTCATCATGCGCGTCAAGCAATTCGCTTTGCTGCCTCGTAATGATCTGCCGCAAGTAAGCAGGTACATATTCTTCTTCCAGCGCCTCTTTATAGGCTTTAAGTATGGCATCTTCACCAAACTCGCACTCCTCTAATATATCATGAGCATCGTGCGAGGTAAAGGCTGCTTTTACATCAAGCCAGGCCCGGTGTATTTTACCGCTTGTGGTTGTTCCTGTTTCAATATCTTTACCCAATACCTCAATCTCGGTACCCAGTTCAAGTTTGTACCGGTGACTATCACCAATTAAAGTAGTAAATAGCGATTTAAGGTCTGTACTATTACTATCATCCTTTAAATCTTTTATAGCTCGCTCATACCCTTCAACCCTGTCATTATTGATCTGAACAAGGTCGTTTAGTACCTCTGCTGTTGCTTGTGTATTTTCCATAGCTGTATGATTTTATACAAAGAGCAACAGCCTCGATACCGAATTGTTTAATTTAAAATATAAAAATTATCTTATTTATAAATTTAAAGTCAAACAACTTATTATTTACCTCTAAACATGGAGATGATCCAGATGATAAGTAGTATAACAACAATAACAGATATAATGCCTACCGCGGCACCAGCTTTAAATATACCGGTGATAACGGAGCAACCGCTCAATGTGAACATAAACAAAGCAAAGGCGATCAATAACAGATGTAATTTTTTCATAGTGATATTTTTTTAGTAGATAGATACTGAACAGGGAAGCCTATGCTGATGTTTTACCATTTAACAAATAATCAGGAATTTATACAGAACTCGAACCCTTTAAAGGCAAAGCCCCCGTTGTGATAAAATTTATGTTTTCGCACCGTTTGGAAAGCCTTGCAATATTACCTATTAGTTAAATATTCATTCCATTCATTGCAACTTTTGCTTATTAAATTTAAAACAAGTAAAAATAATTAACGTTAATTGAGTTAATAATTACATTCTTTTCATTTTATTCATTGAAATTTTACGAATACATACTTATAGTGCAGGATTTAATGAGATTTAACCTACAATAAAATTAATTTCATATTTTTGCATCATAATATTTTTTAAAGATTTATATAATATTACCACGTACAGTATGATTATAGAAATACAACCAAACATCCAATGTGAAAATTGCAGTAAATGCGGTTCCCGTCCACACATTGAGCAACAAAAAAAATTCTGGATAGTTACCTGCCCTAACAAAGAATGTAAGAATTTTATAAAAGAAGAACTCGTAAATATTGAGGCCTGGAACAGGCTTAACAAACCCCAAACAAGCTTAAACCAAAAGCAGGATTTTAAAAGAACAGCTTAGTTAATTATTTGAGCCGAACTAAAATGTTACCGTAAAACGTAAGCCTTTTTTGTAGCAGATGAGTATTTTTACCGGCTACAATAATGCTATGTTAAACACAATTTTTTCCATAAATAATGCTACAGTAAGATTTTTGACCAACACGTTGTTCAAAAATCTTACTTTTAAAATAAACAAGGGCGAAAACTGGGCGCTGATAGGCGAAAGCGGATCGGGCAAAAGCGCGTTACTGCAAACCATTGCCGGGCGTTTCAACATAACCGGCGGCTCGGTAACCTATAATTTAAGTAACGAGCTCACAGCACCGGTTACCACTAACGAAAGTATCGGCATCAATAATAAACTGATTGCCCTTGTTGAGCCAAGGCACCATTTCCGTAATCTTTCAAACACTACTGATTTTTATTACCAGCAACGCTATAACTCGTCAGACTCTGAGGATGCCTTAACTGTGAATGATTATCTGCAAACCATTAAAAGCATCCCCCGCCCCAACTTGTATTGGACCCTTGATAAGATTCTGACACTGTTAAATCTGCACCACCTGCGCGATAAACAGCTTATAAAACTATCAAACGGCGAAACCAAACGGCTCATGCTGGCGGCCGCGCTGCTTAAAAACCCGGTACTGTTGTTACTGGATAATCCGCTAACCGGCCTTGATGTTAAAACCCGCGAAGAATTTAACGGCATTATTGAGCAGATCACAGCTTCGGGCATTAGCCTCATTATAGCAACGTCTGTGCATGAAATACCTGATGCCATTACCCATGTAGCCGTGCTTAAACAAGGTAATATTATTCACCAGATACCCAAAGCCGACTTTAGCCCTACCCTGTTTACCACCAGTACCGACGATAGCATTGATACTGTAGAGCTTAACAACCTGCTAAACATTGATAAAAACCCGGTGAAATACAACCAGATCGTGCACATGGATGCCGTGCATATCAAATACGGCGATAAAACCATACTCGACGATGTGAACTGGGACGTAAAACCCGGCGAGCGCTGGGCACTGCTCGGACCAAATGGCGCCGGAAAATCAACCCTGTTAAGTTTGATAAATGGCGATAACCCGCAGGCTTATGCCAATAACATTGTTTTGTTTGATAAAAAGAGAGGTACCGGCGAAAGTATATGGGATATTAAAAAGAAAATTGGCTTTGTATCGCCCGAGCTGCACCAGTACTTCCCTACAGATAACAGCTGCCTGCAGGTAATTGAATCTGGCTATTATGATACGCTTGGCCTGTTCAGGCCCAGTAATAAAGACCGTGCAGAAATTGCCCTGCGTTGGATGAAGGCCCTTGAAATTGACCGTTATGCGCGCACGCTGCTCAAAAATATTCCGGCCAGTGCCCAGCGCCTGTGCCTGCTGGCCCGCGCGCTCATTAAAAACCCCATACTGCTCATATTTGATGAACCCTGCCAAGGCATGGACGATCATCAGCAGCTGCATTTTAAAAACCTGGTTGATACCATTTGCAGCCTCAGCAACGTAACGCTTATTTATGTAACCCACTACCAGCATGAAATACCAACCAGTGTTACCAAAGTACTTCGACTGGATAAAGGAAAAGTGGTGAGTTAATAGGCGCTCAAAATCAATTTTTCTTTATAGTTAAATATAATCAATACCTAAAAGATATGATTTTTCCTTTAAATATCATTTCCTGTTCACTTTATTCATTGCTCCAGACAGCCTATCTTTATTAAAAAACACACGTAATAACCTCTGAATTACTTATTAGTTTAATAGCTAATAGGAATAATCTGGTTTAAACTTGTGTTTTATGAGGCAGTTAGTACGTTTTTTGACCCTATTAGTCATTTTATTTTGTGCGCAATTAAAGCAGCAGGTTAAGGCAGATACTTATGACTGGCTGGGAGCAGTTGACAATGATGTAACTAAGCCGGCAAATTGGGTAAAACTCAATTTAACCAGTTGTACAATTACAGCACCTGGCCCCGGTGATGATGTACGGTTTGGGGTTATTTCACAATATGTTCCTTATATTATAAATATTGGTGTGGTATGCGTGGCCCTACTGCAAACAAGTGTTCCCTATACCTATTCCCCAATCATCACAACCGCACAATCAGTTACATGGAATTCGGTAACTATGGGCCCGCTTAGAGTTAATAACACTATAACAGTTAACGGCGCGCTTACCGTAACTAACGATCTTACTTTGGCAATAAATAACACAACAGGCAGTACTAACCCAAATGGCTTAAATTTTTTAAGAGGTACAGGAAGTATAACCTGTAATAATATCCAAATTGGTGGGGGGACAACTGTAGTTACAACTAATGATTATCTGTTGTCATATGTAAAAACGCTAAAAGTTTTAACCAACGTAAATGTAATTATCAATACATCAGCTAATAACGGCAGTGGGTTCAGACTGGAAGATGGTGACATGTCCGTTTATGGAAAAATCAATATTAGCAATCCCAATAATGTGGCTGTAGTAAGTGGAAGCAAAGCTAATTTTGGATATTTTACAATAAATGGTACTACATCTACCGGAACAACTGTAAAAACAAATCCGAGTTTGTCACTATATGATGCTAATGCCTTGGTATTCCCCACAGCAACGGGCGTTGCCACTATGAATTTTAATGGTAACCGGCAAGGGGCTTTAGCCGGGGGCAGTATTAACATTTATTATAAAGGCATAGGCGCACAAACTATTTATACCACCTCCACCCCAGGCTTTGGATCGGCTAATTTTGGAACAGGAATTATTAATACCACTGTTCCTACCTATGACAACTTATATATACAAAATGGTGGAGTGGCAACTATAGGTGCCTCAACAGGAGGCATATTACTGGTAGATTCATTATTTAGAACCTCGGGGACCACCACTTTCGCTACTAATACAACAACAACCACAATAGGTACAGCAGGTACAATTGCCGGTACATGGCTAAATGATGCGGGCATAACTGTCACCGGAGGAGCCGGAACATTTGATATTAACGGAACTCTTACTAATAATGGCATCATGACAATGGGTACAGGTGCACTTAACATTGCTGTAAATTACACCAACACAGGCACGTTTACAGCCAATCCAACCCCAACCATTACTTTTGATGGTACCACGCAAAGTTTAACCGATGCCACTACCGCTGGAACCAATTTTTACAACGTAACCTTTACCGGAGGCGGTACAAAAACCATGAATACCGGTAGCAAATTCACCGTGGCACCTACTTATACGCTAAATGTGCTTAGCTCGTCAACACTTGCTGTAGGCAGCTCTGCCAGCACAACGGCTTTAACAATGCTTTCAACCGCTGCAGGTGATGCAAGTATAGGCGGCCTTGCTGCAGGAACCATAACGGGAAATATTAACGTTCAACGGTTTATATTGGGCGGTTTAAGGAGGTATATGCTGCTTTCGGCTCCTGTTTCTACAAGTTCGGCGTATACTCTGGCACAATTCATACCCGATACCTGGATGACGGGGCCAGGCGGTGCCACTCCAGGTGCTGGGTTTGATAGTTCGCCATCTACCAATAATAGTCCATCGGTTTTTATGTATGATGAAAATGCTCCTGCAACTGTAAATCCCAATCTGGTGCTTAATAATGAATATAGACCATTTGCCACAACTAACGAAACCGTGCCTTTAGGCAATGGATTCCTGTTTTATTTCAGAGGTAAGAGAGTAGCCGCAGTAAATCCGTTTGTGGCTCCTTTTCCTACTGCTCAGGATGCCACCTTAACCTTCTTTGGAGCGGTATTTAATCCGGGAGCCACAGGAACGCTTACTCCTAAAGTTATTAATTTCCCTGCACCTCCTGCCCCTGCAACCTATACTTCAATGGCTGGTGGCACCAACCTATCTTACGCCAGTACTGATGCCAATAAAAAAGGTTTCAATCTGATAGGCAACCCTTACGCATCAACTATCGATCTTAATAAATTTTACAATGTCAATACTACCAAGTACCAGTATTATTACCAGCTGGTGAGGAACACCGCTACCGGCACTAACAGTTCATCAACACGATTTGCTGTTTTTGATGCCCTTTCTACTTCTGTACCTCCGACTGGAGCCAGCCGGTTTATTTTATCTGGCCAGGGCTTCTTTATCAGAGCAGCATCTGCCAGTAGCTTTACGTTTAATGAAAGCATGAAGGTAACTTACAATTTTTACACTACCGTTACTTCACCTACCTCGCCAAAATCACCCGTATTTAGTATTAAAAAGCCGGGTAGCGTACTGGCAAAGTCGACCTTGAGTAATGGTACTACCCAAGCTGCAGCCAATATTAATGAAACTGCAGCGCAAAGTATCGAAGAAGATACTCCTGCTGCCAATAGCACACCTGTAGCCTCATTACGTCTTGAATTGAGCAGGGATTCTAACGTGCTTAATTCAACCGACATTAATTTCACAAAAAATAAAGACAGTAAATTTAAAATTGAAGAAGATGCTCAGTTCATTCAACCTTCGGGCCAGGGGGATCTCTTTTACTCAATAACCTCCGATTCGGTTAGCTGCTTCGTAAATTATACAAATGATCTGGAGAAAATTAAACGAATAAATTTAGGGGTAAACTTTTCAAACTATGGACTGTACAAAATAACCTCACCCATTAAACAAAACATAGATGAGCGCTATACCATTTTTTTAAAAGACAAGTTTACAGGCGACTCACTTGATGTTGTACATAATTCAACCTATAGTTTTAATGTTACTACAACCCCAGCAAGCTATGCACATGATCGTTTTTACCTTAACATCGGTATAGCCCCCGGGCACGAGTATAAACTACGCAGCTTTACCGGCTCAAAAGTTACCACCGGCTTGCAACTTAACTGGCTTACGGATAATGAAAGTACATTTACTAAATTCATCATACAAAAAAGCATTAACAACGGCACATCGTTCACAGCTATTGATAGTGTGCAATCAAGTGCAAAGGGTGAATATACTTTTATCGACCATACCCCAGGCAATGGCGATGTAACTTACCGCCTGGCGCAGGTTCTGGTTAATGGCACTACGCAGCTTTCCAAAAGCCTGGCGTTCAATTTTGATGGCAGTAATAACAGTAACGCGGCAAATTTCATGGTTTACCCTACCAATGCCTACCGGGAAATAAATATTAACCTGGGTAAAACCTATAACAATAACGTGAAGGTAAATATTGTTAGCTCTAACGGCAGCATGGTGAAAACACTAACATCAAACGGCACTAATTTACTTGAGCAAAATGTGAGCGGCTTGTTAAAAGGACTTTACGTAGTTGAAGCTATCGATGTTATTACCGGTAAACGTATAGGAAGCGCCAAGTTTTACAAACAGTAAATTTCGTCACCTTATCAATTAACTATAAACGGGCCTTATCGGGTAAAACCTGATAGGGCTTTTTTATGTGCCGCTTTAATTTGTTCATTTTGTTCACTTTAAATGCATCTTTCTATTTTGTTAACCCGTATAAAAATATTAGTTAAAACAATAATATTTTGCGTACACATATATTAAGGAGCCTGCTAATCATAATTGGTATAGGGTTATTGCATCATACTGCCTTTGCCACCATCACTTTTGACTGGAATGGAACCGGTAATACAGATTGGGCAAACAAAAACAATTGGACTATTACTGCAAATAATGGTGAAAGTCTTACCGGTGTAAATTATCCGGGTGAAAGTGCAGCCCGGACAACTGATATTGTTCAATTCGGCGTAGTAACGGGCACTTACCTTAATCAACCTGCCTTATCGGTTAATGCTACTGTTGCTTCGGTAACTTTTGGCAGGTTTCAATATGTTCCAGCCTATGTATTAACCGGAACAACATTAACCGGAACAATTGTAACTGTTAATACCGGCGCAACATTAAAAATATTGGGTGATATAGTTCAAAACGTGAACACCAATGCCAGCGGTAGTATATTTAATGATATGAGAGGTGCGGGTAGTATCACCTGCACTAACATACAAATAGGAAGTACGGCAAGCACATCAACTACCAGTTTTTCCTTCCTGATCTCTGAAGTAGCCAACCTTACAGTTAGCAATAATGTTAACATCAATGTAAATACTAATGTAATCAGGGGCAGTGGTTTCAGGTTAGAGAACGGTATCATGACCATAGGTAATCAGATAACATTTACCAATAGAATAAATACTACAGCTGCCAATGCCGCTTATTTTACTATAAACGCCATTACATCATATAAACCATCAAATACTGTAACCAACCCAACAATAATTTTAAATACTTCACCGGCCATAGGAAATATACCCGTGCCCGTAACGTCATGTAATTTTTATGGTGATCACGGCGGCAAGGCAACTACCATTTACAAGGGAGTAAATCCGCTGATTTACACAACCTCAGTACAAGGTTTTGGCCCGGGAGGTGGTGTTATCAATTCAGCCGCCGCAACAGCTCCAATTTATGATAACCTGGTAATACAAGGAACAGGCACAGCTGTTGTCGGTGGTACAACCGCAGGCAACCCAAGCTATTTAAATATAGATTCTACTTTAATTACAAATTCAAACGTATCTTTTTCAAACGCTACTAACACTGCCACAACAATTGGTATAGCAGGCTCCACAGCTGCCACCTGGACAAACAACTCCCCTGCAGTTATTACCGGAGGATCCGGAACTGTTGATATTAACGGAACGCTCAGCAATGCAGGCACCATGAATATGGGTACCGGTGCATTAACTATATCAAAAGACTATACCAATACAGGCACCTTTACCCCCAATTCTGCAGCCCTCATCACTTTTGATGGAGCAACGGCACAAACCCTTACCGATGCAACCAACACAGGTACCAACTTTTATAATGTAACATTCTCAAATGGCTCGTCAACAGCGGTAAAAACCATGAAGGCGGGAAGTAAATTTACGGTTGCCCCTCGTTATACTTTAACAGTAAATAGCTCGGGTGTGCTTACTGTTGGTAATCAGGCTTCGGCACCAACAACGGCGTTAACCTTATTGTCAACATCTGTAGGCGATGCCAGTATTGCCGACATGACCAATGGTACCATTAACGGCAGCATTAATATAAACCGTTATGTATCTGGAAATTTAAGGCGATATATGTTATTATCATCGCCGGTTACCAATACTACCTTTGGCGCAACTGCGGTTAAGGCTTATAATTTAAAACCACTTATAGCTACCACTTTTATAACAGGTCCGGGAGGTAGCAGCGGGGGCGGATTTGACGATGCTCCGCAAACTGGTAACAGCCCCTCAGTTTTTATTTACGACGAAAACTCACCAGTTACCGCAAACGTAAACCTTGTATTAAATAACGAATACAAACCATTTGCCGCAACATCTGACGCAGTACCTATGGCTAACGGACTTTTATACTATTTTAGAGGGAGCCGAAACATAATTAACCCGTTCGTAACACCGTTTCCTGCTTCTGATAACACAGTACTTAATTTTTTTGGCTCTGTATTTAAAGGCACGGGTACGAATGGTGCCTTTACACCTAACATAATCAATTTTCCCTCTGCTGCACCATCTACTTACGACGACTCGGGAACTGGCATGACAGCGCCTGCAACATTATCATTTAACACGGGTACCCCATCTGTTAAACGAGGTTTAAATCTCATTGGTAATCCATATGCTTCAGTGCTTGACCTTTCCTTGTTTTACGCGGCTAACAAAGGTGGTACAGCATCCACTAATTATAAATTTTACTACCAGTTGGTAAAGGATACTAAAACCGGGGCCAACAGTTCTTCAACCAAATTTGTGGTTTATGATGCAAGTTCGGCTGCTACCCCACCGGCAGGCGCCAGCCGTTATATTCTATCCGGCCAAGGCTTTTTTGTACTTGCACCTGCCGCAAACTCGGCAATTACATTCAACGAAACCATGAAAGCACCGTATGCATCATATCTGGCAACATTGAGTGGAGGCTCTGCCAACACAAACCCGGTATTTAATGTTATCAAACCAGGATCACAGTCTGTTGTAGCAAAATCAAAGCTCAAAACATCGGTTAGCGCAGTCACTAACGCTTCAATCGAAACAACAGCTGCTGCTGCCACCACTAATGCTACTGAAAGCACCGCCGAAACAACTCCAAGGCTCAGGCTTGAATTAATGAACGATACCATTGTACATAACACTACCGATATAGCTTTCACCAACAACTCCAATAGCAAATTTATTAATGGCGAAGATGCTCCCTACTATCAACCCTCGGGCCAGGGCGATCTGCTATATACCCTATCTGCTGATTCTGTAGGCTGCTTTGCCAATTACACAACCAGTCTTGAAAAAATAAAACGAATTAACCTGATTGTTACCTTTTCAAACTACGGTTTGTACAAAATAACATCGCCGTTTAAACAGAATATTGACGACAGGTACACCATATTTTTAAAAGATAAATACACTAACGATTCTTTAGACGTGGTACATAATTCCATGTACACTTTCAATGTTGATAATAACAAAGCCAGCTACGCTCATGACCGCTTCTATTTGAGTATTGGGATAGCTCCGGGGCATGATTATAAATTACTTGGCTTTTCGGGCTCAAAACAAGCCGCGGGAGTCAAATTAAACTGGCTAACCGATAATGAAAGTAACTTTACCACATTTTTTATAGAAAAAAGCAGTAACAATGGTGAAACATTTACAGTTATTGACAGCCTGCAATCAACAGGAGTTGGTACCTATAGCTATACTGATGTTGATCAAAGTTCGGGACAGGTAATTTATCGTTTAAAGCAAAAATTAGTTACAAACATTATTAGTTTATCACAAAATTTAATTTTTAATTATCTAACTACAAGCACCTTAAGGTTTGTTGTGTACCCAAGCACTACATCACAAAATATTAATATTAACTTTGGAAAAACCTATAGTAAATCTGTAAAAGTGAATATTGTGAGCTCATCGGGCGGTTTGGTAAGAACCGTTACCGCCAGCAATACCGATTCGATACAGCAAAATGTAGGTAACCTGCTTCATGGTCTTTACGTAATAGAAGCTGTTGATGAATCAACAGGGAAAAAGATTGGAAGCGGAAAATTTTTCAAAGAATAATAATATGAATACAATATCCCGTGTAAAAAACAGCTGTAAATTTTTACTGGTTTTATTCATTTACTTACTAAGCACTATAACTTGCTTCGCCGACCCGGGTGACGGTCTTTGCGATGGTAATGATGGGGGCCCCGATGGTTGCCCGCTTGATACCTGGGTTTTTGTTTTGGCTTTGGTAGCCCTTGTATTTACGGTTATTCACCTTCATAAAAAACAAAAATCCCTTCAGGCTTAAAGGCTCCGAAGGGATTTGATATATTTTATTTTCTTGCAGGAAGTTATCAATATACTATAGAAGAAGATATTTTCTTTTTATCCTCTTTTCATCTGAAGCTGGCTCAGCTGATTTATTTGCAGTTGTTTTAACACACCATCAACCACTTTTGGTAGTTCGTCAAGGGTTCTTTTTGGATTGTGCAGTTCGCCGACGCCAAAGCCTCTCCATACCAGTCTGCGGGTATTGCGGTCAATAATATCAATGATGAGTGTACCTTCTTTATACGGAACACGGGCATAACCGCCACCGCCATAAGGATACCCCCAACCGCCCCAGCCGCCGCCCCAACCACCGTAGAAGCCGCCGTAGAACGGACGATAACCGTAGCCCCAACCCCAGCCCCAGCCTCCCCAGCCACCCCAACCGAAGCCGCCATAGTAAGCCGGATAAAACTCAGTTTTAACGCCGCGACCTGTTACTGTTGAATAGCTCACCAGCAGATCGGGATCATTTTCCTGTAAACGTAAGCCTTTGGTTTGTAGTGCCGAGATAGCTGCCTCTTTCACGCGCTCATCGGCAATTTCTTTTTTCACAACGCCGCCGGCCTTGTTACTTGCTTCGGGTGGTAGCCAGGCAAATGTGCGGTAAGAGGAAAGATCGGTTTTGTTTCGGGCTGCTGTGTAATAATTGTAGCTGCTGCAAGCAGACAGGGCTGAAACCAGCAACATTGCCAGCCCTGTATAGATAGCTCTTTTCATGATCAATTAACTCCCTTTATATTTATTATATTAGACTGTATAATAAAGAAAGGTTTAATTTAAATAATTATTTATTCAAATTAACGAGCTGAGCATATAACTTTTCGGTAGGGAGGCCCACTACGTTGGTATAAGAGCCGTTGATACGCTGAATACCTATCAACCCGATGCGTTCCTGGATGCCATATGAACCTGCTTTATCAAGCGGATTATACTCGGCTACATAACTCCTGATCTCCTGATCGCTCAGGTTACGGAAAAACACTTCTGATACATCAAAAAAGTTATTATAGCGATGTTTATGCAGCAGGCAAACACCGGTAATTACCTGGTGCACCTTGCCCGATAGCATCTTCAGCATCTCAACCGCGTGCTCCGGGTTTTCGGGTTTGCCCAGGATAAGGCCATCTATGCAAACAATGGTATCGGCAGTAAGTACTACCACATCGTCGGCTACGGTTTCGTTAAATGCCTCGGCTTTTTTCCGGGCTATGTATACAGCAACTTCTTGCGGAGTTAAGCCTTCGGGGTATGATTCGTCCACATCCTTCAAAACAACCTCAAACTCCATATCCATCAGCCTCAGTAGCTCCTGCCTCCTTGGCGATTTTGATGCCAGAATGATCTTAGGTACGTTGTTATGCATATTTTTTGTGACTTTGAGATTGTGGGACTTTTGGACTTTGGGATTGTTGGACTTAGGGACTATTGGACGATAGACTTTGGGACAAAAGATAGAAGTTTTTTTTGAATTTTAACTTTTGAATTTTGACTTACCCCACCCAAGCTTACCAGCTGTAGGCCTGTTCGCTCATCCATTTATCCTGTACTTTGAGCACTTTTTCTATAATGTCGCGCGCGCAGCCTTTGCCGCCACCGTAAGGCGAAACGTAGGCACTTACCGCTTTTATCTCCTCAACCGCGTCGGCAGGGCAAACGGGAAGGCCTGCAAGTTTCATTACTTCCAGGTCGGGAATATCATCGCCCATGTACAGTACATTGGTAGCTATGATTGATTTTTCTTCCAGGTATATTTTAAAACGCTGCGATTTGGTATGCGTACCCATGTAAACATCCTGTATACCCAGACTGTTTAAACGGTAGATAGCACTTTTTGAGCGGCTGCCAGATATAGCACAAACGTTATAACCACATTTTACGGCAAGCTGCAGGGCATATCCATCCTTAATGTTAAAGGCCCTGCTTTGCTCACCCTTATCGGTCACATAAACAGAGCCATCGGTTAGTACGCCATCCACATCAAAAATAAGTGTGGTGATATCTTTTAATTTATGTAGAAATGATTCCACTGAGCTAATTATTGAATTAGTGAGTTAGTGATTATTGGAATTAGTCAGTTTAATTGCCAACTGACCATTGAAAACTGCTAACCGCCAATTATTGATTATCGCGCCACTCATAAACCCAAGCCGATTGAATCTGCTCCAGGTGTCCTTCGTTTGATTCGGCCTTAGTACCGGCAAAATTAGGCAAGCTCAACACCCACTCCAACAGTTCGGTGAAGCGGATACGGTATATTTTCGATTCGTCAAAATCGTCACCAAACTTTTCATAAAGTTCAATAGCAATATCTTCGTAGTCGTTCCAGTGAATCGGTAAGGCAAATTTATTGTCTGTCATGTTAGTATGTTGTACGTAGTAAGTTTTACGTGGTACGTTTTTTATCTTAATTATTGTTTGTCACGCATAACGCAGCACGTTAATCGTAAAACCTTATTAGTGCCCCAGGAATTGTGACTGATCTGGTAGTGTTACCTCAATATCGCCATCAATAATTACACACTGGCAACCAAGGCGTGAATTTATGCGTGGATTTACAGCTCTGTCAATAAAATCTTCTTCTTTATCAGCTATCTCCTGAATGTTGTCCATCCCCTTGTTCACATAAACATGGCAGGTACTGCAACCGCAAACACCACCGCAGTTATGTTGTAGTTCAATACCATTTTCCAGGCACACATCCAATACAGATTCACCTTCGGCTATAGGCAGTTCAATACTTTCGTGCCCTTTTTCCTCAAAATTTATCTTTACTTTAAATATGTTCATTTAGGCAAAAGTAACAAAATTACTTGTCCCCGTGCGGCTCAATATTGTTTTTGATAATACCCTGACTTAATAAAGTATATATCTCCTGTAGTTGCAGCTGATTGTTAAGGAGTTGCAGGTGCGCATCCATGGTAACACGGTCATTACGCACTGCGGGGCCTGTTTGTACCTTATCGGGGAGCTGTTCCTGTACTTTCTGCGCCGTTTCCATAATAAGCGGTTTCAGCATATCGAAACCCATATTGTGTTCTGCCAGTAATTGCTGGGCTATGCCATATAAATAATTAGGGAAGTTACAGACAAAAACCGCCGCAAGGTGCAGTATTTTACGGTCGGCCGAGCTTACCACGTAAACATTATTGCTGATGGTTGCTGCAAGTTCCTTTAGTTGAGCCGTGATGGTGCTGTCGGCACCCTCCACGCATAATGGAACGGTAAAAAAATCAACTTCTTTGCTTTTGCTGAAGGTTTGCAACGGGTATAAAACTCCGGCATCATCTGTAAAGGCGCGTATGGTATTCAAACTGGTGGCACCCGAAGTATGCACTATAAGTTTCTGATGACGGGTTAATACCTCAACCACGCCTGCAATGGCATCGTCCTTAACAGAGATAATAAATATATCCGTATCGGGTAAAATGGCTTCCAAATCGTCGGTGGCCTCGGCCCCAACATGATAGGCCAGCATAGCAGCATGTTGAATTTGCCTGCTGTAAACCTGCACAATGCGGTGCCCTGCATTTTTAAGCGCGGCCGCCATATGGGTGGCCACATTTCCTGATCCTATAATAGTTATCCGCATATATTTTTCAGTTTTAAGGGTAGATACCAACAAGTATGGCCTAAATATTTATGTATTTTAGTGAGCATCATCATATTACCCCATGAAAATACTAAAAGTAAGCCTCATCATTATTCTATTCCTGACGGGTGTCACGGCCCTGATCATGTTTAGCTTTTATAAGTACAATGATAAAGAGAAAAAAATCTTAACCGCCGCCGATCGTAAAAATATTGGCGGCGATTTTATTAAATTAAGCAGAGGCATTACCCATTACCAGCTTGAAGGACCTGCCAATGGACAAGTTGTAGTCTTGGTTCATGGCTTTAGCGTTCCATATTATATGTGGGATGGCACCTATGAATACCTGGTTAAAAACGGTTTCAGGGTGCTGCGTTATGACACTTATGGCCGAGGGTACTCTGACAGGCCAGATGCAGTTTATAATCAGGAATTTTATAACACCCAGCTGCTGGATTTGATAAATGCCTTAAAGCTTCAGGGACCGGTTAACTTAGCCGGTATTTCCTTTGGCGGCAAACTGATCACCAATTTTACCTGCCAGCATCCCAACCTGGTGAACAAAGTTATTTTGATTGACCCTGTGTATCAAATTTCAAAGCCCACCGCTCCAAAGTTTTTTACCCTGTACAATGAAGCCGTAAACTCCGACGAGCGCGCTACAAATCAACTTAACGATTTTCTTAACCCTAAAAACCATCCGGACTGGGTAAAAAAATATTTACCACAAATGAGCTACAAAGGCTTCCGGAATGCGCTGATATCAACCCAATATGATTATAAGCCCGACGGCCGCCAAAGTAATATATGCCTCAACAGCGCCAATAAAAAGATACTGCTCATTTGGGGCGAACAGGATAAAACCTTACCATTGCGCCTCAGCGACTCTATCCGAAGCGTACTAAAGGTTGATTTCTTCCCGGTAGCCGGCGCGGCCCACCTCCCATCCATCGAAAAACCAGACACCGTGAACAGTAAGATTTTATCGTTTTTGAAGGGATAAGAAATATAGACTATCCACATTATTATAATTTGTCATTGCGAGGGAGGAACGACGAAGCAATCGCGGACTATGCAAATCACCCTCGTTAAGTACGCGATTGCCACGCTGCGCTCGCAATGACATGGAGTTATGCTTTTATCATTATTGTAAGGAAGAACGAAAAAGCGATCTCCGATTTACAGAGAAACTCTGTAAATCGGAGATCGCTTTGTTTCTTGCAATGACACGTGGAAAAAATGCGAAATAACCAAAAAACCTTACGCCACCTTCACTTCCTTTTTCCGGCGCCTGATTGAGAGGAAGAAACCGATAACCATGATGATGGTTCCTGACCAAAAGAAGTTGATATACGGGAACTGGATAGCCTTCATTACAATAAATTTCTTTTTGCTTTCGGGCTGTTGATAAACCATGATCTCCACTTTCTTATTTTCAGGTATCACTTTGCTGAAACGCAGCTTTAAGCCTGCATCTTCAACCTTGCGGGCAAAGTCAAACACGTTGCCGTTCTTGATCATGTAAACCGGGGTAGCTTCGTAAGTTTTGCCGTGCGTTACAACCTCAAGTTTAGCGCCGATGGCAACGTCGCTGTCTGAAAGTGGAATATTCTGCACCTTGGCTTCTTTGTTAAGGCTTTTCAGCAAAATATAACCATCGCGGTATTTGATGGTATCGCCGGGGGCAACCTCATGGCTTACCGGCGCATCATAGCTCTTGTCATCATTAGCTTCATCATGAGCCGCTGCACCGCCATCAGGGCCACCTAAAGCGGCTGGCACCGGATAAAACATGGTGATGTGCGTATACATATCATGCAACAGATAGTGCTTCGTATCGGGCGAAGCCGACATCTGTCCGCGGTTTATAAGCGCCTTTGGTTTCAGCACAAACTCGTTCTCTACCTTACCCGCGGCATTAACCTTTTTGTAATCTACCTTAAAATAAATATTCGGGGTCGAGATAGAATCGCCGGTGTAGGTTACCAGGTAGTCGCCCATTTTTACAGATTGGTTCTGATACACCAGGATATTTTCGCGTGGATTTTGCTCCTTGGCAAACTCAGGTGAAAAACCTTCGCCAGTGTTATTGATCGAGATAATGTTGCTGGTACCCGCCGCAATTAATGCGCCCACCATCAGCAAACCAAAACCGATATGCGCCACTGCCGAGCCAGCCAGTTTCACCTGACCCTTAAACGCCTCGGAAAGTATTTTACCATTGGCAATAACCGAGTATACTGAACCCCACATTACCAATACAAACACAAAGTTAAGTTTGTAAACACCTGTAGCATAAACCACCAGCGCGGTAACCAAAGCCGCGAACAGCAGGTAAATACCTGTGGTGATAAAAAAGCGGGTAACATCAGTTTTTTTATATTTTAAAAACTGGGCCACACCCGTAAGCAGGGTTACTATAAAGGCAAACGATGATTGTATTACATTGTAATGTTTAACAATATCAGATGGCGGCGCTATCTTGGTTTTAAACATGGCGTTCCAAACCGGTACTGATGTTACTACCACGAGGTGGAAGCATGACAAGCCTAAAAACACGGCCCCAACAAACATCCAGAACTCGCGCGAGTAAGTTTCTTCATCTTTTTTGGTGATCGGCATTTCCTTCCACCTTGCTACCAATGGCACTACAGAAAGTACCAGGAACAGCAATACGCCAATTACCAGTTGCCAGAACATACCATTGTCGGTAAAGGAGTGTACGGAAGTATCGCCCAGGATACCACTGCGTGACAGGAACGACGAATACCAAACCAGCACAAAGCTGATGAGCACCAAAAAGGTAGCTGTAAAATAAGAGTGACCTGTATTTTTATACACGATCAATACGTGTACCGCGGCTACCATCGTGATCCACGGGAAGATAGAGGCGTTTTCTACCGGGTCCCAGGCCCAGAAACCACCGAAGTTAAGCGACTCATAAGCCCAGAACGAACCCATGATTACGCCTGTACCCAGTATCATACAGCCAAACAAGGCGTATGGAATAGCCGGGCCAACCCACTCTTTATATTTTTTTTGCCAAAGGCCGGCCATCGCGTAAGCAAACGGCACTACCATTGATGCAAAGCCCAAAAACAAGGTTGGCGGGTGAATGATCATCCAGTAGTTTTGCAGGGATGGGTTCATGCCCTGACCATCTTTTATGAAAGATAGGTAGTCGGGGTTTGAGAAGATAGGGCCCTCAAGCGCGTTACGCAGCAATAAGAACGGCGAACTGCCTATCCTGACGCCAAATATCTCCACACCCAAAACCATGGTACCTAAGGCCACCTGCGACAAGGCCACAAAGGTCATTACCGGGCGCTCCCATGATTTTGCTCTCCAGATAAGTATATTTCCTAAAACGGCCTGCCAGAAACTCCACAACAGGAAACCTCCCTCCTGTCCGTTCCAAAAACCCGAAACTATATAGTAAACAGGCAATGAACGCGAGGTATAGGCCCAGGCGTAATGATATTCAAAATAATGATTGTAGATAACATAAAACAGGCACACGCCCATACCCAGAATAGACAGGGAGTTGATATAAAACCCTATTCGGCCAAGGCGCTGCCACGAACTGTCGGCTTTGCCGGCATCTTCAGTGGTTGAAAAGTAATAACTCAGGAATGATAATAGGGCGGCTCCAAATGAAAGTACGATAAAAAACTGGCCGATCTGCCCCGGTAAAAGGTGTTCACCTTTAAAAACTGTATCCATCAAAATGATTTATATGCTGGCTTGTTTGGCCGTAGCTTCTGTAACTTCTAACTTATCCTGCGTGTATTTCGACGGGCATTTCATGAGTATTTTTTTGGCATGAAACTCGTTGCCAACCATGGTACCGGTAAGTACCAGCTGCTCCGAACGTTCAAAATCTTCAGGTTTGGTACCTGTAAAAACAACCTTGCGTTCTTCGCCTTTATTATCTTTCATATAGAAAGAAAAATAGTTGGCATCCTTAGTAGCATCATAAAACAACTCCTTTGATTTGTTTAAATGACCAACAATATGAAGCTCGCTTTTAGTTTTCAGGGCATCATCAAAAGAGCCGTAAGTACTTGAGTTGGAGTAAACACTTATGATAACCGCTATAGCTATCGCTATAACAACAAGACCAAAAATTGCACTTTTTTTCATCTGCGGTTTATATATCTTTAAATCAGAACGCAAAAATACAAAACGTACAGCTAATAAAGTTTATTACAAGACATATGTTTTATTTAGAATTATTCTTGATTGGAAGACTTTTAGACTTGGGGATTGTGGGACTTTGAGACAAAGGACTATTGGATAAAGGACTTTTTACGGGCTGTCATGCTGAGCCCCGTCGAAGTATGATGGATAGGCCTTTACGCACACCCTTCAACAAGCTCAGGGTGACAGGCTGTGTTTTTTATGCTTATATTTATTATCGATGAGCAACCCCAAAATGATCAAACCGGAGTGGATACCGGCAGCTTATAAAGATTCTAATGGTTCCGCAGCTGAAGCATTAGAAAAGCCTGTTACCGGTAAGCCCGCTGCTTTGTTGTACAAAAGCATATTGATATCAAAGGCAACTTTGGGTTTGAAGCGTAAAAAATGGACACACTAATTTACCACAAGCGGGACGCTTGCGGTAGCAGGAGCAAAAAAAGAAATTAAATTTTTGTCATTGCGAGCGATAGCGTGGCAATCGCGAACTGTACAGAGCAAACTTGCATAGTTCGCGATTGCTTCGTTCCTCGCAATGACAATATGGTTTAAAAATGTCTGAACCATGATTAAACAGATTTATTGGATCAAAGGATTTTATTACACTTTCGGGTAATCGTGGCAATCATTTAATCCTAAAATTGTAGTTCAGACAATCTCCCAACATAAAACAAAACGAGGTCGGGTTCATTGAACCCGACCTCGTTTAATAAACTTTTGTCATTGCGAGCGATAGCGTGGCAATCGCGAATTGTATAGAGCGACTTGCTTAGTTCGCGATTGCTTCATTTCTCTCCATGACAGCCTTTTCTTTTCTACTTACGGCCAGATACCCAGATTCTGGTACGATACGGCTATTTTGTTGATAGCGCCTACCATGGCTGCGCTTCGCAGGGTATCTATCTTAGGATTGTTTTTGTAGATCTCCCTGATCTCGTGGTACGAACGTATCATGGTATCTTCCAATCCGGAGTTTACCAGTTCCAGTTCAGATGCTCCTTTAATGATGGTTGAACGCTGCATCGGGGTTAATGATACACCAGTAATTCCCTCAACCATGTTTACCAGGTTAAGATTGGAGTTTTCCTCAAATCTGCGATTCATGCGGCCAAATGCCACGTGACTCAGGTTTTTAAGCCACTCAAAATATGATACCGTTACACCACCTGCGTTGGCATACATATCAGGGATGATGAGGCCGCCGTTGGCGTAAAATATAGCCTCCGCTTCGGGTGAAGTTGGACCGTTTGCACCCTCGGCAATAATTTTAGCCTGAATGTTACGGATATTAAACTCGGTGATCTGGTTTTCCAACGCTGCCGGAACCAGGATATCGCATGGTTGCTCCAAACCTTCCATGGTGTTTTTAAACTCCTGAAGGGCACCGGCATAACCTAATATTGATCCGGTTGCTTTGCGGTGCTGGAAAACAGCTTCTACATCAAGTCCGTCTTCATTATAAATGGCACCTTCAAACTCGCAAAGGCCAACAATAATAGCCCCAAACTCAGCCAAAAACTTAGCCGAATAGTAACCCACGTTACCCAAGCCCTGTACAATAACCTTTTTACCTGCCAAACCTGGCAGCAAGCCCAGTTTCTGCATATCCTCGCCAACGCTAACACACTCGCGGATGGCGATTGCCACACCACGGCCGGTAGCCTCGCGCCTCCCTGCAATACCATGCAAAGCAATTGGCTTACCCGTTACAGCACCCATCGCATCCAGCTGACCTGGGTTCATGGTGGCATAGGTATCAGCGATCCAGCTCATTTCGCGCTCGCCCGATCCATAATCAGGGGCAGGTACGTCAATGCTGGGGCCAATAAAGTTTTTCTTGATGAGTTCAACAGTATAGCGGCGGGTAATGTTTTCCAGCTCACTTACGGTGTAGTTTTTCGGATTTATTTTGATACCGCCTTTGGCGCCGCCAAAAGGTACGTTTACAATGGCACATTTGTAGGTCATTAAAGCGGCGAGGGCCATTACCTCATCCTCATTAACCATTTCGCTGTAGCGGATACCACCCTTGGTTGGCGATTGATGGTGAGAATGTTCCACACGCCAGGCATCTATTACCTCAAATCCATTTCCACGGCGTATAGGGAAGCGGAAACGGTAAACACTGTTACATGATTTGATCTGATCAAGCAAACCGGCATCGTGCTTGGTGAACTGCGCGGCGTAATCAAAATTTTTACACACATCGCCAAAAAAGTGTGTGTCTTGTTCAGCGACTAAAATATTCGTAGCCATAGTTGTTATTGTATGATATTATTAAACTCTTAAAAAAGTACGCAAATTTGATGCTAATTTTATCAATATTGCAAATATTTTATAGTTAGTGTCTTATATACACATCTCAACCACGCCAGGAAATCTATGTTTAAACAACACAGATAAATTTTTTAGACTACTTTTCCTTTTCGATTTTTTTTAATCTGCGGTCGATAGAGAACAAATAAATGGCCAATCCAACAAAAATAATGGCAATGGTTACCACAACAACATATATTTTCCCCGAGCTGCGTAATGCATCGGCCATTTCAACACGTTGAGCCTGCTGCGCAAAAACACTGCAAAAACTCAACATCAACAACAACAGAACTGCTAATTTCTTCATTAATTTATTTCGTTCTTTTTATATTCAATTAAACGGATGCGGTAACGGATAGATGCTACCCACACACCCAAAAAGCTCCAGGCTATAAAAGCCGGATATAGTACAATACGCATATGATTATCCAGATCAAGCTTACCAAATGCCGGGTTACCGCCGTTGCCGGGGTGTAAAGAATCCGTCATCCGCGGTAGCACCATAATCAATACGATCATGATAGGGAAAGCGAAAATATTGTATATAGCCGATATTTTAGCCCGTTTTTGCTCTTCGTCAATAGAGTTTCGTAATACGGCATAGGCACAGTATAGCAAATAAGCAATGGCGGCACTATTTTGCTTAGGGTCGTTACTCCAATAATCGCCCCAGGTGTATTTAGCCCATAGCATACCTGTTATAAGCCCTAATGTAAAAAAAAACAAGCCTGTATTAACGCACTCTACCGCTATCAGATCATATTCTTCCTTACCAGTTTGTAAATATTTTATACTATAATATACCGAAATAGTAAAAACGGTGAACATAGCCATCCACATAGGCACGTGGAAATAAGTATTTCTGATTGTTTCGTGAACTATTGGTAAATGCGGTACATCAAGCAAAATGCCTGCTATGAGTGTGTAAAGAATAACAAGCACTGTTGCTATCTTCCACCATGTTTGATAAATAAATTTCATATCGATTGATGCAGCAAAGGTAGTGAATTACTTTATTTGTTCATTAGCTATTTGGTTCATTAATCCAGCCTGCACATTGGCAATTAAGGCCATAATTTTGACTGACGATGAAATCCTTTCTGAGATCAGAACTTTGGCTAAAAGCCGATGTTAGGCATCCCTGCCCGTCCCATAAATGGGACGGCAATGAATAAAAAGCCTTAGATTTTATTGCAATTAACATTGCCGTTGGCTTTAGCTAAACCGAAAATCTATTCAAAAAGATAAACTATTGCACGATTAAATCAATTGCCCGGCTCGTAATCAACCGGCAGCAGATCGGCCAATTTGGCTTTTGACCAGGTACCCTCATATAGCGGGCTGGGGTTTGATATAACGATGCCGTTCATATCAAACAGGATGTATTTATTATAGAGGGTAATGATGCTGGTTTCAAAGTTACCCATATCCAGCGGACGGTAAACATCTTTAAATTCAGTTGTTTCGGCCTTTTTGGTGTATACCACATATAAAAAATGCGGAAACACCACCGCGTAAATCCCCTGCTCGGGAGTTTTGCGCAATATCTCCATTGATTGATACGGCAGCCTCACCAGGTTTTCGCGGTTCCACTTGGTAAGGTTTGAGAGCTTGTACCAGTACATCAGCGAATCGCGGTTGGGGGTTATATCCCGGTAGCGTTTTATCTTTTGTGCCAGTAAAACTTCGTCTGGCCGTTCATGGTTCAGGAAACGGGTAAAGTCATGCGCCTCAAAGCCCTCTTCCTTCAGTCTGTCTTTATATAGTGAGCGGTAAAAATGCTGTGCCGAACCATAGTAGGCATCCTCGCGTTTTTGTTTCCAGATCTTTTTTTGTTCGGCATTACCGGGTAGCTCTTCAAAAAGCGCTTTCCCTGCATAACTGATGGTATGTTCGATACCATCGCTTACAAAATTCTTGAGTAAAAATTTGGTTCTATAACCCAGCGCTTTGTTCTCTACCACTAAAAACTCATCGCCCGAGGCTTCCAGCTGCTGCTTATTGCGATGATAAATGAGGTTTAAAATATGCGGATTAACCACATGGCAAAGTTTGGAGTTTTCGGTAGTTCCAATAAACTCCCGCCTGAATTGCTCATAGTTCTTTTTCCAGTCGGCGGCACTGCTGATCACCACTTCGCGCAGCATCAATACTTTTTGGGTAAGTTCAATATCAAGCTTTATAGGGGCATTGCCCACCTGAATGGTTTGCGAGTAATCTTCAAAGCCAACGGTAGTTACTACAAGCTCATACTGCCCGGGTTTAACATTGGCAAGGGTAAAGGAACCATCATCGGCAGTTACGGCACCATAGGTAGCATTACTTAAAAATACACTGGCCCTGGGCACCGGGTTCTTGATACCGGCACTCACCACCTTACCGGTAATAGTTGCATTTTGAGCCAGTACAATAAACGGGCATAAAATAAAGGTTATAATTATCCAGTAAGGCCGCATTAAATAGGAATACTACAATATTTTTTCAAGATACTAAAAAACGCATTTTTTATGAACGCACGATGAAATTGTACGCTATTTTAAATTATTTCTGCCGAGGAGGCTTTATCTGGGTAACAATCACCGTATTATCTAAATTCAAAAACAAATACTAACCGTATTTGCCTGATGAGCATGCTTATAAATCAGTTATATTTAAGCTATTACGCCATCAGCAATGTTTAAACTACGACAATTATTATCAGGATCACGGCAAGGTAGAAACGATATAAACAGGGTAATTACGCTATTGTGGCTGCTGATCCTGATCGGGCTGTTGTCGCTTGCTTTTCCGGCAACCGTTAAAATACTGCAAAACGATTGGGCCGGGGCGCTAACAACCATTGGTTCAGGTCTCTTTTTGGCTGGCGCTGCTACCCTTGTGGGTTCTATTATTGGTTTTTTGTTTGGTGTGCCCAAAAACAATAATGAAACAGATGGAAACAAAGAAACATCTCCCTCCTATCAGCAAACATTATATCAGCCCAATACCAATCTGGAGCAAATATCCGACTGGCTTACAAAAATTATTGTGGGTGTGGGCCTGGTAGAGATCAACAAGATCATTGCCTTTTTTAAGTTCATAGGCGATTACTGCGGACCAGCCTTCAGCAATCATCCGGCTGGTGAGATCATTGCCATTTCCATATGCCTGCATTATACGCTGGTAGGCTTTGTGCAGGGCTTTTTACTGGCCTATTTATGGTTACCCTCCGCATTTGCCCGGGCACGTAAAAACGCCGAAGAAATAATGAAGGATAAAGAAAAGGATCAGTAATATTTAATAATGATACCTTCCCCCTTAATCCCTCCACAGGTACGGGAATAGCAATAGCGAAGTAGTGATCACAATGGCATTAATAGCCAGCAGTACGCCAACATTACCCAGGTTAAAGCTGCGGTCTACTCCATCCATAGCATTTTTGCTGAGTTTGATAAGCACCAGTATCACGGGTATAATAACCGGGAAGCTTAATATGGCCATCAGCGTGCCGTTATTGCCTGCCTTTGATGCAATGGCCGAAATCATGGTAAATACCGTTGAAAAACTTAAGCTGCCCAGCAACACGGTAAAAAAGTAATACACAGGATCGCCAAGGGTATTGGTGAAGAACACCATGTACACCAGCAAAGCCAGTATGCTTAATAACGACATCAGCATGATGTTATAAATGGTTTTAGATAAGATAATAGCCTGCGGACTTGCTATGGAGTAATAGTATAGCAAACGGTTCTTACTCTCCTGCATAAAGCTCTTGGCTATAGCGTTAACAGATGCAAACAGCATAATTATCCAGAACAGTACGTTCCACACTACCTGATATCCTGTACTGCCGCTAAAACCTGCCGTTAGGTTAAATGAAATGTAACAAACAAATACAGTGGATACCACATACAATAAAACACCGTTAAAGGCATATTTTGACCGCCACTCCAGCAAAATTTCCTTTTTTAGGAGGTACCATGTTTCGTTAACCAGTTTCATACCACGCAAAGGTAATAATTAGTTTTTGGGTTTATTTGAGCACTTGTTTGATTAGGGCTATTGCATTAGCTTTGAATTTAATTAAACCAGCATCCGCTAAAATATATTTAAAATGCCCGAAGTCTATTGCCATACACCATTGGGAATTACCCGCATTACCGAAGATGAAGGTTTTATTTCGGGCGTATCGGTTTTAAACGAGGAGTACGAAGTTACACCCGCGCCTACCCCGCTTTTGCAAACGGCCATTAACCAACTGGATGAGTATTTTAAAGGCGAGCGCAAAACATTCGACCTTCCCATTAAACAACCCGGGTCAGATTTTCAACAAAAGGTATGGGAGCAGTTGTTAAAAATCAATTATGGCAGTACCATAACCTATTCGCAGCAATCAAACCTGATGAATAACCCATTGGCCATAAGGGCCATTGCGGCAGCAAACGGTAAAAATAATTTGTGGATAGTGGTACCCTGCCACCGGGTAATTGGTGCCGATGGCAGCCTTACAGGTTATGCGGGAGGCCTGTGGCGTAAAAAGTGGCTGTTAGAGCATGAGGCCCGTACCATGGGCACGGGCCAAACCAGGCTTGAGTTTTAGTATATCTTAGACTTCTACATTAAGCAGACGGCTCATTTTTTCATGCAGCTGATAAGGCTGAAATGGCTTTGCCAATACATCATTCATACCGGCGGCAAGTGCTTCCTGCTGCTCATGGCCTAATGATGATGCCGAAAGCGATATGATAGGAGTACTCCTTTTGGGCTCTTCAAAATCAACACGCATGTTACGGGCAGCCTCGTAGCCGTTCATTTCGGGCATGTGGGTGTCCATTAAAATAAGGTCGTAATTTTTAGCTTTTAGCTTGTCAATAGCTTTGCGGCCGTTATCAACCATATCAACATCTACATTCCAGTCCTTCAATATTTTTGAAAGCATAAACTGGTTAACCATATTATCCTCGGCCACCAAAACGCTTATGTTATTAAACGGCAGCAGGTCTTTCCTGGCTTTAGCGTTGTTATTTTCGATCGGTTTGATTGCAATGGTATGCCAGTTTATAAAATTAAACACGCTTCCCTTGCCCAGTTGGCTGGTTACTTCCAGCTCGCCGCCTTTTAATTCGACCAATTTTTTAACAATGGCCAAACCAAGTCCGGTACCACCGTATTTATTACCGGTATCTTCCTCGGCCTGTTCAAACGATTCAAAGATCTTGTTGATCCTGTCGGCAGGTACCCCAATGCCCGAATCTTCCACGCTGTATTTCAGCTTAACCTTATCATTATGTTTTTGCAATACCGATACTGTAAGCTTTACATATCCCCTTGGCGTAAACTTAATGGCGTTGCTCAGCAGGTTCATCAGGATTTGGTTCAAACGAAGCGAATCAACCATCAGCAATTCGGGCACCTCACTGTCAATATCCAGTACAAAATCAATATTACTCTCATCGGCCCTGAACTTAAGCAGGTCAAAAACCGATTTAATCAGATCATGTATGTTATTTGGTGTACGTACAATGTTAAATTTACCCGCCTCTATTTTTGAAATATCAAGTACATCGTTTATTACTCCCAATAATGAGCGCGATGATGTTTCCAACAGATCGAGCATACTTTTTTGCTGCTCGTTAAGGTCGGTTTTGAGCAGCAGGTCTGTTATACCTATAATGCCGTTAACCGGGGTGCGCAGCTCATGGCTCATATTGGCCAAAAAGGTTTCCTTTACTTTTTTACCGTATTCGGCTTCCTCTTTTGATTTGATCAGTTGCTCCTGATAACTTTTTTGAGGGGAAATATCACTGATATTCAGGAAGATGGTTTTATTGTGGTACGATGCACGGCATTCGGCCCAGATCACCCTTTTGTTAAAGGTTACCAACTGAACCTCAAAAACCGCAAAGCTGAGATTCTCTGTAATAATTTCACCAAGCTTGTTACGAAAGGTTTGTTGATGCCCGTCAAACGACAAGTCGACAATACTTTTGCCTAACAGTTCCTGCGGTTTAAAACCGATAATGCTCTCAACCGCCGGGTTAATGTTGCCAATGCGCAGGGTTTGCGCATCAACCGAACAAATAATATCAGCCGAATTTTTCACCACGATGGCAAAGTTTTCCAACTCTTCGTTCTTCAATTTAACTTCGGCCTGTGCACGGGCCATGTGTACAAATGAATCAACCTTTGCCGATGTAATGTACGGATCAAGCGGTTTATACAGGTAATCGATAGCGCCTGTACCCAAACCCTTAACCGCGTATTTGGTTTCTTTTGAAATAGCGGTTACAAAAATCACCATGATATCCCTGGTGCGTGGGTTTGATTTAAGCATTTCAACCAGTTCAAACCCATCCATTTCGGGCATCTGAACATCAACAAGTGCAATGGCAATATGTGTATCCCAGGCTATTTTAAGGGCCTCATTAGGAGATGTAGTTGAATATATTTTAATATCATCACGTTTGAGGAGAGCCTCAAGCGCTATGATATTTTCCTCTCGGTCATCAACAATAAGAATATTAACGGGGGTCATTTAATATTAATTATTTATTTAAATCACTATGTGAGCAAAAGCTCAAATATCTGTTCTGTATGTAGTATATAGTCTGCAGCACCCAAATTAATTGCCGATGAAGGCATTTCGTTCATCTCCGCATCATCGGGGTGTTGGGCAATGGTAGCCGCGCCGTTATTTTTTAGCTTCAGCAAACCTTCGGCGCCATCCTGGTTTGCTCCTGATAATAAAATAGCCATGCAGCGCTCTTTATAAATTTCGGCAGCGCTTTCAAAGGTAACGTCAATTGATGGCTTTGAGTACCAAACCGCTTCAGAAACATCCAGGCTAAAATACCCGTCTGTTTCAATAAGGGTATGATAGTTTGCCGGCGCTATATAAATAGTATTCTTTTTAAGAATATCCTTATCCTTTATTTCGCGCAGTAACATACGGCTGTTCTCAGCAAATAGTTTTTCTATTTCGCTAAAAAAATTCTTTTTCCGGTGGATAATAATGATCACAATTTTATCAAGATCAGCAGGCAGCAGTTTTACTATCTCAAACATGATTTTAAACGAACCGGCCGAACCACCTAACAATAAAATATCGGTAGTACGCCAGCGTTCGATCAAGTTTTTATCAGGTCCCAATTTTTTGATAAATATTTTCTTTCTGGTTGATCACCTTAAACTTCTTTTTAAAAACGTCTGACCGTATGGTTTCCTTGCTGCCCAGGCATAAATACCCTAATGGGCATAAGCTTTTATAAAACAGATCCAGTATGCGCTCCTGCAACTGTGTTTCAAAATAGATGAATACATTTCGGCAGCTGATGAGCTGAAACTCATTAAACACATCATCTGAAACCAGATTATGCACAGAGAATAAAGTATTCTGCTTTAACTCATTATGTATTGACGCCGCATCGTACAAAATGGTAAAGTTATCAGATATGGAACCCTTTAACCCTGTGTACTGGTAATTCTCTGCATAACTCTTTATACTGCGCAGGCTGTATATCCCCTTGCGCGCCTCTTTTAGTACCTCGGTATTAATATCGGTACCGTATATGAACGATTTTTTACTGAGCCCTGCCTCGCGCAATAATATGGCCATTGAGTAAACCTCCTCGCCTGTTGAACAACCCGCGCACCAGATTTTGGCATGCTGATAGGTTGAAAGGTAAGGTATTACCTGTTCATTGAGCGCTTTGTAAAACGACGGGTCACGAAACATTTCGGTAACGTTCACCGTGATCTCCTCTAAAAAATCCTGAAAAAAGTGCGGATCATTCACCAAAACATGTTTCAGATCATAAAACTCCAGCTTTTTAAGCTGCATGATCCTTACTATGCGCCTTTTTAATGAGGCCTTTGTATAACCTGAAAAATCAAACCCATGTACTCTTTTTACCAGATCAATGAGTTCAGTTATTTGCAGGGATGTTATAATAACTGCAGTATCACTCATAGTTAACTTTCAAGCCACAATTGCATTAACGATATAAGCCTGTCCATATCAACCGGTTTGGTGATATAGTCATTGGCGCCAGCCTCAATGCACTTTTCACGATCATCTTTCATTGCTTTGGCTGTTAATGCTATTACGGGTAACTTGGCCCATTTGTTTTGCTTACGGATATATCTTGTTGCTTCGTAACCATCCATCTTAGGCATCATGATATCCATCAGTACAATATCAATGTTACTGATCTCTTCCAGTTTGGCAATGGCCTCTTCACCGTCGTTGGCAATCTCTACATTAAGGTCATAGCTTTGAAGGGCGCTGCTCAGGGCAAAAATGTTGCGCATATCGTCGTCAACAATCAGTACTTTTTTGCCTTTGATGGCATCCTTACCTTTGGCAGGTGCCTTTGCCTTGGTAAATGCCGGGGCCTGGTCATTTTGATTCACCGCTGTTTCGCTGATCTTGTTCAGGAACAGATTTACCTCATCAATTAACCTATCGGCAGATTTGTTGGTTTTTACCACCATGGCATTGGCATACTGCATTAGCCTGTTAACAGATGTTTTATCAAGCTCCATAGCAGTATTCACAATTACCGGGAGCGATGCAAAACGATCAACCTGTTTGATCTTATCTAACAGATCAAGCCCTGAAATATCAGGCAGGTTAAGATCAAGTATCACACACTGGTACTCGTTTTCATGCAACATCCTGAAAGCCGATTCGCCGTCAAAGGCCTGATCAACGGTGATACCCTGACCCTGCATCATATCTTTCAAAGCCTGGCTTTGGGCCTTATGATCTTCAACCAGTAATATTTGTGTAAAGCGGGTGCCGCTTTGCAGCATAATATCACCAAAAAGCTTATCAAGGGTTTCTGTATTGATCGGTTTTTTGAGGAAGCTGATGGCGCCCTCTTTACGCACGCGGTTGGCAGCAGCCTCACCGGCCGACATCAGGTGAACCGGGATATGCATAGTTTGCTCATCTGCCTTCAGCTCTTTCAATATTTGCCAGCCATCTTTACCAGGTAGCATAATATCCAGTATCACGGCATCGGGCATGGTTTCTTTTACAGTTTCAACCGCGCCGGTACCTTCATGCACCATGACTGATTTATAACCATGCTCGCGGGCATAATCCTGCAATATGTTGGCAAAGTTTTTATCATCCTCCACAATTACCACCAGTGGCTCACGGTTATCTTCGCGGGTAATAGTTTTGGCCGGTTTTAAAAACTCACCGTTTGATTTAAATGTTTTCGGCTCCGGTAATACCTCCGCCTCAACAACAGGAACATGTTTTGCAGCAAAAGGAATGTTAAGCACAAACTCGCTGCCAACACCCTGTTCGCTGGTAAGGCTGATGGTACCGCCCAACAGCAGGGCCAGCTCACGGCTTATTGACAGGCCAAGACCCGTACCTCCGTACTTGCGGCTTGTTGAGCCATCGGCCTGTTGAAACGCTTCAAATATGATGCGCTGCTTTTCGGCAGGTATGCCAATACCCGAATCTTTAATGGCAAAGCTAATGCTATCCGGATTTTCGTCTGGCCTGGCGGTGATTGAGATTGAACCGTTTTCTGAGGTAAACTTGAACGCGTTGGAGAGCAGGTTTTTAATAACCTGTTCAACCCTTACCTTATCGGTAAATATGGTTTTAGGTAAACTTTTGTCAACGTTGGTGCTGTAATTGATTTTCTTGTTTGTGGCAAATTCGGCAAACAACATTTCCATATCGCCCAAAATTTCGGCTACCTTGATATCCTCATTTTGCATATCCAACTTGCCCGATTCAATTTTTGAAAGGTCAAGAATATCATTGATCAGGGTAAGCAGGTCATTACCGGCGTTAAAAATCACGCTGGCATATTTCACCTGATCTTCGGTAAGGTTGTGCGGTTTGTTATCCTTCAGGATACGGGCCAGTACCAGGATACTGTTAAGCGGTGTGCGCAGCTCATGGCTCATGTTGGCCAAAAACTCCGATTTATATTTACCGGTAGTTTCCAGCTCATCAACCTTAAGGTTGATGGCGGCGCGGGCCTGTTCAATAGCCTGGTTCTTTTCTTCGAGCAGGCTGGCTTTTTCTTCCAGTTCGGCGTTAATGGTGCGCAGTTCTTCCTGCTGTACCCGAAGCTCCTCTTCTGATGCCTGCAACATTTCTGTTTTGTTCATCAGCTCTTCGTTGGTAACGCGCATTTCTTCCTGTTGTGCCTCCAACTCCTCGGCCTGTTGCTGAGTTTCCTCAAACAGATCATGCATGATGGTACGGGCCTGCGCGGTGTTGATGGCTATACCAATGTCATTAGCGGCAACACGAATGTATTCGCTGTCATTAACCGCCAGTTCATTGGTGTAAGCTATTTCCATTACACCCTTCAGTTTTTTATCAAAAAAGAAAGGAACTATAAAAGTTTCGGTAAGGGTTTCTTTTAATACGGATGATTCAAGGTCAAACCTTTCATTCAGTTTGCCTTTAACAACTTTTGCTTTTTTGTCTTGCGCCACCTGTCCCAGCCAGCCTTCGGCAAGCTGAACGGTTTTCTTTAAAAAGTCGGGGTTATGGAAAGCGTACGAAGCGTAAAGCTCCAGGCGATGCTGAGTTTCATTGAATAAATAGAAAGTACCGGCTGATGCTTTAGTGTAAGTACAAACCTCGGTCAGTATATTTTCTGAAAGTTCCTTTTCACTTTGCTGGCCCTGCATTTTTTCGTTAAGGAAACCAGTGCCGGTAAGCAGCCAGTTTTTAGCCTCGTTTTCGGCCAGTACCTTGCCCAGTTCAATATTGGCTACCTTGATTTCTTCCTCAATTTTTTTCTGCGTATCAAAAGTAGTTTGAATGTAGAAGAACAATACAAGGATAATCACCAGGAATATCAATGAGCCGCCAACCAGGATAATAATGGTTGTACTTGATGCCGACTCCGAGCTATCCTTACGTACCTGAAGCACGTTATTTTCAGAATCAATGATATGAGTAAGCAAGCCCCTGATCATATCCATGTTTTGCTTACCATCAAAAAACATGCGGTTGGCAAGCATAAATTCAAGGCCCTTGGCTTCGCGGGTATCAATATTATTTTTAAGGATGATGCGCTGCGCGGCAACGTATGATGTTAACGAATCTATTCGCTTTTGCTGTAACAGGTTATCCCTGGTAAGATCACGTAATGATTGCAGATCAACACTGATACGCGGCAGCGCCTCATTGTAGGGGTCAAGAAATACCTTGTTGTTGGTTGCCCCATAACCACGCATACCGGTTTCGGCATCAATCAGGTGCTGCAGCAGGCTATTTGATGATTTGATAACATTCTGGGTATGATCAACCCAAACGTTATCCTCTTCAAACTGGCGAATACTTTTATACGACAATATACCCACCGTTAAAACAAGTATGATGGATACAACAAAGCCCGCTAAAACCTGCTGGCGGAAGGAGAATTTAAACATGCAGACGTATTAATTGTTTTGATACAAATATGTTTAAAAAAAACCTTTTACTATGTAAAAAGCTTAATAAACATTTGAGGAATAATTTCTTAGCTACTAAACTCGGCGTTTTGGATATAATTTTTAGGTTTGCTTTTTAAGGCTCCGCCTACCGAAAACGCTACTCCGGCAAACAGCACATACCATCCCCATTTAAATTTAACCTGCCTTGCCAAAAATGATTCAAACTTATGAAAAGGTATAAAGCTAAAAGTAAAGTGAATTTTCAGGAACGCGGCAATAAGCAGCATTACCACCAGGCCGGCAGACACCCAGGCAGCTGCCTGTATAATTTTAGGCTGATTTAAAAACGACGCCGCGATACCTATAATGGCCACCAACAGCATCACCAAACCGTAAGGCTGGTTAAGCTGGTAAACATTCCAGTTAAACAAACCGAACGGCCGCAGCAGCGGGCAGTACGTACCGGCAAAAATCAATACAAAGCCTACAAATGATAAAATAGAACTTATACGCATAAGGTGAATGGTGAGTAGTGAGTTTGTGGGTGCTGAGTAGTGAGTAAGCAGTAGTGAGTTATTTATCAAGAATAATAAAACTCATCACTCATTACTCCAAACTAAAAACTCAATACTGAAAACTCAGAATCTGAAACTAAAATTATTGCTTTATCTCCATTTTATCGGCAAAGTGGGCACAGTAGTCGCGCAGGTCTTCTACAATGTTTTTTTCGCCGGTGGCACGTAAAAAGCTGTCGCCCATGGTTTGCAGGGTTTCATAAAAAAAGCGTTTCATTTCGTCAACCGGCATATCTTTTGTCCAAAGATCAATACGCAGGGTATTTTTATAGCTCTGATCCCAAAGGGCCAGCATGAATGATTTTACAGGCAACGCCTCTTTGTTGTTTGAATCGGTTGATTCCCACATAATGGTTTCCGGAACATTGTTATCGTCAAGGCTAACGGTTAGTTTTATTTCAGCAGTTTTCATTATAAATTCTCTTTTATATCAGTAATTATTTCAACCCGCAAGTATCCCATTTTTAGTCGGACCGGTTTATAATGGTTTTGTAATTTTTAAAATCATAATAAACCGTGGGCCAAAGCTTAGGTAATATTTATTTAACGATCAAAAATATGATGACAACCAGGGCTATAAAGCAAAGCTCAACAAGCCATAGTTTTTTAAGCTCGGCAAAAAAGTTGCGGAATATCAGATCGAGGAAAAACACCACAAACGCAAACAGCAAAAATATCCAGCCAATGGTACCGCTCCAGTTTTCGAGCGGGCGGCCTATAGTGTGTGCGCCGTATATCCAAATGTATGCCGCTACTAAAATGAAAAAGGTTGTAGCAAAGTTTAAAGGTGTAATGCGGAGTTTCATCCGGGATAATTATTGATTTATTGATTTATTGAATTATTGAGTTATTGATTTTATCAGATGGATTTCTTTTGGCAGTATCATCTGCACATCCGAAATCCGCACATCCGCATATCCATTTATCGCTTTTTTCTTGATGATGACGACCTACCCTTTGAGCCGGCTTTTGAACCGGGCTTGCCGGCTTTGCCATACCTGGCTTTTTCTTTGGCGGCATCAAATTTTTTACGCTGGTTCAAAGTCTTTTTTTCGTGAAAGGCACCTTTAAAATCCGGATCTTCCTTTCGCTTTTGCATGTCTATTTCTTTATTCTGCTCCTGGCGCTCATCGTACCCGGTTTCTTCAATAAACACATCATCGGGTATAGCAGATACCGGAATAGTTTGCTTGATCAGCTTTTCTATCTTTTTAAGATAATACTCTTCAGCAGGGCCGCAGAAGGTAATAGCTTCGCCCGATTGCAGGGCTCTGCCTGTACGGCCTATCCGGTGCACATAATCTTCAATAACCACGGGCACATCAAAATTGATCACATGGCTCACATCGCTCACATCAATACCGCGCGATGCCACATCCGTAGCCACCAGTATTTTCACCTCATCGTTTTTAAACGAATTGATGGAGTTGATGCGGGTGTTTTGCCCTTTATTGGCATGCAGCACACGTACCTCATTTTCGCCAAACTTACGCAGCAAAAACTTATACACATCTTCGGCCGCTATACGGGTTTTGCAGAATATAATTAGCTTGGTAATATCGCCTTCCTGATCAAGCAGTTTTTTGAGCAGGTTTATCTTAGTCTTGTTATTGGGCACATGGTACAAATGCTGATTCACCGTTTGTGCCGGGGTAGCCTGCGGGGTTACCTCGATAACCGTTGGGTACTCCAGAAAATTGTTCGACAATTCGTGAATCTTATCACTCATGGTAGCCGAAAACAACAGGTTTTGCCTTTTAACAGGAACAACTTCCAGTATACGGTTTATCTGGGGCATAAAGCCCATATCCATCATTTTATCGGCCTCATCAAGCACCAGCACCTGCAGGGTTTTGGTAACTATATGGCCAGCCAGGTAAATATCCATAAAGCGACCCGGAGTGGCCACAATAATATCAACTCCCTTGTTAATTTGCTCTATCTGCGTTTTAGGGCCTAAACCGCCGTAAAGCACCACCACACGCAAATCTGTATTGGCGGCAAAGGTTTTTACGTTTTCCTCGATCTGCATGGCCAGTTCGCGTGTTGGCGAAATAATGAGCGCCCGCGGACTCTCGCCCTGGGCATACTTCAGCCTCATGATGATGGGCAACACATAGGCAGCCGTTTTACCGGTACCTGTTTGCGCTATACCCATAACATCCTGCCCGTTTAAAATTGGGGGGATGGCCTTTTGCTGTATAGGAGTGGCTTCGGTATAACCGGCATCGGCTATAGCGTTCAGTATTTGCCGGTTAAAATTAAATTCTTCAAAAGTTACAGCCATGGCGCAAAGATAGGCTTTTTGTTGAAAGAGATTTGCGATGTGCGATTTTGTATGAACAAGGGTATTTTGTCTGGTTCAGACAAAATCTCAAGCCTCGTTTAAAAACCTCACCCAACCCTCTCCAAAGGAGAGGGCTTTAAAAAATATTTTCAAGTCTCCCCCTTTGGGGGAGATTTAGAGGGGGCTTATCACTTCGTACATCAATGATGCGCATTTTTCCCAATCCCTCTTTCCGGCGAAGCTGAAGAGAGGGGGATCCAGCGAAGCGCAGATCGGGTGAGTTGAATTACCTCCCCAAACCAACTTCTCATTTTTATATCCTAAATTTGCCCCATTAATAAATCCGAAATCAACTTATGTCAACAATCCTCATCAAATCAGCTACCGTAGTTAACGAGAATAAACAATATGTTACCGACATTCTGATCAAAGATGGACTTATTGAACGCATTGATACCAGCATTGATGCTCACGCCGATGAGGTGATCAATGCGGAGGGCCTGCACCTGCTGCCCGGCTGCATTGACGACCAGGTGCACTTTCGCGAACCGGGATTAACACACAAGGCTAATATCCATTCAGAATCACGCGCGGCAGTGGCCGGAGGCATTACCTCCTTTATGGAAATGCCAAACACTGTACCCAACACGCTTACTCAGCAATTGCTGCAGGATAAGTACGATATAGCTGCCCGCAGTTCGCTGGCCAATTACTCGTTTTTTATGGGTGCATCAAATGATAATCTCGACGAGGTGCTGCGTACCGATACTGCCAATGTTTGCGGCATCAAAGTGTTCATGGGTTCATCTACCGGGAACATGCTGGTTGATAATCCGCGCACACTGGATAACCTGTTTGCACAAGCGCCCATGCTTATCGCGGTGCATTGTGAAGATGAGGCCACTATTCAAAGCAACCTTGCCCATTACAAACAATTACTGGGCGATAATATACCGGTGAAACTGCACCCCAAGATCAGGAGCGCGGAGGCTTGTTATCTGTCGTCGTCGCTGGCGGTTGAACTGGCTAAAAAACACAATACAAGGCTGCATATTCTGCACATATCAACCGCGCTTGAGCCGCACCTTTTTGATAACAAAACACCGCTAAAAGATAAGCGCATTACTGCCGAGGCCTGCGTGCATCACCTGTGGTTTTCTGATGCCGATTATGACACCAAAGGCAACTTCATTAAATGGAACCCGGCAGTAAAAACAGCCGACGATCGTGATGCTGTTTTGCAGGCTGTACTGGATGGCCGCATTGATGTAATTGCCACTGACCACGCCCCACATACCCTGGCCGAAAAAGAGCAGCCATACCTGCAGGCACCATCCGGTGGGCCGCTGGTTCAGCATGCACTGCCGGCCATGTTAGAGTTGTATCACCACGGCAAAATAAGCCTCGAACAAATAGCTGAAAAAATGGCCCATAACGTGGCTACCTGTTTCCAGATTGACAAACGCGGCTTCATCCGCGAGGGCTACTGGGCCGACCTTGTGCTGGTGAATTTGAACAAACCATGGAACGTAAATAAGGGCAATATTTTATATCATTGCGGCTGGAGCCCATTTGAAGGGAGCACTTTCCGCTCACAAATTGCCTACACCTTGGTTTCGGGAAATATCGCCTACGCTAACGGAAGTTTAATTGAAGGTAAACCCGGCAAACGCCTGAATTTTAACAGGTAATAAATTTTTAATTTTTCAATTACAGAAATTTCTGTATAGGAAAAATACCCATTTTGCCATTGCAAGGAGGCTTTGAGGAAGCAATCGCAAATTTGCCTGAACCAGGATTAAACAGATTTAGGGATCAAAGGATTTTACTTTACCTTTCATAAAATCCAAAAATCCACCAATCCCCAAAATCGTGGTTCAGACAAAGTTCGCAATGATAAAAATCTTAAACTGCTTTTTTTTGTCATTGCGAGGAGGCACGACGAAGCAATCGCGAACTATGCAAGTTCCCCATGTAAAGTGCGCGATGCCACACTTCGTTCGCAATGACAAAAATGCTTAACTCCCCTCTTACGCCACTCCAACATATATCTCCACCCGGGCATCTTCGGGGTTGTGCGCCTTAATTCCATACACATCAAAATCGGCAATATACTGGCGGTTGCGGCAGGTGTTCCAGATGTGCTGCCAGGTTTCGCCAACGCGGTTTGGCATCCAGCTTTTGGCGGTATATTTTACATACGTTCCAGGCGATACTACATGGCTCACCAACCCGAGCGGAATGTTATCAAGCGAGTTTACCCGGCAGCCCAGCAAGGCCGTGTAAGGCCCTGTATGGTCAGTTTCATAATCGGTATAAACACAGTACACCTCATCGCTCGTTCTGTCCACTATCTGCGTTAAAATATTGTTATCCATAAAGCGACACCAAAGCTCCTCAATATCCTTTGCCGCCTGGCCATTATGGTTAGTGGTACGTACCGAAATTCCCAGTAAAAAGAAACCGTTTATGTGCATCCTGTTCATTATCCTAAAGTTATCATTTTGGCACCTATATACAAACTTAAACTATCTAAAATAGTGCCCGGTATTGTATATGGTTTCCATTGTTTTTTTATTAAATTATTAGTTTGTAGATTGTGTAAAGTCAATTAAACCCAATTGTCATGGATGAAATAAAATTTGATAGTCCGCATGCTTACCGCGGCTATTTAATTAACAAGTTTTGTGAGTTGGAGATCAAGATATCAAACTACCTGGCCCTCACATTTGGTAATGGCAATGATGATATTTTAACCATACTGGTTGATAGGATAACTTTTGAGGCCAAAAGGTTAGCCTATAAAGATCTGTTAAACCGCCGCGAAATTGCCAATGGCTTTGTTAAAACAAAAAGCAATAAATATCCCCACACCTTTTGGATGAACGAACTGCGGGAACTGATCGAGATCAGAAATCAGTTTGCCCACTTTATTCTGGCTCAGGATAATGAACGCGAATGTGTTATTGCCCTCATTGAATTCCGAAACTCGGCCGGTGTTATCATTTATACCAAAGATATGTACGATGCTATTTTAGAGCGGATAAATCACGTTGAACATTTTATTGAAACAACGTATAGCCACTTCAACAATCACCCTTAAAAGTCGGTTATATCACTATCACTTTTTGTTATATTGATTTTTAAATGGTTTTATACCAAAAATTTATAAGCTTTATATAAATAAATTATTTAATATATCAATTACTCTATCATTTTCCTCAAGCCATCAAAAACACCCTGCCAGTTTTGTTCAGAATGGTGCTTGGCTTCTTCATCCTTAATGTTATCCTGTGTAATGATCAGTGTGGTTATACCATCATTTTCATCTAACGAATAAGTAATGGTTGCATAGTTTTCGGGCTTATCTTCTGTGCCCGACATGCTGCTCCAATACGTATATTTTAAAAACCAACCGGGGTCTATTTCCAGTATCTTGCCATGGTCTTCATACTTTTTGCCATCCCACTCACCGCTGAAAACTATGGGCTCCCCTACCCTCCAGCTCGATTGTAAATTGGTTCCAAAAAAGTACGCTTTTACCATTTCCGGGTCGGTAAGGCCTTGCCATACTTTTGATGCAGGTGCCTTGAACTTTAATTCGGTGGTTAATGTCAGCTTTTCCATAATGCAGTTTTATTGATGGTTTAATTTAAAAACATGCGCAAAAACATGGCCACAAAACCATGATCTGCCGTTCATGTTCAACAAAGTAAACACTGCCGAATGACAGCCCTATGTCAGCAGGAAAAAACTGTTAATTATTTCTTTGGGCAATGGCCGCCGCAATGTTTTTAACGCGGCCTGCCAGCTCCTGCGGTTTCAGGATTTCGGCCTGGTCGCCAAACATCATGAACCATCGCGCAAAGCCTTCTAAGGAGGCGCTCAAAAACGTCATTTCAATTTTATTACCGATGGCTTTTTCAGATACGAAACCGCAATAATATTTTTGATAATCCAGGTGGTGGGCTATCTCCTTATCAATCCGGATCACTACTGTTTCCAGTTGTTTTTCCTGAGCGGTTTGAGCTATGTAAGCTTTTAATGTGGGGTGCTTGCTGCCGTTATAATTAATATCGGTGATCACTACTTTGCGCATTCGGTCAACCCTGAAATCGCGGTAGTCGTTACGTAAACGGCAAAAGGCTATCAGGTGCCAAAAGCTGTCGAGAAAGAATACGCCAACCGGCTCTACATCGCGCTTGGTAAACTCCTGGCTATGGCCTGCGAAATAATCAATACACAGCAGCCTTTTTTGCACAATACTATCCAGTATGGTTTGGATGTGATCGGTATTGTTATCTCCCCGCTTTTGGCTAAAACCCTTTAATACTTCAATGCTACCGTCAAGGTTTTCCAGCGCATCCTTTTCAGCGGTTTTTAAGATGGCCCTTACCTTGTACATGGCCGATTGATGATGCTTCATGGTGGTGCTATCGGTAAGCTTCTCCACAAATTTTTCGGCAGTTAAAAAGGCGGTGGCCTCCTCGCGGGTAAACATTACCGGGGGCAGGCGGTAACCATCCATGATAGAATAGCCAACCCCGGCCTCGCCAATAATGGGTATACCGGCCTCTTCCAGGGTTTTCACATCGCGGTATACGGTACGTAAACTGATATCAAAGCGCTCGGCAATGTCAGAGGCTTTTACCACCCTGCGCGACTGGAGCTGTATTAAAATAGCCGAAATACGATCGATGCGGTTCATGCCATCAAATTAAGCAAAAAACAAGCTACCTTTGGTAGATTATTTCGGATTTCGGATGTTCGATTTGGGATTTAGTAATTTGAATTTGTCTGAACCACGATTAAACAGATTATGAGATTATGGGATTTCTCAATTTATAATTTCGGGTTTTAGCCGTTCGATCTGAAATTCGTTTTTATTTTTTAACCATGCTAAGTTTTCTAAATCCGAAATCGAACATCCGAAATCCCAAATCAAAATAAATCAAAAATACACTATGGCTACCGAAAACAATGATAAGATCATCACATTAGAAACCTATTATGATGTGATGCTGGCTCACATTATCCGCACCAAGCTGGAAGATAATGGCATACCCTGCTTTATTGCCGACGAGAACACCATAGGCGCCAACCCCTTATATAACCAGGCTGTAGGCGGCGTTAAATTGAAAATTTTTGAACGCGACCTGGAAAGATGCCGCGAGATACTGGCCACCCAGGGCGACCTGCACGATCAGGATCATGTAGAGATTGATGAGGAGCTTGACCAGGTGATTATTTGCCCTTACTGCGCATCAACCAACATCGGCCCTGCCGATCCGGGTAAATTTTCATCTTTTCTATCGGCTGTTTTTCCTTTTCACAATACCAAGGCCTGGCACTGTTTTAACTGCTTGCAGGATTTTGAATAAGGCCGTTATCAGGCCCTGCCTTTTATAGCTGATTTTTCTATATTAGCGGTATGTATAACCGCCGTAAGTTCATCAAACTATCAGCCGCCGGAGCCTCACTGGCAGCACTCTCTAATTCAGCGTTAGCAAACACTATTATAGCAAAACCCGAAGCCACCCTGCCCATCGTAATATCTACCTGGGATTTTGGCATTATAGCCAATAAAGGTGCCTGGAAGGTACTTTCTGCCGGTGGCCGCGCGCTTGATGCCATTGAAGCCGGTGCAAGGATTCCAGAAGCTGAAGATATTACCAACCATACCGTTGGCCGTACCGGACTGCCTGACCGTGACGGCCATGTTACGTTAGACTCCTGCATTATGGACGAACTGGGTAACTGCGGTTCGGTTGCCGCTATGGAAGATATAGCACACCCCATTTCAGTAGCCCGCTTGGTAATGGAAAAAACCCCGCACGTAATGCTGGTTGGCGATGGCGCTACCCAGTTTGCAGTTGAACAGGGCATGAAGAAAGAAAAACTACTTACGCCCGAATCTGAAAAGCTATGGAAAGAATGGCTTAAAACAGCTAAATACAGCCCGGTTATGAACATTGAAAATGGCAACAAACCAGGCAATAAATACAACCACGATACCATTGGCATGCTGGCCATTGATGCCAAAGGCAATATATCAGGCGGGTGTACAACCAGCGGTATGGCCTTTAAACTTCACGGCCGTGTTGGCGACAGCCCTATCATTGGGGCAGGTTTATATGTAGATAACGAAGTGGGCGGCGCTACCTCAACCGGTGTTGGCGAAGAGGTGATCCGCAATGTAGGGAGCTTCCTGGTGGTTGAACTTATGCGCCAGGGTCTGTCTCCGGAGGATGCCTGTAAAGAAGCTGTTCACCGTATCATCAAAAAGAAACCCGAAACTGCCAAACAGATACAGGTAGGCTTTTTAGCCATCAACAAAAAAGGCGAATATGGTGCCTACGCCATACAAAGCGGCTTTTCTTTTTCGGTTTGTAATGAGCACCAGCAGGATCTGCTTATTAAGGGGAAAAGTTTTTATTCTTAAGGGGAGCGGGGAGCGAGGTTCCGGGAGCGAGGGGTGTGAGAAACAGGGAGCGAGGTTCCGGGAGCGTGGGGTGTGAGGAGCAACTACACTATCCCTCAATCATACTGATTTAAACTTTGCATATATCGCTAATTTTCAATAAATTACAATCAACAAAAACTTCTATACCGAATATTTTAAAACTATGAGCAACCCTGTTTCTCTTGAGGTTTGCGCCAACTCTTTGGCTTCGGCACTGGCGGCCCAGGAAGGCGGTGCCGTACGGGTTGAGCTGTGCGAAAACCTGAAAGAAGGCGGCACTACACCATCTGCCGGGCAAATACTGCTGGCCCGCAAATTACTTCACATCAAACTTTACGTACTGATACGCCCCCGTGAAGGCGACTTTTTATATAACGATCTCGAATACCAGATCATGCTGGCCGATATCCGCTATTGCATTGAGGCCGGCTGCGATGGTGTGGTAATAGGCATGCTTAATGCCGATGGCACCATTGATAAGGAACGCTGCGCAGAAATGGTGAGCCTGGCCAAACAATGGGGCTTAGGGGTAACCTTTCACCGCGCTTTTGATATGTGTGTTGATCAGTTAAAGGCCCTTGAAGACATTATTGAGATAGGATGCGAGCGCATACTCACCTCGGGCGGCAAGAGTACCGCCATGGAGGGTGCAACCATCATTAATCACCTGGTTGAGCAAGCTGCGGGCCGCATCAGCATTATGCCCGGCAGCGGCGTAAGCGAGGCCAACGTTGCCGACCTTGTACACTTTACCGGCGTAATCGAAGTACACTCCTCGGCACGCGGCCGTGTAAAAAGTAAAATGCAATACCACAATGACCACATCGTGATGAGCACCGTTCCCGGCGATGAGTATAGTATTGATGTAACAGATACAGGCAGGGTTATAGAGCTGATCAGGCTGGCAAATAGTTAGTTTTTTGTGTTGGTGGCAACACCATTCCTGTTCGGAAGTTTTTTCAGTTCCCTCCTTCGGGAGGGGCGCGAGGGAATTGTGTAGTGGCAGGGAGGGGTTTATACGTGTACCTATTGATCAAACCCCTCCCTAAACCCTCCCAGGGGAGGGAATCGCACAATCCTAAGCTTTTTTATTTATTTCGAACACTATGGTGATAACTCAGTTACCGCGAGATTAGCGAAGCGTATCTCGTGGTTGGCATATAGTAAGCTTTCAGCTTACATCAGCTGAAAGCTGTGGCCATAACATGTAACGAGCTTTAAGCTTGCTGCAGCAACAGATTTATTAGATTAAAGGATTCTACTTTGGTTTTTAGATGAATCGTGGCAATCTTTTAATCTTAAAAATCGTGGTTCAGACAATTCCCCCCTCCCCTAAAAAATCGTAACCGGCAATACCAGTTCAATGCGATTGCGGCCAGTGCCCCCGAAGAAATCATTATCAAGCAAGCGGCTGTACCTTATGCCGAATGAGATACTGTTCTGGTTAAAGAATTTGGTATCAAAAAACACCGCGGCACCTGTTGAACGGAAGTTTTGCTTAAAGCTGCTGCCGTTGGTGAAAAAGTTATTGGCCGTGGCGTGGGTATAATCAAAAAACAAAGCTCCACGCAAACGCAGCAAATAAATCAGGTTGCCAAAACCAGCATCAGGGTAGGCAAAGGGGAAATGATAGTTTACGCCAACCTTATTCATATCATCCAGGTTTTCGGCCGTGTAACCCTTACTGAACGGAAAATTATTGGAGAAACTGATCACATTGTTTTTGCCCTTTTCCTGATGCGCCACATTGATCACCAGGCTGTGGTTGGTAACCAATCCGGGGAAATAAAACGTACCTAATGCCAGCAATTGTGTTGAGCCAGCCCCGGTAATTGACGACTTATAATTTACGCTGATACTCTGCGCCAGTTGAGGGTATATATTTTGTTTGGCAGCCTGTGTTTGGTTGCTGAACGAGATATAGTTATTCAGATAAGTATAACTGCGGTCGGCAATTTTCAACAAGTTCCGCTGCTGAAAACTGGTACTGTTAAAATATACGTCGGTACCAAAGCTGAGACCGGTTATATGTTTGCCTCCGTTAAAGTTGAGGGGTACCTGTAAACCGCCATGCAGCGAAGTTTCGTTCCAATACACGTAGTTGCCCCGGTAAAACTGGCGCCGATCTAAAGTATAATCGGCTCCTGCTGATATATAGGGGAATAAGGCTCCGTAAATAGCATCAAATCCAAACTGCTTGTAACCTTCATTGGTGTTATAATCAAATGATAACTGCGACTGGAAGGTATTCAGCACATTTTCGCCGGTAATGGCAAAGGAGTAATTAGGATCGCTGATGTTGGGGATAATACTGTGAAAGTTAAAAAGCCCATGCGTCTTGGAATAAGGAGTAACCGGTAAGGGGTTATCAACCACACCGGCCAGCATATTGGCAGACGAATCACGTGCCAGTGCCGGGATCTTCATATCCGGCAAACTATGAGGGTACTCCTCCCGGGCATCTATCCATTTCAAGTCTTTTTTATCAGCCTCTGTTATCTGGTACCCAAACGCGGTAAAACCTACCCAGGCCAGTTTATGATTGCTGATGGCAGGCTGGTAATGACCAATACCCGCATCGTTACCTGTTGGCAATAGTTCGTAAAAACGATTGTCGGTATGCTTGAGCACAAACAAACGATCATTAACATCCTGGGTTTGGGCAAAGTATATATCCTGGTTTTTTACCTTGGTAAAACCGATAGGCCTGAAACTGAAAGGCATCGAATATTTGGCACTTCCGGTTTCTATATCAATCAGCGCGAGTGTCATTTTACCTTCCGGGTTGCGTACGGCAGCTACCAGTTTATCATCGCCATAAAACTGCGGGTAGGTGTAAAACAGTTTCAGCGGGTTGGGGAGCATCTTAATTACCCTTCCCTCTGCATTTAATATATGCAACTGGCTTGCTCCCGATGGGTTAACCTGTACCACCACAATCTTGGAGCCATCGGCACTAAAGGCGGGCGAAAAATATTTGGTTTTGCGGGTAATGCTATGCTCCTTACCGGTGCTCACATCTAAAAGCATCAGTTCGCTGTAATTACGGTAGCTCCAGCGCAGGTCGGGCCGGTAGGCTGCGTAAACTACCCTGCCATTGTTGTAATTAAAATAATTATCAAGTGATGATGAACGCGTGCTGATCTGCCTTTCATGATCACCCGTTTTTATCACAAATGCCGGGATATGATCATAAGTACTCTTCATATAAATGAGCGTACTATCATTGATGTATTCAGGATATTCCCTGTCGGCCTCAAAATGTTTAGCCGTTTTCGGGATAGCTTTTACATTGGCATCGGTGCCGCTAAACTGTTCCCGAAAATGATCGAGCCCTTCGTTTCTAAATGTATTGAAATCGGTACCTGCGTATTTTTTCACCGCGCGTTGAAATGGGTAAAAACCACCCTTAAAGGCAGCCGCATTGTGCGTTACATTTTTCCAGAAATCATCGCCATATTGCTGCCGCCCGTAAGCAACCAGCATATAGCCCAGCGGGTAATGATCGGGCGTATAATCTACATATGATCCGTTCCGCAGCTTCATGTAGCTATAGTTCCTGTCGGCAGCCCACAATGCCCTGTAACCGTTAAAAAAATAAGGCAAGCGACCCCTACCCTGTTCGCTTACATGGGTTTCGTTAAAAACGGCATCGCCCTCAAAAAACCAGTTGGGTACTGATAGATCGTTACCCAGCGCCTGCCCGCCTTCGCCAAACAAAATGCGTAAAGCACGTGAAAGGCCTACGTTAAAGTTGTTATACTGCTGCACATGCCTAAACTCATGTATGGCCAGTTGCTGCGCCCATGGCAGGCTGCCTATGTCGAAACTGTTTTGTTCGGGTGTTAAAAAAAATTCGCTCCGGAAAGGTGCCAAGCCCACATAACCATTGGCAATAGTGGTTTGGTTTTGCAAAACAATGTTCACCTGCCTTTGCTTAACACCAATTGTTGGCTTTATTAACCCGTTCATTTGCTGCACAATATTGGCCACACGGATACCGGCAGAATCCATGCCGGCAGGGAATATGATACGCGCCGGCAGCGTGTTTACCTGTTTCCACTTTAACGATGGCGGATTGCCCCCAAACTGCTGTGCCCTGGTGATGGTTGCCATTAACAGCAAAGCCGGTAGCAACAGCTTTTTCAGCGTTTTATTAACAACGGGGTACTTGTTCATTAAGGGTTCAAAGTAAGTATATTTTTGGGACTTTTGAGACTTGGGTACTGTGGGATTATGGGATTTTGGCACGAAAGGACTTGGGGATGAAAAGATAATGGACATATGCCTCACCCACCCGTTGCTACGCTTATGCCCCCTCTCTTCGGCTTCGCCGGAAAGGAGGGTGCAGGAACAACTTTACAATTGCGAGGAGGAACGAAGAAGCGATCGCGAACATTGGCAAGTTTTTACTCACCCTTCCACATAATTCACTTAATTATTATGCTTACCATAAGTTTTCATGGTATAAACAAAGTGATAAGTACCTGAGCCGATGCTCATTTGTGCATCGTTTCCTGTTTTTTGAATATCGGTAATTTCCTTCACGGTATTAATATCCAAGCCGCCTTCGGTTATCTGATCAGTTACTGATGGTAGTAAAATACTGGCCGTAGTATTTGGAGGAATAATAACATCCAGTGTAAATATGCCATTATCAATACTCCAGGCAGATTTCACCTTGCCGTACAATGTTTCCAACTCGGCCTGCGCGCTGCTTAGTTTACCACCCGGCCTTGGGGCAATCAATATGCTGTGGAAACCGGGATCGCTCTCATCAGTATTTATACCGGCTATAACGCGGTACATCCAATCGCCAATAGCACCGTAGGCATAGTGGTTAAAGGAGTTCATTTCCGGGTCCTCAAAACTACCATCGGGCTTAATGCCGTCCCAGCGTTCCCATATGGTGGTGGCCCCGTTTTTAACAGGATACAGCCATGACGGATACGATTCTTTCATCAACAGGTCATACGCAATATCGGTATGCCCGAAACGACTTAGAACATGGCATATATAAGGTGTACCCAAAAAGCCGGTGGTGATATGCTCATCGTAATCCTCAATATTATGCACTAACCTCTTAGCCGCCGACTCGCGCAGGTTTTCGGGCAGCATATCAAAATTAAGTGCCAGTACGTATGATGTTTGTGTGCCTGATATCATACGCCCGTTAGGAGTCACATACTCGGCCATAAAGGCTTTTTTGATGTTATAAAGCAGCAGTGTATATTTCTGCACATCATCGTTCCGGCCCAGAATTTTAGCTGTCTTGATGAGCAATTGGGTTGAATAGGCATAAAACGCCTGCGCTATCAGGTTTTTATCGGTAAGGGCGGCGCCATCTTCATAGTTGGTACCGGCATAAAACAGCCAGTCGCCAAAGTGGTTACCGGTATCCCAGAGGTAATTGCGGCTATGTTGCTGAATGTAGCCCACCCAGGCTTTCATGCTATCATACTGCTGCTGTAATACCTGTTTATCGCCGTAGGCCAGGTAAATATTCCACGGGGCAATAGTTGCCACATCGCTCCACCCCGAGGCCGCTGCTGATACGCTATCCAGCACATTAGGAATCACGTAAGGTACCGCCCCGTCCTTATGCTGATCGGCCGAGAGATCTTTTAGCCATTTGGTGAAAAAGCCTGCCACATCCATATTAAAGGTGGCGGTACCGCAAAAGGCTTGTGCATCACCTGTCCAGCCCATACGCTCATCGCGCTGAGGGCAATCGGTAGGTACATCAATAAAATTACCCTTTTGCCCCCATTGAATATTATGTTGCAGCTGGTTAACCAGCGGGTTTGAGGTGGAGAATTTGCCGGTTTGCGCCATATCTGAATACAGGGCATAGGCAGCAAGATTAGTAGAATCAAGCGGGCCCTTGTACCCAACAACCTTTAAATATCTAAAACCCTGAAAGGTAAAATGCGGCTCAAAGGTTGCGGTGCTGTCATCCTTAAAAACATAGGTGATCTCTTGTTTGGCGGTGCGCAGGTTCTTGGTATAAAAGTTACCTTTCTGATCAAGCACCTCGGCATGGAAAAGTTTAATGGTATCGCCGGCTTTAGCCTTGAGTTTAAACTGTACCCAGCCTACCAGGTTCTGCCCAAAATCAACCACACGGTCGCCCTCGGGAGTGTTAAACACCTTGAGTGGCAAAAACTTTTCATGTTTTTTTACAGTTGGGCCTGATGTCGCTATCAGGTTATCCTTGATGGTTTCGTCGGTTTTTACCGTATCCCAGGTAAGGTTGCGGTAGGTGGGCTCTGTCCAGCCGGTTTTTTCCTTACGGGCATCGTAAACCTCGCCATCAAAAAATGAAGAGGAACGGATAGCTCCGTACGCCACACGCCAGCTTTTATCCGAAGTGATGATCTGACGTTTGCCGCTGGTGTAAACTACCTCCAGCTGATAAAGCAGGGCCAGTTTTTTACCGTAAACATCTTTTCGGCGGTTGTAAGTATAGCCGCGATACCAGCCATCGCCAATAGTTACGCCTGTAGCGTTATCTCCCTTTTTTAGCAGCGAGGTAACATCATACACCTGATATTGCAGGCGTTTGTTATAGCTTGTCCAGCCGGGGGTAAAATAATCATTACCTACCCGTTTACCATTTATAAGAGCCTCAAACACACCATGGGCAGTAATATATAAATGCGCCGCCCTGATCTTATGATCCAACACAAAACTTTTGCGGAACATGGGGCTGGGGCCGCCGGTTGTATCTGACTGATAATTGTTCTGGATCCACTTGGCTGTCCAATCGGTGGGTTTCAATAAACCCATTTTCCAGAAATTTACCATGCTCCAGGGCGTTACCTGGTTTTTGTTGTTCCATACACGCACCTGCCAATAGCATTTTTGGCGCGAGGTAAGCGGAGGGCCACCATAGTACAAATGCACTGATTGATCAGACAATACCTTGCCCGACGACCAGATGATGTCTTTTGCTTTGGTGAGTGACACGGCATTACTGCCAACACGTATCTCGTATGCTGTTTGTTCAATATTCCTGTCGTTGGTTATCAGTTTCCAGCTCAGGCGGGGATTGGCCGCATCAACAGCAATGGGGTTAATTTTATATTCGCATATCAGGTTATCAACACGGAAATTTACGGGAACATTTTGAACCTGGGAAAAGCCTTTTAGTTGAAGAAAAAATAATATAACGATACTTAAGCATGCCTTTGGGAGCACGCCCTTTTTGGTTATGTAATTCATGCTATTAAAATATAGCTTTAGAACGATTTTGTTTGGCCATACTGCACTTTTTTTATCTGATAAACCCAAATATGTTTCATTTGTTACAATACCCATAAGCAAAAGTATTGATGGCGCCATTAATGTTTATACGATGCCATCAACCATTATTGTTGCAATTATTGTGCCTTGCAAGTATAGTTAAAACAAAAACAGTTCCATCAAAGAGTAATGGCCATTAAAGGTAGTTGCATCAAATCAGACTGTTTATCGGCTCATCCGCCCGTTGCTACGCTCTGGCACTCTCTTTCCGGCTTCGCCGGAAAGAGAGTAAATATACAAAGGAAGATTCCGTCCCCCTCTATGCGCAAAGCGGAGAGAGGGGTGACAAGCGAAGCGGCATCGGGGTGAATTTATTTTTCTCAAAATAATTTAAAATGTTTTAAAAGCACAATCGTCTATATCTTTATAAGAAGCAAAAAATTGATCACCGCACTAATGCCCGAAGATAAGAACAGTCATATTATACATACTATTAAGGAGTATGGTAAAAACCTGTTGGGTTTTATCAGGCGGAGAGTAAAAAGCGATGCCGATGCTGAAGACATACTGCAGGATGTTTGGTATCAGTTTAGCTCGGTTATCAACTCGGAGCCTATTGAACAAACCAGCGCCTGGCTTTACCGGGTTGCCCGCAATAAAATAACTGATAAGCATAAAAAAAAGAAGGAAACCCTGCTTGATGATATGCTTGGCCCCGATACTGATGAAGAGGACACCTCAGATTTTAAGGACCTGCTGTTCGCCGAAACCAGTACTCCCGAAACTGAATATGTACGCAGCCTGTTTTGGGACCAGTTATTTATAGCGCTTGACGAATTGCCCTTTGAACAAAAGGACGTATTTGTTTGGCATGAGCTGGAAGACCTATCGTTCCAGGAAATAGCAGACCTTACCGGCGAAAAAATGCAAACGCTGGTATCGCGCAAAAGATACGCGGTGCTGCACCTGCGCAAACGATTACAACAATTATACAAAGAGATAACAGAATATTAAAAAAATGGCCTCTGCTTAAAACCAGGGCCGCACATTAAAAAAATTAAGAAAATGAGAAGGATATTTTTTGAGAGGCCATACAGGTTCATATTTATCCCTGTGATAGCCGTTGCCGTACTCTCCCTGGTGAGTTTTGTGGTGATGCAGTTATGGAATAATTTATTGCCCGATATTTTGCATGTAAGTACCATTACCTTTTGGCAGGCGGCAGGCATATTTATTTTATGCAAAATACTGTTTGGCTTTGGTAAAGGAGGCAGGCCCGGCTGGGCTGGCGGTGGTGCGCCATGGATGCGTAAACGCATGGAAGAGCGCTTTAAAAACCTGAGCCCTGAGGAACAGGAAAAATTCAAGGCCAAAATGCGCGATCGTATGTGTAACTGGGAAAACCGGGGCGGCTTTGGCAAATTTGGCCGCCAATGGGAAAACGACTTTAAAACCGAACCGGAAGATAAAGACCAATAACCTATAAACGACATAAACATGGAAGTGCTGGTATTTTCAACAAGCGTTAAGGAACCGCGGCAGGTAAGTAAGGTAACTGCCTTGCTTACCAAGGTTCCGACTATTGCACAATGGAACTTTGACCTGGAAGATTGCGACAATATACTGCGCATAGTGGCAAAAGGTCTTTCGCCCCAGTATATTGAAACACTGTTAGGGAAAGCCGGTATCCATTGCCAGGAACTGAAATACTAATTTGATACCTCATGACAGGCTGTTTATCGACTCACATCGACATCGCTACGCTTGTCGCCCCTCTCTTCGCCTGCGGCGAAAAGAGGGTGAAAACAATTTTGTCATTGCGAGCATAGCGTGGCAATCGCGAACTGTACAGATAAAACCTGCATAGTTCGCGGTTGCTTCGTCGTGCCTCCTCGCAATGACAATTATCCATTTTACCGTCCCCACTTTCCGCCGCAGGCGAAGATAGGGTGGTTCAGCGAAGCGTAGGCAGAGTGAGTCGTTCGCATACCATGCTAATCAAAGATTATGCGTTTGATGAACTATTACTTAAAAGCAGCTAAAGAAACTTTAAGAAAAAATTAAAGCTAAATTTTACTTCGCAAAAACGCGGGGAGAGTTGCCCTGGTCGGCTCCATAACGCACCGTGTTGTTCCGGTTCCAGTCGTCAATATCAATCAGCCCTGCCCGGGTTTGATAGTGCCCGTTATCGTTGGGACATTTAACCACATAAAGCCCCGCCTTATCAGCCTCAAGTACAGGCCGGGCACCACATATTTTGCAGAATTTGCAATATATAGTCTTCGGAATAGTTAAAGAGCCGTTCATAAAACGTTTATTACGGATAAATTCTTATTTTGGTTACTTGGTAATCTAATTTAGTAAATATAGATCACATTTATTGAGTGCATTTTATTCATTTAATACCTGATAATATTACATTTAATAAAATATATAATATGCCACAAACCCTAACCCAGCGTATTACAAAGCCATCGGCCACTATCACATTTTTATTAATGGTATTGGTATGGTTTGGTTTGATATTGCAGTTTTGTATTTCCATGCAAGCCTACCTTCACGATGGGTTAAGTTTGCCCAACGCGTTGGTGCAATTCTTTAGTTATTTTACTATTCAGAGTAATATTTTGGTGGGGGTATGCCTCATTGGCCTGTTATTGAAACCGCAAACGTGGCTTAATGATTTTTTCTCTCGGGGTTATGTATTTACAGGTGTTGTTTTCTATATTATTATTGTGGGTTTAATTTATAATACCATATTGCGTGGTATAGGGAAACCCGTAGGTCTGTTCAGGTTGGCCGATGAATTATTGCATCTGGTTAATCCTGTGCTTTTTGTAATTTACTGGCTAATTTTAATTGATAAACCGACATTGAAGTGGAGCCAGGCACTTAACTGGCTTTGGTATCCTTTTATATATGTGATATATACCCTTATTCGCGGGGCACTGACAAATATTTACCCCTATCCTTTTATTGATGCAGGTAAATTTGGTTACAACAAGATCATGATCAATTCGGTAGTGTTGCTGGTGGTTTTTCTGGTGCTGGGTTTGCTGCTGATATTTATTACGCGCAAACTAAGTTCCAAAAAATACTAACCGATAATACCTGATAAAAACAGAAAAGCCCTGCTTTACAGCAGGGCTTTTCCTCTTTATGGTGTATTAACAGTTTCTTAAATTATTATTTAATGCTTAATCATTCCACAAATAATTATTGTGAAGCGACTGAGCCAGTTTATTTCTCATAAAGAAATCTTCTTTCTGAAGGCATTCATTAGTATGGATGTCTTCATCTGCGTTTACTCTTATTACGCTGCCTGCTACCTGTTCAATGATGCTTGATAGGGTGTGTACTTCGCTGTCTGGGATCTGAATTGTTAATATTGCCATAGTGGTAGATGTTATTGATGATGATAATTCAAAAATATGCAATTACGATTAGTACAATGTTTTAAAAAAGTAAAATTCAGACTTATGAAACATTATATTTTTGCGTTTTTTGCATTTATAAATCTTAAACGCACTATGTATAACCTGTATTATTAACAGTGTTTAGTTGTTACACTTCTTTAACAAACTTTAACAATTATGGCTGTTTACTGCTCCGGGTTACCAATACCCAATCAACAAATACTTTAGCGTTACCAGCCTTTATCTTGTTTACGGTACTTTCCGCTATTCCAAAGTATGGATCTTTGATCTTATTATATCCGCCAGGGTATCCTCCGCCTAAAGCAAAATTAAGGATGATGAACTTTTTATTATCAAATGCCCAGCGGCCATATTTTTCAACCATAGGTTTGGTTACGGTGTAGGTTACCTTGCCGTCAACCTTAAAAATTAAACTGGTTGGGCTCCAGTCAACCGTGTAAACTTGCCATTGGGTAACATCAATACCCGCGGCAAAATGCGCCCGGTACACAAGCGGCGTGTCGCCAAAATAGTTTGGCCCATGCAGGGCATGGCTTACCCAGCTCGAGTCGCCAATGGTTTCCATTATATCTATTTCGCCGCAATCGGGCCAATTACCATTGCCCAGCGCCCAAAACGCGGGCCACAAACCGGCACCGGCGGCCATTTTCATACGTGCCGAAGCACTGCCATAAGTAAACTCCATTTTGGCGCGGGTATTTATCCTGCCCGAAATAAAATCGTACTTCTTTTGCTCCTTACTGGTAAAGCCCGGCCTGTACAGCGCCTTTAATACCAATGCTCCGTTAGTTGCCCCTTCTGCATCGCTCCCCTTAACCATATATATGGTAGCAGCCGAATCTACATAGGCCTGCTGTTCATCATTCACTGTGTTGCCGGTTATCTCTACGTTCCACTTACTGCGGTCGAGCGTTTGCTCATTAAAATCCTCAAAAAACAGGGTATCTGTTTTAGGCCGATGCTGCGCGTTGGCATGCCCGGCCACGAGCAATGCTGCTGATAGTAATAGGAAATACGGTTTCATGGTATGGTTTATAGGTCACTAAAATAATGATTTATGTTTAATACATTTCCGTCCTCTAATTTTTACATTTATATTACTGCAGCTTTCATAAATTGCAGACTTATACATCATTATATGCACAACAGCGGCTTTTTCAAGGTATTTTTAATCATATCGGCAATTAGTTTATTGTTTGACTGGTATGTATTTTCAGGTCTGAAAACATTAAGTTCCGATTGGCCATCGCAGTTGTGGCGTAACGTCATGCTGTTTGGCTACCTCTTGGTATCCGTTGGTGTTGTCGCTTTATTCCTGGTAGGTTTTGGCAGCTTTAGTACAGGCACAGGTATGCGGCCATTTCATGAATGGGTGCTAAGCCTTTTCCTTACCTTTTTTATTACCAAGCTGTTCTTTGTGATCATTTTATCGCTCGGCGATCTGGGCAGGTTTGTGGTAGGTATGTTTAATATGGCCAGCGGTACCAAGAGCCAGCCCGCGTTTCCGGCACGCCGCAAGTTTATCAGTGAGATAGCTATCCTGGTGGCCTCGGTTCCGTTCACCTCCTTGTTTTATGCCATGATCAAGGGCAAATATGCTTACAAGCTGCATACCAAAACCATATACTTTAATGATCTGCCCGATGCGTTTGACGGGTTTACCATTACCCAGCTGTCAGATATCCACTCGGGCAGTTTTGATAATACCGAAGCCATGCAGCGCGGTATAGATATGGCCAAGGCTCAAAAAAGCGATCTGTTTGTTTTTACCGGCGACCTGGTTAATAACGTTGCCACTGAAATTGAGCCTTATATTAACCGCTTTAAACAAATTAAGGCCCCATATGGGCAGTTCTCGATATTAGGCAACCATGACTATGGCGATTATATAAAATGGAACAGCGAACAAGAAAAAGCAGCCAACCTTGAACTATTAAAACAACACCATAAAGCGCTTGACTACCGACTGCTGCTTGATGAAAATGTAACCATCGAAAAAAACGGTCAAAAAATAGCACTCATAGGCGTTCAAAACTGGGGGCGCGGCTTTATACAGGTTGGCAATCTGAACAAGGCCCTGGAAGGTGTGCCTAAAGATGCTTTCAAGATACTGCTCTCGCACGACCCAACCCACTGGGAAGAACAAGTGCGTTATCATGACACCACCGTACACCTTACCTTATCGGGCCACACACATGGTGCCCAGTTTGGTGTGGAAGCCGCTGGTATTAAATGGAGCCCGGTAAAATACCGCTACCTGGATTGGGCGGGTCTTGTTAATGAAAAGAACCGCTACCTGTATGTAAACCGGGGCTTTGGCTTCCTGGCATTTTCGGGCCGTTTGGGCATATGGCCCGAGATAACGGTAATTACGCTTAAGAAAAAGGCTTAAAAAGTATCAGACGCCGGATATTGATTTTTTGGCAGGATTTTTATGCCTGTTAGGTGTTGAACTTACATAGTTTATACATCAACCTTAAATATCAAGACATGGCATCTCGTGAAATAAAAAAAGCAGACAACCCGAATCCTGATGTACAAACCGGACATGGCAATGCCTGGGAAGTAATGAAACCATTTGTTCATTTCGGGATAAAAGCAACCGGACTGATAGCCACTACGCTGATAAATGTTATAAAAAACATTCCCAAACCCGAAACTAAAAGTACACCGCACCGTAAAAACGACCGGATCATCAAAATATAAACGATTGATGCGCCGATACTATAACCAGTAGCAATCCGTGAAAACACTGTTTTTACACATTAAAAATACAGTGTTTTCACGGATTGACGTGTTGGTATATATTGCTGACTTTGGCCGTGAATCCCTGATATATTGACTATGCCCTTACGAATAACAGGAGTAAACACCAATAATGGTGAATACGATAACCCATACCTGGCCATTAATTCATTAGTATGGATTGATGACCATACCCAAAACCGTGGTATTACCACCCGTGATGTGCTTTTTGACTGGATAAACGACAATGGCACCGCCTACGTTTTGGATGAAGAAGGAAATAAAGCCAAACTGCTTACCGCAACTACAAAAAACGGCTATAAATACGTTAAAACGGCGTTTGATGAAACCAAGCCCGACAAATTATTAAACCTGCTGATGTTAGGATAAATTAAGAAACCAAAACCTTATCTGCTTGCACCTGTCATAATTTGATGGGTGTTTGTTTTTATACCTTTTGTACCCCCGTTTGCCATCTGCTCTGATTGGCTTATTACTTTTTTACAGATCTTCATTATAATTTACACCCGGTTGATGTTATCGGCGCTTTTGCCGGTTGCTTTTCATGCCTGCTCTACTTGCTTTTTTAATATTTTCCTAATCCACTCTTACACATCTAAAATATACGTTTAAACACTAATATTATAGTTTTGTTGAATTAAATTCATTTATTAAATTTTATTTTGAATTTAATTCACAAAAAAGCTAATATTACAGTATGATAAATGAAGCAGAAATAGTTTTAGATAAAATTGACCTTCATATTTTGCGCCTGATGCAGGAGAACGCCCGCATATCAAACGCCGATCTTGCACGCGAACTTGGCATGGCACCCTCGGGCATATTGGAACGTGTAAAAAAACTGGAGCAAAAAAAGGTGATCCAACAATATACTACCCGAATAAATCCGGTTGCATTACAGCAAAAATTACTGGCATTTGTATTCATGAAAGCATCTGACGGACCGGGCAGCAGCAATGCCACCATTGAGCTGGCCAAAATACCCGAAGTGCAGGAAGTACATCATGTAGCCGGCGATGATTGTTACCTGGTTAAGGTACGCACCTATGACTCGGCTTCCTTAATGCACATTATGCGTACCCAGTTTAGCAAAATACCCAATATTTTAAGCACACGCACCACTATTGTGCTTGAAACCGTGAAAGAACAACAACAATTGGTTATACCCGAAAAATAAATATCATCATGACCTTAACTCCACAAAAATCCGCATCGCCCCTGTTAGTGATCATAGCTTTTGCTATTGTTTACCTGGTTTGGGGTTCTACCTACTTTTTTATAAAAATAGCAGTGGTTGGTTTTCCGCCGCTTTTGCTGGGTGCCCTGCGCTTTATTACAGCAGGCATTTTATTATTGATATGGTGTACTATTAAAGGCGAAAAGATTTTTGTTAAGCGTAACATGATTCATGCCGCGGCCAGCGGTTTCTTTCTACTGGTTATCGGCAACGGTGCCGTGATCTGGGCCGAACAAACATTGCCAAGCGCCATGGTGGCTATCATGGTGTCATCTCCCCCAATATGGTTTGTACTGCTCGACAGGCAAAACTGGAGCGTAAACTTTAAAAGCACGTCAACACTGGTTGGTTTACTAATCGGTTTTATAGGGGTGATATTATTATTCAGCGAACAATTACAGGGATTGTTTGGCCCATCAACAGGCAATTCAAAGCTGCCGGGTATGTTGCTATTGCTGGTAGGTTCCATTTCATGGGCCGGAGGTTCCTTGTATTCCAAATACTTTAACACCCAAGGTTCGGCACCTGTAAATACGGCCTGGCAAATGCTGGCAGCCGGTTTTATCTTCCTGCCATCAAGCTTTTTGCACCACGAAGTACAGAGCCTGCAATGGCAAAATATCCCTGCCAGCAGCTGGTATGCCTTGTTTTACCTCATCATTTTTGGATCAATAGCCGCCTTTAGCGCCTATGTATGGCTGCTGCAGGTTCGCCCGGCAACGCAGGTAAGTACCTATGCCTATGTAAACCCGGTTATAGCAGTTATTCTGGGCGTATTGTTTGCCGCTGAGCATATTACCCTTTTACAAGTAGGCGGCCTTGTTATCATATTAGGCAGCGTACTCCTGATAAACCTAAGCAAATACCGTAAGGAAAGACAAGCTAAAATGGCATTGGCTGCAACGGAATAAGGTGTCTTGACTGCGAGGCACTATACAATCGATCTTGACTAAAATTCACCATTCTGAACGATAGAGTGAAGACTTACGAAGTTTTAAAAACTTCGTAAGTCTTGCATAAGCTTAATCAACTGAAGTTTATTTATCTGCAGTTTTAAGTACACTGATATCTTTGGTGGCTAACAGTTGCTGATAATTAATAAGCTGGAACTTTTTACCAATCATACTTTTAAACTCGGGCGATAACAGCGCGGCCAACTCAGTTTGGCGGTGAAGGCTGGTTAGCGGCTTGCCCTCCTTACTGTTCATCATGTTGCTGTTCATATCAACCAGTACATCCATTTCAGGGCTTGGGGTGGCTACGTGCAGCACCATCAGATTAGGGCGATCAGCATCCAGTTTGGTGTTCAAATAATCCAGGAACGCCGATTTTTTGGTGGCGATAGGCTCACCCCACATTTCCTTATAGGTTTCGCCAAAGTAATTAACGCTGCTTAATATAGATATACCCAGTTTATATTTATGGGCCAGTTTTTCGGTCAATGCCCGCAATTCCGGGGTGGACAGGGCTATCCCCATATGCGGGTCAATATAGCTGATTTTTAAGCCGGAGGCCAAAGCGCGCTCAATTTGTGCCGACAGTTCTTTTTCAACCTCGTCAATCTTATACCCGCTTTTGGCAAATGCCCGTGTTGATTGCGGAAAGTACCCGTTGCTATCAACCAGGCTTGGTACAGCAGTGCGTCCCAGTACGGGACCCCAGCGGTAGTTTTTCCACTCAGATGTCAGCGTTAAATGCACTCCCACGCTTACCTGCGGATATTTTTTCAGTATCTCCACCGCTTCCTGGTACCACGGGCAGGCAAACTGCAGCGACACGGAAAAGGGCATCCCGGTTTCGGCTACCTTTTTAGCGGCCATATTAACAGAGTGGTTCATCCCGATATCATCAAGCCTGATGAGCAGTTTTGGTAGTTTATCTGAGGTTTGCGCTTTGGCCGAAGAGGTAACTATAGCCAATAAAACGAGGCATAAATAAAAGGCAGTAACTTTTTTCATACATGAACTAATTTCAGGAATACGTTTTGGAAATACTTTAGGATCAATATTGTGGAGGTTAAGATAATAAATTTCGAAATACAAAAGGCCGGTTACACAATAACCGGCCTTTTGTATTAATAATTATACATTGATGCTTATTCGTTCTATAGGTGTTCAAAAATAAATTCACAAAAGTGTTGTCATTTCGACGAATAAGGTGGTATTGAGCGTAGAGTGAGGAGAAATCTTACATAACATACATAATGATTTGCAGATCTTATAAGATTTCTCCTCGTTCCTCGTCGAAATGACAAACTTTTTGCTTCTCCGAACACATATAGTGCTTACTCCAGCAGCAAAGCGTCTTCGTCGTCGGTTAGGCTAAGTTGTATGGTATCATTACCGGCAATGCCTTCAATGCTGCCTTTAATGTGGGCAGCATTTAATAATACTTTTTCCAATTGCTTTTCGCGGGCCTTCCACATTTTTTCCATGGCATCGCGTTCTTTCTGGATAGACAGGCGCATGCTCATGTAGCCCTCGCGGATGGCTTTCCATTGTTCAGAAAATTCGCTGCTGGTTAAATAATCATATAGCAGATGCATTTTATCACCCTTATTTTCCTGAGAGCGTGCCTGGTTAGATAGTTTGATCACTCCATCCCGCAGGATGTATGATACCGCCTTTACCTCGTCAAAACTACAGATCCAAACACCATCCTTTTCGCCAAAGCAATCCATTCCCTTAGGGTAGCATTGGGTAACAATAACGGCCACATCAACACCAACGCCGCGCATGTCTTTTTTAAGTTTCTCAATCCAGTCGGCACCAAAGGTTGCAGTGCGTTTGCTTTCATAAATAATGCGGCCGCACTCCTGGCCAAACTGGTTGCGCACGGTTTGTATACAATCGGCACCGCGCACACCTTTGCCCACTTCGCTGATCACATCAAACGGGAAATAATTACGCAGCAGCTCTTCCAATATCAACTCCTGAGCTTCGCCCTGTAGTTGCATGGAGCCTTGTTCGGCTTTACGTTTCATCTCTTCGGCCAGTTTTTTCTGATCGTCGAGCTGTTTTTCAAGCTCCTTAACCTTGAGCTGGTATTCGGTATCCTTTATGCTGTGGCGTTCGTTTTCCTGCTTGCGTATCTGCTCGCTCAGTTCGTTGCGCTGCTCCTGTAGTTTGCGCTGCAGGGCCAGTTCCATTTCTTCTTCTTTCTGATGCAGTAACTTTTCGCGCTGTAAAAACTCCAGCTCTTTCTGGCGCGAAAGTTTTAGTTTTTCCTCACTTTCCTGTGCCGATGTTTTAAGCATCAGCAACTGGTTTTCAAAATCCTCGCTGATCGATTTGCGCAGGTTTTGCTCCATGGCCTGCTGCAACTGCTTTTTTTCGTCGGTTAAGCGTTGCTCAAAAGCTTCCTTCTGCTGGCGCTCCTTAGTTAAAAATTCCTCATCCTTTTTACGATATTCCTCCTCCTTTTGGCGGGTATAATCCTGCATTTTAACCCGGAGTTCCTTTTTGTACTCCTCGGCCATCACCTCCTCTATCGGAAAACCAAAACCACAACTTGGGCACTTAACTTCTGTAGCCATAATGTAAAATATTGCGAAAAAATAGTTCCGCTGACCAAATATAGCTAAATTACTTAGTGTGTATAATACTATAACCCGCAAGGTTGCAGTTATCAATTATATTAGCTAAATTTAATCAATGCAAATTTTACAAATAGGTAAAGCGCTCTGGAGTTACGATTACGAAATTGCAGGCTATACATTGGCTGATGGAGCGGGTACCCTATTTTCGCTCACTCCACCCCCTCACCACCGCGAAGGCGAAATTATATTAACAAGCGATAGCCTGGTTATCGACGGCTACAACTATCTTCATATTCCGCTTGAAAAACTGGAACAGGTATATCTTGGCTTTGATGATATATATAAAAGATCATTCGTAAAAAATTACGGTATGTTTTGCCAGCCTTTAAGGCTCAGGTATAAAACCAAGGAAGGTTCAAACACCATATATCTTATTGTTGATCATAAATTTTTCAGCACCAGCAATCAGCTATGGTTTGACACCCTAAAACAACTCCTGGCCGACGAATAAAATATTTAAGCCACATTAAAAACAAACGGCGTGCCCATTTACATGAGCACGCCGTTTTGCGTATATATGTTAATAGTAATTATTTAGCTTTACCAAATTCGCCGTTAGCTTTGATAGCAACTTCGTCGCTAACAATAGCAGCAGGGATTGACGGACCGAAAGTAAAATCAGAACGTTTGATAGTACCTGTTAACTGGAAGCCAGCATCATCAGCTTTGCTCATTGGGTTAACAATTGTACCGCGGTACCATAAATCAAAAGTAGCAGGTTTTGTTACACCATGTAAAGTAAGGTTACCTGTAAGTTTGTAGTGTTTATCAGATGTTTTGGTGATAGCAGTGCTGGTGAAAGTAAGTGTTGGATATTTAGCCACATCAAAAAAGGCATCACTTTTAATGTGACCATCACGTTGATCCTGATCTGTAGTTACAGAAGCAGTTTGAATGCTGATCTGGAATTTAGCATCGCTAAAATCAGGTTTTGAAGTAGTGATAGTTGCATCATAGTTTTTAAAAGTACCATCAACATCAGACACCATTAAGTGAGTTGCAGTGAATTTAACATTTGAGTGAGCTTTGTCAACAGTCCAGGTAGTTTGTGCTGATGCGGCTGTGTACAAAAATGCCGATGCCAACAGGATAAAGATCTTTTTCATTGTGTTTTAATTTTTAAATTTCTTTTTTTTATGGCCCAAAAGTAGATAAATGATTTTAATCTTTTCAAGAATATATGTTTAAACATCTTTTTATTGAAATTGCATGACAAAATCACTACCATTTTACTGGACTTTAAAAGAAAACGCTCTGAAAAACTACTGATTATCAACTAAATGATCGTCGATGGCAGCTCCTATTTGCTCAAGCGGGATAACAGCCGTTAGTGGCTCGTGCTTAATGTATACCCAATTACCCGCGTCTGTTTTGCCGATGGTGTAGTTCACGTTAAGGTTAAAAACATCAAACAGTTTTGGAAACCCGGAATGAAGACTTACCTGGTAATCTATTTTATCGATGGTTACTGTAAAAGGTTCCACGGTAATTATTTTTTATACTAAGCTAAGCAAATGTTGGTATAATTGGTAGCAATCAATTTGTTTAGGAGTACAGAAGAAATAAACGTTGTGGTATGCCTTATCGCCCTTCTAAATTATCGCGGTATTGTTTTAAGGCCCTTAGTATTGACCTGGCTATCTCACTTTGGCCTGCACTGGAGTTCAGGTATTCCTCGTCGGATGCGTTGTTGATAAAGCCCGTTTCAACCAGTACGGCAGGCATACCACTTTGAGCCAGCACCAGTACGCCTTGCTCTTTTACACCATGACTGCGGCGGCCATCGGTCTTTTTAAATTCGGTGGCAACCAAATCGCCAAACTGGATGCTCTGTTTGCGGTATTTTTGCTGAAATGCGTTCAGTACAATGGTATTTACAACGGCATCGTCACCATAACCGTTGTATTTATTTTTGTAATCCTTTTCTATATAGATAGAAGCATTTTCGCGCAGGGCCTCGCGCTGCTCCTGGCTACGGTGAAAACCATAAACCAGCAACAAAGGCCCGCGTTCGGTACCATGACGCTGCGGCGAGGAATTACAGTGGATAGATATAAACAGGTTGCCATGATTATCATTGGCAATATCGGCACGCTTGTGCAACTCCACAAAAACATCGGTACTGCGGGTCATCACCACTTTTATGCTGGGCATTTGATCGTTAATCAAATCGCGCAGCTTTTTGGCTACACCAAGGGCCACACTTTTTTCGTTGGAGTAAGCACCATGGGCACCCGGATCTTTACCCCCATGCCCGGCATCAATAATTACGGTTTTAAATTTAAAGGTACTTGAAAGAGTTTTGCCTGCCGCATCCTGCTGTGCCGCGGAAATAGTAGTGCTGAATAAGCTGCCTACAAAAAAAAGAAATGCTATAATGTAGTTACTTTTTAGGCAAATGGCAGGCATGAAAAATATATTGATACTGGTAGCAAAACATGTTATTATAATCTCTTTATTATGATATTGTTTTACGTATGTAGTTAAAAGTGTTTAAGTTAATAGTTGCAAAGGTAATATTAGTTAGCGTGTTAGCACAAGATTTTTAAAATACACCAACTTTTAACCGTACCCCTATTTTAATATGGCCATAACCTTATCGTGTTAAAACTATATATTAGCTATTAATTATATATCAACACGCTTAACCTTTATGCAAATTCAAAAATTACGGTTAGCATTTATGCTGCTTGCCGGGCTGATTATATGTTCGTGCAACCGCACCTCAAAGGTTAATTATGGCGATAACGCCGCGGTTGGTAAGTATTATAACGTAAGAGGAATTAAATTATATACTGAAACATACGGAACGGGTAAACCCTTGCTGCTCATTCACGGTAACGGCGGCAATATCAGCGCATTTAGCCATAACATTCCTTATTTTTCAAAAAAATATAAAGTTATTGCGGTAGATAGCCGCGCTCATGGCAAATCGCGCGATGACCGCGACTCGTTAAGCTTTGAGATGATGGTTGATGATTTTGCAGCCCTGCTGGATACCATGCATATTGATTCGGCATATGTTATTGGCTGGAGCGATGGCGGTATCAACGCGCTTGAACTGGCTATGCGCCACCCCGAAAAGGTAATTAAGCTGGCCTCAACAGGTGCCAACTTATGGCCCGATTCAACCGGACTTATCCCTTCGTACTGGAAAGGAGAGCAAAAGGAATATAACGCCAAAAAGAACACGGTATTTAAAACCGCTAAAGAGAAAAACGACTGGAAAATATTTTTGCTCGACTGGTTTCAGCCTAACATTAAACTATCGGAATTAAAGGCTATAAAATGTCCCTCACTTATCATAGGTGGTGATCATGACCTCATCCCTACCCCGCATACTATACTCATTTCGCAAAATATCCCTTCGGCAAACCTGTGGATCGTTCCAAACTCAGGGCACGAAACACTGATTCAGCACAGTGATGAGTTTAATAAAAAAGTGAACGACTTTTTTGAACAGCCTTTTCGTAAAAAATAAACCGGGATTGTAATTCCTTTAAAGCTTAACCACTACACCGGCCTGAAATGCTATTGAAGTATAAAAACTACCGGAGCTTGTATCATATTGCGATTTGGTAATGGGAGTATAAAAGTTATACTTGCCATCTAACGTTATGCCAATTTGATTGCTTACCGAAAAAATGAGCCCAAGCCGTGGCGCTACATAAAAATTCCTGATGTGCTGTTCAAGCGGAACAACAGTATCATCAGTGGTAAAATATGGGATGGTATTTTCGGTATAGTAAAGGCCTAAATTTAAGCCGCCGTAAAGCCTTGCCCCTTCTGTTAAATCAATGTTATAAACACCACTGGCATAGCCTTCAAAAACTTTGAGTTTACTAAAGTAGGCGCTGTAATCAGTTGTTTCTGTAGTGCCGTCGTTGTTACCCACAACACTTACTAAGTCATCCTTAGGTTTGTAAGCGTGGTATCCTAAGTTCAGCCCCACGGTAAAATCGCCCAGGAAACGGGATACACCAAAATTATAAGCTACGGTTGGTTTATAAATATCTTTTAAATAATCGAGCGGTAAATCATAACCAACTCCAAATGTAATGCCATAGCCCGATTCAAAATTACTATCGCCATTGCTGCCGCCGCCATAGGTTAACGCAGCGGTTGATCTGTGCTGGGCCATAGCCGGGCCGATAAAACATGCAAATACTAAAATCAGGATACTTTTTGCAAAAAGTTTATTTATTAAAAAGCAGGCTTTGAAGGAGATAGCAACCCGGTTGCCACGATTAAATTGATCAAGGTTCATCGCGGTAAAAATATAAAAAAACCTCAACTCGCAATACCTATTAATAAAATGCCGGTTATAATAAAACAAGACAAAAAAAAGCCCAGCTCTCGCGAGCCAGGCATAGGGGTATTAAATTTAGGTATATAATTGGTTAGAAATAATGATACGTTTTTTGTACAGGTTAATTTGAACCCGCTAACTGGATGTCTGCATTGCTTTTACCCTGTTTTTGCTTGTACCAGATACCTCCGGTGCAAATAATTACGGCTATCAATAAAAAGCTTTCGATATACAAATGAGTGGGTGAAATGCTTTTTGCAGGATATATAAATAGAGATGAAATATCTGGTATCAAAAGGCCAAATAAAGGAAAACTTGAAAATATTCTAAAAATTGCTAATTGTTCCATATATCTAACTAAATATAGGCCTAATTTACACCTTTTAGGAATACAATGCAAGTAATTTTTGCTTAAAACGTAAAATAATATTTCAACAAGGTTAATTATATTACTACATACAGAAAATATTTAAACGTAACGATTGATTTATTAAATCATCAAAAATAAAACGTTTTAGTTTATTAAAAACACAAATAACTACATATCAATAAGTTATAAACTTATTATTGAAATGGCATAGCCCGCACAAGTTCTAATACATTGCCCTGAATAGCCGGATCATTATTAATAATGTGCTCTAATTCAAGATCAGATGCTACGTAAACAATCACAAAATTGCGGGGTTGATTCCAAAAACTACCATTTAGTAGCACCTTACCACTGTTCTTCAGGCTTTCATAGTAATTAACGTGTTCTGAAATGCAATGCTGGTGCTCATTTTTATTTTCCCTTTCTTCAAAAAACAGCATTACATGGTGGGGTTGTTTATAAGCCGACTCTTCAATCATGACATAAAATAATTTACGTTTTGATTTTATGATTCACTGATTGTTACAACCGGATTGTAACTCATAGTAAAATCGGTTCTGTATTTAAAGAAAGCTTTTTATTGATGCGCCAAAATCAGTGCGTAAAGCCTAAAACAATTTTTAAAACGGTTTGTAGTATCAATATCTAAGCGTAGAATTGTTTAAATAGTAATAAAATTATTCATAACTTAGAATTATTCTACTAAATGTTAATAATTATGGAAAAATTAATAATATTAAGAATGTTCTTTTGTTTCCCCCTATTTGGCCTGATACTGCCTGATGCCGGTAGTTTATTTTCAAATAACCAGGAACAGATTCCAATGAGTCATATTGCAATAGAGGTGGCACTTATATTTTGCATAGTTATTTGCACAGCTGCTATTGCCTACAAAAAACGCTATCAAAATAATTCAAGTAAAGCTATGGGGCCACATTTTATTAAGCCGATCCAATTTTAATTAACCAACTACAATAGCTATAATATAGCTAAACGCATAATTGTGACAAAGCCTATCTTTTAAATAAGTTTAAAAGGAATACTCACAAATAAGAAGGGTCATCTATATAGATGACCCTTCTTATTTAATATTTACCCTGCTTTTTGATCAAGGTGCAATTGATCGCGCAGTTCTTTGATCTCCATTTCGTAAGCCCTCATACGAGCGTGCAAAATGTCAATTTCGGTACGCATCATCTGTATTTCGGTAATTAGCTTCGGCGATTCCTGTTTATCTATCTTTTTTTCGCCGGTTCCTAAAATCAACCATTCGGGCGAGTACTTCAGCTGAAAACAAAGCTTACGGATAAGGTAGTAACTGATATCCTGTTTTTGATTGATCACTTTACTGATAAAGCCTTGGTCAACACCAATTGCTCCGGCAAGCCCCAACTGACCGCCGTGCTCCTTTACAATCACCTTTAACCGTTTTATTATTGCTTCGTCAGACATATACGACTGCAATAATAAACAATTTGTTTATTTGGCAAATATTTATTTGCTTTTTGAGCCTTCTCGCTAAAGTGCAAACATCAACATAAATACAGCGCATTTAACTTCCCACCTGGTTTAGAAGTCTGTTTGGCAGGTTGCTGATGGTTTATACATTGATATGCCGACTGCTAAAACCGGGGAGTTGTTTTTTGAAGTTTACAAGCGTATTTTTTACAATGTTGATTTTTAATTTCCGGTTAAAAAACCTGTACTTTGCACTGTATAATTGCTGCCCATTACCAGGCGGCTTTAGCAGCTATAGTATTATGAAACCAGGAGATAAAGTAATTTGCATAAATGACAGGATTGATCCTGAAAAAAGCGAAGAAATAAGGCGGGATTTTGAGATCTGGATCACTAAAGATAAAGAATATACTATCCGCGAAATATTAGATAATAATGGTATTGTAACCGGTGTACTGCTGGAAGAGGTGCATAACTTCCCCAAATTTTTTAAGCTCATCAACCGTTTTCAAGAGCCGGCATTTGCGCAATGGCGTTTCCGCAAGCTCAACTATGCAAGTCAACCCGCCGAAGCCATCAGCGAGGTTGAAGAATTAGTTGAAGTTGAACAAGAACAAGAGGAAAAGAAGCAGGTAAGGGTAAATTAACTGTGCTGCTTTTTGAAGCTGTAAATTCAGCATCTCCTAATTTAGCATATGGTAAGTAATAACAAGCTCAAAATAACAGCTTGGTTATTATTTGCCATACACTAAAACAAGCCAATCGTAACAAACTCATTTTAAATACTTAACAAGAACACGTATTGATAATTTCAACATTATTAAAAATGGAATAAATGCCATTTGGCATAATAAGGATCTTAAAAAATTCTATTCATAAACGCGGGCAGCCTCAGTTTCAACAAGCTGGGTAAGTATGGTTCTTAGTACTGCTTCACGTGCCCATTGCTGCTCAATCGTGGAGGCATCGTCCTGGTACCATTTTAATGGCGCGTTTATTTCAATCCTGGCTTTGTATACAAAGTTTTTTGTGGGATGCATTTTGCTGCCTTCATAACTATTTAAATTTTCAGTCTTTATTATTTTGGCAAATTCACGGCTTTTAATATCAAGCTGCAAACATTCATCGAGCGAGTTTTTAAAATCGTGTTTGTCTTCCAGCCAAAGTGTAAGCGTATCATCGGTAAGGTCATGATCGGCAATGGCAATGCGGCTGTATTCGTAATCAACTGAAATAATGAGCCACCATAGTTGATCTTTTAATTTTTGGGTAATCTTTATCATTTTATTAGTTTTTAATTTACTGATGCTGAGGAATTATATGGGAGGGTATATATGGAGGGGTATTACCTGAAAGCAGGCATCCAACCGGGAAGGAATTTCTGTATATCAGCAATTTCTTTACTGTATTTAGCACAGGCGGCCAGATAGGCCTGGTAGCGTACGGAAGGTTCATGAAGCGATTGGTCAGTTTTATTTTGCTGATTGTCAGCACTTAGTGATTGCAGGGCGGAATAGGCTATGTACATTCTATAAATAATTTTCTGTATATAAATTTCTTTAATTCTGTAATAAACATTTGTTTATATAAAAAAATGTATTACTTTAGCAGAATTAATGAAACAAATATACAGAAATATCTTTATCAATATCAATAAATATCTTTAATAAATTTATCAACATGAGTGATAGCCTGAAACCCGGTAAAATAAAAACCATCCGCCCAGAAACACTGGAATTTATTATACTTTACAATCAACTTAAAGGAAAAGCATTTGTAGGTAACGCCCAACTGGCCGAAGCACTCGGGTTTAATTCACCAAGCTCTATTACTGAAATTGTGAAGAGCCGCCAAAATATCGATCCTGAAAAACTCAGAATTTTTAAAGAAAAATACAGAGATTTTATTAATAACACACAACCCGTCGTAAATACAGAAAATCAGCCAGCAATTAAGCCTGATGGCATCCCGATGTATGAAATTTCGGCTACCGCTTCAGGGGTGGAGGTATATAATGATATTAATGATTCTATGCCGGTGGGTCGAATGAATTTTCCCGGTATTGAAGATTGCGACTTTGCATTGCCGGTTTGGGGCCACTCCATGTATCCCTACCTTGAAAATGGCTGCTGGGTAGCTTTAAAGGTGATTCATGATAAAAAGATATTACCTGGCGAGGTATATTATATTGAATGGGGCGAGTACAGGATGTATAAACGCCTGCTGGCCGGTGATAACCAGGATGAGGTGATTGCCCACTCAGATAATACTACAGAGATGGTTGGCAGCCGGCTCAAGTATGCTCCGTTCATCATCAAGATAGCTGATATAAAAAAACTATGCCTGGTAAAGGATATTCACAAAAAACACAACCATTAAAAACAGTTAACAATTGTTAAAACATAAAAGCCGGTGATGTATTTATATCACCGGCTTTCCCTTTAGCTCTATCCTGAATATCATGCAATCAATATCTGTTTTCAGGCTATCTGCCATTTCTTCCAGCTCGGCTTTTGAAAGATCATCCCTGAAATCGTTGCGCCTGGTAGTATCAATATATTGCAGATATGGAGCAATCATCAAATTGTGTTTTTTGTTGAGCCTGTCGCCATCATAAGCTATTATTTTAAACAACTGATCTAAATGAACAAAATAATTACGCAACTTTAAGGTATCTACAACTTCCGATTCTTTTTTTAACCGCTTCAAAAATTCATCAAGAGTCATATTTTATTATCTTTAATGTATTAATTATCAGGCAGAAAGTAAATATATAAACAATAACGTGCATTAATCAGATTTCGGAACACTTATTGTAATATAGTTTTAGTAGATATGAATACCAAAACATTATATTTTGTTACTGAGCAACTTAGTGTTGGTAATACTATGCAAAACATTGCATTTTACACCCTCACTACTTTGATGCTTGGGGTTATCATAGTGCAGTTGAAAACAAAACGATACCAGTCTGTTAAACCCTCCGGAGCTAAATAACAGATCATATCCAGTATACTATTTTTGATCAGTTATTCCTAAGTCCTTATAAATCCACATGAAATAGGCTATCCGGTTTATAAGATCCATTTTTCATATTTTTGGGCTCGTCAACTTAATTATGGATACAATACTTATTCGCCGGGCTGCATTAACTGATATACCTGATATTTTGCAACTTATTGCCGAAGTAGTACCAGCCATGATAGCTTCCGGTAATTTACAATGGGATAATAATTACCCAAATGCGGGAGTATTTACCAATGATATTGAGCAAAACCAACTTTGGGTGGCGGAGGTTGACAACCAGGTAGCCGGTGTTAGCGCTATAACAACCGATCAGGAAGCCGAATATGAAAAAGTTGGCTGGGATATTTCCGAACCTGCCATTGTTACCCACCGGCTGGCAGTGAGTTCACGTTTTCGGGGCTTGGGTATAGCTGCAGCCTTGCTTGGTGAAGCGGAAAAGGAGGCGATCCGCCGAAATATAAAAACCCTCCGTATTGATACCAATACCAACAACCAGGCTACACAAAAGCTATTCCCAAAACTGGGCTATATCCTTGCAGGCGAAATCGATTTGAGCTTTCGCCCCGGGTTAAGATTTTACTGTTACGAAAAACGGATTTAAGTAATTATTTATAGTTCCCAAATACTTATAAACAATTTTTAACCCTTAGTATAACAGCCCACGCCAAATATTTATCAACATTTATGAGTTTTATTAACATTTAAGTATAAAACAAAAAATAATACTCATATATTTATTTTAAATAAGCGCGTAAGCAATCCCCTGGCCAGCGTTAACCTAAGTTGTAATTTAAACCTATAAGAAGATGGAACCTATTATGATGTTTGTAATCACTGCTATTGTAGCTGCTATATTTTTAGTCTCATTCTATAAACAAGAGCAAAATAAAATACGTAATCATCTGTACATCAATGATCTACAACATTTTTATCTATTAACAGCCGCTGAGTATAAAATTAAAGCCTTAGAACAACACGAACAGCTTAACATGCCAGGAAACATCAACACAACTAACACGCCCGATATTAGCCAGGAGGTAAGCAAGCTCACCACAGCTTTTGAAAATAACAACATATCAATCAAGGAGTTAAACAACAGGCTTGATTATTTATTAAATACTTTCAATATAAATAATAGTGTAATAATACAGCCGTACAAGGCAGTTTAAACTTTTGGTCTAAGAAAATTAATATTCAAAAAAAAAGCCGGTCAAAGCCGGCTTATACTTAAAAAAAGAATAATTTTTTTATTCGCTATTGTTAGTTACGTCTGAAGTTACCTTTACCTCCACCGTTGCCATTAAAGCCCGGTCCTTTATCTTCGGCTACGTTAACTGTAATTCTGCGGCCATAATAACTCGCGCCATTCATGCATCTAATTGCTTCCTTCGCCTCGTCATCATTAACCATCTCCACAAACCCAAAACCCTTACTCTCTTTTGTTTCGCGATCTTTAATGATTCTGAGCGATTTAACCGGCCCAAAGTCACCAAAAACAGCTGTTAATTCGGCTTCATTTACTTCTAAAGGAAGCCCTGCAATAAATACTTTCATCAATGTCTTTAAAATTTATATAAAGGTACGAAAAATTGAGCGCATTTTGGCAACCGGCTACAATAGCACGGTCTTTTTTACCTTTAAATTACCTAATGAAATAATTATTTGAGTTGTAGTTCAAAACTACCTTCAACCCTGTAAAATGGAGAGTTCGCCTTATCATCTTTAGCCAGGAAGGTAAAAAAGGTACCTTTGGCTATAAGGTTGTCATTATTATATTTTTCAATACTTATTTTTCCGGAATCGTCCTGCCCTACAAACTGGGTAAGCGTGTATTGCAGTACCGGCTTTTTATCATCGGCCTTAAATAAAAACTGGCTGCCCGCAACCCTGCTGGTGGTATTAGCCGAAGCAAAACCAATGGAGCTGATACCAAAACTCATGGTATGCGCTTTGTTTATTGCAGTGATACCAAAGTATTTACTTTCACCACTGTGCACGTTTATAAAAGCAACGGAATCTGTAGCCGCATCAAAAGTATAAGTAGAATCCTGAATGGTGATTTTTAAGATGCCCTTACCTGCTAAAAAATTATCGGGATTATTAACAGTATTCAACGCAGACGTACTATCAACAGCAGCGGCCACCTGCGGTTTAGCGGTATCCAGGTCTTTTACGCTCTCATCTTTCTGGCATGACGATATCGCCACCATAAGAAGTAAAAGACTGGAAATAAACAATTTATTAAACCGCATATTATCAAAGGCCTATTGATGGTTAAAGCTAATAATAAATATTTAAAAATTTCAGCACCGCAATCGATTTAAGTTAAAGTTTAACACTTTTTTACATATGCGAAACAGGAGAATAATAGCGAATGTTTATTTTTTTATAAAAATTGATAATTAATGAGCATTTATGAGAAATGCCGAAACTAAAAACACCTTATTTTCGGTTACCGAAAGCTAAATACGAGCTATAATTAGCACTCACCTAAAAAACCTCACCAACATTGATAAACAAGCCTCTTGAGCCCTGGCGGCCAAAGCCATAATCAATAGCAATATTGGTTTTTGATACCTTATTAAGTTTAACACGCAGGCCCGGCCCAAACCCTGGTTGTATGCGTTGTAACGGAGTACCCGGTGCCCCCGAAAAAGATTCGGCATTAATAAATGCCACACCGCCCAGCAAGCCATTCCTGGTTATTTTAAAACGATATTCACTTTCGAGATATACCATCTGCGCCCCTCTGAACCTGCCCTGTATATAGCCGCGACCCGTAGTATTTCCAGGATCATGGCCCGTTGCCGGCAGATCAAGATAAGCTGGCCGTCCGTTAATTACCAACCAGTTGTATGACCAGAAAGCAAGCACATTATCAGACCCTTGCGGAAATTTGTAATACTTGCGAATATCAACAATTAATGAACGCCATCCGGTTGTGCTCCCTAAAAAGGTATAATTGTCGCGGTATTGCAAAGAGGTATAAAATCCGCGCGAAGCATTTATGGAATTATCACGGCTATCAAACAAAGCATTAAAGGTGACACCTGTTGAAATCGACCGTGTTCCGGATGCATATCTTTCAAAATCAGACACCTGCCCGTTGGCCTGCCCCTTTTCAGACATGTTCCATCTATCATCGAAAATATAACCCAGGCCTGCATAAAAGTTACCTGTAATTTGCTTTAACACGGTTTCGTAAAAGCGGAAAAACGTGTAATCAAGCGGATTTTCATTCGCCTTGTCGGAGTTACTTCCTAAACCAAAGCTGCTTTGCGGGTATTTGTAAAACCTGAAATCGCCTATAAAATCATACTCGTTATCTTTTGTCCAGATGTTTGACTGCAGCGGTATGATCACCTGTTTCTTTTGAGTGTATGCCGGGTTTACAGTTATTGTTGATATGCGGGTATTTGGAGCGGTACGAAAAACCACATTGCCCGAAAGCGTACCCGCCAGATCGGTTTGCAGGGTATACCCTACTGCAGGCACAATAGATATCACTGGTTTGGTAGTTACTGAATCGGCTTTGCCCTGTTTGTAGTTTTTTACAAATATTGATCTGATCACATCAAACAGATCTTTTTCAAATGTAGTATCGGGATGGGCAACCAGTAAAGTATCCTTATACTTTGTACGGCCTATTGGTATGTAGCGTTTATCCTGCGCGTAAAGCCTTGTATTACTAAATAATAAAGTAGTTAAAACAAAACCTATAAGAGCTATTTTTTTCCTGCGCATTATGATGATTACCGGTATACAAATGGACTCATAATTTGCAATTATAAATAATTATTCAAATAATATCCCCGAAAGGTTGTTTGAATAAACTAATTTATCGTGCCTTTAAGCGTGGATCAAAAGTAAATTTGCTTACACTGGTTATCTTTATTTTTTCAAAATCGGGGTGTGCCGGGTTTAGCAAATAATTATACTCCAGGTCAATAATAGCCGATGGTACTTTTAAAACCGCCGTCTCCATTTTACGCAGCCAGGTATCGCCCATAAGTTGGGTAATGGGGTAATTAATTACCTTGTGCCAGTTGGCATTTAATTTGGTGAGCCGGGCCACGGTGATTTCAAAAACAGGCACGGTATCGGGTATATTGATGATACTCACCGAGAAATCGCCGCTGTATAAGGATGTACCTGGTGTATGGGCCAGTTTTTCGAGGCAGGAAAGCGCAAGCGACCCTCCTGTGTAAATAAGGTATTGTCCTTGCGAGTTCCATCGGCCGTCAACGCCAGATCCCTTACGGTCATTGGCATATTTGGTTTGGCTTATGCGATATACGTTCAAATCAGTCTTTGAGTGCTAAGTTCTTGATAATGGATTATGATGATTTTGTAAGCGATAACAGGTTGTGGTTTATAAACCGCAAACCTGTTAGGCCAATACGCCGTAATCTATACGGATAAGCTGATTAAGCACTATACTTATACCGGTTAAGGTATCAAGCAACTCAAACGGAATGGCGTCAATACCCGGGTTATAATGCTTTAGCCAGCTCTTAAACTCATCAAGGGTACCAAAGGTATCAAGGCCTTTATCAAAAAGTTCAAATAACTGTATAATATGTTCGCTAAGGCCGCGGTTTAACTCACGTGAACCTTGTATATGCTTGCGCAGTGTAGGCTCAGTAATATCAAGCCATTTAGCTATATCAATTTGTGTAGCGCCGGTAACCTGCAACAGATCGGTAATGGCATCTGAACGCAAGCCCTGCTTAATGGCCCCTAATTTAGCCAGCGGCGATTTAAAGTATGCTTCATAAGGCATTAACAGATCATTTACCATTGTTTCTGTTTCGGGCATTACATAAGGCCTTGGTGTTGCGCGTTTAGCCTCAACTCCTGTTTCATGACTTTTAATTGCTTTGTTCATACACAAATGTAATTATTTTCTATTTAAAACAAAAATATTTTGCTTTTATTTATCTCTCCTGTTTAAATTAAAGCCCGGATGTTTAAAACACCTGCCGACGATTATTTGAAAATGATTATTTACTAAAATAATTAGTAAATTCAATTTATTTCTTTTACCTTTGAGGGTAATTATTCCAATTATCATTTTAATCATAATGAAAACACAGTCTTATTATTCTAAATCGGCTGCGGTTTTAACCCAACGTATTGATGAGTATTTTATTTATATCGAGGGCGAACCCGATGCAGAACCCCTACCCGTTAAAGAAAATTCTAAAAGCGCAGCAGTGCATAAATCCTGGTTACGCGAACCTGAATTTGCTACCATATCGGGCATGGCCCTATTTTTAGGCTTTACCTGCAAGCAGGAGTTTGAGGCCTATGAACAGAAAGGCAAGCACGCACGCATACTCAAACGCGGACGTTTGCGGGTTGAGGCCGCCTACGAGGCTCGCTTACACCAAACGCCAACCGGGGTAATATTTGCCCTTAAAACCCTCGGCTGGAATGATAAGCCCGAAATTATCAAGCCCGCAACCAAACCCGACGATACGCTGAAAATAGAAATCTTCAATAGCGGCCCCATGCCGGCGGCTAATGAAAAAGATGTCGCGCTTTAATTTCCTGTGCTTCACTCCTATTGTAACCAAGGCCCTTGTTAATAAATAATTCAAAAATATATTTTGATTTTAACTAATTATTTTAGTATTTTTGAATTCATTTATGCCAATTAGCATTTTAAGCATAACTCAATCAACGGAGATTGATCCTACAAGAAATCCTTATTAAGAAGGTCAACTCTGTTGATAGCCTATTTTTTTTTCTCATAATACTTATATTATGCATACTGATATTAACGCCCCGCCATTCAAAGGCCTGGGTAGCTCTGTCCTCTTCAGGCAAAACTATTTTTCAAACGCCCATGTGGTTGTTAACCAAGGCGGTACAAGCTCGGGCAAAACCTACGCTATTGAACAGGTATTATTCTGTTTAGCATGCCAAACACCTAAAGCTGTTATCACGGTAGTAGCCCAGGATATTCCTAACCTCAAAGCTGGTGCGCTTCGCGATGCACAGCATATTTACGATAACTCGGTCGCCCTGCAAACCCAGGTAAAAAGCTATAATAAAACCGACCGGGTATTTCAGTTTAACAACGGCAGTATTCTGGAGTTTAAAAGCTATGATAATGCCCAGGATGCCAAATCGGGCAAGCGCGACTATCTATTTATCAACGAAGCCAATGGTATTACCTGGGATGTGTACACCGAGCTGGCGCTGCGTACCAAACAGCGTATCTTTATTGATTACAACCCCAGTACAGGTTTTTGGGTGCATGAAAGGCTAATCGGACAACCAAACGTTCAACTCATTATATCCGATCACCGGCACAATCCTTTTTTAGAACAAAAGGTAAGGGATAAAATAGAATCACTGAAGAAGGAAGATATTGAGCTGTGGAAGGTATACGCACGCGGCGTAACCGGAAAAATAACAGGTTTAATATTGAATAACTGGTACATCTGCAGTCAGATACCTCCTAATGCGCGGCTTATAGCCTCGGGATTGGATTTTGGCTTTACTAACGACCAAACAGGCTGCCTGCAGGTATTTCAGCAAAACGGCGAACTCTGGATCAATGAGCTATTTTATGAAACCGGCCTAACCAATACCGATATAGCTCATAAGCTCAATGAATATGGTGTGAGCAAAAAAACGGAGATAGTGGCCGATAGTGCCGAACCCAAATCAATAGAAGACCTGAAGCGGATGGGCTGGTACATTACCGGCGCAAAAAAAGGCGCCGATAGCGTTAAAAACTCCATTGATATACTTAAGCGCTACAAAATAAATGTAACCCGCAGCAGCATTAATTTACGAAACGAGCTTAATCGCTACAAATGGCGGGTTGATCGTAGCGGCAAAACCATTAACGAACCTATTGATGCCTGGAACCACTTGATTGATCCTTTGCGTTACGTTGCACTGAATAAATTAAGTACTAACGGTCAGGCAAAAATAAAGTCGCGTATGCCCTTTATTTCAAAACCAACTATTACTTCCAGTTTTTTCGAGGGCTTTGCGGGTTAAAGACACTGGCTAAACACTTCTCTTCACACTTAAACCGCACTGGCGGATAAACAATTAACAAACATCCGCCAGGGCGGAAACTCCATAATTATGATTGAAAAAACATTGCAAACAACCCAGGGCAAATTGCGGGTACAAATACCTGATCAATTAAGCGAATTAACACTCGGCCAAATGATGGCCCTGCAGGAAAAGCCAAACCTAAACGATGTGGAGGCTATCAGCATCCTTTCGGGTATCGCCACTAATGAACTGTATAACGTAAAGAATATTGATGATTTTCAAATCTTCAGCGAGGCTGTATTAGCTTTATCCTACCAGATCAGGTATTTATACAACAGCGAAACAATACCTAAAGAGGTAACTTTTATGCTGAATGCAGGGCATGAAAAGTCAGTATCCAAATCAATTCAAGTGATCAAAAACCTTTCGGTTGAGCCTGCCGGAGCCTTTATGGCCGCAAGAGATATTATCGCCGATGAAATTAATGAGCATATCAAAAAATATGGCGATGAGGATTGGAAAGAGAACTTTAACCCTTCATTAAAGGCCTGTTGCCATGTGCTGGCTCATTACTTTTTTTGCAGGGCCACCGGTAAAAAGTATGATGAGTACCAGGCCGAGGAGTTTTGCACCGAAATAGAAAAGATGCGGGTAACGGAGGCACTGCCCATTTCATAGTTATGTCGGTAATGACAACTTATTTCCAACTTAAAAGTGATATTAAAGATATACGCTCAACTCAGGAAACACAAGCCAGGGTAAATGAGCTTCGGCTTAAAATTTTAGAGGGACAGGTTGCTGTGTTACAACAAGAGGTAAACAAACTTAAAGAACACAACAAATCATGAGCTTAAAATCTTTTTTAAATAGAATATTAGATCATATCAAAAGTTTATTTAACACAATACCGAATGAAATAGCCACGGCTCTCAAAATAGGTATCTCCGTAACCGAAAATATTAAAAACTTTGTTAACTCCCCTGCCGCGGATGTTTTAACTGCAATAATTCCTGGAGATCTTGACAACACCATCAAAGAGAAACTTCAACTATCAATACCTGTTATTTTAACGGAATTGAAACTGATAGAGAGTTCCCTTAAATTAACCAAGCCTAATGATATTGCAAGCGCCGCGATAGAAACAATAACGGCGATGGATAAAAACATCAGATGTGGCGTATTGCACCAGTTATCGATTCTAATAACACAAAAAGTAGCCGATGGAAAATTAAGCTGGAGTGATGGTGTGTATTTATCTCAATGGTATTATGAGCATAATTTTAAACTGCCGATACGAATATCGTTTAGTAAATTACTGTTTTGATGTGCCCAGGAGCAGATTCGAACTGCCACACCCTTACGAGTGCCACCCCCTCAAGATGGTGCGTCTACCAATTTCGCCACCTGGGCCTTTGTTACAAAAGTAAGGTCATAAGCCTTTGAGTTTTGACTTATGACCTTTTTTCAAATCCGGCGTGCCCGAAGAGAGACTCGAACTCTCAAGAGACAATTCTCAACGGCTTCTGAGACCGCAACGTTTACCAATTTCGCCATCCGGGCTTATGATGCTCCGGTACTTCATTTGATAAGAAGTTTATCCTCTTACCTAATAGCGGCACCGTTTTATTAACAAGCGTGCAAATATAAACGTTTCCATTAAATTGCAAGTAAATAATGCAAAAATTGAGCGCTTGTTGTTACTTGTGGTATTAAAAATTAATTTCGGGTAAACATAATCCCTTATGCCGAAGCAAATGAAGAACAACTACCCGCTCATTTTCAGTATTTTATTTTATAGCCTGTGCTTTCCTTTAATTATAAAAGCCCAAAGCATACAACTTTTGCAACAAAATAAACCTTCTGTTTTACGGGGTTTATCGGTACTAAATGATAAAACCGCTTGGGCAAGCGGCAGTAATGGCTACGTAGCCATTACTAAAAACGGCGGAAAAACATGGGACTGGCAACAGGTAAAAGGTTATGAAAAATCAGAATTCAGAGATATTGAAGCCTTTTCTGATCAGGAAGCCATAATCATGAGCTCGGGCACACCGGCGTTAGTATTGAAAACAACAGATGGCGGAAAAAGCTGGCAGGAAAAATACCACAAAACCGATTCTGCATATTTTTTTGATGCGATGGATTTTACCGATAGCAAACATGGTTATATACTTGGCGATCCCATCAATAATAAGTTTTTATTAATGGAAACAAAAGATAGTGGTGAAACATGGAGTAACGCTGATAATCTTCCTGATGCCCTGCCTGGCGAAGCAGCTTTTGCCGCCAGCGGATCTTGTTTACGATCAAATAACGGCGACTTGTACATTGTTTCGGGCGGAAAAACCAGCAGGATGCTGACATTAAAACTTAATAGCAATGTTTGGAATTACGATAATTTTCCACTTATTAACGGTAAAGCAAGTGAGGGTGCATTTTCCATAGCAATTGGGAAGAGTGAAGAAATAATAGTTGGCGGCGATTATCAGAATGATAAAAAAACAGACTCTGTTGCTGTTATATGTACAGCGAACTCAGCGACCAAATTTATCAATCCACTATCCGGACCAGCTGGTTATCAATCATGTGTGGAATTTATCAACAACAAAACCTATCTTTCAACCGGTACCTCCGGAACCAATATCACAACAGACGGAGGTAAAACCTGGAGCAAAATTGACGCCTTAAGTTTTAATGTTTGTGCCAAAGCAAAGCACGGAAAACTGGTGCTGCTTGCCGGAAATGATGGCAGATTGGCCATTTTTAAAATATAGTTTACTGGTGTTGAGAGCCTTAAAAAAGACTTTTAAATTAATTAAAAAAACGTTTGCATCGTATTCTAAATCATTCTATATTTGCACCACTTTAAACGGAAACGGTAGCACTACCGAAGAAGTTAAAAGGATGATTCCGTAGCTCAGCTGGTAGAGCATAACACTTTTAATGTTGGGGTCCTGGGTTCGAATCCCAGCGGGATCACGAAAGCCTCTCTAAACGGAGAGGCTTTTTAATTCAAATAATACAATATAATAACGGGTAAATGATTCCGTAGCTCAGCTGGTAGAGCATAACACTTTTAATGTTGGGGTCCTGGGTTCGAATCCCAGCGGGATCACAAAGGGGAGTAAGATCGTTACTCTCCTTTTTTTATGCCAAAAATTTAAAATACAAAACACACCTACCTCATATACAAATAATTATATAATTATATAATTACCTAATTAAATCATAGTACTTTTTGAATTTAGGAAATGGGCTGGTGAATTATTTTAACCAATCAGTAATTTTAAACTGATTTCGATAAATTTATAGCATGAATTTTATCACTATAAATTTACTTGCCCCCCAAGTATGGGGAACTGTGTCTGATTGGTTTGTTGTCACCGGGACTTTTTTAACTGCTATTTTACTTTTCCTAACTTTCAGATCACAAATTGCTGTTCAAAAAAATCAGCAAAGGATTGCAGACATGGAAGCCGAACGATTTAAGTTCGAGCATAAGCCAACCCTTAATTTGACTAATTACTCTATTGTCAATAAAGAGATTGATTCTATGATGCACTCGACAGTTAGTTTCAAATTGAATTTAAGTAAAAGGGATTGCAAAAATCTAAATGTAAAACCGTTTAACACAGCCTCTACAATCGCAGATATATCGATAAGTAAAAACCACAATGGTTTAATTCTTCCGATTCCGCACGCTTATGAACCTATAACATACGAATTGCACTTTAAAATATTGAGCAATCCGGTGTTGTTTTCGCAAGAGGGCGCGACAATTATATTTTACCTTGAATATGAGGATGTAATCGGCAATTGTTACAGTCAAGAATATATTTACACTTTTACTGATAAAATTGAGGTGGAGTTTATTAAAAATCCACAACTAATATCACAAGTAAAATAGCCCTTAAATGTAATATTGTCTGAAACGTTTAAAAATTAACTACCAAGCTAAAACGCCCATCTGGTAACCAAAACATTAACTTATACTATTCGAATCCCAGCGGGATCACAGAGGGACAAGTCAGATAAAAATGATTTGTCCCTTTTTTATTTCCAATAATCATTCTTTAAATTACCTCCTGATAAGGCTTATCAGTTTCAACCTAATATAAGTCGCAATTCCCCCCTTAACTTGTCGCCTTTGCACATTGCAAGCGTGGGCTGTTCCTGTACCTTTGAATAAAAATAAAACATTATGAGAAAAATAATTTCGTTTATGCACATTTCGCTCGACGGTTTTGTAGCCGGACCGAATGGAGAAATGAACTGGATTAAAGTTGATGAAGAAATTTTTGATCATGTAGGTAAGCGGATAAGCGAAGGCAATGCCGCATTATACGGACGGGCAACTTATGAGATGATGGAAAGTTACTGGCCTACTGCAGGAGATGAGCCAAATGCCTCCAAGCACGATATTGAACATTCCAAATGGTATAAAAACGCGCACAAAATCGTGTTATCAAGTACAATGAATGATGAAGGTTTAACTAACACAAAAGTCATTAACGAAAACCTATCTGACAGAATAAGTGAAATAAAACAACAAGCAGGTAAAGAAATCTTGCTTTTTGGCAGCCCAGCGGCTACACATTCGCTCATTCAGCTAAACTTAATTGACGGCTACTGGCTACTTGTTAATCCAATTATTCTTGGGCAGGGTATTCCATTGTTTGTAGACATCAAAGACAAAATAAAACTAAATTTATTAACTACCAGACAATTTACTTCCGGAGTAACTGAGTTGAATTACATAGTTGACAAGCAATAACAAAAACTACAAATAGCTCAGATTGCCTCACCAGGTTCCACTGTTTTATCTCAGCGGGTTCATAAAATCCTCTCTGATCTCTTAGAGGGGATTTTATGATTACTCTCCTACTCGCTCCATCTCCCCAGCTTCTTTAATACCTTATCTATATAATCAACATACTTTTACCGAAAAAAATCATGTGAAAAATTTGCGTAGTTAAATAGCTACATTTATATTTGTAGTCAAATGACTACATAATGAATTTACGAAGAGATGTTTTCCAGGCCATTGCCGACCCTACCAGAAGGGCTATCCTTTTGCTGGTGGCTTCACAAACCATGACAGCAGGCGCAATAGCCGCTAATTTTGATACCGCCAGGCCAACCGTTTCTAAACATCTGCAAATACTCACCGAGTGCGAATTATTGAAACAGGAACAAACCGGCCGGGAGATCCACTATCATATCAACGCAAAAAAAATGAAAGAAGTAGCCGACTTTATTGAACCGTTCCGCCAGATGTGGGACGACAGGTTTAACAAATTAGAAGCCATCATGAAACAGTATAAAAACAAATAGTATGGAACTGAAAACAAAGATCAATGCAGAACCAGGCAAACATGACCTCACCATCACCCGTGAATTTGATTTACCGGTAGAGTTGCTATTTAAAGCCTACGCCGAACCCGAAATTGTTGCGCAATGGATGGGAACCAACGTGCTGAAACTTGAAAACAAACAGCATGGCGGCTATCAATTTGAAACAACAGATGCCAAAGGCAACGTGGTATTCAGGGGCAATGGTGCCATCCATGAGTTTTGCCCAAACCAAAAAATCACACGTACCTTTCAGATGGAGAATACCCCTTTTGATGTTCAGCTTGAGTTTTTGGAGTTTATAAAACTAACCGATGATACCAGCAAAATAAATATACATACAGTGTATCGCTCTGTTGTTCTTCGCGATCAGATGCTGGCCTTACCATTTGCGCAGGGCATCAATATGGCGCATAACCGTTTACAGGATATTGTTAGCAAACTAAAGTAACACACCATGCAAAAGAGAAATAAAATCATTTATTGGATAACCACCATCTGGCTTGCATTAGGAATGGTATCAACCGCGGTAGTGCAATTGTTAAAAATGAAGGACGGACAAGGTGGCGCTGATAGTATCATACATTTAGGCTACCCTATTTACTTGTTAACAATTTTAGGCGTTTGCAAAATTGCCGGAGTTGTGGCCGTACTTATTCCCAAAATGCCATTACTCAAAGAATGGGCATATGCAGGCTTTTTTTTCATCATGTTTGGAGCAATACTCTCTCATATCTTCTCGGGCGATGCTGTTGTAAAAATATTACCGTCATTGTTACTGCTTATCTTAACCATGCTATCCTGGTATTTCAGGCCGGCGGATAGAAAAATTATTTCTGTTAATTTTAGTAAATCAATATCGTAAATCTTTTATTAGTAAGAGTATGAGTACCAAAAAGCAATTATCAGCAGAACAAAGCGAACAACTTTTAAAAACTCTGAAAACCCGGTTTGAAAAAAACATGAACCGGCACCAAGGTATTGAATGGACTAATGTACTGGCAAAGTTAAATGCTGACCCTGAAAAACTTTGGTCGCTGGATGAAATGGAGCTAACCGAAGGCGAGCCGGATGTTGTTGGCCAGGATAAGGATACAGGTGAATACTTTTTTGTTGATTGTGCCCCAGAAAGCCCTAAGGGCCGCAGAAGCATTTGTTATGACCATGCGGCACTAAACGCACGAAAAGAACACAAACCGGCTAACAGCGCTGTTGATATGGCCGCCGAAATGGGTATTGAGCTTTTATCTGAAGAGCAATACCGCGAATTGCAGCAACTCGGAAAATTTGATCTCAAAACCTCCAGCTGGATAAAAACACCGGCAGAGATCAGAAAACTCGGAGGCGCCATTTTTTGCGATCGCCGTTACGATACTATATTTGTTTACCACAACGGGGCCGATTCTTATTATGCGGCAAGGGGTTTTCGTGGTTTGTTAAAGGTTTAAGTTTTATAAATATATGAATCCAAAAGTTGATTTTTATTTTAATAAAGCCGGAAAGTGGCAGCAGGAAACAGAACGGCTAAGAACGATCATTCTTGATTGCGGACTTACCGAAGAACTGAAATGGGGTTGCCCCTGCTACACGTTTCAGAACCGTAACATTGTTTTAATACATGATTTTAAAGAGTACTGCGCGCTTTTATTATTTAAAGGCGCCTTGTTGAATGACCCGCATCATATCCTGGTTCAACAAAGTAAAAATGTACAGGCAGCCCGCCAGATCCGTTTCACCAATGTTCTGGAAATTATAGAGCTTGAACCCGCTATCAAGGCCTGTGTTTTTGAAGCCATTGAGGTTGAAAAAGCAGGCTTGAAGGTGAATCTTAAAAAGACCGAAGAGTTTACCATGCCCCAGGAGTTTCAATATAAGTTAGATAAAATTCCGGCCTTGAAAACAGCTTTTGAAGCACTAACTCCGGGGCGGCAAAGGGCATACCTGCTCCACTTCTCATCACCCAAACAATCCAAAACCCGCGAATCAAGGATTGAAAAATATATTCCGCAAATTTTAGATGGGAAAGGGTTGAATGATTAGTTATCCGCATAAGAACAAATTAATCCATCCTCCCACTTCTTTAGTGTTTGAACTAAGTTTATAATAATTTAACACATTTGTTATTAGGATTATATTTTGATAATGGTTATTTTTAATTGTATAACCATAAACTTATCAAACTCCTGTCCTTATGCCTATTGAAGATGAATTTCAGGTAAGCGGCACCAACGATAAAGCATTATTTACGTTGAAACTGCACCGCGGCGAGGGCATGGCCCTGATAGCCATAAATTGGAAAACCGGCGAACCTTCGCTTGATTTTGTAGGCTTCGCTATAGAATATCAGGAACCGGGAGGCAGTAAATTCTTTGCACTTAAAAACCGGCTGTCGTTCCCTGGCAATACCGGGATAAGCGAGAATCTAAAACTATCTACAAGGCTATCACCTATACAGAAATTCAGGTGGGTGCATTTTCCGCGTAATGCAGAAATGCCGGGCGAATTTATCTATCGGGTTTCCCCTGTGTTTATGAATAACCTTGGCGAACTCAGCTACGGCGATTACCAGGAAGCTGCCATCGCGTTACAGCGTGAAACCTACCCCGGCTTCCTGAATGTGGCTTTTACACGCGGCTTTGTTGCATCGCAGGCATTTGTAGATAATTATGATAAATACGGCCCCATAAGTACACTGCTACCCTCAAAAGCAAAACTGGGCCTTACCTTTAAACCCACTCACCCTAAAACAACAGAGGCCCTTAGCTGGATGGGCTTTGAAGCCCGCAGTGCCATTATAGAGGTGCTTACAAAAGCCATTAATGACCCTAAGGCTAAGGTAGATGTAATTGCTTATGACCTGAATGTACCTGATGTAGTTGACCTGTTGGAGCAACTGGGCAAAAAGCTGCGCTTGATTATCGATAACGACGGTGCTCATGGCAAAACCGACTCGGCCGAAAAACAAGCTGAAGACCGCTTAACGGTCAGCGCGCTTGAGGTTAAAAGGCAGCACATGGGTAAGCTGCAGCATAACAAAACCATCATTGTTAACAGCCCTACCCTCAAACTGGTTGTTTGCGGTTCAACCAATTTCTCATGGCGTGGTTTTTATGTACAAAATAATAACGCTATTGTACTTACCGGTAAAACCCCGGTAAAACTTTTTCAGGCGGCTTTTAACCAATATTGGGCAAGCAACAAAGCGGCAGACTTTGGCGCTTCTGCCCCGGCCCAATGGCATCCGCTTGGCATAAAAGATGTACATGCCAGCGTAAGCTTTTCACCGCACGCTGCCGATAATTCGGTATTGGATAGTATAGGTTCTGATATAGCCACTACCAAATCAAGCCTTTTCTATTCCATGGCTTTCCTCGCGCAAACCAGTGGCCCTGTGCGTAAGGCCCTTACCGATGTAACCCTGAACGAACATATTTTCGTTTACGGTATATCTGATAAAAAAGCCGGAGGCTTTGAACTCCTCACTCCCGATGGCAATTATGCGCCGGTAAGTCCGGCTTCTTTAGAAAAAGATGTACCTGAGCCCTTCAAGTCTGAACCAACCGGCGGTGGCGGCACCCGCATGCATCATAAATTTGTTGTGATAGATTTTAACCTGCCTACGGCCCGGGTTTATATGGGCTCGTACAATTTTTCGTTTGCTGCAGATGGCACTAACGGGGAGAATTTACTATTGATAAAAAATCGCAAAATAGCAGTTTCTTACATGATTGAGGCACTGCGCATATTTGATCATTATGAGTTCCGGGTGGCGCAAAAGGATGCTAAAAAAGCACGCAAAAAACTGAACCTGCAGCCGGCACCTCAAAACCCAGATATACTCCCCTGGTGGAAGGAGGATTACACCGACCCTATAAAGATCAAGGACCGCTTATTATTTGCCTGACGGTAAATGTGATTTTTATGCGAGCGATTCCTTATTGTATTTGCTTCTGTACTCCAAAGGCGATAATCCTGTAATTTTTCGGAACAGTTCACGAAATGCCTTTACATCAGAATAGCCTACCTCGTACATGGCTTCATTAATTGTTTTACGGCTGGTTTCAAATATCCTTTTGGCCGATTCTATTTTTACCCGCTGCAAATACTCCAAAGGCGTGTTTCCTGTAGCCTTAATAAACCTCCGGTCAAAATGCCGCCGCCCTACGGCAAACCTTGCGGATAGGTGTTCAACAGATATTTTTTCGTGCAGGTTATCCTCCATATATGATTGTGCCTCTTTCACCATCTCATCGCCATGAAGTTTTTGTCCTTTAAAAATAATAAACTCCGATTGGCTTTGCCTGTCCATCTCTATCTGAAAAACTTTGGAACAGTAAATGGCGGTTTGCCTATCGTAATATTTCTCAACCAGGTAAATCAGCAAGTTCAAAAATGAGTAAGCACCGCCATTGGTATAAATGCCGTTCTCATCGGTGATCAGCTTATCGGTTTGCAAATTCACTTCAGGAAACATCTTCCTGAAAACATCGGCCACAGCCCAATGCGTTGAGCAGGCTTTACCATTCAGCAAACCGGTTGATGCCAGCAGAAAAGCGCCGGTACAAACGCTTGCTATTTCGGCACCCTTTTTATTTTGTTCGGCAATCCAGGTTACCAGTTCGCCATTGCCCTTTAAGGCATTGTTATAATTATGATTTAATGACGGAATGATAACCAGATCGGTTTTTGCTATGGCCGATACATGGGTATGCGGTTTTACCGTAAACAGGCCATCATAAAACTCCACCTCTTTTGAAATACCGGCCAGTTCAATTTTAAACAATTCTTTATGCCCGGTTTCTTTCCAGTACTCATTGGCCCTTGTCAATATCTTATATGAACCTACAATACTGCTCAGGTTATTCGGCCCGTCGGGTACAAGTATCGTGATATGTTTCATGGCTTAATTTTTTATAGTAAAGATAAAGCTTTACCCCTGTCCAAATCAACCCGTAACAAAGTCCATTTTACACCCTGTTAATTGTTTATGAGGGTCTTAACTTTATATCACCGTTACAAACTTAAAGTTCAACAATAATTTTAACCATGGAAAATCAAGATTTCACTGTCACCATTTCGGTACCCCAAAGCCCCAAACAAGCACTCGATGCCATCACCAATCTTCGCGGATGGTGGTCGGAAGAAATTCAGGGCGATACACAAAAGCTTAACGACGAATTTATATACCATTTTCAGGATGTTCATTATTGCAAAATGAAAATGATAGAGCTGATACCCCATCAAAGGGTGGTTTGGCTGGTTTTGGATAACTATTTCAAATTCACTGATGATCAGAGCGAATGGGTAAATACAAAGGTAGTTTTTGACATTTCACAAAAAGATGGTCAAACGGTGATCAAGTTTACACATGAGGGCCTGGTTCCGCAGCATGAGTGCTACAAGATATGTCACGACGCCTGGACCGGCTATATCAAAGATAGCTTATACAGCCTTATCACTACCGGCAAAGGTAAACCCAACTCAAAGGAAGATGAAACCTTTAATACCCAGCTGGCCGAAAAATGGAAGCTGGAGAAACAAAAACAGGATTTTACCACCTCTTTTTTAGTTGATGAAACCGCTGAGGAAGTATTTAACGCCATTAATGATATTAAGGCCTGGTGGTCAGATGATTTTACAGGTAACTCCCAAAAACTGAATGACGAATTTGAGGTCCGTTTTGCAGACGTTCATTACTCAAGGCAAAAATTAATTGAGGTGATCCCTGATAAAAAAGTAGTTTGGTTGGTTACCGATAGCGATCTGAGCTTTCTGAAAAATAAAACCGAATGGACAGGGACCAAAATTGTTTTTGAAATTTACACTAAGGACAACGAAACACAACTCCTTTTCACCCACATTGGTTTGGTACCCGAAATTGAATGTTTTAACGATTGTTCAAAAGGCTGGAATTACTACCTGCAAAGTTTATTGAGCCTGATAACCACAGGAAAAGGGCAACCCAACCTAAAAGAGGCCACTATATAAATTAAGAAGCCCTTCTGATTAAAATCAGAAGGGCTTCTTAATAATTCAGTTAACAGGCCCCATAGCCTCCATAGCACGGATAACACTGAACAGGACTTCGTTAACCGGCGTTGGTATATTAAAAGTTTTACCAAGCGCTATAACTTTTCCGGCAAAAATATCCAGCTCGCTTTGGCGACCGGCTTCAATATCCTGCAGCATGGATGTTTTACCGGCAGGATTAAGTCCGTCCACAATATGCAGAAAAGCATCCATGTCTGTCTGGTCAATTCCAATGCCTGCTTTTTTGCCTATCGTTAATACCTCATTAGCTGCGGTCACCATTAGCTGGCGGGCCCCTTTATTTAGCTGAAATACACCGTAAGGCGCTTTAAGCACCGCGGAAACCTGGTTAATACCCGTATTCATCATAAATTTGGCCCATAGCGCCCTTTGCATGTCAACAGGAATTTTAAAGGGAATAGCCGCTTTTTCAAACAGCGTTTTTATGGCTGCAACCCGCTCAGAATACACCTCATTATTTTTTTCACCAAAATATATCCAACCCGGAAATTGGTAGTTAACCGAGTTGCCTGTGCGCACCGCATCCATCCCAACACCGTAGGCATACAGCAAATGCTCCATACCTATCTCCGCGCCAATGATTTCTTCGCTGGAGATACCATTCAGCAGGGATATTACTGTAGTATCCTGATTAACAAACGGCTTAATATCATCAATGGCCCTGGCAAGCTGATGAGCTTTTACAGCAATAATGATCAGGTCGGCAGGTGCCTGCACTTCATCCCCCAGCGATACATAAGTAAAATCATATCTTTTATCATTGATAGTAATACCCTCCTTATTAAACCTGGCTATCCGGTCGGCATCAGCAATAATTCTTACCGATGCTGGGTTCATATCATATAAATGCGCCGCGTATAAACTGCCTAAAGCCCCTAAACCTAAAATATATGTTGTAGCAATTTGCCCATTGTTCATATCCCAAAAGTATAATTATTAAAAAAACTTAACATCGGGTTATTGTAATTTATATGCTTTGCTAACCTTACTCATTTAAACGGCTCTCATTTTACGCCGTTTTAAACATCTTCATATCAGCTTATTTTATTTAAATTTATAAGGTCAACTCAGTATATAAACCTAACCAATCTTAAAAAAATGCAAGCTACTACCATTAGCCAGGTTATTGACGCGCTTGAGGCCATCATTACCGAAAGCATCAATACCAATAGCCGAGTTGGTTACTTTGCTGCCTTGTACTATAAAGTAACGGCCAGTGTGAGGGATGGTATTGCCAAGGGCCAGTTTGAGAATGGGCCCCGCATGGAAAAATTTGATGTGCTGTTTGCCAACCGCTACCTTGATGCTTATGCCTCCTGGAAAAATAAGCAACCGCTTACCGGCTCATGGCGCGTGGCCTTTGAGGCTACCGAACAATCATCGGCACTGGTTTTACAGCAGTTATTACTGGGCATGAACGCACACATTAACCTCGACCTTGGTATTGCGGCCGTAGAAGTATCAGGCGGTAATATGGATGGGGTTGAGCGGGATTTTGATTCTATCAACACCATTATATCTGCGTTAACTTATGAAGTGATCAATGAGCTTACACGGGTATCCCCGCTGCTGTCGCTCCTGGGGCTGCATTCCTCCAATTATTCCATACTCATACAGTTCAGCATTGGTAATGCCCGCGATGGCGCGTGGTGCTTTGCAGAGGATCTGTTAAAAAAACAGGGCACCAGCGGTTATGCCGACTTTATTAATGACCGTGATAAAACCATTACCCAGCTGGCGCAGGGCCTTGCACATGCCACCGGCATTATGCGCCTTACGCTTTGGATAATTCATGTTTTTGAGTGGAAAAAACCTGCCAACATTATCAAAACCCTGCATCAGTACCAAAAGGAAAAAATTGTGATTAATACGGCTAATACTGTCCCGGTGGCGGTTTAATTGGGGTATTTACTGTTTTAGCGTAACAATTAAGTGATTAAACCTATCCAATTATTATAAAAAACTGCTGCTGTTTTAATTGTCGCAATTGCCCCGATAATTGTCGGATATGCCCATTTAGCAATTAAAACACCGGCCGTACATTTGAATATAAAATTTATACAGATGAAAAACGCAGGCAACACACTCAGTCAAATCCCATTGTTAATTATGGCCATGATGACTGCAAGCACCATACAGGCCCAAACTACCGAAGCCGGGCAATACGCCAACATAAACGGTATTAAAATGTATTATGAAATACATGGCACAGGCAAACCGCTGGTGCTGATACATGGCGGCGGCTCAACCATTAAAACCTCCTTTGGTAAAATAATGCCCATACTGGCCAAAACTCACCAGGTTATTGCCGTAGAGTTACAGGCTCATGGCCATACCAGCGACAGGGACGCGCCCGAAACTTTTGTACAGGATGCCAATGACGTAGCCGAACTGCTAAAACAACTTAACATTCCTAAAGCTGATATTTTTGGTTTTAGCAATGGCGGCCAAACGGCCATGCAACTGGCTCTTGATCACCCGGGCCGGGTAAATAAGCTCATCATCGCTTCGGCGTTTTATAAACGCGATGCAGCGCCCGCAGGCTTTTGGGAAGGGTTTAAAAATCCGCAGTTCAGCAGTATGCCGCAGATTTACAAAGATGAGTTTGCCAAAATAAACAGCGACCCGGCTGCCCTCATGAATATGTTTAATAAGGACGCGCACCGCATGTTCATGTTTAAAGACTGGAGCGATGAGGAGCTCAAATCAATACAGGCTCCTGCCCTTGTAGTAATTGGCGACAGAGACCTTGCCAGCGCCGAACATGCAGCTAAGATGGCCCGCTTATTCCCGCATGGCAGGCTGGCTATATTACCAGGAGGCCATGGCGAGTATTTTGGTGAAATGTACTTTCCGGATAAAGGAAGCAAAATACCCGAATTATTTGCTGCCATGCTTGATGAGTTTTTAGCCGATTCCTGAAACAAAACCGTGCTACTTTTTTAACAAAATAATAAACCTTTAAAACATCCTGCAACATGTCATTTCAAGGATATCTTACCACCATCAAATCAAAAACGGGCAAAGGCCCCGCAGATTTCAGAAAACTGGCCGAAGAGAAAGGCTTTACCAAAAACGGCGAGCTTACACCGGCCACCAAGGCCGGCGATATCACCAACTGGCTTAAAAATGATTTTGAACTGGGTCATGGCCATGCCATGGCTATTTATGCCCTGCTCAAAGGCATCAAGAACGAGGATAGTGAATAGTTGTTAATAGTTTCGCTACAAATGCAAGGCAGAATTATAGAAATTGCATAGCATACAAACGACTCACCCGGTCTACGCTTCGCTGGACCACCCTCTCTTCGCCTGCGGCGGAAAGAGGGTAAGAAAAGGAAATTTGTCATTGCGAGGAACGAAGCAATCGCGAACTATGCAAATTTGCTCTGTAAAGTTCGCGATTGCCACGCTACGCTCGCAATGACAAGATTGTTTTACCCTCTTTGTGGCTAAGCTGTAGAGAGGGTCGACAAGCGTAGCGATGTCGGGGTGAGTCGATAATAACCTGATTTGATGCAACCGCGTATACCCTCCCTGCCATTACACAATTCCATCGCACCCCTCCCGAAGGAGGGAATTAAAAAATATTCAAGGTATTTTCGCTAATACCAACATGCTGTTCACTTGCTTTGGCTAAAGCCTCTATCTTATATTTATTATCCGTTGGCTAAAGCCAACGGCAATGAATGAAATCAATCAGGGAATGTGTTCAGAATGGTTTTACGCTGAACCGGCCATTATTTTTAATTCAACTCCATCCCCATTTATGGGACGGAATTGAGAGTTGATCGGGCAATGGCTTTAGCCAAACCCTTTGCCCCCATTCATTTTTCAACAGTCATTGCAGCGCTGGCTTGGTTTGTCTACCTTTCGCCCCTTATATTTTTTTGATAACACCTGCCCATGAAAGTTATAATTGCCGAAAAGCCATCCGTTGCCCGGGAGATAGCCAAAGTATTTGGCGCTACCACCAAAAAAGATGGCTATATGGAGGGCAAGGGATACACTTTTACCTGGGCATTCGGCCACCTTTTACAGCTGGCTCCCCCGCAGGAATATGGCTTTTATGGCTGGAGTATCCAAAACCTGCCCATGTTGCCCCCTAAGTTTAAGCTCAGCATCCGCAAGGTAAAAACCAAGGACGGTATTGTTGAAGACCCATCGGTAAAAAAACAGCTTGATACCATTAAAGCGCTTTTTGATGAGGCTACCGAAATTATTGTTGCTACGGATGCCGGGCGCGAGGGTGAACTGATTTTCCGTTACATATATTATTATCTGAAATGCAAAAAACCTTTTAAAAGGCTCTGGATCTCGTCGCAAACAGACGAAGCCATTAAGGAGGGCTTTCGCAACCTGAAACCCGGCAGCGATTATGATACCCTGTTCAACTCGGCACATTGCCGTTCACAATCAGACTGGCTGGTGGGCATGAACGCCACGCAGGCACTCAGCATTTCGTCGGGCACACGGTCTGTGTTATCCTTAGGCCGGGTGCAAACCCCAACGCTGGCCATGATCTGCTCACGCTATATCGAAAATAAAAACTTTGTGCCCCAGCTATATTACCAGGTGAGCATTCAGGTTGATAAGGAGGGGCAGGTTTTTAAAGCCATCTCTGCCGATAGTTTTAAAACTAAGGAAGAGGCCCAAACAGTAGTTGATAAAGTTGAGGATGTACCTGCCGGTTTCCCGAATGGCGGCCATATTGTGAGTGTGGAGGCTAAGCCCCGCAAAGAGCCACCTCCACTGCTGCACGATTTGAGCAGCCTGCAACAGGAGGCCAACAAACGCAAAGGTTTTACAGCCGATCAAACCCTTAACCTGCTGCAAACCCTGTATGAAAACAAGTTGGTTACCTACCCACGTACGGGCAGCCGCTATATTGGTGATGACGTTTTTGCTACCGTACCGGCACTGATCGATAAATTTAAAGATCATCCTGATTTTGGGAAGCAGGCTACCTTTTTAACAACTGCCAAGCTTAACAAGCGCAGTGTTAACGCCAAAAAGGTTACCGACCACCACGCTATTTTGCCTACCGGCGAAACCCCTTACCAGTTATCTAATGATCTGCAAGCGGTTTATGATCTTGTAGCGGCCCGCATGCTCGAAGCTTTTCACCAGGAATGTATCAAGGAGATCACCAAGATCACTGTTCAATCAGGGGCCATATTTACAGCCAGCGGAACGGTGATCAGCTCGGCCGGATGGCGCGCGGTGTTGAATGAGCCCGATGAAGAGAAAAAGGACGAGGAAAATGCAAGCCTTCCCAAAGTACAGCAAGATGAACGCCTGCCGGTTGTGGACAAGGCCTTGCTTGAAAAACAAACCAAGCCCAAGCCATTATATAACGAAGCTTCACTATTAAAGGCATTAGAAACGGCGGGAAAGGAAATTGAGGATGAAGAGTTGCGCTATGCCATGAAAGATAGCGGGCTGGGCACACCGGCCACACGAGCATCTATCATTGAAACACTCATCAAGAGAGATTATATTACCCGTGAAAAAAAGAACCTGGTACCTACCGAAACCGGACTTAACGTTTATCATGTGGTAAAAGATCAGAAAATAGCACAGGCTGAATTGACAGGCAATTGGGAAAAACGTTTGGAAGAAATCAGGTCGGGAGCATCAGTTAATGACTTTCAGCAGGAAATAAAAACCTATACCCGCAACATTACGCATGAATTACTGCAAGCAGGCAAAACTTTAATGGTCAAAAACAAAATAACAGCTGATATTAAACCTTAAAAGAATAAAATTTTTACTTCAAGTTACTAAATCGTTATTTGTTGGTAATTTTTTGGATAAAAAGTAACTCTGGTATATTGGCCTATGGATATTTTTTTTATACTTGCGGTATCTATAAGGGCAAACGCTCTGTTTGCCAATTGTGATAAGGTTTAGGTTGAAAGTCCCCGGCGGCGAGCGCTTAGGGGACTTTCGTTTTATATAGCCAAATATAATGATATGGTTTCAAAAATGATATTACCTTATTATTAATTTTTTAATTATTTAAATTAGGAATTAACATTACATAATACCCAGTAAATCAACTAACTTTGAACTGACTAACGCACAATTAGTAAATTATTATTCTTATTACAAACTATCAGTATTCATGAAGCTGATCAAAAAAACATATTTTTTTTCGCTGATATTCCTGTTTTCACTGTCAGTTAATTCCCGTTTAGTGGCTCAGTCAAGACTTCAGCAATGGGATGACCGCATCATGATTGATCTGCAAAATCAGCGCACGCCCGAACAAACCGGGATATTCCTGTTTCTGAGCAATACACATCTTTATGGAGATATAGGCGTACCGGCAGGCTTGCTGGTAGGCGGTATTATAGGTAATGATAAACAAATGAGGCAAAACTCATTGTACGTAGCCAGCAGCACAGTACTAACAACCGGGCTAACCTATTTAATTAAACACATTGTTAAGCGCCCAAGGCCTTTTGTGCAAAATTTGAACATTACCCCGGTTTACAGGGCTGGCAGCACCTCATTCCCTTCGGGGCATACTTCCAGCAGTTTTTCTACAGCAACGGCTTTATCCAGGGCATATCCTAAATGGTATGTGATAGCGCCCGCGTTTTTGTGGGCAGGCTCAGTTAGTTACTCGCGCATGTACCTTGGCGTGCATTACCCAACAGATGTTGCAGCCGGTGCCGCTTTGGGTGTAGGCTCAACCTTTATTTTACAATCCCTTAAAAAATAACCCGTTATTTATTTGTCGGAGTGATAACCACATCTATTCGATGCTGCCGCTCAACAGACTGTTTTCTACTTACCCCCGACATCGCTGCGCTTGTCACCCCTCTCTTCGCCTGCGGCGGAAAGAGGGGTTAAATGTTGGCTCAAACAGATTGATGTTTTTCCTTTTCCCACCCTCTTTACGGCGAAGCCGAAAAGAGGGTGGTCCAGCGCAGCGTAGACCGGGTGAGTCTATTACACGACATGCAATCTTTAATGTCGCCCCCTAATCTAATTAGCAGGTACCGTAATAGTTTTACGCGTAATACTGTACGCGCTGAAATACCCAAGTGCGCCGCCGGTGATATTACTCATGGGGTTTGATGGCGCCGCGTTATTACCATCGCCTGAGGCACCGTTGGTTAAGCTGTAAAAGTATTTATACACAGGCTTGTCTATACATTCCATTTCAACCGTGAGTTGCTTGCCGGTGCGGATCTCCCGGCTTGGGGCATCATTGTCATTGTTAAAATTTAGTCGGCTGTTAACCGTTTGGCCGTTGGTAAATTCATCCTCATCAACAAATACAGTTTTCTCCTTTACGCCATCAATGTATTGGATAAACCGGTAATAATTTTGAACATCTGTAGGGTCTTTATAGGTCACCGTAGCCAGGCGTTGTTTGGTTTTATCCTTGTTGGTTGAAAATTCATCATCAACAACATAAATACTATCAAGAGCAACCGGCTGCGGCATGGTACTTACCGATGTGTAGGTTTTGTCATTAACCTTAACCGTTAAGCTGTAGGTATGGCCCGGCAGGCCCTTAAGCGCCGTGTTTTGATAAACTCCACTGCCGGTTGCATCAAATTGGTAAACATTACCATCACTTTCAATGCTTACCCGGGCACCGCTTACTCCGATGAAGCTATTATCGTCAGTAAATTTTTTCGACTGGCTGATAAGCACTTTGGCGCTACCCGCCTCACCAGATAGAGTACCTTCTATAACATATTGAGGAGCGCTGTTGTCGAGTTTAAGGTCAATAGCCTTTTCGCAGGAACTGAATAAACCCAGCAGCAGTAAAAAGGCGAAAAAACGTATGGTATGCATAGCCATTAAAATTTAAAGTTGTAAGTAATAGAGGGCACATAGGTAAACAAAGTGGTTTTAACCGCTTCGGTCCTATTAGGATCATCCTTGTTATCTCTGAAAAATATACGGTAGGCATTACGGTTGCCGAAAGCATTATACAAGCTAAAAGTTAACTCCGAGCTGTATTTTTTGGTTTTCTTCAACTGCTTGGTAGCCCCCAGGTCGAGCCGGTTATAGGCCGGCAGCCTTGATCCGTTACGACTCGTGTACAGGTAATAGTTTGTACCATCAATCTGATACTTGCCGCTGGGGTAAGTAACCGCATCGCCGGTATAGAAAACAAAATTGGCAGACAAGGTCCATTTTTCGTTCAGCTTATATATACCTACTACGGCCAGGTCATGAGTTCTGTCTTGCCGGGCGTTGTACCATTGGTTATCATTAATGCCATCAATCAGGCGTTCAGATTTGGAGAGCGTATAACTCACCCAGCCCGTTAAGCGTCCGGTTTTTTTCTTGATCAAGAATTCGGCGCCATAAGCCCGGCCCTTACCGTATAGCAATTGTGTTTCTATAGGCTGGTTGGTGAATATATTTGCGCCGTTTCGGTAATCAACCTGGTTTTGCAGTAGTTTATAATAAGTTTCTACAGTAAATTCATACTTATGCTCGGCCAGATCGCGGTAATAGCCTATCGAAAACTGATCGGCCAGTTCGGGCTTGATGAGATTGGTACTGGCTACCCATTTATCTGTAGGTGAGCCTGGAGTTGAGTTACTGATAAGGTGCAAATTCTGCGCGTTACGTGCGTAGGATGCCTTTACCGAACTGATGTCATTCAACTGAAAAGCGGCCGCCACCCTCGGCTCGGGGTTTAAGTAGGTTTTAACCACCTGGCCCGAATTGTAGTGTTTAAAATCGGTTATATCACCATCGGAATTAACATTGTAAAAAGTACCTGCGCCCAAAACACTGAAAGCAGATAATCTTAAACCATAGGTTAAGCTAAAACGGTCGGTAGCTTTCCAGGTGTCGCTTACGTAAGCCGCGTTATCCAGCGCGTAACGGGTTTCGAGCTTTTGCGATACGATGCCCGAATTGCCAGTGGCTGATATTTCACCAGGTTTAATGGTATGGTAAACACTGTTTAAGCCAAAACTCAGGGTATGATCACCGCCGATGTCATACTGCATATCCTCCTTAAAATTCCAGTCGTGAATGCGGGAGGTGATATTGTAATTGTTCACATCCTGCTTCAGCTTAATTTCGTAATCGTAATTGCTGTAAATAAATGATGTGTTGGAGAAAAAACGGTTATTAAAAATATGGTTCCAGCGTAGGGTAGCTGTTGTGTTACCCCAGTTAATACCGTTCACATTATCGGCCGATAGCACATCCTTACCAAAATAACCCGAAACATACAGGCGGTCCTTGTCCCCTAAAATGTAGTTTGCCTTGGCATTAATATCATAAAAATACAACTGGCTGCGGTTTATCGTAGTATCCTTCGCAAATTTCAGGAACACATCGGCATACGTGCGGCGGGCCGATATCAGGAAAGATGATTTTCCCTTTTGAATGGGGCCCTCTACATTAAGTCTGGCTGCAATTAAACCTATCCCCCCGCTTACACCAAATTGCTGGTTATTGCCATCGTTCATTTTAATATCTATAACTGATGATAGCCTGCCGCCATACTGGGCAGGCATATCGCCTTTGTAAATGCTTACATTTTTAATGGCATCGGAATTAAAGGTGGAGAAAAAGCCAAGCAGGTGCGATGCATTGTAAACCGTAGCCTCATCCAACAGCAGCAGGTTTTGATCGGTTGCACCTCCACGCACATAAAAGCCGCCGCTGCCCTCCCCGGCCGATTTGATGCCGGGTAACAGCTGAATGGTCTTGATCACATCATGTTCGCCCAATAGCACCGGTATATCATTTATTTCTTTGATGCTTAATTTTTCCACGCCCATTTGCGGGCTTTTTAAATCGCGGCCGCCTTGCGGGGTGGCGGTGATGGTAACAGTTTGCAGCTCCTGCGCGTTATCTTCCAGGGCTATATTCAGTTTTTTATCAGCTGTGAGCGAAATAGGTATCATCACCGTTTTTTGACCAATGGCACTAACTATCAACTGATGATCGCCGGCAGGTAGCGTTAACGAATAAAAACCATATCCGTTGCTTGAAGTGCCCTGCGCGCCGTTGGCTACGCGAACAGTAGCACCTATCATGGTTTCACCAGACTGTTTTGATGTAATTGTGCCGCTTATGGTAAATTTTCCTGTTGCCGGTTTTGCCGCCGGGTCGGCGCCCAACTTTTTTGGCTTCGTCGCATCGTAACGGATCAGTACATCCTGATCCAGTTCTGTAAAGCTATATGGATAAGCAGCCAGGGCGACATCAAGCACCTGCCTAAGGCTTTGCCCCTTTGCATTAATAGTAATTTTAACATTGCTGGCGGCCACAGCCTCATTATAGGTAAAGCGCACACCACTGGCAGCTGTAAGCTGGTCGAGCGCCTGCTTTAAAGGCACATTATTTAAATTAATAGTAATCGTTTTTTCTAAGGGTGATTGAGCAAAGGCATGTTTGCTGCCTACCGTGGCCATCAGTACGATGCAAAAAAATATTCTTAAAAGTTGGTGGAGCTTCATTAAAGGATAGATCAGGTTAGAGAACCACGGCGGTCCGTTTTTTTTCATAAATTTAAAGCGTTTAATATTAACCGGTCATTAGTTTTGGAAGGCAATGACTGATTGCAGGATTTAAATACATGCCCGGTTCCATTTCCCGAACCGGGCTTTTTTTTCATAGATGTATGCAGGGTAAAGAGCTAAAATTTCATAAGTATCTATTGTGAAAACATAAAAGGGTAAATAAATGATGTGTTTTAAGGATGCAGCAGGTAAGTGTCGTTCTGTTTTTCCCAGCGCACTTCCATAACAGCGCAAAGCTTATTAAGGGTATGATCAAGTGGCGCTGTGGTTTCCAAACGGCCGTAGAAAGCTTTGGCCGATAACTCAGGCGACAGGCTTATACGAATGCCATACTGAACTTCAAGCTCATGACTAACATCCTGTAACGATGCACCTTTGAAATCAAAGATCCCCTTACGCTGATCAAGGAATTTTGAAGCGGCAGGATAAGCTTCTTTTACCAGCCTGCCTGTAGCTTTTTGGTAAACGGTTCGTTGGTTAGCAACCACCATCTCAGCTGTTTTGCTGTTTGCGGATGATACGCCAACCTTGCCGCTAACAACGGTAACTTCGATAGCGGCCGTACGCGGGTAGGCCTGTATATCAAAACTGGTTCCTAATACTACTGTTTTTACAGCGCCCGACTGGATTACAAAAGGATGATCGGTATCATGTACAACTTCAAAATAGGCTTCGCCTTCAATATTTACATGACGTTGCTTACCCCTGAATTTATCAGGATAACTAATTGTGCTTGAAGGGCTGAGCCAAACCTTTGAACCATCGGCCAGGGTTAGCTGCCGGTATTGCCTTGCTGTACTTGCAAACTGTATTTGTTTTACAGGATCAATGGTATTCAATATAGGCTCGCGGAAAATTAGGCCGAGGCCAATGGCCAGTATAACAACAGCGGCTGCGGCCAGGCTGCGCCATAGCGGGAATATTTTTGCGGTGCTGGCAGGCTGCTGCTCATCTATTTTCGCGTTAAGCTTACTTAAAATGGAATTGCCCATCTCCTCCGTAGAGTTATAATGGCTATTGGTTATCAGAAGCTCCTCATCATTAAAATCAGCATACCACTCCTCAAACCTCAACTTTTCGTCGGGTGTAAGGGTACCTGCCAGCCATTTGTGGGCAAGTTCCTGGGGGTTAAAGCTTTTATTGTTCATAGCGACTTTAGGCGTGTTTTGATACTATAGTCAACTAATGCACCCTTTACCCTTAGTGGTAAATGAAAAATTTTCAATTATTTTTCAAGCAGGTATATCAGCAATGGAACAGATATATTTAATGTTTGGCGCAGCGTGCTCAGCGCCTTGGTCATGTGAGCCTCAACCGTTTTTTCGGCAATGTTCAATTCGGCAGCTATTTCGGCGTTGGTTTTCTGCTCTTCACGGCTCAGCAGGAAAACTATCCGGCATTTTTCGGGCAGGTTGTTGATGCTTTGCTCCAGTTGCCTGCGTAGCTCTTTTTCAGATAGCCATTGGCTGGTACTATCCACTTCGCGCGGGGCGCTGATGGTTAGGTGATCAATATGCCGTCTTTTACGGTATTGTTTGTCAAGATGATTGATGATCCGGTACTTAACCGCTACTGACAAATAGGTATTAACAGAATGAGTAAGTTGCAGGGTCGACCGCCGTTGCCAAACGCTCAGAAACACTTCCTGCACTGCTTCTTCGGCCTCGTGTTCGTCATCCAAACGGTTCATGGCTACCGTGAAAAGTTTGTCCCAGTAGCGGTTATACAGCTCCGTAAACGCCAACCGGTCACCCTTTTGGATCAGTTCCAATAACTGGTGGTCGGTAGTTGTTATTTCTGGTTGGGGGCGCTCCATATATTTGGTAAGACTATAAAAGGCCGTTTTCGTTACACGGCAGATTACAAGTTTACAAGAAATCTAAGTTACACAAGTAAACGCATAAGCTTTATCCGTTATTTTACGTTGAGGCTATAATTAAAAATATTAAGTTTATTATCAAAATCGGCAAACACAGAATATGCCGGTTGCTCCCTCCTGCAATTTTGGGCAAAGCCTTGTCATTTTTTTACCGATTATATTTTTTAAGGCAGGCAACCCAACATGGTTTTTGCAACGTATTCAAAATACAAACCATTTATTATTAATCAATTAATTACCCCTCCACTATGAAATTACGTAAAAATGTGCCCCTCGTTATGGCCGTCGTCGCGATCATGATCGCCGGCTGGTCGTGTTCTAAAAAAAACAACAGTATGGATAATCCCAGTGTTCCGGGCAATGCCGTTAAGCTGGCAGCAAACCCAACCTTCGGGAATATCATGACCGATGAAAAAGGAAAAACCCTTTACTTTTTTGCCATTGATGCAAACGGCGAATCGGGTTGCAGCGGTGGTTGCTTAACCGTATGGCCGGTTTTTTACCAGGCGAACTTAACGCTTGATGCTGGCCTCGACCAGAAAGATTTTGGCACCATAACCCGTGCCGATGGTGCAAAACAAAACACCTATAAAGGCTGGCCCTTATATTATTTTAAGGATGATGCCAACGCCGGCGATGTTAAAGGCGACAAGGTAGAAAACACCTGGTATGTGGCCAAGCCTGATTATACGGTAATGGTTGCCAATGCCCAGCTTTTGGGTGTAGATAATGTAAAATATAATCACCTGTATCAGCCCGGTACTGAGATAACCCAATACATTACCGACGATCGCGGACAAACGCTGTACTCATTCAGCAGGGATAAATCCAAAACCAACACTTTCACTGCTGCCAATTTTAGCAACAATACCGTTTGGCCGATTGACAGTGCAAAAACAATTCAGAATGTGCCGTCAATTTTAGATAAGACTCAGTTTGAGGTGATCACTGTTTTCGGTAAACCGCAACTTACTTATAAAGGCTGGCCGTTATACTACTTTGGCCAGGATATGGGTGTACGCGGCAGTAACAAAGGCATAGCATTCCCAAGACCAGGCGGCATTTGGCAGTATGATAATGCCTCATCGGTGGCAGCACCAACTAATTAAAAACCTTCATAACAAAAAAACGGGCAGGGAATTGTAAATTCTCCTGCCCGTTTTTATTTCAGATTAAATGTAAGCTTATAAGTGCAGCTCGTAGCTAAAGTTATCTGGTTTAGAGTATACCGTATATTGCGGCAAAGGTCGTGGGCCGCATGAGTTTGAACCCACACCCATGGTATGCGCGCTGATAGTTAATACGGTAGCTTCGCTTTTCGGCAAATCTATTTTGTACTCAACAGGCTCCATTTCTTCATCGCTATGAGGTTGTGCCGAAACCTGCAGTAAGCCGCCATTACGCTTAACGGTTAAGGCAGCACCATTCTTTCCGCTCAGCTTAGCCCAGCGAATATCTTCGTGATTGCCATTTTCCATTGGTTTTTCATAAGGAGTAACCTGCTGCTGCACTGTGCTTGAATATACACCTACATCAAAGCCGCTTTTACGATCATTATAGTTTTCCATAGGGCCACGACCGAAATAAGCAAACTGGTTAATATCTGTTTTCAGGAGCAAACGCACCCCCAGACGGGCCAGCACCACATTAGGATCACTGAATGATACATCATTATCGGCTTTAATAACTCCATTACCGGTTATGGTGTATGTAACCTTATGATGAACGGTAAAGCCTTGTTTACCTGTACCGGTTAAGCTGGCTGTTATTACAACTTTACCTTTTGCTTCCTGCACCGCGTTAACATTATCCGTTACCCAGGTAATGGTTTTGATACCATTTTTTACCCAGCCTTTATCGGCCCACATATCATCGTTACGGTGTGGTGCTCGCCATAAGTGCAGCATAGGGCCGCCGTTATCAGCTAATACATTGTTACCATTCTTTTCCAGCTTGGTGAATGTGCCTGTTTTTTTGTCGAACTCAATTTTAAAGTCTTTGCCTTTTACCTTCACCTCATTTGTTGAGTTGGATAATTCGAGCTCCTGCTGTGCAGCCGGATCTGCTGCCGCAGTAGCGGCAATTACAGGTATCTCTAACTGTTGCCATGCTGCTTCAAAACCTTTTTTCGCCCAAAGCTTATCGGTTGCGCTGGTGAATGATACGCGCAGAAAATACTCCGCACCCGGTTTAAGCTTACTTACAATGGTATAAGGTATCTTGATGTCTTTCTGCTCGCCCGGGTTTATCTTACCTATATCAAAATTACCCTTGGTAGTAACTACACCGTTTTCGCTCAACTGCCAGTTGCCAACAAAGCCATCCAGGTTAATGAACTGGTAACGGTTGGTAATTGTAACAATGCCGTTCTTAATATCTTTTGGCGTTACGGCTATCCACTGGTAAGCGTGTTTTAGCTCAGGGTAATGCGGTTTAAGCGACCTGTCAGATGCTACTACACCTTTGTGTATAAAGTACTGATCATTAGGATATTCGCCAAAACCCCCACCAAAAGCAATAATCGGATGCTTAGGGTTACGCCTGTTCCATACACCCTGATCCTGCCATTCCCAAATGGCACCGCCCAATAGCGTAGGGTATTTATCAAACAGGTTGTTATACTCATCAACCGAGCCCATGGAGTTAAACATGGCATGCGCGTACTCGCACAGGTAAAAAGGTTTGGTTAAGCTATCGGGCTGGGCATAATTTTCTACCTGTTTCAGGTTGGTATACATCTCGCTTTCAATATCTGCAGGGTTATCTTTACCTACACCAAAGCCCTGGTAATGTGTAGGGCGTGTGGGATCTAAACGTTTAACCTCGGCCAGCGCTGCCCTGAAGTTAGAGCCTCCGCTACCGCACTCGTTACCTAAAGACCATATAATAACCGATGGGTGATTTTTAAAGTTTTGTACGTTGGCTACGTTGCGGTCAATAATGGCGTCCTTTATTCTTGGGTCTTCATTAAATTCGTCCCAGGCACCATGACTTTCCAGGTTGGCTTCGGCAACCAGGTAAATACCATATTGGTCGCACAGTTCATACCAGCGCGGATCATCAGAGTAATGGCAGGTACGCACATGGTTACAGTTGGCCTGTTTGATCAGCACAAGATCTTTGATCATCTGTTCTTCGGTAACAGCGTGGCCAACTTCCGGCCAGTTCTCATGCCTGTTTACACCTTTTAATTTGATGCGTACCCCATTGATGGTAAATATGCGCCCTTTGATCTCAATAGACCGGAAACCTGTTCTTGATGATATAGTTTCTGTTGTACCGGCACCGTTTTTTAAATTCAATACGGTGGTATATAATTTAGGTGTTTCTGCGGTCCATTTTTGTGGGTTGCTTACCGGGAAGGTTATCTTAACGTTTACTTCTTCGCCTGGTTTTAATGCAGGCACTGCACCTTCGGCGGTAGCGCCCTTTACCAATACACCGCCATTATATAACGTAGCCGAAAGTTTATTGGCTTTAGTGGCGCTGGTGCTGTAGTTTTTCACTTTGGCGTTTACCTCAACAACGGCATTTTTGTATTGTTTATCCAGGTTGGTTTTCACAAAATAATCCCTGATATGCTCTTGTGGAGTACTCCAGAGCGATACATTGCGGAATATGCCGCTCAAACGCCACATGTCCTGATCTTCAAGATAACTGCCTGTGGTGAAACGGTAAACTTCGGCAGCTACCATATTTTTACCGGGATGCACGTATGGAGTAATGTCAAATTCGGCAGCGTTACGGCTGTTTACGCTGTAACCAACTTTTTTACCGTTGATCCATAGAAAGAATCCGGCATCTACCCCATCAAAAGTTAAAAATATACGGCGGCCGTTCCAATCGGCTGGTACCTCAAAATCGCGGCGGTAGCTGCCCACCGGGTTACGTTCGGCATAGGCGGTATATTTTTTAGGCGGTTCGCTCATTATATGAGGAAAATCCTTTTTAAATATATAGGTGTAGTTGCTGTAATAAGGAGTTCCGTACCCCTCTATCTGCCAGTTTGATGGCACTTTAATATCCTTCCAGCCAGATACATCGTAATCTGCTTTATAAAAATCAACCGGACGCTGTTGCGGCCAGGCAACCCAGTTAAATTTCCAGAGGCCGTTTAAGTTGCGGTAAAATGTTGAAGCATGGCGATTAGCCTTTAGTGCCTCCTGCAAATTAGCATAAGGCATCAGTGAAGCATGTGCGGGCTCCTTATTGATACCGATGTTACGCGGATCTTCAATTTCGGCAGGTACGGGAGCATCGCCCTTAACAACCGTATCGCGAAGATTAGTTCCCGCTGATGCAGCCATGGCAAAACTCAGAAAAGTGGAAAAGAGGAGTAGTTTTTTCATAGATAAGTAGATATATGGCACCTATGCAGGCAACGGCGCTATATGTAATAATTGGTTTACTCGATTTAGCAGGGCTAATATATAATGTATAATTAACATTTAAAACGAATGGTTGAAAAAAACAAAGCCAACTATCAGTATATCCAGCTTTGTTTTTCAGTAAGCTCCAAATCTCAATAGGCTATTTCAGCGCCTTACTGATGGCTTGTTCTGTAACACCCGCCATAACCTTATAGCCCGCTACGTTAGGGTGTACGCCATCTGTGGTTAATTCGGCTTTTTGCCCGTTCCGTTCATCGGCAAAAGGAGTAAAATAATCAAGTAATATGAGATTATTTTCGGCAGCGTAAGCTTTTATGAGTTTATTGAGCGCCATGATCTTTGGGGCGGGTTCAATCCCCTTGCGCCAGGGGTAATCAAACACGGGCAGATAGGCGCATAATATCACCTTTATCTGGTGCAATTTTGCCAGCTCTACCATCGATTTGATATTATCCATAATACGCTCGTTGGTAACATGGCCTGTGTTTCCTGAAATATCATTACTGCCTGCCAGTATAATAACCGCTTTAGGTTTCAGATCGATAACATCCTGCCTGAAACGGATGAGCAGTTGCGGAGAAATCTGTCCGCTGATACCTCGGTCAAGATACGGGCGGCCATTAAAAAATTCGGGCACTTTTGCTTTCCAAAATTCAAAAATGGAGCTGCCTAAAAAAACAACCCTTTTCTCGCCGGGCTTGGGATCACCAAGAGCTTTGTTTTCATTAGCATAATGTGATAGCGCTGCCCAGTCGTCTTTGAAATCTTCCTTTACCACAGTCGAAGCCTGTTTGTTATTTAACGAATCGGCATTGTTTTGTTGGGCATAGGAGCTGATGTTAAAAAGCAATCCCAGTGCTATGAGTAGGGTTATTTTTTGGTTCATATATTTATCATACTGATGTTCTCTTTCCTCAAAATACCCGCAATCAATTGTTTTAAAGTTAACATTTGCTTTACAGGTAAGGGCTTAATTTGTAAATCTATATATAAACGAAACTATATATAATATTTATAAACCCAATGCTCTATGAAAAAAACCTTATTAACCCTGTTTGCATTTACCGCTGTTACATTAAGCGCGTGTAAAAAAGATCATCCCATAATCACTCCCCCAACTACCACTTATCCTGATATGGCCGAAGCTGCAGACCCTGCCATTTTAATGACCACTGCCGATGGCGTAAAAGCTTATAACGGCGGTTTTGGCTCGGCGGTGGCTGCAGATCCTAAAGATCCTAACGTTTTTTATTTACTTACAGACAGGGGCCCGAACGCAGCCGGCTCAGTTACCGACGCCATTGTTTTTGGCAAAGCCGACTTTACACCAGAAATAGGCAAATTCAGGCTGAAAGATGGCAAACTGGTATTGGAACAGACCATTGAACTAAAAAATACCAACGGTGTTAAACTAACCGGCTTGCCGAACCCGGCGGGTCAGGGTGCTACCGGAGAGATTGCTGATGACCTGACAGGTAAAATACTTTCTCCTGACCCTGATGGTATCGACTCTGAGGGTATGGTTTTAGCTGCAGATGGCTCATTCTGGATCAGCGATGAGTACGGCCCGCATATTGTACATTTTGATGCTACCGGCCGTACCATTGAGCGAATTAACCCATTTGGTACAGGTACCGGTGGGCGTAAATTACCTTTAGTGTTTGCAAAACGCAAACCTAACCGTGGTATGGAGGGGCTTGCCATTACTCCTGATGGCAAAACGCTGGTGGGCATGATGCAATCGCCTATGTTTAACCCTTCCAAGTCAGCAGTAAGCAATTCTGTTGTGTTACGTATTTTAACCTTTGATATAGCATCTGGCGCTACCAAACAGTATGCTTATTTGATGGATAATGTTACACTTACCGGTGTAAGCGATATTGTTGCCGTTAATGCTACTACCTTCTTAACCGTTGAGCGCGATGGCCTGTATGGCGGTGATGCTACCAACCCTGCCACATTTAAAAAGGTATTTAAAATAAGCCTTGATGGCGCTACAGATATTTCTGACCCTGCAAACGGCGCTAACGGAAAGCTTTTTGACGGTAAAACTGTTGAGGAACTGAACAACCAGGCCGGGCTGCAGGCCGCAGGTATTACTCCGGTTTCAAAAACTGTTGTTTTAGATCTTTTAAAAGACCTGCCAACCGTTTACCCGCATGACAAGGCCGAAGGGCTGGCCATATTACCGGGCAATATATTGGTTATATCCAATGATGATGATTTTGGAATATTGGATAATGGCAAAGGCGGCTTTGCAGCCAAAATATTACCGGCCACAAAATCTGTGGATCATAACAGGTTGTACTTCAAAAAAATTAACTTATAATCATATTATTTAAATTCATAAATAAAAATACCGTGTTTTAACGGGTTGCCCAAACCAATAACTCTTATTAATTTGCCAAAAAATTCATAATAATAAATGTCGTCGTAACTACCTTCATGGCATTTCTTATTTGAAGTTTGAGTGTAAGCTCAATCAAAAATATTAAGGGTTTAATTAAATACCCGAGCATGTAACCTTGAGAAACAAGCAAAAAATTGAGCATGTAGTTGGTGATATGCTCAGTAGATGGTCCTGACCGGCCTCATTATAGCATTACTCCTTAACAGGGTAATGCTTTTTTATTTCGGCAAATTTTCGGCTATAGTGTCAGCCTACTGTTTTAGTGCTAAAAAAACAGCACTAATTTTCCGGATATGTCGTAAATTAGGATTTAGTTAAAACCATCGCTTTCAACACTTTAATTTATCACATATTCTAAATCGCCGCCTGCTAACCTTTTTTTATTTTCCGGCGAGGTTACATTCCTTAAATTTGTTTAAAACTAAACCCCTATGCTAAAAAAAATACTTTTAACCTCTCTGTCGGCTGCTGCAGTTATGCAGGTGCAGGCCCAAAAGATTGAGCCATCGGCCTGGCAAAAATTCCCGGATAGTACTACGGTAAAAGTTCATGCATCATATGATAATGTTACTGGTATACACCGCTGGCTATTTGGCGAAAACTACCGTAAAGAATGGGCTATGCCTGTAAAGCTGCCCGTACTTAAACTATCGCAGATAAACGGCGGCCTTTCTCCAATTAAAGAAGGCGGCGGCATGGAGTCAAAATCATTGCGCCTGGAAGATAAGAGCGGCAGGGAGTGGGTATTGCGCAGCGTGGAGAAGATACCAGACAAGTTACTGCCCGACAACCTCCAGGGCACTTTTGCCGTTGATTGGGTTGGCGACGAATTTAGCGGCCAACACCCCTACTCGGCGCTGATCGTACCTCCGCTGGCTCAGGCCGCACGTGTACCGCATGCCAACCCTGTAATTGGGGTGGTTGTGGCCGATCCGGCGCTTGGCCAGTACAGTAAAACGTTTGTAGGTACCGTTTGCCTACTGGAAGAACGTGAACCTACGGGCGAATCGGACAATACGCTCAAAATGGAGCGCGAACTGGTAAAAACCTATGATAATCGCCTTGATGGAGAAACATTTTTACGTGCACGCCTGCTCGATCTGCTCATTGGCGACTGGGATCGTCATGAAGATCAGTGGCGTTGGGCTACTACTAAAAATGAAGAGGGAAAAGGAAAAACATATACCAGCGTTCCGCGCGACCGTGACCAGGTTTTTCACCTTACCGAAGGTATTTTCCCATCCATAGCAGCTGTATCATGGATAGACCCCTTACTTGACGATTTTGATGGGGAGATACCACGTATAAAATACTCGTTATTCAAAACCCGCTTTGCAGGAGCTTTCCCCGATGCGCATATGAGTTACGAAGAGTACATGAAAGTGGTGAACGAGTTTGTAAAGGCCGAAACTGATGAGGTATTGGAAGCCGGTCTTAAACGCCTGCCTATTGAAAACTACAAATTCAGGCACGATGAATTGTTTGCCAAACTCAAAAAACGCAGGGATAATATTCCTGCTGCCATGAGTCAGTATTATAAATTTGTTTACCGCATAGTTGATATACGCACTACTGATAAAGATGAACAGGTAACCATTAGCGATGCTCCTAACAAAGCCATGCGCATTACTGTCAATAAACTGGGTAAATCCGGACAGGAAAAGGGTGTCTTTATGGATATGACCTACAACCCTGACATTACTAAAGAAGTGAGACTGTATGTTTCGGGTGGTGATGATCAGGTCACCGTAAATACGGCCAACACTCCTATTAAACTAAGAGTGGTTGATAGTATTGGCAATAAAACCTTTGACATTAAACAAGCAGCCAAAACAGTAAAGGTTTACGGTCCCGAAACAGGTGCTAAATTTACCGGTGACGAAGGCCGCGTAAGCAAACATTTTTCAAACGACACGGCTAACGTAAGATTTTTACCTACCAACCTTTACAACGTTTGGATGCCGCTGGCAACTGCGGCCATTAACAAAGACGACGGCTTTTTACTGGGTGTAGGTTTTAAATATACCGGTCATGACGGTTTCAGAAAACTGCCCTACTCTACCGTACAGCAGGTAATGATCACTCACTCTTTTGCTACAGACGCGTTCCGTATCAAATATAATGGCGAGTGGATTGATGCCATTGGCAAGGCAGATTTTACCCTGCAGGCTTATGCACAGGCACCGGACAATACCGTAAATTTCTTCGGCCGTGGTAACGAATCGGTGCTTGATAAAAGCATCAAGAACTACCGTAGGTTTTACCGTACCCGTTATGATATTTATCAGCTTGACCCCGCCTTAAGGTGGACATTAGGCAAGGGAACTACCATCAGCGCAGGTCCGTCATTCCAGTTTTACCGCCTTAACCCCAATGATAACGACGGGCGCTTTATCCAAAAAACAGCTTTGATCAACAGCTATGACAGCTTAACAACTGATAAAAATAAATCGCACTTAGGCGCCCTGATCAACTTTGAAAGTGATCATAAAGACAACGCTATATTGCCAAAAAGCGGTTACTATCTATTGATAAAGCTACAGGGTTATGGGGGCCTTAACAGCTATTCGAGGTCTTACGGGCAGCTGAGGTCTGAATTTACTTATTACCAAAAGTTAACTTCAAGCGGCTCTATCGTACTTTCTGACCGTGTTGGCGGCGGTGTGAGTGTGGGTAGCCCGGCATTTTATCAATCCATGTTTTTGGGCGGACAGGGCAATTTGTTAGGTTATCTGCAAAACCGTTTCGCGGGCCAGCACATGGTGTATAATAACCTGCAGGCGCGTGTCAAACTGGCCGATATTGCCAGCTATATACTTCCGGGTCAGTTTGGTTTAATGGGCTTTTATGATGCAGGCCGCGTTTGGATCAAAGGCGAACATTCTGATAAATGGCACACCGGTACCGGCGGCGGTATTTTCTTTGCACCCGCAAGCTTAACTGTATTACAGATCATGGCCGGCCACTCTCAGGATGGCTGGTATCCATACATTGGTCTTAACTTCAGAATATAAATCCCCAAATTAACAATTAAAACAAGCCCTTTGGTAAATTATCAAAGGGCTTTGTTTTTAAGTACGATTTGAAATACCGCAATATGATTTAAACCTTGATTAACTTCCCCTGGTATATAATTTTTCCCTTCAAGGTAATCACATAAATATATACCCCAGGGTTAATATTAAGCTGGATCACGTTGTTCAGTTCATTAATCGTTTTATCGAAACTTACCCTGCCGCCCGCGTCAAACAGCTTAAATTCATAGTCATTAATATCCCCGCTGAGTATATTCAATTGGGTATGAACCGGGTTAGGATACAGCGTAAATTGACTGCTTTGCAAAAATGTGGCGTTAGCCAGATCTGAGTAAATAATTTTACCATCATTGGTTATGAGCTTAACCCGGTAGTACTGAATGCCTTTTTTAGGATTAAAATCTGTAAACTGGTAGGCCAGGGTAGTACCTACTACCGTAGTACTTAATGGCGTGTAAGCATTGGTACCTGTAAGCTTTTCCCAGGTTATCGATTTCAAATTAAAAACACTGCCTATTTGCAGGCTAAGCACTATAGAGTTACCCAACACATCGGCCAGCAGACTTTCAACATAGCAGCCCACACCCTGGTTATTAACATCAATGGTAATACTTTTAAGTCCTTCAAAATCGGCTCCCTGCGCGCTTACAGCAAAATAAGCTGATGATTGCTGTGCTATGGGTACAACAATGCTGGTATCGGTAGTAGTGGTAAACTGCTGCAATAAATTATTTTTAATGTTGTATACAACATAGCCTTTACTACCCTGCTGAGGTTTCCAGTGCAGTAAAGTTCCATCTGTACAGTTATAGCCCACCTCCATATTTAATGGCTTTGAGATGCTGAACTCTTTACTGAGGTGAGCCTGTCCGTTAATATCCATTTTTAATATTGCGGTGGTAAAAGCATTAGGCGGAGTCCAGTTATAATATTTATTTTTTAGCGTAGTACTACCGATGGAGTGCCAGGTGTTGCCATGATCATAGCTTACGCTTAACTGACCTGTTGTAGCACTAAATGAGTTTTGCCAGCGCAGGTAATTTTCATCGGCAGCAAAAAGCTGATCACGGCCGGATGGGTACGTCCACTCAAACTGATTGGCTTTAACCGGTTGATACGCCACATAAAAAGTTTGTGAACCGGCAGGTATTTTACTTCCCCTCACATGAATTACATAGTTACCCGCAACCGGATTTTGAAGCGTAACCTGTTCCGTATTATTCAAGGTATCCCTTTGTCTTTTAGCAGGGCTCAGTAATGAATCAGCTGATGGGTACGAGTTGAGGCTCCAGGGTAACAGCGTTTGCCCGTTGGCTGTAGTAACATACAGATCAAGATCATTAATGAGCGCTGCCGGGGCATTAAGTGTAGCAGCCGGATCATTCCAGGCCAACGAAACTTTGAGCTCACTACAACCTGCGGGTATGTTAATGGTATAGCTGATCTGCTGCTGATTGGTCAGTGTTCCCTTCTTAAAACGGCTTTCATTTATGGTACGCAAAGCTTCCAGGGCACTGAGTTGCCCGTAACCCGTTTTATAGTCTGGACCCGGCGTGCCAATATCATCGGCCGAATTGACAAGTACACTTTTCACCAGCGCTGCCGAAGGCAAAACGCCTGACTGCTTTTTGTAAGCTTGCTGCAACAATGCAACCGTACCCGAAACTAATGCAGCTGCTCCGGAAGTGCCGTCTTCGCCATTAGCTACCAGTTCGGGCTTAATACGGCCATCGTAAGCCGGACCCGCGGAACTCAGATCTTCTGCCGTTCCCGAACGGTCTGTACCCCCTACTATTAATACGTTTTTGGCCTGCTTGAAAGTGCCGGAAAGGTTAGCTGCACCCGTTATTCCATTATATACACCCATTGTTGGAGCCGAGTTACCGATGTTCCCTGACGAAAAAACGTGAACCAACGAGTCGGTTTCATATACCTGCTGGTCATAAGCCACAGCTTCGGTACCGTAATAATTTTCAATACCCGTTCCGTACGAATGATTTTCAACACTAATGTTAAATGCCTTAAAAACGGCAGTACTATCGGGCAGTAACCGGGCAAAATCTGAAGAGCTAAATCTTACGTTAGGTGCGACACCCAAACCCCTTATAAATGAATTGCCGTTGCCGCCAATCAGCGTAGCCATAATAGTGGCATGACCAGAGGTGATCTTAGCTGCCTGAAACGAACTAAACGACCTACCAAGCAAGTCCAGGTCATCATCGTACCGCTGCTCTTTAACATCAACGTTTATGCCGCTGCCATCCGTGCCGGGATAGTTATTGGCAATCGCCGAAATATTATTCAGGCCCAGGTCAATATCATTGATGATCAGCTCCTCATGAGCCTGCCTTACCAAGTTGGCAAAAGCAACATAAGGTTGCTCCAACAACTCAGGCAAACGCTGTAAAGAGATATTTAACATAATCACATTGCCCGGCTTAACGGTAACACTACCATATTTCTTCAGGTCGGTAATGATAGAATCAGTTGGAGCGGTAACAGAAAGCTCAATTGTCTGGTTACTGTTGGGGTGCTTTTGCCAAAGCTGCAGCAAGTTATCGGTTGCTTTCCACAGTGCATTTGCCGGTACCATGGTTTCTATGTTTTCTCCTGTCAGCATTTTTGCAGATGCTTTAACCACATAAAAGTTATAGGAAACCCTTTTCAGCAACCTCAGCTTTTGAAAACTGGCAGCCGAAGGCTTTTTGAATTTAACAAGATAATATCCCGGCGTATCGTTTGCCTTTGTAGATGCTATGGCTTGGGAATGGTACAGGTTTATAATGGCTTTATCGCTCATAACCTTTTGGGCCAATGAAACTTTAAAGCATAAACAAACACCAATTAAACAAAGTAATTTTTTTACCATACCATTCAAAAAATAAAGGGGAGTAAAATGCTCCCCTTCGTTATTTCATGCCTTATCAGTAAGAAGCAATTACAATAAAGTTAATACAAATATCTTAATGCTATTTTATCATTGGTGTTGTATGAACGATCGCCGCCGTTTGAGCAGGCCAGCATGAAAGAAGTAGCATCGCCGCTGCTTGGTGTACCAGGAATATGGACGGCTCCTATACCTGCCGAGCCCTCGTTAGATGCTGTACCACCGCAGCTAAAGGCACGATTAAAATAATCGGTATGGCGCAGGCCTATACAGTGGCCAATTTCATGCTCCACAACGGAACTCAGGTACCCAACATTAGGGCTGGTGCCATAAGCCTGCGAATTGGTATTCATCATGATCTGGTTATAAGGGTTGCCTGCCGATGTTGGGAAGCCCGACGACCCTAAAGTAATAAAGCCATCGCTTGGTCCCTCATTAAAACCTATCACCTGGATATTGCCACCGCTGCTAACAAATTTAAAATGCAGGGTAAGGTTTAAAGCGTTATAACGGTTAATGGCATTAACTGTAGCCGTTTTATAAACCGTTGGCAAATTTGATATGGAGATAGAGATAGTACGCGGTAATTTTTTTACCAGGTTATTGGTGCGGTATTGTTCAGTTTCGGCAATACGCAGGGTTGGACTGGTAACCTCTTCCGAAAAGTTTTCGGGGGTAAGTAGTATATCGCCCTCCACCAGGTAATCATCGCCGCGCTTGTGAACATCTGTTGTGCTAAAACCCATATCCGAGATCTTCTTTAACACATCTGCTGAAATCGCATCTGTTGAAGTTGTAGGGGTTGTTGCGCTGTCAGCACTTTGGTTATTCTTTGTACAAGCAGATAACACTAAGGTTGAAAATGCCATGCATATTCCAACCTTTAACAATTGGTTCGTTTTCATTATTTCAATAGTATTAGCTTATTGATAAATAATACTTAATAAGATATTTTTATAATAAGAGGATTGTTTATTACTGGAATTGAACATAAATATATTCAATTCCAGCACCTTTATGTAATGCAAAATAATTTTTCCAAATTCAAAACACAGTAAATTTTCTATCACACACAAATAAATAAGTTTAAATAAGTTATTTTATTTAAAATATCCATAAATAAATACCAAATAAACACGATTTAAATACAAATAAATATAATAAATTCATTAAAAGAGTAATACAGCTGCCACCCCGGGTCTAAAAAATCAATATAAACACCATACACATAATTAATTATAAACAAAAATATAATTCAAGCATACCCAACAGGATATTGTATTAAATATAAAATAACACGTTAAAACATATATATGTATTATTGCGATATACATAATAAGGATAGCCCAAAAACTAACCGTTATATTATTGGCTAACCATTAAAAGAAGTTGATGTTTTAAAAATTAAGACACAGTTTTCCCTACCCACTTTAGTTAAGCAGAAAAAGAACACAACAAAAACTGTCAGGAAACTATTAAGCTATAGGTGTTTATTAACTTGTGGAATAACGTGTTTACCGATGAGTTCGATTGACCTAAGTAGCTTTTCCTGTGGCAGCGCCGCATTATCCATTTGAAAAGTAACCCTCGAAACCCCGCCCAAAGCTTCACTGTGACGGAGTATTTTTTCGGCCACTTCATTCGGGTCACCAACTATGAGTGCCCCAGTTGGGCCGGTTTGGGCATCATATTGGCCGCGGGTAACGGGTGCCCATCCCCGCTCCCGGCCTATCTTTGTAAACGCCTCGGCATAGCCAGGAAAAAAGTCATTATTGGCCTCCTGCGTTGTAGCTCCTACATAACCTAAAGAATGTAAACCAACCTTTAATTGCTCAGGAGTGTATCCGGCATTTTTACCTGCCTCCCGATAAAGATCAATCAATGGGCGAAAGCGATGGGTTTCACCACCAATTATGGCTACCATAAGCGGTAAGCCAAGACTTCCGGCACGAACAAAAGATTCCGGCGTTCCGCCAACACCCAGCCAAACAGGTAATGACTGCTGAACCGGCCTCGGATAAATTACCTGTTCGCGCAAGGGAGCCCTGAATTTGCCCGACCAGGTGACCACCTCATTATCACGAATCTGAAGTAAAAGCTCCAGCTTTTCGGCAAAAAGCCTGTCATAATCTTCTACCTTATAGCCAAAAAGCGGAAAAGCTTCAATAAATGAGCCACGGCCGACAACCATCTCTGCCCTTCCCTGCGAATAAGATCTAACGTGGCAAAATTTTGAAACACCCGTACAGGGTCGGCCGCGCTAAGCACCGTAACCGCACTGGTTAAACGAATGCGCTTGGTTTTGGCCGCAGCGGCTGCTAATATCATGGCTGGTGCCGAATCAAGAAACTCCTTGCGGTGATGCTCGCCAATGCCAAATACGTCTAAACCAGCCTCATCCGCGCGTTCTATCCGCTCAAGCAGGCGAGCCATAAAATGTACATTATCTGAATTATGGTGTGATGATGTTACCAACGAAGCTGCAGCAAAACTGTCGATTCCTATTTCCATGATATTTTTTTAGCCAGTTAAATTATGGGCATATATTAGCCGTTCAAAAGAACAACCAATACCCCATTAAAACAAACTTTATTACGCAAAAAACGCCGGTACCTCATCGCGATTACACCGGCGTTACATCACCCTTAATATAAATCCTGGAAAAGAATTATACAAGTCCGTTAAATACCTCCCTATTTCTGAAACAGCTTTATTTTAAGCCCAAGCTCCACTGCACCAGCCGAGTAATTACGGATAACACCGGTTTCAAGGTTGTAAGTGAAATTCACAGCAAATGCCTTTTGATTAAATACAACACCCACACCTTCAGTGTTATTGCTATGATATATGGTTTGCAGCGATAAAAAGTAATTACTCATGGTGAAATTTAGGCCGGCATCAAAAATATTAGTAGCGCCCTTTACCTTCCTGAACCCAACCAAAGGTTCAAATATGAGGTTACTATATTCATTATCGGCATGTATTTTATAGCTAACCGCCGTGAAGAATAATACCCGGTCTACATCTATCCGCTCAATGGAGTTTCTGAAAAACGTGGCCTTTAAATTAGGCAAAGCCGCCTCAACAAATAAATTATTACTGGTGTAGGCTACTCCAAAATCCCCATCAAAATAGGGTTTAGCCTGATTATAGCGGGCTATTTGCTCATCTGTATCATCACCTATTATTTTGCTCTGATCAATCCGTGCATCGTTAACACCTAATGATAGCCCGAAGTTTAACTTCTGATTATTTTCACCAAGGGGCAAATGGTAGGCATAAGTACCCATTACCCGGGTTTGCCTGATCAGACCCGCCTGATCATCGTTCACATTCAGGCCCAAACCTACCCTTTCGGTTGCCTGGTAATCGCCTGTAAAAAACTGTGATTTTGGCGAACCCGGAAAAGTGCTCCACTGCTGGCGGTAACCCACATTAAGGTTCAACCCTTGCTCTAAACCGGCCATGGCTGGGTTAACAATATACCTGTTTTGAAAATAGATAGATTGAAACGGATTCAACTGTGCCCGGCTGCACAAGCTTGCGCAAACAAGCATTATCGTTGCCAGCAAAGGCTTCATGATCATTATATTTTTATTCCGTTGGAAGTTTTTCATAGCATTAATAATTTCTTTATTCTCGTTATTCGCCTTATCTCTTTTAGTTCAACCTGTTACCTGTTTCTTACTATGGTTATATACCCCTTGAATTTGCGTTGGCCCGGACCAAGATCAACCGTGTAGTAGTAAGTACCTTCGGTAAGCGGCGAGCCGCCATATGTTCCGTCCCATTCATTGTTATAGCCATGTTTGGTATAAACCGTACGCCCGCCACGGTCATAAACCACAACCGAATTGTTAGGGAAAAGCTGTATGTCTTTTATTACCCAGAAATCATTTTTACCATCGCCGTTCGGTGTAAGGATATTAGTACCCACAATTAGGTCTTGTGATTCTCCGCGATAAATAGTTACGGTATAGGTACTGGTTGTAATACCATCCTGCGCGGTTATCACTACGGTAATGGTATTGTAACCTACATTAAGCGGGAAGCCAGTTGATGGGCTGCCATTAGGCGCCGAAGTGCCGTTTATTTTAGCAGTAGCAGTTCCCTCAAAGGTTAGGGTAAGCTTGATAAATTCAACCCTGTTATCAACCTGTGCCGTGTAAGCCGGGGTTGAGGTTGAGAACGACGGTGACAAAGTGCCTGAACTCAATACAAGATCATTAAGTGTAGCGATACTAAGCGGTTTAACTGTTAGCTCACCTCCTACGTAATTGAAATTATAATTATCAGATACACCACCGCTGACAGTAATAGGGTAATCTCCAGGTGCCGATGTAGTGGTGGCACTTGTTTTAAGTACCGGCACTGTTGTTAAACTGGCCTCATTATCGCCATTTACAAAACCATTATAAGTAGCTGTAAGCGCAGGGTTTGAAGTACCGTAAAGCCTGTTCTTGCTATCGGCCGTAAAGGTAAGATCAGCCTTATTTACAGTTAAAGTTCCCTGAACATATACAATACGGTAATTGATAATAGCTGCCCCACTAACCGTAATTGGATAAGTTCCCGCCCCCGATGAAGCATTTGCGGTGGTAGTGATAACCGGTGCTTTGGTTAAAGTTGCACTGTTATCGCCATTAACAAAACCGCTGTAGCTTACGCTCAGAGTCGGATTGGCCGAACCATAAGTTTTACTTACATTATTAACTGTGATAGTTAGTACCGGCTGGGTAACTGTTAATACACCCGGTTTATAAATAAATGAGTAGTTAGGTGATACCGCCCCGCTTACCGAAATAGGATAAGTATTAACGGGAGAATTGGTAACTGCCGTAGTACTTATATTTGGCGCGGTGGTTAAATTTGAGGCATCATCTGTACCTGCAAAACCACTGTAGGTTATGGTAAGCGGAGGGTTAACTGTTCCGTAGGCCTTGGTTATATTATCTGCCGTAATAGTTAATACAGCTTTGGTTACCGTTAAAACGCCCGGCTTGTAAACAAACGAATAATTGCCTGAAGCTGCTCCGCTTGCTGTAATTGGATAAGTATTTAAAGGTGACATAGTAACCGCTGTGGTAGTAACTACCGGTGCTGTGGTTAAGCCCGATGCATTATCGGTACCCACAAAGCCTGCATAGGTTACGTCAAGCGCAGGATTATCTGTACCGTAAACCTTGGTAGCATTTTTGGCCGTAATAGTTAATACTGCTTTGGTAACTGTTAATACACCCGGCTTGTAAACAAATGAATAATTATTTGATACCGCTCCGCTTGCCGTAATAGGATACGTATTTACAGGAGATGTAACAACCGCAGTAGTACTTACTGTTGGCTTAGTCGTTAAACTCGAGGTATTATCTGCACCCATAAAACCGCTGTAACTTACCAGAAGCGCCGGATTAGCTGTACCATACACCTTGGTAGCATCATTTGCCGTAATGGTCAGTACCGCTTTAGTAACTGTTAAAACACCCGGTTTGTAAACAAACGAATAATTGGCAGATGCAGCCCCGCTTGCTGTAATTGGATAAGTATTTACCGGTGATGTAGTAACCGCGGTAGTGCTTGTGGATGGCTTAGTAGTTAAACTCGATGCATCATCGGCACCTGCAAAGCCGCTATAGCTTACACTTAATGCAGGGTTAGCCGTACCATAAACTTTGGTGGCATCATTAGCAGTTATGGTAAGCACTTTTTTAGTTATGGTGAAATTAGCATTCACATAACTTAATGTGTAATTACTGTTTAATGCGAGGGTACCCTGTTTTATGGTATAAGTCCCAAAATTTTCTCCTCCATCACGGGTGAGGGCACCTGTAAAGGCATCCGTACCTACCAATGCCCCGGTAGTTATACTGTAAGTTAAGGCTGGATCAGCATCGCCATATATTTTGGTTTTGGCATCAGCTTTTACAATCAGCGCCAATTTGTTTACAATGATATTTCCCTTGGCGTATGTAATGGTATAATTGCTTGCGTTAAATGTACCACCTGTTGCTGCACTTGCACTTACCGACCCGGTGTAGGTAGTAACCGGCGCATTTGCCACGGCACCTGTACCATAAGCAATGGTTACGCTGCCAATGGTTTCTGCGTTAACCAAACCTGTGGTGCTGAACGCGGTTGATCCAGCAGCTCCGGTCAATAACTCACCATACGTTTTTGTTTTGTTATTGGCCGTGATGGTTAATGATGCCGGGGTAACGGTTAATGTACCCGGTTTATAAACAAAAGTATAATTAGATGATACCGCTCCGCTGGCTGTAATAGGATAAGTATTTACAGGCGAGTTGATTACTGCCGTGGTGCTTATGGTTGGCTGAGTTGTTAAACTCGAAGCATCATCAGCACCCATAAAGCCGCTATATGTTACCGTAGGTGGAGGGTTTACAGAACCATAGGTTTTTGTTTTATCGTCGGCCGTTATAGTCAGCACGGCCTTGCCTACAACGATATTGCCGGCCACATAAGTGATACTATAATTACCTGCATTAAATGAACCTCCGGTTGCCGCGCTTGCTACTACCGATCCGGTGTAGGTATTTGCAGGTGCACCTGCGGCTGAACCTGTTCCGTAAGTAATGGTTACGCTACCTATGGTTTCTGAATTAACCAAACCTGCAGAAGTAAAATCTGTTGAACCGGGACCGCCAGTAAGCGTTTGACCGAAAACCTTGCTTTTGTTATTGGCCGTGATAGTTAATGGTGCCGCAGTTACGGTCAACGTTCCGGGCTGGTAAACAAATGTATAGTTTGAAGACGCCGCACCACTGGCCGTAATTGGATAAGTATTTACAGGTGAGGTGGCAACCGCTGTGGTTGTTACAGATGGCTGTGTAGTTAAGCTTGATGCATTATCTGCACCCGCAAAACCGCTGTAGCTTACTGTGAGTGATGGTATGTTTGCTCCGTAAACCCTTGTTTGGTTATCAGCAGTAATAGTTAATACTGCCGGGGTCACGGTTAAAGTACCGGGCTTATAAGTAAAGGTATAATTAGCCGATACCGCACCGCTGGCCGTAATAGGATACGTATTAACTGGTGAAGTGGCAACCGCTGTAGTGCTGATAATTGGAGCGGTAGTTAAACTCGATGCATCATCGGTACCAACGAAACCGCTGTAACTTACCGAAAGCGTGGGAATAGCTGCGCCGTAAACCTTGGTAGCATCATTAGCTGTAATGGCCAGCACTGCCGGGGTTATGGTTAATGTTCCAGGCTGGTAAACAATGGTATAGTTAGCTGATACTGCGCCGCTTGCTGTAATAGGATATGTATTTACCGGTGATGCAACAGTTGCTCCGGTGCTGATGGTTGGTGCAGTTGTTAAGCTCGATGCATCATCTGTACCTACAAAACCATTGTAGCTTACTGAAAGTGCTGGAACAGGCGCTCCATATACTTTAGTGGCATTATTCGCGGTGATGGTCAACGCAGCTGGACTTACAGTCAAAGTTCCGGGTTGGTAAACAAATGTATAGTTTGAAGATACAGCACCACTGGCCGTGATCGGGTAAGTATTTACAGGAGAGTTTACAACTGCCGTGGTGCTGATGGTTGGTGCAGTTGTTAAGCTTGAGGCATCATCTGTACCAACGAAACCGCTGTAGCTTACCGAAAGCACTGGAACAGGTGCGCCGTAAACTTTATTGGCATCATTAGCCGTAATGGTCAACGCGGCCGGGGAAACCGTTAAAGTACCGGGTTGGTAAGTAAATGTATAATTAGCTGATACTGCTCCGCTTGCGGTAATAGGATATGTATTTACCGGTGATGTAGTAACCGCTGTGGTGCTGATGATTGGTGTAGTTGTTAAGCTCGATGCATCATCTATACCAACAAAACCGCTATAACTTACTGTTAAAGTTGGCAGAGCCGCTCCGTAAACTTTTGTTTGGTTATTCGCCGTAATAGTTAATGCTGCAGGAGTTACAGTTAATGTACCCGGCTGATAAGTTATAGTATAATTAGCCGATGCCGCTCCGCCGGCTGTGATTGGATAGGTATTAACCGGCGAATTAGCTGATACCGGGGCGATAATGATTGGCTGAGCAGTTAAGCTCGCTGCATTATCCGTACCCACAAAACCACTATAACTTACAGAAAGCGCCGGAACAGGTGCCCCGTAAACTTTGGTATTGTTATCCGCTGTAATGGTTAATGGGGCTGGCGTTACATTTAAAGTACCGGGTTGGTAAACAATAGTATAGTTTGATGACACTGCCCCGCTCACTGTAATGGCATAAGTATTTACAGGTGACTTAGGCACAGCCGTTGTGCTAATGATTGGCAGGGTTGTCAGGCTTGATGCATCATCGGTACCCACAAAGCCGCTGTAGCTTACCGATAGTGTTGGCATAAGCGCTCCGTAAACCTTCGATTTGTCATCGGCCTTAATGGTTAACACAGCCTGCCCTACTATGATATTGCCGGCTACATAAGTAATAGCGTAGTTCCCCGCGTTAAATGTTCCGCCGGTTGCGGCACTCGCCACTACCGATCCGGTGTAGGTAGCTACAGGTGCTCCGGCTGCAGCGCCTGTACCGTACGTAATGGTTACACTGGCTATGGTTTCAGCACCAACAAGGCCCGATGAAGTAAACTCTGTTGAACCCGGGCCTCCGGTAATAGTCTGTCCAAAAGCTTTGCCTTTATCATTGGCAGTAATAGTTAATGGTGCTGGGGTAACCACCATATTTCCGGCTATATAAGTCAGCGTATAATTGTTGCTAATTGCCAGGCTTCCTTGCTGAATAGCATAACTGCCCACATTTTCACCCGGAACACGGGTAAGCGAACCGGTAAATGTATCTGCAAATTTTAACGTTCCGCTGGTGATCTTAAAACTCAAGAAAGGATCAGCAGCTCCATAAATTTTATTTTTGGTATCGGCGGTTAGGGTTACAGCAGCTTTATTGATGGTGAAGTTAGCCGCAACAAAAGTCAGCGTATAATTGCTGCTCAATGCAAGAGATCCCTTTTGAATGGCATATGTACCAAAATTTTCGCCGGGAGCGCGGGTAAGCGATCCGGTAAATGCATCAGTGCCTACCAAGGCTCCGGTGGTAATAGCGTAGGTTAAGGTAGGATCAACATTGCCGTATATTTTATTTTGCCCGGTGGAGGCGGTAACGGTTATTGAAACTTTGTTAACGGTACTGACAACTGTAGCCACATTAACATTGGCGGCACCTGTGGCGCTTAACACCACATTGCCCGAATAAGTACCCGCGGCAGTACCCGCAGCCAGCCTGATATAAACCGGAGTTGAGGAAATAATACCAGCTGTACCTATTGTAACAGTAGCTGCAAAACTTGCATTATCAGCACTTACCTCAAAACCTGTAGGCGCGGTAGCCAAGATCCCTGAACCCACACCTACACCTGATACACTGAATGTACCCGATGATGAAGCCGTACCGTAAGTAGTTGTTAAAGCAGATAAAGTGCCTGTTGTACCGATAGCTGCCGGGGATATAGTTACAGTTTTGGTAACGGGCGCACTCAACAAACTGGCATCACTTACCTTAAAGCTTATAGTACGGGTTAAGGTACTGGGTGTTGAAGAACTATTTTGATAGCTGATGGCTCTTAAGGCTGCTTGCCATTGCGCAATTGTTGCCGAACCTCCGGCAGATGAAAGGGTAAATATGCCACTTAATACATTGTAAGATCCGGATATGTTGCCGGTATTTGAACTTGGAGTAAAAACAAGTGCATCTTCGGGAGAGGTCCAATTACCCGTAATACTAACTGTTCCCTGAAAAAGTGTTGTATTATCCACATCGCTTACCGTGATTCCATTATCAATAACCACCGGCGAACCGCTATAGGTAGTTGTGCCTCCGCTTGCAACCAACACAGGCGCCTGGTTTACTGCAGTTATATTGAGAGTTGCAGTTGCTGTGTTACATAACGAAGGTGTGCCGTTATCACATACCAGGTAGGTAAAAGAATCGGAACCTGAATAATTATTATTTGGCGTATAGGTAAAGCTACCATCAGCATTTAATACTATAGTACCATTTACAGGAGCTGTTATCAATGATGCGGTTAAAGTGTTGCCGTCCGGGTCGGTATCATTGCTAAGTACATTTCCGGTTTTAGCAGTATTTTGATTAGTTGTGTAAGTATCGTCATTAGCTACCGGGTTGGAGTTAGCATGTGCAAGCGTCACAGTTACCGTGTTGCCACTCACTGTACCGTCATTTGCTTTATAAGTAAAGGAATCATTGGTGTTGCCTGATGGCGTGTAGGTAAAACTGCCATTGGCATTTAAAACAAGCGATCCGTGAGCCGGGCCGCTTACTAAAACAGCTGTGATTGCATCACCATTAGCATCATTATCATTACTTAACACACCTGGTGCTGCTACTGTTAAAGGAGTACCAACGGTATAACTATAGTTATCAGCCACAGCAACCGGAGCAACATTTGCAGGTGAAAGCGACACTGTTACCGTGTTACCACTAACAGTCCCGTCATTTGCTTTGTAAGTAAAGGAATCAGAAGTGTTACCTACCGGCGTGTAGGTAAAAGCTCCATTGGCATTTAAAACAAGGGATCCGTGTGCTGGGCCAGTTACTAAAATAGCTGAGAGTGTATTACCATTAGCATCATTATCATTACTTAACACACCCGGCGCTGCTATTACCAATGGCGAACCTATAATGTAGGTGTAGTTATCAGCAACGGCTACCGGTGCAACATTTGCTGGTGTTAGGTTTACCGTTACCGTATTGCCATCCACCGTACCATCATTTGCCTTATAAGTAAATGAATCGGCGGTGTTGCCAGATGGCGTGTAGGTAAAACTGCCATTGGCATTTAATACAAGGGTGCCATGTGTAGGGTTGGTTACTTTAATGGCGGTAAGCGGGTTGCTATCAGGATCTGTATCATTACCTAAAACCCCTGGCGCGGCTACTACCAATGGCGAACCAATGGTGTAAGTATAGTTATCGGCCGCGGTAACGGGTGCCTGATTGGCAACTAGAGTTTTAAAAGTTTGATCTGCCCCGTAAGATGTGCCTATGGTGTTGGTTGCGTAAGCCCGGTAATGATAAGTAGTATTACCTGCCAGGCCCGATGCATTTGCTGATATGGCCCCGGTTCCGTTGCCATTAGCTAATTTATTATCGGTTATGGTTGGATTGGCGGTTGTTGAATATACTATCCCCTTATCATTTACAGTAGCCCCGCCATCTGATGAAACATTACCGGCTAAAGTTGCCGAATTTGCAGTAACCGCAGATGAGCCTGTTGTAGTAACCGTAGGTGCATTTGCTGCTAATGCTACTACAATATCATCATACCCAATACCAATAACGGTGCCGCTGCTGGAGGTAAACCGTACTTCATCAATATTGGCAAATGCACTTAACTGGGCCGATGGAATAGCTACCGGTAAGTTAACACTGAGTGCACCAGTAGACGTGGAACCAACTTCAGAGCCATTTCGGTAAGCATGCAAAGTAATTGACTGGGCACCACCTGCAGCAGCAGTTACATTGGTGGGTGAAACTGATATACCAGTTAAGGTAAAAAGCCCACCAGAAGTTCTGAAAAACCTTGAGTAATTAAGCACAGTAGCACCTGCTGCATTCCTTGTGGTTCTCACATAACTAATTCCGCTAATTGTAGCAAATGTAATGCTCAACTGCCCTGTTCCTACTCCCTGCAATGAAAAACCGTTGGCAGCCGGGCAATTGGCGTTGGTAAATGCTAAGGTTACGTTATCATTTGCAGATGCCAAAGTACTGTTTGTTGTAAAGCAGGACCAATCAATTGTGGTTTGGGCATAGGCGCGCAAACCGGGAATTATAAATAAAATGATTATGCAAAAAACAAGTAAAAGTTTTTTCATGGTGATAAGGTTGGTTTAGGCAATGTAAATACACCTGCTACCAGGTATATTTTAATAAATTATATGATCGTGTTATTCTGTTCCAATGGTTGCCGGCTTAAAATCGGGGGCATAGCTTTCAAAACATTGCACGGTTTTAAGCCCGTATGCACCGGCAAACCTGGCCGGTATATAATTGTTGCTGCCGATCTTAAAAAAATTGATATGCAATAGTTTATCACCATTACATACAACTGTAAAATCGCCATTATCATTAATTACAATGGTACCAGGCTTATATCTGTGCTGATAGGCCGTGGTAATGGCAGCATCTAAAATTTTTAATTCAAACCCGTTGATCATGGTAATGGCCCCGGTGTTCCAGGAATTACAGGCCTTGATCACATCAATGATCTCTTCAGCCTCCATCATATTCCAGTTGATCAGCACATCCTTAAGCTGCGGCTTATCATAATAAGCAGCTTTACTTTCATCCTGCTCAACATCGGTTAACGGCTTATTGGCCATTATGCCGTTAAGTATATCCGTTACCCCTTTTACCTGCAGCTCACCAAATAACTGGTATACATGATCGTAGCTATAGTGAGGCAGGTTAATAACATTATATTGCCATGCTACAGGTCCGCTATCCAGCTTATTGGTAAGCCGGTGGATAGCCAATCCAATTTCTTTATATCCCTTTCGCAGCTGCCAGAAAACCGGCGATGGCCCCCTGAACTGCGGCAGCCTGCCAAAGTGTATATTATAGATGCCATGCCTTACATGGCTCAGTTGTTCTGTTTTTACAATGCTGCTGTAGCCCGCAAAAAAAATAATATCCGGCTCCAATACCTGGCTCCAGTTATACAGGTCATCCTTCCCTTCCTCAAATGTTACCGGGATACCTGCGGCATTGCAAAAGCCCAGGGTTTCGGCTGTGTTTTGATCAGGAGCAGTTGATTTGCCAATGTATAACATAACCCCTGCTTTATTTTTATAGTGATATAAATTTGAAAGCAGGGGCATGTACAACATTGCCGAATTGGAAACGATTCCTATTTTCATCAGTTACAGTTCAGCAATTAGTATCAATTAGTTACGTGATGGAAAAACACCTTCCAGTGCAATAATGTAGGTTACCGCCAAATATGGCTGCATATTATTGTGCGGCTGGCTGCCACCTGCCTGCACAATCATACCTGGAGCCATGGTAACATTTGCATTTGCAGGTATGGCTTCTATGAAATTTGATGGTGCACCGCCAGCTGCCATATCTGTTGATACAGCCAGCAGAGTTCCGCTTGGTGAAGTCTGCGTTGCGGTATTGCTGCTTGCTGCAACCGCATGGCTATGCTGCGGCATTTGTGTGCTTAACAAAGTCACATTTTCTGTTCCGCTTGCTTCGCCAATTACCCTGTTAGTTAGGCCCGGGCCTTGTCCCCAGTGTATTGGCGCACGGCCACGCAGATCAGGTAATGCGAAAGTACTTGTTCCGTTACCGCCGTAAGTAGTACCCAATAATGAAAACAACGCTGAGTTTTGCGCTATTGACAGTATTTGACCATTACATAATGCCCAGCCACGTGGGGCAAAATTACCTGCAAATAATGTAATTGATCCAAGAATAGGAGTGTCCATGATTTTTAATTTATAGGGTTTAGATTATTAATTTGCAATAAAACTAACCAGACACTGAAGCATGACAACTTTTACATAATAAGCAATACAATATACATATTACGGGTTGTTTTTCATCTAAAAAATAAACACACTTAAACTTATTTGTATAATATATATACACCAAGGCCCTGATGCAATAAGCGGGATAAAATGGAAGGCATAATGAGAAACTATTAATATGCGAACAAATTATAGCGCAAAAATTGCATTAAGCAAGTATTATGGCATAAAATCTTCGCAAAATAGTATTTGGTGGGTTTTCATTTTTCAGCTTTAAGGTTTAGTATTGGGAGTAAATATAATAGGTTTTAATATATTATTATAATTTTTTTTGTTCATTTTATAATTAAACTATTAAGCACTAAATATTTACTATATTCCGTTGCAGATATTGCATATTTACTCTATAATAGGCACCTTTATCAAACCTGAACCAAAGCAATAACGCTTATGATCCGCTATGCCAAACTACCGTTGTATTTTGATCTGAATGGAATAAAGCAACAACTATCGGCTTTAAACAATCAATGGCAGGAGCATTTTAACACCAGTTATTACGAAGGCTCGTGGAAAGTGCTGGCCTTACGATCGCCGGGAGGCAATGCCCAAAACATTATACCCGATTTGATAGCAGATAGTGATTACCGGGATACGGCTTTTATGCAACATTTCCCCTCGGTATCTGCATTATTATCCACACTTAACTGCCCGGTAATGGCGGTGCGTTTTTTAAACCTACAGACTGGTGCAGTAATTAAACCCCATCGTGATCATGAACTGGCCTTTGAAAAAGGCGAAGCACGTTTGCACTTCCCCATCATCACCAACCCACAGGTTTCATTTACTGTTGAGGATGAAAGTATCCCTTTACAGGAAGGTGACTGCTGGTATATCAACGCCAACTTAACCCACAGTGTGGTTAACATGGGTACCGCCGACAGGATACACCTTGTTATTGATTGCCAGGTAAACAGCTGGCTAAAACAACTGATGAGCAGTGCCACCACCGTATCGCACCATACCGCGGATAATAATCTCCCTGACATTATCAGGGAACTGCGGATGCAGAATACCGATACATCCAATAACCTGGCCCATCAGCTGGAGCAACAGCTGTTAACCGTGAATATTAATACATCAATTATTTAAACCCTATGCCCCATCTGTCTCTGAAAAACTGGATCCCTTATAAATTTGATAAAGAGTTTTGCTATTGGCTAAACACCTTTAACGAACCTTTTACCGCTCCGTTTTTTGACGATACCATTAGCAGGTGCAAAAGATTAGCTTATGCACATGCCTCATTTAAACCAGTGAGCCATGTGGAGATGTTGAATGAATGGTCGGACGGTTTAGATTACCTTGAGCCAACGGCTTTTATTTTTCATATCTCGCGCTGCGGTTCAACGCTGGTATCGCAACTGCTGGCCACTACAGATGAACATATTACGCTCTCGGAAGTTCCCTTTTTTGATGACCTGCTCCGTTTGCCTTTCCAGAATACAGTTTTTGATGAAACCGATGTATCCGGATTATTGCGGGCTGCAATCCGCTTTTACGGGCAAAAAAGAACCGGGCGCGAGCAACATTTATTTATTAAAACAGATAGCTGGCACATCCTCTTTTATCAACAATTACGGGCTCTGTACCCTCATGTACCGTTTATTTTGATATACCGCAGCCCCGATGAGGTATTAACATCGCACCTGAAAATTCCGGGAATGCAGGCCGTGCCGGGTTTGATAGAGCCGCGGGTATTTGGATTTAACCCGGATGAGATCACCTATAATCGTCCGGATATTTATGTTGCGCAAGTATTGGAAAAATACCTTGAACAGTACCAGCATGTTCTTAATACCGACAGCAATTGCCTGCTTCTTAATTACAATGAAGGCCCTATGGCTATGATCAATAAGATAGCAGCCTTTACCAATACCACTATTAGCCAGGAAGTATTAGCTATAATGAGCCAGCGAAGCCAATACCACTCAAAAAGGCCAAATGAAGCCTTTACAGAAGAACTCCGGCCACAAAGGCTAACTTATATAAACCGGGCCATGGGGCTTTATGATGAGCTTGAAGCACTGGTATTAAAATAGAAAAGGCAGCCAAATAGCCGCCTTTTACTGAACTTGATTGTATTAATTTACAGAAAAGCTGTTAATTGCTTTTTCAAACGCGGTATCCTGAACTACAGGGATAGATAAGCCTTCAACCCTTACCACCTCAATATCGGTAAGGCCTAAAAAGCCTAAAATGGTTTTCAGGTAAGGTATAGCATGGTCATACGCCTGCATTGGGCCTTCGGTATAAATACCGCCCGAAGCCATGGCAATATATAACTTCTTGTTCTGAATTAAGCCCTGCGGGCCGTTTTCATCGTATTTAAAGGTAATACCAGCCCTCGCAATGTGGTCTATCCACGCTTTTAATGAAGCGTGGATGCTAAAATTGTATAAAGGCGCGCCAATAACTATAATATCTGCGTCCATTAATTGCGCAATAGCTTCGTCAGAATGTCTTGCAGCTTCTGCGCTTTCGGGGGTACGTTGTTCAACCGGGGTAAAAAAAGAAGCAAGGTGCGCCTCTTCTAATACCGGGAACTGCTCTTTTACCAGGTTTCTTTCGGTAACTGTGCTGCCTGGATAAGTTGCCTTAAGTTTTTCAACTATCTGGTTCCCCAGCTTAATGCTAACTGACTCTGACCCTCTTGGGCTGGAAATAATGTGAAGTATCTTTTTCATTTGGTGTATCTGATTAATGAAACAAAATTACCTCCATTTAACCCGTCTGTACCCCGGCTATCCTAAAGGATAGTAGTATCCTTTAGGATAGCGAGTAGCAATTATATCAGTAAATCAACAACTTACACCAACTCCAGTTGCCCAATGGCTTTGCGTGAAAGCAAATGCTTATGCATCATATAATAAACGGCAAGCTCCTGTTTACGCTGCTCGGTTATAAAAATGCGATTGAAATGCATATGTACTATATCGGCCAGTATTTGTAGTTTTTTTTCATTATTGAAACCTTGCATTTTAATTTTCAGAGTGCAAAGTGAGCTCATGAACTGTTCATGTTCGGCCTTTAGTTGAAGTCGGGTATAAAAATCTGTGTCATTTGGCAGTGGATCAAGCCGGGCTTTTAAACTCCGGTATTTTTGGTCAAGGGATACTTTAAGTGATTTATCGCCATTGAACTCAGCAAATAAGCTTTGCCACACCTGTGCAGTAAATTCAATTCGCTGCCCTGCCGAATCTAAAAACAAATGGAGCATGTCATTTAATGAAATGAACGCCAGTTTATAAGTTTGGCTGGCTGTTTCGATAAATTCGGTATTTTGAATGTATTTGCAGATAAGTGCGCTGCTTTTGTTAAATATATCCTCAATATGCTCAATGAGCAAAGGGTTATAGCGTTCCAGCTCCCGGTGATATACATGTGCCTGGTAATCCTGTATCAACTCTGCATTACCGTTGCGCTCAAATGATTGCCGCAGCCTGCTGATCACTTGCCCAATTGCACCATTTTTCAGCTTTAACCGCAGCCTGATGTGCGGCAACGGATCATGATAACGGATAAAAAACCAGGTATCCAGCTGCTCGCTGTCAATTTCGTTTAAAGCCTTTTGCAATGGTCCGCCCAATAAATGATTTGAGGCCTGTTCATGGCAGTAAATCTTCAAATAAACCCATGGGCTACCAAGAGCATAGGCCCGTTCGGTATTATTATAGTTTGTATCATCAAACAGCTGGGGCTTGTAAACCTCATCGATATTATTAATAAACGAAACAAACTGACTGATCATGGGCTTCCCTCCTGCCTCTGTAACCGGAAAGCTTTCAGGCATCAGATACTCCTGAAGCTGTATATTTTTTGTCCCCCTGACACAATTGAGCAAAAACAGTTTTTGATCGTGGCATTGCAGATCGAACACCAATTGCTGATCGCCCTGGGTAAGGGCCACATACCGGGGTAGATTTTTTTCGCGGATCAACTGATCTATATCTTTTGGTGATTTAATGTCGGCCTCTTTCAGGTACCATTTGGCGGCACTTATAATTACATCGCCTAAAGTAATGCGGGGATATTCATTTAGCCCAGGGAAAAACTGTTCGGGATCAAATGACAGGCTGCTTTGCACACCCTGGTATTGCAGATCACACAAAAAACGAAAGGCTGCCAGATCATGATGAATATAGTTATAAGCCGATGCCAGCCTCGGGATGATCTGCTTATTGAGTTTTATGGACCGAAGCACTAATTGCCCATTTCGACAGGAGATCAGCAGATCGGCCAGTGGAAGTTGGTATTGCTCGGGCACATTTGATCCGGCATTAATTACAATCTCATACGCATAAAGCGATGCCCTCCGGTTAATATTATCGGCATGTATGCCCGATACCTGGGCTATATCTGCAAACACAACACCTGGGTTTGCCGCTTGTTCCTGGCTAATGATACTTTTGGCGGTAGTTAATAACTCATTGCTCAGGCAGGTGAACCGGCCCATAATTGCGGTGGCGGTTACCCCTCCTGCCGATTCCAGGAACAACTGACGGCCCAACCCTCTAAAAAATACGGTAAAAGATGGCGGTAAGGGGTGTTGCTCCTGGTTGCCGGTATTCAGATCATCAAACGTTAATACAATACCATCGGGCGAACTTAGCGGACTAACCCATCGCCTGAAAAGCAACTTGTGTAAATCTGTCCATTGTACACTTGCTGAAGGCTCCGGGGTTTTGAAGACCAGATCGGTCAGCAGTTCATCTTCTACATATCGCGCGGCCAGGCCTGCATAACCTATTCCTGTTTCAGGATCAAGCGCCTGTAAAAGCGAAACCTCCCGGAGGTCATATCGTTTTTTAAACTCGTCGGTAAATTTTTGCAGTTGCACCGGTTGATTTGCGGGCAGCGCATGATAAAGGGCTTCCAGCGTACTTTTTATTTTTTGCTGATAATGCAGCGGTACGCCGCCCGCTTTAATTGGCCTGCTTGTATTAGCGTAAAAAAAATGCTTCGGAGGCGCAATCTCATTTGCCGTAAAATGATGGTTCATTTGCGCTGCAAGGGCCTGCACCTTTTCAGAGCTGTTATCTGTATTACTTGACGGTAATTGTTGGATAATTGTTTGAGGGAGGCTCGGGTACTGCCTGCATAATTTTGTCAGATAATCATCGCCGGCAATGTTCGGGTAATTATCGGCTTTGATAAACTGCAGTTCAAAAAGTGCTCTTATATAATCTTCAGCATCGGTAGCGCTCCACCCGGTAAACCCGGCAATATGTTGAGTAAGGGGTTGCAGGGTAGTCTTTAGCTTTAAAAAATCGATAATAAGATCAAGCAGTTCGTCCTGATCAATGGCTTCAAGGTTAAATTGAAGCTTTTTGAGGGTAAAATCTATATCGGTAGTAATAAACCGGTATTCGTTCATTACCCGGTAAAGGGTTGGGTTTAATTGTAATCCGGCATCGTTAAAACTATTGTGAAATATTGGCTCTGTAAGTTTAAGCACTACTTCCTGATCCCAGTTAAGATGAAGTTTAGCTGCTGATAAATGATCAAGCATAAGTGTATTGGCATCAACACTCCACTGCGTTGCCGAAAAAGAAGAAAAGCCGCCAAAGGGTGTGGGCCGGTAATGCATCCGGTTGATGTATTTAAGCAAGGTGAGCCGCTGCTTGTCGTTCAATGCCGAGGCGTTAAACTTTTTGCTTTCAAGCAAGGTAAATAATTCGGGACTGGCTAAGTATAACGCCCGATGAAAAAGGGGGTCTGCAAGTAATTCGGGCAGCCGGGCAATACTGTAATCAATAAAGCTATAGTAGGGCGACCGCACCATTACTGATGAATTAAACTGACAGTTTTTCATTTGTTTTATAATTGGGGGTAAGTTTTGGTGTTAAACACAAAAAGCGGAACACATCCGCTTTTTGTTTGAAGATCATTTACCTGACCGTACCGATCATCAATAAACTATCTGCCGGCGTTAAAAACAATCGCTGTTGTGGTGGTAATCAGCGTTGTAGTATCACCTTTGTCTGTAAAGTTATCGCCGTTACCAGCTTCAGTAAAACGATAAATTGGCCTTCTTTTAGGCAGATTTTTTTTCCAAACTTTCTTTTCCATAATTTTTATTTTTGATTGAATTTAAGGCAGTAAGTTTGCATGAAAAAAAATGTTACGCTAAACGGTAGATACGCATGGTAAAGGAGGTTTTGGAAAGGGTAAACACAATTAACAAGAGGTTAATTTACAGTCATATCATTGGCTGGTTTGTGTTTATTACTTACGAGCAAACGGCTGTTTATTTTATAACGCACCGAAGCACGCCTTTATTTGATAGCTTTTTACACTATGCACTTTATATACTATTGTTTTATTGTAACTACCTTATATTCTCGATATACACTACCACTAAGAAACTATTCGGGCTTAAACTGATCATCGGTATTATTTTGGAGCTTGTTGTTTATTCTATATTAAGCTTTAGTATCAATGTGATAATGGCCAAGGCTCATATAGCAACTACCTGGTCGGCAAGCAATGTGGTAAGTTTTGTAGCTGCCATTATTTGGCGGGCCATTTATTTTATGCTGATGAGCACCGGTTACTGGCTTGCCATTTACCTATATCATACCAGAACACATAACGATAAGCTTATTCAGCAACAGTTATTAACAGATAATCAAAACCTTGAATTACAAAAGCAGGTTGTTATTGCAGAAAACGCTTATCTCAAGGCCCAGATTAACCCTCACCTGTTATTCAACTCGCTTAACTTTGTTTATAACACCATCTACAAAATTTCTGATAAAGCCGCGGATGCGGTAATTTTGCTTTCAGAGATTACCCGGTATTCACTGCAACAATTAGATGCCCGCGGCGAACAAAAGCTGAGCGAAGAAATTAACCAGGTTGAAAATGTTATTAAGCTTAACCAAATACGGTTTAGGGAGCAGCTTCAAATTCAACTTAAAGTAGACGATATACCCGAAAACTTCAGGATTCCGCCGCTGGTACTGATCACCTTTATTGAAAACATTTTTAAATATGCCGACCTTTATGACCCTGCCAAGCCCGCTATGGTACATATATGGGCTACCGACGGCATCTTTCATTTTCGCTCGGTGAATCAATTTACTGAAAAGAAAAAAACCATTAGTCATGGCATTGGGTTAAACAATGTACGATTACGCCTTCAAAGCGCTTATCCTGAGAAACATAACCTGCGAATTACATCAGAAGATAATACTTATATTGTGGAGTTAGATATACAAATGGCCTATGCTGAAGAGCTTTATCCTTGATGACGAACAACATGCAATTGATGTATTAACCGATTATATTGACCGTACCCCTAATATTACATTGGTAGGAGCTGATGTATCGCCATTAAACGCACTCAAAAGTATCAGCAGCCTTACACCAGATATTTTATTTCTGGATATTGATATGCCCCAGATATCGGGCATGGATTTTTTGAAGATCATTAACGAAAATATATTTGTTGTATTAACCACCGGCCATACAGAATATGCTGTTGAAGCCTATACGCTTGATATTGCCGATTATTTATTGAAACCTATCTCGTATGACAGGTTTGCCAATTGCTGCCAGCGCCTCACCAAAAAAATCAATGAGCATAACCTGAACAAGTCTGAGCAGCACCAGGATTTTTTCTACATACAATCTGACATTAAATCAAAAATGATTCAGATTGTGATGGATGATCTGTACTATGTGCAAAGCCTTAACAATTATGTTATCCTTTATCATCAGAGCGATAAGATAATCGCTTATCTTACATTGAAGGAGATGGAGCAGTTTTTACCGGCCGACCGTTTTTCGCGGATCCATAAATCATACATTGTAAATGACTCAAAAATAAAAACCATTGAAATGGGACACGTTATTTTACAAAGTAAACCCGTTGTGGCCTTACCCATCGGGTTAAAATACCATGAGCCCTTTTTTGCCAAAATTCAGAAATTATTACTCAAAAGGGGATCAAAAGACAGTATAATACCTGGTAAACCCAGCAAGCCTAATACATAGGCTCAGGATGAAAGTCTTTTTGATACAGGTATTTGGTGCTGCAATTTATCGAGCAGCGTGTTTTTAAACGACAAGCTGATGGGTATCTCTACACCATTCTTCATGATGATCATACGGGGGGTGATATAGTTGATATGCCTGTGGCTTACTATAAAAGAACGATGCACACGTGAAAACTGGCTTTCGGGCAGATAGTTAATGATCTCGCTGATCATCATATAAATGGTGGTTGTTTCCGTTTCGGTAGTCACAATAACATAGTTTTTCTGACTCTCTATGTAAACAATCTCATTTAGTTCAACCCTGAGCATTTTACCTTCGTCGCCTTTTAAAAAGAGGGCATCGGTATCATCTTCTTTGTGGTTTTTTTCATTGGTAGTATTAAATGTTAACAACCGCTGAATCACCTTCAAAAACTTGGCATAGGTTACAGGTTTTAGCAAATAAGCAAAACCCTCACGCTCAAATGCCTTAAGTGCAAAATCCTCATGCCCTGAAGTAAATATTACTATACATTTTTCGCCCAGTAGTTCGGCCAGATCAAGCCCTGTTAGTATGGGCATATCAATATCGGTTATCAGTACGTCGGGAATAGGGCCATTCTTAATTTGGGCCAGGGCTGCGGTAGGTATATTTGAACTTCCTATTAATTTAAGCCCTGGGGTTTGTTCCACGTAATCGCACATGGTTTCCAGTGCATGAAATTCGTCATCAACAACAAAACAGTTTAGCATAGATCAAGGTTATGATCACAATTATTAGGTAAAAGTAGAAAAAATTAAAGGTTTGTACCAAAATAAGCCGCAATTAATACAACCCGATAAAATTACATCACTTAACAATTTGATAATTTATAATATTGAATAAGGTAAAATAAAATAGCGATATTTTTCAGTAACTTAATATCCGAAGCCATGATGGAAGCAGCAGAAGAACATGTGCGCAATAATGCCGGTATCAACCCGATATCAGTTCAGGAAAACAAAAACAACATAGCCGACCCTGACGATTTGCATGAAATGCAGGTTGATGATGATTTAAACGAGCCCGATGCAGAAGCGGATTATGCTCCCGGTCCGGGTGCTGGTGATAATCAGCCGGAAGATTCAACGTCGGCATCAGATCAGGATTAAAACAAAAGCATTAAGTCACTCAGCTTTGTCCTGATAGTTTTAACATCAAGAATTACGCGTTTTAATTCCTGAAATAGTCGCTGGCTTTATAAACAGCTTCCACCCATATTCCGGAATCAGGATTTAATACAAACTCGCTCACGCCAACCCTATTTGCCCCCGGCGCCCAATTGTAAGCATAGCCCATTCGTGTCCATGGGTAATAAACCCCGGTACTGGTGAGTGGTTGAAAATAGGACGTAATAACATAGTTATTAAACCAAAGTTTATATTCCAGGCTTACGTTTGTTGATAACGTACCTGAAGCACTTGGTACCGTAACGTCAGGGCTTCCTGCGGGCCGGAAAACATTGTTTACCTGGATATTGTTCATAAAGGTGGCCATTAATACATAGTTTTTACCGTGAATTGTTTTCCACTGCAACACCGGATTCGTTGCCGTTAGTGTCATCAATGTATCAATATTCCGGGTACTGTCGGCAACCATGGCTAGTTTAGTGGCCGCATTGTAAATCTTCGTAAATTCATTGCTTTGCGCGTTCGCCAGGGTACTTTTGCATACCATTACAAGCAGCAGGATAATTGCAGTTAGTTTTTTCATGATAAGAGGTTTTAGGTTATTGGTTTGAGCATAGGTAGCTCTCATTATTATTGTTCAAAGGTTAGGTAACAAAAAAACATCTGCCATCATTAATCATTCCTTATCAGGAAACTCATAAAATGATAGGATCAATATCATCTGCGGGGAATCCTTCTTACACCGGCAAATGATTTATAATAAAGTTAAATGTTATTTGTAAAAAACATTGCCTTTTAAGTAAAAATTTAACCTTCACTAAAGGGATTGATTTTATGTTTAAAAAGTTGAACAGTCAATGTTATCGAAAGAAAAAATGGTATTTAAAGCATTTTTAAATTGTAACGTTTTCACTACAATTAAGTATAAAGGACAACTTTAAGCAATATCCTAAGGCTCATATTACATTAATGGCAAGGAGTTTGTTTAGTATTACTGAGATTGTGGTTATATAAAATATCCGGTAATACTCATATTAACTATTGATTATTACCCCTTCGAGTCCGCTCATTTTTTTGGGCGGGCTTTGTTTTTAATAAGTCCCCAAAAGCTCAATACGATCTTGAGCTTAAATCTAAACTACAGAGTAATCCGTGGTTATTTTTATGTCCAAAATAAATCCCTGAGATGATCGAGCGTTAATGGCTTACTGATGAGCTGAGTTGGAACAACATGCTCGTGCGCACGGTCAATGTCGTATCGAAATATAGAAGATGTTAAAATGATTACGCTGCATTGTTTTTGGAACCCGCGCTTTTGATATTCATCTAAAAAACCCCAACCGTCCAATACCGGCATTCGCAAATCCAAAAAAATAAAATCCGGAAAAGAATTATCTTTTGAAACTGTTTTTTCAAGAAACCCAAGTGCCTCCGCACCATTAGTACAGGCAATCACCTCTGATTCAGGCGACAAACGATGGATCAATCTTTCGACAATGAAATTATTAATTTCGTCATCATCAATAATCAGCACTTGCGCAGGGTTGCAGAACGCCATAATTTGGTTTTGGTTATTTGTTTTTATTTATCGTGTTCGTTTTCAAGATGGTATTATGATCTCCGCAGGAAAACTATTCTGGATCTTTTGATGGATCAGGAAAATCATATCATCCATTTCTGAACTGCACTGGTTTAATAATCGTAATATTTCCTGCTTTTCGCTTTCAGTTCCCCGGTTGTTCAACAAGCTTATCAATCCAATCATATTAGCGACGGGCCGCCTAATTTCGTGCGAGCTCATCCAGGCTATATTCCTTAACAGTTCGTTCTGCCGGTTTATCTCTTCTTCCTTTTCTTTTCTGGAAGTTACATCCTGACATATTGTTACATATCCTGTATAATTACCGCTACTGTCATATGCCGGACTAAGCTTGGCCGAAACCCACACCTGAACCTGTGTTTTGCTAAAAACCATGAGGTCAACAGCAAAGCTTTCCCGCTTTCGCTGTTTTTCTTTCAATTGTTCTAAATCAGAAAAATCCAGGCCAGATCCCCCTAAGAATTCCATTGGGAACCGCCCGGCTACCTCATTCAGTGTGTAACCGGTCATCTCTTCAAACGCTTTGTTTACCCATGTAATACGCTGATCTGTATCGGTTATTATTATCATATTACTTACCTGGGTAATAATATTCGCAAGCCTCACGTTCTCCCTATTGGCCCGTTTTAAAGCATCGATATCCTTAATGGCGCCAATCAGTCTTACAGCCTCTTTCTTTTCATTAAATACGTAATATCCCTGATCCATCACGTATTTATAATTACCTGATCCGCAATTGATGCGATACTCGCATTCCCAATTGGTACTGCCTTGCCTGCGGATCTTTTCCTGACTGCTCACCACTTCTGCCAGATCATCCGGATGGATAAGACTACGCCACCAGCTCAGATTATGCGCTATGTCATCGGGTGATACTTCTACCAAATGTGTCAGGCTGGTATTATATTCTATATGGTCACGAACTATATCCATGTCATAAACAACGTCATGCGTGGCCTGGGCCACAAGTTCATAGCGCTCTACCGCTTCTTTGAGTTTAATATCTTTAAGCTTATTTTCGGTTATATCTGTAAAATAAACGGATACGCCTTCATCTGTAGGATATGCGGCGAGCCTAATCCATTTTTCAAGGATTTGGGAGTATTCTTCCAATTTAACGATCACCCGGCTTTCCAGTGCCTTTTGATACGCCGGATAAAACTTATTTTTCTCTTTGGGAAATAGGGAGAAAATATCTTCCCCAACAATATGGTCATGGTCTTTGAACAGCGAAAGAAACGCGTTATTCACACGGGTTACCTTCATGTCCCAATCTAAGGCAAAAAAAACATCGCTGATGCTGTTAAGTGTATGCTCAAAGCTGTGCAGGTACCGGTTCCGCTCCTCTTCCAGTTGCTTAAATTCCGTAACATCCTGTAGCGAGCCTAAAATTTTCAATCTTAAACTATCTGACGGATCAACTTTTGCTATCTGCCGAATATAGCGGGTACTCCCGTCAACAGCTACAATCCTATGGATCACATTCATAGGTTTATTGTTGCTAATTAACTCCTGCAGCGCATTGATCATCAATTGCCTGTCTTCCGGATAAATATGTTTTATGTAAATATCAAATGCCTCTCTCGGGTCGCATTTTTCGATACCCGTGATCTGGTATAACTCGTCTGACCAGATGAGGTTGTTATTTTCAGGATAGTATTCCCATCCGGCTATTTTTGAAATGAGCTGTGTTTCCCTTAGTTTACGTTTTTCAATAAGCAGATCGGTATTGATCTTTTCTAACTGCTCTTCAAACTGCACCCGTTCCGTAATATCTTTAGCCATAACCAACACCCCTTGTTTATTGGAGAAATTGATCTTATGGGAGGTGATATTAACATCAATCAGTTGACCGTTTTGCTTAATATGGCGCCAGCGACCACTCTGATTAAGTTTATCTGATATTTCATGGGCCGCATTCTTCGTTTTTTCCGCGTCCTCCGCCGGACGAATATCTAATATCGATTTACTTAAAAATTGTTTTTTACTATATCCATATGAAGCTACCGCCGCATCGTTCACCGAAACTATTTGCAAAGTTTCCGAATCATATATCCACATTGGGTTGGGATTTGATTCATATATATCACGGTACTGCTGTTCGCTCCGCAACAATTCTTTTTTATCTGAGTTGATAAGCAGGTACAAAAACAGGCCGTTTATCGTAACAAAAAAATACCCCTTAACCGATCCGATCCATAACAGCTGGGCATTGGTCAACGTGCTTTCCATATTAAAAAGCAGGCGATCGCTGCATGTGATCCACACCAGGCTCACAATTAGATATATGCACGCAATTTTTAAAGCACCAAATCTCATAAACGGTATAAGTTCAGGATTGTGGTTAAACGGTGAGATTAATTAATAGTTACATTTTAAAGTGAGATTTACTCAAACCCGGCGCATTATAAACCGGATAAATCATGCACCTTTTTCATTAAACCTTAATATAGAATTAACCTCATGACATATCCTGAAGTGATTATCTTTGCGCCAGATTTGAGCAATGGAAACAGCTTTACCCAAAATAGATACCGAGCTGTTAGAAGGACTGCGGAATGACGAAGCAGGAGCTTTTGAAAATTTATTTAATAAACACTGGCGAAGTTTATACGAAAGTGCCCGCCGGAGGCTTAAAGACGAGGTCGCGGCCGAAGATATAGTTCAGGATATTTTTGCCAGCGTTTGGCAAAGGCGTCATACACTTGAAATTAACACCACTGTTGAAGGTTATCTGCACACTGCGTTAAAGTACAAGATCATTAAACTGGCAAGTTCGGCCAATTTGCATGAAGAAGCTGTTCAGCACCTGTTACACCGGATGGAACAGATGGAGGAAACCATTCTTGATGTTTTAATTGCCGAAGATGTAAAACACACCTTAAAAGATGCAATCGCATTTTTCCCCGAAAACATGCAGAAAATATTTATGCTTCGGGTTGAAAACTATAACATAACCGAAATTGCCGAAGCACTTGGATTATCAAAGCAAACCGTTAAAAACAATAATACGGAGGCGTTAAAGCGCTTGAAAGCTGTTATGCTGACCAAGCACCCCGATATTAACAAATCATTTTATCTCCTCTTGATACTGTTAATGAAAAATTAACGTAAAGAAAACAATTTCTTGAAGTACTTTTTTCCCTCGAGTGGCACTATCCTCTTGTAAACGGAAAAAAGTGCAACATTCAGTATTTAAAAAACTATTACAGAAATACCTCGATAAATCCTCATCAAGGGCAGAACGGTATGTTGTTGATTCATGGTATGATTCTTTTGATCATGACAAGGGTACAGCTAATCAAGCGTTAACCGATGAAGATGCCGAAGCCATCAGATTAAGGTTGTTGCGCAAAATAATGCCGGCTCCCGTTATCAAACCATGGTTCAGATCGTCATGGGCAAGGGCGGCAGCAATATTAATTATCCCTGTTTCGGCAGCACTGATCTATTTGAAAACTTATCAAGATCACCCATCAAAGGCACAGCCGGTAACTGTTATAACTTATACAACAGGTGCAAAACAAATCAAAAAAATAATGCTGCAGGATAGTACAGTAGTATGGCTCAACGCCAACTCTGCTGTACAGGTAAAAAGCGACTACGCAAAAGCTAACCGGAGTTTGACTTTAACGGGCGAAGCTTTCTTTGAAGTTAAACATGATGCCAGTATTCCCTTTATTATTGATGCCGGCGGTATCTCCATTAAAGATATTGGGACCTCCTTCAACGTAAGTGCCTATAAAAGCCTGAATACCATAAACGTAGCTGTAAACACCGGCGTGGTTCAGGTAATGCGCAACAAAGCTCAGCTTGCCTTATTGCAGCCCGGTAAAGGGTTATCCTTCGATAAAATAACCCAAACAATTAAACTGGCTAATATCGGCATAGCCCAAACCGATTTATGGAGAAGCGGTAAAACTGTGCTGACCAGATCAAGCTTCGATGAGCTTGCCCAGGGTATGCTTAACCTTTATGGGGTGAAGCTTAACACTACTGACTCAAAAGTCAAATCATTTAAATACAATTTAACACTCAGTTCAGCGCAGTCAGAAAAATCAGCCCTGGAAATGATCTGCCTGATATTGAACAAAAAATATAAAAAGGAGGCCCCGGATGGTATAATGATCTATTAAAAAAAACAGCCGGGAAATTGCACGCAACTCCCCGGCTTAATGATTTCCGGCGGTGAAACAGTTTGGTCGCTTTAACACTGCCGGCCAGTAACCTAATTAATCAATTACTAATCATTCAAATTTATGAAAGCCAAATCATTATCACAAATGGCTTCATGAGCTTGGGTGGAAACTATTCAATAAATGGAACAAAAAAAACTGCTATTGCAGAAGATTATGCGCATAACCTCGCTTGCCAGCGTAACGATAATTGCCGCCTCCCAATTTTTGTGGGCAGGTGCATCCAGGGGCCAGTTGCTTGAAAAACGGATTAACCTGGAATATAATAAAACAACACTTTATAATCTTATTGAAGATATTCAGCATAATAACGATGTTGATTTTGCTTTTACCGATCATCTGAACCTGGAAAAAGTACAGCTTAGTAATGTACATTTCTCCAATACAACGGTTCAGGAGATACTATCAGCAGTATTGCCTCATCGTATAGTTTTTAATGAAAAAGCGGGTGTTATTACTTTATCAAGCCTGCAGGCACCGGGCAGCATTTCCGGACGTATTACCGATGAAAAGGGCGAACCTTTAATTGGTGCCACCATCAGGATAGTTGAATTGAACAGAAGTGTTAGTGCCGATACCGAAGGTAAATTTAAATTGAGCGCTCCGGTAGGTACCTACACTATTGAAGTGGCCTATATTTCTTTTACAGCACAGCGCAAAACCGGGATAGTGGTTGAAGAAGGTAAAGCAAGCATTGTAAACTTTGCCATGGCATCCGAAACCGGGAAACTGAACGAGGTTGTGGTTGTTGGTTACGGTACGCAAAAAAGGAAAGAAGTAACATCTGCCATTACAAGTGTTAAGGCTGATCAGTTTAACCAGGGTTCGGCAAGATCACCGCTGGAGTTGATCCAGGGAAAAGTTGCAGGTTTAAATATCACAAAAACCCAAGGCAACAACCCTAATTCCAGCGCATCCATACAATTAAGGGGTGTAACATCGCTTACAGGTACCACTACGCCACTTATTGTTATTGACGGTATCCCCGGCGGAAACCTTGACCTGTTGCAACAGGATGATATAGAATCATTTGATGTGCTAAAAGACGGATCAGCAGCCGCTATTTACGGTACACGTGGTAACGCAGGTGTGATACTTATTACTACTAAAAAAGGTGTGGCCGGCCCGCCTCAATATGAGTACAACACTTACTTTCAGCGCGATTATGTGAACAAAAAGCCCAACTTTTTATCTGCCGCGCAATTCAGGGAACACATTGCAGCCGGCGATATTTCAAAAGCATCAGACCTGGGCAGTTCAACTGACATGTACAACCAGCTTATCAATAATGATAATTTGAGCCAGTACCATAATTTTTCGGCCTCTGGTGGTTCTGATAAATCAAATTACAGAGCATCACTTTATTATAACGATTTTGAGGGTATCGCTAAAAATAATGGCAGGGAACAGTTTGGCGGCAGGTTAAATATTAACCAAAAGGGCCTTAAAGATAAACTGACCATGCAAATAAACATGGTTCAGAATTTTAATAAAGCCAACCTGTTGGGTGGGTCGGCCGATGATTTTGAGCAGGCTGTTTCCTGGAACCCTACAGCTCCTATCCAAAACCCCGACGGAACTTATTTTGTAATACAAGACAGGTTTAACCCAATCAGCCGTTTTGCCAACAGGATAAACGAGCGCCAGCAACAAACGTTTTCTGGTGATGGACGATTATCACTTGAACTGATCAAAAATCTTAATATCTCAGCCTTTGCATCATATCAGCGCGATAATTACAACAACAGGGTTTTCCGCTCTATGCTTGATTATGATCAGCGCCCCCAGGGTTCTTACCAGGGTACGGCATATGCCAGCAAGGAAAATGTACTTAGCTGGACTAAAACCTTTGAACCCACCATCAGCTACAAAAAACTGATAGGCGAAGATCATAGTATTTCAGGTGTAGTTGGCTATAGCTATCAATATACTACTACCGAAAGATTCAACGTGAATAATAATGGCTTTACAACCGATGGTTTCCTTGACTGGAACCTGGGTGCGGGCAGCGCTATTAACAACGTGCTTTTGCCAAGGCCCGGAATGGGAAGCTTTAAAGAGGATAATACCCTGATCGCCTTTTTTGGAAGGGTTAACTACTCTTTTAAAGAAAAATATTTCGCTCAGTTCATTTTACGCCATGAAGGTTCTTCAAGATTTGGAGATAACAACAAATGGGGTAATTTCCCAGCTGCTTCTATAGGCTGGACACTGAGCGAAGAAAGTTTCATGAAAGATGTTACCGAGGTGAATAGTTTAAAACTGCGTATTGGCTACGGTGTTACCGGTAACCAGGGTATCCCTAACTACCAATCGTTAACCACCTTAGGCACCGGTGGGGTATATCCTCAAAATGGTATCTATTATCAAACTTATGGTGCATCCAGAAACCCTAATCCTAACCTGCGCTGGGAGAAAAAAGAAGAATGGAATTTTGGATTGGATTACGCTTTGCTGAACAACCGATTAAACGGATCGATTGATGTATACAGCCGCACCACTAAAGACCTTCTTTACAATTATACTGCACAACAACCCGCCTATGTTTTAGGTAACCTGTATACCAATGTAGGTTCATTGCGCAACCATGGTATTGAGGTGGCTATCAACGCTGTACCGCTCAGGATAAAAGATTTTGAATGGCGTGTAGATCTCACTGCAAATACTCAGTTCAACAAGTTGTTAAAGCTATCTAATGATGTATTTAAAGCTACGTTCCTTACCTTCTCTGATATCCCGAATCCAGGGGCTATGGGCCCAGCTATCCGTTTAGACGAAGGCGGCCAGGTTGGTAACTTTTACGGAAAACGTTTTGCAGGCTTCACCGATGATGGCAAATGGTTATTCTATAAAGCCGATGGCAGCAAAGCCCTTGCTTCGCAAATGAATGAAAATGATAAAACCATTATCGGCAATGGTGTTCCTAAATATGTGCTGGGTTTAAACCAAACCTTCAGGTATAAAAACTTTGATCTTAATATTTTAATGAGAGGCAAGTTTGGTTTTGATATCCTGAACCTGCAGGAGATTTTTTACGGCAACAGAAAATACCTGCCAAGTAACATCTTCAACAGCGCGTTCACTACCCACGGTGCTTTGAAAGACGATCCGCAATATTCTGATTACTACATTGAAAAAGGAGATTTCGTGAAGCTTGATAACGTAACGCTGGGTTACCGCTTTAAGCTTAACTCATCATACATCCGCAATATGCGCCTTTTTGTTACCGGCCGCAACCTGTTAACAGTTACCGGTTACAAGGGCCTTGATCCGGAACTGGAAGATACCGGCTTTAATACCGGTGTAGATTCAAGGGGCTTTTACCCAAGAACAATTTCATGGACAGCAGGCTTCAGCATAGGTTTTTAATTCAATAATAATTTCCCAACACGAATATCAAATGAAACTACATATCAGGAAAACACGGTATATATTGAGTGCCATCTCATTTTTATGGGTGAGCAGTTCATGTACCAAACTGAACGAAAAAGTATATAGCGACCTATATAAAGATAATTTTTATAAAAGCAAAACAGAGGTATTACAGGCAGCACTACGCCCTGTAACCCATATGCAATCATGGATATGCCCTATCCGCGGCGATGGATACTATTACCATGCAGAAATGTGTGCCGATCAATTAGCCTGGCCGCAAAAAGGCAGAAACGGTTATGATAACGGCGATCACATGAGGCAGCATTACCACACCTGGAACGAAAATGAAAGTCGTATGCGCAACGCGTGGTCGGGCATGTGGACAGGTATTGGCTATTGTAATTCAGCCATACAGGATATCGAAAAGATTGACTATCAAAGTCTCGGTATGACCCAGGCAGAATTGAACTCGGTACTTGCCGAACTGCACGTTTTAAGAGCTTTCAATTACATGAAGGTGATGGACCTTTGGGGTAACGTACCTATCATAACCAAAGTTGGTATTCCACAAAACCCGCCTACAGCTCCGCGTAAGGAAGTATTTGAGTTTATAAAAGGCGAACTTGAAACTTACGTACCGCAGCTTCAACCCTATTCACAAACACTTGTTGGCCGTGTAGCACAAACCGGTGGTTATGCCATGCTTGCCGAACTTTACCTGAATGCAGAAAAATGGGCAGGCACCCCTATGTGGGATCAGTGTATAGCCGCGTGCGATAAAATTATGAGTGGCAGTGCGGGTGGTTTAGGTGGTACACCCAAATTGTCTACCGATCTTTTACAAACATTTGCCAACACTAACCGTACAGCTTCCGAAGCCTTGTTCCAGTACGCCTACAGCAACAAAGGCGGCTTTGTTTGGGATTGGATAGTGTTAATGGGTTATGATAATATCAGCGCTGCATTAGACGTAAATTACTCTGGCAATAATGGTTACGTTGTAGTTCCATCGGCATTTGATGCCTATGCGGAGAATGACCAGCGTAAAAAACAGTGGTTTTTATTTGGCCCGCAGTATAAATATGGTACCATAACCCCGGTGTTAGGTACCGATGAGTATAACGGCAAACCCTTTGCCTACGTAAACACCATCAGAAGAGAAAGCGAAGGCGATCATACCAGCCAGGGCGACATGACCAAGGGTGAAGAAAACAGCGGTGCCCGTTTCAATAAATATAAAACAGGCAGATCCAATGATCCTAACTATAGGGAAAATCAGTTCATGATCTATCGTTTAACAGAAATTTACTTTGACAAGGCAGAAGCCCTCATGCGTAAAAACAATGGTAAAGCCACTGCCGAAGCGGTAGACCTTGTAAATACCAGTCGCAAACGTGCATTCTCTGACGAAGACTGGAAATCTGCGGCTTATACCGTAAACACCCTAACTATGGACGAACTGTTAGCAGAGCGCGGAAGAGAGTTCATTTTTGAGGGTAAAAGGCGTACAGATATCATCCGCTTCGGTAAATTCATAAACGGTACCTGGTGGGATCACGTGGCTACCAAAGATGCCAATAAGGAGATCTATCCTATTCCGTTTACGCAATTGGCAAACAATCCAAACTTGAAACAAAATCCAGGTTATTAATTATACAAATAAATCATTCCTAAATCTGAAAAGATTCAGGATAAGCCCCAAAAAAAGACCGGTTCAATTTGACCGGTCTTTTTTGTGTTTAATTATTTATTAAACCAATGAGTTTGTATTAATTCAATATTTTAAGAGCCTGCTCATTACATGATAATTATTAGGGTAAGTAACTATCCGGCTTACCAAGCGTATAGGTAGCAAGCAATATCGCGAACCGTAAGATTTCCGAATACTTATCTTTTACGGAAAGCCTGAGGGGATAGTCCCGTGTGTTTTTTGAAGAAACGCGCGAAATAGTTAGGATACTCAAAGTGCAATAAGTAAGCTATCTCAGACACAGTCATATTCGTATAACTGAGATACTTTTTTGCTTCTGCCATCAGGTACTCATTAATCATGCCGCTTACCGACAGGCCCGTTGCCTGCCTGCAAAGACGGTTTAGATGTGCAGCGGAAATATTTAACGATGATGCCAGTCTTTCAACAGTGATCTGGCCCTTGCTTTCTTTAATTAATTGCTGCACCTTTCGCACGTAATTGTTGCCGGTGTGCCCCTGGTCGGTCAGCAGCACATCATGCTGTTGCAGTTTTAACCGATATATCATCAGAAATAACTGCTGAAGGCAAGCGGTTAGCATAATTTCTTCTTCGCCGTCATGCCGTGATTGTTCCTGTTGAATGACCTCAACTACATCAATTACTTGTGCTGTTGTGTAAGCGGTAAACTCATTGATCACGGTTAGGTGATCCGCTATAGAGGTTAGTTTCGGTGCCGCTGTCCATAAAGCGGCAAAACGCATTTCTGATAGCGTAACTACGTGCCCGCTAACATTTTCATTAAAACGAAAACCATGCGTAATAGTTGAAGGTATAACCAGCAAAACAGGACCTTTTAACCTTTGGGCTTGTGTTGGACCCAGCAATTCAAACTCCCCTTTCTCTATTATAAAAACCTGCATTACTCCCGGATGAGCGTGTGGCGGCACCTCCCCGTTATAATATGCAGTTTGTGCTCCCACAATTTTAGCGAGCAGAAATGTTGGATCTGGGCGAGCTTGCCGGTCGCCATAAATACCTTCAAAACTTATTATGTTTTTTTCACCTCGTCTCGCCATGTTCAATTTGTATCCTAAGATGCTAATAAATTATCTGTTACAAGGCTTTTTTTGCCGGAAATTTGCGCAATCATTAAAAAAAGTGAAGCTATAAGCTAATGACAGATAAGGCACTTAATAACAATTATTTAGCGTCCTATATTTTCGCATTGAGCCATCGCCTTTTCCTTTTTAATTAATATTATGAAAAATAACAAAAAACAATACTCCGGCGTAGCTATCCTGTTTGTACTGGGTATGCTCATTGCATTAAGCCCGTTCTCCATAGATATGTATTTACCAGCTTTTCCCGCTATTGCCCATTCATTGCAAACCAGCGTGGCAAGTGTAGGTTACTCTTTAACCAGTTATTTCGCTGGTCTGTGTATTGGCCAGCTGATTTACGGGATACTGATTGATCGTTTTGGCCGTAAAAAACCATTGATGACCGGCTTGCTTATCTACCTGACTGCCGGCATAGGTTGCGCTTTGTGCTCTGGCATCGGTTTACTCATCATCGTCCGTATATTTATGGCCTTAGGAGGCTGTGTGGGTATGGTGGCAGCGCGGGCCATAGTGCGCGATCTTTATCCTCCAAAAGATATGGCCAAAAAATTGTCATTATTGGTGCTGGTCATGGGTGTGGCACCCATCGTTGCGCCAACTATCGGAGGATTGGTTAACACCTGGCTGGGCTGGCGCTGGGTATTCGGTGTAATGGCACTTATCGGAGGCCTGTTGTTGCTCGGTGTTCATTATGTTTTACCGGAAACCAAGGAGCCTAACACAAATGTTTCCTTAAAAATAAAGCATATACTCCCCGGCTATCTTACCCTATTGCATAACCGTACATTTTTAATCTACACATTGGCCGGAGGCATCAGCTACGCCGGCATGTATGCTTATATTGCAGGTTCGCCTTTTGTATTTATGCAAAAATTCGGCTTATCTGATACAATGTACGGCTGGGCCTTCGCCTTTAATGCCTGCGGCCTCATCAGCGGCAGCCAGCTAAACCGCCTGGCGCTAAAACGCTATAGCAGTGCCATTATTTCCCTAACCGCCTCGTGTTTGCTGATGCTAACCGGACTTGCTTTATTATTCATTGCCTGCAGCGGTTTCGCCGGTGCGGCTTTAACACTCACGTTCACCTTCTTGTTTCTGTTTTGTATCGGGTTTATTAATCCTAATACCACGGCTTTAGCTTTAAGCCCTTTTACGGCAGCAGCCGGTCGTGCTTCCGCTTTGCTGGGCAGTGTACAAATGATTGCCGGTGTATTGGCCTCCTGGCTGGTTAGTTTTTTGAATAACGGCACAATCGTTATTATGCCGGCCGTAATGTTTGGCTGTACGTTAATTCCGGTTTCATTACTGATTTATAACTGGCAGTATACCAGATCCAGACGTCATAATCAACAGCCTGCTATTGAAATTTAATCTTATACACTTTTCATATTTAAATGCGATATGTTCAGGTTGTATAAGCTCTGGTTCAACGTTCTCTGAAAAATTCACATTTGAAAATTAACAGGTTGTAACAACGAGTTAAAAGGTAAAAAAAAAGGGTAAGCGATGAAAAATCATGCTTACCCTTTTTTGTTTTCCCGTATGGTTGCTTCTCTAACCAATTCATAGAAAATTCAAGCCTGTTAGCTTCATTATCAACATAAAAACTAAAGTACAGGTATCAACAGAATTTCCTGAGATCCAATCTTGATCCCAGAAAATTCTGCATTAATGAGCAAGAAGAAAAGCTCAATATCCTATCCGCAATGGCCACGGTATTTCCATATTACACTTCAGATTTTACGACATATAACTGTCATAACAACCCTCCTTAACCACAACAGCATCATTTACAACTATTTACCAATTGGCATACAAATAGTTATAGCCAAAACCGATTAAAACGCAACAATTAATGAGCCTATGGTTGACTACCTTGAGCGCACCGGTACAAATTTTATCAAATTAACCTGCATTAAGCGATAAATAAGAGGAGAGCTTTTAACCTGAATATTTCACCCTTTATAGTTATAGAAATGAATTACACGTATTCACAGCTTCCACAAGTGGAAAAAACAGAGCAGGAACGCTCAGAGCGTATTTTTTTTAAAGATGTGATTGAAGGATTGACCTCTAATCCGAAAAGACTCCAATCTAAATACTTTTACGATCAGGCGGGCGATGTGCTTTTCCAGGAAATCATGAATTCACCGGAATATTACCCAACCAATTGTGAGTTAGAGATATTTACCAAACAATGCGGCTTACTTGCAAAAGCAATTAGTTGCAAGGGAGATGATTTCGATTTGGTTGAACTTGGAGCGGGAGATGCTACAAAAACAAATTTCCTTTTAGCATACCTGATTGACCAAGGTATCAAATTCACCTATAAACCTATTGACATTTCTGAAAACATTATTAATTACCTCAGCTCTACCCTTCCGCTCTTACTACCCGGAATTAAAATTGAAGCTTTAAACGGTGATTACCTCGATATGCTAAGTAAAGCCGCAACCGGTTCTAAAAAACGGAAAGTGGTGTTGTTGTTGGGTGCCAATATCGGGAATATGAGTATTGCCGAAGCTGCTGCATTTTGCCGGGAGATCAGAGAAATCCTCTCTTGCGGAGATATGCTGTTAGTTGGTGCAGATCTCAGAAAAAATCCGCATACCATTCTGGCAGCATACAATGATAAAGAGGGCACAACCAAAAAATTTAATCTGAACCTTTTAACCAGAATTAATCGTGAACTCGGAGCCAATTTTGATATTGACAGCTTTGATCATTTCCCAAGCTATGACCCACAAACAGGTGCCTGTAAAAGCTTCCTGGTATCATTAAAAAAACAGATAGTTCAAATAGGATCAACTGCCATACCCTTTTTGAAGGACGAGATCATTGATATGGAAATATCTCAGAAATATACGCTGGAAGATACAAGGGCACTTGCCAAAGCCAGCGGATTTATACCTATAGCAGATTTTTATGACCAAAAGAACTGGTTTCTTGACACATTATGGTTGGCCAGTGAATAAACTATGGCGCGCCACACGCATAATGAAAGAAGCATTTTTACAAAATATTTTGCATGACAAATTTAACCGCAGCATATTATCAGTTTAATACCATTTTGGTCTGGATAATATGCTGCAGTTTATTTAGGGAACTTTAACCGAAAACGAAAGCCTGATTTAGCTAATTCAGGCTTTTTGAAGATCGTTCTGTATTCGTATCCCACAGACAAATTAAAATAATCATAGATATAACCGGCAAAAACTGCGCGATCATGTACCAGCGCCAAAAACTGCGTCCGGTTTGCTTAGCTAAAATACCTGCCGCCCACTGAAAGCAATTAACGATGCTCAGTACAGTGCCCCAAAATAAAAGCTGTAATACCCACATAATGTAAAAGATTTAATTTGTTCATACTAAAAATCGAACCTGCCTATGACTATATTCCCTTGTAATTTCTTTAGACAGATATAACCCGATACTATATCCTGGTGCGGTGTTATTTTCACCAACCGCCATAAAAAATCTGCTAATAACAACATCATTATTCCTCGTAATCTTTGGTTTCCGGGATCACAAAAAACGAACACAAAATAATTACTATGCAAAATGCTACCGAGTCGCGCAAAATCATATAAATTGTTTCCATCACCGCTCACTAAAATGTTATATTGATCTTGAAAAGATGAAATCTCTAATACCACGATGTATTTTGTGCGCCTTTTCGGCACATGAGATATTAATGTTTAATACCCATGCTAACAGTATGTTGTGACACCAGGGTCATATAAGTTGGCGGATCATCCATCAGCACTTTGCAGAAAAGCGTTTCGTTATTCTCCAATAATTGAAGCAAGTCAACAGACTCTACCGCATTTGGCAATAATAATTCCAACAATCCTAAATTGATGTGCTCTTCTTCACTAAACGCGGTCCCCTTATTCCTGCGCAGATCATACAGAATATCAAATCCTTTGCTCGTTTCCATATTATTAATGGTTGAGTTTGTTATACTATTACCTGTTATTTGATAAACAGAAAACCAAACACAATGCCAATTGATAAACATCTGAAAATAAACGCATTACTTAATACACTCAGCAAATTCCAGTGATATATCGTTTAAGCACATCTTGAATACAGGAAATACCAAGGTTTCCCGCTATCCGGAATCAACCTCTTCAAAACCTTTACTAATGCGGTAGGAGGAATTGGCCATAATCTGCCGCAAAGAAGCCCAGCAGGCATTTTGGTATACACATGAGCAAAAGAATACTTCTCGAAAAAAATAGTATAAGCCAGGCGAAAATTGAACTCCTCAAATTGATATTCATCTAAATGAGTTAAATTTGAATTTCATAATTTATCAAAAAGCGGAAGATGAAAAATAAAGAAACCGCTGCCGCTTTTTTTGAACGGCACGGAAGATCATATGCTGAGGTAGGGCAATTCAATGTTTTCCGTATCGAAGATTTCAATAATGCCGGTTCTTTTCCGCATATCAGGAGGGATTTTTACAAAATCATGCTGCTCACCAAGGCCAAAGGGAAAATTACTTATGCAGATAAAACAATTGACATTACTGACAATGCGCTTATATTTGGCAACCCGATGATCCCATATTCGTGGGATGGGCCAAAAGAAAATATAACAGGTTATTTCTGTCTTTTTACAGAAGAGTTTTTAAACGTCAGAATGAAGTCTGAAGGTATTGCCGAATCTGTCCTGTTCAGGGCCGGGGGATATCCTGTTGTGTACCCTGATCAAAAAACAGTCGATTTGTTATCGGTGATTTTCAATCAAATGTTGTCTGAAATTCAAACCGCATATATTCATAAATATGACCTGTTACGCAACTACATACAGGTTATCATTCATGAATCGCTCAAGATTAGTCCATCCAATGAATTTTACAAGCCAGGCACTTCCCTGGCGCGCATCAGCACCTTGTTTCTGGAGCTATTGGAACGTCAATTTCCAATTTCCTCAACAGGACAACTGTTGAAATTTAAAAGCCCCGGCGAATATGCCAGGCAGCTTTCCACTCATACCAACCATCTGAACAAAGCATTAAGAGAAACCACCGGAAAAACCACCAGCCAGCATTTAACAGAACGTATTGTTGCAGAAGCGAAGGCCTTGCTCATCAACAGTGGCTGGCCGGTGTCGGCTATTGGCTATTGCCTCGGGTTTGAGCATGCCTCCAACTTTAACATCTTTTTTAAGAAACAAGCCGGTATTACCCCAAATGATTATCGCCACAGTATGATTTGAATTTCATAACTTTTGGATTGCCGGCCATAATTTTCATAATGCCCGGCTATTTAATTTTGTATTAAAAATTAAATCATGGATAATATCAAAGATAAAGTGATCGTAATAACGGGTGCCAGCAGCGGTATGGGCGCCGCAACAGCAAAAAAGCTGGCTGCTCTTGGGGCCAAGGTAGTTTTGGCTGCACGCCGCGAAGAACAATTGAAGGCATTGGTAACAGAATTAGGAGAAAACGCAATTTATGTGGTTACTGATGTTAGCAAAAAAGCCGACCTTGACCACCTGGTTCAAACTGCAATTAATAAATTCGGGCATGTTGATGTTTTCTGGAATAATGCCGGAGTGATGCCGCTGTCTTTTTTTGAAGAAGGCCTGGTAGCAGAATGGGAAAAGATGATCGATATAAATATTAAGGGTGTTTTGTACGGAATTAATGCCATATTACCCCATATGCTGGAAAGGAAACAGGGTCATATCCTTTCCACATCATCTGTGGGTGGCTTAAAAACCTCACCGGGTATAGGCGTTTACTCAGGAACAAAATTCGCGGTACGTGCCATTATGGAAACCCTACGCGAGGAGGTAGCGCAATTCATCAAAGTTACCACCGTTTACCCTGGCGCAACCCAAACCGAACTCGGTCATGACATTACCAGCCCTAAGATTAAAGCCCTTTACGGCAACCTGCAGGGAATGCCCAAAATGGATGATACCGCAATTGCTGATGCCGTGATCTACGCCATAAGCCAAGCCGGTAACACTGTTATTAATGAACTTGTTTTAAGACCGCTTGGGCAAACAAGATAAAGCCATTAAGTGCAAAAAGCTTCCGGGTATACATCATCCGGAGGCTTTTTTATTTACAGCCAGTAGTTATACCGGCCACCTCAATACAATTATACTCTGGTCAACAATCCATGCCATAGTTTATCCTGACCTAACATTGAGTTAAAGATGTAGGCTTAAGTTTGCTTCATGATAAACGGCAGGTTTATTTCCGATGTTGATTTGTTAAGCCAAATTCAATCAGATGAAGAACAGGCTTTACTGATGCTGATGCAGAAATATGACCGCAGCCTTTTTCGATACATCCGCTCAAAAACAAATTCTCTTGAAAGTGCCGAGGAAGCGGTGCAGGATATTTTTATTTCACTATGGAATAACCGCCATACAATAGTGATCCACGATAGCCTCTCTCCATATTTATTCAAATCGGCAAAGCATAAGGTTGTTGATTTTTATATTGCTAACAGCAAAAATATCACTCATCAGGATGTTCTGCTGCCTGAATATAACCACCTCACGGTACCTTCTGCAGAAAGTGAGATCATTGATTCTGAGCTGAATGACTGGCTATCGGGCGAAATAAATAAAATGCCCGTTAATATCCGCAATGTGTTTCGCTTAAGCCGTATAGAGCACCTGCCGGTAAAAGAAATTGCCGATAAATTATCTCTTTCTGAACAAACTGTTAAAAATAATCTCACTATAGCGCTCAAGCGCCTGCATGCCCGCCTTCAACGGATGGAAAGCATTAGTTTACTGCTGATGATCTTAAAGATCTGCCTTCGGTTGAAATAACTCCCGTACCCCACCAGCAATAGGGTAAACTTTATCTTAATAAACAATTGATAATTATTTAACGGTACTCATTTCAATAATCGCCGATTATAGGTGCAGATGAACACGAACAGATCTGCAACAATCAAATTATTATTAGAAAAATATAAGGCCGGCCAATGCAGTGCTGAAGAAGAGGCGCAAATTGAAGCCTGGTTGCAACAACTCGGCAACCAAGACCAAACAAACATAACCGACATTTCGGAACAACGCGCTTTACTAAGGATCAGAAAACAGGTTTCGAGTAATACCAGGCCGGTAACCAAACCACGACGGTTGGGCTTGTATCAATATATTAAAATAGCGGCCTCTTTATTATTGATCCCTGCTGCAATCCTGCTTTATTCAATATATAGCAAGCCAAACCAACCGTTATCACAGCAATATACCACAGCCCGGGGCGAACGGAAAACGCTCATGCTGCCTGACAGTACTACAGTGGTGCTTAACTCATCATCTGTGTTAACCATCAGCAATGAGTTTGGCAAAACAACACGCGCCGTTTCGTTGACCGGCGAAGGCTATTTTCACGTTAAGCACGATACCTCAAAACCTTTTATAGTAACTACAGGTAAGTTGCAAACCCGGGTGCTGGGTACTCAATTCAATATACACGCTTATACCAATGATGATGACTATAAAATTGCAGTTGTTGGTGGGCGGGTACGAGTAAGCGAAAGTAGTTCTCCTCAACATATTATTGCTTTAGGGAAAGTTTTAACCCGCAACCTGATGCTAACCTACAGCCTAACAACGCACAAGCACGTGATCACAACTGTAAATGCAGATAAACTCAGTGCCTGGCAACACGGCGAACTTTACTTTGAAGAGGCTTCCATATCCGAAATTGCACAAACCCTTTCCAGAACATACAACGTTGATGTACAACTTACAGACAAGCCCGCCCATAATTATAAGTATACCATAGGGTTTAACAAACAACCCATTGAAAAAGTACTGCGTGTGCTTGGTGAACTTACCGGCATTACCTATCAATTAACTACAAGTCAAGTCATTATTAATTCAAAAAACTGTCGCTAACCTATGTAATTACCCCTTAAACAAAAAACAGGCTGGTGCGCTAACACCATCCTGCTCACTGGCTGCTGTAGCAGCAGGCCATGTCATTTCAACGATTCTTTTGATCACAGTAAAATAACAATATAAAAATGGGAAATCTATATCATATATTTTCTTTAAAAAAACATATAAAATGGCTTGCATCCTACTGCATTACGGTTCTGGTAATAGCGCTTTGTAATACGCCATCGTTTTCAGCATCGGCACAAACCATGAATACCGTTCGCGTGAGCTTCGCGGCTAAAAATCAGAGTATAAAAAGTGTATTCCGGATAATTGAGCAAAAAACATCATTCAGAATAGGATATAATTCAACCAGCTTTGATGCAGACAGAACAGTAACAATAACTGCGAATAATGAATTGGTGATTGATGTATTAAAAAATTTAATAAAAGGCTATCAGGGAAACATAAGGCAGGTTGATGATGAGCATATATTATTGCAAATAGAAAAGCAACAACCTGTTGTAAAGACTAAAGAAAAAGAGCTGGTGGTAAGAGCCAATATCACTGTTACCGGTAAAGTGACCGACGAAAGCGGCGAAGCCCTAATTGGGGTAAGTGTTGCCGAAAAAGGAACAAGCAACGGTACCATGACCAACACCGAAGGCAAGTATTCCCTGAGCACCGATGAAAACTCCATACTGGTTTTTAAATACATTGGCTACGATAGCCAGGAGATACCCGTAAAAGCACAGCAAAATATTGATGTGGTGCTGAAGGCCAATAGCCAGTCATTAAAAGAAGTGGTTGTTATAGGTTACGGCACGCAAAGCCGCTCAACCCTATCAGGCGCGGTATCAACTGTTGGCTTGGATAAGTTAACATCGCGCTCGTTCAATAACCTGCAGGAAGCTTTGCAGGGCAAGGCCGCCGGTGTGGTTGTCAATAATAATGGCGGCGACCCGACCAATGCGCCACAGGTAAACATCCGCGGGCTGGGTGGTATCAATGGTGAGCAACCTTTGTATGTTATTGATGGTTCGGTTTTTTATCCGGGTACACCTGTGATTAACCCGAGCGATGTTGAATCTATTTCGGTATTGAAAGATGCTTCGGCAGCTATTTACGGCGCCCGTGCATCTGGCGGTGTTATCCTCATCACCACCAAGAAGGGAACCAAGGGCAAAATGAATATTTCATTTGATGCCAAACAAGGCTTTGCAGACGCCTGGAAAAAACTGGAAGCGCTGAACGCAAAAGAATATGCCGATGTTTATAATACCGCTGCTGATAATGCAGGCAAGCCCCGTCTTCCGGCCTTTGACGCCACAAAATATCCCGATGGGCAGATAACCCGTACCAATTGGGTTGATGAGATATTCAGAACAGGCCACACCCAGGATTATAACGTGAGCCTGAATGGCGGTAATGATAAATCTGATTATTTCATGAGTTTTAACTACCGCAAAGGGACAGGCATATTGCTTAATACCTATTCAGAGCGTTATGCTTATCGCATCAATTCTACGCACCAGGTAAATAACTGGTTAAAGGTGGGCGAAAACTTATCTTATACTTATTCAAACGGACGTGGTACCAATACATTCAGTGGTTACACTGGTGCTATTCAGGCAGCTATATTTTATCCGCCAAGTATTACGCCGCGTACACCATCAGGTATTTATTCCGGCCTGCCTATAACTTATGCAGGTTCATATGGTGATGTGGTTAACCCGGTTGCTAATCTGGAGCGTATTGATACCAGTAACCCGGTAAACACTATTATTGCAAACCCTTATTTTGAAGCCGACATTATCAAAGGACTTAAATTCAGATCGAACTATTCAATCACCAAGAACTTTTATTATTTCAAAGGCTTTTCGCCCATAGTGCCCGAAGTTGGCAAACCAAGCTTAACCAATACTTTGAGTGAGTCGTCATCGCAGGATACCCGTTTCCTGACCGAGCAAACCTTAAACTACAAAAAATCATTGGGTAAAAACAACCTTGATGTAGTAGCCGGTTACACTTATCAAAAAAATAGCAGCATGGGTTTATCGGCCTCCCTTTCAGGTTTCAGCAACGAAGACCCTTTGTTTCGCTACTTTATCAACGGCACCGGAACACCTGTTCCTAAACCCGGCGACTACAAATCTGATGAAGCCCTGATCTCCTACCTTGCCCGTGTTAACTATGATTATGATGGCAAATACCTGTTATCATTTACAGGCCGCCGCGATGGTACATCATTGGTAGCTCCCAAAAACAGGTTCCAGAACTTTGGTTCAGTATCTGGCGGCTGGGTGGTAAGCCGCGAAAACTTTATGCAGCAAGTTACCTGGTTAAGCAACTTAAAAATCAGGGGCAGTTATGGTGTACTGGGTAACTTATCATCAGTTAGCACAACCGCGGTAAGCCCTAACCTTAGTGTGGGTAATATCTACCTGGGCTCTGACCCTGCCCAGTTAAACGGTTATTACAGTTATGACAGGGCCAACCCTGACCTTACCTGGGCCCGTTCAAAACAAACCGACATTGGTTTGGATCTGGGCTTTCTGAATGAACGTATCACTTTAACCGCCGATTATTTTATAAAAAAAACCGAGAATATGCTGATGAATATCCCGGCAGGTATAGGATTAGGTAATGTGTGGGTAAATGGTGGCGAGGCTCGGGATAATGGTATTGAATTTAGTCTGGGTTATAACAGCGACCCTAAAAAGGCATTCCATTATGGGATAAATGCTAACGTAAGCACACTAACCAATAAATTACTTTCATTACCCAATGGCAATACTACCATCCCCGGTGTAAGCCCAAGCGTACGTGGCTTACTGGCACCTGCCTGGGTACAGGTAGGTCAGCCGCTTTACTCATACTACTCCATTAAAACCAATGGTTTGTTCCAAAGCCAGGCCGAGGTAGACTCGTATAAGGGCCCGAATGGCACACTTATCCAGCCAAATGCAAAACCTGGTGATATTCGTTTCGTAGATGCCAACGGTGATGGTAAAATTGATGATAACGACCGTCAGTTCCTGGGCAGTGCTTATCCTAAATTCACATACGGCCTAAGCTTGAATGCCAGCTATAAAGGTTTTGATCTTAATATTTTCCTGCAAGGCGTACAGGGCAATAAGTTATATAATGCCTTAAAATATACCAGCTTAAACGCGGGTGGTTTGGGCCAAAACTATAACTTGCTGAAAGATGTATTAAATGCCTGGACACCACAGCATACCAACACCACCATTCCGCGCGTAACAGCCAGCGACAACAATGGCAACTTTGGCACCAACTCTGATTTTTATATCGAGAACGGCTCGTACCTGCGTTTCAAGAATGTAACTCTGGGTTATACCTTTTCGCCAACGTTGTTAACCCGTGCCGGTATTAGCAGCCTCCGTATATATGCTACATCAAACAACCTTTTCACTATCACCAAATACAAAGGTTTTGATCCGGAAGTTGGTTTTGACAACTACGGGATTGATGTGGGCAGATACCCGCAATCGCGCTCATTTATTTTCGGTATCAATTTAAATCTGTAAGTAAAGCAATCATGAAAAAGATCAGCAATATTATATTAACACTTTCGGCAAGCGTACTTTTAGGTGCCTGCTCTAAAAATCTGGATATAAAGCCACAGGGAGCCGTATCCGAAAACAATTTCTGGCAAACCCAGGATGATGCCCAGTTGGGTGTGAACGCCATGTATGAGCCTTTTGATGGCGAAGAGTTTTATGGCCGTGGCTATATGTGGTTCATTAATGCCAGTGACGATATGGTGACCGGCCGTATCAATACCAATGCGGATGCCATTAAGAACTTCAGCAGCACTTATTATTCGGGTGGCTACACAGTTGACCAATGGGACATGCGTTATTCGGTGATCAGGCGTGCCAATGACGTGATCAACAAGGTGCCTGCCATCAGCATGGATAATTCACTGAAAAACCGTTACATGGGCGAGGCCTATTTTTTAAGCGGATTGATGTATTTCCAGATGGCCTACAACTATGGCGACGAACGTGCAGGCTTGCCTATTATAACCCGCTCCAATAATAACGACCCGAAACCTACACCCAGAGCGGCAAACGTGAATGAAAATTACACTTACATTGAAGGAGAACTTAAAAAAGCAGCTAACCTGCTTCCATATTTCGATCAGCTAAGCCCGGCCGATCAGGGCCGGCCGCACAAGGTGGCAGCCTGGGCTTATCTTTCAAAAATGTACCTGTACAAAAAGGATTATGCCAATGCTGAAAAATATGCTGATTCGGTAATTAACCAGGGTAAGCGCGCGCTGTTACCTAACTTTGGTGATGTTTTTAAAGCAGCCAACAATTTCAGTTCAGAATATATCTGGTCGGCAGTAAGTACATCAAAAGGCGCAGGTGGCTGGGGCAGTATTCTGCCGGGTGTAATGCTGGAGAACAAAGGCTGGGGATTTTACAACGGCTGGGGTTATTATCAGCCAACCAAAGAACTATATGATGCTTTTGAAGCAGGCGATAAACGCCGGGAAGCAACCATCCTGAAACCTGGTGATACTTTTATGTTTTTTGGCACACAAAGAACATATGCATCAGATAACAGCCTTTCGGGTTACCAGTTTAATAAATACATGGAGCCTTTCTCTTATGCTAATCCTGTTGGTTCATCCATCAGCCCTAACGGCGATCATCCAACTACCAACCTGAACGTTCCGTTGATGCGTTATGCCGAGGTAATCCTGATCAAAGCTGAGGCTGAACTGATGCAGGGTAAAAATGCAGATGTGGAGATCAACATGATCCGTCAGCGGGCAGGATTAAAAACCATCCAGAATGCAACCATGGATGAACTTAAAAATCAAAGACGCTGCGAGCTTGCCGGTGAATGGGCCGACCGTCACCGCGACCTGGTACGCTGGGGTGCTGCTGCAACTGTTTATGCCCAGCCACTACACGGATTTGGCGGCAAAGTGATATGGCCTGCCAGAACTTTTAATCCGGCAGTACACGGTGTTTGGGCTGTGCCTCAAAAAGAAATTGACCGCAGTAACGGTATTATCAAACAGAATGCAGGCTGGTAATCAGCTAAACAAAAAAACGGCCACAGGATTAATCTTGTGGCCGTTTTTATGTTTATAATTTGTATTGGTTTTATCACTCATGTAAAACCAGGATAGCCTTAACCGAGTGGTTCATGACCTGGTTAACGGTACTACGGTTAAACAGTCTGTAAATAACATTATGGTGATGTTTAACAAGGCAAAGAATGTCCGTTTCGTTCTTTTCTATAAACTCCATTATACCATTGAAAGGGCTGCTATCCTTCAAATTATTAAACTGAAGTTCAGTATGCGGAAGAAGTTCTTTTAGATGATCCTCTCCTCTTTGAATATGTTTAGCATCCGCATTCTCCTCTACATACAATACCTGCAATTTTTTGGAATGGAAAGCTTTTACCATTTCGTTTAGCGCCATAACATCGCTTGATGACAATTTGGTTTCGTAATCTGTTGCCAGCGTTATGGCCGGGATATCAGGGAAACGGCTTTCCAGCGGAATGATCAATGTCGGAAACTTCACTTTGGTGACCATCATACTTGCATTACTGCCCACGATACCGGCAAGGCCCGTAGCACCGGTAATTCCCATTGCCAGCAATTCTACCGGGTTGTTATCAATATATTTGGTGATTACATTTTTTAAAAAGCCAACATCGCAAAGTGTGTTAACCTTTACATGCTTAAATTCCTCCTTTGCTGTATAAACCGAAGCCCAATCTTTTAAGGCCTCCCGTTTATTGCGGTAATAATCTTCAATAAATATCGCGTTATATGTGCTGTTATTGATGCCTTCCGTTGGGTGGATGGCATGGATGGCGCACACCTCCAGTTTCAGCAATACAGCAAGCGACATGGCGTACTCCATCGCATTGGCAGCGCTCGGTGAAAAATCAGTAGCAACCAGGATCTGTTTCATTGTTGATGGATTAGGTTTTATACAAATAAATGAAATAACATAAACAGTAACAAAGCTAAAATAATGGAAACCGGCAGGGTTAATACCCATGCCAGTGCTATATTTTTCAGGGTTTTGTTATTGAGATTACCTTTACCTCCGGATGCCACCATGGCACCTGCAATACCGCTTGATAATACGTGCGTTGTACTCACCGGTAAACCGAATGCGGTACTAAGGCCGATAGTTGAGGCGGCTACAATCTCAGATGTGGCTCCCTGGGCATAGTTCAGGTGTTCGTTTCCTATCTTTTCACCAATAGTAACTACAATTCGCTTCCATCCAATCATTGTGCCCAATCCGAGTGATAGAGATATGGTTGCTATTACCCATACCGGTGCAAAATCGGTTACATGCTCCAGCTCATTTGCCGCATGTTCAAGGGTATCTTTTTCCTTTCCTGTCAGCACAACCCGGTTATCTTTAAGCAATCCTCTGATATCCTTAATCACTCCTTCTACCTGTTTGCGGTAACGGTAAGTTTTAGCCACTTCTTTTTCATTCTTTTCGGCCAAAGAGGTTTTGGTTTGATTTACTGCCGCGCCAAGTGCTGCTAATACCGGTTCTTTTGCATTATTGTTGAGGTATTTGCTAATCACCTGTTCTGTCTGATTTAATGCCGCGGTCACTTTATCATTGGGGATGGCATGGTTAACTGCAAATCGTGCAGGCATAAATGCGATCAGGATAAGCATAAATAACCCTACCCCTTTTTGTCCATCGTTGCTGCCATGAAAAAAACTGACCAATGTACAGGTAGTGATCAATAACAATCGGATATGTATAGGTGGCCGGTCATTTTCGCCGGAAGGGATATGAAACAGCGCATGTGATTTGGTTACATGTTTCAGGAACAACATCAATAAAGCAGCTGCACCAAAACCAATTATAGGTGATAATATCAGTGACGAACCAATCTCTTCCGCTTTTTCCCAGTTTACACCGGGGCCATTATAATACCAGGTAAATGCCAAACCTGCTCCTATCATTGCTCCGATCATGGTATGTGAGCTGGAACAGGGAATGCCCAAATACCAGGTCCACAAATTCCAGATGATGGATGCCCATAAAACCGACAACACTAAACACGCACCCACACTAACCGGCAGGGTCATTAGTTTATCCAATGGCACCAGTTTTAAAATTCCCATGGCTACGGTTACCCCTCCGAGGAAAACGCCGAGAAAGTTCCATGCCCCCGACCAGGGTATGGCATAAACTGGTTTTAACGCTTTGGTATATATAACTGTGGCAACAGCATTGGCTGTGTCGTGAAATCCATTTACAAATTCAAAACCTATTACTGCCAGAACACACAGAATAAAAACAATTAAAATATATCCGCTTAAATCAACATGGCCAAGAAAAGGAAAAATTGCAGCGATAAATGAATGATGCATAAAACAGGGGTTGACGACGGCAGGTCTTTATAACCTGTTGCTCGTGTTTCAAATAACTGATTTCCAGGTTTCTTTAAAGCAAAATTCAGGTTAATATATTATTACCTTATGAATTAAACAGTTATTTACCTATGCATTTTCAGACTATCTTATTCATAGTTATAGTTTAGATATGATCTATACCCTTAACAGACCAAGATATCAGCCGTTGCCGGGAGCCACAAAAAACAAATTTTTCTTTTCATAACAAGACTCTGTTAATACCACCCTAACAATATCATATTGATTTATTAACAGTACAATACCCATGCTTTTCAGACTATACTATTAAACAACTAATCAGGGGATTATCAAAAACCTCAATTAATAAAACAATTATAACAAATGAAAAAAATCTTAATGTGCTGCCTGATGCTATCTGCGCTTACGCAAGTTACTTATGCGCAGATCCAGGAAAAGGAAGATATCCAAAAGCACCCCTCTCTTCCGGATATACCGGGTTACAAAACACTCAAATGTGATTTTCATATGCATACCGTTTTTTCTGACGGACATGTATGGCCATCCTTCCGTGTTAATGAGGCATTGCGGGACGGGCTTGATGCCATTTCCATCACTGAGCATATTGATTTTGAAGGCTTTCCGGATGAAATAAAGCGGGACTACAATAAATCATACGAAATAGCTGCAGAGGCCGCCAAAAATAAAGATCTGCTCGTTATCAAAGGGGTAGAAATTTCGCCGCGGGTACCACCTTATCACAATAATGCCCTGTTTTTAACTGATGACAATGTTTTACCGATTGATTACATGAAGAGCGGTAAAAAACAGTTTGTAATGAAAGATCATATGACCCATGAGGAGTTGCTGGCTCCTTTTCTTGAAGCGCAAAAACAGGGTTCATTTGTTTCTTATAACCATCCCGGGTATAGCTGGTGGGATAAAAAAGACACCGCCATATTTACCTCCTTTCATAAAGAATTGCTGGAAAGAAAGATTCTTTCTGGTATTGAAGTAGCCAACTCGGGAGTTTATAATATTATAGCACATCGTCTGGCCATGAAGTATAACCTCACCATGCTGTGCAATACAGATGAACATTATGACATGTATCCACGGTATGCCAAAACGCATCGCCCGATGACACTTGTTTTTGCCAGGGATAAAAGTGTGGCCGCGATTAAAGAGGCCTTAATAGCACGCAGAACCGCACTTTACTTTGATAACTATATTGTTGCCAGAGCCTCGGAAGCAGAGGCGTTTTTTAAAGCCGCCGTGCAGGCTACAACTGAGAGGAAGACGAGAAACGGAGAACCCATACTACTGGTACACTTATATAATAATAGTGATATCCCTTTTAATATAAAGGCTACCAGCGATTATAATATTGAGAAATATCCATTGGGGCAAATCTCCCTAACAGCTCACGATACAACTACCGTGATCTTGAAAGCAGTCTGGAAGTATCCAAAAGAAACAACACTCAAAATGCACGTGACCAATATATTGGTTTCGCCGGACGAAGATTTAAGTACCGGCTTCCAATTGTTGACCGACGACGGTAAGACGCGATAATTTCCGAAACTTTTTAAACTCTAACATCATCATATGCGCTTTTTTATAATAGTTACAGCATTCCTGCTAAACGCGGGAACTTTATTCGCACAAACAGATTCAATAAACTTTAAACGGGTTGAATGGGAAACAAAGCGTATAGCTCCCGGAGTCCGTTTAAAACAAGCATGGTTCAGAAACAAATCATTGTTTAAATCAAATCAGCTGATATCTGTTCTGCAAATTAATCAACATGGTAAAAATAAGATCAGTATTGCTTATGAAACTAAGCTTAAAAGAAAAACCAGCGATTTTGGAAGTGAGAGCCAAGCTCTTGCTGCCCTTAACGGTACTTTCTTCGATGTGAAAAATGGCGGATCTGTTGATTTCATAAAGGCTAACGGCCAGATAATTAACGAAAACCGTTTAGGAAAAAACAATATCCGTGAACAGCGCGAACAAGCCGCATTAGTGATAAAAGATGGCTTATTACATATAGCCGGATGGGATGGCAGCGCCGATTGGGAACACAAGCTTGATGGCCAGGATATTATGTTAACGGGCCCATTGTTATTGCAGGATGACAAGCTGGCTAAACTTGATTCAAACAGTTTTAATAAAACCCGCAATCCACGGTCGGCTATCGCGGTAACCCGTCATAATCAAGTATTGATGATCACTGTGGATGGCCGTGACGCAAATTCAGCCGGAGTTACCATATTCGAGCTCCGCACTATCCTACGCTGGCTGGGCTGTAAGGAAGGTGCAAACCTGGACGGTGGAGGCTCAACAACTTTATGGGTGAAAGGCCCTGGTGTGGTAAACTACCCTTCTGACAGCAGGCAGTGGACTCATAACGGGCAGCGTAAAGTTGCTAACGCTGTACTGGTTAAAAGAGATTAACAATAAAACAGCCTTAAAGCGTTTGCTTTAAGGCTATTAATATTATCAAGGCTTATTCCTCTGTTACATCCTCCATTTGAAAAAGTAAATTACCTTTTATACCCAAGTTTAATAGTTTATAAAATAATAATGCGGCGCACATTAACATGTGCGCGGCATTATTATTTGCAGGGTTATCATTAAAGTGGTATTACCAACCCTGATTTTGTTTCAGTTTTGGGTTTAACACCAATTCTGATTGTGGTATCGGGTAGTAATAAAATTTGTCGTCCCATACCCTTAAAGCATCATAATTTACCAACCAATGAATGTTACCCGATGTACCTTTTGTAAGGTTTACCGAGGTAATTGGAACCAGGTAGTAAACCACGCCTTTTACGGTTGTGGCAGGCACTGTGGTAACAAAATCAACATTTAACACACCATCGCCATTGGTAGCGTAATAGGTGTTCATTGCCGGTACGTAAATACCGTAGTAAGGCATGGTCATTAATTGTCCGGCTTTCCATCGTTTAATATCGTCAAACCTAAGTCCCTCAGAAAACAGCTCTACACCACGCTCTCTCCTGATCTCCAGTAAAGCCGGATCGGATATGTTAGGAAAATAAGTTGACGTTAAATAAGGATCTGCCTTTGTTGGATAAAGCGCATTGGTAATGCCAGCCCGGAGTCTGATCTGTGCTATCGTACTGGCCCAGTCTGCTGCGGTAAACTGGCCAAGCTCTGCTTTTGCTTCTGCCGCGTTTAAAAGAATTTCTGCATAACGGAAAACAGGTACAGAGTTGGTGTTTAGCCCGCTCAGATCTGATTTGGTATCATCAAGGCTGTATTTTAAGATATCGTACCCTGTATACGTATACCCAAAATCAGGAGGAGCCGATGTACCGTTGGCTCTTTTGTAGCCATTGCAACGAATAGTTTGCTGCAGCCTCAGATCCCGGTTTTTAACTTCGCTCACAAAGGAAAGTGTATCATATCCGCTTTTATCGGTAAACCTGCTGCCGTCAGCATTTAAATAGCAATTGATGAATTGCTTTATCGGGCTGGTTCTGAAACCCAGCGTAGGGCTGATGAAAAGCTGGTTCAACGAACTATAAAGCTTTAAAGAGCTGCTGTAAACAGAGGCAAGCAAAACTTCATCGCTCCAGGGTGTTTCTGTGGTAAACAGCGCCCGGTAATCTGAAGTGGGACTGCCTGTATTATGCAGTTTGTAATTGCCAGAACTAATGATCTGTGAAGAAGCATCTAACGAAGCATTTAAAAAAGCAGATGCTGTTCCTGTTAAATTCAACTCTGTATGATACTTGCGATAAGTACCCTCAAACAGGCAAAACCTTGATTTGAGCGCCAAAGCAACCCATTTAGTAACAGTGCTGCTGCCGGGATCTTTTGTTGCGGTTAAATTGGCAATGGCAAAATTAAGATCTGCAACAATAGAGTCGGCAACCAATGTTCTTGGGTCCTGCGGCTTATATAACTCATTGTCATTAGGCGCCAGCGCATGGCTATACCAGGGTACATCGCCATATTGCTTCAGCATGCGGTAATAAAAATAGGCTCTGAAATACCTTGCCAGGCCGTTATAATTGTTCCTGGTAACTAAAGGTATTGTGCTGTTGGTGTTATTATCCAGAAAATAATTGATATTTCTTAAAATTGGCCATGATGCTTTCCATCCACCGGAGTTGGCACTGTTAAGCGCCTGGTCTGCAATGGCGTTGTTGGCGTTTGTAGATGCCGACATAATTGGCGGAATGGTATTACCGGTAATATAATCAGAGGTATTGTCTGAAGTGGCAAGATATGCTGCACTGGGAGTTTGGTCAACATAAAAAGAGTTGACGTATATGGCAAGGTCGTTAGCGCTTGCAAATACTTTAGCAGGCGTAAGATTGGAAAAGGGTTCCTTATCCAAAAACTTTCTGCAACCGGTTATCCCGAGTGCACAAATAAGGGTAAAAAATAAAATAAGCTTTTTCATATTTCTTTTTAAAATGGCCTAAAGGGTTAAATTGATTCCAAACGAATAAGACTTCAACATAGGGTACAAGTACCCGTTACCTGAATTTGGATTAACCTCAGGATCGGAACCATTAATGAGTTCAGGGTCAAAGTTCTGCGCCCATTTGCTTAGTGGCGTTATGGTTAAAAGATTTTGGCCGGTAACAAAAACTCTGGCATTACTAAATCCCATTTTTGATACCCATTGCTTCGGCAGGTTATAAGTAATGTTTACATTTTTTAAACGCATATAGGCTGCGTTTTGTAAATACCTGGTTTGTACCACAGCCAGTTCTCTTGTGCCGCTTAAAGCAACATATCCTCTGTATCTTGGCCAGTAGGCATTAGTGTTAGTTTCTGACCATGTGTTGGCCAACTGGTTTGATGGTATGGAGCCGTAAGGACGGTTATATTGGCCCCAGAATAAGCCAGACTCCGTTCCGGGCCACCAGTCCTGATGACCTATACCCTGAATAAAGGCACTGAATGAGAAATTTTTAACGTTTAAACCCAGGTTTACACCGTACATGTATCTCGGTTGCGAATTTCCGATCACCTTTAAATCACCATGGTCTGCCAGCGTACCCTTGCCTATGTTAATAAAACCATCGCCATTTAAATCTTTGAACTTAATATCGCCCGGCATCGGGATATTGGAGTTAGATACGCTGATATAATTTATCTGGTTAGGATGAGGCCCGGCCAGATCGGCCGCGGTGTATAAACCATCTGTAACAAAGCCCCACATTTCTCCAAGTCTTTCACCTTTGTAATAGGTGCTTACCCCGTTGTAAGGTAAAATACCATTGGGATTGTTGTATTTGGTGATGCTTGCAACGTAATCTGACAAGGAAATGCCGATAGAATAGCTTACTGAATTTGAAATACGATCGCGCCAGTTTAAAGAAAGTTCCCAGCCATTAGTTCGCAGGTTTGAAAAATTGCCGTTAGGTACTGCCGCGCCGAAAGTTGCAGGCAGCGGTTGGCTCGGGGTAAACATTCCGGTAGTGGCCCGCGAATAATAATCAAACGAAGCAGTAAGCCTGTTTTTGAACATAGCAATATCCAATCCTCCATCAATGGTAGTAGATGTTTCCCAGGTTAAGTTTGTTGGCAAAACATTAGGATTTTGGGTATAAGTTGGATAAGCACCGTTAATGGCAACACCTGTTGCTTGTTTTACAGTCATTTGCGGAATAAATTGGTAAGGGTTGATATTACCATTTCCCAGGCTGCCGTAAGAACCTCTTAACTTAAATTCATCCAGCCAGTTTGATGCAAACTGCATGAAATTTTCTTTGGATACCACCCAACCTGCTGAAACAGATGGAAAGAAACCAAACTGCGAATACGACGGAAATTTGGAAGAGCCATCATACCGCCCGTTTACTTCTAAAAGATACTTCTCATCGTAATTATAGTTCAACCTGCCAAAAAAACCTGCAATGCTCCACTCGTTACCGCCCCCGGTGGTGACGTAATTAGTGCCGTTCAGCAAATTAAAATCGGCCAAAGTAGGGTCAATCAGACCATCTCTCTGAAAACTGTTGGTGTTTATTAAATTGTCTTCGATGTTTGTACCTGCAAGCAGCCTGAATGAATGTTTTCCATAGTTTTGTTTACCTTCTGCGTAAACATTGGTAGTCCAATACTTGGTTAGTGTGGTGGCATTCTTCAAATAGTTATTGGTACTCTGCCCGGTTTGACCCTGGCCTGCGCTATAAGCTACTGGGTAAAATTGCGACAATACATTGTAATTGGTGTACGCGTATGTAAAATCAGCCTTCAGGTTTAAGTAGTTTTTAATCAGATCGGCATTCAGCGAAACGGTATTTCTAAAATACAGTTGTGATGTATACGAATGATTGTTCCCGCTTGCTAAATCGCCAACTCCGAGGTAAGAAGATGGGGTAAATGACCCATCCGGATTGTATATTGAACCAATTGGCGGCGCGGAAACGTCAAGATACCTGGTAACCGGCGAAGCCCCGTTAGTAAGCGGATAGGAATAGTTGTAAATATTAAAATCCACATTATCTGTTAGCGTTAACCAGGGTTTGATGTGTACATCTCCCTTTGTACGCAGGTTATACCTGTTAAAATTATCAGGATTATAGTTGTATATCCCACCCTGATTATAATAACGACCTGATATATAGTAGTCGGCCTTTTCGCCACCTCCAGAAACATTCAAAGCATACTCTGAAGCAGGCATAGAGGATTTGTATAATTCTTTATACCAATCAACACTACCATAATAATTATACTTTCCTGTAGCAGGGTCAACAGTTATTTTGGGAAGTGAGGGATTTGTATTTCTGGCCTTTAAAGAATCCAGATAGGCCGGGCTTAGTGGCACACCGGCAATGATAGATGTAGGATAAGAGCGGTAATCATACCAGCCCTCGTAAGAGTTTACGTAGGCCTGTGTCCAGTCATAGGCATTACTTACAACAGAGGGATTTATCGTTTTTTGATTAACCGTATAATTTGCACTAAAGTTGACCTGGGTTTTCCCTGCTTTTGCACTTTTTGTAGTGATCAGCACTACGCCATAGGCACCCCTTGCACCATAAATGGCACTTGAAGCAGCATCTTTTAACACTGTAATACTTGCAATATCATTAGGGTTTACAAGGCTTGGATCGCCAGACACGCCGTCAATTAACACCAATGCCGATGCAGGTGTAGCTGTGGCACTACCTATAGATGTGTTTCCCCTGACATTAAATGACGGCGCTCTGATGGGCTTACCATCTGTGAAATTGATATTTAAGTTTGGGATTTCGCCTTGTAAGCCCCTTGCTATGTTAGGCTGAGGTCTGTCTTCAAGCACATCGCCGCCTATTTGGGTTATTGCACCGGTTAAATCAATTTTCTTTTGGGTTCCGTAACCTACTACCACTACCTCATTAAGCCCCTTGTTAGAGGCCTTCATGCTCATGTTCATGGTTATTTCCTTTTGGCCATTTGCCTGAACAGTTTGCTCCTGTGTATCGTAGCCAATAAAATGGAAACTCAGGGTTGACTTATCGGGCACATTGATCAAATATTTTCCACTATTATCAGTTACCGCTGAGTTTTTACCCCCTTTTTCACTGATAGTAACACCCGGCAAAGGTTGTCCCGTGTCGTCAATTATCCGGCCGGTTACGCTTACTATTGGTGCTACAGCTTGTACAATTACGTCTTTGCCGGGCGCCTCCTGTTTAACTTTCAAAAAAATATTTGTGGCATTTACCTGTACAATCTCTCCTTTATATCCCTTAAGAAGCTCTTTAAGGATATTAATAACAGATTGATTGCTTACAGTAATGTTAACCTTTTGGTTCAGGTTGATATCCTTTGAGTTGTAGCCCAGGTTAAAATCTGTCTTTTGCTCTATGAGCTTCAAAGCAGCTTCCAAAGAAGTATGCTGAACGCTTAGGCTTATTCTGGTATCGTTCATGGTTTGGCCCTTCATGGTGGTGGCCATACACATGGTTGGCAATAACAAGATAAGGGCAATTTGAATACGCATAAATTTAAAAAGGAAATTAATGGTATGGGGTATGGGTATATTTTTACAAATATTTATTCGCATTTTTGTTAATATTTAATGATTAAGGCAATTGTTGAATTACTGCAGCTGCTTCAGCCGCAGTTTATTGTACAGGGAATGTTGACGCATTCCCTGTACTTTTTTATGATAGTTGGTTTTACATACTTTATAGTGTTTGTAGGGGTTTCAATTTTGATTAATCAGGGCTTATTTGCTGTTTTGAATATTAAGAATAAGTTGTTTGTCTTTGAACTGATAAGTAGCCCCCGTTAAATCAGTGAGTAGGGGCAGTATTTTATCCAATGAATAATTGTTAAATGTTACCGTATACAAACCTGTTTTTTGAGGTTTACCTGTAATCTGTATAGAAATATTATAGGTCCGTTCAAGAATGTGAGCTATTTGTGTTATCGGGGCCTTATTAAATATTAGTTTATTTACTCTCCATGCGCTTAATAAACTGACATCTGTTAATGTGTGGCGATAAGCGTTTGTTTTTGAATTATAAACCAGAAGATGATTGTGGGTAAGGTCCTTCTCCAGAAGTGTATTTATATTGCGTTCTTCTTTTTCAACCTGAACTTTTCCGGTATTTACAGCCACGCTTATTAAATTTTCATCGGGATAAGCATTAATATTGAAAGAGGTTCCAACAACGCGGGTTTGTATTTTACCGGTCCTGATGATAAACGGCCGCGTTTTATCCTTGCTTACCTGAAAAAATGCCTCCCCCAACAAAACTACTCTCCTGTCTTTGGCACCAAAATCTGAAGCGATCTGGATGCTTGAAGCCGCGTTAAGGTTAACTACCGAGCTGTCTGGGAGTATGATTGTTTTCCGCTCGCCTTTTTGCGTATTATAGTTGGTATAAGTATTTAATTTATTTGCCGCCTTGTTCAAATAACTTACGGCAAAATAAATACCGCAGCCAATCAATAAACAGGCGGCAATGCGCCATACAGTATTAAACATACCGAATGTCCGATTATCGCGTTGCCGCGCTCCATCCTGACCAAATAGCTTAATAATGGCTTGATCAGCAGCTTCATCTGCTGCATTTTGTGCTTCTTCGGCACTCAGTTTGTCAGATAAATCGTCAAACGAATCAAACCATTGTTTTATACGTGCTGTTTCTTCCGGAGTACATTGCCCCGCCCTGTATTTTTGAAGAAGCGCCAGTGCTTTCTCCTTTTCTGATGAGCTGTCCATTCATGAGTATAGTCCTTAAAACAAGGGGGTGGTACCGTTAAAAGAATGATATGCTTATGTTAAGCATTTATTAAGTGCCGGTTTGAGAATTTCGGCAAAGTGGTTCCGGGTCAGAATATTAAAAAAAGTAACGACGTAAGTTTACTACTCAACACCCGCGTACGAAGATGCTTTAACGCTATGGAGATGTTATTTTTTACAGTTTGTTCGGATAGGTTTGTGGTAGCGGCTATTTCTTTTACCGATTTATGCTCAATTCGGCTCATCCGGAAAACAAGCCCCGTTGTTTCAGGCATCTTTTCAACTTCATCCATTAACTCTCGTCGTAAATCGTTTGCGATGATCTGGTCTTCTACCGGAGCGATAGATGGTTCATCTTTTTCGAGCAGCAAATGATACCTGGAAAGTTGTTTTTTGTTAAGTACTTGCCAATCAATAACCGCGTAAAATGCAGCCTTTGATAAATAAGGGAATAAATCGACCGACCTGATCTGATGCCGGTTTTTCCAAAATGAAATAAATATTTCCTGAATAATATCCTTCGCATCATCTTCGCTCCGCACACGATTGTAAACAATTCTGTAAAGCCTTACATTGTATCGAAAAACGATTGCCGAAAAAGCTTGCTGGTCATCTTTTTGAATCCTTTTGAGTAATTCATCATCTTGCAAACTTTTCCACATAGCGGAACAAAAGTAAACAAGGTATGTAAATCGTATGTTAAATAGTTTTTAGGATTAAAAACAGGCTTTGGTAATCAGGAATGATATTTGGACAACACGTCTAAACGCGTCCCGGTGATGTTTGGATTGCTCCAAAATATTCATTTATGCCACCTGAAAGCATCTTCCAATTGGGCTAAAACTTAAAAAGGCCTTAGCATAAATGCTAAGGCCTTTTGTTTTCCCGCATGGGCTCGAACCACGATCGTCTGAACCAGAATCAGAAGTGCTACCATTACACCACAGGAAAATATAAGCAAATATACTACCTGTAGTGGTATTACGCAAGACTAAGCATGTCAGAAATTGGTTATATTCATTTATCTCTGCCTACCAAAAAGGCGAAAAAACAGTGATTACGGCAAATACACGGTTAAAATAACCAAACCGCTTAAACACTCTGCCAAAGAAAGTTACCGGCGGATAACCCCGCCTTTTGAGCGTGCTGTTACGATGCCTGCCCTTTGTAAAAAATGAAAGCGAAAAAACTTCGGAAAGTATGGAAACGCCCCGTTTAAATGAACGAAAAACAAACCTCACCGATTTTTTGACCGACCTGAATAGCCGCCGCATTAATAAGCGTGAGGAATTGTTCACATAATCTGAAAACTTAAACAGCCACGACAGCATGCCGATCATCCTGAGCTTCAGCATTACTTTTGAAAAATCAAGCGAATACCTGCAAACCATACACCTGTTGCATGCGAACTTATTTATTGGCAGCCAAAAAAAATAGTTAGTTATAATGGGGCCCCGGTGCAGCTGCATATCATATTCAATATGGCAACTCGAGCATTTGGGCAGTTTTCTGCTGGCATACATTGCCGCAAAGGTATTAGGTTCAGGATTTGGCATAACAGGCTTATAATTGGTTAATAAGGTTAATCAAATTTAGTTTCTGCGCATCAAAAAGCCGAAACTAAATTCAATCTAACCGTAGGTTTTATAAATTAAATTTTTACAAAACGTTGCCCAGTTATTTTACCCCTATGTTATTTACTTGCAGCCAGTTGCAAAAGCCATTGCACCATATCATTTGCTGCTTTATCATTCTCAAAACCAGCCGGAAGCCTGCCATTGGTATATTCATTATATAACCACGGATCGCCTACAGCTACTACGGTTCCTTTGCCATATTTAGCACTGGCAACGATACATGCACCGGCGCTATTGTTTAATACCGAAGTTGCCCCGCCGCTCAGGCCAATTGAGCATACGTCCTTCATGAATATTTTATTAGCCGTTTTAAACACCGGGTTGCCCGTAGTTTTTATTGCACCATCTTCAAAATGAGCATCATCAATTACGTGGTTTTGCAGATCATTGTTAAAATGCATTCCGAATTTGGCAGCCAAAAGGTTAAAATGCGGCAATTCTACATTGGCGCTATCGTTTGCCATCATGAGTAATACGCCACCTTTTTTTACCCATTTGGCAATTTCGTCAGCATCTTTGGGCTGTATATAATTTGGCGATGGGCTCTCTTTTTTGCTATCCGGATCAACAATGATATAGATAGCCGCATTTTTCAGATTATTGGCAGTAGGCGCCTGATCAAGCGAATCGAGCTTGGCGCCTGCTATTGTAAATGATGCTCCTAATATGGAAAAACCTGTATTGCCTTTTTCGTTCCATAAATAATGAAACCTTACTTGTTTACCTGCAGCGTCTTGATGTACTTCGTGGTTAAAGTAATAATCAAGTATTACGGTTTGCGCACCCGCGGTTAAACCGGCGAACAGGAACAGGGAGGTAATAGCTAACTTCAGCTTCATCTTGATACTTTATTTGGTGTACAATTTGCATGCGGTATGATTTTATTACGAGCGCAATTGAATGTCATTTCGAGCGATAGCCAGAAATCTTATACGCCCTGCAAATTCGCAGGTATGGTGTACAAGATTTCTCCTCGTTCCTCGTCGAAATGACATTCTTAAACATTAACTGATTATACACCTCCAAATATCGAGAAGCCACCATCAACACAGATCATTGATCCGGTTACAAAGGCCGATGCATCGCTGAGCAGCCAGGTAAGTGCGCCCTTTAATTCCTCGGCATGGCCGAAGCGTTTAAATGGGGTTTGTTTAATAACCAGTTCACCGCGCTGGGTATAGCCGCCTTCTGGCTTAGTTAATAAACTACGGTTTTGTTCGGTCAGGAAAAATCCGGGCGCCAGGGCATTCATCCTGATCTTATCGCCATAGCGGTTAGCCAGTTCAACCGCAAACCACTGATTGTAGCAATCAACCGCGGCTTTACCCATGTTATAACCCAATACTTTAGTAATGGCCCGTTTGGAGTTCATCGATGATATATTTACAATACTCCCTGCTCCTGCTGTAGCGGCAATAGCCTCGCCAAATATCTGGGTAGGGATAATGGTTCCCCAGGTGTTGAGATCCATCACCTTTTTCATACCGGCAATGTTCATTTTAAAAATATCATCTTCGGGAGCAAGTACACCTTCGGGCATGTTGCCTCCCGCACCATTCACCAGGCCATCCACACGGCCAAAGGCATCTACAATTTTATTTTTGGCGGCTATCAGCTCGTCTTCGTCCAATACATCGGCAACTAAAGCAATAGCCTTGCCGCCATTTTTGTTGATGGCATCGGCACGCTCTTCCGCAACCTCTTTTTTACGGCCCAGTATACCTACCGCGCCACCGGCTTCAACAATAGCGTTTACAAAGGCATCGCCCAGAATGCCTGTACCACCGGTAACTACAATTACCTTACCGGCTAATGAAAATGAATTTTCCAATGTTTTAATATTTTTAGTGAGCTATTGAATTATCTGATGTCGGGAATGGCAATCGGGTCCATATCGGTATAGTCAAGATTTTCGCCCGCCATGCCCCATATAAAGCTGTAGCTGGCCGTACCGCTGCCCGAATGTATGCTCCAAGGCGGCGATACCACGGCATCATAATTATCCATCAGGATATGGCGGGTTTCCTGGCCCTCGCCCATGTAATGAAATATTCTTTGACCTGCCGGCACGTCAAAATAAAAATAAGCCTCCATGCGGCGGTCGTGCACATGCGAAGGCATGGTGTTCCACACGCTGCCTTCGTGCAGTATAGTTAAACCCATTACCAGCTGGCAGCTTTTTATACCTTCCAGGTGAATATATTTATTAATGGTGCGTTTATTGGCCGTTTCGCTGGCACCGGTATGTACCTTGACAGCATCGGCGTTGGTCATTACCGTGGTTGGATACACCGCATGGGCCGGAGCCGAAAGCAGGTAAAAAACCGCCGGTTTGGCGCTATTCTTGCTGGCAAATGTTACGTTTTTTGTCCCCTTGCCAATGTACAGGCAATCGAGCTTATTTACCTCAAAGCTTTTCCCATCGGCAGTAATCACGCCATCGCCCGCCACGTTGATAATGCCTATTTCGCGGCGCTCCAGAAAAAACTCCGCGCGCAGGTTAGGATAGTTTTCAAGCGTGATTGTTTGATTTATAGGATGCGCCGCACCTACTATCATGCGGTCATAATGGGTGTAGGTACAGTTGAGTTTATCGGTTTGCACCAGGTGGTCAATTAAAAACCGCTCCCTGATCTGTGCTGTTTGATAATTCTTAAAATCTTCGGGATGTACACTATGTATTACTTTCAAGGCTTTGTGTATTTGGTTAGGCAAGTCTACAATGTATCTTTTTTAAATCAAAAGTATTCGGTGGTTTATTCTACGTAAACGTTTGCGCTGATGTATTTACCGTTATAAATGTTCGGAAGAAATAAAAGAGGCAGACAGTGCGAAAAATCAGGCTACTAATCTACTCACCCCGACGTCGCTACGCTTGTCGACCCTCTCCGGCTTCGCCGCATAGAGGGTGAGAAAAATTTCTTAACCTATTTTCACTACCCTTTTTCCGCCACAGGCGAAGAGAGGGTGGTCCAGCGAAGTGCAGACCGGGTGAGTCTTTTGTATGCCATGCAATTCCTATGATTAACGGCAACAAAAAAGCCGCAAACATAATATTCGCGGCTCTTAAAATTGGTTACCTAAAGTTAGTCCTCGTTCACAAACGAACGCAGCATCCAGGTATTTTTTTCGTTGAATTGCATAAATGCATTCACCATATCATTACTGCCATCATCACCGGCTTTGGCGGTAATTTCCATAATTTCACGTTCTTTGGCAATTAAAACAGCCAGGTCATCAATGATGGCCTTAACCATTTTGGTATCCTTTAAACCAATGGTTTGTATCTCCTTAATTTGCGATGTTTCAATATAATCTTTAAAAGTGCTGTACGGCGGTTTACCCAGGGTAAGTATCCTTTCGGCAAGTTCATCAATGGTAGTTAAGGCAGCGGTGTACAGTTCTTCAAACTTTACATGCAGGGTAAAAAAGTTCTGACCTTTAACATTCCAGTGGCATCCGCGTACTTTTTGATAGTAAATGTGATAGTTGGCCAACAGATCGTTCAAGTGGTCAACAACTGGTTTTACTTTACCTTCTTCCAGGCTTATTTCTTTTGCGTTCATATATAAATAGTGAGTTTAGTTTACAACAAGGGGCTTGCCTCAATGTTTGGTAAATATAACCACATTTGATTTTAATACTCATATTTGTGCACTTTATGACAGAGCTACAACCTTTCATTAACCAGCAATTTAACTGGCCCATCTGGCGTATGGAAATTGACGATACCAGCGGCAATTTACTGGTTGAATTACGCGACACCCAGGAAAAACAAACCGCGTTTGGCTCGGTAAACCTGCTTACCGGAAAGGTTAATTTTACCGGTGTAAGTACGCCCGAACGCTGGCTCACCGGAATGGAAGCCGCTTACAATGGCGTACTGTTGCTGCACCATTATGAATCGGCCACTGGGCCGGTACACAAAGGCCTTGTAGCTGTTGACGCCGTTACGGGCAACACCCTTTGGAGTAACTACACCCTGGCCTTTGATCACCTGAGTGTTAACGGCCCTGTTGTTTACAACGCGCAGGTACAACCCCGCAAATTATTTTTGGCCGATATGAAAACCGGCACCAATTTAAGGGCTTATGAACCGGTTATTGACCTGCCCCCGCCCAGCTATATTATCAGTGCACCGCTTATCCCAGCCTTACTTTTACAGGGCTTATCACTGCCCGAACAACCTTATACAAATACGGTACATTATATAGAATACAATACTTATAGAATTGTATCTTTGCACACGTTTTTTCAAGAAAAACTAAAGCAGCACCTATATATTATTAACAACGAAGGCGCAGTTGTTTACCATGATTTGTTAAACAGCGATATACAAAAAATGCAGCCTGAGGCGTTTGTAGTACATAAGAATAACCTGATCTACCTGAAAGAACGATCAGCATTGATAGTTTTAAACTTATAAGTTACTGTATTATAACTCATTATGAAATTCAAGATTCTATTATTGATCTCACCGTTACTAACCCTTTCCATATCCCTTTTTGCAAACCCATTAGCCGATTCAGTTGGAGTTGAAAACCTGAACGGCAAAAAGGTGGTATTGCACAAACTTGATCCGAAAGATAACTACTACTCGGTTGGCCGCCGCTATAATGTAAGCCCTAAGGCCATTATGCAATTCAACAACAACGCGCCGTTAAAAATTGGCGCCGTTATCAAAGTACCTACCGAGCTATCATTTACAGCCGCTACCCAGCCACCTGTACAACAAAGCAAACCACAGGTACAACCGCCTGTAGCACAGCCTAAACAACAAGCGCAGCAGCCGGTAGCCCAGCAGCCAAAACCGCAAACTACCCAGCCTGCAGTACAGCAGCAAACCCAGGCACCTGTACAACAGGCCGCCGCAAATACAAACACACAAGCTGCCGATACCACACCCGAAAAACCTGTTAACCAGGATAATATACAACAGTACAAAGTATCGGCAGGCGAAACTTTATACTCTATAGCAAAACGTTTTGGTACTTCTGTGGAAGATATTACCAAACTGAACAATTTAACTTCAAGTACACTAACTCCTGGCCAGGTGATCAAAGTTCGCTCAGGTATGCCGCCGGAGGAAAGACCAGTGGTAAAACAGGATGCTACCGTAGTAACTACCACCCAGGATTCAACCACGGTTGACAGCGCGGGCAATAAGCTTAAAGCAAACCGCTTTGGTCTGTATGAGAAAAATGAAACAGGCGTAGCCACCTGGATTGATGATACCAGCCTTGACCCTAAAAAAGAACTGGTATTACACCGCTCGGCCCCAATTGGTACCGTGATCAAGATCACCAACCCGATGAACAACCACACTACCTACGCTAAGGTTGTTGGCCGCTTTACCGACAGTGAGGCTACCAAGGATGTACTTATTGTGATGACCAAAAACACCGCCGACGCATTAGGCGCTTTGGATAAACGTGTTCGTGTAAACATTAGCTACGGCAGCCCTAACCCGAATGAATAAACCGTATATTATTGGGATTGCCGGTGGTAGTGGATCTGGCAAAACCTTTTTTTTGAAGTGTTTTCTGGAGCATTTTACTGCCAGCGAGGTATGCCTTGTTTCGCAGGATGACTACTATTTTCCGGTGGCTCATAACATGACGCCTGAGGAAAACAGGGAGTACAACTTTGACCTGCCTGCTACCATTGATCATGAACATTTTCAGCAGGATATTACCAGGCTCTTTAATAATGAAACCATTATTAAGCCCGAGTATACTTTTAACAATCCAAACGTTGTACCAAAAATGCTGGAGATAAAACCGGCTCCCATTTTAATTGTGGAAGGCTTGTTCATTTTGCATTTCAGGGATATTGCCGATATGCTGGACATGAAAGTATTTATTGATGCCGATGAAGACATTGCCCTGGAGCGACGCCTTAAACGCGACCTGATAGAGCGCGGCTACTCGCACGATGATGTGATGTACAAGTGGATAAACCACGTTGTACCGGCCTATAAAGAATACCTGCTGCCCTACAAAGATGAGTGCGACAGGGTAATTACCAACAACAGCCACGTAGCCCAGGATATCATAGCCGTAACCGAAGAAATATCAGCAGGGTTGAAAAAGAAATTGTTTTAAAGGATCATAGATCTTCGGAAGATTTTTTTTTATAAAAATTGTCATTTCGAATCCTCATGAGAGGGCCCGAGTTGGGAGAGGGTGAGAAATCTTCTGCGCTAAGAACTTACGAGTGTACAAGATTTCTCTTCACCTCAATACACCCTCCCCGCCTGTTCATCGAAATGACACCCTTTTTATTTCTTCCGGACACCAGACCAACTATGATCTATTAACCATGATCTAAATAATAATTTCCGGTATCTCCCCTTCAACGATCAGTTTACCCGCGGTAGCTTTTTTAATATCATCAACACTTACGCCGGGTGCGCGTTCAAGCAGCTTAAAGCCGCCTTCGGGCAGTACATCAAATACACCAAGCTCGGTCACAATCTTTTTTACGCAGTGAACGCCGGTGAGCGGCAGGGTACAATTAGGCAGCAGCTTTGATTCGCCGGCCTTGTTCACGTGCTGCATGGCCACGATGATATTCTCGGCCGAGGCAACCAGATCCATGGCACCGCCCATACCTTTTACCATTTTACCGGGAATTTTCCAATTGGCAATATCACCGTTCTCGGATACCTCCATGGCACCGAGTATGGTAAGGTTAACCTTTTTAGCCCTGATCATCCCAAAGCTCATCGCCGAATCAAATATAGCCGATCCGGGTAGCATGGTGATGGTTTGCTTGCCTGCGTTAATCACATCCGGGTCCTCCTCCCCTTCAAATGGAAAGGGTCCCATACCCAGCAACCCGTTTTCTGACTGTAGCACCACATCCATGGTTTCAGGGATATAATTGGCCACCAGCGTTGGGATGCCAATACCCAGGTTAACATAGTAACCGTCTTTTATTTCTTTAGCTATGCGCTTTGCTATTCCTGTTTTATCAAGCATGTTTTTGATATTATATAAGCTGTGTCATTTTGAGAGTTATGAAAGCCTCACCCAACCCTCTCCAAAGGAGAGGGCTTAAAAAAACGGTTTAAATCTCCCCCTTTGGAGAGTAATAGCCCGCCAAGATGCAGTTGCATTAGTTTATAGACTCACCCAGACATCGCTACGCTTGTCGACCCTCTCTTCGACTTCGCCGAAAAGAGGGTTAGGAAAATTGTCATTGCGAGCGTAGCGTGGCAATCGCGAACTGTGCAGATAAAACCTGCGTAGTTCGCGATTGCTTCGTCGTGCCTCCTCGCAATGACAATTTTCCTTTTCATCCCCTCTTTCCGCCGAAGTCGAAGAGAGGGTGGTCCAGCGAAGCGTAGACCGGGTGAGTCTTCTGTATGCCATGCAAATTCTACAATTCTGTCGTTTCATTGGTTATTACTCTTTGGAGATGGCCGGGTTAGGCTTTCGCACATTGCAATGACACGTGCCGTTCCATTTTACAATTCTTTGTCCTTCGTCTTTACTCCTTCTACCCTTATTCCTTCATCCTCACCGTTCTTTGTTCAATGCGTTTTTGGTAATCCTTACCCTGAAAAATACGGTGTACGTAGATACCGGGGGTATGGATATGATCGGGGTCAAGCTCGCCGGGTTGCACCAGTTCCTCTACCTCGGCAATGGTCACCTTACCGGCCATGGCCATTACCGGGTTAAAATTGCGCGCTGTTGACCGGTACACAAGGTTGCCCATCGTATCCCCCTTCCAGGCTTTTACAACGGCGAAGTCGGCATCAAAGGCCATTTCCATCAGGTAATCTTTTCCGTTAAAGTTGCGCAGCTCTTTGCCCTCGGCAACTTCTGTGCCCACACCCGCCGGGGTAAAAATAGCGGGCATGCCATAGCCCGCAGCCATACAGCGGGTAGCCAGCGTACCCTGCGGCAGCAGCTCCACCTCCAGTTCGCCGGTGAGCAGCTGGCGTTCAAATTCGGCGTTTTCACCAACGTATGAAGAGATCATCTTTTTTACCTGGTGTTGTTTCAGCATCAGCCCGATGCCAAAATCATCAACCCCGGCATTGTTGGATATACAGGTTAATTGTTTAGTGCCTTTTTTAACCAAAGCGGCTATACAATTTTCGGGCAGCCCGCACAGGCCAAAGCCACCCAGCATCAAGGTCATGCCATCCTGAATATCGCGGATAGCTTCTTCAGCGTCAGTAACTACTTTATTCATGTGTTATAATTGGTTATTTCAAATTTAGATATAAGAATCAAGAGTCAAGAATCAGGATATAAGATTATTCAATCAGATTTACCTTTCTGAATCCTTCTTATTCTTGACTCTCAATTCTTGCTTCTAATTTTCGATCCAAATTTTACCTACTAATTAATAATATGAAACAATTAGAAAATTCACGCATTATAACTAATACATCAACATATAAAAACAATGGCACTATCAGATAATGAGTTCCAGAATGATGATCATAATCCGGAACATTCCAACAGCAAACCCAACGCTTACCGCGTTGACGATGATGATAACTTGACCGAAGAAGATCTTCAGCGTGGTTTTCTAACCTCAAAAGACGATATGAAAAAACCGGACGATCCCGGCATGGAAGGTCAGGGTATGGGTGGCCAAAACTTTGGTAAGAATAACCTTACCCCTTCGGGCGACGATGAGGCCAACCCATCGCAAACAGCGGGCGATACCAACGAGTATTTCAGACGTACGCAACCAGCTGAAGAGCATCCTGAAAACAGCAATTTTACCGACCCGAACCAGGCCGGGCAATCAAACTACGGCCAGGTGATGGATGCCACTACACATACCGGCCAATCGGACGAGCAACCCGACGATGATAACCAGGATGATAAAACAGGTCAGAAACCTCATCCACAGCAACCCTATCGTGAAGGAACTGCAGATGATGACGGCAAAGGCGATAATAAACAAGCGAATATTCCGGGACCTAACGAGGTACCCGATCAGCAAAAGGTAGGTGAATAAGACAAAACGCCCCAGCTGTTAATTCAGCCGGGGCGTTTTGTTTTATTAGCTTCAATGGTTTACCACTTGATCTGCTTATCAATAAAGCCGATCAGGTCATCGGCCATGGCTTGTTGTTCTTTAATGCTCGGATGACCGTTGGTACCCTTGAAAGGTATAAAGTGGGTGTAAATACTTTTATCATTTAATTCGGCTACGGCTTTTTCAATATAGCCCGGCCATGGCGAACCTTCCTTAGTAGCATCCATATTGCCCAGCATACAAATTATTTGCGCCGCAGGATATTTTTTGCGGATGTTCTTCACCATGTCGCGGTAAGCTTTAATGATCTGGTCGGCGCCTGGTGCTTTACTGCCAAAACGTTCTTTAAACTGGTCGTTATCGGGCTTGGTGATGATCCATGAATCGTTCTGAAAAAGGTTGATCACCACCAGCTGAGGTGTATACCTTGAAAAATTCCACAAGCTGTTTGGATCGGTTGGATCCAGCCGGTTATACATTTCGGGCATAATGAGCGGAAACCAGCTCACCAGCACACCAATACCACTTTTGGCGGTACATACATAATCGGCATCAAAATGGCGGGCGGTGATGGCCGCATAGCTGAGGTACCCGTTTTCATAAGGCCCGGTGCCCCTGTCTTTTCCCGTTGTATCTTCATCGGCCATACCACAGGTAATGGAGTTACCAAAAAACTCGATCCTGCGTTTTTTAGGCTCGGGGGCAGGTAAAATTGTAGCTCCCTTAGCCAGGATAAACTGGTAAAAAATGGTTTTACCCATGGCCCATTCTGTGCGCTTAAATAGTTCAAGACTGTGGTCGCCGGCGGGTAAACCTTCGGCAAGGGTATAAACCTTTTGGGTATTATCCAGATGCAGGATATTAATTACCTTACCATCTACAATAACATTATAATAATTATCGCCGCGCTCGTCCTGCAATAAGGCCGAGGCACCTGTGCCGTTAAAGTTTATTTTGATGGACGAGCCCGTCCAGTAAAGTTCAGCGGCTTCATCGGTTTTATTGATACGGCCCGTATACCGGATGTGCTGATCCTTGCTTTTTAAAACAACGCTTTGGGCATTGCAATTGGTAAAAGCCCCTGTAAAAAGGAGAAATAGAACTATAAGATGAATTTTGCGCATTGTAATAGGTAAAGGTTTAAAATTATAAAACTTATTTTAATACAATATATTCTTTATTCAATAGGCATCCCAAATTGCAGCACATAGGCATTGTTGTCAAAAACAGCGAACTCGCGCATGCCGTACTGAAAATCTTCAATAGGGTAATATATCACGGCCTTCTCTTTCAACTCGTTCCATATGGCATCCACATTACTGGTGCGGATGTAAAAAGAACCGGTAAACTTAGGTACCGTAAAGGTTTCATGCTGATTCGGAATAGCCAGCATGATCTCAATATCATCGCGGCTTACGGTAGCCCAGCCCCAGTCTTCATCAAAGCCAATGCAGGTAAAACCCAGGTTATTGATGTAAAAATCAACACTTTCTTTAACCCGGAGGGTATACAACATGGGCGAAATACTTTTTAAACTCATTTTTTTGGATTAAGGATTGGTGAAGCAAGGACTTTGGGAGCAAGGAATAAGGACTGAAGGAGTAAGGATTTTAGATTATAACTCAAGGATTTAGAAGGTGGCCTCCATTAAATCCTTGCTCTTTGCTCCTCAAAAATCCCTGCTCTGAAAAGTCCTTGCTCCTTGCTCCACCAATCCATACTCTCAAAAAACTAATTTACTTTAAATATGCATAAGTTATACCATCGCCTCCCCTATCTGCATGTTCGTCTTCCAGCCTGTCAACCTGGTCATATTTTTTGAGGTACTGGCGTATCATTTTGCGCAAAATGCCATCGCCTTTACCATGAATAATCTTGAGGTTGTTGAAGCCCATCATCAGGGCGCGGTCAAACAGTTTTTCAATGGCGTGCAGGGCATCTTCGGTACGCATACCACGCACATCAATCTCCGGACTAAAACTTGCCAGATCATTGGTATGCGAATTAAAGCTTCTGCGGATATCCTTCGGCACCGATGATTTGGAAACCTTAACCACCCGTTTCTTTTTGGCCACGGTACGCAGATCGCCAATGGCTATTACCACGTTATCCTTAATCAGCTCAATCACCTGCCCGGTAGTTTCCGAATCAGTGAGTTTTACCCAATCGCCCGGTTTCAGTTCCTCATCGGCAGCCGGGTTAGGTTTTGGAGGTTCAACCTTAACGGTATTCTTTTTAAGCTCGGTATTCAGGTTCTCGCGCAGGGTGCGGGTAACTTCCTTATCGGCATTGCTGCTTTTAATTTCAGATATGGTATTTTCAACCAGCTTATTGGCATTCAGGATAATGTTCTTAGCCTGATCCTTGGCTTCTTTTATCAGTACCTTTTTATTTTCATCGAGGTAGCTTTTCAGCTTTTCGTTCTCTGCCTGCAGCTCGTTTACCTTGCGTTGTTGCCTGTCAAGCTTCTGCTTGGTTTCAAATATCTCCCGTTTTTCACGTTCCAGGTCAACCAGCAGGGTATCTACCTTTTTCTGACCCTCGCTTATTTTATTTTTGGCCAGGTTAAGCACATTTTGAGGCAAACCTATCTTTTGTGCTATTTCAAAGGCGTATGAACTGCCGGGTTTACCAATCTCTAACTGGTAAAGCGGTTTCATCTCTACGTTATTGAACAGCATTGATGCATTTTCGATACCCTCCGTATTGCTGGCAAATATTTTAAGGTTAGAGTAGTGCGTAGTTACCATTCCGCGCACCTTTTTATGATTCAGCGATTCCAGCACAGCTTCGGCAATGGGGCCGCCAAACTGCGGGTCGGTACCGGTACCAAACTCATCAATCAGTATCAGGGTTTTACCGTTGGCATCCTCCACAAAGGCTTTCATCTTGCTCAGGTGGGCGCTATAGGTACTCAGGTCACTCTCTATTGACTGGTCATCGCCTATATCAACAAACAACTGCTTAAACACCCCTACCACACTGGCCTCGGCAGCAGGTATCAGTAAACCGGCCTGCACCATCATTTGCAGCAAGCCAACGGTTTTCATACATACCGATTTACCACCCGCGTTAGGGCCCGATACCACGATAATGCGTGTACCCTCGTCAATATGCACATTCAGTGGCACCACGGTTTTCTGCTCGGCCATAAAATTCAGGAACAACAGCGGATGGCGGGCGTTGTACAGTTTTAACCGGGCCTCGTTAACCACCTGCGGCATTTCGGCCTCAATATCAATTGCAAACAGAGCCTTGGCGCGCACAAAATCAAGTTTGGTGAGCAGGCCATGGTAGGATAACAACAGCGGCGTATAGGGCCTTAATTCATCAGTTAAGGCGGTCAGGATCTTAACAATTTCGCGGCGGCGCTCAAACTCCAAATCGCGTACACGGTTGTTGAGGGTAAATACCTCCTCGGGTTCCATATAAACGGTTTGGCCCGATGCCGATTCGTCATGAATAAAACCTTTCAGCTTACGCTTATTTTCGGCCAGTAAAGGGATACACAAGCGGCCATCGCGCACGGTGAGCGAGCCATCGGCCGTCCACCCGTTGCCTGATGCGGCCTTAAATATCTGGTCTATCTTTTTGCGGGCCTCCTGCTCGGCCTTGGCAATGCCCATGGTAATTTCATTGAGCTCGCGCGAGGCGTTGGGCCTTATTTTTCCCTTTGGATCAATAACGGCATCAATTTTTTTCAGGATGGCCTTTTCAATAGGCAGGTGCTCAAACAAGGCCTCCAGGTTAGGGTATAAGCCTTCGCGCTCACTAAAGTAAGCAATTACGGCAAACACGGTTTGCAGGGAGGCCTGCACCTGGTAAAATTCCTCCTCAGATAAAAATACGCCCTCAATACGGGCTTTATTGGCTAAGGATTTTATATCGAAAAAGTGATGAATGGGTAAGGCGGCATCATTTACCAGTATATTTTTGAACTCGTTGGCCTGGCTCAAAAATTTTGATATCTGATCATAATTGCTCATCACCTGAATCTTGTCAACCATCTGCTGACCCATTTCGCTCAGGCAATGCGCTTTTATTAATTCTTTTACCTCGGTAAACCCCAGCTTATCAACACTATTTTTTGGGTAAAGCATCAGAACGTTTTTGTTTTTTTAACTTTTTTAAAGAATCAACCCGTTGCAGGGTCTTTGTTTCAAGCACTTTTTTCAGCGAATCTGCTTTCCTGAGGGCAGCAGGTTTCTTTTGTGCTTTTTTAATAGAATCGGCCGTGTGCACGGCTTTTATGGAATCGGCCTTCATCATGGCCTTGCGTACTTTGGCCTGTTCAAGGTTAACAGAATCTGACAGGGCCTTTACACGGTTATCCACATCATCATATATAGCCGAGATTTTTTCAGGATCGGCAGCATAATAATTCATGCTTTTTCTGAACGCGGCCGAATCGGTATGGAACCTTTCAAACGCGGCCAGATAGTTACCCATACCGTATTTATAAATGGTATCGGGAACCTGGCTGGTATTGTACAGGCGGCCATCTATCAGGTGTATTTCGGTCAGTAAACCGGCCATAACTTTGGGCTGAATAATATCGCCCGGTACCGTATCGCTTTTACAGGAGCACCAAAAAAGTGTTACTGAAAAAAACAAGATTAAATATTTATGCATTCTGTAATTTAGCGGCTAATTAATTTGACCTCTCCTAAATCCTCTCCAAAGGAGAGGACTTTAAATTATTATTTTGAACCCTCTCCTTTGGAGAGGGCAGGGTGAGGTTTTACAACAACAAATTTACGGATAAATGAGCATTGCAGATAATATCAAAAGTTTAAAAGTAGAAACGGGCCCAAAGGTAACTTTATTGGCTGTGTCAAAAACAAAACCCGCAGCCGATCTTCAGGAAGCCTATGATGCCGGTCAGCGCCTGTTTGGCGAAAATACCGTGCAGGAGATGGTTGATAAATATGAGCAGTTACCCAAAGATATTGAGTGGCACCTGATAGGGCACCTGCAAACCAATAAGGTAAAATATATTGCGCCTTTTGTAAGCATGATACAATCTGTTGATAGCCTTAAACTGCTGCACGAGATAAACAAACATGCCGAAAAAGCGGGGCGCATCATTGATTGCCTGCTGCAGATTTACATTGCCGATGAGGAAACTAAATACGGGCTGGGCTTTGATGAAGCCATTGAGCTGCTTCGGTCAGACGAGTTTGTGACCTTTAATAACGTGCGCATCCGCGGTTTAATGGGTATTGCCACCAATACCGATAACGAAAAGCAGATCAAAGAAGAATATTACGAGCTGAAGACATTTTTTGATGGCATTAAGCAAAGCTATTTCAGGAAGATAGATACTTTTGATACGCTATCGATGGGTATGTCGTCAGATTATAAGCTGGCAATTGAACAAGGCAGCACCATGGTACGCGTAGGCAGCACCATATTTGGCAGCAGAGTAATCAAGCACTGGAAAAATAATTAATGTTGGTGTGGAGGTGCCGGTGCGGAGTGTGAGGTGTGGAGTGAGAGGTCGCCAGTGCTTAGTGCTTGATTGATTTCGGATTTAGTTAGAATTTAGTTTTTAGAATTTAATACATAGAATGGATAATATAAATAACACTTCCCTTCAAGATCAAGCATCCCCTTTAGGGGACGGGAGGGGCCAAATCCCCCTTCAGGGGGTTGGGGGGCTCCGTGTTGCCCGTCGGGAAGATTGCCCGCGTTTAATGGAACTGGTGCACGAGCTTGCACTTTATGAAAAAGCACCCGAAGAGGTTACCGTTACTCTTGAGGCCTTTGAGGATGCCGGTTTTGGGCCTAAACCTGTTTGGAAAGCCTTTGTTGCCGAAATTGACGGGCAAATTGCCGGCTTTGCTATTTATTACATCCGCTACTCTACCTGGAAAGGCTGTCGTTTATACCTTGAAGACCTGATCGTGACCGAAGAATATCGCGGCAAGGGCCTGGGCAAACTGCTATTTAACCGGCTTATTGCCGAAGCCCGCGACCTGGGTTACAGCGGCATGGTGTGGCAGGTGCTTGACTGGAACGAGCCTGCCCTTAACTTTTATAAAAAATACGAAGCCAATATTGAACCGGGATGGCTCAACGCCTCGCTATCAAAAGAACAGCTTTTAAATTACTAAAACTATGAAAACCATCTGCCTCATTTGTTTTATTGCCTCAAGTTTCGTGCTTGCATCGTGCCAGTGGGGCGTGCCTAAAAAAGCCGCCGAAGCCGAACCCGATACGCTTGCCTACACCTACAAAAGTGTGCATGAACGCGCGGCCGACTGCGGCAATAAACCTGATAGCGGCTGTACGGTGGTTAAAATAAAATACCCGGTTTTTGCCGGGCAAAAAAAGCTGAACGATTCTGTTGTACGTAAGCTCACCAGCTTGTTTGCCATGAATGGTAAGCCCGATAGCAGCATAGATCTTATGACAAAAAACTTTTTAAAATCATACACCGATTTTAAAAAAACCGATCCGCGGTCGGCCATGTATTTTGACCTTGATATGTATGCCACCGTACTGGTGCAGGATTCCAGCCTTGCATCGTTGGGCGTTGGCGGTTACACATTCCAGGGCGGGGCGCATGGCGCGTCGGCCACGTTTTTTATTAACTGGGATACTAAGGCCAATAAAAGTATCACCATGGATGACCTGTTTAAGCCCGGTTATCATGACCAGCTCACAGCTATTGCCGAAAAATTATTCAGAAAATCAGAAAAGCTGAGCGATACGGCATCGCTGGCCAGGGATTATTTTTTCAAGGATAATAAATTTGCCCTGAATGATAACTTTTCGGTTACGCCAACGGGGCTTAAATTTGTTTACAATCAGTACGAAATTAAACCTTACGCAGCCGGTATCACGGCACTGGTTATCCCCTATTCACCTATAAAATCATTACTGCGGCCAAATACGGTTGTGGCCAAATACACTAAATAAATGCTTGTTTTTAAATTCGGAGGCGCATCGGTTAAGGATGCCAGTGGTATCATTAACCTGGCCAGTGTTGTTAAAAAATATACCGGCAATCAACTGCTTATCGTGGTATCGGCCATGGGCAAAACCACCAACGCGCTGGAAACCCTCACCCGTGCCTATGTTGACCAAACCGATAATATGCACCTTATTTATGATGGTATAAAACAATACCATTTTGATATTCTGCATGAATTGTTTGAACCCAATCACCCGGTTTTTGATGAGATAGCCAACACCTTTGTAGAAATTGACTGGATGATTGAGGACGAACCGCATGACGATTACGACTTTATTTACGATCAGCTGGTATCCATCGGCGAACTGGTATCAACCCGCATTGTGAGTGCTTACCTTGCCAAAGAGGGCGTAAAAAACCAATGGGTTGATGTACGCGGCTATATCCATACCGATAATACCTACCGTGAAGGCGTGGTTCAGTGGGATAAAACCCGGGCCAGCATCAACAAGGATATCCCTGCCCTGCTTGAAAAAGGCGCGGTTATAACACAGGGGTTCATGGGCGGCACATCTGAAAACTTTACCACAACACTTGGCCGTGAGGGTTCTGATTATACAGCGTCCATATTCGCTTCCTGTTTGGGTGCCGAATCGGTTACTACCTGGAAGGATGTTCCGGGCATACTCAACGCCGATCCTAAGTTTTTTGCCGATACCGTAAAGTTTGATGAGCTATCATACTCTGAAGCCATCGAGATGACCTATTACGGTGCCAGCGTTATTCACCCTAAAACTATTAAGCCGCTGCAAAATGCCAATATTCCGCTGCTGGTTAAGCCCTTTACCGATCCATCGGCCAGTGGTACCATTATTAAAGAAGATGGTGTAAACCGCTTTGAAAAACCGGTGATCATCATGAAACAGAACCAGGTGCTGCTGTCGGTATCATCAAAAGATTATTCATTTATTACGGAAGATCACCTGAGCGATATTTTTAAACTGTTTGCACAAAGCCAGGTAAAGGTGAACGTAATGCAAACATCGGCCCTGAGTTTTTCGGTTTGTTTTGACTTTTATGAGGACCGTTTTGAAAAACTGCTCAACAGTCTTCAACAGGATTTCAAGGTAAAATATAATACCGGCCTCACGCTCATCACCATCAGGCACCACGCAGATGGTGAACTAAAAAAACTAACAGCCGGCAAAACCGTACTGCTTGAACAGATCAGCAGGAATACCGCGCAAGTGGTGGTGAAGTAGGGATAAAGGAACAACAAGTAACTATCACAAAAACGGGCTGTCATGCTGAGCTTGTCGAAGCATGGTGGGCAGGCCACTTCGCACGAGTCTTCGACAAGCTCAGACTGACAGGCCCATTTTTCAATAAACCACCTTTCTATTCCCCGCTTTAGCCCTAATCTGCTATATTTGGGGATGAACGTAATAAAAACAGTAAAAGAATTCATAACCATCGGACTCGGGATCTTATCTGCCGGGTTTGGATTGAAAGGTTTTTTATTGTCGAGCCATTTTATTGATGGTGGGGCCACAGGTGTAGCCATGCTGGTTTCAGATATCAGTAATGTGGCTATATCGTTACTCATCTTTATCATCAATGTACCGTTCCTGTGGTTGGGTTATAAGAAACTGGGCCTGCAGTTTGCCATTAAAAGTACTCTCGCTATCGGGTTGCTATCGGTAACCGTTGCTGTTGTTCATTTCCCTGATGTTACGCATGATAAGCTGCTTACCGCTGTATTCGGCGGCGTATTCATTGGCACAGGCAGCGGACTGGCCATGCGCGGCGGCGCTGTTATTGATGGTACCGAAATTGCCGCTGTACTGGTGAGCAAAAAAACACAGATACTTAAAGTAAGCGATTTTATCCTGATCCTGAATGTATTGATATTCAGCATGGCTGCCTTTTTCCTGGGTGTTGAGCCGGCCATGTACTCTATACTTACCTATATGGCTGCCGCCAAAATGATCGACTTTATTTTGAACGGTATTGAGCAGTATTCGGGTATCACAGTTATCTCAACCCACAGCGAGGCTATCCGCAAGGCCATTACCGAAACCCTGGGCCGTGGTGTTACCATTTACCAGGGTAAAAGCGGCTATGGTAAGGATGGTCATATTAATGATCCTCGGGATATTGTATTCACTGTGGCAACCCGTTTGGAGATACCGTCACTAAAACAAACCATCCTGGGTATTGATCCTAAGGCATTCATTGTACAACAAAGTATTGATGATACTACCGGTGGTTTGCTGAAACGCAAGGGGCTGCATTAAGAGATTATTGGACAAATTTGTCATTGCGAGGAACGAAGCAATCGCGAACTATGCAATTCTCTCTGCTTCCGTGCGATTGCCACGCTACGCTCGCAATGACAATATTCTTAACATTTCGGCTATAAAACTCCTATCGGGTGTTTGTGTTCATCAATGGCTACAAAGGTGAATGTGCCGGTGATGGCCTTTTCACGTACAAAGGAGTACATTTCTTCGATATAAATTTCAACCTGTACCTTTAAGCTGGTGTTGCCGATGTGTGATACAGTGCCAATAAGCTCGATGATAGTACCGGCTGGGATGGATTTTTTAAAGTCGATCCTGTCTGACGATACCGTTACCATCCTTTTGCGGGTGAAACGGGTAGCGGCAATAAAGGCCACCTCATCCATCATAGCCATGGCCGAACCGCCAAACAGCGTATCGTAATGATTGGTATTATTAGGGAACACGGTTTTAAAGATCCGTGTTTCGGATGTTTTTATTCTTTCTTCTGTGGTCATGAAACCCCCTCTAAATCTCCCCCGGAAGGGGAGACTTCAATTTTCAAGTTTAAAATATTGCTTTATAAAGCCCTTCCTACCGGGGAGGGTTGGGTGAGGTTTACCCTCTCAGCTTGCCCCATTTAAGCAGGGAAGCGCCCCATGAAAAACCAGCGCCGAAGGCGGTCAGTATCATGTTATCGTTCTCTTTAAAGTCGTTTTTAAAATCCCAAAGGCAAAGTGGTATGGTAGCTGCGGTAGTATTTCCGTAACGGTCGATATTTATTTTTACGCGGTCGGCAGGCAAGCCTAAATGATCACCAACGGCATGTATAATGCGGTAATTGGCCTGGTGCGGTATCAGCCAGTCAATATCATTAATGGTAAGGTTATTGCGTTCCAATATAGCTTTGCAGGTATCGGTCATTCCGTTAATGGCAGCTTTAAAAACTACCCGGCCATCCTGGTGAATGTAGTGCTTATTGGCAGCAACGCTTTCGGCTGTAGCCGGAATTTTTGAACCACCCGCAGGAACCATTAAATGTTCACGACCCTTGCCTTCGGTTCTGAAAACACTGTCAACTAAACCGGTACCATCGGTAGCGGGTTCAATTAACACAGCCCCTGCGCCATCGCCAAAAAGTATACAGGTATTGCGGTCTTTATAATTAATGATAGCGCTGTTTTGATCGGCACCAATAACAATAACCTTTTTATAACGGCCACCCTCAATTAAGCTGGAGCCCAAAGTATAGGCATATAAAAAACCACTGCAGGCAGCGTTAACATCGGTTGCCCAGGCATTGGTTAAACCAGCCTTATCGCAAACCATACTGGCGGTTGATAACAGTAAATGATCGGGGGTTGAAGTGGCTACGATAACGCAATCAATTTCTTCTGCAGAAACTTTAGCACTTTCAAGTAAATTTTTTACAGCAAAGGTTGCCATGTCAGAAGTAGCAAGAGATTTATCGGTTAAAATTCTTCTTTCCTTAATTCCCGTTCTTGATACTATCCATTCACTGTTGGTGTCAACCATTTTCTCTAAATCACTGTTACTCAGGATACTATCTGGAACATAACCACCTATACCCGTTATAACTGCGCTACTCATTAATCTCATAAATACTAAAATTCTACAAAAAACAGGCAATTATACGGAAATTGCCTGTTTTAAGCGTCAGGAAACTGTTGTTTCTACAACTAACTGACGAAGTTGTTTTGCAGCACTCACCATATTTATCAACGCGGTTCGGGTTTCGGGCCATTTCCGGGTCTTTAAACCACAGTCGGGATTAACCCATAAATTACCCGCCGGCAGCAGTATCGCGGCCTTTTCAATCAGGCTTACCATTTCATCAACGGTGGGTACACGCGGCGAGTGAATATCATAAACTCCGGGGCCAATTTCGTTCGGATATTTAAAATCGGCAAAGGCCGCCAGCAGCTCCATTTGCGATCGCGAAGTCTCAATCGTGATCACATCGGCATCCATATCGGCAATGTTGCCAATAATATCATTAAACTCGCTGTAACACATGTGCGTGTGGATCTGTGTTTCATCGCGCACACCGCTGGCCGATATGCGGAACGCCCGCACCGCCCAGTTCAGGTAGGCTTGCCAATCCTTTTTGCGCAGCGGTAAACCCTCGCGTATGGCGGGCTCATCAATCTGAATAACCTTAATACCGGCCTGCTCCAGGGCTACCACCTCATCGCGGATGGCCAGGGCTATCTGGTAAGTAGTTTCAGACCGGGGCTGATCATCGCGCACGAACGACCATTGCAGTATCGTTACCGGGCCGGTAAGCATGCCTTTCATCAGCTTATCCGTATTAGCCTGTGCAAAGGCGCTCCAGCGCACGGTCATATCCGCAGGGCGGCTCACATCGCCATAAATTACCGGCGGCTTTACGCAGCGGCTGCCATAACTTTGCACCCAGCCGTTTTTGGTGAACAGGAAACCATCTAAACGCTCGCCAAAGTATTCAACCATGTCGTTACGTTCAAATTCGCCATGTACAAGCACATCAAGACCAATCTCTTCCTGCCAGCGTATGGCATCAATAGTGGCCTTCTCAATCTGTTCGTCATACTGCGCAGGGCTTAGCTCCCCTTTTTTTAAGCGTGCCCTTAACGAGCGTATATCATCTGTTTGCGGAAACGAGCCTATGGTAGTTGTAGGGTACATTGGTAACTGAAAACGTTGCTGCTGAATTTTCTGGCGCGTGCCGAAAGCACTCGCGCGCTGGGCATCGGCATCGGTAATGGCAGCTGCGCGTTGTTTTATTTGCTGCTTGTGAATGAGTTTTGACAGGTTGCGGCTTGATATGGCCTGCAGATTAGCTTGTAGCAAAGCATTATCGCCATTAATGATCTGAGCAAGTTCATTAACCTCGTTCAGTTTTTGTTTGGCAAAGGCCATCCAGTTCCTGATCTCCGGGTTAATGCCGGTTTCCAGATCGAGGTCAAACGGGGTATGAAGTAAAGAGCAACTTGGCGCAACCATCACCCTATCCTCACCAAGTGCGGCAATGGCTTTTTTAAGGTGCGATATGGATTTGATGTAATCGTTTTTCCAGATATTGCGGCCATCAACCACGCCTAAAGAGAGGCGTAACCCGGTTGGCAGCAACTCCAGCACTTCATCTAACTGTTGCGGTGCGCGCACCAAATCAATATGCAGGGCACTTACCGGCAGGTTTACGGCCAGCTGCGTGTTACCCTGCAGGCTTTCAAAATAAGTGGTAAGCAGCAGTTTTATGCCCGGGCAGTTTTTACTGATCTCTTTATAGGCATATACATAAGCTTCTTTTTCCTGCTGGGTAAGATCAAGCGCCAGGAAAGGTTCATCAATCTGCACCCATTCGGCACCGTAATTCTTCAGCCTGTTCAGCACCTCAATGTATACAGGTACCAGTTTTTTGATCAGATCAATCTTATTAAAACTTGCCTGCTTTTCCTTACCTAATAAAAGATAGCTTACCGGGCCAATCAGCACTGGTTTTGGTGTAGCATTGATGTGTTGTTTAGCGAGGTTAAACTCTTCAAATACTTTTTCGGAGAATAGCTTAAACTGCTGGTTTTGTACAAATTCGGGTACAATGTAATGGTAGTTGGTATCAAACCACTTGGTCATTTCCATGGCGGTTACATCCAAACCATCTTTTTGATAGCCTCGGGCCATGGCAAAGTAAAGGTCAATTTCGTTATTGGCCTTATTTTGCGTTAACACGGGTGTGTAACGCTCGGGAATAACACCAAGCAGTAACGACATATCCAGCACCTGGTCATAAAAGCTGAAATCGTTACAGGGGATAAGATCGATACCGGCAGCCGACTGGGTTTGCCAGTTACCAATACGGAGGTTACGGGCCACGGCAAATAGCTCGTCGCGGGTAGTTTTGCCCGCCCAGTACTGTTCACTGGCCTTTTTGAGTTCACGATGGGCGCCCACACGAGGGTACCCGAGATTGTTTTTGAGCATACGCATAAAACTTTTTTGGTTAAACATTAAATTGAATTAATGCTCCTTACGGTTTTCGGTATGCTTTCGGGAAATGGTAATAAAAGGCAAAAGCATAACAAACAGGCAGGTAATGGCCCGTGGGTTATCCTTTTTCTTTGACTACTGCTTCAAAACGCGAAAGCATTGTCTTTTATACATTGGGGCAAGTATCCTGGCTTGTAACATTGTTGCCGTCCTTCTCATTCTGTTTTGGTTTAGAATAATGGACCTGGTTAATGGCAAACAACTTTGCGTGTTACTTACAGTTGCGCGACAGCCCGTGATTTACACACGGTTCCTTTTTAATCCCCGGTTTATTAAGCCGGGAAACCTCATTGCTGAAAAAAAGTAAAGAACTTTATTGGCGGTAAATATAGGGAATAGATTTTAGATGTGGAGATTTATAAGGCGCATAGTGGACTCACCCTGGCATCGCTACGCTCGCCGTCCCTCTCTTCGCCTGCGGCGGAAAGAGGGAAGTTTAAATATCAGATTAAAAGAGTAGTTTTCCCCAACCCTCTTTGCGGCAAAGCCGGAGAGAGGGTGATCCAGCGAAGCAATGGGCGGGTGAGTCTAATCTTGAACTTTAAAAAAATCAGACTAATCCCATAAAAAAGCCCTCACTTTAAAAGAGAGGGCTTAATGAGGCTTTTTACAACGTTTCCAGATCGCTGCTGTTAATATTCAGGGCTTCTTTGGCGGCATTATCGCGGTGGTAATAGCCAAACAGCTTTCTATCTTTAATCATATTGGCAACCTCCGGCGGTACATATTCTTCCCAGCCGTCGGCACCTTGTTTTATCAGTTGCAGCACGTTATCGGTATCAACGTTCAGATTAGCTTCTTTATAATGTCTGATATCTTCAATTTTATTGTTGGTGATCAGGTAACGATACAGATCTATCAGGTGCGGTGGCGGATAAAACCGCAGGCAGTTCAGGATCACCTCATCGCGCAGGGTTGGATAGATAAACAGTTTTACCTTACGGCTAAATAGGGTGGCAAATGATTCAAGGATACCACCTGGAAGATCTTTATAATGCTCTTCCGAAAATATGTATTCCAGATTCGGATAGCCTAAAACCACACCCAGCTTTAACTTGGTGATCTTTGACAGATAAGCTACCAGTTTATAATATTCATGAAAATTGGATATTAATACAGTTTGCCCAAGCGAGCAGAGAATATCTACCCGGTCGAGAAAGTCTTTCTCATCTATCTCGGCAGTTGGGTCGGCATTGCGTTCTTTCAGAGCCTGCAGGGTAAGCTCGGTGACCACCTCTACATTTTCCTTATCTACATCGGGCTCCTGCAAAAACTGTTTTACCCCGTTGCTGAGCATATCCAGGTGCACATTGATCAGCGGACGGAAACGACCGCGAATAACTACGATATGCTTTTTATACAATACTTCTGATGGCTGCAGGTTTTGACCATGCGGACCAAACAGCGCGGCATCCGAAAATCCGTACTTCACCAGGTGAAGACTCATTAAACGGTTATCAACCTTTTCAAAATGCGGGCCTTCAAAACGGATCATATCTATCTGGATACGATCTTTCGACAGGTTATCCATCAGCGAAAGCAGAAACACGGGTGGCACCTCGTTATAATAAAAGCAGGCATACATGAGGTTAACTCCCAATATACCTACGGCCTGCTGCTGCAGGTTATTATCATTGTCAAGCAGTTTTACGTGAATTACTACATCATGAAAAACGCCGTTAGGTTCCAGCTGAAAGCGTACCCCCATCCAGCCGTGGCCCTCGTTAGTTTTATAATAGTTAAGCGCCGAAAATGTAGCCGAGAACGCGAAAAACGTAGTGGTGTCGCCCCTGAGCTGTGCCAAACGTTCAATAAGCAGGCCATACTCATGTTCAAGCATTGATATTAAACGCTGTTCGCTTACATACCGTTTTACCTGCTGTGCGCCATAAATAGCATCAGAAAAGGTCATATCATAAGCCGACATGGTTTTGGCGATAGTACCTGACGATGCACCTGCCTTAAAAAAATTGGCGGCAACATCCTGCCCTGCACCTATTTCGGCAAAGGAGCCATAAATTTTAGGGTCGAGGTTAATAGCAAGGGCCTTCTGTTTTGTTCCGATATATTTATTATGAATGATATCCATACACCCGGGGTTTAGTAGTTAAGTGCAAAATCATGCTATGAAAGAAAAGATGCACAAAAGTACGTTTTTTAAAGCGGGCTACAGTCAGAAAAATATAAAAAGGATGTTAAATTTTGGTTGCACAAACCAGTTAAAAGAACTGCATAATACAGTCGATTTACAGGCAGCTATTTTAGGGTACTAAAAAGCGGGAGAAATTAAAATAACCCAAAGCAGTTTACAGCTTTCAAAAACTTTCAATAAAATGGGCTCTGCCCCCTGGGGTTTGTTATAACCCCAAGGGATAGAAATCGTTAACCTTTTTTAAAATACCTGTTTTTAACAAAGGATTTGATCATGATGCCGGCAACGCTACAGGCAACCAATAGATAAACAATTAGGATGTGTTTCTGCATTTGGTTTATAATTTTCCTAAATGTAACAGGTATGCTACACAAAATGCAAGTGTTTTGAAAAATAATCTTTTTACCGTTTTGGATAAAAAGTCAGACCAGTGTAATTTTTGAGAAAAACCCCTCTGGAAAATCAACGTAAAAACTCCTGGAAAAAACTATCAATCCTGATATTGGGGAACCGAAGATTTGAAGTAGAAATACCAGCTTTTTAGATGTTTTTTTTTACAACCTTCAAAAAGCGCTCATTTTTAGCTCATTTTTGAGTTAAAACGTGCTAAAACACCTCATTTTTGCACAAAAACCCGCTCCGTTTAGTCTCAAATTAACTACTTTTTTTGCTCCTCTCCCTTTGAAATGTTTAACTTTGAAATATGGACGCCCCAAAAACCGTAGACTTTAACAACGAATATTTAGACAACTTAAAAACCGAACCCACCCAATTCAGAGTTGCGCCAAGCAACAAGGGTAATTGCAGCCTTGCATCCTACAACCGCCGCGATTTTTATAAAATCACATTAACCACAAGCGGCAGCAGCCAGCTGTTTTACGCCAACAGGGGTATCCGGATAGATAAACCCGCGCTGGTGTTCACCAATCCTATGGTTCCGTACTCCTGGGAGGGCGACCATTCCAATGCCGAAGGTTACTTTTGTGTATTTACTGACGAGTTTTTACACTCGGGCAACCGTATGGAGAGCCTTGAAGAATCAACCCTGTTCAAAGCCGGCGGCGACCCGGTATATTTTCTTGATAATGAGCAAACTGAATACATATACAGCCTATTCAAGCGCATGCACCACGAACTTGATGGCGAATACCTGTATAAATATGAGCTTATCCGTAACCACCTGAACCTCATTATACATGAGGCCATCAAAATGCAACCGGCGGTGGCTTATTTCACGCCTCAAAACGCAGCATCGCGCATAACCAAGCTGTTTTTGGCCCTTCTTGAAAAACAGTTCCCGGTTGATTCAATCCGCTATACCCTCGCCCTCAAAAAAGCCAGCGACTTTGCCGATAAGTTGGCGGTTCACGTAAATCATCTCAACGCCGCGGTAAGTGAAATAACCGGCCGCTCTACCACTACCCACATCAACGACAGGATACTTACCGAAGCAAAATCACTGTTAACCCATACCAATTGGAGTGTTGCCGAAATTGCCAACAGCCTTGGTTTCGATTATTCTTCGTATTTTAATAACTTCTTTAAAAAACATACAGGCCTTACACCAATGGCTTTACGAAAAGCTCTTTGAAAAGTGTAATTATTGCTTTGAAACGTATAATCGCTTCTTAGGCCACCATTTATACATTTGCTAAGTAAACATAAACAACAACTAAATATGATACAAGCAAAAGGATACGCAGCGCAAACTGCTGAAACTGACTTAGCTCCCTGGGATTTTGAACGCCGGGAAGTTGGACCACACGACGTTCAAATAGAAATATTATTTTGCGGTGTTTGCCATTCAGATCTTCACCAGATCAAGAATGACTGGTTTCCGGGTATATTCCCAATGATTCCGGGCCATGAGATTGTTGGTAAAATTGTTAAAGTTGGCGATCACGTAAAGAAATTTAAAGTTGATGATTTGGCAGGTGTTGGCTGTATGGTTGATTCATGCCAGGTTTGCGAAAACTGCAAGCAAGGTTTAGAGCAATACTGCCTGGAAGGCAACACGCCAACTTATAACGGCAACGACAGAAGCGGTGTACCAACCTATGGTGGTTACTCCAACACCATTGTAGTGCGTGAAGAGTTTGTGTTACATGTTTCAGACAAGTTACCTCTTGCCGCCACAGCTCCATTGCTTTGCGCAGGCATCACAACCTACTCGCCATTGCGCCACTGGAAAGTTGGCAAAGGCCATAAACTGGCTGTTTTAGGCTTAGGCGGCTTAGGCCACATGGGCGTAAAATTTGGTGTTGCCTTTGGTGCCGATGTTACTGTATTAAGTACTTCTGCATCAAAAGAACAAGCGGCCAAAGATTTAGGTGCTCATCACTTCGTGGTAACATCTGATCCGGAACAAGTTGCTGCCGTTAAAGGTTCATTTGACTTTATCCTTGATACCGTATCAGCAGAGCATGATATGAATCTGTACCTGTCATTACTAAGAACCAACGGAACACTTATTGGTGTGGGTGTACCTTCTGAACCATATTCTATTCAGCCGTTTTCATTGTTGGCTGGTCGTAAAAGCATGGCTGGTTCAGGTATCGGAGGCATTCCTGAAACTCAGGAAATGCTTGATTTCTGTGCCGAGCATAACATCGTTTCTGATATTGAGATGATTGATATTAAAGATATCACCGGTGCTTACGAACGCATGGTTAAAGGTGATGTCCGTTATCGTTTTGTGATTGATATGGCTACGCTGTAATCTATAGAAACCCGCTTAATAAAAAAAGCTCCCGCATGCACGCGGGAGCTTTTTTGCTTTTTTAACTATCGAAAACTTAATAGCTGCTATTTATGTGCTGTTGCAACGGAGTTGTTGGAAAAAATAAACAAATTGTCATTTCGACGAGGTACGAAGAGAAATCTTCTCGAGCTTTCAAAACCACCGGATATCGCACAAGATTTCTCTGTCGCGCCATCCTCATTCCAGCCATTGCTCCATCGAAATAACAACATTTTTTCATAACGTTTATTTTATAAAACACCAGTCACCAACCTACATCAATCCTATTACTTATCCAATCCACCTTTCCGGGTCGATTTAACCTGTACGGGCCACTTCACTCCTTCTGTTTTTACGGTAGATGTTTTTTCAGGGTCTTCGCTGGCCATATAAGCCATAATGGCCGCTAACATGGCATTGTTGCGCAGATCATCAAACACAATTTTATCATAAGTGTCACGGTTGGTATGCCAGGTATAGGTTCCGTACGACCAGTTAAGCGATCCTAACGAAAAGCCTGGCGCTCCAACGGCTACAAATGAGGCAAAATCTGAACCGCCACCACCAGGCTGCCCAGGGAAATTTGTTTTCACACGGGTCTTAATACTATCAGGCGCAGCCGCCAGCCAGCGTGTCAGATAATCCTTAGCATCGGCAAAACCTTGTCCCGAAAGGTTTACTACCCTGCCGGTACCGTTATCCTGGTTAAATAATGCCTGCAGGTTTTTAACAATTTCCGGGTGATCCTCAACAAAGGCGCGTGAACCGTTCAGGCCTTCCTCCTCGCTGCCCCAGTGACCAACCAATATGGTACGTTTAGGGTGAGGATAGAATTTCTTCAACAAACGCATGGCCTCCATCATAGTCAATGTACCTGTACCGTTATCGGTAGCTCCTGTGCCGCCGTCCCATGAATCAAAATGGGCCGATAACATCACATATTCGTCGGGCTTTTCGGTACCTTTTATTTCGGCAATGGTGTTAAATGTGGGCACCACACCCAGTTCTTTTGATTCGGTATGAATGCTGATCACCGGCTTTGTGCCTGATTCGCTCAGGCGGTAAAGCAGGGTATAATCTTCCAGGCCAATATCAACAGTAGGAACAGTTTTGGTATAAGCACTAAATATTTTATCAACCCCAAATCCGGCCGACCAATTATTAGTAAGAATACCTAAAGCTCCGGCTTTTTCAAGCGCTACCGGAAGTGTTTTGCCGGTAAAGCCGGTCTTGCTGATACGTTTGCGCCAGGCATCGGTCATGGCGGTACGTTCGGCCTTCATTTTGTCAAATGATTCTTTCAGGGCAAATTCCTGCCAGTTATAATCGGGCCTGCCGGTTGGCTGACACATGGATATCATTACAAACTTACCCTTGGCATTGGGCAGCCATTGCTGAAAAGCAACAGAATCGGCCACATCAGGTAAAATGATCACCTCGGCTGTGGATGTTTTTTTACCCATGCCCGGGCTCCAGGCCAATTGGGTACCTTCTAATGATTTTACACGGGGTGATACCATATCAATGTGTGAGATACCTCTTTCCCAGCCGCGCCATTCGCCCCATTTTTCGTTTCGGGCGGGTATGTCCCAACTTTTGTATTTGGCAACAGCCCAGTCATTAGCTTGCTTCATTTGAGGCGAACCAACCAAACGGGGGCCTATGCCATCAAGCAGTTCACGACCCAGTTTTTCTAATTGCGAGTTGGAGGTTTCCTCCTTCACTATATTATCAATAACAGGGTTGCTTGATTGTGCAAAGGTAACGCTGCTGCAAAGCATCATCCCTAACACCAATGTCTTTGTGCGATGCCATATATTATAGTAGTTTTTTTCCATGACCCGAATTTATAAAAATCGGGGCTAACTGTTACTGTAGGTGAATGCCACGTAACAGGTTTGTTATAAAAAAGTCTTTTAATCTTTTCGTTGCAAAATTACCCCAGATAAATAATATGATTTTTTATTATATTTAACTTACTGATAATCAATATAAAATAAGTAGATATTTTAACCTGTCACTTTTAATCCCATGAAAAAAAGATCACTGCTACTAATATTTTCAGGATGTGTTTTACTGGCCTGCACCAGTAATACCAAAACTGATTCAAAGGCCGATTCAGGCATGGCTATCACCAAAGTACCGGATAGTAAAACCGACTCTGACAATAAACCAAATGCGAAAATACCAACGGCTGTTGATACAATTGCCCCTGACTCTGCCGACACTACACCAGGGGCGCAGTATGACATCAATACAACAAGTAAAAAAACTGCCGCATTGATCAGAACTGTGCTGCCTGTTGTGCTCAAAGAAAATTATGAGTTCATATCAAAAGCTAACCGCCGTTTTATATTTTTTGAAACAGATTTAAATGACGACGGCCGTAAGGAGATTTTTGTAGGCTTTAACGGGTTGGATTTTTGCGGCACCGGGGGCTGCACCGCTCTTCTGTTAACAGCTGATGGAAAACTGATTACCTATTTTACGGTGGCCGATTATCCGTTTATCATTTATAATAAAAAAACCAAAGGCTGGAAAAACCTGGTAGTAAGAAGTAATCATGCCGACAGGCTACTTACCTGGAATGGGAGCAAATACCCATCCAACCCATCTGTGGCACCCAAGTACAAAGGCCTGCCAAGTGATGAGGCACCCCGTGCATTATGGTGGACACAGCACCCGTATCCATGGTTTAAATTTTAAATGCGCCATTAATTAGCGCATCAAACCATATAAACAACTGGCATATAAGGTCATATAACTTTATATTTGTATATAACCAGATAAAACCCAAAAGGGCATTAGTAAATGGAGTACAAACAGATACAGCCACCTGCATACCTGAAAAACCACATCCGTTATTTCTGGACGCTGGAAAGTAATGATCTGAGCATCCCAACACGGAGTTTCAGAACAGTTGCAGAAGGTTCGCCTGGGCTTATTTTTCAGTCGCCTGAGAAAGGGCCCATGTATCAGTTTGGCAAGGAGCTGCCACATATTTTTTTATATGGTCAGTCAACCCGCCATGCCGAAATTCACTTCGGCGGAGCATTCAGTACCATAGGCATTTGCTTTTATCCCAATGCCCTTAAAACCATATTTGGCTTTGATGCCGATGAACTGACGGATACCTGCACCTCTGTTGATCTGCTGGCCCGGGAAGATGGGTACTTACTTTCAACTCAACTTGTTGAAGCAGGTTCTTCACCCAAACAGATTGAACTATTGAGTCAATACCTGTTTTTCAAACTCCGGAAAAACAACCGGCACGAAGATCAATCAATGCAATTTGCCATATCAAGCATTATACAATCAAAGGGTAGTGTACCGCTGCAGGATCTGCAGAAACATCTTCAAATTTCTGAGAGAAGTTTTGAACGAAAATTTAAACAATATGTAGGTGTTACGCCTAAATTGTTTTCCCGCATTTCCCGTTTCCAGGCTTCGCTTAATGAATTACGTATAGGCCTGCACACCAAACTTACCGATGTTGCTTATGAAAATGACTATGCCGATCAATCACACTTTATCCGTTCGTTCAAAGAATTTGCCGGCTGCTCACCTCTGCAATATCAAAAACAACTGATGCAGAGCGTTGAGAATTTTTATGAGAGGACTAAATAGTCTGAACCACGATTAAACGGATTAAATGATTACCACGATTTTTTCTTAAAAGCTAAAATAAATCCTTAAATCCTGTTCATCTGTTTAATCGTGGTTCAGACAAGCTTTTTTACTTCCCTAACTTTTCAATGATCTCATCGGTAGTACCAATTTCACCAATGCGCGGGAAAATGAATTTAAAGCTATGTTTGTGTGCGTCTTCAAATAAATCGGTCATGGCATCGCTGGCAAAAGCAATATTGTAGCCATATTCATTGGCGCTGCGGGCGGTACCTTCAACCCCTATGCTGGTTGCAACACCGGCCAGTACAATACCGGTAATACCTTTTTTCTGCAATTCGGCATGTAAGGCTGTGTTATAAAAAGCATTCCAGGTTTCTTTGGTAATGCGGATATCTTCGTTCTGTATTTTTATTTCGGGTACAATATCAAGCGCGCCATCTGGTAAGCTTGTCATAGCCGGAGATTTTGCATCCTTGCGTGTTTTTGATGCAGCCGAACCTACCGGGTTTACGTTCACTATCACCACAGGCAAACCCGCCTCGCGAAACGCGGCAACCAGTTTGGCAGAATTGTCAATTACCGGGCCTATTGGATGGGCCGCAGGTAATTGTACTACCAGCTGTTGCAAATCAATTAATACTAAAGCGGTGTTTTTATCAAATGTAGTTATCATGGTTTATGTGTTTTTGTTTATTAAGCGAGTGTATTAATGGGTTGTTGTTCAAGCGTGGGTTGGGTAACCTTTTTAAGTTTACTCCTGCGTAAAAAGCGGAAATGAAGTAAACCGATCAGCAAGGCAACCCCACCCTCAAGCATAACAGTATCCTGGGTACCTATCCATTGCGAAACGGCACCTACAAGCAGCCCCCCAAGCGGTTGCATACCAAAAAATGCCATGGCATAAAAGCTGATCACCCGGCCACGCATTTCTGGCGATACCGTGGTTTGAATCAGGGTATTACTGATGGTGATCTGTGACATCATGCCAAAACCGGTAATGGCGGCAAACAGCAGCGCCAGCGGATAACTGGGCATATGCGAAAAGATGACCAGCCCCCCGCCGAATATCAGCGTATTAATGGCCAGTATCTTTTTCAGGTTATGCCCCGGTTTTAACGATGCCAGGTAAATAGCACCTGAGAAAGCCCCTAACCCTATCACACTATCAATAACCCCAAAGGTTGATGCCGTACCTTTAAAAATATCTTTGGCATACACAGGTATCATGGTACTGAACGGCAATACCATTAAACTGATCAGCGAAAGCATAATGATCACGAACTTGATAGATGGCGTATTGTTGATGTAGGTAAAACCTTCCTTCAGCTCAAAAAAGATGTTCTTATCATGCTTTTTTGTTTCTGCCTTAGGCAGGCGCATCATGAGCAGGGAGCCTATTACGGCGATAAAGCTCAGCGCGTTGGCACCAAAACATACGGTATCGCCAAATTTTTCCAGTACCAACCCGGCTATGCCCGGCCCTACCAGCCGCGACAAGTTTACCATGGATGAATTAAGCGCCAAAGCATTAGGCAGATCGGCCTTGCTGTTCACCATTTCATAAACCAATGATTGCCTTGCGGGCACATCAAACGCGTTTATGAAACCCAGTACCGCGCTCAGGGCTATTATTTCCCACACCACATAGTGCCCCCAGAAAACCAAAGCGGTTACCAGCACCGCCTGTATCATGGAGGCTACCTGCGTGGCTATCAATAAATTAAAACGATTATAACGATCGGCAGCTACACCGCCCAAAAATGAGAACAGGAACGATGGAAACATGCTGGCAAATAAAGACAAACCCAGCATAAATTCTGAATGAGTGAGATCATATACTACCCAGCTTACTGCTGTTTTTTGCATCCATGTGCCTACTAACGATATGGATTGCCCGGTAAAGTACAACCGGTAATTTCTACTTTTAAAAGCGTTAAATGTACTAATATTCATTACTCACTTCCCCTATTCACCGGGGATCAATCAAAATCAACTAATTTGGTTAACGGGCCTATGGCCTTTTTTAACAGGGCTTTTTCTTCTTCGGTACAGGTGGCATCCAGCGCTTTGTTCAACCATTCCTCGCGTTCATGACGTACCTGGTAAAGCAGGGTTCGCCCCTCGTCTGATAAGGTAATGATGGCCTTGCGCTTATCCGTTTCAGATATACGCCTTTTAATGATACCCAGCAGCAGCAGCTTATTCAATATCTGCGACATGCTTTGCGTGGTTATTTTCTCCATAGCAGCCAGTTCAGTGGGCAGCAATTCTCCATGCTGATCAAGCAACGCAATGGTTGATCGTTCGGTGAGCGACAATTGCGCAGCTGTCGACGATTCTTTACGCATTTTTTTGGTAAGGCGGGTTACTACGGCACGCAGCTCAGAGGCCAGCAGGATATCATTTTCCTTTGTCATATATTTATTAAGTAAACTTGTAAGTTTACCTTACAAATATAAGGATTATATTATCCGCTGAATGTCATAAAGGAAAAACGCCGCCCTGCTTAAAAATTACTTAACTATTAAATAAAACCCGATCAAAACCTTCACCTTTGTATCATTGAATATGGAGCCCAAACACGATATAGCAAACCTTGATGATATTAAACTACTGGTAGATACTTTTTATACCAAGGTGGCCGGGGATGCTTTGCTTGCTCCTATTTTTGGCGAACGCCTTGGTGATCATTGGGAACCTCACCTCGAAAAAATGTATACCTTTTGGCAAACCGTTTTGCTGGAAGAATATACTTACAACGGCGCTCCATTTCCTCCTCACGCTGAGCTTCCGGTTGATAGCTCTCACTTTGAAACCTGGTTAAGCCTGTTTGCCGATACCCTGGACAGCTTATTCAGCGGCCCCAAAACCGACGAGGCTAAATGGCGCGCGGGTAAAATGGCCCAAATGTTTCAGCTGAAAATAGCCCACTTCAAAAACAACAGGCTGAATATATTATAGCATTGCCTTGCCGGGCATAAAGGCAATTTTGTAAGTTTGCACCGTGCCGCCTCCAGTTAAAAAAACGCCTCCTGTTGTTAAAGACAAACCTCCTGTAAAACCAAAAGCTACGGTAAAAAGAAAAACCGCTGCCCAAAAGAAAAAGGAGCAAACCACCAAAGTATACTGGAGAATAGCCATTGCAGGTTTACTGCTGATACTGCTTTCACCATTTTATTATGGCTATGTATTGAGAAGTTTTAGCGCTACCTGGCGCTGGATCATGGATATTGGGCAGGATACCAACTACCGCAACTACAAAAGTTTTAACGTACGCATACCATCGGGCTATACGGTTCATGGTATTGATGTATCTTCATACCAGGGCAAAATAAACTGGCAAAAGGTAAAAGCAATGGATGACGATGGTGTGCATATCACCTTTGCCTTTATTAAAGCTACCGAGGGCGTACTTAGCATGGATCCTTATTTTCAGCGTAATTGGCGTGAAGCCCCTAAAGCCGGTATTGTTTGCGGAGCTTATCATTACTTTTTACCGCAAAAAAGCGGGGTTTGGCAGGCCCGGTTCTTTTTACAAACTGTAAAAGTTGAAAAAGGCGACCTCCCCATGGTAGTTGATGTGGAGCAGCTTTACAAAACCACACCCGAAAAAATGCGCGAGCAGCTCATGTTGTTTGTTAATCACATTGAAAATAAAACCGGTGTAAAACCCATTATTTATACCAACATCAGCTTTTATCATGATTACCTGCAGGGTTATTTTGATGATTATATGCTATGGATTGCTCACTACTACCAGCCGGTATTGAATGTAAGCAATAATACCAACTGGCAGTTTTGGCAGCACTCAGATAAGGCCCGCATCAATGGCATCAGCCAAAAGGTTGATTTTAATATTTTCAAAGGCGATAGTACTGCTTTTCAGAAACTCCTGATCCCTTAAGCTTCAATAAACAATCTTGCTGAATGGGATACCCACCGTTACACCAATGGAGGTTTTATTGCCGGGCAACTGTATTTTGCCGATGGTATTGCTCATATCAACAAATAGTAGCTGGCATTCAAAATTTATGGCCGGGGCGCCTTTTTTATCTATCAAAACAATGGGTATGCCCAGTATAGAATTAAGCGCGTGATAGGTACCAAAATTTTTCTCCATCCTGAAACTTACCCCCACATGAGAATTGCCAGGAATGTACACCAGTTTGCCCGATACCGCCGGGGTAAAAAAGTTACGGTAATTACCTATAAAACGATTGCCTCCGTTTATGGTAACTATCTCGGTTCCGTTAGCAGCCGGGCTACCGTTTACATCCGCCTGGTAAAGGAGGCCGCTTTGAATGGCGTTGTTTACAAAGCCTTTGCCGTTTAAGGTAAAAAATATCCTGCCAATTTTAGGGCTTTCAAAAAAGCGGGTGTGGGTTAAAAAAACCTCAAACGGATAGTTATGACGCTGCGAAACGTCTGAACCAACATCTGTACCCACCTGAAATTTTTGCGGGATGATAGGCAAATAAACACCAAAGGTTGTCCAGTTATCGGTAACCAGGTTAAAATTATTGCTTTGCACCAGGAGATCTGATTGCGCTTCTGAAAACTTTTGCAAGTATTCCAGTCGCAGGGCTGCATAAAAATCACGCCGCAGGGTATTTCTTGCTGATGTTAAGCTTTGGCCGGGAACTTCAGATTGTTTAACGGAGTCAAGGGCGCGTTCATAATCACTCGCCTTGGTTTTCAGTTCGGCGGCAAGGCTATTTAAAAGCACTGCCCTTTGTGCATCTATGGCAAATTTTTGGCTATCGCAATTGTTGTAATGGGTAACCGGTTTACCCATCCACGTTTTTTGAAGGGCAAAACCCAGCTGATTATTAAAATACTTGTTGGAAAACCTGCTTGAATAAGTATTGGCCACATTTACCCTGGCACCAACAATAACAAAGCTTCGCACATAATCATCAGAATCAACAGGCTGGTGAAAATTATGGTTGATGGATAGACGCCCCTCGGCGGTGTTCAGGTTCACATAATTTTTATAGAGCGACAGATCGGTACCGTCAGAAAGATAGGAACTCACCTTATTGTTCAGGAAAACATTCATCGCCTTATTACTGATCAGCATCCCCTTGCCTAAACTACATGGTGTACCGGCAACTTTAGCGTTCACCTGCCTTAACTGGGTTATGATCTGATCTGTAGTTTGGCCATGGGTAAGCGTGGCTATAAAGCTAAGCATCGCGAAAAAGCATAACCTTCCCCACCAATACTTAATACTTGAGTATGACTTATATATTAAACTATCACTTTGTTCAGGCCCCATTGCTCTAAAATTGGATTAGTGAAAACCCTCATACTATCGGCATCAAGCAGCTTGTTACGGGCAGCTATCCATGAATCAACAGCCGGGCCGTACATGTTAGCCAAACGCTCGGGCGATAACTCGTTTACTTTGCCCCAATGAAAGGTAAAGGGGATCTGCTCGTCCTCTAACTTTTTCCAAACGTTGGTGTAAAAAGTATAGGTTTTGTCAGAAAAAGCAGCATCAAGCTCCATAACACAGGTATGTGTATACCGGGTAAAGCCAAGCGTTGCCTTAGTTTGATTTACAAACCTGAATGAGAACAGGCCTGCAAAGGGCCCTATGGTTTTATTCACACTCAGCATCAGATCGGCAACGCGGGTGCTAAACTCAATCGGGAAACCTACCGCAGCGCTCAATAGCTTGCCACGTAGGGTGGTGTTGCTAAAAATTTCACCCAGAGTGCCAAGCTGTTTATCATAAAGGGTAAGGCTTGCTCCAAGTACCTTGGTTACCAGTGTAGGCACTATAGCAGGCAAGGCATCGCTTATGGTGCCTATAAAACATGGTGCATCATCTCCGGGGCCAATGCCTGCAGGGTTATCAACCGGTGCCTTATAGCCTGCTGCAAACGGGCGCTTATACATGGTGGTAACGTATGCACCCTTATCCATATCATAAGGATTAAGCAATACTGCAAAATGGTATGGCCTTTCGGTGCCGCCGGGTAAATTGGCTTTGCTGAAATCAAGCGTGTTCATGATGTTTTTTATCGAATCATCATAAGGCACACGCTGCATATAGGCTTCAAGCAAAAACAGGTCCTCGGTTTCAATCATTACTCCGTGAATAATGCCAAAGCTTCCAAAACTAACAAGCACTGCATTAAACAGATCATCATCCTGCACCAGCTCTGTTTTCAGGTGATCAATAAAAAGCGGCGATACCACCGGGGCCGAAGCCCGCTCTAACCAAATATGTTTATTTGGGCCGGTGATAAGATGTATACCAACCACATAATCCTGTACCCCACCAACATCAAAGGCCGAACCATGAGCGCCTGTGCCCATAGCCCCGCCAAGGGTTTGCCCATTACTTGCACCTGAGGCTTTTAACGATTGGTTCTTTTGCCTTAAATATTTACCCAGTTCCCAAATACCGGTTCCGCTTTGTGCAAAAAGCAGGTGCCTGGGCTGGCCCTTGTACGCAGGTGAAACGCTGCCTTCAGTAATATCAAATACGGTATTAAGGGGTTTGGTATCCAACATAATGCCATCCTGCACGGTGGCAATCTTTGTCCATGACCAGCCTGCTCCTAATGCGCGCAGGGGCGTGTTGGTGGTAATGGCCTTGCCTATCAAATCCTGTAGGTTTTTGGTGCTGTCGTTATAGCCATCAAGGGCATCCAGTGCGTCCTCATTGCCCAACACGTACATATCCTTAATATTTTCTACAAATATTTCATGCCGGTTTTCCCAGGTCTTATCACCTGTTTTAATAACTTTCATCTGCTGTCGGTTTAAAGTTTGCCTACTTTTTGGCAAGGTTTGCCACACTTCCACTCAATGCGGGTTGGGCTCCATATGCCCAGCGTAACCACTGTTAAAAGCGAGTAACCGAAATTGTTCCTCACGGTTACTTCGGCCATGCCATTAACACCCAGCGAATCGCAAATGGGTGTAGTTACTCGCTTAGGGCTTTGCACCAGACCCCAGAAATAAAAGTTTACCCTTTGACTTGAAACCTCGGTTCCGGCCTGTGCCTGCGTAGCAACGCGGGCGGTATAGCAGCTGTTTAAGGTAAGCGTGATGACCGTTGCTAACAAAAGTTTACGGCAATGACTTTTAAGTGAGTAATGCGGTGAAATCATAAGGCTTGATGATTAAAGGGTACAACCTGAATTACATAATAAAGATACATAATTAACTCATTTACAGATTAGTGAAATTACCCGATTTTTATACGTGATTTTACGTATTTTACAGCTAGGCCCTTAAAAAGGAAAAGGCCTTCCTGATGGGGAGGCCTTGGTTATGTTTATGAAGAAAAAAGCTTAATCTACTTTATTAAGCCTGCCTGAGCCGGTGTGTCTGTCTTCGCTAACCGTAGCGCCGCCAGCGTAATCTACCCCTCCTGAGCCGGTTATGTGCGAAGAAATGCTTTTAGTTGCGCGAATGGTAATACCACCCGAGCCGGTTACATTTGCCGATACGTTTTGTGCACTTAAAGATTTAGCCTCAATATTGCCCGATCCTGATATACGCAGGTTTGCCTCATCGGCAGTTCCTTTCAGATCAATACCGCCTGATCCGCTAAGTCTTGATTCCAATGAACCGGCTTTTACAGCGGCTTTCATATTACCTGAACCGCTTAGTATTACCTTAACATTTTGGCCGGTAAGCACGCCATCAAGATCAAGACTGCCCGAACCGCTGTTGGCAAGTGCTTCAAGCGATTTAGCGGTTACATAAATCTCGCCCCTTTTAATATCGCGGTGTTTGAATGAAAAATTGTTTTTAAAACCTATTTTCAGAACTCCGCCTACTACTTCGGTCTTTACATCGTTAATTACATCCTCATCAATATCAAGTTTAATGCTTTCGGTTCCGTTGATCTTTACGTGTACGTTAAATGGGCCGCCCGATTCAATGCTGCTGAAACCCGAAACAGACCTGGTTTGTCCGCCCTGGGCATAGGTAACAGAAGTCATCAGCGCTAAAGCCGATACAAATAAAATAAAGACATTTCTTTTCATAACGTGGTTGTTTTTTTAATTAGACGCAGCATGAGGATAAATAGTTGCACCTAAAGCAGCGTTTTTCTTTTCAACATCGCGTTTTAGTTTTATTTTGGATGCAGTTTGCGCCAGGTTCACTTACTTATAGCGTAAACAACTAATGTAACAAAGCATTGCCCGAGCAGTTTAAAAACTTTAACAAAACACGCATTGCCCCTACCCCAAGCGGCTTTTTGCATTTGGGCAATGTGCTTTCTTTTGCCATTACCGCTGCATTGGCCCAAAAAAGCGGAGCTAAAATATTGCTGCGGATTGATGATATGGACAGGGCTCGGGCAGAGGAGCAATATATTCAGGATATTTTTGATACGCTTCATTTTTTGGAGATACCCTGGCATGAGGGGCCACGTAACGCTGAAGAATTTAACGATAGCTATTCGCAAATGCACAGGCTGCATTTATACCAGGAGGCAATTGATCAGCTTCGTGAGGCGGATCTTGTTTTCGCCTGTACCTGTTCGCGCAAACAGCTTATTGAAAATGCCTGTACCTGTTTTGAAAAAAGCATTCCGCTCAGCGCACCTGATGCCAGCTGGCGGTTGCGAACCAATAACAGCCATGAACTGATCATCAAAAACCATAATGGCTTAACAGCGAGGGCTGTTTTACCTGTGGATATGCACAACTTTATCATCCGTAAAAAGGATAGTTTCCCCGCGTATCAACTTACATCAGTTGTTGATGATATGCATTACGACGTTGATATGATAGTACGGGGGAATGACCTTTGGGCATCAACCCTGGCACAACAGGAACTGGCCCACGCTTTAGGTCGTGATAGTTTCAGGGATATAGCCTTTTATCACCACACTCTGCTTACTGATGATATTGATCAAAAGCTTTCCAAATCGGCCGGGGCCACATCCGTTCGCTACCTGCGCGAAAACGGCAAAACCCCGGCCGATGTGTATATGCTGATAGCTCGTATGTTGAATATTCAAAAACCCATCGGCAGCTTTATACAGCTTGCCGATGAATGGTTTCAGCAACAAAACCCAGCTTGATTGCTTAGTGCGATGCCGAACCGTAAAATGAATCGCCGCGGCCTCCACCAAAATTTTCAAAACTTTCTGGGCCCGAGGTCGACCTGATCATTTCCGAAACATAAAAATCATTTTGGTAGGCCACAAACTGCGGAACATTATTTTTGAGTGTATACACGGTTAAGTAACTTCTGAAAAACAAAGGGCTGTTTTCTCTATTAAACTTGGCCACCTTACCCGTAAGTCCCATGGCGCCGTATGACGGAAATTTGGTTTTTACAAACATGCTGTCAGGAACCGGCTGAAACGAGCGATCACTTAATTTTTCCATGGTTTTACTAAACTGCGAATGCGGAGGTAAAAAAGCTACATTTTTGGGCAGGGTTGCCTGGGCCGCTATGGTAGCATCGGTAAAGCGTAAACGCTTGCCTGTTGAAACACTTGACGCATCAGCACTTATCTGTACAACATCATCCCCATAACTGTAACTCTTATCGTCCATGATCATGGCCGAACGTTCCCAATCAACATAAATGGGTTCATTGAGCTTGTTGTAAATACTTAATTGAATGGGGGCGTTTTTACCCGCAAATGAATAGAGGATCTTTACAGAATCATTCTCCAATTTAAATACACCTGTTTTTTCGTCGCGTGTAGTGTTGGTACTGCTTAGGGTACTCATTTGATACGTGCCGCAGGATGACAGCAGAGCCATTGCCGCCAAAGGGATGATAAGTAGCTTTTTCATAGGTTTAAATTTTATGATAATGGTTGGTTTAGGATATTGAAATGTTATATCCGTTTTACCTGGTTGTTCGACTTTAATAACTCATCAACGTTTAACACAAATGATCAACGTAATATGAATTTTACAATAGTTAGTTCATAAAACCTTTTCTTCTTTTAAAGCAAAAGCTGCAGATATAATACCTGCAGCTTTTGCCTACCTAAATAACAATTGTGTATTGTATTCTTTGTTACACAAATATTAAGAAATGATTATTCATCACCTATAAAACATATGTACCCACCGCATTTGCATTTAATACCGATGATACCTGGTTAGTACCATATTTGATATTGAATTTTTGAGTAACCTGGCCATTATTAAAAACAATGAGCACTACTTTACCAGCCGGGGTAATGAAGGCCACGTTTGGAAGATCGGTTAACAAATTAGATGCTATGCGTTTTGAACCCGGCCTTACAAATTTTGACGCATGGGCAATAATGTAATAAGCCGGATTACGGGTAACCGCGTCTTTTATTATAGTGATAGCACCAAGGCAGCGGTCGCAGCCTCCGGGAGTGTGCGGATTCTGATCCTGATCGGCGGCAAGGTTCCATTCAATCACATTGCGGCACCAGTTTCTTGGGGCACCAATAATGATATCCTTCATATGGAAGTCCAGTTCCTTTTTCAGATCGCCGGGAGCTCCTACCCACTCCTCTGTAAAATAAAGGTTTTTATCCGGGTGGGCATCATGCACCTGGCTAAGCGCTTCTATCTTACCTCCATACAGGTGAAATGCAGAACCATCAGTATATTTTTTAGCCTCGGCATTGTTCAATATATCAATAGGATAATCGGGCCTGTCGGCATTATGATCATATAAAATTATTTTGGTTTTAATACCGGCGGCCTTAAACTCGGGCCCCACGTTTTTAGCGATAAAAGCAGCCTGCTCGGCAGCTTCCATCACCATGCTTGGATTGTTCTTAGGGTTCAGTGGCTCGTTCTGAAGCGTTACCGCATCAATCCGGATACCCTTAGCCTGCATGCCTTTAATGTACTTGATAAAATACTGGGCATAGGCATGATAATATTCAGGTTTTAAGTTGCCGCCAATGGTGCTGTTATTGGTTTTCATCCACACCGGCGGGCTCCATGGCGAGGCTAATATTTTGATGTTAGGATTAATGGCCAATATCTTTTTCAATACCGGGATCAGGGCCTTTTCATCATTGGCCAGACTAAATTTTTTCAGGTCGGCATCAGTTTCACCGGCGGGCAGGTCATCGTACGAAAAAACATGATCATCAAGGTCAGACGCGCCAATGCTAATCCTTAAATAGCTAACACCAAGATTGTTTTTATCCTGGGCAAATAATTCATTCAATAAACGGGCCTGTGTGGCACTGCTCATTTGGTTTATAAGCGCAGCGCTGCCACCTGTTAGGGCAAACCCAAAGCCATCCATTTGCTGGTAAATTTTGCTTTTATCAACTGTAATAACAGGCGTGTTCGGGTTTTTATCGGCAGGTGCTATTTTTTGATCCTGTTGTTTAAATAAGATAGAATCGGCAGGATCAGTAAGCCATAATTGCGGTTTGCTTTTCAGCGCTCCCTTACTTTGGGCATTAACCAAAGTAAATTGTGCACAAAGGGCAATTATTAAAGTAAAAATTAACGATTTGTGTTTATTCATATTGATGATAAGTTATGAAGAATATTTAATGAAAAAAGCTGCAACATTTCTATTGCAGCTTTTTTTTCTACCTGAATTAATAACCCGGGTTTTGGGTCAGGTTACCATCAAGTTGTATCTCATTGTAAGGCACAGGCATTATTAGTTTTGCCTGGGTAATAGGAAAGTTAAGCGGTTTGCCAAAAGGATCAACCTGGCTTTTAATTAAGGTAATGGTGTACTGGGCACCAAACCTTAACAGGTCGTTCCAACGGTGACCTTCAAAGGCCAGCTCCATACGGCGTTCGGTTAATATAGCCAGTGCCACATCTGCTTGTGATGTTACAGTGATAGCAGGCAATTTAACCCTTGCCCTGATCTGGTTAACCAAAAGGATAGCCGCAGCAGTTTGTCCCAAATTGTTTGATGCCTCGGCCTTTAACAAAATAATATCGGCTAAACGCAGCAACACGTTATTATCGGTACCACCGCCAAATTGCGATATGTTGGTTTTCCATTTGTAAAGGAAAGGAACCATAGGCGATGCTGTGGTGTATGGCGCAGGTATCGGGTCGCCGGCAGCAAGGCCGTCCGGAGTTACAGATGCCTGGTAAACTGACGCGTTTAAGCGGATATTATCATTCTGTGACTTGAACAGCGCGATAATGTTGGCTGTTGGCAGGTTAAACTTTTTGAAAGAGTAAGTTCCAAACTGTGCCGGTAAAAACAACGAGGTGTTGTATGTGGTAAAACCGCTTGCAGCTGAATGCTGGCTTTCAAATATCGACTCAGATGTATTTTTTGTGCCATCAAACAAAGTAGCATAATTTGGCACAAGGCTGTACTGGCCGCTATTGATCACCTTGTTGCTATAATCTAAACATTGCTGATACTTACCTTCCTGAGCATATACTTTTGCCAGTAAGGCCTGTACGGCGCCTTTAGTAGCATGACCAACATTAGGGAATGAGACTGGTAATACTGCTTCGGCTGTGGTCAGGTCATTTTCTATTTGCGCGTAAACCGCTGTTGCAGCCGCACGTGATGGCTTGGCAGGCGTGTTAATGGTTGACAGAATCAACGGTACATCACCAAAGGTAGTTACCAGCTGAAAGTAAGATATGGCCCTGATGAATTTGGCCTCGCTCAAAATTTCCTGCTGCCTGCTGCCTGTAAATGACGAGGCCGGAATTTTAGCTACATAATCTAAAACAATGTTTGCAGCATAAATATCCTGGTACAGTCCCTGCCAGTCGCGGGTTGAGTTACCGTTTTGAGGGGTTGGCGTAAAACCGGCAATAGCAAAGTTGTCTGGGTTATCACCACCTGCGTAGCAGTTATCGGCACGGGCATCGCCGTTGCTCACGTAATCCCAAACCCAGTACTGATCGTTAATAAAAGCCTGTGAATATGCACCAACCAAACCACCTTCGGCATCGGCGGCTGTTTTGTAGTAGTTACCTGCTGTACCTTGAGATATGGGTTGTTTGTTCAGAAAGTCCTTTTTACAGGCAGAGGTTAAGCCAACTGCCGCAAGCAGCACAATTGGCAATATTTTATGATATTTATTCATTTTCTTAAAATTTAGGATAGATTAAAAGGTTACGTTAAGGCCCGCGGTATAAGTTTTTGTTTGCGGATAAGTACCGTAATCAATACCAATAGCAGTTGAACTTGGCGCACCAAGCGAACCATTGTTTTGCGAGCTGCCGCTAAACGAGTTAACCTCAGGATAGTAACCTTTGTATTTGGTAATGGTGAACAGGTTTTGAGCTGTAGCAAATACACGTACCTTTATACCTTGTTTATCCAACAAGCCGCTTCTGATCTGGTAGCTTAATGACAGGTTTTTTAACCTCAAAAATGCACCGTTCTCCACAAAGCGAGATGATGGTAAAATGGTAGAGGTACCTGCACTGTTTGTACCACCATAAACCGCGGCAGGGATATTGGTTACATCGCCTGGTTTTTCCCAGCGGCCCAATACTGCTGTGCTCGCGTTGCCAATCAGGTACATACCTTCTGTTTCTACACGGGTAGCATTAAATACTTTGTTACCGGTTACGGCATCAAATAAGAAATCTAAGCTGAAATTTTTATAGCTCACGGTGTTGGCAAAACCATAAACCGCTTTTGGCAAACCACTGCCCAGGTAAGCCTGATCTGCTTGAGTTGGAGTTGCGGTAGTACCACCGCTTGCTGATTTATACAGGGCGTTTCCATTAGCCGGATCAACACCTGCAAACTGGTAGCCGTAAAAAGCACCTAAAGGTAAGCCGTTTTTAACAATAGAAAGGTTGGTAGCGTTGCCGTTACCGCCAAAGGCAATACCGCCAAATGGGAAGGTTTGATCTACCTTGTTACCGTTGGCATCTAATATTTGTGGTATGCCGCTTACATTATTTTTGTTGAATGAGGCGTTTAAAGTAGCTGTCCATTTAAAATCCTGGCTTTCAATGATCCTTGCGGTTAATGAAAACTCAACACCCTCGTTCAAAATATGGCCCGGAAGGTTGGTATTTTTCAGGTTTGATGCACCACCCTCGGCTGCCGAAATCACAACAGGGAAAATAAAGTTGGTTGTTTTTTTATTATAGTAATCGCCGCTTAAGGTTAACCTGTCATTTAAAACGGTAATATCAAAACCTACGTTGATACCTTTGGTTGATTCCCATTTCAAATCGGGGTTACCTGCCGGGTTAGTTGGATAATAGCCAGATGCAGCATTACCGCCAAATAAATAACCTGTAGGGTTTAAGGTGCTGTAGCTGTTATAAATGGTTTGCGGCAAGTTACCTACTTCACCATAACCAGCCCTTAATTTCAGGTCGCGGATAAAGTTGTTATCCTTCAGGAAATCTTCCTGTGATATGCGCCATGCGCCTGACACCGCCGGGAAGTATCCCCATTGGTTATTAACACCGGCCCTTGATGAACCATCGGCCCTTAATGATGCTGTTAACAGGTACTTATCATCATAACCATAATTTACACGACCAAAATATGAGTTGGTAGTCCAATCAGTTCTGTAAGTTGATACCTGTTTGTTTGCACTTGCTGCATTTAAAGTAGTAATACCTGCCGGGAAACCGGTTCCGTATAAATAACCACTGTGGTATTTTTCTTCAATGGCCGAAGTACCCACAACGGCAGTAATGCTGTGCTTTTTATTAATAACCGTTGAGTAGGTTAAAGTATTATCCCAGGTATAACGGAAGGTTTCGTTATTGGTGTTGCTGCCAATACCGTTTACCTGGCTTGCGCCCTGATTGGTTAACGGGTTGGTAAATGAATCCTGATTGTAGTTGTTTAACGAAATACCGAATTGAGAACGATATTTAATGTTGAACGGCAGGGTAATTTCTGTATGGATATTGCCTAACAGGTTATTACTGATGTATTGGTTGTTAGGGCTGTAAATATCATCAAGCGGGTTGGTAGTATTGTCGGAGTTTGACTGGTACATACCATTTGCAGCATATATTGGCACTATTGGCGGGGTAGATAATGCTGCCAAAACAGTACCACCATGGTTTGCCGAACTGTTATCATTCACGGTACGGCCATTGGTTCTGTTATAAGCGATGTTGGTACCAAAGGTCATCCATTTTTTAGCTTTTTGCTCCAGGTTTAAGTTAACAGAGTAACGTTTAAAGTTAGTTCCGTTGATGATACCATCCTGGTTCAAATCGCCCAGACCCAAGTAGTAAGTACCTTTTTCGCTGCCGCCAGATAAGCCAACGTTAACACCACTTTGGTTGGCGGTGCGGTATGTTAAATCCTGCCAGTTGTTGTTTGCAGTAAAGTTTTGCGGAAATGCCGGTACATCTTGTCCTGCATTGGTATACTCATCAGTAATCAGGCTTCTGTACTGATCAGCGTTCAACATATCCAGTTTTTTAATGATCTGCTGTTTGCCGGCATACATATTGATCTCAACCTTAGGTTCGCCGCTGGTACCTTTTTTTGATGTAATTAATACTACACCGTTAGTAGCACCCAGTGAACCATAAATTCCGGCTGCTGATGCATCTTTTAATACGCTGATAGATTCGATGTTGTTAGGATCAATACTGGCCGTGTTGGTTACCACAACTCCATCAACAACATATAATGGTTCCGAACCATTTGGCGACGAAGCACCACGGATCCTTACGCTGAAATTACCACCACCTGGTGCGCCTGACGCGTTGAACACCTGTACGCCTGAAGCTTTACCATCTAATATTTCAGATGAATTTACTATTGGCCTGGCGCTAACGTCCTTTACACCTACGGTTGCAATGGCCGAGGTTATGTCCTTTTTCTTTTGTGAACCGTAACCTACTACTACAACCTCATTCAATTGTTTGTTGTTGGAAGTTAAAGTTACATTGATCTCGGTTTGATTATTAACAGGGATCTCCTGATTGTCAAACCCGATAAATGAGAATACCAGGGTTGCCGTTTGGGCAGCGCTGATGGTGTATTTACCATTTAAATCTGTTGATGCAGCCTGGGTTGTGCCTTTAATCACAACGGTTGCTCCCGGTAGGGGTAATCCCTGGCCATCTTTGACCACTCCTTTTACTGTACTTGTTTGGCCAAAGGCAAACAAACAGCCAGATACAAGAAGGACTACTAATAGAGTAATTCTTTTTTTCATAAATTTTAGTTCGATAATTAAAAATTGGTTACATGCTGGGCATGCTGAAATCAATGCGCAAATTTATGTGCATTGTGAACTAAAAACGAAAGAAAAACTCAAATATTTTCAACATAAATAACTGATATACAGACAGTTAAAAATAAGTTGATACGGTTTAACACCTTAGTGATACGCCTCGTAATTGATTGATTATTAACCCTAAAATTCACTAATAAAGCATACTTACAACCCAATTCTGATACGGATAATAACCTTTTTGTTATGATTGATAATCAGCCAATTAAAAATGGAGGGCTTAGGTGCAAAACGGGCTAATCAGCAGTGTTATCCACCACCAGCTTGCTCCAACCCTCGTTATTGCCATTTTTAATGCCCGTTTTACGGCTCGAAAGCAACTTTTTTATTCTGTTACTATAAGCCCAGCAAGTGCTTTGCCTTATGGAGAGTATTTCAGATAATTTATGCGATGATATTTTTCCGTTTGTAGAGTAAACCAAAAATATCATATAAAACGCTTTGGTGATGGGTATCCTTGTGTTCTGGAATATGGTGTACGATGTAACAGACTCGTCATAGCTGCATTTACCGCAACGACGGCTATAAGGCAGGTGCCCGCTGATAAAATGAGTATTACCGCATTTGTGGCATTTATAGCCATCGCGCCATTTTAAATCGGCCAGGAATTTATGACAGCTTTCCGGATCGGGATATATTTTACTGAACTCCTCAAAATCAACCCCGGCCGACATGATCCTATCGCGCGATACCTTATCAAAACTGGCGTGCAGTTCCTGGTTATCTTTTTCAAGTAGTACGTTCATTCTCGAAATTTCGGCCGTCTGTTGCTCCAGTATCTTATTTACACGGCTTAGATCCTCGTTTTGTTTTTCAATGATGCTGGCCTTTTCAATAACCTCATGTGTTCTTTCCCTTACCTGTTCTTCCAGCTTAATATTGATCGATTCTTTTAGCTTTTCATTATCCCTAAGCTGTTTAATAATATCCTGCTGAGCCTTTTCTTTTTCGCTTTTTAAAATCCTCACCTTATCGCCAATGGCAAAACCCAGCAATATCATTTCAAAAATAAAGCACATGCTCAGGCTGTAATAGCTTACGGCACCCAAATTGAGCCACCAAACATTCAGCATGATCAAAAACTTAAGCGTAAAGCCAATAAACAGAAAGCTATAACCCAATACGAAGAACCTTGCAGGCCTATATCCTTTTCTGAATATGTAAATGCCCGTGTAAAAGGCTATACATAATGGAATTGCCTCAATAACCTTATAGTTGAACCATTGCCTGTTAAAAACAAGGCATATCACAAAAAACGTTAACCTGGCTGCAATTACCGTATTAATGAGTTTGTATAAACCGGGAGCTTTCGATTTTACAAACAGGAGTTTATTGGTGAACATGAGAGCAAACACGCTTATACAACATAAGGCGAAACCATAAGCATATTTATTCCACCCCGGCGAATCGGGCCACAGGTACTGATAGCCGATGCCATCATTACAGAGTTCATAAAATCCAACGCTCAGGATGTAAAAAACGTAGTACAGATGCTGTATGTGCCTTATAGCAATAAACATCATCATGTTATAAAAGGCAAAAACCAGTATCATCCCGTAAAATATCCCGAACAGCAGGTATTCGTTCAGGGCATATTCTACAAACCAGTTAACCGAACGCAGCACGATGATAACATCGGCAGTTTGGTGCGATTTGATGCGAAAATAATAGGTACGCTCCTGCCCTGGTTCCACCTTCAGGCTCACTTCAAAGTTCTTATGCTGAAACTGCCTGTTACCAAATGCCTTTAAAGCGCCAAAGCGTTCAACCTTGTATTCCTGATTAGCCGCGGGAGTATATACTGCTATATCATCAATGGTTTGATCAAAAAACTCCAGCATCCAGTTTTTCATGGTTTCGGCCGGGTACCCTATAGTTACCTTGTACCAATAAGCCGATTTCAGCTTATAGTTTTGAGGAGTGCTTGACCAGCTTGCCTTAAACTTTGCAGCTACAGCCGGAGATTGCACATCCTGAAGGCTTAGTTTGCCTGTAGGATCTTCCAGGCAATATATCTCCTTGTATGAAAATATGTGCTGGTTTACCTGGTCTTGTACATTAACTTTTTGCTGAGCAAATAAGATAGAGGAGGAAAACAAGCAGATGAGCAGAACTAAAAGTTGCTTTATAAAACCTGTATCAGTAGTATGTAACTTATACTTTGATTGTTGCATGAGCGAAAACTTCTTATTTAGGAATATTTAATTGAACAATCAGCAAAGATGAATAGTATGATAGCTTATAAGAAAATATTTTTTGTATTAATTGTATTTATAAAGTAAAAAGGCAGCTGAAGCGTCAAAAACACTCCTTTAAGTAACACCTCGGTAGAGATCAGGTATAATCCCGCAAAAAACGTTTCCGCACATAAGTAGAAATACGCAGTTTTCAGATTTATTCATTTTATTCATGAGCAAAGCCCTATAATTGACTCAACATAACTCTCACAATAACGGCAACACCCTTAGTTAAGTATTTATAACTAAGGGTGTTTATATGTAAGACTTATGAGTATAGAAAAAAATATCATCTGTTATCGGAAGCCTGTTCAATATCGACAAAGATGAAGATGATAGCCTGGAAAGATTAATATTCTTCGTAAACCCGGAGGAAGTGAGCAGGTTTGAACCTGGAAAGGGGGGATCAGGCGAACCCGACGCCCCCATGTTTTAATAACTGATCAAATATGAAATTAAATCAGGTATCAAAACAAGGGTATTTGAGAATATGTACACGAAATGTAAAATGTGTGAATTTTTGTGCAATTGAGTGAAAAACTATAACCTAAACCGCCTGATTAACTATTAGTTGATAACAAATAAAAATTTTGAATGTAATGGTTTATATAGATTGTAATGTTATGGACAGTTTAGAAAAATGGCTGGTCAATTTTTTAAAAGTAAAAAACCGGCAGGGAATTAAATGCAAAATTACGCTCTACATGAGAGGCAAAACTAAAAGGTATATGTTTCATGTTGATGGCGAACTCAGGAACATTGAAAATTACCTAACTGCTGCCGAGGTGGTACAGTACCGGGAGTTGCTTAAAAGCGAAACTGTACCTTCTTAGTAACATATTATAGTTCCGTTTGTGAATCAACATGTGTAAAGCTGTATAATAACTAACTGATTATGTACTAAATATGGGCGTACAAAGTCAGATTATTTGAATTAGTTTGCAGTCGAAATGATGTGTGTATAGGCAACACAACCTATTGAGGTTACTGCCCCCCTCAATAATTGTTGATTTAAAGTATTTGATATGACTAACAAACGCTCTTTTGCACTTATAATATTATTTTTAACAACGTTTACAATATCCTGTAAAAAAGATCTGAATATTGAACCTGTAAAAACAGAACCGATAGCAGATACCTCATCGCCCCAAACTGAAGAAGCTGCAGCTACAACAGCACCGGCCACAACTACCCGGAAACTCATTTTAGGTATGAATGGCCACCCCCTAAGTGCCGAAGCCTACATTCAATTAGGAATTACCGACCAAATAAAGATGCTTAAAAACATGGGTATGACCTGGTACAAACTTAATGTATCAGTAAATGCCGATGGCAGCATGCAAAATATAGAAACGTTTATCCCGCTGCAAAAACTTGCCAAAAGCAATGGTATAAACTTGCTCCCATCTTTATCAACCAAAGGTTTAAAATATAGTGACACCGAAGCTCAAGCCTATGCAAAGGGTAAAACGAGCGGTAGCAACTTTGCCGGTAAATACAGCCAGTATTTTACAACCTATCATCTCGGCAATGAGATGGAGCAAGAAATAATTTTGGCAGGCAAAAGCGGGCAGTACACGAGTAACTATGATGCTAAGAAATTTAAAGTAACAGCCGCCTATTTAAAAGGCATGAACGAGGGCGTTAAAGCCAAAGATCCGGGAGCCATTACCCTGGTAGATGCTTCATGGTTACATTATGCATACATTCAAATGCTTATAAGCTATGGAGTAAAGTTTGATGTTTTAAGTTATCACTGGTACTCTGATATGGAAGGTGCTGCTGCAAAAGCACCATATAACATTCCGGATATCACTCAAAAATTGTCGGGTTTATTCCCTACCAAACCAATATGGTTCACCGAATCAAACTTCAGGCCCAAGAATTTGAGCACTGATGAGGCTAAACAGAAAGACTTCGTTACCAAGTTTATTGCCAAGTGCAAAGCCAACAGCCATGTACAAGCCTTAATTTTTTACGAACTGCTGGATGAACCCGGAATAAGAAGTGATAATGAAAATAAATTAGGCTTTACCAAATGGGTTAAACCATACACCTCGTGGTCATATAAGGCCGCTTCACAGGGCTGGTTAACCAAATAATTTGATCGCTGATTAAGGTGTGAATTACCGATTGATCAAAAAATGAGAAAATTGTGAAATTGCGTGCAATCAGCTACACAATTATTATAAATATCCATCTATTAACTAATAGTTGACAACAAAATATTAAAATACTTGTAGTAATCGTTCAACTATTCCAAGTGCAATGTCTGAATTAGAAAAATGGTTTCTTAAAATCCTGAAGGTCAAAAACGAACAAGGAATCAAGTGCGAGGTGACCTCTTACATGAGAGGCAAAACAAAAAAATACATGTTTATGGTTGATGGCGAACCAAGAAATATTGAAAAGTATTTAAGCCCTGAAGAGCTTACCGAATATAAGGCACTAATAAAAAAGAAACACAAGCCCTGTACTACTTAAAACTGTGCAATAACCTGTATCAAATTAACCCTATAACCTTTAACTAAACAATTACGTAAAATATGGATAACTAATCTCACGTTACTTTATAATGAACAGAGCATTCCAAACCATTGTTAACTACTTTTATCCTAAAAGGAAGAAAACAGACATTGCTGAATGGTTTACTAAAAAAGAAACTCTTCAGCTGCTTGGCCAAATTAACCAGGTATTGGAACTATCAAACATCAGTATTGGCGATACGGAAGATCAAATGTTATTGATGGATCTATTCAGAGATACTATTAACGAGGGAAACTACAAACCTGTTAAAAAGCGTAACACACGCAAATGGAATTATCAGTCTGTTTTAACCAGCGTGCGTTTGCATAGTACCGCTCGTTTTTTTAATTTCTAACTTCAAGTCGGCCCAAACAAAAGAAGGATCGTCAAAATCCCTCAGCAAATAACTGCCTATTATAATCCTCCAAAGAAGATAACTCCGTATTACGGGCAGCTGCGTGATTCAAAATATAGCTTACCTGATAACCGAACAAGATAAGATTCAGCTGCTTCAGAAATCGGCCTGCAACGCAAAGAGCATCAATAATTATTTACTATGTACATCCACAAAGACATTTGGTAAAGGAACAGAAATCTTCGTTATCCTCCGTTGATCAGAAATTATAAGGGGTGCGGTCACACCCCTTATATTAATTAATATTTATTGTTTGGCGGCCTCTTCTATAACCTTTAATACATCAGCCGGACGCGCAAGCATCATAACATGTGATGATGGTATTTCAATCGTTTTGGCTTTCATCCTTTTTGACATAAAGCGCTCCAGATCGGGGTGTATTGTTTTATCATTTTGTGCCACAACATACCAGCTGGGCTTGTGCTTCCAGGCAGGCTCACCGCTTTTATCTTCAAAAACCGTATGAGTAGCTGATACCTGTGTTGCATAAATCAATGACTGTTTTTTTGCATCCAGATCTTGCGCAAATACTTTCTTCACACCTTCTTCAGAAATAAACACTGAGCCATCGCTTGGTACAAGATATTTGGTAAGTTCAGTTTGAGGAGCATTTGCAGATACATCTAATAAAGATTCACCACTCTCAGGAGCGTAAGCTGCCAGGTAAACTAATCCAACAACCTTAGGGTCGTTTCCGGCTTTAGTAATCACCATGCCACCCCATGAATGGCCTACCAGTATTACCTTGCCCTTAATCATGTCTATAACGTTCTGCACTTTGGCCGCATCGGCATCAATAGATACTACTTCATTTTGTACAGACATTACCTGATATCCTTTAGCCTGCAAGGCTTCAATTTGGCTGGAAAAACACGAGCCGTCTGCCCATATACCATGTACAAAAACTATTGTCGGTTTATCTCCCCCGGTAGTTTGCCCATTGGCGACGGTTGCTGCAAGTAATGTCATAAGGAAAAAGATTTTAAAAGTTTTCATGATGTTTAATTATTTGTGATTATTATTCATAATAGTTCAGCATTTTATTCAGGAGATGCAATTGATTAAATTCTAATTCAAAGGCCATCAATCAAAAAATTTAAAGCTATTATTTAATTCAAATCTCGTTTATGCAGGGCGGGTTTTTAAATCAGTAAACTTATATGAGTTATTAAAAAGCTGATATACGGGCAAAATAACAGGCCAAATGACTATTACCGCAAAACGCATCATGGAGGCCAACGCAATAAAGTGAAGACAAGGAACCGGAAAACTGAATGATGCAACTTTACCTATCTACTTGATTAGCATCAAATTAAATGACAAAAAAAATGGGGCAAAATCAGTTTACCTGACTTGCCCCATTAAGGGTAAATGATGGGGCTCGAACCCACGACCCTCGGTACCACAAACCGATGCTCTAACCAACTGAGCTACATCTACCGTTTGGAGAGTGCAAAAATAGAAATCTTATGGCTATTTGCAAACTCTTTTTAAAATTACATTCATCTTACCTCTTTAATTTAGAACGATTTTAATTTATCTTTATTTTTGTATTTATGGCTGAGCAATTAATTGAACTGAATGTAACAGGAATGCATTGTAATAATTGCGCGTTATCTGTTCATAAACTACTCGAAAAAAGAGGGTTACATAACATACTTGTAGATTTCGCCAGCGAAGAGGTAAAATTTTCAACCGCCGATAGTAGCCAGTTACCCGAAATAAAAAAAGGAATAGAAAGTTTAGGCTTCAAAATTATTGATGATATTTCTTTGCATCAGCCTGCATTTTATGAAAAAATAGAGAACAAATTTTTCTTTTGCGCCCTTTTTACTGCTCCGCTCCTGCTCCACATGGTGCTTCCATGGCATTTTTTACACTTGCCTACGGTACAATTACTACTGTGCCTGCCGGTATTTATAGTAGGTTGCCTGCATTTTGGTAAAAGTGCCTTTAGCTCTATAAAAGCAGGGCTGCCCAATATGGATGTTTTGATATTTATTGGTTCAACATCTGCCTTTGCTTACAGCCTTACCGGTACGCTGCAGCATTTAGGTGCCAATTATCAGTTTTACGAAACCTGTGCCACTATTATAACGCTGGTGCTATTGGGGAATGTCTTTGAAAAACGTTCGGTTCATCAAACTACTTCTGCAGTAAAAGATCTTATCAAATTTCAACAGGTTAATGCCAACCGGGTTGTTAACGGCGGCATTGAGGTGATCAGCGCTAAGGATGTACGTCCGGGCGATACGTTGCTGGTTAACCGGGGCGATAAGATCCCCGTTGATGGCGAGATACTATCGGGCAGCGCCTCCGTTGATGAAGCCATGCTCACCGGCGAAAGCTTACCGGTTGAAAAAGAAAAATACGATAAGGTTATTGGTGGCACCATTTTGCTTAATGGTAACATTCATATGCTGGCCACCAAGGTTGGCTCAAACACCATCCTGTCGCAGATCATTGATCTGATGAAAAAAGCTCAGGCCGCTAAACCTCCTATTCAAAAACTGGGCGACAAAATAGCCTCCATATTTGTACCGGCTGTGCTGGCCATAGCCTTGTTAACTTTTATACTAACTTATTATGTTGGTCATGCAGGCCTGCAGCATGCACTGATGAATGCAATAGCGGTGATGGTCATTTCATGTCCTTGTGCTATGGGTTTAGCCACACCTACCGCGGTTATGGTAGGCCTTGGTCGTGCGGCTAAGAACGGTATCCTGATCAAAGGCGGTGATACCATTGAAGCGGTTGCCTATACCAAATACGTAGTTTTTGATAAAACAGGAACTTTAACCACAGGGAAATTTCACATCAATGAGATAAAGCCCGAAACCGGAGCAGATATAGAACAGATCAGGGGTATCATTTTTGCTATTGAGGAACGTTCAAACCACCCCATTGCCCGCTCGCTGGTAAACGGCCTAAAGAACCTGCCCAGGCAAAAAATTATCTTGAAAGTGGCCCGCGAAGAACGGGGTTTAGGTATGCGTGCCGAGGATGTTGATGGCAACAACTATTTTTTAGGAACGGCCAAACACAATAAAGACGATCATTTTAACCTGTCGCTCTATAAAAATCAGCAATTGCTGGCGCAGATAGCCATCGACGATGAAATAAAACCCGAAACTATAGCCCTGATAGCTCAGCTCAAAAAAATGGGCATCAGGCCAATCCTTTTAAGCGGCGACAAAAAAGACCGCTGTTTAAAGGTAGCCGAGGCTATCGGCATTAAAGATAAAGATGTACATGCCGAAAAGCTGCCCGATGAAAAGCTAAAGGCTATTGATATTTACAAGCAAAAAGGCAAAACCATTATGATTGGCGATGGCATTAATGATGCTCCCGCCCTGGTTAAAGCTGATGTGGGCATCTCCATGAATGATGCCAGCCACGTAGCCATACAATCAGCCAGTGTGGTACTTTTAAATACCGATCTACAATCGGTGATCAAGTTTTTGCAGATCAGCCAGCACACACTGCTCACCATTAAACAAAATCTTTTTTGGGCATTTGCCTATAATCTTATTGCTATCCCGGTGGCTGCCCTCGGTTTTTTAAACCCAATGGTAGGTGCTTTCACTATGGCATTTTCAGACGTGGTGGTTATTGGTAACTCGCTTAGGTTAAAGATCAAGAAATTTTAGCCCCCCACCCTCCTAAAGGGGGAGCTTTTTGATTAGCACTGCGCAGATTTTTTTTATTCTCCCCCTTTAGGGGGCCGGGGGGCTTACTATATTTGCACAATGATCGAAATATTTACAGACGGAGCATCAAGTGGCAATCCCGGTCCGGGTGGTTATGGGGTAATTTTGCGTTCGGGGAAACACTATAAGGAACTTTCTGAAGGCTTTCGCAAAACAACCAATAACCGGATGGAGTTGCTTGCCGTTATCAAAGGGCTTGAGGCGCTAAAAACGCCTAATCAACAGGTCATGATATTTTCCGACTCTAAATATGTGATCGATGCTATCGAAAAGCGCTGGCTAAATGGCTGGCTGCAAAAAGGTTTCGCAGGTAAAAAAAACAAAGACCTCTGGCTGCGTTATCTCGACATAAGCAAACAGCACCAGGTTAAATTTACCTGGGTACGCGGCCACAACGGCCATCCCGAAAATGAACGCTGCGACGAACTGGCCGTAGCCGCCGGCAAACAAAAACCACTACTTATCGATTCGGTGTTTGAGGTAGAGAACGCTAAAATTTAGTATCAAGTACTTAGTATCAGGTATCAAGATTTATTTTGAGGCTGATAATAGTTTGAGTTCTGTTTTGATGCCTGATACTAAAACTTGATACCCGAATTATCACCTCCCCTGCAGCTCAATCACCTCCAGGTTTTGAATTTTATCGACATCAATACTAAAACGCATCAGGGTACGCACCTTATGCCAGCCTTGCTGTCCGGCCGCTCCAGGGTTAAGGTGCAGGCAACCGATGGTTTTATCGGGCATTACTTTTAATATATGCGAATGCCCCGAAATAAATAATTTGGGCGGATTTAAATAGATTTCCTTTTTTACGGCCGGGCTGTATTTGCCCGGATAGCCGCCAATGTGGGTCATCCATACGTCAACGCCTTCACAGTTAAAACGCAAATTTTCGGGGTAAACCATTCTTATGTCTTTACCGTCAATATTGCCGTATACTCCTTTTAATGGTTTAAAGGCGGCCAATTTATCAGCCAGCTCAATGGTGCCAAAATCGCCGGCATGCCAAATCTCGTCGCAATTTTCAAAATGCTTAAAAACAGCGTCGTCAAGGTAACTGTGGGTGTCGGATATCAGGCCAATGCGGGTCATACAGAATCAAAAGGCAAGACTAAAGAAACCATAATCAAGATGCAAACATTGATCAAAAGAATTTTAGACCAATGCCTAATCTAAATGAAGCGTTATTTTAAAACAATCTCTTATTCAATTATTTATATTTATATAACCATTAAAGTTTCAATACTTATATAAACCTTTAGTACCCCTATGAAAAGAATTATCATATGCTGTGACGGCACATGGAATAGTCCCGGCGATGTTGAGCAAGGTACCGTAATTAAAACCAATGTACAAAAGCTATTCGAAGGCGTTTGCAATATTGATCAGAATAACATACTACAGCTTAAATATTATACCGAGGGTGTAGGCACATCAGGCGGTAAACTTCGCCGAGTTATTGATGGCGCTACAGGCTGGGGTTTGGATGATCATATACTTAATGCCTATAAATTTTTAGTTTGGAACTTTATTAAGGGCGATGAAATATACATCTTCGGTTTTAGCAGGGGCGCCTATACCGCCCGGAGCCTTGCCGGACTGATACGCAACTGCGGCATTATCAGAAACGACGACCTGAACCTCATCAACGAAGCCTATGAGCATTACCGCAACAGAACAGACAGGGGCTGGAAACCTAATGGGCAAAAAGCGATGGAGTTTAAGGCTAAATACAGCCAGGAAACCGGCATTAAATTCATAGGCGTTTGGGATACTGTAGGCGCACTCGGCATCCCTTTCTCTTTTTTCAGGCTATACAACAAAAACAGGTACAAATTTCATGACACTAAGCTAAGCACCTATGTTGATTATGCCTATCATGCCGTTGCTATAGACGAAAGACGCGCCAGTTTTAAACCCACCTTGTGGACCCAAAGCAAAAGCGCTCTGCAGAGGCCAACCCCACAAATATTGGAGCAAAGATGGTTCAGCGGTGTGCACTCCAACATTGGCGGAGGTTATCCCGACAGCAGCATCAGCGATATTACCTTTAAATGGATGGCCGAAAAGGCTACGGAAACAGGTCTTGCCTTTGAAGAAAGGTACCTAACCAACAATATAAAACCTAATATTGATGGTAAACTCTATAATTCGTTTGTATTTCCGTTCAATTTGATGCCTCCTGCAAAAAGGATAATCAGTGCCAATCAGATCTATCACCAAACGGTTGATCCCAGCGCGATTGAAATCTGGAAAACCAATGCATCCTACAGGCCACAAAATCTGAAACATGTAATTGAAAAGGGCTTAAAAAATGATGAGGAAATTGCGTAGTAGCTCTTGATATTGCTGAGTGTAAACTTTGGGTCCATCATATATCACCAGGGTTTCTTCCGTAATCAATGAAGCATCTAAAACAAATACCAGTATTTCCCGGTGTGGTTCATCGTGATCAAAAGAACGGATCTTTATTATTTTTTGCACATAAAGTCCAAACGATAAAGCCAGCGATTTAACCAGCATTGCGGTATCAACCGGTAATATTAACCAACAGGCTCCATTTGGAGTTAAATGCTTTGAAACTTTATTCATCATTCCTTTAAAAAATCCATCCCCCGCATGTTTAGCCAAATTTTTCTGCGAACCCGGCGATAACAATGAATTGATATAAAAAGGCGGATTGGAAACAATCACATCATAGCTTTTCTCCGGATGGGTTGCAAAAAATTCCTCAAATCCGGAAGCATGCAAGGTTAAACGCTCATAAAAAGGTGAATTTTCAAAATTGCCTTCGGCAGTTGCCGCTGCACCTTCGTCGATCTCCACAGCATCAATTTGAGCCATTGGAAAGCGCTGGGCCAGCATCAGGGTAATTACGCCTGTACCGGTACCAATATCTAAAACAGATTGGGGCTGGTTAAAGTCAGCCAGTGCACCAAGCAATACCCCATCGGTATTGATCTTCATGGCGCAGCCCGTTTGGTCAACACTGAATTGTTTAAAGCGAAACAGATTCGCCATGATTACTTTTCGTAAAGCTCCAGTGGCAGGCCGTCGGGGTCGGTAAAGAAGGTGAAGCGTTTGCCGGTGAACTCATCTATGCGGATTGGCTCGGTTTCTACACCAAAGTTAGTCAGGTGCGATACGGCTTCATCGAGTGCATCAACCTCAAAGGCCAAATGGCGCAGACCTACCGCTTCGGGGCGTGAAGGACGGGCGGGAGGTTCAGGAAATGAAAAAAGCTCGATCTGGTAGAGGTTTCCCACTTCCAGATCAAGCTTGTATGATTGTCGTTCTTCGCGATAAACTTCACGAACTATATTTAAACCCAGTATCTCACTATAAAAATGTTTCGACTTTTGGTAGTCGGCACAAATAATGGCTATATGATGTACCCGGTTTAGTTTTAGCATTATTCGCCTAAAATAGTATGTAATACATTGCTGTGAACCATTTTCAGGTCGGTAACATGACCAAATGCTTCTTCATCTACATTCAGGAAGCCGTTATTTACGGTACCCAGCAGACTGAACTCAGTAGCACTGGTAGCCATAAACTCAACAAAGCGTTCCTGCTCTTCAGGAGCTACAGTTACCACTACCCTACCTTGTGCCTCGCCAAAAAGGAAGGCATCCTTGCGGATAGTATCATCAGTTTCAATATCAAAACCCAATCCGTTTGGCATAGCTGCTTCTAAAAGGGTCATGTACAAACCACCATCGGCCACATCATGAGCCGATTCAATAACACGGTGTTTGATCAATCCTTTAACGGTTTGCTGCATATCATATTCCTTATCAATATCAAAATAAGGAGCTGGTGCTTTCAAAACTTTGTGCCATGAAGCCAGGTATTGTGATGACGCAATATCATTTACAGATTCGCCTATTAAATAGATCAGATCGCCGGGCTGTTTAAAGTTGGCGGTCATGATGTTATCTACATTATCCATAACACCCAGCATACCAATAGTTGGCGTAGGGAATACAGAACCACCATCGGCCGACTGATTGTAGAAACTTACGTTACCACCGGTAACCGGGGTTTCAAACTTACGGCAGGCATCGCCCATACCTTTAATGGCGCTCACAAACTGCCAGTAAACCTCAGGAATGTAAGGGTTACCAAAGTTTAAGCAATTGGTAATAGCTACAGGTTCGCCACCGGCACAAGTAATGTTGCGTGCGGCTTCGGCCACAGCAATGGCAGTACCTTTGTATGGGTCGGCATATACATAACGCGAGTTACAATCTGTAGTTAATACGATGGCCTTGTCGGTATCTTTAACGGCAACAACGGCAGCATCACAAGCCAGGTTAGCGGTCATGGTTTGTACACCTACCATGCTATCATACTGGTCTGTTACCCAACGTTTTGAAGCCAAGTTAGGGTGGGCTGCCAAATGCTCGGCAACTTCAACCAGATTTGCAGGTTCCTGTATATCGTCTATATTAAATTTCTGATTTTCGGCAAAGTAAGCAGGCTCGCGGTATTCGCGTTGGTAAACCGGTGCGCCTCCACCTAAAACTAAATCGTCGGCTGGTACATCAGCTACTTTTTCGCCGTTCATGTAGTACTCTAAACGCTGGGTGTCGGTTACTTCACCAATAATGGCGCAGTTCAGATCCCATTTATCAAAAACAGCCTCTACTTCTTTTTCACGGCCCTTATGTACCACAATAAGCATACGCTCCTGTGATTCGGACAGTAAAATTTCGTAAGGTTTCATATGATCCTGGCGGGTAGGTACTTTATCCAGATCAATACGCATACCGTGCTCGCCTTTAGCGCTCATTTCTGAGTTTGAGCAGATGATACCGGCTGCGCCCATATCCTGCATACCTACTACGGCACCGGTTTTAATAACTTCAAGTGTAGCTTCTAACAACAGTTTTTCCTGGAACGGGTCACCCACCTGAACGGCCGGTAAATCGTTAACAGAATCGGCAGTGATATCTTTTGATGCGAAAGCCGCGCCATGGATACCATCTTTTCCGGTTGCAGAACCTACTATATATACCGGGTTACCCACGCCGTATGATGTTGCAGAAACGGTTTCGCCCGCTTTTACAATACCTGCCGACATGGCGTTAACCAATGGATTTACATTATAGCAATCATCAAAAAACAATTCGCCGCCAACGGTTGGGATACCAAAGGCGTTACCATAATGGCTGATACCTTTTACTACACCTTTAACCAACCATTTGGTTTTATCAAGGGTAAGGTCGCCAAAACGCAGCGAGTTTAGCTGCGCGATGGGTCTTGCGCCCATTGTAAATATATCGCGGTTGATACCGCCTACACCTGTAGCCGCACCCTGATATGGTTCCAATGCCGAAGGGTGATTGTGCGATTCGATCTTGAAAGCGCAGCCAATGCCATCACCAAGGTCAACAAGGCCGGCGTTTTCTTCACCTGCCTTAGCCAGCATACGCGGGCTATCCTTAGGTAAAGTTTTTAGCCAGGTGATAGAGTTTTTATACGAGCAGTGCTCGCTCCACATTACTGCGAAAATAGAAAGTTCGGTAAAATTGGGTACTCGCCCTAATATCTCTTTAATACGTTCAAATTCTTCGGGTAGTAAGCCTAAATCTTTGGCGGTTTCAACGGTGGTTAATTCCTGGTGCTCCAATGTAATATGTTTTATTTGAAAGGATGCGCAAAATTAGAAAAAAAGGGCGAAAGCTGAAAGCTTCTTTTGGATTAGTGACATAGGTGTGGGAATGGGGTGTGGTAGCGCGGTGCGGGGAACGATGTGCAGGATAAGATTAAGCTGTCCGAAGCCTCCGACTTCAGACTACCGGCATTTTTTGATGTAGTTGCAAATTACGGGCATAGTGATTCGAAGTCGGAAACATCAAACAGCAGGGGACTGCCTTTTTAGCACTTTCTATTTACAAAAACACTTGCGCAAGCAAATACTTGCATTTATATTTGCAAGCAAGTACTTGCAGATCATGAAAACCAGACGAGACGTTTACCAGGCCATTGCCGATCCTACCCGCAGAGCGATAATTAACATGATTGCTACCGAGCCGCATAATGTCAACACCATTGCCGCCAACTTTGACGTTACACGCCAGGCCATTTCCTTGCACATACAAATACTGGTTGATTGTGGCCTTATTAATGTGAAACAACAGGGCCGCGACAGGCTTTGCGAAGCCCGGCTTGATCAGCTGAGTGAGGTATCTACCTGGGTTGATCAGTACCGTCAGCATTGGGAAAGCAAATTAGATAATCTGGAAAAATATGTAGAACAATTAAAAAACGAAAGACATGGAAAGCACAAAAAGTAACACATCCGACCGCGAATTACGTTTAACACGAATAATTGATGCCCCAGTTGAATTGCTTTGGGAGGTATGGACACAACCCGAGCACATTGCCCAATGGTGGGGCCCAAATGATTTCACCACCACTATTAATAAAATGGATGTACAACCCGGTGGTGAATGGAATCTGGTATTGCATGGCCCCGATGGAACTGACTATAAAAACAAAAGCATTTTTAAAGAGATAGTTCCGTTCAAAAAATTAGTGTATGATCACATGAGCAGCCCCAAGTTTGTTGCTACAATTGAGTTTGAAGCACATGGCGAACAAACCCACCTTAGCTGGCACATGCTTTTTGAAACACCTGAGCAATTTATACAGGTTGTAAAAACATTTAAAGCCGATGAAGGATTAAAACAGAATCTGGATAAGCTTAATCGATATATAAAGGGCTTAAATAAAAGGTAGTTTTTAACAGCTTGTCATTTACTTTGAGCCAGGGCAGACATGAGCGTTGAGCGGAAGAGAAGCTATCTTTTGAACGTAGCGAAAAATCTTACAAAATATATAAAGCGAACTTACATGGCGTATAAGATTTCTCCTCGTTCCTCGTCGAAATGACACTTTTTATTTATATCTATAATATAAACAAAAACGGGCAGGTGAAATATCGCCTGCCCGAACGGTCTGTTTTCAAACCCCTGCTACCCCCTTATCGCCGCAGAGACCGTTGCCCGACCGTATATTTTTAACAACCCTTATTGCTCGCTTAGTTGGAAATTAATAGGGATAGTATATTTAACGCGTACAGCCTGCCCATTCTGCACCCCTGGCTTCCAGGCTTTGGCCAGTTTTAAAACACGGGATGCTTCTTCATCAAAACCGTACCCGGCGCCGCGTTCAACTTTTATATTTGATAAAGAGCCATCTTTTTCAATAACAAAACTCATAAATACTTTACCAGAAACCCCATTTTCCTGAGCCACACCCGGAAAGTGAAGATTTTTTTGCAAAAACTTAGCCCAGGCAGCCGACCCACCCACCGGCTCGGGCATAACTTCAAGCACATCTCCGGTAGTATAAATAGTTTCATCCGCGGGAGCCGCCCCACCTCCACCCTGAGTTTTTCCCTGATCCATTTGATTATCTATGCCTTTATCCGGCCCATCAACATTTGCTGAACCGATAGGTCCTTTTATTTCACTAATTACAGGAGGATCCACAGTTGGCTGATCATCCGACACCACCCGGGTAGGTATGGCTGTAGTTTTTACCTGAACCGCCGGCGCAGGAGGATCAACAGACTTAGGAGGATCGGCTTTTTTAGGTTTAGCCTCCACAGGTGGTTTTACTATAGTTGGAAGCTCAACCGGGATAAATTTATACTCAGGCTTAGGTTTTACCCTGAATACAAAACTCGCTATTACCAAAACAACCACTGCTATAAAACTTAAGCCCATAGCCTTCACCATAGTTTGGCCATAACTCTTTCTCAATTCATAAGCACCATATGCTTTGTTACGATGGTCAAATACAAGGTCGAGCCACTCGGCTTTGTACAAATCAAATTTGGAGATATTCATATATTTCAGAATTTAATTTCTTATAAAACGAATATACATATATAATATTTTACAAAACAAAAATTATTTCAAATATTTTTCGCCAAAATCACTCAAATTAAAAATTATATTCTTTTTTAATTTCAACTTAAAAATTTCACAAAAACGAACAATTTTTATTAGTTTATCTTTACAAAACCTATTTAAAATGAGTTTTATGTATATTTTTATTACACAAATCATTAAAAACTTAAAAAATTCATAAAAAAAGTGGATTTATTTTAATTTTTTACTACTTTTAGATATGGTTAACAGGCTTTATCAATTTACTGCCTTATTTTTTTTACTTTTTACGGGCTTTTCAGCATCCGGAAAGGAAGAAATACACAATAACCATTACTCAAAAGGTAAAAATACTTCGTTTAGCACCGCAAACCCAAATCATCATCCGTTTAATTATGATTTCAGCATTAACAATGTGCCTTTGCAGGTTATCAATGTTCAGCAACACCGGGTTTCGCATTCTTTACAGGGCCTTTACCACTCCCCCATTTTTTTATCCATAGCAATTAAATACGTGACCTTTATTTGTGGCTCAGGCTCAAGTGAACTGTCGCGTTTTCGCAAACTCATCCTTTTTCCATTTCATGCTTTTTGGTAGTAGAAAACAATATCAAACCGGATGCTCTGATTAAGCAACCGGATCATATTGTTTTTTAAAATTTAGTTTAACTATCCGGCATTTTGATTGGGTGCCGTATACGCTATTAACTTATTTAATACTGCCCGGCATTTTGATTGGGTACCGGGCAGTATTACAACTTATCAAATTCCCTTAAACCCTAAACATGAAAAAATTCATACCCTTTGGCGTACTTATAATTGTAATTATACTTGCCCTTGTTTACCCTTCTGTTACCCTAACTACTGTTAAAGACAGTAAAATTGATAGCGGCGACACTGCATGGTTATTAGTAAGTACCGCCCTTGTACTCATAATGACCCCGGGCCTGGCCTTTTTTTACGGCGGTATGGTTAGTAAGAAAAACGTACTGTCAACCATGCTGCAGAGCTTTGTATGTATGGGTGTTATAACTGTAATATGGGTTATTTTCGGATTCAGCCTTGCCTTTGGTGATAGCATAGGAGGTTTCATAGGCGATCCACGCACTTTCTTTATGATGAAAGGCACTTTAGGCAACGCTACATGGAAACTTGCACCAACCATTCCATTGGTATTATTTGCCATGTTCCAGCTCAAGTTTGCCGTAATTACTCCGGCGCTTATCACCGGCGCCTTTGCCGAGCGTATCCGCTTTAACTCATACGTGATATTCCTGGTGTTATTTATGATATTTATATACGCCCCGCTGGCACACTCAACCTGGCACCCTGACGGCTTCCTTTTTGGTAAAGGCGTACTTGACTTTGCAGGTGGTACCGTTGTACACATGTCTGCAGGCTGGGCTGCTCTTGCTTCGGCACTATATTTAAAACAACGTAACGATAAAGCCCACGCTCCTGCACGTATCAGCTATGTATTATTGGGTACTGGCTTGTTATGGTTTGGCTGGTTTGGATTCAACGCAGGTTCTGCCTTAGGTTCAGGCACGTTGGCCGCAACTGCTTTGGCTACCACAACAACCGCATCAGCAGCTGCTGCAATGGCATGGATGTTTTTTGATATACTGCAAGGTAAAAAACCAGGTGTTATGGGCGCTTGTATAGGCGCTGTTGTTGGCCTTGTGGCTATTACACCTGCAGCCGGCTTTGTAACCGTTCCTCACTCATTAATAATTGGTATTGTTGCCGCTATAGTTAGTAACCTGGTAGTGATCTGGAGAACATCAACCAGCATTGATGACACACTTGACGTATTCCCTTGCCATGGTGTAGGCGGTATGGTAGGCATGCTATTAACCGGTGTATTTGCCCACCAAAACGTAAACGCGGGTAATACCACAGGCAACGGATTATACTATGGCGAAACACACTTATTTGTATTACACCTGATAACTTTAATAGGCGTATCTGCCTTTGCCTTTTTCGGCTCATTATTATTGTTAAAGATCACCGACATGATCAGCACACTTCGCGTAACTCCTGAAGAAGAACTTGCAGGCCTTGACTTAAGTCAGCACGACGAAGGATTATAAAAAACTATTACATATTACATCAAACCAAACAACTGAAAAAACTAAAGCTGCATTTACCGAAAATGCAGCTTTTTTATTATTATTCCTGACGTTGATTTCTTTTAATCTTGACCGTTGATTCTTTATGATTTCTATGATGGCGTTGATTTTTGACCGTTGATTTCTTTTGATTTCTGTGATGGCGCTGATTTTTTTTGTCTGAGCCAAAACTTTTTTGAGGCTAAAGTATTAACACGATTTTTCTATTGCAATTATTAGAACGTCCAAACTGAAGTAAAAATCCTTAAATCCGATAAATCTGCTTAATCGTGGTTCAGACAAAATTCGCGATTACTTCGGTAATTCTACTCATTACTCACCAGTCCTTAGTCGATATCTTTTTGACCTTTTTCACTTCCTGAGGCAGGGCCGAAGTTTTAAGCATATATGCTTTTAGTGTACCTCCTATTTGCTTACTATTAAGCAGTATCTTATCTAAATATACTGCGAAATCATCTTTATCTATTTTCCCCTGCGCATGCTCCATCGGTATGGTTACCCCGGGAACCGGTTCATAAACATTATACCGGTTACGCTGATATGGAGTATATACAAAGTCTGTAAACCAATAACGATATTTAGAATCCTTAACCTCTATACGCAGAGAAAAGCTTATGGCACCATCTTCATGGGTTGTTATAAATGCCTTTTTTGAAACCAGGAAACTTCCTTTACCGGTTATCACACCCTCAGTCTTATCGGCGGTAACTACTGTCAGTTTACTTTTAGGATAGGCTGTTTTTATAAAGTATAATCCGCGGTTATATAAGCTATCAGCCGATAAACCCGGCTTGCTCACCGTTTGATAATAGATGTATTTATCATGTTCATCAAACGCTAAAGAATCCTTTTGCGCGCAGGCTGTTTTAACAAACAGCAAACAAACAAAAGCCACAAGTATATTTTTCATCATCATATTTTTATTTCAATTCAAGATCCTCATCATCTCCCCACCATAGGCCATCCCGCAATAAATATAAAGATAAAAGCCGCTCCGGTTAGCACCGGGCGGCTTTTAAAAAGGAATATTTTCTTACTTTTTAGAAAGCATAAACAGCAGCTATTAAAAATTGCTGAGCATGTTTGGTTGGGTCGCCCATGCTTTTGGTAAATGCCTCTGCCGAGTTGTTATCTAATCTGATCTCAGGGATCAGTGTTAACGGACCTGCCTTAATATTAGATGTCAGGGTTATAGCAGTTACGTGATCGCCTGGAGCTGGGCCAGCCAATGAAAAATCGCCGGTTTTGGTTTTAAAGTACTCACCCCTTAAACCAAAGGTCACAGATTTTGATACAGCTATTTGCGGATACAATGCTACACCAGTAAAACCACCTTTAACACCGTTGGTTGCTTTATAATCAGCAGCGTTTAAGCCTAATTTAAAGGCATCAGTGATTTGATAAGCGGTGGTCAGGTCAAATTCAGTACCTGCGGTGCCCCCGGTAATTACATTCAGGTAAGCTGTCCAGCCTTTTACAGGGGCAATCATTAATTGCGCCCCAAAGTTATTTAAACCGGTATTGGCTTTGTAAGCATTCCATTGATCGTTAAAGATACCTGCCATCAGGCTTACCTTATCAGAGAATGAATAAGTTGCCTTGAAACCAGCATTCTGGAACGGGCCATTGGTGAACATATACGAGGTTGAGTAGTTAAAGTTACCTGTAGGGCTTATAACCTCATAACCTATAAATGTAGCCATATAACCACCTGTAAGCACAAACTTATCGGTTACATCATATGACATATATAAATTCTGGATATGGAAGGAATCGCCATTGTCGCCCGCGTTAGGGAGCGATTGACCCTGACCTCTTGGGCCAAAGGAAAGCTCACCCACAAAGGCGGCTTTGCCTACTTTTTTCTTCAAGCCGAGGTCAACCATACCTATCGACATAGAGTTATGATCTGTAGCGAAGCTGGTTGGTATATTGCTGTGTTTAGCAAAATCGTATTTATAGTAAGCATCAACAGATCCGGTTATGGTTAATGGAGGATCAGCTGCGGCGGTTTTAGTAGTATCCTGGGCTTTAACCGTAAAAGCTGCACTTGCAAGTAAACATAAGAGTAAAGCTGTTTTTTTCATGATAACGATTTAATTGTGGAAAATTTAGTTTGTTAATTGTTTTGATTGATAAAATATTGATATTCAGAAATTTACCTTAAATCGGGATCCTTTATTGTCGGCATAAAAAATCCCTGTGCAGTTGGCCATGCCATTGCAAAAAAGCCACACACCAACCACACAAGGTATTACAGACCTTTTGTTTCAAGGTCTTTCGATAGTATCTATCCTTCTGTTAAACTTCAGAGGTTGTCTTAACACCTTTATCAAAAAGGCCGCTTAAGCTAATCTCTTCGTCCTGAACAGGGTAAACCTCAATGCCATGATCAAACACATCAATACCACCCATACCGGCTTCGCCGTGTTCTTCGATACGAAGTTTCCATGGATGACCTAACTTGTTGATCACAAACATCATTACAAAGCTTACCACAAATACAGATGCTGTAATAGTAAAGCTGCCTATGAATTGAGCCTTAAGCACTTCAAAACCACCACCGTAAAATAAGCCGGTAACCGGAGCAGAGTTATCAGCACCAGTTGGGCCTGTAGCACCAAACTGACCTGAAGCAAATAAGCCTAATGATAAAGTACCCCAGATACCGTTTAAGCCGTGTACAGAAACTGCACCAACCGGATCGTCTATACGGAACCACTCAACAGCATACACACCGGCAAAAATGATAAAGCCTGCAATACCGCCAAGCAATATTGAACCCAGCGGGCTTACCCAGTAACAAGGGCAGGTAATAGCAACCAAACCGGCAAGGAAACCATTTATAGTAAAGGCCAAATCAAACTTACCTTTAGTTGTGCCCCACCAAAGCGCGGCAAGCATAGCGGTAAAACCACCGGCGCAGGCAGCAAGTGTAGTATTAGCGGCAACACGGCCTATACCTTGCATATCCATTGCTGATAAGGTTGAACCAGGGTTAAAGCCGTACCAGCCAAACCATAATATAAAACCACCAACAGCGGCGATCAATAAGTTATGACCTGGAGGTAATCCGCCTTTTTCTTTATCATCACGGGCAAATATGCGACCCAACCGTGGGCCTAACACCATTGCACCTGCCAGTGAAGCTACACCACCAATGGTATGCACCACGGTTGAACCAGCAAAATCACGGAAAGGTTGTGAGCTTAAATGAGCGAAAATTCCTGAAGTGCCCATAGTTGCCAGGAAACCATCAGGTCCCCAGGCCCAGTGACCTATAATAGGATAAATAAAACCAGTAATACCTATACTGTATAAAATATCGCCACGGAAACTGGTACGACCGATCATTGCACCAGAAACAATGGTTGAGCAGGTATCAGCAAATGCATACTGAAATATCCAGTGTGCCAAAAGCGGAATACCTGTAGCGCCGTATGTAGCAGGAGTATTTTGTAAAAAGAACCAGTTGGTGATAGTTTTACCATCGGCTCCAAGTCCGCCCCAGCCAATAAAGCCATTGCCATTACCAAACATAAATGCATAGCCTATAGCATAAAACAACAACCCGCAAAGGCATGTATCAAAAATACATTCCATTAAAACGTTAACCGTTTCTCTTTTACGGGCAAAGCCAGCTTCAAGCATAACAAAACCCGCCTGCATGCCAAATACCAAAAAGGCAGCTACCAGTGTCCATACTGTGTTTACAGTATTGATCAGGGCTGTTTCATGAGCGGTGTACGTTTCGGCAGCATGGGCCGAAGTTCCCAGAATACCCGGCAAACTCACCATAGCCACAAACACCAGCAATAAACCAATCATCTTTCCTGTTAAAATGGTAGCTCCCAGCGCCCATTTTTCACGTGGCAGTTGTCGGACTGCACTCAGGAGGTTGTGTTTTGTTGAACTTACTTTCATTTGTTTTTTAATTTAGTTTGATTGTTTTTTAAAGTTTAATTTAGTTTGATTGTATAATAATTAAGTCTGATTGCAATTTAAAAACCGATATTTTCCCCACCAATCTCCAAAAACACCCGGTTTATATTTACTATTCTAACCAATTTTATAAAAAATATAATAATTGTAGGTTTTCTGTAAATTATTTTCTGAAATTATGTAGTTATTTTAACAATAACAAATTTTTAACATATAAATAACGTTAAAAAATCTAATATTTACGAAAATTGTAAATCAAAACTAAAATTTAACCAATTTTTTGATGATTTTAAATTTACAACGACTATAAATTGATTCAAAATTGAATTATTATCGAAAAATCCATCTTTTACATCAAAATTCAATTGTTTTTAATGATTTATTCAGATAATACCATTAAATAATCAATAAAAACACGAATAATTTGCGCAAAAGTTAAAAAAGTAACTAATTATAAAATATGGGAAATCAGAGATCAAAATATCGCAATCGTGATATTTCCTTTAATTTTTGCGCATATTTTAAATGATAGTTCTATTTTTGAAAGTTGACCTTATTTTAAACCGTATATATCATGTCCAACATTCGATTTAAGGCACTACAGGACGTTCTGAGCAGAACCATTCCTGAAGTTAAACCGCCCTCTTCAAAAATTTCAGATTACTTCGGTGCTAATGTTTTCGATAAAAAGAAAATGAAAGAATATCTTTCAACAGAGGCTTACCAGGGTATTATCAATTCAATTGAAAAAGGCGAACCAATACCACGCGACCTGGCCGAGCAAATTGCCTCTGCCATGAAATCATGGGCATTGGGCAAAGGGGCAACACATTATACGCACTGGTTTCAGCCACTTACCGGCACCACTGCCGAAAAACATGATGCCTTTTTTGAACCAACTGCCGATGGCGGCGCAATTGAGCGTTTCTCGGGCGATGCTTTATCGCAACAGGAGCCCGATGCGTCAAGCTTCCCGAGCGGTGGTATACGCAACACTTTTGAGGCCCGCGGTTACACTGCCTGGGACCCGTCATCACCTGCATTTTTGATGGCGCGTACCTTATGTATACCAACTGTATTTGTATCATACACCGGCGAAGCTCTTGATTATAAGGTACCATTATTAAAAGCGCTTAACGTTTTAGATAAAGCAGCCGTTGACGTTTGCCATTACTTTGATAAAGGCATTGAAAAGGTAAACGCATCATTAGGTATTGAGCAGGAATATTTCCTGGTTGATGTAGCGTTGTTTAACGCCCGCCCCGATCTGTATCTTACCGGCCGTACATTATTCGGCCATATGTCGGCCAAAAACCAGCAGCTGGAAGATCATTACTTTGGATCGATACCGGAGCGCGTTTACGCTTACATGCAGGATATGGAAGCCGAAGCCCTGCAATTAGGTATCCCTTTAAAAACACGCCACAATGAGGTTGCCCCTTCGCAATTTGAATGTGCTCCTATTTATGAGGAAATAAACCTGGCTATTGATCATAACCAGTTACTAATGGATCTGATGGACCGTGTGGCCCGCAGGCATAATTTCAAAGTGTTGTTGCACGAAAAACCTTATGCCGGTTTAAACGGCTCGGGTAAGCACAACAACTGGTCGCTGATAACCAATACAGGTAAAAACTTGTTGTCGCCGGGCAAAACGCCTAAGAACAACCTGATGTTCCTTACCTTCTTTGTTAACACCATCAAGGCCGTTTACGAACATGCCGACCTGTTGCGTGCATCAATCGCATCTGTAAATAATGATCACCGCTTGGGTGCTAATGAAGCCCCTCCGGCCATTATTTCTATATTCCTGGGCAGCCAGCTGAACGATGTACTTGATGAGATCGAAACTTCACGCATCAGCAAAAAGATAAAAGAGGATAACATGCTATGGCAGGGCATTCCTAAAATTCCGCAGATATTGCCTGACAATACCGACCGTAACCGTACCTCGCCTTTTGCCTTTACGGGTAATAAATTCGAATTGCGTGCTGTTGGTTCATCGGCAAACTCGGCCAGCCCAATGACCATATTAAATATGATTGTTGCCGATCAGCTTAAAAAATTCAAATATGATGTTGATAAACTGATCAAAAAAGGCGAGAAAAAAGACCTTGCCTTATTAATGGTTATTAAGAAATACATTAAGGAGTCAAAAAACATCCGTTTTGAAGGCAATGGTTATAGCGAGGCCTGGGAAAAAGAGGCCGAAACACGTGGCTTATCAAATGTAAAAACCACCCCAAAAGCGCTTGACGCATTGTTATCAGAAAAATCAGATATCCTTTTTGCAGAAACAGGTGTATTCAGCCCAAGGGAAGCTCATGCCCGTCATGAAATTTTATTGGATAGCTTTTACAAAAAACTGCAGATTGAAGCCCGTGTAATTGGCGAATTAGTGCTGAACGTGATCATCCCGTCGGCAATAGCATATCAGTCAAAATTGATAGAGAATGTTAAAGGCCTAAAAGATATTGGCTTAGCAAGCGACACTTACGCTGCACAGCTTGATCTTATCAACAAGATTTCCGAGCATGTTAATTTTATCAAATCAAATGTGGAGCAAATGGTTGATGAACGTAAAAAAGCCAATGCCATTGATGATATACGCCAGCGTGCCATTGATTATGATGAAAAGGTAAAATCATTCTTCCAACCTATCCGCTACCATGTTGACAAACTGGAGCAATTGGTTGACGATACTTTATGGCCACTGCCAAAATTCAGGGAGTTGCTATTTATTAAATAAATTATAGCATAACTTTATGCAAATGGCACTAATTAATAATTAGTGCCATTTTTTGTTAGCGCTAAATTCAGCGTAAAATTCACATTTTGTGATTAGGATTAACACAATCTGTGTACTTTACTTTCAAAATCATTAGTTTTGCACATGGTTTCTTCACAACGTTATGATCAACGTGGCGTATCTGCATCAAAAGATGATGTACATAATGCAATAAAAAATATCGATAAAGGTATATTCCCGCAAGCCTTCTGTAAAATTGTACCTGACATTTTAACTAATGATGCCGAATACTGCAACATTATGCATGCCGATGGCGCAGGCACCAAATCATCATTAGCTTATACTTACTGGAAAGAAACCGGCGATATATCTGTATGGCGCGGTATTGCCCAGGATGCTATCATCATGAATCTTGATGACCTGCTTTGTGTGGGCGCTGTAGATAATATTCTCCTGTCATCAACCATTGGCCGTAATAAAAACCTGATACCAGGCGAAGTTATTGCAGCCATCATCAACGGCACTGAAGAAATACTTAACGAGCTGCGTGATGCCGGCATAGGCATTTACTCAACCGGCGGCGAAACTGCCGATGTAGGCGATCTGGTACGCACCATTATTGTTGATTCTACGGTTACCTGCCGCATGAAACGTGATGATGTGATCTCCAATCATCGCATACAACCTGGCGATGTTATTGTAGGCTTAGCCTCTTACGGCCAGGCCAGCTACGAGAAGGAATATAATGGCGGCATGGGCTCAAATGGCCTTACATCTGCCCGTCATGATGTTTTTAATAAGACTATAGCCAGCAAGTATCCGGAAAGTTACGACGCCGCTATCCCTTACGAACTGATCTTCAGCGGGAGCAAAAACCTTACCGATATGATTGATATTGGTAACGGCCAAAGTGTTACCGCAGGCAAGCTGGTATTAAGCGCTACCCGTACCTATGCGCCTATCATCAAAAAAATCCTGGATAGCTATCGCAGCCAGATCCACGGTATGGTACATTGCAGTGGCGGCGCGCAAACCAAGGTATTGCATTTTATAGAAAACCTTCATGTTATTAAGGATAACCTGTTCCCGGTTCCTCCGTTGTTTAAACTGATTCAAGAGGAGTCAAAAACCAGCTGGCAGGAAATGTATAAAGTTTTCAATATGGGTCACCGTATGGAGCTATATGTACCTCAGGAAATTGCAGCAGAACTTATCGCAATTTCTCAAAGCTTTGGCGTAGATGCACAAATAATTGGCCGTGTTGAAAAAGCCGAAACTAAAAAGGTCACTGTAAAATCAGAGTTTGGGGTATTTGAATATTAATTGATCGCCCTTCAATCATTTTACTATAAAACAAAGAAACCCGGCCAATTGGCCGGGTTTCTTTGTTTTATAGTGTTTCTTCGGAAACCGAGATTAGTTAAATATATATCTAACACCGATCTGAGCCTGGAAACGTGAGAACTGGCTGATATCTGTTTTGTATGAACTTGTAACAGGTACAGCGTTGTTAGCATCAAGGTAAGGGAATGAATAATTTGCTTTACCTGTAGCATCTTTACCCATATATCTTAACACGGTTGTTGCACCATTGTTAAACCCGCTGTATGAAACCTGGTATAAACCCCAGTTACGGTTTAACAGGTTAGTGAAGTTGATCACATCAAAAGTAACTTCTAATGTATTTTTCACTTTACCGGTTTTGATAAAGAAGTCCTGAGCAAAGTGCAGGTCAAGACGTTTGTAAGTAGGCAATATAGCACCATTACGTTGTGCAAACTGACCTCTGTGCTGGCTCAAGTAGTTATCCTGATTAATGAAATTGTTTAACTGAGTCCAGATCTGAGCAGGTGTACGGGTATCAACTGTTCCATTTGCAGCTGTAGGAGCAGCAACCAGATTAATGTCTCCCTGATTTTTAGGGATGTACATCAAATCGTTAGTAGCACCATCATTATTAGGGTCATTAGCAGTAATGTATGAAATAGCACCATTGTTTGAAGCTTCAAATACTAAACCTACAGTAGTAGCCAGGTTTTTAGCATACTGCTTACGGTAAGATACGGTTGCTATGATACGATTAGGCTGAACGTATGAACTGTTTGATAAGTTATCACCATTAGGGTTACCGGCAACATAACGGGTATTCCAGATTGTTGCAGCTGTTGAGCCACCATCGTTAACATCTTTTGATTTGGTGTAAGTGTAAGCTACACTCGCAGCAAAACCATTGGTAAAGCTTTTTTGTAACTGACCTGTCATGAAATATGAGAAGCCTTTGCTGGTGTTTCTCATATAATACAAACCGGTGATAGATGGATTTGCAGCAGTAGCTGCTGCAGCTGAAGGGGTTGTGTTTTTAGAATTGTACTGAATTTGACCTTCAACACCAGGAAGTGTTGTAAAAGCATCAGACAATACTAAGTTCTGGTGATAAATAGCACGGATATCCTTGGTGTATGAACCTTCGATAGTACCGATGATACCACCAGGTAATCTTTGATCGATAGCTAAGTTAGTTCTCCAGATTTTTGGATATTTCAGGTTAGGATCAGCAACATCAAGCTCATAAGATGTATTTGCCGCTGCATTTGCCGGGCGGTTAGCATTAACATCTTTGTTGAATATTAACTGTGGGTTGTTAGGGTCATTAGCTTTTGTAATGGTACGTGAACCAAACAATAAACCGTTGTTTGAAGCCTGGTTAGAGATCCATACAAATGGTACAGTACCTGTAAATAAACCCGAACCACCACGTACCTGGGTTGACTGATCGCCATTAACATCCCAGTTAAAACCGATACGAGGTGAAAGCTGAACTCTGTTTTTAGGTAATTTAGACACATCAACATGTGTACCACCCTGGAAAGTTAAAGCAGCAGCGTTTGAATTTGCAGCTAATGTAGTAGGGAAAACATCATAATCAGCTCTTAAACCATAAGTTAACCTGAAATTATCAGTAACATGGAATTTATCCTGAACATATACGCTATAGATAGAAGCTTTGATCTTAGCCAAAGGTAAATCATTACCTACTGCTGAGTAGCGTAAGGTGTAAGCCTGAGCAGGTAAACCATTAATAAAATCAGATGCAGAGTTGTAAGTATATAAACCGTTATAATCTGGTGCAAAACCGTTGGTATAGCTTTGGATCTGGTTGCTTGTACCAATGGTGAACTCATGCTTACCTGAATATATGGTGAAGTCATCAGCAAATTGCCAGATGTTGGTGCTTAATAAGTTACCTGCTGTGTAAAGTTCAGAACCAAAGCTGGTTGCTGTTGCACTTGCAGGCGATGTAACCACACCGTTTGCATCAGATGCACCGTTACCGATATCAACCATTGGTAATGAACCATTACCCAGGAAGTTACGGAAATCTCTCAGAGCCGAATAACCTACAGTAAGTTTATTTGACATTGAGCTGCTGATACGGCTGTTTAACTCAACTATACCAATATTAAAGTTGTTGTTGATAGTATAACCTGAACCTAAGAAAGGTAAAGTGTTAGGGCCTGGTGCACGTGTGGTACCATAACCAACAGATGTTATACCATCGCTATTTGGAATACCTGAGTTACTGGCAGGCTGGTCTTTAAATGACTTTAAGTAAAAATACTTGGCACTTAAAGTATTATTTTTATCAATGTTCCAGTCTAACTTGGCAGTTAACTTGTTACTTGAAGTTGCATAAACATAGTTTTCGTAAGCTCCCGGGTCATAACCATAAGTTGCCAATTTAGCTTTTATAGCATCTAAAGTGCTGGCTTGTACGTTTGAAACGTTAGAGCCGCTTAAACCCGGACGACCGGCAACATATGCAGTTGCAGGTGGCTGGCTTATTCTTTCCTGCTCACCAGATACAAACAAGAATAATTTATTCTTGATGATAGGGCCACCAACGGCAACACCATCTGTATGGTAATCAAAAGGAGTGATAGGAACATTTGTATTACCTGCGTGGTAACCGGTTAACCTTACTCCACGGCCATAGTAATAAGCAGTACCTTTAACTTCGTTGGTACCTGATTTTACTACAGTGTTAATACCGGCACCGGTAAAGTTACCCTGACGTACGTCATAAGGTGCAATATCAACCTGAATCTGGTCAATCGCATCTAATGAAATAGGTTGTGAGCTTGCCTGACCACCCAAAGTACTTGATAAACCGAATGAGTTGTTGAACAATGCACCGTCAACAGTTACGTTATTGTAAGCACCGCTACGACCACCGAAACTGTTAAAAGTACCGGTTGAGTTTGCTGATGGAGTCAATTTCGTAAAATCCTGTAATGAACGGGCAACTGTTGGCAAATTTTCAATTTGCTGACGGTTAATTGTTTCACGGGCACCGGTACGTGATGAGTTGATCACCTTACCTTGAGTACCTGTTACCACAACCTCCGTTAATGAAGTTGTATTATCTGCCAACTGGGCGTTGATCTTCTGATCCTGACCAATTGTAAGCGTAATACCTTCCTGAACAAAGTTTTTGTAACCAATAAAGCTTACTTTAAAGGTGTATGGCCCACCAACCCTTAAGTTAGGGATGTTATAGCGGCCATCGGCACGGCTTACTGTAGAGTACACAGTTCCGGTTGGGATATGTGTAATTGTTACAGTTGCTCCCGGTATAGCTCCCTTAGTATCAGCTACAATACCGTTTACGCTCGCGGTGGTTACCCCCTGCGCAAAGGCATTCCTGTTAAGGAACATAAAACCGGTTAATAATAATAAAAGAAGTAAAGGCTTCCTCATAAATTGCTTTTTTAATTATACTTATATTAATTAGGTGCAAAGATAGTTAATAGCCTAATTGACAATGTTAATTTAATGTTAATAATAGGCGCTTATTTTTTCAACATTTTAAAAAAAATCAACACTTTTAAGCAACCTGTTACGAGCATTAACCCTACTAATACTTAGTATTTTATAATTAAAGCAATAAAACGAGTAAAGCTTATTATACTTATGGTTAATAAGCGTGATATATGTAATACTATATATTATATCCTAACAAAGCTTTTATCGATAATATTTGACCAGTTTATGACAAAACAAAAGCGGCAGCCTAATGGCTGCCGCTTTTTAATATTAAGAATTTAATCTAACTAACTACTTAGAAAGAGTAACGGAACGTTAACTGACCTCTCCAACGGGTAAGGAAGTCATTTACAAAATAAGGCTGGTATTTACCATTAATGGTGTTCAGCTTAGTTTGATCAAATGTAAATGTTGGTTTAGTTGATTGATTAACTACAGTGAACAATGATACGTCCTGGTTTGAAGTACCATAGCTACGACCTGAGTTTTTGTCAATCAGGTTACCAACGTTAAGGATATCAAATGATACCTGTAAGCGATGTTGGTTAACCATATAAAAATCCTGGCTAATTTTCAGGTCAAAATGGTTTTCCCATGGGCTGCGGGTACCGTTACGCTGAATCACTTTACCTTCGTTCTTTTTCAGGTCTTTATTACCTTCAACAAAAGCTTTCAGATCAGCCCATTGCTGCGCAGCAGTTCTTACAACAGTGGTAGTACCATTTGCTGTGGTAGTAAGGTCAACAAGTGTATATTTTGAATAACCAGCCGGGTCGTTTAACTCCTGTGCAGATGGCACATACACCAGGTTGGCGTTGTTGTTACCGGTTCTGCCGGTAATGTCATCACCGTTAATGTTTTTAGAGTAAGTGTAGCTAAATGGCAAACCAGACTGGCCGGTGTATACCAAACCAACAGTTGTAGCTAAGCGTTTGTGGGCATAGGTAAAGGTTTTGGCAACAAAACCAATAATACGTGATCCCGGATCATAATTTGAGCGCGACTCATCAAGGCTATTTAAACCATTGGTGTTATAAGCAAAACGCCAGTTAGATAAGGCTACTGAGCTGGTACCATCATTTACCGAAGTTGATTTACCATAGGTATAAGCAACCGAACCTACCCAACCATCGCTAAATGGCTTTTGAATTTGAGCGGTAAAGTTGTATGAGTAACCTTTGCTGGTGTTGGTTAATTCCAGCACATCAGTAAACTTGTTATCTAAACGGGTGAAGTTATACCACGGACGTGTGCTGTTACCAATGGTAACCACATCGGCCTGAGGTGCAATGTTAAGGTTCTTGTAAAGGATATTATTAATGTTTTTGGTATACAAGGCCTCTAAAGTACCCACTAAACCCCAAAACGGTAATTTATGATCAACCGCTAAGTTGGCACGGAATATCTGAGGTAATTTAAAGTTAGGATCAGTCACATCAACCTCAGTAGCTGGTGGGTTGTTGGCAGCAGGCACATAAGCACCGCCTAAACGAGCGCTTGGATCATAGTGAAAGTGCAGATCTGTTGGTACACCGGTACCGCTTGGCGCGTAACGGATAGTAGAAACGCCTGTACCACCATATTGGTTAGAGATCCATACCAAAGGCACTTTACCGGTAAATATACCAGCACCACCTCTTAACTGTGTTATGCCCTCACCATTAATATCCCAGTTAAAGCCTGCACGCGGGCTAAATAATAATTTAGATTTAGGGTGCTGGTTATTCTGTATGCCACCAAAACTCGGATTAGTGTTAAAGGCTGTATTAGCAACCGGGCTATTGAAGTAAGCCGGCAGATCTAAACGGATGCCGTAAGTTAACTTAAAATCCGGAGCAACTGTCCAGATATCCTGACCGTAAACACTGAACTGAGCAACGTGCATAACAGAAGGAGCCTTATCGTTACCACCCTTAGCTGAATAATTTAGGGTGTAAGAGTTTGGAATTGAGTTTGGATCTTCAAATGAAGCTATATTATCAAAACCTGCTGTTGATTTGTTGTAGCTGTAAGCACCGGTATAAGCTTGTAAAAACACGTTGTTAGTGTTAAAAAACTGATTTTCGGTACCAACAGTAATCGTATGATTATCGCGGTAAATTGTATAGTTATCAGTTAAAGTAAAGTTATTTTGCTTTAACGAGTTGGCAGAAGAAGAAAAATCAGCACCTAAATTATAGGTTAAACCATCTTGTACTATCTGTACGTTAGGGAACGGTGAGGTTTCTCTTCTGTCATTAATGTTATTATAAGTTACACGCAATACGTTTGAAGAACTGCTTGAGATACTGCTGTTCAACTCGGCAACGGTTGAGTTGGTAGTACTTTTGAAATAATAGCCGCTGTTAGCAAAAGCAATTGACGTTGGGCTGCGGCTAATGTTGTAGTTGCTACCATCAACATAGCTATGACGTACGGTCAGTTTGTTTTTAGCATCGATGTTCCAGTCTAAACGGCCAAATATTGAAGTATTTTTGGTTGTTCTGTTGATATCAGTGAATGATCCAGGATCGTAACTGTAAGTTTTCTGAACATAATCATGTAATGACTGTAAGGTAGCTACGTTGAATTTTGAACCTGAACCAGCCTGTGAAGGATCAAACGCCAATGGGTTTGTGCTGGTTAATCTCTCGCCGTTAACAAAAAAGAATAATTTGTTTTTAACAATGGCGCCGCCTAAGCTTGCACCAAATGTTTTGGTATTAAAGGTAGGATATTTTGTATCGGTATTACCATGCTCACCAACCAAACCCTGGTTGCTAAATAGGTAATAAGCAGAACCATGCATGGCATTTGTACCGCTTTTAGTAACCGCATTGATACCACCACCAGTAAAGCCACCCTGGGTAACATCATATGGTGATAATACTACTTGTACTTCCTGGATAGCTTCAAAAGGAATTGGATTAATACCAGCCTGGCCACCGTTGGTGCCTGAAGCTGATAAACCAAACGCGTCATTGGCAGCTGCACCGTCAATAGTAAATTGGTTGTAACGGTTGTTCTGACCTGCGAAGGTTATACCTGCAGGGCTGCCATCAGCATTGCTGGTTGATGAAATAGCCTGTGGCGTTAAACGTGTAAAATCCTGTATGCTGCGAGAGATGGTTGGTAAATTTTGCAGCTGGCGTTGAGAAACGTTGGTGGATGTACCGTTTCTTTCAGGGCTGATAGCAGCCCCCTTTTTCTGACCAACTACTACAACCTCTGACAGTGCTTTTGACTGATCATCCAGCGTAATATCGATATTAAGCGGCGTACCCAGGCTCAATACCAGGTCATTAATAGTTTTTGGATTATAGCCCACAAAGGTAATCTTTAAGCTGTATGGACCGCCAGCACGCATGGTAGGGATGGTGTATTGTCCATTTGCCCTTGATACTGTGCTATAAATTGTACCGGAAGGTACGTGAGTGGCCACAATGGTAGCGCCGGGTAAAACCCCTTTTGAATCTTTAACGATCCCTGTTAAGCTACTGGTTGTAATTTGCGCCGAGGCAAACCCAATTGTAACCACACTAATGAATAAAAGAAGTAAAATCTTCCTCATAAATTGTTATTTAATTAATAATATATTATTTGAGCTGCAAAGGTATACAAACACCTGATTGCCAATGTTAATTAAATGTTACCAATGGCTATAAACTTTTCAACATTTTCATCAAATCGTAATATTAATCACAAGTAAATAGGTAGATATTATATAATATTCATAATGTATTAATTAGTGCTATTCTGCTTAAATGGCATTTTATTGTAATTAATAAGCAACACGCAATTCTAAGCCTGTGTTGCATTTTCTCATTTCGCCCCTTTTACTTAGCTTTGGGCCAATTAAAATTAACGCCTGTGTAAAAAACATGGGGGTAGCTTTAATCCGTACTAAGCAAAAGTTTAAATTATAAAAGTATTATCGTTAAAAAATATGGATTACGATTTAATTGTTATAGGATCAGGCCCAGGAGGTTACGTTGCAGCTATCCGCGCTTCCCAACTCGGTTTAAAAACTGCCATTATTGAAAAAGAATCATTAGGCGGCATTTGCCTTAATTGGGGCTGTATCCCTACTAAAGCTTTGTTAAAAAGCGCCCAGGTATTTGAATACCTTAATCACGCTGCTGATTATGGTGTAACTGCTACCGGCGAGATCAATTTTGAAAGTGTTATTAAAAGAAGCCGCGGCGTTGCCGATGGCATGAGCAAAGGTGTTCAGTTTTTAATGAAGAAAAACAAGATCGATGTAGTAGTTGGTTTTGGTAAATTAAAATCAAAAGGTGTTGTTGAAGTTAAAGGAAACGATGGCTCAACCAAACAGATCACTGCTAAACATATAATTCTGGCTACAGGTGGCCGCTCACGCGAACTGCCTAATATTAAACAGGACGGTAAGAAAGTTATTGGCTACCGTGAGGCAATGGTATTGCCAAAACAACCAAAATCAATGATCGTGGTTGGTTCAGGTGCTATAGGTATTGAGTTTGCTTACTTCTACAATGCCATTGGTACAAAGGTTACCGTGATCGAGTATCTGGATAACATTGTGCCTTTGGAAGATGAAGAAGTTTCAAAAAACCTTCAACGTATCCTGAAAAAACAAGGCTTAAATATACTTACCGGTTCAAACGTAGAGTCGGTTGATACCAGCGGCGAGCTTTGCAAGGTAAGCGTAAAAACCGCTACCGGTGTTGAAGTACTGGAAGCCGAGATCGTTTTATCGGCTGTTGGTATATCAACCAATATTGAAGGCATTGGCTTAGAAGAGAACGGTGTAAAAACAGATAAAGGCAAGGTAGTTGTTGATGATTTCTACAAAACCAATGTAGAAGGCGTATACGCCATTGGCGATATCGTTAAAGGACAAGCCCTGGCTCACGTAGCATCTGCCGAAGGCATTATCTGCGTTGAGAAAATAGCAGGCCACAATCCTGAGCCTTTAAATTACAACAACATCCCGGGTTGTACTTATTGCTCACCTGAGGTTGCCTCTGTAGGTTATACCGAAAAAGCAGCTAAAGAAGCCGGATACGAAATTAAGGTTGGTAAATTCCCATTCTCAGCATCGGGTAAAGCAAGTGCTGCCGGCGCAAAAGATGGTTTTGTGAAAGTGATATTTGACGCTAAATATGGTGAGTTCCTGGGTGCGCACATGCTGGGTTACAATGTTACTGAAATGATTGCCGAAGTAGTTACCGCCCGCAAGCTGGAAGCTACCGGTCATGAAATCATTAAATCGGTTCACCCTCACCCAACCATGAGCGAAGCAGTAATGGAAGCAGCAGCAGCAGCTTACGACGAAGTAATACATTTATAAGTCAAAATTAAAAAGTCAAGATCTCTTGTCCTGTTAATCAAGACAAATAAATTTCAAAAGGCCGGTAGCAAAAAGCTATCGGCTTTTTCTTTATTATTACATTAACAAAGCCTTTTGACTTTTGACTTTTTAATTTTGACTTACCATGAATCTTCATACCATTGATACCGGCTTTTTTAAATTAGACGGCGGCGCCATGTTTGGTGTAGTACCCAAAACCATCTGGAACAAAACCAACCCTGCCGATGAAAACAATATGTGCACCTGGGCCATGCGCTGCCTGCTGGTTGAAGATAATAACCGCCTCATATTAATTGATACCGGTATTGGTAACAAGCAGGATCAAAAATTTTTTAGCTATTACTACCTGCATGGTAATGCCACTTTAGATAGTTCACTGGCTGCCCTGGGTTTTCACCGGGATGATATTACAGACGTATTTTTAACCCACCTGCACTTTGACCACGTTGGAGGTGCGGTAACCCGAAACGGCGACAACCTTACCCCTACTTTTAAAAACGCCCAATACTGGAGCAACCAGCAACATTGGGACTGGGCCATAAACCCTAACGACCGCGAAAAAGCATCTTTTTTAAAGGAAAATATACTGCCTATACAACAAAGCGGGCAACTACAGTTTGTTAAGGGTACGAATGGTGATACTTTTACCAGCAACTTTGATATAAGATATGTTTACGGCCACACCGACGCTATGATGCTGCCGCTCATTAATTACAAAAACAAAAACATCCTTTACATGGCCGATCTTTTACCATCTGTTGGCCATTTGCCTATGCCGTATGTAATGGCATACGATATGTTCCCATTAAAAACACTGGCAGAGAAGAAACTATTTTTAAATGAGGCCGTAGAAAAAGATTATATTTTGTATTTTGAGCACGACCCAATTAACGAATGCTGTACATTACAGCAAACCGAAAAAGGAATCAGAGTAAAAGACGTATTTAAACTAAGTGATATTTAGTTTGGATTTTACGCAGACAACAAAAATCATACCGCTTGACACTTTAACCAATTATTTAAAAAAAATAGAACAATTACTTAACAACGCAATTATTAACCATTCAAAATCAACACGTTACGTTTGGCCCATATAAGCTATTTTTTTTGAAAATACGTGGTACAATTGTAATTTTTTAGAACAATTTTATAACTTTGCACGTTCTGTACTCAATAGAAAGTACGGAAGGTTTATAAATAAATGAGACAACTCAAAATAACGCAATCCATTACCAATCGCGAGTCACAATCGCTGGACAAATATCTTCACGAGATTGGTAAAGTTGATCTGATAACTGCCGAAGAAGAAGTAATATTAGCTCAAAAAATACGCGAGGGTGATCAGGCGGCTTTGGAACGTTTAACCAAAACCAATTTACGCTTTGTGGTTTCTGTTGCCAAACAATATCAAAATCAGGGCTTAACCCTTGGCGATTTAATTAACGAAGGTAACTTAGGTTTAATTAAGGCAGCCAAGCGCTTTGACGAAACCAAAGGTTTCAAATTTATATCCTATGCCGTATGGTGGATCCGTCAGTCCATACTGCAGGCCATTGCCGAACAGTCACGTATAGTGCGTTTGCCTTTAAACCAGGTAGGCTCGTTAAGCAAGATCAGCAAGGCTTTTTCAAAACTGGAGCAGGAATATGAGCGTGAGCCTTCACCTGAAGAGCTTGCCGACATACTGGAAACCACGGTTGATAAAATCTCAGATACGTTGAGCAATTCAGGCCGTCATGTATCAATGGATGCACCTTTTGTACAGGGTGAAGAAAATACGCTGCTTGATGTATTGGAAAACCAGGAGCCTAATACCGACTCTATATTGATCAACGAATCATTGTCTGAAGAGATCAAACGTTCGTTATCAACCTTAACCGAACGTGAGCGCGAAATTATCGTGTTGTTCTTTGGTTTAGGTACTAATCATCCACTTTCATTAGAGGAAATAGGTGAAAAGTTCAACCTCACCCGTGAGCGTGTACGCCAGATCAAGGACAAGGCCCTGCAACGCCTTCGTCACACTTCAAGAAGCAAAATCCTGAAATCATATTTAGGTTAATCTTAACTAAAAATATTTATAAAGCCATTGGTTATCGCCAATGGCTTTTTTGTTGCAGTAATTCAAACAAGCATATGAGCTGTCCGTTTTATAAACCATGCAGCCATCTGATTATGAAAACCTCACTCCTGCTCAGGCTATTGCCTACCAGCATGAGTTACGCAGGCAAATCAACATCTCCCCACTCTTAAGTGCCATAAATACTATTGGTGGAGCCGATATCTCGTTCAATAAATATTCAGAGGTGGTGTATGCAGGCATTGTGCTGTTTAGTTATCCGGAATTAAAGATCATAGGTCAGTCCACAGCTATCAGCAAAACCAAATTCCCCTACATATCGGGGCTGCTGGCTTTCAGAGAGGTGCCCGCCCTGCTTGATGCCTGGGATAAACTGACAGTTAAGCCTGATCTGATGGTTTTAGACGGGCAGGGAATAGCCCATGAACGCCGGACAGGTATAGCAACACATTTCGGCCTCATCACTGATATACCCGCCATAGGCAGCGCCAAAAGCAGGCTCACCGGCAGGTATGATGAACCCGGCAATCATCCGTTTGATCAAAGCCCAATGTATGATAAAGGCGAAATTATTGGCATCGCCCTCAGAAGCAAAAAAAATTGCAATCCTATTTATATATCCCCAGGCCATCGCATCAGCATGGAGCAAAGTGTACAAGTTATTAAAAACTGCATCCGTGGTTACCGCATCCCCGAACCTACCCGGCAAGCTCATCTGCTGGTTAATAAAATCAGAATTGAGGACGGGGATAACAATAATCGGCAAATTAATCTGTTTGATTAATTGTCACAATTACCAATTGAAACGTTTAGGCATCCTTACACTTCAATATTACCGGCTGCTGGTGCTATACAATGTATCATTCACTGTATTAGCTTTATTGCTTTTAGTTTTCAATGCCGCAACTGTTAACACTCCCATATTTTTATTTGCCAAAATAATTGGATTTATATCAGCGGTAAGCCTTCATCATTTTTCTGTCAAAGAAAATTACTTTTATTTCCGGAACACTGGCTTTGGTATGAAACGCATGATAATCAATGCTTTTATAATCGACACAGCTCTCTGCGTATTATTGATCATCCTATCTAAAATAATATTTTATGCAGCCACTTGTATTAAAGGTTGATAGTATTCAGCTTGAATTTGATGGGCGGATGATTTTACAGGATATCTATCTTGACTGTAAACAAGGCGAGATTGTAGGCCTGCTGGGTAGAAATGGATGTGGAAAATCATCTCTGTTACGTATTATTTTCGGCATTTTGAAACCAGGCTATAAACATGTGAGTATTAATGACCAATACATAACTAAAGGCTATCATCAAACCCGGATAGCCTATTTGCCTCAGCACAATTATCTGCCACATGGCATAAAGATAAAGGAGCTGGCCAAAAACTTTATCGATCCTCAATTTTGGGATGAGTTTACCAGTCTTGATATTTATCAAGGTCATTTTAACAAAACTGTTGGTCAGCTATCGGGCGGTGAGCTCAGGCAACTGGAAACCCTCATGATCGTTTACAATAAGGCTGATTTTATTTTGCTGGATGAACCCTTTACCCACATTTCGCCAGTTCAGGCTGATCTTTTTAAGCCCATCATTAAACGATGTGCTCAACATAAGGGCTTTATCATCACCGATCATCAATACAGAAACATTATCGACATTAGCGACCGCCTTATCCTCATTAGCAATGGAAGCACCAAACACGTTAAATCTCCAGACGATCTGATTACCTGGGGCTATATCAATAGCATCGATTAAATTATCCTCCCAATCTAATATTATTACCGATATTTCGTTATAGTTATGTGAATTTAATATTCACATAATAAAAAAGTATTTTAGCCCTATCAGAACTTTTTTTTATGACGATTTCAATATATCAGGCCGACGCATTCACCGATAAACTTTTTGGCGGCAATCCGGCTGCTATCTGCCCGCTTACCGAATGGTTACCCGATGAGGTAATGCAAAAGATTGCTATAGAAAACAACCTGGCCGAAACCGCTTTTTTTGTAAAAACCGACAATGGCTATAAGCTACGCTGGTTTACACCCGAATATGAAATTGACCTTTGCGGCCATGCAACCCTGGCATCCGCACATATATTATTTACCGAATTGGGTTTTACCGGTGATACCATACATTTTGAAACTGTAAAAGCGGGTACACTTATAGTTAAAAAAGATGGCAATAAATATACTATGGACTTCCCTTCCCGGCCGCCTATACCGATTGAGCCACCCAACGGACTGGCCGAGGCGCTTAGCGACAAAGAGCCCGTAGCCATTTTAAGATCAAGGGATTACTTCCTCGTTTATGAAACCGAGCAGGACATCAAAGATATGACCCCCGATTTTTTCGCGCTTTCAAAAATGGATACCATAGGCGTAATTGTTACCGCGCCGGGTGATAACTCCGATTTTGTATCGCGCTTTTTTGCACCCGGGGCAGGCATCCCTGAAGATCCCGTAACCGGATCGGCACATTGCAACCTGATACCTTACTGGGCTAAAGCACTCGGCAAAACCAAGCTCCGCGCCTACCAGATATCAGCCCGCCGTGGTGAACTCTGGTGCGAGCTCAAAGGCGAACGCGTGCAAATGAGCGGTAAAGCAGTCACCTACCTAAAAGGCGAGATCAGGGTAGCGCTTTGAGTAGTGAGTAGTGAGTAGTGAGTAGTGAGTAGTGAAAATTCGCTTTTATATTGATTGTTTCATTTAATGCGTTTTATTTTTCCTTCAGCAGATAAGCTTCGGGAGAAAGCAGACAGAACAATGGTGGCCCGTGTAGCTGCAGGGGCATAGCAAATATTTGCAGAAGCGTTTGGCTTTGAGCGAACGAAGTCGGGCAACTTTTTGCAGCCCGTGGTTCTGGCTGATTTGCAGAGTAAGGCCTCGTGCGGCAAAGAAGCCTATCTGCTGAAAGCCTTTTTGGTTACTTTTGTGGCCACAAAAGTAACTCGGCCCTCCCGCGGCCAAGAGCGGGTATACGATGAGCATTTCCCGCTGAGATTGCCTCATTCTTGCAATGATTCATATCAAACTACCCCCACCAAAAAAAGTTTAATAAAATCATTTTTTTATAATTACTTTGAAGGTTAAATTTTTGCAAGGACACAACAAATTAAATGCAGCTTACCCGCTTAGAAATCAAGGGCTTTAAGAGTTTCGGAGATAAGATCACCATTAATTTTAATGAGGGTGTAACTGCTATTGTTGGACCAAATGGCTGCGGAAAATCAAATGTGGTTGATGCCATCAGGTGGGTTTTAGGCGAACAAAGCACCCGTATGCTGCGCTCGGAGAAGATGGATAACGTTATTTTTAACGGTACCAAAAGCCGTAAATCAGCCAATCTTGCCGAAGTTTCCCTCACTTTTGATAATACTAAAAACGTACTGCCAACGGATTATTCGCAGGTAACCTTAACCCGCAAACTTTACCGCACTGGCGAAAGCGAATACCGCCTTAATGATGTGCAGTGCCGCCTGAAGGATATTACCGATCTTTTTCTGGATACCGGCATAGGCTCCGACTCCTACTCCATCATCGAGCTGCGGATGATCGACGAGATCATCACTAATAAAGAAGGATCGCGCCGTAACTTATTTGAGGAAGCATCGGGTATATCCAAATATAAACTTCGCAAAAAACAAACCTTTAGTAAACTTAAAGATACCGAAGCCGACCTGGAACGTGTGGAAGACCTACTTTTCGAGATAGAAAAGAACCTGAAAACACTGGAGAACCAGGCCAAGAAAACCGAGCGCTATTACCGGATAAAAGAGCAATACAAAACGCTCAGCATTATGTTGGCCTCGTTCCGCATTGTATCCTTCAGCGAATCGTTAAAGAAAATTGAAGATCAGGAGCAAAAGCAAAAAGCCGAAAAAGGAGGCATTGTAGCCCAGATAGATACTTTGGAGGCAGCCTTACAGCAACAAAAGCTGGATAGTATCACCAAAGAAAAAAATCTGTCGGTTCAGCAAAAAACCACCAACGAGTTTGTTTCTAAGATCAGGGCTTATGAAAGTGAGAAAAAGATCAAGAATGAACAGCTTAAATTTCAGCAGGATAAAGAAGCGCGTCTAACCGAAGAACTTGACCGCGACAAAAACCAGCTGAACCACGTATTATACAACATCAAGCGCTTATCAGAAGAAAAAGCGACTGAGGATGAGAACCTGCAAACCATACAAAGTAAACTGATTGACCTTAAAGACGCTGTTGATGAGTTAAGGCTGCAGCAATCATCGGCCCGTAACGAGCTTAATGAACTTACCGGCATCAATACCCGCCTGCAAAATCAGGCATACAAAGCCGAAAAGGACATTGATATACTGCAGATACAACAGCAGGCTTTGGAGCAGGAAAGTCAACGCAACATGGAAGATGCTACCAATAAGGAAGTAGAGCTTTCGCACTTTAACCAGGTAGTTGCCGAACTGCAGGCCCGTAAAGAAACCCTCGATGATGAATACCAACTATCCCTTGAGGCCGAAAATAAGTTAAAGGAGCAAATTGCCGATACCGATGCCGAATTGGTTACTGTAAAGGATACCATTATCAAGGAAAGCCGCAAGCTCGACGCCAAGCAAAACGAATATAACCTCACCAAAAGCATGGTAGATAACCTGGAAGGTTTTCCGGAGTCTATCCGCTTTTTGAAAAAAAATACCGACTGGGCCAAAAATGCCCCCCTGTTCAGCGATGTGCTTTTTTGTCGCGAGGAGTTCCGTGTAGCTATTGAAAACTTCCTGGAACCACTCATGAACCACTATGTGGTTGAAAGCTATGACGAGGCTATAAAGGCCATTAACCTGCTCAGTAACGCAGCCCGGGGACGTGCCCACTTCTTTATCCTCGAAAACTACGGCGAAATTAACCCAAGCAACCCGGCTTTTGAAAATGCCGGCGCGGTATCGGCCCTGCAGGTAATTGAGGTGGATAAACGTTACACCAACCTTTGTAACCATTTACTAAAAAATGTTTACCTGGTTGATGATGATAAAGACCAGCAGATCAACAATGCCCAACTATCCGATGGTGTGGTGTTGATTGGCAAAAGCGGCAAGTTTAACAAATCGAAATATACCATGGCCGGTGGCTCGGTAGGTTTGTTTGAGGGTAAAAGGATTGGCCGGGCAAAAAATCTGGAAAATCTGGCCAAGGAGATCAAAGGGATAGAACATCTGGTTAACACGCAAAAGACAAAATCAGACGAGTTACAGAACAAACTCGCTGCCCTGAAGGCATCAACCAAGGCGGCCCAGCTCAATGAGCAGCAGCAAATACTGAACCGTTTAAATACCGAGCTGATCACCGTTAAAACTCGTCAGGAACAGTATCAAACCTTTATTGAAAACAGCCTTAACCGTAAGGAGGATATAGCGCGTAAAATAGCCGGTATAAATGAGGAAATGCAAAACCTGCACCCGATGCTGGCCGAGCTAAAAACTCAAAAACAAATTCAGAACGATTTACTGATAGAAAAACAGGCAGCCTTTAACGAGCTTAATGAATATGTATCGGTACAATCAAACGCTTATAACCAGGAAAACATCCGTTTCCACCAGCAGCAAAACAAAGTATCAGGACTTTTAAAAGACCTGGATTACCGCGATACGCAACAGGAAAGCCTGGAGAGCCGGATTAAACTAAATACTGCCGAATTTGAAAAGGTAAAGATTGCTATACAGGAAAACCTGAAACAGGCCGATAACTCCGACGAAGGTTTGCTGGAGATGTATGAGCAAAAAGAAAACCTTGAAAAAGCCACACAACAGGCCGAGCAGGAATATTATCAATGGCGCGCTGTTATTACCGAAAACGAGAACGAAATAACTACGCTTCGCCGTAAAAAGGATAACAGCGAGGTTATTGAAAATGAACTGCGCGACGAGCGTAACAACCTCAAATTGGAGTTAAACGCCCTTAAAGAGCGACTTTCGGTAGAGTTCAACATCGATATTGAAGATCTCCCTGAAACCGAAACACCAACAGAAAGCGAACATGACCTGCGCGAAAAGGCTGAGAAATTTAAAAAGCAACTGGATGATTTTGGAGCTATTAACCCTATGGCGGTAGAGGCTTATAATGAAATGAATGAGCGTTATACCTTTATCCAGGCGCAAAAGAAAGATCTGAGTGAGGCAAAAGCTTCTTTACTGGCCACTATACAGGAGATTGACGATACGGCCAAGGAGAAATTCATGGCAGCCTTTATTATGGTGCGCGAAAACTTTATCAAAGTGTTCCGCTCGTTGTTTAATGAGGAAGACTCCTGCGACCTCGTGTTAACCGACCCACAGCACCCGTTAGAATCGGATATTGATATTATTGCCAAGCCTAAAGGTAAACGCCCCCTATCCATCAACCAGCTTTCGGGCGGCGAAAAAACATTGACGGCAACGGCTATCCTATTTTCGCTTTATCTGCTTAAGCCCGCCCCATTCTGTATTTTTGATGAGGTTGACGCACCGCTTGATGATACCAATATTGATAAGTTCAATAACATTATCCGCACGTTCTCTAAAGACTCTCAGTTCATCATCGTGTCACATAACAAAAGAACCATAGCCAGTACCGATGTAATTTACGGAGTGACTATGGTTGAACAAGGAATATCGCGTGTTGTGCCGGTTGATTTACGTGAACTGGCAGACTAACACCGTTGGATTATTTTTTCCCTTTTAAAGTAATATACATAGCATGAAGCTTATGGCTGTTTGTTTTTACAGCCAGTGTGTTCCTTTGCACCGATGATAACTTTTGAGTGGCCGACAGGCTTTGGATAACCTGTGTAGAACCACTTTGCGGGTAAGCGTTTGTTTGGATATAAGTTAACGCGTCATTCAGTAAACCTTCCGTCTTATCGCCGAATGATTTTGTTAAATCATCGTCGTCAAGTTTACCTGAATATATACCTCCGTTAGGGGTAACACCGCCCGGTTCCATACCCAGGTAGTAACCACCCTCGTTCGCAGAGTTTTTTATCTCAAATTCTGGGGTATAAAAATAATGCCCTTTAACAATCAGGTTTGAAAGAAAGCCAACCGGTTTACCGTAAGTAGTTTGACCAATAAGCTGCACATCCATTTTAGGCCTTAAATTGTTAATGGTAAGCTCACTGGCCGATGCCGTATTACCTGTTACGATAAAGAAAACACGGCTTACGTTCACCGAACCTGCTTTGGCAAACTTTTCAATTTGATTGGCATTGGTAGGTTTAAAGTAACCAGGTCCAAAATCGCCCAGGTTTTTCTTCAGATAAGGATAAGCGTCGTTTTGCAGGTTGGCTGTCCAGTAGGTAGTATTCATCACGCTACCGCTTGCGCTTGATGGAGCAATTAAATTTGACAGGTAAGTGCTTGTACGCACATCGCCGCCGCCATTATAACGCAGGTCAATAACCAGGTCGGTCACACCTGCTGATGCAAATACGTTAAACACAGAATCAAGTTTGGGCTTTGCCACATCTGGCGAAGTGAAGGCATTAAATACCATGTACCCCGCAACCTTGCCGGCAGTACCTACCTTATAGGTATTGGCATAAATAAGCGGGTTTAAGGTATAGGTTTTGGCGTTCAGCGTTACATTCACTGTGCTTCCGTTGGTTTTCTTTAGCTGCAATGTAACGGTGCTGGTACCGTTAAGCGCACTGGATACAAATTTGTAACCGGCATCATTAGCCGGGTCATTTAAATTAGTAATGTTGATGGATGTACTGCCATTGATGGCTACAATCTGATCACCACGGGTAAGGCCGGCCAAAGCCGCCGGCGAACCGGCATAGATCAGGCTTATCCTGATATCACTGGCTGTATTGTAAAAATAATTAAACCCGTAATCGCCTTTAGTGGCGTTAAGTTCATTATTAACATCGCCATCATCAATAAATGAATATTTTGAACTGCCCGGGTTAAAATCATCGTACTCATAAGGGCGGTTACCATTTTGCGGGTTTTTTGATAACTGCGTGTATGCGTCAATTTCAGCTGTTAATTTATCCAGGTCGGTGCTTCCGCTGGTATACTGTCTGGGGTTAAATGTTTTATAATCCGGTAAAAAGCTGTTCCAGTAGTAAATTTCCTTGGCATACAGATAAACAGAATCCTGTGCTATCTGCAATTTAGTAGCCGCGGTGTCAGTTGGCGTAGGATTATTACCGGGGTTTTTATCCTTTTTGCAGGCCGCCGTAACCGCTACCGATAAGATCAATATCAGGTAAAAAAATTTTCTCATACAACTCAATTTATTAATTAACGTTACATCGCTTAACTAAGTATGTAACATACGCTTACAAAAACTTTTCAATGTTAATATAATCAATTCCTACTGCTTCTGCACACAATCTGTCCGTTTCTGAATTTTCAATCATTACAACATCTCTTCGCTGCAAATCATGCTCCTGTATTAGCAGGTGTATCACATCCGGTTCGGGCTTGGCTACGGTTTCTTCAGCAAAATAGCAAACCAGGTATTTTTCAAGGCCATGCCATTCTATCTGCTTAATTTTGTTTACCTGCTGTTCTACATTACCATTTGATACAATGAACAACTTTTTGCGATCAACAACAATTTCCTGCAGCAGCGTCAGCATGTTTTGATACAGCAGCAACTTTAACGGCAGCTTGGCGGTTACCAGCAGGTTGTCAAAATTGGCCCGGTACTTTTCGGCAATGGTAAATTTTTCGGCTACCCTGTCAAAAACAAACTGATCTCCCTCTGATACATACGTATCAATCATCAGATCGGTTGTTTGCTTGGCATCAACCAGTTCGGTGTATTCCAGCAAATTGGCAAACAGGTAATAAACCTGGTAATAATAATCTTTACGTGGATAAAGTACATCATCCAGCTCTAAAATGAAAGCACTTTTGCGCTTATCAATATCCTTATAGTTCATTTCCCTTAACCAGGATTTTTATATTATACTCATTAAATAATGTTTCGGCCTTTAGCAACAGTTCTATTTCTGGCTCACGAAACAGGTAAATAGCCTCAACTCCCAGATCCAGGCATAAGGTAAGCATTTCATGCGTATAACTTACCGAATTAGGATCGGGCAGGCGGATCAGTTTACCCGGTTTCAGCATAAAATCGGGTAAGTCGAGATGATCACCCATTATTACGTTATCGTTGCTTAATTGGTTCTTTAATTTATAGGCCGGGGCCGAATTGGCCGCTGTTATCAATATATTCACTTTACGGTAAAGGCTTTAAACAATTAAACCATCTTTCATTAAAACAGTACGATCTGAAAGATTAGCAAGATCTTCATTATGCGTAACAATTACAAAGGTTTGATTAAAATCATCCCTCAACTTAATAAATAATTCATGAAGCTCCAGCGCGTTTACCGAATCGAGATTGCCCGATGGTTCATCGGCAAAAATCAACGCAGGATTATTGATCAGCGCACGCGCAACTGCTACGCGCTGTTGCTCGCCGCCAGATAGCTGGTTGGGCTTATGATTTATCCTGTCCTTTAAACCCAGTAATTCCAGCAATTCGTTTGCCCTTCGTTCGGCTTCGGCACGCGGTGTACCGGCTATAAAAGCGGGGATACAAACATTTTCAATGGCGCTAAACTCGGCCAGCAGGTGATGAAACTGGAATATAAAACCAATTTTACGGTTGCGGAAATCGCTCAGGCTTTTATTGTTCAGCTTGCTCAATTCTATATCATTGATGAACAAACGCCCAGAATCGGGCCTGTCTAATGTACCTAAAATACTCAGTAATGAACTTTTGCCTGCGCCGGATGCGCCAACAATGGTTACAATTTCGCCCTGCTGTACCTCAAGATCAACACCCTTTAATATTTGCAGCTGCCCGTATGATTTGTGAATGGAATTGGCTTTTAGCATATTACAAAGGTAGTTTTTTTTGGTATTAATGGATGTGGTGTGGGGAGTGAAGATCGGGGAGCGAGGAGTGAATAGCGGTAATTGGGATGTCAGGAAAACAACTTTGATTAATCCGGGTTCCACGCCTTATTCGGCTCATTCTCCTTCCCGATTCACCTCCCCTCCTTTCTCAATTACCCCAAATCCTCGCACCTCATTCCCCGCACCCACATTGTAAAGACTATGTTAATAAACGCTCTGCCTTTAAATAAAGTCCATTTACCTCTTCAACCTTTCAAACAAAATTGTAGATTTACCGCAAATTCTTCAAAAAACATGAATATTCACGAATATCAGGGCAAAGCCATATTAAAGAGCTTTGGCGTTAGAGTTCAGGAAGGCATTGTTGCCGATACTGTTGAGCAGGCTGTAGAGGCTGCCCATAAATTGAAAGAAGACCTGGGATCAAGCTGGGTAGTAATAAAGGCACAGATACATGCCGGCGGCCGTGGTAAAGGCGGTGGTGTAAAACTGGCTAAAAACATTGACCAGGTAAAGGAACTTGCCGGTAACATTATTGGCATGCAGCTGGTTACTCCGCAAACCGGTCCTGAAGGTAAAAAAGTAAAAAAGGTATTAGTTGCACAGGATGTTTACTATCCTGGCGAAAGCGAAACCAAAGAGTTTTATATGAGCGTGTTGCTTGACCGTGCAAAAGGCCGCAACATTATCATGTACAGCACCGAAGGAGGTATGGATATTGAAGAAGTTGCACACTCAACTCCTGAGCTTATATTTAAAGAAGAGATTGATCCTAAAGTTGGTTTACAAGGTTTCCAAACCCGTAAAATTGCCTTTAACCTTGGCCTGAGCGGCGAAGCGTTTAAAGACATGACCAAATTTATTGCCGCTTTATACAAAGCCTACGAAGCTACAGATTCATCACAGTTTGAAATTAACCCGGTATTAAAAACATCTGATAACAAAATATTAGCTGTTGATGCCAAAGTAAACCTGGATGATAACGCATTATACCGTCACCCGGATTATGCAGCAATGCGTGATACCGATGAGGAAGATCCAACCGAAGTTGAAGCCAGCAAATCAAACCTGAACTATGTAAAGCTTGACGGTAACGTAGGCTGTATGGTTAACGGTGCAGGCTTAGCCATGGCTACTATGGATATTATTAAAATTGCAGGTGGCGAACCGGCTAACTTCCTTGACGTTGGTGGTACTGCTAACGCGCAAACTGTTAAAGCTGGTTTCAACATTATCCTGAGCGATTCTAACGTTAAAGCTATCCTGATCAACATTTTTGGTGGTATAGTACGTTGCGACCGTGTTGCTCAAGGTGTTATTGATGCATACAAAGAGATTGGCAACATCCCTGTGCCTATCATCGTTCGTTTACAAGGCACCAATGCTGCCGAAGCTAAAGAACTGATCGATAATTCAGGCCTGAAAGTATACTCAGCCATATTGCTGAAAGAAGCTGCAGAAAGAGTTAAAGAAGTATTGGCTCTGTAATCTTAGCCAATTCTATAATAAACAAAAAGGGGGAAGCGACGCTTCCCCCTTTTTTGTTGAGATTTTTTGTCTGAACCAGGATTAAACAGATTTTTAGGATTACAGGATTTAACTACCATTTGATAATATCGTGATAATCCATTAATCCCAAAAATCCCCGTTCAGACAAATTTATCCGCGAAATCAACGCAATCACATCAATTAGCGGTCTAACTCATATACGAGTTCACATTGCTGTAATCAATATTAGTTACGTTAGTGTAATCCGGTACAAAAGTGTTCTCACTGCTGATAGCCATATCCAACTCAAAGCTTGATGGGTAAGGTGTATTCAACAAGCTCCCTTTAGGTATGTAGGGAAACAGCTCGGCATAGGTTTGGATCTGGCTATGGTTTATGCGGCGGTAAATGTACATACGGTGCAGATCGCAGGGTTTGGTTAGCCCGGCGGCACCCAGCATTTGTATGGCGCTGCTTACCGTTTGCTTGTGGAAGTTGGCAACACGTACCTTCTTATCATCAACCACCAGGCCGCGCATCAGGCTTTTATCCTGTGTGGCTACGCCTGTTGGGCAGGTATTCATATTACACTCCAATGCTTGTATACAGCCCAGAGCAAACATCATTCCGCGGGCGCTGTTACACATATCGGCACCGAGGGCAAAATTCTTCACCAGGTCAAACCCTGTAGCCACCTTGCCTGATGCTATAAGTTTGATATGTCTTTTAATATCGAAACCCGTAAGCGCATCATAAATAAAGGCCAGAGCCTCACGCAGTGGCATACCTACCGAATTGGAAAACTCAAGCGGAGCTGCACCTGTGCCCCCTTCGCCCCCATCTACCGTTATAAAATCCGGGTAAATACCTGTTTTAACCATAGCCTTGCAAATAGCCAGAAACTCGCTCTTGTGGCCTACACAAAGTTTAAAGCCAATCGGTTTACCACCTGATAGCTCGCGTAGTTTTTTGATGAATTGCATTAAGCCTATTGGGTTGTTAAAAGCAGTGTGGTATGGCGGCGATACTACATCCTGCCCCATCTCTACCAGCCTGATGCGGGCAATCTCCGGCGTAACCTTGGCAGCCGGCAAAATACCCCCATGCCCCGGCTTTGCACCCTGCGACAGCTTGATCTCGATCATTTTTACCTGCGGTAAAACGGCACGTTGCGCAAAGGCATCGTAATCAATAGTGCCATCAGGATGACGGCAACTGAAATATCCCGTACCTATTTGCCATATAATATCCCCGCCGGGTTGCAGATGGTAATCGCTCAGTCCGCCCTCACCGGTGTTGTGGGCAAAATTATCGAGTTTGGCACCACCGTTCAGGGCCAGTATGGCGTTCTCGCTCAGTGAACCAAAGCTCATGGCAGATATATTGTAAACACTGGCCATATAGGGCAGCTTGCAATCAGGCCCGCCTACTTTTACTCGCGGTGATAAGTCGAGCTTATGATGATCAACCGCTGCAATACTGTGATTGAGCCATTCGTAACCATTTTCGTAAACGTCAAGTTCGGTACCAAAGGGGCGCGTATCATCAACCATTTTTGCACGCTGGTATATTACGCTGCGGTTTTGGCGGTTAAAAGGTGTACCGTTGGTATCACTTTCAATAAAATACTGGTAAATTTTAGGGCGAAGCTCTTCCATCAAATACCTCAGGTGGCCAAACACCGGGTAATTGCGCACTATGCTATGCTTTTTTTGAGCAAGATCATAAAAGCCTACAGCATATATAGGTACCATGATCACGAACGACCATGCGGCGGGTTTCCAGATGATAGTCCACGCGGTGAGTGCGGCAAAAATGATAAAGAACGAGGTAATGAAAAGCTTTCTCATAAATAAATTGTTTAAATAGTAGCAGCGATGCTCATCTCTTTACGTAAATTGCTGACACCTATTTTTTAACATAAAAATAACTTTTAAAGATAAACATTAGCGCAATTGTATGGTTAAACTTGTAACTCAATGTCGGCTAATTGTAATTAAATAAAAATACATGTTTAAACATGTATTTTCTTATTATCTTTGATCAACAAAACAAATAAAACAAAATCATGGCAACAGAAACAGCAACAAAATGGGTTATTGATCCATTGCATTCAGAAGTACAATTTAAAGTAAAACACTTGGTTATTTCAACCGTAAGTGGTTTTTTCAAAAGCTTTGAAGGCGAAATCTTAGCCGAAGGCGAAGGGTTTGAGAACGCAGAAGTAGATTTTTCATTAGACATCAACAGTATTGACACCAATCAAAGCCAACGTGATGAGCACTTAAAAGGCGCTGAATTTTTTGACGCTGAAAAATATCCAAAAATCAGCTTTAAATCATCTTCATTAACCAAAACCGGTGATGATGAATTTGAACTAAAAGGCGATTTAACTATTAAAGACGTAACTAAACCAGTAACCCTGAACGCAGAATTTGGCGGTTCGGCTGCTGATTTTTATGGCAATACTAAAGCCGGCTTTGAAATTACAGGTAAAATTAACCGTAAAGAATTTGGTTTAACCTGGGATGGCGTAACCGAAGCCGGATCAATTGTAGTTGGTGAAGACATCAAATTACTGATCAACATACAACTTACTAAACAAGCTTAATTGTTTTAATACTGTTGCTGTGTTTTAACTTTTAAAATGCCGGTGTTGTTATTAAGGTAACAACACGGCATTATTGAAACACCTCAACTTGTTAAACTTTACAAAGAGAGTCAATTTGATAAGCAAATTGGCTCTCTTTGTTTTGATACCGGATGCTCTCCCATAACACTATATTTTAAACCAACTTATAGGTATATTCGTACTTATATTATGCTTGTTAAAATATATCCCGAAAACCCCAACCCAAAAGCTATTGAGCAGGTGGTTGAGGTGTTGCGTAAAGGAGGGCTCATCATATACCCTACTGATACCGTTTATGGTTTGGGTTGCGATATTACCAACCATAAAGCTATTGAGGCTATCTGCAAGATCAGGAACCTTAAACCCGAGAAAGCTAATCTCTCATTTATATGCTATGACCTCAGTCATATATCTGACTATATTAAACCCATAGATAATGCCACCTTCAGGGTGCTTAAAAAAGCTTTGCCCGGGCCATTCACCTTTATATTTAATGCCAGCCACATGGTGCCTAAACTATTGAGTTCCAACAAAAAAACAGTGGGTATCAGGGTGCCGGACAATAATATAGCACGCGAAATTGTACGGGTATTGGGGAACCCGATACTTTCTACCTCAATTAAAGACGATGATGATATTGTTGAATACTCAACCGATCCGGAACTTATCCACGAAAAATATGAGGACCTTGTTGATATTGTGATAGATGGGGGCTATGGCGATAACATAGCCTCAACCGTAGTTGATTGCACATCAGGCGATTTCGAGATCATCCGTGAAGGCAAAGGCGATCTGGAGCTATATTTATAGTGGACTGTGGGACTATGGGATTTTAGGACTTGGAGATAAAAGACAAAAGACTTTCTTCTCCTAAAATCTTTCGTCTTTTGTCCTAAAATCCAACAGTCCCATAGTCTAACTGTCCCCAAGTCCAATCAAAATTTTATAGCTTCAATAAATCCGGGAATTTTTTCCATGTAATTTTCTTCGGCCAGTAGTTTTACAAATTTGCTGCCAACAATGGCGCCATTGGCATACTCGCAGGCCTTTTTAAAACTGGAACTATCTGTAATTCCAAAGCCAATGATGGTTGGATTTTTTAGCTCCATAGCCTTAATACGCTTGTAATAATCTTTAATGTTATCGGTAAGCTGCAGGCTGCCGCCGGTTATAGATGATGACGATAACAGGTAAATAAAAGCATTGCTCAGTTCATCAATTTTGCGGATACGGTCTGGGGATGTTTGCGGAGTAACCAGAAATATATTGCTAAGGTTATTTTTGATAAAATGCTCCGAGTAAAGCGCCTCATACTCGTACATAGGCAAATCAGGAACTATGATACCATCAACACCCAGCTCAGCCGCTTTGGTGCAGAAACGCTCGATACCGTATTGTAAAATAGGGTTAAAATAGCCCATTAACAGTATAGGTATGCTTACACGCTTACGTAATTCGGTAAGTTCTTCAAACAACAGGTTAAGAGTCATACCGTTTTCAAGGGCTTGCTCTGAGCTATGCTGTATGGTTGGGCCATCAGCAACCGGGTCAGAGTATGGGAAACCCACCTCCAGGAAATCGGCACCGGCTTTTTCCAGTGCCTCGGCAATATCAACGGTAGTGTTCAACGCAGGGTAACCCGCGGTATAATATATGGATAACAGGTTTTCTTTTTTTGCTGCAAAAAGCTGATTGAGGCGGTTCATTTTATAGCTTATAGTTGATGGTTCATTGTCCATGGTATTAGTTTGCTTATAGTTACGGTTACATATTGTTTTTTACTATGACCCATGAACTATTAACCATGATCCAATTAATAATTAAAATGCTTTATATAGGTATCCAGGTCTTTATCTCCCCTGCCCGACAGGCAGATCACAACATTATCTGTAGCCTTGAACGTCATATGCTCAAGCTGTGCCAGTGCATGTGATGATTCAATTGCCGGAATAATACCTTCCATTTGTGAGCATAGTAAGCCTGCATTCATCGCTTCATCATCAGTTACGCTCACATATTGCGCACGGTTTATTTTATACAGGTGCGCGTGCTGCGGACCTATACCTGGATAATCTAATCCAGCAGAGATTGAATATGGTTCAACAACCTGACCATCCGGAGTTTGCATGAGTATGGTACGGCTTCCATGCAATACCCCTTCCTGGCCCAGAAAGGTTGTAGCTGCCGAATGACCGCTATCCACACCTTTTCCGGCTGCCTCAACAGCTACCAGTTTAACAGATTCATCGTCAAGAAAATGGTAGAACATACCCATGGCGTTACTACCACCGCCTACACAGGCTAACACATATTCGGGCAGTTGTTTACCGGTATGCTCAACCAGTTGTTTTTTTGTTTCTTCGGATATGATTGATTGGAAACGAGCTACCATATCGGGATATGGGTACGGGCCCACTACCGAACCAATGATGTAATGGGTATCAACCGGGTTGGCAATCCAATCGCGCAGGGCCTCGTTAGTGGCATCCTTAAGCGTTTTACTGCCCGATGATGCCGGTCTTACTGTAGCACCCAGCATTTTCATGCGCGATACGTTAGGGGCCTGGCGGGCCATGTCAATTTCGCCCATGTAAACCACGCATTCAATTCCCATCAGGGCGCAAACCGTAGCGGTAGCAACACCATGCTGACCCGCGCCTGTTTCGGCAATGATGCGTTTTTTGCCAAGGCGCTTTGCCAACAGTATTTGCCCTATGGCATTATTGATCTTGTGCGAACCCGTGTGGTTCAGATCTTCGCGCTTAAAGAAAATATTAGCGCCGTATTTTTCCGAATACCTTTTGGCATGATATAAAGGTGAAGGCCGGCCTACATAGTTTTTCAGCAGGTCATCAAACTCAGCCTTAAAGCTGGCATCATTTAAAATGGTAAGATATTGCTGCCTTAATTCTTCAACGTTTGGATACAGCATTTCGGGGATATAGGCACCGCCAAAATCACCATAATAGCCATGCTCGTTAACTCCGTATTTCATTTGTAATTTGTTTTCTGATGATATCAAATGCGTTTTTCAATTTCTCTAAATCTTTTACGCCGGGTTCAGTTTCAAACCGGCTGTTCAGATCAACCGCGTAAAATTGCGGGTGTGTTATATTTTTTACTTCATTAATGTTATCGGGGCTTATACCGCCCGACAGGAAGAAAGGTATATCCAGTTTGTAGTTGTTCAAAATGCTCCAGTCGAACGTTTTACCAGAGCCACCATATGCTGATGTTTTGGTATCGAACATAAAATAATCAACCTTACCGGCGTAGGCTTGCAACTGGTCAAAGTTAAAATCATTATCAACACCAAAGGCTTTAATTACATTTACCTTACCTTTAAAAGCGTAGGCAAACTCCGGGCTTTCGTCACCATGCAGTTGTATGGTATCAAAGCCATATTTGTCAATCGGAAAATTGATGGTTTCAGCATCTTCATTTACAAAAACGCCGGTTTTATGTATCCCTACTGGTAACTCAGCCAGCACAGAAGCCGCTAAATCATCAATGTAGCGTGGTGAACGACCATAACAAATAAAGCCAACATAATCGGGCTGCAGTGCCGCTATGGCTTTAATGTTTTCTGGTTGCTTCAGGCCGCAAACTTTTATTTTCATCCTTTTAATTTTGTAGCAAAAGGTTAAAACTATTCAATGCCTTTTTCCCCAACAATGCTTCTTCGGCCTCGTAGTAACAATCGGCAAAGCTTTTTTCCGGGCCGATAGTTTTGATGGCTAATGCCGCGTTTGATAACACCACGTTGTTTTGGGCAAATGTGCCCTCACCATTAAGTACATCGCTAAATATTTTGGCGGATGCCGCTACGGAATCGCCTCCGGTAATTTCTGCAGGATTTAATTTTTCAAAACCAAGATCTTCAACCGTATTTATCTTTTCGCCTTCGGCCGAAAAGGTTTTGAAATCGCAAGTAAGCGATATTTCATCATAGCCTTCCAGCGCATTCACAATAGTGTATTTGGTTGTTGATTTTTGATAGAGATATGCATACACGCGGGCCAGTTCCAGGTTAAATACGCCTACCAGCTGGTTTTGTGGTTTCGCCGGGTTAACCAGCGGCCCCAACATATTGAAAAACGTTTTTACCCCTAACTCCCGGCGGATAGGCGCTACGGTTTTCATAGCAGGGTGAAACAGTGGTGCATGTAAAAAACAGATATTGGCCCCATCAATACTCCTTTTCAGCTTATCTGTATCGTTAGTAAACTTATAACCCAGGTATTCGATCACATTGGATGAACCACAGCCTGATGATACTCCGTAGTTACCATGTTTGGCCACTTTGTAACCTGCACCTGCCACAACAAACGATGCCAGGGTTGAAATATTGAAGGTATCCTTACCATCTCCCCCGGTACCGCAAAGGTCAATCAGTTGGTCGGTTTCCAGATCAATGGGTAAGCAAAGCTCCAGCATGGCATCGCGAAAGCCTTCCAGCTCTTCAACCGTGATGCTGCGCATACAATAGGCTGTCATGAATGCCGCCATCTGCGAGTTGTTGTACTTACCCTGGGCAATGTTCATCAAAATATTTTTTGACTGCTCCCGGGTAAAGGTTTTGTGTTCAAAAAGGTGATTTAATATCTGTTTCATGTGCCCCCTAACCCCCTAAAGGGGGAATTTTTTGATTTATTATTTTATAATTGACTATCGCCCTGTCTGATCGCTACTCACCCCCCTTCATAATCACTCCCCCTTCAGGGGGCCGGGGGGCATAAAAAAAGGGTTACCGTATGGCAACCCTTCTGAATATTATGTTAAAAAACAAAAAACGGAATTGCCTTACGATTACTCGTTAAGCCACCACCAGTTATTGTTTAATGCTATCATTTTCATTTGTTCACAAATATGGAAATAGTTTTTACTAAAAGCAAACAGAATGATAAATTTACGCAAAAGCCGAAAAGCTTATACTTCAAATGGACTTAAAAAAGCGAAAAGTTAACCCGGAAGATGATCTGGGCTTTGGTAAACAGCCTGTTATGAAGAGCCAGCCTGTTATAAATAAGGATGGCTCCATTAACGTAAAGCGAACCGGGTTACCCTTTTTGAATACCCTTAACAGTTACCAAAACCTGATCACCATGAGTTGGACCCGGTTTTGGCTGGTTGTTTTAAGTGGGTATATGGTAGCCAATATAGCCTTTGCCTGTATCTACGTTGCCTTGGGCCCCGATAGCCTGGATGGCAAAAGCGGCAACACACTTTTTGATCATTTTATGGATGCCTTCTTCTTTTCGGCACAAACCATATCAACAGTTGGTTATGGGCATATCAGCCCGCAGGGAATGATTGCCAATAGCGTAGCCGCCATGGAATCAATGATCGGCTTATTGGCGTTTGCCTTAGCGACCGGTTTGCTTTACGGGCGTTTTTCACGACCAACAGCCAAGATTAAATACAGCGAGAAAATATTAATATCCCCTTATCTTGAAAATAAGCGCGGCCTTATGTTCAGGCTGGCCAATGTGCGCCGCAATATATTGATAGACCTGGAAATGGAAGTGCTGTTCTCGTACAATGAAGAAGTGAATGGCAAAACCGAGCGTAAGTTTTTCCCGCTTGAGCTGGAGCGCAGATCTGTAAGCATACTAACCCTGAACTGGACGGTTGTACACCCTATTGATGACGACAGCCCTATAAAAGATTTCTCTCCGGAAGATTTTGAAAGATCGGAAGTTGTTTTTTCCGTAATTTTAAAAACTTTTGACGATACCTTTTCGCAAACCGTTCATTCCCGTACTACCTACACCTATAAGGATATGGTATGGGATGCCAAATTTAAACCCACCTTCGATCGTGACGAAGATGGCCGCGTAATGCTCCACCTGGAAACTATTGATGATTATGAAATGGTTGGTAAGATTGTCTGAACCAGGATTTATAAAATTAAAGATTAACCTGAATTACTGCCCCCCGCACCATTAAAGCTCTAACTTAAATAACGACTTTAATCTCCAAACGGATACTATTTTAATAGCGGGTTCTTCTCTTTGGAGAAAACATTGTAAACCATTTTATCCAAAAACGACGGTAAAAATTTACTGAGCGTTACAGTCAATTTTCCCTGGCCGGTCATGATGAGGGTTCGCGCGCGGTTTTCTACACCATCCAATATAATGGTTGCCACTTCATCACTGGTCATCATTTTATTTTCGTCCATAGAACTTTCACCCTGCTGACTGCCGTCTTTTGCCAGCGCGGTATTACGGATATTTGATGCCGTAAAACCAGGGCAGGCTGTTAATACGTGCACACCGGTTTTCAAATTCTCTACCCGCAATGAATCTAAAAAGCCATTCATCGCGAATTTTGAGGCGGAGTAGCCCGTGCGCCCCGGTAAGCCTTTGTATCCCGCTATGGATGATACTCCCACAATACTACCCTTGGTTTTTAAAATTTCGGGCAGTGCATACTTGGTACAGTATACCGTGCCCCAAAAGTTAACATCCATCAGGTTTTTTAATACCTTCAGATCAACATCCTGAAATAAGGCACGCATAGATAAACCTGCATTATTAATGAGCACATCAATTTTACCAAAAGTTGTGAGGGTTTGTTTGACCAGGTGCGCACAATCTTCTTCTATAGCCACATCACATTGTACGGCAAGGGCTTTAATGTTATATTGCTTCTCAAGATCCTGCCCAATTTCGCAAAGGGTAACGTATTGGCGGGCCGCCAAAACCACATTGGCACCACGTTTGGCACATTCAATAGCTAATGATTTACCGATGCCTGATGAAGCGCCGGTGATAATGATGGTCTTGTTATTTAACTTCATAGGTTGAAGGGTATAGCTGCGGCAAACCCTCCACTTTTATTTCGGGTACCTTAAATAAGTATTTGCTGGCGAAGATAATCATAGCGCCATAAAATTCCTTAATGTAAGCAAAGCTAAATTTTGCCCGCCCCCGTGTATTGAAGTTGATAATATATGTTTTAGGGAAATAGTAATTTTTAAACCCGGTGAGCCTAACCCTGTATGACAGATCAATGTCATAACCATAAACATGAAAACGCTCATCCAGTTCGCCGGTATGGTTCAGCGCCTCTTTACGGTACAGCATAAAAGCGCCGTTCAGCACATCGGTTTCAGAAGTTTGGAATTCCTCTACCCAGTCTTTTCGTAATACATCAGTAAGGCGTGATTTGGAGAAATACTTAGCCAGTCCTGTTAGTTTAAAGAAAATGGCCCAAGGCTGTGTGAAGCCATGTTTTGATTCTTTCAGGAAGCTGCCATCAGGAGTTATCATGCGTACACCAAGTCCGCCTGCATCGGTATGCATGTCCATAAACTCCAGGGCTTTCTCAATAGTTTTTTTGCCTGTAATAGTATCCGCACTGACCATTAAAACATACTCCCCGGCAGTCAGTTTTAAGGCTTGATTATAGGCCTTGGCAATTCCCTCATTTTTTGAGTTAGCTAACACGTTTACACCCGGAAATTCATCCTGTAACATTGCCAATGACTTATCTGCCGAACCATTATCAACCACAAAAACCTCATGATCAATACCCAAGGCGGCACGCACAACAGAGTTAAGCGCCAGCCTCAGCATATCGCAGGTATTGTAATTAACAAGGATTACAGATAGCTTCATTTTACTTTGTCAGTGAGTTTTCATATGGAACACGTGTAGCTATAGATCGCCCAAGGGTTATCTCATCAACGTACTCCAATTCTCCACCAAAAGCTATGCCACGGGCTATGGTTGATATGGTAATATTGAAACTTTTGACTCTTTTATGAAGATAGAACAAAGTAGTATCCCCTTCCATGGTGGCACTGAGTGCAAAAATGATCTCTTTAGTTTCATTGGCTTTCAGCCGTTCCACTAAAGTATCCACCTGTAAGTCCGACGGGCCGATACCATCCATTGGCGAAATAAGGCCACCAAGTACATGATATACGCCATTATATTGATTGGTATTTTCAATGGCCATTACATCGCGGGTATCTTCAACCACGCAAATGGTGCTATGATCACGTTTGTGCGATGAGCATATTTCGCAAACCGACTGATCAGAAATATTATGGCAAACACTGCAAAACTGTATCTCGTTACGCAGCTTGCTGATGCTGCTGCTAAAGCGCTCAACTTCCTGCTTATCCTGATTAAGCAGATGCAATACCAGGCGCAAGGCGGTTTTTTGTCCTACCCCCGGCAGTTTGGCAAACTCCGCTACAGCATTCTCCAACAATTTGGACGAAAAATTCATGCAACGAAGTTACGCAATAGTGAGGAAAAGTTGAAGAGGCAGAAAATGCCACTTGCATGATCTTTTTAGCAGAAGAGCCCAAGGCTCTGGAACCTGGGAGTATCTAATATTATAATTTATTTAAACAGTGAAAGGTGATGTTAAATGCTGCATGGCCTATAGTTTACTCACCCGCCCGTTGCTTCGCTCGGGCGCCCTCTCTTCGCCTGCGGCGGAAAGAGGGCTTTAACTCTGATAAATATGAAGCCGCCCCCTCTATGCGCGAAACGGAGAGAGGGGTGACAAGCGAAGCGATGTCGGGGTGAGTCGATACGCGCAATGCTTAATAACTGGCTTATCTACTTAGCCACCGAAATAACACCCGGGTATAGCTGCATAAAAGCTACCAGGCTGCTGGCCTCGTATGATTGTATGTTACCGGTTGGGCAGCTTATTGCATAATTCCTGTAAGTAAGGTTGCGAGCCTTGTCGCGGTTTTGCCAGCCGGTGATAATATTAGATTTGATCCAGCTTAAATACTGGATTTGTTTGCCCTCGTTGATCAATTGCATCATATAATCGGCAAATATGGTTTTCATTACACCCTGCTCGTTAAAGTCGCCCTCGGCAGGCAGTATGCCATCCTTACACAAGTTGTTTTTTACATAATCCGCGTATCTTTTGGCGTCCTCCAGGTAAGCCACATCTTTTGATTGTTTATAAAGCAGATACGCCGCTCCAATGGCAGTACCTGCATTGTAAGTGTAAGCCTGGCCACCCGGAGGGTGATTACCGATCTTATTATCGTAAACCTGCCCTGTACCGGTATTGGTGAGGTTGGCTTTTGACCATGCATAAACAGATTGCGCTTTAGTTAAATAGGCTTTATCCTTTGTTATTTCATACAGACGCATAGCTGCTATAACCGTTGGAAAATTGATGCAGGAGTTTTTACCGCTATGGTTAAAATCCCAGAACATACCGCCATCTGTAGGGTCATAGGAACCTGCCCAAACATGATCAAAACCTTCCTGAGCTTTTTGCAGGTAGGTAGAGTTTCCGGTAAGCTGGTTGGCACGGGCCAGGGCCATGATCCACCACATCATATCATCATATATGAACCAGGTTTTTTTATTGTTCCAGTTATAAGCATCGTACTGGTTAAAACCTCCCTGGTACATAGCGTTTACAAAGGCAAGCTGAGCCGGCTTTTTGGTATGGTTGTAAACATCCATAGCCATATCCCAATAAATTGCTTGTGTCCATATAGCGGCTATTCCATCTTTATTGGTATTACCATAGTACAAATTAGTATGTGGATTTAAAAATGCGGCATTAAATGACGAATATGCCAGATCGGCAAGTTCATTATTGGATGGAGAAACTCGTGGTAATCTTGATCTTGTTTTTTTGACGGCATCTGCACGGGTGGCGTTTGGATGTGTAGCCTTTGTTTTGCTGTAACTCAACAAGGCACTGCACGATCCTAAAACAACTAAAACGAAAAATCTTCGCACATTCATAATTCAGGTATTAAGGTTTAATGTTACAGCAATGATAAGACGGTAAATACTTAAATAGAAATTAAAGTCAAAAAAATCATTAACCGGAAGGCTAATCGCACTTAAAGGCTACTTTTCGTGCAGATATATATTATTCCTGGTGAGCAATAATAAAATACACAAACCCAGGTCAATAATTACCTTTTATAAAAAAAGTTTCCGACTTTCGGAATTAACTAAAACTAACACTTCCGGATATGCCGCTGCTCGGATTTCCGGACTAACTAAAACATATGTCGCCCGGAATACTGCTTTCTTTCATCATCGGTTACTTTTTGGTATTATTGATCATATCGTGGCTCACCTCAAAAAACTCATCAGATAACGATACCTTTTTTGTTGCCAACCGTAATTCTAAATGGTACCTGGTAGCTTTCGGTATGATAGGCACAGCACTGAGCGGCGTTACCTTTATTTCGGTGCCCGGTAAGGTCGGAGCTCCATCGGGCGATGAATTTTCTTATTTTCAGTTTGTACTGGGCAACGCGGCTGGCTTTATCATCATTGCTACAGTTTTGCTGCCGCTTTATTATCGACTTAAACTCACTTCTATTTACAGCTACATTGAGGGTGCCCTGGGCACCTGGAGTTACAAAACAGCAGCAGGCATCTTCCTAATCAGCAGGGTTATAGGCTCTGCGTTCCGGCTGTACCTGGTAGTTATTGTATTGCAGAAATTTATTTTTGATAGTTATAACGTTCCCTTTGCGGTTACGGTGCTTATATGTTTGCTGCTTATATGGTCGTACACTTTTAAAGGTGGTTTAAAAACCATTATCATTACCGATAGCTTGCAGACTTTTTTCCTGGTGCTGTCAGTATTCCTGTCGATATTTTTTATTTGCCGGAGCCTGCACATGAGCATTTTTGAAGCAGCCGATGCTATCAAAAACAGTAGCTATTCTAAAATATTCTTCTTTAACAATTTTGTGAGCAGTAAGCTGCATTTTACCAAAGCGTTTTTAGGTGGCCTGTTTATCACCGTAGGCATGACCGGGCTTGACCAGGATCTGATGCAAAAAAACCTGAGCCTTAAAAATATTAAAGAGGCACAGAAAAACATGTTCAGCTTTACTGGCGTATTTGTGATTATCAATATATTCTTTTTAAGTGTTGGCGCTTTACTGTGGATATATGCCAATAAATACGGCATCCACGTTGAAAAAACCGATTACCTGTACCCTACCATCGCATTAAAATATTTAGGGATAGTACCGGCCATGGTATTTATGCTGGGATTAACCGCTGCCACCTTTGCCACTACCGATTCGGCTTTAACGGCGCTTACCACCTCTTTTTGTGTAGATTTCCTGAACTTCAATAAAAAGGGCGACTTAAACAGTAAAAAAATGGTAAGCATCAGGCATACGGTACACATCGCCTTTTCTGGACTGATGTTTTTAACTATCTTGATATTTAATGCCATTAATAACGATGCTGTGGTGAACGCCATTTTTGCCGTGGCTTCCTATACTTACGGGCCACTACTGGGTTTATACTCCTTTGGCCTTTTTGTAAGCAGCAGACAAGTGCGCGATAAACTGGTACCTTTTATTTGTTTAATATCACCGGCGGTATGTTATTTTTTAAGCAGCGAATCGGCTAAAATTTTAGGTGGATATGTTTTTAGCAATGAGCTGATCATTGTTAACGGATTAATTACATTTGTGGGCCTTTGGTTAACGTCTAAATCAAAAACAAAGATGGCAACGTTATAGTTTACTATATTTTATAACAGATATGACCGGCGAAGAAAAAATAAGACAAGCGTTTGAAAACAAAAACTGGCAAGAGATCAAAGTAACCGACTCCTGGCAGATATTCAAGATAATGGCCGAATTTGTTGACGGTTTTGAGAAACTGGCAAAAATTGGCCCCTGCGTATCCATATTTGGATCGGCACGTACCCATAACGATAACAAATACTATCAACTGGCCGAAAATACAGCGCGTTTGCTTACCGAGCATGGCTATGGTGTAATATCGGGCGGAGGCCCCGGCATTATGGAAGCAGCTAATAAGGGTGCTTATGAGGCTGGCGGTAAATCGGTAGGTTTGAATATTGAGCTGCCTTTTGAGCAGTTCCATAATAAATACATTGACAGGGATAAAATTATGGAGTTTGATTACTTCTTTATCCGCAAGGTGATGTTCATGAAATACTCGCAGGGTTTTATTATCCTGCCTGGTGGCTTTGGCACTATGGACGAATCATTTGAGGCTATTACCCTGATACAAACCGGTAAAATTGCCCGGTTCCCCATCATATTTGTTGGTGTAGAATACTGGAAGGGTCTGTTTAGCTGGGTTGAAGAAAAAATGCTGTCCGAACAGCACAACATCAACCCTGATGACCTGAACCTTTACCGCGTGGTTGATACTGCAGAGGAAGCTGTAGAGCACATTACCCGTTTCTACAACAAGTATGTATTGAAACCGAATTTTTAATATTCCACTTTATAAAATAAAAATGCCATCTCAATTTGAGGTGGCATTTTTGCTTTCTGAAGGTTGGTGTTTAAGTGCAATCTACCTCAAGTAAAACATTTCAGGATTTCCGTGGTTTAAATCCAAAGTAACATTATCACAAATTAAGAATTTAAATAAATTGAAAATTAAATAGTTATCATCCTGAAAACGCATCATACCCCAAAACATAGCAAGTTCTTTTTATTAAAGGTTTTAGTATTACCACTACTCATCAGCATTAATTATAATGCTTACAGTCAGGTAAAAACCCATGCGGATTCGGTAAAGGCCGATTCGCTCCGTATACGACAGGCACGGGCAGCTATTGCCAAAACCGACAACCTATCCAAACAATACGATGTTGGTAATTTGTACAATGATATTTTCCGCCCGCACAGAAAGCCTGATTCGGTTCAAAAAAAATCATCGGGAATTACAGTTATACCCAACGTTGCCTCTAACCCCAGTATCGGGTCGCAGATAGGTATCAAGGCCGTAGCCGGCAGAAAACTGGGTAACGATCCTAATACCCTGCTGTCTGTAGCTGCAACATCAGCTTCCATTACTACCAAAGGCATCATTTATTTTTACGTTAACCATAACGTATATACTCCCGGTAACAAATATAACTTTCAGGGTAACCTGGTGGTTGCCAAAACCGTTACACCCGATTATGGCTTAGGCATAGGCCGAGGATCTGATGAGAGTGTGGACGATCATATATTAACCAACCCAGAGCGTAAAGCCAGGGCGCTGCATTCGGTATATTTTAATTTAAGGGAAAAGGTATACAAACAGATAGACACCAATCTGTTCCTGGGAGCCGGTTTGTCATTTGACGTAAGGAAAAGCATTGAAGATAATAAATCTGTTGGCCCAACGCCATACAGCATTTATAACGACCGTCATGGCTTTAGCCAGGACAGCTACAGTGCCAATGGCTTTCTGTTTAACCTGCAATACACTACCCGTGATAATCAGAACCGCGCATACAAAGGTGTTTACATAGATGCCGGTATCAGGATTAACCAAAGTTGGATAGGCAGCAGTAAAAACTCCATGCAGTTCACTACCGATTTCAGGAAATACTTTAGCCTGTCTGAAGATCATCCCGAGCATGTTATAGCTTTCTGGAATTGGGGATCATATCTGCTAAGCGGCAATGTACCCTATCTCGAATTACCAGGAACTGCCAAGGATGGAAGTTTCCGTAGTGGACGTGGATATACTACAGGCTATTTCAAAGGCACGAAATATGATTATTCGGAGGTGGAGTACCGCTTTCCGATACTCCGCAACAAGTTTTTAAGTGGTGTTGCCTTTTTCAACCTGCAAACCTCCAATGATGAAAACGGAACCAATTTATTCCAGGTGTGGCAGCCGGGTGGTGGTGCCGGTTTGCGTGTACTGTTCAATAAAGCAACCCGCACCAACTTATGCCTTGATTATGCTTATGGCAAGTACGGAGCCAAAGGATTTTTCCTGGGCCTGAATGAAGCTTTTTAAGGAATCGAAATTTAACCTATCCATTTTACCTGAAGCCAGATAAACTTCAGGTAAAACGGTCGGGGTTTGCAATCAATAAGCCATTATTGAAAGATTGTTTCTATTTTTTTCGTGACAGCATTCTCATCGTTAGAGGCAATGATTACTTTTCCCTCTTTATCCAATAGTACAAAAAAAGGCATAAACCTAACTGCATATAATTGACCTACTTTTCCTCGTGAATTTATTGAGGAGTATTCATCAATAACTTGTGTCCAGGGCATTCTCTCCTGATCAAGCGCACCAATCCAATCCTTCCAATACCTATCATCAGAAATACTGACTATATTAAGCCCTTTCGGGTGATATTTCGCATACACCTTTTTCCAGTGCGGAATGCCATTTCTGCATGGCACACACCAACTTGCCCAAAAGTCAAGCATTGTAATGGATCCTCGGGTCGAAGAAAGCGTAAATTTGGTTTTGTCCCTTTTTTGCAATGTAAAATCAGAAGCCAGGTTATTAGCCTCTCTATTTTTTAGCGTTGGTAATTTCTTCATCAATGCCTCATAATAAGGAGATGCTTTTGCCGCTCCTGAAAATTGATTGATCATTGTACGCAAATAAACTTCGGACGTATTACCTGATAAATTACAATATTCATTAAATATATAAACTCCGGCAAGGGAGCTGGGATTTCGACCGATATAATCCTCGATCCATGCTTTTTCCTTCCCCATAATCAGCCCACGGAGGGAGTCTAACTCATTCTTGATAATGGAAACCGAATCTTTTTTTGCTGATTTCAACTTTTTAAGAAGAGAGTAGCAGTGAGTTAACCCTATTTCATTTTCATATTGAGTATAGGCATCAGCTAGTACAGAGCCTGTTTCTTTAATTTGCCAAAAAATAGGATAATCTTTCTTTTGAGAATACTGATGCATGGCGTCTGCTGTATCTATATTGAATGTGATAAGGGTATCTTCTAAAAAACCCCTGAACGACCAGTTACCCGGCGAAATTAAAAACCCTCTTCTTCTGGGCGAACCTATTTTTCCCTTAAAAATAAATTTACCATTCGATATAATAGCACTGTCAATAACATCTCTGTTATCTGAAAGCATACGTACAATACCAGAATCAATACCGGTTATTGTACCATTAATAACATAATTATCATTCTTGGTAGCTTGGGCATTGGCCTGAAAAATAAAAAACATGAATAAAAAACAGAGCGTTAAAAATTTTCTCATGATAGGTATTGGCTATATATAATATTTATTATTAGTAATTGCTAATATATGTATACCAATATTATTCCGATCATAAATTAATAAGTTATCAAAACAAATTTTACCGGCTGAACGAAACATTTAATACAACTTCATATCTTTAAAACTTTTACCTTGTTCAACGCTTTATCCTATTAATGACCACCCAACCTAAAAAAAAGCACTCAGCCGCGCTGGGGTTTATATTCATAACATTGTTTATCGACGTGTTGGGCCTGGGCATTATTATACCGGTAATGCCTAAACTGCTGGAAACCCTGGGCAATGTGGATGTTAGTACTGCCACCCAATACAATGGTTATTTAACTTTTACCTATGCCAGCATGCAGTTTATCTTTTCGCCGGTGTTGGGCAACCTGAGCGACAGGTATGGTCGCAGGCCGATATTACTTTCTTCATTACTGGGCTTTGGTATCGATTATCTTTTTATGGCTTTTGCCCCTACCATAGGCTGGCTTTTTGTAGGGCGGGCCATTGCCGGTTTCACCGGGGCCAGTAACTCTACCGCTACCGCATATATTGCCGATGTAAGTACCGGTAAAAACAGGGCGGCTAATTTCGGGCTGGTAGGTGCAGCTTCCGGCCTCGGATTTATATTAGGTATTGGAATGGGGGCCTACCTGGGCGATATCAATGTTAAGTTGCCTTTTATGGCTGCTGCAGGCTTCGCTTTGCTAAATGCGCTCTATGGCTACTTTGTACTGCCCGAATCATTACAACCCCGCAACCGCCGCCGGTTTGAGTGGAAAAAATCAAACCCCATAAGTTCGTTACGAAGCCTGGGCAGATACCCGGCACTTAAGGGGCTGATCGGCGCTTTCTCCCTGGTTTATATAGCCCAAAAATCAGTGGAATATGTGATGTCATTTTACCTGATAGAAAAATTTAACTGGACCCTCCGAAGCATCGGCGCGTTGGGTATTTTTATTGGAGTTGTGCTTGTAGCTATACAGGGAGGCCTCATCAGGTTAACCATACCTAAATTTGGGCAGGAAAAAAATATAACAGCGGGGCTGCTTTTTTACGCCTTGGGATTAACCCTCATTGCCTTTGCAAGCCAGGGCTGGATGATGTATGTTTATATGATCCCCTACTGCCTCGGTGGTATCTCAGGACCGGCATTGCAGGGTCTCATAACAGGCACAGTTTCCCCAAAAGAGCAGGGCGAATTACAGGGTTCATTAACCAGCTTAACCAGCATGGCGGTAATTATTGGGCCTTTATTGATGAGTTCGATATTTCACTTATTTACACACCGCAATAGCAGCACCTATTTTCCAGGAGCACCTTATATTCTGGGAGCAGTATTAATGCTCATCAGTGCCTTTTTAGCTATTAGGAGTTTTAAGAAAGTGAAAGAAGCCGCTAACGCGGTAAGCCCGGTAGGTATTAATGATCAAGTCCGCTAACACCGCCTGATATTACAAACTTCATCATATCAGCAGCACTTTTTTCAATATGCTTTACTTTGCTTGCTGATATAATAACCACCTGCCCCGCAAAGGAGTATGAATACGGAAAATATACGGCAACATCGCCGGGCAGGTTAAGGGCACTGAGATCTTTTTGAACTATAAACCCAATCTTTTTTAAGCCAAACTCATTAACCTCTACCAAAACGGGTTCATTGAATTTCTTCTCCTCCCCTACAAAAGCTTCGGTGAGGTCTTTGATGGATGAATACAGGAACTTGATAAGTGGAAGCCGATCGAGCCAGCGGTTAAACCAGCGTTTAATAGGGTCGGTAACTACATTGGTAATCAGTATACCTGCTATCATAATTACCACAACCACATTTAAAATACCCAAGCCGGGGATATAAATTGGCTTTCCGGCCTTATCAACCCATAGGTCGGCACTTAAATTAAGCGCCTTATCAATGGTTGATACTGCCCAGTAAACTATAAAAAATGCGGCCCCAATAGGTACAACCACAATAAGCCCTTTTACAAAATATCTTAATAAGGCGCCCGCAATCCTGTTCATAGATGCAAATTTAGTATCAAGTAACGTATTTTTTAACATCAGCATCAAAAATCTTGATACTCAATAGTAGTAATGATAGACACACGTTAAAAGGTTTTTTGTCGCTCCTGTATAAAAGAAAAAAGCGTTAGCTCTCACCCTAACGCTTTTATTAACTTATTTAAAATGCAAACTCCGTACGTCCTTATACGCAAGATATATATTTAAGTTGCTTATTTTAATCCATTTATCAATATTTTATGATAAAATCTTAAAAACCGACAGAAACCCGGTCCAGCTTAAATATATTATCATTTATATGGTATAAAATCAAAAAAACTCATTGGTATAAATAGCCTGTTAAATAAGAAACCCCGGTATAAAACCGAGGCTAAACTACGTTGACAGTCATCCCTAACCGCACTTCAACGCTGCAGTACAAAAATATTGTTTAAGTATTTAATAGTAAAATAACTATACGGTTAATAATTATATTTATTAATAACTTTAATTATGCAACCTAAACCTGTATTTATAGCCCTTTTAATATTATTATCTGCTGCCTGCAATAAAGAAAAACCAGATTTGCCCAAAGCAAATATTCAAACCACTTTATTACCTGGTAAAACAAATGTAATTCCCGCCCAATCCAAATATAAAAACGTTCTGATTTTAGGCAACAGCATTACTTATTCCCCTATCAATGAAAGTATAGGCTGGAATAAGGCTTGCGGTATGGCTGCAACTTCGCCAGATTTAGATTATGTACATTTATTATGCGTACATTTTAAATTCGCAAAATTAACAGCCGTTAATATCTCACGGTTTGAAAGAGAGTATCAGACCTACGAACCTGATCAATATTTAAAGGAATATAGAGACCTAAAACCTGATTTAATAATCATGCGGATTGGTGAAAACTTACCCATGATAGATTCGGCTTTATTTAGACAGAAATATAAATGTCTCTTAAATTATTTAAGATCAAACAATCCGGATGTTAAGGTAATAGCAGGTTTGTCATTTTGGCCTGACAGAGATGATGCAGATAATATCATTAAACAATATTCACCATATGTAACATTAAATGTGCTTTCTGGTGATATTAGCAATTATGCATTTGGTTTGTATACTGATGGTGGCGTACAACAACACCCGAGCGATAAAGGCATGAAAGGCATAGCCGACCTTTTATGGGATGGCATAACCAAATTAAAATAACTTTGATTAATTAGCTTATATCAGCTTCGGTTGTTTGGAGTTTATTCATAAAAGTACACCCTCTTTACCCGCTGCGATACATTAGTTAAAATTTCGTACGGAATGGTGCCTATTTGCCGGGCCAGCTCCTCAATACGGTATTGTTCATCAAAAACAATCACTTCATCCCCCTCGCTTACATCAAGTCCGCTCACATCCAGCATACACATATCCATAGTAATATTCCCAACCGTTGGCACTAAGGTTCCCTTTATCATCATTTTACCTACTCCGTTACCAAAAGCACGCAGGTAGCCATCAGCATAACCAATACGCACAGTGGCTATTTTACCATCTTTTGCAAGGCTGCCGCTGCGGCTGTAACTGATGGTTTCGCCCGCGCCAATCTTTTTAACCTGGGCCACACTTGTTTTTAGAGAAGCGATAGGCATCAGGGCACCATCTGAAGCAGGTACTGCCGAATCAACCCCATACAAACCAATACCCAACCTCACCATATCATAATGCGCCGATGGCCAGCGTGTTATGCCGGATGTATTACTCAGATGCTTGATCACCTTGTAACCAAGTGTTTTTTCTATTTCCTTAAAGGCCTTTTCAAAACGCTTGATCTGCTTTTTGGTAAATTCATCGTGCTGGGCCGCCTCGCTTGCCACCAGGTGCGAAAATACCGACTGCACCCGGATATACCGGTTTTGTTCCAGCATATCGCAAAGGGTTTCAATATCCAGGTTCTCAAACCCAAGGCGGTGCATGCCCGTATCAATTTTCAGGTGCACAGGGTAGTTCTGTATAGCACGATCTTGCGTGTAGATCACAAAATCATCCAAAAGGCCGAAGCTGTATATTACTGGCTCAAGTTTATTTTCAACCAGTTTATCAAATGCCGAAGCCTCCGGATTAAGCACCATAATGGGCAGATTGATGCCTGCCTGGCGCAGGGCTACCCCCTCGTCAATATAAGCCACGGCCAAATAATCAACCTTATTGTATTGCAGCATGTTGGCAACTTCAAAGGTGCCGCTGCCATACGAAAATGCTTTAACCATTGCCATCACCTTTACACCCGGCTTTAATTTTGACCGGTAAAAATTCAGGTTGCTGAGCAGTGTATTCAGGTTAATTTCTAAAATGGTTTCATGAGCCTTTTGCGTGAGCGCGTTACTGATACGTTCAAACTCAAACCGCCTCGAACCTTTGATTAGGATGGTTTCTTCCTTAAAATTAAGCGCTTTTAATTGCTGTAGCAGCGCAGGCGTATCCTTAAAAAAGTACTGCTCCGGCAAATTAAAACAGGTTTGATTGCTAATAAGTGCCTCACCCACCCCGATAAACTTATCAATACTTTGTGTACCTATCAGGTTGGCTACCTGGCAATACAACACATCAAGCTGCAGGCCCGATTGCAAAATATCTGACAAGATCAGCGTTTTTTTCTGATGCTGATTTTGCTGCCCCAGAAAGTTAAGCGCAATCTCCAATGATTGCAGATCGGAGTTGTATGAATCATCAATAACCGAGCAATTATTTATTCCGTTTTTAAGCTCCAGGCGCATGCTTACAGGTACCAGGCGTTCAATACGTTTATCGGCCTCGGCAGGGCTATAGCCCATAGCCAGCATGGTAGCCCAACAGGTAATGGCGTTTTCGATGGATGCCAGGTCGGAAAAAGGAATTAAACACTCTATCTCCTTTTTCTTGTAATAAGCCCTCAGATAGTATTTTTTAGAGATCACCGTTTCACTGAAAACATACAGGTCGGCAACCTTAAATTTTCGACTCCAGGTAAAGGTTTCCTTTACGGGGATGTCTTTTTGATAGTCAAGCAGCTGGTCGTAATTATATATCAGCAGCTTGCTGTTTTTAAACAGCTGTAATTTTTCAAGTACTTTTTGTTTCCTGCTATCAAACCCTTCATCGTGCGCGGGGCCAATATGAGTTAATATTCCTATTTCGGGTTTCACTATGGACTGCAATTTCTCCATTTCATTAATGGTAGATATACCTGCCTCAAAAATACCCAGATCGTTACGACTGTTTATTTGCCATACCGACAGCGGTACGCCAATTTGCGAATTATAGCTTTTAGGGTTGCGTACAATATTTTTATCTGCTGCAAGTAATTGATAAAGCCACTCTTTAACTATGGTTTTACCATTACTACCCGTAATACCTATTACCTGTAGTTTAAACTGACTGCGATGGTAAGCAGCCAGGGTTTGCAAAGCAACCAAAGGATCATTAACCAGTAAAAAATTGGCGCCAGGCATGTTAAACTCGGGGCCATGTTTCACCACAAAATTACGCACGCCGGCAGCATAGGCTTCGGCAATAAACTCATGCCCGTTACGCCTGGCACTCAAAGCAAAAAACAGTCCTTCTGCAGCGTTATTGATTCGGCGACTGTCTGTTAGCAGCGTGCTTATGTTGCTTTCTTTTACGATATTGCCTTCTGCACTGATGATTTCCTTTACCTCGGTTATGGCGTATTGATTGCTATGCATGCTACGAATTTGCTTATATTATCTAACAATAGAAGAATTTTTAACGAATTTTGACATTGATGGACAGCCCGAAAACTATAAAGATAACCGACCCGAAGGTTGCACTGGCCAAGGCCGAGCATTTTTGCGCTTACCAGGAACGCTCGCAACAGGAGGTACGCGATAAGCTGTACGACTGGGGGCTTTGGCCCGATGCCGTTGAACAGATTATAAGCCAGCTTATTGAGGGCAATTTTTTAAACGAGGACCGTTTTGCCAAAGCTTATACCAAAGGTAAGTTTGCACAGAAAGCTTGGGGGAAAATTAAAATAAAGCAGGGCCTCAAGTTTAAACGGGTGCCTGATGTATTGATAAAAAAAGCCCTCCAAACCATTGATATTGACGACTATGCAGCTACTCTCAGCAAAATATTAGAGAAAAAAGCTGCTACCTTAACCGAAAAAAATACGCTAAAACGCCGTTACAAGCTGCAGCAATACGCCATGGGCCGTGGATATGAGGCCGACCTGATTGCTGATATTCTGAAAAACAGCGAGTTATAAAAAACTTTAAAAAAAATAAACTTTACGCTTGCAGAATATGCTTTTCTGCCTATATTTGCACTCCCAACGCGAAAGTAGCTCAGTTGGTAGAGCACGACCTTGCCAAGGTCGGGGTCGCGAGTTCGAATCTCGTCTTTCGCTCAAAGCCCTTCCTTCAAAAAGAAGGGCTTTATTGTTAAAAGGTCAACACCTGCTCAGATGGTGGAACTGGTAGACACGCAGGACTTAAAATCCTGTTCCCGTAAACGGAGTGCGGGTTCGATTCCCGCTCTGAGTACAAACGATCGCAAGTATAAACACTTGTGATCGTTTTATTTTTAAGCAGTTGCAGATGGATTCAACCTGGCCTGAGCCATTAGGCCACTCCGCCAATTAAAATTTCGGGGGAATAGTTTTTTACATATTCGTCAGTTGCCAATATTTCTTTTCAATGCAAGTGGGTATTGCTTAGCAACACGAGTAAGTTTCACATAAACCGAATCTTTACGCTCATCAATTCCTTTTAAAATAAAATGCCCAGGGCTTGGCCAACTATAGCTTAGCAATAGTTTTTGACTGGTATCTGCACGGTTTCTCAGCGTTAATATTTGTTTAACCGTATCAGCCTCGTAACCATAAAACAACCTGCCGATATTGCCATAATATTCTGTAGTACGTATTTTATTTTGTGTGTAAACCTTAAAAGGCTTTCCCACTTTAATGCTAATGGTATTAAATTTTTCAAATACCACATTCTGCCAGCGTAATGTATCATCAGGAGCATAGGATATAACCCGGTTGTTTACCCTGAATTCATCCACATTATACAATCCTGTAAAACTTTGAATACCTACATCAAGCGGTAGCTTAAAGGTTTTTCCGGCCGCGTATAGCTTTTCGTAATGATAACCCCGGTAAAAAAGAAAAACAAAAATAAAACCTGTTTTAAGCACAATTCGCCCTGCTCTTTTCCATTGCTGCTGAATGGCAGGTGGTAAAACATAACTAATGGCTGCCTCCCGGTGCTGGATGAGCAGCCGCCAAAATTTATCTGCATCCTTTGCCAACAACAGCAGAGATAACAAGAGCAAATGAAGACTTGCCAGTTCAACCCCTGCATCATATCCTATATTTACAAACCAGATGGGAAGCAGGATAGCAATCATCATCAGCGCGCCAAGCGTAGCGGTGCGCCTGAAAAGTATGAGTACAGTAGCCGTAAGCTCAAATATGCCTGCAAACACCTCAAAAAATGGCGACACACCAGTAGTGAGCCAGTAAAGTTTGCCGGGCGTAAAATCGCCAAGATTGGTGTTCAGCTGACTAATTGTTGGGAATGGCATTTGAACTGGGAACACTTTGGCAATGGCAAACCATGACATCCTTAAGGCAACCTGGTATCTTACCAATATAAAGAACCAATTATAAAGCCTGCTATCGTCGGTATGGAGGTCCAGAACATTTTTATCAGAATGGATCCGTTTTTCGATCAATAGCCAAACAGTACCGGCTATGAAACAAAGCAGTACAGTAACAAACCAGCCCCCATAATTTTTCCCTTCATGATTGCTGAAGAACCAGGGATTGTTCTGACTGATCACATCAAGCCAGCGCCATGGGTAATTTACCACCGAAAAGCCCGCATCAAAATCCTGACCGTAAAAAGAAGGGACAAGCGGTATAACAGTTATGGCTGCATAAACAATAAATGTTCTTAAAAGAAGCCGGTGATACCATTTCCACTGTGGACCGCCAAAATCACTTAGCGTACCCATTAGCCTAACCTTTTATTAACTTCATTCCAGTTCACTACGTTCCACCATCCGGCAACGTACTCATTACGTCTGTTTTGGTATTTGAGGTAATACGCGTGTTCCCAAACATCCAGCGCCAGTAAAGGAGTGCCTTTTACAGCCGCATTATCAAACAGTGGGTTATCCTGATTAACTGTGGAAGTAATGGTCAACTTACCGTTAGCATTAATCAGCCATACCCACCCCGAACCAAAACGTGATAGTGCGGCTTGCGTAAACTGTTCTTTAAACTGATCAAACGTTCCAAACGCTGAGGTTAAAGCGTCTTTAATTTTCCCGCCCGGCTCTGTTGTGTTGGGAGTTAAGCTTTGCCAAAAGAAATTATGGTTCCATGCACCGCCACCATTATTGCGTGCTTTGGGTGACAGCTGCGAGGCATGGTCAAAAAATTCTTTTTCTGTGGTAAAGGTCAGCTTTTCGGCAACTATGGCCTCATTTACATTTTTGATGTAAGCGGCGTGATGCTTGGTATAATGGATCTCGTTGGTAAGTGCATCAATATGGGGTTCCAACGCCTTGTAATCAAACCCAAGCGGAACTTGTTTAAATTTTAACACATCAGCCTCAGGAACATCCTTTGCAGCTGTATAATTGTTTGCCTGGGCCTTGTGGGCACTAAACAGCAACGGGCCAGCCACAGCAATAGCTGCACCTGCCTTTAAAGCATTACCAATAAATTGCCTGCGATCATTATTTTTCATAGTAGTATTGATTTTAATTATCTGATAAAACATTAAATAAAGCTGCCCGACCAAAACCAGGGCAGCTTCCTGAGCATACTAATTAAGCCACCTGTTTTTATTAGTTATGAGTTAATACCGTTGCGCCAATAGCTGCATTGCCTGGTGTACCATTAATGTAAATGGTATATATTTTACCCGCAGTTAAGGTTACCTGAGTGAGCTTATTATCAAGTATGGATACGGCTGTTTGATCGGTTGTTTGGTTTACTGAAAAATCAACTACACCTGCATCAACTGAAACAAACGGACCTATTGACCACATATTTAATCCAGTACCTGATAAAACAGAACCACCAGCCCTGCCATACACCGTATTGGTGAACAGGGCTGTTTGTCCCTTTATACCAAAATCAACCGCGGGTGCACCAGGTGCCAGGTTTACAAACCTTACTTTAGCCTTTCCTTGCGCGGGCGCAGCAAGATCATCATAGAAAAGGATCAATGAGTCTGCGGTTGCTTTAGTGTTTTTCACCGCGAATACGGTATGATAATAGTTGGCTATGGGGCCATTTGGGCCGCCTGAAGATGAAAACGTAGCGCTGTTACCAAACTGGCGCGATGCTTTGTAAGAAGTATTTGTGCCTTCCGTAAAATTGATTTGCACGTCGCCAAATTGTGTATCCAGGTAATCGGTTTTGGTATTAATGGCTACAGCCGCCTTGGTTACCTGTGTGGTATACGTCCAGAATTGGATACCTGCGTTTACCGGCCTTGCATTTACAAAACTAATATGTGCGGCAAGCGCAGGCCTGTCGGCATTGTTAATATTCAGATAATCCGTCTTTTTGCAGGAAGCAGTAAAGAACAAGATTGCCGCGAATAGTAAGGGTAATTGATGCGGTGCCTGTTTAAACAAAGGTTTATATATTTTATATTGATGATTATTCATGATATTGAGCTTATAAATGAGCAGATAGTTTAATAAAGGGTTGTATACCCGCGCTGCCGTTCTGTATGCCCACAACAGTTGGGTTACGCAGGCCGGCGATAGATTGATCGGTATAGTCGCCCAGGATATTGAATACGTTATTTACCCCAGCGGTAGCCTGAATTTTAGTTGTGAACTTGTAACCAATTGATAGATCAGTTACCCAAATAGGTTTCAGGTTTTGGTAAAAGTAAACCGGGTTAAGCGGATCAGCGGCACTGAGCAGTGATGCTGTGGTTACCTTGCCAAAGTAAACGGTGCGCAGTAAAAACGTAAATTTATCCAGGCTGTAAATACCCTGCAGATTAATCTTTTGTGCCGGGATATTGGTTGTAACCCTGGCCCGTTCCCCTGGGCTCAATATCACATTTTTATAAGCTTCCAATCCTTTTGGAGTATTTACTTTGGTCACTTCGTTTTTGGAAAAGTTCCCCCCAAATAAAAAGTTGATATTACCTTTATTCAGCAACACATTATAGCTGCCGGTAAATTCCACGCCCTTGGTACGGGTACTAAACTCATTGTAAAAGAAATTGGCCTGGGCAGCACCCGTTTGCTGAAAAAGCGTTTTAACATCGGCAGGGAGATTGGCGTCACTTGACGTAAAATTGCCTGTATTGCCAACCCTGTTATCAATGTTGATCAGGTAAGCATCTACCGTTAATTCAATATTACTGCCGGGTGCCGAGGTTAGGCCCAGCGCGTATCCTTTTGATTTTTCGGGTGATAGTTTAGGGATACCTAAGGCCCTCGCTGCCGCGCTTTGATTAGATGCGGTCAAAATATCAACACCCCTGCCTTGCTGAAAAGTTGTAGAAACAGATGTATAATACGATTGTGCTAAATCCGGCGCACGGAAACCCGTATTGGCTGATCCGCGAATATTCAGCCACCGGGCAAAACTATAGCGGGTGGCAGCTTTCCAGGTAAACACGTTGCCGAAATCAGAAAAATACTCCGCGCGACCAGCACCGGATACCAACCAGGCTTTGGTTACGTTAAGTTCCACATCAGCATAGCCAGCGGTTACAGACCGGCTTACATTCACCGCATTTTCGGGCCGGAAGCCCAGATGAATCTGCGAACCGGCGGCAAGTCCATTCAAAGATGTTACGCCTGCGCTTGATAAATAGGGTATACCTCCTAAGGTAGTGTCCACATCAACAATAGTGCGTTGATCTGCTTTGGAGTAAGAACCTTCCTCGCCGGCGATGATCTGAAAACTTTCTATCCGGTGCTGCGCACCGAAGGCTACGTTCAAGCCTTTTAGTATCTTGTCAAAATAGCGGTTAAAGTCGAGCCCGGTGGTGTTTTGCCCTGCGTTGTACCTGCCCGCATCAAAACTGGTAGGACTCTTCAATCCAAGACTGGCATTTAAGGAATTATCTACCCGGTTGGTAAAACTATTCTTTCCGTATACGTTTGACAGATCGACATTCCAATCACCAACCTTACCTTTTATACCCACAGCTATAGAACCATCTACAATGTTGTTTTCCATGGCCGGTAAAAAGCCATCGGGGTAAATGAAATTATTATTCCTTGATGTCCACCCGGGTAAACGATAAACCGCCGTAAACTGCGAGTTGCGGCTGCTGATGCCACCAAACGCATATATATCTGTGGTTTTGTTTAACGGAAGGGCAGCATTAAAGGATAACAAAGCATCCTGGCCAGGATTAGAACCACTTGCACGCTGGTCAAAAAAATGACGATCGATGCCACGGCTTTTTAAAATAGCGTCATCAATTTCTTTGGTGTAAATGGCATCATAGCCACGGGTGTTGGCTCCGCCACCATAAATGGGGCCGTTATACAAGCCGGCATCAGCCTTGCCTGCAGGCAGTGAAATTGCCTGTGTCGCATATTCCGCAGTGGCATTGATATAGCCACCGGTGTTCCCTAAACCTACGCCGTAATTCACGCTGGTACGGGTTGTTGCTCCATCACCGCGCCTGCGGGTGCTTCCAGAGGTGGTAACGGCCAGGTCATCTGTTTTTTTCTTCAAAACGATGTTGATCACCCCGGCTATAGCATCAGAACCATATTGAGCGGCTGCACCATCACGTAAAATCTCGATCCTGTCAATAGCTCCGGAAGGGATAGAGTTAAGATCATACCCGGTAGATCCGTTACCGAGGCCGCCATAATTAACGTTGGCGCTTTTGTGTCTGCGTTTACCATTTACAAGTACCAAAACCTGGTCTGGACCTAATCCGCGAAGCTGAGCCAGGCTTAATGCCGAACCTGCGTCACCGGCGTTGCTTCCATTAACGGAGTGGAATGATGGTGAGATATATTGCAGCAGCTGGGTTACGCTTACCTGCGGGGCCGATTCCAGTAAAGGTTTAATATCAATAACATCAACAGCCGAGGCAGAATTGAGCTTGGTACGGTTAGCATTTCTTGAACCAACTATCTGCACTTCGTTAAGCGCGTTGCCTGCGGGTTTAAGTGCTATTTTAAATTCTTTTAAGCCATCAATTTCCACTTCCTGATTTTCATATCCTAAAAAGGAAAACACCAGATATTTGCCATTACGTACTACAATGCTGAAAGTTCCGTCGGCTTTAGTTACCGCACCTTCATTGAGGCCTTTGATCCGGATAGATACGCCCGGTAAAGGGACCTTGTCATCGGCACCGATCACGATTCCTGTAACCGTTCGTTTTTGCGCGAATATATTTTGCCCGTATGCCAGGCTGAAAAATATCAGCAGGAGTATAATTTTCTTCATTTTACAATAGTTTTAGACAAAGCAGCGGCTACAGCAGGTTACAGATCCTGCTTTACGTACTATGCGCCTGTCTTTTGATTAATTAATTATTTAATAGGGGATTATTTTTAGTTCGAGGTGAGTTTTTGCTTAAAACGATCGTCGGTAAGTGCTTTCAAAAATTCAACAATATCATCCACTTCGCCCTCATTCAAATTCAGCGGTTTATCCAGCGACAGGTCGCGGTTGATACCATCCTTCACAACCAGCGAGGGATTGTTATAATATTCTACCACGCTTTTCAGGGTTTTAAACTTCCCATTATGCATATAAGGAGCTGTTACCGCCACATTGCGCAGGCTTGGTATCTTAAATTCGCCCTCATCTGCCTTATTTTGGGTGATCACAGACCGACCAGCATCATTCAAATCTTTTCCATTATACAAACCAATGCTCTTAAACCTATCGGCAGTAAAATCTTCACCCGAATGGCAATTGTTACAGTTAGCCTTACCAATGAACAAGAGCCTGCCGCGTGCTGCCGAAGCAGATAAAGCATTGTCATCGCCATTAATGTAGCGGTCATAGGAACTGTTTGAAGTTTCAAGTGTACGCTCAAATGAGGCTATGGCCTTCAACAAATTATCTTTGGTGGGTGTTGATTTAAATATTTTTTGAAAAGCATCAGCGTAGTATTTATTGTCGTTTAGTTTTTTTACGGCATCCTCAATGGGCAGTCCCATTTCTGTAGCCGAAGTTATGGGGCCAAGCGCCTGCTCTTCGAGTGATGAGGCACGGCCATCCCAAAACAGGTGCGGGCGACCGGATAGATTGGTAAGCCCCGGAGAATTACGGGGTGTAAGGTTACCTTTTATACCTATACTTGAAACAGAGGTATCGGCAAAGGCAAATTCCGGTTTATGGCATGAAGAACAGCTAATGGTATTATCCGCAGATAGAATGGGGTCGAAAAACAGCTTCTCGCCCAGTTGCTCCTTAGTTTGTACATCATCCTTAGTACCAACAAAACTCATGAGCCCTATCAATATACTAATACCTGTAATAGTTAGCGGTAAAAATCCCTTTTTCATATCATCATGCATTTTTATTCCTGTAACAGGCCGAACCATTGGCCGGGATACCCAATATACCCCGGCTTCCTGATTCGTTTCCAAACATTACAAGCGTGTTATAATGCGGTTTATTGGTCAAAACAATGGCCCTCCGCCTTTGAGGGCGGTTTATTTAGTTATCAAATCTTAATTTTTTACCTAAGCGTTATTGAGCTGCCGCGTTCAGGTTAACGTTCAAATCAAAGTCGTCATAGATCACTTTATCGCCCAGGTTTTCAAAAAAGTTTTTTGAGCGAAACTTGATATCGTATTTAGTACGGTCAATAGTGATTTTTGCAGCAGCAGTTAACTTATTGCCATTAACTGTTACCGTGGCCGGAAAAGTCACTTCGTTGGTGATCCCCTTTATGGTAAGCTTACCTTTAACATTATATTGATTGCCCGATGTTTTTGTTGCCGATGAGATTACAAAATTAGCCTTAGGGAATTTTTCAGCATTGAAGAAGGTTTCGCTTTTTAAGGTACTTACCAGTTTATCATTCTGAGCCTGGTCGGTAAGGTCGGCATCGGTAATGGTATTTAGGTCAATATCAAAGCTGCCGCCTTTAAGCGCATTATTTTCCAGATTAAGGTTACCGTTGCTCACTTTTACCTCGCCGTTATGATCGCCTGTTGCTTTTTTGGCGGCCCAGGTAAGTTTGCTGTTTTCATTATCAACCTTAAAGGTTGATGCTTTTACTTTTTTTACCGGTACAGTGGTTTTAATGGTTTCGCCCCGGCCTTTGGTTAGTTTAACACTTTTAATAACTGATGGTGTAAACGCGGTTAACGATACGAATGCTGTTAATAATACAGCGCCTGATAATTTTGTCATAACGGTGGTTGTGTGTGTTTTTTAGTGAACCCGGTAAAGCTTTTACTCCTTACCGGGATTAGTTTAGTTTATTTTATTTTCCTTTTAGTTCTTGTTGATTGTTACCAGCTATATTGGCTTCGCTGGCCGGAGCAGGTTCTGCAATGAGTTCATCAAGCAGCTTGTTAAATTTCTTTTCGTAATCCTGGTAATACTTACCCGTAACTGTACCAGTGTACCCAGTGTATATTTCGCGCACATCGCCTTTTCTGTCAATAATGATTGTTGTGGGGAATGCAACAAACTTATTCAGAGCAGGCAGCTTTTGCGATACCAGCTTTTTATCGGCTAACCCTCCGAAAACAATATCATACTGAATATTGTACTTCTCTTTCAGCTTGCCTAAAGTGTACTTGGCATATTCCAGGCTATCTTTCTGTTCAAAGCCAATGGCTATCGCTTCTACCCCACGGTTATGGTTTTTATTGAACCATGGCGACAGAAATACTGTTTGATCTGTACAGTTAGGGCACCAGGTACCCACAATTTCAATGATGGTAACCTTGCCCTTGTACTTGTCATCACTTAATGATACAGGTTTACCATTCAGATCAGGAAAAGTGAAGTCAAGCTTTTTGTAGCCTTCTTTGAGGTAAGTGAGTTTATAGGGATCGGGCAGCTCTGCTTTGTCATCCTTTACGGCATCAAACTTGGTATTATCATAAATACCTGAACCTATTTCACCGCTTAAGGTGCCATCGGTATTGATTTTGCCTTTATAAATCTTAGGGCTTGGGCCTGTGAAACCAGATAATTCAAACTCATCGCCCTGTACGGTTCCTTCAAGTTCGCGGCTATCGCCGGTTACCTGCATAATTACTCCTGTAAGTTTATTACCGGTTTGTTTTAAAACGGCAATTTTGTTTGGCACCTGATCTTTAGAATAAACCTTCAGCTCCCATTTCCCGGTCAGGTTAGCCGTTGGGGCAACATCTTTTCCGGGTTCAACAAAACGGTAAGTTTTACCGTACTCGGCAGTAAATGGCAGGGAGTTTCCCCTAAATCCCGGTACCAGGCTGCGGTATTCACCGCTTAGCGTTCCGTCATCTTCTACTTTGGCAACAAGAGCAGCATCATAGGTATTCATTTTTATGAATACAGAGTCCTTACCTATCTGCTTTACGTGGAAATTGTCCCGGCGGCTTCCATTGATCAACGTAAATACAGCATGTTCGGCATCTTTACCCTTAAGCTCAAAATTGAAGGGAACTTTAGTTTCGGCAACGGTGAACACTCCCCGCCAAACGCCTTGCCTAATGAATTTTACCGGTGGTTGTTTATCTGCAGCCAAAGCCGCTGCGCCACTGAATAACAGGCCTACAGACAGGCATTTAAATGATGTTATAAGATTGATGGTTTTCATTTGATGATTGTATAAAATCAGTTAATAATTAATTTCCCTGGTGATTGGTATCGGCAACCGCGGCAGATTCCGGTGCCGGTTCGGCTATCAGTTCGTCAAGCAGCTTGTTGAATTTCTTTTCGTAATCTTCATGGTATTTACCTGTTACCGTACCAGTATAACCGGTATAAATCTCCCTCACATCGCCTTTTCTGTCAATGATGATGGTTGTAGGGAAGGCAATGAATTTATTCAAGGCAGGTAGCTTTTGTGATACAAGTTTTTTATCGGCCAGGCCCCCAAATGCGATATCGTAATTGATCGCATATTTCTCTTTCAGCTTGCCTAAAGTATATTTGGCATAATCCAGGCTGTCCTTTTGTTCAAAACCCAGGGCAATGGCCTCTACCCCACGGTGATGATTCTTATTGAACCATGGTGAAAGAAACACGGTTTGATCGGTACAGTTAGGGCACCAGGTACCTATGATCTCCACAATAACTACCTTGCCTTTGTATTTGTTATCACTCAGAGAAACCTGTTTACCATCAATACCCGGGAAGGAGAAATCAAGCTTTTTGTACCCTTCTTTCAGGAAGGTAAGCTTATAAGGATCAGGCAATTCCACATCGGCTTTTTTGGCGGCATCAAACTTGAGGTTTTTATAGATACCAAAGCCTTCTTCTCCGCTGATAGACCCATCCTCGTTGATCTTACCTTTAATAATGAAAGGGCTTGGGCCTGTAAAACCGCTTAATGCAAACTCATCGCCTTGTACGGTACCTTCCAATTCGCGTGTATCACCAACAACGGTCATGACAACACCTGTGAGTTTGTTACCGTTTTGTTTTAGCAGGGCAATAGATGCAGGGACGGCTTCTTTACTATAGGTTTTTATCTCCCATTTTCCGGTAAGATCAGCTTTAGGAGCTACGTCTTTACCCGGTTCTACAAAGCGATAGGTTTTACCGTACTCTGCGGTAAAAGGCAAGGAATTACCTCTGAAACCCGGTACCAGACTCCGGTATTCTCCACTCAGCGAGCCATCATCTTCAATTTTGGCTACCAGAGCCGCATCGTAAGTGTTCATTTTAATATATACCGAATCGGCACCTATTGATTTTACATGAAAATTGTCGCGACGGCTGCCATTGATCAGCGTAAACACCGCGTGCTCAGCATCTTTGCCTTTGAGCTCAAAATTGAAGGGAACCTTTGATTCGCTTACGGTAAATTCACCGCGCCATTTACCTTCTTTAATAAATTTTGGTTTAGGAGTTTCGTGGGCCGATAATATTCCTGCGCCGCTAAACAGCAAAGCAGCGGTGAGCAGCCTGGTTTTGGTTAAGTAGTTGATAGCTTTCATTTCGTATAAGTTTTAATTGTTATTGATTGATGGAATGCCTGAAAAATTTGGGCATAAGTTTTCCATTAGGCTTCATAAGCCTTTTAAAAAAACGTTATAAAATTTCAGGGCTAATGGCTGTTAAAACCAGAAAACATACTGAACCATACAACAACATCGTTTGATGGCTGCACGTTGTACCGGAGAATGATGAGTAACAAATGTGTTCATGACTTTTAGTTAATTTATATTCCGGCGGCACTATGCTACCGGAAAAAGTTTAGCACTTATTCCAGACTGCTGAAAAGTTGCTATAAGATCATCGAGACTTCCTCTCCCTTATTCTTTATAAATCAACTAATTAATGGTGGGGTTAATTAGAATGGTGTAAAGATAATAATAAATATGATAAATACAATAAAATCTATAGATTAAGTAGTAATTATTTAAAAAATGTATGTTTTTAACAAATTATTATCTTGTAAACGATAAACATCCTGGACTGTACAGCACACGCCTGATTTACCACCATAGCAAAGCAACGCACTTAGTACAGCCAGGATGTATATCATAACTGATATTTTCAAACCTGGAGATGTAAAGGCATTTTTTTACTGATTGCAGTAACAACAGAAAAAGGCGCCACCATTCTGTTTACAGGTGTTGATTATTGGGTTGGTGATTGAACTCATGATATATTTAAAAACTACACGCAGTTTAATTGGTGGCTATCAACTGCATGGATGGTTAGGTATTTAGTACTTTATTTTACAGGTATATTAAATTCAACATCATCTGGCGGCAGGCACTGTTTGGCATTGCAAACCATAAAATTAATAGTTCCTTTAACAGTAGTTTGCCCGGCTTTGAGCTTTATCTTTTGCTGAAAGGTAACAGCCTGCTCAAAATATTGCACATTCATGCTAAATGATTTTTCATATTCGCTAATCGGCTTAGGCTCGATTGTACTACCCTCTAAAATGTAATCGTCGTTTTTTTCAAACTTTAATGTGGTTTTAATCGGGCCGCCATCAGCAACATGCTGAGAGTAAATGTGCCAGCCCTTGTCAATTGTAGCCCTGATCAATAAAACAGCCTGCTCCTTATCAATTCTTTTTGAAGCATATGACCATTTTACAGGAGTAAGTATTTGAGAGAAGGCGGCGCTACAAAGAGTAATACAGATAGCTGTTAGTATAATTTTTTTCATAAGGTTAATGGTTTGTAACGTGTGGTTTAGTTATTGCAGATGATGTTTATTTAAAACACGCTGATCAACAACATAGCCAAAGGGTGCTACAATGTGACTTGAAAATGCGGGCAGGGTTGCAGGAGAAAGTATTCATTTATTAATTCATTAGATTCAACTTGTTTAAATTTTGAACAAGCATTGTAAGTGTATGATGACAAATATATAATTAATCTATTAAATCCATAGACTTTATAGTAATTTAATTTTTAATTAGCTTTTTATCAAAATCAATGAATAGGTTAGCCTTGTCATTTGCATCATATGTTTCGCCTTTAATAATGCTTTGCCCGGTTGTAGCCGGATTGTTCCCATGACCTAAAGGCCATGAACCGCTGGCGTTTGAAACGCCAAAACCGGCATAACCTGCAGCTTTCAGGGCAAAATCGGTACAGTTGTTTTTGGATAAATGGTATTCCAGTCCATCATAATCTTTAGTGAGGCGCAGGATATTATCAAATCGCTTTTTAGAAATGAACTTACCCATAACCTCGTCCCATTTGTGGCCGTTATCGTTTTTAAACGTACCCGAGCAGGAGGGATCCCATGGTGTAGCAGAAAACAGGTTATCTTTATGCGGATAAAACCCAAAGGAAATTGAAACTGATGTTGAATCGGTATTATATTTAATGAGCGTAATAAACGTGTGCCCGGTATTGCTTAGTTTAAAAACTTTGCCCTTGCCGGGCACAGGTTGCTTTACATGAAAAAGCAACGCGTAGGCAACGGCCTTTTTACCATCGTTAAATGTATTGATGATACGGTCATAAGTTATGGCTTTGCTCTTGATCTCCCGCTTATCATTTAATCCAGCCGGATCAGGCTCATTCACAAATACCGAATCGTCCTGGGTATTTAAATCTAAATATGCATTCTTATAGTCGGGAAGTTCCAGCTTTATATTATTCCTGAGCGAGTCCGTAATTTCCACCGATTTTGTTTCCCTTTCTGATTCGGGTTTATCCTTATACTGCAGTGTTTTAAAGAAACATTTCATGGCCAGCGGATACATACGCAGGCGGGCAAACATATTGGCAAGTCCGTAATAAAGCCTTACCCTTGATTGATTATAATTTATCTGGTTATTATCTGCTGAAATATTTATCAGGTAAGCCATCAACGCCTTCCGCTCCTGCCTGCTGCTTAAATGGGTTTCCATATTTTCCAGCAGGTTAGCATTATTCATGGTTGTTACTGTAGGCGATCTATTTTCGTCGGGCAGTGAGGTACTGAACTCAGCGGTATCTAATAATTTAGGTTCATAGTGCACAGCAGCCGATAACTGGGCATGCCCGGGCAATCCATAAAAAATAAAGGCTATAATGGCAAACGCCCTAAATAAGGGTGATATACGAAGCGAAATCATGAATAAGGGTATTAAGGTGGATTTATTTAACGGGTTATTATAAACAATACGGGGGGACTTGTTTATCTGTAACAACAACAATAACAACAACCTAAAAAATGACGATGATGACCAGCGTTTTCCATATACTTACAAACGTAATAAGTTTTTAAATAGTCTACAAGTTTAGTAGGGTATTTGTTAAACTTATTACCTTAGCCCGTAATTTAGGTAAAATGATCAATACCGAATGAATGAATATGCTTTAATAACCGGTGCAAGTAAAGGCATTGGCAAATCAATGGCCTTATTACTTGCTCAAAAAGGCTACAACGTACTCCTGGTAGCTCGTTCTGCTGCCGAGCTGGAAAGCCTTGCCCTGCAAATAAAATCAGATTTTAAAGTTGAAGCTCTATATTTCGTGGTCGACCTATCCATTCCCGGATCAACTAAGCAAATTGCAGATTGGTTCCGGCAGCTTTCGGTTTCACTATCCATCCTGATCAATAACGCGGGTTATGGTCTTTGGGGAAATTTTGACGAACTAAGCTTAACAGGGCAAGCCGCTATGATGCAGGTAAATATGAATGCAGCGGTGGAGTTATCTTATTATTTACTCCCTTCATTAAAACTTCAAAAGCAGGCTTATATACTTAATGTAAGTAGTACCGCCGCTTACCAGGCCGTACCTACCCTAACTACATATGCCGCAACCAAATCATTTATATTATCATTCAGCAGAGGGTTGCGGTATGAATTAAAGGATACATCTGTTTCTGTCAGTTGCCTGAGCCCAGGCCCTACCGATACTAATTTTGCTCATCATGCCGGCATGGATGCCCTGGCCGATCTTGCGGCTAAATTCAATATGGCTCCTGATGCGGTTGCTGTTATTGGCATCAATGGCATGTTTAAGAAAAAGGCAGAGATTGTGCCCGGTTTTTTAAACAAGTTATCAGCTATGGCGGCCAGGCACAGCCCAAAAGCTTTGATTGAACGCGTTACAGCAGGCTTGTACAAACAATAAATTATTTTGGGCAAAGTTTGTTTAATTAAATTATTTATCTACATTTGAATAATCTACTAAATAGATAGATATAATATACATTGATTACTCAACAGCACATATCGCTTACTTTCCTGATGCGAATGCCCCTATCACAAAGGGTCATGTGCAGCTGTTGTTGTTAATCTCCCCCAGGACCATGTCCTCCTTTTAATTACTGCTTTATGCGGTAAGCTATAATTCACACTTCTTTTTAAAGCTTTTTACAATATATTTTCATGGCAGGCTTATATCAAAAATTCACCTTAGGTGACATCATTACACCCGAACAACAGGCTTTTTTCAATCAGCATGGTTTTATCCATTTTACAAATTTCATTAAACCCGAAACAGTCGCCGACATTATAAAAGCGTCTGAACAGGTGCAGCAAAAATGGATCGCCGATCAGGTGCAGAAGGTAAACGGTGTACCTATTAAATACGGAAAAGATGTAGATGGCTCCCCTATTGTGCAACGCTTTGCCTTTATCAATAAACACCATTCATTGTTAGATGAGTTTTCTAAAGATCCGCGTTTCCAGGTATTGCTTAGCCTCATAGGTAACGGGGCACGCCTTGGTACTGATGAAAAGGACGGAATGGTTTTTAACCACTATGTAAATGGCCCCGAAAGCAGTTTCACAAAAATGGGCTGGCATACCGATGGCCTTCGCGATGTTTTTCATGGGCAGCGATTAAACCCGATGCTTAATGTAGGTATCCACCTAAGCACACTGAAACCCGAGAATGGGGGTTTAAGAATTTTACCCGGTACTCACCAACAGAGCCTGTACCAGATGCTTTTCCGTAAAAAATATTTCCTTGACCATGATACTGATAAAAATGAAGTTGCCATAACACCTACCGCTGGCGATCTCACTATTCATGATGGCCGCCTGTGGCACCGTGTGGCACAATCAACAGTAATTGGTGAGGAAAGCCGCAGGAGGGTAATTTACATTCCCATTATTGCCGGCAAGTATGAGCCCAAAAATGCCAATAGCCCTACAGCTTTTTACCAACGTTTTGCGGGCATAGTTAAATAAGAAAGATATGTTAATTGCCCTGCTCATAAGCTACCTTATCCGGACAGGTAAGGTGGCTGCCATCCGGAACTTCTTCGTGAACAATAAACCGTTAACAAAGGTGGCTCCTGACAACCTGTAATTTCCCTGAATTTTGTTTAAAGTTCTCATATACAACCGAATCAAAATTTAGCTAACTTGTAACATCTAACGGTTATTTATTGTTAAAAATAACTTAGTATATAAATTCTATAGAATTTATATACTATACTTGCACTACTGTATATCAAGATTCAGTTCAACATATCAGCCACTTTTACCTTAATTGTATGCCAGATCAAAAACCAAAACAAACCGCCCTTGGCGACGTAGCCGCCAGACAGTTAGCCGTAGCCACCCGTACCGTTCCGCAATTATCAACCATTACCCCTCGTTGGCTCACCCATCTGCTTAATTGGATACCAGTTGAATCAGGTGTTTACCGCCTGAATAAGGTAGTACATGCCAACAATGTAGAGGTAGACTGCTCAAACCGCGATGAACGTGAACTGCCATCAACCTTTGTTGATTATGAAGAAAACCCGCGCGAATACAATCTGAGTGCTGTGAACACGGTATTGGATGTTCATACCCGTGTATCTGACCTGTACAGTAAACCTTATAATCAGATCAGTGAACAATTACGTTTAACTATCGAAATTGTTAAGGAGCGACAGGAAAGCGAACTGATCAATAATACCGAGTATGGCTTATTAAGCAGCATTGCACCTTCTCAAAAAATTAAAACGAGGCTGGGTCCTCCTACCCCTGATGATCTGGATGAACTGATCACCAAGGTTTGGAAAGAGCCCGGATTTTTCCTGCTGCATCCGCTGGCTATAGCTGCCTTTGGCCGCGAATGTACCCGCCGTGGTGTACCGCCGCCAACTGTTTCATTGTTTGGTTCACAATTTATTACCTGGAGAGGTATACCGCTTATTCCGTCTGATAAAGTTCCTATTGTTAACAACAAATCAAAAATTATCCTGCTGCGCACCGGCGAGAGCCGCCAGGGTGTTGTAGGCCTGTTTTTACCGGGCTTACCTGGGGAGCAGTCGCCGGGTCTATCAGTTCGCTTTATGGGTATAAATAATAAAGCGATAGCCTCTTACCTTGTTTCTCTTTACTGCTCATTAGCTGTATTGGTTGATGATGCAATTGCCGTTTTGGAAGATGTTGATTTAGGTAATTACCATGAGTACAAATATTAACAATGATAACCTGCCCGATATAAGGGAACTGGAGCAACTGGCCAACCTGTTTTTTAAATCAGGACCGGGTGGCTTTCAAAATACATTGCCGGATCAACAGGCTGCCGAGCAGTTTTCAGCACCGGCTAATGTAACTGATGTTGGGTTGTTCAATCCATATGGGCAGGTAAATGCGGCATCGCCAATTCCCTCAAGTACCATTGGTGATGGTGGTATTTCGCCTTCTGCGATTAATCAGAATAATGCCGTTAATCTGCATGATCCGCAAACCAGTTTTGCCGATCCTAATTTGAACGCGCATCCTAACCCGTCGACACCTGTTCAGTTTTTTCCGTCAGAACAGCTAAATGCTTATTCTTCGCCAATTCCTCCAAGTACAATTGGCGATGGTGGTATTTCGCCGTCAGCAATCAATCAAAACAATGCCGTTAATCTGCAAGATCCGCAAACCAGTTTTGCCGATCCTAACTTGAACGCGCATCCTAATCCGTCGGCACCTGTTCAGCTTTTTCCGTCAGAGCAGGTAAATGCGGCATCACCAATTCCATCAAGTACAATTGGTGACGGTGGTATTTCGCCTTCGGCAATCAATCAAAACAATGCCGTTAACCTGAAAGATCCGCAAACCAGCTTTGCCGATCCTCATTTGAACGCGAATTCTAATCCGTCGGCACCTGTTCAGGGTAATAACCCTAACGGCTACGGCTTCGGAAGTCAGCTTCCCGTGCAACCCGGATTTGGTTATGAATCATACCTGGTAAAAACCGATCTTATACCGGATGTGCCTTTAAAGCAAAGCTTCCCGATTGAGCAACTTTCATTTACACCAGAAAATTTAATTCAGCTGCCATATCAGCAAGACCAGGCATTTGATACCGATCTGCGAAAAATATTGAGCAACATCCATACATCAGGTCCTTCATTTACCGGCGCTCCTGCTGCGGCAGAAGTTCCTTTCTATTTTTTGGCTGGCAATTATGGCCTTCCGGCTGTTAAAGCTGATGGCAGAAACACCTCTAAAGCAGGATTAAGCAGCGTTGCAAGCCCCCCTTTTGATGTAAATTTAGTAAGGCGCGACTTCCCCATATTACAGGAACGGGTGAATGGAAAACAACTGGTTTGGTTTGATAATGCTGCAACAACTCAAAAGCCTAAACAGGTGATTGAACGTATCAGCTATTTTTATGAGCACGAAAATTCAAACATTCACCGTGCAGCGCATGAATTGGCAGCCAGGGCAACCGACGCTTATGAAGGTGCCCGCAAAAAGGTACAAACCTTTTTAAATGCACGTTCAATCAACGAAATCATATTTGTTCGTGGTGCAACTGAAGCCATTAACCTGGTAGCCAAAAGCTGGGGCGAACAAAACCTGAATGCGGGCGATGAGATCATTGTTAGTCACCTGGAACATCATGCCAACATTGTTCCTTGGCAGCAACTGGCTGCCAAAAAAGGCCTGAAAATAAAAGTTATCCCAGTTGATGACGACGGACAATTATTGATTGATGAGTTTGCGAAACTGCTTGGCCCTAAAACCAAACTGGTTTCATTTACGCAGGTTTCAAATGCTCTGGGCACAGTTACTCCTGCTGCTCAAATTGTTCATTTAGCGCATTTGGCCGGTGCCAGAGTATTGGTGGATGGTGCACAATCTGTATCGCACATGCCTGTTGATGTACAGGCTTTAAATGCCGATTGGTTTGTATTTTCGGGTCATAAGGTTTTTGGCCCAACAGGCATAGGTGTACTTTATGGTAAAGAAGATCTGTTAAATGAAACCCAGCCCTGGCAGGGAGGCGGCAACATGATCAAAGATGTAACCTTTGAGCATACTCAATATCATGATGCCCCCGGCCGTTTTGAGGCAGGTACCGGTAACATAGCCGACGCTGTTGGCCTTGGTGCCGCCATTGATTATGTAAGCCGTCTCGGCATGCCGCTTATCGCTCAATATGAGCACTATTTGCTGGTTTATGCCACCCAATTGTTAAAAGGCGTAAAAGGATTACGTTTAATTGGTACAGCCCCTGACAAAGCCAGTGTTTTATCATTCGTGCTTGATGGTTATAAAACTGAGGATGTTGGAGCAGCCTTAAACCAGCAAGGTATTGCTGTGAGGTCTGGCCATCACTGTGCCCAGCCTATCCTGAGGCGGTTTGGTGTGGAAAGCACGGTAAGGCCATCATTGGCATTTTATAATACCTGTGCCGAAATTGATCTGCTTGTAAACACGCTTCATAGCCTTAAACGATAATGCCGGGGTATGAAAGAGGATAAATTTGACACCTTTATACAAACGCTATACGAAACCCATAAAGCTGAATGGGAGGCAACGCCAAAGATAAGGCAATGTGTTGGGTGGCTATCTGATCTTTTTGAATTTCTGTTTCCAAATAACCACGCCAATAAACTGTCAATATACGGAGGGCATCTTAAAAAGAACCAGATAGATCTGGAGAATATTCTGTTAAGCTACCTCGACCCGAAAGATATTGACATTGAAGGTGCCGTTATTTCGTTTTACGATTCGCTGAATGAAATTTATCAGAAATTAAGGCAGGATGCATCCATGATCTATGAAAAAGATCCTGCAGCTACCAGCGTACATGAGGTAATTGTATCCTACCCTGGTTTTTATGCTATTGCGGTTTACCGGATAACACATCAGCTTACGCGGCTGGCTATACCTATTTTACCTCGCATATTATCAGAGCATGCCCATGGTAAAACCGGTGTGGATATTCATCCTAAAGCGCAAATAGATGTGCCCTTTTGTATTGACCACGGCACCGGGATTGTTATAGGAGCAACCAGTGTTATCGGAAAGCATGTAACCATTTACCAGGGAGTAACTCTTGGAGCTGCCCAGGTAAGTAAAGAATTATCCGAAACAAAAAGGCACCCTACCGTTGAGGATAACGTAGTTATTTATGCACGCAGTACCATCTTGGGTGGCCGTACTGTAATAGGCCATAACAGCGTTATTGGTGGCAGTGTGTTTTTAACAAAAACAGTGCAGCCTTTTTCACATGTTTTTAACATGCACCAGTTAAGAATTGAAGTTAAAGAGGGCTTGCAATAATTTCTTCAAACATGGTTTCAAAACTTAACTCAGCGGAGATCATTCATTTCCTCCTCATTCTTTTGATCATCCTGATACCCGCAAGGCTTTTGGGAGAGCTATGCCGCAGGTATAAATTACCGGCTATCATCGGTGAAATTTTCGCTGGCATTATCGTAGGGCCTACGCTGTTAGGTTTGTTTCTTCCTGATGTATTTAAGGATATTTTTATTTCAACTCCACATGCTTTTGAAGCATTTGACGGTATTGCTAACATTGGTATCATTTTGCTCATGTTTATTGCCGGCTTTGAGGTTGATCTGAAACAAATAAGGCAAAATGGCAAGCAGGCCATCAGCATAAGCCTCACGGGTATTATATTCCCATTTGCCATCGGTTTTATTTCCGTTTGGTTACTGTACCAAAGCCATTTTGCAAATGGTGTAAATAACCAATTAGTCACCTCCTTATTTTTCGGTACTGCGCTATCCATTACAGCGCTTTCCGTGATCACCAAAATACTGCTCGATCTGGATATTTTGAACACACGCATAGGTAACATTGTACTAACTGCTGCTATGGTTGATGATTTTTTGGGCTGGATATTATTCTCGATCATCATTCAGCTGATGAATGTTGGCAAAGGTGAGGCCTCATTTTGGTCGGTTAGTGTAGTTGTGCTCTACGCGGTTTTTATGTTAACAGGTGGCCGGTGGCTGATTCACAAACTACTGACCTTTGCAGGCCTGGGAGAAAAGCCGGGAAGGGTGTTAACCATGGCTGTTTGCCTTTGCCTTATCAGTGCATGCATTACCGAAGGGCTCGGCGTACGGGGTATATTCGGTGCTTTCCTGGTGGGTGTTGGTATTAATGATTCCGAATACTTTACCGAAAAACACAAGCACGTACTGCATCAGTTCACTATAAACGTATTAGCTCCGCTCTTTTTTGCCTCCGTGGGGTTAAGGCTTAATTTCATAGCTAATTTCAATCTGGAAATAGTGATTATCATTCTGTTTATTGCCTGCCTGGCCAAATTGCTTGGCGCCGGTATTGGCAGCGCCATAAGCGGCATGAGCAAAAACGAATCCATTGCCGTTGCATTTGGTATGAACGCCCGCGGATCGCAGGAGATAGTACTTGGTTTATTAGCGCTTCAGGCCAAAATTATTAGTGAACCTGTGTTTGAAGGGCTCGTAGTCATGACCGTGGTAACCATGATCATTTCGGGCCCCATCATGAAGCATTATTTTTTAAAAGATCAACAGCTGCAAACCGTGTCGTAACTATCAGTTGCCTTAATATACTTGGTAAGTATCTACTGAAGCTGCCAATTAAAATGGCGGCTTTTTTTATGATATATCGGCCATAATATTATTTATAATTTAATATCTTACCAGTCCAATAACCACAATTATGACTACTGTTAAGCCTGCACGCAACTATGGTTTGGATGTTTTACGGGTGATTGCCTGTTATATGGTGATCCAGGTACACTCCGGCGAATTTTATTACATAGGTGATGGCGGTATGGTACTCAACACACCCGATGCCCACGCGGTTGACTGGTATAACTCTATATGCCGCATCTGCGTACCATTATTTGTCATGATCTCAGGCTTTTTTCTTTTCCCGGTAAATGATGTGAACGCGTTTTTTAAAAAGCGGTTTAGCCGTGTTGCTATCCCTTTTGTGTTGTGGTGTATACTATATGCCTTGTACCAGTATTTTATGGGAGGGGCCGATATGCGTACAGTACTATTTAACATCCTCAAGATCCCGGTTAATTATGGTGTAGATATTGGTCACCTTTGGTTTGTGTATATGCTGCTGGGCTTGTACTTATTTGCCCCCATTATATCACCATGGATACAAACCGCAAGCCGCAAAGGTATGGAATTTTACCTGATACTTTGGGGCGTTGCCTTCAGCCTGCCTTATATCCATTTAGTATTCCCCGAGATATGGGGCGAGGCCTATTGGAACAATACCCCTATGCTGTATTATTTTTCGGGCTTTTTAGGTTATGTGGTGCTGGCTAACTATATCAAACGTTTCCACATGCAACCCCGGCCCTGGAATTATGTGGTTGGCGCTATCCTCATTATAGCAGGTTATGCTATCACAGTTGGTGGTTTCCTGAACCGCCTGCCAACAGAAAAATTTGTAAAAACCCTTGAGCTTACCTGGAGCTTTGAAACCATTAATGTAGCTATGATGACCGCTGGCGTATTCCTGATCATTAAAAACATCAGTATTCAAAATACTGCATCAGCGTTTCACAGGTTGGTATTTGATGTTGCGGCTAAAAGCTATGGCATTTACCTTGCCCATATTATGCTGCTTAACTTTTATCATTCCCTGCTTGATAAACATTTTGACAGCGCGGTAATTAAAGTGCCGCTGATTGCTTCATGCACATTTATAAGCACATATATTGTGGTTAAACTGCTTTCATTTTTACCAAAAAGCAAATGGCTGGTAGGATAATCACTATTGTAAGGTTTAGTTACACCCTTTATTTGTCGTAATTACACCCTCCGTTTTTTAAAATGTTGCCCTACCTTTATTTCAATAAAACTACTCAACAATTAAATTTATGGAAACAGTAAATAACACCACAGTAACAGTTGCAGCAACAGTAAACGCGCCTGTTCAAAAAGTTTGGGAATTTTGGAATAATCCGGAACACATTACCAAATGGGCACATGCATCAGACGACTGGCATGCTCCTTATGCAGATAATGATCCACGCACCGGCGGCACATTCAAAACAACTATGGCCGCTAAAGATGGCAGCTTCAGCTTTGATTTTGGAGGCACTTACACCAATGTGCAAGACAATAGCCTCATTGAATATACTATGGATGATGGCCGGAAGGTTAGTGTAATTTTTGAAAGTACTGGTGGTGCTACAAAAATTACCGAAACCTTTGATCCGGAAAATACAAACCCTATTGAAATGCAACGCGGCGGCTGGCAGGCTATTCTTGATAACTTTAAAAAATACGCGGAAGCCCACTCTTAATAAACAATCATTTTTTAATACCGCTCTGGTTAATGACAGGGCGGTATTGATTTTTACTTATAACCTTAACCTATTAACCTGGCCGGTTAAAAAACCAGAACGCGCTTACGACGTTTTAAAGCTGTAAGTATATTTATGGAAAACTACAGCATCGTTATATTCATCATGGCCATTATGATAGGCCTCTCGGCTATTGCCGATAAAATTAAACTCCCCTATCCTATTATACTTATTGTGGCAGGTATAGCCATCGGTTTTATCCCCACATTACCCAATATTGAACTCAATCCGGAAATCGTTTTCCTGATATTTCTGCCGCCTTTATTGTACGATGCTGCCTTTAATATCTCTTACCAAACGTTTAAAACCAATATCAATACTATAGGTGTATTGGCCATTTCGCTGGTTTTTATAACAGCATCGGGTATAGCGGTTGCCGCTCATTACCTTATTCCCGGCATGACCTGGCCGCTTTCGTTTGTATTGGGTGCCATACTTTCGGCTACCGATGCCGTGGCAGCTATGAGCATTACCAAAGGTCTTGGCTTATCGCATAGTACCAATACCATACTGGAAGGTGAAAGTTTGGTGAATGATGCCTCGGCACTGGTGGCTTATCGTTTTGCAGTTGCCGCGGTTACTGGCACTGCATTTGTATTCTGGAAAGCCTCGCTGCAATTCCTGATTTTGCTGGCCGGGGGCTTTATAGTTGGTTTGGTAATGGGTAAAATTCTGGCTTTTATTATTAAACGGATACACCAAAACAACCTGGCAACCATTAGTTTCATGATACTGATGCCCTTTGTAACTTATCTGGTTGCCGAAGATTTGCATGTTTCGGGGGTCATCGCGGTAGTTATCCTGGGCTTAAGCATTGCCCGTTTCAGCAATAAGGTATTTCCGGAGGCATTAAAAACCCAGTCTAAATCAATCTGGGATATTATTATTTTTTTACTCAACGGACTCATTTTTATCATCATCGGTTTACAGTTTCCCTTTGTATTAAAAACCCTGAGTATGCAACAGGCCTTACCCTACATAGGTTATTCATTTATCATCACCGTAGTTGCACTGGTACTGCGCATAGCGCGTGTGTTTTCGCAAAAGGTTGATCTGCAGCGAGCCTTTGCAAAAGGCAAACGTAAAATAACGCAGGATGCCTTGCTCGATTTTAAAAGCAGCCTGATCATTAGCTGGTCGGGCATGCGGGGTATTGTATCACTGGCTATTGCCATAGGTTTGCCGGCCACACTCGCCGACGGAACTCCATTCCCGCAGCGTAATGTTATTATTTTTATTTCGGTAGTGGTGGTGCTGTTAACGCTCATCGGGCAGGGCCTAACCCTGCCATGGCTGGTAAAACTCCTGAAAACAAAAGATGAAAAGGCCGCAACAAGTTGATTGCCGATGATGGTTAACACATGAAAAATAAAATGATCTATGATAGCTCTTCTCACAGCCATTTTGTGGTTCGTTTTTAAATACAATTTCGGATATTCACAGTAAAATAGTTTAGCATATCCCGCCACAATATGATCATCAGAAAAAACGAGAACTGGTTCAGGATGCTTTTTATATGGCAGGGCTCCGTATTGCCAAAGGTGCTACCACGTTTGATCATGCTGTTTGTACTATCCGTAAGTATCGTATTTTTCAAAGGCACTTTATTTCATTATAAAATTCCGCTTAACCCGGCGCCGTTCACCTTGTTTGGCATAGCCCTGGCCTTGTTTTTAGGCTTCAGGAACAATGCCAGTTATGAACGGTTTTGGGAGGCCCGCAAACTTTGGGGAGCTTTGCTTAATGATACCCGCTCACTGGCCCGCCAGGCGCTCACGCTTAGCGGTTACCCTGCAGAAAGTAAGGAAACGGCCACCTTTATCAATTACCTCATTGCATTTACTTATGCCCTGAAACACCAGCTAAGGCATACTGATGCCGCAAGCGATATGCAAAAAAGATTACCTGCCGAGCTCGCTGGTGAACTAAGTACAGCCATATATAAACCTGTTATGCTCATGAAGCAGATGGCCATGTGGGTTCAAACCACGAAAGAACAGGGTAAGATAGATTCTATTATACAAACGGCTTTTGATGATAACTTTAGCAAATTATCAGATATTGTGGGCGGTTGCGAACGTATAGCCTCTACCCCCATCCCATATACTTATCGTGTACTATTGCACCGTACTGTTTATGTTTATTGCTTTTTATTGCCCTTTGGTTTTGTTGATAGCCTGGGCTGGTTTACCCCTCTTATTGTAACTTTTATTGCCTATACGTTTGTAGCACTCGAAGCTATAGCCGATGAAATAGAGGAACCTTTTGGCCTGGAAGTAAACGATCTTGCCCTCAACGCTATGTGCCTCATGATAGAAACCACCCTATTAGAAATGGCCGAAAAGCCCCTGCCCGATCAACCAGCCAGGCAGGGTTATATTGTTGACTGATATTTACTCTTGTTTCTCGCGGGTCATGATAAAAGTTTGGCCACTTTGTTTCAGGGTAAGCTTATTGGCTGTAGTATCAAATACCATTATGATGCCACCCTGAACAAATTGAAACTCATTCGCTGTAATTGCCTCTAACGGAAACGACGACTGACCGGTACCTTGTGCCATTAAAGTAGCGTTATTTTTAGTGACTGTAATTTTAATGGGAAGCCCATTACCCGCATACACCCCAAGGTACTTATCTAAATCGGCCGATTTGAGTTTTATGGTAGTTACCGGAGTAAAAGCAGGCAGGGTATATGGCCGGTTAAAAACTATGCTCAGCACCCCTATCATCATATCATTTAATGAGGTATTAACACCATTAGCCGTATAGGACGTAGCCAGTTTTTCTTCCGGAAAATAGATAGCCTGCGATAGAAAATTATCGATACCGCCATTATGGCCAAAGCCTTTTTTACTGTAAAAGGGGTACATGATCAGATCCATACCATAACCATCTTTAATCGTTTTCATGTGAGTAAGGCTACTATCACTTATCAGCTTACCAGTGAACAGCGCATCCATAAATTGTGTAAGTGCTGCTGGGTTTGAAACAAGTGCCCCGGCTCCACCCGGAATGCTCATATTTGTTTCTGTAACGTTTTTCCAGTTATTATCCTGCCAGTTATAAGATTGTGCTTCCTGTTTTGTCTCATCTATTTTACCTCCGTAATATGTATCAGGCAGGCCAATTTTATTTACTATCCTATCTTTCAAGGCAAGGGCGTACGGTTTTTTATCAATTGCTTCTATGATATAACCCAGTAACACAAACGCTGTATTACTGTATGAATGTTTGGTGCCTGGTTCAAAATCAGATTTGTTTTTCTTAAATACAGATAGCAGATCAGCATGTGTTAAGTTTTTACTGGCGATAACCACATAATTGCTATCGTTGGTAAAATTGTGTAAACCGCTGCTGTGATTAAGCATTTGGGCGATGGTAATTTTATTGGCATTGGGTATATCCGGAAAATACCGCGCCAATGGTGTAGTCAATTGAAGCTTACCCTGCTCTATCAACTGAAATATCATTACCGAAGTAAAAATTTTAGAAATAGAACCGATACGATAATGGGTACTGGTTGTGGCGGCTTCCTTTTGGCTCCCATTTATTGTGCTGTAACCTATCGCTCTGCTATATATAAGTTTGCCATTTTGCCTGAGGGCCACGCTAACCATAGCTTTATTATTGGTCGCCAGTATATCCATCAGGCTATCCATTTTGGCTTTATTAAATACAGGTGTTTGGGCAACTGTACATTGGCTAAATAAAACGGCGACCAATGCAATAATTAAAAGTTTACATTTCATAGTTTCGTAGATGTTAATAAGATTTAAGTTGTTATTTGATAACGAATAAATATAAGTACTAAAACCCCCATCTGTCACCCCAATTTCAAATAGATGCGGTATATTTATTCTGCACGCATAATTAAATAGTTTTGGCGAGTAACGTTAATGCAATGTTTGAAAGTTTCCGAAGATATATTACTGAAAAGGCAAACCTTACCCCCGATGAGCTGGAAATGATCCTGGCTGCCAGCATCCAAAAAAAACTAAAGAAAAAACAATACCTGTTGCAGGAGGGAGAAGTATCGCGCTATAACACCTTTATAGTTAAGGGTTGTTTAAGACAATACCGTACCGGTAACGACGGGGCCGAACATATTATACGATTTGCGGTTGAGGATTGGTGGATAAGCGACCGTGAAAGCCTGACCACGGGCCTGCCATCGAAAAGTTATATTGACTGCCTGGAAGATAGCGAGCTTTTACTTTGGACCAAAGACACCTTCAATGAACTGAAAATAAAAATCCCCGAGCTCCGTGCCTTTGAAGAACGGACACTGGCCCGAAGCTTTAACGCCACACAAAACAGGATACACATAGCCATCAGTTATACTCCTGAGGAAAAATATCAGAATTTTATTCAGTCATTCCCTAACATATTTAACCGTGTGCCATTGTATATGATCGCTTCATACCTCGGTATTTCACGCGAAACCCTAAATCGTATCCGCAAACAGTTTGCACATAAATAATCCTGAATACCAATTAAATACTTTTATGACCTTCTAACTTTATTAATAATAAACCATTATATTTTGTGTCAAATGACATTTTTTTTCGGGCGTTTTGCCCCCACCTTTGTATTGTTATCCGGATGAATGGATGACACATAAACACAAAAGAAAATGTCAGGAAAATTAGAAAATAAAGTAGCTGTAATAACCGGAGCTACCAGCGGCATGGCCTTAGCCACCGCAAAATTATTTGTTGAAGAAGGTGCATACGTATTTATCACCGGCCGCAGGCAGGAACAATTAGATGCAGCTGTTAAAGAAATAGGCCGCAATGTTACCGGCGTACGTGCCGACTCGGCCAACCTGGATGATCTGGATCATTTATACGAGGTTGTTAAGGCCGAAAAGGGAAATATAGATATCCTGTACGCCAGCTCGGGCGTAGGTGATTTTGGCGTACCCATTGGCACCGTAACCGAAGAAATTTATGCCAAAACCTTTGATGTGAATGTGAAGGGAACCATATTCACTATACAAAAAGCTTTACCGATATTGAATGAAGGTGCTTCTATCATCATGACAGGTTCAATAGCATCTGTAAAAGGCTTGGAGGGCATGGGTGTTTATAATGCCAGTAAAGCTGCCGTACGTTCACTGGCCAGAACCTGGACCGTTGAGCTTAAGGCACGAAAAATAAGGGTGAATGTATTGAGCCCAGGTACCATTTTAACCAATACTTTTGATGGTGTACCACAGGAAGTTATTGATTCATTTGCCGCCCAGATTCCGCTGGGCCGTGTTGGTCAGCCTGAGGAAATCGCCACTGTGGCCTTGTTCCTGGCCTCGTCCGATTCAAGCTTTATTACCGGCATTGAATTATTTGTTGACGGCGGAACCGCTCAGATATAATTTTTTCAAATAATTTCGCTTTAGCAATAAGGGCTTTTCTGGTAACAGGAAAGCCCTTGTTGTTATAACATGATTAATAGCGGTTTGCGATTTTTTAAACCTATACCTAATACTTATTAAAGCCTTTTTAAATGCATAAACGGCATCTTTTTATTCCGAAAAAACTACTTTTTTGCGGATATATTTAACAGATTTTATTTTTCCTCTTGCAGAATTTACTTTTCTGTCTATATTTGCACTCCCAACGCGAAAGTAGCTCAGTTGGTAGAGCACGACCTTGCCAAGGTCGGGGTCGCGAGTTCGAATCTCGTCTTTCGCTCAAAGCCCTTCCATCAAAAAGAAGGGTTTTATTTTTAAAGGTTAACCGCCTGCTCAGATGGTGGAACTGGTAGATGCCCCGATTTAAATCGGGGTTCCCGTAAAGGAGTACCGGTCTGCATATTTAAAAAAAGGTTCATCCGCTCAGATGGTGGAACTGGTAGACACGCAGGACTTAAAATCCTGTTCCCGTAAACGGAGTGCGGGTTCGATTCCCGCTCTGAGTACAAAGCCCTGATACTGGCGTATCAGGGCTTTTTGTTTTTATATAGTTTGGTAGTCTGAAGACTATGGGCATAGTGCATCCGAAGTCAGAGACTTCGGACAGTGGGCTTTTGTTTTTATATTCGTTTTATGTTTTACACTTATATTATACAGTCTGTTAAAAGTGGCAGATACTATATTGGACACACATCAAATATTGATGAAAGATTAGAACGACATAACAGAGGAAAAGTAAATGCTACAAAAAACAAGGGGCCCTGGATTATTAAATATTTTGAAACATACAAAACCAAATCAGAAGCTAATTCTCGGGAGCTATATATCAAATCGATGAAAAGTCGTGTTTTTATTGATAAGCTTATTTCAAACTCATCAAAGGAAAACTGATGAATCAATATACCGTTTTGATCTAATCGTGTTTCCGTAAAAGGGGTGCCCCGATTAGATCGGGGCTCTGAGTACAAAGCCCTGATACTGGCGTATCAGGGCTTTTTGTTTTTATATCGTTTGGTAGTCTGAAGACTATGAGCATAGTGCATCCGAAGTCGGAGACTTCGGACAGCGGGTGTTTTCTGGTAACGGTTTTCCTCAAGAGTTAACTTCAAGCTTATATCCTTTGCTCCTTATAACAACAATGTTAATATTCGGATCAGGTTCCAATTTTTTCCTGAGTTTTGATATGAACATATCCAGGCTACGCCCCACAATAACACCTTCATCTTCCCAGATCTCTTTTTGCAGCCGGCTTCTTGCTATAGTCTCGTTGGCAGACAACGCTAAAATTCGCAGTATACGCGTTTCTGTTCCGGTCAGGTCTATGGTATTTCCATTTATTGTTAATTGCCTATTCTTTACATCAAACAACACCGAGCCCAACGTTAACACGCCGGTATTTTGATCTCCAGGCGTTGATTTACCCGGTTTAATCAATCTCAAAAAAATAAAACCAACAAATGCTAAAAATGGCAGGCCGCCCAGCAGATATCTATTTCTTGTTTTATTTATTCCTGTCGGTTTGAATTTAATATTGATCATATAAGATGCCTTCGGTTGCTTCCTTCCTTTACATGCTATAATATCATCTTTTTTATTTCCAGATATGGCAAATCCATAGGCTACACTGGCGTCGCCACGATTCAGAACATTAACAATGTAATCATTGGTAAGCGGGTCTTTGGCTAACAAACGTTGGGTAGTATTCACCAGGGAGTCTGGTTGAAAAGTAAGGTCGTTTTCAAACCCGATTTGGTATTCATCTTCTGCGATCTTTTTTACCGGGAGCACCCTTGACGTAGAATCGCCAGATTGTAAAAATAGTTCATCTCCGATCCTGCGGAGCAAAACTTCCCTTCTGGCGATAGCAAAGTCATCACTGCCGGTCATACTGAAAGCCACACACATTATAGCAGTAAACACAAGTAATATCAATCCGAGCAGATATTTGCGTTTCCCGGCGAGGAAATTTCGGCTAAGATGCATAGTGTCAAGTTTTTATTTACAAAGTTTACATTTTTATTTACAATCCAAACTCCCTGCGCCAAAAAACATCGAAGTAATTTCGCTGAATTAAAATTTATAGGATATGAAAAATAAAAAAATGAAAACATTCCTTGTGTTTGCTCCAGCCATCCTCCTGGTATTGTTTCTACTAAATTCATTTGTGCTTAAAGAAAAAGAGGCTGTTCTCAAATCTGTTGATGGTGGCCAAACATGGCAGGACAGTCGCGAAGACATCGCTGAAATTGAAAAGCCGGTAACTGTAGTGCAATCAGATGGGGTTATGATTGCTACAGGTTCAAAAGGCATTAAGCGTTCAACAGATAATGGCCAACACTGGCAATGGGTTATAAGCGAGGGTGGCGTCGGTATAGCTGTTGAACGTATAGAAGGTGGATTTGCTGCTATATCTTACAACACAGAAACTAAATCCAGGAGGATACGCATTTCATTGGATAAAGGAAAAACCTGGCAAGCTATTGATGAAGGACTTCGCCCTTCTCCATTTATTTCATCAATAAAACAAACGGGTAAATATTTAATATGTGGTAATACCGATGGTATATTCCGGTCATCTGATATGGGTAAAACCTGGACTAAGGTTCATCCCGGCGTTGATAAAAACGACTTTATATTTATTCCAATATTAGATAGGCCCCTCAGTGAACCTAAAAGTGTATTTAAGATATATGTTTCTGATAATGTATTGTATGCGGTGGCAGGTAGTGCCGGATGCTGAAATTTCCATTTTAATGAATGAATAGGCAGTGTATTCTGGAGAAAATTCACAACATTAACCAAGTTCTGTTAAATTATTAGCAGTTCGTGAAGGATGTCCGTTCTGCGTGCAAAGCCCTGATACAAGCCCGTATCAGGGCTTTTGTTTTTATATAGTTGGTAGTCTGGAGACTACCGGCATAGTGCATCCGAAGTCTCTGACTTCGGATATCGAATACCATATAATTTCTTAGCGTTAAACCTTACCAATCCTAATAAAATTATTTGCAAATTCATCCTACCAAATCAGTACCTAAGAATTATGAAGAAGAATTTCACCAAATGTTTATCCATTATGGCTGTATCGGCAGCTATTTTTACTTGCTATTCCTTCAACGCAGACCCAAACAATAAGCTCTCTGCAAAAGAAAAAGATCAGGGCTGGAAGTTATTGTTTGACGGAAACTCCACCAGCGGCTGGCATTTGTATAACACCCCCGGCGCATTCACCGTATGGAAGGCTAAGGATGGCGAACTATTTTGCGATGCTGCGGATAAAACAGGTCCGGGCGACTTGGTTACCGATAAGGAGTATAAAAACTATGATCTGAAATTTGACTGGAAACTGCCAAAAGGCGGAAACAGCGGCGTTTTTATTAACGTTATTGAAAGAAAAGATGTCCCGACAGGCTGGGCATCGGGTCCGGAATATCAATTACTGGATAATGCCAACCCTGACTTTGTTAAACCGCAATACCGTTCAGGATGTTTATTTGGAATGACCTCTCAAAAAAAGCCGGCTAAAACCAAACCCGAAAATACCTGGAACCATTCGGAGATAATACAAAAGGATGGTAAAGTGCAGTTTTACCTTAACGGCATACTCACCACGCAGGAAGACTTTACTTCCAAAGCCTGGGCAAAAAAAGTGGCGGATTCGCATTTTCACGGATTCCCTGAATATGGCAAGCATATCAGCGGTCATCTTGTTCTGCAAGACTGGGCCACGGGCATTGCATTCAGAAATATCAAAATAAAGGAACTATAGGGAGCTATTGAACAGAGCGGCTCTCATTCAAATCATTTGAAATTGCTTAACGGAATGAAAGTATAAAAGCCCTGATACATATTTGTATCAGGGCTTTTGATTAATGCTGATTGCGGTAAGCAACGGGTGTAAAACCTGTTTGTTTTCTGAAAAGCCGCGAAAAATACGGCGGGTTTTCAAATCCAAGCTGATAGGCTATCTGTGCCACGTTAAGGTCGGCACCTATCAGCAGGTTTTTTGCCTCTGAAATGAGGTAGCTGTGAATGTGATCAATTGCCGGCTTTCCTGTTTCCTGCCTTAATAAATCGCTGAGATAATGAGGCGACATTTTTAGCTGTGCAGCAATAGCGGCAACAGTTGGTAAGCCATCTGTTTGTAATGCACCTTGTTCAAAGTATTGTTGAATAGCCTCATTAAATTTAGAAACCACTTTACCCGAAAGCTTACCCCTGTTAAGGAATTGCCGCTTATAAAAACGCTGCGAATATTTCAACATAGATTCAATATGACCAAGCATAATGGATTTGCTGTACTCGTCCTGGTTGTTGTTATATTCTGTTTCTACCTTTCTGAACAGTTCCCACATAATTTCTTCTTCGCGGGGCGAAATATGAAGCGCTTCGTTGGTTTCGTACTCGAAGAAACTATATTTTTTGATGGTTTGATGCAACTGCTCTCCATTCAGGAGATCAGGGTGAAACATGATCGAAAATCCGCTGCCTTCCAAAACAATGTTCTTAAACTCGGTAACCTGACCTGGCTTTATGTAGATCAGCGAACCTTCATTATGATCATACTTTGTACGGCCATAATAAACACTGCCCGAAAGTATTTTCTTAAACGCAATGGTATAAAAATCGGTTGTATACTCGTTTTGTTCAATACCCGCCCTCACCGGGCATGTTTCAACACATGTAACCAAGCTCAGCAAGGGGTTTTCGGGAATTGGCCAGCCCCTGGCTTTATGCAATTCACTTAAACTTTTATAATGCTTCATTTTTATAAAGATAAGATACCCTAATTACAAGTACACCGCTTCATTTTAAAATTAACTAATTAATGACCATGTGCCGCCGCCGAAACTTCTTTCCATGAATCCCAAACCGCCAAGCGCTCGGTATAAACCTGTTGTACCCGTGGCAAAGCCATTTTTCCTAAAAACAAGCGTAAAGGCGGTTCTTCACTATCAACCAGTTTTAAAATGGCCGGTACGGTAGCTTCAGGAATGCCGATCATTTCCGGTTTAAAATAGCTGTAAAATGAATCCTTGATTTCGTCGTAATGCGCAACAACAGATTTTGTCCTAACAGCCGAATCTCCGCTCCAATCTGTACCAAATGCATTGGGTTCAACAATACTTACCTTAATGCCGAACGCTTTTACTTCGACGGCAAGGCTTTCACTTAGGCCCTCTATTGCCCATTTGGATGCATTATATATACCTAAAACAGATCCTGCCACAACACCCAGCAAACTTGATATCTGCAATATATGTCCCTGACCTTGCTCCCGCATATAAGGAATAACGGCCTGGGTCATCCATAACAAACCAAATACATTGGTATTAAACTGATCCCTGGCCTCCTGTTCGCTGGTTTCCTCAATGGCGCCAAACAACCCATAACCGGCGTTATTAATTAAAACGTCGATACTTCCAAAATATTCATTCCCCTGTTTTACAGCAGCAAAACACTGTTCGCGGTCATTTACATTCAACTGGATGGGCAAAATGGCCTCCCCGTATGTTGTTACCAGATCTTTTAATGAATCAATATTACGTGCGGTGGCAATTACTTTATCGCCGCGTTTTAAAAATGCTTCGGCCCATATTTTACCCAATCCCCGGGATGCGCCTGTTATTAAAATTACTTTAGATTTCATATTCAATATTTTATAACACAAAACTACCGGCAACCGGCGCCTGCGGCTTATACATATTGCTGAATATTGGATACATATTTGTTTAACCAGGGATTTACCCTAAGAGGACTTTTTGTTTTTATATCCGTTCGTTTTTTGTTTCCCGGAATATCAATGTGATAGAACCATTACTAATCCATATACCAAAAACCTGTTCAATTTAGGCCGAAGGTTCAAGCCAGATATTAACGGTTATAAGCTCCCTATAAGCACTGTATTTAGTGACTTCGTCCCGGCTTTTGTCGATATTCAGTGTAAGCCAATCCTTATAATATTATCAAATAATTGACTTTCAGAAAATTGCTTAACGGCACAAGCATTGCAACCGCCGTTTTATTGATTGGTGTTTTAAAAAAACACTTTCAACTAAAACTCAATAATTAATCATTAAAAATTTAGCAATGACCAGCGAACAATTAATTGAATTAACTAAAGAACTTATTGACAGGGCCACTCATTTTGATTTGGAGTATGTAATAAAAGCTTATGCCGATAATTTACTGATAGTTAAGGTTGATGAGAACGGTGTGGTAGATACCATGAACAAAGAACAGCTTGTTAGTTTCATCAGGGAAAACAGAGATTCAAATGCCGATCCTATTTCATCCAAAACGGAATATCATTATGCTGTATGTGACGAAAACATGGGCATGGTGGTTATAACCCGCGAATTGGTATTTGATGGTAAACTAAACAGGAAATTTTTTACCGTGATCTGGGAATATCTATCCGGCAGATGGCAGATTGTAAAGGAATCGGCAGTGGTGCGCTATTAAAAAACCTCGCTGTTATCGCAAGCGTTCAATTGCGGTAACAGCGAAATTTGATGTGTATTTACATTACTATTCAATCAAAAGGTTGTATCTTAAGGCTCAAATAAGCCTTATCATGTTTGGGAATCTATTTAAATACAAACCGCCTTTGTCGTTATCAACTTTTTTAAATTATGCTAATACTCAAAATTGGAACTATCTATCAGCGCTTGATTTGAAATCTAACGATTTGCAAAAAGCAACCTTTGATCAAATTTTGAGTAATCCTGGCGATATCGCGATCGGCGTAAACAAAGTTGAAATGGTTTTCGGGAAAAATTTCTTTAATCTTTTCCATAGCCTCATAATCAAACACCATGATGATGGCACGATTAGACTGATGTTTAATGAAGAGGTACTGGAGTTAAGAAAAGTTTTGGATCTTTTTGAAAGGTTACGAATAAATTTAGGAGAGGGCATTCATTATTCTCCTAAATATTCAACATTCTTTGATACCGGAAAGGTCATGGCACTCTCGAACGGAAGATATGATAGTAAAACCGATGAGATTTTGCATTATTGGCAAAACGGTCGTTTTGGATTTACTTTAAACTACAAGATCGATCCTCTTAGGGAATTGGTCTTCATTGTTACCTATAGCAAAGAAAAGACTATTGATATCCAAATTCGCAAAAAAGGAACATTAATAAATCTCCTAAACCATAATATTAACGAATTACTTAACACAAAAGAAACATACACTAAGTCTATTATTGAAGATGGTAATATCAAATTCATAGATTATATCTATCAAGTCAACCCGCCTGAATTTCACATTTTTGAGTCGATCACGATAAGATTAGTAGGTAAAGAAAAATCTAAGGCCAATACTAAGTCATTATTGGTAACTTATGGAACAAAACAACAACCCGACTCTTCATCGGTTATCCAACTGGTGGACAAGTTAGTTAATATATATGGTGTAGATAGTTCAGGATATGCAGAAATGCAGGCGCACGAAATTGACATAATAGATGAGGATTCTTACTGGATTGGTAGAAGCTGGTTCATAAATCAAAATCACGGTCTCCAAAATATCGATGATCCAGAACAACTGACTCTTTATTGGCTTACTTTATCACTAAATCCAGAAGATGGCTTTTATTTAAGTATTTTGGGATTTGATGAAATGGAGAATTATCATAAACAATCTTAAAAAGAAAAAACATCACAGTCTCTAAATTTAAACATAGTGCAAATTATGCCCAATAGCTGTTACCGCAAGCGTTCAATTGCGGTAACAGCGAAATTATTCTTTAAAACTTAACCTGCAATTTTTCAGAAACAAGCGTTCCGCCTTTGTAATATTCAAAAAACCAGTCCTGGTTCTTTTTCAAAACTATACCATTGGCAGTGGCGCTGTTGGCTATATAATAATTTTCGGCAGAGGTTTTCAGCAACGTTAAAACTATTTTGGGGGTAGTGTCAATTAATTGAAAGCCGTTTGGTATGGCCTGGGCATGTAATGTTCCAGCGGCCGGAGGCGTTGGCTCTGCGGTTGCCTTAATAGCTTTTGTTGCAGTAGCGGTAGTTGCGGCAACTGTTGCCGCAGCTACATCCGGTTTTACTTGTGTTGTTGCAGAAGGTGCCTGCTTTACAGGCTCAGGTGATGCGGCCGCAGTAGTTGCAACAGTTGATTGGGCAGGTGCCGCGGCAACTGTTGTTGTGCTAACCGCAGGCTGGGTAGCCGCAACAGACTCCGTAGTTGAACCGTTATAAGCGTATTTAATCTCATCCAATGATGTAAAAGCATCTCTCAGGGCCATGTTATAGGCTACCTTATATTCTTTTTCGCGGCTTTTACCCTCTTTACTTTTAAAAACAATATTGCCGTGGCAATCCTTTAATAACAATGTAACACTGGTGGTAAACATGCCGCCTTTTTCCAGCAGGTCGGCAGTTAAGGCATTGCATTTATTGTTTGCCAATTCGGTAGGCAGTTCGGCGTTGTCAATATAGGTAGTAAAGCCTCTATCCTGCAAAAGGTATTTGGTAAGGCTGTTTAACGAGTATTGGTCATTTTCTTTCAGGAAACTGTATTTTTCGGGTACTATTACGTATTTGTAATTATTAATGCTATTTTGTGCATAGCCCGAAAAAGTAAGAAATAAAAAGAGCACTAAAATATATCTTTTCATATAAAACGATTATAGAATCTGGTTAACAGGGTTAAAATTAATGTTATTTTTTGATAAGTTATGCCATACCAGTTACCCGGATCTTGCATAAAATAATTTAAACCACTATGGAAAATAACAAGCCCGCACCAATAGCCAGATCTGCCGAGGAGGGAACCATTATTTCGATGGCCGGCAATACCTACCGCATGTTAGTAACGGGAGCCGAAACCGATGGCGCTTTCGCCATAATGGATTTTTTGATCCCGCCTGGCGGCGGCCCCGGCCCGCATGCTCATGCGGATTTCCAAGAATCCTTTTACGTGATAGAGGGCGAAATTGAATTTAAATCTGAAGCCGGAACTTACATTGCTAAAAAGGGCGCATTAGTTACCATCCCCAAAGGCGGCATTGTTCACCAGTTTAAAAACAAAACTGATAAACCCGCCCACATGACATGCACCGTAGTACCAGCTGGCCTCGAAGCCTTTTTTATGGAAATTGGCAAACCTGTAATAAATGGCATTATCCCTCCTCCACCACCCATGGATGCCGAGGCTATAAAAGCTATTGAGGCTCTTGCAAAAAAATACGGGCAGCAATTATTTCCGCCTGATTATCTGGATAAGTAGATCATGCTTTTTTCCGGGCCAATATGTTATCCATTGATAACTTACCCGATCCGGTTAGCATTAACGAAATGAGCCCGGCTATGTATAACAGGTTAATTTCATATCCTGGCGGGCCAAACAATGGCCCGGTGGGTGATAATCCAATAGTTTTTACCGAGCTGAAGCCAAAATTAAGTTGAATGGTGAACATTGCCACCAGCATGGTAATAATAAGTGGCATGGATACAATGAATGTAAAAGCCCCCACAAAAATAGCGAAGCCGCCTAAAAGTTCAACCAAAGGCGCTACCCACGAACTAATGTGAGCAAATGGAACACCGGTTAATACCAGTAGTTTTTCAAAACCTGCAGTGCCTCTGCTCAATTTTGCCCAGCCATGCTGCATAAAGCCAAACCCAATAATAAGGCGTAATACTAACGGTGCCCATTGGGCATACTTTTTACTCATAGGAATATATTTTTCACTTAGTCGTAACGGTTTGATAATCCTTACGCACAATAAAATATTTTACGGGGGTAAGATGTGATACAGAATTTAAAGGGGCGGATAACAGGTAATCGGTAACTGAAAAGGCTGCATAATTCATTATAATATCAACGTATTTTGCCACTGCATCTTACCAAATAACATCTTTTATTAAGTAAAGAAACCGATACATTTCTTTATCAGGCTTTTTTATTGTCATTATAATTTATTGTTTTGCAATTCGTTAAAGTGATCGATTTTATCCGTAATCCTGTTTAACATTATTTAACTACTATTTGCTTGCTGATTTGAATTTCCTTTCTTTAATTTAGAAAATTAATGTTAACACTGTTACCCCCAGCTAAAATCCGTAAGCTACTGCTTATTTGCTTGTTTATCAGCTCCTTGCCTTCTGTGGTTTCGGCACAAAACCTGTTCCTGCAAACTATTGATATCTGTAACCCATCAAACTATTGCATGGATTGCGGCGATGTAAAGGCTACCTGCGATCAGTTTAACCTTGATTACATTGCTGATAACATCAATCGTAAATATTCGCTTAAAGAGGCTTTCGGGTCAATAACTTTCCAGGTTTTGATAGATACGCATGGTTTTCCCTGCGTGTACAGCCATACAGATAATACCAACAGCCCTTTAACCGCCGACCTGATACGTTTCCTGAACGGTAATATTTGGAAGCCCGCCAAAATTGATGGCAAACCGGTGAATGCCTCGGTGAATGTGATATTCCGTTTTGCTTACGGTGCTATTTCCGGCCGTATGCTGCGGATGGACCTTGACCAGTTAAAACCACCCGGCGATCCGGTGATTTACAACACTCAAACATATGCTAATCCATCCATCAAAAACTATGAGTTCATTACCTGGACCAGGTATAACTCGCCCCTGCCCGATAACGTAAGTAAATATTGCGCCATTGATAAGGCCGATGTTTTATGGTATGCTACCGATAAAGGCCTTACCCGCTTCAACGGCACAACCTTTGACCCGATAAACGAGTTTAACTCGCCTTTCATTATCGAAACGGCCATTCACAACATAACTGTTGATAAGGATAATGCCAAGTGGGTTTACGCCAACGATAAAATATATAAATATACCGATGCAGGCTGGCAGATCTATGATTTTCAGAAGTTCCTGGCTTCGGGAGTTAATAACATCCTGAACAGCCGCCACGGCGACCTGCTTTTCGCTACCAAAACAGGCCTTGTAGTAAAACGCGATGATAAGGTGGTAGTGATCAATAAAAGAGCTATCAAAGAACTGCCCTCAAATAATGTATTGTATGCCTACAACGACAGCCATAAACATTTATGGATAAGTACATCAAAAGGCAGCATCATGATAGACAGGAACTCCATAGCCACTACTTTTGATTCGGACAAAACCCCGCTCAGAAACGTAACCATAACCGGGGCTGTAGAGGATGAAAAAGGTAACATCTACTTTTCGCTGGTTGATTACAACAACACCACCGGCGATGATAGTGATAAGGAAGGCATAGCCGTGCTAAAACCCAATGGCAAATGGCTTCACTATACAGATAAAAACTCGGGCCTGCCATCAAACCGCATCAATACTATGCTGTATGATAAGTTTGAACACGTGCTTTGGATAGGTACTGATAAATCGGGCCTGGTTAGGTTTGATTTAAATAATGGCTGGGAAAACTACAATAATGCCAACTCAGCTGTACCGGGCTTTAAAATTTACCAGCTGGTGCAGGATTCAAAAGGTATCATTTACTCAACTACCGCCAACGGCCTGTTAAGGATCAGGAAAAAATAAACCCTTCAAGCTCACCAGTTTCATGCTTAGGCTATGTTAGCTGTCAAACATTTGTCATCTCCCTAAATATATTTTTTTATGACCGAACGGTCATGTACATTTGTATCATAATCAATAAACAAAATGACCAAAGGCGAGGAAACCAAACAATTTATCATTGAGCGCTCTGCCCCCATCTTTAACACAAAAGGGATAGCGGCAACAGCCATGAGTGATATTACGGAAGCAACCCAGCTTTCAAAAGGGAGCCTGTATGTGCATTTTGAAAATAAAGAGGTTTTGGCCGCCTCGGCTGTTGATTATAACATGCAGTTACTAAGTAATAAAGTTATGGCTGCCGTAAACAAGCAAAAAACAGCTAAAGACAAGCTATTTGCTTTTGTTGATACTTTGAAAGATCCGCTTAGTCCGCCGGTTACGGGTGGTTGCCCGATGATGAATTTTGGCACCGAGGCCGATGATACCAATCAATTGGTAAAAACCAAGGTTAACCAGGCTTTTGACAACGCCGAACTAACCATTGCCGGCATTATACAGCAAGGGATAAAAGAAGGATCTATGAACCCCGACTGGAATTACAAAGAATTTGCTACCATGATATTTGCCATGATTGAGGGGGGCATTGTAATGAGCAGGGTTGCCGGCAACATCAGCAAGATGAATATCATTGTTAAAAACATCAAAAAAATGATAACAGAACAACTTATATAATTTTTTTATTCAAAATATGACCAATCGGTCATATTTTGAATTACATCAATAAACAATAATTAAACAAACAATAACAACATCATGAAAACTCAAAAAGTATGGTTTATAACAGGTGCATCCAAAGGTTTTGGATTGGAAATTGCCAAAGCAGCACTTGAAGCAGGCGATAAAGTAGTAGCCACCGTTAGGACCAACGCTGATCAGTTAAGATCAGCATTGAAAAACGAAGATAATAGCCTGGTTGTAACACTCGACGTGACCAACAACAACCAGGTTAAACAAGGTGTACAGGACGCCATCAGCAAATTTGGCCGTATTGACGTACTGGTTAACAATGCCGGTTATGGTTTACTCGCCGCTACTGAAGAAGCATCAGACGAGGAAGTAAGAAAACAATATGATACCAACGTTTTTGGATTACTGAACGTTACCAGGGCCATTTTACCGCACATGCGCAGTCAAAAATCTGGCCATATCGTTAATATTTCATCGCTGTTTGGTTATACTGCTTCTATTCCGGGCTTTGGCTTGTATGGCTCAACCAAATTTGCGGTAGAGGGTATAACCGAAGGTTTGGCACTGGAGGTAAAACCGTTGGGTATCCACGTTACCGCTGCCGCTCCCGGCCTGTTCAGAACAAACTTTGCCTCTGCCGAATCATATCAGCCGTCAAAAACTATAATTGAGGATTATAAAGAAACTGTAGGCCATGTAAGAGGTATCATTACCCATGTTGACGGCAACCAACCCGGCGACCCATCAAAACTGGCTCAGGTGATCATCAAACTGGCATCAAGCGAAAACCCTCCTGTTCATTTACCAATAGGCTCAGATGCTGTAGCTGCCTTCCGCACTAAAACTCAGGTAGCGGGTAAGGAAGTTGATGAATGGGAAAACGTATCTGACAGTACAGACTATCCTAAAAATTAATAGGCTGCCGTTTAGCTATTGAGTAAAACCGGTACCTGCGTACCGGTTTATTTTTTGCCTGAATTTAATGTGCGTCATGAAACAATACTTGTTGTTAAAGGCATGGGTGAGCTTTCTAACAAAGTAAATTATAGCTTCTCAACAAAGCAGGCTATTATCATTATATTGATCTTTGCCCTTATTGATAGAGATTTTGATATATTGAGTTTTATGGAGATCAAAGTAATTATTACAGGCGCCACAGGCATGGTGGGCGAGGGCGTAGTGCTCGAATGTCTGAACCATCCGCAGGTTAAGGAAGTGCTGATAGTAACCCGCAAACCTGTTGCTATACAACATGCAAAATTGAAGAACCTGGTGGTGCCCGATTTTCTGGACCTGACCAAAGTTACGGCCGAATTAAGCGGATATGACGCTTGCCTTTATTGTGCCGGTATCAGCTCAGCGGGTTTAAATGAAGCCGAGTATCAGCACATTACCTACGACGTAACCATGCACTTTGCACAAACGCTGCTAAGTATTGATCCTGCCATGGTATTTTGCCATATATCGGGCAGCCATGCTGATAGTTCTGAAAAAGGTAAGATCATGTGGGCCCGCGTGAAGGGCAAAACCGAGAATGCTTTGATGAAACTTCCCTTTAAAAAGGTATATAATTTCAGACCCGGTTTCATGAAACCTACTGCCGGTCAAAAAAACGTTAAATCATTTTACAAGATCATGGGCAGCCTGTATCCCCTGTTTCTGTTTTTGTTCCCCAATAATGTAAGCACCATGCGCGAGGTTGGTTTGGCCATGATCAACAGCGTGCTTAAGGGTTATCCCAATCAGCTACTTGAAGTAAAAGACGTTAAAAAACTGGCAGGGGCGTAATAACTAAGCACTACGAACAGCGCACAAAATCAAACCGCCTGGCTCCTGATCTCCATGGGCGACATGGACGTTTGCTTTTTGAAGAACGTTGAGAAATGTGATAGTTGCTCAAACCCTAAACTATAGGCAATTTCCGAGATATTCCAATCTGTTTGTTTAAGCAAGATCTTGGCTTCCTGCACCAGCCTGCTGCTGATGTGTTCGGTAGTGGTTTTACCTGTGCTCTCTTTTAAAACTTTATTCAGGTGGTTGCTGTGGATAGCCAGGCGGTCGGCAAAGTCTTTAGCCGTGCGTAAACCAACCTTTTGCTGGGTAGATGCTACCGGGAACTGCCTTTCAAGCAGTTCAATAAATAACGAGGAAACCCTTGCCGAAGCATTATGTGTGATATTATAAGTAGTTAAAGGCTGCAGCTTTTGCCCGTAGTGCACCAGCTCCAGTACATAATTGCGGATCAGATCATACTTATACAGGTAGTTGGATGCAATTTCTGCGTGCATTTTCCTGAAAATCGGCGCTATTTCTTCGGCCTGTTCATTTGTCAGTAAAAACACGGGGTAACCTCCCGGCTTAAAGATGGGAAGCTCATCCAGCACTACTCCGCTTTTTGATTGTATCAGGAACTCATCGGTAAAAATGCAGAAGTTGCCACTCTGATCCATATCCTGCGGTAACCAGTGGTAAGGAATTTTGGGGGTGGCAAAAACCAGCGCGTTCTGATCAATTTGGAAAACCTTATCGGCATACTCGGCAATATTTCGGCCTCTTACCAAACTTATTTTATAATAGGCCCTGCGATTGTAGGGCATTTTATTAGGATTCATATTTACCTGCCTTATCATTTCGCCTACATCAAATACGTTGAAATGACCAATCTCCTGGTTAATACCGGCAGGCAGTAATGAAGTTACTTCCTCGTTTGACAAGGCGGCCACTTGCTGATAAAACTGATCGATAGAAATTGGTTTCTGCTCCATAACCCTATGTATTGATGTATAACAAATTTACAGATTATACTTTGTACAAATCCAAGCCATATTTGAAAATGATAAACCAACCACACTGTTAAAACACCAACATTGTCATAAAAATTTCATTGTTTGGCATAAAATTTATTGTATCAATACCTCGTGTTTGAATTTGATAAACATTGGATTGAATTGGATAAACAGCCCGGGCTTTTACACCCGTACCTTTACATCAACAACAACAACAATAAAAATTCATATGTCAACAAAAAATAAAATAGCCCTGGTAACAGGCGGCAGCCGCGGTCTTGGTAAAGACATGGCCATCAGCATAGCAAAAAAAGGTTTAGATGTAATCATCACCTACAATACCCAAAAAGATGAAGCCCTGGCTGTTGTAGCCGAAATTGAAAACCTTGGTCAAAAAGCGGTTGCCCTGCAACTGAACGCCGGCGACATCAATAGCTTCGACTCATTTTTACAACAGGTAACCCAGCAGCTGCATGATACTTTTGGCACCGATAAGTTTGATTATTTGATCAACAACGCCGGTGTGGGTATTGCTAAACCATTTCTGGACTTTACCATTGATGAATTTGATACACTGATGAACATTCATTTTAAGGGTGTTTTCTTTTTAACCCAAAAAGCGGTACCTATGCTTAATGATGGCGGCGGTATCATTAACATATCAACCGGGCTTACCCGCTTTACAGCACCAGGCTCGGCTGCTTATGCCAGCATGAAAAATGCCGTTGAAAGCCTAACCCGCTACCTGGCCAAAGAACTTGGTGTGCGCAATATTAATGTGAATACCGTTGCCCCCGGTGCTATAGCTACTGATTTTGGCGCGGCCACTGTAAAAAATAATGCGCAGGTACAGGAGCACATTAAAGCAATTACCGCGCTGGCCCGCATAGGTCAACCCGAAGACATTGGTGGTGTGGTTGCCTTTTTATGTACCGAAGATGCCCGCTGGATTACCGCCCAGCGAATTGAGGTTTCTGGTGGTATGTATGTTTAATCAACTGTATTTAAATAAAAAAAGGCCGCTTCCTAAGTAATTATGGAGCGGCTTTCTTTCTGTTTAGTGAATACTTGAATATGGAATTATTTCATATTTACTTTTGATAAAATGGAGAATATCTGTTTACAAATAGATGGATTGATACAAATATTACCAACACAAGAAAATTCGTTAAAAATAATTCCACATACGATATTGAAAACTGTATTTTTATGCAAAGCCCTTTTTAGTTTCCGTAATCAATTGATTAAGATTTATTAACCTCCTAAAATTATCACATCATGCTATCAAAAAAATACTTAAACAGTGTAAAAAACCTACCTGCAATAATGAAAAAAATTATTGAAGGTACCGCACCGGACAAGTTTACGACTGAACACTTAAAAAAGATAGGTTTTGCAAGCAGTACTGATAGAGCTGTATTAGGGCTTCTTAAAGATCTTGGATTTATTTCCGATAGCGGAAGCCCAACGCAGCGATATCATGATTATCGCAACACATCAAAATCAAATAAAATTTTAGGCGAAGCACTTAAAGACGCATACACTGAAATATTTCATATAAATGAAAAACCATCTCAATCAGACAGACCTGCTATAACTGGCTTATTTAAATCCACTCATAATGTCAGCGATCAAGTTGCTGGTTTTATGGCAAATACATTTCTTACCCTATTAAGCTTAGCTGATATTACCGGAACGAGCAAGCTTTCACCCAAAAAAGATAACGACAAGACAAAAACGGAAGACAACCATTCTCATACGGGCATTGAAACTCTTTCCCCAATGAACAACAATGGGTTAAATGTTATATCTTCTATTGTTCCTAATTTAAGATATAACATAGAAATTCATCTTCCATCCACAAAAGATATTGAAGTTTATAATGCGATATTCAAATCATTAAGGGAACATTTATTAAATGAGTAATAAACCGAATATAAGAGAATGGATGTTCCGAGCATTAATGTTTGAAGCAGAGGCGGAGCAATTTAAGAGTGCTGGTATAAGAATCGGTGCGGACAACGAACATGTGGAAAAAGTTTTAATGGAAGAGACTTTATCCCCATTTCCTATTCCTATCCGTAATGAAGCAATCCGAATGTCGAGAATTTACGCGTTGATTAATTGTTTTGAAAATTCTGTTCGAGATTTAATCAAAGAAAGATTAAAGGAAAAATTCGATACAGACTGGTGGGAAAAAGGAGCACCAAAAAATGTCAAAGAATTTGCACAAAAAAGGCAACAAATTGCCAAAGAAAATTCTTGGTTAGAAGGCGATAATACAGAATTGATTGAGTTTATAGAATTCGGACATCTATCCGATATTATAATTCAAAATTGGTTGGATTTTTCTGATTTGATACCAACACAACACTGGCTTAAACAAAGAATGGATGAATTAGAAAAAGCAAGAAATTATATAGCCCATAATAGATTATTGCTACCATCTGAGTTTCGTCGTATTGAACAATATGTTAATGACTGGAACAAGCAAATTGGATTTTAATTTTTGCAATCTTATAATAGAAGCGTACATAACGTAGTGAACGTTTTTAGCATCAATTTGAATTGAACTGTCGATTAATTCTCTTACTATCATTTCTTTATCTCATAAAGCAGTTCCACCATTCCACTTTTGTAGGCTGTTGTGTTTTTGAGATGCAATGCTTTTTCCTGGCCTATTTGGTTATAAAACGGTGTGCCATCACCCAGGATAATGGGTAGTATGGACTGTCTTATCTCGTCGGCCAGGTTTAGGCGGATAAAATCACTGGCCAATTCTGCACCTCCTACAAGCCAAACATTACGATAGCTGGGTTTTAGCCGCTCGTTGAGTAACGTGTCCAGATCGCCTGAATAAATTTCAACGTTCGATCTTTCTACAGGCAAATTCCTGTGAGTTAATACAATGGTAGGCACATCGCCATAAACCCATCCATATGATTTTGAAAGTTCCAAAGCAAGCTCATACGTGCGCGAACCCATCAGGTAGCAGTCTATCCCTTTAAGAAACTCCTGCGCATCCTGTTCGGTAACGTGAACTCCCGGTTCATACTTATCTGCTGTATTAAACCATGAAACGCTGTTATCTTTTTTGGCTATATAGCCATCAAGACTCGAAACCATATGTATCGTTAGCTTAAAATCGTCTGCTGCCATGTAATTGATCGCTAAATTATATTGACCGTATTAAAGTACAAAAATCATAACGTAAGCAAAGGTTTGTAGTGTTTTATTCTACAATCATACTTATCAGCTAACCCAATCAGCATGATGAACTAACTATTTTTTTGTTCTTGTTTCAAAGTTTACAACAGAATCGCCGGCAGATTTAAGATAAAATTTCACAAGATCTATATACAGTTGTGAACCATTATCTGAATTGGTGAATATCAGCAACATTCTTCCTGAACGCGGCAGCACAAATGCCATGGTATTTACCCCCGGATCGCGACCACCGTGCGACAACGCGTATTCCCCCTCACCCACCGGTTCATATACCGACCAACCAAGCCCCATGTACACATTTTCCTTAGTTTCTACCTGGTGGCTGATCATTGTACTATACAATTGTTTTGAAACACCACCGCCTTTCATCAACCACATCAGGAATTTACTATAATCGCCAATAGTGGTTTTTAGCAGGTCGGCCGCATTTGCCTCAGTATTTTTTGTTATTTCAAGCAATTTACCCGTACCATCTGTAGGATATGCAAACCTGGTTTCCATGCTGTTATCCCAGGTAAAGTGAGTATCGTTCATCCGGAGTGGTTTAAATATGATGGAATCAGCCAATTGCGCCAACGAGCGATGAAACTTATGCTCCAACGCATGGCGAAGGTATTCAAATCCCTCGCCCGAATAACCGTACTTAGTGCCCGGATCTGCCTGGAAAGCCAGTTTACCATCCTTTAATTGTGAGCGCCAGTTTGGGAAACCGCTACGGTGAGTAAGTATATCGCGTGTGGTGAGCTTATGGCTTCTGGGGTCGGCAGCTATATCAGGATCGGTCCAGTATTTAAACAGTGGTTCGTCAAGCTGCCAAAGCCCTGCATTGATCAGGTTAAGCGTAACCATAGTGGTTATGGGTTTAGTGAGCGATGCCACGTTAAATATGGCATTGTTATCCGCGCTTATTCCAGGCTTCAATTCGCCATAAACTTTAAGCGTTTGCAATTTTCCATTATCGGCATAAGCCAGGCCCAGTGCCGGGATATGCTTTTGCTTTATCCATGCGGCCACCTTAACAGAGTCATTCATATCCTCCATAGTTTTTACAGTATCCTGTGCGTTAGCACCAAAGGAGCACACAAATAATATTGAAAAAACTAAATACATCTTTTTCATAAGCTATGATTTAAATACAGGTCGCTTCAAATGCTAAAAAGTTGCAGAAAATACAAAAAAAGCCCGCCTGCTATGCAGACGAGCCTTACATTCATATCAAATCAAGTACGTTATTATTTGCGCAGGCCCATAGTGGTTTCTACAATTTCCTGTAGCAGGCTGTTCACTTTTTCAAAATTAGCGGTTTGCGGACCACCGCCAACAACGGTAAATAATGGTCTTTGTCCCTGTGGTTGTTCAACCAGCGTCAACATGGCGTCGGCAACTTCCTGTGGGTCGCGGCTTTCAGGTGTAGGATCAAAGTACCTGATAATTCCTTCTTTAAAGCCCAGCATACCTTCGCTGTAAGATTCTTCAACCGCGATATTACCGGCCTGTATTGATTTGGTGGTAATATCTGTAGTTTGATAAGCTCCCGGCTGAATGGTTACCACATCAATGCCTGATGGTTTTAATTCATAATGATAACCTACAGATACCGCATCCAATGCAGCCTTTGTACCATTATAAGTACTCAAAACAGGAATATAATGGCGAGATTGTACACTGGTGATATTAATGATCAATCCATCTTTCTGCTGATGCATAAATGGTAATACTGCTTTCATCATACGTTCGGGCGCAATCGTATTAACCTGGTATAACTGATCGGTTTGTTCAATGGTAAGCGCCTCACCAAAACCAAGGTATGATATGCCCGCGTTGTTGATCAGCACATCAATAACACCACCAGATTTTTCGCTGATCTCTGCTATCGCTTTTTTTACAGACTCGTTGCTGGTTACGTCAAGCTCTACAACTTCTATCGCTTTACCGTTATCTTTTGCCCATTGTTTCAATTCGGCAGCAACAGCAGCTTTTGAACCTGTTATATTACGCATGGTTGCATAAACCGCGTGCCCGGCATTTGCTAAAGTTTTTGCTGCCTGTAAGCCAAAACCGCTGCTGCTTCCTGTTAAAATGATCTTTTTCATGTTATTGATTTTTGTTATATGTTTTATTTGATGATGATAAGATTTACTTACTTATATGTAAGTAAGTAAACTGATTAAATTTTTTATGTTGATTTTAATGATGCAAGTAAACTGTTCATTATCTCTTTAAAATAGGCTTCGCCACGCCAACGGCCTACCTGTAAGGAACCAGGCAATATGGCGGCCCATTTATTGGCCATTTCTTCGGCGGTACCTTCAAATTTAAATGCTCCGATATCAAGTCCTTCCTGCATTACCCCTACCAGCCAGTCTTGAATCATGTTTGAATATTGGATAGTAGCTTGCTGTATTTTTGCGGGAATGTCATGATATGCCGAACCAAAAGTGCTGATGAGGCATAACTTATGACCGTCATAAAAATAACGCTCGTAGATATATATCAATGCCTCTAACTTTTTAATGGGTTCATCATTAGCGGTTGCGGCAATCATACATTCAAAGTCATTTTTGTCCTTTTCTATAACTGCCAAACCAAGATCTTCCTTTGATGGATAATAATGGTGGATAGCCGCGTTTTTGATATTTAGTACGGTAGCTATTTGTTTATAATTAAATGCATGATAGCCCACGGTTTGAATATAGCCCCTGGCCAGCTCAACAATTTTATCGCGGGTATGTAATGTGGCTTCCATTTCGTTTTGCATTTAACGACACAAATATACTTACTTGCATGTAAGTACCAATTATATCCATCAATGATGACACCCCTATTACAAAGCATGTTTAAACACATCAAAAATGCGCAAAAACCATGTAAAAACTGAACAATTTACGTGATTTTTGAGCTAAAACTGCATCAAAATCTGCTAAAATCTGAGCTTAATTCCGCCGTTTACAACAAAACCATCAAGTGGTGCATAAATATCCTTGAATACCGGATTGGTTAAACTACCCGTATAAATTGCCCCAAATTTGGTTTGCCTGGTATCGGTCAGGTTCTCAAAATTCACAAACAGCGAAAAACGCTTCCAGATTCTTTCGGCCATTAATCCGGCAGTCCAATATCCCCTGCCGGTTGTGCCGTCATTTAGTTTTTGCGGACTAAAATAATAAGCCTCAGCCCCAATTTTGAGCTTATTCTCAATCTCATACATCAAAACATTGTTTAACCGATGTTTTGATACCAGCGGATATGTGGCAATGGTATTTAGTGTATGCTGTGTTACATCGGCCAGGGTATAGCCTAAAAACAGCTTGAAATTGGAATAAGTAATTTTTACATTGGTTTCCAGCCCTTTAGTATTCAGATCGCCGCGGGGTTGCAGGTATTGCAGATCACCGTTGGCAAGCGGTGTAAGCAATATCGGGTTATCAATACGGGTGTAAAAGAAAAGCTGGTTAATACTGAAACTCACCTGGTCATCAAACAAGCCTGTACGGTAGTTAATATCATAATTAGCTCCGTATGAGCGTTCTGCACGCGTATTAGTAACATCAATAGGCAGCACGTTCCTGAACTGGATCCGTTCTGCATCCTCCGTAAATACGCTGGGGGCCTTATAACCCAAACCACCACCCAGGCGGGTTGAAAAATGATCGCTTATTTTCCACAAGGCAGATATGCGAGGTAACAGGAAAAACCCGTAATCATTATGATAATCACCCCTTAAACCGGTTTCCAGCGTTATTTTCCTGGTTGCGTTCCAGGTATTTTGCACAAAGCCGCCTATAGTATTGTAATTATAACTACGCAATGGGAAAGTACTGTTTCTGTGCTCATTAAAATTATCGGTAAGGAAAGTGATGCCTGCAACCCAGTCTGATCGTTCCCCGGCGCGCGAATAACTTGCTTCGCTATAAGTAGAAACCTGCGCACCGGAAAAACGGTAATCGGGCAGGTTTATAGTGCGGTCGAAATAGCTTACACTGCTTTTAACAGTCAGCTTTTCGGTGTTATTGAACTGATGATCAAACTGTACCTGAGTACTGTAACGCCCTGTTTTATTTTCCTCAAAATAAGAATGGGCTGCATTGCTATCTCCCTCAATATAATGCAGATCGCCTCCTATGCGATTCTCTATGGTACTGTTGATACCTATATTAAGCATATTACGATCATTAAAATACAGGAACAGCTTAGGGTTCAGCGTAAAACGATTAAATTTAGGGATAGCCGTAAGGTCGATATTGGAAGGGTCATAGGCCGAACCATGGTTGTACGCCGCGTAAATGGTAGCACCAACTTTGTTGAATTTTTGCGAATAGAAGCCGCTGGCGTCCAGGCCCAAAGCCGAAGTTCCGTTGAGCAGAAAGCTAAGCTCACGCTTATCCGTTGGCGTTTTTGATACCAGGTTAACCAGCCCGGCAATAGCCCCACCGCCATATAGGGTAGATGATGAGCCTTTGATCACCTCCACCTGTTTTAAATCTAAAGGGGCAATTTGCAGCAAGCCAAGTCCGCCCGAAAAGCCTGAATACAAGGGAAAACCATCACGAATGATCTGCGTATACTTACCATCGAGCCCCTGTATACGGATACTGGAGTTACCACTGGTAGCCGAGGTTTGCTGTGTTTGAATGCCTGTACTTTCGGCCAGCAGCATGCGAATGTCACCGGGCTTCATATTACCTTTTTCGTCCAGTTCCTCACCTGATATTACCTCGATGCGGGTTGGGATATTGGCAATGGTACGGCTGCTGCGGGTAGCTGATACCGTCACTTCGGTTAGCTCCTCTCCATTATCTTCACCTGTGGTTTGCAGTATAATAGTCATGGGTTGGCCTTGTGCAACCGGGAAAATCAGGGTATCAAGCCGGGGCTGATAACCCACGTATTGAAAGCGGATAACTTGCCTGCCATCAGGTATATCATTCAAAATGATCAGTCCGCTGGTATCGGCCATGGCTCCTTTGGATGTACCCTGCAGCAAGGCAGTGGCCCCTATCAATACCTGATTTGTTTTACCATCCTTAATAATGGCCCTAAATGTATTTTGCGAATAAGCTACAGCACTATAAAGCAGTGCTGCCAGCAGCACATAAATTTTTTTCATTAAATAACAGAGATTAAATTAATACCGTAAAACGAGCCTGGGTATGGCTCAACAACTTGTATTAACCTAATTGTGGCGGCTGCCAGATGGCCTGGGCAATCTCTTTTAAATTGGGTTGCTGATAGGGTGCATAAGTTATCACCCTACTTTCTGCAATAAGCGGCAGATTGTGGGTAACAGGTTTTGTTACTACGAAACCCGCACAAGTACCACATGAAAAGAAGGGCGAACAGCCCGGACATGTTTTTTCCTGCGAGTTGTTTTTTACTGATAATTCTTTTTTAGCCCCTGTTGAACTTTCACGGCAGTTATCGGCACAACATGGCCTTGCTGATAGCAGCACCACGTACAACGATAATAAAAGACAAAGCAGTTTCACGCCACAAAGATATAAATTGCATCCACTTATTTTATTTAGTTTCTGCCCGTGGGATACTGGCCCTGCCTTGTGGTAATTTAACATTTGGCTTGCCGCTCTCCATTACAAAATCCATAGCCTGCTGAAACGTGGTTATCCATATTGTTTTGCGGCTTTTACTCAGATAATTTAATAATTCCTGGTGAGCACTTGCCGAAACCGTGATATAATCGCCCCCGATGCCATGCAGCATAATAATACCCATGCCGCCTTTTTGCTCCACATTTTTCACAAAAGCTATCAGCTTTTCGGCATCGGTGCCATCTTCCACACCAAATGAGGGTATGCGCAATGGGTCAAGATGTTTAAAATCGGTTATAACACCATCAGAGGCATCGCCGCCAACACGGGCATATTTTACAAGGGCATATTTGCGCAGGGTATCTACATAATCCTTGCCATCGCCTACGGTTGTTTCGGCGCAGGGATAGGCGTAGGTGCGGTTGTTTTTCCCATCAATGGCGTTTAAAAGATGGTTCATCACCTCAATTTCTCTTATTATGCCATAAGGATTATAATGGTTAGATGTTACGGGGTTATCATCTACACCTGCACAGGGATGGAAAAGCGTATGGTTGCCTAATTCAAATCCTTGTTTGCTAAGCGCCCTCCACTGCGGTGTGGTAAGCTTGTTAACATCGCCCGTTAAAAAAAACGTAGCCGGAAAATGAGCTGTCTTTAGCTGCGGAACAGCCACATTTAACTGCGACAAAAGCCCATCATCATAAGTAAGTACAATAGCCGCTTTTTTTTGCTGGGGCCAATGCATTTTCTCCTGTGCATAGGCGTTAACTGTAATCAGCAGGAAAAGCAGCAGCAGTGGTTTCATAATATTAAGTTTAAGCAGCAAAATAAAAATAAAGCAGCATATTATATTGTTCAATTTTATTTATGAACAGCAAACAAACGTTTGCGTTCAAATAACTGTTCAATTAGTAAGCACACTTATTGTATCGCTTAAATTGGCGCTTTAAAAGCATTTTGTTAATTTTATTGACTACTATAGCTTATAATGACTGGAAAACCCGCTACTATTAAAGAAATAGCTAAAATTCTGAATGTTTCTGTTTCAACAGTTTCACGAGCCTTGCATAAACACCCAACCATAGGTGTTACAACACAGCAAAAAGTACAGGCTTTGGCAGATAAAATGGGTTATGAGCCAAACCAAACCGCTATATCTTTCCAAAAAGGTAAAACTTATACCATAGGTGTAATTATTCCGGAATTATCAGAGGCTTTTTTCTCTGCCGCTATCAGTGCCATTGAGGATACCGCTTACAAGCGAAATTATACTGTTTTGATAGCCCAGTCGCATGATGATGAGGCCAAGGAAATTCAGCTGGTCGAAAAAATGAAAAACTCCCGTGTGGACGGCCTGCTCATCTCCGTGGCAAAAACAACATCGGGCTTTGCTCATTTTGATATGCTTAAGCGGTTTAATATCCCCGTTGTATTTTTTGATCGCATCCCTCCCCTTAAAAACATTCATTATGTAGCCTGTAATATGGAAACTGGCAGTATTGAAGCAGTAAACTACCTGTTGCAAAAGGGGCACCGCAGCATCGGCATGATCAACGGGCCGGCCACACTGGCCGCGAGCGGCGAACGCAAGGAGGGCTATATTAAGGCTATGATAAAAAACCGATTAAAGTTTGATCCCTCGCTTATAGTAAGCTGCGATTTAACTGATCAAGATACCCGTACCGCCCTTGATAACCTGCTTGCTCACAAACGCAGGCCTACAGCCATTGTAACTTTTAATGACTACGTTTCTTTATATGCTATAAAACATGCCCGCAGCCAGGGTATCGATTTAGATAAGGACCTGCAATTTGTAAGTTATGCCAACCTGCCCATGATCAATTACATGGATTATGCGCCGGTGGCATCGGTTGAACAGTTCCCCTATTTACAAGGGCAAAAAGCCGCTGATATATTGCTTGACCTATTGTTACGCAAAGTGCAATCGCCCGATGAATTGCAGGCTTATTACAATGTAATGGTTGAATCGCAGCTGGTAGAAAGCAAGAAGAAATAACAATTAAAACAGCCCCCTCACTTTATTAAAACGCAGCATAATCATTAAATTTATTTTGATGCGTTACCTATTGAAAAAACAGGCAAACGTTTGCGTGAAAAGTTTACCATTTTATTAATTAGGTTTGGTTTAAACATTCAAAAAAACTTTAAAATAACTGGTAAATGTTTAATGATATTTTAAGATCCTTTAACCTTGAAGCTGAGGAATATCGCATCGAAAAATTTGGTGAAGGACTAATAAACCGGACCTGGAAAATAACCGGTGTTATCAATAACAACGAATTTATATTACAGCAAATTAATAAGAGTGTTTTTAAAGCTCCGCAATACATTGCTCAAAACATCAACAAGATCAACAATTACCTGTCTGAGCATTATCCAGGCTATTTATTTGTAGCGCCCCTACCTACCGTTAATGGCGATTACATTGTTCAATATAATGATGGCGAATATTACCGTCTGTTTCCTTACATAAAAAGCTCTGTTACCCTCAATACGGTACAAACCCGCGATGAGGCCTTTGAAGCTGCCCGGCAGTTTGCCAAATTCACCAATTTGCTGGCCGGTTTCAAAGTAAGTGAGCTAACCTATACCCTTGCGGGCTTCCATGACCTATCGGCCCGCTTTGAGGCCTTTAAACGCGTTATAAAAGACGCGCATACCGAAAGACTTGCCGAAGCTAAAACTGCCATAGAAAGCGCCTATAAACATCAGGCCATTGCCGAAATGCACCAGGCTATCATGAGCGAACAGATGATCCCTCTCCGGGTAGTTCATCATGATACCAAGATCAGTAATATTTTATTTAATGAAGATCATAAAGGCCTGTGTGTGATTGATCTGGATACCGTAATGCCTGGTTACTACATGAGCGATGTGGGTGATATGATGCGCACCTACCTTTCGCCCGCCAACGAGGAAGAACAGGATTTTTCAAAGATTGAAGTACGCGAAGATTTCTTTACGGGTATAGTAGAGGGTTACCTATCTGAAATGAACACCAACTTAACCAATACCGAAAGGCGGCTGTTTGTATACTCGGGCAAATTGATGATCTATATGCAGGCTATTCGCTTCCTGACCGATTATTTGAATAATGATGTGTACTACAGCGCAAGCTACCCAGGCCACAACCTGGTAAGGGCGCAAAACCAGTTTACCCTGCTTGATAAATACATTGCCGCCGAAGATCGCTTTATGGAGATTGTGCTGAGCACTCAAAATCAGCGTATTTAATTTTAGTTCCGGATAAAAAGAAATGATGTCATTTCGACCAAACAGCCGGGAAATTGCATATAAGGGTTGAGGAAGAATCTCCTGCACCCTGCTTTTTCGCCTTGCATCTTGCAGAAGATTTCTCTTTCGCGCCCCCTCCCAGTCAACCCTCTGCTCTATCGAAATGACAATTTTTATTATTTGAAGGTTATTTATCTTATCTCAAAATCAACGTATTTAGCAAGCTTATGGCAGCTTGCTAAAATCAATATCCGGGTGGTTAATATTAGCCTGCTCCATGGTTAAAACCGTTTTGAGCGGAGCAAAATCATTAAAGAAACCACAATTACGCAGGTAAAACTGATTGCCTTGTACCCCGCCGCCATAATCCTTGCGAAAATTGATGTTGGCGGTAGCATCGCCTGTAAACAATGCCTGCGTTAAAGGAAACCATTTGCCGGAGGTATCAACCACCCAACCGTTTCCAAAGTTAACCCTTCGCTGGGCTGTACCCATTTCAGGTTCAAAGTTTTCCAAAAAGGAATGTAACCCTTGCAGGTATGAACCTGATACGGGGCGTTTAAAACTGGCTATCAGCATCCATTGCGCTTGGTCAAGCGGTTTAAAGTAAGCCGTATAAATAGTAGTTTTTGCTTTGGCATCGGCCTGGGCATGTACTAAAAAGCCATAGGTTTTGCCGGCCACCCAGGGGTAGTTCAGATAACTTTGCCCGCCCGATCCTTCACCGCCAAACTCGCCTGCATGTACGCCTGTACCTTTTTTCAGCATCTGGATCTTTAAGCTGTCGGGGATACCTTTAGGGTCGTCGGTATTAAAAGGACTCCACACCGAGAACAGGATATGACGCTCGGTTGGTGAATTTACCTGCATGCCAAAATATCCACCGCTAAAGCCATCGGCCATAAAATAGGATGACATGACATCATTGCCCATAGGCACGGTAACCTCGTTATAAAACCACTCAGCATTACTTCTGGCCTCATCAGGCATACTGTAGTTCAGGTGTACCGAAGGCCCTCTGCGGCCCCAATAAAAATAATTGCCATGATTATCCTTTACGTATGCAGCACCATTTATGGTAGCTGGCCCGCTTAACAACAGATCACTTACCCGGGCGTATTCTTTACCACTTTTTTTCAGGCCCTTTAGTTTCACTTCAACATAGCCCGGAGATTTGATCAGCGTTTTTCCAAAATCAATAATCGCCGGTTGATGGTTCGATACCTTGTTAGTTAACACGATTTTCCCAACAATGGCCTGGATTGTTGATCCACCATCGGGCACAGCCAGCTTTAAAGCAACATTTAAGCTTCCTGCCGCTTCTATACGTACATAAATACTTACCACATCGATGCCAGCCAGCCAATGAGTTAGTCCGGTACTATCTACCTGTGCCTTTGCGTTATTGTTTACCCAACTGTTGCCACCCAATGGTACAGTTATAACTGAGTCTTTATTAAGTACGGCAGCGTGGCTATGATATTGCAGCAACATAAAAAATGCTGTTCCTGTAAAAGCTTTAATAGTGTTAGTGATGTATTTGCGCATAAATTTTTATTTAATGATGAGTAACCAGCCTTTGGCTTTCTCTACCGGTATGGCGTCATTGATGCTGAATGTTTTTGCGGGCTGAAAATTCCGGATAGCAGGCGCCGTTATAGTAGCTTTTGATGGGTCGATCCCTAATTTTTTCCAGTCAACAGTTAGTTTCACTTCTGTATCGGTATCCTCCCAGCTGGCTATGGAAACCAGTGCGGCTCCGTTCTTTTTATATACTGTGGCCAATACTTTTTCATGATCGGTTTTTACCGGGTTATCATCAACCCAATAACCTATCATTTTTGTGCCTTGCATACCAAAACTGTCCCAAACCTTCCATATAGGTCTTGGGTCGGCGCCATCGCTCCAGGGAATACGGTTGGTCATGCCGTAAACCATACCCCGCCAGGCATTACCACCACCCTGCAGCATTTCACCCATTAAACCAAAAGGAATACCGCTTACTTCGGTCAGGAAAAAGTCGGGCGAGTTTTTTTCATAATCAAAATACTCACCAAACCATAAGCGGTTGAGGTACGGAAAATGCTCCATATACAAATTGGCGCTGTTATTAAAACCATCGCTCTTGTTATACTGATTGGCCGAATGCAGGTCAATTATCCCAGGGTGACCATCTTTGGTAAGCACTCTTTTAATACGCTTCATGGTAACGCGGTCAAACGCCACATCGTCAAGGTAAATACCGTCGATACCAACCTTTTGGGTTAGCCAGTTCATACCTTCCACATAGTAGTTATGCCAACGATTCATGCCGCTGTTAATGATGGCTGCATCCTTAATTTCGGGCACAAACCAGGCGGCTATATAATCATCGCCTAAATGTTCCTGCAGCCAGCTAAAACCGCCACCGTTGCCGGGCGAATAAATTTCGTGGCCAAGGCTTCGCAAGGCAAATGTTTCATAGGCGTGGTTTGACAGCTCGCGAATAGTATTGTATATCTTCACCTTTTTACCTGCCGCATGTGCAGAATCATCATAAGCCTTCATAGCCTTCCAGGCTATAAAAGGATAATTGATATTAGGGTTAATGGCCGTAGCATGATGAATATTGATCACAGTAGCGCCTACTTTTTTAATGGTATCAATTGGCTTATAGGCATGGTAAAAACGGGTAGCCCATTGAAAATCGGTATTAATGGTATGGAAAGGGGTAACCAGTAAGGTAAAATTATAATACAGCTCATCACCTTTGCTCAGTTTGCGTTCGCCGCTGTAATTGTTAACCAATACAGCCTTGCCGTCAAATTTAACATTGATGCCTCCCTTATTATCATTACCCCATGATGATGGCAATACCAAAGGCTTTTGCAGGTAAAAATTGGTATTAAGCGGACGAACGTACTTTTCGTCGCGCAGCGAATACTGCAAACCGGCATTTACATTGCCTATCCATGCGCCATCCTGATTTTTGTGCGTTACGTCCCACTTCCATTCAAAGTTTTCAGGGCGATACCCACCTTTCTGACCCAGGCCCATCATATAGCGGGCCATCTCTTTTTTAAGGGAGATGTGCATGGTGATGTCTTTTAAGCTTACATCATTCAATGCTTTAACTTTTACTTTATAGGTCATAAAGCCATCAAACTCCAACGATGCCATTACTTCCATTTGCAAGGTATCATTAGCGCTAATCGCCTTCCACTCTACCGTGCCGGGCTCCTGTTTGGTAAATTGCAGGTCCTCGCTTTTCAGCTTTATATTTTTACCATCAGGCTTTATAAAATGAAAGTGCATGGCCTCGGTAAGCAGGCTATTGGCCGCATCCGTATAATCCGTCATTTCTGGCGTAAAAAATGTTTGGATCTGTTTTGGGAAACCATCGCTGTTTAACTCCACTTTCCGGCCCAACAGATCTATAGTGTTGTTTTTTACAATTAGTGGTGTGTAAGGAGCTACCACGGTATTTTTTTGCGCCAGGTTAGAGTTGAGCCAGCCCAGGCGGGTCATTTTCCAGGGTTCATCAACACCACCATTCTTAGCCAAAATATTATTAACACTTATAGCCAATTGAACTTCCTTTGCTGGTTTTCCGTTAATGCTGATAGTGGCTTTCCCTTTATAAATTGCAGTAGCTGCGTTTGCAGGTACATCAATGCCGCACCATAAGGCCTGTACCTCACCTTTTGACACGGTAACCGTTTTGTTTAATGCGGAACCATCATAAGTTGTACCGCCGTTATTGATGCAGAATAAAGCCGAGGCGGGGATTATTTTGCCTGATGCTGCCTTCAGATCGCTGAAGGTAACTTTTACATCGTCCAGATTTTGCAAAGCGTATATACCCAGTTGAAAGGCAAAATTCTCGCCGCGCTGGGCAACAGCTGTGAACTTGTTTTGCGGTCCGGAGGTTATCCAGCGCTGGGGCAGATCCATGGTCATGCGAATGGAATTGAGCCTGTCTTCCGGGAAAACCAGGAAGGGCTCTGCCTTGTGTTTGGCAATCAGGGCTTCTGTTTCGGTCCTGGTGGCAATTACCTCCATCGGGTAAAAACTATTGAAAGCATCAACAGACTGAAATTCCTTTACCGAAGCAGCCGGTATATTTTTTCCCAAACTACTTAGCCACGCTGCCGAAGCTGTATTTTCCGGTTTGAGATATACACCCTTAGGATAATTGGAACGCCCCTCATTTTTGTAGGGCATGTAGTATACATAGTAAGTTCCCTTGCCAGACGTAGGCTCAAACATCAGCTCACCATTTTCACGGTTGATGGTGCCTAATTTAACGTTGGTGATTTTTTGTTTGGTTTTGGCATCCTGTATAATGATGCGTTTATCCTGCGGGTCGGTATCACGTCTTCTCCAGGGGATGATCACCTTGGCGGCTTTACCCGTGCCGTTAAAGGTTAGTACAACCCGGTGGTTACCCAGCGAATCGGCCAGCCAGCAGTTTTTACAATTGGTATAGGGTATTTTTTGAGCAGAAGCCGTAAAACCGGCGAATAAGAAGGCAAGAGCAAAAAAATGTTTTTTCATATTTATTATACAGGTCAGCTGATATAAATTTAAAAAGGAGGGTGTTACCCCTCCTAATGTAACCATAAATAAATAGCTGTTTACTGTTTAAAATGTTCGGGACATCCTGATAACGGACATCCTGCTTATTTTAAGGATTTTGTGTAAGTTTTGGATTGTTATCAATTTCTGTTTGCGGTACAAAGAACACCACCCTTGCATCGGTAGGTAATACCGTTTGCATAATATTGGTAGTTGGCGTGTTATTAAGCGAATGTGTACCGGGATAATTACGCACCATTGGCAAATTATTCCTGAACAGGTCATAAGCGCGCTGGCCTTCAAAGGCAAATTCAAGACGACGCTCTTCCAGTACAACTCCAAGAACACCGGTTGCTCCTGCTGCATCGGTTAAGGTAACGTTAGGTATACCGGCACGGGTGCGGATGATGTTTACATCGTCAAGTGCCTGTTGAGTATTGCCCAGTTTGGCGTTTGCCTCTGCCCTGTTCAGGTACATTTCGGCAAAGCGCAGGTAAACAGGCGAGCTTAGCGTAACTATACCTTCCTGAAAGCTGTATTTGGTAATGTAATACATTGGTGTTTGCGGCGTAAGCTTTGGGTTCATTTGCAAAACGCCGGCAATGGTATAAGGTGCTATAAAACTGTGGCGAAGATCATTAGGATATTTATCCAGATCGGCAACAAAGGTTTTTGAAGCATACACTTCACCCCAGCCGGTATTTCCTTGCCCGCCGGGAGTGGTTAATGAACTTGTACCATCAGGGCCCTGGCCGCTATAGTACATGGAACCGATGGCGCTAAAGCCCTGATCCTGTGTTTTGGTGTGTTTGATACAGAAGATAGTTTCTTTATTATTTTCGGGAACACCGCTAAAATAGTTCTGGTAATCGCCGCCCTGTAATAAAACATAACGACCTGAATTAATTACCAGATCGGCATATTTAATGGCGTTAGCATTATCATTCATGTATAAATAAACCCGTGACAGTAGCGCGTAAGCCACCTCTTTTGAGGCATAAACATTGTTGTTTGATGAGTTCATTAAATCACCGGCCTTGATCAGATCGGCCAGTACGGCATCATAAACTTCTTTTACCGTGCTGCGGGCAGGGGCAATATCAGTACTGTTCTCTTTTAGTATTGGCACTCCGGGATTGCTGCCATTACCCTGTGTGTACGGGCGGCCAAAAATGCGTACCAGGTTAAACTCGGCCATGGCGCGCAGAAATAGGTTTTCGCCCTTTAATTGTTTTGAAGCCGGTGATGCATCATCAGGTATAACGGCTATAATTTTGTTGGCCGCTGCTATCAGGTGATAGGCTTGTTTCCAAAAGGCCGTAGCATGCGCCCCTGTTGGAATCTGATTGTATCGGTAACAACGCGAAAGATCATCAGAAGAAGCCTGCCCCTGGGCAATATTATCGCCTGGATACTCCATTAAAAAGTGACCGCTGCGTACATAATCAGGATTACGGAGTACGGCATAGTTACCAATAGTTGCTGTAGCTATGTGCGAAGAATCGCCCAGGGCTACCTGCTCATCAATTGCGGTTGATGGTTCTACCTTTTTACACGCGCTCACAAAGGCTCCTAAGAAACCAATGATGAGTGCCGTTTTTATATATCTTGAAATTTTCATTTTAATATCTTTTTTAGAATCCAACATTCACACCAAACAATATTTTTCTGCTGATAGGGTATTTAAAGCTTGATAAACCTTTGTTACCCGCATTACCCGGGTCAGGGCTAAGGTCAACCTCTGGGTCAACACCGGTAAATTTGGTAAAGGTTACTAGGTTATCGCCACTTACAAATATGCGGGCGCTCCTGATTTTTAAACTATTAAGCCAGGTTTTAGGCAACTGATAACCGAAAGTGGCATTGCGCAGTCGCAGGTAACTGCCGTCTTCCAGGTATCGTGATGAGGTTGAATTAGAGTTGTTATTACCTCCCTGAATGGCTTTAGGCTCGGTAGCTATATCACCAGGTTTTTCCCAGCGTGTCCAGCCTTTAGGAGGTACCATTACGTTGTAGCTATCGTACAAACCATCATTATCAAAATATACACGGCTATCATTATACACATAATTGCCCTTTACAAAATTGAAGAAGGTACTAAGCGAGAAGTTTTTGTAAGAGAAGGTATTGGTGATACCGCCTGTAAATTTTGGTGATGCCGATTTACCTGTGAATTGTTTAGATGCTGATGCCTCTGAGTAAATGCTGGTTGTTTGTTTGGTAACGCTGCCATCGGCATTGGTAACCAGTTTTTCCCACAGTGGTTTACCATTTGCAGGATCAACCCCGGCCCATATTGGCATATACCATTCGTTCATATCATGCCCAACCGCTATAGGTAAAGATGCACCCGGTGAAGCCATGGTTTCGCCTGCATCTAAGGATAATACCTTGTTACGGTTAAACGCGATGTTAAAGTTGGTTTCCCACTTGAAAGCCCCTACCAGGTTGCGTGAAGTAACGTTGATCTCTAAACCACGGTTACGTACAGAACCTATGTTTTCAAACACATAGTTATAGCCGGAAGTTGCCGGTAAAGGTTTCTGGAACAACAACGCGCTTGATGTTTTCTGATACGCGTCAATATTAACATCTATACGGTTAAACAAGCCAAAATCTACACCGATGTTGGCGGTTTTGATCTTTTCCCAGGTAAGGTTAGGATTGGCTTTTTGCGATGGATAAGAACCCGGCGCGCCATTATAACTTGCAGACTGGTCAATACTATACAAACCTAAAGCAGCGTAGTTACCAATTTCGGCATTACCGGTGGTACCGTAGCTGGCTCGCAATTTCAAAAAGTTAAAGGTCTTTACGTTTTTCATAAAGTTCTCTTTACTTATTATCCATGATGCGCCTGCCTGGTAAAAGTTACCGCTTGGGTTGTTGCTGCCAAAACGCGACGAGTATTCATGTACATATGAACCTACCACAAAGTATTTACCGGCATAGTTGTAATCGGCCTGCCCCAGGTATTTCCTGAAATTGTATTCATCAACACCACCGCTTGGGTTACTGATGATATCTGTAGCTGTTGACATAACAGGGCTTCCGGCAGGCAAACCTTTACCGTTCAGGTACTGATCGTCATAGTGATATTTTTGACCCTCACCAACCGCTAATAACGACAGGTTATGATCACCAAAGCTGTTATCATACCTTAAACGGTTTGATGTTAACAAGGTGCTGCTAAAATTACTGCTGTTATATAACTCGCCTGAATTTGCACCGCCGTCTTTGGTACGGGCATCATAATAAGTTTCGTCGCGGTAGTTATAAAGCGTTACCCGGTTGTAGGTTGCAAAGCTCAGGTGTTTGGTTATCGCGTAATCTATATTAAAATCGCCGCTGGTGTTCAGGCTTTTGGCATTTGCGAAATTGTATTGCAGCCCCTGCAAAAAGTTCTCTTTATCGCGACCCACCCAACCCGGATAGGTTCTGCCGTCAGTTGGTGTACCATCAGCGTTGAAGGCGGGGTCAAAGGGCATGCTCAGGTAGGCATCATATAGTGCATTACCTGTAAAAAGATTAGTTGGGTTATCGTCTTTAGTATATATAGTATTGAATAAAACGCTCAGTTTCACCTTGTCGCTCAGCTTTGTAGTAAGGTTTGAGCGTAAGTTGTAGGCGGTTTTACTATTGTCTATTAAAGTGCCCTCTTCCTTATAATAGTTACCTGAAACGTAAAACTGTGTTTTATCGCTACCGCCAGATACTGAAACCGTATGATTTTGAGTTAACCCCGTTCTGAAAGCCAGATCAAGCCAGTTTGTATTGGTTTTCAACAACGATGGATCGGGCGTAAGGAATGTTTTCTGGTAATCAAACAATTGCTGCGAATCCATTAAATGGAACTTGCCAAAGTTGGCATTGTTAAAACCAACTACCGAGTTTACATCAATTTTTACGTCTCCTGATTTACCCATTTTGGTAGTAACAATAATTACACCGTTGGCAGCCCTTGAACCATACAGCCCGGTTGCAGCTGCATCTTTCAAAACAGTTACCGATTCCACATCCGTTGGATTATAGGTACCGCCAATGTTACCATCAACCACCACCAGCGGACTTGTGCTGGCACTGATACTGCTTGCCCCGCGAATGAGGATACTTGAACTTGCAGATGGATCGCCAGATGCAGATGATACCACCACGCCAGGAGCTTTACCTTGTAACAGGCTGTTCAAATCGTTTGAGGTTACATCCCTTAACTTATTACCGCTGATAACCGATACCGAGCTTGATAACTGCGATACCTGTTTGGATGAATACCCAACTACTACCACCTCGTTCAGGTTATTCAGGTTTTCCTGCAAGGTTATCACCACTTCACCGGCACCGTTGGTAGCAAACTCCTGTGTTTTATAACCTATATAAGATACCACGAGCGTGCGCGAGTTTCCTTTAAGGGTTATTTTGAATTTACCGTTAATATCTGTGGTGGTGGTATTTTTAGCCCCCTTTTCGGTAACGGTTGCTCCAATTACTGCAACACCTGTATTATCCTTCACCGTACCGTTAATAACTGATTGCGCCTGTACCAGTGCTGGCAAAAACATAAACAGTAAATAACACATGGCTTTAAAAAAGAGCCTGCCCGGTGCTGCCTTTATCAAGGCGCCTCCTCTGAGCTCCAGACTAAGTTGTTTGTAAATTTTAATCATACATTGTTGGTGTTAGTATTAATTAATCGATAAATTTCAGTTAGCTTTTTTGGATATTGGAAATTAGAGATAAGGCCTAAACAAAGCAAAGACAAGGGCCTTCAAACACCACGCAAACGTTTGTTTTACAAAAACTTAAGCAACACAAACGTTTGATAAGAGGCAAAGCGGAGAGGTATAAAAAAAGAAAATGCTTGTTAACAGCAGGTTAACAAGCATTTTGAAATAATAATCTTAATGTAAAAAAATAAAAGCTGCCTGATTTAGAACCGAGGCTCAAAACTTTTGATTTTACCGGGACAAATTACAGCCATCTTCAAAAACAATAACATTTTAGTTTTTTATGCGATCAGAATTTAAAACACAGTACCGATTACGATGGCTAACCATCTATTTGGGATAAAAGACCAGCTTGAGTACTTCCGTAATTTAACACAAACGTTTGATGTTATATTTACCTGCCGTTATTTCACTTTTACTAAAAACCCTGAATTGAGCAGGGATGGTTTATTATACAAAAATGGTTCGCCATTCGGGCCGGTCATGATAGCTCCGCTGTTGGTTGCAATAGCCTGGCCGGCCGCTGTATCCCACTCCATTGTGGGGCCGTAGCGGTAGTATATATGCGCCCTGCCTTCGGCAATTAAACAGAATTTAAGCGAGCTGCCTACCGTAATGGTTTCTTTTATGGGATATTGACTTAGCAAAGCTGTTTCTTCGGGCGATGCGTGCGAGCGGCTGCCCGCTGCAATCCATTCTGTGTTGTTTTTATCTGCGTGTAGTTGGGTGGTTATACCATCGGCTGTTTGCTTCCAACTACCCATGTTTTCGCCGCCATAATATAACTCATCGGTAACCGGGATATAGATGATACCCAAAACAGGCGTATTTTTGTAGATGAGCGCGATGTTTACGGTAAACTCCCCGTTATGTTTAATAAACTCTTTGGTACCATCCAAGGGGTCAACGCACCAAAAGTATTCCCAGTTTTTACGGATTTCATACGGAATATCTTTCCCCTCTTCAGAAATGATAGGAATATGCGGAGTTAACTCCGTTAGTTGCCTGAATATGATTTCGTGCGATAGCCTATCGGCAGCCGTAAGCGGCGACTGGTCATCCTTCAAAGTCACCTTCATATCTTCCGGCAGCAAGTTATAGATACGCAATATTTGAGCCCCGGCCTCTTTGGCTATACCGTTCAGTTTATCTAAATCAATTGGCGCAAGATGGTTAAAATGAAAAATCATACAATGGATAAAAACTGGCAATGCTGTTTTGTAAAGGTAATAATTTCGGCAAAGCAGCTTAACCTTATCATTTTCTCAGATATTTGCCCTAATTTTCGGGTCGCCTGCTTGCAGCGAATGATTAGTTTACAACAACAGGCATAAAATTAAATATCCGTTATGAATTATACTGAACCACAGCTCAGAACCATAAATGTGATACGCTACGTAACCCCCTTGCGCGAAGGCGGTTCATTACCTGCCATTGCCGAGGGCGACGATGAGTTTTTGTACGTGCTCAAATTTCGCGGTGCAGGCCAGGGCGTAAAAGCACTGATAGCCGAACTTATTGGTGGCGAGATTGCCCGTTTGCTGGGCTTAAAAGTACCCGAACTGGTTTTTGCCAATCTTGATGCCGCTTTTGGCCGTTCAGAAGCAGACGAGGAAATACAAGATCTGCTGAAATTTAGCGTAGGACTTAATCTGGCGTTGCATTACCTTTCGGGCGCTATCACTTTTGACCCCGTGGTTACTACGCTTGATGCTAAACTGGCCTCACAAATAGTTTGGCTCGATTGCCTGCTGACCAATGTTGACCGTACTCCACGCAACACCAATATGCTGGTATGGCACAAAGAGCTTTGGCTTATTGACCACGGCGCGGCCTTGTACTTTCATCATTCCTGGCATAACTGGGAAGAGCAGGCTAAACGTCCTTTTGTACAGGTGAAAGATCATGTATTATTACCCCTTGCTTCCATGCTGGATGAGGTTGATGCAGAATTTAAAGCCATTTTAACTGACGATCGCATCCGCACGATTGTAAACCTGATCCCCGACGATTGGCTTACCGACGATTCGCAGAACGGCACGCCTGCCGAACGCCGTGAGGTTTATACCCAATTTTTAATAACGCGCGCAGCCGCATCTGATATATTTGTAAAAGAAGCACAACATGCAAGAGCCATACTTATTTGAGTACGCCGTAATACGCATTGTACCCAGGGTAGAGCGCGAGGAGTTTATAAATATTGGGGTAATTGTTTACTGCCCCAAACAACGCTTTTTAAAAGTACGCTTCCTGCTTGATGAAGCGCGGATCAGCGCCTTTGCGCAGCAGCTTGATATAGATTGCATTAAAGAAAACGTAAACTCTTTTGAGCGCATAACCCATGGTGATAAACTGGCCGGCCCTATTGCCCAGCTGGATATGGCCTCGCGTTTTCGCTGGTTAACGGCTACCCGCAGTACTGTTGTACAATCATCCAAAGTACACCCCGGCCTTTGTCTTGATGCCGAAAGAACACTTAACCGTTTGTTTGAGCAACTGGTGGCGTAATTTACCTATTTCCTTGTCATCCTGAACATAGTGAAGGATCTGCTATTGAACTATTCCTATTATAGAATAGATACTTCACTACGTTCAGGATGACAATTCTTCTTAAAATATCTATCCCCGCAGTAGTAAAATAGCGATATGTTACTGTTAATATGATAGTTTACCGTATAGCTTTGCTAATGGATGAACTAAATCACGTATCTTCTGTTCGTATTCACATATACAGCTCTTTATAATGCAACAATTACCCAAGCGTCTTTTATCTATCGATGTGCTGCGCGCCATTACCATGCTGTTGATGATATTTGTTAATGACGCCAGTGGTGTAAGAGATACGCCTGATTGGCTTGATCATGCTAAAATCACGGAAGATTCCATGGGCTTTGCCGATACCATTTTCCCGGCATTTTTGCTCATTGTGGGCTTATCATTACCTTTTGCCATTAAAAACAGGCTCAGCAAGGGCAATTCATTTATTTCTATTTTAATATATATCATTACCCGGAGTGCGGCCCTCATTATCATGGGTTTTTTCCATGTAAGTATGGAAGTTTACAGCCCAACGGCCACGCTTTCAAAACCGCTTTGGGCTGTATTGATAACACTTGCTTTTTTCCTCATCTGGCTTGATTATCCAGAAACCATGAACAGATTTAAAAGATACACCTTTTCAGGTATAGGGGTTGCATTGCTGATAACTATGGCCGTTTTGTACAAAGGCGAGGATAATGGTATAACCGTATGGATGCGCCCTTCATGGTGGGGCATACTGGGTATCATAGGCTGGGCCTATTTAACTTGTGCTATCATTTACCTGTTAAGCAAAGGCAAGCTCAGCATACTTATACCTGTACTGGTGGTATTTGCAGCCATTAACATCGGCAGGCATACCGGCACCCTGAACAAAACTGTATTCCCTATAGGCGATGCATCATCCATGTTTTTGGTTACGGCTGGTATTGTGATAACAGAGGTATACGCCCGTTTGGTAGCCCTTGGCAAAACACAACGCATATGGCTTATTTTCGGGCTCGCCGGTGTATTGCTTATTGCATTGGGCTTTGTGGTGAGGCCTTATGCCGAGGGGATCTCCAAAATCCGCTCAACACCTGCATGGGTATTTATTTGCAGTGGCATTACCTTGCTCATGTTTGAACTCATGATATACCTGGTTGATGTAAAAGGCAAAAAGAACTGGTTCAAGTGGATCTGGCCTGCTGGTACCAGTACGCTCACCTGTTATTTAATGCCTTACTTCCAGGTTTTTTTGATGATGATGTTTCATATTGGTTATCCAAGAGGCTTTAATTCGGGCTTCCTTGGCCTTTGCCGCTCCATGGCGTTATCCTTTGTGCTGATAGCCATTGTAGGCCTCATGGAAAAAAAGCGGATCAGGTTAAAAGTTTAGTTCTGCAAACCCCATATTGATTGAGTCAGAATTTGGCTAAAGCCCATCTTCGGTACTTTTATCCGTCCCATAAATGGGACGGCAATGAAATGTGAAATTGTTTAAAACACCTTGTATTATTATTGCCGTTGGCTTTAGCCAACGGATTATAAATAAACATATTTAAGGCTTGAGTCTTCATAAAATTATTTACCGGCCGCCCATAAAATAGAATTGGTAACCAGTTTAACCCAAGCGGGGTTATCAAGCAAGTTGGGCGAGTGACCCATGAAAATATAAATGTTCCTGGCTTTTTTATGCTGGTTAGTCCACACAACGGGGTGATCACCCATTTTAATATCTCCCTGGGGGGCATAACTATTTTCATCAACACTGGCCAGTACATGTACGTTTGCCCGCGGACTTTTATCATAGGTATACCACTCCTCCTGCTGAATGATGAATGAGGCGGGTATGCCCTTCATTACGGGATGCTTTTTATCCTCCACATTAACCTTTCCGCGTGCAAAGGTGGCTATATAATTTTTATAGGTAATACCGCCCATAAAGTCAGAGAACCATTGCCATTCATGATAGCCATCAAACTCGCCCAGTAAAGTGGCATGATGAAAACCTATCCAGCCACCCCTGCCCTCGTCAATATATTTCTGGAAGGCTACCACGGCTTTATCCGTCCAGGCATAAGGCGCATAATCTAACTGAATAAACAATTGATAATGGCTTAAAAACGCGTCATCAATTTTATTGGTATTTTGTATATAATCTATATTAAAACCTTTTTCAGCAGCCAGCTTATCCAACCATATTTTGGCACGTTTTGAAAATTCAATATGGTGGCCGCCATTCTCGTACAAAGCCAGTACTTTAAAGTGCTTTGTTTGCGCGTTTAGATTCACAACCATAAACAGGCCGGTACAGATCAATAACAGTATTTTCTTCATAGGGTGGCTTAGCTCTTATTGTATTTCAATTATTAGTTACAAAGACAATTGTACTATTTTTCGTCTGTAAACTCGTCTGTAAAATGTTCGCGGCGTTTTTCTTTCGCGAATTTTTCGGCATTGTAACTTTCAGACTGTCCTCTGGGGATTGACAGGGATTTCCATTCTTGATCGCAAAGCATTTTGCCTATGAAAATAATTTGCCCAATATGATACGGGTAATGAGCCAGTTGCCTGTTAATGGCTTCGGTAACGGTATGCCCCATGTTACGGATATAAATTATCCGCTCAAGATCAGCATCAGTGAGGCTATCTAATGTGTCTAATAAAACTCGCCAGCCATCATTCCATTTTTGAAGTATTTGTTCACGAGCCGGATTAATTTCGGCAAACTCAGCCTCCCGGTTGCGCCATTCCTTTTCGCCGTCTGTAATGAAAATATCCGTCCACCGGGAAAGCATATTGCCCGAAAGGTGATTAACGATCATGGCTATACTGTTAGATTCGGCATTATACTGCCAAAGCAGCTGCTCATCAGTAAGCTGACTAAATGTTTTTTCGCCCAGCATTTTATAGTAGGCAAATTGCTTTTTAACACTTTCTAAATAATCTGATGTCATACATAAAGTTACAATCTTTTTTAGTTGAAGTATATGTCAAATACCTCAAAATCATCGTTTAAGAGATATATTATGATGAAGATTAATTTTTTCTTCGGATAAAATTATTTCTCAATTATTTATTTATTTTTCAAAACATTTTGCCATAATATAATATTTTAACAGTTATAACTGGTTGTAATCATATTTATCAGTCTACCATATATATATGCCCATAAAACACCGCTCGGCCTTACCTACTGATACGTTAAGGGTTTTTGAAACTTTACCACACCCTTATCTTATTCTGTCAAAAGAGCTGTTTATACTTACCGCGAGCCAGGCATATTTACAACTAATTGGTAAGGTACGCGCCCAATTGTTTGAAAAGTACCTTTTTGATGTTTTTCCTAAAGTACCAGAATGGTCTACTGAGGAAGGCGGCATCGCTTTTTCATTGGCACAGGCTATTGAAACCGGTAAACCGCACAGGTTGCCTATCACCCGTTTTGATATTCCGGATCCGGATAATGCAGGCAGGTTATTGGAGCGCTACTGGGATACCGCACATACGCCTGTTCTGGACAATGAAGGCTATCTATGCTATATTATTCACCATACCCAGGATGTAACCGAGCAGGTACTTGCCGAAAGAAATTTGAAAGCCAGTTTAGAAAAAGAAAAAGAGACCGCGGCAAAAGCTACCCGGCTAAGCCTTCAAATGGAAAAGCTTTTTGAAGAGATGCCTGCACAGATTGCCGTAGTTACGGGTCCTGATCTCGTTTATGAATTTATAAATCCACAATACGAAAAAGAGCTTTTCCCCGGGCGTAAGGTGCTGGGAAAACCCTTATTAATGGCGCTGCCCGAGGTTGCCGGCCTACCTGTTTGGGAATCATTGCAGCAGGTTTATAAAACAGGTGAAACTTTTGCAGGCAACGAAATATGTATACCTCTGGCACAGGAAATTGGAGGTATACCCGAAGATCACTATTTCAATTTTATTTGTCAGGCCTTAAGGGATGAAAAAGGCAATATTACAGGGGTTTTAAGTTTTAAATATGATATAACTGAACTGGTTTTGGCCCGCAAGCGACTTGAACAAACCAGCAGGGAGTTACAGGAACTTAACGAAGGGCTGAGCCAGGCCAATGAAGAGATCCAGGTTACCAGCGAAGAAATACAATCGGCCAATGAAGAGTTGAGCGCCACCAATGAAGAGTTATACCAGGCACAGCAAAGCTTGCTCAAACTAAATGATGAGCTGGAGGAGCGGGTTGAGTTGCGCACACTTGAATTGCAAAACACCCAGACAGAGCTTGACGGTCAAAACGAAAGGTTAACAAGGTTTTTTATGCAGGCCCCTGCAGGTATTTGCGTAATTGATGGCCCCGATTTTGTATTTGAACTGGTTAACCCACCCTATCAGCAGCTTTTTCCCGGCCGAGAGCTTACCGGCAAACCTCTATTGGAGGCACTACCCGAGCTCAAAAACCATGCGGTTTATGATATTTTAAAAAATGTTTATGAAACCGGTAATACCTTTGAAGGTAAAGAATTATTGGTGCCCCTTGCCCGTACACCTGACGGGCCAATTGAAGACCGCTACTTCACTTTTATATACCAGGCTCGTTATGATGTATTAAATAAAATAGACGGCATACTTGTTTTTGTGTTTGAAGTTACCGATGAAGTCCGCATAAGGCAAAAAGAGGCCGAAAATGAGCAGCGCTTCCGGTTTTTACTGAACGCCATACCCCAACAGGTATGGACTGCCCGGCCTAACGGTAAGCTTGACTATGTGAACGAGGTGATCTGCAATGATTTCGGTCAGGATGCCCAAACCATTACCGACCGCGGCTGGCAGCAGTTTATCCACACAGAAGATTTGCAAACCTGTTTGAAAAAATGGCTGATCTCACTAAAAACCGGTCAGGAATACCTGGTGGAGTTTCGCCTTAAATTTCACGACGGGCAATATCACTGGCACCTTGCCCGTGCCGTACCTCTTATTGAAAACGGCGAAATTAAATTGTGGCTGGGTACCAATACAAATATCGATCTGCAAAAAAATAACGAGCAGAAGAAGGACGAATTTTTATCCATAGCCAGCCATGAGCTAAAAACACCGCTTACCAGCATCAAAGCATTCAACCAGTTAATGCTCCGGATTAACGACCCGCAAAAGCTTACAGGCTTTATTCAAAAATCTGCCTCACACGTTTTGCGGCTCGAAAAGCTGATTAATGACCTGTTGGATGTATCACGTATTAATGCGGGCAAAATGGTGTATAACATGGAAACCTTTAATTTCCGTGAAATGCTTATTGATACCATCGATGCCGTACAACATACCACCTCATCGCACCTGATTATCCTTGAAAACTCAGAGGACATCGCATACACCGGTGATCGCTTCAGGCTGGAACAGGTAATGAATAATTTATTAAGCAACGCCATCAAATATTCGCCCCAGGCAGATAAAGTGATCGTTAATTGTGTGGTAAGAATAGAGGATAATAGTATTGTTGTATCAGTAAGGGATTGGGGTATTGGTATTGAAGAAAAAAACCTGACCCGGCTGTTTGAGCGTTATTATCGTGTTGATAATACCGCCATGCGCTTTGAAGGTCTTGGATTGGGCCTGTTCATATCTGCCGAAATTTTAAAAAGGCACAATGGCAGTTTTTGGATAGAAAGCAAGCCCGATGAAGGTTCTACTTTTTTCTTCAGGTTACTGCTTGACCCATCTAAAAAAACAGAACCGATCATAAATGAAGATGATCATTACCAGGATAGCTCCATTACACTTAGCTATAACAGAGCCCATGAACGCATTGATGCCGACTGGACAGGTTTTCAAAACCTTGAATCGGTACAGCAAGGGTGTTTACGCATGATGGAGATGCTGGTAAAGCATAAGGTTCAAAAAGTACTTAATAACAACACATATGTTTTAGGCAACTGGTCTGAAGCGGCAGACTGGGGAGCGCAGGAATGGTTTCCGGCAATGGAAAAGGCTGGTATGAGATATTTTGCCTGGGTAAACTCGCCGAGTGTATTTAGCCAGCTATCGGCCCGTAAAAGCGCCGATTCTACTTTGGAAAAACTTAAGATTCATTTTTTCACAGAAGTAGCAGCAGCAGTGGACTGGTTAAATGAACAATAATTTTTAACAGTTAATTAGTTGATAACCCTTAAATATCCTTTCAATTCATCCTGCAGTTTTTTGGCAGTTTCAATCACTGATTTATCGTTTATATAATTGTCTATATCTATATCCTCACCTATCTGATCCTTTTTAAATACATCCTTAAAGCTGAAATATTTTAACGAGAAATTCCAATTACTCTTGAGGTATTTAAAAAGACCGGTATCCGCTTCATTTAACATGGAATAATTAATCACGATAAATGAATTGGCATCCAACTTTTTTATACATTTTAAAATATCATGATTATATGCTATCCATACCTTTAAATACTCAACTGCCTTACCACGGGTAAGTTTTTGCTGCCTGCGCTGACGTTTCACCTTTAACCATAGCAGCCTACCGATAAAATTACGTGCCATGTATCGCTTATCCATGATTTTAAACTCACGCCTTAATAATGAGCTTACTACTGATTGGTAATCACGTAAAATAATGAGGTAGCAGGCATCTGGCAACAGCTCCTGGTAAACATCCAGAAACAGACAGGTACGGGGATCTTTCCATCCCCATTGATCATATAGCTGTTGTTTGATTTTTATGATGCTTTTTAGTTTCTCCTTTTCGTAAATGGAAAAATGGTCAACATGCTCGTCGGTCAGGCCAGATACTGGCAGGTTATTATTGGCTAATACCTCCTCATGCATCTTTAAAAACTCTACGTCTTCAAAGTGGCCATCAGCATTCCCGTTATCGGGGCCTAATTGCCTTTCGCCAAGCTGAAGGCCACACTTTACCAACCAGTGAGAAATAAGCGATGTACCGGACCGGTGCATTCCGGCAATGATAAGGGTTCTTTTTTCCATACTTTTTAAAACGACAATTAATTAAACATGCTTTAAGCAGGAAGCTTAAAAATTATCAACCACATTATGAATGTTCTTTTCGGCAGTATGAAGGTTGCTCAATATATAATAAAGCAACAGTGAAGTACTTTGTTTAATGTTATCCTGACTGGTATTTATGTACAGATCAGCATCATAAGGAACATCAAACTGATCATTGATACCCGTTAGGTTTGAAAGTTTATCCGGATGTCCCTCAGGTAAAAGAGCCCGATGGTAAAGCCCCTTAGTGTCACGGGAGATCAGCCTGTCAACCGGGCAATCTACGTGTATAATATTTACATGAGGATATTTTTCAGCCAGTTCGCGCCTAATTTCATCATATGGGTTTATGGCGCTAACTATTGAAACTATTCCATGCGCCGAAAACCGGCTGGCTATAAAGCCCAACCGCCTGATGTTTTCGCAACGGTCATTCTTTGAAAATCCAAGATCTTTACATATTTCCTGACGATATTCGTCCCCGTCAATGATCTCTGTTCTTATCCCAAGTTCGGTTAATTCAAGAGCCACGTTTTTTGCCAATGTGGTTTTTCCTGCACCGGATAGGCCGCAAAATAAAAGTATCATACCTGATAGTTAAGTTAGTTAATATCATCTTGCGAAAGTTCTGCAGGACACTTTCAGAACGTGAACTTATACATTAACTTGTCTCAAATTTTGCCTGGCATTGTAAATAAGCCATTACAATTGAGTATGAGTTTTTATTTAAGGAAGGATATTCATGCAAAAATCACCCATAAGGGTTAAAAAACGCAGTTTTTGGGCAAATCTATTTTATTACGCAGAATAGGCACCAATTGATACATATATCAAAAATGTTACACTATTAGGTCGTTAAAACCTGTACCAGAACAAGTTATGACAAGTTAATGCAGTATTTTAAACATCAACTCTTTCATCAGTTCGCCATGGGGAGCGTTTGAGTCAACACCTTTGCTTTTCAGGTCGTAGTCGCGCAGATAGCTGATGATCTGCATTGTTTTACCATAATTATAGTTGCGGCCGGCTTGTTCATAGTCCTTAACAAAATAAGGATTTACACCTAACTCGCGCGCCAGGTTCTGCTGCGATTTATCCTTTACATAATGATAAGCCAGCACCTTGCTAAAGTAATTATTCAGGTTACCCAATATCAGCACAATGGGGTTTGATTTTGGATTGGCTTCAAAGTAATTAATGATCTGATTTACTTTGTATGCATCCTTTTTACTCAGGGCTGCCTGTAGTTCAAACACATTATACTCCTTGCTAATACCAATATTATCCTGAATATGTTTGAGCGTAATTTCCTGACCTGCCGCTACGTTTAGCATCAGTTTTTCGAGCTCATTAGCTATTTTCGACAGATCGTTACCTAAATATTCGGATAGCATGGCCGAGGCCTGCGCATTGATCTTGTAGCCCTTATCACTGATATAACCTTCTATCCAGGCAGGTATCTTATTATCATATAATGGTGCCGATTCAAAAATGAGCCCATTTTTTTCAATGGCTTTATAAGTTTTTTTACGTTTATCAAATTTGCCATACTTGTAGCAAAACACCAAAATGGTGCTTGGCAACGGGTTTTCAAGGTAGCTCAACAATGGGTCGATGCCTTTTTTACCGTCATCATCCTTACCCCATTTCATATCCTGTGCCTCTTTTACCATTACTACCTGGTAATCGGCCATCATGGGGTAGCGTTTGGCGGCGTTAAGCACAGCCATCATCTCGGTATCCTTACCATAAACCACTGTCTGATTAAATCCCTTTTCGGCCTCAGATAGTAAACTATGCTCAATATAATTGCTAACCAGATCAATAAAATATGGTTCTTCACCATGCAGCAGGTACAAGGGTTTATACTTACGGTTTTTAATATCTTTTAATATCTCGGCTGCGGTCATGGCGGTGATTCAATTCAAAAGTCAAAAGTAAAAATTCAAAAGGACAAGCATGTTGTCTGATCTAATTAAAAAAAGCTTTAATCTTAATTTACTTTTGAATTTTGCCCCAACAAGGATTTTGAATTTTTACTTTTGAATTTTGAATTATATAATGGATCAGCTGCAACCACTTAATCTTCCTCCTTACCCTTTTAAAATAAGTGACCAAAACGGGCAGCTCACCTTGTTTGATGAGATCAGGAAAAAGAACATCATTATTACTCCTGAAGAATGGGTGCGCCAGCACTTTGTACAATATCTTATAAAAGAAAAAAACTATCCCAAAGCCCTTATTAAACTGGAGGGCGGAATGAAACTGAACGGGCTCCAGAAACGAACAGATATTGTAGTTTTTAATGCCGAGGGGAAAAGGATATTGATAGTAGAGTGCAAAGCACCATCCATAACTATTGATCAAAAAACGTTTGATCAGATAGCCCGTTACAACATGGTGCACCAGGTATCATTATTAGCTGTAAGCAACGGCCTGCAACATTACTATTGCCATATTGACCTTGATAAGAGACAATACCAGTTTATTGCAGATCTGCCGGATTACATACGGGCTGTTTAGGCTACAGCAACGTAGGTTTGTATCTTTTCAATAAGTTCATCGGGCTTAAAGGGTTTAGATACATAATCATTCATTCCTGCTTCACTGATCCTGTCTCTAATATCGGCCATTGCCGAAGCTGTTAACGCGATGATTGGTATCCGCGATTTTTTCGGATCGGCCATTTTCCTGATCTCATTAGCGGCATCAAAACCATTCATTACCGGCATCTGTAAATCCATCAGTATAATATCAAAGTTACCATATTGCATAAATTCAACAGCTCGTTCGCCATTTTCGGCAATAGTTGGCGTTATCTCCCATTTTGACAACAGCTTTTTCATGAGCATCACATTAACCATGTTATCCTCGGCAATAAGTAATTTTAAGAATTTTAAACCAACCCCTTCTGCATTTTCTGCCTGTAGACCTGCATTTTCGATAACAGTTTCTGTAGATACCGGAAATTCCATATTAAACGAAAACACCGACCCTACCCCTACCTTACTGGATAAGTTTATTTTAAGCCCCTGCATATTAAGCAAGCGTTTTACTATAGCTAAGCCTAAACCGGTACCACTATATTTACGTGTAGTAGCTAATGATTCCTGGGTAAAAGGTTCAAATATGCTATTCAGCTTTTCCTCATCAATGCCTATACCTGTGTCCTTTACTAAAAAATTCACGGTAATGGTGTTATGTCGGTCTTCAAGACAAGTTACCATTACGTTAATACTTCCACGTTCTGTAAACTTTACAGCATTGTTTATGAGGTTAAAGATGATCTGTGTTAAACGGGTTGGGTCGCCAAAAAACGATTTGTTTTTTAGCACTTCATCAATAGTCAGTTTAAACTGCAATCCTTTTTGTTCGGCTATTAATATTTGTCCGCCGCAAATATTATTCATCATTTCGGTAAGGTCAAAACGGATGCTCTCAAATTCAAGCTTACCAGCCTCTATTTTGTTAAAATCAAGCACATCGTTTACAATGGCCAGCAGGTTATTTGCCGAAGATTTCAGTATTTCCAAATTCTCCTTTTGCTCTGGCCGGGGGCTGCTCATCATCAGCAAATTACTCATGCCAATTACCGCGTTAAGCGGTGTACGGATCTCATGCGACATGGTAGAAAGAAACTCGGATTTGGCATAGGCCGATTTTTCTGATTTTTCAATAGCCCGCGCCAGTTGCACGTTTAAAACTGCCTGTTCCTTAGCGCTTTTTTTAAGTTGTTTGATGTTTTTTATAAAAGCATTATAAAAGTGGCTGTGGATGTAAATAAGTATGATAAAGTTGGCAAACAGACTTATCATCTTAGTTGCCTCATCTATGTTATCAGGTTTTATCCATATTACGTAATTGTATCTGTATTCAATAATTAAAAAAAGCAGTACAGGTAAAGTATTGAGTAAGGAATATATGAGGCCCCACTTTTGCCCAACCATATAGTAGCTAAATGCAATTACAATGATAACCACCTGTACAGTTATGATGTTTATACTCTGTAACGAAATGTAAACAATGCTTGCGTTAACAAGTGTGCCAACAATAAGTAGTATATGAGATATGAGATACCATCTGGGTCTGTATGTTAATGCTTTGAACAATACAGCAACAGTAACCATTAAAAAAACAGAAGTACGGGCCAGCATCATTTGCCCCTGAAAATAAACGCTGACCAATAAAGCTCCGCAAGCTACAAATACCAGGAAAAAACCATAATAAAGTAAACGTATCCGGGCCTGGTCAAGAAAGGGTTGCTCCTTAGAAAGTATTTTGTATATGGAAATATTAAAAAAACCAGCCTTATTATGCATATTTAAACAACAAGCAGCAGTTATTCAGCAGAACTTAGCAGGTGAAATTTCACCTGCTAAGTTTTGCTACTGCTCGTAGCAAACATGATATGCAATTAATCAGCCAAAGTGGTCAGGTTCTCTTCCAGTATGGCTAATTTAGCTTCGGCATCTGCCCGTTTTTTCTGTTCTATATCAATTACTTCGGGTTTGGCATTGGCCATAAAACGCTCGTTATTGAGCTTTGCATTTACCGATTTCAGGAAACCTAAAAGGTATTCTTTTTCCTTTTCCAAACGAGTGCGTTCTGCAACCGGATCTACGTTTTCGCTTAGCGGAACATAAAATTCATCAGTTGAGGCAATGAAGTTTATAGCGCCATTCACCTTATCATTCACTACACTGAATGTACCTATGTTGGCCAGTTTAGTTATTATTGGCTCATATTGCTGGTAAGGCAACCCTGAGTTTATCTTTACCGATAGGTCAAGTGCCTCTTTAGGCGAAATTTGTTTGGTGTTACGAATATTCCTGATTTGGGTGATAATAATTTTTACGATCTCTAAGTGATTCAGCGTTTGTGCATTTATTTCCCCAATATTTGGTAATTGTGCAACAATGCAACAATCCATTTCATCACGTTCTCCAAAAAGCTCATCATGCCATAGCTCCTCAGAAAGGAACGGTATAAACGGGTGCAACACCTTCATGATATTTTCAAAATATTGAATGGTAACATCATAGGTGGCTTTATCAATAGGCTGCTGATAAGCAGGCTTGATCATTTCCAGGTACCATGCACAAAAATCGTCCCAGACCAGCTTATAGGTGGCCATAAGGGCTTCTGATAGCTTGTATTGTCCAAATTGAGTTTCTATTTCGGCCAGCGCCTGGTTAAAGCGATTGCCAAACCATTCAATAGCTATCTGATTTGGGTTAGACAGGTTTTCATCAACCTCCCAGCCTTTGATCAGCTTAAAGGCGTTCCATACCTTGTTGGCAAAGTTACGGCCCTGCTCGCAGTAGCTTTCATCAAACATCAGGTCGTTACCTGCCGGCGAGCATAGCAACATCCCTACCCTTACACCATCGGCACCATATTTCTCAATCAGATCAAGTGGATCGGGCGAGTTACCTAACGATTTTGACATCTTACGGCCCAACTTATCCCTAACTATACCGGTTAGGTAAACATTTTTAAACGGTGCCTGCCCTCTGAACTCGTGTCCGGCCATGATCATCCTGGCTACCCAGAAAAATAAGATCTCGGGAGCGGTTACCAGATCATTGGTTGGATAGTAATAGTTAATATCAGCATTATCAGGGTCTTTAAAACCGTCAAATACAGATATAGGCCACAACCATGATGAAAACCAGGTATCAACCACGTCTTCATCTTGTTTTAGATCAGCAGCGCTGAGGTTTGAGTTTTGCGTTTTGAGTTTTGCCTCGGTTAAAGCCTCATCTATATTTTTAGCAATAACAAACTCGCCATTGGGTAAATACCAGGCCGGGATCTGTTGACCCCACCAAAGCTGACGGCTGATATTCCAGTCCCGCACGTTTTCCATCCAGTGTCGATAGGTATTTACAAACTTATCAGGAATAAGGTTAACCTCGCCGTTCAAAACATAATCAAGGGCGGGTTTAGCCATCTCGCTCATTTTGCAGAACCATTGCATAGATAGCTTAGGCTCAATAACCGCATCAGTACGTTCAGAAAAACCTATCTGCGATTTATAATCCTCTACCTTGGCCAACGCGCCGGCTTCTTCCAGCAATACCGCAATTTTTTTACGTGCAGCAAAACGGTCAACACCAACTAATATTTGTGCTTTTTCGTTCAGCGTACCATCGTCATTTAAAATATCAATAACAGGCAGGTTATGTTTCTGGCCCAGTTCATAATCGTTCAGGTCATGTGCTGGTGTAACCTTTAAACAGCCCGTACCAAAATCCATTGTAACATACTCATCCAGTATAACCGGAATTTCGCGGTTAATAAGCGGAATAAATACCCTTTTACCATGCAGGTGCAGGTAACGTTCGTCATTAGGGTTAATACAGATAGCTGCATCGGCCATAATAGTTTCCGGACGGGTTGTGGCAATGGTTAGGTAAGTGCGGGGTGCGGGGTTTCCGGTTTCGTTTTTATCCGCTCCGGTATCCTCGCTCTGCGCAACTTCATAATTTATATAATAAAGCTTCTGATTAACTTCTTTACGGATAACTTCTTCATCAGATACCGCGGTTTTACCTTGCGGATCCCAGTTAACCATACGTACGCCACGATAGATCCAGCCTTTTTTATACAGATGGATGAAGGTATCTATCACAGCTTCGGAAAGGTCTTCGTCCATAGTAAAACGGGTACGATCCCAATCGCATGAGGCTCCTAACTTTTTAAGCTGCTCCAGGATAATGCCGCCATATTTCTCTTTCCACTCCCAGGCATAAGCCAAAAATTCGGGGCGGGTAAGGTCTTTTTTGCTGATGCCGCGCTCTTTAAGCATGGCTACAACCTTGGCTTCGGTAGCAATACTGGCGTGATCCGTACCCGGAACCCAGCAGGCATTTTTGCCTTTCATACGGGCACGGCGTACTAATACATCCTGTATGGTATTGTTCAACATATGCCCCATGTGCAAAACCCCGGTAACGTTTGGCGGCGGAATGACTATTGTATAAGGCTCGCGCTCATCAGGCACTGATTTAAAAAAATCGTGCTTTAACCAGTAACTGTACCACTTCTCTTCGGTTTCTTTAGGCAGATATGTTTTAGAAATACTCATAATGCGCAAAAATAAATAAATTAGACCGTTGATTTAGGTGATTTTTTTGATTCCGTTGATTTTTTGTCTGAACCTTGATTTATCTGATTAAGTGATTCATTCGATTTTTCTTAACTTGTAAGCTATTTTTCCAAACCACTCACCACTCACCACTCACCACTCACCACTCACCACTCACCACTCACCACTCACCACATCACCACTCACCACATCACAATATTTTTACAATAAGCCCGTTTTTAATGTCAGTAACCTTAAAAGTCATGAAATCAATGGATCTGCACCGCTTTTGGCTTGATATTTTAAAAAGGTCAAAGCTTTCGTTTTTCGTAAACTGGTTTAACCGCTAAACGCATCCGCATCCGCGGTTTGCACACAACTAACATATTTCACTAACTTTAATTTTTAAATTTTAATATGAAATTAAAGTTACCTTACTATGTAATGCTGGCAGGTTCCCTAACGCTGTCGGCTAATAGCTTTGCTGCCGATGGTGGCGCATCACCCAAAGCAAGCCATAAGCAAGGCGTTCCGAAAAAATTTATTGATCCGGCCAACATGAATACCAGCGTTAAGCCCGGCGATGATTTTTTTGACTACGCCAATGGCAACTGGATAAAACAAAATGCTATACCTGCCAAAGAAACCCGCTGGGGTAGCTTTAATATCCTTCGCCAGGAAAATACCGATAAATTATTGGGCCTGCTCAACGAGGTAAGCAAACAATCGGCAACGCAACCTAAAGGAAGTTTAAAACAACGCGTTGGCGACCTGTACGCAAGCGGCATGGATAGCGTAAATATTGAAAAACGCGGTTACGACCCTCTTAAGCCCGATTTACAACGCATTGATAAAATAAGCAGTCTTGACGATGTAATAAACGAGATCACCTATCAGCGTGTTAACGGTGAGGGCAGCCCGCTGTTCAGGTTTGGTGTTGGGCAGGATGACAAGAACGTAAATAAATACGTTGCCGGACTTGACCAGGGCGGTACCTCATTGCCCGACCGTGATTATTATTTAAAAACAGACGCGCGTACCAAAGGCATACAGGATGCCTATAAAAAATATATTGTTGCGCTGTTTACGTTAACAGGCAGCAGCAACGATGCGGCTGTTAAAAATGCTGATGTTATTTTAGGCCTTGAAACCACATTAGCCAAAGCACAGCTAAGCCGTGTAGCCATGCGCGATCCTAATGTTACCTACAACAAATTTTCGGTTGATGCCTTCAGCAAAACAACGCCGCATTTAAACTGGGTGAAACTTTTGCCGCAAATGAAAGCCGAAGGTCAGGATACTGTTCTGGTTGGCCAACCAGCCTTTTTCAAAGTTGCCGACTCCCTGCTTGCAGCTACCCCGGTTGATAACTGGAAGGTTTATTTAAAGTGGAGCATACTTAAAGGAACTGCATCTGCACTAAGTTCATCATTTGTAAACGCCACCTTTGATTTTAATAAGGTACTGAGCGGACAAAAAGTGCAGACACCTCGTAACGAGCGTATAAGCGCTCTTGTTGACGGCAGCCTCGGCGAATTGCTGGGCCAGTTGTTTGTTGAAAAATACTTTACTCCCGCTGCCAAGCAATACATGGTTGATCTGGTGAACAACCTCAAGGGAACCCTTGGCGATCGTATTAAACGTCTGGATTGGATGAGCCCCGAAACAAAAGAGCGTGCCCTTAAAAAGCTGGCCGCCTTTACCGTTAAAATAGGCTATCCTGATAAATGGGAAAAATACGATGGAGTAGTGATTGACCGTAACGATTATGTAGGTAACCTCCGCAACCTGTCTGTTTGGCGTTACAACTTTAACGTAAGCCGTTTAGGCAAACCGGTTGATAAAACCCGTTGGAGCATGACCCCACCAACCGTTAATGCTTACTACAACCCAACAAATAATGAGATCGTATTCCCGGCTGGTATATTGCAGTTCCCCTTCTTTGATTTTAAGGCCGATGATGCCGTAAACTATGGTGGTATTGGTGCTGTGATAGGACACGAAATGACCCACGGATTCGACGATCAGGGCCGCCAGTACGATGCTGATGGCACCCTGCGTGATTGGTGGACAAAAACCGATGCCGACAAATTTAAGGTACGCGCCAATAAAGTGGTTGATCAATACAACGCCTTTACGGTTGTTGACACGCTGCACGTAAATGGCAAACTAACGCTTGGCGAAAACCTTGCCGACCTTGGTGGCCTAAACGTTGCCTATGAGGCCTACAAGAAAACCAAACAAGGCCAGGAAAACAAAAAAATAGATGGCTTTACTGCCGATCAGCGTTTCTTTTTATCATGGGCACAAGTATGGCGCAGTTCGCAACGCCCTGAAGCGGCAGCGCAACGCATCCTGACCGATCCGCACTCGCCTGAACAATATCGCACCAATGCGCCGCTTACCAACATTGATGCCTGGTACAAAGCATTTAATGTACAACCCGGCGATAAAATGTATAAAAAGCCTGAAGACAGGATAAAGGTGTGGTAGTTAATGCCACTCATAACAAGAAAGCCCGGCAAAACCGGGCTTTCTTGTTTTTTTAATATAGGTTGAGTTTTTAATTAATTTTCCAGACACCTTCCAGGTAAAGCTTGTATCGGGTAGGTTGAAATTCGCCATAGGCGAAAACCATTATGGTATTACCCTTTTTGCAAAAGTACAAACGCAGGCCCTCGCTCCCTTTGTAAAGCTTTAAAAAGCCATTGTCGGTTGTAAATCCACCGGTTTGTATGATAGTTTCAAAATCGGCATCTCCAATGATGGCACGCAGATCTTCAAAAGCATTACGGGCAAAATCGTTGAATTTTATTGCCACACCTGTTGCAATCTCTGTATCCGGAACAAAATACCTGTCAATAATTTCAGATTCATTTCCATCAAATAACAACGAATTTGTCATGGCGTATTTTGCTATCATAATTATTTAGAGCTTTCCTGTTTCTTTTGTTCCTCAAGATAACCTTCTTTCTTCAGATCGTTAACCGTATAAGGTAATTCATCCTGAACACCTAAACCCGGCTTGCCAAACCACGGGATAATTTTTCCTTCCTTAACATTTGTAATAGGCTTTACAATTTTATAAACCCTGTAAGGCGAGCTCAAAGTTTTATCGGGCAGGGCACGCTGCGGAAAGGGAACATCTGTTAAAGATACAAAAGTACCTTTATCCTGAAAAACACTATCGGCATCAAAATAACCTCCGTAACGGTCAATCAGCACACCGGCTTTCAAAACCACTATTTTTAAATTTACCGCGCCCCGGTTTGGAGGCCAGCCACCGTTTAAATTATTGGCTGTAAAAAATTTCTCCAGCCCGTCCCACTTTTCATCTCTCCATAATGCCCAGGCAGTATCGGCCAGTGCTTTTTTGGTGCTGTCGGCAAAATCAGATACGGAACTTTTAAAAACATCAAAGCTCACGCCCCTAACAAGGCCGTCGGCGCTTTTGTGATGTTTTAAATTACCTGAATGATGATGAGCTGAATTTTTTTGTTGAGCTGTTGCCAGGAATGGCATAAACAGCGCTGCTATTAGCAGAACTTTTATCGATTTCATAATAAGGTTGTTTAGTCGGTATAAAAATAATACGAATAAATACATATTATATATTTATTTTATTCATATCAATTATTACAATTCACACATAAAAAATCTTATTTAATAATTAAAATAAGTTTAAATAAATTAAATTGTCATAATATACTATCCACCATAAATAATTAATTATTTTACTTTTGGCTAACCCCGGCACAGGTAATCAATGCAAGCAAAGCTTTATATTTGCGGTTATATTATGATTATCCATCAGTTCTACGATAAAGGCTTGGCGCATGCATCATATGCTGTGATCCGCACAGGCAAAATGATTGTTATTGATCCGGCACGCAACCCGCAGCCTTATTATGATTTTGCAGCCCAGCACGATGCCGACATCGTGGGCGTTATTGAAACCCACCCACATGCCGATTTTGTGAGTTCGCATCTGGAAATTCACCAAACCACCAATGCGGTTATCTATTGCAGCAAGCTAACAGGCGCAACTTACCCGCACGAAACTTTTGATGATGGTGACGCTATACAGCTTAACGATATAAAGTTAAAGGCACTGAATACCCCCGGTCATTCGCCCGACTCTATTTGTATTTTACTGGAAAATGAAGAAGGCAAGGAAACCGCTATCTTTACCGGCGATACCTTATTTGTAGGCGATGTAGGTCGCCCGGACCTGCGTGAAAATGTTGGCAACATCACTGCTAAAAAGGAAGAGCTTGCTAAACAAATGTACCAGAGCACCCGTCAAAAACTCATGACCTTACCAAAAAGTGTTATAGTTTACCCTGCGCATGGCCCCGGTTCGTTATGCGGTAAAAACATGAGCCCTGATCTGGAAAGCACCATAGGCCGCGAACTGCGTGAAAACTATGCACTGCAACCGATGGATGAGCTTACCTTTGTAAAAACTCTGACTACCGATCAACCCTTTGTACCTCATTATTTTGGTTACGATGTGGATTTAAATAAAGCGGGCGCGCCTTCGTTTCAGCAGAGCGTTGATAACGTTAGCAGGATAAATGCCGAAACACCACTTGAAAAAGACGCTATTATTATTGATACCCGCCCTAAACAACAGTTCAGGAGCGGCCATTTAAAAGGTGCCATCAATTTGCAAAACGGGGAGAAGTTTGAAACCTGGTTGGGTTCTATCATAAAACCTACAGAGGTATTTTACCTGGTTGCCGATAACACGGCTGATTTGGACATGTTTATTAAAAAGGCCGCCAAAATAGGCTATGAAAAAAATATCAAAGCCGGAGTACTAATACCTGCCGGTGCTACAGAAACATCGGCCGATCTTAACCTTGATGATTTTAAAACCGATACCGACAAATACACCATTGTAGATGTACGTAATCGGGGCGAAGTAAATGAGGGCATGATATTCAAAAACGGTATCAGTATTCCTCTGCCTGAACTGCGCGACAGGCTTGATGAAATACCTGCAGATAAACCCATTGTTATCCATTGCGCTGCTGGCTATCGCTCGGCTGCTGCAGCAAGCATTGTTGCAGCCACAATAAAACAGGTACCGGTATATGACCTGGGCGAAGTAATAGTTGAATTTGCCGAAACTATTCATTAATAGCGCTCAAGTAATCCATTAATGGCCATGGGCAATAATAACCTGGAGATAGTAACCACTGCCGATGGTTCAAAAACCATTTACAACGCGCAGGTTGGTGAGCATTACCATTCACGCAACGGAGCTTTGCAGGAGAGTCGTCACGTGTTTGTTAACGCGGGTTTGAATTTCTTTTTAGATGCAAACAAGACTGATGAAGTAAGCATACTGGAAGTTGGTTTTGGAACCGGACTAAATTTTTTGCTCAGTGCCGATGAATGTGCCGAACGCCAAACATTGCTAAACTACACTGGCATTGAAGCCTACCCTATTAGCGCGGAAATGATGGCCCAAACAGGTTATGATGAATACTCTTCGCCTGAGCTTTGGGCTGCTTATATTGCCTCATACCCTGATGCTTTAAAAAAACAAGTAAAGCTTGATCATTACTGCAACCTTCAAATTGCAGATATTAAACTGACTGATTTTAAAACAGAACAGCGGTATGATATCATCTATTTTGATGCATTTGCTTCGGCCCGGCAGCCTGAAATGTGGGAACAACCGGCCATTAGCCATACGGTAAGCTTTTTAAAGCCAGGCGGCGTGTTTGTTACCTATGCAATTACCGGCAATTTAAAGCGAATGCTTAAGGCTCTTGGCTTTACCATTGAAAAAGTGCCCGGAGCGGCAGGCAAACGCGAGATGCTGCGGGCCACAAAGAATTTAACAAACAATTAACCTGGCTATACGGCCCTCTCTTTTCCTCTTGATAGTAAATCAGCTATCTTTGGTTGTATTTCAAAAAACTAAAACACATGCCTTTAAAAGCTCCCGATACCGCATCTACCCCAGCAACCGGTTTTGAACGCTTGCTTACCATTATGGATGACCTGAGGGCAAATTGTCCATGGGATAAAAAACAAACACTGGAAAGCCTGCGCCACCTTACCATTGAAGAAACCTACGAGCTTAGCGACGCCATTTTAAGCGCCGATATGCCCGAGATAAAAAAGGAATTGGGTGATATTATGCTTCATCTTGTTTTTTATGCCAAAATAGCCTCAGAAACAAATGATTTTACCATCACAGATGTATTGAACAGTGTTTGCGAAAAGCTGATCAACCGTCACCCGCATATATATGGTGAGGTAGAGGTGCAAAATGAGGAGGATGTAAAACGGAACTGGGAGCAGATCAAGCTGAAAGAAGGCAACAAATCTGTTTTAGGCGGGGTACCTGCCTCCCTACCGGCCCTGGTAAAGGCATCACGCATACAGGAAAAAGCACGGGGTGTCGGTTTTGACTGGGAGGAGAAGAACCAGGTTTGGGCCAAGGTTGAAGAAGAGATGCAGGAGTTTAAAAATGAATTTAACGCCGAAGACGAAAGCGCCATCGATCATGAAAAGGCAGAAGGTGAATTTGGCGACCTGTTATTTTCACTCATCAATTACGCCCGTTTCATAAACATCAACCCGGAAAACGCGCTTGAAAAAACAAATAAAAAATTCATCAAACGTTTTCAATATCTGGAACTTAAGGCAAAGGAAAGCGGCAAACAGCTGCACGATATGAGCCTTGCCGAAATGGATATATTTTGGGACGAGGCAAAAAAACTATAAAAAAGTCGCTACCGCTGTAGCGTTTCATCAAAAGTTACGTAATGGTTAATAAATACGAATTAATATGAAACGCAATTTACTCTACTTACTACCATTATTATTAATGATGTTAGGTGCTGCCTGCTCACCAAAATCAGACAATACACCCATTCCTGCACCATTAGGTACTTATAAAGGTACTTTTAAGCTGCTTGTAAAAAAAGGCACAACCACGGCTTACGACACTGTAAAGAAAGACTCCCTGCTTAATATAAAAATAGCAAACCCTAACACATACGCGGTAACTGGCGATACAGCTACTGTACATGCAGGCAGCAAAGGCCTTTTCCAGTATGATGGTTATAATTCACTTATTGCTTTTTATGACAGCACTTACAAAGCAGGCCCTCAGCCAAAATTTCATTTGGTAGGAACCTACCGTTACGCATACAATGGTACAAGATTGCAATTCACACGGGCTAATGCCCTGCAGGATTCAATTCTGTTCTACGATCTTTATAAAACTTCAAATTAATTATGTTTTAATTTACTGGTCGTCACCCTTAAAAGTGGCGGCCTTTTATTTAAAATTATCCGGTTTTTGTAATAAAAAATCAGCGGTACTTAACAGTGCAGCTGATTTTTTATTTTTGCACCCTCGTAATTAATTTGTTTAGTATCAACCTGCAACGGCTTGGTACAGCTAATGCAATAAAAATTTATTACTTATTGTATCAATAATCGCAACCACTGCGTAAAGGCTATAAATAAATAATTAAAGAGTAACTATTATTTAAGCGGAATTAAAAATACTTAATGCATTCACCCCCACGCATTACTGAAGAGGAGATCATCAGCCAATGCAAAACAGGCAGCCTAAAACACCAGGAAATGCTGTATAAGCTATTCTATGGCTATGCTATGGGGATTAGTTTGCGTTACAGTTTAAATCGCGATGATGCCTTAGAGGTTGTAAATGATGCCTTTATAAAAGTTTTCAATGCCATTCACAGCTATAATATTGACAAACCCTTTAAAGCATGGCTGCGTACCATTGTGGTTAATACCGCTATTGATCGCAGGCGTAAAGATTTAAAATTTCAACTTAATGTTGAACTGGAGAACGCCGCTCCAATTACCAGCAACATGGGTGCGGTTGATAATTTAAATGTACAGGATATTTTAAAACTGATGAAAGAGCTGCCTGCAATTCAGCTTACCATCTTCAACTTATACGAAATAGACGGATATAATCACGATGAAATTGCAAATATGCTATCTATTCCGGTAAGCTCATCAAGGGTTTACCTGAGCAGGGCAAAAGAAAGATTAAGAAAAATGTTAAGGACCGAAACGCAAAACCATGGATGAGCAGTTGGATAACGACTTAAGCAACCGCATCAGGGAGGTGTTTGATAATTTTGAAGACCCATCCTACCCCTCTGCTGACGAAGGCTGGTTATTGCTCAGGAATAAATTTCCTGAAACGGAAAAGAAGCGTCCGGTTGCCTGGCTATGGTGGGCAAGCGCGGCGGCCGCTGTTTTACTATTTTTAGGTATTGGCCTATGGATGCTGAACCCTGCAAAACAAGCAGCCAATACTATAGCTGTAAAACATGCAAAGCAACAACCAAACGAATCAGTCGTAACGCAAGATACAAACATACAATTAGCTGCTAAACAAACACCTGTTATTAAAAACAATACTGTAGTAGCAACTGATTCATCAACTATTAACAGCCTGGCTGCATCAAAAATACAAGCCGGCAAATCTGTCACTAAACCTTTAATACCTGCCGCTGCCAACCGCAACACAGCTGCCTATGCAAACACAATTACAAAAACTATACAACAACCGTTAACAAAAGCAAACAACATTACTCCCGACTCCAATAGCATAAAAACAAATGCGGCACAATATGCTGCTAAGACAATTGCTCCGGTAGCCACAGGTTCAAAAACTCCGGTTAGTTCAGTTGTAGCACCTGGCAAACCAATAAACAGCAATCAACAGGCAACCGCGGTTGTTAATGCTCCGCAATACGGAGCGGTTTCGCCTGCCACTAATGCTTCAAAAACAGTAGTTACGGCCCCGGCTAATAACAGCACTGCGCCTGTAATTGTAAATACGCCGCAGGCCAAGGGCCCAACCCAACCAAAAGCCAACTCAATGGAAGCATTGTTTGCCAATGAGAGCAAAACACCAAAGGTTGATGATAAATACACAGAGGATAAAAAAGTACGCTTTGGGGTTTATGCCGCTACATTTTTTAACTATGCAAAAGGAAGCGCCAATCAGGTTAATGCAGGGCTTGGTTTTTCATCAGATATTAAACTCAGCAAAAACATAAAACTTTCAACAGGCGTGGCCTTGGCTCAAAATACGCTGAGTTATAACAGTAATACGGTGCCGCTTAGTTACGCCAGCGCTGCGGTAGCCCGGCCACAGGCTTTAGCCAATTCTTACGATAAAGAGAATCTGTTTTCGGCCAATACATCTTTCCCGGTACTGAAAAACTACAATGCCAATTTGGTGGGTCTGGATATTCCGCTGAACCTTAAATATGAGTTTAATCCTCAAAAAAGTGATACTTATATTTCGGCTGGTTTAAGTTCAGGTACTTTCATCAACGAGGCTTATACATCAGTATATGGATATAGTCCATCCTCAATTGCGGCGGGGGCATCTCAGCAAACTACCGACGAAACCACCCGCAAAAATTTCACCGGATTTAACTTCGCTAAAACCCTCAACGTATCGTTCGGTGTTGGTTATCCGATAGGTAAAACCAACCGGATAGTTATCGAGCCTTTTTTAAAGTATCCGCTTGATGGGCTTGGTTCACAACAACTACGTTTTGGTGCCGGGGGATTAAATCTGAAACTTAACTTCACTTCGCCCAAGAAATAAATATTGGGGATACGGTTTTGAAAACGGCATTCATTAGCAATATGGTAGCCTTAATTTATCGATCTGATATTATTTAAACCGGATAGCTTTTACAGGTGATATTTTACTCACCAGCATTGATGGCACAATGAGTACAAGCAGGCAAACAACCAGCGTCCCGATATTGAGCATCAGGATATCGCCCAGGTTAAATTCAACAGGTACAAAGGTCATATAGTACGATGCCTGATCAAGTTTGAAAAAGTGCGTTTGCTGCTGAAAAAAGCCAAGCCCAAGGCCCAAAGCATTCCCCAGTAACAGGCCCAACCCAATGAGATAAGCGGCATTGTATAAAAATATCTTCTGGATTTTCCAGCTGGTGGCGCCCATGGCCTTAAACATGCCTATCATGGTGGTACGCTCCAATATCATGATCAGCAATGCCGATATCATGTTGATCACGGCTACCAGGGTCATGAGCGCAAGCATTACTACCGAGTTAACATCAAGCAGTTTAAGCCATTCAAATATGGGGGGATAATCTTCTTCTACGGTGTAGGAGCGCAGCTTTACAGGTAATATATCGTCCAGTCTGTCTGCAGCATAATCAACCGCGTTAAAATCAGACACGCGTAATTCGTACTCACCAATTTCATTAGCTTTCCAGTTGTTGAGCCTGTTAATTAATGATAAAGAACCAACCACGAAGGTTTTATCAACTTCCTCTACTCCAATATTAAATATTCCCTTTATTTTAAATTGTCGCTTACGCAGGGGTTCCTGAACAAAGTACATCAGCAGCTTATCGCCTACTTTTAATTTTAATCGGTTGGCTGTGGTTTGCGAAAGCATGATTTCCTTTTGTGCCTCTACCGAATCGGTAAAATCAATCACGCTACCGGCCACCATTATTTTTTTAAAATAGGTCCAGTCATAGGTTTTATCAACCCCCTTTAATACCACACCTTCAATTTCATTATTAGCCTTAATAATACCGGGTTTGGTAGCAAAGGGCATGATGCGGGTAATGAAAGGGCTTTTTAGGGCACGTTTGGTAAAACTGGTATCGTCAACAAAAGGTGAACTTTCGTATGAGCTGTTATTATCTAATTTCACTACACGAATGTCACCGGCAAAACCGCGTATCTTCTCGCGAATCTCGTGTTTAAAGCCTTTAACAATAGCCAGCGACAGTATCATAACCCCCAAACCCAGCATAATACCAATAATGGCAATGCGCACGATCAGTTTTGAAAAGGTGCGTTTTGACTTGAATGTTATGCGTGCTGATATAAAAGAGGCGAAACTCAATGCAGAATGATTTTTTGTACCTTCGCAAATATGCGGTTTTGCTGCTAAACCTACTACTACTAAAATTGTTTAAACATAATATTTATGATAAAAACATTCCTTTTTTTCCAATGCGCGTTAATAACAGTTTTGTGGACAAACACCGCCCGGGCCAACAGGCTTGTTAGTGTAAATCCCGACTCGGTGACAACCCAAACCGGTTCAAAAATAATTACCGGTGCCGATCAGATTCCGCTGTATATTGACTATCTTAAAGGAAAAAATATTGGGATGGTTGTAAATCAAACTTCTGTTATCGGTCAAAACCTAACTCCCAGTGTTGATACGCTTTTAAAATCGGGCATAGCCATAAGAAAGATCTTCGGCCCTGAACATGGCTTTAGGGGTGATGCCAGTAATGGCGCCAGTGTAAATGATGCCACTGATCCAAAAACAGGCCTGCCGGTTATATCATTATACGGTAATAAACACTACAAACCCACTCCTGAAGACCTGAAAGACCTCGATCTGGTTATATTTGACATACAGGATGTAGGCGCACGTTTTTATACCTATATATCAACCCTGCACTATGTTATGGAAGCTTGTGCCGAAAACAATATAGAACTCATGATACTGGACAGGCCCAACCCTAACGGCTACCTGATTGACGGCCCGGTGTTAGATACTACTAAAGCTCCACGTTCTTTTGTTGGCATGCATCCTATACCCATAAGCCATGGCATGACCATTGCCGAATACGCTCAAATGATCAACGGCGAAGGTTGGTTAAAAGACGGTGTAAAATGCAAGTTAAAGATTATTGATGTAGCTAATTACAAGCATGATATGGTTTACAAACTACCTGTAAATCCATCACCCAATTTAAATACCGATCAATCAATTTTGTTGTACCCCAGCGTATGTTTGTTTGAGGGGACAACATTAAGCCTGGGCAGGGGCACCTTATTCCCCTTTTTGGAACTTGGGCACCCTTCATTAAAAAGTAAATATTTTTTTTCATTTACACCGGTAAGTATAGCTGGTATGAGTGAAAACCCGCCGCAAAAAGATCAGTTATGCTATGGTATCGATTTAAAAAGCTACAGTGTAGAGATGATCAGGAAAAAAGGGCGATTAGATCTGTCATTGCTTTTGCAGCTTTATAAAGCTTTTCCTGATAAAGCTCATTTTTTTAATGCTTATTTTACCAAACTGGCAGGCACCACAGAGCTAAGAAAACAAATTGAAGCAGGTAACAGCGAAGCCCAGATACGCCGGAGTTGGGAACCTGGCTTAAATAAGTTTAAAACCATTCGCGCCAAATATTTATTATATCAATAACAAGCAAAAAGCACTTTCAAACGTATATTATAGCATGAGAATTGTATTTATGGGCACCCCCCAGTTTGCCGTTGCATCGTTAGATGCTTTAATTAAAGCAGGCAGTAATATTGTAGGTGTTGTTACTGCGCCTGATAAACCTGCGGGCCGTGGCCAAAAGGTGAGCGAATCGGCGGTAAAACAGTATGCGGTAGCTAACGGCCTGAAAGTGCTGCAGCCCGAAAAGCTTAAAAACTCTGATTTTTTGGCCGATTTAAAAGCTTTGAATGCCGATCTGCAGGTGGTAGTAGCTTTCCGCATGTTGCCCGAAGTTGTCTGGAATATGCCTTCAAGAGGTACCATTAATTTACATGCCTCATTGTTACCGCAATACCGTGGCGCTGCTCCCATTAACTGGGTATTGATCAATGGTGAAAAAGAAAGCGGCGTAACCACATTTTTCCTGAAACATGAAATTGATACAGGAGATGTATTATTTACTGAAAAGATAACATTAAGCGGTCATGAAAACGCAGGCGAGTTACATGACTGGCTGATGAATAAAGGCGCTGGCCTGCTGGTAAAAACCGTAAAAGCTGTTGAGAGCGGCCGTTACCATGAACACCCGCAAACCCAATTGCACACTGGCGAAGAGTTAAGGCATGCACCTAAAATCTTTAAAGAAGATTGCCTCATCGACTGGACCCAACCTGCCCAGCACATCTACAATAAAATACGGGGCTTGAGCCCCATACCTACTGCCTATACTGATTTGAATGGTAAAATTTTAAAGGTTTACGCATCGGAGCTACTACCTGATGAGCCAGCTATACAACCTGGCGGCTTCCTGACCGATAATAAAACGTTCCTGAAATTTGCAGCTAAAGATGGCTTCATCAGCCTCACTGATATACAGCTGGAGGGCAAAAAACGTATGGGGATCGAAGATTTTTTGAGGGGCGTAAAACTGTAAATAGTTTTCACTTTACTATATAAGGGGAAAGTTTGCTTGCTATATCGCTTTCCCTCTCCCATCAACCCAAAGTCAAAATAAATAAACACTGCCTTAATAATCACTGGGTTTACTATTTTTGCGGCCTCATAATTTTTATTCCATGGCAAGCTACAGCGACAGAATTACCCTTTTAAAAAACGAGATACAACCCTTACGTGAGCAATTAATACAACACGAACTTTATAAAAACATTAACTCGCTTGATGAGCTTACCGTTTTTATGGATCATCATGTGTTTGCCGTTTGGGATTTTATGTCGCTGTTAAAATCGCTTCAGCAAAGATTAACTTGTACTGTTACACCCTGGATGCCTACCGGTAATGCTAATACCCGCTATCTCATCAACGAAATTGTTACCGGCGAGGAAAGCGATATAGACGAAGCAGGCAACCGCACCAGCCATTTTGAGTTGTACCTGCGCGCCATGCAGCAGGCCGGCAGCGAAGCCATAGCTATCAATAACCTGTTCAATGAGCTTAACTTTGGTAAACATATTGATGAAGCCCTCATCATTGCCGAGATTCCTTTAAGCGCTCGCAACTTTGTGCAGCACACCTTTGAGGTAATTGAAAGCAGCAAAAACCACGTACAGGCAGCGGTATTTACCTTTGGCCGTGAGGATCTGATACCTGATATGTTTGTGAGCATTGTAAAAGAACTGAGCAAACAACTGCCAGGGAAGGTTGATATTTTATTATACTACCTGGAGCGCCATATTGAAGTTGATGGCGACCACCATTCACAATTGGCTTACCAAATGACTGCTGAACTTTGCGGCGACGATGACACGAAATGGCAGGAAGCAACCAATGCGGTAAAAGAGGCCTTGCAAACACGTATTGCTTTGTGGGATGGTATACTGGCTGCTATAAAAACTCCGGTATCTTTGCACTTATAAGTTTCAGGTATTGAGTTTTGAGTTGTAAACATTGTGAACTCAAAACTCATTACTTAAAACCCAAAACTTATCCTTACAACTTATTCAGCTCATCCATGAGCACCTTGCTGATGCGGTTAAAATAGCGCCTTACACCAAAACCCATTACCGTTTGTATGCCACGGGTGGCATTGGTTAAAAACACTTCATCGGCTTCGTAAAGAATATCGGGGTTTATCTGGGCTTCTGTTACATCAATATTGTTCTCCAGGGCCAGTTTAATGATCACCTTGCGCATTACACCTTCTACACAACCTTCGCTCAAGGCAGGAGTGTATAAATGATTTTGGTAAGATATGAATATGTTAGAGCTGCTGGCTTCGCACAGAAAACCGTTTTGATTCAGCAAAAACACATCATCAAGCTTATTTTGAGTTTTATAGATACCCGCCATTACATAAATGAGCGAATTGCAGGTTTTAATATTTGAAAGATAATTTGTTGCCTTAGGCAGTTCGTTAAATACATCCATGATCAGGCCCTTTTCGTTCAAAAAGTACCTGGGCTCGTCAGATGGGGTAAGCTCCAGGCAATAACCCATTTTATTTTGCGATGGTGTATACAAACCCTCGGCATCACGATAAACGGTGAGGCGCAGCCTGCCATGCTTTACCTTGTTTCGTTTGGCCAGTTCCTCTACTATTTCCTTTAAAAAATAGGTGTCCATCTGCGAGTAGCCGTCAATTTTAAGGGCTTTCATACCGCGTTGCAGGCGGTCGGCATGCAGGTCGGCAAATTTTAGTTGTCCCTTCATTAAACGCATGCTTTCAAACAAACCATCGCCATACCTGAAAGCCCTGTTGGCTACGGATAGCAAGTGGCTGTTTGCCGGGTGTACCTCTCCATTAAAATTGATAAAAACAGGCGTCATTTGGATGTGCAGATTTCAAGTGTGCAAAAATGCAGATTTTTTATTCGGATAAAACAGGTTAAATTGTTCATAATGCTATGGCATTGTAAATTCATGAGCGCCATATGCCTGCTCAAAAACCATGCTTATATTGGTACTAAGCATATTATAATTCATCCGGAATTGTATTTGCCTGATTGCCAGCGGCAGTGTATTTACGCCATTTTTGCAGTACACCCTCAAAATCTGGCGGAAGCGGTGACTCAAATATGATTTGTTTTTTTAACGTAGGATGCAAAAAGCCGAGAATCTGTGCATGCAAAGCCTGGCGTGGCATCAGCTCAAAGCAGTTCTCCACAAACTGTTTGTATTTACTGAACACAGTACCCTTTAAAATTTTATCACCGCCGTAAGTGGCATCGCTAAACAAAGGGTGACCGATGTGCTTCATGTGCGCCCTGATCTGATGAGTACGCCCTGTTTCCAGCTGGCATTCAATTAGGGTAACATAACCCATACGTTCCAACACCTTATAATGGGTAACAGACCATTTCCCCTTTTCAGGATCGTCATATATCGACATTACCCTCCGGTCGTTAATACTACGGCCGATATAGCCCGTAACCGTACCGTCCTCTGCCAGATCGCCCCAAACCAATGCTATGTATTTACGGGTGATGGTATGGTCAAAAAACTGCTTGGCCAGCCAATTCATAGAGCGTTCGTTCTTACTGATCAGCAGCAAACCCGATGTATCTTTATCAATGCGGTGTACCAACCCCGGCCGGCCATCATTACCCGGCAGCGTAGGCAATTGCTGAAAATGATATACCAGCGCATTAACCAGTGTACCGGTATAATTATTATACCCCGGATGTACTACCATGCCCGCAGCCTTATCAACCACCAGCACGTCATCATCCTCATAAACAATGTTGATAGGCAGGTTCTCAGGGTAAACCTCGGTATCACGAGGCGGGTGCGGTAATACCACCGATATAACATCAAGCGGTTTTACCCGGTAGCTCGATTTGATAGGCTTATCATTCACCAGAACATTACCCAGTTCAATAGCATTCTGGATACGGTTGCGCGAGGCATTCTCCACCCGGTGCATTAAAAATTTATCAATACGTAGCAGTGACTGACCTTTGTCAACCACAACGCGTAAGTGTTCATATAAATCCTGTTCTTCCTGCTCTATAAACTCGGTATCGTCTGCCATTTGAGCGCAAAAGTAATCGTTTTTTGTTTTAGGTTAAGATAGTAGCAAGATATTAGTATCAACTATCAGGATTTTTAAATAGTTTGGCATTTCTGTAAGCTGTATTAATATCTTGCTACTAAATATACCATGAATATTGACCTTGAAATTTTTAGTCCGGTTCAGGCAATCAGCAACCCGCTTTTTGATGAACATGACGTAAAAGTTTTTTTAAAGCGCGACGATCTGATACACCCCATGATATCGGGCAATAAGTGGCGTAAATTAAAATACCTCCTTAAAACAGCTCAGGAACAGCAAAAAGACCATTTGGTAACTTTCGGTGGAGCATATTCCAACCATTTGTTGGCTACAGCAGCGGCGGCGGCCCGCTTTGGCTTTAAGGCTACTGGCATAGTGCGCGGAGAAGCGGTAGATAATGATACCCTGTTTTTATGCAAGCTGCACGGCATGCAGTTGATATTTACAGATCGGGAAAGCTACCGAGATAAACCTGCCCTGTTCGCCAACTACTTTGGTAATAACGAGGATGCCTTTTTTATTGATGAAGGCGGCGCATCTGCCGAGGGAGCTTTAGGTTGCAGCGAACTGGTTGATGAACTTACCGAAACCTACGATCATATTTTTTGCGCCTGCGGTACAGGAACCACTGCGGCAGGCATCATCAACGGACTAACCAGGCATCAGCTTAAAACCACATTTAATGCTATACCCGTGTTTAAGAACGGCAGTTTTATGAAAAATGAAATTGACCATTTACTAACCGCTCCCATTCATTATGATCTGCATACCGATTACCATTTTGGCGGTTACGGAAAAGCGAATAATGAACTGATTGATTTTATAAAACAATTTGTTGCTGCTACCGGCATTGTAATTGAACCTGTTTACACCGGTAAAATGATGTATGCCCTTTATGATCTGATAGCAAAAAAACATTTTAAACCCGGCAGCAAAATACTCGCCATCCACAGCGGAGGTATATGGGGCTTATTGGGTATGAAAGATAAGTTTTAAAACAAAAAGAGCCGCTCTCCTTTGCGAAGAAACAGCTCTCAACGAGATCAGTATTTAGTTAATTTAGTTTTTATGGGAACTTAACGCCGTTATAGCTCGATACGTTAGCCAACGGAATAGTGGCGCTATATTGTTTGTTGATGGCTTTTATAAATTCATTAGCTACAATGGCATATCCACGAGGAGTTAAATGCACCCCATCCAGTGAAAATATCCCCCCGCTGATATAGGCCGAACTCAGGTTTACACCATCAACTGTAAGGCCATGTGCTTTAATGTCATTCAAAAAAGTAAAGGCATCAAAAACAGCTAAACCTTTGGATGCCGCTACAGATTTGATGGTAGTATTGTACGAACTTACATAATCCTGAGTAAGCGCAACTTCATTTTGATCAAGCACATATTGATTATCTATAGGTGTATAAGGTGTTAACCCATAAGGCAACGGGCCAGCAGGCGTATTTACCGGCTGCCCTATCATACTTGTCGGAAACGTAAGTACAACCAGGTCGCTTGCAGTTGCAACCCGGGGGGCGTAAGCAGTACCCGAAACAAGCGCATTAACATATAAGGCTTTAGCGGCCGGGTTTGCCTTTTGTACAGCAGCAAGAATAGCACCCACAGTTACCGTATTAAAATAAGGCACAGAAGTAACATCAGGAATGGTTGCCACTGCACCTTTTTGTCCGTTTGCGGTTAGCTTACCGATAGAAAGGGTATACAATTGCGTAAACAATGTTTTATCCGTTAGCACATCCCCTGCTCCGCCGCTTGTGGCATATAGCAGCGCATCGTTATTACCCAGCCAATCGGTAAAAAAAGTAAATGGCTTGGCCGTTACAAAATCAAGATAAGCCGTAGTATTTGTTGGCGAATCATTAGGCAGCAGCCTTTCAAAATAACCATTCAAATTACCGTATGGCGCATAGGTTATTTGCTGCAGTTTGATTCCCGGTACACCATAATTATTGATGTCGCCAGTATATTTGGTATACAGTATCACATTCCCAAACCCCGGAACGGCTATCTGCCCGCGTACGGCCAAATTAGTTTTAACCTGCTCTGTTTTAGGGGTTCCATCGGCGTTAAAACCGGCCAGCCTCAAATAGCCGGAGCCATTTGATTGCTCTGCTGTGAATAAAGGCTGTGTAAACGTCCCTCCACCCACTTTTTGCATTTGCGCGGCAATAATGCTGGGGTATGAGTTTAACTGCCCTTCGCGATATAATCCTCCATCGGCATAGCCGGCTGTAAGGGAATTACCCACCGATATATACCTCGAAAAATCTGCCGTACCGCGTGACGGTTTCGGTGTATTGATGTCGGTTTTGCAGGCCGCAAAGCTCAATAAGCCCGCGGCTAAAAATATATGTAAGTATGATTTATAAGTTTTCATTTGATTTGCGTTTAAATGTTACCAGTGATAAGCAAGTGACAAGCCGGGGATATAAACATTGGTTTTAAATGTACCTGATAACTGCGACTCGATATTTGTTTGCGTGCGCGATATTACCCGCTCATACTCAAATGAAACATCCAGATCAAGGTGTTTGGCCAGCGCATAACCTATACCGCCGGTAAAATAGTAGCGGTTGGCATCAGGAGCCTCCGGGGTAACATAACCATCGCGCACGGCAGTAGTGGCGTAACCACCGCCTGCACGTAAAAACAACTTATCGCTGGCTTTGTACTGGGTACCGGCCCGGTAACTCCATCCGTCTTTATAATTACGGGGCGAGTAAGTATCCTGCAGCGTAGGCGTATTCTGCGCATAATCAAATCCCAGCACTTTATAAACCGACCAATGGGTAAAGTTCACATCAACAGCAATCGTCCAATCTTTTGCCGGCGAATAGCCAAAGCCGATAGACGATGTTGAAGGCAGAGGCAGCGTAGTGCTAAAAGTATTTGGCTGCGGAAAATTTGCCTGTATTGATGCAGGAACAGTAAAAATAGCATCACCGCTTTTAACCGTGGTATTTACTTTTGAGCGATAATCAAGACCTACGGTAAGGCCTACTTCCGTCTTTAAAAACACGCCCGCGTTCCAGCCAAAGCCGTGTGCGTTCCCTTTCAATTCAGCCTGCCCCACATCGCCCGATGCATTTACAAGCGGAATGGCCCGGGTAAGGTCAACCGTACCGTGGTTGTAAACAAAACCACCGCCTACACTTAAAAAGTCGGCCAGTTTTATACTTATGGTAGGCTGAAAATAGATGGCTTTCAGATCAAGGCTTTCCAATACATATTTACCTGTCCATTGATTGCCCCAGTCCGTTAAACCACCGAAAGGTGTATAAACGCCTAAACCAAGTTTCCACCACGAGTTTTTAGGGCCCCATACCGCGTAAGCTGTAAAGGGAGTGGCAACCTTATTTTTAGTACGAAACTGATCTGTAGTACCGCTTGGGTTAAAGTCAGATTTAAAGAATAGCGGGCTGATACCTGCCTGAACAAAATTTTCGGGCAGCATTACCACCGCGCCCGGGTTAAACAATACAGATGAACCATCCTGCAATAAGCCGGTTCCGGTGTGCCCCATACCTATCTGTTTCTGTCCGTGAAGGTTAACCTGGAAACCCTGGGCAAATACCATAGCAGGTAATATTGCAAACAGCAATAGTAGAAGTTTTTTCATGATAAATATAATTGGTTTATAATAAGTGGTTTGCTGAGGGTAACAAACTGCATCTATTTAAAAAATAAAATTAGGAGGCTTTGAAAGTAAAAAAAGGGCTATAATGCGGAGGTATTGGTCAAAAAGTCGGATAAAAACTTTAATCAATACTTTATTTTTAATAAAATAGTATTAAATATTATTACTGTTTAATTAACACTTTTAATAAATTAAGGGAATAAAATTATACCTTTCGTTACATGAGCAAAAATCCCAGATATGTGAGCAAAAAGATCGCTCAACTGAGCCTGTCAAAATTTGCCGACCTCTATGCCGACAAACTGATAGGTCCTGATTTTTTTATAGCCGACGAAAAACAACTACTGAGTTTAAGTGAGTTTCCATACCGCTCAGACGGATATATTATAGGTATTTGCACCCGTGGCACCGCCCGCGTTGAGGCCAACTTACAGGTGTATGAAGCCAAACCCGATGCTATGCTGCTGGCAACGCCGTTCCATATTTTAAGGATCTATGAAAGCAGTGACGATTTCCTGTGCCGGTTCATTGTTTTCTCCAAGGCTTTTTTAACCGAGAACAATGTTAACAGCCACTTTCTGGAATCATTCAGTTATTTCAAAAGCGCATCGCTGCCGGTAATATACCCCAGTCATGAAGATGCTAAAATGCTGTTGGATATTTACCTGTTGATGCAGCAAAAGATGGCCCGGGAAACTCATCCTTATCGTATGGAAATATCCAGGAGTATGCTAATCACTATGCTTTACGAGGTAGAATCAATATACGAAAAGCAACACGTTATTGTAAAAGGCAAACAAACCCGCAAACAGGAATTGAATGTATTGTTCCAGGATCTGGTTTTTCATCATTATAAGGAACACCGCAACGTACAGTTTTATGCCGATTCATTGTACGTTTCACCCAAACACCTCACCGAAACCATTAAGGAAGTAACCGGCCGAACCGCAGGTGAATGGATTGACGATGCCGTAGTATTGGAAGCCAAAGTACTGCTCCGTAATAAAGAAATAAGCATCGCCCATGTAGCCGAAGAGATCCATTTTCCTGATCAATCCTCTTTTGGCAAGTATTTTAAAAAGCATACCGGCATGTCTCCCTCTGATTATAGGGTGGTTACCACGCATTGATATTTCTTTTCCGACTTTTTGACCAATACCTCCGCATTGCTGCCCTTTTTTTCTGCCGGCGAGGCTTATACTTTTACTCCTGATTATAAAACTAACCAAAACAGTATTAAGTAATTAGTATCAAGTATTGAGATGCCTCCATGTGTCTGAATACCATTCAAAGTCATGATACTTTATACCAATTACCTCATACTTAAAATTTAAATTATGAGTGAGATCGAATCAATAAAAGCCATCAAAGGGGGTGAGTTTCTGATCAGGGAAACTCAGGCAGATAGTGTTTTTATTCCGGAAGAATGGAACGAGGAGCAGTTGATGATCGCAGAAACATGTACCAATTTCCTCGCTCAAAATGTGGTACCCAATTTAACCCGTATAGACGAGCAGGAAGAAGGATTGATGCCTCACCTGATGGAAGAAGCCGGCGCGCTTGGTCTGCTCAGTATCTCTATTCCCGAACAATACGGCGGCTTTGGTAAAGATTTTAAAACCTCTATGCTGGTTACCGAAAAGCTGGGTGCGGGTAATTCATTCTCTGTGGCATTTTCTGCTCACACAGGTATAGGAACCCTGCCCATTTTATATTACGGTAACGACGCTCAGAAAGAAAAATATATCCCTAAACTGGCAAGCGGCGAATGGAAAGGCGCATACTGCCTAACCGAACCGGGAGCCGGGTCTGATGCCAACTCGGGCAAGGCCCGGGCAAAACTCTCTGCCGATGGTAAGTATTACCTGCTTACAGGTCAAAAAATGTGGATCACCAATGCAGGCTTTGCTGATGTTTTCACCGTATTTGCCAAAATAGATGATGATGAAAACCTGAGTGCTTTCATTGTTGAAAAAGATTTTGAAGGATTATCATTAAATACCGAAGAACATAAAATGGGTATCAAAGGCAGTTCAACCCGCCAGGTATTCTTTAATGATTGCAAAGTGCCGGTAGAAAATTTACTATCTGAAAGGCAGAACGGTTTCAAAATTGCCGTCAATATTTTAAATCTTGGCCGTATAAAATTGGGGGGCGCCACCATTGGGGCCAGCAAAGAAGTTATTACATCGGCCATTCGCTATGCCAACGAGCGCGAGCAGTTTGGCAGGCCAATTTCAAAATACGGTGCTATCCGTTATAAACTGGCGCAGCAAGCTATTCGTACTTATGCTTCGGAAGCAGCCATATACCGTGCCAGCCAAAATATGGAGGAAGCTACCGAAATGTACGAAGCATCGGGCCTCGACCCTATCAAGGCAAAATTAAAAGGGACCGAACAGTTTGCCATTGAAGCTGCCATAATCAAAGTACATGCATCCGAAACGTTGGATTATGTGGTTGACGAAGGCGTACAGATTTACGGTGGAATGGGTTACAGCGCCGAAGCACCGATGGACCGAGCCTACCGCGACTCACGCATCAACCGGATATTTGAAGGAACTAACGAAATTAACCGGATGCTTACTGTTGATATGATGCTGAAACGTGCCCTTAAAGGCGAACTCGATTTGATGGGCCCGGCCCAAAAAGTGGCCGGTGAGCTGATGAGCGTACCCGATTTTGGCGGTGCCGATGAAGAAGGCTTATTTATCAAAGAGAAAAAATATATAGCAGGCTTCAAGAAAGCTATCCTGATGGTAGCGGGAGCAGCTGTACAAAAACTCATGACACAGTTAGGTAAGGAACAGGAAGTGCTGATGTACCTGGCCGACATGCTGATAGAGCTTTACGTGAGCGAATCATTACAACTGCGTGTAGAAAAACTCGTTGGCCTGAAAGGCGAGGAAGCCGTTAAAGAAAAGCTTGACATGATGCATGTTTACATTAACGATGCTGCCGTAAAAATTGCCAACGCGGGCCGCGAGGCTATCAATTCATTTGCCGATGGCGACGAGCGCCGTATGATGTTAATGGGCCTTAAACGCTTTACTAAAACTGAAGATATCAATACCACACAGGCCCGCAGAAACATCGCGGCCAAATTAATTGAAGCAAATAAATACTGCTATTAACCGATAACCCCGACCCTCTTCAGAGGAAAGGGAGTGCCATGCACTCAACGCTACCCGACAAGAGGACCAGGATGCCTCCCCTACCAGGCCGGTGGGGAGGCCCGAAGGGGCTTTTCTGAAAAAACAACCCGGCAATTTCTTAATCAACCAAAATTTATAAACCAAATAAAATGGTCTCTCTTTTCGGGAGATTCAGAGGGGGCTACATGAAAATATTAGTGTGTATAAGCCAGGTGCCTGACACCAGCACCAAAATTGTACTGAAAGACGACAACACCGCGATCAATAACCAGGGTACAACTTATATTGTTAACCCATATGACGAATGGTATGCTCTGGTGTGTGCGCTTGAACTCAAAGAGAGCGGCACAGCCAGCGATATTCACCTTATAACCGTTGGTAAAGCAGATGTTGAACCAGTGATCCGCAAGGCGCTGGCCTTGGGCGGCGATGAGGCCATCCGTATAGATGCTGATAGTAATGACCCTTTCCAAACGGCCACCTATATTGCCGAATATGCTAAATCCGTAAGTTATGACCTCATTTTGTGCGGCAAGGAATCCATCGATTATAACAATGGCGCAGTAGGTGCTATGCTTGCCGGTCTGCTGGATATTGATTACATAGGTTTTGCAACTGATATTCAGATAAACGGCAGCAGCGTAATTGTAAAGCGAGAAATTGAAGGCGGCGAAGAAACAGATGCTTGTAGCCTCCCGGTAGTTATCGCCTGTCAAAAAGGTGTTGCCGAAGCCCGTATCCCTAATATGAGGGGTATCATGGCTGCGCGTACCCGCCCGCTTAAAGCGGTTACACCTGTAGCTGTTGATCCGGTAACTGAGATTTTGGCTTATGAATTACCCCCAGCAAAAGCAGGCATTAAACTGATCGAGGCCGATAATATGGACGAATTGGTAGCCCTGCTGCATACCGAAGCCAAGGTATTATAAAAACCCTTTTTGTAAACTAAAACCTATAAAAATGTCTGTAATAGTACTGGTAGAACATACCGAAGGAAGTATAAAAAAGAAAAGTCTGGAAGCTGTACAGTATGCTACCTCCATCGCTCAAAAAACGGGCACTACGGTAAGCGCTATTGTTTTGGGAACATTGCCCAATGATGAAATGGAAAACCTTGGCCAATACGGCGCTCATAAAGTGTTGAATGTACCCGATGCCCGTTTAAATGAGTTACATCCCCGGGCATATACAACCGCGTTACTGACAGCGGCCCAACAGGAAGCCAGCAAGATTATCATTATGCTGCATGATATTAATGGTCGCGCAGTAGCCCCACGGGTAGCTGGAAAACTCAAAGCAGGTTTGGTAGCCGGTGCATTATCCTACCCTGACCTGGATAAGGGATTTGTAATTAAAAAGGCCGTTTTCTCGGGCAAGGCATTTGCGCATGTAAATATTACGAGCGATGTAAAAGTGATCACCCTGATACCAAATACATTTCAGCTGAATAAAGGTGAAGGCAAAGCATCTATAGAAAAACTGGATGTAAATTTTAGCGATAATGACTTTGGCATCACGGTTAAGGAAGTAAATAAAATAAAAGGTGAGATACCATTGGCTGATGCTCAACTGGTAGTATCCGGCGGTCGCGGACTTAAAGGACCGGAAAATTGGGGTATCCTGGAAGATCTGGCAAAAGAACTCGGTGCGGCCACTGCCTGCTCGCGCCCGGTGGCCGATGCTCACTGGCGGCCGCACCATGAGCATGTTGGGCAAACTGGTGGTACCGTACGGCCCGATCTGTATATAGCAGTCGGAATATCAGGAGCCATTCAGCACTTGGCGGGTGTTAACGGTTCAAAAAATATTGTGGTGATTAATAAAGATCCTGAAGCCCCGTTTTTTAAGGCTGCCAATTACGGTGTTGTTGGCGATGCCCTGGAGGTTTTACCAAAGCTTACCGAGGCAGTAAAAAAATTCAGACAGAACCATAAATAATAAAACGATGAATGTTTTTTATGAGGGACAAGTATTATGGTCGCAGATAGATGCTAACAAGCACATGCGCCACTCGGCCTATGCTGATCTTGGCGCGCAGGCCCGTTTAAATATGCTCGAAAGTTTGGGACTGAAACCTACCAGTCTTTTTGGATATAAAATTGGCCCGGTTCTTTTTAAAGAAGAATTGAACTATCTGCGCGAGATAGAACTTGGCGATCATGTACAAATAACCTGTGAAGTGGCACGCTCGCGCCCCGATGGTTCACGGTGGACAATCAGGCACGAGGTGTATCGCAGCGATGGGGTAAAGGCCGCCATTATTATGGCGCATGGAGCCTGGATAGATATGGAAAAACGCAAACTTGCCATATTACCCACAGCATTGAGCCGCCTATTTATGCTGGCCCCCCGTAGTGAAGATTATATGGAAGAACTAAAAACAATCCACAACTAAATTTAAAATGACTGACCAGATAACAACCTTTGAAACCGCCGTTGCTCAAAGCAAGCAACTCCCTTCCCGCCCTGATAACGAAACCCTGCTGCGCCTGTACAGCTTGTTCAAGCAAGCTACAGAAGGCGATATCAACCCAGAAAACCAGCCCGCCATGTTTGATTTTGTAGCTAAGGCCAAATACGATGCATGGCTGAAGCTCAAAGGCATGCAAGCTACCGATGCCCGGCAGCAATATATTGATCTGGTACAAGGCCTGTCCTGATCATGCTTTGCAAGTGAAACAAAATTATGTACATCAACGGTTGCTTCTCTTCAATGCTCCAACAAAAAATACTTATCTTTAATAAACCAACTTATAAATAATACAAACTGAAAGTTTCCGAAATATTGACAAATGTTTCCGCCATTTTAACCTTTGTTCAGCTTCGGTAAAAAAGATATTTGTTAACTATAAACCAATACTAAATTATTTTTCAACCTGTCGTGTAATTCTGTTTGCCCCTGCAAAGCGGTACAACTGTAGTTCATATACTGCTGGCTTGTATGTGCTAAAGGCTTATTTGAATTATTTGGCAATAGCAAGCAAAAACCATGTTATCACCTAAAAAACATTTCGTTCGCTTATTATTAATAATACTTACCACATTATCTGTAAATATTACGGCAAGGGCACAAACAGATAAAATTGAAGGGGTATGGTATAATGATATTAAAAACGCCAAGATCCAGATCGCTAAAGGCGCTGATGGTAAGTTCAACGGAAAAATAATATGGCTTAAGGAACCATTAAAAGATGGCAAACCCAAAACCGACGAGAAAAACAAAGACGAAAAACTGCGGAGCAGGCCCATTATAGGTATGGCGATCCTCTCGGGCTTTGTACCTGATGGCGAGAATAAATATACCGACGGCAAAATTTATGATCCTAAAAACGGCAAAACCTACTCCTGCAATATCACACAAAATGGCAAAACGTTATCCATTCGCGGGTATGTGGGCATATCGCTTTTAGGTCGTACCACCACCTGGGAACGGGCAGAATAATATTAATGCATATAACTGATATAAAATAAAGCACGATATATGGATGCTAAACGAATTATAAAAAAGGTAGCTGTACTTGGCTCGGGTGTAATGGGCAGCAGGATCGCGTGTCACTTTGCCAACATCGGGGTGCAGGTATTATTACTTGATATTGTACCCAAAGATGCTCCAGCCGGCGATAAAAAAGCCCGTAATAAAATAGTCAACGATGCGCTTGATTTTGCTTTAAAATCAAACCCGTCCCCTATCTATCTTAAATCTTTCGCCCGGCGTATAGCTACCGGCAACTTTGAGGATGATATGCCTAAAATTACTGAATGCGACTGGGTGATTGAGGTGGTAGTTGAACGCCTGGAGATAAAACAACAGGTATTTGAAACAGTTGAAAAATATCGTAAACCGGGCACACTCATCACGTCAAACACATCTGGCATTCCCATTCATTTAATGGCAGGTGGTCGCAGTGATGATTTTAAAAAGCACTTTTGCGGCAGCCACTTCTTTAATCCACCACGTTATTTAAAACTTTTAGAGATCATCCCCACTAATGATACCTTGCCGGAGGTAGTTGATTTCCTGATGAATTATGGCGAACAATTCTTAGGCAAAACTACCGTATTGGCTAAAGATACTCCTGCCTTTATCGGCAACCGCATCGGCGTTTTCAGCATTATGAGTGTGCTGCATTATGTTGAAAAAACCGGTATGACGGTAGAAGAAGTTGATAAACTGACCGGACCGGTTATCGGTCACCCCAAATCGGCTACCTTCCGTACCAATGATGTGGTAGGACTGGATACCATGGTACACGTTGCCAACGGACTCAGCAAAAACGTTCCGGATGATGAAGCTAAGGAACTATTTGCCATTCCTGAATTTGTGAATGGTATGCTTAAAAATAATTGGCTGGGCAGCAAAACGGGCCAGGGTTTTTATAAGAAAGAAAAAGTTGATGGCGTAAACCAATTCTTCGCGCTCGACCTCAAAACGCTGGAATATAAGCCATCGCAAAAAGTAAAATTTCCATCATTAGATATTACCAAAACGGTTGACAGCTTAAAGAAACGATTAAAGATCCTTTTTGCCGCCAAAGACAAAGCCGGCGATTTTTACCGCACCACGTTTTACCAGCTGTTTGCCTATGCCAGCAACTGTATCCCCGAAATTGCGGATGAGCTTTATAAAATAGATGCCGCGGTAAACGCGGGCTTCGGTTGGGAAATGGGCCCTTTTGAAAAATGGGATGCCCTTGGCGTTGCCGATACCGTAAAGGCGATGGAAGCCATGGGCAATAAACCTGCTCAATGGGTATACGATATGCTGGCCTCTGATGCCGATAGTTTTTACAAGATAACTAATGGCAAACGCCAGTATTATGATATCGTTTCCAAAACTCACAAGGTAATTCCGGGTACAGAAAATTTCATTCTCTTAAGCAATATCCGTGAGGCAAATACCATCTGGAAAAACAGTGGTACTACCATTACCGATATTGGCGATGGCATCATTAACCTGGAGTTCCACACCAAAATGAACACTATCGGTGGTGATGTGATTGAGGGTCTGAACAAAGCCATCAGCCTCGCCGAAAAGAGCTATAAAGGCCTGGTGATCTCCAACGAGGGAGCCAATTTCAGCGCTGGCGCCAACGTGGGCATGATATTCATGATGGCCGTTGAGCAGGAATTTGATGAACTCAACGTGGTGATCAAGGCTTTTCAAAATGCCATGATGCGCATTCGTTATTCATCAATCCCGGTGGTGGCCGCACCCCATCAAATGGCATTGGGCGGTGGTTGCGAGCTATGCCTGCATGCCGACAAAGTAGTTGCCCATGCCGAGCTGTATATGGGCCTCGTGGAGTTTGGCGTCGGCCTCATCCCTGGCGGTGGTGGCACCAAGGAGTTTGCCCTCCGCCTGTCAGATGAGCTGCAGGACGGTGATATTGAATTAAATAACTTCCGCGACCGGTTTTTAACCATCGGCCAGGCAAAGGTTTCCACCTCGGCTTATGAAGCGTTTGAATATGGCTATCTCAAAAAAGGGAGAGATGTTGTGGTGGTATCACAAAACCGTTTACTTGCTGAGGCTAAACAACACTGCCTGCAATTGGCTAATGAAGGTTATGTACAACCTGTTCAGCGTACAGATATCAGGGTGTTGGGCAAGCAGGCATTAGGCCTGGGTTATGTTGGGGCCAATACCATGTATAGTGGCAACTACATCAGCGAGCACGATGTAAAGATCTCACAAAAATTGGCTTACGTACTTGCTGGCGGCGATTTGTCGCAACCGTCATTGGTGAGTGAAGATTATTTGCTGAGTTTGGAGCGCGAAGCCTTTGTTGCCCTTTGCACCGAACGTAAAACGCTTGAACGCATACAATCAATTATAACCGGTGGCAAGGTATTGAGGAATTAAAAAGAGAATCAAGAAATAAGAACCAGGAAACAAGAAAATAAAAATGATTGGGAGCGCTTTCCCTCTTGATTCTTGACTCTCGGTTCTTGACTCTAATAACTAAACATAAAAGACATGAACGCATATATAGTGGCTGGAAGCCGCAGCGCAGTGGGAAAAGCAACCCGGGGTGGTTTCAGGTTTACCCGGCCGGATACCCTTGCTGCTGATGTTATTAAACACTTGCTTACAACTGTACCCAATGTAGATAAGGAACAGATTGATGATGTAATAGTGGGCAATGCCACACCCGAGGCTGAGCAGGGTTTAAACGTAGCCCGACTTATTTCGCTCATGGCTTTAGATACTGATAAAGTACCCGGCATGACGGTGAACCGATATTGCGCATCTGGTTTGGAAACTATAGCCATAGCGTCAGCCAAAATACACAGCGGTATTGCTGATTGTATTATTGCAGGTGGGGTAGAAAGCATGAGCCTGCTGCCTATGGGCGGCTGGCGTATAGTACCCAATGCTGATGTTGCCCTGGCCCACCCTGATTATTACTGGGGAATGGGTTTAACCGCAGAGGCAGTTGCCAAAGAATATAACATAGGCCGCGAAGAACAGGATCTGTTTGCCTATAACTCCCACCAAAAAGCTATTAATGCCATAAAAGAAGGCAAATTTAAAGATGAGATAGTTCCCGTTAGCATTACAGAAACTTATGTTGACGAAAGCGGCAAAAAAAAGAACAGGGAATTTAAGGTTGATACCGACGAAGGCCCGCGTGCGGATACTTCGCTTGATGCTTTGGCCAAATTGAAACCGGTGTTTAATGCCAAAGGCGTGGTAACCGCAGGCAATTCATCTCAAACAAGTGATGGGGCAGCGTTTGTTATGGTAGTAAGCGAACGTTTTTTAAAGGCCAATAATCTTAAACCTATTGCCCGGTTGGTTAATTATGCCGTTGCCGGGGTGCCACCGCGTATCATGGGCATTGGCCCGCTGGTGGCTATCCCTAAGGTATTGAAACAAGCGGGCATGCAGCAACAGGATATTGACCTGATAGAGCTGAACGAGGCCTTTGCATCACAGTCATTAGCGATAATTAAAGGCCTGGATCTTGATCCGGAACGCATCAATGTAAACGGCGGTGCCATAGCGTTGGGGCATCCACTGGGTTGTACAGGTGCCAAACTTTCTGTACAGCTTTTTAATGAACTGCAACGCCGCGATAAAAAATACGGTATGGTAACCATGTGCGTAGGCACCGGGCAGGGCGCGGCAGGCATTTTTGAATTATTATAACAATTTACTTTTAAACTGTAACAACATGGAAAAAGTGACAAGATTGTTTGATTGCATGAACATTCAGGCCAAAGAGCTTAAGGCAAATTTATTAACTGCCAAGGTAAACGGCAGCTGGAAGGCCTACAGCACAGCTGAAGTTCATACTATGGTTTATCAGTTAGCTATGTCACTTTTAAACCTGGGTGTTTCGGCCGGTGACGGTACAACAGAGGGGCGGGATAAGATAGGGCTCATCAGCGCAGGCAGGCCCGAGTGGTTGATCACCGATCTGGCCGTTCAGCAAACCGGGGCCATATTAGTGCCCCTTTATCCAAATACCAATTGTAAGGAGTTGGAACAAATACTGAAAGAAGCCGAAATAAAATACCTGTTTATAAGCAATAAGGAGTTATGCGACAAAATTCATGAAATCAGTGCCAATGTTCCATCGTTAAAAGCTATTTATACATTTGATAATGTTGAGGGCTGTACTAACTGGTCTGAATTATTTAAACCATTACCTCATGATTATCAAACCACGTTAGCAACCATAAGCAACACTATAAAAGAAGATACCGTAGCAACCATCATTTATACTTCAGGTACAACCGGTAAGCCTAAAGGCGTAATGCTTACCCATAAAAACATTCTCAGCAACGTGCTGGCATCGGGCGAGGTGCTTAACAAGATCCCGCTTGAAGAAAAAAAGGCGTTAAGCTTTTTACCGCTCAATCACATTTTTGAGAAAACGTGTACCTACATCTATCTTTTCTTTGGTTTCTCTATTTGTTATGCCGAAAGCATGGATACCATTGGCGCCAATATGAAAGAAACCAAACCCGATATTTTTACAGCGGTACCGCGCCTGCTTGAAAAGGTATTTGAAAAGATCATGATAGAAGGCCAAAAATTACAGGGCTTTAAACGGAAGGTGTTCTTCTGGTCGATAAAGGTTGCGGAAGAGTTTGAGATCGGTAAAAGCAACCCCTGGTACAATATTAAACTGGCCATTGCCGATAAATTGGTTTACAGCAAATGGCGCAATGCTATTGGCGGCAATGTGAGGGCTATCGTTATAGGTAGTTCGGCCTGCCCTATTAAACTTGAAAAGATTTTTACCGCCGCTAAAATGGTGGTTCTGGAAGGTTATGGGCTTACAGAGACTTCGCCGGTGATAGCCGTTAATCGTTATGAAGAAAGCGGCAGAAAATTTGGCACCGTAGGTCAGCTATTGAGCGGAGTAGAAGTGAAAATTGCTGATGATGGCGAAATATTAGTCAAAGGAGATAATATTATGGCGGGTTATTATAAAAACCCTGAAATGACCGCGGAAGTTATTACCGATGGAGGCTGGTTCCACACAGGCGATATTGGCGAGCTTGACGCAAATGGATTTCTTAAAATAACTGATCGTAAAAAAGAGATCTTCAAAACATCTGGAGGAAAATATGTAGCTCCGCTACCTATCGAAAATAAAATGAAAGAGAATTATTTTATTGAACAGATGATGGTAGTTGGTGCCGAAAGAAAATTCACCGCGGCGCTTATTGTACCTTCATACACGCATTTAAAACCCTGGTGCATCAAGAACGACATCCCGGTTAATTCGCACCGCGAGATGATAAACGACAGTAGGGTTGTTGAGCTTTACCAATCAATCATCAACGGTTTTAACCCCGAATTTAACCATGTGGAGCAGGTTAAAAAGGTTACGCTGCTGCCCGATGAATGGTCGATAGATAGCGGCGAGCTCACACCTACCGGTAAAATGAAACGTAAGGTGATCACAGAAAAATACAAAGGTCAGATTGACAAAATGTACGCCGGCGAAGAACATGAGAACCCTTCCCTTGTTCATTAATTATCAATAACCATGGGAGCAGACTTACGAAGTTTTTAAAACTTCGTAAGTCTTAAAATACAATGAATCTTAACAACTTACCTCTAAAGCTATGAATACAACTTTTCAATTATCCGTAAGGGACAGGCTGGCTATTATTATGCTTGACAGGGGCAGGTCAAACGCCATTAATCATCAAATGGTTAAGGAACTTACCGAGTGTATACAATCTCTTGAACTGGACGCTTCTGTAGGTGGCCTAATTATAACAGGCAAGCCGGGCTTCTTCTCCTCAGGAGTTGATCTTATTGAGGCTTATGAATATGATGCGGATCAAAGCCGCGCCTTATGGACAGATTTTTTAGCCTTACAGCGTAAATTGGTCAGCTTCAAAAAGCCTATGGTGGCAGCCATTAGCGGTCATAGTCCTGCGGGTGGTTGTGTGCTGGCTGTTTGTTCTGATTATAGGGTAATGGCAGATGGATCATTCATTATCGGCTTAAATGAGATTCCGGTAGGCATTATTGTTCCCGATAGTATTTTTCATTTATATTCCTTTTGGCTTGGTCAGCATAAAGCCTATCAATATTTAATGGAGGGAAAACTATTAAAGGTAAACGAGGCCCTTGATGTCGGCCTCATAGACGAGATCAGCCCTGCTGAAAGTTTGCTGACTACTGCCGAAAGAAAGATCCGCACTTATATGCAGCTAAACCCTGTAACCTGGAGCCAAAGCAAGCTTAATCTGCGCAGCGAACTCATCGGCAAGTTAAATACCGACCAGGAAGGTGTACTAAACCGCATGCTTGCTCAATGGTGGGCACCCGAAGTACGCAAGGGATTACAAATGCTTATCCAGAATTTAAAATCAAAAACACCTGCTGCATAAATAATAATAATTACCATGAGCAATACCAGCATAAATAATACCGCGGCAACTACCGGCATGTTAAAGGATGATGCCTTAAAAGGAAAAACTATTATAGTTACCGGTGGCGGTACAGGGCTGGGGAAAGCTATGGGCACCTACTTTTTAAAACTGGGAGCCAACCTGGTAATTACCAGCCGGAAACTGGATGTGCTTGAAAAAACTGCGGGCGAAATGGAGGCCGAAACCGGCGGCAAGGTTTTGGCCATAGCCTGCGATGTACGCAATTACGATGATGTTCAGCAAATGCTGCAGCAATCTGTTAAGGTATTTGGCCGGGTAGATGCGCTGTTAAATAACGCTGCGGGCAACTTTATTTCACCAACCGAGCGGTTATCAGCAAATGCTTTTTCGGCTGTTATTGATATCGTTTTAAAAGGATCGGCCAATTGCTCATTAGCCTTGGGTAAATATTGGATTGCTGAGAAAATACCTGGTTCTATCCTGAATATCATTACAACATATGCATTTACAGGCTCGGCTTATGTTGTGCCATCGGCCTGTGCCAAGGGCGGTGTACTGGCCATGACCCGCTCATTAGCCGTTGAATGGGGCAGGCATGGTATTCGTACCAATGCTATAGCTCCCGGCCCCTTCCCTACCAAGGGTGCATGGGAACGCTTACTACCCGGAGATATGGCACAAAAATTTGATTTTAAAAACCGTGTGCCGCTTAAACGAGTGGGCGAGCATCAGGAACTGGCCAACCTCGCCGCTTTCCTGGTATCCGATTTTTCGGGATATATTAATGGCGAAGTGATCACTATTGATGGAGGCGAATGGCTACAGGGGGCCGGGCAATTTAATGCCTTTGAAATGATACCCGGCGAAATGTGGGATAGCATAGAACAAGCCACCCGCAAGGCATAAATTATTGTACAAAACGCAAGTACAAGATTAGCATACAAATCAATTAAACATAAAGCAAATTCGATTTTATTTGCATTATCTGCACATCAAAAATTTGCACATCTGCACATTTATTTCGCATACCCGTTTCTGCTTTGGTACAAAAAGTAACTTTAAACAATTTAAAGTTACTTTTTGGTCTATCGGTTCAAAAACCGCCTTAATTTTATTTCTGAGGCCTTTTTAGTAAATTTGTTAAAACCAAAATTATATGTACAACCTACTTGTTTCTCCCGAAAATGTGCAAGCCTCGTTACAGAAGCACGTGCTTGCCGATGGCTTTGACCTAACCTTTGACATGGAAAAAAGTAAGGGTGTTTATATTTACGATGCTAAATATAACCGGACACTGCTTGATTTTTTCACCTGTTTTGCTTCGGTACCATTAGGCTATAACCATCCCAAAATGGTGAACGATGAGGAGTTTAAAAAAAACCTCATGCTGGCTGCATTAACCAATCCTTCAAACTCGGATATATACACTACGCAATACGCCCAGTTTGTTGAAACATTTTCGCGTGTGGGCATACCCGAATATCTTCCGCACGCATTTTTTATTGCAGGGGGATCCCTTGCTATTGAAAACGCGCTGAAGGTAGCTATGGATTGGAAGGTGCAGAAAAACTTTGCCAAAGGTTATACTAAGGAAAAGGGGCACAAGGTTTTGCATTTTGAGCACGCTTTTCATGGCCGCTCAGGCTATACGTTAAGCCTCACCAATACCCAGCCTAATAAAACAAAGTGGTTTGCCAAGTTTGATTGGCCCCGTGTATCTGTACCCCAAATTAATTTCCCATACAGCGATAGCAACCATGACGATCTGGTACAGCGCGAGCAGTTTTCTATATCACAGATCAGAACTGCCTTTGCCGAAAATAAGGATGATATATGCGCCATTATTATTGAGCCCATACAATCTGAAGGGGGGGATAATCATGTGCGGAAAGAGTTTCTTGAAAAACTGAGGGAGTTTGCCGACGAGTACGAAGCCATGCTTATTTATGACGAAGTGCAAACAGGTGTTGGCCTTACGGGCAAATTCTGGTGCCATGAGCATTTTGGCGAAAAGGCCCGCCCCGATATTATAGCATTTGGTAAAAAGATGCAGGTATGCGGTATACTGGCCAGTAAACGGGTTGATGAAGTAGAGAACAATGTTTTCCAGGTATCGTCGCGCATTAACTCAACCTGGGGTGGCAGTTTGGTTGATATGGTAAGATGCTCAAAAATTCTGGAAATTATTGAAGAGGATAATTTAATCAAGAATGCAGCCGCTATGGGCGAATATTTGCAGGCCCAATTAAATGAAATAGCTTCTGAGATTTCAGCAATAAGCAACGTACGAGGCAAAGGTTTACTTACCGCTTTTGACTTCCCTGATAAAAATATGCGTGATACATTTATTAAGCAGGGACTCAACAATAATATTATGTATTTGGGCTGCGGCGAAAAAAGCATCCGTTTCAGGCCTGCTCTTATCATCGAAAAAGAGCATATAGATCAAGGACTTAATATGCTCAGGAAAATATCCAAATCTTTATAAAAAATTCAATAATAATTGACGTTATGACATTTAATTATTCCACTTAAATGATAGTTAATATTTAATATGTGACCAAATTGCATTAGGAAAGGACGAAATGATTGTTTAGGAGTACGAAATTTACCAAAATATTAATATATACTATTTTTTAGCCAAAATATGCTATATATTTAATTATTATTTGGATTAAATTTGTACCATCCCTATTAAATAAATTTATATCATTTCTTTTTCCTTGAGCTATGAGCAAACACATAGAGAAATTAAAAAAACAACTTGTTGAGGTAGCAGAAGTTGTAAACTCGTTCCAGTCCGAAGCGGTTCAGGTACGAATCATTGATCGGTTGTTAGAAGTAATGATAGAATCCGAGAAAGTGGATGCTGATGGATCTGAATTATTCAGCAAAAAAGGGCGCAGAATGCGTTCAGATGATGAAAATACGGCTACAGCAGGCAGAAAAAAGCCTGGTGCAACCAAAATATTGAATCAGCTTTTAAATACAGATTTTTTTGACATTTCACGGTCTATATCGTCAATTGCCAATTACTGTAAAGACAATTTTGATTCTGATTTTAAAACATCAGAACTCTCAGGCATATTGTTGAAATTAGCCAATGAGCATAAATTGAGAAGGGAAAGAAGCAATGAAAACAATCGGTTTGAATATATAAAAGCCTGATATTTATTTACTTGAATATTTACTAAATAAGCCGCAAATTGCGGCTTATTTAGTAATAGTTAAAAATATTATTTTAAGTAAAATAAATTATCTACACCTAAAATTTTTCTACTGGTAAATCCTTCGGCATATTTTACCTGGATGCTTTTACCCAATTCACTTGCACGGGCAGCCACCACATTGATAAACTGAGGCGATGAAATATAGGTTTGGGGTTCCCCCTCCCACTCAGGGTTATAAAATTGCGAACCAAAAGCATTTATGCTTTCTATCTTTTTATCCCAATAATCGGTAACGTCAATCAATATATCAGGTTTTATATAATTATCCTGTATAAAGTGCAGAACATGCTGCGGGCGCCAGGCTTCCTGTGCTACACCATCTTCAAAGGTTTCTATCTTGCGTAGGCCCGCTAAAAAAGCCGAGGTATCAACCAGATCGCTTGAACGAGCATGATCAGGATGCCTGTCATAATAGGCATTGGTTAATATAATTTCCGGCTGATACTTGCGTATAGCAGCTATCACTTTTAACTGATGTTCGCGCGTGTTTTCAAAAAAACCGTCAGGCAGGCCCAGGTTTTCCCTAACGGCCAACCCCAGTATTTTTGCCGAAGCTGCTGCCTCCTGCTCTCGGATCTCTACAGAACCACGGGTACCTAATTCGCCGCGGGTAAGGTCAACGATGCCTACTTTTTTACCAAGGGCAACGTGTTTTAAAATAGTTCCTGAACAGCCCAGTTCGGCATCATCGGGATGAACCGATAAAACTAATATATCTAATTTAAGCATAAACTAAGTACAAATGAATTAATGTGCGGCAGCCAGCAAACGCTCAATCTTTTTCCTGATTTTCGAGGATGTTGGCTTAGTAAAAGGGTAGTAAAAGTCGGTCACATGACCGTTTCTGTCAATTAAAAATTTATGAAAGTTCCACCTCGGAACTGATTTAAGATAGCCGTTATCTTTTTTATCGGCAAAAAACTTGTATAAAGGATGCGCATATGGGCCGCGTACCCTTATTTTATCAAATATGGGGTAATTGGCACCTGCGTTTACACAAAAAGCACCAATAGCAGCTCCCTCCAGCGGCTCCTGCCCACCAAAGTCATTTGAAGGGAAAGCCAGTATTTCAAAATCCTGATCTTTAAATTGGTCTTTAAGTATGGCAAGATCTTTAAGCTGTGGTGTAAATCCACACTGGGAGGCGGTATTAACTATTAAGAGTACTTTATTTTTATAGGCAGATAGGCCAATCTCTTCACCGTTTAATGTGTGAACATCAAACTTGTAGATACTATTATTATCCATTATTAATTGTTAGTGGAAGTATATCCGGCCTGTTTTAGGATAGCCTCGATATCTTTCTGTTCTTCAGGGTCGTAAGTTTCCTTTAGGTTATGACCAAACAAACTGGCGACAGATTGAAACATGAAGGCCTTAAAACCGCCCTTAAGTTCTTTAACCATGGTGTAGCTGGTTGTGCCGGTTTCGCGGTCAATCAGCTTAATTAATACCTCACCCTGACTAATTGTCAGATTTTTTATTTCCTTGTTAAACAATGCTTTTATTTCGGTTTCACAGGTTTTTACCAACTCCTTTTGCTTTTGCTTATCGCCGGTAAGTGCCAGGTCCCGTTGCAACTGGCGGTAGCGTTGACTTGCAAAACGCGCGTACGGCAACACTTTGAACACATTATACCTCAATCTGAGGTAAGCTATCCTGTCTGCCTCGCTGGCAAATATACGTGTATCAACAATTTTTATTTCAGGGGTAACAATCCACGGAACTAATTCTCCGTCCAAATCGGTCATAGCCGTTTTGATGGTATCATTTTTGCCTAAACTTACTGAAGCAGGTTTATCTGTTTGGGCCCTTAAAGTGCCCATTGTGCAACATAACAACAACAGAAAACCAATAAATTTCATAATTTTACTTAATACAAAATTAAAGCAATTTTTTGTGGTATTTTAATATAATCTGTAATAATAGTTTATAATTACAAGTTTATCAAGCAATACCATTAATATCAGCATATGAAAGATTTAGTGATTGATCTGGAAGCGGAAAAAAATGAGATATTAAAAAGATATCGTGCCTTATTGCGCGCTTGTAAATCAACCCTGCAAAAGGGTGATAAGCGTATGATTCGTAAAGCCTTTGACATGGCCCTGGAAAGCCATAAAGATATGCGCCGTAAAAGCGGCGAGCCTTATATATATCATCCTATAGCCGTTGCTCAAATAGCAGCCGAAGAGATTGGTCTTGGTACCACCTCTATTGTGTGCGCATTGCTTCATGATGTGGTAGAAGATACCAACATGACGCTTGACGATATTGAGATGGAATTTGGTAAAAAGGTAGCCAAAATTATTGACGGTCTTACCAAAATATCGGGCGTGTTTGATACCAACAGCTCATTACAGGCCGAAAATTTCCGTAAGATGCTGCTTACCCTGGCCGATGATGTGCGGGTGATTTTGATAAAACTGGCCGACCGCCTGCATAACATGCGTACCATGGAGTTTATGCCGCGCGATAAGCAGCTTAAACTATCGTCAGAAACAGTATACCTGTATGCACCACTGGCTCACAGGCTGGGTTTGTATACTATCAAATCTGAACTGGAAGACCTATCTATGAAATACATGGAAAGGGAAACCTATCAATTTTTGAAAGTTAAACTTAATGAGAAAAAGGCTGAACGTGAAAAGTTTATTCGTGATTTTATTGAGCCGGTAAAAAAGGTGCTTATAGGTCAGGATCTGGATGCAGATCTGTTTGGCAGGCCAAAATCCATACACTCCATCTGGAACAAGATGAAGAAGAAATCAATACCTTTTGAAGAGGTATATGATCTATTTGCCATCAGGATAATTCTGGATAGTGCCCCTGAGCATGAAAAGGCCGACTGCTGGAAGGCCTACTCCATAGTGACCGATCTTTACCGCCCCAACCCTGACAGACTGCGCGACTGGATTTCATCGCCTAAAGCTAACGGTTATGAATCATTACATACTACCGTAATGGGCCCGCGCGGACAATGGGTTGAGGTACAGATCCGCACCAAACGAATGAACGAGATTGCTGAAAAAGGCTTTGCCGCACATTGGAAATACAAAGAATCGTCAACAGATAGCGGGCTTGATCAGTGGGTTCAAAAAGTTAGGGATATGCTCAAAAACCCCGACTCTAACGCGCTCGACTTTCTTGATGATTTCAAGATGAACCTTTTCAGCGATGAAATATTCATCTTCACCCCCAAAGGTGCGCTTATTCAACTACCTTTAAACGCTACAGCACTTGACTTCGCTTTTGAGATACATACCGATGTAGGCGCAAGCTGTATTGGCGCCAAAGTGAACCATAAATTGGTGCCCCTAAGCTACAAACTGCAAAACGGCGACCAGGTTGAGATCATTACCTCAAGCAAGCAAACTCCTAAGGAAGACTGGCTCAGCTTTGTGGTTACCGCTAAGGCCAAGGCAAAAATAAAATCGGCCCTAAAAGAAGAAAAACGCAAAATTGCAGAAGATGGTAAGGAGATACTGGAGCGCAAACTAAAATCCCTCAAGATCACCTATAATTCTGAAAACATACACAAGCTAAGTTATTTTTTCAAGCTAACATCAACCCAGGATCTTTTTTACAATATTGCCAAAGGCATTATTGATATGAAGGACCTGAAAGATTACCAGGCTTCAGAAAAAGTAATTGAGAACAAACCACAGGATAAAATTGAACCCGAACAGGTACACAGCATCCTGCGTAACATTAAAACCAAAGACAGCGATATACTGCTCATTGGTGAGGATATGCAAAAAATTGACTACAAGCTGGCCAATTGCTGCAACCCAATTCCCGGCGATGATGTATTTGGCTTTGTTACCGTTAGCGATGGTATTAAAATTCACCGCACCAACTGTCCTAATGCTGCCAAGTTAATGGCCAATTACGGCTATCGTATTGTAAAAGCCCGTTGGACCAACCAGCAGGAACTTGCGTTTTTAACCGGCTTGCGCATTACAGGTATTGACGATGTAGGCTTAATTAATAAGCTCACCACCGTAATTTCGCAGGATTTTAAGGTAAATATTCGCTCTATCACGGTTGATAGCGACAACGGTATTTTTGAAGGCTCATTAATGGTTTATGTAAATGACACCGAACACCTGGATAACCTGATCAAAAACCTTAAACTGGTGAAAGGAATAACCGCTGTAACCCGTTTTGACTCTGCCATTGAAAAAGCATCATAAGGTTAGAGGCAAGACTTAAGAACCAGGAACAAGAGCTTAATTATCAGCATAAAAACATTTTCACAATTTTTATTCTTGTTTCTTGACTCTTATATCTTGATTCCATTATTCACATTTCCTGATTCTATCTTTTATTAATAACTTTGTTCCCTTAATAGACTATTATGCCTCAACAGGATACTATTGCGCTGGTAAAAAAAATTTTCGAGGCTTATCTTGAAAACAAAAGCCTGCGCAAAACGCCAGAGCGTTTTGCTATACTCGAAGAAATTTACTCGCGCACCGATCACTTTGATGTGGAATCATTATACATCCACATGAAAAATAAAAAATACCGCGTAAGCCGTGCCACTGTGTACAATACACTGGAGTTGTTGGTTTCTTGCGATTTGGTGACCAAACACCAGTTTGGTAAAAACATGGCTCAATTTGAAAAATCATACGGCTATAAGCAGCATGATCATATTATCTGCATCGACTGCGGCAAAGTGGTTGAGTTTTGCGACCCACGTATTCAGCAGATACAAAGCATGATGGGCGATATCCTGAAATTTGACATCAAACACCACTCTTTAAACCTTTACGGTAACTGCGTAAAATTAAGAGAAGGTAATTGTGACAGAAAAATTTAACTTTGCCTCCCTTAATATTATACTCTGAAATTACATAAATGGCTGTTGACGTATTATTAGGCCTCCAATGGGGCGATGAAGGTAAAGGAAAAATTGTTGATGTGCTTAGTGCAGGTTACGACCTCATAGCACGTTTTCAGGGTGGCCCCAATGCAGGGCACACTTTGGAGTTTGATGGTAAGAAATTTGTATTGAATACCATTCCTTCGGGCATATTTTTCGAAAATACCATGAACCTTATTGGTAATGGTGTTGTGATTGACCCAATTACCCTTAAAAAGGAATTAGATAAATTAAAGGATGCAGGGCACGACCTTTTAGCTAAAAAGAACTTACTGATAGCTAAAAAAGCGCACCTGATATTACCTACTCACCAGCTGCTTGATGCCGCTAATGAGAAAAAAATGGGCGATGGCAAAATTGGTTCAACCTTAAAAGGTATTGGGCCAACGTATATGGACAAAACAGGCCGTAACGGCTTGCGTATTGGCGATATTACCCTGCCCGATTTTAAAGACCGCTACCAGAAACTGGTTGATAAGCATGTATCTATGCTTACTTCATTATATGGCGAGGTGGCCGATTTTTCAGAACGCGAAACTGCATTTTTTGAAGCTTTGGAAGTATTGCGTCAGTTTCCGCTGGTTGATTCTGAGCACCTGGTTAACAACTACATTAAACAAGGTAAAAAGGTATTGGCCGAAGGCGCACAAGGTGCCATGCTCGATATTGATTTCGGTTCATATCCATTTGTTACCTCATCAAACACTACTGCCGCTGGTGCCTGCACCGGTTTGGGTATAGCCCCACAGCAAATTGGTGATGTGATAGGTATATTTAAGGCTTACTGCACACGCGTTGGCGGTGGCCCATTTCCTACCGAGCTGGAAGATGAAACAGGCGAAGAACTGCGCCGTATTGGCCACGAGTTTGGCGCAACCACCGGAAGGCCACGTCGTACCGGATGGATCGATCTGCCGGCTTTAAAATACGCTATCATGCTTAATGGCGTTACCCAATTGGTAATGACCAAGGCCGATGTATTAAGCGGTTTCGATAAAATTTACGCCTGCACACACTACAACTACTTAGGCGAAAAAATTGATTACATGCCTTACGATATTTGTTCTGTAAAACCTGAACCAATCTGGAAAGAGATTGACGGCTGGAACGAAGACCTGACAGGTATTACCGAATTATCAGAAATACCTGCAAAACTGCAATCATACATTGATTACCTGGAAGCAGAACTTGGTGTACCTGTAAAATACCTTTCAGTAGGCCCAGACAGGAAACAGACTTTGGTATTGCATTAATAGCAAACATTATAATATTACTTAAAGGCCGCGCAATGCGGCCTTTTTATTTTTACTTGGTTATTTTTGCAATGTGATTATCCCGGTTACCAATTTGCCCCTGTTTAAACAAAAGGCCCTGCAATGGGCCTCGTCTTTTAACGCGGTATGCTATCTTGATTCCAATAGTTTTAGTGACCCCTATGGCAAGTTTGATACCCTTATTGCCATCGGAGTCAGTGCTGAAGTTACCGCGCAGGCAGGTAATGCCTTTGAACAACTGGAAACATTTCGCAAGGATAACCCCGGCTGGATAACCGGATTTTTTGGTTACGATCTCAAAAACGAAACAGAACATCTGTCGTCATCCAATCCGGATGGTTTGCAATTTCCTGATCTTTATTTTTTCGCGCCGCTGCATCTCATTTTAATTAAAGGAGATAAGGTTGAGATTATCAGCAATGCCTTTCAGTTTGTTTTGGATCAAATTGAACACCAGGATATAGCGAAACCTACTCCGCAAATAGCAATAACACTTCAGCCACGTTTTACCAAACAAGAATATATTGATGCGGTTACCGGCATACAGGAACATATAAACCGGGGCGATATTTACGTAACTAATTTTTGCCAGGAGTTTTTTGCCGAGCATGCGCACATTAACCCACTGGAGGTATTTACCCAGCTTAATGCTATTTCGCCTAATCCGTTCAGTACTTTTTTTAAATGGAAGGGCAACTATATACTTGGTGCATCGCCTGAGCGTTTTTTGGCCAAACGTGACAGTAAACTCATATCGCAGCCTATAAAAGGTACGGCCAAAAGGAACACCGATGCCAAGGCCGATGAACAGATAAAACAAGAGCTCCGCAATCACCCCAAAGAACTACAGGAAAACGTAATGATAGTTGATCTTGTCAGGAATGATCTTACCCGCTCTGCCAAACAAGGTACAGTTAAAACAGAAGAGCTTTTCGGCATCCACAGTTTTCAGTATGTGCATCAAATGATTTCAACGGTAGTGTGCGAAATAAAGGATGGGCTTTCCGCAATAGAAGCTATCAAAAACACCTTTCCCATGGGTAGCATGACTGGTGCACCCAAAATAAGCGCTATGCAATTGATGGAGCAATACGAACACAGTAAACGTGGTGTATACTCAGGCGCGGTGGGCTATCTTAGTCCTGATAATGATTTTGATTTTAATGTAGTGATCCGCAGCTTGCTGTATAACTCGGCAAAGCAATACCTATCGTTCCACGCAGGCAGCGCTATTACCTACCACGCCATTGCCGAAAAAGAATATGAGGAATGCCTGCTCAAAGCCCAGGCAGTAATGGAAGTTTTAGGCGGATTGAAATAGGTCTTAAACAATCTTGGGTTTTACCACTATCTTATCCCCCATTCGCACCGTAATATCAGATCCTACAGCAAAAAATGCTGATACAGGTTCCCGTTTCAGGAAAGGCTCAAAGGCAACTCCATAAAGCCCCGCCACATCAGCATCAAAAACATAATCTTTAACCACCCCGGTTTGCCAGGAAACATGCTCAACCTGATACTCCATAGTGCTGACGGAGTTAAGTTTATTATAACCCCAATAATGTTCCAGTATAAACTCTTCTGCACTCCCGGGTTTAATATCAACGAGTTGGTTACTTACTGTGGCTCCCAACTTGTTCCATTTACCTTTAAATTTCCACTCGTATATAAAATTGGTATGGTTATCTTCACTTAAGGTAATGGAACTGCGCATGGGTAATGCGCGGTAATGTTCTTTATATAAATTATTTGCGATAAGCGCTATCATGCTTTTAGGTACAATTTCGCTTACAAAAACGGCACCTCGTTTCCATTCGGCACCATTAAAATACCTTACATAAAAACGCAGATTCACCTCCTCAAAATTCACATGCCAGGGCCATTTAATACCAAGCACTTTAGTTTCGGCAAATAAAAAGCCAACCATGCTTACCAAAGCCTTATCCTGCCATAGTTCAAGCACAGTTCCGGGTGGTAGGTAAGCATCTAATACTTGGGGATCAACCTCGTAATTAATCATTACCAGATTTTTCCATTGAGCTTTCAAAAACGAGGCTTTAGGCATTTTGAGTAATGAGTTTCGAGTTGGGCTATTCAATAGTAAAAGTTGAAAGTATTTGTTCAAGATTTAACTCAAAACTCAGTACTTAAAACTCAACACCACATCACGGTTTGTAATATTTCATGGCTTCGGGTATCCGGTTCTGGATATCCTGGATACGGGTTGCATCGGCGGGGTGCGTGCTTAAAAGCTCGGGCGGGGCACCGCCTTTATTTTGAGCAGCCATACGTTGCCAAAAGCCAATAGCATTATGCGGATCGTAACCGGCCATAGCCATAAAGGTAAGACCTAAACGATCGGCTTCTGATTCCTGATTACGGGAATATTTTAATAATACCAGGTTACCGCCTACACCATACAATTGGTTGATGATACCCTGAGTAGCGGATGATTGTCCTGCGGTAGCCACACCCACAGCGCCACCAACACCCTGCACAGCCATCTGGTGAGATATACGCTCGGCCGAGTGCCTGGCTATAGCGTGACCAATTTCATGGCCCATCACCACTGCCAGGTAGGCATCGGTATTGGCTACCGGCAATAAGCCGCTATATACAGCCACTTTACCACCAGGCATACACCAGGCATTTACCTCGCTGCTTTGTATCAGGTTAAATTCCCATTGAAAATTGTATTGGTCGCCATAACCGTTATCCTTCAAATAGCGTTCAATAGCAATGGATAGCCTGGTGCCAATTTGCTTAACACGCTGGGCATCGGTGCCGCTGCTGATAACTTTGGTTTTTGGGTCAGATAGTAATTGCTTGTAGCTTGCAGCAGCAGATTGATTTACTTCCGAGTCGCCAACCAGGCTTAATTGTTTTCTGCCGGTTAGCGGAACAGTTGAACAGGAATACAATGCAATGACGGCGATCAAAGCAAGGGCAGATTTGAATTTTCTCATGGTGATCAGGCAGTTTTCTTTTTAAAAAAATTGACTTTAGATTCTTTGCCCTTTAATAAACGTTCGATATTTTTTTGGTGCGTTACCAGGATGAGCAGGCATATACACATGCCATATATCACCACCGATCTGATCGAGGTAGGGAATATAAACGATACCCCTATAGGATAAGTAAACGCTGCTGCAATAGAGCTAAGCGATACATACCTTGTAATCAAAAGCACTACAACAAATACTACCACGCATAATAAAGCGGCATGTAAATGAATAGCCAAAATCATTCCAAACAAAGTTGCAACACCTTTACCGCCCCTGAAACCTGCAAATATTGGGAACAGGTGCCCCATAACGGCCGCCACCCCTAAAGCCAGTGCGTAATTGGTATATGCTGTTGAATTGTAAGCGCCCGTGGTTGATACGCCTATAAAATAGGCAAGATTGGTAGCCGTCCACCCTTTTAAAATATCGAGCAGCATAACGGGTATACCCGCCTTTTTGCCTAAAACTCTGAAGGTGTTTGTTGCCCCGGCGTTACCGCTGCCATACTCTCTTACATCAATATCGTAAAAGGCCAGCCCTATCCATACGGCCGTGGGAATAGATCCGCAGAGATAGGCCAGTATGAGTGCTGAAACTGAATAAACGGTTATCATTTCCCTGCAATATTACAAAATTGATATGGTACTAAGTTTTTTATCATTCAATAAAACGCCAATCAATAAATTAAGTTCAAACTCTCTAATAGTGATATATATCCTTAATTAAAAGCTATATAGCTTTTAAACTCAGATCGAGGCTTTTAACTGAATGTGTTAATGCCCCTACAGATATATAATCAACCCCGCACTCGGCGTACTCGCGTATGTTATCAATAGTGATACCTCCAGATGCCTCTGTTATAAACCGGCCCTGAATAATATTTACCGCCTGTCTTAAATCGGCATAGTTAAAGTTATCCAGCAATATACGGTTTACATGGCCGGTTTGCAAAACCTGGTTAAGCTCATCAAGGTTACGCACCTCAATTTCAATGGCAAGCTTTTTATCGTTATCAATAAGGTATTGATTAGCGCGTTCAATGGCCTGCCTTATACCTCCGGCATAGTCAACATGATTGTCTTTGATCAGTATCATATCATACAAACCAAATCTGTGGTTAACACCGCCGCCAATGCGTACGGCCCATTTTTCAAGGTAGCGTAATCCGGGAGTAGTTTTGCGGGTATCTAAAACTTTGGTGCCGGTATCTTTTAGCAGATCAACTATTTGGCGGGTTTTTGTAGCAATTCCAGACATGCGCTGCATACAATTCAGTACCAAACGCTCGGCTATTAAAATACTCTGCGAACTACCTTCTACCTCAAATGCTACATCTTTAGGCTTTACAACAGCGCCATCATTTAAAAACAGGTTAACTTTAAGACCGGCATCTACGATTTTAAAAATCTCAACGGCCAGTTCAACGCCGGCCAGTATGCCTTCGTCTTTTACCAGAAGCTTTGCCTTACCAACGGTATCAGCCGGAATGGTTGACAGCGAGGTATGGTCGCCATCGCCTACATCTTCCTTTAAAGCTTCAATTATAAAATGGTGTATCAGTTCCTTATCCAAGTGTATTACTTTTAAGCTTCAAAAGTAACAACATTTTTTGGATGAGTAAGTTTTAGATACGCAAATGATGAATATGAGAATATGCTGATATATAATACCGGTAGTATAAATCAATAAAACCATTTGATACCCATAATTGCCCGTTTACAGAAAGCACAGGACAAGCGGGCCAGGGGTTGGTGGTTACTTTACCTTCTCATTCTCAATACGCAATTCAATGATATTCATTTTTTCGTCGGTACCCTTCAGGGTAAAGGCAACGCGGTACAATCCGCTATCGGTAGTTAAAATAAACACACCAAAGCGATAATTGGCGCTTGAGTTTACCTTATGTAACAATTTAATGCTTTTTGGTTTGTTCTTGGTAAAAAACTTATCCAGTATCAATGTAGCCTGTGCCTGCGAATAAATATTCTCTTCGTCCATCAGGGATATTTCAATACTGGGCGCAAATAGCTTGGCCAGTTCTTTAGAATTGCCTTGCTTTAAAAGATTGGCTACGTTGTCGATAGCATCTGCAGGAGCAAAACCAGGTAATAAAAACAAAAGTATTAATGACGGCAGGTAAATTAGCTTCATAATTACAATACGTGAAAAAATCACTTTACGTTACACTTGGCTTAAAAGCTTAACCAACGGGGCTACTGGTCTTTTAAAAAGTATATAACTGCTTTTACAAGCAATTATTATGCAAATAATAAGCCTTAAGGGCGCACTCACCTAAATTAAAAAAATAATAATATAAAGTAAGGCGCGGACTTTATATTTGCGCTGTGGAAAATCAAAAAAAACTCGCATTAATTATTCTTGATGGCTGGGGCTATGGCCGCAACGATCAGTCGAACGCTATAGTTGCTGCTAATACTCCCTTTGTCGACAGTTTATTGCAGCAATATCCAAACTCTAAACTGGAGGCCTCCGGAACTGCTGTAGGCTTACCCGCAGGGCAAATGGGTAACTCAGAAGTTGGGCACATGAACCTGGGTGCAGGCCGTGTGGTTTACCAGGAGCTGGGTCGCATACACAAAGCCGTTGACGATAATGAACTGCCAACCATCCCGGTGTTGAAAGAAGCATTTGAATATGCTAAACAAAATAACCGTAATGTGCATTTAATTGGCCTGGTATCTGATGGCGGGGTTCACTCCCACATCAGGCACGTAAAAGGTTTGTGCGATGCTGCAAAACAGCTGGATGTTAAAAATGTATTTATCCATGCCTTTTTAGATGGCCGTGATACTGATCCAAAATCGGGATTGGGCTTTGTGGCCGATTTGGAACAACATATTACCGGTACCGATGCCCAGATAGCATCGGCCATTGGCCGCTACTATGCCATGGACCGCGATAACCGCTGGGAAAGGGTAAAACTGGCTTATGACCTGATGGTTAACGGCCAGGGCCAAGCCACACAGCACATTACTGATTCTATCAAAAAATCATATGATGAAGGCGTAACTGATGAGTTTGTACAACCAATAGTAAAGGTTGACTCGAACGGTAACCCGCTGGCTGTAATTCAAAATGGTGATGTGGTGATCTGCTTTAACTTCCGTACAGACAGAGGCCGCGAGATCAGTATTGCCTTAACCCAAAAATCATTCCCTGAATATAACCTGCACCCGCTTGATATCCGTTACATCACCATGACCCCATATGATGAAACGTTTAAAAACGTTCAGGTAGTGTTTGATAAAGAAGACCTGACCAAAACCCTGGGCGAAATTTTGCAGGATGCCGGTAAATCGCAGATAAGGATTGCCGAAACTGAAAAATACCCTCACGTAACTTTCTTCTTTTCTGGAGGTCGTGAAAAAGAATTTGATAACGAAAAACGTTTATTAGTGCCATCGCCAAAAGTGGCCACTTATGATCTGCAACCCGAAATGAGCGCGACAGGTATTCGTGATGCTATTATTCCTGAACTGGAAAGCGGCAGGCCCGATTTTATTTGCCTCAACTTTGCCAATACCGATATGGTTGGCCATACAGGCGTGTTCAGCGCCGTAATTAAAGCTGCTGAAACTGCAGATGCTTGCACAAAGGCAGTTGTTGAAGCTGGCCTGGCAAACGGCTACTCATTCATCATTCTTGCCGACCATGGCAATGCCGATTACATGATAAACGAAGATGGATCACCTAATACTGCACACACTACAAACCTGGTGCCTTGCATTATTATTGATAAAGATGTTAAACATGTAAATGACGGCAAGCTGGGCGATGTTGCCCCAACTGTATTACACATACTGGGTGTCACTATTCCCCCGGAAATGACGGGTAATGTATTGGTGTAAATTAAGATCATTAACTACAACCGCTTTTGTTAGCGGCATATTGCTTATATCCGGCCTGCAATCATGCAAGCCGGATATTAAGCAAACCGGTGCCGTAATGAAGTATTATGACATAAGCGGCTTTTTTAAAGCTGATACCGCAAGGCTCCGAAAACTCAACCCCGAGGTTAACAAAACTGTGACCCATAACGGTGTTACCGAAAATAAAACGGTACACATTGATAACTGGGGCCATGAACTGAACCTCTTTATCCAGTCAGATATTAACAGGCCTGCCTGGAAAAACAGCTACAAGGTTCAAAATACTGATAGCCTCATAATATACCAGGCTAAAGACCCCGACCTGAGAACCACCCGTATAGTTATTAAAAAAGACAAGGATAAAGTAAAATGGGTGCTCATTTATAACCACACCAAAAACCTGCTTTACGAAACCCGTGAAAAACTAAGCTACTTCCCCGACTCTGTTTATCTTATCGAAAAATGGCAACAGGTAAGGCTCATGGGGCGAAATAATTATCGCATACAAGGTTTCCTGAAAACACCTGAACAGTAAGCATTACTACTTTCTTACTCAAAAATAAAAGACTATTTGAATTGAATTTTGCTGTAATTAGTTACGGCGGGCAACTGTAGCAGGGCCGGCAGCTTGTTGCAACTTATCTTTTGACTGATCTATCAATGCCGAAATATCCATGCGGCCGGGGTTATCATTCAGCACTTTTTCCAGATCGTTGATAGAAGCCTTAAGTGAATTTACCCCTCTTGCCTTATCGTAAAAATGGGTATTATTCTGAAGTTTGAATACACCATACTCGCGGTAAGCTATACCCCTGTTCTGGTAATATTTATTATCGTTAGGATCGTTGTTGATAGATATGGCAGTGGTAAGGTCTTTAATGGCACCCAACAGGTAAAGCTCCTTATCAGCCGGCGAGGTTTGGTTATCCCTGCCTAAATAGCTTTTAGCCCTTGCCCGGTAATAATAAGCAGTAGCATCAGCAGGTTTTATGGCAATAACCCGTGTATATGCCGCTATTGATTTTTTATAGTTATCACTGTGATAGTATGAATAACCCAGCATCCAAAGCGCATTGGCATTGGTTGAATCGGTGATACATGCTTTTTCCAAATGCGATACAGCCGACCGGAAATCGCCATCCATCAGTGCCTGCTGTCCCATTTTTACATAGGCGCTTTGGCCCTTTGCTTGTTCAAGCGAAGAGATAATCAGAAAGGATACAATGACCGATAACTTCATCAGGGCTAATGGAAAACAATAACAGTTACTACATTTAACTAATAATGCATCAAAATATTATACAAGACGATGCTTTTATAAATTTTTCCTGCAAAAAATTCCAGAAAGCTATAGTATGACTTTTTTTCATCTTTATCAACAAATTCTCATTTTATTACCAAATGCCGATATTATTTGTAATAACCATTTAATCAAACTATTACACTGTTAAATTGAATGTTACTTATAATTGACATAACTTGGCACAGCTCTTGAAACATAATACCCAACAGGTAATAACCACAATTTTACCTATATTTAATAGCCCGTTAATTTTAACAGGCTGACAACATGACGGTTTTTCTACACATAAAATATTATAATGAGTTTTGATCCATTTGATTTCAAAAATGCTTTACCGGTTATAAACGAGGACTCTGAGTTTTTTCCTTTAATGTCTACCGAAGATGAGGAGGAAATGAACAATGAGGAGATGCCTGAGATATTATCGATACTGCCATTGCGCAACACGGTTTTATTTCCGGGGGTGGTAATACCCATAACTGTTGGCAGAGACAAATCAATTAAACTAATACGTGATGCCAACAAAGGCAACCGGATGATTGGGGTGGTTGCGCAACAGGATGTGGGGATAGAAGACCCTAATTTTGACCAGTTGAATAAGATAGGCACTATTGCCCTTATCATAAAAATGCTGCAAATGCCCGATGGTAACACTACCGTTATCATTCAGGGTAAAAAACGTTTTGTTTTAAAAGAAGAAGTACAAAGCGAGCCTTACATTAAGGCTACGGTTGAACCTTTTAAAGAAATAAAAGCAAAAGAGGATAAAGAGTTTAAGGCGATGGTATCATCCATTAAGGATATGGCCATGAACATTATCCAGCTATCGCCCAATATTCCGAGTGAGGCTGGTATCGCTATACGCAACATCGAAAGCACTTCATTCCTGATCAACTTCATATCGTCAAACATGAATGCCGATATGACAGCCAAACAGCGTTTGCTTGAAGTAGCCAACCTCCGCGAGCGGGCTACCATGGTTCTGGAGCACCTTACTCTTGATTTGCAAATGCTGGAACTTAAAAACCAGATTCAAACCAAGGTACGGGTTGACCTGGATAAACAACAGCGCGATTACTTTTTAAATCAGCAGTTAAAAACTATCCAGGAAGAATTAGGAGGTAACTCCCCCGACCTGGAGATTGACAGCCTGCGCCAGCGCGCCGTTAAAAAGAAATGGGCAAAAGAGGTTAAAGACCATTTTGCCAAAGAGCTTGAAAAATTAACCCGCACCAACCCGGCTGCTGCCGATTATTCGGTACAGATCAATTACCTGGAGCTGTTGCTTGATTTGCCGTGGAACGAGTTTACCAAAGATAACTTTGACCTTAAACGTGCCCAAAAAGTACTGGATAAAGATCACTTTGGCTTAGATAAAGTAAAACAGCGTATTATTGAATACCTGGCCGTGCTTAAGTTAAAACATGATATGAAAGCCCCTATCCTTTGTTTGGTGGGCCCTCCCGGAGTTGGAAAAACATCTCTCGGCAAATCAATAGCCAAAGCATTGGGCCGCAAATATGTACGTATGGCGCTGGGCGGTATTCGTGATGAAGCCGAGATCAGGGGCCATCGTAAAACATATATTGGTGCAATGCCTGGCCGTATCATACAATCGGTAAAAAAGGCAGGAGCTGCCAATCCTGTTTTTATATTAGACGAGATTGATAAAGTAGGTAACGATTTCAGGGGCGATCCATCATCGGCTTTATTAGAGGTGCTTGACCCTGAACAGAACAGCACCTTTTATGACCACTACGTTGAAATGGATTTTGACCTTTCAAATGTGATGTTCATAGCTACCGCCAACTCATTGAGTACCATTCAACCTGCTTTGTTAGACAGGATGGAGATCATCGAGGTAAACGGTTACACCATTGAAGAAAAAATTGAGATAGCCAAACAACACCTGTTGCCTAAACAGCGCGAAGCACACGGCTTAAAGCTGAAGGATATCAGCCTTAAAACAGATGTAATTGAAAAGGTGATAGTTGATTATACCCGTGAATCGGGTGTGCGCTCGCTGGAAAAAAAGATAGGCTCGGTAGTTCGCGGAGTGGCTAAAAACATAGCACTGGAAGAGGAATACAATCCTGTGGTAAGTAAAAAGGATATTGAAAAAATACTGGGAGCTCCCATATTTGATAAAGATCTTTATGAAGGTAACGATGTTGCCGGTGTGGTAACAGGCCTAGCCTGGACCTCAGTTGGCGGCGATATCCTGTTTATTGAAGCAAGTTTAAGTCCCGGTAAAGGTCGCTTAACCTTAACCGGAAGCCTTGGCGATGTGATGAAAGAATCGGTAACTATTGCCCTTGCTTATATCAGGGCACATGCAGATTATTTCAATATCAACCCGAAACTGTTTGATCTGTGGGATATACACGTGCACGTTCCGGCAGGTGCTACACCAAAAGATGGCCCTTCGGCAGGTATTACCATGCTTACCGCATTGGTTTCGGCTTTTACCCAACGTAAGGTAAAACCAAACCTGGCCATGACCGGCGAAATCACCCTGCGTGGCCGTGTTTTAGCCGTTGGCGGTATCAAAGAAAAAATACTGGCCGCAAAACGTGCCAACATAAAAGAGATCATTCTCTGCAAATCAAACCAGAAAGATATATTGGAAATTAAGGAAGATTATATCAAGGATCTTAAATTTCATTATATTACTGATATGCGCGACGTAATTGCACTGGCCCTTTTAGATGAAAAGGTAAAGGACCCGCTTGACCTAACGGTTAAGGAGGATGTAAAAGCAGTTGCTAATTAAAAAAGAGGGGTTAAAATTTTATTTTAACCCCTCTTTTTTTGCGGTATATAAATCAGTTCAAATTTTTATATTAGGCACTCAATATTAAAACACCTAATGCTCAATAAACTATTCCTGACACTGCTGTGCCTGTTTGCTACCATCGGTTCATTTGCTCAAACACGCAGCCACGAATTTGCCATACAAACAGACAACGATTCGTACCTCGGTCAGGGTTCTGACAGGTATTACACCAACGGAATTTTCTTTTATTATCGTAAGGCCTTAAAAGCCAACAACGATCTTCAAAACAAAGTCTTAGGTTTTGAGATAGGGCAAAAAATGTACAACCCGCAATCGGGCTATGTACCCAATGCCGATTTTATCGACAGGCCATTTGCCGCATACACTTATATTGGCTCAACACTTAACTTATTGTATAAGAACGAGGGTAATCTTAAATTAAGCGCCCAGATAGGCCTGGTTGGCCCGGCAGCAGGCGGCGAGCCTGTACAAAAGCTTATTCATAACACCTTTGGCTTTTACCACCTGAACGGCTGGCAATACCAGATCAGGAATGATGCAGAACTTAACCTGGGTGCCGAATACAATAAATTACTGGCCAGGGCATCATGGATCGACGTCAGTTTAGCTTCTTACGCAAACCTCGGTAATGGCTTTACCGGTGCAGGAGTAGGCCCGTTGCTGCGTTTAGGAAATTTCAATCAGTTATTCAACTCGGTAAGTACGCAAAGTACTGTTTCGGCGCAAGACCAAACCGGACTGTTGCATGCACATGAAATCTTCTTTTATTACAAACCACAGGTTAACGGCGTACTTTATGATGCTACCATACAAGGCAGCCTGTTAAGAAGCCATGACCCAAACAGCCAGGAAGTTACCTTGAATAAAAAACCGGTAATATTCAGCAATCAGCTGGGCGTGGCCTTTACCACCAGCCGTTTTGCATTTGACATAGCAGCCATATTCCATACCAAGGATGTTGAGGAAATGATCAGATCGCACCAATGGGCCAGCATCACCGGAGCCTACAGGTTTAAATAAGTATCAGAATTTGAGAGGTATCAAAATAAACAAACAATTCTATAATTCTCAAATTCTGTAAGCTTTGATTCAGATAATCTTAATCAAAGCTTACCTTACGGTTCTCTTTTTTAGAGGCGTGTTTCTTTTTATCGTTTAAACGGGCCGCTTTGGCAGCTTTGCTTACTTTGGTGGGCCTGCGCACTTTTGGTTTCTGTAAAGCCTTTGTAAGCAGCACTACAAGCCTTTCTACAGCCTTTTCCTTGTTCAGATATTGACTTCGTTCTTCATCGCAAATAACTTGAACCAAACCGTCTTTATTTAACCGGTTTTGAAGTTTATCGGCCAGCAGTACTTTTTCTTCATCAGTAAATAATCCCGATTCGTTAATGTTGAATAAAAGTTCAACCTTGCTCGATACCTTGTTTACGTTTTGACCTCCCTTACCCCCACTGCGCGATGTTTTATAAGTAATTTCGGTTTGAAGAGCTGATTTTGTAAGGTTCATTTTTCAAAAGTAATCATTTTCTGCACCGCCAATCATAAATTAAGTAGCGTGGTTTAAAACAGGCTGTTCAACATAATATGCTTACCTCACCAACCATTCACATAATTTTGTACTTTAGTGGCGCTTATGAAAAAAAATATTGTAGTAGCAATTGATGGGTATTCATCATGTGGTAAAAGTACGCTGGCCAAGGCTTTAGCCAAAAAACTTCACTTTATTTATGTAGATAGCGGGGCCATGTATCGCGCCGTTGCCCTCTACTTTTTGCGCAACAATATTGATGTACACAATCATGAGCAAATTGAGGAAGCCCTGAAAAACATCCATCTCAACTTTCACTCCCGCGACTATCAAACCCACATCACCCTTAATGATGAGGAAGTATCTGAAGAGATACGCCTGATGCCGGTTTCTGAAAAAGTAAGCGAGGTATCGGCCCTGCGCGAGGTACGTAAAGAGATGGTGAAACAGCAGCAGCGCATGGGTCACTCTAAAAATATTGTGATGGACGGTCGCGACATCGGCACAACGGTTTTCCCTAATGCCACCGTGAAAATATTCATGACAGCCGACCCAAAAGTTCGTGCCGAACGGAGGTATAAAGAGATCATCGACAAGAATCCCGAAATTACATTAGAAGAGGTATTTGAGAACATCGCCCACCGCGATTACCAGGACACCACCAGGGAAGAAAGTCCGTTGGTAAGGGCTGCAGATGCTGTTGTTTTAGACAATACCAACCTTACCCCCGAGCAGCAATTAGATTTTGCACTGGAAAGAGTGCGCCCGTTTATTCTTTAGGATTATAAGACGATTGGACTTTAGGACTAATAGAAAAACAAAAAACTGATTTAACGATACTACACTTGTTCTTCAGCAACTTTTAGAGTTTAAATCCTTTGTCCAAAAGTCTTTTATCTAATAGTCCTAAAGTCTAATAATCCTAAAGTCCCATAGTCTATAAATCGTCTTTAAATTTCTCTGCCTTAACTCCAAACTTATTCAAAAAGTCGACACCTTCATCGCTGGGTAAGCCTTTATATTCTGCGTATGATTTATCAAAGTAAACATGTTTGATGCCAGCCGAAAATATCAGGCGGGCACAAGGCAAACACGGCGATAAGGTAATATACAGCGTTGCGCCTTCCAGTTTGGCTCCGTTTTTCACAGCGTATAAAATCGCATTTTCTTCGGCATGCAGTGCGAGTGAGCAGCTGCCTTTTGAATCTCGCGGACATCCCTCAGCCGGCCATTCCTCATCACAGTTATGCGTACCTGCAGGCGGCCCGTTATAACCTATGGAGATAATACGGGTATCACGGGTTAAAACTGCCCCCACATGGGCTTTTACGCAGTGCGAACGCTTAGCCAGATCAGTAGCCAGATTCATGAAAATATGATCGAAACTTGGTTTCATTTGCTTAATTGGTTTAAAAACAACAATGGTTCATTAGTTAATTGGTATTGCTACCAAGAACCCAATGAACCATTGAAGTAATGAACTAAATATTAATGTCCGCCTTTTGCTTCTACGTGGTCAAGGTCAATACCCTGGCTGCGCAGTTCGCGGCTCACCTTCCAGGCAAAATATGCCAGGTAAGCAAAGCCTATAGCAGGTACAATATATGAGAAGTGTATACCGCTCATGCCTTTAATAATATCGTTACTGCCGTCGGCAATTTTACCTTGCAGCGGTGGTATAATAGAACCGCCCAGGATCATCATGATTAAAAATGCCGAACCCTGGCTGGTATATTTACCCAAACCTGTAATTGACAATGCAAATATAGATGGCCACATAATAGAGCAGCATAAGCCACCGCTAATGAAAGCGAAAGTAGCTACCCTGCCGGTTGTAAACAGACCGATCAAAACAAATATTACACCTAATAAACCCAGTACCGATAGCGTACGGGTTGGCTTTTGCTGACCAATAAAGAAAGCCACAATTAGTACAGAAACACAAATTGCATAAGTATACAGGTTGCTTACATTAACACCGCTAACCACGTTGGCAAACAACACTAACCCGAATGCAACAAATGGTACAATGATGTATAAAATATATTTGGTTGTTTTTGATAAATTGAACGCGTCAATTGATCCTGCAAAACGGCCTATCATCAAGCTACCCCAGTATAATGAAATATAGGGTGCAATATCCGACTCGTTAAATGAACCAAACTCAGGTGTTTTCAATAACGATCCCATGTTACTTTGTAGGGTTACCTCGGTACCTACATAGGTAAAAATGGCAATCATACCTAAAATCAATTGAGGGTATTGCATAGCACCCCAGCCCTCTTTACTCTTTTTGGCGGCAAAAATGGTACCTACCAGCGTAAATATGATAATAGCCAATGAAGCGTAAACGAAATACTGGCTTGGGATATGTATAGCTAAGCTAAGCGGGTCGGCTGCTAATATGAGAAGGAATGCTATAAAAATGATGAACAATGGTTTATTAGCCTTGCTGCTTGATTCCATTTTTTCGTCGCTGGTAACCTTAGGCAGGTTGGAGAACCAGAAGAAAATAGCTACAGCTATAAATAATGCTGCAAGCATATAGTAGAGGTTATTGATAGATGATATTTTAACCTCAGATGCAGCAGCTTTAGCCGATGCCGAACCGAACAATACCACACTCACTACAATCGGGCCTAATAAGGCACCTATATTATTGATACTACCAGCAAAATTTAAACGGTTTGAGCCTGTTTCTGCAGGGCCCAAAGCAACCACAAACGGGTTTGCCGCCGTTTGCTGTAATGAAAAACCTACGGCAATAATAAAAAATACCGCCAGGATAAACCCAAATGAACCTGTAGCCACCGCGGGGATCATTCCCAATGCGCCTAAGGCCGATATCACCAAACCTAATATGATACCATTTTTATAGCCCAGCTTATTCATGATATCAACCTTACTGGCTTGTGACGCAAAATAAAGTATTAACGAACCGATAAAATACCCACCATAAAACGTAAAATCTATCAGTTGCGACTCAAATTGAGTTAAATGAAAATGCGTTTTACAAAATGGTATGAAAATACCGTTTGATGCAGCTAAAAAGCCCCAGAAGAAAAATACAGTGATCAGCGTATACAATGCTGAGCTGTAATTCTTTTTGTCGTTTTGTTCCATTGTAATGTTTAGTTATTCGGGATATTTTTTGAATCGCTAAACATAATCCATTTTTTGTAAAAAGTGACTATACTTTTTCAAATTAAATAAATCACAATTTTAAGTTTCGTTGTTTAAGAGATAAAATTGCATATTCGCATGGTTCAAAATTTGGAACTTAAGCCTCAATAATGATAGAAGCTGTTATTTCGGGAATTGGGATTGGATTAGTGTTAACGTTTTTGACTGGCCCGGTCTTTTTTGCTCTTATTAAAACCAGCATTGAAAAAGGCTTTCATGCAGGCGTTGCCCTTGCTCTGGGTGTAGTTTGCAGCGATATTGTTTTTGTGGGTGCCATTCTGTTTGGCTCTCAGTATTTTGATATATCAAACCATGCCAAAACTGTAGCCGGTGTTGTTGGCAGTATCATATTATTTAGTGTAGGCATCCGCTACCTGTTTAAAAAAGGCGAGGTTAACTATAATAATAAAGTTCCCTCGGGCATTAACCGCGCAGGCTATTTTTTAAAGGGCTTCTTGATGTGCATTTTTAACCCTACCCTGCTCTTTCATTGGATAACTGTTATAGGTACCGCAAGTACCGTTTTTCACGAAGGAGTTGCCCATCGCTCCATTAAAATTGCCGTAATGTTTGCCACCGTACTTATTGTACAATTCGGCATGGATACCACCAAAGCCTTTTACGCCAATAAACTGCGCGATAAAATATCGGTTAAATTAGTACACCGCCTTAACGAGGTAGCCGGTATAGCCCTCATTATCGCCTCACTTATTTTAGTAGATAAACTGGTAACCCATTTTATATTCGCGGCCCCGGCGGTATCGTAAATTTCTACCTATCATTTATTTTGTCTGGACCAGGATTCATTTGATTACAGGATTTTCTATGCTTCGTTAATTTGTAACGGGCTGCATAAAAAACATTTGTCATATATAATAGATACAGACTTTAATCATATTGTATAGAAATCCCAATAATCCTTTAATCCTAAAAATCAGGTTCAGACAATTCGCTTTGCTTCGTTTCTTCTCAACAACATAAAGCCGAATATGGCAAACAAAAAAGGCGATGAATCTAAATCCATCGCCTTGTATATCATGTTCCCCTTTGGGGGGTTAGGCTTTTACATGTAAGCTCTTTGGTTTTTACCTTCCATCCAGTTAACAAAGGCGCGGTTAACAACCTTGTTACCACCCGGAGTTGGGTAATCACCGCTAAAGTACCAGTCGCCGGTATGATCAGGACAGGCAATATGCAGGTTATCTAAAGTTTGGTATAAAACCTCCACTTTACATTTAATACCTTTTGGTGTAATGATTTGCGCTATGCGATCAGAGATCTCCTGATCTGTAAACGGCTCATAAATGGCTTTTACATAGTTCACCACCTCTTCTTTAGGCAGCTTGGCGCTATCCTTACATTTCTGGTAAACATCAAGGATAATATCCTCACGTTTCATTTCTTTCAGCAAACTGATAGCAGCTTCAAAAGCAACAAACTCACCCATGCGCGACATATCAATGCCATAACAATCCGGGTAACGAATCTGCGGAGCCGATGAAACTACCACTACCTTTTTAGGGCCAAGCCTGTCCAGAATTTTCAGGATACTTTGTTTCAATGTAGTACCACGCACAATAGAGTCGTCAAGAACTACTAAAGTGTCGGTATTTTTGTTGATCAGGCCGTAGGTAGTATCATACACGTGAGCCACCATTTCGCTTCGGTCGGCATCGTTGGTAATGAAAGTACGCAGCTTTACATCTTTAATGGCAATTTTTTCAACCCTTGGTGCAAGTTGCAATACTTCTGTTAACTCTTCCTCACTGATCTTATCTGCACGGTTCAGCAGCTTATCGCGCTGGTATTTTTTAACGTATTTATGTACACCTTCAACCATACCATAAAAGGCAACTTCGGCTGTGTTAGGGATGTAAGAAAATACGGTGTTTTTTATATCATGATCAACCGCGTTCAATATTTGCGGGCAAAGCAGCCTGCCTAATTGTTTACGCTCGCGGTAGATGGAGGCATCGCTTCCTCTTGAAAAATAGATGCGTTCAAATGAACAGGCTTTCTTTTCCAGCGGCTCGCTAAACATATCCTCAGTTACTTTACCATTCTTTTTAACAATTAAAGCATGGCCTGGGCGTATCTCTTTAATTTCTTCAATAGGAATGTTAAATGCTGTCTGGATAGCCGGGCGCTCTGAGGCGGCAACAACTATTTCATCATTATAGTAATAAAACGCAGGGCGGATACCAACCGGGTCGCGCATTACAAATGCATCGCCGTGGCCTAATATACCTGCAATGGTATAACCACCATCCCAGTTTTTGGCCGATTTACGGAGTATCTTGGCTACGTCCATATCGTTGGCAATCAACTTACTGATCTCCATGTTGTCGTCAAGTCCTTCGCGTTTATACTGATCAAACAAGCCCTGATTTTCGGTATCAATAAAATGACCGATCTTTTCAAGCACAGTGATCGTATCTGCTTTCTCTTTCGGATGCTGACCCAAGTCGTAAAGTTGTTGTAACAGTTCATCAACATTGGTCATGTTGAAATTACCTGCTATAACCAGGTTACGGGTTTGCCAGTTGTTTTGCCTTAAAAATGGATGGCAGCTTTCAATGCTGTTTTTACCATGGGTACCATAACGCAGGTGCCCCAGTAAAACTTCGCCTGTAAAGCTCACATGCTCTTTAAGCCATTCGGCATCTTCGAGTTTTTCGGGAGATTCTTTCTGAATATCCGCGAATTTCTTCTGGATGTATTCAAAAATATCAGCAACAGCGTTTGACGCCATTGAGCGGTGCCTGCTGATGTACCGCTTGCCAGGCTCAATATCCAGTTTAATAGTGGCAACACCTGCGCCATCCTGGCCGCGGTTATGTTGTTTCTCCATTAAAAGGTAAAGCTTGTTCAGGCCGTACAGAGCTGTTCCGTACTTTTTCTGATAATAAGATAGTGGCTTTAATAAGCGGATAAACGCCACACCGCATTCATGTTTAATCTGATCGCTCATGATTTGGAATGAGGCTGCAAAGGTATCATTTATTAGTTAACTACGGCAATACCAATTGTCATTAAACGGTAGTTTGTGGATAAGTTAGCTTAACGTTAAATTTTTGTGCAAAATATATTTGTGTTTAAACAACTATTCTTTTCAAGTTTTACCAAAAACGACCATTCAGAACGACATAAAAACACTGTAACCCGGTCAGTATTTAATATCCCTGAAAGTGATATTTATGCGCTGGCCAGCCTCTTTGCTGGTTTTGGGAACCTGGTGCAGCCAGTTATGCTGTGTTTCGCCTTGCATAACCAACAGGCTGCCATTGCTGAGCGCTACAGACACCTTCGCGTTTTTTTGCGTTTTGTGCTTAAACTGAAAAGTACGTGTGGCGCCAAATGATGCGGAAGCTATAACCGGGTTACCGCTTAATTCTTTCTCATTGTCGCTATGCCAGCCCATGCTATCGTCGCCATCACGGTAAAAGTTGAGCAGGGCGGCGTTAAATGGTTTGTCGCATTGTTGCTCGGCCGCCTTTTTTATTTTTAGCAATAACGGGGTAAATGGAATAGGCGTATTTACCACGCCCGAGTAAGTATAGGTTTTATCACCATCGGCATACCAGGAAGTGAGGCGCGGAAAACTAACCGACTTTCCGTAGATCTTCATTTTATCTTGTTTCCATAAAATGGTATGTTTCAGTTCCTCAAACAAATCGTAAACACCTTCTTCCTGGTAAAAATTAGGATACAGGAATACCTCTCCATCAAACGGTAAAAGATTTTGATGGGTGGCTTTAAAAATGTTTAACTGATTATCTGCAAAAAGGCTCATACTCATACTCCGACTTATAGTTAACTGTTGGACAGAAACTATGGTATATGGTTTAACAAAAAAATCCGGCTTGTGGCCGGACTTTAGGTTTATTTAGATTTGGTTTGAAATTCAAAACTATAGTTTTTCGCCATGCTGGCTAATATCCAACCCTACTACTTCATCCGCTGCTGATACCCTTAACGGTGATATCATATCCGTAATTTTCAATAACAATAATGAACCGAAAAACGAAAATATAGATACACCTACAAGCGCTACTAACTGAACCAGGAATAAGTGGGTTTCGCCAAAAAACAAGCCGTTACCCGTAGTGTTACCCGCGTTTACATGCTGGTTAGCAAACACACCGGTAAGCAACATACCCACCATACCACCTACACCGTGACAAGGGAACACATCTAAAGTATCATCAATTGAAGTGCGTGTGCGCCACTCAACCACCAGGTTACTCACCACTGCCGATATAATACCAATAGCCAGTGAGTGCGGCACGGTAACAAAACCAGCAGCCGGTGTAATAGCAACTAAACCCACAACCGCACCAATACATGTACCCATTGCCGATGGTTTGCGGCCGCGCAGCATATCAAAAAATATCCAGGTAACACCGCCAGCGGCCGATGCTGTGGTGCTGGTAGCCAAAGCGGTAACCGCCAAAGCGTTTGCCCCAAAAGCCGAACCTGCGTTAAAACCAAACCAGCCAAACCATAACAAGCCGGTACCGATCATTACGTAAGTGATACGTGCCGGTGAATGATTAGCCTCGTTACGGCGTTTTAAATACAGGGCCGATGCAAGCGCAGCCCATCCGGCCGACATGTGTACTACGGTACCGCCTGCAAAGTCAAGCACACCAAATTTGGCTAATATGCCATCAGGATGCCAGGTACAATGCGCCAGCGGCGAAAATATAAATATCGAGAACAGGCAAAGGAAAATGATATACGAATTAAAGCGGATACGCTCGGCAAAGGCGCCGGTAATAAGGGCCGGGGTTATAATAGCAAACTTAAGCTGATACATGGCAAACAACAACAGTGGAATGGTTGGTGCCGCTTTCCATGTTGCGTTGCCCAGCATCCCCTTCATCATAAAATAGGTAAGCGGATTACCAATAAAACCATGAAAGCTATCGCCGAAGGCTAAACTGAAGCCGAATATGCCCCACATCACCGTAATTATTACCATACAAACTATACTCTGCAGCATAGTTGATATTACATTCTTTTTATTAACCATTCCGCCGTAAAAAAAGGCTAATCCAGGCGTCATGATCAAAACCAGGGCTGTTGACATCAGCATCCAGGCAATATCACCGGTATTAAAGTTAGGATGACCCGAATCTTTAAAGTCTACAGATGGAAAAACAAAGGTTAATGTTAAAATAATAAGAATTATTACAAAAGGAAAGTACCGCTTCATGAAAATATTGAAATTGCTTTGTAAAACGGCCTGAAAGTATGATTTTAATTATAAAAAAACGAAGATTATTATGTTTTTGTTAAAAAATTGCGAAAATTGAAAAATTATAGATACCGAAGCACAAAATCAGGGAAAATACCGAGCAAAATCAGCATAAAGCTTACAATGATTGATAAAATCAATAAATTCATGGATTTTATGCCGCTTATTTCTGGCATTTCTTTCCTTTTCAAAAATAAATTCAAAGGTATTTTAAGATAGTAAAACAGCGAAACTACCGTAGTTAAGGCTCCGGTAATCATCAATAACATTAACCAAATGTTATGCGTTTGCTGATAAACCGCATAAACTGCCGAAAAAACAAACAATTTTCCGGTAAATCCTGCAGTTACAGGTAATCCTGTTAATGATATTAAGATAATTACGAAGCAAACAGAGGCTATAGGATATTTAAGGCCAAGTCCGCGGTAATGTTCTACTTCTTCAGCACCGGTTTCGTTGGTAAAATAGCTGGCCAACGCCAAAGCGCCGATATTGGCCGCACTATATACCAATAAGTAATAAGTAATGGCCGATACTCCCTGCAATGTTAGCACAACCACCGCCATTAATGCAAAACCGGTATGCCCAATGCTGGAGTAAGCCAGCATTCGCTTCACATTGCTTTGCATAACAGCTGCAAAATTACCTGCAATCATGGTAACTATACCTACTGCGGATAGTATTATTCCTATATCAAAGCCTCTCCACGAACTGGCGAGCATAAACGGAGGCAAAAAGTTTGTTAGCAATGCAAATGCTGCAATTTTGGGTACGGTTGAAAGGTAAGCCGTTATGGGTGTACTGGCTCCCTGGTACACATCGGGCACCCAAAAGTGCACAGGTACAAACGACAGTTTAAATCCAATGCCAATTAAAACCAGTATAACCGCAAATGATGAACTAATCGGGTTTACCTTTGATAACTGCGCAATACTGCTCTGAAAAACAATATCAAGTGAGCCACTAAAGCCATACAGCAAGGATATCCCATACAGCATAATGGCCGAAGAGGCCGCACCAAACAGCACATATTTTAACCCCGCCTCTGTACTGAAAGCATTTTCGGTACGGTATGCTACCATCAGGTATGATGCAAGAGATACCAATTCAATAGCCAGGTATATGGATAGCAGGTTTACCGCCATCACCATTAAATGCAAACCAAGAATAGATGCTATGGTAATAGAATACAGATCAGACAATCCTTTCTGATGCGCGTTCAGCTTATTATCCCAGGTAAAGTACAGCAACAGGACAAACGACAATACATCAATACTCAATTTGAAAAATATACCGATGCGGCTTACCAGCAACATATTACTGAATATAAAATGTTCGCCATCAACCACCAAAGCTATCTGCTGCAGATCTTTAAACATGATAAGCACCAAGCCGGCACAAGCTATAGTGCGGCATAATTGAGCAGATCTTTTACCAAATATCAGATCCGTTATCAGTACTATGATAAATAGCAGTGTAAGGTAAACTTCGGGCACAAAATACCTTATGCTGCCAAAAACATGTGACAAAGACTCAGATATATGCGGTAGCAGATCGTGCATTGGTTATTATTGAACTATTTAAGCTGTAAAAACTGAATAAGGCTAAGTACCGAATCATTGATCTTTTCAAAAACCAGCGAAGGCATAACTCCCAGGGCTATGGCAATGATGGCCAGCGGTGCCAGGGTAAGTTTTTCGCGCAGGTTCAGATCGGTAAGGGCTATCTTCCATACATCGCCGCCTTTTAATGATTCGGGGCCGAAGAACATGCGTTGCAGCGTCCACAAAAAGTAAGCTGCGCTTAATAAAATACCCAGCGAACCGCAAACTGCCATCCAGTAAGGCACTAAACCATTTACTGACGACGATCTGAACGTACCGGCCAGCGTAAACGCCTCGGCCACAAATGCTGAAAAACCAGGTAAACCTAAGGATGCAAAAAAGGCTATCATGACAAAGGCCGTATATTTCGGCATCAATGTGCTTAGTCCGCGGAAATGGTTAATACCCCTGTCATGCACCCTGTTGTATAGCACACCCACCAGGAAGAACAGCATAGTTGATAAAAACCCGTGGCTTACCATTTGCATCATCGCTCCGCTTATACCTTCGGCGGTTTGAGAGGCAATACCCAGCAACACAAAACCCATATGTGATACGGAAGAATAAGCGATCATCCGTTTCAGATCCTTCTGAGCAAGAGCATTGAAAGCTCCATATAAAATAGAGATAACCCCAAGCTGGCCTAACCAAAAAGCACCTGTTGTAGCTACTTCGGGGAAAATCCCTAAACAAATTCTGATAATACCATAACCACCGATTTTTAACAGCACCCCTGCCAGTATGATGGATACAGGTGTTGGCGCTTCCACGTGTGCATCAGGCAACCATGTATGTAAAGGTACCACTGGCACCTTAATGGCAAAAGCAATAAACAGCACTACAAAACCAACGGTTCGGGCAGGCATACCTAATATGGTTTGATGCCCTGCTATAGAAAACACCGACTGCGCGCTGTAATTAGCAGGATTCATCATTTGTATAATGTTGAAGGTATGGTTGCCGGTTGCCGGATCGGTAACGGAAAGGTACAACCCTACCATCACCAGCATCATAAATACCGAACCAAATAAGGTATACAGGAAAAACTTGATGGCCGCATATTCCCGGCGTGCGCCACCCCACATCCCTATCAGGAAGTATAAGGGCAGTAACATCAGTTCGTAGAACAGGTAGAACAGGAAGAAATCAAGCGCGCAGAACACCCCGATAACTGCCATATCCAGCAGCAGGAACAGCAGGAAAAACCCTTTCAGGTTACTCTTGATCTCCCATGATGATAACGTGGCGATCACCATAACCAATGAGGTCATGACCAGCAGCGCTATCGACATGCCATCCACACCAATAAAGTAATCGATCTGCATTTTACCCGCACTGCCCAGGTTCAGCGAGATCCATGGGAGCTTCTGCACAAACTGGTACTGATCTTCATGATTGATGCCTCCGTAAGCTGCGCCCGTTTTAAAATGCAGATACATCCATATACTGATGCCTAACTGTATCAGTGTAGCCAGCAGGGTAATATATTTAAAACTGGCACGCAATGATGATGGTGTCAGTATAATGATCAGGCCGAACAGTACAGGTACAAGTAAGAGTATGGTTAATATATTCATCAGGTTCAGATCAGTATTTTTAAAATAAACAGCACCAACACAATCACCAACATGCTATACAGGTAGTATTGTATTTTACCGTTTTGAAACCTCCGAGCAAAATTGCCAATACTTTGCACTATTGATGCCATTAAATGTAAAAAGCCATCAACAATATGCTCATCAGTCCAGGCAGTAAGTTTGGCGATGTAACCACTTATCCTGGTCAGCAGGTGTAAAAAGCCGTCGATCACATTACGGTCTACCCAAAAAGTGGCGCTGCACAAACGTAATACGGGTTTCACTACAAAACGTTGGTAAATCGCATCTAAATACCATTGATTGTATGACAAGCGATATAAAAATCCGCTTTGTTGAAATTTGAAGCCGTTGGGTTTGGTATAAATAACATAAGCCGCATACAACACCACCACACTTATGATATTAACCAATACCGGGATAATGGTATGATATATACTTTCGCCCTCATGATTACCAAGGGATGTTAAACCACTGAACAACCAGGCATGCCCGTATGAAAACGGATTGAAAGAAAACAAAGGAAACAAACAGCACACCGCCAGTAAAATTATAGGCAGTTTATATTGCAGCCCACCATCGTGCATGTGCAGTTTTGCGTTAGGGTAACTTTTTAACAGTCTAAATTCGCCAAAAAACACTTTTACCATAAGCCGTGTCACGTAAAACGCGGTAAGCCAGCTGGTGAGCAAGGCCAATACCGGGATCAGCTTAAACAACACACTTTTGCCCTCACTCCATTCAAAGGCTTGTATCAGGATACCATCTTTAGACAAGTAACCCGAAGTAAGCGGCAAACCAACCAGGGCCAAACTGCCAATAACCGCCACAATGAACGTGATCGGCAGCTTTTTTCGCAAACCTCCCATTAATGAAATATCCTGAGCATCAATATCAAGGTTGTTCTCTTCCTTAACATGCTGCATTTCATGAATAACGATACCGGCCACCAAAAACAGCAGGCATTTAAAAAACGCGTGGGTAGCCAAATGAAATAAGGACGAAGCGTAAGCACCTACCCCCATCGCCAGGATCATAAAGCCCAATTGCGATATGGTGGAATAAGCCAGGATTCGTTTCAAATCGTTTTGTGTAAGAGCGATGGTTGCTGCCATGAATGCGGTAAAACAGCCGGTAACAGCCAGTATGGTTAGCTCAGTTCCGGTGAACATGGGGTAAACCCTGCCCAATAAAAACACGCCGGCAGCTACCATAGTAGCCGCATGGATCAGCGCCGATACGGAAGTTGGGCCCTCCATGGCATCGGGCAGCCAGGTATGCAGCGGGAACTGTGCAGATTTGGCGGCTACCGCTAAAAAGATTCCTGCGCAGGCAACATATTGCCAAATGGCAGGCATCTGCCCGGTAGCAGCTATCCACACTCCATCTTTAATAACCGATTGAGCTACTAATCCTTTCTGCGCAAAAAGCTGAACAATATCAAAGGTGTGATACTGGGTAAACAATATGATGATGGCACTCAAAAGGCCAATATCGCCTATGCGGTTCATGATGAAGGCCTTTTTATTGGCCTGTACCGCTTTATTTCTGGTCAACCAAAACCCTATGAGTAGGTATGATGAAAAGCCCACCAGTTCCCAAAAAGCGTAGAACAGTACGAGGCTATCAACCACAACCAATGCCAGCATGCTGAAGCAGAAAAAGCTGAGGTAGGTAAAATAACGGCTGCGCCTGTCGTCATGCGCCATGTACGCGGTAGAGTATATATGCACAGGCAAGGCAATGAGCGACACCAGCAGCAATAGTAACACCGAAAGATTGTTTAATAGTAAGCCCGCCATCACCTCGGTTTGGCCAACGGTGAACCATACATGCTGCGCATGTACTGGATTGTTATTCCAAACCCCGGCAAATACCCTGGCCGATAGCACACAGCTTAGCAGGATAGCTATGGTAGATACCCAGCCAGCCCATTTACTTTTTACCGGCAGGCAAAAGTTTATGAAAGCAGCAAACAGTGGCAACGCTACAGCTGCCACCGTATAATTTAATAGTTGTATGGAATGTAAAAAGTCTTCCAATTTGGTTTGTTATTTTTTAGTATCAGGTATCAAGACCTGTTGAAAATATTGATACCTGATACTAATATCTTGATACTTAATTTCAATCTCTCAGTTTATTAATATCATTCGGATCAATGGTTTTATACCTGCGGTAAACATTCAGTATAATAGCCAGCGCTACCGCCGTTGTGGCTGCTGCCAGCACAATGGCAAACAAGGCAAATATCTGCCCGCTGTTGTTCACCTTATCGTATTTACCAAAGGCCACCAGGTTTAGTATGGCAGCATTCAATATCAGTTCGATACCTATCAATATCTGGATGGCGTTTCGCTTGGTAATAACCATGTATAAGCCTATACAGAATAAGGCCGCACTTACTACCATGAAATCTGTCAGGCTGATCATACCTTGCCCTCCTTACGTGATAGGTGCGCCGCCCCTATTAAAGCCATCAGCAGCAAAATAGAGATAGCCTCAAAAGGCAACAGGTAACGCGTCATTAAATTGATACCAATATTATCGATCATCACGGCATTGGGCGTGATCTCGTTTTTAAAACTGATGGCATCCTTAACCCATTGCAGATTATCCACATCAGCCTTAAGTACTACATTGATCAGCACAATAAAAAACACTCCCGCCAAAAGTAAAGCCGGCAGCTTTTTCAGGCTGAAAAGTTTTTCCTGCTGTTGCTGTAATATATTCAAAGTTTCTTTCCCTGAAAGCATAAAGGCAAACAGGATAAGCACCAGTATGCCTCCCACATAAATAACCACCTGGGTTACGGCCACAAAATCGGCCAGGGCCAGTACATACAGGCCCGCGAGCGCAAACAGGGTTACAAAAAATACAAATATACTGCGCACCAGATTTTTGCTCGATGCCGCATACAGCGCCGATGCTATGGCTATAAAACTTAAAAAGTAAAACAGTACGCGTACCAAACTCATGCCCCGCCCTCCTTTTTTTGCATGGCGGCAAGCTTGGCGGCTTGTTTTTCGGCCTGTTGCTTATCAAACAATGCACGCTTTTCAGCTGCGACTTCAGGCGGCATATCTGAGAACTGATAAGTAAGATCGCTCAATTCAAATACGGTTTTATCGTACTGGTTAGTCATGGTGATGCACTCGGTTGGGCATACTATGGTACATAAACCGCAGTACATGCATTTGGCCATATCAATATCAAACTTGGCTGCATAGAGGCGTTTAATAGTACCGTCGGATGTTTGGCCAATGGCTTCGGTAGCTTTGATGGCTTCAATATCGATGCAGTTTACCGGGCATACCTTGGCGCACAGGTCGCACACAATGCAGTCGTCCATCTCCACATCCAGCTGGTACCGGCCCACTTCGGGTACGGGTAACTGCTGTTTGGGATATTGTATGGTGTTGGTACCTTCCAGCTGTTTAAAGTAATTGCTGTCACTCACGGTCGTAATCTTCCTGTCGGCATTTGACGCAAACAGGTGCTTCACAGTAAGGGTTAAACCTTTCCATGCAGTTGTAAAACCGTTTATTACTCTTTTATACATTGACCGCTGATTTGTTTGATTACGTTGATTTCGCTGATCTTTTTCTCTTTTTTGATTTATGATTTTTCTATCTCTTGATTCTTATCTCTTGACTCTCTCTATCGTCTTTTATCTTTTATCCCTTCGTCCTTGCCCCTTCCAAACTACATTAGCCACAGGCGCCATATACCCGATATCAGCATACATGCAAAGGCCAGAGGAGTTAGCACCTTCCAGCAAAGGTTCATGAGCTGGTCTACCCGAAAACGGGGCAGTGTCCACCTGATCCACATTTGTATGGCAACCAGGGTCAGTGTTTTCAGGGTTACCCATAAAATGCCCCAGGCCATGCCAGTTGTCCAGGTAGCCAAATGTACCGAACCTATATTTGGTAAGGGCGTGTTCCAGGCGCCTAAAAATAATATAACGCCGATCATGGATACCAGGAACATCATGGAATACTCTGCCAAAAACACCAGGGCAAACCTGATGCCTGTAAATTCGGTATGAAAGCCTGCAACCAACTCTGATTCGGCCTCAGGAATATCAAAAGGCGCGCGGTTACTTTCGGCCAGGGATGCTATAAAATAAATCACAAACGCTATGATCAGGTGCGGGGCACGAAACACGTTCCAGCTGAACAGACCACCAATTTTCGATACATCCCAAAAGCCCGCAAATTTTATTTTTTCGGTAGCCAAAATCCCCTGCTGCATGGCTACTTCCTGCAGGTTGAGGGTTTGCGCTATCATGACTACTGCTATAATAGCAAACCCGGCAGGTATCTCGTATGAGATGATCTGCGCGGCCGAGCGCATAGCACCCAAAATAGAATATTTGTTATTCGATCCCCAACCGGCCATTAATATGCCAAGGGTTTCTACAGAGATGATGGCAAAAATATAATATATACCCAGGTTTATTTTTGAAGGGATAAGGCCTGGTGCCCATGGCAAGGCAGCAAAGCCCATGTATACCGCGATAAAAATTACTGCAGGCGCCAGCATAAACAACCATTTATCGGCTGCGGCAGGGATAATAAGCTCCTTCTGGATCATTTTTAAAATGTCGGCCAGGGTTTGGAGCGAGCCAAATTTACCGGTTTCGGTAGGGCCAAGCCTGTCTTGTATGTAGGCCGAGATCTTACGTTCTGCATAAACACCCGCCAACGCAAAAAAGGCCGAAAAACTAAACAACCCGATAGCTACAATAAAATATGTGATATAATAATTCAAGTGCCTTTTTGCTAAAGCTGCAAACTTACTAAATGTTACAATAATTTAGGCGATAAGTGTAGTATATAAAGTTGGTGGGGATTATGGGGAAAGATTATGTTTTTTCCTAAATTGGGATTAAGCGGATTTATGGGTAGTATGAAGGATTTTCTAATTCTGTCTCGGGAGATTGTGTAGTGGCTGGGAGGGGTTTACACGCCAATACTCAAACGAATAAGCCTGCGGATTAAACCCCTCCCTACACCCTCCCAGGGGAGGGAATCACACTGGCCCTCGGTTCTATTTCTTCCGAACACTTATAGTGACAACACCAACACGGCACAAGCGGGCTACCACCCTGAGCTCAGTCGAAGGGTAGAGCGCAGAGGCCTGCCCACCATGCTTCGACGAAGCTCAGCATGACATCTTTTTTTAATCCAATAAATCTGCTTAATTGTGGTTCAGACAAATTCATTACCTCAACACTTCACCAGATCATTGGCGGAGATGAAGGTTGATTTTACCGGGGCCGAGAAAAACAGTGATGCATGGTGATCAAAATCGGCTGTATCATCAGTAGTAGTAAAAAACTGGTTAACGCCGTTTTTGGTCAGTTTGGCTTCTATTTCGGGATGGCGTTGCAGGTAATCAACCAGGCTTTTGGCCACAATATCGCCCTGGGCCACCACTTTTACATGCGATGGTAGTTGAGCCTCTATCTTCTGCTGAATTAAAGGGTAATGCGTGCAGGCTAATAAAATGGTATCAATTTGTGATGACTGAGCCATGATCTGATCAAGGTACAGTTTTACAAAGTAATCGGCACCGGGCTGATCATATTCGCCGTTTTCAATAAGCGGTACCCATAGCGGGCAGGCCTGCTGATGCACCTTGATATCCGGAAAAAAGTTTTGGATCTCCAGAAGATATGAGCCCGACTGTACAGTTCCTTTAGTACCCAGCACTCCTATCTCTCTGGTTTTGCTGTAGTCACCAATAACCTCTGCAGTGGGGCGTATCACACCCAATACCCTTTTTTCGGGATCACCCAGTTTAAGGTCCTGCTGCTGAATGGTGCGCAATGCCTTTGCAGATGCAGTATTACAAGCCAGTATAACCAATGGGCAACCCTGTTCAAACATCCATTGCACACACTCCCATGTGTACTGATGAATGGTGTTGAATGACCGGTTTCCGTAAGGCGCGCGCGCGTTATCGCCCAGGTATATATAATCATATCCCGGAAGCTGCTCAATAATTGATTTGAAAACGGTAAGGCCTCCAAAGCCCGAATCGAAGATACCTATAGGTTGCTGGTGCATATATACAAAAATAAAAAAAGCGTTCTGTAAATACAGAACGCTTTCCTTTTAATGACTAATAATTGATTATTATTTTAAGCCTAATTTAGCTTTTACTGCTGCCATCAGGTCATCAGCATCCGGAGATACCAATAAGCTCACTTGTGAAGAATCTAACACGTAAGCGTATCCTTTTTCTTTAGCTACAGTGTTTACTGCTGCAGTAGCTTTATCAATTAGCGGTTTGCCTAATTCTTGTCTTTTAGCGTCAACTTGTTGCTGTGCTGTGTTCTGATAATCCTGCATACGTTTTTGGATATCCTGTAACTCCTGTCCTTTTGAAGCACGGATAGCATCGGTCATGGTAGCTTGATTTTTTTGAAACTCCTGGCCTTTTGTAGTATACTCATTATTCATAGTAGTAAGCTGATCAATAAAAGTTTTTTGATAAGCCTGCATTTGAGTAGTTACAGTTTTGGTTTCAGGCATCATGTCAATCAGCTGGTTAAAATTAATATGCCCAATTTTAGTTTGCGCATTGGCAAAGTTGCCCGCAAATAACATTCCTACTGCAACTAAAGCAACTTTAAATAGTTTTTTCATTTTCCTTGTTCTGTGTTTAATAATAGTTTTGTTTGTTTTATCTTTTAAATTTTACTTAGCAAATACACCGGGTTTAAGCCCTAATTTTGTAATCACATCTGCGCTTTTATCATAGCGCGGATTTGCATACAGCATCATTACTTCGCTATTTTTATCAAAAACCATATCCAGGTTATCACCTTCGGCTACTGCTTGTACAGCTTTAGACACCCGATCCTGAATTGGTTTAATCAAGGTGTTACTCTTTTGTGAAAGTTCGCCATCGGGACCAAATTTCTGGCGTTGAAAATCCTTCGCGGCTTTTTCCTTATCAACAATTTCGACCTCGCGGCGCTTTTTCATATCGGCCGTCATTAAAACCTGATCGGCCTGGTAAGCTTTGTACAGGCGGTCAATTTCCTGAAATTTACCATCAACTTCTTTTTGCCACTGATCAGATAATGCTGCCAGCTGCTTCTGTGATGAAGCGTACTCGGGCATATGTTTTAGTATGTAATCCGAGTCAACATAAGCAAAACGCTGGGCGTAAGCTCCTGTAAATGCTGTTAACGTTAAAAACGCTATTAAAATTATCTTCTTCATATATCGCTGTGCAAATTAATTAAATCCGCCGGATAAACTCTGAGAAATTGTAAAATGGAACTGCCCCCTGTTTGCATCTGGTGCACCTGGTATTTTATCAAATCCATAGCCATAATCTAATCCAAGCAATCCAAATATAGGTAAAAATATTCTCGCTCCAACACCTACCGAACGTCTAACGTTAAACGGATTAAACTGGCTAAAGTTATTCCAAACGTTACCGCCTTCAGCAAAAGCCAGTAAAAATATTGTTGCCGACTGACTTGCAATTACCGGGTGGCGAAGCTCAAGTGTGTATTTATTGTAGATGGTACTACCTGTGTTGGTATTCTGATTTTCGGTTGAGCCTTCAGGCACAATTGAGAAGTTTTGATAACCCCTTAAACCGATGATCTCACTACCCTGTAAAAACTGGTAGCTCTGCATACCATCACCACCCAATTTGAAACGTTCAAATGGTGAAGGGCCTACATCTTTGTTATACATGCCCAGGAAGCCAAACCTTACCTGCGACATCAGTACGAATTTACCAACCAGTTTAGAGAACCATTGTGCATCGTATTTGAATTTGTAATACTCCACAAAGTGGTAGCGCTCCTCAGGAGTTGCTATTTTATAATTTACATTATTAAACAACGAGTATGGAGGTGTAGCCTGTACCGTGAATTTAATATTTGAACCCTGTGTTGGGAAAATTGGCGCATCAATTGAGTTACGGGTTAACTCCTGGGTTAACTTAATGTTGAACGACGTACCGTTGGTGAACAGGTAACCGGTATAGTTATCCAGGTTATAGTGGTCAACGTTTAACGAGTAGTTTAGCTGGAAGTAGTTATCAGGCCATTTTAAACGTTTACCCAAGGTTACACCAACACCGTTAATACGTAAGTTATTATATAACGGGCTTGTTTTTGGATAATACTGACCGGTTGAACTTCCTTGTGTATATGCTGATAACGCGAAGTAAATAGGCTTTTTACCACCTAACCACGGCTCAGAGAATGTGAAGGAAAAGTTCTGATAAGTTCTTCCGCTTGATTGGCCTCTTAAGCTCAGCTTCTGACCATCGCCTTTTGGCAGTGGTTTATATGCTTTCAGGTTAAAGATATTACGTAACGAGAAGTTGTTGAAGGTAAGACCCAGTGTACCTACCAACTGGCCGCCACCAAAACCACCTGATAACTCAATCTGATCTGATGGTTTTTCAACAACGTTGTAAACCAAATCAACAGTACCATCCTGCGGGTTGATGTTTACCGGCTTAGGCTCGGTTTTTTGCTCATCAAAGTTACCCAGCTGACCAATCTCGCGTGAACTGCGGATCAATAACTCTTTGTTGAATTTTTGCCCTGGTTTGGTTTGTATCTCACGCATAACCACTTTATCGTTGGTTACATCGTTACCTTTTAAGCTTACACGGTTAATGGTATACTGCGGGCCTTCATATACACGGATATCCAGGTCAACGGTATCATTATATACCCTGGTTTGTACCGGATCGGCAGTGTAGGTTAAATAACCATCGTTCAAATAAAGAGATGAAACGTCGTCATTACTTGGCGTTGGGCCAACCAATCTTTTGTTTAACTCCTCTTCACTAAATACATCACCTTTTTTAACGTGCAGCAACCTATCTAACAACTCAGTTGTATACTTAGCATTACCAGACCATTTTACATTACCGAAGTAATATTTAGGGCCTTCATAAACTTTAATTTTTACGTTAACCGTAGTTGCATCATGAGCATAAACCGAGTCGCTCAAAATTTCGGCATCACGGTAACCTTTGCCTTGCATTGATTCAACCAGGCTTTGTTTATCTTCTTCGTATTTATCCTGTTTGAATTTTTTTGAACCAAACAAGTTATACCATTTTCTTTCGCGGGTTTTTTTCAAAAAGCCCTTTAATTTCTTTTCGCTAAATGCCTTGTTGCCTTCAAAAGCAACATCGTTAATTTTTACTTTGGTCTTTTTATCAATAGCCACATCCAGTATCACGCTGTTGGCATCTCCCGGATCTTTACGTTGCGTTAATTTAACCGTGGTATTTAAAAAGCCTTTTTCATTAAAGTGCTTTTTAATGATTGCAGTAGTTGTGCTTAATAAGTTTTCGTTTACAATTTTACCTGTTCTGTCATTCAATTTCTTCTGCACATCCTCAATCTCACCCTTGCGGATGCCTGTTATATGCAAACGTGATAACCGCGGTCGCTCAGAAACGGCAATTTCCAAGTAAATGGTATCCTGGTTAATTTTTGTGATATTCAATTGTACATCATCAAATAAGCCCTCTTTGTATAATGCCTTTATCACCTCAGAGTTACGCTCGCCTGGCAGGTTGATACGATCGCCTTTGTTTAATTTGGAGAGTTGTATCAAAATATCTTTATCCAGATACTTAGCGCCACTAACAGATATGCCTCCAATAATATAGTCCCGCGGATTCAGGTAGCTTAAACTATCGGCAGGTATTGATTTTGTCAGGTTTGTTCTCGGGACATTGGATACCTGGGCAAACGCCGTGGTAACAAAAACCGAGAGAAGAATAGCAAAAAGAAATTTATACATTCGAATATTTTAGTGGGCTAAAAATAATTTATACAGTTGTTAAAAAGTGTTAAAAGTAAAAATTTAGTTAATTTGCTCACTTGTCTTACCAAAACGACGTTCGCGTTTTTGGTAATCGAGTATAGCTTCGTATAAATCTTCCTTTCTGAAATCGGGCCAAAATTTAGGAGTAAAATACAGCTCGGCATAGGCTATTTGCCACAATAAATAATTGCTGATACGGTACTCGCCGCTTGTTCTGATCAGTAATTCAGGATCGGGCATATCGCCGGTAAATAAATTATTCTCAAAAACCTCTTCAGTAATATCGGCAATATCCAACTCGCCGTTTTGAACCTTTACAGCAATGTTTTTAGCTGCACGCACAATTTCGCGGCGCGAACTATAGCTTAAGGCCAGTGTAAGTACCACCCCGGTATTCCCGGCAGTTTTTTCCATGGCTGAATTTAGTTCCCTGATACATTTTTCGGGCAACATATCCAGATCGCCAATAGCGTTCAATTTGATGTTATTTTTCATGAACCCGGCTATCTCTTTGTTAATGGTGCTTACCATAAGCTCCATAATAGCCATTACCTCCAGCTTGGGGCGGTTCCAGTTTTCGGACGAAAACGTATACAGGGTAATATATTTAATGCCTAACTTATCAGCACCTTCAACGACATCCCTAACAGAGGTTACTCCGCTATGATGGCCAAACACCCTTAATTTGCCTTTTTCTTTTGCCCAGCGGCCATTACCATCCATAATTATGGCAACGTGCCGTGGTAGCTTTAACAAATCAATCTGATCCAAATATCCCATACTATTCATTATCAAAAGCTGCTCTTGAGTGTTTGTAAAAGACATGCTTGTGTTTATTTATCAATGCGATGTCTAATAAAATATTTGTTTTAGACTAATCAACGCTAAAAATAACCCCGTAAACTCCGTCATTTAAATTTCAAATTGCCGGATTTTTCAGGGTACAAAGGTAAAACTTACTTTGTATTTTTTTAGTATACAGCACGAAAAGAAAATGTTATTATAAATAATGTATTAAAATGATATAAAAAACCACAAAATTGGCATTTCGTTAATCAGTTATTATGAGTACCTATGGGTAAAATAATAAAGCCGGTCATGAAAATCAGCTTATAATTTTCATGACCGGCTTCTTAGAACGCTTATTTTAAGCCCTTAAATACCTACCCGATTAATAAATACCTTTTTGTTTCAATATATCAGTATCATGCTTATCTATATTAACTATTGCATACTGCTGGGTGTTGGTAATGGTAAGCTCATCTAAAACATTAACCAAATTGTTGTACACTGAATGATCTGAGGGCTTTATAAGTACGATCATGCTTTTGCCTGTTTTATCATGTACCATTTTACTGGTTTCGAGCAGTGTTTTGCGAATGCCATCCCTGTTAAACCCGGTTATGGATGGTGTTATAATGGGCTTTTGCATTTCACCCAAATAGTACATCACCTGGTTGTTTTTGCCCAGGCACACGGTAAAACTGCGGCTGGCGGCTGTTGCGCCCTGATCTTTACCTACCGGCATCACTATATCCATCGCCTTCGGTTTTGACAGCGTGGTAGTCATAATAAAAAAAGTGATCAGCAAAAATGCCAGATCAACCATGGCGGTAAGGTCAACACGTACATTCATTTTTTTGCGTCCGCGTGCTCCGCCTGTTCTTGGAGATGATGAATTTAATTCGGCCATGACTTAAAGTTTAAGGTTAATAATTGATCAATAGCAAGGTGCTATTTAAACCTTAAACGGAATTAAAATTCAACTATTGTATAAAAACAGAATTATATTTTGTTTTTATTATCAATAACAAAATAATTAGTAATAGCAGCGCTGAGTAACGAAAGTAAAGGAGATGGTAAAGCCTACAAAAAAGTAGGTATCATGGTTTTTAAAATCGCCGCGTTGTGAGCCAATTGCGTTAAGTGGCTTATTAACCTCAGGAGATCGGTCGGCCAGTGCGCGGGAGGTGTTATTGGGCAGCAGGGCCGGATCGGCATATACGCCGCTTACATCATCAAGATAATCGGTAAAGGTATACCTGTAACCTAAATCGGCACCGGCTGTCCATTTACCGTTAAAGTTATATTTTATACCCACACCATAAGGCACGACCAACGTACCCGATCTGTAGGGCTTGGTTTGCCCCTCTGTTGTTAAGTTTCTTAAACTGTATGAATCGCCCTGGTAATTGGCATGCGGAGAGTAAGCCGCCCAGCCTATACCCGAATATATATAAGGTGTATATTTATTACGCCCGGCATCGGGTATATAGTTCATAAAATTAAACTGACCTATCAGGCTTGCTTCTTTTATGGGTGTATTAAAGCTCAGATTACGATCACGAAACTGTTCACTGCTTGATTTACTATCGTCGGCGCTGATTTTGCCGTAACCCAGGTTTAACCGGGCCGACAGGTAGCCGTCAAAATTGCGGGCCACAAATACATCGCCTGATACGCCGCTTATTTTAACCGGGTTATTAGGGTTCAGATCACCAATGTAACCGGCACCGCCAATAGCCCCGCCCACTTCCCAGGTTTGGGCCCGCAGGTGATAAGAAATAAACAGGAGGAATATAAACGCTATAAATTTAGGCATCCAGTAAATTTAGTAATTACGGGCGTCAAGACCCCATAATAATTTATTTCTAAGGGTAGATAAGTAGCTTTCGTTATTTAAACGTATCAAATTTAATTGAAAATCGGCCTTTTGAACATGAAACTTAACTGTTTCATCCAACACAGCCACCCTCGAATCGCACGATACCAGGTAATTGGCACTACGGCTTTCTACCTCAAAGCATAATTTACTGCTATCGGGTATCACAATTGGCCTTACGTTAAGGTTATGGGGCGATACCGGTGTAACCACTATAGTGTTTGACTGAGGGAAGATAATTGGCCCGCCGCAACTTAATGAATAAGCGGTTGAACCCGTTGAACTGGATATAATGATACCATCGCCCCAGTAGGAGTTCAGGAACTCATCGTCAAGAAAAACATGGGTAATGATCATGGCGGCATCATCGCGTTTGTGGATGGTTACATCATTAAGCGCGAAGTTATCATCACCAAAAATTTTCAGTTTTGAATCAATGGCAAGCAGTTCGCGGCTGTCTAAAGTAAACTCTTTGTTCATTACGGCATGTATGGCTGCATTAATATCATTTTTATTAACGCTGGCCAAAAAGCCCAGCCTGCCAAAATTGATACCGATAACCGGTATACCCGAATCGCGGATAACGGTTACCATATCAAGCAGGGTACCATCCCCGCCAAGGGTAAAAAACAAGTCGATAAAGCCTTTTAATGAATCGGTACTTTCAAGCACACTGTATTTTACGGTGTTTATTTTATCGCGCAGATACTCATTAAGCTGGTAGTGTACATATATTTCGGCGCCATGCTGTGCCAGGTTATCAAATACCTGCTGTATATATGGTATTACAGATGGATCATTAAACGGTCGGCCGTAAACTGCTATTTTCATGTTGGGTTATGGGTTCGCGATGTTCATTAGTTAACAAGTGCTTATCAGACCATAATTTATATAAAACTACATCATAAAAATCTGGTATTGATAAACAGCTGCGTTAATGAACCAAAAAACCATTTATAAATTAAGGTAGTTCATCAATGAATCGTAACGATCCTTTGAGTTATCATTGTGGTCGGTATTATTAAATGTAGCTTTAATATCATACTCGTAACGCAAAAAGGTGGCTACAATGGCCGAGATATCCTGTTTGTTTACTTTGAGCGTTACTTCCATCTTGGTGGAGTCGGGAAAAGTTTGAACGTATGAACTCAGTATCTGGGCATTGTCTGACTCTACAATTTGAGCCATATGAGCCAGTGAATTATTTTTATTGCTGATCTCGAGCACAATGATACCTCCGGGTTGGTCAACGGAGGTAATTTTTGCAAAGTATTCGGTTAAGGCATTTACAGATATAAGGCCCAGGTAGTTTCTTTTGGCATCAAGCACAGGCACTACCGTAAGGTGGCGCTCATAAAACATGCGTATAACATCATAAATGTGCTGGTCTTCCAGCACATAGGGGTTTACCAATGATAAGGCCAGGGCGCCAACAGCCGTTTGCTGATCGCTTTCAACAATCAGGTCGTCTTCGGCTACCAAACCTAAAAACTGGTCTTCATTAACAATGGGCAAATGCCTGAGCCGAAACTCTACCATGCGGTCATGAACCTTTTGCAAGGTATCAGAAGTATGTACCGGGGGTATTTCGTCAGCTATCAGTTCAATTGCCACCATAATGTTAAACTCCTACTTTTATTTTGTCTAAAAATGCTGTTAACAATGTATTAAACTCTTCGGGGCGCTCCATCATTGGGGCGTGCCCGCATTTATCTATCCAGTGCAATTCAGAGTCGGGTAAAAACTCATTAAACTCCACCGCCACTTCCGGAGGTGTTATTTTATCATTTTTGCCCCATATTAAACAAACAGGCAAATTCATTTTGTGCAGATCCTTTTTCATGTTGTGGCGTATGGCCGATTTTGCCATGGCCAGCAGCCTGATCACACTGTGCCTGTCGTTTATTAACTTATATACGTCATTAACCAGCTCATCGGTTGCCACTGCCGGATCATAAAAGGTATATTGTACCTTTTCCCTTACAAAGTCAATACTCTCGCGTCTTGGAAACGAACCGCCGAAAGCATTTTCATATAAGCCCGAGCTGCCGGTTAATACCAAAGCCTTTACATTTTCGGGGTGGGCCAAAACATAAATTAAAGCCACGTGCCCGCCTAACGAGTTGCCAAGTATCGTAATGTTATTAAGCTCCTTTAACTTTATAAATTTATGTACAAATTTTGATAAGCTCTTTACACCTGTGGTTAAAAGAGGCATATCATAAATTGGCAATATGGGTATTAAAACCCTGTATCTTGATTTAAATTCGTTTACAACATCATCCCAATTGCTCAATGAGCCCATTAAACCATGTAACAGTAACAGAACCTCACCTTCGCCCTCATCGATGTAACTAAAACCGTGTTCCTCTTTAAGCACGAAATCCATATAAAATATCAGTGTTAATTTATTCAATTTTTTATACCAAAACTAAATCTGGTATAAAACTTATTAAATCCGCCATAAAATTAGTCTATTACGGATGAGTTACAACAATTATAATAAATTAAAGCTTAACCTAATAATTGCCTTACTACTTCAGATATGGTTTTACCATCGGCTTTGCCTGCAAGTTCCTTGTTAGCGGCACCCATTACCCTGCCCATATCGCTGGTTGAGGTTGCTCCTATCCTGCTGATAAGTTCCTGAAGATAACCTTCAATTTCAAAACGGGTCATTTGCTGTGGCAAATAAGGTTCAATCACCTTCATTTCTTCCATCTCAATCTCGTACAGATCTTCGCGGTTTTGCGTACGGTAAATATCTGCCGATTCTTTGCGCTGTTTGATCAGTTTTTGAAGCACCTTGATCTCTGCCTCCGGAGTAAGCTCCTCAGCTGCGCCCTTTTCAGTTTTAGCTAAAAGCAAAGCCGATTTTATAGCACGAAGGCCCCTTAAGCGGTCGGCCTGTTTGGCCAGCATGGCCAATTTAATATCCTGATCTATTTGAGTAATTAGTGACATGTATTTTAATTGATGTAGTGTTCTTTTTTAATGTACAAATTTCAGCTATGCAAATGTGCAGATTAATAATTTAATCAATCACCGGCACATCTAAAATATGCATATCTGCATATTTTATTGTCTGAATATATTAGTTGCGGTAGCCTGCGCGGTTGGCATAATTACCAGGTCATTGATATTTACATGTGCAGGGCGCGATGCTACAAACCATATGGTTTCGGCAATATCGGCCGCTACAAGGGGTTCAAAACCTTCATAAACCTTTTTTGCCCTTTCCTTATCGCCTTTAAACCGCACTTCAGAAAACTCTGTTTCAACAGCGCCGGGGTGTATTGCCGTAACCTTGATACCGTGCGGCAGCAGATCAATCCGCATACCTTTATTTAATGCATCAACGGCGTGTTTGGTAGCACAGTATACATTGCCATTAGCATATACCTCTTTACCGGCTATGGAGCCCAGGTTTATGATGTGCCCCTTGCCATGCTCTATCATCCAGTTTGATACTATACGGCTCACATAAAGCAAACCTTTTATATTGGTATCAATCATGGTGTCCCAATCATCATAATTTCCGTTTTGTATGGGATCAAGCCCCTGGCTTAAACCGGCATTATTAACAAGCACATTTACCTTTCGCCATTTTGCAGGCAAGCCTTCCAGGTTTTCAATTACCTGTTCACGGTTGCGGATATCAAATGATGATACGGCAATTTCAACGTTATACTTTTTGTTCAGTTTATCAGCAAGCTGCTCAAGGCGATCAAGCCGGCGGCCGGTTAGTATTAAATTAAAGCCTTCGCGGGCAAAAACTTCGGCACATGCCAGGCCTATGCCTGCGGTTGCACCGGTAATTAAAGCAATTTTAGCCATGATAGATAAATAACTATAGCAGCGAAATTATGTTTTTTACTTTAAACTATTGTCTTGTCAGGGTAAGGTTGTTTTTAGAAAGGGATTGGTTAAGCGGTCATGCTTATTCTAAACAACTCCCTCAGACATCGCTGCGATTGTCACCCCTCTCTCTTCGCCTACGGCGGGAAAGTGGGATTTTTTCCTTAGCCCTCTTTATAAAGACAATAACTTATTCAAAATACAAACTGAACATCAGCGTATGCAGGGATAGCTTATTGATAGGGTTTGAGTAAGGCTGATATTCATGTTGCAATACGTTACCAAGTGAATTGGATATTTTTATCTCTGGCGATAGTTTAAAAAATTCAAAGTAAATATCGCAGCCCAGGCCTGCCTCGTACGATGCGTATCCGCTGTTATTTTTAACCAGCTTATCCAGCATATCGGCATTTGTATCGTCCTTTTTTGCACCTATGGAATGCGAGTATTTCAGGCCGCCCAAAATGTAGGCCCTGAAATCGCCTATCCTGTCTGATTTTATTTTTAACGATACCGGGAAATCAACCGTAGTGGTTTGTACCTGTTTGGTAACGGTAGGGTTTACCTCCGGGTTTACATAAGTATAGGTCAGGTTTCTATCTGCAAAAACCAATGATGGGGTTATGCGTGCTTCCAGGTGTTCGGTTAACCGGTAGCGGGTTAAAAAACCAACGGCAAAGCCCGGTAAACTTTTTGAACTGATACTGTTTAATGCAGGAGTGATAATATGATTTACTCCGGGATCTGTGTCAAAAAAGGGGGTTCGCCAATCAGGCTGCTTCACAATTTTAAAATCGCTGCTTACGTAACTAAAACTGAAGCCAAAGCTAAAATCCTCCAGGTCGGCACCGCCGCCCCAGGCCGGTACCCGGTCTTGTGCAAACAGCGTACTGCTGCCGCAAAGTGTAAGTATACATACAATAAGGTACCGTTTTAAACTCATTTATTTTATGCCTGTGTATATAGAACAAATGCCAAATGCCAATGGCCTGTGTTTGGTATTTTTAAAGCCTACCTTATCCATCAGGGCCACAAAATTTTTACCATCCGGAAAAGCTGCTACCGACTCCGGAAGGTAAGAATATGCCCTGGCATCTTTACTAAATATTTTGCCAATGCCCGGTGTAATATAATTGAAATAAAAATTATATAGCTGTTTTACCGGAAAAACTTTTGGTTTTGAAAACTCCAGCACTACCGCTTTGCCTCCCGGTTTTAACACCCGCTGTATGTCGGCCAGGCCGGTTTCCAGGTTCTCGAAGTTACGTACGCCATAGGCAACGGTAACGGCATCAAAGCCGCTGTCGCCAAAAGGTAGCTTTTCAGAATCGCCCAGCTTTACTTCAAATTTATGACCGAGGTTACGTTTCTGGATCTTCTGTTCGGCAATATCCAGCATGCCGCGCGAGATATCAACCCCGATTATTTTTTCGGGGTGAAGTATTTTCAGGGCTTCGAAAGCAAAGTCGCCGGTACCGGTTGCTACATCCAGTATCAGTTTGGGTTTATCCTTTTTTAATTCGTTAATAGCTTTTTTACGCCATATGATATCTATCCCTAATGACATGAAATGATTAAGGAAATCATAAGTTTTGGATATATTGTTGAACATATCGGCCACCTGCTCTTTTTTGGTAGCCTGCTGATCGTTGTACGGAGTTATGGTTTTGCTCATTTTTATAATGACAGCAAAGATAGTGAATGTATACCGATTGAGTTTATTTGGTTGTATTAAGTTAACCGTTGTGTAAATGTTAAGTCAATTCATTAATTTTAAAAACCAATTTATTTAAAACAAGCCCCGTACAATTCATTTTAAATAATGAGCCGGGGTGTGTAATTTGCCTTTAGTTAATTAATTATCAAAATTCATTCCTTATCTATGAAAGAAAAACCAGAGCAATCGCGCCGAAGTTTTATTAAAAAACTAACCACCACCACCGCTGCAGTTGCTGCAGGCACCAGCCTCTTTGCCTCCGAAAGCACTGTTAAACCCTTCGCCATACTTAAAAGACAGTTAGGCTATACCCTTAATGATCAAATCAATATTGCTTTGATAGGTGCCGGAGGTATGGGAACCCAGGATACCATTGTGGCCCTGCAGGTGCCCGGTGTAAAGCTGGTTGCCGTTTGCGATCTGTACGATGGCCGCCTCAACGATGCCAAAACCCGCTGGGGTGCCGATATTTTTACTACTAAAGTTTATAAGGAAATACTTAACCGCAAGGATATTGATGCCGTGATCATAGCTACGCCCGATCACTGGCACCAGCAAATTTCTGTTGATGCCATGCATGCCGGCAAACATGTATACTGCGAAAAACCCATGGTGCATGCCGTTACCGAGGGCCCTGCCGTGATCAAGGCGCAAAAAGAAACCGGCAAAATTTTCCAGGTAGGCAGCCAGGGTGTATCATCATTGGGTAATGAAAAGGCGCATGACCTGTTAAAAAGCGGCGCCATAGGCGAGCTTAACTATGCTGAAGGCTTTTGGGCACGCCGCGAGCCGTTGGAGGTTTGGCAATACCCTATCCCTGAGGATGCCTCAACCAAAACGGTTGATTGGGAAACCTATATCAGCAATACTAAAAAACGCGATTTTGATTCCAAGCGATTTTTCCGCTGGCGCAATTATACCGACTATGGCACAGGCATGGCAGGCGACTTATTCGTGCACCTGTTTTCGAGCCTGCATTTTATTACGGGTTCAGTTGGGCCAAATAAAATATATGCCTCGGGTGGTCTCCGTTTCTGGAACGATGGCCGCGAGGTGCCTGATGTGCTTTTAGGCACTTTTGATTATGGCAAAACACAGGCTCATCCAGCCTTTAACCTTTCCCTGCGCTGCAACTTTGTTGATGGTACCAGCGGCACTACATACCTTAAACTGGTAGGCAGCGAAGGCTCAATGGATATTACCTGGGATAAAGTAACCTTGAAAAGGAATAAAACCATTGGTTCCGACGATCCTTTTTATCTGGATAAATTAAAAAAAGCAGGCAGCGGTTTTGCCGAACGCAAAAAGATGCTGCCGCCCGAAGAGATTGTTTTTGATGCCGAAAAAGGCTACAAAGGCGGCCCTTACGACCACATGAACAACTTTTTTAACGCTATCAGGAACAACGGCAAAGTAACTGAGGATGCCATTTTCGGTTATCGTGCCGCTGCCCCTGCCCTGTTGTGTAACGATAGCTATTACAACAATTCGCCCATGTTCTGGGATCCTGAAAAAATGCAAACGGTTAAAAAATAATTTGGCGAGTGAAAAGTATTGAGTTGTGAGTATTGGGTTGTTCGAGTTGGATTTAAAGACCTGTCTAACTATTCGTTACTCATAAATGCCTACTCACAACTCAACACTAACCACTCACTCAATCAACCATTCACCACTTACTAACTTATGAAACATTCATTTAAAAATTTTGGTTTGATGCTGGCTGCGGCAGGCTTGGTTTGCGTACAAGCTTCGGCCATGGCGGTAGGTAATCCTGTACCTGCAAAAAAAGCAACTGCGAAAAAAGGCGGCTGGGTAAGCCTGTTTGACGGTAAAAGCCTGAAAGGCTGGCATGGCTTTAACAAAAAGGGCCCCGTTAAAAACTGGGAAATTGTTGACGGCGCGCTGGTGTGCTTAGGCGCTGCCCAGGGCGATACCGGCGGCGATATTGTGACCGATAAAGCTTACAGCAACTTTGAGCTTACCTGGCAATGGAAAATTGACAAAGGCAGCAACAGCGGCGTATTATACCACGTGGTTGAAGACCCAAAATATCCGGCCACTTATGAAACCGGCCCCGAATACCAGATCATTGATGATAACGGCTGGCCCGAAAAACTGGAAGATTGGCAAAAAACCGGCTGCGATTATGCCATGTACCTGCCTAACAATAAAAAAAAACTAATGCCTGTTTGGCGAGTGGAACACCAGCAAAATTGTATTTAACAACGGGCATGTTGAACATTGGCTCAATGGCGCTAAAATTGTAGAATTTACCGCCTGGAATGCCGACTGGAAAAAGAAGAAGGCCGAGGGGAAATGGAAAGATCATCCGGATTATGGCAGTGCTAAAACCGGCCTTATAGCCTTGCAGGATCATGGCCACAAAGCCTATTTTAAGGATATTAAGATAAGGGAGCTATAAGCTGCTGACTCATGATCAGGTCGAAAAACTTTTGGGCAGGCAGTATACTGCTTGCTCTTATCCCCGTATTAGTATGGGATATCAGCTGGCATTATTTTTCGTGGCAGAAAGAGGTTTGGGAACAAATTATATACGCAACCCAAAACGTTTATAATTATACCAGGGAACAAAAAGCCGAAATACTGGATAAGGCATTTGAAAGCAATAAGCTATTAGGCTGGCTCATGGCTGTAAAATCTGTACTGTGCTTGTTATTTCTTTTTGTGGGTGTTTACCAGTTAAGGCTTTACGCTAAAAAAGAAAAACCATCTGCTTTTAAACCAATGTTAACAGGTTTGGGCACGGTTATACTTTTTTTAGCCGTAAAATTTTTCTGGACAGTTGAAATAAACAACACTCCCGGCGCCCAATTTTTAACAGTTAAATCGGGAAGTACTTCCTTTCAAAACATCGTAAATGATAATTTTAAAGGGAAGGTAGTGTATGCCGATTTTTGGGGAACAACCTGCGTTTCCTGCCTTGCTGAATTTGCTAATTTTACACATCCGTTAAAGGATAAGTACAAATCAAACCATGATATTGCTTACCTGTACATTTCGCGTGGTAACAGGTATACCTGGAAACAACAGATTGAAAAATACCAGGTTAACGGTTACCACCTTTTTTTAGACGATAAGGATTATGACAACCTGTACCGGAATGCTTTAAATAATGATACCGCCGCGGTTTTTATGCCACATTATTTAATCGTGAACAAAAACGGAAAAGTGGCTGTTAAGGATGCCAAATCCCCCTCAGATCAGGATAAATTATTTGCTCAACTTAACCAGTACCTGGCCGAAAAGTAAATAATCATCTTTATAAAAAATTAAAACAGGAGCCGTATCAACCAAAGTTGATACGGTCTGTTTTTTTATAAGCACCAGGCAGGGTGCCTATGTTTAGGTAAAGGGTATTGTGAGAGTATATGGTAAACTTTACTGTACCGGGTTGCTGGTAAGCGGATCAATGATGGCCTTAACCTCGGCCACTATATTGATAGGGAAATTGCCCAGTTTGGCGTGCTGACGTATCACGTCCTCGTTTTCGGCTATATGGATGCAGTAGATCTTATCATCGGTTACAAATGATTGTATCCAGTGGTAAGGTTCGCCCAGCTGGCTTACCACCGCGCAGGATGTTTTAGAAATAGCCTGCAGCTCTTCGGCAGAAAGATTACCCGCACCGGGTAGTATCCTTTCAATTATGAATTTTTTCATGCTGATGATTTTAAATGATGTGTGATCACAAATTTAATATCACCACCGCGGCATAATTACGGGGGCATTCCCTATTTAAACCTTCGCCATTCCCTATTTTATAATGTTAAGACTGATGGCTTCCTGAACAGCCTTTGCCCGCGAGCTAACTTCCAGCTTAAACAATATGGACGAGATATGATGATCAACCGTTTTGGCCGATATGAAAAGCCTGGCGGCTATTTCCTTGTTTTGCATTCCTTCTTTTAACAACTGTAATACATCAAGCTCGCGCTCTGTTAAACGCGCCGAGTTTGACCGGGTAGATTTTCGTTGCCCCCGCGGAATGTTCTTAATGCCGCAGCTGCGCATTTCCAGTTTCATTTTTTGATAAACAGCATCTGCTCCCAACTGCTGAACAATGATTAAGGCTCTCCTTTTTTCGGGTTCATCGCCCTCAAATAACGCGAGTGCCTGTTCATAAGGACAACCCAGTTGCTCCCACAGGTCGGCGGCCTTCATAGCAACAGAGGGATTATATACCTGGTATCCCTCATAAAACTCCCGGAGCGGAATGTGTTGTTTCCTGGCTTTTAACAGCCAAAAGGCAAATTCATTATTTTCATAAATATTGCCCATGCGCTCAACCATGCTGATGGCAGTATCAATGGCCGCCTTTTCAATAACGATGCTGTCGGTTATCCACTCATATTCCAATAAAGCTACCAGCGCTGGTATAATGCGCTGCAGCTCCATCGTTTCAAATGCCATTGATTTAGCTTCGGCCAGCAAAGGGAATACATCGGTATCGCCCTTTCGCATTTTTATGGTGGCTAATACAACCAGGGCACCAATTTTAACAATTGGAGAGTGCATTTCGTTCTTAACCAGGCTCTCTGCCACGCGGCTGGCCTCATCCCAGTTTCCGGTTTCCAGATCTACACGGGCCTGGTGCGCCAGCATATAAGCCGACCACGAATCGAGGTTTCTTTTTTCGCAGTAACTTATACCCGCATCCATGGTTTTTTTTGCCAGCTCATAATCCTTAATTTTCACCGCGTTTGATGCCATGTTCACATATGCCCGGGCAGCGTGTTCGTGGTAGGAGTTTTTCAATGCAATATCAAGGCTTTGCTGCAACAGTTTTAGTCCTTTTTGCTCAGATGGCTTAATTTCCATTTGCACGGTACCCACATTATTTAAGGCGTGCGAAAGTATTTCGTCGTTACCCAGCTCCTGGGCCATTTCTATAGCCTGCGTACCCCAGAATATACATTCGGCCGGTTCGCCGGAAAGCATTTTTAGTTGCGACATATTACTGAACGCCATAGCCTTGGCACTTGAGGGTTGCTGATCACTTAGTATCCCAATGGCTTCGTTACCATACTTTTCGGCCTGTTTACGGTTGCCATCAAACCACCACAGGCGCGACAGGAACCGCATGCAATTACCTATCTTTTCAGCATCATTCTTTTCTCGCCAAATGTTTAAGGCCTTGGTTTGGTAAACAATGGCTTCTTTAATCTGGTTGGTTAAATAACACTCGTAGGCATATGATTCATAAAACCCGATCAGCACATCCTTATCATGCCCTTGGTAGTATTCTATAGCCGATAGGTATAGTTTTGATGCTTCAATATGTGCCCCAACACAAGCCGCCTTTTTGGCTGCTAGGGGCACGTAATGCACCACCATTTCATATTCATTGGCATTTTTAGCATGGTGAATAATGCGTTCGGTTTCCTGCCCGCTTTCAAAACTTTCCAGGAAAAGTTCAAGCACCCGTTTATTGAGCGAAACCCTTAAAAAAGGCGACAGGGACAATTCAATGGTTCGGCGGTATAATTCATGTTTAAAATGAATGAGTCCGTTATTAGGTATCAGTATCTTTGCCTCCAAACAGTTTTCAATGGCCTGGGCGTAACAGGGCTCCATTTTTTCAAGGTACTTAACCTCCAAACCGGTGGGCATTACCGAAAGTATTTGCCAAACCTGCTTCGTTTTATCATCAAGGCGGTTATATACTGATAGAATAGAATCTTTAATATTATCAGGCACACCAGGGCTGTAACTGGCCAGTATCTCGCTTACATAAAAAGGGTTACCGCCCGAAATTGCATAAACATCGTCGCCGTTGTACCCCTTCTCTCCCGCCATTTTATCAACCACCTCACGCGATAAGGGAGTGAGCTGTACACGGGTAAAAGAATCGGGCGGCAGCTGCCCCAGCACGGTTCTTAAAGGATGGCGCGAATGAATTTCATCATCGCGAAAGGTAAGCAGGAACAGGCAAGGTATCTGGGTGATACGCCGGGCAAAAAACTTTATAAAATCAAGCGTAGCCTCATCGGCCCAATGTATATCTTCAAATACAATAATGGTTGTTTGCTTTTGGTTACTTACCTCATGCAAAAACCGGGTAAACAAACCAGCCCTATCGGCAACCCTGCCGCCGCGTTCAAGATCGGTACCCAGTTGCCAGGCTATATCATAAAGCGGTGCCAGCGGGCGTGGAGAGAACAAGGCATCGCAGGTGCCCTGGTATATGCTGCTGTCTTTTTTACGTTCGCGGCAAAAGGCCCTTACTAATGATGTTTTACCCATACCAGCCTCACCGCTTATCATAATGCAATGCCCTTCGCCTTCTGCCACGTTTTCAAACTTTGCTTGCAGTAAGGCTAAAAATCCGGCCCGTTCAATCAGTTCCATGTTTGCCTTAAATAAAATGAGGAGATTTTAAGTCTAAAATAGGGAAAACTTCTTATATCCTATTGCACAATTACGGCTCTATTTGTAATGAATTATTTTATTTATAACCTTTAAATCAATTTATTATGAAAATTTCTTTTGTCCTGACGGTTACCTTTACTTCCATCCTGATCTCCTGCCATGTATACGCCCAGTCAGATGCAGCTACAGGTAACGGCTCATCTAATTCATCTAAAAAAACAACCGAAAATCTTTATATAGATGTGCATCACCTCGGAGCCGGTAAAGTAAAGTATGAGGACGTTGCCAAGGCCCATGCCAAGGACCTGGCAGTGCAGGGTAAATACGGCGTACACTTTTTAAAATATTGGGTTGATGAAGCAGCAGGCAACGTTTACTGCCTGTCATCATCGGCCGATACCGCATCCATCCGTAAAACCCATGCTGAAGCTCATGGCCTGCTGCCCGACCAAACCTACCTGGTAAAAGGCGGAGAAGAGGCGGCATTAAGATCAGGTAAAAACCTGTTTTTGGATGTACACAAGCTTGGCGCCGGAAAAGTTACCGCTAAGGATGTGGCAGCGGCTCACCAGAAAGACCTGGCTGTGCAGCAAAAGTACGGGGTTAACTTTATAAACTATTGGGTGAATGAAAAGGATGGTGTAGTGGTATGCCTTTCGCAAGCGGCAGACTCAACCGCCATTATCAACACGCACAGGGAGGCCCATGGTTTAATTCCTGCTTATGTAGAGCAGGTTAAGGCCGGCCATTAATTTGTTCAGGATAAACAAATCCCCACAACCTGTAAACCCTATTTTGCAGGCAGTGGGGATTTTTTTAGATAATATTAAATACGACTTACTGTTTAATGGTATTCAACAAGCCTTCGATATCCAGCCGGCGGGTAAACATGGTTAAGTTCCCGTCCTCATCTGTAGGCCATTGGTCTTTGGGCCTGTCCCAGTAAAGCTCAACACCATTTTGGTCGGGGTCATTCAGGTATATGGCTTCAGATACGCCATGATCCGATGCCCCGGTGATCTGGTATTTGGCATCAATTAAACGCTGCAAAGCTACCGCCAGATCCTTACGTTCCGGGTATAGTATAGCTGTATGGAACAAACCGGGCGCATACTCAGGTGCAGGCGGCGCTCCCTTACTTTGCCAGGTATTTAAGCCAATATGGTGGTGGTAACCACCGGCCGATATAAACGCGGCCTGATCGCCATACATCACCATTTTTTCAAAACCCAGCAGGCCGCAGTAAAAATCAAGCGAGCGCTGCAGGTCGCTTACCTTTAAATGCACGTGGCCAATACGGGTTTGGGCGGGTATTTTATATTCGTTCATTATATTACATGTTTAAACATCAAATTTAACTATAATTGCTTTCATATTTGTTTTCGCATTGTAAAACAAGTGCATGGTATGCAGGCACGTGAAAGCCTGATCTTTTTAAAGCTGTTAACGCACCACTAAAAATACTACCTTTGCAGCATGATTGTTAAATCGGCCGAATTTATTTGCAGTAATACCCAGATATCCAAATTGCCGCCACCGGTAAAACCGGAGTACGCTTTTATCGGGCGCTCAAACGTGGGCAAATCGTCCCTGATCAATATGCTTACAGGAAAAAAGGGATTGGCAAAAACATCGCAAACACCAGGTAAAACGCAGCTCATCAACCATTTTTTCATTAACGATAGCTGGTACATTGTTGATTTACCGGGTTATGGCTACGCGAGGGCTTCCAAAACAGAAAAGGCCAAATGGGATAAGTTTATCCACACCTATCTGGATAAGCGCGAAAGCCTGCAATGCGTAATGGTACTGATAGACAGCCGCCTTGAACCACAAAAGATAGATCTTGAATTTTGCAATTGGCTTGGTGAAAAAGGCTTGTCGTTTGTACTGGTATTTACCAAGGCCGATAAGCAATCAAGTGTAAAAACAGACCAAAATATAGCTAAGTTTAAAAAAGCGCTGTTGGCTACATTTGAAGAAGCGCCACACTTTTTCATTACCTCCTCAGAAACCCATGTCGGCCGCGAAGAGATACTGGCATTTATAGACGAGATCAATAAAAATTTTGTAATACCGCATTACACATCTCCTCTTGAAAGAGAGAATGGTGGGTAGCTTGCTAAGTTCCCCTCTTGAGAGGGGGGGCGCCGGAAAGTGTGGTGGCAGGGGTGTGTTATTAAATAGAAAGTAAATTATTATGCCCCGCAAAATCATTCCTTACAATCCAAAACTAAAAGATCTGGCGCGTAAGCTAAGAAAGGATAGTACATTAGGCGAAATATTACTTTGGAGAGAGTTAAAAGGTAAGCAATACTTTGAATATGACTTCCATCGTCAAATGCCACTATTAAATTATATTGTAGATTTTTATTGTAGTGAGTTAAATTTGGTGATTGAGATAGATGGAAATTATCACAATCATCAAGAAAAAGTTGAGGCTGATCAGATAAGAGATGAGGAACTTGCAAAATACAACTTAACAGTTATCCGGTTTAGTGAAACCGAGGTTAAAAAAGACATAGCGAACGTATTAAGAACAATTGAACAGCATATAGTAGAACACACCCCTTACCCCTCTCAAGAGGGGAGCATTTAATAAACATGAAAAAATATCTTTCATTAGTAACCTTTGCGCATACCATTTTTGCCATGCCGTTTGCATTTATCGGCTTCTTTTTGGCTGTTACTACTACTCAATACCGGTTCGACTGGCAAAAGCTTGTTTTGATGATATTGTGTATGATATTTGCCCGCAACTCGGCTATGGCCTTTAACCGCTATCTTGACCGCGATATTGACGCTCAAAACCCACGCACCAAACAGCGCGATATACCCGCTGGCCGCATCAGCGCCCCGGCGGCATTAACCTTTACATTGGTTAACTGCGCATTATTTATCCTTGCTACCTGGTTTATCAATCCGCTGTGTTTTTACTTATCACCGGTGGCTTTGTTTGTGGTGATGGGCTACAGCGCTACCAAACGTTTTACGGCGCTTTGCCATCTGGTACTGGGTTTGGGCTTGTCGCTGGCTCCTATAGGTGCTTACCTGGTGGTTACCGGGGAGTTTGCCTTAACACCTTTGTTTTTCTCGTTTTCGGTTTTATGCTGGGTGAGCGGTTTTGATATTATTTACGCCCTGCAGGACGAAGATTTTGACCGCGGACTAAAGCTGCACTCCATCCCGGCCTATATGGGTAAGGTGAACGCTTTACGGCTATCAACGTTTTTGCATGTGCTATCGGCCTTGTTTATCATGATGCCTGTGTTTTTTACGCACGTAGGCTTTTTATATTATATCGGCATCGCGTTCTTTTGCGCCATGCTTATTTACCAGCACCTGCTGGTAAAACCAAATGACCTTAGTCGCGTAAACTTTGCCTTTATGACTACCAACGGTGTTGCCAGCGTGGTATTTGCCGCTCTGTTTTTGTTAGACAGGGTATGGATACGCTAAACGCGCTTCAAAAATTCCGTCAGCATGTAGAAACCTACGTTTCTTTAAATGATGCCGAGTGGGAAGTGCTGGCACCTTATCTTGAGATCATCACGCTCAAAAAGAAGAAATATTTTGCTGAACCCGGCAAGGTATGTAACTATATTGGCCTGGTTGTTAAAGGTTCGGTGCGGTATTTTCACATTAAAGACGGCGAAGAGATAACCGGCTATTTCAGCTTCGAGAATGAAATGGCCAGCTCCTACAAAAGCTTTTTAACTCGCACACCGGCCATCAACTACATACAGGCCATGGAAGATGCCGTGATCGTAAATCTCAGCTACGCGCACATGCAGCAACTGTATGCCGATGACATCATTGGTGCTAAAATGGAACGTTTTTGCAGGCTTGTGGCCGAGCATTACCTCATTTGCTATGAGGACCGGGTTACCTCATTCATCACCCAAACTCCCGAAGAACGCTACAACAAACTACTGGAAACAGGTGGCGAGGTTTTGTACCGCATCCCCCAGCATTATATCGCTAATTTCCTGGGTATTACCCCCGTTTCGCTCTCACGGATCCGCCGAAGGATCATGAAGATAAGTGCATGATGGAGAGGGAAATTCTAAAATCGAAATCCTAAAATCTAAACCCTAAAATCTAAGTTCTAAATTCTAAAAAAGTTTGCCATCCTGAGCGATAGCGAATGATCTGTTCTGCGTTTTGTCTGAACCACGACTAAACAGATTAAATGATTGCTATGATTTTTTTAAACCGATTAATATCTTAAAATCCTTGAATCCGCTTAATCCTGGTTCAGACAAAATCCGAAATCGAAATTCCCAAATCCGAAATCACAATAATTCTTATCTTTTGTTAACGTTTTGACTTCCAAAGCCCTCCTACCTTTGTTAAACACAAAACGAAAAACATATGCATACTATATTAGGAGCCGGTGGCCCGGTGGCCAATGCCCTCACCCAGGAGTTAATAAATGCTAACCAAACCATCCGTTTAGTAAGCCGCAAACTCATACAAACTACAGGTGCGAATGTAACCTGGCAAAAGGCCGATCTGCTGAATTATGATGAAGTACTGGCAGCTGCTAAAGGTTCAACCGTAATTTACCTGGTTGCAGGTTTGGTTTACGACAAAGATATATGGAAGGTTCAGTGGCCAGTTATCATGCAAAACGTGATCAACGTTACCAAAGCTACCGGTGCCCGCCTCATATTTTTTGATAACGTTTATATGTATGGACTGGTTGATGGCCCCATGACCGAAAGCACACCCTACAAACCCAGCAGCATTAAAGGGCAGATTCGCGCGGGTATAGCGGATATGCTGATGAACGAAGTAAAGGCGGGCACTATTCGCGCCAGCATTGCCCGGGCACCTGACTTTTACGGAACCGACTCCACCAACAGCTTTATTGACATGATGGTACTGAGCAAATATGCCAAAAAGGAATCGGCACAATGGATGGGCGACCCCAACAAAAAGCACAACTACATTTATATTCCGGATGCAGGCAAAGCGGTGTTTTTATTGGGCCAAAACCCTGATAGCGATAACCAGATCTGGCATCTGCCTACCGCGCCTGTTATAACCGGCAAACAGTTTTTGGATATTGCCGCCCACATTTATGGGGTTAAACCCAAATACATGCACCTTACCAAATGGATGCTATGGCTTATAGGCCTGTTTAATAAACTGGTGATGGGTACGGTAGAAATGTATTACCAAACCGATCATGATTATATTTTTGATAGCAGCAAATTTGAAAAAGCCTTTAATTTTAAACCAACCAGTTATGAGGATGGTATAAAACACATGTCGGAAACGCTTTATAAGGTGCAGGCATAGAATTTTGTCAATAAGCAAAAGTCCGGGAGATGTAATTCAGTTTGAACCAATCCAGGTAATCATTGAATCCGCTTAATCGTGGTTCAGACAAATTCCGAAATCTTTCCAAATTGTAATTTTACAGCTCCGGACTTTTTATTTACATGGCGGTCTGCACATTTGCACATTTATAATTTGCACATCTGCATCCATAATCTGCACATTTGCATATACGCACATCTGCATATTATAAATTTATGATCCACAAAAAAGCAAGAACATATATCCCGGCCACGCTTGATATCAAGTGGGAAAACCTGGAACCGATCTACAAAGAACTGCTCGACCGTCCTATCAATTCGGTTGAGGAACTGGAAAAATGGCTGCACGATAAAAGCGAACTGGAAGCGGCCCTTGAAGAAGATTTTGCCTGGCGCTACATCCGCATGACCTGCGATACCACCAGCGAGGAACTGCTGCAAAACTTTCAGTATTTTGCTACAGAAATTGAGCCTAAAATTGCCCCTTACAGCAACGAGCTGAATAAAAAACTGGTGGCCAGTCCATTTGTTGACAAGCTTGACGGCGAAAAGTATTTCATCTTTTTACGCGCGGTTAAAAAAGCGCTCGAGCTATTCAGGGAAGAGAACATCCCGGTACAAACCGAGATACAGGTTGAACAGCAAAAATACCAATCCATCACCGGAGCCATGTCGGTTCATGTTGATGACAAGGAATATACTTTAGAGCAAGCCTCTGTATTTTTAAAGGGAACCGACCGCGCCAAACGCCAGGAGGTTTGGGAAAAGATAACTAATCGCCGCCTGCAGGATAAAGATCAGCTCGACCAGCTTTTTGATCACCTGCGTAAATTAAGGCATACCGTTGCCACCAACGCCGGTTTTGAAAATTTTAGGGATTACATGTTCCAGGCATTGGGCCGTTTTGATTATACCCCGCAAGATTGCTATGCTTTTCATGCCGCTATTGAAACCGAAATTGTACCCATTCTGCGCGAGCAGGCCGAAAAACGCAAGAAAGCCCTGGCACTGCCCGTATTAAAACCATGGGATATGGATGTTGATATATCGGGCAAACCTGCCTTAAAACCATTTAACAACGGCGCCGAGCTGGTTGAAAAATCAATTCAGTGCTTCAGTAACATCAACCGTTATTTGGGCGAGCGTTTGGAGATCATGAAGGATAATAACCTGTTTGATGTAGACAGCCGCATGGGCAAAGCTCCGGGAGGTTATAACTACCCCCTGGCCGAAACCGGCGCTCCTTTCATCTTCATGAACTCGGCCAATACCTTCCGCGATCTGACAACCATGGTACACGAAGGTGGCCACGCGGTGCATACCTTTTTAACTGCCGATCTGGAACTGAACGATTTTAAGCATTGCCCTTCAGAAGTGGCCGAACTTGCTTCTATGTCGATGGAGTTGATTTCCATGGATAACTGGGATGTGTATTTTGATAACGAGGAAGACCTGAAGCGTGCCAAACGCGATCAGTTGTTTGATGTATTGAAAACCCTGCCATGGGTAGCCGTGGTTGATCAGTTTCAGCACTGGATATACACCAACCCCGATCATACAGACCAGGACCGCAGAACCGCATGGATGGAAATTTATGAGCCGTTTGGCGCAGGCTTTGTTGACTGGAGCGAACATCCTGATGCCGAGGCCAACTTATGGCAAAAACAGCTGCATATTTTTGAGGTGCCTTTTTATTATATTGAATACGGCATGGCCCAATTAGGCGCAATTGCTGTTTGGAAAAACTATAAGGAAAACCCGCAAAAGGGATTACAGCAATACATTGATGCCTTAAAACTGGGTTATACCAAAACCATTAAGGAAATTTACGAAACAGCGGGCATCAAATTTGATTTCAGCGCTGCCTATGTAAAAGAACTGGCCGAATTTGTAAAGGCCGAAATGGATAAACTATAAAATGTAAACGGGATAAAGCACTATATGAACCAGGTAGTAAACTTATTTTGGACCATATTGTGCTTCATCCCGGTTATTACCTACTGGGTAAACGCCGACCGCTTGTTATGGTGCTTTATCTTTATTGGCCTTAGTCTGCTCAGCCTTTTAATACCCTTAAAACATTTACAACTAAGCCATAATCCTAAATTTTACGAATCGCTGGGAGTTAGGTTTGCACGCAAGTTTGTGCAACAAGGCGAATACGTAAACCTCTTCATCAGGAAAACCAATCCCAATTACCGCATAGTTAAACACAAAGCCAACGCTGCGCAATACCTGAAAACCACGGTAATGTACGAGCGTTTTCACTTAATGTGTTTTATATATTTCGTGCTAACGGCCATTCATACAGTAATAACCGGGCAGTATTTGCTTCTTGCACTCATCCTTATTGCCAACATTATTTACAATGTTTACCCCATATTACTACAGCAGTATAACCGGGCAAGAATAGCCAGATTCATCAAGTAGCAACCCTTTATAACTGGTTATTTCATTGTTATTATACAAAATCTGCGTACTTATTATCACTTACATCACACTGACTATCAACGCAGTAAAACATCATAAAAACGTAAACTCCATTATTTTTTAAAACTAATTGCGCTTTAGCAGGTTTAAACATCTATGAAAAAGATAATTTTAAGTATAACCTGCATACTGTTTACCGTTACTGCTTTTAGTCAGATTTTGAAGCCGGTAAATATAGACAGCCTCGTTTCAGTTTCGCTGCCTAAAGATTTTCAGAAGAAAGATACATTAGGTCAGCAAATATATTCTGCTAATGGAGCCTTTGGTTTTATAACCATTATCCGTGCACCGAACGCTAAAAACAACACCCCATTAAATAAAGAAAGAGATCTGAAAAAGGTTCTGAATACCTATATGGAGGGCATTCAGAAACAATCGCATAACGGGAGTGTTATGAATCCGCGCGATACGATTATAGGTAACCTTGAAGCCAAGGTTTTTACGTTGAGGGTTGATAACACCGGCTCAACTGGCGAACCTGTACAGCTAAGGCATTTCATTTTACTTTACACACAGGATGTTACCTACACGTTCCAGTATTTTTATGAAGAAAAACGCTTGGAATTAGCTAAAGATGAGTTAAAGAATTTTATAACTTCCATCAAAGTATCGCCAACGGTAAAACGTAACGAACAATATATTTCAAATGCCAAAGGATTATCGCCTGGCGCCAAAATTGCCATTTACGGCGGCGGCCCGGTCATCATCCTGATCATTCTATTCGCGGTGTTGCGCAAAAAGAAAAAAGGCGAAGAGGTTTAATAGAAGTCCTCTTAAAAAGTTACTTGTTATTAATAAAAAGCCACTTTTGTCATTGCGAGCGCAGCGTGGCAATCGCGAACATTACAGTCGAATCTGCACAGTTCGCGATTGCTTCGTCGTCCCTCCTCGCAATGACATTTTTTTTGTTATTGTGCATCCTGCATAGTTGTCAATGACAAAATTAGCGTAGAGCCTTATAGCCCACTACTTATCAAACCCCGGTTCCATTTATCGCTATGTATAAACTGCTTACTATCAAGCCAGCTCAGCCAAAAAACGGTAACCAATACCCCGATTACCGAGCCTGCCATAACATCCTCAAAAAAATGCTGACTCAGATACATTCTCGAATAGCCCACCAGTATGGCCACTAAAAGCGCTATTACTCCCCACCCCTTCTTTCTGCATAGATAAGTGATTACTACCCCGGCAGAAAATGCAGTAACTGTATGGCCCGAAGGGAAGCTGTGTGTACCCAGGATATAAAGCCCCTTAACAAAATGGATGCGGCTAAGCTCATGTACAAAATACACTCTTGGTCTTGGCGCATCAAATATGTATTTTAAAATTTGTGCCGCAATACTGGTCACCGCGAAACTTGAAGCCAGTAGTAAGGCTTTCCGGTAGCTGAACAAGGCTACAAAGGCCGATAAAATAAGTACCGTGAACCCTTCGCCAAGATCGGTGATGTAGGGCATAATGGCATCGGCCCACAAACTATTGAGGCCATTTACAGTAAAATATATAATTTCGCGGCTGTAAATGAATTTGATGATCAAACAGGCGCATAATACCAGCAGATAAAGTATAAAAAATGGCCTTATCCGGTACAAAACATCTTTAACGCCTATCTTCATTGGCGCAAAATAAGCATATACTTATTCAATGCAAAAAAATGATTATGTTTGAGTTGAGTTAGACTAATTAGTTGAATTAAATGTCGAAAAGCATATTTCGTAAAAAATCTGTAGAAAAAATATTACATGATGTTGAGTGTGGATTTAGTGATAGCGAGCACCCGGGTACAACAACATCGCAACTCAAAAAAGAACTAAATGTTAAGGATCTGACACTGATGGGCATAGCTGCCGTTGTTGGTGCCGGTATATTTTCAACCATAGGCGAGGCATCTTTTCATGGCGGTCCCGCGGTATCCATTTTATTTGTAGTTACAGCCATTACCTGTGGCTTTTCGGCCCTTTGCTATGCCGAATTTGCCTCACGCATCCCGGTTGCGGGCAGCGCTTACACTTATGCCTACGCCTCATTTGGCGAATTAATTGCCTGGATCATTGGCTGGGATCTTTTAATGGAATACGCCATTGGCAACATCGCCGTTGCTATATCCTGGAGCGAGTATTTTGTGAACCTGCTGGAAGGCTTTAATATCCACATGCCCAAATACCTTACCATGGATTACGTATCGGCCCTGCGCGGGCATGAGGCAGTTGTGGCTGCTGGTAACCACGTGGCCGATATCAGCGAACGTGTACAAGCTGCGGCATTAGCCTGGAACACAGCCCCCGGAATAGGCAATTTTAAGCTGATAGCCAACCTGCCTGCCTTAGGTATTGTTATCATCATCACCTACCTGGTTTATGTAGGTATCCGCGAAACCAAAAAGGCTACCAACGCCATGGTTATCTTAAAAATTGTGATCGTGATAGCGGTTATTGTAATCGGCTTTTTTTATGTAACGCCTGCAAACTGGCACCCGTTTATGCCTAACGGTTTCAGCGGTGTAATGAAGGGTGTATCCGGCGTATTTTTTGCCTATATCGGTTTTGATGCCATATCAACCACTGCCGAAGAGTGCGAAAAACCCCAGCGCGATCTGCCCCGAGGTATGATCTACTCGCTAATCATTTGCACCGTACTATATATATTGATTGCCTTGGTACTAACAGGTATGGTAAGTTATAAAGATCTCCAGGTAGGCGATCCGCTGGCCTTTGTATTTGCAAAGGTTGGCTTGCATAACATCAGCTATATTATCTCCATAAGCGCGGTTATTGCCACGGCCAGCGTTTTGCTGATATTCCAGTTAGGCCAGCCCCGCATATGGATGAGCATGAGCCGTGATGGCTTATTGCCAAAGGCGTTTTCACGCATTCACCCAAAATTCCAAACCCCGGCCTTTGCTACTGTGGTTACCGGCTTTGTGGTGGCCATACCTGCCTTGTTTATGAACCTTACCGAGGTTACCGACCTTACCAGTATTGGTACCCTGTTTGCCTTTGTATTGGTGTGCGGTGGTGTGCTTTTGCTACCCCGCGAAGCTGCACAGGCTGGTAAATTCCATTTACCTTACGTTAACGGCAAATGGATTGTTCCGCTCATCACGCTGGTTATTTTAGGCTCATGCGTCTACTTTAAACCAGCGCCTCAGGTTGAAATGATGCAGTTTAAAAAGATAAAGGAAAAATCGGCAATTATTGATGATTTGAGCGCGGCTGATAACACCGCCCTGCTCAATACATGCAGTACGCTCTTTGGAGATCAAAACATTAACAAAACAGCACCAACCCCGTATTTTAAAAACCTGGAAGAAGATAAATTTAATACCGCCCTGAGGGCTACCCCATCAATCAGCGATGCTAAAAAATACCGCCTTGGGTTAGACGGCTTTCTGTATAACTTCCCTAATTACCTGTTCTTTATCCTGATCATCATCATCAGCGTTTATAGCTTTATTAAAAACTTTTCGCTGATACCGGTACTGGGCCTCATGAGCTGTTTTTACCTCATGACCGAGCTTGGCTACACCAACTGGCTGCGCTTTTTAATATGGCTGGTTATCGGCCTGGTTATTTACGGCACATACAGCTATAAAAACAGTGTATTGGGTAAAGAAACTGCAACAGCATAATTTAGGTAACATCAATCCCGTAGGGATATCCTGTTTATAGCCTTCATCCAAAAACATCAGCTCCGTAGGTGCTGCCTGATTATATTTTATAAAAAGGGAGCTCCTATGGAGCTAAAAACATTTTAACTTTATTGCTATAAACAGGGTGCCCCTATGGGGCTTTTTAATTATGCCGATCTGGATGATCAATTAACATAACCTATATGTGGATATGCCCCATATGCAACCGCGAATTTGCCAATACCAACCAGGTACATTCCTGCCGTGAGCGTAACCTGGGCGATTTTCTGCAGGGGAAATCTGAACATACTATTGCGCTGTTTGATCACTTCGTTACCGAGTATCTGCAGATAGCCCCCATCAAGGTATATCCCACCAAAAGCATGATAGCTCTTGGCGATCGCATAAACTTTGCCTATGTTACCCAGTTAGGCAAAAACTTTATTGATGTAGTATTTCCCTTTCATGAGATATATGCCGATAACCTGTGTTTTACCAAAATAAAGACCGTGCCCGGCACTAATGACCATAACCACTATTTCAGAATGTACCTGAAGGAGGATGTTAACGATGAGGTTAAAGGGTATATGAAAATGGCTCATGAGCAAAGCCTCAACTAAATCCGCTCAAAGGAATGATAGTTCATGAAAAGATAGTTTCGTCAAGTTAGCCTGTTTAGCTACTCACCCCTACATCGGCAGGCTCGTTGACCCTATCATTGCGGCGAAGCCAGAGAGAGTCGACAAGTGAAGCGTAAACCGGGTGAGCCATTTTATAACCTTCCTGATTCTGCCGTTAAATTATAATGCAAGCATGTTGGTTATTATTCCGTACCTTAACAAGGGCCGGTTGATCTGCTTTACTTCACCATATAATATTCAACTTACCAATTTGAATATTATCTTATAAATTTTACTTCAAATTAAATTGGTATAGTTTATGCATCTATAGTGTATAACTATACAAAAGGTGCTTCAAAGGCGTCTTTTCTTCCAAAACAGATCATTTCTGCACTTTTTTATAGTCACTGGTGTAAACAAGTAGCTCTATAGGCTTGTTTGTAATACAACTATACGTTCTAAAACATCTTACCAAAAAAATGAAAATAGCATATATCTCCACCTACCCTCCCCGCGAATGTGGTTTGGCCACATTCAACCAAAATTTAATGCGTGCCATTAATGCCAACTTTCCCGAAAGAAAATCACTTGCCGACGGTGGCTTTGTAGTTGCGTTAAATGATTCTGAAGACCAGCACGCGTATGAATACCCGGAAGAGGTTAAATATGTTATTCGCCAGGATCATCAGAAAGATTACATCAGGGCTGCCAATTACATTAATACCAGCAACGCCGATGTTTGTATCATGGAGCACGAATTTGGCATATACGGCGGCGAAAGCGGGATATATATTTTACCATTGATCAACCGGCTCGAAAAACCACTGATCTCCATATTGCACACCATACTTAAAGAGCCCAGTTATGTGCAGCGCATCATTATCCGCGAGATAGCCGATCAGTCGTCGAAAATAATTGTGATGAGCCAGCGGGCCGTGGAGTTTTTAACCACCATTTATGACATTCCTGTTGCCAAGATCCAGATCATTGAACATGGTGTACCCGATGTGGAGGCACCTGCCCAAAATCCGGTTAAAGGCCTGTCGTCATTTAAAAACCACCGGGTTTTACTCACCTTTGGTTTGTTAAGCCGCAATAAGGGGCTCGAAACAGTGATCAAGGCCCTGCCCCGTATTGTTGAAAAACACCCCGACGTAATGTATGTGATCCTGGGGAATACACATCCGGGCGTAATTAAAAGCTCGGGCGAGGAATACCGCGACCATTTGAAAAGCCTGGCACATCAGCTTGGTGTATCGGCAAACCTGTCGTTCATCAATAAATTTGTGTCGGAAGAAGAACTGGTGAATTACCTTACTGCCTGCGAAGTTTATGTTACCCCGTATTTGAACGAGGCTCAAATTACCAGCGGTACGCTATCATACGCGGTTGGCGCGGGTGCGGCGGTGGTATCAACCCCGTATTGGCATGCTACTGAGTTACTGGCCGATAAACGCGGAAGGCTTTTTGATTTCAAAAACTCCGAAGCCCTTGCCGATACCGTAATTGAACTGCTTGACCAAGACCGTGTTTTGGTTGAGTTAAAAGATAATGCCTATCAATATGGCCTGCATCTGCGCTGGCCGGTTGTTGGAGCCGAGTTTATTAAAGTGGCCCAGGAAGCCAGCGTACGTTACGACTTTAGCGATAAGATACTTAAAAACAGCATTGTTGACCCGGAGATATTACCGCAATTTAGCCTTACCCATGTTTTGCGCTTAACCGATGATACCGGTATTGTGCAGCACGCCAAATACGGCATCCCTAATTTAAAGGAAGGTTATTGTTTGGATGATAATGCGCGTGCGCTTATCATGGCGCTCATGGCCTATCAGCGTAATAAAAGCAAGGAAGCTTTTGAACTGCTGCCGGTTTACCTGAGTTATATCCACTATATGCAAACAGATGATGGCAACTTCCGCAACTTTTTAAGTTTCGACAGGCGTTACCTGGATGAGGTGGGTTCTGAAGATTCTTTCGGGCGCACCATCTGGGCTTTGGGCCATTTGATAGGCTGCGCGGCAAGTAATTCATACCGTGAGTTTTCGTTGGAGATATTCCATAAATCGGTGCCGCATTTTACCAAACTGGAACATTTGCGGGGGATGGCCAACACCATCATAGGTGTAAGCTTGTACCTGCAGGTATTCCCATCAGACGAAGGCATGGTGAAAATATTAACCCAGCTTACGCAGCCGCTTATTGATGCGTATGAAAATACCCAATCTGATGACTGGCAGTGGTTTGAAGAAAAAATGACCTATGATAATGCCATCCTTCCGCTGGCATTACTGCACTCCTGCGAAATTACAGGTAATGAGGATGCTAAAAGGATAGCATTGGCTACCATGGCCTTTTTAGATAAACTGACACTCTCAAACGGCTATTTGAGCCCTGTGGGTAACGATGGCTGGTATTATCGTGGAGGTACTTTCCCTACATTTGATCAGCAGGCTATTGAAACCATGGCCATGGTCATGATGCATTTTCAGGCTTACCAAATATTCAGGGTGCCGCAATATATTGAGAAGATGTTTTTGAGTTACAAATGGTTCCTGGGCGAAAACACGTTGCGCGCGCCATTGTATGATCATGAAACCAAGGGTTGCTGCGATGGGCTGTTGCCTACAGGCATCAATCGTAATCAGGGTGCCGAAAGCACGCTGGCCTACCTGATATCGCACCTTACGGTATTGAAAGCATTTGAGCTGGAATACGAATACAACAAGTATGGCAGCCAAAAAGCGGAGATCTGTTAAATGAAAGTAGCTGTACTGGCTCCCGTTGCCTGGCGCACACCGCCCAGGCATTACGGGCCTTGGGAACAAATAGCCTCAAACATAGCCGAGGGTTTAATTAAACTGGGCGTAGATGTAACCCTTTTTGCCACCGGCGATTCCATCACCGCCGGCAAACTTGATGCTGTTTGTGCGGCAGGTTACGAGGAAGATAAGCAAGAGGATGCCAAAGTGCTGGAATGCCTGCACATCAGTAACCTGATGGAGAAAGCCGGTCAGTTTGATATTATTCATAATAACTTTGACTTTCTGCCGCTTACCTACTCGGGCCTTATTAAAACTCCGGTGATCACTACCATACACGGTTTTTCGTCGCCCAGGATAATTCCGGTTTATAAAAAGTATAACGGCTTTGGTTATTATGTATCCATCAGCAATGCCGACCGCAGCCCGGAGCTTAATTATCTGGCCACGGTTTATAATGGCCTTGATACTGCCGACTTTGAGTTTTTTGAAACTCCTGGCGATTACCTGCTTTACTTCGGCCGCATCCACCCGCACAAAGGCACTGCCGAAGCCATTGAAATAGCCAAGAGGAGCAAACGCAAACTACTGATAGCTGGTATCATTCAGGACGAAAACTATTACCGAGAAAAGGTAGAACCATTTTTGAGTGCAGATATTGAGTACATAGGCCATGCCGGTCCCGAAAAAAGGAAACAACTGTTGGGCAATGCCCTGGCCTTGCTGCACCCGATAAGTTTCGACGAACCCTTCGGCATGAGTGTAGCAGAAGCCATGCTATGCGGCACACCCGTAATTGCCTTTAACCGCGGCTCCATGCCCGAGCTGATTCAGGACGGCCAAACCGGCTTCCTGGTAAACACCATTGATGAAACGGTGCAAGCAGTAGATCAGCTGAACAAAATCAACCGCATTGACTGCTACAACCGCGCCAGTACCCTCTTTTCAAAAGAAAAAATGGTTGCCGATTATTTGGAGTTGTATAAGAGGATATTAGGGTAAGGATGTGCTCATTGAGAACAATTGTATAATTACTTTCTGAAAAAGCTGAAATACATAACGCATACTTTTATTGCGCAGAGCGCTCAATTGCCGCTAAGGCTGTTACTTTTTTCTTGATAAAAAAGTAACCAAAAAATTAAGACAAAAAAAAGCTTCTACCCACAGGCAAAACTCCCGGCCCGCTTTTTTGTCGGGCCTTTACCCGCATTTCGCTTTTTATAAGATTGTTTCAAGCTATCTTTAAGTTCTTCTTTTTTGCTATCCTGAGCGTAGTGAAGGATCTATTCTACGGCATGCAAAGTTTACTAACAGATCGTTCGCTACGCTCAGGATGACAAGTTAGAGCGCTTTTTCCATCCACCATTTTACATTCTGTTCATTCTCTAATTCCGTAAATTCTGGTTCAGACAATTTTAAATTCTGTTCATTCTTTAATTCAGAAAATTCTGATTCAAACATTCAGCAGATCAGCTTCGGGCGAAAAGCAGGCAGAATACGTTGGCCTGTGTGCTAGCAGGGGCATTAGCAAACCTTGCCGAAGCAAGGGCAATGAGCGAACGAAGTGGAGGTAAGGTTTAGCAGCCCGTGGTTCTGGCTGCTTTGCAGGGTAAAGGCCTTGTGCGGCAAAGAAGCCTCTCTGCTGAAAGCCTTTTTGGTTACTTTTGTGGCGACAAAAGTGACTGGCCCTCCCGCGGCCAAGAGCGGGACTTCGCCATGCAGCGCGCGAACCTACTTAGCAATAAAATCTATTAATTTCCAGCTCTTTCGCTGCGTTCGCTGAGTTGTTTGATGAGTTCATCACGGAACTCCTGTTCGCTTTTGTAGAGCTTACTTACCTTTTCGGGTGGAAGTATCTTAGAGAAGGCGTCGCGGTAGCGCTTGCGGATGCCTACCTGCTGGCTTTCATAATAAATCTCTTTATCAATTTGCTCGGTGCCGTTAGTGGCAGCACTGGAATTGTTTAAACGTTTTAAGATATTAACGGCAGTAAGTTCCTGCTGATACTGGCGGTATATAGGCCAAAACTTAGCCGATTCTTCATCGGTAAGGTCAAGCTGTTTGCCAATAAAACGGTCGCGGGCAGCTTCAAGGCGTTTACCCACACCTTTTTTATCACGGGATGGAGCAGGAGTTATCCTTTGCCGCTGAACCAGGCTATTGCTGACCTGTGCGTAAGATTCACGGCCGGCAGCTATAATAAACAAGAAAATAAAAATAAGCCTGATCAATTTACTCATTAAAAATATATCGTTTAATTAGTATCCAAATAATCTGACAGGTCTACATCCAAATTGTCGCTGTTAATTTGCTGGCTTCCATCCATCAGGGTGCGGGTATCGCCGGCATCAGCATGTAATTGCAGGTAGCTTTTAATTTCATCAACCGGTACGGTTGAAAGCTGCTCATGCAAAAACGACTGATCGTGCTTTACAGGTGCATCGGCGTTTTTAATTACCACACCAATACCCAGTATAAGCGCAAAACAAGCCGCGGTAGCATACCTGAAGGTGTGAGATGCAAAAAGTTTGCGTACAACGCCTTTCTTTTTGGCTGCAACCGGCATAGTAACCACTTTAGCTGGTTCCTGGTTAACAGTTTTATTTAAGATGTTTTGACTTAACTGCTCAAAATAATTTTCAGGAACAGTAAAGCTTTCCGCCTCGTTATGGATATGCTGCTCAACAGCTATCCTGCTTTGGATTTGCTTATCCAATTCCTCAAAATAGTTTTCAGGAACGGCAAAGCTTTCTGCCTCATTGTTTACGTACTGCTCAATAGCAATACGGCTTTGAATGTTGCTGCCAAGCTCTTCAAAATAATTTTCGGGCACATCAAAACCCTGATGCTCCGGGTTTAGGGCCTGCTCAACAGCAATACGGCTTTGTATATTGCTGCCAAGTTCATCAAAATAATTTTCCGGAACGGTAAAACCTGTGTTTTCCGTATTCACAGCCTCGTTAATACGTATACGGCTCTGTATGTTGCTGCTTAATTGTTCAAAGTAGTTTTCAGGAACGGTAAACCCACTGGATGAGCTTTTCAGCCCTTCCAGCCCTATGCGTGATGTAATGTGCTGCGCTAAATCATCGAAATAGCCAGACGGCACTGTAAACGGGTTTCCGGAACCTACCCGCTTCAGTGATTCATAATCATCCAGCCACTCCCTATTGTCCATATCGCTTTTCATACATAACTATAGATGAACATAGTGCTAAAAGGTTTAACGTAAAATAAAATTAATCTTTAGACAGTAAGAAAGCTTCGATCTTTTTAACCGCAAGGTGAAAAGATGCCTTTAAAGCACCCACGCTTGTACCCAAAACGTCTGATATTTCTTCATACTTCATATCATCATAATACTTCATATTGAACACCAAACGCTGTTTTTCGGGCAGGGTTAACAAAGCTTCCTGTAATTTGCGCTGCGCCTGGTCGCCGTTAAAGTAGCTTGAGTCGGCCAGAGTATCGGCCAGTTCATAAGCTACATCATCTAACGAAACATTATTTTTTTGTTTTTTCTTGTTCAAAAAAGTAATGCATTCGTTGGATGCTATCCTGTACATCCAGGTATATAGCTGCGCGTCATTTCTAAAAGTCAGCAGGTTTTTCCAAACCTTGATAAAAACATCCTGAACCAGATCATCCGCATCGTCATGGTCAATAACCATGCGGCGTATGTGCCAGTAAATTTTTTGCTGGTATTTTTTTAATAACAGGTTAAACGCTTCGTTACGTGTCTTCTCGTCCTGGAACTTGCTTAAAATCTCTGAATCTTCAACCTGCAACGACATTTTTTAATTTTTATAGTTAAATGCTAATTACCGCATTTTGTTTTCTTTCCATCACCTTTTTTGCAACAGGCAAACATGCCCGGCATTCAGGTTACAGGCAGCAAATATACTTATACAAATTAATTCTTTGTAAACAAGGTTATTGAATAAGATCAAGCACCTGCTGTGATGAATTTTTGGTATCAACCTTACTGATCAGGTGGCTTATAACGCCGTTGCAATCAATAATGAAGGTGGTGCGGGCAGTGCCCATATACTGCTTGCCGTACATGTTTTTTTCAACCCAAACGCCGTAGGCCTCAACAATTTGTTTTTCGTTATCGGCTATGAGGGTAAAAGGCAGGTTGTATTTGGTTTCAAATTTTTTGTGCGATTTTTCATCGTCGGTGCTTACACCAATTACTTCAAAGCCTTTGCTCAGCAGCGATTGGTAGTTATCCCTGAAATCGCATGACTCGGCAGTACAACCCGGGGTATCATCTTTAGGATAAAAATAAAGGATCACGTTCTTTCCTTTATAATCAGCAAGGGAAACGGTTTTTCCGTTCTGATCCTTCGCGGTAAAATCAGGGGCCTTATCGCCTTCTTTTAGTGTTGCCATAGGTGCTTTTCTTAATTTGATATAGTATCAAGTAGTAAGTATCAAGTATCAGGATTTTTTTGATGATTGTAAATACCCAAATTTAGTTGTCTTGATACGGTGATAAGTATTTAGTATCAGTTATCAAGATTATTTGTGATGGTAAATATCCAAATTTAGCAGTCTTGATACCTGATACTAATTACTTGATACTACCTGTAAAAATCTGCCTTAAATTCGGCAAAGTTATTTTTGTTATCGCTCACGGTAAGCTTAAATACGTGCTTGCCGGGTGCAATATCGCTGTTAAAGTTAAAACTTAGTATTTTACTTTTATAATCCCACTCCATTAAAACCCATTTATTATCAATGGTGCCTGCATAACTTTTTATGCCCGACATATTATCGCCCATGCGGAAGTTAATGCTCCGGGCAGCCGCCATATTTTTACCATTCTGGATATTGAGCGGATGGATAACTGGCGGTATGGTATCCAGCTTAATAAAGTAATCGCCAAAGCTGCTCACTTTTGTTTTCACGTAGCCATCTTCAAAAAAACCACCCTGGCAAGCTCCCGTTGTGCTTACAATTACGGCCTTATCGGCATAGTTACCCAGGTCGGCATCGGGTTTTATCCACAAATCATAGCTGTCATGAATTGGGGTGAGCCTGTTGTGGATATGGTGTACCTGCGAAAAACCTGAAACCGGTTTGGGCGATACCGAATAGGCAAAATCCAGATCATCATACAAATTGCCCGGCATAATGGTAACCTTTACCTTATCGGTACTGAACTCACTTTTGGTATCGTAATGAAACAGAGTGCCAGCTAATTTATTAGTTGCCGGGGTAAATTTGCTTGATTGTACCTTGAGCTTTACCGTTGACGCGTTGCCGGCTACATCTTTAACCACATACTCAACCTCATGCATGGCATCATCGTCAAAAGTGATGATACCGCGGTTGATGGATTGCGGGTAGAGCGATATATGGCTGCCCGGCAGTATAAAACATTTCTGCATCCACCTGCGCGATGAGGTGAAGGCCGGATAATCTATATAAGCGTTGATGGCGTGGGTTTGATCAAACGCGAAACGCTCAACCGTAAAGGTATAAACCGTTTGGCCGTCAAGCTTTAATTCTATCGAATAGATACCGTTATGATTGGCCGAAGTGCTGTTCATATCAGTAGTATTGATACCGAAGCCTACATAACCGCTCAAATGCAATACCTGCGGTTTGGTTAAATGGTAATTACCTGCGGCGCCAATGATGGGCAAAAACTCACGTGGTGTTTTTTCGCTGAAAGGGTTACCGTTCAGGTGATAGATACCGATAGAGGTAATAGTAGGCGGCACCCTGTCTGGAATGGTTAAACCAAACAGCTGGGGGTTAATGGTTTCTTCGGTTTTGGTGTCCCTGATCTCGAAGTGCACATGAGGCCCGGCCGATGCGCCCGCGTTGCCGGATATGGCAACTACTTCGTCCTTACGAACGGGTACCTGTGTTGGCTGAAGGTTAAAATCGGCCTCGTAGGTTTGATGTTCATACTGGTATGCCTTAACCAGAGCCGCTACCGCAGGCGAAAAGCTTTCCAGGTGACCATAAACTGTGGTGTAGCCGTTTGGGTGGGTAATATAAATAGCACGGCCAAAGCCACCAAACTGCACCCTCACCCGTGATATGTAGCCATCATTAACAGCATGCACGGGGTAACCTGTGCGCTGGTTGGTTTTAAAATCGAGCCCGGAATGGAAGTGCGCGGGCCTCAGCTCACCGAATGAACCGGCCGTAGTTGGTGGCAGATCAAGCGGGTAGCGGAAATAATTTTGCGGGTACTGCCTGCTTTGTATTGGGGTGGTTTGCGCACGCAGGCCCGTGGTAAGGGCGAGGCACAGCGCACCCGTAATTATATGTTTGATCATGTGTTATTTTACGTAAAAGTCAAGCAGTTTTTCATCTTCCAGATAGCCTTCCAGCCTGTCGCCAACTTTTACTTTTGCCACTCCCGGCGGAGTGCCTGTAAATATAAGGTCGCCCTTTTTAAGGGTGATGTATTGTGAAACAAATGCTATGATGTTTTCAAAGGAGAAAAGCAGATCGCGCGTGTTGCCCTGCTGGCGGGTTTCGCCGTTAACGTCAAGTTTAAGGTTGAGATCATAAATATCTACGAATTTGCTTTTGGGCACAAAGTTGCTGATAGGCGCCGAACCGTCAAAAGCTTTGGCAAGTTCCCAGGGCAGGCCTTTTTCTTTGTGGCGGCTTTGAATATCACGGGCGGTAAAATCAATACCCAATGCAATTTCCTCAAAATAGCCCGCGGCAAATTTCTGGTTGATGTGCTTGCCTTCTTTACTTACTTTTAAAACGAGCTCAATTTCGTGATGCACATCTTCAGAAAAATCGGGATGATAAAAAGGTTTATTATCCTTGATGATGGCAGTATCGGGTTTCATAAAAATAACCGGAACAGTGGGTACGGGGTTATTCAATTCTTTAGCGTGCTCGGCGTAGTTGCGGCCAATGGCAATAATCTTCATAAGTAAAGCTATAAACGCCAAATCTAAAAAAATAGCGTGGTAAGTGGTAGTATGATTTGGGTTTTCTACTCACCCGACCATCGCTGCGCTTGGTCACCCTCTTCGCCTACGGCGGAAAGAGGGAATCACTTTTCTTCACCCTCTTTCCAGCAAAGCTGAAGAGAGGGCCGACGAGCGTAGCGTAGTCGGGGTGAGTAAATTGCACAATTTCATTTCCAACATAAGCAGCCGCTAAATTTTGACCTTAGCTTCATACTTGGGCCAAGGGGTGGGATTCAAAACTTGTCATTGCGAGGAGGAACGACGAAGCAATCGCGAACATTGCAAGTCCAATACAAAAGCACACGATTACCGCGCTACGCTCGCAATGACATCTTTGTAAAAAAAGATTTGTTACCTACAACACTGATATACGCTTAATAACTGATTCGGTGCCGGCTACTACACGTACGAAATAAAAACCGCTGGTGAGCTTGTTGTTAATAGGATAGTTGATGCTGTGATCGCCGGAGTCAACCCTTGACGAAAACATGGTGGTGATATCGTTACCCAACACATCCATAATTTTGATGGTTACGTTGGTATTGCGCGATATGGTGTATTTTAAATTGATTTGGTCGGTTACCGGGTTTGGGTACAGCTGCACATCGTTCAGCAATTTATCGTCTGAACGTTGTACGCTTACTTTTACGCTTGATGTTACGGCCGGTTTCAGCGGCGGCAGCACCAAATGCAGTCCGTTTTTTAAGTAAGATGCTTTTTTACCTTTTGAAACGCGCAGGTAGGTGGTATCGTTTTTAAACTTTAAAGGCTTAGTTTCGGCAGCAAAGGCACAGCACATAAAAACCGCCAAAGCAGTTAGCATGATACGTGTGTTGTAAATAAAGAGATAAGTAATGTTTCGCCTCATTTTTAAGTCTTGCCTACAAAAGTATAAATAAAGCCCTGATCAATTCAAAAAATGATGTTTTTATAAAACTTTTTAACAAAATTTAACAAAAACTGTTCAGTTTACGGTTTAGACTTCTTTTTTATTTATACGTTTAATGAATATTTAAGTTTAACCAAAAAAAATGATATTTTTGCACCTTTTAGAAATATAATAGTGTCAAACCATAAAGATCTGCAAAAACTGACGGCAGCAGGCCTGCTTATCAGTTTAGGAATAATTTACGGTGATATTGGTACCTCCCCATTATACGTATTTAAGGCTATTGTAGGAACCGAGCACTCCTCGATTTCGCAAACCATTACCGAAACTTTAGTTTTAGGAGGTGTTTCCCTAATTTTCTGGACATTAACGCTGCAAACCACACTCAAGTATGTGGTGATCACGTTGCGTGCGGATAACAAGGGTGAAGGTGGCATATTCTCACTATTTTCGCTGGTGCGCCGCAAGGCAAAGTGGCTTATAGTGCCTGCTGTAGTAGGGGGCTGCGCATTGCTTGCTGATGGTATCATTACACCGCCTATCACCATATCATCGGCCATTGAGGGGCTGCAAACCTACTACCCTACCTTGCCAACCATGCAAATTGTGATGGCCATTATTACGGCTTTATTCATTATTCAGCAGTTTGGTACTTCATTGGTGGGTAAGGCTTTTGGGCCTATCATGTTTATCTGGTTTACCATGATGGGTGTGTTGGGTATCAGCTACATTGTTCATGATCCATCAATAATAAGGGCATTAAACCCGTATTATGCTTATAAACTACTCAGCACCAGTACCGGCGGCGAAGCTTTTATAGTGCTTGGAGCAGTGTTTCTGTGTACCACCGGAGCCGAGGCCTTATACTCTGATCTGGGCCATTGCGGTAAGGATAACATCCGCATCAGCTGGATATATGTTAAAACCTGCCTTATCCTTAACTATCTTGGGCAAGCGGTATGGTTGCTTCAATTTGCCAATCACACTATCGATCTTAACTTAAATAATCCTTTCTATAAAATAATGCCACCCTGGTTCCTGATATTTGGTATCGGTATAGCAACAGTGGCGGCAGTAATTGCCAGTCAGGCGCTTATTTCAGGTTCATTTACACTTATAGCCGAGGCTGTAAGGCTTAACCTATGGCCAAAGGTAAGGATCAATTATCCGTCTGAACAAAAGGGGCAATTATATGTGCCAAGCGTTAACTGGCTGCTTTGGGCAGGTTGTTTAGGCGTGGTGCTCATATTTAAACATTCCAGCAAAATGGAATCGGCATACGGTTTAAGTATTACCGTAGCCATGCTCATGACCACCATCCTGGTATCAAAATTCTTAAAGCGCAAAAAGGTACCTACGTATATTATTGCCGTATTTTTAACGGTTTACCTGCTTATTGAAGGAACCTTCCTGGCCGGTAACCTGGTTAAATTTGTTCACGGGGGCTGGTTTACCTTATCAATCGGATTCCTGCTGTTCACCGTAATGTGGACATGGCATACCGCCCGCAAGATCAGGAACCGCTACGTGAAATTTGTTGGTATTGAGGATTACTTTGAGATTTTAAAGGAGCTTAGTGCTGATGAAACCGTGCCTAAATATGCGTCGCAGCTGGTGTATTTAACCAGTGCCAACTTTAACTCAGAAATTGAATCGAAAATAGTTTACTCCATACTGCAAAAGCAACCTAAACGGGCCGACGTATACTGGCTGGTACACGTTGACGTGGTTGATGAGCCTTACAAACGCGAATACGAGGTAGAATCGCTGGTGCCTAACAAGGTGATCAGGATCGACTTTAAACTTGGTTTTAGGGTTGAGCAGCAGATTAACCTGTTGTTCCGAAAAGTAGTGGAAGACCTTGTTAAAAAAGGTGAGGTTGATATTACCAGCAACTACAAATCATTAAATAAGCACAAGATAGTAGGTGATTTCAGGTTTGTGGTGATCGAGAAGGTATTGTCACGCTCGCACAGTCTGTCGTTCTTCGAGCGCTTTATTATGGATTATTACGTGCAGCTTAAAAAGGTGAGCTTATCTGAAGAGCGTGGCTTTGGTCTCGACCTGAGCTTTGTTACAGTAGAAAAAGTGCCACTCATGCTCTCGATTCCTGAAGCTATAGAGATACACCGGGTTAATTAAAAGACCTTTTCTAAATCCTCTCCAATGGAGAGGATTTTTCTTTTTCAGGGGATTGTTTTTCCTCGGATACTTAATTTTATTTATGATCAATTACCCCCGCTCCTTTGGAGAGTAATAGCCCATAGCAAAGAATCACCCGGTCTACGCTTCGCTGGACCACCCTCTTCGCCTTCGGCGGAAAGAGGGATTTGAAAAGGGATAAAAGACAAAGGACAAAAGAAATTATTTCTTTACCCTCTTTGCGGCGAAGCCGAAGAGAGGATCGACAAGCGTAGCCATGTCGGGGGTGAGCTTAATAGCTATGCGGTGTAAAACTCAATAGCCTCCAGTATCACGCCGCATGCATGTTCTATTTGTTCATGAGTGATGATGAGTGGCGGGGCAATGCGCATGGAGTTGCTGCAATGTAAAAACCAATCGGTGATAACACCGTTTTCGATACAGCGGTCGATTATTTTTTTGTTGAGATCGAAATTGTCCAGTTCAATAGCCAGGATCAAACCTTTGCCACGCACTTCCTTAATTGCCGGGTGAACCAGCAGCTTGCGGAAGAGCGCCTCTTTTTCTGCAACGGCGGGTGTCAGGTTTTCGTCAAGCAGCACCTCGAGTGCGGCCAGTCCGGCGGCACAGCATACGGGGTGACCGCCAAAGGTAGTGATGTGGCCTAAAATAGGATTCTCTTTGAGCGCGCCCATGATTTGGTTTGATGATATGAATGCGCCAATGGGCATACCTCCGCCCAGAGCCTTAGCCAATAGCAATATATCGGGCACAATATCATAATGCTCAAACGCGAACAGCTTACCGGTGCGACCAAAGGCTGCCTGTATCTCGTCTAATATCAACAAGGTGCCGGTTTCATTACAGCGTTTGCGCAGGGCCTGCATATAGGTGAGGTCGGGCACTCGGATACCTGCTTCGCCCTGTATGGTTTCTATGATAACGCAGGCGGTTTGTTCGGTGATCAGCTGCAGATCGGCAGGTTCATTAAAGCGGATAAAATTAATGCCGGGTAACAATGGGCGATAGGCTTGTTTAAACTCCTCATTGCCCATCACACTCAGCGCACCCTGGGTACTGCCGTGGTAAGAGTTGCGGCAAGCCACGATCTGCTGCCTGCCTGTGAAACGTTTGGCCAGCTTCAGAGCGCCCTCAACAGCCTCGGCACCTGAATTGGTAAAATATACCGATTGCAGGTTTTGCGGCAATACAGAAGCCAGTTTTTCGGCGAAGCGTACCTGCGGTGTTTGTACATATTCGCCGTAAACCATCAGGTGCATGTATTTTTCTACCTGTTGCTTTACGGCCTCAATAACTTTGGGATTGCCATGCCCTAAGCTGCTTACACCTATACCCGAAATAAGGTCGGTATAAGCCCTACCTTCTTCGTTGTACATATAAATACCTTCGGCACGTTCAAATTCAAGCAAAAGCGGAAAATCGGTAGTTTGCGCGTTATTGGCTAAAAAAAGCTGGCGAAGGGTGGGCATGGGATGTAATTGTAAGTATTGTGTTCTGAGTTGTTATTTATCGGCGCAAAGATAAGGGTAATGCCGGAGAAGGTTGGATTAAAAATTTCATGTCTGTGTGTAATTGCTTTGAGGATAAGCCCATCAGTTTGTATGGCGAAGTCCCGCTCTTGGCCGCGGGAGGGCCAGTTACTTTGTAGCCACAAAGTAACCAAAAGGCTTTCAGCAGAAAGGCTTCTTTGCCGCACAAAGCTTTTGCCCTGCAAAGCAGGCAGAACCACGGGCTGCTAAACCTTACCCCTACTTCGTTCGCGCAGTACCTCTCCTTCGGCAAGGTTCGCTAATGCCCCATCCAACACACAGGCCAATATGTTCTGCCTGCTTTTTGCCCGAAGCTGATCTGCTGAATGTCTGAATCAGAATTTACGGAATTAAAAATATATGGGACAGAACTCTTTCTAACTTGTTATCCTGAGTAACGAAGGATCTGTTAGTAAACTTTGTATGCCGTAGAATAGATCCTTCGTTCCTAAGGATGACAAGCGTGGAATGATAAGAAAGTGGGTAAATGCCCGACAAAAAAGCGGGCCGGGAGTTTTGCCTGTGGGCGGAAGCTTTTTTTTGTCTTGATTTTTTGGTTACTTTTTTATCAAGAAAAAAGTGACTGGGCCTTCCCGCGGCCAAGAGCGGGACTTCGCCATTCAATAATAATACAGAGTAACTATGTCCAAAGAGTAAACAATACAACCATTTCCATGTCACCCCAAATTTTCGTAAATTTGTATAGAACCAAATAGCCCGGCTGCTTATATAAAGTAGCCGGGCTATTTGGTTAAGGGAGTAAAAGCCCGGAAGTGATAAAATCAAAATATCACATTGAAAATCAAATTATTAACACTTATTAAAGCTCAAATAACAGACAAAAATTGAAGAACTTTGAAGTAAAACTCTATAAAATGCCCGATTTTCAATCAATTCTGATCTCTTTTGCCAATTTTTGATGGCTTTTTGAAGCAAAAAATTATTTTAAAAAGTTTCGGGCATCGATAATAATACCAGATATAGTTTTGATTTTTTAATTTTGAATTTCCGCCACCTCACTTACATCTTCTTTCAGTTTTTTGAGCAAGGCATCAAGACACACCTCCGCAAAAGCTGTTGACGAGTCAGACACGCCATAAGGGATAATGAGTTTGTCGTTATGTACAATAGCCCCGCAGGAGTATAATACATTAGGCACATAACCTTCCCGCTCATCACTATTAGGAATCAGCAGAGGCTCGCGCAGGCGACCTATCTCAACGGCAGGGTCATCTAATTTGAGCAGGCTTGCACCAAGCACATAACGCCGCATTGGGCCTACACCATGGGTGATCACTATCCAGCCATCCTTGGTTTCAATAGGAGAACCGCAGTTGCCTATCTGTATAAACTCCCAGGTAAATTTAGGCTGCTGCAACAGTATAGGCTTTTCCCATATATTAATTTTATCGGAGTACATGATGTAATTGTTGCAGCCATCAATCCGCGATATCATTACAAACTTGCCGTTCACCTTTCGCGGAAATAATGCCAGGTTCTTGTTTTGGGCACCGGCGCCATAAAGCGGCATTATTTTAAAATTATAAAAATCAGAGGTCTGCAACAACTTGGGCATAATGAGCGAACCGTCATAAGCCGTATAGGTAGCATAGTATACGTAGGTACCGTCATCATTTATAAATTTTACAAAACGGGCGTCCTCAATACCTTTGCGCTCATATTCTGAAATGGGGAATATAACCCGGTCGGAAAGGTCGGTATCAAGGGAAAAAACTATTTCATAGTAGGAATCGGCCAGCCAAAGCACTTTATCGTACTCCAGGCGCTTCATATCGCTCTCCTGCAACTTTTGCGAATCGAGAATAATGCGGCGCAGATTGGCATACTCAAAATGGTGATCAAGCTTTGATTCCAGTTCATTGATCACATCAATATTGATCTGGGTGATGGCTGCCTTTTCAAAGAACAGTTTTTTGTTGTAAACGGCATTACGAACAATTTCAGCCTCATCAATATAACTGCCTGATGGCTGTATGGTGATATTATTATCCTTATCAAACAAGGCGCGCCTGAAAGTTATGGATGAGATATGCCCCTCGCCTACCGCCCTGAAACTGATGATCATCCTTTTTTGGCCGTCCTCCAGCTCGGTTTGGTCAGGGTCCTCTATGATGGATGGATTAAAAAATGCCGCCGACTCAATAGAATACTCATGCGTAAAGTAGGAGCCTATGAGTAATTTGCGGTAAACAGTAAGTATATCAAAATCAATGTTCAGCTCATGAAACAAGGGTTTCAGCTTACTGCAATGCCTGTTTAAAACCCGGGTGATATTGCGGTGGCGTTTTGAATACTCCTGTAATAGCGGCGATACGATGCCAAAGGCCTCATCTTCGCTAATGTTCATTACACGTTCAATTACCTCTTTGGCACGGTCGTTACCATTAAAAAAAAATCTTGCAATAACACGCTTGGGGTCGGGGTTAACTCTTATAGGTTTGCGTTCGATGGAAAGTCTCATATTAAAAGTTAGCGTTTAATCATTAACAGCATTTACTGTAAATTGATTGCATTAAATTTGATAAACCTTTAGTTTAATTTACTAATGTTGCAGTTGTATATACACAATTGCTTAATTTATAAGTTATAGCTTTTGTAAATTGCCAACGTATGAATGTATTAATTGTTGAAGACGAAAAAGGTCTTGCCCTTGAAGTTGATGAGTTTTTAAGCCACGAAGGTTTTACCGTTGAACATGCACGTACCAAAAAATCGGCAGAAGAAAAGATCTTTGTGAACAACTATGACTTTATACTGCTTGATCTTGGCCTTCCTGATGGCGATGGCTTTGGCCTTTTGAAAATGCTGAAAGGCCTTGATAAACGCGAAGATGCGGTGATTATCCTCACCGCGCGCGGCGCTGTTGACGATCGTGTATTGGGCCTGGAACAAGGAGCAGATGACTATTTGGCAAAACCTTTCTCATTAAGTGAACTTTTGGCACGTATGCACGCCATTACCCGCCGCAAGCACCGGCTGGAGAGCAATGATATTAACATTAAGGGCCTGCGTGTTAATATCCAGAACCGTACGGTAATGTTCAATGATGAGCGTATTAACCTCACCAAAAAAGAATTTGAGATATTCAATTACCTGGTACTGAACAAAAACCGGGTTATATCACGCACAAACCTAACAGAACACGTTTGGGGCGATGTACTGGAAATAAACTCCGACTCGAACTTTGTTGATGTACATGTTAAAAACCTGCGCAAAAAACTATCACAATACATTCCTATTGATTGGTTTGAAACCGTTAGGAGCATTGGCTACCGCATCAATATTTAATTTTAATTATACCTATAAATGAAATTACAGGTAAAACTGGCCCTCTATAATACCTTAACCAAAGTGGCCATTATTTTATTTACCGGCCTGCTTATCCTGTTATCTATCGAAAAGATATCATACAACCATATTGAGGTTCGGTTGGAAGATAACAAGGAAGAAACCTTGAGACACCTTTCAACGGGAGAGATCAATAACTTTTTAAACCGGCAGAAAGAATATACCGATTACAATATTTTAAAAGAGGAATTTATAACCATAACCCCGGCAAAGTACAATCCTAAAACAAGCAATGCCATTAAGTTCAGTACCGAATCGCGCAGGGTTGACAACAACATACAAATTTATCGCATATTATCGCACCAGTTTAACTTTAACGGGCACAGCTACCTGCTGCAAATTGGTGAGGCCATTGAATCGGTAGAGGAATTAAAATCCATCATTAAAAAATTCACCTTACTGGTATTATTCATTGCCCTGGTGCTTACCCTCATCAGCGATCTGGTATTTACCAAATTCCTCCTGGCTCCGTTTTATAAGATAATCGACCGTAAACTGATCAAAGTTAATGACCCCATGAACTTTGATTACGAAAAAATTAAAACCACAACGCAGGATTTTGAAATGCTTGACGATAGCATCAGTTCGTTGATGAAAAAGATCTCCAATCTTTTCATACTGGAAAAACAGTTTATAGCCAATGTATCGCACGAACTGCTTACGCCTATATCCATCATCAGCTCAAGGCTCGAAAACATCCTGCTGCATGAGGAATTGAGTGAAGGCAGCGAAAATAAGATGCATGCCTCGCTAAAAACCTTAAACCGCTTAAAATCTATCATTAACAGTCTGTTGCTCATATCAAAGGTTGAAAATAACCAGTTCAATAAAGCCGATGTGGTGATGCTTGCCGGCGTTATTAAAGAAATTCATGAGGAACTGGAAGACCGGATCATTGAAAAGCAAATCAAGTTTACCAACCACCTGAAATACATTTACTCCATACAGGGTAACCGCCCGTTAATGCATACCCTGTTGTTCAATATCATTAACAACTCCATTAAGTACAATAACATTAAGGGTACTATTACTATATCCGATCAGCTTACCGATGATATTTACTCCATTACCATCACCGATACCGGTGCGGGCATGGATCAAAAACAAATAGAAAGTGCTTTTAACCGGTTTGAGAAACTTGACACCGACGAAAAGGAAAGCTACGGATTAGGGCTGGCCATAGTAAAAAGTATTACCGCCTTCCACAATATCAAGGTTAAGATTGATTCTGTTAAAGATCAGGGTACCAGTGTGAAACTAATATTTAACCGGGAGTAATAACTTCATCAAATCTTCATGCTTCAGCTATTCCTTTGTAAGGTTTTAGTAAGTGTTACCCCTATTAGGGCTATTTTTTAAAAAGGATAGCCTTTTTTCATTTTAAATCATCTTGTTCCGCTTCACCAGGTAAGCTTTCAATACCTGATTATAACCCTCATGTATGTCGGCATCAACAAGGTCAATATGATATTGGGCGCATTTAAGTTCCAGCTCGTGCCGATAGGCTGCTAATGATTCCCGGTAGGCATCCCGAACTTTACCGGGATGTACTTTAATTTCGGCACCGCTTTCGATATCAACAAAGTGATGCGGGCGGTTATCAAAGTTAAAATCAAGTTCCTTTTGCCGGTCATGAACGTTAAAAATAATAACCTCGTGCTTATTAAACTTCAGGTGCTGAATGGCAGCAAAAAGTAATTGTAATTTATCAGGGTTAACACTATTTTCCAGCATATCGCTAAAGATGATCACCATTGATCGCTGGTGAATTTCCTGAGCAATATGGTGCAATACCCCGGTTATATCGGTAACCGTATTCACCTTAGGATTGCTGTACATCCTTTTGAGCTCGGCATACAAATGAAACAAATGCGTGCTGGTTGATTTGGCCCCGCTCAGCCAGTCAATCTTATCCGAAAAAAGACACAAACCAAAGGCATCCCGCTGCTTTTTAAACAGATGCATAAGCGAGGCTACCGCATAGGTAGAAAACTGCAGCTTGCTAAGCCCCTTTTCAGGAAAATTCATTGATGATGAAGTATCCAGCAATAAATAGCAGCGCAGGTTGGTTTCTTCCTCAAATTGCTTTACAAACAATTTTTCGGTACGGGCCAGCAGCTTCCAGTCAATATTTTTTACCGATTCGCCGTTATTATACAAACGGTGCTCTGCAAACTCTACAGAAAAGCCATGAAAGGGACTTTGATGAAGGCCCGTTATAAAACCTTCAACTACCTGGCGGGCCAGTAACTCCAGATTGGCCAGTTGCCTTATCTGCTGATCGTCGTTTAACTTAGGCATAAAGCTAATATAGGGCATAAAAAAAGCGTTGCAAAATATGCAACGCTTTTAAAAGTAAAATATGGTGGATTAAGCTATTGGTAAACTTAATTTATGCCTAAGGTATTAAGCTAATTGCTTAACTAATTTATCAGTTAATACTGATTTTGGAACAGCACCAATTTGTTTATCAACAATTTCGCCATTTTTAAAGAATAATAAAGCAGGGATATTACGGATTCCGAATTTCATTGATATGCCTGGGTTGTTGTCAACATTTACTTTACCAACAACAGCTTTGCCTTCGTATTCTTTTGCAATATCTTCAACTACCGGACCTACCATTCTACACGGACCACACCATTCTGCCCAAAAGTCAATAAGTACAGGTTTGTCTGATTTTAAGACAAGTTCGTCGAAGTTCGCATCAGTTATTTCTAAAGCCATGATTTCTATTTTTTAAATTTTGTATTACAAATATATACTATTCAAATAGCTTGCCACAAACCCAACCTGACAATGTGACAATAATATTAATTTAACTTTTCCACTTAATTAAGCTGCAAAGCGCATTTAAGGTAAATTATTAACATTTCTATAACAAATTTGACCATTTGAACCTATCGGTCATAAATTATAAAAATCAAATAATTTTCTGGTCCCGTTACCATTAGTAGTTCCCAAATCTATAATATTTGCCTTATAAACAAAGCAAAAAAGAACTGGAATTAACCAACCAATTTTGAGCCCCATCAGCAATTTACCGCCATCCCAATCCAGGTGCAACATGTTTTAGGATAGAATCCAATACATGTACGTTATAATCAACGCCCAGCGTGTTAGGTATCGTCAAAAGTACGGTATCAGCTTCCTGTATCGCTTCGTCCTGTGCCAATTCTTTAATTAGTTTATCTGGTTCGGCAGCATAACTCCTGCCAAATACAGCTCTTTTATCAGGCTCAATGTAACCAAAACTATCAGCAGCTTTAGCTTGTTGCCCGAAGTAATACTTATCCTGATCATTAACCAGTGCAAAAATAGAACGGCTTACCGAAACCCTTGGCTCCCGCTCATGTCCGGCTTTTTTCCAGGCTTCTTTATATAACCTGATCTGTTCGGCCTGTTGTATATGAAAAGGCTTACCGCTTTCGTCATGTTTTAAGGTCGAGCTTTGCAGGTACATGCCATTTTCGGCCGCCCAAACGGCGGTAGCATTAGAGGCAGCCCCCCACCAAATGCGCTCACGTAACCCTTCAGAATATGGCTCTACACGTAACAAACCCGGCGGGTTTGGGAACATCGGGTATGGATTAGGTTGTGCAAATCCCACACCTTGAAGTTTATCCAAAAACTCCAGAGCCTTGGTGCGCCCCATATCTGAGTCTGTTTCTCCCTCTTTAGGTTCATAACCAAAGTAGCGCCAGCCATCTATCACCTGCTCCGGCGAACCTCTGCTTATGCCTAATTGTAAACGCCCACCCGAAATTAAGTCGGCAGCGCCCGCATCTTCTACCATATACAGCGGGTTCTCATACCGCATATCTATCACTCCGGTTCCTATCTCTATTGTGCTGGTTTTTGCACCGATAGCCGCAAGCAATGGAAATGGTGATGCCAGTTGCTGGGCAAAATGATGCACCCTGAAATAAGCGCCATCAAGGCCAATTTCTTCGGCAGCTACGGCCAAATCAATCGACTGCAGCAGCGTATCACCACCCGTGCGGGTTTGGTACGACGGATGGTTGGACCAGTGCCCAAACGATAAAAATCCTATTTTCTTCATTTAATTAGATACAATTTTCCTTAAAGGTTCTAAAATTAATCACAATAAATAAAAAGCCCCCTAAAGGGCAAAAGTGGCCGAAAGAAATTACTTTCCGACCACTTTCGGGCATCATACCGGTCTTTCGCCCGGCATAATACTCAATTACCAATTGAATAGTTTAGGATAATATTAAGCACCTTTCAAGGTAGCCATGCCGCCATCGGCAAATAATTCGGCACCTACTATGAAGGTTGAATCATCTGATGCGAAGAATGCTACTGTTTTAGCAATTTCTGATGCCTGACCAAAACGGCCCATCGGAATTTGTTTAACCAGCTCAGAACCCATTCCTTCTAATTGCTCATCTGTAAGACCTAATTTATCGGCAGTATGCAATGGAGTTACAACCGGGCCAGGGCTTACAGAATTGATCCTGATGCGGCGAGGCAACAATTCGGCAGATATGTTTTTAGCTAATGAAAGCAATGCTGCTTTACTTGCGGCGTATACACTTGCACCGGCCATGCCAATGTGCGCGTTTATTGATGTATTTAATATTACAGAACCACCATCATTTACAAGCGGCAGTAATTGCTGTAAACTAAAGTAAGCTCCTTTAAAGTTAATGTTCATGATATCATCAAACATCTCTTCGGTCATCTGATCGGCAGAGTTAAACTGACCAATACCGGCGTTAACAAAAATGATATCGATATTTGGAGTGATGGCTTTTACCTTTTCGCCAAGTTCTTTTACTTGTTTCATATCAGCGCTATCGGCAATTACACCTTTTGCGTTTTCGCCCAATAATGTAAGTGCTTCATTGATAGATTTTTCATTCCTTCCGGTAATGATCACTTTAGCACCCTGAGCTATAAATTCTTGTGCTGTGGCCAGGCCTATACCACTGTTACCGCCTGTTATTACTGCTGTTTTTCCTTCTAACTTTTTCATTATCTTTGTTTTGATACATCAAAGATACACTTGATTTTCAGCCCCGGCAAGAATGCACCATTTTGTGCGTCACTACCTTTTTGGTAGGTTATGGGCCCTTTTGATGCATTGGCAATTTGACCTTTTTCAATATGACAAAAAACAGACATCCCGACTATCCATGTGCCATGGAAGCGGCCCTGAGTGTAATAAGCGGCAAGTGGAAATTGAAAATAATAAATCAATTACTAACCGGTTCTAAACGATACAGTGAGATGAACCGTAATATTGTTGGCATGACCGAAAAGATGCTTTCGCAGCAATTGCGCGAGCTGGAAGAAGACAGGATAGTTACACGTAAGGTATACCCCGAGGTACCGCCGCGGGTTGAATATACACTCACCAGCCTGGGTAAAGAACTATCGTCGATATTTTATACGCTTGAGGTTTGGGGCAGCCACTTTATCAGCACTACCAACGCCAATGGCGAAATCGTAAAACCCGACTATACCTGTTATACGCTGATCCAGGAAGAAGAGGTAGTAGCAGAAAAAAAATGATCGGAAGCTGGTAAGCCCCGATCATTTTAGTATTTAAAATAAAAATCTTTATTAATTCAGCACCGGCTGAACGTTGGTTAAGTTAAAAATATCGGCCAGCAGGTCATCGCTTGGACTCACCTTAAAGTTTTTGGAGGCTAATTCAACCAGCATAGCTTCCTCCCTATCCTTGATCTGGAAACGCAGCTTACAGTTTTGTACCGGGTATTTTTGATTGTTGTTATTAATGGCAATCTGTATATCATCAAGCAGTTTACTGTTGAGCATGTTTACATCAATGCAAACCGTTAATGATTTGGTCATTTTATCCCGCATTTCCGATAGTAGGCTCATCACCTGTATGCGTAAATCCCAGTTATCTTTCTGGCGGAATTTCTCTTCAATGTTACCCTTAATGTGCAGGAAATACCCATCCATCATCAGGTTGCGGAATTTCACATAATCCTCGCCAAACATTGCAAACTCGTACGATTCATTGTAGTCTTCCAGCACAAAGGTGCCAAAAGGTTTACCTGTTTTGGTCATCTTATGCTGCACGTTACCAACCAGACCGCCAATCCTGATCTCTCCGCGTTTACGAAGTTCATTAAAGGCACCCATGATCTCCTCGCCACCTTCACCTGACCGTGCTTTCTGCATCAGTTTCAGATCGCTGATATTACTGTTGCAGAACCGTTCCAGTTCCACCTTATAGTTATCCAACGGGTGGCCGGTTAAGTAAATACCGATAACCGTTTTTTCGTATTTCAATTTCTCTATCAGCGGCCATTCCTCAGCCTCGGGCATAGGCGGCTCAGGCACATATGATGCCACCGAACCACCAAATAATGATGATTGCGAACTGCTTTGCACATTCTGATAATCATTGGCATATTTAATAAGGCGCTCAACACCGGTTAAAATACCTACATCTGTTTTGGCAAAAAACTGCGAACGGTTAACACCAAACTCATCAAACGCACCGCCATAAACCAGGTTTTCGTACGATTTACGGTTTACACTGCGCGTATTTGATCGCCTTGCAAAATCATATAGTGAAGTATAGGGGCCACTTTTCTCGCGTTCCTCAATAATACTTTCTACAGCTTTATCACCCACACCCTTAACGCCCGTTAATCCAAAACGTACCTGCCCGCGCCTGTTTACCGCGAATGACATGTCAGACTCGTTAATATCAGGCCCAAGTACCTCAACCCCCATCCTACGGCATTCTTCCATGAAAAAGGTGATCTTTTCCATGTTGTTCTGGTTGTTTAAAACCGCCGCCATATATTCAGACGGGTAATGCGCCTTTAAATATGCTGTTTGGTAAGCCACAAAGGCATAACAGGTGGAGTGTGATTTATTGAAGGCGTATTGGGCAAAGGCTTTCCAGTCTGTCCAAATTTTGGTAAGCTTATCTTTCGGGTGACCTTTGGCTATGGCCCCGTCCATAAACTGCGCCTCCATCTTGTTCAATACCTCAATTTGCTTTTTACCCATGGCCTTACGCAGTACGTCGGCGTCGCCTTTACTAAAGCCGGCCAGTTTCTGCGATAAAAGCATCACCTGTTCTTGGTACACGGTAATACCATAGGTTTCGCCCAGGTACTCCTCCATATCCGGAAGGTCAAATACAATAGCCTCGCGCCCGTGTTTACGGCTAATAAAGTTAGGTATATACTCTATCGGCCCCGGGCGGTACAGGGCGTTCATGGCAATTAAATCTTCAAACTTATCGGGCTTAAGCTCGCGCAGGTACATTTGCATACCGTCGCTTTCAAACTGGAAGGTACCGTTGGTATCGCCCCTTTGGTAAAGCTCATATGTTTTCTGATCATCAAGCGGTATGTAATCAATATCAATATGTATCCCATGATTTTGCCTGATCATACGTAAGGCATCCTTCAGGATGGTTAAGGTTTTAAGCCCTAAAAAGTCCATCTTGATTACCCCGGCATCCTCAATCACCCTACCGTCATACTGGGTTACCAGCAGGTCGGAGTCTTTGGCAACGGCAACCGGTACAATATCAGTTAAGTCATAAGGTGCAATGATGATACCCGCGGCGTGTACACCGGTGTTACGTACCGATCCTTCCAGCTTTTCGGCTTCACGCAGTACTTGCGCGCGGAGGTCGTTACCGGCCAGTATGGCCTTTAACTCGGGTACCTGCTCAATAGCATCTTTTAAGGTGATGCCCAAAGTATCAGGAACCAGCTTTTTAATAGCAGCCATTTCAGACAGCGGCATATCCAACACACGACCCACATCCTGGATACTGGTACGGGCAGCCATAGAACCATAGGTAATGATCTGCGCTACCTGGTTTTTACCATATTTATCAACCACATAGTCAATAACCCTCTGGCGGCCCGAGTCGTCAAAGTCGGTATCAATATCGGGCATCGATTTACGATCCGGGTTCAGGAACCTCTCAAACAGGAGGTTGTATTTCATCGGGTCGATATTGGTAATACCTGTACAATAGGCCACCACCGATCCCGCGGCCGAACCACGGCCCGGACCAATGAATACGCCTATATCGCGGCCATGCTTAATAAAGTCGGCCACAATTAAAAAGTACCCGGCAAAACCCATGGTACGTATAGTGAACAGCTCAAAGTTGATGCGTTCTTCCGTCTCGGGCGATATATCAATGTAGCGCTCTTTGGCGCCCATGAATGTTAAATGCTTTAAATATTCCCACTGGTTAAGCGTATCGGCATCGGGTGTGTTATGCACCTTAAACTCTTCGGGGATAATAAAGTTGGGCAGCAGGATGTCGCGCTTAAGCTTAAGCACCTCTACCTTGTCAACAATTTCATTGGTATTATCCAGTGATTCGGGCAGATCCGAGAACAGGCTACCCATTTCTGCCTGCGTTTTAAAATAAAACTGATCATTAGGGAAACCAAACCTATAGCCCTTGCCGCCTTCCTCATCGGTAGCTATGGGGGTACTCTGCATATCGCCGGTGTTTACACACAGCAAAATGTCATGCGCGTTAGAGTCCTGCTGATCTACGTAATGCGAATCGTTGGAGCATATTACCTTTACGTTATATTTTTTAGCATAGGTAAGCAGCACATTATTGATAGTGGTTTGCTCCGGAATTTCGTGACGCTGCAGCTCAATGTAAAAATCTTCGCCAAACAGGTCAAGCCACCATTTAAATTCCTCCTCGGCCTTTTCAGGTGTTTCCCTCAATATAGCTTGTGGTACCGATGCACCAATGCAGCAGGTAGTAGCAATTAAGCCTTTATGATATTTTAATATCAGTTCTTTATCAATACGCGGCCATTTACTGTATAGGCCCTCCATATAGCCAAGCGAACACAGCTTCACCAGGTTTTTATAACCTTCGGCATTTTTAGCCAGCATCAGCTGGTGGCGGCGCACGTCTTTTTTCTCTTTGGTAAACTGTTTTTTATGCCTGTCTTCCACTACATAAAACTCGCAGCCTACAATGGGTTTTACGTTGTGTTTGCCTGCTTCGGCCACAAACTTAAACACACCAAACATGTTACCATGGTCTGTTATGGCCAGGGCCTTCATGCCATCCTTTGCAGCCTTTTTATATAGTTTGGATATGTCGGCAGCACCATCAAGCAGGGAGAACTGGGTATGTACGTGTAAGTGAGAAAAATCTGGCATAGTGTAATCCGTTTCAACAAAATCTGGTAGAATGCAAAGTTATCAAAAAAACAAGTTTACCATATTACGTGTTAAAAACTAAATGCCACAAAAAGTCAAATATCTATCTGTAGAGGCATTGGATATTTGTGCCAATCCGGGCTTAACTTAAACCGGAATAACTACATACAGCTTTTGTAGCATGCTGTTTGATTATTATAGTACCATACATCCATCACCCTTGAAAAACATATACAATTGAAAAAATTTGGACGAATAGCCCTCAAAACCCTGCTTTGGATAGTTGCAAGTGTCATATTTTTGGTGTTGCTTGTAGTTATTTTAATACAGGTGCCTGTTGTACAAAATTTTGCTAAAAATAAAGCTGTAAGTTTTTTACAGGGTAAGATACATACCAAAGTGCAGATTGGCCACATCAGCCTTGGCCTGCCCAAGCTCATTGTTTTACAGGATGTTTATTTCGAGGATCAAAAGAAAGATACCCTCATTGCCGGTGAAAACCTGAAGGTTGATATCAGCTTGTTAAAGCTGCTGCACAGCGAGGTTGAGGTAAATGAAATTAACCTGCAGGGTATTACCGCCAACGTAAGCCGCGGCGCCGATAGCGTTTTCAATTTCGATTATATCATGAAGGCCTTTGTTGGCGAGCAGAAAAAAGAAGTGAAGCCTGAGGATACTACATCAACCATGAAATTTTCGATGGATAAGATCATTCTTGATCGTATCAACATTAAATATAAGGATGCTATTACCGGCAACGACGTGAAGTTTTTGCTGGGCCATTTTGATACCCGCATAAAGGATTTTGATATGGATAAAATGAAATTTACCATACCTAAGATCAATCTGTCTGATGTGGATGCTGTGGTGATCCAAACCCCAACCGGTCCACCGCCTGTTGATACGGCCACCACGCCACTCAATATGGATCTGAATTTAGGGGTGATTGATGTATCAAAAATAAAGGTTGATTACCGCAGTGCCGAAATGACCGCCAACGTTAACCTCAGCAAGTTTTTGGTTAACATGGATAAAATAGATCTCAAGAAGCAAAAAGTTGGGATAACCAGCATTGAACTGAACGATACCAAAGCGGCGCTGAGTTTGGCCAAACCTAAAACCGTAGAAAAGGCTATTGCCAAAACCGCTAAGAAACTGGATACGCTGGTATCATCACCCCAAACATCAAAATGGGCGGTTACGCTGGGCAAGGTGAGCTTTACCAATGACAATATTAAGTTTGACAACGAAGCACAAAAGGCCATACCTAAAGGGCTCGACTTTGGCCATATGGATATGCGCAACCTCAACGCCGAGGCTGAAAACATATCCTACAGCCCTGACACCATATCAGGTAAAATAAATTCCTTCTCCTTTAATGAAAAAAGCGGGTTAAAGATCAACAAGTTCCACACAGCATTCTTTTACGGGCCCACCAATGCCTATATGAATGATTTGCTGCTGGAAACACCGCAAACCGTGCTGCAAAAATCGGTACAGGTAAAATACCCATCTATTGATGCCATCACCAAAAATATCGGCAAGCTGGGCATCAATGCCGATCTGGACGGCAGCCGCCTGGGTTTAAAGGATGTTTTACTGTTGATGCCTACCATGGCTACTATGGAACCGTTTAAAAGTTCGCCGGGTACCATTTTCAAGATAAACGGAAAAGTAAACGGACAGGTAAACAACCTCAATATCCCTAACCTTGAAGTAACCGGACTAAGCAGCACCCACATCAAGGCATCGGCCAAAATGAAGGGTCTGCCCGATGTAAATAAGGCCACCTTTGATGTTAACATAGCCGACTTTACAACCACCCGCAGCGATATTGCCAAAGTAGCCCCGGCAGGCAGTATACCGCCAAATGTAAGCATCCCCGAAAAAATGAACCTGAAGGGTACGTTTAAAGGGAGCATGACCAACTTTAACACCAAAATGGGCCTGCGCAGCAGCTATGGCGCGGTTGATTTGGTGGCGGCCATGAAAAACGGACAAAATAAAGGCAAGGAAATGTATACCGCCAGCATTAAGGCTAATGAGCTTAACGTGGGCGCTTTAACCAAGCAGCCGCAAATGGTGGGTAAAATAACCATGAACGCCAACCTGAAAGGAGTAAGTCTTGATCCTAAAAAGGCCAGCATACAGTTTAACGGCAATTTGGCTAAGGCGTATGTTAAAGGTTATACCTATCAAAACTTGGTAATGCAGGGCAGCTCAAGCAACGGCAGCTATACCGCAATTGCCCGGATGAAAGACCCGAACATCAACTTTAGCCTGGATGCTAAGGCCTTAATGAATAAAAAATATCCATCCGTTAACGGTACATTGACTATTGATAGCATCAACCTGCAAAAACTCAACTTTGTAAAGGATGATATGCGTTTTCATGGTAAGCTGGTGGCTAATGTACCCACTGCCGACCCTGATTACCTGAATGCTAATATACTGGCTACCGATCTGCTGGTGATCAATAAGGGACAGCGTATCCAGCTGGACACCGTTAGCCTAAAATCAACCGCCAATGCTGATAGCAGTACCCTACGGTTGAAAACCCCTATCATGACAGCCCACATGGCCGGCAAATACAAGCTGACACAAATAGGTGATGCCATGCAGGATGTAATTAACAAATATTTCAATACGGCTTTGGCAGGCGGGCAACAGGCGGTTGCTAAAAGTCAAAATTCAAAAGACAAAAGTCAAAAACCTGAGCTCAAGACTCAAAACTCAAAAATTAAAACTAAATACTCACCTCAGCAATTTGTGTTTGATGCACGTTTGGTTAAAACACCACTCCTTACTCAGTTTGCTCCCGATCTGAAACAACTTGACCCTGTTCTGCTAAATGGCAGTTTCAATAGCCAAACCGGCGAGTTGATAGTAAAAGGCTCTATGCCTAAAGTGGTTTATGGTACCAATACTGTTGATAATGCCAAACTGAACATTAATACCGGTAACAATGCTTTAAACTACAGTTTTGATGTAGATAAGATCAGGGTTGGCTCTTCATTAGAATTATTATACACCAGCATATCTGGCAAAGCACAGGATAATAAGCTTAATGTAAACCTTCAGGTGCGTGACAAGGCCAAAAAAGACCGCTACCGCGTTGCGGGTATATTCAGCGTAATGCCAAATCAATACCAGTTCAGCTTTGCGCAGGATGGTTTATTGCTTGATTACCTGCCCTGGGCCGTTAATGCCGACAACTATTTACAATATGGCCCTAAAGGTATACTGGCGCATAACTTTACCATTACCAATACCAACCAGGTACTTAGCGTTAACAGTAACCCGCAGGAGTTTAACGCACCTATAACGGTTAACTTTAATAATTTCCGCATAGAGGCGCTTACCAAAATAGCCAAGCAGGATTCATTACTGGTTGGCGGTACCATTGATGGTAAGGCCGAGATCAGCAACCTGCAAAAATCGCCATTGTTTACCGCTGCCATTGATGTTAAAGACTTCAACTTTAAAGGTGATACCGTAGGTAACATAGCCCTGAAAGTGAATAACCAAACCGATAATGCCTATGCCGCCAATATGAGCATAACGGGTAAGGGTAACCAGGTTGATCTGACTGGTGTATACTATACCAGTCCCGAAAGCAGGTTTGATATGAACCTGAACATCGTAAACCTGAGCATAAAGAGCATTGAGGGATTCAGCTTTGGCAGCTTGCGTAATTCAACAGGTAATATCACCGGGCAGCTTAAAATAGCGGGTACCACCAGTGCACCAGCTGTACGGGGTGATATTAACTTTAACAAGGTTGGCTTTAACGTGGCTATGCTCAACTCCTACTTCCGCATGCCGCAAGAGAGCATCACCTTTAACGACCAGGGCATCCGCTTTAATGACTTCACCCTGGTTGATTCTACCAATAACAAGGCGGTGATCAGCGGCAGCATCTTTACCAAAACTTATACCGACTTTGCCTTTGGGCTTGATATTAATGCCAGTAATTTCCGGGCTATGAACTCTACCCAAGCCGATAATAAGCTGTATTATGGCAAGCTGTTTATTGATACCCGTGTAAAAATAAGGGGTAACATGGCCAAACCAGTGGTTGATGCCAACCTTACCGTGAACGAGAAAACCGACATGACCATTGTACTGCCCACTAATGACCCAAGTGTGGAAGACCGAAAGGGAGTGGTTGAGTTTATTGATCAGAACGCGCCAAAACTTGATTCCATTTTACTGGCCAGACAACTGGATTCGCTCAAAAAATCAGATGTTACCGGGCTTGATGTATCGGCCACCATCACCGTAAATAAAAACGCTGCCTTTACCATTGTGATAGATGAAAGCAACGGCGATGTGGTGCATTTAAAGGGCGAGGCTAACTTAAATGGAGGTATCGACCCAAGCGGCAAAACCAACCTCACCGGAACTTACGTGGTAAACTCCGGATCATATGAATTATCATACGCAACCGTAAAACGTAAGTTTGATTTTAAAAAAGGCAGCAGCATTGTTTGGACCGGCGACCCAACCAGCGCCAATATAGATCTAACTGCCATTTATGTAGCTAATGTACCTCCTATTGATTTGGTGGAAAATCAAATAACAGATGCATCAAATTCCACTATGTACAAACAGAAGTTACCATTTAATGTAAACCTGAAACTTAAAAACCAGCTGCTTACTCCTGATATTAGTTTTGATATTACACTACCCGACAGCAACTACACTGTATCAAGTACGGTTGTAAGTGATGTAAACAACCGCCTGGCCCAGGTACGCCAGGACCCTAATGAAATGAACAAACAGGTACTGGGCGTGTTGGTACTCGGCCATTTTATTGGGGATAATCCATTACAAAGTCAGGGTGCCGGAACTTCGGCAGAAGGCCTGGTTCGTAACAGTGTAAGCAGCCTGCTTTCTGATCAGCTAAACAAGCTGGCCGGCAACCTGATAGAAGGCGTTGATCTCAACTTTGGCCTAACATCGGGCGAGGATTACTCATCTGGCACTGCAACCAACCGAACGGACCTGAACGTGGGGCTATCCAAACGTTTCCTAAACGACAGGCTTACAGTAAGCGTTGGCAACAACTTTAACCTGGAGGGTAATCAGCAGGGTCAAAAGGCCGCCAACATTGCAGGTGATGTATCAGTAAATTATAAATTGAGCAAGGATGGCCGCTACGCTTTACGCGCCTACCGCCGTGATGAATTTATAGTGATACAGGGACAAATTATTGAAACAGGCATAGGCTTTACGCTTACGGTTGATTATAACCGTTTCCGTGAGATATTCCGCAAACGTTCACCGGAAGAGCGCCAGCTGCGCCGCAAATACCTGGAGCAGGAAAAGGAAAAGAAAAAAGCAGCAGACGATGCGGCTCAAAAGGCTAATGACCCTGCAAAAACAGAAGAGCAACAGCAACAGCCGGAGCAAAAGAAACAAACAACCACTTCAAACTAATTGTATGACCAAAAATTTAAAATACATATTCATATTATCTGTTTTGCTCAGCGCCTGCAGTAATACCAAGTATTTGGCTCCCGGTCAAAAATTATATACTGGTGGTGAGGTAAAGGTTCAGGATAAGGATCTGAAAAAGAGCGAAGCCGGTGCAATAAAGGAAGAGCTGCAAACACTGCTGCGCCCAAAACCTAACGGCTCCATACTGGGCCTCAGGGTTAAGCTATGGATCTACAACAAAACACGCACTAAAAAAACAAAAGGCATTGCCCATTGGCTTAACACTAAATTTGGAGAGCCGCCTGTTTTGGTAAGCTCAGTTGATCTGGATAAGAACAGCAATATTTTACAAAATCGTTTGCAAAATCAAAGCTTTTTTCAGGCACAGGTTACCGGCGATACGGTAAGTAAAAATGCTAAAAGTAAAACAGCAAAGGCGGTATATACAGCTGTAACTGGCCCGGGGTATAAGATCAGGAAAGTTATATTTCCGCCGGGTAAAGAGAGTATCGATACTGCGGTAGCAGGCACATCGGCACAAACCTTTTTAAAACCGGGCGATAAGTATAGCCTTGATGTGATCAAAAATGAACGCATACGTATTGATGCCAAATTAAAGGAAGAGGGTTTTTACTACTTTGCCCCCGAAAACTTGATCATGCGGGTTGATAGCACCATAACCGGCCACCAGGTTGATATTTTTGTAGCCGTTAAAAATGATATAGCAGGTCGTTCCAAAAACATTTACACCATCGATAATATATACGTATATCCTAACTATTCGCTGCGCGATACTTCATTAATGCTGGATAAGGCCCAACACTACCGCTGGTACAATGTGGTGGAAAGAAGAAAAACAGTAAACAACTATATTTTTGCAAACACCGTTTTAATGCACCCGGGCGAGGTTTATAATCGTACGGATCATAACAACTCTTTAAATCGTTTTGTAAATCTGGGACCTTATAAGTTTGTAAAAAACAGATTTGAGGATGTATCAACCGATTCATCAAAGCTCAATGTATATTACTTTTTAACCCCCTACAAAAAGAAGTCGTTACAACTGGAAGTACTGGGTCGTACCACATCTGCAAATTATACGGGTACACAAATAAACCTCAACTGGCTTAATCGTAATGCCTTTAAAGGCGGCGAAGCTTTAAAGGTAACGCTATTTGGTAGTACTGATGTACAGGTAGGCGGCGATAATGGCGGCTTTAACGTTTACCAGGCAGGTATTCAAACTACCCTTTCATGGCCGCGGTTTATCAGCCCTATTTATCCGAAGGCTGATAATGCTTACATCCCACATACTAACCTTACTTTAGGATATACATTGGTTAACCGTCAAAAATTGTACACCCTGAATAGCTTCAATATGTCGTTCGGTTATCAGTGGAAAGAATCGGTTCACCGCTCACATGAATTGAACCTGATCAATATTACCTTCGTTAACCCACAAAATGTTTCACAATTATATAAAAACACAATTGATTCCAACAAGAACCCAAGTTTACAGCATGTTATTGACAAGCAATTTACCTGGGGACCAAGCTATAGTTATACCTTCACGAATACTACAGAAGATTACCGCACCAACACCTTTTATTATAATGGCAAGGTTAGTCTGTCAAACAACTTGTATGGCCTAATAAGGGGTGCGGATACCACTGCCGGTAAGGTACGTACTCTTTTTGGGGCCATATTTAATCAGTACGTGAAATTTGAGAATGAAGTAAGGTATTTTCACAAAACCGGACCAGGCAGTTCGTTTGCCAGCCGTTTTATTGTAGGAGTAGGTTTGCCTTATGGCAACTCTACCATATTGCCTTACAGCCAGCAATTTTTCATTGGCGGCCCAAACAGTTTACGAGGTTTCCAGGCAAGGTCCATCGGGCCAGGATCGTTTGATCCTTCAAGTATAAATACGAGCAAAGGCGCTTTTTTACCAGATGAATCGGGCGATATTAAGGTGGAAGCCAATATAGAGTACAGACCAAAACTATTCAGCATAGTGCGCGGAGCCTTATTTGTTGATGCAGGTAATATCTGGCTGCTGAATTCAAATGTTTTACAGCCGGGCGGTGTTTTCACTAAGAGTTTTTTAAAGGACCTGGCAGTTGACGCCGGCTTTGGCTTACGTTTCGATCTTTCGGTATTGGTACTGCGTACCGATCTGGGTGTACCGCTCCGTGCTCCGTTCAGGCAGCCGGGCGAGCAGGAATGGAATCTTAACTTCCGCAGGGCGGTGTTTAACCTTGCCATCGGTTATCCATTCTAAAAAGCTTAACGAAGGGTTTGTCAGTGCTGATGAATCCTTTGTTTCTTCCTGACAAACCTTTATTAAATTATTAAATAAAATTATTATCATTATCGGATGACTACATCCATCCCACTCCAGATCATTGACCTGCATGACGACGGTTTTCATCCTCTTATTGAGGTTACCTTGTTTGGCAAAACCTTTATCATGGTGCTGGATACCGGAGCATCAAAAACAGCACTTGACCGCACCGCTCTTTTTGAAGCTAATGAAGCTACCAACATCCTGGCAAGTGATCGCCTGTCAACCGGGCTGGGTACCAACAGTATGGAGTCATTCACGGCCACTATAAGCGGTATGTTAATTGGCGATACTGAAATAGCCGATTTTGAAGTAGCCGTTTTAGATCTATCCACTATCAATATCGCCTATAGCCAAATGGGTTACCCGCATGTATTGGGCGTTTTGGGTGGTGATATCCTCATGAAATATAAGGCAATAATAGACTACGGCAAGCACCTGCTTAAATTAAAAAAGCCTCGCTTAAGAAAAGCGAGGCTAAAAAAAACACATAATTAAAAACTCAGTTCTTCTTAACCGGAACAAGACTAAATGTGCTGTTTACCGGTGTATTCCATTTATCATCTAATGAAACACTGAAACTGTTTGTATTGCCAAACAGTACGCCGGAGTAGGTGTAATGCGTATTATTTAACAACTGGGTATAAATATCAACAAGATTTTTTGGTAATGTTTTAGTAGCTATAATCTTACCACTTTCATCCAGACAATCAACTACAATACCAAAGTAGGCAGACTGCCAAACGTATTTATCAACTGTAAAACCGGCCTTGCCTATGTCTGCAGCATTGATCGGGAACGAAACCTTTGCCGTGTCACGAAACTCAAATTGACTATGGGAACGAGCCTCTCCTACACCCATATTGAGGTCGAGCCCCGTAGGATAATCACCAAAGCTTAGCCTGAGTGTTTTAGCATTAGCCGGCAGCGGATCAGTAACTTTTACAGAAATTTCTGCTACTACCCGTTTTAAAACTATCGCTTGTATTGAAGTGCCGCTTACATCAAGTTGCATGGCGTTATGAAAGGTTTCGTAAACAGACTTGTCATCATAGTAAAAAATGGGATCTGCGTAAATTGTTGAGGTTTCAAAAGTAAAATCATAGTGACCCGGAGCCTGGGTACCTACAAAATAAACAGAATAATGGCCTGCTTCGAGTGTATCTTTTATAGTTCCGAAATTGGCATCGGCAGCCTTTTGCACCCCTTTTGAAACTTCTGTGTAGGTGCCGTTCTCATCCCGTGTAAATATAAAATAGTACAGGAACTTGATTTGGTCTTTAAGTGCCGCGGTAGTTTTTGCATTTATCGCGTTTGTAGTAAGTGAGGCAGAGCTTTCTGTAAAGCCCGACACATTAAAACCTATGGCATAACTCTTTTTGGGAGTTGCAGCATTGGTTGGTGGTTTTGTTCCTGATTCTTTTTTACAGGCAAACAGGAGCATTACCATGGCAGCAAGTAATGTTATTTTGTTTTTCATAATAGATATTTTTATAAAAATACCTACTAATTACCCTCAATAATATAGATTGCATATGATTGATATATTTTTGTGCAAAACTGATTATATACTATTTTAATAGTAACTTATTATAAACAATTACTATTTAGCGGACTATCACATATATAAAATAATACGTCAGGGATAAACCTTTATTTAATAATTTCCCATCCCTGATCTATTGCAATTTGTATTTTATCGCTGCTACCCGGAATATAATAATGGTTATCGCTCCCTGGTATGTGAAAAATCCTGTAATCACTTGGTATTGATTGTGGCTGCCGCTGGGTTATTTCAACCTGAATAACCGGTTTATATTTGGCAATAACTTTTTCGGCACCCTTTAAAATATTGTCCTCCTCTCCCTCCGCATCAATTTTAATATAATCCAGCCTGTCTAATTTTTCCCATTCAAATAAATCATCCAGGCTCACAGTAAGAAAAGATAATTCTTTTGCATCCTGGTGCTGAATAGAAAAACTGAAGGAATTGGGCTTATCATCATTAAGCCAAAAAGTTCTGACCTCGGTTTTATGACTCGCGCCAAAAGTACGTACCCGCACATTTGAAAATTTATTCAATTCGCTGTTTTTCACAAGCATGGCACTCATTGCCGGGAAGGGCTCAACAGCCACAACTGTGCCTTTTTTTCCAACTAATTTTGCGGCCATCATACTGTAAACGCCGGAGTTTGCGCCTATATCAAATAACACCGAACCTTCATTTATTAAGTATTTTAAATACTTTAGTTCGGGCTCATAATCAATTCCCTTTAAAAACACCCCCCTTCCGCCAAATCCTGATTTATTATAACCCTGAATTTTAACCTCATCAACAGTTGAGGTCAATAAAACGCTGCTCGGAGCAATAGCCATAAAGGCTTTTTTGAAAAGTTGTGTCATTTAAAACGGCTTTTGATAGATGTAAAAAATAATACCATACTATACACATTCATAAATGCATGGCTGTAAATAAGGTTTTAAGTATTATAAAATTATAATTATTTATTGATTTAAAAAGATAATATAAAAAAAGAGCCGTTTTATTTTTCATAAAACGGCTCCCGGATATTAAAAATTAAAATGCTTATGACCTATGTATCAATCTTGGCGTATTTAGCATTACGCTCAATAAATTCGCGGCGCGGGGCAACTTCATCACCCATTAACATACTAAAGGTATGATCACACTCTGCAGCGTTTTCAATAGTAGCGCGTTTAAGTGTACGAGTAGCAGGATTCATGGTAGTATCCCATAACTGAATATCATTCATCTCACCTAAACCTTTGTAACGTTGAACGTGTACACTATCTTCCTTACCTGATCCTTTAAGGCGTTGTATGGCAGCATCACGCTGTACATCATTCCAGCAATATTCTGATTCTTTACCCTTTTTAACCTGATATAATGGCGGCGAAGCGATATAAACATATCCGGCTTCTACCAGCTCCTTCATATAACGGAAAAAGAAAGTAAGTATCAAAGTTGTGATGTGCGAACCATCAACGTCGGCATCCGTCATGATGATGATCTTGTGGTAACGCAATTTAGAAATATTTAAGGCTTTATCATCTTCAGGTGTACCGCGGCTAACGCCTAAACCGGTAAACATGTTCTTGATCTCCTCGTTCTCATATATCTTGTGCTCCATAGCCTTTTCCACATTCAGGATTTTACCCCTCAAAGGCAAAATGGCCTGAAACTCACGGTCGCGGCCCTGCTTGGCAGTACCACCCGCCGAGTCACCTTCCACAAGGTAAAGCTCACAAAGCGATGGATCATTATTGGCACAATCAGATAGTTTACCCGGTAAACCAGAACCTGTCATTACGCTCTTGCGCTGTACCAGTTCGCGCGCCTTACGGGCGGCGGCACGGGCCGTAGCTGCAAGTATTACCTTATTTACAATAAGTTTAGCTTCTTTAGGGTTTTCTTCCAGGAAGTTACCTAAAATTTCGCCTACCGCCATATCAACCGCACCCATTACCTCATTGTTACCCAACTTGGTTTTGGTTTGCCCTTCAAACTGCGGCTCCTGAACCTTTACAGAAACAACGGCTGTTAAGCCTTCGCGGAAGTCATCGCCGGTGATCTCGATCTTCATGTTTTTCAACAAGCCCGATTTATCGGCATAAGCTTTCAGCGTACGCGTTAAGCCCCTGCGGAAACCCGCTACGTGGGTACCGCCTTCAATGGTATTGATGTTATTTACGTAAGAGAAAACGTTCTCTGAGTAAGTATCATTATATTGAAAGGCAAGCTCAACCGGAATACCATTTTTAATACCGTCCAGGTATATAGGGTCTGGAATAATAGAGGTACGGGTACCATCTAAAAACTTCACAAACTCACGTAAACCACCTTCAGAGTAAAATTCTTCACTCGGAAAGCTTCCATCCTCATTAGGGAAACGCTCATCGGTTAAGGTAAGGCGAATACCTTTATTTAAGAACGCAAGCTCACGTAAACGGCCTGCAAGGGTTTCATATTTATACTCGGTAGTAAACTGAAATATCTCCGGATCGGGCTGAAAGGTTTGTGTAGTACCTGTACGGTCAGATACACCTATTTCCTTTACATCAAACAAAGGCTTACCACGCTCGTACTCCTGGGTAAATATTTTGCCTTCACGATATACCACAGTTTTCACATGGGTTGATAAGGCGTTAACGCAACTTACACCCACACCGTGCAAACCACCCGATACCTTGTAGGTATCTTTATCAAATTTACCACCTGCGTGTAAAACGGTCATTACTATTTCAAGTGCCGATTTACCTTCTTTAGTGTTGATACCGGTGGGTATACCACGGCCGTTATCAACAACTGTTATGGAATTTCCTTTATGTATAGTAACATTTATGGTATCGCAGTAACCGGCAAGGGCCTCATCGATAGAGTTATCGACAACTTCATATACTAAATGGTGCAAACCTTTTACGCCTGTATCACCAATGTACATGGACGGACGCTTACGTACCGCCTCTAAACCTTCTAATACCTGTATATTATCTGCTGAATAATTGGACTTGTCCTGATTTTCTTCGCTCATATTTATTTAATACAACAACCTTCAAAAGTACGAAAAATACCCGGAATTGACGAATAATTGTGGATAAAAATGAGGTTGTGGATAGATATAAACTACACAACATTACATATGATTTTAAACACCTATAGTGCTTTTTAATTTGTGAGCATACCTCATATGCACATCTCATTAGGATACTTGTAATGAAAGTTTATCTTTGTCAAAATTTTTACTTAATAACGATAATTCTGCGTGTACTGACGTTTAAAACGCTATTATTGCAGGTAAGAGCTTGATAAGAAACAAAAACAGCAGCATGATTATCATGCGCTGGCTAACATAAACAAACGAAAAAAATCAATTAATTAGATGAAAACTACGGCTTCAATTTTAACAAAATTCACATTAGGGATATTAATTGCCGGAAGCATAGCCGCCTGCAACCAAAATAAAACTGCCGACAAACCTGCTTCTGCTGCCGCTGCTCCAAGTGGTGATAAAGAAACCATTGTGTATGTAAACTCTGATAGTTTATTAAACAAATACGACTATTTTAAAGATATGTCAAAACGTTTGGAAGACAAAGGCAAAGCCTCACAAAGCGATCTGCAGGCTAAAGGCCAGGCTTTTCAGCGTGAGGTTGCTGAATATCAGAAAAACGCGGCTACTTTACCTGCCGATCAGCGCCAGACTACCGAGCAGCGCCTGCAACGTAAACAACAGGAACTGCAAGGCTATTCACAAAATGCCAATGCCGAGTTTCAAAATGCTCAGGCAAGTGAAAACACTAAGCTGTATGATAAAATTGCCGATTTTACAAAAGGTTACGCTAAAGAAAAAGGCTACAAACTGGTGTTAACCTATTCAAAAGCAAACCCAACTGTATTATATGGTGATGCATCACTGGATGTTACTGCCGATGTGGTTAAACGCCTGAACGAAGCTTACGCTAAGGACAAAAAATAAGATTACAGTCTTTAATAAAAATCATAAAATATTAACAGGTAAAACCTCAACTAATCGTTGAGGTTTTTTAATTTAGTGCAATATGGAAAACACAGCACACGAAAAATTTATGCGGATAGCTATTGAACTATCCGAATACAATGTAAAGCAGGGCACAGGCGGCCCCTTTGGTGCTGTAATAGTTAAGGATGGCATGATTGTGGCGCGCAGCGCCAACCGTGTGGTACCTACGAATGACCCAACTGCACATGCGGAAGTTTCTGTAATACGCCTGGCTTGCCAGGAACTGGAAACGTATGACCTTACAGGCTGTGAAATTTATACCAGCTGCGAACCCTGCCCTATGTGCCTGGGAGCAATTTACTGGGCCCGTATTGATAAGGTGTACTATGCTAATACTAAAGCCGATGCCGCAGCCATTGGTTTTGACGACCATTTTATTTATGACGAGATTGATAAAAAAATGGAAAGCCGTAAACTATCTTTTGTACAATTGCTCCGTACCGAAGCCCTTTCGGCATTTAAGCTATGGGAAACAACAGAAAATAAAACAGATTACTGATATAATGTAAAACTGTATTGTTATCCTTGCTGAGTCGAAGGATAACAATACATCCCTATTCGCTTTCGCCCTCTTCTTGTTTTTTATCAAAAAAATCATCCTTTAGGTCATCAATTTCCCGGCGGTCACGTTTTGTGGGGCGGCCTGTACCACGGTCGCGCTTTAAAATGGGTGCGTGAAACATTGACTTAAATGCAGGCGTTTGTTCCACAGGGGTTATATCTAAATAAAACTCTACCGCTTTTTTGGCATCCACCCTATTTTCAAGCAGGCCGGTAACCCTGATCACTCTTCTATCAGGTCCTTTCGATACCTGGTAGGTTTCGCCGATCTTCACTTCGTGCGATGCCTTGATATTTTTACTATCCAGTTTCACACGCCCGGCTTTGCAGGCATCAGATGCCAGCGTACGGGTTTTAAAAAGCCTGATGGCCCATAGGTATTTATCTATTCTGAGTTTCTCTTTTTCGGGCATGAAGGCAAAATTAAGAAATCCTTAACATTAATAAATATCCCTTTCGTAAACTAAACATATATAGCCCAACCGCTTAATAATTTGATAACCTAAACTTCGCGTTATCTAAAAGCTGCCATCCTACATTTAACTCCAGACAATGAGCCCGGTAGCCGGTGCTGTATTCATTAACCTAAATAAAAAACTTTACACAGCAATTTAATTCAATACCAAATGAATGAAATTTTAAAACAGAAAGCAGCAGGAATTAAATTATTGATAACCGATTGCGATGGTGTGTTAACAGACGCAGGTGTTTACTATGGTAATGAAGGCGAAGACCTTAAAAGATTCAATATGCGCGATGGCATGGGTGTAGAACGGTTGCGTAAATATGCAGGCGTTGATACTGCCATTATCACCGGCGAATTTTCACCTTCGATAGTAAAACGGGCCGAAAAACTGCAGATAATTGAACTGCATTTAGGAATAAAAGATAAGGTATCTGTCTTTAAAGAGATCTGCGACCGCCTGAGTTTGGAGCCGGCACAAATAGCCTATATCGGCGATGATTATAATGACCTTGAGGTAATGAAACTGGCCGGTTTAACCGCCTGCCCTGCCGATGCCCTGCCCATCATAAAAAACATAGCTGATATGGTTTGTTCGCTTAAAGGCGGCGAAGGTTGTTTCCGCGAATTTGCCGAATTGATCATTGATGCCAAAAACAATACATTTACTGCAAACGGGCAAAATGGCACCATCACCCTGAATAACGGGCGTGTAATTGGTAAAGGTCATCCAAGCTATATTATAGCTGAAATTGGCATTAACCATAACGGATCATTGGAAACCGCCAAAAAACTGATTGATGAAGCGGTGGCCGCAAAAGCCGACGCCGTAAAGTTTCAGAAAAGAACACCGGAAATTTGTGTACCCAAAGATCAGTGGGAACTAATGAGAGATACCCCATGGGGCCGAATATCATACATTGATTATAAACGTAAAACAGAATTTGGTATAGCCGAATATGCTACCATTGACCAATACTGTAAAAAACTGGGGATAGACTGGTTTGTATCGGCCTGGGACGCACCATCAGTTGATTTTATGGAACAGTTTGATACCGTGTTGTACAAACTGGCTTCAGCATCATTAACCGATTTTGAACTGATCCAGCGCATCCTGGAAACAGGCAAACCGCTGATGCTGTCAACCGGTATGTCAACCATCAAGGAGATAGAAACCACTATGGATTATATATATGCCTTTGATGCTAACTATCCGTTGTTCATAGCACACTCTACCTCTGCCTATCCGTGCATTCCGCAGGAGTTGAATTTAAAAATGATCCAAACGCTCGAAGCTAAATATCCGGGTATACCTGTTGGTTATTCGGGTCACGAAACCGGTTTGGCCACTACTGTAGCTGCCGTTACCATGGGCGCTACCTTTGTTGAGCGTCACTTTACGCTTGACAGGGCCATGTGGGGATCTGACCATGCTGCATCTGTTGAACCGCAAGGCCTGCAACGCCTGGTACGCGACATCAGGGATGTGGAAACAGCTATGGGCGATGGGCTTAAAAAAGTTTACGAATCTGAGCTGGCTCCCATGAAAAGGCTGCGCGTAAACATCAGCGATGAGTATAAAGAAAAGCCAATGGCTTAATCAGCAATATAGCTTTTTATTATTAAAAAAGCCTGCAGATCAACATCTGCAGGCTTTACTGTTTTAAGCTTTTACTATGCCTTCCAGCCCGGCAGTGTTAAAATGCTGATCCATTTTTGAGTAGGTTAACAACATTTTATTGTATTGTTCAAGCAGTGATATATACCTGTCTTTCCATACATGATGGGTTGGCAGCTCCCAAAATATGGGGTCGTTGCTTTCAGGTTCCTTATATGTACTTGTTTCTTTGAAATCTTCTTTTGTAAAAAGGTTCGGAAACTCAACAGAAAAATCGTGTTTCAGGATCATGCCAATCCTGTAAATTATTTCCGTTTTTAAATATTTCTGATTAAACCAGTTATAAACCGTTCTGCGGTTAACGTGTGTAACTCTTGCAATTTCACTGATGCTGTAACCTTTTTTTCTGATTAACATCTCCAGAATATGTCCATTATGATTTTCCATAACTATATTTTTTAGGGGAATGGATTATTAAACCGTTCTTATTAAATATCTATACTAAGTATGTTCTGCTTAAGCAAAACTCATGGTGGTTTTATCGGTATCAACTACCAATGCGCAATTAAGCTCCTTCATCATCAGTACAACTGATTTTCCGTTGATCTTAATTACTTCGCCCTGCCAGTCAAGGAGTAAGCCACCTTCTATCTTCATAGTATCCCCTACTTTAATGCGGGGAAGGCTAACCGCCTCGATATTGTCATGGCTGCTGATCAGCGTTTTAATGCGTTCTATTTCCGCATTATCAACCGATGCCGTTTTGCCGCAGTGCTGTACAAAGTTTACAACACCGGGAGTTTGCCTAACGCTAAGCTGCTGCTTCAGGTCGGCCATAACAAATAAGTAAGAACTGAATAAAGGAAGTTCAACCACTTTCATTCTGTCGGCCCATCGCCGCTTGGTTTTAATGGTTGGGCAAAAAGAGTTGATATTCTGAGTTCTCAGGTGTTCATCAACCTTTTTTTCCCAGCGAGATCTGGTGTAAACCACCATCCACTGAGATTTGTCATTTTGAGTTTGTGTGAAGTTTTTCATTATAATTAAAGTGAGAGTTATTTAATGATACTTAATCACCGGTAACACACTATAAAAAAGAGTGTTATCTATCTTGGTTATAATCCTGCACGCGGTTGAAAACAGCAAGAGGATTATTGGAGTTTTAGTAGTTGCATTTTTCCATATAGCGCCGAATAAAGGTTATCAAATAAGTGTTACAAATGTGAGAATTAGGTGTGATGTAAAGATAAATTACACATCCTTAGCATATTACTCGTTAAAGTTCAAATTTCGGCTGCTAAGGCTCATAAAACATATTAATGAATATTTCATGAACAATTCTGGATTTAATATGGGGTATGGTTACCGTTCCTTAATAATAAGGTGTAATAATACATGTGGGAGCAATTTCACAGCTAAAAGGTAATAGGGCAAGGTATAACTTGTGCACACATTCAGTATATTCAAAGTAATTCTCCTTAAAATTCCTTTAATTTGCCAAAAGTTTAATTTTACCAATGCAAGATCTTAAAAAACTGATTGAAGATGCCTGGGAAGACAGGAATCTGCTGAACTATAATGAATATACTACCGCCATTGAAACCGTTATTGACCGGTTGGATAGGGGTGAGATACGTGTAGCCGAGCCAATTGGCACTCGCTGGCATGTAAACGAGTGGATCAAAAAAGCAGTAGTACTATACTTCCCAACCCGCCAGATGGAAGAAATTAAAGTTGGCCCCTTTGTATTTCATGATAAAATGAAATTGAAAACCAACTATAAAGCAACCGGTGTACGCGTTGTACCTCACGGAATTGCCCGTTACGGCGCTCACCTTGCAAAAGGAGTAATCATGATGCCATCATACGTAAACATTGGTGCTTATGTTGATGAAGGTACTATGGTTGATACCTGGGCTACCGTTGGTTCATGCGCGCAAATTGGCAAGCATGTGCACTTAAGTGGTGGTGTTGGTATTGGCGGTGTGCTTGAGCCTCTGCAGGCTGCTCCGGTTATTATTGAAGATAACTGTTTCCTTGGTTCACGTGCAATTGTGGTTGAGGGTGTGCATGTTGAGCACGAAGCAGTATTGGGCGCTAACGTGGTTTTAACTGCATCAACTAAAATTATTGATGTAACTGGTTCAACCCCGGTTGAATATAAAGGTCGTGTACCTGCCCGTTCGGTAGTTATCCCGGGTTCATATACCAAAAAATTCCCGGCTGGTGATTTCCAGGTGCCTTGTGCTCTAATCATTGGTACCCGTAAAGAATCAACCGATAAAAAAACATCATTGAACGACGCTCTGCGCGATAACAACGTAGCTGTTTAAATAAGTTTTGAGTAGTGGGTTATGAATGGTGAGTATTTGAAAAACTTACAACTCATAACTAACTACTCATAACTCAAAACTCAAGATGAAGATACTGATAAGGCTGCCTAACTGGCTTGGCGATGTAGTGATGAGTACAGCCTTCGTCGCGGCAGTAAAGCAGCTTTACCCTGATGCTCAAATTGATGTGATCATCAAAAAAGAGCTGAGCAATATGGCTCCGCTCATACCCGGTATCAATCAGGTATACCCTTTCTCCAAACAAGAATACAACGGACTAACCGGTGTTTACCGTTTCGGCAAAAAACTGCGCCCGCAACACTATGATCTGTTTTTTAATCTGCCGCAGTCCCTTTCATCATTGGTAATGGCTAAGGCTACATCTGCCAAAAAGCGGATAGGTTTTGGTAAGGAGGGCGGTTTCTTCCTGCTCAGCAATTCTTACAAAAAACCGGCTAACCTGCACCGGGTTGATGAATACGTGTCATTATTGGAGCAATTTACCGGTAAAACAATAGCCCATAAGCAGGTAACGCTAAAAGCAGAAAGGACTACTCCAAAGCAACCAAACCGGGTCTTAATAAATTTCAACTCCGAAGCCTCGTCCCGGCGCATGCCACTTGATAAAGGACGGGCGCTGCTCAATAAACTGACCGCTACTTTCAGCAATACCACATTTTGCCTTATTGGATCAACTAAGGAGGCAGTGTTTGTAAGCCAGTTTATCATCGGCTCCGAAAACTCCGACAGGCTGGAAAATTATGCCGGCAAAACTGACCTGCCAGGCTTATGCAGTTTAATGGCCCAAAGCGCCGCTGTATTAACCACCGATTCGGGTCCGGCACATTTGGCCAATAGCGTAGGCGCACCTGTTATTGCTTTGTTTGGCGCAGGTAATGAGCACAATACAGCCCCTTATAACAAACAAAATTTAACCATACTGCGTTATGGTAAACTAACCTGCGAACCGTGTGTACGCAATACCTGCAAACTATACGGCGTTCCTAAATGCATGGAACTGCTGGATGAACTGCAAATTATAAACGCATTAAGCTTATATATTAACCATGCTTAGAGACGAAGTTGCCAAAGCATTTAAAATACTGCAAGAGGGCGGGATAATCCTGTACCCCACCGATACCATTTGGGGCATTGGCTGTGATGCCACCAATACCGAAGCTGTGCAAAAGATCTATCGCCTGAAACAGCGCGACGAGGCTAAAAGCATGATCATTTTGCTGGATACCGAAAACAAACTGGAAAGCTACGTTCGCGATGTGAACCCGCTGGCTTATGACCTCATAGAATATGCCGAAAATCCGCTGACACTGGTAATGCCAGGCGCCAAAAATGTTTCGCCAGCCTTAATAGCTGCCGATGGCAGTATAGGTATCAGGGTAACCGGTAATGACTTTTGTAAGCAACTGATACAAAGGCTGCGCAAGCCATTGGTATCAACATCCGCCAATATAAGCGGCAAACCATCGCCGCAATACTTTTCGCAAATTGATCAGGAAGTGATTGATGGAGTTGATTATGTGGTTGATATTGATCAGCACAGTAAGGAGATCAAAAACCCATCAACCATCATGAAATTATCGCCCGATGGCACATTTGAGTTTCTACGCAGATAGATGTGTGAGAACAAGGAAAAAAGACAAAGGAGCAAAGAGAAAAATCGATATAATCCCTTAATGCGGTAAATCCTGGTTCAGGCAATTTTGTTTTGGAATTTAGCATTACCTTTGCACTTTGTTTTAAAACTTGTTTTAGGATTTAGAACTTAGCGTTTAGTATTTTATCAAACTACATGAAAGCCCACCTGCAGCACCCCGTATTTTCTATTATATCAAAACTTGCGGCTCAGCATGAGGCTCAGGTTTACGCTATAGGTGGCTTTGTGCGCGATATATTCTTAAAACGCCCTTCAAAGGATATCGACATTGTTATTATAGGCAACGGCATTGCCTTTGCCGAGGCCGTGGCAGCAAAACTAAAGGTAAAACTTGCTGTATATAAAAACTTCGGCACCGCATCTTTAAAATACCAGGATCTGGAAATTGAGTTTGTTGGGGCAAGGAAAGAATCGTACCGACTCGATTCGCGCAAGCCTATTGTGGAGAACGGCACGCTGGAAGACGATCAAAAACGCCGCGATTTTACTATAAATGCCCTGGCTATATCACTTCACCCGGATACCTTCGGCGATCTGCTTGACCCCTTCGGCGGTATTGCTGATCTGGAACAAAAGCTGATCAGGACACCGCTCAATCCTGCCGAAACATTTTCTGACGATCCCTTACGTATGATGCGAGCCATTAGGTTTGCCTCACAGCTCAACTTCCGTATAGATGATATTGCTGTGCAGGCCATCAAAAATAATGTTGATCGCATCAGCATTATTTCGCAGGAACGCGTTACCGATGAGTTGAACAAGATCATCTTGTCGCCTCTGCCTTCAATTGGTTTTAATTATTTGTTTGATACCGGTTTGCTGCACAAAATATTCCCGCAAATGGCCAACCTGTACGGGGTGGATTATATTGACGGTAAAGGCCATAAAGATAACTTTTACCACACCCTGCAGGTACTTGATAACATAGCCGAAACCACCAATGACCTTTGGCTGCGTTGGGCCGCTATATTACATGATATTGCCAAACCGGCAACCAAACGCTTTGAACCCGGCCACGGTTGGACGTTTCATGGCCACGAAGACCGCGGCGCGCGCATGGTACCTAAAATATTTGCCCAGTTAAAATTGCCGCTTAACGAAAAAATGAAGCAGGTACAAAAACTGGTTCAGCTGCATTTAAGGCCCATTGTACTTTCACAATCCATCGTTACCGATTCGGCAGTGCGCCGTTTGCTTTTTGAGGCTGGAGACGACATTGAGGGACTCATGCTGTTGTGTAAAGCAGACATTACCACCAAAAACGAATATAAGGTTAAAAAATATCGTAACAATTTTGAGCTGGTTCAACAAAAATTAAAAGATGTTGAAGAGCGCGATAGTATCAGAAACTGGCAGCCACCGGTTACCGGTAATGATATTATGCAGCTTTTTGGTATAAAAGAAGGCCGTGAAGTGGGTATTATCAAGAATCAGATACGCGAAGCCATCCTGGAGGGTGATATTCCCAACAACCGCGAGGCCGCCATTAACTTTACAATTGCCAAAGGTTTGGAAATTGGCTTAAAAGTTGTGGCAAACACAAAATTGAATTAAAAGATTATTTTTGTCCCCAAAATTTACAAAAACAATGGCACTATACAGGTTCAGGATTACTTTCGAAGATTATGATGATGTGATAAGAGAGATTGATGTAAAATCAAATCAGACCTTCGAGGATCTTCACCGCGCAATACATCAATCAACAGGGTACAATCCAGAGTTTTCGTCATCATTTTACATCAGTAATGACCAATGGACCAAGGGAGAAGAAATCACCTACTTACCTAACCAAAAAAGAATTGACCGTGGTGTATCATTAATGAGCAAAGTAAAGCTACTGAGTTTTATAGATGATCCGCATCAAAAATTTTACTATACATTCAATTTTGATCGCCCGTTTGATTTTCACGTTGAACTGATGAAGATCATTTTAGATGAAACACCGGGAACAGTATATCCATCGGTTGTAAAATCAGTTGGCGAGGCACCTAAGCAATTTGGCAACGTATTTAACCCTACCATTTTACCACCAACAAGTGAAGATTTTGACTTTTTGAACGAGATGGCCTTTAATCCCGAAGATGCGGAAGATTTTTCTGAGGTAACAGATACCGGAGTAGATGAACTACCAGAAGAAAAGCACGCTGAAGAGGAGGAGGATGAAGATGAGTTTGGAAACGAATTTGCCGACGATGAAGGCTTTGAGGATGATGACAAACCTCACCGCGGTGGCAGTGATGATTACTAATTGATAATAGAATAAACACAATATTCAAACGTCATTGCTACAAAACACGCAATGACGTTTTTTTTAATCATGACCCAATCCACTGTAACCAAAACCCTCATTGTAGTTGCCGGCCCTACGGCCGTAGGTAAAACAGCGGCAGCTATTGAACTGGCAAAGCATTATAACACGGTTGTGGTTTCGGCCGATTCAAGGCAGTTTTTCCGGGAAATGACCATCGGTACAGCTAAGCCTAATGCAGCAGAATTGGCAGCCGTAAAACATTACTTCATTGATTCGCATTCCATAACCGAGCCCTTTTCGGTTGGCGATTTTGAAAAAGATGGCCTTGCCCTGCTTGATGAGCTTTTTAAAATACACGATCATGTTATTTTGGCAGGAGGATCGGGTCTGTATATCAAAGCTATTTGCGAAGGATTTGACGAGCTGCCTAAAGCTGATCCTGCCATCAGGGAAAACTTAAACCGAGAGCTGGAAGAAAAAGGGATCGCCAGCTTACAACAAAAATTAAAATTTGCGGACCCTGTATATTATGATGAAGTTGACCTGGATAACCCCCAGCGCATCATCAGAGCTCTTGAGGTTTTTGAAAGTTCTGGCAAACCTATTTCATCATACCGGCAGGCTACCGTAAACAAACGCCCGTTTAATATTGTTAAGCTTGCCCTGAACCTTCCCCGCGAAGTATTGTACAACCGCATTAATGCCCGGGTTGATGTAATGATGCAACAAGGATTACTGGCCGAGGTACAATCTCTCCTTCCCTACCGGCAGTTGAATGCCCTGCAAACGGTAGGCTACGCCGAACTGTTTGATTACATTGATGGCCAAACCAGCCTGGAAAAAGCAGTTGAAATGATTAAACAAAACACCCGCCGCTTTGCCAAAAGGCAGCTTACCTGGTTTCGTCGCGATAGCCAGTTTCATTGGTTTGACGCCGGCGACGCTGATGTGATAACGCAGATGATAAACACCATTTCATCGGCATCTTAGTGTATGTAGTTAATTTTCAGGACTAAAAATCTTCTTTACTTATCGATATAATGCGCTTAAATTGTTAATATTGCAGTTTAATCGGTAAACACTACTTCTTAGGTGGGCTTACCGGGTTTTCAGTAAAACATGCACAAATATTATCTTACTCATCTGCAGGAATTAGAATCCGAGGCCATCTATGTTATTAGGGAAGTTGTGGCCCAGTTTGATCGTCCTGCCATTTTGTTCTCGGGCGGAAAAGACTCTATCGTGGTTACCCACTTAGCTCAAAAAGCATTCTGGCCTGCCAAGATCCCTATGCCCCTGATACATATTGATACCGGGCATAACTTTCCCGAAACAATGGAATTCAGAGATAAACTGGTTGACAGGTTAGGCGTACAACTGATTGTAGGCTCTGTTCAGGAAGCCATAGATAAAGGCCGTGCGGTTGAAGAAAGTGGTATTAATGCCAGCCGAAACGAACTGCAGATAGTATCATTACTGGATACCATTGAACATCATAAAATTGATGCTGCCATTGGCGGCGCCCGCCGCGATGAGGAAAAAGCACGTTCAAAAGAACGTTTCTTTTCGCACCGCGACGAGTTTGGTCAGTGGGACCCTAAAAACCAGCGCCCTGAACTTTGGAACATTTTCAATGGCCGCAAAAGAATGGGCGAGCATTTCAGGGTATTCCCGATCAGTAACTGGACCGAGATGGATATCTGGAACTACATTCTCCAGGAAAATATAGCTATACCTTCACTTTATTTTGCCCATAACCGTGAGGCCGTTTACCGTGATGGTACGTGGTTGCCGGCATCAGAATTCCTGGTACTGCGCGATGGTGAAAAAATAGAGAATAAACTGATGCGTTTCCGTACCCTTGGTGATATTACAATCACCGGAGGTATCGAATCTGAGGCGGATACACTGGAGAAGATCGTAGAGGAAGTATCGGCTACCCGCAGCACCGAGCGTGGCAACCGGAGCGACGATAAACGCTCTGATACCTCAATGGAAGACAGAAAAAAACAAGGTTATTTTTAAATTGATTTTAAATAGTAGTAAGTAGTTAGTATCAGGTATCAAGATTTCTGAAATGATTAGTTTCTTAGTGAAGCTTCTTGATACCTGATACTAACTACTTGATACTAACAAGGCATATATTATGGAACTATTACGTTTTACAACAGCCGGTAGTGTAGATGATGGCAAAAGCACCCTCATCGGAAGATTATTATACGACTCCAAATCTATTTTTGAGGATCAGATGGCGGCCGTAAAACAATCGAGCGAGAGAAAAGGCTTGCAGCATATCGATCTTTCATTGCTTACCGATGGCTTAAGGTCTGAACGGGAGCAAGGTATTACCATTGATGTTGCTTACCGTTATTTTGCTACGCCAAAACGTAAATTTATCATTGCCGATACCCCCGGGCATATCCAGTACACCCGTAACATGGTTACCGGTGCATCTACCGCCAATCTGGCTTTAGTACTGGTTGATGCCCGTAAAGGTGTGGTTGAACAAACCTGCCGTCACTCGTACATAGCCTCGCTTTTAAAAATACCGCATATTATTGTTTGCATCAACAAGATGGACCTCGTTGATTACTCAGAAGAGGCTTTCAATAAAGTTGTAGAGCAATACAATGATTTTGCCGGTAAAATTGACGTAACCGACATTCGCTATATACCCATCAGCGCTTTGGAAGGCGATAACGTGGTAAATGATTCTGAAAATATGCCATGGTACAAAGGCACCAGCTTATTACATACGCTGGAAACCATACACATTGGCAGTGATGAGAACCATGTGGATGCCCGTTTCCCGGTACAAACTGTGATACGCCCGCACGCTGCAGAATATCATGACTACAGAGGTTATGCAGGCCGTATTGCCGGAGGTATATTTAAGCCAGGTGATAAAATTACTGTACTTCCTTCGGGTTTAACATCGGCAATAAAATCTATTAATACTTTTTCCGGACCGGTTGAGGAAGCTTTTGCGCCAATGTCGGTATCCATAACTCTGGAAGACGATATTGATATAAGCCGTGGCGACATGATCATTAAGGATGATAGCGAACCGCTGGTAAGTCAGGATATTGATGTAATGCTTTGCTGGATGGCCTCTAAGGGCCCTCGTCCCGGTGCAAAGTATCACCTGAAAAACACTACCCGCGAAGTAATGGCCATTATTAAAGAGGTTTATTACAAACTCGATATCAACACTCTTGAAAAACTGGAAGATGCCGGCGATATTAAAATGAACGAGATGGCCCGCGTGCGCCTGCGTACCACCCAACCTCTTGTTTTTGACGAATACCGAAAAAACCGGATCACCGGCTCCTTAATACTTGTTGATGAATCAACCAACGAAACTGTGGCTGCGGGAACAATACTATTGTAGCCCCCCAGCCCCCTAAAGGGGGAGCTTTTTGATTTTCAGGGTACTGAAATGAAATTAAAAAGGCCAGCTTCAAAAAGCTGGCCTTTTTAATGAATAAGGTTTTCAAAACTCCCCCTTCAGGGGGCTGGGGGGCTTGGCTAAATATACTTGGCCCCGAACTTGTTCTTCACATCGGCTACCACCTGTTTCACATTCTGTTCCTGATCGCGCGGGCAGATGAGCAGGGTATTGTTTGATTCTACCACGATAAAATCATGCAGACCCTGCAATATCACCAGCTTTTCGCCGGGTACGTTCACCATGCAGTTGGATGAATCATACATGATCACTTTTTCTGACGGAATTACCGCGTTGCCTACATAATCCTTCTCGGCCAGGTCATAGATAGAGGCCCAGGTACCCAGGTCGCTCCAGCCAAAAGCCGATGGCAGTACGTACACATTGTCCGCCTTTTCCATGATGCCATAATCTATCGATATGTTGATGCAATGCTGGTAAGCTTTATGGATATGGGTCTTCTCGTTCTCGGTATTGTATACCGGACGGGCTTCGGCAAATATTTCATGCATCTCGGGCAGGTGCTGGCCAAAAGCTTTGACAATGGCTTTGGCCGACCATACAAAGATCCCCGCGTTCCATAAAAAGTCGCCGCTTTGTATAAACGTGCGGGCTATCTCCAGCGTGGGTTTCTCGGTAAAGGTTTTTACCTTATGAAAATCATCATTGATCACATGATCAGTATACTGGATATAACCATAGCCCGTATCCGGACGTGATGGTTTGATGCCCAGGGTGATCAGGCTTTCGGAAGTTGCCGCCGTTTCCAGTGATTTTTCAATGGCGTGTACAAAGGCTTCCTCATCCAGGATCTGCTGATCAGACGGGGCCACCACGATCACGGCATCAGGGTTCAATGTTTCTATTTTAAAACAGCCGTAGGCCACGCAGGGGGCCGTATTGCGCATTACCGGTTCAGTAAGTATCTGCTGTTCGCCTATATCAGGTAACTGACTTTTTACCAGTTTGGTGTAATTCTCATTGGTTACAATGTATATGTTTTCGGGAGGACATACTTTCAGGAAACGTTCGTAGGTGTTTTGGATTAAAGTTTTTCCTGTTCCTAAGATGTCTATAAATTGTTTAGGATGCGATGAACGGCTGATGGGCCAAAATCTGCTGCCGATGCCGCCGGCCATGACGATCGCATAATTGTTTTTATTCATGTGTAAGGGGGTTAGTGGGGTATTTTTTAAATATCATAATTACAACTATTCTGATCATTTAACGTCAACATGTTTGAATGATAAATGTGTTTATCAGACTCCGGCTAATATAAAACATCTATTTAACTTTAAACATCACAAAAATCCTAAAAACCGTAGAATTGACCATTATTAGCATTTATCACAATAACAACCTGATATCTATTATCATTAAATTATACTAAATTCGCTGTTTCATCAATAGGCCACATTGAAACAAAAATTAATACACGCTTATCTTAAATTAAGGGAAACCAACATTCTTTCTAATTTTCTAAACCTAAGCAGCATCCAGCTTTCCAACATCTTGTTGCTGATGCTCATATTCCCGATAATTACCAGGAAAATAGGTATTGAAGCGTTTGGTTTTGTAACCCTGGCCAATACGTTTGCCACACTTGCAGGTGTAGTTATCAACTACGGTATTAATCAATCGGGCATCAGGGATGTGGCCTTGAACATTAAGGATAAGCAAAAACTAAGTATAGTGTTTTATAACGCGCTTTGGATAAGGGCCATCATATTTATACTCTATATTGTGTTTCTGTATACCGTTCAATGGTGGGGAATGAAATATTACGGCCTCATTATTTTGGCAACACCGCTGGTAATTGCTGAGGTCTTAAACCCTTTGTTTTTCTTTATCGGCACCGAACGGCTAAAGATCTACAACGTAGCCAATGTAGTAACCAAAGTGATCTCCATTTTATCATTAGTTATATTTGTTAAAAGCTCGGCAGATGCAGGCTGGGTTAACTTTATCCTGGGGCTTGCAGGTGTGATAACCTATGCAGGGTTGTTGATATACGCGGTGAAAGAATTTAAATTATCGTTCAGTTTGCCGGTAACATCTGATCTGCTAAAATTGGGAAAGGATAACTTTTATCTTACTGCGAATAATATATCAGTTCAGCTGCAGCAATCCATCATGATATTTGCCTTGGGGCACCTCGGTAACCCGGAATGGCTTGGGGCCTATGCCCTGTGTGATAAAGTTATCCAAACCTGCCGAATGCTTATTATTTCTGTTTCCAACGCCATATACCCAAAATCAGTCCAGATTTATCAGCAAGGTGTACGTATTTGGGAATTGTACAGAAAGAAAACCAAATGGCTGATAACATGTATTTTCTTTATGGGCTCACTAAGCATTTTTATACTTGCCGATTTTATCATCTATGTTATCTCGGGGCAAAGAGACCATACCGCAGTGGTATTTTTAAGGATCATGTGCCTGGTGCCCACAGTTGCATCGCTCAACTTTATAAATGTTATTGACCAGCTGCTGAAAAACAATACCGCTTACATATTCCGCATAGCCATTATATTGCTTGGAGTTTCCTTGCTCCTGGCCTGGCTGCTGTTCCGTTCGCATTGGTATATTTTGTTTGGTTCGTTTACGCTTATTCTTGAAATTTGCGGGTTAATGATGTATGAATACACAATAAAAAAGCCAGCCAGAAACAATGCATAAGCCCGTTGCTGTAATTTTGGTTAATTGGAATACCGCTGAGTACACAGCGAACTGTATTTTGTCATTAAAGCAATATGGTGATGAAAACCTGTTTGATATCATCGTGGCCGATAACGGATCAACAGATGGTTCACTAATGCAGCTGCAAAAACAGTTCCCGGGCTTAATATTTATTGATAATCAGGAAAACCTGGGCTTTGCCGAAGGAAATAACCGGGCTATTGAATATGGCATAAAAGCCGGGTATAAATATTCGCTCATTATCAATACCGATACGCTGATTGATGAAGACATCATCACCAACCTGTACAATCATTTACAGCAGCACCCGGAAGCGGCAGCCGTACAACCGGCTATTTACTGGATGCATGATAAAACCCGTATCTGGAATGGTGATGGTAAATTCAACGTCCTTTCCGGAACAACCTTTAACGATAACAGGCTCCCGGCTCAACAACAAAAAGGCACCCATTATAAAACGGCCGAGTGGCTTACAGGTTGTTGCATGCTGGTTAGCAATGCTGCTTTAAACAAGGCCGGACTGTTCAACAAGCAATTCTTTTTATATTTTGAAGATGTAGACCTTTCATTCAGGCTCAGAAATAAGGGATACCAGCTACATTATTTATTTTCAAGCAAAATGTATCATGAGGCGGGAGTTTCGGCCAAGAGCGGTGTTACTAAGGAAGGTAACCTGAACCCTATCATACATTATTATGTTTCCCGGAATCACCTATGGATTATCAGGGGATATGGAAAGCCTTTGTTTTATCCTGTAAACTTTATTTATAACGGCGTTTACTACCTTGCTCTGTTAAGCTATTTAAAATTGCGCGGCCGCAACGAAAAAGTAAAGCAGTTAATTAAAGGATTGAAAGATGGCTTATTCACATCAAAAGAATTAATTTGGCCAGAAAATAATTAAATCCCCCCGACAAGCATGTTCATTTTTTTGCTGATTTATATTATTTCCTTCATTGTATCATTAAGAGAAGTATTAAAGGGCAACGCCCAGGGGGTACTTGTTTTCATGATCTTTGGGTTATCGATGTATTATACAGCAATGTCCGTTGCTTTTACATTGGGGCTTAAAGATGTTATTCCTTTAATGCAATCATTTAAGGAGATACTGATTTTCAGCCTGCTGATATTAAACATAGTCACTTTAAAATATCGACCGCGATTACATTTAATTGACTATGCTATTATAGCCTATTTTGTTTATATGTTAGCCTATGCCATATTACCTATTGGCGAGCAAAGTTTTTCGGAACGGTTAGTGGCGCTTAAAAGTAACTCGTTTTACATTGTAGTTTATTTCACGGCGCGCTTAATGGATATTCATAAAATCTACGTTAGTAAATATTTCAACTTCATTATCCTGCTAACTATAGGCGTAGGTATAGTACTTGTGGGCGAATTAATAGTAGGTCGCCAGCTGCAGAACTTTACCGGGTTTGCCGATTATAGCTATTACTTTTTCAACTTTGAACCAGGTGGTAACTTCGGTCTTAACTGGACTTTCGAGTCGGATGGCGGAACTCCCCGTTTTGCCAGTATCTTTACCAGCCCGCTTGAACATGCAGCAGCTACCCTATTGGCGCTATCAGTAATTTTAAGCCTCTACACTACCGATGAAAATAAAGTAACCATTAACAGTGTTGGCCTCGCGGCAATTGGAGCAACCGTTCTATCCATCATTTTTGCCATATCACGTGCACCGCTTATCAGTTATTTTCTGATCATATACGTGTACGCGCTCATCACCAAAAGAAAATTTATAACCAATACTATTCATGTTGTGGCAGGCCTTATTGCTGTATACTTCATCTATCTTTTTGCGCAATTTGAGCAAAATCATAATGGTTTGCTTGAAGTTGCCATGAATACAATAGATTTTAGTGACCCGTCAAGCGTGGGGCACGTGGTGGAATGGGTTGAAGGTATTTTGGCTATGATTGAACATCCGCTGGGCCTGGGGCTCGGTTCATCGGGCAGGGTTGCGGGCAGCCTTGGAGAAAATGTGGGCGGTGAGAACCAGTTTATTATTATTGGTGTGCAAACAGGGATAATTGCCCTATTTTTATACCTTTCAATTTATGTGATGTTTATCAAAACAGGGCTAAAATGGGTCAACAAGCTCAAAGGAAAAGAAAGAAAGATAATTATGGCTGTTTTATTGTTGAAGATCAGTTTTTTAATTCCGCTTATGACATCTGAGGTTGAATCATCATCCTATATTTCTTATATGAACTGGTTTTTATCCGGGCTGATGATCACCGTCATTATGCAAAGCAAAACCAATCAAATTCTTCCGGCAAATGATCATTGAGAAACTCATCAGAAAGTTAAAGAACGATCCCAACTACAAATGGGAAAGCGGATATACGGCTAAGGATTTGCTAATCATTAGTATGAGTCGGGGCGTGCAAATGTTAAGAGGACTGTATTTAAAACTGTTTTTAAAAAAATCATCGGGGCTTATATTCATGGGTAAAAACGTAAGGGTACGCCATGCATACATGTTAAGTACCGGAAAAAATTTAATACTTGAGGATAATGTAAGCATAAACGCGCTATCAGCAAATGGAATAACCTTTGGCGATGATGTATCTATTGCCAAAGATTCCATATTATTTGGCACCGGTGTTATAGCTTATAAAGGAACCGGCATTTCTATAGGCGACAGGACAGGGATCAGCGCCCGGGCCTATTTTGCCGGCCAAGGCGGAATAAGCATTGGCAAGGATGTGATCATGGGACCCAACGTACAGATCTTTTCAGAAAATCATAACTTTTCTGATCTGGAGCTTACTATAAAAGAGCAGGGCGTTACCAAAATAGCGGTAACCATTGAAGATAATTGCTGGATAGGTGCCGGGGCAACTATACTGGCAGGTGTGCATATAGGAAAGGGCTGTGTAATTGCGGCAAGCAGCGTGGTATCCAAATCTGTTCCGGCTAATTCTATTGTGGCAGGGGTTCCGGCAAAGGTTATTAAAAGCCGGGAAAGTATTTAGGTTATGGCAAAACCGTTAACTATAGCTGTTGATATCCGGGATCTCCGGCTGGCCAAAACCGGTACACGAACTTATCTTGAAGAAGTATACAAAGCGTTTAAAAAGATGGAAAGCGATGAGCTTCGTTTTCATTTTTTAGATACCTTTTTACCCGTTTATACAGGCACCAATAAATGGCTTAAATTAATTGAGCATGCTCGTTACCAGCTTTGGAAGCAGCTGTTTTTACCTCTTAAAGCCTGGACAAAAAGCTGTGGTATTGTATTCTGCACAGATAATTTTGTCCCGCTGATTCACCTGGGGTATCAAACCATTCCGGTTTTTCATGATGCGTTTTTCTTTGAAAGTCCCGGTGATTATGGAAAATTATGGTTATGGCTTTACAAGAAAACTGCTGTGCCGGCAGCTCGCAGATCGCCATTTGTAATTACACCTACGGCCTATGCCAGGCAACGTATCAATCATTTTACGCATATCCCGAACGAAAGGCTAAAGGTGGTGTATGAGGGCCCCAAAACTTTACCAGAGAATCAAAACCAGACAAATGAAGTTCAGCTTTTGACATCCTTAATGGTAAAGCCGGGTAATTATGTACTGCATGTGGGTTCTATGTTTAAACGAAAAAACATACCGGCCCTGGTTGAGGCCTTCGGTAAAATTAAAAAGCAGGGACACCCAAACTTGAAACTGGTATTGGCAGGCCCAAAACCAACAGTTAAAACTGATAACGATTATCAGCTTATTTTAAATACCATTAAACAGGCCGATGTTGAGCAGGACGTGGTTTTTACCGGATACCTATCTAACGAAGCATTAGGCACTCTTTATAAAAACGCTTTAATGTATGTGTTTCCATCGATAAATGAAGGCTTCGGAATACCCATACTGGAAGCTTTTCACAATGATTTACCAGTTATTGTTGCAGATAATACCTGCTTGCCCGAAGTTGGCGGCAATGCGGTTTTAACTTTCAATCCCTTTCTGCAGGATGATCTGTTTAAGAAAATGCAACTGTTACTAAATGATAGCGAATTGCGAAAAACAATGATCAATAAAGGACAACAACGTTTGGAAAGCTTTTCATGGCAAAAAACAGCAACCGAGCTTGTTGATATATTTAGAGCTGCAAAAGAAAAGCGCTTTTAATTTAAGGCTATGTTTGATGCAGAAGCATCTCTTTTAAAAGTGTTATTTTTGGAAGACTTCTACGTGCTCATCTGTTACCTTTTCCCAGTTAAACTCACTTAATGCACGTACCTGGGCTTTTTTTGCCAAAGCAACCATTTGATCGTGATTGGCTTCGCAAAAATTAATTTCTTCAGTTAATGATTCAATATTACCTTTTTTGAACTTGCGTGCAGTATTCTGTACTGCATACTCATTTTCTTCAATATCACTTACTATAAGTGGTACATTAAGCCCCATCACGGTAAGTACAACCGGCGAAAGCCCCTCCACATCAGAGGGCTGGATATAGCAGTAAGCGTTTGACATTAATGTATTAACATCATCGCCATAAATATAGCCTGGGAATAAAACATTGGGACCAGCTATATCCTGTAACTGCTGCTCATAAGGTGATGGGTTGGGAGAACCGCCTATCAATACCAGTTTTTTATCAGAATTTGAATTATTGAATGCCGGGATCAGGTAATGTAATCCTTTATCAGGAATAAAGCGGCCCACAAATAAATAATAATTCCCTTTTTGAATATTAAGCTGGTCAAATATGCCGTCGTTCCCTGCAGTTACTTCCACTTCGCTTCCAAAGGGAATAAATTTATATGTTTTATTAAATTTATCTTCAAAAAGCTTTTTGGCAATAACGTTGTCAAATATTACCTCGTTTGGGAAGTGGGCGGTAATATAAGCGGATAGTTTTAAGTATAATTTACCATACCAGGGCCATTTATCACGTTTCCAATCCACACCATCCTGGCTTATAAAAACTTTTTTGCCAAATAATCTGAGTGGAAGTGCCCAAATACTATTACCTCCGTTTTGTATATGTACAATATCGGCAGTATTATTTATAATAATATCTAAGGTACTTCTGAAAGAGTGCCAAAGGGTATCAAACCCTTTCCTTTTGGTGGTTTTGATGGTTTTAACCTTAACTCCCTTATACTCTTTAACGTCTACAAAAACATCAGGATATCGCCTGTTATAGGCCACAACCGTGTGTCCTCTTTCTACAAGTCTTGGAAATAATTCCATAGCAAACTTGTCTGCACCGGCAGCACCTTTTGAGGGAGGAATTGATCTGAAACCAAAAGCGGCAATTCGCATCGAGTTTGAGCAACTAAGAAATAATGATCTCTTCTTTTACCGGAAGCTGTACTTCTGTGGTCAAAAAATCAGCATAATAATCGTTGATATACTCACGCAACGCAATTCTCCAGTCTTGCATAATATTCAGGTTACGCAATTCCAGTTTCTTGTTAACCAAGCGCTCTGAAGGCGGACGCGGGGCAAAATAGGTATTTTCAAAGTATGATGATGTAACCTCATGGCATCTTACCTGGTTTTCCAGGCCTAACACCTTAATCAGCTCAAGCGCAACACCCATTCGTGAGGTTTCGCCACCGCATACCATGTTATATAAGCCCCAGTATTCTTTTTCTACAAGTAGTTTTACGTTTTTAGCAAAATCAACCGTATAGGTTGGGGTACCATCTTTATCGTTAACGATATACAGATCACGCTTTCCGCTGTTGAGCTGCTTTATGATCTTGTTGATGAATTTTTTGTCCTTATCAGGACCGCCGCCCATCATCCAGCCGGCACGGCAAATGATAAATCGCTTGGCATTTTCACGCACAAAACGTTCGCCCATATATTTTGACCGGGCGTAATGACCCAGCGGATTAGGCTCATCCCAATCATCGTAAAAATCTTTCTTACCGTCAAATATTCCGGCTGTACTAATATATAGAAGGGGGATATTTAATTTATTAGCAATAAATACCGCGTTTTCAACCGATGTTGTATTGGTTAGATAGGTGTCGTCGGCATTAAGTTCACAAAATTCAAGATCGGTATAGGCCCCAAGGTGGAACAAATAATCGGGTTTAAATGCCTCTACGTCTTTTTTGTAATTTTGAAAATCACGAAAGTCTAAAAAACTAAGCCAGTTTTCATTTACATCCTTATCGGTACATCTAATTTCGTAGTCATCTTTAAATATGCGGTAAAAAGCCTGACCTAGCATTCCTCCCGCGCCAGCAATGTAAATTTTTTTCTTCATATAAAATTTGAAGCTATCCCAACAAACTTGGTAGATGTTTTAATAGCTATAAGAAAAACTGTTTTTAATAGATTTCAACCCTCAAAATTAACTTTTTTTACTACACTACCCGAATATTTTTTCTGAAAAACATTTATTATTCAATTTACCTATGAAATCCCGGGCAATGTAAGTAATCAGCATTAAAAAAAATAAATGAAAACACTTATTAATCCAGCTGCAAACTAAAAAAAATAATAACTTGATTATAATAATCTTTCACCATGTACCCTCCTTTTGTAACCGCCGTTACAATCCAGGATTTCTCTTTAGTAATCAAATATAAATTAATACAAGCATCTTTAAATTTTGTTTGTTCCCGCATTCAGCTAATCAATATGCTAATCTTATCTTATACCGTTCATTACAACGAATACCTTTATTATTAATTATATCTGATAAGTAAGGAGGGGCTATTTTACTTACATAAATAATGCATTTCAAACCTTTGAGCAAAAAATGACTATAATGAGATCCGTTTTCGATAAAGAACAACCGGACCATACGCTAAGCTTATATATTTCCATTTTCAAATATGAAAGTATCCTGGTTATCTATATAGAAAATGGCATAGTTAGGAAAAGCACCTATCGAAATATATTATTTCTTCCCTGCCGGTAAAATACCGGAATGCCTAATATTTAAAGGTAATACCTCCTAATAGGCTGCTTATTTAAATAATGATCAAATAATAAAACCTGATCAACAATTTGACTTATTATCTATAATCTTTAACTTCGACCCCTTTCTTACCCTAACTTTGGCGGGCATTGAACGTTAATGGAAATAAAATGAAAGTAGCATTTATTGTAAGGCCAAATTTATATACAATAGCTGGCGGCGATACGGTACAGATTGATCAAACGGCCAAACAGTTAAGAATTCTTGGGGTTGAAGTCGATATTTTGCTATCAAATGCTGAGATAGCTTATAACCGGTACGACCTTCTTAATTTTTTTCACATTACACGTCCGGCAGCTATTATTAATCACTGTCAATTATCCAACCTGCCATTTGTTGTATCAACAATATTTTGCGCCTACGGTGATTATTATAAATATAATCAAACGGGTATAAATTTGTTGTTCTCAAAGATGTCAGAAGACACTAAGGATTACTTCAGAAATGTATTGAGATGGCTGCGCGGGCGCGAACGTTTACCGGTGAGTTATCTTTGGAAAGGTCAGCGCAAAAGCATAATAAAAGTTTTAAAAACAACCGATATGGTATTACCCAACTCGCAATCCGAGTTAGACAGGTTGGCAAAAGATTATGCAAGTAGTGCCAGGCATGCTATTATAACAAATGGCATTAATCCGAATCGGTTTCCGTTCAATTCAGCCATAGCCAAAGACGAAAAATTGATTATCAGTGTTGGGCGGATAGAGAAAAGAAAAAATCAGTTAAACTTGATCAAAGCTGTAAATAATTCTGACTATAAGCTTGTTCTTATAGGTGCACCATCCCCCAACCAGTCTAAATATTACCAGCAATGTATTGATCATGCCGGGCCAAACGTTAGCTTTCTGAATAGGTTGCCGCACGATGAGATGGTTAAATACTATCAATTGGCTAAAATACATGTGCTGGCCAGTTGGTTTGAAACTACAGGATTAAGCTCTTTGGAGGCGGCCATAATGCGTTGTAATATTGTTATAACTGATAAAGGAGACACATCCGATTATTTCGCCAATGATGCTTTTTATTGTGACCCTGCAAGCCCTGAGAGCATAAGAGCAGCTATTGACCAGGCGAGTAAAGTATCATTTAATGAGGCTTTGATAGATCGTATTTTAACACAACATACCTGGAAAAAGGCCGCAGAACAAACCCTTCAGGCTTATAACCTATTATTGGCCTCAAAAAAACAATTATGATTTAACGTTTTATGATATGCCTTATAACATAAAACGTTAAAACACGTTACCAACTTGCAGTTCATAGCTTATGTGTGTCAACTTACAGAGGGTTATCAAAATAGTTTTACCTCATATAATATTTTATATTTGCAAACTTATTTAAACATCAATCTTTTCATGCATAACAAATACTTACCGTACATATTACTTCTTGTGTTAACCATTTTCTTTAAACCAGTAATGGCACAGGAAGTATCCATGAGCGATATTCAAAACATAAAAGTAAGCCAGCTTAGCGACGAACAAGTAACCCAGGCATGGAAAAAACTGCAGGACTCTGGTATATCTGAACAGGATGCTTATAAATTATTAGCTCAAAAAGGTATGCCTCCAACAGAAATTGAGGCCTTGAAAGACAGGGTAGCTTTACTTGGCTTAAATAAAAAAGCCGCGGTTAAGTCATCAACCCCCGAAAAGAAGAAGATTGATTTTTCACGTGAAATTGATGATTCTGTAATTACACCTAAAGTTGTTAAGCCACAAGCCCCCGCTCCGGCTCCTCCTGCTTTAACTGTTTATGGCAGCGAGTTCTTTAATCAATCAGCAATAAAGTTTGAGCCTAATTTTTCAGTTGCCACACCCAAAGGTTATGTTTTAGGTCCTGGCGATGAGGTTATTGTACTGGTTACGGGCCTTAATGAAAGTTCGGTACGGTCAAAAGTGAGCCCGGAGGGTAACTTGCAGATCCCTTATGCAGGTATTGTTTATGTAAACGGATTTACCATTGAGCAGGCAACCGGGCTCATCAAAAGTAAAATGGCTAAAGTTTACCCGGCTTTAAATTCTGGCCAAACCAGCTTATCTGTAAACCTGGGTAATACACGCAGTATTAAGATAACTATTGTGGGCGAGGTTAAAACACCTGGCTCTTACACCCTATCGTCCTTATCTACCCTGTTTAATGCTCTTTATAACTCTGGCGGCCCCAACAACAATGGATCGTTAAGAAACATTGAACTGATCAGGAACAACCGAGTTTTTAAAACGGTAGATTTTTATACTTTTTTAGAAAAGGGCCTGCTTGACGGTAACATCCGCCTGGAAGATCAGGACGTAATACGTATACCTGTTTACAAAAAAAGGGTTGGTATTCGCGGTGAGGTAAAAAGACCCGCTATTTACGAACTCAGGGAGAATGAACAACTCGAAAACCTGATCACATATGCCGGTGGTTATACAGATGTGGCCTATAAGGGCGCTGCCAAGGTTGACCAGATCAACACATTGGAGCGTGAGGTTAAGGATGTACCGGCCAACCTGTTTTCAAACTACATTCCCCGTAACGGCGATTTGGTTGAGATTGGAGCCATAACCAACCGCTACACCAACCGTATTATGCTGGAAGGGTCGGTTTATCGTCCGGGTATTTATGAGCTTACAGCAGGGTTTACATTAGGCCAGTTACTAAAAAATGCTCAGGGATTAAAACCTGAAGCTTATATGGAGCGTGGCTATATTAAAAGAACGCTCCCTAACCTTGAAAAGGACTTTATTTCTTTTAAACCATCTGATATCATCAGCGGTAAAAACGATATTCCATTATTACGCGAAGATTCGGTTGTGATTCTTGACCGCGAGGTGTTCACTTCTAACCAAAAGATCACTGTAAATGGTTATGTACGCAATCCATCTATTTTCACCTATCGCAAAGGGCTTAAATTGGCCGACGCTATTGCCATGTCGGGCGGTTTTGCTGATGAAGCTGCTGATCATCACGTTGAGATATCCAGGATCATTAAAAATGAGTCTGACAGTGTTGCCAACCAGCTGGTACATACCTATATCGTTGATCTGGATAAACTATCGGGCAATGAAGGAGAAATGGAGCTTCAGCCAATGGATTTTGTATACGTACCACGCCTGGTAAATTACAGATCATTGGGTAATGTGAAAGTGAAAGGCGAGGTCGTATTCCCTGGCGATTATGCCGTTCAAAAAAGAGATGAAACCGCACTTGATTTCCTAAAAAGAGCCGGAGGCATAACACCTTACGGTTCACTTGAAAATGCCCAAGTTTACCGCAAAGGTGTACGCGTAAACCTTGACCTGGCTTCTACCAGCAAAGAACCTGGTGTTAATAAAGATATGATCATGCTGCCCGGAGATAGTGTATATGTACCAAGGGTTATCTCTTACGTTGAGGTTAGTGGCGCCGTAAACAATCCGCAATATATCAGTTACGCTGGCCGTAGCTTTAAATATTACATTAATGCTGCAGCGGGCACAACACAAAATGCACGTTTAAAAGGAGCATATATTAAATATCCCGATGGCTTAAACCAGCCTGTAAGGCATTTCTTGTTCTTCCGTAATTATCCAACAGTAAAACCGGGAAGTAAGATTGTGGTTCCGGAAAAAACGCCTGATACCAGGTTTAAAATAGGATTTGGGGATATTGGTGGCTTAGCCGCGGTACTCACTGCACTGGTAAGTTTGGTTGCTATTATACATAAATAAACATGAACCCGCAAAGTAATACACCTTACCCATACGAGCAGGAATTTTCTTTTAAAAAGCTTTTTGACGAACGTAAAGAAGATATCAGGTATATTCTTCAATTTAAAAAAGTACTTGCCGGAGTTTTAATAGCAGGCGCACTTATAGGTGCATTAACAGCCTGGCTATGGACACCAAGCTATACAGCCCGCTTAACCTTTGTTGTTGATGATTCCAAATCAGCAGGCAGCGCGGGAGGCTTATCAGCCCTTGCAGGCCAGTTTGGGTTTAATCTGGACGGATTAGGTGGCGCAAGCGGAGTGTTGGCAGGTGATAACGTAGAAGAGCTGATCAAGAGTACTAAACTCATCAAAGCAACCCTCCTATCTGCCTATGATGATCATCAAACACTGGCCGACAGGTATGCTGATGTGAATAAGCTCAATAAAAAGTGGCTAAAATATAGTCCTGATGGCAAAATAACCCGCTTTCCGCTAAACGGAATTCACAATACCAGGCTGCAGGATAGTTTATTGCACGAAATGACCACCTTAATACTATCCGGTGATTTCGGGATATCAAAACCGGATAAAAAGCTAAGCTTTTTTGAAGTGAATACAACCATGAAGGATGAAAAGCTGGCCTTGCTTTTTTGCAACCGCATGATCAAGCAATCAACAGATTTCTTTATTAGTACTAAAACTAAAAGGCTAAGAGGTAATGTTGACCGGCTGCAACACCGTGCCGATAGTATTGGAGCGATATTAAACCGTAAAACGTATGCCCTATCATCGGCCAATCAAAGTTTGCTGGATATTAACCCTGCTTATACTACGGCTAATGCTAATGTTGAGGTTCGTGAACGTGATAAAATTGTGTTAACCACTATTTACTCTGAAACGGTTAAAAACCTGGAATCAAGCAAAACAATGCTTGCTCAGGAAACACCAACCGTTCAAATTGTGGATGAACCGGAAATACCCCTAAAAAAGAATAAGCTAAAATATTCCATAGCTATACCAACCGGCATTTTACTTTCAGGAATATTATTTAGCTTATATGTTTTGTTAACCAGAAAAAAGGCTAAAATCTAAACGTTACTCCAAGTTCCGCATGCAGGTTATAAACATTGTTATGCGGAATATAATATTGGTCTGGAACGTAATCTTTCAAAACCCAATTATAGTTTAAGGATTTTATCTCCTGAATCTTGGCATTAAACACCAGGTTTTTATAACTCCACTCGCCGTTAAGTGCAAATGCAAAGTCTACCCATTTTCTGCTATTACCATTAATGTCTGGAAAAGCCACCTCATAAAGATCTACATTATGTTCATAGCGCTCAATTCCGAATCCAAGCTTTTTAAGGCCCGAAACCCAGCTTACATCTATTGATTGTAAATTTCCGCCAGTGCCTGTTCCAGCACCTAAAATCTGGCCCAAATTAGTGTGCCCATCACTAACGCCACCATGAATATACCATCCATAAGCCTGCCTTACTAATCTATCCGGAGTTTGCGAAAGCTGAGTTACTTCACCACTAAATAAAATATGCTGATCATTTGAGCCATTAAATGGCAACATTTTTCTGAAACCGAATATATAAGCTCTGGCATGATCGGGAGAACCTATAAAGTCTCTTATATTATATGAATTATCGTTTAAACCATATTCAAAATACACTTCAGCCTGTGCTTTTGTAAATAACCAACGGGCATATAACGAAGTATACTGATCGCGGGGAAACGGATCTCCGTCATTTGTATTCACCTTTTGGTAAGGCACAAAGAATGGTATATATCCGCTAAACCCTTTTACATCTTCATGGTAGGCATTAAACGTTCTTGTTAAGCCCAAAGTAAAACCTTGAATCCATTTGGGATGATAATTAATATTAAATCCTGTAAAATAACGCCAGTCCTTTGTTTTTGGAACCAATAAATTTGTTCCGTCAGACTGAGTGGTAACATCCATAGGCAAAAACCCGGAAGCATCAAGGCGTCCGGCTATTACCTGCCCTTCAAAAGAACCTATGTAAGTATTTATCGGTTTTACAGTGTTTAAGGTTAAGTGCTTAAACCCAGGTGCATTATTACTCAGAATCAGAGAATTTCTTATACCCGGGCCCCACCATAAATTTTCATTGGATAAGCCAAATGATACAGGCCCAAAAGTTAACCGTACACTACTTTGCCCCCAAAATGCTTTACTGTAAGCTCCATTTCCAAAGTGCTCCGGCATATCAATCTGATTGGCGAATATGTAAAAGTTATACAAATCCTGATCAGTGTGTCCTTTGGCAAAGCTTTCAAAAGGCAGATTAGCTGCATAAACAAACTCCGGGCGAAATTGAATACTCAAGGGGCCGTACTTAAAGAAAAAGCCACCGCTTACCATTGTTTGGTATCCCTTGGCAGGTATCATTGCCCCATCATTCCATCCGTATGGATGGTTTGAATTAAATTGTTGCTGCCAGGTAAGCGGTAAAACCTGAAAGACACCGTGACCATTACCAAAACTAATGGGGCCTGTACTCACCCAATGGTCGCGTTTTAAAGTGCTGTCCGGATCATATACATCATGAATTTGTGATTTATATCCAGGAAAAATGGGGCGTGCGGTAAAAGATAAATTGGAATCCACTTTTCCAACCAGCTGCATCCTCCTGTAATAATCATCCAAAACCGGTGTTCCAACCGGAACAGACTGAGCATTCGTTTTACCCGGCAATAATATTACCGCAATACTACATACTAAATATATTGCAAAAAATATCCTTCTCATTTAGATATAGTGTTAAAATCTGTAGGTAACACCCGCTTGAACTTGTAAATTAGATACGGTGATTCCGTTAACGAAATACGGCTCACCAGGAAGCTGCTTCAAATACCATTGATAATTTAAGGAACGTATACCTTGAATTTTGGCATTAAAAATCAAATTTTTATAATTCCATTCGCCGTTAAGTGCCAGGCTCAGATCAACCCAATGCCTCCTGAAATCCTGGCTATCATAATATGCATAATAGTAAAAATCGTTGTTATGTGCATAACGCTCTATTTGCAATCCTATTTTTTTTAGTCCTTTCACCCAGCTAACATCCAACGACTGTAAGTTTGCACCAGGACCAATACCAGCTCCCAAACTTTCGCCACGGTTAGTATATCCTTGACGGATACTTTTATTTACATACCACTCTGTTCCGTTCAAAATATTAGTAATATCGTTTTCCTGGAGTGTAGCCACTTCAACCCCTATCATGACGTTTTCTTCACGAGCTTTGTTGAAAGGTATTAATTTCCTGAGTCCCCAAACATATGCGCGTGATTTATCCGGAGAAAGCAATGCCTGCGTTAAATCGGCCGACGAATTATTGTGCCCCCACTCAAAGTACACCTCCGCATGTTCCTGCGGCCATAACCAGCGCATAAACAATGAACTCCTTTGATCCTTTTGATCAAGCGAAGCATCCGGGGCAGTAGTTGATTTTATAGGCGAAAAAAACGGTAAGTAATCACGTAATCCGTTTAAGTTTTTGCCATAAAGCTGCGAAGTTTGATCAAATCCTAAAAATAAGCCGGGTATCCACTTAGGTTGCCAGGTTACAATTATTCCTGATAAGTATCGCCAGTTATTCGGTTTTGGAACATACAAGTTGGTTCCGAAAAAAACATGATCAGGCACAAGCGGCGGAAATCCAGAATTTTCGAGCCTACCCGCAATCAGCTGACCTTCAAACGAACCTATAGCAGTTTTTATGGGGCGCAGCGTGTTGAAAGTTAAGTGCGTGAAACCCGGTGCAGAGTTACTCATCAATAAAGAATTTCGTATCCCTGGTCCCCACCATAAATTTTCTGTAGATAAACCAACAGAAAGATCCTTAAAATTTAACCTGATACTACTTTGGCCCCAAAATGCCCTATTATATGCACTGGTGCCAAACCTAACCGGCAAATCAATATTGTTGTAGATGTCATAATAGCGTGAAAATATAACATCATAATGCTGCTGATTAAATGTATCAAATGGAGCATTAACCGCAGATACAAATTCGGGTCTGAATTGTATGGTTAACGGCCCGTATTGCATAAATATACCTGCACTAAAATAGGTTTGCAGCCCTTTAGCCGGTATCATGGGCCCATCATTCCACCCGTATGGATGATTGGAATTAACCTGGGTTTGAAGTGTAAGTGGTAAAAAACTACCCTTCAGCTTACCGTTGGCCGATTGAAAAAAGCGATCGGCATTGAGTAAGTTATACCGTTTTTCGGTACTATCCGGATAAAATGGATCAGCGCCCTTTTTAATATAAGTAGGAAAAAGTGGCCTTACTGTGAACGACACACTTGAATCTGTATTACCCAAAAGCTGAGTTCTCCGGTAATAATCTTCTAAAGCTGCGGTACCAACGGGCAATGATTGCGAAAAAGCATTCAACCGCAATAAACTTAATACTACGGTTGCAATTAAAAGCTTGCTGGTCTTCATAAACTAATGGCTTTGATACTAATATTATCTACAGACCAGCTTTTCTCACATTTAGGATCTGGATAATCCTTTTGATCCAATCTATCTAAACATTCAAAAGCTATGCTGCCGCCTGAGTGTTTAAAAGTCTTGGTTATTTTATACATGGTTGTTCCGTTGGGGTCATTTTTCATACTGCATACACCCGGCAAATCAGTTCTGAACGCGCCAGAGCGGGGGTTATGATTATTATTAGGGTAATTATCAGGATAAGATTGAGGCGGGCATATGTTACCTTCTTTGCAATCGAGATTTGAAAATGTGGTGTTTATATATGGACCACCATCAATCAACATTTGCCATATGGCGGGCCCATCGGGTAGTAATTCTCCGCGCCAGTTATCGTGTATATACAAGTCAAAAGAAACTGTGATGAGATCGTGGGCCGGCAAATTATTCAGAGATAGCACAAAATCGCCATTGCTGAATTGCCCCAGCACATTTGAACCATTAAATTGACCAATAATGCCGCCTTTAATATTCGTTAAATCACTTGATTCAAAGTCATTATTATAGACCTCAACTTCATTGCGAACATGCTGCTTACACGATAGAAAAAGAATTAGAAAAAAAACAAGGGGGAGTAATTTTTTATTCATTTAACTAACATTAGCTATGAGATCCAGCTCTTCAAAGATGGAATTTTTACTTTTAAATTCGTGTACTATTTGTTTCATTGACCTCACTACTTGCTGGTCGTCATTGTTTTTGGCATGATGAATCAAATTGTATATCTGTTTTTCTATTTCGATGAACAAGTACTCCCTTACCTTACCTATCATGATTTTTTCGTGGTGGGTTGGCATGGTATTCTCGCTGTCATTCAATAACTCTTCATACAGTTTTTCGCCTGGTCTTAAACCTGTAAACTCAATTTTGATGTCCTGATCAGGTACTAAACCCGCTAAACGGATCATGCGGTGAGCAAGCTCAATAATTTTCACTGATTTACCCATATCAAATATGAATATTTCGCCTCCCCTTCCCATACAGCCGGCTTCCAGCACAAGTCTGCAGGCTTCAGGTATGGTCATAAAATAACGGGTAATCTCCGGATGAGTTACGGTTACAGGACCACCTTTTTCAATTTGCTGTTTAAAACGAGGTATAACCGATCCGTTTGATCCTAATACGTTCCCAAACCGGGTGGTAATGAAACGTGTATCGCAGCGGCTAAGGTTAAGCTGACTTAAACCATTGGTAAACCTGAAATCCCTGTTAATTAAAGCTTTATTTAAGGATTGAACATATATTTCAGCTATCCTTTTGGAAGCCCCCATTACATTAGTTGGGTTAACGGCCTTATCTGTAGAAATCATTACAAACTTTTGCACCCCATGTTTTACGGAAAGATCGGCAATGGTTTTAGTACCCAAAACATTGGTTTTAATGGCTTCTGCCGGGTTATCTTCCATTAAAGGAACATGTTTATATGCAGCTGCATGATACACATATTGCGGCTTATATGTTTCAAATAAGCTCTGCATCCGTTTCTCATCCTTTACATCCCCAACAAAGGCATGAAAATTCAGCTCGGTACGCATTTCCTTAATCTCCAGGTATAAATGATGCAAAGCTGTTTCTGCCTGATCGCACATGATGATCAAACCGGTATCAAACTTGAGCAACTGCCTTACAATCTCGCTGCCGATAGAACCTGCTGCACCTGTAATTAATATCCTTTTACCCTTTAATTCGCTTTGAATACCTGTAATATCAATCTCTATTGATTTTCTGTTTAGTAAATCCTCAATATTAATATTTTGAATTTGGGCGGGCTGTAACCTACCACTCGGCCAAACTTCATGCGGCGGGATATTTAATACCTTAATATCATTTTCAAGACATATATCAACCATTGCATTTTTGTGCTCAAGCGGTATAGTGTATGAGGCAAAAATGATCTCATCCAATTCATGTTCCTTTATCAGTAAAGGCAAATCTTTGGCATTTAGTATTTTAACACCATCAATTGTTTTACCAACTTTTCGCTGGTCATCATCAACAAAGGCTATAATATTTTTATTAACCTTATAATCGTGATCAAGAGTTCTTTTGGTAGCAACCCCGGCTTCGCCCGCGCCATAAATAATTACCCGTTGTTTATCCAGTTTAAGATTCTTCACATATAAAAAAGAATATTTAACCAAAATCCGGTAGGTAACCATCAATAAAAAGCAGGTTAAAGCATTTATAACCAATATGCCTGTTGTAATAAGGGCTACGCCGTAAAATGCCACTGAAGCAATATTGATCAGAAAAAATGCTCCGTTTGTTATCAATACTGATAAAAATATCCGGAAAGAATCCTGCGCGCTCGTGTACCTTATGATGCCTGCATAAGTTTTTACTGCAAAAAACACCACGGTGCTCACTACCGTAATTATTATAGCGTTTTGCGCAAATGCTAAATAATTAAGATGAGAGAAATCAAAATTATACTTGATGGCATAAGATACAGTAAAGGATAAAAGGCCTATAAGTAGGTCAAGTATAAAGATGATCCAGCGCGGCACTATATTCAATCGATAAAATAAAGCAGGTGATGTCATAGGTAATAGATGTTGGTATAGAAAACTAAAATATAAATCATAAATATGTATATAATTCAGGTTTTCTTTATGAGAATCTCGAACTTGTTACACATTTCTTATCATTATGATATATACCCGGTTTATTTTAAAGAAACTTAAAAATTTTCATATTTGTATTAACGTATTAAGTCTTAATTGTTATATTTAATAATCAGTAGCGACAAAAAACAACTTAGCCTTGCAAGGCCAAAGCAATGCTGATATTGAACGACTTTTAATTGACTAAACAACGAAGCAGACATTATATTACTGTTGACAAAAGTAACAAAACTTAAATTGTTTTTATATATTAAATATTTAATGTTATAACACCTAAACATTTTGTGTCTTAACATTAAAAATCCTGGTTGACCCTTCAATCATTAACCGGATTAAAATAAATACAACTATTGTAACTCCGGTAGTTAATAATAGATTAACAATTGATTGTGCAGAAATGTTTATCACAATTAAATTTACAATAGCCTGCAAAATTGCATATCCTCCCGCAACAACCAAATGCGGAATCTTTTTTTCATTTGCCCAAAATTGATAAAAATGACTTCTGTGCGCCTTAAAAATATTTTCTTTCCGTATTATTCTAAACAAAATCGTAGTTGAGGTATCCAAAACATATACTAATAACAATAAAAGATAATTAAGGTTATTAGTTTTAATTATTAACTGCAATAGAAAAAAGAGTACTATAAAACCCAAACCCACGCTCCCCACATCACCGGCAAAACATTTTGCTTTTTTCCGAAAATTAAAAAAATTGAAAACCAAGACGGCCAAAATTGGCAAGGTTAGCAGGCCTCTGTCTGTAAACGAAATAATATTACTGTTGATATAATACAAAGTAACTAATGTTACCAGACCAAAACCGCCCGTTATACCATTAATGCCATCCATAAAATTAATAGCGTTAATAATACCTATCACAAAAACAAAAGCAAGTAAAATCCAATAAAAAGGTAAATGATATATACCCAACTGGCTGAATAACAAAGCTACCGCTGTTAAATGAAAAACAATTCTGATTCTATTGCTGATTGGTTTAATGTCATCGGTAAAGCTTATCAAACAAATCAAAAACAGCCCTGAAAGAAAGTAGCTGTATCCCCATCCTAAATAAAAAGGACTTAGCAAAAGCAAAAGGCAAAATATTATGCCCCCACCCCTTATAGTTATTTTTGAATGCGAGCTCCGATGGTTGGGATGATCTATAATTTTGTATTTAAGAGCTATTCTGAAATACACCAATTCAATGGCAAATGCTATAAAAAAGAAAGTCAAAAGTGTCAGAAAACCCATACAATTACTGCTCGTCTTGGTTCAAAAGTAATATTTTAAAATAAATTAACTGTGATTTCGCTATTGGCCTAAGGAAATAAAAATATCTCTGCAGGCTAACAGCGATAGTTTTTGGTTTCTTATTTCTTAGATATGCACGCATATAAGAGGCCTAATCTTTCACTTTCATAATCCAATACGTTGTAAGAATAGCATTTGATACAATTGAAATGATTAAAACTTTAAATAGATATTTTTTAATAAAAAAATATCTATTTAAAGTTTACTTAAAAACCCGGGCGAGTATAAAATAGGCTTAGCTTTTAATTTTAAAACTCTGCAATACAGGCCTCGGATTCCATCCTAAAGTTGCAACGGCTTTATCATCATTAAATGTAAGCTCAGAAATCATCTTATTTAGTTTCTTTATATCAATAGGTGACTTAGAGCCAATTACATTGCCTGCGTAAGCCATCAACTTGGCGAGCCATAGGGGTATATTAAGAGGAGTACTTTTATCCAACTGCCCTGCAATCAGCTTTGACAGCTCTGAAAAGTTGGGATGATACCTGTCTGTTAAATTAAATACCCCACCAACTTTGGCAACGGCTGGAAGTATCTTTGCTACATCATCTGCAAGAACAATACTCTTTTTTGCCTTTCCTCCAGCTATGTTAAAATAATATCCAGACCCTATTCCTTTAATCATTGATTTTAAATTGCCCGGCGGGTTGGGGCCGGCCAACAATGGAAGCCTTAATATTGTACAAATAACCTTGTTTTGATCACACCAGTCTTGAACTAAAGTTTCTGCAGCTATTTTACTTTTTCCATACGCATCAGTGGCCAGTAAAGAAGTATTTTCGTTAATCTGGATTCCGGCTTCTTTGCCATAAACAGAAACACTACTAATGAATATAAAGGATTTAGGCAATCCAGAATTTTCAAGTCCTTTTAACAGGTTAGCTGTACCGGCAACGTTAACATCAAAAAAATCTTGTTTCTCACGCTCGGTTCTGGGTACAGAATGGGCCTTTCCTGCCGCATGAATAACTAATTCAAATTGCTCTTTAAAATGCGGAACTTCTGACTGAAGATTTACCTGGTAATCGCCATATGTGCGGCTCAAGGTTTTCACCTGAAGTGTACCCATTTCTGCCAGTATAGCCTTTCCCAGAAAACCTGATGAACCCGTTAATAAAATCATAATTATATACTATACTATTAAAACCAGCCCCATTTATTGAAGTAGATAAATGCTCCATGAATAGAATACCAGGTTAATCTCCAGCTTTTGTGCGATCCTTTTGCAAAATGGTGATACACCTTTGCTAATGGGTAATAGGCCGTTTGGCTAACCTGAAGTATCCTGCGGGTGAGATCGGCATCTTCAATGTACATGAATATCCTATCATCAAAATAACCCACCTCCTTAAATACTTTTGTTCTAATGAACATAAAGCAACCAGAAAGGTATGGTATGTTCAGCATTTCTTTGTCGTAATCTTTATCCCGATACTCATAACGGTCCATTCGTTCCTTAAACATGCTTTTTAAAAAGCCAGGTAAAAACCTCCTGGTAAACAAATCAAAGGGAGTAGGATTAGTTTTACACAAATATTGAGTTGATCCGTCCGGGTATAAAACCTTAGGCATAACATGGCCCACGCCTGGGTTTTGCTCCATATAATTATTCAGTAGTTCAAGAGTTCCTGATTCAAAATAAATATCAGGGTTCAGGATAAGGTGATAGTTTGACTCGTCTAATATTTTTTTGATGGCTAAATTATGGGCCGCCCCAAACCCCGGATTAGATGGATTGTGGATATAAATTACCCGTGGATCGGTGATAATATCATGTAATGAATTTGTTGGCGAATTATCAATCAACAATAACTTTATATTTAAACTGGTATTTAAAAAACTTTTTATCGCCTCTCCCAGTATAGTCCTATCATTCTTATAGCACACCAGACTACCTGTAATATCGTATTTCATTATCTTAATTTTACTTGGTTAAGAATAACCAATAGCTGAAAAATATTTTAATAATTGCTCAATTTTTTAAGCACATCTAAATAGCTGAATCCATTTTTTTCATCCGGTTCAAGATAAGCACCTTCAGACCACTCGTTCCAGGCATTAATAAATATGAAGTTATTATCATACGTTTCTTCTATCCTGATCAATTCTTTAAGCGCCCTTTCAAATTTTTCGGGCCCCGTGTTAATGAAATATCTGGCCTTATCCTTATATCTGGCCGCATTATCCCAATCAACTATTATTGATTGAAAAATTTGTTTTGATGACAGCTTATCCTTTCGTGAATTTTCTATTAATTTTTCACAAAAAACCTCGTAATCAAATGATACCTTTTTTTGATACTTATGAATAAACTCGCCTATCAAAATCTGATACTTTTCAGGAATTGACCTTAAAGTTTTTTCAATTGTTTTGCTTAATTTACTTTTCTTTCCATTCAATGAACTAAAAAGATCCCTCGGTTGAAACCGAAGAAATGAATCAAATTTTTCAAAATCCTTGCTTGTTTCGTAAGCCTTTACCGCAACAAAATGAAGCCCTCTAAGTCCCCGCTTAACAGCTTCGCTTTGAAAAAATTCAATAAAATCATCTATATCAGGAAAAATATCAGGCCTGTAAATACAAAAAACAGGCTTGTCATCAATTCTGATATACCTTGGATCACTAAAAAACTGGTATAGGTAGTCAAAATGTTTTTTCCATTCCAGCTTGTCATGATAATGATTTTGTTTAATTAAAATTTCATTGAACTTTCCATCCCAGCGTTTTGTCCATGTTTCATTGGCCCAGGTAACACAATATTTTAAATCATGATTTAAACTTTTAAACAAAGCTATAGGCTTATCTAACAGAATTTTACCATCAAACCAATAATGATAGAAGTTAAAGCCGTACACATTATGCTTTACAGCCAAATCAATTTGCCATTGTATGGTTTCCTTTTTACTCTGATCATAATAATTACCATTTAAAGGAATGCGGGGCTGATAGTGATTTTCATCTAAAGAGTAAGCCACTTTAACTCTATCCCAATCCGTATATCCCTCGCCCCACCATAAATCATTTTCGGGGATGGCATGTAATTGAGGGAAATAGAATGGTATAAATTTATTCTTCATGAAATTGAATTTGTTAAACGTAAATTTTTACTCTCGGGTAAAATATTTCTAATTTATTTTTTGCTTTTTAAGAAACGGGCGCCTGTTTTCACCAAGGGGATTTCAACAAATGTGGTTAAAAGGTATGATACCGTAAAAGTTAATCCCAACACAGCAAGTAGCGAAGAAAACCAAACAACATACTTATTTACAATACCCATATTATTAAGTAACGATATGAAAAAGGGAGTTACAAATATTACAAATATCATATGTGTTAAGTATATGGCATATGATATTTTACCTATAAAAACAAAGGGCCTCATATTTAGAACCTTTTGCAACCTATCTGAAGACAGGCAATACGCCAAAATAAAGAATGCCCCCAGGCCGGTTATCACCCAAATCAGGTCGTCATTGCCAAGTATTAATGATTGTTTTCTGAAGTAATAGTAATAATACATGGGGAGTGTATACCTGTAGGTGTAAAGGAACCAGATAACCACGATCACGATCAACTTATATCTTTGTTTTACAGATTTAAAAAAGCCAACGATTTCCTTTTGATAAAGAGCCAAAAGTATCCCTAAAGAAAAATGTATTATAAAAACTGATACCTTAAATAAAAAGTAAAGCACCACGTTAAAAACCAATAAATGCAACCAATCTGTTTTTTTGTTTATCAGATAAAGAAAAGGTATTAAAAAAGAAAATAACATCTCAATGCCTAATGACCAGTTTTGCGGAACCAGTTCGGCATTATCACCCGGGCTCAGGAAGATCAGTTGTTTTAAAAAATGGTATAAGTTTAATGGTTTACTCCAAAACTCATTAATCCATGAACTGGTATTAGGAACAGTATGCTGCACCTTGTAAAATGAATAAGCCAAAAAACTCAGGCATAGCGTAACAATATAGGCAGGCATGATCCTGAATATTCTTTTTTGATAAAATTCGCTTAAACCTAAATTTGGCTTTCTTTCCATTGATAGTGTAAGCACATAACCGCTCAATATAAAAAACAGCGAAACGGCTGCAAAACCATCATAAAAAAAATGAAACGGGCTATAATTTACTAACCTTGACTCCAGATCAATCCTGTACGCTAATACAAAATGACTGATGATGACAGACACAGATGCCAATCCTCTTAAACTATCAAGGTATTCTAATCTTTTTTCTTTGGGTTTAACAACACTCATAATTACTTTATATGGCCTCTGCTTTCAAAAAGTCAAAACTTAAAAATTCTTCTTACCGGATTAAAAGATTTGATGGCCAATCCATAAAATCCGAATAGATCATACACCATTTTAATTGAGTCTTTCTGAAACACCAGATCCTTATTCCTGCTTGATTCTCCCTCTAAGCTGTATTGCGCTATAATTCTATCTATGTAGCTGAAGTTGATATTTTTTGTTGACCATAACTTCATATTTAAAACATAATCGGCCATTAATTTATACCGCAAATCAAATGGATACTTTGCAAGAACAGAGCGGGGATACAAAATACTTTGGTGACAAATATTCTTGTTAAGCAGTTTTGCCAAATTAAATTTACCGCCGTAATTAACATTTGAATTATTGATGAGTACATCCCCGTAGTAAATAGTATCATCACGCAGCAATAGCGGCGTAAGTTCATTAATATTAATCAGCAGCTTATCATCGGCCCCAAGGAAAAGAATAAACTTCCCGCTTGCCATTGATACCCCTTTATTCATGGCATCGTAAATACCCTTATCCTTTTCAGAACACACCTTTGCGATGTGATTTTTGTATTCGCTTATAATATTTAAAGTATTATCCTTTGATAGCCCATCAACTATAATTATTTCTGTGCTTTCATTAATATTAGGTATTAAGCTTGCCAACGCGTTGCCTATATGATCTTCGGCATTATAAGTGGCTATAATAATGCTAACTAAAATATTATTTTGATTCATCTTTTTTTAAAGATAGAAAGTAGGAAACAATGATAAAAAATGGCAAAATGATAAGGATATTGATAAAGGCCGACTGCGCGTTGTAAAAATCAGGTTCTAATGTTAAAGCAAAGTTTAGAAATAAAAAATACATAAAACACCCAAAAATATTTTTAGGCAGCAAATAAAATATCTTATTCCTGAAAAAGGATGTGATCACACCAATTACAAAACAAAAGAGCGGAGAAAAAAACACACCAAAATAAACATAACTAAAAATGTTCATCCTTGGGTTTGGCCCTTTAAACTCTATACCCGGGTTATGAAACTCCATTAAAAAAAAGCCTATAGGTTTGGGCACCATTGATCTTGGAATAAGGCCTAATAAACTCAACGGACTTGCAAACAAGGCAACAAACCAATTCATAGTTGGAACCTTATCAATAACGGCGTTAGGATAAGCCATATAATAAACGTCGCCCGATTGACCAATACGATACAAAAGAAAAACGAATGGGTTGGTGTCTTTTTCAGAAACGGCAATTATGCCAATAGCCGCCAAAACTCCAATTATTCCAAACTTGTATACCAGTTTCTTTATCTTGAAAAATAAATTGTTATCTCCCCATCTCAGCGAATACAGCGCATAAATAAATATGGCGTTCCCGAATGTAACCAAGGCTCCCTTTGCTCCTGATAGCATAGAAAATATCACTACCGCAACTATACTTATCCATGTAAATATTTTAAAGCCAAAACTTTTGTTCTTATAATAAAAAAAGAAGATCGCTAAAAACACGTAACATTGAAAAATAACATCCAGGGCTCTTTTAAGTAGATTTTCAATACCCCCGCTTTCGCCATAAATTGCCAGCCTGGAATCGGCCAATATCGGAATGCCTACTAATTTGTACGAAAATAACTGTAGAGAAATATCAGTTATGCCTATAATAATAAACAACCACTTCGCAAACCTTATTTCCTGCCCTGAAATTACCAGAGGCTCGTAATTTTCCTTCTTATGTATTTTTATGGGCGAAACCGTTAAAAAGCCCAAAAAGAAAGCCGTTTGCGTAAATAAAAATGAAAGAAATAGCTTTAAAGAGATCTGGTCAACAAAAAATAAGAACAAAGGAACCACAACAGCCATTGCCGAAAAAAAAGTAGCGTAGGTAAATGGATCTAAAATGGAGATATAATATCTTCTGAATACAAAATAATATATTATAAATACCACCACATTTGCAAGCAGAAACAAAAACCAATTTTCGTATACAATAAGGAAGTAGTGAAGAGAATCCATTAAAAAGCTACTTTTAAAACTTGCTTATATATATCTGTATATTGCTGCGATATACTGGCATAACTAAATCTGTGCGCATACCCCTGAATATATTTCTCAGTAAGTTTAATATTTCGTGCCTCCATAATTGCATGGGCCAGGCTATCATGATCATAAGGATTGGCAAAAATGCCATTTTCTCCATTACGTACAACATCACGGAGTCCGGAAGTATTAAAACAAGCAACCGGTGTTCCGCAACAAACAGATTCAAGCGCTACCTGGCCAAACGTTTCAAAATATGAGGGAACAGCAACAACATCCGATGCCGAGTATATGCTATTCAAAGCCTGCATATTGTTAATTTTCCCGATAACACGAATTTTTAAATTTCCAGCCACATCTATTGTCTGAACCGAATCATCGCCAAATATAACACATAATATATTTTCATTGGGCAGAGTGGTAGCAATGACCATTAAAGCCTTTAACAATAGCTGATAACCCTTTAGCTCATCGCTTAATGCATTTACAGCGCCAAATGAAATAATAAAAGTATTGGATGGCAGATCGAGCTCTGATCTGCACTGGCTCTTATCTTTTACTACCCATATTTTTTCATCTATAGGATTATTGATCACAACAGGCGATGATGATTTCCATATTAACGATCTTTTTATTTCCTGGCTCAGCCATGAACTCACTGCAACAGGTTGTATGCTTTTTTGTGCAAATACTTTTTGTTTTCTTTTCCATGTCCATTTGTCAATATCAAGCCCACTGCTGTCTTTCGGGAAATTTGATGAAGAATACCCTTCAACAAATCTGTTTGAGTTTGATATATCTGTATATTCGGCACCCAGCATGGCCCATTTATCATGAAAAGTCCAAATTATGGGTTGTTTAATTTTGGGGAGATCCTCAAGTTTAATAGTTTCATTACCTATCCAGTGCAAATGAATAACATCAGCATCAAAAGAGCTGATTCTTTTAAGAACAGAAGATGAAAAAATATTTACCGACCTGCCAGAGGTATTTTTGCTTTTTTGTAAAAGTTTAACTGCTTTGTAGGCTATTCTTACACGTAAATAAGCCCAGATTTTATCAAGCAATGTATGTGATAAGGAGTAAACATCGGCGTTTGATGTAACTTTGTTTATTACTCCTATTTTTGAAACTATATTTTTATTCAAAGAAACAGCATCGTGAATTCTCTTCATCGCTATGCTTGCGCCTCCGTAGTTATCACTATACCCTAAATGCAAAACCTTTATTTGCGTCATTTGTCCCTATCCTAAAAAAATCTATAAATATTTCAAATAGCTAACCTTCCGTTTCAGAATTATTTTTCTAAGAAAATCAATCAGTATAGTTTTAAAAGCCAAAAAATTACCGCCAAACACCTTTTTTTCGTAAACTAAATCATGCTGCTGATCAACTAAAACAAAATTGGGGTGTACCAGGGGGCTTTCCATTTTTTCTGTATCCTGAGAAAAAAACTTATCTACAACATTGGTATGCGTTGCAGAACCTCCAAATCCTATATTTTTTATAAGATTTTTTTTGGGCACTATTGAAAGTCCCGAATTACTTGAACAGGTAAAACACCATTGATAATCCCAAGTATCGAAATTTCTTTCATCACCTTTAATATTTAAAACTTCAGAATACCATTTTAACCGGCTTACATAGGCCGGGTAATATGAAAAATAATCTTTTAAATACCCTTTTTCCCTATACTCCGAAAAACTCTTTATGTCCAGATCATACTTCTGCCATGCCCGCTTCCAGCTTGCCCATCCCCATACGTTAGCATATTTAGAGAAGTAATAAGAATAGTCGGCCTCACGTTTATAATCACTCAATAAATTGGTGCCTGTAATATGCATTATTCGTGTATCGTACTGATATTTGATCAGGAGTTCTTCGCAAAAATCAAAAAAAGAGTCGTCCGGAAGGCAATCGTCTTCTAGTATGATCCCCATTTCCACGTTGTTGAAAAACCAATCAATGGCCGATGATACCGCGTTGGCACAACCAAGGTTTTCACTTCTGAACAATGTTTCAACCTGGCAATCCCAATCTACATTTTGAAGCACCCAGTTTCTTGTTTCAGCAACAACCTTTTTATCATTTTCATTGCCGGTTCTTGGGCCATCACTCGCTACATATAAATATGACGGTTTTACCTTTCTAATTTGTTCAAAAACCAATTTCGTAGTTTCAGGACGATTAAAAATTAAAAGTAACACCGGTGTTTTTAGCTCACTTTTCGGAATGGATGATATCATAATCTTTTATTAAATACGTTTTTAAAGACTGTCAATTCCCTAAAAACCACTACACAAGGCTGGCTTCATTTAATGCTGGCAATGGTAATTGCACAATCAAAACAGATGAGCCGTTAAAAAGCCGCTTACTATTACTTCCAAAACATTGATTTAGTTTGCAACCAAAATATATGTCTTGTGGCACGTGGTATCAAAAAATAAAAATAAGAACCAAAAGCCTGAGAAATTAGTGTTGCAATAGCTGCCCCGTTGATGCCATATTTAGGAATCAGCACAAAATTGAGTCCTACGTTTACAAAAACACTACTTAATGATTTATATAAATTGTGATTATTTAAATTTTCTAACACCAGTATATTCCCCGCGCCCACTCCCCAAAAAACAAATACCCCTGTCCAGATACTAATTTTCAAGGCAAATGCTGCAGCAATGTAAGCTTTTCCAAACAAGAGGGTAATCAGCGGTTCAGATGTGAATAATATAATTACCGAAATGGAGAAACTGATCAGAAAAAGGTATCTGAACATCTTCAAAACGGTTTTATAATATCCATTATTATCTTCTTTATTTTTGATCAGAACCGGAAAAAGCGATACGGTAATGGTGCTCGGCACAAAATACCATACCTCAACTATTCTTACGGCTGCAGAATAAATACCTACCGCTTTCTCATTCAAAAATTGCTTAATCATTATCTGGTCAATTCTCATATAAATAATGATAATTACTCCTGATAAAATTATTGGCCAGCACTCCTTCAGTTTTTCTAACCCGTAAGCTTTGCTTACCTTCCAACTAAAAATACTGTAGGATGACTTTTTACTATAGTAATAAAGCAAAGCCAAGGCACCAAATGCAATTTCTACGGTACTCATAGCAACAAAATAAATGAGGCTAAGCTTGAAATATAATCCCGCTACCCTAAACAATGCACAAATCAAAAAAACGCTATTCTTCGCTATTACAACATATTTAGACTTAACTTTCGATTGGAAGAAGAGATCGATCACATCAAAAGATTGAAATATAAAGGATAAAGACAATACAAAAACAATCAATTGCATTTGTATATCATTTCTTTCGGTGAAAAAAACAATCAGGTATGAAAGTATAACAGCAACAACACTTCCAACTAAGCGCATTACTAAGCTTGTACCTAGTATGATTTTTTCATCACTCCCAACTTTCACCAAATCTTTAACAACCAAACTATCTAACCCGAGTGTTGAAACGGCTGCAAAAACACCGGTTAAAGCAAGGCCATAATTCCATTTACCAAAGTTTTCGGGCCCCAGGTACCTTGCAATCCACACGCCAACCACCAAACCAACCCCCATCCTAAGAATTTTATCACTAAAAAGCCATGACACGTTTGAAACAATTGATTTTGTTTCCTCATTACCTATTTTTATAAAATTCTTCAATTTAACTTGATTATTTAGGATGGATTGAACTTTGGTGGCAAATGCAGCTTAATTGAAAACGGTTAATATTTATATCTCAAGGCGTTTTTCAATTTAAATTACCTGCATATGTAATCGGGCAAGCAAAATTAGTTGTTACCAAAATCAGCGTTTTATAGATATACACACTTTAACTGGCAGCAGGATTTCTGTTATAAGAGATAATCTTCAAATTCCATACAAGTACCTATGCCATTACCATTTTAAACATGCGCCTGATCAATAATATAAATGATACTAAAAAAACGCCGGCAATGCCTCCCAAAATAATTCCTTTTACTTTACCAAAGCTTTCTTTATCTAAAGGCAAAATTGGTCTGTCAATTATTTGAATGAGCGGAGTTTCTTTTCGTAACGATACCTTTGCTAACTCTAAATTGGCAACCAATTGATTTAAAATTGCAGTATTGGCTTGCACATCTACCTGGCGACGCTGAGACGGAACTCTCAATATCTGCAATGCAGGGTTTGCATTTGGATTTATATCTGCCGATGAAGCCACACCGCCAATTGCGGCATCTAATTTACTGCGAACTGAATCTGTTTGACGCTGAAGTATGTTAACATTTTGAACAGATTTTTTTGTTTTGGTGTTGATGTAAAAATCTGATACCGTTTTTGCAAGTATTTCAGCAAAATACTTTGAAAAAATCTCATTCTCAGAAATTACCGTGATGTTAATGATACTTAGCTTTTTATCTATTTTATCAACCGTAAGGTTCTTTTTTAAGATTTTTGTATAAAAAAGGCTCAACACTTTATTTTGCCCTAATGAAAATTTTGATCTGTCGGCATTTGGTAAAAAATCAACATCTTTTAAAGTTGGTTCATTTTTCCAGTCGTCTCTCATTTTATTAAATGAGATATAAAGGTCTGCCAAAGTCTGCTCTTTATTATTCACTATAATAGTAGATAAAAGTACCTTTTCAACTATCGATCGTGATTTCATCAGTTCCAGTAAATTATCGCCTGAAAATGCTCCCCCTCCATTACTGCCTAAATCAATACCAAACTGACTTGCCAGCCCAAGGGCACCTCCTAACCCTCCTCCTGATGAGGATTTATCATCTTCAGTTGCAAAACTTAATTCGGCTGTATAAAGCGGTTTCTTAATAAATGCATAGCCCAGCCCCAATGCGCTTCCAACTATACCTGCTATTACTATAATTACCCATTTCGATAAAAGGAAACTCCAAACGCTCCTCATTTTCAAAATAAGTTCTTTCAAAGAAATATCCTCTGAATTATTGGCACCTGATCCGTTATCAGTTTTATTTGTTGTGGTCATAAATCAGTAATGCTTATTTGTTAAGGCTCAGAATACCCAAAATAATAGCGCCTAATGATGCCAAACCAGTTGTAAAGCCTAATATAGTTTGCGCTGTATTATTTGTACTTAAAGGCTTTTTAGGCACATAAATTTCGCTTCCAGGCTTAACAATAGGGTGGTTGTTAAAAAATAAAAATTTGGTTGTACCTTTTACCGTACCATTAGGGTACACAACATAAGCCCCCCTCCTTAATGATTTTGGGGAATATCCACCAGCATTTGAAACATAATCATTAAATGATTTTGATTTAATATAAACCACAGCACTCGGGTAAAGCACTTCGCCGTTCACACGAACAACCTGTTGCTGTTTAGGGATCCGTACCACGTCTCCATCCTCTAACAACAAATCAAGTTTGGAACCTGGTGATTTTAATATCTTAGTCAGGTCTATACCAACATAATTATTTCTTGGTTGTTCCTGTTCTTTAAATGCGGTTGTATCAGACCCCGACGCTTTATCATTTCTTTTTAAGCGTTTTGCCTGCTCAAGCCTTTCTTTTTCAATGGCTAAGGTATCTGATTTATTCTTATCCACACCTAAAATGGCTATGTTGTCACGTTTTAAAGAACCACCTTCTACATCTGCCGAAGCTGTGGTACCACCTGCACGGGCAACCAGGTCAGAAATTTTCTCATCTTTTTTGGTAATTGTATATGACCCAGGGTAAAGTACCTCCCCTTCTATCTTCACCGTTTTTTGTTTTTGATATCCAGGAAGATTATAAACCGACACAATATCATAAGGTTGCAATACAAAATTGATACTGTCTAACTTAAGCTTACTGTCAATATCAACGCTAAATACTTCCGCAACTTTACTGCTTTTTGAATGCGGGTCAGAATCATTTATTCTACGCGCAACTTCTATGCGCTTAGGGCTTGCGCCTTCCACAAAACCTCCTGTTCTGAGTATCAGGTCCTCAACTTTCATATTTTCTGAGAAAGCGATCGTTCCTGGTTTTCTGACCGAACCGTTAATGGTTATCTGGTATTTATTGCGCAAATCAAAAATGGAGGCTACATAAATACTATCTTCCCTTTGTAAAAGGATAGAAACCCGGTTACTTATGATATCCTTCACATTAAAGGAAATCATTTCCTTCTGATTATCTGGCTTTAACCTGGTGATAGTTCCCCGGTCCATAAAGGCATCCTCCTTAAGGCCTGCCGCACTTTCTATTAATTTGGCAAGCGTTAATCCTTTCTGCAATTCATACTCACCCGGGCGAAATACGGCACCTGTGATAGTAACCCTGTTCTCGAACCTGTTTAATATTGATTGAATAAAATATTTATCCCCGCGTAAAGGAATATAGTTTTTATAATCATCCTCAACAACATCAGTTAATTTACGTTGCTGATCACTTATCTGCGAAACCTTGATTCTTGCGGTATAAGCGCTATCCGTAAACCCTCCGGCATAGCCAATAACGTCTTGTAAACTTTCGCCGGGTATAACTTCAAACAAAGCCGGGATTTTAACCTGCCCCGCCAGTTCAACCCTGGTTCTGTAAGATGGAACACGTACAATATCCTGATCGCGCAATGCTATATTATCTTTCTGGCTTCCTTTTACCAAAAAGTCATAAACGTCAAGATGGCGGATAATTTTGTTATCCCGTATCACTTCAATCTGGCGTAAGCTACCATTTTCTGTAGGACCGCCTGCCGCATAAAGCGCGTTAAAAACGGTAGATAAAGATGACAGGGTATAGGTGCCGGGTTTTAACAATTGGCCTACCATGATTACCTTGATACTACGGATATTGCCTAAACTTACCTGAACTGAGGTTCCACGTCCAATAGCGTAATTGTTAGCTGACAACTTACTTTTGATTAGAGAGGTTGCAGTTTCAATGGTTTTACCACCTACATTTAATACACCTACTCCGGGAATGTTGATATTACCATCCGGCGTTACATCCAGTTTCCAGTTCACAACTGAACTACCGTAAACGCTAATATTCAATTGATCATCCGGACCAACGATATAATTAATAGGCGTAGCCACTTTTAAGTTAGGCTCAAAACTGTTGTTTTTATTCTTAAATATATCGGCACCAAATATTTTCGGCTTAAAGTTCTCAAACAGATCTTTACGCACAGCGGTAGTATCAAGAGTATCTACCCTGTAGGTTGGTTTCCTTGAACTCATGATAATGGTATCCATTGATTTACCATTATTGCCAGGCTGTTTACTGCGTATATCCCTTATTCTGGTTTGCAATTTTTGCACTTGTGCATTTGACATACCCCTGGTTTGTGCCTGCTGCAGTAATTGCACGTCACTCAAACCTGCGTTTTGTGCCTGCTGCAATAATTGAGTAATTTGCTGATCGGAAAGATCATCAACATTAACAGAAGAAATATTTTGAAGGTTGGTTTGCGCCGAGGCATTTTCAATTACTCCAAAAGATAAACAAAGGAGAAATAAAAAGACTAAGAAGTTAAGTTTAATCATAGGTCAAATCTATTAGAGCGTCTAATTTAACTCCAATAAGTAAAATATATATTTTCGCAAAAGTACTTCAAATTATTATTTTAAGAAACAATATATGGCGTTTTAATTTTCGGCAGCTATATCATGTAGCTGGCAGGCTGAAAATTATCCGTTTCTCTATATAATCTTGAAGGATACACTTTTATTCATTACGACAACAATAACCATAATGAAACAGTGTATGAAAGAATAAACAGATCCTTTACTCTTTTCCAGCTTGATAATTCATTTTATAATTGAAAGCCAAAACTGAGTTCCTCTGATTTTACCGGCATAACCTCAAATTAATGCTGGCGATAGATATTCAATTCACCAAGGTACGTCATAATCAATAATTCGCTGCCAATATCTAACCATTTTATCCATTTTCCGTACAAGGGATAACCTATAGTAACGCTGATTGTTAAGATCTGTAATTGACAACTATGTAATATCTGTCAACTAAGATACTTTCAATCAACCTTCTCCTTATTGCTTGGCTACAGAAAATAACTCAAGTTAATGAACAGGTGCTTTTCAATATTTATCTTCTTACTCATCTCCTCCAGGTTACTGGGTCAAACATGTACCCTCCAATTAAATATAACTTCAACGGGCACCACGATTTGCGCAGGTACCAGCGTATCTTTAATTGCTAACCCATCGAGCGGTATGGGCCCATATACTTTCGCGTGGAGTACGGGTGAGACAACGCAATCCATTAGTGTAAACAAAGAAGGAAATTATACTGTATCAGTTACTGACAAAACACCCGGCTGTCAACCGGTTAGCAAAAGTATTTCCATAGCGGTTTCTCCTACACCACGAGCACCAAGCGCAGCATCAAAGATAGTTTGTCAGAATAATGTGGCTACGCTTACAGCTACCGGCTCCGGAGGCACTTACCAATGGTATGATGCACCCACGGGCGGCAATTTTTTAGGCAGCGGCAACACCTACACCACAGGCCCTATCTCAAATAATACAGCTTTTTATGTTCAAACAACCGTTTCAGATTGCCCTAGCCCCAGAACAGCTGTGGCAGTATATATAGCTGGCAAGCCTACGGTACAGGGTACAACGGTGTGCACAGGCAGTCCAGCTACGCTCTCGGCAACAGGTGGCGATAGTTACGCCTGGTATGACGCCCAATCGGGTGGAAACCAACTCGCCACAGGATCAAGCTTTACGATACCTACTCTGCTCCAGACTACAACCTACTATATGGAGGCCATTGTCAGCGGTTGCGCCAGTGGCAGATTACCGGTGGTAGCCAGAGTTAACCCTAAACCTGCAGTTCCTAAGGCAACTTCAGTTAACATTTGCTCCGGCTCGGTTGCCAGTTTGCATGCAGATGTTCCGACTGGCATTATCAATTGGTTCGACACACCTACTGGCGGGATGCCATTGATATCGAGCCCTGACTTCACCACGCCGGTACTCAGCACAACAACAACCTATTATGCCCAAACATTAATCAATGATTGTGAAAGTGATAGAGTTCCTGTAGTAGTTACAGTCAATCCAATTACTGCAGCCCCTGATTCGCAAACAGTAAATGTTTGTTACGGCACTGCGCCTCTCCTTCGTGCCTCACAGACCGTCTCTGGCAACTACCAGTGGTATGACGCAGCCAAAAATGGCCGCCTGCTGGCAAGTGGTCCCACTTACCAGACACCTAAACTGACTCACTCGGTTACCTATTATATATTAAACCAGGGAAATGGTTGCCCAAGCAGTCTTTCACCTGTTCATGTTATTGTCGGTCCGGTTATCCAGCCACCCTCAGTGTCAGGAGCACTGATCTGTTCAGGCTCGATTGCCACACTCTCGGCTTCCGCCTCATCCGGTGTAACCTTTGAATGGTATGACACAGCTGCGGGAGGCACCATACTGGCAACAACATCCGTTTTTTCAACCCCTGCCCTTGTCGCTAATAAAACTTACTATGTTCAAGCCATTGAATCGGGTTGCAGCAGCACCAGGATAGCCGTACCGGTTACCGTGCTTCCGCCAACAGCTGCTCCCTCAGCATCACCACAAACTGTGTGTGCAGGTGGCCAGGCATCACTTCAGGCTACTGGCTCTGCAGGTGACTATGCATGGTATGATAGCTCAAGCGGAGGTACATTGCTCTCTAACACAGCTAATTTTGTTACGCCAGACTTAAATTCCACAACCACCTATTATGTTCAAGCTACTGCAAATGGTTGCACAAGTCCCCGTACGCCAGTTACCGTTACCGTGGCCCCGCCACCATCCGCTCCCACTGCCAGTGGAACCACTATTTGTTCGGGTTTACCTGCAAATCTGTCTGCGACCGCTGGTCCCGGCGCTACTGTCAGTTGGTACGATGCAGCAACGGGCGGCCAGCAGGTGGGTACAGGCTCAACCTTTAAAACCCCTGTATTATCTCAAAGCACAACCTATTATGCACAAAGCACCGTAGGCGATTGTGTCAGCGCAAGAACAGCGGTAACAGTAAACGTTACTCAGGCAGACGATATGGGTTTCTTGTATCCCTCAGGTACTTTCAGCAACACTGGAACCAACCCTACTCCGGTGCGGAAAAACAATACCCAGGGTACGTTCAGTGCAACACCCGCAGGGTTGGTTTTTGTAAGCAACAGCACCGGAGAGATAGATCTTCATAATTCGCTTCCCGGAGATTATGTAATTACAATAGATAGTAAAGGGTCTTGTGGGGGAACCTACAGCGCAGCAGTTACAATTAACGATAACCCAAGTCCGGAATTTTCTTACAAAGGGCGCTATTGTCAGGATGGAGTTAACCCACTTCCATTTTTCAAACCCGGGACAAGTGCCGGGGTATTAAGTGCTAAACCGTCAGGACTTGTTTTTGCCAGCCAAAGCACCGGGGAAATAGACCTAAGCGCAAGCAAGCCGGGCATTTACATTATCACTAACACCATCGATATGGGTGTTGGTGTAGATCCGCGAACTGCAACTGCCACAGTAGAAATCAATGAATCTGTCGATGTAAGAGCAGGTAATGATCAAAGCATTCCTGCGGGAACGCCCGTTCATTTATCAGGACATATCACCGGTGCTAACGGCGGAAAGTGGACAGGTGGCACGGGAGCCTTCGAGGATGCAACCGCGTTATCAACCATGTACACGCCCGCCACAGGCGAGCGTGTGGCCATACTAAGACTTACCTCCGCTGATCCGAAAAATGCTTGCGGGCCAGGATCTGACCAGGTAACAATACATTTTGTACCTGACCCTGCAGCGCCCACTGTTGCGGAAAAATCAATTTGCATGGGAAGTGCAACTACACTTACGGCAACTGCTCCGGGCGGAACGTACAGTTGGTACGATGCTCCAACTGGCGGAACCCTTCTCGGTAACGAAGCAAATTTCACAACACCGCCGCTCATCACCAGCACTACATACTATGTGGAAACAAAGGTAGGCCAACAAACCAGCATCAGGACTGCCGTAAAAGTTACCGTTAATCCACAACCAGTGGCGCCCACGGTCCCTGTTACCAATGCATGCAAAGGCCACACAGCAAATCTTCAGGCCAGTGGTTCTACAGGCACTTATCGGTGGTATGACGAGGCCGTTGGCGGAAAGCTGCTGTCTCTTAGCAACACTTATGAAACTACGGTATTAAATGCCCCTGCAACTTATTACGTGGAAGCAGTCATTCAAGATTGCGTTAGTCCGAGGACACGGGTAGATGTAGGTGTAAATCCAATACCTGACATTACCAGTGCCGAAAGCGGAGTAATTTGCAGTGGGAATGCGTTTATTTACACCATTACCGCAGACCTTCCGGCGGCTTCCTTTACCTGGAGCAGGCCAGCGGTAAACGGAATCAGCAACGCGGCCATAGCTAATCAAACTACGGCAACAATCACCGAAACACTAATCAATACTACCGGCAGCCCTATTGATGTAAACTATCTCATTACCCCTTTTAACGGTGATTGTCCCGGTGAAGTATTTACATATGTAGTTAGAGTTTATCCTACACCGGTGATAACGAGTCCGGTTGCCAAGACCATCTGTAACTCCAATAGCAGTAACTATGAAGTAAGTTTCAGTGTACCAGGAACTAATTTCAGCTGGAGCCGAGCTGCTGTTCCGGGTATTAGCAACGCCACAGTTTCCGGACAAACAGCGAGCACCATTCGTGAAGTACTATTCAATACAACTGACGCCCCGGTAGATGTGACCTATTTATTTAATTACGAAACTGCCAACTGCCAGGGCATTCCTACCCAGCTGGTGGTAACAGTTAACCCCACGGTAAAAATTATCAGTGCACCAAAAGGCATTTCCTGTAGCGGCACTCCCCAGGACTACATCATTCAGGCAAATGTATCATCTGCCACTTTTAATTGGAAGCGGGCCGCCGTAAATAATATCAGCAATGCAGCAGTTACAGACGGAAGCTCGTCTACCATAAATGAAACCCTGATCAATACCAGCACCGGCGATCTAAGCGTAACCTATATCATTACGCCCACTGCATTCGGTTGTCAGGGAAACCCTTTTATATATACCGTATTGGTAAATTCGCAGCCAATGACCCCAATAGCCAATAACAACTCACCTGTATGTTTAGGCAGTACGGTACAATTACGCACACCGCCGGTTCTGAATGCCACCTACCTGTGGACCGGACCCAACGGTTATACTTCGAATTTACAAAATTCAGATATTAAGAATGTTGCTGCGACCGCCACAGGAACCTATAACCTGTACGTGACCGTAAATAGCTGTTCCAGTTTAGCCGGAACAACGACGGTTATCATTAATGAACCTCCTCATGCCGATGCCGGTCCCGATCAGCTGGTTTGTATATCTGCTCCATCCATTCAGCTGGCCGGAAAGGTAACAGGCGGCACTGTAACAGGAGTCTGGAGAAGCAGTGGCACCGGAACATTTTCTCCGGCAAGTAACGAGCTCAATGCTAAATATATTCCTTCGGCACAAGATAGGGCGAAAGACGATGTTACCTTAACCCTATCCTCTACCAGTAAAGACGATTGTGCTATATCTACATCTGATATGCAAATCGTATTTGGCCTGTCGCCCGCAGCAGATGCGGGCCCCGACCAACAGGTGTGCGCACAGGATGTTGCTGTGCCATTAAACGGCAAACTCCTTGTTACCGGCGGTGCTAAATGGAGCACTTCAGGCACCGGTAGTTTTAATCCATCTGCTGATCAGTTGAACGCGGCTTATATACCAAGCCCGCAAGATGTCGCCTCGGGTTCGGTTACGCTTACATTATTGGCAACTGATGCCGACCCAATTTGTTATGAATCTACTGATCAGCTTCAAGTTAATTTTATCCCTCCGCCAAGCGTTAACGCTGGCACCATCAGATATGTACTCAAGGAGCGCACCATCACTTTAAATCCGGTTGTTAGTGATCCAAACGTGCAATACCTCTGGTCTCCGGATATTGGTATCAGCAATACTAAGATCAAGAATCCGATTATAACCGGCGACATCGATAGGACTTACGTACTTCAGGTCACCGATAGTAGAGGATGCGTGACCACGGATAAGGTATTTATCAAGGTTTCGCCCGAGCTCAACGTTCCAAATACATTTACCCCCAACGCAGACGGAATCAATGATTTTTGGGAAATAAAAGGGTTGATTGCTTATCAGGATGCGGTTATTGACATATTCAATCGCTATGGTACAAAACTATATCATAGCGTGGGTTACAACCAACCCTGGGACGGAACGTTTAACGGTCAGGCATTGTCACCAGGCACTTACTATTACATTATCAATACCAAAGTTAATAATCAGATCCTTTCGGGGCCGGTTACTATTTTACGATAACTCTATGTTCAGTATAATTAAAAAAACAGGCTTTATCATCCTCTTTACTGTTTTCTGCCTATCGGCCAGGGCTCAGCAAAAGCCACAGTATACGCAGTATGTTTTTAATAATTTTTTATTGAACCCGGCACTATCAGGGATAGAGAATTACACAGATGTAAAGGCAGGATACCGCAGCCAGTGGACTGGGTTGGAAGGAGCACCGGTAACCGGGTATCTGACTATTAATGCGCCGATCGGCAAAAACTTTTTACAAGGAGATGCTACAGCGTTTCCGGCAAGTGGCGGTATTAACCCTTCAAGTAGATTATATACACAACAATATCAAGCTGCGGAGCCGCATCACGGAATTGGTCTGACTATTGTTTCTGATAAAACAGGACCGATATCTCAAACCACCATCGATGCCACCTATGCTTATCATCTTGGGCTAACTGCACGACTAAATTTGGCAGTTGGGGTGGCAGCCGGCTTCAGCCATAATGTACTTAATCGTTCGCAGGTCACGCTGGTGAATCCATTAGACCCAGTGTTTTATAACATAGATAATAACCAGTGGAAACCTGATCTTGGTTTTGGTGTTTGGGCCTATGCCTCCGATTATTTTGTGGGTTTTTCCGTTCAACAACTATTACCTCAAAATCTGTTCGTTATCAGTGATAATAACGCTTATCAAAACAAAACGGTTGCCCATTATTTTCTAACAGGTGGTTTTAAGGTCTTCTTAAATGATGATATGACCTTGTTGCCTTCTGTACTATTCAAGATGATCAAGCCCGTTCCCACAACATTTGATATAAATATGAAACTGTCTTTTCAGGATAAGTTGTGGCTCGGTGCTTCTTACCGCCGGGGTGATTCTTTTGCCGCCCTGGCTGGCATAAATATTAATTCATTTGTTAACGTAGGTTACTCCTATGATTTTACAACATCAGAATTAAGAACGGTAAGTAGCGGTACCCATGAAATTGTCATTGGCATTTTACTTAATAACCGTTACAAGGTTACCTGCCCTCAACATACTTTTTGATATGCATTTCAGTTGTTTGAATGCATTAACTTGTCATAAATTTTCTTAAACTGGTTCACTGGTAAATAGCACGGCTTTAACTTTGTTCATCAAAATAATATCGTTTTAAAATTTCTACAAACAACATTTTCAAGTATTGGTAATCAAAAAATCTATCACTTGGGTTTCACATTACTTAACATCTCAAAAAAAGGATTATTTCTGCCGTTTGATTTATGTAATTGACTTACATGCCATATTCTTAAGCGTGAGCTAAACCTCCAAAACGAAAATCACATTCATTAAATTTCTATGTTAATTCCTGTCTAATGAATACTAATATATTACTTGAGCAATTAAACATTGGAGAGAAGCATCTGAGGTATAGAAAACTTGACATCATGACATCTTATACAATTAGCCTATGACAAACAGCTTTTTCCCTTCACAGATTATACATTAGCTTTACATTTCTTGTACAACTTATTGATAATCGCTAACTTGGCATAGGCATTGATAATATTAACCAACAGTTAAGTCATAATGGAACAAGAGTTTATAAAAGATATTCAAATTTTTCAGCAAGAGCTGGAAGTGATTGAGTCTAAATATTATTATTGGTTTGAGTCACGTTATGGCATCCATGCCAATCAGGAGCATGACTTGATCAAAAACCACATTCTAATTGACTATAAGGAATATAATCGTATTCTAATGGACTATGTTCCCGGATCAGAACTTCCTCCCAATATCAGAGCCGAATGCGATAAAGCATTTGAAGCCATCTTTAGACGGGATTAATTGGCTCTCTGAGCCACTCATCAAATATACAATATAGTATACCCCCTATAATTGATGTAGTGGAAAAATGTCTGAAATGATGTATAAAAAAGGTGACACTTGAAGTTCTCTTTGCAGTGATGTGGAAGTGTTGTTCACGAACATTCAAAAGCGGTTAAGTAAACCAGTTTTGACTGGTTACCAAAAAGCATGCTGTATAAAAAAGCCCTTGACTGGAATCCAGCAAGGGCATGATT
>NZ_JAUFPR010000002.1 GCF_030409325.1 Mucilaginibacter aquaedulcis
CGCCAGAGCCGATGGTACTGCGGTAAAACGTGGGAGAGTAGGTCGGTGCCCAATCTTAAATCATGCCCTTGCTGGATTCCAGTCAAGGGCTTTTTTATACAGCATACTTTTTGGTAACCAGTCAACTGGTTTACTTAACCGCCCTTGAATGTTCGTGAACACAGGCTTCATTGCTGAGCATCAGAACTTTATAGTTTTCGCTTAATACTCCAATATTTATAAAACTCGTTTTTTTAAGTCCTATTTTTTACTTGTGGGTATAGGTTTATTTGTAACAAATTTCATACAAATTAAATATATTTTATCTATAGATTTGGTAGTCTTTATGTATTTCGTTATGTTTGTTACGTGAAAGCAAAAATCGAAGTAATGAAAACTTCTTCTCTAAAAAAATCACCAGTATACCTACCTGGTGAAGTGATACAAAATCATTTTCAGCTCTTGATGTTATGCTGTTGTTGTTTGTAAGCCTGAGCTACAATTAATTCCCTATGTAATAAATATTATTTAATTAAATAAGCCTTAAATGGAGCTTTTGAGGGTGAACTATGTAAAAAATATTATAATAATACTATAAATAAATAAAAACCGGCAGGGATGCCCCGCCGGTTAAGATTCCGGAAAGATCAGCTACGTAACGCCAATCACTCACTGACCTTCCATCAAGTTTTACCTAATAATTTACTATTAAATAAAAACCTGTTAAATATATGGAAATATATATCCATGCTAAATCATTTTATAAAAAGCTTATAACGCTACTCATAATTTTTTCTATCCCGGTCATATCTCAGGCGCAAACAGAGCAGCCGCCAACTATCAATTCTCATCTTAATGGTACTGTAATAGATGCAATTACCCGCGAACCCTTACCCGGCGCGGCAGTACTAATTTTAGGTACAACACACTCTGTAGCAACAGATAGGGATGGTAAATTTTCGTTCGTTACAGGGCAAAAATTTCCCTATACTCTGGTTATAACATACATAGGTTATGACAAACAAGAAGTTACAGCTAATGGAAGCCCAATAACTATTCTCTTAAAACAATCTGTAAGGGCACTTAATGATGTTGTTGTTGTGGGTTATGGTACACAGAGCCGTAAATCACTTACCGGATCTGTGTCAACTGTTAGTGCCGATGAGGTAAGGAATAAACCCGTTGCCAGTTTTGATCAGCAATTGCAGGGTAAAGCCGCAGGCGTACAGGTATCAGCAGGTACCGGAATTCCTGGCGATGGTTTGTTTTTCCGTATTCGCGGCAGTACATCTATCAATGCTGGTAACGATCCTTTGTATGTGGTTGACGGCGTTTTTATTAACAACCAGTCATTACAAAAAATAACTACGCAGGGGCAGGCCAATAACCCTTTATCTGATATTAATCCGGCAGATATTGAGAGTATAAGCATATTAAAAGATGCGGATGCTACGGCAATTTATGGAGCGCGTGCAGCTAATGGCGTAGTATTGATCACAACCAAACGCGGCAAATATAATACGGCTCCTAAAGTAAGTTTAAATACCTATTTCGGTTGGGCTACAGCGCCTAAACTTTGGGATTTGGTAACAGGACCGGAGCATGCCGAACTGGTAAATGAATTATACAGAAATACTGAAGCTGATGCTATAGCCGCAGGTAATACAACCGCTGCTAATACTTATAAGTATCAGCCTTTCCGCGCATTAACAGATAATCCTACAGCTTCGCCTGCACCAAGAGGATTACCGCAGGATCAACCTACTTTTGATCGTTTGCATGATGTTTTTCGTACCGGATTTCTTCAAAATTATGATGCGTCAGTATCTGGAGGTAATGATAAAACAAGGTATTACGTAGGAGGTGGCTTCAACAGCCAACAAGCTGATCTGAAAACAAATGATTTTCAGCGCGGCAGTTTTAAATTCAACCTCGATCAAAAAATAAGCAATGTATTTAGTATAGGTACGAGTACGTTACTCTCACAAACGTACCGTACCAACGCCCGTGTGGGTGATGGCCCACAGGGCGGTATTTTGCAAGCTGCCATACACACACCAACTTATTTACCAAAGGTAAATGCAGACGGAACACCGGCAAAATGGGCAGGCTTTGATAACCTTGACGTGTTGATCAATAACACCAATATGCATTCCAAAAGCGATCGGTTGATCAGTAATATTTATGCAGATGCTAATATTACCCCCGATCTGAAATTCCGTACCAGCTGGAGCGTTGACTACAACACTTATAACGAATATCAATACTGGAATAGCTTAACCAATCTTGGAGCTGCTAATCATAATCTGGGAACTTCAAGCATAAGCACCAATTCTATCTGGACAAATGAACAAACACTTACCTATAATAAAGTTTTTGCCGATAAGCACTCTTTTAGTGCATTGGTAGGTAACACCCTGCAGGGGAACGTAAACTCACAAACTTTTGCGCAGGGTACAAACTTCCCGAATGATTCCTTCCAGCAAATCGCTTCCGCTGCAACAACAACTGCTTCATCAACAGAAAATAAGTATAATCTTTCTTCATTCTTTTCAAGGGTGACTTATAACTACGCCGGTAAGTATTTTATAGAAGGTAATTTCCGTGCCGATGCATCTTCCAAATTTGGTAAGGATCACCGATGGGGATACTTCCCATCGGCAGGTGTAGCATGGCAGGCAAAGGAAGAAGACTTCCTGAAAAATGTAAATTTCTTAAGCAATCTTAAAGTACGTGGCAGCATTGGTTTAACAGGTAACCAAAATGGTATCAGCAACTTTGCATCGCGTGGATTGTGGCAGGCAGGCTATAATTATCAGGATAACCCCGGTACGCAGCCTTATCAATTGGCTAATCCTGACTTGAAATGGGAAACTACCAGGCAAATAAACCTGGGTGTAGATGCAGGCTTTTTTAATAACCGCTTAGGCTTTGAGTTTAACGTATATGATAAATATACTACCGGTTTGCTGTTGAATCTGCCTTTACCTCAAAGCTCTGGTTTTGCTACAATTACCAAGAATGCCGGCGAAATGAGTAATAAAGGTTTTGAGTTGGCCATTAACAGTACCAACATCAAGAGTAAGGATTTTACCTGGCAAACAAGTTTCAACATATCGCACAATGCCAATAAAATCGAGAAACTTCCTATTCCTATAGATGCCTCTTATGCGGCTATCCGCATGGTACAGGGTTACTCCATGAATTCCTTTTATGTATATAAACAGCTATATGTTGATCCGCAAACAGGTAATGCTATTTATCAACATGCAGATGGTACCAGCGGGCCTACTGTAACAGCTGCAGATAAGGTGATTGATGGCAATGGCCTGCCTAAGTTTTTTGGTGGTATCAATAACACATTCAATTACAAGGGCTTTGATTTAAGTGTTTTCTTCAATTTTGAAACCGGTAATAAGGTTTATAACAACAATGCTTACTTTTTAGAAGGCGGAGGTACCCGCGATGACAGGCGTGCTATGGATACTTACCAGCTTAAACGCTGGCAAAAACCAGGTGATATTACTGATGTACCCCGTTTAACTGCGCTGGGTTCTAACTATACCTTAAGTCCGGTTAGCCGCTTTATTGAGGACGGATCTTTTTTAAGGCTGAGCAATGTTAACCTGGGTTACACATTACCTAAAGCTGTAGCTGAGCGAATAAAGGCGGCTTCGGTGCGGGTTTACTTCAGTGGTTCAAACTTGTGGTTGTTAACCCACTACAAAGGGCCCGATCCGGAGATCAACGTAACCGCCGATCCTAATGTTCAGGGATATGACCTCGGTACACCTCCTATACCACGTACTCTGCAAATTGGAGCTAATGTCACCTTTTAATTTTTAATCAAAAACAATGAAACGACTCATATATATACTTCCATTTTTTGTGATGCTCACGTCATGCAAAAAATTTCTTGACGTACAACCGCAGCAACAGGTTGATGAATCATTAGCAATAACCGATGCAGGTAGCGCGGGAACAGCCGTTAATGGTTTGTACAACAGCCTGGGTACTGATAACTATTATGGCTCCAACTTTCCGGCTATTTCTTATTTATACGGTAGCGATGTGGTGTGGACAGGCTCACAGGCTGCACCCCAGGAAATTTCGGCACATAAAACAACAGCCTTTAACAGCTACATTGGTTCTGCATGGGGCGCTATCTATAAAACTATATTATCAGCCAATTATATTTTAGAAGCAGTTCCTAAAGTAACCGATCCATTATTCACTACAGCTACTAAGAATCAATATCTTGGCGAGGCTTATGCAGCAAGGGCATTATCATATTTTGACCTGGCACGTGGTTGGGGCGGTGTTCAGCTTATCCTTACACCTACGCATACACCTACGGATCATGCCGGGCTTAAGCGCAGCTCTTTAGCTGATACTTACGCGCAGGTTTTGAAAGATCTTGATGCTGCCGAAGGTTTATTATCTTCAACAACCAACAGGAATAGGTTTACACAAAAAACAGTATGGGCGATTAAGGCCAGATTCTATCTGTACAACAAACAATGGGCCCTGGCCGAGCAATATGCTACAAAGATTATCAGCGATAACGCAAATTATAACCTGCTTAAACCATACAGCGCGTTTTTTGCAAATAATGCAGTGGCCACCGCAGAATCGGTATTTGAGATAGCCTACAGCACTTCATTTAAAAATGGTCATAGTGTTTGGTTTTTACCACCGGCGCTGGGTGGTCGGAGAGAATGGGCGCCTTCAAATACGCTTGTGTCCTTGCTAAATAACCCGGCAATTGGGGGCGGCAGAAGTGCTTTAATTGCACAGACAGTTCCACCGGGAAATTTATGGTATGGTAAATTGTACTATCGCAACCCGATTGGTACCGATCCGGCTTATATCATCCGTGTGGCTGAGGTGTACTTGATCAGGTCTGAAGCCCGTGCACAACAAGGAAACCTGAGCGGCGCTCTTGAAGATCTGAACGCTGTACGTGACCGTTCTGGTGTTGCTCCTACAATCGCGGTTTCGCAGGCAGATATACTTTTAGCGCTTGAGGCGGAAAGACAAGTTGAGTTTCCATTTGAAACCGACCGTTGGTTTAACCTGGTGCGTACCAATCGTGTAGCTGATGTATTGGGTATCACCGATCAAACAAAATATTTATTTCCGATACCGGCAAGCGAATTACTGGCCGACCCAGACCTTACACCTAACCCTGGATATTAATCATCAAATCAAAATCACATGAAAAAGATCGTTAGCTTATTATTTGTCCTTTTTATATTAACCGGGGCCAATGCATTTGCTCAGAATCCGGCAAACCCAGTGGGGCCCGAAAAAGGCTCGTTAGTAATTGTAGGTGGCGGTAATGTTGGCCCCGAGATATGGGCCAAATTTGTAGAGCTCGCAGGCGGCCCAAATGCCAATATTATTTATGTGCCAACAGCCGGGGATGATTCTACCGTTGTAAAAAATGATAAAACCGTAAAAAAACTACAGGAGCTTGGTGTAAAAAGTGTAACCACCTTACATACCCGCGACCCCAAAGTTGCCAATACCGAAAAATTTGTTGAACCTATCCGTACCGCAACAGGGGTTTGGTTTGAAGGTGGCCGTCAATGGAAAATTGCCGATGCTTACCTGGGCACGCTAACTCAAAAAGAGTTTAATGCTTTGCTTAATCGTGGTGGGGTAATTGGAGGCACATCTGCAGGTGCTACCATCCAGGGCTCATATCTTTTCCGTGGCGATACCAAAGGCAATACTATCTTGGTTGGCGATCATATTCAGGGACTGGATTTTATCCATAACGTAGCCATTGATCAGCATATTTTGAAACGCAACCGCCAATTTGATTTGCTGAGCTTCATCAAAACGCGACCCGATCTGCTGGGTATCGGCATTGATGAAAGTACAGCCATTGTGGTTCATCAAAATACTTTTGAAGTGATAGGGGTATCCTATGTGGCTATTTATGATGCCAAAAACTTTACCGGAACAGTTAAAAACCCGGCAGGCGATTCAGGCAACAACGGGCCATTCTTTTACCTTAAAAAAGGCGAAAAGTTTGATCTGCTGAACAGAAAAGCTTTGTTACCGGCTCCGCCATCCACCAAAACCGCAAATAACTAATATTATTTATAGGACTTAAAAAGCCGGGTGACTGAGTGGCTAAGTGTGGGTCTGCAAAACCCTTTACGGCAGTTCGAACCTGCCCCCGGCGTCATCAACCACCAAAGCAAACATTAAAACCATGAACGCATTAAAAGGATCACTACCAAATGATGAATGGAAGGGATACGAAAAGTGGGCTTTCCGTATTTTTGCCATCTATTTCTTTATCCAAGCTGTGCCGCTCGATTGGAAATATTATCGTAACATTTTTTCTATAAACTGGCTGCACCTTCGCTTTAGCAATATTTTCTATATCAGCCGCTACACGCCTCAGCTATTCACCCAACCTTCATCAACCGGATGGGGGATAAGTACTTATACAGATTGGCTGGCTATTTTAGGTATAGCGATCATAGGTGCAGTGATCTGGAGTTATCGCGATAAAAATGTTAAGGAATACGATCGTTTATATTATTGGATAAGGGTTATTGTACGTTATCGCTTAGCCATCGGCATTATAGCTTATGGCTTTATCAAATTTTTTCCGCTGCAATCACCATATCCTTCAATCAGTAACCTGAATACGCATTATGGTGAATTTAGCCGTTGGAAGTTATTTTCATTAAGCCTGGGCATTGTACCCAACTACGAAGCATTTTTAGGTTTAGTTGAGATATTGGCTGGCTCACTGCTGCTTTTTCGTAAAACATCAACCATTGGTGCATTAATGGTGGCCGTGTTCACCGGTAACGTATTTATGTCAAACCTGGCCTATGAAGGTGGTGAGGCTTCTTATAGTTTATACCTGATATCACTTGGTTTATTTTTATTGGCCTTTGATGCCATTCGGTTGTTTGTGCTGATAGGTTTAGAAAAACCGGTTCAGCCCAATCGGTTTAAAATAGTGTTTTCGCAAAGCTGGCAGCGTAACAGGTTGGTTTTAAAAACACTTTTTATCTTCTTTTTTGTGTTTTTATACGGGTATAAAACATGGTCGGCATACAGACATGATATTTATCAATTCCCGCAAACTTCTGGTTTAAAAAATGCTGCGGGTTTGTATGATGTAAGCGAATTTAAGGTCAATAGCTCCACATTGGCTTATTCTGCCACGGATACCAGCCGCTGGAAAAATGTGGTTTTTGAAAAATGGGCTACGCTAAGTATCGGTACCAATAAAGCTTTAAAAATAGATTCGGCTGTAACCGAAGAGATCAACGATAAAGATGCAGATAGAAGCTATGAGGAAGCAGGTTCCATAGGGAGGCAATACTACAGCTATAAGGTAGATGAGGTTAATCACAGGCTGATACTGCAAAATAAAAACCATAACTATCCTGGTGATAAACTGGTGTTAAATTATACCAGGCCCGATAATTCAAAACTGATACTATCAGGTGTTGATGGGCGCGATACGGTGTATGCTGTGTTGAGCAGGATCAACAAAAGGTATTTGCTGGAAGAAGCCGCCAGTGGCCGTAATAAGGCAATTAAACTCTGATAATCACCACTTAAAAGAATTTATCATGTCAACAGAAATTCATTCCGAAGATATAAAAACACAACAGCAGGCGTCCGGCCGGGATCAGGCTGCTGCACCGGTTGTCAATGAGCAGCCGGTGAAAATATGGAAGCCCTATCAAAAAGTACTTTTTCGTATTGCATTTGTATTTTTTGTATTAATGAGCATCCCCATGACCGGCGAGTGGTATAAAAACCTTGTTGGCATTAACTGGCTGCATCTGCATTACCGCGATCTGTATGATATTGCACGTTTTCAGCCATCGTTGGTAAGATTTCAGACTCCTGCCTATTATTTAATGGGTTATGCCGATTGGCTGGCTGTATTGGGCATTGGCATTGTTGGCGGTTTAGTATGGACAGCTATTGACCGTGGCAAAACTAAAAATTACCAAACGCTGTATTACTGGCTAAGGGTAATTGTAAGGTATAGGGCCGGTATAGGCATCATCGGTTTTGGTTTTACCAAGCTGTTTCCTGTGCAATTGCCTTACCCCTCGTTGGGACTGTTAAATACTAACTTTGGTGATCTTACTGCTCAGAAAATCTATTGGTTATCTATAGGTATAGTACCTTGGTACCAGGTGTTTGCGGGTGTGGTTGAGGTGCTGGCGGGAGCACTGTTATTTTTTAGGAAAACCACTTTATTGGGAGCAATACTGCTGTTTGGCGCTTTAGGAGATATTACCTTCGTCAATTTCTCCTATGATGGTGGTGTGCATGTGTACGCGTCATACTTTGTACTATTTGCTGCTTTCTTAATGATTTATGATGTACCTAAATTATATAATCTGCTAATATTAGAGCGATATACCGTATCAAATAATTTTTATCCGGTTATCTCCCAAAAATGGTTAAAATACACCCGTGTTACTTTAAAGGTTGCTACAATCTGGATATTTCTGGTAGTGCTGTTTTATATTCAATACATCAACTTCAAGTATGATCCGTACAAACAGCCGGCTGCAAAAGGAGTGAAGGAGTTAAGGGGAAATTATAATGTAACCACCTTCAAGATCAATAATCAGGAAATCCCTTATTCGCCACTGGATTCTGTAAGATGGAGTGAAGCCACGTTTGAAAACTGGTCGACCCTGACTTTTAAAGTGAACAAACCAGTACCACTTGACTTATCGAACGGAGGCGGTTCGCCTATGCGTGATATTAACCGAACTTTTGAGTTAACCGGTGTGGCAGGAGGCCAACGGGTGTTCTATTACCAGGCAGATACAGTAAATCATGTACTTTATCTGCAGGATAAATACGTAGCGGCTAACAGAAGAAACAAAGGTAAAAGCGCAAAGCAGGAAGCCAAAGGTAAAAAGAGTAAAGGCGATAAAAAAGACTGGATACCTAAGGAAGCACTTGCCCATATCCAGGATGAGTATGCATCTATCGACCCGGTAGCACGCTCAACACGCCGTGAAAGAGGTATTCCAGAAGAACTGAAAGATAAGCGTAAGCGAAACCACATGATACTGAACTATAGTACTACAGATGGTAACCACATTGTTTTAACCGGCGTTAATGAACGCAAGGATTCCATCTATGTTGTACTCGATAAAGTAAACAGGCAATATGCTTTAAAAGATAGTAAATTGCAGGCAGGCAAGTATTAATGCCGCCAATTGATTTAGCCACCAAAATCATCTTATATAAATTATGTCATCCACCAAAAAATTAACCTTACACGAGGATTGGGCCGTTGTTATTCTTGGCTCGCTGATTATTCTGCTAAGTATCGGCGGCCTGATACTATCTGTCCCGGTATTCAGCTGGAGCAATTCAGAACAACTTTTTTCAAATGTTTTTAAAGCAGGAAACCTGGCCAACATTGGCATTCAGTTCCTGTTTGTTTTTGTAATAGCTGCTATCGGGTCTTTGCTGATGGGCAAACCGGTAAAAAACTTCTTAGTAATGTTTCCGGTTGTTTATGTGCTTACCATTTTAGCACTTATTATTGCCGGGAACAAGCAAATAAAATATTATGGTTTAGAAGCGGTAATATTCAGCCTGGTTATAGGCCTACTTATCGGTAACTTTTTTAAACTGCCTGATTGGTTTAAATCGGCCTTATCAACCGAACTTTATGTAAAAATAGGTCTGGTATTGTTGGGCACCAGTGTTATTTTCTCTGATATATTAAAGGCGGGTTCGCTGGGGTTGATACAAGCCTTGTTGGTAGTTACCTCGGTTTGGTACTTTGCCTTTTGGGTATGTAAAAAACTGAAGGTTGATGATGAAATAGCCATGATGATATCAAGCGCGGTATCTATTTGCGGTGTGTCTGCAGCTATTGCAACCGCTGGTGCTATTAAAGGCGATTCTAAAAAACTATCTTACGTAATATCCATGGTGCTTATTACTGCTGTCCCCATGATGATATTCATGCCTATGATTGCTCATTACTTTCACTTTTCGCAAGAGGTAACAGGTGCCTGGCTGGGTGGGAGTATTGATACAACAGGCGCTGTAGTGGCCTCTGGTTCTTTAGTGGGCGAGATTGCTTTGAAAATAAGCACGATAGTTAAGTTCTCTCAAAACGTACTTTTAGGTTTGGCTGCATTTGCCATCTCTATCTATTGGACATACACCAAGCACCCGGCCGGCAGCGACCCTGATAAAAAGCCTACCCTGAAGGTAATCTGGGAGCGTTTTCCAAAATTTGTACTGGGTTTTATAGGGGCATCGTTATTATTCTCCTTCTTTATTTCGGCAGAAACCGGTGCTCATGTTAAGGATAGCCTTAAAAATTTACAGGGCTTATGGTTCGCGCTGGCTTTCACCAGCATTGGGTTAGAAACCAACTTTAAGGAATTATTTGGCGAGAACAGCAAAAAGCCACTGTACGCGTTTTTGATAGCTCAAACCTTTAATATTTTTATTACGCTGGCTATCGCCTTTGTTTTATTCTGATAGTATCAATAAATGCCCCAGCCATTCAACATAACTAATAAATATGCAGCCATTGCTACAGGCTTGCTTATTGTATTGGTGCTTGGGGCCTATAGTTATAATGGAGAAGCAGGGAAACCTGCTTCTCTAACTAATACTGATACCGTCAAATGGCCTGCCAGTTTTGGTTTCGGCAAAACTGCTACACCGCAACAAATTGCCACACAGGATATTGATGTACGCCCCGACGGACTTGGCCTGCCTGTAGGCTCGGGTACTGTAGCACAAGGTAAAGCTATTTATGCTCTTAAATGTATTGCCTGCCATGGCTCTGCCGAAAAAGTTGTTGCGGGAGCTAAATTACCAGCGCCCGTCCTGGTGAGTGATAGCGCATCAAAAGTAAAGGCAATAGGTAATTATTGGCCTTATGCCAGTACGGTATTTGATTATATCCGTCGGTCAATGCCTTATAACTTACCCGGCTCATTAACAAATAATGAGGTATATGACTTAACGGCCTATCTCTTAAATGCGAACAAGATCATTAAGCCAGATGCCGTGCTTAATGCGCAAACACTACCGAAAGTCGTAATGCCTGCTCAAAAATTATTTATTACCGACGACAGAAAGGATGGCCCCGAAATACGCTGATATGGAAAAGACTGAAAAGGATAGTAACCATGATGAGCCGCTTATCAATAAAAAAATAAGCAGGAGATTGTTATTGGGTGGTGCTGCAACTACAGCGATAGTAGCCATGCAATCCTCATTGGGGAAATGGATTCAGGTGGCGGCTCAGCAACCCATCATAAAAGCAGATGATCCAACCAAAAGGATAGGACCGGGGCCCAGTGTTGTGGGTAAACGATCACCTTTTGAGCAGCCGGTTCGTATTAAATCAGATACTTCTTCACGTACGCCGCTACAGGATCTGTATAGTTCGCTCACACCTTCCGATCTGCATTACGAGCGTCATCATGCAGGTGTTCCGTTGATCAACCCGGATAAATACGAATTGCTGATACATGGTATGGTTGATAAACCCATGGTATTTTCACTGAGCGACTTAAAAAGGTTCCCGTCTGTAACACGCACTTGTTTTTTAGAATGTTCAGGTAATTTCAGAACGGGGAAAGAGAACATGACCCCGCAGGAAATATGCGGGCTAACCAGCCAAAGTGAATGGACAGGTGTAATGTTATCTACATTATTTAGGGAGATAGGTGTGCAGCCTAAAGCCACCTGGTTTTTAGCAGAAGGTTCGGATGCCGCTGTCATGACCCGTAGTATTCCGGTTAAAAAAGGTTTTGATGACGCTATGATCGTTTACGCCCAAAATGGCGAGGCCATTCGTCCGGAACAGGGATATCCCGCAAGGTTACTTTTACCTGGCTGGGAGGGTAATACCTGTGTAAAATGGATCAGAAGAATTGAGCTGGCTGATGAACCCTTTATGACCCGTGAGGAAACATCTAAATATACCTACCCGGTTAAAGACAGGATACGGCAGTTTAGCTTTGAAATGGATGCCCGCTCTATTATTACTTATCCCTCATACCCCGGCCATTTAGAACGCGGATGGGTAGAGATAAGGGGTATTGCCTGGACAGGCCGTGGCAAAGTTGTGCGGGTTGAAGTCAGTACAGATGCCGGTAAAACATGGAACCCTGCCCGCTTACAGGAACCTGTTTTGGATAAGGCGCATACTTATTTCAGATATCTATGGCAATGGAATGGTTCCGAAACCGAAATTATGAGCCGTGCCATAGATGAAACAAATTACACTCAACCCACGCTTAGCCAACTGGTTGAAGCACGAGGAGCTGACATTGGTGGTTATCACATGAATCCTATCACCGCCTGGCAGATAAAACAAGATGGCAGGGTTTTATTTAAACCCGAAAGTTGGAAATAAACATTAGATTTAAACAAGGCCCACTAAAGGGTTGTGCCTTAGTTTCCAAACTTTGCCAGTTGCTGTATAGCTTCTTCCCTGGTTTTGTTTTGGAGATACATGATAAACTCTATCGGGCCGCCATCTTTACCACAGCCAAAGCATTTAAAAATATTCTTTTCGGGTGATAACATGAAGGAAGTACCCTGATCGGCGTGAAACGGACAGCGTCCTTTTAAGTTTCTGCGGCTTTCTACCAGTAAAATATATTTTGAGGCGATCTTAAGCAAATCAGCTCCGTTTAAGGAATACGTTTGATCAGTTAGCATAGAATAACAAAACCTGTTTTAGAAGGTCGCAAAAATACATTTTCACTCATTCCGGTTAATAGCCAAAAGGAGAATTGTTGAAAAAAATAATGACCAATAGATACAGACATCTATTGGTCATTAAAACATTTTTATTGATCAGATTACCAGCCTATTCCATAATCTTCACCATGATTACTTGAACCCCCCTGAAAACTGCCATGTTTCCAGTCGAAATAAATGGCATTGATAGGGCCGCTTGTTCTGTCCTCAAAACTTAATTTATACCCCATTTTTTTAAGCTCGTCCCTTACTGGTTCTTTAGTATTGCTGTTTAGTAATATCTGACCTGGTTTGGGTTCACGGTCGGCAGTTTTAGTTCCGCCTAATGAAAGCCATAATTGGTTGGTATTAAAGTTTGGTGCTTCGGTAGCCTTTTGTACGGTCATTCCAAATTCAGTTACGTTTAAAAAGAACTGTATCAGGTTTTGATCCTGCGTGTCGCCGCCCTGTACCGCTGCTGACCAAAGTGGCTTGCCGTCTTTTAAAAATAGTGATGGCGAAAGCGTAACTCTCGGTCTTTTGCCAGGTGCCACAACGTTAAAAGGATTCAATGCCGAATCAAGAACAAAGCTTTGCATACGCTGACTCATCCCTACACCCGTATTACCTGCAATGCAGGCAGGTAACCAACCACCACTCGGAGTAACAGAAACAACCCAACCGTCTTTATCGGCTGCTTCTATTGAAGTAGTACCTCTCCATAAGCGGTCGTGGTAAAGATCTTCAGGAGTATTTACTTTTCCCAAGTCATGTTTGGGGGCAAAGTTCCTTTTAGTGGTATCCATCTCAAAACCTCTTTCCTTTAAAAGTTTTATATAAGGGTTTTGCTTACCCTCAAACGGATAAGGATCACCGGGACCGATGTGCTGGTCATTCTGATCATACTGAATAAGTACCGCTCTTTGTTTAGCATAGGCTTTACTGAGCAATCCTTTTATTGGTTCATTCGGGTTGGCATAAGGATCGCCATAATAAAAATCACGGTCGGCAAAGGAAAGGTTCATAGCCTGGTAAAGTGTATGGATATACTTTGCACTATTATATCCCATGGCTTTGAGGTCAAAATTTTCCAGTATGTTCAAAGCCTGTAACATTACCGGGCCCTGTGTCCATTGCTGTAATTTATAAACATCGATCCCTTTATAATTTATAGTTAATGGTGCTTCTTCAATCGGTTTCCATTTGGCAAGGTCTTGCATGGTGATCAGTCCGCCTTGTTCCTGGCAGCCACGTACAAATTCTTTGGCAATGTCGCCTTTGTAAAAGCAGTCATAGGCAGCAATTAAAGCCTGCTCACGGCTTTTTCCTTTTTTTAGCGCGGCTTTTTCGGCATCAACCATTTTGGTAAGCGTTTGCAAAAGGTCTTTCTGAACAAATATCTCTCCCGCTTCAGGAGCTTCACGTTGCTCACCCAAATGAGTAAGGAATATTTTTTTGCTGTATGGCCATTGTTTCAGCATTGCTTTGCCTCGTTCAATGGTATTGGCAGCCTGCGCCTCAATTGCATAACCTGCTGCCATATGCATGGCTGGTGCAAGCACTTCGCCAAGGCTTTTGGTGCCGTAGTGTATAAGCATATATATAAGTCCGCCCGGTGTGCCGGGTGTTGTTGCAGCTAAAGGCCCGTATTCAGGTGGGAAGTTATAGCCCTTACTTTTAAAAAAGGCTACAGTAGCGCCGGTAGGCGCCACGCCCATTGCATTAATAGCAATTACTTTATGTGTTTTAGGGTTATAAATCAGTGCCTGGGTTTCACCGCCCCAGCTTAAGGTATCCCACATAGTACAGGTAGCGGCAAGCATAGCACACGCAGCATCTACCGCATTGCCTCCCTGCTGAAAGATCATGGCACCGGCTGTTGCTGCCATAGGTTTACCGGTAACAGCCATCCAGTTGCTACCATATATCATGGGTTTTTGAGTTTGCTGTGCCGATGCAGACAAACCCAATACAAATAGAAAAAGCAAGGTGTATAAGTGTTTCATAAACACTAATGTAATAAAATTGAAGCAGGCAATGTTGTAAAATAAGTGTTACCGGGTTTTATGCAATAAAAGCAATTACCACATTGCTTTTATAACAGAAATAGTAAGATATTTATATGTGATTTATAAACCAAACAGTACGGGTTTTTAATGGTTAAACATATAAAATAATTGTTTATGAACTGGCCTGAACTCCGATACCAAGACTTAAAAGATACAGTGGCAACAGTACACCTGTGGACCCAAATTGTAGGCAAGATCAGGCTGGTAAAAATGCCCTGGTTAAACCATTCATGGCATGTTACGCTTTATGTTTCGCCCACGGGCCTAACAACCGGCAGTATTCCTTATGATGGTGGTTTGTTCCAGATTGATTTTGATTTTGTAAGCCATCAGTTAACCATTACTTCAAGTGCCGCGCCAAAGCAGCAAATGAGGCTTTATCAGCGCAGTGTTGCAAGTTTCTATAAAGAGTTACTTGAAAAGCTGGCCATAATGAACATCAATGTTGAAATTTATGCCCGGCCAAATGAAATACCGGTAGCTATCCCGTTTGCAGAGGATGAAACACATTTTATTTATGAACCTGAGCAAATTAACCTTTTTTGGCAGGCCTTAGTTAAAGCCGAAGCTGTTTTTACACTGTTCAGGGCAAAATTTTATGGTAAGTGCAGTCCGGTACATTTCTTTTGGGGAGGTTTTGACTTGGCGGTTACCCGCTTTTCGGGAAGGGAAGCACCCAAGCATCCGGGAGGAGCGCCCAATATGTCGTTAGAGGTGATGCAGGAGGCTTATTCGCATGAGGTAAGCAGCTGTGGCTTTTGGCCGGGCAGCGATAGCTTTCCTCATCCATCCTTTTATTCATACTGTTATCCTACACCTAATAACTTTAAAGATCAGCCGGTAATGCCGGAGCAGGCACAATATAATGAGGCCATTGGAGAGTTTATTCTTACTTATGATGATGTACGTAAGGCTGCCGATCCGGAAAGCTCCCTTTTACAATTTCTGCAATCTACCTATGATGCAGCTGCAAATACAGGGAAATGGCCACGGAAGGCTTTGGAATGTGATCTGTCGGGTCTTGAACCGTAAATAATTTTAATAATGGTAGAAGTTGTTTTAGCAGATCATGTTTGCATGTTAGGCGAAGGGCCGGTTTGGGATGCCGAACGCCACGCTATTTGTTGGATAGATATTTTAAAGGGTGAGATACACGAGTTTAATGTTAACAATGCATCGCTTAAAACCATCAGCAGTAACCAGTTAATTGGTTCGATAGCTATTTGTGAAGATGGCCACTTTTTGGCTGCATTAAAAAATGGATTAGGTACTATCAAAAGGGATACCGGAGAAATCAATATATTTTCTTCCCCCGAAGCGCATTTAACAGAAAACAGGTTTAATGATGGGAAATGCGACCCGGCCGGGCGATTTTGGGTAGGCACTATGTCGCATTTAGAAAAGCCGGATGCCGGGAGTGTATATGTTTTAGATATTGATGGATCAGTGGATAAAAAGATCACCAATACAACTATTTCAAACGGTATGGCCTGGAGTCCGGATGAGCAAACCTTTTATTTTATTGATACCCCTACAAGCCAGGTAATGGCTTACCAATATGATAAGGAAAGCGGCGAAATAAACTCCCCCGAACCTGTTATAACTATATTGCAAGAAGATGGCTACCCGGATGGCATGACCATTGATGAAGATGGTATGCTTTGGATAGCACACTGGAACGGTTGGCAGATATCTCGCTGGAATCCTAAGACCGGAGAAAAGCTACTAAAGCTGCCTTTACCTGTTGCCAATGTAACTTCCTGCACCTTTGGAGGTGATGACCTGAACGATCTGTATATCACTACTGCCCGTAAAGATATTCCGGAAGCCGAGCTACTTAATCAACCTTTGGCTGGAGCACTCTTTGTATGGAAAAACTGTGGTTATAAGGGTATGCCTTTGGTTAAGTTTAGAACTACTCTACAGTAGAACTGTAGCTAAAACTTCTATTAAGCAACAAGCCGGAGTGTTTGCCCCGGCTTGTTAGTTTTAATTAGTTAAGAACAACTTTGATGATATTTTGAATATCAGGCAAGGTAGTAAATGCATTAGGGTTGGGAACTGCATTAATCGGCTTGCTTTCCTGCAAAGGTGTACCGGCCAAATTAAACTGAGTAATCCCAGCACCGGGGAACTGATCGAGGGCTGTGCCATCATCAAATAATTTAATACTGGTTGATATATCACCTTTCATGGTAGCATCAATACCATTATCGGCAGAAGCAAAAAACCAATCGTTTGAAAAACCATACATAGTAGCAATTGCCAGTCGATCACCTTTGGCTACGGTTATTTGTTGTGAAACTTTACCGCCAGCCTGGGCACCAATAACAGGAAGCAATACTCTTGTATTTGGCGCAGGAAGCACATAAACCGCTTTAATGCCCGGTTTTCCCTTCAAATAAGCAGCAAGGGTATCAGCATTACCTTGCTGGGCAATGTATTTAAGTCCCTTAGCCCGGTCATTTTCGCCGGTTTTATAAATGGGATTATCAATACCATTGTAAACCACAACTAAAATAGGTGATAGCGGAGTGAAAATTCCGGTAATACTTTTTATGTAAGTACTTAAAGCTGTGTTGTCACCTGCCTCAGCAATATTGGTAAGACCATTGGCGGTAGGTTGCCCGCTGGTAAATAAAGGCGCGGAGTTTTGTAAAGTTCCACCAACAATGTATGATACTGCCCATACGCCAGGGCTAAGCGGTGTTTCGTTTGCCGTACCTCCTGATGTGTTTTGCAGCGTGAGTGTAAATACAGAATTACCATTGTATTTTAAAGTAGCCTTAACCAATGAAGATGCTGGCAAATAAGTATTTCCTTGCGTATCAGTTCCTTTAACTTCCGAAATGCTTTTACTATCAGCTACTCCGGGATGGTTTACTGCGGCACCTGGTTTTTGATTAATGCGCGTTCCGTTATCCCATAATTTTACCTGCGATGAAACGTCGCCTTCAATGGGCTTTCCATCGGTATCATATACCAAAATACCCGGATTAGCCGGTGCAAAAAACAAATCGTTCGACCAGCCATACATGGATGCAAAAGTGATAGCCTCACCTTTAGCAGCAGAAAACTGAATAGAGACAGATTGCCCCGGCAATATCAAGGCAGGTGTACCCGTCCCTTGAAAAGTTCCAGATTCAACAAGAGGTTTAGAGTTCAGAACATTTTCAACGGTGATGGTAGATTGTTGGTTGCCCGAAGTTGGCGTGCTGTCATTATTCTTTTTACAAGCAGCAAGTGTTAGGGGGAAAAGCGCAATGGCTGCCCAATAATTCATTTTTTTAAGGTAGTTCATGTTTGTGTTTTTCCTTATTTGTCGAAGATGACAACCTTTCCTTACAAGTTTTTTTAATGGAAATAGTATGTTTTATATAAGTGGCTGGCTTATTGTGTGTTTTATTTAAATAGCGTAATAGATAAATTAAATGCTAAAAATATTAGTATTTAAAGGGATTTTTGTTAGATTTGTGAATGTGCTGATAATTAAAAAAGTGATTTTCGGAATAATATAAAATGCATGATGAAAGTTGAGGATGAAATTTACGGGCAATTTGAGGTAGCTCCAGTGCTGAAAGAACTTATTAATTCTGCACCCGTTCAGCGATTGAAAAACGTTCATCAGGGGGGTGCTATATTTCTGGTTAACCCTGCTATTAAGCATACACGTTATGAACATTCAATTGGCGTATTATTCCTGGTTAAATATTTTGGTGGTGGGATAGAGGAGCAGATAGCTGCTTTACTGCATGATGTTTCACATACCGCTTTCTCGCATGTGGCCGATTATGTGTTTGAGAATGGTAACGAGGATTATCATGAAACCATATTTAACGAGGTGATAAGTCGTTCAGAAATTCCGCTAATCCTAAACAAATATGGATTTGATATTGCTACGCTTACCTGTAATGATTATACGATTCTTGAACGTGAGCTACCTGATCTTTGTGCAGATCGCGTGGATTATACCCTGAGAGACCTGTATCATGCAAAACTGATTGACAAAGCTGATGTTCAAAAATTTTTAAAAGAATTATCAGTTCAGGGAGGCTATTTGGTGGTTAAATCTGAAAAAGCCGGAAACTGGATAAAAGAGCAATTTCAGCGCTTGAATGATGCTTATTTCAAAAAGCCTGAACATATTTATGCCAACCTGCAGCTGGCTCAACTGATCAAAGATGCTTTGGATAAAAAGCTGCTTCAGAAAAGCGATCTGCTGTGTAATGATTTTGAGGTTTTGCACAAATTAGAAGCCCATGATTTCGGCAGACAGAAACTAAATGAGATCAAGACCCTCACCAATTTTAAGCAGTTTTCTGCAAAGGGCGGAGCAGAACGATTTAAACAAAGAACCCTTCATCCATCTGTTATGATATGAAAAAGGCAATTCAACTACAATTAACCACGGCAGAAAAGCAATTGCTGAAGGAGCAGAAAATAAGCATCAAATCACTGATAAATCTGGCTCCTGATGAGATTGCATCCATCATAAAAGCCAACGCTAAAAGAACACGGGAAATTGGGGCCTTAATTGAGTTTCAAAGCATCCCATCTTTAGGTATTGGTTTTGCATTGGAATTGATAGAGCAGGGCTATTATTCGCTGACGCAATTAAAAGGCAAAACGGCTGTTGAGTTATTTGACGCTTATGAAAAACATGTAAATGCCTGGGCCGATCCCTGCGTTGAAGATTCGTACCGCTTGCTGGTACATTATATTGAACACAAAGATGAAAGTAAACGCTGGTGGGATTTTACCGCCGAGCGCAAGGCATACCGCAAACAATATGGTTTCCCGGCTGATAGACCGGTGAAACCATGGTACGAATTGAATAAATACGTGAAATCGTGATTAGTTGATCTTTCTCGGACGTTTTTTTCTGGGCTCTTCGGCAGATTGCTCTCTTTTAAAATATGATGGTCTTGGCCTTGGGCTAAAATTACCAGTTTTAGGTTTGGATATTACTGGTTGGTCCTCTCTTATTTTAACGCTTAACTGTCTGTCGCCAATAAAAGTATTATCAAGTGCAAGGACAGCGTTGTCTGCACTTTCCTGATTTTTCATTTCCAAAAAAGCATAGCCTTTGCAAATTTTGGTTTTCTTGTCCCTGACTATTTTAATGGTCACCACGTCGCCATGAAGGTTGAATAATTTCACCAGTTCAAGCTCCGTCATTTCCAAAGGAAAGCCGCCGACAAATAATTTGATCATAGAGTAGATGTTGTTAAACACAAATATAGCTATTAAAACATATTTAGATGTGTTTAAGCAAAGTTGATACTCTTTTTGTGTAAAATAAATGCCTTACAGTTAAAGGGCATCACAGGTTTTTATACAAAAAAGTATTTCAATTACCAATTCATGTAAATAAAAACGCCCCGATTATCAGGGCGTTTTTATTTACATGATTGAAACCTGGTATTACGGATGTTGACTTTGAATTGTAAAAAATATTAGCTTTTAATGGCTATCTGATACACCTGTTCAGCAATAGCCTCAAATGAAAGATTGGCCTTAAAATAAGCCATAGCCTTGTTTCGATGCTCGGTGATATTTATTTTTTGAGTTTGTTTAAGCGCATTTAATAAGGAGACTTGGTTGCCTGGTTGATATAAAATACCGCAATTGCCATTGTCAGTTATCATTCTGAAAGAAAATATATCTGTGACTACAGGAATGCATCCGCATGACATGGCTTCGCAAATGGCCGTGCCACTGCCCTCATAGTGGGAGCCTGAAACCACAAAATCAACGCTATTATACCAATACAATAAATCATCGTAAGGAACACGACCGACTAAAACAATGGTTTCTTTATATGCAGGATTTTGATTTAACAGTTCTGTTATCTCGGCCATCAACTCTTCTGTATGATATATCATGTACAAACGAGCTGCCGGGTATAATTCTGCAAATTCAAGGAAGGCCTTAATCACATTCAGCGGATCTTTATTTTCATTTAACCGGCCAACCCATAAAAAAGAAAGGGGGGAGGATACGCCGGTTTTGTTTTGCGCCAATGATCTTTCGACAGAGTAAAATAAAGAAGAAACCTCCATTACCTCATGTATTTTTTGGGGTGATGAAAGATTGCCCTTTTCAACCCATTCCATACCCATGTTCTTTGAAGCGAATAAATACGCATCAACATATCTGTCGGCAAATTTTTGCGCGTATTTTTTTAGGCCTGTGGCTGGTTTTTCTGCATGGTTCTGAGCAATGATCTTTGTTTTTTTATTGAGTATCATGCCCAGGTGTATAATCTGCAAAGGCTCATGTAAACCTTGTACAAAAACAATATCCGGATTTAAGTTCTTTACGTAATTATTTAATTCCCAATGAATATACTTTGGCCTTTTGTTAAACTTAACAAATTGATGTTCAACGTTGTTATGCTCATATACTCCTTCGTAATCTATTTGTTTTAAGCTGATCACTTTGTTTTTTTTACCAAGGCATTCCATCAAGCCATTATAGCTTTCTGTTCTTTTCAGCCATCGCTCTGGCGAGTTGAAGTTGGGCGAGTAATTATAGCTGACAAATACAAAAATCATAACACCACGAGCTTGCATATTTATGGGTTAAAATATGCCTTGATACGGTCAAAAATGCTTATTTTTTTCTATTTTTATACATAAATAATGAAAAACATGTCTTCAGAAATTATTGAAGAAAAATCAGGAACCATCAAAGAAAATATTACGTTTTACAACGAAATAGCAACTGATTATGATACCATTCTGGATAAAGAAAGCTCGAACGAAGAGGTAAGAAAAAGGGTTGAGGAAAAGTTTACAAATACTGTTAAAAGTGGATGGGTACTTGACTTTGGGGGCGGCACCGGACGTGACCTCGACTGGCTTGTGAAGAGCAATTATCAAGTTGTGTTTTGTGAGCCTTCTGAAGGCATGCGAAATAAGGCCGTTGAGAATCATAAAAATAACACAACCGGGCAGATCATATTCCTTAAAAATGATCAGATAGATTTTTCGCAGTGGCATATCAAAGAGCCATTTGATATTAAGGTAGACGCCATTCTTTCTGATTTTGCGGTTTTAAATTGCATAGGTGATCTTGAACTGTTATTTAAAAATTTAGCTCAACGTGTAAAACCAGGGGGACACTTTTTTGCGCTAATGCTGCAACACGGTTATAAAAAAAACTGGAGATGGAAACTTGCCGAGGGTTTACGAACATTGGTAGATTCAAAACCTTTACTTATTAATGTAACCTATAACAACCATTTGCAAACTGTATACGTGTATACTCAAGAACAGGTAAAAAACGCTTCTTCTTCTGACTGGGATATGCAGGAAAGTGAAAATCTGTATGAATTTACTTTATTTCATTTTAAACGAAAATGATGAGGGCGATAAACCGGTTGTTGTTTGGAGATACACAAATCCGCGAATACGCAACGGTAACTGTAAAAGAAACAATCAGAGAAAAGGTATATCTCAAGATCAACGAAACTGAGTATGAGGTGTCTCAAAATCAATGGCTGTTATGTTTAGATCCTTCTGTTTTTGGTGTTTGGCTGTCTAATCAAAACAATATCAAACATTTTCAGAATGCACAATACAGCATGTTTTTTACAATTTTAAGTAATACCGGAAAAGAGACAACTGTATCGGCCTTAAACCTTGATTTTTTTGATAGTATCGATGATGATACAGGTTTATTACTCTTACTTAATGTAAAAACAAGTCGCATTCATCACCTTAATTTAATTAGCGCCCGTTTACTTTTTAATAAGTATTATAAAAAACCGCAAACCTCATTTAACCAGCTTAAAGCCTTTGCATCTGCCTATAGTTACCCTCGGCGAGTGAGAATAATATCTTTCAGAGATGGCGATTATTATAATATTTTCCCGATGGACCTGTTGGGGGTGATAAAACCAGGCAACAAATATGTATTTGGACTAAGGCATACCAATACGGCCCTCGCCAGGATCATACAAACTGGTAAAATAGTAGTTTCCGAAGTTCCATTTGAATACAAAGATGTTATTTATAAACTGGGATCACACCATAGTGCAGGAGCTCCTTTGATTGAAAACCTTCCCTTCAAAGTAATCAATAGTGAACGTTTTGACTTTTATGTACCCGATTGGGCAAATAGTTACAAGGAGATCAGCATTACCAAAACCATCAATTTAGGCAGCCATATGCTGCTTTGGGGAGAGGTGCAAAATGAATGCGAACTTAAAAAGAGCACGGGGCATTTGTTTCATATCCACTACTTATTGTATTTGTACCAAAAAAGAAAGGGTATTTTATATCCTGCTGTATAAATTCAAATACGATCAAAAAACATCAATATCCGCAAACGTAAATTTGATATTTTCTAATGATACCCCGGAGCCAAGATCTTTGAAAATGATAGGGAAAGAAGTCACCGGCTGGTAATGCTCGGCAAATAAGGCATGCAAAGATGTATTCGGACTGGTATGAAACTGAATTTGCGATACTCCAAGCTTACGCGCAAGTTCAATAAGTTTACCCATAGTGGCGACGAAATCAATCTTATTTATTTCTGCATCGCCTATAGTCATGCCATTTTGAAATTTTATCCAAAACTTACTTTGATCTATCTGAATAACCCGGGTAGGTGAGTAAGTTTTATATTTTAAATAACTTTCACCACGAAGCACACCGTTGTAATGATCCACTGATATTGAACTACTGATGCCTCGTTGCTGAGCTAAAAATTTCTTTAAAATGAGGTTTTCATACAGGTTATACGCCGGTTTTAAAAACGAAAATTTATTGACAAGCCGTTCTAATGGCTGGCCACCTTTTACCGGGATCATGAAACAATCCATATATTCTGTTATTTGCCATTGCAATTTACCTATAAAACCGGGAAGGGAGTTTTGATTTGGGAATCCGAAAATCAACTTGATCTCTTCAGCAGTACACAGATCGAAAGTTTGCTTTGCCAATGTAGTGAACAAGCCTGCGTATCTGAATTTTGGATGGGTCATGGTATCAGCAGATTGTGCCGCGAGAATTATACCTCCGTCATAACTTATCAGCGTAGGGATAACACCATAATAAGCTATGGGCAGGTGGCTGGCATTATAAGCAATATAACCAATGTATGACGTACCTGTATAAGCTGTATCGTACTTTTTAGCGAAAAATTCTTTAGGTATTGCCCTATTATAAACGATGTTGTGCAGCGCGGCAACATCGTTTATATTGACGGAGTTTAATCGTTCAATGGTATATGCCGTTGTTTGCACAAGATCATTCATACCTTTTGTTTATAGTAGCATATTGCTGGTTAACAGTTGATATAAATGGATTTACGGTGAAACGTTCGCGCAAAATGGAATTAGAGTGATCCTCTTCAAAATGAAAATCCATAGCCAATAGTTGGTCGTAGCCGGCTTCTTTGGCTTTTTGAACCACTTCTCGGTTATAGCTGCCATAAGGAAAAGCAAAACTATTTACTTCTTTTTCGATAACGCGTTCCAGGTATTTTTTGGTTTGAACCATTTCAATGCAGGCATCATTAATGTTTATCTGCGAAAGGTCATTATGGTAATAACCATGAGCCCCGATGTTAGCATACGGCGAAGCAGAAAGCGCCCTGATCTGTTCGCTCGTCATCTGTACCCAGTAGTCGTCGTTACTCTTGTTATTTTTAAACGGCACTAATGGATATAATAGCTCCATCATTTCTGCCTTTTCTCTAAACCCGGCCGACCGAAGTTTTTCTACCAGGCTAATGCCGTTTTTAATGTGAATGTACTTGTCATAAAGTCCTTTTTTGTAAAGTTCATTTTTATAAAGTAATGTGTTAGGGCCGTATTTGCTTATAATACCTAAAAAGTCGTTCCACAAAATATCATATCCAGCCTCATTTATCGCAGTCACGAAAAAAGTAGCCGGAAGCTGATACTTTTCTAACAAGGGTAATACGTAATGATAGTTATTAGCAAAACCATCATCAAAAGTTATACATATGTTAAATTTATCATCGCTAAATCGTTGCTTATAAAAATCGGTCAGCGATACAACATTGAAGTGTTTTTTATAAAATTTAAGATGTGCCTCAAAGGTTTTTACTTTTAAAAATATGGGATTAAAGCGGGTATGGTTCTGCTTACATATGCCATGATAAATAAGTATGCGACTCCCTCTGGCCTTATCATAAAAGCTATTATTTAAACCCAGATGGTGGCGAGTATCCCTGTATAAATATTTAGCTTTTTGATACAGCTTTCTGCCCGTTTTTATGATCATGATTTATATATCCTGAAAGCACTTTCTACAACAAATACGTTGCGTTATTTGCTATGGTTGCTTCATTGCAAAATCACCAATCGTTTTGAGCAATTACTGGTCAATTTTATATGATATTAGTTATTCTGTAGACGATTGTGTAACAATATTGTTCGGTTGATTTATGGTTTAGGCTGTTAACAAAAATGTTACCTGGAATAATAAATGAATTTATCACCTTCGTTCATCCTGCTAAAACAACCGGTGTTTTTCAACTTTTTTTTGAAGCACTCCGGACTAATATTTCACTCATAAAACCTTATTAGTTTTTGAACTAATGGTCGTCCTTATTTGGAGGGCGCAGAATATATTTAGTATGGATACCAGACGCGTTTTTTTATTTATTTCTCTTTTGTTTTGTTCGCCTTTGATAACACAGGCTCAAAATAAAAAACCTGATCTACCACCCGTTACCCAGCCTGATACCGGGAAGAATAATCTCATCATTCCATTAAATCCTCATAATAATGGTAACGATACATCTTTAACATTGCAGCAGTGTATTGATTATGCTATGCTGCACCAGCCAGCTTTAAATAAAGCATTAATTAACGAATCAATAACCAAAGCTACCAATTCTATTAGTTTGGCAGGCTGGCTGCCCCAGGCAAGTGCTTCAGGTAACCTGATCCACTATATTCAGCAATCGAGTACCAGTTCAAATACCACATTGCCTGGTGGTTCGGTTACTCCCGGAGGTACAGGAGTTACGCAACGGGGTCAGTATTCCAATACGTTTATACCCGGCGTATCGGTATCGCAGGCTTTATTTAATCCCAGCCTTTTGTATGCTGCAAAAAGTGCCCCGCTTTATTTGAAACAAGCTCAGCAGGTTACAGATAGCTCTAAGATATTCCTGGTTTCTGCAGTAAGTAAATCATTCTACAATGTATTACTTACACTTGAGCAGATAAATGTATTAAAGGAAGATACCGCGCGTTTAGGTAAAAACCTGCGTGATGCCTATCACCAATATAAAGGTGGTATTGTTGATGAAACCGACTACGAACAAGCTGCCATCACTTTAAATAATTCAACCGCCCAGTTAAAGCAAGCCAATGAAAACGTGGTGCCACAATATGCTGCATTAAAACAGCTGATGGGTTTTCAGTCTGAAAAAGAGTTTAACGTAAGTTTTGATACCGTTCAAATGATCAAAGGTATCTACATAGATACAACCCAGCAGCTACAATATGAAAAGCGTATCGAGTTTCAACAGGTTAAAACCAATAAAGATCTGCAATCAAAACTGGTAGGTTATTACCGAACGTCGTACCTACCAACTTTATCAGCTTTTTACAACTATAACCTGGCATATGATAATAACAAGTTTTCAAATTTGTTCACTAACTCATATCCAAGCTCGTTAGTTGGGTTATCATTCAGCATACCAATTTTTACTGGTTTCTCACGAATACACAATCTGCAAAAAGCCAAGCTGCAGGAACAATTGATAGGCTGGGACGAAGCTGATCTTAAACTACAGATCAATAAAGAGTATACCACGGCCCTTGCTAATTATAAGGGTAACTTTTTTAACCTTCAGCTGCTTCAAAAAAATGTGGCCATGGCTAAGCGGGTTTATTTTGTGGTTAACCTTCAATACAAACAGGGCATTGTACCTTATTTAAATGTAATAACAGCCGAATCTAATTTAATCACTTCCGAAATAAGCTATTTGAACGCTTTGTTCCAGGTGCTTTCAAGCAAAGTTGACCTGCAAAAAGCTATGGGAAGCATCTCTTATTAATATTCTAAACATGTCTCTATGAACAGAGTGATCTTAAATACCATTTTAATAAGTTGCCTTGCAGTAACAGCCTGTAAAAAGAAGCAACCACCGGCAAATACTGAGGTGCCTGTTAATTTATTAAAACTAAAAACTCAAAACGTTTTATACTTTGATAAGTATCCGGCTACAACCGCGGCCCTAAGCCAGGTAAGCCTGCTGCCACAGATACAGGGAGCAATTACCGGCATATTTTTTAGCGAGGGTACCCACGTTAAAAAAGGCCAGAAGCTATATGAGATAGACGAGCGCATCTATCGTGATAACTATGACGCGGCCGTAGCTAATCAAAAAGTATCTGAAGGCAACCTGGTGCAGGCTCAGCAGGATGCAGATCGGTACGAGTATCTGAATAAATATAACGCAGTTGCCAAACAACAGTATGATCATGCCATCATTACCCTTCAAAATGCACAGAGTTCAGTTAAATCATCTCAACAGGCTGTTAAAGCAGCTAAAACCAATTTGCAATACGCTATTGTAACCGCTCCTTTTGACGGTACAATAGGCTTTAGCATGGTGAAGTTAGGCGATGTGGTTAATGTTGGCTCAACGGTTTTGAATACCATTTCAACAGATGGCCCTATAGCTGTAGATTTTATAGTTAATGAGAAGCAGTTGCCTCATTTTGAAAGACTTCAAAACAGCAAGCCAGTAACCGATTCATTATTTACCGTATTACTTCCAGATAATACACTTTATCCATACACCGGGAAGATCTCGGTAATTGACCGCGCGGTTGATTCGCAAACCGGGGCCATCAAAATAAGGCTTGTATTTCCAAATCCTAAAAATTTCATGAGGGTAGGTATGAGCTGTGTGGTAAGGGTTCATAATGAGGAAACCACACCGCAAATGGTGTTGCCTAATAAAGCCGTTATTGAGCAAATGGGTGAGTATTTTGTGTTTGTTGCTAAAGATACCGTGATCAATAATCCGCAGGCAAAAACAGATACCGGCAAGCATAAACGCGAACTGCTGGCCATGCAGAAAAAGGTGCAGGTAGGCCAAACTATCGGTGGTAATATTATTATAAAAACAGGAGTTAATCCGGGCGACCGAATTATAACTGATGGTGTGCAATTATTGCATGATGGCTCGCAGATTACAACAGCCAACAAAGTGGGCCCATCCGCGGGTGGTAAAGGCGGTCGCGGATAAATGATGCGTACAGCCGATATGTGCTGTGCTTAACGAAATGACTATTGTATGATTGCTAATACCTTCATTAAAAGACCTATAACGGCCATAGTTATATCTATTGTACTGGTTATTACCGGTACGGTATGTATACTGCTGTTACCTATAGACCAATACCCGGATATTACCCCGCCAATAGTGCAGGTAAACGGTCAGTTTACCGGTGCCGACGCGCAAACTGTTGAACAAACCGTGGCCACACCTATCGAGGAGCAGGTAAACGGCACACCAGGCATGGAATACATGCAAAGCAACAGCACCAATAACGGACTCATGCAAATGAACGTGACCTTTAAAATAGGTACCGATATTGATGTTGCGGCACTCGACGTGCAAAATCGGGTAAGTATTGCCACTCCATTGCTACCAGCTGTGGTAAGCCGTTTAGGTTTAACCGTTAGGGCAGTAAACCCCAGCATGTTAATGATGGTTGCCATTTACGCACCCAAAAACACGCATAACGTTACCTTTTTAGATAATTATACCAATATTTTTATTCAGGATGCTTTATCGCGGGTGCCAGGTGTGGGAACCATTAACAGATTTACGGATGATTTTAGTATGCGTATCTGGATGAATCCGGAGAAAATGGCATCGTATAGCTTAACGCCGTCTGATGTTATTGCCGCTCTAAATGCCCAAAACGTTCAGGTTGCTGCGGGAACCGCAGGTGTGCCCCCACAGTCATCAAGCCAAACGTATGAGTTAGGTATTTTGGTAAACGGAAGGCTGAGCAAAGTATCGGAGTTTGAAAATATTATTGTTAAAACTATTCCCGCAACGGGAGCTTTAGTTTACCTGAAAGATGTTGCACGGGTTGAGTTAGGTAAATTTACCTTCTCCAGTAATTCCTTTGTTGATGGGCATAGGGCATCATATCTGCAAATTTATCAGGCACCGGGCAGCAACGCGTTGGAAACTGCCAAAGGAATTTATGATGCACTGGCTAAGCTGAAACAAACCTTTCCTGCTGATGTGGAGTACAGCGTTCCTTTTGAATCGGTTACTGTGGTAAAAGTATCTATGCAGGATGTTGTTGGTACGTTGCTGAAAACGTTAGGTTTGGTGGCAGTAGTGGTATTCCTTTTTCTCCAAAACTGGCGGTCTACCTTAATACCCGTACTGGCTATTCCGGTATCTATTTTTGGTACGTTCTGCTTTTTTATCCCTTTAGGCTTTACTATTAACACCTTGACCATGTTTGGCTTTGTGCTGGCTATTGGTATTGTGGTGGATGATGCCATTATTGTGGTGGAGGCGGTGCAGCATTATATCGATCATGATAAAATGTCGCCTAAGGAAGCAACCTATCAGGCCATGAAAGATATATCGGCCCCGGTTGTAGCCATAGCGCTCATATTGGCGGCAGTGTTCGTTCCGGTAGGTTTTATTCCGGGAATTGTAGGGCGCTTATACCAACAGTTTGCTATAACAATAGCTATATCTGTAATGATATCAGCTTTTATAGCCTTGTCATTAACCCCGGCACTTTGTACACTGTTGTTAAAACCAACAGACCCAAGTAAACAAAATACAGGATTAAACAAATGGTTCAATAAATTCAATGCCTGGTTTGACAGGGTAACAGCCAAATATACCTTTGGTGTAAAAAAGAGCATTCAGGGTTCAAGATACATACTGATCCTGTTGTTGTGTGTTTGTATAGGGACTTACTTCATGTTTCAGGCCAAGCCATCGGGTTTTATCCCTTCTGAAGATGATGGAAATCTGTACGTGACCTTCCAGCTGCCGCCGGCTTCATCAACCGCGGCCTCGGTTGATGCTATGTCAAAACTGATGCATGTAATTGGTACAACGCCAGGCGTGGCGCATTATGCAGCACTATCCGGTTTAAACGTGGTTACCAATGCCAGTAATTCAAATAGCGGTACAATTTACTGTCAACTGGCTCCATGGGATGATCGTACCAAATCAAGCGAACAAGTTCCCAGAATTATAGGTGTGCTTAAAAAGCGCATTGCCGATGCCGGTATCAACAACGCCAATGTTCAGGTGGTGCAGCCATCTCCGCTGCCGGGTGTTGGTACAACGGTTGGTTTCAGCATGCAGATAGAGCAACGCAGCACTACAGATGATGTACACCAATTTGAAAAAGTTGTAAATGATTTTGTGACCGAAGCCAATAAAACGCCCGGTATATCCAAAGCATACAGCTATTTTACCGCTCATACGCCTAACGTCAATTTAACTGTCGACCGGGAAAAATGCGAGAAACTCGGTGTTAACATTGCAGATGTATTTACCACTATACAAGCTTATATGGGTAGCTTGTACATTAATGATTTCACTACCTATAACCGTACCTTCCACGTGGTGGTGCAGGCGGATACCGCGTTCCGTACCAATGTATCTGACATGGATAAATATTATGTCCGTAACCAGTTTGGTACAATGGTACCTCTCGGAACGCTCATCAGCAATAAACCAACCGAGGCCGCGCCGCTGATCTCGCACTTCAATATTTTCAGAACTGCCGAGATTGACGGTTCAAATGCCGAAGGTTACAGCAGTAGCCAGGCCTTAGCCGCACTGCAGGATCTGGCTGCAAAAAAACTACCTGAGGGTTACACCTATGAGTTTTCGGGTTTAAGTTATGAAGAGCAAAAAGCAGGTTCAACTACTATATACATCTTTATCTTCTCTATAACCTTCGTGTTCCTCTTCCTTGCAGCATTATACGAAAGCTGGTCGGTGCCATTTTCGGTATTGCTTGCAGTGCCAATCGGTGCTTTTGGGGCAATATTAGCTTTGCTGCTCGTACCTGATCTGACCAATAACGTTTACGCGCAGATAGGTTTGATCACTTTAATCGGGCTTGCGGCAAAAAACGCCATCCTGATCGTAGAATTTGCCAAGGTGCGGGTTGACAGGGGGGAGGATCTGCTGCAATCAACCTTAGATGCGGTTAGCCTCCGTCTACGACCTATCATCATGACATCGCTGGCATTCATTTTAGGAGTGTTACCGCTTGTACTGGCAACAGGAGCGGGAGCTGTATCGCGCAGAACAATTGGCTATACCGTTCTCGGAGGGATGTTCGCGGCATCAACCATTGCCATATTTGTGGTTCCGGTGCTGTATGTAGTAATTACGCGTTTGTCATACGGTAAGGCTAAGTTGCAGTACCTGAAAGATCATCATGAAGAGTTGATGGAGAAGGCTAAAAAAGTAGAGGCCCAGAACATCGATCCTGAATTAGAATACGAGATCGCGAAATCGCGTGAACTCAGTCAACCAGATCATATATGATTGCAAATACATTTATAAAAAGACCGGTAACTGCAATCGTTATATCCATAGTATTAATGATTGCAGGCACTATCTGTCTGTTTAATTTATCGGTAGATCAGTACCCCAATATTTCCCCGCCAAGTGTTTCGGTTAACGGGTCATATACCGGTGCTGATGCCGAAACTGTTGAGCAAACCGTAGCTATCCCCATTGAGGAACAGGTTAACGGAACTCCGGGTATGGAGTATATGCAGAGCACAAATACCAACAGCGGCGGCGTAGGTATGCGTATTACCTTCAATATAGGTACCAACGTACAGATAGCCGCTCTTAACGTGCAAAACCGGGTAGGTATAGCTAAACCTATATTGCCGGCAGTAGTTAGTAAATTAGGATTAACCGTGCGTGCAAGTAATCCTGATCAGCTGATGCTGATCGCTATTTATTCGCCTAAAAAAACGCACAATATCACCTTCCTTGATAACTACACATCTACGTTTATACAGGATGCCATATTACGTGTACCAGGAGTGGGAGATGTAAGTGCGCGTACCGATAATTTTAGTATGCGTATCTGGATGAATCCCGAAAAAATGGCTTCATACCATATAACGCCTGCCGATGTTCAGGCGGCTTTGGAGGCACAAAATGTTTATGTAGCCGCAGGTTCCGCAGGGGCTCCCCCTCAAAAATCCTCACAATCGCATGAGGTGGGTATACTTGTGAACGGCATGATCAACAAAGTGCCGGAGTATGAAAAGGTTATCGTTAAAACCATTCCATCAACCGGCGAGCTTGTGTATCTGAAAGATATTGCAAGAATAGAATTGGGGAAATTTACCTTCTCAAGTAATGCCTTTGCCGATGGCAACCGATGCTCAACCATACAGGTGTACCAATCACCGGGAAGTAATGCCCTGCAAACCGCCGAAAATGTATATGCCGAACTGGCTAAGCTAAAAAAAGCATTCCCGGCAGATGTTGATTATACCGTTCCTTATGAATCGGTAACCATCATTAAAGTTTCAATGGAAGAGGTGATCGGTACATTAATAAAAGCTTTGGCGCTGGTTGCTGTTGTAGTATTTTTGTTCCTGCAAAACTGGCGCTCATCGTTGATCCCGATTCTGGCTATCCCGGTTTCGCTATTATCTACCTTTTGCTTTTTTATCCCTTTAGGCTTTACCATTAATACATTGACCATGTTTGGCTTTGTACTGGCGATAGGTATTGTGGTGGATGATGCCATTATTGTGGTGGAAGCCGTGCAGCATTACATTGATGAAAAGGGCATGTCGCCCAAGGAGGCTACTTACCAGGCCATGAAAGAGATTTCGGCACCTGTTGTAGCCATCGCGCTTATCCTGGCTTCGGTGTTTGTGCCGGTTGGTTTCATTCCGGGCATTGTAGGGCGATTGTACCAGCAGTTTGCTATTACGATAGCTATATCGGTAATGATATCGGCATTTACAGCCTTATCATTAACACCGGCCTTATGTACGTTACTTTTAAGGCCAAGTCATGTTAATAAAAAATCATCAAACTGGCTTGATAAATTTTTCTACCATTTCAATACCTGGTTTGACAGGGTTACTTTCAAATATTCTAATGGGGTAAAAAAGAGTATAAAAAATGCACGGTACATAGTAATTATACTGGTATGTATTTGTGTGGGAACTATTTTACTCTTTAAATCTAAACCATCGGGTTTTGTTCCATCTGAAGATGGCGGGCGGCTTTTTGTAACCTACCAATTGCCTGAGGCCTCCTCTACAACACAATCTGTTAAAGTAATGGAAAAGTTGATGAAGATTGTGAGTTCCACCCCGGGAGTGCTTCATTATACAGCTATATCAGGATTTAATATTTTAAATGGAGGCGCAAATTCAAATAATGGTTCCATATTTTGTATGCTGAAGCCATGGGATGAGCGCACCACACCACAAACGCAGGTAGCAGGCATAACCATGGCTATCAAAAAACGAATTGCCAAAGCCGGAATTAAAAATGCTAACGTGGTGGTGATACAACCGCCACCAATCAGGGGTATAGGCCTGGCTGCCGGTTTCAGTATGCAGATAGAGGTAGGCAGCTCGACTGATGATGTGCATGCATTTGAAAAATCGGTTCAGAAGTTTGTGGCCGAAGCTAAAAAGATACCGGCTATATCTACATCATTTAGCTATTTTTCTGCCCATACACCAAGTTTTGAGCTTACGGTGGACAGGGAGAAATGCCAAAAACTGGGAGTTAATATCTCTGATGTGTTTTCAACCATGCAGGCGTACATGGGTAGCTTGTTTGTAAACAATTTTACCCTGTATAACCGTACCTACCACGTAGTTATTCAAGCTGATACTGCGTACAGGGCGCTTATTGGCAATATGAATAAATATTATGTGCGCAACCAGGTTGGGAATATGGTGCCATTAGGAAGTATCATCAAATATAAACCAACAGTAGCTGCACCGCTTATTTCGCATTTTAACCTGTTCCGTTCGGCAGAAGTAGATGGGGCTATACCGGAAGGGTATAGCAGCGGTCAGTCATTGGAGGCTTTAAAGACTTTGGCCGCAAAGGTATTGCCACGCGGGTATACCTACGAGTTTTCGGGCTTGAGTTACGAAGAAATAAAGGCGGGATCAATTACCATATACATATTCCTGTTTTGTATAGTATTCGTATTCCTTTTCCTGGCTGCATTGTACGAGAGCTGGTCGGTACCGTTCTCGGTAATGCTGGCTGTACCTATTAGTGCTTTTGGGGCTATTGTAGCACTTACAAGTATGCCTCAGCTTACCAATAACGTGTACGCCCAGATCGGCCTGATCACCCTGATCGGATTATCAGCCAAAAATGCCATCCTGATCGTAGAATTTGCCAAGATCAGGGTTGACAGGGGCGAAGAGCTCATTAAATCAACTCTTGAGGCGGTGAGGCTGCGTTTAAGACCAATTATCATGACTTCGCTGGCATTCATCCTCGGCGTTTTGCCCCTGGCATTGGCAACAGGTGCAGGCGCGGCTTCCAGAAACACCATAGGTGTAACCGTTTTAGGCGGAATGATAGCCTCGTCAACCATATCCATTTTTATAGTACCTGTTCTTTTTGTATTGTTTACCCGTGTTTCATACGGTAAAAAACAATTGGCCTGGCTGCAGGCCCATCATGAAGAGCTGATGGAAAAAGCTAAACGGGTAGAATCACAAAACATAGATCCTGAACTTGAATACGATATAGCACTTGCTCACGCCGAACACAAGGCCTCAAAAGAGCAGCACGAGAATAAAGAAGACAAAAACAAGCAGTAATATTAAAATTAAAGCTTATGAGCACAGTTCAGTTAATATCACAGAGTTTAAAAAAAATCAACTATTTGTACAGTAAATTGCTGTCAAAAGAATTATCGGCCTTCAAATTAGATCATCATTTTGAAGCATTGCTGGTATTGGCCACGCAGGAAAATCCGGTAACGCAAAATAAACTGGCGGAGCTGTTACAAATAGATAAATCACGTACAGCGGTGATCGTATTTGATCTCGAAAAAAGAGGATTGATACAGATCAAGGTAAACCCGAACGACAGGAGGCAGCACTACGTGTCGCTTTCCCCAACGGCTTCAACATCTATACCGCACATTGAGATAACAATTGAAAAAATAAACCAACTGGCAGAGGCTGGCATTGAGCAGCAAAAGCTGAGCACTTTTTATGAAGTATCTGAAATGATGCAGAAAAATTTGCTTGCAAAAGGCGCTTAGGAGTTTAGCGCATACATAATAATATTAACCCCGAACTTGGTATTATCTTCAGCCAGGAAACGTTTGTTCCTGAAATCATAATCCCACTCACAGCCATAATCTTTACTGCTGTATAGCACACCTATGCGGCCGTTTATTTCAATTGCCTTCAAATAGTCGTGTACCAGATCATCCCCCCACCCATTCAGCTCAAAGCTGGTAGTGGGTGGGCCTTTTTCAAATGAAAAAAAGGAGTGATACAGTTTATGGTTATTAGGTATCTTTTTCAATGCTGTTGGCCCGAACAACGCCGCCATTTGTGCCTCAAATGATTTGGCAAAAAGCCCGTCAATATCGTGGTTACAATCATCGGCAAACACAAAGCCTCCATTCTCAACGTATCTTTTAAAATTAACCCGTTCCGTAGCATCAAATTGAACCAGTTTGTGCCCGCTGATGTAGCAGAATGGCGCAGTAAAAATATCATCGCTACTTAACGGAATCACTTTTTCATGAGGATCAATGGGTATAGTTGTATATTCAACCAGTGAGTTAAGCAGGTTTGATGGCATACGCTGATCGGTATCCCAATCGCCGGAGTGGTAACTTAATCTCGTAAAGGTGAATTTCCCGCTAAAACCCATTCGTTTTTATTTTGAAGCCTAAATTAGTACAATATTTTATGTGGAAATGGCTTTTGTTTGCATCTCTTGTAAAGTTTTGGATACTTTATTGATTTTTTATCAAAAAAATAATAGGATTTGATTAAAAGCATGATATATTGGGAGTAGATAATGTGATAATATTTAACCTTAATTGCTGATACATTAATATTGGTGAATAAATACTCAAATAATTGGAACTTACCGAAGATAACGTAAAAACACTGCTCGCCAAATTGCCTCAATTAAAAGTTGAGATGCAAAAAGTAATTGTTGGCCAGGATGCGATACTTGACGAATTATTAGTTGCCTTTTTAGCCGGCGGCCATTGTTTGCTTGAGGGCGTACCCGGACTTGCAAAAACATTGATCGTTAAAACCATGTCGCAGGCATTGCATCTTTCATTCCGCCGGATACAATTTACTCCCGATCTGATGCCTACCGATATTATAGGTACAGAAATACTGGAAGAAGATCATGCAACAGGTAAACGTTTTTTTAAGTTTAATAAAGGACCGCTGTTTGCCAATATCATACTGGCCGATGAAATTAACCGTACACCACCAAAAACGCAATCGGCATTGCTGGAGGCCATGCAGGAATTTGAGGTAACTTACGGCGGCCAAACCTACCCGCTTGATAAGCCGTTTTTTATATTAGCCACGCAAAATCCAATTGAACAGGCGGGCACCTATCCACTGCCCGAGGCGCAGCTTGATCGTTTTTTATTACTCATTAAAATAGGCTACCCAACCGAACAGGAGGAATTTGAGGTATTGAACCGTACCACAGGATCAAAGAAAGCGGATGTAAAAGCCGTAATCAGCGCCGAAGATATACAGCAGGCCCAAACATTGGTGAGGCAGGTATCTATAAGTGATGACCTGGTAAGGTATGTAAGCCATATCATCCGGGCTACAAGGCCGGATAATACATCGGTAGATTACATTAAAGAATGGGTACGCTGGGGAGCGGGCCCAAGGGCGGGGCAGGCCCTGATATTAACGGCAAAAGCCCGGGCTTTACTAAAAGGAAGATATGCGGTTTTAACAGAAGATGTTCATGCCATGGCACCAGCGGTTTTACGACACCGCATACTAATGAATTTTAAAGCCGAGGCAGAAGGAATAACTTCAGACAAAGTAACTGCCGAACTAATAAAAACAATAGAAAGGCCAAAAACGATATAGCAAAACTGCATTGATGTTTTCATATCAATAAATCCGAAATCCAAACTCCCAAATCAAAGCATGCTTGATCCTAAAGTATTAATGACCATTAAAGATTTACCGCTGCTTGCCAGAACGGTAATTGATGGCTTTATGAATGGATTTAACAAAAGCAAGGTAAAGGGCCCGGGATTGGAATTTAGCCAATACCGCAGCTATCAGCCAGGCGATGATCTGCGCTGGCTGGATTGGCGAATGTTTGCCCGGTCAGACAGGTACTATATCCGCGAATCGGAAATTGAAACGAGTATTTCTATCCGCTTCCTGATTGATGCCAGTGCTTCCATGAATCACGATGATAGGGGTATCAGAAAAATAGATTATGCCAAATTTTTGGCTGCCTCACTCGCGTACCTTGCCAACTTGCAGGGAGATTCTGTGGGGCTTTATGTTTTTCAGGAGGGCGGTTTGTTTTCGCTGGCATCTAAACCTGATCCGCAGCATTTGCAGCGCCTGTTTTATCACCTGCAACAGGTAAACCCTACCGGAACATTTACTCAGCCAATACACTATAAAGAGTTGTTTGCCGGTACAGACCGTAAAGAATTGTTGGTTTTTATTACTGATATGTACCAGGCCGATGGCGAAATAACCAAACTGCTTGATTCTTTATCGGCCTTAAAACACGAAGTGATCGTGTTTCATTTAATGGGTAAAAACGAGATGGATTTTGATTTTGAAGGTTACTCAACATTGGAAGATCTCGAAACAGGTAAAACCATTGAAGTAAATACTCAGCAGGCTTCAATTTACCAGGAAAAACTGACGAGTCATTTAGAGGGTATCAGGCTGCAGTTATTAGGGAAACACGTTTTTTACCGGATGATACAAACGTCGCAGCCCTTAGATACCACGCTTCGCGACTTCCTGGTGCAAAGGAATAAAAGCAAATTTTAGTGATCGTATAAATATAAGCTGTTAATAATAAATGCTGTTTTTAAATTCCATTTGGTTGTTTGCTATTGCCGCCTTAAGTATACCGGTAGCTATACACCTGTGGAATATAAAACCCAGCAAAACTTTAAAAATAGGCAGCATCTCGCTTTTTGATAAGGCCGCGCAAAAAAGCAGCCGTAGTTTTAGGCTGAATGATATACCTCTTTTTTTACTGCGTTGCTTGTTATTATTATTGCTGGCTCTTATGTTAGCCGGCCCAATCTGGCAACGCTATAATACAGCAACAAAATCAAAAGGTTGGTTGCTTATCCCTAAAGAAAATTTAAAAGAAGGCTACGGCAAGTTTAAACCATTGGTTGATTCTTTGATTAAAATAGGCTATGAGTTCCATTTCTTTAACAAAGGTTTTGCCAAGGCAGACCTGAACAAAGTTATCGCTGATTCCATCCACCAAAAAAACAATGCTCAATCAAATCATATTAATTATTGGAATACGGTAGCTGCATTAAATCAGCAGCTTGAACCTGAAGTGCCGGTTTATATTATCACACCCAATGATACCAGATATTTTACAGGCGAAAAGCCAACTACAGGGTTGAATTTACAATGGAGAACATACACGCCCAAAGATTCTGTAAGTAAATGGATTGAGGATGCGTGGTTTACTCCTGACAATGATATTAAGGTAATTACAGGGATCAGCAAGCCATCTGCAACTAACTTTACCTATACTATTGTTAAAGCCGATGATAGAGGTAATTCTCCTTTTGAGATAAACACCCAAGATGGCAATGCGACAGTTAAACTTAATAACACCAGTCAGACTGCTGTTATTATTGATACTGCTACGCTGCAACTTACTATTTATGCTGATAAAAATACAGTTGATGCCAGGTATTTAACAGCCACTTTGCAGGCTATTGCTACTTTCAGGCAGCTTAGGATCAATATCAAAAACTATAATGATCCGGCGCTTATCCCGGCAGGGCAAAGCTGGATATTCTGGTTGTCTGATAAACCAATAGAGGCTTCAATTAGTAAAAAGACAAGTCATATTTTTAAATATGAAGCCGGAACAATTGATAACACCGTATCATGCATAAAAACGAATAGCCCATATGCGGTAGGCGAGCAGGGCAAACAAATAGCCTCATATAAACTGGTTAATGCCGGGCCTAAAGACGAAGCTTTAATATGGCATGATGGTTTTGGGAGGCCTATTTTAAGCCAAAACGAAACAGGTAAAACAGAAATTTTTCATTTTTATTCCCGCTTTAACCCAACCTGGAGTGATTTGGTTTGGAGTGAGGATTTTCCCAGGCTACTTTTTAAACTCATTATCGATAAAAAAGAAAACGAGCAAAGCAACCAATATGATCGGCGGATGCTGGATCAGGAACAATTGTTGCCATTTCATGAAGCTGCAGCGAATAATAACAAACCTACTGAGCAAATAAAGCAACAAACTGATCTGTCGCATTATTTATGGGGTGCTTTGATAGCTGTTTTTATGATGGAAAGATGGTGGTCTCAAAAAAATAAAGCTATACTGAAAAATGACTAAGCATAGTGGGGCATACAAAATAAGAAGCATACTTAGCTGGTATATCGGTTATCGGGTTGCAGCCGATGTGCTTTTTGCAGCTGCATTTGCTATTTTAATCGCATCTATATTTTCATTTTTTACAGTTTTTGGTTTGCTGATATTTTTAGTGGCGCTAACACTGCTGATGATATGGCACCGGGTCTGGCAGGTGTCAGAGCTTGCAATCTCAACTTATCTTAACCGGCATTATATTCAATTAGAAGAGAGCGGGCACTTGTTCATAAAACCCGAAGGTGAACTTAACTTTTTAGAGCATCTTCAGCTTTCAAAAATTGAACCCGAATTAAGTTTGATCCCTGTGCAGCAAAAGCAGTTCATGAAACCATTTTTTTGGGGAGTGGCAGCTTTATTATTAGCTGTTTTTTTGAGTGGGCATTTAATGGGTATTGGCAGTAATGGTATCTTAACTCATTATAAAACCAATTTCACCAAAGCAAATACTAAACCAGGGGTAGTTGAAAAAGTGTTACCCCAAATATCAGCAGTAGGGGTAACCATTACTCCCCCTTCATACACTGGCAAAGCTGCTCATCAACAGGATAAATTTTCCATATTGATTGAAGAAGGTGGAATGATCGCCTGGAAAATCACCACTAACATTGCTGTAAAACAGGTGTCTATACTATTCAATGATAAGGAAACCATCGCTTTAAAAAGCCTAAACAATGAACAAACATCGTGGAAGGCTCAAAAACAAATTACCCGGCCCGGCTTTTACCAGGTAAGTATTGATGGTAAACTTTCAGATCTATATCAGGTGCAGATCATTAAAGATTTGCCTCCGGTTATTCGCATTAAAACACCAAAGCAGTATACTTATATAGATGCGGGCGAGGCTCCTAAGGTAAATATTGAGGCCGCTGTTAATGATGACTACGGTGTTAGTAAAGCTCAACTCATTGCTACTGTAGCCAAAGGCAGCGGAGAGGCGGTTAAGTTCAAAGAATATAAGCTTGATTTCGCCGCATCTTTTAACAGGCATCAGGCACAATATAATTTACAAAAACTGATCAAACTGTCAGCGCTGAATATGGAACCTGGTGACGAGCTTTATTTTTATATACAGGCAATTGATACTCACCAGCAGCAAAGCAGAACAGATGTATATACAGTTTCCATTCAGGACACGGCTCAGCTGTTAAGTATGGATGGCGTGCTGAGTGGTGTAAATCAAAAGCCTGAGTTTTTCAGGAGCGAACGCCAGATCATCCTTGATTCTGAAAAATTGCTTAAAGAAAAAGACAGCATCAGCGTGGAGCAATTTAAAAGCAGAAGCAACGACCTCGGTACCGATCAAAAACTATTACGCCTGCGTTATGGGAAATTTCTGGGAGAAGAATCAGAATCAGACATTGGCGGCGACGAAAATGATGCGGTATCAGATGTTAAAAATTATGGCAATGCTGCCGTGATCCTGGATAAATATACCGACAAACATGATAATGCGGAGGATGCCGGTTTCTTTGACCCGGAACTCAAAGCGCAGCTAAAAGCTACACTTACCGAAATGTGGAGGGCTGAGCTTCAGTTACGGTTATACAAACCGCAGGATGCCTTACCGTTTGAATATAAGGCGCTTCGATTATTAAAAGATCTGCAGCAAAAATCAAGGATATACGTTGCCAAAACATCTTACAACGCACCTCCGCTGAAATTAGATAAACGCTTAAGCGGTGATCTTTCTAAAATAAATCAACAGGTTAATCAACAGGATATTAAACCTGCTAAAGATGGACAGGCTGATCTTAAAAAAGCTGTTATTATATTACAACACCTAAAATTAAGCGCCGACTTAAATGATCAGGACAGGTATACACTAACCTCGGCCAATCAGCAATTGAGCGTAAAAGCATCAGCCGAGCCAGGTGTTTATTTAACTGCCTTAAGTGCTATGCGTAGGATTATGTCGGCTAAGAACAAAGTGCAAGCTCAAGACATCAGCGTGGTTGAAAAGGCGATTCAAAAAACATTGGTGTCAGCTAAGAAGACACCATTTGCAACGCAAAACCCTGCAGATATGGGGCTATCGCAGGAGTATTTTAAAAACCTTAACCATTTAAACAGATGATCGCGCATGAACTGGAATAGCCTTGTAGTGATTGTTTGTGTTATGGTTGCAGCGCTTGCTGTTTGGAAGGAGTATGTCCGGCCTGACAAAGCGAATTTTATATTACGTATTTCGGCCGTATTATTAGCCGTAATTGCATTGGCGTGTATAGCCATTCCGTTAACCTACAATGCCGATGTACTCCAATCAGGTAAACAGGAAGCTATATTACTTACTCCTGGTTTTAACGCTGATAGTTTAAATAAATATAACAACAGCAGGTTGTTTACTATAGATAATACAATAAAAAGTGATAAGGTAAAATGGCTAAGCAGCGTTAATGAATTGACATCCGACTCAACAATTACATCGTTACGGATATTAGGTGATGGCTTAAATGAAGATCAATTGCAGCAGTTAAATCACCTCCCCGTTGTTTTTAAACCGGAGGAATTAAAACAAGGTATTACGGCAATAAGTTGGAATGAAAAATTAAAAGCAGGTGATGAATTAATTGTTCAGGGTAGTTTTAAAAATTCATCAACAAAAAAGGTGAAGCTATTGCTCAGGGGCTTAAGTACATCTTTAGATTCTGTTATTGTTGAGCCAAATAGTTCCGCAGACATTCATCTTAAAAATGCACCCAAAATTTCGGGCAGAGCCGTGTTTGATTTATTAACTATAGCGGGTAACGATACTCTTGAAAAAGAGGATATACCTATCCAAATAGAGCCTTCAAAACCACTAAATGTATTGCTGCTTACATCGTCACCCGATTTTGAAAGCAGGTTCTTGAAAAACTGGCTCTCTGAAAGTGGCTTTGGTGTAGCGGTTAGGTCCGCCATTAGTAAAGGCAAAATTAGTACGGAGTTCATTAACCAACCCAAAGTTTCTTTAGATCATCTCTCTGCCCAAGTGCTTAGCAAGTTTGATGTGCTGATAAGTGATCTGGCTGTTTTAAAGTCATTAAAAGGACAGGAGGCAGCGGCTTTAAAATCAGAGGTTACACAAAATGGCTTAGGTATCATTACTAAACCTGATAGTACGCTGAGATCAGATTCATGGCTGCAAAGCAGTTTCGCAACCGGACGTTTACAGGGTAGGGATACAATACCTTCATTCATATTGGTTACCGGAAACGATCAAAAATTAGGAAAACTAAGTAACAGTTTGGTTGATGTAAAATTTCAAACCGGTTCTCAGCCATTAATACATGATGAGCATAATCACATTTTGGCCAGCAGTATTTTATCCGGAAGCGGGAAGGTAATATTCATGACTTTAAATAGCACCTTTAATTGGGTACTGAGCGGCAATAAGAATAACTATACGGCGCTTTGGTCGCTCCTGATCAATAAGACTGCGCGCAAGGTTCCTGGTACCGAAAGGTGGAATGTGTCTACGGCCATCCCGACCGTATCAAGTCCGGTTAGTTTGCAAGCGCAGGGTACGGTGTCAAAGGTGCAGTTAGTTGGTAAGGTTACCCTTTCGCCACAGCAAAATCCTCTTTTACCATTTGAGAATAAATATACCTATTGGCCGCAAAATGCAGGCTGGCATTCCATAAAAATGAATAATGGAAGCCTGAATTGGTGGTATGTATACCATCAGCAAGATTGGAAAAGTCTGCGAATACTCAAAAAACAGACCGATACCAAAAGCTACATTGCGAAAAATGCAATAATGAATAATGTAACAAAACAGATACAGAAAAAAGCGAGAAATACTGTGCCTAAAATATATTTTTATGTTTTACTGCTAATTACAAGTACGTTTTTGTGGGCCGAGGCTAAATTATCACAGGCCGTATCATCCTCCATAAAACAGGAGGTTAAAAATAATCTGAAAATTTAAAAACAAGTTCATAGGGTACCCATGGTGGGATACCTGAAGTGCTAAAGGAGGAACATACTTTGAGAAGACGCGACTTTATTTATTTAACGGGTATGGGGGCCAGCGCGTTGATGCTGCCCGGCTTATCCGGATTTGGTAAAACAATTGATCCGCTGCAAGCACTGGAAGGTGTTGATGCAAAGATCAAGAAGGAGCTGGCAGATGTAGCCTTGAATGCTGCCAAATCAAACGGAGCTACCTATGCCGATGTCAGGATAGGCCGCTACCTGAACCAGTTTGTTATTACCCGTGAAAACAAGGTGCTTAACGTGGCTAACACCGAATCGTACGGTATCGGTATCCGGGTTATTGCTAACGGATGCTGGGGCTTTGCCGCTACTAATGATGTAACCAAAGAGGGTATGGCTAAAACTGCCTTAAAGGCGGTTGCGGTTGCAAAGGCCAATGCTAAAATTGGTGGTGCGCCAGTACAGCTGGCCCCACAAAAAGGTTATGGCGATGTAAGCTGGAAAACACCATTAACTAAAAACGCGTTTGAAGTACCCATTAAAGAAAAAGTTGACCTGCTATTGAACGCCAATGGAGTGGCAATGGCTGGGGGGGCCAACTTTGTAAACTCTATCATGTTTGCGGTTAATGAGCAAAAATATTTTGCATCCACTGATGGTTCTTATATTGATCAGGATGTGCACCGCCTTTACCCAAGCTTTACAGTTACTAAGATTGATCCTTCGGCCGGTTCTTTTGAAACCCGCCGCTCTCTAAGTTCGCCGGTAGGGATGGGGTATGAGTACCTTGACCCATTGGCCAGCGAAAAAGTTTTAGGCGTTACTCCGCGTTATAAAAACCGTTACGATATGCTGGAAGATATTAAATATGCCACCCAGCAGGCAGGCGATAAGTTAAAGGCAAAATCGGTTGAGCCGGGTAAATACGACCTCGTGCTTGATCCTTCGCACCTGTGGTTAACCATACATGAATCTGTTGGTCACCCAACCGAGCTCGATCGTGTGTTAGGGTATGAGGCCAACTTTGCAGGTACCAGCTTTTTAACCTTAGATAAATGGAAATCGGGCAAATTTAATTTCGGAAGTAAAGTCGTCAATATCGTAGGTGATAAAACCCAGGTTGGTTCATTGGGTGCCGTAGGTTATGATGACGAGGGTGTGCAATGTAAAAAGTGGGATATTATTAAAGATGGTATCCTGGTTAATTATCAGGCCATTCGTGATCAGGCGCACATTATCGGTCTGAATGAATCACAGGGCTGCTGCTATTCTCAAAGCTGGCAGGATGTACAGTTTCAGCGTATGCCAAACGTTTCACTTCAGCCGGGTAAAACTCCTTTAAGTGTTGACGAAATGATCAAGAACGTGGAAAAAGGAGTGTATATCATTGGCGATGGCTCTTTCTCTATTGATCAGCAGCGTTATAACTTCCAATTTGGTGGTCAGCTATTTTATGAGATCAAAGAGGGTAAAATTGTAGGTATGCTTAACGATGTAGCCTACCAGGCCAATACTCAGGAGTTCTGGAATTCATGTGCCCAGGTTTGTGATGAGCGCGATTATCGTTTGGGCGGAGCCTTTAATGATGGTAAAGGTCAGCCAGCTCAATCAAGCGCGGTATCGCATGGCGCATCAACCGCGCATTTTAAAGGAGTTAATGTAATCAACACTAAAAGAAAGATCGGATAATTGAATTATGCCTATATTAAATAAAGAAGATGCACAGGCTTTGTTAAAGAAGGTGCTTGCCTATTCAAAAGCCGAAGAGTGTGAAGCAAGTTTAAGCGGCAGCGAAGGCGGTAATATAAGAACGGCCTTAAACGCGGTATCAACAGCTGGTGATATCAGTATAATGAGCTTGGCCGTAACCTCGGTTTTTGGTAAAAAAGCCGGAACCGCTACCATTGATGAGTTTGACGACGCGGCCCTGGAAAGGGTTGTACGCAGGGCAGAAGAATTAGCCCAGCTGGCTCCGGCAAATCCTGAGTATATGCCGGTATTAGGTCCGCAGAATTTTCCTGATTCTATAACCTACAACGCGAATACTGCCGGCATGACACCGGATAGCCGTGCTGAGTTGGTAGCCAAAAGTTTATCAGTTACCAAAGATGCCAAATTACAGGCCGCAGGTTTTCTTGAAAATTCAACAAGCTTTAATGCTATGATGAATTCAAAAGGCTTGTTTGCCTATAATAAAGGCAATGATGTTACTTTTTCGGTAACTACCCGTAACGAAGCGGGTACAGCATCTGGATATGCCGCCAGAGGTTTTACTGATGTAAGTAAGCTGGATACATTTGCTGCTACTAAGGTTGCGGCTGGTAAGTGCCTAAGCTCGTCTGGGGCAAAAGCCATAGAGCCCGGAAAATATACGGTGATATTAGAGCCGGTAGCTGCTACCTATATGATGGAAAACATGTTCCGTTTCGACGCGCGAAGTGCCGAAGAAGGACGTAGCTTTTTAAGTAAAAAGGGCGGTGGTACGCGTTTGGGTGAACAGTTGATGGACCCCAAGGTTACTATTTACTCCGATCCTTTTAATGCCGATTTGCCTTCAGCAACCTGGAGTGGGGAAGGCCTGCCTCGCGAAAAAACAATGTGGATAGATAAGGGAGTGGTTAAAAATTTAAGCTATTCCCGTTATTGGGCCGATAAAAAAGGGGTTAAACCTTTGCCTGGCCCTGGTAATATCATCATGGAAGGCGGCGATGCCAGTTTAGAGGACCTGATAAAAAGCACCGAACGTGGCATATTGGTTTCACGCTTATGGTACATCCGTATGGTTGATCCCCAATCACTGTTGCTTACCGGCCTTACCCGCGATGGTACATTTTATATTGAAAACGGAAAGATCAAGTTCCCGGTAAAAAACTTCCGCTTTAACGAAAGTCCGGTTATTATGCTGAATAATCTGGAAGCATTAGGTAAACAGGAACGCAGCATCAGTGTAGAAAGCTACAGGAGTTACCTCATTCCGCCTATGAAAATAAGGGACTTTACATTTAGTTCATTATCCGACGCGGTTTAGCATCTGGTTTAAGCTAAACAAGTAATACAAACGGCCATTCCTCAACTGGAATGGCCGTTTGTATTTGTAATAACTGAATTGATCTTCTTCGTAGTTAATGCTTTGACATGGTTTTGTAATATTGGTTAAGCTGAGTTTTTAATTTAATACCAATCGGTATATTTGTATCGTGATTTGATCGAGGTGCGGTTAGTCTCGTTCTAAAAAAATACCGTTTGGTATATTTAGAACGAAATTATACTCATCTATAAATTCAATTGCAATAGTTTAATATAAAATATACCAATCAGTATAATTATGAGTCCCGTAAAACGCCAGATATTACTTATAACCGTTATAGCAGCTGCTATCATGGAGTTAATTGATACTTCAATAGTGAATGTAGCGCTAAATTACATGAGCGGAAATCTTGGAGCCACACTTGAAGATATTTCCTGGGTAATAACCTCTTATGCCATAGCCAATGTTATTGTGATCCCCATGACCAGTTTTTTAGTTAACAACCTCGGACGGCGTAATTACTACATTGGCTCAATTATTCTTTTTACCTTTTGTTCGTTCATGTGTGGTAATGCTTCAGGTATCTGGGAGTTGGTGGCATTCCGCTTTTTACAAGGATTGGGTGGGGGAGCTTTACTTTCTGTTTCGGCCACAGTGGTTTATGAACTATTTCCGAAGGAAAAACAGGCTACTGCCAGCGCCTTATTTGGTATAGGCGTATTTATTGGCCCAACCATCGGTCCAACACTGGGTGGTTACATTACTGAAAATTATTCATGGCCCTGGATCTTTTATATCAATATCCCAATTGGGGTAGCCGCAGCTATTTCCTGTTTCTTTTTACTATATGAACCACTTATCAAACAAAAAATAAAACATGTTGATTGGATCGGTATCTTTTTACTCATCATAGGTATCGGATCATTACAGGTAGTTTTAGAACGCGGACAAACTGATGATTGGTTTGCCGCTGGCTACATTGTTTTTTTAACTGTTGTAGCAGCACTATCGCTTACTGCCTTTATTATTTGGGAATTATATACCGAAAATCCGGTGGTCAACTTGCGAATACTGAGATTCAGATCATTGAGTATAGCGGCTGTGCTTACTTTCATCACAGGCATGGGCATGTATACATCTATTTATCTTACACCGGTTGTTGCACAGCGCTTATTGGGTTTTACTCCAACGCAATCGGGTTTATTGCTTTTGCCAGGTTCCATAGTAGCTGTATTGGCGCTTGTGCTTACCGGTAAATTGTTACAAAAAGGGGTTTCGGCGGCTTTGATTGTGTTTTTTGGCTTTTTATGCTTTATTTATTTTAACTGGTCAATGTCAAGGATAAACCTGGAAACACCTGCTATTGAAATTACTTTAAATCTTATTTTCAGGGCTATAGGTATGGCGTTGTTAACTGTGCCTTTGGGTACGTTGGCCGTTTCATCACTGGAGGCTAAAGATATGCCTCAGGGTACTGCCTTAAACAACATGATGCGCCAATTGGGCGGTTCATTTGGCATCTCCATTATAAATACCTATGTAGCCCGTCGCATAGTCTCACACCGGATTGATCTGATAACGCACATTACTGCTGATAATCCTGTTTCTATCAGCCGTATCAGCAATTACACCGGGGCGTTTCAGCAAAAAGGCTTTAGTTTTCTTGATGCCAAACAAAAGGCCATGCAACTGATAGAGAACGTGGTTATTAAACAATCTTCTTTTTCCAGCTACCTTGATGGCTATTTTCTGATCGGGTTGTTTTTTGCAATTGTACTGCCCTTGTTACTTTTTGTCGCTAAGCGAGACAAAAAGAAGCCTTTGGTAATTCCTTCCTCAGATCATTAAAATACGGGCATCTTTATTGTGTGTTTGTTAATGTAAATTTAACATTTGTGTTTTATTATATAAATATGACTGCCCGTAATTTGCAATCCAAGTTATGGAAATAGTAGATATGCCCTTATTGCACACTTTAGAAGGATTTGAAAGCATATTTAAAGATAATTACACTCCGCTTTTCGGCTATGTTAATTCAATAGTGAATGATGATGACCTTGCAAAAGATGTATTGTCTGATCTGTTTTTGAATTTATGGCAACAAAAGGATAAGCTACAGATTAATGAACTGAAACCTTATTTGTTCCGATCCGCTAAAAACGGTGCATTAAAAGCTTTGTCGTCACATTATCAAACTTCAGAACTGCCCGATGACGCGTTTAATATTCCTGAAAATACGTACAATCCATTTGAAAAATTTGTTGCTAAACAATCCATAAAAATTGTCGAAAACCTGATCAATAAGCTGCCTGTGCATCGCAAAGAAATGATTGAGTTACGGCTATTAGGTTTAAAAAATGCTGAGATTGCCCAGATACTTGATATTACCGAAAAAAAGGTTGAATACAATATGCGTGAAGCAATTGAGCAGCTTGGCCATGCTGTTAACAACAGTAACCTTGACAAAGCTACAATTGCAGGAGGGTTAATGCTGGTGAATATCATGTTTACAATAATTGGCTAATCCTTAGTTAGCATATAGCCAATAAACAAGTAGATAAGATCTCTTTAATAACTAAAAGCCGGATTATTCCGGCTTTTTACGTTTCTGGCACTATTTAACAAAAAATTAACAAACTGGTAATTTTCTCTTTAGGTGGAAACCGGCTCAATTAAGCTCTTTATATAAAATTACAAAGAGTGAACTGGGAAACATTATTGAATTACGTAAACGGCGATTGTAAAGCTAAGGAGGCAAAAGAGGTAATTGACTGGGCCGGAGAGCAAGCCGAGCATAAGTTTTTACTTACTTACCTGGAAAGAAGAAAGCAGCAGCTTGAGCACCCCTTAAAACCAAGTGATATTGATGAACAATGGCTGCGTTTACTCGACAGGATATTTGAATTACCGGCATCAGGAAATAAAAGAAGCTTTCTAAAGCATTACAGACTTGTCGGTATTGCTGCCAGTTTATTATTGTTTTGCTTTTTTGGATGGCTTTATGTAAACAGTGCTAAAAACGCAGCAGGTAACACCATACAAACCTTACAAAGCGCCAAAAACGCTGGCGGCCGCCTTTCCCTGCCTGATGGTACACAGGTATTTATGGCCCCTAACTCTAAAATAACATATACCAATTTATTTAACACAGAAAAACGGGAGTTGACATTAACAGGCGAAGCTTTTTTTGATGTTAAGCACGATGAGCACAAACCTTTCATTATCCGCACCAATAATCAATTATCGGTAACGGTGATGGGTACTTCATTTAATGTTTATGCCCGCCCCAAAGCTAACACCGAGATTAAGGTGGCTACCGGATTGGTAGGTATTACAGCAAGTAATAAATCACACTATTTAAAGGCAGGTCAGCAGTTGATATATCAGCTAAATAGTGGTCAAATTACTATTAAGCAGGTGAATGCCCAGGAGGCCTCATCATTGCAAAATGAAAGCCTGTTTTTTAATGACAACAATGCCGATGAAATAGCCGAAAAGCTACAACGCTGGTACAATATTACCATCGAAGTAAAACCATCGGCCCGTAAACGTGCGCGCTTTAGCGGCGAAATGAAAGATACCGGCCTTGATAACCTTCTAAATGGCTTAAGCTATGCCACAGGTTTAAAATATCACTTCCAAAACCCACATACCGTAATACTATTCTGATTAAATATGAAACAACTTAAACTCTTATTTTTTATTCGAAAAAAATTATACCCGCTTTTGCTTATGCTGCTTTTTTCGGCAGTGGTACATGCGCAGGTAAAGCCTGCCGATCAATATAGTTTTGGTCAGAAGCGCATGAGTATACAAGCCATAATAAATACGCTGAAAACCAAATACGGTTACAAAGTTTCTTTTGATGCCGATGTAAATATGAACAGTCTTATTACGCTGCCCGATGAAACCTTAAAGCTTGAAAAGCTTACCCAGGTGTTGCAGCAGGCTGGTATAGGTATAAAAAACATTAATGGCAACCTGGTTATTAAAAAGCTGAACGTAGTTACCGTGAGCGGTACAATAGTTTCTGCTGATGATAAATTACCGCTTGCCGGAGTTAGCGTGAGTGATAATACTAAAAGGCTGTTGACCTTTTCCAATGCCAATGGTTCATTCACGGTTTCAATTCCAGATGGCAGTTTATTACAATTTTCAACCGTAGGTTTTGAAGCACAAAGCCAGGTTTTTAATAAAAGCGCTGCTGGTGTGACTATCACTTTAGCTAAATCAAATTCTACATTGAATGAGGTAGTGGTTACCGCCTTAGGCATTAAGCGTGACGAAAAGGCACTGGGTTATTCTGCAACCAATATTAAAGGTGAGCAATTGACTGATGCGCTTTCAAGCAACTGGACAGATGCGCTTTCAGGGAAAGTAGCCGGATTAAACCTGGTACGTTCAAACGCCGGACCCACTGGATCAAACAAAATTATCCTGCGAGGTGAAAACAACCTTACCGGCGATAACGAAGCCCTGATAGTATTGGATGGAGTGGTGATGAACAATGGTAGCGGTAGGCGTACGGCTATTTCAGGCGAGGTGGTTTACGGTACTGGCAGCGATAATATGCCTGCTGATTATGGTAGCAGTATCAACGATATTAACCCGGAGGATATTGAATCCATTTCGGTATTGAAAGGCCCGGGTGCAGCTGCTTTATATGGCCAGAGAGGTGCTAATGGCGCTATTATTATCACTACGAAATCAGGCAGTTCTAAACGTAAGGGCTTGGGAATAACAGTTAATTCAAACGCATCTATAGAAAAAGTTAACCGCTGGCCCGATCTGCAGTATGAGTACGGGCAAGGTACAGGTGGCGCAACTTATTATTCATACGGTGCAGGCCCGGATGGTGCAAGCACAAGTGCAACAAGTTCTGCATACGGTCCGCGTTTTGATGGGCAGATGTTTTACCAGTTTGATCCGGTAACTCAAAAACAATCAACCGTAAGAACCCCATGGGTGCCTTATAAAGATCAAATACGCGATTTTTTTAATACTGGCCAAACGTTTACCAATTCGGTAAGTATTGAGGGTGGTAGCGATAAAACAACCGCGCGCTTTTCGGCAACTAATGTGAGCAATAAATGGATAATCCCGAATACAGGTTATGGCCGTAATAGTGTGGCTGTATCGGTAAATTCAAAGATCAACGATAAGCTTACGATTAGTTCAAAGGTAAATTACCAGGATAAATTCAGCGATAACCTGCCTGGTGCCGGTTACGGAAATCAATCGCCTATGTATTGGTTCATTTTCTGGCAACCCAGCGCCAACCTCAACTGGCTGAAAAACTATTGGGTAAATGGCATGGAAAACCGTAAGATCGAATACCCTTTCAGTTCGTTCCCTGAAAACCCTTATGCTGTATCTTATGAGTTTATTAATAAATCAAACCGAAATGCAGTTACCGGAAACGTGCAGGCTGCTTACAGCATCACTAAAGAACTAAGCCTGCAATTGAGGACTTCATTAGACATGAGTTATGAGCAACGTGCGCAGGAACGCCCTTACGATGCTGGTACTAAATATCCATTAGGTTCTTACCGTACACAAAATATTTTCTCTGAAGAGGCAAGTGCCGATTTCTTACTGCGATATAATAAAAAGGTAAATAAAGATATTACCATAACTGCTACTGCAGGTGGTAGTATGCTGCGAAACACTTACAATAAAGATGAGGTACGAGCCGACTCATTGTATTACCCGGGCATTTATACTACGGCCAATTCAAAAGGGGCTTTAATAACCCTCCCTTATAAAAGCAAGTATGCTTTGAATAGCTTTTATGGTTTATTATCAACCAGCTACAAAAACTTTTTATATCTTGATTTAACGGGTCGCCAGGATTGGAACAGTGTTTTGGCAACGCCTCAAAGAACAGATAAGGTAGGTTTCTTCTACCCATCGGCCAGCGCGAGCTTTGTTTTATCTGAGGCGTTTAAACTACCCGAATCTATCAGTCTTGCCAAGTTAAGAGCATCGGTATCAAGCGTAGGTAGCGGTGGTACTTCGCCATACCAAACGTCATACTCTTACGGAACAGCGGGAAGTACTTATAGCGGTGGTTTAATTAACCCAGGCACCATGCCCGATGTAAATCTTGAGCCCTTACGAACCAACACTATTGAGGTTGGCTCGGATGTACGTTTCTTTAAAAACCGTTTAGGTGTTGATGTGGCTTTATATTCTGGCAACACTAAAAATCAAATCCTGAGCCGGGTAGTTGATGCCTCTTCGGGTTACAGCAGGCAAATACTTAATATTGGAAAGATACAAAACCAGGGTATAGAGGTAGCTGTAAATGGTAGCCCGATATCAAACCCTAAAGGGTTCACGTGGTCGGCCAATATCACCTTCTCATCAAACCGTAACAAGATCAAGGAGCTGGCAGATAGCTCTGTAGTATTACAGAACGGCCCAACAGGCGGCAGCCAGATCATAGCAAAAGTAGGCGGCAGCATGGGCGCGCTTTACGGCAGAGGCTATTTACGTGCCCCTGATGGTCAGGTAGTTTTTGATCTTAAAACAGGTTTTGCGCTTTTATCTCCCGACCCGGTTTATCTGGGCAACACTTCGCCAAAATGGAAATTGGGTTTCAATAACGATTTCAAGTACAAACAATTTCACTTCGGAATATTGTTTGATGCCCAGTACGGCGCGGTTGCTTACTCTTTAACTTCTTACAAACTGGCCGAGCAGGGAAAAACTAAAAATACGCTTCCGGGCAGATACAATGGTATTATCGGTAATGGTGTAGTACAAAACCCTGATGGTAGTTATCGCAAAAATGATGTTGTTGCATCTGATATTGACCAATATTATCAATCGAACTTTGGGGTTAACAACGCCGAAGGTGCAACGTTCAGCACAAACTTTATCAAACTTCGTGAGGCCCGGTTTGATTACACGCTTCCGGCAAAATTTGCGTCAAGGATAGGTATACAAAGAGCAACCATAGGTGTTTACGGCCGCGACTTATTTATCTGGACAAAATGGCCTGGATTTGATCCTGAATTTGGTACCCTTAATGGCTCAGATATTACACAAGGTTTTGAAATTGGCCAGTTCCCATCAACCAGAACAATGGGTGTTAACCTCGTGATCTCACTTTAATCAGCTAAGAAAAATGAAAAGAAATATTTATAAGATTATTTGCGCTGTAATGCTGTTTGCCATTGTACAGCCGGCCTGTAAAAAGGGTTTTGAAGAAATGAATACTAACCCCAACAGTTCGCCAACTGCCTTGCCAGAACAATTACTGGCACCAGCTCTGGTTAACGTGGTTAGCACCAATATGCTGCGCTGCAGGCAATATAATAACGAATTAATGCAGGTTACAGTTAATGAAAGTGAATCGGAAGGTCAGGTTTTCAGGTACGATGTTAAAAATACCTGGGGGGATTATACCTGGAACAACTGGTATTTGCAGTTAACCAACTTTAAGGATATTTATAACATTGCCGGCCAGGGAGTTACTTTAAATAAAGGATACCAGGGTATATCATTGATTTGCCAGGCCTGGATTTACTCTATGCTTACTGATACTTATGGTGATGTGCCATATTCACAATCAAATATGGGTAATACAGGTAATTTTCAACCTGCCTTTGATAAACAGAAGGATATTTATCAAGGCATATTTAAGCAACTGGAAGATGCCAATACTTTGCTTAATGGCGCGGCAAATGTGCTTCCATCAAGTGATCCTGTTTATAAAGGAAACACCGCTTTATGGCGCAAGTTTGGTAACACGCTATATTTAAGACTATTAATGCGCATCTCAGGAAAAGCGGATGTAGCCGCAAGCTGTATAGCTAAAATTAAAGATATTGTTGATACCAATCCCAGCAATTACCCTATAATGGCCAGCAATGATGACTCGGCGGTATTGAGATGGACGGGTACCGGATATTTAACATCACCTTTTATTGGAGGCGTACGTGAGCAGGACTGGAGAGCACCGTCAATGGCCTCATTCTTTATTGATAATTTAACCAAATGGGCCGATTTGAGATTGTATGGAAACGCTTGGTCAATAGCCACTTATAATGGCGGTTATGTGGGTGTGCCAAGCGGCTACGCGATAGGTAATGCTCCTGTGAAAAAATCGTACTTCCTTTCTAATGTTCAGGGGACAAATACATCTGCAAAATCATTAATGAATGAGCCTTTAATGGGTAACATCATGAACTACCCGGAGTTACAGTTTTTACTTACCGAAGCCGCTGTTAAAGGCTGGATAGCTACACCTGCCAAAACTTATTATGATAAAGGTGTTGTTAGTGCTATTAATTTTTGGCTGCCAGCAACCGTTGTTCCTGCCAACTACCAGGCAACAGCCGATATTGAGTGGGATGATACCTTGCCGCTTGATGCTAAAATGGAAATGATACATGTGCAAAAATATTACACCATGTTTTGGACAGATTTTGAGCAATGGTTTGAGTATCGCCGCACTGGTCACCCGATACTTCCAAAAGGGGCAGGGCTGGTAAACGGTGGGGTAATGCCTGCCCGTATAACCTATCCGGTATATGTTCAATCATCAAACCCAACAAGCTATAAAGCTGCGGTAGCATCGCAAGGGCCGGATGTGCAAAGCACGCAGGTTTGGTGGCAAAAACCATAATTGTTTACACTGTAATTTATCATGATATAAATTGAAAATGAAAAAGATATTATTTTATACTTTCTTACTACTTTATTCGGCTGGTATCTTAACTGGTTGTACAAAAGATAATAATTATCCCGGGGGCGAGCTTTCATCAGTTATAGCAGTTTCCGATATACGAAGCATTTATAAGGGAACGGATATTACGCTTGATACCAAAAACATGTTTGGTGCTCACCAAATGGTTGGTATTGTGGTTTCTGATCCAACAGGAGGTAATATGCCATCGGGTTTACTGGTGGTTCAGAATTATCGCCGTGCAAAACTCAGAGGTATATCTATCCCCCTGGGAACCGATGCCGCCAAATATGCGCCTGGCGATTCGGTAGTGATTGATATAGCTGGCGGCGTGTTAAAACGCGTTGATGGCACACTGCAAATAACAGGAATATCCAATAGTGCAATCACCAAAGTTGCTTCAGGTAAGGCTGTTATTGGCCAAAGGGTAACCAGCAGTGCCATCCTTACCAATCCTGATGCTTACGAGAGTACCTTAGTTGCTATTGTTAAAGGTGGATTTGATCCTTTACCTGCACCTACAGATAAGCTGGCCGGCGACAGAGTAGTGAATGATGGTTTTGGAAATATTGGTTTACATACAGAGGCTAATGCCGCATTTGCCACTAATACATTACCCATCAGTGCTAATTTTACAGGTATCATATTTGGTACCAGCGCCAAAGATGGCAGCGTTATGCCCCAGTTAAGAATGCGCAAGGCTGATGATGTAAAGGTACTTAGTTCGGTAATTGAAATTACGCCAGTTGTTATCACAGGTTTCCTTGCAGATCCGGGAGGCTCAGCAAGCACTGATGCCAACTATGAATACATACAATTGTTAGCCACCCGTGATATTGATTTTTCGGTAGAGAAGTTCACTATAGTTACTACAAATAACGCGAGTGCTTCAACCCCGGCAGGCTTCCCTGTAAAAGGATGGGCAACCGGAGATCTGAGAACCTATAAGCTTGAGATCACATCAGGTAAGGTAACTAAAGGATCTTATTTTTACGTTGGCGGTACCAATAAAAAGATCAACGGTGTAGGCTCTACTGATATCAGTGCTTCTAACTGGGTTAAGGCTTTCAATTATTCTACTACAAACAGCCCTAACTTCAGTACTGCTGTTCCGGCAACTTTCGGTACAAAAACAAGTAATTTATTAGCCAATAGCGGTAACGCAGCTGGTATTGCAGTGTTTTCCGGAACCAATATAACCGATACAAGTAAACCTGTAGATGTTATATTTTATGGTACCGGTGGCAGCTTATATGATGCCACTACCAGTGTTGGTTACCGCATAGCTAATACGGATTTTTATGATCTTAAAGACCTGATAACCCTTGCCGATCAGCCTTTTAACAGGCAGGGTAGCAATACGCTGGCTTTCCCTTACTCAACCGCGGGTGCTTATTTTGCCCAGTTTGGCGGTGTTTATAATGCATCATTAGGTAAATGGACAAGCGCCAGGGTACTGCTAAATATACCATTAACTACAGCATCTGTAATTACTGATATTGAAAATGACGGTTCAACAAAACTTAAATAACTAAACCTTATCATCCTGCTTACCCTTCATGAACCCCTTAAAGGTTCTGAAGGGTTTTTTATTTACCACCACTTTAAAGGAAACTCGATCTTATCAACCGAGCCCACTATCAGATCGGGTTTAAACGCGTAGTGACCAAGCTGGTCTTTGGATGATATGCCTGACAGTACCAATATGGTTTTATACCCCATTTGCACACCACCCTGTATGTCGGTTTCCATAGTATCGCCTACAACGGTAGTTTCCGCAGTTTCCAATCCCAAAAACTTACGGGCCGAACGCATCATTACCGGGCTGGGTTTACCTGTTACAAATGCCTTACGACCGGTGGCTTCCTCAATCATTGCGGTTGTGGCGGCTATGCCTAAGTTATTCCATCCTGGTTTTTTAGGAGAGGGGTCGCGGTTGGTGGTAATAAATTTAGCACCGGCCAGTATCATATCAACTGCGCGTTGTACCATCTCCAGTGTAAAGTTTCTGCCTTCACCCAACACCACAAACTCCGGATCGGTATCAACCAGGGTGATCCCGTTTTCGTGTAGGCTGGTCAATAAGCCGCCCTCTCCAAGCACATAAGCAGTACCGTTAGGACTTTGATCGCCCAGAAACTTTCCTGTTGCCATAGCGCTTGTATAAACGTGCCGTGGTTCAACAGTTATTCCAAGCCTTTTTAATTTACGAACTACCTCCAACGCTGTTCTTTGGCTGTTGTTGGTCATAAAAGCAAAAGGAATATCTTTTTCCAGCAGATGGTTAATAAATCTGTCAGCGCCAAATATCAGCTCTTCGCCGCTGTATATTACGCCGTCCATATCAATGAGCAAGCCTTGTTTCATATTTACAGGTGTTGTGGTTTATCAGATAAAGTAAAGTTATCATTCATAATTCAAATGCCCTATTATTTCTGTTTTAGAGCGAAATATTAACGGTACATAAAAATGGTAAAGTCTTCATCGCTGTAATCATCTTTTAGCTGCGCATGATTGCAAAGCGAGCGACAGTAATTCATAATCTTATCTGCGTTGTAAGCAACAATAAGGCCATTAGGTATCACATGACGGAGCAAGTTAAAGCCTAAACCCAACTTGCAATGAGAGTACAGTTTCAAAATGGCTTTGAATATAAATTCCGGATCAGAATTATAGTAATTGAGTGAACCGCTTGCCATTACATAATCGGTTTCAGGCAAAGTATCGGTAATAAAGTTTGCCTGGATAAAGCTCACATTGGGCTGATCCTTGTAACGATGAGTAGCCTGGCTCAGAAGCTCCGGGATCTGCTCAACGCCGCAATAAGTAATATTACTATAAAGCTGAAGCAGGTAGGAGCACAGGTCGCCGTAACCAGAGCCTGCATCCAATACAGAATGCCCACTGAGGTTCGCGATGGTTGATAGTGCCTTAAATCGTACCGTTTGGCTCAACTGATCACGCCAACCCAAAGCCGCGGTACCCTGGTTTCCATGCAACTCAATCATATACCGGTGATATTGAAATATAGCTTCAGAATCGGGCGAAGTATTCATATATTTATGTATCGAAAATAACGGTTATAAAAAGTATACAAAATAGTTGCTTTAATAGTATTTCGGAAACTTCTTATTAAATTTACTCAAACATCCTTTATGAAAATAGCGCGGCTTTATATACAATTATTGTTGCCTTTGTGCCTGCTGCTTGGCTGCAGTCCAACTATCTCAACGTTTGATCAGAATGCCTATACCCAGGTGACTTCCTTAAAGGTAGATGCGCTTGATTTGATGGATAAGGCTACTGATAATTATACCACCCATGAAAGCGAAGTGAAAATTGTTCAGCTGAATATTGAAAAAGCCATTGAGTACGATAAACATCGCCCGCATAACGAAATTACTACTAAAATGTGGACTATCCTTAATGATCCTGACGGGCATTTATTTGGTGGTTTCCTGGTAAAATGGAAAAAAGATGGAAAGTGCGGAGTTGCTTTTGTTGCGGATAAAAAGAAGCAGATAGGCAGTGCCTTTGATCAGATTGCCGAACTGGAGAGTAAAAAGATAAAACCATCAGAAGTAAATCAATAAGCTAAGCCATGGCCGTAAATTTTAAAAACGTACTCGAAACACTCAAAAATGGTATAACAGACCTCGCTGAGAAAAATCTGAAGGATTTTGTTGCAGGTGCAACTGCTGATGGGCAAGCGATACTTGATGGACTTAAAAATGACCTGCAGCAATGGACAGAAGAGTTGGCAGCAGGCCAACTTAGTAAAGATGATTTTTCCGAACTGGTAAAAGGGGAGGCTGATCTACTTAAATTGGTAGCTTTGAAACAGGCTGGCTTAGCAGCCATTCGGGTTGATCAGTTTAAAAGCGATGTGGTTAACTTGATCACCAGTACCATTGTTGGACTTATTCCCTGATATACCTTCCCTTTATATCATCTTGCTTAACGAATGTAATCCCCAAAACAAAAAGGGGAGAGGACTTTCTTACTCCATACCGAACAATTAAATAAAACCATTTCATACCTCTTTATTAGGTTTAAAAGAGATTTTTAAAGTATTCTTATTGATGTGAATAACAACCTGAATAACGATTGATAAGGTAAGACTTGAATTAAATTATTCGTAAATAAATATATTATATAAATTGTATATCTATTTGATTAGTAAAAATTTAAGTGTTTTATATATGCCAATATTTTATATGTTTTGATAAACAATCCATCTGTTTCGCTGATATAGATAATATCGATAAGGTTTATTTAAATTACTTAAAATGAATTACTTAGATAATGTCAATAAAGTCCTTTGAAACGAAAATTAATCTATTTTAGATGTTATTTAATTGATTGTTAGATTTTTAAGTTGTAAAATATTTTGGTTGATTGTATCAGATAGCTAAATGCTAACGTAATATTTATAAAACCTGCATTTATGAAAACTTCCAAACTAATCAAACAAGGCATATTTTTCACTTTTCTTATTTGTGGCTTACTCATCATTCATGGCTGCAAAAAAGACAAAAAACAGAAGGAACAAGAGCTCGATAGTATAATAGGTAGCTGGATGAATCCTCAAACTACGGAATCAATATTTCAAACAGTGCATTTTATGAGCGATGGAACGTTCAGTTCTACCACGACTTTTAATAGTGAAAATCCCGCAACTGTATCCACAACCTCCGGTACATTTAAAACTAAAGGCGACAGCTTGTTTGTTGCCATCAAAGAATTATCTGAACGCAAGGGGAATAAAACTCCTGTTAAAACGACCGTTAACTATAAACTTTATGACAATGCAACCTTTGATGTAACCAATTCCATCTTAACATTAAGATATACTACTTACCCTGCAGATGCTCCGGTTGCAACAGAGGTAAAGTTTCAAAGGCAGCTGCCTGATTAAATAAAACGAGTCTGTTTCCCAAGTTGAAGGGTACGTCCGTTTTACCATTTTGAAACAAAATGCCTATCATTTTGAAATGGTTTTTACGGCATCAATATGGCCTCTTAATTTGAAATACATGTTTAAACGATAAAAACCGGCTTTGTGCAAATAATTGGCACGCTGGCATTGCTTTGGCATACTTAGGGAAAATGTTGCAAGGCATATTAAAGTTTAATGTTATGTATTTAGTAATGATTGAAATAGTTTGTTTTTTAGCCTTCATGATCCTACCATTCGTTGGCCCCAAAAAAGGAAAGAAGAAAGTTATAGTCAAAAGAAAAAGGTTCAACGATATGGCTCCCTACGCTGTAAACAAAAATGGTTATCTGGAAAGAGCTGCTACTAACAGGTAGTATAGATCACACCATATTCTTCCTCAATAATATTTATTATCCAACAAGGATGCTCATTATACACCTGGCTTAGGTGTAATTTGTAAGAAACTTGCTTTTTAATTTGTAAGTAAATTTAGGTTCTGATTGTAAAGCCGGGGGTAGTTGCCCGGCTTTTTATCACCTCGGTTCTACATGTTAAAAGCATCTCCAATCGCTTAATTTTTAACATCTTAAATAATAATCAAAATGAAAAAGTTCAATATAGTATTGCTGCTTGCCCTGTTGGGTGGCTTTTCGGTAGCTAATGCCCAATCAAATACTCCCGATGGTATCTACATCAAATCAGCCGATATAGCAAAGCATGAAGTAAGCTTCCCTATTAATCCAGTCAACAAATCTGACAAAATTGTTTTAAACAATTTCTTTAATGGCGGCCATATCCAGGTTACCAATAATGGTCGAAAAAAGGAGATGAATAAAAAAGAGATTTTTGGGTACCGTTATCAGCAGCAGGATTATCGTTTGTTCAATAATACCCCTTATAAGATTATTGACACTTCAGGCTTTTATTTATATAGCCACGAGCAATTGGCACCTCAGGGTAAGGGCTATATCACGGTTAAAGTGCTGTACTTTAGCCTAAACCCTGATGGTAAATTGTTTAAATTAACTTTAGATGACCTGTATAAAGCGTTCATTAATAACGATAAATTCAGGTACGCACTGGAAAGTGAATTTCATACCAATGATGACTTAACCGTTTATGATAGCTACGCCAGAATGTATAAAGTAAAACATGTTTTCATGAGCAATGCGCCTCAAAAGCAGGTTTACTCGCAAGTTAAATAAGCATATACTGACTGCATATTACCATAATGAAAAAGAGGCCTCTCGTTTTGAGAGGCTTTTTTATTGGCATTAAAATTAAAATAAATTATAAATGGCTCTGCTTTAAGCTAAAGTGGATTTTAATGGCATACCCGGCAGGAAGGCATCCTTTTGGCATAGGTAATAACAGAAGATAATTAAGCTTCTGCTATTTTTTATTTACTAAAAATAAAATGGAAAGTGAACAGATAACGATACAACTGGCCGAGGCCGGGGATATCATTTATGCCGATGAAATAATTGAAGAAATGCAGCTATCTGCCATTGCACGTGGTTCCGGGATCTCTAAAAGGTCGCCGATGGAAATATGTGAAAAAATACTTAGCGGTAACGCAGTAATAGCATTAACAAGTTCGGGTAACTGGGTAGGTTTTTCTTACATAGCCGTTTGGGAGCTGGGTAAATTCGTATCTAATTCAGGGCTTATTGTTTCGCCTGCTTATCGAAATGCAGGCATTGCCCGCGAAATTAAAGACAAGATATTTCAATTATCCCGCCAAAAGTACCCTGATGCCTGCATTTTCAGTATTACTTCCGGTTCGGCCATAATGAAACTAAATACCCGGCTGGGTTTTGAACCAGTTACTTACGCCGAAATTACCCACGACGAAGCTTTCTGGGCCGGATGCAAAAGTTGCGTGAATTACGATGTGCTTAACAGTAAACACAAATGCAACTGCTTATGCACCGCCATGTTATTTGACCCTGCCAAAATGCATGAGCTGGTTAGTTCCGCTTTGCTATCTCATAATTAACCTAATCCATCAAATAAAATTTATAATATGCGTAGCCAGCAAAGTCAGTTGATTACAACAGACCTCCAATTGTGCAATACCTTATTTAACGATGCCGTTTTATTATTAAAGGATCTGATCTCCACCCCATCATATAGTGGAGATGAATCAAAAACTGCAGATCTGATCCAGAATTTTCTGCACCTGCATGGGGCACACACCCGGCGAACCCGAAACAATGTGTGGAGTTTTAACTACCACTATGACCCTGCAAAACCTACCATTCTTCTCAACTCTCACCACGATACCGTTAAGCCTAACTCTCAATACACCCGCGACCCATTTTATCCCGAAATTGATAATGGCGTATTGTATGGGCTGGGCAGTAATGATGCAGGTGGTTGCCTGGTATCGCTCATGGCCACCTTTCTTTACTTTTTTGAACGTAAAGACATGGCTTTTAATTTATGTTATGCTGCCACAGCCGAGGAGGAAAACTCGGGCGACAATGGCCTTAAACTGATCTTACCCGAGCTGGGCCACCTTGATTTTGGAATTGTGGGCGAACCTACACTCATGAAGATAGCTGTTGCCGAACGCGGTCTTATGGTTTTAGATTGTGTATCAACCGGTAAAGCCGGTCATGCTGCCCGGGAAGAAGGTGTAAACGCCATTTACAAATGCATACAGGATATTGAGTGGTTTCGGAACTTCATTTTTCCCAGGGTTTCTAATACGCTTGGGCCCGTAAAAATGCAGGTAACCATCATTAACGCTGGTAGCCTGCACAACATGCTGCCAGGCACCTGCAATTTTACTGTAGATGTGCGAATGACCGATGCTTACACTTTTAAGGAAGTGATTAGTATTATTCGGGAGCATGTAAGCTGCGAGGTTATTCCCCGTGATTTTTGCCTACAGGCTTCGGCCATTGATCAAAGCCACCCTATAGTTCAGGCGGGGCTGGCCATGGGGTGCCAAACTTATGGCTCGCCAACTACCTCTGATCAAGCTTTATTGACTATTCCCTCCATCAAATTTGGACCTGGTGACTCGGCCCGGTCGCACATGGCTGATGAATATATATTCATTGAAGAAATTGAGCAGGGGATAAAAAAATACATTTCCTTACTGGAAATGCTGATTCTAAATCTCATCAATCACAACAGTAATGATGAGTATGAAAAATTTAACTAAATGAAAACCAATATATTGATTATTGATGATGAAGTAAAGCTTAGTGGTTTGCTTGCGCGGATTATTGAGTTTGAAGGATATAGAGTACTGCAGGCCTCCAATGCGAAAGCGGGCTTGCGCTTACTGGAAACCGAAGATGTAATGGTTGTTTTATGTGATGTAAAACTCCCGGATATGAACGGGGTAGAGCTCGTTAGCCGGATAAAGGAGCTACAACCGCATATTGAAGTAATTAACATTACCGCCTTCGGAAACATACATGATAGTGTAAAGGCTATTAAAAATGGAGCGTTTGATTACCTGATGAAAGGGGATGATAATGAAAAGATAATACCATTGCTGAGCATGGCCGTTGATAAAGCTTCACTGAGTCATAAAGTATTGCAGCTGGAAAAGCGCATTAACAGCAAGTATAGTTTTTTAAATATCATTGGTAAGTCTGAGGCTATTTTAAGGTCTGTAGAGTTAGCCAAAAAGGTATCGAATACACCCACAACCATTTTATTACTGGGCGAAACCGGTACAGGTAAAGAGGTATTTGCCCAGGCCATACATCAGGAAAGTGAATACAGGTCAAAGTCTTTCGTGGCGGTAAACTGTAGCGCTTTTTCACATGAGCTATTGGAGAGTGAGCTTTTTGGCCACAAAGCCGGAGCTTTTACCGGAGCTTTAAAGGAAAGGAAGGGCTTATTTGAAGAAGCCAACGGAGGCACCATCTTCCTGGATGAGATAGGTGAGATGACGCTTGATCTGCAGGCCAAATTACTGCGTGTGCTTGAAAACGGTACGTTCAATAAGGTAGGCGATTCGCAAACAACCAAGGTAAAGGTACGGGTACTGGCTGCTACTAACCGTGATTTAAAAAAAGAGTCCGAAACTGGTCATTTTCGGCTTGATTTGTATTATCGCTTATCAGTATTTACCATTCAGTTACCACCGCTCAGGGAGCGCAGAGGTGATATTCCCATTATTGCCAAACATTTCATGAAGGAGTTTGCCCTAAAGATAAACCGAAAGATAAACGGTATGGATGATCTTTTCTTAAAGATCATTAACGAGCATTCCTGGAAAGGCAATATACGTGAGCTTAAAAATGTGATGGAAAGAGTGATCATCCTTTCAAACTCTGAAATACTCACCGCCGATTTGCTGCCATTAGAGTTTTTTAAAGAAGAAGATGATCGCACCGAGGCTATGGACCTGGAAACGATTGAGCGGCTGCACATATGTAAAGTGTTGCACCATTGTAAAGGTAACAAAACAGAAACAGCAAACCTGCTGGGTATTGGAATAGCCACACTTTACCGAAAAATTGAGCATTATGAAATTAATCTTCAAAAGCTGGTGCTTTTATCAGTTTGATAATTTTTACCTGTCAAATTGATAGGTTAAGCGCGGAGTAGGAGGTCATCAAAAAATAAAAATGGTTGTTTTTGATAAATAGGGGCCATTTCAAAGATCATTATTCATAAAGGCATTGTTTTAGCATCGGCCTTTGCAAAACATAAAAAATTAAATATGAAATATGGCGGGGTACCCACGCCTCAATAATATACTAAAACACAAAAACACCCGGCAGCTTAGCTAACCGCCCGGATGTAAACACAAAAAGATCTTACCGGTAACAACCGTAAGTCCGTTGCTTATGCAGCGGGAGCAATACACTTATATTTTATACAAAATGAAAAAACAAGTATTCTTGATGCTTGCACTTGCAGGTATTACTGTTCAATTACACGCCCAAACCGATCCGGAAAAGAAAACGTCCTCTATTAAGGATACCGTGGCTACAACACCGGTTAGCAGGGCTCTTCCATCTCCACTTCCTTCGGGGCCGTTTCCAAGTGCCGACTGGCCGGGTTCGCCAATAATTGGTGAACCTGCAGATGCTCCTGATTATGCACTGCAAAAAGTTTTAGGTATGGCAAACAATAAGAGCCGCCTCAAAATTTACGGATGGATTGCTCCTGGTGTAAACTTTAGTACCTCTAAAAATTCAAACATCCCTATGTCATACGCTATTGTTCCAAATAAATTAGAGTTGGATCAGGCAGTATTAAGGATAGAACGGCAGCCCAATACGGTTCAAACCGATCATCTTGACTGGGGTTTCCGCTTAAGTACTTTTTATGGGATGGATTATCGCTACACCACCAGTAAAGGTTGGTTCAGTAACCAGCTGTTAAAAAATAACAACTTGTATGGTGTTGACCCGGTAGAAGCTTATGCCATGTTATACTTCCCGAAAGTTGGCGAAGGTATGGTTGTCAAAGTAGGGCGTTTTATATCCCCACCGGATATTGAAGCACAATTGGCACCAGACAACTATATCTATACCCACTCGCTGATGTTTACAGTTGATCCCTTTACTTTCACCGGTGTTAACGCCACCATCAGACTAAACCCTCAGTGGCAGTTGGAACTGGGTGTTCATGCAGGCAATGATATGGCACCATGGACAAACTCTGCACAGTTAAATGGGCAGGCAATGATTAGGTGGGTATCTAAAAGCACTAATGATTCTTTCTGGGGCGGTATCAATTCACTTGGAAACGGACAGTTTAAAAACGAACACGATAACTTGCAAATGGTTGTAGGCACATGGAGTCACCGGTTTAACAAAACCTTTCATATGGAAACCGAAGCTTATTATATGTGGCAATATAACGCCTATGCAGGCGGAACTCCTATAATTGGTCCTCCTAAATCTTATTATCCTGGTGTTGGTTTAGGTACATTTATTCCGGGGGCATCTAAAACCCTGGGTATTGTGAACTATTTCCAGATACTGGTATCTCCTAAAGATTATTTTACTGTGAGGAATGATTATTTAAGGGATTACCAAGGGCAGCGTTTAGGTTATATAACTCCTTATACCAGCCATACTATAGGTTTTGTACATTATTTTACCAACTGGTTGTACATAAGGCCAGAGGTTAGATATGATCGTGCTTATGCCGATGGGGTAACACCTTATGACAACGGTACCAGGAACCACCAGTTTTCCGGCTCTATGGATCTTATCTTGAGATTCTAAAAATGTAAAAAAGGATCTGTTCGATAAAGAATAGATCCTTTTTGTTTTTAAACTATCGTTTTACAGACGAGTTGCGGATAAATAATTCGGTAGGTAAAATTACATGCTCAAATTCGGTAACAGGACGTTTACTATTGATAATACTTAGCAGCATTTCGGTTGCTTTTCGGCCAATTTCAAAGGCTGGTTGATGTACTGATGTTAGTGAAGGATTTAAAACATCGGCCAGTACGGTATTGGTAAAGCCCACTAAAGCGATATCCTCCGGAATCCTGATATTATTTTTATGAAGCAGGGTCATGGTAGATGTGGTAATACGGTCAGACGCGGTAAGTATCGCATCCGGCCTTACATCTAAAGCCAGCAGTTCATCTATGGCTTGCTGAAGTTCGTTAAGATCGAGGCCGCCATGTAAGCAATATTTAATATATTGTTCATTAATATCTTTATCTCTTTCAATAAGAGCCTGTTTGTAGCCATCAAGCCGTTGGTGCGTAACCGATGAGGTTACAGAACTGGTAATATGTGCAATGTTTTTAAATCCTGAATCAAGCAAGTGTGTGGTAGCCTGGTATGATCCGCCTGAGTTGTCAACGATAACCTTATGCGTATCGATTTGATTGCTTACACGGTCGAAAAATACGATGGGTAAACCTTGCGCCTGTAATTTTCGCAGATGCTCCACATCATGTGTTTCTGTTGCAATTGATATTAAAAGACCATCTATAGCCCTGTGAATCAGGTGGCCAACGTTTTGTACCTCAAGATTATATGATTCATGGCTTTGGGTAATAATTACGTTGTAACCCTGACTGTAAGCTTCGGATTCCATACCGTTAATTACCTGCGAGAAAAATTGATTATCAATACTTGAAACAACAATACCTATAGATTTGCTGTGCCCTCTTTTAAGGCTTTGAGCCATTGGGTTGGGCCTGTAATTGTTTTTTTGAGCGTATTCTAAAACGAGTTTTTTGGTCTTCTCACTGATCTCGTAACTATCTCTAAGTGCCTTTGACACTGTTGATACGGATAGATGTAGTTCTTTTGCAATGTCCCTTATCGTTATAGCCTCAAAATTCATAATAGTTTCTTCACCAGCAAATCAACAAAAATTACAGCACGGCCAGTTTTCATAAAAGTAGATAAAAAACCTCAATTAAAACATTGTTTACAACTAAAAGGGGTATGTGTTTTGGTTTCTTATCAGCATACAAAAAAGTAACGGTTAATATGCATACTAAGCGTAAAACCCGAAGGCCGAAGCGTACTTGTACTATTGTAAGTGGCTGATTTTAAGGTTAAATTTACTTAACCTAATTAAACCAATTATGAAAAAGATAATTACAATTTGTGCACTGTTGCTGTGGTGCATTCAGTTTGCCACGGCACAAAACTGCAACCAATTTATTGGTACGGTAAACGGTAAAAAGCTTGTTTACTTAAACCAGGATGCCAAGGGTAACAACACAGGCAAGCTGATTTATACAGCAAATAAAAAGGATGCCTCAACAGTAACCGTTCATAGCGAAGTGATAGATAAGAATGGGAAATCAATAGGTGGCGGCGATTCTGAAATGATTTGCGATGGCGATGCTATTAAAATTGATATGAAAGCTTTTGTGCCGTCATCATCAATGAAACAGTATGGTAATATGCAAATGAGCGGCGAGGCTAAGTATCTGGCTTATCCACTTAACTTGAAAGCCGGTCAAACACTTGAAGATGGTTCGGTTACCATTGATATGAGTAATAATGGCACGCCGATGTCAAAAATACAGATGGACGTTACTAATCGTATGGTTGATAAAGCCGAAACTATTTCTACCAACGCAGGCAGTTTTGATTGTTACCGTATAACGTATGATGCTTCTATGAAGGTTAAAATGATGGGTATTGGTATACCTGTGCATATGAAAGTTGCTGAATGGTTTGCTCCAAAACTTGGTCGATTCGTGAAATCTGAAACTTATGATAAAAAATCAAAGCTTGTAGGCAGTATGGTGCTCGATTCTATAAACTAAGACTAATAAATATATAAAGCCCTGCAATTAACCCATCTTAACTTTAACACAAGGAGCCTGTATTTTTAAAATACAGGCTTTCTTTTTTTGTTTTGGGAGGAGCCCATAAAACAGCAGGCCACCCCATGATAATGAGGCGGCCTGGTTTGTTAAAGCAATACTTATTTAAAAATTGAAACCAATGCGTGCAAAAAAGCGACGACCATTTCCGCCCATTTGTACGGCATCAAAAGGTCCCGCAGGTTCGTTATTATAAGCCCAGCCTTTGGCACCCTTTACATAACCAAGATCGGGGTGAACGTTAAATACATTGTCTGAACCGATAGAGATACGTGATGATTTGCTGATTTTATAACTAAGATATAAATCACTTACTACCTTGCCGTTGTAGTTATAAACATCAGGTAATTGTCCTGAGCCGTTATCGGCAGGAACGGTAGGGGTCAAGGTGCTTCCGTCGCCATAACCATCAATTATCACCTTACCAAAATAGGTAAAGCGAGTGCCCACGGTAAAATCCTTATGTCCAAATTCGGGATTTAAAGATAGTTTTTGAGGTGGAGCCGATGCCAATATAAATCTCTTTTCCCTTTCGCTTAAAAAGGTTTCCTGCAATTGCGGAGTGGTACCTAATATTGGCGGGTAGTTAACCTTATCAATATTCATGTGCTGAAAGTTGCCGGTAAACAGTACTCTGAAACGGTTGCTGCCGATGCTTTTGTTATAATCGATAACCACATCTAAACCACGATTGGTAGTGTTTACCGCATTTGCGAAAAACTGGGCCGAACTAACACGTAAAGCATTCAACGCGGCAATAAATGTTGGATCAAGGGTATCGTCAGATGCGCTGAATTGTCCTGAAAGTACCACGCGATCCTTCACTTTTATTAGGTAACCATCGGTAGTTATACTCAACTCGGGTATGGGTTTAAAAGTAAAACCAAGGCCCAAGTTTTTTGATTTTTCCTGTCTTAAAGTGGCAATACCCGCCGCTTTGGTAATTGGGCTGTAGTTAGGAGCTATTTTTACTTCGGATATTACACTGCCCTGTACGTTGGTAAATGTTGAGCTGTAATTGATCTGTTGTAAGGATGGTGCACGAAAGCCGGTACCTGCAGAAGCCCTGATATTAAAATTATCGGTTACCTTATACCGGGTAGCCAGTTTGGTATTAAAGTTAAAACCAAAATCGCTGTAGTGTTCCAGACGGTTAGCAAAATCAACCAGCCATTTTTTAGTTATATCAGCCTCCAGATCAACATAGCCTCCAAATACCGAACGGTTATCGGTACTTGCGTCACTTGGCTGAAAACCTGGAAAACCCTGTGATCCTGCGGCTTTAACACCAGTAGGGTCATAGTTTTTATAGGATGCTTCTTCGCCGGCAAACAGTTTATAGCGTTCGTAGCGGTATTCGGCACCAAAACCAAGATTCAGACCTTGCATTACGGTTTTGTAATGTTTGGTGACATTCAGATTTGAGGTGCTTTGCAAAAATTCCGATCCACCATCGTCGAAATGGGTTTGGGTGGCACCCAAAGAGGCATTAAAAGTTTTTTCTCCAAAAAAGTGGAATTTATTATTACCTGTGTTATTGCTCAGATCCCAGTCCCAACCATCGCCTATGGTTCCTTTAAAACCGGCAGCCACCGCTATATCCGTAATATGTGTTTGAATAAGCGGATTAAAATATGATTCGCCATCGGGCGTATTAAATATGATGCCATTAACCGGGATCAGTTGATCATCGGCGGTTGTAGGGAAGCGTTCGGGCCTGGCCGAAAAATTACGGGTGAACGCGTAGGCATCAGAGGCTTTGTAACTATAACCGCCGAAGCTATAAAAGGTGGTTCGTGTACCAGCCAACGGAATTTCGCTATTGTAAAAAATAGTACCGGTTTCTGCCGAACCTTCACCGTTAGCTCTTCTGGAGGTGTTTACTGGTAAGGCGTTAGGATTGGCTGTTGTGGTATCATGCGCCTGGCGAAAAGTTTTGCCGTTTTTTGTGTAATCGCCGGTTATGTTTATAAAACCATCGCCTTTGCCAATGGCTAAGCCATAGTTTGCATCAATGGTAATACCGTTACCGTCAATAGCTCCGCCATGAGGATATTGGGCTGCGGCTACACTTTTGCCACTATTAAAGGCTGGGTCATAATAGCCTGAATAGCCTACGTTTGCGGTAAACTGATTTATATTTTTCTTTAATACGAGGTTAATTACCCCGGCTATAGCATCAGAACCATATTGAGCAGAAGCACCATCGCGCAGGATCTCAATTCTGTCGATAGATGCGGTGGGGATGGCGCTCAGGTCAACACCGGAGTTACCACGGCCACGCGTGCCAAACACCGATACGAAGGCGGTAGAATGGCGCCGTTTACCGTTGATCAGAACCAATGTTTGATCGGGGCCAAGACCGCGTAAGGTGCCCAGTTCCACGTGGTCGGCACCGTCGGAGCCTGATTGTTTGTTGTAGTTAAATGATGGAGCTGAGTAGTTTAATATATCAGTTACATCTACACGCCCTGTGCTTGAAGCCGCTTTGGTCAAATTTACCACATCAACAGGTACAGCGGTTTCCAGCTTTACGCGGCCTGCTGATCGTGTACCTATTAGTACTACCTCGTTAAGCTGTGATACATCACTAACCAAGGTAACATCAATTTTGTTACGGCCACTTACAGCAATGGTTAAAGGTTTGTAACCGGTGAAGCTGATGATAAGTTCGTCATTAGCGGAGGCGGAAATTGAAAACTGCCCTTTTGCATTAGTACTTGTGCCCTGGTTGCCACCTTTAACCCGTACAGACACGCCGGCCATGGTTTCTTTATTGGCGGCATCAGTAACAGTTCCGGTAATGGCAGTTTTTTGAGCGAATGTTATTTCTGCACTAAACAAAAATAAAATAATAAGAAATAGTAAGTTTTTGATCATAAGAACAGGGGTAATGTTAATTATTAAACTAATATTAACCCAATATAACATTTTAGTTACATGATTTTCAAACTTTGATATTAAAAAATATGATTTTAGCTAATTTTTGTTTCGTTTACTTAGAAAATTTCAAAATTAATGAAAATAAGCAGAAGTTAAATTCACTCTGAATAAAAAAAATATAAATTAATAGTGTTGTTGTGTTTACTTAGATGCTAATTCTAAATAATTTCAAGTTTTAGATATGTGATTGCTTTATTTAAGTGTTAAACGAACCAAATATTGTTTATATTCATCTTCAAGCAAAACTTCCATATTATAGCCTGCTTCGTTAACTACAGTCTCTAACGTTTTTTCATCAGCATACAGCCACGGAAACCAATCTGTTTTATGCTGTTTATATTGATATTGGTACTGGATCTCACCATAGTATCTGCCATTATCTGGTAATTTGCCTTCATATAAATAAGCTACATCTGATGAATCGAACAAAAGCTGTCCGCCTTGATTAAGCAGTAGTTTAGCGTGTTGTAAAAAAGTTTTCAGATTAAGGAGGGTACCCGTAAGCCCAATGCCGTTCATGAGCAGCAGCAAGGTGTCATACCTTTGTTCCTGGTATTCAAATATGTCAGCAGTGATTATTTTATTTACGCCACGGGCTTGCATTACTTCGGTAGCGAGGGCAGATATATCAAGAGCAGTTACATCAAAGCCGCGTTCCTGCAACAGCAAGGCATGGCTCCCCGCGCCTGCGCCAATATCCAACACTTCTCCGCGGCATTCGTTTAGTGCAAGCCATTCTATATCAGGCATGTCATCTTCATCCCGAAAGTAAATATCAATGGGCATTTCTTCCTTAGGGCCATACTGGTTGTTGATCCATAGCTTATGCTTTGGCTTTTTATAATAATGATCATGTATGGCCTGGCCTAATATATCTTTCATATTGGCATCAAAAGTATGAATTGATGGCTTAATTTAATTAATATGCCTACATTAAATACCTTTGGCGTATATGCTGGCACATTATGGTTTATTGATTATTATTTTAATTGGGGGTGTAGCTTACAGCGTATCTGCCCGTAAGCTTACCCTTACAGCGGCAATAACCGGAGCTGTTGTGGCTTGTCTTGTTTTTGCAGGTGCAGGCTACACGGGTGTAACCATGATGACCACCTTTTTTATTTTAGGATCGGCAGCAACATCCTGGCAGCCGGGAAAGAAAGATGCTTTTACTGAAAGCGGTGAGCGTAAAAACGGTCGCACGGCAGGGCAGGTGCTGGCCAATGCAGGTACCGCTGCCATAACCGGGTCATTGGTTTTTGTATCTCCATCGTATACACATTTATGGGTATTGATGATGGCTGCAAGTTTTGCATCGGCTACTGCTGATACATTATCATCTGAACTGGGTACAGTATACGGAAAGCGTTTTTTCAATATTATCACCATGAAACCTGATCAGCGAGGGCTCGATGGTGTAATCAGCCTGGAGGGGACATTGATCGGTATCGGTGGAAGTGCAATTATAGCAATAGTGTATGCTATCGGTTTTAGTTGGGATGCCGGTATAATTACCATTATTATTGCCGGAACGGTAGGTAACTTAGCTGATTCGGTATTAGGTGCAACATTGGAGCGAGCTAAATATATAAGGAATAACGCAGTGAATTTTTTAAATACCTTGATAGCCGCACTTATTGCCCTATTGATCTACTTTATTTAACATTAATAATTATTATGGCTTTACTTATTATAATCCTGATCATTATTGTGCTTGGTGCTTATTACATTATTAGTAAAAAGCGCAAAGCAAAATTATTCATGGCCGTTGCAGAGCCTGTTTTTAAGTCACTTTTAGCACAGCATATACCATTTTATCAGGCATTGGATAATTCTGCTAAGCTTATTTTTGAGCATAAGGTTAGCGAGTTTTTGGCAGGCATTACTATTGAAGGGGTTGGAACCACTGTTGACGATACAGATAGGGTGATGATTGCCTCAAGTGCTGTGATTCCGGTATTTGGTTTTAACGATTGGAAATACAGCAACCTCACCAACGTAATTTTATATCCCGATACATTTGACGGTGAGTTTCAGTTTGAGGGCGAAAACCGGAATATCCTGGGCATGGTAGGTTCGGGATATATGAACGGACAAATGATCTTATCGCGGGCGGCGCTTATTAAGGGATTTTCGCGATCGGCGGGGAGAGAGAACACTGCGATACATGAGTTTGTACACCTGCTTGATAAATTTGACGGAGCTACCGATGGCGTTCCCGAAAATTTGCTGGCTCATGAATATGTAATGCCCTGGCTAAAAATGATACACCATGAAATTCATAAAATTGAAGATGGCGAATCAGATATTAACCCATATGCTATAACCAACGAAGCGGAATTTTTTGCCGTTGTTTCCGAATACTTTTTCCAGAAACCTCACGAACTTAAACACAAACACCCTGATCTGTACGGCATGCTTAGCAAAATATTTATGCAGGATAGGGGTTAGGATTAGTATCAAGCAGTTAGTATCAAGTAGCGAGGTTTTGGGCTATATCATTAGTAAAAAAAGCCAATAATCTTCTGTCTTGATACCCGATACTAACTACTTAATACTATAAGCCAAAGCCCAAATCAAGCTGACCAGCCGGTACGTAGGTTTGGTTTGAGTGGCTGATATGATATACGGGTGTTTCTTCCATACGCGATGCTACAATGATCCGGATGCCATCGGCACAGGCCGTAAATAATTCTTCTACCAGTTGAGGGTTATTGTTGTTGTGGGATAGGTGGGAGAGTAGCAGGTGTGTCATATGCGGCGGGCGATGAGTGTTAAAAAGAGCAAGCGCCTGTTTGTTTGATAAGTGCCCTTTACCACCACGAATTCGTTTTTTGAGGTAATAAGGATACCCACCATTATCAAGCATTTCATCATCATAATTGGCTTCCAAAAAAGCCGCATGACATTGACTAAAATACCGGATTAACCGATCGCAAACTACACCAATATCTGTAAATACACCCACATTAATATCGCGGCAGCTAACAATAAAACTATGCGGCTCAGAGGCATCGTGTTCTTTAGGGAAGGAGGTAACTTGTAATTCGCCAATGTTTACAGTTTCAAACTCTTTGAGGTGGTAAACACGTTCCATATCAATGCTGTTAGCTAAATGCAGCAATGTTCCGGGCGTAATGTATACCGGCAGGTTAAACTTTTTGGCCAGCACCGGAATGCCGCGAATATGATCTGAATGCTCGTGCGATACAAATATGGCCTTTACCTTTTGCATGGAAAGGCCAAGGCGAGCCATCCTTTTTTCGGTTTCACGGCATGATATGCCAACATCAACCAATATAGCCTCCTGCTCGTTCCCTACGTAATAGCAATTGCCGTTACTTCCCGAATTTAGTGATGTAATGAATAATGACATGTAAATACAAAGTAACGGATTTAAGCTAAAATTCACCATCGCTTAACACCAAGTGTTTAAAAATAATCACTAATATTTTGAGGCTATAAAAAGCTGCTTATATTTAGCCCCATGGATTCACTGCAAACTTTACCTGTACTTGATGCTACCGAACTGCGCGTATTAGGCTCGCTGATGGAAAAAAGCAAAACCACGCCCGACTATTACCCCATGACACTAAACGGTTTGACTGCTGCATGTAACCAGAAAACATCGCGTAAGCCGGTTGTTAATTATGATGAGGGTACGGTTACCGATGCATTGAATACCTTGAAAAGGCGCGGACTTATTTCTACCGTTACAGGCGGTTCTATCCGTAACATTAAGTATAAGCACAACTTCGCCATTGTTTTCCCGGTGATACCGGCAGAAGTAGCTTTAATTTGTCTCCTTATTTTGCGCGGCCCCCAAACCCCGGGCGAATTGAATACCAACTCGGGCAGGTTATATGAATTTGAATCGATAGAGGAGGTGCAGGAAATATTGGAAAAACTGGCTAATCCCGAATTACCTTACGTGGTACAACTACCAAAACGCCCCGGACAAAAAGAGGTAAGGTACGCCCATTTATTAGGCGGCACGCCAGAATTTAATGATGATGATGAGCTGGAAGAAACCACCGGTAGTAGGGGCTCAGGAGCACTGGAGGCCCGTGTAGCCAAGTTGGAGCAGGATCTGGCCGAAATGAGAGAGGCCTTCGATAAGTTGATGAAAGAATTGATGGGATAAGCCTAATCAGGGCGGATCAGTTTTTTACTTAATCTTCCGTTTTTTAAGCCATCATATGCATTTTTCATTACCGAAACCAGCGCTTCGGTTTTCATAGGTTTGGCAATATAGTCATCCATGCCTTCGCTCAAGCAAAGTTCCCGGTCGTCGGGGCCTGCGTTGGCGGTCATGGCTATGATATAAGGTTGTTTAAATGCGTACTTACGAATATACCTCGTGGCTTCAAAACCATCCATTTCGGGCATTTGTACATCCATGAATATAAGGTCAAATGGAGTAAGCTTCAGCTTATCCAAAGCTTCGAGGCCGTTTTGAACTATAGTGAATTCATAGCCCAAACGGGTGAGCATATGATCAATCAGTTTTTGATTTACCTCATTATCCTCGGCAATTAAAATGCGCATAGGATGCTCTGTAGCAAAGTTCTGTTGAAATGGTTTGGATGGCTTATTATTTTCATGAAACACAACCTGCGGGTGATCATGAAACTCAGCCTGTATACTTTTACCCAAATGACTCTGTTTAACAGGTTTGGTTAGTATTGCCGAAAATAATTGCGGATATTTTTTCTTGGAGCCATCGCCAATTGAGCTCAGCATAATAACGGGTAAATCCTTGTAATTTCTTTTGATTGCCCTGGTAAGCTCTACGCCGTCCATATCAGGCATTTCCATATCGGTTATTACCAGGTTAAAATCAGGGTCATTGGTTAGTAAATGCAATGCCTCTTCGGCCGATGACGCTGTTTTGGTTACCAATCCCCATAGTTCAAGCTGGGTTTGCAGGATGTATCTGTTTGTTTGATTGTCATCTACCACCAATATCCTTTTACCCTCCATTTCGTCAGTGTTAAACACTATCGGTAAATGTTTCGATTGCTTTTTGCTCACTGCTGCCCTAATGGTGAACATAAAAACCGAGCCTTCTTTAAAAACACTCTCTACCCATATTTCGCCACCCATTAGTTTTACCAGCCGCTGGCTGATCACCAAACCTAAACCTGTACCACCATATTTTCTGGTTGTTGACGAATCTACCTGCGAAAACGCGTTGAAAAGATCATTTATTTTTTCCTTCGGAATACCAATACCGGTATCCATCACGCTAAAGCCCACCTCTATTTCGCCGTTTTCAAAGGTTCTGGATAAAAATACCTTGATAAATACTTCGCCTTTTTGCGTAAATTTCAGGGCATTACTTGTTAAGTTGGTTACTACCTGCTTTAAGCGCAAACTATCGCCTACAATTTGCTGAGGTAATGATTGGTCTATATAATAAACCAATTCAATATCCTGACGGGATGCTTTTTGGGCAAACATATCCATAACCTCTTCAATGCAATGGCGCAGGTCAAAATCTTCTTGCTCAATATCCATTTTACCCGATTCTATTTTTGAAAAATCGAGTATATCATTGATAACATTAACAAGGGTATCACCACAGGAAATAATGGTATCAGTATATTCACGCTGTTCGTTACTTAGTTCCGTTTCACCTAAAAGCGATGCCATACCAATTACGCCATTCATAGGAGTACGTATTTCATGGCTCATGGTGGCCAAGAATATGCTTTTAGCCTGGTTGGCTTTATCTGCATCTTCACGGGCCTTCTTTTCCTGTAAGCGCTGCAGTTCCAATTCTTCTGATTGAGCCAGCAACTCCTCATTCAATGCCTTAAGCTCCTCTGATTGCGACTTTAGTTCAGAATTTAAATTTTTGAGGTCTGCTGATTGCTGCTTTAGTTCCTCCGATTGTTGTTTTAATTCATCTGACTGTTGCCTTAATTCTTCCGATTGTTTTAAAACCTCATCAGTACGTTCAGAAACCTGCTGCTCTAACCGGGCTTTTTGCTTGATGATCGCATTAACTTTAACCCGGTAAATCGTATATATCAATACAAAAATAAGCGCCAGCACCAGTAAAATAAACCACCAGGTTAACCAGAAGGGGGGTAATATATTAAGCTCAAGCGTTAACTCGTGTCTTGACCAGCTGCCGTTGCTATTTTGACTTTTTACCTTAAAGATGTAATTGCCCGGCGGCAAATTGGTGTACGTAGCTGTGTTTTTACTGCCTACATAATTCCAGGTTTTGTCGAACCCGACCAACTGATAAGCATAAGCAACCTTATTGGCCGAGGCATAATCTAAAGAAACAAACTCAAATGAAATTACCGACTGATCATGGGTTAAAGTTATAGCTTTGGTTACGGTAATATCTTGCTTTAGTGGTGATGCCTTGTCTGCAACGTGTACGCTTTTAGTAAAGATTTGAAAATCAGTTAAAACGAGGGGTGGGTTGTAACTGCTCTCTATTATTCTATCCGGATCAAACGCGTTAAATCCGTTAACTCCGCCAAAGTACATAGTGCCATCATGGCTTTTTAAGGCTGCATGGGGTTTAAACTCATCGGCCTGTAAGCCATCATCAACAGTAAAGTTTTTGAATTTTTTTGTATCAAGATTGTATCTTGATAAGCCGCTGTTTGTGCTTATCCATAAGTTTCGGCTATTATCTTCCCTTACAGCATAAGTGTAATTGTTGGGCAAGCCGTCGCTTGTTTTTAAAGCTGTGAATTTTCCAGTTTTAGGATCAAAGCGATTGATACCATCAAATGTACAGATCCATAAATTTCCGGCATGATCCTCAAGCAGATCGACGGCTGTATTATTACTTAGGCTGTTTTTTGAATTATCGTGTTTGTAAACAGTAAATGTTTGTGCTTTTTTATCGAAAAGGTTAAGGCCGCCATCATTGGTGCCCACCCAAAGATTTCCATGAGAGTCCTGCAGCAACGAATTAATGTTATCGCTGCTTAAACTTTTAGGATCATTTGCCTTATGCCTGAAATGGGTGAATTTATTTGTTTGAGGATTGTACAGGTTAAGTCCCTGGCCAAGTGTACCAACCCATATCTGATTTTCTTTTGTATTAAGTATTGAATATATATTATTACCGCTTAGGCTGCTACTATCTGCCGGGTTGTGCTTAAAGGACTTAAACTTACGTGTTTTGGGATCCATAATGCAGAAGCCATCGCCCCATGTACCAATAAGTAAATTGTTTTTTGCATCCTGCTTTATGGTTAAAATGAAATTGCCGGGTATGCCGTTTTTGCTTTTTTCGTCGTGTTTAAATACGGTGAAATTGCCGGTATCAGGGTCAAATAAATTTAAACCGCCGCCATCTGTACCTATCCAGATGTTGTTTTCGTTATCTTCAAAAAAGCTCAGTACAAAATTATTTGAAAGGAAGTTGGGTTGCGAGTTGTGTTTATAGTGAACAAAGTTTTCCTTTATTTTTTTGTATAAACTAACTCCAGAGGCAAATGCGCCAAGCCACATGTTGCCAACATTATCCCTAAGTATAACATCAACAGAATTACTGGGGAGGCTGCTATTATCTACATCATCCTGATAATGGTTCCGGAAAGTATTATTTCGAGGATTGAATATACTTAACCCGCCATTTTCTGTACCTATCCATAAATTACCATTAGTGTCTTCGGCAACGGTTTGTACATCATTATAAGAGAGTGAGTTTTTATTTGCCGGGTCATTTTTAAAGTGTTTAAAGGTGCCTGCCGAACGATTGAATAAGTTGATTCCTCCACCTTCGGTACCTATCCATATCCTGTGATTGCTATCCTCAAAAATGCTGTTTATTTTACTTGATGATATTGATCTCTCATCTTTTTCGTCATGTTTAAATATGATGAACTTTTGGGTTTGCGGATCAAACAGGTTTAGCCCCCCTTCGGTTGTTCCAATCCATAACTTACCGGTGCTGTCAAAAAAAAGCGCTCTCAGGTAATTATCGCTAAGCCCTTTTACCTTCCCTGACGAAAATTTATAATGAATAAATTTATTTTGAGCAGGAATATATTCATCAAGCCCTTCCTTTTGGTTGGCTATCCACAGGTTATCATTTTTATCAAAGGCAACTCTTATAATGTAATTGCTTGATACGCTGTTTGCATTGCTGTCGGAATGTAAATACCGGTAAAAACGATTTTTTTTACGGTCATATTTATTAAGGCCGCCACCGATGGTAGCTATCCAAAGATCGCCGTTTTTGTCCTCTGTAATATGATTGATGTAATTGTCGCCAATGCTGGTACTATCGGCAACATCGTTTCTGAAAATTTTAAATTTATTACCATCAAAACGGTTTAAACCATCGCGGGTACCTACCCAGATAAAACCTTTACTATCCTGAAAAATGGCATTAATATTTAACTCTGATAGATTTGAGCGGCTACCAATGCGCTGGAAATGAATAGGAGGGTCCTGAGCAAAAACACATAATGATATGGCTTGAAATAATAAATTAAGATAAAACTTAAGGCCAGTCATTATATCGATAAATTAATTAAGAGGTAACAATACACCTGTAGTGCAAGTGGTTATCTAATTTACTAAAATACTATTAAATAAACATATAATTGTACTTGGCATTTTAACGAATAAATAGAAGGTTTAGTTAAGGGTGGGTGTAAAAAAATTAACTCATGGTAAATTCTGACATTGAATTAACCCCATAGTTATAAATATATTTTTGTATGTTATTATATATTAAACAAGTTTACTTTTGCATCTGCAACAACAAAGCAAAGACCCGCTTCACGGTAAAACATTAGAGACCATTTTAAATGAACTGGTTGCTCATTTTGGCTGGAGCGAGCTTGGTTATCGCATCCGCATCAATTGTTTTCTGGATAACCCGAGTGTGTCATCGAGCCTGAAATTTTTACGCAAAACTCCATGGGCACGCAAAAAGGTAGAAGATCTTTATATAGCTTATTGCAGTAAATAATTAGTGTTTACGCTTGTTGTTCATCTTGGCTTTCTGGCCCGAGCTGTAGTTATATGTTTTTGCGTTAGCAGCTTTCTTTTCATGAAACGCGGCACCAACAATTGGAGCATCCTGGTTTGATTTGGCCGGTTTCTTTTCAGCTTCTTCCTTTTTAGCCTTTGTGTCTTTTTCTATAACCAGTTCTTCGGGTAAGGTTGCAGGTGCTATCTTTTTACCGGTAGCCTGCTCAATTTTTTTAACCTGGCTCAATTCAATATCGGTGGCAAAGGTAATGGCCAGCGTTTCGTCATCGCTATTTGGCTGATTGTTGGTGATACGCTCAATGAATAATTCATTCTCTGCCGGCAGATCAAAGTGAATGAAGAATGGTACGCCATTCAGGTCAATAGTTTCATTGTTTTCGTTGGTCACAATTAAAACCCTTGAATTTTCGGCTGCCTTAAAATCCTCTACACTTTTAAAACCACTCGTATCAAAAAACTTAGGGTTTAAATACGCCACAGCATCACGCAGACGGCTGTGCAGACTTTTATATACTTTATCGGCTGTAGCTTGTGTATTTACAAAAACAACGGTTTTGGTAAATACCTCATCATCATACAGGAATAAATTAAGCAGGTTTAACTTGGTGCCAAAATTAGGCACGTTATACAATAACTGCGGATAAGTTTGTAAAGGAGCTTCGGCCAGTTCTTCAACCTCAATAATGGCAGGCTGATTCATGAACGGGGCCAGCATTTTTTCAAGTTTGCTGTGTATCACTTCTGTGAAAACCAGATGCTGGCCTCTGCCAATGCTATTGGCAAGTTCAACAACAGGTAACTGCAAACCTTTTTTTACCATAAGGTCGGCATCATCAACTATAAAAAGATCAACCTTGTTAAGGTTAAGTCCCAGCTTTAGGTAAATTGCCCTTGCCCTGTCGGGAGTGGCTACTACAATATCAGCTCCATCAGCAAGCGCATCCATCTGGGCTTCAACACCCGGTGCAACGTACAGGCCAACTATTTTAATGGATTTATTTTTATTAAGACGATCAAATTGTTCAATTACACCAAATACCTGATCCTTTTCCGGCACCAGGATCAACACCTTCGGAACCCCCTCAGGAGCATAATTAAAGCGGTTTAAAACCCCTAAAACATAAGCAGTGGTTTTTCCGGCGCCCTCTGGTGCAACGGCTATAATGTCCTGACCGCCAACTATCCTGGCAAGGGTTTTGAGTTGCAGCTCTGTAGGGTTTGCAAAACCAGCTTCATTTACTGATCTAACCAATTGTTTATTCAGCTTCAATTTTTCAAACCACACCATCAGGACTTTATTTAATTATTTAAGAGCGCGAAATTACCAATTTACTTGCTCATATCCATAAAGATTAAATATATAGCTATTTATAATGCCTGCCAGGACGTAACAGCATCATTTTGAAGCAATGCCGAAAAGGTTGTTCGCGGTGGAAGATCGAGATAAGGATAAGTGACTTTTGAAAGGTACAGACCTTGCGGATAGGCCGGGATTATAATGTCAGGTGTTTGTTTGCTGCTTAAATAAAGCTCAAACTCATCAACGCTCATATCGCCACGGCCAATATCAAGCAGGCGGCCTACAATGATCCTGATCATTTTGCTTAAAAACCGATTGGCCGATATGTGAAACCTGATCTTGTCGCCACTTTTATCCGTAAACAATGCAGCCGATGATACATTGCAAATGGTATGATCTATACGATCGGGCATTTTACAAAAAGCCCGGTAGTCATTGTATAAAGGCAGTAAAGCCACTGCTTTTTTCATGGCATCCATGTCCAGTTTTTTTTCAAGGTACAACGAGCTGAATCCGCTTAAAAAAGGGTCTTTATAGGTATGAATAAAATAATCATATGCGCGCTGTACGGCATCAAAGCGGGCATGGGGTAAACCCTGCATGGGTATAATATCAAACAGGGCAATATCATCGGGCAGTATTTTATTGAGCCTGAAAAAGAAGAGGTCTGCATCCCATTCCTGCTCTATATCTGCATGGAAGAAGAACTGGCTGGCGTGTACGTGCGCATCGGTACGGCCGCAGCCAACGATGGATAGTGGTTGCTTAAAAAGCTTGCTCAGTGCATTTTCCAATACAAGCTGTACGGTAACAACTCCTTTGTGTTTTTGCCAGCCGCTATATTGAGTACCATGATAACCGATGTGAAAAAAGTAGCGCATAAATTGATGGCTTAAAAATCAGTAAAAAAGCTGGTAAAGCAGTTATAAAACAAAAGCCTCCTGTTTAATATTCAGGAGGCTTTTGCAAATAGGTTGAATGATTAATTATACTTTTTTAGGTGGCAGATCAAAAGCGATAGCATTGTGCTCAAAATGACCTTTGTGTGAGCCATCGCAAAATGGCTTGTTGGCCGATAAGCCACAACGGCAAATTGATACCACGGTTCTGCCTTGTAAACCGTATTGGTTGCCTTGCGCGTCTACAATTTCAAAATCACCTTCAATTTTTAAAGAACCATTATTATTTATGGTAAGTTTAGTTTTCTCCATCTGTTAAAATTTTGCGCAAAGTTAATCAACAGGCACTCCTGCAAAGGATCGATTTCTAATTTAGACCTGTTCCTGATTAGGCATCACAATACCTATAAATGACAAATTTATGATGCGCAAAACCAGGGGTTAAAAAACATAAGTTTTAGCTTTGTTAAGCATGGCTTTCAAAAGCACATGCATCATCATTAATCAAAATTTACCTCAACATGGATTACAGACAATTAGGTGCATCGGGCTTAAAAGTGCCCGTTTTAAGTTTCGGAACTGCCACCTTTGGCGGCGGTAATGAGTTTTTTAAAGCCTGGGGCAGCACGCAGGTTGATGAAGCCAAGAAGCTCATTAATTTGTGCTTAGATGCAGGGGTTAACTTTTTTGATACGGCCAATGTGTACTCTCGCGGTTTATCAGAAGAAATATTGGGTAAAGCTCTTGAAGGTTTGCGTAACCAGGTGCTGATATCCACAAAATCAACCTTTACCATGGGCGATGATGCCAATGATTACGGCTCATCCCGCTATCACCTGATTGAGCAGTGCAATGCCAGCCTGCGCAGGTTGAATACAGATCATATAGATGTTTACCACCTGCACGGTTTTGACGGAACCACACCTGTTGAAGAAACCCTGCGCGCGCTTGACGATCTGGTAACCAGCGGCAAGATCCGTTATATAGCCTGTTCAAACTTTTCGGGCTGGCACCTGATGAAATCTCTTTCTGTATCTGAGCGTTATGGTTGGAGCAGGTATATAGCGCACCAGGCTTATTATTCATTATTAAACCGTGAGTTTGAATGGGAGCTGATGCCATTAGGTATTGATCAAAAAGTGGGTACCATTGTTTGGAGTCCGCTGGCATCTGGCCAGTTAAGTGGTAAGTTCAGAAGAGGATTGCCAATTCCTGAAAACTCAAGAACCGTACAAGGCGGCAGTCATGGCCCTGCCACTGATTTTGATCACCTGTACAATATTGTTGATGCGTTGGACGAAGTAGCCGCAGAAACCGGTAAATCAGTGGCACAGGTTTCCATAAACTGGTTATTGCAAAGGCCAACCGTAGCCAACATTATTATTGGCGCCCGTAATGAGGAACAGCTGCAGCAAAACCTGGGTGCCATAGGCTGGAACCTTACTACTGATCAGGTTAAAAAACTGGATGCTGCCAGCGAAACCGACCCTATATACCCATACTGGCACCAGCGTCAAAACACTACGCTTAACCCACTGCCTAAGTTCTATTAAAGTTATTTCCGCGATCAGAATTTTCAGAATTATGATGTAATTTTATATATTCTGAAAACTCTGATCGCGGATTTATGGCTACAGATATGCTTGTTTTTATGCAGTTTATGCGCAGTACATTGCTGCCTCTGCCCGGTGTAACCGAAAAAATGTGCTTTGACGATCCCGCCTTTTATGTAAATAAAAAAATATTTACCAACATTAAACTAAAAAACGAATTGCTGGCTATATATACCCTTGAGCGCGATAAGTGGATAGCTGCCGATCCGGATACGTTTTTTATTACCAATCATTATATTAACTATAAGTATATGCTGGTTCGGCTTGAAAGTGTGTCTCCAGATGATCTCAAGGCACTTTTAATAACCGCCTGGTGTAATCGTGCAAATAAAAGGCAAATCAAAATGCATGAAAATGAAACTATTGGTATAAAAAAATAAACAATAGTTAATTTATACTTTCTTTATAAAAAAATAACCTCCTTTTTTTATAGGCTTTCTAAAACATTAGCTAATTTGCGTTATCTTATAGATAAATACCTTGAAAACCTAATAATCCATTATAGATATGATTAGCCGTAGAAAGTTTATTCAGTCAACTTCAATAGCAGGCACTTGCTTCCTGCTCACTCCCGAAATTTCAAAAGCCAGCTTTTTAGGATCACCAAATAATAAAGTAGTATTAGGCATGATGGGCACCAACAGCCGCGGCCTTTATCTCGCCCAAAGTTTTGCTAAAATACCTAACGTTGAAATTGGTTACATATGTGATGTAGACTCGAAAGTGGTTGAGAAAACAATTAATGAGATCTTTAAACAAACAGGGAAAAAACCAAAAGGTATTACCGATATACGGAAGATGCTGGAGATAAAAGAGATAGACGCTGTCGTGATAGCTGCTCCCGATCACTGGCATGCGCCTGCTACTATCATGGCTTGCCAGGCCGGTAAACATGTGTACGTTGAAAAACCTTGCAGCCATAACCCGCACGAAGGCGAAATGGCCATTGAAGCATCAAAAAAATACAAGCGCCTTGTACAAATGGGCAGCCAGCGCAGATCTTTCTCCAATGTGCAAGCCATGGTAAAAGAGCTTCATGATGGAGTTATCGGTCGCGCGTACTATGCCAAGGGCTGGTATACCAATCATCGCTTAAGTATTGGCAAGGGTAAGCAGGTTGCGGTTCCCGAAAATCTTAATTATGATCTGTGGCAGGGCCCCGCGCCACGCATGGCTTATCAGGATAATTTGATTCATTACAACTGGCACTGGTTCTGGAACTGGGGAACAGGTGAGGCGCTTAATAACGGTACACATGAACTGGATGTGATACGCTGGGGCTTAGGAGTTGATTACCCAAGTAAGGTAGTATCAACAGGAGGCCGTTTTCATTTTAATGATGATTGGCAAACACCTGATACGCAAAATATTCTGTATAACTTTCCAAATAACACCGCTGCCGAATGGGAAAACCGCAGCAGTAACGGCTTTAATATAGAAAAGCTGGGCAGGGGGGTAGTGTTTTATGGCGATAAGGGAACTTTGTTTTATGGCAGCGGTAACGGCTACCAGGTATACGACGGCGATAACAAACTAATAAAAGATGTTAAAGACGATACCGTTGTTGATGCTACCAATAAGGTGAGCCCTACAGAATCGCTTGATGGTTTTCACTTCAAAAATTTTATTGATGCCATAAGGCGCGAAGCCTCGTTGAACTGCCCTATAGAAACCGGGTTTAAATCAACCCTGTTACCTCAATTGGGTAATATATCTTACAGGGTTGATCGGGTGCTGCATATTGATCCTTCAAACGGGCATATCCTGAATGATCCGGAAGCCGTTAAACTCTGGAGCAGGGAATATGAAAAGGGTTGGGAAGTAAAAGTTTAGTTACATTAATTCATTTTGTTAACCAGGAGTGGCTATTGTGGCTTTTAAAACTGTTGTAATCCATTGCGGTAACGTGTTTTTTACTAATTTTAAAACTCATAAACCACTCTTATATATAACCTATGAAGAAAATCTTATACCCGGCCATAGTGCTTTTTGCTGCGGCTGCTTTACTTCCTGCTACAACTCATGCTCAAAACACATTATTTGACGGAAAAACATTAAAAGGTTGGAAACGTCTTGCGGGTACGGCCGATTATAAAGTAGAAGATGGCCAGATTGTTGGTACCACTGTTTTAAACTCAGGTAATACATTTTTAGTTACCGAAAAAGAATACGGCGATTTTATACTGGAACTGGACGCTAAGATTGAAAGTACGCTGAGCAACTCAGGTGTACAAACCCGCAGCCACTATGATCCAGCGGGCCACGAAGGGAAGGGCAAAGTTTATGGCAGGCAGTTTGAAATTGATCCATCTGACCGTAAATGGACAGGCGGTATTTATGACGAAGGCAGGCGCGACTGGCTTTACCCATTGGATCTGAATGCCAAAGCGAAAGATGCCTTTAAAGTTGGTGAATTTAACCACATCCGGATTGAGTGTATAGGCAACGAAATGAAAACCTGGATCAATGACGTTCCAACTGCCGATGTAGTTGATACTGTTGATCAAAAAGGTTTTATAGCACTGCAGGTACACGCGGTAACCGAAGAAAAGCAAGCCGGCAAAAAAGTATATTTTAAAAACTTTAAGCTGCAAACCACCAATTTAAAACCAAAACCATTCCCGAAAGATGTGTATGTGGTAAACCTGAAACCAAACAGTATAACCGCCACTGAAAAAGCTGCCGGATGGAAACTGTTATATGATGGTAAAACCAATACAGGCTGGCGTGGTGCTACCCTCAAAACGTTCCCTGCTAAAGGTTGGGAGTATACCGATGGAGCCATGCACGTACTGCCATCGGCCGGTAAGGAAGAGTCAGGTGGTGGAGATATAGTTACTAACGATGAATACAGCGCTTTTGATCTTTCTTTTGAATTTAAACTTACCCCAGGAGCTAATAGCGGAGTAAAGTACTTTGTTACCCTGAAAGAGGTTACAGGTGGTTCGGCCATTGGTTTAGAGTACCAGGTGCTTGATGATAAGTTACATCCTGATGCCAAGCTTGGCCGCGACGGCGACCGCACCCTGGCTTCGCTTTATGATTTAATTAAGGCCAACAAGCAGGAGCGTTTTGTGCACCCGATAGGTTCATGGAATATAGGCCGCATTGTAGTGTATCCTAACAATCACGTAGAGCATTACCTGAATGGTGTTAAAGTATTAGAGTATGACAGGGGCTCACAAGCTTATCGCGATCTGGTTGCTATAAGTAAATACAAAGTATGGAAAAACTTTGGGGAAGCTCCTGAAGGTCACTTATTGTTACAGGATCATGGTAACGAAGCTTTTTTCAGAAATATAAAAATTAAGAATCTTAAATAAGAGACCCACCCGGCCTTCGCCTGAAGGGGAGGCCTTTGAATGACATATAGTTTATGCAAGACTTACGAAGTTTTTAAAACTTCGTAAGTCTCATCTTCATTAACAGAAAAGACTTTAAAAAACGCTTTTTCAAGTCTTCCCCTTTCAGGGGGATTTAGAGGGGGCTATCTCTCTATAACGAACTCCTCCGCGTAACCCGAAAAGGTACTGCAAAATGCTCATAACTATTGTTCAGGGCAAATTCGGCTGCCTTACTGCCCATTAATTTAAAATCTGTTGATATGGTAGTAATACCATCCAGAATGATTTCTTTCAAGGCAGTTTCGTTGTAAGATATTACACCCACATCTTTGGCGACTTTTAAATTGGAAGCAATTACTTTTTTTATCAATACAACAAGATCATCTTCTGTTAGGCTGATGTATACCGTTTGTGGTTGTATGTTTTCGGCCGATAGGGAATCAACCACGGCATAATCAAACGCGTACTGCCTGCAAAAATTTAAAAAGCCCTTTAGTATTTCTTTAGAATGATATGTTTTACCAGGAAATATCAGTTTTATGGTATTATATGTGCTTAGCTTATTCAGCATGCCTTTAAGCGCCTCATACACATCAACCGCAAAGTTTTCGTAAATAGCCGCAAATTTACCAGTCACTCCCGGTACCAGGTTATCAAGCAAAATCAGTTTATCCTTGGGAATGGTATTGATAATTTCGTGAGCCTTGCTTTCATTGTCCATAAAATGGGGGATAATGATATACTTAGCATAATCGCTTTGGGTGCTTTCGGCAATTATCTTCTTGAAAAAATAAAAATCGTTGTTGTAGATGTAAAAGTCGATAGCTGCTTGTTCGCCAATGGCAGCTACAAATGTGTCATAAATGATCTTTTTATGAGCACTGAGTTTATTGAATAATAAAAATATTTTAAGCGGCTTCTGAAAATCGGTATTTGAAATAAAAAAACCTTTGCCTGGTACCGAGCTTACAATGCCTTTATCTTTCAGTTCCTTATATACACGTTCAATAGTATTGCGTGAAGTATCCAATGCAAAACTCAGATCATTGATAGAGGGTAGCATATCATCTTTAACAATATCACCGCTTTCGATAGCCCTAATAATAGCGTTTGATAACTGCAGATATTTAGGGGTAATGGAATATTCGTCGATGGTTAATATTTTCAGATAATTCTTCACGCAGCTGTAATTGGAATGTAGCAAGGGTAATATTACAAAAATTTAATTTAGTCGTAAAAAAGTTGGGTGGCGATGGTCTGAAAATATACATATATTTATATTGAGTATTTGTATTCAGCTCCTTTACAGGCAATTGTAAGGCGCTAAAATTTAAACCGTACCCTATGTTATTAAACTTACTTAAACCTAAATTTCTTCTTTTTGCAGCATTATTCTCTGTGGGTTTTGCTGCCAACGCAATAGCTCAAGACCCATACCATAATCAACGGCAAGACTGGCTAAAAAAAGCTGAAGACAATAAGCCGCAGCTATCAGAAACAGATAAATATCCTGTGGGTTTGGTTAAGCTTGAAAAGGACGCGACTGCTTTTCAGGGGTGGAAAGCTTCAACCGTTGACAGCGCAGGGAAACTATATAATAGCTCATTTAAAAACCAAAGCGGCGTGATCGTTGATTTTGGCGAACACCTAACCGGATACCTTACATTTACTCTAAAGGCCCTGAAAGGAACACCCGATGCACCGGTAAGGCTTAAGTTTACCGTTGGTGAAGTTCCATCAGAGCTTGCTTTACCCTTTGATCCGTATAAAGGGGAATTAAGCAGGGCCTGGCTTCAGGATGAGATAGTTACTGTGACCACCATACCTTCGCCGGTTACCATACCACGCAGATTGGCTGGCCGTTATGTTAAGATCGAGCTGCTGGGCACATCATCAAATTTTGATTTCGCGATAGGAAGTTTGGAATTTAAGGCTACCACAGCTGTAACCGCTAAGCCTCCGCTTTTGGCATCAACAACGCCTAAGCTTATTGCCGATATTGACAGGGTGGGCCTTAACACGTTAAAAGAGTGCATGCAAACTGTTTATGAGGATGGCCCTAAGCGCGATAGAAGGCTTTGGATCGGTGATCTTTATCTCGAATCATTGGCTAATCAGTATTCTTACCAGAATAATGCACTTACCAAAAGGTGCTTTTACCTACTGGCAGGCTTGTCTGACAATGATGGAATTCTGATCTCTAACGTGTTTGAAAATCCCGAACCTCACGCTCAGGCCGGCAGCCGCTTGCTTGATTATTGCTTTTTGTTTAATGTGGCTTTAAATGAATATGTAAAGGCCACAGATGACAAGCAAACCGGGCTCGACCTTTGGCCTGTTGCTAAAAAACAACTGGATATAGCAAGAAAATACGCCGGCAAGGATGGCATGATGGATTATATAAAAGCTGGCAAAGAATGGTGGGTGTTTTTTGACTGGAAAGATGGTTTAGATAAACAAGCCAGTTTGCAGGGGATCACTCTATATACCCTCAACCAAACCTATGAACTTGCCAAACTGTTGGGTAAAGAGGGAGATGTGTCGGATATTCCGGCATTGGCCAAAAAACTAAAAAGTGCCGCTTACAAAAATTTGTACAATCCTAAGTCTGGCTTGTTTGTGAGTGGAGCAAACCGGCAAATATCTTATGCCTCACAAGCGTGGATGGTGCTGAGCGGGGTAGCTTCAAAAGCACAGGCTCAAACTGCCTTAAAAGCAGTTACCACTGTAAAGGATGCTGTACATCCGGGAGCACCTTACTTATATCATTATTACGTAGCTGCGCTCATAGAAAGCGATCTGAAAAATGAGGCTAAAGAAGCCGTTCAAAACTACTGGGGCGGCATGGTTAAAAAAGGTGCTGATACCTTTTGGGAAGTGTATGACCCTAACGACGAATTGAAATCGCCCTATGGTTTTTACCCGGTAAACAGCTACTGCCACGCCTGGAGTTGTACTCCGGTGTATTTTATTCGTAAATACCCGGAAATATTTCAGCGTTAGAACGTTGATTTGGATTGATTAATTTGATTTCGTGGATTATACCTTATAGATGATTATTGATTATTTTGATTAGTTTTCTTGATTTTAATTTCAATCAATGATCATCTGCAATTTGGCCGGGTGCTTTTTTCTTAAAGCTGTAGTATAAATAGCCCAAGGCCGGGAGTATAAATAAACTACCCACCAGTAAGCCTATACCCAGATCGTCAATGGATTTTCCTGTAGCATGATCTGTAAGCAGCGACATGGAACTACCATCCTTAAATATTACAAATCTCGGGAAACGGGTATGCCCAACCGAAATCAGGATCATACTTACCTGGAAAGCGGCCAGCACCCTGATCCACTGCTTGTTTTTTGAATCGGAGATAATGAACCACAGCAATACAAGCGATAACGTGGCTGCTATTACAGCCGCTAAACTTATCATATTGCCAAAGATCCAATTAGCTAAATGAACCTTTTCAATACCAGAGGCCACAAATACCAATGCGCCTAATATTACGGCTGCAATGTTCATGGCTTTAGCCTTTCTTATAAACCGTTTAACGTCATAAACTTCAGGGCATTCGCCAACAAGGTAAATGGCTGCCAGGAAACCACAAAGCGCCACAGTAAAAAGCCCTACTGATACCGAAAACCAGTTTAGCCAGCTAAATATATAGGCATCGGCAAAGTTCCTGGCGTTAGGGTCTATCTGCCCGGACAAGGCGCTGCCTGCTATAATACCCAGGAACATGGGTGTAACAAAGCTCGAATAAACAAACATGTGGTTATAAAATCCTTGCGTTTTTTCGTCTTTAATAGCATCATAATTACGGAAAGCGAAGGCAGTTCCCCGGGCAATGATACCCATCAGCATAATCAGGAGAGGGATATGCAGGTAAATACACATTTCGCTATAAATAGTAGGGAATCCCACAAACAAAATAACCACTGTAATAATAAGCCACATATGATTGGCCTCCCATATTGGGCCAATGGCCTGGTAGCTTGTTTTACGTGTACGGTGTTTGTTATCGGTACTGGTAAAAAGCTCGATAATACCCGCGCCAAAATCGGCACCGCCCAGCAGGAAATAGAGTGTAATGGCTGCAAATAAGAACAGGATAACAACGTATAACATAACTGTATGGGTTAACGGTCGTACAATTTAGGTACCATTTGTATCTGCCTCTTTAAAAGGAAAATAACAAAGATACTCAGCGTAAAATAAATGAAAGTAAACAGGTAAAATGAGTACTGGATACCCGGCATTGGCGTAACCGCCTCACTGGTACGCATTACACCTTGAATTATCCAGGGTTGGCGGCCAACTTCGGTCACCGTCCAGCCAGCTTCCAATGCTATAAAGCCTGCAGGGGTGACGTAAATAAACATTTTCAGGAACCAACCCTTGTCAAACCAGCTTTTCTTTTTCCACAAGGCAACGAAGTATAACACACCAATGAGCATCATCAGCATACCAAAGCCCACCATAATTTGAAAGGCATAATGTGTAACAGCAACAGGAGGCTGATCTTTAAATGGTATCTTATCAAGCCCGTTCACCTGTTGTTTAAAGTTATCATGTACCAGGAAACTGAGCAGACCGGGTATCTCCAAACCATAATTTACCCTTTTTGCAACAGTATCCGGAATACCACCAATAACAAGAGGCGAATAAGGTTGAGTGTGGAAATAGGCCTCCATGGCGGCTAACTTAGCTGGCTGCCTTTTGGCCGCACCTTTAGCAGAAATGTCGCCGCTGAAGGGTTGCAGAATAGCTGCTGCCGCGCCAAAAATGATGGCGATCTTAAATGCCTTGCTGTGAAAATGCACATTGCGATTACGATAAATCATCAAGGCATGTATGCCCGCTACAGCGAAACCAGTTGCCGAAAATGCCGCTATGGTCATGTGCAGCGATTCGGAAAACCAGGCCTCATTGAACATGGCCTTTAATGGATCAATATTGAGGTATTTACCGTTAACAAAATCAAAACCTGAAGGGCTGTTCATCCATGAATTGGCCGATACCACCAATATACCCGAAGCAATACCGCTGATGCCCACTACAATACCTGTAACCCAATGGAACCAGGTGTTTAACCTGTTCCAGCCGTAAAGGAAAAAACCGAGGGCTATTGCTTCAATAAAAAAGGCCACGCCCTCTAACGAAAACGGCATACCAAATATAGGGCCCGCGTGTTTCATAAAGCCTGGCCAGAGCAGGCCCAGCTCAAAAGATAACATAGTGCCAGAAACGGCTCCCGTAGCGAAAAATATTGCCACTCCTTTACTCCAGGCTATCGTGATGTTTTTGTAAACCGGATCTTTAGTTTTTATCCATTTATAGTGCGATATGGCCATAAAAACCGGCATCACCATGCCAATGCAGGAGTAGATGATATGAAAACCTAATGATAAGGCCATTTGCGACCTTGCTGCAATAAAATCATCCATATTTCTTGTAATAAATAATGGTTGAATTTAAAGCTTAATGTAACAAAAATGATAAGATTTGCTAATTGATATTAAATATAAAATATACTTTTTAGGTGTAATCAGTTGTATTTGTTGAGAAGATTTAGTAAAAATCAAGATTTATACTGCTCTGCAATTGAGTAAAAATTAAAAGTGGGTGTCATTTCGATAGAGCATGGTGGGAATGTGAGTTGAGCGAAAGAGAAATCTTGTACAGCATGCCAGTGGGTCTGCTGATTATATAAGATTTCTCCCCGTTCCTCGTTCGAAATGACAATGGTCGTTCGGTTTACTTCTTACTTACGTTTTGTCGATCCCCGGATAATCAGTTCAGGTTTAATACTGATGATCTTGGGTTTGGTAGTATCTGTATTGCCAATTTCCTGGAAAAATAAATTGGCGACTGTGTTACCCATATAGACACTAAACTGATCGATCGTAGTAATTGAGGGACTGGTGATCTCCGAAAAACTCTCATTGGCATAACCGCAAATGCCCAGCTCAGATGGTACCTTGATCCCCATTAGGTTAGCTACTTCCAATACGCCAAGCGCCGAAAAATCAGAGGTAGATGCAAATATGGCATCAGGAGGATGGGGCAGGCTCAGTAATTTGCGGGTGCCTTCGGCACCCAGTTCTTTGGTCCAGGCGTTCTCAACTATCAGCTCTTCAACCACCGGCACATTATAAAGTTGAAGCGCTTTTAAATATCCTTCTTTACGTTGTTTAAAAATGCTGAGGTTCTGCGGTCCCTCAAGCAGGCCTATGCGCTTATAACCTCCTTCAATCAGGTGCGATACGGCCTCAAATGAAGCCTGCACATTATCATTGATCACTTTAAGCGTTTCCAGTTCTTCGGCCACACGGTCAAACTGAATAAGCTGTATGCCATGGTCAAGCACATTTTGAAGGTGCTGGTAGTCATAACTATCGGCCGATACGGATATCACAATACAATCTACATGTTGATTAATAAGCGTATTAACACATTGGATCTCTTTTTCATGATCCTCGCCCGATTGGCAAATGATCAGGTTGTAACCCTTTTGATAGGTCATTTCCTCAATACCGGCAATCACGTTTGAAAAAAAGTTCTGATTAATACGCGGCACAACCACACCAATGGTTTTTGACTGGCCCTTGCGCAGGTTGGATGCCAGTATATTACGTTTATAGTTAAGCTCATCAGCAGTTTTCATGATGAGCTCCTTGGTTTTTTCGTTCACCTGACTGCTGTTATTCAGCGCTCTTGATACCGAAGACGCAGTTATGCCCAGTTTGGCAGCAATGTCATATATGGTGGTGCGTTTTACTTTTTTCATTATAAAATGCAAGTTGGAAAAAATATTTTACGCAATCGATTGTAATTTTAAATATTTATTTAATTTCGTTTCGTTAAGTTACCAAAAAATAAACACACCTTTTTATTCACGTATAATCTACCTCAATAATATGCTGCTATTAGGCATTGATATAGGCACATCATCTGTAAAAGTTGGCATTGTTGACGCCGATACTCAGCAAATAATTGCTTCGGCACAATATCCTGATGAAGAATCGCCTATCAAGGCCTTGCATCCCGGATGGGCAGAACAATCACCCCTGATGTGGTGGGAACAAACTCAGCAGGCGCTGGCCCGTTGTCATGCCCAAAAAACTTATGACCCTGCCGATATTGCCGCTATAGGTATAGCCTACCAGATGCATGGTCTTGTTTTAGTTGATAAAGACCAAAACGTACTGCGCGATAGTATTATCTGGTGCGATAGCCGGGCGGTTGAAATTGGCGATAAAGCATTTGAAGTCATAGGCGAAGAGCATTGTTTGTCGCACTTGTTAAACTCACCAGGTAATTTTACCGCCGCTAAACTGGCCTGGGTAAAGGAGAACGAACCTGCGGTATACAACAAGATAGATAAAATTATGCTGCCCGGCGATTATATTGCCATGAAACTTACCGGAGAGATCACTACTTCGGTTTCGGCACTTTCAGAAGGGGTTTTCTTTGATTTTAAAACAAATGGTATCTCTAAAGATATCGTCGATTATTTTGGTTTTGATGAGAGCCTGTTCCCGGTTATTAACCCTGTATTTTCGTCGCACGGAACTTTACTGGCTTCAGTTGCCGAAATGCTGGGCCTTAAAGCAGGTATCCCGGTAACCTATAAATCGGGCGATCAGCCGAACAACGCGCTTTCACTAAACGTACTTAATCCGGGAGAAGTAGCTGCCACGGCAGGTACTTCAGGTGTAATTTATGGCGTGAGCGATCAGCTTACCTATGATCAGCAATCACGTATTAACACATTTGCCCACGTTAATTACACCGAACAACAAAAGCGTTTAGGCGTGCTGCTGTGTATTAACGGCACAGGTAGCTTATACCGCTGGGCCAAATACAATTTTGGTGCTGGCTTAAGCTATACCCAAATGAACAATGAGGCTAAAAAGGCTCCATTAGGCAGTGAAGGTTTGCAGATATTGCCTTTTGGCAATGGTGCCGAACGCATGTTAAACAACAAACAGGTAGGTGCCCACATCCAAAACATCGACCTGAATCTGCACACCCAGGCACATGTTTTCAGGGCGGTACAGGAAGGGATAGCCAGTGCCTTCCGTTACGGACTGGATATTATGCGCAGCAATGGTATGAACCCAACTGTGATCCGTGCCGGAAAAAGCAACCTGTTCCTGAGCGAATTGTTTACCGAAACCTTTGTAAACGCCACCGGCGTACCCGTTGAGCTTTATAATAACGATGGCAGTGTAGGTGCTGCTTTAGGTGCAGGTATTGGTGCTGGCATATTTAAATCGCCTGCCGAGGCATTCAGTAATACCAGGGCTATCCAATTGGTGGAGCCTTCAGGAAAACAATTTGAACCCATATACCAGGGATGGAAAGAGCTTTTAAACTTAAAGCTAAAGGCAGAAAGCTAAAAGCACGAAACAAGTAATCAAAATCATTTAAATACTCATTACTCACAACTTATAACTAAAAATTAATATACCATGAGCATTGTAACCGGAGAAAAACAATTTTTTAAAGAAATAGGGCAGATCAAGTACGAAGGACCGGAGTCTGATAATCCGCTGGCTTTCAGGTGGTACGATGCCGATAGAGTAGTGGCTGGCAAAAGCATGAAAGATCATTTACGTTTTGCGGGCGCTTACTGGCACTCGTTCTGCGGTAACGGTGCCGATCCGTTTGGAGAGGCTACCCATATTTTCCCATGGAATGAAAAAACCGACGCCATTGAACGTGCCAAAGATAAAATGGATGCCGCGTTTGAGTTTTTAACCAAAATGAACCTGCCATACTACTGCTTTCATGATGTGGATGTGGTTGATTATACTAATGATGTAAATGAGAACGACAGGCGTTTACAGGCTTTGGTTGAATATGCTAAACAAAAACAAGCTGCAAGCGGTGTAAAATTGCTTTGGGGTACTTCAAATCTGTTCAGCAGCCGCAGGTATATGAATGGCGCGGCAACCAATCCCGATTTTCATGTATTGGCCCATGCGGGCGCACAGGTTAAAGCTGCTATCGATGCAACCATTGCATTAGGCGGCGAAAATTACGTTTTCTGGGGTGGCCGTGAAGGTTACATGAGCCTGCTTAACACTGATATGAAACGTGAGCAGGAACATTTTGCCCGTTTTTTACATACCGCTAAAGATTATGCCCGCAAACAAGGTTTTAAAGGTACATTCTTTATTGAGCCAAAACCATGTGAGCCAACCAAACACCAGTATGATTATGATGCAGCCACAGTGCTGGGCTTTTTGCAGAAATATGATTTGCTGAACGATTTTAAACTGAACCTGGAGGTTAACCATGCTACTCTGGCCGGTCATACCTTCCAGCATGAGTTGCAGGTAGCTGCCGATGCCGGTTTATTAGGTTCAATAGATGCTAACCGCGGTGATGTGCAAAATGGTTGGGATACGGATCAGTTCCCGAATGATATCAATGAAATTACCGAATCGATGTTGATCATATTAGAGGCAGGCGGTTTCCAGGGCGGCGGTATAAACTTTGATGCCAAAATACGCCGTAACTCAACAGACCCGGCAGATCTGTTTTACGCCCACATTGGCGGTATGGATATTTTTGCGCGTGCATTGGTAATTGCCGATAATATCCTCCAAAAATCAGATTATAAAAAGATAAGAAGCGAAAGATATGCCTCTTTCGACTCGGGTTCAGGTAAAGATTTTGAAACAGGTAAGCTTTCGTTAGAAGATTTGCGTAACTATGCGATAGCTAATGGCGAGCCTAAAGCCATTAGTGGTAAACAAGAATATTTAGAAAATTTGATAAATCGCTATATATAGTTTATAATTGTCAATCTAACATATTAAACCAATCTAACCAAAACCAATGAATCTGAAAACCCTATCGTATGGCGATTATGCTGTATTCTTGATCTACTTTGTATTAGTTTCCAGCTATGGCTGGTGGGTATATAAGCGTAAGCACAACGCCGATGCCACTTCAAAGGACTATTTTTTGGCCGAAGGTTCATTAACCTGGTGGGCTATCGGAGCATCACTGATCGCATCAAATATATCTGCAGAGCAGTTTATCGGAACCAGCGGATCTGCATTCAAGATGGGGTTAGCCATATCTACCTACGAGTGGATGGCGGCTATCACACTGATCATTGTGGCGGTATTTTTTATCCCGGTATATCTTAAAAATAAGATATTCACCATGCCGCAGTTTTTGCACCAGCGCTATAACGGCACGGTAGCCATGATCATGGCTATTTTCTGGCTGTTGCTGTACATTGTGGTTAACCTGATGTCTATCCTGTACCTGGGTGCCTTGGCTATCAGTGGTATATCTGGTTTGGATATTCACCTGTGTATCTGGTTGCTGGCTATATTCTCCATTGTAATTACACTGGGTGGTATGAAGGTTATCGGTTATACCGACGTTATACAGGTTGCGGTGCTTATTTTAGGTGGTTTAATGGCTACTTACCTTGCACTTACACTTTTAAGCGAAAAAGCAGGAACAACTGGCTTATTAAATGGCTTCAAAATTCTGCACTCAGAGGCTACGGATCACTTCCACATGATCTTTAGGAAGGATAACCCTAACTACATGGACTTACCGGGTTTAACGGTTTTAATTGGAGGTATGTGGATTACTAACCTGAACTATTGGGGTTGTAACCAATACATTACGCAGCGTGCCTTAGGTGCAAACCTAAAAACCGCCCGTGGTGGTATCCTGTTTGCAGCTTTTCTGAAACTGTTGATGCCGGTTATTGTGGTATTGCCAGGTATAGCTGCTTATTTGCTTTATCAAAAAGGTATGTTCCACCAGGAAATGATGAGCTCATCGGGTGTGTTAGATCCTAATAAGGCTTATCCATCATTATTAAACTTACTTCCTTCAGGCTTAAAAGGTCTATCGTTTGCTGCTTTAACAGCAGCTATCGTGGCTTCATTGGCCGGTAAGGCAAACAGTATTGCTACCATCTTTACTTTAGATATCTACAAAAAAGCTATTAATCCGGGTGCTACCGATAAAAAACTGGTTAACCTGGGTAAATGGTCGGTAGTAGTAGCTATGGTATTGGGTATAGTATTATCTGAGTTGATAGGTAAAACATTGATGGGCGAGGGTAAACAAGGCTTCCAATATATCCAGGAGTATACAGGCTTTGTATCGCCGGGTATATTTGCCATGTTTATTTTAGGGTTCTTCTGGAAAAAGGCCACTTCAAATGCTGCTTTATTTGCTACAATTGGCGGGTTCGTATTCTCCTGTTTCTTTAAGCTGCTGCCACGTTTTGCCGATCTGAGCTTCCTGTCGCCTTACGGTTTCTCGAAACTGGCTTTGCAGGATGATAAAGTAACACAGCTTTACGAAATACCTTTCCTTGACCGTATGGGTTTTGTATTCATCATTTGTGTGGTGGGTATGTACATCATATCTAAAATAGATGCGGCCAGAGGGGTAACTACCAATGGTTTGGAAATTGATGCTTCAATGTTTAAAACATCAAGAGCGTTTACCGCCGGTGCTTTAATAGTTACCGGTATTGTGGTTGCGCTTTATTCTATCTTCTGGTAGTAGTTAATACATTCAGATATAAAAGAGGGCGGCATATCATGGATGTGCCGCCCTTTTGTTTAACAGAATATGTCATTTGCTAAAACGTTATAAATTATATGCCTTAAAGAGAGAGCTTTTTGAATATCCGAAAACGATTGCGTGGATTGTTTTGGCTATCCTTTCTAACTTCTGTAAAATGATATGTAATTTGCGATTCAAACCTATTATACAACAATACCATTTGATCCATGGTGAATAATTTAGAACAAACATTTCGCTGGTTTGGGCCAACCGATCCGGTTACTCTCACAGCTATCAGGCAAACAGGTGCCACAGGCATTGTTACATCACTTTACCACATCCCAAGCGGGAAGGTGTGGAGTTTGGATGAAATCAACGAACGGAAAAAAATAATTGAAGATGCAGGCCTTACATGGTCGGTTGTGGAGAGCGTTAATATTCATGAGAGTATTAAGACCGCTGCGTCCGACAGGGATAAGTACATCGAAAATTATGTAAGCACCCTCAAAAATCTTTCGCTGGCAGGAATCAACATCGTTTGTTATAATTTTATGCCCGTGCTTGATTGGACGCGCACCGATCTTGATTATCTGCTACCCAATAAAGGAACAGCCCTCAGATATGATGCTAACGCGCTGGCCGCGTTTGATCTGTACATACTGGAGCGTGAAGGAGCCGAAAATGATTTTACACCGGCACAGCAACAGGCTGCAAAAAATTACCTGGATAATATTACTGCCGAAGAGAAAACGCAGCTCATCAATAACCTGATGGCTGGCCTTCCTGGTACAAACAAAACACTTACCATCGCCGAGTTTAAGGAGCATTTAAAAAGATATGCCGACACAGATGCAGCGGCTTTGAAAAACAATCTCGGTTATTTCCTGAAAGGGATTATTCCGGGAGCTGAGGCAGCGGGGGTAAGGATGTGTATCCACCCCGATGATCCGCCGTTCCCGATATTAGGCTTGCCTCGCGTGGTATCAACAGAGCAGGACCTTGCCGATGTGGTTAACTTTAGCCCATCGCCAAGCAATGGTTTAACTTTTTGCAGCGGCTCGTTAGGAGCAAGGCCGGATAATGACCTGCCTGGTATTGTGGAACGCCTGGGTCAGCACATTCATTTCCTGCACCTGCGCAATGTACAGCGTGAGGATGACGGCAGCTTTTTCGAGGCCGAGCATTTGAACGGTAGTACTGATATGTACGCGGTAATGAAAAAGATTGTTTTAGAACAACAAAAGCGCCATAAAAACGGTCGCCAGGATATTGCCATACCAATGCGCCCGGATCATGGTCATAAACTGTTGGATGATTTTAACTATAAAACCTATCACGGTTATTCGGCCATCGGAAGGCTGAAAGGCCTTGCTGAATTGCGTGGCTTAGAAATGGGAGTTAAGAGATCATTATTTGATAAATAATATGAACCTTGACTAAGTCCTCTCCAAAGGAGCAGACTTGAAAGGGAAGTTTAGAACCCTCTCCTTTAGAGAGGGCAGGGAGAGGTTCCCAAATATTAAAGAAAAAAATACATTTTACCTGCATAAGCACAATGAAGAATTTTTTAGATCAGGATTTTTTACTGCAAACCAAAACGGCACAGCGCCTGTACCATGAATATGCAAGCTCGTTGCCTATTATTGATTACCACTGCCACTTGCCACCTGATCAGATAGCTAACGATATTAATTTCAAGAACCTGACCCATGCCTGGCTTTACGGCGACCATTATAAATGGCGTGCTATGCGTGCCAATGGTGTTAACGAGGCTTTTATAACAGGCAATAAAACAGATCAGGAAAAGTTTGAAAAATGGGCCGAAACCGTACCATATACATTACGTAACCCACTATATCACTGGACGCACCTGGAGCTGCAACGTTACTTTGATGTTCACGATCTGCTTTCGCCTGCAACGGCTCAAAAAATATATACCGATTGTAATGCGAAAATTGTTACCCCGGAGTTCAGTGTGTGTAATATTCTGAAAGGCAAAAACGTAGAGGTAGTTTGCACCACTGACGATCCGCTGGATAGTTTGGCTCATCATCAAAAAATAAAACAAGATGGGTATGCAATAAAGGTACTCCCTGCTTTCAGGCCGGATAAGGCCATGAACGCTGATGATCTTGCTACGCTGAATAACTACATTGATCAGCTGCAACAGGTTGTTAATGCCGACATTGCAACACTTGACGATTACCTGAATGCCTTAAAAGGCCGCCATGATTACTTTGCCGCCAATGGCTGTACATTGTCTGATCATGGTTTGGAGCAGATCTATGCTGAGGACTACACGGAGAGTGAAATAGCTGCCATCTTCCTGAAAATACGAGGCAAGCAAGCGTTGTTACCACTGGAGATACTGAAGTTTAAATCGGCCATGTTGTTTCAGTTTGCCGTGTGGGATCATGAAAAAAGCTGGGTTCAGCAGTATCATCTCGGTGCGCTCCGCAACAACAATACTCGCGGGTTAACCAACTCAGGCCCGGATACCGGCTGGGATTCTATCGGCGATTTTTCGCAGGGAGCGGCCTTGTCAAAGTTCCTGAACAAGCTTGATCTGAATAACCAGCTTACAAAAACCATCATCTATAACCTGAATCCTGCCGATAATGAGGTATTTGCCGCCATGACAGGTAATTTTAACGATGGCTCGGTTGCCGGTAAAGTTCAGTTTGGCTCAGCCTGGTGGTTTTTGGATCAAAAAGACGGGATGACCAAACAGTTGAACGCCCTATCGAACATCGGCCTTATCAGCCGTATGGTAGGTATGCTTACCGATTCGCGCAGTTTTTTATCGTTCCCGCGGCATGAGTATTTCCGCAGGCTGGTTTGTAACCTGTTTGCTGAAGATATTGAGAACGGAGAACTACCAAACGATATAGCATGGACGGGTAAGATCATCCAGGATATATGCTATTATAACGCTAAAAACTACTTTAACTTTGATCAGCAATAATGAGTAACCCTTTTGAAAACAAATCGCCAAAAGGTAGTATACTTTCATTTGGCGAGTTACTGCTCAGGATATGCCCCGATGCAAACGGTGAGTGGCTGAACAATAATCAGTTACCCTTTTTTGTAGGCGGTGCCGAACTGAACGTGGCTACAGCGCTGGCCTTATGGGGCTTGCCATCGGCTTATTTTACAGCTTTGCCTGATAATGCCTTGTCTGATCAGATATTGAACTACCTGCAAGGCAAAAAAATTGATACCACACCCGTTTTTAAACATGGCGACAGGATCGGTTTATATTACTTAACCCGTGGGAAGGATATTAAGAACAATGCGCTGATCTATGATCGCGCTAACTCGGCCTTTGCCACCTTAAAAACCGGCCAGGTTAACTGGGACAAGGTTTTGGATGGCGTAAGCTGGTTCCACTTCAGTGCTATTTGCCCGGCCATTAGTCAGGATGCTGCCGATGTTTGCGCCGAGGTGCTGAAAGCAGCAACTGCCAGAAATATCACCATATCAGTTGATCTGAATTACCGCGCAAGGCTTTGGCAATATGGCAAACAGCCTATTGATATTATGCCGGAGCTGGTAAAACACGCCGATCTGATCATGGGAAATATCTGGGCGGCAGAAAGAATGCTGGGTATTGATATTGAGGAGGAAGTGACAGAATCGGGCCAAAAGAGCATCTATCTAAAGGAAGCTCAGAAATCATCTCAGGGTATCATGAAACAATATCCTAAATGCAAAGCCGTAGCCAACACTTTCCGTTTTGATGCCGGCGAGGGCATAAACTATTATACTGCTTTGTATGATGGCGATAAGTTGCATGCTTCGCAACAATACGATACGGATAAGGTGAAAGATAAGGTAGGCAGCGGCGACTGCTTTATGGCAGGCCTCATTTATGGTATGTATAATGATTTTGCACCGCTGGATACATTAGAGTTTGCTACTTCGGCGGCTTATCAGAAATTATTTATTGAGGGAGATGCAACCAATAATACGGTTGAGGAAATTACAAAAGCAATAAAATCATGAGTAAAAAAAATATAGTACTGGATGCCATATTAACCCAGGGTTCGTTACCCTTGTTTTTTTATGAAGATGCCCAGGTGAGCCTTGAAATAACCAGAACCTTGTACAAGGCGGGTATCAGGGTATTTGAGTATACCAATCGTGGTGCTGCGGCACTTGAAAACTTTAAAGTGCTCAAAAAAGCGCAACAGGATGAAATGCCCGATCTGCAATTAGGCATAGGTACCATTAAGGTTGCTGCTGAAGCAACCGCATTCATCGCTGCGGGTGCCGACTTTATTGTGGCTCCTGTTATAAACCCCGAAGTTGGGGCAATAGCCAAGGAGCACGATATGTTATGGATACCGGGCTGTATGACACCAACAGAAATCAATACCGCGCAACAACATGGCGCGGCCTTAATTAAATTATTCCCGGCCAATATTTTGGGGCCGGAGTTCATGTCGTCGATAAAAGAATTATTTGCAGGGCAGTTATTTATACCAACAGGTGGGGTTGAGTTAAATATCGATAGTATCAGCACATGGTTCAATGCCGGGGTTTGCGCGGTGGGCATGGGAAGTAAGCTCATCAGCAAAAAAGTACTGGAAAATCGTTTGTATGATCAGCTGTATGCAGATACCCTGAAGCTAATGGAATTGGTGCAAGCCAGCAAATAACCTAAACAACCAATTAAAACCAATTATAATGAAAGAAACCAAAGTTGGCAACTACAGATGGGTAGTAGTAACACTTCTATTTTTCGCCACTACTATAAACTATCTTGACCGGCAGGTTATAGGTTTATTAAAACCTGTATTAGAAATTCAATTTCACTGGACTGAAACCGATTATGGCTATATCGTAATGGCATTTTCAACTGCCTATGCCATAGGGTTGCTGGCCTTTGGTGGTTTTATTGACAAAATAGGTACAAAATTAGGTTATACCATATCATTAATTGTATGGAGCATAGCAGCCATGCTGCATGCCATTGTTAAAAGTACATTTGGTTTCGGAGTGGTAAGAGCGGCGTTAGGTATAGGCGAATCCGGTAACTTTCCGGCAGCCATTAAAGTTGTTGCGGAGTGGTTTCCTAAAAAGGAGCGGGCTTTGGCTACCGGTATATTTAATTCAGGTGCTAATATAGGGGCGGTGGTTGCTCCAATTATGGTGCCCTGGATATTGGGTGTTTATGGTTGGCAAATGGCCTTTATCATTACCGGTGCCATTGGTTTTATATGGCTTATATTTTGGTGGATATACTATGAGATACCATCTAAACATAAAAAAATATTGAAGGCAGAATTTGACCATATTCATAGTGATTTGGACGCTGCTGTGGGAAAGGATGAAAGTAAAATTAAGTGGGTTCAGCTTTTTGGAATCAGACAAACGTGGACTTTTGTTATCGGCAAATTTCTTACCGATCCTATATGGTGGTTTTTCCTTTTCTGGCTTCCATCTTACTTTTCAAGCACCTTTAATCTCGACCTTAAAAGACCAAGTCTCCCGTTAATTTTGGTTTATACAGCCACTTCAATTGGTAGTATTGGCGGTGGATACCTGTCATCATATTTTATAAAAAAAGGATGGCCTGTGTTTAAGGCACGCAAAACCTCTATGTTCATATTTGCATTATGTGTGTTACCCATTATTTCGGCAAAATATGCAACTAATATCTGGCAGGCGGTAGCGCTTATCAGTTTGGCAGCGGCAGCACATCAGGCCTGGAGTGCAAATATTTTTACTACAGCATCTGATATGTTCCCCAAAAGGGCGCTAAGCTCCATAGTAGGTATAGGGGGTATGGCTGGTTCAGTTGGTGGGATACTTTTCCCACTGTTAGTAGGCAACATATTGGAGTTTTACAAAGAAGCAGGCCATTTAACTACCGGCTACAATATTATATTCTTGATATGTGGTTGTGCATACTTGCTGGCGTGGTTTATCATGCATTTACTATCGCCAAAAATGAAACCTGTTAATTTATAACAGGCTATAGCTATCAGGGCATTTGCGGGGTGTTCGTTTTGAGATTGCGAACGCCCCTTTACCCTGAATTTAAATATCCTTTAAGCCTTACTAACGTGATCGGCCAACTCATCTATCCAGCCCGATAAATAAGGTTCTGTACCGGTTAGCCTGATCCATTGCCCGTCCGCATCTTTTGCTATGATCAGGTGCAATGTGCCGTCTATTGATTTAAATTCATAAGCATTAGCAAAATTAGGGTATGAAATTGCTTCTACAATACCGTCAATCGAGCTGTCGGTGCCGGTAAGTGTTACTTCAAATTGTTGTTCCATAATCTATAAATTTATATGCTAACACGTTTTAAGGTGTTTGTGTTTGCCTGATATTAGGTTATAAAAAATGGTATGCAATTGTTTTTGCATGAGGTTCACAAAAATATTCTCAAACTGGTTTGTACTCAAACTTTTAACATCAGCTTGTTGTTTAGTTAATAATTCCAGAACAATGAACCGATTACTTAATGCAAAATATTTCCAGGTAGCCCAAAGGATATGGGGCACCAGGCTACTGTTTGTTAATATATACATGATTGCCAATCGTCCCGGCTCGGCAAAGGGTTGGGTTTTGATAGATACAGGATTAAAAGGCTCGTCGGCCAAAATAATAGCTATGGCCGAGGCTTTGTTTGGCCCGGGTACCAAGCCATCGGCAATTATACTTACCCATGCTCACGGCGACCATGCCGGCGGTTTACCCGAACTTTTAAAACACTGGAACGTGCCTGTATATGCTCACCGGCTTGAAATACCTTACTTAACTGGCCTGTCATCATATCCACCTCCCGATCCGTTTGTGGGCGGCGGATTAATGAGTCTAGCCTCTGTATTTTTTCCGGTAAAACCTTTAAATATCCGGCACAGGATCAGAGCCATAGATGTAGAAGAGGGGATACCCGAATTGCCCGATTGGAAAGTAATTGAAACCCCGGGACATTCGCCCGGTCATATATCTTTATACTTACCGGTAAGTTCCGTTTTGCTGGCAGGCGATGCCGTGGCCACTACAAAAGCTGAGTCGGCCATATCGGTATTTAATTATACGGGCAAATTATGCGGCCCGCCAAAATATTTTACCATGAACTGGGAGGCTGCCGCTGCATCGGTACGTAAAATCGCAGCTGTTAATCCGCGCACCATCGCTCCGGGTCATGGACTTGTTATGCGTGGCCGCGAACTACAGGATGCCTTACAGGAACTCGCGGAAAATTTTGAAGAAGTAGCCATGCCATCAAGCGGAAGATATCTGAACAATCCGGCCATGACCAACGAAACAGGTGTTACCTATGTACCTCCCTTTGTAAGCAGTGCAGAATTTAAAGTCGCGGTTTCGTTTGCTGCAGCCTTTGCCGGGTTTATGATCATGCGGCAGTTGAGGTGAGTAATAATCTTTGAGTTTGAAAATTTGTCATTGCGAGCGAAGCGTGGCAATCGCGAATTTGTCTGAACCAGGATTACACTGATTTATTGGATTAAAGGATTTTATTTTAGTTTTTTTTATAATCGTGGTAATCCCTTAATCCCCAAAATCGTGGTTCAGACAAATTCGCGATTGCCACGCTTCGCTCGCAATGACAAAATATTAGTCGTAACCAGCGGCAACAGAAGAAAAATGTCTGAACCAGGATTAAACAGATTTGTTGGATTAAATGATTTTGCTATGATTTTGGATAATCATGGTCATCCCTTTAATACCAAAAATCGCTGTCCATTCGATTCATCAAATTATCTGCAACGGGAATAAATTCTATATTTACACAGTGAAAAACATGCAACCTGACCCGAAAATACTTGTTGATATTGTACAAATGCGGATGCCTTATGGTAAATATAAAGGCACTATCATTGCCGATATACCTATCAGTTACCTGGAGTGGATGGCCGGCAAGGGTTTTACAAAAGACAAAATGGGCATGTTGTTGTCAACCACCTTTGAGATCAAAACTAATGGGCTCAGCGAAATACTCACCATAGTGAAAAAGTCGTTAAGATAGGATAGGAGACTCGCTTCAAGATTACCTTTTTCTGACATCTGCCTGTAAGGATTGCGCCGTATATTCGACTAACAACATAAAATCATTATATCATGAACAAGTTGATGTTATATATAGCAGGGCTTTTTTTGTTTGTTGGCTGTGCCAGCGGACAATCATCTGATAAGTTTGCCAAACTACCACAGCCCAAAGCAGGCGAAGCAGTTGCCACTTTTGGTGGGGGCTGTTTCTGGAGCATGAGCGAGGCCATGTCTGAGCTTAAAGGTGTGAACAAAGTAATTTCAGGATATGCAGGCGGCGATACCAAGAACCCAACCTACAGGGAAGTGAGTTCGCAAAATACCAACCATGCCGAAACAGTGCAGGTTTATTACGATCCTCAAATAATAAGTTACGAAAAGCTTGTAGAGGGTTTTTTCTTCGCGCATGACCCCACCACGCTGAACCGTCAGGGGCCCGATGAAGGTACTGATTACCGTTCTATAGCTTTTTACCGTACTCCCGAAGAAAAGAATATTTTGCTGGCCACCATTAAAAAAGTGAACGAATCAAAGCATTATAATAATCCTGTAGTAACTCAGGTAGTGCCATTCACCAACTTTTATCCTGCCGAAACCTATCATCAGAGCTATTACCGAACCCATGGCGATAACCCTTACATTGAAAGTGTTTCAGAACCCAAAGTTTTGAAATTCAGAAAAGCTATGATCGCTGATCTGAAACCGGAGTTTAGGAATTAATATATTGGAATTTGTGCTTTATCCCATTTAACATTATGTCATTTCGAACGATAGTGAGAAATCTTATACGCGCAGGGTATCGCACGTATAAGATCTCTCCTCGTACCTCGTTCGAGATGACAATTGTTTTTTGTTGACTGTTATGATTTGTAACACCTACAACTTATTAAACCAGCCTTTTCTCCAAAATACTACCACCTGTATAATGGCTATTAAAAACATGAAGATAAGGGCGTAAACATAGCCGTGGCGCCAGTAAAGTTCGGGCATGTTATCAGGTATGGTATGGCCATGATCATCCTGGCGTGAAAAGTTCATGCCATAAATACCGGCAATGAAGGTAAGGGGAATGAAAATTACCGATATAATGGTGAGCACCTTCATAATCTCGTTCATCCTGTTACTTACCATTGATAAGTAAAGATCAATGATGCTGGAGGTTACCTCTTTATAATTTTCAATGAGGTCCATAGCCTGGATGCAATGATCATAGGCATCGCGCAGGAAAACTTTAACTTCTGACGTTATCAGCGGGTTTTCGGACCGGATCATATCGTTGATCTTATCGCGCTCGGGCCAGCTCGCCCTGCGTATAATGATCAGCGTACGCTTAATTTGCTGCGAATTAAACATGATGCTTTTATCAGCATCGGAGTATACCTTATCCTCAATGGCGTCAAGTTTATCGCCAATATGGGCCAGTATTAAAAAGTAAGTATCTATAATGGTATCGGTTAAGGCATAGCACATATAGCCTGGCCCGGCAGTACGGATAGCACCTTTGCCAGCTTTTAAGCGGGCTTTAACCGCTTCAAAATGTTCATGATAATCCTCCTCAAAGCTGATGATCAGGTTATCTTTAATAATGCAGGAAAACTGGTTGTTTATCAGTTCATCCTCCTTGTTAAAGTGTACTATACGGCTGGTACAGAAGGCATAGCCGTCATACTCATCAAATTTGGGGCGCTGGTGAGTGTTGGCTATATCTTCCAGCACCAATGGGTTTATACTCAGGTGAACACCTATCTGTTCAATCAGTTCCGCATCGCCCAAGCCATTTACCTTGATCCAGTGGGTCCACTTAGCGCGGCCGTCGCATTTTTTAAACTGATCAAGTATTACTTTAATACTTTTGCCTTCAGATATGATCAGATCATCCTTATTATATGAAAATATGGCAATATGCGGCTTTACGGCATCTTCCGGAATTACAATAAGCCCGGGACTATCGCCAACGTTGCCTGCAAGTTTGCGTACCTTATATTTTACACGCTTTATCCTGCTGTCCATTTACAAATAGTTAATGCTTTGCGGGCCCTGATTGAATAAGAGATCAACGATGCTCAGATTTTTCAGGAAGCCTTTCCGCTCTTCAAAAACCTGAAAGTAGGTTTTTTGTTCAAGTTCAGTTTCCTTTTTCGGGTGAATGGAGGTTCTGAAATCAGGAATGGCAGGGTATTCGGCATGATATTCATCCGTATAAGCTATCTCCGTTTTTATTTTCGTAAGCCTAAGCAGTAACTGCAAAAGCTGTTCGTTATAGTCAAACAGGAAGGGAATCTGTTTTTGCTTTTGGTAAAACGCGGCAAAATCGTCCTCATAATACTCAAAATAAGCAGAGCGGCGGTAGCAGGCACCAAGGCTTTGCCAGTGCAGGCGCTGCCAGTCAAAATCATAACTGATCTTTACGTCCGTAATTTTGGTATGATTTTTTGAACCTTTTATAACCGGCACCACCAAAGGCAATATGCCCTCGGGCGAATAGATGTTTGCCCGGTTACGGTAAGTTTGTTTCGGAAAATGTTCTTCTCTTTCTATCAGAATATCAGGTTTATAAGCATTTAATCTTACAAAATATTCAACCGGCGGAAGATAAAACATAGGTAATACAGCACCTTTTTCAATCATATATTTTATGTTTGTGTTCAAAATTGGTTAAAATAATGATAAAAAAAGGGTTTTTAAGGTTGGGTATATTAATTTTATATCTCATATCGTTACTTCCCTTTTGGTTTTTGTATATCATATCTGATATTTTATTCATCATTATCTATTATCTGGCGCGTTATCGCCGCGATGTGGTAAAGCAAAATCTGGCCAATGCCTTCCCCGAAAAAACTGAGAAAGAACGCCACGATATTGAATTTAAGTACTACCGTTACCTTGCCGATTTGATCGTGGAAACGGTAAAAATGATCACTGTATCTGAAAAACAGATTCAAAAAAGGGTAGTGGCTACCAATTCTGAGCTGGTGCATGAATATTTTGCCAAGGGTAAAAGTATCATAGCTGTTGCGGGGCATTATTGTAACTGGGAAATGGCGGCGCTCAACTTTAACTTTGTTACCGATAAAAGGTTTATGATTGTTTTTAAACCGCTCTCCAATGCCACATTTAATGATTTTTTTATCAAGGTTAGGTCGAGGTTTGGGGGGCAGCCTGTGCCCATGAAGCAAACTATGCGTAAAATGGTGGAGTATAAAAACGAACTTACCGTAAGCGTGCTGGTTGGCGACCAAACACCCGTGCAGCACGAAGTAAATTACTTTACCAATTTTTTAAATCAACCAACTGCCGTATTTTTGGGCATCGAAAAAATATCAAAGGCTATTGATGCCGCTGTTGTGTTTTACGACATGAGGCGGGTAAAAAGAGGCTACTATACTTATACATTGGTTCCGCTGACTGAAAACGCCAAACAAACTGTCGAGCATGAGTTAACAGACAAGCACGTGCAATACCTGGAAGGCATGATCAGGCGCGAACCGCAATATTGGCTATGGTCTCACCGGAGGTGGAAGTTTAAGCCGGAGGACAAACATAAATGATTGATACACCAAAAGTTGCTGTAGTTATATTAAACTGGAACGGCGTTAAATACCTGAAACAATTTCTTCCATCTGTGCTGGCCTCAACCTGGCCCGGGCTTGATATTGTGCTGGGCGATAATGGCTCAACTGATGGTTCTGTAGCTTTTGTAAAGGAGAATTTCCCTTCAGTTAAAATAATTGAAACCGGCAATAATTATGGTTTTACAGGAGGCTATAACCGTGTACTGAGCCAGGTACAAGCCGATTATTTTATACTCCTTAACTCTGATGTGGAGGTTGTACCCGGTTGGATAGAACCAGTGATTGAGCTCATGGAAAGCGATTCTTTGATAGCCACGGCAGCTCCTAAACTACTGTCATACGCTCAAAAAGATCAGTTTGAACATGCTGGTGCTGCCGGTGGTTTTATTGACAGTTTTGGATACCCTTTTTGCCGTGGCCGCATGTTTTATGAGGTAGAGGACGATCTGGGTCAGTACCAGCAATCTGGCGAGGTGTTTTGGGCATCTGGTGCATCCTTGTTTATCAAAAAGAAATATTGGGATGAGGCAGGTGGTTTTGATGAGTTCTTTTTTGCCCATATGGAAGAGATTGACCTTTGCTGGCGATTAAAAAACATGGGCTATAAAGTGATGTACTGCGCGCAATCAACCGTTTACCATGTGGGCGGTGGTACCCTTAATGCGGAAAATCCCTTTAAAACTTACCTTAACTTCAGGAACAATCTCTTATTACTCAAAAAGAACCTTCCGTTTGGCAGGGCTTTGTTTGTGATACTCATGCGTTTCTGGATGGATCTGTTAGCCCTGCTGCGATTTTTGGCAGAAGGCAAGCGCAAAGATGCCTGGGCCGTAAGCCGTGCGCATCAGAACTTTGTGCTGAGTATTTTTGGCATCAGGGTTTCGGCTTATGGAATTAAAAACCTGAGTAGCGGCAAAAACTCATCACCTAAAACCCATCACTCCAAACGGAGCAAAAACCTGAAAGGCATGTACCAGGGCAGTATTGTCTGGAACTTTTTCGTGAAAAAGAAAACCAAATTTACTGATCTTGATCAGTCTGATCTGCTTTAGTTTCTTCTGTTGAGCTGGTTTTAGCCTTTTTAGTTTCCTTGTCTTTAACAGGTGTTTTTACCAACGGACTATCAGGTGGTAATAGTAAGTGCACATCCTGCTGAGGATAAGGAATCTCAATACCCTCACGGTTAAATGCATCATAAATATCGGTAAGTACGCTGCCTTTCAGGGTAGTCCAGGTATTAATATCAGCAGCCCAGAAAAGCACCCTGAAATCAACGGAGCTCTCACTCAAATTGTGCAGCAATACCGATGGTGCAGGGTTTTGCATAATATCGTCATGTGAGGTTAACACGTTGGTCAACAAAGCTTTTACCTTTTCAATATTTACACCATAGGCGGCTCCAATTATAAGTTCAACACGACGGTTGTTATTGCTTAGCGTCCAGTTAATTACGTGGTGCGATATCAGGTCGCCGTTGGGGATAATAACCTCGGCGCCGTCGCTGGTGGCAATTTTACTGGCTCGTATTCCAATATCAAGTATGGTACCCGAGCGGCTATCTACCTCAATAATATCGCCTACCTGGATGGGCTTTTCAAAGGCCAGTATCAAACCCGAAACCAGGTTGTTTACAATGTTTTGCAAACCAAAACCAATACCTATACCAAAGGCACTGATAATAATGGTGATTTTATCAATAGGTACGCCCGATGCCGCTACGGCCAAAAAGAAACCTATGGCAATAACCCCGATACGGATAAGCAGGGTAGAGGTACGGTTTTTCTTTTTCAGCACATCCATATCATGCTTGTGCTTGGCCGATACATCGTACAGGTAACTGACTATTTTAGAGGTAATAGACGACAGCCAGATCACCGCTATAAATATGATCACGCTTTGAAAGGTGAACTGCGTATTGGTGCCACCAATGCTGCGATTAGCGGTTAAAAAATCTTCAATATGAGTAAATACGGCATCCTCAATATTCATGTTCTGGGTAAACATTACCAGCCATAATAGGCTGGCCAACACCGCGAGCACACTCCTGAACTTATTTTTAAGCAGTTGATAATCTATGTATGAGGTTAAATTGTTGCTGTTTTTGCTTGCTTCCAATTGTAAAAACAGGGCTTCCATCAGCATGTGAACTATGTAGTACATAGCCATAGCCAGCCACAAGCTGTGTATAGCCGTTACCCCAACTATTTTGGCCAGGCTAAAACGCCCGAACACATTACATAAAATGGAAACGGTTTCAAGAAAAATAAATGCTTTTAATACAAGTCCGGTGTACGGCAAGTGATCATCCGGCGCTTGGCGTACCGCAGCCAAATACCTGATACTGAAATAAACCGACGCTATGCCCAGTATCAATACAAAAACCCTATCGGCATTAGTTACCTGTATAAACAAATTGCTCAGGCAATAAATATTGGTAATAATGAACAGTTGTAGCAGGTAATTGAACAGGGGTTTTGAGCATGTTTTTTTAGCCAGGTAAAGCAGGGCTACAATCAGGATAATAAAAAATGTTTCGAGCACCACTACCGGCGGGTGGTCATAAAAATTAGGAAGCAACGTAAACGCCAGAATACATGATGAAACCAGCGGATAGCTGATCACATATTTAGCCTGATCAAATATATTGTCGGCAGCATCATTGGTTTTAAGGATCTTTTTACGGCTCGTATAAACCCAAAACCAAAAGCCCAGTAAAATAACTAATCCCGAAAGGTGTATAAGCACATCGCGGCCTACAAAAAAGCTGAAAAGCTTGGTGTTCATGGCAACTGTGGCCGAAAGCGCGGTTTTAAAATCGCTGCCTTCATCGGCATTCATGCTCCATATATTGCTGTACTCGGCCGAGAAAGCGCGGATGCTGAAGTCCCTGATCTTAAAGTCTATCTGGTCTTTGAGGTCAAGTATAGATATATATACCGATGAGGTACGGTTTTGCAACAGGCCTATCTTAACCATCAGTTTTTTATTGATCCCATCCAGCTTATGATACTTGCTGTCGATAGCTATTTTCTGGATTAGGAAAGTGGTTGCCAGGGAACTATCGGCCGGTAATATCTTTAAAACACTATCGCGCGAGATGGCGTTCAAATCGGTTTGGTTTTGTACCAGCTTGGAGTTAATATCCGCCAGCTGATCCTGCCAAAGGTCTAACTGGTCAACACTGCGGGTTAAAATATCGCGTATGGCATATAAATAACGGAGTGTGCTTGATTTATCGTTATCAATGAGCGGTTTTATCAGCGTTACACGCCTCTCGTAACTGGGGAGCTGGGTGCTGATGCCAACCGTATCAATTTGTTTTGAAAGGTTGGTTTTGATCTGGTTAAAAGCCGATGTATAATATTCAACCTTTTGCAGTAAGTTATTTGTTGATGTATCGGAGCGTTTGAGCGACCGCATCATAGAATCGCGCGAGAGTATAGCCGCCCGGAGCGAATCTCTTACACTGCGTGATTTTTTCTTTTTTGTTTGCGCCAGCGCATCAGCACCGGAAAAAACTATCAGGATCAATAAGCTATACGAGGCAGTTCTAAATAATTTATGCATAGGGAGGTGGTAGATGGTTAGACACAAGAAATGAGAATCAAGACATAAGAGCCAAGAATCAAGAAATTGCTATTCGATCGTTACCAAAGTTTTTCCTGACCACTCGTTTTAATTCTTATTTCTTGATTCTCATTTCTTCACTCTTGATTATTATTTCTTGCTCTTATCTCTTATTCAATTATCAGATTTTCAATAGCCAGACGGTACGAGTCCATACCAAAGCCAGCAATAACACCTTTACAGCTTGCTGCCAGCATTGATTTATGCCTAAACTCCTCGCGCTTATGCACGTTTGAAATATGCACTTCAATAACCGGGGTAGTAATAGCTGCAATGGCATCGGCAATGGCAATAGATGTATGCGTATAAGCGCCGGCATTTAATACAATTCCGTCATAACTGAAACCAATTTCATGCAGTTTGTTTATAATTTCGCCTTCAACATTACTTTGGTAATAATTAATGGTGATGTTTGCATAACGCTTGCGCAGCTCTTCAAGGTAAACCTCAAAGCTGGTGTTGCCATAAATTGATTTTTCGCGAACGCCAAGCAGGTTTAAATTAGGGCCGTTTATAATTTGTATATTCATTAGTTCAAACTTAAAACAAATCATTTAAAAAAAGTAACAAATTGGAGTGGCGTTCGGCAATAAAAGGTTTTAAGGCTTATTTGAAATTAGAAAAATCACTGGCCGATAATTCTATCGAGGCTTATGGGCGAGATATAGAAAGGTTATATCAGTTTTCTGAGGTTCAGGAAATTAAATTAAAACCCGAAATAATTACTTTAAGTGATTTGAGGAATTTTATAGTCTGGGTAAATGAACTGGGCATGATCCCATCATCACAAGCCAGGATATTATCGGGCATCAAAGCCTTTTATAAATACCTGCTGATGGAGGATATTATCCGGAACGATCCGTCGGAGCTGCTGGAATCGCCCAAGATACAACGAAAGCTTCCCGATACGTTAAGTTACGAAGATATTAATAAGCTGATAGGGGCCATTGATCTGTCGAAACCCGAAGGTGCCCGCAACAAAGCCATCCTCGAAACGCTTTATGGCAGCGGCCTGCGCGTGTCTGAACTTACCGAACTAAAGCTCTCCAACCTGTACCTGGATATTGAATTTATTAAGGTAACGGGTAAAGGTAATAAGGAGCGGCTGGTACCCATTGGAAGCGCTGCTATAAAGGCGCTCAGGATATGGATAGAGAACATACGCGTACACCTACTCATAAAAAAAGGAGAGGAGGATATTGTGTTTTTGAATCGCAGGGGCGCAAGGCTGAGCCGTGTTTATATTTTTTTAATGATCAAAGATCTTGTTGAGCTCACGGGGCTTAAGAAAACTATAAGTCCGCATACTTTTCGGCACTCTTTTGCCACACATTTGGTTGAGGGCGGCGCCGACCTGCGCGCCATACAGGAGATGTTGGGCCACGAAAGCATCACCACCACCGAAATTTATACCCACCTTGACAGGGAGTACCTGAAAAGTACTATAAGCCAGTTCCATCCCCGGCATTGATGATTCGGAAGGATCGTTGATTTTGCAGAACAAATATTCCCTCTTTCCGCCGTAGGCGAAGAGAGGGTGACCGAGCGTAGCGATGGTCGGGTGAGTCTGATCATTGTATTGCGTAAATTACTTGCTTCGCTCGCCTGCTCTCTCTTCAACTTCGCTGGAAAGAGGACAGAGTAAGAATTTATCATGCCTAACATCTTGATGTATAGCTCACTGATAACTCCTTCGCTGCATTCAATATCGACAAAATGGGGAAACCATGTTGCACCGTGTAATTCATCGCCAGTTCGTGAACTACAATTCCCCTTTTTGTGGTGCATTTTACTCACGATTTAATGGTTAACAGGGTTTTAAACATCATAATGACTGTAAAAAACTTGTGGCATTAGCATTGGTATAATTAATTAAAGATTAATATACTATGTCAGGTTATATCACAGAGTTAAATGAGTTGAACGTTTTATTCAACGATTTAGGAAATTATTCCGTAACTAATGCTTATATGCTTCAAATACTTTTAGAGCGTTATGACGGCGTGGTTGAACAATTGTATTGTATTAGTGATAAAATTTTCAAACCATCGGTTGATACCATAGCCGAGGTGGAAGCAGATATGGCCTTAATGCTGAGTGATCAAATGCCTTCGTTTAAAAAGAAGATGCTTTTTGAAAAGAATAAGATGAAATTAAGAGTGGCTGTAAATACCGATATAAGCCGATACGAACATTATAAAATAATAGAGCAGATCATATATAACTAATAGGGCCCACGAAATAACCTTATCATTATACCCCTAATCTTTATCACTAAATAACTAAGCGAAGCTGTAATACTAACCTATTACAGCTTTCGTCATTCTATTGCGCCCACTCATATCCTTTCTCAACTCAGTATTTGTAAAGCCCATGCTTTGCAGTAGTTCAATTGTTTCTTGGCCATAACTTTCATTGATCTCAAAAAATAATAATCCACCAGGCTGCAGGTTTGCCTTGGCAAAATGGGCAATGGCGCGGTAAAATATCAACGGATCATCTTCAGGCACAAACAAGGCACTGTGCGGTTCAAAGTCGGTAACGTTGGTGTGCATTTGTTTTTTATCGGCCACCGTAACATAGGGAGGATTGCTTACTATGATATGGTATTGGGGAGCGGGGGGCGAAGTGTGGGGTGTGGAATAATAGTTTAAAATATCTGCATGTATAAAGTTCACATCCACCTCATTCAATACCGCATTTTCTCTGGCGGTTTGCAAAGCCGTTTCAGATATATCAATAGCCGAAACCTGTGCATTAGCAAGGTTCTTTTTAAGGCTGATGGCAATACAGCCGCTGCCGGTACCTATGTCCAGAATGCCTCCGGTAAATTGTTTAACGCTTTCGGCTTTATGCTTTTGGCCTTCGGCTACCGAAGAAAGTATCCATTCTACCAGTTCCTCGGTTTCGGGGCGGGGTATAAGTACCGATGGATTCACTTTAAAGGGTAGGCCATAAAATTCGGTAACCCCCAAAATGTATTGTATTGGCTGGCCGGTTAACAATTGGGTCAGGATGTTTTTTAATTGTTCTTCCTGTTGGCTGCTCAGTTCACGCTCAGGAAAAGCTTTAATTGATGCTTTTGATAGTTGTGATATTTCGCTGATGGTGAACAGCGTGATGGCTTCTATCTCGTTAGGTTCATAAACCTTTTTCAGCTGTTTGTAATCTTCAAAAACATCCTTAATAGTAATCATGCAACAAAGTAACATAAAAGCTACTTTTGCAGCATGGTTAATCATGAAAAATATATGCAACGCTGCATTGAACTTGCCCAGCTTGGTGCCGGGCAGGTAAGTCCAAACCCTATGGTTGGCGCAGTGGTTGTACATGACGGTAAGATCATAGGCGAAGGCTATCATCAAAAATACGGACAGGCGCATGCCGAAGTTAACGCTATTGCCCAGGTTATGGGTAAATTTGATGATGCTGCCGAGTTGCTGAAACAATCTGTTATATATGTTTCTTTAGAGCCCTGTGCACATTACGGAAAAACGCCTCCTTGCGCCGATCTGATCATCAGACACCAGATACCGACGGTAGTAGTAGGTTGCCGCGATCCTTTTGACCAGGTTGACGGAAAAGGCATCGAGAAATTGAAAGCTGCCGGCATTGAGGTGATAACCGGTGTGCTTGAAAAAGAATGTAAATGGTTAAATCGCCGTTTTTTTACCAAGGTGCAAAAGCACCGGCCATATATTATATTAAAATGGGCGCAAACCAGTGATGGTTTTTTTGCCCCGGCAGATCATACTCAACTCTGGATCACAGGCGAAGAATCGCGCAGGCTGGTACACCAATGGCGCAGTGAAGAAGATGCTGTGCTGGTGGGTAAAAACACCGCCGCTATTGATAATCCCTGCTTAAACGTACGTTACGGCGATGGTCGTTCGCCCAAACGTGTAGTGATTGACAGGAAGCTGGAGTTGGATAAAGGCTTAAATATATTTGACCAATCGGTTGATACATTTGTATTTAACGAAGTTAAGTTTGATGTTGACGGCAAAAACAAGTATATAGCCCTGGAAGATTTTAACAACTTTGTGCCTCAGTATATCTTATACCAGTTATACCTGCAGGATATACAATCGGTAATAATAGAAGGGGGGGCGCGTACGTTACAAAGTTTTATAGAGGCCGGTTTATGGGATGAGGCCCGGGTATTTACCGGAAAAATCAATTTAAAAAACGGCATAAAAGCACCACAAATAACCGGTATAATTGCCGGGGAGTTTCCTTCGGGAAAAGATCGCCTCCAAATTATTTATAACGAGCCAATTATATAATGTTATACGTTTTTTTAAGTATTTGCTGTAGTGTTGTGGTTTCGGTTTTGTTGAAACAGGCCAAACGCTACCAGATTGATGTTTTTCAGGCCATCACCTGGAATTACTCTATGGCAATACTGCTTACCTGGATATTTTTTAAGCCGCAGCTATCACATATAAATGAGCTGCCGGTTTATAATTACCTGGCTCTTGGTATATTGTTTCCTTCGCTGTTTGTAATTATGGCTTCGTCGGTAAGGCTGGCGGGCATAGTGCGTACAGATATTGCCCAGCGGCTGTCATTGTTTATTCCCATATTCGCGGCCTTCTTCTTATTTGGCGAGGGTAAAGATGCGGTGAAGATCATAGGTATTGTTCTGGCATTTACGGCCATTATATTTTCAATTCCATGGCAAAAAACGGTGAGCAACCGGGTTAATAAAATTTCATGGTTTTCACTGGTACTGGTTTTTGTAGGCTTCGGCGTTATTGATGTGCTTTTAAAGCAAATTACCAAGATTAGCACCGTGCCATTCACCACCACCATATTTGTGGTGTTTGTACTGGCGTTCATCCTGTCTATGACGGGACTTATTTACCAGGTAGCCACTAAAAAAACGCGTTTTTCGTGGCCGCATATACTCATTGGCTGGATATTGGGAGTAGCTAATTTTGGCAATATCCTGTTTTACCTTAAAGCGCATGTGGCTTTGGCCAATAATCCATCGGCAGTGTTTTCGGCCATGAATATTGGCGTAATTGTGGTGGGCGCCTTTATCGGTATGTTTATTTTTAAAGAGAAGCTGAGCCTGCTTAATAAAATAGGTATTGCGGTAGCCATATTAGCTATCATTGTCATCTACTTTCCGCAAACGTTGGGTTTTCTTCATATTTAATGTGTTTTAATGCTTTTTGACGATACCTATAAAACCATAGAGAAACCCACCGAAGGCATATTCCGCGACCGAGGCAGCAAGTTTCTGGGGTATGCATATCCCATCAATTCTGAGAATGATATCAAAGGCATTGTAGCCGCTCTGAAAACCGAACATCCCAAAGCCAATCACCACTGCTGGGCCATGCGTTTAAGTATAGACAGATCGGTGTTCAGGGTTAATGATGATGGGGAGCCATCGGGCACTGCGGGCAGGCCAATACTTAATACTTTATTATCACGCGATCTCACCAATATTTTGGTAGTGGTGGTTCGCTATTTTGGCGGTACGCTGCTTGGTGTTCCCGGTTTAATTAATGCTTATAAGGTTGCTACTGATGAGGCGATTAACCAGGCTGTTATTATCAATAAAACCGTTAATGATATTTACACTATCAAATTTGATTACCTGCAAATGAACGATGTGATGCGTATTATCAAAGATGATAATTTAGCCATATTGGAGCAGCAATTTGATAACGATTGCAGCATACAGGTTTCTATCCGCAAAACACAGGTTGAGCAAACTTTATTTAAAATAAGCAAGCTAAGCGGTGCCAAAGCACGGTATGATCGTAGTTTATAAGGGAAGAGAATCAAGACATTAGAGTCAAGAAACAAGAATTAAAACGGGGTGTAGGATTAGGCTTTATCAAGGCGATTGATAACCAGTGTCTTAACTGTTAGTAGTCGTTTTTTTATTCAACCTCGTGGTTGCGATATCTTATTTCTTGATTCTTATCTCCTGATTCTAATATCTTATTTCCTTACTTACTGCATAAAATGACTATTTTAGTCGCATATGCAATCTTTTGAAATAGATAAAACAGACCTGCTCCGCATTAAAGCCGCTCTTGAAAGCGATGATGTTGAGTTAGAGAAGGTTCTGCAGGGATACCACGCCTCTGAGATTGCCATATTGTTTGAAAAACTTCCACAGGAGGCTAAAGAAAGGATCATTAATATCCTGCCTGCCGATATTGCGTCGGAGGTAATTTCCGAGATGGCCGAGGAGCATCACCCTGAAGAACTGTTGGTGAATCTGCATCCTGAAAAGCGCTCGGAGATTGTGGAGGAGCTGGATTATGATGATGCAACGGATATTATTTCGCAGCTTGACGAAGAGCAGCAACACGAGATATTAAAAGATCTTGACGAGGAAGATGCCAGCAGCATTCGCGCCCTGTTAAGTTACGACGAGGATACGGCGGGTGGTTTGATGAACTCCGAAATTATTAAGGTGAACATCAACCTTGATAAAAAGGATGCCCTTGATGAGATCATCCATCAATCGGAAGAGATGGAGGAGCTGTATACCATATATGTTGTTGATGATAATGATATACTGAAGGGCATCCTCTCAATAAAAACAGTGATCAAGGCTAAAGCCGATGCCCGTGTAAGTAACCTGGTACAAACCAACTTTGTGTATGTAAAGGCCGATGTTGACCAGGAAGAGGTAGCCCGCTTAATTTCGCAATACAACCTTACCAGCATCCCCGTAGTGGATGAGGATATGAAGCTGCTTGGCCGTGTTACGGTTGATGACATCATCGACGTAATGGAGGAGGAGAATACGGAAGACATCTTGAAAATATCAGGTGTATCTGAAGATGAGGAACTGAGTGGTAACTGGCAAGATGCGGTAAAAAGCCGTTTGCCATGGCTGGTGATTAACCTGGGTACCGCGTTTCTGGCGGCATCAATCATCCGTGATTTTGATTCAACGGTAGCCAAACTTTCTATTATTTCAGCCTACATGACCATTATTGCCGGTATGGGTGGTAATGCTGCCACACAAGCGCTGGCGGTTACCGTAAGGCGCATCTCTCTGAGTGACCTTACCGACAAGCAAGCTTATAATACCGTACTAAAAGAGTTTTTAGTAGGAATGATCAATGGTGGCGCCAACGGCCTTATTGTATTTATGGTGGCCTATTTTTATGATGCCAACCCGCTGCTGGGTCTGGTGCTGTTTTTAGCCATGACAGGTAATCTGATCATCGCGGGACTAACCGGGGCTTCCATTCCGCTCATATTGAAAAGGGTAGGGATAGATCCTGCTGTGGCATCATCCATCATCATAACCACATTTACAGATTGTATTGGCTTTTTATTGCCGCTTTGGTTGGCTACAAAGCTGTTGTTGCATCATTAAAAGTGGTGAGTGGTGAGTAAAAAATGGCCAAACAAGTTAGGATTTAGAATTTAGTCATTAGATTTTTTCTTTAGAGTTTAGAATTTAGTTTTTAAAATTTTTCCCTTACTTTTTAGAATTTCTTTCGGAGTTAAACTCTCTATTCACTATTCAAGCTTTTATTATAAATTTGAACCATCAAAATTAGAAACAGAATGACTGAGGTAAGATACAACTGGACGAAAGAAGAAATTGCTGAGATATACCATACCCCATTGCTTGACCTTGTTTACAAGGCCGCTACCATACACCGTGAAAATCAAGACTATGCAGAAGTGCAGATCAGCTCGCTGATCTCTATTAAAACCGGTGGTTGCTCTGAAGATTGTGCTTACTGTCCGCAGGCCGCGCGTTACAATACTGGTGTAAATGTGCACGCCATAATGCCTAAAGATGAGGTTGTGGCCGCTGCCGAAAAGGCAAAAGCCGGTGGCGCATCACGTTTATGCATGGGTGCCGCATGGCGCGAAGTTCGTGATAACCGCGATTTTGACAAGGTAATTGACATGGTAAAAGCCGTAAACGCGCTTGATATGGAAGTTTGCTGCACGCTGGGTATGCTTACCGAGAGCCAGGCTCAACGTTTGGCCGATGCTGGTTTGTATGCCTACAACCACAATCTGGATACCTCTGAGGAAGATTATAAGCGTATCATTACCACCCGTACTTATGATGAGCGCCTGGACACCCTGAAACATGTGCGTAAAGCCAAGATCTCGGTATGCAGCGGCGGTATCATTGGTTTAGGCGAAACGGTTGAAGATCGTATTTCGATGCTGAAAACATTATCAAACCTGCCTAAGCACCCGGAGTCTGTACCAATTAACGCGTTAGTACCTGTACAGGGAACTCCGCTGGCCGATCAGCCAAGGGTATCTGTTTGGGATATGGTACGTATGATAGCTACCACCCGCATCATTATGCCAAAAACTGTGGTACGTTTATCAGCAGGCCGTACAGAAATGAGCGTGGTTGAGCAGGCGTTCTGCTTTATGGCAGGTGCCAACTCTATTTTCGCTGGCGAAAAATTGCTGACCACACCAAACCCATCATTTGATACCGATATGGCTATGTTTGAATTGCTTGGACTATCTCCGCGCAAAGCCTTCAAAAACGGCCGCCCAAATGAGGTTAAGGAAGCTGAAGTAGCAGGATAAGCTTGTAAGAAAAAAGAGACGCATCACATGCGTCTCTTTTTTTAGTCTCTCATATTAATATACTGCAGGGGCTGGCCAAAGTTTTCGGCACGGCACAGGCTGATCACGGCTTGCAGATCGTCTATCTTTTTGCCTTGTACACGAACTTGATCATCCATAATAGAGGCTTGCACTTTAAGACCGCTGTCTTTTATCTTTTTAACTATCTTTTTGGCAACTTCCTTGTCAATGCCTTCTTTAACCTTGATCTCCTTGCGTATCATACTTCCTGATGCATATTGATCTTTACCAAAATCAAGCGCGCTTGAATCAAGGTGTTGTTTAACCATACGGCTGATGATAGAATCCTGTATGGCCTTTAAACGCATATCGTTTTCAGTAACAATGGTTATTTCGTTGGTTTTCTTATCCAGGTCGATAGTACTTTTTGAATCGTTAAAATCATAACGGTTCAATATTTCCTTTTTTGCGGTGTTTATGGCGTTGTCAAGAGTTTGTCCGTCTATCTTGCTTACAATATCAAATGTTGGCATAAGTAAATGGGTTTATAAATGTTTACAAAACTAAGGTATTATAAAAGATTTATGAAACCTGTTCAATTAATTTGTTGTAAGGGTAGGCCTCACCTAAATCCTCTCCAAAGGAGAGGACTTGAACTTCGCTCTTGAATATTACTCTTATAACCCTCTTCTTTGGAGAGTAATAGCCCATCAAGAGGCCGTTGCATCAAATCAGGTCTTTTATCGACTCACCCCGACATCGCTACGCTTGTCGACCCTCTCTATGGCTTCGCCGTAAAGAGGGTTGGGGAATTTTCTTTTCCCCTTTATCAATTTTGCAATCCCCTCTTTCCGCCGCAGGCGAAGAGAGGGCGGTCCGGCGAAGCGTAGACCGGGTGAGTCTTTTGTATGCCAGGCAATTTCTATAATTCTGCCTTTTCATGGGCTATTAATTTTGGGCATGCAGGGTGAGGCTACATAATATGACTCTTTTGTTTACTTAGTGTAATAAATAATAATGAATAAAAACTGGTTAATTACTGATGAGTTAATATTAACTTAACAAATAAATAAGCAGTTTTGTAAAAGCGGACCCCAGTGGGGCAATGTATATGGATAAACAGGTTCCCTTAATAAACAGAGAAATAAGTTGGTTATATTTTAACGACAGAGTTTTGCAGGAAGCTGCCGATCCAACTGTTCCGCTAATTGAGCGTGTAAGATTTTTAGCCATATTTTCATCCAACCTTGATGAGTTTTATCGTGTAAGGGTGGCTACTATGAGCAGGCTGGCCGCACTTAACGAAAAATCAAAGGAGCTTTTAGGTTTTAACCCTAAAAAACTGCTCAATCAAATCAAAAATATTGTTGTAAAGCAGGAGCGTAAGTTCAATAACCTTTACGAAAACATCATTGTAAAGGAGCTTGCCGAAGAGAAAATATTTATCCTGAATGATAAACAGCTTAACGTAACTCGGGGTGCCTTCGTTAAAAACTACTTCAGGGAAAAACTCCTGGCAACACTGGTGCCTATCATGCTTAATGATAGTTTGCCGCTGCCAGAGCTGCGCGACAGGGCTATTTACTTTTTTGTAAAGCTCACCAAAAATAAAAAATCAAGGTTTGCGCTTATTGAATTTCCTGATAACCTTTCAAGGTTCATTGTACTTCCCGAAACCAATAACCTGAAATTCATTATCCTGCTGGATGATATTATCAGGTATAGTTTAGAGGATATCTTCTTCATTTTTGATCATGACAACATTGAGGCTTACTCGTTGCAGCTGACCCGCGATGCCGAGCTTGACCTGGATAAGGAAGTGAGCGGCAAATTTATTGATGCCTTGTCAAAAAGCCTGCAAAAGCGTAAAAAAGGTACACCCATGCGCTTACTGTATGATACCGAAATGCCAATGGATATGCTCAAATACCTGGTAGGTAAAATGGGGTTACATGGCGAAAGTTTAATTCCGGGTAACAGGTATCATAACTTTAAAAATTTCATCTCATTTCCAAATGTAGGCAGCCCCGAGCTGGAGTTTGTTAAATATCCGCCATTGCCCGTCGAAGATCTTTCTTTTGGAAAAAGCTTAATTGGATTAATAGCTAAGAAGGATTATCTGGTTAGTACGCCTTATCAATCATATGATTATATCATCCACTTTTTGCGTGAGGCGGCTATCGATCCTAAAGTAAAGGAAATCAGCATAGCTGTATACCGCCTGGCCGAAAATTCAAGAATTGTACACGCCCTGGTAAATGCAGCCAAAAACGGAAAAAGAGTGAACTGCCTGGTCGAACTGCGTGCCCGTTTTGATGAGCAAAACAATATTTTTTGGAGCAATCGGCTTGAAGAGGAGGGCGTTAACGTACTTTACGGTATAGCCGGGTACAAGGTGCATTCCAAAATATGTTTGGTTAGCAGGTTAGAGAAACAGAAGATAGTGAACTATGCCTGCTTATCAACCGGGAACTTTAATGAAAAAACGGCTAAAATTTATGCCGATCATACCTTATTCACCGCTAATAAAAAAATAACGGATGACCTCGCCGTGGTATTCAGGGCATTGAAAAGAAATGTGTTGCCCAAAGGCTTAAAAACGCTCATTGTATCACCTATTGATTCGCGGCCGGCCATTTATAGGCTCATTGATACTGAAATAAAGAACGCCAAAGCCGGTAAAAAGGCGTATATGATATTAAAAATGAACAGCCTGGCCGATGAGGAGCTGATCAATAAACTTTACCAAGCCAGTAATGCCGGCGTAAAGATCAAAATGATCATTCGTGGTATGTGCTGCCTGGTGCCAGGAATAAAAGGCTTTAGTGAAAATATTGAAGTAATAAGCATTGTAGATAAATATCTGGAGCATGCCCGTGTCCACATTTATTGCAATGGTGGTAATGAGCTTATTTATCTGACCTCGGCCGATTTTATGACTCGAAATATTGATAACAGGGTTGAAGTGGGCTTCCCGGTACTGGATGGGCGTTTGCGTAGTGAAGTGAGGGAGATGATCAATATACAACTGAATGATAATACCAAGGCCAGGGAAATTAACAGCGCCAATAATAACAAATATCACAAAACCAGCTCTGCCACCAGCCACAGGGCGCAGATAGAAATATATAACTACCTTAAAAATAAAACTAACCCAAATTGAGATACGCCGCTATAGATATTGGCTCAAATGCAGTAAGGCTGCTGATAGCCGACATTATTGAAAATAATGGTTCGGTTTCCTTTAAAAAAAACACATTGATCAGGGTTCCGTTACGTTTAGGCGACGATGCATTTATTCAACAGCATATTTCTGATAAGAAAAAAAGCGACCTGTTAAAATCCATGCAAGCCTTCAGGAACCTGATGGATGTATATAAGGTAACTGATTATCTGGCCTATGCTACATCGGCCATGCGCGAAGCTAAGAATGGGGAAGAGGTAGCTGCCCAGATCAAAGAAGAAGCCGGGATTGACCTTGAGATTATTCATGGTTCCAAAGAAGCCAAAGTTATTTACGCCAGCCATGCCGATCAAAATATTGATAAGAGTAAGAATTATCTGTATGTAGATGTGGGCGGCGGCAGTACTGAGCTTTCTTTGTTTTCAAGCGGCCAGATAATGGCCTCAAAATCATTCAATATCGGTACCATCAGGATACTGGATAACCAGGACTCTGAAGAAACCTGGAACGAGATGAAAGATTTTATACGCGAGCATACCCGCGGGTTTAAACAGCTGTCGGGCATTGGTACCGGCGGCAATATCAATAAGTTATACCGCTTGTCTGAGGAAGAGAACGATGCGCCGATGAGCTTTGTAAAGCTTAAATCGCTATATACTTACCTAACTTCCTTCTCCCTGAAAGATCGTATCAACGTATTGGGTCTGAACCAGGACCGCGCCGATGTGATTATCCCGGCATGTGAAATATACCTTACCGTGATGAAAAACGCGGGTATTAAAAGCATTTATGTACCCCGTGTAGGTATGGTTGACGGTATAATTCAGCTGCTCATAGAGAAGAATTTATAAAAATTTAACGTAAAATTATTTTTACAAATTTGTTTAATAATCAAAAAACTGTTATTACATTTGTATTGCCCTCTCAAGGGCATGTTTTTCATAGGTAGATGTAGGGTCGGGTACAAGTTATTCGACCCTTTTTTATGCCCGTACTTTTGTGTGATGGGGTTGATTAATTAATCATGAAGAAGAAGATTGTAGTTGCGATTACGGGTGCCAGCGGCTCTATTTATGCCCACCTGCTGCTGAAAAAGTTGCATGAGTTAAAAGATCAGATAGCCGAAGTGGCCGTTGTAATGTCAGACAATGCCAAAGATGTGTGGCGTTTTGAGCTCGAAAATGATCATTTTAACGATTATGATTATCAATTTTACACCAAAAATGATTTCATGGCTCCGTTTGCATCAGGCTCGGCCAGGTTTGATACCATGGTGGTTGTGCCATGCTCTATGGGTACACTGGGACGCATAGCAGGCGGAATATCCGATGATCTGATAACCCGTTCGGCTGATGTGATATTAAAAGAACGCCGCAAACTGATCCTGGTAGCGCGCGATACACCGCTCAACCTCATCCATATCCGCAATATGGAAACCGTGACGCAGGCAGGAGGAATCATTTGCCCCGCCATCCCATCATACTACAGCAAACCCAAAACCATCGAAGAATTGGCCATGACCGTAGTTAATCGCGTTATCGACCTCATAGGTCTTGAACACCAAAGCTACCGCTGGAGCGAAGAGGATAATTGATTTCGGAATAGAGATTAGTATTAACAAGCAAAGGCTAAGTGCGATTCCCCTCTGGAGAGGGGTGTAGGGGGGTGTTTCTACTTTGTTTTTAATATACATCTTAAAAGCCCAATTTAAGAGCAACCTTAAATTCCGTATATTTGTACATATCAAAACAGTCCGGCCTTTCTGAGCACCAGAAAAGCCGGACTGTTTTGCTAACCGGGCAAGCCGGAAAGAAATGGAAAATCGCCTTATTCTTTGGTAGTATATTGTAATTGAGTTAGTTATGGCTTTTTAAAGTTAAAAAATGTAGCTCAAAACGTATTGAAAAGTATTAAAACTGAATTTTAAGCAAGATTTTTGAGTTTTTTGGCCAATTTTTGATCAATTTATAACGCGTTTTATGTTAAAATTTGATTTTAAAAAGTATTTCGGACACCACTTTTAAGCTCGAACAAGCCGTAGTTTAATTGAGTAAATGTCACAATATTGCAAGGCTTAGTACCTTAATTCAATAATTGTTATCTTTGCCGCCTTAAACATGAATAAGAAAGTAGCTTTTTATACATTGGGCTGTAAGCTCAACTATTCGGAAACATCGTCAATAGGCAGGTTGTTTAACCAGGCTGGCTATGATACGGTTGAGTTTACGAATACCCCTGACGTTTTTGTGATCAACACCTGTTCGGTTACCGAAAACGCAGATAAAAAGTGTAAAAAGATAGTTAAGGAAGCACTCAAGATCTCGCCGAACGCTTACGTAACCATTGTAGGTTGTTACGCACAGCTAAAGCCACAGGAAATAGCCGAAATACCTGGTGTAGACATGGTTTTAGGCGCCGCCGAAAAGTTTCAGATCATTGATCATATCACCGACCTTACCAAGAAACCTAAGGCCGTGGTTTATAATCAACCGGTATCTGAAGCAAACGAATTTATACCTGCCTATTCATTTGGCGATCGTACCCGCACCTTCCTAAAAGTTCAGGACGGCTGCGATTATTCGTGTACATTTTGTACCATACCGCTGGCACGTGGCAGCAGTCGCAGCGATACCATTGAAAATGTATTGGAGCAGGCCAGGCAAATAGCTGCATCAGGCGTAAAAGAAATTGTACTCACAGGCGTAAACCTGGGCGATTTTGGTATCCGAAATGGCAACAGGGAAGATAAATTCTTTGACCTGGTAAAAGCACTGGATGAGGTAGAAGGGATAGATCGCTTCCGTATTTCATCAATAGAACCAAACTTGCTTACCGATGAGATCATTGCATTTGTAGCAGCTTCAAAACGTTTTGTGCCTCATTTTCACATCCCGCTGCAATCAGGCTCTGATAAAATACTGGGTTTAATGCGCCGCCGCTATAAACGCGATCTGTATGTGAACCGGGTGGCCAAAATAAAGGAACTGATGCCCAACTGCTGTATCGGGGTAGATGTTATAGTAGGTTTCCCAGGCGAAACAAGGGAAGATTTTATTGAGACCTATAATTTTTTAAACGACCTGAACGTTTCATACCTGCATGTATTTACCTACTCAGAAAGGGAAAATACACTGGCCAGTCAAATGACCGGCGCGGTACCCGGATCGGCCCGGGGCGAGCGGAGCAAAATGCTGCATATCCTGTCTGACAAGAAACGCAGGGCATTTTATGAAAGTCAGCTTGGTAAAACCGAAGAGGTTTTGTTTGAGGGAGATATAAAAGAAGGCTTTATGCATGGTTTTACACGTAACTACGTAAAGGTACGAACCAAGTATGATCCCGTATTGATCAACGAACTTAAAACTGTTCACTTAACAAACATTTCACCTGACGGTGATGTGGATATAACAGAAAGCGAAGAAATATTGGTGCATTAAAATACTATCTTCGCTTTAAACTAAAACCTATGTTTCCAACCATTACATCGCTTCTACAGTATCTTTTTGGTATAAATATCCCCTTGCCCGTACAAACTTTCGGCTTTTTTGTAGCCATAGCTTTTATGGGGGCCTACTGGGCTTTTACAGAGGAATTTAAGCGGAAAGAAAAATTAGGTATAATCCATTCTTTTAAAAAAACAATAACAGTTGGTAACCCGGCATCGGTTAATGAACTGGTGGGTAATGGTGTGTTCGGTTTTGTTTTAGGTTACAAACTGGTTGACTGTGTGCTGAACTACCATGCACTGCTGGATAATCCTCAGGATTTTCTGCTATCATTACGCGGCAGCTGGTTAGGCGGTATCATAGGTGCAGCAGCATTTGCTTATTGGGCCTATTATGAAGGTGAAAAGCAAAAGCAAGCTAAACCGGTAAATAAAGAAGTAACCGTACACCCGTATGAGCTCATGGGCAGCATTTTGCTATGGGCCGCTATATTTGGCTTTGCAGGTGCTAAGTTGTTTAATGCCTTGGAAAACTGGGGCGAGTTTATGAAAGACCCGGTAGGGATGCTCATCGGCTTTAGCGGACTTACCTTTTACGGCGGTTTGATATGCGGAGGCGCCGCGGTACTTTATATTGCCAATAAGCACGATATTAAACCGTTGGACATGCTGGATATCGGCGGCCCAGGTATGATGCTGGCTTACGCGGTAGGCCGTATTGGCTGCCAGATGTCAGGTGACGGTGATTGGGGCATAACCAATACTGAGCCAAAACCAGGCTGGTTAAGCTGGGCTCCGGATTGGGTTTGGTCATTTAAATTTCCGCATAATGTAAATGATGAGGGTGTTGCTATTCCGGGTTGTATAGGTAAATTTTGTCATGAGCTGCAATACCCGGTTTTCCCTACATCATTTTATGAACTGATAGTTTGTTCATTACTGTTCTGGTTTTTATGGAGTATACGTGACCGCATTAAACCGGCAGGCGTAATGTTTGGTATATACATGATACTGGCAGGTGTTGAACGCTTTTTTATTGAACTGATACGTGTAAATACAAAATATCACGTAGCTGGCATTAGCTTTACCCAGGCTGAGTTTATATCGTTGTTAATGGTTGTTGGCGGAACTGTTTTAATTTTAAACGGGCTTAACAAGGATAAAAAAACAGCTACCGTAAAGCATGGCTAATAGCAAACCAACCCATAAACTATTGAAGAACCAGGTATTCAGGTTTGTAATTTCGGCAGGTGCAGGTTTTTTGGTAGATATATCGGCCTTTTATTTGTTTTATCATAACCTGCTGGTACAGCATACCTACCAGATATTTTCATTTACGGTTCGTAATTCTACTTTATCGCTCGCAATATCGTTTTGTATGGGTGTTATCGTTAATTTCCTGATCACCCGGTATTTGGTTTTTACCGAGTCAAAACTTTCTGCATATAAGCAATTTATACGTTTTGCATCAGTAGCCTGTATTGGTTTTTTTGCCAATTTAGCAGTGATCAAAATACTGATACAAAACTTTGGTATATACCCGCCGGTAGCAAGGATAGGAGCTGCATTAAGCTTATTTTTCGCGAGTTTTTTTATACATAAGGCATTTTCATTCAGCTTATCATTAAGGCATCATGGAACTCATAAAAATAACCAACCAGGTAACTGAAGTAGCCAAACAGGCAGGCGATTTCATCAGACAGGAACGTAAAACCTTTGATCCGGATAAAATAGAATACAAAGGGCTGAACGACCTGGTATCGTACGTTGATAAAAATGCCGAGAAGGTCATTGTGGATGGTCTTCGCAAAATATTACCCGAAGCGGGCTTTATCACCGAAGAAAAAACCACTATCATTTTAGGTGAAAGATATAACTGGATCATTGATCCATTGGATGGTACCACCAATTTTATACATGGCCTGCCCGCGTTTTCTGTTAGTATTGCTCTAAAAGAGTATGACGAACTGGTTTTAGGTGTAGTATATGAAATTAACCAGGATGAATGTTTCTACGCTTCGAAAGATACCCCTGCATACCTGAATGGGAAAGAGATCAGGGTAAGTAAAAATAAAACCATTGCCGATAGCCTGATCGCTACAGGTTTCCCGTATTACGATTTTACCAAACAAGCTACTTATATAGAATTGTTTACCGAGCTGATGAGAAGCTGTCACGGCTTACGCCGCATAGGCTCCGCAGCGGTTGATTTGGCTTATACCGCCTGCGGTAGGTTTGATGCATTTTACGAATATAATCTGAACGCCTGGGATATAGCAGGCGGAATAGTCATTGTAAAGCAGGCAGGAGGGGATATTGTTAATTTTAAAGGAGGCGCCGAGGTTATTGAAACCAGGGAACTACTGGCCACTAACGGGTTAATTACTGCTGAGCTTTTATCCACAGTACAGAAGTATTTCAAATAGACACGAGTTACACTATATATATATATATATATATATATATATATATATATCGAATTACACGAATTAAAAAAGGCGCTAATCAAATTAACGCCTTTTTCATGTATTCATTAGTGCCTTTCGAGTAAATTCGAGGCATTAGTGTCAATATATCTTATAAAGCTTCTGATACCACTTCGGTAACTTCAGGCACCATGCGTTTAAGCAGGTTTTCTATACCGGCTTTCAGGGTAACAGTTGATGAAGGGCAACCGCTGCATGAACCACGCAGTTCAACAGTAACAACACCTTCATTGAATGAACGATATGAAATAGCGCCACCATCCTGCTCAACAGCCGGACGAACGTAATCATGCAATATCTGCTGTATTTTTACTTCTGTTTCTGAACCTTCAAAGTTTACGTCGGCAGCTTCTTCTTCTAATTGTATCTTCAATTCAGATTCAACAGCGCCTTTTACAAACTCCTTCATAATAGGTTCAACATCGGCCCAGTCGCTACCTTCAGTTTTAGTGATGGTAACAAAATTACTGGCAAAAAAAACACCGTTAACAAACGAGAATTTATACAATTCTTTAGCAAAGGGCGATTTTTCGGCACTTTCCTTTGTAGGGTAATCGGCACTGCCATTTAAAAGCAACTTGTTCACTATGAACTTCATAGTTGCCGGGTTGGGAGTTGATTCTGTATATACGTTGATATTCATTTCTGCTATTTTTAATAGATCTAATTAACAAATTTAGACAGCTTTTTGATTTAAAGGTAGCTATTAATTAGTTATGACACGTAAATGATAGATGTATGTGGATGTGCGGATTTCGGATGTGTGGATGTGCAGATGATTGGTCAAATTAAATAAGTACTATCTTCACATCCACACATCCGAAATCCGCACATTTACCATCAAATACCTGTATAATTCAAAGGAGTTATTTGCTTTAACTCCTGTTTTATTTCGTCGCTTATATTTAACGTATCAACAAAGGCTGCTATTGTATGTCCGTTAATTTGTTGATTGGTACGGGTTAAGTCTTTTAATGCCTCGTAAGGATTTGGATAGCCTTCACGCCTTAAAATGGTTTGTATCGCCTCGGCAACAACCGGCCAGTTAGCTTCCAGATCGGCATTGATAGCATCCTTGTTCAACAATAACTTATTTAAACCTTTTATGGTTGATTTAATAGCTATCAAGGTATGCGCCATCGGTACGCCAATGTTTCTTAACACGGTAGAGTCGGTAAGGTCACGTTGTAACCTGGAAACAGGCAATTTAGCAGCCAGGTGCTCAAATAAGGCATTGGCAATACCCAGGTTACCCTCTGAGTTTTCAAAGTCAATAGGGTTTACCTTGTGCGGCATGGCAGATGAACCAACTTCGCCGGCTTTTATTTTCTGCTTAAAGTAGTTCATGGAGATATATGTCCACATATCCCTGTCTAAATCGATCAGGATATTATTTACCCTTTTCAAAGCATCACATTGGGCGGCAAAGTTGTCATAATGCTCAATCTGGGTTGTAAATTGCGAGCGGTTAAGACCCAAAACCTCATTAACGAAATGGTTACCAAAGACTTTCCAGTCCTTACCCGGATAAGCGATATTGTGAGCATTAAAATTACCTGTAGCTCCACCAAACTTAGCAGAATAAGGAACGGCTTTTAGCAGCTGTAATTGAGCTTCTAAACGTTCAACAAATACCTGTATCTCTTTACCAAGGCGGGTTGGGGATGCAGGTTGGCCATGGGTATGGGCCAGCATAGGCACCTGATCCCATTCCTGCGCATAGTTCTTTAAAGTATTAACCAGATCATTTATAGCTGGATAGTAGCTGTCATTGATCGCCAGTTTAAAGGTATAAGGGATAGCTGTATTGTTAATATCCTGCGAGGTGAGACCGAAGTGAATAAACTCTTTAAACTCATCAAGATTACCCAGTTTATCAAACTCTTTTTTAATAAAATACTCAACCGCTTTTACATCATGATTGGTTGTTTTTTCTATCTCCTTTATGCTTTCCGCATCTGCCTCACTGAAATTTCTGTAGATGTCGCGTAACTTTTCAGACAGATCTGTATCAAAATGTTGTAGTTGTGGTAATGAATATTGAGCTAATGCTATAAAATATTCTATTTCTACAAACACCCGGTATTTGATCAGGGCGTATTCAGAAAAATAGTTTGCAAGTTCGGCAGTTGTGTTGCGGTAGCGGCCATCAACCGGCGAAATTGCAGAAAGAGGAGTAAGCGTCATGATTTATAAAATTTTGGCAAAGATAAGAATTTAGATGTGCAGATTGTAGATGCATGGATATGCAGATAACGAATAGGCAGATTTTTAAGTAATTGTATTTTTTGTTGGAAACTTTGAAATCAAAAAATGTTTCCTTAGTTTTGACTCGGAAAGTCAATGAGTCAAATAGAGAGAATTATACAGGGGAGCGAAGAGCTGTTTTTAAGGGCTGGTATCAAAAGTATAACCATGGATGATATAGCTAAGCATATAGGTATGTCAAAAAAAACCATATACCAGTTTTTTAAAGATAAAAATGATCTGGTTACCGCTTCGGTAAGGAAAAAACTGAAAGAGGATGAAGCACAGATTGTGGATATCATCAGTAAGTCGGAGAACGTGATAGAGGAGATGATTAACATGATGAAATGTTCGGAAGATGTGCTATCAAGGATCAACCCGGCGGTGATGCATGATCTCCAAAAATATCATTACGAAGCATGGACAGAATTTTTGAAGTTCAAGAGCGGTGTATTGATAAATATGCTGGAGCAACTTTTAACAAAGGGGATGAAACAGGGCTATATCCGTACAGATATTGATGTGAAAATAATTGCCAGGATGCGTGTTAGCCAAATAGAATTTGGGTTTAATACGGAGATTTTTCCGGTATCTGAATTTAGCACTGTAAAAGTACAGATGCAGTTTTTGGAGCATTTTAACTATGGCATTTGTACCCTTAAGGGTTATAAGCTTTTAAATCAGTATCAAAATAAGCACGATGAATAATACTGCTGACATAAGGTTGTCATCAACATATAAGATCTTTAAATCAGCATTATAAAGCATAAACAACAACAGTATAAAATGAAATATCTACTTTTTACGGCTGCAGTACTTTGTGCCATAACCTTTAAAGGTTATGCGCAGGATGCCTCGCCCAATAATCAAACCTTTAACTTTAGTATTCAGGATTGTATAAACTATGCTTATGAGCACCAGGATTCTGTTGTAAATGCTAAGCTGGATATCAAGAGTGCGGAATATAAAGTTAAGGAAACAACCGGTATAGGTTTACCACAGGTAAATGGATCAGCCTCTTTTCAGGATTATTTAAAAATACCTACTACATTAATACCTGGTGAGTTTTTTGGCCAGCCTGCCGGTACATTTGTACCATTGCAGTTTGGTGTTAAGTATCAATCAAGCGTAGGCGTTAACGCCAGTCAAATACTTTTTGACGGGAGTTACCTTGTAGGTTTGAAGGCATCTAAAACATATAAAGAGCTTTCAACTCGTAATTATACCCGTTCACGTATTGAAACCAATGTTAAGGTAACTAAGGCTTACTATCAGGTTTTAGTTAGTAATGAGCAGTTAAGGCTTTTAGATGCCAATATTAAGCAGCTTAAACAACAATTGGATGAAACTGTACAACAAAATAAACAAGGCTTTGTTGAAAAGATAGATGTTGATCGTATCACAGTTCAATACAATAACCTGGTAACCAACCGCGAAAATACTGTTCGCTTGCTTGGTTTAAATTATCAGGTTTTGAAGTTTCAAATGGGTATGCCCATTGAATTTAATTTAACACTAAGCAACAAACTTGAAGATATACAACTGGACAACGTTGCAGAGCTAACTACTGACACCTCATTTTATCATAACCGTATTGAGTATAATTTGTTGGAAACCAGTAAAAGGCTTAATGAATTAGATCTGAAGCTGAAAAAGTCGCATTTCTTACCAACACTTAGTGCCAATGCAAGCTATGTGTCATCATATCAGGATAATAACTTTAGTAATCTATATAAAAAGACATTTCCGCAGAGCTATGTGGGGCTTACATTAAATGTACCCATATTTAGCGGCGGGCAACGTATTAACCAGGTTAGGCAATCAAAAATAGCAGTTTTGAAATCGCAGAATGATTTGGAAGATGCCAAAAACGGATTAAAGTTACAGGCGAACAATGCCACCATAACCTACATAAATGGTTTGCAGACACTTAATAATCAAAAGCAAAACCAGACGTTGGCACAGGAAGTATTGCATGTTTCAAAAGTGAAATATCAGCAGGGGGTAGGCTCAAGCATTGAAGTTACTCAGGCTCAAACTTCACTGGAAGATGCTGATAATAAATATATACAAGGTCTTTATGATGCTTTAATAAGTAAAGTTGATCTGGATAAAGCATACGGCCGCATTAAATAAACAGTCACCAAACCTTCAATACAGAAAACACACATGAAAAAAATATTATACATACCGGCTTTCATTTTTTTGGCTGCTTGCTCTAATAAACAACCCAAAGATAAAGCTGCCCAGCTTGCCGAATTAAAAAAGCAACAGGCTGAATTAAATTCAAAGATCACCAAGCTGCAGGCTGAGGTAGGTTCAGCCGATTCTGCTAAAACAACTGATGTAAGTACACTTGCCATAAAACCTGCCCAGTTTACCAATTATGTACAGTTACAAGGTAAAATTGATGCACAGGACAACGTTATTGCTTACCCTCAGATGCAGGCTACCATTACAGCGCTTTACGCGAAAGTAGGTCAGCATGTAAGCAAGGGACAAGTACTTGCACAACTTGATAACAAGGTGTTGCTGCAAAACATAGCGCAGAGCGAGGCGCAGGTTGATTTGAACGATCAGTTATTTCAACGCCAAAAAAATCTTTGGGATCAGAAAATAGGTACCGAAGTACAGTTTCTGCAAGCTCAAACAAATTTACAAAGCAGTAAAAAGGCATTGTCGTCTTTAAAGCAGCAGGCTAACATGTACCGCATCGTTTCACCAATTACCGGAACGGTTGACCAAATGGATTTGAAATTAGGCCAGGTTGCCAGCCCTGGTCAAACAGGGATACGTGTTGTAAACGCCGATATTCTGAAAGTAAAAGCCGATGTACCAGAATCTTACTCGGGAAGTGTAAATACAGGTAACGAGGTTAAAATATTAGTGCCTGATGCTAAAGATTCATTAGTTACCAAGGTTACTTTCGCTGCCAAGGTTATCGACCCAACATCACGCAGTTTTGGTGTTGAAATAAGATTACCAGATCGTAAAAGCCTGCGCCCTAACATGACCGCTATTATCCAAATAGCAAATTACAGCAAGGCAAATACCATTGTGGTTCCGGTTAAATCTATTTTAAAATCAGAAAATGGTGATTATGTATACGTTAATCAAAACGGAACTGCTAAAAAGGTGAATGTAAAATCAGGCACTACGTATGGCGGCAACACCGAGATATTATCAGGATTGAAAAACGGTGATGAATTGGTTACCGAGGGTGCTACGGAAATTGAGGATGGCGACAAAATCAAGGTTTTACAGTCTGCTAAATAATTATTAACGCTTGATCTGTTTAATATGAAAGATCTGAACAAAGAATTTGGGCCCTCAAGTTGGGCCATTGATAACAAGACAGCCATATATGTGCTCATATTTTTGGTGTCGGTGCTGGGGCTTATCAGTTATAACAATTTGCCGAAAGAGAACTTCCCGGATATAGCACAGTCAAAGGTGTTTGTAACAACAACCTTTGCCGGCCAGTCGCCTCAAAATATTGAGAATTTGGTTACCAGGCAGATAGAGAAGCAATTGAAATCGTTAAAAGGACTTAAAAAAGTAACCTCTAACTCGGTTCAAAACGTATCCATCATAACAGCCGAATTTAATGCCAATATTGACATTAAGGATGCGAAGATTGATGTAAAAGACGCGGTAGATAAGGCCAAACAAGATCTTCCGCAAAATGATAACAACCTTAAAGAATCTGTAATATCGGATATTAACGTTGCCGATCTTCCTATCTTATACATCAATATATCAGGCAATTACGATCTTAAAAAATTAAAAGAATACGCTGATATCTTAAAAGATGAGATTGAGAGTTATAAAGAAATATCAAAGGTTGACGAAGTGGGAGCCTTAACTCCTGAAATTCAGATCAATGTTGATTTGAATAAAATGGCATCGGCACAAGTAAGCTTCAATGATATTATCCAGGCTGTAGGTAACGAAAACATTCTGACATCGGCAGGTACCGTAAAAACTGATGGCGTACGCAGAAGCATTGATATTAAAAAGGATTTTAAAAATGCCGATGAAGTAGCTGCGATGGCTATCCGTAATCCTAAAGGGCAGGCGGTTTATTTAAGGGATATTGCAGAAATTAAAGATTCATTTCTGGAGCAGGAGAGTTACGCGAGGTTAAAAACTAACGACAACCCCAACTTTAAAAATGTTATTACCCTTAACGTAAGTAAAAGAGCGGGTGAAAACTTGATCGAGGCATCAGACAAGATAAACGAACTGATTAAGGTTAAACAAAAAACAGTGTTCCCAAAAGGGCTTGATATTGTGGTAACCGGTGATCAGTCTGACAAAACACGTACTACTTTAAATGACCTCATTAATACCATTATCATTGGTTTTATCCTGGTAACGGTTATCCTGATGTTTTTTATGGGTACAACCAATGCCATATTCGTGGCGCTTTCTGTTCCTTTATCTTGCTTTATAGCATTCCTGGTAATGCCGGCCATAGGGTTTACACTGAACATGATTGTATTGTTCTCGTTCCTGCTGGCACTGGGTATTGTGGTGGATGATGCTATTGTGGTGATAGAGAATACACACCGTATTTTTGCCAATGGTAAGGTTCCTATCAAACAAGCGGCCAAAATGGCGGCGGGTGAGGTGTTTCTTCCGGTATTTTCCGGTACAATGACCACTTTGGCCCCATTTGTACCATTGGCGTTCTGGAATAGTTTGATTGGACACTTTATGTTCTTCCTGCCTATCACGCTGATCATTACCTTGCTTGCTTCATTGGTAGTAGCTTATATCATTAATCCGGTTTTCGCGGTTGATTTTATGAAACCACACCATGATGGCGAACATGATAACCCGAAATTTGACCGGTCAACTAAAAGAGGACTTCTGTTTTTAGGCATCGCCACCGTTATCGCTTATTTAATAAATATTGGTTTGGGTAATTTTATGGTATTAATTACTGTGCTTTACCTGCTTAACCACTTCTTTTTATTACGGGTGATAGACAGGTTTCAGAAGAATGCCTGGCCAAAATTCCAGAACTGGTATGCACGGGTGCTTGAAAAGGCTGTGCGCAGGCCTGTAATTATATTAATGGGTACCATTGTATTGTTTTTCCTTACAATAGTGTTCATGATGGCCCGTTCACCTAAGGTTGAGTTTTTCCCTTCCGGCGATCCAAACTTTGTGTACGTATATTTAACGATGCCTATCGGTACCGATCAGGCTTATACCAATGAGATCACTAAAAAGGTGGAGAAACGTGTAGCCGAAGTAGTTGAGCCCGATAAAGACATTGTATCATCAGTAATATCAAACGTTACCAAAGGTGTTACTGACCCAACAGATGAAGATCAGGGCGACTATGAAAACAAAGGCAAAGTAACCGTAGCGTTTGTGGAATTTGGCAAGCGTAATGGTAAAGACACGAAAGTTGTATTAGCTAATATCAGAAAAGCAGTACAAGGTATCCCTGGTGCCAAGATAGCCGTAGCCCAGGAAAACAGTGGTCCACCGGTACAAAAGGATATCAGTATCGAGATCATCGGTGATAATCTGGATACACTGGTAGCAACCGGTAACCGACTGAAAAACTACATAGCTAAACAAAATATAGCGGGTATTGAAGGCCTTATTGCCGACGTACAAAGCGATAAACCTGAAGTTGTATTTGACATTGACCGTGAAAGGGCCAATAGGGAAGGTATATCTACTTCACAGATCAGTCAGGCATTAGCTACGGCAGTATTTGGAGCAAAAGCTGCCGATTTCAGGAATACCAAGGAAGATGATTATCAAATCAAGGTACGTGCACTGGAAAGCCAGCGCAGTAATCTGGATGAACTTAAAAATATCAAGATCACCTATCGTGACCTTGCTACAGGCGGCGCCATACGCCAGGTACCTATTTCCGCCTTTACAGATGTTCGTTATACCAACACCTATAGTAATATTAAGCGTAAGCAGCAAAGGCGCGTGTTAACCCTAGGCTCAAACGTAATAAAACCGTTTAATGCCAATGAAGTTAACGCCAACATATTACAGGCTATCAATAACTTTAAAAAGCCTGATAATGTGATCATCAGGCAAGGTGGTGGTCAGGAAGATCAGATGGAGGCTATGAACTTCCTGTTAGGTGCATTGGCTACATCGTTCGGGTTAATATTGATCATATTGATGATCCAGTTTAACTCGGTTGGTAAAACATTCATCATCATCAGCGAGATATTCTTCAGTATCATTGGTGTTTTACTGGGCGTAAGTATTTTCGGCATGACCATGTCTATCGTAATGACTGGGGTAGGTATTATTGCCCTTGCAGGTGTGGTAGTGCGAAACGGTCTATTACTGGTTGAGTTTACCGATATGCTGATAGAACAAGGTGCAAACCTGCACGATGCCGTAGTAGAAGCCGGGCATACCCGTATGACACCGGTATTATTGACCGCTACCGCAGCTATATTAGGTTTAATTCCGCTGGCTGTTGGCTTTAACATCGACTTTGTGGGGCTGTTTACTCATTTTGAACCTCATATTCACTTTGGTGGTGATAACGTGGCGTTCTGGGGCCCATTGGCATGGACGATGATCTTCGGCCTGGGTTTCGCGACTATTATCACCCTGATATTGGTTCCTTGTATGTATATCATCCGCTATAACTTAAAAACCAAACTCTTTGGTAAAAAAGAAGTGGAGCATAAACAAGTATTGGAAACAGAAACAGTATAATCTACATTTTACGAGAAAGCCGTATCCTAAACAGGGTGCGGCTTTTTTATGTTCAATAATTTAGAATTTTATCCGGTTGATTTATGATTTTTAATCAGAACATAATGCAGGGCGCATGGGTTGTACTTACAAATAGCTACAAAATATTTATGCAACTGAAAATATCAAAGCCCTTATGGCAGGTTATTGGTTTAGGTACACTGGCGGGCATGCGCTCAACATCGGCACCTGCAATTACCAGTCATATATTGAGCCATCATCAATCGAAAAATCTGGAACACTCTCCTTTGGGGTTTATGCAATCAAAAAATGTCGCTGCTGCCCTCAAGGTTTTAGCTTTGGGCGAAATTGTAGGCGATAAGTTACCGTCTGCACCAAATCGTATTAAACCTGCAGCACTTGGTTTTCGCGTAATTTCAGGAGCTCTTGCAGGTGCAGGTATTTACAGGGCAGTAGGTAATAATGCTATTGTTGGCGCCTTATTGGGTGGCACAGCGGCTTTTGCCTCCACATATGGTAGTTTCTTTTTACGCAGAAGCACTGTTAAAACCAGCCATATCATTGATCCCATAATTGGTGCAGTTGAAGATGCGCTGGTTATAGGCAGTGGCGTAGGCTTGGCAAGTCTTTCTTAATCCTGCAGTTTGGGTTGTAAATATTGTTCAAGGTTACTCACTTCGTTTCTTGTTCTTGGTAAACTGCCCGGATAATTTTGCTGTATGTAAGTGATCAGGTTTTCACGGATATAGCAACGCAGGTCAAAAGCGTTTGATGATGTGCTTGCGCTCATGAGAACCCTTATTTCAATGGTATGCTCCTTTACATCGGTTACCTGTACTACTTTTACACGCTTATCCCAAAGCGGAGTTTTTACAATGAGCCGTTCAAATTCGTTCCTGATCTCATCAATCGGGATGGTATGATCCATATATAAAAATACAGTGCCCAATATATCGGCCGATGTGCGTGTCCAGTTTTGAAATGGTTTCTGGATAAAATAATTTATAGGCAAAATAAGCCTTCGTTCATCCCATATTTTCAAAACCACATAAGTAAGCGTAATTTCCTCAACGCGTCCCCATTCGCCTTCAACTACCAGTACATCATCTATGCGTATAGGTTGAGTAAAAGCGATCTGAAAACCAGCAAGCAGGTTCCCTAATGAATTTTGTGCGGCAAAACCAACTATAATACCACCAATACCCACACCGGTTAATAGCCCGGTGCCTATTTTACGCATGCTTTCAAAACTGAGCAGGATAATAGCTATGGTTACAAAAACAATGATCACTACCAATAGCTTGCGTAAAAACTGTATCTGGGTGCGTATTTTACGTTCCTTCAGATTATCGGTTTTGCTTAGATCGTAAGTATGATAAATATAATCTTCCAATATCCTGATGGAGCGTACCAAAATACCCGCAAATGAAATAGTCAATAAAATTTCAACGGTTTTATCAAGAGGAGTTTGAAATGCTTTAGTCATCCGCATAAACGGAATAAACAGATTTAGTAAAAACAACGGTATAAAATAGGTGATAGCCCGGCCCAGGTTAACTATTACCGATCTGAAAAAAGAGTAGGAAGTTTCCTTTTTTGCATATAGTTTAAAAAGTTGAGTAACAATAAATTTGATAATCAGTCCGGCCAGAATGGCTCCAACGGCAATGATCAGGTTCCAGACAAAGGCAGGAAGGTGGTCGGCAAATTCAAGCAGATTGGCAGGCAACTTATTTTCAATATTCATAGTATATGTTTTATATAAATCTATATCTAAAAATAGTTGGAATGTAAAATTGTTTTGCTAATCATCAATGTAAAGCATGTTGATACATATATTTATAGAATTTTTGATAGTTTTGTTAAAAAAGTCAGGAATTTAGTTTTGACTTTTAAAGTTTATATAATTTTTAGTAATGGCTGCAGGCAATGACCATCAGGATATAAAAAGAGAGAAGATTTTAGAAGCCTCTCATCAACGGTTTTTACATTATGGTTATTCAAAAACAACCATGAATGAAATTGCCGGCGATTTATCTATGTCAAAGGCGCTCCTGTATTATTACTTCCCGGATAAAAGCCAGCTTTACATTGCTGTAATGCGTAAGTTAGCCAATGATTATCTGAAAGTTTTAGAAGACCATTTAGATACTTTTAAAAACCTCAAAGAAGCTTTCGTTTTCCAGATTAATATTCACCATGATTTTATTGTAAGAAATTATAATTTCTTTGATTTTTTCAGGCTTAATGAACAAAATCTTCCTGATACCATATGGGAAATTGTAGGGCAGGTTCATTCAGCTGAATTAACTTTATTAAGCAAAGCTGTAAAAACTGAAGTTGAACGCGGCTCTATTAAACCAGTTGAAAATCCGGACGAACTGGTTGACCTGTTGCTTGATGCCCTGCATGGAATAAGGGTAGGAGCAGTTTCTCAGAAGAAAACAAACTTTCCGCGTAAAGAGCATTTAGATGAGATACACGACAAAAAACTTTTGTTGATTGATATTTTTATAAAGGGCTTAATGTACTAAGCCTTAATTACAGTCAATAATTGGTCAAAATATTGGTATTCAGTACCAAGCCGTAATATTATAGTTACATTTGAGCCTGCAAATGATTTAACGGGGTTTAAATGAATCCCACTGAATTTTTTAAAGAAAACTTCCTATTAAATAGAGGTGATTGTTTTAGAGTGATTTGGCAGAATGGATTTACATCCATTCTGCTTTTTTATGTTTGATCATTAACCTTATCTCAAATGCGATTAAAGAACTTCATTTGTTTTACTAACCATTTTTCAATTTTTGGGGTGATAGCATCGGCCGAAAGGCGCCAGGTCCAGTTACCATTGGTTGATGATGGAATGTTCATCCTGTTGGTTTCATCCAATCCTAAAATATCCTGTATCGGGATTATGACAATATCCGCTACTGAGCCAAAACATAATTCGGCTAATTTTTTATGAATGTTATCTGCCTTTACTTTACCACCCACATAATTTTTTAACCGTTTTCTATCTTCCTTGTTGGTGTCATGCGTGTACCAACCTTGTATAGTATTATTATCATGGGTACCGGTGTAGGCAACAGAATTTTGAGCATGATTGTAGGGAGTATGTACTGATACAGGCATATCATCGCCAAATGCAAATTGCATTACACGCATCCCAGGTAAATTAAACAGATCACGCAGCTGGTATACATCAGGTGTTATCTCGCCCAAATCTTCTGCAACAAATGGAAGATCGCCAAGCTCTTTTTTAACGGTTTTAAAAAAGTTAGCTCCAGGTCCAGGCTGCCAGGTTCCGTTAATAGCTGTAGATTCTCCGGCGGTAACTTCCCAATATTTGCTGAATGCCCTGAAATGGTCTAAACGCAAGAGATCAAAATATTCCATGTTGCGGCGCATGCGGTTAAACCACCATTGATAACCGGTTTGTTTCAGCGTTTCCCAATTAAAAACAGGCATGCCCCATAGTTGCCCGTCGGAGTTAAAATAATCAGGCGGCACACCAGCAACATGTGTCATTTCTCCATTGTTGTTTAATTTAAAAAGTTCAGGGTTTGCCCAAACATCCACAGAATCATAGCTCACATAAAAAGGAATGTCGCCGTAAAGTTTTATACCAAAGTTATTGGCATAAGTTTTTAATGTTAACCACTGTTTACTAAAAAGCCACTGTTGCCATTTGATATTATCAAGTTCCAATGCTTTTTCTTTGCCAAATAAAGTTAGTGTTTTGGTATCTCGCTTTTTATAAGCCACTGGCCATTCATACCATGCTTTTCCTTTTTGATCGGCCTTAATGACCTCGTAAAGCGCGAAATCATCCAGCCAATAAGCTTGCTGCTGTTTAAAGTTGAGAAATGAAGTGTTCAGATGCTCATTATCTAATTCCTTAAAATTACGATAAGCCATACCCAATAAGATTTTGCGTATAGCTATTGCCTCTTTATAATCAGCCTGCCTGTCATGTATCAGCTTGTTTTTTTCCAAATCTTCTGTGCTTAACAACCCATCACCAACCAGATCTTCTGGGCTGATAAACAACGTATTTGCAGCCATGCTTGATCTTGAGCTATAGGGTGAATAGCCGTTTGCTTCTTCTATAGGATTAAACGGCAGCATTTGCCAATATTTTTGCCGGGTTCTGTATAAAAAGTCGACAAATTTACGCGCTTCTGGTCCTGCATCGCCTATACCAAATGCGGAAGGAAGAGAGGTTATATGCATCAAGATACCGGCACCTCGAATATTTGGCGATGATGAGGATTTAAGCAATGCGAGTGGAAAATTTTTAAAAATATAACTAACAGCGATACTTTCCAGATCGGTAGATTTGGCACCGCTTAGTAAATTGCTCCAATTTAAGGGTGCCTCTGCAGGGAGCATAATCCGGGTATTTTCCCAATCAATAGCATTAGGTTTACTGCTATCGGTATTAATTTGTGCCAAATGTAAGGGCAGGGCCACCACGTACCAGTCATGTTTATAATAACGGGCATAAGCCAATATATTTTCCTTATATTTTCCCTTAACCTTTAGCGGAATATACGCTCGCTTTTCAAACGTTTCAGTATCATTTTTGCGCTCATTAAAAAGTAATTGCGTGAGCCAAAGGTTAATATTAGCATTATAACGATCTGGCCACAAGGTACTAATGGAGTTTATTTTTGCCGACAATAATTCATTTAAGCTTTGGGCACGGGCTTCGTAATCAACCAAACGACGGTTGTCGGGGTCAACCATGCTCAGATCCCAAAATTCGGTTCCCTGGTAAACGTCAGGAACGCCAGGGCAAGTAAACTTTAGTAATGTTTGCGACAGGTCGTTGATGATACCGTAATCGGCCACTGTAGCATGAAGCTGGCGAAAACTTTTCATAAACTCACTTTGAGATTTGAGCAAGCCGCTTACAAATTTCTTGCAGCTTTCCTCATAAACTTCATTAGGTTCTGCCCATTGGGTATGCAGCTTGGCTTCACGCAGGCCTTTGATCAGGTAATCTTCCATCCGCTGATGAAAGTCATCTTTTTCGCCAGGCATGGGGTAGCTGCTTATGATGGTTTGGTATATCAAATACTCATCATTGGCATCAGGTACACCATCAGTTTTATGTTCGCTATTGATGTTTTGCCAGTGTTTAACTGTATCTAACCAGTTTTGTGCTATATCTGTAAGCACATTGAGCCGGGCGCGGGTTCCTTCTCCGCGCTTGGTGTCATGGGTGGCAGTGGCATTCATGGATAATGGCCATAGTTTCTGCCTGTTTCCCATAAGCTCATGAAATTCGTTCACTGGCAAACCAAAGGTTTTTGGAGTATCACCAACCTCGTTGTGACCAATAAAACGATCATAGGTATACATAAGGGTATCCTCTACACCTTTTGCCATCAGCGGCCCTGTAAACTGCATACAGCGCAGATAAAAATGTAGTGATCGCTGCTCATATTCTGAAGGGCGGCCTTCCTGGATGAGAACGTTTTCAATGAGTGTAGCTGTTTCTTCCAGATCAGGCTTGGCATCCCGGATGCTCTTAAAGATAGATTGGATCGCCTGTTGTTCATACTCCGGCAAAGGCTCCTGGTTACCATAGTACCTGTAAACCGGGCACCTGATCAAAAATTCGGCAATTACGGTTTTTATTTCTTCCGGTTTAGCTTTGCTATTATCTATAAGTTCCAGATCATAAAACAACTGATACAGGTTTTCAAGCTCGCCGGCCATGTGCTCATGCAATATCAGCGATTTCTTTTTGAGTATAGCCTGTGATATGGATGTTTGATCGGTAACAAGATCCTTGTAAAAGTCGGCAAACAGTTTTTTGCTTTCTGTTTGCGTGAATAGATTATTAGCTATGGCAAGGAAATCATACCCGGTGCTACCCTGAACAGGCCAGTTTTCGGGAAAGGTTTCACCATCCTCCAATATTTTTTCAACTACGATATAGGTTTCGGGCCCTGCGAGCTCGCGTAAACGCTGCAGGTACATGGTTGGATCATACAAACCGTCGATATGATCTAAACGCAACCCTTGAATAATGACCTGATCTAAAAGAGTTTTAATAAGCTTATGACATTCATCAAACACCTCAGGTATTTGCATATTAAGGCATATCAGCCCATTAACTGTGAAAAAGCGGCGGTAATTGATCTGCTTTTCAGTTTCCTGCCAGTAACATAGCTGATAGTATTGCTCGTCCGATATTTTTTGAATTAATAGAGGTTGGTTGTTAACCAGATCAATACACTTTTTTAAATATTTTTTAGTTAAGGCCTGTTTGTGTAAGGATTCGAGTTGCTGTTTTAATTCTTCAAATCTGATGTTGTAGGCTTTAATAGCATCGGCCTGGTGTAGTTCTTTGGCCTCATCAATAAGTTGATTGATCGCCCGGGGCCTGTCGGTTAACACCACTTGCAAAATGGTTATGTATGCCTGAAGGTTTAAAGGGTAATGCTGATCTGCATAAGTAAATACGAACTGATTGTTCCTGAAGTCAATTTTTATTTGACCATTATTCATTGCCTCTTCAAAAGTTACGCCTAAAAATGGAACCATTAGGCGGCTGTTGTATATGGGGGCCGACCAAATAATATCAAAAAAATCAATAAATTCTGAACGATGCCCTTTCTCCAACACATCCATCAACCATAGATTATTTTGATGAAAGGCCATGTGGTTGGGCACAATATCCTGAAGCCAGCCTATATTATACTTTTTAAGAATTTGGCTGATGCTTTTAAGTTCATCCAATGTGCCAATTTCGGGGTTGATGTTTAGCGGATTTACCACATCGTAACCATGGGTGCTTCCGGGTGTGGCTTCAAAAATAGGCGAGGCATATATGGTACTTACTCCTAAACGCTTTAAGTATGGGATGATGCGTTTAAAGTGTTTAAAGGTAAAATCCTTATTAAACTGTATGCGGTAAGTACCAACTGGGCTATGCATGATATTGCGTATATAATAATATAGATTCGGGGCACAATTTTAATTCTTCACCGGTACTTATGATCGGAGAGGAGGCAAGCGGCCCGTTCCATTTTGGCTCTGCAGAATCAAAAAGCTTTTGCCACTGATTGATATCATCAGGTACTATTACCGTTTGATTTTGAGCCGAGAAGTTGAGAAAACAAATGAGTTGCTGGCCCTCTGTCCACCGTTGAATTTGCAGGGTGTTGGTTAGGATATCAACTCCAACGCTCATGTTTTCACGGTTAAGTGTCTTCAAGGCAGGCTGATGCTTACGTAACCGGATAAGGGTTTTATAATACTCCAGCATAGTTTGGTGAGGCTCCTGATTGATGTTGGCCCAGTTGAGTTTAGAACGCTGAAAGGTTTCTACAGCTTGCGGGTCAGGTGCTTCGCCTTTTATATGGAAATCTGCAAACTCTGCTTTTCTACCTTTTCTCACCGCTTTGATTAATTCCTCATCTGAGTGGCTTACGAAAAACTGAAACGGGTTGGATTCGCTTCTCTCTTCGCCCATAAAAAGCAATGGTAAAAACGGACTGATCATTACAGACGCGGCCATTAGTTTTTGCATTTCAAAACTGAATAATTGGCTTGAGCGCTCACCCAGCATACGGTTACCTACCTGATCGTGATTTTGGGAGAATACAACAAAGCGTTTCCCATCAATACCTTTTGTAGAGGTACCAAATGTTTTTTGTCGTTGTTCGGAATATTGACCATGATACACATAAGCGTTCTGGTAAGCATTAGCAAGATCCTCAATACCATTAAAATCTGTATAATACCCGTTTCTTTCTCCGCCGGCAGTTACACGCAGTGCATGATGAAACTCATCGGTCCATTGGGCGTTCATGCCATAGCCCCCTTTATCGACAGGAGTAATAAATCGCGAATTATTTAAGTCGCATTCAACCACCAGGTAATAATTTTTTTCGCTTTGTGTCATCAATTCATTAACCCGTTCGCTTATTTCCTGTAAAATATGCTTTGGGCTGAGGTCCTTAATGGCATGTACGGCGTCCATGCGTAACGCATCTATATGAAAATCGCGGAACCACATCAAAACATTCTCAATAAAATACCGCCTTACTTCATCGCTGCCGGCATCATCAAAATTGATGGCGCTACCCCAGGGAGTTTGATATTTGTCGGTAAAATAGGGCCCAAACTGACCTACGTAGTTTCCTTCGGGGCCAAAATGGTTATAAACCACATCTAAAACCACAGCAAGTCCTTTATTATGGCAACTATTGACCAATTGCTGCAAACCTTGAGGGCCTCCGTAACTGTTTTGAACCGCGAACGGAAACACACCATCATAGCCCCAGTTTCTTTCTCCCGGAAACTGAGCTACCGGCATAATTTCAATAGCAGTGATACCCAGCTCAATCAGGTAATCAAGCTGGTTCTCAATATCTTTAAAGGTGCCACCAGTAGTAAAGGTACCGGTGTGTAATTCATAAAAAATATAATCGGCAAGGGGAATGTTTTGCCATTGGCTATCTGTCCAGTTAAAAGCGTTTACATCAAAAGCCTCAGAGGGGCCATGGACGCCCTCTGGTTGCGAAAGTGAAGCCGGATCGGGTAGTGGTTTACCGTTTATTTCAAACCGATACTGATCGCCAGGTTTAATTTGATCTGTATTTAAAGACCAATAGCCGTGTTCGTCCTTATCTAAAGGTAGCATTTGTACTTCCAGTTTAATAGAAATTAGTTCTGCTTTTGGCGACCATACCCTTACCTCAGCAATACCAGAATTATTAAAACTAACACCGATTGACCTGTTATTGATGCTTAGTGCCTCCATTGTGTATCAATTGATGTTGAAGTAATACAACCGATCTGCCCGATACCTGAATGGTATCCTCAGCTTTATACTGACCAATAACCTCATTAGCGGTATTTTTACAGGTATCAATCAACAGATCCCAATCCTGAGCATATTCGCTTTTGGGCAATTTGTATTTCAATGGCTGATCGTGCGCGTTGAAAATAATGTAGAAACTGTCGTCCACAACCTTATTTCCTTCGGCGTTAACGGTATGTAAACCTAATCCGTTTAAAAAAACAGCTATAGATTTTGCAAAATCATGTGACCAGTTATCTTCAGTCATTTCAGAACCATCGGGTAAAAACCAGGCAATATCGGCAACATCCCCCTTAACAGATTCGCCTTTAAACCAGTTTTTGCGTGAAAAGGCAGCGTGTTCTTTCCTCAATTGAATCAGTTTCCGGGTAAATTCATGAAGATCTTTATCCATGCTTTCCCAGTTGATCCATGAAATTTCGTTGTCCTGGCAGTAAGAGTTATTATTACCCTGCTGTGTGCGGCTCATTTCGTCGCCCGCAACCATCATGGGCACACCTTGCGACAGGAAAAGCGTTGTTAAAAAATTCCTCTTTTGCCGGGCCCTTAGTTTATTAATGAGCTCATCATCTGTTGGGCCTTCAACGCCACAGTTCCATGAACGGTTATGGCTTTCACCGTCATTATTATCCTCGCCATTGGCTTCGTTATGCTTTTCGTTGTATGATACCAGATCGTTCAGGGTAAAACCATCATGCGCAGTGATAAAGTTGATACTGGCCGACGGCCGACGGTATGATTTATATAGATCGGAGCTTCCAGTGATCCGGTCGGCAAATTCTGCCAGCATACTTTCAGTCCCGCTCCAATAATCACGGATACTATCGCGGTATTTGCCGTTCCATTCTGCCCATCCCGAGGGAAACTTACCTACCTGGTAGCCGCCCTCGCCAAGGTCCCAGGGTTCGGCTATCAATTTCACCTGCGATATGGTAGGGTCCTGATGAATAATATCAAAGAACGCGCTCAGACGATTTACCTCGTGCAGCTCACGTGCCAGGGTAGCGGCAAGGTCAAAACGGAAACCATCAACATGCATATCAATTATCCAGTAACGCAGGCTATCCATCATTAAACGCAGCACGTTGGGCAAATTGGCATTAAGCGTATTGCCTGTACCAGTGTAATCCATATAAAATCTTTTATCCTCCGTAAGGCGATAATAAGAAACGTTATCTATACCTCTGAATGATAGGGTTGGCCCAAGCTGGCTGCCTTCGCCTGTATGGTTATACACCACGTCAAGAATTACCTCAATGCCTGCCTTATGCAGCTCTTTAACCATGTTTTTAAACTCGTTTACCTGTTCGCCAAGTACACCACCTGATGCATAACGGGCATCAGGGGCAAAAAAGCCAATGGTATTGTAGCCCCAATAATTGGTAAGCCCTTTATCAGCCAGATGCCTGTCTGATAAGAAATGATGAACCGGCATTAACTCAATTGATGAAATGCCCAGATCTTTCAGATAATTTATAGTTACCGGGTGAGCTATACCCGCGTAAGTTCCCCTGATCTCTTCAGGTATTTCCGGATGCAGCTTGGTGAAGCCTTTTACATGAGCCTCATATATTACAGTGTTGTAGTACTCAATTTTAGGGCTTTTATCATTTTCCCAATCAAAATTATGATCAATCACGACCGATTTGGGTACAAAGGCGGCATTGTCTGTTTTGCTAAAACTCAAATCTTCATCGGGGTTGCCAAGTTCATAACCAAATAAGGAATCGTCCCAGTTTACAGTTCCTGCAATTGCTTTTGCATAAGGATCAACCAGTAATTTATTGGGGTTAAAACGATGCCCGTTTTCTGGTTCATATGGTCCATCAACGCGAAATCCATATAACTGCCCGGGTTTTAAGCCCGGTATATAAATATGCCAGGTAAGGTCGGTACATTCTGTTAATGGTATCCGCTCTGATTCAACCTCATCTTCTGCAGTATTAAAAAGGCAAATTTCTACGCCAGTAGCATTTTCAGAATAAAGCGTAAAGTTTACGCCTTCGCCATCCCAGGTAGCACCCAGGGGAAATGGTTTTCCGGGATATGTTGTTATTTTCATAAGTGTTCAGGTAAATATGTCCTTGTAATTCTCTACACTTCAAATTGAAATACAGACGAATTGTTTTGTACCTAATGAATTTTTGTGTTAACGGATGATCAGGTGCAAGCCTGGAAAAATGAAAATTTGTAATTAAGGTTTGTTAATAAATAATTGATTTGTATTTGATTATATGTAGATTTATATATCTAAACCAATTAAATCCAATGAGTAAGAGAATTTTCGTAGTGGAAGACGATGCCGATTTGTCTGAAGCGATACAACTAATGTTGAGAGAGGAGGGATACGATACCAGAGGTACCCTCCATAAAAGTTCTATAAAGGGAATTATACTTTACGAGCCCAATTTAGTTTTGATTGATAATCGCCTCATGGACGGTTTAGGCAGCGAGCTATGCGTGGCCCTCAAAAATCATCCGTTAACAAGTCATATTCCGGTGATATTGATATCCGGCTGGACAGATCTGGCCGCTATTGCTGAGGAATGCGGGGCCGATGCTTATCTTAATAAACCATTTGAAATGAGCCAGCTTATTGAAACAGTCGACAAGCACATTAGGCCTTATGTTAAATTATAAATTAAACATATTTACCATTTTTTAAAGATCACAAATACAGCCATCACTATCAGTGCAAAGCCTGCAAGGTGATTCCACCCCAATTTTTCATCTTTAAAGAATGTTAGTGTGAACAGCATAAAAACAATCAAGGTTATAGCCTCTTGTATGGTTTTAAGCTGAACCAGGGTAAATGGTCCACCATTTTCTTTAAATCCCCCTTCATTTGCCGGTACCTGAAAAAGATATTCAAAAAAGGCCAACCCCCAGCTAATAACAATTATTGAAAAGATACCAAGGTTTTTACCCCAGGAAAATTCTTTAAATTTTAAATGCCCATACCAGGCAAAGGTCATGAATGTGTTGGATATGGTTAAAAATAGAATTGTTCTTAATCCTTTCATATATAATAGCTGACAGATGAGTTAAGCAATTTAATGGACAGATGTTTTAGTGCGCAAGCTATATTTTTACTATTTATAAAACAAGCCGTGCAAAAATAATCCCTCACAGCTGGTTTTTCTTGCCCAACGCGTTATTATAAATAATAAGGCCAAAAACTTAAATGATAATGACGCATTAACCATTGAGGTTTAATAATTTTGTTATTAAATATCATGGGCGAGAAAAGTTTTTTACAATTACAAGCAGATCAGGATTTGAAGGATTCTTTCTCCGTAAATCATTTGCCAGATCAAGCCTTTGATACGTTAAGCATTTACAGGGCCAATTATCACCGGATATTTATTATTAATGATGGCGAAGGATCACTTCAGATTGATGATAGTGTTTTTGAATTGAAAAGTAATGAGCTTTTGCTGATAGCCAAAGGGCAACTATACGGTTTTCATGCGGGTACTCAGATAATAGGATATGAACTTTCTTTTGGTGATTGCTTTTGGGAAAAAGCACCTGGCAGCGCAAGCAACTGTAAAGCGGTATTATTCAACAATGCATCAGCTAACCAGCAATTACCATTGAACAGTGCTGATCATTCAGAGCTTGATATACTTTTTAATACACTTTACCGGGAATTTATAAAAGAAGATTATCCAAATAAATTGGATGCTCTGGCAGCGTACCTAAAGATCATCATGATCAAAATAGCCAATGTAAACGCGTCACTCATTGATGGATATGATAACTATGAAAACCAGCTTTACCGTAGGTTTATTGAATTAGTGAGTACCCAGTACCAAACCACGCGCGAAGTGGCTGATTTTGCAAAACAGTTAGGAATATCGGCCCGTAAGCTGTCTGACCTGTGCAGGCGTTGCGGTGGAAAGGGAGCGAAGGATATTATTAACGGTCAGCTTATTGCTGAGGCTAAAAGATCGCTGCAATTTTCATCCAAACCGGTAAAGGAGATAGCTTTCCATCTTAACTTTTCAACGCCGGATCAGTTCAGTCATTTTTTCAAAAAGAACACACAAATATCGCCTAACAACTATCGTGACCGGTTTGTAAATATTGGCATGTGATTCACTGTTTTTGACATTCCTGAGGGGGAGTGCAGTCAGTAATTTTGTTGATATAAAATCAACAAACATGTCAGTAAATAAATTAAAATCAGTAGCGGGAATTGTTATTCCTGATAGTACCATAGCCAATCAGGCTACAGAGCTTTTGTTAACGCATGGTACAGAATTTATCTACAATCACTCATTAAGAGTGTTCCTTTTTTCCTCACTTAACGGAAATCGCAATAATTTAAAATATGATGCAGAGTTATTATATGTGAGTTCGGTGTTTCATGATCTGGGGTTAACCAAACATTACAGCAGCTCCGATCTGCGTTTTGAGGTTGATGGAGCCAATGCGGCCCGTGATTTTCTGAAGAGCCATGGTTTACCGAAAGAATCATTGCAATTAGTATGGGACACTATAGCCTTACATACAACCATTGGTATTGCCGAACATAAAGAACCTGAAGTAGCATTAATGTATTCGGGAGTAGGGCTTGATGTTATGGGAGAAGGATATGAAAATCTTAGTGCAGATAACCGTGAAGAGATCATAGCGGCATTTCCACGTAATGATTTTAAGAAAAATATTATCCCAACGTTTTTTGGTGGGTTTGAACATAAAACGGAAACCACATTTGGCAACATAAAGGCAGATGTGTGTGCCTATATGATCCCTAATTTTCACCGTAAAAACTTTTGCGATTGCATTTTGCATTCACCCTGGAGCGAGTGATTGTAGTTTATATCATCATGCAGGTTGTTGTATACCTGCATGATGAATAAAATATTGGTTATGCTCTGAAGATCATCCTGAGCGATTGATCTTTTGACATATAAGCTGTAGCCCAGTTATACAGGGTTTTTAACTTGTTTCGATAGTTTACCAGTGATATTAAGTGTACAAATAACCACATGAATAAAGCTATAGCACCGCCAATATGCAGTTTGTTTTTGAACAGGTCAACTACCGCTTTATTTCGGCCAATGATCGCCATATCTCCCTTATCGTAATAATTAAAGGTAGCTAAAGGCTTCCCTTGTTGCATGGCATTGAAGTTTTTAGCCAGATTACGGCCTTGTTGTATAGCAACTTGCGCCAATTGAGGGTGTCCTTTCGGGTACCTTTCGTCGGTTATTTGAATACTTGCGTCGCCAATGGCATAAATATTATCAAAGCCTGTTACTTTGTTAAATTCGTCGGTGATCATCCTACGGCCAATACCCAAGCTGCTTTCAGGAATACCTTCAAAAGTGTTAGCGGTTATACCAGCGGCCCATATCAATGTTTTAGCCTCAATAGTTTCACCGGTTGATAAGGTTACCTGGTTTTTGTCGTAATCCTTAACATAAGTGTTAAGTTTTATTTTAACACCCAGGTTAGATAATACATCATAAGCCTCCTGGTGAGTTTTTTCGCTCATTGGGCCCAAAAGGTTTTTACCACCGTCAACTATATAAATGCCTCCAAGAGTACCCTTAAGTTCAGGATAATCTTTCAGGAAGATATTTTTCTTCATTTCGGCCAGCATACCCGCTATTTCAACGCCCGTAGGGCCTCCGCCGGCTACCACAATGGTTAACAGTTTTCTGCGTTCGGCCATATCTTTTGTCATGGCAGCCTGTTCCATTGTTTGCAGCAAGGCATTACGCATGCGCAGGGCATCGTCAATGGTTTTCATTGGTATGGCGTTCTTTTGAACATTTTCCATTCCAAAAAAGTTTATTCGTGCACCTGATGCAAATACCAGGTAATCATATTTAAGTTCTTCGTTGGTTAAATGTACGGTTTGTGAAGCCGCGTCTATCTTTAATACCTCGGCCATCCTGTAGGTTATCCTTTTATTACGAAACATTTTACGAAACGGATAGCTAATATCTGAAGGGTCAAGAAAGCTGGTTGCCACCTGGTAAAGCAGGGGTGGGAAATAGTTATAGTTGTTTTTATCAAGCAAGATTACCTGATAGTTTTTGTTTTTGGCTACTTGTTCGGCAAGATTAATACCTGCAAAACCACCCCCAATAATAACAATTTTTTTAACGGCGTTTTGAGCATCGCCCATTGTTGCCGGTATAGTTTTTATGGAGCTCATTATTTTGATGATTTGATAGTGTACTTTATACACAAATATACCTAAAATTTAACTTTTTGTATCTGTATTACAGTTGTATAAGTAACAGTTTACAATAGGATGATTAAGGTGTAATATTTACACTTAGTGGTGGGTTTAATCCTTTAAAAAAAGGCAGAAAACTTTTAAGTATCAGCCTAAGTGCTGGTAGAAATATCAGCTATGTTGGGCATTCTTTGCGAACAAACTTATTATTCACTAAAAATCATCAGATCACTTCAATGGTGATGATCGCCTCATTCTGATCAATGCTCAGGGGAATTGCTTCGAGCCCGGGTACAAAATTAAACACTCTATTTTTTATAGTAGTAGGCATTAGTGTTAATTTGGCGGTTGATGTGATCTGTAAGATAGCTGAACCTTTATAAATACGGATCTGGTTGTTGTTAAGGGAGTGTTTTTCTGTTGAACTGGATATCACCGGTAAAATGATCTTTACTTTTCCGTCATTAAAACCTTTATCAAAGTTGAACTTGATACTGACACTTTTATCAGTGAAGTGATAGTTTACCCGGCAATTAAGCTCGCCCGATTTAGGATCTTGCTGGTTCTTGTTAACGAGTTTAGATCGGGTTTTAATGATCACTGAATCATGAGTAATTTCGCGCTCAATCCGAGCGTCCAGATCGCAGATATTCATGAATATATCAGTAATCGTTCGTAATTCTATGCGTGGCGTTAGGGGCATAGCCAATGGGTCGGTATCAGCCTGCATATTATCGGCCTCGATCATTTGATACTCGGTCATGCTTGCTGTAAATATAGGGCCGGTTTTTTGATGCCATAACATGGTCATAGCACCACCCGAGGCATGCCCGTTCTTATATTCTTTATACTCCCTGTCGTAACCCGTAATAGTTGCCTTGAAGTTACCTTTGGCGATAAGCCATGTTTGTATATCCCTGAAAAAATGCCCTCCGTAAATCTCCTCACGGGGAAGTTTTATGGTGCGTATATTTACTTTAGGATTGATGTGCGGATGATCAAGAATAGTTGTCAGCGACTTGATATGACAGAACGTATGATGCACACATACAGGCACATTGTGTGATGCGTAATGCGGCCCGCCCTGTAATAGATTATCTTTAGTGCACTCTTGTAAAAACCGCGTGTTTTTTAATGCCGCCTTATAAAATCGTGCATCGCGATGAGCCATTAGAGCATAAGCTGTTTGGCTGCCATCAGTGGTGCGACTGCCATAGTAGGTCCATTTATAATTGCGGGTACCCCAGCTATTATCCCAACCCCCGTCGGGTAACATAAATTCCATATGGGTATGCAAACTGCGGGTTACCATTGTAAGCACCTCTTCATCGTTATTTAATAATCCATATAATACTAATGATGGCAGCGATTCTTCTACGTTATAGCCAAGATCAATAGAGAAACATCCTTTAGGACTTGGTTTGTCAATCGGGCCGCCTTCACCCTGTAAGAAGCCATTTTTGGGCGTAAAATAATTTAATGCGCTATGTGCAAGCTCCCGGCCTTTGATTTTATACTTTGGAACATCGAGCATGGTGCCAATTAATGAGAGGGCGTAGGATGCCGTTATTGGGTAATTAATGTTTCCGTATTTTATAGAAAAGTTATTATAAATGTAATCGGCAGCTTTCAGTAAACGGTCGGCAATTTCCTTCTTTAACCCATTATCCATAATTGAACCATGATTTTTCAGGGTTTCGGCTAAGGCTATTGATGAAAATACAGTGGTTCCCTTCCATGAATCCTTAACTGGTTCGTTTAGCCAGGACCCATCCGGTTGACTTACCCTTCGTTCCATCCAACGGTATTGCAATGTGGCTGCATCAATATACCTGGAGTCTTTAGTTTTTTCGGCCAGGTAGTAAAATGGATATATCGCATCGCCAACTCTGCCATGAACTGTTTTATTCGCCGGGCAATATATGCCGCCATAGTTATTGGTATTTGCTTTATCCAAAACCTGAAGATCAAGTAAGCCCTTAGCCCATTGTTTTAATAATTGTTCGCTTAAAGCATAAAGGTCTGTTGATGCAGGTAACGGGGTTAATGCAAAACCATCGGCGAAAGGAGAGGCGCAGATAAGCCCGGCCGTACCTATGGCGGTTGTTTTTATAAAACTTCTTCGGGAAAACGTCATCGGTAGAGAATAATTGGGAAACAAATATAATCCGGTTTAAAATGACACGGTATTAAAAGTCTTTGGTATAAAAAAAAGCTGTATAATTTATCCAAAGTTAACAGTCCCGCCGGTCGCTTTTTTACTGTTCCTTAGTTTTACAACCTGGTATATAGTACCAACTATATAAAGTACGAACCAAATGCCAAGCCACATTTTCACCAGGGGCGAGTCGGGTCCGCTGGCTAATGGTTGGCTAATAGGTAGCCTTGTTAAGCTTTCTACAGTTGCCGGTATCATGGAAAAAAAAAGTGTTAACGACATTAAAATGATCTGTATATAATCAGCGGCTCTTCCAAAAAAGCGTATTGATCTGGCATAAATAGCTATAGGTAATATAACCAGAATAATTACCCCAAGGGCATGCCCGGCGGTAGGTTGTCCTGTTCTCATGATTGGGAAACCTGTTAAACAGGTTATGATTGTTAAAATAATATATAACTTGCCTATCCCATTTTCGGAACTAATTTTACCGTAACGAAACAGAGCAACAACGGCAACAATAATTGCAATTACACTGATTATGGTGTGAATGATTCCGAGAAATGACAGATGATTTGGCATAGTGGTGATTTTTAGGGGTTTGCAGGATTTAGTTATTAAATATAAAAAATTACGACTGAGCAAAAGAGGTAGCTTTAATATTTATTTTAATTTGGCTTAACAACATAACAGTTTCTTTGGCAAAAATTAAAACAAATGTATTTGGCCAATGCCATTTGATATAAAAAGTATGATGAATAAACTTACAAGAATAATAACAATAGTAGGAGTGCTGGCTAACAGTGGCTTAACTGCAAATGCACAAACAAAAGCATATACTGTAGCAGATGCACACTCGCACAATGATTACCACAATAATATTCCGTTTTTTCGAGCGTATGAAAAAGGCTTCGGCTCCATAGAAGCTGATGTGTTTGCCGTGAATGGTAAACTCATGGTAGCCCACGATAAAAAAGATATTAATCCTAAGCGATCATTGGAGTTGTTATATATTAATCCACTGATAGAAAAGTTTCAAAGAGATAACCAAAGACAGCTGCGCTTGCTCATAGAAATCAAGGAAGATCATAAAGCGGTGTTGCCCCTGGTTATAAAGGAGCTTAAACCACTTGAGCAATATTTTTCCTATCCGGGACACCCTGGCCGTTTATCTATAGTGATGACAGGTGCCGTGCCTCCTCCTGCCGAATTCAAAAATTACCCGGAGTGGATCTCATTTGATGTTGATCACCTAAACGGATTTACCACTGACCAATGGAAACGTATTGGGCTGGTAAGTTTTCCGTTTGGCAAATACCTCAAATGGAATGGAAAAGGTGTATTGAACAAGGAAGAGATTACCAAAATAAAAGGCGGTATAGATAGTGTGCACAATGCCGGTAAAAAGATTCGTTTTTGGGAAACACCTGATACTAAAAGCAGCTGGCTGGCCCTTATGCGCCTCGGTGTTGATGTAATAGGTACAGATAAGATAGAAGAACTTGGCGACTTTTTGAATAATAAGCCTCGTAACGAATACGTGGCAACCGCACCTTATGAAATATACCATCCCACTTATAAGTCCGACGGTTCATTAAAAAAGGTTAAGAACATTATTTTATGCATTGGAGATGGTATGGGACTGTCGCAAATTTACTCAACCTACACCGCTAATAGGGGCCAATTGAATATATTGCAGATCCCAACTATTGGATTTTCAATAACCAATGCTGCTGATGCTTACATTACTGATTCGGCAGCTGGAGGTACCGCATTTGCTACAGGCCAAAAAACCAATGACAGGGCAGTAGGGGTAGATGCATCAGGTAAACCTTTAAAATCATTAGCGGTTTACAGCGCTGAAGCCGGAAAGAAAACAGCGGATATTGTAGCCTGCGAGTTAACTGATGCCACGCCTGCAGTTTTTTACGCACACCAGTCTGAAAGAAGCAATGGAACGGCCATAGCAAATGATATGGTGTCTACACCGATTGATATTTTGTTAGGTTCCGGATATAAGGATTTTACGCAGAAAGTTAACGGGAAAACCCCATTAGATAAACTTAAAGAAAGAGGCTATACGATCATCCGTAATTTTAACGAGTTTTTAAACTCACCATCCCAAAAAATTGTAGCATTGATGGATGATAGTGTGACCCGCCCTAAAATGGAAGGTAGAGGGAATTACCTGCCTCAGGCTTTTAACAAGGTTACAACTACTTTTAAAAATAACCCTGAAGGTTTTTTTATGATGATTGAAGGCTCACAAATTGATCATGGTGGCCATAATAACAACCTTAAACAGGTGGTAACAGAAAACAGCGACTTTGACCGTGTAGTTGGAGATGCCTTACGGTTTGCCGACGAAGATGGTGAAACACTTGTAGTGATTACTGCCGATCACGAAACAGGAGGTTTAACCTTACTGGATGGTAATATAGCTAACGGATACGTTTGGGGCGACTTTAGCACTAATGACCACACGGGTACCCCGGTGCCGGTTTTCGCTTATGGGCCTCACTCTGGCGATTTTAAAGGCGCATATCCCAATACAGCGATATTTGATAAATTGCTTAATCTTATCCAGAAAAAATAGTGCATTTTAAAACAACAAAACGCTTTAAATGATTAATTTAAGGCATTTTGTTGTTTTAAACCTTATTGCTGTTACTCATATAATTGGTATAGGCTTCCTTAAAAAGGACAAATGTTTTCTGTAGTGCCGCCCAATCCTGCTTTTCAATAATATCCGCCGGAAAAAGATGGCTTCCAAGACCTACTCCTTTAGCTCCTGCTGTTAAATAAGTGCTAAGGTTGTTTAGTCCGATGCCCCCGGTAGGCAAAAGCTTCAGGTAATTCAAGGGCGCTAATACCTCTTTAATATAGCTGGGGCCCAATGATGTTGCCGGGAACACTTTCACCATAGTTGCCCCAAGGTGCCATGCCTTGTATATTTCTGATGGGGTATAGGCTCCAGGAAAGATCGGTATTTTTTCGGCAACGCATTCTTTTATTACCTGCTTATTAATAATTGGTGTAACTATGAACTGTGCGTTGGCTTTCAATGCTTTTTCCAGATCATGCATATTGCAAACAGTGCCTGCACCAATATTTAACCTGCCCGCATATTTTTTTGTAAGCATATCAATATTTTCTGCAGCGCCTGCGGAGTTCATGGTAATTTCCATGCAGGTTAGCCCCGACTGTAAATAGTTTTCAGCAATTATGGCCGTATGTTCTGCCGGTAAATTACGCATGATACCTATAAGCGGAGCGGCTTCAAAAAGCTCGTTTGAAAATTTATTTTTCATATTAATTACCTGTTTGATTATATATTTTGTGATGCGCCCGAACTACTGCTTCATCAACCCATTGAGGCGAATAAGTGTTTATTTGCTTGGCAAGTTTTAACTCTTGTAAAGCAAGCCGGTAGTGTTTTTCAAGATTTGTACCGCATACTAAATGAATTGCTGCTGCATCAGATGCTGAAAGATCTTTTAGTTCTGTGCCGATCAATAACCCACTCAAGTAGGTGAAGTTTTGGTTTTTATTGTAAATATTGAACAAATTATTGGTACGTACTTTAAAGGCTGCATTAAGCAGGTTTGACTCAACTGCATCAATTACACCTTGCTTAAAGCTTGCTGAATATTCCGGATGCTCCAGATCAGTTTCTTTATCAACAGAATTTTGAAGGATACTTTTTTGGGATAAAAGCTCAAAAAAATCGCCCGTCATGTATGTTTTAAAACCGATGATGGTATTATTATTAACGTAGATATGCTTGGAGTGGGTGCCCGGAAATATAAACAACTGCGGTTTACTTGTATCGGTAATGGTGTCAATACAACCAATTAATTGTGTTTCTTCACCCCGCATAACATCATCATTGCTTTTAACTCCCGAAATGATGATTACCTGGTGATTAAAATTGTCCTGTACAGGCAGATGTTTCAAATTATATTCAGGCCCTGATAACATATAAGGCAGTTCGCTGTAGGGTAGTTCTATAAGACCCATTGTTGACGAGGCCATGCCCGAGATGAATAGTTTTGTCCCGCCTAAGGATATATTTAATCTGAGTTCTATATTTTTAATGTGATGCTGTAATATATCAAGGTAAAAAGGTATGCGTGAGTTTTTATTGGCATTATCTGCTGTATTCCATATGGAAAAGGTTTTGGCTATTCCCTGGTCCGAATGTTCGCTGGCAAGTATATTTCCGTTTTCACTGTTAACAAGATTTAGTCTTAAGGTACTTGTTCCCCAGTCGCAGCTTAAAAAAATGTTCATGATGATGAAACTACTAAAGAATTTGTTTGCTTAACACTGCCAACCAAAAAAATATATGATAATGCACCAATAAAAGCCAGCGAACTTATGAATATTAAGGCTGGCTTAAAGTTTCCGGCCCCAGCCAGTAAGCCTATAAGCAGTGGTACAACAATTGATGATAAACCGCCTATAAAATTAAAAACACCACCCGTAACCCCAATTAAATTGGGAGGTGCCAATGCCGATACAAACACCCAGGTTATAGAAGCAAGCCCATTACCAAAAAATGCTACCGACATGCAAAGGATAATAAGCGGGGTACTTTCTACATAATTAGCTCCAACAATAACCATGGATAGCAACAAACCGGCGATAATTGGTGTTTTTCGGGCTACGCCAAATGAATATCCTTTTTTAATGAGATGATCAGAAAAAAAGCCTGCCAGCAGCACGCCTGCAAAGGCCGCCAGAAAAGGTATAGATGTCAGAAATCCGGTTTTTAAAAAGTTTAGCCCCCTGTATTTTATGAGATAAGTAGGAAACCATGTTAAAAAGAACCACAAGGTTGAGGTAACTGCAAACTGACCAATATAAATACCCCATAATTTACGATGCATAAATACTTGTTTAAATGATGACCAGGTTAAATTGGGTTTATCTGTCGGCATTGTTATATCTGCTCTATTGTCAGCTATGTAATCAAGCTCAGCCTGGTTAACACCGGAATGTTCTTTAGGGTCGCGATAGAGGTAGTACCATATTATTCCCCATAAAACACCAACCGCGCCAGTGATGATAAACAGGCCGCGCCAACCAAAATACTGTTGCACAATGGCCAGCAAAGGAGTTAAAAAAGCAAGACCTATAAACTGGCCGCTTGTGTAAAAGGCGATGGCCGATGCTCTTTCATGGTTTGGAAACCAGTGGGTAACAATACGGTTATTGATGGGGTATGAAGGCGCCTCAAATATACCTATAGCTAAACGCAAGCCAAGTAATGCAGCAAATCCTTTTATAAAACCCTGGCAAAGCGTAACTACAGACCATGATATTAAGGTTATAGCGTAAAGCAACCGGGGCCCAAAACGATCGATTAGTATACCTCCCGGAATTTGAGAGGCAACGTACGTCCACCCGAATGCGGAAAACACCAGCCCTAACTGAAAATTGTTCAGATTTAGTTCTCCGCTTATAGATGATGCAGCCACAGCGATGTTAGTCCTGTCCATGTAGTTGATCACCACGTTAATAAACAGAAAAGCTAAGATTTGAAATCGTACCCGTGTTGGTTTGCTTTGGAAGCCGGCCTTATCCATTTTGTCATTTTAATCTGTTTACCATTCGGCCACGCTGCCATCTTCATGGCGCCAAACCGGGTTTGTCCAGTTATGACCTATTGCTGCCATTTTGCGTACATGATCTTCATTTATTTCAATGCCCAAGCCGGGCCCGTTGGGTATTTTGACAAAGCCATCCTCATATTTAAATACATTGCGGTCGGCTACGTAATCTAATATATCGCTGCCCTGGTTGTAATGTATCCCCAGGCTTTGTTCCTGTATAAAGGCATTGTGACAGGTAGCATCAACCTGTAGGCAGGCAGCCAGTGCAATAGGCCCTAATGGGCAGTGCGGTGCTGCTGCTACATCAAAGGCCTCGGCCATGGAAATTATTTTCTTACACTCCGTAATGCCGCCGGCGTGCGACAGATCGGGCTGGATAATATCCACATACCCATCTTTCAACAGATTTTTGAAATGCCATTTTGAAAACATCCTTTCACCGCAGGCAATTGGGATGGAGGTATGTTGGGCAATTTCGCGCAATACCTCATTGTTTTCGGGTAGTGCCGGTTCTTCAATAAACATAGGCCGGTATTGCTCCAGCTCTTTAGCCAGGAATTTTGCCATGGGTTTATGTACCCGGCCATGAAAATCTATGCCTATACCAACGCTGCTGCCAACTGCCTCACGCACAGCTGCGATACGTGCCACAGACTGATCGATTTTATCATACGAATCAACATATTGTAATTCTTCAGTTGCGTTCATTTTAACCGCCGTAAAACCTGCGTCAACCATTTCCTTTGCCGCACGACCAACATCGGCCGGTCTGTCGCCGCCGATCCAGGAATAAACTTTGATCTTTTCACGGGCCTTTCCGCCAATTAGCTGATGTATCGGAGCATCGTAATACTTACCTTTAATATCCCACAGTGCCTGATCTATACCTGCAATAGCGCTCATTAATATTGGGCCTCCCCGGTAAAAACCTCCACGATACATCACATTCCAATGATCTTCAATATTCATCGGGTCTTTCCCAATTATATAATTCATCAGTTCGGTAACGGCGGTTTTAACGGTAGCAGCCTTACCTTCAATTACGGGTTCGCCCCAGCCGGTTATGCCTTCATCTGTTTCAATTTTCAAGAATAACCAACGGGGAGGAACCTCGAATAGTTCAAAGCTTTTTATTTTCAATTTGTAGTATTTTATATAGTAAGTATGTTGTGATGTAAGTTTTATATTATCGTAAATTAATCATCAAAACCCGGTGATTGGAGGTCACATAAAGCGTTTTTTCATCACCGGAAAAGCTGCAATTTGATGCCAGATCATTGATTTTGATTTTTCCGAGAAGCTTGCCGGTTTTATTAAATATCCATATGCCTCCCGGGCCGGATGCAAACACATTTCCGTTTTTATCGATCTTTAAACCGTCGGGCATTCCTTCGTCAGTTTTGGTAGCTGCTTTTGCATTGTAAAATATTCTCCCGTGCGTTAATTGTCCGTTTTTGTCCAGATCATAGGCGTACCAATATGGCTTTGCCGGGTCAGAATTGGCGATCAGTATGGTTTTACCACCCGGAAAGATCGCTATACCGTTTGGCCGGGTGAGTGTATCGGTAAGCAAGGTTATTTTACCATCTTTTGCAATTTTATATACTCCCTGATAAGGTGCTTCTTTTAATGGATCATTAATATTTTTTTCGAGGCCATAAGGAGGGTCTGTAAAATAGATATCACCATTGCCAGCAAATGCCAGATCATTTGGGCTGTCGAACTTTTTCCCTTTAAAACCTGTGGCAATTTTGGTAAACTTTGCCTGTGGCTTTTGCAAAGGTGCATTCATTATTGATACAACCCGGTCGCCATCCTGACATATCACCAGCTCCCCTTTTAAAGTTAGCCCTAAACCGTTAGAGCCCAACTCCCCACCTCGTAGAGTTTTACCGGTATAACCAGCCGGAGTAAGATAAGCCTCTTTGCCTTTTGCCTGGGTCCATTTATAAATGATGTTTTTTTTAACGTCAGAAAAAAGCAGCATTTTATGGCTTTCGATCCATAAAGGCCCTTCGCACCAGGCAAATCCCTGGGCTATAGTACGGGCGTTAATAGTTTTACTTACGATATTGCTAAACTGCGGATCAATTTTTTCTACACTGATCAGTGGTTTAACAGCTTGAGCATAAGCTGCAGAAATTGCTCCGGTTAATAAGATTATCATTAGCGATAACCGGTTAGTCCATGTTATCATATTGGTTTACATTATTGGTTTTGATTGTTTTTAAAGCTAAGTTTTTATACAGTAAAAACCGAGATGTTTTTTGAAATAGCTTGCTTATAGAGTAGATTTGATATAATGAGTCATCAATAATTAGCATATGAAACGGCACACCTTTTTATCATGGCTTGGTTTATTAGCAATGGAGCCCGTTGCTGCAAAAATTCGGGGAATTGATATGATTGAACCAGAGAAACTTTATTTTAAAGATGACGGGAAGATCCCGAACAGCAAATATCCTTTGTTGCTTTATCATAATGCCTTTGAGCTTCGTGATAACGAAGGCGCAGATTGGCTGGAAAAACATTTTGCAGCCAATAACTGGACAAACTCATGGCGAAACGGAGTTTATTCTTTCCATCATTATCACAGTACTTCGCACGAGGTTTTGGGGGTGTATTCCGGTTCAGTGTTGTTACATCTTGGCGGCGAACAAGGGCAAAAAGTTAAGGTTAAGGCCGGTGACATTATTGTAATTCCGGCAGGAGTGGGGCACAAAAATCTGGGAAGTGATAATCTGGGTATTGTAGGCGCATATCCAGATGGCAGAAGCTGGGATGTCAATAAAGGTTTGCCCGGAGAGCGGCCGGGAACTGACCAAACCATAGCAGCATTGCCCGTCCCGGTTACTGATCCTTTAAGAGGTAAAACTTCAGGATTGCCGGCCATTTGGGATAAATAAAACTTATCAGATAATTTAAAAGTAAAGCCATGTTTTCGGGAGAAAACATGGCTTTACTTTTAATGGTCAAAAAGATGAAGGTTTAATAGCCATCATTTTGAACTAAAGCCGGAGTATTTCTGTCAATTTCGTTTTGTGGTAATGGCCAAAATTCAAAATTATCTTTATAAATGGTTTTTACGGCGGGTGTTAACGGGTTTTGGATAAAACCATTAAGTTTTTGTTTGGCTAATCCCCACCTGCGTAAATCAAAATAACGTAAGCCTTCTAAAGCCAGCTCAACCCTTCTTTCATGCATGATGCGTGTACGCATATCTGCCTGGCTCAAATTGCCTGGCAATGACGGCATATTTACTCCCGGACGTGCCCGTACCTCATTTACCTGCTGGTATACACTTGCGTCGGGTCCCGAAGATTCATTTTGTGCTTCTGCATACATCAGTTTCACATCAGCATACCGCAGCCAAACATAATCCTGATCATCAAGAATACCCGGTTGAGGGTCAATATTTTTAGGATCGAGCCATTTTTTGCCGGGATAAAAACCAGGGGTCCAGTTGTTAACACCAGGGGTGCCAACAGTATTCGGGAATGGCCAACCCTGTGCCTGCGTATCACCCGGGAAAAAGAAGGTCATGGTTTTGCGCGGGTCATTTGGTTCATATTCATTGATCATATCCTGAGTTCCCTGAAGGTCTTTATATCCGGTACCAATAATAGCCGTGGTAATGGCAAAAGGATGCGGAACCGCAGGAGCCTGGAACTGTACTGAGAACATAACTTCGGGGCTTGAACGCTGATCGGGCTTGTAAAAATTACCCGCGTAATTGTTGCTTAACGAAAACAGACCGCCATCGATAATAGCCTTAGCAAGCGTTGCTGCATCGGCATACTTTTTCTCAAATAATAATACCCTCACTTTGATACCCTGGGCAGAGGCTTTAACAACATGCCCGGTAGTGTATTTGTTATCGGGCAATGATGAAATAGCCTGATCAAGGTCACTTTCTACTTGCTTCAAAACATCAGCGCGTGATGACTTGCTTACTTTGTTTTTAAAATCAATAGTAAGTGGATCGGCAGTTATTAAGGGCACATTACCATATGTTTCGGCCAGTAAAAAATAGTTGAATGCCCGTAAAAAATAAGCTTCACCTTTGTATTGGTTTAGTTTATCGCCGGTTAGCACTTTACTTACATTGGCTAAAAAACTGTTACTTGCTGCAATACTGATATATGCGTTTATATATAAGCTGTTCCCATTATCAGTTGGGAAACCACCAATTGTAGGTGTAAGCCCCGCAATTAATGATTGTTGGGCACCACCCTGATTATTTTGACTATAGGAGTTATCGCTGAAGTTTTCCCACCACATAGGGGCATATTCTGATATCTGTCCGCTTTGCGCGTAAAGGGTGGCATAGATACCTGCCAGGGCCAAATCAGCATCGGCAGGGGTTTTCCAAAAAATAGTAGTAGATAGTTTATCAGGAGGAGTAACATCAAGCTTTTTGCAGGATGTTAAACAGATCACTGCCGCAATGAATATGATTATAATATTTTTCATTTGTTTTTAAATTGAAATTAAAATTGAACAGATGCACCAAACGTGTAAGTACGGTTTTGCGGATAATTGGCAAAGCCATACCATGCATCGGGTTTATTATTAATATCCAGCCTTTCAGGGTCTGTAGCTTGTTTTAGCGGTGTAAATAGCGCCAGATTATCAACCGAGCCAAATACCCTTAGTGATTTAACACCCTTTATTAAGCCCTTTGGAAATGTGTAACCTAACTGAACATTTTTAATGCGCATAAAGCTGGCATTATATAAATGGTAGGTTGATTGTACGTTGGTGATTTTTGGATAGCCATAAAAGCCCATGTAAACTTTAGGCATCGTAGTTGATGGGTTTTGAGGTGTCCATCTGTTCAGCCAATCGGTAGTTGGCATGGCACCCTGGGCAAAGGGATCAACACCCCATTTATACAAATACAGTTTATTACCGTACGAACCGTATAGCTGTACACTGGCATCAAAATTACCCCAGGTAGCACCCATAGTATATGAGTACTCGAATTTAGGATACTGGCCAGGAATAATACTGCGGTCATTGGCATCAACTTTACCATCGCCATTAACGTCCTTATATTTAATATCTCCGGGAGTTGGAGCACCACCTAAAGAAGACTGATCTGGCGAGTTATTGATCTCAGTTTGACTTTGGAAGATACCATCCATAGTTTGCAGGTAAAAGGAGTTGATAGGATAGCCGTTACGCATAATGGTTTGACCATCCGGGCCTCCAATTTCATCAGCGCCGAATGATACCAGCTTATTACGGTATAACTGCAGATTGGCGGTAGCATAATAGCTGAATTTTTCGGACGGACGATCCTGGTAATGCAAGCTAAACTCAAACCCTTTGTTGCTCACGGCACCGTTATTTACAATAGGCGCGTTTACACCTAACGCCAATGGCACCTGTGATTGCCTTAAAATATTATAAGTGTACTTGTTAAACCAATCAAAAGTAAATGTTAGCTTGTTTCTGAAAATTACCAGGTCAAGACCAAGATCGGTCATCCGGGTAGTTTCCCAGGTTAGTGCAGGATCAACAAGTGTACTTGGTATAAAGCCCGAGGTTATTCCATTGGCAAAAGCATAATTGTTTTGGGTTAGTGTTGATTGATAAGGGTATGGGTAAGGTATATTAGTATTGTTGTTTACGACGTTGATATTCTGATTACCCAAACGACCCCATGAACCTCTGATCTTCAAATCGTTTATCCAGCTTACATCTTTTAAGAAGTTTTCTTTAGATAAGCGCCAGCCGGCCGAAAAAGACTCGTACAAACCCCAGCGGCTGTTGCTTGGCAAACGCGATGTACCGTCATAGCGCACGTTTGCTCCTAACAAATATTTATCGTCAAAATTATAGTTCACATTACCATATAATGAATGTATTATCCATTGGGCAGATGTACCATCATTAGTTTGGTTATTTACAGAACCCGCGTTTAATTCGGCCAGATCATTAGTTGGATACCCAACACGGTAGGCGTCAAAATAACTTGTATTGTCAACCTCCTGCTGCACACCACCTAAGATTGTCAGGTCGTGCTTGCCCAGTATTTTATGAAAATTAAGTTGGCTATATACAGTTGAATGGGTTTCATCTCTTTCGCCAACAGATAAGCCGGGGGGACCCACGTCTGCATTACGGTTAAAGGAAAGATCGCTGTACAGGTACATAGGAACGGTTGGCCTGAAGGTTTTTTGTTTATCAACGTTAAAGCTTAAACCGGCACGGTTTTCCCACCTAAGCCCGTCCACAATATCAACATCCAATGATATGTTTCCTTGTCCGTAGTAATTAGGGTTATGGGTTAATATCTGCGATGCCAACACTGGATTTTTATTGCCTAACTCTTTATCATAAGCTTTGGTGATCCATAAGCCATCGGCTGTTTGTGCCGGATAAAGCGGTGATTGTGCCAGGGTTGAAATATAAAGATCGGTAGCGTTGTTGTAGGGGTAGTTTTTATCGCCATAGCGTATTTGTATGTTGGTACCCAAGGTAACACGTTTGTTCACTTTTGATGTAAGACCCAGATCAACTGTATACTTTTTATAATCAAACCCTTTCATGGTACCCGGCTGATCAGTGTAACCTAATCCAAGGCTATAGGTAGTGTTTTCGTTACCTCCGCTCAGGTTTAAATAATGATTTTGTACCACAGCTGTACCAAACATATCATCAAGCCAGTTATGATTTGGATATTTTACATGATCGGTAGCATTTTTATACAGATCTATCTGATCCTGAGTATATACGGGCGCATTACCTGAATTAACTTCAGCTTCGTTTAGCAACTCCATGTACTGGGCCGAATTGGTTATCAGTTTAGGTAAGCGGGTAGGTTTTGCAAAACCCACATTGTAGTTGTATGATAATGTAAAACCACCAGCTTTTCCCTTCTTAGTTTTAATTACTACAACACCGTTTGCACCCTGCGAACCATATATAGCTGCAGCTGCAGCATCTTTTAACACCGTTGCCGATTCTATATCGTTCGGGTTAATTACAGCAAGGCTGCCTGGTATACCATCAACAATTATCAAAGGGTTATTACCCGCGTTACTAAAAGTTCCAAGCCCCCTGATACGCAGCTGAACATTCTCATTGCCAGGTTCGCCAGAGTTTTGAACAACAGATAAGCCGGGTAGTTGCCCTTGTAACAAGGATGTAGCGTCGGTAGCCACCCGCTTGGTCATTTCATCGCCTTTAACAGAAACTATGGCGCTGGTTAAGGTATGTTTACTTTGGGTACTATAACCGGTAACTACCACCTCGCTGATATTCTGCTTATCTTCAAGCAAGGTCACATTCAATACAGATTTGCCATCTATAGGTACTTCCTGTTTGGCAAAGCCTATAAAGCTGAATACAAGCGTGCCTGAACCATCCGGTACATTTAAGCTAAAGGCTCCGTTTGCATCTGTTACAGTGCCTGTTCTTGAACCTTTAAGCATTATAGATACACCCGGAAGGGGAGTGCCCTTGTTATCAGTAACTTTTCCTTTGATATTCAGGATGCTTTCTGAAACAGGTTTGGATTTTAAGGTGATCGTTTTTTTGTTGATGAGATAAATGAGCGGCTGATCGCTGAATATTTTTTCCAGTGCCTGTGAAATGCTTACATTTTTTAATGACAATGATACCGGTGCCGCCATCTTTATCAGCTGGGCGCTGTATAGAAAATCGTATCCGCTTTGTTGCTGAAGGGTAAACAAAACATCCTCTAAGGGTGCTTTCTGAACTTCTAAATTTATCTTTTGGGCATATGAACTTGCACTAACCTGAAGTATGGTTATCATAATTAAAATGCAGGTCAATTTCATAATACGGATAAATTTAAATCGGGCATGGTTGTGCCACCTGAACTTTGATTCAGTAAATATTTTATACATTTGAATGTTAGGTTAAGTTTATAATTGATTGTTCGCGCAATTGATATGGTTAACTAACTCAGTGAGAACTGATGATCAGGGGCGTTCCAACCGCTCCTGATCTGTTTTAGATAACCGTTAAACTTTTATTAAGCCATAACAATTATCCTCCTTCCTTCAATTTTAAAGTGAACTAATCCGGTGTATTCAAGGCCTTTTAACAGTTCGTTAATGTCTTTATTTTTGGCGTAAGTACCTCCAAACTTCATATTGGTTGTATAGCCCTCATATACCACTTCTACATCGTACCAGCGGCTTATTTGTTTCATGATATCATGTATGTCATCATCCCTGAAAACAAAATATCCGGCTTTCCAGGCCATTACCTGGTTTATGTTTACTTTCTTTTGTGTGATACTGCCACTTACGGCATCGGTTATGCCTTGTTCGCCAGGGGTTAATAGGGTTGAAGAAGAGAGTGTTGATAAACGCACCGAACCTTCAAGTAAAGTGGTTTTTATATTGTTATCATCTTTGTAAGCATGCACATTAAAATGTGTACCCAGTACTTTAACATCGGTGTTATCCGTATGCACAATAAAAGGCATTTGCTTGTTTTTAGCAACTTCAAAATAAGCCTCGCCATTTAAACTCACCTTGCGGGTTAAACCCTTGAACACCACAGGGAAAGTTAATGATGATTCTGAATTGAGCCATACATTGGTGCCATCAGGCAGCATTACGGTATATTGCCCACCTCTTGGTATGGTTATCGTATTCAAAACATTACTATCCGGATGATTGCCTGCCTTATTAGCGTCATAAGCCAACAGCCCATTCTTCAATTTTTTAATGGCTGTACTACCTGATTTTGCTAAAACACCGTTTGCCGCGTTATCTAAAACAATACTGGCTCCGTTGGCCAGTGTAAGTACCGCTGTATTTTTGCCTGGTTTTATAGTTGAACTCCGGATGTTTTTTGACTGATTTTGAACAGATAGTTTTGGAGGTTGGTTGTTGATGAATAAACTGCCTAAACCAATTGATAAAAGCACGGCCGCGGCTGCCCACCACCAGCGCATCCTGATCACTTTTGGTGGGCGATCTGTAGCTATTGTTTTTGAAATGCGGCCGTAAATGTTTCCGCGGAGTTTTTTATCCGCCTCAGAAAGTTTTGATCCGTCTGGATCCTGCATCTTGAAATTGTCTTGATATTGCATTAACAATTCTTCTTCCTCGGCGGTACATGAACCCGAAAGATGCTTTTCGTAAAGTATTATATATTGTTCAGGGGTCATGGAAAATTGGTTGTGCGGGTGCTACAGTTATAGAGTGCAACAAAACACACATTAACACACATAATTTTGAAAATATTTTTTTGCAGGTAAATACATGTGTGGTTAACAATTGTAATTGATAAACATTTCCTATTTTTATCGAACCAATTATGACCAATAATACTATTGATAGTGAATTATGGGACGCCGTTGTCTCAGATAATTCCAGGGCTTTTGTAGTTCTGTATAATAGGCATTGGAAAAAGCTTTTTAAAACAGTTTTTTTTTACCTAAAAAACGAAACAGTTGCAGAAGAAATAACCCATGATGTTTTTGTGGCATTATGGACAAGGCGCAAACACCTGAAAATTCAAAACTTTGCTAATTATATACACATTACTGCCCGTTATCAGGTATTTAAACATTTAAAGGCGGCTAAAATAAATTGCGTAGAATATATAGATCAGCTTGCTGATACTGATACAGTGGCTGTATACAATACCGCCGACAATAAATTGGACTATGAGGATCTGGAGCTTGAATTAGCTCAAATATTGAGAACACTCCCTCGCCGGTGTCAGGAGATTTTTTGGCTTAGCCGTGTAGAGAATTTAAGTAATGAGGAAATAGCCAATAAGCTTAATATTTCAAAACGAACGGTAGAAAATCAAATCACCTTTGCGCTTAGGTTTCTGCGGATGTCCTATCCGAAATTTGCTGTCGCATCGTTACTGTTTGTGATGCATTTATTACCAATCAAATAACTATATAGTTTGGCCTATAATTATTTTATAACCTGCGATAACTAATAGTGCTACCGCAGGTTGTGATAAAGTCGCGGTTAGTTCATCAATTGTTGTTAACGTCATTAAGTAGGGCTCTCCAAGCTTCGCTTTCAGGAATACCGGGTTTGCGTTTTCCAAAAAACTGCACAATAGTGTTACCTTCCTTATCATAAACCTCAATGCTATGCACCAGGCCATCGGCTGTTGGTTTTTTCACCAACCAAATGGAGTCAATGCCATCTTCGCGCAGGTGCATGTTGAACTCAGGGTCTAATACATTGAACCACGGGCCGGTTTGCACCAGTTTTTTGATCTCGCCGGTATGTATTTGGATGCAGCCTGCGCTGCCGGTAAACACCATAATAGGAGTAGAGGTTTCAGAAGCATTCGTTAAAACCTGCTTTAAAGAAGATAAACTTATCTGCAGGGCATAACCATCAGGTGCAAGCCTCAAAGCCTGGGTACGGGTTAAGCCATAGTCTTTTAACAGGCCATGAAAATCGTGTGTATCCTGTAAGGCAATCCAAGCCTCCTGAAATGCATTCACGGCTACTTCATGATCTGGTTTTTCAACTTCCTTTGCGGGTGTTGGCTGAATGTTTAACTGCTGATCTTGATCATCTGCACGATATTTGGCTACCATGCGTTCATACGCCTTTGCATCACTTTTGTCTGTCAGATAAATTTTATGTACAGCGCTGCCATCCGCATCAAAAAACTGGAAGCTCAGCCTGTCGTTTTCATTTACCGCGAACCCAAAGTTCCAATGAGTCATAAACAGGCGTAAATCAATATCTGGTGTTACAACTAAACCAACATGTGCGTTAAAACCAACTTTCGTGTATACTCCCTTGCGTTCATGTACACAAAAGTCGTTACGGGTTAAGGCCATTACGTATCCTAAAGTGTTGGTTTCCTTCAATAGCTCTTTGAAATCGATATTCAACAAAGTATTGTGTTCTCCTACGCCTGCATTTACAAGCTCGGCTTCGCTTAAACCTAATTCTTTGGCCGCATCGCGGATGCGCAATTTGGGATTTTCAATTTTTAAGTTATTCCATTGATGTTTTATAGATGTGATGGTGTTTTCCATTTTTAAATTGTTTTATGTAATTAAACTAATATGCCGCTGGGTATAACTAACGGGCATTTAAAACCCTCGCATTCAATGAGCTTTACTTTAATATTAAATGCATCATGTATATTTTCGCAATTAACTACTTCCAGTGGAGAGCCGAATGCTATCATTTTACCATTTTTAAGGATAAGGATCTGATCTGCATAACGAGCTGCAAAATTGATGTCGTGCAGAATACTCACCACTGTATACCCCCTGTTGGCCATGTCTCTGGCTAATTGCAGTATCTGTTGCTGATATAACAAGTCGAGCCCATTGGTAGGTTCGTCCAAAAAAAGAACGGCATTGGGGCGGTCATAGATCTGCGCAATAACCCTGGCCAGTTGCACACGTTGTTGTTCGCCACCTGAAAGGGTGTTGTAATCCCTGCCGGCTAAGTGTGTAATACCTGTTTCATTCATCACTTTGTGCACTATCTCAACATCATTTGTTGAAGGATGATTTTCAAAGTAGGGGTATCGCCCCATCAGCACCAGTTCCTTCACAGTAAACAATATACTTACAGTATTGTGCTGAGGAAGTACCGAGCGCAGTTGAGCCAGTTCTTTGATGGAATACAGATCGATATGCTTTTTGTCAAAATAGATATTGCCAGAAGTGGTTATGACTTCACGACAAAGTAGTTTTAGTAAGGTGCTTTTACCGGCTCCGTTGGCCCCGATCACCGCCAGCATTTCGCCCGAGCGCAATTCAAAACTTACATTATCCAAAATCTGTTTTTTACCGACAGAATGGGATACATTTTGTACACTTATCATAAATGCTGTTTTTTAAGCTGTGATATAATCATGTAAATAAATACCGGCGAGCCACCTAAAGCGGTTACTATGCCAATTGGTAACTCCGCGGGGGCAACAATTGTACGTGATATAAGATCGGCCAGTGTTAAAGCCGCCGCTCCTAATATGGCCGATCCGGGTATAACCAAACGGTGGTCAGATCCGAAAGCCATGCGGAGTATATGCGGAATTACGAGGCCTATAAAGCTGATAACCCCTGCAACTGCTACCGACGCACCAACCGCCATTGTTGATAAAATGATCACCGTTCTCTTGGTACGGTTAACATGAATACCCATATGACCTGCCTGTACCTCGCCTAAAGAAATAGCATTTAAAGCCTTAGCCATAAAAGGCAACCCTAAAAGCGGAATCAGAATAAAGGGCAATACACTGCTAAAAGATACCCAGCTGGCTCCGCCTAAACTACCCAAACTCCAGAAAGTGATATTGCGCAATTGCTCATCTGTTGAAAGGTAGGTGAGTAATCCGGTAAAGGCAAAAGCCAAGGCATTGATGGCTATACCTGTTAAAAGTAAAGCGGTTATTACGGTTTTACCCTGATAAACGGCTAAACGATACACGGTAAGTGTAGTTATGAACGCACCTGAAAATGCAGCTATAGCCATGGCATAATAACCATATATACTACCTATGGTATTTAACAGATGTCCACCAAATACGATCATTAAAGCTGCAAATAAGGTAGCACCTGATGATATTCCGATCAATCCGGGCTCGGCCAGTGGGTTGCGGAACAAGCCTTGTAATGATGCTCCTGATATTGCCAAAGCCGCACCAATGATCACACCCAACAATACCCTCGGTAAGCGCAAGCTAAACAGTACAGCCGTTTGTTGCGAGGTGAATAGCATTTCTTTACTCAAGCCGGTATAGTATGTTAATATAGACCAAAATTGAGCCAGACTGATACGTACCGCACCAATGCATACAGAAGCTATGATAACAGCTATTAAAAACAGTGTTAGTACGGATAATATTAATTTATGACTTTTAAACACGTTTATTTTAGCTTTTGTGATAGCTCAGCTATCGCCTGACCCAGGCGCGGGCCAAAACCGGTTAATAATTCACCTTCCATGGTGATGAATTTTTTATTTTTGCCAGCATTGGTTTGGCTTATACCCTGAACGTTTAACAACCCAGCTGCACCGCCTAAACTTTCCATTCCACTGCTAAATAGCAGGATAGCATCGGGGTTTGCTGCTACCAATGCTTCGGAAGTTAATGGTTTGTAATCATTAAATCCTGTTACAGCATTTTGACCACCTGCAAGTTGAATGATTTTATTTAAAGGTGTGTTATCACCAGAAACCATCATGGTGCCTGCACCACGTGCATAAATAAACAGAACTTTAGGTCTGGCTGAGGTTTTATTCAGCTTACCGGCTGTTGCAAGGTCGGTGTCCAACTTTTTGATAAGCACGTTGGCCTGCTGTTGACCGCCAAAGGCAGTTGCCATATCTTTAATTAGTTTGCGGGTGCCATCGGGCGAAAAATCCTGCGTAAACATAACCAGTTTAATGCCGGCACTTTTTAACTGGGCAGCCAGTTCGGGCTTAATTTCGGTGCTTAGGCCAGTTACCACATCAGGCTGCAGAGCAATAATGCCTTCGGCTGATATATTGCGATAATGACCAATCTTAGGCTTGCTTTTTAAACTTTCTGGGTAGTTACTGGTTACATCGGTACCAATTATGTTATTCTCAAAACCTAAACCTACTAATATCTCACTAACGGTACCATTTAGAGATACGATTTTTTGATTGGCAGCCAACTGTTCGCCTGCTCTTGCATTGACAAGAAATACAGATAGTATTATTGCTAAAATTATTTTTTTCATCTTAAAAATTTTAAATCAAAAACAGCTCCCCGTAAGGGGAGCCATTACCTATTATTAACCAACTAAAAAAACTATTTAAAACTTGTAGTACCATCTCCTTGGTAAGCAAAACGGAACGTAAAGAAACGTGATGCAGGGCGGGTAGCCAGGTTAGCAAATTCGGCTGTGGTAGTGTTTGGGTTACCTTTATAGTAGCTTATTATTTCAAGCTTGGCGTATTTACCATCACTGGTTTTTACTACTATTATTTTGCCCGGAACGGTAAGTATGGCGTGTTGTGGTTCGGTAGTGTTTGTATAAGTATACCAGCCAGATATAGCAGGAGTTCCGCTGGCATCTGTTTTATAATCGGCAGTTGGTGCCACTGTTAAAGCTTCAAAAGTGCTGCTTACTATTTGAGCTTGTGTTGTGCCGATACCGGATGTGCCGCTGTTTACAAATATGCTTGTGCCTTTAAATTTAATATCCCATTTGTTTGTGGCCGTATCTGCACCTGTAATTTGTGTTCCTGTTGACAGGCTGTAGTAAACATTGGTAGTTGATCCGTCAAGATCGGCAACTGTTTTTGTAGTAAGCTTGCTTGTTTCCGGAGTAACAACATCGTTATTTTTACTGCATGATGCCAGTAAGATAAATGCGCTGCCTAATGCTAATGATAGGGTTGTTAATTTGTTCATGTGTGCTATTGTTTGTGTGATTATTTAATTTGTTTTATTGAAATTGTAGATGATGCCGGCATAAATAAGCCTGCCGGGCAGATTAAGGATAACCTGTGAGTCTTTGTAATTCAGTAAATTTTGACTGGTGAGTTGTATCCTTAACGCGTCTTTTAGAAATGGTTTGGAAAGTGATGCATTAACTAAAAAATAGCCTTTGGTGTATTCGTCATCGCGGTTCACAATGCCGTTGCCGTCAGCATCCTTATAGCCATATCTGCCGCGATATATGGCACGTATGGAGGCATTGACGCCGGTTTTTTCGTCAAGATAATTTACGCGGATGTTATAAGTGTATTTTGACCGGCCAAGCAAACCGCCATAGTCACTTCTTTTAATTTCTTTTGTCAGATTGGTTACCGGGTCCTTAGTGAAAACTTTACCCGCGGCAATCTGATCTAAAACATCCTGATCATAGGCTTCAAGGTATTGAAAACCACCGCCTACCTGTAAGGGTTTTAATAGTTGGTATGTCAGGTCAGTTTCTGCACCTTGAGTGTAAACCTTATTCAGGTTAAAATAGGAGAAAACCGATTGCCCGTTTGTTTTGATAGCAATTGGAGCAGTTTCAATTAAATTGGTGATATTGTTACGGAAAAGATTAGCTGTCCAGTAAAGTTTGCTGTTGGGCTTATATCGGTATCCGAGATTAAAGGCAGTTGAACTTTCGGCATTCAGTCGTTGTAAGGTTGATGGATCAATTAAAATAGATTCTATCTGGCCTTGCTGCTGTAAACGTGCTATACCTGCTGCAGCTTCTTCATAACCAAAAACGCTGTACCCAACCTCTGCATTGGTAAAGTTTAAGTATAACTGCCTGAAATCTGGAGCTTTGTAACCTTTACCCAATGAGCTTAATAAAGTGAATTTCGGGCTTAATGCATAACTTGCAGCCAGTTTTGGGCTGAATTGCGATTTATAAACGCTATGCACATCGTAACGGCCACCTGCAATTATGTCCAGCTTTTTTACCGGAAGCCAGTCGGCCTGAAAGTAACCATAGCCGGAAGTGAAAGACTGTAATTTTTCATAACGGGTGGCTTCTACCGATTCATACTGTCCGCCAGCGCCAGCTGTTAGTTTTAGGTTATCCCTTAAAGTATAATCATTCTGTAATTCAGCCCGGTTGAAAGTTTGATTGAAGTAAGTTTGGTCATATACAGACTGATCATCGGTGTATCTGACATCAGAATTTGTTTTATAGGTTGAACGGTAAAGTTGTAAGGTAGAAAGCAACTTATCATTAAAACGGTGAGTGATCACCGGGGCAATGTTAAAATCCTTCTCGGTACCTGTTCCGCCTGCATATCGGTTATCTACCAGGTATTTACTATCCTGATCATTGGTATAATACCTTACAGAAAGTTTTATGGTTGTTTTAGCATCTATTTTATAAGATGATTTGGCATTGAGGGTATAACCTTCAAATGGCGAAACGGTAGGCAGGCCAGATGATGGCTGTAAAGTGTAACCACCACTACTGTAACGGTTGGCAAAGCCCGAAATATAAAACTTATCACTTTTGTATGCTGAATTTAAGCTGATATCTGCAGTTTTATTAGTGCCATACCGGGTAGACAAACCCGCCGATACTCCTTTTACCGGATCAGACGTAATGATATTGACAACACCTGCCATAGCTTCACTGCCATATAGAGATGAGGTAGGGCCCTTAACAATTTCAATCCTGTCTATATTATTAGTAGTGATCCTGGAAAGCTCCAGTATGCCTGTGTTTCGGCCAATAAGCGGTAAACCATCTATCAGGATCATGGTATAAGCCGGATCAAATCCCTGAATTTGTATCCCTTGTCCATGCGGATCGTCTAAAATAGTCATGCCTGTTTGTTCGGATAAAACTTCATTTAACCTCACCAGCCCTTTTTTCTTTATTTCATCGGCTGTTATGCGGGTTACGGGTATTGGTACTTGTTGTAAGCTTTTAGGAGTGCGTGTTCCGGTTACTACTACTTCTTTTAATTGACGGGCATTAGCTGTATCCTTTTTCAAGGTATCGCGTTGTTGTGCGTATGTAATTTGCAGTGATATATGGGAAATTAATATGTAGAGTATAAATTTTAATCTCATTTATTTAGACTAATTAAAAATAATGATGCAAATTTGGACGGTTTTTAGAATATATGCTAACGCCAGCGGGATTTATATAAACGCCATACGGATAAAATGATCAAACTCACTTCTGCCTCAGTTAATGGCAGCCCACTTAACTTAACTAATGTTTTAAAAGAAGAAAACCAGATTAATTTTAGCGGAAAATGGGGGAGTATAAGTGTTACGACCGTACCAGTGGCCGATATAAGTTTATTAGTTATTGATTTTGATAGTGATGAAGTTTTACCGCTTACCATAGAGATAAATATGACTTCCCTGATGTTGAATTTTACGCTATCCGGTCAATATTATTTGCAGGTTGAAAATCAGATATGTTGTACAGAATCATCTCATCATAGTTTAACTACGGCTCATCATGGGAAATTACTGTTAACGCTAAAGGGCAAATTGAAGGTCTTTATGGTGTGCTTTAGGGAACAGAGTTTAAAACGTATCATGAAAGATGATCTGTATATGGATCAATTTACCCGAATACAGTCGGTTAGGCCAATTACCACGCAAATGAATCATGTAATTGCAAGTATCATGCATAATATGGGTAAAGGTGGCCGGCACCATATTTACGCAGAGGCAAAAGCCCTCGAATTGCTTAGTCTTGAATTAGAACAACTGGAAACCTTTGCCCTGCAGCAAAAAAATACGCTCTGGAAGGAGCGGGATCAGGAACGCATTCATCAGGCCAAAATTATTATAGAAGAAAATTTATTGAATCCATGCTCTTTGATAGAGTTGGCCCATAAAGTGGGTTTAAATGATTTTAAATTAAAGAAAGGTTTTCGTGAAATTTTAGGCACTACCGTTTTTGGATATTTGTATGATTTAAGAATGTATAAGGCCATGACACTTTTGAAAGAGGGTAAATTGATCAGAGACGTAGCTTACGAAGTAGGTTACAAAAATGCACATCACTTCACGGTGGCTTTTAAAAAAAAGTTTGGTTATCTTCCCAGCAAAGTCAGTCAGTTTTTAGGGTTGTGTTTTTTCTGTATCTCTGTTTACTGATGAGTTTGTAGATAAATTATCTCTTAAGATAAAACAAGAAGACCTGAGATTATTGAACTATTATCATCCTAAATTTCTTCAGATTTAAGTATTATTCTTGCAGTATTATATAAATTAAACATATTTCATGAGAACTGTAGGCTTTTCTTCTGCTGCAATATTAACGGGCATGATGCTGATGATGGTGCAGACGGTAATAGGGCAACAGCTCGATCTGAATTACTTTATAGATAATGCGCTAAAAAATGATGCGGCCATCAGGCAAAATATAAACCAGCAGCAGTTTTACGGTTTACAAGCGCAATTGATCAATGCTCAAAACAAAGCCCCGCAAGTCAATTTTACTTCCGATTACCTGTTTGCTCCTTACTTTGGCAATAATGGAAAAGCTGTAGCCATCACTGCAAACCCATCACCTAAAGCTTTTGGTTACGATGTGGGGCAAACCAATGGGGGGATGTATGCCACGCAGCTGAACGTGACACTGCAGCTATTAAATAAACGTACCGTCAATACCCTGCAGGAACAAAATAAGAACGATGCAGCGCTGAACAGTAACAGCCGGGTACAACTGGAACATGACCTGCGCAAAGCGATCACCGACCAGTATATCCAGGTTTACCAGTTACAGCAGCAGGAAGAGTATTTGACCCGAATAGTGGACGAGGTAAAAGGTCGTAAAGCAACAGTACAGGCGCTGGTGAAAAAAGGCCTGCTGCAGCAAAGTGATTACCTGCTGCTGGAAATTGAACAGAACACTCGGGAAAATGAATTGAGCCAAGCCAAAATAACTGAAGTGGATGCCTATGGCGCCCTGAAAAACCTGGCTATAGTGAACGATACCACAATGGTAAAGCTCAACGCCCCACTGGTTTCCATAAATGCGGTACCACAAAGCTATTTTTACAAGGAAAAATTCAGGCTTGATAGCCTGAGTATTGTAGCGCAGCAAAATGTGTTCAATGCTAAATACCGCCCCACACTTGACCTTTCGGGTAGCGGAGGGATGCTGGCCTCGGAGTTTAACAGCATACCGCATAACGTGGGCATGCAGGCAGCACTGCACCTGGCCATTCCGATATTTGACGGACACCAGCGCCGGATCAATGACAGCCAGGTTAAGATCAGCCAACAAAGTATAACGTATGCCCGTGATAATTTCACGGTACAGCAGCGCAACTATCTCCAAAGCATTATGAGGCAGATTGGCCTGCTCAGGCAAAGCATAACGCAAATAGAACAGTTGATCAGCAAACAGGATCTGCTGCTGCGGCTTGACCGGGAAAAACTACAGGGTGGTCAGTTATCCATCATTGAATATGTCAAATCATTGCAGGACTATGCCGCGGCCAAACAAAATCTGAACGGAGCAAGGGTACAGCTATTACTGCTAAGCAATCAATACAACTATTACAACTGGTAAATATGTATTATAAAAAACACTTTATTGGAGGTTTCGCGCTCTTAATGATAATCCAGACAGCCTGCACCAGCGCACCCCCTGCGGCCGATGAAACTGTAACCAGCATCCCGGTTGTATCGGTCAGTACACCGGTAATGCATTCGTTTGTGAACAGTATTACCTTTACAGGGGTTACCCAATATCAGCAAAAGGCGGTGATCCGGGCGGGGATAGCAGGTTATATACATCATCGCGGTTGGAAAACAGGGGATATCGTTAAAGCAGGCGGTATTTATTGTACCATTACCAGTAAAGAGCAGCAGGCCTTGAAACATTTGGATCAAACCGGTGTGCTTGATCAGTTTAAAGCACCCATACCGGTGGTTGCAGGCACGGGTGGTATCATTACGGCTGTAAACTACCAGAATGGCGACTATGTAGCCGAGGGCGATATATTGGCTACCTTAACGCAGCAATCCTCATTAGTGGTACTGGTAAATGTTCCGGTAGAGTACCTTGACCAGGTAAAGGCAGGCACCCCCTGTACTGTGTTACTCCCCGACGGGCGTAAGTTGAATACACACTTACAATCAGGCTTGCCAGCTGCAGATCCCGCTGTACAAACCCAGTCATTCATTGTTTCGATAGCTGCTACCAACCTGCCTGAAGGAGCCAATTTAAAGGTAAATATTCCGCTATCCAGTCCGGATCAGGGGATGGCCGTCCCGGTAAACGCTGTACAGACCGACGAAACGCAAGAGCACTTCTGGGTATTTAAGCTGGGAAAAGACAGCAAAGCATATAAGGTAAACGTAAAAGCCGGGGCAATATCGCCAGATTCCTTACAGGAGATACAAACAGATAAGATTGGTATGAACGACAGGGTGATTGTTGAAGGCTCGTACGGTCTGGCAGATTCATCCAGGGTTAAAGTCCAGCAACAGTAAACACAGCATCATGGAGCATTTTCATCATTATTATAAAAAGCCGTTGCTGGGTTTCCTGATACTGGTATTTATGGGCGGTATCTTCAGCTTTACAAGGCTTAAGACAGGGCTTTTTCCGGATATAACCTTCCCTAAAATAAAAGTAATTGCAGATGCAGGGCAGCAACCGGTAGATAAGATGATGACCACAGTCACCATCCCGCTGGAGAATGCCATCAAACGCACCGAAGGCTTGGATTATATTCGCACCACCACATCAAGGGGCAGCGTTGAAATCAATATCTTCTTGAATTGGAATACTGATATTGACCGGGCCATGGCGCAGGTACAGGCTTTAACACAAGAAATAAACGGCGACCTACTACCCAATACCCGGATCAATGTACAGAAAATGAATCCGTCTATCTTGCCGGTCATGGGTTTCTCGCTGGAAGGGAATCGTTCGGGTATTGAACTGAAAAAGATTGCCCAGTTTCAGGTAAGGCCTTTTCTGGCGGCGGTACCCGGCGTGGCCGATATCGCGGTGATTGGCGGTAAGACCAAGGAATACCAGGTGGTGCTGCAGCCTTCAAAAATGGCCGCGCTGGGCGTAACCCCTCAGCAGATATCCGCAGCGGTCACTCAGGCTAATATACTGGCTTCCAATGGTTATATCAATGATCATGGGAGGCTATACCTGAACCTGACCCGCAACGCCGTTGAAAATGCAGATAAGCTCAAAAATATTGTGGTGGTCAATAATCCGCGGCGTATCATTCATTTGGCCGACGTGACGAATATCGAGATCACCGCACAAAAAGAATACATCCGCATTAATGCCAATGGTAAGGATGTCCCCCTCATCGCGGTAATCAAACAACCCGATGCTAACCTCATTGAAGTAAATAACGGGGTGATGGCAAGGGTAAACGCTCTGAGTAAGATACTACCAGCTGGTGTATATATCAAACCCTATTACAAACAGGCCGACTTTGTGAATGACAGTATCAAAAGTATAGAGGATGTACTGTGGATAGGGCTTGTACTGGCCATTTTGGTGGTGATCGTTTTTTTAAGGTCATGGCAGTCCAGCCTGGTTATCCTGATCACCATTCCGGCAACACTGGCATTATCCATCACTGTTTTGCTGCTGGTAGGGTATACGTTCAATATCATGACGCTGGGAGCTATAGCCGCGGCAATAGGTTTAATGATCGATGACGCGGTAATTGTGGTAGAACAGATATACCGCAGCCATGAGGAGCACCCGGAAGAAACCATGAAAGTGGTGGTGAATAAAGCTATATCGTACCTGTTCCCGTCTATGTTAGGCTCCTCACTTAGCACCATTGTTATCTTTATACCCTTTGTGTTGATGAGCGGAGTAGCCGGGGCATATTTCAAGGTGCTGGCCTTCTCCATGATCATTACGTTGAGCATATCGTTTTTAGTAACCTGGCTGCTGTTGCCCATATTATTTATTCATATCCCTCTCCGTAAAAAACAGGTAAAACCCCATGTGGTGAAAGAAGGCTGGATCAAATTCTTTTTAAGGAACCCGGTGATCAGCTTTATATTCATGATCATTTGCATTGCGCTGATCGTAGTGATACCCGGCAAACTGGAATCGGGTTTTTTACCATCCATGGATGAAGGCTCTATCGTGCTTGACTTTAAAAGCCCTGCCGGAACTACCCTGGAAGAAACAGACCGGATGCTGAAACAAGTAGATAATATCATCAAAAACACCCCAGAGGTTTCCTCATTTTCACGCAGGCTTGGTACACAGATGGGATTCTTTATTACCGAACCGAATGATGGCGATTATTTGATACAACTTAAAAAGCAGCGCGGTAAAACCACCGACGAGGTATCAGATGACATCCGCACCAAAATTGAGGCGGTGTTGCCACAGCTCACCGTAGACTTTGGCCAGGTGATAGGCGATATGCTGGGCGACCTAATGGAATCGGCGCAACCCATCGAGATCAAGATTTATGGAGATGACCAGAAAACGTTGCAGGCTGTTTCCAGGAAGGCCGCCGACCTGGTTCAAAGTGTTAACGGAACCGCCGACGTGTTTAACGGGATCACTATAGCAGGCCCTGAAATCAATGTGGTTCCGGATGAAGGCAAGCTGGCTCAGTTAGGGATGAACCCAACCGATTTTCAATTCCAGCTGCAATCACAACTGGATGGCAACGTGATCAGTTCGATCATTGAAAAAGAACAGTCGGTAAATATCCGGATGATCTATCCAAAGGCTGCTCAAACTTCTCTCCAGCAATTTCAAAAGGCCAGCATATTTTTACCGAACGGTCAACTGAAAAACCTGGCGTCCGTTTCAACTATTGGTGTAGAGTCGGGGGTGGCAGAGATAGCTCGTGAAAATCAGAAGATGATGGGCGTTATAACAGCCCGGCTAAACAACCGTGACCTGGGCAGCACGCTGAAGGATATACAAAGCAAGCTTGCCACTTTAAATCTGCCTGGCGGCTACCATATAGAATACGCCGGTGATTATGCACAGCAGCAGCAGGCGTTCAAAGAGCTGCTGACCATTCTGATCACCTCAAGCGTATTGGTATTTATTGTTCTGTTGGTATTGTTCAGGCATTTTACAGTGGCGGCCATTATTATTTTGCTTGCGGTATTAGGAGCCGCGGGTTGTTTAACCGCCTTGCTGATCACCAATACACCGCTGAATGTTGGCAGCTATACCGGCATCATCATGATCATAGGCATTATTGCGGAGAACGCTATATTCACCTACCATCAGTATGAAACAGGTAACCCGGAGTGGACGGATGAAGAGAAAGTGGTACATGCTATTGCCGCCCGTTTACGCCCCAAACTAATGACGGCAACAGGAGCTATCATAGCCTTATTACCGCTTGCCGCGGGTATAGGCACCGGCGCGCAGATGCACCAGCCGCTGGCCATTGCCGTTATCGGTGGTCTGTTGTTTGCATTGCCTTTGCTATTGATCATTTTACCTACGTTATTGAAACTGGTAAGTAACAATAAGCAGACAAATGCTACATAATTGCGGGTATGGTTATGATTTGAAAAAGTTCATCTGAATAGTTTTTGCAGCATTATTTTTCTTTTAATGTGTGTTGAAGTAAAAAAATCACACTATTAAGGTAAGCCCTGATGTCGGGCTTTTTATAAGCCAAAAATCTAAACTATGAAGAAACGTTGTTACCTGTTTATACTTACCTGCCTTGTAAGTATAGTTACTTACGCGCAAAATAAACCTTTAACCTTATGGTATGATAAACCCGCAACACAGTGGGAAGAAACACTACCTTTAGGAAATGGCCGCTTAGGTATGATGCCGGATGGAGGCATCAAGGATGAACACCTTGTTCTTAATGATATTACTTTATGGTCGGGCGCGCCGCAGGATGCTAACAATTTCGATGCCTACAAAAGCTTACCAGAAATAAGAAGGCTCTTGAATGAAGGAAAAAATGACGAGGCACAACAACTGGTTGATAAAAACTTCATATGTAAAGGGCCCGGTTCCGCAAGTGTTCCATTTGGTTGCTATCAGATTTTGGGCGATTTGAATATTCAGTTTAATTATGCTGATGAAAAAAAAGCCGAAAGCTTCGCCAATTATAAAAGGGAATTATCTTTAGATAAGGCTGTTGCTAATTGTACTTATCAGCTTGATGGGGTTACTTATAAGCGCGAATATTTTACCAGTTTTAACCACGATGTAAGTGTCATCAAATTATCTGCAGATAAGCCAGGAAAGCTGAATTTGAGTATTGCACTATCCCGCCCCGAAAAATCTACCACTGTAGTAAAGAATGGTGAACTTCAAATGTATGGCCAGTTAAGCAGCGGAACTGCAGCCGGGGGGATGCAATATTTAACTAAGGTAAAAACACGCCTAAAGGGAGGTCAATTAAGTGAGGCCGACAATAAACTTACTATTCAAAATGCCACAGAGGTAATTATTTATATTTCATCCGGCACAGACTTTAAACGTGCAGACTTCAGGAAAAACGTTGATGGTGCACTTAATGCTGCTTTAATAACCCCTTATAATCAGGAAATGGTTCAGCATGTAAGTAAATACCAAAAACTATTCAAAAGGGTGTCTTTAGCTTTAGGCGCTGAGAATACGGCAGATGAGCCAACGGATAAAAGGCTTATCAGTTTTCACGAAAAACCTAATGATGATAAATTCCTGCCAGTATTATTTTATCAGTACGGGCGGTATTTAAGTATATGCAGCACTCGTGCAGGCTTATTGCCACCTAATTTGCAAGGTTTATGGGCAAATCAGATCCAAACACCATGGAATGGAGATTATCACCTCGACGTTAATGTTCAAATGAATCACTGGCCCTTAGAGGTGTCGAATTTATCAGAGCTCAATTTGCCTTTAGCAGAGCTGGTAAAGGGAATGGTAAAACCAGGAGAAAGAACAGCGAAGGCTTATTACAATGCCAATGGCTGGGTTGCGCATGTTATAACAAATGTGTGGGGTTTTACAGAACCTGGCGAAAGCGCGTCCTGGGGTGTAACAAAAGCCGGTTCGGGTTGGCTGTGTAACAATTTATGGGAGCATTATGCCTTTACCGAAGATAAGGAATACCTGCGCAGCATTTACCCGATATTAAAAGGTTCGGCCCTGTTTTATAGCAGTATGCTGCACCATGATGATAAAACAGGTTGGCTGGTAACTTCTCCATCTTCATCACCCGAGAATACTTTTTATTTGCCTGATGGAAAAACTGCCAGTATATGCGTTGGGCCAACTATAGATAATCAAATTATCAGGGAACTTTTTAATAATGTAATAACAGCTGCAAAGCTCTTGGGCAGAGATGAGGATCTGAAAAAAGATCTTACCGCTAAGCTAAAAGAAATTCCACCGGTAGGGCAGATCAGTAAAAGCGGCCGCATTATGGAATGGTTAGAGGATTATAAAGAAACAGATTTGCACCACAGGCATATTTCGCATTTATATGGTTTATATCCTGCATCATTGATCACGCCTGAAGCCACCCCGGAATTAGCCGATGCCTGCAAGAAAACATTAGATGTTAGGGGCGACGATGGCCCAAGCTGGTCTATCGCCTATAAACTATTGTTTTGGGCCCGCTTGCACGATGGTAATCGTGCTTATAAATTATTTACAGAGATAATGAAGCCTACGCTCAAAACCAACATAAATTATGGTGCCGGCGGAGGCATTTATCCTAATTTATTATCGGCAGGGCCACCATTTCAAATTGATGGAAACTTGGGTACAGCGGCAGGTATTGCAGAAATGCTGATACAAAGCCACGCCGGTTTTATAGAACTATTGCCCGCTATTCCAGATAGCTGGAAAGCAACGGGTGAAGTAAAGGGGATGAGAGCCCGAGGTAATTATACTGTTGATTTTAGCTGGAAAAACGGAAAGGTTACCAATTGTAGAATTGTGTCGCTCAAGCACAGTACTGTTAAGGTAAAGATTAATGGAATGTTTAAAACCCTTAACACGGTAAAATCGTAAGAAAGTAGGTGAAAAGCCTATTTTTGCGGCCAGGCATTCTTAACAAACTATGCAAACACTTGAACAATTACGGAATGGAGAACTTAAAGGCGCTGTTTCATTAAAACTTTCCGAAGGGCTATCACAATTCCCGAATGAAATATTTGACCTGGCAGATACGTTGGAAAAGCTTGATCTATCATGCAATAAATTAAGCGAGTTACCTGCAGATTTTGGCCGGCTAAAAAAGCTGAAAATACTATTTTGCTCAGAAAACCTTTTTACCGTTTTGCCGGAAGTACTGGCCGACTGCCCGTTACTTGATATAGTTGGTTTTAAATCAAATATAATTGAAAAGGTTCCAGCCAAAGCACTTAATACCAACATCAGGTGGCTGATACTTACTAATAATAAGATAATAGAATTACCTACCCAAATAGGCAATTGCTCACGTATGCAAAAGCTGATGCTTGCTGGTAATAAATTAAAAGAATTACCGGCAGAGCTCAGTAATTGTAATAATTTGTCACTTTTGCGCATCGCTGCCAATCAACTAAGCCAATTGCCAAAGTGGTTGTTAAATATGCCTAAACTTTCCTGGCTTGCATTTTCAGGAAACTCATTTAATATAAAACCTAAAATTAATACTATCCCGCTTATTCATCATGAGCAATTAGAGATGAGCCACCAACTTGGCGAGGGTGCATCGGGCATTATATCAAAAGCTAATTGGAGGGTTAATGATCAAAGGAAAGAAGTTGCTATTAAGATATTTAAAGGTGCAGTTACCAGTGACGGGCTTCCTGAAGACGAAATGCTAACCTATATAGCCGCGGGCAGCCACCATGGATTGGTAAAATTACTCGGGCAGGTTTCTGCACATCCGGAAGGAAAGCAAGGTTTGGTGATGGAGTTGATATCGCATCGTTTTTTTAATTTGGGCAACCCACCCAACTTTGTGAGCTGCACACGCGATGTTTTTGACGAGAGCATGCGACTTTCTGTGCAACAGGTTATAAAAATTGCCACAACAATAGCATCGCTTGCCGCACAGTTACATGAAAAGGGGGTAATGCATGGCGATCTCTATGCTCACAACATATTAATAGACGAAGACGGTAATACACTGTTTGGTGATTTTGGAGCGGCGTGCTTTTACGATAAGATAGATGAAGAATTATCCAAAGCTTTGGAGCGAATTGAAGTAAGCGCTTATGGATATTTGTTGGATGATTTGCTCACTTTATGCGAAAAAACTGTTAAAGATCAGCCCTTATTGAAGTTAAAATCATTAAGAGATGCTTGTATAGGCTCAGATGTAAAAGCCCGGCCCGAATTTCGGTTCATAGCTAATGAAATGCTAAAATTATAATAAGCTCAGATTTTTAGAGGTTGGATTTTACGTTTTTTACGAAAATATTTTCAACCTATACTTGAAATTTCCAGATCAAATTAAGGGTTAAATTATGTGCTAAGTTAAATTGTTACAAAATTGGTCTTGTATTTATTTGGATTTAATCTAAATAATATATTGCTTTGTAAAGTCATTATTGCGGTGAAATGACATTTACTTAATGATATATGAAAAAACTTTTCCTTTCAACTTTTGCTATCGCTGTTTTACTAAGCGCTTGTAAGAAAGATAAACAAGGCCAGCAAGGTCTGACGAACGATCAGCAAACACAAATTGTATCCAATTACAGCAATATGCTTGAGGCCGGATACCAGGATGCATATAATGCAGCACTTGCCTTACAAACCAAAGTAAACGCCTTCGTAGCCAGTCCATCGGCTCAAGGACTCACAGATGCCCGGACAGCTTGGTTAGCAGCTCGTGAACCATATATGCAAACCGAAATGGGCCGGTTTTATGATGGCCCTATTGATGGTGACAACGGTGATGGTTTACTGAATTCATGGCCTCTTGATGAGGGGTATATTGATTACCTCGCAGGCGATTCGCATGGTTATTCTGCTTACCCAAAGCCTGATTTTACTATGGGTATTATCAATATGCCAACGAATTTCCCAACTATAGATGAAAATACACTGATCAATAACAATCAGCCTGATGGTGGTACGACCAATGCAAATGGTGATAATGTTTCTGTATCATCAGGTTACCATGCTATTGAATTTTTATTATGGGGACAGGATGATACCCCGGCTCAAAACAAAATTCCCGGTCAACGCTCTTATAAAGATTACATAACCACGGCTGATGCAACCGCACCTAATGCAGCACGCAGAATTCAATATTTGCAGGTAGCTACACAAATGGTAGTTGATGACCTGAAAGGTTTGGTAGATGCTTGGGCACCGGGAGCCGATAACTATCGTAAACAATTTGAAGCCAACGTACCTGTAGCTATCGGTAATATGTTTAACGGCATAGGTCGTTTGGCTAAAGGCGAAATGGCCGGCGAAAGAATGGGGGTACCATTGGCACTGCACGCTCAGGAACAAGAGCATTCTTGTTTTAGCGATAATACACACCGTGATCTTATTCAGGATCTGCAAGGTATTGTTAACGCTTACAACGGAAAATACACCCGCACCAACGGAACCGTGATCAGCGGGCCAGGTTTAAGTGATTATGTAAAATCATTAAATGCTACCGATGATACCAAAATGAAAACCTTATTGGTAACAGCACAAAGCAGTTTGCAGAATATTGAAACGAATAAACCATTTGACTGGCTTATTGATGGCAGTAATCCGTCGGGTAACCAGATAGTACAAAAAGGTGTGACCGATGTAAGTGCTGTAGCCGACTGGATATCACAGATTGCGCACGATCTTAAATTGACAGAAGTAAACATCCCGGCAGAAAATCCGTGATCATAACACACAGAAAATATACTTAAAACAGGCCTGCTACTCCTGTTGAATCAGTTAGATTAAGTTACCTTATCCATAACATAAGGTGGCTTAATCTTTTATCGTTTAAAGAGTTTTTTTTATTAAACCCAATTTTTATAACAAAATTGTAGTGAGATCAACATATAGAAAGCCTGTTATAATTGGCATAATTAACCTGGTTATTGTATTTATTATATACTTGTCAGGTTGTTCAAAACATGATCCCAATCTGGGAAATACGGGAGACGGGAGTATCCAGCTTACCGATGAGGAATTGCAGGGAGGTGTAAATGGCACTATTGACCTCCAAAGCGATCAGGCCTTTGCCCAACCAATTCCACCTATGTTAACCGCCGATGTGATCAATTTTAAAGTTGGGCGATCATTTTTTCATACTAACTGGGTAACTGCACCTGCATCAACCCAGGCTGTTGATGGTTTAGGCCCTATTTTTAACACCAGTTCGTGTAACAGTTGTCACGTTGAAGATGGGAGAGGGCGTACTCCATTTTCTGAAACCGAACAATTGAGTTCGGTATTAATGAGGTTGAGTATACCCGGACAGGATGCTCATGGTGGGCCAAATCCTGATCCTGATTTAGGTTTACAGTTCCGTAACAATGCTATTTTAAAAGCTACTCCAGATGGGCAGGTTTTTGTAAGTTATACCAATAAAATTGTAACCTATCCGGATGGTACAACAGTTACTTTACGTGTTCCGGCTTATCTGTTCAAAAATTTACGTAACGGGCATCCGGTTAACTTCATGATGTCGCCGCGTATTGCGCCTCAGTTGGTAGGTATGGGTTTGCTTGAGGCAGTTCCTGAAGCAAGCATTCTTGCGTTAGCCGATCCGGATGATAAAGATAATGACGGAATTTCAGGAAAGCCTAACTCCGTATGGAGCGAAGAAAAACAGCAGATGGTGTTGGGGCGCTTTGGTTGGAAGGCTAATGAACCCACTGTAAGGCAGCAGGTTGCCGGCGCATTTAGCAGCGATGTAGGCATTACCACGCCAATATATCCTAATGCAAATCTTTTTGGTATAGAACAAACTTTATTCGGAGGTTTAACGGATGGTAGCGATAATCCCGGTCAGCCGGAATTACCAGATCCTAATTTTACGTTTACCGTATTTTATACTCAAGCGTTAGCAGTTCCTAAACGTAGAAACTGGAAAGATGCAACAGTAATACAAGGCAAAGCACTATTTACACAGTTAGCATGTGCTAAATGCCATAGCCCCCAGTTAAAAACGGGCACCTTTACGGATGTGCCTTTATTATCAAACCAAACTATACACCCTTACACCGATTTACTGTTACATGATATGGGTACAGATCTGGCTGACGGACGAAGCGATTATCTGGCAACAGGCAATGAGTGGCGCACCCCGCCGCTTTGGGGCATTGGTTTAACCAGCCTTGTAAATAACAATAATGGCATGTTTCTGATGCATGACGGACGTGCCCGCACAATTGAAGAAGCAATTTTATGGCATGGTGGCGAAGCTGAAAAATCAAAAGAAGCTTTCATGAAACTTTCCAGTACCGACCGTGCCGCAGTTATCAAATTTGTAAACGACTTATAAGTATAAAGCATAATACCATGACTATAAAACAAACAATGGCCGCAGCCGCCGTAACAGCAATTTTGGGCATTGCGGCTTGCTCCAAAACCCCAGGCCCGGATAACAATAATAATGGCCAATCATCTCTTTTTGGTAATTATGACCAAACAGCTATGCTAACCAATATCGGTAACAATGTATTATTATCTGGCATTAACAATGCGGTAACCAGCGCTACTACAGCTCAGGTTGCTATTGCTGCATTTGCCGCTGCACCAAACAATGGTACCTTAACTGCAGCGCAAACTGCATGGGCAATACTTGCTCAAAACTGGGCGGTGGTTGAGCCATTTGGATTTGGCCCCATGCAGGATAACCTGATTTCGGCCAACACCAATACATGGCCGGCTAATCCAACAAAAATTGAAAGCGCTATTACCGCTAACTCCAATGCTGTTAACGTTGGGGCCGATACCAAAGGACTTAAAGGGTTGGAGTATTTACTTTTTGATAAAAGTGGCGATAATGTAGTGCTAACTAAATATACCGGAGGTAATGCCGCAGCACGTATAGCTTTTCTTAATTCCGTGGCAAAAGATGTGGTAACGCAGGCTACTAACCTGCAAAATGCCTGGAAAAGCGGCTACCTTACTACTTTTGAAAATGCAAAGGGCAATGATGTAAGCAGTTCTGCAAGCCAGTTGATCAATAGGCTTTCACTTTTTCTTGATCAGGTTAAGAATATGAAAGTAGGTAATCCGATTGGTATGGGGGTAAAGGTAAACGATAATAAGGCCCATCCCGAACTGATAGAGTATACCATTGCTGAGCAATCTATACCAGCCATGAAAGCTAACGTACAAGCTATGAAAGCAGCATTTGATGGTGGGTCTGGCCAGGGTTTAGATGATCTGTTAAACTACGTGAAGGCACAAAAGAACGGACAAAACCTTTCGGTTGTGGTTGATGCACAATTTGATGATGTGATTAGTAAGATCAACGCCATCAACGCTCCATATTCAACAGCGGTAAGCAGCCAAACACAACAATTACAAGCGGTATTTAATTCTTTGAAAACGCTGATAGCTTATTTTAAGGTAGATGTAGCCAATAACCTGGGGGTAACGATTACCTTCAGCGATACCGACGGAGATTAAATTTTATATTCCGAAAGAATGCACTGGCTAAACCTGTACTTATCATGGTACCAAAAACTAACCACAAAGCTTAATGAACCGGTAGATGCGGCTTCATTAGCTTTCTTCAGAATTGTTTTTGGTGCCATTATGCTGTTTAGCCAGTTACGTTTTTTATGGAAAGGTTGGGTATACCTGCTATACATTAAACCAAAGTTCTTTTTCAAATACTGGGGTTTTTATTGGGTGCAGATTTTACCTGGAAAACTGATCTATTTGCCCTGGATCGGGATGATCATCTGTTTGGTGCTCATCATAATAGGTAAATATTACCGGGCGGCTATTATTACGTTCTTTATTTTATTTTCTTATACAGAGCTGCTTGATCTTACAAACTATCTGAATCATTATTATCTGATAACACTGTTGTCGTTTATTATGATTTTTTTGCCGATGAATGCCAGTTTTAGTCTGGATGCACACCGTTGGAAACAGCCCGTAATAATACCCCGGTGGACACTGACAATTTTACGTGCCCAGGTAGGCTTGGTTTACTTTTTTGCAGGCATATCTAAAATAAAGTATGATTGGTTAATTCGTGCCGAACCTTTAAAAATATGGTTAGGAGCTTGTCAAAATATACCTGTTATGGGTAAATGGCTGTCTATGCCAATCACTGCATATGCATTTAGTTGGATCGGGATGTTGTTTGATTTAACAGCCCCTTTCCTGTTGCTCAACAAAAAAACTCGACCTTATGAATATGTGCTTATTGTAGTTTTTCACGTAATGACCTTATGGCTGTTTTACATTGGTATTTTTCCTTTAGTGATGATGGGGGTAGCATTGGTGTTTTTTTCACCGGAATGGCATCGCCGTATCTTGGATAAATATTGCGGAAGGTTGAGTAGCTCAAATAATGATCATACAGAAGTGTTTCTCTTTAAAAATAAAAGAGGATACAAATACCTGTTCGGCGTTTATTTGCTTTGGCAATGTATTATGCCGCTGCGCTACTTGTTTTACAAAGGCAATGTACTCTGGACAGAACAGGGGTACCGATATTCCTGGAATGTGATGTTGATAGAGAAAGATGGCTACGTAGAATTTTATGTAAAAGATAAGATTACCGGGGAACGATTTATCGAATACCCCAAAAAACATCTTACGGCTTTGCAAGAGCGGATGATGAGTACCCAGCCTGATATGATATTACAATATGCCCATTTTTTGGCCGATGGTTACAGGCAAAAGCTCGGTCACCCGGTGGCAGTATATGCAGACGCTTATGTATCGCTTAATCAAAAGTCTGGTAAAACGTACATCAACCCTAAAACTGATCTGGCTGAGGAAACAGATAGTTTCGCCCCTAAAAAATGGATATTATCCGATAATTAAGATATATGTTTAAAAAAATTACACTCTTATTTTTTGTACTTCTTTTTGCTATTGCAGTAAAAGCGCAACTGGTTAATGTTTCAGGTTATGTTAAGGATGCAACCACACATGAGGGTATTGCTTATGCCAATATTTCGCTTTCAAAGAACGCTCTTTACACTTGCGATATCACCGGCCATTTTAGTTTTAAAACAGCTACAGGGAAATATCAAATTACTATTAAAGCAGCCGGATACGAACCTCAAAAACTCGATCTTGAAGTTACCGGTGATATCAGTAACCAGGTGTTTGAACTGATATTATCTACCCGTCAGCTGCAAACAGTTAATGTAAAAGGGAAGCAGCAACATTTATCGGATGTTCAGCTTTTAACGCAAACGGTAGGTACCACTATTTATGCAGGCAAAAAAAATGAATTGATTGATTTGAATAACCTTCCGGTTAACACAGCTATTAACAGTGCCAGGCAGGTATACTCAAAAGTACCGGGGATCAACATCATTGAAAATGACGAAGCTGGTGTTCAACTTGGTATTGCAACACGAGGGTTAAACCCAAACCGTACAACAGAATTTAATTCGAGGCAAAATGGATATGATATAGCTGCCGATCCAATTGGTTACCCAGAAACTTATTACACCCCGCCAACGGACGCTTTGGATAACATCGAAATTATTCGCGGGGCTGCATCATTGCAGTATGGTACCCAATTTGGTGGCTTGCTCAACTTTAAATTTAAACAAGGGCCTGTTAACAAACCCTTTGAACTGGTTAGTAAACAAACAGTGGGTAGCTATGGCTTTTTTAATTCCTTTAATAGTGTAGGGGGGCAAAGCGGAAAACTGAATTATTGTGCATTTTATAGCTATAAACGCAGCGATGGCTGGCGCGATAATACCGGTTTTGATGTACATAATGCTTTTGTATCACTTAAGTATGCTATAACTCCTAAATTAACCCTCGGCTTTGATTATACTTTTATGTACTATCAATTGCAGCAGCCTGGAGGATTTACCGACCAGCAATTTAAACAGAATCCACGGCAATCATTCCGAAACCGGAATTGGTTTTCTGCCAACTGGAACATTCCTGCCCTTACTTTAGATTATGCAATAGACAGCGCCAACTTGCTGACGGTAAAAGCATATGCCCTGCTGGCCGACAGAAAAAATGTGGGCGATCTTGATCCCATAAATATTGTGGATGATCCTACAAAGCCACGTACTGTTATGAATGATGATTATCGCAACTTTTATACAGAGGCGCGTTTTATACACCACTATAATCTGGTTGGCAATCTGCGTTCGTCGTTTTTAACCGGAGTTCGTTTTTATCATGGTAATACCCATCGTGTACAAGGCTATAACTATACCGGTGCGGATGCCAATTTCTCCATAAAAGATGATCGTACGCAATTAAGCTACCATTTTCCGGCCTACAATGCGGCTGCCTTTGCCGAAAATATTTTTCAGCTAACTGATAAGTTTTCCATAACGCCGGGAGCCCGGTTTGAATATATCCAGACAAATTCAAATGGATATACTATTGCTGACAGCAGTACTAATGTCAGTACCCCGGGTAATGAAAAACATACCCGCAAGTTTGCTTTGCTGGGTGTGGGATTAGACTACAAGGTGACAGAGAAATCAGATGTTTATATGAATTTTTCGCAGAATTATAGTCCAATCAATTTTGGAGATATTGTTATTTTACAGCCAGGCATGAAGGTAGACCCAAATCTGAAAGATGTAAAGGGTTATAACTTTGACCTTGGTTATCGCGGCCAGTTTATGAATGCACTTACGTTGGATGTTAGCGGTTATTACCTGCTGTATAAAAACCGCATAGGTTCTTTAGCTCAAACTGATGGCGGGGGCGATGTATATCTCTATGAAACCAATATCAGCGACTCCCGGAGCGCAGGTGCCGAACTTTTTGGTGAATTGAATATTTGGCACTTGTTACCAACCCACAAGCATAGCGAAAATAAATTATCGTTGTTTGCATCGTTGTCTTATACCGATGCAAAATATATTAACGTACCTGACGATAGGAAGCAATTTTACAACAAAAGGGTTGAATATGCACCACATTGGATTGGCAGATATGGTGTAGATTTTTTGTTTAAAGATCTCAGCGGTAGTGTACAGTACTCTTATACAGATTCGCAATTTTCTGATGCTACCAACGCCTTTGCCTCAAATAATGGCAGCATAGGTACCATACCTGCCTATCATACTGTTGATGTTACTGTGGGTTATGCGCTATCAAAAAAATGGAAGATTTCTGTTTCGGGTAATAACATTACTGACGAAAAATATTTTACAAGGCGTACAACAGGTTTTCCGGGCCCGGGTATAATTCCATCAGAGGGAAGGGCAATTTACGGAACGCTGCAGTTTAAGTTATAGATTAACGGAGTATGTTATTTAAAAAAGTTAACGTTAAAAATTGCGCCTGGGTCTTTTTTTGCGTGGGGATGAGTTGTCTGATCCGGCAGATTCGGCCTGCGGCATGAAGTGTTTTTGAAATGTTTTTTTAACAGGCGCTTGCTGGTCTTTGTTTTTAACATCGGCAAATCGAACGCTAATCTCCCTGTCATCAATGGTTGCACCATTCATGGCCTCAATAGCACGCTCTGCACCTTGCTGATCAGTCATAGTGATAAAACCATAACATTTGCTTTCACCTGTATCTATGTCAGTAATAATAGTTACGGTATTAACCGCACCATAAACACTGAACATTTCTACCAGTTCAATTTCTTCCATATCTTTTGGAAAACCAACAATAAATAGCTTAGCCATAACGGTGCAAATATACGAATGCTTGATTTATTTTTAACACTTAGAATCAATGCCTTTAATCTTCTTTACAGATTTAGATACACGACTTCCAAACAAGTGAAATTTAAAATGGCCCATTTTGACAATTGAGCTAAATACGTGATCAGATTTTGATATATATTTTTTGCTTATACATCCAGTAGAGTATCAACCATAATAACATCAAGGTTAAGGTACCGCTTACTAAGGTTGTATAAGCCAGCCCGAATAGCTGATCATAATGCTGTCCAAGATTTACATGAAGGTTATCGCTGATGTATTTCCTCAAACCACCATCAGACATTACATAGGCGGCAATTGAATTTGCACCTATCACCGTAAGAAAGAAAAATGGTTTTTTGAAGCCCTTTACATCAATCAGCCAATAAAAAAAAGCTAAAAAAGCAAAACATATCCCGCCGCTAAATATTACCCAGGCCGGTGTCCAAATTCTTTTAACTATAGGGTTGATGTTTGTAAGGTGCAGTATTAATCCTATAGCAAGCAAGCTTAGTGCTGAAATGATAAAATATTTTAATTTTTCTTTATCTGTTTGAGCATTTTTTAAAACCCCACCGGCAAGCAGACCCAAGATCATGGTACCTAAAGTAGGGATAAAACTCAGAGTAGAATAACCGCCACCATTAAACACAAAAGGCTGTGCTCGGGGGAATAAATTAAGAAACCGGCGATCTGCAGCCCAGGCCAAATTGGTATTTTTATTCCAATGAGCAGCAAAGCCATGCAAATTATGCTCCCAATTTGGTGAAACTCCGGTCAATGAATAATCGAAGCTGGAACCGGGTAGGGGATAGAGCGCAAAAGCAAGCCAATACCCTACCAAAATCATAATGAGTATGCCTGCCTGAACTTTCCGAGAGCAAAACCCGATCATCACCAGGAATGTGTAGCCCAAGCCTATTTGAGTAAGCGTATCTTCAAATGTGTAAACGGTTTGCGTTGCACCTAACGATCTTAAAAAGATTCCGAGCAGAATAAGGATCACCGACCGATAAAGAGCATGGCCGATCAGTGAATTGAATGTGGCTCCTTTTTTTATTCTGGAAGCAACAGAAAACGGGAGCACCACACCAACCAAAAAGGTAAAAGAAGGCTGAATCATATCGTGAAGACTCAGCCATGTCCACGCAACATGCGATTGGTTGAAGGCTATAATTTGCCAGATCTTGCTATTAGGCAACGCAGCTGACACGCTCTCAAAAGACAATACTTCGCCCATCATCAGGAGCATGACAAATCCCCGATAGATATCTACTGAAGCTATTCTACCGGCAGGTATTTGAGGATTCGTTATTGTTGCAGAGAGAGGCGAGTGTAAAGCGGAAACAGTGCCTGTTTTCATAATTGAATTTTGATCAAATAACCTGCTTTTGAATAGGTGTTATCACTTTAACAAAAAGATCAATCTTCATCAGGAGGTGAATCATCATCGCCTAAATAAAGCGTAAAGGCTGATTCTGATGCATCATAAGATTGTTTCAATAAATCGATAGATGGTTCATCACTATTAGGTGACGGGATTCGCTCTTCGTCCAAACCATTGGAGTGTATATCTTCCTGGCTTAGTTGGTCTTCTTTGTCATTATCCTCTGAGTCATCGAGAGGAATTTGATCTTCCGGGTTTATCATGATCTGAAAGTTATTTGATTAATATTAGTTCCTGGTTTACAGCTACGCTGAGTCAATCTCAATAAGTCGAAAAAAAATATCCTATTTTTAACTTGTTACTCAATGTAGAACAATTTAAAAATAGGATAAATAAAAGAAATAAAAGCAAAGCTCAACAAAAAGATTGCTTCATATTTATGATGATTAACCGTTTATTTTACTAACGATGGATCATACAGTTTAGTGTTAACTTTTTGCAACTGTTCAACAGGCATTTTGGTAACCTTACGATCATAGGTCATAAAGCCGTTAACCTCGCCTTCAACATCAGTGGTTTGAGTGTATACCGCTGCAGATAATCCCAATTTAATTAACTCCTGAAGTCTGTCGGTAAACGTGCTGTATCTTTTAAACAGGTCATCAGCATTCTTAAAATTTTGATATCCCCAGTTTTTATTGGCTTGCCAGGTATGGCCATCAACCGGCCAACCTAAACCACCAAATTCTCCTAAAACCACAGCTTGGGTCTTACCAAATATTTCAGGACGCGGCATAGCCGGGTGAGGGTAATTATGCAGATCCACAATATTTCCTGTAGCGTAAAAGTTACCACCGCTTGCGCTGTTTACCAACCTTGAAGGATCTTTTTTCATAGTCCACTCGGTGATCTCAACAGTTTTAAATTGACCCCAGGCTTCATTAAACGGAGTCCAAACTACAATACAAGGGTAATTATAAAGTGAATTCATAATGGCATTCCATTCTTTTCTGTAATAACCTTCAGATTCAGGAGTACGTTGCTGATCGGTAGCTTTATCTAGTACGCCCGGACGATTTTCCCAATGATTGCCCAGATCGCCGCTTGGCATATCCTGCCATAACAACATTCCGTTTTTATCGCAATAAGTATAGTAACGGGCAGGCTCCACCTTAATATGCTTACGGATCATGTTAAAGCCCATCGCTTTTAACTGATCAATATCAAAGTTCATCGCCTCATCTGTTGGTGGGGTGTATAAGCCATCGGGCCACCAACCCTGATCAAGAGGGCCATATTCAAATACAAACTTATTGTTCAGTAACATACGTTGTACACCATTAGCATCGGCGCCTAATGATATTTTGCGCATGGCAAAGTAACTTTTCACCTCATCAACTGCCTTGTTGTTCCTGATCACAGCCACCTGCAGATCGTACAGGAATGGAGTAGTTGTTGACCACAATTTTTGATCTTTAATATCTAAAGTGGCCGTGCCGCCTGCATCTACAATTTTTTCATCAACCTGTTTTTTGCCATCCCATGCAGTAATCTTTAGTTTATCACCGGTTTGAACATTGCTTACCTCGGCCGAAACAGTAAGTGTATGGTTATCTATGTTGGGAGTTTGTTTAGTTGCATCAATATGAGTTTTAGCCACAGCCTCTAACCAAACCGTTTGCCAAATGCCGGTAACGGGAGTATACCAGATGCCTTCAGGCTTTTTAACCTGCTTGCCACGAGGCTGCGGGCCATCATCTGTCGGGTCCCAAACGCTAACTTTTATTTCCTGTTTAGAACCACCTTTTAAATAGGGAGTTATATTAAATGTAAAAGGATCAAAACCACCTTCGTGCACACCCACGCTTTTACCATTGATAAAAACTTCTGTTCGCCAGTCAACGGCACCAAAATGCAATAACACATCCTTACCTTTTAAGGTCTTGTTTAAGGTAAAGTTGGTTTTGTACCATAACATGCTGTCTTTTCCAACGGTTTTGCCTACGCCCGACAGTGCCGATTCAACAGCAAAAGGAACTAATATTTCGCCTTCATATTTTGCCGGCCCTGCTGTAGATTTTGGTACTATAGCATAGTTCCAAATACCATTTAAGTTTTGCCAATCAGGCCTAACCAATTGCGGTCGTGGATATTCAGGAAGCGGTGCTTTAGGGTCAACCTTTTCAGCCCAGGGAGTAGTGATCTTATCTTTGATCAAATGCCAGCCTGATTGTTGTGCATTAACTGATACAGAAGCTAAAAGTAAAAGGGATAAGCAAAAGTTAGTTTTTTTCATAAATAATTAGAATTGTATTTCAATAAACAGGGCCATACTAAAGTACGGCCCTGTTAGCTTTTATTAGTAAGTTAATTTTACCAATGGAGAAAATATCATATCCTCCACACCGGCTATTTTAACACCCACCCGTGCAAAAACGTAGTTTTGAGTAGGAGATATACCCGGGATATTCGCACTCATGGTAATATTGCTAAGGCTTGTAATTGCGGAGCCAGCAAGATCAGTAACCGCGATATTATCCCCGCCTGATACGAACTGAGTTTTGTTAATATACAAGCTTACTCTTTCAATATCCTTTGCATTGGCATCAGTAATTACTTTTTCTATACTAAAGGTTGCATTCACTTTACCACTGGCTGCAGTAAGGTTGGCATTCCTGATCATATAGAATGGAGTAACCTCTATATCCATCGTTTGGTCACCGGTTAGTGCTACGGCTATAGAGTCGCGTTTGCCCGCGGCTATTTCCTTCCACATAAAAGGCCCCTGGTTCGGCGGAATAGTGAATTTATAATTGCCCTTAAAAAGAAGAGAAGAGTAAGCACCATCCTGACTAAAGGTTTGGCTTATTGGCCCTACTTTACCAAAACCAGGCTGATAAAGCTCATAAGGCACCTGGTTGTACTCTACACCAATGGCTTCGCCTTTATAAACCAGCTTACCGGTGAGCTTTAAGGAAGGCGCATCGTAATTGTCTTTTTTACAACCCGTGGTTGCAATCAAGAGCGCCAGTATCATATGATGAAATTTTATTTTCATGATCGTAATTTATAAATAAAACCTATTGATTTGGTTGTTTAACAATTTTAGGATTGGCCGATAATACATCATCACCAATTTGTGAATAATAATTACCCAGCTGAAATCTGTTTGAGCCTGTTACTGGGGATGGCAATATTTCTTTAAACAGCCATTTACCATTATTAGGATTACCTGGGTTATAATATTTATATGGCCATAAACCATAAGGTTGGGTGTTGCGTTTGGTGGCCTTACCTATGTTGGATACGAGGTCATTAACGGTCATTGGTGCACCATCCCAAACAGCAGTTGCAATTCTCCAGCGTTTCATGTCATACAAAGTATGGCCTTCAAACGCAAGCTCTACACGGCGTTCATGAACAATTCTATCAAAGGTAATATCCACAGGTGTTAACGCCGTAGTTAAACCTGCACGTGATCTCACCTGGTTAAGATAACCGGCAGCAACAGGTACCTGGCCAAGTTCAAAAGCAGCTTCAGCAGCATTTAATAATACCTCAGCATACCGGTAACGGATAAAAGCCACATCACTTCCACGACCACGACGACCAGAACCTACAGCAGGGTCAAGGTACTTGCGGATATAGAAACCAGTTTGTGTCCTGAATTCCTGTCCGTTAATAACACCGTCTTTACCGGTAACCTGTACTGGTGTAGAAGTTCCTGGAAGGGGTTTTAATTGGCCGGCATCACCGCTGGTTAATATGCTTCCGTCAGCTAATTGGTAACCAGCCCAAACATCTGTCCTTTTTCCTTTGAATGAACCGTTTGGCAAAAGGACTGTTCCGGCAAGCCTCGCATCACGACCTGCAAAAATATCAAGCTGATCTGTGTAATAAATAGGGTTGCCCGAAGCATCTTTAGTAGCCAGTGGAGCATATGTATTATCTAATTTTTCAAACGCTTCAACTAAATTCAGTGATGGGTTTAAACGACCAGCATCTAAACCTTCGTCTGATATAGAAAAAGGCTGATTATTAGTTGTAAAAGGATGTACTTTACCAGAGTTAACTTTGAAGTCTTCTACAAATATAGCTTCCTGGTTAACACTGCTTTTGTCAAGAAAAACAGCAGCAAAATTATCTGCCAAGTCTGGTAATACTTTATACAACTGGTAACTGCCTGCGCTTCCGTTGATAATTGCTTGCGCCGCGGCCAGGGCTTTGGTATAATAGCCATTAGCCAGGCTTGAAGAAATACCTACCTCACCACCCGGCAATGATACCTGAGGAGTGCTTGCACCGTATTTGGCTATAGAACCGGCATATAGGGCTGCTCTTGCTTCCATGGCCAGAGCGGCACCTTTTGTAGCTCTTGATTTTTCGTTAACATCATTAGGTAGTTGATCCTTAATGGCCTCTGCTTCACTGATCACAAAATCATATAATTCAGATTCTTTAGCACGTGGCTTTTGTAAGGGCGTAACATTGCCCGAATAATCATATGCTTGAGGATCGGTAATAAGTGGTACACCGCCCATGCGTTTTACCATTTCAAAATAATAGTTGGCACGCATAAATCTTGCTTCGGCAATAAAACGGGTTTTATCGCCGTCGCTTAATTTGGTAGCAGCAGTAGCACGTTGAATAAACAGGTTAAGGTCACGGATGTAACCATAATCCCATATGCGCCACTCATCGTAACCCCAACCGGTTCTTTGTACAATATATGAGCTGCCGTTTTCTGAAGGAAAAGATTCGCTGAAGTCGGCAAAAGTAATCCATCCGGGTACAATATCGCCCGAAGGTGATAATGGATATTCTCTTAGCGGATGCCCGTCAAGGCTTGAAAAGTCACGTTGTCTGTTATATAAATCGCCCAGTATAGATAAAACCAGGGCAGGGTCTGAAAATGCCAGTTCGGTAGGCAATACCTGCTTGGGTGGTACATCTAAAAACGCGCTATCTTTTTTGCATGATCCCGTACCTAACAGGATGGCAAATATGGTTATGAATGATATTTTTTTCATTTGAATTTTTAAACTTTTGGAATCAATTAAAAGGTTAAGTTAACGCCGAAGTTGAGTACTTTACTCTGAGGGAATTGAAGCCCGTTATCGTCAGAAACCTCCGGATCAACTGAATATGATTTAAGATTATCAAATGAAAACAAGTTATAAGCGTTAACATAAAATCTTGCTCTTTTGATCTTTACCCTCGTAAGCCATTGAGATGGCAACGAATACCCAAATTCTATGGTTCTGGCTCTTAAATACTTTACGCTATGCAACCAAAAGGTTGAGTTACGCTGACCGTTAAGTTCGTAATCGCTATGGCCAAAGCCAGGGTTTACCCTGTTTGCAGGATATTTACCCGGGATCCAGGCGCTGTTCACATCAAATGGATCTGCACGGTGCCACCTGTCCTCAAATATGCTGTTCAAGTTACCGTTATTCTGGAAGGCCCATCTTGATTCAAAGTTTTGAACCCAGGTATAACCTGCTCCACCCGAGAAATCAGCATGGAAGTCAAAACCTTTGTAAGCTGCGCCTAAGGTAAAGCCAAAGTTGATATTGGGTTGTTTACCACCACCAAATCCAACCGGACGCTCATCGTATTGATCAATTTTACCATCTCCGTTTTGATCTTTATACATCAGGTCGCCGGGAATAAGGCTGCGGTTACCTTTACCGTCATTATTAATTTTATAATTGTTGATCTGATCCTGAGATGTGAACTGACCAATTACCTCGTAACCCCAATCTATATGAGAATACCTGTTTTGGGTAGAGTTGCGGTACTGATCCCAAGAGTTATAAAAAAGAGGATTGTACTGCATTAAGTCTTTTGAGCGGGTATATGAAAAGTTACCGCCCACATTAAAGCTCACGTTGCCTATTTTATTATTGTAGCTCAGGGAAATTTCTTCACCGTACTGGGCATCGCTGTTGGCATTTTCCTGTGGCAAAGAATATCCTATTTCTATAGGTACTATCACATCGTTTTTGGTACCTAATAGTCCTGTACGTTTACGATAAAAATAATCAACGGTACCGGTCAGTTTATTATTCAGGAGGCTGAAATCCATACCAACATCGGTGATCTTGCTTTTTAACCATGATATACGGTTGATAGGGATACCTTTGTCTCTTGATACAGTAATGGCGTTACCATCCAATATAGCAGTACCCTGGTTGTAGTTGTAACCTGGTAAATAAGCATAAGCCGGAACGATAGGATTTGCTGTATTAGAAGGATCACGGTCATCACCCAGAACACCGTATGATGCCCTGATCTTTAAATCATTAAGCGGGCTGTTTTCACCTAATATGCTTTTCATGAAACCTTCCTGGGTAATTCTCCAACCGGCAGATATACCAGGGAAATAACCAACGCGTTTATCAGGCGCAAACAGGTAAGATGCATCGCGCCTCGCCGAAGCTTCTAAGTAATATTTGTTATCATAATTGTAGTTTACACGCCCAATGTAACCGATACGAGCCTCTTTATCATCACTATCCTGATACTGATCAGTAGTAGGGAAATAAATAAGCGGCAGGTTATTTGAAATCGGCGAAGCATGGATCCAGTTACGTAAATGGTTAAGCTCTATACGTTCAGCAACGAATGTTGCGCCGATGGCGCTTTTACCAAATGAGTTATTGTAATTTATCTGAGCCTGCATGGTTTTTGCAAACTCCTTTTTTTGCTCACGTTCGCGCCATGGGTTGGTACTGCCTCCGGTTACATCATAAGTGTTAGTTGCTGGGCGGTAAGTGTAAGCCTCATAGGTATACTCCTGGTTGTTCAGCAAATAATCGGCTATGTAGTAAGAATATAAACCTTTTATGGCTAAGCCTTTTACACCTGGAATTTGGTATTCGGCATTAAAATTAGTTTGCAGAACGCGCCAATCGCTATGGTATAAACCAGACAGGTCTTTATTTAAAAATGCATAGTTTGACTCGGTGTGGCCAATATCATTCAAATAGGCAGGATTATCATTAGCATAAGGGCGCTCAAGCGGGGTATTCCTCAATACCGCAAATTTCGCTAAGAAATAATCGTCGCCGCCCGGTACGCCAGGATTTTCGCGTGTTTCGATACGGCCATTAATGTCCAAACTAACTTTCAAACCATTTGCAACCTTTAATGAAACGTTCGACTGGATGTTTGAGCGGTTAAATTTATACTCTTTACCCAATTGAGAGCTCTGAAATAGGTTAGTTGCCGAAACGTAATAGTTAACCCTATCTGTACCACCTGTAAAGTTGGCATTAACAGAGTTTTGAGGCGCATTGTTATTGCTTTTCAAAACATAGTCACGCCAGTTAAAGCTTTTGTAGCCAGGGTCGGTACCTGCTTTGTATTTATCAAGTTCGGCAGGAGTAATGCTGGTTGATCCGTTAGAGTTTACCTCAGCCTCTGCACGGTAGCGCATATAATCATAAGAGTTAGTAAGTACATTAGGGAAACGAGTCCAGTTTTGATAACCCGAATAAGCATCGATGTTGATACGACTTTCGCCCGAACCTTTCTTAGTAGTTACCACAACTACGCCATTGGCCGCACGTACACCATAAATAGCAGCTGAACCATCCTTTAATACGGTAATGCTTTCCACATCATTTGGCGAAAGGTTATTGAACTGGCCTTCATCCTGTTGTATACCATCAATAACATACAGTGGCGAACCCATGTTACGGATCTGGATACTGGCACTTGCACCAGGGCGACCTTCTGCTTGTCTGAAGGTTACACCCGGAATCTTACCCGCTAAACCAGTACTCACGGTTGATCCGGCATGTACACGCTCCAGGTCTTTACTTGTAACACTGGAAATGGCGCCGGTTATAGATTCACGCCTTTGCGTTCCGTAACCTGTTACCACAATTTCCTGTAGAGAAGAGTTGTTTGATTTTAGCCTTATCGCAATTACCGACCGTCCATTAATGGGTACTTCCTGCGATGCAAAGCCAATATAGCTCACTAATAAAGTGCCGTTGGCATCGGGAACATTTAGGTTAAATTTACCTTTAACATCGGTAGTGGTACCAGCTTGTGTGCCTTGTAACCTGATGGCCACGCCCGTAAGCGCCTCACCAGTAGTATCCGTTACCGTACCGCTTACCTGAAACTTGTTTTGGGCAAATGCCGAAAACGAAGTAAGCTGGTAAGCCATAATGAAAAGGATAATGATTGTTACTTTTTGGCCCCAAATGCAGGGGGGCCACTGCAGGGGGGAACACTCCCCCTGCCTTAGCAGTAAAATTTTTCTCATAAATGATTTATTAATTGGTTAAGCGTGATTTAAAAATGTAAGATTGACAGATTTAAATCACACGGTAAAGAAAAAGGATTTTTCTTGTCGTTTATTAATCAAATCGTCTCGATTATTAGTCAAAAAGTATCATTTTTTCTAATCGTGAAAATTTATTGCTCAAATATTGATGCTGATTCGTATCGGTTCTATATGAGCTACTTGCATTTATTTTTAATGCCTGCCGAATAACAGGATGCATTTTATTGAACAGTAATATTTTCTAAATGAGATGGATGGCAGGATAGCTGCTAAAATCAGTGTTCATCAAGTATTTGTCTCGTTTTATGTAAAATAGTATATAAGGGCAGCTGCTTTCTTTTTCTTCGTGGTGTATTCCAATAATTAGTTGATAAAAAAAGTTATGAATAAACACTTTCACCACGGACATGAGCATGCACACGATGCTAATAATGACGGTATTGACCGGAGAGGTTTTTTAGAATGTATGGCCTGGGCAGGCACAGGCGTGTTTTGGATGATGACCGGAGGTGTCTTAAAATCATACGGTTTAAGCCATATGATTGACAGAGCTACCGGCGGCCTCAAACAAGGCCTTGTTATTCCAAAATCTGATTTCAGCTTTGTACAGATCAGTGATAGCCATATCGGTTTTAATAAAGCTGCTAATCCGGATGTGTTAGGCACACTGCAAGCTACTATAGACAAGATCAATAATATGCCGTCGGCGCCTTCATTTGTACTGCATACCGGGGATCTCTCACACCTCGCACAGGCAGATGAATTTGACGCACTTGAGCAATCATTAAAAAGCGTAAAAACCGAAAAGATATTTTATGTTCCGGGTGAACATGATGTAACAGATAACGGCAAGCTTTACCTTGAACGCTTTGGTAAAGGTACCATAGGCGACGGATGGTACAGTTTTGACTCAAACGGCGTGCATTTTATTGGCTTGGTAAATGTTACGAACCATGTTGATGGTGGCTTGGGGTATTTAGGTCCAGAACAGATCAAATGGCTTGAAAATGACTTAAAACCACTCTCATCAAGTACACCTATCGTTGTGTTCGCGCACATCCCTATGTGGGCCATTTATCCACAATGGGGTTGGGGTACCGAAGATAGTGCACAGGCTTTAATGCTGCTGAAACGTTTTGGATCTGTATCGGTACTAAACGGACATATTCACCAAACTATCCAAAAGGTAGAAGGAAATATCACCTTCCATACAGCAAATTCAACAGCTTTTCCGCAACCTGCACCTGGCGCTGCACCATCTCCGGGGCCAATGAAAGTACCTGCCGAGAAGCTTCGTACAATGCTTGGCCTAACAAGTGTAAACTACCAGGAGCATGATCACACGCTTGCTGTTACCGATATACCATTAATAAAAGCTGAATAAATAAACAGATAAAGATGCTGTTGAACCTGGTTAGTTCAACGCCTTAGTAAGAGGGGTGGGGCCGCCTTAACCGGCGGCTCCTTATTTTACCCGATTGAAAAATTTAATATGAAAACAATAGCAATAATAACACTGCTTGTGCTAACAAGCGTTGCGGCCATGGCACAATATAAGCCCGCCGATAAAAAATCAACAGTAGAGTTTAAGGTAGGGAATTTTGGTTTTGATGTAAAAGGATCTTTTACAGGCATACAGGGACTCATCAACTTTGATTCAAAAACTCCGGAAAATGGCAATATGGATATAACCATTGATGCCAACACTGTAAATACCGACAATGCTTTGAGAGATAAACATTTAAAGGACGAGGGGTATTTTGATGTTAAAAACTATCCAAACATTCATTTTCAGTCGGACAAGGTTACTGCCGAGGGAGGTAAGAATGGTACTTACGTGGTTACCGGAAAACTTACTATCAAAGGCAAATCAAAAGATGTTTCTATCCCTTTTACCGCGGTACAAAATAATGATGAGTTTCTTTTTAAAGGCTCTTTTAAAATAAACAGGAAGGATTTTGGAATAGGTGGTACAAGCACCATTTCAAACGAGTTGGAGATATCATTAAATGTTTACGCGGTTAAAGCCTGACTGTTAGCTAAACGCGATTTTGTATTACACTATTTGATTAATTTAATATTAACTGTTTTGAAGATCAACAAAAAATTAGGTGTTGTTGTATGTATTTTAACTACAGTAACCCTTGGTGTTGCGGCCACATCTCCAAAGTCAGCTGTTACGCATTACACAAATTTAAAAGTACTACCCAAGGATATTTCTTCTAAGAATCTTCAACAAATTATGGTTGATGATTTTCAGGATGGATTGGGGGTTACCTGTAGTTTTTGTCATGCCAACGCTAAAGATGGCCATGGTCTTGATTTTGCCAGTGATGCTAAACCCGAAAAGGAAATTTCAAGAGCCATGATGCGTATGACCATGGGCATCAATAAAAAGTATTTTAAGTTGAAACATCCATTAATAGGCAGTGAAGCTCTTACGGTTACCTGTAACACCTGCCATAAAGGAGAAGCTTTTCCTGATGGAGCAGAGGGACAGAAATAATTGTATTTTTATATAAAAAAACTCCAATCAATTTGAAAAAAGGTTCAATCATATATCATTTTTTGTTTTGGCTGTTTGCGTATATATTCTGGGTATTTATTTTCAGAAATGGCACGCTGGTACTTACCCATGCCATTACTATTCAGTTTTGCTATTTGCTTTTTATAGCAGCCAACTACTACTTTAATACATTATACAACATTCCTCAGGTACTTAACCAAAAGCAATATTTAAAATTCGGAGGCCTGTTTATTGTGGCCATAGCAATAACAGCTTTGATAAGGGTACCTGTTTCAATGCTGGTTACCCTTTATGTTTTTAAAGTTGCAGGTGCACACTTTGATTATCTGAACATATTTTATAATTCATTCGTCAATATTCTGTTTTGGGTGGGTTTAATATTGGCGGGTAAAATGGTTGGCGAAAAGATCCGTTCAGAAATTTACATTGAAAAAATTGAAAAAGAAAAGGCAGCCAACGAACTTAATTTTTTAAGGGCGCAGTTTAACCCGCATTTCTTATTTAATTCCATAAATTCTATTTACGGACATATTGATAAATCAAATAAGCCAGCCCGTGAAATGCTGCTTAGTTTTTCTGAATTGCTTCGCTATCAGTTGTACGAATGCAATGTAGAACAAATTGAATTAGACAGGGAGCTTAATTACATAAAGAATTATATAGACCTTCAAAAAAGCCGGATAGATGAACGTATCCAGGTTTCATTTTGTGATGCTCAAATAGGAGGAAATTTAAAAATTGCGCCATTGCTTCTTATCACCTTTATTGAAAATGCTTTTAAATATGTGGGCTTTAATGAAGGTAAGGACAACTATATTAAAATTTGCTTAACTCACCAGGAAAGCCAGCTTATTTTTAAAGTGATAAACACTAAAGATGGCTGCATCAGTATGGGTGAAAAATCCTCAGGTCTGGGTATAGCCAATGCCAAAAGACTATTGGAACTTTTATATCCGAATAAGCATCTGTTACAGATGAATGATCAGGAAGATATTTATGAGGTTACTTTAACATTAGATGATGTATGAAATTAAAATGCCTGATCATAGATGATGAACCTATTGCCCGCAAATTATTGCAGGAATATATTGAGGAAACTGATTTCCTGGAATTAGTGGGAATCGCCGTAAATCCATTAAAGGCAGCGGGGTTAATTAGCAGTATAGATGTTGATTTAATTTTTCTGGATATCAACATGCCCAAAATGAGTGGTTTGGAATTTTTAAGATCGGCACCTAATTTACCCATGGTAATTATGACTACGGCCTATGGCCAATACGCTCTTGACGGGTTTGAGCTGGCCGTGATCGATTATCTTGTAAAACCATTCTCATTGGATAGGTTTTTAAAAGCTTGCTTAAAGGCTTATGAGCTTAAGTCATTGAAGGAAAGCAAGTCAGTGATTCAAAAATCAGACGATGGGCATTGTTTTGTTAAGTGCGAGGGGAAAATTGAAAAGGTAATTTACGACGAATTGATCTACATAGAAGCGATGGCAAATTATGTGATCCTTCATACCGTTAATGATAAAATGGTGGTTTACCTAACCATTAAGGGTATACTTGAAAAGCTTCCGTCTGACCAGTTTGTGCAGGTGCACAAAAGTCACATTGTAAATATTGAAAAGATAAATACCATAGAGGGAAATATGTTACATCTCGGTAACACCAAGATCACCATGGGTTTAAGTTATACAGAAGGTGTGATGGGTAAGGTTTTAAAAAATAAACTTATTAAAAGACAGTAACTTCTAAAATCAAGAATTTAAGCTGTGGTGTTTGTTGGTTTAAATTTTAAATTTTGAATTTAATTATGGCTAATACAAACAACAATTACCTTTCAACGCTTAATTGAAAGGTAATTGTTTATTAACTTTCAATTAAGCGTTTACCGTGTTACGGTAACTTTCAAAAATGTTGCAGATATAGTTGTTGAATCAGGAACGGTGCTTTGGTTTTGATTGCTAAATAGAACTTCTAATTCCTGTTGTAATTCATCAGCTTTGCCATTTTTTTCAGCGGCCTCAAATGCATTCATAGTGGGCCCATAATATTGTCTGAATTCATTCACAAATTCTTTGGGCGAGTGGGCTACATCGAAAGTAAACGATGCCTTTTCAAACTGGATATTTTCTTTTGCAATACCGGCACCTTCAAAACGCTCAATAACATTTTCCTGCACACCCCAAAGCATCGGGCTAACAAAGCCCTCAGGCGGAGGTGGTGTATAGGCCGAACTGATTTTTAATATTTGAGCAACTAAAGTAGGGTCGCCAGGAATCCAGTTGCCCATCACTATTCTTCCGCCATGCCGCGTTACCCTTACCATTTCCTTAGCCACATCAAATGGCCTTGGTGCAAACATTGCACCAAATATGGTAACAACAAGATCAAATGATTCGTCCTTAATGCCTGAAAGGTCACTTGCATCGCCCTCTTGAAAAACGCAGTTGGTCAAGCCTTCTGCTTTTGCTCTGATGTTTCCAGCCTCAACCAAGTTGGTCGCAATATCAACACCTAAAACCTGTGCCCCAAGCCGGGCAGCAGGTATTGCCGTTGTGCCATCTCCACAACCTAAATCAAGTACGTGATAATCATTTTTTATTCCTAATGTACTTATCAGTTTTTCACCGCTTTCGCGCATTGCAGAGGCTATCTTGGTGAAGTCGCCCTTTTCCCATAATAATTTATTTGGATTCATATGTTATAAATTTTAAAAGTAATCTCCGAGCGATAGTTTTTTAATACACTAAAGAGTTCGGAAGGGGGGAGTGGATTTGTTACAGTATTCTGCGACCAGTTAGGGGTAAAATTATTGTATAAAATAAATGAAAAACCAATTAAAGATTTAATTGGTTATAATTTGTGTTAAAGTGTGCAAGACATCAACTTTAATGAAATACTTTTATTTAAAAGTGAAATTCACCAAATTGTTTATCGACTTTTTAAGTTAAATTTACTTAGCTAATCAATTGAATATGATCACAATCACCGTTAACGGGCAGCGTCATGATATCAATGGCGACCCGAATATGCCACTTCTATGGGCAATAAGAGACATTATTGGTCTCACCGGCACAAAGTACGGATGCGGAGCTGCACAATGCGGCGCTTGTACTGTTCATTTGAATGGTGAAGCGGTACGTTCATGTATAACCAAAATTAGCCGTGCCGACGGACAACATGTTGTTACCATAGAAGGCTTATCGGCTAATAATGACCACCCTTTACAACAGGCCTGGAACGAGGTAAATGTTCCGCAATGCGGTTATTGCCAGTCAGGTCAGTTAATGTCGGCCGCGGTATTGCTTCGTGAAAACCCTAATCCTACAGATCAGGATATTGATGATGCCATGTCGGGAAATATTTGTCGGTGCGGCACTTATCAACGCATTCGTGCTGCAATTCATAAAGCTGCGGATATGCAACGGGAGGGAGCCAAAATATGAGAAAACTGATTGTGATCACTGGCATCCTTTTCATTGGTGGGCTTATCACGGTAGCATTTAGAACTGAACCAGCAAAGCCGGCAAGTTATCCCATTCTGGCTAAAGATAGCATTGGTTCTGTTAAGGCGTTTATGTCTGTTTATAAAGTATTAATGAGCTCGCGATGTATGAATTGTCACCCCGCTGGCGAATCTCCATTACAAGGCGACGATAACCATATTCATACTATGAATGTAAAGCGTGGAGTAGACGGGAAGGGGCTTTACGCTGCACGTTGCAGTAACTGTCACCAGGCCGAAAATACCACGGGGCTTCATATGCCTCCCGGAAACCCCAAATGGGGCTTGCCACCATCAAATATGCGAATGGTATTTCAAGGTCGCACACCACGACAGTTAGCATTACAACTGCTTGACCCAAAACAAAATGGTGGAAGAACGAAAGCACAGCTGATTGATCATATGGCTAAGGATGATCTGGTGGGCTGGGCATGGCATCCCGGCGATGGCCGTACGTTGCCACCTATGAGCAGGCCTGCTTTTGCAGCGCAAGTACGTTTATGGATAGCAAAAGGTGCATTTGCACCTTCGGCAAAAGCAAAATAAATGCATTTAATTGAAATACAGTAGCCACTATGGAAACTAACGCAATATCAAGAAGAAATTTTCTCCGCGTATCTGGCCTTGCCGGAACAGCACTTTGCTTAGGCTTTTATTTTCCTGCAAATGCCCAAAAGGAGCAATTAATATCAACTACAGATCAAGCAGGCTTTGACTTTAACGCCTGGATGCGCATTGATACAGATGGAAAGGTAACCTTAACCGACCACCGGGCCGAAATGGGCCAGGGCTCTTTTCAGTCGGTACCGCAAATCATTGCCGAAGAATTAGAAGTAGACCTGAAAGATATCACTGTAGTCTTTGCACAAGGTAATCCTACAAAATTCGGAAGCCAGATTACCGGTGGAAGTTCTACTATAAGAGGTTCATATAAAAATTTGTTAAAATTGAGCGCTACCGCCAGGGAGATGCTGATCACCGCTGCGGCAAATCAATGGAACGTTCCGGCAGGTGAATGTTATGCAGAATCAGGCCATGTTATTCATAAGTCATCCGGGAAAAAACTGAACTATGGAGACCTGGTATCGGCAGCATCAAAGCTCTCGCCTCCAACGGAAGTTAAACTCAAAGAAACTTCTCAGTATAAACTAATCCGCAAACCACTTCAAAGGCTTGATACGCCAATGAAAACCAACGGCGAGGCTATTTTTGGTTTGGATAAAAAGGTACCCGGGATGCTATACGCGGCGGTAGAAAGAAATCCGAGATTACGGGGAAAACTCAAAAGTTTTGATGATACCGCTGCTCTGAAAGTTCCAGGTGTTAAAAAGGTATTTAAGGTGCAGATGTTTGTTTTCAATACCACACGAGATGGTATCGTAGTTGTAGCAGATTCAACATGGGCTGCCATGCAGGGCAGAAAAGCCTTACGTGTTGAATGGGATGACAGCGGTTTTGAACATGTGAATACCGGCGAGATCTTTAAAGCCCACGAACAATTACTTAAGCATGAGGAAGGCCTTTCTTTTAAAAAACAAGGCGACCCCGACGGAATTTTAACCAAATCGGCCAAAAAAATTGATGTGATATACCAAACTCCTTATCAAGCACATACCGCTATGGAGCCATTGAACTGCGTAGCACATTATCAAAAAGATAAAATAGAGGTATGGGGGCCTATACAAGCACCGGATTGGGTTCAAGGTGATATTAGTGATAAATTCAAGATACCTAAAGAAAATGTGATAGTTAATATGACATTTTTAGGTGGTGGTTTTGGCCGAAAAGCTTTTTTGGATTATACGCATGAAGCGGTTGCCATTTCAAGGGAAATAGGCGGCCCGGTTCAGGTGGTTTGGACAAGGGAAGACGACGTAAAGCAAGGCCCTTATCGTGCTGGGATCTCCTATAGAGGGCAAGGTGCTCTTGACAACGGGGAGATAAGTGCATTGAAGTTTAAAATGGCAGGACAAAATATTGATCATTGGAGTAATACCAAAAGAGGAAAAGCCAACGATAGTACTACCGAAGGCTTTTTAAAACCATATTTTGACAGTGTTAAAAATATAAGTTTTGCAGACGTGCCTTATGAAATGCCGTTACCCAATATGTGGTGGCGTTCTGTTTATGCTTCAACCAATGGTTTTGCCTATGAAAGCTTTATTAATGAAATGGCCGTTTTAGCAGGACAGGATCAGCTTGAGTTCAGAAGAAAATATTTAAAAGATGAACGCTGCCAGCGCCTGATTGATAGGATGGAAGAGGTATCAGGCTGGAAATCAAAGAAAAAAAACGAAGGGTTTGGTGTAGCAATAACTGAATGTTTTGAAACCACCGTTGGGCAGATAGTCAAAGTATCAAGGCATGCCGATGGCAAAGTGAAAATTGATAAAGTTTGGGCCGTTATGGATTGTGGATGGTATGTTAATCCTGATATTATCAAGGCACAGGTTGAAGGATCGGTTGTTATGGCTTTAGGGGCAGCTACCATTCATGAGATCACTTTTAAAAATGGTTTGGTAGAACAAAGTAATTTTTATGACTACCTGATGCCGCGAATGAGCGATGTTCCTGATGTTGAAGTGCATATTATGGAAAACACGGCAGATGCCGGTGGTGTAGGTGAACCTGGCCTTCCGCCTTTTGCACCTGCACTTACAGACGCCATATTTGATTTAACCGGTAAAAGGATCAGGAAATTACCATTTAATTTAAACGCTGTATAATTCATTGGCTTGGCGGCTGTTTGAAAAGTGTGTTTCAATAGCTGCTCTATAAAAAGTATGAAGGAAATTATTGACATCGTATCGGCTTATACAAAGGCTGTAAGTGAACAAAAAAAAACCGCGTTAGCCACCGTTGTATTGGTAGAGGGATCTGCCTATCGTAAAGCCGGTGCACGGATGCTGATCACTGAGGATGGGCAATTGACCGGTGCCATTAGCGGTGGATGCTTAGAAGGTGATGCCTTGCGCAAGGCAAGAATGGCCATTTTACAACAGGAGCCTTTATTAATTACTTACGATACGATGGACGATGACGACGCCAAACTTGGCGTTGGTTTGGGCTGTAACGGCATCATACACATATTAATTGAGCCTATAAAAGACGATCAGATTAACCCGATAACATTACTGAAGGCAGTAATAGCTTCAAGGGGATATTCTGTTTTAGTTACTGTATTTTCTCTTACAGATCGTAAAGCACCTCAGCCAGGATCATGTTTGTGTCTTGCTGATGGCAGAACTCTCTGGAATGGCCTCGAAACGTTACCTTATAAAAATGAATTACTGGAAGACGCAAAGAATGTATTATACAATCAGCATTCAGCTATTACAACTTACCAGGGTTATACCGCATTTGTTGAGTGTGTAAAACCACTGGTCTCGCTGGTTATAGTTGGTGCCGGTAATGACGCTGTTCCATTAACCAGCATGGCTGCTGTATTAGGTTGGTATACGACCATTGTAGATGGACGGCCAAATTATGCTTCAATTGAACGTTTTCCGTTAGTCAAAAATGTACATATAGCTAAACCCGAAGATATTTTAGATAAACTGGAAATAAATGAGTGGACAGCTTTTGTACTAATGACCCATAATTATAATTATGAGATGGCCTTTCTGAAAGAGCTTTTGCCCGTAAACCCAAAGTACATAGGCATTTTAGGCCCCAAAAAGAAATTGGAGCGCATGTTGACTGAATTAGAGATGAACGGCACCACAATAACCGAAAAGAATTTGGAAACCATTCATGGCCCTATAGGTTTGGATATTGGTTCTGAAACAGCTGAGGAGATAGCTCTTTCTATCATTGCTGAGATAAAAGCAGTATTCTCTGAAAGGAACGGCAGGTCTTTGAAATATAAAACAACTTACATCCACAGTACATAAATGACGGGCCTGATTATTCTTGCGGCAGGTGAATCCAGCAGGTTGGGACAACCAAAACAAAACCTCCTATATAATGGAAAAACATTACTGCAGAATGCAATTGAAGCAGGACAGAAATCCGAATGTGAAGAGGTAATTGTAGTGCTTGGCGCAAACTCACACAAAATAACTCCGGTAACGGGAGCAACCATTCTGCACAATGCTGACTGGAAAGAAGGCATGGCATCATCAATAAGAATGGCTATAACTGAGATTAATAAGAGTTCATTAGTTGATAAAGCAATTATTATGCTATGTGATCAACCATTTGTAAGCCCAGAATTGTTAAATACAATGATATATAAACAAGTTGAAACTGGTAAATTTATTGCAGCCTGTACATACAATAACACCATAGGTGTCCCCGCATTATTTCATCGCAAGCTTTTTACCAAATTGTTGCAACTCCAGGGACGTGATGGGGCAAAAAGAATCTTGAAAGATCACCCGAATGATATTGTTAAGATTCAATTTAACAACGGAGCTATCGATATTGATACCCTTGCCGATTATGAACAACTGCTTAACCTGAAGGCTAATTAGCATTTGAATTTTATCCTCCTGCTTATATTATCCTCCAAAAAATGTTTAATGTAAACTAATAGATCATTATCTAAAATATATTTGCGGGATAATCGTCAGCAATTATATGTACGGAATCTTATTAGCTCTACACTCTCTCACCCGGTGGTTGGTATTAATCAGCCTGTTTTTTGCCATATTTCGCAGTTATCGTGGTTGGTTATTAAACAAACCCTATTCAAGGTTTGATAATGTGGTAAGGCATACCACGGCTACAGTGGCACATATTCAATTGATATTCGGTATTTGGCTCTACTTCATCAGTCCAATAGTGTCTTATTTCTTACATAACTTCAATAAGGCGGTTCATGAACGGGCCATCAGGTTTTTTGGAATGGAACATATCACCATGATGCTCATTGGGATAACCATTATAACTATTGGCTCGGCCAAAGCCAGGAGAAAAACAACTGACAGTGAAAAATTTAAAACAATGGCAATCTGGTTTACCCTTGCTTTGCTGATCATTTTAAGTTCGATACCCTGGTCTTTTTCGCCATTGATCAGCCGCCCGAATTTCAGGCCTTTTTAATATGAACCAAAAAGTTGCCGAATAAAATAGCACATACACAAGCTGCAATTTGCAAGACGAGTTAATCATCATTGATAGCCATGCCAATCAATAATATTCTTATTTTATTATTTTTGAAAAATGCTTAGTATACAGTTAAAAGAACAAACTAAAGAAAATCATCAAATTCTGGAAAAGAAGCTGATACAAAAAATGCGTGCTATGCGCAACAAACAAAATTACTTAGATCTTTTGACGATATTTTACAGCTATTTTGGCGGCCTGGAAAAATTGATCAATAATCATTTGATCATCAGTAAGGTTCCTGATTATGCCACCCGTCGAAAAGCTGATCAGCTAACGGATGATATCGCGTCACTTGGAGGTCAATTGCCAGCCGTGGCAGCCACGCAATTCTTGCCCAAAATCACCAACCATGAAGAAGCACTTGGGGCCCTGTATGTGATGGAAGGCTCAACATTAGGCGGCAAGATCATTAGTCAAATGATCAGCAAACAATTGGGTCTTGATGAAGCTTTATCTTTTTTTAAAAGCTACGGTGAAAATACAATCATGATGTGGGAACGTTTTCAGCTGGTTCTTAATCAATCAGAAAACTTTCCCGGCTTAGCAATCATCTCTTCGGCTAATGATACATTTGGTAAATTCAGTGAATGGTTTGATCTTAATGCTTAAACGAAAGATAAAAGATAGCACCTTTTCCTGGCTCACTTTCTGCCCAAACTTTTCCATGGTGTTTTTCAACTATACGTTTAACTATAGCCAGCCCAACACCTGTACCTTCAATATCGCCAACATTTGATAAGCGGTTAAATAAATTGAAGATATTTGGCATCTCAGCCTCCGGTATTCCCAATCCGTTATCTGAAATTTGATACGTAATGGTCTTTTCTTCTACTTTACCAGCTATGCTAACCTCAGATTTGGAAGCCTTTTGCGAATATTTAACCGCATTACCTATCACGTTTGCAAAAGCCTGCATGAGCATCAGCGGATCGCCCGATAAATCAGGCATTTCTCCAAATGTTACATGCATATTTTCGGGATAAAGAGGCTCAAGGTCTTTAACAATATCACGAATCATGCTATTCGCCTTTATAGGACGAAAGTTGATTTCTAAGCGTCCGATACGTGAATACTCCAACACTTCATTGATCATGAAGTTCATTTTATCTGCCCGATCAACAATTTTACCAACCATTTCCCTTTCCCGTTCGCCAAAGGCTTTGGCTCGCTGAATTATTTGGCCATAACTTTTAATAGATGAGATCGGATTTTTCAGATCATGGGAAATTGTGTAACTAAATGAGTCCAATTCCTCGTACGCAATACGGAGCCTTTCATTAAGTAATCTCAAAGCTCCGGCTTTTAAATTGATGGCGTAATTGATCTCTTCTTTTAACCTCGTTGCAGAAGCTATTTCTTCCTGGCGCCAGCTATCTGAAACACCTTTTACATTTTGCGACCAAACCTCAAAAGAATGCCGGGGTGAGATATGTGTCATGCCTCTTTCGTCAAATTCAATTGGTTTATTCGGGTTCCCGGCCCAGTTAATCGTTTGTATATGTTCGGGCTTAAACCATATAATATACTCTTCCAGTTCTTTAGAAAGCTCAACTACAAGTACTCCACTGGCTATTTCTGCATAAGCAGCACCTTCCGGTAAAATATCCGATAAACAAGTAGTTATATAAAATTGCTCTTTGATATGTTTTTTAATTACATCGACTAACTCTTTAACCTGATCTTTATTGGGAGTTATACCCAATAGGGTGATCTTCTTTTCGTAGATGAGTGCTGTCCCTGTAGCGTTGGTCAGATCAAGCAGGGTGTTTTTTTCATTTGTAAGTGCATGATCAATATATTCATTATGCTGCAAGTACTTAGCAATATGGTCCAGGTTGGCTTTGAAAGCCTCTGCAAGTAGTTGATTTTCTTCGTCCTGTCGAAATTCAAGTGCTGATGAAAGGATTTGTCCGATCAGTTTTGCCGATTCCCGCGATTTAAAATCAATGAAACGAGGTGTATAGCTATGACAAGCCACCAGTCCCCATAGTTCACCTTTATACATTAAGGAGATACTGAAACTGGACGCAACACCCATATTCTTAAGATACTGAATATGAATTGGCGACACCGCCCTCAATTGCGACCATGTAAGATCCAAGGGAGAAGTGTTATTTGCAGACGTAAGAATCCTTGAGGGCAAACTATGAACATCTGCGATGAGTCTGGTCAGATTTAATTTATAAAGCTCACGTGCCTGTTTAGGGATATCAGATGCAGGATAGTGTAAACCCAGCCAGCTCTCCAGCGATTCGTTTTTTGCCTCTGCAATTACTTCGCCATGGCCATCTTCTGCAAACCGATATATCATAACCCGATCGTAATGGATGATATTCTTTACCTGGTTGGCGGTGTTATTAAGCAGGTTTTGAAGGTTTTTATCGGCAAGCATTTCTGAAACCGATCTGCCGATCATTTTTTGAACATCTGTATCTACTGTGGAGCGATCCGGTTCAAACTCCAAAATTTCATAATCATTGCTTTTAGATAGGATCAAATTAAATTTTTGGCCAGAAATAGTGACCTGGTACGGATTGATCTGCTCATAGCCACTAAGTCTGCCCAATTGCAATAATTGTTTTAATATGTTTTGATGAACATTTTGCAGAAATGGTTCAATGGCCGTAACCGGCTTGCCAAGCAGTTCATGTGTTTCTATTGGTATAAATGAACCTATATTTTCGCTGAAAAAAGTTATGTGTTCAGTTTGATCAATAACAACAATAAAGCCATGGGATTGAATTTGACCAGGAATATGTATCGGTTCACGGTCGCAATTAGTAAGGTCTACAGTAAATGACATCATAATCAGATAAGAGGATTGGCTAATATAGTCTTATCTGATTAGTTTGCTAAATTTTATTTAATAATTAAAAATATAAATCAGAAAGATTGTGTTTGGTGGGATTTTATATTACGATAGGTTATAAAATTGTATAACCACTGAAGCTTAACTGATCATATTTTTTTGCTTTTAAAACCAAAACCATTATTATTAATAAATGTTAGTTTGTACATTTATCATTATGACAAAATTACCTGTTTTAAACCAATTGCGCGTACCGCGCCTCATGAGTATTACCGCCATTTTATTTTTAATCATTTTTTCATCCTCACAAAGCATTGCTATACCCGCTGATCAAGGAAAGGATATTCCGGTTATTGGCCGTTGGGATATAACAATTGATAAAGGTGGCAAAAGTTTGCCATCATGGCTGGAGGTGCAAAAATCAGGTACACATACGCTGATAGGTAGATTCACTTATGCTTTTGGCAGTGCACGGCCTATTACGGAGGTTAAACCTGAGGGTGGTAAGTATAGTTTTTCTATCCCACCGCAATGGGAAGAAGGAAACAGGAATATGGATTTTGAATTTGAGGTTGATGGCGACCAGTTAAAAGGCACCATGGTTTATACAGATGGCGTTACTTATCATTTTACGGGTGTACGGGCTCCATTACTTACCCGGAATGCAGCACCGGCTTGGGGTAGTCCGATTAAGTTGTTTAACGGAAAAGATACCAAGGGGTGGCATACCGATGGTAAAAATCAATGGACAGTAGAAAATGGCATTCTTAGAAGCCTGCATTCAGGAGCCAATCTGATCAGTGACCAAAAGTTTACAGACTTTAAGCTTCATATCGAATTTAGGTATCAAAAGGGCAGCAATAGTGGTGTTTACCTTAGGGGAAGGTATGAAACACAGATAATTGATACTAAAACAGGCGATCCGGAGCCTATCAACAATCAGTTTAGCGCCATTTACGGCTTTTTACCACCAAATAAAATGATGGCTAAAGATGCCGGACAATGGCAATCTTATGATATTACTTTGGTTGGCCGGTTGGTTACTATTGTTGCTAATGGAACCATGGTAATATGCAAACAAGAAATTCCTGGGCTTACAGGGGGTGCTATCGACAGCAAAGAGGGTGAACCAGGTCCGATTCTTATTCAGGGTGATCATGGCCCAATTGATTACCGGAATATTGTAATAACACCGGTAAAATAGTTTAACAAGCCTGGTTCTCATTCGCAAACCAGGCTTGTTAATTAAAAGATCGTCTGAACTCCAGAGGAGAAAGGTTGGTTTTTGTTTTAAATAATTTACTGAACGATTGCGAATGTTCAAAACCCAATGCGTAAGCAACCTCGCTTACAGATAAATTGGTAGTTGATAGTTTCTCCTTAGCCTTTTCTATGAGTTTATTATGTATATGCTGCTGGGCGTTTTGGCCGGTTAATGAACGAAGCATATCACTCAAATAACTTGACGACAAATGTACTTGATCGGCAAGGTATTGAACGGTCGGAATACCCTCTCGTAAAGACTTTTCGTCAGCGAAGTATGTATCCAGAATTCCCTCTAACTGTTGCAGCAGGTTACTGCTAACAGCTTTGCGCGTAATAAACTGGCGTTTGTAAAACCGATCAGCATAACTAAGCAACAATTCAATTTGTGAAATGATCACCTGTTGGCTATGGTCATCAATCCGGCTATTTAATTCGTGTTCAATCATCTTGAATACTGCAATTATGGTTTCTTTTTCCTGATCAGAAAGGTGCAAACCTTCGTTGGCGGCGTATGAAAAAAAGCCATAATTCTTGATTGTTTTGGCTAAAGGATAATTCCATAAAAAATCGGGATGGATCAGCAATGTATAGAGGGAGCATTCCCTGATCTCCTGCTCATCATTCGCGCCGATCACCTGGTTGGGTGCGGCAAATAATAAACCGCCTTCGTCAAAGTCATAATGTCCTTGTCCATATTTTATTCTTCCGCTGAGCTTTGGCCGGTAAGATATTTTATAAAATTTCAGCACGTGAGCTTGCGGAGATCCATTTAAATGGGAGGGTGGGGTTGTGTTATTGAGTAAACTTATCAGCGGGTGTTTCGGCTGAGGTAAACCTAAAGCCCGGTGTGCTTCTGACAAAGAATCAAATTGATGAGGGATATTATCTTCTTTTTTCATAATGAAATTAATGCAATGATAACCGATAATGTTTTACTTACCGGTCATTATAAGGTCTTTATTCACAGCTTATTTTAAGTTTCCCTGAGCCGATTCAGAAACGACCTGCCAGCTTTCCCAGGTACTTATCCGTTCAGCATAGGCTGCGCGCAGCCAGGCCAAATTATGACTGCCAAGGTTAAAACGCAGGGGAGGGTTTTCCGTATCAACAATCTGAAAAAGTGCCTGAGGTGTAGCATTCGGATCGCCTCTTTCCATGTCTTTTAAGCTGTCAGTAAATTGTTTTTTAAAGTCGGCGTAAATATCAAGTCCGCTGGCAAACTTCAAAGAATCCTGACTTCCAAACTCGGTAGCATAAGCTCCCGGCTCAATAATGGTTACGTGTATGCCAAAAGCTTTAACTTCAGCGGCCAGACTTTCATGTATAGCTTCAAAAGCCCATTTAGACGAACAGTAATAGCCAATCACCGGCATAGTTACATGACCAAGACCACTTGATACCCCCAGAATGTGGCCGCCACCTTGTTGTCTTAATAAAGGCAACGCCGCTTTAATAACAGCCAGCGTTCCGAAAATATTGGTTTCATAAAGCGCGTGCACCTCGTTTGCGCTGGCTTCTTCGATGGTGCCAACCAATGAATAACCGGCATTATTAATTACAACATCAAGCTTTCCGAAATGTTCATAGGCTTGCGTTACGGCAGTTTTTACCTGGTCAGGTTTGGTAACGTCAAGTTCTAAGGTCAACACATTTGCTCCGTATTTTTCCTGTAAACTATTTAAACTTGCCACTGAGCGTGCAGTGGCTGCAACCTTGTCACCACGTTTTAAGGCAGCATCAGCCCAAATACTTCCAAACCCACGGGAGGCGCCTGTGATGAACCAAACTTTACTATTTTTTTGATGTTCCATGATTTCCTTTTTTAATTAATGATAAGGCAAATGTCAGTTGTTATCGGCTGCCTCATGTAGCCTAACCGGGGACATTTGTAGCCGGAATGAGAAATTGATGTAAATAAGAGCAATTAGTTAGTAGGGGTAGTGTAGTTGAATTTATAACATGAATGGCGGAAAATCCGTATTAAGCCTATGCGTTACTTACTAACCATTTCTTACCTTATCATCGCTACAACGCTTTTTGCTCAACAACCAGCTGCACAGGTAGCCCGATTGAAAGCAGCTCCGGAAACCGAAAAAATAAGGATTTATATTGCTTTGAGTCAGTCTTATGCTGAAAATCAGCCAGATTCGGCTGTTCACTATGCCAATGAGGGTATGAAGCTGGCCGAAAAACTTGGTGAAAGGCAAGGTCAGGCTTCGCTGCTTCTGGCTTTAGGTAATGTGAATGCGTTACATCATCATACAGAACTGGCCCGTAGTTTTTATAACGAAGCGCTTGGCTTATACCGTCGTCTGCAAGACGCGGCCGGTGTTGCCCATACCTATGATCAGCTCGGATTATTAGATGGTAATACCCATAATTTTAGTCAGGCACTAAAATATTATCAGGATAGCCGTGACAGTAGCGGCCTTATCGGCACTTACGAGGATCTGGGCAAGGCCGCAGAAGAAAAGGGTGAACATGAAAAAGCGTTAAGCTGGTATCTGCGTGCCGTTACCCAATATGAACACCGCAAACAACAGCCCGAAACTTATTTTGTGCTGCTGCAAAACATTGGTAAGCTTTATCAACAAAAAGGCGACGGTGCCAAGGGTTTGCGTTACCTGGAAGAAGGCGTACGTAAAAGTAATCAGCAGGGAAACGACACAAGCGAGATACATCTGTTGAATACAGAAGGTCAGTTATTAATTCAAGATCATGAATCTGTAAAGGCTTTAATGCGCTTTAAACAAGCACTTACAGAAGCCAAAAAATATCATCAGCCTGACGAACAGGCAGAGGCTTTAATCGGTATTGCAGGCGTGCTTCAAAAGCAAGATGCAGGTACCAGTATCCAAGATCTGCAGCAGGCGCTGAATATTGCAGAGGGGCTTAATGCTCCTAAACTGGAAGCCCGGATCTATGAGGCAATGGCCGGAGTTTATCGCCAGCAAAAGAATTATAAAGAAGCAATGATTGCCCTTGCGGAAGAACATCATTTGGTTGATAGCTTACTTAATGCAGATACGGTTAAAGAAATAGCCGCTTTAGATAGTAGCTATGTGTTGGAGCGCTCCCGGGAAAAAACTACGACATTGGAGCAGCTTAACAGGGCGGAGCAAACCAAATTACGCCTGGCACTTGTGGCTGGCGGAGCTGTAATTCTTGTTTTTGTACTGCTTTGGTTGTACCTGCGTAAAGTAAAACGCCTTAATGCCGAGCTTCAACATTTGAACGTTGAATTATCAAACTCTAACCGCGTAAAAGATACCTTGTTCTCCGTTATCGGTCATGATCTGAAAGGGCCAGCCGGCAGTGCTGCTCAACTGTTTGAACTGATGGAAACGGAAGATTTTACCCAGGACGAGATGAAATCAATGATCACCGAGTTGCGCAAGCAAACCAGTGCTTCGCTCGAGCTGCTTCAGGCTTTATTTGAATGGGGAAAGGCGCAATTACAGGGCATCCGGGTTAATCCTTCAGATTTTTATATTCAGCCCGTAGTGGAACGTTGCATACATCTGCTTAGTCAGCAGGCCGCGCAAAAAAACATCATGTTATCAGCCGATTTGCCCAACGATCTTAAGATTCACGCAGATGTAAATCATTTTGAATTTATTATCCGTAATCTCTTATCTAATGCTATCAAATTTAGTTATGAAGGCGGGGTGATCAATGTTGAGGTTCGCCTGCCAACACAGAAAGAGATTATATTATCTGTAAAAGATCAGGGTATTGGTATAAGTCCGGAACAGCAGGCCGTTTTCCTGACAAGCAACCTGAAGGTTAGTTTCGGTACCAAAAAAGAACAGGGTAGTGGTCTGGGATTATTACTCACCAAAGATTTTATCAAGGTCAATCACGGGCGCATCTGGCTGCAGAGTGAGCCGGGACAGGGAACTGTTTTTTACGTATCTATGCCTGCTGTTTAAGCTATTTGGCTAATGGGTATTCATTCGCGGAAAATTCCAATTCAAAAAAAAATGGTTGAATCATAGTTTATAACCTCCTTTTCGTCGATACAAAGTACCTGAATACCGATTGCTTAAGTATAACTAAGCTAATTCGTGTATCTTCCGCCATTGTCATTAGTTAATACTTTCTTATGAAATCACAAAATGAACTGATATGGTCAAGGCGGGCGTTTTTGACTACCATGGCCGGTACTGGTGCCGCAGCAATGTTAAGCCCTTTAGCAACCTGGGCGATTGACAATATTGATCCAAGAGTAGCAAAAATTGTAGCAGATACAATCGGGGTAGATACGCATAACCATATCGACGTTCCGCTTATAAAAGGAGAATTGCCTGGTCCGGATATTGACCTGGCGGGTGAAATGAAAAGATCTGGGTTATCAGCAGTATGCATGACCTTCGCACTCGATTACCAGCCTTTGCAAACTATGGGGGAGGCTTGGGATCGCTTTCAGAATGGACTTAACGCGATGGATCATCAACTAAAAAACAATAGAATGAAGCGAGCCATGAATTTTGCAGATCTCAAAGCCGCTCATGATAAACATCAACCTATAGTTATTCAGTCTGTTGAAGGAGGCCATTTTCTGGAAGGAAAACTGGACAGGTTAAGCATTGCATATGAACGGGGCTTAAGGCACTTTACATTGCTTCATGACAGTGACGCCTCCGTTCCATTGGGCGATGTTTATACTAATCCCGCTCGTTTTGGTGGATTAACTACGTTTGGAATAGATGTAGTTAAGGAATGCAATAAACAAGGAATACTCATTGATCTGGCTCATTGTAATGCAGATGCTATTGCGGCTGCGCTTAAGCTTGCTACACATCCTGTCATCATCTCTCATACAGGGCTTGATACGCAACTGGGGCAAAATGCTAACATGGCGAGAATGATGCGACCACGGTTGATCAGCAAAGAGCAAGCTAAAATTGTGGCCGACGCTGGTGGCGTGATCGGTGTATGGACGCATTTGGCAGATACCCCCTTAGCTTATGCCCAAAATATTCGGGCTTTGGTAGATGTGATTGGTGTGGATCATGCCTGTATCGGTACCGATACCAAATTGACACCTGCTTACAGGTCGCCTGGCAATTTCGGAGAATCCGGAAAAAAACCTGATGGTGCGCCCGGTGACAGACCGCAAAATAACCATAGGGTAGGTGAACGTACAAATGAAGCATGGGAAAACCAGAACGCCGGATTTTATTATGCCGTTGTTGATGCGCTTCTAAAAACGGGTTTTCAGGAAGATGAAATCTCCAAAATAGGTGGAGGTAACTTCTGCCGGGTGTTTAATGCAGCTACATCAGGTAATCATAAAGGAAGATAAATCCGAATCAGGAAGTTTGCATTGCAGGGAAAATTATTAGATTAGCTGTTAACCAGTATTAACCTATGAAAAGAAAAATTCTTCCTCTCCTCGTATTTTTAATATACCCATTAATACTGCTGGCTCAACGCAACGATGGAGCCGTGATTGCAGGTGATTTTGCCGACCCATCGATCATTAAGGTGAGTAATACGTATTTCGCCGTTGGTACATCCTCTGAATGGGCTCCGCATTTTCCTATATACAAATCTACTAACCTGAAAAACTGGAGCCAGGTAGGCTATGTTTTTGACAAAGCTCCCGAGTGGACTTCAGGATCATTCTGGGCACCGGAATATTACAAAATTAAGGATACCTATTATATTTATTACACCGCACGCCGCAAGGTAGATAATACATCCTTCATTGGAGTAGCCACTTCTAAATATCCAGATAAAGGGTTTACTGATCATGGGCCGCTGGTTACCTTTGGCAAAGAGGCCATTGATGCATTTATATTTAATGATCATGGGCAATTGTATATCACATTTAAGGCTTATGGCCTTGATAAACGACCGATAGAAATACTGGCAAGCAAGCTTTCGGCAAATGGCCTTAAATTGGAAGGTGAACCATTTTCTTTATTAAAAGATGAGCAACGTATTGGTATGGAAGGGCAAAGCATACTAAAAAGAGATGGCTATTATTATCTGTTTTATTCAGCAGGCAATTGCTGCGGAGTGCGATGTGGCTATAATGTGAGGGTAGCCCGGGCAAAAAACTTCTCAGGGCCTTACCAGGTTTTTGAAGGTAATCCAATATTGTCTGAAAATGACAAATGGAAGTGTATGGGGCACGGTACTTTTGTAAAAGGGCCCAATGGCAGCGATCTGTACCTGCATCATGCTTACAATAAACAAAGCACAGTAATCACCGGAAGGCAGGCATTGATCTCAGAGTTAGTTTGGCCTAAAACTAATAAATGGCCCAGGTTTAAGGCACAGCAGATCACAGGTGGTACTGTTCTGGATATTCATGACGATTTTACTGCTCAAACTATTGGTAAATATTGGCAATGGGATTTCCGAAATTCAACCCCCATTGCAATACAAAAGAAGGGCGTTCTCTATTTATCAGGAGAGGTTAAAGCAGACAATCAAGCCGGTATTGTGCTTACTTCCAGACCAGTTTCGGGTAGCTTTATAATGGAAACTACGGTTTTAAATAGTAATGCAGCCCTTAAAGGATTAGCATTTTATGGGGATGCTAATGTGGCTATTGGAATAGGCTCAGAAAATGATCATGTGGTATTATGGCAGGTGAAGGATAAACAATATTCCATTTTAGCTCAGACATCCGTCACAGAAAAGCCTGTTCAACTTAAACTGACCATGAAAGACGGCGGCATATGCGAATTTTACTACAGGCAGAATAACGACAACTGGAAGCCATTAACCTCAGATCATGCTATCACAGCAAGCGCTTTGCCGCAATGGGACAGAAGCCCAAGAGCAGGATTACATTTTAAAGGAGATGAGCATTTGAGCGCTCAATTCGCTGATTTTAGTATCGTGAATGAAGCAGAATAATAATCAACTTATACTACCGGGATTAAGCGGTGGTTCTTCCGGCGGGTTAGCGTGAGATGGCAGCTCATCTGGTATAAAGTCCGGGTTCTCTTGTGGGGTATTAGGTTCCTTTGGATCGTGGGGCTGGTTTATTTCAGGATTTTTTTCACGTGCAGGCATTTCGGGCTGCTCTCCCGGAAAAGTTTTATGTTTTTTCATAACTGACTTATTTAATTGGAATTTTGCTTGTATTTCAAGTTAACCAAAAAGGCTGAGTTTTTGTTCTTTATTTGGATAAAAAGAACTGTACGAATTATGTAACAAGGGATTTATATAATTGTGTTTCGATAAATAGTAAAATACCTTGCTAAGTATCTATAAACCATGATGTTGGTTTGTTTGTGCAATGTTTGCATCCTATGTTGACTGCTTTATATAGATTAATAACTTTGCAGTGTGTCAGGTATATAATTTAAAAGCAGCATTATTAAAGTTGCTAATACGGCAGATCAATCCACCAAAAACGAACAACGATATATTCAAACTAATAATTACTCAAAACCTTTAAGGTTAATACATGAAACGCGAAAACCTGATCTTATTGGCGGATGCATACAAATACGCTCATCATAAATTTTACTATCCCGGTACTACTCAAATTTATAGTTATCTGGAAAGCCGGGGAGGTGCCTTTAATGAAACTATTTTCTTCGGACTACAATATTTTTTAAAGGAATACCTTGAAGGTGCGGCATTTAAACAACATGATTTAGATGAAGCCGAAGGTTTCCTGAAACAAGTATTTGGCCGTGACGACGTTTTTGATAAAACCAAATTTCAATATATTCTGGATAAGTACAACGGTTATTTACCGGTGAAAATAAAAGCTGTTGCCGAAGGAACCGCGGTTCCTGTAGGCAATGTATTGATGACCATTGAAAATACCGACCCTGAATGTTACTGGCTTACCAATTTTTTAGAAACACTGCTGATGCAGGTTTGGTATCCAAGTACTGTGGCAACATTAAGTAATGAGATCAGAAAGGTAGTGACTCAATTTTACAGCGAAACAGCAAGCCAGGGTACAGAGGCAGGAATTGATTTTGTGCTGAATGATTTTGGCTTCAGGGGAGTAAGCAGTGCGGAGAGCGCCAAAATTGGAGGTGCTGCACATTTAATTAGCTTTAGCGGCAGTGATAACCTGGCCGGTAGCGGCATGGCTATCAAATACTACAATGCAGCCAAAGTTTACGGACTAAGCATCCCGGCTACTGAACATAGCATTTGTACTTTACTGGGTAGGGAAGGCGAATTGGAAATTTTTAAACATGTGCTGCGAAGCTTTCCTACAGGTACTATTGCTTGTGTATCTGATAGCTTTAACATTTTTAAAGCCTGTAAAGAATATTGGGGTGGCGAGTTACGCGATGAAATTCTGAATCGGAAAGGTACCCTGGTCATTCGCCCGGATAGCGGAGACCCGGTAATGACGCTTTTAAAAATGTTCGAAATATTGTTTGATTGTTTTGGTTTTACCGTCAATGATAAAGGTTATAAAGTATTACCACCACAGGTAAGAGTAATACAGGGCGATGGCGTAAACTATGCTGAAATCATTAATATTTACAATGCCTTAAAAAATAATAATATAAGTGCCGAAAATTTGGCGTTTGGCATGGGGGGAGCACTGTTGCAAAAAATTGATCGTGATACGGAAAGGTTTGCCTTAAAATGTAGCAGCGCAGTTATTAATGGCCGGGAGATAGATGTAGAAAAAAGTCCTACAGAAATGGATGCGCACGGCAATATTACTTCGAGTTTTAAAAAGAGCAAAGCTGGCCGTTTAAAACTGGTAAAAATAAATGGCATCTTCAAAACTGTAAGTCAGCATGAGCACGCTGAATTAGCTGATGAACTACACACTGTATTTGAAAATGGCGATTTGATTAATACTATTTCTTTTGAACAGGTAAGGGCCAATGCTAACCCAAAGACCTAAATTTTTATATTAAAATAGCCTTCCCTTTGTAATTCGTTTAAGATTGTTTTCAATAAATGATCTGTATTTTTATATATCGAAATCTATTTGGAATCAGAAAAGTTATTATATAACTAATACAACTTATAACTTAACTTATTTCATTTAACAATAAACTTCACGGAAATTGAACTTGTATTATTGGTTGAAAAACTGTTCATGATATACAGGTATGGAATACAAAAAATTAGGAAAAACTGACCTTCGCTTGTCGGCAATTGGCTTAGGCACTTTTGCAATTGGTGGAACTATGTGGGGCGGTACAGATACTGATAAAGCCATAAGTGCTATTCACGCCGCTATAGATCAGGGAGTAACAACAATTGATTCAGCACCATTTTATGGCTTGGGTTTGAGTGAAGAATTAATTGGCGAAGCGATTAAAGGAAAGGATCGCACCAAGCTTCAGCTTCTGACCAAATTTGGTATGGTATGGGACGGAAGTAATAATGGAAAAGGTGATTTTATGTTCAACATAGATAATTATGGACAAAACTATAGTTTATATAATTATGCATCAAAAGAAAGCGTAGTAAAAGAAACCGAAGAAAGTTTAAAACGCCTGGATACGGATTATATTGACCTGCTGCAAATTCATTGGAACGACCCTACCACACCGATAGATGAAACGATGGAAGCCATGCAAAAACTTATTGACCAGGGGAAAATTCTTGCGGCAGGTGTTTGCAATTATAATGCGGCTCAAATGAAAACAGCTCAAGAAAACATCATGATTGCCTCAAATCAGGTGCCCTATAGCATGCTAACCAGAGGCGTTGAACATGAAATAATTCCTTGTGCGGTTAAAGAAAAAATAGGAATTATTGTTTATACCCCTTTAGAAAGAGGCTTACTGACCGGAAAATACTTCATGGGGGCCCGTTTAAAACCTAATGATCATCGAAATGATTATTTTAATCATTTTCACCTCGAAAAAATAAAGACTTTTCTTGACAGAATAGAACCAATGGCTAATGAAAAAAATGCAACCTTAGCGCAGTTGGTATTACGCTGGACTACTTTACAGCCAGGTATATGTATAGTATTGGCCGGTGCCAGAAATGCAGAACAAGCTATAAGCAACGCCAATGCTATGGCAATTAGCTTAAATACTGATGAGATTAATTTCATTAATAGTGAGTTGATTAATGTGAACTCATCAATCGGACGCAAGAAAAGTCAGATTAAATGGGGAGAAGGTGGAATAGCCATCTGGGATTGATCACAAAATAGTTACGCTACCTTTTTTATATCCTGCAAAGAGTGTTGGCTTACATGGTCTGTATTAGCCAATTAGCCCGCATTGCTCAGGCTCAAATCATCATTCAAATTTCTATTAGCTGAATTGATTATTCCATACGGATGCCTGTTGTTGTTCAAAACAACCTATCAGAATAATCATAACTACAATTAGCAGGGTTATTTTGACCCCGGTTCAATAAAGCTGAACTTTGATATGGTTCTATTTAATGCTTTAAAAATCAAATATTTATATAAAAAAGCACTCGTGGTTTTCATGCAAGTAGATATGTGTGTCATGTATTCATTAATTTCTAAACAAATAAATTTTATATCATGCCAAACAGTAAAACAATTTTGATCACTGGTGCAGGTACCGGATTAGGAGAAGGTACAGCCATAGGGCTTGCTCAGGCAGGCTACAAAGTTATTGCAGGGGTACATATATATCCGCAAGTAACAGTACTACGTCAAAAAGCAAAGGAGCTAGGCCTCGAAAATAACCTACACGTTGAGAGGCTGGATATTTTAGATCCTTATGATGTGAGTAATGCACTAAGGTGGGACATTGATATCTTACTTAATAACGCTGGTATAGGCGAAACAGGTCCGGTATTTGAAACCCCGATAGAACTGATACATAAAAACTTTGAGACCAATTTTTTTGCTCCGATAGCCTTATCACAAAAATTTATTGCAAAATTTATCAGAGAAAAAAAGAAAGGTAAGGTCATATTCGTCTCTTCTATGGGAGGGCTATTCTTGCCTGCTCATTTTGGTGTGTATTGTTCTACGAAGCATGCGTTAGAAGCCATAGCCGAATCATTACAGCAGGAATTGAAAAAGTATAACATTCAGGTACAAACAATAAATCCTGGAGCATTTACTACAGGTTTTAACGAAACCATGTTAGAAACTTCATTCAGATGGTTGGATGATGATAAAAATTTCACTAAAAAAGCTGATCTAAAAGCTGAAATTGATGCACAGCTTGATTCACCTGATTGGAAATTAGTCCCTCAGGATATGATTGATGTTATGGTTAAAGTGGTGCCAGCCGACACAGGAAAATTCCGAAATGTATTTCCGCAATTTGTTGAGGATATGCTTAAGGATGGCCAGGCAAAAGCGTGGGAAAATACCATTTAATGTTAAAGAGTTATTCTGCCGCAATGAAAAATCTAAAGACAATTTTTTGTTTTCTGCTTTTTTAATGGTTGGTTTTTTGGTTAGGGTTCTAAACCCGAGATTATCATCTGATAATTTCGGGTTTAATTATTTACAGATGTGCGAATCAAAACATCTACTCCAATAAATTTTTAAAGGCCGACGCTCCGGCAAGGGCTACAGCATAATCCTGATCAACCTCGCCACCTGATACACCAATGGCTCCGGAGATTTTTCCGGTACTGTTTTTTAAAAGAATACCACCAGGGAAAGAAACCAGGCCACCATTAGTTAATTCAATATTGAAAAGTGGCCCCCCCGGTTGCGACAATTTGCCAACCTCGCCAGAGTCCATACCGCAAAGGCATGAAGTTCGGGCTTTCTTTATTGAAATATCAACAGAGGCTAATAAGGCATTGTCCATTCGCATAAACAGTTTAATATTGGCGCCATCATCAACAACTGCTATGTTCACGGGAACGCCAATTTCTTCGGCTTTAATCCTTGCGGCTTCAGCAATTTTTTGAGCCTGTGTAAGAGTAATACTCATATTGAATAAATAAGATATTAAAAAAATCTATTATAGTTTACCCAACGCTGCAACGTAGCCAAAGGTAAGTACCCTAAAGGGTGTTTTAATATTACATGGTTGATAGCTGTAATGATTTTAATGATAAATAATTCACCTGTTTAATAGAGAAGCAAAAAAATGAGATACTCGTGGTGGGGTATCTCATTCAGTGGAGCCGGAGGAAGCGGGGAATATTGTACTAAACAGTATCCAAATCGCCTGAAATATACTTGTAAAGCACTGATTTTAAATTATTTATTTGTTTTATGGCCAACCTTGTTCAACTTTGAACAAGTTGAGTAAATCACATTTTGACACTTAAAAAAACTAAAAAAACATGGCAACAGTTAATTTTAATCTCAATAAGCCCAACAAAAATGGCAAGTCTTTTATCTTTTTAACCTACTTAGCAATGGCGAAAAATTTCGTCATGATATAGAAACTAAGATTCTAAAAACTCAGTGGTTATTCAATAAACCCAAAAACCACAGATTTCATGGGCTTCGTTAAAAATATTAAAATCCTTGCGTTAAACCAGTTTGGTTATACGGCTGATAAGTGATCACAACGTTACTACCGGCAGTTGCAGGATTTGTAAATGGGTTTCCTGTTAAAGTAGTTAATGTATTGCGTTGAAATTTTATTCCCTGTATTTGCCTGGTTGAATAAATTGCATAACTGCCAGTACTCCCGTCGTACGCATTGGTATAGGCTGTTATAGTTATATTACTGGTTAAATCTAATGTCATTATATCGTTAAACGGACCTACCGTGAAATTAGTGCTTCCTATTTTGTTGGCTGGAACCGTTACACTTTTATAGTAACTAAAATCACCAGGTCCCCTAATTCCAAAAGCAATGGCAGCAGGCTTGTCATCCCAATAGCTATCAGCATTACCTATTGAAGTTATATCTATTCTAAATTTTGTAACCGAAGCAGGCAAAGCACTATTTATAACTATTTGCAATCCTGAATTCAAGCGTTGCAGATCAACACCAACTTGTTGATCTGTTGTTCCAACAGAAAAACTTACCTTTTTATAGAAGGTTTCGTCAAAATACTCTGAAAATTCCTCGTCTGAGTAGTAAATAAGTTTCTCGCTTTGATAATTGGAAAAAAACTTTGAATTTACAATTCCTACAAAAACGGCCACATAATTGCCTGCAATCAAATTGTCGCTAAATGTGGCAAAAGTAGGATCTCCCTTATTGATAACCAACGTTTTTAAAAGAGTACCATCTGTGGTATATAATTTATAAACCAATTTAGTAATATTGCTTGACGGCAGCGAAACTGCGGCGTTTAACTTAACTTTATTATCTTGATTAACAGCAGTATTTTCCTGGGTAAGGTTTATTATGTTAAATGAAACGGTATGTAAACTTCCGTCTGGAGAAGTTTCGGAATGTTTATCTTTTTTACATGATAACCATAACGCGCTTATAACTATGAAGCAAAAAATGTATCCTTTTTTCATGTGAATAGTTTTGAGTTTTAAAAACCTAAGTTTACTGTATTCCAGTCTTGGTTAACCGTTATATTAAACGCACTATTCCCCGGCATAAACAAATTTCCGGATAGTGTTGTCAGTGTGTTTCGTTTACAGATCACATCTTTTACAAGTCTTGTACCTAAAGGAGCTGTATTATTGCTGCCATAATAGTTAATAGTTACATCAAAAGGTTTTATGTTATTAAGCGTATATATAGTAATAGTATAGTTAGTTTTGCCGATATCTGTCGCGCCGATGTTTGTAGTAATTAACCGGGCTCTTGATGTACCATCTCCCTTTATAGTGTGGGCACTAATAAAAGTGGTGTCATTAAACCCTACCGTTATTTTTGTTACTCCTGTCGGTATAGGATCTTTCAATACAATATTTAATTTGGCGTTAAGACGATTTAATTCTGCGGCAAGGTTTACTCCACCAGTAGTTACTTTTATCGGTACTTTTTTATAAAACAAATCAGCCCAAATGCCGGTGGGTGTTCCATAACCAAAATACGGGCCTGGGTATACATTTAAATCAGAACTACCCCCTATAAAAGCAACAGTATAATCACCCGCCGGCAGATTGTCTGAAAAGGTACCAAAACCCGCCGAACCTACTTCGGCCCGTTTTTGAGAGACCAGTACTCCTGTATTTTTAAATAAAAGGTAAACTAATGATTGCACTGGGACGGGATCATTTGTAGCTTGGGTAGCTAACGCAGCTGTTTTTATTTTATTTAATGAATCTTGTGTTTCAGTAAAACCAGAAAGGTTAAAATTAACCGGATATAATTTTTCATCCGGAGCAACTTTTTTATCCTTCTTACACGAAAACAACAGGGTGGCACAAATACAGAGGAGTAAAATTATTTGTTTCATCGGCTTAAGTTTTATGTTACAAACATACTCCCTCTTTTGCAATCGATCAAATGAAATTTATTTGATAACATTGCAACCAACATTCCGTTTAAATTTGAGTTTGTTAATAAGGCTTTTGCAGAAAACCAAAAATTAATAATTGAAAAGAAAAACCAGTTAGATAGTATTCACGAAAAGTTGCTTGCTGTTGAGGAAAAATGGATTAGTGATCAAATTTTAAAAGATACATACAATCGGTGGTCACGCAATTACAATAGAAATATAACCACTTTAAAGTTTGATATTCTGAAATGGAAAGCAATTTGTCATTAGCAACGGACATTAGGAGTTTCACAATGCTGAGTTTTTTTGTCTCGTAACTACCTGAAAATGAACAATAAAAACTTAGTTGTTATAAAAAAAGGGATTTCCGATAGGAAATCCCTTTAGGTGGAGCCGGAGGGATTTGTATTGCCCATTTACTGCTCTTGTATTCAATGTTTTACGTGGATGTAAATTCTTACTCACCGAATTACGCACCACTTTTGACAACAGATTAATTGCAAATCTTATAAACAAATATAAGATTTTCCTTGCGATTTTTCAATTACCCTTTTAACAATACTAAGCCCAATCCAGAACCAGTACCCTGGTCGGTCAAACGCTTAAAAGGCTGGAATAATTTGGTTATATCAGTACCGCTGAATTAAGCGCTTATCGATCCAGGTTAGTCCACAACCCCGGATTGGTGCGGATATCGCTGAGGAACTCGATCACCTGCTCTACCTCACCGGTTTCCAGCAGCAAATGTCCGTCAGCAGTATAAGTGAATAGCTTATCCGGCATCTCAAAAGTGATAAACCCGTAATAGTTCGGATCGTCTATCTTCTCCAAGTGAAGCATACTTTCCCGGCTGCGGATGAGCTGGCGGTTAGTGGTTCCCAAGTCGCTGAAAATGCTGTAGGTATGCGTAATGATGGTATGACCATCTAAATGCGCCAGTGTGTCCGGAAAGATCATCAAAGAAAGCGCGCTATGCGGCTGAAAAAATAAAGGTATCATAAACAGCTATGGATTTATGGCTGCCCAAAGCCGATGCCCCCTGTGATGGTTAGTGCAGGGATAACCGCGTTCAACCCGATATGTTTCGTAATCGGTATTTAAAAAACCGGATCGCTGTGAGCGACCCGGTTAAATATTAATTTGCCGCTTGAACAATTTGTCTTTCGACCTCGCTCAGTGCCGCGCTGATGCCTTCTCGCTGCTCTTGTAATAATTTCAGATGATCTGCATGGTCGGCATAATCGGCGATATATTCATCATACTTCGCAATAGCAGCCCGCTCACCATCGGTGATAGCCGTTAGAATGGCTTTGTCCTCCTTGCTGCTCAATGCCTGCTTGATAGTAAGCCAGGTACGGTGTAAGCCACCTAATATGCCACCGTCCTCGTTATCCGCTTCACCGCCATGAACGGCTATATGTTCTTTCAGTTCCGCGGCATAAACGATGCGTTCGCCTGAAAACTTAGCAAACAGCGCTTTCAGTTCCGGGTTACCCGTCGCTTCTGAAGCAGACAGATAGCCTTCCCTGCCGTCGTTAACTAAAGCCAATAATTCCTTCAAGTCATTGATGACCTCTTCCTTTGTTTTTAATGATGATGCTTTGATGCTTTCCATAATTGATTTTCCTATTCGTCTGCAATAAGCCGGCCGCTTTCGGTTATGATTTCATTTTACAGGGAATAAGAATTTAAAGGACATAATTTAGCCTACTGTAGCAGATCGAACCATTCGCTGAACTTGAGGAAGGTTTGGTTAGCCGCATCTATCAGCTCCGTGCCGGGCAGGTTTTCCCGCTGATCTAAAACCGCCTGGAAACGCTGCCACATGGCCATCGTATCTTCCCCGTAACCTTGAAAAAAGGTTAAACCTTCGGATAATCCGAGTTGTTGACCGACCATTCGGCTAATGATCTTGCCACCCAGCGTTGAGCCTTCGATCACATACAGTGCGCCCAAGGCCTGCCCATGGCTTATGATCTGCGGTAAATAGTCGGCAGGCGCCAGGGCCGGTAACTTCCCGCCCAAGGCGGAGATATCATCGGCAATAGCCCGGGTTTTCCGGCGCCGCGTATAATCGGGTACGCTATCCATAGATAAGTGATTATTAATCAGCTGCTCCAGCCCGCCGAAATAGCTGTAAAAGAGCGACAGTAAAGTGCTGAGCATCAGTGTTTGATCCGGAAATAAAAGGTGGAACCCTGGCCGATCTCGCTTTCTGCCCAAATGCGCCCATCGTGTTTTTCGACGATCCGCTTCACAATCGCAAGGCCTACGCCTGAACCCTCCATATCCTTGACGTTATCCATCCGGTGAAACAATTCAAACACTTTAGGCAAATCCTTTTCTGCTATCCCTAAACCATTGTCCTTAACCGCGTAACAAATATGCCCGTCATCCCGCCAGCCGGCGACATGCACTTTGGCCGGGGTGGCGTACTGGGAATATTTAACAGCATTACCCAGCAGATTAGCAAACACCTGTGACAACATCGTGCGGTCACCTTTCAGGTCGGGGGTTTCACCCACCGTTACTTCCAGTGCAGAATCGGCGTATTGCAGCAGCAGGTCATTGATCGTTTCGTCGATAATGGGCCGGGTGGGTACCAGCAGGAGCTGCATGGCTGATTTGCCGATGCGCGAATAGTCGAGGATAGCCCCGATCATTAAATTCATCTGGTCCGCCCGGTCGGCGATCCGCTGCGCCATCTCCTTGCCCCGCTCAATAATAGACTGATCCCGGGCCAATAGCTGCGCGTAACCCTTGATCGACGCGATCGGGCTTTTGAGATCATGGGAGATCGTATAACTGAACGTTTCTAATTCTTCATAAGCCAGGCGAAGGCTCTCATTCAGCAATTTAACGGCATCGGCTTTCAAAGTCACGGCATGTTCGATCTCCTGCCGCAGTAAGTTGACCGCAAGCGTATCCTGCTTGCTCCAGGTCTCAGACGAGCCCGAAACCTGTTCTGACCAGACCTCGAAAGATTGCCGGGGTGAAATATTTAGCATACCGTTTGCCTGTAGTTCTTGTTTATCAGCCGGTTGACCAGCCCAGTTGATCGTTTGCGATACCTCGGGTTTAAACCAAACGATATATTCGCCCAGTTCGCGGGAAATGGTGAGAACCATCATCCCGCTGGCAAGCCCCTGATAAGCGCGACTTTCCGGGTACATCGCACTTAACATTTTCGTATTACAAACAGACACCTCGATGTTTTCTTTTAACCAGTCCACAAGGTGCTCCATTTCCTGAACCGGCGGTGTGTTGCCAAGCGCATGTATCGCACCGCCGATGACGACCAAAGCGCCGGTAGCGCGTACGAGCGCCAGGAGTTCGGCGGGATCATGCAAAAGGGCCTGCCTGATATTCGTTCTTTCCTGCAGGGACTTGGCAATTTTTGACAAGCTGTTTTTTGAAGCTTCCAACCGATGCTGGTCAGCGATCTCGCCCCGGTATTGCAAGGCTGAGGACAGGATCTGGCCGACCAGTTTGGCATATTCCCGCGACCGGTAATCAATGAATTTCGGGGTATAGTGATGGCAGGCGATCAGGCCCCAGAGCTCGTCGTTACAAATAATTGAAATACTGAAGCTGGAGGCCACACCCATATTTTTGAGGTACTGGATATGGATGGGCGAAACGGCCCGCAACTGGGAACGGGTGAGATCGAGCGGGATTGAATTTTGAGGGCCGGTCAGTATTTGAGTGGTTTCGGTATGAACGTTAGCGATCAGCCGCGTGAGGTTTAGTTTATACAGTTCTCTCGCCTGTTTGGGGATATCTGAAGCAGGGTAATGCAGCCCCAGCCAGGACGGCAGACCGGCTTCGCGTTCCTCTGCCGCTACCTCGCCATGGCCGTCATCGCCGAAGCGGTAGATCATCACCCGGTCGTAGCCGATGATCTTTTTGACCTGCCGGGCCGCAGCGTTCAGCAGGTCGTTAAGGTCCTTATGTTTTAACAGTTCGGCGATAGACCGTCCCATCCTGTTTTGAACCTGGATATTAAAGCTGGAAAAAGCCGGCTCGAATTCCAGTAAATAGAATTCCGAGCTGGCCGCAACGATCAGGTAATAATCGGTTTCGTTGATTTTAAGCTCCAAAGGATTGGCCGGATCGAACGCGCCGGAAGATTTCCCGGCGTTGATAAAGTTGCTGATGGTATTTTCTTCTACATTCAGCCTTTGTTCTAAATCGGCCACAGAAAGTCCTAAAAGATTGCTGTCTGGTGCCCTTGCTAATTGGGAGGTGTTTGTGCTGGCGTACCGGATGATATGGGCTTCATCGATCACCACTAAAAATCCATGTGCTTGTATCTGCCCCGGTATATGAATAGGTTCACGGTCACAATTTGTAAGGTCAACCGGAATGTTTTTCATTTTTCGAAGAGTAAAGGAGGGACGGGTAAAGGTGTACTTAATAATCCAACAAAGTACTATACTTTCAAAATATATAATTAATTGAAAATTAATAGCTTATTAGTGTTGTAATTGCGGTGTTCGGTTTACTTATGAGCCGAATATTAATTGTTGACGATGATCCGGATTTGCTGGAGATCTTATCTTATTTACTGACTTCAAGCGGGTACGAAGTTCAGACCCTGTCAAAAGGAGATGCCATATTCGAACATATTGCTGCCTTCCAGCCTGACCTTATTCTGATGGATGTGATGCTGGCCGGAATGGATGGCCGGGAGATTTGCAAAGGCATAAAGGCGAATCCGCAGACCTTAATGCCAGTGATCCTGATATCAGGCACGCATGATCTTTCCCTGACCCTGACGCAAACCGGTGCGCCGGATGATTTCCTGGCCAAGCCATTCGACCTGGACGAGTTGTTAAAAAAGGTTGCTTTTCAGCTGGCTGCCTGATCAGATTTTATGTGGGTCACCCAAAGGATTGCGCGCTTGTTGATAAAGCTCTGCTTCGCCTTTTAATAACGGAGCAGGAGCGGCGGTGTCCGGTACAGGTGTATTGGTGCCGTCATTCGAAACCTTAGCGGCAGGCTTTACCGCCAGCCGGGTTCTTTTGACACGTTCGGTCTTTTTCATACCTAAACAAGCATTAAAAGCGGCTAATGTTTTAATTAATTGGCCGCTTCAATCCAGACCGGCGCATGGTCGTTGCCGTGCGGCCAGCCATGGACATCTGCATCAACAGCTCCACCAACCAGCTTTTCAGCCAATTAATTATTTAATAAAAAAAAATGATCCAGATGTAATCCGGCGTTCCGGCTATAAGCGTCCCGCAAATAATCCCAAAAAAGTATAAATGCGTTGACCCGGATACAAAATCCTGATCGCATCTGTCCAGCCCTGCTCTGATAATAATTCAAACAGTTCCCGCGATTTTATTTTTGATTGTTTAACTTTTCTATCTTTACCCATACGATAGAAAGTAAGTTAAAAAGAAAATGCCTTATCAGCCGCCAAATGCAGACATCCTTAAGACGCTGGAAACGGCGCCCAATATGTATTTGGTGCTATCCCCCGGGCTTTATATCCTAACCGCCAGCGACCTGTACCTTGAAGCTACGCAAAGCCGCCGGGAAGTGATAGCGGGCAAACATATTTTCGAGGCCTTTCCGGACAATCCCGAACTGCCGGATGCAGATGGTGTACAAAATATCAACGCATCTTTGCAGGAGGTGCTGCGGACTAAAAAGCCACATTATATGCGCATTCAGCGTTATGATGTACCAGATATGGAGCATCCCGGCAAGTTTATCCAGCGCTACTGGGACCCGATGCATCACCCGGTGTTGACACCCGATGGCGATATTCACTACATTATCCAGCTGGCAACTAATGTAACGGAGCGCGTGCTGGCCGAGGAAGCCTTCGCCAAACAGATCATTGCCCACCAGAAACTGGAGGTTAGCGAAAAGTATTTCCGGCATCTGGCCGACATCGTACCGGCTAAGATCAGTAACGCACTGCCCAGTGGTGAGGTCACCTTTTTCAATCAGCGCTGGCTGGACTATGCCGGAATGAACTTTGAAGACCTGCGCGATTTCGGTTATCACCAGATGATGCACCCGGACGAAATCCCGGTTTTTCAGGAAAAATTAGCGGAAGCCGCAGCTAAGGGTGTCGCTCTGGAAAGCGAAATGCGCTTCAAAGACATTAACGGGAAATACCGTTGGCACCTGAACATTGCTTCACCGATCCTGAATGATGACGGCGAGATCATCATGTGGGTAGGTTCAACGACCGATATCCAGCGTATCAAAGAAGAGGACCAGCGTAAAAGCGACTTTATCGGCATGGTCAGCCATGAATTGAAAACACCGCTGACTTTCCTTACCGCCATTGTGCAGGTCGCCAATAAAAAACTGGAAAAAAGTGAAGATTCGTTTTTAGCCGGGGCTATGGAGAAAGCCGGCGTGCAGGTGAAGCGGATGAGTAATATGATCAATGGTTTTCTTAATGTCTCCCGCCTGGAATTCTCCAAGCTGATCATTGATAAGCACGAATTTAACCTGGAGAACCTGATCGAAGAAACCATCAAAGAAACCGAACTGACCATCGCCAGTCACATCTTCAAATTTGAGCCATGCAATCCGGTGATGGTTCGCGCGGACTACGATAAGATCGGTTCAGTCATTACCAACCTGATCAGTAATGCCGTAAAATATTCGCCAAAAGGAAAAATGATCGATATCAAATGCGAGATTATTGGTAACTGTGCCCAAGTGAGTGTAAGGGATGAAGGAATGGGTTTAAAACCGCAGGATATAGAGAAAGTATTTGAGCGGTATTACCGCGTGGAAACGCATCATACCCAGCATATCTCCAGTTTCGGGATCGGCTTATATTTAAGCGCGGAGATCATCCACCGGCATAACGGCAAAATATGGGTGGAAAGTGAAAGCGGCGTAGGCTCCACTTTTTATTTCAGCCTGCCGCTAAATTAAAACTAATAAGCCAGCGGCTGGTGACTGACCATGCGAACAACCTTATTCACCATGTCTTCCACATTAAATGGTTTGGTGATATAATCATTCGCATCGCATTCCTTTGCGATCAGTTCGATGTCATTGGCGGTTGACAAAATAATTACCGGAACCACCGCTAAAGCAGGAACCTGCTTGATCTTGCGGCATAAACGGTGGCCCGGCCGGTTATTGATAAATTCATCCAGTAAGATCACATCGGGTTCAAATGGAATGATCTCGGACAGGTCCTGTGGTTCGGGAATACTCAGCGTTTCGAAACCTTGATCCTGTAATATAAACTCCACAATATGACGGATATCCTGGTCGTTCTCGATAATCAACACTTTCTTCTTCAAGCCATCTAAATTTTGATAAAGGTAACTGTTTAAAAATGAAAGGTTAACAGGCCAATGTAATCTTCCAGTTGGGGTATGATCAGTCGTTTAGCGACCGCCGGCTTCCAGTCCTCCAAATAAGGTGGGCGGGTTGTCAGATAGTCACGGTAAACAAAGTTCTTTCTTCATCGGAAAGAACTGTTATAGTGCCGCCATGAGCTTTCACGATTTCAGAAGAAATATACAGACCAAGGCCCAGACCTTCCTGACCGGCTTTTGCGTCACCGCGGGAAAAGGGATGGAACAAGTTTTTCAAGGCCACAGCCGGAATCGGCTCACCACTATTGCTGATCTTCAATACGAACTTTCCCTCTGTTATAGTTGCTTCCACCAAAACAGGCTCATCGGCTCCGCCATGAGATAAGGCATTGCCCAATAAATTGCTGAATAACTGCGCTAATCTTTTACTGTCCAGTTCGACAGGCTCGTTTAGTTCAAATTGTGATTTTACTGTTTTGTCCGGCCAGATCAGTTGTAATTCGTTAATGACGTGCTGCAATACGGGTTCAGGCATTAAAAGTTCCTTATTCAAATGAATGCCGCTGCCCAGTCTTCCGCGCGCAAAATCCATGATGTTTTCGATCAGGCCGATCATCCGGTGTGAAGAGTTTTGCAGTATGCCGGCAAAATGATGCAGTTTGTCTTCTTCCAGATTGCCGCGCTTGAGCAATTGTCCGACATTTTTTACCGCGCCGACCGGGTTTCGCAGGTCATGGCCCAGGATAGCGATAAATTGTTCCCGGAGTTCCGCAATTTTTTTTTCTTCCTCCAGCCGCGCTTCCGCCTGGGCCAATTGTTCGGCAGCACTCAGGTGAAAAGCAAGCAACTCGGCGTAGAACTTAAACATACCCATCGTTTCCCGATTCTTCAATGCGTGCGGATTAGGGTCAATGGCACATAAGGTTCCGAAAAACTGCCCGTTCCTCAGCATGATCGGTACGGAGATATAACTTCTTAAACCATAAATCTCAGGAGTATGGTGGTTGACATAAGTTTCATCATTCAGAGCATCGTCAAACACTACTGCTTCCTGCATTTGCCTTACTTCATGGCAAAGCGTGGTTTCCACTTTTAATTCACCACCCGCACCTAATCCAAAATTGATCTTGTCGGCAACTGCGCAAGCGATCCAACGGTCTTCGGTTACGCGTGCAACAGCCGCATAACCCATACCGGTAGTCGCACAGATGATATCCAGCAATTCATCAATGATAGGAATGCGCTGAACCGCGTCGACATCGGATTGGAAATGAATTTCTAATTTTTCTGGCATTCAAATGGTTACTAATACAAGATAATTAAATTTTTCCGCCGGGAGATCGTGTCACCGCTTCTTTACCCCGCGAAGACATTTACGATGCGCTGCAAACGGCAGTGTTCAAAATTAGTATTAAATCTTACTCAATACAACTTTGATAATATGGTCAAGATCCGCCAGATCGAATGGCTTAGCCAAATAACTGTCTGCCCCGGCTTCCTCCATCAGGCTTTCGATCTCGCTGTTGGCTGAAAAATAAATAACAGGGATATGTTTTAAGGCCTCCGCGTGTTTTAACGCACGCGTGGCTAAAATGCCGCCTTCATCGGGTATCCTAGTTATCCATAAATATTAGGGCCGGTAAAAACGCGCTTACCCGTTCTACTACCTCATTGGCATCGGTGTAGGTCAATACCTCCCAGCCTTGCTCTTGCAGGATATAGGTACAAATAGATAAGATATCTTCATCATCATCAAAAATGATAATTCGTTTATTGTCCGTTTCCATTTAGGATTGTGATTTCAAATAAGCTTTAAATTCCGTTCCCGAACCTGGCTGAGAGAAAACTTCCAGGTAGCCCTGTGATTTTTCTATCACGCGTTTGACAATACTGAGCCCCAGTCCTGAACCTGTACCCTGATCGGTCAGCCGTTTAAAAGGCTGAAACAACTTATTCATGTTTTTAGCCAGGTCGATCCCGCTGCCGTTATCTTTTACACTAAGTATCGTGTATTCCTTTTCTTTGCGGCTTTTGATTTCAATGACCAGCGGAATATCCGGGTTACGGTATTTAATGGCATTGGTGATCAGGTTACTCAGCAAACTGTCAATATGCGCGGTAAAGTAATCCATGCCCGGTGCCTGGCTGAAATCGGCATTAACGATACCGCCGTCTTTTTCCAGCAATTGGTTATAATCGGCCATGACCAAAGTAAAGCGCGCGTTAAAATTCACCGGCTCAATCTTCTCCGCTTTTGTTTTTGTCGCATCCACCAGCACGTTCAACCCTTTTAAAAGATCCCGCAACTTATTAGATGACGCTTTGATCTGCTTTAAAAAGTTTACCTGTTTATCAGGGTTGCGTTCCTTGATGCCCATTTCCGCCAGTAAGCCGATAGAAGTTAAAGGTGTCTTAAAATCATGGGAGATGACATTGACGAACTGATCGAGCTCCTGGTTCAAAAACTCCAACTCATCAACCTTGCTTTGCAGCTTATTTTCCGCGTTGATTTTTTGGGTAATATCGTTTAACAGCAGCAGGTAATAGGTTTTACTATCTTGTACACCCAGAGGCGAGATATTGATCTCCAGAAATTGGTTGTTGACCTTTATGACCTCATGCACCGGCTCACGCCCGGCTTCAGGCGGCAACGTAACAACCGCTGGCTGTTCGTCAGGAAAAAGATCCGACCAGTTCATACCGATTGCCAAGGCTAATTTTGGAGCGAAAAATTCTTTAGCTTTCAGGTTGGCGGTGACAATGTTACGTTGCTGATCGAATATAATGGCGCCGATGGGTGTATTTTCTAAAAAAGCAGTCAGATTTTTATAAGTAACGTTCGGGCTGGCAGGTTTTGGGTAAATTTCGGTTTCCGCAATGCGGGAAAAGCTTTTACGCTGCCGGCTCCGCAAAATGGCATTATCCAAAACAACTGTTATATCTTTCCCTAATTCATATGAAACAAAGGTTACATGCTTGCTGATATTATAAGCAAACTGTACCGACTGCTTTACTTTCTGAAAGTGGTCAGGAAAGATCAGCAGAATCACCGAGATCATCGAATTTTGAAGGGTAGCACGCTGTACCTGGCGCACCGGTTCTAAGGTATAGGGCCCGATCAAAAAGATGTCGCCATCAGCTAACAGGTTTTCGTGTACGTCCGAACTCAGCTGTAAAATTTCCCGGAACTCCACACCCTCGCGGACAGATAACTTGTCCTTTATGCTGTTCATCAGTTCGCCGAACCCGATATATAAAATTTTGGCTCCCGGCATAATTAATCAGAAAAGATGGGTTGGTCGAGCAGTATCCTGCCCATCCAGGTGTATAAAAGGTCTGTAGTAGGTGACATTACATGCGCCGCCCTGGCGTCGCGCAATAACATACCCAAATGTGAATTATGCTGATAACCCTGACCGCCGGCTATGGTCATTACTTCATTGACCACATCGGTCACACAATGTGCTACTTCCGCTTTAGCGCTTAATAAATGTAACATCGCATCGGCTTCATTATGGTCACCGGCTTCTGCAGCATGGTAAACCAGGCGGCGGGTGCGTTCCACCTTTGCCCATAACGTGCCTAATTTATGCTGTAGGAAACCAACGCTGGCCAGCCCGCTGCCGTTATGCGCATAACTGCGTTTGGCTAAAGTAGCCTTTGCCTCTATTAAAGCCGCTTCCGCGATACCCAGATAGGTACCCGCCATCGACATCAGGAAATAGGGTGCTACTACATTGAAGATATACCAGAGCTGGTCGCCTTTTTCTCCTAAAATATTACGTCCGGGAATATGAATATCATTTAAATTTAAAGTGCGGGAAGAATTGCCGCGCATCCCGATACCGTCCCATAGCTGACCCCATTCCAGGCCTTCCATCTCCGCGTCCACCAGGATGCAAGAGAACTGATCGGCTTCTGCTTCCGAACTGGCACCTAAAGTAGACACAACATAAGAGTCCGCATGTGTGCCGTTGGTCACGAAGGACTTGGTACCGTTGACCAAAAATTCATCTTCGGTCACGGCGATCAGCGGTGTTTGCGGGAAATAGAAGTGTGCGCCGGTACCTGTCTCACTTAATGCAAGCGTGGTGATATGTTTACCCTCGGCAATCGGCACCAGGTATTGTTCCTGTTGCCAACCTGTGGCTTTTGCCGCGATCACGGCTGTACCGACGCAATGCATGCCGAAACATAAACCGGCCGACGAATAGCCCTTGCCCAATTCTTCACTAATACGGGCCAGCGCTAATAAACCATGACCCAAACCGCCGTTTGCTTTGGGTACAACCAAACCCATGAGCTGAGTGTCCTGCAAAGCCTTCATGGTGTCAGTTACCCATACACCATCACGGTCGGCAGACAAAGCTTCTTTAGCGGCTACCTCTCTGGAAATGACAGCAGCCTGTTGAATTAAAAGATCTAAACTCATGGAGATATATTAATGGAGTGTGGGAGCAATATTCATACCGCTAATATATAAACGAAAGACGGCACCGGGCGGATTTGATTTAAAGCAATCGCGGGACGGTCATTTTGAGTATCAAATCAACATTAGGCAATATAAAAAGTCCGGAATGTTTAACGGCTTTCCGCCAGCTCTATCCAAACCGGCGCATGGTCACTGCTATGCGGCCAGCCGCGGACATCAGCATCGACGACTGCCCTCACTAAACGTTCATGCAATGGCTGATTCAACAGGAAATGATCCAGCCGCAGACCGGCATTGCGGCCATAAGCCTCCCGCAAATAATCCCAAAAGGTATAAATGCGCTGGTCAGGATAAAGCTGGCGTATGGCATCTGTCCAGCCATCCTTTAATAATTCTTCCCACAATTGCCTGGCCTCGGGACGGAATAGCGCATTGTTGATGTATTTTTCCGGCTTATAGGTATCGAGGGCTGTGGGCATGATGTTGTAGTCGCCGATGAGGGCGACGGGCAAACCGAAGGTTAATAGTTTCTGGCTATGCGCGATCAGCCGCATGAGCCATTTAATCTTGTAATCAAATTTCGGCCCCGGATAAGGGTTGCCGTTTGGCAGATAGAGACAACCAATGACCACACCGTTGATAAAAGCCTCAATGTAGCGGCTGTGCGTATCATCCGGGTCACCATCGAGGCCCCGCTTGGTTTCCTGTATCTCGCCATAGCGGGATAAGATCGCCACCCCATTCCAGCTTTGCTGCCCCTGCCAGATCGCATGGTAGCCGAAATCCATCAAGATTTTTTCAGGAAACTGGTTATCGGTACATTTCAATTCCTGCAGACACACCACATCCGGTCCAGCTTCTTCCAGCCAGCGCAGCAAATTGGTCAGCCGGCCATTGATGCCGTTAATGTTGTATGTCGCGATCTTCACGCACTAACAACAGCGTTTCAATTATATAGTTGCTCCGGGATGAAACTTAAAGCAGTTCTATCGCTTATACAAGCCTATGGCAACTATCAATAACGTAAAACCACTCAGTGCAGAGCAGCTGTTTAACCTATTAAAAACGGAGTTCGGGGACTATATCAACGGTAAGCTGGGTTCCAACCTGTCCATCGAATATGCGCATGTATATGATGAGATCAATATTCTTTTCCCGGAGGTGATCGAAGGTCCGGCACTGAACATTACCGTAAGCGAAAATGAGTTGTCAGTAACGTTACTTGCGACAGGCGCTGATTATAACACCGCACTATTGGAAGAACACCTGACCGGCTTCCTGGAAGAACAGGCCGGATAAATAAAGCATACCGTTACCGCCAGTCTGAATCCTCTATTCATCCAGCGTTTGCGTTTCACCACTAACAAAAACAATATGAATGAAGGAATAATGCAGGGAACGCCTGAAGATTATGAGGCGATCATCCAGAGCTTGAAAGATTACGCGGTATTTACCACGGATAAAAACGGCCTGATCACCACCTGGAGTGCAGGCGCGGTGCGCATTCTTCTGTATGAACCGCAGGACATTATCGGCCGGGGTGGTGAGATCCTGTACACGGCGGAAGACATTGCAGCCGAAGTGCCTGCTCATGAATTCCAAAATGCACTGGCAGACGGCAAAGCGGTTAACGAACGATTTCACGTTAAGAAAGACCGCAGCCGCTTTTGGGGCAGCGGGTTAGTCTTCCCTTTATACAACAAGTCCGCCGAGCACATCGGCTTTACTAAGGTAATGCAAAACAGTTCAGACGCCGACCAGGCGGAAGCCAACCTGCGTGAGGAAAGTGCCATGGCTGAGGCGCTGGTGGCTGCCTATCCCGAACCCATCGTAGTGCTTAATGCCGCAATGACCGTGGTTAACACTACTGCTTCGTTTATCCAATATTTCAGCATGGATAAGCAAAACATCATTGGCAAAAACTTTTATGATATCGCCGACGGCGGTCTGAATATGACCATGCTGCGCGCTTTGCTGGAGAATGTCATCAAGAGCAATAATTTTCATAGCAGCTTCGAGCTTACCTATGAGCATCCGCAAAAAGGCATACGCAGCGTGCTGGTCAAACCGCGCAGGGTCTACCAGCGTCCCAATGAACTTTTCAGTCTGGAGTTCGAGGATCGAACAGATGATAATGCGCTGATGGAAGAAAAAGATGTTTTCATCTCGGTCGCCAGCCACGAGATACGTACCCCGATATCGGTGATCAAAGCTTATGCGCAGATCCTGGAAAGGGAACTGAAGGATGCCAAGCCCATTGTAAGGAAGGCGATCCAGAAGATCAACGAGCAGGTCACCTATTTAAGCGCGCTCATCACTTCGCTGCTGGATACTTCTAAGATCAAGACCGGCAAACTCCTGCTCGACCCGGAAGTGTTCGAACTTTGCGGGCTGGTGAAAGAGCAGGTCGAAAGCTTTGCGGTCACCCAAGTCTCGCACCGGATCACCGTTAACCACGAAACGGATTGTATCGTGTTTGCCGACAAGATCCGTGTCGCTTCAGTGATCAATAACCTGCTGTCCAACGCGGTCAAGTATTCCCCCCAAGCCAGTGAAGTTGATATTTATATTGGCAATGAACCGGAACACCAGGTCAAAGTAAGTGTCCGCGATTTTGGGCTGGGTATCCCCGCTGACGAACAGCATAAGATCTTCCAGCGTTTCGGCAGAACCGATTCGATCAAAAAATCGAAGATTCCGGGAACTGGCCTGGGACTGCATTTATCGGCCGAGATCATCAGGCTCTCGGGGGGAACGACAGGGTTCACCAGTGAAGAAGGCGGAGGCTCAACATTTTACTTTACCCTGCCGCTCTATTGATTTTTTCTAATGCACACACCATCCCATTTTCAACGCTTAGGCACCAAAAGCGCAAGGCGGGTGAAATGTCAAGGCCGAAGCACCGCTGAAAAACAAATCAAAATGCTTCGCTTGTGTAGCCTTTACTTTTCACACGCCGGTCGGTAACTTTGCCGTATGCGGTGAAATGGGATTATAATTTTGAGTGGGAGGAAAGGCAGGTGTGTTATGAGGAACGAATTCACTCCTGCCAGCGGCAGCGAGGCTGACGGCGCAATGAAACCCGGCGCGATAGCGCGAGGTGTAATGAAGCCGCCTGCCGTAGCTGCATGGTTCGAAAGATATGCTATTTGTTTTCTGTTTTAGTATAAGCGGTATCCATAGCGGATAAAGTTCTCTTTTTCGCGATCTGCTTTAAATAAACCCATGCCCGTTTATAATGGGCTGATTGTTCGCTTTGCTTATGCTGGCCGTAGGCATCAATGGCCTTGCCGCCTAAAGAATATAAATAAGTTATAACCACCAAAAATATCACCCAAGGAATAAGCCTGCCAAATACGATTTTATAGTACTGGGCTTGATTGATTTCGGGGAACAATAAAATGCGTAATTGTTTAGTGGCAGATGTTGGCACCTTACTCAATTTTTCATATATCTGTTTAAGCAAGGTCAATTCGTCATTCTGTTTGATGTTCTGCTTGATTTCCCTTACTTCAGTAAGTATAGTATTTATCGCAATTGAATAGTCAGGGACCGGATTGTCGGTGATTTTTGCTACCTGCTTTTCAATCTCTGTATTCTTTTTTACGAGGCTATCAACAATCTCGTCGTTGCTATCCATTCTTTGGTTTAGTTCATCTATTTCTTTCATCTTGATATTCCTCTGCTTTGTTGTTGTTCATTTTTCTTTCGACGCTTTCTTTCCGGGCTATCATCATCGTCGGCAATATTGCCAAGCAAGCCACTTAATAAATCTGCTCCTGCTGATAGCGATTGCCTCAAATAATTGGTTTCCGACTCCGGCTTTATATAGATAGTTTGTTCGGTCTTTTCCTGACTTTCTATTTCCTGCTTTGCATTTTCCATTACTTCCCTTAGCTGATCTGCCAAGCTCTTTTCCGGTTTTATTTGCTGTTGTTCTATGGCCTGGCTAAGCTTTGCATAACTTAAACTGCGGTCAATCTCTGATCCTTTGAATTTGTATTGGCCTTTACTGAAACTGATGCCCTGTACTTCCGTAGTGCCGCTTTTGAATTTCAAATGGGTAGCAATACCCTGCTTGGCCAACACCTGCTTCAGCTCATTGATATTTTTTACTTTTTTGCTGGCTGCTTTTATCGCATCAAATAATTCGTACTTGATCTTATCCTCGCCTTTTAGCTGTTGGCGATTAACGCGCTCTTTACCCGGTGACAGGTAAAGAGCGTGTTTAAGTGTCAATTCTTTAGCTACCTGTACATTCCTTTGTTTTTGAAAATTATCGGATATGGTTTTGCCATTGTTGCTAACCCGGTTGTAAACGATGTGGATATGCGGATGATCTTTATCCCGGTGCTTAACAATTAGGTACTGCGTGTCCTGTATCTTCATTTTTTGCAGGTATTCTTTGGCCAGATTTACCATTAGGTCATCGGTTAACTTAGCGGCATCATTTACGCTCCAGCTTAAAGCGATATGGCCAACTGCCTTTCCCAAATTGGGATTGTACTTCCGTTGCAAATTAAAATCATTGATGATCTGGTTAACTTGCTGCATTCTTACGCCAGCTGCATCCAGTATCACCGCGTCATTTTTTTGAATCACGTAGCGAATGCATCCGCCAAAGCTTCTACCCGTTATCACTTTCCCTATCATTGTTATTGAGGCGTTTTAAAGTAATATCTATTTCGTTTAAAATTTTACTGCAATCCCTTGCCACCGTTAAAAGTCCAAGTTGATGCGCAAGCTTTGTTAATTGATTCAGGTTATTGGCTAACTCGGCAAGCATCCAAAGGATGCGCCGCTCATCGTCTGTCAATCTTGGGACTACCTTTGCGCTTTTAGCTGCCGCCCTTATCCAACTGCTTGATCGCATCCCGGCGGCTTTGGCTTTACTGTCGATATAAAAGCGCTCGGTCGCAGTCATCCTAATGCGGATAATCAACTCCCGTTTAACCCTTTTCTTTGGTGCACCCCCTTTGTTTTTTGGCTGGGTTACCTGCTGTTTATTGGTTGTCTTTGCTGTTGCTTCCATCGGTTAACTCATTACTCTTTCTTCCATTTTCCCTTTTGCAACCATCGGGCGCAAAAGGCAAGTTTGCCCGGTGCCGTCAGGCATCCGGGATGTTTTTGTGGCAACAAAAACACAAACTTGCTCCTTACAAGCGGATAAAAAACCGCTATCCCCGCAAGTGGGAATAGGCGGTATATCTGCATATCTCAAACTGCTTTAAAGCCGCTGGCTTTTAAGCCATCCGGCCAATAAATCAAGCTGCCTTTTGCAGGGTGAAAAGACGGCTGGTAACGGATGTAACCATACTCGTCCAGTTCCCTGATGCACTTGTGATAAGTCGCAATTGAAGCGATCTTTGAAAATGTCATTACTGTTTTTCGGGTGACGGAAAAGGGGCTAACAAAGCCATTTCGCTGCCAAAAAATAAATAAAGCCGTGAACAAGCTTACATGGGTGGCCAGCACCCGCTTGTCCGTTCCCATGCGCCTAACGAGGTCGCTGTAACCATTTAATTCTTTTGAGATAATCATTGTCCGTTCTCCTCCAAAATCTTGTTAATATCTTCTAACTTGTAGTACATGATGCTGCCCATTTTGGTGAAGCGCAACGTCCCGTTAATGCGCAGATTTTGTAATGTGCCTGGTGATATATTTAGCATCTTCCTAACCTCGCTACTCTTTAGCCATTTTTTAGGTTGGCTTTGTCCCGGCTGAACAATCTGTTTGATCTCTTTTAATAAATCTTCCAACCGCCTTAAATCCTCTCTTGTGACCAATTCCACATTCATCTGTCATCCTCCTTTTAATCTTTAATAGTTTGTTGCATGGCATTGAGTACCTCACTTTTTTTGAAGTACACCCGTTTATGCAGGCGCATATAGGGTAAGCCTTTTTTCATCCAGTCGGTAAGCGTTACCAGTGACACGCCGAGTTCGGCGGCAAGCTCCTGCTTGGATAAAAGTTTTTCTGAATCTTGCGGCTGGCTGCCGCCTGTTTTAAAGTGTTGTTGTAGTTCTGCCCTCACTGCCTCGCGTATGCATTGGCTTAGGGCATTTGTGCTGAATATTTCCATAGCCTTTGATTTTGAATCAAAGGAATAGTGAAAACGCGCTTTTTCGTTACCACGCAGATTCGCGTGGTTAAATTGGAGTGGTTTGAGTTAAGTTGAAATAGTGTACAATTAACTCATTACCAATAAAATGATAGATAGTATTAAACGGAGGGGTAAAGCAAAAAACGTGTTATATCAACTTCGCTTTTTAGCTTCAACTATTTGAAAAAGCTGTGATTTAGCGGGAACGGCGGCTGACCTGCCGCTGGGTTCATCAGGATTGCCGGGGAAATACCGCCTAATAGTTTCAAACTTAATTTCCTTATTGCCATGTCTGAAATTTTTACAGATCATCTTAGTCCAAACGGTTTGCGTTTGTGAAAATACAAGTTCCTTACCATTCAATTCTAAGCCCTGGATTTTCTTTGCGAGATCAACAACGGTCAGAAGATAACCCTCCTGAATATTTATAAAGTCTTCGGTTTCTAATTTCCTCGCGGCTTTAAGTTCTTCTTTCAACTCTGCATTTTGTTCTTTCAAGCTTCTGATTTCGCCCTCTTTATCCGCAATGATTTCATCTTTAGTTCTACCTGTGTCCCATTGGTCGATAGTTTTAAGATAGGCTAAGAAACTTTTTAAATGCTGTTTATTTTTAAACTCCATAGCATGCCTGGAAGTGTAGCGGTTTTTTACTTTCAGTTCGGCAGTGGCATCATCAATTATTTCCCAAACGTGTGTAAAGAACTCTTTTTCGTTCGCATCAGAATAAAGCTTTAGAAAATAATCGAGATGATATTGATAAAAAGCAGGAAACTCTACTTCCTGCTTATCATATAACCTGTATAAGAAATGATTGTCTTCGTTATCTTTTGGCCAAAACAAGGGGCGGCCTATATCATTGCTATCTGTGGAAAAATCAGTCCAATGACGGTGTTTGAAATACTGTGCTCTCATAAAGTTGTTTCTAAGGTAGATAACAAATTTATTATAAAGCTTTGTTTTAAAATGATTCTAAAATCCATCCGGTTTAAAGCCAATTGTTTTACGGGGAGGCGGGTTGTCTTTTTTATCAATTAGTTCATCAAGATAGCGAAATACTATTTCCATATTCTTATCCTGATTATCAAGCTTGGATTTTATCTTTTCAATAGCTAACCAAACTTCCGTTTGTTCAGCGTAAACCTCTCTTAGCCTAACAAAAACATCTATAATCCGAATACTTACCTGTACCGCGCTTTCACTTTTAAGCACATTGGACAACATTAAAATGCCATGTTCTGTAAAAACAAATGGCAGGTATTTGGAATGTTCACCTTTCTTTAAAGTCGCATTTTGCGACCTTAAAAGTTCATTTTCTTCTTTTGTCAACTCAAACATATAATGGTTCGGAAATCTATTAAGGTTTCTGTTAACCTGTTGTTTAAGCTTTTTGGTTTCTGTACCGTACAATTCCGCCAAATCCTTATCAAGCATTACTTTTTGTCCTCTGATGTAAAATATCTTAGCCATGATGACTTCATCAGGTATAATTTGATTTTCCATTTTTTAATGTGTTAGATAATTATGAAATTCTCTAAGGTCACAAAATGTGACCTTAGAGATCATAAAATTAAATTGCGGCGTATTTCTGTCTAATGGCGGCCATGTCCTGGCTAACTTTTAAATCCAATATTTTAGCGTAGTGCTGTGTAGTTTTAATATTGGTATGACCTAACATTTTGCTTACGCTCTCTATAGGTACACCGTTGGATAGTGTCACGGTAGTGGCAAAAGTATGTCGGGCAATGTGAAAAGTCAAAGGTTTATCTATACCGCAAATACCCGCTATTTCTTTTAAATAAGCATTCATTTTTTGATTGGTACTTACCGGAAGAGCTTTACCCAAATTACTGCAAACAGGATGATCTGTGTATTTGTCAAGTAGAGTTAAGGCAGATGGTAGTAATGGAATACGGCTTGGGATGTCTGTTTTTTTACGTTTTGTGAATATCCACATTTCTCCGTCCAGACCTTTAACAATCTCGTTGCGTTTAAGCTTGTTTACATCAGCATAAGCTAAACCCGTAAAACAGCAAAATAAAAAAATATCCCTTACCTGGCTTAAGCGCTCTGTTGAAAATACTTTGTTCGCCATAGCTTGCAAATCATCTCCATTAAGGAAAACCCTGTCAACCTGCTTAATCCTTATTTTGTAGTTGATAAATGGGTCTTTGTCTAACCACCCGCTTGATAAGCAAATGCCAACGATTTTTTTAAAATTCTTTATGTATTTAAAAGCAGAGTTATTAGCACAATTGCGTTCTGATCGGAGATAAAACTCATAGTTGGTAATGAAATCATGATCGATTTTTTTAATATCTATATCCGACACTTTGTATTGCCACTGTAAATATTCTTGGGTGTGCTTTAGTGAGGTTTGATAGCGAATTGAAGTACCTGCGGCATATTCTTTACCAACTAATGTGGCAACTTTCTTATTGTGGTCTTTAAATATGTCTATAAGCATTCTTGTTTTTTCGCTTTTACCCAATAATTTATCCCTAAGTGTTTCAGCGGTAATACTGCTTTTTGCTTCGGTCAATTGACTGTGCGCTTCAAACACTTGTTTTTGCAAAGTGTCTAAATAGGCGTTAAATGATTTAGTGTCTTCTTTAGTTCCTTTTAACCGGCCAGCAATACTATTCCATAGGCAGGGATCACACTCGCGCCCGGTGGTAGTTTCCGAACGTTTGCCATTTACGGTAATACGTAGATAAATAGGCACCAAGCCGTTTTGATAGTTTTTTGGCTTTTTTAAATAAAAAAGCAAGCTGAAATTAGTTTTCATAATGTTTTAAGCATTAAAAAGTGAAACAAAATTAAGCTTGCAATCACATCTGTACAAGATGTTCAAAATTTGAATACCTTGATTATCAAAGCGATATGTCGTTTTGGTGAGTAAGGAGCATTTAAAACTTACTCACCGAATTACGCTCCTTTTTATTGCGAATTGGTGAATAGTGTAGCCATTTGACTAAAAAGCAAAAGCCTGCAATCATTTGATTTGCAGGCTTTTAGTCTGTTTTGACATTGAATTCAGTGGAGCCGGAGGGATTCGAACCCTCGTCCAAACATGGTATAAGGTAAGCTTTCTACATGCTTAGCTTCTGTTTAATTGTAGGGAAGGGGAAGGTCAGTCGCTTACCTGTACCGTCTTCCTTAGGTGCTTTATCTCGTTCGCTATGCACACCTTAAGCAAACCAGTTCCGTTTTTCGATGCCCCGATTGCCGATTCAACAGAACGGAAAACCGGCGGGACAAAAGCTAGTTAATTCTAAATTAAGCAGCTAAGGCGTAGTTATTTTCGCCATTTGTAAGTTTGAGCGTTCAGATTTAAGCGCTAATTCACCCAACGCGCTGCATGCTTACTTACTTATCTCCATCCTGTCAATTCCGGTCGACCCCATTTAATTTGTGGTATCCCAACAAACATTGATGTTTGATAAGCTTACAAATATAGGTAAAAAACTACAGTTAACCTGATCTGGATAAGTAAAACTTAAACTCACAGATTAACTGTTTGTAATATTTAATAATTATTTGGTCGCTGAAAGTTCTCCCTCGTTAACTGTTCTTCCCGGGTATACTTTTAATGCCTCTTCCAAACAGATCATGGCATTTTGCAGATCCTCTTTATTCAATACATAGGCCATACGTACTTCATTATAACCAGCGCCTGGTGTACTGTAAAAGCCCGTTGCAGGAGCCATCATAACTGTTTGATTTTGATAACTAAAGGTTTCTAACATCCACTGGCAAAAATTATCTGCATTATCAATAGGTAGTTTTGCAACCACATAAAAAGCACCGCCAGGGTTAGGGCAATACACACCATCAATTCGATTTAAAGCGCTCACCAATGTATCACGACGGCTGGTATACTCTTTATTAACTGCTTCAAAATAGCTATCTGGGGTATCAACAGCTGCGGCGCCGGCAATTTGTTCAACCATACCGGCACTAAGGCGGGCCTGGGCAAATTTTAATCCGGCAGATAAAACTTCTTTATTCTTGGTAATGAGGCAGCCTAATCTTGCTCCGCAGGCACTATAACGCTTGCTTACGGTATCCATTACAATTACATTTTCATCTAAGCCTTCCAGGTGCATTGGCGATATAAACTCTCGTCCATCATAACAAAATTCGCGATATGCCTCATCTGAAAATAAATACAGGTCATACTTTAAGGCTAATGTTTTTAATTCATCAAGCTCCTCTTTTGAGTATAAATATCCTGTTGGGTTATTAGGGTTGCAAATAATAATTGCCTTTGTTTTATCAGTTATTAATTTTTCAAATTCACTGATTGGGGGCAGTGCAAAACCATTATCAATATAGGATAGTATCGGTTTAACCACAATATCGCTTTGGCTGGCAAAGCCGTTGTAGTTTGCATAAAAGGGTTCAGGGATGATCACCTCATCGCCCTGGTCAAGGCAGGCCATCATGGCAATTGTTATAGCTTCAGAGCCACCTGTAGTCACGATAATATTATCCGGAGTTATATTATAACCTAATTTATTATAATATTCAGTAAGTTTTTTACGATATACAAGTGTACCCTCTGATGGCGTATAGGCCCAAACCTTAAAATCAATATTTTTTATGGCATTTAACATGCCCTCCGGTGTTTCAATATCGGGCTGACCTATATTTAAATGGTAAACCTTTTTGCCTTCCAGTTTTGCTTTATCAGCATATGGAGTTAATTTACGGATAGGGGATGCGGGCATACGCTGCCCTTTTTGAGATATTTTTGGCATGTGCAAAATTAGTAAAAAAAGAAAGTATTGCCATTTTAAATAATGCTGTAAACTAAAAAAGACCCATTAAATGGGTCTTTTAAATACTTTCAGTTTCCTTGCCTGGCAAGGCATCGGGTTTAAATCAAATTCACCTAAATTATTTGCTTGATGCAGGTTTAGCTACAACTTCGCCAATAATGTTTAAATACTTTTCCGGGGTTACGGCGTTTGATTTAACAACAATTGTTTTGTTAAATGGCGCTGCAGCAGCTGCATTGTAAGTGATTTTGATAGTGCCTTTTTCACCGCCTTTTACAGGGGTTTTAGTATAATCAGCAATGGTACAGCCACAGGTTGGTCTTACCTCGGTTAAAATAAGAGGCTCTTTGCCAACGTTAGTAAATTCAAAAACAGTGGTTACAGGTGTGCCCTGAGGTATTTTACCGAAGTCGTGTTTTTCTTCGTTAAATTTAAACTCTGCCTTTTGGCTATCCTGTGCTGATGCAGTAAAGGCAAAACCCAATATTACTGCGCAAATCATTAATATTTTTTTCATATGTTTATTTGATTAATACAAATATATAAGGTTTAATGTAATTTAAAAACTATTCGGAAAACTCTATGTTTTATTGTTAGTTTGCTATTTACAGAATAGAATTTTATAATTTTACCGTCTAAACGAAATTATATATGCCCGAAACTACAATACGTGCAACCAGTAAATTTAATACCGCTGAGCTAAGTTTTGATGATTTCAAAAAAATTGTAATTAATGATTATCGTATTGGTTATGAAAGCCGACAGGCCAGTATTATAGGCAGGAGAGAGGTTTTAACAGGCAAGGCTAAGTTTGGCATATTTGGCGATGGTAAGGAAGTTGCTCAGTTAGCTATGGCTAAGGCATTTCGTGCCGGGGATTGGCGCGCGGGATATTACCGTGATCAAACTTTTATGTTTGCTACGGGCATGAGTAATTTGAAAGAGTTTTTTGCTCAGTTATATGCTAATCCGGATATTGAGAAAGATCCTGCATCAGCAGGAAGGCAAATGAATTGCCATTATGCTACCAGATTTATTAATGCAGACGGCAGCTGGGTTAACCAGGCCGAAACCATGAACTGTTCTTCTGATATTTCAACCACGGGCGGCCATATGCCTCGTTTACTTGGCCTGGCCTATGCATCAAAATTATACCGTCAAAATAAAGAATTGGAGTACCTTAACCAGTTTTCTGTAAGCGGTAATGAAGTTGCCTTTGGTTCTATCGGTAATGGGTCAACTTCTGAAGGGTTGTTTTTCGAAACATTCAATGCTGCAGGTGTACTGCAGGTACCTATGGCCATCTCTGTTTGGGATGATGCCTATGCTATTTCGGTACCTGCCAAGTTACAAACTACCAAGGAAGATATTTCAGAGATATTAAAAGGTTTTCAGCGTGAAAAGGATACAAATGGGTATGAAATATTTAAGGTAAAGGGCTGGGATTATATAGCACTTTGCGAAACCTATGAACGTGCTATTGCTATTTGCCGTGAACAGCATGTGCCGGTATTGATTCACGTTGTGGAGATGACACAGCCTCAGGGGCACTCTACCTCAGGCTCACATGAGCGTTATAAAACCAAAGAGCGCCTGGCCTGGGAAGATGAGCATGATTGTTTGCTTAAAATGCGTGAGTGGATGATAGCATCGGCAATTTCAACAGAAGAGGAACTTCATGAACTGGAGAATGACGCTAAAAAATATGTTCGTGAGTGTCAGCGTGAGGCCGCGGCCGAATTGTTGGATATAGTTAAAGCCGAACTATTAGAAGCTGCTCAATTAATTGATAACGTGGCCCACCAGGTTACGGTGAAAGACGAGATCCTGAGTATATCATCTGCACTCCGTTCAAGCTATGATGCCGGCAGGAAAGATGTAATTTCTGCTATTCGTAAAACCTTAAGGCTCACTGTTCGAGATAACGTGCCTGAAAGGCAAACTTTACTAAATTGGCTGAATGCCGAATTGGTTAAAAATAACGAAAGGTTTAACTCAAAATTATTTTCAGAAACTCCTCAATCGCCATTAAATGTGCCTGTTGTGCCTGTTATATACGATGAGGATGCACGTATTTTAGATGGCCGCGAGGTGCTGAACGCCTGCTTCGATGCGAACTTTGACCGCGATAAAAGCATTGTAGCTTTTGGTGAAGACGTTGGTGCTATTGGTGATGTTAATCAAGGCTTTGCCGGGCTTCAAAGTAAATATGGTGATTTGCGTATCACCGATACCGGTATACGTGAAACTACTATAATAGGACAAGGCATGGGCTTGGCCATGCGTGGCTTAAGGCCAATTGCCGAGATCCAATATCTTGACTATTTGATATATGCCATGACCGTTTTGTGCGATGATATAGCAAGTTTAAGCTATCGTACCCGTGGCGGTCAAAAGGCTCCATTGATCATTCGTACCAGGGGGCACAGGCTTGAGGGTATATGGCATTCAGGGTCACCAATGGGGCTCATTGTAAATTCTATGCGTGGTTTCCATATATGCGTACCACGTAATATGACACAGGCTGCCGGTATGTATAATACTTTATTAAGAGGAGATGAGCCGGCCATAGTTATCGAAAGCCTGAATGGATATCGCCTGAAAGAAAAATTGCCTGCCAATGTTGGCGAATTTACCGTTCCACTTGGTAAGGCCGAAGTATTGAAAGAAGGTGCAGACGTTACCGTTGTTTCATATGGTTCAACCTTGCGCCTGGTATTGGAGGCTGCCGAAGAGTTGGAAACAATGGGGATCCATATCGAAGTAGTTGATCCGCAAACATTATATCCATTTGACTTAGAGAATGTTTGCGGTAGCTCATTAAAGAAAACAAACAAATTGCTCGTTATTGATGAGGATGTACCCGGAGCAGCCTCAGCTTATATCACTCAAAAAATCATTGAGGCCGAAAATGGTTACTATTCACTTGACGCGCAACCACGGACATTAACCGCCAAAGAACACCGCCCGCCTTATGGCTCTGATGGCGATTATTTTAGCAAACCATCAGTAGATGATATTATCGAAGCTGTGTATGCTATTATGAACGAAGCTAATCCTTCAAAATATCCTGCAATTTTTTAATTGCGGGATATTTAACTTATCTGCTTTTCTATAAGCATAATATATCCCGATACTTGTTTTTTTGCCTGATAAGGTTTCACTTTTCTGAATATATAACAACATGGATTCTATTGCATTTACCACCATATCAAACATTATCAAAACCCGTCGTTCGGTTAAACCGGCTGTGATGAATGGCCACAAAATACCAAACGGACACATAGCGGCATTGCTTGAGTTGGCCGATTGGGCACCAACTCATGGGTATACCGAGCCATGGCGTTTCACAGTTTATGAAACCCCTTCTGAATTTTGCAGGCAGCATGCCGAGATATATAAGCAGGGAGTTGATGCTGAAAGCTTTAATGAAACTACTTACAACAATCTGCAACACCAGGGCGATAAGGTATCTCACGTAATTGTAGCAACCATGAAGCGTGGTGATTTGCCTAAAATACCACCGTTTGAGGAAATTGCTGCTGTTTCAAGCGCTATTCAAAATATTTTACTTGGCGCTACCGCTTTAAATATGGCTTCGTTCTGGAGTACCGGCGGTGCTATTTTAAAACCGGGTATGAAGGATTTTTTACAACTAAGAGAGGAAGACAATGTGCTTGGCGTACTCTATTTAGGATATGCAGATCAGCATCCGGAAGGCAAAAGAAACACTCCGCTTGAAGAGAAGATTGTGTGGGTTAAATAATAAACGTAACTTTTTTCCGTTTTTTATCGTAAAACAGCACTTTAATTGTTTTTATTTAAAAATATTTTCATTTTAATTGAATTATATATTGAAGATATTTTTGATTAAATAAAATATTATATATTAGTAATTGATCGGTTCCTAATCCGGTCAGTTGCTTTTAAGCCTGTTACTAATTTAACTTATTGATTAAACTTAACTCAAACACAAGTATGAGGAAACATTTTTGGTGCGTTACATTGGCGGTAGTATTGTTATCGGGAACGGTTGTTAGTTGGAGATCCGCAGGTGCAAACAAATCAGATGGGAACGTTAATTCAACCCTAAATGCAAAAGAATTATTTAACCAGTATGTGAATAATTTATACCAAACGGCTGGTCTACAACAGTCGGGTTTAGCTTTTGATGTATTTGAAAAAGCCGTTACAGGCTATACCAATTTAAGACTTGCACATAAATTACCGGTAAATAGCGAAGTATTAACTGTTGTTGATTTTACCAAATCAAGCAGGGAAAAACGCATGTGGATAGTTGATCTGATAACCAAACAGCTATTGTTAAATACATGGGTAGCCCACGGACAAGGCAGTGGTGAAGAAATGGCCGATCACTTTTCGGACAGGAATGATTCGCATCAAAGCAGTTTAGGCTTTTATTTAACTGATAATATTTATATGGGTAAACATGGTCGCTCGTTACGTTTAGATGGCATGGATCCAGGCTTTAACGGCAACGCACGCATGCGCGATATTGTGATTCATGCTGCAAGTTATGTTAGCCAGGCAGCCATTGATCATAAAGGCTATGTTGGGCGTAGTTTTGGTTGTCCCGCCGTATCGCCAAAGGTTGTAAACCAGGTGATCAATACTATAAAGGGAAAAACAGTTTTCTTTATAAATGGTAATGACCAAAGCTATAGTTCAAGTTACCTTGATGAAACAGGTCCTTTAAACTTTATTGCTGCCGATACAACTGCTTTTGATCTGGCCAGACTTTAAGATATAGCGTTAAAACAAAAAAGCCCGATGAAAATCGGGCTTTTTTGTTTTATAGATTACTATTCAGCATTTTTAAATGAGCATATAGCACAATATCTAAACCATATACGTCCTTCCGGTACTGAAGTGTCCCGGCATCATCAGCCCAGCAGGTTACATAGGTTATATATATCGGTGTTTTTTTAGGTAGTGCTATATTGGTAGGTTCAGGGTTATCTTCGTGCATATCTTTAGATATGGTATCAAAGTCTTCACCTTCACCAAAAAGATTTTTTGCAAGTCCTTCAGGATCTCCCAGACGCACACAACCATGACTTACGGCGCGCATAGTATGCCTAAAAGCTTCTTTTGCAGGAGTATCATGTAAATAAACACTGCTTTTGTTTTTAAACAGGAACTTTATCTTCCCTAAAGAATTATCTTCTCCCGGACGCTGCTTAAAATCATAATCCAGGTTGTCCTTTGTTACCTTCGACCAATCAATTGATTCCGGATCTTCAATTTTTAAGCCATCCTTATAAACATCAATATTCTTATTCGATAAATAGTATGGGTCATCTGCAGCCTCAATAATGATCTCTTTAGTGGCAATACTTCGGGGAATGTTCCACATTGGATTTACTTCGACACTATGTATAACGCTGCTGAGCTGTGGAGTTTCCCGTGGGAATGGTTTATCATACCGGTCACTATCGGCATAGGATATCAAACTACTATGGTAATCTTTGTTACGACCTTCGCCAACGCAAACCTTCATGTTTAAAACAGATTTACCACTATCAATTACATCTAATTTAAAATCAGGAATGTTTACTACAACGTATTTGGTTTCTTTGGGTTTATTCTTCCAGCGCAGGCGTTCGAGGTTAACTAAAAAATAACGTCTGCTTTCTTCTTTCGATAAACCTTCTAAAACGGTATTATTAAAAAAAGCCTTTTGCAGGGCTTTATATTGAGGGTCGGTGGGTTGAATACTGTCCAGAAAGCCTTTGAAACTTGTTGCCTTTAAGGCATCTCTCATGCTTATACTATCAGGCCTTTTTGTAGCTGAAAAATAACGGGAATATATCTTACGCGGATTCACAACCCCGTATTGCAAGGCGTTTGAATATTTTATTATTGAGCTTGCGGTCAATAACTCTAATTCGGCAAGATCATGATAGGCTTCTTCAACTGTCTTTATTCCGTTTTTGTCGCGAAGCTTAGCAACCAGAGCCCTTATAGCTTCTGCATGGTAAGGCTTTTTATCAAGCCCATGCTCACCAATTTTATCATAATATTCAGGTAAAACATCAAGGTCACCATTAAATAAATGGTTAAGCACTAACGTCGGCTGATAATCATTTGATTGAAAATAAGCTTCAATCACTGGTTCATTTGCAATTTTTGTCTTTTGAGCTAATATTTCATTTTTTAGTGCAAGGGCAAGAGTATCCGGATCAATATCCTGGAAAATTTTGTTTTGAGTGCTTTTGAAAAGCTGATCAGCTATTTCAGAGTGCTTTTTTTTACAGCTTTGAAAAACAAACAGGATAACAAAAAAGCCACATAATAGAGGAAAAATTGAGGCTTTTTTTGTAGAGGTAAAGATCATGTTATTTGTATAGTTAAATATAGCTTTTGCTTAGCAATCGCCATACCATAAAGCAAATTGATTTTATTTAATTTTGAAAACAGACAATTTATCGCACTGCAAGCAATTGAAGATGTTAAGTTTGATATAAACCTTAGCTTGATTATAAACGTTGATTGCCCTCATTTTTTAGAACGGGCAAATATATCTGCTTAAATTGGGTATTTACAAAGAATTGATAACTATTACGGATAACGGTAGAAATGACAATGAATAATAAGCCTGAGGTTTGGCTGCGCGGACCTTTAAAAAATATACCTGCTTTGTTACAGCCTGTGGCTCACGCGCTTTTACAGGCACGGGAAGAATTAAATGAACTAATGAATGATTTTCCAGATGCTTTATTGTGGCAAAAAGTTGCAGATATGGCATCGCCGGCGTTTCATTTGCAGCATATGGCAGGGGTGCTTAACAGGCTTTTTACCTATGCAAATGGGGAAGGACTTACGGATTATCAATTAGGTTATTTGAAACAAGAAGGGCAGCCCCAGGAAAACATAAAGAGTGCCGATCTTGTACATCATTTTAATCTGCAGGTTGAGAGCGCTATGCAGCAGTTATCAGAGGCTGATGAAAATATTTTAACGCAAGCCCGTGAAGTTGGCAGATCAAAGTTGCCATCAACGGCTTTAGGTTTATATGTTCATTCGGCCGAACATACTATGCGCCATTTAGGGCAGCTTTTAGTTACTGTAAAAGTTTTAAAGGAGCTTACTTAGGTTAAATAATTTTTTCAGAAATTATAGCAGCTGGCTTGCTTGTACGTGTAACGGCTTTAAGAATCAGGTAACCTGCTGATGAAAATATACACACCCCGGTAAGTACCCACCAAAGCAAATTGAAACCTCCGTGCGCTATGATCTGGCTACCCACGGCAGGCGCGATTATTTGAGCGGCCGACCACGACATGCTGTATAACGCGGCATATTCGCCCCGATTGTAATTGGTTGTACGGCTTATCCAATAAGAGTTCATGAACGGCATACTCAATATTTCACCTAATGTAATAAGGCTCACTATAACTATGGCTGCCCAGGCACTATGAGGTAACACGTTTAACAACGCGAAACTGCTTGCTGCCACAATAATGCCAGCGCTTATATAGGTGAGCGGATTTCTTCTCCCTTCTAAATTATGGATCAGGATCATTTCTATAAGAACGATTAAAATGCCGTTGAGCGCTAATAAAAAGCCAATAAAGCGCTCGTTAAAATGCCACTGTACCTTATAAAAAACAGGTTGCATAATAAAAAACTGAAAGAAACAGGTTCCAAAAAGAGTGCTCAATACAATGAATATCAAATATGCACCATCTTTATATGCCGATGCGGATTTGATAATATCTCCGGTGCTTTTAACTGCTTTAATGATTTTTGAACGAGGCATTAACTTCAGCAATAAAAGGGCGGCAAAAATATTGGTGCAGCCGTCAACCCAAAAAAGTAAGTGGTAATTGAATGAGGCCAGAAAGCCTCCCAAACCGCCGCCAAAGGCCCAGCCCAGGTTTGTTGCCAGTCTGTTTAATGAATAGGAACGTGTTTTGTTTTCATCATTACTATAATGAGCTATAGCCGTTGAATTGGCCGGACGAAATGATTCATTACAGATGCTTAAAATGAATGTCCCTATACTTACGCTTAAAAAGGTATGCTGATAACCTAATATGAGGAATAATATACCACCGGTTAACAGTGCGCCGACCTGAATATCATAAAAACCGATTCTGTCAGTTAATTTCCCGCCGATGAATGCACCTGTTATTGCACCAATACCAAAAAATGCCATCACCCAGCCCGATTGTACAATTGTAAAGTGCAACTGCTGAATGGTGTAAATACTCATAAAAGGCACAACCATAGTACCGCTCCGGTTAATAAACATAACCAGGCTTAGATACCAGCTGCCTTTTGAGAGTCCGCTATAGGCTTTTTTATATAATTGGAAAAAGGAGGTTAACATGCATTACAAAGATAATTATATGCCTAATGCTTAAAGCGAAAAAGCCCAAAGCTTTTTACAGGCTTTGGGCTTTTTTTAAATGCAGATATACTTTAGTTCAACTCTAACGTCACTACAGATTTTGCAGGTAAGGTAACTACGAGCTTTTCACCATCCTTTTTGGCCCCGGTGAAATTGCTGAGGTGTATTTTGTTAGGATCATTGAACGTATTTACGTTAGTAACATTGGCCGACGTTAAAACCTGGCCGCTGGCAGTTGTCCACTTAATATCTTTAAAGCTTGTTGTTATAGTTACCGGCTTGTGGATATCTAAATTAACTAATGAAATGTGCACTTTACCCGCAGCATCCTGTGAGGCAGAAGCGTTTACCGCTGGTATCTTTTTTCCATCAACTTCATAATCAGGTGCATCCAGCTTTACAGGCAAATATTTAGCATCCTGGTGCACTTTGTACATATCAAATATGTGATAGGTAGGGGTAAGGATCATTTTTTCCTTATCAGTTAATATTAATGCCTGTAGCACGTTAATAGTTTGCGCAAGGGCAGCCATTTTAACTCGATCACTATGATTATTAAAAATATTGAGGGTTGTGGCAGCTATCAGGGCATCGCGCAAACTGTTTTGCTGATACAAAAAGCCCGGATTAGTTCCCGGTTCCGGGTCTGTCCACACGCCCCATTCATCAACCACCAATGCCACATGTTTCTCAGGATCATACTTATCCATTATGGCCGAATGCTTGGTAACCAACTCTTCCATTTTAAGGCAATTAACCATGGTATTGAAATATTCCTGTTCGGTAAATTCCGTAGCCGAACCCTTTTTGCCCCAATGGCCGGTTGGTATGGTATAGTAATGCAGCGATAGGCCGTACATCATGTGCAGCGGAATGTTTTTCATACAAACCTCAGTCCAGTTATAATCATCAGAGTTGGGTCCGCTGGCTATTTTTTTGAGTTTTGCTCCGGGATAGTCCTTAGCAAAGGAAGCATAACGCCTAAACTGATCGGCATAAAACTGAGGTGTCATATTACCGCCGCAGCCCCAACTCTCATTCCCCACACCCCAAAAAGTAACTTTATAAGGTTCTTTATGTCCGTTTTTTATGCGTGTTTGTACCACGGTGCTGGTACTGTTTGAGTTAAGGTATTCTATCCATTTTGACATTTCATCAACTGTGCCGCTGCCCACATTGCCCGCTATATAAGGTTCGCAATTAAGCAGGCTGCAAAGCTCCAGAAATTCATGTGTGCCAAAGCTGTTATCTTCGGTAACGCCACCCCAGTTGGTATTAACCATGCGGGGGCGCTGTGCTGTTGGGCCAATGCCGTCGCGCCAGTGATATTCGTCGGCAAAACAGCCGCCGGGCCAGCGCAGATTAGGGATCTTTATTTTTTTAAGTGCGTCAACAATATCAAGCCTGATGCGATCCTGTTTTTTTACCGGTAAATTTTTATCTACCCAAAAGCCATCATAAATACCATGGCCCAAATGCTCGGCAAACTGACCGTAAATGTGTTTGCTGATGGTAGTTTTTGAATCGTTGCTAACGGTGAGGGTTGCTGTTTGGCCCAGGCAAATTGCCTGAATAAGGCAAAGCGCCAAAACACCCGGATAAAAAAGCAGGTTCCTTTTCATGAAAATTTTGGTTAGTAATTAGTTATGTAAATAAAGGAAAAAAAATTAATAAGTGTACAAACAACAAATATTAATTAGTAAAAAAGCTTTATTTACAGAGGGAAGATATGAAAGAAGCAAATTTTTCATTGCCATAATCGGCCGCACCCGTATGTCGATATACAATCTGTCCGCGTTTATTGAAAACCAGTGTGGTAGGGATGGTGCCATCCATTATTTCAGTGGAAACATTGCCGGCAAGTGTATACATGGGCAGGTTAAGGTTGTGTTTTTGCATGAAGGTTAGGGCTTTATTATGGTCGTTATCCACATCCACAATTATAAAAACTACTTCCGGATTATTCTTAAACCGGTCATAAAGCTGATTAACCGAAGGCATTTCGGCAATGCATGGAGGGCACCAGGTGGCCCAAAAGTTCACAAATATTACCTTGTTTCTTAAATCGGCTGTATTAATTGTTTGTCCTTTTGAATCCCGAAAGGTAATGTTAACAGGATTAGCTTTTGGTTTAGATTCCGCTACAGGTATATCAGGTTGGAATAAGCCGATATTCATGAGCCCCCTGATCAATAAACCCTTGGCTGTTGGGTTAATTAACATAATTAGAATAACAACCATGAATAATCCGTATAAAATATTTCCGGTGGTAAATTTCTTATTGATCATTTATATACGATTAACAACCTGTTTACAGCAGATTAGTAAAAATCAAGAATGCTAAATTATCACTTTAATAAAAGCAAGAGAAATGTTATATAAATGGATATGCTGTTTGTTTTTTTGAATCTGGCGCATATATTTACGTAGATTATAATCCTGTTTATTAATATGTTTTGCTAAACTAAAATGGCGTATTATCATTAAATCTTCAATTATTTAATTCTTGCTGATTTAGTAAATGCGATATTTTTAATTCATGTTATACTTTCAATAGGCTGCCGAATTATTGGTGCTGAGGCTTTTGAAGTTAAATGATAGTAAGTCAATTATATACAATGATAATTTTATTAAATGCAGACCTTTATTTACAATAACCCTAATGCCTTATATGCATAAACCTTTACTACTGAATTTGTACAGATATTTATTCTTTTTAACCGGCTTTTTAGCTTTTTCGCTACGCGCACATGCCCAAACAGAAACCGATGCGCTCATGATCCCCAAAAATTACTTTTGTGCTGCTGCTCTGTATACGCACAACAGCTGGGATCATTATTGGGAAGGCACATTTAAACGGGATAATCTTAACCTGGGTACCGTGAGCTCAAATGTTTACAGCCTTGGAGGCAACTATGGTTTATCAAACCGTATTAATCTGTTATTTATGGTGCCATATGTAACAACCAATGCTTCTGCCGGAACATTAAGGGGGCAACAAAATTTTCAGGATCTTAGTGCCGCTATTAAATGGATGGCTATAAAAGAGGAGATAGGCACGGGCTTATTCAGCTTTCATGCCATCTTATCCGGATCAATCCCGTTAAGTAATTACCAGGCCGATTTTTTGCCTTTGTCGATCGGTTTGCATAGCAAGAACGTGGCCTTACGCGGCCTGCTTAACTACCAAACGGGCAGATTTTTTGTAGCAGGAGCCGGGCAATACCTTCGCCGGAGCAATATTACTATCGACAGAAACTCTTATTACACCACAGAAATGCATTACACTAACGAGGTGCAAATGCCTAATGTAACCAACTTCCTGGTAAGCTCGGGCTACCGCAGTTTAAAATTTAATGCCGAGGCTGTATTGACAAAAACAACTACTATTGGCGGTTTTGATATCCGTAAAAATGATATGCCGTTTCCGAGCAACAAAATGAACGCTACTACAGCCGGTGTAATTTTAAAATACAGCTTTCAATCAATCAGCGGTCTGGAGTTAACCGGCGGCAGGAATTATGTGCTTGATGGCCGTAATGTTGGGCAAACCCGCAGCTTTTTTGCTGGTGTTTATTATGTTTTCAGTACCAAAAAAGAAAAATAAATGCCGATTGAATTATTTAATGACCTTCAATATGAAAAGAAACTTACTACATATAATTCCTGTCACCTTATTTTTTGGGGTTGCCATCTTGGGTACGTCCTGCAAAAAAGATATTGTTGACCGTACCACCTTATACCCATCTCTTGCACCAACCAATATCGATTTGAATGCCGATACCTGGAAGCCTATATTGTTAACCAATCTTAACACGTTAACAGTGGCTGTGCCTGATGCCGTAACCTCGCCGGCTTACATTGCTGATATTAACGAGATCAAGGCTTTGCAAAAAAATCTGACCGATGACCAGAAGGCATCCATAAAATACTGGAGCGCAGGTTCGGTATTGAGATGGAACGAGATACTGCGCCAATTGGTAGCCAAACACAACGTAGCGCCTTATCAAAACCCGGATGGTACATATCCCGCGCCTAACTCGGCCAATCCGTTTAATTATCCGGAATTTCCGTTTTCCAATCCGCCTTATGCGGCAAGGGCGTATGCTTATGTAAGTGCTACGCAGTATGATGCGCTGGTTGCGGCATGGTATTTTAAAAATCAATACAAACGTACCGCCCCCTATAAGAATGACTCAGGCGTACAGGAGCTGGTTCCGGCTTCTGAACTACCATCATACCCAAGTGAAGATGCGGTAGTGGAAGGTGCTACGGTTGAGATTATGAAGCTCTTATTCCCAACTGAAATTGCCTTTATTCAGCAAAAAGCCGACGAGGTAAAACTATACCGGATCATGGCGGGAGCAAATACCCGCGGCGAAATGAACGCAGGTGAGGCTTTAGGCAAGCAGGTAGCGGCGGTATTTGCCAATCGTGCCCGTAATGACCGCGCTGGTAAAGCCATTGGTACACCTGATATATGGAAAGGTTTTGAAACCACGGCGCTTAGTAAAGGCGAGCAATTCTGGATCAGTTTGGAAACGCCTAAACGCCCGCCCATGCTGCCATTGTTTTCAAAGGTTTTACCGTTTTTGTTTGATACACTTACCGTTGTAGCCATCAGGCCGCCGGCACCGTATTTAACCAATTCGCCTGAGTTTAAAAAAGAGACCGAAGAAGTACTTTCATTTAGCAAGAACCGCACTCGTGAACATGAGGAACAAGTTGCCTTTTGGGCAGATGGCATCGGCACTTACACCCCGACAGGACATTGGAACGCCATTGCAGCCGATGAATTTGTAAAGGAAAAATACAGCGAAGTACGATGGGCCCGCAACTTTGCGTTATTAAATATGGCCGAAATGGATGCTGCAATCGTATGCTGGGATACCAAATACTTTTATTTTAATCAGCGTCCGTCGCAAGCCAACCCTACAATAAAAACGTTAACAGGAGTACCTAATTTTCCGGCTTATACATCGGGGCACTCTAATTTCAGCGGGGCTGCGGCAACAGTGTTAACGTATTTATTGCCAGGCAGGGGTACAAAATTTACCGATCTGGCAAATGCGGCTGCCATGTCAAGGCTATACGGTGCAATACATTACCGGAGCGATTGCGAGGTAGGTTTGGTTACAGGCAACAAAGTTGGCCAGTATGCCATTCAAAGGGCTAAAACAGATGGGGCAGATAATAAATAACAGAAGTATTGTTTTAATAGAATGTCGCGTTTAACTACTGATCAAAAAATATATTTTACGCTAAGGCTCGCGGTAGCCATGTGTTTTATAGGGCATGGCGCGTTTGGTATTATCACCAAACCCATTTGGTGCAATTACTTTGCAGTGTTTGGTATTGGTAAAAATGATGCCTACACCCTGATGCCCATTGTAGGAACCATTGATATAATGATGGGTATCTCAATGCTGGTTTATCCAACCCGCGCTATTGCTGCATGGTTGGTTGTTTGGGGTATAGCTACAGCCTCCATGCGGCCATTATCAGGCGAACCTTTTGCCGAGTTTATTGAACGCGCTGGCAATTTTGGTGCTCCACTGGTGCTTTTGCTGGTTCAGGGAGGAGCAAAAATACCCTTTAAGCAATGGTTTAAACGCATGGATGATCAGGTTACTATCTCGCCGGCTTCATTAAGAACTATAATCAGCTGCCTGAAAATATTCGCGTTTTTGCTATTGGCCGGACATGGCTGGCTCAATTTTATTGAAAAGGCAGGTTTGGTAAATCAATATCATGCCTTAGGTTTTGCCAACCCAGCCAAAACCGCGCAAATGATTGGGGTATTGGAAATCATGGCTGCTATATCTATACTTATCAGGCCATATAAAAACCTGTTATTGGTATTAGTAATCTGGAAAGTTGCCAGTGAGTTGTTTTATCCTCATTATGAAGTGTTTGAGTGGATAGAGCGGGGTGGTAGTTATGGCGTGCTGCTGGCTTTATGGTTCGCGTTAAAACGGTCGCCATCGGCTGTAACAACATTCGCTGTAAATTAATCAGCGTGAGTTTTATCAGTTTAAATATTCATTATCAATAAGTAAACGCCGGGAGCATAAAGTCCCGGCGTTTTGTTTATTATTTATGGTTTAATCTTTATAATTTTACCTTCATGAACACTCCAGAAGAAAACTTTGCAGCGCTGGGTTTAAACCTGCCACCTGCACCAAAACCGCTTGGCGTTTATAAACCATGTTTAGTTGATGGCAAATATCTATACCTCTCGGGTCACGGACCGGTACAGGATGATGCCTCATTAATTATTGGCCGTATCGGCGATACCGTTTCGCAGGAAGACGGCAAGCTGGCCGCGCAACAGGTTGCTTTAACCATGCTGGCTACTATAAAAGCCAATATCGGCAGCTTTGATAAAATTAAAAGGGTAATAAAAGTTTTAGGTATGGTTAACTGTACACCTGATTTTGAAAAACATCCTTTTATCATTAACGGAGCCAGCGAACTTTTTGCCAAAATATGGGGTGAAGAGAACGGTATCGGCGTACGCAGCGCGGTTGGTATGGGTTCGTTACCTGATAATATCCCGGTTGAGATTGAGGCTTTATTTGAATTAGCCTAATTATAGTTGCAGAAGTTTTGAGTTATGAGTTTTGAGCTATTTGTAATTTAGATAAACTATTTGATAAACTCATAACCCAAAACTTATTACTCATTACTTGTCCCCAAATGAACTGGTTTACAATTGATAACATGGATAAGCTGGATACCCCGGCTTTGGTTGTTTATCCGGATAGGGTAAAGGCAAATATCGATCTGCTTAAAACTATGATTGATGATGTTGCTCGCTTGCGTCCCCATGTAAAAACCTATAAGAATAGGGAAGTTACCCTGTTATTGATGGCTGCTGGCATCAACAAGTTTAAATGTGCCACTATTGCCGAAGCCGAATTGCTGGCCACCTGTAAAGCGCCTGATGTGTTGTTGGCCTACCAGCCGGTTGGCCCTAAGCTGTACAGGTTTATTAAATTGATCCATGCCTTTCCCGGCACAAAGTTTTCGTGCCTGGTTGATAATGCTATTGCTGCCAAGGAAATATCGGATGCCGCTATAACTTATAAGATCAGGATCAACGTTTATATAGATCTCAATGTAGGTATGAACCGAACAGGCATCAAACCGGGCTTTGAGGCTTTGCAGTTGTACATGGATTGCGCTGTACTGGCCGGAGTAAATCCTGTTGGCTTGCACGCGTATGATGGCCACATTCATGATGTTGACCTGAAAACACGCGAAGAGCGTTGTGATGCCAGCTTTGAGCCCGTGCTAAAGTTACAGCAGGATATAACTCAAAAAGGATACCCTGAACCAATTATTGTTGCAGGCGGATCGCCAACCTTTCCAATTCACGCGAAAAGAAAAGTGGTTGAATGTAGCCCCGGGACTTTTGTTTATTGGGATAAAGGCTATGAGCTGGGTATACCCGAGCAGGAGTTTTTACCCGCCGCGTTGGTTATAAGCCGTGTAATATCGCTGCCCGGCGATACTAAACTTTGTTTGGATGTAGGGCATAAATCCGTATCGGCCGAGAATGAGCTAAGCAAACGCATTTACTTTCTAAATGCACCAGAGCTTGTACCCGTAGGGCAAAGCGAAGAACATTTGGTGGTAGAGGCAGGTAAAGATCATGGCTACCAGATAGGTGATGTGCTATATGGTATACCTCATCATGTATGCCCAACTGTTGCTTTATATGAGCGTGCTTATATAATTGAAAATAAAGAACTTAATGGCGAGTGGTTGAATGCCGCACGCGATCGTAAAATAACTATCTGATATGTTGATAATAGATGCCCATCTTGACCTGAGCATGAACGCTTTGGAGTGGAACCGTGATCTTACCCGTCCACTTTCTGAAATTAACCAACGCGAAGAAGGACTTACCGATAAGCCTGACCGTGCCATGGCCGTAGTTAGTTTACCAGAGCTGCGCAAAGGTAATATTGGTTTGGTAGTTGCCACACAGATTGGGCGTTACGTAGCGCCTGATAATCCGTTGCCGGGCTGGCATTCGCCTGAGCAGGCCTGGGCACAAACCCAGGGCCAGGTAGCATGGTACAAAGCTATGGAGGATACCGGCGAAATGGTACAGGTAAATGACCTGTCATCGCTGGAGAAACATCTGCAACTTTGGAACGATGGGCAGCCTGCAGATAAAAAGCCCATAGGTTATATACTGAGTTTGGAAGGGGCGGATTCTATTGTAACGGTTCAACATTTGGAGCGTGCCTATAATTATGGGCTGCGCGCTGTTGGCCCTGCCCATTACGGCCCCGGCAGATATGCCCAGGGAACGGATGCCACAGGATATATGGGTCCAAAAGGTCATGAGTTGCTGAAGGAAATGGAGCGCCTGAATATTATTTTAGATGCCACCCATTTATGCGATGATAGTTTTTGGGAGGCTTTAGATCATTTTAACGGCCATGTATGGGCAAGCCACAACAACTGTCGCGCGCTGGTGAACCACAACCGTCAATACAGTGATGAAATGATTAAAGCCTTGATTGATCATGGTGCTGTAATTGGTGCCGCGCTTGATGCCTGGATGATGGTACCTAACTGGGTTAGGGGGCAATCAACACCAAGGGGAATGAACTGTAATCTGGAAGTGATGGTTGATCATATCGACCACATCTGCCAGATAGCAGGTAATGCGCTCCACATAGGCATGGGCTCCGACCTTGATGGTGCTTTCGGCCGTGAGCAATGCCCGTATGATCTGGAAACCATTGCCAATCTGCAAAAAGTACCCGATCTGCTCAAAAAACGAGGTTACACCGATCAGGATATTGAAAACATGATGCACGGTAACTGGCTAAGGTTTTTAAGAAAAGCCTGGGCATAAAAGCGTTACCCAAGCCTCTCCAAAGTAGAGGGCTTTAAAGTGCATTTCTTAAAATCTCCCCCCTTGGGGGAGATTTTAAGGGAGCTTTTGCTTCGCCCGCTCGTGATTGCTTCGTCGTTCCTCCTCGCAATGACAAATTTAACGCTCCCGCACCTCAAACCCGCATCAATACCCCAACTCCACAAACTATTCTTCATACTCATGTAAAACAAACCATGCATTTGTTTAACTTTCCTTAATAAAACATACTTTGCGTGTACTTACTAAAAGCGGCATGTTGATGCAAGGATTTATACAATGAATGCAGAACAATCAAGGTTAAAAGATTCGAGTTGGAAAAAGTGGGGGCCCTACGTGAGCGACCGCCAATGGGGTACGGTGCGCGAAGATTATAGCGCCAATGGCGATGCCTGGAGTTTTACCACCCATGATATGGCCCGCAGCAGAACCTACCGCTGGGGCGAGGAAGCTATAGCCGGTATTTGTGACAGACAGCAATTGCTTTGTTTTGGCCTGGCGCTGTGGAATAAAAAGGACCCGATTATCAAGGAGCGGTATTTTGGACTTAGTAACCCCGAAGGTAATCATGGGGAAGATGTAAAAGAGCTTTATTATTACCTGGATAGCACACCTACACATTCGTACATGAAAATGCTGTACAAATATCCGCAACATGCATTTCCGTATGAGTGGCTGGTTAATGAAAATAAACACCGTACCCGTCAGGACCCGGAATTTGAGCTGATTGATACCGGCATATTCAATAAAGATGAATATTTTGATGTTTTTACCGAATACGCTAAAAATGATCAGGACGATATCCTGATCAAAATAACTATACATAACCGAGCCGATACGGATGCTGCCTTAAATGTAATGCCAACGCTTTGGTTTCGTAATACCTGGAGTTGGGGTTATAAGGATGATAAACCCTCAATGGCCGCAAATGCCCAAAACCGTATACAAATATCCCATAAAGATCTTGAGCCAATGTGGCTGCATACGGAGGGAGACTGCAGCCTGCTGTTTTGCGAAAATGAAACCAATACCAATCGTTTTTATCATTACGATTCAGGTAACAAGTTTTATAAGGATGGCATAAATGATCATGTAGTTCATGGAGCCGAATCTGTTAATCCACGAAAAACAGGTACCAAGGCAGCCGTTAACTATGATATAACAATAGGGGCCAAACAAAGCGTCACACTTCGTTTGCGTTTATCGCCCGATGCCAATTACAGCTTTGAGGATTTTGATTCGATATTTAAAACCCGCATTATAGAAGCCGATGAGTTTTATGCCGATGTGGTGAGCCCAACTCAAAACCCTGATCGTAGTTTAATTCAGCGGCAGGCTTTTGCGGGGATGCTATGGAACAAACAATTTTATTATTCAGACATCCGCCACTGGCTCAGCGGTGATCCGGGGCAGCCCAAACCACCCGAACAGCGAAAGAATGCCCGCAACAGTAAATGGATGCATCTGAATACCCGCGATATTATATCCATGCCCGATAAATGGGAATATCCATGGTTTGCGGCCTGGGACCTTGCTTTCCATTGTTTACCGCTGGCACGTGTTGATATGGCCTTTGCCAAAAATCAGCTTATATTACTTACCCGCGACTGGTATATGCACCCGAACGGGCAACTGCCGGCCTATGAATGGGATTTTAGCGATGGCAACCCGCCTGTACATGCCATGGTAGTATGGAGCGTTTACAAAACAGACAAAGAAGCCAACGATGGTAAGGGTGACCTTTACTTTTTAGAGCGCATATTCCATAAACTCATGCTCAACTTTACCTGGTGGGTAAACCGCAAGGATGCACAGGGTAATAATGTTTTTGAAGGGGGATTTCTTGGTTTGGATAATATAGGAGTGTTTGACAGGAATACGCAATTGCCTATGGGCCAGCACCTGGAACAAGCCGACGGCACCAGCTGGATGGCCATGTATTCGTTAAACCTGCTGCGTATTGCTACCGAACTGGCCGAAAAGGATAAGGCATATGCCGATATAGCATCAAAGTTTTTTGAGCACTTTATTTACATTGTTGGAGCTATATCAAACCTGGGTGAAAATAATGAGGGGCTTTGGGATGATGAAGATGGCTTTTTTTACGATCAGCTTCGTTTTCCGGACAATGGCTCGGTAAAAATGAAGGTGCGCAGCATAGTGGGGCTTATCCCGTTGTTTGCTACCGAGGTATTAAATGAAAGTGATATAACCGATAGCCCGATATTCCGGGACCGGATGAAATGGTTCTCTGATAACCGGCCCGATCTCGCCAGCCTGGTTTCGCGCTGGAACGAACGCAGTGCTGATGGAAAGCACCTGATCAGCTTATTACGTGGATTCAGGATGAAATCGATACTGAAATACATGCTTGATGAAAAGGAATTTTTGAGCGATTATGGTATCCGTTCGCTATCAAAATATCACCTCGAAAATCCTTATCATGTAGATGTTAATGGCATGAGCTTTGGCATTAAATACACACCTGCCGAAAGTGATAGCGGTTTATTTGGGGGTAACAGTAACTGGCGGGGGCCAATCTGGATGCCTATTAATTACCTCATTATTGATAGCCTGCACAAATTTTACGAGTACTATGGCGATGGCTTTAAGGTAGAGTGCCCAACAGGATCAGGTAATTATATGAATTTGAAGGATGTATCCAATGAGCTTTACCGCCGTGTGTCCAAGCTGTTTTTAAGGGATGAAAATGGTAAGCGCCCGGTATTTGGCGACTACGAAAAACTGCAAACAGATCCGAACTTTAAAGATTACATACTCTTTTACGAGTTTTTCGATGGCGATAACGGTCGGGGGGCAGGCGCCTCGCACCAAACCGGGTGGACGGGCTTAATTGCCAACTGCCTGTACATTTCATAGTCTTAGCGGCTTAGCCGTAAATTTTTTGTATATTTATAATACGCAACAGCCGGGCTTCTCAAATAGGGAAGTCCTGCTGTTTTGGTAAAAGGACAAACAACCCAGAGTATGTTGTTTTGAAATAATATATTGATTGTTAATTTGTTATAACTTATTAAAGTTTAAATTACCTATCAAAAATGGCTAAAAAGAGAGTTTTTTGAATTAAAACGGCATGTTTTCGTGATTTTCGCTGAATTTTCAACCGATTTTGATGCTGATTTGTGTTAAAATAAAATTTTAAAAAGTTTTCCTGATCTATTCTCTAAACAAATTCGATCTGCATTTCTAATAATTTTTCAACTTCAGATTTTTACAGATTCTAATTGGTTAAAATCTTCCAAAAAAATTAATGTGTAAAAAAGACACAATTAAATTGATTTCCTGAAAAAAAATTATTTAGATTTACTGTACCACTTATTAAACAAAAAATATCAGCATGAATTACAACAGGAGAAAGTTTATTCAAAGCGCTGGTGCGCTGGCACTTGGAGGATTAGCCTTATCTGGAAAAGCAGGTACCTTACTTAATAATCTAAAGCCCGGTCACGCGGTAGGGCTGCAACTATTCACCTTCTTTGGCGTTATCGATGAAGATGTAAAAGGCACCCTAACCAAAATTGCAGGCCTTGGCTATAAAGAGCTTGAATCGGCATTTAGTAAAAAAGGAGGCTTTTACGGAATGAGCCCTAAGGATTTTAAAGCCACTGTAAATGATCTGGGCATGTCCTGGACCTCACATCACGTGCTGGGGGCTCCATTCAAACTTCCTCCGGGATCAAAAATGCCACTTGATGCCGATGGCAAACCTATGGTAATACCACCTCTAAAAAACTTGCGGGATAATATGCAGGAATTGGTTGATTCTGTGGCAGAAGGCGGTGTAAAATATCTGGTATGTGCCAATTCGCCCACTGCTACGCTTGATGAAATAAAATCAACCATAGAAGTACTGAATAAAACAGGGGAGGCCGCTAAAAAAGTGGGTATCCAGTTCGCTTACCATAATCATGATATGGAGTTTCACCCGGTGGATGGCAAAGTACCCTACGATCTGTTATTGAGCGAAACTGATCCTAAAAATGTAAAAATGGAGCTTGACCTGGCCTGGGCTATCAAGGGAGGCCAAAATCCGGTTGAAATGTTTAAAAAACACCCTGGCCGTTTCCCATTATGGCACGTGAAAGATCTGGACGCCAGCCGGGAGAATATATTGCCTGTAGGTAGCGGCACTCTTGACTTTAAACCCATTTTCGCTGCTGCAGCTTCTGCCGGTATGCAACACTTTTTTGTGGAGCATGATATGCCTAAAGATGCCCTGGCAAGTATTACCAGCAGTATAGGATATTTGAAAAATACACTGAACGTGTAAGGGTTCATGATTTCACTTGTTTATTGGTTTTTAAAGGAATCAATGAACAAGTGAACCTCTTAATAATTCCATAACATCGCTCAATTTTGATTTAACAGCCGCTTTAGCTATCTTAAAGGCGCATTAAATTAAACACATGGCAGCACCCCCGGCAGAACAGTTAAAAAGAGTATTAAAACCTGTTCACTTGTGGGCAATAGCCGTAGGGCTGGTAATATCAGGTGAGTATTTTGGCTGGAACTTGGGCTGGGCCGTATCAGGCACCATCGGCTTTTTGATAGCTACACTTGTAATTACAGTAATGTATATTACGTTCATTTTCAGCTATACGGAGCTCACTACTTCTATTCCGCATGCAGGTGGTGCTTTTGCTTATGCTTATAGAGCTATGGGGCCGTTAGGCGGTTTAATAGCCGGCTATGCAACTTTGATTGATTTTCTTCTGGCATCACCGGCCATAGCTATTTCATTGGGGAGTTATCTTCATTTTTTGTATCCGGCAATTCCGGTTATGCAATCGGCTATGTTATTTAATGTGGCTTTTATCATACTCAATATATCCGGGGTAAAGGAGTCGGCTTCATTTTCCGTGTTTATTACCATACTGGCAGTTGCCGAGCTAATGTTGTACATGGGGATAGTATCGCCTCACTTTAAAATGGATAACTACCTGAGCAACCCGATGCCTTTTGGCTGGGCCGGGGTATTTGCCGCATTACCATTTGCCGTTTGGTTTTATCTGGCTATTGAAGGGGTAGCCATGGTAGCCGAAGAGGTAAAGGAGCCTAAAAAGAACATTCCGAGAGGGTATATATCTGCATTGGTTACGCTTGTAGCCTTGGCTTTAGGGGTAATGATATTAACCGGAGGTATAACCGACTGGCGTAAACTGAGTAACCTTGATTACCCTCTGCCCGAGGCTATAGGCATAGTTTTAGGCAAGGCAAACGGGCTTACCAAAATATTTGCCAGCATCGGCCTGTTTGGCCTGATCGCTTCATTGCATGGCACAATTCTGGCGTCGTCAAGACAAGTGTTTGCCATGGCCCGCAGCGGTTATTTACCCCGTGGACTGGCAGTTATCAATCATCGTTTTAAAACTCCTCATTGGGCGCTTATTGCGGGTGGGATAGTTAGCTTTTTAGCTATTTATAGTGGCACTACAGCACAGATAATTATTCTTTCGGTACTTGGGGCTATTGTTATGTATTTGATGAGTATGGTGAGCCTCTTTATACTTCGTAAAAAAGAACCTTTGCTGGAGCGACCTTTTTCGTCGCCATTTTACCCGGTGTTTCCGGCAACGGCATTAATTATATCAGCTATATGCTTGTTTGCCATTATATGGTTTAATGTTTGGGTAAGCCTGATATTTTTTGGAGGATTGGTTGGCGTAGCATTGATATTTATGTTAATGGGAAAACATAAGATATTATTGACAGATGAAATGATGGCAACACCCAATTGATATGGCCTACAAGCATACCATACGCAGCAAAGTTTATAAGTTTCCTGATCTGAAAACTTTAATGGGCAAAGCTTCGCCATACCGGTCGGGTGATGAACTGGCTGGCGTATGTGCCGCGAGTTATGAAGAACGTGTTGCAGCACAGATCACACTGGCAGATGTTCCTTTAAAGGTATTTTTAAATGAAGCTGTGATTCCCTATGAGCAGGATGAAGTAACCCGGTTAATAATTGATGGTCATGAGGTTGATGACTTTAGTTTAATAAATCATTTAACTGTGGGAGAACTGCGTGATTGGTTACTAAGCGATGAAACAGATACCGAAACTTTAAATCGAATTGCCTGGGGGCTAACACCGGAAATGATTGCTGCAGTATCTAAACTGATGCGCAATCAGGATCTTATAGCAGTTGCCCAAAAATGTAAGGTGATTACCCGTTTCAGGAATACTATCGGGTTATGGGGACACTTCAGTACGCGTTTACAGCCAAACCACCCTACAGATGATCCAAAGGGGGTAGCCGCAAGTATTATAGATGGTTTACTTCATTGCAGCGGAGACGCCGTTATCGGTATAAATCCCGCTACAGACAACCCAGCGGTAGTAAGCAATTTGCTCCGACTGATGGATACGTTGCGTTATCAGTTTGAAATACCTACTCAAACCTGCGTTTTGAGCCATATCACTACTACTTTGCAACTTATTAACGAAGGAGCTCCGGTTGACCTTTGTTTTCAATCTATAGCAGGTACACAACAGGCTAATGCCAGTTTTGGTATCAACCTCAATTTAATTGATGAAGCTTACCAGGCCACCTTATCATTAAACCGGGGAACTATTGGCAATAACGTAATGTACTTTGAAACAGGGCAGGGCAGCGCGTTATCTGCCAATGCCAATTTTGGTGTAGATCAGCAAACCTGCGAGGTTAGAGCGTATGCCATCGCAAGAAAATATAAACCCTTGCTGGTTAATACCGTGGTTGGTTTTATCGGACCTGAATATTTGTATGACGGCAAGCAAATTATCAGGGCCGCGCTTGAAGATCATTTTTGCGGAAAGCTGCTCGGTTTACCCATGGGCGTTGATGTTTGTTATACCAACCATGCTGAAGCTGATCAGGATGATATGGACAATTTGCTGACACTGCTTGGGGTTGCCGGTTGTAATTTTATAATGGGTATACCAGGGGCCGATGATATTATGCTTAATTATCAATCAACCTCGTTTCATGACGCTTTATACCTGCGTAAGGTATTGGGTTTAAAGCCGGCTCCTGAATTTGAACAGTGGCTAATTAAACAGGGAATAACAGACGATAAAGGAAACATGCTGCCGATAAGCCCATCTCATGGATTACTGGATGCCATGGTTAAATGATATGAAAAGGAATATCCCACAGGAAATAGAACCATTAAAGGCCTTGCAGGAGTTTACTTCGGCACGCATTGCTATAGGGAGGGTGGGTAACAGTATTCCTTTGAAGCAATCACTGGAATTTAAACTGGCTCACGCTCACGCCCGGGATGCAGTGTACTCCGAATTGGATATCAATAATTTATCGGATTTACTTAAGCAATTTAACTTAGCTGTTCTGCATCTGCAGAGTATGGTTAGCCATCGAAGGCAATATCTTCAAAGACCAGATCTTGGACGCAAACTCAATAAGGCTTCAATTGATTTGATCAACGATTATGGAGTCGATACAGATATTGCTATTGTGATAGCCGATGGCCTTTCGGCTACCGCAGTGAATGAAAACGCCTACAGGTTATTGCAGGTCTTAATTCCATTATTTACAGCTGCTAATTTCAGTTTAACCCCTCTGAGCCTGGTTGAACAGGGGCGGGTAGCTATTGGGGATGATATTGGTTATGGCTTAAAATCGAAATTATGCCTTGTTCTTATAGGTGAGCGGCCGGGGTTAAGTTCGGCGGATAGTTTGGGTGCATACCTGACATACAACCCTAAACCCGGGCTCACCGATGAAACGCGTAACTGTATATCTAATATACGGCCTGGTGGTCTTAGCTATAATAACGCTGCAAAAAAGATATTTTATCTTGTGAGCGAGGCTTTTAAAAGAAAACTATCAGGAGTGGCTCTTAAAGATAATACAGGTTTACTGGACAGCTAAGGCAAATGCCTTTGCCTTAGCTGTTTGATTACTTTTTGATGTCCCTTTTTTCAATGGTGCCGTTAAACGAAATGGGATCGCGATTGGTGCTGATCACCTGTAAGGATGCAAAACCATCCTGAGAAATATTAAGGGTCATGGTCTGTACATCGCGCCCGTCACTAATGCTTCTGTCGGTTGGTTTGATAGTAACAGTCCAGCCGCCTTTTTTACCCACTTTAGAACTATAGGTAAACTTGGTAGTCGTAAACTTTATACCACCATCTGTGGGGTTGTAAGGTGCCTGATATGCCTGGCCGAAATAAGGCAGATAGGCAGAAACTGTATCTTTAGTTACTGTCATGTCATACTGTGAGTTTAATGACCTACTTATTCCTCTCATTGGGGTTACGTACGAGGCGTTAAACAAGTAATTTTGAGCCTCCACCATACTCTTTATTTCAGCAGCATGCGCCGCTTTTTTATCTTTGCGGGTGTTTTGGGCATTAACTATACCTATGCTCATACAGGTAAGCAGGATTAATGCCAATATTGTTTTTAATGGTTTCATAATTAAGTAATTATATCGGCTTGACTCGGGAATCTTATTCAGGTTTAGTTATATCAAATTTAATTATAATTAAACAAAAAAGCCATCCGTTTTTGCGGATGGCTTTACATTAAATTGCTTTAAAATTATATCAGATTAACACTGCGGTTTACAAACTCGGTAAGTTCAGCACCGGTTAATAATCCTTGTGAAAGCAAGGCCAAGTCAAATGCTTGTTTTGATAACTGGGCTTGTACCTGCTCATCTTCTTCCTGCAATATTCGGGTGATCAGCTTATGATTGCCATTTACAATTACCTTGTAGTTATCAGGCATATTACCGTAGAAACCCATACCGCCGCCCATGGCAGCCATATCTTTCATACGGCGCATAAACTCATCCATGGTAACAGTTACCGGTAATTCATCAGGATTAAGGCTCTCCAATTGAACGTTATAGGCAGATTTGTTAATGGCTTTGTTAAAGATATCTTTTACCTTGGTTGATTGCTCTTCTGTTAAAACAGTTTCAGGAGCATCATCTTTTTTGATCAGCTTATCAGCAACATCAGCATCAACACGCTTTAATGATGTTTTGTCAAGCTTTTGCTCTAACTGGCTGATGAAGTGATTATCGATAGGTGAGTTCATCACCAATACATCATAACCTTTTTTGTTGGCTGATTGGATGAAGGCATCCTGTTTTGATGGATCGTTGGTATAGATATAAACCAGTTGACCATCTTTATCGGTTTGTACAGCTTCAACCTTCTCTTTGTATTCTGGTAAAGTGAAGTTTTCATTTTTAGTATTTGATACCAAAACAAAATCTTTCGCTTTATCATAAAACTTATCTTCGCTCACCATGCCGTATTTAACAAACAGGCCAATGTCTGTCCATTTTTCTTCGTATGCTTTACGGTCGGCTTTAAATAATTCTGCCAATTTATCAGCCACTTTTTTTGTGATGTAGCTGTTGATTTTTTTAACATTGCTATCTGCCTGCAAAAAGCTGCGCGATACGTTAAGCGGAATATCCGGTGAATCGATAACGCCGTGTAACAACATTAAAAATTCAGGAACAATGTCTTTTACCTCGTCGGTAATAAATACCTGGCGGCTGAATAATTTGATCTTGTTCTTTTGGATCTCAAAATCGTTTTTCAGCTTAGGGAAATATAAAACACCGGTTAAGTTGAAAGGATAGTCAACATTCAGGTGTATCCAGAACAATGGGTCTTCGCTGAAAGGGTAAAGTGTTTTATAGAAGTTCAGGTAATCCTCGTCTTTTAATTCAGACGGAGATTTTGTCCAGATTGGGTTGGTTTCGTTGATGATATTATCATGCTGAACCTCAATGTATTTTGGTTTGCCTTCTTCATCAACACCATCTTCTTCCTGCTCGGTTTTTGTGCCGAATTTAATTGGAACCGGTAAAAATTTACAGTATTTGTCTAATATTTCCTGAAGTTTGTACTGGCTCAAAAACTCTTCAGATTCGCTGTTGATATATAGGGTGATCTCTGTACCGCGTTCAGCCAATACACCTTCGCCAATTTCAAACTCGGTGCTGCCATCGCAAACCCAGTATGCAGGTTCGGCACCTTCCTGGTATGATAAGGTTTGGATCTCTACCTTATCGGCAACCATAAAGGCTGAGTAAAAACCTAAACCAAAGCGACCGATAATCTCATTAGCATCTTTAGCTTCTTTGAACTTTTCCATGAACTCGGTAGCACCCGAAAATGCTATCTGGTTGATGTATTTTTTGATCTCTTCGGCGGTCATACCCAAGCCATTGTCAGATATGGTGATGGTTTTCTTAGCCTCGTCAAATGCTACTTCAACACGCAGATCACCAAGTTCGCCGTTGTACTGACCCAAAGAAGCCAGACGTTTAATTTTTTGGGTAGCATCTACCGCGTTTGATACCAGCTCACGCAAAAATATCTCATTATCTGAGTAAAGAAACTTCTTAATTATCGGAAAAATGTTTTCGGTGTGGATCGAAATGCTGCCTTTTTCTTGCATAATATTATTTGTATGATTGATTTAATATGATTTTCAAGCTGTAATCATCAATGCCTGTTCCAAAAGGTGTGATGTTGTCAAATTGGCAGTAGTAAATATTTAAAACAATTCAGATGATGGCGATTGAAGATAGTAGGGTATTAAATGCCCGTGTTAAACTATCCTTTGTTTCTGCATCTGTAATGCTACCATCCGCTGCCATTTTTGAACGGATAAATGGAATCAACAGGTTTGCATCATCAAGGATCTTAGCAGATAAAGCCCCAAGCGTAAGCAAGAGTGAAGGATGAGCGTATTGACCACTTGAGGAAGCAGTAATAAGCGCCACAGGTTTATCAGCCAATGAGCTACTTGAAACCAACCAGTCGAGCATGTTTTTCAATTGTCCCGGTACACCAAAGGCGTATTCAGGTGTACAGATGACTATGGCATCAACATTGGCTAAAAGTTGCCTTAATTTACTTACAGAGTTGGGTGGGGTGTCCGTATCCGATCCCGGGTCAAAAGGCGGAATAAGGGCAAGATCATTATAAATACTATAATCAATATTTTCAGGAATTAAACCCGCCAGATATTTTAAAATATGATGGTTTGAAGAACCAGAACGCAGGCTGCCTGAAATAGCGAGAATATTTTTTGACTTTCGATCTATCATCAGTTCAATATTAAGTTAATTATATGAACTGTAAAATAAATGAAGACCCTTTACCCTCGGTTGATTGTACCTGGATATTTCCTTTATGCAGTAACATGATCTGTTTACACAAGCTTAATCCAATTCCACTGCCCGTTTTACGGGTACTAAAAAATGGGATAAATATTTTATCGAGCAGTTCGGGCGGCATACCCAAACCATTATCGGTTACTTTTACCAGTGTTTTACTATTGTTTTGTATTTCAGCTGATAAGATAAGCCTTGGCTCTTCACGGTCTTTTACTGCCTCAATGGCATTTACCAACAGGTTTATCATTACCTGTTCAATCAGGTTTATATCGGCCTGTATAGCCAGTGTTGGGTCGCGCAGAATGATCTCGAGTTCAATATTCTTTTTCTCAAGTGTTGGGCGCATCAGGCTATTCAGGTTCTCGAACAGATCACGCACCAGAATCTTGTTCAAATCAAGCTTAGTTATCTTATTAAGGCTGCGGTAGCTCTCGGTGAATTTTAGTAAACCCTCACTGCGTCTTTTAATGGTATCGATACCCAGTTCAAGGTCTTCCAGTTCGCTATTTTGTATGCTATTCGCTATTTCCGGGCTTTGAAGGCGGTTCTTGAGCGTATCAGCAAGGGAAGAGATTGGGGCTACCGAATTCATGATCTCATGCGTCATTACATTAAGCAGCTTTTGCCATGCCTTTGATTCGGTTTCATCCAGCGCTTCGCTCACATTCTGAAAAGCAATTAATTTGTAGAGTATATCATCACTGCGCATCACGCTGGCAGTTATTAAAATTTTTACCAACTGTTGATTGCGGGTTACCGTGATGATCTTGCTGTCGCCTGGTTTTACCTTTATCAGCTCGAGGTATAAACTGGGTTCACGTTTTTCGAGTGAGTGTACGGTTTTAAGGTAAGGGATGCCAATGAGATTTTTGAACGCCTCATTGATCCAGCTGATGTTGCCGCTTTCTTCTTCAAAAGAGAGGATGCCGGTATCAACCAGTTCCAATATCTTTTGCAGGTAGTGATATTGGGTTTCACGTTCACGGCTGATAAGTTTAAACGTAGTGTTGATATCATTAAATCCTTTGCGCAGCGGTTTAAGCTCATTTGGAGCGCGGCGCACATCAAAATGCCTCGAAAAATCACGGTAATGAATAGACTCAACAAACTGGTTAACCTCATCCTGCGCCTTTTTCTGAAAACGGATCATTTCAATAACCGCGTAAATTACCAATGGTACAAATATTACCAAATAAAGCGGCTGGCCTTTTACAACAACATACGATGCTGCAGACAGGGCCAGAAACATTAAAAATACGCGCAGCAAAAGCCGCCATTCATATCGGTTAAATATCATATTTGCTTAATCTGCGGTATAGGGCAGTACGGGTTAATCCTAACTCTTTGGCAGCCCGGGTTATATTACCATTATGTTTTTCAATAACTCTCAAGATTGCATTTTTTTCAAGCGTACTTAGTTGTATATTATCTTCGTTTACAGTAGTTTCTGTAGCAGTTTCTAAAATGGAAAATATAAGATCATCCGGTCTTAGAGTATTATCATCGGCCATGATAACCGCCCGCTCAATAGTATACTGTAGCTCGCGAACATTACCCGGATAATTATATGATTTTAACTTTTGCAAAGCTGCTGCATCAAAATCCATTGAAGGTTTAAGGTATTTGGTAGCATATAAACGGGCAAAATGCCTAGCCAATATGGTAATATCTTCATTACGCCTTCGCAATGGAGGCATATTGATCTCTACAGTGTTGATACGGTATATCAAATCCTTACGAAAGCGATTTTCATTCGCCAGCTCGTGCATAGGTACATTTGTTGCACAAATAAGCCTGATATCTATGTCAACAGCTTTGTTGGTGCCCAAACGGGTTACTTGCCGGTTTTGGAGCACAGTGAGCAGTTTGGCTTGTTGCTGTAAGGTAATGTTACCTATCTCATCTAAAAAGAGGGTGCCGCCATGGGCATCTTCAAAGCGGCCCGTACGGTCTTCACGGGCATCGGTAAATGCTCCTTTTTTATGACCAAACAATTCACTTTCAAATAAAGTATCGGTAAGGGCACCAACATCTACCTTAATAAATGGTTTATCGGCCCGTAATGAACGCTCGTGAATGGCCTTGGCCATAAGATCTTTACCGGTTCCGTTTTCACCCATAAGCAAAATATTGGCATCGGTAGGGGCAATTTTATTCACCTTATAAAAAATGTCCTGCATCACTTCCGATTCGCCCAATATAGAGGTATCACCGGCTGTGCTTTTTACTGCGGTTTTGGTGATTTTTATACCTTCCTTTTTATCTAAAAGCTCTTTTATGGTAGCAATTAGCTTTTCATTATGCCATGGTTTTACTATAAAGTCATTAGCGCCTTCTTTTAATGAGCGTACAGCAAGGTCAATATCACCGTAAGCGGTTATCATGATCACGCATACATTGGGTTTCCAGGCCTTTACCTTGCTTAGCCAGTATAACCCTTCGTTGCCTGTATTGATGGCGCTGTTAAAGTTCATATCAAGCAAAACAAGATCAACCTCATTACGCTGTAGCAGCCAGTTTAAATTCTCCGGATTCTTTTCGGTTATCACTTCCTGCGCTTCTGTTTTTAATAACAGCTTAACCGCGGTTAGCACATCCGGATCATCGTCAACAATTAAAATGGTAGCTTTTTTAAGTATCATTTGATGCAATTAGTTTTATGGTTTTTAACAGATTCGTAGTTGGTTTTCGCCGGTACATGAGCCATGGCTTGCTGTTTTGGACATCCGCAATATACTACGAACTATGAATTATTTGTTTGTGCAAATTAATAATTGAATGCTTAAATTTCATACCAGTTATATATAATAGAAGTATTAAACTGTAAATCAATTATGAACGGATAGACCTGATTTAATTCACTGTATCATTACCGAACACTTGCTGTAACAGAAGCGAACGCTTTAATCGCTTATTTTATGTTTAATATACTGAAATACAGTTATTTAATTTGTGGCATATCTTTTTGTAACTACTATTCAAATTATAATAAACTACAGTGGACAGAAAAATTGAAAAAAAGACCTGGAACAGTAAGCGGATATTAACAATTGCGGGCATAACAGGCATTATTTTATTAGTTGGCGGCAGTATTTATTTAACATCAGGTAAAAGCAAGCTTGATGTAGATACCGAACGCATAACCATAAGTACTATTACCAAAGGCCCTTTTCAGGAGTTTATTCCGGTAAATGGCGTAGTTATGCCGCTTACTACAATTTATCTGGATGCTACCGAAGGTGGTGTTGTTGAGGAAAAGTATGTTGAAGATGGCGCTAATTTGAAAAAGGGTGATCCAATTTTAAAGCTTTCCAATACTGATCTGGAACTGAGCCTGGCCAACCAGGAAACTGCTGTATATGCCGAGCAAACTCAAATGCAGATTTCGCATAACAACGCTCAGCAAAATACCATTACCAAGCTAAACACTATGGCCGATGTTGAAAATACCTATAAAGAAGCAGAACGGGTATATAAATTAGATAAACATCTTTTTGATCAGAAAGCTATTGGCTTACAGGAATATCAGTCGGCCAAAAACATGTATGATTACCAGGTTAACCGTTACAGGCTGGCCAAACAAATATTAACACAAGATACTGCGCTGGTTAAGCAACAGGCCTCACAGTCGCAAGAGCAATATGCGCATATGAAAACCACATTGGAGTTGATGCGTAAAAAGGTAGCAAGCTTAACTTTAAGAGCACCAATTGACGGACAATTAACATCAATGGATGCTGAGGTGGGTCAGAATAAAAAACAAGGCGAACATTTGGGACAGATAGATGTTCAATCGGGCTTTAAGGCAAGGGTTGATATTGACGAACATTACCTGTCGCGCATATATACTGGTTTAAAAGGTGATTTTCAGTTTGCTGATAAAACTTATAATCTGGTGATAAAAAAGGTATTTACACAGGTAACTGCAGGCAGGTTCCAGGTTGATATGCAATTTGTAGGTGCAGTACCAAAGGGTATCAGAAAAGGACAAACTCTGCAGGTTAGGTTGGCACTGAGCGAAGAAAGGACCGCAGTATTGGTACCTAAAGGTGGTTTTTACCAGCAAACAGGCGGTAACTGGATATTTAAAGTAAGTGAGGATGGTTCTAAGGCTTATAAAGTTAACATTCAACTCGGAATGCAAAGCCCTGATTATTATGTAGTAAATGATGGCCTTAAACCGGGTGATAAAGTTATTACATCGAGCTATGAAACTTATGGCGATATTCAGGAACTGGTATTGAAAAAATAAAATGGCTATGCTCTGCAACGGAAAGCGGCCCTAAAACATCTTATATAAAACTAATTAACAAACTGTATAAATCAAGTCACTAAGCCACACGGCAATGACGATTCAGGAGGCACCAATGATAAAAATTACTAATCTCGAAAAATTCTACCGTACGGAAGAGGTAGAGACCATAGCTTTAAATAAGCTATCAATTGAAATCGCGACAGGCGAGTTTGTGGCCATCATGGGCCCATCTGGCTGCGGTAAATCAACCCTGCTTAATATTTTGGGTATGCTTGATGACCCTGATGCCGGGAGCTATGTATTTAACGATATTGAAGTGGCGCATTTCACAGAGCGTAAGCGTGCCGATCTTCGTAAACACAACATTGGTTTCGTGTTTCAAAGCTTTAACCTTATTGATGAGCTAACCGTGTTTGAAAATGTGGAACTGCCATTAATATACACTGGTGTAGCAGCATCAGAAAGAGTAAAAAGAGTAGAAGAGGTGCTTGACAAAATGCAGATCATGCACCGCCGTAATCACTACCCACAGCAGTTATCAGGTGGTCAGCAACAGCGTGTGGCTATTGCCAGGGCCGTTGTTAACAAACCCAAACTGATACTGGCGGATGAGCCAACTGGTAACCTTGACAGCAGCAACGGTAACGATGTAATGGAACTACTTACCGATTTGAACGAACAAGGTACCACCATTATCATGGTTACTCACTCTGAACATGATGCCCGTTACAGCCACCGCATTATACGCTTGCTTGACGGCCAGAGTGTGATGGAGAATATTATGGTTTAAAAGAGGAATCATCTCCTCAAAAAAGATAGTTTATATAAGTTAGTGAGTGCCTCGCTTTCCCCTCCCTTCAAAAGGAAGGGAAGGCTTGAGTTTTTTCTTTTTGGTAACCTGAACAACCTTTTTTACCTAAACCCTTCACTAAAAAATATGCTTATGCCAACATGTTTTGAAAACACGTAAACGATATTATAACTGGCAGTTACATATTAAGCTTTAATAAAATGATAAAGAATTATATAAAGACAGCCTTCAGGAGCCTGCTTAAAAACAAGGGGTTCACAGTTATAAATATACTTGGCCTTGCTTTGGGGCTTGCTACCTGTTTATTAATTGTGTTATATGTTGTTGATGAATTAAGTTACGATAGATATAATACCAAAGCCGCCAGGATATACCGCGTTAACGAAGATCTTAAACTTGGCGACAATAGCGTGAAATACGCAGTGTGTATGCCCCCTTTAGCAAAAACACTTAAGACCGAATATCCCTTTGTGGAAAATGCCGTAAGACTAAAAAATGCAGGCACATCTCACATTAAAAAAGGAAACTTTAATATATCCGAAAACAGGATAGCCTTTGCCGATCCTGCTTTATTTGATGTATTTACACTGCCAATGATCAATGGCAACCCATCCTCTGCTTTGGCTGAGCCCAATAGCGTTGTAATAACCGAAACTACAGCTCAAAAATATTTTAACAGTACTAATGCTGTTGGCAAAACCTTATTATTTAATGATAATACACTGTGTAAAGTAACCGGTGTAATAAAAGATATACCTAAGCAGTCCCATTTTAATTTTGATTTTTTTATTTCGATGTCTTCATTCGCTGACAGTCGCTCAAATGAATGGCTGCGGAGCGATTATAATACTTATGTTTTATTAAAAGATGCTTCGGATGCCAAAAAGCTGGAAGCTGGTTTTCCTGATCTTCTGAAAAAATATAGCGGCGCGCAAATGCAAGCTGAGCTTAATATGAGTATCGAGGCTTTTGAAAAAAGCGGCAGCTACTTCAGAATGAATTTAATTCCGTTAACAGACATTCACCTGCATGGAAGCCTAAGCGGCGAATTGGGGCCAAATACTACAACACAATACATTTATATATTTTCGGCCATAGGTATTTTTATACTTTTAATTGCCTGTGTAAATTTCATGAACCTTTCTACCGCGCGTTCATCAAACCGGGCACGTGAGGTTGGTGTGCGCAAGGTTTTGGGTTCACCTCGTAAATACCTTATAGCACAATTTTTAACAGAATCAACTTTGTTAACTTTTTTTGCCACCCTTATAGCGTTTGTAGCAGCCATACTTTTATTGCCTTTATTTAATCAACTATCGGGTAAAGAAATATTGATTACCGCTCGGTCTTTAGCTTGGATATTACCGGTGTTATTATTTATTGTATTATTTATTGGCGCACTTTCAGGCTCATATCCAGCTTTTTACTTATCATCGTTTCAGCCGGTTGATGTATTAAAAGGGAAATTAGTCGCCGGTTTTAAAGGCGGAAGACTTAGGAGTTTCTTAGTAGTCTTTCAATTCTCAATCTCAATTATCCTTATTGTAGGTACACTGGTTGTTTATAACCAGCTTAACTATATCCAAACAAAAAATTTAGGTTATAACCGTAACCAGGTGCTTATTGTGCAAAACGTATTTGAGCTTAATAAACAAGCTAAAATATTTAAGCAGGAAATGAAGGAAATTCCGGGAGTTATCAATGCTACCATGACGGGTTTCCTGCCTACATCGCACTGGAGCAATACCGCTATTTACTACAGGGATGCCTCGCTTGACCAGAAAAGGTCGATGTTTCCGCAAAGCTGGGAAATTGATGAAGACTATGTAAATACACTGAGTATGCAAATGACTGCAGGTCGCAGTTTTTCCAGAGATATGCAAACGGATTCTACAGGTATTGTAATCAATGAAGCTGCCGCGAAATTCCTGGGTTTTAAAGAACCGTTGAATAAAACAATATACAGAAGCCTCGGCGGTAAAAATACAATTGATAATGTAAGAAAATACCATATTGTAGGTGTAGTAAAAGACTTTAATTTCAATTCGTTAAGACAAGCAGTAGAACCTGTGGTGATGACCCTGGCTGAAAACAATGGAGCATTAAGCATCAGGGTTAATACTACAAACCTGCCGGCCCTGTTATCACAAATAAAAGATAAATGGAGAAACATAGCACCCAATGTGCAGATCAACTACTCGTTCATGGATCAGGAGTTTGATGCCTCCTATCGTAGCGAACAACTCACTGGTAAAGTTGCAGTAGTACTTACCTCACTCGCTATCTTAATTGCTTGCTTAGGTTTGTTTGGTTTAGCCGCCTATGCTGCCGAGCAGCGCACCAAAGAGATAGGTATACGTAAAGTGTTGGGCGCAAGTGTATCTGCTATTGCAGGCATGCTATCTAAAGATTTTATCAAACTGGTATTCATAGCCATTTTAATATCTGCACCAGCAGCCTGGTATTTAATGAATAAATGGCTGCAGGGCTTTGCCTACCGTATCAGTATTCAGTGGTGGATTTTGGTATTAGCTGGAGTTGCTGCATTATTTATAGCGGTTATTACTGTAAGTTTTCAATCAATTAAGGCGGCAATAGCCAATCCGGTTGATAGCTTGAAAAATGAATAGCTGATTATTCACGGATTGTGCGGTGGGTTTAGGGTTTAGAGTTTAGGGTTTAGAGTTTCCAAAACATATGATAAGGAATTATTTCAAAATAGCATGGCGAAGCCTGATTAATAATAAGCTATACTCGGCTATTAATATAGGCGGATTGGGCATAGGTATGGCGGTGAGTTTTATGCTACTGATATATGTTTATAATGAGTTTACTTTTGATGCCTTTCATCAAAATAAGGATAGGATATACAAGGTTATGCGTAACCAGCCTGCAAATGGCGATATAAACACAGGTGATGCCACGCCTGTACAGGCAGCAGGGGCTTTGCTTAAAGATTATCCTGAGGTTGAAGCTGCCGCGCGTACCAACGAGGGGTATGATCAATTGCTAAACTATAATAACAAGCCGCTCAAGTTTAATTTGATGTCGGCTGATCCATCTTTCCTGAATATTTTTACGCTTGATTTTGTAAAGGGCGATAAAGCGGAAGCCTTTAAAGATCCCTCGTCTGTTATCATGACCGAGTCGACTGTCAAGGCACTATTCGGCGATAAAAATCCAATAGGTCAAACCGTAAAATTAAATGGGTCGCAGTTAGTGAAGGTAACTGCTGTTATTAAAGATCTGCCTCAAAACTCAACCTTTAAATTCAAGGCGCTAATCCCATGGAGCTTGTACGAAACAATGCAGCCCTGGGTAAAAGAATCAAGCTGGGGAAACTACAGTTTTCTGACCTATGCCATGCTAAAACCAGGAGTAAATGTTACGACATTTAACCATAAAATAAAGGGCCTTATTGCTCATAATGATCCTTTTAATAAAGAAAATGAGTTGTTTTTATATCTATTTAAAGATTATCATCTGCATAGCGAATTTAAAAATGGTGTTAATACCGGTGGTAGTATTGAATATGTAAGGCTGTTTCTTTTTCTCGCTATTGGTATTTTATTTATTGCCTGTATCAATTTTATGAACCTATCTACCGCCCGATCAGAGCGCCGTTCTCGTGAGGTAGGTATCCGTAAGGTTGTAGGAGCAAGACGTATAGCCATCATCCAGCAGTTTTTAGGGGAGTCAGTACTTACGGCGATTCTGGCCTTTCTGGTTGCTGTAGTTACAATGACGCTTTTGCTACCTTATTTTAATGAGGTTATTAAAAAGCAATTAGTTATACCTTTTCATACTTATTGGGCCTGGATGGCAGCCATTGGTGTAACACTGATCACAGGATTGCTGGCAGGCAGCTACCCTGCGCTGTTTTTATCATCATTTAAACCGGTAAAGGTTTTGAAAGGAAATAACAGCGGAGGCAAAAAAACATTGCATTCCAGACAGATACTTGTGATTGTACAGTTTGTATTTGCAACCTGTTTAATACTGTCGAGCATACTTATTTATAAACAGATCAGCTACATTAAAAACCGGCCTGTTGGTTATGCCCAAAACGGTTTGCTGGAGTTTAATATAGAAGGGAGTATGTATAAGGAATTCGAAAACTTCAGGCGGGATGTTATTAACTCAGGTGCTGTTGTTGATGCTGCCGCTACCTCATTAAGTATTGCTAATGCGGGTAGCAGCAGCTGGGGTATAAAATGGCCCGGGCAATTACCCGGCGAAGATAAAATTCCAATTGATCAGATAGTTGTATCTTATCACTTTATACCAACTTATGGTTTAACTCTTTTGCAAGGGCGCGATTTTTCGCAAGAAAGGCCATCTGATACGCTTTCCCTGATGCTGAACGAGGCCGCCGTTAAAATGATGCGATTGAAAGCGCCCCTGGGCCAAATAGTAAAATGGCAGGGAAAGAGTTGTACAGTAATAGGTGTTGTTAAAAATTTTGTTTGGGCGTCGCCTTACGAACCTGTAAAGCCTGTAATTATAGGGTTTGACAAAGGTTGGGCAGGGCAGATAGGTTTGCGGCTCAATCCAAAGGCTGCGGTTTCAAAAAGCTTGGCCAGCATAGAGGCCATCTATAAAAAATACAATCCTGAATATCCCTTCCAGTACAAGTTTGTTGATGAAAACTTCAATGGTAAATTTCAAACAGAACGATTGCTCGGAACCTTGTCAAGTGCATTCACCTTATTGGCCATTGTTATATCATGCTTGGGTTTATTCGGGCTGGCGTCTTTCTCGGCCGAGCAGCGTAAAAAAGAAATAAGCATCAGGAAGGTATTGGGTGCAAGCATCAGCAGCCTATGGTTTAATTTATCAAAAGAGTTTTTACAATTGGTGATCATATCGTTCGTGATAGGAGCGGCCATCAGCTGGTATTACATGAATCGCTGGCTGGCACAATATACTTATAGAACGGATGTAAGTATATGGGTATTTGTGGCAACTATGGGTATAAGCATTGTAGTATGTTTAATAACCGTAAGCTGGCAAGCTATAAGAGCGGCGTTAAACAATCCAGTTAAAAGCTTGAAGAATGAGTAGTGAGTTTGAGTATGGAGTAGGGAGTAGGGAGTAGTTAAAAAATGCCCAATAAGTTAAGTTTTAGGATTTAGCTTTTAGAATTTAAAATTTAAAAAAATATGATCAGGAATTATTTAAAAACCGCATGGCGTAATATAGTTGGTAACAAGTTTTACGCTGCCATAAATGTTGCGGGCTTAACTTTTGGCCTGGTTATAGGTTTGTTTATGCTGCTGTGGGTACAGGACGAGTTGAGTTTTGATACCTTCAATAAAAAAGGTCCGGAAATATATCGCATTGGTATTATTGGCGGTACCGATGTAAGTAAGCAAATTTTCACCAGCATTATTGCGCCGGTGGTACCTGCTGCCAAAAATGAACTGCCTGAGGTTATAGATGGGGTACGCATTTTGAATGTTGGCAGTGCGCCTTTTAAATACAAAGAGAAAAATTTTATTGAAGAGCACGCCGCATTTGCTGATCCGTCATATTTTACGGTTTTTGATTTTCCATTGGTGAATGGCGATAAAATGAAGCCTTTTCAGGATAATAACTCGGTGGTAATTACCCAAACTATGTCCAAAAAATATTTTGGGAATGAAGACCCCATAGGTAAAATGGTGATACTGGGTTTAAACGAAAGCTTGAAAGTTACCGGTGTAATGAAAGATTATCCTGCTAACTCCAGTATAAAATTTGATTTTCTGCTGCCCATCAGCAGGTATAACCAGCTGGCTTATTTAAATAGAAATGTAAACTATGATGGTAAAACCCGTGTTTTATCAATGGATGCCGATTGGGTTAACTTTAGCTTTGAAACCTATTTAAGGGTTAAGCCTAACACCGATGTAGAACAGCTTACCAAAAAATTACGCAGCATACATGAGCGTAATCGGCCCGAAGATGCACCGGTACCATACCTGGCACAACCGCTGTATCAAATGCATTTGTATAAGGCAGACGGTAGCAATGGTGGTATAGAAACCGTTCGCACTTTTGCTATTGTTGCCATACTTATATTGGTAATAGCATGTATAAACTATGTAAACCTATCTACCGCGAGGTCTATGCTTAGGGCAAAAGAGGTAAGCATGCGTAAAATTATAGGCGCGGGTAAATTACAGCTCTTTATGCAGTTTATGATCGAAACCACGCTGCTGTTTACTATTGCCACTGTATTGGCAATTGCTTTAATGTATGCTTTGATGCCGATCTATAATAATTTTTCGGGTAAGCAATTACAGGTTTCGGCAGGCAATTACCAGGTATGGACTTATATTGTGATAACATTGGTGGGTACATTGGCTGCTTCAAGTATATACCCGGCGGTGTTATTATCATCGTTTGAACCATTAAAAGCGTTAAAAGGAAAAGTGGCCGCTGGTATTGGCAACGTTGCATTCAGAAAAGTATTAGTTGTTGTGCAATTCACGGTATCCATCGTTTTAATTATTGGTACCATAATCATAGGCAGGCAGCTTAACTATATCCAGAAAAAGGATTTAGGGTATGATAAAGAAAACGTGTTTTCCCTTAATATGAGGGATATTAAACAACATTATGACGCATTCAAAAATGATCTGCTAAAACAACCCGGTATAATATCCATAACCAGGGCAGGCGGTGATATTGTAAACAATAATGGCTGGACAGGCGATAATGACTGGGATGGAAAACCAGCTAAATCAAACCTGTTGTTTCACCCTATTGCCGCTGATAAGGATTTCATGGCTTTCTTCAAGCTAAAAATGAAAGAAGGCTCCGTTTTTACTGGAGCAGTAGCCGATACTACTCACTTTATTTTAAATGAAGCGGCCGTTGATGCCATGGGATTAAAAAATCCAATAGGTAAAAACATCAGGATACAAAAAATGAGGGGTACGATAACCGGTGTTGTAAAAAACTTTCATTACGCATCTATGCGGAAAAAGATAGAGCCCGCTGTTATATATTATCGCCCTGAGGATTGTTATAAAGTATACATTAAAACAACCGGTACCGATGCTCCAAAAGCCATTGCAGCTGTACAAAAGAGCTGGAAACAATATAATAATGATACTCCATTTTCCTACACGTTTTTGGATGACAGTTTTAATCAACTTTACAAAACAGAACAAAGAACCGGAGCATTATTTAATGTGTTTTCTGTTATAGCTATTGTTATTTCATGCTTGGGACTGTTTGGTTTAGCCACCTATTCGGCACAAGTAAAAACCAGGGAAATAGGTATCAGAAAGGTACTTGGTTCAAGCGTTACAGGCATTATCAGACTGTTGGCTACAGAATTTGTGCTCCTTATTGTGATAGCTATTTTTATAGCAACACCTGTTGCCTGGTATGCCATGGATAAATGGCTGCAGGATTATGCGTACAAGACCAGTATTTCCATTTGGATCTTCCTGCTTGCCGGTGGTAGTGCAACATTCTTGGCACTTGCCACAATCAGCGTACAATCGCTCAAGGCAGCTTTAGCAAATCCGGTTAAAAGTTTAAGAAGTGAATAAGTGGTGAGTGGTGAGTGGTGAGTGGTGAGTGGTGAGTGAAAAAACACCTTGCACTTTAGAATTTAGTTTTTAGTATTTCTTTTTAGAGTTTAGTTTTTAGGGAATAGAATTTTTATAATTATGCTAAAGAATTATTTAAAAATAGCCTGGAGAAACCTGATCAAACACAAAGTTTTTTCATTTATAAATATTTGCGGGCTTGCCATTGGTGTAGCTACTTTCTGGTTAATTATCCTGTATGTTGCAAGTGAATGGAGCTATGACCGCTATAATGAAAAAGCCGATTGCATATTTCGTGTAGTACAGCATGGTAACTGGAATGGAGGTAAATTCAACATAGCTGTAACATCGGCACCGTTTGCTCCGGCCCTGAAAAATGATTACTCTGAAGTTGAGGAAGCTATTCGTATCGATGCCGAAGGTGGGGGTAAAATAACATACGGTGATAAACAAATTAATGAGGGGGGTATGGCTTTTACAGATAATGCCATATTTAATGTATTTAGTTATCACTTTTTATACGGTGATCCACATATCGCTTTATTAAAACCGCAATCTGTAGTATTAACCAAAACGCTCGCCGAAAGATTGTTCGGAGATGCTGCTAATGCTTTAGGTAAAACTATACAGATAGAAACCAGTCCAACAACTATTACAGGTGTAATTGATGATATGCCTGCAAATTCGCATTTTAACTTTACAGCTCTGCGCTCATTGCCTGCCAACTATACAGACAAGTGGGGCAATTCGGGCATATACACCTATGTTCTCCTGAAAAACCATGATGATTATAAAAAGATAGAGGCAAGTTCTGACGTGTTTTTTAATAAATATTTAAAAGGCGATCAGGGCCCGATGCGTTACAAGATGGAGCTGCAGCCGCTTACCTCTATCCATCTTAAATCAAATTTAGATTATGAGATAGGCTCAAACGGTAATATTACATACGTGTATGTATTTACCGCGGTTGCCTTGTTGATACTTGCTATTGCGGTTATCAATTACGTGAATTTAACTACCGCACGCTCATCTGTGCGGATTAAGGAGGTTGGTGTGCGTAAGGTTATCGGTTCCAGTAAAAAACAACTGATGCTGATGTTTTTTGCCGAATCTGTTTTGCTTACTATGATAGCTACATTGCTGGCAAGCGTATTAATTGAATTTGCTTTACCATATTTCAACCAGTTGTCGGGCAAAAGCTTAATACTGCTTCAGTTTGGGTTTACAAAAACAGTTTTAGCATTCTTTATTTTTTCTATTGCTACCGGTATTTTAAGCGGTTTATACCCAGCAATGTTACTATCAGGCTTCAGAACCATTGCTGCCATGAAAGGACAAACCGGGAGTCTGACTTCTACTGTAATGTTCCGGAAATCGCTTGTTGTTTTTCAATTTATCATTACCATTGTAATGATAGCTGGTTCGTGTATCATATATCAGCAATTACATTATGTAATGAACAAAGACCTGGGTTTCAATAAAGCGCAAGTACTTACCTTTCACATAAGTGACAAAACGACAAGAACCAAGATAGCAGCAATAAAAAGCCAGTTATTGCAAAATCCAAAGGTTGAAAGCGTAGGTATAGCGGGTAACCCAATAGGTAATAACAATATAGGGTCGGGAGATTTTAACCTTGGCCCGGATGGAAAGATCAATCCGGAATCAAAAATAGTGGAGAACCTGGTGATTGACGAGGATTTTATTCCTACAATGCAGATTCGGATGGCACGTGGGCGTAATTTTTCGCAAACAATGCCCACCGATAAGAAAGAATCGATCATCGTGAACGAAACTCTGGTGAATGAGTTAGGATGGAAAGATCCTGTTGGCAAAATGGTACGTACGGGTGTCGATGCACAGGGGAACGTCATTACCAAGAAAATAATTGGTGTGGTGAAGGATTTTAATACCTATTCATTACAACATAAAGTTGCGCCCATGGTACTGGAAATGCCTGCATCTGCAAATGATGAGGATAATTTATATGTTAGGATAGGTAAAAATAAGATTCAGGCAACGCTTAACTATATCAGCAATATATATAACCGTTTTGATATTGAAAACAAAGCCGAATTTCATTTCCTTGATCAAAATTTTGCCAACCAATATCAATCAGAACAAAAACAGGGGAGCATACTGTTCATATTTACCCTAATGGCTATTTGCATTGCCTGCCTGGGTTTATTTGGTTTGGTAACATTTACTGCCGAGCAGCGGATCAAAGAAATAGGGATCAGAAAAGTTTTAGGTGCAAGTGTAACCAATATTGTTACGCTGTTGTCAAAGGATTTAATGAAACTGGTATTGATAGCCACTATCATTGCATCGCCACTGGCCTGGTACGGTATGAGTAAGTGGCTGCAAAGCTTCGCTTATCGTATAGATATACAATGGTGGGTATTTGCTGTTGCAGGTGTAGTGGCCATATTGATAGCCTTTATTACAGTAAGCACACAATCGGTAAAAGCGGCGACGGCAAATCCCGCTAAGAGCTTAAAGAGTGAATAAGCGGATAAGTTGCTAAAGTAATAAGTGGTTAGGTTTCATTATTTAAAACCTAAAAATCATGTTTAAAAACTACCTGAAAATCGCTATTCGCGGTCTCCGGAAAAATACCGGTTTTACCGCCATTAATATTTTAGGCTTATCTGTTGGTTTGGCCACCTGCTTGTTGATCGTCTTTTATGTGGCAGACGAGTTGAGCTATGACCGCTTCAATGAAAAGGCTGATAGAATAATGAGGGTGAACCTGGCCATAAAGTTTGGTGGTAATAATACTGTTTATGCCCAAACAATGGCTCCATTGGCCCAGGTTTTAAATACCGAATTTCCTGATGTTGAAAAAGCCATCAGGCTAAAAGGACGTGGAGGGGTGCATGTAAAAAAGGATAATGAGAACATTCAGGAGGATATGGTAGTTTATAGCGACCCTGCTTTGTTTGATGTTTTCACATTACCCATGATTGATGGCAACTCCGCAAGCGCGCTGACAGAACCCAATAGCGTGGTGATCACAGAAACTACCGCTAAAAAATATTTTAACAAGGTTAATGTAGTAGGGCAAACCCTGATATTGAATGATCATGAAAACTATAAAGTAACGGGTGTAATAAAGGATATTCCTAAACAATCGCACTTTAAGTATGATTTTTTTCTCTCCATGTCAAGCCTGCAGGAAAGCAAAGAAACTACCTGGCTAAGCAATAATTTTAATACCTATATTTTACTCAGGCCGGGAGCCGATTACCGAAAGTTGAATGCCCAGTTTCCCGCAATGATGCGCAAACACATTGATGCGGAAATGCAGAGCGTGATTCACCTAAGTATGGATGAATTTGAAAAGGCAGGGAACTATTTCAAAATGAGTTTAACACTGCTAAAAGAAATTCACCTATACTCGAATAATGTTGGCGAATTAGGACGCAATGGCAGCATCCTTTATGTTTATATATTTTTGGCCATAGCCATATTTATTCTGTTGATAGCCTGTGTCAATTTCATGAATCTATCAACAGCCCGTTCATCAAACCGGGCACGTGAGGTTGGTGTACGTAAGGTTTTGGGTTCGCCCCGTAAATCATTAATAGCGCAATTCTTAACAGAATCTGTACTGATAACATTTGCTTCTACGCTTATTGCTGTTGCCTTAGCATGGCTTATGCTGCCATTATTTAATCAGATAGCCAGTAAAGAGCTGGCTATAACAGCACAGTCTTTCATGTGGTTATTACCTGCAATGATTTCAGTTGCGGTTGTTATAGGTTGTTTAGCAGGGTTTTATCCGGCGTTTTTCTTGTCGGCCTTTCAACCTGTTGATGTATTAAAAGGTAAGCTTTCAACCGGATTTAAAGGAGGCCGGCTTCGCAGCTTCCTGGTAGTTTTTCAGTTTTCCATATCCATAGTCCTTATTATTGGTACATTGGTTATTTACAACCAGCTAAATTATATTCAAAGCAAAAATTTGGGTTATAACCGTAATCAGGTACTTATTGTAAAAAATACCAATGCACTTGGTAACCAGGCCAAGATATTTAAACAAGAAGTTAAGCAAATTTTAGGTGTGCAGGATGCTACCTTGACCGGTTTTCTGCCAACAGCCGATTACAGAAGCTCAAGCGCCACATTTCAAGACCCAACACTTGATCAAAAACGGGCAATTTTACCCCAGGTATGGGCTATAGATGAAGACTATTTAAACACCCTGGATATCAAGGTTGTAAATGGACGAAATTTCTCAACCCAATTTCAAACAGATTCATCAGCCGTCATTATTAATGAAACAGCTGCAAGGTTATTAGGGCAAAAATCTCCATTAAATAAACCGCTTTACCGTATTATGGATAATGCAGGTAAAGTTATTAAACGATATAATATTGTAGGTGTAATTAAAGATTTTCATTTCAGTTCTTTACGTGATAATATATCGCCGGTTACTCTATACTTAGAGGATAATTATGATGCGCTGAGTATAAAGATCAACACCAAAAATATACCTGTTTTATTGCAGCAGATAAAGAATAAATGGAATGCTCTGGTGCCTAATCAGCATTTTGCATATTCGTTTATGGATCAGGATTTTGAGGCTACGTATCGTTCTGAGCAACGCATCGGTAAAATATTCATGATATTCACTTCACTGGCCATAGCTATTGCCTGCTTAGGATTGTTTGGCCTGGCAGCTTATGCGGCCGAACAACGCACTAAAGAAATAGGCATACGTAAAGTGTTAGGAGCTAATGTTGCCGGGATTGTTACCATGCTATCAAAGGATTTTATTAAGCTTGTTTTAATAGCCATACTAATTTCATCGCCGCTTGCGTGGTTCTTTATGCATAAATGGCTACAGGGCTTCGCATACCGCGTAAACTTTCAATGGTGGATAATAGCATTGGCCGCAGTTGGGGCAATTTTAATTGCCTTTGTAACAATTAGCTTTCAATCCATAAAGTCGGCGCTTGCTAACCCGGTTAAAAGTTTGAAAACCGAATAGGGGTTAATGGAGGCTGACTTGTATAAACTTTAAAAGAACCCAGATGAGGGAATATCATCAATTTATTTTTATCTCCGTGCAACTTAACGGCATCAGCATCGGTCTTGTAAATACACTAAACGTACATATCATGAAAAATTACTTATTACTATTATTTGTAGCCTGCCAAAGTTATACGGCATTAGCGCAAGATAACGGGCAAGAGCCTTATATGACAAAGCCAATATCTGGCATAAAGGAGGTTTTTGTAAAAACTTCGGGCGGTAGTATCTCCGTTAGTGGAGCCAGCGGACAAACCTCAAGAGTTGAGGTTTATATAAGTGGCAATAACGGCAATGGGCAGTTATCGAAAGAGGAGATAAAAAAGCGTTTGGAAAATTATGATCTGGATGTATCAGTTACTGGCGGCGAACTGCATGCCACAGCCAAAAACAAAACCAGCGGTTTTTTTAATTGGAAGAATTCACTGAGTATCTCGTTCAAAGTTTTTGTTTCTAAACAAGTTGCCACCAGCCTTAATACCAGCGGTGGAAGTATACATTTAGATAACCTAAACGGCAAACAGGAATTTAACACCAGCGGCGGAAGTTTACATGTTGATCAGGTAACCGGCGTAATACGTGGTAGAACCTCTGGCGGAAGTATAAATGTAAGTAATTCCGGGCAGGACATTGATATGCAAACAAGTGGTGGTAGTATTTCGGCAACTAATTGCCAGGGTACTATAAAGCTTGGTACAAGTGGCGGATCATTGCGGTTAGAAGGATTAAAGGGTAATATCAATGCAACAACAAGTGGTGGTAGTATTCATGGTAATGGCATTGGAGGCGAATTAATAACCGGTACCTCGGGCGGAAGTATTAACTTATCTAAACTATCTTGCGCGCTTGAGGCTTCAACCAGTGGCGGTAGTTTTCATGTTCAATTTGATAACGTAGGTAAATATGTTAAAATCAATGCTAATGGAGGTGGAGCTGATCTGGATCTGCCGGCAAAACAAGGTATTGACCTTGATATTAGGGGAGATAGGGTAAATACCAATATTGCAGAAAACTTTAACGGAACCAAAGAGAAAGAGAAAGTACAAGGAAAACTAAACGGTGGAGGCCCGTTGGTTGAGGTAAGGGTTAATGGCAGGATTTCCTTGAATTTGAACTAAACCAAAGATTAATAATTATAATAAGATGGCCCGTCAATTAATTTTGACGGGCCATTTATGTTTCAAAATTGTATCGTTACCGAACACCCAGTGTTACGTCTGCGAACAGTACTTGTTGTTGATTTTGATTTATATTATTGATTATTAGTAATTTATGTAATTGGTACTGTTTTAAACCGAATGTTTACCAGAATTGAAATCGGTTAATACGATTGAAAGTTTAATACGTATAATTTAGATTATTGATCATGATAAAGAATTATTTACGCAGCGCCATACGAAATATTACCAGGCATAAATTTATTTCGTTCATCAACATATTTGGTTTAACAATAGGTTTAACCTGTTGTATGCTTATCCTGCTTTATATTGTAAATGAACTAAGTTATGATAGGTTTAATACCAATGCCAAAGATATTTACAGGGTAACCCGAAGTTTTAATACCGCCGATGGTGTTCAAACCCTGCATTTGGGAGCGGTTGCACCACCATTTGGCCCTCTCCTAAAAAATGAGTTTCCGGATATAAAAAAGGTAACGCGCATTTACCCAACCGGCAATATAGTGATGCGCTATAAAGAAAAACTGCTAACAGAGCAGAATACTTATTTTGCTGATGAAAATTTCTTTGATTTTTTAGCATCAAAACAATAAAGGGTGATGCCGCTAAAGCATTAGTTGATCCGTTTTGTGTAATGATGACCGAGGAAATGGCACACAAATACTTTGGTAATGAAGATCCTATAAACAAAGAGATCAGATTAAATAACGAGGTTAACTTTAAAATAACCGGAATATATGAACCTTTCCCAACCAATGCACAAATGCATCCGCAAATGCTACTATCCTTTAATACGTTAAAAGATAGTAGCATTTACGGCGCGAAACAGCTGCAAACCAATTGGGGTAATAACTCCTTCTTTACCTATTTGCTGATGCCTAAAGGCTATAATATTGAGCGTATAGCCTCTTTATTTCCCGCGTTTTTAGATAAATATGTGCATTTTCCTGGGCAGCCGGGGAATTTTCGGGAGTCCAAAAACAGCAAATTACATATTCAAAAATTCTTGGATATCCATCTCCATTCGCACCTTGATGATGAGCTTAACCAAAACGGAGATATTAAACGGGTGTATATATTTTCGGCAATAGCCTTATTCATTTTGCTGATAGCCTGTATTAATTATATGAACCTATCTACTGCACGATCAACCCTAAGGGCAAAGGAAATAGGTATCAGAAAAGTAATTGGTGCGCAACAAAAAGAGATCATCACTCAGTTTTTAAGCGAATCAGTATTAATTGCTTGTTTTTCGCTGTTGTTAGCACTGATCATTACCTGGCTGCTGATACCATTGGTAAATAAATTCTCAGATCTGAATTTATCATTCAACACCTTGCTTGAGCCAAAAGTACTTATTCCTATATTATTGCTTCCCTTTGTTGTGGGATTGATCAGCGGTATTTATCCGGCCATTTTTATGTCATCATTTAAACCAGTTAAAGTTTTAAAAGGCATCATAAAGGTAGGAGCAGGCAATGTTTCATTCAGAAAGATATTGGTGGTTGTTCAATTTTCCATATCTATTATTCTGATAGTGGCTACTACGATAGTCTTTCAGCAATTGCGATATATCCAGCAAAAATCATTGGGTTTTGATAAGGAGCATATCCTTACTACGGGTAATCCATTCTCGGAAAGTCAGTTTGAGGCATTTAGAAATGAGGTTATTAAAAACAACGCTGATATTAAGGAGTTAGGGCGTTCATCACGCATTCCATCCGGACGCTTGCTCGACAATAATGGCGTATCTCTTTTTGAAAACGGTACATCAAAACAAGTAAATGCCGACCTCAAATGCATTAATACCGACTATGGATTTATACCTGCTTATGGTATGAAAATGGCTGCAGGTCGTAATTTTTCCAGAGCATTTAGTACCGATAGCAACAATTATGTGATCAATACCACGGCTACTAAAGTGTTGGGCTTCGGCACACCTCAAAATGCTATAGATAAAGAAATTGTTTACGGAGGGGTAAAGGGGAAAATTATTGGTGTGGTTAACGACTTTCATTTTGAGTCGTTGCATCAAAACATTATTCCGATGTTAATGCGTATGCCGTCATTTGCAAACAACAATTACAGAAGATTGTCAATTAAAATTGGTGGCCACAATATAAACTCAGCTATTAATACAATACAGGAAGCCTGGCGCAAAGCTCAACCCGAAGTACCATTTGAATACACCTTTTTGGATGAACGTTTTCAAAGATTATACAATAGCGAACAGCAACAGGGAAGTTTATTTACCATGTTTTCATTTATTGCCATATTTATAGCATGCCTTGGATTATTTGGTTTGTCGGCATTTACAATAACACAAAGGGTTAAAGAGATAGGTGTGCGCAAAGTGTTGGGTGCAAGTATCCCTCAAATTGTGACCGAACTATCTAAAGACTTCCTGAAACTTGTAATTATTGCATCAGTAATAGCTTTGCCAATAGCATGGTATTCAATGAGCAAGTGGTTGCTTGATTTTGCTTTCAGGATAAGTATTCAATGGTGGGTATTTGTAATGGCTGGTTTTATTGCATTAGTTATAGCGTTCGTAACCATAAGCTTTCAATCTATCAAAGCAGCAACAGCTAATCCTGTTAAGAGTTTAAGAAGTGAATAGAGTGATGAGTGTAGATTCTTAACAAGTTAGGGTTTAGAACTTAGTTTTAGAGTTTAGTATTTAAAATATCAAAACATATGATAAAAAATTATTTCAAAATAGCTTTCCGCAATTTTGGGCGTCATAAGGTATTTACATTCATTAATGTAGTAGGTTTATCTATTGGTATAAGTGCTGCACTTGTTATATACCTAATTGTACATTTTGATTTAACCTTTAATCAGTCCTTCCCAGACGGGGATCGTATTTACAGGGTAGTTTCTAACTTTACTTTTTCTGGCGAAGAGGCCCATAATCGTGGTGTTTCTGGCCCGGTACCTGAAACGGTAAAGACAGAGGTTAGCGGTGTTGAGATAACAGCACCATTTTTTGAGTTGTCACAGCCTAATGTGCTGATTGCAACAAAATCAGGCGCACCGGTTAAATTTAAAATACAGGATAATGTAATATTAACAGATAGTCGTTATTTTAACTTATTGAACTACACATGGCTTGCTGGTAATGTAAAAACCGCATTAAATGAACCAAACCAGGTAGTGCTTACGACAGATCAGGCTAATAAATATTTTCCGAAAATGCCTTATAAGCAAATGCTGGGCCGCATAGTAACTTATGATACTATAAACACTGTTGTTACCGGGATTGTAGCATCCTTAAAGGGCAATACAGACTTTGCCTTTCATGATTTTATTTCATACACAACGGCAAAAAACAATAAGGCTCTTTCGAACGAATTACGCCTTGATAACTGGGGCGGCACCACTTCAGCCTTCCAGCTTTTTATTAAGTTGACTCCAAATACTGAAGCTGCCCATATCGAAAAACAATTAAATGAATTGTTAAAAAAGAACGATCCGCCAAAGCCCTCAAATAAAGGCAACACCCGAAACTTTAGTTTACAACCCTTAAATGATGTGCACTTTAATAATGTATATGGCACATTTAACTCTGGTAATACTGCCAATAAATCAACTTTATATGGTTTATTGGGCATTGGGTCATTTCTGTTACTATTAGGATGTATTAACTTTGTTAACTTAACAACAGCACAAGCTTCGCAACGGGCAAAAGAGATCGGTATTCGGAAAACCATGGGTAGTAGCCGCATCCAGCTCATCATTCAGTTTTTAAGCGAAACATCTTTAATAACATTATTTGCTGTTTTAGTTTCGGTTGCCTTGACTCCGGTGATATTAAAACTCTTTGCCGATTTTATTCCTGAAGGTGTTAAAGTCGATATTTTAAATCAACCTGATCTCGTTTTGTTTCTTGTGTTGTTAGTTATTTTGGTGAGTCTTTTATCCGGGTTTTATCCGGCAATTCTATTGTCAGGATATAAGCCGGTAGCGGTACTTAAAAATCAATCGGCTTCAAGTATGGGCAAAAGTCGTAATGCTTGGCTGCGTAAATCATTAACAGTTACACAATTTATTATAGCCCAGTTCTTTATAATGGCAACAGTATTGGTCAGCAAGCAAATTTATTATGTGCTGCATAAGGATCTGGGTTTTAAAAAGGATGCCATTATAATTATAAACTCTCCATGGAAAAACCGCACAATAAGTCGTAATCAGGTATTTATAAATAAGTTGAGAGCTATTCCACAGGTATCAATGGTAAGCGCGGGAAAAGACGCACCATCCTCAACCTCAAGCAATTCCACAGAGGCAACTTATAAAGATGGGAAGAAAGAAATTAAAATAAATTTGGAAGAAAAGTACGGGGATAATAATTATATAAATGTATATCATATTAAGTTACTTGCTGGTCGCAATTTGCAGCCTGGCGATAGCACAAAAAGATTTTTGATCAATAATACCTGTGCAAAGATATTTGGCTTTAAAACTCCGCAGGAAGCCGTTGGTAAACAAGTAGACAATTTTAATGGGGAAACAAAAATGGAGATCGTAGGTGTAATAGCCGATTTTCATCATGAGTCGTTGCATTCCTCTGTTAGGCCTTTGGCTATTTTAACAAGTAATGGATATTATAACAACGGGACATTTCATATCGCATTAAAGCCACAATCTGCCGGTGGCAATGACTGGAAGAAAGCCATTGCAAGCATGGAAAAATCATGGAAAGAAATTTACCCTGACGATGATTTTGAGTATCATTTTTTTGATGACAATATAGCAAAGCTTTATAAAACAGAGCAAAATACATCAACCTTACTGGCATGGGCCACAGGCTTATCGGTATTTATAAGTTGTTTAGGTTTGTTGGGTTTAGCTATGTACACTACTAATTTACGCACAAAAGAAATCGGGGTTCGTAAAGTTTTAGGGGCATCTGTAGCTCAAATTGTACAAATGTTATCAACTGAGTTGGTATTACTTATTTTACTGGCATTTGTATTAGTTACCCCTATAGCATGGTATGCCATGAATAAATGGATGCAAAGCTTTGCAGATCGCACCAGCATTAGCTGGTGGATATTTGTGTTAAGCGGCGCCGGTATGTTACTGACCGCATTTTTTACTCAAAGTTTTCAATCAATCAAGGCTGCAACGGCAAACCCGGTTAACAGCTTGAGAAATGAATAATTGTTGCATTAATTATTGATGTTTAACAAATTTTAACTACTCATTTAAAGTACTTTACCTATTATCGTATAAACAAACCGATATGATACGTAATTACTTTAAAATAGCCTGGCGCAACCTGTGGAAACATAAGTTCTACACGTTCATTAATGTTTTTGGCCTTTCATTAAGTATAGCTTGCGGTATCACATTATTTCAATTTATAAGTTATCATCTCAGTTTTGACACTTATCACCGTGATGCAAAATCGCTTTACAAAGTGGTTTCCCAATTACATCTGGAAGATGGCTCTACCTTGTATGAACGCGGTGCGCCAATGGTTTTAGCTAAAGCTATAAAAAACGAATTACCACAGATAAAAGACGCCGCGGTATTAGTTCAGAAAAGATCATTCACCATTTCTATAAATGATTTATCAGGAAGAAAGCTCTTTTACGAACAGGAAAACGTAGGCCTTGCAGATAATCACTGGTTTAATTTGCTTGATTATTCCTGGCTTTCAGGCAGTGCTGTACACGCATTCAATGATCCCGACAATGTGGTGATCACCCATAAACTGGCTCAAAAATATTTTGGTACTGATGATGCTGTAGGAAGGGTGATCCGTATGGACAACAAGCATAATTTTAAAGTAACCGGTGTACTGGCCGATAATGTAGAAAATACTGATTTTAAGTGCGATATGTTCCTATCGCTCACGGCCCTTAAAACCCTGTATCCTGATGTTCAGCAACAATTTCAAAGTGATTGGTATTGGGAGGATTCACGTAATGTAGTATTGCTGTCATTGCCGGAAAACCTGCCAGCAAAAACTGTTGAGTCCGCTATCACAAGAATTGCAGGGAAGGAGCTTTCCAAAACCTTTCATTATATCTTGCAACCTCTAAACGAAGTTCATTTTGATGGCAGATATAGTGGGGTAATTCAAAAGTCATTGTTAACAACATTGGGTATTATCGGATTATTACTCATAGTTATCGCCTGTGTTAACTTTATCAATATGGCAACAGCTCAAAGCTTTAAACGAGCAAAGGAAATAGGTACCCGTAAAGTTTTAGGAAGTACGCCAAAGGCCATATTTATTCAATTCATCGCCGAAACTTCCCTTATCGTGTTAGCCGCTGGTTTAGTAGCGGGATTGGGCGTTTGGCTGTTTCTGCCAGTATTAAATTCGTGGCTGCAAACATCGCTCACTGTCGATAATACCAGTTTGTTTATATTCTTGGCTTTGTTAATGATGATCATTACCCTTGCCGCTGGGTTTTACCCCGCTATGGTTTTAAGCAGATTTAAACCGGTAAATGCCCTCAAAAATCAAGTAAATGGACAATCACAATCAGCTCGCCTTGGCCGTAAAAGCCTCATTGTTATTCAAAATATAATTGCCCAGGTACTTATTGTAGGAACAATAATTATTAGCATACAGGTTCGATATTTAAAAACTACAGATCTGGGTTTTAATAAAACAGGGGTGATCATGCTGCCTTTGCCTGATTTTGATAAAGGCAAAACTGATTTTTTACGTAATCAGCTAATAGCTCAACCAGGAATAAGCGCTGTTTCCTATTGTTACCGGGCACCATCATCAACGGCCGATAAAGGCGGGTCGATAAAATATGATGGTCATGAATGGGAAAAGTTTGTTGGCCGTACTGTTATGGGTGATGCTGAATATGTAAAAACATTTGGATTAAAGATCATCGCTGGTAGAAACATTACCGAGGCAGACTCGGCCAAAGAATATTTGGTGAATGAGCAATTGGTACATAAGTTAGGGGTTAAAAATCCGCAGGAAATAATTGGACATAGTTTTACCGCCGGAGATCTCACAGACAAGCCTGGTACAATTGTCGGTGTAATAAAGGATTTTCATGCCAAATCGTTATATAAGGCAATAGAACCAACGTACATCAGCACTTTTCGTAGTTCTTATCAATATGCGGGTGTGAGGATCGATATGAAAAATCGATCAGCAGCAATAGCACAAATTCAAAAGATATGGCAGTCTGTATTTCCCGATAATGTTTTTGAATATCGTTTTCTGGATGAACAAATAGGTGATTTCTATCAAAAAGAAGATCTATTGAATAAACTCATTAAATCAAGCGCTGCCATCGCTATATTAATAAGCTGCCTGGGTTTATTGGGACTGATATCTTTATTAACTCTTCAGCGCACAAAAGAGATTGGTATCCGCAAAGTACTGGGCGCGTCGGTAACTCAAATTACCACCCTGCTATCCGCTGATTTTTTAAAATTAGTGCTCATTGCTGTATTTGCAGCATCGCCAATAGCCTGGATTTTGATGAACAAATATCTTCAGGGTTTTGCCTATCGTATTGATATGCCACTATGGGTATTTGTGTTGGCGGCGGTTATGGCGGTATTATTAGCTTTTATAACAGTAAGTTTTCAATCTATAAAAGCGGCTATGGCTAATCCGGTCAGGAGCTTGAGGGATGAGTAAGCTGTGAAAAAACATGTAAAAGGTCTACGTATAATTTTACAAGAGGGTACAATATTTTGAGCCTTGTTGCTAATGCAAAAACATAAGTATAATTTGTTGAACTGTCAGTCTGTTTGATAGTTATCAAAATATGGCTTTGTTGTATGCCTAAACTCAAAATGCATTACCATGAGATCACAAATTTATGATTTGATGTACCCGTTAATTAATAATGGCAGCGGTATATATGAACTTGATGATTTGGAGGGCTACATTGATAAATTGCTAAAAAAAGCATGTATAATTTCGGTAACTGACCAGGATATTTTACAAGGTTTTTTGGCCTACTATGCTAATGATCCTGAAAAAAGGGTAGGCTTTTTATCAATGCTTGTAGTTTTACCATCAGAACAAAGAATGGGTTACGGCAGGAGGATGGTTGAGTTTTGCCTTACCGATCTGCTGCACAAAGGATATAAAATATGCCGTACCGAGGTAAAGGAAAATAATATTATGGCCATCAACATTTGTAAAAAAAGCGGCTTTGCTCTGATAACAAAAAAAGATAAATATTTGGTGATGGAAAAGCTGTTGTGATTTTAACAGCCTGCTTTAGTAGCTACATTCAATTCTTTATTCCAAATGGTGCTGTTCAGTATCAGGCACCTCGTTTTCGATGATTAGCTTTTAATATGCACTGTATCATTACCGTACAGGTGCTGTTACGCTTGCGAACAGGTTTGATTTTTAAATTTAGTTTAATTAGTTGATTTATAGCTATTTGTGTTTTTGGTATGGGTTTTAAACCATGAAGTTAATTAAGCCCTTAAAAAAATGCTGAAAAACTATTTTAAAATAGCCTGGCGTAACCTAAAACGCAATAAGGCATACGCGGCAATCAGCGTTGCTGGTTTGGCCTTAGGTATTGCCTGTGGCATACTGATCTTTACGCTGGTAACGTATCACCTTAGTTTTGATACTTTTCATAAAAACTCCGATAGGGTATATCGCCTTTACACTGAGTGGCACGATGACGGCATAGGGAGATCTAACGGCGTTCCACAACCTTTGGGAAAAACTTTTCGAAATGATTTTACGCTGGCCGAGAAAACAGGAAGGGTTATCAACTTTAGGAATAATTTAATTACCATAACAAAGGGTAATGAGGTTAAAAAGTTCAGAGAAGAAAATGGTGTGGCTTTTACCGAACCTGATTATTTCGACATTTTAAATTTTCCTCTAATAAAGGGGGATAAAAAGAACATCCTGGTGCGCCCGGGTGAGGCTTTGCTTACCGAAAAAATAGCACACAAATATTTTGGCGGCGACGATGCCATAGGTAAGGTTATACGCCTGGATAACAAAGTTAACTTTACGGTAACCGGTATACTTAAAGATTTACCTCCCAATACCGACCGCAGGCAAGAGATATATGTTTCATACGGCAATATGGATGAATATACTGACAAACGCCGTGAAGACAACTGGGGCGGGGTTTATAGTGGCAGCGAGGCCTTTACTTTATTGAAACCAACAACCACTACAGTACAGGCAAATAATGCTATGGCCGAAATTGTAAAGAAACATTACACCGGTCGAGATCTGAAAGTATGGAAGTTTAAATTACAGCCTCTTAATGATATTCACTTCAACGCCGATCTGGATGGATATGCCGACAAAAAATATTTATGGGCGCTGTTTTTTATTGGTGTTTTCCTGATTATAACCGCATGTGTGAATTTTGTTAACCTGGCTACAGCTCAAGCGCTTAACCGTTCAAAAGAGGTAGGTATACGTAAGGTATTGGGCAGCCTGCCGCATCAATTATTTTGGCAGTTTATTGCAGAAACAGCTTTAATTACGGTTGTTGCTGTTATTTTAGCTATCGGATTATCTTACCTGGCACTACCTGCAATAAACCACTTGTTTCAATCGGAGATGCAGTTTAATAAAGGACAACTGGCTGTATTTATATTTATGGTTAGTATTGTTGTCGTGTTTCTGTCGGGCTCATATCCTGGCTTGGTGTTGGCACGTTTTCAGCCTATACTGGCGCTTAAGAGCAAGCTGTCGCAAAAACATATCGGTGGTTTTTCATTACGCCGTATATTGGTAGTAACGCAGTTTTCTATTTCACAGGTACTAATTATTGGTACTATTATTATTGTATCACAGTTACACTATTCGCAAACCGCTGACTTGGGCTTCAATAAAGACGCGGTCGTATTATTACCAATACCACAAAATGATCTTGCTAAGTTAACTACACTGCGTAACCGAATAAATCAGATACAGGGTGTAGAAAAAGTTTCTTATTGTTACAGGCCGCCTGCATCGCAATCAAATAACAGCACTGGGGTAAACTTTAATCATCGTGCTGAAGATGAACATTGGGGAATAAATACCAAGCCTGGGGATGAAAACTTTTTGGCAACTTTTGGTATGAAGTTGATAGCTGGCAGAAACTTTTTCCCAGCCGATACTACACGGGAGTTTTTAGTGAACGAAACTTTTGTAAAAAAACTTAACCTGAAACCTCAGGATGTAATAGGCAAAACTCTCAGTATAAATGGAAAATCAACTACAGCTCCGATTGTAGGTGTTGTAAAAGATTTTTATAACTATTCGTTCCATACCGAGATATCTCCGATTTGTATCATGCCTGATTATAGGAGTTATTCAACCCTGGCTATTAAAATGAATATGCGTAATGCTCAAAGCTCTTTGGCATCGTTTGAAAAGATCTGGAATGAAAGCTTCCCTGAGGAGCTTTACTCATATGAGTTTTTGGATGATAGTATTAAAAAGTTTTATGAGATGGATAACATTCAGCTAAAGCTTGCCGAATCATTCGCGGCCATCGCCATCGTGATCGGTTGCTTAGGATTATACGGATTGGTATCATTCATGGCTGTACGTAAAACAAAAGAAATAGGGGTACGCAAGGTATTAGGTGCCAATATCCAGCACGTTTTATGGTTGTTTGGTAAAGAGTTTACCAAGTTATTACTTATCGCATTTTTAATTGCCGCTCCGTTAGCGTGGTGGGCTATGCATAATTACCTGCAGGACTTTAAATATCGAATTACTATTGGCCCAGGTATTTTCCTTGTTTCCATACTTTCAACCTTTATAATTGCAGCCATAACCGTGGGCTACCGGTCTATTACAGCTTCATTGGCTAATCCGGTTAAGAGTTTGAGAAGTGAATAGTAATGGCCCAAGAATTATGGGTTTAGAATTTAGCTTTTAAGATTTAAAGTTTGAACAGCGATGATCAGGAATTACTTAAAAATAGGCTGGCGGAATATTATTAATAACAAGGTATACAGTGCTATTAACATATTAGGTCTTGCAACCGGTATGGCCGTAGCCCTTTTGATTGGCTTATGGGTTAATAATGAGTATTCATACGATAAGTTCCTGCCTGATTATGAACGCGCGTATCAGGTGAGGCGTAACTTTAATAGTAATGGCGAAACTCTTACGTTTAGCACTACATCATTAAAGCTTGCCAATACGCTCCGTACTACCATTCCTGAAATTGAATCGGTTGCCGAATCTGATGGTGGCAGTTCCCACGGGTTAATGGTGGGTGATAAAAAGCTCTACCTTGGTGGTATCATATCAGGAAGCGAATTTCTGAACATATTTAAATTTCCGATGCTTCGGGGGAGTGCAGCCAGAGCACTGGTTGATCCGTACTCCATAGTGCTGACGCAGGCAACGGCTATTGCCTTATTTGGCACTGATGATGTTATTAATAAAGCAGTAAAGTTAGATAATAACCATAATTTAAAGGTTACAGGAGTTTTAAAGGATATCCCTTCAAACTCAAGCATGCAATTTATTAAATATATTATACCCTTCAGCTTTATGGAACAGACCCAAAATTGGGTCAAGAATGCCCATGGCAGTTTCGGTTATAACGCGTTTTCAATTTATGTGAAACTGAAACAAGGTATTTCCTATGCACAGGTAGCTCCTAAAATTAAAAACGTAGAAAAAGGAGAGGATAATACTAACGCCAAAAACTCGGATGTGATCATGCAGCCATTAAAAGACTGGCATCTGTATTCTGAGTACAAAAATGGAGTAGCCAGCGGTGGATTTATAGATTATGTGCGAATGTTTAGTGTAATTGGCATTTTAGTATTACTTATAGCCTGCGTTAACTTTATAAACCTAACTACCGCAAGATCTGAAAAACGAGCCCGCGAGGTCGGTATTCGTAAAGCCATAGGTTCACAGCGCAAGCATTTGATCTTTCAGTTTTTAACTGAATCAGTATTGATCACCTTTATGGCCTTTTTCTGTTCAATACTTTTTGTGCTGTTGGCTTTGTCACCTTTTAATGCACTTACGGGCACTACCATTCATATCCCGTTTAGCAGTTTCATTTTTTGGCTTATAATAATAAGCTGTGTATTAATTACTGCACTATTGGCCGGTAGCAGGCCGGCATTTTATCTGTCATCATTTAATCCTGTCAAAGTTTTAAAAGGAACTATACAGGTAGGCCGGTCGGCATCTCTATCAAGAAAAATTTTGGTTGTTATGCAGTTTAGCTGCTCTATAGCCCTCATTATAAGTACAGTTGTTATATATCGTCAGATACAATATGCCAAAAACAGGCCAACTGGTTATAATATTAATAGTTTGCTGGCATCCAATATGAACAACGATCTTATTAAAAGTTATGCCGCGCTAAAAAATGATCTCCTGCAAAGTGGAGTAGTTGAAAATATGACCAATTCAACAAGCTCGGCCACTGATGTGGGGTGGCATAGCGATGTTGACAAGTTTCCGGGTAAATTGGCTGGGGAAACGGTTGAAATGGGTTCTATAATTGTATCGGATGCTTATTTTAAAACCTTAAGAATGAAGATTCTTGCAGGCCGGGACTTTTATAATGTACCCGCTGACACCTCAAACATTATATTTAATGAGGCTGCTATTAAAAGATTACGATTAAAGAACCCAATAAATCAGATCATTACCTGGAATGGTAAACAAATGAGAATAGTAGGGGTGGTGAAAGATGCGCTGATGTTGTCACCATTTGCTCAGGCTGATCCAACTATGTTCATGTATGGTGCCGATCCGCATGACAATATAATTTATAGACTGGCGCCCGGGATAAATCCACATAATGCAATCGAAAAAATTAGTCAGGCATTCGCTAAGTACAATCCATCTTATCCGTTTACCTTTCGCTTTGTTGACGATGACTATAATCGCAAATTCGGACAGGAAGTTTTAATAGGCAAACTGTCGGGAATTTTTGCTACACTGGCCATTTTTATATCCTGTTTGGGTCTTTTTGGACTCGCGGCCTATATAGCGGAGCAACGGACAAAAGAAATAGGGGTGCGCAAAGTGTTGGGTGCCACTGTGAGCCAGTTATGGTTCTTATTATCCAGAGATTTTGTAATGTTGGTGATTGTCAGCTGTATAATAGCCTCTCCGATAGCGCTGTATTTTTTGAAAAATTGGCTTCAAAAATATGAATACCGTGTAAGTATTGGCCCAGGCGTGTTTCTACTTTCGGCTATGGCAGCCATAATAATAACCTTGCTTACCATCAGTTTTCAGGCTATTAAAGCAGCTATAGCAAATCCGGTTAAGAGTTTAAGAAGTGAGTAGTAAGTAAAATTCCTGTTGAATTAGAGTTTAAGGTTTAGTTTTTAGAATTTCAAAAACATGATAAAGAATTACATCAAAATTGCCTGGAGGAATATCTGGAAAAATAAAATTTTTTCGGCTATCAATATAGTTGGCCTGTCTGTTGGTATGGCTGCCTGTATCGTTATCATGCTGTTTGTTTTTTATGAAAAAAGCTTTGACAGCATGCACTCCAAAAATATTTACAGGCTAAATGAAGTGCAAAAGTTTGAGGGGATGAATGCCTCGCAAAAAGTGGCTTTGTCCATGTTTCCGATGGGGCCAACATTGCAGGCTGAATTTCCGGAGATCAAAAATTTTACCCGGATACGCTGGCAACAAAAGTTTCAGATCACCTACCAGCTGAAAAAGATATTCTCGCCACAAGTGTTTTTTGTGGACTCTACCTTTTTAAGAATGTTTGATTTTAAATTAATCCGTGGCGATAGGGCAACTGCATTATTAAAACCTCATAGCGTTTTACTTACCCAGGAAACTGCCAAAAGAATATTCGGTAATGAAGACCCTATGGGTAAAACTATCACTCATTATGGTAATGATACCACGAGTTATGCGGTTACCGGTATTTTGGCTGATGTACCTAAAAACTCGCAGTTACAGTTTGATGGTCTGTTTTCTTTCAATACAGTTTTCAATCCTCGTATGTTCACTAACTGGGGTGGTAACTGGCTAAACACCTATTTGGAGTTAGCTCCTGGTACCGATATAAAGGCACTTGAAAAGAAATTTCCTGCCTATCAAAAGAAATACATGGGACCCGGTGGCGTTAAAGCTTATGAGTTATTCCTTTTATCCCTCAAAGATGTACATGCAAACTCCGCCGATATTGGTCTTGATTATATCAACTTTCAAAAGTTTGATCAAAAGCTAACAAACTTGTTTGCTTTAATTGCACTAATAGTGTTAGTTATTGCCTGCATTAACTTTATCAATCTATCGACAGCCCGGTCTGCCGAGCGGGCGAAGGAAGTAGGGGTTCGAAAGTCCATAGGAGCCCAGCGCTTTCAGCTGGCCATACAATTTCTGGGCGAAACTGTATTGCTTTCATTAATAGCCTTAATTTTTGCAATAGTATTGGTTTCAATCGCGTTGCCATACATCAATAATCTAAGTCAGCGTGATTTGAGTTTGCCCATCATGAATAATGTTGGTTTACTTGGACTTGTATTTTTAGCAGCTGTATTTATTGGAATACTCTCAGGTATTTATCCCGCTGTATTTCTCTCATCTTTTCAACCGGTTAAAGTACTTAAAGGATCTGTTGAAACTGGCCGGAATAAAGGGTCATTACGTAACGTTTTGGTTGTTGGACAGTTTGCAAGCGCCATTATATTAATGATAGCAACCATTTTTGTAATTAAACAGTTGCGGTTTATGCAAATGAGAGATCCTGGTTTTACCCGTGAACAGGTAGTTACAGTGCCATTAAATATGGTTACTACGGCGCAGTATAAAGTGCTGAAGCAGGAGTTGCTCAATAGCTCCTTAGTACAGGGGGTTACCGCTTCGCAGGATGTGTTGGGAAGCCATCTTGATCAAACTGGTATTGAATTTAAATTGGGCGATTCTCCTTTGCGTCAGTTAACATCTACGTTACTGGTAGTGGATCATGATTACCTGAATCTTTATAAAATAAAACTGGCTATGGGGAGAAATTTCTCCTCAGAAAAATCAGCACTTAGCAGAGAATTTATTATTAATGAAGCCTTGGCTAAAGAGTTGCTTAAAGATCACAAAGGGAAACCGATGTCGTCATTGCTGGGTCAACGTTTTGGTTTTGATTCTACCGGCGTTATTATAGGGATAGCTAAAGATTTTAATTTTAACTCTCTTCATTATAAGATAGAAACACTGTTTTTATTTAATCAGGAAGCATGGGGATTCAATAATATATCAGTTAAGATAAACGGTGCGAGGGCAAAAGAAGCAATCTCATTTATCCAATCTGTATGGGCTAAACAACTGCCGGAAATACCTTTTGAATACCAGTTTCTTGATGATCATTTTGCCGAGGTTTATCGTGTGGATAGTCAGGTAAGTGCAGTGGTCAGTATTTTGGCAGTACTCATTATCATTATTTCATGTTTGGGCTTGTTTGGCCTGGCCTCATACTCTGCCGAAAAGAGGATAAAAGAAATAGGGGTACGTAAGGTGCTTGGGGCGTCGGTACAAAACATAGTGGTATTATTATCCAGTCATTTTATTAAGCTGGTAGTTATTGCTAATGTTATAGCATGGCCGGTCGCGTTTTATGCTATGAATAAGTGGCTGCAAGGTTTTGCATACCGTATTAATATTGATTGGTGGGTGTTTGCAACTGCGGGTATAATTTCTATAATCATTGCTTTTGTAACTGTAAGTTTTCAATCGGTTAAGGCCGCAACCGCTAATCCGGTCAAGAGCCTGAGAAGCGAGTAAAAACAAGAGATGGAAGAGAGAATTCAAAAGAAAACTTAATGGTACAGTTAAAGATCGGAACAACAATGTTCCGATCTTTTTTTTGAGGGTATTTAATATCCAACACGCTGTTTTTTGATTGTATCATAACCGTACGCTTTCTGTTACATAAGCGAACAGTATTTATATTATATTAATGATGTAATGTGTTGATTTTTAGTTAATTAAAAGTTTGGTATGTTATTGATACTTGATTGGCCGAAATGAATTAATATTTTTAAACAACTAATCAAACTATTTATAAACTAATATTTAAAAGATGTTATCACTCCAGCATATTTCTAAATTTTATCAGGTAAGCGGACTTAAAAACTTTGTATTGAATGATCTGAGCCTTGAAATAGACGAAGGCGAATTTGTTTCTATCATGGGGCCCTCTGGTTCAGGTAAATCATCGTTACTTAATATCATCGGAATGCTTGATGAGCCATCAGAAGGTTATCATTATTTTGCCGGTCAAGCTGTACATCAATTAAAAGAAAAGCAGCGCTCGGCCTTATATAAACAGTATATCGGTTTCGTTTTTCAGGCTTATCATCTCATAGATGAGCTTACTGTTTATGAAAATATTGAAACCCCGTTAATTTATCAGGATTTTAAAGGCACCGAACGCAAAGCCATGGTAGCTGATATGCTTGATCGCTTCAGTATTGTTGGGAAGAAGGATCTTTTCCCGGCCCAATTATCGGGTGGGCAACAGCAGCTGGTGGGTATAGCACGTGCACTGATAGCTAAACCTAAACTTTTACTGGCCGATGAGCCAACTGGTAACTTGAATTCAAAACAGGGGGAGGAGATCATGGAACTGTTTCGGAAGCTTAATAAGGAAGATGGAGTAACTATTATACAGGTAACCCATTCTGAAAAAAATGCGGAATATGGTTCGCGCATCATAAATCTGTTAGATGGTAAAATCGAATCTTCAAAACAACTCTGATCATATCATAATGCGATACTTTAATTTTATATTTTTTAGTTTGATCGGGCTATCCGCAATAAAAACGCAGGCTCAAACCACAACGCAAACAGATACTTTAACCACTATAAGGCAATGCATTGATGTTGCCATAAAAAACAATCTGGTAGTAAGGCAAAGTGATCTGGATATGCAACGCCTTCGTGTTAGTTATATTCAGGCCAAAGAAAACATGTTGCCGTCATTAAACGGTCAGGTTGATCATAGTATCAATAGCGGGCGTAGCGTTAACCCCTTCACCAATAGTTATGTTACTCAATCTTACACCTCTGGTAATTACAGCCTGAATGCCAACTTAACTTTGTTTAGCGGTTTACAGAATCTGAACGCCATAAAACAAACCTCATTAGCCTACCAGGCCGGTAAAATGGATTTTCAACAGGCAAAAGATCAGGTGACAATTAATGTGATCACAGCCTATCTGTTAGTTTTAGATAATGCGGAGCTATTGACTCAAGCTAACAACCAGCTTGATGTATCTAAAAAACAGGTAGAACGTCTGGAGATACTCGAAAAAGACGGTGCCAACAAGTTGCCTTCAGATCTTTACGATTTAAAAGGTACCTATGGTGATAATCAGCTTAACTTGGTAAATACAAGGAATACATTGGAAGCATCAAAATTAAGTTTGATGCAGATTCTAAACATCCCATACAATCCCAATCTTAAACTTGAACCAGTTAGTGTACGTGATGTTGCCAAACAAACTAACGAAAATGCCGACCAGATATATAGCACCGCCCTTGAACAATTGGCTTATGTTAAAGCAGCTGAGTTAAGGCGCCAAAGTGCCGAAAAAGGGGTGAAGGTTGCTAAAGGCGCTTTATCACCATCAATTTCATTATTTGGTGGAGTATTTACCAATTATTCAAGTGCTGCTCAAAGTTCTGTGTTTACAGATTCATCTACGGTAAACACCGGCAATTATGTAAACACTCCGGCTGGTAAACAACCGGTTTATGCCACCCAGGCAAATTATGTGAACAAAAACATTGGTTATTATGACCAGTTTAAAAATAACTATAGTACCCAATTTGGGGTTAGTTTAAGGGTGCCAATTTTAAACTATTTCCAAAATCATAACAAGGTAAAGCTGGCTAAAATCGATTACCAGGAATCAAAATATATAGAAGAAAATACCAAAATAGTTTTACGCCAAAGTGTGGAACAAGCTTATTTAAACATGACCTCGGCATATAACAGATACAATGTTTTAATTGACCAGGTTAAAGCTTATGCAGAATCATTCAGAACTGCCGAAATACGTTTTAATGCAGGTGTATTAACCTCTGTTGATTTTGTGGTTGCAAAAAATAACCTGGATAAGGCCAACATTAATCTTATTAATGCTCGTTACGATTGCTACATCTACAATAAAGTATTAGATTATTATATGGGCAGATTGTCGTTTTAGAACTCATAATTACACAGGTTGTGTAAAAAATTTATACATTTATTCCCAATTTAGGCTTTGATATCCGGCTGATAAGGTTTTATTAAAAATATATAAAACATTATTAGCCGGATATTGCTAATTAGTAGGTCTTTGTATTTTCATGGACTACATCAACACAGCTTTTACCTTAAAAACAACAATCTGAATATGAAAAAAACAATTATTTTAACACTAAGTATTTTCCTCTTTACTATCGGAATCGCTTCGGCACAAGTTATACCAAGCTTTGCATTTGGTGTAAAGGGAGGCTTAAACTACACATCTTTCCCTTCAAACGGAGTATTTAACAACAGCAATCGCGCAGGTTATCTGGCAGGTGTTTGGGCAAGGGTAGGTGGTTTGGGCTTTAATTTTCAGCCTGAGCTTTATGTTACCGGTAAAAACGTGAAGATAAACGCACCAAGCGAACCAGAAAACACAGCTAAGTTTACCAGTATTGATGTACCTTTATTATTAGGCGGTAAAATTGGCGCTTTAGGTTTAGGTGGTCGTTTTTATGGTGGCCCGGTACTTTCATTTACCGTTAATAAAGATCAAAGTTTAGCGCAGGCTGGTGCCCAAGCGACACAGCTAAACTATAAAGATGCCAACTATGGTGTACAGGTAGGTGCTGGTATTGACATCAGCAGCTTATCAATTGATCTGCGTTATGAAGGTGGCCTGAACAAGATTCCTTATGGCGACGGAAATTCACACACCCGTGTAAGCGTATTTAGTCTTGCTTTGGCTTACAAATTGTTTTCTCTGTAAGCTTTAAAAGCCTATCCATAAAAAAGACCTGTCAAAAATGGCAGGTCTTTTTTTGTGTTCGTTGTCTGGATTCTTACTTCACCACATCAACCCATTGACCTTTGATTGTACTGGTGATTGAATTGTTATACATGGCCTCACAGTAAACAGCAGGTAAATAGTAGTGTCCGGCATAAGCCGCATTCAGCATTACATAATAAGTAACTTCATGACCTTCGTATAAACTGAAATAAGTATTTACTCTATCGTCACGGATATCGCGATAATCTGAAGGAGATGATTTAAATACTTCATCGTTATTCAGCATCCTGCTGTTTAATATTTCCCAGCCCGACGGGAATATTTGAGTAAGGGCCAAATTATCGTATCTGCCGCGCCTTCCGGGATTTTTAATATTGACCTGGGCTACAAAATCAGTTCCTTGTTTTAATGAACTTGGATCTATTGGCTTGCCATTCATGGTAAAGTAACCAACCCTCATTTCCATAACCTGAGGATCAATAAAGGTTTTAACATCCAAGCCAGATGATGGCTGGCCTTGTTGTATTAATCTTAAATACAGTTTGTTGTTGCCATTATTTTTAATCAACACTTTACCACCATTAACGGGTAATGATGATTGCCACATATATGATGTTGAATTGACATCTGTTTTTGTGGCTCCTGATTGGTAGTTAAAAGTAAGTTTATCCGTGGTTTTATTCTGTCCGCAATATTGAGCTATAGCAATAAGCGAATAAGCCGTGGTTTGAGTACTATACCAATTATCCTGCGATAACCTTGCAGCTACGGTACGCAATAGGCCTGCGGCTTTTTGCTGCTGACCAAGCAATGTAAGGGTTTCTAAGATCATGGCCTCATCACGCAGATCAGAACCATAAGTACCGTACATGGTATAATAAGGTTTAATAGTTGTTGGGAGGCCAGCTATCATTTGCAAGCCCATTTCTGGCTGCCCGGCAAGCTTGTATGCTGCTGCCAGTCGCCATTTTGCTTCAATACTTAAATATTTAAATTCCCTTAACCGGTTCATCGCACCTAATTCGGGCGAACGTGCCAGTGCCAACAGGTATAGGCGATATGCCTGGTTCAAATCGTCGCCATAAAAAGTATGCGGATTTGGTGCCCATACCAGGGCCTTTTGTTTTTGGAACTTTTTCCATTGTTCAATAAAACCTAAAGGCATGCTGTAACCTTTGGCTTGTGCTGCCAGCATAAAATGGCCGGCATAATTAGTTCCCCATTCATCGGCATTGCCACCATCTGGCCAGTAACTCAGGCCACCGCCTTGCACCTGAAAACCATTTAATCTGCTGATAGTGGCTTTAATATTTCGTTCTGCTTCGGCCTTCTGCAATGGTGAAAGATCAAGCAATTGATTTAAATATAATTGCGGGAATGCCGAAGACGTTGTTTGTTCAACACAACCATGAGGGTAAGCAATAAGATAATCAAGACGCTTACTCAAATTTAAGGGAGGAATACTGGCTATTTCAAGAGTGTTTTTGTTGGTGCCAGTAATGCCGACAGGTTGATATGCTGTGCTCCAGACCTCACCAGGTTTAAGTTCCTTTTCCATAACATGGGTAACCGGCGGATTAGGATTGCGGACATTCAATTCTACATCATAGGCTGCTGTTTCCGACCCACTTTTTGCTATGATCTTTACTTTTCCTACGCCTACAAAATCCTTTACATTAAGATCAAAGGTTACTAACTGATCGCCGGTTTGCGCAAAAGTGAGTGTCTTTGAATTATTACCATTCAAATTGTCAAACGCGTTTGATTGAACAGATACAGTAACTGTTTTAACGTTGTTCTCCATTGCAAATACGGTAACAGGTAACTGTACTTTTTCAGATGGGCCAAGAACACGCGGCAGGGTAGCCAGTATCATCAATGGCTTTTTAACGGCCACAGCCTTTTCGGCAAAGCCATAGCTACCATCGTGCCCTGCAATTACCATTGCCTTAACCGATCCTACGTACTGGGGTAATTTAAAGGCTGTGGTTTGCTTTTCTCCTTTGTTAAGATGGAATGGCCCCATGAATTTTACAACAGGCTTGAAACGGTTTACAGACACATTTTTGTTGGTGCCAAGGTTACCGTCACCACCAATGCTTAATATGCGTTCCAGTCCGCCGCCAAAGGCACCTATTACGTAATCAAACAGATCCCAGGTTTTAACGCCAAGGGCCTCACGTGCATAAAACGCATCATGCGGATCTGGTGTTTTGTAATTGGTAATATCCAATAAGCCTTCGTCAACAATAGCTATAGTATAGGTCATTTCCTTGCCCGTTGCTTCCGATACAGTAATGGCCGATTGTGATTCTGGCCTGATCTTATCGGGCATGCTGATCACCGGTTTTAGGATTGTTTCAGGATTATCTATCTGTAATGGTATAGCTCCATACATGCGAATTGGTAGGTCATTAACCGTTTGTGAGTGCCTTTGCAGCAGGGTTACATTTACAAACACATTTGGTGCCATGGTTTCATCAACAGTAAAACGGTATTGAGTCTGCCCTTTTTTAGTATCAATCCAGGTGTTTTTTAAAACCTTACTGCCGTTTTCAAAACTAATTAACGCCCGGCCATCCGCTGCGGTAGGGATTGTAAGTGTAGCCTGTTCCCCAACTTTATAGTTGGTTTTGTCTGATGTAAAAGATAGCATAGCAGCTTCGGTCGGGTTGCTTTGCTGTAATCTTTCCGACCAATTAGGCCAGTCAACATAAATGAACTTTCCGGTTGAATGACCAGTTTGTTCGTCCTTAACTTTGATCAGGTAACGGCCCCAGTCAACCTTGGGGATGCGCAGAGTCCATTTACTCTTACCGTTATTGAGCTGAATGTTTTCGGTTTTGATGAGTTTGTTATACTTGTCTTGTGTGAAATTGCTGGTTTCATCACCGGTTTGATCCCACCACCAACGCCATTGTACTTTGTAAAGTTCCAGCTGTACATTTCGTGTTCCAGCTAAGGCGTTACCATTAACATCAACATCAGCAATATCTATCTGATGGTCTTTATCCGTTACCAACATCCCAGAAAGATCACTTCCGGCCGGTGTTTTAATGCCTACATACCCGGTATAAACGTTGTAAGGCAAGGTAGTTTGCTGAATACTGAAGTTACCTCCTGGTTCAAAAACCTTAACAAGAAAATTAGCGCGCAGCTGTCCGGGGGCTTGTTTCTCTACGTTGATATCTGCATTAATAGCTGCTGTACCTTCGGCACTTAGTTTACCATCAAAAACGGTTTGTGTTTGAGTATTAAAGGCGAGTGTAGGATTGTCAAAAACATAATCCGGATATTGTTTAAAGCTGGTGGTTTGCGGGGATAGAAACGCATCAACCTTAGCTTTCAGGTTTTGAGCCGCTCCGCCGAAAAGCCATTGTGCACTTAACTTGCCATCCGCGTTATTGCCTTTGGTAAGTTCAGCCGCGCCGCCGAATGAAAGGTTTAATTTCATCCGGTTAGGCATAATGGTTTCAACTTTGATTTTCTTTTCAAACACAGCGCCACCAACTTTTACTTTAGCTCCCCAGTTACCTGTAGGCGACGAGATTTCTGTAGCTGTATGAAAACTATAAAAACCATCAAGCGCCTTTGTTTTGGTTATTCGCCTATAGAGCTTACCATTAGGATCAGTTAGTTCAAACTCAACTGGATGATCTTGCGGAAGCGTTTTTAATTTATCTTCCAATATAAATGAAACAAAGATGGAGTCGCCGGGGCGCCAAACGCCACGTTCACCATATATAAAACCTTTAAGGCCGCTCTGTATCTGCTCGCCGCCAACATTAAAACGAGTGAGTGGGAGCGAGCTTCCGTCATCAAGCTTTAAATAACCTCTTTGCGCATCTTTTTTAGCTACCAGCAAGTAAGGCTTTCGTTTAAGGTCAAACTTCACTATTCCATCACTGCCGGACGTTGTTTTATAGATCACCTGTTTCTGATAATCTAAAAGCTCAAGCTCCACACCCTGCATTGGTTGCGCGGTTAAAATATCAGTTACAGCTACAAACATGCTGTTATCATTACCTCGTTTAGCAATCAGCCCAATGTTAGAGGCTATAATGTTACGTGTGGCCCAGCGTTGTTTTGTATAGTATGATGGAGTGCAAGCGTTATTCCTATCCTGCCAGCTATAACCCTCTGGGTAGAAATTATCATATCTCGACCAAAAATCATCATCCTCGTCACTTACCTTACTATTATCGCTATAATCCCCACTTCCGTATTCTTCTTCATCATCACTACCACTTTTTGTTCCTGATCCGGGTACGCTGCAATTATATAGCGAATATTCTTTTCGGAAACCGATTACTACCCTGTATATAGCGCCGGGTTCTGTGCGTATCATTTGGTCAAGATCAAGCATGAAACGGTTTTTCTTTTTCAGGTTTAATCCTTTATCATTATCAAGCCTGATTGTTTTTTGAACTACAGGTTTACCAACCTGACGCAGTTCCTGCCCGCCGTCAAAACCGTTATTCTGAAAATATTGAGGTACATTGTTCTCATATATTTTAATAATGCTTACGTCAACGGCATTTAAGTTCACAGCCTCAAACGGCATCATCAACTTACCCGAGTCGGGAAGGATCACACCTTTGCCCGGTATGGTAACATTAGGAAGCCGATTCTCAAAAAACACGTTGGCCGTGTATGTTTTTGTGATTTTTTTATGCGATATATTTTCTACACCTTCGTTTACAGACACGCTGTAATCTCCTTGTAATCGTTCAGGAGCGTAAACCTTTACGGTACTTCCGTCAATGGTATATGCTGCATCGGCTATATTGTTTATGCCTATCAAACCATTAAGTTCCTGACCTATCATGATAGGATCTGAAAACTGTACCAACACATATTGGTCATTTTCCTGTATTGCACGAATATCCAATACTTTAAAATCACCAATTGCTGGTATATCATAATGCTGGTTACCTTTTCTATCTACATTTAATCCGCTGCCATCCCAGCTAACTGAAAGGGGTGTAGATTTACCCTGTTGCCTTTTTAAGCCGGTTATTTTAAATCGGTGCGTTTTGGCACTGCTATTATGCTCCCAATTTATTTTGACAGGATACTCATAGGTTACCATGAGTAGTTTTTCAATAAAAGCAGGGTCTTCGGTGTCGGCAGTTTGAATATCACCTTCCAGTTTCATTTCGGTGAGGGAGGTGTTGGTTGCTGCAGTTAAACCACTGAAATTTACGTTAAGGTTAGGCTTTACAACCTGAAAATCAAATTTAAAATGTTCAAATTTATCAGGAACATTGATCAGCTGCCCCAAATTGAAATCGGCAGTGTAGTTTTTCCCGGGATCGAGTTTTGCAGAAGGCCGAAATTCGATAGTACGGGTGTCAACCCAATAAGCTTTCCCCTTAACATTGGGCGAGAGATCAAAAAGATCATCGCTTAATTGCTCGTTTTGCTGATGGGTAATCTGTACCTGGCTGGCTAAACGAATACGGATTACGCTTTCTTTTGATATAACCCCGGTAGTGTATGATTCAATATATTTACTAAAGGCAGGGTCGACTGTAGTTTTTTTATTGCCGTTAGCAATAATATAAATGATCAGTAAGATCAATAATAGGGATGCACAAATAGTGATTATACTCTTGCGTCTGCGGAATCTGGTATATCCGTTCTCCATGAAATAGGTTTATTTAAGATCATGTTAAATTAAAAAATTTATGATAATAAATAATTAAACGGAAAACTTATTTTATTATATCACAGAATCATAACTCCCGGTTTGTTTAAAACAGGAAGTTTAATGAAATTCATTTCAACAATACTTTCAGGTAGGAAAATGAATTTTTTATCGTAGATATTTTTACCTATATAATAACTGAGCCAATATTCGTTATTGAGCCCAAATGTTTGTTCATCAATAGGTTCAATAAGTTTATATGACTGCCCAGCAACTTCCGGGAACATATGCCTCAGGGTAGATGTTTTTACTTGTACACCATCTTTTTCGCCATATCCTTTTGAAGTTACAAGCACGTTTTCAATAGGCTCATTCTTAAGATTTATGAGATATACATACCAGATTTTACTTTCAATACTTTCGCTCTCCAACGCTACTGCAATTGCAATATCCTTTACGTTATTTTCTGGCAGATCCTTTATCATTTTTAAAATGGTTTTGAGCGGTAAGCTTTGAGTTCAAAAACTTGTTACTCAAAACTCACCACAAAATTATTTTTTCTTTGCCGTAGCCTTTTTGGCAGGAGCTTTTTTAGCAGCAGGCTTTGCAGCTGCAGCCTTACCAAATCTGCCTTTTTTAGCATCTTTAGGCATAGCATCGGCCAAGGCTTTACATTCCTCATATGTTAAGGTTAGAGGATCTTTGTCTTTTGGTATTTTTACGTTTAGTTTGCCAAATTCAATATAAGGCCCCCAGCGGCCGTTCAATACTTTTACATCGGGGTCTTCGTCAAAAGCTTTGATCAGTTTTTCGGCATCCTTTTTACGTTTAGCTTCAATTAATTCGATGGCCTGTTCTTCAGTAACATCCAAAGGGTCAATTTCTTTTGGCAAGGAAACAAATGCACTATTATGGCTAATATAAGGGCCAAAACGACCAATAGCCACCTTCATAACCTTACCCTCATATTCGCCAACAACTTTAGGAAGTTTGAATAATTCAAGAGCTTCTTCCAGACTGATGGTTTCAATACTTTGACCATTACGCAAACTCGCATAAAGTGGTTTTTCGTCTTTGTTTTCTTCAGTTGTACTCTCACCAACCTGCACAAACGGGCCATAACGACCTATACGTACCGATATTTTTTTACCACTTTCCGGATGAGTGCCCAATTCACGCTCACCGGTAGCCTTATCGGCAGTTTCAATGGTGTCTTGTACCTCTTTATGAAAGGGGTTATAAAAATCATGGAGCATGTCTGTCCATTCTTTTAAGCCCTGGGCTATTTCGTCAAATTGTTTTTCAACGCTGGCAGTAAAATTAAAATCAACAATATCTTTAAAATACTGAACCAGGAAATCGTTTACAACGGCACCAATATCTGTAGGGAATAATTTACCACGTTCGGCACCAGTATTTTCCGTTTTATTTTCTTTTACGATAGAGTCGCCTTTTAAGGTTAATACTCTAAAAGCACGAACCTTTCCTTCACGCTCTTCTTTAACCACGTAACCACGGTTTTGAATGGTTGATATGGTAGGAGCGTAAGTTGACGGACGACCTATACCCAATTCTTCAAGTTTTTTAACCAGGCTTGCCTCCGTATATCTTGCAGGTGGGCGAGAGAAGCGTTCAGTTGCCGACATTTCTTGTAACGCCAAACGCTGACCTCTCGTTAAAGGCGGCAGCATAGCATTTTCACCATCCTGTGGCGTATCATCTTCTTCATCTTCAGATTCAAGGTATACTTTCAGGAAACCGTCGAACTTCATCACCTCGCCGTTAGCAGTCAATTCCTCTTTACGGGTTGATATACTGATCTTTGCAGTGGTTTTCTCAAACTGAGCTTCGCTCATTTGTGAAGCTATGGCACGTTTCCATATCAGTTCATACAAACGTTTTTCTGCCGATTCTCCATCAATAGTATGGTTGTTAAAATAGGTTGGCCTTATAGCTTCGTGCGCTTCTTGTGCACTTGCATTTTTGGTTTTGTATTTTCTGAGTTGATGATATTTGTCGCCATACGCAGATACAATCTCCTTTTGAGCTGCATCCAATGCTGTTTCCGATAAGTTTACCGAATCGGTACGCATGTAGGTTATATAACCGGATTCATACAGTCTTTGCGCTACCTGCATGGTACGTGCTACTGAATATCCTAATTTTCTGCTGGCTTCCTGCTGTAAAGTAGATGTGGTAAATGGAGCGGCAGGTGAACGCTTGGCAGGTTTTGTTTCTAAGGATCTTATATCAAAATCGGCACCAAGGCAATCATTTAAAAACTTTTCAGCATCTTCCTGCTGGCTGAAACGCTCGGCCAGCTCCGCCTTAAACGCGTCTTTACCTTTACCGAATATGGCTACTATTTTAAACGCAGCTTCCGACTTAAATTTATTTACTTCACGTTCGCGGTCAACAATTAACCTTACGGCTACAGATTGTACACGCCCAGCAGAAAGGGATGGCTTTACTTTTTTCCATAAAACAGGGGAAAGTTCAAAACCCACCAATCTGTCAAGCACGCGGCGAGCCTGTTGTGCATTAACAAGGTTATAATCTATTTTACGTGGAGTATCAATGGCCCGCAATATAGCAGGCTTGGTGATTTCGTGAAAAACAATACGTTTTGTTGTGGCATCTTTTAATCCAAGCGTTTCATACAAATGCCAGGATATGGCCTCACCCTCACGGTCCTCGTCCGATGCCAGCCAAACCATTTCTGCTTCTTTAGCTAACTTCTTTAATTCGCTTACTACCTGCTTTTTATCTGCCGGAACTTCATATTTTTGAGAGAAGTTATTTGCAGTGTCAATTGCATCTTCTGATTTTACCAGATCACGGATATGGCCGTAGCTCGACTTAACAGTAAATTCTTTACCAAGGTATCCTTCTATGGTCTTGGCTTTCGCCGGAGATTCAACAATCAGTAAATTTTTGGCCATTTAAGCAGTTATTTTTTGCAAATAAAACATAAAGAAAGGGAAACACAAATTTGTTTTCGGAAAAGCTTGCAATGTTCTCAAGTATACAGGCTAAAAAGCCCGACAAGTCTTTGCCGCAAAAATAGGATCGCAAAGCTTAATTGTCCTTAATACAAGTATTAAAGACAAAACTATCTACGCATTGATTCTAATTACATCAAGAAACCACCACCCAGCAGATCATTGCCTTCATAAAAAACGGCCGATTGGCCTGGTGCGATACCGGATACAGAATGATGAAAGTCAACTTTCATGTGTTCACCCATTTGTAGAATGGTGCTTTGTGTACCCGCATCTTTGTAGCGTATTTTGGTTATAGCTTCGATGGGTTCATTTATATTAGCGTATTTAACCAGGTTGAGGTTTTTAACCCAGGCCTGCTTACGTTCTAATTCATCAGCTGTGCCTAAAACAACGGTATTGGTATCGGGATTAATATTGGTAACAAACATTGGCTGCCCTAATGCTATACCTAAACCTTTACGCTGGCCTATTGTATAGAAGGGGTATCCTTGATGTTTGCCCACTACAGTGCCATCAGCGAGTACAAAATTGCCACCGGCAACACGTTCTTCCAGATCGCCAACTTTGTGTCTTAAAAAGGCTCTGTAATCGTTATCTGGTACGAAGCATATTTCATAGCTTTCGCTTTTACCCGCAAGTTCAACCTGGCCCATATCTAAAGCCATCTGCCTGATTTCGGGTTTTGAGAAACTACCTAAAGGAAACTTAGTGCGTGCCAGGTTTTGCTGCGATACACCCCAAAGTACATATGACTGATCCTTATTTTCGTCTTTACCTTTTGATATTACATAGCGACCATTATCCTGCAAACGGATGTTGGCATAATGCCCTGTAGCTATAAATTCACAATCAAGCTTATCGGCACGTTTTAAAAGCGCATCCCATTTAATATGGGTGTTACACAAAACGCATGGGTTAGGGGTGCGGCCTGCCAGATATTCGTCAACAAAGTTATCGATCACAAAATCGCCAAACTCATTCCGGATATCTAATATATAATGAGGGAAGCCATAACCTACAGCTAAAGCACGGGCATCATTAATACTATCCAAGCTGCAACAACCAGTTTCTTTTGAACTGCCGCCAGATGAGGCATAGTCCCAGGTTTTCATAGTAAGGCCAATAACTTCATAGCCCTGCTCATGCAGCATAACTGCTGCTACCGAACTATCAACGCCACCACTCATTGCTACTAAAATCCTGCCATGCTTACTCATAATGCTGCAAAGATACTTTTTTGATTTTTATGTTAACACGTTATTGGGTCAGCAGAGGGTAAAATGAAGTTATACTGTGGTGATTTAGGTATTAACCAATGGTTAATTTGATTTTATTTTCAGTTACTTACATAATTTATATAAAGTTTGAGTGCTTATCAATTAGTTTCGATAAGATCAATTAAACAATCAAAATTGGAACGATTCCTATTTATTATTTGATTAAAATGTTTGTTAATGTTTTATAACCGAAATATGATTTTTGAAGAAAAATGCATCCAAATCTTTAATAAAGGTTAATAAATTCCATTTTTCAAGACGTGTAGAAACAACACTAATTTCAATATAAAAAGGTTTTTTTTGCCAATCTTTTAAATAATAATTGTGCAATTGCCATTGTAAAAACTACGTGTGTTTTTTGTTAAAATAAATGCAAAAGTGTGTGACGCTATTGTAACATTGAGATTACAATTTAAATTTGCTATACCCTAATTAATTTAAAATGATCAACCAGTTAACATTAGAGCAAAAACTTCAAGGAGTGATTTTAGTGATTATTTGTTTTGTTGCAATAGCAAATTACGTGATCAAATAAGAAGTCTAACCCAAGCCAATGAGAGGAAATTTAAGGTGCTTTTTCAAGCACCTTTTTTTGTGGCATAATATAGGTTTGTTGTTATGGAGTGCGTGTTTGTCCGTTACCTTTCACTATCCATTTATAGCTGGTAAGTTCGTTAAGGCCCATTGGGCCGCGGGCATGAAGTTTTTGAGTGCTTATACCAATCTCAGCACCTAAGCCAAATTGTGCACCATCAGTAAAAGCTGTTGAAACATTTGCATAAACCGCTGCAGCATCTACATCATTTAAAAATGTAGCTATATGGTCAGCATTTTCTGATATAATAGCCTCACTGTGTTTAGAACTGTTTATGGCTATGTGTTCAAGAGCCTGTTTAAAATTATCAACGGTTTTAATAGCCATTTTCATGGATAAAAACTCGGTACCAAAATGTTGAGGTTCTGCTTTATGCAATAACTGATTCGGGTAGGTACTTTTTAAAGCCGCATAAGAGGTTTCGTCGGCAAATAATTCTACCTGCTTTTCTTTTAAGATATGTGTAAGTTGTGGCAAATCATTGATACGGGCGGAGTGTATAATTAAGCAATCGAGCGCATTACAAACACTAACCCGTCGTGTTTTGGCATTCTCGATGATCTGAGCACCTTTTTCTAAATCACCTGATTCATCAAAATAAGTATGGACAATACCTGCACCCGTTTCTATCACAGGTACTTTACTGTTTTCGCGCACAAAGTTTATTAATGACTGGCTTCCACGTGGAATTAATACATCCACATAGCCTACAGCATTTAGCAAGGCAGATGTAGCTTCTCTTTCAGCTGGCAAAAGTGTTACAATTCGGGTATCCAGGTTATGTTTGAGCAATACTTTATGTATAACCGAAATAATGGCCTGATTTGAAAAATCGGCATCACTGCCACCTTTTAAAATGCTGATATTCCCTGTTTTAAAACACAGAGCAAATACATCAAAAGTTACATTGGGCCGGGCCTCGTAAATAACACCTACAACACCCAATGGCACACTAATCTTAGTTATGGATAAGCCGTTAGGCATATTAGTTTCTGATAGCTGTTTTCCCAACGGACTATCAAGGCCTGCAACATTGACCATATCGGCCGCGATTGATTCAATTCTGGTTGGGGTAAGCTTCAACCTGTCATATTTAGGATCAGCAGGATCCATGCGATCAAGATCTTTCTGGTTTTCGGTCAGCAAATAATCTATCTGGTCAATTGCTGCTTCAGTTACATCCAGTAACACCTGATTTATTAAAGCAGGGGCGAGGGTTGGTTTTCTGCCTGCATCAATTGCATTTTGGAAATAAATATCGTAATTCATATGATGTTAACCCTGTAAATAAAGATAATCATAATGTACCAGGGGCTTCTGCTTTTTTTGCCCAACTCTTTCTTTGGCTTTATCAGCCCCGTATTCTGCAATACCTAAACCAACCGGTTTATTATTTTCGTCAATTAGCTTTATAATATCACCTTTTTTAAAGTCGGCTATTATTTGCATAATGCCTACCGGAAGCAAACTCGTGGCTTTGTTTGATATAAGAGCTGCTTTAGCACCATTGTTAACCTGCACAACACCTGTAGCTGATTTTTCTGAGTGTGCTATCCACTTCTTTTTACCGGATGCTATTTTATTAGGTACAAAACGGGTGTGGACAACCTTATTTTCCAATACATCGGTCAGGATATTATCACGTGTTCCGTTGGCTATATGTACAGCAATGCCAAGTTGAGCGGTTTTTTGCGACATGGTAGATTTGGTGATCATGCCACCACGGCCAAACTGTGAACGGCCTGATGAAACAAACTCAGCAAAATCAACAACTGATCCGCTTACTTCTTCAATTACAGTTGAACCCGGAGCTTTCGGATCTCCGTTATAAATACCATCTACATTGGTTAAAACTATAAGCGCCTGAGCATTCAGCATGGAAGCTATAAGCCCGGCCAGCTCATCGTTATCTGTAAACATTAGTTCAGTTACCGATACCACATCATTTTCATTAACAACGGGTATTACCTGGTGTTGCAGCAAAAGCTCAAGGCAGTTCTTCATATTCAGGTAGTGCATTCTATCCCTGAAATCTTCTTTGGTAACTAATACCTGCGAGCACAACATGTCAAAACGCTCAAAAAGGTTTGAGTAGGTATTGATCAATTTAACCTGACCAATAGAGGCCAGAAGCTGACGGGCAGCAATGGCATCATATTTTTCGGAGATGGTGATGAGGCTTCGGCCAGATGCCACCGCTCCTGAAGAAACTAAGATGACTTCTTTACCTTGTTTTTTTATAGCTGCGATTTGCCCAACCAAATGCTCAATACGTTGAAGATTGGGCAGGCCATTTTCTTGAGTGAAAACGTTCGATCCAATTTTTATAATAACGCGTTGATAATTGAAGGACATTTAAGTATGAAATTAAAAACTCAATATTACAAAAAAAACCGTCTATTAAGCATAGATTTAAATTGATTTTAAAGTAAAAATTTCATTTTTTGTTATTTTTAAATCATTTTGGATAAAAACAGATCAAAATATATTTTATAACTACCGATATAAGATTTTTTTTACTAAAAGAGCAGTGTTTTTAACTTTTTTTGTCTTTAAATATAATTTTCGTAGTGTTTTTTGTTCAAAAGTTGATTTTTTTATAGATCATATAACTTATCTATTTGGTATTCAGTTGTTTGGCTTTTGTTCTTTTGTTTCTACAAAAGTCTTATCAATGTAAAGCTTTCATTATTAATTTCTCACTTAGTTACATTTAAGTTTAAAAAAATGAAAAATGATTGCAGGGAATATTTTTTTTTATATTTTTGTCTACTAATTCTATAGAATTTATATCATTATTTTAAAATGGCTATACTTTACACCTTTGTTATGCGGCTGTCCACTGCCTGTTGTTGATGTTTTGATCCTACATCTATCAAAAACATTTAATCAACTCATTTAATATTACCACCACCAACCTTACTTCATGAAGATTTTTACAAATTCATTAAAATTCATTGTACTTTTTCTTACGCTTATTCCGGCAATCAGCTATGCCCAACTTAATGGCTCATACATTTTAAGCGGAAAAGTAAATGACGATCATGGCCAGCCTTTAGTTGGCACCACAGTTACCATAAAAGGAACTACAAACAAGGCAGCCACTGATAGCACCGGTAAATTCTCGTTAACTACAAGTGCTAAATTGCCTTATACACTGGTTTTTACGGCAGTCGGATTTCAGCCGCAAGAGTTTTTTATTAAAAATGCCAATAGCGCTTTAAACATCCAGCTTACATCTCAATCATTACTCATAAATGAAGTAGTAGTTACCGCATCCCGTAAGGAAGAAAAGCTTTTACGTTCGCCCGTAGCTATTGAAAAACTAAGCATCAACGCGTTAAAACAATCGCCTGGCCCAAGTTTCTATGATGCGCTTGAAAATGTTAAAGGCGTACAAATGACTACAACCAGTATAACGCTTAAAGTACCTAATACCCGTGGTTTCAACAGCCCAAACAACTTTAGGTTTATGCAGTTGGTTGATGGTGTGGATATGCAATCGGCCACTTTGGGGGTGCCGCTTGGTAATGCCATTGGCCCAACAGAGCTTGATATTGCCAGCATTGAAATTACCCCGGGTGCTGCAGCAGCATTATATGGTACAAATGCTATTAATGGTTTATCAAATCTTTTTACAAAAGATCCTTTTAAATACCAAGGCTTGAGTTTTTACCACCGGCAAGCGGTTAACCATGTTGGTAATGATGCCCTGGGTGCAAGCTCTCTTACAGAAGATGCCCTAAGATATGCCAAAGCTTTCAATGATAAATTTGCCTTTAAAGTTAACTTCAGTTATCTGCAGGGAACCGACTGGCAATCAAATACTCAAAAAGATCAAAACCCCGGTAATTTAAAAACTGCTAATCCGGCTTACCCTGAATTAACAGGAATAAGCAACGCGGCTTATGACGGCTGGAACAAATATGGTGACGATGCTCTTGCCGGTAGCAATACAGTGGTTGTGAAGGGAATAGTTGTAGATGGTGTGGCCAGGCCAAACCTTACCGTGGCCCGTACAGGTTATAATGAGGTTGACCTGGTTGATCCGCACGTAACTAACCTGAAACTGGATGGTACTTTATCATATAAAATAACACCAAACACTATATTATCTTATACCTATCGTTACGGTAGGATGGATGGTGTTTTTCAACGTGGTAACAAAATTTCTTTAGATGGTGCTACAGTTCAAAACCATAAAGTAGAATTAAAAGGTAAGGAGTTTTTAGTCAGAGCCTATGAATCTATCGAAAATACAGGTAATTCATTTAATGTTAAACCATTAGCCGATAACCTTGATCTGAACCATGCAAGTAACTCAGCATGGGGTACTTTGTTTGGAAATGCTCTTAAATCATACCCAGGCGGGGCGTTAACATCAGCCAACCTGGCAGCAGCAGAGCAATATGCTCGGGCTGCCGCTGATAAAGGAAGGGTAGAGCCCGGAACCCCTGCTTTTAACGATCTGCGTAAAACTATAATAGGTATTAACAACTGGGATATTAAATCAAGCCTTATACCTAATGCGCCTGTTACAGGTGGTGCCGCTTTGGTACAAAAGAGCCATATGTATAACGCTGAAGCTCAATGGGACCTGTCTGACAGGGTTAAAGTTGTTGATCTGTTAGTTGGTGGTGATGTAAGGGTTTACTCTATAATTCCTGATGGTAATAACTTTGTTGATTTTAGCCGCCCAATTGCCGACAGGAATACACCATTAGAGAACGGCAGTTTCGGTAATAATGTGATCTATAAAAAGTACGGAGCATTCACCCAGGTTACCAAAACCTTTTTTGATAACAAGTTAAAGTTGTTTGGTTCTGTTAGATGGGATTACAATCCTTATTTTGATCCTAAATTTACACCACGTTTAGCTGCGGTGTATTCTATTAATGAAAATCATAATTTCAGATTTACTTTCCAGAATGGTTACCGCTTCCCTTCATTGTTTGAAGCTTTATCATATGTAAATAACGGCCGTGTTAAACGCGTAGGAAGTCTGCCCTTCATCAACGATGGGTTGGGATACCTTGGAAACAGCTATACCCAAACATCTGTAGCTAATTTTAATGCTGCCGTAAACGCTGCTCCTGGCGCGGCAAGTGGTACCGATGCTACCGCCCTTGCTAACAGAAACCTACTTAAAGTAGCCGATTTGCCACCAGCAAGGCCTGAACAAATAACCTCATACGAAGTTGGTTATAAAGGCATAGTTGCCGATAACAAAGTATTTATTGATATAGATGCTTATGCCAACCGCTATAATGGCTTTTTAGGTCAAGTGCAGGTGTTTGTGCCAAATGGTGCAACAGTTGGTACCGATGCTGCTGTATTATCAATGCTTGATATTAACCGCGACCCAACAACAGGTACCGCTACCAATGCCGCAAGCCAGGGACAAAGCAGATACCGTGTTTACACCAATGCCAAAAACATTTATAATAACTATGGTTCCTCAGCAGGTATCAGTTACAATTTTTATAAAAGATATACCGTATCGGGCAACGTAAGCTTTAACAAGTTAAAAGCTCAATCGGCTTCTGATATATTTGTAACAGGCTTTAATACTCCGGAGTGGTCAGGTAACGTATCATTCGGTAACCGCGAAGTAGCTAAAAACCTTGGCTTTAACGTTGTGTATAAATGGCAGGAGTCATTTTTATGGGAAAGTCCTTTAGTTACAGGTACTGTACCGGCTATAGGCACTGTTGATGCACAGGTAACTTACCGGGTGCCACAATACTATGCTACCTTCAAATTAGGTGCAAGTAACATATTCAATAAACGCTACATTCAATATGCAGGTGGCCCAACTCTTGGCGGCTTATATTATGTTTCAGTTACTCTGGATGGTTTATTGAGTAACCAAAAACCTCAATAGCACTTTTTAATACGTTTTATATAGTTTTTTAAGCGAATGAGCACGATGCTCATTCGCTTTTTTGTTGGAGTAATGTTTATTAAAATGACAAAGCCGGTTAAAGTTAATTAACCGGCTTTGTTTGTATGATTTAAGTTTTTTAGTGCTGTTTTATTTCATGTAATCCACACTCTTTTTTAGATTGGTCTTCCCACCACCAACGACCGGCCCTGAAATCTTCGCCTTCCGCAACAGCACGGGTGCAGGGAGCACAGCCAATACTTGGAAAGCCTTGGTCATGCAGTGAATTGTAGGGGATGTTATACTGCTTAACGTAAGCCTTAACCTCATCTAATGTCCAGTTAAAAATAGGATGGAACTTTACCAGTTGGTTTTGTTCGTCCCATTCCACGTTTTCCATATCATGCCTGTTAATAGACTGATCTGCACGGATACCGGTTATCCATACCTTATTGCCTTTTAAAGCTCTTTTTAAAGGCTCTATCTTGCGGATTCCACAACACTCCTTACGATTCTCAACTGATTCATAAAAGCTATTAGGACCTTTTTTATTCACCATATCAGCCACCAGATCCTGATTCGGGAAGTAGGCATGTATAGGCTGCTTATACCTGTCCATGGTGCTGCTCCATACAGAGTAGGTCTCGCGGAAAAGCCTGCCTGTTTCCAGCGTGAAAACTTTTATAGGCAGTTTATTTGCAAATATCATATGGCTGATAACTTGATCTTCCCAGCCAAAACTTGTTGAAAATACAATCTCGCCAGGAAACAACTCTGCCAGTTCTGTTAATGCTTCTACAGGCCCAACACCCGCTGTTATGTCTTTTATATGTTTAACTACTTCGCTCATTTTAAAAAACCTTTGTAATAAAGGCAATTATAGATTTTAGGCTTACCAGTATAACGATTATCGCAACTGAAACCATAATTGTTTTTGTTGATATTTTATTGGAAATGCGGGCCGCTATAGGTGCGGCCAACGCGCTACCCAATATTAAACCCGCTACTGCCTGCCAATGGTCACTGCTTACCATAGTGATAAAGGTTATAGAACCCATAATGGCAACAAAAAAACGCGACAACTTTACAGTACCTAATGAAAATCGTGGACTACGCCCACCGGCTATTAATGTTGATAGTACGATTGAACCCCAACCGCCTCCGCCTACAGCGTCAATAAAACCACCGCCTAAGCCAAGCAGTGAAATTCGTTTTACCTTATCGGCCGATTTTTTACGCTTGATCTTAAATGCTTTTCTTAATATAACTATACCTAATATTAACGTATATAACGATACTACTGGTTTGGTATATTGACTGTAATGTTCTAATGAAGATAACAGGTAAGCGCCGGTTACAGCGCCAACAATTCCTGGGACTACCAATAGCTTAAATAACTTCCAGTTGATGTTACCCATCCGGTAATGCATCCAACCAGCTATACCACAACTCATTATTTCTGAAAGGTGCACACCCATACTGGCTGATGCAGGCGGGATACCCATTGACAGCGAAAAAGTTGTAGAAGTAACCCCGTATGACATGCCGATGGCACCATCAATCATGGCAAATACAAAGCCGGCACCTAAAAAGTAATAAAAGATAGGATCTATACCGGTTACAAAACTTTTAAATCCCGGCTCTTTTAAATAAAGAGCAGTAACAACTACGACAATTGAAATAATAATTGTTGACCATATTAGCCAGATAAAGTTTTTGTTTATCGTTAATTTGGGTTCAACCAATACCGAAGTTACACTGTTAAGCTTTTTTACTTTATCGGTAAAGTCGCCGTTTAATGTGTTTCTTAATTCACTCATTTGTTGCAACGTAATATCAAGTTCATCAGGAAGCCCATCGCTCAAAACTTCTTTTAAACGCTTAGCTATGGTTGGTGATTTTCCGTTGGTAGATATAGCCAGTTTTAGATCACCCTTTTGAACTATAGATGCGAGGTAAAAATCGCATAGCTCGGGTTTGTCAGCAACGTTAATGAGCAGTTTGCGATCATGCGCTGCCTGGCGTATATAAATATTCAGGTCACTATCGTTAGTTGCAGCTATAACTACTTCGGCATTGTTCAGATCGTCGTCTGTAAATGATTTCTGAACAATGGTTAAGCCATCATGAAGAGCTGCCAATTCATGTATCTCCGGCAAAAAATCGCGGGATATAGCAGTTACCTTTGCTTCGTTACTGTTATTTAAAATTGCTGAAAGTTTTTCTAAACCTACATTACCACCGCCAATAAGCACAGTATGCAAGTTGTTCAGTTTCAAAAATACAGGAAACAACTGATTGCCTCCGTTTTCTTTATGCTGAATGTTAGTTAAACTGCTATCCTTGGGCAATAATGTCATAAAAAAATCTTGATAAGCTCAAATTGTGCAGCAATATTATTTCTCTGAACAATTTATTATTTGATTGGCAAGTTATTGTACCAGCGCCTCTCTCTTTGTTTTACTCTTGTTTAAAAACTCTGTAGCCTCTGCCAAGTAAGCAGTAGCAAATTCTTCAGATGGTTCATGCTGATTGATTTGTAAAACCAGGTCATTAAAGCTGCCCTGAATATCAAATTCGCCCTTTTCTACATAATTGGCATCAAACTCACGAATAACCGCAGCTTGTGTGCTGGTGTTAATACTCTTATCTAACAGTAATGCTTTTGCTGAGCTTAACAGGGTATTATAAGAATGATAAATTGCATCGGCCCAGGCACCTGCCTCGAACGATTGATTTGCCCAGCCTAACTTTTCTTCCGCTTCATATAATAATGTAGCAACAAGGTCAATTATTACGCCAGCACACTCACCAACGCCAATAGCGCTTACATAAGTTTCCTGATGGCCCCAGTCAACAAATTCATCGTCGGTTAGGGTGGTCAAATCGGCAAGAGGTTTTAGTAACCGATAAAAATAGTCTTTTCCTTGTCTGTCATAATAGGCATGGTATGTTTCTTCTTCTATCGAAAACTCTTTATAATCATCTAACAAGGCTCTTAAAACATCGGTAGCTCTTTTTGAAGGCACTTTAATGACTCTGTCGGCAGCGCGGCCAATACCGTGGCCAACAGTACCGCCGCCCAACATCACCTGTACTGACGGAAGCACTTTTGTACCGGCTTTCAGTGAACTGCCATGAAAACCGATATGAGCTAAACCATGCTGACCGCATGAGTTCATACAACCGCTTATTTTTATCTTGATATCACGGTTATAAATAAAATCTTCATACTCGTTGTATATCAAATCTTCCAATACACGGGCCATTGTCATACTGTTAGAAATGCCCAAATTACAGGTATCAGTTCCAGGGCAGGTTGTTACATCGGCAACACTGTCAAAACCCGGAGCTGCAAGTTCCAATTTAGCTAAACCCTCATATAAAGCCGGCAATGCTTCTTTACGGACAAATTTTAATAATAGCCCTTGGTTTTGCGTAATACGAATTTCGTCAGCAACCAAAGGTTGTAAAACTTTAACCAGCTCACGGGCTGTGCCTGTTGAAATATCACCTACAGGCACTTTAATATATACACCGAAATACCCTTTTTGCTTTTGCTCAAACACATTGGTGGCTAACCATTGCTCGTACCTGAAAGGATTGCTTATATTAACTTCAGCGTAAGTGGTTTGTTCAGGAATAGCCGGAAGGGGAACGGTATCGCGGTTAATAGGGTAGCTTTTAACCTTAATTGCTTTTTGTTCAATTTTAGCAAGACGTAAAACCTCTTCAAGTCCAATTTTTTGGATCAGATATTTTAAACGGGCTTTATTACGGTTAGTGCGCTCGCCATAACGGTCAAATACCCTGATAATAGCTTCTATATATGGTATTAGTTTATCTTCTGGTAAAAACTCTTCTACAATACTGGCCAATATGGGTTGGGCACCAAGACCTCCACCTAACAGCACTTTAAAACCACGTTCGTTGTTATTATTTATTTTAGGAATTACACCAATATCATGCACGTAAGAAAATGCAGTATCTGCATCACTTGATGAAAATGAGATCTTGAATTTACGACCCATTTCCTGGCAAATAGGATTACGTAAAAAATACTCAAATGTAGCATGAGCATAAGGAGATACATCAAATGGTTCCAGAGGATCTATGCCAGAGGTAGGAGAGGCTGTTACATTCCTCACTGTGTTACCACAAGCTTCGCGTAGGGTGATATCATCCTGCTCAAGTTTGGCCCAAAGTTCAGGAGTACGATCAAGGCTAACATAGTGTATCTGAATATCTTGCCGGGTAGTTAAGTGTAAATTACCACTTCCATACTCGTCAGATATATCGGCAATGCGCAAAAGCTGTTTGAAGGTTACTTTACCAAATGGTAATTTAATACGCACCATTTGTACACCTGGCTGACGTTGTCCGTAAATTCCACGGGCAAGGCGTAAGCTTCTGAATTTTTCATCGTGTATTTTACCTTCACGAAAAGCTCTGATCTTTTTTTCAAGATCAATGATGTCTTTTTCAATTATCGGGTTCTCCAGTTCCGTTCTGAAGCTTTGCATATGGTGTAGTTTTATTTGTTATAAAAAAGCCTCTTCGGCTTAGGCTAAAGAGGCGTATGTGGTTAATACAAAAATTATAGCCTTGTTTTATTCTCTTTCACGCGGTAACACAAGGCAATCTTGTATTCAATATTTTCGCTGTAAAAAACATTCATTTACCAAATATATATATAGTATAGGGAAATGGTAGAATTTAAGTGAAAAAAAACTGGTTTTTACAGTTTGATGAGATTTTTTTCAGCAAAATTAGGGATGGATGAGCGACTGTTCCCTGGAAATGATATCAGCTATACTGGTTTCGCTTAGTATTTTTAAAGTAGCATCACGTACATCAACAAACACATCTCTTATGCCGCAGGTTGTTTCCTGGTGGCATTCATCACACTTGTGGTAAAAGTTAAGACTGGCACAAGGTACCATAGCAATAGGGCCATCAGTTATACGCATGATACTTACCAGGAAGATCTCTTTCGGATCGCGGTTAAGACTGTAGCCGCCACCTGCTCCCTTTTTGCTATATAGGAAACCGGCATTACGTAAATCCAGTAATATCTGTTCAAGGAATTTTTTGGGAATGCGTTCAGCCTCGGCAATTTTTGAAATTTGCATAGGTGGTTGATCAATGTTCTTGCCCAGGATCACCAATGCTTTAATAGCGTACTTAGTTTTTTTGGATAGCATTTTCTAAAATAAAACTAACAAAGGTAAACAAGAATTTTTGTTAATTATAACTAAAAATATCGAGTAATACTATAGATTACAAATACACTATCATATTTATCGCTTATCGGAGTGTCCAAGGCTTTTATCTGGGTTCACTTGGTCACGTATTAATTGCTTTAATTCTTTTATTTCGGGGAAGCGGCTCTGCTCTTTACGGTCAAATAGTACCATACCATCAACGCTAATGGCATATTTGCCGCTTGTTTCGCTGGGGTGTAACATTACACCATGAATATCATCAGTAAAAGTGTTGAGGAGTTCTTGTGCCATGTAGGCTGCCCGCAGCATCCAATTACATTTGGGGCAATATTCAATGGTTATGGTCGGTTTCATTTATTTTATACTAAAAATCTTTCTTCTTGATGAGTACTTAATACATTTAAGGTATCGCCAATAGAGATAACACCTGAACCTTTATGTACCAGATTTTGCCCAAACATGATTTTTTTATCCTTTAACCGATAAGAAGCCAAAGTTTTTAATGGCTCTTTTGCTTTTACGGCAGTTTGTTGATTGATGGTTGTAAGCACACAGCGGGCACATAGCTTAGCTCCATAAAAGTCAATACCGGCAATTTTAATATGGTTCATCAGGTCTTCTTCAAAAGGATGCCCTCCTGTAAAAACAATGTTGGGTCTGAACCTGTCCATGGGTAATGATTCCGGAAGCCTGCTATTAAGATCATTAAGAGAACCCTGCCCAATAAGCAGGAACGGATAGGCATCCGAAAAAGAGGTAATCATCCCTGGCTGCGCATATCGCTGATCAACCTCCCGGTGGGTTTCCTCGGGCATATGAATAAGTCGGCACTTTAAACTCATTGCTTTGCTAAACCATGTATCGAGTTCTGAGCTTACAAATACTCCGGTGCAAGTATCTTCCCAAATAGCTATTTCCTGCTTAATTTGATTGTTGTGTTTAAAAGGTACAATAACAGAACCATTTGTAGGATGGCTAACCAATAAACCGTCAATTTCAACCTGTACTTTAAATAAAGCCATTTGTGGATGTTCTCTCTGCGTTAAGAAGTTATTTTGTTCATCAACCAGCATCCAACGTCGGTCGTGTTTCAAACCACGGTCTGTAACAACGGCGTTATTAAGCGCTATGCCACCTAATGACTTAATGGGATAAATATACAGGGAACTAACTGTAAGCATGGGTATGATATATGCGTAGGGATAAAAATAGAAAAATGATGTTATATATCTGAAACTGGATAAAAAATCAATTTATAACAAGTTTCCACAATCGATTGAATTTTATCTCTGTCTTCATTGCTTTAGTTAATTTTAATTGATATTATTGTTTATCCAATTAAGAAACCAACCTTAAATTAACCTTTAATATTATTAAATTATGCCATTAAACAATGTAAACGGCAAAGCTAAGGCTAATAATACTTATGATGCGATAGTTATTGGTTCGGGTATAAGCGGCGGATGGGCTGCCAAAGAACTTACCGAAAAAGGTCTGAAAACTATCATGCTTGAACGGGGTCGAAATTTTGAGCATATTAAAGACTACAAAACAGCCAATAATAATCCCTGGGATATGGAGCACCGCGGCAGCGCCTCGCAGGCACAACGTAAAGTTAGGCCAGTAATATCTCGTGGTTGGGGAGCTTATGAGCCCATAATGGATTACTGGACAAATGAACAGGATGCACCTTATACAGAAATTAAACCATTTAATTGGTGGCGATCATATCAATTAGGCGGTCGCTCTATTTTATGGGGAAGGCAAAGTTACCGTTGGAGCGATCATGATTTTGAAGCAAATGCAAAAGATGGCTGGGCTATTGACTGGCCTATACGTTATAAAGATCTGGCACCATGGTATGATCATGTAGAGAAATTTGCTGGCATAAGCGGATCTCTTGAAGGCTTAGAGCAATTGCCCGATGGCCATTATTTGCCCCCAATGGATATGAATTGTGTTGAAAAGGACGTTGCTGAAAGGCTAAAGAAGAATTACAACAATACAAGGCATATGATCATTGGCCGTTCGGCTAATTTAACTGCTGCTATTCCAGGTCGAACAAAGTGTCAGTTCAGGAACAGGTGTTGGGAGGGATGCCCCTTTGGCGGTTATTTTAGTACACAATCATCAACCTTACCAGCTGCTTTGGCCACGGGTAATTTAACAGTCAGACCTTACTCTATAGTAACCAAAATACTTTACGACAAGGATACCCAAAAAGCAAAGGGTGTTGAAATACTTGATGCCGAAACTAATCAAACCTATGAATATTACGCTAAGATTGTTTTTGTAAATGCATCCGCGTTAAATAGCGCCTGGGTGCTCATGAACTCAGCTACCGACATATGGCCCGGAGGCTTGGGCAGCAGTAGTGGCGAGCTGGGGCATAATATTATGGATCATCATTATAACCTGGGTGCATCAGGCACCGTTGAGGGCTTTGAGGATAAATACTACTATGGTCGCAGGGCAAATGGTATTTATGTGGTAAGGTTTGCGAATTTGTTTGGTGATAAACGCGATTACCTGCGTGGTTTTGGTTATCAGGGATCGGCAAGCCGTACTGGCTGGAGCCGTGAGATCGCGGAGTTAAATATAGGCGCACAATATAAAGACGCCATAACTGAACCTGGTGGATGGCAGATGGGTATAGGTGGCTTTGGTGAGCTATTACCTTATCATGAAAATAAAATAACCCTTGATAAAGACCGTAAGGATAAGTGGGGATTACCTATTTTAGCAATGGATGCCGAGATAAAGGAGAACGAAAAGAAAATGCGGATAGACATTATTAAAGAAGCTAAAGAAATGCTGGAAAGCGCAGGCGTTAAAAATGTAAAAACACACGATAGAGGGCATAACGTAGGTGATGGCATACATGAAATGGGTACAGCAAGAATGGGCCGCGATCCTAAAACGTCTGTTTTAAATGCCCATAACCAGGTATGGGATGCCAAGAATGTATTTTGTACAGATGGCGCAGCCATGACCTCATCGGCATGCCAAAACCCATCTTTAACTTATATGGCCCTAACGGCTCGTGCCGCGAATTTTGCTGTAGAGGAATTGAAAAAAGGAAACATATAAAAACTATCTAACTATGAAAAAAATAAGCCTTGTATTAATAATTTGTTTTTTGACAGCCATATATGGTGTTCAAGCCTGGGCCAAGGCCAAGCCCAAAGTACTTGTTTTTAGTAAAACGGCAGCATTTCATCACAAATCCATAGCAGTGGGAGTGCCTGCTATCATAAAATTAGGACAGGAAAATAGTTTTGATGTTGATACTACAACCAACTCCGAAAAGTTTACAGCCGATAATTTAAAACAATACGCTGCAGTCGTATTTTTAAGTACAACCGGCGATGTATTAAACGACGCTCAGCAAACAGCATTTGAACAATATGTAAAAGCGGGCGGTGGTTTTGTAGGTGTGCACGCTGCTACCGATACAGAATACGACTGGCCATGGTACGGTAAATTGGTTGGCGCTTATTTCAAAAGCCATCCTAAGCAACAGGAAGCTACCCTCAATGTGGTTGATCGTAGCTTTATTGCCACAAAGCATTTACCCGAAACATGGAAAAGGTGGGATGAATGGTATAATTATAAATGGATAGCCGATGATCTGCATGTACTGATCAAGATAGATGAAAAAAGCTATACTGGAGGAGAAAATGGAGATAATCATCCAATGAGCTGGTACCACGAGTTTGATGGCGGTCGTTCATTTTATACCGAACTTGGCCACACAGATGAATCATATACCGATCCCCTGTATTTAAAGCATCTGCTGGGTGGTATACAATATGCTATTGGTAAAAAGAAATAAAAGACTTCTATAATCTTAAAACAGAAAAGCCAGTAAAAACCGGCTTTTCTGTTTTAAGATCTTTAATTAATTATGCGTGTTGTATCGCATGTTTAAGGGCGGCGTTATGTTTGTATCTAAATACAAAAGGGAAAATTACCGCAATTACCAATGCATAAGCTGCAAACGTAAGCCAGATGCCATGCCAGTTTTTACTTTGATCGGGCATGGTGAAAAACTTATCAATAATATATCCGCTACCAATACTTCCAAAAAAGGCGCCAAATCCGTTTACCATCATCATGAAAAGCCCCTGTGCACTGGCTCTTATCTCCGGAGTAGTCTGAGTCTCCACAAATAAGGAGCCCGAAATATTAAAGAAATCAAAGGCCATACCATATACAATGCAGGAGCAAATGATCATCCAAAGGCCACTGGCAGGATCGCCAAAGGCAAATAAGCCAAATCGTAACACCCAGGCCAGCATACTAAATAGCATTACATATTTGATACCAAACCTGCGCAGGAAGAATGGGATAGCCAGGATAAACAAGGTTTCAGACACTTGGGATATAGACATGATGATAGCAGGATATTTTACAGCTATTGTATCTTTATAAGCCGGCACATTGGCAAAATCATGTATATAAGTATCGCCATAAGCATTAGTAAGCTGAAGGGCTGCTCCCAACAATAGTGAAAAGGCAAAAAATATAGCAAACTTAGGTACTTTAAATAAAGTAAAGGCCTTTAAACCCAACTGCTCAACAAATGATTTATGAGCCACTTTGCCCAAAAGGGGAGGCGCCTTGGGTAATGTGAACGAATAAACTCCCAATGCAAGGGCCATAGCAGATGCAATATAAAATTGATTGGCTGAGGTTTCGTTATGGGTAAGACTTACGGTCCACAATGCCGCAATAAAACCAATCGTTCCCCATATACGAATAGGTGGATAGTCTTTTACAATGTCCTTATTGCTGTTTTTTAAAGCTGAATAAGCTACGGTTATGGATAATGAAAGAGTTGGCATATAAAAAACCATATTCAATAGCATCACCCAGAAAAAGGTAAATGGATTGGTTACCATTGGGAGCGAAAATAAGGTCATTGCTCCTAAAATATGCATCACACCGTACAGCTTTTCGGCATTAACAAAGCGGTCGGCAATAATTCCTGTAAGGGCAGGCATAAAGATTGCTGAGATGCCCATGGTTGAAAAAATAGCTCCAAAGTGCTCCCCCGACCAATGTTTATTCTGAAACCAGTATACGGCGATAGTGAGCAACCAGCTTCCCCATATAAAAAATTGCATGAAATTCATCAGTATTAAGCGGAACTTAATATTCATATGAGTGGCTTGTTTAAATAAATTTGATCAGTATTAAATTAAAGGTGGAAAGTAGTGAAATAAATGTAAACCCTAAAGCTCTAAAAAACAGAATTTGGTAAAATTGAATACGTTATGAAATCTGTTAAAAATCAATATCCTCAAAATATTAAAGAGAAATCTTGCCTTGTTAAGAATGCCGTCTTTACAAATAATATCAGATTTCTCTTCGGATAAGGTGGAGAGAAGTTTTTAATCCTCAAATTATAATAGTCAGGATGCTTTTCGTTTATTCAATTCATCCCTAATCTTAGCCGCTTTTTCATATGATTCTTCGGCTAATGCTTCCTGAAGTTTTGTTTTAAGTTCATCAATACTTAATGATGAAAAACCGCTTCCTACAGCTGTACCAACTGTTTTTTCTTCGGTTGTTTCATTTATGTTTTCAAGATAAACAAAATCGTTTCCTTCAATAACAATACCCGCAGTTGAAAGTATAAACTCGTAAGTGAAAATAGGGCAGTCAAACCTTACAGCCACTGCAATGGCATCAGATGTACGGGCATCTATCTCTACCGATCTTTTGCCATCACTGCATATTAGCTTGGAGTAAAATATGCCGTCGACCAGGTTATAGATAATGATCTCCTGTACTTCTATCTGGTATGCCTGAGCAAAACTCTTGAATAAGTCATGCGTTAACGGGCGACTTGGAGTCATTTTTTCTATTTCGATAGCAATTGCCTGCGCCTCAAAGCTACCTATAATAATGGGGAGCCTGCGGCGTCCGCTTACCTCGCCCAAAACTAAAGCATAAGCACCTGATTGTGTCTGACTGTAAGATAGCCCTACAATATCAAGCTTAATTTTTTTCATGTTGTTACCCATCTCACCTAATTATTTTATGCTGAAGCTTTATATTCTTTAACGGCTGCTATTAATTTAGGCACAACTTCAAATGCATCACCAACAATACCATAGTCGGCAACTTTAAAAAATGGAGCTTCTGGGTCTTTATTGATCACCACAATAACTTTTGATGAACTTATACCTGCCAGGTGCTGTATTGCGCCTGATATACCTATTGCAATATACAAATTTGGACTAACAGCAATACCTGTTTGTCCAACATGTTCACTATGCGGGCGCCAACCGGCATCAGAAACGGGTTTGGAGCATGCTGTAGCTGCCCCGAGCAATTCGGCCAGTTCTTGTATCATGCCCCAATTCTCCGGACCTTTCAGCCCCCTTCCTCCCGAAACAACGATCTCGGCATCGGGTAATGATACTTTATCAGTTGATCTCACTATCTCTTTGATCATAGCCTTAAAGTCTGACTCTTTTGTTTCGGCTGTAAAATCTTCAACTTGTGCAGTGCCACCAGTTTCGGTAACCTTATATGAGTTAGGTACCAGGGCAATAACTTTATTTGTTGATGTTAATTCAACCATGGCAAAGGCTTTACCAGAGAATGCAGTTTTTTTAACAGTAAACTTACCATTGTTTTGTTCGGGCAACGCCACAGCGCCATCTGCAACACCAGCATCAAGTTTTACCCCTAATCTTGGGGCAAGTCCGCGGCCGGAAAATGTGTTAGATAACACTACTATGTTGGCATCTTGCTTTTTAGCTGCTTCGGCAATGATGGAAGCATAGGCCTGATTAATAAAGTTTTTAAGCTTTTCGCCCGAAACGTTAAGTACTTTTTCGGCCCCATATTTACCTAAAGCGGCTAATTCGGCAGCGTCAACGTCGCCAATGGAAATGGCTACAAGGTTAGTGTTGTTTTGATCGGCAATGGCCCGGGCATAGGTAACAGCTTCAAAAATTGACTTTTTGAATTTACCGCCAGCATTTTCCGTATATATTAAAACTGACATATTTGTTTGTTTCGTGAATCGGATTTATGTTTAATTATATAACACGAGCTTCGGTGTGTAACAGCTCAACCAATTTCGCTGTGTCATCAGCTGCAACCAGTTTTACTTGTCCTCGCGGGGCAGGTGTTTCATAACTTATTATTTCTGAAAATGTTTTTACCTCAACAGGCTCAACTACTGCCAACGGTTTAGTACGAGCTGACATGATGCCGCGCATATTTGGTATTTTGGGTTCGGCAACACCTTCGGCAGTGCCTGCTACAAAAGGGTAGGGAATAGTCAGGATCTCTTTACCGCCTTCAATTTCGCGTTCAACTGTTGCATCGCTGTCTGCCGCATCCAATTTTTTAATAATAGATACAGAAGGTATATCCAACAATTCGCCAAGCATACCTGCTACTTTCGAACCATTGTAATCTATCGATTCACGACCTGTTAAAATCAAATCAAACGGATTAGCTTTTGCATATTGGGCTATCTGGTAAGCTACATACCAGGCATCATGTGGTTTAGCATTTATTCGCACTGCATCAGTTGCGCCAATAGCCAGGGCCTTACGAATAGTGGCCTCTGTAGTTACTTCACCAACGTTTATAACAGTTACAGATCCTTTCCCATTGTCAGTAAGCTCGATAGCGCGTGAAAGCGCGATTTCGTCATAAGGGTTTAGGATAAATTGAACACCGTTTGTATTAAATTGGGTGTTATTGTCAGTAAAGGTTATTTTTGTGGTGGTATCAGGAACATTACTTACACATACCAGGATCTTCATATCAATAGGTTTTTGCAAATTTAATTAAAAAAGGTAGAGTTTAAAATGGAGTTGAGCAGATTGGATAAGCTATTAGAATTTATAAAGAATGAACCGAATGACGAGTTTTTAAAATACGCTCTCGCCACCGAATATCTGCGTCTAAATCAGGTAGATAAGGCATTGTATTATTATGAAGATTTAATTGCGAACCACCCCGGTTATGTAGGCACTTATTATCATTTAGGTAAGTTATATGAAGCCCTGAACCGCAAACAGGACGCCATTACCACCTATGAAAACGGCATGAAAGTGACTAAGGAGAAGCGGGATAATCATGCTTTTTCAGAATTACAAGCAGTTTACAGGCAAGCTGTTGGTATTGAAGAAGACGATGATGACTATTGATATAGTTCATGGTCAACCGTTCATAGTTTATTCATCATTAAACTATTTATTTATCACTATGAACAATGAATTATTAACTATGAACTAATTAATGAAAAAACGCCATCTTCTATTTCTTCGTGATGTTTTTATTTATACGTTCACAGCATTTGGCGGCCCGCAGGCACATATAGCTGTATTACTGCGCGAGTTTGTTGAAAAAAGAAATTATATAAGCGAAGAAGAGCTGATGGAGCTTAACGCGCTTTCACAGGTATTGCCAGGTCCCTCATCAACTCAAACTTTGGTTGGCATAGCCTGGAAAGTTGGAGGCTTACGATTAGCATTGATCACCTTTTTAATTTGGATACTGCCTTCGGCTGCCATCATGGGGCTGGCTGCCATAAGTTATAAAATGTTTGCAAATCAGGCCAAGTTTGCCCATGTGATCACTTATATACAACCCATGGCTGTGGGCATTGTGGCTTACGCTACTTATACTTTCGCCAGTCGTTTTTTAAAAACCAGGGTTAGTATGATGTTGGCTATCGGATCGCTTATTTCCACGCTTATTTTACAGAATGCATATGCTTTTCCATTGTTGGTTTTATTAGGTGGCATTATTTCATCGGCGATGGAAACCCAGCCACAGGAAAATGAGCTGCGTGTTAAATTATACTCCAACGTAAATCCTAATAAAGTTGCTTACTTTATTGGAATCTTACTGTTTTTTGCCGCCTTAGGTGCTATCATAAATCAAACATCACCCTTTAGTTTGCCCATACGTTTGTTTGAGAATTTTTACCGTAACGGCATATTGATATTTGGTGGCGGACAGGTAATGGTACCCTTAATGTACACAGAATTTGTTGAGGTTAAGCATTATCTCAGTAATTCAGAGTTTTTGTCGGGATATGCTTTGCAGCAGGCTTTGCCTGGGCCTACGTTCTCTTTTACCTCCTTTTTAGGTGGGATCACTTTAGGTAATAAAGGTTTTGGTATTGGTGGCCAGATAATTGGCAGTCTTGTAGCGGTGATAGGTGTTAACACCCCCGGCTTGATATTGATCTTATTTATTGTGCCATTTTGGGAAGATCTTAAAAAAATCACCCGTATCAAAAACTCATTGAGCGGCATTAACGCTGTGGCAGTAGGTTTTATGGCCACGGCTTTTATTTTGCTTGTAAAACCATTTGGTGGTAACTGGATAGCCTACGCTTTAATGGTAGGTACTTTCGGGCTACTGCATTTTACCAAAATAAAAACCCCGATCATCATCATCATCGGGGTTTTGTTGGGGATATTTTTTTAGCCCCCCGACCCCCTAAAGGGGGAGTATTTTTGATTTGCATGGTTCTAAAATTAAAAAAGTCAGCTTCAAAAAGCCGACTCTTTTAATGAATAAGATTTTTAAAGCTCCCTCTTTAGGGGGTCGGGGGGCTAAAAAGGTGGTTCGTCATCAATATCATCCATTCTTGATGGGCGAATAATGAAATTGCTTTGTTTTTCAAAATCTTGGGATGGCGCAAGGCCCGAAAAAGCGTTGCCTGCAGCAGGAGGGAAGCCCTGCATATCCTCTTCGAGATTGGCAAACTTTACATATTTACCTACGAATTTCAATCGTACGGTACCTGTTTCACCGTTACGGTGTTTAGCTATAATTACTTCACCAACGTTATTTGTTGGATTACCATCTTCATCTTCTGTTAAGCCATAATATTCAGGACGGTAAAGGAATAGTACCATATCTGCATCCTGCTCAATAGAACCAGACTCACGTAAATCTGAAAGCATTGGCCTTTTAGAGTTACCTGGCCTGGTTTCTACAGCACGGCTCAATTGCGACAGGGCAATCACAGGTACGTTAAGCTCTTTTGCTACTGATTTTAATGCCCTTGATATACTACCAATTTCCTGCTCACGGTTACCACCGCCTGCTTTTCCTTCACCCTTCCCATGCATCAATTGTAAGTAGTCAATGATGATGAGTTGAATATCATGCTGAGATTTTAAACGACGGCATTTGGCTCTGAACTCAAAAATATTCAGGGCAGGAGTATCGTCGATAATTAGTGTAGCTTGTTCAAGTCTGCCTATCTTGGAGTGTATTTGCTGCCATTCCCACTCTTCCAGAGTTCCTTTACGAATCTTTTCCTGTTCAATTTCGGTTTCACCAGATATCAGACGATTTACTAACTGAACAGACGACATCTCGAGCGAGAACACCACAACCGGCTTATCAAAATCAACCGCCGCGTTACGCGCACAGCTTAATACGAAGGCCGTTTTACCCATCGCCGGACGTGCGGCAATGATCACTAAGTCTGATTTTTGCCAACCGGATGTCATACGGTCAAGGTTGGTGAAACCTGAAGGTACCCCGGTAAGACCGTCCTTTTTATCTTTAAGCGCTTCAATATCTTTTAATGCCTCATGTACCAGATCGTCCATTTTACGCGCATCGCGACGCAGGTTACTCTGAGCAATCTCAAAAAGATTTTTTTCGGCCTTGTCAAGCAGGTCAAGCACATCAGAAGTATCTTCATAAGCACTTTGAATAACCTCAGTTGATATGCGGATCAATTCACGTTGAATGAATTTTTGAATAATGATACGTGCGTGAAACTCAATATTGGCAGCAGATGCCACGCGGCTGGTAAGCTCAGTAATATAATATGCACCGCCAATCATTTCCAGTTCACCTTGTTTGCGTAATTCGGCAGTAACTGTCAGGATATCAACCGGAGAAGATTTTTCAAATAGTTGCTTTATTGCGGCAAATATTTTCTGATGGTTGTCGCGATAAAAAACTTCGGGCTTTAAAACATCTATAACAGATGATAGCGCGTCTTTTTCGAGCATGAGAGCACCTAAAACAGCTTCTTCCAAATCCGTTGCTTGGGGCGGAAGTTTCCCAAGTCCGGAATAGGGATTTGGTGCTGTGAATCGGCTTCGGCGGTCGTTGGTATTGGGTTTGTTTTGTAGGCTGTCGTTCTCGAAATTCATAAGGCAACAAAAATATACAAAATAACTTTTGAATTGTTTAGTAAAGCGCTAACACCTGTTTTTGTGGTTTAACTCAAACATTAACAACCATATAATTTTGAGTATTTATAATTAACAGTTTGTGTTAACTATAACTCCGTAATTAACACACTGTGTTGATAAAGTGTTAATATCCTAATTTAACTATTGTAAATCAATAATTTATAACAATGTTAATAAACTCAGCAAATGTTAATTATTTAGATAGAACCCAAACGCTGCTTCAGTTCAATAAGTGCTTAATCAATTAATATAGCTACTTTTGCAAAATATCAGATCGTAACAAATGACATTTAATTCCAGACCTCAGCGCGAAAGCAACCAAATGGTTTTTGGTATCAGGGCTATTATGGAGGCCATAACCTCGGGAAAAGAAATTGAGGCTTTATATATTCAAAGGGGCATTGGCGGCGGCTTATCTCATGAGCTAAAAGCGCTGTTGACAGAATACAATATTACCGCTCAGCAGGTACCGGTTGAAAAACTCAATCGCTTAACACCTAAAAATCATCAGGGTGCTGTGGCATTTATTTCGCCGATCATTTATCAAAAGATAGAGAACATTATTCCAGAGGTATTTGAAAAAGGAGAAGTGCCGCTTGTACTTGTTTTAGATTCAATTACAGATGTACGCAACATGGGCGCTATTGCCCGTACCGCTGAATGTGCTGGTGTGCATGCTATTGTTATTCCGGCTAAAGGTTCGGCTCAGATAAACCCTGATGCTATTAAAACGTCAGCAGGTGCGCTATATAAAATCCCTGTTTGCCGTCACGATAATTTTATGCAAACAGTTAAGTTTTTGCAGGAGTCAGGGTTGCAATTAGTTTCCTGTACCGAAAAAACCCAGGATGATATTTATGTACCTGATTATACTGCTCCAACCGCCATCATTATGGGCTCGGAGGAGGATGGTATCCGAAACGAAATTATCCGTATATCTGACCATTTGGCCAAGATTCCAATGTTTGGTGAAATTGAATCACTTAACGTATCTGTATCAACCGGTGTGATATTGTATGAAGCTATAAGACAAAGAGGCTTGAGTTAGCCCCAGCCCCCTGAAGGGGGAGCTTTTTGATTTGCAGGGCACAAAAATATAAAAAGGCCAGCTTTTAGAAGCTGGCCTTTTTAATGAATAAGGTTTTCAAAACTCCCCCTTCAGGGGGCTGGGGGGCTTGGCTAAATATACTTGGCCCCGAACTTGTTCTTCACATCGGCTACCACCTGTTTCACATTCTGTTCCTGATCGCGCGGGCAGATGAGCAGGGTATTGTTTGATTCTACCACGATAAAATCATGCAGACCCTGCAATATCACCAGCTTTTCGCCGGGTACATTCACCATGCAGTTCGATGAATCATACATGATCACTTTTTCTGAAGGGATCACCGCGTTGCCTACATAATCCTTCTCGGCCAGGTCATAGATAGAGGCCCAGGTACCCAGGTCGCTCCAGCCAAAGGCCGATGGCAGTACGTACACATTGTCCGCCTTTTCCATGATGCCATAATCTATCGATATGTTGATGCAGTGCTGGTAAGCTTTGTGGATATGAGCCTTCTCGTTCTCGGTATTGTATACCGGACGGGCTTCGGCAAATATTTCATGCATCTCGGGCAGGTGCTGGCCAAAAGCTTTGACAATGGCTTTGGCCGACCATACAAAGATCCCCGCGTTCCATAAAAAGTCGCCGCTTTGTATAAACGTGCGGGCTATCTCCAGCGTGGGTTTCTCGGTAAAGGTTTTTACCTTATGAAAATCATCATTGATCACATGATCGGTGTACTGTATATAACCATAGCCCGTATCCGGACGCGATGGTTTGATGCCCAGGGTGATCAGGCTTTCGGAACTTGCCGCCGTTTCCAGTGATTTTTCAATGGCGTGTACAAAGGCTTCCTCATCCAGGATCTGCTGATCAGACGGGGCCACCACGATCACGGCATCAGGGTTCAGTGTTTCTATTTTAAAACAGCCGTAGGCCACGCAGGGGGCCGTATTGCGCATCACCGGTTCGGTGAGGATCTGCTGTTCGCCTATATCAGGGAGCTGGCTTTTTACCAGTTTGGTGTAATTCTCATTGGTTACAATGTATATGTTTTCAGGAGGGCATACTTTCAGGAAACGTTCATAGGTGTTTTGAATCAAAGTTTTTCCTGTTCCTAAGATGTCTATAAATTGTTTAGGATGCGATGAACGGCTGATGGGCCAAAATCTGCTGCCGATACCACCGGCCATGATGATCGCATAATTGTTTTTATTCATGGAGGTAAAAAAGAGTTTTTATTTGGTTTTAGCCATGTTAAAATTGTACAATAATCTGTTAATAATACATTAAATAAAACTAAATAATTTAATACATGATTTGTTCGCAATTTAAATACCCAAATGCGCGAAATTGTTTTTCATTTAATAATCATATTTGTATAAAATTTAAAAGTAAATCCATCGTTTAATCATAAATTTTTGTTACTTTAAACTTTTAATACAATTCAAGATCAAGTTAATATAATGATAGAAACTAAGAAGTCGTTATTTGATAATCTCCAGAATTTTTTCGGATTCGACAACTTTAAAGGGGAGCAAGAAGCGATTATAACTAACATCCTGGCCGGTAATGATACGTTTGTAATTATGCCAACCGGCGGCGGAAAATCAATGTGTTACCAACTACCCGCGTTAATGAGCGAGGGTACTGCAATAGTAATTTCACCACTGATAGCTTTGATGAAAAATCAGGTTGATCAGTTAAGGGCCTTTGGAGGGTCAGATAGTATAGCCCATTTTTTAAATTCATCACTTACAAAATCAGATATAGCCCGCGTTAAGGAAGACGTGCTGGGCGGAAAAACAAAATTATTATACGTAGCTCCAGAGTCATTAACCAAACAGGAAAATATTGATTTTTTACGCCTTAACCAAGTATCCTTTGTGGCGGTTGATGAAGCGCATTGTATTTCAGAATGGGGACACGACTTCAGGCCCGAGTATCGCAAAATACGTCAGGTGATCAGTAATATCGGCGAAAATATTCCAATCATTGCATTAACAGCTACGGCCACTCCAAAAGTTCAGCAGGATATACAGAAAAACCTGCAAATGAACAATGCTACTGTTTATAAATCATCATTTAACCGCTCCAACCTTTTTTACGAAGTACGCGCAAAACGTAACGTAATTAAGGAGATCGTGAAATTTGTAAAACAAAACCAGGGAAAGTCGGGAATTATATATTGCTTAAGCCGTAAAAAAGTTGAAGAAGTAGCTGAGGCACTTAATCTTAATGGTGTTAGGGCTCTTCCATATCATGCCGGATTAGACCCTAAGGTACGTGCTGAAACCCAGGACAAATTCCTGATGGAAGATGTAGAGGTAATTGTGGCAACGATTGCCTTTGGTATGGGTATAGATAAACCCGATGTGCGCTACGTGATACACCACGATGTACCTAAGAGCATGGAAGGTTATTACCAGGAAACAGGCAGAGCCGGCCGTGATGGTGGTGAAGGCGTATGTGTGGCGTTTTATTCTGAAAAGGATATTGATAAGCTGCAGAAGTTTATGAAAGATAAGCCTGTTGCTGAACGCGAAATAGGTACTCAGATATTAAAAGAGGTTATTGATTATTGCGAATCTTCAGTGTGCCGCCGTAAACAGTTATTACATTATTTCGGCGAAAACTTTAACGAGGCTGGCTGTAACAATATGTGTGATAATTGCTGTGGCCATAAGGATCATTTTGACGGCGAAGAGCATCTGCACAAAGCTTTAAGCCTTATCAGACATATTGGTGAAAAATTTGACGATCACCATATCATCAGCATACTAATGGGTGAGGAGACAGCCCAAATCAAGAACTATCAGCATGATCTGCTTGATTATTATGGATCGGGTAAGGAGCAAGGTAAAAACCTTTGGAATTCTCTTTTGAGGCAGGCGTTACTGAATAACTATCTTTCAAAAGATATTGATCAGTATGGCTTATTAAGATTAACTAAAACCGGTAATTCCTTTATTGATAATCCACACAGCATCCGTTTTATACTGAACAAGGTAATAGAAATTATAGACGACGATGATGACGCAGATGGCCCTAAACAGGGTGGAGGAGCGCTTGATACCCAGCTGTTGCAAATGCTTAAAGATCTGCGTAAGAAACTGGCTAAACAAAAAGGCTTACCACCTTTTGTGATTTTCCAGGATCCATCGTTGGAGGAAATGTGTACGCATTATCCTGTTACTACTGAGGAGCTGAAACAGATTTCGGGAGTCGGTGCTGGTAAAGCTTCAAAATTTGGTAAACCATTTACCGATCTGATACAAAAATATGTAGAGGATAACGATATTGATCGTCCGGTTGATATGGTGATCAAAAGCGCGGCTAATAAATCGGCACTTAAAGTTTTCATTATCCAAAATATTGATCGTCATTTAAACTTGGATGATATAGCAGCATCAAAAGGGCTTACCTACGAAGAGATATTAAAAGAGGTGGAAACAATAGTTAACTCAGGTACAAAGCTTAACCTGAATTATTATATAGACGAGGTGATTGATGAAGATAAACAGGAAGAGGTATTTGATTATTTCCGCACTGCTGAAGCTGATTCTATCGATGATGCTTTGGCCGAGTTAGGTAATGATGATTATACCCGTGAAGAAGTACAACTGATGCGTATCAAGTTTATGTCAGAAATGGGGAACTAAATCTTTATTTTTAAAATAGGACTAAAAGCTTTTAGGTTTAATCTAAAAGCTTTTTTTATGACCTCTATTATTATCATTTAGATATAATCTTAAATTCCGTACGACGATTCTTAGCACGATTATCATCGGAATCATTAGGAGCAATTGGTTGTGTTTCTCCGTAACCTTTATAAACCAGGCGGGAATTGGCTATACCTTTATTCACCAGATACTGGTAAACAGATTTGGCACGATTTTCTGATAACGTTTGATTGATTTGTACAGTACCCACATTATCTGTATGGCCAGAGATTTCAATATGTACTGCAGGATTCACGGTCAAAAATTCAATTAGTTTCTGGAGTTCGGCTTTTGATTCTGATTCGAGATCAGATTTATTGGTATCAAAAAAGATGTTTTTAAGTATTACCTTGCCCCCAACGTCAATAGGTGATAAGGAAACTGATATATTAAATGGATTTTTGGTTTTATAACCTACTAATGAAAAGTTTTCAGAATAAAACATGTAACCACTTTTTGAAATGTTAATCCCGTAATTTTTGCCTGAAGTAAGCGTAGCCAAAAAACCACCATCATTTTCATTGCTATAATCCTGGTAAACTGGCTGGTTAGTTTGGAGGTCAATGATCTCAATGATCGCTTCAATGGGTGTGTTGCTCGTAGCATCACGCACAGTACCTTTAATGTAAGTTACCAGGTGAGGCCGTACATTCACCGGAAGTTCAAAAGTGTAGATGTCATATCCACCAAAGCCATTCAGGTTATCTGACGCGAAAAAAGCATAATTTCCATTTGCTGTTAATGAAAGGCCGTTCTCATCGCCATTGGAGTTAATAGGATACCCCAAATTTTCCGGTTTCTGCCACGTGCCATCCTTGCTAAGTCTGCTTACGAAAATATCTTTATTTCCAAGTCCCGGCCAGCCATTTGAACTAAAATAAAGTGTGCTATCATCGGGATGAATAAAAGGCGATTGTTCGTTGTAAGGGGTATTTATATTAGGGCCAAGATTCTCGGGCTTACCCCATCCTTTGTCTGTAAGTGTTGATTTCCAAATGTCATAACCGCCATAACCACCTGCGCGGTTGCTCACAAAATAAAGTGTACGTCCGTCGGCACTAATAGATGGCTGTGATTCCCATCCGGGTGTATTTACTGGTGCATTCAAATCTACCGGTTTACCCCAATCATCATCATTTTTCTGAGCAATATAAATATCACACCTACCCATTCCATCAGGACGATTACAACCTGTAAAAAAAAGGTATTTACCATCCTGTGATACAGATTGAGCTCCTTCGTTGTATTTATCTGTATTTATCTGGTCGCTAAGATAACTGGCGGTTTGCCATTTACCATTGTTATAACTGCTTTTATAAAAATCCTCGTTGTTATTGATCTTACGGGTAAATATCAACATGCTTTCATCAGCAGTAGCTACAGGCAAATATTCATCATTAGCAGTATTGATTTCGGGGCCCATGTTTACCGGTTTGAAAGCCACAGGATGTTGCACAGCCTGAATACTGAATTTTGCATCAGTAATAAGTTTTTGAGCAAATGAAGTATTTTGAGGAGTGATGCCAGGATAGGTCAGGTATTTTTCAAGGTGTTGCTGAGCCTGCACATACTGTGCTTCATATATTTCAATTTCACCAATTTTAAGATATACAGATCTATTAAAATCGGGGCTAAGAGCTATTACTTTAAGATACTGTTCAATGGCCGGCTTATACTGATGCTTTAAGCGATATACGTCTGCCAGTTGTACGCGTGCCTCTACAAATTTTTGATCTTCATGAATGGCTTTCTGAAGATTATTAATGGCATCGTCGTATAAGTGATCGTCAATGTTTTGATTAGCTTCGGCAAAATACTTTATTGCATCCTTGTTTGAAGTAGTATATGAGCTTTGCTGTGACCATGCGGTAACAGAGAAAAAAATTGATACAATCAGGAAGATTACAATTTTCATCAATAACTTAGGATAATTTATATCGTAAGTTACAAATATTAGGGGATATTCAAATATTTATGTGTTTGCAAAGATATTTCCCATTGCGGGTTATTCATCACGTAATCAACTATTAATGGGGTCATTTCTTTTGACTTCGACCACTCGGGTTGTAAATATAGTTTACAATCGGGAGAAACCATTTTAGCATGATATTCTGCCCACTCAAAATCAGATTTATTGAAAACTATGACCTTTAATTCATGAGCATGTTCTGCCACGTGAGGTATAGGAGCTTTAAATTTTTTAGGTGATAAACAGATCCAGTCCCAATCGCCCGAAAGTGGGTAGGCACCAGATGTTTCAATAAAGGTCTTGATTCCTTTATCATGCAATTGATCAGTAAGATAATTTAGATTATAAATCAGGGGTTCACCACCGGTTACCACAACCGCTTTTGAGGGGTGTACTGAAGCATTAGTAACAATCTGATCAGCAGAAGTTAGCGGATGTAACTCTGCATCCCAGCTTTCCTTAACATCACACCAATGGCAGCCAACATCGCAGCCGCCAAGTCGTATAAAATAAGCTGCTTTACCCGTATTGTAACCCTCGCCTTGTATAGTATAAAATTCTTCCATTAGTGGAAGCAGCGTGCCGTCGTCTGGAATCTGGTGTGCCATAATATTTCGCAAAGGTACCTATTTAAGCCGAAAGCATGAACACGAATGGTAAGCGTAAGGTAAACGTTTTTGCTTTTGTGTTTTTTATTGTCGTTAATAATTTTTATTATTACTTTAATTATCAAACCTTATATTGCGGCAATTAAATTTGTCGTTGTAAACCATATCATGAAAGTCTGAGTAGTAAGAAAACCTTAAGCCATGAAAAAACTCTATGTTCTTCTTACGTTTTTAGTGATGCTTTGCTTGAGTTCTTGTGTAGATATAGAAGAACAATATGATTTTAAAACCGATGGCAGTTGTAATGTTGTTTATGGTTTTGATATGAGTAAAGCGGTTTCGGTTTTGGTAAACCTGATGTCAGACTCCCTGAAAGAAACCCCTCAATTTAGCCTCGTAAAAGATACAACACTCAATTTTTATAGTGCTATGCCCGATAGCACTCAACAGAAAATGAGTATTGAAGAGATCAATATGGCTAAAAGCAGCGATCTTTCTGTTAATATGAATCTTAAAAAGAGTATCATGAAGGTTAATATCACTCATGTAGCAAAAAATGCTGCCGACCTTCAATACTATCTTCAAAATCTTTCTAAAATAGCGCTTAACAGCCGCATCAATGCCTTTACAAGCCCTGACAAAGCATCCAAAACATTTGATGCCAGGCAGATGGTAGCAGGGCAGGATTATTACTCGTACGATATTACCCCACATAAGTTTTACCGAATAATTGACAAGGCGAAATTCAATGCCTTTTTAAAGAAAACTCAATCAACCTTTATGATGGCCAAAGCAATGCTCATTGATATGCCATACAAAGTGATCCTGAAATTCGCGAAGCCTGTGAAGAAATTAAATAATTCAAAGGCAATCTTATCTGCCGACAGAAAGAGTGTAACATTGGTTACCAGTATGGACGAGGTGATCAAAAACCCATCGGTAATGAATTTGAAAATCGATTTTTGAGATTAGTCTTCCAGATCTATATTTCCAAGTTATAATGAAGTGGTATAAAATTCTGGATATACAATTTACAGATCAGCCCTTTATTACCAAAGTAAAGGCTGGTGGTAAAAGTATTTGTTTGGTAGGTTTTAAGGGAAATATTTACGCACTTTCATCTATTTGCCCACATGCCGGTGCAGATTTAAGCGAGGGGATATGTGTACAAGGTAAAATTGTTTGTCCGTTTCATCGCTATACTTATGATTTGGAAACGGGGAAAAGGCCAAAATGATTTTATAACAACCTATTCCGTCAACGTAGAAGGTGATGATATTTATATAGGTGTAAAATCTCTTTGGGAGAAACTCAGAGGAGGGTAGACAAAAAGCAATTTACTGGGTTGAATATATGACTTGGTAACTTTGTTCAATATATTCAACCCGGAGAAATAATCAGTTCATTTATTGATAAACTTCTTTATTGGCCGAAGCCAGAGTATTTTTCAGCAGACCGATAATGGTCATTAAACCAACGCCCCCCGGTACTGGGGTTATCCATGATGATTTTGGAGCTACGTTTTCAAAATCAACATCGCCATACAGCTTATAGCCCGATTTGGTTAGGGCAGAGGTTTCGCGGTTCATACCCACATCAACTACCACCACACCATCTTTCACCATATCGGCAGTAATGAAATTCTTTTTACCTATTGCAACAATCAGAATATCTGCCTGTAGCGTTATGCTTTTAATATCTGGTGTACGGCTATGGCAAATGGTAACTGTACAGTTACCCGGAGTGGTATTACGCGCCATTAATATACTCATTGGTGAACCTACAATGTTACTGCGGCCTACCACTACACAATGTTTTCCTACTGTATCAATGCCATATTCTTTAAGCATGAGCGTAATGCCGTATGGAGTAGCAGGTATAAAAGATGGTAAATTGCGCTGCATACGGCCAAGGTTTACCGGGTGAAAACCATCAACATCTTTACGGTGATCAATGCGCTCGGTTACTTTTTCAGGATCGATATGCTTCGGAAGCGGCAATTGAACAATGATCCCATCAATATCAGCGTCAGCGTTCAATTCCTCTACTTTTTTTAGCAATTCTTCTTCAGTTACATCATCTTCGTAGCGAACAAGCGTTGATTTGAAGCCCACCTTTTCGCAGTTCTTCATTTTGCTGGCTACGTAAGTTTCGCTGCCACCATCATGACCAACCAATACTGCTACCAAATGCGGCTGCCTGCCTGTTCTTTCTAATATCTTAGCCGCTTCTTCAGCTATTTCAACTTTAAGTTTTTCCGATACGTATTTTCCGTCGAGTAGTTGCATATTGACCCCCAATCCCCTAAAGGGAGAACGATAGTGTATAATTTATAATAATTTGCCCAGCCTGCTTATCACGTACCCCCTCAGGGGTTGAGGGCTTAGTCTAATTTCAGAACTGCCATGAATGCCGATTGTGGTATTTCTACGTTACCAACCTGGCGCATGCGTTTTTTACCTTTTTTCTGTTTTTCCAATAGTTTACGCTTACGGGAAATATCACCACCGTAACATTTAGCAGTAACATCTTTACGTAAGGCTTTAACCGTTTCGCGGGCAATGATCTTTGCACCTATGGATGCCTGTATAATAATTTCGAATTGCTGACGTGGTAAAAGCTCTTTTAATTTCTCACAGATCTTTTTACCAAAATCATAAGAGTTACCTCTGAATATCAGTGAAGACAGAGCATCAACAGGTTCTGAGTTTAATTTTATGTCCAAACGAACTAAATCGCTGGTACGGTAACCAATCTGATGATAATCAAATGAAGCGTAACCTTTTGAAATTGTTTTTAATTTATCATAGAAATCAAATACAATTTCACCCATTGGCATTTCAAATACAAGCTCAACCCTGTCTGACGTTAGGTAAGATTGATTTTTTATAAATCCCCTTTTCTGAATACAAAGCGACATTACCGGACCCACAAATTCAGATTTGGTAATGATGGTTGCTTTGATATATGGTTCTTCAACGTGGTCAATTTTACTTGGATCAGGAAGATCTGATGGATTATTTACCACAATTTCTTCTCCCCTGGTAGAATAGGCCATGTAAGATACGTTAGGTACGGTAGTTATAACCGTCATATCAAACTCACGTTCCAGGCGTTCCTGGATGATCTCCATGTGCAACATTCCGAGGAAGCCGCATCGGAAACCAAATCCTAAAGCTGCTGATGATTCAGGTTCAAATACCAATGATGCATCATTTAATTGCAGCTTTGCCATAGATTCACGTAACTCTTCGTAATCTTCAGTATCAACCGGATAAATACCGGCAAACACCATTGGTTTAACTTCTTCAAAGCCTTGAATACCAGTTTCGCACGGGCGTGTGATAGTGGTGATAGTATCGCCTACTTTTACCTCGCGAGATTCTTTTATACCCGATATGATATAACCTACATCTCCGGTTTTAATTACATCTTTAGGTTGTTGTTTTAACTTTAGTGTACCAACTTCTTCAGCAATATATTGCTTTTCTGTAGCAAAGAATTTTACTTTATCGCCTTTACGGATCTCTCCGTTAACAACTTTAAAGTAGGCAACAATACCGCGGAAAGAATTATAAACAGAGTCAAATATTAATGCTTGAAGCGGAGCTTCAGGATCGCCAACGGGGGCAGGTACACGCTCAACAATGGCACGTAATATATCATGTACGCCCATGCCGGTTTTACCGGATGCTGCAAGAATATCTTCACGTTTACAACCAATTAGTTCTACTATTTGGTCTTTTACCTCCTCTGGCATAGCGCCCGGGAGATCCATTTTATTTAATACCGGAATAATCTCCAGATCGTTTTCTAAAGCAAGGTAAAGATTTGATATAGTCTGGGCCTGTATACCTTGTGCAGCATCAACAATAAGTAATGCGCCTTCGCAGGCTGCAATAGAGCGCGAAACTTCGTACGAAAAATCTACGTGCCCGGGTGTGTCAATAAGGTTCAGGACATATTTTTGGCCATCAAGCTCATAATCCATCTGAATGGCGTGACTTTTTATGGTGATACCGCGTTCGCGCTCCAAATCCATATCGTCAAGCAGTTGCGCTTGCGATTCGCGTTGTGTTATGGTGTTAGTATATTCCAGTAACCTATCAGCAAGAGTACTCTTGCCGTGGTCAATATGTGCTATGATACAAAAATTACGAATGTGCTCCATTGAACCGCAAAAATAGCTTTTTAAGATGAGATTTGGTAATGAGAGTTTTATTTGGCTTTATAAGACAAAAAAGCGATCAGATTTTGGCCGATCGCTTTTTGTTAACGAATTTTGGTAATTTATTGATTGCTCTTAACGTAACTTTACATATGTTTCAATGATCTCATGATCAATGTTTAAGCTATCTATTTTCTCAATACCACTTTGAATTAAAGTGTCATTTTTAAACTGAACGGTGAATTTAAAATCACGGTTTTCCCAATCGCGGTAGTTACAATAAGCGAGATGCTCAGAATAATTATTCCCTTCTAATTTATAAGTACCACTTCCAGAATCAAAGACAGGTTTAGCTACTTTGCCCTTTTTTAAGTCGTGTGTAAAAAACGCGAAGTCGCTTCCGTTGAATATCTTAACCATTTCCTGGTCTTTAGGAGGTGTAGTTACTGTAGTATCGCCTTTGGCAATACTTTTACTTGATATTAAATGCCAGGTACCTGTAAGCGGTTGAACGGCTTTTTGTTCGGTTGAAGTTTCTTTTTGTTTACAGGATGTAATTGCGACAAGAACGCAAATAATGCAGAAAAGGTTTAATTTCATGAGTGATTGATTTGAACAATTTTAAACAAATTAAGCTAATAAAAAAAGCGGATCACATTGCAGTAATCCGCTTTTAATAAATAAGTTAACGTTACTCTCCTCGCTTCAGACCAAATTTCTCAATCTTGCTATACAAATGGCTCCGTTGAATATCTATATCATCAGCTGTTTTTGAAACGTTCCAGTTGTTTTTCTCAAGCTTAAATTTAATATATTCACGCTCTGCAAAGTCTTTGTACTCCTGGAAGTTATTAAATTGATCAAAATCTGTTTGTGCTGCACCATTGCCTTCACCGCCGGCAGCTACTGGAGCCGAAGGGTTAGCAAATGCCCTTACATCATTGTCTGTTATGGTTTTATCACTCAGTATGATCAAGCGCTCAACCATGTTTCTCAACTCACGGATGTTACCAGTCCACGGTAATGATTTAAGCGCTTCAAGAGCAGAATCAGATATTTTTTTAACCGGCATGCCATATTCATTGCAAATTTCATCCAAAAAACTTTGGGTAAGCAGCGGTATATCATCCTTGCGTTCAATCAATGGCGGCACGTGTATCAGGATAACGCTGAGGCGATGGTAAAGGTCCATACGGAAATTACCTGCTTCTATTTCTTTAAGCAGATCCTTGTTTGTTGCCGCTACAACCCGAACATCAACATCTATCTCTTTTTCGCCACCTACACGGGTAATTTTGTTTTCCTGCAAAGCCCGTAGAACTTTAGCCTGGGCCGATTGGCTCATGTCACCAATTTCGTCAAGAAAAAGGGTGCCTCCATTAGCTGATTCAAATTTACCTATACGTTGTTTTATTGCCGATGTAAAGGAGCCCTTTTCGTGCCCGAACAATTCACTCTCAATTAATTCAGAAGGAATAGCGGCGCAGTTAACTTCAATAATAGGTGCATTTGAACGGTTTGATTTTTCGTGCAACCAGCGCGCAACCAACTCCTTACCGCTACCGTTTGCACCGGTAACCAATACGCGGGCATCAGTAGGTGCCACACGATCAATGGTTTCCTTTATTTTTACAATGGCTTGCGAATTTCCTAAAATAGGCCTAACCTTTGAAACTTTACGTTTCAATACCTTGGCTTCAACAACAAGGCTGCCACGGTCAAGCGCGTTGCGTACAGTAATGAGCAGGCGGTTTAAATCAGGTGGTTTCGATATAAAGTCAAACGCACCTTTTTTACTTGCTTCAATGGCTGTTTCAACTGTACCATGGCCAGATATCATAATAAATGGCAGATCGGGTTTTATTGCAAGTCCTTCAGTAAGTACTTCCATGCCATCCATGCGATTCATTTTTATATCGCACAGTACCAGATCGTAATCCTTTTTCTCTATCAGTTGTAAGCCATCAACGCCATTGTCTACATCCTCAACTTCATAGTCCTCATACTCAAGTATTTCACGCAAGGTATTACGTATTGACCGCTCATCATCAATTATTAAAATTTTAGCCATATTTTTATTAAGTAAATAGGTGGTCTGTTGAACCGCTAATATATAAGATTTTGTATAGAAAAATAAACACTTGGGGTTGTAACAAAAATAACCCCTTCCTGTTTGCAGAAAGAGGTTATTTAATCAGCAGCAAATCTGTAAGCCGGGTTCTGTATTGCCTTGAGGCAACTTCTATCATTAATCTGGCCCTGCCATTGCTGACAGGTTTAAACAACCTACCCATCCCGGAGTGATGTCTTAAAAGACATATGCGGAAGCGAGCAGCTTCACTTCCGGGACCTATTTGGTTTTTCAACTCCTGAGGTTTACCATCATTTCCGGTCGCCCGGAAACGTCGTGAGCTCTTACCTCACGGTTTCACCCTTACCGCATCGCGATCGAAATCGGGAAGCGGCGGTTTATTTTCTGTTGCACTTGCTGTCGCCGGCTGCCGGCGCCTTCCCGTTAGGAAGCAGGATGCTCTGTGTTGCCCGGACTTTCCTCCGCTATTCATGATAGCAGCGATAGAACGCTTTGCAGGTGTAAAGATATGGAATTTGTTTTATTAGCTATTAACAGGTTCCGGAATTGCCTATTCAAAAACGCTATTTGCATTTTTCAATGCTGTTTTGAACTTCCTGCAAGTTTATTAACCCCATTTTATTGCCGAATGAATTGGTTACATAGGTAAGCACCTTAGCGATTTCGATAGGGGAGAGATCACTGGCAGGCATTTCGCCTTCAAAGCCACGGCCATGCACGGTTAACGAGCCTTTAATTCCGTTTTTAAGATAACAGGTTAATAATGTTCTGTTGTTTTTAAGATAAGTTGAATCAGTTAACGGAGGTATCAGCGACTGCAAGCCTTCACCTTTTTCACCATGACAGTTTTCACAATGAGCCTGGTATATGGCAGTCCCCGCCGAGTAGTAGCGATTAAACTCAATTTGCTCATCGCTTTGGCAAGAAAATGTCAAAGCGATGAGTATTAAACCAATAATTATGGTAATTAACGACCTCATTTTGCGACGGTCATAACAGGTTCGGCTTTTAATATTTTTATATCAGCAATCAATTTAGTTACCTGTTCAGGGTCGGTACCGTCATAAGTTCCCCGAAGGTGTTTTTGTTTATCTACCAGGATAAAGTAACCATCATGGATGTATTCGCCCTGCGGATTTTTTTCCTGAACCGAAACTAAATAATTTTTAGCTATCTGATAAGTTTGATCTTTTGTGCCATTTAAAAGCCACCAGGTATTTCCACTGATGCCTAATTTATCAGCATATTTTTTTAATACAGGAACGGTGTCATACTTCGGATCAATTGAATGTGATATGATCCTGAAATTATCATCGTTTTTAAATTCCTTATACACGTTAAGCATATTGCGGTGCATTATGGGGCAAATTGATGGGCATGTAGTAAAGAAAAAATCGGCTACATATATTTTACCGTTCAGGCTTTTGCCGGTAATGGTATCGGCATATTGATTTACGAATTTAAAATCGGGTATGGTAGAGTACACAGTATCTGTAACAGTTTTACCATCAATAGTTTTAGTAACAGGTTCGCGCTCTCCTAAAATTGGAAGTTTAGCCTGATCTTTTGATTTACAGGAACTATAAAGTACGATTATAATAAGAGCGCCTATTAAATTTTTCATTTTTTTGCAATAGTTGTGTTCAAGTATTTGTTTGAGCTGTTAACAGCTATATTTATCAGCGAGTCGATAGCGGTGATTCTTTTCTTTTGATCTGTTAAGTAATCAATAATTTGTTGATGTGATTTACCTTTGTTTTCGGCATCAAACTTATGCATCCAATCACTCATCGCGTTATCCGCATCATCAACTTGTTTTAAATACATCTTAGTGGAATCACTCGGATTGCTCTTAATTAAACTATCAAGAACCATCTTATTTTTCATTAATTGCTCATCACTACTCATTACCTTATCATGAATGGCTATTACGCTGTCTAAAAGTAATTTTTCCTGCTTTTTTGTATCAGCACAGCTAAATAACACACTGGCGGCTATCAGGGTTAAAATGTATTTTTTCATGTCCTTCTTTTGATGTATTAACAATGGCAAATATTGTAAATAATGTGGGTTAAATCACAGCTTTTAATACGCTTAAATGAATAACTATAGTCAATGATTGGTAAAGTTTATTTATCTGCAATTTTTAATTCCAGCCAACGATATGAGCGCCATAATAATTTGTTTTTAATGATCAGAAAATCGCTAAGCTAAGATACTTGTTTTCAAAATCTTGAGTTTAATATTATGATAATATAACTGTTACAATAAGGATATATCACTATGTTACCTTTATACAACAAAAAGCATAGTTATGAAATTAATATCTGTTTTTTCAAGGCTTATCAATGGCATCCGGGAGTGGATGATCCTGAAGAGTATGAAATCATCTTTCATACATTAAGTTATCCGTTAAATTTTTCTTTCATAAATATAATCGCATTTTTGGGCTTTGCGTAGCTCAATTTAATGGAACTAACTGATCAGGATACACAACTTCACAAACAACTTTTTGGCTCAGATTTTATTTGGGGCGTATCTACTGCTGCTTTTCAAATAGAGGGGGCTCATGACGCTGATGGAAAGGGCGAATCTGTATGGGATGCCTTTACAGCCAAAAAAGGTAAAATTCTTAATGCCGACCATGCCCGGGTTTCCTGTGATTTTTATAATCGTTACCAGGAAGATATAGACCTGATCAGTCAACTCAATATTCCTAACTTCAGATTTTCTATTTCATGGGCACGTTTACTACCTTCAGGAACCGGACAGATAAATCAAGCTGGTATAGATTATTATAATCGGGTTATTGATTATTGCATTTCAAAGAAGGTTGAGCCTTGGGTCACTATTTATCATTGGGACCTGCCTCAGACTCTTGAACAGAAAGGTGGATGGACAAATCGTGAAGTTATTGATTGGTTTAGCGAATTTGTGACACTTTGCGCAAAAAGCTTTGGCGACCGTGTAAAACATTGGATGGTTATGAATGAACCTGTGGTATTTACCGGTGCTGGCTACTTTTTCGGTATCCATGCACCTGGGCGCAATGGTATAAAGAATTTTATTCCTGCCATACACCACGTTGTTTTAAGCATAAACGCAGGCGGTAAAATATTACGAGAGCTTTTGCCTGAAGCACAAATAGGTACCACATTTTCATGCTCCCAAATTGAACCCCTTACGGATAAGCCACGGGATGTAGCCGCTGCTGTAAGAGCAGACGCGTTAATAAACCGATTGTTTATTGAGCCGCTTTTGGGTTTAGGGTATCCTGTAAAAGAGTTACCGGTGCTGAAAAGCTTACAGAAATACATCAAACCAGGAGATGAGGATAACATGCGGTTTGATTTTGATTTTATAGGAATACAAAACTACACCCGCGAAATTGTAAAATATTCGTTTTTTACTCCATATATAGGTGCTCGGATGGTGAAGGCCGAGAACCGAAATGTAGAACTTACGGCTATGCGCTGGGAGGTTTATCCGCCATCTATTTACAATATGATCAAAAAATTTGATGCATATCCTCAAATCAAAAGCATCATTATTACTGAAAATGGCGCGGCTTTCCCAGATACCGTTACCGATGATGAGGTTCATGATAGCAAGCGTCTCCAGTATTTAAAAAACTATATAGCCCAGGTTTTAAAAGCCAAAAACGAAGGTTGTAAAATAAATGGTTACTTTGTTTGGACGCTCACTGATAACTTTGAATGGGCCGAAGGTTATCATCCCCGGTTTGGTTTAATACACGTTGATCATAGCACACAAAAACGTATTGTTAAGGATTCAGGACTATGGTATAGTGAATTTTTAAAGTAAAATTCACTATACCATAATGCAAACTGGTTATTTAAATGCGTCTTCGCCGGTTATATCCATGCCGGTTATCAGCAAATGTATATCGTGGGTGCCTTCATAAGTTATTACTGATTCAAGGTTCATCATGTGACGCATTATTGAATATTCGCCGGTTATACCCATACCACCAAGTATTTGCCTTGCCTCGCGGGCAATATTTATAGCTGTTTCTACACTGTTTCGTTTAGCCATAGATATCTGCGCGGCTGTTGCCCTGTTCTCATTTTTAAGTACTCCCAAACGCCAAACCAATAACTGAGCTTTGGTTATCTCGGTTATCATTTCGGCCAGTTTTTTTTGTTGAAGCTGGAAACCGGCTATAGGTTTACCAAACTGTACACGCTCTTTTGAATAACGTAAGGCAGTGTCATAACAATCCATAGCTGCACCAAGCGCACCCCAGGCTATACCATATCTTGCCTGGTTCAAGCAACCTAATGGGCCCTTTAGACCAGCAACATTGGGTAACAGGTTTTCTTTAGGTATTTTAACCTGATCAAATACTAACTCGCCTGTGGATGATGCCCTTAGCGACCATTTGTTATGAGTTTCGGGTGTTGTAAAACCCTCCATGCCACGTTCTACTATTAATCCTCGAATCTTTCCGCTTTCGTCTTTTGCCCAAACAACGGCGATGTCGGCAAATGGGGCATTGGAGATCCACATCTTTGCACCATTTAATATATAGTGGTCGCCGGAATCTTTTATATTGGTGGTCATTCCTCCGGGATTTGAGCCATGGTCAGGTTCGGTAAGGCCAAAGCAACCAATAATTTCGCCCGAAGCTAATTTGGGCAGATACTTTTTACGTTGTTCTTCAGATCCATAGGTATATATAGGATACATAACCAATGAACCCTGAACAGATGAAGTGGATCGAATGCCTGAATCTCCTCGTTCAATTTCCTGCATGATAATTCCATAAGCCATATAGTCAAGTCCGGCACCGCCATACTCAACAGGTATAGTAGGGCCAAAGGCACCAATATCGGCAAGGCCTTTTATTAATTGTTTGGGGAACTCGGCCTTTTGTGCGTATGTTTCAATTATGGGACTTAATTCTTTTTTTACCCAGTTGCGTACAGACGAGCGTATTAACTTATATTCTTCAGAAAGCAGTTCATCTAACTGATAATAATCAGGTGATTCATATAGATCTGTTTTGGCCATAATGGTATAGTTGGTTGGCAAATATAGATGATTTAATGAGGAGTTAATAAGGCATAAATAGTGTTTCTGAATACTCAAAACCACTTTATTGCAAAAACTATGTTTAGTTTATTTAAACCCACTTTTTGAGTTTTTATTTATTTGATTTTTTTTTAAAATACTTATTAAGTTAAATTTTCTTTAATGATTACCTATCATCCAATCAACTAAATCAATTACTTTTGGTGAATGATTAATATTGCTTTGCATGGTGCGGAGTTTTTTGCATATCATGGATTTTATCCTGAAGAACAAAAATTAGGCTGCCGTTTTTTGATTGATATTGAGGTAGGTTTTATTCCGCAAACTGATCTATATGATGATAAACTTTCTCATACTGTTGATTATGAGAAAGTTTATACCATTGCATGTGAAGAGATGAAACAACCCCGCAAACTGATTGAAACAGTAGGGCATGCTGTTGTCGACAGAATTAAAGCCCAATTCCCTTTCGTGAAAACTATTCAGGTGACTATTAAAAAGTTGAACCCACCATTATTAGGAAAAGTGGCTTATTCGGGCGTAACTATCAACTATCCATTAATAAAATGAACTACAATATTATAACAACTCCTTTACTTGAGGCTATAACCGCTATTGTTGGTGCCGATGCTGTAATTGTACAGCATGATGAACTTGAAAAATACAGCCATGACGAAACCGAAGACTTGGTTTATTATCCCGATGTTGTTGTAAAGCCGCAGTCTCCGGAAGAGATATCGGCTTTATTAAAGCTTTGCAATAAGTATCTGATACCTGTTACACCCCGTGGTGCAGGAACAGGTTTAAGCGGTGGTGCTTTACCTGTTAAGGGCGGTTTGCTAATTGCTATGGAGCGCTTTAATAAAGTGCTTGAAATTGATGAACAAAATTTACAGGCTACAGTTGAACCAGGTGTTATCACCGAAGAGTTTATGAATCAGGCCGCAGCCAAAGGTTTGCTTTATCCGGTTGATCCGGCCAGTAAGGGGAGTTGTTTTATTGGGGGAAATGTTTCGCATGGTTCAGGTGGCCCAAGAGTGGTAAAGTATGGCACTATACGTGAATATGTGCTTAATCTGCAAGTGGTTTTAGCCTCAGGTGAAATTATATGGACAGGTGCAAATACGCTCAAATACGCTTCAGGCTATAACTTAACCCAGTTGATGATCGGGTCGGAAGGTACGTTAGGTATTGTTACCAAAATAGTTGTAAAATTAATTCCGTTGCCAACAATTGATGCCTTAATGCTGGCATCATTCCCGAGTAATGAAGCCGCTTGTGCAGCGGTATCCGCTATTTTCAGAGCCGGAATAGTACCATCTGCGCTTGAATTTATGGAGCGCAAGGGAGTGGAGTGGGTAAAAGAACATGATGATATCGCCTTTGATCTTCAGGACGGTATTGAAGCTTTTTTGCTGATTGAAGTGTATGGCAACAACCAGGATGTAATATTTGCCGATTGCGAGAAAATAAATGAAGTTTTGGAAGCTTATGATTGCAGCGACGTATTATTTGCCGATTCATCAGCGCAAAAAGAGGAATTGTGGCGATTAAGGCGGACGATGGCTGTGTCGGTAAAATCAAATTCGGTATATAAAGAAGAAGATACGGTTGTACCGCGTGCTGCCTTACCGCAACTAATCAAAGGTATAAAAGATATAGGGGCTAAATATGGTTTTGAATCTGTATGTTATGGTCATGCCGGTGATGGAAATCTGCATGTGAATATTATAAAAGCCAATATGAGTGATGAGGATTGGAATAACAAGCTAAAATTTGGTATTCGCGAAATATTTGAGCTTACCGTGTCTTTAGGCGGTACGCTTTCTGGTGAACATGGTATAGGCCTGGTTCAAAAAGATTTTATGCCTATAAAATACTCTGAAGTGCATTTCGCCCTTTGGCGTGGTATTAAAAACGTATTTGATCCCAAAGGAATTTTAAATCCCGGAAAGATATTTTAAAAGAATACATGTTCAGATTTCAGATATATCTCATGCCTGAAATCTGAATATTTAAAATTAGTTGGTATTCAATATCAACCTTGGTTGATCATATTCAATCATATTATGGCGTTCGCCGGCAGGAATTGATACTGATTTATTTGCAGAGTAATCATAACTGATACAAACTGTTTTTCCCGTAGTTACAATTTCTTCTCCCTGTTCTGTTATTTTCACCAACACGTGCATAACATCAAAACTACTGTTACCTATACGCACCGTGCGTACATAACAGGCTATCTGATCGTTTATTGTAATAGGCTTAAGGTAGTTGATTTCTGACCTTCCTAAAATAATGCCTGCATTGCTCCAATCCCAGTTAATTATTTCTTTCCAATAGTTGGTTCTTGCTATTTCGAAATAGGTTAAATAAACGGCATTGTTAACGTGTCCGAATGCATCGATATCTGAAAAGCGGATTGGGATGCCCGTTTTGTACTTGTAATCTGAGAGTTTTTCAGCCATATATGTCAGTTTGTCTGTATAAAATCAAATTGCAGTGACAATATGTCTCCAAATAATTGATTTTAAGGCTTGGTATAACAGTTGATAAATAGGTTACGAAGTTAATAAAAACAAAAACTTAAAGGAGATATAAAAAATGACACTTGTAAAATTTAATAACGGATTAAAAAACAACGCGGTAGGTCCATTCTTTAATGATGTATTTGACTCAATTTTAAATGATTCATACTTTGGTAATAAATTGGTTGCTCGTGTGCCTGCGGTTAATATTGCTGAAACTGAAAACGAATTTCAGATTGAATTAGCTGCACCTGGTTTAAAGAAAGAAGATTTTAAGATTAACCTGGATAAAAATATTTTGACAATTTCTGCCGATAGGAAAAGCGAAAACGTAGAAGAAGGTAAAAAGATCAGCAAACGTGAATATAGCTATAACTCTTTCAGCAGGTCATTTACTTTACCTGAAAGTACCGATCAGTCAAAAATTGAGGCTGATTATACTGATGGTGTGTTAAATCTTATTGTGGCTAAAAAAGAAGAAGCTAAATTTCAATCAAGAGAAATAGCTGTAAAATAATTAAAGACTGTTTTCATAGAGTAGTTAGTTTGGTTTTAAGAAGAAGCCGCTCCGTAAAAAGGGCGGCTTTCTTTTTATGATACTTTGGATATCATGTCAACATAATTTAATCTGCTATAACCTTTACTTCAATATTACCTCTCGTTGCTTTTGAATAGGGACAGCCCTTATGTGCAGCATCAGCAAGCTTTTGAGCCACATCCCAATCTACTCCCGGAATATGCACATGTAATTCGGCTGATAATGCATAAGATGACTCTCCTTCTTTATTAAAATTCACATGAACATCTACGGTTGCCTGGGTTACATTTACCCCATCTCTTATACCCACTGAACCAAGAGCGCCTAAATAACATGCGCCCCAGGCACCTGCAAATAACAATTCGGGATTGGCATAACCATCTTCGCCACCCATTGCTTTAGGTGCTTTCAGTTCCATATCAATAACACCATCCTCTGATTTTATATGGCCATTGCGGCCTCCTTTTGCCGTTACTACGGCGGTATATATTTTTTCCATGATAAATTTTTTAAAATGAACTGGAAAATGCAGGATATGTTTTAAGTAATCTGGTTTAGTCAAATCTTTTGAGGGTAAATAATCTAACTGAATACAACTAAAAGTGCTAAACTAAATTTTATTTAATTATTTAATTGCTAAAAATATTAGTATTTTTGATTTGATATGAATGCAGAAAGGATAACAGAAAAGTTGAATATATTAGCTGATGCAGCTAAATATGATGTATCATGCGCATCAAGCGGCAGTAAACGCAAAAACGAAAACAAGGGTTTGGGAAATGCCAGTAATGGCATTTGTCATAGCTATACAGAAGATGGGCGCTGTGTTTCATTATTGAAAATTTTGCTAACCAATCATTGCATTTTTGATTGTGCATATTGTGTATCTCGCAAGAATAATGATATTAAACGAGCGGCTTTTACGGTACAGGAAGTAGTTGATCTGACTATTAACTTTTATCGCCGTAATTATATTGAGGGATTGTTTTTAAGCTCCGGTATTTTTAAAGATGCCGATTATACGATGGAGCGGTTGGTTAGGGTGGCCAAGAAACTGCGCACCGAGCATAATTTTAATGGTTATATTCATTTAAAATCAATTCCGGGTGCCAGCGATGAGTTAATGCGTGAAGCCGGCTTATATGCTGATAGATTGAGTGTAAACCTGGAGATGCCCACCGAAGCGGGATTAAAATTATTGGCACCGGATAAAAACCGGCAGGACATGATCAATCCAATGGATTTCCTGAAAAAGGAGATCATTCTGCGAACAGAAGAGAAAAAGCTTTTTAAAAAGGCGCCTATGTTTGCCCCGGCTGGCCAAAGCACACAAATGATTATCGGAGCAACGCCAGAGAATGATCAACAGGTATTGCAATCAGCTAATTATTTTTATCAGAATTTCAATTTAAAACGGGTTTATTATTCTGGTTATGTACCCGTTTTGGCCGATAAAAGATTGCCTGCATTGAATACTTCAGTTCCAATGGTACGTGAGAACAGGCTTTACCAGGCTGATTGGTTGATGCGTTTTTACGGTTTCCGTGTAAATGAGATTGTAAATGACGAACAACCTTTACTTGATTTGGATATTGATCCTAAATTGGGTTGGGCTATTCGTAATATGCATGTTTTTCCAATAGATATTAATAAGGCCGATTTGCAAACCATACTGCGTGTACCAGGCATAGGTTTATTATCAGCACAAAAAATTGTGAGTGCCCGCAAGTTTGCCAGATTAGGTTGGGAGCAACTCAAAAAAATAGGAGTGGCCGTTAACCGGGCCCGATATTTTATTACATGTAAAAGCAGTGAATTTGAACGTCGTGATTTAACTGGCAATAACATCAAGCAATTTATCCTTGCCGAATCGAAGAGTAAATACTTGAAAAATAATCATACCCAACTTAACCTGTTTTGATCATGTATACATTGATTTACGATGGAACCTTCGAAGGTTTGCTTACGGCTATATTTGAGATATACGAGCTTAAACTTTTCCACGTAAAGTTAATAAAAGGGGAGTGGCGTAGCGGCGCACTTTTCGAGGAAGTGTTGCAGATAGTTACTGATGAAAATAGGGCAGCCAGGGTATTGGAGGGTTTACGAAAAAAATTATCGGCGGCTGGTATTCAGCGTTTATATATTGCACACATGGCCGAAATGGAGCACGAAGAAAGTACTTTAATTGGTTTTATCCGTTATGTATTTGATTCGGATCAGAATATTGAGGAGGACTACGGTAATAAATATGTAATGCGCCTCTCTGAAATCATTAAGATGATAAGACGGGAAAGACACAGAATGGAAGCCTTTGTTCGCTTTCAAAAACTAAAGGATGAAATATTTTACTCGGCAATAGAGCCGGATTTTAATGTGCTTCCTTTGCTTATTAAACATTTTAAAAATCGTTACGCCGATCAAAAATGGATCATATATGATATAAAGCGCAGTTATGGCATTTATTATGATCTTCACGATACGCAGTATATCTCACTTGATTTTTCAGAAACAAATAAACCTGGCAACGTAATAGCTGCTTTTAGTGAAGATGAGGGTATTTATCAGCATCTGTGGAAGAATTATTTTAACAGCGTAAATATCACATCGCGTAAAAATACAAGGCTTCATTTAAGGCATATTCCCAAACGTTATTGGAGGCATTTAACCGAAAAAATTTAAAATTTTTCTTGTTTTGCGCATTTTTAGCAAGTACTGATTTAATTGCATTTAAGTTTTTTGTGAATAAACTTAAATGTTAATAAACCTGCTCTGATCGCCTGAAATAAGCTAAATTACACACAAATTTAGTTGTTAATAAAGTGCTTTTTAATGTTAGTAAAATGTTAATAAAAAATAAAAAAAAAGCTTGTGTAATAGCGCAGGTGTTACGATATTGAAATCATCAGGAACGACGTACATTGACAGCCTTTCAGGATTACAGAAATTGAATCGGGTGAACCTTCGGGTGATACCAAAGAACAAAAGAAGTACTTGAGTCACATGAAAAATGAAAATTACGAAAGTCTTTTGAAAAAAGATTGTGATTAAAAGAGGTATTGGGAAAATGCAGGAACTTCACGGAGAACCTCAACAGAACCAATGATATTAAAGGAATCGACCGCTCGCGAGAGTAACTGACGAGATTATATCGGCAATGATACACAAAACTTGATGCTATTGGAAAACTACGGTGGAACAATAGTTTGGAAACGGGAGCTCATTTCGAAAGAAAACGACTCCCGTTTTCGCTTTTACAAGTTTTTCTTCAGCCTTAGCAATTATTCTTGTCTGTAACAACATCCTATTATTACTAGTACCAGGCTTATCACTGCCGCAACAGTTCTGATATTATGCAGCAATAACCAGGGTTTTTCAAAAACTTTTCTTTGGGCTGCTAACTCACTGACCGATGCAGTTGTTATATTAAATTTATCCAGCGTATTATTTAGCGGCACATTTCCGAAGAGGGTAACTCCAAAAGTTCCTGCGGTATAAATTATAGTAGCAAAAAGTAAAAGCATGAAACGGGAATCATGAGCCTGACGATAATGTATATATGTACATAACGGTAACAGTACTAATGTTCCCATGAAACTGGTAAAAAACAATAGGTTTAAGATTGCTCTGTTAATAGATTGCATAGCGGAGAGATATTCCTTGTCGGCCAGGCGTCCCAATCCTAAATTTACCGAACAAGAATAAGCATAAAGCAGGCCTGCAATTAAAGCAGTTAAAGTTGCGGTGATAATTAAAATCGTATTTGCCATGGTTAATTTACTCATGATTGTTTTCTTAATGTTTTTATATAATTGACTACCGAAGCTATTTGTGCAGGTGCAAGTTTTTTACCCCAGTTAGGCATAAATCCTTTACCAGCGATGATTGTTTTTGTTAGTTCATCATCACTTAGTTTGCTTATCTGTAAGTTTTTAGCGCCCCAACGGCCTTTTGTACCATCGTTGCCATGACATTTGACGCACTTATTTTCAAATAAAGCTTTACCTGTTAAAGTATTGTTTTGAGCTTTAGTAATGCTGATGGTACAAAGCACAATAAGGACAATTAATAAATAAATTTCCCTCCGCTTTATATGACTTCTTTTAACTAATGATTTCATCGTATTTTATTTTTATCAAAATTGCGATGACTCTGAATAGAAAAATAGAATAAAACCGACAAACAGCTAATTACCACTAACGGTAACATCATCTTTTGTGCTTGAAACTAAGAACAGATTGCTTAAATTAGTCGGATATGAATAAAGATGGTAAGAACGGGAGCATTAAAAGTAACAAGATATTTGTTTTAGATACCTCGGTGATCCTTTACGACCATGATGCATTCCAGAATTTTCAGGAACATGATGTAGCCATTCCGATACAGGTATTAGAAGAGCTTGACAATAAAAAGAACGGAAACGATACCCGTAACTTTGAAGCCCGCAGCTTTATTCGCCTCATGGATGATCTGTCGCGCAATAACCTTGTAAATGAGTGGATACCACTTAATGGCAAAGGTAAAGGTAGTTTTAAGGTTGCCATGGATAGCAAAACCTCAGCTATTAACGCCGAGGAGGTTTTTGGGTCAGATAAAACAGACCACCGCATATTAAATGCAGCCCTGGGTTTGCAGGAAGAAAATCCTGGTAAAAAGGTAGTATTGGTATCAAAAGATATTTGCCTGCGTTTAAAAGCCAAAGCATTAAATCTGCACGCTGAGGATTATGAAACCGGTAAAATCAAAAACCTGGAAGAACTTTATACCGGTAAAACAGATATTGATAAAGTTACCGAAAAACTTATAACCCAGTTAAATAAACAGGAAAACCTACCTGCCGAAAGTTTGCATATCACATCGTATACAAACAATCATTTTTATATTTTGAAAGGTAAAAAGAATGATGTTCCAGGATTTTATAATACACAAACCCGCCAGCTTGAAAAAGTTACCGAGCAGCCGGTATTCAATATCTCTCCACGTAATATAGAACAAGCTTTCGCGATTCACGCGTTATTACACCCGGATATTAAGCTGGTAACCATTCAGGGTAACGCCGGAACCGGTAAAACCCTGCTGGCACTGGCCAGTGCCCTCGAGCAGCGGAAGTATTATCGTCAGATATTTGTTACCCGGCCCATTGTACCATTAAGTAATAAAGATATCGGCTTTTTACCCGGAGATATTAAATCAAAGATAGATCCTTACATGGCGCCCATATGGGATAATTTGAAATTCATAAAAGATCAGTTTATGGATGATGAAAAAATGCAGGCTAAGATTGATGAATTGGTATCTAACGATAAAATATCAATTGCTCCATTGGCCTTTATCCGTGGCCGTACACTGAGTAAAATATTTTTTATTGTTGATGAAGCTCAAAATCTTACCCCGCATGAGGTGAAAACCATTATATCGCGTGCAGGAGAAAACAGCAAGTTTGTTTTTACCGGCGACATTTACCAGATAGATACACCATACCTTGACGCTGAAAGCAACGGGCTATCTTATTTGATAGATAAGGCTAAAGGACACCCATTGTATGCGCACATTACACTACAAAAAGGTGAACGCAGCGAATTGGCAAATCTGGCTAATGAGTTGTTATAGCAATACTTAATAACTTAGAGAGGACTTATGGTTTGAACAAACCAATCTATACTTTATAAGTTTATTTTGAAAACTACCCCAATGAAAATATCTAAGTATCTCCATTCGTGCCTTGTATTTGAGCTTAATGGTTACAAATTATTATTTGATCCCGGCACTTTTTCCTTTGCCGAAGGATTGGTAACTCCTCAAATGTTTGCAGATGTGCAAGCTATTGTGTTAACACACATTCATCCAGATCATTATGATATTGAAATATTAAAAAGCATCCTTGCTTTAAACAATGCTCAGATACTTACAAATACCCAGATAGGGCAGCAATTGGATAAGGCCTGTATATCTTATACACTCTTAGAAAATGAAATTTTACGGCTGGGCCCTTTCAAATTACAGGCTTTCCCGGTAGCTCATGAACTTATCATGGATAATCCCCTGCCGCAAATGACAGGCTTTCTGATCAATGATAAAGTACTGCATCCGGTTGATTCGATGGAAGATAAACTACTGGATTACAAAGATATTGAACTGCTGCTCATGGTTACCATGGCGCCATTTGCTAATGAGCCGCGAATATCGGCGTTTGCAGATAAGCTTCAGCCCAAACAGATTTTCCCTGTTCATGATGGCTATGCAAAAGAGTTTTTTATAAAACAGCGTTATGCCGCCTATGTTAAACACTTTGAAAAGCAGGGAATAAAATTTCATGAGATATACAAGGTAGGGGATAGTATTACCATATAAACTTATTTCAATAATTATGGAAATAAAACAAATCTACGCTGCAGATTATCTGCTGGTGACCCGGCTGTTTAATGAATACCGTATGTTTTATAAACAGGAATCTGATATAGAATTAGCGGAATCATTTATAAAAAATAGACTCGAAAATAACGAGTCAGTGATATTTGCTGCATTTGAAGATAATAAGGTGCTTGGATTTACCCAGCTTTACCCGCTTATATCATCTGTTAAGGCTGTAAAAAATTGGTTACTGAATGATTTATTTGTTGATTCCAACTATCGTAAACGTGGTATAGGCGAGGCTTTATTAAAGGCAGCAGCAATATTTGCAAAAACTCATGGTGCTACATTTTTACAATTAGAAACCGCTACGGATAATTATGCAGCACAAAATTTATATGAAGCTACAGGATTTGTGAAACAGGAGAGCAACAATGCATTTTTTTGTTACCGAAAAGCTATTTAGTTGTAAATGAGTAAAATAAAAAAAAAGCCCCCACCTTTTACGGTGGAGGCCCTATGGAACCAACCTCCTGCTAAGCTGGCCCACATTAACCTTATCACACTGCTAAGGTGAGGATTAATAATGAAGAAAATATGAACTTCTGTTTTGGGGATAAAGTAAATTTTACATCTTTAACAAAAACGCTTAACTGACTATATGCAAAAGCCCGATAGCTTAATATTTGACATGGATGGCACTCTTTGGGATGCTGTTGATACTTACGCCAACTCATGGAATCTTGTTTTTGAAAAAATGGACATAAAGCGTGTTATTGGCCGTAACGATTTAATGGGGCTAATGGGTATGGAAGGTAAAAAGCTAACCAAAGTTTTGATGCCGGATTTTGATGAGGATAAGGCTCAGGGTATATATATGGATGTTAATGAAACCCGCAGGCAGATATTACCTACCAGCGGGGGGTTAATGTATCCGGGAGTTACCGCAGGTATGAAACAGCTGGCATCCAAATACAAATTGTTTATACTAAGTAATTGTGCTGTTGGTATTATTCCTCTATTTATAAAATGGGCAGGGGTAGCAGATTATATTACAGACTTTATTGCCTATGGTGAAAACGGCATGCCCAAACATCACAACATGGGTGTTTTAATAGATAAACATAATCTTAAAAACCCAGTTTACATTGGTGATACCAATGGTGACGCTGAACAGACACACATGGCCGGCATTCCATTTATATTTGTTACCTATGGCTTTGGTAAAACCGATAACTATGAATTAAGGTTTGATAGTTTTGATGAGCTTACAGAATATTATATCGGCTTATGAGTTTATAACTTGTTGCCTGGCTCTATCAGCCTCTTCTAAAATATGGTACTAATGTTAAAACGCGCTTTTTTTTTATTTTTATTGATGCTAATGAGCAATATATTATTTGCTCAAAAAGTTCAAATTGATGCGGAGCGTTGGATAACAAAATCATTAGGTAGTTTATATTTTTCGGACAAAAAGGTATACTATAATTTTGTTGGCTTTGCCGGGAGTAAGGCTAATTATAGTGTTGTAAACGATACCCTCATCATGTCGGATATTTATCATAGCAGTAATGATAACTTTAAAAAAGAGCGTCGTGAAAATTTTAAATTCTTAATTAGACATATAGATTATAACCGACTTTATTTAAAAGCCATTGAACCCAATGCTATTAAATTAGCTGGTAACACAACCTATGAATTTCTGAATTTTAAGAATAGTTACGATAAGGATATTAAATTTTCAAAGATCTATTTTTTATCCTCAACCTGCTTTGGAGATTGCCCTCAACTCGGCATTGAAATTTGGCCTAATGGCGATTATCATTTAAAAGCCGGTGAACATGCCAATCCATATAAAGGCGATTATACCGGTAAATTATCAACGGCTCAAATGGACACCCTGAATTATTGGTTAAAACATAGTGAGCTAAAAAAAATGATAAATTGGGAACAGGGCAACCAAGTGGTTGATGCGCCAAATTATTACTTCGCTATTGATTTTAGTAATACGAAAAAAAAACTGAGTATTACTACTAATGAGTCACCGCTTAACATTATTGATCTGGTTAATTTCATGGTTACATCTTATAAAAAAGTAAACCTTACTCCGGTTAAGAAGTAAACCTGCGGTAATACGGTTAGCTTATCCATAAGTTTTGGTTATGTATTGTTTACTTATTAAGTTTTTGTAGTTTAGATAAAAAATATCAACTAATGAAAACCCGAACCAAAACAATTATCATTCTCGTAATACTTTTATTGATAACAGGTTTTGTTTACCAGCGTTATTATTTTGTTTTTGGCGAAGGCGCGAAAGCTGGTACCATGAACTATTTTGTAAAAAAGGGTTACATGTTTAAAACCTATGAAGGCCGTTTAATACAAAGTGGAATAAAAACGCCTGCCCAGGGTGGTAATATAGGTTCAAATGAATTTATGTTTTCGGTTACCGACGAAAAGGTTGCTCAAAAGCTAAGCGACAATGCAGGATCTTATCTTGAATTACATTATAAAGAATATTTACACACACTGCCATGGCGCGGCGTAAGTGTATTTGTTGTGGATAGCATTATCTCAGCAAAACCAGTAAATCAATAATTACAAAAGCTCATCGGCTTTGCCTGAATTAGCTGTTTCAATTTTACTCAGATTATAATTTAACTGCCCATTTTTATTAATGGCTTTTATTAAACCTTTATTGAATAAATAGTTAAGCACGTCCTCCGCATTTTTTTGATGTGTTACTAATGATATCTCGGGAGCAAGTAAGCTTAATTTAATACCAACTTCATCTGCTGTGGCTTCTTTTAATTGGGCCAGCGCATATACTACATTGTTTTGAGTACAAGTATTGGTATCATACTCATGAGGTACATGCAGCGGCTTGTATTCACTCAGGAAATCCTGATCAGGGGTTTTCATGATAATTAATTTTATTTAAAACAGTTATACATTCGCGGTATCACGCAATGATTTAATAGTATCGTGTGCAATTCTTAAACTCTCCAGATGGTTATTTAGTATAGATACCACCTTTTCATCTTGCCAGATAAGTTCTTTATCATCTAAAGCAGTACGATAAGCTTTTTTTGCAATATCCTCGCCGCGTTCGCAATCAGATAAAATACTGTGCCTGTCCTTATTTATAAATGCTGCTTTTACATCCATCCAGGCGTGATAAAACTTGCCAGATAATGTAGTGCCATCTGTTGGGTCACCACCCAAAACATGAATGTATTCCCTTAACTCAGAAACGTTGTTTTTACTTTGATCAATATATTCATTGAAAAGCAAATTCAAGCCGGTTTCTTCTGTGTTTTCAATCGCTTTTTCATAACCGGCAACGCGGTCGTTATTGATCCTGATCAAATCATTAAGTGCTGATATTTGATGCTGTATATGCTGTAAAACTCCCATGACTATTGTTTTAAATAATAAACATATCAAATGAGTTAATGTTTTCTATTTACAGTAATAAGTAAACTGAAAATAAAGTGACATTTTATAGAATCTTATTTCCTGCAAATCCATTTCAAAAGGTATTTCGTATTATTTAAAACTGCTTCAAAAACCTATAGATTAAGTAAATTAATCTATAGATAATAACGGGTTCTATTTATTAAATTTTATGAAATTAAATAAGTAATTAAAATATTTTTTCATTACTTGTAGCTGTAAAATGCAATGCAGGTATTCATAATCGCGACTTATAAGAATTAATAATTATGAGCAATGTCAATAATATCCGTTCGCGATAATTAAAAGATATAATTTACATATTAAAAACAATTTGTGCCTCTTTGTTATTTATAAACCATTTGGTGCAAAAAATAACTGACCAATTAAAGTCAAGTTATCTAAATCAATCAAATATTTGTTTACAATGACTAAATCTCAAAAGAAACAACAACTCAATATTAAAATGTTACCCAAAACACCAACCGGGATTTCGGGGTTAGATGAGATAACTGATGGTGGCTTACCTATGGGTCGGCCTACGCTTATTTGCGGCGAAGCAGGTTGTGGTAAAACGCTCATGTCACTTGAATTTATTGTACGTGGTGCAACAACCTACAATGAGCCAGGTGTCTTTATGGCTTTTGAAGAAAAAGCAGAAGAACTGGCCATGAATGTAGCTTCGCTTGGTTTCGACCTTCAAAAACTGCAGGAACAAAATAAAGTGAGGCTTGACCATGTGCATATTGACCGAAGCGAAATTGAAGAAACCGGTGAGTATGATCTGGAAGGCTTGTTCATTAGATTAGGTTACGCTATAGATAGCATAGGAGCCAAAAGGGTAGTGTTGGATACGCTTGAAAATTTATTTTCGGGCCTGAGTAATCAAACAATATTAAGGGCCGAATTGCGCCGTCTTTTTGGGTTTTTAAAAGACAAAGGTGTTACCGCTATTATAACCGGCGAAAGAGGTGAAGGAACGTCATTAACACGCCAGGGACTGGAGGAATACGTTTCCGATTGTGTAATATTACTTGACCATCGTGTTATTAATCAGATATCAACCAGAAGACTTCGCGTTGTAAAATACCGTGGTTCTCAACATGGTACCAATGAGTATCCGTTTTTAATCGATGAAGATGGTATTTCGGTATTGCCGGTGACTTCGTTAAGGCTGGAAAAAGATGTATCATCAGAAAGAATACCATCAGGTATTCCGGCTTTGGATGAAATGCTCGGCGGGCACGGGTTTTTCAAGGGAAGCAGTGTGTTGGTATCAGGCACAGCTGGCACAGGTAAAACCAGTATAGCAGCTTATTTTGCTAATGAAACGTGTAGTCAGAAAAAAAAGTGCATGTATTTTGCATTTGAAGAATCGCCCAATCAGATCATTCGTAACATGCAATCCATTAATGTTAACCTTAAACAGTATGTTGATAATGGATTATTGAAGTTTCACGCCTCCAGACCAACGCTTTATGGTTTAGAAATGCATTTGGTATCTATTTATAAACTCATCAAACAGTTTAGGCCAGATGCGGTGATACTTGATCCGATTACCAATTTAATTACTGTTGGATCTGTAAGTGAAGTAAAATCAATGTTGGTACGCTTGATTGATTTTTTACAGGAAGAGCAAATCACCGTGATGTTTACAGCATTATCCTTAAATACTATTGTAAGCGAACAAACAGACGAGGGCGTATCATCCTTAGTAGATGCCTGGTTATTGGTTAGGGATATTGAAGCAAATGGAGAGCGTAACAGGGGAATGTATATCATGAAATCGCGCGGTATGAAACATTCTAACCAGGTACGCGAATTTATTATAACAGATAAGGGACTTGACCTCGTGGATGTTTATCTGGGTCCTGAAGGCGTATTAACCGGATCTGCAAGGGAAGCTCAAAAACTAAAAGAAAAAACCGGCGTAGCTCTGCGCGATTTTGCTTTATCACGTAAGGATAAAGAGATCATGCGCAAGCGCAAAATGCTGGAAGCCAAAATATCTAATTTACAAGCAGAGTTTGAATCGACAGAGGAAGAATTGAATAAAATTTATATTGAAGAAGATCTGAAGCAGCAGATTATTGAAAAAAATCGGGATGAGATAACCAAAATGAGAAGAGGATTTGAACCCGAAACCAAAATCAGGAGGAAAAAGTAATGGAAGAGGAAGTAATAAATTATGAATTAAGGTTATATATTGCAGGCAAAACAGCAAAATCTGTAACTGCTTTGGCTAATCTTAAAAAATATTGTGAAGAACATTTAAAAGGACAATATACCATTGAAGTCATTGACCTTTTAGTTAAGCCTCAATTGGCCGAGGGAGACCAGATATTTGCCATACCTACATTGGTAAGGAAAGTACCTGAGCCTATCCGTAAAATAATCGGAGATCTTTCAAACGAAGAGAAAGTATTAGTGGGATTAAATATTCGCCCACGTTAAATTAAAACTAATGTCTGAACAAGATCAATCTCCTTTATATAACAATCACTTAATTAATGAGAGTGAGCAGCATGTTTTCAAGTTACGTTTATTCATAACAGGAGCATCACCCAACTCTTCACGCGCAATATCAAATCTCAAAGATATTTGTGAAACCCATTTAAGGGATAATTATGATCTGGAAATTATTGATGTTTATCAGCAACCTTTGATTGCGGAGAAAGAGCAGATCATTGCTTTGCCTTTACTGATTAAAAAGGCGCCAGGTGTGGAACGAAGATTGATAGGAGATATGTCTGATACCAGTAAGGTATTAAGAGGGCTTGGTTTACACACAGAAAATTAATGGAGCAGGCTAAACATACATATGATGAGCTGGTGAATCGTAATAAGGAGCTTCAGATTCAATTAGAAGAGGCTACTGATACTATTGAAGCTATTCGAAGTGGGCAGGTTGATGCACTTATAGTTAAAGGTGATGATGGGCATCAATTATATACCCTTAAAACTGCCGACCAAACCTACCGCGTTTTCATAGAAAAAATGAATGAGGGTGCGGTAACACTTAACCGGTTCGGAGTTATCTTATATTGTAATTCTCGTTTTGCAACTATGATGAATTTGTCGCTTGAAAAAGTGATAGGACTCAGTTTTGAAACATTCATTCCGGAAATATCTGAAGATAAATTTAATGAATTGATCAAGAAGGGATGGTATGAGGATTGTAAAGGCGAAATACTGCTGGCTAATAAGGAATTTCAATTAACACCTTGTCTGGTATCATGTACAACTCTTGATTTGGACGAAGGTACCGCGCTGAGTCTTATTTTAACAGATCTTACCAGCCAGAAAGAGGCTGAATGGGAGCTTAAAGTAAAAAATGAGCAACTATTAATAGCTCAAAATGCCGCCGAAAAATTGAATAACGAATTGGAGGATACCGTAAGGGAACGTACAAATGATTTATTGATAAGCCGGGAGCATTTTAAATTATTGGCCAATAATATCCCCCAAATGACCTGGACAAATTTGCCCGGTGGTGAGGTTGACTTTTATAACCAGCAATGGTATAACTATACCGGTAGGCGGTATGGTGAAACGGCAGGTTGGGGTTGGCAGCAAATTGTGCACCCGGATGATTTGTCAAACACCATGGATAAGTACATCAATGCTTTAAAAACTGGTGAGGTATTTGAAGTTGAAAATCGTTATAAAAAATGGGACGATACTTATCGATGGCATTTAAACCGGGCTATACCACTGCATGACGATAAAGGGGAGATAATTTTTTGGGTTGGAACCGCTACCGATATTGAGGATCAGAAAAAGGAGATGGATCGTAAAGATGAGTTTATTGGTATAGCAAGCCATGAACTCAAAACGCCACTAACCAGTTTAAAAGGGTATTTGCAGCTTATCACTTCCTATAAAAAGGAAGAGGTGCCTCCTGTTGTGAAGCAGTATATTGAAAAAGCGAGCGTGGCGATTAATAAACTGCAGCGCCTGGTGAATGATCTGCTTGATGTTAGTAAAATACAAGCCGGAAAACTTGAATACGCCTTAAGCAAGGTTAACCTCTCTGAACTCATGGCCTCAGTGATTGAAAACGCAAGGCATATTTATCCTTCATACGAGTTTGAAAACCAATCGACATCCGAATTATATACAGAGGGTAATGCAGAAAGGTTAGAGCAGGTTTTAATGAATTTTATAAATAATGCTGTAAAATACTCACAATCAAATAAAGAGATTATTCTAAAAACATCAGTGAATGATAATACAGTGCGTGTTTCAGTAACTGATTTTGGCATAGGTTTATCAGAAGAGCAATTGGATAAAATATTTGAGCGTTTTTACCGTGTAGAAGATAAAAAATTTATGACGAGTGGCTTGGGTATGGGTCTTTATATCAGTACCGAAATCATTAATAATCATCATGGTAAAATAGGTGTAGAAAGTGAATTAGGTAAAGGGGCTACTTTTTACTTTGAATTGCAGTTGATTGATTAAGCAATCAATATTTATAAACTATTTTAAGCAAAAATTGCAGGTAAGATAAATACTTCAGATATTGATGGTAACCGAAATTTTCGGATCATATCGTTAAATAAACCTGTAAATTATGTCGTCTTTTGATAACGGAAAAATATCACTTTTAACAAGCACAAATGGTGTAGCTACAATCAGTTTTTACCACCCTTCACAAAACTCATTACCATCTAATCTTTTAACTGAACTTACATCAGCTATAACAAAGGCTGATCGTGATGCCACCGTAAAGGTTATTATATTAAAAAGCGAGGGAGATAGAACTTTTTGCGCAGGTGCAAGTTTTGATGAATTGATACAAATAAAGGACAAGGCAACAGGAGCGTTATTTTTCTCAGGCTTTGCAAATGTGATAAATGCCTGCCGCAAATCATCAAAAATTATTATAGTCCGTGTGCAGGGCAAAGCTGTTGGTGGTGGAGTAGGGCTGGCTGCTGTAGCCGATTATTGCCTGGCCAGTCAATTTGCGTCCATAAAGCTAAGTGAGTTAACCATCGGCATTGGGCCTTTTGTAATTTCACCGGCTGTAACCCGAAAAGTTGGTTTACCTGCTTTTAGTCAGCTTAGTATCCAGGCTTCTGAATTTCAAACAGCTCAATGGGCTTGCGATAAAGGCTTATATAACAATATTTATCCGGATATTATTTCGCTTGATGTCGGTGTTGATGAGCTTACGGAAAAACTTGTATCATATAATCCAGATGCGCTCAAGGCTTTAAAAGAAATATTATGGGAGGGGACAGAAAACTGGGATGAATTATTGAATGAACGGGCTGCCATAAGTGGAGAGCTGGTTTTATCAGCATTTACGCAGGAAGCATTACAACACTTTTTAGACGGAAAAAAGTAATATTGGAAATACAATATGTAATAACATAAAAAAGCGCCTATTATCTTTAAGCGCTTTTTAGCGTTATTACCAGTGCCTATAATGGCGTGGTGAGCGATAGTAAACCGGTCGATGGTAATAACGAAACGGATAATACGGACGACGATAATAACCGCTATAACCATAATATACCGGACTGTTATAATATGCATATGCAGGATACCCGCTTGCAATTAATACTCTGGTATGCGGATAATGGCCTCCAAATGTGGCTCCAATAGATATGGTTTGTGCTTTAGCAAATTGTACTGAAAAAAGTATTGCTAAAGTTACAATTGAAAATTTAAGCAGTTTCATAAATCAAAAAATTAAAGTTAATACCTTAGTTATTTTAATTTATAGACTATAAATCTCCCTTTAGGTTTAGTGGGTTTCTTTGAGAACCCCCAAGTCGTTATGATATTGCTATATTGAAATGTACGGAATAACCTAAATCGTTAATTGTGGGTGCCATTATTGTAAGTGAAACTATGATTTTGAAGTATAGATAATAGCTTACTCATTTTCATATAGTCTCAATTTGTTTTTTAAGTGACGTAAATCTTCCTGTGTTTTTTCAAAGCGGTCTAATAGATGAATAATGGCTTCGAGGCCTTCTATATTAATACCTAATTGATAAAGACTAATGAGTTTTTCAAGTTTCTGAAGTTCTGCTTTAGGTATAAATGTATCTTTATTAACAATAGTAACTTTTATCAGATCGGCCTCCTGTAACATTTCTACAAAATGGATCTCCACGTTGTGAAACATACAAAACTCACTTGTTGAAATTAAACCTGTTGTTTTCATCTTCTTGCTAATTTGCTTCACGATTTTGAAAGTTCTTCAAAGAGTTGTTTTTGTTTGTCGGTAAGGTTTACAGGAATTTGAATGTCATAAGTAAGGTACAGGTCGCCAAATTCATTAGCTTTTTTGTAAACAGGCATACCTTTTCCTTTGAGTTTTACTTTGGTGCCGTTTTGTGTTTCAGGTTTTACTTTAACCTTTACTTTGCCTGTTAAAGTGTCGGCCATTATTTCGCCGCCAAGTATAGCAATATAAAGGTCAAGTTTGATGGTAGCATATAAATTGATGCCATCACGTTTAAAGCGTGCATCATCGCTAATAGCAAATTTAATATAGAGGTCACCGGCCGGGCCATTATTTACTCCTGCGCCGCCATGTCCCGTTATTTTAATAGTTTGTCCGTTTTCTATTCCAGCAGGTATATTTATTCTGATACTTTTCCCATTTACAGTTAATGTACGTTTGTGGGTTTCCGCAATATCTTGTAGAGTTAAATGCAATTCAGAATTAAAATCTTGTCCGCGATATTTAGTTTGCCGGCTTCCTCCACCACCGAACATAGATTTAAAGAAATCAGAAAAATCGCCGCCGCCAAAACTTTCGCTGTCAGTAAAGTTTCCAAAACCACCAGCACCGCCGTAACTACCTTGCCTGCTTTGTTGTTGCCTTGCCTGTTGTTCATAAGCTTCACCATGCTGCCAATTTTCGCCGTACTTATCATATTTGGCACGTTTTTCCGGGTCACTCAATACTTCGTTGGCTTCATTTAGTTCCTGGAATTTTTTATGAGCATCTGCATTATCAGGGTTAAGATCGGGATGGTATTTGCGCGCCAGCTTTCGGTAAGCATTTTTGATGTCTTTATCTGAAGCTGTTTTACTTACGCCCAATGTTTTGTAATAATCAATGAAAGCCATATCAAGTGTAAAATATCTCAGTACTTATTGTTAACCCTAAATATACGGCTTAGTTTTTGGCTGTAAAGATTTTTAATGATTGTTCATCCATAAGAATTATTTGACTATATATAAATTTTATACTTTTACATCAAGCCTGCTTTACACAGTGCCTAAAAGTTATGGCAGATAGTCAAGTTTTTAATCAATTCGCCGATATCTCAATTAAAGAAATAGCCCCGGGATTTTTCTCTAAAATAATACATACGCCCACCAATACCATCAATTTCATAGAAGTGAAAGCCGGTTGTGTATCTCCGTTACATCAGCACATTAATCATCAGTGCGCTTTTGTTATTGAAGGGCAGTTTGAACTTACTGTTGATGGCGTATCCAGGATACTGGATACCGGCACATTTGCTATTATACCACCCAATGTGATACATGGAGGCCGGGCAATTACTGATTGTAAATTGATAGATATATTTAATCCTGTTCGTGAGGATTTTAAACTTTTATAAATTACGTTTCTGAATATATGCTAATTACTAAAGCATCAATTATTGATGTCCCGGAGTTAAATTTACTTGTTAACAGTGCCTACCGGGGTGAAGAATCAAAAAAAGGCTGGACTACTGAAACTGACCTCATAGATGGAATAAGAATAGACGAGGCTATGCTTATTGAATATTTGAGTAATGAAGCCATCAGTATTTTAAAGTACACTAATGAAGAAAATGTTATTACCGGCTGTGTTTATTTGGAGGTTAAAGGTAGTAAATTGTATTTGGGCATGTTTAGTGTATCGCCATTGCTTCAGGGCAAAGGAGTAGGGCGTGCTTTGCTTGAAGCAGCAGAAAACTTGGCAATTCAACTCAATTGCCATACTATAACGATGACGGTTATAAGTACACGTGCCGAACTCATAAACTGGTACGAGCGTCGAGGTTATAGCTTTACTGGTGAAATACAGCCTTTTCATGATCACGGCCGGTTCGGTAGCCCTAAGCAGCCAATCGAGTTGATAGTTATGGAAAAGACTATCTAAAGCCTCTCATTCATCAACTGCTGAAAAAGATCAACATATTGGCCTACATGAAAGCCATCAATTAGTGCATGATGAACATGAATAGATACCGGCATGGTTAACTTGCCTCCATTTTCTGTCATTTTACCAAACGATATTTTGGGACAGCTATCCTGAAAAGAAAAACTTCGCGCGTGCGACAGGCTGGTAAAATCTATCCATGGTAGTGCCGAATAATGAACAATGTCATCATTAAGGTTTTCTGCAAACAGGGTAGTTGTACTTTGCACGCGTTCAACTTCTTTATTGGCTCCAATTATAAATTCATCAAAAGAAGGATGGTAGTATACATATGAAAAACCGAATGTGCCATTGGCCCGACCGATAGTGGGGCCAGCGTTAATCTGGTCATATAGAAAAACTTCTTCACCATAAATACGGTATTTAAATGGTTCAAGAGTATTAACCGCTGTTAGTGATTTGTGCATGTAGTACCAAAAAAAAGATAGGCCGTTTGCTTTGGCTGATCTGTATGCTTCAGTACAATCAATATTTACAACAACACCATAAAAAGGCTCTTCAAAATTTTTAAAGAAATTAAAATGTTCTTTGCGTGCCCAGGTATCGATGTTTAGTTTTTGTTTCATATAGGTATATAAGGCAGAATTTCGCTTAAAGAATTTGCCTGTTTAAAATTTTGGTGTATTAGATTGGTTTCTACATGTTCATGGGCCCAGGTAGTGTGGAATGGAACATGAATAGCGTGTCCGCCAATATTGATAACCGGCATCACATCTGATTTTAAAGAATTGCCTACCATCAAAAATTCATCCGGGTCAATATCCAAATGCTTTATCAATTTGATGTAATCATCCTCACGCTTGTCAGACATGATCTCAATATGATGGAAATAATGTGCCAGCCCTGATTTTTTTAATTTTCGCTCCTGGTCAAGTAAATCACCCTTGGTGGCCACCACCAGCCTGTAATGTGGCTTTAATGTTGCCAGCACATCTTCTACGTTATCCAGTAGTTCAATAGGCTGGTTAAGCATTTCTTTACCATATTCAAGTATCAGGTCAACCGCTGCAAGTCCTATCTTTTTATCCGATATTTTAAGCGCAGCCTCAATCATGCTTAGAATATATCCTTTGATGCCATAACCGTAAAGTGCTAAGTTATCTACCTCTATCTTAAAAAGTTCGCTGGATATGGAATGTTGAGGCAAAAAATCTTCAAGAAGGCTGCAAAATTTCTTTTCCGTATTTTGAAAATAAGGTTCATTAACCCATAGGGTATCATCCGCATCAAAAGCTATAACTTTTAGTTCCATGTGCTTTTATTAAGAGAATACAATTATAAACATCGGGTTTTATTTCAAAACGATTTGCTGAACCTTTTCTGAAATAAAGCACTCAAAGATGCAACCTAATTTTAAAAAGTGCGTCTTATACATAAAAATGATCAAAACTTTATTCGTTTAAGATGGAAGAGATATTGCCGCCATTAAAAGAATTTATTGTTGATTATTGCAATCGCTACAAGATAAATCATGTTGACCCGGGGAGCTTAAGCCTGGATACCAGCATCGATCTTGATCTGGATATATTTGACATCGAGATAGATCTTTTTTTAGCCGATTTTGCTGACGAATTTAAAATAGACCAATCAAAATTTACCTGGTACAAATATGGTTATCCTAAAGGCTCAACAAGGGTAAGGATGATCAAGATAATGTTCGGCTACAATAGTACATGGGTAAAACAATTGGCTAAATACTGTTATAAGCCAAAGTTTAAGGTACGGCATTTACAGAATGCAGTTAAAACCGGAAAGCTTGTTTGAATAAATAAAAGATCTGAACAATTAAAGATCTGTAACCCCCGTATGGCGACGCTTTATATAGTTACGGATATCTAACACTATACCCGCAAAAAAGTAAAATATCAGGGGGAAACCTACAGCCAGAAAAGAGGAATAAATAAAAAATAAGCGGATTTTTGATATAGAAACATTAAACCTTTCCCCAAGATAAGTGCATACACCAAAGGAGTACCGTTCAAAAAAAGTTAATATTCTCTGTATCATTTCAGGCAAGTTTTAATATCTTATTACCAACGCCACATTGCAGGCATTTCTTATAATTACAATAATTATTTTTCAACTCCAGCAGGGCCTGCGACTCAAAAGCATTGTTAATTTTCAGCCCTAAGATAATAAAATCTTCGGTAATATTGTTTTGTTCTGCTGGTAAATTTTCCAATAACTTCAAACTACGGCTTATAAAATACTGCTGTTGATGTTGTTTTCCATAACTGAACAAAAATAAGGCCAGTGTATTAATAAGTAAGATATCAATAGATGAAGATCCGAGGTTTTTAGCTAATGGTTTCGATTCTATATCAAACTTATAATGATTATTCCAGTATTCATTTACTTTAATATCGGCAAACAAAGCTCTTAAGGAACTGACCTCTTTAATCTCCAATATTTTTGATAATAAATGGTTTGATTGGACTATCAACGCGGCAAATTGGGCCAACCTTATGGTAGGAAAGTTAGGTGGCCGCAGGCGCATAAATTTCCACAAATGTGTTTCAATTGGTTTCAGGTTATACTTTTTGCTCAAAAAATCATATTCCTTTTGCAATTTAACAGGATAATCATCTTTGAGCTCGCCATTCAAAAAACCTGCCTGGCCAAATATCAGGGCCTCAACTTGCATGGCATTATTTTTATGTTTAGCAAGTATAATTTGCGGTAATGATTTTGCTAAAAGCTCAAAGGGTAACGCGTTAATTTTAAAACCAAAGTTGGCAGCCAGAAATTGATAAAAAGTTTCTTCCCAATCGCCACGGTTAAGAGCCAAGGCATCAGTTACTGCTATTGACCGCTTTTCCAAACGCTCCACCAAAACCCGGGTAAGCCAGTTGTGCATGATCAGGCCATCAATACCGGCTATGCTACCTTCACAGGGTATGATTCTCTGATTGCCGAAAACCATTTGTCTGTAACGATCAAAAAGTTCATCAGGCACGCGATCTTTTAGCTGTAGGGTAGGTACTTTACGACCGCTGGATAAAATCAAAGGTTCATCATTACGGTATACCACGTGCAGTATTACGTTTTCATAAGCATTGTCTGTAGTATGGCCATGCTTTTGCCAGTCGGAAGCCGAGAGATGAACCTCTACATTGCCAGCCCATTCGGTTCCACCAATCCTTATTCTTGCGTTATGAAAATCCGGGCCGGAGTCTGTGTTGTGCATACCAACAGATAGTATCTCCAGCGTTTCACCATCATCGGTCAGTAAATCTTTTCGATCAAATAGCCTAAATTTCCAAACGTAGTGTAAAAAGTCTTCGGTAAAAAACATGAAAACAAAGTAAGCATTTTGCCCGTTGGTTTAATATGATTTTTTGATTGAATAAATTTTATAACTCTCAACTTTTTTCAATTAAGGGTTATGTTTCATCAGATAACATTAAACTGAAATTATCTCTTACTTTTAGCACTAAATAGCCTATACCAATATATGACGACCGAACAAACCACAGCAATCCCCAAAACCACAGGTGCAAGAATTAAATCAATAATTGGTGGCTCATTAGGGAATTTGGTTGAATGGTATGATTGGTACGTATACACTGCATTTGCTCTTTACTTTTCCGATGCTTTTTTTCCATCAGATAATCAAACCATGCAACTTTTAAATACAGCAGGGATTTTTGCCATTGGTTTTTTGATGCGCCCGATAGGTGGCTGGTTAATGGGAACATTTGCCGATAGATATGGGCGTAAATCAGCCCTAACCTCATCTGTGCTTTTAATGAGCGTTGGTTCGCTGATCATTACCGTAACACCGGGCTACCGGTCAATAGGAGTGGCGGCTCCTTTGCTACTGGTACTTGCCCGTATTATTCAAGGGATTAGTGTAGGAGGCGAGTATGGTACAAGTGCCACCTATTTAAGCGAGATGGCAGGCCGTAAGCATCGTGGATTTTACTCCAGCTTTCAGTATGTAACCCTCATCATGGGGCAGTTGATGGCATTAGGGGTTTTAGTTTTATTGCAACGCATTTTTTTAACCGAACAGCAACTGCATGACTGGGGCTGGCGCATTCCGTTTGGTATTGGCGCTTTTTTAGCTGTCATAACTATGTACTTAAGGCGCAGTCTTCAGGAATCAGTATCTTTTCAAAAAGAAAATACCAAATCGCGCTCCATGCAAGGAACGCTCAGCGCGTTGGCTAAACACCCTAAAGCTGTATTTACGGTTATAGGTTTAACTGCAGGAGGTACGCTGGCTTTTTATACGTTTACCACTTACATGCAAAAATTTTTGGTGAATACCTCGGGTTTTAGCAAGAACGATGCAACTTCAGTGTCAACACTTACGCTGGCGGTGTTTATGTTATTGCAACCGGCGTTTGGTTTACTGTCAGATAAAATAGGCCGTAAACCTTTGCTTATTGGCTTTGGTATATTAGGTACACTCACAACTATCCCCATCATGACCCTTTTGAGTGAGACTAAAGATTTTTGGATGGCCTTTATCCTGATATTATGTGCACTGATAATTGTAAGCGGATACACATCTATAAATGCCGTAGTAAAGGCGGAGCTTTTTCCGGCTAACGTACGGGCTTTAGGAGTTGGTTTCCCTTACGCTATAGCGGTTTCTTTATTTGGCGGCACGGCAGAATATATCGCTTTATTGTTTAAAAATGAACATCACCAGCAATGGTTTTATTGGTATGTAACTATCTGTATTGCATTGTCGCTCGTGTTGTACATTACGATGAATGATACCCGTAAACACTCCAAAATGGAAGATGACTGATCGTAACCTAAAGATTATTTGTTGCTGAAAGATAGAGTCCAATTGCGTATTTCATTTGTCATTAAGCGCAAATTAACCGGCTTTGAAGAAAAAAATATTAATTTTGCCCACTTACCATCATGGGATATGCCTACATATATGGCCGATAACAATAATTTATTTCAACTGGCAGTAACTTTACTGCAACAACTTATATCTATACCATCCTTTAGTAAAGAAGAGGATCGTACTGCCGATCTGATCAATGAACTTTTGCAGCAGCATGGCGTTCAAACCCATCGCAAAATGAATAACATATGGGCCTGGAACAAGCATTTTGATGCCTCTAAACCTACCATTTTGCTTAACTCTCATCATGATACCGTGAAACCAAACTCTGGGTATACACGTGATCCTTATGATGCCAAAATTGAAGATGGTAAATTATATGGTTTAGGAAGTAATGATGCCGGAGGTTGCCTGGTATCGCTTATAGCTGTATTTCTTTATTTTCATGACCGTGAAAACTTAAAATATAATTTTTGCTTGGCCACTACGGCTGAAGAAGAAATATCCGGCGTTAATGGATTAGAACTTATAATACCAGAATTAGGTAACCTGGAATTTGGCATAGTAGGCGAGCCAACCCTGATGCATCTGGCCATAGCCGAACGCGGCTTAATGGTTCTTGATTGTGTTGCACACGGCAGGGCAGGCCATGCGGCCCGTGAAGAAGGGGAGAACGCCATATATAAGGCTTTAAAGGACATAGAATGGTTCCGCAATTTTAAATTCCCTAAGGAGTCTGAAGTGTTTGGGCCTATCAAGATGTCGGTTACTATCATCAATGCAGGCTCACAGCATAATGTTGTACCGGCAAGTTGTACTTTTACAGTTGATGTGCGGGTTACAGATGCTTATCGTAACGAAGAAGTACTGGAGATCATCCGCCAGCAAGTAAGTTGTGATGTAAATCCTCGTTCTATTCGACTTAAGCCTTCGTCAATACCTAAGGAACACCCTATAGTTCAGGCCGGTATTACTTTGGACAGAACTACCTATGGTTCACCAACTACGTCTGACCAGTCGTTACTGGATATCCCTTCAGTAAAAGTTGGCCCGGGTGATTCGGCACGTTCACATACCGCTGATGAATTTATATATGTTGATGAGATCAGGGAAGGAATAGACTTATATATTAAAATGCTGGAAAGTATAAATTAAGATCAGGAACATTATAGCTCGCTTACGAAACCAGCCAGTGCTATTGCAACTCCCAATAGTACGGCTATCATTTTGCGCCTGTTAAAACGATGATCTGCATTTGATTCAAATAAGATGGTGGTTGATATATGCAGAAATATACCGATAACAACCCCCATAATACGGTTGAAATAATGCTGTAAATTGCCAATATTGCCATTACTCAGTGCCGTGCTGAAAAAATACCCCGCAGGCGCCATGATGGCGAATAATATTACAAAAATTACGGTATTGCGTTTGCTTTGTTTATTGGTTAACAATACAGTAGCCAGAGCAAAAGCAGCCGGTATATGATGCAAAGCTATACCATAAACCAACTGATCCTGGTTGCCTTGTGCAAGCGGCATGGCCTCTAAAAAGGCATGTAAACATAAACTTACCATAATAACCAGCGGGAATACCACCTGATCATGCTTGGGTTTATGCATATGTCCGTGTTCAATGCCGTCAGAAAACTGCTCAAGCACTATCTGGAATAAAAAGCCGGCGAGTATGAATACACCAACCCAATTATCGTTGCCATGATAAGCATCCGGAATTAAATGCAGTACGGTTATCCCAAATAAAAAAGCACCACTGAAAGATAATATTAGCTTGAGGGTTTTATGATTATCGCCCTTGAATAAAAATACAGATATGCCGCCACAAAATGCACTAAAGAATAACAAAATAACTTTCCAGGCAGTCATTAAAATTCAGGTTGTAGTTTTTTGAAGAATAAAGCAAACAGTGCGCCAGTAAGTGTACCATATAAGGCACCACAAATAATATCTACAGGAAAATGAACTCCTACATATACCTGCGCAAAGCTTATGAGGCCAGCCCACAAAATAGCCCAAAACCATATCCATCGCCATTTTCTAAAAAAAACAAAACTGAGGAATATAGCCACAGCGAAATGATCGGTAGCATGGGTTGAAGGGAAACTATAACCCGTACCACATGGAACCCTGCTAATATCTGTTTGCGAAACAATTGGGTCGCGGCAGGGCCTTAGCCTTTTAACATTGTATTTGATGATACTTGCGCTTGTAAAATCGGCAAAGCCTGCTGTTATGGCCAATAGAATAATGATTACTGCTCCCTGCTTTTTATAACGGTAAATGCAAAAGCCTATGATGAATATATAAAGTGGTATCCAGAATTTAGGATTCCGTAATAGCGGCATGATCCAATCAAAAAAAGCATTTGAAAGATCATGGTTTATAAAGTAAAATAAATGCCGGTCAAGTTGTAAAAGATAATCAGGCATTGGAGTGTTTTATATAAATATTCAATACGTATAACAGCTTTGTTAAGCAATAATTGCCAAAGTTATCAAATACTTTAATACAACATTGATGCAATTACATGAATGGAATTTAAATCAGAGAGATATTACTAAAAAAGTACGCAAAATGTACTTTTTTACGTTAAAATTGCACATGGAGTGATTGTATTGCTTAATCATTGAAAATGTAACGATTAAGTGATTGATTATATAATTATTGTGCATTTAGCTAATGAATTGAGCACTTAAACAATATAATTTGTATATAGCTATCGATTAAATATTTTTACTTTTGCCTCACAAAACAAAATAACTTTGACACTCATAAAATCTATTTCAGGGATACGCGGCACTATAGGTGGTGCGGCTGGTGATGGCTTAACGCCATTGGATATTGTAAAGTTCACGTCGGCTTACGGCGCCTGGGCAGTACAAAAATCAGGTATCAGGAAAATTGTTGTTGGTCGAGATGCCCGCATATCAGGTGCCATGGTGAATAACCTGGTTACAGGTACTTTACAAGGCTTAGGCATTGATGTTATTGACCTTGGTTTATCTACAACGCCCACTGTGGAAGTTGCTGTTACTGGTGAAAATGCTGCCGGAGGTATTATTCTTACCGCAAGTCATAATCCAAAGCAATGGAATGCGCTGAAATTATTAAATGCTGCGGGTGAGTTCATAAGCGATGCCGATGGCAAAGAGGTACTTGAAATGGCAGAGAACAGCGATTTTAAGTACGCAGATGTAAATGATTTAGGTAAAGTTACTTTAGATAATAGTTGGCTGCAAAAGCATATTGATCTGATACTGGCATTGCCACTTGTTGATGTGGCTGCTATTAGGAAAGCTAAATTCAATGTTGTAATTGATTGTGTTAACTCCACCGGTGGAATTTATGTACCTGCTTTACTAAGCGCATTGGGGGTTGAAACCGTTCATGAACTTTATTGTGAACCAGACGGAAACTTTCCGCATAACCCGGAACCATTGCCTGAAAACTTGATAGCGTTATCAAAAGAAGTTCTTGCAAAAAGAGCTCATTTAGGAGTAGCCGTTGATCCGGATGTAGATCGTTTGTGCTTCGTGTGTGAGGATGGAAATATGTTTGGCGAAGAGTATACCCTTGTAGCTGTAGCTGATTATGTTTTGCAAAATGTTAAAGGTAATACAGTTTCAAATCTTTCATCAACCCGCGCCTTACGTGATGTTACTGAAAAAGAAGGTGGCGAATATCATGCTGCGGCAGTAGGAGAGGTTAATGTGGTTAACAAAATGAAGGAGGTTAATGCAGTTATAGGTGGCGAAGGTAATGGTGGAGTTATATATCCCGAATTGCATTATGGTCGCGATGCATTAGTTGGCATTGCATTATTTTTAACTCATCTGGCTAAGTATGGTAAGTCAGTTTCGAGCTTGCGTATGTCATATCCTGGTTATTTTATATCAAAAAATAAAATAACATTGACACCTGAAATGGATATAGATGGCCTTTTAAGCAAAGTAGAGGAGAAATATAGCAAACAGCCTCATAGTACTATCGACGGACTTAAAATTGAATTTGATAAAGAATGGGTACATTTGCGTAAGTCAAATACAGAACCCATTATCAGGATATATTCTGAAGGAAACTCAGAAACTGTAGCAAACGGACTGGCAAATAAAATTATTGCCGATATAAAAGAGATTTTAAAAGTACAATAACATATGTTTCAATAAGTGATCGATGATCACTTATTGAAACAATTAATTTAATAAATAGATATACCCCAAAAATTCGATATTAAAAATGCGTGTTTATTTTGATAATGCAGCTACTACACCACTTGACCCTGAAGTTTTAAAAGAAATGTATAAAGTGATGGAGAACCACTATGGTAACCCTTCATCTATTCATTCGCACGGCAGGGAGGCAAGAACGCTGATTGAAAAATCACGTAAAACCATAGCTAATTTATTACATACTTCACCTGCTGAGATATTTTTTACTTCAAGTGGTACCGAAGCTGATAATACGGCAATTCGCTGCGGAATTATTGATAACCAGATAACTCATGCCATTACCAGCCGTATTGAGCACCATGCAGTGATCCATACGTTTGAGGCTATGGAAAAAACAGGTATCATAAAACTGAGTTTTGTTGACACAGATAACAAGGGTAATATTGATTACAATCACCTGGAAACGTTACTTAAAAACAACGAACGCAGTTTCGTGTCAATCATGCATGCCAACAATGAGATCGGTACCTTGTCTGACATGGAGCGTATCGGTGATCTGTGCGAAGCTTATAACGCCATTTATCATTGTGATACTGTACAAACCATGGGGCATTATCAGCATGACTTGAGTAAACTAAAAGCTCATTTTTTAGTATGCGCCGGACATAAATTACATGGCCCTAAAGGAGTAGGTTTTTTACACGTTAATCATCGTATAAAAATAAAACCTTTTATTTATGGAGGGGCACAGGAACGCAATATGCGTGGCGGTACCGAAAATATTTATGGTATAGTTGGTCTTGCTAAGGCACTTGAGCTGGCTTACACTGAAATGGATCAGCACCAAAAACATATACAAGGCTTAAAATCATATATGATGGGTAAATTAACCGATCAGATACCTGGTATTACCTTCAATGGGGAAACAGATGCCGATAAAAGTCTGTATACTGTGTTAAACATAGCTTTCCCGGAAATGGAAATGGGCGATATGTTGTTGTTTAATCTTGATATCGCAGGCATATCTGCATCTGGCGGTAGTGCTTGTAGCTCAGGAACCGATATTGGGTCGCATGTACTTACAGCTATTAATGCAAGTTCAACAAGGCCATCTGTCAGGTTTTCATTCTCAAAATACAATACTAAGGACGAAGTTGACTACGTGGTTTCTAAAATACGTGATCTCTGCCCTGTGAACGTTTAAATCATCTGATAATAATATTTTGAATCCACTATTTAGGTTAAGTTAAATAGTGGATTTTTATTTTGATGATTTATTTAAGAAATTTATTTTCTTATTTCGATAATCATTAAAACAATATACTAAGATAACAGGTTTACTCATTAACAACTAAATGAGAAACCTATGATAACTAATAGTGAAGAAGCCTGGGACGACCAGGATAATAATCGCAATGATTTCGATAATACCACCAATTCATTTGCCGGGCAAAATGAAGATGCTTTCAATAGCAATGAACTTGACGATGATGAATTAAAGGAAGATGAAGGTGATGATGATAGCGATGATCTGAAACCAACCTTTAACCAGGATAATTTAAACGATGGAGATGAGGAGTATGATCAGCCTTTGGAAATTCCGGATGAGGGTAATGATAATGAAATACCAGAAGAAGGAGAATCAGACAATGAGGATACAGGTTATCACAACCAGCCGGAAGTTGATCAGCCCCAAACTGGAGCCGATACTTCATACAGTGAAAAAAATGATGTAACACCACCCAATAAAAGAGAATTCCCTTCGGAAGGTCCTGCTCAAACAGATTTTGTAAGTCGTCCACATGGCCGTACTACTGGCAGGATGATAGGACATGAGCCAGGTACTGAAGGTATATAATAAAAATTAGATTGGGATATTTACCATAATAAGAAAGGCTATCCAAGTGGATAGCCTTTCTTATTATGGTTCTTGTTATTTTAATTAGCCATCATTTTGATAAAAGAAGCTAATTTCTCTTTCATTTCTCTTCTATCTACTATAAAATCAAGGAAACCGTGTTCCTGAACAAACTCTGCAGTTTGGAAACCTTTTGGCAAATCTTTCTTTATAGTTTCCTTAATTACTCTTGGGCCGGCAAAACCAATCAATGCGCCGGGTTCGGCAATATTGATATCGCCCAGCATGGCGTATGATGCAGTAACACCACCTGTAGTAGGATCAGTAAGTAAAGAAATATATGGGATTTTAGCCTGTGATAATAAAGCCAGCTTAGCCGATGTTTTAGCCATCTGCATTAAAGAGAAAGCCGCTTCCATCATTCTTGCACCACCGGATTTTGATATCATCAGGAACGGAACTTTATTAGCTATGGAATAATCAATAGAACGGGCAATTTTTTCGCCTACTACAGATCCCATTGAACCACCAATAAAGTTAAAATCCATGCAGGCAATTACGATGTCCTGCCCATCAATTTTACCGACTCCGGCGCGTATAGCATCCTTCAACCCAGTTTTAAACTGTGTTTCGGTTAGTCTGTCTGTATATTTTTTAGTGTCTTCAAAGTGTAGCGGATCGCCCGAAGTAAGATCAGGATACAACTCTGTAAATTCGTTATTATCAAAAAGTACCGCAAAGTATTCTTTTGAACCTATGCGCAGGTGATAGCCACAATAGTGACAAACATATTGATTTTCAACCTGCTCTGAATAATGCAGGGGTTTCTTACAATTTGGGCATTTATTCCAGATCCCATCGGGGGCTTCCTTCTTTTCCTCAGTAGTCGTAATAATCCCTTTCAACTCTCGTTTAAACCATGCCATATCTATGTCGAGCTCTTTCAATTGACCACAAAGAAACGAAAAAAATTAGATTTGAAGTGGGAGTTTTGTCATAAGAAATAAGATTTCTGCTATTCAACAAAAAGAAAAAGACATAAGCTGCTGAAAATATTTAAAAATCTTGTATCTATTGTGTTATAATTCATATCAAAATTATAACTTCGAGGCCCAAATAAAAGCTCATGGATTTAAAAAATTATAAAGGTGTTCTGCACGGCGATCAGGTGCAGGAACTATTTGAAGTAGCTAAAAAGCACCAGTTTGCTTTACCAGCGGTAAATGTTACTGGTACCAATACCATTAACGCGGTTATGGAAACTGCAAAGCAGGTAAACTCTCCGGTTATTATTCAGCTGTCAAATGGTGGTGCACAATTTTATGCCGGTAAATCACTGGATAATTCAAAACTACAGGCTTGCATTTTAGGTGCAGTATCTGCAGCTAAACACGTTCATTTATTGGCAGAGCATTATGGCGTTGCTGTGATTTTGCACACAGACCATGCCGCCATGAAATTTTTACCATGGATAGATGGTTTGCTTGATCATGGAGAAAAATTCTTTGCCGAAACCGGTAAGCCTCTTTTCTCATCACACATGCTCGACTTATCTGAGGAGCCAATTGAAGAAAATATTGAAATTTCTGCTAAATACCTGGCACGCATGGCTAAATTAGGTATGACGCTTGAAATTGAGTTAGGTGTAACTGGCGGTGAAGAAGATGGTGTCGACAACTCTGATGTTGACAGCTCGCGTTTATATACTCAACCAGAAGATGTTGCTTACTCATATGAGCATCTATCAAAAGTAAGCGCTCGCTTTACAGTTGCTGCTGCTTTTGGTAACGTGCACGGTGTATATAAACCAGGTAACGTTAAATTACAGCCAGTAATTTTACATAACTCACAAGAGTATGTGAAACAACACTTTGGTTTAACTGCCGAAAAACCGATCAACTTTGTATTCCACGGTGGTTCAGGTTCAACTCAGGAAGAAATCCGCGAGGCTATTTCATATGGCGCTATCAAAATGAACATTGATACCGATATGCAATGGGCTTTCTGGGAAGGTATAAAAGATTATTATAAATCAAAAGAAGGTTATTTACAGCACCAGATCGGTAACCCTGAAGGTGAGGATTCTCCCAATAAAAAATATTATGATCCACGTGTATGGTTGCGCAAAGCCGAAGAAACCTTTGTTAAAAGGTTAGCCGTAGCTTTTGAAGACCTGAACTGTGTTGATGTAAACAGCAAGTTATAATATTCATCAAAATTTAACAAAGCGCCATTACATTTGTTGTAATGGCGCTTTGTTGTTTATATATTGTAACAAAAAATTAAAATAATGACACCTCAAAAAAAGAATTTATTTGAAAGGTTTGCCAATTGGGCAACCATAGCAACCGGTAGCTCTGCAGCCTTTTTAATTGCAATAAGTGTCATTATTATATGGGGAATAACAGGCCCCATATTCCATTATTCTGATACCTGGCAGCTTATTATCAATACAGGAACAACCATTGTTACATTCCTGATGGTTTTTTTGATCCAGAAATCACAAAACAAGGATTCAAAGGCTATACATCTAAAATTGAACGAATTGTTGGCCTCCCATCAGGGGGCCAGTAACCGGATGGTTGATATTGAAGATATTACCGAAAAAGAGCTTGATCAGTTGCATAAATTTTATGTGCAATTAGCTGAATTGGCCGAGAAAGAGGATGATTTAACCTGTACGCATTCTATTGATGCGGCCGAAGAAAACCACACCGAAAAATTAAATTTACTTAAGACTAAACCACATTATACCAATGCCCACAAACTTAAAAGTAGAAAAAGTAACTGAACAAACAGATCTTGATCAAGTATTTGCCGTTAGGAGAGAGGTGTTTGTTGTTGAGCAAAATTGTCCTCCGGAACTCGAATGGGAATTTGAAGATGAATCGAACCATTTTTTAGCTACAATTAATGAAGAGCCTGCCGGTGCATGCCGTTGGCGCAAAACCGATAAAGGATATAAGCTAGAACGATTTGCTGTGTTGCAGAAATTTCGTGGTCACGGAGTTGGCCAAGCACTGGTACAAGCCGTTTTGAATGATTTGCCTGCCGATGCGGGTTACGTTTATTTACATGCCCAGGTTCAGGCTGTATCACTTTACGAAAAATTTAACTTTGAGAAAACAGGTCCTGAGTTTGAAGAGGCTGGCATAAGGCATTATAAAATGATCAGAAAATAACAACTTACTATACCTAACGGTTCAGGAATACAATTCCTGTTCATCGGTATAATAAGTTTTGCGCGTTCCATCTTTTATTTTGATCTCTGCACCCTTTGGGCTATGTGTTTTCTTTGAATTGTGGATATGCATAAAATCCCTGATCTCACCGCTAATAATTTCAGGATTAGATCTAAGTATTTGTTTCTCTGCGTCCATTAAAACAGTGTGTATGGATTGAACCAATTCTTTTACTTTACCAGCAGGTATCTTGTTGCTTGCTGAAAACGGAGATATACCCGCATGCCACAAAATTTCATCAGCATAAGCGTTACCAATACCACGAATAATTTTTTGATCGAGCAATACAGTTTTGATATTGGTCTTGGTTTTTTGCAGCCGGGCCGACAGATAATCAACTCCGGCATTTTTTGATAACGCATCGGGCGATTCTTTATCTTCAGGATTTAAAGTAGGATTAGCTATGCCCTGAAAATCGGCGAGGGCTAAACCTGTACCATCTGTGAAAAGTAATTCTATAATAGAGTATCTGTTGTCATTTTGGCCATTAAATAAAAACAGTTTACCATTCAGCATTAAGTGTAGTGCCAATACATCGCCCTTTGAAAACTTAATATATAGCTCCTTACCTTCCCGGTAAACTTTATCAAGCTTTTGACCTTCAAGCGTGTCCTTTAACTCTTTATGAGTTACATTTAGCTTTTTGGCATTTACAATATTAACCTCCTTAAGCGTTTTTCCGGCCAGCTTTTTATCAAGGTTATAACTGAATGCTTGCAGATCTGGTAATTCGGGCATGGTTTAATATTTTATTACAAAACCAAATATACTTGTATAAGTTTATTTTATGCTGATTTAGGCACTCGCCCTGCCAAAACCAACGGTATCACGATATAATTGAGGTGATACATCGGCATTGGTTTTAAAAAAGCGGCTAAAGTAGTATTCATCATCGTAACCTAACTCGTAAGCTATTTCTTTTATAGGCTTGTTTGTTAAATACAGTTCGCGTTTGGCTTCAATAATAATCCGTTCGGCAATGAGATTACTGATTGTTTTGTTAAAATGTGTTTTAGTAATACGGGCTAATGCCTTAGCCGATATATTAAGCATATCAGCATAATCGCTTGCGGTATGTTTTGTTTTATAATGAGCGTCAATAGCTTCTTTCAGGTTATTCAATATATATGGTTCTTTATCCTTTTTGTCTGTGCCTTGTTCAAGCGCTTGTTGCTGCGATTTCAATCGTGATGCTGTTATCAGGAATATCTTAAGATAAGATACCAGTATTTCATACTGAGCCAATGCATTATTTTGCATTTCGGTTTTAATTTGGCTAAGCATAATATTAAAAGTAGAAGCGCTTGCCTCATCAATTTTAATGTATGGAGGATGGTATATATTATCAAATAAAATGCCGCTGCATGACACTTCTTTGTGATGTTTATGGATACAAAAGAAATCAGGGTGAAACTGTATGGCTACTCCGCTTATGTTTATATCCGATGTTAGCATGAACGGCTGATAAGGAGTAAATGCCAGCATAGTATCAACTTCATAATCATATGTTGAAAAATCAGACTTTAATTTACCTTCTCCTTCTTTTATCCATATTATCGAAAAAAAATTATTACGCTGTAAATGATCAAAATAGCTGTTGTCTTCAAACCAAAAGAGTTTGAAGGCAAGGTTACCCGTTATAGGATCAACCATCGTATACGTATTTTTTTCTTCTGACATTTATTTACCTAATTGAGCCTTTAAAGCCGCATTCTCGGCCCGTAGTTTGTTAATGTACTCATGCTGTGCCTCAAACTCATCCCTGATCTCTTCAAGGGTATACCTTGGAGTGATGTGTTGAGGACAATTCCAATCGTATGCTTTAACTTTAAACAAAATTATTCTTTCAGGCTTAAATTTATAGTCATCCAGATTGAGTTTATTAAATAATTCTGTGTTGCTCTCAATAGGGAGCACGCTTGCCTCAGCAAATATTTTTAATCGTGCTTTTGCTGCCTGATCAAGTAAAAACAATGCAGTTTTATTGTTAGTGGCTAAGTTGCCGGTAGAAATGTATTGTTTATTGCCACTAAAATCAAGAAAACCAAGTGTTTCTTGGTCAATTACCTTTAAAAAACCTTTGGGGCCACCGCGAAACTGTATATATGGATAGCCGTTTTCACTTATGGTCGACATGTAAAAATTATCCTGATTTTCTATAAACTCAACTTCACTTTCAGTAAAACCTTCTACATACCGGTGTTGTTCCATTCGGCCATAAGTTGCCCGGCTTCCGTAACGTTCCTGAAAATCTTTTACGGCATCGGTAAAAGCCATTTTTGGATAGTTCATGATGTGGTTTGATTAAATTAATTGATAAAAATCAGAAAAAGCCAACAGCTTGCACTATTGACTTTTTTTGTTAATATGTTTGTACCTCAAAAATAATTAGGCTTCAATAGCAGCTAATGGTTTAGCCACTGGGAAGTCAATTTCTGTATCGGCTGTATTGTTAAAATAATTGGTTAATACATTTAATGCTACATGGCCAACAATTTCGCCAATTTCACCATCGGTAAAGCCTGCAGCTTTTACTGCTGCCACATCATCGCTGTTCACTAAACCATTTTTAGCTACTAATATATTAGCAAATTTAAGTGCGGCATCTGTTTTAGCATCAGCTGCATTACCATGACGGGCATTTACTATGCTCTCATTATCAATATGAACCAGCTTTTCGCTAATATAGGAGTGCGCAGACAGACAGTAATCACAATTGTTTTTTTCTGAAACATATAGCGCCAATAATTCACCGGTTTTTGAGCCAAGTGATCCATGAGATAAAGCTCCGCTCAGATTTAAGTAACCTTCTAACAAAGCGGGAGAGTTTCCCATTGTACGCATCATATTTGGAACAACACCTAATTTACCTTGTATTGCATTGAATAATTCTTTTGTTTTACCTGTAGCCTCATCTGGGCTTATTGCTTTTAAACGTGCCATTGTCTTATTTTTTTGATTGTCGTTATTGACAATACAAAGTTGCACACTGCAGGCTTCCTGTAACATGGATGAATTTCGTTAGTACATGGACAATTTTACCAAGCATTCAAAACATAAACTTTTGATATCTTTTTGAAGCAGATTCAACAGCCATAGTTTGCGATTTATTCAACTTACCAAACAGGTTAAGCGTTATATCAGCTTTTGTCTTTTTTAGGGTTCTTTGCCAGGTACCCACAACCTGGCTATCAACCACAATTGCTGCGTCAAAAATAACATACATAGCCTGCTTTAAATATAATGGGTTAACCATAGCAGTCCTGTCTTTATAGGCGATAGCAAACTCATCATACATTGGCAGTAAATAAGCTGTTGGTTTTTGTGGTAATAGAAAATCTTTACTATGTGGCATCCAGTAAGTTTTATCATCAACTATCTCATTAATCAGTTGAGATTTTAAATTTTCAAGTCCAACTCGGGCGTCAGAGATAGTTAAACCGCTCCAGTAAGCAAAGTCATGAAGAGTGGCCGGCCCGCGGCTGTTAAAGTAGCCGGTTGCAAGTTTTGTAAGTGCTTCTTCGTGACTCAACTGCGGTACAAGCGGTGCATGATCATCAAGCAGGGCATAGGTAAACTGTTTTCCTTCACGGGCTCCATTACAAATTACCTGATCCAATTCGGCCCGCATCAATAATAAAGTAAGGCGTAAGTCATTGGTTGCAATGCCCGATTGTGTAAGAAGGCTTTCTACAGCTGGCCGTGCAAGTTGTTTGTTGCCTTGTAAGGCTTTGGCAAGTATATCATTACTTTTTGCGAATAGTTTATCATTTAATTCAAATTTTTTGTTCATGGCGGCATTAGCGGAATGAATCCTCGGAGCTGTGAGTGTAAGCAGCCACCTTATGTTCGTAGGCGAAACAAAGTGCCAGGTTGGTCGCAGTAAATGGGTACGTAATATTTTACCGTCAATTATGGCTTGCTCAATTTTATCGTCTTTGGCGTTCGGCATTCGCAAACCAATAGCCCATTTGGCACCTGCGTAATCTTGTGCCTGCATTGCTACCATATAATTAACAACTTCCTCTGGCTTATTAAAGCCGGGCGTTGTAATTTGCTGATTAAGCATGCGTGTTGCGGCAAAATAATTATGTTGCATATGTAAGTTGCTATATTATAAAGTTAAAATTAATCAGCCTATATGACAGCAGGTTGTCATCAGCTTAAAAAGTTATTTGCTTTATTTAGGAGATAACTAATTTTACACCTCATGATAAATAGAATAAAACCAGGATATTTTGCAGGTGGATTTATAGTGGGCTTGGTTATTGGCCTTATTTTGCACAGTTTAAAAGCAGGTGTAATTATAGGAGTAGTGATAGGTGCTATGATCACAGCCAGAAAAGCCAACGAATAAATGATTATTCTTGTTACAAGCTTTTGTAACAAAGTTGTAGTAATAGCTCATGGTAGCTATGTTTACCTTCACTTAATGATATGTTAATATAAAGGGAGTTATTTCGCAGCGCATGAAAAAAGGGCTTTGTGTTATATCACCTTTATCATTGTTTAGCTGCATAAACAAAGCTAAATATGGCTCACAAACAAACCTGCAACATAAGTTTGTGACCAACTTCTCTAAGCTCTTCTTATTTTCTGCTCCTATAATAACTGATGGTAAACTTTATAGAAGTTTAAATCATTGGTGTTGTTATGATAAAAACGCTTTGAGCACTATCCTAAACCCATAAGAATATTTTGTAATAAAAGTACCCAATAGGGATACTTTGTTTTATCTGAATATAAAAAAGAAGAACAGCGGCAAATGATCAAGTGTTCGTTGATTTTATTAATTATTTGATCAGTAAAAGTTTTTTATTAGTAAAAATTCTTTACCTCATGAATTTTAAAAAGTATCTGATTGTATTATTCTGTTTAACAACTTTGTATAGTTACGGCCAAGCCCCCGATCCTCAATACAAGCTGGTAGGTAGTAATTTTATTCAAACTAAAAATTATTATCTGCTCACTTTGTTTCAAAGTAACGTCGCTGCAAAGCAAATGCTTAGTAATGATCCGGAACTGGTAAAATTAACCCGAACACGGCTTGAAAATATCAAAGCTTCGCTTACTACGTGTAAAGATGTATCATGCTTTACGCAAACCATCAAATTTACCGACGATGAAATAAAAGCTGTTAGTGAACGATTGACCAATTTATACAAGCCAGATAACGCTTTAGGTAACCTGGTAAAACTGGATTTGATACCATCAGGTACTTATATATTATATAAGGATCTGTCGCCGGTTCAATTATTAGTTAAAGCATGGGAGCAGGATGCAAAGGCAGTTAATTATACTATTGAAGTGTACGCAGAAGGAAGAAAACCAAATTATCCGCTGATTGATTCTATCGCTTTTAATGTAAAGAGCCGTTCTTACCTTAACCTTGTTTATGATGCCTCCGCAACTATATATGATGAAGACAAAAAGGAAAAATTGTTTTTTACCCCATCAATGAACTATGCCTTGCAATGCCTTGAAATAAACGAGCGGGAAGATGCAGCCAATGATGAGCCAATGGTGCTGAAAGTAAATAAAAATGCTTTTAACAGGATAAAAACCATAAAATGGGGTGATTATAAATACACAATGATCTTGATTCCGGGTGCAGGACCCGATGTTGATGGAGTAGCTTTAAGCGCTGAAGGTATGTTACGTTGCAGAGTAGCCGCCCTGAGATATTTTGAAGGATTAGCACCATTTATCATGACGTCAGGAGGGAAGGTACATCCCTATAAAACAAAGTTTTGCGAGGCTGATGAAATGAAAAAATATATGGTCGAAAAATTGCACGTTCCAGAAAATGCCATATTTGTTGATCCTCACGCGCGCCATACCACCACAAATATGCGCAATTGTGTGCGCATCATATTCCGTTATGGGATGCCATTCAGCAAACCATGCATTACCTCTACAGATAAATACCAGAGTTATTTTATAGAGAATATGGCTGGCCGGTGCCAAAAAGAACTTGGTTATGTGCCATATATATTAGGTAAACGCTTATCAGATACTGAACAGGAGTTTTATCCGGTTATCACATCATTACAGATTGATGCCGATGAACCCCTTGATCCATAGGTCGTAATCTTTATTTTAAGTACTATATATTATTAAAAAACATCATATTATGAAGAAAATATACTTTGCATTAATAGCGGTTTTATCCTTAGGGTTAATGTCATTTTTAACTTACACGGTTGAAATGAATACAGTGCGTTCCTTTACTATTGATTCATTAGGAGCGTGCCAGGGAATATCCTATCAAAACGGAAGAATATTTTTATATGGCGACCGGGAAGTAGGTATGATCCGTGAGTTTAAAATGGTAGGCGATAGTTTAACCTATATAAATAAGGAATATAAGCTTACCCGAAACGGACAGGATGTAATTAATCATCCAACAGGCATAGCTTACAACGGTACAGAGCCAACTTTTATGGGTAATTCTATTCGTCTTAACAAGGAAGGCACTAAATGGAAAGCCGTAATTTATTGTATTGACTGGAAAGGTCTTTTAAAAACAGGAACCCTTGATGGTAACCTTATAAATACCATTGATGATGATGCTTGTATTCAAGGTACGAGACCTGAATATATTAAATATAATAATAAGTGGTACGTAGCTACTGCCGATTATGGAAATAACGGCAACGAAGTTAGGTTGTACGATCCTGCTGCTTTGAAAAAAGCAGGCAAAACGAGTGATAAAGGAGTCCTGTTTAAAAAGTTCACCTGTACAGCCTGGGTGCAAAATCTTCATTGGATACCATCGAAAAATGCATTGGTACTTATTCAAAACCAAAAGGAGGGAAGAATGTGGCGTTTCACCTATGTGGATCTGAAGAAGTCAATTGAAACGGGTACCCAACAAGTAATCAAAGAAGTAAACATCGAAGGAAAGCAGGATGAGCTTGAAGGGTTTTCATTTCTAGGTAGCCCAGACAAAGGTATAGCAGTATCGTCTTCACGAAAAAATAACGTAACATTTACTAATACTGCCTGGTAAAATTAGTGTGTTTTGTAGTGAACAATGCCGAAACGATATGTGAGTAACTTTTATGTGGTTAATATAAACTTAACATTGAGGCTTTATTCTCTTAAGACTATTGAATTAATTTTGTCTTTTCATTAAGATATTTATAATATAAGTTCGTAAATATTATAAATATATATATTATATTGATAAAACGATATTTATTTAATCATTAAATTTTTGCCTATGTAGATACCTCTCTATTCTAAGATCGAAACCGGCGAAAAAAATGAACCGGAGAATACGCCCATATTCTCCAGGTCCGGAATCAATTGTCAAATAACTGGAAAAGCGGTTGCAATGCTTTCAGTAGTTACCATTAACAATCAACATTTAAATATATGTATAAAAAGATTACACCCAATCTTTTAAAAAGAGATCTTATAAAGATTAAAGCTCTTCTTTTGATTTTACTGTTTGCATCATTACAACCTGTACATGCAAACTATATCAAAACGAGTATCATTAACAAGGCTGCAGAAGAAGCACCTGTAAAAATATCAGGTACTATAACCGACGAAAAAGGCTTACCCTTGCCCGGTGTAAGTATTTATGAAAAAAAGTCACATAAAGGAACGGCATCAGACATTAACGGTAAATATACCATTACCGTTGAGCAGGGCTCAACCCTTGTTTTTGCCTTTGTGGGTTATGCCAATCAGGAAATTGTAACTGGTAATCAAACACAATTAAACATCAAACTGATGCCTTCAACTAATATTCTTAACGAAGTAGTTGCTATAGGTTATCAAACTGTACGTAAAAGTGACTTTACAGGTGCTATTGCCAGCGTTAAATCAGAGGAGTTGAACTTAACTGCACCAACTGCAGGTCAGGCACTTGTTGGTAAGGTAGCAGGTGTTCAGGTGGCACAAGTTAGCGGATCGCCTTACTCAACCACTAAAATCAACGTACGTGGTGTAGGATCATTCCTTGCGAGTTCAGACCCACTGTATGTAATTGATGGTTATGCGGCCGGTAACGATTTATTTATCAATCCTGATGATATAGAATCAATTGATGTATTGAAGGATGCTGCATCAGCGGCTATTTACGGTTCAAGGGCTGCAGGTGGTGTAGTTCTGATCACAACCAAACACGGTACTAAAGAAAACAGCAAAGGTAAATTTGAATATGATGCACAGGTTGGCGTTAACGGCCTGGCAAAAAAAGTTGATCTTTTAAATTCAGATCAGTTTGCTCAGCTGGTAATAGATGGCCGTAATAACTCATACCATGATCTTTGGGTAACTACCGGTCATACCTGGAACGATGCCATGTATTCTGATCCGAATGCAACACGTATTGCCAATGTTGGAAACGCGGGTTCAGTAAGCGTTCCGCCTTATTTATATAACTTCGCAACACAATCACTTATTCATCAAACGGTTAATACCGATTGGCAAGATGAGCTATACCGTCACCCGGTAACACAAAGTCACAACCTCTCATTCTCAGGTAATTCGAATGGTACAAGGTACTATTTCAGTACTGGTTACCAGGATCAGCCTGGTATTATGCTGGGTACAGGACAGAAAAAAATTAACCTGCGTGCCAACATTGATGGCCAAATCGGTAAGAGATTAAAAGTAGGTGCCAACATCGCATTTACACAAACTACCAATCAGGAGTCGCAAGATGGTCGTTGGGATCATAGCCCGGCATTTGGCGCATTAATATATATGCCATTTTTCCCAGCTTACAACCCTGATGGCAGCATTGCTACAAATGTTGCGGCAGCACAGTCAACAGCTTATGCATATCAATCAATTGAAAACCCGTTAGCTACAGCAACGTTAATTAAGATAAACCGTATAGGCGACAGGGGTACTTATAACGTTCATGCTAACTACAATATCTGGGATGGTCTTTCTTTCAATGCCAACCTGGGTATGCAAACTTATGCCGAAAACTATAACTATTATTTACCTACTAATATTAGTAATGGCGCAAACCCTCCAGGTTCATCTCAATCAATACAGGCAGCAAAGGCTATACGCCAAACCATTGATTATCGTGATCAATTAGGTGAGTTCACTTTAAACTATACCAAACAGTTAGGTAAAAACCATTTTGATGCATTAGCGGGTTATACTGCTCAAAAAACCACTAATAATGTCCTTTCTTTACAAGGTACTGGTTTCCAAAATGATAATATACCTAATATTAGCGGTGCTAACCCGGCACAAATAACACTTATAACACCTCAAAGTTCTTATTTTGAAGGCATCCAGCCAACCGGAGATGATACTTATACATTATTGTCATACCTGGGAAGGATCAATTATAACTACGACAGTAAATATTTCCTATCTGCTTCGTTCCGTACAGATGGAGCTTCTCGTTTTGGTTCTAAAACAAGATATGCAAATTTCCCATCGGTATCAGCAGGATGGAACTTGTCTGATGAGTCATTTTATCATGGCTGGCTTGGCGATCAGTCAACCGTTAAGTTACGTGCCAGCTGGGGATTAAGCGGCAATAATAATATTGGTAATTATACTGCACAGCAGTATTTTAACTCGCCGGCAAACGTGGTATTTGGTAACCCTGGTGCTACAGCACCTTCGCTTACCGCAGGCAATATTGCTGATCCGGATTTAACTTGGGAAACAACATCACAATATAACTTTGGTGCTGACTTAGGCTTACTTAAAGGACGCCTTTTTATTATTGTAAATTATTACCTAAGCCATTCATACAATTTATTATTTAAAGAACCTATATCTGCTATTTCAGGAAGTACAACTGTTACAACCAATTTAGGCCCTGAATCAAGAATAAGCAATAAAGGATTAGATTTTCAAGTTGACGGTAAGGTAATTGCACAAAAAGATTTTAGCTTAAATCTAAGTGGTAACATATCTATAAACCGTAACAAGGTATTGAACCTTGGCGGTAGCAATACCATTATCAGCGCAGGTGCCGAGCGTTCATATTTAACCAACATTACTCAGGCAGGGCAACCGGTGGGGATGTTTTACGGTTATAAAGTGGCCGGTATGGTAACTCAGGCAGATCTTGCTAACATAGCTACAGACCGTGCTAACTATAATCCAGCTACGCAGTCTTATCCGGCTGGTTATAAAATCAAAGGTCCGCCTATTTCAACATTTTCAACTACTCCGATACAAGCAGGTGATCTTTATTTCAAGGATGTTAACGGCGATGGTGTAGTTAATGCCAAAGATGCAGGTATTATTGGTACTCCGTATGCTAAATTTACCTATGGTTTTGCTATCAATGCAACCTTCAAAAACTTCTATTTCAGCTCATCATTTGCCGGTTCTTACGGCAATCAAATAGTTGACGGACAAGATTACTACTTGTACAATATGGAGGGTTCAGGTAACCAATACGCTGATGTGGCTGATCGTTACCGTAATGCAGCCTCCCCGGGTGCGGGAAGCGTTTACCGGGCATCACGTGGTAGTACACAAAGTAACAGCACCAGGTTATCAACCTTTTATTTACAGAGCGGATCTTTCTTAAGAAATACCAATATGACATTGGGTTACACGCTTAAATCTGATTACATAAGCCGTAACCTGGGTTTAGGTTCATTAAGAATATATGGTGCGGTTAACAATGGATTTACCATTACCAAATATAAAGGATATAACCCTGAGGTTAATTACAACTATTCGTACAGCGGTTCATCAAATACAAATCTTACCCCTGGTATTGATTATGGTGTTTATCCGTTGGTACGTTCGTATAATTTGGGTGTAAAAGCCACCTTTTAATTAAAAAATAATTCTGAAGCAAATGAAGAATATAAATATAAAGTTGTTTAGCCTGGTTGTATTATTGACACTGGGTTCATGCAAAAAAGACTTTTTGGAGCAGAGTAACCCCGATGCTTCTTTAATAAGCAAAGCTTTTAAAACTGAAAATGACGTGTTATTAGCAGTGAATGGTTGTTATGCTCAATTAAGAAGTGGTAACACCATAGGTGAAGGAAGCGATCTGTGGACCGACCAACGTTCTGATGACACCGGGACAAATGATAATCAATCAAACGCTGGCGAGCCTTTCGGATTTAACAACTTCTCATTAATACCTACCAATAGCTATTTATTTTCGCATTGGAGTGCTATGTATTCGGTTATATCTAACTGTAATATTGTATTATCAAACATTGATAAGGTAAATTTCGCAAAGCCCGAAACCAAACAGCAATATAAAGCTGAAGCTGAATTTATACGTGCTTTGATATATTTTCATATGGTTAGGGAATGGGGTGATGTGCCATTGGTTACCAAGCAGTTTACAGATCTGGATGAGATTGCAGCAAGTACCGCACGTACGCCACAAGCTACTGTATATGCACAAATAGTTGCCGATTTGAAAGATGCTCAAGGAAGCCCTTTGCCTGCTACCCAGGCCGCAGGTACAATTGGCCGTATATCATTGGCTGCTGTAAACACTTTGCTGGGTCAGGTTTATTTAACTATGGCTACTACTTTGGATGCTAATAAAACGGAAAATCTGAATAACGCGTTAACAAGCCTTACAGCAGCTTATAACGCTAAAACTTTTGGTAACCTGAAGGATATTCCTTATACCGATGTATTTGACGTAACAAAAAAAGGCAGTTGCCCAGAGTTGATTTGGCAGATAGTGAACATACAGGGCGACCCTGTTTACAGTTCAAGCATTGCTGCAAATAACCAGGCTAAAGGTGAAACCATTAACTCATTAAAATCATCAAGTAGTGTCGGTAATAATGTAACACATGATCTGGTGAATGATTATGAGGCTAATGATCCACGCGGTGCATTCTCAATTAAATTTGCCAATGATGCTACTGTTAAAGATTGGTTTGTAACCAAGTTCAGAGATGCAAGCGCCGGTGCGAGTAAAAATGGTTATGGCGGTAATGATTGGATATTGATGCGTTACGCAGATGTGATCCTGATGCTTGCTGAAGTAAACATGTATTTAGGTAACACTGCGGCAGCTATCCAAAACCTTGATATGGTACGCGCAAGAGCTGGTATGCCTACTTATGAAGTATCTTCACAAGATCCTACTTATGCTTCAAAGTATCCAACGCTTAAGCTGGCTATATTACACGAAAGACGTGTAGAGCTTGCATTTGAACATCACCGTTTATTCGATCTGTTGAGAACATTTACTACTGATGAATTGGTAGCATATTTCCACAGTAAAAACCAGGCCGACTTCGGCACGGCTCTATTGTCAAACTTTACCACTAAAGACAGGTTTTTCCCAATTCCGTTTAACGAAACCAAGTTAAACCCTGTTAAAATGTACCAAAATCCAGGTTATTAATCATCTGGTACATATCCAACAAAAAAGGAGGGCATAACTGCCCTCCTTTTTTGTTATGAATAATTGTGTCTCTGATCTTTTGCGAATAATATTATGTTGCGTATTCGCGCTGATATTTGTTACGATAATCAATTGGAGATAAGCCAGTGATACGTTTAAATGTGGTACGAAAAGCCTTGGTATCAGTGTATCCAACATTGTACATCACCTCATTTACATTTTCGCGTGAAGTTTCAAGACTTACTTTAGCCGCTTCTATTTTTACACGTTGTATATATTCGGCCACTGTATTGGCTGTTGCTTTTTTAAATCTGCGTTCCAGATTGCGGCGACCTAAGGCAAACATGGAGGCCAGCTGTTCAACCGTAATCCTTTCCTGGTAGTTTTTCTCAATAAATTCCTGCGCTTTTTTTATTGGATCATCGGCATGATCTTTTTGCCCTTGGAAAATAATGAACGATGACTGGTTATTACGTTCCATTTCAATAGCAAATACTTTTGCGCTTAAAATAGCAATATCGCGGCCGGCAAATTTTTCAATCAAGTACAGAATAAGGTTAAGATAAGAGAAGGCCCCACCGCTTGAATAGAGACCTTGTTCGTCGGTAATGATCTTTTCAGTAACCAGCGTTACCTCAGGGAACATTCTTCTGAAATCATTTGCCGCCATCCAGTGAGTAGCGCACTTTTTGCCATTTAATAAACCTGTTGAGGCCAATAAAAACGCACCCATGCATAAACTAGCCACCTCGGCGCCATTATTATATTGTTCGGTTATCCAAGGTAAAAAATCTTTATTGTTTTCAACTTCAACACTAATATCACCATCAATTGCAGGGATAATGATGAGGTCTGTTTTTGACACCTCGGCAATTGTTTTATTGGCATTAACAGTAAATAGGCCACCGCTAACAGGGGTTTCTTTGCTAAGGCCAACCAGTTCAACTTTAAAGATAGGATCTTTACCGGCAGCCATGAAAAACTGGTTTACCTGTGTTAAAAGCTGGCGCGAACCCTCTAAACTTCCCAATATGGCCCTTTTAGGCACAAGTATCGATATATGCTTCATAATACGTAAATAGGTTATAATGGTATTTATAGTTCTGTAATCAGACACATTGGTCAATCATCTGTTACAAAACGCATTCAAATTATAATTTAATAAATATCATTCTAATTTAAATCAAGCCACATCAGAATGAAAAAATAACTAATAACTTTATTGGTTTACATAGTAGGATTTTGTTCATAAATGCTCCAGTACTGATCTGGTGTATTCCGTTTTTGCGCTAATATGATAGCGGAGTTGACACCTCCTTTAGGATCGGCAGGGGTAACATACAGATCGGTATCTTTAAGCTTAATAAGATAAGTGTCTTTTTTTACAGCTATAAACTCATATTGCTGATTAGGGGCATTGGCTACCAGGGGCTGTTCTTCAAAAGCTACGTTGGCAGCTGCTTTAGTTACTGGCTGAAATGTTTTATTGGTGAACAGGTTTTGTAACTGGTAAGTGTTTGATCCTGTGTTTTTAAAGTTCCATGTCATACACTTCCAGTTTTCCGGGTGGTAGGCTACCAGCGGTGTGCCATTTTTTGATTCTGCATCCTTTACTCTTAAAAGCATTCCGGTCTGTACATTTTTTATTGCGTAAGTGCCTGATATACTTTGCGCAACACAAGGAATTGCTACAATTACGAGAAGAAAGGTTATAAACGAAGACAGTTTCATACAGATAGATTTAATTTACAATTGATTACCAATATAACAATTTGTTTGTAAAGTGGATTTGATAATGACAACTGCTTTTGTGTTGAAGTTGTATCGATGCGGGTATTCAGGTTATTCATTTTGCATACTTACAGTACTCAATTACCGTTTAATTACCAAATGGATAAGTGCCCGTTATAAAACAAAAGCCGCGTTAAACCATTTATTTACCGAAGTGATAAATTCAATTTTGCTTGAAATCACTAATATTTTTTATGTTTACAAAAAAACAAACTTTAGCTATGAACGCTTTTAAAACACCCTTATTTACTTTAATTTTCGCATTATTAGCCGTTACGGTATTATCCTGCAAATCAAAAAAGCTGGCTCAAAAACCAGTACCTGTTGAAACAGAACAAACTTACGCACCTAAGCCACAACCGGCACCTGCTCCGGCACCTGAAAAAAAGGAAACCCCACCGCCGCCGGCACCAAAACCAAATTATAATTTCAGCAATATTCAGTTTGAATTTAACTCAGCTGTTTTAAGAACATCTTCTTATCAAACATTAGATAAAGCTGCTGCTGAAATGAAAAAAGATAATACCGTTAAATTTGTATTAAACGGTAATGCATCAGCCGAAGGTACTCCAGAACATAATATGGAACTATCTGTAGAAAGAGCAAACTCTGTAAAATTATACCTGGTAAACAGCGGCATTAATGGAGATAACCTTTCTGTAAAAGGCTTAGGCGAAACCAACCCTATTGGTGATAACAATACCGAAGAGGGTAGAGTATTAAACCGCAGAGTAGAGATCAAGGTTAACAAATAATAACTATTCCTTTATAAAGTAAAAGGGCCTGATAATTGCATTATCAGGCCCTTTTACTTTAAATCCGGTGGCAACCAATGCAGCTTACCCTTCGTAATGATAAAGTAACAACAATACTTTATCCGGCATTTTGAAGCACATCATTAAAGGAATATCAATCCTTTTAAATACTAAGGAAAAGGCACGATTTTACAGGCTGATCCTGTTTGATCTGGTTATCAGTGTGCTTGATATTGCTTTTTTAGGGACACTGTTGCTGGTTATTGGATTTTATACTTCTTCCAAAACTATAAACTTCTCTAATTTTTTATTTCCGATTAGCTGGTTTAATAAAGATTCATTGCTGTTGATCAGTGTTTTTTTAGTCCTGTTTTGTCTCAAAAATTGGTTAGGGTATGGGATACTTCAATTTCAACATCATTTTTTTTATAATGTAGCCTCACGCTTATCAAAAAGGAATATCATTTATTATCTTAAAGGAGACTATCTACGATTTGTGAATGTTGATTCATCTATTCATATCCGGCAAATAAGTCAGCAGCCCATTGAATTTAGTCATTATATTTTAACTAATGTTCAGCAGATCATATCACAGGCTATTCTGATCCTGTTTACTATAAGTGCGATCCTTATTTATCAACCAATATTGTTTTTAATGTTGCTGCTGTTATTGTTACCACCCATACTGGTGTTGGGTTACTTTATCAGAAAACGATCAAAACAGATCAGGGTAAATACCAAACTTACAAGCGAGAAAACCCTTCAGCATTTACAGGAGTCATTATCAGGCTATATAGAAAGCAATATTTATCATAAAAGTGATTTTTTAACCAATCGTTATTACAACTATCAGCAGCAATTAAATAACAATATAGCTTCACAGCAAACACTACAAGGACTCCCTTCAAGATTAGTAGAGGTTTTTGCTGTATTAGGTTTCTTTATCCTCCTACTGATCAACAAATGGTCGGCTCATAGGCCGGTTATAGATTTATTGACCATTGGTATTTTTATGGCTGCAGCTTATAAAATTATTCCGGGTATCATTAAAATATTAAACAGCACCGGGCAAATTAAAACTTATGAGTTTACGCTGAATGATTTGCTAATGGTAAAGGAGGAACGATTCCCAAAAAACAATACATCTCCTGACTTTATTCTGCCCTTGTGCGAAATTGGATTTAATAACGTCAGCTTCAGATATAAAGATCATCCGATATTGAAAAACTTCAGTTTTAATATTAGGCAGGCTGATTTTGCGGGCATATCAGCTATCTCCGGACGAGGAAAAACCACCATGATCAATTTACTTTTAGGCTTTTTGCAACCTGATGAAGGCCATGTTTTAATCAATGATCAAATTGCCAATGTAAATACAAGAAAGCAGTATTGGAAAAAGATAGCCTATGTAAAGCAGCAAAATTATCTTATACATGATACCATTCTGAAAAACATTACCCTCAGCGATGATGAATATGATCGGGATAGGTTAAACTTTGCAGTTAATTTTTGCGGTCTTGATTCATTATTAAACAAAGATACCGAGGGATTATACCAAATGATCAGAGAAAGTGGGAAAAACCTGAGTGGAGGCCAGCGGCAAAGGATTATGCTGGCAAGGGCGCTATATCATGATTTTGATTTATTGATACTTGATGAGCCTTTTGGCGAAATGGATCAGCAGGCAGAAAATATTATCCTGCTTCAGTTAAGGGAGCTGGCTCAAAGTGGCAAAATTATTCTGTTTGTAACACATAATACCACAAGCCTCACTTATTGCAACAAACTGATAACATTGGCATGAACAAGCAAAAAGCGTTGGTGATAATAAGTCCGGGTTTCCCGGTTAATGAGAATGATACAACCTGTATACCACCACAGCAAGTATTTGTAAAGGCATTAAAGCAATGTTATCCGCAGCTTAATATCATAGTGGTTAGCTTTCAGTATCCTTTTGAAGCCATAACATATAAGTGGCATGGAGTAGAAGTAATAGCGTTAGGGGGAAAGGCCAGGGGAGGACCTTACCGGCTTTTTACCTGGAAAAGCGCCTTACGTGTACTAAAAGATCTGAATAAAAAATACGAGATATCTGGTTTGCTAAGTTTCTGGCTTGGCGAGTGTGCGCTTATAGGCAAGCGCTTTGCACGCAAAAACAATCTGAAACATTATTGCTGGATGCTCGGCCAGGATGCAAAAGCCGGCAATAATTACGTGAAGCAGATTAATCCGGATGGAGATATGCTGATAGCGCTGTCTGATTTTTTGGTTAGGGAATTTAGTATTAATTATGGTATAAAACCGGCTTATGTTATTCCGCCCGGTGTTGATACCTCGCTATTTAAGCCTTTAAATAACGATGTTAGAGATATTGATGTCATAGGTGCAGGATCACTTATTCCGCTTAAACAGTATGATCTGTTTATTAATGTGATCAAAAATCTGACACAAAAATTTCCTCATATAAAAGCGGTTATATGTGGGAAAGGGCCAGAAATCGAATCCCTGAAAAAACAGATCGTTAAACTAAACCTGACTGATAACGTAGAGCTAAAAGGCGAGTTACAGCACGCTGAAGTATTGGCTTTGATGCAACGTTCTAAGGTGTTTTTACATACCTCTGCTTATGAGGGTTATGGCATGGTACTGAACGAAGCGCTGTATGCCGGTGCACAAGTGGTAAGTCTGGTGAACCCGATGAATGAACGCCACTCAAATCATCATGTTCCGGATAATGCAGAGCATTTGCCGAGTATAATTGAAGAATTACTTGATAATCCTAACCCTATATACGAACCCGTGTTGGTTCATCCAATACAAATGGTAGTTGCAAAAGTAATGGCTTTATATAACTACTGATCATATAATTTGGCGACCTATAATCTCTATCGGGAAAACAAATTCTGGCAGGTATTCTCTGATCTCAGAAATTAGCGCTTCTAAATTACCCTCCACATATTTAAAGCTTCCATTTATTTTAACAAGACTAAAATGCATTCCCCGTAAATCAGGAGCCAACTGGGGCAAGAGTTCCTGTTCAAACAGACGAATTTTTCCCTGATGCATAATCAACAAAATATCTGCCGGAGATACTTCATAAAAAGCATCAAGATCTTTTTTTTTATCTTTTCTTCTGGTAATAACTATATCGGCATCTTTACCAGGGGTAAGCTGTCCGGTATTCAATCCCCACGTTTTTGAAGGCTCAATAGTAAGTGAATTATATAATTCCTCATCGGTTAGCAAACTCGTTTTGCGTGCAAGGGCAATATGCTCCCAAATATTCCAGTCACTTGTCAGGGTAGAGTCTGTGCCGAATATAACAGACGTATTATGTTTGAGTTGGTGTATTGGTGCCGTTTTATTTAACAAAAAATAGTTTGATTGCGGGCACCACACAATAGCTTTAAAATGGTTTGCTTGCTGCGTGTTCATGGCCACGCCGTGAATACCAATCAAATTTCTGTGAAGGATATTCCAGGATATTAAACGGTGAATTTCATCTCCCGCTTCTTCATCAGTACCTTCACCTGTATGGATTACTACAGAAAGTTTTCTTTTGAGCGGATTGTTTATTTTTAGTTTCCATGCTTTTTCAAAGGCTGGAGAGTGCAGATCGTGAGTATCCTCATAAACTGTAATAAGAGCATCATCAAGGGATAAACGCTCACCGTGGTTAACTACTGTTGTAACGCCGCAAAGCAGGTTCTTGTAAATCCCCCATTTAATGCGGAGTTCAGATGGTACCTGTAATACATTATTTATTTCATACTTAAATTGTTGATGTATGTAAGCACCCCATTGAGTATAATTTGTATAAATGCGTTTACCTAACTTTGGAAATAAATTAAAATCAAGATGATCATGGGAATTGATAAGGCCTGGAAAAACCAGAGCGTCATTGAAATAAAGCTGCAGCGTGTCAGTATCATCAATAGTATTAGTTGGAGATACATTATTGATCTTATTCTGAAAAATATCAATACTAACTGAAGCCCCGCCGGTTGCCTGTTTCAATCCATGGAGTATCATTATCCCTTTTTTAAATGTATACCGTATATTACTGGGAAGCCATTGTATTTTTCAAACACATGCATAGCGTTTTGTTTTGTATAAAATGGTTTCATGCTTTCATCAATTTTTATTTCTTCCTGGCTCATTAACTGAAAGTTATTACGAAGTAAAACATCTTTAATGGTATAAATGGGATGAACATAGTTTCGTACGGTCATTACAGCGTTATTATGTTTAAAGGTACGTTTACCCCCGAATGCCAGCGTATGCGGATGAAAATCTGTTATAATCATATCTCCGCCACTTTTTAATAAACGCGTCCATGATTGCAGGGCTTCTTCAATATTTTCAATATGAGCAACCGTAAGTGTGGATATGATCACATCATAAGTTTCATCCGGAACATCTGAAAAGAGGTTGTCGGTGATTTGTCGGATTTGAGCCTGTGGGTATTTTTCTTTTAGCTTTTGCAGCATACCGCCAGATACATCAAAACCAGTTAAAGCTCCGGGTTGTTTATCAAATATAACTGACCAGTGCCTGCCGGTACCACAACCAATATCTGCTACCTGTTTACCCTGAATATTGATCTGGCTAATAAGATAGTAGAATAATTTACCATCAAGATGAAGCATGAGGTTATCGGGTTGTTTATCATAATCGTCAGACCATAGATCGTAGGCTTCTACTGCGCTTTTTTCTGTTACTGCCTTGCCCGATACTCTATTTTGTATATAATTTTTTATGGTGCCTAACATATACTGCTTCTTATATAACAATAACGGTTTTATAAAGCTTAAGGTTGCCCCTGCATTTTATTATTAATACAGGCAACCACATGTAAAAACGCAGCGTAGTATACAGTAAACGGTCATTGTATCATTGGTAAAATTGATGACTGCTTCAGTGTCGGATATCTGCTCGTTATGAATTATTAATATGGCAACTAAGATCAATAAAGTAATACTATTTAATCCTAAAAGTGCTATTGCCAAATACCGGATACCTAATTCCATATTAAATATTGCTGCCTCTATTGAGGGAAAATATGACTGGACCATTGTTGACGGCAATTGTGAAGCCGATCCGATGGAGAAAATAGAAAGCTATTTAAGAACAGGAGAATATGGTTACCTCGGTTTTACTGTTATGCCCGGCCCTCAATTAAAGCAGGCTATCGAGATATCAAAAGCCATAAAGGAAAGATATCCTTATACCACAATGATATGGGGCGGTTATTTTCCATCAAATCAACCTAAAGTAGTTCTTGATTCACGTTACGTTGATTTTATTATTAATGGGCCTGGCGATAATGCTTTTCCATTACTGATAGATGCACTTGAAAATCATAAACCCTACGAATTTATAAAAAACCTGATATACAAAGCCGATGGTAAAATAACCAAAACAATTAAAGAGGATCTTCTTGATCAGGACTCACTGCCACCGCTGCCTTATGATAAGTTAAATAACTTTTATCCCCTCGGTAAATTTTTAGGAAAGACTTATTTAGGAGAGCATACCATGGCTTATCATTCAAGTATTGGTTGCCCTTTTACTTGTTCATTTTGTGCGGTAGTGCCTATTTACGAAGCGCGTTGGAAGGCAAAGTCGGCTCAAAAGGTTTATAAAGATGTTAAATACATTAAAGATAACTGGGGCGCCGATGCTGTTGAGTTTCACGATAATAACTTTTTTGTATCAGAAAAACGAGCGGTAGAGTTTGCTAAACTTATTCAACCTGAAAACATGACATGGTGGGGCATGGCTCGTATAGATACTATGGACAAGTTTAAGGATTCATCTTTAGAGATAATACGCGCGTCAGGCTGTAAATGCATTTTTTTTGGTGCTGAAAGTGGCAACGACAGCATACTTGAACAGATGGACAAAGGTGGTACACAAACCGGCGAACAGATTATCCGGTTTGCTGAGCGTTTGAAAAAGTTTGATATTATTCCGGAATATTCCTTTGTATTAGGTACACCAGCAGCCACCCAGGAAAAGGTACAACAGCAAATAGATTTTGAGATCAACTTTATAAAAAGAGTAAAAGAAGTTAACCCTAAAACCGAAATAGTTATATACACTTATACGCCTGTACCGACCGAAGGATCAGAGCTTTACAAACAAGTTTTAGAGCAGGGATTTAAATACCCGCAAACTCTGGAAGACTGGATAAGCCCGGCGTGGGAGAGTTTTGACCTGCGTAAAAATCCGCTAACACCATGGATAAAACCGGAAATGATAGATAAGATCAGGAATTTCGAAACCGTATTGAACGGTGTTTATCCAACAGTTACAGATATAAAACTGAACGACTTGAAAAGAAGATCGATCAAGCTTTTATCCACCCTGCGCTACAAAACCAATATATACAAGTATCCTTACGAAATAAAGCTACTGCAAAGGTTTTGGCAATATCGACAACCTGAAATACAAGGTTTTTAATCAGTATAAAACTTTGAAAGAAAGTAAATTAGATATGATCCCCGCTGTTACCGATACTTCTGATGAAGTATTGGAGGAGATGTATATTGCTATACGTGAAAAAGAGGGCAGAACATATACCGACAAACAGGTAGCTCAACTTCCGGTTATTGATGAGGGGCATCGGTTTTATAAGGAATGGATCATAAGGCAGCGTTCAAGCAAACGCTTGATAACTTATCTCATGGCTTTAGAGAAACCGCTTAACATTCTTGAAATTGGTTGTGGCAATGGTTGGTTATCTGCACAACTTGCCGATATACTTAATGCAAAGGTAACAGGACTCGACCCCAATCTGGTGGAAATAGAACAAGCCCGTCGGGTATTTAAAAAACCCAATCTGTGGTTTATACAGCGTGGGTTTGATCAGGAAACTTTTGATAGAAAGGTAAAATTTGATGTTATCATATTTGCTGCTTCAGTGCAATACTTTCAATCGTTAGATACGGTTATAGACAATGCCTTTGCCTTATTAACAAAGGTTGGCGAAGTTCATATAATAGATACGCCTTTTTATGATGAGCAACGGGCTGGTATTGCGGCTCAACGATGCAGGCAATATTATCAAGATATGGGCTTCCCAAGCATGGCCGATCATTACTATCATCATACGCTTAATGAAATTACCAAATTTAACCCCAGAGTATTATTTAATCCACGCGGTTTGTGGAATCGCATAGTTAAGAAAGATGTTTTTTATTGGATTATGTTAAAACCTTAATTATGCCAGGTCAATCTTTATATCATACTTTTAAGCGTTACCGCACATTGCAAACGCACCGTATATCGGCATTGCCTATTGTGATACTTATGCCACATAGCGCCTGTAACTGCCGTTGCGTTATGTGTGATATATGGAAGGATAATAAAAACCTGAAACAACTGACAGAAAAGGATATCACCGGTTTGCTTTCTTCCCTCAAAAAAATGGGTACAAGGCAAGTGTTAATGTCTGGGGGGGAAGCTTTATTGAATGCTAACTTCTTTACGCTATGCCGCATTCTCAAAGGTATTGATGTAAAGGTTACCCTGCTTACTACAGGCCTTTCTATAAAAAATAATGCCGAGCAAATACTGACCTTGGTTGACGATCTTATTGTTTCGTTAGATGGTGATGAGCCTTTACATGATGCTATCAGAAACATACCCAACGCGTTTCGGAAGCTTAAGGAAGGTGTTGAATATATTAAGAAATTAAATCCGGATTACCGTATTACAGGCCGTACAGTGATACACCGCCTTAACTACAGAAACTGGCATGCAATTATTGCTGAATCAAAAAAAATGGGGCTTAACCAGGTAAGTTTTCTACCTGCCGATGTTAGCAGCCATGCCTTTAACCGCCAACAAGCCTGGACAGAGCCCAAGCAGGATGAAATACTGATTGCAGAACGCGAACTTCCAGAATTAAATGAGGTAATTGACTATATATTAAAAGAATACCATACAGACTTTGATAATGGTTTTATTGCCGAAAGTCGTGCAAAGATCACTGATATATATCACTATTATGCGGCATTTTATGGTCTGAATGCTTTTCCTTTTAAAAAATGCAACGCGCCATGGGTATCAACCGTAGTTGAGGCTGACGGTGCGGTGAGGCCATGCTTTTTTATGGATACTATTGGTAATATCAGGGATAAACCGCTTAACGATATTTTGAATAGCGACGAGGCTATCGCATTCCGAAGATCATTGGATACATCAGCCAATTTAACCTGTGTTAAGTGTGTTTGTTCGCTTAACCTGTCGCCATTAACCAGTCTTAGTTAACTTATGGAACAGTTAAACAATATACTTTTTACGCATTCCTATTTTTTGCGTTTTGATCCTAAGCAATGGGCTCAGGGGCAACCATACGCGCCACTGGGTACAATATACGCTGCGGCTTTAATGCGGCAGAATAATTACCAGGTATCCTTATTTGATACCATGTTCAGACATTCTCCCTTTGAGGTTATTGATGCTCTTGATGAAATTCAGCCTGATTTTTTTGTTATATATGATGATGGGTTTAACTACCTCACCAAAATGTGCCTTACCAATATGCGCGAGGCCGCATTTAAAATGTGTAAACTGGCAAAGCAACGCGGATGTAAAGTAATAGTATCCAGTTCCGATTCAACCGATCGTTATAAAGAATATTTGCAGGAAGGTGCAGATTTTGTGATCATTGGCGAAGCCGAACAAACTTTGTTACAATTAGTTAATTCCATCAAAAATGGTGAGACTGATCATGCAGGTATTCAAGGGTTAGCTTATATAAAAGAAAACGTTCCATTTAAAACATTGGCCCGCCCTGTTCTAAAAGACCTTGACAGCTTACCTTTACCAGCATGGGATTTGGTTGATATTACCCCTTATCGGGCATGCTGGTTACAACATAAAGGATATTTTTCAATAAACGTAGGTACTACCCGTGGTTGCCCTTTTAAATGTAACTGGTGTGCCAAACCCATTTATGGTAACCGGTACAATTCGCGTAGCCCCGAAAATGTGATCAGTGAGCTGAAAATGATTAAACAGCTGTTTAATATGGATCACGTTTGGTTTTGTGATGACATTTTTGGCTTAAAACCAGGTTGGATAGTTGAATTTGCAAAGCTTATTGAAAAGGAAAACATCCGGTTTAAATATAAACTGCAATCAAGGGCCGATTTGCTTTTGGATGATGAAACTGTACAGGCTCTCGCAGCTTCGGGCTGTGATAATGTATGGATAGGAGCCGAGAGTGGTTCACAAAAAATATTGGATGCCATGGACAAAGGCACCAGTATTGAACAGATCAGTACGGCTACAATCCTTATGAAAAAGCATGGTATTAAACCATCCTTCTTTATACAATTTGGCTATCCCGGCGAAACCAAGGACGACATCGCCAAAACTATCCGGATGATCAATACCCTTTTACCGTTTGAAATAGGTATATCCGTTTCTTATCCATTACCAGGAACATTATTTTATGAAAAGGTAAAGGCAGATCTGCAGCAGAAAACCAACTGGACAGACTCTGACGAGATGGCCTTGATGTTCAGCAATACGTTTAGTCCTGCATATTATAAACAATTGCATAAATACGTTCACCAGAATTATCATGCCCATTTGGCTCAGTATAATCTTGTCAAACTACTCACTAATCCCTTTAAACTCAATTTGAAGCGCATCAAAAAAGCAGCCTCTGTTTTGTATCACGCACCGGCCATGGTTATAGAGGGATATAAGTTAAATCAACTGGAGAAAGTGTCATGACCGAAACAAGCATATTAACTAATGAAAACGATGCCTCAACTGCTTTTAGCAGGCAGTCGAAAATATTCGATCAGATTTACTCGGCCAATACAATTATTAATTATAAAAGGGCCAGGGTAAGGCAGCATGTTTTAGGTCATTTAGCACCAGGCAGCCACATATTGGAATTAAATAGTGGTACTGGCGAGGATGCTATATTTTTTGCGCAGGAAGGCCATCAGGTTCATGCAACGGATATATCAACCGGAATGCAACAGGTATTAAAGCAAAAAACAGCTTCATATCGCAATAGGATAAGCCAGGAAATTTGCTCATTTACACAGCTTGACCGATTAAAGAATAAAGGGCCATTTGATCACATATTTTCAAATTTTGGTGGCCTTAATTGCACCGGCGAATTAGAAAAAGTACTTCAATCATTTGACTTGTTACTTAAGCCAGAAGGTAAGGTTACTATGGTCATTATTCCTAAGTTTTGTTTGTGGGAAACCTTATTGGTATTTAAAGGTAAATTCAAAACCGCATTCAGAAGGTTTTTTAGCAACAAAGGCAGAACAGCTCACATTGAGGGAACTTATTTTAAATGCTGGTATTACCATCCATCATTCGTTATTAAAACAATGCAGCAATCTTACAAGGTGCTGGGAGTTGAGGGACTTTGTACAATAGTTCCTCCATCATACCTTGAGGGTTTTGCCGAGAAATATCCGCGAACCTATAAGTTTCTGAAAGCCAAAGAAGATAAGTTGAAAGATAAATGGCCTTGGGTATATATAGGGGATTATTTTATTATCTCACTGGAAAAGAAGTAATTGGTCTATCTATGTTAAAGTAATATAACAGATCATAAACTATTAATTAGCAACGCTGTGATGGTTATTTACAAGTAACTGAGCTACTTTTGATTCATAGCGATTTATCAATTTAACTTGAAAATTCCCGGGATCTGGTTTGGAAAAGTGCTTACCGGTTGCCATGGCCAGTAACATTCCATGATCGTTCAATTGCTTTTCTTCGGTTTTTTGCCTCCAGCGGTCGGCAGTTATTTTCATTAAACGATTATCCAGCCTATCGCCAAAACGGTTATTCAATAGCCACTCCGTAAAGCTTTTTAATGCGATCTTGTGTAGGGGTTTTGCAGTTGAAACCCTCATGATATGGTTAGGCAGGTAGTTACGTGTCCAGGAATTTGCAGTAAAAAAATCAGCGAATGTGGTGTCACCTTGTATGGGGATCAGTGTAACAACCTCTGTAGCTGTATAAATGTTCTTTTCCGGAATCTCGAGTTGCTGCTCATCTATATAGTAATTCATGCAAAAAAAATGCTCCCGGTTTACTAAATAGGTAAGCTTTTTTAACAGGTGCATTAATGTACGGGCTATCCAGAGCCTGTTAGGAGCAGTGATCAGGAAAAAGTCAATATCCGAATCCTCATCAGCAAAATTTTTTGAAAGTGAGCCTGAAATGGCAATGCCCCGTACATAAGGAAATTTGATCAGAAGGTTGCCTATTTTTCTGGCCGTTTTACCCATTTCAAAGGCTTTCTGATTGCCATTATTTCGTCGTTCTATCAAATATGGATCGTTCTTTAAAGTATAAAACTTATCGAAACGATAAATTAACCGACCACTTGCAAGGCAGGATATGGCCACATCAAAAACTATTGGGTCGCACTTAATAGGTAAAAACAAGCATATTTCATCCTTTGTAAGCGGATAGTTGAACACATCGAAGTAAGCGAGTGTTGCTAATATGTTCTTTTTTATTTCTTCTGCCAAGGTGTCGGATATTTAATAGTATTTATCAATATGACGTAACGGGTAAGGTATTGGTTGCCAATGTGGTCAAATAATCATCTGATTTTAACTTGCTTTTAAAAACTGCTGTATCTTCATTATTAGAGAAAATAAAGAAGGAAAAAAACAGGCTATAAAACATCACACCCTTATCTACATCAAGTATGTTTTCAGTAAAGGAAACAATGGTGATGATCAGCATAAAGCTTATAAACAAGGCATCCCGTTTTTTAAGGCTGACTTTAATACCATAAATGATGGTAGACAAATAGATCAGTAATCCCCACACTCCTGATTTCAATAAAAAACTGATGTATTCATTATGAGCGTTTAATCCGTGCAGGTACGAGCTGTAAAGCTTGGCATCATAGAAATCATCTTTTAACAATCCCATTTCTGATCCTGAACCATAGCCTGCCAATGGTTTATCTTTTATACGCCTGGCAGCTACCTGCCATCTTTCTATCCTTGAATCGGAGTTGCGGAGTACTTTTTTATTTGTGGAAATATCTTCTTTTAATAGCGTAACATAACGTTCCCGAAAGGTGGATATGCTTAAAATACCTACAATTCCTGTTATAGAAATAAAAAGTCCGGTAATTATAAACCTTGTTCGTGTTACCCCTTGAAGTACATAGTAGGGAAGTACGATGTTTACAACAATGAATAGTATAATGACTATTGATTTTGAACTAAGCTGAATAATACCGCCGATTAGGATGAGACAGCAGATTGAATAAAATATTTTTAAGCCTTTAGACGTTACTTTACCCGCCATTAAAAGGTATAAAAAGTTAACTACAGCTATTAATAGTTGAAACGAAAAAAAAGTAGCATGTATATTAATAGGGCCGGCAAAATTATGGTTTGTAAACCCCTCTGCAAATAATGCGCTCACAGGTAAATGATAATGCTTTATGGTAACCAAAGCTACGGCAAACAGGTAAAAAACAGTTAAGCTGCAAGTTAATGATAACACCAATAGCAGGTTGGATCTGTATTTCTTTACGTCAAGCGGATTGAGGGTAAACATTATCGGAAATAGTAATATAGGTATTCTCAGAGTCCATTCGTTAAATGCTCCGGGTAAATTAATGGTGTAGGTTGTTGCTATAATGGTAACCAGTAAAACAGAAGATAACACCAATATTTTCAAAGAGCGCAATGCCTTTAAATCAGTCTTTTTTACATGGATGAATGTATGCAGGGCGAAGCTGATCAAAATAACATGGCTATAAAAAAAATCAAATGGCAAACTGGCCATTAGCAATACCATGTGGTAATAACTTATCTTATTAACCTTGTTATCGTTAATGAACAGCAACTGTTTCATAATGTAAATGATGTTTATGCTTGTAGCTTTTGACCATAAGTTCTTCGTATTGATCAATCACGCTTTCCCAGTTAAACTGTGATTGTATTTTTTGAAGATTATTCATTACCATGTTCTTCTCAGTATCTTTCCACTGTACATTTTCAACAAGATCTTTTACTTCTGTAGCGTTTGAAAAATAAAAGGCATCGGTATTCAATACCGATCTGTTAAATGGGTTGTTATGTGCTGCGATAAGGGCCTCGCTGGCCATAGCTTCAAGTAATGATGGGTTGGTTCCGCCGACACTATGGCCATGAAAATACAGGTATGAGTTATTTTGTAATGAGCGTACTTTAGGAGTATCAAAAATAGCACCCTTAAATTCAATGCGCTCGTCATTGTTGAATTTGTTAGTGATGTATTTCCCAAACCTGTTATCGGTATCACCTAAAACTTTAAACTTTTTGTCTGAATTGCTTTTATTAAATCCATCTAAAATGGTTTCAATATTGTTTTCAGGCTCCATGCGTGCCATCAACAAGAAATAGTCTTCTTTTAAAGCCTCATTATGTTCATATTGCTCACGTTCAAGATCTGAGTAAACCTCGGCTCCATACGGGATATATTCACTTTCTATTTGATATTTATCAGCCAGGTATGCCTTGATAACCTTTGAATCTGAAACATAGTATTGGCTGTATTTTACGGCCAGCTTTTCGGCATATTTTAAAAACTTTTGTACAGGTTTCGAGTATTTAGACCTTTTCCATTCCAGGCCATCCATATTGGTAATAATAATACTGTTTTTAGGATAAAGCCTGCCCCAAACAGAACTGCTGGTATAACCCATGATCAAAACCACATCAAACTTGCTTTTGCGTGCATCAAGCAGGCAATTCATATCATAAATAAATTGACCCGGCGTACCTATCATGTATTCAGGATCATAGCAATGCTTAATTTGTACACCATTCCAGCTATCATATGTATAAGGATGATTATGCGAATTATATACTGTTACTTCATGCCCGCGATTTACCAGGCCTTCAGATACATATTCAGATATATGCTCAAAGCCACCGTAATAGTTTGGTACTCCCCGTGTTCCTAATATAGCTATCCGTAATTTCATGGTTATAATACTGATTGGTATGCTTTCAAGGTTTGCGATGCGGCCTGTTTCCAGGTATACTTTTTAAGTATCCGATGCCGTAAATGCTCATCGTATGGGGCTGAACTTGCCCGATCCACAGCCTCCAAAATGCTTTCCGGAGATGAGGGGTCGCAGTAATAAGCATCGGTTGCAAAATATTCCCGTACGTCTCCTTTATCGCTTGTTACAATGTTGCAGCCCATTAATGCAGCTTCAATTGAGCTTAAGCCGGTGGTTTCAAACCAGCTGGGTAATATATGTACTTTGGCTTGCCGGTAATATTTCACCAGTTCGTGCTGAGGGATATGATCAATAAAAGTCACATTACTGGCCGCTATACTCTTACATTCCTGGTAATAGGCCAGCTGGTTTGGCGCATGGGTGCCTATCAATAACAGGCGATATTGTGTATCGTTAAGCGCCCGAATTAGATTTAGTTGATTTTTTATACCTTCTATCCTTGCCGCGCACACCACCAATTTTTCATCTTTTTTAATTGAAGAATCATAGTGAAACATGTTTGGGTCGGCACCGTTGGGTACAATTAGATGGTTTACATGAGGCTGGTACGACTGTATCACCCGGTTGTATTCCGATTCAGAGTTGGGTAATATCATAGCGGCCCTGCTCAGGATATTTTTGATGCTTTTGCGCTGGCCAAGCCAGGTATAAGATGCACTTGACAAACTATCTCGGCCAAGCGCATACCGGGCTATTGATTTAAGGTATTCAATAGTATCGCTTGACAGGTAGCGTAAGAGTCTGCCCAAGCCCTTACGATGATACTTGTCATATTCGCCATAGTTACAGAGTATGGTTGATATTACATAAGGTATACCTGCTTTCTGACTATGATAAAGTATATCGGCCGGGCGTGTCAGATTAAAAAAATGCAGCAGATCGTAATTGTTGTAATGGATATGTTCATTTGCCAGTTTTATTTCGGCGCTGATACCCATTTCTGTAAGATGACGCGCTGTTTGTACAGCCTGAACAGTGTCTCCGCCTGGCACGGTGTATATGGTCGACCGGGTTATAAATGCTACTTTGATCATTGTGAAACCCTCCCTGAACTCATTTTATTATATAACCAAATGATCAATTTTTCGGGTAGGTAACTTACTGTATACAATAGGTAATTATTTAACCTAAGTGGCGATACGCTAATTGCCTTAGTAGCATGCACACGCGCTTTTTGTGGCTGAAAGCTATTAACTAATAATTTTTTGGCGCATAATGCGTAATAGGAGCCTTCTTTTATTTTAGGTGAATACTGTTTTTCGCCCATTTCCGCAAGTAAGATGCCTTCCTGTGGAGTAATACTTCGGTTTTTAAGCGATGCGTATTTGATCTCTAAAAATTTACTGGGGCGCCATTTTTCGTCAATGGTAATTGATTCAGGATTGAGCCGCAGTTTGATAAGCGGCTGCGAGAAATTACATGCCTTTTGGCTTTTAAGGATATTTGCCCATAAAAAATGATCTTCAAAAGTGTAAGCGTGCTCGTTGTAACCACCGGCATTTAAGATCACTTCTTTTTTATAAAATACGGTTGAATGAATAAAAGGACAAACCGAGGGATCCAGCTGCTGAATATCATCATTTTGGATAGCGGGTGGGATAGAGGTAAAAAGAAAATTGCCATCCATATCCATATAATTTGCCGCCGAACCAATAATGGTGTACTCCGGATTATCTGTCATGAATTTATACTGTAAATCAAGCCTTTCCGCAACGCATACATCATCGGCATCAAAGCGGGCTACATAGGGCGCTCTTGCATACTGCAAACCTTTGTTTAATGCTAATGATACACCTTTGTTATCCTGGTATATCATCACAATCCTTGGGTCGTTAAATGATTGTATAACTTCGACGGTATTATCGGTTGAGCCGTCATTTACAATCAGTAATTCAAAGTCAGTAAAAGTTTGCTGCAGGACAGAATCAATGGCTTCCCTTATATACTTACCGGCATTATATGCCGGCATTAAAACCGTTATTTTAGGTACATCAAAGTTCATTAGTAAGGTGGTTAAGGGTTTGGGGGTCTTTTATATTGAGTAATAAAAGCAGTTCAAAAAATACAATTACTGATAGCTGCTCAAACCAGTAATCGGTAAATAACACAGCCAGCATTAAAAATAAAATGGGTATGCCGTAGGTTAGTTTTTTATAGTGTTTTGCAAAAAAGCCCAAGTAGTATATAAGAAACGTAATTAACCCAATAAGTCCATATTCGGCCAATACCTGATCATAAACGGAAAACGGGCTGTTGGTTAAAGAATGAGAACCAGATGCTTTGCTAAAGTAATTGAGATACAGATCAAGATGGTTAACAAGGAAGTTATGATTGATGTAGATATATTTTTCAGGATAAGTTCCGGCAAAACCAAGCCCCGCGGCTCTGAAAGCTAATTTTGAAGAAAAGTTGCCTATTCCTTCCCCAATAATGATCTTAGCTGGATTTTCTTTAAAAACATTCAACGTTTGTAATATACCCGTGGCTTTACCCGGCACTGCTGATATGTAATTGTCATTACCAGATATTGGCAATTCGCTCTTGTGCGTATTAATAAATTTAACAAGCTGTATTTGTTCCGGTGGAGTTTCTTTCTTGCTCTGATAGTAGTACCCATTAATATCAGGTTCCTGTATAGCTACTCGACCACCATCGGCAAAATGAACATCTTTACTCAGCTTAAGGGCTTTTTTATGGCGAATTAAATCTAATATGCGGCCAATACTGTCGAGATAAAGTGTTGCTATTTTTTGTTTACGTTCTTCAGGATTCAGAACGCTATCTGGCCTTATCGTAATTGGCAGATTTTGTGGTGCAACAACCAATGGAAAAGAGATAGAATCAGCTCCTGAATCTTTGTAAGTGTCCCTGTTATGATGTATGATCTCTGTAAGTATCTCTTTGGCGTAATTGTTATTCTGAGGTGATATTTTGGCCATAAAAACAACCAGGAACATCATACACATTACAACAAGGCTTTTCTGATACCGGTTTGTTTTAAAAAGAAACAACAACAAAAGGATAGGCAGTAATATTAGGTTAATAAAATTGCTGCCGGTAAACAGAAGAGTGGCCATGCACACCAATAACATCACCGCGTTTTTCCTGGTCAGAAAATAAATAACCCCCAATGCATTAAGTACCGCATTGGTGATAGAGGTATCAAACGTGATACCTTTAACATAATCACCTGTACTGATAAAATATTTTTGATACTGCCCCTGGTAAGTGTATGGATTAAATGCATGTGTTCTTAAAACAATCATGGCGAGCACACCTAACGATAATAGGGTGTTGACAACAAAAAAAACAACGATAGTTTGATGTACAACCTCCGATGGATTATTATCAATTGTCTGCTTAATATAATGAATGGCCAATATACACAGCAGCCAAAATATAATACCTGTAACTACCAGTATGTTATAGTTGGTATCTGTATAATGTTTACTGATAACCCAATTCACTACAGCTATAGCTATTGCCAGGGGGTAAAATAATGGTAATCGTGAGTTTTTGAAATGAAACCCGAATCTGAAATTGGCTTGCCAAATGGTAAAAAAAATAAGAACCGGAATTTTTATGGCAAGTTTTACATTTAAGAATAGCAACAGAAAGGTAAGCAGTCTCCAATCTATCTTATCCTTCATGTGACTCGTATAAAAAGCGTTGATCCTAGCTAACATTATCCGGTTTTCTTTACTATCATTACGACCTGAAAATGGGATAGGTTGCCTGAGTAAACCAGCAATGAGTATTATTTCATGAACTGAAAATCCTGGGCAGATTTTTATAATCTTTTGTCATTATTGGAAGGGGTATTAGACGAAACATGATGTATGCTATTATGAACTGAGGCCGACTTTATTTGGCGTGCGTATTTGCTTTAAGTTCATATTGCATAACCGGTATTTCATGCGGATAGCTTTTTATTTGAGAAACTTGCTGTGCTTTGCTAAGGTAGTAATACTTTAACCATGTATTTTTTAACGCCATTTTCGCAATATTTAAACCTTCTTTTCCATCTAAAAAGCCCAGCAAAAACACATAGGTTTTTACAAAATGAAACACAGGGGCTATGTACAGTTTTATAAAATTGGCTTTTTTGCCGCTTTGCAAATACTTTAACGCGCTAAGCTGTGCGTAGTGCGTTATTTTAGCTTCATGCTCCTGAATATTTTTAACGGAGTAGTGATGCAAGTGCCCTTTTAGCTTTTTTACGCTGATATTTTGCGGAAGTATCAATGTTTCATGCACCGGAGGTTCTGACCACCTAACATGGGTGCGGTTAAATAATCTGATGTGATGATCGCGCCCCCAATTGCCAAAATTTATAGGTTTATCACCGTAGTATGCTTTAAACGGGATATCATAAACCGTGTTATTGTCATCAAGTTTCAGATTTGTAATAGACGTGAGTAGTGTTGAGTCGGGTATCTCATCGGCATCAATACTGAGTATCCAATTGTAGCGGGCAAGTGCTATGCCTTTGTTTTTATTAGCACCATAACCATCCCAATTTTTTTGATACACACGGCAGCCATTCTCTATGGTAATATCAAGAGTTCGATCGGTACTGTCGTTATCCACTACAATAATATCATCTGTGATCTGCTTTAGCATTGTGATACTGCGGCTAATCATTTCAGCTTCGTTTTTAGTGATGATAACAACAGAAACGGGTACCATATGCGTTAATTTTGTAATTTTTAGGCTAAAGCCAAAGTTTGGAGAGCCTTTTATATATGCGTATCTATTATATTATATCGTTACCGAATTGGAAAGGGTTGCCAGCGGATGAAAAGTTTTAAATTTTATTTTGCTGTTTTAAAGGATAGCATTGATAATCAGGAGAGATATTTTGGAAGGAGTTTGTATTAATAAAAGACTGATTGCTGAATTTATTGATTGAGTATCATAATTTTCGCATTAAAGAAAAAGCCCTGTATTTATTAAATACAGGGCTTTTTCTTTTTAAGATTATCTCGGCTTTTGTCCGGGACTGATATTCCAGGTTATACCAAGAGCCACACCGGTTGATTTAAGGTCTACACGTCCATTTCCGATACCTGTAAGCGGTAATTTCATATATGGTTGTACCACAGTGCTAAATTTAGAATTAATTCTTCGCTCATAGGTAGCATTTACATTAAGCACACCAAGTATATGTTGGTTGCGATTATTGATCTGTATATCATAAGATGGTGTACCGCTGCCATCAGCAAAATCAAAATGATAGTTTTCGCGCAGCATAATATACGAGGATAGACCGGTACCCAGCGCAAAGGCATCCCTGCCTTTTGAATAAAACTGGTAATTAATGTTAAGCGGTATATCCAACACCTTACAATTGGCAGATACATAACTTGGTAAACTTGAAGCAGGTCTGTTTTGCCAGCTTACGGAGTTATATTGACTTGCATTAGCCTGGTAAGGCTTGATAGCATAAGAAGCTCCGGTTGATATACTGAACTTTTTAGACAAGTGTATGCCCAATTGGAAACCAAGATTGGTACCCACCTGATTATTACTGAATGAGCTTACAGCATTAATATCAGGAGCTGCCAGTATACTTAATGTAAAACGAGGTCCACCTCGTTTCAATATCGGCTTTATAGCCGGTTTATCTTTCTTAACTTGCTGCAATGGTTCTGCCGGGTTGCTTGTAGAATTGGTATCAGGTTGTTGGGTTACAGCCAGATTGTTCTGTGTTTGGTCTGTAGACGGTGATACGTTTGTTGGTTGAGATACTTTATTATCTCTGCCTGTAGCTACAGCATTATTGTTAACTGCACTATCCTTTGTTGTTTTAGTTATTAAGGGCGGTGTATTATCAGGCTTTGCGTTACCTTGTAAATAATGACCATTCCGGTCGGCAGGTAAAGATGGAGTTACCTTTTTGCCTTGCTGATCCTGCACGCTACTTCCCCCTAAACTTTCAGTGCCAGCTTTAAGCGCTGCAACAGAATCTTTAAACGGCCGACCGGAATGGTCATTATCTCCCTGAGTAGGTATCTTGGTTTCAGTTTTATTTTTACTGTATTGATTATCTTGTACTTTGTTTTCAGTTTTGTTTTTCATTAGGAAAAATATCCCTATTGCAAGCAGTAAAATAGCAGCTATACCTGACGCATAATAAATTCTCCTCATGATGACCGCTTTTTTGCTGCGTTTGTTATCCAGCAAGCGTTCCATAGCAGTCCAATCCTCCTCACGAAAAGCAATATGATCTTCAGAGCCGGCCAAACCGTCTTTGAATAACTGATCTAATTTATTTTCGTTTTTTTCCTTCATCTCATTATTAATTCAATCAAATATGACATTCCAATACTGATAGCGCTAATAGTTACAATTTTATGCCGCGCATCTTCAGATGAATTATCCGGTAATCTTCCGGAATTGAGTATCATTATTTTTAATTTCTCCCTCGCTTTAAAAAGGTTTGATTTTGATGTACCCGTACTGATACCCAATTGGGTAGCGATCTCTTCATGCGAGAAGCCTTCAATAGCAAATAAATTAAACACAGTGCGATAGGCGTTTGGCAATTGCTGTACCATGACCAACAGATCATCATAATTTAATTTCTGATCAGGCAATTCGTCATGACCAATGTCTTCTGCCGCATCCAGATCATCATTTAAAGATAACTTCAGATTACTTCTGTAATAGTCTACCGATGTATTCATCATAATACGCCCAACCCATGCTATAAACGGGCGATCTGTATCGTATTTATGTAAATTGGTGAACACCTTTAAAAAACCCTGGTTCATGATCTCAGCAGCCTCGTAACGATTACCAGCATAGCGTAAACATATACTCATAGCAAAGCCATAGAATGCCTTGTACAGCATCTTTTGGTCTTTTCTGTTTTGTTGCAAACAGCCTGCAATAAGTTTTTGTAGTTCCGCTTCTCCCATGTAAGGGGTAATAATGGGTTAAATGTTACTTTTATTTATAGCTATCACGTTACACAATAATAAAAGGTTGCCTGCGTTTCTGGCTTTTTTAAAATATTTTAAAAGCCTCAGATCATCAAGGCAAATGTAATAATTGACCAATATAATTATAGCTAAAATACTATAAAGGAAGCAAGTAAATCTAAAGATAATAGATATTGAAAGGTTATAAGAAAGATCATCAATAAAAATTATAACAACACCCTGATCCTTCAAACTCACGGTAAGCGTTAGATCGTGAGGGCAAGGTGGTTTCATAACCAATACTTCCTTCTGAGGAGCCTGTTAGTCTTTTGAGAATAACTTAATAAAAAGAATGATAGGAATTTATCCGAAGAATAAATAAGCAACTAATATGGCAGCTACTACGCCAGCCAGATCGGCTATTAGGCCTGCGGGTATAGCATAGCGTGATCTTTTAATACCTACAGAACCAAAATATAACGCCACTATGTAAAAGGTAGTGTCAGCTGAACCATTAAATACACAAGCCAGGCGACCCGCAAATTTATCAACTCCAAAAGTTTGCATGGTGGTTATCATCATTGCTTTTGATCCGGAACCGCTCAGGGGTTTTAAATATGCAACTGGCATGGCATCAACAAAGCGGGTATCTAAACTAAGGCGGGTACAAACCCAGCGTAAGCCATCGTTCATGTAATCAAGCGCGCCGCAGCTTCTGAATACACTGATGCCTACAAGCATAGCCACAAGGTAGGGGATTATTTTTACAGAAGTTTCAAAACCGCTTTTAGCACCCTCAACAAATACTTCAAACACGTTAACCTTTTTTATTAATCCGCCCAAAATAAAGATCACCGGAATACTAAAGAGCATAAGGTTGCTTACCACCGACGAAACCGTACCAATTTGCTGTTTGGTTAGGTGGGTGGTAAAATACCACACTACCAATGCAATAAAAGATGTAACTCCGCCAAGCCAGGTAATAACTACTTTATCAAACAGGTTTATTTTTTGTTTGATTGCTACCGCTATAAGGCCTACAACCGTAGCTACATAGGTGGCTATGATACAAGGTATAAAAACATCGGCAGGATCGGCAGCGCCAAGTATGGCTCTTTGCGCTATAATGGTAACAGGTAATAACTGTAAGCCTGAAGTGTGTAGCACCAAGAACATGATCTGCGCGTTTGATGCACTGTCTTTATCCTTGTTTAATTCCTGCAGGCTGCCCATGGCTTTTAAACCAAGAGGGGTGGCGGCGTTATCAAGACCAAGTAAATTGGCCGAAAAATTCATCATCATTTGTCCGGTTGCCGGATGATCTTTGGGCACTTCAGGAAATAAGCGGCTAAAAAACGGGCCAACAATACGCGATAAAAAGCTGATAGCACCGGCTTTTTCGCCGATGTTTAAGATTCCGAGCCAAAATGCCATAGAACCCACCAACGGCAGAGCGATATCCATTACAGATGATTTCGACGAACTGAAAATTCCCTCAACCAATAGCTTAAATGCTTCTACATCTCCAAAAAAAACAAGTTTTATAAGAGATACTATAAAAGCAATCACAAAAAACGCTATCCATATATAATTTAGGGCCATCAGTTATGTTTAAGGCGTTGAAGTTAATGGTTTTGGAATTTAATATGAAATAACAATCTTTAAATTCCAATTAAGCTGATTATTATGAACAATGTTGCACTACAACTTACTGAAATTATCAATGAGCTTCAAATCAAAAAGCAGCAACCTATCGATTGGGTTACCAAACCATCATCCGGAAAGTGGTCAAACAAGGAGATTTTGGGCCATTTGATAGATAGTGCCATGATTAATCTACAGCGTTTTATCAGATGCACCTATGAAGAAGATTTCAGACTAACCTACGAGCAGGATAATTGGGTAGTTGTACAACATTACCAGGATACTCATATCAATGACATTATTGATCTTTGGACGCTAATTAATAAACAGATCATCAGAGTTTTGGAGAACTATCCGTCAAATCGGTTAAGTGCTCGTTGTGATAATAGCAAACATGAACCCAATCAGCAATCGGTAGCGTGGCTGGCAAATGATTACGTAGAGCATTTAAGGCACCATTTAAATCAAATCAAATAATGATGGCCGGATATTCAGGTACTCCGCTTGCTAAAAAGCTGAGTATTAAACCTGGTTTTAAGATCAGGCTTATTAATGAACCTGATTATTATTTTCAGTTATTTACCGATTTACCAACAGAATTATACTTTGAGAACGATAATGAATCTTTAAATGATTTTATACACTTCTTTACTTTAAAAAGTGAAGAGTTAACAACCCTATTGCCATTACTCAAGGGGCAGATTAAACCCGCAGGTATGATATGGGTTTCATGGCCCAAAAAAGCCTCTAAAATTAGTACTGATGTAACTGAAGATGTTATAAGGGATTTAGCTCTAAAAATAGGATTGGTTGATATTAAGGTATGCGCTGTTGATGAAATATGGTCAGGATTGAAACTGGTTATACCTTTAAAGAACAGGTAACCATCAATTTAGGATCATTTTTATGTGCGTATTTTAGTAAGCGCATCCAAATCCATAACTTAGCATTATAATATATTTAATATGCCAAATAAAATAGAATTAAAACGTGTACACGGTGATTTCGGATTTGAAGCAGAAGACGCTTATGGCCATACTGTAAAAATGGATAGCAGCCCTGAAAGCGGTGGTGATAATTTTGGCGTGCGCCCAATGCAAATGCTTTTGATGGGCTTAGCAGGATGTTCGGCCATTGATGTGATCAGTATATTGAAAAAACAACGCCAGGAAGTTGTTGATTACAAAATGGTTGTTAATGGCGAACGTGAAGCAGGTAAAGAACCATCCTTATGGCAGAACGTTGAAATTGAATTTCATTTATACGGTGATATTGACGAGGATAAAGCAGCTCGTGCGGTTGAACTTTCATTAAACAAGTACTGTTCTGTAGCAGCTACTTTAGGTAAGGCTGGTGCCGACATCAAATCGAAAGTGTTTGTACACCCCGCCGAATAATTACGCTAATTGAATACAATTTTTAGTGAGCAGAGAAATACCCGTAAAAACAGTACACCTTTTTCCTGTACTGGATCAGTTACTTATTGATCTGCTCAATTCATTATCTTCGGATGACTGGAGTAAGTCCACATTAGCCAAATTGTGGAACGTAAAAGATATTGCTGCTCATCTTTTAGATGGTAATGTACGTGCGTTATCTTCCAGGCATCAGTTTGTTAATGAGGAGCAACCCATAATCAATTCTTACCATGATTTAGTTGATTACCTCAACCAGCTAAATGCAACATGGGTAAAAGCTATGAAAAGGGTGAGCCCTCCAATGCTCACCCAATTATTACAGGTAACAGGTAAACAATACTGCGAATACATTGCCTCATTAAATATGTTTGAAACTGCCAGGTTTTCTGTAGCCTGGGCAGGAGAGGAGCATTCCTTAAACTGGTTCCATATAGCCCGTGAGTATACCGAAAAGTGGCACCATCAACAGCAAATACGTGAGGCAGTAGGCAAACAAGGGATAATGCATAGAGAATTGTTTTATCCATGTATTGAAACTTTTATGTATGCCTTACCTTATACATACCGCAATGTTGAGGCTGAAAATAATACTGTAATCGCGATAACCATTTCAGGGAATGCCGGCGGCAATTGGTATCTTCAAAGAGAAAACGATGGTTGGGTATTAAAAACCGATAAAAATAAACCAGCAGATGCACAGGTAAAAATGAGCCCCGATATCGCCTGGAAACTCTTCACTAAAGGTATCACATCTGATTTTGCTTTCAAAAATTCCATAACAGGCGGAGATGTTAAACTTGCAACTCCAATATTTAATATGGTTTCTGTTATGGTTTAATTGTATTTAATATATAATATTATTTATTATAATATATATTATATATAATCGCCTCGGATTCAAAAATCCTCATAATGTCATTTTTATCGAAATTTCATCTAAATTTCATCTTTATTATCTAAATAAAATTCATTCAGTTTACTTATAGTTAATAGAAAACAAAAACTTAATAATCATAAAAATATATATTTTAATACAAACTGTACTATTTTTAACTCATTAACCATTTGGTACAAAAAGTTAGTATTGTTAAATTATCGTAGGCTTTACAATGCGTTATCGATTTACTAAACATAGGGCTTTAAATGGTGGGTTATCAGTTGGTTATGGTAAATTTTTAGCTTAAGCCGCATTTCAATTAATGATGATTTACAGTCAAGTTAGCATTTGAATAATTTTGATGGCATTGATGTTGTCTGTTAGGTGGTACGGTTTACCGAACAGTAAACCTTTAATTAAACAGAACAATATGAAATCAAATTTTAAAAGAGCCACACTACTACTATCAGGACTTATGGTAGGTGGTAAACTATTCGCTCAAACCCCCGACTCTACAGCTACCGGTACTGATTATGTAAAACCTTTTTCAGGAGGCAACCAGTTGCGTACATGGTCTGTAGGTGTTCATGGCGGCATGTTAACTCCTTATACTATTTTTGGAACAAATGGGAAGCAGGATTTTAAAAACCCAACCGAGCAACTTGGTTATGGTGCCTACATTAAGGATCAAATATTACCATCATTAGGTATCCAGGCTGATTTCCTTAGAGGTAAAGTAAAATCAAATAACAGCCAGCCCGATGTAAATGGCAACCCGGTTTTTACGCAGTATACTACAAACATTAATTGGTCGGCAGCGTTAAGCGCTAATATTACATTAGCTAATATTAACTGGCGCCACGATAAACCATTTATTCAGCCTTATTTAACAGTGGGTGCGGGTACAATGAATTATACGCCTAAGGTTACTTATGCTGACGGACAAGAGGTTAATTTCAAAACAGGCGATAAAGCTTCTATCAATGAGATCTTTATTCCAGTTGGTGTAGGTTTGAAGTTTGATATTGCACCCGGTGTAAATCTTGACTTGGGTTATTCAGTTAACTTTGTTCAGTCTGACAATTTTGACGGATATAACTACGGAACCACCAACGACAGATTTTCTTATGCTCACATCGGTTTAGAGTTTGCTTTAGGTAGCCGCAAAAAGCCACAAATGGCAACACACAACCCGGTATCATCTATGCGTAAGGAGTACATGTGGGAAAATCAACAAACTAAAACTTTATTACAGCAACAAATTGACGCAGAAAAAGCCAGAAACGAACAATTACGAAATGATCTGAACACTACTAATGCAAGCCTTGCCAAATTAACTACTGATAGCGACGGAGACGGTGTTGTTGACGTGAACGACAAATGCCCTAATACGCCATCAGGTACCAAAGTAGATGGTTCTGGTTGCCCACTTGCAAAACCGGTTATTTATGTAACTGAAGAAGACAAGAAAGTTGTGAAAGACGCCATCAAGAATCTGGAGTTTGATCTGGGTAAATCAACAATCCGAGCTCACTCTTTACCAAGTTTAGATAGAGTAGCACAATTGCTTATCGACAAAAACTTTAGTCTGAAATTAGCAGGACATACCGATAATACCGGTTCTAAAGATTTGAACATGAGATTATCAAAAGATCGTGCAGAATCAATCAAATCATACCTGGTAAGTAAAGGAGCCAACGCATCACGTATTGAAGCTACCGGTTATGGTCAAAACCAACCTATTGCTTCAAACAAAACTGCTGCTGGCCGTCAGGCTAACCGTAGGGTTGAGTTCACCTTATATTAATAGAAACGTTTCTTTACAGAAAATCTCTATAAGTCAAAAGCCGCTCTAATTGAGCGGCTTTTGTTATTTGTCCATTTCTTATTAATAATTTTTTATTCGCCTTCAAAAAAGTCTATCAGGCCACCCATGTAGGTGCTATTCCATCCATCAACCATATCATCAAAATCGCCATCGGGAATGTTGGTATGCCTCAATTCAACCGACGATCCTTTTTTATCAGGATGAATTTTAATAGTTACGATAGAATTATCCGACTGGCCATCAAAGTACCATTGCTGTACTATTTTTTTATTGGGCTCAAATTCAAGGTTTTTACCGGTAATGCTGCCTTCCCACATAGAAAATTCAGACCCGGGTTCGGTTGACATTTCTGCAACTTCGCCTGTCCATAACTCTATCGTAATAGGGTTCGTGATCGCCATGTAAATTTCTTCTGGCGTGGCCGGTATATAGTAATATTTTTTTAAATCTTTCACCCTCGCAATTTAGCAGAATTAATTTTAGCTTTTAAATTAAACATTCACCGGACCTAATGGCAGCACAACCCTGCCATAAACCTCGTTTAACACATTGGCAATGCCTGCATATATAGCTGATGCACCGCAAATTATGCCCTCATAACCGGCCAAATGTTTTATGCTGCTATTGCCTGTAGCGTCGCCTGCTACCAATAAAAAGAATAGGATAGTTAAGGAAGCGAAAACAAATTGCAGCGCCCGGTTTAGTTTTAAAGTTCCAAAAAACAACAGAAAAGTAAAAACGCCCCAAACACTCAAATAAGCACACATGGCTCCTTCAGAAGGTGCAGTGCCCCAGCCTAACTTAGGCATCACGAGCAGGCCTACCAATGAAAGCCAGAAAAAGCCATAGGAAGTAAAGGCAGTTAGGCCAAAGGTATTGTTCTTTTTGGCTTCAATAATACCGGCAATAACCTGGGCAAGGCCTCCATAAAATATGCCCATGGCTAATATCATGGTGTTTAACTCAAAAAAGCCAGCATTATGAATATTTAATAAAATGGTGGTCATGCCAAAGGCGCAAAGACCAAGAGGAGCAGGGTTGGCGGTACCATCCTTTACGGTTACAGGTGTAGTTGGGATCATGATAGATATAAGTTTGTAATTGGTTTATGAGGGCAATCTAATTGATTTATGAATATTAAACAAATTTTAGAACCCAACAACTACTTTTGCGTTAAGTAAATACCTATGCAAAAAATAGTATTGATACGCCACGGCGAAAGTATCTGGAATCTTGAAAATCGCTTTACTGGTTGGGAAGATGTGGATTTGTCAGAGAACGGATACCTACAGGCTAAAAAAGCTGGCCAGATATTAAATAAAAACGGTTATAATTTTGATGCCGGATTTACATCCTATTTAAAAAGATCGATAAAAACCATGCATTTTGTATTGGAAGAACTTGATCATTTATGGATACCTGTTGAAAAATCATGGCGTTTGAACGAACGCTTCTACGGCGATTTGCAAGGGATGAACAAAGATGATGCTATAGCAAAATATGGCTTAAGCCAGGTGCAGAAATGGCGCCGTGACCCAAATGAGCATCCGCCCGCAATAACCAAGGAAGACCCAAGATACCCCGGGCACGACCTACGGTATCAGCATCTGACAGAACGTGAACTACCGCTTACCGAAAATCTGAGCGAAACAATGGATAGAGTACTGCCTTTCTGGAATGAAAGAATAGTAAATGCTATGCGCCGTAACCAAAAAGTAATTGTGGTAGCACACGGTAACAGCCTGCGTTCCCTGATAAAATATATCGATCACTTGAGTGATGAGGAAGTAACAGAATTGGAAATCCCGACGGCAACGCCCTGGGTGTATGAGCTTGATCAAGGGCTTAACCGTATCAGGCATTATTATTTAGATTAGCTGCAATAAATAAGGCTCCTTTCGGGAGCCTCATTTATTACAAACAACAAAAGAGTCAACTATAAAACTTCGGCTGCTTGCTTTGATGCCGATGCTAAGCTTACCCCCGTTAACTGATCGGCAAAGGCTATAAATGCCCCACTTTCAGATATACGGCGTTGGTTATTGATCAGATTTTGCAGATTTACTTTTCCGATAACAAATTTATAATTGCCTGAATAATAGCGCTCATGAATATATTCAAAGCCTAATGCATCAACCAGGTTTTCGTCATCATAACGCAGGTAAATGTTTAACTCAATATCATTGGTAAAGTTAAGATCTGTTTTTTCCTTGGCCTTTTTATACTCGTACTGATAATTATAACGCAATGCAGCTATATCAGACAGCACAGCTGAACCTGTTGGATGGCCACCCGCTCCCTTGCCAAAAAAGAATTGCTGATCGGCAAAAGCAGCTTGCACAGTTACGCCATTATATTCATATTCTACATTGTATAAAAATTCTGTTTCGTTTACAAACTTTGGTAACACGAACAAGGCCACGTTACGTTCGTCAAGCTCTTTGGCTACCGGAACCAGTTTTATCTTAAGATTTTTTTCACGGGCATATTGCAGATCTTGTGCACCCAGATTTTGTATCCCGAGGTTAAAAACATCTTCCGGCTGTACGATTACGCCATAAGCGTGAGCAGCAGCAATTACCAATTTGTATTTAGCATCAAAGCCACCAACATCACTTGTTGGATCTGTTTCTGCAAAACCCAAATCCTGAGCTTGTTTTAAGGCGCTGTCATAATCAAGACCTTCAATAAATCCTTTAGAAAGTATATAATTTGATGATCCGTTAAAAATGCCGCTTATCGAGTGTAGTAACTCATTGTCATAATATTCTTCCAAGTTACGGATAATGGGGATACTACCGCAAACCGCGCCCTCGTATAATAATGAGGTACCATATTTATGCTGTAGTTCAATTAACTCCTCTAAGTGAAGAGCTATCATCTTTTTACTGGCCGAAACTACATTTTTACCAGAGCTTAGTGCACGTGATACAATTTCAAAGGCTGCTTCAGTATCATTGATCAGCTCAACAATGGTATTGATCTCCGGGTTGTTAAGCAGTTCATCCTTGTCTGTAGTAAATAAGTGAGCCGGTAAGGAGCGCTTTTTATGCGGATCTTTTATGGCGAATTTTACTATTTCGATGTTTAAATTTTTTGTTTTGACGATGTCATACAATCCCTGCCCAACTACTCCGAACCCAAATAATCCAATATTTAACTTTTTACTCATTACGCTGTACGTTGCAATTCTATAATTTTTCCTTTTACATCTGTTTTAAAAAACGATGTGATAATATTTGTTAAAGCTTCTGTGTCAATCAAAAATCCGTCATGTCCATAAAACGAATCCAACTCTGCAAAGGCCGATTTTGGTATGTGCCTAAACAGGTAGTCCTGCTCCTCAATAGGAAACAAAATATCGCTTTTAATACCAATAACCAAGGTACGTGCCTTGATGAGACTTAATGCCTTTTCAACACCGTTGCGATTGCGGCCCACGTTGTGTGAGTCCATGGCTTTAGTAAGGTACCAATAGCTGTAGGCATTAAACCTGTTCACCAATTTTTCGCCCTGATAGTTTTGGTATGATGTTGCCCGATAGTTATCAGTTGTATCGTCACCATCTTCCTGCTGGGTTATAGAATATGGCTTATAACCACGGTAGGAGAGCAGGGCAATGCTCCTGGCTGCTTTAAGCCCCTTGTCACCGCCGTTTGGCGCATTGGAGTAAAATGTACGGTCGGTACTAATAGCCAGTCGCTGTGATTCATTAAAGGCGATACCCCATGGTGAGTGACGAGCGTTTGTAGCTATCAAGATAAGATTTTTTATGCGCTCCGGCTCAAAAATACTCCACTCAATAGCCTGCTGCCCTCCAAGAGATCCTCCTATAAGAATATGGATATCATCTATTTGCAGATGATCTGCCAATAACTGATGTGCCTTTACCATATCTCTGATAGTAAATTGAGGGAATGCCTGATAATAAGGTTGACCAGTTACCGGATTAATGCTGAGTGGGTTGGTAGTGCCATATGGCGATCCTAATATGTTAGCGCATACTATAAAATGCTCTTCCGGGTTAAAAATACTTCCAGTGCCCACAAAACCCTTCCACCAGTCAAACACATCGGCGTTGGCAGTAAGGGCATGGCATATCCATACTACATTATCTTTTTGTTTATTCAGCCTGCCGTATGTATGAAAACCAATTTCCAGCTCATTTATCTGCTGGCCTAATTCCAGTTCAAATGTTTGTGTGTACTTAAATATTTCTGTGTTCATTCCTTTGTTTTGTTATTCCGGGAGCAATTGGAGTAGTTTTGATTTTGAGTGACGAGTTTTGAGTTTATTTTTTACCTCAAAACTTACCACTTATTACTTTCTACCAATTGCATCCCGTTATAACTTTACTATATCACTTAAAAAAACTATACTAATTCTTTATTTAGCTGTTTTATTTTGGCAAATGCCTGTTCAAAATCAGCTTTAATATCATCTATATGCTCTATACCTACAGACACGCGTAATGATGCCGGTGTAACTCCGGCAGATAATTGTTCTTCGTCAGAAAGCTGCTGGTGCGTGGTTGCCGATGGCTGAATGATCAGCGTTTTGGCGTCACCCAAATTAGCCAGGTGGCTTACCAGTTGTAAACTATCTACAAAATCACTTGCCTGTTGCTTATCACCTTTAATTTCAAAGGATAAAACACCGCCAAAACCATTTTTTAAATACTTTTTAGCCAATGCATGGTATGGGGATGATTGCAATCCCGGATAATTAACAGATGCTACCTGGGGGTGCTGTTCAAGCCATTTCGCAAGTTCAAGCGCGTTATCTACATGGCGCTGTACACGCAATGAAAGTGTTTCTAATCCCTGAATATTAAGCCATGAATTAAAAGGCGCCTGTGCCGGCCCAAAGTCGCGCAAGCCCTCCACACGAGCCCTGATTATATATTGGATGTTACCAAATGGGCCGCCGATGCCAAATACATCACCGAATACTAAACCATGATAACCTTCAGATGGTTCTGTAAATTGTGGGAACTTCCCATTAGCCCAGTTGTAATTACCACCATCAACAATTACACCGCCTATAGTAGTACCGTGCCCACCGATCCATTTAGTAGTTGATTGTACTACCACATTCGCGCCATGATCAAGCGGACGGAAAAGGTACCCTGCTGCACCAAAAGTATTATCAACAATTAGCGGCAAGTCGTATTTTTTAGCTAAAGCACCAACCTTATCAAAATCGGCAATGGTAAAGCCTGGGTTGCCTACAGTTTCCAGGAAAATAGCCTTTGTTTTATCATCAATCTGCACCTCAAGGCTTTCAGCTGTATCGTCTTTAGCAAAGCGAGCCTCTATACCAATGCGTTTGAAGGCTACCTTAAACTGATTATAAGTACCTCCGTATAAAAATGGGGAGGTAACAAAATTATCACCAACCTGAAGTATATTATTTAAAGCCAGAAACTGTGCTGCCTGGCCCGAACCTGTTGCCAAAGCAGCAACACCTCCCTCCAAAGCTGCTATTCGTTTCTCAAAAACATCAGTAGTGGGGTTCATGATGCGGGTATAAATATTACCAAACTCCTTCAGGGCAAATAGATTAGCGCCGTGTTCTGAGTTTTTGAAAACGTATGAGGTAGTTTGATAAAGTGGAACCGCGCGAGCACCTGTGGTTTGGTCAACCTCCTGACCTGCATGTAATTGAAGGGTTTCGAATTTTAAATTGCTGGTAGACATAGTTGTGAAGTTTGAAATGTGTTTAATTAATTTTTATTGATTTGATGGATTTTAGCAAACTGGTAAGGATATTACCGGTAATTACAACACGCATTTTTTCGGGAAAGAAAAATATAAACGTGTTAGGTCAATCAACTGCAGCAACACATGCACATATAGCTAATATTCAGGCTAATATATGATGCTGTACCGTTTAAAGGTTGAGAAATGCTGCTTGTAGAAATTTTAACTAAACTTTTCATGGTTATAAATTTATATTCCCCGGGGTTATTTTCCGGGACAGGAATTGGCACCTTCTCCAAATTAGGAGGGTTGCCAGCGGGTCTTTGAGCCTGATCTCTCGCCGCTTCTTTATAAATCAAAACCCGAACTATTGCGGAGATTTGATCATGGTATTGCTACCAAATATTGTTTCAAATATAAGGTGATATTACTTAAAATACCAAATTTTATTTTAAAAGAGTATAAATTCGGGACTTCAGTATATGTTTTTCATTTTCTGAGAAGAGCAAAATACTTTAATATATTTGCTTGCATTAAAGTAAATCGCTTGTAACCTTATGTCTAAAACATTCTTATTTATACTGTGCTTACTATTTTTTAAGTCACAGGTTTATGCACAGACTCCTGATTCAATTTCTAAAAAGTTAGTAATAAATGGGTTTTGCTTATGTAAATCCACTTTATCCGACTTGAAAGAAATTGATAAAAATTTGAAAGAGATTTCCGTTGAAGAAATGGATTTACCTTTAAACTGTTATGGAAAAGACTCGCGGTTTATAGCCGGAAGAGGTTATGCTTTATCAAAGCAACCCGGAATGATTTCAAAAAGATCAAACATCTGATTTTATTAGTAAGATAAGGCTAACAAAGCAATTTGTCGGAAAACTACCTGATGGCACATTTATAAATTTAAGTAACATGATATTAAAAGATGTATTTAAATTATACCCTAATTTAAAAGATGCATGGGGTTCAAGAGGATGTTCCAATTACTGGAACTTTTCGAGTAACGCTATATCGTTTTATGTAAAGATAGACTCTACAAAGAAGCAGCAATTTCCAATTGATGAAGCTTATTATATGAATAAGCCTGTAGAGGCTGTGGATATAACACTATCTTGCTATGATACACAGAAAGCAGATTCTCACATTGCAGAAGTAACGGAAGTAAGTAGTGACCCGGTATTTTTTATTGACAGTGTAAAAGTTAGTAGGGCAGACCTGCTTCGTTATGATCCGAATGATATTGCAACAGTTACGGTATATAAAGACACAAGTGAAATTAAAAAATTAGGAATTGATGCTAAATTCGGATTAATATATATTGAAACTAAAATATTTGATATAAATCGCTATCAAAAGTACTTTAGTTCAAAATCACCTGAATATGCAAAACTGATAACCACAATAAAAAGTTCTCAAATTCAATATATTTTAAACAAAAGAGTTCTTAACAGCAATTATGAAGGTGATCTTGCAGCAATCAATGACAAAATATTTAAAGGATTGACTATTATCAACAAACAAGAATTATCGAATAAATTTGGAATCACCGATAAAACATATGGTGTAATCATTAACTCTGATGTTCCATCAAATTTATATAAAGGAAACAGCAAATTTTAACTCAGCGCTTGTTTAAGGTCGGCTATTAGATCTTCGATATGCTCCAACCCAACTGATACCCGGAGAAGGTTTCGTGGTGTTCTGGTATCCGGGCCCTCAACTGTTGCCCGGTGTTCAATCAGACTTTCAAGTCCACCCAAACTGGTTGCACGGGTAAACAGCTGTAACTTATTGATCACGTTGTGGGTGTCTTCTTCATTTCCTTTAACAATAAATGATAGCATGCCACCAAAGGCCAGCATTTGTTGTTTGGCTATACCATGTTGCGGATGCGATGTTAAACCCGGGTACATCACACGTTCAACAGCAGGGTGCTGATCCAAATACTCGGCCAAAAGCTGCGCATTATGAACATGCCCTTTAACCCGATACGGCAATGTTTTAATACTGCGTACCAGCATATAACAATCCATAGGCGAGGGGATGGCACCACCCATTTCCTGCACCTGCCGTATTTTTAGCCACCAGTCCGTTTTTTCAGCAGTAATTAATGCACCACCCATCAAATCGCTGTGGCCGCCAAAATATTTGGTAGCAGAGTGCATTACCACATCGGCCCCCAGGCTAAGTGGCTGCTGGCATATTGGTGTAGCAAAAGTATTATCGCAAACCACTTTAATACCATTAGTCTTAGCTATAGTTACAACAGTTTTAATATCGGTTATTTTAAGTAATGGGTTTGATGGGGTTTCAATCCAAATTAAACCGGTTTCGGGTTTAATATGCTGTTGTAATGTATCAACATCATTAACGTCAATAAAATCAAAAGTTAAAATGCCGGCAAACAGATTTTTAAGCTGGTTACGCAGCCCATGGTACATATCGTCGGGAGCAATAATGTGCGTACCCGGCGGCAATGATTGAAACACTGCCATACCGGCAGCATTACCTGATGAAAAAGAAGCAGCATCAACACCACCCTCCAGGCGGGCCAGCACACTCTCTAACGATGCACGGTTGGGGTTTGATGACCGGCTATAGATATGTCCACCAGGAAAATCGCCATCAAGGCCACGCTCAAACGTGGTTGATAGTATAATGGGTTGTATTACCGCTCTTGATGATTCATCTGTATGGTTACCGGCGTGGATAGCTATAGTTTCTGTTTTCATATTCGGGCAAATTAAACAAGATTATCTTAGATGAGGTGTAGCGGGGCAGATATTTTTTACGTAATATTTTAAAAACCTTGACCATGAAAACTTTACATATCCCGCTTATTGTTATTTTGATGCTCACATGCAGCTGCAAAAAAGATGAAATATCCGGGAAACAGGATGATCTGAATAATAGCTATAAAATTTGGCTGAGTTATAAAAGCAGCATCCATAATTCGTACAGTTATACGCAATCATACGGTTCTGTTTTTGGCTATAACACAGAAATAAAAACAGGGATAAAAAATGGGGAGTTTATTTCAAGGGATCTGATTTTAACAAGATATTACCAGGATGGCAGCGGTAAAAAGGACACTTTAAAGCAATGGCATGAAGATGTTTCCAATTTCAATACGCATGGCATAGCAGCGGGTGATCTGGTGACTATTGATGATATTTATGAGCAATCCCGCAAGGTTTATTTAAAGGTCGATGTCAAAAAGAACATGGTTATTTTTGAAGCTAATAATAACGGAATATTGTCAAGTTGCGGCTATATCCCTAATGGCTGCCAGGACGATTGCTTTAACGGTTTTAAAATCACCTCCATTTCTCCTCTGTAAATTGAATGTCATTACTTATGCCCGCTTATTGTAAACAACATGTTATAAGGTGTAGTTTTATGCTTTTTATTACATTTGCGCAAAGTTTTTTTCCATGGAAGCTGAAGGTAATTTACAGTTATTATTGCAAAATCAGGACCTATCTGCTGATTTAAAGCACATTGCCGAAAAAGTACTCAACAATGAACGTATTAGTTTTGATGAAGGTGTTGTGTTGTATGAGCAGGGCGATCTCGGTTACCTTGGCGTTTTAGCCAACTACATTCGCGAAAAAAGGCATGGTGATAAAACCTACTTCAATCGTAACTTCCATATCGAGCCAACCAACCTTTGCGTTTATGATTGCAAATTTTGCTCTTATTCGCGTTTGCTGAAACAAAAATCAGAAGGCTGGGAATACACCATGGATGAGATGTTTGGTATGGTTACCAAATATGATGGCGAACCGGTTACTGAGGTACATATAGTAGGCGGTGTTTTACCGCAATATGATGTGCCATTTTATCAGGAGCTTTTTAGCCGTATCCGCGCCCATCGCCCGGAATTGCATATTAAAGCTTTAACCCCTGTTGAATATCATTACATTTTCAAAAAAGCCAAAATTGACTATACAACAGGTATGCGCCTGATGCAGGAAGCTGGTTTAGGATCTATACCTGGTGGCGGCGCTGAAATATTTCATCCTGAAGTACGTGATCTTATTTCCAAAGACAAATGTACTGGCGACCAGTGGTTAGCTATTCACGAAGAATGGCATAAGCTGGGTGGCCGATCAAACGCTACCATGTTATATGGTCATATTGAAAAATTCTGGCACCGGGTTGATCATATGGAACGCCTGCGTCAGTTACAAGATAAAACAGGAGGCTTCCAAACGTTCATTCCGCTTAAATTCCGTAATCAGGATAACCAGATGTCGCATGTACCGGAATCAACTGTAGTTGAAGATCTGCGTAACTATGCCATTGCCCGTATTTACCTGGATAACTTTGATCATATCAAGGCTTACTGGGCCATGATCAGCAGAACCACGGCTCAGCTTTCATTAAATTTTGGTGTTGATGATATTGATGGTACACTTGATGATACTACCAAAATATATTCAATGGCAGGCGCTGAGGAACAACATCCAGGCATGAGCACCAAACAGTTGGTTGAACTGATAAAAAATGTAGGCCGGCAACCCATTGAACGCGATACATTATATAATGTAGTAACCGACTTTACAAATTTTGAGTTTCCGGAGGAAAGCAAACCGCAATATTATAAATTGCCGGTAATAAATTAAGTTTAAAGCAGAAGGCTAAAAGCTTAAGAATATAATCAATAAAGCAGACAATGCTTTATGCCTTTGGCTTTTAGCTTTAGGCTTAAAAAATAATGATAGAAAAAACCTTATATATAGTACGGCACGGCCAAACAGAACTTAACCGCCAGGGTATTGTTCAGGGCCGTGGAATGGATACCGATTTAAATGATGAAGGTCGCAGACAAGCTTCCCTGTTTTACGAAGCTTATAAGAACGTGCCTTTTGATAAGATTTATGTATCGGCCTTAAAGCGTACTCAGCAAAGTGTTCAGCCCTTTATTGATATGGGTATTCCGTATCAAAAGCTATCAGGTTTAGATGAGCTGGCCTGGGGAATACATGAAGGACAGCCAAGCACTACGCAAAATAAAGCTGCTTTTTTACAGATCATGCGCGATTGGCTTGATGGCCGTTTAGATAGCAAATTTGAAGGCGGTGAAAGTCCTAATGAAGTAGAGATACGTGAGCGGGAAGCATTAGGAGTGATCATGAGCCATCCCGAAGAAAAAAATGTATTAATATGTATGCATGGCCGCGCCATGCGTTTATTACTTTGTATACTTAGCGGCTTACCCCTCACCGCCATGGACACTTTTCCGCACCAAAACCTGGTTTTATACAAAGTTGAATATGATGGTGATAAATTCCAGATCACTGAATTTAATAATGCCGAACATTTAAAACAACAATCCTGAAAGAGAGCGTTTCTGTGAATAAAATACGAATATCAGCTGTAAGCTACACTAATACCAAACCCTTTATATACGGCATCCAGCATAGTGGAATATTAAATAAAATTGAATTGAGCCTTGATATGCCGTCAGACTGTGCTCAAAAACTGATTGATGATGTGGTTGATATCGGACTGATTCCCGTAGCTGCAACCCTGAATCTCCCTCATTGGGAAATTGTATCGGAATATTGCATTGGCGCTGTTGGTGCTGTTAACTCCGTTTTTATTTTCAGCAATTGCGATATTAAAGATGTAAAATACCTGCAGCTTGATCCTGAATCGCGTTCATCAAATAATTTAGGCCTCGTTTTGCTGAAAAACTATTGGAAGGTAAGTCCTGAACTGATCAGGAATGCTGCCGACTATTCACACTCTACCGAAGCTAACACTGCATTTGTGCAAATTGGCGATCGTACCTTCGGTAAAAAAGAACAATACAAATACGTATATGATCTGGCAGAAGAATGGCAAAAGTTCACCGGCTTGCCTTTTATGTTTGCCGGTTGGATAGCTAATAAACCCATTCCTCAGGAATTTATGGATGAGTTTAACGCCGCCCTTAAATATGGACTTGATCACCGTGCCGAGTTATTTGAAGAACTACCTATGCGGGATGATTTTGATCTTCAGGATTACCTGATGCATAAAATAGACTTTGATTTAACAGCAGATAAAAAGAAAGCGCTTTATATGTTTTTAGATTTTATCAAGGAGTTATAATCGTATTAATACTCAAATTATAAAAGAGACGCTATAAAGCGTCTCTTTTTGTTTATACAGATTTAATTTTTAAAACCTTATTGTATAAAATACATTGGTTATATTAAAACATTTAAATCTCGCAATAAATGAACTCATCATCATTAAAAGGACAGGCCGCCCTGGTAACCGGCGGAGATAGCGGCATAGGCAAAGGTGTAGCACTTGCATTGGCTGCTGCAGGTGCAAAAGTTGTAGTCAATTTTGCTCATAATCATGATGCTGCAGAAGCAACAGTAAATGAAATTAAAACCGCAGGTGGCGAAGCTTTTGCAGTTCAGGCAGACGTAAGCAAAGAAAGCGAGGTAAAAGCCATGTTTGCTCAAATGTATGCGAAATACGGCACCGTTGATATTTTAATCAATAACGCCGGCTTACAAAAGGATTCCAAATTTGTGGATATGACGCTTGAAGACTGGAATACAGTGATTAGTATTAACCTTACCGGCCAGTTCTTGTGCGCTCGTGAGGCTGCCCGGGAGTTTATACGCAGGGGAGTGGTTGATGGGTTAAGTCGTGCCGCAGGTAAAATCATATGTATGAGTAGTGTGCATGAGGTTATTCCTTGGGCCGGTCACGTTAATTACGCGGCCAGTAAAGGCGGTATTAATATGTTTATGAAAAGTATAGCACAGGAATTGGCCCCACATAAAATAAGAGTAATGGGTATTGGGCCGGGTGCTATACAAACTCCTATTAATAAGGCTGCCTGGGAAACTCCGGAAGCCCTGGATAAATTACTTACACTTATACCTTATAACAGGATAGGGGTACCCGGTGATATTGGAAAACTGGCGGCCTGGCTGGCATCTGATGAGGCTGATTATATTACCGGTATTACCGTTTTTATGGATGGTGGCATGACTTTGTATCCCGGCTTCGCAGATAATGGTTAAATTAGGGTTAAAATCATGTGAAAAATCGGTTTAGCAAGACATAAACCGATTTTTTTATGGCTTAAAAATTTCAGATATTGTAAATTATACACTAAGTGGTTTAACAAAATTTAAATTTTCTATTATAAAACTCATATAATTATTAAATATTCATAAAAGTTTATTTTTATTTGTCAGATTGTTAATTGTGCTGTATTTTTGTTATGGATTTAAAATTTAAAACAAACATGAAAAAGATATTTTTAACAACTGCAATTGCCGCTTTATTAAGTGTTAATGTATTTGCTGCCGATGGCGCAAAAAAAGTAGATGGTGGTACTAATGTTTCTTATGTAGCTTTACACGGCTTTACTGTTGATTTTGCTGATGCAAAAGACGTTAACTGGACTGTAACTAAAAGCACTCAAAAAGCTACCTTCACTGTTGATGGCGTTAAAAAAACTGCTTTCTATAACCTTAACGGCGAATACTTGGGCGTAACTCAAAGAGTTGATGAAAAAGCTATACCTGCTAAAACCTTGAAACAAATTGAAAAAGATTACAAAGGTTACAATGTAGGTGAAGTTATTGTTTACCAAGCAAACACTGATCTTAACGATAGCATTGATGCAACTTCATACTTTGTTGATCTTAAAAACGATGCTCATGAAGTATTGGTAAGAATCACTCAACAAGGTAACCTTGAGTATTTCCAACAAGTAAGATAATTCTCAAAAAATTTATAAAAAAGCCTTTCTGATATCCAGAAAGGCTTTTTTTATGCTCGAAAATTGTGACTTTTTTCTACTTATTATAATTAACTGACAAACAAAATAGCTGATTTTACCTTTATAAATAAGTAAATTATTATTAATATAAAGGAATAGCATGTCTAAAACAATCATTGTTTCTAACCGGTTACCAGTTAAAATTTCAAAAGCAGATAACGAATATATTTTATCACCAAGCGAAGGAGGTTTAGCTACCGGTTTAGGTTCAATATATAAACAAGGTGATAATGTGTGGATCGGTTGGCCTGGAATTGAGGTTGACGATCAGGATGATAAAGACCACGTTAAAGGTCAATTAAAGGAGCTTAGCCTTATTCCCGTATTTCTTGATCAGGAAGAGATCAATCAATATTACGAAGGTTTTTCAAATGAAGTACTATGGCCGGTATTTCATTACTATGCATCTACATATGCCAATTACAAGCAATCAAACTGGGATTATTATAAGGCCGTAAATCAAAAGTTTAAAGATATTATTTTAAGCGTAGCCGAGCCGGGTGATATTATCTGGATACATGACTATCAGCTGTTACTGTTGCCGGGTTTGGTACGTCAGGAACTTCCCGATGTGTCTATTGGTTTCTTTTTGCATATACCGTTTCCATCGCACGAAATGTTTCGACTTATTCCGTGGCGTTCAGAATTATTGGAGGGTATGTTAGGGGCGGATCTGATCGGTCTGCACACCTTTGATGATGTTCGTCATTTTTTGGGTGCCGCAACCCGTATTTTACCCATAACCAGTTCATCAAATATCATCACTATGGATGAGCGATCTATCGTGATCGAATCGTTCCCAATGGGTATTGATGAAAAGAAGTATGCCAGCCTGCCTTTGCAAGCAGATGTTCAGGAGCAGGTTGAACTAATCAGGAATAACTTTAAAGGTAACAAACTGATACTTTCTATTGACAGGCTTGATTATAGCAAAGGAATATTGCAACGATTACAGGCTTTTGAACTGATGCTGCAACTCTGCCCGGAATGCATTGAAAAAATAGCGCTTTACATGATCGTAGTGCCCTCACGTGATACAGTTCCGCAGTATGCTCACCTGCGCGATGAGATCGATAAAAAGGTTGGAAATATCAATTCGATATACCGTACCATGGATTGGACTCCGATACATTATTATTATCGTTCCTTCCCGATCGAGATGCTTTCGGCCTTGTACTACACTGCTGATGTTTGTTTGGTAACACCAATGCGTGATGGTATGAACCTGGTAAGCAAGGAGTATGTAGCCAGCAGAATTAATAATGACGGTGTATTGATTATGAGTGAAATGGCTGGTTCATCTAAAGAATTAATTGATGCCATAATTGTTAACCCTAATAATACAGGTGAGGTTTGCAGGGCTATTTTACAAGCCATTAAAATGCCTCTTGAGGAACAGAAAAGGAGAATGACGCCCATGCGTCAGCTGGTTGCAAAATTCAACATATCGCACTGGGTCAAAATTTTTATGGATCGCTTAAAAGAAGTAAAATTGATGCAGCGTTCTATGCAAGCCCGTCACGTTAGTATGGCCACGGAGCAATCCATTGTGAACCGGTATATTAAGACCAAAAAACGCATCATCTTTTTAGATTATGATGGCACACTTGTAAATTTTAAATCAAATATAGAACAAGCCAGTCCCGATAAAGAACTCTATGAGATCATCAATAAACTGGTAGAAGATCCTGCCAACGAAGTAGTGATGATCAGTGGTCGAAAACATGAAAACCTGGATGAGTGGTTTAGTGATACCGACATGTACCTTATTGCGGAGCATGGCTCATGGTTTAAAAAACAAAATACATCATGGCATAAAATACCAGGACTCTCTGATCAATGGAAGAATGATATTTACCCAATATTGGAAACCTATGTAGACCGTACTCCCGGTTCGTTCATTGAAGAGAAAACTTATTCACTGGCCTGGCATTACCGCAAGGCTCCAAGTGGTTTAGGTGAGCTTAGGGCCAGCGAACTCATGAATAACTTGAAGTACTTAGCCAGCGATAAAGGTTTACAATTGTTGGCAGGAGATAAAGTACTGGAAGTTAAGAATATGGATATTAATAAAGGTAAGGCAGCCTTAACTTTAACAGAAGGAAAAGACTACGATTTTATTATAGCCTTTGGCGACGATTATACTGATGAGGATATTTTTAAAGCTTTACCCGAAAGTGCTATAACCATTAAAGTGGGCAGCAATTTATCGGCGGCTAAGTTTTACCTGCGCAACCCTGTTGAGGTGCGTAAGCTATTAACCAGCTTTGCTAAAAACTCTAAAGGGGAGCCCGTTGCATAACAATAAATGCAAGTATCAAAAAAGGCCGGTATTAATTATTAATACCGGCCTTTTGTTTAAGTAGATCATATCTAAAAGTTTACCATGTTTTCTATAAAAACACAGGTCTGTCTAACTTCATCGCTATACGGTAGGCAGCATTCATCAAACCAACATGGCTGTAAGCCTGAGGAAAATTACCCCATTGACTTCCAGTTTCCTCATCAACATCTTCACTAAATAGTAACAAGTGATTTGAGTATTGTAATAAATTGGCAAACTCGCGCTGGGCATCATCCAGGCGGCCTACACTGGCAAGGGCCTCTACATACCAAAAGGCGCAAATGAGGAAAGTTGTTTTTGGTTTTCCGAAATCATCAGTGTATAAATATCTGTAAAATAACCCATTAGGAGTTCTTAGCTCTTTTTCCAGTGCAAGCAAATGATCTTTGGCCCTTTGTGATGTAGGGTCGAGATAATTCATCATGATCAGCTGCAGGGTACTGGCATCAAGGTTAGGGCTACCTGCCGAATTGGTGTAAACCTTTCTTACAGGATCATAACAACTTTCTATATGTGCTGCTGCACGTTCCTTAAGGGCAATGGCCCGATCAATAAGTTCCTGGTTTTCAATGGTACGTGCCATTTTTTCAGCTGCAGAAGCACCTGCCCATTGGAATAAATTACTGTAACAGTGTATGTTAGCCATGTTTCTGAACTCCCATATCCCGGCATCTTTTTCATCAATAGTATGCTCCATCTTTTTCAGTAGAAACTCAATCCATTTTACTGAATCTTTTCGTTCCGAAAAAACAAATCGATGATCTGTATATAATGGGAGCAGAGATATCATTACCTGGCCGTAAATGTCATTCTGAATATGTTCATAAGCCTGGTTACCAATACGTACAGGTTGGTTGTTCATGTATCCGTCAAGGTCGGTAAGTATCTGCTCAACCAGATTCTTTTTACCGGTTATGCCATAAAGCGGCTGGTAACGGTCATCTTCAGAAAAGGATATATCAGTAACGTAACTAAAATACTTTTCCATTTCCTCAAAATGACCTATGTGATTTAAGGCAGTTATTACGTAATAAGTATCGCGCAGCCAGCAATAACGGTAATCCCAATTGCGCCCGCTTCCCGGCGATTCGGGCAAACTTGTGGTACTTGCCGCTATAATAGCTCCGGTATCTTCAAACTGGTGTATTTTTAAAGCCAATCCTGACCTAATCACAAAAGGTTGATAGTATGTAGCTATCGAGGAGTGTTTGATCCAGGTGCGCCAGTATTGAACAGTCTCGGCCAAAAATCTTTCGGCAGTTGATATCAATGCAGCCTCTAAAGGCTCTCCATACGTTAGGGCCAGATATTTAACTTCATTTAATACAAAAGCCTGCTCATCAAATACATAACTGATTGGTATGTTGGTGGTCAGCCTCATGCTTTCTTCACCACCCAGGTATTGGATGTGGTTACTGCCACGGTTTACATTAAGTTTTACAGCTCCGTATTCGGATACAGGTTCACACTTAACAATAACCCTTGGTGAGCCTTCAATTGCTTCAATTTTCCTGAACAGCATCAGGGGTTTATAATAACGCTGATGCTGATAAAAACGGGGAGCAAAATCGGTGATGCGGTATTTACCACCGCTTTTAGGGCTCACCTCTGTTATCAAAACATTGGTATTTTCCAGGTAATGTTGCACGGAAGTATATTCACCTTCAGGCAAGATAGAAAATTCGCCACCCTTCTTTTTATCCAGCAGGCCGCCAAAAATAAAGGTGCTGTCAAAACGTGGCCAGCAAAGCCAATCAACATTTGTGTTTTTATTGATGTGCGCTAAAAAAGCGCAATTGCCAATTATTCCGGTGTCGTAGGTATGTCTGTCCATTAATTCTGTTACGTTTGTATTCAATCAAACAGTTCAACAATAAATGCTGTGTAATGTTGGCGTCATATACACTATATTTTTTTTCAGATATTGACTTTTTGAATATTGCATACTAACTTAGTCGACATTATATTACATATAAAACCATACCATCATGAGTTTAAGATTAGGCGATAAAGCCCCAAATTTCAAGGCAAAAACATCAGCAGGCGAAATTGATTTTTATGAATATCTTGGCGATAGCTGGGGCGTACTTTTTTCGCATCCAGGTGATTATACTCCCATTTGTACAACAGAACTTGGAAAAACCGCAGCCCTGAAAGATGAGTTTGCCAAACGCAATGTTAAAGTTTTGGCTTTAAGCGTTGACTCGGTAGAATCACACCACGGTTGGATAAATGATATTAACGAAACACAGGGCGTAGAGGTAAATTTCCCGATAATAGCCGATGAAGATCGTAAAATATCTGAGGCATATGATATGATCCATCCTAATGCATCGGTAAACGCAACAGTAAGGTCGTTATTTATCATCGGTCCGGATAAAGCTGTTAAACTAATCATCACTTATCCGGCTTCAACAGGCCGCAATTTTCAGGAGATCTTAAGGGTTATCGACTCGTTACAATTAACCGCCAATTACAGCGTAGGAACACCTGCCGATTGGAAGGACGGTGAAGACGTTGTTGTAGTACCGGCTATTAAAACTGAAGACATTTCTGCCAAATTTCCAAAGGGTTATACAGCTATAAAGCCTTATTTAAGGATTACTCCACAACCAAATAAATAATTTTATTTGGTTTATTAATTATTTTATATATTTGAAAAAGGCAGGCTTATCTATTCCTTCTGATTATTAAAACCATTTTATTTTCAGTTTGGCTTTAGTTTAATCTAACATGAATTTTTAATATGATAATATAATTATGAAAACTGGAAAAGTAAAATGGTTTAACACACAAAAAGGTTATGGTTTTATTGTTACCGATGATGGTAAAGATCTTTTTGTACACTTCAAAGACGTACAAGGCGGCGTAAATGCCATTAAAGATAATGATGAAGTTACTTATGAAGTGGAAGAAGGAAGAAAAGGATTGCAGGCAGTAAACGTAAAAAAAGTATAGTTAACCTAAGTTATTAGCAAAAAACCTCTGCATACACAGAGGTTTTTTTTGTTTGAAAATTTTTTCAGTATGTATAAATCTGCTACTTTCGCCGTTTAAACACCTATGATTAATATGGATACCGCCGTTTCTGCAAAACTTACAAGAAATGCAATTTTCCTTGTTTTGGTTGCCTCACTTGGCTACTTTGTTGATATATATGACTTATTGGTATTTTCAATAGTACGTAAAAGCAGTTTGCATGATATAGGTATTTCTGATGCCGACATGCTGGCCAAGGGACAGTTTATCATCAACGTACAAATGTTCGGTTTGCTTTTAGGAGGCATTTTATGGGGTGTTATTGGCGATAAGCTGGGCCGTATAAAAGTACTCTTTGGTTCCATATTGTTATATTCTATAGCCAATTTTGCAAATGCTTATGTTACTGATGTAAACATGTATGCTACCATCCGCTTTATTGCAGGCATTGGCTTGGCGGGTGAATTAGGTGCCGGTATTACCCTGGTAACTGAAACGTTGAGCAAAGAGAAACGTGGTTACGGAACCATGATCGTGGCTGTAATAGGCTTATTTGGTGCCGCTGCGGCAGTAATGGTGGCCAAACACGGTTGGCAAAATGCTTACAAAGTAGGAGGTGGACTTGGCATCCTGCTGCTTTTACTGAGGATAGGAACCTTTGAATCAGGCATGTTTAAAAATGTAGAGAAGTCTGATGTGTCAAAAGGAAACTTTTTTATGCTGTTCAGTAACTGGGGCAGATTTAAAAAGTACATATACTGCATTTTAATTGGCGCGCCCTTATGGTATGTAGTTGGAGTTCTGGTTACATTCAGTCCTGAATTTGGGGTAGCCTTAAAGGCTAAAGACGCCTTGAGCGCGGGTGATGGCGTATTATACTGCTACATCGGTATAGCTGTAGGTGATATATTCGCGGGTTTACTTTCCCAGATCACCAGGTCAAGAAAACTTACCATGGTGGTGTTTTTATTGATCTCTGTAATAAGCGTGATTTGCTATTTACGTGCCGAAGGCCTTACAAGTCAGCATTTTGTTTGGTTATGCTTTTTCATGGGCTGCACGGTAGGCTACTGGGCAACCTTTGTTACTATTGCCGCCGAACAATTTGGCACCAACATACGCGCTACAGTAACTACAACAGTTCCAAACTTTGTAAGAGGTTCACTTATTCCCATTACATTGGCGTTTAATGCCTTTAAAGGTCATTATGGAATGATTACCAGCGGTTATATCATGATGGGCATACTTACCCTCATCGCGTTGCTTTCATTAAGCCAGTTAAAAGAAACATTTGGTAAAGATCTGGATTACGCTGAGGTCAGCTAATTTTAAAATGAATTATTGATTTGCCGAATTTTGATGAAGCAGATCAATAGATTACTAATTTTACCGTTATAATCCAGTAAATTGATAATTAAGTAATTAATGATAAGCAAAGAACAAATAGCCGCCGATTATCAGCAAATACAAGATGAGATATGTGCCGCTCTTGAACGGGTTGATGGTAAAGCGAAATTTGAAGAGGAACAGTGGGAACGGGAAGGCGGCGGCGGCGGGCGTACACGCATTATTCAAAATGGCAATATATTTGAAAAAGGTGGTGTAAACTTCTCAGCGGTTCATGGTCAGCTTTCTGAAAATATGAAAAAGGCCTTGCAGGTAGAGTCAGATGATTTTTTTGCAACCGGCGTATCCATCGTGATCCACCCCAATCATCCCATGGTGCCTATCATTCATATGAATATCAGGTATTTTGAAATGCCATCATCATTCGGTAATGAAAATAAACCGGTAAGATGGTTTGGTGGCGGCATTGATCTTACACCGCATTATATTATTGACAGCGATGCCCAATATTTTCACAGCAGCCTGAAAGTGGTGTGCGACGCTTACTACCATGATTTTTACCATCGGTTTAAGTTATGGGCCGATGACTATTTCTTTATTAAACACCGTAACGAAACACGTGGTATAGGTGGTATATTTTATGATCGTTTAACTGCCAATGATGAGCTTTCATGGGATGCTATTTTTGAGTTTTCTAAAGCCCTGGGGCGCTCATTCATCCCTACATATACCGAACTGGTTGAGCGCAACCGCAATAAAACATTCACCCAACAACAACAGGAATGGCAATACCAACGCCGTAGCCGTTATGCTGAATTTAACCTGGTATATGATGCCGGTACCAAATTCGGGCTCGAAACCAATGGTCGTATTGAATCGATATTAATGAGCTTACCGCCAACTGCCAAATGGTTCTACAATTTCCAGGCGACAGCAGGCAGTGAAGAAGAAAAAACATTGCAGTTATTAAAAAAGGGTGTTAACTGGGCCGAATAACTGTTATGAAGAAAGTAATCTTCCCTGTATTATCAGTTGTTATTTTATGTTCATTCATAAAAAATCAAAGCTCAACGCTTCAGGGCGTTTGGGAATATAGGGGAGGGCTGATTAATGGTAAAACGGACAGTATGTCAACCGCGTACAAGCTGCAACGGACATATGATAAAGCACATTACCAAGCCCTGGTAATTGAAAAAGGTGCCAAGCCTTTTATTTATGAAAAAGGTGATTATACACTCAATGCCAATACCTGTTTTGAAAAGCAAACTTATTGCAGCCAACCTTCAAAATTATTAGGCAAAACAGTAAAATATGCGTACACGGTTAGTAACGATACACTTAAATTACTGGCCACATTACCCAATGGCAATAAGATAGAAGATCATTGGGTAAAAGTTCAATAGTTGGTTGGTACAATAGTTCATTAGCCTCATCCTATTATCTGTTAATGAACCAAAAAAATGGCGCAATAATCAACTATTTTCTTAACTTCGCAGGTCGTTTAAAAAACACTTTTTTAACGCGCAATTATAGAGAAGATTCCACAAATTAATAAAAATGGCCGAAGGAACAGAAAACGATAATTCATTAAGCGAGGACAGAATAATTCCAATAAATATTGATGAGGAAATGAGATCAGCCTACATTGATTATTCAATGTCGGTGATTGTTTCCAGGGCATTACCCGATGTCCGCGACGGTTTAAAACCCGTACACAGGCGTGTTTTATACGGCATGCTCGACCTGGGTTTAAATAATAACAAACCTTACAAAAAATCTGCCCGTATAGTGGGTGAGGTTATGGGTAAGTATCACCCGCACGGTGATAAATCTGTTTACGATACCATGGTACGTATGGCCCAGGAATGGAGCTTACGCTACCTGTTGGTTGAGGGACAGGGTAACTACGGTTCAATTGATGGTGATGAACCTGCTGCAATGCGTTATACAGAAGCCCGTTTGCAGAAACTGGCCGAGGAGATGCTTGCTGATATCAATAAAGATACCATTGATTTCCAATTAAATTTTGACGACTCATTACAGGAGCCAACCGTTTTACCTTCTAAATTCCCTAACCTGCTGGTTAACGGAGCATCGGGTATTGCGGTGGGTATGGCTACCAATATGGCGCCCCATAACCTGTCGGAAGTTATTGATGCTACCATAGCATTGATCGATAACCGTCAGATAGAGGTTGCCGAATTAATGAAATATGTAAAAGGCCCTGATTTCCCTACCGGGGGTATCATCTACGGCTTTGAGGGCCCACGTGAAGCACTGGAAACAGGGCGTGGCAGGGTAGTGATCCGTGCACGTGCAGAGATTGAAACCCATGGCAGCGACAGGGAACGCATTGTTGTAACTGAAGTGCCTTACCAGGTAAACAAAGCGCTCATGATTGAGCGTACTGCCGAACTGGTTAATGATAAAAAACTGGAAGGCATATCTTCTATCAGAGATGAATCAAGCCGCGAAGGTATCCGTATTGTTTATGAAATTAAACGGGAAGCTAATGCAGCCATTGTATTGAACAATTTGTTTAAATACACTGCCTTACAAACGTCGTTCAGTGTAAACAACATTGCGCTGGTGAATGGCCGCCCAATGATGCTTAACCTGAAAGATCTGATACATCATTTTGTTGAGCACAGGCATGAGGTTGTTATACGCCGTACCAAATATGAACTGAACGAGGCCGAGAAACGCGCCCACATTTTAGAAGGTTTACTGATAGCATTAGATCATCTGGATGAAGTGATTCGCCTGATACGTGCTTCACAAACACCTGATGAGGCGAGAGAGGGATTAATGACCTCGTTTGGCTTAACCGATATTCAGGCCCGTGCCATATTGGACATGACACTGCGCCGGTTAACAGGACTTGAGCGTGATAAGATCAAAGATGAGTATGCTGAATTAATGAAACTGATAGAGCATTTAAAATCAATTTTGAATGACGAAGGCCTGAGGATGCAGATCATTAAAGATGAACTATTAGAGATCAAAGAAAAATATGGTGATGAGCGCCGTACCGAAATGGTTCACTCATCTGCCGAAATGCAAACTGAAGATTTTATTGAAGACGAAGATGTAGTGATCACCATATCACGTGAGGGTTACATCAAACGTACACCGTTAACAGAGTATCGTCGTCAGGGCAGGGGTGGTAAAGGTGCTATCGGCAGCAATAGTCGCGATGCCGACTTTATTGAGCATCTGCTTGTAGCTTCAAACCACAACTACATGTTGTTCTTTACCGAATCCGGTCAGTGTTACTGGCTCAGGGTATTTGAAATTCCGGAAGGCACACGTACCTCAAAAGGCCGGGCCATCCAGAATATCATCAATATCCCGAAAGAGGAAAACATTAAGGCTTACATCAAACTGATCAGCCTTAAGGATCAGAACTACCTGGAGAACAACTTCATAATCATGTGTACCAAAAAGGGTACCATCAAAAAAACATCGCTTGAGGCTTACTCACGTCCGCGTGCTAATGGTATCAACGCTATCAACATTAACGAAGGCGATTCATTATTGGAAGCAACCTTAACTACAGGCAGCAGCGAAATTGTAATGGCACTTAAATCAGGCCGGGCTATCCGCTTCAACGAATCAAACGTTAGGCCGATGGGACGCACAGCAACTGGTGTTCGTGGTATAACCCTTGATGGTGAGAACGATGAAGTGGTAGGTATGATCAGTATCGACGACGCGGAAACAACTGTTTTGGTGGTATCAGAAAAAGGATACGGTAAACGTACCGATATTGATGACTACAGGGTTACCAATCGTGGCGGTAAAGGTGTAAAAACTTTAAATATTACTGAAAAAACCGGAAACCTTGTGGCCATAAAAGGTGTTACTGATAAGGAAGATTTGATGATCATCAACAAATCGGGCATTATTATACGTATAGCCATTAGCGAGCTCAGAACTATGGGCCGTGCTACACAAGGTGTAAGGTTAATAACACTTAAAAATAATGACGAGATTGCCTCAGTTGCTAAAATTGAGCATGACGAAGATGAGGAAAAGGAATCTGAAGAAAATGCTGAAGGCGGTGAAGCAGACGAAAATGCAGCAACTACCAACAGCGAAGAATCAACCACCGACGAACCAACTGAATAAATAATATGCAATGCCGTAAAATTTTCTTATCGGTTTTAGTAACATTTATGACTACAACCTTTGCCTTTGCGCAAAGCGAGGCTTTAAAGGTTGTAGTTAATAATCTGGCTTATTATAAGCAGAAAAATGACCTGAAGTACTTAGCCGCCGCTAAAAAATCGGCTGATAGCTTGATCATCACCAAGTCTGACACGGCTGATATAGAGAAAAATGCATATCGTGCCCTGGTTAATTCCAGTATTTTATATATCGATTCGTTAAATAAACTGGCTCAGCCGGCAACTCTACTGGCCGAAACATCAACTTTGGTTGATAAGGTATCGGTTAATAAAAAGGCATATAATTTTCAGTCCGAGATTGATTATTCAAAGCGCTGTTTGGCAAATGTTTATATCCGTAAAGGTTTTGAATTTGTTAATAATTCTGACTTTACCAATGCTACCCAGTCGTTTAAGAATGCACGCAAATATGCTCCGAACTTTAAGCAAATAGATGACTATATAGCTTATTCAAACAACAAATCAGGCAATTTGGTTGATGCTGCTAAATACTATAGTAATTTATTAGCGGTAGATAGCACCAAGGCGGAGTATATTGAAACAGCTTCAAGTATTTACAAATCATTGGGAGATACCTCAAAAGCTTTACAGATTCTTCAAAAGGGAAGAAAACTTTTACCAACCGACAGGTTTTTGCTTCTTGATGAGGCCAGCATCTATAATAATCAAAAAAACTATAAAGCTTTAGAGCCATTAATTGGACCTTTACTTGATATTAATGCAAATAACGCCGATATTGCATTTGTAGCCGCAAATTGCTATGATCATTTAAACAAATACGATAAGGCAGAATCTCTTTATTTGCGTACTATTGAATTAAATGGATCTGCTTATGATCCGGTTTTTAATTTAGGTTTGCTTTATTTAAAACAAAGCGCGGCTGCGCAGGGGAGTGCTGTTAATGAAAATATTGACCGCGCCGCCCAATGGCTTGAAAAGGCTTATGAAATATCGCCCAATAATGTATTGGGGCTAAAGGCGCTGCAGTTGGTTTATGATAAAACTGGCAACAAAGACCAATTGGATAAAGTAAATAACAAACTAAAACAGATAACAAATTAAACTATGAAAATCAAATTTTTGATGACTGGCCTTTTAGGCTTAGTTTCAGCAACTACGTTTGCACAAAAAGGCGAATTGAGTACCGCTAAAAGTGAGTATGACAACTATGAGGGATTAAGAGGCTCAAAAGCTACCATCTCGGTTGCTGTTAAAAGCCTTGGTACAGCAAAAACCTCCATTGATAAAGCTTCAACCAACGAAAAAACAGCTGCTTTGCCTCAAACTTTTGCATTAAAAGGAGCAATTTATGCAGCACTTGCAGTTCAGGATACAGTATCGGCAACTTCAATGCCTTTATTTACCACTGCTGATGAATCGTTAAAAAAAGCTAAAGAGCTTGATACAAAAGGCGAAAACAAACAGATCATTGATAACGCCTATTTAAACCTGGCACAATACCAGTTAACCAAAGGTGTTGCCGAATATTCGGCGGGTAAATATGACGTGGCTTATCAATCATTTGATTATTACCGCACAGTATTACCTGAAGATACCAATGCTATTTATTATACAGGGTTAGCAGCGGCAAATGCCAAGAACTATCCGGCAGCTATTACTAACTATAACAAGTTGGTTACTACTAAGTACTCCAAAGGTGCAACTATTTACATGGACCTTTCTTCATTATACTTAGCAGGTAAGGATACAACCAATGCACTTAAATCAGTTACCGATGGTATTGCAAAATACCCTGCAAATTCAGATCTGCGTAAAAGGGAAATAGAAATTAGCTTGCAAACAGGTAAAGAAAAAGAAGTTGCCCAAAAAATTCAAGCCGCTATAGCTGCTGATCCTAAAAACAAAACACTATATTATTACGCTGGATTAACTTACTCACAAACTGCTGAGTCAATTATCAGGGAGCAGGCAAAAGCAAAAGATGCGGCAACTAAGAATACACTACAACAACAAAAAGTAGACAGCTACAATAAAGCTGCAGAAATGTACAAAAAAGCATTAGAGATAGATCCTAACTATTTTGAAGCTAATTTGAATTTAGGGTATGTAACACTTAACCCAGCAATTGACGCGTACAATGCTGCAAATAAATTACCGGCAAACAAACAGAAAGAGTACGATGCGGCTATAGCTAAAGCAAATGCCCAGTTTGACTTGGCAAAACCATATTTGTTAAAAGCAGTTGAATTAAATCCTAAATCAATTGATGCATTAACAAATTTAAGAACATATTACTTAGGTAAAAAAGATACAGCAAACGCTGAAGCAACCAAGAAAAAATTAGATGCGTTAAACGGCGCACAATAACAACATAGGATAGGCTTTCTTAGAAAAGCCTATCTTTTTAAATTATTTACTTAACATAATGTTAATTATGAGAAGTATTCGTAATGCATTTTAGTATTTATCAAACTGTTCTGCTTGGATATATCAAATGCATTGAAAATTGTCAACTACACAAAAACGGATACATTTCAATTGACTATATCTGAATTAATAACCAAAGAGTTAAATTTAAATTAATGATGCTATTTGTAAATTTTAAATCAATCCAATAAACTCATGAAAACTGAAGAAGAATTAATACGCGAGGCGCTGAACATTCATTGGAGCGCTTCGGCATCCGGCGATGTGAATACAGAACATGATATTTATGCCGACGATGCTATTTGTGATTATCCGCAATCGGGCGAACGGATACTCGGCCGAAACAATTTGCAGGCATTACGAAGCCATCATCCCGGCAAACCTTCAGGTTTCCAGGTTAAGCGTATAATTGGAAAGGGTAATCTTTGGATTACCGAGTACACGATACTTTACCAGGGTCAATCAGCATACACGGTGAGTATTATGGAATTTCATGATGGCAAAGTGGTTCATGAAACACAGTATTTTGCAGATGCATTTGAAGCACCGGCCTGGCGAAGTCAATGGGTTCAGCAAATGTCCTGATGCGTTGGAATAAAAAACTATTTTATTTGCCGGAGTAAGAATTTGAGATAAAACCTCGAAAGATTGATACTTTACTACCAGTTAATGTAGCTTAAAACTTTCATCTTTAAAGCCTCATTAACATAATTATATGTATCAAGTACCTGTTTCATCAAGCTCTCTGAAATCAAAACAGCATTTTGAGATATTAGATGGCCTTAGAGGTGTCGCAGCTGTTGCCGTTGTGATTTTTCACTTTATGGAAATTGCTGTTCCTGATTATACCAAAAGTTTCATCGCGCACGCATATCTGGCGGTTGATTTCTTTTTCTGCCTGTCGGGATTTGTGATAGCTTATGCGTATGATCAAAGATTAAACAAAATTGGTCTTTTAAAATTCTTTAAACTAAGACTTATTCGTTTACATCCGCTGGTAATTATTGGTTCCATAATCGGGTTAATAGCATTTGTTTTTGATCCTTTCAGTAATTTGCATGAGGCTTATTCCAATAAAACTTTATTGATGTTTCTGGCATCATGTTTTATGGTTCCTTACCCCCTTGTGCATGAGCGATATTTTAATCTATTTCACCTTAACCCTCCTACCTGGTCTTTATTTTGGGAATACATAGCCAATATAGTGTACGTGCTTGTCTTAGTTAAAGTACGTAACAAAGCGTTGTGGCTACTCACATTAATAGGTGCTGTAGCCCTTTGTTATGAGGCCCATATATCGGGTAATTTAGGTGTAGGCTGGGGTGGTGATAATATTTCCGGCGGAGGCATAAGGGTATTTTACTCGTTTTTGGCAGGTATTTTAATTTACCGTTCAGGTTGGATCATCAATTCACGGCTTGGCTTCATTTCATCCAGCGCATTGTTAGTTTTTGTTTTTCTTATCCCTTTTGCAGGAAAAACCAATCCATTTGTTGATCCGTTGATCGTGATATTCTTTTTCCCGCCTTTAGTTGCATTAGGTGCCGGAGCAAAATTAAAATCTTCATATACATCAATCTGCAGGTTTTCTGGGGATGTCTCCTACCCTCTTTATATGATTCATTATCCGTTTATATGGTTGTTTATGAGTTGGGTTGAATTGAAAAAACCATCTATAAACGAAATGTCAATTGTTATGATTTTAGGCGTTACTTTATTATTGGTGGTGGCTTATTTAGTGATGATTTTTATTGACGAACCCATACGCAGGTATTTGAAAAATAAAATGGGTGCCTCTGTAGTTTCAAAGGTCCTGGAAGCATCTGAGGTTAATTCTTAATAAGTATCCATTTTTTTCACCGTAACTATCTTCCGGTTTTACCATCCACATGCACATTAATCTCGCTTGCATGTACAATTCCCAAAGTTGAACCGGGTTTTACATCAAGATAATATTTAAGGTAGTTTTCCATGATGGCTTTTGAAAACTGTATATAATTTTCCCTGAAAGATTCATCGAAAAAAGCTATTAATGGCTTACCATAATGTATTCCGCCATTAATATCTACAAAAATACTAAACGAATAATAAAAATTTGAGTCGGCCTTGTTTATGGCAATATCAAAGGTAGGGCTCATATAATCATCAGAAGTATTAAAATGATTCAGCAGGTCGCCCTCAGTTTTCCATTTTTTTATTCTTACAAAATGGCTTTTGCTTTTCAGCTCCGCTGGTTGAAGACCGGCAAAGGCCTTTCTATAATCTTCATTAGCTATATTGGTTAACTGTTTGATATATAAAGTATCATTCCTGCTTGCCCTTTTTAATATACCAGTGTCGCTGTGGAGTACATTTTTAATGTAATTGTCGGCATAAAGTATCATGTAAATTTTTGATCCCCTCGTATCAACTGAATCGCCATAAGATTCTAATACTTCCAACTTAATACTATCCTTATTCATCTGCTTTACCTTTAACCAGGTACGGGCAGTATTAAAGATAGAATCATATCCACGTGTTAAAGGGAAATTAATGAACTTCTCCCGGCTTGGGCTATAAATACTGGTAGAATCATCTGAAATAAAATTGATGCGCCATTGAGGCTCCAAATAATAGCCTTGAGCGTTAAAAGAAAGACCATCGGCTTTACGTCGGGCTATTTCTGTATAGCCAATACCTTTTACAGCTTTAAAGGATATAAGATCTTTTTCGCCGTTATGCTTAACAATATCACGGTGCTTACAAGCAGGTAAAAAGGCAATAATAAAACACAGAAATAAAAGATATTTTATAACAAACATGATAATAAGATTTGGTACTCAAAAGATAACTATTTATAAAATGCATATCGAATAATATGAGCTATTTATTTAAAAAATAAGCCTTTGAGTTTCAGGGAGCATTGATGTTGTGTTTATTTAACCTGGCACACTTTGTAACACTTTTAACGTTTTTTATCGGGCCCTAACCTAACTTTGTTCTATTTTATTACCTTAGAACATCCAAATTCTAAGAACCAATGAAAAAAACGCTAATTATTTTTACAGCACTTGCAATGATGGGCAGTGTTAGTATGGCTCAGGCTCCAAACACACTTACCAAAAAAGAAAAGAAAGAAGGCTGGAAATTATTATTTGATGGCAAAACAACTAAAGGCTGGCATACCTACCTAAGGGATACCGTAGGCTCAAAATGGCAGGTTAAAGACGGTGCCATTGTATTTGACCCGAGCAAACCAAAAGAAGGCGGAGGCGATATTGTTACCAACGATGTGTACGAAAACTATGAGCTTAACCTTCAATGGAAAATTTCAAAAGGTGGCAACAGCGGGATAATTTTTGATATTCAGGAAGATCCTAAATTTAATGCCACCTATCTTACCGGCCCGGAAATGCAGGTATTGGATAATATAGATGCTGATGATAATAAAAAGCAAAATCACCTGGCAGGTTGCTTATATGACATGTCAGGCGATTCGACAGTGTCAAAACCTGTACCTGTTGGCGAATGGAACCAGGTAAGGCTTATCCAAAATAAAGGCCACCTTACTTTTTACCTTAATGGTATTAAAACCTTTGAAGGCCAAATGGGCAGCGACGAGTGGAATAAAATGGTAGCTGGCAGTAAATTCGCTAACCCGGCATTTACAAACTTTGCTAAAGTTGCAAAGGGTAAAATTGCTTTACAGCAACATCCGGGTTCAAGTCAATGGAGAAACATCAAGATCCGTCAGTTATAATTATAGATTACAGTCATTGTAATTCCATCTTTTAATTACATCACTGCTAAAAGTATGATCCGGCACTACAGTTGTGCATTTGTCCATAAACTCAACATATTTTAATTAAAATAATATGGATCTTAAACTTAACGGTAAAACCGCATTAGTAACCGGCTCAACTGCCGGTATTGGTTATGCCATTGCCAAATCATTGGCAAATGAAGGTGTACAAGTATACATTAACGGCCGTACTAAAAGCAAAGTTGATGCAGTGATCGAGAAACTCAAAGCTGAAACCGGTAACTCTAATGTTAAAGGCATAGCTGCGGATTTTTCAAACGCGCAGCAGGTTGAAAGCCTGATACAACAGCTTCCGGAGGTTGATATACTGGTAAACAACATCGGTATTTTTGAACCTAAAGAATTCAGGGATATAAGTAATGAAGATTGGAGCCGGTTTTATGAGGTGAATGTGATGAGCGGTGTAAAGCTATCGCAAGCCTACCTTGATAAAATGATCGCCAAAAACTGGGGCCGCATAATCTTCATCTCCAGCGAATCAGGCTTACAGATCCCTACCGAAATGATACACTACGGCATGACCAAAACAGCGCAAATTGCGGTTTCAAGAGGACTTGCAGAACTTACTGTTGGCACCGGAGTAACGGTAAATTCAATATTGCCCGGGCCTACATTATCAGAAGGAGTTGGTGATTTTATGACGGCTTTAGCTGAAAGCAAAGGACTAAGTGATGCCGAAATGGAAAAAGAATTTTTCGCTTCTGTACGCCCTACTTCCATCATTAAAAGATTTATTACCCCCGATGAAATTGCCAATTTGGTAACCTTTGTGGCCAGTCCACTTTCATCTGCAACCAACGGCGCAAGTTTACGTGCCGACGGCGGTGTTATTAAAACAGCTTTTTAAAACGACTATACCTAATAAAAAAATCCCGGAGCAGATTACCTGCTCCGGGATTTTTTATATCATACTGATTTTAAGCTTATGGCTTTTTAGTAGTATCAGTTTTGGTTGTATCTTTTTTAGCTGTATCGGTAGCCGCAGGTGTAGTAGTAGTTGTAGCTGAATCTACTTTGGTGCTGTCAGATCCGCCGGCTGCTTTTTCAGCAGAACCACAACCACTTGCTATTGCACCTACGATTGCCGCGACAAGTGCAAGACTTAAAATTTGCTTTTTCATAAATTTTATTTGTTTTAGAGTTATCAATTTACTGTTTGAACATACTATTAACCACACACCGCGTATATTGTTTAAGCTTAAGCGAGTATTACAGTAAATTTTGCTTTTAGCATATCGTATTTTAAAACAGCCATTTGCATGGGTATGGTTTTAATTTTACATAATACATGCAAATATTTTATTATAAATTTCAGATATTTAAGAACTATGGTGGTATCTGAAAGAATGCTAAAGTGGGCCATGCGCTTATATCCTCCCCTTTTTTTTCAGCGCATTTGGGTGATTAAATTTGATAAAGGATTTAAAGGTGTACATGTTAAAATCAAGAAAAGTATTTTAAATAAAAACTATAATGACGCTATTTTTGGCGGAACCATATTTTCTGCCGCCGATCCGTTTTACCCGGTTTTGTTTCACCAGCTGTTATTGCAAAAAGGATATAAATTAAAGGTTTGGTCAAAATCATCAACCATTGAATACTTGAAGCCCGGCTCGTCAGACCTGTTTTTTAAGATCAATTTAACCGATACCGAAATTGCGCTGGCCGAGCAGATCCTGAATACACAGGGTAAGTACATGGCTCATCACCCTATTGATATTTATAATAAGAGCGGAGAAATATGCGTATCTGTAATGAACGAAGTATACCTGCGCAACTTAAACTTTACTGATACAAGCTTGTAATTAATATAATGAGTACCGTACTAATGAACGATGAAGCTTTTATAAAGCGGGGCTACCAAATATCAACCGATAAAAAACTGTTAAATATCAACGTTATATATGATTATTTAAATAATGACTCCTATTGGGCAAGGGGTATCCCCCGCCAAAAACTTGAAAATGCTATAGCTAATTCCATGTGTTTTGGAGTTTATCATGAAGGGGAACTGGTCGGTTTTGCCAGGGTGGTGACTGACAACGCTACCTTCGCCTACCTTTGCGATGTATTTGTTTTACCCACTTTCAGGAAAAAGGGGCTATCAAAATGGCTGGTGCAAACTATTGTTAATCACCCGGACCTACAGGGATTAAGAAGATGGTCATTAGCTACAGCCGATGCTCATGGACTTTACAGCCAGTTCGGTTTTTCACAAATAACCAGGCCAGATAGATGGATGGAAATATTTAACCCCTATATTGAGCCTCAATAATGGTTTAAGGGATAATGGAGTTATCATGAATATCAAAAAACTCATTTTTGAGGGTGAAGGCGTAACGCTCGACTTTAAGAAAACTATTACCAGCTGCGAAAAAATAGCCCGCACCATGGTGTCCTTTGCCAATAACAAAGGTGGCAAGTTATTGATAGGTGTTGCCGATGATGGCACCATCAAAGGTGTAAAATCTGAAGACGAAGAGCGTTATATGATCACCAAAGCTGCTCACTTTTTTGCCCGGCCCGCTTTGGATCCTGTTTTTGAAGAAATTTATATAGATGACAAACTGGTACTGGTGGTTGACACCCCTCCCAGCGATCTAAAACCTCATTACGCCCTTGCCGAAGATGGTAAATGGTGGGCGTATGTACGTGTAAAGGATAAAAGCGTGTTAGCCAGTAAAATTGTACTTGAGGTACTCAAACGCTCGGCCAATGATCAAGGTGTTTTAATTGAATATTCTGAAAACGAAAAATCGCTTTTAGAGTACCTGGAGAAAAATACCCGTATAACCATCAAAGAGTGCAGCGAGCTGTTAAACGTCGGTCGCCGCAGGGCTCAGCGTGTGCTGGTTGATCTGATACTTTCAGGTCTTATCCGCATCAATACCACGGAAAAAGAAGAGTATTATACAGCCTGTTAATACCCGTTATTAGCATCATTATCATTACTTTTGCAACCCCGTTTGGAGCCTGAGTAATGAAAAACTTTTTCCTGAAATATAAACCCTATTATACCGACAGCCTTAAACTGGCCATTCCGGTGGTAATATCACAGTTGGGGCATACGCTGGTTCAGATGTCTGATTCTATTATTGTAGGGCATTTTGCAGGTACGGTATCCTTAGCAGCGGTTTCATTGGTCAACAGTCTTTTCATGGTGCCGCTGGTTATCGGTATGGGTATTTCCTATGGCTTAACCCCGCTCGTAGCTCAAAACAACGGCAGGCGTAACTTTAAAGAATGTGGCATGCTGTTATCAAACAGCTTGTTTTTAAATATGCTCACCGGTATCATTTTATTCGCGGGAATTTATTTTGGCACCATGATGCTGATCAGTCATCTTGATCAGTCGCCGGCGGTTGTGCAGGAAGCTAAGCCGTTTTTACTACTGTTGAGTTTGTCGCTTATTCCCCTACTTATATTTAATACATTCAAGCAATTTGCCGAAGGCCTGGGCTTTACCAAGCAGGCTATGATGATATCCATCTGGGGTAACGTGATCAATATTTGCCTGGGTATTACCTTTGTAAAGGGCCTGTTTGGTATACATCCAATGGGTATTCGTGGTGTGGGTTACAGTACACTTATTGATAGGTGTATCATGGCTATAGTGATGGCGGTTTACGTTTTACGATCGCCAATTTTTAAGGAATACTTAAAGAGTTTCGCCATTAAAAATATCGACCGAGTTCGTGGATTACAGATCATGAAAATAGGCGCTCCGGTGGCTATGCAATATACCTTTGAGATCAGCGCGTTTGGCGGGGCAGCTATTCTGATAGGCACTATTGGTTTGGTGCAACAGGCTGCTCACCAGGTAGCCATGAGTTTAGCCGCCATGACCTATATGATGGCCAGCGGCCTATCTTCAGGTGCGGCCATCAAATCGGGTAATTATTTTGGTGCAGGCGATCACCGGAATCTCCGCTTGTCGGCCATTTCCAATTATCATATCGTGCTTGCATTTATGGCCATCACGGCTTTGATATTTACTTTTGGCAGGCATCTGTTACCATGGATAATTACTTCTGATGAAAAAGTAATTGCTATTGCAGCACAGCTACTTATCATTGCAGCCTTCTTTCAACTATTTGATGGTACACAGGTTGTTGGCTTAGGTATATTGCGTGGAATGGGCGATGTAAATGTACCCACATTCATTACCTTTTTGGCTTATTGGATAGTTGGATTACCCGTAGGTTATTTGCTTGGCGTTAAGCTCAATATTGGTGTTTACGGGGTTTGGTACGGACTGGTATTAGGCCTTGCTACCGCTTCTGTGCTGTTATTTATCCGATTCAATTTCATCAGTAAAACCCATCGTGATAAAACAATCCCTATTCTGGCTAAGGATTAATTTTTTTGAATAGTAGTGGCTGCTTGTGCCTTGTGAGTCAAGAAAACTTACGAAGTTTTAAAAACTTCGTAAGTTTGGAAATTTATTGTTTCTCTTCCTATAGCATGCTTAACTAAAAATACAGATCAGTAGCAATCTTAAAAGTATTGCAATGCGCCTCGGCAATATCTTTTATTTGCGGGGAATAGCCACCTCCCATACTTACCTGTACCGGGATGTTATTATTGATGCATTGTTCAAATACAAACTTGTCGCGCAGTTTACAGGCTTCTTTGGTCATAGCTAATTTACCCAACTTATCGGTAGCCAGTATATCCACACCAGCCAGGTAAAATATAAAATCAGGTTGCTGCTGTTTGATCAACCGGGGTAAAGTATCATACAGAATATTCAGGTATTCATCATCCGTAACGCCATCAGCCAGCGGAATATCCAGATCGGATCTTTCCTTGCGTGATGGGAAATTGTTGGCTCCGTGCATGGAGAAAGTAAACACACGGGGTTCATTTTCAAATATTTGGGCTGTACCATTACCCTGGTGTACGTCTAAATCAATAATTAAGATAGATTTAGCTAAATTATTATTTAATAGGTAGTTAGCCGCAATTGCCTGATCATTCAGCAAACAAAAACCTTCACCCCAATTACTGCCTGCATGGTGTGTTCCGCCGGCCACGTTAAAAGCCACACCATTATCAAAAGCAAACTTACAGCCATCTATAGTCCCTTTGGCTATCCTGATCTCGCGCTCTACCAATCGAGCCGATAAGGGGAAACCTATACGCCGCTGATCCTTGGGAGGCAATGTCAGATCACGCAGCTGGTGCCAATACCCTTCGTCATGTGTTTGAAGTATAATGTTTTCATCAAGTACATCAGGTGAAAATAAATTGTCCGGAGTGATCACACCTTCGTGCAGCAATTGCGCGGCAATCAGCTCATATTTCAGCATCGGAAAACGGTGACCTTCGGGCAGCGGGTGCGCATATATGGGATCGAAAGCTATTTTGAGCATACCAATTAAGCAAATATCTCCCCTACATGTTTCTGAATATTTTCGCAAATGTTATCAAGCGGAAGGTCATTGGCATCGTAACCAAATGGGTCTTCAATTTCCTCGGCCAATAACTCTATACTGGCAAATACAAACAGCACAAAACCTATAATTGGAATGATAAAATACTTCAGATCAAACGACCAGGTGAACGGCAAGGTCATGATATAAGTGAAGATAAACTTCTTGATAAATACATTATAGGAGAAAGGAATCGGAGTTTTCTTAATACGTTCACAGCCACCACAAATATCTGTAAATGAAGTTATTTCAGCAGTTATACTAAATAGCTGCTCCGGGTTTATCACGCCATCTTTATTAAGCTTATAAACGTTTTTTATAATAGCTGATGCTACCTGATTAGGAACATGTTTATCCGGGTCAATAGTAATAAAAGCCGACTGTTCTGGTACATAAACATCACGTAAATGATTTTTGAGCGAACGGGCGTAAAGTGGTATAGTATAGTTAAAAAACGCGGCGTCAGTTTCATTAACCAGGTGTTTGAGTTTCATGGCCAGGTTACGGCTGTTGTTGGTAAGGCTGCCCCAGATCTTGCGCCCTTCCCACCAGCGGTCATATGCTGAATTGATGCGAAACGCCAGTAACAAGGAAAACACGAAGCCAATAGTTTGGTGGATATAGCTTACTTTTTTCAGGATACTGGTGTCGGGCAGTTGCCAATAATCGATCAGCAGATAAGTAACAATGCCCGCATACGCGCCGACCGCTATGATCAGCGGGAAAAGTTCGCGCAGGGTATCGGCCTTATTAAGCCTGAAAATAAACGAAAACCACTCCTTGGGATTGTAATAAACCATATGATAAAGTCAAAAGTTAAAATTCAAAAGTCAAAAAATCTCATTTTTGTTATTGCGAGGAGAGGAACGACGAAGCAATCGTGAACATGCAAGCCCACTCTGTATAGTATGCGATTGTCACGCTATCGCTCGCAATGACAGGCATCTCAAAGCTATACCGCTGTTGCCAAATATTGCACTGCCTTGTAAACATCAGTAAAAGTATTGTACAGCGGAACCGGGCTCAGCCTGATCACGTCAGGTTCGCGCCAGTCGCCGATAACTCCATTATCAGCGAGGTATTTAAAAATAGCCTTCGCGTTCTTTTTACAAACTACAGATAACTGGCAGCCCCGCTCCTGCGGATTGGCCGGTGTTATAATTTTAAATAACTCTTCCCCTTGCTGCTGGTTGATGTCATTAATTAAAAACTCCATATATCCCGTTAATGCAATGCTTTTTGCTCTCAGGGCATCAATACCACCCGCTTTATCAAAAATAGCCATAGAGGCTTTAAATAAAGCCATAAGCAATATAGGGCTGGTGCTCACCTGCCAGCCATCTGCGCCTTGAGCGGCATCAAAGCCAGGAGCCATTAAAAAGCGCTTATCCTCACGATAGCCCCACCAGCCGGCAAAACGATCTAACTCTTTATTTTCAAAATGTTTTTCATGTACAAAAATGCCGCTAATACCGCCTGGCCCCGAGTTCATATACTTGTAGGAACACCAGCAAGCAAAATCAGCACCCCAGTCATGTAATTTCAGAGGAACGTTCCCTGCGGTATGCGCCAGATCAAAACCTACGTAAGCACCTGCTTCGTGGCCTGCCAGGGTAATGGGTTCCAGATCAAAGAACTGGCCTGTATAGTAATTGATGCCGGCAAACATCACTAAAGCCAGCTCATTAGCATGTTCATTTATTTTTAGGATAATATCTTCCGTGCGTAAAGTAAGTTCTCCTTCTCTCGGAAATATCTCTACAATAGCCTCTTTGGGATCAAAGCCATGAAAGCGTACCTGGCTTTCCATGGCGTACTGATCTGATGGAAAGGCTCCACCTTCCATGATTATCTTAAATCGTTTACTGTTTGGTTTATAGAAACTTACCATTAATAAATGAAGATTTACCGTAAGTGAGTTCATTACGGTAACTTCATTTTCAAGGGCACCAACTATTTTTGAAACAGATGCCGAAAGCTGTTTATGATAGTTTAACCATGGATCGTTGCCCTGAAACCAGCCCTCAACCGCCAGGCTTTCCCAGTTATTGAGTTGGTCGGCAATATGCTGTTGTGCCGATACGGGCTGCAGGCCTAAAGAGTTTCCGCATAAATATATAACTTCCTCGCCTTTGTGTTGAGGTATTAAAAAACGTTTCCGGAAATCCTTTAAAGGGTCATTCCTATCCTGTTCAATGGCAAATGATAAACTGCTTTGATAATTCATTGCCACAATATTAATAAATTTAGGCGAGGCTTACTTATTGGGTTTGCTCACATAAATATCGCCTTTCACGTAAAAACGATATGGCAAAAGCGCATCCTCTTTTGCATAAGCTACTCCTATTCGGGGGCCTGCGGTTATTTGTTCATCGCTAAAATTTAGTCCGCGTTCTTCTATCCAAATAGTATCACTTTGTAAGCTGGTGGCATTGATATTTCTGGAAATACCCAATGCTTTGGCAACAGACCCAGGGCCTGCAGTGATTGTAGGTTTAATCAAAGGCATATTGCGCCTAACCTGCATGGCTTCTATCCCATCAGTAGGGTGAACAGCCCTGATTAGGATAGCTTGCGGGTTCCCTTCTACAGAAGTTACAATGTTGAACATTTCATGTATGCCATAACATAGGTAAACATAAGCAATACCTCCCTGCATAAACATGGTTTTTGTGCGTGGGGTTTGCCGGTTACCATAGGCATGTGAGGCTCGGTCTACAATGCCATTATATGCTTCTGTTTCAACAATATATCCTCCCGTTATTACACCATCTATATAAGTAAAAAGATATTTACCAAGCAGGTTTTTACTGATGGCTAATACATCATTACCGAGGTAATATTGTTCTGATAATTTCATTTTTTCAGGAGCGGTTTTAATAGTTTATTGATTTTTTTGGCCTGATCAAATATCATGATATGAGTACCTCCTTCAACAATAGTGGCATTGCTGATCTTGCTGACAGGGAATATCAAATCCTTATCGCCCGTTATGTGATAAAGGCTTGGAGGTATAATATTATTTCGCCATTGAAGTATGGCTCCCATCGCCCACTTAACAAAATTGGGTGAACTATTTTTAAGCATATCGTTAAACAGCCATGCATCTTCGGCGCTCATATGACCAAACAGGGGCTTAATCATAAAACCAAGTGAGGTAAATAATTTTCCTGGGATGATCTTATAAACAGGCAGTGTCCTGAACAGGTTAAAATACCCCGGAGTTTCAGCATTTACCTTGATACTTGATATAATAATGGCTTTTTTTACAGGGATAAGCTTTGCTATTTCTACCGTCAGGATACCGCCTAATGAGTTGCCTATAATAATAGAATTAGGTCGTATATTATATTGATTTATAAGCTTTTGAGCATATGTAACTAAAGTATCAGATTTATCTGGTTCAATCCAATCAACGGGTGTTACGTCATGATCATATAGTTCGATATTGTTGTATACACGAGTATCGGCACCAAGGCCAGCTATCAGATATACGTTACCCATTAAAAATTCAACAGCTTAACAATCTGCTCCAGGTATTGAGCATCTGTTTCATCAAACTGATCAAGCAATTCACTATCTACGTCCAGAACGGCCACTACCTCATTATTATGAAATACAGGAACCACGATCTCCGAACGGGAAAGCGAACTACACGCAATGTGACCGGGGAATGCGTCAACATCGGGCACTACTAACGTTTTAGCCTGCTGCCAGGCAGTACCGCAAACACCTTTACCCAAAGCTATGCGCGTACAGGCCACAGGCCCTTGGAAAGGCCCCAAAACCAATTCATTGTTCTTCACTAAATAAAAGCCAACCCAAAACCATTTAAACTGCTCTTTGAGCGCAGCAGCAACATTAGCCATGTTAGCAATTAAATCTGGTTCGCCGTACAGCAAAGCCTCTATTTGTGGGATCAATACAGTATACTTCTCTGTTTTATCGGTTGATGTGGTTATGTTTAAATCCTCTGCCATAGCACAAAAATAATCATGTGCAGCCGAAGATTAATAAGGTTAGTATCATATTTCGTATATTTGCAAGTATAGCAGCCCGGATTTCTTAATATAGAGAAAGCCGGGCTGTTTTGCTAAAGAGCCGGGAAAGCTAAATACACTAAGTTCTTTATCAGTTAACTGAAAATCAATTAATTAAAACTTTTTAAAGCTTGAAATACCGCTCTGAAACGTATTAAAACTGATAAAAAGCGAAGATTTACGAGTTTTTTCGAGTGATTTTGACATTATTATTTGCCTTTTTCTGTCTGTTGTTTGTTAAAATAAAAGTTTAAGAAGTTTTTTGGCCAGTGTTTTATAATTAATCTTTTACTTAGCAGGCAGATGATCGTTAGTCTAACCATAATACGTTACCGCAAGTTATTTGTACCCTTTGCCTTATTGGCTATGGCCATACATCGGTTGCCTATGTTAATGCAAAAGGGCTGCAGCTTTTATAAGTTACTGGGCTCCGGGCATAACGGCACATTTGATCTGCAACCCGATTGGCGACAATGGGGACTGTTGGCCTGTTGGGATAGCAGAGAGGATTTTGACCGGTTTTATCACCATTCTTTCATTTCTGGCTGGTGGAAAATATTGGGCCAGGAAGGCTGGACGGTATTATGCAAGCCACTACAAAGCCATGGCAAATGGGATGGCAAAGAACCGTTTGAAAACCCAACACCCCAGGATTATACCGGACCGATAGCTGTACTTACACGCGCTACGATCAAGATGAGTAAATTGAAAAGCTTCTGGTCGCATGTTGATGAGGTTGCCAATTTAATGACCACTGCTACTGGATATATTACTTCATTTGGTATAGGCGAGGCTCCTGTTTACCGCCAGGCCACGTTTTCAATCTGGCAAAGCTTAGACGATGTAAAAGCATTTGCATACAAGAGCCGCCAGCATGCCGAAGTTATAAAACTAACCCGCAGCGAAGGCTGGTATAGTGAAGAACTTTTTGCCCGATTTATTCCATTGGAAAGCTTTGGATCACTTCATGGAAAAGACCCTTTAAATGATCTGTTAAAAAAATAAAATATGAGAATTATTGCCGAACTACCACACCCTGATTTTAAAATATCCATACTGAATATGAACCAAAAGTTCATTGTAAAAATAGAACAGGGTTCTTTGGAGCAGAGTTATAAGATACCCGAAATGGATTTAACCGATGGAGTAAACAGTGTTTTTGAATTACTTGACGATGAATTTTTGAAAAAGGTTGGTGCCAGATTTACGGAAATGCGTGCTGATTATAAAGATGCATATTTCAGGTACAATTACTAATGAATTACGCTTTTAAATAATTAACTTACAGATAGTTATGGAATTAAACCTTGTTAAACAAAATTTTATTTGGCAAAATACATTAACTTCTCCTTCGATATTCATTAATAACTATTTCAATGAGAAGTAAAACTTTAAATTAAAATATTAAATAGCTGCAAATTAAAAACTTAATTTATTTAACAGAATTATATTCTGCCAAATAAATCGCCAAATAAATGAGATATTTACTCAAAAAACTAATTAATCTGCTTATTTTTTCAATAACTCATTTACCAACGCAACTACCCCGGTAGTGGCCTTTTCCTGTATTTTAACTACCGGACCTCTCACGTGAACCTCCGGTATTTTAGGGTCTATAATATATTTAGGTACCTGGGGGCCAACATAATTTATCAACCCGGCGGCAGGGTATACGGCCAATGAGCTACCTACCAGCATAAACATTTCGGCGTGCGAGCAAATTCGGGCTGCTGTTTCAATCATGGGTACGGCTTCGCCAAACCAAACCACATGAGCTCTCAAAGGGGAGCCCAATTCACAAACTTCGTCCATGCCCAAATACCAGCCGTTAATTGGATAAGTAAACTCTGGATTAATACTTGATTGCGAGCGCGTAATTATACCATGCAAATGAATAACGTTGCTTGATCCCGCCCTTTCATGCAGGTCATCGATATTCTGGGTAATAATAGTTACTTCGTATTTTTCCTCTAACTGAGCCAGCGCATAATGAGCAGCATTGGGTTTTGCTTCCAACACTGATTTACGGCGTTGGTTATAAAAGTCCTGAACCAGGGATGGATTACGCTGCCATGCTTCAGGTGTGGCTACATCTTCTATATTGTACCCCTCCCATAGCCCGTCGCTGTCTCTAAAGGTCTTTAAACCACTTTCAGCACTAATTCCTGCTCCGGTTAGTATTACCAATTTTTCCATGTTATTGAATAAAAGTATATCCATAAAAAAAGCGACCTGCCCACTGGCAAATCGCTTTTCAATTTAATTAAGTGAACTTAAAGTGCCAGTTGTTTTTTGGTTCGTAAAAAATTGTACCGGGTTTTGGCTAATTCAAAACATCCAAATAGTAATAAACCAAACACCAGGTTACCGTATATCATATTGTACTCAAACGGAATGGCCTTAACTAATGAAGTTCCATATCCGGCCAATGTATGCGGGTAAAGCGTGCCGTATAGCCAAGGCAGGTCTGTTAATAACCAATGAATCAATACTGCCGCCAATGAGGCTAAAATCACGTTAAGTACATTTACTTTCTTCAGGATTAAACTACCTGTAAGTACCATTAAAGCAAAGCTTAAGTAAGTAATTTCGGCACCGCTGTACCATAGGCTCAGTTTTGAAGTATACAGATAATTGATAATGATATCTGTTGTGAATAAGGTTAGCAATACGGTTAGGTAGCCTTTCCATTTATTAATGAAGTATGCTCCACCAAATAACGCGATAGCTCCTACCGGGTTAAAATTACTTAAATCTTTATACTTGAAAGCCAGCAACCTGAACGCGGCAGCAAGTACGATCATTAAAATAAGCACTATGTTTCTTGTTGGGTTATCCTTTGCTGTCATGACCAAATTTTTGTAGGGTAAAAATACCTATATTCTATATAAATATACAACGATTACTTGTTAACAAAAGCTATTTTACCCGGACTTATACCAGTAGTTATTGAATATTCTTTTTTACCTGTTTTATCAAAGGCATACAACATACCGTTTGAAGCATAATCTTTAGCATCGGTAACAAATATTTCGCCGGTTGCAGGATCGGCTGCAATAGTGTACGGACTTGTGATCTGCGTACCATCTGTAATGAAATTAGCCTGGGCTGGTGTTTGTGTTTTGGCATTGTATACAGCAATTTTATTATCACCGGTAACATAATAAACAAAATCGCCCTGTACAACAATAGGGATATTATAGCCCAAGTTCAGGTTTGTTTGAGATATAGAAACATCGGTTTTGTTATCAATGATTGACATACCGGGAGGCACAACAACTGTAGCTGTATTTCCGCTATAGGTAGTGATACCCAATGAAAGTACATAAACATGGCCGTAAGAATCAGCAGCAATGCTCACCGGATTTGATAATACTTTTATCTTTTTGATCTCGGTTAAAGAGTTTAAATCTATTACAGATACCGTGTTGTCGGGGTTTCCGGTACCTACATCTAACCCTCCGCTGTTTGCCACATAAAGTTTATCATTACTCACAACAAGTTGTTCAGGGTTCCGACCTACGGTTATGTATTTGCTGATAGCTAATGTTGTAGTATCCATTACCGCCACTGTACCATCGTAATTAGTAATAAACACGTTGTTTTTGTAAAAAGCCACGCTTCTTGGCTGACGAGCATGGGCAAATCCTTTTAATGAAGGGTTCACCAGGCTGTCTTGCTTAATCAGTTTTCCCGTTTTGGCATTAACAATATCAACTACACTCGAGTAGTTAACCACGATATACATTTTTGAACCGTAAATCTGGATATCGTTGCCTGTATCGCCTAAAGGGCTACCATTTACTTTGCTGTAAATATCGGGCGTAAGTTGCTTGGTGGCGTAATCATAATAGGTAAGTGTGCTGTTGTTTGACATAAACCCACCTTGATTTAAAACATATAAACCAGCCCGCTCGGCAGTTGGTGTATCTGTATGTGGATTGATCTTGTCCTTATGGCAAGAGGCCAGTATAAGCATTACTGCCATGGCGCTTAATAGAGATTTGAGTTTGATTTGTTTCATAATTATCAATAATTAAATAGTTATTTGAAATGAGAACCGGAATGAACGACCCGGCATTGGGTAGCTTTGTACTACAAAATAGCTTTTGTCAAAAAGGTTATTAGCCTCAAAAGATGCAATAAGCGGCTTTCCTTTTACCAAAAAACGATAAACAACAGAAGCGTCGCTGGTTGAATAGCCTGAGATATAATCATATGGAAGATTGTCATTAGTGTAATATCTTGATGATGAAATTACCTGGTTATAATATACCCCCAAATGATCATGATCAATGCCCGCATTTAGTGAAACCGTGTTTTTAGGAGTATAAGGTAACTGATTAAGATAAATAGAGGATGCCGGGTCGGTAACATTGAGTGCTTGTTGATATGAATAATTAACCGATACGGATGCTTTCCAATCTGTAGTAAGCTTTGCCCGAGTTTTTAAACTGGCGTCAACACCTTTTATATCTGCCTTGCCAAAGTTTTGTATAGAGCCGTTGTAGGCATCTTTCGGAATAAATACTATTTTATTATCTACATGGTTATAGTAGGCATCGGCAGTAAATGCTATATAATTTATAAAGCCATTTAACGCTTTACTGTAGGTTGTACCCAAATCAAACTGTTTGGTAAATTCCGGTGTTAAATTGGGGTTACCAATGCCACCGTAATACAGATCATCAAACGTTGGGTTACGGAATATGGATTTATAAAAAGCCCTCAACTGAAAATTGGGGTTTTCAAACGGCTGAACAGTAGCCATTAAGGTAGGTGAATAAATATTTCTTTGAGGTGCAGGTGTGCCTGCTTTAACAGTTTCGGTGATGTGAGTATTCAATAAACTACCCTGCAAGCGAAGCTTTCCTATGCTTAAGTTTGAAGCCAGCACATTTAAAAAGGTTAACCTTTTGGGATGCGAAAAGTTAGATAAATTGGCATCGAGGTTATTGATGGCGAAATCAATAGCATAGGAAACATCCCAGTTTAATATTATATGATAAGCCAAGGCGGCAGACTCGTAAAATTCGTGCTGGGTAAAGCGCTGATCGAGCTTTCCTTCCTGGTTTAAATAATCAGGATCAAGATAACGCAGATTAGTTTCAGATACTTTAGTATTCAATAATAAATGCAAGCTATTAGCCCAGATATGCTCATAACCAGCCTGTGAAAAAAAATCACGATTCCAAAGTCTGCTCCTTGAAACAGAAGGATTGTAAAGAATCACTGCACCAGGAAGCCCTCTGTCTGAATTATAATAATTAACATGCAGGTTAAATTTATTACTGTCAATTTTTGTCCAGTACAAAGCACCATCTGCCTGTTTCGCATTAATGTCGCTGTTGTTTCGGGTGCTTGAAGAATCTCCTCCACCAGTTTTAAACTTGTACCTACCATCGGCATTTTCCAAATAACTGTTTATAACAAATGCCCAGTTATTGTTGATACGCTGCTGCCACTGCAAATATGGGTTAACCAAGCCAAAAGAACCTGTTTTAATACCCGCAGTTATCTGAAATGGCTTACTTGTGGATAAAGAGGGTTGTACGGTTTTTACAGAAAGTATACTTGCAGATGCAAATGACCTTGCAGGCATACATATAACAGGCGGCTGGCCGTTGTATAATGTGATCTGTTGCACGTTGTTCAGGTTAAGTTTACTCAGGTCAACCTGACCGTTTTCGGCATCGTTAATTTGCAAACCGTCATATAAAACAGCGGTATGATTAGCGCTGAGGCCGCGTACCGAAACAGTTTTTAATCCTCCTATTCCACCGTAATCTTTCAAGATCACGCCTGCAAAATCACGAATAGCATCGGCCACGTTAAATGCATTGTAACGGCTAAAATCACTGGCTGATATTTGTTGCGAGGGAATAATAGTTTGTATCTGAGGCATACTGGCCCCGGTCACTGTAACTTCCCTTATTTTTTTAGTGGTATCTGTTTGAGCCGATATGGTAAGCGGAAAGTATATTGCAAGGCAAAACCATACAGCCAATAAAAGCTGATAACTGCATTTTAAATAATGAGTACCTTTTTGCATTTGTAGTAAGTATCCCCTCCGAAATACAGAATACAAAGTTTGAATAGAAACCGCCCCAGAAAGGTTCCATACTCAAGCTTCAATCCCCGAAAGCTATGAATAATGTATAATGCTCTGGCAGGTATTCTGACTCGCTCCCCATGTTATCCTGTCTTCCCGTAAACCGATGGCAAACAGTGACAATAAGAATGGATAATGGTTAAAGAGCTTACAGCTGCGGGACAGTTACGGATTCACACCGTATTCCCTTTTAATTCCCGATAATAACTATCTGAGAAACCTAAAGCATAGCAAAAGTAGAATAAGTATTCGCATCCACAAAGTAACAAATCATTATATTTATCGGAATGAAACTATACTTTACACTATTGCTACTGTTTACCTGCATGTTTTGTTCTGCCCAGCAACCTGATACCCTATTTCTAAAAGATCTTTTACAAAGTAATCCTGAGTTGTTTTCAGGCATATTAAAGCATCCTACCCAAAATGAAATACAAATATTATATACGCAGATAAACAGGGATAAAAACAATATACCACACTTTAAATCTTACAGTTATCATCTTAATACTAACCATTATTTTTATCCGGCGAGCACAGTTAAATTGCCAACCGCCATATTTGCGCTCGAAAAACTGAATGAGTTAGGCATTAAAGGACTTAATGCAAGATCCATAATGATAACAGATAGTGCATTTGCCGGCCAAACTAAAGTAAAAACGGATACATCATCTGCTAATGGATTACCGAGTATTGAAAATTACATCAAAAAGATATTGCTGGTAAGCGATAATGATGCATTTAACCGCTTATATGAATTTGTTGGTCGCGCCGAGATCAATTTGAAATTAAAAAAGTACCAGCTGAATAATACCCGTATTATAGGCCGGCTGGCTGTTAATGATGCCGGTGAAAGCACCCAACACACCAACCCAATTGATTTTTTTAACGGTGATAAACTAATTTATCACAAAACTTCCCAATACGATAGCATGGAATACCCAATGCATCTCGATAATATGACTCAGGGAAAAGGTTACCTGGATAAGAACGATAAATTGATCATGCAGCCTTTTGATTTTACTCAGAAGAATGTTTATACCATTGTCGATCAGCAAGCAGTATTAAAGCGATTGCTTTTTCCAGAGGTATTTCCTAAAGAACAGCGTTATAACCTCACCCCTGCCAATTATCGTTTTATTTATCGTTATATGAGTACGTTCCCTACTGAAAATATAAAACCTACATACAGCAAGCCCGAATATTATCCGGCTTATTGCAAGTTTTTGTTTTACGGAGGGGATAGCACGGCAACTATTGATCCTAATATCAGGATTTTCAATAAAGTTGGCGACAGCTATGGATACAATATTGACAACGCCTATATTGTTGATTTCAAGAACAAGGTGGAGTTTATGATCACAGCCGTTGTGCAATCAAATGAGGATGGTATTTACAACGATAATAAATATGAATATGCCACAGTTTGCCTGCCCTTTTTGAAAAATTTGGGCCGTATTCTATATCATTATGAAGTACAAAGACCTAAAGCTCACCTACCCGATTTAGCTAAATATAAATTTGATTATCAGCAAAATAAATAAAATCAAAACTTAGCATGATCTGTACTGTTTAAATTTTAAACCTATTTAAACAATACTATGGCAACTACAACAATAGTAAAATATTCTGACAACTACCCCGTGCTTTACGGTGACGATCGTATCAATTTAAAGTGGCCTGAGCGTTATACATCTATCATCGGCGGCGTAAAATTAAGCTTCTCGGGATTTAAGAACATTTTTTCAAACCCCTTAACCAGTGTAATTAAAATTGGGGCGGGTGGTTATCTGTTAAACCGGGGCATTACCGGCCATTGCGAACTGTACAAACAGATCGGAAAAATGTCAACCAATCCTATTAACGTAAATATCCGGTCATCATTTACAGTTAATAAGCCCAGGCATAGGGTTTATAGCTTTTGGCGAAAGCTTGACAATTTGCCGCTATTTATGAAGCACCTGGAAAGCGTTGAGGTGATTGACGATAAATATTCGCACTGGGTATTAAAACTGCCTACAAATGTTGCTACTGTTAGTTGGCATGCCGAAATAGTTAAGGACGAACCCGATGAAATGATTGGGTGGAGCTCGTTACCCGATTCTGCGATTAATAATGCAGGAAAAGTGCGTTTTCAAGATACTTTAGATGGCAAGGGTACCATTGTTGATGTGGTGATCAGTTATCAGCCGCCTGCCGGAGGTGTTGGCGCGGGTATTGCTAAAGTATTAAATCCTGTATTTAAAAACATGGTAGATAAAGATGTACAAAACTTTAAACAATACATGGATATTGACAATGATGCCGAAGAGTATGACGAACAAAGAATTATCATTATCGAATAAACAAAAATCTATAAAACAAAAAAGGCCGCAATTTGCGGCCTTTTCCGTTAATAAGCGCTAAAGCGCTTTTATATTATTTTACTGCGTCGATCACGGCTTTGAAAGCATCCGGATGATTCATTGCTAAATCAGCTAATACTTTACGGTTTAAACCGATATTTTTTGCAGCTAATTTACCTATTAACTGTGAGTAAGAAATTCCGTGCTGACGGGCACCTGCGTTAATACGCTGTATCCATAAAGCTCTGAACTCTCTTTTTTTGGTTTTACGGTCACGGTATGCGTACTGTAAACCTTTTTCAACTGTGTTTTTTGCAACGGTATAAACCTTGCTTCTTGAACCCCAATAACCTTTGGCGAGGTTCATGATCCTTTTTCTGCGTCTTCTCGACGCTACTGCGTTAACTGAACGTGGCATCTTGTTTGATTTTGGTAGTGAGTGCCTGCCTTTACAACAGAACTTAAAACTCTAATACCTGGTTAAAAAAATTGTGAATTACTTTCCGATACAAAGCATACGTTTAACGTTACCCATGTCGGCATCAGATACTAAGCTGGTGTGACCAAGTGCACGTTTACGTTTAGTCGACATCTTGGTTAAGATGTGGCTTTTGTATGCGTTTTTTCTTGCGATTTTACCGGTTCCAGTAAGCTTAAAGCGCTTTTTAGCACTGGAATTGGTTTTCATTTTTGGCATAACTATATTTATTTGTGTTAGACGTTGTACGTAATACCTTTTACGTGAACGTTTTTTCTTTATTCAGTTTAACTACGTACAACATAAAACGTTATACGTAAAACCCATTACTTTTTAACTGCTTTTGGAGCCAGGGTTAAAAACATCCTTTTTCCTTCAAGCTTTGGTAATTGTTCTACCTTACCAACTTCTTCAAGTGCTTGTGCAAAGCGTAGCAGTAATATTTCACCTTGCTCTTTGTACACAATGGCACGGCCTTTAAAGTGCACGTAGGCCCTCACCTTTTCGCCGGCTTCCAAAAACTTAATAGCATGCTTTAATTTAAACTCAAAGTCATGATCATCAGTATTGGGTCCAAAACGGATCTCTTTAATAACCGTTTGCTTGGCATTGCTCTTGATCTCTTTTAGCTTTTTCTTCTGTTCGTAAATAAACTTGTTATAGTCCGTTACTTTACAAACCGGCGGCACCGCGTTCGGAGATATTTCAACCAGATCCAATTCCTGCTCCTGGGCAATAGCCAGTGCATCTCTTAAAGAGTAAACTCCTTGTTCAACGTTATCGCCTACTAAACGAACTTCCTGAGCTCTAATGAATTGGTTAATGTTGTGTTCAGCTTCTTTTTTCTTAAAAGGAAGCCTTGGTCCTCTATTGAAAGGTTTGTTTAATGCCAAGTTATACTTTTATTTCTTTAGTTATTTGTTCTTTAAAATCTTCTATACTCATGCTCCCTAAATCGCCCTGACCGTGTTTCCTTACCGATACCATACCTTCGGCAGCTTCTTTTTCACCTACGATCAACATATAAGGGATTTTTTTGACTTCAGCATCGCGTATCTTCCGCCCTATCTTCTCGTCTCTAAAATCAATCAGCCCGCAAATATCGGAATCTTTTAACATATCAGAAAGTTTTTTTGCATATTCCTCATATTTTTCTGATATGGGCAAAATAACAAACTGTTCTGGCGATAACCACAGCGGGAAATTACCTGCGCAATGCTCTATCAATACCGCAATAAACCGTTCCATAGAGCCAAAAGGAGCTCTGTGAATCATTACCGGACGATGCTTTTGATTGTCGCTGCCGGTGTATTCCAGTTCAAAACGTTCAGGTAAGTTATAATCTACCTGGATGGTACCCAATTGCCATTTACGACCAAGAGCATCCTTCACCATAAAATCAAGCTTAGGGCCATAAAACGCTGCCTCACCTAATTCTGTTACAGTGCGTAAACCTTTTTCCTCTGCAGCTTCAATGATCGCCGATTCTGCCAAAGCCCAATTTTCGTCGGTACCAATGTATTTAGCCTTATTCTCAGGGTCACGCAGGGATATTTGTGCAGTATAATCTTCAAAACCAAGGGCTTTAAACACATACAATACCAGGTCAATCACCTTCATGAATTCTTCTTTCACCTGATCAGGGCGGCAAAATAAGTGAGCATCATCCTGAGTAAAGCCACGTACACGGGTTAAGCCATGCAGCTCGCCGCTTTGCTCATAACGGTAAACGGTACCAAACTCAGCTAAACGAACCGGAAGGTCTTTGTATGAGCGTGGTTTAGTTTTATATATCTCGCAGTGGTGCGGGCAGTTCATCGGTTTTAAGAAAAACTCCTCTCCCTCCTGCGGGGTTTTTATAGGTTGAAACGAATCAGCGCCATATTTTTCATAGTGACCAGATGTTACATACAGGTTTTTATGCCCGATGTGCGGAGTAATCACCTGCTCATAACCTGCCCTAACCTGCGCTTTTTGTAAAAAGCTGGTCAATCGCTCACGTAGCGCGGTACCTTTTGGTAACCACAGCGGCAAACCCATACCCACTTTTTCAGAAAAAGCAAACAACTCCAGTTCCTTACCTAACTTGCGGTGATCGCGCTTTTTAGCTTCTTCGATTATGTGCAGGTAATCAGTAAGTTCACTTGCTTTAGGGAAGGTAACACCGTAAATACGGGTGAGTTGTTTACGGGTTTCATCACCGCGCCAGTAGGCACCGGCCAGGCTCATCAGCTTAACGGCCTTTATAAAGCCAGTGTTGGGGATATGAGGCCCGCGGCACAGATCGGTAAAGTTACCTTGTGTATAAAAAGTGATAGAGCCATCGGGCAAATCCTTGATCAGATCAAGTTTGTACTCGTCGCCTTTTTCAGTAAAATATTCAATCGCGTCGGCTTTGGTTACCGGTTTGCGGATAAACTCTTCTTTGGTTTTAGCCAGTTCAATGATCTTGTCTTCTATCTGTTTAAACTCGTCAGATGACAAAACTTTGTCGCCAAAATCAACATCATAATAAAAGCCGGTTTCAATAGCCGGACCTATGCCGAATTTTGTGCCCGGGTACAACGCTTCCAGTGCTTCGGCCATTAAGTGAGCCGATGAATGCCAGAATGTTGATTTGCCTGAAGCATCGTTCCAGGTTAATAATTTAACGTGCGAATCCTTTTCAATGGGGCGGTTGGCATCCCAAACCTCACCATCAACTTCGGCTGCTAATACGTTTCGTGCTAATCCTTCGGAGATCGATTGTGCGATCTGCATGGAAGTGATCCCTTTGTCATACTGACGAACGGAACCATCAGGGAGTGTAATACTAATCATCTACAACTATGATTTAAATTTTTATAAAATTACTTTTTTCAATCACCTACAAAGTGATCTTTTATCTTTCGTGCGAAATTACAATTTTATTTTGATTTTATGTTTCTGACTTAACATTCGGCAATAAGCAGGAACTTTTTAAAATCCAATTTTGAATCAAAAACAGAGCAAAAAAGCATCGAAAAACATTAAAATACTTAAGAATATGCTCGAAATATTCAGTTTTAATACATTTTGAGGTAGTTTTTATTACTTTAAAAAGTCGTAATTAATTGTATATCAAATACATATTTAAACTTTAACTTCTTCTGATCGACCCCCATTTAGCCAAACAGCCCGGCTTTCCTTATGCGGAGAGCTGGGCTGTTAATTAATATAAATATACGGATTTTCAGTGAGAGCCCTAATAAAGCTTGTTAACAGAAAATATTTATCACTATAGCATATAATTATATCCTGTTTTTATTAATTTCAAGCCCATATTTATATAAAAAAAACCTAACCTTAAATCACAGCATATGATTATTTTTGGAACACGTGCCTCTCTGCAGAAAACAGAATATTTGACCGATAATTGTCCGAATTGTAATACATCGGGAAGTATTCAAATGAATGTATTTCAACAGTATGGGCACATATTTTGGATACCAACAGTTCCAACAGGAAAAATAGGCGTTTCTCAGTGTGCGAACTGCAAGCAAATTCTAAAACTGAAGCAAATGCCAGATCCTATAAAACTTGGCTATGAAAATCTTAAAACCTATACTAAAATACCTTTGTGGACTTACTCAGGTTTGCTGATCATTGGTTTGGCTATAGCAGGGTTTACTTTTGCCGATAAACAAAAGAAAACCAGGGTAAATAAAATGATCTATTCATTAAAAAAAGACGATATCCTTGAAGTAAAGTTAAAGGGTGATATATATACCCTATTAAAGGTCGACCACGTTTCGGGCAATCTGGTTTATGTGGCGATGAATAAATACCAAAGTAACTCGGAAACCAATATGGATGAATTGAAAAGTAAGGGATACGATACCTCAACCATTCAGGAATTTCCGGTATCCCAGCTTATCAATAATGATAAAATAGAAATTCTTGATATTGACAGGAATTAATCAATGATCTCACCTCCCAATTCCCGAAATCATAATCACACATTTCCCCAGCCCAGGGCCAGTACATCGGCCAGGTGCATAGTTTGGATGGGAAGGCTGTTTTTATCGATATAGCCTTGCAGGTGCAGCAAACAGGAGGCATCTGTAGAGATGATGTACTCTGCTCCTGCTGCCAGCGCGTTATCTACCTTTTGCTGTGCCATGGCGCTCGATATGCCATCAAACTTAACAGCAAACGTACCGCCGAAACCGCAGCAGGTTTCGTTATCCTTTAATTCAAGCAACTCTAAACCTAATACTTTGGAAAGCAGCTGGCGCGGCTCATCTTTTATTTTGCACTCACGCAGGCCGGCGCAGCTATCGTGATAAACCGCCTTGCCATCCAGTTCAGCGCCAAAGTAATCAAATTGCAGTATATTGATCAGAAAGTCAGACAGTTCATAGATATTGCCCTGTATGCTGCGGCATTTGTTATGTACAGCGGTATTGGTAAACAGATCGTTATAATAGTTTTTAACCATCCCGGTGCAGGAGGCCGATGGTGTTACGATCACGCTATCGTCCGAAAAATCACTCAGAAATTTATTGCCCACGGCCTTGGCTTCGTCCCAAAAACCGGCGTTAAACGCAGGCTGGCCGCAGCAGGTTTGGTTAGGGTTAAAACTAACGTTACAGCCCGCTTTTTCAAGTACCTTTATGGTGTTAAAAGCAGTATCGGGAAACAACTGGTCGATAAAACAGGGTACAAACAACTCGATCTTCATCTCTTACACAAAATTATACGGTGCTAAAATCCATATTTTTCTTAAACTTTTTTTCGGCTGATAGCAAAGAAAACAATAATATTAATCCTACGATGAAAAAAGTGGCTAATACCAGTACCGAATTGCGCGGACTGCCGGTTAACTCTTCAAAAAAACCAAAACTAAATACCCCGCCCACTATGGCCAGTTTTTCGGTTACATCATAAAAACTAAAGAACGATGCTGTATCCGGAATGTTTTCGGGTAAATATTTCGAGTACGTTGACCTCGACATGGATTGTATCCCGCCCATCACTAAACCTACCACAGCTGCAACAACATAAAACTGTGCGCTGGTAGTAGTTAGGTAGGCCGCAGCGCAAACCAGTATCCATATAATCACCACCATGATCAACACCTTCACATTTCCATACTTGCCAGATAAGCGCGACATGATATTGGCACCCGCAATGGCAACCAATTGGATGATTAAAATAGTGGTAATAAGCGCTGCTGTGGGCATATGCAATTCCTTTGCTGCAAAACCGGTAGCCACCAGCATTATGGTTTGTACCCCCATGGAGTAAAAGAAAAACGCCGGTAAAAATCTTTTTAACAGTGGCATATTTTTAACCTGCTGCCAAACTTTTCCTAGTTCAATAAATCCGCCTTTAATAATATTATGATCGTGTTTTTGAGCATTAGGGCTCCCTTTAGGTAACACAATGAAAGGGATTAGCGCAAAACCCATCCACCACAAGCCTACCAGCAAAAATGACAAACGGGCCGGGAAGGTTTTGTCAACTATACCGAAAAGTTCTGGTTTCAGTACAAATACAAAACAGATGAGTTGCAGCAGTACGCTGCCTATATAACCATAGGTAAAACCTTTGGCGCTCACGCTATCCTGCATATCGGTAGTTGCAATTTCGGGCAGGTATGAATTGTAAAATACAAAACCACCGCTATAGCCAATAGCTGCCAATGCAAATGCAATGATACCCAGTTCTATACTATCGGCTTTGAAAAAGTAAAGAGCACAGCATGATATGGCACCAATGGCGGTAAAAAACTGCATGAATATCTTTTTGTTACCCCTGTAATCGGCAATGGACGATAGTATCGGGAGCAGTAAAACAATGATCAGGTAGGCAGCTGATAATGCATAATCAGAAAGCGCGGTATTAACAAAGCTTTTGCCGAAGAACATTACCCTGCCTCCATTGGTGCTGGTGGTGGTAATGGCCACATAATAGGCCGGAAAAATGGTTGAGGTTATAACAAGATTATATGCCGAATTGGCCCAGTCAAACATTGCCCAGGCCCTGATGGTTTTCTTATTGTTTTTAGATTCCATGAAGCAATAAATGTATACAAATTTTGGAGCTTTGGAAACAAAGGAATTGGAATAAGGAGATAAGAATCAGGAATCAAGACCTGTGTGTATTTTATAAATAACGTTATTGAAATAGCAAGACTCATAAAAAAACTTCTAAGTGATTGAGTCCTTTCCGTTGAAGAAAGGATTTGCCGAAGTTTTAACATTGGTTTAATTTTTGAGGCAAATAACCTTTTTAAATATACAGATAGTGCGTTTAAAAACGTTTTTCACTAAAAGGGTCGAAAACAGGGCCTGTCTGGTAACCTGCCCAATGGATATACTATGAATGAAACCGGCAAAACAATAAAAAGAAAGCTGACAGATCATAAAGAAGCGAAAACACTGCTTTTAAAAGCCAATCTTGCCCATGGCGGCCATGCACTTGATGTTATTAAAACGATGCATTATTCGGCCATCATCATGGGCATAAAAGCGGAATCATATATTGATGTGAATAACCAAAAACTCCGGATAGAGCTTTGGGATAATGACAATATGGTTTCTGTTGAGCAAATGGACGGAAATAATAGCTGGCGATGGATGCAAGGCAAAAAGGCTCCTTTACCGGCTACTCGTATAGCAGAAATGAGGAGTACATTTTACTCGGGCTTGTTGGGCTTACGTAAGGCAGCCTTAAACCAAATGCAGGTACTCAACATGCAAAAGCTGAAAAATAACACTTATTCAGTATTGGGCAGGCTAAACAATAACGATTATATTTTTGCCATTAACAGCCAAAATCTGCTTGTGGCCGAAGCCAACAAAACATCGGGCCGAACATCGGTATCGGCCCTGGCTGATTTGCGTTTGATACAGGGCATCATGATCCCGTTTAAGGAAACAGTAACCACCGGGTTTAAAAAATTGCTTATCGAGTATACTGATTTTGAGATAAACCCCAAAATTGATAACAATCAATGGGCTATTCCTGCAGGCGCATAATATTAAGTGTGCGTTAATTAGAACATTTAATCAAACAACATAGGCTGAATATAGGTTTAAGAAAAAAATATTGACCTATGAAATGGCTTATCATCGCTTTAATTATCTGTTCAATTGGTATCCATCATCCTTCAGCTGCTCAAACAAAGAACCTTAATGGCGTTTATGCCGGTATACAACTTACGCTAAGCGCTATGATGGGCGGCGGCATGAATCGCCAGGATTATGTGATTCTTTTTAGGCCAGATGGTACACTGAACGATAAAATGGATAAACCCGACTGGCGAACAGCTGTAACCGCACACTACCAGTTAGTGGGTCAGCAGCTTACCATCACTTATCCAAAAGGAAACAAAGACAAATATACCATCACCAGCGATGGCTTGCTTGACGGTGGCGGCTATACGCTCAGTAAACTGGACGGAAGCACTGTGCCAACCGGTTATTACAAGTTTTCCAGCGCCAGCAGCGCGGGTGGTATGGGTACCGGAATGGTATATGTAGGCGTAGCGCATGACGCCGGATTAAACTTTGATGGCAAGGGTCACTTCAGCAGCAGTAAATCATCTGCTACAGCTATTATAGGTGATAATGTTGGCGGTGGTGGCAGTAAAAAAGGCGGCGGCTATGGTACTTATAAAATAAATAACGGTCAGCTTACCCTAACCTTTAGCGATGGCCATGTGGAAGAACATACCTTTTTTTGCCGAATACAGGATAAAAAGCCAATGGCAGCCATAGATGGCGACTTATACTTTCAGGATGATGGTGAAGATGATAAACCTGTTAAAAGTACTGCAAAAACTAAAAGCAATACGGGTAATAATGCCACCACAACAACTGACAATAGCAGCAACAATGCTGCCGCAGACGGCAAAAGCTTGTTGTTAAAAGCCAATGAACTGCACGGCGGTACCAAGCTTGATGGGGTTAAAACAGTGAAATTTTCGGCTACCATTATGGGGCTTAAAGCTGTTTCGTTTATTGATGCCGATGCCGGAAAAGTACGTATAGAGCTTTGGAAGAACGGCAAATTAGCGTCTATTGAGCAATTGGAAGGTGATGGCGGATGGCAATGGCAAAATGGCCATAAAAACGCTTTACCGGCCAACCGTGTGGCCGAAATGAAAAATTCATTTTATTCGGGCGTTATGGGTTTACGCAAATCTGTCATTGATGGTATGCAGATAGTTAATGTTAAAAAAATGAATAACAGCATTACATCGGTAATGTGCAAGTGTAACGGCAACGAATACATTTTTGCATTCAACAACCAGGGGCAGCTTGTTCTGGAAGGCTCAAAGGCAGGTACAAGTTCACAAGCTTCTGTTTCGGCACTAACCGATCTGCGACCCGTGCAAGGTGTCATGATCCCCTTTCATGAAGTGTTAAGCTCCGGCGCACAGAAAATGGTGATCCAGTATGATAATTTTGAGATAAACCCCATGATTGGCGCAGATGCGTGGCTTGTGCCTAATGCTATTTAGGAAACAAAAAGCCCGGCAACCATTTCAATTGCCGGGCTTTTTGTTTAACGGTATATTAATTTTATTTAGCGCTCCATTTCTGTTGCAGAAGTTTAATGAAATAACCACCTACCACACTGCGGGCCTGAAAACCCACCTGCTTACCGTTGGTTGTTTCGTGCCAGTCGCTTAATGGTACACGTGTCGGAGTTTCCATGGCGTATTTATAAACCGGGTTGGCCAGCGCCTCAAAATCAGCTTTATTATTTGCTAATGTAGCTGTCCACATGATCCAATCGCTTTTGGTATAGGTTTTACGGCTATCCAAAGGTAATCCGTATTCTTTTTGTTTGGTCAGGTAAAACTTCACCTCCCTGTCGTAAACCGACTGAGGGAACAGGTTAAGGCCTAAAATCTTATCCCAAATAATGTTATACTTCTGGCTCCAAGTATCTTTTTTATCAAACACCAATGAATAATGATCACCGGCATCTGCCATCTGCATCCACTTGGTTACCATTTCTTTGGCCATTGCTTTGTATTTAGCAGCAACATCTTTTTGGCCCATCAGTTCGGCTAAATGCGCGTAGCAACCTACACCTACAATAGCTTTTGCAGATAAGTTGGCATTACGTGCCAGGTGACCGGCAAAGTCGTCGGTACAAAGCTGGTTAGCAGGGTCTAAACCTTCTTTGGCCAGATAGTTCGTCCACTTAGTTAAAATTTCCCAGTGTTTTTTAGCATAGGCCGGATTGTTACCGTTTGCCCTGACAATTGCAGCGGTAAGTGCCAGCATATTGCCCGATTCTTCAACAGGCATACCTTCGCCGTAAGTTTGGCCGTTTGCTAAAGGATAAGTGCCCAAATCATGCGCGGCGAAGTCGTGAGCGAATTTTCCGCTTTCGCTAAAGTAGAAGATACCGTTCAGCATACCTTCCATCAGTTCAGGATTGTAAAGCAGGAACAAAGGAGCCGAAGGATAAGTAACGTCTACAGTATTGATAGAACCGTTACTGAAATTCTCTTTCGACAGGAATAAAGTTTCGCCTTTAGGGCTTTTTACCAGTGCATGAGCCGCGATGCTTTGGCGATAAGCCAATACACATAACTTAGCATAATCCGTTCCGCCTGCATTTAAGGCATCTTTGTACATGGATGTATTGAATACCGTGCATTTTTTCAATATCGATGGATAATCAACAACAGCTTTTGCCAGCAGTTGATCCATTGTTTGCAGCTGCGCGGTTTGCCACCATGGTTTTAAGTTGGTGTGAAAATATTGTACCGGGTTAATATCATCGTAACCCAACTCAACAAATTTTTCAACCGCGGTTTGGCCTACATTGCCAAATGGAATTACGGTATTCAAAACCAAATTATTGCCTTCTGTACCGGTTGACTTACTACTGCCGTTGAAAAATAACTCTACAGATTCCTTAGCGGTACTTACAAATTGAGAAGCTTTGGTGGTTTTAGGCACAGCTACGTACATGTACCCCCAGTCTATGCGCACATCATCGCCCTTTTTTTGAAGAATAGGTTGCGCTACAGTACCGGCTTTTAATATAGATAAGGTTGAGGTATTATATTGTTTGGTGGTGATAGCCTGATCGGGCGTGTTACGTGCCACATCGGTTGAGGCACTGAAGAAAACCTTTACATCATGTGATTTACCATCATTTGATTTTACTTTATAGCTAATATATGATACCGGCCTTGATAAAATGCTCAGGTCGCTCATCAATAATGGCGAGGTAAAGGTAAGCTGCAGGTCTGCCTTGCCACATTTAAAGTTGTAAACGGTTTGGGTGGCATTAAGCGTAACGCTGGTTTGTTTAGCCAACTCTACGGCTGCATGGTCGGTAGGTTTCAGTTCATCGGCAAGGCCAGCATCAAGCCATGCGCCACCGCCCGTATTGGTACAATGCAGGGCCAGTACGTTTTCCCCTTTTTTGAGTTTGCCCATAGCTGCTTCAGGAAGACTGAAATATTGCAGATCGCCATTGGCGCCACCTTGTTCACTTATTTTTTCGCCGTTTAGGTAAACTTCTGCCTCATCATCATGATGCAGCCTTAAGGCAAGCTTATTAATGTTAAGATCATTAATGGTGAAGGTTCTGCGCACCCAGATATCCCTGCTTGTCCACACCGTTTTACCGGCGGCTTTATCATCGCTGAATGGAGCGGCGCCGGTTTTCCAGCTGCTATCATCAAACTTTTCATCGGACCAGTTTTTGCCAGGGTCGATTTCTGTGAATTTAACATTGTATGGGGTTTCGTTTGCTGCCGCAAGTACGGTTTTGTACTCAACTGCTTCTTTCCCCATAAAACGATAAACGGTACCATCAACCTTTATTAAACCTAACAGAGATTGATCTTTACCTGTCCAGTGATGGGTGGTTGATTGATTCAGGTCATCAGAAAACGACCAGATGCTGAAATAAGGGTTGTGTGTAATAAGCGGGTAGGCAGGCGCTTTAGTTGCTTGCGCACGGGCCATAAGGCCGCTAAACGCCATGCAAACAATTAATGGAAACCTTTTCATGTGTTATAAGTGGTTAATACAATATAGAGCTGTAAATATTGTATTTTCCTGCTTAAAACCTATACACTTTTACAAAAAGCGTCAATATGACGATTAATTGATACGATATGTAGAAATTTTAGATTTTCAGACTTGTAAATGTGCGGATGTGCAGATTAATTATTTGGATGTAAAAGTGAAATGATCTCCACTATTTTCACATCTACACATTTGCATATCTACAAATCTTCACTTTATTTAAACATTTCAAAGCTGTATAGAGCAACGCTCCAAAATTCGTCAAGTGCTATAATGCGGGGTTTAAAAAATGAGATAAGGACTGGCCAATCATTCCGGTTAAAGATACTGGTAGATGGCAGGACACGGATAATGCGGCTAATGATTTTATGATTTTCGTCAAGAGTGTGCAGCTGCCACTCCCACTCCTCATTCAAATAGGTGTGCAGCATGGTTTTAAGCTCTATAAACTGTTCAAACTGCAGTTCCTGCATACCAGCATCCGGGTGGGCCATTTCAATTGCAATATACGCCGAACGGTTATCAACCTGCATTTTAAAGTTTAAGTGTTTGATACCCGTTTTATAATTTATCCAGTTTGTTCTTAAACCATCGGCCGATAATTGTGGGGCGATATACTGCCCAAATGCCGTCCAGAAAGCCTGCCTTATTTGTGATGCCTCGTCTTTTGAATACAATTGTTTATCCTTTACTTATAAGTAGTTCCTTTAAAAAGTTTCAAAATTATAGAAAATATTGGCATCGGGAACCCCATAAACAGAAAAGCGGCCCTCAAAAAGGAGCCGCTTACTTGTTTTTCATAGGTAAAATGACTGTTATTAAGATCTGTCCCAGAATGCTGGTGGCTCAATACCTAACGAGCGCAGGTAAACATAGCTTTGCGCACGGTGATGGATCTCGTTATCAATAAAGTAAAATAGAGTATCGATTATTTTACCTTCGTAAGCCCCAAAAGCCAGTTCAACTTCCTGAAAACGCTCTGGTGAAAGCTGTTGCCAGCTTTTATTAAGCTGCTCTGTTATCTGATCCCATTGCTGTAAAACGGTTTCCTTTGTTTTTGCCGGCGATTTTCCTGTAGCGTGATCAAGTTCATAGATAGGTTTCCATTGGCCGGTAATTATTCCGTTCATACCGTCGCTGCTCATATCCATTATTTCGATGGTCATATCACCAAATGAGCGCATACCGGCTACTGAATAACCAAATAATTTATCTTCAGGAAAGGCTTCTATTACTTTCCGGGTTAAACGGCGATGTCCTTGCCAATGAGCTAATAAATCTTTTGGTGATAGGGTCACTTCTGCTTGGGCATTCACTTGCTGATTTGCTGAATTTGTTTCCATGGTGTTGTTTGTTTTTTTATAAAACAAAGTAACCTATGGCCCATGACAACCCTATGTCAGCAGTGAAAAAGAAACTTGAAAATAATTTTCATTTGGAGTTTTTAATAAAAGCCACGATTTGCTCCTGCTCAAATGGCGGCAGTTTACCGCCCGAGTAATGCCATTCTGAATCGTCGTTTTCAAAGGTTATCCTGCCCAAAAAGCCGGGATTGTATTTATCATCAATCAGGGGCTTGCTCTCGCCTATTTCAGGAGCTATTTCCTGAATATCCAACAGGTCGGTTCCTTTCTTTTCGGAGTCTTTATACAGCGTATATACTCCTGTAAAGTTCAACTCATTATTCACAGCCTGAGATAATACAGGTTCAATAATAACATTGATGTTGGCCCCGTTTTCCTTTTTTATGCTATGGCTTACTATGCGTATCATATCTGTAATCAATTTATAGTTAACTCAATAAACTAAGTACAAGTCAGCGCTAAAATTGTTCAGGATTATTTGCTTATTGTACCATAAATTTCAGGATATCAACCTTACCTTCTACTGATGTCACGTGTAATAAATATGTTCCTCTTTTTAAAGAAAGCGGCGCCAGGTTTACATCAACAATACTGCCTGCCGAATTAAAAAGGCTGGTTGATACATTACGTACATCGCCATTTAAACTCACCACTCGCAAAATGGCAACCTTTTTATATTTATAAGCTTCCGGGAAAACAACCTGCAAATTGCCATGCGCCGGGTTTGGGTATAAAATGGGTTTACCAACAGCAAGAGATGGAGCACTATTATCCTGGGTTTTTAAGGCAGCGTTCGTTATAATTGCGGGGGTATTGAGGCTGCTTGCTTTAGCTACATTATTGTTATCTGTTTTGGCTACGCATATCACTAAGTACTGACTTAGAGCACCTGCTGCAGGGCTGGCCATATTACCACCAAGGTTTACCGCACCTGCACTGTAGTCTTTACTGTAGAGGTTAAAGTTGCTAATCTTGGCATCATTGATACCTAATTTATCACTGGGTTTTTTCCAGCCCGATAGCCAGGCGGGCAAGGCTGTAGCACGCGGATCATAAGCTACGTAAACGGTGGCATCATAGGCAAGGTTAAAGCTGATCTGGGTTGAAGCCTTGCTTACTTTATCATCGCAAGCTGTTTTGATGAAAGGAGCATCTGACAACGCTGATGGTACTGTTGTGATCACGTAATCCCTGTCGGTGTAGTAAATAGCCCCTGTATGCAAAGCACTCAGCTGGTAACTACCTGCCGCGGTTGATTTAATGTTTGAAATTAAGGGCGATGGCGGCTGAGTTGTTGAGCTGTCTTTTTCAAAGGTTGCCGTCAACGAGGTGTTTTTTTCAAGGATAATATTAATGGGATTGGTAGTTGAAACCGTATCACCGCTCCACGTGGTAAAATGCCATCCCGTAGCTGCGTCGGCGTTGAGTTTTACCTGGGTACTATCATCATAATTGGATTGATTGGGCGTTTTACTGATGGTACCAGAGCCGCTTGATTGCAAAGTTAAAGTGTAACCTGATGGCTTACCGCTTACATTTATATTAACGCAAAAAGATGCTTTTGAACCGGTTGTGCTACTGGTTGCCGTAACGGTTCCGGTATGCGTTCCGGCAGATAAGCCGCTGGCATCAATGGCTACTTCAATATCGTTGCCGTTTAAATTTACTGTACCGCTTGCATTTTTTGTAACAGTAAGCCATGATGCATCAGTATGAATGCTGTAATTGGCTACATCTTCAATAACGTAGAGCAAATTATGCACGGTAGCCTCCCGGTCACTATCCAGAACGGGCGAAAAACAGGAGTTTGAAAAACCAAGCGTTCGAGCCGTACTCCGGTTTACATTGGCAATGTAGGTTTCCTTACGCTCGTTACTATAACTATTTAAAGCTCCGTTGGTTATAATGAAATATTTGCCAGCCAATTTTGCAGAAAGACCTAAAAAACTTCCCGGTAACTGGTAGGCTGTATTATTTGTCCATGTGCCGGGCCCGTTAGCTTGTGGCGTGTACTGATAAGTTGTGTTTTGAGTTAAGTTATTAAATCCCTGCCCTGCAGTCAAAAAGATCTTACCGTCAATAGCAAAGGTTGCTGCCTCGGCATGTGAACGTGGTTTGGGCAGATCGGCCAATCGTGTCCAGGTGTTGTTTACCGGGTTGTACATATGACAATACACTTGATCTACCGCACCGCAATCGTGCTGAAACTGCCCTCCAAATGCGTAAATTTTACCACCCAGCACCACGTAGCTGATATGGTTCCTGGGGGTAGGCATCGGTGCCAGCTTATTTTCCCAGGTTACGTGGTTCCTATCAGCCATATATTTATCTACATCAATAGTTAAGTGCAGTTTTGATTGATCTTCGCACAAGGTTGGGCCAAAACCACCAAAAACATGAATGGTTCGTCCGAGCAAGGCATACCCGCCTGCACCTAAAGGGAATGGCGAACCTGTTGCCGGATCAATAATTTCAGGCCCAATTGACCATGTGTTGGTGGTAATATTATATATGCTCACCTTACTGCTGGCCGGGCCATGAGCATCAACAGCCCTGCCCCCTATTATCCATACATTATCATCAACCAGTATTATTCCCTGATGGGTAACCTCCCGGCCGGCAGGTAACGGAGCTATCGTACTCCATTTATTGGCTGCTATGTCATAGACTTCGTTGGTTTTTTCAATGATCGGATTGTCGCCAAAACCGGTAAATACATACATTTTATTGTTGTATACAACGTTATTGCATTCGGCACGTTTATGGATCTCGTCTGCCTTTCGTGTCCACTGGGCGTGGACGGCATTTGCCATGAAAAAACAAAGACATAAAAGGGCAAACAATCGCCGCAAATAGCAGGTATAAGGTTTCATCATTTAAGGGGTATTAAATAACTGATAATTAAAAAAATACCACGATCAATATACCCAAAAAAACAGCAACAGCGAACTACATATAGCATATTGTTCGCTGTTGCACAGTATTGCACAACTATTGGTACACGGATTTCGAAAAAAAATCTTATACCTTTTTTCGTTATTATTCTGTTACAGGTAAAAGTATCTTAGAGGTGTTGTGATAAATATTGATGGTTTCTTTTACAAAATCGCTATCCTTTGCATGATAAATATCTATGAATTGCTGTGGGTTCCTGTCGGCCAATGGAAACCAGCTGCTTTGTACCTGGATCATGATCTTGTGACCTTTTTTAAACGTATGGGCAACATCGGGCAGTGTAAATTTAACCTGTGTCATTTTGCCTGGCACAAAAGCTTCAGGAGCTGAGAAACTGTTGCGATACCTACCCCGCATGATTTCGGCACGAACCAGCATCTGATAGCCACCCATGGGATATTTTGTAATGGGATTGCTTACCGGAGTATCCGGGAATACATCAATCAGTTTTACCACAAAATCCGCGTCGGTACCCGACAGGCTAACCATTAAGTCGGCGATTACAGGCCCAGCCAGCGTAATATCTTTGCTTAAGGTATCCGTGTTAAATACCAGCACATCCGTACGCCGCGCCGCAAAACGCTGATCATCGGTCATGTACTCCCGTGTACGGTTGTAGTGCACTTTTTCGGCATATGGCACGGGTTTAGCGGGGTCGCTGACATAGCTATCAAACGTTTGGTCTGATGTTTTGGCTTCGGTGAAGGATAACTTACCATTTTTCTGCAGATAAATAGGTGTTGGCGTAACATCAGCCGGCGGCCATTGCTTTAACTTTTTCCATTTATTTTCGCCCGAAAAAAACACGGTTGCTTTGCCGATGGTATCAACAACACCCTTACCTTTCAGGTAATAGTTAAAAAACGGTATCTCAATATTTTGGGTATACCATTCGTTGGTTTTACTATAAAACAGCACATTGCCTAAATGGGTGCCGTCTTTACTGGCCCATTGGCCATGGTACCAGGGCCCAATTACTAATTTACTATTCGTTGCCGGGCTTTGTTTAATAAGGGCCTGATAAGTATTCCAGGTGCCGTAGCCATCTTCGGCATCAAATAAGCCGCCAACTATGAGCATAGCTGGTTTTACATTTTTAATACCCGAGCGGGCATCACGAGCACGCCACCAGTTATCAAGGTTAGGGTGATTCATCATATCGCTCCAAAATGCCAGGCTATCTCCTGTAATTTTGGTAAAGTTGGGCAATGCGCCCATATTTAAATAGTACGAATAATTGTCGTGGTCAGGAAAATCGTAGGTTTTAGCAGGTGATTTTGTTGGATGTGGCCGTGGCTGGCTAAAACCAAAGCCCACGTGAAAATCAAATGCATCCATCAGGAACAATACACCGTTATGATGGTCGTCATCGCCAAAAAACCGGTCGGTTACCGGCGCCTGTGGACTTACGGCCTTTAATGCCGGGTGATCGCTTAAAGCCGCCATGGTAGCATAAAAGCCCGGGAAAGAAATTCCGATGGCTCCCACCTTACCATTATTATTATCGAGGTTTTTCACCAGCCAATCAATGGTGTCGTAAGTATCGCTGGCCTCGTCTATATCTTTGTTTGTTTTTTTGTTGGAGTTAAAGGGCCGCACCACCTCAAATTTGCCTTCGCTCATCCAGCGGCCGCGTATATCCTGGGTAACCATGATATACCCCTCACGACAATAGTTGATCATGTAGTTCCGCCAATACGCATGATAGTCTTTTCCATAAGGCGAACACGAATAAGGAGTACGTGTGATGAGTATGGGATGTTTTTCTGACTGGTCTTTAGGCATGTAAACCGATGTAAACAACTTAGCGCCATCGCGCATGGGTATGCTTATTTCTTTTTTAATGTAGTTATTTACAAACCAAACGGAATCAACATTTTGAGCAGTGGCTGCTAAAGGAAAAAGGATAATGATAAGAAAGGCTATTTTTCTCATTTCAAACAATAAAACGTTAACCGTAAATATATAGATTTTACTCAAGCCCTAAACACAAAAGCCGGTCTGGAGCGACCGGCTTTTGTATAAGCTTTTTTTTACTATTATTTAGCGAACTACAAACTTAAAAGAACAAGCTTGAAAGCACATTACCAGCACTTGGTGCCGACGGCTTGAGTCCTAAAAATTTGGTGTATTGAGCCACTGTAAGTGCTGTTTTTAATTTTCCTGATAAACCGCTTATTAAGCTGGTTGATTTGCTGGCGTATTCCGTTTTATTGGTATTGGCCAAAGGCATAATACCTGCTTTACTCTTTAAATAATCAGTAATATCGGTAGATACCGTAGGTTTTTGTGCAGCTGTTAAACCTAATGATGGTGTAAGTTTAGCCATAATAGCATCCTTAACGCTGCCTATGTTGCTTAATGATGGCAGTGATGAAGTGCTTACGTTGGATGAGGCCGCACTTTGTATCTTTTTTAAAATGCCTTGCGAAAAAGCCACGCTGCTTGTAATGGTTAAAATTAAAACTGTTAGCAATTTTTTCATGGTAAATATGTTTTGGTTATAAGCAAAAATAAATAATTTAAACAGGAATGGGCTTATGCTATATTTATTATATCCTGTTGTATTCTTAATTGTCAATTGCTATCGTGTTTGAAATATTTTTTTTCGATGCCCAGTTTTTTCATACGGGAGTTTAGTGTAGATGGATTAAGTTCAAGCAATTCGGCAGCACCGCCTTGTCCGTAAATTCGCCAGTTGCATTGGCCAAGCACCAGCAGAATATGATCACGTTCATTTTCCGTCATACTTTTGATGCGGGTTTCGGGCAAAGTTACATTACTTTTATTTTGGCCCGGCAGTTTCAAAAATTCAAGTATAGGCCCATTATTGAGTAAAACACTTCGGGCTATTATATTTTCTAACTGTCTTATATTACCCGGCCAATCATAATTTTGCAGGGTTTGTATCACATGATCAGCAATTTCAGTGATTATTTTATTTTCTTTACGCGCGTAGATCCTTACAAAATGATCTGCAAGTAAGGCGATATCTTCCTTACGCTCTCGCAGCGGAGGTAAAGTAATCGGGAAAATATTGATGCGATAATAAAGATCTAACCTGAATCGGCCGGCGGCTATTTCTTCTTCCAGATCGCGATTGGTGGCGGCTATGATCCTTACATCAACCTTTTTTTTGCGTCCGCCAATAGGTTCAATTTCCTTTTCCTGTAATACACGTAACAATTTAACCTGAAGTTCAAGGGGCAGCTCTCCTATCTCGTCTAAAAAAACTGTGCCTTCATTGGCTTGTTCAAATTTTCCAATCCTTTTATCAATAGCTCCTGTAAAAGCGCCTTTCTCATGCCCGAACAATTCAGATTCGATCAAATTTGCCGGTAGGGCCGCGCAATTTACTGCCACAAATGGCTTGTTTTTACGGGCAGAAATATAATGGATGTTTTGAGCTATCAGCTCCTTTCCGGTTCCGCTTTCTCCAAGAATCAATACTGATATGTCTGAAGTGCCTACTATTTTAACCTCATTTAAAACCTCGTTCATAGATTTACTTGAGCCGATTATTTCCTTTATATCATGTGCAGGCTGACTTCCGGGCCCAGACTTACCGCTTCCACTTAGGCCCAGGTTTTGCCGGTGTAAATACCAGGCCACATCAAGCATTACCAAAACGTCTTTTTCGCGAAATGGCTTTACTAAAAAACCGTAAGGTTTAGTGGCCTTGGCCGCGTCAAGGATCTGTTTATTTGAATTTGCCGAAAGGTATACAAAAGCGATCTGTTGATCTCTTAATATTTTGGCAAGATCGATACCTGTTAACTCGCCTTTTAAATATATATCAAGTAATACCAGATTGGGCTTTTCACTTTCAATAATTTGTAATGCTTCGGGTACCGAGCGGGCTATTTTACAAACTAAATACCCCCCTTTTCTGAGGATGGAACGCAGGTTATCGGCTTCAATAAATTGGTCTTCTACTACAAGTATTTTAGTGTTCATGTGTATACCTCCGTTATTTCAGTTGGTTTTAAAAGACTATCCGGGTTATTCAATAGGTCTGTTTTAAATATAATGATAATCTTTGTTCCATTGTCGGTTGTAAAGGTTATATCGGCGTCAATATCTTCGCTAAGTCCTTTGATCAACCTTAACCCCAGTGATTCGGGCTCAACATCAGCTGCTATTTGCGGCATGCCTATGCCATCATCGCTAAGTTCAAGTTTAATTTTCTTAGCGTTGTGTATCATGGAAATGGTTATCAGCCCTTTCCGGTTATCCGGGAACGCATATTTGATAGAATTGGTGACCGCTTCATTAATGATGAGGCCTAAAGGAATAGCGTGCGAAAGGCTAAGGTTAATGGGCTCAATATTTAATTTGAACCTGATTTGTCCTGAGGCATCAAAACTATCCTCCAATGACTGTACAAGCTCCGGAATATAAGTGGCCATATCAATTGTTTTGATATCTTCAGACAAGTATAGTTTCTGGTGGATCAATGACATGGCAAAAATGCGGTGCTGGCTACTTTCAACCGCTGCCAGCGCATCATTTTCCAGATAACGGGCCTGGGATTCCAGTAGGCAGATCACCGTATGCAGATTGTTTTTTACCCGGTGATGTACTTCTTTCAGCAGCCATTCTTTTTCGGTAAGTAGATGTTGCAGAATTTCGTTTTTACGGGCAATCTGATCATTGGCTCGTTGTTTTAAATGATAACGGTAAATAACCACAGCCAGCAGAAGCACACATAGGCCAACGCCGGCTATCATCATTAGCTTGCTAACACGTTGCTGCTCCTGAAGCAACTTGATGTCCTGATCTTTTTTAGCGGCAGCATATTTTACAGTCAACTCGTTTAATTTTTGCTGTTCGTTAAAGTTACCTACAGAATCATATGCCTGTTTATATAAGATATGATCCTGAAGTGCCGCTTTAAAATTACCTTCCAATGAATCTATTTTATATAATAAATGATACTTTGTTTGGCGGTAATTAATTGTCCTTTTTGATTTGGGATTCACTTTAATCAAAAAATATCTGGCTAAAATATTGTTTTTTAGTTTGATGAAAAACATTGCGCAATCCACATAGGTGTCTGAAAGTTCGCCATAAGTATCATTATAATTCTTAGTAATCCGAAGGATTTTCCTGTAAGAAAGATCGGCAAGCTTAATTTTATTCATTCGTTCGTAACAATAACCGAGAGTACTGACAACCTGAACGTTTTCCCACGTAGTTTTTGGCGGATATTTGCTCACCGTCGAGTCAATAAGCTGCAGGCATTCCTTCGGCTTTCCGATATCTGTGTAGGCTTCAGCCAGGTATAAAAAGCTCTTGTACCAGAAGAAATGGGTTTCTTCACTCTTTGTTTCCATCCCCTTTCTGTACCACGGAATAGCCAACTCAAGTCTATCAACAAAAGCATAAACAACTCCGATACGCATATAAAAGCTACCGATAAATTGATTAAAGCCTGACCATTTCATATTTTCAAGGCCCGCATAGGCAGATTTTAGAGCGTCGGAAAAATTTGAATTGTTATTATAGACTATAGATAGTAGATAAAGGGTAAAGAGTTCATGCCTAAAACCGGAGGAACGTTGTAAGTCAAGTATCTGCTGAAATTGATTTTTAGCAAAGTTACGGTTATTGGTCATGTAATAATCTGCAATGAGCCATCGCAAAACAATTTCATTGTCTACCTGGTGCAAGCGATGGTAAATATCAACAGACCGGTTGAGATACTGCAACCGTGCAGTATCCCGTAAATTGAACGTTTCACTGTAATCCCGTAAAGCGGCCGCAACTACAGCAGTTTCAGAGCCCTTTGTGGCCGGGGTAATAATGCCTGAAAAAAGATATCTGCTTTTATCGATATTACCTCTTTGAAATTCGATCTCGCCCATGATCAATCTGGTTTCTTCCTGCCAGCTTTTTAAATTCAAGGATGAGCTTAAATTTGTAGCTTGTTGAATGTAATTCTCGGCGCTGTCCAAATCACTCTGAAATGTTTTAGGTTGGTGCAGGTACCAGATAGCCAGATCTACTATTGACCTGATCTGGGCCTCCCCCTTTAATTGTTTGGTAAGTTTTTTGGCATCATCTATCTTATTATTATTGATCAGGAGCGCAGTTGCCAAAAAATCATCCCCTTCAATACGATCGGTATATGGTAGCAGAAATGGTTGACCAGTAATTCGTGAGGCCACCATTTGCACGCTATCCGCATCAAGATGGGATTGTGTAATTTCATTAATGAATATGGCCGTGTTAATGGCCAATAATCTTTTTTGAGCAGTAGAGTATTTTCGCACAACTTCCTCAGCTGAAGCCTGTTGTTGAGAACCCTGAGCCACAGACGCATGAGCAGCAAGCATTGAAAGGGTAAAAACGAGTAAGATGCTTGTTGATATAAGGCCATCATTTAACGCAGTTTTTGCCCTTGCCTTCTTTAGTGATAAGAGATTTAAGCAGGCTATATCAATCATGTGCTTTATATGTGTGTTAAAACCATACCTCTTCATAAGATATTATTCGGTTCTAATAAAATATATTAAGCCGTTGGTATTGTAAATCAGCGTATTACATGATATTATCAAACCAGTATTTAAATAGATTTACTTAGTATATAAGTAACTGATTTACAGTACTATATATTCTAATAAATATCACATTTTTTTTTCAGAAACCGAAATCTTTCCACCATTAGTAATTTGTTGAATGTGTTCCAATCACGATATCTCAAGATGGGTTTTCGTGATTTATCATCGTTACAAGCGTTAGGTATTGATATTTATTTTATAATTAACTGACAACTAATTAGTTATAAAAATGGCACAAAAAATGAATTAGTTGTAGCAAATGATTGAAAAATAGTACATGAAAGCAGGCATTATTTGCTCCGTAATTCTTAAAAAATGTTCCGTTCACTCCGTTACATACGAACCATGATCATTACTGTATTTGCCATATCATTAGCGGCAAGTTTCGCAGCTATTGGCCCGGTAGGTTTATCACCTAAAGATGAAGGCCCATCACTTAAAGGAGCTACAGACTGGCTTAACGCACGACCGTTGGATCTTACAGCACTGCGTGGTAAAGTGGTACTGATTGATTTTTGGACATACACGTGCATTAACTGGCGACGTACACTTCCTTATATCCGTGAGTGGGCATCAAAATACAAAGATCAGGGTTTGGTTGTAATTGGTGTTCATACGCCGGAATTCTCGTTTGAGGAAAGAACAGAAAATATAAAAAAAGCAATGAAACAAATGGGTATTGATTATCCGGTGGCTATTGATACCGATTATGATATATGGGAATCATTTCAAAACCGGTATTGGCCGGCTTTATACCTGATAAATGCAAATGGAGTAATACGCTACCAAAAATTTGGTGAGGGAGATTATTATGAATCTGAATTGATGATCCAAAAGCTACTAAAAGAAAACTCAGCGCAAAATGTACCTACTACAACGGTTAATGTTAAACCAGAAGGATTTGAGGCTGCTGCTGATTGGCGAACAGTAAAATCGCCCGAAAATTATCTGGGTTATGGCAATACTCAGGGCTTTGCCTCAGCCAGTGGAATAATTGCAGATAAACGAATGCTATATGCTGTGCCTGCTAAACTTGAACTTAACCAATGGGCACTTTCAGGCGAGTGGATAATTGAAAAAGAAAAGGTTGTTTTGAGCGGTAAGGAGGGTAAACTGGTATATCGGTTTCATGCCCGGGATGTTAATTTGATCATGGGGCTGGCAGGAAAGGGCACTGCATTAAAATTTCATATACTCATAGATGGCAAAGCTCCCGGCAGCGCTCATGGATTAGACATTGATGCCGATGGTAATGGTACCATAACAGAGCCCCGAATGTACCAGCTCATCCGCCAACAAGACACAATTATTGACCGGGAATTTGAAATAGAATTTTTTGATCCGAAAGTGGAGATATATGACTTTACTTTCGGCTAATTAAATCTGATTTAATAAGTTAAGGCATTGATCATAAACAATTTAAAACTAAAATAATGGAAACTAACAGCAAAACATCTGAACTAAATGACGATCCGCAAGGAAAACTATTGTACACAGCACAGGCACATACAGTTGGCGGTCGCGACGGCGGTTCATCACGCACATCAGACGGGCGACTGGACGTTAAACTTACAGTTCCGGGAACGCCGGGCAATGGTACAAATCCTGAACAACTGTTTGCTGTTGGATGGTCATCCTGTTACTTCAGTGCATTACAGTTGGAGGCAGCCACCAGGAAGGTAAGGTTTCCGGCAGATGCATCCGTTAATGCCGAAGTAGACCTCTATTTATCAGATAAAGACGGATACTCATTGAAGGCGCGTTTATACGTTAGTTTGCCAGGAGTTGATCCGGAAGCTGCCCGTGCCATTGCCGATGGTGGCCATCTTTTATGTCCGTATTCAAAGGCAACACATGGTAATATTAAAGTCGAGACTATTTTAGTTTAAACTGCTCCTATTTAATTATGCTGAACACCTCACTTACCAGGCAGTGCGTTCTTGATAAGCAAGACGTAAATAATTTAATTGGATTTTAAAGCATCATTTTTATGTTAGCAAAACTTAACTATGGCCGCCGCCATTTTATAAGTGCAGCGGCCGTAACCATTGCTGCCGGCCCTGTTTTTATGTTCGGATCGGCAACTGCGAAAACAGCCAAGCAAAGCCCTTTAAAAAAAAATATAAGTTCATCATTTGACCAAATTAAACAGATTGATGCCGGTGTACTGAATGTGAGCTACGCCGAAGTTGGCCCGCCAAACGGTACCGCGGTAATTCTTTTACATGGCTGGCCGTACGATATTTACAGTTTTGGTGATGTTGCACCTCTGTTGGCAAAAAGAGGTTACCGGGTAATTATCCCTTATCTGCGCGGTTTCGGCACCACCCGTTTTCTTTCAGATCAAACGTTACGTAATGGGCAGCCCGCCGCAATAGCGCTTGACATTATTGCGCTGATGGACGCGCTCAAGATCCAAAAGGCTGTTATAGCCGGGTTTGATTGGGGTGCACGCACTGCAGATATTATTGCCGCACTTTGGCCCGAAAGATGTAAGGCTTTGGTTTCCGTTAGTGGTTATCTCATAGGCAGCCAGGCAGCAGGCAAAATCCCGCTTCCGCCTGCAGCTGAATTACAATGGTGGTATCAATATTACTTCGCTACCGAACGTGGCCGGGCCGGGTATGAAAAATATCGTTACGACTTCAACAAACTGATATGGAAACTTGCATCACCAAAATGGAACTTTGATGATGCCACTTTTGATCGTTCGGCTGCCTCATTTAACAACCCTGATCATGTTGCCATTGTTATTCATAACTACCGTTGGCGGCAGGGACTTGCCGTGGGTGAATCAAAATATGATGATATAGAGGAACGGCTTGCCAAGGGCCCTATCATAGCGGTTCCTGCTATTACGCTTGAAGGAGATGCCAATGGAGCCCCTCACCCATTGCCAGCCGCTTATGCAGGTAAATTCTCAGGAAAATATACTAACAGGATAATTGATGGAGGTATTGGACATAACCTGCCACAGGAGGCTCCGCAGGCATTTGCAGATGCAGTAGTAGAAGCCGATGGCTACTCTAAATAAATTAAGTTTACGTAAAACAAAAACGGGAATGGTAATTAAACCATTCCCGTTATGTGCGGAAGAAGGGACTCGAACCCCCACGCCGTGAAGCGCCAGATCCTAAGTCTGGTGCGGCTACCAATTACGCCACTTCCGCGTTCTGTTTTTAACAGGTCGCAAAGATAGTGTTTAAAGCTAAATATTAAAACAAATTTTTAGTTTTTTAGCTATCTACCTCATTTCTTTGCTATTAATTTATTGTTAGGTTATTTATCAGCTCGCTAAAGTACGCGGGTGCTTGTAACAACCTGCTGCCATACCATGAAAACAGTTCGCCATCTACCAATACTATCCTTGCTTGAGGTAATAAAGCTTTTAATTCCTCAGCATGTATTTGTTTGAAGGGATATGGCTCGGATGATAAAAAGATCACATCCGGATTGGCTTCAACCAGTTCAGTTGGTGTTATCTGCAGGTAACGGTTAGCTTTAAACACATTTACAAGTCCGATTTTTTGAAGCATATTGCAAATAAATGTATCTGCACCCGCAACCATGTATGGTTTGCGCCATATAAAGTAAGCTACCCGAAGATTTAAATGTGACGATACAAGGTTATTGAACGCAGCGGTAATATCACTAATCAAAGTATGAGCCATAGTATCGAGGCCCGTAATACTCCCTACGGATCGGATCATTTCAAGGGCATCACCAAGGTTATGAATGTCACTTATCCAAACGGGACAGATATCCATTAACTCTTCCACCTGACATTGATCGTTCTCCTCTTTATTAGCAATAACCAGATCAGGTTGTAGTGCCCTGATCTGGTCAATATTTAATTGCTTGGTTCCCCCTACTTTAGTTACCGATTTAAATTTATCAGCAGGATGGATGCAAAATTTGGTAATGCCTACAATTTCAGAGTCAAGCCCTAAATAAAATAGCAACTCTGTTTGCGAGGGTACAATAGAAACGATCCTTTTAGGTACTGCCGGTAAATGTACCTCACGATTTAACTGATCGTGAAATACAGGCATGTTAAAACGCGTTCTTTTCGCCCCTGGCAGCGTTCCATACAGTTAAGAATATGATCTTCATATCCAGCAGGAACGACCAGTTTTCCAGGTACCAAACATCAGCTTCAACACGCTCAAGCATGGCTTGCGTTGTTTGTGTTTCGCCCCTGAGGCCTTGTACCTGGGCCCAGCCAGTAATACCAGGTTTCAGAAAATGCCTTACCATAAAAGTATCTATCAGCTGCGAGTACTGTTGTGTATGGCTGATCATATGCGGTCTTGGGCCTACTATAGACATGTTTCCGAGTATTACGTTGAAAAACTGAGGTAATTCATCAAGGCTGGTTTTGCGGATAAAGGCACCTGTTTTGGTTATACGCTTATCGCCGCGGCTCGCTTGTTTTTTATCTGAGTCTTTATTCACCCTCATACTACGAAATTTGTAGCATTTGAAAGGCTTATTATCCCGACCAGAACGTTCCTGTACGAAAAATATAGGCCCCTTTGATTCTAATTTTATAATGATAGCCAGTATAGGAAATAACCAGCTAAATACAAACAGGATAATGAATATAGAGAAAACCACATCGAACAAACGTTTTATTGAACGGTTCAGCATGTTTTCTAATGGTTCAGGCCTTACTGATATAACTGGGATGTGTCCGAAACTTTGAATAAAAGTTGGCTTCTTAGCATAATCATAATACTCGGGGATAAACTTAAACCTGATCAGGTTTTTATCTGCGTCAAGCATCAGTCGTTCAATAGTTTGTGCCTCTGTGTTTGGCAGGGTACAAAATATCTCATCAACCTTGTTGTTGAGCACGTAGCTTATACAATCGTCGGTGCCGCCTAAGTACATGCGCTTGTCTTTCACCTTATCGGGGTTATCATCAAAAAAGCCAACAAGATTGTAACCACGCTCAGGGTTTTGTTTAAAAAAGCTATACAGGTCAGATCCAATACGGCCTCCGCCTATGATAATAACGGCCCTGGTGTCAATTAACGATGCACGGTCGCTTTTGCGTATGGTCAGGAATATCAGTTTCCATAAACCTAATAAAAAACCAAAGAGTGCCAGTGAGTAAAAAAGGTATTCACGGGTAATAAAATAAGCTTTAGTACCTATTAATATAATGATGGTGAAGCAAATAAAGCTTACAAATAAAAGGTAGGTTTTAATTACCCCCCTGTAGGTTTTTATGGAGTCTTTATTGAGTACATGTTCATACAATCCGGTAATGTTAGCAGACAGCAGCCAAATTAAATTGAAAACTAACACAATTGGCAAATACCGCCTGTTGTTAATCCAGAAAATATACGATCTGTCTTCGATGAAGTAAGAAATTACCATACTTATATTAAGTATAATATAATCGATGGTAAGGTTCACTGCTTTAATAAAAGTAGCGTATCTGTGAATCATGTATTATAAGGTTATTGATGTCGTATCTCCAGGCTAAAAATAGCAATATTATTTAATATAACAATCTGTTAATTGAATGTACATTCAATTGCAAATATATCACGTTATTGTCGGCTAAATTAAAAAAATCATATTAAATCAACTATAAAATAGCCAAATAATTTTCCAATTAAGCAACTTTTCAAGGTCAGATAAACCATTTTATCGACACTTATCTGATATATCGCTACAAGCGTCCGTTTACTAAATCTTTACTTAATATTCCCTTAATATCATAGATAACCGAAGCAGGCTCTTTTTTGAGTTTTTGGTAATTCAATTCAAAAAATTCACGGTGTGCCACAGCTACAATTATTGCATCATAACTTCCGCGCAGGTTGTTTATATCTTTTATAGTATCTACGTTATATTCCTGTTTAACCTCGTTCGGGTCTGCCCAAGGATCAAATATTTCACAATGAGTTTCATAGCCTTTTAAAACATTAACAATATCAACAACCCGGGTGTTACGAACATCCGGACAGTTTTCTTTAAAAGTAAACCCCAGTACCAATATATTGGAGTTTTTGATGGCGATATCATTTTTGATCATGAGCTTTATAACCTCAAGGGCTACATAGGTGCCCATTCCATCATTAAGCCTGCGGCCGGCCAGTATAATTTCCGGGTGATAGCCAACCTCCTGGGCTTTTTGTGCCAGATAATAAGGATCAACCCCTGTGCAATGTCCTCCTACCAATCCGGGTTTAAAATTCAGGAAATTCCATTTAGTACCGGCGGCCTCCAAAACAGCATGGGTATCAATATCCATGATGTTAAATATTTTGGCAAGCTCATTCACAAAGGCAATATTAATGTCGCGCTGCGAGTTTTCGATCACTTTACAAGCTTCGGCTACTTTTATACTTGGTGCTTTGTGGGTACCAGCAGTAACGATAGATTGATAAAGACCGTCAATAAAATCAGCGGCTTCGGGTGTTGAGCCGGATGTTACTTTCAATATATTAGTAAGTGTATGTACCTTATCACCCGGGTTGATGCGTTCGGGCGAATACCCTGCAAAAAATTCAATGTTGTAATTTAGGCCGGATGTCTGCTCCAATATGGGTATACAAACATCTTCTGTTGCACCGGGGTATACGGTTGATTCATAGATCACCACATCACCAGCCTTAAGCACAGACCCTACACTTTTACTGGCTTTAATAAGTAAGCTGAGGTCGGGACGGTTATATTGATCTGTAGGGGTAGGAACGGCCACGATATATACGTTACAAGAAGCAATATCCTTAATTTCGGATGTAAATATTAAGCCTTTGTTAGCCGATTGATCGGTTGTAAGCACTGATAAAAGCGCTTCTGATTCTGTTTCAAGCGTACGATCATTAGCCTTGTTCAGCTCATCAACACGTGATTGTTTAATATCAAAGCCTTTTACCAGAAACTTTTTAGCAAACTCAACCGCTAATGGCAAGCCCACATAACCTAAACCAATTATGGCAATATGATTGCTGGCAGGAGGTGTAAATTTTGTAACAGGCTTATCTGATTGATCAAACATTTTATGGTAATGGTGGATAGATGTAAATATTTAGTAATACGGTTTAACCTGGTTTACTGATTATAAATCTGGTAAACGCCCGTAATGGTTTTGTCACTGGCTGAACCAACAAGCAATGTAGTAATCTTTTTTTCGATCATTAATTGCTCGGCACGGCTTACAAACTCTTCCTCATCAATAATAATAGGGTTGGTAGTCATTATTTCGGCAACTGTAAGGGTTGATGTATCCGGATGTTGTAATAAAGCCCGGCGCAAATCACCATCGGTAACTATTCCCTTAATGTAAGTACTATCCCCTACCATTACCATGCCCAGCCGGCCTGCCGACATATTGAGCAGCAACTCCATGAATGACGCATTTTCATTAATAAAGGGGAGTTTATCCATACGCATAACGTCCTTTACCTTCACTAATAATTTACGGCCCAAACTTCCACCCGGATGAAACCGTGCGAAATCATGCTGCTGAAACCCACGCGACTCCATTAGTGCGATCGCCAGTGCATCGCCCATAACTAAAGCCGCGGTTGTTGATGATGTAGGCGCAAGTTCAAGTGGACAAGCCTCCCTCGAAATTTTGATATTAAGGTGATGGTGGCTGTTTTTAGCAACCGTAGAATTCGGATTACCGGTAACACCAATAACCAGGTTCTTATTCCATGTTAGGAAAGGTATAATGCGGAGCAACTCATCAGTTTCGCCTGAATAAGATATCAGCATTACAATATCATTAGCACTCAGCATCCCCAGGTCGCCATGAAATGCTTCACCCGGATGCAAAAAAAAGCTTGGAGTACCTGTACTGGCCAACGTAGCAGCTATTTTTTTTCCGATAAGACCCGATTTACCTATCCCCGTTACCACCAGTTTGCCACTGGAGCTCAATATCGCGTTAACTACCCTGGTAAATTCGTCGTCAATTAAAGCCGCCACGTGCTGCAGCGACTCAATTTCAATATCAAAAACCTTTTTAGCTATATCTTTCATAAGTTATTATACAGCAATGCATTTACTGCATAATGAGTGAGGATAATATTTTATCCAAGTCCTGTAACTTGATCATGTTAGGGCCATCACTTAAAGCATTATCCGGATCAGGATGTGTTTCCATAAAATAACCATCGGCACCAAAGCCTTTTGCCGCCAGCGCCATCATTGGTACAAAGGTACGATCACCCCCGGTTTTACCTCCAGCACCGCCTGGCCGTTGTACCGAATGTGTACAATCCATACAAACGGGATGGCCAAAAGCTTTCATATCGTAAATATTCCTGAAATCAACAACCAGGTTATTGTAACCATACATATTGCCTCGCTCTGTTAGTATGATTTGCGTATTGCCCGCTTCAATTACTTTTTGAGCAGGGTAAAACATATCATGCCCCGAAAGAAACTGAGCCTTTTTTATATTTACTATTTTGCCGGTTTGGGCCGCAGCGACCAACAAGTCTGTTTGGCGGCATAAAAATGCCGGAATCTGCAACACGTCAACTACTTCGGCTGCAATGGCCGCTTGTGCAGGCTCGTGAATATCAGTTAATACAGGCAAGCCAAAACGTTCCTTAACGTTTTGCAGCATTTCCATGCCTTTTTCAATGCCCGGGCCGCGGTAAGAGTGAATGGAAGTGCGGTTGGCTTTATCAAATGACGATTTAAAGATAACCGGCACATTGTATTTCTGCCCGGCTTCGGCAACCTTTTCGGCTACCTGGTATAAAAGCTCCTGGTTCTCCATAACACAGGGGCCCAGTATAAAGAATGGCTTTTGCCGTATTTGTTCAAACAACATAGTGTATTGTGGTATATTGGCAAAGATAATGATAACCACGAATTACACGAATTGGAAATTTGATGGTACCAATTAATGTTATTGTACCATCAAATTTCACGGTCGCACTTAAATTGGTACTCCATCTGCTTACCTTTGTATTATGAACTATTTTGAATTTTATGGCATTCATGAATCTTTTAATGCAGACCAGGTTGCACTGAAAAAGAAGTTTTATGAACTGAGCAAACTATATCACCCCGATTTTTATGCCGGCGAAGATGAGGCAAAACAACAGGAGATACTGGAACTATCAACGCTTAATAATAAGGCTTACCAGATACTTTCTGACCCAACACGCCGTATGGAGTACATTTTAAGACTCCATAATCTGGTATCTGAGGGGGCAAAACCACAACTTCCGTCAGATTTTTTAATGGAAATGATGGATATTAATGAAAGGCTGATGGAAGTAGAAGATGCAGAGCAATTGGCGGGGGTAACTGCAGAAGTACTTGCTATTGAGGGGGATATTGTTGATAAGTTTGCAGAGCTAACCAAAGATTATGACCGATTAGACCATACCGCGCAGGAAAGCAGGTTAAATAAAATTGCAGAAATTTACTTTAGACAAAAATATCTGTTGCGAATTAAAGAGAGTTTAGATACATTTGCAGCCCGCTTGTGAGAGATTAATCATCAATCACAGCATAGCAAGCCCAGCTGGCGGAATTGGTAGACGCGCTGGTCTCAAACACCTGTGGGAAACCGTGCCGGTTCGACTCCGGCGCTGGGTACAAAGCCTTCCTGAGAAATTAGGAGGGCTTTGTTGTTTTAAATCTCCGGTCCCTTCTTCCGCAAAATCAATTCATCAAAATCGCTTAATCAGTTAAGGTTCCTCAAACCCTTCTTCCCTCTAACTCTATTTGATAAATCGATATAGTAACTTTTTTACGATAAAAATCAATTTATAATTAAAATACCAATAAACATTTACATATTCGCTATTAATAATTACCAACTTAATAATGAAACAACACTACTTACGCTTTCTTATTCCTCTAATTATCCCCGCTACTTTATCTACAGCTTACGCTCAGTTACCTACAAGCCCTAAAGATGGCAAAGGTTACCGCGAAACACAGGTAAAAATAAATGACCTTATTGATACCAAACTCGATGTAAGATTTGATTATCAAAAATCTTATATGTATGGCAAAGAATGGGTTACCCTAAAACCACATTTCTATACCACAGACTCGCTCAGGCTGGATGCCAAAGGGATGGATATTCATCAGATAGCTATTGTAAAAGCAGGCAAGCTTCAGCCACTTAAATATACCTATCAGGATAGCCTATCAATTAACATTAAGCTTGATAAAAAATATGCAGGCGGTGAGCAGTACATAGTTTTTATTGATTACACCTCCAAACCCAACCTGCTGCATGATAAACCAGGCTTTAAGTTAGATGGTAAAGGCTTATATTTTGTAAACCCTAAAGGCGCCGAGGCTGATAAGCCAACCCAGATCTGGACCCAGGGTGAGGCTGAAAGCTCATCTTGCTGGTTCCCTACCATTGACAATCCCGGGCAAAAGACTACTCAGCAATTGAGTATGACAGTGCCGGCAAAATACACCACCTTATCAAACGGTCTGTTGATAAGCCAGAAAACCAATGCCGATGGTACCCGCACCGATACCTGGAAGCAAAAGTTACCTCACTCCCCTTATCTGTTCATGATGGCTATCGGCGATTTTAAAATATTCAAAGATAAATGGCGTGATAAAGAGGTTAACTACTATCTGGAACCCAAATACTTCCCTTACGCCAAAGCGGTGTTCGGTCAAACTCCCGAGATGATGGAGTTTTTCTCTAAAGCATTAGGTGTAGATTTTCCATGGGAAAAATACTCGCAAGTAGTTGTACGCGATTATCCGCTTGGCGCAATGGAAAACTCTTCAGCTACTTTACTGGGCGATTACGTTCAAAAAAGCCCTTGGGAACTGGTTGATGATCCAAACGGTACAGGTGGCACTACCATTGCACATGAACTTTTCCATCAGTGGTTTGGTGATCTTGCAACCTGCGAAAGCTGGAGTAACGAAACCCTGAACGAATCATTCGCGGTATTTGGTGAAAAATACTGGAACGAGAAGAAATATGGCAAGGATGATGGCGATGCCAAGCGTTATGATGAGTTACAAGCTTATCTCAACAATAAAACAGCCGCTAACCAAAACCTGGTTCCTTTCTATTATTCCGATAGCGAAGGTATCAATGGCTCAAATATCTATGACAAAGGAGGCCTGGTGCTAACTATGTTGCGTAATTATCTTGGCGATGAAGCATTTTTTAAGGGATTAGGTGTTTATCTTAAAGCCCGTTCATTCAAAAGTGCAGAGGTCCAGGACCTGCGTTTAGCTATGGAAGAAGTATCAGGCAAAGACCTTAACTGGTTCTTTAATCAATGGTATTATGGGGCTGGTCACCCAATTCTGGATATCACCTACAACTGGGATGAAGCCACAAAAACCGAAAAAGTATTTATCAGTCAAAATCAACAAGGCCAGGTGTTTTTATTACCGATTGCTGTTGATGTATATACTGGCGAAAAGAAAGAAAGACACCAGGTTTGGTTAAGCCACGTTAAAGACACCCTGAGCTTTAATGTAGCCACCAAGCCGGATCTGGTAAATGTAGATGCAGAAAAAATCCTGTTAACCCAAAAAACAGATCATAAAACCCTGACCGAACTGGCATTTCAATACCAACATGCATCGCTCTATATGGATAGGTTTGAAGCTTTCTTAGCAGCTGCCGAGCAACAAAACACAACAGAAGGTAAACAAATATTAACCGCAGTATTAAAAGACAAATACTACGGATTACGTGTTAAAGCTTTAAAGGCAATCAAAACAGATGATCAAGCTTTCATGGCATCGATACTGTCTGTTGTAGCCGATCTTGCTAAAAATGACCCTAACTATCCGGTTCGGGCGGCTGCAATAAGCCTGCTTGCTAAAACAAGTTTACCTGCGTATAAAGATCTTTATAGCTCTTCTCTACAAAGCCCGTCATTCGGCGTGCGTGCCGCGGCCTTAACAGCTCTCAATAGCATAGCGCCAGAACAAGCTTTTAAAACCGCTAAAGAACTACAGCCACAGGCTGAAGGGCCGGTTTCCTTAGCCATTGTTAGTGTATACGCAACCAATGGTGCCGATGCCGAATGGCCTTATGTTATAGCAGCATTTAAAAAAGCATCCGTGCAGGCCAAAATAGATAACGCTATTAAATCAATGCCTAAAATTATTGGCCGGATGAATAACCGCGCTAACGTATCGGAAGGGATCAATAGCATTCGTGATCTGGCTGTCAGCTATAAAAAATATGGTGTTGCTCCAAAACTGATTGCCTCACTTGAGCAAATCAGCAAACAACGTAAAAGCATGAACGATGATGAATCAGCCAGGGTTGCCGATGATGCTGTTAAGCAAATAAATGATACAAAATAATAAATAAGACGGATGATATCGTCCATTCACCTTACTAAAACTCAGTTAATGTTGAGTTTTAGTAAGGTTTTTTTATGTACCAAAACAATCATTCACATCTGCGAAAATAGCTTCTTATAAAAGCCATTTTTTTAATAATTTCGCCGCTCTTCAAATTTTCACTGTTTTACTTCCCTTATGAGTAATTTTTTATACGGAATTGATTTTGGAACAACCAACTCGGCCCTCGCTATTTATAATGAGGATACCAAAGAGATACATAGCACTATTATTCTCCCTTCACTAATTTATTTCTATAGCCAGCTGGGGCCGGGCAGCACCCCTAATTACGTGGTGGGCGAAGAAGCGATCACCGCTTACCTTGGTGATGATATGAAAGGTCGCTTTATCAAATCTGTTAAACAAATATTATCCAGAAGCAGTTTCTCGGAAACTCGTATCCAAAATAGAAGATACACCGCTTCTGATCTTGTGGCTCTTATCTTAAAAGAGTTAAAAACTCGTGCAGATGAATTAATTGGGCAGGATTGTAAAAAAGCAATACTTGGAAGGCCCGTTTTTTTTGATGATGACGATACCAAAAAAGACACCCTGGCACAAACCCGGTTGCATAAAGCAGCAGAAATAGCCGGCTTTACAAATATCCGTTTCCAATTTGAACCTATTGGTGCAGCGTTTGCCTATGAAAAAAACCTTTTGAAAAAAGAAAATGTGTTAGTAGCCGACCTCGGCGGAGGTACCACAGATTTTACTTATTTGGTACTTGATCCATCAAAAGTTGGAAGCAAAGACCGGAAGAACGATATGATAGCCAATGGGGGCATCTATATAGGTGGAGATAGTTTTGATTCGGCTTTTATGTGGGATAAAGGAACTCCCTACTTTGGTAAGAATACCCAGTATGAGGCTACCCCCGGTAAAGTACTAACTGTGCCTAAATCACTATTTGCAAACATTTGTTCATGGGAGCAAATGAATTTCTTTAATGGCTTGCGCATTAAAAAGGACATTGAAGATTACTATTATTTTTCGGGAAATGATCCGCAGTTTAAAAACCTGATCACACTTATTGAGAACAATTTGGGTTATTCGGTATTTCAATCTATCGAGAAAACAAAAATTACGCTTACAAGTGCCAACATAGCAAAGTTTAGCTATGATCAAATGGATATAAAAATTGATGAGGAAATATCCCTGTCAAATTACGAACAGGTTATTGCAAAAGATGTTGATCGTATCGCTAACTACCTTGATCAGTTTATGTCGCAAAACAATATCGATCCCGCAGGTATAGACAGCCTGTTTTTAACAGGCGGTACCTCAATGGTTGGCAGTATTCAAAAACTATTTAAAAACAGGTTTCCGCATGTTAAGCTTAATTCGGGCGATAACTTTAAAAGTGTGGCCAATGGTTTAGCCTACAGTGGCTACTTGTTTGAAAATTAATTGATGCGATATAAAAAAAGGATACCGTATTGGGTATCCTTTTTTTGTTTTACCTGCCTGGTTACTAAAACCTATCCAGATTCATTACTTTATTCCAGGCTTTTGCAAAGTCTGTAACAAACTTTTGTTGTCCGTCAACACTTCCGTACACTTCTGCTATTGCCCTTAGTTCGGCGTTTGAGCCTAATACCAGGTCTGCACGGGTGGCTGTCCATTTTACTTCGCCGGTAGCGCGGTTGCTCCCTTCATAAAGTTCCTGGTCACCGGATACAGCCTTCCAGGCGGTACCCATATCCAGCAGATTTACAAAGAAATCATTGGTAAGTACTCCTGGGCGTGTGGTGAAAACACCATATTTAGACCCATCATAATTGGTATTTAACACACGCAGTCCGCCCAATAATACTGTTAATTCAGGTGCTGCAAGTGTAAGCAAATGCGCTTTATCTACCAGTAAAGCCTCGGTTGACACCGGAGTTTTTGAATTACGATAATTACGGAAACCATCGGCAAGCGGCTTCAGATAGCCAAATGATTCTACATCGGTTTGGTTTTGCGAAGCATCCATGCGGCCTGGCGTAAAAGGAATTGCAATGCTTTGGCCCCCATCTTTAGCTGCTTGTTCAACCGCAGCGTTTCCAGCAAGGACGATCAGATCGGCCAGTGAAACCTTGGTACCATCACCACGTGATGAGTCGAAACCTTTTTGAATACCACTAAGTACGTCAAGCACTTTTTGCAATTGCGCCGGGTTGTTCACCTCCCAGTCTTTTTGCGGAGCAAGACGGATACGTGCACCATTGGCCCCTCCTCTTTTATCAGAGCCGCGGAAAGTGGAAGCCGAAGCCCAGGCGGTTGAAACCAACTCAGATACACCTAACCCGGATGCTAAAATTTTTGATTTTAAATCTGCAGCATCGGTATCAGTTATTAAAGGATGGAAAACCGGAGGTATAGGGTCTTGCCAAAGCAGTTCTTCCTGTGGTATCTCGGGGCCCAGATAACGTTCGCGAGGCCCCATATCGCGGTGCGTTAATTTAAACCATGCACGCGCAAATACATCTGCAAACACATCTGGATTTTCTAAAAAACGTCTTGATATTTTTTCATAGGCCGGATCAACTCTCAAAGCCAAATCGGTGGTAAGCATAGTCGGCAGGTGCTTTTTTGAGCTATCATATGCATCCGGAATAATAGCTTCCGCATTTTTAGCCACCCATTGGTGCGCGCCCGCAGGACTTTTGGTAAGTTCCCATTCATAGGCGAAAAGGTTTTCAAAAAAGTTATTGCTCCATTGTGTTGGTGTAGTAGTCCATGTTACCTCCAGGCCGCTGGTGATGGTATCTGCGCCTTTGCCTGAGCCATATTGGTTGTTCCAGCCAAAGCCCTGTAATTCAATACCCGCAGCTTCTGGCTCTTTACCTACATTATCAGCGGGTGCAGCGCCATGAGTTTTGCCAAAGGTATGTCCACCGGCTATTAATGCAACGGTTTCTTCGTCGTTCATAGCCATACGCCCAAAGGTATCGCGGATGTCCTTTGCAGAAGCTAAAGGATCAGGGTTCCCATCCGGTCCTTCGGGGTTTACGTAAATAAGCCCCATTTGCACCGCGGCAAGTGGTTTTTCGAGATTGCGGGAGTGAATATCACCATCGGCGTCATCGTCTGAAACCAATACACCATGATTCTCTACTACCCCATGTGAACCATGGGCATAACGCAAATCACCGCCAAGCCAGGTAGTTTCTGCTCCCCAATAAACAGATTCATCAGCTTCCCAGGCATCTTCACGGCCGCCGGCAAACCCGAAGGTTTTAAACCCCATGGACTCCAGCGCAACATTGCCGGTAAGTATGATCAGATCTGCCCAGGAGATTTTGTTGCCATATTTTTGTTTAATGGGCCAAAGCAGCCTGCGGGCTTTATCAAGGCTAACATTATCGGGCCAGCTGTTGAGTGGTGCAAAGCGCTGCAAACCTGCGCCTGCGCCTCCCCGCCCATCACCAACGCGATAGGTACCTGCACTGTGCCAGGCCATACGGATAAACAAACCACCGTAGTGCCCAAAATCTGCCGGCCACCAATCCTGCGAATCAGTCATTAGCGCGTTGAGATCTTTCTTCACAGCAGCAAGGTCAAGGCTGTTAAAGGCTTCGGCATAGTTAAAATCTTCAGCCATCGGGTTTGATAAAGAAGAGTGCTGGCGCAAAATATTCAATTTTAGGTGATTGGGCCACCAATCATGGTTACGGGTGCCGCCACCGCCAACATTATGCTTCATACTGCCGTTATGAAACGGACATTTACTGATGTCATTTGATTCTTTTTCCATAGTTGTGTTTCTAAGTTTAAAAATTGAATAGTGGCTTGCACCTGAACGTACAGTGACATAAAATTAATGAAACTACTTATTTATTTCAGCATGAAATACTTAACAACTGTTAACCCGAATAGTTGGCTAAAAACTGTCATTATAATCTTGAAATATAGGAGATTTATTTATCCTGTTATCTGGGCTATCTCTTGAGCTATTTTATAAAATTCGACAAAAAATAATATTTTGTCGAAAAATTAACTTTACTTTTGTTTAAGGTAAATACATTATGGCAATTCAGGACGATATTATTCATCAGGAGATTTTACAATCTGCTTTACGCCTCTACCGTAAATGGGGGCCTACAAAGGTTACTATGGATAATGTGGCGAAGGCTACTGGCCGAAGCAGGAGTTCGCTCTATTATTATTTTAAAAACCGAGACGAAATTTTTCAGGCCGTACTTGACCGTATAGCCGAAGACGTAGCCAACGAGATTCGCACCGCTGTAAGTATGGCTGTAGACCTGAACAACAAGATATATGCCTTTTGTGTATCCAAAATCAAGACTTCCCAAGAATGGAAACCGGTATTTAGTGCAATTGATCAACTTATGAATGCCGACGAAAAATCAAAACATATTAAATTCCTGGATGCGCTTCATCAGAAACTTATGTACCTGGAAAGAGGTATATTAACAGAAGCGCTTTCGGCTGATGGCCGAAGCCATACTCCTGCTGAACTGGATATGCTGGCCTTTATCATTTCAAGCACTGTACGCGGTATCAGGCGTGAGGTTTTTGATCATAACGATCCTCATGATGCTAAAGCTGCCGCAACTTTGTTAAGCGATATAGTTACTAAATGGCTCCAAGGTTAATTTTTTTGCACAATTTTCGACAGTAATTAAAATTTTGTCAGTTTTTAAATGAAAAATATAAGTCAACTAAATTTATTCAGGGCATTGGCAAGCCGCAACTACACATTGTACTTTATTGGCAGGGCTGTATCGCAATTTGGTACCTGGATGCAGCGAACCGCAGTGGTATGGGTGGTTTATTCTATGACGCACTCGGCATTATTACTTGGCATAACTATTTTTGCCGAGCAATTTCCGTCGTTTATATTCTCCATTCCGGGAGGTGTCGCTGCCGACCGGTACAACCGATATACTGTGATTAAAATCACCCAGATAACTTCCATGATTCAGGCTGTGTTGCTGGCTATACTGGTTATAACCGGGCATATGGCAGTATGGGCAATTCTCTTACTTAGCGTTATCCTGGGCATCATTAATGCGTTTGATGTACCTGCACGTCAGGCCTTGATCAATGACGTAGTTGCCAGCCCTGCTGATTTACCCAATGCACTCTCCCTTTCAACTGCAACAGCCAGTCTTGCCCAGTTATTAGGTCCGGCATTGTCTGGTATTGTACTAAGTGCATTTGGTGCAGGCGTATGTTTTTTGCTGAACGCTGCAAGTTTTGGCGCAGTAATTATATCGTTGCTGCTCATGAAGCTGCCCGCTTATCTGCCCAAAAAAACCAATAAAAAAGTAATAACAGATTTTGCCGAAGGTTTCGCTTATATTAAAAACACCCCGCGTATTGGGCTCATAGTAATTATGCTTGCTATAGTCAGTTTACTTGTGTTGCCTTTTAACACGGTATTACCTGTATTTGCCAAAGTTGTTTTTAAGGGCGACGCATCTACCTTTGGATATATCAATAGTTTTGTAGGTGTTGGCGCAGTGATCGGTACTATTTTCCTTGCTTCGCGTAAGCCAGGATCGCATTTAAAACAGATATTGTTTTTCAGTACTGTACTTATGGGTATTGGGTTGATCTGTTTTTCTCAGTTCAAGAACTTTCCTGCTGCCATGTTTTTTGCGGCGGTGGCTGGTTACGGTTCGGTAGCACAGTTTACTATCAGTAATATTATAGTGCAATCAGATGCTGCGCCTGAAATGCGAGGTCGGACTATTGGGGTATTACTAATGGCTATATTTGGAATGATGCCGCTTGGTAGTGTGATTATTGGTGCCGCGACGGAACACATAGGCGCTCCCACAACTGTACTGATACAGGGTATTTTAGCGGTGATAATAGCTTTACTGTTTGCTAAGTTTTTGACGGGGTCGGCAAAAAAGGCTATCCCAGAAAATAAGGTGGCTGATATTATCCTGAAATAGCCAGTAAATAATCCAGATTTTGAGTTGCGCCATAAGATTTTCCGGCTAAACGAATCTGCTGTTCTTGTTTTATACCTTGTAATTGTACAGTTTGGTACCCGGCAGTAGCAGGGGTATCGGCCAATAACTGGTAAGCATCTTCAGAAATGATCAGGTCGTTGTCCAATTCCCTTGTTTTTGCCTGTAGCCTTGATGCAATATTAACCGGAAGCCCCATGACTGATAATTGAGGTGTACTATCTAAACCAAACTCTCCAACAAAAACCTTCCCGGCATGCAGGCCCACGCCTATTTCCAATGGGCCGCCATAAAAGGGTTCGGCATAAGCCTCGTTAAAGAGGTTAACTGTTTGAAACATTACCTTAGTGGCCTGATAGGCATTGTTAACAGATGCCTTTATTTCGGTTTGCAGGCCAAAAACTATATATAAGCTATCACCTGCGATTTCTACTACCCTACCCTCGAATTTTTTAACTATCTGCCCAAAAGCAGTAAATAAACGGCGAACAACCTGTATCACGGTTTGGCCTGATTGTGATTCCATTAAACCGGTAAAATTCCGAATATCCAAGAATAATATAGCGAGTTCCTGTTCCTTATCTGGTGCAGGAAGCGTTTGATTCTGTAAAAAGTAATTGTTTTCCATAGTTGTAAAGACGATTAGCCATTAAAAACATTTTAACAAATGTAAACGGATGACTAAACTATGGCAAAGCAAAACAGGCGAACAGCCCTGGCTTGTCGGTAAACAGGGGTTCAGGGGCGGTAAAGCAAATTAATTAAACAATTTATAGCAGACTAGGATAAACGCCTGAAATTACTGAAAAATCTCATTTAACTGATTGATCACTTCCAGTTCAGTAAAAGGTTTATGTATGATACCGGCAAATCCGTTTGTTGAAATTTTTTCGCTATTCATTCCATCTGGGTTTCCGCTCATCATAATCACAGGTATTTGATTTAAAGGAACAGGTAATTTTTTAATTAAATTCAGCAATTCATGCCCATCAACTTCGGGCATGGCAATGTCGGTTAAAACGATCCGAATCTCGTTTTTGGTTATAATATCAAAGGCCTCCTTGCCATTTTCGGCCTGAAAAAAGATCATCCCCCACTTTTGGGTCATCTTTCTTAAAAACATTAAGTTTACTTCATTATCATCAACTGCCAGAACACTTATACCGTGGAGTGAGGTTTGAGGTGCGTTTAAGGTTTGCTGGGTGGAGCCAACATGGTTTCCGGGCTGATATGGAATAGAAAAACTAAATGTGGTACCCTGGCCTGAATTACTTTTAACCTGTATACTACCACCTTGTTTATCAATCAACTGCTTACAAATGTATAAGCCAAGCCCGGTACCTACCTTACCTTTAGATGAATTAGTTTGGTAATATTTAGAAAAAAGCCTGGATTGCTGGTCAACAGTTATACCCGCCCCAGAGTCAATAATATCTATAAGCAATTTATTTCCGTCACCTATTAGCTCGGCATTTACGATAACCTCGCCTTTATCTGTATATTTTATGGCATTACTTAAAAGGTTAACCATGATCTGTTCAAGCCTGAAGCTATCACCCCTTAAAACAACCTCATTATCTCCTTTAAAATTGTATTTCATGGTGAGGCCTTTTTTTATGGCGCTAAATTCCATGCTTTCCATAACCGACTTTAATGTTACGTCAGGGTTAAAAGGTTCACTATTGATTTTAAAGTCGCTGTTTTCCATTTTTGCGGCATCCAGTGTATCATTCAGGGTGCGCAATAACATTTCGGATGATATTTTTATAGAGGCCAGCATATCAACCTGCTTTTGCGATAAATTAGATTTGCCAAATATGTAAAGCAGACCATTAATGGAGGTGAGCGGGTTACGCACCTCATGACTCATATGCAGTAAAAGATCCATTTTTTGCTGCGCTATCATCACCGAACGATCATTCTCCGCCCTCAGGAATAGCTCTGATTGGTTAAGCTGAAGAATGAATACGATCAATAGCACAGCAAATATAAACAACAGGAACAAAGCCGTGAGGTATAGTTTATTCAGCAACGCTGTTGTATCCTCATAGTTTTTAAAGGATATCGCTTTAAACTCATTGGCAAGATTATAATTGATCTCTTTTACCTCATTAACAATAAGTTCTAGCTCATTATTAATATGATTATTCAAGGAGATCAGCTGTCTTTGCATTTGCAGCAACTTTAAATTTCGGTTTTGCAACTGCTTGATTCTGTTGGTATATGTTTTCTTTTCCAGCGCAGCATTTTTTCGCAATGTGGAGTCAAGAATACGAGCATCGTTATTATGTCTGATCTCAATTATTTCGCTGGCTGTATTTTTACTGGTTTTGTTGGCAATGGCATCCTTTATCCGACCAAAAAAGCCCTTTTTGGGCACTGTTGTCCTCTTGCGTACTGTATCGGCTGTGCTGTTGATGCTTTTGCTGATAACATGAAAATTAGCATTAACCTGCGGAAGATTTCTGCCTGTTTCTTCATTAAAATCTGCATAGGCATTTAAAAGTGAATCAAAATTATGTTTAAGCGGATATAACCTGTTTGATAATTGAAGCTTATTATTATACCATACCTTTATCTTTTTGCGCTGATCTGACGTTAATGATGTAGTATTATCCTTAGCCTTCAGCAGCGAATCAATCTTAGCAAATGCTAGTGAAAGTCTTTTTTTATAATCACTGCTTTTACTGCTGTTATTATTTAATAAAGCCTCCTGAAAATCATCCTCGGCCTGGCGTAGTATGAGTAATACCTCACCTGGTTTTGATTGATCCTCCCCAGCCTGATTAGCCAGTGCAGAAATGTTTTCTAATTTATGAGTAATGTTATTCCTTACAAAGAAGGCGGCTATAGAAAGCAATATGGTGAACGATAGAAAGACCAGAAGTATTTTCCTGGCAATGATTCCGGTATATATAGCTTTCATTTAAAAGGTCTGGTTCATCTAATAAATTAACAAAGAGCAATATTAAAAATTAGAATCATATTAAAGAATATATTTAACTATAAAACCTTTAAATTACACATTGTATTAAATAATAAAATATTAATTAAATAAAAATAAATTATTAGTAATAATGCTTGCTAATGATGCGGCTTAGGGTATACATTGTTTTCAGCGGCCCATTTATGCCACATAGCAGCCAGTTGTTTCACTTTATCAGGGTTCGCTACAGACACATCATTGTTTTCGGTTTCATCATCTTTAATACGATATAGGCTCCAGGTGCTATCTTTAGCTAAGGATACCATCTTCCAGCCTTGATAGCGTACGTAGCGCGCCCCGTAATGTTCATTAAACAAAGGTTCATCAGCTGTTGTTTTCCCTTTAAATGAAGCAGCTAAACTCATGCTTTGAGTAGGTAATATGGAATGCCCTTTGTATTGCGCAGGGTATTTTGCTTTAGCAATTTCTATAAAAGTGGCCATAAAATCCTTTACATGGCCTAATTGTTCGGATACACTTCCAGGTTTTGCGGTGATACCTTTTGGCCAATAAGCGATCATGGGTGTATGTACTCCTCCTTCGTATGATTCTGCTTTCCAATACCGGTATGGTGTGTTGGCCACATTGGCCCACCTTTGTCCAATGGATGCGTAAGACGTTTCTAAACCGGGAATAATCTGCTTTTTAAGGTCATAAACAATTTTTTCTCCGGATCGGGTTTGGTCGGGTCGATCAAAACCAGGGCCATAAGCAGTGCAGTTCTCATTACTGGCGCCATTGTCGCTTAAAAATATAATCAGCGTGTTATCCAATTTACCACTTTCTTTTAATGCTTTAATAATACGGCCGATACCTTGATCCATCCTATCAATCATGGCAGCATGTACCGCCATAGCCGCGGCATCCCATTCTTTATCAGGGTTATTTTCCCATTTCAAATCGTTTTGAAAACGGGTAGAAAGCGGAGCTTTTGAAGGATCAATAATACCTGCTTTTACTAACCGCCTGTAACGACGAACGCGAATACTATCCCACCCTATCTTATAAGTATCTTTATACTTGGCAATATCTTCGGGCAATGCCATTAAAGGCCAGTGAGGTGCATTTTCGGCAACATATAAAAAGAAAGGCTTACCATCCTTACTAAATTGCTTTATATAAGCGGCGGCAGTATCATTAATGGCGTCTGTATGATAATAGTTTTTGGGTACATCTTTTATTGGCGTGGTACCGCTAACCAAACTAAATGGATCAAAATAATCAATTACGCCCCAGATTGTTCCAAAGAACTTTTCAAATCCTCTATTAGTAGGGTATTGTGCCAGAGGTGAAAATTCGGGATGCTCACTTTGATGATTTAGCCATTTCATTTGTTCTTTGGCATCTTTTTGGCCAATAGTATTGGAAACATGCCATTTACCTGACATGGCTGTATGATAACCTGCACTTTTTAATACCTCGGCAAGAGTAATAGAGTTCTCCGATAAATGACCAAGATAGCCAAGTTCATCTTCCTTATCGGTCATGTTGCCAATGCCTGCCCTTTGATTATATAAACCTGTTAAAAGCGATGCCCGTGTTGGGCAACAGCGGGATGTATTATAAAAGCGGGTAAACTTAATACCATGAGCGGCGAGGTAATCGATATTTGGTGTGTGTATCTCTGATCCGTAACATCCTACATCTGAAAATCCAAGATCATCGGCCATGATCAGCACAATATTAGGCCTGTTATCCTTTGGCTTTGTATCAGGCTTTTTAAAGAAGATAAACAGCGACGCTAAGAGAAGCATCACTAAAGATAAACTGATCTTTTTCATAGGATTTTCATAGGATTTTGATAGGTATAGGCTCAAAGATAATCAAGCCCGGCAATAAACAAACTACTTAACCTATCTTACTTACAGTGGTTACGACTAATCATTTTTGTTAAGGTTTTAAATTAGATATTTATTAACAACCCTGGTTGAACGATAATATTAGAAGACAAATAATAATTATCTATATTAGATATGGTTTTATAATTAAAAAAAACTTTCGCTGTAATAACCGGTTTTATTCAACCCAATAGTTAAATCTTTTATTCACATGAAATCAGTTAAATTAATTTTATCATTGATCCTTGGTACGTTAATTTTTGGCTTTACCATTAACAATGGAAGCGACTCGTGGAAACAATTATTTAATGGAAGTGACTTAATCGGCTGGGATACTTACATAGGTCCGGATCTTGATGACAGTGGAAAGCCGATCACCGATAATCCTGTTGGTCTGAATAATGATCCCAGACATGTTTTTACGGTGGTTAAAGAAGATGAAGAAAATATAATCCGTATCTCAGGTCAAAACTGGGGGGCCATGATTACTAAGAACGAGTATGAAAACTATCACCTTCAGCTACAGTTTAAATGGGGAGCGCTTTCATGGGGTCAAAAAAAAGGTAAACATAAAGATAGCGGACTTTTGTACAACTCGGTAGGTAAATATGGTGCTGATTATGCCGCCTGGATGCGTGGACAAGAATTTCAGATTGAAGAGGGCAATTGCGGCGATTATTGGGGGTGTGCCGGGGGTATGGCCGATATACCGGCTGTTAAAAAGTCAGATACAGCTTATGTATATAGTCCAAAAGGAACGCTTACCGAATTTAGTCAGCAAAGCAAGCAAGGACGTCATTGTATTAAACTGGGTGAAGGAGAAAACCCATCAGGTGAATGGAATACCTTAGACTTGTACACACATGGCGATACCAGCGTACATGTTGTTAATGGAAAGGTGGTCATGATATTGTACCATAACAGGCAACTTGAAAATGGTAAAGTAATTCCATTGACCAAAGGAAAAATTCAGATACAATCTGAAGGTGCCGAGGTTTATTTCAGACATATACAAATTCAGCCAGTTAAACAATTACCGACCGAATTTGTGAAGTTGTAAACGGGATCAATTATTTATATTGACAACAACTTTGCCTTTCGCTTTACTTTGCTCCAGAGCGTCATAAGCCTCGGCAATTGTTTCAAGTGTATAATTTTCAGGGTCAACCAGTGGTTTTAATTTACCACCCTCTATTAATTTAGTGGCTTCCCTTAAAATATCGCCATGGTGTTTACGGCCTTTGCCTGTTATTAAAGGATAAAGTGTAAACACACCTGAATAAGTAGCACCATGAAAAGATAAGGGCGCCAAACTATGAGTACCCCATCCTAATATACTTAATACGTGTCCCACATATTGTTTAGCAGCCTTAAAAGAAGCATCCAGCGTTTCGCCGCCAATGGTATCAAAAATAATATCAAAGCCTTCTCCGCCTGTATATTGTTGTATATATTCATCAACCGTTAAACTTTTATAGTTGATTGGAGTAGCGCCGTAAGCATTAATAACCTCGTTTTTAGCCGCGTCAACAGTTGAAAAAACCTGTGCTCCCAATGCTTTTGCTATTTGAACCGCGATATGGCCAACACCACCAGCACCACCATGAACCAGTACAGTTTTTCCTTCATTTACATTGGCCCGGTCAACCAAGCCTTCCCAGGCTGTTATGAATACCAATGGCAAAGCTGCGGCTTCGCGCATGCTGAGGTTTTTGGGTTTTAAAGCAAGTAACTCCGCATCAACCGCAGCGTATTCAGCCAAAGTTCCAGGTATACCCGCGATACCTCCTGTTAATCCGTATACCTCATCGCCAGGTGCAAAAGAGGTTACCCCTTCGCCTACTGCCTCTACTACCCCCGCCATATCTATTCCAAGTACAGCGGGCAAAACTGCTTTTGCATGCCCGGCCTGCCCAGCCTTGATCTTAATATCAAGCGGATTTACACTGCTGGCCAATATTTTAACCAATACCTGCCCTTTACCAGCTGCAGGTTTATCAATTTGTTTTAACTGATATGGAGTATTAAAGCTTTCTAAAACAAGTGCTTTCATTTTGTTATATTTTTTATCGTTTCTTTTTGATGATCAAAGTTCAACATAAGTGAATCAATAAAATTGTATTTTTACATGTATTAGGTGTACTTTTCATGGTTAAGGATCATTTGTGCGAACCCTTTGAATTGGTATTAAAAGAACTGCTGGGCGAATGCCCACGCGGCTTACATACCCATACGTTTTTTGAACTTATTTATATAGTTTCGGGCACAGGCAGGCAAAGCATTAACGGCATTGAGTTTGATTATAAAGCTGGCAACCTATTCCTGGTAGCTCCTAACGATTCACATATCTTTAAAATTGAAGAACCCACCCAGTTTTTCTTTATCAGGTTCAATAACATTTTCGTTCAATCATCAAAAAAGGAGAAGGAGCTTACCGATAGGCTGGAAATGATATTGCAGAATGCAAAACACGAACCTGGCTGCATTTTAAAAACCGAAACCGACAAGAGATCGATCATCCATTTGATGGAAATGATCATTAACGAGCATTTAAATCATTCTTTATACCACAAAGAATTGATTTCACAGCTGGTTAATACCGTATTGGTAATTATTGCCAGAAACATCAGTCAGGTATTTCCCGAGAAAATTAGCGAGGCAAGCGAAGAAAAAGCGATCAGTATCTTAAACTATATCCAAACTAATATTTACTATCCCGAAAAGTTAAGATTAGATCATATAAGCAAACACTTTGGCATAGCGGAAAGCTACCTGGGCAGCTATTTTAAAAAGCACGCCAATGAAACTCTGCAGCAATACATTTTAAATTATAAGCTTAAACTGATTGAAAACCGATTACTACATAGTAACATGCGCGTAAGCGAAATTGCCGATGAGTTTGGATTTGCAGACAAAAGTCATCTGAATAAGATATTTAAAAAGTATAAAGGTGTTAATCCAACAGATTTCAAGAAAAAAGGAGCTGCGGTAATAAGCTAAATACCTTATTGTTTTACAGGGATCTCAAATGAGAAAATTGAACCTTTATCAACTTCACTCTCAAGCCATAGTTTCCCGTTATGACGATTGATGATCTCCTTACTAATATAAAGCCCAATGCCAAGGCCTGATATATGTGCCGCTAATTCTTCAACCCGGTAAAACCTGGAAAACACACGCTCTTGCTGATCCTGATGAATTCCCATTCCAAAATCCTGAACAGCCACACGAGCTCTATCATTATTAATCCCAACAATTACATTAACCAGCATTTTATTGGGTGAATATTTAATGGCATTGGAAAGCAAGTTAATGATAACCTGTTCAATGCGTTGCTTGTCAGCAAAAACCATTATACTTTCTACCTCCGGACACATCACAATTCGGTGAGTTTTGGTGGTATATTGTGTTAACTCAATTACTTCCAGTACTAATTGTACTAAATCAAATTTTGTGAAAGATAAAGGCAAATGACCGGTTTCTATTTTTGAAACATCAAGAAGATCGGAAATTAATTCTGAAAGTTTATTAACCTGCCGTAATGCTTTCTGAACAAAGGGTTTGTTACGATCTGTTTCTGAAAGTGTACGGTTCAATATCTGTAAATATCCGCTAAGGCTGGTTACCGGTGTTTTGAGTTCATGACTGGCCAAGCCTATAAACTCATCCTTTTTGTCGTTGAGTTTTTGTATTTCTTCATAAAGTTTGGCATTATCCAGTGCAACCGTTGCCTGGGTAGCCACCCCTGAAACCAATTGTTCATGTTCGCGCGTAAATTTGCCGGCATCCGGATGTCCATAAAACAACCCGCCTATTACACTACCCGATTTTGATATTACCGGTACAGCTAAATAGCTTACAACCGGTAAATGCCCTTTGGGCATACCAAAATGAGGAGCACTCTTGCCATATCTTGGATCTTTAGTAATATCGTCTGAGCGTACAATACTTTCGCCCATAAAAGTAGGATGAAAAACAGCGGTGTTGCGCGGCATACCAAATTTTTCAAAAGCTTCTCTCGGAGCTCCGGAAAGAGCGAATAGCATATATGATTCGCCTCTATCATCTAATTTATTATAAAAGAAAGCTCCAAAAGCAGCACCCGTTAATTGTGTAGTAGCGTCTGTTACCTTCTGCAAAATATCCTCAACATCAAGCCTTTCAGAAATAACCTTACCAACTGCATTCAATAATTCCAAATTTTCGGCGTAACGTAACAACTGTGCTTCTGCCATCTTTTGCCGGGCATTATTACGGGCTATTTTGGAAGCACCGATAACTTTGCCGCTACTGTTTTTAATGGGTGAAATGGTTAACGAAACAGGTATTTCCAAACCCGACTTGGTTACACGAAAAGTAACATAATTGTCAACCTTTTTACTTTGACGAATCCTATCCAGTATCAGCTTTTCTTCTTCAAGTCTGTCTTCAGGTATTAATATGGTAATTGGTTTTCCAATAACCTCATTTTCAGTGTAACCAAATAATTGTTCAGCAGCATAATTCCAGCTTGTTATAATACCATCAAGTGTTTTACTGATAATTGCATCATCTGATGACTCTACTATAGCGGCGAGTTTCGCGCTCTTTTCTTCGGCCAATTTAGCTTCTGTAAGGTCAAGGATAATACCCACAAGTCGTTTGGCTTTTTGATACTCATCAAAATAAACGGTTCCCTGTGTTCTGACCCATCCTGTACTCTTATCATTAAAACGTACAATACGATGTGTAATATCAAAAGTATTGTTAGTTATGTTGTTTAACGCATGGTCTATATTTTGTTGTATGGTTGCCTTATCGGCAGGGTGAACATGACTTAAAAATTTATTAAGATCAACAGATTCATCGGTGTATAATCCATGTATTTTTTTGCTTTCGGTATTCAAATCCAGTTTGCCCGTTTGCGGATAGTAATCCCATGTACCCAGATTTGTTGAGGCCATCGCCATATGTAACCTTGCCTCGCTTATTTCCAGCTCCGTTACATGCTGTTTTTGCAGGTTAGGTTTTTCATTCAAATCGTTTAAGTTTTCCATGGTTTAATGCAGACTAAATCTAATGGATTTAGTTAAATTTATAAGTATTATATCAACCGATATTAAACACCTAAAATAATTTGACTTACCGGTTTTAACTATACATTTCTTGTCGATAAGGCTTATTATATAATAGTTAAAATTAGTCAAGTTTTTTCAAATCCTAATATCAAACGCATTCCTGAAAATAATGCTATTGAAAATGAATATATTAATTAGTGTTTGATATATTAAGGGGGGCATTATTTAACATAACTACCTCTATCTACACCAAACTATTGATTTAAATTTATTTTAAAAGCAACAAATATTTCACATTAATTCTTTTAATTACGATACTAAATAACCTTTATTATGGCAAAAATGAACCCTTATTTGAACTTCGATGGCACAGCCGAAGAAGCATTCAATTTTTACAAATCTGTTTTTGGCGGAGAGTTTCGGGCTGTTCACAAAATGGCTGATATGCCGCATGCTGAACAACTTCCTGAAAATGAAAAAAACAGGATTATGCACATTGCTCTGCCTATTGATGAGCACACCGTTTTAATGGCATCTGACATTATGCCTTCGGCAGGTCATAAATTGGATGTGGGTAATAATGTATATATTTCACTGCACCCGCAAAGCCGCGAAGAGGCCGACCATTTATTCAATAGCTTATCTGCAGGTGGTGTAGTTGAGATGGCCATGGCTGATATGTTTTGGGGAGCTTATTTTGGTAGTTTTAAAGATAAGTACGGCATACTGTGGATGATCAATTTTGAGCATAACCAGCAATAAGCTCTTGGTAATTGAATAAAAAGAAAATGTCCGGGTCATTAAAATCCGGACATTTTCTTTTACTCCCTCTATACGAACATACGTAAGGTTTAAGCCTATTTATCCGCATATTCAGCCACGGTAAATTACAGACGAGATAAGCGCTTTCATCCTTCTTGTTTACTATATTTACATATAACCTATTTTATGGCAACAGTTGCTCTTAATAGCCCAGAGGGTAAGTGGATCATGGTATCTTCCATCATGGCTTCGGCCATGGCTTTTATAGATGGAACTGCGCTTAATGTGGTATTACCCTCATTACAGCAAAGTTTAAACGCAACCGGTACAGATCTTTTTTGGATATTGAACGCTTACCTTTTGATGCTGGCTTCCCTTATTTTGATTGGCGGAACATTAGGAGATAAATTAGGCCGAAAAAAAATATTCATGATCGGCATTTTTATTTTCATTTTGGGTTCTGCTACCTGCGGCTTTGCCCCAAGTGTAACACTGCTTATCGTATGCCGTATGTTACAGGGAATTGGTGGCGCCCTGATGATACCCGGGAGTTTATCGCTCATCTCCTCCTCTATTCATGACAGCGAAAAGGGTAAGGCTATTGGTACATGGTCGGCGTTTACTACAGTAGTAACCTTGGGTGGCCCTGTACTTGGCGGAGCTTTTGGTGATGCCGGTTTATGGCGGTATATATTTTTTATTAATATCCCTATAGGTATCGCGGCCCTTTTAATTCTTTGGCAAAAGGTAAAAGAAAGCCGATCTGACGAGCGAGGTCCCAATCTTGATTTACCAGGTGCCATAACCATAGCGCTGGGTTTGGCAGCACTTACTTTTGGCTTTTTGCGTGCACCGGCTGTAGGTTTGGGCAATTGGCAAGTTTATACCACACTAACAGGCGGCATAATTTTGTTACTTGCATTTATATATATCGAAAACAAAAGTTTGCATCCGATGATGCCGCTGCACTTATTTACCAATATGACGTTTAGCGGTGTAAACCTGCTTACATTTTTTCTTTATGCTGGATTAGGTGCGGGTATGTTATTTTTGTCATTGAATATGGTGCAGGTACAGGGTTATAGTCAGCTACAATCGGGCCTTACTTTTTTACCTTTTACTATTCTCATGATTATCATGGCCCGTTTTTCAGGTGTCCTTGCCGACAGGCATGGCCCCCGCTTATTACTTATAGTAGGCCCTGCTACAACCGGCCTTGGTTTATTGATATTATCATTTGTAACACAAACCAACGGCGCTGCTGATTACTGGACAACCTTTTTTCCGGGTATTATTGTTTTCGGTTTAGGAATGTCGTTCACCGTGGCCCCGCTTACTACGGCAGTTATGGGTTCAGTGAGCGATAACTTTTCAGGAACGGCCTCAGGGGTAAATAATGCACTTACACGTATATCTAACGTGTTTGCCAATGCCATATTAGGAGCCTTAGCGGTTTTGTTTTTTACAACTGCTTTGGAAAATCAAGTACAGCAAATACCCTTAAATACCCAGCAAAAACAAATAGTAATGGCTCAGGCTGCTAATTTAGGCGATGCCAAAGTACCGCCAGGGTTTAACAACTATTACCAAAAAGCAATTAAGAAACTTTATCATAATAGCTTTATAGATGTTTATGCAAAAGTAATGCGACTGTCTGCAATACTTGCTTTTTTAGGCGCGTTAATGTCGTTCCTGTTCATTCGTAACAGCACTATTAAAAAAGCCAGTACCGCCTGAGCTTGCACCGTAAATCACAGATCAGGCTACGCCGGTAACTGGCAAGCTCCAGCGATACACCCGGCTCAACCGAAGGCTTAGCATTCTGAGCCAAGGTTGTTATACCACAAAATAATAAAAGCCATGTAAGCCTTACAGGTACTTTTTCAATAAGGTCATGTTTATCCCATCAACCGGGTTCCCAAACTTATAAAAACGTGGGCATGCTTTATGATTAAAATAAATCCATAAACACTTTCATAGCATTTGATTGCGGAACATCATTTCTGTATGCAATAACTGTAGTTAACCTCCCCTGTTCGCCATCAATAGACTGAGTCTTTAATTTTCGATTATAGTATATCTGGTTAACCAAATCCTGTGGTAATATGGTTATTCCAATGCCTGCCTCAACAAAATTGATAATACCTTCTAAAGTATTAAGCACTGTACACTGATAATTAAATACTCCCTTGATATTAAGCCATGATTCAAGTTTAGGCCGGTAACTGCACCCTATATCAAAAACCACAATTTTAACCTTACCATTAGCCAGATATTCAGGTAAATTAGGATGCCCCTCGGCCATTGCTATGACCAGTTGCTCCTCTTTTACCAAATGAACATTTAACTCTGGCGAGGTAACAGGTGCGGCCACAAAAGCAGCATCAAGCTTGTAATTAATTATGTCATTAATAAGGTTAATAGAATTATCAGCTTTAAAGCTTAATTCAACCTCAGGGTATTTATCGGTAAATTCATTAATTACCCCGGGTACTTTGAGTGCCATAGTTGTTTCGATACATCCAATTTTAAGTGAGCCGGATAGCTTATTGCTATTTGAAAGTTCCTGTTTGAGTATTTCAGTTAAATGGTTGTGCTTTTTACAAAATTGGATAAATATTTCACCGGCCTGTGTTAATTCAACCGACCGGGATGTTCTCTTGAATAAATTGACATTAAATTCTTCCTCAAGGCTTTTTATCCGGGCTGTAACATTTGATTGTACCGTAAACATGGCTTCGGCAGCTTTAGTGAAACTTCCATGAGTAGTTACTGCCTCAAATATTTTAAGATCATGAGTGTTCATTTATCTCTTTTTATGATTTATTAAATTATTATTAATCGTTTTTAATAATCAAATGTACAGATTAAATTTGTTGTATAAAATAATCAGAAACAAATGAAACATCCTTTAACACTGCTACTTATACTGATAGGTATCTTACCTATATATGGGCAGCAATTAAACAACCTCAAAAACAATCATATGAAAACGCCAACCATTTATTACAACAATGTTCAGGTAAACGATTTGAATATTTTTTACCGCGAAGCAGGCCCTAAAGATGCTCCTGTTATATTATTACTTCATGGCTACCCTACATCGTCATTTATGTTCCGTAACCTGATACCTATACTTGCCACGAAATACCACGTAATAGCACCTGACCTGCCTGGCTTTGGTTTCACAGATTCGCCTGATCATACTAAGTTTAAATATACATTTGACAACCTCGCCAATTCCATGCAAGGTTTTATCGATAATTTAAAACTTAAACGATTTGCCATTTATATCTTTGATTACGGTGCCCCTACCGGCCTGCGTTTGGCCCTGGCAAACCCCGAAAAAATAACCGGTATCATATCGCAAAACGGCAATGCTTATGAAGAAGGATTGAGCACCGCATGGAGTAGCATTCAAAAATACTGGAATGATCCATCACAGGCTAACCGTGATACATTAAAGGATTTTGTATCTCTTAAGATGACTAAATTTCAGTACCTAACCGGTGTGGCAGATACTTCATTAATTGAACCTGAAACTTACACACTGGATCAGCATTTTCTTGATCAGCCCGGCCATTTGGATATTCAGCTTGACCTGATGCTTGACTACCGGACAAATGTTGCCTTATATCCGAAATTTCAGGCTTACTTTAGAGATAAAAAGCCAAAGTTGTTAGCTGTATGGGGTAATAAAGATCCGTTCTTTTTACCTGCCGGAGCTGAAGGGTATAAAAAAGATAATCCCAATGCAAAGGTGAAATTTTATGACACCGGCCATTTTGCCCTGGAAACTCACGCCCAGGAAATTGGGGAAGATATATTGGAATTTATGAAAGAGCTGCCAAAATAATTTAAAATTCTGTAAAAAATCAAAAGCTCCGAATGTGAACACATTCGGAGCTTTTGATTTTTTATTTAACAACTGATTACAGTGCTATTTTCTTTTCACCTGCATCCACACCTTTTATGAATTTGATCAAACCGGTCATATAAGTTTGCTGATCATCATACATACTCATGTGGCTGCCATTTGGGCAATACAAATAGCTGCCGTTTTGAAACTGAGTGGCCATCCATTTCATATGTTCAGGGTCCATAGTATCATATTTGGCGCCAATACTTAACGCTGGAACCGTAATTTTCGGCAAGTCGGCTTTGCGATCCCATTTAAGCAATTTACCAGAAATACCGAACTCGCTGGGGCCTTGCATGGTTACATATAATGACTCATTGATTTTACCTAAAGAACGATTTAAAGGTTCAGGCCATTCAGCTGCCGGAATGCGGCATATATGCTTTTCATAAAAGTTTGGAATAAGTAATTTCATATACTCAGGATTTTGAAAATCACCTTTAGCTTCAATTTCCCTTATACGCGCCAAAACTTTCGGATCAAATTGCTTAGCTAACACTTCATTGGCGTATTTACCATAATCTGGACAGCTCGCCATCATATCTGATATAATCAGTGCTTTTAAATTTTGCTGATATTTTAATGCATATTCCAACGCCAGAATGCCGCCCCAAGAGTGCCCTAACAAGTAAAAGTTATTTTTATCAAGCTTTAATGCCTGCCTTACCTGTTCTACTTCTTCTACGTAGCGCGGCAAACTCCACATGGCAGTATCTTTCGGATTATCAGAATTGCCAGTACCCAATTGATCGTAATAAATAAACTCAATACCTTCAGCCGGTAAAAAGCTTTCCATGCATTCAAAATATTCATGTGTAGCTCCTGGGCCACCATTGAGCAGTAATACTTTAACTTTAGGATTGTTACCTATTTTTTTTGTCCAGACATTAAACTTACCCTGGGGTGTATTGATGGATACAACCTGAACACCACCATCTTGTACTTTTGTAGAACTATCTTTTAAGAATGCCTTCAGATCAGGTTCATTTCTTGATTGCCCGCCCGGAGTTTTGCAGGCACCTAAACAAGCAACAAGTAATAGCGCAATGATTTTAATTTGTTTTATGTGCATGATAAATCTGTTTAAGTTATGCGTGGCTAACGCAACTTAAAAATAAAGTTAATTTTTAGGCAAAAGTGTAAATAATTGTTTGCTTCATCAATCCCTAAACGTGGGGATCGATCTTGAAAAAACTTGATCTTGCCTATCTTTAAGCAGATTCATGTTTGTTGATTAAATTAAAGTTTATACATTTGCTGTATTGTAGCTACACATAAATAACATGAAAAAAACATTAGGGCTTTTGATCACAGCAGTAGGCATATTAATTATAGCCGGTTACTTCATTTTCACTCCAAATCACGCGTTTAACCCTGCTGACTCTATTAGCGGAATTGATGCGTCTGCAGGAATTGTTTACGGCGGATTTATTACTTTTGGTATAGGCATGGTTATTTTTATATCAACTTTACCATACGCTGGAGCAAAATCAAAAAATGCCTAACTTAAATAATCATCGTGACGATTAAGTTTTAATACTTATCCATTAAAGGATGTAAAGCCCGACCTGTTCAACAGATCGGGCTTTATAGTTTTATGTTTTTGATGTAAGTCACAGATTACGCAATCCCCCCTCTATATTGTCATATTCACACCCTTTTAATCATACAACTTCGGGTAACTTTGATATATCAAAATCAATAAATAAACCACAGCAAAAAATTTAAAAGGAGAATTTATCATGCAAAAGATTATCCCTTGCCTATGGTTCGACGGTAAAGTTGAAGAGGCTATCAATTTTTATACTTCTTTATTTAAAAACTCAAAAATTAAAAATGTTAGCCGCTATGGCGAAGGTGCGCCTCAACCTGCAGGAACAATACTTGTTGCTACATTTGAGCTCGGAGGACAAGAGTTTATGATTTTAAATGGTGGTCCAATGTTTAAGTTAACTGAAGCTATATCCTTATCAGTAAGCTGCGAAACACAGGAAGAAATTGATTTTTACTGGGAAAAACTATCCTCCAATGGAGGGCAAGAAAGTCAGTGCGGATGGCTAAAAGATAAATTCGGCCTTTCGTGGCAAATTGTTCCAACTGCATTAAGTAAATTATTACAAGCAACAGATCGTAAAAAGGCAAACAATGTTATGGCAGCATTAATGCAAATGCAAAAGCTCGATATTGCTAAGTTAGAGCAGGCTTACAATCAATAATTTCCCATGTAGTTTTATTACATTTATATCATGAGGGGTTCTGATTATCCAACACCACAAAACTCTGACGAATATATAGCGCAACAGCCTTTTGAATTTAGGGCCACGTTGGAAGAACTGCGATCAATTATATTGAACACCGCACCTCAGGTAACAGAATCAATCAGCTACCAGATTCCATGTTATAAATACCTTTACATGCTGGTAGGTATCGGCGTTAACAAAAAGTATTGCAGCTTTTATGTGATGAGCCCTGGTTTGATAAAAACGATGAAAGATGAGCTAAAAGAGGTTAAGCTATCCGGATCCACACTTCATTTTAAACCAAATGAAACTCTACCCGTTGATCTAATCCAAAAGATCATATTGGCAAGAGTAAGTCAAAACGAGCTTTTGGCCCAATCAAAGAAAAATAAAAAGTAACAACCCGCTCTAAAAACGCAGGTTGTTACTAATATCAGTCGTTTTCATTTTTCTCCATCTTTTCCAGGTAGCCTTGTTTATTGACTCCATAATTTGAAAAAGCATTGCTACGCGGTGGCTCATCATATTTCGATTCTCTCCTCCTAATCGGGCCACGCAGCGGAATAATTAATACACATAGAAAAATAAAAACTTTCATTAAAGCTAACAGCATAGTATACAATTTAAGCAGCCATAGGTAAGCTGCATTACATAACTGTAAAGCACTTGATTGGTTGGGCTTTGTAAACATCTTAGCATCCGGTTGATTAGACCGTGCTAATATGCTCAAGGTAATAAAATGTTCTAAAACTTAAAAGCCGGCTGTTAAATTTATTCTGACTGAACCATGGCTGTAATGGCCTGCAGAAACCAAGCTGCATGTGGCAGCCATTGTTCGGTCCAGCGCCATTCGTTTCCTTTATCTTCCGTTTTGAAATCAATGCCGCTACCATCAGGATTTCCTTCCTTGCCGGTAATACCGTTTGATATACCGCCCTTGCCAGATCCATGCCCAAAACTTGAGCTCATGTAGGGCACGTTGTTTTCACCAAACTGGTACATAAAACACATATTGTACGGGTTACATCCCAGTATCCATGATATTTGATCCGATGCATAAACAGCCAGATCTTTTTTCACTCCCCACCTTCCTTTTTCGGGGTAAACCAAACGACCGCCAACCAATGCAGCAGTAGCTAACGAACCAAGGCGTGCATTTTCTCCCTGCCACCACCAGCCAGTTTCGTTTTCATGAGGTATAAAAAATCCATCGCGAATTTTATCGCCAAGTTTAAACGTTTGCCTTGCATATCCAAATGGATTAGTTACCTCGGCAGTTACACGCAGGTTATAGTCAAGTGCCTTTTTAACAACCAATAATGCTAAATTTCTATCATCTGCATTATTTTCTTTACTTAGGTATCTGCAAAGCGCAATTATAGGTAAACCCGCATCAGATGCATGCCAGAATGGTCTGCCAGCATCATTGGCTGTAAAATAACCTGCAGGACTCATCCGTTTTTCAATGTTTTGGGCACGCATGCGGGCTTCTTCGTGATAAAATGAACTATCGGTTGCTATCCATAATTCTGTAGCAGCCATCAAAGCACAATAATCGTCTATAATGTTTTCTTTGCCATCATCATCATATTTGATGTTATTTACCTTCAAATGGTTATAAGCTCGTTTAGCTGCCCTTAAATACTCGGCTGATTTAAACTCTCCATCTTTTTTAAGTTGTGAAATACGAGCCAAAGCCGCGATACCCATGCCCCCGCCTTCGCGAAATGCGCACTGATATTCATCTGTAGTAACGCTGTTAGCGCGCAAGCCTACAATTCGGCGTGCATTAGGATCTTTACTGAAATAACTAAAAACAGTCATGTAAAAGTATCCTTCCTTTGATAAGGAACGCATAATATAATCCCCACCCCAAAGAGCCTCATTAACCATATTGTCATAAGCGCCAAGCTTATTAAGAAGCTTAGGCACAGTTTGTACCGCATTAACCATTGACCAGGTAACCAATGGTATTTGCTGGGGCGACATATAATTGGCATAGGCCAGATGTGAAAAGTACTTGCTTACATCGCCTGATGCATCGCACCAGCCTCCTCTTACATCGGCTGTTTTATCGCTGCCATATAGTTTAACAGCTTTATCAACCTCTAATTCTGTAGGAGTATTGGCTCTTTGCTTGTTGTAATAACTGATGATGGATGGAATCGTATTGAGAGCCAAAGCATCTTCACCTATCTCAAATTCATCTGACAGATATGGTTTACTATTTATTTTAACGCCCACTTTATACTTTCCAGCCTTTGTGAATGATGAAAAATCGGCCTGATAGAAGTAAGTACCCTTGGCCCATTCATTTATTTGCTGTGGCCCTTTAAGTCTTCCTGAATACACCGTTTTACCAGATGAATTAATTAAACTAAAGACAGAGCCTTGAGTTAATTTTTCATTATTACCTATTACTGCCATTTTTGTTCCCTTTGCATCAAACGCAACCTGGTTAACATAAATTGAAGGTGCTGCTTTGCCAACAATTACAAATAAAACAAAAAAACAGGATAGGGATATTTTAACTGTTTGAAAATAATTCGGTTTTAGCTTTCTTATCATGATAAAACATTTAAAGAGTAAAAGAGATAGAACTAAAGATTACTAACTCATTCTCGGATTATGCAAATTACTAATATTTGAATAATAGCTTTTACATATTCACCACATAGGCTTGATCTTCTATATTTTGAATATAAACGGATCATTTTTTATAAAACTTAGTTGAATTACGCATGGCTCTGAACTTTATGATACCATTTATGGCTCTTTACACTTTTATTTTAAGTAGCTTTGAAGAATCCTGTGGTAAAAATATCCATTATGGATATGCAGGTCCCTTCACCTACATTATCAAATAAACAAAATATTTAATAGTAACATCCGGATTAAATCTCTGGGTTTACTTAAGGCAGTTTAGAGTCATAAGAAATAATTTTCACAAAGACTCTGTTTTATAAAATACAGTTATGGAAGAAAGAAAGTATTTAACTACCTGGAAAAGGTACATGCCCGTTATTCGCTTACATTTAAAAAAGAGTTTGAACGAAGATCAACAGTTTAAGCTAAATATAACCGATTTTGAGTCTGCGGGCGACCGTGGAAAATCAGGTTATACCTTTAATATAACCATGGAAAATGGCAAGGTAACAAATAATATTAGCGGATCTGCGGTAGCACGTGATCTTTACGAAGCTATTAGGGCAGACGAGGCTGTGATAGCGCTTTTGCAGGATAAAAATGTTAAAATAAGTGTTGGGAAATCATTTGTGCTCAGCATAAAAACAACACATATCTCAGCCTACAAATAAGCTACAATCTTACACTTTTGAAAGGAAATAACCGAAAGGCTATTTCCTTTTTTTATGTATTCTTTCTACCGAAGCATAACTAACTTTTTGTTGTTTTTTGCTTCTGCCTCTGCCTTTTGCATGTGATCTTTTGGAAATACGGTTACTGGCATACCGTTGAACCTTAGGTATTTTGATCCGTGGTGCAAAATCTACTACTTCAGGATGAAAAGATGGATCGAAAGGATTATAATAATAAATACCTGCGTTATCGTAATTCTTAAAACTGGCTTTTAATCTTTCATTAAATGCTTGTTCATTTTTTAGTTCTGGTGCCGTCCACCCGGCTTCGGCTAACCCTGCTATTCGTGGAAAAAGCATAAAGTCCAATCGCTTCTCAGATTCTATTGATTCTGTCCAGACATTGGCTTGTAAACCAATAATAAGTTTGTTGTTCAATTCCTCAGGTGGCGTTTGTGTATCCGGGAAATTGTAAACACTGCTTATTCCATTAAATACTCCATTCCATTTAGGCCCAGATACATGTCCGGTGTCCTGTACAAAATCAAAATATAACGGTAAGCGCGGACACAACACTACCTGATATTTTTTTTGTAAAGCCAGGTGTAACTGACCCGGTAAATTTTGCCGCCACCAAAAAATGATAGTCTTGTCGGCTGGCAAATCAGTACCGGTGGCTTCGTCCCAGGCCAAAACCTTACTTCCCAGGCTGCTTACAGTATCCGCCATCCGTTTAAAGAAATAACGTTCCAATTCGTTCACGCCTTCAAAATTCCTTTTCACCATAACATGAGCTATGGCAGTATCAAGCGACCAGGCTTTAATACCAAATGCTACCTCATCACCACCCAAATGGATCATGTGCGCAGGAAACAATGCATTTGTTTCCTTAATAATATCCGCCAGATATTGATACGTATTTTCATTGGCCGGGTTAAAGGTAAAGTTCTGATAGTTTGCAACGCTGCCACCGGTAAATTCAGGGTATGCTCTGTTAGCTGCTGTGGCATGGCCCGGCATATCAATTTCAGGTATCACGGTTATAAACCGATTGGCAGCATACGCCACTATCTCACGAATATCATCCTGGGTATAATACTTTGCTTTGGCTGATGTATCACTGTAATTACCCATGCCACCTATTGTAGCTAATTTGGGGTATTTCTTGATCTCGATACGCCATCCCTGTACATCTGTTAGGTGCCAGTGAAATTTATTAAGCTTGTAATAAGCCATCCAGTCAAGCAGTTGCTTTACTTTCTCTTTTCCAAAAAAGTGCCTTGATTCATCAAGCATCAAACCGCGCCATTGATAGCGTGGGGAATCCGTTACCTCACAAGCCTGCAAATAAATATTACCATTATCGCCAATTGAATCAAGTTTAATTAGCTGTAAAAGGGATATTAGTCCATAAAAAACACCTTCTTTATTTGATGATGATACCGTAATATGCTCAGGACTGATTATTAAATTATATGAACCTGTTGATTGTGCTGTATTGGTGAGCACCAGATCAATAGCCGCTTTAGATTTATTATCTGTTACAGCGAGTGAAAGCCCTTTTGCTTTACCTATTTCTTTTTGAAAGTATAGGGCAAGTTCAGTTAAAGAAGTATCATTTACCCCAATAGTAGCATGATTATTAAAGCTGAACTGGCCCTCCTTTCCATTAACTAACTTAGGTTGCGGAATTATGTTAAAACTCTGTGCCATTACAAAGCCAGAAATCAAAAGAAATGCTGTTAATAGTTTAAATTTCATCAATACACAAATTCAATATTAAGGGGCATGCTATAATAATAAATTTTGACAATAAAAATGTAGCAAATTTGCAATAAGTAAAAACAGACAATCAATAGATTAATAAAATTACTATAAAAGAAAAAAGCGGCCCAATTTTCACGAGACCGCTTTGATTATATATGATGGAGTTGTTGCTTATTTCCAGCCACCGCCCAATGAACGGTACAGATCTGACATGGCGTTTAAACGAGCATTTTTAACGGTTGCCAAATCAAGTTCGCTTTGCAGTACGTTGCTTTGCGCAGTAATTACTTCCAGGTAAGTAGCCTGACCATTGCTAAATAATAAGTTAGCATTATTGGTTGCTTTTTCCAGGGTGCTTACACGGTTAGCAATAATAGTCTGTTGTGTTTTTAGCTTTTCTATACGTACAAGAGCATCAGATACTTCGCCCACAGCATTTAAAACTGATTGCCTGAATTGCAATACTGTTTTTTCACGGTCAACCAAAGCTACCTTGTACTGTGTTTTTAATTGCCTGTGTTGCAATAATGGCTGTGTTATAGCCCCTGCTACTGTACCAAATAATGATGCAGGAACGGTAAACCAATTACTTGCTCTGAATGTATTTAAACCACCATTAGCTGTAATGGTTAATGAGGGATACATATTAGCCTGTGCTATACCAACATTGGCATTTGCCACATTTAAAGCAAGCTCAGCGGTTTTTACATCCGGTCTGCGGCTTACAATTGCTGATGGTACACCTGCTGAAAGATTTTCAGGAATGGTAACTTCATCTAAACGGGCAGTACGCTCAACTTTATCAGGTAATGCACCGGTTAAAATCTTGATAGCGTTTTCCTGAATGGCAATATCACGTTCAAAGCCTGGCACCAATTGGGCAGCAGATAGTTGCTGAGCTTCGGCTTGTTGTACAGCCAGCTGAGTAACCTGACCAGCATCAAACTGTAAACGAATAATACGCAACGTGCTATCATTCAGTTTTACATTTTTCTGAGCAATTTCTAACTGAGCGTCAAGCATCAGCAGGTTATAATAACCTTGAGATACGCCTGCAACTAAGTTGGTTTGAATAGCCTTTTTAGCTTCATTAGTTTGCAGATACTGTGCCAATGCCGAACGGCTCTGGTTACGGATCTTGCCCCAGATATCAGCCTCCCAGGTTAAACCAAGGTTTGCGTTGTAATCTTCAATATGCTTAGTACCAATATTATATTGGGTTAAGCTTAATCCGGTAACGCTATTATCTGACGGACGATTGGTATTAGCCGTTACGTTCAGATTCAGTTCCGGTACATAGTTCCATTTTACCTGTTTAAACAGTAGCTGTGACGCTTCAATGTTTTTAATAGCTATTTGCATATCATAGTTACGTGCAATGGCACTATCTATTAGCTTTTGCAAAGTAGCATCGGTAAAAAAGTTTTTCCACTGTACATCAGCAATGCTGCTGCTATCGGCAGTAGTAGCCGAGTTCCTGAATGCTACAGGTAACTCGGGTTTAGGTGTAGCCACATCCTTTGATACTTTACAGGCACTTATAAAAACTGCCAGCAGTATCAAAACAGAATATGGATTTATATATCGTTTCATTTTATTTCTTATGATTATTAATGCTATGCCTGATTAATTTTTTGCCAGTTCTAAGTCAGCGTTGTGTACATCTGAGTTATGATCACCAGTTGAGGCAGGAACTTTAGGTGCACCTGTAACTTTTTCCTGTAGATATTGAAATATCACAAACAGAACCGGAATGATGAACAAACCAAGTATTACACCTGACACCATACCACCTGCTGCACCAACACTTATAGAGTGGTTACCTTGTGCAGACGGCCCTGTAGCAATACTCATCGGGAATAAACCGAATACGAACGCCAGTGAGGTCATCACAATCGGCCTTATCCTTAATCGGGCAGCTTCTATAGCTGAATCGAATAAGCTTAAGCCAGCTTTGCGTTTTTGTACCGCAAATTCCACGATCAGAATGGCATTTTTAGCCAACAGACCAATAAGCATGATCAACGCAACCTGTACATAGATGTTGTTTTCTATACCAGTTAAGCCCAGTACTATAAACACACCAAATATACCTGTAGGTATTGAAAGTATTACAGCCAATGGCAGAATATAACTTTCATACTGAGCTGATAATAAGAAGTATACAAAGATCAAACAAAGCATAAATATAACTGCCGATTGTCCGCCTGAGGAAATTTCCTCGCGAGTTTGGCCAGAAAACTCATAACCAAAACCAGTAGGCAATTGCTCTTTTGCTGTTTCTTCAATAGCCTTAATAGCATCACCTGAACTGTAACCTGGTTTAGGGATAGCGTTTACTTCAATAGAATTAAACAGGTTATAACGTGAAGCTGTTTCTGAACCATAAACACGAGTTAGTTTAACCAGCGTATTGATAGGTACAGTTTCACCGGCTTTGTTTTTTACAAACACACGGTCAATTGTTGACACATCCGTTCTGTCAGCAATATCAGCCTGAACTACCACACGATAGTATTTACCAAAACGGTTAAAGTCAGATGCCTGTGCAGTACCAAAGTAAGCCTGCATGGTTGACAGAATGTCCTTCACACTTACACCTAATTGGTTGGCTTTTTCATCATCAACTTCTAATTGTAATTGAGGATAATCTGCTTTATAGGATGTGAATGCAAAAGCAATAGCCGGTTTCTGCATTAGCTTACCGATGAAGTTGTTGGCAATACCGCTGAATTTATCCAACCTGCCGTTGGTTTTATCTTGTAACTGTACATCCAATGCTTCCACGTTACTAAAGCCCGGAACTGTTGGAAAACTAAATACGAAGAAAGTACCGCTTGATATTGCGCCTAATTTACCTCTTATGATATTTTGAATTTCATCAATATTCTTAACTGCTCCTCTATCTTTATTAGGTTTTAACAACAGAAAAATTTGACCTGCTGATGGACTGTTAGATAGTGTTAAGAAGTTAAAGCCAGCCAACGACATAACAAACCTTGCTGATGGCATGGCATTCAGCTCTTTCTCAGCTTGTTTTAATATTTTATTGGTATTGGCTAATGAAGTTCCGGATGGTGTTGAAACCGCGATTGCCACAAAGCCCTGATCCTCTGTAGGGATGAAACCAGTCTTTGTTCTATTAACCATGAATATAGTGGCAGCAATTATTAATGCAAGGCCACCCATACTAACCCATTTATTACGGATCAGGAATTTTAAGCCACCAACATACCTGTTGGTCATGTAGTTAAAACCACCGTTAAAACCTGCATAGAATTTTTCTACGAAACCTTGCTTTGGTTTATCATGATCACCATCGGCGTGTTTATTCTTAAGGAATAATGCAGCAAGGGCGGGACTTAAGGTTAACGCGTTAACAGCTGATATAATGATTGCTATAGACATAGTTAATGCAAACTGCCTGTAGAATATACCTGTTGAACCCGTCATGAAACTAACAGGTAAAAATACCGCCGCCATAACCAGTGTAATAGATATAATTGCACCGGTAATTTCATGCATAGCTTCTGTAGTTGCAGCTTTTGGGGTAAGGCCTGGATTATGCTCCATTTTAGCATGCACAGCCTCCACAACCACAATCGCATCATCCACCACAATACCGATGGCTAATACGAGGGCAAACAATGTCAAAAGGTTAACCGAGAACCCAAACAGGCTCATGAAGAAGAAAGTACCTATAATAGCTACCGGAACCGCTATGGCCGGAATAAGAGTTGACCTGAAATCTTGCAGGAATATAAATACTACAATAAATACCAGGATAAATGCTTCTACCAGGGTGTGCTCAACTTGTTCAATTGACTCGTCTAAGTCGGTTTTGGTACGATAAAACTGATTGTATTTGATACCTGCAGGAAAATCTTTTGATAGTTTTTCCATCAGTTTATCAATGTTGATCTGGATTTCGTTAGCGTTTGAACCAGCCAATTGTATAATACCTATGGTAATACCCTCATGACCATTTAAACGGTTTACGCTACTATAGCTATAAGCACCTAATTCAACACGTGCTACATCTTTTAAACGAAGTACAGAGCCATCTGCATTTGCACGGATAGCAATATTCTGGTACTCTTCAGGTGTTGTAAGTTTACCTTTGTATTTAATTACATATTCAAATGCCTCATTGCTTCTTTCACCAAATCTGCCTGGTGCTGCTTCAAGGTTTTTATCCTGTATGGCTGCTGTTACTTCGGCTGGGGTAATTTTATAAGCTGCTAATTGACTTGGATTTAACCAAACACGCATCGAGTAATCCTTAATACCACCAAATACACTGGCAGAACCTACACCCGAAATACGTTTGATTTCTGGAATAATATTGATCTGGGCATAGTTATTTACAAAGATGGCATCGTATTTTTTAGGATCTTCAGAATAGATACCCATAGCGCCAATAAAACTGTTTTGCTGTTTGGTAGTTGTGATACCATATTGTAAAACTTCGGCGGGTAACTGGCTTGAAGCCTGTGAAACACGATTTTGAACATTCACCGCTGCCTGATCGGGGTTTGTACCTTGTTTAAAGTAAACAGTGATACCCAAAGTACCATCATTACTGGCTGTGGAGGTCATGTAGGTCATATTCTCCACACCATTGATAGCCTCTTCCAATGACGGAGTCACTGAACGTAAAATAGTCTCGGCATTAGCGCCCGGATATACAGCAGAAACCAATACCGACGGAGGGGCGATATTTGGGAACCGCTCTAAGGGCAGTTTTGTTAAACCAAGTATACCAACTATCACCAATAATATGGAGATAACAGTTGATAATACCGGTCTTTCTATAAATTTTTGAAACATGACTTTAAAGTTTAAGTTGATGTATTAGTTTTTTGCTACGGCGGCTACTTTATCTGCTGCCTTTTCAGGATGGATAACCATACCTTCCTGTAACTTATCAATGCCGCTTAATACAATCTGGTCGCCAACTTTCACGCCGTCTTTAACCAGGTAATTGTCGCCGTTTTTACCAACAATGCTGATGGCTTGTTTTTTAACCTTGCTGCTGTCGCCTACAGTGAATACGAATACCTTATCCTGCATTTCAACAGTAGCAGATTCAGGTACGATCAAAGCATCTTTATGCTCAAGGCTCAAACGAACCTTACCTGTGTTACCAGAACGTAACAAACCTTGTGGGTTAACAAAAGTTGCTCTTACGGTTATGGCACCTGTGTTTTTATCAAACTGGCCGTCTATTACATCTATTTTGCCTTGTTTAGTATATTCAGTTCCATCAGCCAGTAATAATGATACCGATGGCAGTTGTTTTAATTTTTCAGTTAAGGTTTGACCAGGATATTGTTCTTTAAAATTTACAAAGTCCTTTTCACCCAAAGAGAAATAAACGTGTACGTCATGTACATCTGATAATTGGGTAAGTGCAGCAGCATCCTGCGGGCCAACTAAGCTACCTTGTTTTCTTTCTAAACGACCAATGTAGCCGCTTACAGGCGCCTTAATCAGGGTATAGCCTAAATTAATCTGCGCGGTAGATACGTTAGCTTTAGCTGATTCGATATTTGCTGTTGCTACCTGGAAAGCTGCTTTAGCTGTTTTTAACTGATACTCAGATACTACTTTATTTTGTACAAGCGGTGTCAGTTTTTCAACCTCAAGCTGTGCATTAACTTGTGAAGCTTCGGCAGCGTGCAAAGCAGCCAGTGCGTTATTTAATGATGCGCGGAAAGGTTGTTCGTTAATTTTGAATATTGGCTGACCGGCGTTTACAAAAGCGCCTTCGTCAACAAATACTTTATCTAAAGTTCCGCTTACCTGTGGGCGTATTTCTACGTTAACAGTACCCTCAATTGATGCAGGATATTCCTGGTAAGTAGTTTGTGTAGCAGAGGTAATAGCAGCTACCGGCAACGATGGAGGCGGTGGTGCCTGAGGCGCCTGTGGCGCTGAAGAACAACTGTATAATGTAAGTGCGACGAGCGCTAAAATGATACTTTTCATGATGATTACTTTTTTGATGATGATAAATGATAGGGATTTTAATAGGCCTGAGCCGGGTAGATATATGTTGATTGAGTTATGTTCTTATAGTTCATAATTTTAATTCAACGCAGCTAAGTACATCGCTGCGATCGTTTTGATTGAGCAGTGTTAATTTGCTTCACACTGCCAATAAGTAATAGGTAAAAGTTAATGTCCATTGTTTGTTGAATTATATAAGTAGATGTTTAAACTTTTTTATTTAACAGTGTTAAATAATTTAACACTGTTATTACAAGCCTCTAAAAAATCAGGCTTTTTCAATCGATTTGATAATGTTACCAATAGCTTCTCTTAATACCTGGCGATTCATCTCATCAGAATACCCTCTTCTAAGAATGTTAATAGAGATCAAACCATGAACCACAGACCAAAAAGTATAATACTTTAAGCATATCATATCTTTTGATGGGTTCTCTATATTCATTAAGTCAACTATAACCTCGCTAAACTGTGCAAATGGACTCTGAGATTCAGGCAATGTTTCTACCAGATCGCAGCAACAGTTCATCTCCACACCGAACATTAATTGATACAGCTCTTTATTATCAAAGGCGAAATTCCAATAAGCCAGCCACATAGCCTCTAACTGTGCAGCGGGTAGGTCATGCTGACTTTTTGCTATTTGCAGATCTCTTGATAGGATCAGGTAACCTCTTCTGGTAAGTTCAAGCAGTATAGCTTCCTTATTTGAAAAGTATTCGTATATGATAGGAGCAGTATATTCAATTACATCGGCAATTTTCCGCATGCTTAAAGATTGCCATCCCTCCTCTTTTACAATGTGGAGCGATGCATCCAGAATATTCATTCTGGTTTCATCCTTTAAGCGTTGAATTCTCTCTTTACTTGCCACTTTTTTTACGTGATTAAATTATTTAACAGCGTTAAGCAAAAGTATAAACGTTACAGATTTTATTTACCATCGGTTTGTCAAATTCATTTCATCTGAATGTCAGGTAAAATGTGTTTAAACTGATGCTTTCTCGAGTAAATAAACTAATTGACCTAAATGATAACCTTGATGTATAGTTCTGCTTATTAGAATGTTAAGCTTATTTCTATAAGGTTCTTTTTCAAAATCCTCAACAGAAATTGCACTGTGTTTAGTAAACCAATCGGCAGGCACTAATTTGTCCATCTGTTGTTTAAGCGTCGTGTTTACTTTGTTCCAGGCAGTTTTCAGTTCAACAATAGAAGGTTTATCCAGATTGGCAGTTTCTGGGTTACGAAGAAATATATTATCCAGTTCCGGGTAAAGGCGATCGCCAAGTTCAAGATAGGTAAACATACCATCACTCACCGCTGTAAGGTGACCTAACAGATAAACACCGCTATTACGGCCAGGAGCCGTAGCTGCTGATAACTGCTCATCTATTAATTTATCCAGTAATGCGTTTAATCTGGTATTTTGTAATTCCCAGTTAGAGGTAGCTACTTTGATAGCAGTGTCTAAAAAGGATAGTGCATCGGTTTCGTTTATGGTGGTGTTCATCTTTTTATATTTGAATTAAAATTGAGGCTTGTATAAAGTAAAGCCATTAATCAGATGCAATTATAAATTAAATCGATAGCTTTTGTTGCTTGCCAGAAACACAGGTTATCAATTTTACAAATTCATGATTGGTTATTGTTCACTTAGAAAGCGACCAATAAATAATTATGCATTTTGCAAAGATGCCTTGGTTTCCGAATCTTTTATCTTTGAAACCATGGTAATAATTAGAGCGCCAAATGCAGCTACAATACCAAAAGCCCAACGCAAACCTGCTGCTTGCGCAATAAACCCTACCGCTGGCGGAATTATTAAAAAACCGAGATACCCCACAGTAGATATGGCCGCTAACGCCTGACCTGTATTCATGTTTTGTGATTTACCCGCCATACTGAAAACCAATGGCACAACGCATGATACTCCCATACCCACCAAAGCATACCCCAAATAAACCACATAGTTATTAGGTAACAATACAGAAAACAATAGCCCGACCAGGATCAGTATGCCACTAAAGTTTAGTACTTTTTTTATTCCGGCCGAAGCAACAAGCCTGTCGCCGGTGAAGCGCCCTATGGTCATGGCCACCATGTAAATTACAAATGCTGCCGTAGCTGCCGGTTTTGAGGCATGTAATACTTTTTGAAAATAGATACCACTCCAATCATACATGGTGTTTTCACAAGCCATTGATGCAAAGCAGATAAGTGAAAATTTAACAAGATGTTTATCCGGCAATGAAAAGACCGATTTTCCTGATTTTGCGACCGGCTTTTCATAGTAAGCGTGCGGATAAAAGATCAAAGTCATGATGATCATACAAACGCCAACAAATAATAAGTGATATGATGGGGCCACATTAAACGATACCATCAGATTACCTACGGCTGCCCCTGCAAAACCAGCTAAACTCCAGATACCGTGAAAAGTAACCATAATTGATTTATCATAAAACGACTGAATACTCACCGCCTGCGCATTAACGGATAAATTAAATATGTTACGTGCCGAACCAAAAAAGAATAGCAATACCACCAATTGCCAAACATAAGCAGTAAAACCGGGCACGCATAGTAAAACATTAAAGGCAATTGCGCCAACCAGCATAATACTCCTGCTGCTGAAATGTTTTAACATTTTAGATGTGATAGGTATTGTCAATATCAAACCAATGGGTAAAGCAAACAATACTGCTCCTAATTGACCTTCATTTAAATGTAGTTGTTGCTGTATAGATGGAATGCGCGAAGCCCAAGATGAATAACCGAATCCTGAAATAAAAAAGAATACCCCGCAGGCAATTCGTAATCTTAATTTACCCGGGGCTGTAAGCATATCCATAATAATATTTAAAAAGTGCAAAAGTATGGATAATTCAATTGTATGCTTGTCCTGTAGTCTAATCTAAGCCTAATTATCCGTCAATTGCAATTTTGAGCTATTTGCTTGTGCTAACAGGTAATTAGCATTATTTTTGGTTACATATCAATATCTGATTATAAAATGAAAACCAGCAGCACTATTTCTGAACCTACTTATAAAGCTGCCCGGGTTGTGGCACCGTCAATTGAAAGGCATTTTAAACACTTCCATTCAAAGGTAGTTGTAGCCTCCAAAGACGATCTTGCTGCCCCTACTCCTGATATTGCAACCATTGAAAATATAATTGATATTGCTTTTTGGGCCAGCCTTCGCCGTGAGGAAGGATATTCGCCCAAATTTACTTTGGCTTTTTTACCCCCTGAAAGTGCCGGACAGCCTCTGTTATTTGGACATAAGATAGCGTTAGCACCTAACATACTTACAAAATTTGCATCGGCTGTTCAACAGCCGGGTATTCACCTTGGTGTTTGGGTTGAAGATGGGGAACTTTATGTTTGGGGAACCACACTGGCCATCCCCGCCTATTGTTTTGTTTTGGAAGTTATTGAGCCTGGATTATTGGTGATTAAACACCGCCGGGTGGATGGCTTTGGCAAGTTTGTAAATATCGCCATTTTAAAAGGTGATGATATAAAAGTAGTGGATGAGCAAGGATCAACACTATCAGATTGCCCTACTATATTGACATCCATGCTTGACTTTACGCTACCTTCATCGTGGAATGACCCGGTAAATGTACTTGTTCAGCTTGCTGCATCTATGCAGGCTCACAGGCGTGGTGGTATTTTGCTGGTTGTACCATCTGGTAACGACGATTGGATGGAGTCTATCATCACACCAATATCATACCCTGTATCTCCAGCTTTTTCTGGCCTTACAGATCTGATGATACATGAGGGTATTGAAAAATATCATACCTCGTGGCAGGAAAAATTACGCCGGGCCGTGGATACCATTGGAGGATTAACCTCTATTGATGGTGCAACAGTTATTAATGATAAACACGAATTATTGGCCTTTGGAGCAAAAATTGGCCGTTCATCAAAAAGCGTAAGGGTTGAAGAGATCATTGTTACCGAACCTGTGGTTGGCTGCTCAACTAAAATAATCCATCCAGCTCAAAACGGTGGCACGCGACATTTATCGGCCGCTCAATTTGTATTTGATCAAAAGGATGCCATTGCATTGGTAGCTTCACAGGATGGCCGTTTTACAGTTTTTGCATGGTCGCCGGTAGTAAATATGGTTCATGCACATCAGATAGATATTTTATTGCTCTAATTAAAATCTGAAACCTACTGATATATAAGGCAAAGCACCTTCTTTTGAGAACCCCACCACTCCTTCAATAAGCACTAATTGTGCGGGTATCAGGTAAATACCTCCGCCATAGCCATCGTGCCATTGGTTGGATGATTCACCGGGTACCCATACTCTTCCAATATCATTGAAACCAATAATCCCGAGAGATCCAGGCAAAAGGTATGAACTAAAATCAAGCACCTTTAGGCGCAACTCGAGATTATTGTAAGCAATAGTTTTACCCGTGAACCTGTTAGTGTGAAAGCCCCTGAAGTTTTGTGCACCACCGAGTTTCATTAACTGAAAATAAGCAGCATCACCAACAGTAGTGCCTACCCCGGTTCGATTGGCAATTATCAATACTGAATCTCTGTCGGGATTCACATAAAAGCTAAACTCCGATAGTATTTGTCCGTACGTATTGTGTGTGCCCGAGCCTCCGCCAGTATAACCGCTGATACTTGTGTTCCAATAAACGCCTTTTGTTGGCAGTGTGCCCTTATTACGCGTATCGTACTTGGCACTGGTAAGTACACCTATGTAAGTTTTAGTGCCAAAAACACTTTCATCAGGATTTATCTGATTGTAGTCATTCAAAAAGCGTTTGGTATTGTTTGTTGCCTGGCTATTATAAAACTGACCTGCTAATCCTCCGCTTATGCGCCAGTTGCCGTAGGTATGGTGTAAAGAAACATCGCCTGTAACATAATCGTAGCGGTTACGGTAGTACGATATTTTATGATCATTCTGGTTCTCAAAAACAGTATTATTGCCTATACCAAAAAAATTGCTCAGGTTATTAGGCCCTCTTGACAAAATATTGATCCCAAAGTCGTTATTACCGATCAGCTTTTTCCATTCGGCTACATATGTAAACAGCAATGATTTTCGCTCGAGAGAGTAGTTGGTCAAAAATTCCTGCCGAAAGGCATATGGCTCTTTACGGAAGCCATGTTTCTCATAGGAGAACCCGCCAATAAGTAGTATACCGATGTCATTGCTGTAATTAGCCAGCACAATTGGCTCAAATCTGTCAAATTTGTAACTGGTTTTATTGTAATCATTAACAGTAGTATCTGTTGATGTTTTAATTTTAGCCTGAGATGAAAGAGGTAATTTATTTTGCTGATCAGACCGGTCATACACATATAAGTTGCGTTTATTATGCAGTTTGCTATCTACATAAAAACTATCTATGCCGTCTCCGCCTACCATTCGTACTTTTATGGGTGAGGATTCATCACCTGTAACTGAAAACACATCTTCTCCCGCAAAACCGTATAATCTTACTTCTTTAGTAACATCAGGTTTAAAAGTTCGTTGATAAGTCACTTTATCTATGCTGCCATCTTTCTTGATCTTATTAACAGTTACCGATAAATCACCACCTGCTTCATTACTAATGGTAAACTTATCGGTTTTATCACTTGCCGGTATCTCTACCTCGCGCGATATGAAACGATAATATTCTAAAGCTTGCTTTGAGAGTATATTTCTGCGAGCTATCATTTTATTAATGATTTCTTTACCGGAGAGTTTAAAGATGGTATCAGGCATCTGCTTCACCGCCTGAATGATCAACTGATCAGTTAGTTTAGATTTTACGTAAGCTATCTGTTCTTTCCAGTCATCCTCACTTAACTGATTTAAAAAATAGCGGTCAAAATACCGGGCATTAAAATTCCAGCCATTTATATCCCTTATCTCATTACTATAGCCTTGAAATTTTGATTTCAGCCATTGGTGAGCTACTATCCATGGCAGTACGCCAGATGTTTTATAATACACCTGATCGCGATCGCGCGGTACAGGTTCATAAATGGTTTCGTGCTTGCCATCTATCTTTTCCCAACGCCATTGATCTTCATGTCTGTCCCAATCTCCCAGAAGCATATCCAACAGGCGAGCTCTCAAAACCGTTTTTTCATCAACACGATTATCATTATCATCCTGTAGTTTTCGCTGCACTTTTTCTGTATTATCAGTTTTATCGACATCTAAAGGCTCTCGTTCCTCAAATAGAAATACCTGATTGGCAAAATCTTTCCTGAAATTGCCCAAAGCAGCATCATCTGGTATATAAACTATTTGAGGGTTGGAGTGTGGAATACCTAATGCCTGAGCTAATGGAGGTACAGTTAAAGCCGAAAATGGATGGGCAGCAGAAACCTGATCCTGCAAAATATCTTTAGCTACTGTTGGCCGCAGATCGGCAGGCAAACCATTCTCGGGGTATTTTTGGATTGTTCTTAATACCCATTGCTGCCCTGTGGAATCTTGCAAACGCAATGATTTGGTTTGTTTACCTCCACCCCTTTGCAAAATTTTCAGTCCGCCCTTTTCTGTGGAAATATGAAATACTTTTAATTTTATGGGAGTAGCCCATAATTTACGATAATTTTCGCCAAGAAAAAAGCGGTGTGTTTTACTTGCATTATTATAACCGGGCTCTATAGCCAGTTTATTGCTATCCCCTAAAACCTGGGCATTTAATTTTAATGAGCTCGATAGCAGAATACTCACTAAAAGCAAAAATACTAACTTAAGCCGTTTTTTAGCAGGGGCCATTTTAAGGTTTTAGTTATACAGTGGTTGTATAACGCATATTACAAAAATAGTTTGATTTTTATAAAGCTATTTCGTAATTAACACCAACTCTTAAAGCTTTTAAACCGGTAACTCCCTGCAATTCTTCCAATTCAAGAACTTCAAGGTCATCGTTCAGTATTTTTTCTTCCTGCAAGTATTTAATGTATTCCTGGTATTCGGCGGCTTCCGTTTGATTAAAGTATACCATAGCTATTTTACCTGGTTGTGTTAAGCGCTCAACGGTGCCTGCAATCAAAACTTTATCAATACGTTTTTTTACAACTTCGTACCTGATGTTGTAAGCTCCTTCCACATCAAAACGTCGTTCATCATTCCTGAAGCTGATATCAATAGCATTCGAGTGTATAAATATAAGCTGGGTGGTTTGCAATGGCCGGGAAAGCTGGCCGGTTAAGCTATTGGTTAGCCTTGCAATCTCGGCCATTGATTTAACCTGCCACAAGCGGATATTTTTCAGATACAAAACATCAAATACCTTTTCGGGAGAGATGGACTGCCCAATGTAAATATCATACTCAACACCATCTGTCCTGAATTTTTCAAAGTAACACGGAAATGAATTTTGAACCTCTTCCTGTGCCTGTTCCAGATAATGATTTATAGAGTTATTGATCAGCTGCATGGAGTTTTCAAGGTTACGACGATTTACGTACGACAACCCGCTCTCTTCCCCTAATGAATCAAAATACCTGTCGATGGTTTCCTTATCATCGGGATAGTTTTGCCTGAAATGATTAAGAAATGGGTTAACCTCTTCCTGCAAGAAACTCTCCAGCATCAGCTCGTCATTGGTGGTGATGAAACCGTTAACCTTTTCGAGCCACTCCTCACATTTGTATATCAGTCGGTCTGTAAGCGTAAGATGGATATGCTTTTTTAATATGGTTAAAGTTTCCATAATAATGGTGAGCAGAGATTTCAAGTCTTCCTGCAAAGCCGAGTTACGCTCAATAGTAGAATTTCGTATATCAATAGCCCCAAAAAGTGGATACACATCATCAAAAACTACGGTTTCTATTTCCCGGTTTTTTTGTTTTCTGTTCCCTTTCTTTAAGTAATTCCAGGCTACCTCATTAAATTTCCACTGTACAGATGGCTGTAAAGAAGTAAACTTGTTTTTGATCACTTTTTCAATACGCGAGGCAAACTGATCTATACTGTTTTGTAACAACTGGGCTATTAATGGAATAGCTACCTGGAGCTTTGACAGCAATTTTTCATAAAACAAGATCTCTTCATAAGAGTAAACTTCCATGATACCGGCCATCTTTTTATTAAAGTATACCGGGAATATTCCGTATGATTTTATCCCTGCTTGTCTTAATATATTCAGAAATGGGTGTTTTGATACTTTTTCGTCAGTAAGAGACCTGAAGAAAACAGGTTTAGGGTTTAGCTGATAATCATCAGTTATAGCATAAAAGGTTTCCTCAGCTAAACTAAACTCCTTGGCTGATGTGATTAACACACTTTGTGAACACTCATCAGTATCAAATATCAGTTTATTGTTTATAGTTAAAAAAGGCAGTAAACCAAATTCTATGGCCGGATTTTCCGACAGTGTTTTGAGCGATTCAATTATTAAACGATATTGAGCTTTTTCATTATTGGAATGATTAACTAATTCGTTACGGATATTTTCAAGAGCGTGGGGAAGCGTTATATCAGTTAATGTTATAACAGAAAAACCTTCAAACTTAAAATTTGAAAGCGGCAACACTTCTTCCAATTTATCAATACCTTCATAATCATTCAGATACGGCTCTATTGTTTCAAAGTTTAATGCCGGCAGGTCACCCTTTAACTTGATGTTAATGAATTGCGCATTAGTTTGAATACTATAAAAACGTGAAAGGCTTGTTTCAGGATCAACGTATGAAAATAGCAACTCGTTTTTCAAAACGGTTGAAAAACCATAAAGACGCTCTAAAATTAAATTGTAAATAAACCTTTTTTGCCTCTGACTAAACAATTCGCCCTGGCTCACATTTACAGCGTGCAAACCAGAATGGTGGCTGGAATGAAAATTAAAAAACGCCTCTGTACTGAAAAATATTTTCTCAGGTACCGGTGTGCTTAATGCCCAAAAGAACTCTTTTTCATTTAAGATTGGCGGTGTAAGTATACTGTATATCAGCTCAAGCATTTCCCGGTATTTCTCTGCATTTTCGGGAAGTAAACTCAGATCGATACAAGTATCCTTTTCAAATTTGTCTAATACATACTTATAAAATTCTGTTTTAAGTGTTTTTTCAGTTTGCACCCGCTCCTTCAAATGCTCCACAAATGGATTGAAAGACAAGCATGTATCTACCTGACACAAAAAACAATCATCTTTATTTATATTTATAACTTCTGTATGCATTTCTCTTGTAAAAAATATCCTTTTTTAAATCTGAAAACTATTGAAAGATCAGGATACAATCCTTCTTCAGCGTGGTTAAATGTAGATTTCTGCCCAATAAGGTTACTATGAAAAGGTTCATTTACCTATAATTTTTCTGCAAATAATTTCACTTTTCAAAGTTATAACTATCATCTGCATTTGTAAGTAATGGATTTGTAATTAAAAAGATATCGCCCTTATTATCAAAACCATAGCACTAAAATTAGGTTTATATTATTTAAACTAACCAGGTAGTTTTCTAATCATATTTTTTCATCTTTTGATAATGTTGCTTAAACAATTGGCGGTTAAACCAGCGCCCAGCATAAGCTGTGCCAATACCAACTGCGGCACCTGCCAATACATCAGTAGGGTAATGTTTTCCTAAATACATCCGCGAGTAACCTACTGAAGATGCCCACACATAAGCCGGTACAGTAACGTACCATTTTTTATACTGCATAGATAATGTTGTTGCCGTTGCAAATGCCAAACTCGTATGGCCTGATGGGAATGACAAATTATGAGTAGGGTCATTCACAAAAATTTCATCAGGATACCTGTCTGCAGGACGGGTGCGGTTTATTCCTGTTTTTATCAGGTGCGTTACCAATACGCTTGCACCTACCGAGATAAAGGTTTCTGTTGCATTATGCTGGGCAATTTTATCATTGCTGATAACCCCATAAATTAATGTACCAAAAGATGCCGCACCAATGGCATAGTAAGCAGAATTGCTGGTATTGCGCCAATACAATGATGTTGGGTGCCTTGGGTTAATAGCTTTTAAAATTTTAACATCGAGATTTTGGGCAAAACTGCTATGAGAACAGAGCAGGATAAAAAGTATTGAAAATAGCAGGAAAATATATTTGCCTTTAACCATCCTGTTATTTGATATAATTAAACTTTAATACATTACCTGCACTAACTAAATCGCCTTCGTTTGATATATAAAGATTATGCTGATTATCAAAAGCAATGCCTTCCGGCTGTAAAAACAATGATGGTTTTAATGGGTATGTGGTTTTAACAATCCAATTTGCATCGGTAATCACCAATAGTTTATTTACCGATGAAAGAATATACCACTCATTGGTATTTGTATTTTTGGCAAGTGCCGACGGACGGAAAGGCCCTATCTTTTTGCCTGCCTGTTGTTCAATGGCTTTTACATCAATACCAAAGCCCCCCGCCTGCTTTACTGTGCCATTTGCTTGCAATTGTAATATATACCCACTTACCCGTTTTTTTTTATCATCATCACATTGTTTGCACAGTACATAAATCCGGTTGGTCTTTTCATCGGCATACATCCCCTCGTATTCCCCTGTGGGTAAAACATTTTTTATTTTATTCACTCCGGGAATATCTTTATTGCGCAATTTGTTATATAGAAAGGTAAATAAAGTTCCGTCGCTTTTTAGCATAATAACATAGTCATTACAAATGGCTATATCTTCATAATCACCAGATTTTGCAAACCTGCTTTCACTTACCTTTTTATCCCCTAACTTTAAATAATATACTTTTCCATCTTCATCTTCTTCGGCATATAATGAATCATTTTTGCCATGACGAAACGCAATTCCCGAAATTTCGGTTAAATTAATATGCATGTTATACTTTACGGGTTTACTCAGGTCGTACCCCTTAGGGCTATCAATAACCTCAGAATTATTTTTACATGATATACCTAAAAGCACCCCTACCACAACAAGCATCACAATTATTGGTGAAATGATTTTACGCATAACTTTATTAATTTTAAACCCGGTCATATATCTCCTGTTTCAAAAAATGATATATCTCCTGTTGGGATTGTATCAGCGGTTCGTGTTTCTCCAAAATAACGTTTTGCAGATTTTCATTTAAACCCACCGCCTGTACATTGTCGTTTAGCTGTAGATCAATGATTTTTAGTATTTCAGTTTTAATATGCTGATCATAGATCGGAAAACAAACTTCAATACGACGGTAAATATTACGGTTCATCCAATCTGCCGAACCCAGAAAAACTTCAGGAGTATCATTATTATTAAAAATAAATATACGTCCATGTTCCAGATAACGATCAACAATGCGATGTATGGTAATGTTTTCACTCATTCCCTTTACACCAGGAATAATACAACATATGCTGCGTACAATAAGTAATATTTTAACACCTGCCTGCGATGCTTCGTACAATTTAGATATTAACACACGCTCTTCAAGGTTGTTAAGCTTAATGGTGATACCTGCAGATAGACCTTTTTTAACATTTTCAATTTCACGATCTATCAATTCTAAAAATCGATCCTTAAGATTAAACTGGGCAACCAGCAAATGTTTAAACTCGATAGGGTAACCTGCAGATGTTTTTGCCTTCTTGGCAAGAAATACAAATAACAGTTCCATTTCCCTAACGAGAAATGGGTTGGCGGTCATTAATATATGATCTGTATAAAAAGCTGCGGTACTCTCATTAAAATTCCCAGTAGCCAGTAATCCGGCGTATTTTATCCGGCCGTCAACCAGCCTTTTAACCAACGCTACTTTAGCGTGTACCTTTAATGCTTTATCACTATATATGATCTCTACTCCGGCAGCCTTCATTTTTTTAGCCCACTTAATGTTATTAGCTTCATCAAAACGGGCCTTCAGCTCAACCATTACCTTTACCTTTTTACCACTAAGTGCCGCTCCGATCAAGGCATTCACAATACGTGAATCACTTGCTACACGATATAAAGTAACTGATATCTCCTGAACATTGGCATCAATGGCTGCCTCATTAAAAAAACGTAGTATGCTATTATACGATTGGTAAGGAGTATGAAAAATACAGTCTTTCTGAGCAATATATTCAAACAATGATGGAGCATCAATTAATTGATCGTTCGTAAGAGGTTGCCACCTGCTGTAGCGTAAACCAGGTAAGCTAACCGGTAAACCCATCAAATCCTTCAGGTTGTGGTACATACCTCCTTCAACAACACTTGAACCTTGCAAACTCAATTTTTCTGTAATGAAATGTAGTGTGTGCAACGGTATGTTGGGCTGGTGTAAAAACCGGGTTGCCATGCCCATATCACGTTTTAAAAGCTGTTTTTCTATTTGTTCAGATAAATCGCCATGATATTCATCTTTTAGATCAAGTTCGGCATCTCGTGTTATCTTAAAGCTATAACAACCAGTCACTTTTTCATTGATAAATAATCTGTGCAGGTTATGCCTTATAATATCATCAAGGAATAATATGAATTGCTGATCATCACTTGATACGCTGTAAAAACGCGGTAACTGATTTGACGGGATATTGAGGAGTATTGTTTTTTTGCTATTATCCTTCAGCGTTAAACTTACCAAAAAATATAGCCTGTTATTTTCAGGAAAAAAATTCTTCCCGGTTTCAGACAGATCAATTGGCTGTAAAAACGCCATAACCTGGCTAAAAAAATAATCGGTTATTTTGCTTTGGATCTCATTTGGAGGCTGTTCATTAAACAGTAAAGTAACTTTATTTTCCTTTAACAACGGAATAAGCTTGCTTGTAAATATTTGCCCGAATTTTTGCTGCTGTTTTTCAATAAGCGACTGGGCTTCTAATAAAACGTCTTCCTTTTCTTGTTTTCCGCCTTTAGCCAATTTATTAAGGGCTAATATAACCGGCATACGTACCCGATAAAACTCATCAAGGTTAGAAGAGTATATCGATAGAAAATTCACCCTTTCCATCACAGGTACATCCTCCCTTTCAGCTTCCATTAAAATACGTTCATTGAATAGCAGCCAGCTTAGGTCCCTGTCAAAAAATGAGTAATGATCCATAAAACAGATATTTTATTTAGAAAATGGGCTTAGATGTGTTTACAGTAATGATGAAATAATAAATGCTAACACTGAAATGATAAGCCCGAACATAAATACGTTATATGAAATTCTGAGAAGTCTATATTTTTTGCCCAAAACAACACCTTGTGAATAGTTGTCACGAATAAGGCTGCCGTATAAAAAATCCTTATCATCCATCATTTTTAACATGCCTTCGCTGTAGTCATTAAGCGACATGCGATAAAAATTACCGAAAAAGAGCAGATTCACCGTTCTCTTCTCAATATCATCATGCGTAAACTGTCCTGATGGGATAGACGGCCGAGTTGATAGAATTGAAAATATCATGGTTGTTAAACTAACAGCCAACAGCAAAAATGTGGGTATCAATAGATTGGAATGCTCATCCAGCTTGCGTAAAACCAAACTGATTATTGCTGATAAAATAATGGAGTTTACCGTGATCATGATATGAGCCTTGTTATCGGCCATATCGCTCAACCGCTGATGGTTAGAGGAACTTATACGAAACATGGTTTCAATACCTCTTTCCGGCTTATCGTTTTTATGCTTTTTGTCATGATGATCATGATCTTCCTTAGCTGGGTCAGTTTCTTCATGATAAGGTTTAGCAACTTCAATCGTATTCATTTCTTCAGTTTTTTCTTTTACTTCAGAATCTTTGTCTTTTAACCTTTCGAGGTTTTTCGTCTTTTGATCATTGAGCAATAAACGCACATAATCAGTATAGTATTGATGGCTTTCTAAAAACTCAATATTGCCCTTCCGCCACGAATCCTTATCAATTTCCTGATGCTTGCATGCCTCCATCTCTTTACGCATGAGCTTACTTTTATCACGAAAATCATCTGTACCTAAGTGAAACAGGTCGGCATCACACAAAATCTGTTCTAACAAATTAGCTGGTTCCTGAGGCATACGGGTAGCCATGATGCAGCCGTTAACCTTATCAATCACAGCAGCATCTACTTGTAGTTGCTTTAATTCATGAGTTGCCACTTCAACGCTTTTTGCTTCGTGATGCATTTTATCAGCAAAGTAGCCGGTATCGTGAAACCAGGCTGCTGCTATCACTATAAAAAAGTCTTCGTCAGATAATTGGTAATGGTTAGCTATCTGCGTGGCAGCGGCAACTACATCTTTGGTGTGCTTAAGATTATGATATATTAATTCTGAGTCATGATGGGTTTCAAAATATGCAGTAACATACAGTTTCACCTCCTCTAATAACTGTTGAAATTTCATGATGGCTTTTTAGGGTTAAAGTAGTCAAATTTATTTTAAAAATTTTGAATTATAGCTACACGGTTAGGTAAACCTATAACTATTATTTAAACGTTTAAAGAAATCCAATTTACAACAAAGCCACCTCGTTTACTGAAGTGGCTTTGTTTATTACGGAACAATATTAGTTATTATTGCCCGCCTCCCAACACTGGAGCGAATTTTTTCATGTAGTCTTTCAATTGTGCGTCTACCTGATTAGTGATAGCTGTTTGTTTGCTTTCTTTACTAAAATCAGATATTCCATTTAGTAATTGCATACTGATCTGTACATCGCGCATGTTTACATTGCTTGCACCTGAACTTAGCAAATGATAGTTATAATCCAGTTGATCAATAACATAATCATCAATGCTTTTCACCAGCTTTTTGCCCATTACCACATCATTTAATTGAAATGCCAGTTGAGCTAAAAACAGTTTACGGCCAGCCACATCGATGTATGGAGTAATATCAGGCATTTCCTGATCATATTTATGCAAAACTTTTAATGCAAGGTCGTTATGACCATCCTGCATCAGGTTTTGAGCCAGGTCAATAAAAGTAGAGGTCATTACCGGGTAAAACATTGATGTTGATTCATGATCAAGATAACGGGCATTTTTAAAATTACCGAACTTAAATTTGTTCATCACGTTATCATACATCACCATAGTGTTGGCTTTACCCAACTGATCGCGTTTGGTAGTATCCTTTTCAAACGGAATTAAACGGTAAGTAAATCCTTCTTTGTACAGATATGGTTGCAAACCGATTAAATTATCATTACCGATAGTTGTTGTAAAACAAATTGGACGCTCCCAATGGTTATGAGCCAATATATCAAGCATAGCCAGGTTATCCTTGGTAACATAGTTTGAAGTATATTTCCACTCCATAGCCTTGGTAAGCTTGCCTGCCTGATCAGGAGTGATCACTTTGTTCTTTATTACTTCTTCAGGGTTTATAGTGATCTTAAAGTTTTTAGTTGGCAGATAATTGCCATAATCACCGCTTTGGTATTGTACCTGGGTGGCTTTATCATCTGATGATATAAAATCAAATACTTCCTTCACCTCAACAGGTCCGGCTATTTTCTGATCGTTATAATATATTACATCCCTCACCCCTTCCTTATACTTGTCATAAGGCATCGTAATAGGCAGCGGAGCCGATTGATTCATTTTTCCTTGCATTTGGCGGATATACCAATCGCCGGTGAAAAGGCTCAAATTCACAATACGTACATCCGGCCTTATACCTTCAACCTCCTGATCATACCATAATGAATAGGTATCATTATCGCCATACGTAAATAAAATAGCATTTGGCGGGCATGAAATCAAATAGTTATATGCCATATCATGTGCTGTCCATTTGGTAGAGCGGTCATGATCTTTCCACTCTTTACTTGCCAGCAATACAGGGGCAAGCAATAAACAAATAACAGTTGAACCAATGGCGGCGGTGTTAGCATTAATATATTTACGGGCAAATTCGGCTATTGCTATAACGCCAATACCAATCCATATAGCAAAAGCATAAAATGAACCAACATAAGAATAATCCCGCTCCCTTGGTTGTACCGAAGGCTGATTTACATATAATACGATTGCTAAACCTGTAAAAAAGAATAGTAGCAAAACTATTAATGCATCCTTCTTTTTGCGGTTAAGATGATAAAAACCGCCAATTAAACCTATTATTAAGGGTAGAGCATATAAAGGTGTGTAGGTTGTGGCATTGGTAACGGATTTAGGTAAATGCCTGCTTCCATCAAAAATACCGGTAGTCCAGTTACCATCTATATTTTCTGTACTTGTTTGCCCGTCAGCATCACTGTAACGACCTACAAAATTCCAGAAAAAATAACGCCAGTACATCTGGTACATTTGCCAGCTAAACATCCATTTCATGTTGTCTACAAAGGTTGGGGCTTGCCCGTCAGGTATGCGTAACCAGTCTTTGTAAAACTGCACATCCTGCCCTTCTGTACTGTACATACGTGGCAAAAATGTAGTGTGGCTATATTCGGTTTCAATTTTACGGCCTGCATTTTCATACTTAGTTTTTCCCTTACGGTAAATGATACTGCCTTCTTTTTGATCAGTTACAGTAGCATCATAATATGGCCCGCTCAATAAAGGTGTTTCACCATATTGAATACGGTTTAGATATCCGTAAAGCGTAAAAGCATTATCAGGGTGCGAGTTGTTAAGATTGGTATTTGCAGTAGCCCTGATTGGGATATAAGCAAAAGATCCGTAACCAAAATAGATAAATGCTACACATAGTAAAGCAAGGTTAAGTATAGGCTTCTTAGCGCGGATACTGTACAATATGCCAAATACCAATGCGGCAATGATCACTAATAAAAAGAAGAAAGCCCCAACACCGAAGCCCATTCCAAGTGAGTTTACGAAGAAAAGGTCAAAATAGGCAGCAAACTTAATAGTGTATCCCCTGATGCCGTATTGCACTAAGCCGAGTATTACAATACCTGCCAAAAATGCCAGGACACCATTTTTAACAGTAATATTTTTGCTCCTTCGGAAAAAGTAAACCATGGCAATTGCCGGGATGGTTAATAGGTTCAGCAGGTGGATACCGATTGATAAACCTATAACGTACGCTATAAAAACCAGCCATTTATCGGCACCCTGCTCATCGGCATGAGCATCCCATTTTAATATGGCCCAAAATACAATTGCGGTACATAATGAAGATAAAGCGAATACGATAGTTTCTACGGCTGAAAACCAAAAGGTATCGGTATAAGTAAATGCAAGCGCGCCAACAAGGCCTGCCCCCATAATCAATATCAGGTTTGATTGCTCTACAACATCATCGCGTTTATTAAGCAGCATTTTTTTTGCCAGCGCTGTTATTGTCCAGAAAAGGAACATGATAGTAGCTCCACTGGCAACAGCTGAGCCTAAATTAGTAAAATATGGCACTTTGGTATTATCGCCAAATGATAACAACGAAAACAATTTGCCCAGCATAGCAAATACCGGATAGCCGGGCTGATGGGCCACCTGCAAACGGTAAGCACATGAAATAAATTCACCGCAATCCCAAAAACTTACGGATGGCTCTAAAGTTAAAATGTAGGTAACAGAAGCTATAACAAAGCAAAGCCAGCCTAAAAGGTTATTGATTTTTTTGTATTGCATTTAATATAAGTATGGATTTAACGCGCGGGCAAATATCAGGATTTTTATAGCTTATTAAAAAAAAACAGTTTTATATAAACGAATTTAACATTAATTAACTTTTGCAATGATTTAATATCTTCGCACTTTAATATGAATGCTAAAGCATTTAAACCATTATTAAAACCTGTTAATAACGAAATTTTCATCTTAACATAAATAATACTTACTTTGCTCAAATGCAAAAAATTTACCTTTTTCGTTTCAGAAAGGCATTCTCTTTAGCTGTAATCATCATGCTTTCAGCTCAATTAAGTAAAGCACAATCTGTTTACCTACCTAACTCATATCAGTTATATCAAAAATTTAATGCTGATATATATAGTACCAGTAGCTCGTTTCATACTTCGCTGCGTCCATTTCTTATCGACACGCTGATCAAACACACCTATGATTCTGTCATGAACATTGGTGTAAGCGATGAACGTAAAAGCTGGTTAAGCCGAAAATTATTTAATGAGCATTTGTTTGATGTGCAAACTAAAGATTACACCTTTTATGGTGATATCATAGCCGACGTACAGGCAGGAAGGGACTTTAGTACAAAGCGATCAACTTATTTGAATGCACGTGGCTTTCAGTTTGGCGGAACGGTTGGTACTAAGTTTTCATTCTACACCAGTGGTTTTGAAGATCAGGCCAAATTTCCTGATTATTATAATAATGTAGTAAACACAAATGGTTTTATACCCGGACAGGCTTACGCTCGTCATTATAATGGTTTAGCTCAAAATACCCAGGATTGGTCGTACGTTACTGCAATAGTTTCTTACACCCCCATCAAGCAACTTAACATTACCTTAGGTCAGGACAAAATGTTTGTAGGCGACGGTTATCGGTCATTGCTCTTGTCTGATTACGCAGCTAACATGCCACTATTGCGATTAACAGCTAATTTTGGCAAACTACAATACATGATGAGCTGGGCCTATTTGGAAGACAAACAGGTACCTAAATTTGACACCTTTGGTAGTTACCGTCGTAAATGGGCCATGTTCCATTATTTAGATTGGAATGTAAATAACCGACTATCGTTCGGTTTCTTCAATGCATTCATAGCTCCAGAGGCAGATGCGCAAGGAAACAGGCGCGGTTTTGATATAAACTTTATTAATCCTATCGTATTCTCCAGTTCTTTAGGTCCATCAGCCTCACCAAAGGATAACGTGTTTGTAGGTTTTACCGGTAAATACAAAATATTTGATAAAACAGCTATTTACGCGCAGTTAATGCTCGATAGGTTCAAAGCGAGCAATTTCTTTTCTGGTAATAATCTGGACAATACAAATGGTGTTCAAGTAGGTATTCGTGGAGCTGATATATTTAAGGTTAAACGGCTCAACTATCTCATAGAGTATAATGCTGTTAAGCCATATACTTATGCAAGTACTGAACCGCTTAATGCGTACACTTTTTTTGGCGATCCGCTCGCGCATCCGTTTGGTGCAAACTTCAGAGAGTACTTGGCTATCCTCAACTATTCGCTTGGCAGGTTTGATTTTCAGGGTCAGTTTGACTATGGTAAATATGGCCTTGATGCTGTTGGATCCGATAACAATGGAAAGGCTATTTACAAAACTTATCCGCCTATGCCGGGTACATCTCCATACATAGGACAAGGTTTAGCTACTCAACTTTATTATACGGAAGGGACTATTTCTTACCTGATCAATCCAAAATATAATTTACGATTAGAATTAAGTGGCTTATACAGACAAGAAAAAAATGCCAATGGTGATTATAAAACCGCACTAATCACCTTCGGGTTAAGAAGTTCATTCCGAAACTTCTATCATGATTTTTAATTGGCATAATAAAACTTATCATCATAAAAAAAAGGGCGTTTATATAATAAACACCCTTTTTTTATACATACTTTTATTTTCGTTCCAATGCATAACGCCAAACTACAGCACTCAAAACAGAACCCAATATGGGTGCTGCAATAAATAACCATAATTGGCTAACAGCTGCACCACCAACCAGTAATGCTGGGCCGATACTTCTGGCAGGATTAACAGACACTCCTGTTACAGGAATACCTACAATGTGAATCAGCACAAGACTTAACCCAATTGATAAACCAGCAAAGCCGCCGTGTATGTTTTTAGTTGATGTAGAACCAAAAATCACAAACAGAAATATGAACGTAAAAACAGTTTCGGCCACAAAACCTGCTAACAGGTTATAATGAGCCGGAGAAAGGGCGTCATAACCGTTTTGCCCTAAACCATTGGCAGCAACGCTGTAACCATCCTTTCCGGAAGCAATAAGCAATAATATGCCTGCCCCTGCAATTGCACCCAATACCTGGGCAATAATGTAAATTACGGCTTCGCTTGTCTTCATACGACCGGCTAACACCATGCCTATTGAAATAGCAGGGTTAATATGGCAACCCGATATATGCCCTATAGCATAGGCCATTGCCACAACAGATAAACCAAAAGCGAAAGATATGCCTAAAAAGCCCACGCCCGATGTGCCATTAGGCCCTGCGATTACTGCACTACCGCAGCCCATTAAAACTAATACGAGTGTACCAAAGAGTTCGGCTGTAAATTTGGAGAAGGTGTTTGTTTCCATGTGATCTGCAATTAAATAAGAGGGTTAGGTAAAATATAAGTTTATGATTTGGTGGTTATATATGATAAATTTAAGCATAGTTTATCCGTAAATCCTAACCCTGCAAATAAGATTTAAGTTAATTGTGTAATAAATGCGATATTCTGATATATATTATCCAAATAACTTATAATCAATGCAATAATAAACAGTGATCGATATTATTGTTCGCTCTCACAACACAAAATTCACCAAACCAAAAAGAGCCTGTAATTTTATTTACAGGCTCTTATATTTGCTGATAAAACTAATTTTCAAGTTACCAGAACCGGATATAGATAGCTGATAGAAATATCAGAATTACAGCTATTAATATAACAGATGATGGCTTCAGTTTAAACATAGAACCTTCAATTACTATAGCTTTAGCATTTATTACAGTTCCTCTTAAACTTATCAGGATCATTACAATGAATGTGATCAGGAACGACCAGCTTAATGAGATAAAGAATGGTATTTCATATACACCGGCCGGGTTGCGAAAAGCAGAATACAACCATGTTTCGGGGCCGAAAACAGGTACAGCAAATTGATTAAAAAATACAGATGAAGCAAAGCCGGTTAATATCCCGATTATAGCGGCCTCTGCTGTGGTACGTTTCCAGAACATACCTAATAAGAAAGTAGCTATCACTCCTGGGCTTACAAAACTTGAATACTTTTGTACAAATGTATATCCACCTGCACTTCCTATACCTAAAACATCATGCCAGGTAAAAGCAACAGCTATTAGTAAGCTGGCGATAATTGCAAGCCTGCCTGTCCAAACCATTTTACGCTCACCAGCATCCCTGTTAACGTATTTTTTATAAATATCTAAAGTAAAAATAGTTGCTATGCTATTAACCTTCCCGGCAATAGAGGCAACTATGGCTGCGGTTAAAACAGCAAGCGACAGCCCCTTTAGCCCTGAAGGTAAAAATGATAATATGGCTGAATAAGCTCCATCTTTACCAGCACTACCCAATTGCGGTAAATGGCCATGTTTATGTAATACAAAGGCTACAATTCCTGGCAGCATAACAATAACCGGCATAAGTATCTTTAGCAAACTGGCAAATAAAATACCGGTACGGGCCGTGGTAATATTGGCTCCTAACGCACGCTGGGTAATGTATTGATTACATCCCCAATAATTTAAATTACTGATCCACTGTCCGGACACATACATAGCAAAGCCTGGTAAGATCAGATATTTACTTATGGTTTCTGTTGGTGCTCCGGGACTTGGTTTTTTAAATATCAGGTGGAAATGATCAGGTGCATCTTTCAGCAGTAGATTAAACCCAGTTAGCACATTAGTTCCGAAACCAAATTTTTCGCTTACTATGGTAAGTGAAAGATATGTGATAGCTAAACCACCAACAATTAATACCCCAACCTGTATAACATCGGTGTAACCTACTACCTGCATACCACCCAAGGCAATAATTACCCCGAATACGGCAAGGCCTATCATTATTTCATGAAAATATGCTCCACCGAGCAAACCATTAATAGCTAATGCGCCAAGATATAATATAGCGGTAAGATTAATAAACACATATAAAAACAACCAAAAAATAGACATTACCAACGCTACACCACTATTATACCTGTCTTGCAGAAACTGCGGCATGGTAAATATTTTATTTTTAATATAAACAGGCATAAAAAACACAGCTACAATAATCAATGCCGCTGCCCCTACCCATTCATATACAGCTACGGCAATACCGGCAAAAAAGCCATCGCCGCTCATGCCTATAAATTGTTCTGCAGAAATGTTGGATGCGATGATGGATGCACCTATAGCCCACCAGGTAAGTGATCCTTCGGCCAGGAAAAAGCTATGCGAACTGCTATTTGTTTCATTTTTTTTACGACGGTAGATGTAATATCCGTAACACGCAACTACAATAAAATAGAAAAAAAAGACCAGGAGATCGGCCAGGGAAATGTGTTTCAGCATGTGTATTTTTTTGCAATAGGAAATTTAGGCCAATAATTTTCAGGGCCGGTTCAATTTTTCAAATCTATGAAATAAAATGAATTGGCAATGCCGCACGAAAATTTATGCTCGTGCGGCAATGTATATCAGGGTATTAAAAAATCTTGCTTAAAACTTCAATGTTGAAGGCAGGTACTTAGCAACAAGATCCTCATAATAAGGGCGAAGTTTTTTCCAATCTGGTGGTACAGGGCTCTTGGAGTACAAGTCATAAGGATTAAACAGATCAACAGCTTTAAACAACTCATGATCATGCGGTGTCATTAAATGACTGTAGGCCTTTTCCCTGTGTTGAGGATAAAACGAGTGGTAACGAAGCATATACAATGCCTGTTCTGGCAAGTAAGGCTTCATCATGTGATAAATATACTCATCATGCCCCCAGGTCATATGTACGTTCTCTAAACCACAGTTAGGCTCATAAGCACCGTATTTAGTGTTATAGCGTGGGTCATGATGATCCTTATTGTCCTTAAAATATTCGGAGTAAACAATTTTGTCAGAAAAAGCACATCCTACAGGATAGCTATCTCCTACAACAGCCCATTGCGGTTCGCCGAAAAGACATAACACTTTGCCAAGATCATGGAATAATCCGGTGAGCACCATCCAGTCTGGCCGCCCATCGGCACGAATCGCTTCCGAAGTTTGCAGCAGGTGCTGTAGCTGGTCAAGGTCGGTATCAGGGTCTGAATCATCAACCAGTTGATTAAGAAAATCAAAAGCGTCCCATACAGACATTTCCTTTTTATCGAATGATAAGTATTGCTGTTTTTTCTCCAATACAAAATCATAAGTTTGATTAATGTGCTGCAAGCGGTAAAACTCACGCACACTATCTTTTGTAGTAGCTTCGTAATTTCGGTAAGCTTCGGTATCGCGTCCGGCGGCTATTGAATCCGCATCCGGGTATCTAACCAATAGATCATCTTCCCATTCTTCTATGGAATTTAAAGGGCCCTGTTCTGGTGTTCCTATAGTCTTGCTCATGATGTTTAATTTAAAAGGATATAATTGGTAAACATTCCTTTATAGCCAGCTTTTATAGCTGTACTATACAAATTTGTCCATTTTTATAATTAAATTCATCAAAATGAATGGATTTATTTGCTTAAACGTTTACCTAAATTCGCATAATTAGCTAAGGCTTTTCAGGAACTTTCAAAACTCTATTTTTTGCTATATTGCTAAACTTTTGTGGCCATAAACCAATGCAAAACCAACGCTTTAAAACAAATGCATAAAGCTGTAATTGAAAAACTTCATAATCAATGACCGACGGATCAAAAAGTAATAAAGTTAACATGAAAACACTTGCAAAAGTGTTAAATGTATCTATTGCAACCATCTCAAAAGCACTTAGGGATAGCCATGATATTGGCGATGATACCAAACAACGTGTTATTGAAACCGCCAGGTTATTGCATTATGTGCCAAATCCTTATGCCAGCAGTTTGCGCAAAAGGTCAAGCAATACTATTGCTATCGTGATTCCGGAAATTGCGGACAGCTTTTTTAGCCAGGCTATTAACGGGATTGAAACGATAGTTGATCTTGAGAAATATCATGCATTAATATATTTAACTCACGACAGCTATGAGCGTGAAAAACAAATGTTTAATGATTTAACCAGTGGTCGGGTTGATGGTATTTTAATGTCTGTAGCCAGTAACACCGAAGACATAAGCCATATCCAAGACCTGCAACAGGCCGGTGTTCCCATTGTATTTTTTGACAGAGTATGCGAAGATATACCTACCGCTAAGATAAAAACTGACGATTTTAACAGCGCCTACATGGCTACAAGCCATCTGCTTGATCAGGGGTGTAAAAATATATCATTGGTTACCATTGAAGGTTATCCTTCTATTTTACAGGCACGGGAAGAGGGTTATAAAAAAGCTTTGGCCGAGAGAGATATTGAAGCAAATGACGCTAATAGTATCAGTTGCTCAAACAAGTATACTAATGAAAATATTGAGGTTTTAAAAGAGCATATTCAAAAAGTAAAGCCTGATGGTATTATAGCTACAGTTGAGCATCTGGCCACAACTACCTATTTGGCTTGTGAAGAGTTAAAATTAAATATCCCCAATGATATTAAAGTAGTTTGCTTTACAAATCAGATCACTGCATCAATTCTTAACCCTTCGCTTACAACCATCCTGCAGCCTGCCTACGAAATGGGCCGAAAAGCCGCGGAGCTATTGTTTGGTCATTTAACAGGCAAACCTATCCAACTTGAGAAAGAAAACATTATTTTACCTTCAAAATTGATAGTCAGGAATTCAACACGAATCCCTGACTGATTTTAAATTTTCAATTATTTTTGAGGGGTACTTGTCATGGTGAATGCAAGTGTTCCGCCTTCAATAATTTCCTGATGAGAGATCTCAAAGTTCTTTATTGACTTGCCATTAAATGTTACTTCTTTTACATATTTGTTTTTGGCTGAAAGATCTGTTGCTTTTATAATAAGCTTTTTACCATGAGGCAAATTCAGTACCATGTTAGGAAATTGTGGTGCACCTATGCTGTATACACCTGATGCAGGCGATACCGGATAAAAGCCCATAACGTTAAAAATGTACCACGCCGACGTTTGGCCACAATCATCATTACCATTGATACCAACCGCAGCATTTCTGAAATTTTGAGATGATGTATGTTCACGAACAAGCTCCTGTGTTTTCCATGGCATCCCGCAATAATTGAACAGATACAAATAATGGTGCCCTGGTTCATTATCAGCATGGTAATGCCCACCGGTAAAATTTTGATTTAGTTTAGCGGCAAATGCTTTTTCGCCACCCATGAGTTTGATCATTCCTGGCACGTCATGCATGGCACCGAATGTATAGGTCCACTTGGTACCTTCAGTAAAACCGGAATCTGGTTTGGCTGAGAAGTGACCATCAGCATTACGGGGAGCCATAAATCCTGTTGCTTTGTTATAAACGTTCTCATAATTTTTACTCCAGGCCATCAGCTGTTTATAATCATCTTCTTTCCCTAAACCTTTGGCTACCTGAGCAACACAATAATCATCCAAAGAATATTCAATGGTACGTGATACCGATTCACGGGTTTTATCAACCGGTATATAACCTAATTTATGATAATTGGTAAGTCCGCCGCGAGCTTCAAAGCTTGTCCATAAATCACGATCGCCCCATTTCTTATGAGTATCACCGTCCGGAGCATCGTATGAATCCTTGTGCAGTGCCTCGTAAGCTAATTTAGTATCAAAACCATGAAATCCTTTTACAAAAGCGTCGGCAACAACAGCATCACCATGTGTGCCTATCATAATATTAGTATAAGTTGGATTTGGCCACATGGGCATCCATCCTCCCTCCTGGTACATTTGTAATAAAGATTGCACCATACCATCAACCCGCTGAGGCTGGGTCAATGTTAGCAGAGGATGCAATGCTCTAAAGGTATCCCAAAGCGAATAATCATTGTATGATTCACCTTTGTGTACCTTATCATCAAAGGCGCTATAATATTTTCCGTACTCTGAAAACTGCCTTGGAAATAACATGGTATGAAACAGGGCCGTGTAGAATATAGTTTTTTGCTCTTTAGTAACTCCACTTACCTGGATAGATTGTAAAGCTTGTTGCCATTTAGCGCGAGTGTTTTGAACTACCTTGTCAAAATCCCAATCAGGTATTTCCTTTCTAAGATTTTCCCTTGCCTGGTCAATGCTTATAAAAGATGTAGCTACTACAACCCTAACCTCATCGTTAGCTTTGGTGCGGAAAGAGATAAATGCTCCCATACGGGTTCCGTATTGTTCACGGCTGCCTTTATTGATCACCTGCTTATCCCAGGTTCCGAATTTTTTTATCTGTTTGTTGAATTTGATTACAAAATAGCCTTTGAAGTTCTTTAACTCCGGGCCAAGCTGTGCCGATTGCCTGTCGGGATTATAGCCAGTTATTTCATTATTTACGGTATCTACATGCACATACCCCTTTAACTTTTTCAATCTTACTGTATAATCATTAGCCCAATCGGTAAGTGCAGGATTAAGATTAATTCCCTGAATAATAATGTGAGCCTGATCTGCCTTAGGGAATGTAAACCTGAACATGCCGCAAGTATTCGCCCCGGCAATCTCGGCCTTTATCTTAGTGGCCTCAGTCGTTTTTAACTTTACAGAGTAATAGTACGGCTTAGCAACTTCATCTGCATGGTTAAAGGTCAATAATCTTTCTTTAGGCAAAACTCGCAACTTGCCCACCTGGGGCATAACAGAAACATAGCCATAGTCGCCCATCCACACTGTAGGCTGATGGCTGGCCGTGAATCCAATAACCGAATTATCTTCATATTGATAAACCATATAGCTCATTTTGTTTTCACGGGTTTGCGCAACAAAATTGGTCATGGCAAATGGTACATTAACACAAGGCATGGTGCCACCACCACCATTACCTTCCAACAAACCCTCGCTAAAGCCTTTAACAGCAGTACCTATAATCGGGTTTACATAATCAACTTCCTCAAGTTGTTTTTTGGAGGCAGCATTTTGGGCATTAGCATTTCCGTAAAAAAGAGTTAGTAATCCTAACAGATAAAAGCTCCGTTTAAATTGCATAATAAGCAGAAAATAATTGGTTAATGATCTAAAAAAACAGACCAACAACAAATCTCTAATTTTTAGGCTGATTTATTGAAAAAATAGCTCAATTATTTACTTAATCGTTTTAATAATTAAATTAATATAATGTCTATAGAATTGATAGAATTATTATTATGTTTGCAGCAGAAATCGTTCTTTATTTTACTTAATTATCCAGAAAGACTGAGGGAAAGGCCCTGTGATGTCTTAGCAACCTGTACAATGTTATAAAGGTGCTAATTCCTATCTGCTGTTGGGCAGAAAAGATAATGATGATACCACATATTCTCCAATTGTAATTATTGCAATCCCCTCCTCTCTATTCTGATTAATTAAGCGTTTATAATTAGTGTTCATCCTATTCACCGTATCTTATTTACTGATACATAAATGCCTGAACACTTAGCTAATATTAATATAATCAGTACATGAAAACAAAAAGTACAAACTTTAACACAAATTCTTCTACCTCTTATTCGTCTACAATCTTTATTACATTTAACTCTCCGGTTGCCTGTATGCAAGGCATGTATTGTTGCTGATAGATAGGTTGTGTGTAACTGTGCTTTCTACAGTTTCTAACACAACAAATTCAACAATCAAAAGCCTTTACAACATTTATAAGACATTGAATACAGCCGGATGTATTTGTAATCACCAGCCACTATTAACTGATCGTCTTTTAAATCCTGTATTTGGTTATCAATAATCATTTAACGATCTATTACCATGTTTAAAAATTACAAATTGTTATTGGCAATTCTGTTGCCATTTATTTTCATTCAAACAGTTGCGGCGCAATCTGTTAAAATAAGCGGTGTGGTAACCGCCAAGTCCGACGGGCTGTCACTACCGGGTGTAACCATTGCTATTAAAGGTACTACAACAGGTGTACAATCCGATATCAATGGGAATTTTTCCATTAGTGCCAAAGTAAACGACATATTAAGAATCTCTTATATTGGTTTTACCACCCTCGAAATTCCCGTCACTAAAAATGAACAGGCGCTTAAAATAGTACTTGAAGGGGCTTCAAATTCTTTAAATGAGGTTGTAATTACAGCCTTAAATATATCTAAAGATAAAAAATCATTGGGCTATGCTGTACAAGGATTAAAATCAAAAGATATATCTGAGGCAAAGGAAACTAATCTGGTAAATGCTATAACGGGAAAAATTGCAGGTGTAAATATTACCAGTAGCCAGGGCGATATGGGATCATCCCGCATCATTATTCGCGGTGAAACATCTCTTGCAGGAAATAACCAGCCATTATTTGTGGTTGATGGCTTACCGGTTGATAACAGCCAGTTTTTAGGAACTGGTGGTTCAAGAGACTTCGCCAATGCTATCTCTGATCTTAATTCTGAAGATATTGAATCTCTTACTGTACTTAAGGGGCCTAATGCCGCCGCTTTATACGGCTCACGCGCAGCAAATGGTGTTATCTTAATTAAAACTAAAAGCGGAAAAGGTTCTAAAGGATTAGGCATTACGGTTAACTCCAATACCTCATTTTCTAATCTTTTAGGTTTACCTAAATATCAAAATGAATATGGCCAGGGTTCAAATGGTAAATTCAGCTACGTTGATGGTAAAGGCGGCGGTATAAATGATGGTGTTGACGAAAGCTGGGGCCCTGCTTTGGACGGCGCACTTATCCCTCAATTTAATTCAGGTGGTAAAGCTGTGCCATTTATTGCCCATCCTGATAATGTAAAAAGCTTTTTTGGAACAGGAGTTACGCTAAACAATGGAGTTTCATTGGCAAGCTCGGGTGATAAATATGACTTCAGATTTGGCTATAATAATCTGCACCAAACCGGAGTTATTCCAAACTCAGAACAAGGCCGTAACTCATTTATATTGAATGCTACTTATAAGCTTACCCCTAAGTTAACCTTAACCACCATTGCTAATTATATTAAAGACGATGCAGCGAATTTGCCTGGTTCAGGTGGTAAAAGGGCTACCAGTACTATGCTTCAGTTTACGTGGTTTGGTCGTCAGGTGGATGTAAGCCAGTTAAAAAAATATTTGGATGCCAATGGCAATACCTTTAACTGGAACAACAGCTATTATAGTAACCCGTACTTTATGGCTTATGAAAATACGGTTGGTCAAACAAAAAACCGTTTTATAGGAAGCGCGGAATTAAATTATAAGATCATCGATGGATTATCGGCAAATTTCCGCACAGGTACAGATTATTATAACGACCGTCGTAAGATCAAAATAGCCTACGGTACTAATGGCACCCCGTTTGGTTCTTATGAGGAAGATGCTTACGATGTTACAGAAACAAACACCGAAGGCCGTTTGCAATACACCAAAAAGTTAAATGATGATTTCTCTATCGATGCGTTATTAGGCGGAAATATAAGGGTGAACGTATTAGAAGATCATGACCAGAAAGCACCTAAATTAGCAGTAAGGGGTTTGTATACTTTAAGCAATTCGCGCGATCCACTTTTATCATCAAGCAATTACGCAAAATCTAAAAGGTACAGCTATTTTGCCTCTGGACAGATCGGGTTCAGAAATTATGCATTTTTAAATCTTACGGCCCGTAACGATTGGTCGTCTACACTACCAAGAGCAAGTCTATCTTACTTCTACCCTTCAGTTAACGGAAGTTTAGTATTATCAGAAGCGCTGGATATCAAAAGCGATATATTGAGCTATCTAAAGCTGCGCGGTGGTTGGTCTAAAGTAGGTAAAGATACCGACCCTTATATGCTATTAAACACATATGCCTTTACTGCTCCTTTCGGTACAAATCCGCAACAAAGTGCTAACAGCATTGATCTTAATCCCAATTTAAAACCCGAAACCACTACCTCAGCTGAAGCAGGCTTTGAAGTTGGCTTTTTTAACGACAGGGTACATTTGGATGCAAGTGTTTACAATACCAACAGCGTTAACCAGATCATAAGTGTCGACGTAAGTCAAAGTACAGGATTTAGTCAAAAGCTGATCAATGGCGGCACAATTAATAACAAAGGATTGGAGGTGCAATTAGGCTTAACTCCAGTAAAAATTAAAGATTTCACCTGGGATATTAATGTAAATTATTCACGTAACAAGAGTAAAGTTGTTTCTCTGGATGGTGATGGCAGATTACAAAGCTATTTGTTAGGTTCTGACGGTACTGTTCAGGTATTAGCGGCATTAGGTAAGCCATATGGTTCTATTTATGGTACGACTTTCCAGCGAAATGCAAGCGGTCAGGTCATTGTTAATGAAGATGGCACACCAGCTGTTAATCCTACTATACAATACCTGGGCAAATACACTCCAAATTGGTTAGGCAGCATCAATAACAGCTTTACCTATAAAGGCATTAACTTAAGTGTATTGATTGATGCGCACATTGGTGGCTCTGTATATTCAGGAACAAATTCTACCGGTACCTATACAGGTATACTGGCATCAACTTTACCAGGCCGTGGTACTGCTAATGGTGGTTTAAGTTATTATAATTCCGGATCAACCGCTATTCCGGCAACTGGGGCAGTAGGCCCTAATGGCGAAACAGTTAATCATGATGGTATTATTTATAATGGTGTAAAGGCTGACGGCAGTAAAAATACAACTATCATCTCTGCACAATCTTATTACAAAGCACTTACCAATGCCGATGAACCATTTGTTTACAGCGCATCCTATGTTAAATTAAGGGAAATAAAACTGGGCTATACTGTACCTCAAAAATGGGCAAAAAGCATCGGTTTCCAGGGTGCCAGCTTCGCTGTGGTAGGCCGCAATTTGCTACTTATCCACAAAAATGTACCGAATATTGATCCTGAAACTGCTTTTAATACAGGTAATGGTCAGGGATTAGAAGATCTTACCCTGCCAACTGTACGTAACATTGGTTTTAATGTTAACCTTAAATTTTAATCATCATGAAACTGAAATACATATCTATATTGCTATCGGGTACATTATTATTATCTGTAGCTACATCATGCAAAAAAGAATTATCAGATCTTAATAAAAATCCTAACGCAACACAAAATCCGCAGCCAGATTACCTGTTAACTGCAGCTATAAAAAATACAGCGGATACCTATTGGGGAATTGCCAATAATATGGATGCCAGCTTGCTTTTTGTACAGTATTGGGCCAAAATTCAATATACAGATCCCGACAGGTATATTTATACCAATACCTCATTTCAGGAATTGTGGACTGTTGCCTATTCTAAAAGTATAGTTAACCTGAATAAGATCATTTCCATAGCCGATGCTCAATCAAACCCCAATTATAAGGGTGTGGCACTGGTACTACGCTCATGGACATTTGCATTGCTTACCGACCAGTATGGGGATGTGCCTTATAAACAAGCATCCAATATTGAACAATTCTTGACGCCTGCTTATGATGCGCAAAGAGACATTTATTTTGCACTGCTTGATGATCTGAAAGCAGCACAGGCGTCTCTTGATCCGGCTGGTAAGGCAATCTTAGGCGATGTTATTTACAGCAACAATATTGGGCTTTGGAAAAAATTTGCTAATTCATTAAGATTACGAATTGCGCTTCGCATTGCCGATCGCGAACCTGAAAAAGCTAAACAGGTATTAGCCGATATTCAGGCTGAAGGAAGCGGATATATCAGTTCAAATAGCGAGATAGCACAATTGGTGTATCTCGATTCGCCAAACCAAAATCCGATCAGTAATTTATTTGACACTCGTGATGACTACAGGATCAGCAAAACTATAGTTGATAAATTATTTGAATTAAAAGACCCTCGCCTTCCTATTTATGCGAGCCCTACAAAAGATGCTACTCCACAAACTTATGTAGGTATACCAAATGGTTTATTAGTTGGTGATGCCAGCAACCTCGGTTTTAGCAAAACTTCAAAACCGGGAACTTATTTCCTTGTACCACACGCCCCGGCTGTGATCATTAGTTATGCAGAAGTATTATTTGACCGTGCAGAGGCCGCAGCAAGGGGTTTTACAGCGGAAAATGCGGCCGACCTGTATAATCAGGCGGTACAGGCATCATTAAAACAATATGGTGTTGCCGATGCTGATGTGGCTACTTATACTGCTTCTGCAGCGGTGAAATATGACGCATCAGATTTCCGGAAATCAATTGGAAACCAAAAATGGATAGCTCTTTTTGGTCAGGGCCTGGAGGCATTTGCCGAATGGCGCAGACTTGATTATCCTCAATTGCAACCAGCAGTTGCGGGAGCATTAAACGGCAAAATGCCTGTTCGTCTTATTTATCCCGGAAAAGAACAATCGCTTAATGGTACAAATTACACATCTGCTGTTTCTCATCAGGGTGCAGATGTGCTAACAACCAAACTTTGGTTTGATGTAAATTAAAAGGATAAAACTCTCTGCAAACACAAAAGGGCCGCTATTAGCGGCCCTTTTGTGTTTGCAGTATGAAAATGAATATTGTACAATTTAACCCATAAATATTTCCAATATGTTACAAGTATATGTATTTGAAACTCCTAATTAAGACTGGCAAAAACGATACATGAGAGTAGCTAATTTGACACTATACAAACTACTTGATTGATTACCAATATGATTCCATAAAAGCCTGCAGATAATAACACGTCAGTATTATGCAAATATTTCACATGTATTTCTTTAAATGAAAATATATACCATAGAGAAATTATTTTTAAGTAAATTTTTCTTAAATGTTAATTTTCAAGAAAATACTTTTAATCTATTTTTCATAATAAATATTTTAATTTTTAAATTCATAAAAAAATAATTACTATAATTAAAAAAATAAATATACAATTATTTATCTTATTTTCAATTAAAATGAAAATTATTTACACTAATAGTAATTTAAAGCATAAAAAAACACAAAACCAATACAAATAATCTCAGTTTAATCACTCGTTAATTTACAATTATAATATTATTAATTATATTACAATTATTTGCCCGACTAAAAATAGCCAAATAAGACTCAGAAAACTCCCTTTATGCGTTTTGTTCTTTTTCTGTTCATTGTATTCACTGTATATAAATATAAAAATATAGTCTTATTATTGTTTAATTAATAAGACAAGGTTTACTTTATTATCAAAATGTTACTTTTAATTAAAGCATCCGATCAAATTATTATTTAATCTGCCATAATATTTAATTGTTCTTACATATCCAACATCTGGGATTTAGTGGTAGGTTTTCAGATAACCGTGAAAGTTTAAACATCTCATCTATCCCTATATCATGAAAAAACGTGCAATAATTGGAATTACTCCATTTGAAAAGCCTGATGTGTCACTTGCACTTGAATTGCATAAATCAGGAGCTTTTCCCGTATTAAACCTTGGGCATAATAAAATCATCGCCGAACAAGCAATAGAGAAATTAATAAAAATTGGTTTGGATGATTTCGGTGTATGTTTTAATTCAAGCGATTTCATATCAATAAAACTTCCGCGGCAGGTAAGCACCATTATTGCACCTTATGGAGTAACAATCAAACGAAAAAACGAGGTCAAGCTGATTTATCAGGTAAATGATCTGAAATCGGCAAGGCTGGCAAAGGATGAAGCTGCCGATGGTATCATTTTAAAAGGCAATGAGGCTGCCGGAAGTGTTGGTTATGAATCTTCGTTTGTACTATTTCAACGTGTAATTCAAGAAATTAAGGATATTCCTGTTTGGGTACAGGGAGGGATAGGAATACATACAGCTGCGGCCATCTCCGCACAAGGAGCAGAAGGTGTTGTGCTTGATAGTCAGCTTGTATTGTTCCCCGAATGTTCTGCACCAAAAATTTTTAAAGAACTTTGTACCAAGTTAAGTGGAACGGAAACCAAACTAATAGATAATTGTCGTGTACTTGTTCGTCCCAACTCTCCTGCCCTGCCAGAAAACGCCACATACAATGATCTCAAACCTTATTTTATAGATCTTGATCCGGAAAAAAGCTATATCCCAATGGGTCAGGATATTTCTATAGCTACTGACTTGGTTAATCGTTACAAAAAACTAAACAAACTTATTTTTGGTATCAAGGAGGCTATATATGGCCATCTGAACCAGGCTAAATCATTAAATATTATAAAGCCAGGCAATGCGCTGGCAAAAGATCTTAATATAACTTATCCTATAGCACAAGGCCCTATGACGCGGGTAAGCGATGTGGCCCCATTCGCCAACGAGGTATCAGAAGCCGGTGCATTATCCTTTATAGCATTATCGTTATTAAAAGGAGAACGTGCAAAAGAATTGATTACCGATACAAAAAAACTTGCCGGTAAAAAAACATGGGGTGTTGGCATTCTTGGTTTTGCACCACAGGAATTACGCGATGAGCAGATGCAATATATACTGGAAGCCAAACCACCGGTTGTGTTAATAGCGGGAGGCCGGCCCTCGCAAGCAAAACCGCTTGAAAAAGCAGGAATAAAAACATTCCTGCACGTTCCTTCCGTATCGCTATTGGATATGTTTTTAAAGGAAGGCGCTAAACGATTTGTTTTTGAAGGACGTGAATGCGGTGGGCACGTTGGCCCGCTTTCAAGCATGGTACTTTGGGAAAAGCAGATTGAACGTTTATTAAAGGAGGATCAACCTAAGCAACTCAGCGTATTTTTTGCCGGTGGCATTCATGATTCTTTTTCAACAGCTATTATAGCTGTAATGGCTGCTCCGCTTGCTGCAAAGGGAGTAAAAATTGGCGTATTGATGGGTACAGCCTATCTGTACACTAAAGAAGCTGTTTTAACAGGAGCCATACAAGATAAATTTCAGGAACAAGCATTACAAGCTACCGATACGGTGCTTCTTGAAACCGCACCGGGACACGAAACAAGATGCCTCAACTCTCCATTCGCTGATTTTTTTAATGCAGAAAAATTAAAATTACAGCAAGCTGGCGTAGATAAAAAGGAAATATGGGAGCAATTGGAAACACTGAATGTAGGCAGGTTGCGTATTGCAGCCAAGGGCATCGAGCGCAGAGGAAACGATCTGATAACCATAAATGGCCCCGATCAGCTTAATCTCGGCATGTATATGATTGGCCAGGTTGCTGTAATGCATAATAAAGTTATTTCATTACTTGAATTACATCAGGATGTGGCTGTTAATAATTACCAGCATATCCTGAACGCAACACCATCAGAAATACCTAAGTCAACAGAAAAATCGCTTGATGTGGCCATTGTAGGCATGGCCTGTATATTCCCAGAAGCAAAAAATCTGGAGGAATACTGGCGCAATATCTTATTAGGAAAAGATTGCGTTACCGAAGTGCCCGACGAACGCTGGAATAAAGAACTGTACTTTGATCCTTCCTCAACTGCCGATGATATGTCGCACTCCAAATGGGGAGGTTTCATCCCTAAAATAGACTTCGACCCGCTTGAATTTGGCATACCACCGCAGTCACTCGCAGCCATCGAACCTACTCAATTACTTACCCTTCTTGTGGCAAAACAGGCTATGGAAAATGCCGGCTATGCCAACGGTAATTTTGATCAGGATAATGTATCAGTAATTATTGGTGCCGAAGGCGGCAATGACCTGGCTAATAACTACAGCTTCAGAGGCTATTTTAAACAGGTATTTGGCGAGCTACCTACAGAAGTTGATGAAATGCTTCCAAAAACCACCGAGGATTCTTTCCCTGGCATATTGGCTAACGTAATATCAGGTCGTATAACTAACAGGATGGATTTCGGGGGTCGCAACTTTACGGTTGATGCAGCCTGTGCCTCATCCCTCGCAGCTGTTGACTTGGCCTGCCAGGAACTGTTTCTTGAAAAATCAGACATGGTACTTGCAGGAGGAGCCGATTTGCACAATGGTATAAACGATTATCTGATGTTCTCGAGCACTCATGCGCTTTCACGCAAAGGCAGATGCGCCACATTTGATACGGAAGCAGATGGTATTGCTTTAGGTGAAGGCATTGCCATGATCGTGTTGAAAAGACATGAAGATGCCTTGCGTGATGGCAACCGGGTATATGCCGTTATTAAAGGAGTTGGTGGCTCAAGCGATGGCAAAGCATTGGGTTTAACCGCTCCACGTAAAATTGGGCAGGTTAGAGCTTTGGAACGTGCTTATGACCAGGCGGGCATCACACCATCGTTATTAGGTTTGGTGGAGGCTCATGGAACCGGGACTGTAGTTGGTGACAAAACAGAACTAAGCGCCTTAACCGATATGCTTAATCAATCTGGTGCTATTGCAGGGCAAACACACCTCGGTTCTGTAAAAACGCAGATCGGGCATACCAAATGCGCTGCGGGCTTAGCAGGGCTTATAAAGGCTTCACTATCAGTTTATCATGGTATAAAACCACCAACTATAAATTTGAAAAGCCCAAATGCTTATTATGATCCGGGAACCAGTCCTTTTGCTTTTCATACTGAAGCTGGCTTATGGATGAATGAGAAGCGCTATGCCGGTATCAGTGCATTCGGTTTCGGGGGTACGAATTTTCATGCTGTAATTGAGAATACAAATCCGGTATCTGAACAAGATCCGTCTATAAAATCATGGCCATCTGAACTGTTTGTTTTCAGGGGTGATGATTACAATGAAGCAAAAATCAACTTAAATTCAGTTAAATCATTATTGGAGATCAACGGCAGTATCAATCTAAAAGATATTGCTTATAGTTTGGCAGTAGTCAATACAAAGCCAGTACAACTTAGTATAGTTGCCGACAATGCAGATGATCTGATGATGAAAGTTGAACTTGCTCTTTCTGGCATTGAAAGTAAGGACACCTACATCGTTAAAAAACAAGATGGAAAGGTAGCCTTTATGTTCCCCGGACAGGGAAGTCAGCGTATTAACATGGCTCGTGACCTCTTTGTGGTATTCCCTGCCATGCGCAGTTTACTGAAACAGCACCCTGAATATGAAAAAGTATTGTTTCCTAACGCGGCCTTTGATGCAGACCTGATCAAAGAACAAAAAGAAGCTATTAAAGATACCCGGATGGCTCAACCGCTGTTAGGTATTGTTGATCTGGCATTAGCAAATTTCCTCCGGACTTTAGGTATCGAGCCAGATATGGTTGCCGGCCACAGCTATGGAGAATTGCCCGCACTATGTTTTGCCGGAGCTTTTGCCGAAAAAGAATTGGTGAAACTAAGCTCTAAACGTGCGCAATCTATTTTGGATGCGGTTGAAGATGGCGATCCGGGTGTAATGGTAGCTGTAAATTCAAGCCAAGAAGAATTATTGAAGGTAATTACTGACCTAAAGGATGTATATCCTGTAAATTATAATTCACCTACCCAATGTGTAATTGCAGGCTCTACCCCAGCTATACAACATTTAATGGAGTTACTTAAAACAGCTAAAATTTCTTTCAGAAAATTAGAAGTAGCCTGCGCTTTCCATAGTCCGCTGGTGGCAAAATCTAAAGAACTTTATCAAGAAGTGCTTTCGTCGGTTGAGTTCAATAACTTGAATTTACCTGTATGGTCAAATACTACGGCATCTGAGTATCCGGAAAACGCCGAAGAGATCAAAGAACGTTTAACAGACCATTTAATAAAACCTGTAAAATTTGTTGATGAAATACAGCAAATGTATGCTTCCGGCGCCCGAATATTCATAGAAGTTGGCCCGGGTAAGGTTTTAACCGGTTTAGCAAAGGCTTGCATTGGCAAAGACGAAATATTATTATACGCTGAAGACAATAGCCGTAATAAATTAACTCACTTGTTATGTATGCTGGCTGATTATATGGGCACTGGCCGCAATATCCATGTCGAAAAACTATTTGAAGGCCGCGATGCTAAGCTTATAAATATTAACGAACCTACGCTTTATAAAAAAAATGCTGCTGTTTGGTATGTAAATGGTCAGCATGCTATTCCGGCTAACGGAAAATTGCCCCCAAACGGTGCCCTACCTATCACTGAACCTATCAAAATGAAAAATAACGAAGTACAAACTGAAGCACCAAGCATTGTAAGTTCTGGAGCTGAATTAATGATGCAGGAATACCTGAACAGCATGAAAATGCTGATACAGGCACAACGGGATGTAATGATGTCCTTTTTAGGACAAAATCCGACTATAAATAGTTCTTTATATTATCAGCAAGCACCTCAATATCAGCCTCAGGCAATACCTCAGCCTTTACCCTCCGCGATACAGCAAACAGCAATTAAACAAAATACGCCTTATGCCACGCAACAGCCAATCGCTGCTGCTGCACCTGCCGTACAAAAAGACATTAAACAGGTTTTACTTCAGGTGGTTAGTGACAAAACCGGTTACCCACAGGATATGCTGGGCATGGAGATGGACTTGGAAGCCGATTTGAGTATTGATTCCATAAAACGTGTGGAGATAATCGGCACCCTGCGCACAGAGTTAGGGGGATTTGACCGGGGAGGTAAAAATGAAGATACAGTAATGGAGCAGCTTGCTGGAATTAAAACGCTGAACGGGCTTGTTAATTGGATCACAGAAAATGCAGCACAAGCTACGACCGCGGTACATACATCTGTAAATGTTGAGGTTAATGTTCAAAATGGTCAACCTAAATTTTCTTTAGAAGAATTAAAATCGGCCATACTGGCTGTGGTAAGCGAAAAAACCGGATATCCCCAGGAAATGCTCGGAATGGATCTTGATCTGGAAGCCGACCTGAGCATTGACTCAATCAAAAGAATGGAGATCATCGGTGACCTGAAACTTAAGATTGGCTTTGGTAAAGCCGGCGAACAAGCCGACGATATCATGGAAAAACTTGCTGCTATAAAAACGCTTAATGGCTTGGCAAACTGGATATCTGAAATAGAATTGGAAAGCGCGGGTTTGGTGACCGAAGCAAAAAAAATCATTCAGGATAGCGAGGTAAAAACCTCAGTTAATGGAACGTTATCGCGTCTTCGTTTTGAACTGACTCCAACAACATTATCAAGCGCTGAAGCTGCAATAATAAAAGGTAAACGATTTGCTATTACGGACGATGGTGGCATACAAGCCATCAAAATTAAAGATCTATTGGAGCGCCATGGAGCTATAGCTAATATTGTTTATCCTAATAGTGATTTACAAGGCTATCAGGGACTTGTTATACTAAACATGTTTGCCGCGCAAAAACGGGTTGGTATTATTGATCATTTCGCGTTGATCAAAAAATTAGATTTTGCCGCTGTAAAATGGGTGTACTTAATATCCGACACCAAACAACACCTAAACGAACTTAGCGACATAAGCCTTTTAAGAAGATACCAGGGCTACGCAGGTTTTTTCAAAAGTCTTGACCGTGAGTACGAGGAAACTAAATGCAGGGTAATAAGCCTCGGCACTCCAATGTCTTCAGATGACATTGCAGATATTACTTTAAAAGAGATACTTACACCTGATATCCCGTCGGAGGTTATTTACCAGGATAGTAAAAGGCATATTATGGAACTTGTGCCTTCACAACTGATTACAGGTTTAGAAGAATCACACATAAAGCTGGATAAAAGTGCTGTCGTTTTAGTATTAGGGGGTGCTCAGGGAATTACCTCAGAGTTGATGATCCATTTTGCTAAAGATTATCCTTGTAATTATATTCTTGTAGGTCGCTCTGCCGATCCGAGAGATGTCGAACCATCAGCTACCGATTCCCTGCAATCCAAAGATGAGATCCGTAATTACTTGATTAAGCAGGGTAGCATTAACAAACCGGCAGAAATAGAAAAAGAAGCAGCCCGTATCCATAAAAACAATCAAATCTTGCGTACCATCACCATGATACAGGCTACAGGATCATCTGTGGTTTATAAATCCCTTGATTTATGCGATGAACTAAGCTTAACAAGCTTTATTGATGACGTTTATGAAATATATGGCCGTATAGATGGTGTTGTTCATGGAGCTGGTTTACTGGAAGATAAGTTATTTCATAATAAAACTTCAGAATCGTTTGGACGTGTCTTTGATACTAAAGTAAAACCTTTACGTATACTGGCCGAACAACTTCGTCCTGAAACCCAGTTTGTGATTCTCTTCTCAAGTATTGCCTCTGTTTATGGCAATCGTGGGCAAACTGATTATGCTGCTGCAAACAGCGTATTGGACAAATATGCATGGGCTTTAAATAAGCGTATTAATGGCAAGGTTATGTCCATTAACTGGGGGCCATGGAAAGGTGCAGGAATGGTATCGCCAACCCTTGAAAAAGAATATGAACGTCGTGGTATATCACTCATTCCATTGCAGCATGGTCGTGAGATATTTCTGAATGAATTGAAATACGGAAAAGAAAGCCAGGTATTAATCATGGCCGGCAACAACTGGTAGTTTTTATCAGCCTACTTATCACTTATGAAGAAAACTGATGTAGCAGTAATAGGAATGTCATGCATTTTCCCGGGCGCGGGTAATGTAGAAACTTTCTGGCAAAACATACTCAACAAGGTAGATTCCACACAAATAGTACCGCCTGATCGTATAGATCCAGTACATTTTGATAAAAAAACATCAGGAGTTGACCGGTTTTATTGTAACCGTGGCGGTTTTATCCCTGATTATAAATTTGATCCGCGTCGGTTTGGTATTCTGCCAGTAGCTATTGAAGGTACTGAACCAGATCATCTGCTTACGCTTGATTTAGCTTATAGTGCCCTGGAAGATGCCGGAGTGTTTAAAAAAGGGTTATCTCTGGAAAAAACAGGTATCATTATAGGCAAAGGTAACTATGCGGGACCGGGTGCAACCAGAGCTATCGAAATTGTACGTACAGGCGAGCAAATAGCATCTCTGCTCAGAGAGATATTGCCTGATTTAAGTCAACCTAATATAGAAAAGATAAAAAACGAATATCAATTACGAAAGGGCCGTTTTAGCGCTGATACCGCTATGGGGCTCATTCCTAACCTTGTAGCGTCACTGGTAGCCAACCGCTTAAACCTTGGCGGCGTGGCTTTTACGCTTGATGCAGCTTGTGCCAGTTCGCTTATAGCTGTAGATCATGCTGTTCAGGAACTAACAAGTGGTCGCTGTAATATGGTAATCGCAGGAGGCGTACATATTGGGCAAAACGCTGCTTTTTGGAGTATTTTTTCACAATTAGGTGCTCTATCACGCCAGGAAAAAATTAAACCCTTTGATACCAATGCCGATGGCTTGATCATAGGTGAAGGGTGTGGATTTGTTGTTTTAAAGCGTCTGGAAGATGCCATAAAAGATAAAGATAAAATTTATGCGATTGTTAAAGGCGTAGGTGTTAGCAGCGATGGCAGCGGAACCAGTGTAATGAGCCCTGCTGCTAAAGGTCAGCTTAAAGCAATTGAACAAGCCTGGAAAATAGCGGGCTTACCAGCAAAACAGATAGGTTATCTTGAAGCACACGGCACAGGCACACCACTTGGTGATAAAACTGAACTTGAAACCCTCTCCCAATTTTTTGGCTTTCATCCTGAATTACCAAATGCCGGTATCGGGTCGGTAAAATCTAATATAGGTCATGCCATGCCTGCCGCGGGGATCGCCGGTTTTATAAAAACATGCCTGGCGCTTTACCATGATACCCTTCCTCCTACGTTACATTGCGAAACCCCTTTGGCGCAAATGTCGAATACTCGTTTTTCAGCTGTGCAGGAGCCGAAAAACTGGAGTGCATCTGGTCTGCCAAAATTAGCGGGGGTAAATGCGTTTGGTTTTGGTGGCATCAATGCTCATGTGGTGCTTGAGGGTTTTGTCTCTCCTAAAAAAGATGAGGTCCTGATGCTTGCCCGCGGAAGTCACTCGGCTTTGATCACTGCATTAGAAACCAATGACTATACCGCAGGAAGCGGCAATTACCGTGTAGCCGTATTCAATCCAACACCCGAAAGAATACAGAAAGCTACCAAAATTGCTGCTAAGAATATACCATGGCGCAATAAACAGGATATTTGGTACACCAATACACCACTACTTAGCAACGGTGGTAAAATTGCCTTTGTGTTTCCTGGTTTAGATGGCCTGGCAGGCGGTGAAGTAGCAACCATTGCTGATTATTTCAACATAACGCCCGACAATCAAACAAAATCCGAAGGATTGTTAAGCGAAGCCTTAGGCATACTCAATAAAAGCAGCATATTAGACACAGCACTAAAGCTATTGGGTGTAAGGTCAGATATGAATGCTGGCCACAGTCTCGGAGAATGGCTTGCAGCACGCTCATCGGAACTGGCTGAAGAATGCTCTGTTTTAGAGTTACTTGATGTTTTAAATCCAGAAACTTTTGATCTTAAAGACTCCCGTTTTATAGCTGTAGGATGCGGCGTTGATCAATTGGAACCTGTTATAGCTGGTATCAACAATCTCTATCTATCCAACGATAATTGCCCGCAACAAATAATACTCTGCGGAAATAAATCAGCATTGGATGAGTTGGTGCCTCTACTAAAACAAAAACAAATATTTCATCAAATATTACCATTTCAATCGGGCTTCCACTCTCCTTTCGTGGCTGATAAACTTGATCTGATCCTTGACGGTATGCGCAACATGCAATTCCGTAAAACAACAACACCATTATGGTCGGCTACTACTTTGGATCTATACCCCGAAGGTTTTGAGGCTATCAGACAATTGAGCGCAGAGCATCTGATTAAGCCCGTACGCTTTCGGGAACTTACCGAAAAATTATATAATCAAGGTGCCCGTGTATTTATACAGGTTGGTTCAGGCGGCTTGGTTGGCTTTATTGATGATACTTTGAAGGGGAAAAACTTCAGCACAATAGCATCAAGTGTTCCTGTTCGGTCTGGATTAACACAATTACAACGTGTACTGGCTGCATTATTTGTAGAAGGTAAAGAAGTTGGGTTAGAGTTTATGGGTATCAAAAAGGCCACACCATTTAAAAACACAACCGGCATTAAACTACAGTTAGGATCACCAATTGTGCATGATTTGAATAGCCTTAAAAACATTACTGTCAAACAACAGCATCCGGTAAAATCGGATGCATTATTGGTTGATGTAGCTGATCCTATACTGCGTGCATTTAATAACAACATGGCCGAGATAATGGACATTCAAAGCGAAATGCTTCAAATGTTCCAAAACAGGGCTTCGCAACCGGTAACCAGAACTTTACAAACTGTTGCCATACAGTCAGTCGTTAAATCACAACCCCAAAAACGTGTTCCATTCTCCAAACAACTTGACGTTTCACTTGATAATTGCCCTTATCTGATAGATCACTCTCTATTAAGACAACCCAAAGACTGGCATTGTGTTGAAGATATGGATCCGGTGATACCAATGACCATGATATTTGAAATGTTTGGTGAAATAGCAGCAGAGCAATCTCCAGGTGAACAGGTTCAAAAAATCATGAATATCAAAGTGTTTCAATGGATGAATGTGGTAAAACCATTCCGCGAAACAGTTATGGGTGAGTGGAAGGATCAGCAAAGGGTTTATCTTGACCTTGATCGTTTTGCTAATGCTGAAGTTCAGTTGACCCAACAACTTAATATTGCCCCAGACAGAGTCTTTGACATTGGCGAGCTACTTAATATTCAGCGCACACCAGAACAAATCTATGACGCTCATATGTTTCATGGCCCAGGTTATCAAGGTATCAAATCATTAAAGGCTATAGGAACTAAAGGCATAACCGGAATTATTGAGGGAGCAGCAGGTAAAGGTTCTTTGTTAGACAATGCTGGTCAGCTATTTGGTCTGTGGTTGCAATTAACCTTAACAAAGGATCGGATTGCATTCCCGGTAAAGATAAATGAAATAGAGTTTTTTGAGGAGATGGAAGATCAGCAGGGGCGATTTGAATGTACCTGTGTGCTCACTGAGTTGAATGATGAATTTGCTACGGCCGATTTTGTAATGAAACGTGAAGGAAAAATATGGGCTATAATTTCGGGCTGGCAAAACAGGCGTTTGGAGATTGATGAGCCTTTGTGGAACGTGTCTATGTCGCCATTGCATAATCGTTTATCTGAAGAAATAGCACCAGGAATTTTCATGTTCCATCAGGCTTATTCGCGTGTGGTTTCCTGGGATTTTATTCTCAAACGTTACTTTAATCAGGACGAGAAAAAATACCATAATACCATCCTACCTAACAAAAGAAAAATATGGATGATAAGCCGTGTTGCTGTAAAAGATGCGGTCAGAAGTCTTCTCAACAAAGCAAAAAAACAAGCATATTACCCCATCACTTTTGAAGTAAAAAGTGACGATTTGGGTAAACCCTATGTAAGTGGCGGCATCACCGATGGCATTCATATCTCAATAGCCCATAAAGGCACCGATGCGGTAGGGATTGCCCGATTTGACAAACCAGTTGGTATCGATATAGAAACAATTGAGGACCGCGGTGAGGGCTTTTTTAACATGGTTTTCTCAGATGCTGAAATCAGCTTACTGGAATATAAAGATAAGGCTGAATGGGCAACCCGCTTTTGGGTAGCTAAAGAAGCTTATGGCAAATACTTAGGTAAAGGCTTACAAGGAAACCCTAAAGCATACACAGTTCAAGAAATTAAAGGCGATGAACTACGCATAAATGACATTTACATCAAAACCTTAAAACATAAAAATTATATAATCGGATGGACACAATAGTATCAACAACAAAAATGAACAGCGACGAGATCTTTGATCTGATGAAACAATTTATAACCGAAGTTATAGGCGAAGAATTTGTTGAAGAGATGGATATCACACCCGAAAGTTCATTCACTAAAGATCTCGAAATGGATAGTATCGAAATTGTATCCTTCTCTGAAAAGATAAAGGCTCACTTCGGCAATGAGATTGATTTTACAGGTTGGTTATCATCCATGGATCTTGATCAGCTTATCAATTTAAATTTAGGTATGATCATCAATTACATTCACGAATGCCAATAATAAAAATAAACAACAGGAATGTACATATACAGGAACTTAACAAGGGTGCGGCAGAAACTGTGTTACTGATTCATGGTATGTTCAGCAATCTTTCTGTTTATTATTTTAACATAGCGCCCATACTTGCTGAGAATTTTCATGTGGTAATGTATGACCTGAAAAGCCATGGAATGAGCGAACGTACACAGAACGGATATGATCTGAAAAGTATGACTGATGATTTATGTGCGCTTATGGAAGCTTTAAATCTTGACAACATACACCTGGCTGGTTATAGTTTTGGCGGCCTTATTGCACTTAAAATGGCTTCACGTTTCCCAGAAAAAATAAACAAACTGGCCGTTATAGAGGCACCTGATCCTAAAGATGAAAAGGCCCGTGGCATTATTGATGATTACAGCCGGGCGTTTTTAGAGCATTATGTGGAGAACTTTACCGACACTACCAAGGTAAAAATGGGTAAACGCCAAATGGATCGAAATCACCGGATGTATGAATACCTTTTTTATCAAACCAGTATCAAAGCTGATATGATAGCTGAAAAGGATTTTTTGAATGATGCCAGTATTTCTGTTTTAGATAAGCCTACACTCCTGCTTTATGGCGTCGATTCAAATTGCCTGGAAACCGGACAATGGCTGAATCAAAAAATTAAGCGATCTGAATTGATATCTGTACCCGGCGATCATAATATTCCGATACAAGAACCCATAACGCTTGGTATAATGATGGATACATTTTTTAAGAATTGAATACTACACTTAAAACATCTACCTAATGGCAAAGTTTGTATTTGTTGTTCCTCCTTTAACCGGGCATGTCAACCCAACCTTAAGTATGGGTGCTGTTTTACTTCAGCGTGGTCACCGTGTTGGTTGGATTACGCTTGATGAGTCATTAGCTTTAAAATTGCCGAAGGGCGGTGAACTATTGCATATTAGCTACAATGAAAATGACCGGCAAAAGCAAGAAAGCGGACAATACCTGGATATCATCACTAAAAAAATAGTGTATGGAATTGATAGTATTAAGTTTTTGTACGAGGAAGTACTGATCCCCCTTAATCGTCACAGTTATGAAGGTATTGTTAATTTGCTTGATCAATTTGAACCTGACCTCGTAATTACAGATCACCAAATGTTTGCGGGTGCCATTGCTGCCGTTAATAAAAATCTGCCGTACGCTACAACAGTAACAGCACCTGCAGCTGTCAAAGTAATGGATGAGCTTCCAAAAGTTCATGAATGGGAGATAAATCAAATTGTAGCGCTGCAGCGAGAATTTGGTGTTAACGGTGCAACCTCAGTAGCATGTTCAAATCTCCTTACCATGGTGCTTACATCTCAAGCCTTTTTTGGTGACATGGAATTACCATCTTACTATCGTTTTACAGGTCCTGTTATCAATCGGCGATCATCAGTCATCAAATTTGATTGGTACAGACTTCAGGCAAGTTCTAAACCGAAAATATTTGTGAGCATCGGTACTACCTTTGATCACGAACATAAAAAAGCATTTTTCGCCAAAGTTATTGAGGCCTTAGGTAATGAAGAACTTACCGTTGTGTTAGTTTCAGACCCTGCTTTGTTTGATGCATGGCCAGAAAATTTCATTGTAAAAAAACAAGTACCACAGTTAGAACTACTTCCACACCTTGATGCTGTAGTGTGTCACGGTGGTCATAATACGGTTTGCGAAACATTATGGAATGGTTTACCTATGGTAGTTATACCTATAGCATATGATCAATCACACGTTGCCGGACGTGTAGTGCGTACAGGCGCTGGGCAGCGTTTAAACTTTAACCGGTTTAAAGCTACACACCTCAAAGAAACCGTTTGGGAAGTATTGGGTAACCCAACTTATAAAGAAGCTGCCGAACAACTGAAAAAGTCATTTATAGAAGCCGGTGGCACAGAAACGGCGGTGGATATGCTTGAACAAATAACCCATAAACAATCTTTGGAAGTTTTAAAAAACTAAAGCGCTATCATGGCAAAATTTTTATTTGTTGTTCCACCATTTTTTGGTCACATAAGCCCTACATTAAGTATTGGTGCAAGCTTAATTAACCGTGGTCATGAAGTAAAATGGCTTGGCCTTACTCCTCTTGCAGAAAAACATGTTCCGGCGGGTGGAGAATATATACTACCAGAAACTGAACTTGAAGAATATCAGGATGAAATAGCGCTGATATTAAAACGCCAGGATGATGGCCCTACATGTTCCGGCCCAGAAGTAATGAAACTCGCGTTGGAAGAAACCTACGTACCATTCGCCAGAATAATGATGCCAGGCCTAAGCAACTTTGTTGACACCTGGAAACCGGACGTGATCATTAACGACTGCATAACTTTTGCAGGTGCATTATGTGCTCATATAAAAGGCATTCCCTGTGTAACTACTACACCTGTACCACCCGATGTATTGGGCGACACAGCAAATAGCGCTCCCAAAATATTTGAGTGGCAGCAAAATCTGATAAAAAACTTACAGCAAGAGTTTGGAGTATATGGAGATGAGATCCTTATCCATTCGCACAAACTCAATATGATATTTACTTCGCAGGCTTTTGCCGGTTTTAATGAAGTACCTCAGCACATGAAATTTGTTGGCCCTGTAAAAGGCAGACCGAATAATGCCTCCTTTGATTGGGAGCGGTTATCAAAAACCACCACACCAAGGGTTTTTGTATCCTTGGGTACCTTGCTTGTGGATATACGTAAAGAGTTTTTTCAAAAATTGATCACCGCCTTTGCCAATCAGCCTGTAACTATTATCGCAGCTACTAATCCTGATATTTTTGAGGAATGGCCTGAGAATTTCATCGTAAATGGATTTGTACCGCAAACAGAACTAATGCCTTATATGGATGCAGTAATATGCCATGGCGGTTTCAATACTGTGAATGACACTTTCACGAATGGCTTACCGATGCTGATCACCCCTATCGCTTATGATCATTTCCATACGGCAAAGCTTATTGAGAACTCCGGAGCCGGGATTAGTATACGTTACAAACGATTAAGAATATCCGATCTGCAAAACACAGTTTTTGAGTTATTGCAAAACCCTCAGTATCGGAATGCTGCAATGAAAATAAAGGAAACATTTATAGCAGCTGGCGGAAATGATAAAGCAGTACAATTGCTGGAAGATTTTGCTGAAGCTGAAAAAATTTTAGAGCCATTGAATTAATTGATGGAATGAGAAGAAAATTACTGTTTATTGAACGAATGCTTCATGGTGATGGAAACTATGCATTCAACGCGCTTTTGCCCACAAGAATAAGGGGTACTTTTAGGGAAGCTGAAATACGGCAGGCATTGGAAGGATTACAAAAAAATCATGCTTTACTTAATGCTATAGTTAAAGACGATGAAAAAGGATATCCCTGGTTTGTTGTTGACGAAGCAAATCCGGTTAAAATTCCAATTCGTACCTTGATGCGAAATGATGAAGACGATTGGCAAACAGAGTCGGTAAAAGAGTGGTCAAAAGCTTTTGATGGTTACAAAACTCCATTGATGCGCCTGGTTTGGATCAAAGGTGAATTGATTTCCGAATTAATATTTGTAATGCATCACTGCCTTTTTGATGGCCGTTCCGCATTAATGATTCTGGAGGAGTTCCTCCAATTATTAGATGATCCTGACGTAGCTATTACTCCCGAATTACCTATATCAAACATCAGTGACGTGGTTCCGCAATCAATGCTGAATAATAGGTTTTATAATATTGTAGCAAAATTAGCCATAGGTGCTGCCTCTTTAACCTTATCCCTTATACCATCTAAAAACCGACCCAAAGTAAGAAAAAACGATTATCTAATTCACTGGAGGTTTGATAAGGAAACTACTACTGCCTTCCTTGCCCGATGTAAAAATGAAAACGTCAGAGCACACAGCGTTATTTGTGCTATAATCCTGGATGCATTTAAGCAGGTTCAACGGAAGAAAGCGAAAAACAAGATCTTATGTCCGGTTGATATACGCAGCTTCAATCCGCAAATAAAGAAAAACAACATTTTCGCTTTCGCATTAATGATATTGGTTTCAGCTTATCCAGAAAGTGATTTTTTCAGTAATGCCAGGGCTATTCAAAAAGATATAGATAAGCGGATGGCCAAGCTCAATCCATATAAAATCATCATGCTTTTCGAGGCAGCACACGGATCGCTGCATAAAATTGTAGATTTTTTAAGGCATCAGAAACCGGGAAATGATTGTATGTTTTCAAACCTTGGTAAAATTGACATTCCACATCAATATCAATCGTTTGAACTTGAAAACATATTCAGTCCGTCGGTTATGGTACCAGAAGGTCATGCAACTGCCTTTACTACTTCAACTCATATGGGTGAAATAGATTTTTCTTTCATAAGCAATGAAAATAGTTTATCCTTTGAAGATGCTAAAGCTATTAAAGATAAAATGATAAATACCATAACAAGATTGGCCGCAACCAAAGAACTTAGTATAGCGTAATGAAAAGAAAACTGCTATTTGGTGAAAGAGTGCTTCATGGAGATGGATCCCTACCCTTCAACGGCGTTATTCCCTTCAGGTTACGCGGCGTGTTTGAGGAGGTTAATATTCAATATGCGTTATTGCGCATACAGCAAAAACATCCCTGGCTTAATGCTTTTGTACAAAATGATGATAAATTAATGCCCTGGTTTATTATTAATGAAGCAAAACCAATCAGAATACCTTTACGAATAGTGAACCGGACCGATGATAGTGATTGGCAAACAGAGGTTCACAGGGAGTTACTCACCCCTTTTGATACCGCAAGCGGTCCACTTTTGCGTTTGGTATGGATGAAAGATCATAACGTATCTGACATGATCATCACCATCCACCATTGTTTATGCGATGGTGGTTCAGCTATGAGCATATTAGCCGAATTGCTTCAGATTTTAGATGATCCTAATGCAAACATCGGCACAGAAGCTCCAATAAAAGGTATTGAAGATATTATTCCTCCGACTATTCTTAATAACAAAACCAAACAAATAAAAGCTAAACTAATTGGTAGCCTGGCTGCCGTGGCTTTGAAGCTAATTCTGGTAAAGAAAAAGCCTAATGACCGGGGAAAAGATTACATGATTCATTGGAAATTTGATGAAGAATTAAGTAAGGATATCATTGTTTACTGTAAATCAGCAGGCATAACAGTGAACACCATGTTATGTGCTGTTTTATTAAGTGCTTTTAAAGAGGTTAGGAAAGATTTGGCTCATAACAAAGTATCATGTCCGGTAGATATCAGAAGATTCGCTCCCGAAATTAAGAAAGATCAACTATTTGCATTTGGCCTGATGCTGGTAGTTTCAGCACATGATGGTTTGAGCTTTTTAGATAATATCAAAGCGATGCAAAAGGATGTTGATCAAAAATCAGCCAAGCTTGATCCCTATGGTACCATGATGATGATGGAATCGGCACACCCCGCCTTGGATAATTTTACCAATCTATTGAAAAATGGCAAATCCACTAATGATTGCATGTTTTCCAATTTGGGTAAAATAGATATTCCGCATAAATACGGCTCATTTGAATTGGAAACCATATTTAGTCCCGGAGTAATTGGCCCTCTTGGTAATACAACAACACTTGTAACATCAACCTACCGAGGTCAAATGGATTTTTCATTTATAGCAAGCGAAGGTTTCATTCCTTACAACGATGCAATGGCTATTAAAAATGAGATAATAGCCATTATTAAAAGACAGATAAGTCACGAATCAAAAGTTGCAGTATGAAGAGAAGATTGATGATGGTTGAGAGAATTATGTATGTTGATGCAGCTACACCCATCAACTGCGTGTTCACAGCCAAAGTAATTGGTAAAATAGATCCGGAAAATTTGAACATCGCACTTGCTAAAATACAACAGAAGCATCCTCTTCTGCGTGTTAGTATTGACGATGAGCAAAAGAACGGTCCATATTTTATTACTAATCAACAGATCAAGCCGATTCCTGTTCGCATTACAGAACGGCGAACTGACGATGATTGGCTAATAGAATCTGAAACGGAATGGTTTAAACTTTTTGACGGAAAGAATATGCCTTTGGCCCGGGTGGTTTGGGTAAGATCAGCATTAGTATCTGAACTCTTATTAATAATGCCTCATTGTGTTTGTGACGGTGCCACTTGCGTAGCATTAATGACTGAGATATTAAGTTTAACAGACAATCCGGAACAAGAACTTAAACCCTACACAACCTTCAACTCGGTAAAGGAATTGATGCCCTATGATTTTAATATGACTAAAAACTCACGTAAAGGCACCTTTTTTTCTTTTTTAGGTAAGCTATTTTTTGTGTTTAAGAGTGTTAAGAATAACCATATTAAAACAAGTGATTATGTATTACACTGGAAACTTGATGAAGATAAAACTCTGGCTGTAACCGATGACTGTAAAAGTGCAGGTACTACGGTACATGCAGCTGTGTGTGTGGCATTACTTCAGGCTTTCCAAAAATTACATGGGGTTAAAGCTAAAGGTAAGATAATTAGCCCGGCAAATATCCGTCGTTTCATTCCTGAAATAAAAGAGGATAATATGTTTGCTTTTGCCCCTATTGTTGAATTAACGCTGGATAAAAAAAGCAGCAACTCTGATTTTTGGAATCTGGCCCGCAAAATAAAAACCGACCTTACTGCTAAGATCAAAGAAATGAATGTTTACGAAATGCTGTGGATTGGAGAATATATGCATTCAACTGTAAATAAGATGATTAAAGTTTTAAAAGCAAGCGACGGTAGCCACGATATTACTTTTTCAAATATGGGGAAGCTAAATATTCCTGAAACTTATCACACATTTAAATTAGAAACGGTTTACAGCCCAACGGTAGCATTTCCCTGGCGAAACGCAAATACGCTAATCACAACTACATTTAAAAACCAAATGGATTTTACATTTATGTCAAATGATAGTTTTATGAATAAGAATGAAGCTTTACAAATCAAGACTATGGCGATGGAAATATTATTGGCGCATTTACAGCAGTTGTCACATGCCTGATATAGTTAAAACAAATAATAAAACTACGCTAAAGCAGTTCATAATCAAACGGCTGATATTTTATATCATTCCTAACATTTTTTTCAATACCCTGATCGCTTACGCAAGCTTTAGCAAATTAGGTTATACCTACCTATTTGAAGGAGAGCAAAGTATTGCCCGGCTTACGCTTCCTATGGCCTTATTCTTACCTTTTATCATTACGCTTGATATCATCAAAAAAACAATACAAGCCACTGAACAAGGCAAACTTGAATTATCACTTGATGAAAGCCTGATTAAAAACAAATTTATGCTGCAAATGAGTATTATGAATGGCTTAGGCACATTTTTGCTTATTTTGATCGTGATGCTGGGTGTGCAACTAAGTTTACCTACACATTATAGGTTTGATGCAAGCTTGATGGCAATTCTTGACGGATTACTTGCTGCACTCCTTTCCGTAGTTTTCACGTATTTACCAATTAAAAAGCTAAAAAAACACATCCTCAAATCAGTAGAGATACATATAACACGTTGACCTAAACTGGTCAATAATCCTTTTAGAAATCCACTTTTTCCTTATTGTATATTTCTGCGATCTCTGTTGTCGAAAGTGGCAGAGCATAAATCTTTATTTTATCCATATAGCCATGAAATACCCTTTCAGACGGAAACTCCTCATTACGCCCAATTTGCCATTTATTAGCTACAGACAAATTTACCGGCCCTTCTACTACGGATGTGCCGCTTAGTTTACCATCAATATAAACAGATAATATATTGCCGTTACAAACACCTGCTATATGATGCCAATGTTGTTTCCAGTTAACCGGAAGTTTTACGGTGCAATCGCCGCGTCCCCAGCCACCGGCAAAAAAGGTGAGTGTTTTATTATCGTTCATTTGCAGTACATGAGTATCGCCTTTAGTTAGCATGTCAACCAGGCCTCTTTCTTGGCCATTTGGATATACCCAAGACATCATGGTGATGGTTTGCTCCATATTATCAAGACTTGGAGCATTTTGTACTTCGGCAAAACAATTCTCGCCTAATAATATCCTTTGAATGGCCTCTGCTTTACTTGAGTCTGTTTGAATAATATGAGCATTATTCTCAAAGCCGGAACGATCAGTTATATATCTATTATTCGTATTCTCTGTAAATGAAAGATCAAGCAATAATGATTCATAATCATCTTCAAATACTTTATATATATTTTTTAATTCATTTATTTTCAAAACATTAACACCGATATTTAAACCAATAAAATGATGCTTTATCTCTTTTTGTTCTCCTGGGCTAAGTTGTACCTGATCAGTATATAAAACTGAGTCATTAAGCGTTACGGGTATGTTGAACAATCTGTCTTTTCCGGTCAGGTTCTTAATGATGTAGCTAATTTGTTGCTCTTGTCCCTTCTTTATCAAAGCTTTTGATGCCAATGCGGTTATTTCAAAGGGATGTGTTATCAGTTTTATTGGTTCAACAATTTCAACCTGGCTTTCCTTAAGGCTATCTAAAATTATCTGAACTTTTCCGAGCCGATATAATTTACAACTAAGTGAATCGGTAATCGTTGCTCCTTGCTGCACAAACACATTCTTATTTACTAATAACTGCCCGTTAACATTTAATTTAATATTTTTTGTACCGGTTGAACCATTGTTTTGCGCTGTATATATGAGCCATAAGGTTTCGTTAGGTTCAACTTTTGTTTTCCGGATGCTGTATCTCAGTATTTTGATATCTGCCGGGGTCTTAGTTTCAGATAAATTAATGGGGTCCTTATCTTTTGGCCAACTATTATTGGGGCTGTGGTTCAACCCAAACTTCATTGTTCCACCATTAACTATTATCGAATGTGCTATAGATAATTGCTGATAAGATTTTCCATTAACACTTAACCATTTTACGTATTTATTTGCAGCTGATTGATTTACCCCTTGAATGAGCCATGTTTTATTATTGGGTAAATGCAGGCTTGCAGATTGAAATAAGGGAGCTCCGATTGCATATTCTGGTCTGCCAGGGCTTGTAGGGAAAATTCCTAAGGCATTAAATATATAAGCACTTGACATGGCACCGAGGTCGTCATTACCAGGCAATCCATCCGGGCTATTTTTGTATCGTGATAACATAATATCCCGGCACCACTTCTGTGTCAGGTCAGGCCTTCCGGCAGAACTAAATAAATATGGAATATGTACAACAGTTTCATTATCAAACAGTACAACGTTATTACTTAATGCAGAATCTAATCGGGCGTTAAATTCCTTATTGCCTCCCATGAGGTTTACCAGATCTTTCGGATTATGCGGGACAAAATAGGAATACACCCACTTGTCACCCTCTTTGTATCCAGACATTCCCGGATCTATCTTAAAATTATTTCCTGATTTTGGCAGCATGAATAAAGACCCTGAATAAAAAAGATTCCTATAGTTGAAGCCACGCTGCTGTAAAAGCTGGTAGTCGGCTTCATTATGCATAATCTGTTTGGCATATTGAGCCAATGCCCAATCATTATAGGCATATTCTGCCGTACGTGTAACTGATTCGGAACTTGTATATGGCACATACCCCATTCGATGATATATCTCCATATCCTTTTGAACAAATGGGGAATCAACAATATTGCTTTTCATGGCTTTGTAGGCCAAAGTTTTATCAAAGCCTGTAACCCCTTTTAAATAAGCATCAACAATAATTGGTATTGCATGATTACCGGTCATGGTTTCGGTAGGCAGGTGACCACTTTGCTTGTAAATATCAAGCATAGATAAAATTACATCATTTTGCTTTTCAGGATATACTAAACTCAATAATGGATGTAAGGATCTGAATGTGTCCCATGGAGAAAAACCTCCATACTGAACTTTACCCGAGGCATGATGAATATTACCATCCTCACCTCTATAATTACCATCAGCATCAGAAATTACCCAGGGAATTAAAAGCGAATGATATAATGCAGTATAAAAAACGGCTTTATTGGTTTCGCTGGTATCTGTTATATCAATAGTTGATAATTGTTTGCTCCATTCATTAGCTGTTCTTTTAGCAAGCGTCTCTAAACTTATTTTATCAACTTCCTTATTTATATTGTTTTGAGCTCCGCTATAACTAATAGTAGATGTGCTAAATTTAATTTCAATAATTTTTTTATCGATTGCAGCACTCTTAAAAGTAAACAGGTAACCATCTTGTACTTTTTGCCTAACAGTATAAGCTTCATTAAAATTAAACACCGTATTTAATGCCGAGCCATGTATAGTTTGCCCCGAAACAATCTCCATATTTCCTGCATTCCTGATAAAAACCTGAGCCTTTGCTTTTGCTGGAAATGTAAAACGTAGTATGCCTGTTCGTGCTCCAGCACTGACTTCAGCTGTAATATTGTTGTTTTTAAACTTTACTTTATAGTAGCCCGGATGAGCCACCTCATCGCTATGAACAAAGCTACTATGATAATGGCCGGGTTCAAATGCTTGCCCACCCGTAACAGGCATAATATACAAACGGCCGGCAGAGCCTTCCGGGAAACCGCTGTGATGATCAAAACAGCTGAAATAATAAATTGAAGAATCGATATAATTATAACCTTTAGTTCCTGTAACGCGGGTTTCAGGACTAATCTGTATAAATCCCGATGGCGCCACGGCTCCTGGGTAAGTTCCACCATCCCCTCCCCAGTGTGTTAACACACCGCTTTTAGTTGTGCCTATGAAGGGATTTACATATGAAATATTTGATCTACGCTGTCCTTGAGCTTTAATATCAGCCATCAGAAACAAAAGCAAGACAAACCATCTCGTCAAGAAAGCACGTTTCAACATAACCAAACTTATATCTTAATGTAAATCTTCCTCTTATCCATTACATAGCCAACAAACCAGCAAAGCATCATATAGCACAATGCAAAAACCAATGTACCAAACGCACCAGGGAAAAGTTGCTGGTAAAACACCTGGTTTATCCAGTCGTAAAAACTCAAACCTGTTTTTACCCAGATGGTTGAAATTACAGTAAACAGTAGCTCAGATAATAAATAAATAGCCAACGAATTACGGCCAAATACCAGGAAAAAATCGGTCCCTCGCTTAATACTCTTTATTTCAAAAGCATATATTAATATACCAATGATCACGAGATCGATACCTATTGTAAGCAAAGTAAAAGTACTTGTCCATAATTTTTTAGCGATGGGAAAAAACTGTCCCCAGAATAATGCGATAAATATTAAGCAAGCACCCGAGATTAATAATTTGGCAACAGATTCGTAATTGCGTCCTTTACGTTGTATGTAGGCACCCGCTAAATAACCGGCTACAACGTTAACGATGGCCGGCAAGGTACTCAGCAAACCTTCCGGGTCAAATGCTATAGGGCCACCTTTGTCATGATACAGATGCGCATTCCCCATAATTAAAATATCCAAACGGGTTCCGGCATTACCAAGCATGGTAAATGCCTTTCCAGCCTCCCCAAATAGTAACAAAAACAGCCAGTAACCGATTAAAAGTACTACCGAAATAATAACCGCCGTTTTTTTCGAGCAGTAATGCACAATGAGCGATCCAAAAAAATAGCAAAGTGCTATGCGCTGTAATACACCCATGATACGGGTATTACTTAAAGGATTAAAAGCCCAGCTTCCGGCTTCGCGATGAAAAAACGGGAACCAGTACATCAGGTATCCTAATAAAAATATAATGAACGTACGCTTACCTATTTTACGCAAAAAAGAACTATCACTTTCAAATTTGTTCTTAGAAAAGCTCAAGGCATTTCCTACTGCAAAAAGAAACGATGGAAAAACAAGATCAGTTGGAGTAAAACCAAACCAGGCAGCATGATCAAGCGGTGCCCATTGCACAGCACCCGAACCAGGAGCATTTACAATGATCATGAAGCATATGGTCATACCTCTGAAAATATCAAGTGTTATAAATCTGTCTTTTGATAAAGCCATTTGTTATAATATATTTTATAGTTTTCCTTGCAGTGTATAATTTATTCTACTTGCTTCTTTTTCTAATTGTATACGTGCATGATCAGGTCTGCTACCATCTTCGTCATAAACAATCAGTTCATTTATTCCTGCTTTTAACCAGCATTCGGGTATATACATGCCTATATTACCAATTTTTTCAGGATAGCGACCAAGATTATGACCGTTTACCCATACCGATCCATGGCCTAAACCACTGGTATGTACGCGCCAGATTAAGTGCTTGCCTTTTATTTGAGGTGCAGTAAATTGCGAACGATAAAACTGAGGCCCATCAAAATTTTCGCCCGGTAAAAGTTTATTCCAGCCATCATTTTTAAATGGATCACCGGGACCGCCAAACATTTTCCAACCATTCAATATCATCGCATCACCTATACTGTTAATTTTTACCGGCTGATCAATTCCGCCTTCGTTCGAATAATTTTCGACAAACAGGGTTAATGTTATTGGCTTTTGAAGATCGACCAAGTCCGTAACCTCAACGGTAAATGGTGAATTCCAGCCTCTGTGCATTGCTGCCCGCTTTCCATTAATAAATACAGTAGCATCTTCATCTACGCTCCTGAAATTAATAATCAGTTTAGATGGTTTGCCATCCTGAACTGGAATAACCGTTTGAAACCAGCCGAAGCCTTCCTGTTTGTTAAATACATCATCGCCTATCTTATATTTTTGCCGATGTGTGGTATCAAACACTGGAATGGCGTTCTCTTTATCCGTGATTTTATTGGCCTTGATAAAATACCAATTACTGGTTTCGGATATAAAAGGGCCGCCTTTCTTGAGCAAAACCTGTCCCGATAATCCCTTTTTATCCACATCGGTAATTGGGCCCATGTAGGCAGCCAGTTTGTCCCGACCATCATGAGCGGTAAATACCGCCATTGTATGTGGCCCTTTTTCAAGCTCAAAAGTTACTTCTCCATCACGTACTTTCCAATTAATAACTTTTTTTCCATCAATGAAGGCTGTCGCACGATCACCTCCATCAACCTGCATGGTATATTTTCCTGATGAGGAAATGTTTAATTTAGTACGATACCAGGCATCGGATGTGAGATTACCATCAATACCCATTTGCTGTGGATTGGTTGAGGTATACCAGTCTTGGTCATTATAACGTGGGTTAGCATATACAGAAGCGTTTTTACGCTGCCAAGGCGATAAATCAACAGTTGAGTCTTTACTTGTATCTGATTGATTGACAGCATTTAATAACAAAGATCTATTTTCTGTATACAACCAGCACTGACCATCATTTCCTGACTTTAAAGGATATTCTGCTTTTAGAAGTAACTGTTTATCATGTACCTGAATTTTGCCCAAATATGAAGGGCCTGTAACAATGGCGTTTAAATCCGGTTGCTCTGTAAGCCAGGTTTTATCCATGTGTTGCGCATCCATAACTAAAATACGTACGCGCTGACCAGATACCTGAAAGGTATATTCATCAGGTTTCATACATTGTTTCGATACGGTTTTGAAACTCAGATTCCCATCAGATAATTTAAATGCAGTATTACCTTTAGTTAGGGTTGGCTTTCCTTTTATTTGAAAGTAAAGGGTTGTTTGTTTACCTTTTGATGCCTCTACCAAAATAGTTGTAGTATTGCCCTGTTTTACCAAACCATATATACGACTTAGCGACCAGTTAATAGTTATTAAATTGTTTATAACATAGTTATGAACCAGCGGATATATTTCCCCTGGTGCTAAAGTGATATTGAAAGCAGGTATCCCGCTAGCCACATTAATAGTTGATATATGATTACTTTTACCAGAGTTATCCAAAAATATCAGGTCACCAGCTATGGCTGAACGGGCTGTTATTTTCAAATTACTATCAGCGGCAGCTATTTTTTTATATGAGGCGGTAGCATCAGTACTGTTTTCTAATATATCCTGAAAACTGCGGGCAAATATAGCAGCACGCTTAAAACCAAAATAGATTGGCCGCAAATCACCGGCTTGCCCCACAGCCGCACCGTAATCATACGATGCTGCGTCTTCGTCATTGTTAGTATACCCGAAGTTTGATCCGCCATGCGCCATATAATAATTATAACCGCCACCGCCATGCGCAATTATTTTCCAGGTGCGTCTTGCATAAACCGCAGAATCCGTCGGCTTTGCGCCATACTGCGAATACCAAACACTCCAAAACTCAGTGGAAAACCAAGGATTTGGTCGCTTTGGGTCATCCAGAGAATCATTGCCAGCGGGGTCTGTAGCATGGTGAAGTCCACTAAAAAAGTATGGCACCTGCATTCCTAAATCCAGCGCTTTACTTTGAAGGCGTTTAAAATAATTATCGGGCATTACAGTTCCCCAACCATTATTATGCTCGTTTTCAAGCTGAATCAAAATTACCGGGCCACCTTTGTTTATCTGCTGATTAAAAACCACAGGCAGAAGTTTATCAAAAAAGCGATCTACATATTTTTCAAATTCAGCATTATCTTCCCTTACACGTACACCGGGTTTAAATTTAAGCCATAAAGGGTAGCCGCCTAAATCCCATTCAGCACAATAATATGGGCCAACTCGAACAATGGCATACATGCCCAATTCTTTCACCGTGTTTAAAAATACATTCAGATCGTGATCACCGGCAAAATCAAACTTTCCTTCCTGTGGTTCGTGAATATTCCAGAAGGTATATACTTCCACACAATTGAATCCTGCACGTTTTAAGCGCAAAAGTCTATCGTACCAAAGCTGGCGTGGTATCCTTGCATACTCCAACCCAGCAGATGCTAGAAAGGTGCGCTTACCATTAATTAAAAAGCCTTTTTTATCAAAATCTATATAGGTTTTTGCTACTTCATGAGCTGGAAAAATATAATCATTAATAGCCTGACTATAACAATTGTTAAAACGAATTACAAGCGATAATACTACGAAGAAAATGCGCCTGCTCATTATTGTTGGCTATAGGTTTGTTCAATTACACTATGATATTTCTCAAACAGCTGCCTGGCCTTATCTACCGGATTACCATTAACAGTATTAGGATATGCATTGTCATGTTTATTAACCCATTGCCATTCCCAGTCTTTTACATGTTTATCAAACTCCTGATCATCAAATTCGCTTCCCGAAGAAAGAGATTTATCCAATTGAGCAAAATACATAGCCCAGCGCGGTTTATAATAACCTTTTATTAAACCAGCCCATTGACGGTTAGAATACTCGCGCAAGCCACTTTCCTTATCCCCCCAAAGAGTAACCAGATCACGGGCGTTAAATTCATATAAATTCTTTTCTTTTTCAGTAACACCATTAGCACGAGCCTCACTGATCCACTTACCCAATAAAAAGTCTTTCCGGGTGCTTAGCAAGGCATCCATATCATCCATCAGCTGTAAAAACTGTTCGCTGTATTGTTTAAAGCCCGCTTTATCTTTACTTAAATAAGCTGATGCCATTTTTTGTTGCAGCGGATTTGCATAATTTGCCAATACCTGCCTGGTAACATCAACCAGATCATATTGAAAACCGTCACTTTGTTTCAGACTGTCTGATGCCTGAATAAATAACTCCCAAGCCTTGGCCAATTGCGCAGGATCATAATCAAGTTTGGTTAATACCCTATCAATGCTTTTTTTCAGGGTAGGCCGGGCCACAATGATAGACTCCTGCCCCCCTTCAGTTAAACCACCGGAATAAACAGTATTCAGGAGAATATGCCAGGCGTCATTTATCTGATCGTTGCTTCGACCGTAGCGTCTTTGTGCATAGTTGACGAGCCATTTGTCGGCATCAATCGGGGTATCAGTCCATACGTTTTCGAGCATTAAGGCAAACAGTGCCGGGTTCTGTTCAATACCTTCGGGAGTAACACCTATACCACGCATATTTTTTGATTCCGGATCGTGCAGGGCAATAGCCGGATCAGCAGCCACATGACGCATGCGACCGAACAAACTGATATTACCACCAAAGTTTTGCAGCATACTCCAAATCCATGGTTTGCCGTAGTAAGCCTCAGTACGATTCCAAACCGGGTGTGCGTCGCTATACAAATCTAAAACAATCATTTGCTCATTAGGTACAGCGTTTAACAAGGCTTTTATTTGCTGTGGCTGCCAAAATTTGTTGTTGTAATGAAACATCCACCCTTGCATTACCCATACGGCTTTGGGGTCGGCAGCCGCCATAGAATTAAATACCTTTTTACTCATGCCATCCAGATAGGTAGAATCATTAGTTGGAGGAACATTCTCGTTAAAGGTATCGGCGGAATACAGGTGATCTGTACCAAACTCTTTAGTTTGAGCTTCTATATATTTTTTACCGATGGTTTCAAACATCGGATCATCAGGATCAAGGATATATACATCGGGAAACCCGGCATCCCAGTTGGTTTTTTTAACCTTTGCACCGGGGAATTTATCTTTAAATGAAGGTGGCACATGCCCTGTAAATGAAGACAATACGGGTTTCATGCCAAATAAGCGTTCACGCTCTAATATTTTCTTTTGAAGTTCTTTATGCGAATCCATCCAATGCTGTGGCAACGGGCCGCCCCAGGCATCAATATTCCCCATCCAAAACCATGCAAAGTAAGCAGGGCCGCTAAAAAACTCATCAAGTTGCTTATCGGTAAAGCCCATGCTTTTGTAAACATTTTGCCACACGGCTTCTTCGCCTGTAATAGCCAAAGGCAGGTTAATACCATTCAGGGCCATCCAGTCAATTTCTTTTTGCCAGCGATCCCAATCCCACCAGGCCATGGAATAGTTATAGGTACAGTAGTTTAAATAATAACGATACTGATATGGTGTAACTTTGTGGATCAAACCTTTAACTATTGGCATTGTAGCCGGTAATTTAAGATTTGTACCATTCCAGCCGATATCGCAAAAGCAATAATTTTTTAAATAGTAATTTAATGCGGATGCTATAGAAAGGCCATTATTGCCCCGAAGAACAATTTTACCATCCTTATTATCGAGCTCAAAAACATCTTTACCATTTTGCTGCGGAATTGCTTCTACTATAAACAAATTGCCTTTACCGGGTATAACCCTTTCAATAAAATCTGCAGAAGCCTTCTGATCTACCTGGGCACCGGCCTTGAACCCGGTTAACAAAACAATAAGTACAAGCAAGCAATTTTTCATTTATATAACGATGGATTAAGATGTATAATGAAGATTAACGAAAAATACAAACCGCCGACAATCAGAAAAATACATTTTCCAAAGGAAATTTCAGATCCTGATTGCCGGCAGTTATTTTATCATCAATTAAAAGTTTGGATTCTGCTTTAAAACACCTTTACTTTTATCAATTTCTACCTGAGGGATTGGGTAGTAGTAATGCTTAGGGCGAACGAAAACAACATTCTTATTTTTATCGATCGGAGCTTTTGATACCGGGGAGTTATAAATAGCTGCAATATCAACTATTTTATCCTTATCCCAGCGCATCAGATCCTGATGGCGCTCACCCTCACCTGCCAGCTCTACACGGCGTTCATGAATCAACTCCTTCATACCAGCACCCGAAACCGGAGGTAATGAAGCTGAAGCGCGGTGCCTGATTTGATTGATCAATGCGTCGCCTGCTCCTGCTCCTTGTGTACGGATCAAGGCTTCAGCAACCAATAGGTAAATATCTGCCGAACGCATTAATGGTACTGCAAAGGTATGATCAACACCACCACCTGAATTTGCAGGGTTAAATACAGCATATTTGCGGAAAGCGAAACCTGTTGCAGAAAGGTCTGACGTAAAAGTTGTTAAGCCATTTCCATCACCAATATCAATCTTATCTCCAACGCTTAAAAGTGTGGCTTGTTTTCTGGGATCATTAGCTTCAAACTCATCAGATAAGCCTTGTAATGGTTGACTAAAACCATACCCACCCCACGGACGTGGAATGTAATAAACAGTAAAGTCGTTTTGGATTACGTTTTGTATTGCCTGTATAGATAGCAATAACTCGGTACTGTTTTCATTTGCACGGGTAAAGTTGTCCTGGTAATTAGGTGCCAGGGCGTAGTTAGCATTTGATATTACCTGTTGTCCTGTAGCTATTGCTTCTGGAAATTTTTCCCAGTACATATATAGCTTAGTTAATAATCCTAATGCCGTACCCTTACTTACACGACCACGATCTGCAGGGCCATAGCTTTCAGGAAGTAGATCAATAGCTTGTTTTAAATCTGATTCAATTTGTTTACGTACATCTTCAATTGAAGATTTTGGCACATTAAAGTTTTGTTTAGAATAATCGTCTTCGGTAATGATAGGTACATCACCATAAATGACCATTAAACGCCAGTAACCAAAAGCTCTGAAAAAGTAAGCCTCACCTATGCTACGATTTTTTATAGCCGCATCTATGGCTGTAATTTTTGGTATATTTAAAATGCAGTTGGTAGAACGGTTAACTGTTTCATATTTCCATTTCCAGCTATAGTTAACCTGAGCATTTGATGCATCATAAGTTAAGTTTTCAATAGCTTCGTCCTCACTATGGTCACCAGAGCGCCAGTAATCATCAGATGCCACATCAAAAGTGGTTTCGGCGTGAGCGATGTAATCCTCTCCCTCCAGTAAACTGTAAATACCGGTTATGGCATTTACAGCGTCTGCTTGATTCCTAAAATAGTTATCGGTATTGTAAACACCTTTTTGCTGCAGATCAAGCGCTTTCTTGCAGCCTGTAGCTGATATTAATGCTATGGCTGCTATATATAGTAGTTTTTTTGATTTCATGGCGTTATAATTTTGCTGTTATACCAAAAGTTATTGTACGTACAGAAGGATACTGGGCTACATCCACACCTCTTTGTCTGTTGCCATCTGTATAACCCAACTCAGGTGTGTAGCCTTTGTAATTGGTTATAAAAAACACATTTTGACCAGATGCATATATCCTTACACTGCTTAACGCTGCTTTTTTAACCCAGTTTGAAGGCAATGTATAACCAAGTGTCACATTGCGAAGGCTGAAATAATTGCCACTTTCAACAAACAGATCTGAAGTACGGTAGTTATCATTTGCACGATCGAGGGTCATCCTCGGAATAGTATTGCTGGTACCGGGTCCGGTCCAGCGGCCCAATGTTTCGGCATACAAGTTAAATGGATAAGTTGGGTCGATGCCCTGCATCCTGTCTGCGTTATAGAGGCTCACACCAAATACACCGGTAAAGTTTGCAGAAAGGTCAAAACCTTTATAAGAAACACTACCTTGTAAGCCTGCTGTTACATTCGGGTTAGGATTACCGAGATTAGTACGGTCATTACCATCAATTAAGCCGTTGCCGTCCAAATCAAGGAAACGCACATCGCCAGGCTTGATATTTCCTTTGCGAGGGTCGTTTTTCAGAGCCGGATCATTATCAATATCTGCCTGAGTTTGGTATAAACCATTGGTTTTCCATCCATAGAATGATGCGATAGGTTGTCCTTGATACGTTCTGGATATCTCCTGGCTCGAACGACCGTAAACTACGGAACCAATAAATGTGCCTGGCCCGTTAAGCTGAGTAACTTTATTTTTGATAAATGAAGCGTTTGCACCAACCGAAAACTTCACCTTATCCCCTCCCTGGTAGTTTATTTCAGCTTCAACACCTTTATTGTTCATGGTGCCTATATTCTGATCAGGAATTGTAACCAAACCGGTTGTACCCACTACTGGTGGTGGTATTAACATATCTTTGGTGTTTTTATTAAAGTAAGTTACTGTAGTATTCAATTGATTATTCAAGAAACCTGCCTCTAAACTAACATTAGCCATTGATGCCCGTTCCCAGGTAATGTTCGGATTGGCAATCCTTGTAATTGCTGAACCACTTACCCCATTACCGCCAAATGCATAGCCACCATTACCATAAGTGTTATTTATCTGTATAATGTTAACGTATTGAAAAGGATCAACATTCTGGTTTCCTAACTCGCCCCAACCTCCTGATAGTTTCAGGTTGCTGATCCAACTGATATTTTTGATAAATTCCTCGTTCGATAATCGCCAGCCTAATGAGAAAGCAGGGAAATAACCCCATTTCTTTCCATCAGCAAATTTCGACGAACCATCTGCACGGAAAGTTACCGTAGCCAGGAATCGTCCGTCATAGTCGTAAAAAGCACGTCCGAAGCCTGATTCAAGTGAATAGAGGTCAGGTATCACATTAGAGTTAAATTGCTGTGTTCCGTTGTTAAGGAAACGTTGATCTATATCAGTATCGTCATATCCTGATCTTGAAGCGTTAAAACCATATTCTTTGAAATTTTGATAAGAGAAACCACCTGTTAATGTTAAATGGTGCTTACCAAAGGTTTTATCATATGTTAAAAACGACTCAAGTAATTGTGATGATAATTCACCTTCACTTTGAGTTAAAGTAGATGTTGGATTTTGACGCGCCTGATTTACATCGGCTATACCAAAGTTATAACCTCGGTTAATAGTACCGTCAAACGCATAGTTAACCCTAAGCTTCAATTCTTTTAAGAAAGATATCTCTGCAAAGGCGTTAATTAATGCTCTGTATTTTTTAGCATAACGATCAGTTTCCTGAATAGTGGCGTAAGGACTGTTAATATCTCCAAGCTGATTTGCAAATGCTTTTGAAGTACCAAACGTACCATCAGGGTTAACCAAAGGTATAGCCGGGTTAAAACGCAATGCAGAAAAAACAAGACCAGTTTGCGAACTTTGTGTATCAAAACCGTTATTATCGGCATAAGTTAGCTGCACGTTTTCGCCCAATTTAAACCATGACTTCACTTTGTGCTCTGAATTGATCCTTAAACTGTAACGTTTAAAGTCGCTCTTATCAATTATGCCTTTTTCGTTATAAATTGAAGTTGAGAAATAATAGTTAGATACATCGTTACCGCCTTGTATATTAACATCGCCATTGGTTACATGGCCGGTTCCTAATATGGCACGCTGCCAGTCGGTTCTTTGGGTAGCATAATAATTATCATTCCAGGGCTCCCCTATATCAGCGCCATCATTAGCATAGCGTTCTCTCTTTAAATCATACAATTGAGGTGCTGTCAATAGTTTGATATATTTGGTTGAATTTGAAAAGCCATTGTAAAAGTTAACCGTGGTACCCAGTTTTTGATTATATGTTCCCTTTTTGGTTGTTACTAAAACCACACCATTTGCAGCCCTTGTACCATAGATTGCACTTGCAGAAGCATCTTTCAAAATATCAACCGATGCAATATCATTAGGGTTAATGTCACTTAGCGCGTCTGGGTTACTTGTAGGTACACCATCAATAACCACAAGCGGATTAGCGTCGTTTAAAGTACCTGTTCCCCTGATGCGGATGCTTGGGGCCGTTCCCGGAGAACCATCATTACGTACAATGTTCACACCACTCGCCCGGCCGGTAAGAGCCTGAGCCGCACTACTCACTGGTTGATTTTGCAAGTCAGCACCTTTAACGCTGGCTACAGAGCCCGTCAAATCTACTTTTTTACTGGTACCGTACCCCACGACAACCACTTCATTCAAAGCCGAAGGCAAAGCCTCCATGGTAATGGTTAAGCTTTTATTACCTGCAATAGGAACTATCTTTTTGGCGTAACCAATGTAGGTTAGTTCCAGCACGCCATTATCTGGCGCGTTGATGCTAAAGCTACCGTTAATATCTGTAGTAATACCCACATTGGTACCCTGCAGCTTAACACTCACTCCTATAAGTGGTTCTCCTGTTTTGTCAATTACCTTGCCTTTGATGATTACCTGCCTGTTGGCATCATCCTGGTTTGAGATGATCACAACATTATCATCGGCCATTTTATAAGCCAGCTTATCATCAATAAGAGTATTGAGTATTTGATCTATGGTTGCATCTTTTACATCAAGATCAACCTTACCCAGTTTTTTAATAGAAGAATAATTGTAAAAGAACCGGTAATCACTTTGTTTTTGAATTTTAGTTAATATGCTGCTTACCTCGGCTTGTTTTACACTCAGTGTAAATTTCTGTTGTGAGTATACTTTTGCCGAAACTTGCATGCATGTAACCAGAATTAGTAAAAAAACTGCTTTCATCAGCAAAATAACTTTTAGACATACGGGGGCACCCTGAAGCGGAAAAACCCTTCTTGTTTTTTTCATTACATTTGTTTTGAAAATTAATGGATAGAGTAAGTACTGTATTGCAACGCCTTACTCTTATTAATAAATCCTATTTGTTTTTACAGGGAGGAGTGCCAGCTCTTCCCTTGTTTACATTGGATATTCAGGAATCTGATAAGTAATGTTTCAATGTCATACGCATTTAGTTTTAGGGGTTAATTAAATTAGTTTTGCTTGTCTTTTTTTGCCAGGTAAATATTTTTTCCTTCCATTCTGAACTTGAAAGGAGTTGTTAGTTCAATAATTTGCATAGCCTCTTGCAATGGTTCCTTATCCAGTAAACCACTTATCTGTTCGGTTTTAAGCGCAGGATCTTCAAATATCACCTGTACATTGTATTTACGCTCAATTTGTTTAGCTACATCCTCAAACAACTCATTGGTAAATAATATCTTATTATCAATCCACGCGGTTTCTTTAATCTCATCTGGTTTAACCTGAGGTAAAGAAGTTACCTGATACTCAACCTTAGGTATGTTATCTTTAGATTTAAACCTCGTCTGTAATTCGTTATTAGTTACCATCAACTTTTCATTCGGTAATAGAACTATTATTTTCTCCGGATTGTTATTTAATTGAACCTGAACCTTCCCTTTAAGCAATGTGGTTTCAATGGTTTTATCATCATTATAAGCCTTAACATTAAACACAGTTCCAAGCACTTTAACAATAAGTTTATTGGTGTGCACAAGAAAAGGCTTTTTGGGGTTTTTAGTTACTTCAAAAAAGCCTTCACCTGTTAATGTGACATCCCTTGTGCTTTTTGAAAACTGTTCGGGATAAATAAAGGTACTTCCCGCATTAAGCCTCACTGTAGTACCATCAGCCATGATTAGCTTTTGAGTAGTCCCGTAAGGCACATGAACTTCATGCATCACTGTGGCCGAAGCCTGATCAGATGTTCGGTATCTTAATGTATAAAACGCTCCCCCACATAAACCTAATATTAAAATTGCTGCAGCCACCCATCTCCAATTGAACAACGGCTTTACAATAACCTCATCTGCAACTGGTAATTCATCCGCATTTTTTATTTTATTCCAAAGATCTTCAAGCCTGAAACTGATGTCTTTTTCTTTGCCTGTTTCTGTTATTTCACTATTACCTTTTAAAGCATCATTTACCTGATGCAGTTTTTTGTACTCCGGAGATTGCTCAAGAAATGTTTCGAGTTCTGCTAATTCTTCAGTAGTAGCAGTTTTGCCCATACTTTTAGCCATTAACTCCATAAACCTGGATTTGCCCATAATAATTATATACTATTGTAAGGACACCACACTATGCGATTTTTCCTAAAAGAAATTGAAAAAAAAATTGATTAAAAAAGAGACAGGCACCGATTTACTTGTTACCAAGAGAATCATCAAGTTTTTTAATAGCAATAGCCAACTGCGCGAAAACTGTTTTATTCGAAAGACCAAGGATAGCGGCCACCTCATTACAAGACAGATCATCTTCTTTTACCATTTTGTAAATCAGTTTACACCTGGGTGGTAGTTCGTTGATCGCTTTTAAAACTTTTCTTTGCAGTTCCTTACTGATAAGCAACTGGGATGGGTCAACAGATAAATGAAAATAATAAGACTCAGTAAGTTGAAGTTCTTTGATCTTTTTTGATGATACACTGCGTAAATGATTAAGGGAGGCATTTTTCACAAGCACATACAGGTAAACCTGCAGGTTTTTTATAGTATCAAGACTGCCACGCCCTAACCAGATCTTTAAGAAGGCATCGTTTACAATTTCCTGTGCCACTTCCTTGTCACCGAGGAATGAACAGGCAAATGAATACAGCTTAGCTTCATGCATGCTGTATAACTCTTCAAATGCAGCCTCGTCCCCGTTAACCTGAATACGACGTATACAATCTTGTGTACTCACAATGGAGGGCATTTTTACCTGTTTAAATTAATTGAAATAGTTCTCAATAAGCAAAAATGTAAAATTATTACTACATATGGTATTCTTATGCAGTATTAGATGCCCAATGTTTAAAACCAGAAGTTGATTAAATACCTATAATGTAGGAAGTGAATTATATAGATCAGAGATAATTTACTACCATTAACCTCCAAGCCCGGGCCTGATGCGCCTCTTTATCCCAAATATATACCGATGAATTTATTCCTTTTAAGGTCAGGGAGCTGGCTAAAGCCTGATTGTTTTCAAATAACACATCTTCTTGCCCGATTGCTAAAACAATATCGATTTTTCTTATAGCAAGCAATTTATCTTCATCTTCCAGATTTGGAATATACTGTAAAGGCATATTAAAATATATATTCTCATCCCAATAGCCTTCCAATAAATCTTCATAGTGCCCTATTTTAATTGCAAGATCATAACGGCCGCTCATACCAACTACTTTGTTAAATTCGGCAGGGTGCCGTAAGGCTATATTTACGGCATGATAAGCTCCTAAACTGCAACCGGCAACTATTTTAAATGAACCTGGGTTTTTCTTGTTTATGAATGGGATAACCTCATTTAAAATATACTGCTCATACTGAATATGGCGCTGAATTTTTACCGATGGGTGGAAGCCTGTGCTGTAAAAGCTTTCGCAATCAACACTGTCAACACAGTAAACCTGAATATATCCTTTTTCTATTTTATCACGCAGGGCCTCAATTACTCTCCAGTTCTCATAATCATAAAAGCGCCCCATTCTGGCAGGAAAAAATAAAACAGAAGCACCAGCATAACCAAATATCAACATCTCCATGTTTTTTTGAAGAATCGGGCTATACCACCGAATGTACTCTCTATTCATACTATGCTATGCAATATGAGGCTATTTTATGATGTTTATATTAATTCTGCGTGAAAGTTTTCCGAAAGTTTAGCATATATAACCTGTTTCCAAAGCGCATACCCTTTTGTACTTAAATGAAGTCCGTCTGATTGAAAATAATCTTTATCAGGATATCCATCTTTGTTAAGCATTTTGCTAAATATATTAATGAACTTCCAGTTATTGTCCCATTTTATAATTTCATTTTCGATGATATTATTAGTGTATTTAAGCGAATTGATCAGATCCCATCGGGCGATGCTTGGCTTAATAGAAACGTAATAACATGGGATAGCACCATAACGCGCGGCGATCAATTGGGCTAAACGTTCAAAAAATATAAATATTTCTTCCGGATGTCTTCCATCGCCTAAATCATTATCACCAGCATAAATTACAATTGATTTGGCATCATAAGGGGCAATTATTCGATTAAAAAACCAGCAGCAGGCAGCAAGGGTTGATCCACCAAAGCCAAGATTAACTGGTTTAAAGAGTTTAAAATCTTCATATAACGTATTCCACAACCTAATTGATGAGCTGCCATAAAACAACGTTGACGGCTGATCAATCGATTTTAATCTTTCTTTTTCAAGTCCTTTAACCTCTTCTTCGTACCAATACATACACTATTTATAATAATTGCTAAATGTAAAAAATTACGGTAAACTTATCTACCCGAATTATATAGAGTTGTGTCACTAACGTTTAAGAATTAAGTCTGTGTAATATTATTTAATCAAAACTTAATACCTGTTTGGTATTTTAGCGGCAAATATGATAACGTTAAACTCCGTACAGTTAAAACCAGTTTTTAAGCTTGGCCAGCCTGATGATTCTTATAAATTCCAACCTTTACCCGCTCCTTCAGGTAAATATCCCTATCACCTGTATATTGAAAAAATACTTCCTGATGTTGGCAATCAAAAAATAAGCTTTCATACACTTGGTGATACAGGCAGCGTGCGAGACCCTGATACCATAGGCATAGTGGTTAATGAAATGATTAAACATTACAACTGTGATAGTGCAGACCAACCACAGTTTTTATACCACCTTGGCGATGTTGTTTATAACCACGGCGAAGCTGAGCGCTATGAACAACAGTTTTTCGTTCCATATAAATCATATCCCGCTCCTATTTTCGCCATCGCCGGCAATCACGACAGTGACATCAATCCTGCAAATCCAACTCCTTACAAAAGTCTTGATGCTTTTAGTAAAGTTTTCTGTGATACCGTTTTGCGCCCTGTTAATCTGGGTGGCGGTACGGATAAAATGAGTATGATCCAGCCTAACATTTACTGGACACTAAAAACTCCATTATTCAATATGATAGGCCTGCATAGTAACGTTCCTAAATTTGGAATTATTACTCCAGAACAACGGGCCTGGTTTGTTGAAGAATTAAAAACAAACAACAACGAGCGCCCGGAAAAAGCCTTAATTGTTTGCCTCCACCACTCGCCATATTCTGCAGATATTAATCATGGCTCAAGTTTACCAATGATTGAATTTCTGGAGGGAGCTTTTAAGGAAACAGGCATTATTCCTGATCTTGTATTAAGCGGCCACGTTCATAATTATCAGCGTTTTAATAAAGATTATGACAATAAAAGTTTAACTTATGTAGTCGCCGGCGCCGGTGGTTTCGATGAGCTTCACGCCGTGGTTCAACCAAATGACGAGCATTTTACTGATGATGATCAACTATTTAACGACGTTAAACTCATGAAATATTGTGACAACAAACATGGATTTTTAAATATCTCGGTAGAAAAAAACGCCAATGGTTTAATCATCACCGGCAGCTATTACTCAATAACCAAAAAACAACAAACCGATCATATTGACGTTTCAACAACTTTATACGATCAGTTTGTTATTCATATTAATGCATAATTCTTATTAAGAAAAGAAATATCTCCTTTTAATTTCCTGTTGCGTTGTTTACTCCATTACTATTGTTAACCGGATTTAAACGGAAATACTTATTTCCTGTTTCAAAATTTACTACATAGTCTGATTTAAAATGGGTGCTTTTTAAATAATAATCAGTTGTAATAATTTGGGCACCAGAGTTACAAGCGGCTACAAAATCAGATTTATCATTGGCTCGTGCTTGTTCGGTGTCTGAATCGGCACGTGTTCTGATAATATACCCCTTTTTAACCAGATCTTTTATTTCAGGTGTTTTAGGGTTGTTTAAGATCATCATAGCTGCTTCTGGTGTACCAGGGTCCGAATTAGTAAATAATACTCTTCCTTTTAACGAAGGATGTCCTTGAATATAAAGAGTTCTGTCTTCCTTTGTATTATCCATAATAAATACAAACTTGCCACGGGCCTTTTTCAGAGTTGGCCAGTTACCATGCAACACGGCGCTTTCCAGTGTAAGATATTTCCCTCTGACCATATCAGGAGTTATCAGACTGGCGCCTAAGCCTTGGCGAATATCCTGATCCAATTCATCAAGAGTTTGTTCAGTGAATTTTTCAGGAACAGTGAGTTTAGGATCTTTTGATTTACCATCTTTAGGCTCCAAAGTAATAAAAATGGGGTTATGATCAGGGTGTGCATCTGACCATGTTTTTAATTGTTTTAACCCATCTTTAAAAGTTAAGCAATGACTGCGAAAATCCAGATCAACTATATGAAACACCTTAAAACCTGGTTGTTTCATTTCACCATTAGGATCAAATGGAGGTTGATCTTTTACCCAATCCAAACCTTTAGGGTGTGCATATTTACCTCCTTTTGAATCAGCATAAACGTCAATTTCCAAGTTCAACAATCCCATATTAAGCTGATCTGTTAAAGCAATATGTTCGTAATCAATTTTCTCTGCAGCTTCGGGGTTCTGCATTTGGAAAGCTTTAAATAAAGCCGGTTCTATAGCTTCTTTATAACTATTGTGTGAACCTATTACCTGTATTTTATTTATAGGCAGGTCATCATAATTCTCCGTCCATTTATATACAGACAAGATCAGTACTAAAAATATACTTAAAAGGATTTTCATATTTATGGTGTTATGTGGAATATCTAAACTAAAGTTAAAAAACAATGTTCTGCACGTTGGTTGAATGCGTTATTACAATAAACAGAGTTAATAACAAACTGTTCAGCGCAAAAATGGACACAACCTTTACTGCCGTTTGATGCCTATCAGAAATCGATTCAAAATTGAATCTACTATGTTTAATTTACATTAATTAAATATTAAAAGTAAGAATCCTAAGTAACTTTTCGGTTGCATAATAATTGACTTCTGAATTACCAAAAATTAAATATTAAGATAAGTATATAACTTTTGCTAATTTCAATAGGTCATCATCCCAATAAGATTAAGCTTATATTTATATTATTAAATTATAAATCACTTGGAAAGAATTTCAGAAACCGATCTTATATTAAATAATGATGGAAGTATCTATCATTTAAATTTATTGCCCGAAGACATTAGTGATACAATTATACTTGTTGGCGATCCTGACAGAGTTCCCCAGGTTAGTAAATTTTTTGATCGTATCGAAATAAAAAAGGGAAAGCGAGAATTTATTACCCATACAGGTTATATCGAAAATAAAAGACTTACAGTTATCTCTACAGGTATTGGTACGGATAATATTGATATTGTATTAAATGAATTGGATGCGTTAGTGAATATAGATTTGGAAACAAGGCTTCCTCAACCCAAGCTTCGTAGTATTGACATTATCAGAATTGGTACTTCAGGCGCTTTGCAACCTGAAATACCGATTGATAGTTTACTTATTTCCTCAGCAGCATTCGGTTTAGATGCACTCATGCACTATTACAAACATTCAAATTCAGATAATGAACATAAACTTTTAGAGGAATTTTGCTCAATAATACCTACCGACTATCAAATTAAACCATATTTGGCCACAGCCAGTACAAAACTACTTGACCGGTTTGATGGCATGACCAATTCAGGTTTAACATTAACTGCGCCTGGCTTTTATTCACCTCAGGGCCGGCAAGTAAGGGCTGTATCAAACACACCTGATCTGCTTTCCGTCTTTATGAAGTTTAAAAGCTCACAAGAAAAAGTGTTGACCAATTTGGAAATGGAAACAGCAGGTATATACGGACTGGCCTCTGTCCTTGGTCATCATGCGTTATCGTTTAATGTTATATTAGCCAACCGGTCAACAAATAAATTCAGCACCAACCCAAGCGTAGTGATGGATCACTTTATTAAGGCAATCTTAATTAAAATTTGTTCCTGAAACAGCATTAATCTATTAAACCTAAAAATTTTCCCTTTTTATAAATTGTTGTAAAGTATCGGGAGCTGTCATTAAAAAAGTTTGTATTCCTAATTTCTGTGCGGCGGCTAAGTGTTGCGGACTGTCATCAATAAATAAGGTTTCTGCTGGGTCAAGATTATTCTCATTTAAAACCTGTTCAAATATTGCGGGTTCAGGTTTACGTTTACCTGTTAAGTGCGAGTAGTATGTTTTTTCAAAAAGATGATCATTCCCATCAAAGCCAAATTCAGATTTCAGGTAAGCCATAATATGATCATAGTGTATAGCGTTGATATTGCTCAGCAAAAAGGTGCGGTATTTACCCTTCAAATTTAACAACAATTCATTGTTACCATCTTCAATTCCGAGCAGCATACTGTTCCAGGCAGCATTAATTTGATCATTTGTTAAAGCTGGATTGCCCGTTTTTTGCCTTATATAGGCTCTAAATTCATCTGCGGTTACCTCTCCCCGATCAAATTTATCAAAAATTTCATCTTGTTGCTTGTGGCCAAAAAACTCAGCCGAATTATTGATACCCAACTCATTCCATGATTGTTGGGTCTTTAAAAAGTCTAAACTAAATATGACGTTACCGTAGTCAAAGATGATATTTTTAATGTTTTTCATAAAAGCGTTTTGTAAATTGAAGGCAAATATGTAAAATTGCACCCGTTAAACAAACAAAATATCTGCGCCTATAGCTCAGTTGGTTAGAGTAGAAGACTCATAATCTTTTGGTCCCTGGTTCGAGCCCAGGTGGGCGCACCAACAGCCTTTCAATGGCAACAAAAGCCTGTAAATTAATAAATTTACAGGCTTTTATATTTTCAGCCAAATCAAATCACATCAAACTTTCTTAAGGTTTACGATACATATTACGTAACCTGTTTTCAATTTTCATATCCCAGGTATTGAAAAGTTACTTAATTAATTACATGTCAGTTAATTATAAATCTCAAAAGGGTATAAAAAAGGTCTTTTTTACACCCTTTTGATACCTAAAAATAAGGGTTTCATTACCTAATTGAAACAAATTTTATTAAAAAGAAGGAGGAAGTGAACGATGAAAATCGTAAACACCTCTACAATATAGACAAAAGGATAAATACATTGCTTATAGCAATTATTTGAAATGTCCTCGTCCCCGTTAGCGTCCGGTTGTGTCGCTAATGAGATTACATTACCAGGCACGATTCACTAAGCTCCAAGTGGCAACATGCCTGTAACCCCCCTAATACTTGCAAGCCGTTGGCAATTTCAGATAGCTCCAACTGGCTGACAAAAATCGGTCTCGCTTTCGGAACGACTGTAGAAACACCTGATTTTTTTGATTAGAATATCCAGCATTGGTTTAAAATTCAATTAAAAATACAGATCATAATGCAGTTCTCCAAATACGGGAGGGTTGATGCTTTCTTCTCAAATTTGAATAAATTCAGTCTTTAAATGGTCAATAGATTCATGAAAAAGTCCCCATCACCTGGTTATTTAACCCACTGGTATTTTAAACCAAAAAGTACTCCCCTCCCCTAATATGCTTTCTGCGCCTATAGTGCCCCCATGCCGCTCAATAATTTCGGCACAAATAAACAGGCCAAGACCCAGTCCGGAGTATTTTTTACCACTATGATCAGCCCGCCAGTAGCGATCAAACAAATGTGGAAGTTGATTAGCTGGAATTCCAGGTCCACGATCTATGACTGCGATCCCGACCTTGTTCTCGTTTTTTTCAAACCGCAGAAGAATTATGTTGGATTTCGGCGCGTATTTAACCGCGTTATTGATAAAATTGATTACTACTTGTTCAATCCGGTGCTCATCCGCCACCATCGTTAATTCCGGATCGCCTTCGATTACGATTTGATATTTATTTTCGGCCAAAAGTGCAGTACTGGAATTTTGTAACATTTGTTTCACATTAAATGAATTGAGTTCCAATTCCAATTTGCTTTGACTAAAGCGATTGATATTGAGCAGGTCATCAACCAATATCGTGATCTTTTCTATGCCTTTATTCGCAGAATCAATCAATTTCGGAATTACAGGATTCGCCGGGGTTTCTTTGAGTCGCTTTAATAGTTGCAGATTAGCTTTAAGCGCGGTAATAGGCGTTTTTAATTCGTGGCTGGCTACACTCAGAAAATCATCTTTTTGCTGTTCAACGGTTTTTTGCTGGGTAATCACCCGTGAAACGCCAACGATCCTGTCAGCAACGCCATTCTCATAACGGGGAATACCGTGAGCACTGATCCAGTGTCGTGAGCCGTTAGGCCATTCGATCTCATATTCCGCTTCATAAATGGTATGGTTTTTAACCGCTGTGTCTACTTTTCGCTTGATTTCGTCCCGGTATTCCGGTAACATAGCCTCAAATAATTGCGGGTAGGTAAGCTCTTCATCCCCGGATCGCCCAAAATTCTTTTTAAACTGTTCATTGGAAATCATTTGCCCGGTAGAAAACACTGCCTCGGCCATGCCCAGGGAACTGGCTTCCATAGCCATATTTAAGCGCATATTTGCTTCAGCCAGGTTATGCGTCGCAGCCAGTAACTCCTTTCGACTTTTTTCCAATTGCTGCCGATTGGTCACCTCATCGGTTATATTGATAACGGTAACAAGGATAGATTCAATGGCGCCGTCCCGCTCAATAATTGGATCATAAGAAAAGCGTGCATAATGCTTCTTTAACACGCCATCAACTGTCCCAAGTATCACTTCAGTTTCAGGTAAGGTAAAGCGACAGCCACTTTGCATAACGCCGCGCATACGACCGGGGTTGGGTTGGCCTTCCAGTTCCGGGAAAATTTCTACCAAACCACGACCGATTACCTGGTTAAGGGTACGCCGCCAAACTTCCAGCATGGGCTGGTTGGCCACTTCAACGATCAGGTCATGCCCTCTCAAAATAGTCATGGCTATTGGTGTATTCATCACCATCGCTTCTAAGCGGTGAGCGGCTGTTTCGGCTGCATCAGTTCGCTCCTTCACGCGCCACTCTAACTCTTCCTTTAATTGATATAATGATTGCCGGCTTTGATTCAGCTCTTCATTGGTAGCGATCAGCTCTTCATTTGCGGCAGCTAATTCTTCATTCAAAGATTGTTCCTGCTCCAACTTTTGGATAGCTACTTTTCCTAAAACACTATCAGTTACTTCAGTGGTGGTATGCAATAGGCAATAGATCTGACCTTCCGCATTTCGTAAGGCTCGGTACTCGTAGTCATAATATCGGGTCTGAAGCTTTCCTTCCAGTTGAAGTTCGGCTGGTATGCCCTTTCCTATTACAGTGACACCAGAATGAATTACCGAACGCAGCTCATCCAAAAACCGTTGTCCGGCCAACTCCGGAATAGCTGTTTCCAGGGGTAAGCCTATGACCGAACGATCTCTGCCCCAAAAGCCCAGCATCGTGTCTGACACCGCTTCAATGATCAAAGTTTCGGTAGTATAAACAGCTATTGCAGTCGGTGAAGCTGAAAATATACTAAGTAAGTCGTTGCTGGTCAGCAGCGTATTTTTATTCATCTGGAAAAACAACAGTACTGACGAAGGTAAGTATTTTTCGTAAAGAATTTAATTAGAACGCAAGCTTCGCAAATGTTCGTTCGAATAATTGTAGCTTAGCGTTTATAAATGGATACAATCAGAGGTGCAAATTTTATTCCTGAAAATGATGCTGAACGGGTAGCAGCACTCGAACGTTACCAGATCATCGGCTCGCAGCGGGAAACGGCATTTGATAGTATATGCCGTCTTGCCTGCGAATTATTTTCCGTACCATTCAGCCATATTTCTTTCCTGGACGCTGACACTGAATACATCAAAGCTGAAGTCGGACTACAAGGTATTGAACGGGTTGGCCGAGCAGAGGGCTTCTGTGCGTTAGCCATTCTGCAACCAGAGGTCATGCTGATTGAAGATGCGAGCAGACACGCTGTTTTAGCAAGCCATCCTTATGTGACCGGAAACCTCATGATACGGTTTTACGCCGCTGCACCGGTAATTACACCAGATGGATTTATTATTGGCACGTTATGTCTTATAGATCAAACGCCACGCGGGCTGAGCGACAAAGAACAGGAATTGTTACAACACCTGGCCCGAGTTGTAATGGAGCAAACAGAGCTACGTAATGACAATATCAACCTCCTGCAACAACGTGATCAATTTATTGAAGTAGCCAGTCATGAGATGCGTACCCCGCTGACTGCGCTGAAAGCCGCAGCACAGATCTTAGATAAAAAACATCCGGAAGACTCCATCCTTGTTGCACATGTAAACAGAAGTGTTCAAAAACTTTCAAATATGGTTAACGACATGTTTGATGCTATCCGCCTGAAAGAAAAAACGTTCAACCTAAACCGCACTTCTTTTTCTTTGTCTACACTAATCGTCAATTGCCTGGATCATATCCGGTTGGTCAGTAAAATAGAATTACAAATTGAAGGCGAAAGCAATTTTAAAATCATTGCGGATGAAGTCAAGATCGAGCGCGTTATAATTAATCTCGTCCAAAATGCGATTAAATATGCGCCAGGATCAACGATTACCATTCATACTCAAAAACTACCAGGATTTGCGAAAATAAATGTGACAGATCGCGGTCCAGGCATTGAGCCGCAAAAATTGCCACACATTTTTCGCCGTTATTACCGTTCCGATCCAAGCGGTATTCAGACCGGATTAGGCCTGGGCTTGTATATTTCAGCAGAGATAGTAAAGCAGCATGGTGGCGATATTGGTGTAGACTCCCAACCGGGAATCGGCAGTACTTTTTGGTTTACCCTACCTGTTAGCTTTTAAAAGAAAACCAACATAGGGTGCCGTCATTAATGATGTTAAAGACTCAAAATATTTTTCAAATTATCAAGGTTGGATTCATGCCTTTTTCTAATATTTCTACAATTAATCATGACACAACATTCAACAGCTATTTCATTTTTGGTAGCACTTCACTTCAAATCATAAGATTCCCGGATATATACAAATAAACCCGGGCGGATATCATCGACCGATGCTATCCGGATATGATTCTCAAATTGCTTACCGGAAGGGATACTTTTGATCACCGGTTTTTCTGCATGCGCCACTGCGGAATAAAACTTGAGGTCAAGTTCTTTTTTCATTGGCCGGATAATCAGGAAACCCACCCGGCGTGTAAATACGATACAATTTGGTGTAACACCGATTAAAACTTTTGGCCAGTCAGCCACTTCCGCCAGTATTTTATCAAAGGTCAGCAGCAGTTCCGGTGACCGGCCCTTAAATAAACTGTCCAGATCTACCCGTGCGCAATAATGACGATAATCTTTCCAGGGTAATTCGCGGTCACAATTCGGGCAGGTCCAACTCATCGTTATTATTTATTTTGCAAAATCATAGCCAAAACTATGCCGCCAGGGGCCGCCGTGGTATTCCCACAAGTCCAGGCCTGTAGCTTGCACTGTAAATGACTCAAATGTTCCTGTCAATTCTTCAAGCAAGATCCTTGACGCTTCCGGTGTTACCTTGTTTTGTATCGTAATATGCGGCTGAAAACGTTGGCGATCCTGTGGTATCAATACATCCTGAAAATGCCGGCTCATCTCTAAATGAAGCGTCTGTAGTTCCACAGATTCAATACGATAGGCAACTCCGGCACCTAAATAGCGCAAACCGCTTACGCTCATATCAAAAATACCGAATTTAAATGCCGACAGATATTGACGAGTTGCCAACGTATCTGGCAACTGGTGGAACAAAGTGAGGTGTGCCTTTAAAAAATTCCGCTCAGGCGGAAAATGAGTCAGCCTCAAAGCATTAAAAAATGCCTGACTTACTGTATCCAGTCTCGAAGTCAATATTAAAGTCATTTGTTCCTGCTGCATCTCTCCGAGCAATATTTAACTTCTTCCCATACCTTTTCCCATTTCTTTCGCCAGGTAAATGGCTTACCACAAGTGGCGCAGATTTTTTGCGGCAGGTTTTGCTTTTTAATCCCTTGCATATTTCCAGTTTTTTTTCATCGCAGCATACTCCTCAATAACCTCAGTTTCTTTCCGGCGACCGTAAATAGCATACAGCCTACTGAACACAATTGTTGCTTTCTTATAAATTTAAAAAACACACGTTGAATTTAAAACCACCAGAAGTATCATTGAAAATAACAGAAGAGATTATTCCCTATTTATTTGAGAACGAATAAAACAGCACGGTTGTTTTGCTGTTTAACCCATCATGCAAAACGATATCATAAAAACAAAATACAACGACGGCGAACTAAAGGAATTCAGAACACTGATTGAACAAAAGATCAGCATAGCCCGCGAAGAATTAAACGAGCTGGCAGGTACCCTCAGCGCATCTAACACTAATGGTGATGAAGCGTTAATTGCGGGTAAAACGCTGGAGGATGGGTCGGCTACTTACGAAAAAGAACAAACCAATCAATTAGCGGCCAGGCAAAAGAAATTCATAGAACAACTGGAGGCTGCGTTGATCCGAATTCAGAATAAGACTTATGGTGTTTGCCGTAGCACGGGCAAACTTATTCCGGCAGAGCGATTGCGTGCCGTACCGCATACAACCATGAGCATGGAAGCCAAATTAAAACAGGCTTAATGAAAACAGATGATTTTTTTGGAGGTATGAGTGGCCTGGTGATCTCAATTCCGAAAAGGGATTTTCCGAAAGAATTTTCAGGGCTTTCACGCCTGGGGTTTTATGGGTTTCAGGAGAACAGCATCGAGATTAACAGCTCTTTTTATAAACTCCCAAAACGTTCAACCATTCAGCGCTGGGTTTCTGAAGTTCCGGAAAATTTTCGCTTTACATTTAAATTATGGAAAGAGATCACCCATCAAAAGAATCTCCTGTTCAATGCTGAGCACCTGCGCAACTTTATGCAGGTCATTGACCTGCCTACCTCCGGCAGAGGCTGCTTACTCGTGCAATTTCCACCCGCTTTACAAGTGAGCGCTTTACCTCAATTAACTGAATTAATAAAATTACTCGCCGACTATGGCTGGCGTATCGCAGTAGAATTTCGTCACGCTTCCTGGTATGCTGATCCGGTGTATGATTTGTTGAGCTGCAATAAAATTGCCATGGTAATCCAGGATATGCCCAAATCTGCAACACCATTGGAAATTACGGCCGAAGATCTGATGTATCTCCGTTTTCATGGCCCGGCTGGCAATTATAGGGGTAGTTACGATGACGATTTTCTTGCAGAATACGCAACAATTATTCGCGAGTGGCAGGATGAGGGGAAAACTGTGTATTGTTATTTTAATAATACTTCAGGTGCCGCATTACAAAACCTTCATTTCTTAAAGCGTTGCCTGATTGATATAAGAATATAATTTCCGACAGCACACCATCCAGATCAAAATTCAATTCAACTACAATTATATCTAAGTAAAATAATCCTTAATTATACAATCAACTAACGCTTTGGAGATATAAAATATAAAATACTATATAAGTCGGCAAATTTTTAATTAAGATTGGATTTATGGGCTTCTATAAACTGGATTAGTTTTTTGCAGAAAACCAATTTTCTATATTTTTCTACTTTACTTCTCATAATGATCTCAAACTCCAGCCTGTCTCTGATGTCAACGAGTTTCATTGAATACAGAAGAAAGTCCTTAGGTGTTTTGAATTTCAAAATAAAATATCCGTCAGATTCAACTTCTTTAGGGAGAGGTAACTCATAGGTGGCAATATCATCCTGATAGTGTTTGGCCAATTTGATTGTAATCATTTCCGTTAGATTATTAATTCAATTTGGGGGCGTATATTAAATACTACAAATCACAACTCATTTAGTTTCAATTAAGCACAATCAACTTTTAAACCCGAAATAAATAATGATCTGCAAATAACCAAAACACGGTTGCCGGTTGAAGGGAAATATGAAAAACTGCTGGCCTCAACTCCCAGTTTGCTATATTAATGTATCCAGAGTTGTGAAAGAAATGAAGGTAACGGATGGTATGACCATCAAAGTTCCCATCATGGAGGAGATTATATTACTAAAACACTTTCGGAAAAAAGATAAATTCCAATCAGTGACCTATACTCTTCTAATAATACTCCACTGTATCTTAATTATATCCATCAAATTAAAAAATACAGTACATCAAATGCACCCTTCACTCACTAAACATTTCGATTGTTTGCTTTATAATAATTATATTAAAACCATAAGCTTAAAATTTTCGTAGTTTGAAAAAGATAGGCTATCACACCAGCTTCAATTAAAGATATACCAAGTAATCAACTCTCACTCTAAATATGGCCTCTGATTAACAATAATCAGGGCCTTCCTTTTACTTATTCATTAAAATTACCCGAATCATTCTGAATCAGAACCGCAGTGTTCAAAACAGCAACTATATTCTTGTAAGTTGTTGATATATAGCAATTTAGAGTAAGGTTGTTACAAAATTGATGTTGTTTTCAGCAATAACTAACCCTACATTGTATCATCCTTTCCTGGTCACTCCTTAACTAATATTTAACCAATTATTTAATTATGAAAACTGAAACTACAAGAGATTCAGGGGGTGCACCATTGCATCGCCGGACATTTTTACAGTATGCCGGTGCAGGAGCAGCAGCGGCAGGATTGTTCGCTGCTGGCTGCCGGAAGGAAAGCGCTGCGGTTAACACCACCCAAACAGCTAATGGTATCGATATTGGCATGGGCGATCCAGCCATATTAAATTACGCCTATGCGCTGGAACAGTTAGAGGCGGCATTTTACATTGAGGTGGTTAAAACCCCTTACGCCGGGATCACCGATCACGAAGCGCTTTTATTCACCGAAATTTGCGAACATGAGGTTATTCACAGGGAATTTTTCAAGGCTGCCTTAGGTGCCGGTGCCATTCCTGACCTTACACCCGATTTCAGCAAGATCGATTTCACTAACCGCACCTCTGTGCTTACTTATGCCAAGGCATTTGAAGATACAGGTGTGGCGGCCTACGATGGCGTGGGTTATCTTATTCAAAACCCAGATTATTTAACCATTGCCGGCAAGATCGTATCTGTTGAGGCCAGGCACGCGGCTTACATCAGGAACCTGATTCAGCTGGGTGATTATGCCGGTGCCGATGTTATTGATATGAATGGTCTGAACAATACGAAAACAATAGCCGAGGTACTGGCCATTGCTAATAGTTTCCTGAAGACCAAAGTGAGTGCGTCCCATTACAATTATGTAGCTTAAAAATCATCGCCATGAATTTATTTAACATTATAGAGGAAATTGAAAAAATTGATCCTGAATTTACCGACCGTATCAACCCTCGCCGACAGGTCATTAAAAACATCACCAGCTTCGGCTCTAAAGTGGCTTTGGCTGCTATGCCTTTTGCATTAGGAACGATGTTTAAAAAAGCTTATGCTGCCGATCCGGCAGTGTCTGTAGTTGATGTATTGAACTATGCCCTTACCTTAGAGTACCTGGAATCATACTTTTATAACCAGGGCACGGCCGCCAAAGGATTAATTCCTGATCGTGATGCCAGCTACATCGCTGATGTAACCGACGATGAGAACAAACATGTTATCTTTTTGCAAACGGTTATCAAACAACTGGGCGGCACACCGGTAACTGCACCTAAATTTGATCTTACTGCCGGTAATGGTTCTGGAAAAGGGCCTTTTGCTGATGTGCTGACCAATTACAAAACCTTTTTGGCGGTGGCCCAGGCGTTTGAAGATACGGGAGTAAGGGCTTATAAAGGGCAGGCACCAAATCTATTGGGCAACCAGGTAGTGCTTACCGCTGCTTTGTCCATACATGCGGTAGAGGCCCGCCATGCATCAGCCATCCGCTATCTGCGCTGCCACAGAGGTTATGCCACTATTGATCCATGGATCAATAGTACCTCAACCAAAGGAAATGACACCGGCATCAGCCTGGTAGATGGTAATTATAAAGGAGAAAACAACGTCATGCAGGGCGGTGTGGATGTTACCAAGCTACCAGGCTCCAAACCGGGAGACACCATATCGGTCAAAAATGCTACCGCAGCTTTTGATGAACCGCTGAGTATGGCCGATGTACTTGCCTTACTGGTAGGATCTTTCATTGTACATTAATTTTTAGAGTTCGTTTGGCTTGTTTTTGTGAGGAAGTCGGTTTTGTGATGCCGGCTTCCTTTTTTCCAAAAAGCATAATTATGGGCATCTAATACCCTTTACTAAGTTCAGTAGATGATGAAAACTTTGAAAATCCTGTTTGTCGGCATAATATTGCTGGCCGGCTGTTCAAAAGAAAAGACCGGTAATACCTCCGTTCCTGTAAAAGAAAATGATGTTCCGAAAATCACCTCCCCGGAATATACCGATCAGCTTTTATTTGTAGATAAAAATAATTATCAGATATTAACCAGTGATTCTGCTACTTTTTCATCTTCGGATACTCACATCCAGATCACGTCATCGGGCCTGATTAAACGGTTGACCTCGGCCGAGATAGCACCCATTGACATTACCTGGAAGAACACCGCTAATCCGAAAACAACCATTTACGCGCTCGGCGCAACTGATATTAACCAGGATTTGCCTTACAAACATTATCAGGGAGCCCTGGCTACCAATGCTTTGGCTGCGTATCAACAGGGATGGAAAACGCTACAAACCTTTCCGGCTAAAGACGAAACCTATGCAATCGTACTCCGGCACGCGGATGCCAGCAACGGCGTTGACTTCTCCGTTAATCATTCCTACATGGGCCCGGCTAACTGGTGGAAATCCGCAGACTCAACCCTGGCCAGGCAGTTAAACAATCAGGGAATACAAAGGGCTACGATACTGGGCCAGGTTTTTAAAGACCTCGGTTACCCTATTAAGCGCGTAGTAACCAGTGAGTTTAACCGGTCAAGGGAAACGGCTAAGCTAATGAACACGAGTGCATTGCCGATTATAGATGGCCGGATAAACCACTTAAGCTATACAGTTTATCCATATGGTTTATACAAAGGCATGATAGCAATTATGCAAGAACAGCCAGTAGATAACCAGATCACGCTCATCATTGCACACCATCCTATCAATGAACTTCGGGCTGCCACGGGTTATCCCAGCTTCCCAGACGTTTCACCATTTAACTGGACCGGCGCCTATCTGATCAAAATATCCCCTGATAAATCAGTCACTTATTTAGGGGCGATATCCTGGGCCATGTTCAAATACTGGCGGGACATCAAGCTTCATCAACTTTAAATAAATATTAACACAACTACCTTGATATGCTATTGTTAAACACATTAATCAGCAAGATCAGTTTAGAAAGCGATTATGCCCGGCGCATCAAATACCGGCATGCCAAATTTTGGCAGGACCCTCAGGCTGAGCATATCAGGAATACTGCATTGTCGGCTCATGATCCTTTATGTGTATGGAGAGAGGGCGAAAACTGGCAAAGAAAACTAAGTAATAAATTCAATTCTCGTGAATTTGCCAAAATGCATGACTGTAAGGTACCTGCATTGTTTTGGCGGGGCAGGAATATCGCAACTATTGATTTTGATAGTCTGCCAGAGAATTATGTAATCAGGCCTACTATTGGGCATTCCTGTCAGTCTGTTTTCATCATGAAAAAAGGTATTAACCTGTTTGATCATAATAGATATTCACCGAAAGATTTAAGAGAGTTTTTAAGAAGGCGGCTGGCTGAAAATCACCGTCTTGAATTTTTAATTGAAGAGTTCCTGACCAATGAAGAAGGTGAGAAAGAAATTTTAAAAGATTATAAGATTTTTACCTTCCGGGGGCACATAGCGGCCATATTGATGATCGACAGATTAAGTCCTAAAACGGGTTTCCAAAGCTGCTATACTGAAAATTGGGAACCGATCGCGCCTTTGGTTGTCAGTTATCCGCAGGGAACCTTTGAAACTGCACCAGCATGCCTGGCCGAAATGATATCGGACGCCAAAAAGTTGAGCAGAACCTATGAAATATTTACGCGTATCGATTTTTATGCCACTGCGGGAGGAGCCGTGTTTGGCGAATTTTCACCAACCCCATTAATAGGTAATGGTTCAACACCTTTTGCCAGCAGGCTATTTAAGACATACTGGGATCGGTACTGTTATCAGATGATTTAAGATCAAATTATTACATTCTTTCGTAAAAACAAAGAGCTATACTCGATTCAGCTAACGATTCATAAAACAGTCCTCCTAATGTGAAGGTTGAAGATGGAGTCCTCTAAAGAAAAAACAGAACTGGTGATATCTTATTTGCGTTACACACGCAATGCAATGGGATATTCAGAGCAGCAGCTTGCGATGAACTCCGTTTAACAAAGAATGATTATACGAAGTTGGAATCAGGAGAAGCCCCTTTGACGGTTGAACAGTTTTTCCAGATTGCAGATGTCCTGGAATTTGACGCACATGATTTGCTTAATGCCGCATTATGGCACTACAATCTATCCACAACTTATAATTAATCAAATTTTATTTCAGCAATTTTTAATGTTTTCTTTAACTGTTTGCTGACGTTTTATTGACTAATCGGCTGTAATTATTTTGCAATTTCCTATAATTTTAAATTAATGGTGCAAAAATCTGAAATTACTAAACGATAAATCGGTTCAAAGTATATGGTGGAATAATTAAAGAATATGAAATCAAGATTATTGAGCTATCGTCCTTTTCAAATACTTTATTACAATAAATGTTAAATAAGGTCTTTAATAACAGACAGTGTATCAATATCTAAGCGCAACGCAAATTAAAACATAGGTAAAGAGCGGCCATGGCACGATATTGGTAAACCATTAAACCTATCAAAAGAAAAACATTATGGCAACTACAGAAAATGCAACAGGCGTAATTAATGACCTTATTGAAATTAACAATGACCGGGTAGCCGGTTTTGAAAAAGCAATCGCCGATATTAAAGACGAAAACATTGACCTGCGAGGACTCTTCCAGGGGTATGCTGAACAAAGCCGCAAAAATGGCCAGGAACTGGCAGCTTTGGTTGGAAATGCTGACGAAATAGAAACTGGCAACAGCGTAAGCGGCACTCTACATCGCGCATGGATTGATGTGAAATCATTATTTGGCGGTAGCGACCGTGCAAGTATTTTGTCTGAAGCCGAGCGTGGTGAAGATGCGATCAAGAAAGCCTATCAGGAAGCCTTAGCAGGTGGTGAACTTCCAGTAAACACATTGGAAACTATAAACAGCCAGGCGAGGGAAATTAATGAGGCTCATGACGAGATCAAAGCCTTACGCGATGCTGCCAAACAGTAATCGCATTTTACACTTACAAAAGCTGCCTGGTTTGGGCGGCTTTTTTTATGGTCAAGACAGCTGGATAAAGCATAAGTACATGAAAATAGCGAACTATTACATGGCTACCAGATCCATAGCGGATATGGTTTAAAAAATATTCTATCTTATGTCTCATTTACCAGATCGCGCCCGATTGAACGTAGCAGCATTTGTTTTACTTTGATATATTGTGTTCTCTTAATTGCTATCGGCATTCCTTGTGATTTAACAACAAGCATTTTCTTTTCAATAATTTGAATGGTTTTTATTGACCTTTGATAGCCAGGTTGATTGATATAAAATAACTGTTCAATAACCCCATCATATCGCGCCAAAATATTATTCAGCGCAATCACGCTACTCTTACCGAATTCCTGTAAATGGGTGATTTCGTGTTTTATTTCTGTTAACTCCTTTAAATATTCATCCATGATCTTATCATCAAATGTTTATTATCGTGTAATAAATTTGACCGGTTTACAGCTTAACGATAAAGGATGAGCGAATACTAAAGAGTTTCTTGAACGAGCTGCTATAATTTGCTATAATTAAAAAATACTGGTTAAGGGTAAATACAACCGGGGATTATAATACGTTTATATTATAAGTCTTTTATTCTTTAAAATGTTTGAGTTGGGATAATTTTCTGTAGTGATCATAAAAACCCGCCTATCGACAAATAAAAATTGATTAATTCTTTTCAACTACTACTTATCTTTTAGATCTGAAAAAAACATCAAACTTTTTTTCTCTTATCTCTTTAATAATAAAATATTTACCATGGAAAAAGAACTTCAGGAAGATATTTATCATGAATTTAAAACGGCGGTACACATGACTTTCTCCACACTGAAAAATTGGGGCCATGATTATTTCAATAAATCTTGATGAACTACCAAATTATTTAAACTTTGAATTTGAACACGTATATGAAATTTCAGAAAAAAACTAATACAATTATTGCTTCCATAATGGGCCATAAGCTCAAACTATCTGTTAGCCCCGTTGTTACTTAAGTAACCAATTATCAATAAATCATGGACGATAGAAGCAAGACGGGAAACACGGACAACTTCCTGATCAACACCAGTGAAAATTACGAAGTAGAATACTGGTCAAAAAAATTCGGTGTAACACCTGAAAGGTTAAAATCTGCGGTTAAAGCGGTTGGCAATTCCGTTAATGCCGTTAAGAATTACTTAAAATAATTACCGGTAAATAAGCGGAATGAACGCGGATACTTTTTATGCCGGCACGAGTGTGATGCAAACACCAATACCCAAGCGTGACTTCCCTCCCGTAGGTTAATATTTTACAGCTCCATTTTAACAGCATCGAGATAATAGTTCTTTTTAAAAGTTACCCATTCCTAAAACCATTCATAGGTGCGCTGATGAAGCTTTTGAATCTATTGGTTTTGGGATGTTATTTTCCATCGTCAGGTCCATCACCGCGTCAATCGGCGTATGGTTCTTAAGAGCCTGAGCAGCCGTCAGCGTTTCTATAGGTTTATCGCCATAGTTGGCAATCTTTTCAATCAGTGCCTGCACTTCCGGTTTAATATCCTACGCTTAGGTCGGGACAGCGCCATTAGGTTTGATTTTCGTCGAACCGCTGTCGATTTTTACAGAATCAGCTTTAGTTGAAGTACTGTCGGCAGAAGAACCGCCCGGCTTGCTTTGGCATGCGCCAAAAAGCAATAAGCCGCTGGCAGCCAATGGTAATAAGGTTTGTTTTTCATGGTAGGTAGTGATAGTGTTAATGATTCCTTTGTGTACTTTTTAGGGCCCAAATGATCAGGATGGGTTGAAAAGCGAGGCGCAGCAGCCTGCTGTTACCGCTATTGAGTCCAAACGCATCCCGATGATGTTTGTACTGCGCCATATTTCCCGGGAATACCGCTGTGAAAAAACCTGCGGCAACCTGCCCAACCGTTTCACGATGTTTTTTTGGAGCGATAATCAGTGCCGCACCAAGTGCAATCTCGGCCAAACCGGAATAAATTACGGTATCATCTTTTTTAAGCGGCACCCAATTGGGTACCTGTGCCTGAAATTCCTTGCGTGCAAAACTCAGATGGCCAACCCCGGCGAAGATCAGCGCACCGCCCAACAGGATGCGTGCGCCATTTTTAATAGTTTCTTTTTTCATAGCGTATTATGCTTCTTCCTGATCACTTTCAGCCTCTGCTTTTTTACCTTGCTCCAAAAGATTTGTGGTATATGGATTAGCAGCAAGCAGCTTAGCCATAAAAGCCATATTAGCCGTCATGTAACGCAGGCTTTTATTGGTATAGAGATAACGTTCACCGCCTACTTCTACATAATCCTTTTCACCGCCAGCCTTGCCAACCCAATAGGCGTTAACATTAGGCGGGATAGTGAAACCAACCTCCTGTAATGACCAAAGCACCTGCGCTGCGCAGCTATGCGCGCCATCCTCATTGCCTGTTACCAGGCACCCGCCAACTTTTCCATAAGGCATGTACTGCCCCGATTCAGGATCACTCAGGTCTTCATCCCTGAATATCGCGTCTAAACGCTCGATAACCTTTTGCGAGGTAGACGCCAGATGTCCCATCCAGATAGGCGTGGCAATAATAAAAATATGACAGGCTTTGATCTTTTCTAATACCTGAGGCCACTCGTCTCCCTCCCCTTCGTCGGAGCTGTTGCCTGTCAATATATTATAATCATTAAGCCTGATGATCTCTGTTTCAAATCCGAGTTCCTGTAATTGCCCGGCGGCTTTTTCTGCTAACGCACCTGTGTTAGAGAATTGAGGATTACGCTTTAGCGTACAGTTGATAAATAATGCTTTCATATGTATTCTTCTATAGATTCGTCTTTAAGGGATTGCATATCGATCACAAAGCGGTAACGAACCTTGTTATCCAGCATTTGATCGAAAGGCAGTTTCCGCTTTAAGGTTATAGGTTTCAAACTGCTGAAGAACGAGCCCGATGCCCTATTGCCCTTTGCTTTAATGTTTATCATGGTTATGTTTTGATATACAATCAGAACCAGCGGAAACAAGCTATGTTTCACTTAAATGATAATATTTTACTTTCTAATTAAAACTAAAAGGAGTACATAATTAAACATGTTCGGTATACAGGAATAATTTTCAATATTGAACACAGTATTTATTAGATAGGCATTATAAACAAACTAATAACTAAAAACAGATAAAATCTCCTAACGGTTGCATTGTGTAACATTCTTGTAGCAAAATTTCAAAATCATGGACAATATTTTACTTTTAAAATTAATTAGAAATTAAATAATATATTAAAACTCAATAATATATTTTAAAAAGTAATGATTGAATGACTGTTAAATAGTTGAAATTGAGAGAGTAAGTTGGGCCTCTATCAGTAAATGATAGGGGCTTTTTATTAAAAAAGGGTAAACTAAAATTATGATTGTTTTATTGATGGGGTTATTGGGAAGTTCTGTAGTAGGCTATTTTATTGCATGTATGACGAAGGAGGACGACTATTAAAATGAAAGATTATAGCCGGGAAGAAATAGAAGACAAATTGAACTGCCCCGGATTTTATGATGGGGTAGTCATGGTTAATAAATTATTTAGTTTTAAATCAGTTGAAGAGTTATTAAAACATTGGCGAATTGTAAAAGTATACCTTACCTGTTATGAAACCTCTATACTTACTGTAACACTGAATGGTGTACAGCTTGAAAAGGTTAAACCGTTTAAATCTGAAAAAGATATTGAATTGGCAAAGTTTATAATGGTAAGCTTATATGTTTAAATGGATGGCGTTTAAGCTATGGAAAAAGCCTCTTCCAACAATACTATCAATGATTCAAGTGGATTGATTTTATTTATCAGGTATTGCTGGTTGTTAAACTTTGGCAAATGAAGCAAGGATAGTTCGGCCATTCTGGAGTTTTCTTTCAGCAATGCATCAGCGATAGATACATAATCCAATAAAGATAAATATGGTGTTTTGTTGTTCAGGTCTAATATGATAGAAAAAGTATTTTCAAGAAAACCGATCATTGGAAGGCATTCTTCAAAAGAATTGTCTTCGCCCAGCGAAGTAAAGATACTCTCGTTTTGATCCAGATTTGCCTCTAACAACTTAATAGCAGTTTTTACAGCGTCGCTATGGGTGCTGAACAAGGGTAAGTCTTTCAGTTCATCAAGCCGTTCAACAAGATGCGAAGCAACGTAATAGTTCCGGTTAAGGAAATATAAAAAATCTTTCTTTCCGGCTTTTTCTTTCATTGAGATATTGTTACCCTAAGTAACTTAGGGAGTGGTCAAACGTAAGAAAAATAGTTATTTAAAGTTTAACTGAATTTCGTTCTGTATGATTTTTATGCATTAAACAAAACTAATGCCAAACTAAATGTACATATCCAACAATACTTTAAACTTTAGGTTTAAAACATAACAGATTGATTATTGTTCATTTTTAATATAAACATGATGTTGCTTAGCCTTTCTCCTGCAAGCCCACAGATCTGAATTGATCGCCAATTTGTTATTTTTAATATTGTTTCAGATGCAAACGCCATGAATACCGAAATAGACCCTCATCAACTCGAGATTATCAAAGCACTTACTTTGGCTGCAGCTGGTATCAAGAACGTTACACCGGCTGATTGCAGGTTACTGTCTTTTTTAATTATGACAAAAACTAAACTTGGTGTTAGCGAAACAACTCTCAAACGCCTTTATGGCTTTGCAATAAGCAAGTTTAACCCATCATATTACACTTTAAACACACTCGCTGTTTATTGCGAATTTGACGGCTGGGATTCATTCAGCAGAATACAGCCTAAGAGCCTCCCGGTTAGTGATATTTTGCCTGCTGATATATTTGATAACCCTTTGGTTTTAACATTGCTTGACACATCCATACCCACCGCGATACTGAAGGCTAATGCACCTGACTTTACCATAGTTACCTATAACACCGCCTATGAGGATGCAACTTTTATCAAAAAAAGAAATATAAGAGGATTGGCATTATGGGATGCATTTGACCCTGGAAAAGCCGGAGGTACCGGGCCTACTCTATTGCTGGAAGCAATTTATGAGGCTTTATCTTCAAAACAAACTGTTCAAATGCCGCCTTTGCATTATAATGTACCATCGGCAGTGCGAAATATTAATGAACTCAGCTGGTGGAACGTAAAGATTGTACCCGTTATATATGAAGGTTTTGTTAAATATTTATTGCTTAATACGTACAACATTACTCATAAGGTATTGCACCAGGATGCTATTGAGACAGCCATAATGATGGAGCTTACCATGGCCGAAGACTTGGCTACCACAAATGTGAAGCTCAATAAAGCCATTGAAAATCTGGCAGAAAATCATAATGAGCTTACAGATACTAAAAATAAATTGGAAGAGCTAAATGCTCATCTGGAGGAACGTGTTTTAGAAAGAACTAAAAGACTTTTTGAGAATGAATCCAAACAGCGCGAATTGATAAACAGCGCACCGGTGGCTATAGCTATTTTAAAAGGTGCTGAACATATTATCGAAATAGCAAACAAAAAGATCCTTGAGTATTGGGCAAAAGATAATAACGTTATAGGAAAAAGCCTTGCCGCAGCTTTACCCGAATTGGAAGGACAGCCTTTTATCGAAATTTTAGATAATGTCCGTGAAACAGGCATACCATATATTAATCCCGAATTACGTGCTTTCATTGTTTACGATGGCATTTTTCAGGCGAGGTATTATGACATGATCTATCAGCCTATACAGCATTCGCCGGGCATAACTGACAGCATCTATATTGTTGCCATAGATATCACCGAAAATGTTATAGCCAAAAAGAAACTGGAAGAGTCAGAATCTATGCTGCGCCTTGCCATTACAGCGGCTAAAATTGGAATATGGTCTTATCACCCTAAAACACAAGTGCTCATTCACAACTCTATATTTGCAAAAATATTAGGATGGGATAGCGAGGAAACGCTGACCTATGAACAAGCTATAGGCCAGGTAACAGAAGAATTTAGAGAAACGCTCAGAGATGTTGTTGAAAGCGCTATCGCCGATGGTGGCGATTATGATTTTACTTACCGACATAAAAAATTCAATGATGGCAGAATAATCTGGTTAAGAGGTACTGGTAAAATTACTACTGATGATGCCGGAGAACGCTGCTTTTCGGGCATTGTTAGAGACATCACCCACGAACTTGCAAATTTTATACATCAGGAAGATCGCTTTGATAAGTCACACAATTAAAATGCTATATTTAAGTGTTAAATTAATTGGAATACCTATTCGGTAACCAAAGTAAATTATTGTATTTAATTAATTAAAATACAATAATTTACAAAAACAAGTTCGAGCTCAGGTGGGCGCACAAAGTGGAAGCCTTCCACAACTAAAAAATTTTTAAATCTGAGATTTAAGTATTTTTTCATAAATACCTTTTCCTAACTTTTCAGGTTCAATTTCGTGTTACCCAAGCAATAATTCCGATTCATGAGGAAACTAAAATTAAAAAGCCGCCTAAAAGGTTGTAATCCTCTGGCAGCTTCACAGTTTTTTGATGGCTTATATTTTGTAAGCTCAAGGCTATATATCGTGCAAGTTATAAGTACTTGGCTTTAATTAAAGAGAGACAATCAGAACACCATATTTCCATTATGGATAAGCGATTTTATAGGCGACACCCTTGAAACAGCTTCTGCAGAGCAACTGGCATCAACCAGCACAAGGTTTGCCTCATCACCCGGGGCGGGCCATTGTCTTTTTCCCTTATCATCTAACGGAAGTATATTACCAGTTGCAAGCTTTAAAATTCTTGAAAGTTCAAATTCTGTTCGGTAACCATAAATTTGCGCGGCAATATTGGCTTTTTGCAGGATGCTTCCGGTTCCAAATGTACTCCAATGGTCAACAATACAATCGTTGCCTGCAATCACCTCTACTCCATATTTATATAATGCAGGGATAGGCATCGGATTACCCGAAATAGGAATAGTTGAGGCTATCCCTATTTTCGCTGCACCAAGTTTTTCCGCTATCTCTTCTGTTTTCTTCTGATCAAGATATCTCAGTGCAAAGCTGTGGCTTATATATGTTTTGCCCTTTAATACAGGGTTTTCATTTACTTTATCAATAAGGTATTCGATTGTTTTTAATCCTGATTCACCTGATTCGTGCAAGTGAATATCAATTCCCTTTCCATTGTCAAGAGCCAGTTGCACAACAAAATCCATTGGTTTCTCGATACTTCCGTCTATGGAGGTAGGATCTAACCCACCGATGAAGTCGACACCCATTTTGGCAGCTTCTTTCATCAACTCCTCAGATTTGGTATAATATATACCATGCTGTGGAAAAGCTACCAATTGGGCCTGAAAAGATGATTTCTTATTCGCCAGTGCGGTTTCCAGATGCTTCAATGAATTCAGGCCTGATGTAGGCTCAATATTAACGTGAGACCTGGCATAACTGGTTCCGTATGACTGCAGCAAGCCGATAAGTTTTTCCGTACGGGGTATTGAGGTTTTTAAAAGCTCCGGGATCACCTGTTGTTCAAAAGCGATCATATCCTTAACAGACTTATTTTTTTTAAGGTGCGCCTGCCATGGAAGACCATAATAGGTTTTATCCAGATGAATATGCATATCCCTGAACGCGGGTAACATCAACCATCCTTTGGCATCTATACCTTTGGCCAAGGAATTGTTCGGAAGTACATTTTTAATTCTTCCATCTGCTATTTCAATTGTAAAAAGCCCTGTTTCTGTTTCAATTACCTCATCCTGGTCATAAACAAACCCGGTTTCAAGTCTGACATTTTTTAGTATGAAGGTTTTTCCAGAAAAATGCTCTGATGTGTTTGGGGAAGCATCCACATAGCCTTGCGGAAGCATACAGGTTCCGAGTAAAACGGATGTGCTTTTAATAAAGTTTTTTCTGGTAATAGCTTGCGGAGTCATGATATCAGGATTTTATACATACAAAAATAGTTTGCACTAACACCTTTTTATCGTAACATCTATTCCAGAAATAGTATAATTTATAACAATTTACTTATTTACCAATTCTGGATGCATTTTTCTGCACAACTTTTAGTATGATTCATGATTGTTTCCTGAACTGATGAGGTGTAATCTTTGTATATTTTTTAAAAAATTTAGAAAAATAAGCAACATCGTAAAATCCAAGCTCAAAAGCAATAATTTTTAAAGGTGTTTCCGTTGTCAGCAATAAGCGTTTTGATTCCAGAATCAACCGCTCATGAATCAGGGCGGTTGCTGAAATATGAAAATGTCTTTTACAAAGAATGTTCAGATAGTTTGGTGAAATGTTTAATTGATCGGCATAAAATGCAACCAATTTTTCCTTTTTGTAATGGATACCAATAAGTGACCTATACCTGAAAAGTAAGGGTTTGGTTTTGTAAACAGTTAAGTCATTAAATATGTTCTCAGCTTCACGGCTAACCATTAGCGCAATTAACCTGATCCTTGTACTTATAATTTCTGGTACAGGTGCAGGTGTTGCAAGCTCCGATTTGATCAATTCAAATTCATACAAAATTTTCTTAAACGCTTTGGGCCCTAAATTGATCACAGGAAAATTTTGGTAAAGAATTAACGAAAATCGTAAAGAATCGGCCATTGCTTCAAATTCACTTCTGCTGATCATGATTTGATGAGCATGCGTTTTTTCAGACAAGTCCCACTTATGAACTTGCTCTGGAAACAGCATATGTAATTGAAAATCGGCAACCTGATGATCTACAAAATCTATAGTATGAGTACCACCTCCAAACTCAAACAGCATAATGAGAAAAAAATCATGCTTATGCGGTTTTTCAATAAATCTCCTTCCTATTATTTCATGGTAAAGAAAATCTGTTTCGGAATGGTCACCCTGCCGAAATTCGTTGATATCCAGAACGGGAAAATGAGGTACATCCATAGAAAAGGAATATCATCAAAAAACTCCACTAAATATATAATTATAAAACTAACTCATTTCAAGACTTCTTGTGCTGACGAATGAATTTCATTCGTTTCAATATCATCCTCTGTTCCACATTAATAGTGAACAGAGAAATATTTAAAGTTATTCAAAGATTTTCTTTGATTACTGGCGCAGTAATTGCCTTATGAATGTTAATAATTACAAAGTTAAAAACATCAAAGTTTGAAAAGGTTGGTAGGGGTACCAACCTTTTTTATACTATAGCAAGCAACTCTCACTTCTATATATTGTAGCCCTTGATTTAATAATCAAGGGCTTTCTTTTTTATCAATATCGAGGAAAAAAATCCACACCAAAATCTATCATTTCCCCAATTTTCTACAAAAACCATTTAAAAATTAAGATGTAAGCATTTGGACATTGTAATAAACATGATACAAATATCATCTTTACTAAATTAGCATCTCTTAAATGACAGTTGAAATACTTCTTCAGGCTTAAATGAGCAACACTATATTCCCGGTTTACTCCATCATTAAGCCAACTTCTTGCTCTTCTACATCACCTGTCTGCTTAGGGCTGGCATTCCGGTCAATCCATTTAACTTTTAAAACAAGTAGCAATATTCCCAGAATCAATATAGAGTAACCCACACCTAACCATGCCTGACTATTAATATTAATAACTTTAACTACGATGAAGCTAAAGGCAGAAGTTGAAATGATATATCCGCCACCGGTTAATCCGCTGGCCATGCCGCCATATTGTGAAAACCGGGTTAAACAATACGCCAGCATACCATTAAAAATAAAACCGGCTGCCGAATGAAGAAGGATTACGTAAGCCATTAAAGTATACAGATTATGTATCTGCAAAGTTAACAGGATCAAACAGCCGGAAAGCACCAATTGCACAACAGCACCTGCAAACATTCTCTTAAAGAACGGCCTGGAAAGAACAGCTTTGGAAATCAAACTTCCGCCAAGCATGGCTAAACCAGAAATCATGGAGCAATTACCTGTTACAGTTGCCGGATAATGCATTACTTTTTCAATCAAAAAAGGGCTCGACATATTGTAGATCATTAAAACGCCATAAGATAGTCCCAAAATAAAAAGCCCAGCAGTAAAGTCCCAAGTACTGATCATCAGGCGATAGGCTTTACCGATAGTTTCCAAACGGAATGGGACTTTCTTAGAGATCGTTTCGCCACTGAATATGAGTTCCAATAACAGGAATACAAGACCGAAACAACCGAGAAAATAGAAGTTTGATTGCCAGCCAAAATGAGTTTGTAAAAATCCCCCGGCAAATGGTGCAAGAATAGGAGCTGCCGACCAAATGATTGAGAAAAGACTGGTATAATGTTTAAGTTTTTCCCCCGAAAATAAATCGAAGAAAAAAGATCTTTTACTAACCACAATAGCAGCCGACATAAGCCCTTGTATGGCACGCATATAATAGATCACCTGTAGGTTCCCGGTATTGGCAATCACAAAGCTTGCCACACTGAACCCAGCCAGTGCTATGATATTTGGCCTGTATCGGCCATAGCTGTCAAGCAGGCCTCCAACTAATAACTGTCCTATTCCGTAAGTCGCTAAAAATATTGAGATGGATAATTGTATAGCTGCAGGACTTGCATTTAGTTTTGCGCTCATATTTGGTAATGATGGGATATAAATATCCAGCGCGAAACCAGTAATAGGTATAAGGCAAAATGCCAATATGGTACTAATGCCTTTATTTGATTCTTTGATCTTTTTCATGTGTTGCTTTAATTATACAAAAGTACATCCGGTGGCTTACCAATAGGTAAAATGAATCAAAGCAATACTTATACAAATCAAATATTAACCAACTTCTCTTAGTTGCTCCCTGAAAAGCAATGGAGTGGTGTGTGTATTTTGTTTAAAATATTTATTAAAATGAGAAGGATATTCAAAGCCAAGCGTATAGGCTATCTGCGCAGCATCCCAATCAGTATTGATGAGCAATGTTTTTGCCTCCTCTACAATCCGTTCGTGAATAATCTCCCGGGTTGTTTTACCGGTTGCCTTTTTAACCACGTTGTTAAGGGAGTTAACATGAATATGCAGCTGATCTGCGTAGGAGGCCGGGGTAAGTAGTCGCAGTGGATTTTCAGGCGAATCAACCGGAAACTGCTGATTAAGTATATTAAAAAACCTGGCTATCAAACGGTCATTGGAGTTGTCCTGCTCAACCGGCCCTTGTAAACGGATACCTTCCAATATCATCATTTGCAACAGGTTTCTGATCATATCATATTTATAAACATACTGGCTGGCAAGCAGCGCTTCCATTTCCCGGTACAAATTTACAAACCGATCACTCTGTTCGGTAGTTAAAGGAATAACTGCAGGTATAGCCGGGTTAAATAAAGCGCTGCGATACCTGATATCCTGCCTAATAGTGTTCAACAGAAAAGTATCATTAAATAAGCAGTAGAAGCCAGATTGTGATTCAGAGATAAGCCTGTGAGATGATGGAACTGATGGATTATAAAATATAATACTCCTGTTGTTGATCATTGTATCTTTACCTGCTGCAGTGTGAACCCCATCCCCAATGATCAAGCATATTTTATAATAATCCCTGCGATGATACGGTGTTTGTTTAGTCACACACATACGTTCCTTTACATTAAAGTGGCTCACATTTGCTTTAGCAAGCAAATCGGCAGGCATTTGTTGATTAGTACGCTGATAAAATTCCGGCAAAGTTTCTATTCCAATTTGCATAGATTTATTATTATACAAGTCAAATATAAAGCATAAAAAAAGGCATAGTTGCTTTGCAACAAGAAATGACTGATGGTTTACAAAGCGATCAGTTAAATTTATTGAAATTTTATGCTTTCAGCTCACTGCAGCCAATGGAAAAATTATTTCATCCGGCCAACTGTAACGGTTCTCTTATTTTTGAATAAAACCATTCTGATATTATTTTAGTTCTTCAATATAAACCTTAAAAAAATAACAGATGAAAGCATTTCTTGGCATGGGCCTACTGGGCTCAAATTTTGTAAAAGCGATGATTAAAAAGGGCGATCAAGTACAAGTTTGGAACCGGAACCCATCCAGGGCGGAAGCACTGCAAACCTATGGAGCAAAAGCCTTTGCTGACGTAGCACAAGCAGTAAAAGGTGCAACTACCATCCACTTAACCTTAAAAGATGACGCCTCTGTAGATGAGGTTCTGAAATTAGCCAGCAAGGGCTTTGCGAATGGTACCACCATTATTGATCATACCACCACTTCTGTTAAGGGAGCGATTGAACGAACAGCATATTGGAAGGGTCAAGGATTTACATATCTTCATGCGCCAGTATTCATGGGGCCGCCTAACGCGCTGGAAAGCACAGGATATATGTTGGTTTCGGGAGATCAGGATATAATTGGAAAGGTGCAACCCGAACTGGAAAAAATGACAGGAAAAGTGATCAACTTCGGGCCGCAAGAAGGCAAAGCTGCCGGAATGAAACTAACAGGCAATCTGTTTTTAATTACGCTAACCGCCGGAATAACCGATACTTTAGCATTTGCAAAAGCTATAGGTATTTCCTCCAACGATGTTTCCACCTTATTTGAATCCTGGAATCCGGGTGCGGGCATGCCCGCCCGGCTAAAAAAGATTGCTGCCGGAGATTTTAAACAACCTTCATGGGAGCTTAATATGGCCCGCAAAGATGCCGGTCTCATGCAATCTGCTGCTGAACAATCAGATGTGAAGCTAACTTTAATACCTGTGATCATTGAATTAATGGATTCCTGGATCTCCAAAGGACATGGCAACGATGATTGGAGTGTCATTGCAACAGATGCGGTATCCTGAAATGTAACACGGCTGCCAATGTAATTCACGAAAGCAAGAGTAATTGGACCTTTGCTAATGTTGCTTTTCATTTCGTTTTTATAGAATGTTTTTTCAATTCAGTAATTTATCATCAAGATTCATTAAACCCTGCTAACTTTAGCGTTATTATTTATCCTGTAAAATAGCTACTCATGATCAAAGCCAAATCCTTATTAGCTCTTATCGGGTTTATTGGAACTTTTACAATAACAGCAGCCAATGTACCCAAACCTCCAAAAACTACTGCCAAAGAGCCTGTGGATTATGTTAATCCTTATATAGGTAACATAAGTCATATGCTGGTGCCCACCTACCCAACCACACACTTGCCCAACAGCATGATGCGCGTTTTCCCGGTACGCAATGATTACACCAGTAACCATTTGGGTGGCTTACCATTAATAGTTACCCATCACCGGTCCAGGTCAGATTTTAACTTCTACCCTTACCAGGGCGACGAAAGCGGTATATCACCAAATGTTAATTTAAGTTACGATCAGGAAAAGGTTACCCCTTATCGTTATCAGGTATACCTTGACGAATTAAACATTGGTATTGATTTTGCCCCCTCTCATCAGAGTGCCGTGTATCAAATATCGTTTGATAAAAAGGGTGCACCTTACCTTGTATTTAATTGCAAACGCGGACAAATAAAAGCCAGCGGAAAGGTAATCAGCGGTCACCAGGATCTGGACAACAAAACAGCAGTTTACATTTATGCCGAAACAGACATCCCCCCCGCCAAAGTGGGTGTGCCTGCGAAAGGCCAGATAAACTGGAACGCTGAACCCGCAGCTTCCGTGGCATTATTATATCCTGATGGAACAAAAAAAATAGGCATCCGTTACGGGGTATCTTTTATAAGTGTAGATCAGGCCAGGAAAAATCTTGAGCGGGAGATTAAAGGCTATGATGTAAATGCCATAGCATTAGCAGGCCGCAACATTTGGAACAAAGCGTTGGGAAAAATAGCTGTTTCAGGTGCTTCGGATAAAGAAACTACCGTATTTTACACATCGTTATACCGCACCTATGAGCGGCCAGTATGCATCAGTGAAGATGGTCAATATTTTAGTGCATCAGACGGAAAAGTGCATCATGACGAAGGGCACCTCTTCTATACCGATGATTGGCTTTGGGATACCTATCGTGCCGCTCATCCATTACGTATCTTGATCAATAAAACTGCCGAAAATGATATTTTGCGTTCGTACATCCTCATGGCACAACAAACCGGTGAAAACTGGATGCCTACGTTTCCGGGCGTTGATGGCGATGATCGCGGCATGAATTGCAACCACGGCGTTGCTACCATAGCTGATGCATGGAATAAAGGTTTGAGAGGTTTTGACCTGGCAAAGGCCTACGAAGTTTGTAAAGGTGCTATTGAAGATAAGTCATTGTTGCCATGGTCACATGCGGTGCCGGCGGGTGAGCTGGATGACTTTTATAAAAAAAACGGCTATTTCCCTGCCCTGAAACCCGGTGAAAAAGAAACTGTTGCAAACGTAAATAGCTGGGAGAAACGACAACCTATTGCCGTTACTCTCGGAACCTCTTTTGATGAATGGTGCCTTTCGCAAATAGCACTCGGTTTAGGAAATACAAAAGATGCGGATCATTACCTTCGCGCTTCTTACAACTACCGCCACGTTTTTAATCCACAAACAGGTTTTTTTCATCCCAAGGATAAAGACGGTAATTTTATTGAACCATTGGATTACCGGACTTCCGGAGGACCCGGAGCTCGTGAATATTATGATGAGAACAACGGCTACATTTACCGCTGGGACGTGCAGCATAATATAGGCGACTTGGTTTCGCTGGTTGGCGGTAATCAAAAATTTGTTGACGCATTGGAGAATATGTTTAATGAGCCTTATCCTATGGCAAGGTGGAGCTTTTACAATATTTTGCCTGATCATACCGGTAACGTAGGGATGTTTTCAATGGCCAACGAGCCCAGCTTCCATATTCCGTATTTATACAACTATGCTGGTGCACCCTGGCGTACTCAAAAACGCATTCGTTCGTTACTGGATGAGTGGTACCGCAATGATTTAATGGGTGTTCCTGGTGATGAAGACGGCGGCGGCATGACTGCTTTCGTAGTATTTAGCCAGATGGGCTTTTACCCGGTTACCCCGGGCTCTCCTACCTATAACATCGGCAGTCCGTGCTTTTCATACGTGAAAATAAATTTAGGTAATGGTAAGTTTTTTGAAATAAAAGCGCTTAATGCTTCATTCAATAACAAATACATTCAATCTGCCAGATTAAATGGAAAAGTATGGGACAAGCCATGGTTTAGTCATAGCGACATAGCTAACGGTGGAACCCTGGAACTGGTGATGGGACCGATTGCCAATAAAACCTGGGGAGTAAGCTCTCCACCCCCATCTGCTGCGCCCATGCCTTTATAGAATGTGTTTTAAAATCATTTTAGAAGTCTGTAAATTGAATATTTACAGACTTTTTCTTTACATGATATTCATTAATCTCAATATTTAAAATACCCTTTGCATAATTGGATAAGCAACTTGTAAACAATATACGTTATTGAAATGACTTCTGGACAGGCGCTATTCCGAATATTTTACGGATTACTGGAATGAGATTTACTTTAATAATATAATTGGCTATAAATAATGCTTGATTAAACTTATTTTCCCCAAACATGGCAAGCATGTTTTTCAAAGCATCCGATTCATGCATCCATTCGGTATTGAATAAGGTTGCCTGGCCGATTTTTGAAAACCTATTGAACATTTGCTTTTCATAATGCGCAATGGCTAATCTTGAATCAGTAAATTTCAGATTAGTAAGTGCTTCACTTAATTGCAATGCATCAAGCATAGCCATGTTAACCCCCTCCCCAGCAAAAGGTGGCATCCAATGAGCTGCATCTCCTAATAGAGTGATATTAGATTTCCCCTCCCATTTTTGATTTAGAGGCATGCAATATTGTGGCCGGGGAATGAAAACCGTATCCTGATCTTCAAAAAGCTCCCACCAAACCGGGCTCCATTCTTTAAATTTCTCCTTAAACCAATTGAGCACCTGATTATGATCTTTAAAATCGATTCCACTTTCCCTCATCCAAAACTCTTCAGATTTAAAACTGACAGCAAATCCGAAACTACCATCACCCTTTGAGCTTACAATTAAAGTTTTTCCATTTTCGAAAGCAAATATTTTGCCCCCCTTTAAAAGTTTATGTATAAGAGGAGCCGTTTTAGCTGCATCTTTTATTGAACCTTCCAGCATGGTAATTCCCGTCCAATAAGGTTTAATATCAGTTACCAATGGTCTGATTTTCGAATTTGCACCATCTGCTCCAATTATTAAATCAGCAATTACACAATTACCATCTCGAAAAATCAGTTTCCATCTATCTTGCAGCGGCTCAATGCTAACAATGTGGCTATTCCATACTACTGTCTCTGGTTTCAGGGAATCTATCAAAATATCTCTTAGCGGTCCACGATCTATTTCAGGTCTGTTGATCTTTCTATCAAACTTTTCTTTATCAACATTTAAATGTTCATCTGAATAAATTTTTACGTGACCATCTACTACTCTAACCAATTCTGCACCCGGGCGGTAATTCTTTTTAAATTCATCCATTAATCCGGCTTTGGCTAACGCTGCGAGGCCAGATTCAGTATGCAGATCAAGCGCACCACCTTGTATTCGTGCGTTTCTATCAATATCTCTTTCATAAACAGCAACATCAACCCCTTTGAGTTGTAAAAGACGGGCCAGTGTTAAGCCGCCAGGTCCGCCGCCGATGATGGCGATCTTTTTGTTCTTAATGTTCATGCCTGCAAAATTATTGTTCAGGCAAGACGGATAATAGTATAAATCGGTCGTTTTGATTTTGAGATAAAGTTTTAGGAACTACCCCAGAAAACTTTTTAATTTCTTTAATGAAATGTGTTTGATCGGTAAAGTTTTGTTCAGGAAATAACCGGCCGGCCTTAATTTGCGGAAGCGAAGCTCTGAATCTTAAAATATTACAATATGCTTTTAAAGAAATACCAAATTGGTCATTAAAATAGCGATTGATCTGCCTGCTGCTCCAGGCTACCTGGTCGGCCAGTTCGTGAACTGGTAAAGAGCCATTGGAAGAATAGATAAGATCAAACAGCTTTTTCTTCCTACTGTCAATTCCAGTCTTGATTAGGGTAAAAAGGATTGTAGAAACCTTTTTACAGAAAATGTCAAAGTCAGTAAGTTCATCTTTGCTGATATCTAAAAAGCCAGCCGGTAAACGTTGACCCTGATTTAATAACGAAGCCATTTTAATATCAAGCAAGTATTCAATGGCCAACAATTTAAAACTGACAGCATACATGATCATTTGCGAAGGGATCACGGCTTGTTCGGGCTTAGTATCTAAACCCTTTAATGTAGCATGAAAGGCTTCTTTCTTAGCATACGAAAACATAATATCAAACCTACCATCGGGTAAAATTATTATTTCCCTGCTATCGGTTGAGCTATTACTGATCATCCAGAAACTTTCAACAAAATCGGAAAGTTCAGCAACCGGTTTTACAGTTTTTAATTGCATTCCCTCTGTGGGCATATCCATTATTTGTATATCATCAACGCCATTCTAATTAGATGATTCGGCTTTAATCAAATATGGAAATTATAACTTTAAAAATTCAATCACAATTTTCACAACAAATTTCAGGAGCTGCTACAAGCCTTGAAGTTCTTAATATCCTATACTGCCCAAGTTGAGCCGATAGCGGATTTATCGAATCGTCAGCCAATGATTTACCTCCATAAACATTTTTGTAAATGAATTGCTCATAACGCGGCATCATCTCTACTGTCAGCACACTTAGCCCAACATCTCCCCTTAAATTGAATTGCTTTAAATAAAAATCTATTTCGGCGGCGCTCCACAAGGTGGTTGCAATAAGCGGGGCATCATCATTGGTTTTCCGGTTATTGGCATCCTTTATAGCTAAGAAATTTCTGTTGGCTAAAAATACATTTAAAGGTATTTGTTCTTGTGGTGCCTGATAGATCATTCGTGATTCGGCCAATAGAATATTCCTATTTTCTTTATTATCAGCCTGTTTAACCTGCGCATATAGCATGGCCCATATTTCTGTTCTTGGCGGTTTAGCTGTTACATTTTTACCGTTAAAAACTGCTGTTGCATACTGTGCAGTAACCACGATACCTCCCTGATTACGCTCCACCAGGCATTTCAATGACGGTGCTGCATGTTGTACTCCGTTTATTCGTGCAGGATGACCAAAGCGACCGTTTGCTGTACTCCAAATTTTATTGGTATGCCCTACCCGCAACTCATACGTGAAAAAACCAAATAGTTCCGGAGATTCATAATGCAATCCTTCGGGTAGTGGGAGGATGTAGTGAACGGGAGATACTTTGATCAATGGTGCACCTGAATCAGGTATTTCCATGATCATTGGCTGCATGGCATCAATACCAGCGTTATCATTTCCATGATCTTTCGTTATCACCCTGATCAGTTCGGGATCGATGGCCAGTGGAGGGTCTTCCTGTTTTGTGAGTGAAGCGTCGGGATTAGGGAAACTCAGTAATGGATCAGGGGCATAAGTCAATATACGGGCAAAATAAGTATCGTTAGGATCAGCAATAGCTTCTTCAAATTCTAACCATAAACAACGTTGGCGTACTGCAGTTTCCGAATAATTATCATTATGGTGATAAGGCGACAACGCGATCCCCGCGGCGACAACTTTAGGCACCTGCACAGGTATTACCGTACAAGGCAAGCTCAAAACATTAACCACAGTATTATTAGCAACTGAATCTCCGGCAACAGCAGGGATAAAAGAAGGCTTTATTGTATATTGAACTTCAATACTGTTTGGAAAGGGCGCTGCAATAGTTGTGGGTTTGGTTTGATCTTTTTTAGGTTCAACTGCATCAATAAAAACAATACGCGTATAGCTCCGTTCGGGATTGTTGATAGCCTCTCTGCTGGCAGTTCTTTTAGTTTCTACATATCCTACCGTTTCAGATTCAGAGGTTGCCGCTTCATCTGTGAACTGCTTTTCCCTTACTATTTCAAAGCTGTTGTATTGTAAACCATCCCATGTCCAGTCTCTTTGCAAGTTAAAAGTACTTACGCATAACCAATGGTCAAATAGCTCTCCTGTAGTGGCAAATGAGATAGATGAATTATCGGGTGCCAATGTATGCCTGATACGGTTGCTACAGGCAAACTGCACCCTTTCGCCTGGTTTACCAAGTAATGACATGCCTTTAAAGTTTAACTCTAATTGTGATGCAAGCCTTTGCATTATAGTACTTTGCTTGCCTTCCACGCCAGCCACTACATCGCTAACCAGTGTTTCAGAATTATTGACCGGCACAGGATCTGGCTGCAAATAAAGCCCCTGTAGTTGTTTTGATACCAAAGTAGGTAAAAAGAGATCTTTTTCGGCAACAGCATCTTTTCTGACAAAAAACTGAATGGATTCCCCCACCCGTTTTAACTCACCGGCAAATAAGGTTTTATCAAAACTAAAATATTCAGGCGAATCCTCTTTATCTGTACAATTAGGAAAAATTGTGATCCTGATATCTCTTGAAGTTGGAACAACTAGGGTGTTTCCTTCATCAATCTGCACCTTGGATAGCTGTAAGTCACCTAAATCTATCTCGTTTCCAAAATCGATAACATTGGCATCCCGGTACTCCAATTGCAGGTTAAATGCCTGATCTGTTTCTGTAGGAAATTTCCTGACAGTAGTATAAAGCGGAATAAAAGCTTCGCTTTTACTAATTGAAGCAGCGTTATCCATGGTAAGCGTTTTAAGTTCTACCAGGATAAAAACACTATCAACGTCAGGGTCAAAGTAGCTTACTTCGCGCTGATCTTTAATATGCTCTCCGGGTGCTTTGTCAGTATGCAGCAGGTTTTTATCGTCGATAAGTTTTTGAAATGCCTGTTCTGTATCCATCTGCGTGAACAATAATGCCGGATAACCTAAACGCGGACGAAAAATATCAAAGTCATCGCCGGTGAGGAAAGTCGTAGCCGAGGCATTAGGATCGGGCTGCGCGGATTGCGGTTTGATAACAACTTGTTTTGGCGCTACATATCGCTGGAAAACAATAGAAGAATGAGGCGATGGGGAATCATTTCGTTCCGGATCGCTTAGCACAGGTCCACCTCCACTTAAATCAGCCAGCCGCACCCGAAAATCATAAGCTTTACCATATTTAAGTTCACAATTTTGCGGAAGTACAGGATCATATAAACCTCCGGTTTGGTTTGGCTGGGCTTTAATATTACTGTCGCTGTATTTGCCGGGCTCTGCTAAGGCACCAGAAGCGTCTAATTGTTGCACCCTCTTATCAGGGAGTACCAGTGAAGCACCATACCACTGTGTAAAATAACTGGGCAGCCATAAGGAAGATGTTGGGTTAACTTTAGACGGAAATACCTGAACACCAGTTTCAACAGATTGACCGGCCGGAGCAATTTGCTCAGAAGCCAGCATAAGTGATTGATTAGAAATAGTATTCACCAAGGAATTCCAATCGTCTTTATCAGATTCTTTAACATCAACACGATAACTAAAAACACCCAATGGGGCATCAATTCTTTTAGTTGGCGTAAGCGGATCGGCCAGTAACTGCCTGTTTAACCAAATTAGTAACTGCTCATCATCCCACCCTAAACGAATGCCTGCATCTTTCTGCACATGCATGCCATCAGGTTCTTCACTTAATGTATTGGCACTTTTGGGCTGTATGGCGTGTACTATCTTTGCAAAGCCATCATCGTAATCGGCTGTTTCTATCATCAACTCATCAAATCCGCCAACAGGTTGCGCCGGACCCGGTACCACCGGAAACAGCAGAGCCGCAAATAGCTGGCGGTCTTCAGTTATAACAGGAATACGTGCAGCATATTGTTTAAGTTCCGTTGCGGCAAGGCCAAATGTACCGGCCGGGTCAAGAAGCTCAAAATTTACCCATCCGCCATTTTGAAAATAATTATCAGTTGGCAATGTAAGTTTTACATTATGAAGCAGGCCAATACTTTTACTTAGCAAAGGTTGCCGAAGGCAAATAGCGATAATTCGTCCCCAGGATACCTCGTCTCCAGATTGCTTGAATGTTGGATCATACGGACCTGTACGTTTGATAGCACAATGATAGCTATCATCGGTTTTGGCAAATGGCGTTCTTGGTGTACTGTAATTAAAGGCCGACCGATATGATTGAGGAAGATATTTTTTTGCACCATCTGTATCCGGCATCGCATCACCTGCTCCTAAGCTATCGCTTCCATCTCCATTTTTTAATGGAAAAGATTTACTCAAGCCCTCATAAAGTGCTACCATATTTGCAGGAAAAGCTATGTTTGTTGGAAAAGACTCTGATGTTACACCTTCGTCTTTTAAGACATTGGCATCTGAAAAAGGGTAACTGGAAAGTCCTTTAATCACATTGATCTGAAATTTAGGATCACCTCCTATAAACGACGGAAGACTTACCTGAGTACCTGGCGTAAGTAAACTATCAAAGGGCTTAAGATCATTTAATAATGCCTGGGTAGGTAGGATCAATATATTCAAATCCAATTCCCTTCCTGTAATACGTTGCGGAAAGGTTAGTATTCTGAGTTTTTCTGGTAATAGTGGCATAATGTTTTACAATTAAAGTTAATAATTGACCTTAAGCAATCTGACGGCTTTCCTGCCAGGTTTCGGTTACATTAATATCAATAACCCATAGTACACATACATCTACAGAGAATGTTACCTGGGCAATGCAACTGGTTTGTTCAGTCACAAAATCACGATGGATGGAGCCGCCTGCTTCTATCTGGATACAAATGCTCACCAAGCCACCACATATCTCCGCAGAACCTCTGAACATCATAAATGCTCCTACATCAAGCGCTGTAGTGCCAATTCCTATATTGATCTCAACCATGTACAGCACTGCAACGTTGGCAACTACCGGAAGCCCAACAACCAGCTCAACGCCAAAACCTACCTTCATGGTAAAATACAGAGCAGCCTTAGTATCGGCCTGTATGCCCAGATTAACCTGACCTACAGCATATATACTGGCAACACCCAATGTAAAACACTGTACCTGCAAACGACCATAAAAACCAATATAAGCACCACAGGCCGGAACCAATTGTTTCAGGTCGCTCTGTATGGAGATCACCTCATTGAAATAAAATCCTACCTTCAGGCCGGCTTCGAGTTTTAAAGGTGGATTTGGGTTGATAGTTAGTTGTTCCGGTGATGGAAATTTAATAACCGGAATCTCTTTGGAGCAATTAAATTTATATTCCCAGTTATCCGGAGCATTTGACATACCCACATCCATTCCCTTATCAAAATCACCACCGGAAAGTGTTTGCAATACCTGCAAAATATCAACTATCGGTTGCAGCAGAGATCCAAACTGCAGATTAGGCTTATTATACTGAGGTTTAATACTGCTTTGTGCATCAAAATTACCATCAACCCACATCACCTCAGTAAACGGCCCTAAGTCAACAATTATCCGTATATCAGACATTAGCGATTTCCATTTATCCGCTATATCAGCAGCGGTTGAATCTATCCCCAATTTGAGTTTACCTTTATCTCCACTTGTCGATTTATATTGCGCATATATTTTCAGGATCTTTGGTTCATCTATAAAAGCGTATTCATAATCATCAGGTAACAACGCGCCCAGATCAATATCACGGTCTGCCATTTTCATTAAGCCTTCGCCAATGATCTCTATCTCTTTTTCAGCGTTTGTTAGCTGTAGCGCGTTAGCTATATTGGGGAATGGACCTTTTGAATTGAGCAGCTTATATGCATCCGCATAATAGGTTTGGTTACTAAAAAGTTTCTTCACTCCATCAGTAAATTGCGGAATATCAAAAAGTAACTTTTGAGTCCCTGTGGATTGAAGCACGGCGTAATTCAGCTTTGAAGCCGTTTCCTGCACCACATCAACCGGGTTAGCTATTTTAAAATTCGTACTGCCATTCGCTCTGATCAGCGGTACGCTCTGGCCTTCTTCTACTGGGAAAACATCACCTGCATCTGTTTTCAACTTTACAACAGACCATGAACCATCAGGCGGTAATATTAACGAACCTCTGGCACTTGCGGCAAATATTCGCTGCCCTCCTGCATCTAATGCCGGACTTAAATCGGCCCGGGACAAACGCATTTGCTGGTTGGAGCCAGAAATATTGATAATACAATTGATTGGCCCTCCTATAGAGCCATTCTGAAAATTGATAAGATCGGCATATACCGAAGGTGGTATTAATACGCCTGTAGGTGCAAGTTGTACGAAACCAATCATTTTTCGTGATTGCACGTTGTATCTACCCTCAACAGGGTCGGGATTTGGATTGGGTATGCCCCCACTAATGATATTGTCCAGGTGCACATCGCAATCAAAAACCACGCATTCTAATTCAACATTAAATTTTTCATCAAGTGAGGTTAGGTTTGGATATACAATTTTCCAATCGGCAAGTGCGGGTTTTCCTATCTTACCAGGCAGCCCGGTATCATTCAGGCTAAAAGATGAAGGGAATGTTCCCCCATCTGGAAAGTCTTTGATCTCCCGCACTGCGGATATCCCTTTTATAGCTCCGGGATGAAATACATAGGTATTGTTTACATCCACAAGATCAGGTGTGTTGATATCAGCACTGAAATCTATCTTATAATCACAATCAAAAAACGCGTCACTCTCAGCTTTCCAGCCAGAATCAGATCTGAAAACATAACCACTTGGCGAACGCATGAATGTTACAGTCCTAACCACGTGAACAATACCGGCGCAGGTGTACATTACACTGCGTACCTGAACTACCTCATGCGCAGTGCGGCCCATTAATACGTCAAACTTTACCTGGCTTACATCGGCAACTGCGGCAGCATCATTTAACCAATTACTGAAAATACTGGCACCGTAACCAGAAATTTCCATTTTTTCGACTGGCACCTTTGGATTTGAGGAAGCCGATGTGCCCGCGAACACATTGTTAAATATACCTGACACTGTTTTTCCGAGCGTACCTCCTGTCATTGGCAAACCAAAAAGCAGCCATTTCAAGTTACTGTCAATTTGTATAGTCCTGCCCTTAAAAGCGTTACGCTGGTATGGCGATACCGGATTAGGAGCTTTTGCCTTGATCTGTAACCCACCTTTGAAACCCTTAAAAAGCGGCGTATTAAAATGTATGCTGGCATTATCAGCCTCTTTATTGTAAAGCGAGCGGTTAAATTGCGCCTGCGCTACCATAGCAAAAGGAAGTGTAAATGTTGATACCATTTCGCGTGGTATCTTTTTGTCGTTAAACTCCTGAATAAAATGTTTTACGACAGAAACCGGTGCTATAGGAATAAGATAAGGGCTTTCTGAAAAAATATGCGTTGGAATACCATCATTATCATAAACCATTAAACCGGGTGTGGTGGTTACCAGGTCAGTCATGTCCGGGCCTCCTTCCACTGCCAATGGTATATTCAGTATCGGTTCCCATGAAATTTGAGGTAATGTAACCGCACGTACGTACTGTCCGCTGGTTACAACATCCATATTCAATATCTGAAGTGGCAGGTTTACAGGACCTATAGCTGCAGGCTGGGCATCAATGCGGCTAAAGTTGGTAACTCCATCCGCATTCCGGTTCACTCGGATATCAGTACCAAAACTAACTCCCATCTGGTCGGCATTGCTGGAGACATCTAATAACATAAAAGTATCCTTTGGTAGCAACCATCGGTCTCCGCGCGAAAACTGACTATAGCTGCTTACCTCAGCAGGTTGGTCAGGCAGTTGGAAATTAGGTGAGTTTATTACTGTGTTGAATACCTTATCAACTGGTAAAGCTCTGTCTATAACCTGGTTCAGCACCGAATTAGTATCGATCTTAGCAGTTGCGATTTTCATTTCATCAGTGTTTATATTCCTGATAAACTGATCTCTGATATTTATTGCAGGGCCGATGTCAGTGGTTACATCCTTAACTACTGGGCTAACTATCGGTTTAATGATAGGTCCAGGCTTAATATCCGGACGAAGCCTTGTTTGTATATTTTTATTGAAGGTGCCTACACCAAACTGAAAGTTTGCAGGAACCAATGGCTTATCCACGTTATCATTTGTCGCCTTTGGTAAATTTGCTGTAATCAACGACCAGTCAAAAGCTGCAAACCTAAAGTATAAATAGCCTTCGTTTTCAGGTATCGGTGTGACTACTTTATCAGCCGACCATTTAACGAATGCAGCAAGTGCCAAGCCCAGGTTGCTGATATCCAACGAAGCCGGATCTCTTTGTATAGCTGTGTAACTTGATACATAAGGATCGGGCAAGGTTGGCAAATATTGATGCACACCAAACATCAATACTAAACTGCCATTCTTAAGTTGATTGTCTCCGTCTAATTCTCCCGAAACAAACAGGCTGTAGGGTGCGGTTACCTTAAATATTGCATTACGCAAGGCGATGGCATATTGCAGATAAGCTGTTGGGTTGTTGGCATTTCTATCAAACAATAGGTCATTGTCAAGCACATTAGTTTTAAATACAGTTTCTTCCTGAGATATCCAGCCAAGAGCAATGGATGATTGCAGTTTAAACGGTAGTCCATTTGCATCAACAGGTCGGTCAAGTTCAGCCTTATGATTACAAAAATAACTTACAATTTCATGGCCGGTAGTATCACTGATATAAGCAAAAGGAAAGGCCTTACCAAACCCAAGGGTAATGGCTGATTTAAATTTTGAACCCTTATTATTCCATAGATTAAGTTTTTGACTTGCCCTGGTATTTGAAGCAAAAAAATCAATTATGCTTACTATTCCCGGTTCTATAATAATTCCCGGATGCGTAAATAAGGTTAGGCCACCTTTTAAACCTTTCCAGGTGGCAGTGATACCTTTTTTTAGACCAATTGTTAAAGCCCCAATCCCAGCAGCTTCACCAAGCTGTTGCCAGGTTGTTTGAGTAACTGGTAAAAGCCAGCCGCTGTTAACGTCAATAACTGCCTGACCAGCTAAGTTACAAAGCTTTGACTGTGATGAATTTATTTGAAAAGTATCGGGTGTATTACCTACAGTAGATGTTTGATAGGGAATCAGCAACTGGCTTAAAAAATCTATCCATAAAGGCGTTGTGCCCTGATATTTAAAAGCTGTTTCGTTTCCAAATACAGTACAAGACGCATCAACTGTTGTAAAAGCACTGCCTGTACTATTAAAATTCAATTGCAAAGCCTTAGGCAACGAGATTACTGTTGAAGTAGCATCAAATCCGGCATTTGATGAAGGAGTTGCCGGAACATGCTGATCTAAGTTGATATTAAGCGTTGCTGAATTGCCCGGCAAAATAATTATATTACCGGATGTGATGGTGGCAGGAGCATTACAATTCAGCGTTCCCCCGGTAATCTTTAAACCCGTATAAAACGTTTTTAGGGCAGAGTTATTCGCGATCAGAAATGAGGATATCCAGACACTTCCTGCTTCAATTTGATAACTGTTGCGTTGGGTGAGCAACCCGGAAACTGGGATCAGCAATGCCGGATTTGTATCCCCTTGCAGAAATACTTTTATCGTTTTTATTGGCCAGAAGAAATCATACCATTGATCTAAACCATGCTCATCGGTAAAAGGTCCATAGCTTTGACTTGGTTTCATCCCCGTTCCCCAGGCAGGAACGGAATTACCAAGCAAGTTACTGCGTACCGAAACCTCACGTTTAAAGATCAGCGGGGCAGGTTCTGATGTATCAACCTGTGGCTTTACATTCAGGAAATCACTGAAGTGCTTTAACCTGTCTGAAATATCATCACTTGATGCTTCTCCTGCATCCAGATGATGAAGACGATTACCAGTAATTTGCAATTCGGGATTTTGAATCAGGGCGGTAGTAAGATCGCTCCGAAATCTTTTTAATTCTTCGGCTGGCGTTTTTTCGCTGACTTTAAGGCCGGAAGAAAGCTGGTAGAGTTTTAACAACAATTGCTGATCATCCATAATTTTATCATTTATAGCTAAAGAAAACTTATAGAATAAGACGAATAAAGGACGTATAACTCTTCGGCAAACATCCCCCAAAACACAGCTCGCCGAAAAGCTCATGCTGGCAACGGATGATATAATTCAGGTTTGTATTAGATAAGAATCTGAATAAAATTATAATTTATTTTCTGATTATTATTATACAATAAGTTAACAATTATTAACTCAAACAGACACATCTTTTCAATTGATTAACCTGATCAAAAATGATTTAAATAAGACAATAAACAAACCGTACCCTTACGCAAAATCACGCGTAGTTTTACGCATTGAATTGGTTGCTGTGAATTTCAAAAAACATTGAGGTCACTACGTTCGAAATTTTATGCGTCTTTAGTTTATTCGCAAATTACGCCGATGTGATCAAAGTATTTATTTAGATTATTAGCAATTTTGTTGTTGGTAATAATCTAAATGAAAAAACTACTTAGGGAACATTTTGAAAAAATCATAGCATTAACAGACAGTGAGTTTGATTACATTTATGATCATTTTGTATTCAAGAAAATAATAAAACACCAGTTTCTGATTCAACAAGGCGACCGTGTTCATAATGAGTATTTTGTGGTAAAAGGTTGTCTTAAATCGTACATGATTGATAGTGATGATAAAGCTCACATTCTGCAATTTGCACTGCCCGATTGGTGGGTTTCTGATTATCAGGCTTTAAACAATGGCTCCCCGAGTACTTTATATTTAGATTCAGTTGATGGAGCAGAAATATTAAGCATTACAATGGAGAATAAGGACAAATTATGCGCCGAGATGCATAAAGTTGAACATTTTTTCAGAAAGAAAACAAACTGGGGTTATGTGGCACTTCAACAACGGATATTAAGTTTATTGAATAGCAATGCAAAAGACCGTTACGAACAATTGTTAAAACAATATCCTGCATTATTCAAAACTGTACCTAAGCAACTGCTGGCTTCCTACTTGGGTGTTACAAGAGAAACATTGAGTAGATTGTATACACCTGCAAAATAATTTGATATAGATCACATATATTTTGTGACATACATCCTGTGAGGTTTTCTGTATTCGTTGGAACTTTGACCTAAACAAAAATATAGAAATGAAATTCACAGGAAGATCAATATTGTTAGCATTACTTTCAATAGCAACTTTAACAAGTTTTGCTCAGGAAAACCAACAGACAACAAATTCACCGAAAAAAATCCTTATTGTAGTTACTTCACATGACCAATTAGGTAATACAGGTAAAAAAACCGGTATCTGGATAGAAGAATTTGCAGCGCCATATTATTATTTGATCAGTCAGGGAGCCAAGATCACTATTGCTTCTCCGAAAGGTGGCCAAGCCCCAATTGATCCAAAAAGCAATGAACCTTCATCTCAAACTGAAGCTACCAAAAAATACTTTGCTGACCCCGCAACACAGGAAAAATTGGCGCACACTGTTGTATTGTCAAAAGTTAATCAGAAAGATTATGATGCCGTTTATTACCCAGGCGGTCACGGCCCAATGTGGGATCTATCTGAGGATAAAAACTCTGCAAAGCTTTTAGAGTCGTTTATTAAAAACAGGAAGCCAATTGCATTGGTTTGTCATGCTCCAGCTGCATTGAAAAATGTGAAAGGCGATAATGGGAAACCTTACATTAACGGAAAACAAGTATCTGCATTTACTAATAGTGAAGAGGCTGCAGTACAATTAACAAGCGTGGTTCCCTTTTCATTGGAAGACATGTTAAAATCAAAAGGTGCCGATTATAAAAAAGGTGCGGATTGGCAGCCATTTGCTGTTCAGGATGGCTTAATGATCACAGGTCAAAACCCTGCTTCGTCTACATTAGTTGCGCAAAAATTAATCGCTCAACTTAATACTCCGATTACTGCCCAATAATATATTGTTATAATTTTTTTTGATTGATGAGTGATATGACAGTCGCTGTTGCATTTGCAGCAGTGGCTGTTCATTTTTTGGCTTAGTCATTTTATCATATTTTAGCCCATTCAAAACGTCGCAACTCCCCCCTCTATTTGTCGCATGCATCACCATACTTTGCAACAGATATTCAAGATATTTGATACACAATTAAAATATCATGACAAATTCAGCAACAAACCCACCAGATACAATTGCCATTACCGAAAGCAAAAAATTACTTGATGTTAAACGGGCTATACTTGACGGCTCTACCTTTGAACAAATGATGATGAATAATGCCCGGTTTAAGGATGTTTGTATTACCAATCTCAGTATTACTGATGCTAACCTGAGTGACCTTGAAATTGAAGGAGCTCAGCTTGGTGGAGCTTATATTCACAATATTGGTATGCCTCCCGAAGGCCATCCGGCTTATGACCCGAGTGCCAAACAACGGTCATTGAAGTTTGAGAATTGCGATCTGCAGGGAAGCACCATAATCAATTGCAACTTAAGTAACATCAAAATAGACGATTGTAATGTCTCGGGGATGATTATAAACGGTATATCAGTGGACGAATTGCTTAAAATTCACGAACAGTGCAGGTAAAATTCACTACCATTGAACATGGCGTTTACCTCTTTTCCGAACTAATTGCAGGAATTAACCATGCGAATTCTATATAATTTATAATAATAATTTTAATATTTATGAATTTTAATAACAATCCATAAACGCAACTACACTCTATCATTAACTATATATTAATAAATAAAACACAATAAGCCACTAAAATTACTTTAGATTAATCTATCTATTGAAATTTCCTATTGATTAACTATATAATGATATTTTTATATTATTATTGATAATTTACTATTGACAATTATAGCAAATAGCTATACCTTTATAATAATAAATAACCTAAAACCAATATTACAATGACACAAACAACAACAGCTTCTGCTACGGAGCCAGTTATTTCAAAAACCTATCCTGAAACAGGATTTACATCTATTGCCAATAAAATTGATGGCAATATTACTTTCACGCAAGAAAACTCTTATAGTATTGTTGTATCGGCCCAGCAGTTTATACTTGACATCCTTAACGTGCAAGTAACTAACTCCCAGTTGATCATCAGTTATGTAAGCCAAGCCCCTCCCCATTTACCTGTAAGTATCACCATTTCATCACCTGAATTAAGTGGAATCTCCCTGTTTGGTTCGGGTAATTTTAATTCTGCCCAGGCTATTCAAGCTAATGATCTGAATTTGCAACAAAGTGGCTCTGGAAATATAAGCCTGGCCAGTTTTACAGGTCAGAGTTTAGAAGCACAAACCAGTGGTAGTGGTAATCTTAGCATAAATGCCGGCTCTGTTTCCTCACAGGATTTAAATATAAGCGGATTGGGTAAGATGCTTTTGCCAGCTGTTACATCAGAACAAGCTACAGCAAAAATATCAGGAACAGGTACCATAAAGATAAATGTGACACAAACCCTAAATGCAAAAATTTCGGGTGCTGGTGACATATACTATAGTGGCAATCCTACTGTAACACAAAAAGTAACCGGTTCCGGTAAAGTAATCCACGTTCAATAATTTTTCCTTGTTCAAAAAAAATGATCCAGGTAATTTAACTACCTGGATCATTTTTTTGTACCAATTGGCTTTATTGCAATTTGTTATTCTTCAAAAATCAATTATCGTAAATGACCTGCTATACTACCTGCCTCTTTACTCTTTCGTTTATAACGGATGTACAAATCCAGATAAAGCGATATGATGATAGTAATGAAACCTAAACCTACAATATTATCCTGCAAGGGACTAAGTTCTAACTTAGGATTGAAATAGCTCGCTATTTTATAAACAGGTAAAACAAAGCACATAATGGTTATCAGCACATTCAGTTTAAAGCGGTGTGTTTGTATTTTCTTCTGATCAAAAGTTTTTAAAAGCTTGTTTAACAAAAAAGAATCACACGTGCCTGTCATGATCAATCCGATAGCAAAAACTACTCCACCAAATACTGCATAAATCACTTGGTTTGAAGCGGAAACGGCATAACCAAAAGCTGCTATCTGAGAAGATGTATCAAAGATAAATCCGAAAATAATACCAGTTAATATTACAGTAAACGGGTTAAGATGTGTGTTAAAGTATTTAGGCAACAACCTTTTGCGGAAACTTGGTGTAATCTGTTTTTTCTGAGTTAATGAGATGATATTTGAAATACCGATCATTAACAACATACTTAAAGGCAGCCATTCAACAATAATATCCAGCCACCCGGGCATTTTGAAGCTATTTTTTAAGATACTTAAGGAAAGCGCGATCACAATAACCATGGCGCCATGGCCAAGCGCAAATAACGATCCTACCCAACGCGACCAAACGCTTTTCTTTTCATGCAGTCGGTACGTGTAACCGTCAATGATTGTGATATGATCGGGATCAAGTCCGTGCCGTAAACCCAGCACTAATAAAATGATAAAACCAGATAAATTTTGTTGTAATAAACCCATTTGCAATTATTTAAACTTAAGTTTAGTTAATTCCAAACCCCAACCAAACAGAAATGCATATCAAGATGAAACGGGATAAATACAACCGCTGCGTCCTTAAGCCTTTCTCCCGAAAGCAATTTGGATATGTTTTTTGGCAGGTCTTCTGACTTGTTCAGCTTTAACGCCTTCCCATCCATATAAATACCGGACAGTGGCAAAGTATTGTTAAAGCCTGTTTTTGAACTTACAGCAGCGGGAACTGTTCTGGATTTACACCGGATTCCCTTTTAATTTTATCTGCACTGACGTGCAGTAAAAACCAAATAACTCAACAAATCTAATTAAATTAATTAATGGCGGGCGTAAAAATGAGTCTTTAAACTTCTTTCCCGGAAATTTAATTCTGCTTTAACAATAGCGTTAAATATGGGACGGAAAATTTAATGTTATCACCTCACCATACTGAACTTTGATATCAAAAACAGATTGAAGAGGTATAGAATTAACGGCAGCCAATATCAACCTGATCACACCCGCATGTGTAACAATTGCTATCTTTTTATAAGGTAATTTAAGAAGCTGATTCCAAAAATCCACTACCCTTTCATTCATTTTACCCAAAGATTCACCCTGGGGTGGAGCGGTATTGATAAAATTGCTCATCCACATTTCGCTTTCTTTACGATCAATAGTATCCCATGTTTTACCCTCCCATAAACCAAAATCAAGCTCCATCAAACGGTTATCTTTTACATAGAACTCAGCTATTTCACGCGCAAGTAAGATACATCTCGAAGAAGGACTTGAAATTACAAGATCAATATGCTCAGGAAGTTTTACAATGACCGATTCTTTTTCTGCACCAAAACTTTCTGAAAGGGGAACATCAAGACGACCATATATAAGCCCTTTGTAAATATCTGGTGTAGTATGCCTGATCAAATAAATTTCCATATTGCTATGATTGACATATAGATTATCAATTCGGCCACCTGCTGTACTGCACCTAAACAATCACCGGTATAACCACCAATTTTGCGTTTAAAATACTTACCCATTGCTTGCCTTTGAATTAAAAGGGGAACAATCATCAATAACAGCCACGGTTTATGACTCAGCACAATTAAAGCGGTTAACGGTATAAGGATAAATGATAAAGCAATCCATAGGTTATGAATGTCGGGATTTTCTGTGGCGGGTTTAGCTTTGCTTACCCCTTCCTTACCGACGTATGGATATGAATAAATTAAACTAATAGCAATAAACCTGCTGATAGCATTAGAGACAATAAAAATCAAAAGCAGAATCCAAAATTCATTTCCGGCAATATTTAAAATTTGCTGAAGAGCAAGAAATTTCAGGGCTATAATGAATACAATCCCAATAGTACCATATGTACCCAGGCTGCTATCTTTCATGATCTCCAGAATACGGTCTTTTGTAAAACCTCCACCGAAACCATCGCACACATCGGCAAAACCATCTTCGTGTAAAGCACCGGTAAACAATATAGATGCTGCTATGGATAGAATAAGGGCTATTGAAATACCCCAAATATAGTTTGTGAGGTAAAATATACTAAAGGAAAAAGCGCCAACAACCCAACCTATTAAAGTGATATAACGATTTGACGAATTTAAAAAATCCGCACTATAAGGTAACAAAGCTGGAACAGGAATACGGGTATAGTAAGAAACAGCCGTAAAGAATATTTGCAGTTCTTTTTTCATTACGCTTTGTTACTTACATCAGCACTTTCAAAACTGGCCATGTCATTTAAAAAACCAACTGCGCTATTAATTAATGGAAAAGCTACCGCACACCCACTACCCTCTCCCAACCTCATTCTCAGATGTAATAAAGCTTCAGCATTGAGCCTTTCAAGTAAAAGCCGATGTCCTTTTTCACCAGATTCATGGCAAAACACAGCATTTTCCTTAACTGATGGATTTATTAAAAAAGCACAAAGAAAGGCTACGGTAACAATAAAGCCGTCAATCAAAATGAGCATTTTTTTATTCCTGGCCTCTAAAATAGCCCCGGCGATTTGCATAATTTCAAAGCCTCCAAAATAAGCCATATAACTCCGTATATCAGACTGGCCAGTGAAATTTGCTACCGCTTGTTGTAAAACCGATATTTTATGATTTAATTTTTCATTTTCAACACCTGTGCCTATACCAATGCAATCAATCAATGGAATATTACATAATACGCTCATCAATACAGATGCGCTCGAAGTATTCCCAATGCCCATTTCACCAAAGCCTATGGTATTACAACCCTCTTGATAAATTGAGTTAACTACTTCCGCTCCTTTTTCAAAACATAAATGCAATTCGTAACTGCTCATGGCTGGCCCGTTCAGGAATGAGGATGTACCTTTTGCAATTTTATTATTAATTATATTTTGATTAGAAGGGAAATCATAATTAACTCCAGCATCAACTATTTTAAGCGCGATATTATGCTGTTTACAAAATACACTTATAGCAGCGCCACCCTCTAAAAAATTATTCACCATTTGGCGGGTAACCTCAGCCGGGTAATTGCTTACACCATGTTGCGCAATGCCATGATCTGCTGCAAAAACTACAATATGAGGATTAGTAATCTGAGGTTTGGTAGTTTCAAACACCATACCTATTTGCTTAGCCAACTTCTCCAATAAACCTAAGGAACCTACAGGTTTTGTTTTTTCATCAATTTGTTTTTGAAGTATGGCAGATAAATCCAATGTTTCAAAACCCGGATCATTTACCCCGGAAGTAAATGATGTTTGTTGTTTTATTGATGATATTTCGGTAACATGAGGCTTCGGCGCTTTATTTTTCCAACCTAATTGCTGCAACATGGGTTGTTGCTCGTAATCAGTTGCCGGCTTGCCAACGCAAAAGTATCCGAGAGGTTCAATTTCCTCCGGCAGATCCAATAATTTTTTGAATCTGTGATAATTTAAAATAGACACCCACCCCATGGAATAACCTTGATCAGTTAGGGAAAGCCATATATTTTGTACAGCGCATACAGCACTGAATTTTATGGTATCATTACTCGCAATGGTGCCTATAGTAAAATTATTAAGTACGCTTCGGTCATAACAAACTAACAAACCAACCGGAGCGTCTACAATACCCTCAAGCTTTAATGTATTGTATAAAGTTTTTTGCTTTGACAATTCAATCAGGTTAAGGGCCTTGTTGTTGTATTCATCAAAAATATCCCTTATTGCGTGTTTTACGCTTTCATCACGGATGATATAGTACCTTGTGGCATCTGTTAACCCAACAGAGGGTGCCATATGCCCAGCAGCAAGTGCTTTCTCAATAACCTCATCAGGTACAGCATCCGTTTTAAAATGCCTTGTATCCCGTCTTGATCTTAACAACTCCTCTAAATTCAACATTGCACTATTGTTTTTTAAGATACAGAGGAAGCCCCGATACCATAAATATGGCTTCATCTGCTTTGCTTGCAACGTATTGATTAGCCATCCCTTGGAGGTCAGTAAACTTACGACCTAATGCTGTTTCTGCATGAAGGCCCATTCCCAGTTCGTTTGATACAACTATAAATGTTCCGTCAAGAGTAGCCAAATGATCTATTTCGCTTTTAAATACTTGGAGTGTTTTGGTGATATCCTGCTCATCATCCATAAAAATATTAGTAAGCCAAAGGGTAATGCAATCAATTACAACCGTTTGATTTTGAATAGGCAGTCGGTGCAGATTCTGATAAGTTTCGTAGGTTGTCCATTGTTCACCCCTTTCATTTTTATGCCGGTCAACGCGTTTTTCAAAATCTTCATCCCATATTTTAGCAGTGGCAATATAAACCGGTGCCGAACTTAGTTTCAAAGCCATATCCTGAGCATACCTGCTTTTCCCGCTTCGTACACCACCACTTATGTAAATTATCATGTTTATTGTATAGGATAAATGCAGTTACTTTTACGGTACCTGGTGGTCAAAGATAAAAAAATCTTTAGTTGATATGAGCTTGGCTAAAGGGGCTGATTAACCACATCAGTTGGGTTGATTTTGGCGTTTTAGGTTGATCAAATGATCATTTTAACATGAGCTCACAATTGATAATTGTTTTACCATATTTGTACTCGCCTGCAATTTGGGATTAAAATGCCTGGATTGCTTTTTAAAATTTACCTTAACATACTCGCATGAAGATATATACACGTAAAGGAGATAAAGGAACTACCGGCGTTTTTGGTGGCAAAAGGGAATACAAGGATTCGGCACGGATAGAATGTAATGGCGTTTTAGATGAAGCTAATTCAACCATTGGTTTGCTAAGAACAAAATTAGGTGCAGAACACGAATGGCAACCCAATTTACATCGGATACAAAAAGATTTGATGGATATGATGTCGCATCTGGCTCGCCCTTCTGACTCAACCAAAGTAAATCCTAATCCAAAACCTATTGATGGTGCTGAGTTTTGCGAGCAATGGCTTGATGAACTGGAGGCTGGTATAAGTTCTCCTTCTGACTATTTTTTGCTTCCCGGAGGTAATGAGATCTCGGCTTTATGCCACGTTTGCCGTACGCAAATACGCCGTGGCGAAAGAAGATTGGTTACCCTGATGAAAGAAGATCCGGCCTGTGTAGAAGATTATATTATGGCTTACGTTAACCGTATGTCTGATCTGTTTTTCACGATGGCCCGGGCCGAAATGGATAAGGCCGGCGTTGCCGAAGAAAAATGGCAGATGTTTTTGTATAAAAGGAAGAAACAACCGGTTGAAAAAAGTGAATAAAATCTATGGTGTTTCATTGGGCCCCGGTGATCCTGATCTTATTACGGTAAAGGGACTTAAAATTTTACAGGAATCAGATCTGATCTTTTATCCAGGTTCTCTCTTTACTGATGGAAAAAAGGAAAGTTATGTACGACCTATGCTGGAACAGTATGTAACAGATAAAAGCAAATTACAAGGCTTTTTCCTTAAAATGGGATTTGACAGATCATCAGCTGAAGAAACTTACGATGAAACCTCAATTCTTCTGATCGATGCATGGAAACAGGGTAAAAAAATAAGCATAGCTTGCGAAGGTGACCTGAGTTTTTACGCGTCATTTTCCTACTTATTACAGCGGCTTCAACAACAAAACATTCCGGTGGAACTTATTCCGGGTATAAATTCTTTTTCATTAGGAGCTGCAAAACACCAGGTGCCTCTTTGTCAGCAAAATGAAAAGTTAGCTTTTCTTCCTCTGGAACAAAGCATTGAAAAAATTGAACAAGCACTTGAGGATTTCGACACGCTGATTCTAATGAAAATCAGGACGGGGCTATCGGCTTTATTACAACACTTGCGCACAAAAAACTGGGAGTTTTATTATTGCGAGCGTTTAGGTACATTCAGTGAGTATATAACATCAAACATTGAAGAATTATCTCAGCGAGAAATTCCCTATTTTTCTTTATTAATTATAAAAAAATGATCAAAGTAGTTGGTCTCGGTCCGGGAAATAAAGATTATATCCTGCCCATTGCCCAAAAAGCTATACAGGAAGCCGATGTTATTGTTGGCTATCATTACTATTTTCAGTTCATTACAGATCTTATCCGCGAGGATACATTATGCATTGGTAAGGAACTAAGCGAAGAAGAAAAGCGGGCAGAAATAGCCATTGAAAAAGCCATAGCGGGAAATAAAGTGGTAGTGATAGGCTCTGGTGATGCCGGGATCTATTCTATGGCGTCCATTGTATATCAAAAAGTTGCCCAATCAGGGGAAGATATTGAACTGGAAACTATTCCGGGGATTTCTGCATTCGTTGCGGCGGGCAGCAAATTAGGTGCAGTATTAGGTCATGATTTTTGCTGCATTTCCCTTTCAGACCTTATGACACCATGGAAAACTATTCAGAAAAGAATTAAGGCCGCCGCATGGGGCGACTTTGTAACTTCCATTTATAACCCCAAAAGTGCAAAAAGATACTGGCAGCTTGCCAAGCTTAAATCTATATTTTTAACACACCGTAATCCGGAAACAGCCGTAGCCATATGCTACCAGTTGGGTCGCGCCGATGAAAAAATAACATTAACCACCTTAGGGGCATTAAATGTTGATGATGTGGATATGTTTAGCCTGGTTGTAATAGGCAATAGCCAAACCTTCAAATATAAAACTCACCTGATAACTCCAAGGGGATATTTGGACAGAAAACCTCAGAGTGGAACCGAAATACAACAAGCCAGCTTTAAGGAGATAATAGATCATTTAGATGTTCCAAAATTCCCTAAGGATTTTCTTTGGGCCGCCATCCGTTGCATCCACACGTCCGGCGATCTGGATTACATAAACTATATAAGTGCTTCGCAAAATGCTATTTCAGTTTGGCATAATTATTTGATAAACGGCGGCACCATAGTAACTGATGTAACCATGGTACAAGCAGGAATAACCAAAGCGTTTACCACTCAATATAGTAACCAGGTAATTTGCCTTTTAAATACAAAGGAGACATTAGAGCTATCTGAAAAAGAAAATCTGACCCGTTCGCAGGCAGGAATCAGGCTGGCCGCTAAACAATACCCTGACGCATTGTTTGTAATAGGTAATGCCCCTACCGCCTTAATTGAAATAGCTGATCAGGTAAAACAAGGCGTTATAAATCCAGCAGGAATTATTGGCGCACCTGTTGGTTTTATTAATGTAATAGAATCAAAGGAACGGTTAAAAACACTATCTATTCCTTATGCCCTTATTGAAGAAAAACGCGGTGGAAGCAATTTCGCAGCTGCCATAGTGAACGCGGCATTTACCCTGGATGAAAGTGCTCACTATTTTTAAAACATAAGATGATTTTTCAAGTCATAGGTATTGGTAATAAAAGATATGAGCCGGCTAAACAGCTATTTGATATTATTCAAAAGCATCGGGTTTTTAGCGGAGGCAAGCGCCATTATGAATTGGTGAAGCATTTACTTCCTGCCAATCATGAATGGATTTTCATTAAGGCAAGTATTAGTACATTGTTTAAAAATTACGAGAACACCGATCAAACTATAGTCGTGTTTGCCAGTGGCGATCCTCTTTTCTACGGTATTGCTAATACGCTCCACAGCCAATATCATCACAATCAAATTCAAATTTATCCTTATTTTAACGCTATTCAATTGTTAGCTCAACGGGCTAATATTAACAGCAGTCAGCTGCAAACGGTAAGTGTTCACGGGCGTTCATGGCAAGCGTTTGATGAAATTTTAATTAAACAGGCACCATTAATCGGAATATTGACCGATACTGAAAAATCTCCCTCGGCAATTGTTGATAGGATGCTGAATTATGGCTACGATAATTACACCATTTGTGTTGGTGAGAACTTGGAAAGCGATACTGAAGAAATAAGGCAGATGGAATTAACCGATGCCCGAAAGCATATTTTTCATCCATTAAACTGTGTTATATTACATAAAAAAGAACACCGTAGTATTCCATTTGGTATTCCTGATGATTTATTTGAAGGACTTGAAGGTCGCCCAAATATGATCACAAAAATGCCTGTCAGATTATGTTCTTTACAAGCATTGCAACTTGAATCAAAAAACGTTTTGTGGGATATAGGATTTTGTACCGGTTCTTTAAGTATTGAGGCAAAACTCCGCTTCCCCCATTTAGAAATTCACGCATTTGAAAAGAGGCCCGAATGCATGCAGATCATTGATAATAACCAGCGCAAGTTCGGGGCAGTCGGAATCAAAGTTTACGAATCCGATATTTTTGATTTAGATTTCATGCAGTACAGCAAACCTGATGCTGTTTTCATAGGCGGACATAGCGGTCGCTTAAGGGAACTGATCCTTAAAATTGATCAATACGCTACCCCGGGCACAGTTATAGTTATGAACGCTGTGCAACAAGGTTCTGTAGATGAATTTATAACTGCAGCACAAACACATAATTGGAAAATGGATGAGCCTTTGAAATTAAAGGTAAATTCGCACAATGAGATCACCATACTTAAAGCGATAAAAGAAAGTTGATATGTTAAAGGAAGATAAAGTATGCATTGTAACTTTTACTGATAGCGGGTTAGTTATAGGAGAAACAATACAACAAGAATTTTACCGCAGTAAGCTGTATACATCAAGAGAAACTACGTTTTCAAAAGATGTTATCAAGCTTGAAAATATTGATCAATTACTTCAGGACAAATTTCATCGTTTTGATGTTTGGATCTTTGTTGGAGCACTGGGTATTTGCGTGCGTAGTATAGCACCATATATTAAAAATAAAGCCACTGACCCTGCAGTTATAAATATTGATGAACAGGGTAAATTTGTTCAATCGGTATTGAGCGGCCATACTGGTGGTGCTAATGAAATCACTAAAAAGATAAGCCACATATTTCAGGCGCAGGCTGTAATTACTACTTCAAGTGACTTGCAGGAGATTTGGGCACTTGATTTACTGGCAGCTAAATTCAATTGGACAGCACATGCTAATGTGCCATTGAACAAGGCCATATCAGTATTTGTAAATAACAAACCAACGGCTTTGATCTTAAAGGTTAAGGATGCCGGTACTGCCTATCTTGAAAAATCAAAACCAGCTTTTGCAGATGTTTATTACGATATTAAAGATGTAGATCAACATAAATATGAGCTATTGATTTATGTTGGATATGAAATTATTGAAAGCGATGTCCCTTTAATTTCTTTCTACGCGAAATGCTTAACCCTTGGAAGCGGTTGTTCAAAGGATATAGAACCCGAACTATTTGAAGACACATTGCTGCAACTGCTAACAAAAGATGGTATTGCCCACCATAGTGTAGCCGCTCTTACATCTGTTGATATAAAAGCAAAGGAAATCGCTTATATTACTATCTCCCAAAAACATCAGTGGAAGTTTATTACCTATCCTGTTGATGAATTGAATCAAATACAGGTAGCTAATCCTTCTGAAGTTGTGATTGATAAGATAGGTGTGCAGGGAGTTTCTGAAAGTTCTGCGGCATTAACAGCAAATACTACGGAATGGCTGATAGAAAAAACAAAAGCGGAAGTCTCCTCCGGTAAAAAGTTTACTTATGCCGTTTGCCTTATCAATTCATTTGAGCGTAGAGGGCAAATAGCTATTGTAGGCGCAGGCCCGGGAGCTCCTGAGTATATCACATTAAAAGGAAAAGAACTGTTGGAAACGGCTGATTGCATATTATATGCCGGCAGCTTAGTACCTGAAGAATTGACGCATTTCGCGCGACCTGAAGCGCTGGTCAGAAATTCGGCGTCAATGACACTGGAAGAACAGATGTTATTAATTGATGAAATGTACAAGCAGGGTAAACTCATCGTAAGGTTACATTCCGGCGATCCTTCCATTTACGGAGCAATACAGGAGCAAATGACCATCTTCGATGAGAAGAATTATGATTATTTCATTGTACCGGGGATATCCTCCTTCCAGGCTGCAGCCGCTTACTTGAAATCAGAATTTACTATACCTGAGGTGGCACAAACTATTATTTTAACTCGTGGTGAAGGAAATACCCCCATGCCTCCGCATGAAAAGTTAGAAGATATGGCGAAGCTCCGGGCAACCATGTGTATTTTTCTTAGCGCAGGCATCGTAAAAAAAGTTGAGGATCAATTACTGCAGCATTATTCACCTGAAACCCCACTTGCTGTTTTATACCGGGTAAGCTGGAAAGATGAAAAAGTATGGACAGGTAAACTACACGAGTTGAGCCAGATTATAAAAGAAAACAAACTCAGCCGCACAGTACTGATCATTGTTGGTGAAGCAGTTGGTGCCCGTAAAAACCGTTCTTGGTTGTATGGCGATAACTGGTACCACATATTCAGAAAAAAAGAAACAGCAAAAGCACTCAAATGATTCTTTTATTAGGTGGCACAACTGAAGCGAAGCAAGTGGCAAATTCGTTGGATGAAGCTGGATTAAACTATATCTATTCATCACGCACACAAATACCATTTGAGGGAAAGGGCCAATATCGTTTTGGAAGCCTGGACAAGGATGGGTTGAATACTTTTTGTGTAAATCACCACATCTCCTGCATCATAGATGCCTGCCATCCATTTGCTACAGAATTACATGCTACTGTTGCATCCTTGTCTGGTCAGTTACCACTCATCAGGTTTGAAAGAGAGTTTTCGGAACGGGTTCTTGATCCGCTGGTAAAGTATGTAAGCGATTACACCGAGGCTTTGACGCTCATAAATGAAAATAATTACCAATCAATGCTGGCCTTAACAGGCGTTCAATCTATACCCCGCCTCCGTAGTTATTGGCAATCGCATAATTGTTGGTTCAGGATAATAAACAGAAATTATTCCCTTGATTTTGCCGCCCACCATCAATTTCCTGTAGAAAACTTAATATTTGGTTTACCTCATAATAAGGAGGAGGAAATTCAGCTTTTTAATAAGCTTAAACCTGAGGTTATACTAACCAAAGAAAGCGGCTTAAATGGCAAACTTGATGAAAAAATACAGGCCGCCATTGCTTGTAATATTCCTATATTCATCATTAAAAGACCAGAACTTTCGGCTTCATTTAAAGTTGTTAATAACTTAAAAGAATTGTTAAACATGATTCGATAATGGATGAACTTCAGCCAATTCCTGATGGCCCCTTAAAAACGGGTTTCACCACAGGTGCATGTGCAACTGCGTGCAGCAAGGCTGCATTGCTGGCTCTCATTCTCCAGCAAAAGATTGAGCTTGTTACCATTACCTTACCAATTGGCTCACAACATGAATTTGAAATTATCTCCTGTAGTTTTGATCATCTTACTTCGGAATGCACCACCCAAAAAGATGCCGGGGATGATCCGGATGTAACACATGGTGCTATTATTGGTGCCACAGTTAAGTTAAACAACTCTGGCGACATCAATTTTCTGCAGGGCAAAGGAGTAGGCAAAGTTACCTTACCGGGCCTTGAAATAGGCGTTGGCGAACCTGCTATTAATCCTGTTCCCCGGCAAATGATCACCAATGCCTGTAAAAAGCTTTTGGCCGATCATGGACTTGATAGTAAAGGAGTTGACGTTACTATTTTTGTACAGGATGGCGAAATTATAGCCAAACGAACTTTAAATGCACGGTTGGGAATTATGGGGGGAATATCAATTCTTGGTACAACAGGTATTGTAACTCCCTTTTCTGCATCATCTTATATTGCCAGTATCGTACAGGGCATTAACGTTGCTGTTGCTAATGGGGCTACCGAGTTAGTTATTAATTCCGGGGCCCGGAGTGAAAAGTATTTGACTTCTTTATTTCCTTCCCTTCCGGCATTTGCATTTATACATTACGGCAACTGGATAGGCGAAACGCTGGAAAAGATTGCAAAAAGTGACATCAAAAAAGTAAACATGGGTATCATGTTAGGCAAGTCAGTTAAGCTGGCTGAAGGGATTTTAGATACACATAGTGGTAAGAGTACCTGGAACAAAGCTTTTGTTCATCAATTAGCCGTTAATTCTGGCTATAAAGGAGATTTTCTGAACCAGATTTTATCACTGAATATGGCAGGACGGTTAACCGAATTGTTTACATTTGCCCAAGATGAACCATTTTACATGGCCCTAATAAAAGCCTGCCATGAAAATTGTTCTAAACTCATCCCAAACGTTGAGTTGGTGTTATTCCTGATCAACAAAGACGGAACTTATATTAAATACGCTTAATGAACATTCTGAGCATAAGCCGCCCATTGGTAGCGGGTATTCTACATTCTTTTGAACCCGATCATATGACAGCTGTTTCGGTTTTAGCATCAGAACAGGCTGTTAAAAGAAAGCGTTTATCCTGGTCTGTTGTATTCAGGGCCTCACAGTGGGCGCTGGGGCATTCTGTAACTCTATTGATTTTTGGAATAATTGCTTTGATATTTAAAGAATCATTGCAGCTCTACGTAAAAAACATCTCTTCTTGGGCCGAGATGGCCGTGGGCCCCATCATGATCTTATTAGGCCTGCAAGCCATCAGGAGTAATTACAAGATCAATGCGATGATCAGTGATAATAAAAAAATAGAGGCACATGATCATTTACTTTCTGATGGGATGCACCTGCACGGAAAAACCGGTGAGGAAATTGCACTAAACCCATTAACACGATCTTTTTGGGTTGGTATGCTCCATGGCTTAGCCGGAACTGGAGGCGCGCTGACTACAGCCCTGGTTATCAGTGCTACCACTATAGGTGGTTCTATAATGGTTTTAGTGATAGAATCTGTAGGTATTGTTTTAGCTATGGGTGTTTACAGTTATGTACTTATCTCAACAATGAGCCGTTTTTTAGAAAAGAACTTAGTAATATTTAAATGGATGAACGGCGTTGCCGGTTTAGCATCCATAGCTATCGGATATCTTTGGATCTACAGGATATTCTTTTAGTTTTTAAATACCTAATAGCTTTTTAAAACTACGGCCAATAGAATTCTTTTTCTCTCCAATTTTTTCATCTTCTTCAAAAAGCACACCTTTCACATTAAGGTGGTGGCCAATCTGATCTTTACCCACCTCCTGTTCAAATCCGATAATTTGTGTACGATATTTACAAAGCTGGCAGTTCATATTTCCTTCGCCATTAATAACCTGGTTTAAACGATCATCAAAGGCTTTTAATATCAGTTCATCGGTTCCAAAGGGGGCTGTATATACAAATTCCTGGAGGGAGCTATTGTTTTTTTCTTCTAAAGCAGTATAGATCCTGTCCAGTAAAACACCGGTAAAAAAGAAGAATGGAATTACAATTGTTCTTTTAAATCCGAGCTTTTCAACCAGGTGTAAAGATTGATCAACCGAAGGATATGCGGTACCACTGTAGGCAGTTGTAGCGAAACCAAAGCCCATCCCTTCCCATAACATACTCATCAATTTATTCACGTCACTATTCGCGTCAGGATCGGTGGTTCCCCGCCCTACAACTACAAGGCAGGTTTCTTTTCTGTCAATATAATTTAAAGTAAGTTCTGTTTCTTCAATTCTTTTTTTCGCCAGATCGAGTACATGTGCATTCACTCCAATCGGGCTCCCCATCTTTATTTTCAGGTCCGGATAATAGGATTGAATAGTATTTAACTCATAAGGGATATCATTTTTAGCATGCGCACCCGCAAACAGAATAACTGGCAAGGCGTAAATAGTACGGATGCCCTTGCTGTACAAACGTTCAACAGCCGCTTCAAAAAGAGGGTGATTAAATTCTAAAAAGCCATAATCTACCTCAAAAGTGTGCGCATAGCGGCCTTTCAATATCTCTACCAATTTTTTAAACTCCTCAACCCCGGCAGTTTTTCTGCTGCCATGCCCGCAAAGCAATATCCCTTCTTTCATTTTCTTACTTCTCTGTTAACTTTTTCAAAACACTATACAAATTGATTTACTATTGGCGTAAGTTGTTCTTTTGATATATCGCTTAATGATAAATATTGCCCTCCAATAGATGTTGCCAACTCTTTTGCCCTATTCAGATTCAAATAATTCAGGTCGGTATTTAATACTACTGATTGGATATTTAACTTACTAATTCGATCGGCTAACGCAAGTGTTTGCATCCAGGCATCACCACCACCCGGTAACGAAACGTTGGCTTTTCCATCTGTAAGGATAATTAAAACAGGATTATAGTTATTAATTTGATCAAATCTGGTCAATAATTGTATAGCGGTTTGCAGGGCATGAGGTAATGGGGTTCTGCCACCTGTAGGCAAGGTTTTCATGGCTTGTTCTGCCAACTCAACGCTTTGAGTTGGGTTAAGAAGAATTTGTGCCTCAATACCACGAAAAGCAATTACCCCTACCGTATCTCGTTTTTGATATGCATCCGTTAACAAGCCAATAACAGTTCCCTTTACAGCTTCCATTCTTTTGCTTGCAGCCATTGATCCGGATGCATCTACCACAAATAAAATCAAGTTGTTGCTTTTGCCGTTGCGCTTTTTCCTGTGCAGATCGTCGATAGTAATATCCAGACCATCAGGGTTTCGTACCAAAGCATGAAGCACCGTAGCATCAACTGCAATGTCTGTTGTATTTTTAGTGAGCTCAGGATTGGTATATAAACCTCGAACCGCTTTTGTATTTATTCCTCGCCGCCCGTTTTGTTCGGATTGTTTTGGCAGTAAATTATTAATTTTAATTTGTGGCAGGGATAATGGTTCTGATGCCTCAAAAACTTGTTCAGCTATAGGTTGTTCTTGTTTATCTTTACCTGATAAATCCTGATTCCCATTTGACGAAGCGGGATTTTTGAACGAATCTTCACCCATAACCGGAGCCTGAGTTGGTTTTTGTTGGGATGTCTGTTCATCTGGCGAATGATTCGGTTGTTCTTTTGGCTTATCCTGTTTATTAGGCGCGTTATTAAATGGATGCTTTTTGCTTCGATGAGCCAAAGCCAGATTCGCAGCTTCTCTTATGTCTTCTGCCGAAACTTCGGTACGTTGATTCAATGCGGCAATAGTGACAGCCGTTTTGTATATGACAATATCTGCCCGTAGGCTTTTTACATTCAACTCTGTTGTAAGTTCACTAATCAGCGTTAGCAGCTCATCATTCAATTGAACCAACGACAGCAGTTTTTTTGCCTCAATTAGTTGATTTTGTAAACCACTTTGTGCTGATTCCCATTGTCTAACAAATGCTGCCTGATCACGCTCAAAGGCGATTCTACGTCGTACAACTTCGGTTCTTTCAGCTATATCAACAGGAGCTTCAACTTCAACCATTAGCCCAAACCTGTCTAAAAACTGAGGCCGTAAATACCCTTCTTCTGGGTTCATAGTACCAATCAGTGTAAACCGGGCGGGGTGGCTGAGCGACAAACCCTCACGCTCTATTACATTTTCACCTGTAACCGACACATCTAACAATACATCAACCAAATGATCAGCTAATAGATTTACTTCGTCTACATAAAGAACACCCTGATGTGCAGCAGCAAGTAAACCAGGTTGAAGTTTTTTCTTCTTTTCAATCAATACCTGTTCCAGGTCCAGGTTCCCCAAAACGCGCTCCTCAGTTGCTCCCAAAGGTAGATTAATAAATGGTACCTGTCCCTGAATCAGCTGTTTATCCTGTTGTTGACATGCATCGCAAAAATCCAAAGGCTCTGTTGGTAAACAACCAAAGGAGCAATTATTTATTTTAGTAATTGCAGGGACTATATCAGCCAGGGCTCTGGCCGCGGTACTTTTCGCAGTTCCCTTATCTCCTTGGATCAATACCCCACCAATACCTGGGTTAATGGCGCATAACAGCAATGCCTTTTTAAGTTTTTCCTGCCCTACTATTGCTGTAAATGGATAATTCATAAATACATTCCTTAATTTATAAAAGTAGCATATTCCTACTTAAGCGCATTAAACTTCGTTCCGTTCTTCTAATAATGTTTCGCCATGCAGGTACAGGGCTTGCAGATCTTGCAACGTTTCCGGTGATGCAGACCACATATCACGCTTTGCTGCTTCCAGCAACCTTTCTGTAATGGCCTGTAAGGCCCATGGATTATTTTGTGCAAAAAACTCCTGCATATCGGTATTCAAGGCATAAGTTTCTGCTATTTGCTGATACATCCAATCATCAACAACCTGTGCAGTGGCATCATAGCCGAAAATATAGTCAACCGTGGTAGTGAGTTCCAGACCACCTTTATAACCATGTTTTTTAATACTTTCCAGCCATTTTGGATTCACCACCCGCGATCGAAAAACCCGCAATACCTCTTCTTTCAAATCCCTTACAGCTGCCCGGTCTGGGTTTTGCGTATCACCAAAATAGCCCTTAGGCTGCTTGCCGGTTAAATTGCGAATTGTGGCTATCATGCCGCCATGGAATTGAAGGTAGTCATCGCTATCAAAAATATCATGCTCCCGGTTATCCTGATTGTGCAGGGCCACCTCAACAACAGCCAATCGCTGCTTAAATTCATTACGGGCATCTACTCCACTCACGTTTTTCCCGTAAGCGTAGCCACCCCAATTAATATACACTGAAGAGAAATCAGCATCTGTTTCCCAATTCCGTTCCTGGATGAGTGGTAAAATACCGGCACCATAACTACCTGGTGGCGAACCAAAAATGCGATAGGATGCTTTCTCTTCCGCCTGTTCAATAGATAGGTCCTGCGCCTTAAGTTCAGTTAAATCTTTTAGGTAATGTTTTCGAACAAAATTCTGCTCATCTGGCTCATCTGCCGATATTGCCATCTGAACAGCGTCGTCAATCAAATCTATCAAGTGCGGAAAAGCATCGCGAAAGAACCCACTGATGCGAGTAGTAACATCAATTCTGGGTCTGTTAAGCTCTGTTAAAGGAATAAGTTCCAAACCTACCACACGCCGGCTTTCGGCCTGCCATATCGGTCTTACCCCTAATAGTGCTAAAATTTCGGCAACATCATCACCCTGAGTACGCATGGCACTTGTTCCCCAAATACTGATGGCTACATTTTCAGGATAAAAACCGGTTTCCTTGAAATGTCGTTGTAATACTTCACGAGCCAATTGCTGTCCAACCTGCCATGCCGCCTGTGACGGCAAAGCTCTTGGGTCTACACTATAAAAATTACGCCCTGTAGGTAATATATGAGCCATACCACGCGTAGGTGCCCCACTCGGTCCGGCAGCTACATACCCACCTGATAAGCCGTGCAGAAGATTAGTTATTTCGTCATAAGTTTGCGTTAAGTTATGCATCAATGAGGTACATATAAATTGTAATACTTCAATTATGCCCTCACTTTTTACATCATCTGCGTATAAATCAAATGTTTCATAAAACACTTGATTTACAGTATCAGTATTGAACCCTTTTTTCTGAAGTGATTGAATTAAATGATTACCCAATTCATCAATTACTTCTAAAGAATCTGTGGCTGTTACAACCGGTCTACTGGCTAATGTTATAAAATGTTGTGGTATTTCTGAAAGACGTTGGCCCTTTTTATCTAAAAGCTCATTGATGTCAAAACCTAAAAAATCTGCTATTGCTGCGGGCAGGCTTGGAGTACCAATATTGGAAAGACGGGTAAGCGATTGCAACATATCTGTTAGCGCATCATCCTCGGGTATCTGACCTAAAGTATGCAGACCGTTACGGATCTGAGCTGCGCCCAATTCGCATAAATACCCATCAATATCCTCAATCAAGTGTGCTATATCTTTCCCATCCATTTCGCTGATGCTCACCGGTACGCCTTCAGGCGTCATTTCATCGTCCCACTCGTGTACGTGGTCGCCATGATCCCTTTTTAACATTACCGAAAGGTCTTTATCCAAATTGGTTTGTTTAATCAGATCCCAAATCTGGCGTTGCAGCAATGGAAGTTTGGATGGATCTAAGGTTTCAACCTGGTAATATTCGTCAACCAGTTGTGTGAGTAAAGCCAATTCACCATAACTATCAGCCGAGGTCATTGCCGGAGTAAGATGATCAACCACTACAGCGTGTGCCCGGCGTTTTGCCTGCGAACCTTCGCCCGGATCATTGATGATAAAAGGATAAAAAAGCGGCATATCTGCCAAAAATGCATCCGGAAAACAATTTTCTGATAAGCCTATGCCTTTACCAGGCAACCACTCCAAAGTGCCATGCTTACCCACATGTACAATAGCGTCTGCGCCCCAACTGTTACGTAGCCATTGATAAAATGCATAATAATGGTGTGTAGGCGGCAAATCAGGCTGGTGATAAATGGCATCAGGATCCATACCGTATCCGCGTGGGGGCTGTAGGGCGACTAAAATATTACCAAATTCAAGGCCTGCGAAAGAAATGTGGTTGTCGTGTACATACGTTTCGCCCGGGGCGGCTCCCCATTGCTTTTCCATTGATTTTTTCAATGCTTCAGGCAATTCATTAAACCAGGATGAATATTGATGTCCAGAAACACGGCCAACAGCATTAAGCAACTGTTCAGTTGTTAAATAAGTTTCGTCATATGAGCATCTGTTAATCAGATCATGGATCAGCTGCGTTCCAGAATCAGGCAGGTCATTAATTTGATAACCTTCGGCTTGCATCGCTTGTAGGATGGTCATTAAAGATGCAGGAGCATCCAAACCAACAGCATTACCTATTTGAGATGCCTTACTGCTGGAGTTAGTAAATATGAAAGCAACTTTTTTTGCCTTATTAGGTATATGCCGCAAACGCGCAAAGCGTGTTGCAATACCTGCAACCCTTTCAACACGATCTTCAAGTGGTTCATAACCTTTAACCTCTCTCCCTTTTTCTTTAAATGATATGGGTACAGTGATTATACGACCATCAAACTCCGGAATAGCTACATTCATAGCAGTATCCAAAGGATTTAGGCCCCTACTTGATGATTCCCATGAACCACGGCTCATACCGCTGGTTATAGCCTGAAGAATAGGAACATCCAGTTTGCTCAATACATTTTCATCTGCTTTTTCAGTGCCATCCTGCATGGCAAATGAAACTGTGTTGATCAATACATCAATTGTTGTTTGATCTGCATTTCTAAAAAATTGAAATGCTTCAGGCCAACCCGAAGCAGAGTTTAAAGATTTTAATGAAGCAGTGAAAACGGGAAGAACATTTAATCCCCTGTCTTCCAAAGCCCTTATCAATGAATCAACGAAACCTGTATTACCACTGATATAATGGGCCCTGTAAAATGTGATCCCGATAGTTGCTAAATTACTATCCTTATATTTTTCCCAATCTTCCATCGTCGCGTTCTCAGGAAGATCCGGATGATAAATACCATGCTCAGGCAAAATAACCGGTGCATCATAACCGAAACCAGATAATAGCAAACGATCCGAAAGAAAATAAAGCAACGAGGCCAAATTTGCTGACCCACCTGCCTGTAAGTAGTTTAATGTTTCTTGCAGAATATCAGGCGAAACTGTCGATACAGCCGCATATTCCGGGTTAAAATCTCCGGTTCCGCTTATGATAATAAGTTGTTGGTTTTGCTTTTGAGCTCTTTGAACCAACTCACTAAATCCGGGTATACTGCTTGGTCGCCCTAATATCCGGAGAATAATGATCTTGGCATCAGCTATCTCCCTGTCAAGCAGTTGGGCCATGTGCGATTCGCTTTTTACAGCCTGTAAATTTACTCCCAATGTTTTGGGGAAATCTTCAGGAAGTAATTGCATGGCATGATGCAGGGTTAGTAAATCTGTATCAGCGTGGGTTAAAAAAACCATACCATCCTTATGTACAAATGTGTCGGAAAGCGTTGGAGCTTCTGCACCTTTCCATGTATAAAACTGGAAAACGTATTCGTTTAGTTCGGCAGGTGGCACCAGGAAACCATCAGCCGAGATCATGCTTTCAATGTAATCAAATATGGCAATAACCTGCCAGTCATTATTTATAGAATGGAACCAAACAGAATGCCCGTCGAAAAGCAATGTTACCACATTAGCCAATGTACAAGGCCCCAAACAGCCTCCTTTGGTCATATGCACCACGTTTCTTATTTTGCGGCGCATCCATTCACTTTTATATAAATCTACTGGTACTGCGCTAAATCCACGGTCGGTTCTACCACAGCAACAAGCATTATAGCAATAAGACAAATGTCCTCTTCTTTGAACCAGATTAATGGCTTTTCCATCTGTCCTTGTAACACGTTGCCGTTTAATTTCTGCCATTATTTAATTTTGATTGCATATTGAGGATTGACTTCTGCCAAAAATATTAAGAATTTCCATCAATAGTTCATCAATATCAGACCGAGTTCTAAATCTATTACTAACAGACTTTATAGCTTACCCTGCAATAATCTATCAATGAAAGTTTTTTCCTCGCCCCAATAAAGATGGTTATAAGAAGCCAGCGTATTGTTTTTACGATAAATATTTGGAGTAAGGGCAACTTGCCTTGCGTTAAAAACAGTGCAATCTAACTTCTCCACCTCGCTTAATTCTGTACAAGTTGAATAATGAAACTCATGCCCTTTTATATTAAGATCATTAACAAAAATGGATCGGTACCCCAGGTGTAGTTTGGGGTTTTCCATGGATGTTGTCAAAGGCAAAAAACCGGCCATCTGAAATTGTTTACCCTGTTTATCAATAATATATTCACCTAAATACATCATTCCGCCGCATTCAGCATACGTTTTTCCGTTGTTTAAACAGTATTTATGAACAGCATTAAGCATGCTCTTATTTTGACTTAATTGCTCAACAAATAGCTCTGGATAGCCTCCGGCCAAATATAAAAGATCGCACGGGGGGAGTTTGCTATCTGTTAAAGGGCTAAAATAAACCACCCTTCCAAACTCTTTTAATACCTCCAGGTTTTCATGATAAGTGAATCGAAAAGCTTCATCATGAGCTACAGCGATTGTATATCTTCTATTATTTGCGGGCTCTTCTTCATTAATTTTTTCGACAGTGCTACGGGTAGTTAATTCCAGCAACCGTTGAATATCAACTGTTTCCTTAAGCGATGTTGCTATTTTATCGCACAGTGTATCAAAGTTTATATCAGCAGCAATGCTAAGCCCTAAATGCCGTGAAGGAATTTTTACATCAGGTTGGGTTGGCAGATATCCTAATGGCTCTACGTCAACATCTTTACAGGCTTCTTTTAGGATATTATAGTGCGAAGGAGTATTTACATTATTAAAAATAACACCTGCAATTTTTAGGATGGGCTGAAAGCTCTTAAAACCATGAATAAGCGCCGCTGCAGAATATGCCATGGCTTTGGCATTCATCACTAATATTATGGGAATATCTAACAACATGGCAATTTCTGCACTGCTACCCTTCATCTTATCAGCCCCATCAAATAGACCCATTACTCCTTCAACTATCGCTACATCACTTTTTTGTAAGTATCTGTTATATAAACCCTTTACATGAGCGCTGCTTGCCATGTAAGTATCCAGATTTATACTATTATTATCGCTGGCTTTTTGATGTAAAATTGGATCGATATAGTCTGGCCCGCATTTAAACGGTTGTACTTTTAATCCGCGATTAGCAATAGCTCTTAATAAACCAAGTGTAACCGTAGTTTTACCGGAATCACTTGAGGGGGCGGCAATTAAAAACTGTGACCTATCAGGCATCTTATTTTACGTGTGCTGTATTAATATGATCTATAATAAAATTTACCCTCTCTTTTACAGATAGTTTAGGCACTTCAACTAAAGTATAGCTTAACGACTCGTAAGTTTCTGCTATACCCCAATACAATTGTTCAGATTCGGGATATGTTTGCCAACGTTCAGTATCATTTACATAAATCTCCTGCCATGGCGGGAGTATAAATACCGTTTTATGATAAGGATGTTGTTGCGATATATGGTAATAATTATCAGGGACCGGTAAACCAGCTACTTTAAGGTAAGCGATAATATCAGGAATCCCTCTGTCATAAAACGTTAATTCGCTCTTAACAGTTGCTCGGTACGATGAAACCATTTTATCCAGTACCTTATCTGCAAAGCAACTCAGATCAATCCATGGTAAGCAGTTCGACCTTAATTTAACCTCCTGTACAATCAACTGGCGCGAAGCCTCTTCCGAACAGTTATAATTTAATGATTTTAATGCTTCCAGCAATTTTGTTTTACCCGAGCCTGGACCACCTGTTATTATAAATTTAGACATAACAGGTGGTTAGAGTAAGTACTATAATTAGAATAATCATTAATAAACAAGCTTTGTGGTTGATATTAATGACTTTCTTAATTTCCTGATGTTCAACTATCCTATCATTTTTACCAATAAAAGGTTTATCAAATAAAATTCCATGATATGTATTAGGGCCTCCAAAACGTGTATCTAATATTCCCGCAAGAGCCGCTTCAGGATATCCTGCATTAGGGCTTTTATGTTTATTGCCATATAGTAAAACAAAGTTAATTGCTGATTTACTAAAAGACACACCTATCATTAATACCGCTGTAAGCCTTGATGGTATAAAATTGGTTACATCATCCAAACGAGCGGCAAACTTTCCAAACTGTTCATACCTTTCGCTTCGATATCCGATCATTGAGTCGAACGTATTAATTAACTTATAAGTCATCATGCCGGGTATACCTGCAACAGCGTAATAAAATAAAGGAGCGATAACACCGTCGCTCAGATTTTCTGACATAGTTTCAAGTACCGCTATGCGAATTTGCTGTATACTAAGATTTGAAGTATCGCGGCCTACAATTCGAGATAGCTGTTTTCGCCCCGCTTCAATTCCTTCCTTGTTCAGCACATCAAAAACCTTTTTTCCCTCATTGATAAGCCCTTTATTAGCCAATCCAAAATAAACAAAAATACTGCTATAGGCTGTGTAAACTACCCAGCCCTGGTTTATCAGAATGGCGGAAACAAAATAAAAGACCAAGAAGCAAACACCGCATAGAATGGTAACCAATAGCATACCTTTTAAAAACCTACCGCGATTTTTATTCAATGATCGTTCTGAAAAGCCTATAATATTTCCAAAAAACTTTACCGGATGCGGAAATTGTTCGGGATCGCCAAGTGCAAGATCAAGCAGATAGCCTGCTATCAAAGGTATAATTATGAGGTATGGTTTCTCCATTCTTTTAATGCATTAACCAACAATTGATTTTTATCCGCACTTAACGTAGCAAGCCGAAAATGCCCTGCACCAAGTCCACGAAAATTACTCGCATCTCTAATCAATATTCCGTGATTTCTTAAAAGATATTGCTTCAAAGCAGATGCTTCTCCATTTAATAACTCGGCAAGAAAAAAATGAGTATGGCTATTATAGATATTAATGGGTGCTTCTTTCAGGGAAGCAACAAAACGTTCTTTTTCCGTTAATAAATCTTTTATCGGTATTTGGATAGCCTCATGATTATCAAAAATAAATTTACCTGTTTCTATAGCAACAATATTAACCGACCATGGAAATTTAAATTGCTTTAATTTACTGATGAGTTGTTCAGAAGATACAATATATCCTAAACGAAGCCCCGGAATGGCATAAGCTTTTGTAAGCGAGCGAAGTATAATAAGGTTTGGATATTGATTTACTAATTCAATCAGTGAATTTACAGATAAAGTAAATTCAATAAATGCCTCATCTACAACAAATAAAGTTTGTGAATTATTTCTGATTAAATCCTCAACCTCAAAAAAGATCTCCCCTGTTGGGTTATTAGGGTTACATAAAAATATAAGATCAGATTCGATTTTAACATCAGGAGCCAAAGTATTCCAGTCAATAAAATTTACCTGGTGCTCATACAGCCGCGCCGCATCTTCGTACTCGGCAAAGGCAGGTGTTATAATACTTGTTTTAAGTTTTCTGAATGCCTGAGCAATTAAATAAATACTTTCGGTGCTACCACTGTTAACCAGTATGTTACCAGGCTTTAAACTGTGATGGTCACTAATTTTTTGTATTAAGCTCTCTGCCAGTACCTCGGGATATTTATTTATCGTGTTCCAATGACTAAAAATATGCTCCTTCAAACCCTCAGGCTCTCCTCCATACCAAACATTGGTGCTGAAATCTGCAATAATATCGGCTTTAAACTGGTAGCCATCATCACCATGCCCATAAAGCATACGATTAATATTTTAAGGATTGGTAAACATAGTTCATATCAATATGTTCTCTGAATAAAGCTGCAAGTTTATCATATTGTTGGTCTTTAAACTCTGTATAGTTTATAATTTCCTGCTGAATGTTTGTATAAGGTGTAAGTAAGTAGTTAATTACAATCTCATTATCTAAAATACCATGCATATAAGTACCCCAGCATCGTTCGTTCAGCAAATAGCCATCTGTTTGGCCGTCTGATAAAAAATTAAGAGGACTTGCTTCAGCAGCAACTGTTTCGCCCATGTGTATTTCGTATCCTATACATTCATCTTCCAAATGCTGAAATTTAAAAGAGCTTTGTCGGGTAGTTTTTTCAGCTTGTAAAATTGTATTTACCGGCAGCAATCCAAGCCCGGCCGTTTTGGAAATGGTGCTTTCGATATGATACGGATCGGCTATGGACTGCCCTAACATTTGATATCCCCCGCAAATACCAATTATAGTTTTACCTAATCGGTGAGCATTCTGAATAGCTTCAGCTACGCCACTGTTTCTGATAGCAATGGTATCTTCAATAGTGTTTTTGGTACCAGGAAGAATTATAATATCTGCTTTGGAAATTTCATCCGCATTGTTAGAGTAAAATAAATTCACTCTCGAATCGTTCTCCAGCCGGTTAAAATCAGTAAAATTTGACAGGCGGTTCAAAAGAATAACAGCAATGTTCACTTTCCCATTTACCGGGCTGGTCATTTTTTGTTTCAGCGCAACTGAATCCTCTTCTTCAATTATAATATCTTTAAAATAAGGTAAAATCCCTATTACAGGAACTCCGCAGAGCTCTTCAATTTTCTTTTTTCCTTCATCAAACAGACTTATATCTCCCCTGAATTTATTGATGATAATTCCTTTGATCAATTGCCGCTCTTCATCATCTAATAAAGCGATGGTTCCATAAAGACTGGCAAAAATTCCACCCCGTTCAATATCGGTTACTAGGTAAGTAGCAGCGCCGGCTTCTTTAGCCATACGCATATTGGTTATGTCACGACTTTTCAGGTTTAGTTCAGAAATACTTCCTGCACCTTCCATAACAACCGGATTGTATTTTCCCGCTAAACGGTGAAATGCATTTTTAACCTCAGAAAACAGTTGCTCTCTTCCGGCAGGTTTAAAATAATCTTTGGCCGACATATTGCCAACTGCTTTGCCCAATAAAACAACCTGTGAACTTTTATCTGTAGTGGGTTTAAGAAGCACTGGATTCATATCGGTGTGGCATTCAACACCAGCGGCTTCGGCCTGTACAGCCTGTGCCCGGCCAATTTCAAGTCCATCAGGTGTAACAAAGCTATTTAAAGACATATTTTGCGCTTTAAAAGGCGCTGGAAGATAACCGTCCTGCTTAAAAATTCGGCAAAACCCTGTTGTAATTATACTTTTGCCAACATCAGATGCTGTACCTACAAACATGATGGGTTTAAGATTTTCTACAGATTGTATATCATTCGAGATGTTGCTCATGAACCCAAACCTGCTACAGCTCCAATAATGATTATGGCTGGGTGAGTAAAATGGCCATCAATTGCTATTTTTGGCAAATCCCGGATCTGACCTTTGGCTATTTTCCGGTTAGGCAATGATGCATGTTGTATAATTGCTGCCGGAGTAAAGCCTTTACCCGCCTCTGTATAGGTTGCCGCAATTTCATTCAGTTTTTTCATGCCCATGTAGATGACCACGGTAGCATTGCTTTGCATGGCTAAGCGTAAGTCGGCAGATAGGGTGCCATCCTTTTTTGTTCCTGTAACAACCCAAATACTTTCGCTAATATTACGATGTGTTAAAGGAATATCTTCAAAACCTGACGCCTGCATACTGCTTATGCCAGGAACAAAATGTGTTTCAATACCATGTTGTCTGGCAAATAGTATTTCTTCATACCCTCTCCCGAATATAAAAGGGTCACCGCCTTTTAGCCTTACAACTTTACCTTTAGTAAAGGCATAATGCTTTATAAGATCATGTATTTCATCCTGCGATGTGTATTTACCATAAGGTTGTTTACCAACATATATTTTTTCGCAATCATCACGGGTAATACTCAAAAGCTCTTTGTTAGCCAAATTATCGTATAAGACGACATTTGCCTGCTGCAAAATTTTATAGCCTTTAACTGTTATTAATTCTACATCTCCAGGGCCGGCACCCACAATATATAGTTCGGGAGTATTATTACTTTCAATCATCAATAGATTCTGTGCAACACTTATGATAAAAAGGCTAAGTTAAACCTTATTTACAGAATCATAAACACAAAAATTGTTTAAATGTACATTCGATAGAAAGTTTCAACAAAACCCAATTTAAAAATCATATTTCCATTAAAGCAATATATGATTGCATTATTGCTTACAAGCTTTCGAATCAGGAAAAGTGCCATATGGGGAAATATCGCCTCATTCAAATGTGATATATGGCTAATCAATTCCCCGTTATAAAGCGTACTGATTAAAAAAAACAAATAAGGATAAGCAAATTGATGGTGAGGTTGCTTTTCTGATCAACGTCTTATAATGAAGTAATTCTTCGGGTGTCAGGTAATTTTCTATGTTTCTAAGGTTCTCGTTAACCTGAAACATATACTTAACAACTTTGCCACTTTTATAGGGAATAATTCTGCATTTAATTCCCTGGTGATTTTTGACCTTCAAAAATCCAATTAACCAATTTTCTAATTCATTCATAACGTGAAGGATATGGAGTGAGAAAATATTATGATATAATCAGATTTAAAGCATAAATTTTCGTGCCAATATTATTTTTTATACTTCATTGATGAATTCCCTTCCATTTTAGTTACCAAATTCCACTCAATTAATTTTATCTAACTATTAAAAGGTATAAATACGGAATAAAAAATATACGTATTTATACGCTTAATACTTAAGCCTACAGATTATATATTTGTTTCATAATTAATCACCCTCATGAAAGATATTCAAACACTAAAGTTTTACTGGCTAAAATATGATATAAGTGCCATTCAAGCCTTAATCAATAATTCCCCTGGTATTGAAAGTTTCGTTTTTACCTATTATTTACCTGATACTACTGATGAAAGCAAACCTATTCAACTGGTTTCTTATGGTTACATGGTCCCTCAAAATCAATATAGCATTCGTTTCGATATACTAACATCTTATAAGAACAATTCAGTTGAGTTAAGTGGCCCTCTTATTATGAGCAATAATATTATTTCTGTTGCTGATATGTTATTATTGATCAATACGCCGGATATGGCTGGAGACAAACCAGACTACCTGATCTTTACCCCTAACATTAGCGAAGGAAAGCACATTTACTATGATGTTAAACGATACAAAAGAATTGATACAGGTGATGTGGAAATGGAACATTTAAACACTGAACCCATAAATACAAACCCATCACCACCTGCTACTATTAAAACATAAGTTCAATATTTCCGAATGATTAAAGTATTTCAGATCGTAATTGACTGGTCGGAAGTTTGGGCACTACTGATACCTATACCTATCCTTATTCACAATAAGCAGCCGGCCGTAATAAGGCCGGTTGTTTTTTATGTTTGGGCAGCCCTGTTTATTAATTTAGCTATTGATCTTACTTGGAAATTTAGAAACATCCTACCTACTGCTTATAATTCAAATAACTACCTCTATAATCTGCACTCTGTAATACGTTTTTTTTTATTTAGTATATTTTTTATAAGCCTTCGTCAGCCTTTTTTATCAACCATAAAAAAAATTGCCCCATTTTGCTTTGCAGCTTTTGTAGTTATCAACTTTTGTTTTTTTGAAAACTTTTTTGACTATTGGAAGCTAAGCAGTCGCTTGTTGGCTGTTGAAGCTGTATTACTCTTATTTTACACGTTACAATATTATCTTTTCAAGATCAATGATCATGCAGACACCAACATCTTCAGTGCTGATTTCTGGATTGTAACCGGCCTCGGAATATTCGTTACGTTTAACTTTTTCATTTTTCTTTTATATAATGAACTAACAGTGCGTCTGGAAAATTTTGCGGTTACGCTGTGGAATGTCCATAACATATCATACATTATATTTAATGTATTTATAGCTAAAGGTTTTTATGAATCAAGAAACTAACGATATCCGTTTTTTGCTGGTTGTTGGCATTGCTGCCATGCTGATGCTTTTTATAAGCCTGTTACTCATATTCATATTTACACAGCGTAAAAAGCTTCAATATCAAAATCAGGTTCAAAACCTGCATGACATTCAAAAAAATCAGCTAATTGAGGCTGCCATAAGAAGCGAAGAAATTGAACGGCATAGAATAGCCGAAGAACTACATGACGAAATAGGTGCCATTTTGGGGACAGCAAGTTTACACTTTTATAATGTTGTTATGGAAGATTGTGATGACCAAAGCCAAATGTTATATCAAAAAGGTAGAGTACTTCTTGATGATGGAATTAGCAAAATACGCAGTATTTCCCATAACCTGCACTCAAGTATCCTGCAGGAATTCGGCTTAAACGAGGCTATAACTCATTTCTGTAGCAAGTTGGGAAATGAAAGTCTGCTCAAAATTACGGCGAATCTTGACAACAGGTATTCTACCCGTGCCTCACAAAATGATATTAGCATTTACCGTATTATACAGGAGTTTATTAATAATATAACTAAGCATGCCAAAGCAAGTGAAATTATAATTAATTCAACCTGTGTGAACAAACATTTAGATATTAATATTACTCATAACGGTAACGGACTTACCCAAAACCATTTTGAAGAGTTACGTTTTAAAAAGGACGGGCTGGGGTTAAAAAATATTCAAAACAGAGTTATATTATTAAACGCTCAACTTGGCTTTTCACAACAAAGTGGAAATTTTCTGATCACTATATCCATACCTGTTGAATAATTGTTTTTATATTATTAATTGTACTTACTCACTACTGTTTAATAAATATTATAGAAACCTAACATATACACTTTCCATATTTTCAGGTCTTTACTTGATTAGCATTCTATTTCTCGCATACAGATATTTATTCTTAACTAAAGTTTAATTATTTTTAGGGCTTCAACCTAAATAATAATGCAAAAAATAAAGGTAGCCATAGCCGATGATTATTCAATATTTAGAGATGGTTTAAAGGTGGGGCTTAACAAGGACGAAAATCTTGAAGTAGTGCTTGAAGCTGAAAATGGTGAAGATTTAATAAAACAAATTGAAACTATACGTCCGGATGTTATTTTAATGGATCTGAAAATGCCAGTTATGGATGGCATGGAAGCTACTAAAATAATAAAAAAGCGTTTTGAAGATATTAAAATACTGATTGTTACCATGTATGATGAAACCAAATTTATCATACACTTGATGGAAACCGGAGCAAACGGTTATTTGTTAAAAAATGCCGACCCGGGAGAGATCAGGAAAGCTATTTACTCGGCTCACGAGTGCGGCTACTATTTTAATGATATTGTGAATAAGGCCTTGTTAAAAAAACTTATTGTAAAAAATAATATCAAACCATCATTCAATCAAAATATTGAATTTTCAGAACGTGAACTTGATGTATTAAAAATGATCTGTAATGAAAAAACGGCTTCAGAGATAGCTTCTGCACTCTTTTTAAGTCCACGGTCGGTTGAGGGTATCAGGCAACGCATTATTGAAAAGGTTGGTGTGCGTAATACTGCTGGCCTGGTTATGTTTGCTGTTAAAAATGGAGTGATATAATTAAGGGAGAACCATTATCTTATAAATTTAAATACCAATAGCATAATTATCAGCATAATACCAATCAAAGCAATCAGAAAAATATATTCAGCAACAGCTTCCAGCTTTATAGTTTTCTTTTGATCTTTCGCACGGATAGCCATAAAAGAAAAAATGCAGGAAAGGATAAGCATCATAGCTATTCCGGAAGTAAATTCATCTATGATACTTGTGTCTGATTTGTTTGTTAAATGAAACGATGTTACAACTACAAGACAAAAGCCCAATAAGCTTGTAGATGGACCCAAAATATGCTGAGAAGTGTTATTGGCCATTAAAATAAAACATTAACTAAAAACACACATTTGGTTAATTATCTTTCATAAGATATTGAAATACTTGGGGTTTTACAATTTAAATTTCTTGTAAATTTATTTTCACAAATAACTATGATGCTCAAAAATAAAAATGCGGTAATTTATGGCGCCGGCGGCTCAATAGGTGGTGCAGTTGCGAAAGCACTTGCCAGCGCCGGAGCTCGGGTATTTTTAACAGGACGTAATCGTAGTTCAGTTCAAAAAATAGCAGATGAGATAATTGATTTGAATGGCAATGCGGATGTTGATCAGGTAGATGCATTTGATGAAAAAGCGATCAGTGAACACTTAAATAAAGTCGTTAAACAAGCTGGTAAAATAGATATATCATTTAACGCTGTTGGGATCAACGTTGTTCAAAATATTCCATTGGTTGATTTGGCGGCAATAGATTTTGTGCGCCCCATTACAGATACCATGCTAACGCAATTTTTAACAGCTACTGCCGCCGGGCGAATAATGATAAATCAAAAATCAGGAGTAATTTTAACATTGACAGCCACACCCGGAGGAATTGGTTATCCCTATACAGGAGGCTTTTCAGCAGCATGTTGCGCATTGGAAAGCTTTTCCCGTAATTTGGCTTCAGAATTAGGTATTTATGGAATACGTGTAGTTAATATCCGATCTGGCGGTTCTCCCGATTCACGCATATTTCAGGAAGCACTTGCTCCTAACCCCGAAGTTATGAAAGTTGTTTTGGGGATGATTGAAAATGATACCATGCTTAAAAAACTCCCGCAAATGGCAGATATAGCCAATGTTGCTGTGTTCTTATCATCAGAAATGGCCGCCAAAATAACAGGCGTAACCATTGACGTGACAAGTGGCACAACAGCAGCATTAAATTACAGGGTACCTCCTAAATAACTCGTATCCCCTATTTATAATCGTCATTTATTAAACCGCGTTGTTCCATATCCTCAATTACGCTATTGATGCACATGTCTGCTAAGGCACTTCTGCCAAACTGTTTTCCAAGGCTCAAATAACCTTTCGCAAAGTTATCGGTTACTACATTAGTAAATACTTTTCCCAACCATGATTTTTTCCTGATCCGTGGAATAATGGTGCTCTGCCATTTAGGGCTGTTATCTGTAATTGCTGTGGCATTCTGAACATTATCCAATATGCATTGAATACGTTTTTCCATCTTATCTTTTAAACCCAAAATGTAAGTCAGGCTAATATTCGGATATGGATATTCTTTTTCCTCTGGCGGGGCGGTAAATTTAAATGTTCCGGAAACAGTATCTTCTTCAACACGCAGATCCGGGATTAACGGAAGATAAGTAGTGGTTTTGTTTTTATTCTTATCCTCATCAACATATTTAAAATTGGTTATGCCGTTATAACCAAACTGTAAAATGGGGTTATTAGCATCTTCAGGAACAGATAGATAAACTTGTAAAAAACGCTGGCAATTTCTACGTCCCAGGTAAAAATCATGTTTACGAAACGCTTTCGTGAAAAAACCACCAAAACCACCTAAGGATCCACAAGCAATTGTGTAAGGCTGATTTACACCGTTAGCTGTACGGGTGGGCATAATAAGAAAACGGGTATAGTCATCCTCAAGATAAGCACGTTTCACCTGCTCATCTTTCAGCCTAAGCTGACCGAGCATGGCCGACAATACAGCAGGAACCACGTTTTTCCAGGCTTGTTGTGGTACAAAAACTGTAGGTTCTTTTTCTTCTTCGCTCGGAAAAGGATCAATCATAAGCACAAGGCTATCAAACTCTGATGCCGAAGCTTTAGGAACATAGTTTTTTGCTGCGTCGCCAGTCATAGTATTTCTCCTCCTGTCGTCGAGCAATTGTTGAGTAACCTCAAATGGTTCATTATTAATTACCCCACCATCAACATTCAGTGAAACAAAATTCCCTTCAGGTAAAAAGTGGTAAGTAACCCGATCATCTGCCTGGCCTGAAAGTTTCAGATTCAAATACTTGCTATCTTCAATATATTCACGGTGCCTGGTCAATGTCCGGCTTTCTAAACCCACCGGAAACGCACCTGTTGACATTGCGGCGGCTTTAAGTATTTCAACATTTTCATCATTGGATGTGGTTCCGGTAGTTGCTTTAAAGCTAATGGGTATACGACCATCATTTCCATACGGCTTTTCACTTAATTTAAAAAAAGCATAATCACGATGCATTCTCATATAGTATTCCCTTATCCCGCTGCTGGTATCAAAAGAAATTTTATAGCTAAAGCCTCTCAAATTAGTTATCGTAGTAAAAAAGTCAAGATCATCCGCTAAATAAGGCCGGTCATAAATTTCATCAACCTTAACATCAAGTACCGAACTTGCTACTTGTTTAATAAATGAAGAATTTAAACCTGCCCTTACTTCTTTATTTTGATTCGTTACAGCATCGTTTTCTATATCGCTGGTATCAAGCATATAGCTCATCATATCATTCTGATCATCCTCCGTAAGGTTTACCCAGGAATTGTATAATGGATTTTTTTTGGTGACAAGGTCATTTTGTGCATCGGCCTGCGTTACCGGTTTAAAATCGCTTTGTAAAGCGGCGGCCGTAATAGCGGCGGTCATGCCCCCGGCAGATGCCCCCCCTATTGCTTCAATAATAAAATTGTGTTTAGGTACTCCTACAAGTTTACCGGCTTCCTGTAATTTTTTAGCCTTGTCCCAATGCTCAAGGGCCTCAAATAAATAATCCATAACACCTGCGGTGTAAGCACCTGCGGATACCGCTCCCGCCATGCAAATTCCTGCATGAAACGTATTATTCTTGCTTTGATCTTCCATAACTATGATGTTAATTGTGATTTTTTAAATCATCAAATAATTATATTTCCTTTTTATTCTTGAAATAGGTTCTCTTAGTAACTGAAATAACTTACCACTTTAGGGCTTTAAAAATAGCTGATTAAAATTACAATTAATACATTGGTTATTAAATCATTATAAAGAATCAATTAATAAATTCACAGCTTTAAAAACTGGTATATTTAAGCGTAATAATTCCAGGATGTAGAATCTATCTATAGAGTTATATATTTAGCCATTATCACTCTAAAATGAAAACAATGAAATTTCAATTCCTGATTCATTTTGATGATCTTGAAGCCAAGGATATGTACCTATAATAATCACTTATACCTAAGCCAATAATGATGATGAAACAAGCAAACCAACAAATGTGGGCATTATTCTTTTGCCTTATAATTAGCTCTTGTGCCACTTACCAGCGAAGCGACCTTTATTTTGGCAGGGATATTCCCGATGGCGGACAGGTAAGTGATCAGCAATGGAAAAACTTCAGTGATAGTGTTATCAGCCATTACTTTCCGGAAGGCTATACTGAATGGAATGCCGAGGGGCGATGGAAAGATACCCAAACCAAAAAAACAATTACGGAGCCTACCAAAGTGGTCACCTTTTTCGGTAAAACCAGTAAACAAAGGGATGCAGCGTTAGATAGCATTACGCAACAATACTTAAAAAGATTTAAGCAGCAGAGTGTGCTGCGCACTGATAGTAAATGTTCTTTGCGTTTTATTAGTGCAAATAAATAAAGACTATCGTGTTTATGACCTTTACAAGAAAAAAAATCAAAAAGGCTTTTAATAAAGATTCATCTTAATGAGGGCCGTTTATTAGATTTGTATCTTTTATTCGCAACTTGAATAATGGACGCCAGGCAAATATTAAAAGAACATATTGCAAAAACAACATCTTTAACAGAGGATCAGTTTGACTACTTGTTTTCACATTTCAAGCTCCAGACTTATAAAAAAGGACAGGTTGTTATCAGAGAGGGTGATAAGGTTGACCATGAGTATTTTGTGCTATCCGGTTGCCTCAAGGCCTTTTTTATAAATGATGAGATCAAAATGTATATCCTTCAGTTTGCCATGCCAACTTGGTGGACATCTGATTATGCCGCATTGTATAACCAAACCCGGGCAAGTATCAATATAGATTGTATAACCGATGCGGAGGTGCTTTACATTTCTAATCAAGATCGTGAAAAAATTTGCGACGAGTTACATCAGGCCGAACACTTTTTTCGCTGGCGCACAAACAGAGGTTACCTGGCCTCGCAGAAAAGACTGTTATCATTTATGAATAATGATACAAAGGCCCGTTATGAAGAGTTACTAAAGCTATATCCCCAGCTCTATAACCTTGTTCCTAAGCACCTGATTGCAGCATATCTTGGCGTATCAAGAGAAACCTTAAGCAGGTTATATAATGCTCATAAATAGCCACCTTTAGAATGTGATTTACATCACGTAGCTACCCGAAATTTCATACCGTACTTTGTATTGTCAAATCATTAAGGATTGATAATATAAAGAAATGGAAACTAAAAAATTTGAAATTTTAACTGCAAAAAGCAATATCGATTGGACTGGTAGAAAAGTAACAGGCGCACATAATGGTAGCATCTCAATTAAATCAGGCGAGTTGACATTAACCGATGGTCAACTTACTGCCGGAAGTTTTGTAATAGATACCACCTCTATTAAAATATTGGACATTACAGACCTGGACACTAACGCTCAATTTGCCGGTCACCTATTTTCAGAAGACTTTTTTGCAACAGAAAGATACCCAGAAGCTGTATTCACAGTTACAAGCGCTGATGCGCTTAGCTCAGAAAAATACCTGATCGCAGGTAACCTGACTATTAAAGGTATTACTCATCCAGTAAGCTTTACTGCTGATGTTACCACTGCTGATAATACCGTTACCGCATCTGGCAAAATCACTATTGACCGTACAAGGTATGATATGAAATTCCGTTCAGGTAATTTCTTTACCAATTTGGGCGATACCCTTATTTACAATGAATTTGATCTTGATGTAAATATTACAGCCGCAGCTGCCCTTTAATTTTTGATAAACAATTTTAAAATAAGATCATGAAAGCACAAACTATTATAGTAACCGGTGCCTCTACAGGTATTGGCAAGGGCATTGCCGGTTTGTTTTTACAACAAGGATATAATGTAGTTATCAACTCAGCCAACGAAGATAACTTAAAAGCAACATTTAACGAATTGGGCAACCATGATAGGTTAGCTATGATTGCAGGTGATATCAGCAAAGCAACTGTAGGTCAGCAATTAGTAGATTTAGCCGTATCTCGCTTCGGCTCTGTTGATGTATTGGTAAACAATGCTGGTATATTTGCACCAAAACCTTTTTTGGAAGTTGATGAAGCCCATCTTGACGGCTTTTTAAATATTAATTTAAAAGGTACTTATTTCACCAGCCAAGCAGCAATTAAACAAATGCTTAAACAAGGTGAAGGATCTATCATTAACATAGGTACAGTATTGGTTGATCATGCCATTGGTGGTTTCCCGGCTACAGCACCTATTTCAAGCAAAGGTGGTATCCATGCTTTAACGAAACAATTAGCTACCGAATTTGGTAAAAATAACATTCGTGTTAATGCAATAGCACCGGGTATTATCAGAACCCCTCTTCAAGCTAAAACCGGAGTAGACAATGCAGATAGCCTTGCTGGTCTTCACTTGTTAAACCGCGTTGGTGAAACTGAGGATGTTGCAGAACTGGCTCTCTATTTAGCTAAAAGTAATTTTGTAACAGGCGAAATTATCAACTTAGATGGCGGTCACGTAGCCGGTCATCACATTGGATAATACGTAATAAATAATAGGTATGCATCGGAACATTTTATTCCTTTGCATACCTTTATTATTAAGAACCATGAATAATTATACAGATAATGCCTCGGCTGTAGCAGTCGCATTGTCAATAAATTATTAACCAATGTAAGTATTTAAGCCATGTGGAATCAAACTAAAATAACCGAACTTTTTGGCATCAAATACCCAATTTTACTGGGGCCTATGGGTGGTGGATTTTCAACACCTCAGCTTTTGGCCGCAGTATCAAATGCAGGTGGTTTAGGAAGCCTTGGTGCTTACACTCTTACTCCTCAACAATTACTCGAGGCTGCTGATACCATAAAATCATTAACTGATAAGCCATATAATATTAATCTGTGGGTTTCAGATGTCGACAAACACCTTACCAATTATTCCGCCGAAAGCCTTGAAAAAGTAAAGAAACACTTTAAGCCATATTTCGATGAACTGAGTATTCCTTTGCCGGATCTGGACATCAATATTCCTTCTAAATTCCAGGAACAGGTTGAAACTTTATTTAAAATAAAACCTGCTGTATTCAGTTTCATATTTGGTCTTCCGCCTATTGAGGTATTAAACGAGGCACGCAGGCTGGGTATTAAAACCGTAGGCGCTGCTACCACGTTTGATGAAGCTTTAGCTTTGGAAGAAGCAAAAGTTGATGCCATTGTTGCAGCAGGATTTGAAGCAGGTGGTCATCGTCCATCATTTTTAAGACCAGCACATGATTCTTTAACGGGCACTTTCACCCTTGTACAGCAGCTTAAGGCAAAAGTAAAAACTCCGGTTATAGCAGCTGGCGGCATTGCTGATGGAAAGGGTATTGCTGCTGCGTTAACTTTAGGCGCCGATGCTGTACAGTTAGGAACAGCATTTATAATTACCGATGAATCAAACGCAGCCCCTCTTCACAAGGCGGCGCTTCTATCTGATGATCATAAACACACGGTGCTTTCCAAATCATTAACCGGACGAATGGGCAGGTTAATCAACAACCGTATTTCGGAAGAAGTTAAATACGAAACCGAAGTACTGCCTTTTCCTTTGCAAACGCTTTTAATCAGACCTCTGAGGGAAGCAGCCATTGCTCAGGGGAAAACAGATATGATTAACTTCTGGTCGGGCCAAAACGGAATCAAATTAAAACATACAAAAGCAGCAGAATTAATGCAAGCACTGATAACAGAAACAGGACAGATACTTAAATCTTGATTTAAATCTAATAAAATCTATATTTGGTGATCCTATCATTTGAATACCTTAAATGATATGATCACCAAATTTTGTTTTACCCTTACTGTTATTCTGAATGAAAATAGCAACCTATAACGTTAATGGGATAAACGGGCGACTGCCGGTATTACTCAGATGGCTTGATGAAACAAAACCAGATGTAGCTTGTCTGCAGGAATTAAAAGCACCAGATGAGAAATTTCCGGAGCAAGCTATACTTGATGCTGGGTACCATGCCATATGGCATGGTCAAAAAAGCTGGAACGGTGTAGCTATTTTATCCCGAAACAGTGAGATCAAAGAGCTACGCCGCGGGCTACCGGGAGATCCAGACGACAGTCATAGCCGATATATTGAAGCCCTTGTGAATGGTGTGGTGATAGGGTGCCTTTATCTCCCAAATGGCAACCCCGCACCGGGACCTAAGTTTGATTATAAACTTAAATGGTTTGAGCGTTTCACTACTCACGCCGCCGGGCTTATTCAAAATGATTTGCCAGTAGTACTGTGCGGTGATTATAATGTGATACCAACAGAATTGGACGCTTATAAACCGGAACGCTGGGTTGAAGATGCCCTGTTCAGGCCAGAAACACGATCAGCCTTCAAGAACCTTATAGACCAAGGCTGGACAGATGCCATCCGAAAGCTTTATCCAACTGAAATTATCTATACATTTTGGGATTACTTTAGAAAAGCATATGACCGTAATGCAGGTTTAAGAATTGATCATTTTTTATTGAATCCTAAACTTGAACCACTCTTAATTAGTGCCGGAGTTGATCGGCATGTTCGTGGCTGGGAGAAATCAAGTGATCATGGGCCCGTCTGGATAAATGTACAGATATAACAATACTTTATATCTTTTGTAAATAACGAAGAAGGTCGCCGGTACTACCGGCGACCTTCTTCGTTATAAGTTTCAATTATTAATATTTATAGATTATTTAAATGAGTCAGGTTCAAAGTCAAGCGACACTGAGTTCATGCAAAATCTTTTATATGTTGGTGGTGGGCCATCATCAAATATGTGCCCTAAGTGTGAGCCACAGCGTGCACAAATAACTTCGGTTCTGTGCATGTTATAAGAATTATCAGTTTTATAGATCACACTATTTTTCCTGATGGGTTCAAAAAAACTTGGCCATCCGCAATCGCTCGCAAATTTGGCGGTTGATTTGAATAATACATTTCCACAAACAGCACAGTAATAAGTGCCTTTAGCATTGCTATCCCAATACTTCCCGGTAAAAGGGCGCTCGGTAGATTGTTCTCTTGCAACGGCATACAAATCTGCCGAAAGGATTTTTTTCCACTCTGCATTGCTAACATTTAGTGCCTTAGTATCCGTATTGGAATAATAAGGATTATTTTCGTGTCCGTTTTTTGTTTTCAGGTGTTGCGCGTTTAAACATAAAGTTGAACCTAAGAACAGGGCGAATAAAATTAATATCGATCTCATTTCTTTAGTTTTTCTTTAAACACCTTTTTAAATTTTTCTAATTCGGGTTGTATAACATATTTACAGTACGGCTGATCGCCGTTTAAGCTGTAATAATTCTGATGATAATCTTCAGCCTTATAGAAATTGGTATAGGGCACAACCTGTGTTACAATTTTGCTTTTATAAGCCTTTTCTGCATTAAGCCTGTCAATATAATAGGTTGCCTTTTGTTTTTGCGTGCTATTATGATAAAAAATAGCAGAGCGATACTGCGTACCTACATCATTACCTTGTCTGTTCAGCTGAGTTGGATCGTGTGCTACAAAAAATGCTTCCAGCAATTCATCGTAAGAAATTACTGCGGGATCATAAATAATATTGCAAGTTTCAGCATGGCCCGTTTTTCCAGTGCAAACCTGTTCATAGGTTGGGTTAGCTACATTGCCTCCGCTAAATCCGGAGATTACTTTTTTCACTCCTTTCAGCTGCTGAAATTTAGCTTCGGTACACCAAAAGCACCCAGTAGCGAAAGTTGCTGTATCAACACTTTTTCCTTTTGGCTTTGCAATTGCAAAGCTATTATCAGAATTGGCGAATACGCTGTGTGATGTAAAAATTAAGAAGGTTAAAAAACAAATTATCCTGGTCATATTATAAATTTAAAAAGCCTAAAACTTTAGTTTCATGAACTAACGTAAAAAACACATGCTTGTATTTATTTATTACTGCTCAGAACCTTCAAAAGCAGCATTTATGAAACAATGTGATGTATCAATGACAATTTGCACAGGAATCTCTTTCCTCTATAACCAAAACCGTAATAACTACCCTCTTCTTTTGCGCTCTTTTACGATCAAACTTAACTCGCGACTCATTTGCCCAGCAATAGCAGTGTTTTCCTGAGCACGTCTGAATAAATATGGCAATACAGCTTTGATAGGACCGTAAGGAACATATTTAGCCACATTATACTTTGAATCTGCCAGGTTAAAGCTCAGGTTATCGCTCATACCCAGCAATTGAGAAAAATATACATGAGGGTGTTTATGATCTATCCCTTTGGTATCTAAAAGCTCAGCAAGTAACCTGCAGCTTTCTTCATTGTGTGTACCAGCTATAAAAGCAATCTTATCAATATGACTTGTGCAATAATCAAGCGCTGAGTCATAATCAAGATCCGCAGATTTTTTATCTGGCTGTATCGGTGAAGGATAACCCATTTCTTCTGCACGCTTACGTTCTTTTTCCATATATGCACCACGCACAATTTTAGCTCCCAGTATAAAGCCCTCGCTGTTGGCTATTTCGTGATCATTTAATAACGAGGCCAATTTATCATGCCTGTACATTTGATAGGTATTGTAAACAATGGCCTTTTGGGTATTAAAGCGGGTCATCATTGTTAAAGCCAGTAAATCAATCGTGTCCTGTATCCAGCTTTCCTCCGCATCAATCATTATTGGTACATTGTTGGCGTAAGCTTTATCGCAGATGGCCAATACACGGTTTTGCACCTTTTGCCATTCTTGTTCTTCCTCATCAGTAAGAGGTTGGCGTGCATCAAGTTTTTCTAATAAGGCAAAACGACCAACTCCTGTTACTTTAAAAACGGTAATTGGCACCGCTTTATCTGTAGCAGCACGTAAAATGGTACGGATAATCTCGTCGCGGGTATTGTCAAAAACAGCTTCGTCGTCTTCCCCTTCTATAGAGTAATCTAATATGGTACCTACCCCGCCACTTTGAAGATTTTTTATGGTGTTATTACATTCATTGATGGTTTCGCCGCCGCAAAAATGTTTAAATATCGTAGCTTTAATCAAGCTTTTTATAGGTAAACCTATTTTAATAGCGAAGTTAGTGACCGGAGGACCGATCTTTACCAAAAAGTTAACGTTAATTATCCTGAACAACCAGTAAGCCCGGTTAAGATCAGTGTTCGATGAATGACGAAAAGCGATTTCTGTATTTTCAAAAGAGAGCTTAGCGTTCTTGTAGTTATTGTTCGTTTCGTTAGAAAGCATCCGCAAAATTATAAAATGATATCTCATTATTCCATGAATAGTTTATTTTTGCCACTCCCATGATAGAATTCAAATTAACAGGCGACTATATACCCATGATTCAACTATTGAAAGCTGCTAACCTGGTATCAACAGGCGGAGAGGCGCAAATAGTTGTAAGTGAGGGCGAAGTAACATATAATGGCGAGGTAGATTATCGCAAACGACTCAAAGTTAAACGCGGTGACGTGGTTGAATTCAGAGGAACTAAAATCATGGTCATTTAATATTATGGATACTATTCAAAGCGATAATTACCCTATTTATTTTAATAATAGCATTGATGAACTGGTTAACTTTATAAAAAAAGGTAACTACTCACGCTTTTTTGTTTTAACCGATGAGCACACCGGGGTTCATTGTTTGCCTATTGTGAAAAGCAAGATAGAGGGCTTGGGAGATTATGACCTTATCGAGGTAAACGCTGGCGAAGAAAGCAAAGATATTGACTTCTGCATAGGCGTATGGAAAATGCTGATTGATTTTGGTGCCGATCGTAAAAGCTTATTGATAAACCTTGGTGGTGGTGTTATTACCGACTTAGGTGGCTTCGCGGCATCTACCTTTAAAAGGGGAATAGATTTTGTACACGTACCCACTACCCTTTTGTCACAAGTTGATGCATCGGTGGGCGGTAAAACCGGTATCGATATTGATAGTATTAAAAACATCATTGGTACATTTACTCAACCAAAGGCTGTATTTATTGAATACGATTTCTTAAAAACACTGCCTGCAAGGCAAATACTCTCGGGCGTAGCAGAAATGCTGAAACATGGTTTAATAACTGATGCAGCTTACTGGAACCAACTTAAAGCAAGTGATCTTAAAAATCCGTCAGCTGAACTGATTCATCGTTCTGTGGAAATAAAAAATGTAATTACTATTGAAGATCCCACAGAAAAAGGTATCAGAAAAGCGTTGAATTTTGGCCACACCATTGGTCATGCTATTGAAACTAATTCACTAATAAACGATCAGGATCCTTTATCACATGGTGAAGCGATAGCGATCGGCATGATCTGTGAATCATATCTGGCATATAAAAAGACAGGGCTAAGTACAGAGGATTTAAATGAGATCACCCAGGTATTCAGTGATCTTTATCCAAGATATACAATATCCGAGTCGAGTTTTGATACTTTGTTTGCCATTATGCAAAAAGATAAGAAGAATCAAGATGGTAAAATAAATTGCACATTACTGACACGCATAGGGCAATGCAATATTGATAATATCTGCACAGAACCCGAACTTCGTGAAAGTTTATTGTATTACATTAATTTGTAAGATGTCTGATTTGGATCCCCGGAACAAAGCCGCATTGGTGTTAATGGCTTTATTGGTAGTACTAACCCTTGTTGAAATGGGTTTAAGCTATTGGGAAAATCGCAAATATTACCAAACACGCGATACGCTTAATAATATATACCTTACATCGCTCGCTGTAGTAACCAATTTAATGGTTAAAGTGAGCACGTTTGTAGTACTTAGCTTTACTTATCAATACAGATTATTCCAAATACACAACGCATACTTTTACTGGTTTGTGCTGGTTGTTGCGCAGGATTTTTTGTACTGGGTTTTACATTACACGGGCCACTATTGCAGGTTTTTTTGGGCAATGCATGTAACTCACCACTCATCAGAGTTGTTCAATTTCACAACCGGGTTTCGCTCAACAGTATTTGAACCATTTTACCGTGTTGTATTTTATATGCCCTTGGCATTAATGGGATTTACAGCATTAGATATATTATATGCTTATTTAATCACACAGCTTTACGGCAATCTGGTGCATACGCAATACAAAATACCATTGCCTAAATGGTACGGATGGTTATTTGTAACACCCTCTCATCATAGGGTTCATCATGCCTCAAATATTCCATATCTGGATAAAAACATGGGCATGGTACTTATCATTTGGGACAGGGTGTTCGGTACATTCAGAGACGAGGATCTGGAAGAACCGGTTAAGTATGGTTTAACTAAACAACCTGATGATATGGGGCCCGTTAATATCCTGTTTCATGAGTGGAAGGCTCTCATAAGTGATGTTAAAAATGCACCCGGTATTAAAAATAAGATCAGGTATATGTTAAATCCACCTGGCTGGAGCCATGATGGTAGTTCGCAAACAGCACGAATTTTACAACGTGAATACGAAAAACAGCCGTTTGGCAAATAAAATTTGGTTAGCCAAGATTATTTTACAAAAAATAAAATTTTCTATTGACAAAAACATTTTTTACCGTACATTTACAACATAATAAAAAGCAAATGAAATTTACAAGCGCATATTACTTTGGTTACTACTTTTACTTTAACAGTGAGAGCCGGGACTAATATGTACTTAAAACACACATAAAGAACTTAAAAAGTCCCGGCACAAAATGCCGGGACTTTTTGCTTTAACGGGGTTTATGAAACCATGATGAGTAGTCAAAACAATTAATAAATGCACTGGATAGCTTTATCACTTTTAAAGAACAAATTACACTAATGAAAATAGAAAAACCAAGAGTTGCAATACAAGGTATCCGTGCTTCTTTTCACGAAGAAGCAGCTTTGAGATATTTTGGAGAAAATGCGCAAACCATTGAATGCAACTCTTTCAAGCAAACATTTGAGGCATTAAAAAACAAAGAGGCCGATTATGTGGTAATGGCAATCGAAAACAGCATTGCCGGAAGCATATTACCTAACTATACATTATTGCTTGACTATGGTTTTCCTGTTGTTGGTGAAATTTACTTGCCTATTCAATTACACTTAATGGCATTGCCAGGTGTAAAATTTGAAGATGTTAAGTATGTGACCTCGCACCCTATTGCTTTACGTCAGTGTGTTGATTTTTTTGACGAGTATCCTAATTTAAAAATTGTAGAAAGCGTGGATACAGCAGCCTGTGCTAAACGCATCCGCGATGAACAACTGACCGATACTGTTGCTATCGCAAATGCCTTAGCGGCAAAACTTTACGGGCTTGATGTATTGGAGCGCCGGATAGAATCAAATAAAAAGAATTTTACCCGTTTCCTGATCATCACTAACCATGACAATGTTGAGAAAAAGAATGCTAATAAAGCCTCTTTATGCTTTCAGGTAAGTAATAAAGTTGGATCATTGGCCAAAGTGCTGAACATCTTTGCTGAAGAAGGCATAAATATGAGTAAAATACAGTCGATGCCTATTTTGGGAAAACGTAATGAATACAATTTTTACGTAGACGTTGAATGGGATGAACAGAAACAATACGATGCTTCCATACGCCAAATACTAAAGTACACGCACAATTTCAACATACTTGGCGAATATGAACGCCATGATGACGAACCAACTACATCAAGGCCACAGAAAAACGAAAGAGTTAGGAAATACATCAACATACGAAGAAACATTTAAAGCTCATTTTCAACTATTTAAACTCAACAATTAACATAAAAATATATCAATCATACCGGCCTATTCCGGATTAATAATTAAAACAATGAAACTGAATTTAAACATACAGCCGCTCCACACCTGGATCAAGACTGGAAAAGAACCTTTAGTAATTGCAGGCCCTTGCAGTGCCGAAACTGAAGATCAATTAGTAGCCACAGCTCACTTATTAGCACAAACCGGCCGTATATCTGCCTTACGTGCAGGTATCTGGAAACCACGTACCCGTCCGGGTGAATTTGAGGGCATTGGCAGTATTGGCTTGGAATGGTTAAAACGTGCCAAAGAAGAAACCGGTTTACCAACTGCTGTAGAAGTTGCTACCGCTAAACACGTAGAAGAAGCTTTAAAAGCAGGTGTTGATATATTATGGGTAGGTGCTCGTTCAACAGCTAATCCTTTTACCGTACAGGAAATTGCCGACGCATTAAAAGGTGTTGATGTACCCGTAATGATTAAAAACCCTGTAAACCCTGATCTTTCTTTATGGGTTGGTGCATTGGAGCGTATTAACAATGCAGGTATCACCAAACTGGCAGCTATACACCGCGGCTTCTCATCTTACGAAAAATCAGCTTTCCGTAACGAACCAATGTGGGATATCGCCATCAACTTAAAAACATTGGCTCCTGAATTACCTATCATTAACGATCCAAGCCACATTACCGGTAATCGTGATCTGATTGGTTACATATCTCAAAAAGCTTTAGACCTTGACATGCAAGGATTAATGATCGAATCGCACATTGATCCAAGTGTTGCCTGGACAGATGCCAAACAACAGGTTACCCCTGCTGCCCTGGTTGATATCATCGACCACCTGGCTTTAAGAAAACCAGAAATCCGTAACGCAGAACTTAATGATAAACTTGCTGAGCTACGTAATCAAATTGATAAGATAGATGATCTGGTTATTCAAAAAATTGCTGAGCGTATGCAAATAGCAGAGAAGATCGGTACTCATAAAAAAGATAACAACATTACCATTTTACAAGTTGGCCGTTGGGATGAGATTGTGCAAAAACGTACAAACTACGCTAAAGCGTTAAAATTAAGCCCGGAGTTTACCGAAAAATTGCTTGAATTATTACACAGCGAATCTATCCGCAGACAAACTGAGATCATGAATAACAGTGAAGCCGGACAAGCAGCAGAAAAACTAACACACGTATAATTTATATAGTGATGCAAAACATCATCCTGAAAAAAGGTAATAAGCAAGTAAACGGCACGGTAAATCTTACCGGCTCAAAAAGTGAATGTAACCGCGCATTGGTTATTGAGGCCTTAAGCGGCGGCAAAGTGAAAGTGGAAAATATTTCTGATGCGGCCGATGCTGTTTTACTGGCTGGTATATTAAGGCATAATCAGGAGTCAGGAATCAAGAATCAACAAGTTCTTGCTGGTAGGGAACCACTCACCACTCACTATTCACCGCTCACCACTGTTGATATAGGCCCTGCCGGTACTGCAATGCGCTTTTTAACCGCTTATTTTGCTATACAGGATAATGAAGTAATATTAACCGGTAGTCAGAGGATGAAAGAAAGACCAATAGGCATATTGGTTGATGCGCTGAGAGAGTTGGGTGCCCATATTGACTATGAAGAAAAAGAGGGATTCCCTCCTATTAAACTAAAAGGCAGTTTCGAGCAGCAAACTAGTAAGATCAGTATTAAAGGTAACATTAGCAGTCAGTATATTACCGCTTTGTTACTCATCGCTGCCCGACTGCCTTTTGGTTTGGAATTACATATTGAAGGTGAATTAACTTCACGCCCCTATGTTGAAATGACACTTGCAATGCTGAAGACCGCAAATATACAGCACACCTGGCAAGACAACGTCATTACAATATCAAATCAGGAGTTTGCTACGACAGAATTACATGTTGAACCTGATTGGAGTGCCGCATCGTATTGGTATTCAATTGCTGCATTAGCGGATAAGGCGGAAATATTTTTAACCGGTTTAACACCTTACAGCCTTCAGGGCGACAGTGTGATCACGGAGATCATGGCAAACTTTGGTATTACTTCTCAGTTTAAGGATGGTGGTGTACAATTGATAAAGGAGGCAAAGCCAATTACACGAAAAGCATTTGACCTTAAAGAATGTCCTGATCTGGCACAAACCATTATCGTGGTGTGCGCCGCTTTAAATCATGAAGCCACTTTTACGGGCCTGGAAACTTTAAAAATAAAGGAAACAGACCGGATTTTAGCACTGCAAACCGAGTTGGCAAAAATGGGTGTAAAACTGATTGAAAATGACGAGGTTTATCAATTAGACTGCAGTGAAAAGTTTATCCCTGAGCGAATGTTTATCAATACCTATCATGATCATCGTATGGCTATGGCATTTGCACCACTCGCTTTGATTAGTCCTGAACTGGAGTTTGAGAACGGACCGGTAGTTGATAAATCGTACCCTGCCTTTTGGACAGATCTGGAGAAGATTGGTTTTGAAGTAAAGCAAATAGAAGCATAAAATAATTTAAACGCTACATTAATAACATGGCAGGCAACTCATTCGGGCAAATATTCAGAATAACCACCTTCGGCGAATCGCATGGTGAAGCTATAGGCGTAATTATTGACGGTTGTCCGGCGCAATTAACTGTTGATCTGGATTATATACAGGGAGAGCTGGACAAACGCAAACCTGGTCAGTCAAAAATAACCACCCAACGTAAGGAAAGTGATACTGTAAAAATATTATCTGGTGTATTTGAAGGCAAAACTACTGGTACTCCTATTGCCATGCTGATCCCTAATGAAGATCAGCGGTCAAAGGATTATAGCCATAATGTAGATGTATTTCGCCCTTCACACGCAGATTATACCTACCAAACCAAATATGGTATCCGCGATCATCGCGGAGGAGGCCGTTCATCTGCCCGCGAAACAGCTGCTCGTGTTGCCGCTGGTGCATTGGCTAAACTATTGCTTAAAACGCAAGGCATTGAGATAGCAGCTCATGTAAGCAGTGTCGGTACTATCAATTCGCCTAATGTGAGTATTGAAAGCGTTCAGGATTTTATTGATGAACGTGAAAAAAACATTGTACGCTGCGCCGATCCGGCAACAGCCGAGGAAATGATCGCTTTTATTGACAGCGTTCGTAAAGATGGTGATACAGTAGGTGGAAAAATAAGCTGTCATATCAAAAATTGTCCGGTTGGCTTAGGTGAACCTGTATTTGATAAGCTGCATGCAGATTTAGGCAAGGCTATGCTCAGTATTAATGCAGTTCATGGTTTTGAATTTGGGTCAGGTTTTTCAGGAAGCGAAATGCGTGGATCGGAACACAATGATATTTTTGTAAAATCTCATTTGGGCGAAATAAGTACGATTACCAACTTTTCAGGTGGAATCCAGGGAGGTATCAGCAATGGTATGCCTATTGAATTCAAGGTAGCCTTTAAACCGGTAGCAACTATAATGAAAAATCAGGCAACTATAGATAGTGAAGGTAACAGTGCTGAAATATCAGGTAAGGGCCGACACGATCCTTGCGTGGTGCCACGAGCAGTACCAATTGTGGAGGCAATGGCAGCTCTTGTTTTAGCCGATCATTGGCTGAGAAACAGGAACTCTATTTTAAGCTAAAACTATTCAAAAAAATACATCAAAGCCGTTAAGCTTAAACAGCTTGGCGGCTTTTTTATAATGGCTTTATCTTGATATTAAAAATATCGTTCAAGGCTTTTTTAGCAGCATGATAACCGCACATGCCATGTACACCGCCACCCGGCGGTGTAGATGATGAACAAATGTAAAGCCCCTTGGCTGATGTTTTATAGGGCGATAAACGCAACACTGGCCTTGTAAATAATTGGCCTATATCGATAACCCCCCCGTTAATATCCCCGCCAATATAATTGGGATTATGCTCTTCTAACTGGGCAGTATTAAAAGTATGTTTGGCAAGTATGGTATCCCTGAAACCGGGTGCAAAACGTTCAACCTGCTGCTCTATAATAGCAGTCATATCTTTTTCAGAGCCATTGGGCACGTGGCAATATGCCCATGCTGTATGCTTATCGGCTGGTGCTCGTGATGGGTCAATCTGGCTTTGTTGTGCCAACAGCACAAAAGGATTATCAGGATGTTTGCCATCCCATATCTGCTGCTCACCGTTGGCTATTTCTTCAAAGGTATTTCCGATGTGTACCGTACCAGCGTGTTTAACATTTTTGTTTTTAAATGGAATTGGGGCATCAAGTGCCCAATCAATTTTAAATACGCCCATACCATAACGGTAACGTTCCAACTGCCATTTATATACCGACGAAAATTTATGCCCGGCTATTTTCAACAATTGTTTTGGAGTAATATCAAACAATACCGCATGAGCCGAGGGTAGCTGACTTAACGATTCCACATAAAAATCAGTCTCCATTTTACCACCTATAGATATAAAGTAAGATGCAAGGGCAGCCGCTATCTGATTTGATCCGCCTTGCGGTACCGGCCAGCCTTTTAAATGTCCCTGTGCCATAAGCACTAATGCTATAGCCGATGTTGCTATATTAGTTAAAGGTTGTATGCCGTGAGCAGCCATTCCGCCCAATAAACCCTTAGCCGCCTTATCCTTAAATCGTTTCTGTAAAAAAGATGCTGGAGTAAGCGCATCTAACCCAAACTGGGCCATGGCCAGGGGGTGTTTGGGAAAACTCAACGGGCCCAAAGCATCTGTGGCAATCAACGGCCAATTTTTAACTACAGGCTTCATCAGTTTACGATAGGCCTGTTCATCAATACCAAACTGTTGCGCGGTTTGTTCAACCGAGTGAATTAAAATAGCAGCCGTACCATCATCAAACGGATGCGCAGCTGCTATTTCAGGATATAAGTACTGGAGCCCATGCTGTGCCAGCGGCAGTGTTTCAAAAAACGGTGAAGCTGCCGCCAGTGGATGTATAGCCGAACATATATCATGCAGATAACCAGGCAAAGTAAGTTCGGCCGAGCGTAGTCCTCCACCTATTTCGCTTTTTGCTTCCAGTAGTAATACTGATAGTCCGTTTTGCTGCATCAAGATAGCTGCAGCCAGGCCATTTGGGCCCGAACCAACTATTATTGCATCGTAATCGCGTTTTTCAAGCTTCATTTATCCTGGAGGAAGTTTTCAAGTCCCCTAAGGTATCTAAAAACAAATTTATACTTGTTAATAATTAATTTAAAACCTCGCCGGCATGTGTAGCATCAGCAACCTCAATCAATTTACCTGAGGCAACATCATAAACATAGCCATAAATGGGAATATTTTTAGCCACTAACGGATGCTGTCTTATCCGTTTTACATCTTCGGTAACACTTGCTTCCAGATTTTTAAAGGTCAAAAAGGCTATTTGGTTGGCCTCGTCAGAACCTCCACTTTCTTCAGTATTGTGCCAGCCATTTTCATCAATAGCGGCCGTTTTAAGACTTTTGGATAATAGGCCGCGAATAATATCATCGGTAAACAATGCCATACCACAATCGGTATGATGGATTACAAACCACTCTTTAGTACCCAATAATTTGTGCGATATAACCAACGATCTGATGGCATCATCACTGGCACGACCACCTGCGTTACGAATCACATGTGCGTCGCCCTCAGCTAAACCCGCGTATTTAGCCGGATCAAGCCGGGCATCCATGCATGTTAAAATAGCGAACTGACGTGCTGGCGGGATGGTTAGTTCGCTTTTATCACCAAAATGTTTTACATATTCCTGGTTAGCCAAAAGTACCTGTTGGTGAACCTTTGACTTTATTTTCTGTAAAGGATCAATTACGTTTGACATAACTTCTGAATTTCAGATAACTATATTACGCCGACTTCCTACTGTTAGCAATCAGAGCCGACTCATATACTGTTGAAACAATGTCTTTCCCTGAAAACGTACCTAAAAAATCAAGGTCAACATGACTGTAAATAACCTGTTTTGATGGATCGATCACATAAGTAGCCAGCAATGGCACGTTTACATCAATACCCGAAAACCTGTCCCAGATAGGTGCATCATCAGAAAACACGCGGAACGCACGAGCTATGTCTTTTTGTTCATCATGATAAAAGTTAAGCGTGAAGCTATTTTCCCAAGCCTTAGCCTCCAACTCTTCTGTACGTTCATCGCTGATAATGAGCAGATTGCCGCCACTGGCTTTTATTTCATGTTGAAGGTTATTTAACTGCTTTAACAAGGTGTTCCCCTTTTCGCGCCAATGATGCGAATAAAAAGCTACAACTAAAGGCTTATTTAACAGGTGCCTTAATGAAATGGGGCCATGTGTTTCGGCGCCATTAAAAAACTGCTGCCAATAGCTATAATCATTATATAGTTTAAAACCAGGAACGTAATTACCTGCCTTAACAGGTTTTAAAGGCTGATAGGGTTTAAACGGAAGATCATGATCAACAACAATTTCTGACAGATCAAAAAACGGATATTTATTATTATTTGTAATTAGCATTTTATTTGAATGAAGATTTAACGGATTGTATTTATTGACGCGGTGACTTTTTAAAATCAATAGCAACAACTGCACAACCCGTAAGCTATATGGTAATCAGGTAACAACCTACCTGCGGCAGGCATGCTCAGTAAATTAACCAGATAAGTATTCATAAAAAATATAATAAATAATGAGTTCAGTAAAAATTGGAGACTACTCAGGAGAATGCTAATACGATAGCTTAACAACAGCAACACATGACCATAGCCTTTTTAACATCGTTATGATTTAAAAGGTGGTTCATTTTGTATGTAAACTTGCTGCCTTGCATGTGTTTGAATGTTGTGAAGTTCAAATATACTATAAAATCTATAAACTTAGTATACATTATTTCAAAATATTTTTAATTGGTTTTGTTTCCTATCTTTCCAATAAAAAATATCATATGCTGAATAAGCCAAACCTGCGTTACAAATTACTTATAATCAGCCTGCTAATTACCCTATTTGGTTGCCGGCCAAATGTAAAGCAAACCCTTTCAAAGGTTGATTCCGTAAAAAAGAAAATAGTAAAAGATTGGAATAAAACCATCCCTGGGAGCTTCAGCAACCAGACAGAATCTGTTTTTGACAGTGCACAGATAGCCATCTTCCTGAAAAAATATCCCAACTTTAACGCTTATGCAAATGACATCAATCTGTTTTACAGTAAACGTAAATTTGCCTATGCTTGGTACGATAAGAATGTTTTGATTGAGCAGGCCGGAAACCTGACAGACAGACTTAACCACCTGCAAAACGAGGGTATATATAAAGCCATCCCCTATCCAAAATCTTTAGATTCGCTGGTATTTGATAATCATCCTAAAGCTAAAGAAGCCAAAAGCAATATCACAGCCGAGCTGATGCTTACTGCCCAGTACTTTGTTTTTTCAAAACTGGCTTTTCAAGGCATGAACGATTCTGTTACGCGTGCCATAAACTGGTACCTGCCCCGTAAAAAGATATCGTATAATGATTACCTGGATAGCCTATTGAAAAAACCGGGTAAAGGAGGTGCTATCGCGTTATCTGAACCAGTTTACCGGCAGTATGATCTGTTAAAGAAATTTTTGGCCAAGTATCGCCAGCTGGAATCCACTGAAAAATGGGAACCTATTGTTCTTACTCAAAAACTACAACCCGGTGATTCGGCTACAGTGATAACGACAATAAAAAAACGGCTTTACAAACTGGATGATTTTAAGGGTGATACATTAAACGCCATCTATGATTACGATCTAAAAGAAGCATTTAAACAGTTTCAGTTAAGACATGGTCTTACGGCGGATGGAATAGCCGACGCAGGCACAATGGCCGAATTAAATGTGCCCCTGAAAAGCCGTATACAACAGATTATGGTGAACATGGAACGCTGCCGGTGGCTGCCCGTAAGCCTTAACACCGATTACCTGGCGGTGAATATCCCGGAGTTTAAGCTGCATGTTTACCATGCCGATAGTTTATTATGGAGTTGTAATGTGGTAGTAGGCCAAAAGGTGCATCAAACCGTGATTTTTTATGGCGAAATGCAACACGTGGTTTTTAGCCCCTATTGGAACCTGCCCGAAAGCATCATAAGTGCTGAAGTATTGCCTGCTATGAGAAGAAATCCCAATTATGTAAATGAGCATAATATGATTATTACGGGGAAAGAAAATGGTTTACCGGTAATTAAGCAAAAGCCCGGTCCTGCCAACTCATTAGGGCTGGTAAAGTTCCTTTTCCCTAATAGTTACAGCATTTATTTGCATGATACGCCATCAAAATCATTGTTTGGCGAATCGTCACGAGCCTTTAGTCATGGGTGTATACGCGTAGGCGAACCTGCAAAGCTCGCCTCCTTCCTATTGAAATACGATACCACCTGGACAGCAGCTAAGATCAGTAAGGCCATGCACCTGGGTAAAGAACAGCAGATAACGCTCAAACAAAAAGTACCTGTTTTTATAGCCTACTTTACCGCATTTACAGATCGCTCCAATAAACTCAATTTCCGTAAGGATATTTATAACCGCGATGGTCAGCTGGCATCCATGATACTTTCGGGAAAAGGAAGTTATTAAAAAACATTTGTCATTTCTTGTTAAGACATAGCGGCTTAAAATTAAAAAGCGCATCAGGGTTATCCTGACACGCTTTTTAATCACATGCTTGTGCTCGAATTAGTTCTGCACAGAAATGGCTTTATTAGCCTCACCTACACCCCAAACAGTGCCAGGTTTGCTGCCCATAGTAATCACCAGTTCGCCACCATTGGTGATGTCCTGATGGGTAAACCAGGTTTTGTTATAGGTTTTACCATTTAACTGCATGGCATTAATGTATTTATTTTGAGGGCCATTGTTTTTCACTACAATGTGAAAAGTTTTATTTCCTTGTAATTTCAGTGTAGCTTCATTAATAACCGGACTGCCGAACACATACATGCCATTTGCCGGGTTAACCGAATAAAAGCCAAGGGCTGATAACACGTACCATGCCGACATCTGGCCTACGTCTTCATTACCTATAATACCATCTGGTTTATCGGTATAAAAGTCATCTAAAATGTATCTCACTTTCTCGGCCGTTTTCCATGGTTGGCCCGAGTAAGCATAAAAGTAACTCATCGGGTGGCTTGGTTCGTTACCATGTGCATACTGACCAATTAAGCCAGAAACATCGGGCGATTTGAATTTCCCCATATCACCCTGAGCAATGAATAATGAATCAAGCTTGATGTTGAATTTGTCTTTGCCGCCCAACATGTTGATCAGGCCCTCTACATCCTGAGGTACCAGGAAGGTATATTGCCATCCGTTACCTTCTGTAAAATCACCATGCTCATGTATTGAAATAAAAGGGCTGTAAGGTGTGCGCCATGTAGTTTCTGATAAACGACCACGCACAAAACCCGCTTTTGGGTCGTAATAGTTTTTATAATACTGGCCGCGTTTACTGAAGTAAGCATAATCATCTGCCTTACCTAATTTTTTGGCAACCTGGGCAATGCACCAGTCGTCAATGGCATATTCCATACCCATTGAAACTGATTCCCTGCTGCTATCAGCTGGGATGTATCCTAATTTCTTTACATACTTAATACCGCGTGCATCTTCCATTGCAGTGGTTTTCATGGCCTCGTAAGCTAAATTGGCATCAAAACCTTTGTAGCCTTTTAACAAAGCATCGGCAACTACCGGTACCGCACTGTAGCCTACCATACAATTGGTTTCATTAGCCATTAAATGCCAAACCGGAAGGCTTCCCTGCTGCTGGTAAATGGCCAGCATGGAGTTGATCATATCATTGGTATGTTCCGGATGAACAATAGTTGAAAGCGGGTTATTCGCCCTGTAAGTATCCCACAACGAGAACGTAGTTACGTTATTGAAGCCTTGATTTTTATGAACTTTTTTATCGGTTCCCCAGTATTCGCCGTTAACATCATTAAATACCGACGGTGCTATCATGGTATGATAAAAAGCAGTGTAAAACTTTTTCATTTGTGACAATGAATCAGCCTTAATGGTGATCTTTTGAAGCTGGTTATTCCATGCTTTATCCGCATCTGCAACTATCTTATTAAAATCCCATCCCGGTATTTCGCTTTTGATATTCAGCATGGCATTGGCCGAGCTTACCGGTGATATACCTACTTTAGCATAAACAACTTCGCCCTTAGTAGTACTAAAGCTGATAACACCTTTTACCTTACGGCCTTTTAACTCAGTGCCCGAAGCAGTGGCAGTACTATCATACACTGCAAAGGTTTTGATAGGTTTTGAAAATACAGCGGTAAAGTAAATACGCTGATCAACTGCCCAGCCTTTTGAAAACCGGTAACCGCTCACGGTGTTTTTATCAACCTGGGTTATGTAGGTTTCCATCGGCCTGTCCCAACCTATACCTTCTTGTAAGTCGATCACGATATGCGCATCATTTGATGCCGGGAAGATGTATTTGTGCATACCTACCCTGGTGCTTGAGGTAAGCTCTACACCAATATCATAACGCTTTAACTTTACTTTATAATAACCAGGCCTTACCACCTCATCTTTATGACTAAATATTGAGGTATAACCACTTTGCAGATCTTTAATAGTACCTTTTGTTACTTTTACCGGCCCGGTGGTTGGCAAAAATGAAATATCGCCTAAATCGCCGATACCTGTACCGCTTAAATGCGTATGCTGAAAACCCACAATGGTTGAATCAGATATATGATACCCCGAGCACCAATCCCAGCCTTGCGATATATTGGTTGGCCCTAACTGTACCGCACCAAACGGTACGCTGGCACCCACAAAAACGTGACCATGAAAGCCTGTACCAATATAGGGGTCGACATATTGGGTAAGGCTGCCCACTTTGGTAGTTGCAGCAGGTTTATGCGACTGACCAAACGAATTTAAATTAACGAGTGCCAGTAAACCGGCTAAACAAAGTTGCTTTTTCATTTATTGTTTTATAGAATACAGTACTGAGGTTTACAATTTCTTTTCAAACATACACATCAGTACTTAATTGTTATTAATAAACGTTCAATTCACAGCATATGATTTAATTCTTAAACCATTCAGCTGGAATCTCTGCCGGAATCGAACCATTCAGGCTATATTTCAGTTTCAGCTTATAACCGCCGCCGCCTTCAATAAAATCAAGGTTAAACGGATGTACCCCTGCCTTCAAAGCCACCTGTCCGCTCCTTTCCTGGGCTGAGTGATTTCCATCATTATTTACTGTAATCGATGGGCCAATCTTCAGTACGCCACCATCATCACAGGTTAAATAAAAGCTGTAAATACCATCGGCAGGTACATCGATATACCCTTTGTAGGTGATGCCGAACGATGGCGCTTTCACCGTTTCAGGTACGGCAATAGCATTAGTGGTAAAGGTACTATCCACCTTAGCATCTTTCATTAAAGCAACTTGTTTAAAGGCAGCTTTGTAATAATTGCAAACCAAGCCCGGTTTTGGCGGAGCGATTTTTACCGTTCCAAGCATATTCTGTTTAGTATAGTTCAAATTATATACATCGCCGCGAGTACCTGCAGCAGTGAATGCAGCAACCCTAACCAGTTCCGATTTACTGATCACCAAAGGTGATGGCAATTCCGACGATTTAGCATCCGGCAACGAGCCGTCAGTAGTATAACGGATAGTTAAGCTGGGCAGTGGATTAGTGATGCTTAGCCTGCCTTCGTCAACAAATACATACTCATTTAATAAATTGGGCAGGTCAGGCAGGCGGTAATTAATCTGCAGGGCTTCCATGCGTTTGTATTGCTGAATCAAGCGTTTCTGGTATGAATCATACTGTGCAGGCTGATTTGTCCACAGATTTTCTGCAAGGGCAGTCATCCTCGGCATATACATATAATCTGCACGTTTTTCAGAAGGGATCATTTCTGTCCAAATATTCGCTTGCGCACCAATGATAGATTTTGCCTCTTCCGTATTTAAAGCCTTGGGAACGGGATTAAAGTGATATACCCTGTCAATAGAGTATTGATCAGGCTGGTAATCAAAATATAATGGTTCGCCGGGCGTCATGATCACGGTGTTGCCGTTTTTAACCGCTTTTACCGGTGCGTCGGGTACCCATCCGCGCCAATACATCACAATAGCTGTAGGGCTAATACCTCCTTCAATTATCTCGTCCCAGCCAATCAGTTTACGACCTTTGGAGTTAAAGAATTTCTCCATACGGTTAATAAAATAGCTATGCAGGCCTGCCAAATCTTTAATTCCCTCGCGTGCCATCAAAGCCTTGCAATCGGCAGATTTTCCCCAATCGGTACGGTCAACTTCATCACCGCCAATGTGGATATATTTGGATGGAAAGATATCCATGATCTCGCTATAAACATTTTGAGCAAACTCATAAGTGGTTTCCAATCCCGGACAAATGGGCTTGGTGAATAATTTACCCCATGAATTTTCGCCGTTACAGGTTAAAAACGGATACGAGTTAATAGCGGCCATCATGTGGCCAGGCATATCAATTTCAGGGATAATATCAATGTGCCGGGCAGCGGCATAAGCTACAATGCCCTTCATTTCCTGCTGGGTATAAAAGCCGCCATACAAGGTTTTACCATTACGCTTAATGATATGCTCTTTATCAATTATAAAATCGGGATTATCCTTAGCCTTTTTCATACAAGCCGAATCCTGATTATTGAAAGTGCGCCATGCTCCTTCTTCTGTTAGTTTAGGGTATTTTTTTATTTCGATGCGCCAACCTTGATCATCCGTTAGATGCAAATGAAGTTTGTTCATTTTATATAGCGCCATCCTGTCGATAAACTTTTTCAGATAACTTATCGAAAAAAAATGCCGCGAAACATCAAGATGCATACCACGCCAGGCGTAGGCAGGTTGGTCTTCAATAATTACGGCAGGCAATGTAAGAGTGCTGTTTGCTATACCTTTTTCAACCGAAACAGGCAGTAATTGCCTTACGGTTTCGATTGCGTGAAATACCCCAGCAGCATCTTTAGCAGTTATTGTAAGCTGCTGTGTGCTGATATTTAATTTATAAGCCTCAGGCGCGCTAATACTTGCGTCGTATACCAGTTTAATGACATGAGGCTTTGCCGCTTTGGTTACCACCAAACGTTTGCCTAAACCTTTTAGCAAAAGGTTATTTAATTCAGCAGCTTCAGCACTAAACTCACTGGCAGCAACGATGGTTGTTTTCGGGGTTATCACGAAGCTACCCTTACCCTCAGCCAACTGGCTCGGGTAAGGTATCAATGGAAATTTTGCGGTATCCTGCGCATAGGTGTTTGCCGTTGCGGCACACGTTAGCAAAAGAGCCAGTTTTATAACGTAATATTTTTTAGCAAAAGCCATCATAGGTATTTATTTGTTTATCTGTATCAATTTATCGCCGGTATTCCAGCCGTTCAGGGTTACCGCAAGGTTCTTTTTCATGGCATCTTTATATTCAATAATTACCTTTTTCTCCTGACCTGGTAACACGGTAACATAGTTATCACTGTAAAATGCTGGCAATACTCGCTGTTTGGTATCGACATCAACTAAGGATAGCCTGTTAAAAAACGCCAGCGGACCGTTACCCGTGTTTGCCAAAGTAACCTCAACCTTACCGTTATCCAGAGGTTTCGCAGTAGCATTCAAATTTCCTTTTGGCATTTTTTCCAAACCCGAATAATTACCGTTTTCATCGGCTATCCAATAAATATTTTCGCTTAGTGTCTTTTTATCCTTATCCAGTAGTTGCAGACAAAGGAATGCTCCTTTTTCTTTCGCCAGTTTATCCATCTCCCTTTTCAGCGATAAATAGCGTTTGGTTGTGGTTGGTGTAACATCTGAAAACACTTGGGTAAGCACGGTTTCTTTGCCATCCATATCATAAGCTTTTGCTACCAGCATCATGTTAGTATGGCTTTTAAAGGTATTATTGGCAACCATCACCATACCTGTTGTTGGGTCATACATGATATGCAAAGGCTCGCTTCCGCTGTGTAAACCGTAGAGACACGCGTTTGGATCAAGATAGTAATCATACATTTGCCCCCGCATTGCCGTCCACGGGTTTTGTGTTTTCCAGATGATTGTGCCGGTATACCAATCCCACATGTGCGAGCTGAAACCTTCCATCAAGCCACGATATTGATCATAATTTACCAACTGGGCCTTGTTAGCAAAATCTTCTACATCTTTAGCCTTGCCATACTTGTCAATAAAACCATCATAGTCAATATATTTATGGTAATCCCAAACAGAATCAGTTTTGGTTTTCCCGGTGGCTGCATCATATTCTGGCAATACCATGTTTTTAGCAGGTATAAATCTTTTTAACGATTCATAATCGCTTACCCCAACAGAACCAACTTCTGAGTTAAAAGGGTATGTTTTATGTGCCCAAAAGGTTGATAACGGTTGTATCCCATAAGGTCCGTCGCCATTACCTCCCATTTCATTGCGCGACATTTCCTCAGAGTTTGAGTATGGAATAAACCAGCGCGTGTTATCTAGCTTAGGCATTACAGTATCACGCAGGGTTTTCAGAATATCCTCAGGCGGGGTAATCTCGTTACCTCCGCACCAGATAGCCAATGATGGGTAATTACGTATCAATTTAACCTGGTCTTCAATTGATTTAACATAAAGATCATGGTCATCAGGGTATTTGCGGCGGGTCCACTGATCCTCCAATTTCATCGGGTCAGTCCAGCGACCGTTACAATCACCTGAGCCCCACATATCCTGAAATACCAGCATACCATATTTGTCGCAAGCCTCATAAAACTCCGGGCGTTCAATCAGCGCGCCACCCCAAACCCTGATCAGGTTCAGGTTCATATCGTGATGGAAACGAACTTCGGCATCATAGCGGGCATCTGAAAAGCGCAACAGCTCGTCAGATATGATCCAGTTACTCCCTTTAATAAATATTTTTTGACCGTTAATGTTAATCTGCCTGCTTTCGGTACGTGCATTCCATTCCGTAGTAATCTGCCTTACTCCTACTTTTATGGTATTTTGATCCGAAACTTTATTCGCACTTGTTACAAATTGCAGGTTCATGGAGTATAGATGCTGCGCTCCGTAACCGTTAGGCCACCAAAGTTTAGGATTTTTGAGGGAAAGATCATTCAGTTGAATAGGTTCTGTCGAGTTCGGTTTAATGGTTACCTTTTTTGAAATCAAGTTGCCATCAAGTGTATATTTCAGTTCGCCTGTGACAGAAACACCTGTGGCATTTTCCAATTCAGCAGATACCTGTATAACTGCCGGTTGCTGCGGACCGTCAGGTTGTCTTACGCTTGATACCAGGGTTACCACATGTGGATCTTTTATTCTTATGGCTCCCGTTTTTTCGATAGTTACCTTATCCCAGATACCAGTGTTACGATCTTTGATAGGCTGAATCCAGTCCCAACCGGCAGTGTATTGAATACCTACGTTTTTGGCAATGGTACCATCGCCACCCTGACCACCGTTTGGATTACCTACTGAATTTGGTGGATAAACAATAACGGCTACCCTATTATTACCATCCTTAGCCATCCATTTAGTAATGTTATATGATTGGCGTAAAAACATACCTGAATGTAGTTTTTCATTCAGTTTATGGCCATTTAAATAAATATCGCAGCTATAATTTACTCCCCTAAAGTTAAGGTAAACCTGGTTCCCACTTGCTGGTAAAGTTTCCTTAAAATCCTTGACAAACCAGTAGGTATAATAATCTCGACCCGTTTTGTATATATCCGGGATCTGCTCATTATTCATTCCATAGAATGGATCAGGCATTTTTTTATCAGCTATTAAGCTGGTTAAAACCGTTCCCGGAACAACGGCAGGCATCCATGCACTTGTACTATAATCGGTACGTGAAATCTTTGCACCTTTATCCTTAACAGTAGCGATGGGTGCACACTTCCATCCGTTGTTTAGTTCATAACTTGTTTGCGCGCTTGCAGTAACGCTTTGAAAAACAAGAACACACAACGATGCAAAGGTTGTTGAAATTTTAAAAACAGGCTTACCTGCAGGGGACATTTTTATCATTATTTATGAAGATGAGGATTTCAAAATTAAATATTGAAACAAGTTTGGCGCTATGCTTATTTAACTATTTTATGTGGTATTTTATCCGTCGTTAATATTCCAGCTTAAAACAGGCCACCTCATTTAAACCACTTTTTTGCTGCAAGTCTGTAGGTATTTTTATAACCACTTCATCATTTTGCTGTTTCCATTTAAGGCTTTGTTTGCTACCTAATAAAGTTATTTTTTTAGGCTTGGCTGCTTTAACTGTAATGGTTGATGGCAACATTACTTTTTCCTGCTCGCTGAGTACAAAGGCGTAAATTGCTTTGTTATTTTTTGCCTGCGTATAAAATACATTCCCGGTTGAGTAAGGTGCTACCGACTTAGAACCATAGATACCCTCACCATTGATTTTTATCCATTCACCTATGCCTTGTAAACGTTGATAAGCAACGGGATCCCAATCGCCATCAGGGCCTGGGCCAATGTTCATGAGCAGGTTACCTCCGCGTGAAACTATTTTTACAAGTAACTGTACAATTTGTTGTACGGATTTGTAATGATCACCGGGAACGTAACTCCATGAATTACCCATTGTTATACAGCTTTCCCAGGGATGATCAAGCGGAACTTCAGGTACCTCCTGCTCGGGTGTAGTATAGTTTTCAAACTGACCGGATACGGTACGATCAACCACAATCAGACCGGGTTGTTTGTGGCGACCCATAGCGGCAATTTTAGGCATATCAATATCCTGGTCAAATTTAATACCGCGCTGCCAATCGATTGTGGTATCAACACTGCTTTTGGGGCGTACCCAGCCACCATCGAGCCACAAAATATCGACTTTGCCATAATCGGTCATTAATTCGCCAATCTGGTTATATGTAAAATCCTTGAACTTTTGCCAGCGTTCAGGATATTTTTTAGGATCATAATTAACGTTTCGATCTTTAGGTGGAAAATAAGGCCACCAGTAATTTTCTGAATGCCAGTCGGGCTTTGAGAAGTAGGCCCCAATCATAAAATTATCTTTCCGGAAAGCATTGAATATCTCCTTTGTTACGTTGCTCCTTGGGTTACTTGAAAACGGTGTTTTTGTGCTGGTAATCTTGTAATCAGTTTCCTTGGTATCAAACATGCAAAAACCATCGTGGTGCTTTGTTGTAAATATCACGTATTTCATACCGGCATCTTTTGCCGCCTTCACCCATTTTTCGGGATTGAACTTTACAGGATTAAAAGTAGTTTGCAGGTTTTCGTAGGCTGCTTTGTAACCATTATAAGTAGCACCGTACGGGCCTTTACGTTGTGTCCACCCTTCATCCTCAGGGCAAATACTCCAGCTTTCCACAACACCCCACTGGCTATATGTTCCCCAATGCATAAACAGGCCAAACTTCAGATCCTGCCAGTCGGTTAGCTTTTTTTCAACCAATGGATCGTTGGGTTGCATATATTGCTTGGAAACGTTGTGTTTTTGCGCCATGGAAGCAATACTGCAAGCGCTTAAGATGAATAACGTAAAGATTTTTTTCATTGAGTATCTGAATTTATATGATGAACAATTATTTAAAGTATAGCGTTAATAAACTTTTTAAAATATTTTAATAAATATCGAAACTTAATTGAAAAAATTTCAAATCCGAAATTAATATTTTATTATTGTTACAACAAACCTGATTGATCAGTAAAATTCCTTTTCAAATAATTACGCTATAAAGTTAATACGGATTACATTTGCATCAATTTAAAAGAAACAATAAAACTATGACTTCAACCATTACAAAAGTCACGCGGCTATCGGTAGCTGTTATTGCCCTCCTGTTTACTGGCGGTACTTCACAAGCACAACAAACTCCTTTTTACAAAGATGCTTCGCAATCGATTGAAACAAGAGTTAATGATCTTTTATCAAAACTAACCCTCGAAGAAAAAATCTCACTACTGGGCTACCAAAGCAAGGCTATTCCACGTTTAGGTATCCCGGCTTATAACTGGTGGAATGAGGCTTTGCATGGCGTAGCCCGTGCAGGCGAAGCCACTATATTCCCGCAAGCCATTGGTATGTCGGCGACCTTTAATGACGATCTTTTAAAACAGGTTTCCACCGTTATTTCAACAGAAGCCCGTGCCAAGTATAATCTGGCCATAGGGCAAGACAGGCACTTGCAATATATGGGCCTTACCTTCTGGACACCTAACATCAATATTTTCCGCGACCCTCGCTGGGGCCGTGGACAAGAAACTTACGGTGAGGATCCATTTTTAACCGGACGTATGGGGTCGGCCTTTGTAAAGGGTCTACAGGGAAATGATCCTAAGTATCTGAAAGCCTCGGCAACTGCTAAACACTTTGCCGTACACAGCGGCCCTGAAGCAGAGCGCGATCATTTTGATGCAATTGTAGATGAAAAAGATCTGCGCGAAACTTACCTTTATGCCTTTCATGAATTGGTAAGCTCCGGCGTTGAATCGGTAATGAGCGCTTATAACAGGGTAAATGGTGTACCAAACTCTATTAATAAAGTATTGCTTACTGATATTTTAAGAAAAGAGTGGGGATTTAAGGGCCATGTAGTAACTGATTGCGGTGCGCTTGACGATGTTTTTCTTCGTCATAAAACCTTACCTACAGCTGTTGAAACTGCCGCGGCGGCCTTAAAAGCAGGTGTTAATTTAGATTGCTCAACCGTGCTGCAAAAAGATGGTTTAAAAGCCATCGAACAAAAGCTATTGACAGAAAAAGATATTGACTTCTCTTTGATTGCTATTTTACGCACGGAGTTTAAACTTGGCTTTTATGATGATCCGGCACAGAACCCTTATCATGGCTATGGAGCGGATAGTGTTCATAATGTTCAGCACCTTGCATTGGCCCGAAAAGTAGCCCAGCAAAGCATGGTGCTGCTTAAAAACGATAAAGACATTTTACCTTTGAACAAAGCGAATGTATCAAGCATTATGGTGGTTGGCCCTAATGCAGCATCTTTAGATGCTATGGTGGCTAATTACCACGGTACCAGCAGCAAAGTGGTAAATTTTGTTGAAGGTATTACCGGAGCTGTAAGTAAATCTACCCGTGTGGAGTATGACCTGGGTTGTGATTATAAGGATACTACCCACTTTGGCGGTATCTGGGCAGCCGGCTCTGCCGATGTAACTATTGTGGTGATTGGTTTATCGCCGGTACTGGAAGGTGAAGCAGGTGATGCCTTTTTATCAGAAAGTGGCGGCGACAGGAAAAACCTGAGCCTGCCAGCCAGCGAGATCGCATTTATAAAAGCCTTACGTAAAGGCATTAAAACTAAACCTATCATTGCAGTAATTACAGCTGGCTCTGATGTTGATGTATCAAGTATAGAACCTTATGTTGATGCTATTATATATGCTTGGTACCCTGGTGAACAGGGCGGTAACGCCCTTGCTGATGTGGTATTCGGAGATGTTTCTCCATCGGGTCACTTACCGCTTACGTTTTATAAGGATATGAGCAACCTGCCCGATTACCAGAATTATGCGATGAAGGGCCGTACCTATCGTTATTTTGATGGCCCGGTACAGTATCCGTTCGGTTTTGGTTTAAGTTATACCTCATTTGCTTACACATTGAACAGCAAGCCGAAAGCATCATACAAAAAAACCGACACGTTAACTGTTGCGGTTAATGTAAAAAATACCGGCAAAATGAATGGAGATGAAGTTGTACAGGCCTATATCGAATATCCGAAGGTTGACAGAATGCCGATTAAAGAGTTAAAAGGTTTTAAACACGTTAGCGTAGCAAAGGATCAGGATTCAACTGTTACCATTAAAATCCCGGTTCAGGATCTGCAAAAATGGGACTTGGTTACTCATAAATGGAAACTTTACCCTGGCAAGTATAAATTGGTGATGGGCAGCAGCTCCGCCGATGAAAAAGCCAGCGTTAATTTTACCGTGGCGAAGTAATCATTTATAAACTTTTGAAGTAAAAAAATGGCCGGTAGTTTATACCGGCCATTTTTGTTTTTGAGGCAAATGATCAGCTTAAAAAGTCAACACTATTTACTCCATTTATCTTTTTCAATTCAGCAATTACGGTCATTACACGTTCCTGCTCCGTAAATTGTTTTTGAATAGTGATCCTGATCTCATCGCTACCCTCATTAGCGGCGGTAAGGCCAATTTCTTTAAAGGGAATATTATGGTTAATTAAAACATTTTCTATTGCTACAAAATCAGCTTTGTGCTGATCAAGCACCATCCTGATATTCCGATACTTGTTCTTTTTGAAAATTCTATCTTCAAACGGTTTAAATACGGCTAAAATGATCAGGGCTATAGCGGTTGCACTAATAGCTTCAATATACAAACCGCCTCCCACGGCTAAACCGATACCAGCAACCGTCCACAAGCCGGCTGCGGTAGTAAGCCCTTTTACAACTTCGTTCCGCAGAAAAAATATAGTTCCCGCGCCTAAAAAACCAATTCCACTCACAACCTGCGCGGCCACTCTTGAAGGATCAAGTGATATCCCAGGCTTACCTACTACATCCTGGAAACCATAAGCCGAAACCAACATGATCAATGCCGACCCAAGGCTTACCAGCATATGTGTTCTCAAGCCTGCGGTCCAATGCCTGCGTTCGCGCTCCCATCCTATTATACTGCCTAACAAAGCCGCTAAAAACAGCCGCAAAAGCATATCATAAGTACTAATCATATAGCTAATTTATGTAATAATTAAAACGTTTGCCCAATTACTAATGGGGCAAAAACAATTAAACCTGATCATTGTCTACTTTATATAAAAATAAGTTGCGATGATCACCAGCGGCGTTACATTCGGAGTAAAAAAACAGGACGGCTCTCATATTAATATAGCCATTGACCCGGCGGATGTTAATAGAACTGAAACAGGTGCCAACAATGCAGGCACCTATAAACTGTACCGGGATATTGATAGTCCTAAAACCTTTGATAAAGGTTATCTTGGTGCTATTTTCCTTGATAGCAAAGATGATAGCTATCACTATTCGGGTGGAACTGAACTTACTGACTTTGAGCTAAAGCAGTTGGCTGATTTTATCCGTAACTATCATGCCACAGGTAAAGAGCCCGATGATCACAAACGGGATATCAGCACCAAATAGTATTATATCATGGCCTTGCTTAATTCCAACATGTATTTTGCAATATAATCCTGTTTGGTTTTGGCTTTGTACTGCATAATATAGCGAGGATGTTCAAGTGCTATAATTTGTTTGAAGAATTTCTTTTCGGCGTTTAGTTTACGTAAAAACGCTTCGTTTTTACCGGTACCGAAACAATAACAAATATCGGTTTCAAAACCATTATCTAACTGTTTTTGAATATTCTCGATGATAAAGGGATATACCGCTTTCTGCAATTCGGGCATGTCATAATAATTATAATTCACCTCTTTACCCTTATTACCGGTTATGGTAAAACCTAAGGGACAAACGGAATGGATATAAAATCGCTCATAAAACTCTTTTACGCCTCCAAACGCATGTATCATTTCATAAACAAAAGCAGATGATGGTTCATGGGTTACAGGGCCATTGAAAGGTATACCACACTCGCTTACCAATCGCTTAGGATCGGTAAAGGCAACACCGGTTGAGCCTGAGCCAAACCTACCAGGGTTGATACCTAATATTAAATGCCGGGGATGCCGATCATTAAAATACTTATTGTAAAATTGTGTAGAAACTGATAATGCAGGTCCGCCATCTTTATAAGGATTCATGATACTTATCCCATTTGGTAAAACGCCCTTAAAATCAAGCTGCTGATTAAATGCAATTATTTTGCTGGCAAATGTCTCTATCATTTCACTAACATATTAAAAAGAACGGAGGCAAAAAATAATATTGGTATGATTTAGGACACTGACGAATAGAATGTCATAATTGGCCCCTAAATGTGTCGTATTCCCCCCTTTTCGATGCTACTCAATCCGTGTAAATTTGATTAACAAATAAATGGATAGCTTAGTGCATCCACAACTAACAGTAAATCAATTATAAACTTAAATTTAAAGAAAATGATAACAATTAACCCTTATTTGAATTTTGCAGGGAACACCGAAGAGGCCTTTAACTTTTATAAATCAGTTTTTGGTGGCGAATTTACATTGGTAATACGCTATAAAGACATGGGCGAAACCTGCGACTCGACACCAACAGATGAAAATAAGATAATGCATATAGCCCTTCCTATTGGCCAGGGTAATATGTTAATGGCTACAGATATGATAGGCGAAATGGCTAAAACCCTGACTCGCGGCAACAGCGATTCCATCTCTATAAATGGTGGGACTGTGGAAGAATCTGGCAATTTATTTAAAGCTCTTTCACAGGGTGGAAAAGTCCTCGTACCATTTGATAAATCATCATGGGGAAGCTATTTTGGAATGCTTAGTGATCAGTTTGGCGTTCAGTGGATGATGGATTGCCCTATTGAACAATAATTAATATAAACCTTCAATAAATATGAAACCGAAAACCATCAGCATCACTTACTGGATATTAACCATTTTATTTGCTTTAGCCATGCTGGCTGATAGCTACGGCGGTATAACCCAACAGCAGGCAGGGAAAGATGTATTGCTGCATCTGGGTTACCCCATGTACGCGCTCATTATTTTTGGAGTTGCCAAACTATTGGGTGCATTAGCCATATTACAAACTAAATTCAACACTATAAAAGAATGGGCGTATGCAGGCTTTGCGTTCAATTTTATTGGAGCTGTTGCCTCAAGAGCATTTGCAGGAGATGGTTTCGGTTTATTGATCCCCCCGCTGGTCATGCTGGTTATTATGTTTATAACCTACTATTTCTGGAAAAGGTATGAGCAGCTAAAAAACCATTAAATAATAAATTTCAAATATTATAAATCATGAAAATTGCTGTAATTGTTGTTCGAATTCTTGTTGGTCTGCTGTTCCTGTTTTCGTCAGTAGTGGTGCTTTTTAAATTGGTGCCCCAACCCCAACTAAAAGGAAATATTAAAGTATTTATGGATGGCGTAAACGCATCAATTTACCTTATACCGCTGATAAAAATAACAGAACTGGTATGTGCCATAGCACTTATTACCGGCAGATTTGTAGCACTTGCGCTGGTAGTATTATTCCCCATTATGGTGAACATTGTTTTCTTCCATGCCTTTTTAGGTCCAGAAAGCCTTCCAACGGTGATAGCCTTGCTTTTAGGTGTCTTGTTTTTGGCCTATGCGTATCGTAAAAATTATATAAGTCTGTTTGCTGTAAAATAATTTATCACCTGTGAATATAAAAGAGTGCTCATATTGTGTTTTAGCATAGTATGAGCATTTATAACTCCAAACAATCAGAATATGCTATGCAGAAGTTCTGCCTGATTAACACAAAAACCATGAAACAAAAATCACTCTTATTAATTTTCAATTAATAACACTTTGTATTATGATAGAAAGTAACAAAGCATTTAGTGGCTTTTCGGTTAATGATCTGCAAAAAGCCAAAGAGTTTTATGGTGAAATATTGGGGCTCAATATTTACGAGGATAAACATATGCCTCAATTACTTAACCTTGAAATCACTAAGGATAACATTATTTTAATTTATCCAAAGCCTAATCATGTTCCAGCTACTTTTACAATCCTAAATTTCCCGGTAAATAGTGTAGAACAAACTGTAGACGAATTAACTCAGCGTGGTGTGAAATTTATTGTTTACAACCAGCCGGAATTTAAAACAGATGAAAGAGGCATATTAAAGAGTGGTGATGACGACCCCACCATAGCCTGGTTTAATGACCCGGCGGGCAATATTCTTTCAATTATTGAGCAACATGATGAATAAAGTTTCTTTTGGGGCAAATACTGAATTGCCTATTATTTAACCTTTGTGTTGCTAATTTATTCCCCAAGTGGGAATAAATTCCTCACATATACATATCACAATAACCATTAATTACACACATATGGGTATATAATAGCTTTTATATATCCCTTTTTTGCCCCACAGAGTTGCTTATAAGGTGAAAACCTCAAAAATATCTTAAAAAGCAATATCAATTTACTTTCGGTATAATAATTGAATATCATTATTCAAATGAGTTTAAAGTTGAAGTATTCTGGTTTCAAAAGCAAACATGTGATACAACTTTAACGTAAAAGGTTAAGATTTAAACTGATCAACGAAAGAAACTAATCAAACTTTTTAATCATTTTTACGCTTTTAATTCACTTTATTAATTAGGTAATAACCAAACACAGATGAAAAAAACCTTACTGATTGTTGATGACGATTTAGGCATATTAAAGTTACTCAACTTTATATTAGAAAAAGATTATGAGGTGGTGGTTAAAAATAATGGTATAGACGCATTCAAATGGCTTGATGAAGGCAATATGCCGGAAGTTATAATTGCCGATTTGCAAATGCCTTATTTTGATGGTCAATCATTTGTTAAAAACGTTAAAATCAGTGGCTTCTATCGTGATATTCCTGTAATGTTACTATCGGCAGCACATGACCTTCCTGAACAGATCAGCAAGATGCCTATTAAAATTGATGCTTACATGCAAAAGCCATTTAAGCCCAATGATTTAAAAACCGCCATTAACCAATTATTATAACATGACTATGAATAATCAAACTGTAGGTTGGAATGAAAACCTGGGTGCAAACATCAGGGTAGCCTACGCAGGTCAGGAATTAAAGAATATGGTTTCCACCGGTTTAAATAGTGGATTCAATATAGTTTATAATAATTCTATTGCAGAATTAAGTGAATATCTTGGTAATCAATCTATTTTAACCCTACCTGATATTATCCTGGTTGAAGTTGACACCGAAGGAAAATATATATCATTTGTACAGGAAGTAAAGAAAAGCTTCCTGCTAAACGGGTTGATCATCGTTTTACTTTCATCTAAAAATGACAAAACCCTAAGGAGTAAGGCTGTTGAATTAAAAGTGCATGATATTTACAGTCTTCCATTTTCCCTGGATGATTTACGTGAGCGGCTTAACTTTTTGGTTACCTTTAAACTAATTAAACCAAAATTGCTTGAGCTTTCAAAAGAAGTTGATACAACATATAAAATGCCGTTGGGAAAACGCATTATAGATGTATTGATCTCAAGTTGTATGCTAATCACCTTGTCGCCGTTACTTTTGCTTGTAGCAATTGCGATCAGATTAGATTCAAAAGGCCCTGTTTTTTATAAGAGCAAGCGGGTTGGTACCGGATACAAAATATTTAACTTTTACAAGTTCAGATCAATGCGCACGGATGCTGATCAGTTGTTAGCTAAATTATCAACCGAAAACAATCAATACGCTGCAGAAGGCGGAGCAAATAAAGCTGCATTTGTGAAGATCAAGAATGATCCGCGTATTACAAAGCTGGGTAATTTTCTACGTAACTCCAGCCTTGACGAATTACCTCAATTATTCAACATATTAGTAGGTGATATGTCTGTAGTTGGCAATCGTCCGTTACCTGTTTATGAGGCTGAAATGCTAACCTCAAACGAATGGTCAATGCGTTTCCTGGGCCCTGCTGGATTAACCGGTTTGTGGCAAGTAAGTAAAAGAGGAAAAGAAGATATGTCTGAGCGTGAAAGAAAGAAATTAGATAATTTTTACGCTCAAAATTATTCAATATGGTTAGATCTTAGAATTATCATAGGAACTGTACCAGCCTTATTTCAAAAAGAAAAAGTTTAATATGCTGTTAACCCGTTAATCAAAAATTTTTGATTAACGGGTTAATTTATTTCGGTCAGCTCCTACCCCGAGAATTTTAGATTTAAATTTAACCAGATCGGTAACAATCATAGTTGCTTTTGGCTTATAAACGTTTTTAACGTTTTTCAATACATTCCCTCCCCCTTCGTAATTTATCATATCAGTTATCGGATAACCATTTGCCTTATAAAGATTAGCACCCAAATTATTGTAGTAAGTCAGATTTCCTCCTGTGGCATACAAATCAAGCATTTGAGCATCTATAATGGGTGCAGTTACATGTGTACCCAAACTTATTGCTGTGTTATTATAAACATAAGCATCAGCCGGTAAAAAACTATCACATCCTAAAAGACCATTGTTTGCCTGCAATTCAAAAGCAGAATACTTTATGATGTTATAATCTATGTTATCACGTACGGTAACTGATTGTCGTCTGCTGTGCGAATACAGCCAAAAACGAGCCATTTGTCCCTGGCTGTTTGTTACCTTATTACCAATAAAAGAACCATTACCACATAACCAGAAAATACCATTGTGATTGTTATTGGCACTATTTATATTATCAATCTCATTTGCCTGGATAAGATAATTTTCACCCGAGCCCAAATAACAAACTGTTGAACCCGAAGGTGAGTTTTTGAATGAACAGTTTTTCATCACAAACCCTCTGATCACTCCCCGTAAACCTTGTTTATCAAAACCACCGGGAGCATTAAAAAGATAAGCATGATCTGCTGCGTGATCTGAGTGTATATTGATCAATTGCAGATCATCAATATAAGTATCGGGGTCATGAGGACTAAAATGTACATTAGACCACCCCTCAACAGAAATTTGATATTGTTTACAGCCTTCCGTGCTAAAGTTTTTTAATACCAAACCTTTGATCTTTCCCTTCAAAGAAATACCAATATCCGCGGTTTTGAATGTTACTCCGTTTTGAAAATCAAATGTACAATTCTTGGCACCGTTGATAGTTACTCGTGAAGTGATAATGCCGGGACTAATTTTATAATAAGTATCCTCTGCATTAAATATGCTATGCAGATCGTCTATACTGATCTCTTTAACGCGCTGTTCTTTAATTTCAAGTTTATCCTGACCTTTTACCGAATGGCTTGGGTTGTTCTCATTATACGCCTGAACACTTTTGTTCCCAACGACCATTAAATAGAGAACTGAGATCAATATTAAAATTTCCTTGTTCATATAAACAATTACTCTTTTGCCATTTTTGCTGATAACATACCTCTAACGCGTGTTAATACCAATATAATTTCCTTATAACCAACAATATATATATCCCAGAAATTAAACTTGTAAAATTTATTCAAAGGAAAATAAGATATTATTATAGCTGCCAAAACAGGAAAAACATTCACTACTACTACAATGTAAATTGATTTATATAATGTTAACCCAATATAATCACCCAATAAATTCACGGTCAGCATAACCAGAATTTTATAAAAATTGATCTTGGGTTGATGTATCACATCCAATACCACTGCAAAAAATCGATCGGCGGGATAAAGTATTGCTATGGTCATGAAAATTCTGAATAAATTCGGGGCTTCCGTATGATAGTATTTCGCGCCACCTATTAATCCTATTATAGGTTCGGCAAATATTACACATACAAGCGTTATAGCAAATATGGCAACAGACAACATTCCGATCATCTTTTTCATCATGTATATCATGTCATCATAGAGTTTGTTGTTGTAGTAGCCCGAAAAGCCCGGCAAACCCGATGCTACAAAACTGGCAATCGGAATTTCGATGATCTGTAACAGGCGCCCTCCCAAATTATAAACAGCAAGTGCAGCAGGCCCGAGAAAAAAATTGATAAAAAAAACATCTGTTACTTTGAAAAAATTGGAACTAACCGTGGTGCCCATACTATATTTACCAAAATGGTAAATTTCTAATATGTAATTTTTTGAGGCACTTTTGATGGTTTCAATCCTTGTCCAGTTAAATAAAATAGCTGTTAGGCCAGCGGCAATGTTACCAGCAATGTAACAGTAAATAACAGATGTTAAAGTTGCCTTGTGCAGCACTGCAAGTACAATTACAGCCCCGGTGAATAAAACCTGATTAATAAGCTTAAGCCATAGCAACCTGTCAAAACGTTTATCGCCCTGAACTATCAGGTTTGACATGTAAGATGGAAGCGTGGCTATAGTTATAATGAAAAAGTATTTCAAGAACATCAGCATCTCCTGGTCGTTCTTAAACGAATACCAGAAAAAAGCTAAGGCATTTACAATAAGTAAACCACTGGTAATTGCAATGGCCAGACACCATGCCGAACCTATTATCACCTTACCCTCTTCCCGCGTTGTGCCGGTGTAAAATTTAATGAATGAATTATTCAAAAAGCCTGTTTTAAACGTATCAATCAACGTGACTATGGTTATAAAGAAAACGTATACACCTATATCTTTTACGGATAAAGTGCGATACAATACCGTGATGGTTAAAAGCCCAAACACTGCCATTACACCATTTCCCATCAACGATTGGAAGTGGATATTTTTGAAGGGAGCTAATAACTTTTTTATCGAAGGCATGTATGTTTTATTATAATTATTAGAACCGCTATATTAATATCAGTTAATCCGCGGTATTTAGATATTATTTTTTTTCAATTCACTTACTGCATAATCGCAAGCCCTTGCAGTAAGTGCCATATATGTAAGTGATGGATTTTGACAAGCTGACGATGTCATGCAACTACCATCGGTAACAAAGACATTTTTTACGTCATGAATTTGATTATTACCATTAAGTACCGACGTTTTAGGATCTCTGCCCATCCGGGCTGTTCCCATTTCATGAACAGTTGTACCACCCGGGTGCGAATAGTTAAAAATATTGATATCCTTAAAACCGGCAGCTTCGAGCATTTCGCCGGATGTTTTTTTGATATCTTCCATCATTTTGTTCTCATTTTCTTTAAATGAAAAATCAACAGCTATGACAGGCAATCCCCAGCTATCTTTTTTATCTGAATGCAGTGTTATCTTGTTTTCATGATATGGCAAGCACTCACCCCAGCCGGCCATCCATACTGTCCATGGCCCCGGAGTAGTGATCTTGGTTTTAAAATCATTTCCAAAACCTTTGCTGTCAATCCTATCAGGCCATTCTGCTCTTTCGCCATGTCCCTGAAGATTATACCCTCTCGAAAACCCTGAATTTTTATCCTGATGCAGGTTTCTGAATCTGGGTATCAGGAATCCACAGGGTCTTCTGCCCTTATAATACATATCTTGAAAACCCGGATGAGCGCCCCATGCACCGGCAGAGGAATGATGATCCATTAAATTATGCCCCAGTTCACCACTATCATTTCCCAAACCATTAGGAAAACGGTTCGACTTTGAATTTAGCAGTAAGCCAGCTGTATTGATGGTTGAGGCATTAATAAAAACTATTTTAGCAAAATATTCAAACGTTTCTTTGGTTTGCTGATCAATTACACGCACCCCTTTAGCTTTTTGTGTATGCTCATCATATATAACTTCAGAGACTATAGAAAATGGTCTTAAAGTTAGGTTTCCAGTTTTAAAAGCAGCCGGTATAGTTGAACTGTTACTACTGAAATACCCTCCAAACGGGCATCCCCTGGTACACAGGTTACGGTTTTGACAAGGCCCGCGTGAATCCCAAACTTGCGAAAGGTTAGCCACACGTGCAATGGTCAGCAAACGATCCGGTGTTTTCCGCAGCGAATCGGCCAAATGATTTTCAATACAATTTAATTCCATTGGGGGCAAAAAAGAACCATCAGGCAATTGTGCTAACCCTTCATGGCTTCCGCTTACACCGATAAATTTCTCTACATAACTGTACCATGGCTCAATGTCTTTATAGCGAATGGGCCAGTCTATAGCAGTTCCATCTTTTAAGTTAGCTTCAAAATCAAGATCGCTCCACCTGTAACATTGCCTTCCCCATGTTAATGAACGACCACCAACCTGGTAGCCTCTGAGCCAGTTAAAGGGTTTATCCTGAATATAAGGGTGCTCGGTATCATTAACAAAAAAGTGTTGATTACCAGCGTTTGTAAGTTGCGATTGAATGGGGCTTTGTTGTATTTCTTTTGTGGTGAGACTCAACCCAAACTCAAATTCCCATGGGCTTAACATTGCCGTGGGATAATCTTTAATGTGCTCAACATTTCGGCCTCGTTCAAGTACCAATGTTTTCAATCCTTTTTTACAAAGCTCCATAGCCGCCCAGCCACCGCTGATTCCCGATCCAACTACAATGGCGTCATAGCTGACCTCTTTTTTGGCGTTACCTATTATATTCATATAGCTATTTAGTTGCCCAGGATTTTTGACCGGGTGTTAAAGGAATACAGGCTTGAAAATGTACCGGAATAAGTTCATAAGCCATGCCCTTGGTGACACCAACTTGCGAAGTACAATACCCTTGAACTGTGAGTCTTTTTAAGTTTAAGATGAAAGGAAGCCCTATAAACTTATTTTCGATCTTGTTTAACACATTAAAACGATATGTTGATTTTTGCTCAAAATGCTCAAGCGTGGCCAATCGCTCAGTTTTGCTACATTCTAAAAACGAGTGATTATATTTATCATGAGCATACTCTTCCAAATCGTTAAGCCCTTGTAAAAAAATATTCTGTGTTCTGTTGTCTGTACATGATACCAGCATTTTGGTAATAAAGCTGCCTACCTTTGCGTCCTTCGCTCCCGGAGTATCGGTTCTGGGAATAATGGTTTCTGCAAGCTCATCAATTAAATTAGCATAAGGCCTAAAAGCATCGGGACTTACATTTTTATTGATGGATACCCATTTAAAAATAGGATATGAAGTAAGCCCAAGTGCACCGGCAATTAAAATATTTTTAGTAAATCTCCTTCTATTCATTACTTTCTCATATAATTCAACAATGATTACTATATAGTAATTAACCAAACAGGGAATACTTATTTGCTCAGGGTTGTATAAACCTTTTCAACTTCCTGTGTCATTTTCAATAAATTAAAATCCCGGTTTATAGCGATGCCTGCATTCTGACCTAATTTTTCTCTAAGTGTTTTATCCGCCGCCAATGACTTAAATGCATTTGCTAATAATTCCGGCGATTTTATAGGCACCAATAAACCAGTCACTCCGTCCTGCACTAACTCTTTGTTTGCATCAATATCTGTAGCAATAATAGCTTTATGCATGGCCATTGCCTCCAGTATACCTATTGGTAGTCCTTCCCATAATGAGGGTAAGCAATAGATATCAATAGCGTTTAAAATATTGGGGATGTCCTGCCTGAAGTTTAAAAATATAATTTGATCCGATAATCCTAATTTTTCAGCTAAACCCCTGGCTTCTTCTCCAAGATCACCATCGCCCACGATCAGGAATTTAATTTTCTTTTGATCTTTTAACAGCGCTATTGCATTGATAAGTGTAAACGGATCTTTTTGCTTGGTTATCCTGGCAATATATCCAACTAATACCTCATCATCTTTTACTCCCAACTCCCCTCTTAAATCGTCGTATTTAGCACTAACATTAAACCTATCTTGGTTAACCGCATTTTTTATGACCTGTGCTTTTTTAATAGGGAAATGACTTTTGCCCTCGCGCAAATTGCTGTCAGAAACACAAATTGTCATGGAAGAATTTTTAACTAAAAATCTTTCACCCAAGATTCTTAAATTTCTAACGATCACGTTTTGATCCTTATGAAACGACCAGCCGTGTACAGTATATGCTATAGGTATTGATAGCTCTTTTGCGCTTTTATAAGTATTTGAATTGGCACGGGTTCCATGGGCATGAACTATATCTATTTTTTCAGCCTCCATAATTTTTTTCACCTCGGCATTCTTACTTGAATCAAAAGCTTTTTCAGTATGAATTACATATGTTTTAATACCGAGGCTCTTCATCCTATCAACCATGGGGCCATCTGTAAACGAAAGCACTACTGATTCAAAACGATCATCGTTTAATGTACCCACCAGATCGAGTACATGCGTTTCTCCACCACCAATTTTTCCCTGACGAATTGTTTGTAATATCTTTATTTTTTTTGACGACATATTTCGGTCCTGACAATAGGTTGATGGTTATTTTTGTTCCTTAAACTCGTCTATAGACAAATCCTGGTCATGTTTGGTAGCCACTGAAAGTTTATTTGCCTTGAAAACCTTGGTTAAAGCAAGTACTTGATAGAAAAAGAACTTAGGGATGCTTTTAAGTGATTTCATGATACGCTGGTCTGCCTTAAAATAAGACAGCGAATGATAAAATATATAGATAAAACATATTCCGGCTACGACCCAGGCTATCGAAAGCAGGGGACTAAAGATCAGGTTGAAAACAAAGGCCAAAGCAGATAATATGATCATGATGAAAAGCGGCGGCCGCATTAACATAAGGCTAAAAAGAAACTGGTTCCAGTTAAAATTAATAATGCTTTTTGCGAACAGCCCTAAACCTAAACCAAAAAATTTAAACCAGGTGTTTATCCAGCGTGCACGTTGTTTAACTAATTGCTCTGATTTAGCAGTTTTTTCATCATATACAATGGCTTTTTGTGAAAAAGCTATTGTAAGCTTTCTTTTAAGCAATTCGTACTGTAAAATTTTATCAAAACCGGCACCGGAAAATTGCATGCTTTCCATACAGTCACGATATAGCTTTACATCAAATGCCATACCCGATCCTGCTAAGGAAGCTGATGATCCGGCGTTGAATAACAATTCCCTGTCTATATATCTGTAATAAATATCACCAGCTGCATCAAGACAAGCATAATTTGAATTGAGATTCTTGGCTTCACGTACACCCTGAACAGCCTGGTAACCTTGAAAAAACATTCTGTTGAGCTCCGTCAGATAATCCTGATGAACTAAGTTATCGCTATCAATAATAGTAAGAATTTCATGAGGTCTTTTGAAGCGTTCAATTGCATAAAAATGCGATTTAGTATTGCTCGCAAGCACTGTTTCGGGCCGTAACACTATAACTCTGTCATCAAAAAACTTCAAATTAGATATATCACAATTATCGGCCACAATATAAATAAGATAGTTCCTGTAATTTAAGTGCAGGATAGAGTTTACTACACCGCGTAGCAGATCAATTTGCTCGTAAGCGGTAACAATAATCCCAAAATCAGCTTCACGTAATTGCGGAGCATAAGCATCGTTCTTTTTATTATTGAACTTACCGATCAGAAACAAAAAGAATGGCATTAATAAATGTATCAGGATGTATAATTCAAGGATGTATACAACTATCAGCAAAAACGACATATAAATATTTTTAATTGATGAGTTAAATTAATTAGCCCTGGTTTTGTTAAGTTCAAGAATGATTTTGTCCGACATTAATTTCACTGAGTTCTCCCAGGTATGCTGAAAAGCAAATTTTTTCCTTTCATTAATCACTGCTTCATTGTTTTCATTTAAAGCTTTCTTAATATGCATAATATATGCTTTACTATCATCCGCCAGGTAAACGTAATCCTTAAAAATGCTCATGGCCTTAGTGTTTGAAGCTACTACAGGTTTTCCTAAAGCCAGGTATTCATCAATTTTTCGTGGATAGTTACCTATAGTAAGTTCATTGATAACCTGGGGATTGATACACACATCAAAACTGTTTATGTATTGGGCAAGCATTTCCAACGGTTTTTGGCCCAGGAAAATCACATTACTTATTTGATGAAGCTTACTTGCTTTAAAATTATCATCTTCAGGACCTATTAACACGATGTTATGGTCTGGTAATGCTAAAGCAATATCAGCTATAATGTCAATTGATAAACGCTGGCTGTTCAATGCTCCTACATAGCCAATCCTTGGACCTTTTATTGATTTAACATCATCAGGAAGCTCATCGCTCACATTCTCAAACAGGTCAAAATCGCAACCCTGACCAACATCAAAAGCGTTTGAATTATATTTACGGCAATAATCTTCTAAATAAGCAGAGTTGCTGAAACATAAATCAGCCTTTTTGATCAATAGTGGTTCAAACTTTTCACCGTGTTTTTTCCAGTATTCTACGGCTATAATGTAATCTCTTGAATAGTAAACACTTAGTTTCGGTTTTAAAAATTCTTTTAAAAAGAACCCTTTATAAATTTCACTATCATTAAAAAGAACAAAGCTTTTGATGTTCAACCTCCCAAATGCTCGTTTTATTGATTTGGATAATCTGTAATTGTTAATCTTATTGATCAGATTAAATATGAAATCATTATTGATCCAGTTGATTGATTCTACCATGCAATCAGGATAATAGGTCCATAAATTATCTTTTATCTTGATCAGTCCATCCTCTTTTTTCCGGATGATATTTAAACGTTTCTGAGTTTTAGGATCGTCGTTACTTTTTACATGTGTTATTCTATCCAAAGGCGAATTGATGTATAATACTCTGTTGGTTTTGCTGTATTCCAGAGCAATGTTTTTACAATTACTTCCAATTTCAGTATCCCAGGGTTGCTGACCTATTATTACAATGTCATTGTTGAACTGAATTTTTTTATCCGCCATATAAGGATCAATAGTATTAATTTGATTTTAGCTTTTCTCCGTGATTAACGCAGGGATTTAAGCTATTAGTTGCATTTTTCCCACAGTTCAGTAACGGAGTTGTATTTTTTTACAACCTTAGCCGGGTTGCCAATCGCTACCGAAAACTCAGGTATATCTTTTGTCACAACGCTTCCTGCACCTATAACACTGTGTTTACCTATAGTTACTCCTGCAGTAATTACGGCGTTTGCCCCTATCCAAACATCATCGCCTATAATTATTTGCTTACAAACTTCCTTTTGCTGTCTTGGAGAGATTGTAACATCCTGATAACCATGATTTAATCCAGATATAACTATATTTTGAGCCAACATAACTTCGTTTCCGATACTTACTGGCCCAATGATCACATTCCCCATCCCCACGATGCTTTGTTTACCAATAGTTACATCACCCACACCATTATTTACGGTAGCAAAAGATTCGATTACAGATTGTTCTCCCATTTCAAATTTATTATAAGGAAATACATCCATTCTGGCACTCCTTCTGACAATTGTATTTTTTCCTTTCTTATGAAAAAATGGGTTAACAAAAGCCCTGATCCAAAACCTGGGCCGGTGTTCATATTTGGGCACTAACAATCCGTGCGCTATTTTTTTTAATGCAGGATTAGACTTTATACGTGAAACAATCGACATAGCCAGAATATTAACTATAGTTTATTTTTCCTTAAACCATTCACAAATCCCAAAACAAAACAAACTAAAGCCGGAATAGCAAAAATTTCAAACGGCATCTTATTAACTTTTTATAATTAAACAGGTACAACTTTATTAATAACCCAACCCGCAAATCCCTGGTGCTCCTTCAAATAATTTAAGAGATTTTTCTCCTTATCTGTTATAGTTTTTCCTGCTTCAAATACAGCAATGTTCTTTTCAGTAAACTGCAGCCACTCCTTGGCAACATTTGCTTCCTGCAAGGAATTTATATCAACAATAATAATATCAAACTCTTTCTTAAGCATTTTAAAACCTGCCCGAAGATTCTCCGATGTCTGAATCTCCAATAATGAAGTATTACTATCGGTTTTGCTAACTACTGTTATCAGATCATCAACCTGAAACTCCCTCTTTTCAAGAAAAGTCACGAAGTTGTTTTTGACCATTAGTTCTTTTACGTTATTGTTTTCAATAAGTTCGTTCTCGCCACCAACAAGTAAAACTCTTTTTCCGGTCATGGCAAAAGCATACGCCAGGCTTGATGAAACAAATGATTTCCCCTCTCCCGGTACTATGCTGGTTATACCGACGATCTTAGCGTCGTCATGTTCAATAATATTTGAGATTTCGAGCCTTAAAGAACGGAGCGAATTTTTAAATGAGGCGTTATCAATACCCGCTTCATTCCAAATGCTTTTAATCGTTTTACCGTTAAATGGAATAAGATCAATACTACCCAGCACCGGATAATTAGTTGCCTTAACTAATTGATCTGTATTGTTTATGCTGTTATCAAGAAAAAATAAAACCACAACGGCCATAAAGCATAAGAAAAAGCTGGCAAAACCCGATAAACCCAGGTAAATGAACTTTTTTGATGGCTCAGGCTTGCCAATAAGTCCAAGCTGTGAAATATTTAATTTAGGGCCTATATATTGCGTCGTTTTGGTTTGATTATACTGATCTAAAGCACCCATATAATCCTTAGTGGCCGATTCTGCATCCCTTTCGTAATTTTGGATACCTGCATCAAACGGAACCATGCTGTTATACTGTGCTCTTAATTGTGCCAGTTCCTTATTAATTGAGTTGATACTTCCTTTGGCCTGATCCAACGCTATCTGTAAGGTTGTTCGTTGTGTTATTAAGCTTTGCTTGTTAGCACGAGGGTCAACTGAATTATTGTCCGATATCCTGGAAGTTTTTATATTTAAGAGGCTTGATAACGAATCTACACGCCTTTTGTCTGCGGCTTTAAAATTCCCATCAACATATCTGTTATTAGCGGTGGTTAGTTGGCGATTCAAATCAATGATCTCCCGGTTTTCAGAAACAGTATTTCCACTCAGATAAGGATCTTTTCCATTCAACTTTTGATCTATTGAAGTTATGGCGGCCTGATTTGCCTGAATTTCTCTTAAAGCTTGAGCTTTTCTATCTTCAGCAGCTGATATTTGCGTAAACGCAATTTCAGATTGTTTATCTAAATTGATTACTCCGTTTGAAGATTTAAATTGTTTTAACGCGGCATTTTTCTCGTTCATCACAGCCTGTTTTTTCCTTAACAGCGAATCAAGTAAGGAAATTGAAGTACCTTGATTAGATTGAACATCACGTGTATAATTATCAATAAAGTCGGTAGTTAAGGTATTCACTACAAACACAGACAAAGCAGAATTTTCGGAGGTATAGCCCACACTTATAAAATCGCTGTTATCCTGGCGCTCAATACTAAGTTCCTTATTGATTGAAGTTTGATCATAGCCCATTGAGGCTACCAGATCATATAAATTATTACTACCAGTATCTGAAAGTGCTAATATCTCCCTGTTTAGCAGCTTCTCCTTAAATTGCGCTATGGCTTGGGTTCTTTGTGTTGTAGACAAAGAATCCATCTTTTTAGAATACTTTTTAAATGGTTTTTCAGGATTTTCAAGATCATGGATGATCAGGCTGTAAGAAAGCATACTTGAAACTTTCTTTAATTTGATCTTCTCGATGATATTTGAAAACTGCTGGCTTATTTTAAAATAATCCATATTCTGCTCAGTTGCAATCTGTTTTGATTGATCAACTAAACCTGTTGATATTAAAGCCTCTGAGCTGTACTGCCGTGCTAAGTCCTTAACTTTAAAAAATGTAGCTATTAATGTAACTAATGGAACAATGATAATTAGCCACTTATATTTTTTGAGATAGTCTTTTAAATCCATTCAACTTGTGTATTAATATCTTATTTTATTTCTGATAAATGTTTGCCGATTATATCTTCTAAAGCGTCTTTAGCCGAAAGAAAATTCACTTCTGATTGAATTTTGGCGGTGTTGGCCGTAACCAGGTTTATTCTCGATTGGTTATATATATCTAATGATATTTCACCTTTTTCAAACTTGTGCAGAAGGTTATCAGCAACATTCTTATTATCCTGAACACTTTGTGTGTTTATTTTTAGCTGAGTTAACTGTTGTATGTAATTATAATAGCGCCTTTTAACCTCAAGCTCCAATGTATGATCATATTCTTCAGATTCTAACTGAGCAACTTTGTATTCGGCTTTAGCCTTTCTGTTAGCAAATGGCTTTTGTAAAAATGTGCCAATATTAAAGTTGACACCAAATTGAAATCCGTTAACAGAATAAGGATTTATATTTCCTGTACCAGGTGTTGAAATAACAGTATTGTTATCGGGTCTGTAAAAATAGGTGGCGTTAAAAATATCAAAGTAAGACACCACACTTAATGGGATAGCCGTTTTAGCACTTTCAACCTTAGCTTCTAATATTTTTTTGCGCGGGTAATAATCTTTTGCGGCGCGTATATATTTATCGAGCAAATCATAATTCACTTGATCAATAACTGTTTCTTGTGCATGAATTTGAAAACCAATAAGGGAAAACGTTATAAAAAAAAGAAAAGTAAGAACTTTCATAAAGTTTATGTTAGATGTATTTTGAGATTATTTTGGTGCTTAAATATGGCATCCGGGTTAAAACATTTTATTTTGATAGGTAATCAGAACATGGCAAAATCCATTCTTTATACTTATAAATACATGATTTTGTTACCGCTTATTGTTAATTGATTAAATGAAACAAACATTATTATGCTTTGCGAAGGGCACATCTTTTTTGATTACTTTTTTCCGGTTTCATTAAGTACTTCTTGTAAAATACTTGCAAATTTCACCGCGTTTTCCGGCAAAAATATAGAACCATGATCTCCGGGTATATTATGAATATTTACACCTTTTTCAGCATAAGGCTTCCATCCTAAGTATTTAAAATCGCCAAGGTAAAATGTCCTTTCCTCAGCCCTGAACAGATCTATCTCTATATCAAGTGGCTTAATCTTATAATCTTCCCATGCTTTGTTATTCAACTGATCTATTTTATTAGGATAACCATAAAATCCGGGTTGCTCTGCCCCATCCTTCGATTTAAAGAACCAGGAAAGGTTAGTCATTGATCTTTTAAATAGGGTGCTTAAGTGTTCACGGGTTTGTTTGAACTTAACAAAAAGTTGTATTGTTATATAAATCACTTGTTTCAACAACAATAATATTCTTCCAGGAATTTTAATAAACCAGGGGTAATATTTATCAGATTGGTAGGCATAAGTATCAAACATTGCTAACATGGTAACCTCTTTATTCACGGCTCTTAACTGGCGCGCCATCTCGAAAGCAATAATCCCGCCAAATGAATAACCTGCAAGAGCGTAGGGTCCGTGGGGATTTTGTTCCATGATATTGGCAATATAATGGGCCGCAATATCCTCAATTTTGTCAAGTGGGGTATCTATACCATTAAGGCCTTTTGCCTGCAAACCGTATATGGGCTGTTCATTATCAATATTTATAGCAAGGGCGTTAAACAACAACACGTGCAGTCCTGCGCCATGTACTATATACAACGGTATTTTTGATCCGTTGGGTTTAATAGGCACTAAAGAGTCCCAAAGTATCGAATGCCCATCCATTCCCAGTGTCAATGCCAGTTTTTCTATGGTTGAGTTTTCAAAAAGAGCAGCAAGCGGTAATATTTTTCCTGTTGCCTTTTCTATCTTGGTCATGATTTGAATGGCAATTAATGAATGCCCTCCCAACTTGAAAAAATTGTCGTTTATGCTGATCTTTTCAATGCCTAAAAATTCCGACCAAATATCTGCTACTAATTTTTCGATATCTGTTCTCGGCGGAATGTAAGCTTTGGGTGCTAATGCCGATTTTGTTGATACTTTAGCTAAACCTTTTTTGTCTATCTTACCATTGGGTGTAAGTGGTATATCATCAACAATTGCAAATTCAACCGGGATCATATGGTCTGGCAATACAAGCGTTAAGGAATAGCGTAAGGAATCTAACCATTTCGACTCATCAAAATGATCAGTATTTTTTTCAATCACGATATATCCAACCAATTGATCTGATTGCGACTGATCTTTCCTGGCTATAACAACCGACTGTTTAACACCATTAAATTCGGTGATATGATGTTCTATTTCCGCAGTCTCGATCCGGAACCCACGAATTTTAATTTGTGAGTCTATACGACCTTCATACTGCAATTCACCATCATAGTCAAACTTACCCAAATCTCCGGTGCGGTACATTTTACCCTTGCCATCAATACTGAACGGATCGGTTACAAACTTTTCGTCAGTTAATTCGGGCTTGTTATAATAACCAGCAGAAACACCATCTCCACCAATACATATCTCTCCCACTTTACCCGGTGCACACAGCCTCAAATATTTATCAACTATATATATTGAAGTATTTGCGATAGGACGCCCAATGCTGATATTTTTTTCTTCTCCGGTAATCTGGCTCAAGGTTGACCACACAGTTGTTTCAGTTGGCCCATAAACATTCCAAAGAGAAGTTGTGCGTTCAATGATTTTTTTTGACAAGTCAAGTGGTAAGGACTCACCACCGCAAATCACCTTCAGGTTCAATTTATCCCTCCAGCCCGTTTCAATCATCATTCGCCAGGTAAAAGGCGTGGCTTGCATTACGGTTATTTGCTGCTCTTTTATTAAACTCAATAATGCCCTGCCATCCTTTGCAGTTTCGGCATCAGCAATTACTACCGTAGCGCCGGTTATAAGTGGTAAAAAAAGCTCCAGCCCGGCAATATCAAAACTTATAGTGGTAACTGCCAGCAATTTATCATCAGCACTTAAACCTGGCTTTTCAAGCATACTGTATAAAAAGTTTACCAAATTATAATGAGCTATTTGCACTCCTTTTGGTAAGCCTGTTGAGCCCGAAGTATAGATGATGTAAACTAAATCAGTAGGATTTACCTTTGCTAAATTTATAGGTTCAGAGTCTGTTTCAAGACCAGCTAATATCTCTTCCAGGATCAACTCCTCACTTTCTGCCTGAAAATATCCTTTATATTGCTCGGAGGTTATCAGGAAAACTGATTGAGAATCAGAGATCATGTAGGTAACACGATTAAGCGGATAGTTAGGATCGACAGGAACGTATACCCCTCCTGCCTTTATAATACCTAACAATGCTATAACCATATTGGCAGACCGGTTTACGGCAAGCGCCACCTTATCGCCTTTTTTTAAACCTTTTTTAATTAGTAAACCCGCCAGCTGATCAGACTTTTTGTTCATTACAGCATAGCTAATTTCCTCATCGCCAAACTTTAAAGCCGTTTTATCCGCAACTTCATTTGCCTTATTACTTATAATTTCATGCAGTGACCTCTGCTTTGGATAATTACTTTGCGTATTGTTCCAGGCTGCTATCTGCCGGTGAATTTCTTCATTGTTCCTGAACTGAATCTTCCCAATTAAAATTTCAGGGGTACTTGTTACCTGAGATAACAAATATTCAAATTCGGCCATCATTTTTTTAATTGTTGCCGAACTGAAAAGTTGGGTATTATATGACCACTCAAACTTTATTGCCCCGATGGTATCAGTTATATTCAGAAAAATCTCGAAGGTTTCGTATTCACGAGGGCTGGTAACAATTTTAAAATCAAGGTCTTCAAAATTAACTCCAGTACCCATACCGCTGTCAATATTCAATACAACGGGAACCAAAGGTACCCGTGAAGAATCTCTCGGCAGATCAAGTTTTTTTAATAAACTTCCAAACGTACACATCTGATGCTCATAAGCATCAAGCATAGCTGTTTGCCGGGTTTTAAGGTAACTAACAAATGAACTTTCGCCTTTGGGATAACTTCTTAAGGGAAGCAGGTTAACGCAATGCCCTACCAGATTATAATTATCATCAACCAACTGACCGGCAGCTGGCAAGCCTATAATGATTTCATCCTGACCGGTTACCTGCTGCATATAAACCTCAAAAGTTGCAAATAAAATGGTTACAAAACTGCAACCTGTTTTTTTGCTAAGGTTTCTTAACGGCCCCTCAAGTTCACCTTTTAGTACAAAATCCTCTCTTTTGCTTTTATATGTACGCAGAGCCGGCCTAACATAACCAGTTGGCAGGTTCATCAAAAAATCGCTCCCTACAAATTGCTTTATCCAATACTGCTCTGCCAGGTTACTTTCAATTATCTTGGATGTTGTAAACTGTGTGGCAGCATATTTACTAAATAGTGATCCGGGGATGTTGGAATGGTTGCCTTTCCCAATATTCCGATTATATAAAAAGCTTAAATCCTGAATTAAAACCCCTATTGACCATCCATCGCAAATAATGTGGTGAGCAGTTATGGTTAGGTAATGTTTGTAATCGCTTAACTTAAATAACGATAATTTAAATAACGGCCCCGCAATTAAATCAAATGGGGCTAAGGCAACACTTTCGCAATACTGATCAATATAATGTTGCTGACCCTGAGTATTCTGGCCAGAAATATCCTGATAATTAACATTTGCATTTAAGAATTCAGTGATACAAATACTTTTACCATCAGGACTAAATGTAGAACGAAGTGCGTCATGTAAATTAACCAGCTGTTGCAATGAATCCAGCATGGCGTTTAAATTTAAATCCCCCGTCAATAACAATGATACTGAATCGTTATATGCACGATTTGCATCATTGCCACCAATTACACAGGAAGACCATATTTCAGCCTGAGGTTCGGTAACAGGAGCGATTAACGATATTTCAGGACCGTTAAACGGATTAAAATCAATTGGTGTTATAAGGTTTTCCAGATTGCGGCTCAAATTATTATGATTATGTTTAGTAATAACGGATAACTTTGTTAACCATTGATACGTTTAATTTTGCAATAAGTTATCTTTCCGGATGAGTGAATAAAATATGGTAAATGATAACTCAATTTCACTCTTAATTTGATAAAAAGCAGATATTAATACATAGTTTGATGTCAATTATTAGTACAACTCAAAAATAATAATTTAACGAATATATAATCAATTTATCAGGATTGCGTAATTAAATCAAAAATCGATTCCTAAATTTGAACTAACACGTGAATTTTTAAAGTTCCAGGCAATTCCCTTGTATACCCAGATGATCAGATCTTTTCGGCCCGATTTTATATACTTAAGAACCTGTTTTGGAACGGCAAACAAAAGATAGTAAAGTGTGAACAGTGCATTATTAGCAAATGATGTATTCCTCCTTATGAACAACATTCTATTTCGTGTCATGAAATAAGTTTTGATTTTACTTACCTTACCTACACTTATTGATTCTTTATGATATATCTTGGTTTTACCTGTAAACCAGGCTATTTTACCTGCACGCTTAAACTTTTCACACCAATCGTATTCTTCGTAATATAAAAAGTAGTTCTCTTCCATCGTACCAACCGTATCAAGGTCTGATTTTCTGCACATCATTGCAGCCCCATGAAAATAATAAGTAGGCTGGCTTACATTATCGTACTGACCAACATTTTTATCCATACTTCCAACACCACTGTTGCGGCAAGTGATGTAATTCATTTTTGTAAACCCTGCATATTGAATAATGTCTGGCTGCTCATAATATAATATCAAAGGCGAGATCATTCCGATATTATTATTCAATTTCAACTCATTACTCAGTTCGTGCAGCAGGTTATCACTTATTTCTGTGTCGTTATTCAAAAAAAGTAAAAAATCGCCTTTAGCTTGTTTAATACCTAAATTATTCCCTCCGGCAAAGCCCAGATTTTCTTCAGATCGAATATAAATCAGACCCGGATACTCTTCTATAAATTTAAGTTTATGATCTTCCTTACTGCCATTATCAACTAATATAACTTCTACATTGTCATAATTAGCATTGCTTTTTATCGACTTAAGGAACTGCACGGTAACCTCAGGCTGGTTGTAGTTAACGCTGATAATTGAAATAAGGTCCATTAAATGAAGAAGTTATTTATTTATGAGTAATATTCAAAATACACCTTTGCAAATGCAAAGCTGAATTATCAAAGTAAATAAAAATACAAGACAACCAATGAAGAAATTCTAATCATCTTATTCAAATTAATAATAAAGCCCGATTAAGGAAAAACTATAAAAGGCATTTACCTGTCACATTTATACACAAAAACAGGTCAATGATAATATTTAATTGTGTTTTGTTATAATAACTTTTCGCTTAGCCCGTTTTCACTTGCAAAAAAAAGCAACAAACTACGTGATTTATTGACACTTTACTACTTAAATAGCAATAAAATAGTTAAAATTTATAAATAATCATTTTATTTGCAACATAAGTAAGTTATAACACGTATAGCAATTTACTTTGTAATAACCCCTATGAAATTATCACTAACCCTAATTAGTGCTTTCTTTTTTGCAGTGCTCCTAAGTTCATGCAAAAAAGAAGCAAACGTTAATGCCACACCTGGCACAGATTCTACAAATTCTCCATCGTCGGGCGCCAATTCAACTTCAGCTGCAACAGCCGCACCAATACCCGTAGGCAAGGGCACTGGTAGTTTATTAATTGATGGAGCTACACTCGGCTTGAAATGTAATGATGTAATTAAGGTTAAGGGAGGTACCTACTCAAGTATCAATATTCAGAATATTAATGCGGGCTGCCCCATCACTATCCAAAACGATGGTTTGGTTACCATGCAGGGCAGTCAGGATCACATGCAGATTAAAAATGTAAGTAACCTTACCATTACAGGTACAGGTACCACCGGCATTGCCAAAGGGTTTGTGTCTACCAATAACGCTCAGCACAGGTCAATTATCATTAATGGTTCCGTTCATGATTTAACTATTCAAAACTTCTCCTTCTCCAATATTGGCGATTATGTAGTTTACATAAACAACGGAAGTACCGTTTACAATGGCAGCGCATCTTCATATAGTGATAATTTGAAATTTTTGAACATCGACTGTTCCAATACACAATCATTCATCCAGGCACCGGGCGATGTTGTTAACGGACAAATAACCGGCTTAATAAAAAATCTCGAGGTTGCATACCTTACCTTCATGTATTCAAACTGCGGTTCGGTAGTAAATGTAGGCGATGCTGACGATTATAACATTCACCACAATACAGTTACCAATATTAATCAAACTAATAATAATCATAATGGTGTTTTTGCCATGCAGGGAAGTGGTGCATTTCACCATAATCTTGTTAGGGAATTCCAGGGTAACTCCTTAAGAGCCTGGACACGCACCTTGGGTACCACACCTAAATCGGTGCTTATTTACAATAACACTGTAGTAAACTCCAGAAAATACTCGGCATTTGAAGTGCAGGCCTTTGCCAGCAAGATAGCCAGCGGAAAAACAACTTATGCCAACGCACAAGTTTATGGTAACATTTGTGGAAATTTAAGCCTTAACAAAGAAATTGTTGGTGTTGTGGTAGATGTGTACGCATTATTAGGCGGTAAGTCTCAAGTATACAGCAATACAGCTTTCAACTTCCCGGCTCCATTTCCTACCAGTAAATTTGTGAGCATCCAGTCGTCCGAAGCACTTCCGACAGTTACCAACAATACCTATTTTGCTACTGCACAGGCGGCTGGTATAGCTGATGTCAACAATTTAAAAATACAAACTACAACTACATCACCTACCGGCCCAATAACTCCACCGGTATCCACACCTCCACCAACATCAGGCTTGAACGTGGGCACGGGCAACGGTAATTTATTGATTGATGGCGCAACCCTGGGTTTAAAATGTAACGATGTGATTAAAGTTAAGGGTGGTACTTACTCAAGTATCAACATCCAGAATATTAACGCTGGCTGCCCTATCGTTATCCAAAACGATGGTTTGGTTACTATGCAAGGTAGTCAGGATCATATGCAGATTAAAAATGTAAGTAACCTTACCATTACCGGTACAGGTACCGCCAGCATTGCCAAAGGATTTGTATCTACCAATAACACTCAGCACAGGTCAATTACCATTAATGGTTCTGTTCATGACTTAACCTTTCAAAACTTCTCTTTCTCTAATATTGGCGATTATGTGGTTTATATAAACAACGGAAGTACCGTTTACAATGGCAGCACAACCTCATATAGTGATAATTTGAAGTTTTTGAATATTGACTGTTCAAATACGCAGTCATTTATCGAGGCACCGGGTGATGTTGTTAACGGACAGATTACTGGCTTGATAAAAAACCTTGAGGTTGCATACCTCAATTTCAGTTATTCAAATTGCGGCTCTGTAGTAAATGTGGGCGATGCTGACGATTATAACATCCATCATAATACAGTTACCAATATTAATCAAACCAACAATAACCATAATGGTGTTTTTGCTATGCAGGGTAGCGGGTCGTTTCACCACAACCTGGTTAGGGATTTTCAAGGAAATTCAATCAGGGCCTGGACACGAAGCTTGGGCACCACACCAAAAACTGTACTCATTTATAATAACACTGTAGTAAACTCAAGAAAATATTCGGCATTTGAGGTGCAAGCATTTGCCAGCAAAATAGCGAGTGGAAAAACAACTTATGCCAACGCTCAGGTTTATAACAACATCTGCGGAAACCTGGATCTGGGTAAAGAATTTGTTGGTGTTGTTGTAGATGTATATGCACTATTGGGTGGTAAGTGTCAGGTATATAACAATATAGGCTTTAATTTCCCGGCACCATATACTACCAGCAAAATTGTTAGTATTCAATCAGCCGAAGCACCACCGGTACTTACCAATAATACATATTTTGCTACCTCACAGGCTGCAGGTATTGCCGATGTTGAAAGCTTAAAAATACAGCAATAACAATTGATTTATGGCATAAGGTCTTTGCACTGAAAAAATATTAACCAGGTATTTATACCTAAGTCATAAAACAACCATAAGTTTAATTTTGTAATTTTACGATCTTAAGTTTGCACTTACTTATAACTGTTCAATCATTACATTTTAATAAATGAGCTGTAGCAGTTATAAGTATTTAACATCTAATATATTCTGAAGTGTTAAAAAAAAGTTATTCCTTAAAATCGGTTATTATATTAATAACTATACTTATCTGCTTAGGTATAGCTCTGTTTGTAAAGCAATTAGGTATTTTTTTACCAATCATTATTATAGCCTTAACCGGGTATATTGCCGTGCAGATCGCCGTGATCAAAAATCCCAAAATAGCCGTATGGTTAATGGTTTTTTATTGTTTCACCTTTATAGTTCTGGATCGTGAAATTGGAGGAATACCTTACGGAACTTTACAGGAGGGTATTTTATTACTTGGCTGGTTAACCGTTTTATTTAAAGCAAAGGATTATGATTGGAAACTGCTTAAAAACGACCTGGTATATCTGCTAACCTTTTGGTTTATTATAAGTTTCCTGGAAGTTGCCAACCCCGCAGGAGCCAGCCCTATGGGGTGGATGCAGGAAATACGAGCTGCAGCGGTATACCCTTTTCTTTTAGTACCGCTTTCCATACTTTTATTCAGGCGTGGTAAGGATATGAATACTTTTATTTTCCTAATACTTGCTTTGTCTTTATTTGCTTCCATCAATGGTTTAAGGCAGCTTTACGGTGGGTTGACGCCTGGCGAAAGAGCTTTTTTGGCTACAAATCCTACCCACATGATATGGGGAAAGCTAAGAGTGTTTTCTATTTACAGCGATGCAGGGCAGTTTGGTGCCTCTCAGGCACATTTAGGCTTAGTAGCACTAATCTTAGCCTTTGGACCTTACAAACTCTGGAAAAGATTATTATTAGGAGTAGCCGCTCTTTTTATGATTTACGGAATGATGATTTCAGGAACACGCGGAGCATTATTCGCGCTTGTAATTGGAGGCTTTCTGGCTATACTTTTAAGTAAAAAGTTTAAAGTTGTTATTATTGGCGGCATAGTTATGTGCGCATTTTTAGGTTTTTTAAAATTCACCACTATTGGTAACAACAACTATCAGATATTAAGACTGCGATCTGCAGTTGATAGTAAGGATCCTTCATTGAATGTACGCTTAACCAGCCAGAAAATTTTACGCGATTATTTAAGTACCCGCCCACTCGGAGGTGGTTTAGGTGTTATAGGTGTATGGGGCGAAATTTATAATAAAGATAAATTTCTTGCGGCCATACAGCCCGATAGCTATTGGGTTAAGGTTTGGGCTATGTATGGTATTGTAGGCTTTGTTATTTGGTTTGGCATCATGATGTATATACTCGGAAAGTGTTGTGGTATAGCATGGCAATTACAAGATAAAGGACTTCAGGTTAAAGTTATTGCATTAACCGCCGGTTATGCAGGTATTCTATTTTGTAGTTATGCCAATGAGGTAATTAACACAGCTCCCTCCTCTTATGTGGTATATATATCCTGGGTATTTATTTATTTAAGCCCTAAACTGGATAAAGAGATAGCAAAACGAAATAAAAAGCCAGAACTGGCTATATCAGAAGCAAATAACGAAGAGACTATCCAGAAATTGCCCGGCATCGCTATATAATTATACCTCTTCTATTAATTGAGCCGGTGTATGATCATACCCGTGTAAATCATGTATCAGACACACATATAAGCTTAAATCATTCGCTTTTTTAGAAGAGAAAATCTACATATATCAAAGTGGCAATACTTTATATAATTTGTTAATGAGTTTTTGGGTAACCAGTGATATGAGATAAGTAAAGCAGAATAAAATCACACAGCTGATTATATTAAAATCATATCCAAACTTTTTACAGCCCAAAATAGCAATGCTCATGAAACAAAAATGTAAAAGGTAGAACTGAAATGAGAGATCGCCAATTTTTAAGAAGAACTGATTTACAAATTTGATATTGACCCTGTAAATAACAACCGCCAAACCCAGATAACCCACTAAAGCGGGCAGATCGTCAAGCATTTTACCAACTACTCCTAACTGAGTTGCCAAAGTAAAAAACAATATCAAACCCAATATAGTTAAGCCTGAAAGTACTCCCCAGCTTATATTTTCAAATCTGAAGCCGCGATAGATGTACTGATTGGCAACAAACATTCCCAGCACAAACTCCCATAAAAATTGCAGAAAAAAGCTATTCCAAACCCTTAAGTCGGCTTTACCTAACAGCAAAACCGTTGTACTCCAGCTAATACTTATTGCAAAGGCAATAAATGCAAGTTTTTTTATATTGATCTTCCGTTCAAGTCTTATAATTAACGGGAACACTAAATAGAGCTGTATTATGGTTGAAACAAACCAAAATTGATAGCCATAACTGCCAATTATAGATTCATCAAACATTTTATAAAGCAGGATATGCCCCATTAAAGCGTACAATGAAAGCGGATAAATAGGTATAAATATGGAGATAATAAATATCAATAACACAGTTAACGTTACCGGGATATAAATCTTCAAAAACCGCTTTTTTACGAATTGCCAGTAAGGCAATGCCTTTTTGCTATTTGCCAGGTAAAGGCCAAAGCCAGATACAAAAAGAAACACATGAATACCTGTACCGCCAAAAGCTATAAGCTTTGCTATAACACGTGGAAGTGAAACATTCATAAGATAATGCATCCACACAATCGTAAAAATTGAAAATCCCTTTAAAAAATCTATTAGTTCAATTTTTTTTATCGATTGTGCTTTATTTTCTTGAACGGTTATTATATCCATTTAAACCTTTATTAATTATTGCAGATTAGCTTTTTATAAATAAGAAAACTTATCTGCAAAACGTTTTTTTCAAACTCTCCTTAGTTGCAAAAATGTGTGGTCGAATATAAAAAAATAACAAATCTGATTTAAGCAATATGCCATTTAAAAATATAATCTATTTTTACCAATTATGGCGTTATTATTGCCAATATACCACTGCATCACTAAAAAATGAATGAAAACATTTAAATATTTATTCTTTCTCGTCATAGGCATAACAATAGGTATAGTTGCAAATCGTAATCGGGAATACCTTATTAATGCACAATTCATCAGAAACCACTGGCATTTCAGAAAGCCTGTTGATGATAAGAATAAAATAATAAATTCAGACAAAGTGATGTTCCTATTGGCCTTTGGCCAGTCTAATTCAGCTAATTATGGCATGGGAAACTATGTATGCAAAAATGAGGTCTACAATTACTACAAAGGAGAATTATACAAAGCGCAGGAACCCCTATTAGGCCCCGAAGGACCAGGAAGTAGCGTATGGACAAGGGTTGCAGACATGTTAATTGACAGCGGTATTTACAAAAAGGTAATTATTGTGGGGTGTGGAATTGGTTCCACACCTGTCAACAGTTGGGCAGAGGGAAGCAGCAAAAAGGTGCTGGAAAAAACACTTGACTATTTAAAAAAAGATAATTTAAAACTAACCCATATATTATGGGAACAAGGCGAAACCGATAATGCCAACAATACCACTAAAACTCAGTATAAAAAGGATCTGAAAAATGTAATAAGTATTGTAAGGCAAACACAGCCATCAGCCCCATTCTTTGTTTCTATTACCAGTTATTTCCCTTATGGTGAAGAGAAAAACATTCTCGGCATAGATACCGACATTACCCAGGCACAATTGGAAGTTATTAAAGAGGGTAATAATATTAAGCAAGGACCAAATACCGATTCTTTAAATTTATGTTATTACAGATATAACGACCTTCACTTCACCGAGCACGGGTTAGATAAATTGGCTTACAAATGGTTTAAACAAATTAAGGCAAATCAGTAATTCAGGAAAATAACTAAATTTTAATGTTATTATTCAACATTTACCACCTATCTGACGTAAAAGTATTAGGCTAATTAATCACTATTTACACGATAAATAACCTTTGCATATTGAACACTTATCAATAATCGCAAACGTAAGTCTATGAATTTTATAATACCTATAGCACTTAATCAAATCTACTGAATGAAACTAATTTTATGGCTTAGCCTTTTTATTGTTTTTTACACCTACGCCGGTTACGGTTTGTTTCTCTATTTTTTAATTAAGTTAAAGAGGGTTTTTAAGGGCCGGAAATCAATACCCGAAGAAAATACAAATACATTACCAACCTGCACACTAGTTGTGGCCGCCTATAATGAAGAATTGTTTATAACTGAGAAAATAAGCAATACGTTAAAACTGAATTATCCGGCCGAAAAATTAAGTATTCTTTTTATAACAGATGGCTCATCTGATAGCACTCCTGCTATTATAGAGAAATATCCGCAAATTAAATTATTGCATCAGCCTCAGCGGGCGGGCAAAATAGCCGCCATTCATAGGGCTATGGAATATGTTAATACAGATGTTATTGTTTTTACCGATGCCAATACTTTCCTTAATCAAAATGCGCTGATAAAAATATGCCGGCATTATGCCGACAACACAGTTGGCGCGGTTGCCGGCGAAAAACGGGTGCATTTTGATGAAACTGCAGATGCAAGCGCTGCCGGTGAAGGCTTTTACTGGAAATACGAATCAACACTTAAAAAATGGGATTCGGAGCTTTATTCGGTTGTTGGCGCCGCAGGTGAATTATTCAGTGTCAGGCGATCTTTATATCAACCTGTTGCATCAGATACCGTGCTTGATGATTTTATGATCTCTATGCTTATTGCAAAAAAGGGATATCGTATTGTATATGAGCCGGAGGCTTATGCTACAGAAACTGCATCGGAAAATGTAACTGAAGAGTTAAAAAGAAAAATCAGGATCGCAGCTGGTGGAATACAATCAATTTTACGCCTAAAAAGCTTATTTAACCCGTTCGCTTATCCTGTTCTTTCTTTTCAATACATTAGCCATCGAGTTTTACGGTGGACCATCACACCCTTTTTACTGATTCTTTCTTTTATTCTGAACATCGTTCTGGCTTTACAACCTGCATCAACCGGTTATCAATTATTGCTTGTAGCACAAGTATTGTTTTATATATTAGCCATATTAGGTTTTATTATGGAGAGCAGGCAATTACGTGTTAAAATACTGTTTATTCCATACTATTTCTGTGTAATGAATTATGCGGTATTAGCTGGCATAATCAGGTATTTTTCTACTAAACAAAGTGCAGTATGGGAAAAAGTTGAGCGTAAAAAATAATTGAAATTATTTTTTTACTTTTTTGATATATCATTGTTATTTATTTTTTATTGATCTATGCTCATATATTGAATTAATTTATTTGTTACATTAACATTATCCTGAGTTACTTTAAAGTTCCTGCATCAACTTTAAAAAGTCCTGAAAACAGGGGCTGGCTACAGATAATAAATCTTGTCAAAAACCAATGAACAACAATAATAGCAACGTAGCTTCTGAATATATTGAGCGCCCCGTTTCGGTACATCAATTATTTGAGCTGCAAGCGAACAAAACACCAGATACACTTGCTGTTAAATACGGTAATATACAATTAACCTATAGCCAGCTTAATCAAAAAGCAAATGCTATAGCTGCTCAGATTCTGAAGCAATCGCCCAAATCAGCTATTGTAGGCGTAAACACATATCGCTGCGTTGAAACTATAATTAGTGTATTAGCCATACTTAAAGCGGGAAAGGCATATTTACCGCTCGACCCTGAATATCCAAAAGAAAGACTCGAACAGATCATAACAGATTCGGGTATCGACCTTTGCTTGACTACTGGAGAACAGGCTACCTTTTTTGAAGAATTGCCTGTTAATGTTTTATTAAGTGATCAGGAATATCCCGATAGCTTTGCTCCTTCTAATATAGAAAAGCCTGCAGGTGCCTACGTTTTATATACATCTGGCTCAACCGGCACACCTAAAGGCGTACTCATGGGGCATGCTGCTTTAGTAAACCTGTTGTTATGGCAACAAGCAAATTCCATTTCCACAACAGGAATTAGCACCTTACAATTTGCTCCACTTACTTTTGATGTATCTTTTCAGGAGATCTTTGCTACGTTAACTACCGGCGGAACTTTAGTGCTCATCCATGAAGACTTAAGGATAGACCCGCTTAAACTATTGCAGTATATCGACGAACATGCTATAAACAGAATATTTTTACCGTTTGTGGTACTTCAATATTTAACTGAGGCTGCAAACGCGAACAATTATATTCCAGCTTGCCTGCAAGAGGTAATGACAGCCGGAGAACAGTTGAAAGTAACGCCACAGATCAGTTCCTTTTTTAAGGCTCTGCCTGGTTCCGTTTTATATAACCAGTATGGCCCTACTGAAACGCATGTTGTAACACAGCTAAAATTAGATGGCGATGCATTACAATGGCCTTCACTACCTTCAATAGGTATACCTGTTTACGATACAGAGATTCTGATTCTTGACGAGAACCTCAATAAGTTACCCCTTGGGGAAATCGGTGAGCTTTGTGTAGCAGGAATAAGCCTTGCTGAGGGCTATTTGAATAAACCTGATCTTACCTCCGAAAAATTCACCAACTACCGTCAGGATGCAACAAGCAAAGTGGAACGTATCTACCGTACAGGCGATTTGGCTCGTTACCTGCCCAATGGTAATATTGAATATTTAGGCCGGAGGGATACACAAGTAAAAATCCGTGGCAACCGGGTAGAACTTGGCGAAATTGAGGTGCTACTAAATCAGCTTGAAAACATTCAGCAAGCTGTAGTTATTGCCCGCGAAGATGCTTCTGGGCAAAAGAGATTATTAGCTTATCTTGTTGCTAACGGTAATCAGCAAAATACGGATAAGGTTCGCCTGCATCTAGAGCAACACCTCCCCGACTTTATGCTGCCATCAGCATATGTATGGCTTATGGAATTACCCAAAACCACAAGTGGTAAAGTTGACCGCAAGGCGCTCCCCCAACCAAGCCTTCAGCGTCCGGATTTTGATGTATTGTACAAAGCGCCATCAAACCCGGTTCAGGTTAACATCACTAATGTATTAAACGAACTTTTACAGATAGATAAAATAGGTATTGATGATGATTTTTTTAAGCTTGGTGGTAATTCGCTCCTTGCCTTAAAAACTGTTGCGGAGCTAAAGCAAAAATATAATTACCAATTGCCGGTTACTAAACTTTATCAATACCCTACTGTAAGTGGTATGGCTTCTTTTCTGAGCAATGATCAAAAAGTTAGTCTAAAGCCATCTGTCCGGAAAAAGAATGACCATAACACTAACCGCGATGTAGCTATTATAGGTATGGCAGGGCGTTTTCCCGGTGCCAATACAATTGATGAATTTTGGCAATTATTAAGCGAAGGGCGTGAAACTACCAGCTTTTTCAGCGATGAAGAAATAGATGAAAACATTCCTGACAGTATAAAAAATGACCCTGCATATGTAAAAGCAAGGGGTATTATTGATAAGGCAGATGAATTTGATGCTGAGTTCTTTGGTTTTAATCCAAGAGCTGCCGAGCTCATGGATCCGCAGCAGCGTATTTTCTTAGAGTTGGCTTGGGAAGTATTGGAAAAAACAGGTCATCTGCCTCAGCACTACAGCGGACTTGTAGGTGTTTTTGCCGGATGCGGTTATAATACCTATTATAATAACAATGTTTTAACTAACCCTGAGCTTGTTGAACGCACCGGACATTTCCAGGTTCGGTTACTTAACGAAAAAGATTATATAGCTACGCGCACAGCTTATCAATTAAACCTTGAGGGACCGGCAGTAGCAGTTTACGCTGCCTGTTCAACATCACTTTTGGCTGTAGCGCAGGCAGTAAGCAGTATTCGCGATGGCCAATGCACTGTAGCCATTGCCGGAGCAGCTTCAATCACATCGCCTGTAAATAGCGGGCACTTGTATGAAGAAGGCTCAATCATGAGCAGCGACGGGCATTGCCGTCCATTTGATTCATCAGCAACCGGCACTGTGTTTAGTGATGGTGCAGGTGTAGTTTTATTAAAAAATCTGGATGATGCTAAACGCGATAACGATATTATCTATGGTATAATAAAAGGCATTGGGGTAAATAACGATGGCGCAGGTAAAAGCAGTTTTGGCGGACCGAGCGCTATTGGCCAGGCTGGTGCTATAGCGATGGCTATAAATGATGCTGGTATAGAATCGTCAAGCATAAGCTATGTAGAGGCACACGGCACTGCCACTCCTATTGGTGATCCAATAGAAATAGAGGGCTTAAATCTTGCTTTTGGCGAACAGAAACAAAAACAGTTTTGTGCCATTGGTTCAGTAAAAAGTAATATGGGGCATCTTACTGCGGCCTCTGGCGTGGCCGGGCTTATTAAAACGCTTCTTGCACTACGCTACAAACAGATTCCGCCTTCGTTATTTTACAAAGAGATCAATCCTAACATAAACATTACGGATAGCCCATTTTATGTAAATGCACAATTAAAGGAATGGGATAGTGAAACTAAAAGACGTGCAGGGATAAGCTCTTTTGGCGTTGGGGGTACCAATGTACATGTAGTTGTGGAAGAATTTGAATCTGCACCTGTAGCTGAAAGCCTTGATAAGCCGCTAAAATTGATCAGCTGGTCTGCAAAAACAGAAAGCAGCTTGAATAATTATGCTAAAAAGCTTTCAGATTATATAACACAGCACCCCAACATCAATTTGAATGATGTTGCTTATACTTTACAAAACACACGGGCTGATTTTAACTTCCGCAAATTCATCATAGCAAAGGATAGTGACGACTTATTAGCTAAGCTAAATTCAGCAGATAATGATGCATCGACATCAAAAAACATTAACGCAAAGGCCAATGGTGTCATATTTATATTTCCAGGGCAGGGTTCACAATATCCTGAAATGGGCAGAAACCTTTATCAAACCGAGCCGGTATTCGCCAACGCTGTAAATGAATGTGTAAGCTTATTAAAAGGAACTATACATAAAGATCTTCTTGATGTAATGTATCCGGCTACACCTGATGAGCAAGCCGCTGAAAATATTAAACAAACCATAAATGCCCAGCCTGCCATATTTATTGTGGAGTACGCGATGGCCAAATTATGGATTAGTAAAGGCATTGAACCTGAGATCTTGACCGGGCACAGTGTAGGCGAATTTGTAGCCGCACATTTAGCCGGAATATTCAGCTTGCAAGATGTGTTAACCATCATATCAGAAAGAGCAAGATTAGTTAATAGCACCACTCCCGGGAAAATGCTATCAGTAAGGTTAGAGGAAGATCAGCTACAGGAGATTTTGATCGATGGTTTATCTATCGCCGCTGTTAACAGTAAAAAGCTATGCGTTGTTGCTGGCCCTACCGAATTAATTGAGCAATTTTCCGATATATTGTCTGAAAGGGGTATTCCTGGTCGCTTATTAGCAACAAGCCATGCCTTCCATTCATCTATGATGGATGATATCGTTCCAGTGTTTGAGTCGGTAATAAGATCTGTTAAACTCAATCCTCCGGTAAAGCCTATTGTATCAACAGTAACAGGAAATTGGATGAGCGCGAATGAAGCCACTGACCCAGCTTATTGGTCGCACCATTTGAGAAAAACCGTACGTTTTGCCAATGCGCTCGACACTTTAATAGAAGACACAGACCGAATTTTCCTGGAAACAGGACCTGGTACTACATTAGCCACATTGGCCAGGCAACATTACGCTGGTAAATCTGTTGCTATAATACCGGGATTTGAAAAAAATGCAACCTTTAACGAAGACTATTCCGTACTAAAAGCGTTAGGGCAATTATGGCTAAATGGCGCCGAACCAAACTGGAAAATAATTTATGATAATCAAAACAGGCAAAGGATAGATCTGCCTGCGTATGCTTTTGATCATAAAAGTTACTGGTTGAAGCCAGCAATAAAAATTAATATTACTGAGACCGCCTCAGATGCTTATATACAACAACACGAAACAACAATACCGCAAACTATACAGATGAGAAAAGATATTTTAATAAATAAACTAAAAGAAATATTTGAAGATGCTGCCGGCATTGAAATTGATGCTGCCCACACCGGCCTGAATTTTATCGAAATCGGCTTTGACTCATTGTCACTAACCCAAATAGCTACCAACCTTAAAAAAACATTTAATATACCCATAACCTTCAGAAAGTTATTTGAAGAATACAATAGCTTGCAATTATTGGCCGCTTATCTTGATGCCAGCCTGCCTGCTGACGAATTTAAACCTAAGGTTATTGCTCCGGCACCTGTTGCAGCCGCACAGCAACCAGCATTTACCGTTCAGGTTCCGGTTATTGGCAATAATGCTAATAATAGCAATAACGATCTTGTTATAGGGTTAATATCACAACAATTACAATTATTAAGCAGCCAGCTTGCGCTTATACAAAATGGGAATAGCTTGCCTGCAGCTACAATTCAAAATAACATTATCCCTAATGCAGTAGCAACGACTGAAAAACCAAAGAAAATAGAATTTGAACTCACTTCGGAAGAAGCAATTGAGATCAAAAAGCCTTTTGGAGCAACAGCCCGTATTGAAAAACAAACGCTGGAGCTTGATAAAAAGCAATCGGATTTTTTAAACGATTTAACCCGCAGATATAACGAAAAAACCAAGGGTAGTAAAGCGCAAACCCAAAAAGATCGTTCGTATATGGCCGATCCGAGGGTGGTTAGTGGATTCAGGCCTTTAACTAAAGAAGTAGTATACCCGCTTGTAGTTAACCGTTCAAAAGGCAGCCATGTATGGGATATTGACGGCAACGAATATATTGACGCCTTGAATGGTTTCGGCTCAAATTTTTTGGGATATCAAACAGATTACCTAAAAAAAGCTGTTTTGGAACAGGTAGAAAAAGGCTACGAAATTGGCCCGCAACATGAATTAGCCGGCGAGGTTTGCAAGTTAATTACGGAGTTCACCAATTTTGATAGGGCGGCACTTTGTAATACAGGATCAGAAGCTGTTTTAGGAGCTATGCGGATAGCTCGTACGGTTACAGGACGCTCACTTATTGTGGCATTCAGCGGTTCATATCACGGCATTAATGATGAGGTTATTGTTCGTGGTACCAAAAAGTTAAAAACCGTACCTGCTGCACCTGGTATTATGCCAGAAGTAGTTCAGAACATGCTGATACTGGATTATGGTACCGAAGAATCACTTCAAATAATTGCAGAAAGAGCACATGAGCTGGCAGCAGTGTTGGTTGAGCCGGTTCAAAGCCGTCGACCTGAATTTCAACCAGTTGCATTCCTGAAAAAGGTACGTGAGATAACTCAAAAATCAGAAACAGTGCTCATATTTGACGAAGTTATTTCTGGTTTCCGCATGCATCCGGGCGGCGCACAGGCATTATTCGGTATCAAGGCTGATTTGGGCACTTATGGAAAAGTAATTGGCGGAGGCATGCCTATTGGCGCTATTGCAGGTATCAGCAAATATATGGATGCCCTGGATGGTGGTAACTGGCAGTTTGGTGATGATTCTTCGCCCGAAGCAGGTGTTACATACTTTGCTGGAACATTTGTGCGCCATCCATTAGCACTTGCTGCTGGTAAAGCATCCTTATTATATATGAAAGAGAAAGGGCCAGCTCTGCAGGAAGGCTTAAATGCACGCACTCAACGTCTTGCTGATTCGCTCAATGCTATTTGCGAACAGTATGGATTACCTTTATACGTCCCTTCATTCGGTTCATTATGGAAAATAAAATTCAAGTATGAACTGGCCTATGGTGAGTTACTATTTACGCTAATGCGTTTAAAAGGTATTCATATATGGGATCTGTTCCCTTGTTTCTTAACGGCAGCACATACCGATGAAGAGGTAGATCAAATCATCAGTAAATTTGAAGAAAGCGTTGTTGAACTGATAAAATCGGGTTTCATGCCATCTGAAAAAAAGGAACCGGTTGTTAACGTTAATGTGCCTGAAGCTGGCTTAAACATTAACCCTCCGGTTGCGGGAGCTAAATTAGGTAGAGACAAAGACGGGAACCCCGGCTGGTTTATTCAGGACGATAAAAATCCAGGAAAATATTTACAGGTAAAACATGCTTGAAAGTTATCAAATAGTTGATCATACAGGTTCAATCGAAGTTAACATTCGGTTTCAGGATGCTATTAACTGGCAGAATGAAGCCGAATGCGATTTCAACCTTAATGATCAACGTATTGATATCTGGAGAATTAAAATCAGCCCCAACCTTTCATCCCTTGATCAGTTTTTCAAGTTGCTAAAGCCTGATGAAATGATAAGGGCGCGTGGCTATGTTCAAAAAAAGGATGCCAACAGATTTGTGATAAGCCGGGGTGCACTACGATGGATATTAGGCAAATACACCGATCAATCCCCTTGCGATGTTAAGTTTGTGATAAGTAAAAATAAGAAGCCCGCTATATTTCAACAAAACATCAAATATAATGTATCACACTCAGGCGATTGGATATTAATCGCTATATCAACTAATGAAATTGGAATTGATACTGAGGAAGTTGATCCGATGTTTAGATATAAAGAAATACTTGGTGATAATTTTAACAAAAACGAGATAGACTATATTGCCCACGAAGATTCTGTGAACAGCTTTTTTTTGCTTTGGACGCGTAAAGAGGCTTTAATAAAAGGAACCGGCCAGGGCCTGGATGATAAACTGAAATATATCCCCTGCTTAAATGGCGAACACCTAACCAATCAAAATGTACTTACATCCTTAAGCAATTGGTTAGTGAACAGCTTTAACGTTGATGATCAAAATATAGCCAGCGTGGCAACCGAGGCGACAGCGAGAGTAATCAAATATTGGGATATCAACTTTCAAGATCTTTTATCTTGCCTTAAATAATCCATATTTAAGGATACAAAATATAGCTCGTACGCCATCCTTCCACCCTATCTTTTTACCCTCTTCATAGGTACGGCCGTAATAAGAAATACCAACTTCATATATCCTGATCCTTGGTATCCTGGAAATTTTTATAGTGACTTCCGGCTCAAAGCCAAAACGCCTCTCGGTAAGTTTTATACCCTGAATAATTTTGGTATTGAATAATTTATAACAAGTTTCCATATCAGTAAGGTTCAGATTGGAAAACATATTTGATGCAAACGTTAACCAGCGATTACCTATAGTATGCCAGAAAAACAAAATACGGTGCGGGTTGCTCCCCATAAATCTTGAACCGTATACTACATCGGCAAAACCTGTAATTACCGGTTTTAATAGGTCATTATATTCTGCCGGGTCATATTCCAGGTCGGCATCCTGAATAATGAGGTATTCTCCGGTAGCCTTTGATATACCTGTATGCAATGCTGCTCCTTTACCTTTATTTACTTCGTGTTTAAAATACTGTATATTAAGTTCGGGATTGGCATGCTGATAAGCTGTAATAGCAAACTCTGTATTATCTTTTGAGCAATCATTTACAATGATGATCTCTTTTTGAATATCATTTGTAAGGTTTACGTATTTAATTTTATCTAAAATTAAATGTATGGTGTTACCTTCGTTATAAGCAGGGATAATGATAGATAATTTTTTTATTGTCATTTATTGATTCTTATAAAACCATACAGCTTTTGCATATTAATACTATATGGAGTTTATTATATCTTTATTGGAAATATATTAATGCAAACCTTAACAAAACGTGGGAAAAGTTACTTGATCAAACCAAAAGTAATACTTATTCTCACATTCCTGCTTGTTTTAACCCTGTTGTTTTGGTTTTGTTTGCCTAAACCCTTATTTAAAAGCCCAACCTCTTATGTTATTGACGATGAAAGCGGGCAATTATTAGGAGCAGCCATAGCCAAAGATGGTCAGTGGCGTTTCCCTTATAATGATACTGTACCTGAGAAGTTTAAACAATGTATTGTTACGTTTGAGGATAAACGCTTTGAACACCACCCTGGTTTTGATATACTGGCCTTTAGCCGGGCCATCAGGCAAAACATGCTATCAAAAAAAGTAACCAGTGGCGGTAGTACAATTACAATGCAGGTTATACGCCTTGCAACCAGGCATAAGCGAACTATCTGGAATAAATTACTCGAGATAGTAATGGCCCTTCGTTTAGAGCTTACCTATAGTAAGAATGAAATATTGGCTTTTTATGCCAGCAATGCGCCCTTTGGCACCAATGTAATTGGCCTTGATGCGGCTTCATGGAGATATTTTGGGCGCAGTCCTGATAAGTTATCATGGGGAGAAATGGCAGCGATGGCGGTACTGCCTAACTCCCCTTCATTAGTACATCCGGGGCGAAATAGAAATATATTATTAAAAAAGCGCAACTTATTACTTTATCGTTTACAGCAGCGGGGTGTTATTGATAGTGCGACCGCTGCTTTGGCCAGTCTGGAACGCGTACCAGATAGGCCAGTGGCATTGCCCCAACTGGCTCCTCACCTGCTGCAACGTTTTAAAAATGATCATCAGGCTCATCCTATTGGCGATACACGTATTCGCACAAGCATTAATGCTATCTTACAACAACAAGTAAATGATATAATTGAACAACACCACCAGGTTTTAAAGGCTAATGATATCAATAATATTGCGGCTATTGTATTAGATGTAGAAACCGGGGCAACGCTGGCTTATGCAGGTAATGTGTCGCACCGGGAAGATCCTCAAATGGAGAGCGACGTTGACGTTATTAATGCCCCAAGGAGCCCGGGAAGTACATTAAAGCCTTTATTATATGCATCTATGCTGCACAATGGCTTAATATTACCTAATAGCCTGCTTCCTGATGTACCCACAATAATAGCTGGTTACCATCCCGAGAATTTTGATTTGGGTTATGATGGCGCCGTACCGGCATCAAGAGCTTTGTCACGCTCATTAAATGTACCTGCAGTTAAAATGCTGCAGCAATTCAAATACGAAAAGTTCTATGATTTTTTGCAAAAAGCGGGTGTAACTACCCTTACCAAACCAGCCGATCATTACGGCTTATCGCTCATTTTGGGTGGTGGTGAAAATACATTATGGGAATTGAGCGGTGCCTATGCCGATATGGCGCGCGTTCTTAATCATTACAATAAATACAAAGGCTGTTATAATCCTGCCGATTATCATAATCCCGTTTACAGCATTTCCCCAAACACAGTTAAACCAGATCTTGAACGTTCTGGATTGTTAGATGCTGCATCCATATATTACACCTTTCAGGCTATGGAAGAAGTAATGCGGCCTGGCGAAGAAATGCTTTGGCAGCAATTCAGCTCTACCCAGCGGGTGGCCTGGAAAACAGGTACAAGTTTTGGTTTTCGCGATGGTTGGGCTATAGGCATCACTCCTAAATATGTGGTTGGGGTTTGGGTTGGTAACACCGATGGTGAAGGTAGGCCAGGCCTTACCGGTATCAATACAGCTGCCCCTGCCTTGTTCGAGATATTCAGATTGTTACCCGTTTCACGCTCTTGGTTTGAAATGCCAACCGGCGAGATGGTCAAAATAAAAGTATGCCACCAAAGCGGTTATCGTGCCGGGCAATATTGCAATGATACCGAAGAAACATGGGTTCCAAAAGCAGGCTTAAAAGCGCCTGTTTGTCCTTATCATCAACTCATCCACCTATCGGCCGATGGTAAGTACCAGGTAAATGGCAACTGCGAATCTCCGGATAATATGGTTAACAAAACGTGGTTTGTTTTGCCGCCATCAATGGAATATTACTATAAAGCCCGCAACTATCAGTATCATGTTTTGCCGCCGTTCCGCGCAGATTGCGGGCAGGCAGAAAACAGCAATGCCATGGAAGTGATATATCCTAAAGATGGAGCTAAGATCTATGTTCCGTTAGAAGCCGATGGTAGCCGGGGCAGAATGATCTGTAATGCAGCACACCGGGTACCGGGAATGAAAATATTCTGGCATCTTGATGATCAATATGTTGGCACAACGCAGGATTTTCATCAAATGGCGTTAAATCCGCCACCCGGCAAGCATATACTTACATTGGTTGATGGCATAGGAAACACGATCAACATTGGCTTTGAAATATTGAGTAAATGATCGAAAGGTTTCTATGGCTTAATTTCAATAAATCACATCACCCAAAACTGAAAACTATAATTATATTGGCATCTTAATATTATTTACATGCTTGAGCAGTACGATCTGCATAATTTATTGGTAATTGACATTGAAACTGTGCCGCAGTACAGTACACATGATCAGGTACCTGAACATCTGCAAAAATTATGGGAACGTAAAACCCAAAACATGCGCAAGGATGATTCGCCTGAAGAGTTTTATAAAAGTGCCGGTATCTGGGCCGAGTTCGGCAAAATTGTTTGCATATCCGCAGGGATATTCACCTGCGGCAAAGAAACCGGATTGAGGATAAAATCTTTTGCCGGGCACGATGAAAAAGAACTTTTAACTAAATTCTCGGCATTGTTATTTAGTCAGCCTCCAAATCTGGTATTGTGTGCTCACAATGGTAAAGAATTTGACTTTCCCTATATCTGCCGCCGTTTATTGATAAACGGATTGCCATTTCCGCCACAGCTCCAATTAGCTGGAAAAAAGCCGTGGGAAATAATCCATTTAGATACTATGGAGCTATGGAAATTCGGTGATTTTAAAAATTACACATCACTAAACCTGCTCACGGCCATTTTTGATATCCCAACACCAAAGGATGATATTGACGGCAGCATGGTAGGCCATGTTTACTGGAACGAAAATCAGTTAGATCGCATATGTACCTATTGCCAAAAAGATGTGATTGCAACCGCACAACTACTTAGGAGATACCGTGGCGAGGAATTAATTAAGGATGAGTTTATTACCATAATAGGGCAATAATGCTGCACGTAAAAAACCTGTCAGTTAATTTTAAAACAAGAGATGGCTTATTCAAAGCGGTAAAAGGTATTTCTTTCAACCTGAAAAAGGGAGAAACCATTGGTATCGTTGGCGAATCCGGTTCTGGTAAATCAGTTACTTCGCTTGCGCTGATGCGTTTGCTTAATACACATCAAACAGACATAGATGGGCAGGTAATGTTGAATGAAACCAGCCTTTTTGATTTGGCCGAGCAGGAGATGCGCCACATACGTGGTAATCGCATAGCGATGATATTCCAAGAGCCTATGACCTCGCTCAACCCTGTACTTACCTGTGGCTTTCAACTTACCGAAGCTATTCAGCTCCATTTGGGCTTGAGCAAAGCCGATGCTAAAAAGAAAACCATAGAACTTTTTAACGAAGTTCAGCTTCCGCGCCCCGAAGCGATATTTGATAGCTACCCACACCAAATTTCAGGGGGGCAAAAACAAAGGGTAATGATAGCTATGGCCCTCTCGTGCAATCCCGAGATTTTAATAGCCGATGAACCGACCACTGCATTAGATGTTACCGTACAAAAGGCGATTATTGAGCTTTTGATAAATCTAAAAACAACAAGTAGCCGAAGCTTAATATTTATATCGCATGATCTTGGGGTGATCAAAGAAATTGCAGACCGGGTTTTGGTGATGTACAAAGGCGATATAGTTGAAGAAGCAACCGTAACCGATCTGTTTAACAACCCAAAGCACCCTTACACCAAAGGTTTGCTGGCTTGCAGGCCATCCCCGGATCAGCATTTAAAAAAGCTTCCGGTTATTGCCGATTTTTTTGATGTAAACAACATAACTGATAAACAATCTGCGACTATTGAAAGTATCCGTACTTTATATAATTATCCTATCACTGAGATAACAGAAAGAAAAAAACAGTTATACCAGCAACAGCCTTTGTTAAAGATTAATAAACTTTCAACCTGGTTCCCGATTCATTCGGGTTTGTTTGGTTCATCTCGACAAGTGGTTAAGGCCGTAAACAATGTAAGTTTTGAGGTTTATCCTGGTGAAACACTTGGATTGGTTGGAGAATCAGGTTGCGGTAAAACCACTTTGGGGCGAACTATTTTACGCTTGATTGAACCCACGTCGGGCGAGGTAAGTTTTGAAGGTACAGATTTAAGTAAACTCAAAAAAAACGATCTCAGGAATATCAGGCGGGATATTCAAATCATTTTTCAAGATCCGTACTCATCATTAAACCCTCGTTTAACTGTTGGGCAGTCAATCATGGAGCCGCTACAGGTTCACCAGCTTTACAGTAACAATACCCAGCGTAAGCAAAAGGTTTTAGAACTGCTTCAAAAAGTCAACCTGCTGCCCGAGCATTTTAACCGTTATCCGCACGAGTTTTCAGGCGGCCAAAGGCAGCGCATTGTTATTGCCAGGGCTTTGGCACTGCAACCTAAATTTATTATTTGTGATGAGTCCGTTTCAGCACTTGATGTTTCAGTACAAGCACAGGTTTTGAACCTGATTCGTGAGCTGCAGCAAGAATTTAAATTGACCTATATCTTTATATCTCATGATCTGGCGGTTATCAAACACATATCCGACCGTATGATGGTAATGAACAAAGGCGAAATAGTTGAAACCGGTTATCCGGATGATATTTATTATCGCCCTAAAGAGGAATATACAAAAAGATTAATAGCGTCAATACCAAGAGCATAAGCTGTTGGTATCTTTTACCTCTACCCCGCCTCTTTCTGTCAATTTGCTAACGAGCAAATTCCGTATCTTTGATACAAATATTTTTCTATGTCTAAAAAGAAAAACAATTCTTCTATAGTTCAGGTGCTCACCCAAATGGTACTTGACATATTTGAACAAAACGGTAATACACCACTCAATTATAAACAGGTATCTGCTAAATTAAATGTTCGCGACCCTGAATCTCGCGATATTATATTTGATATCCTTAAAGACGAAGCCAAAAAATCAGTCCTTAAAGAACTTTCGCCAGGAAAATTCCAATTGCTTGAGTTAAAAACCTTTATTGAAGGTAAGGTTGATTTAACTAATGATGGTTCAGCATTTATTGTAACGGACGATGAGTTTGAAAGCGACATATTTATAGCTCCCCGTAAATTACGTAATGCCCTTAACGGCGACCGTGTTAAAGTATACGTATACGCCAAAAGCAAAGGTAAACGTAAAGAAGGCGAGGTTATAGAAATTCTTCAGCGGGCCAAAATGGAGTTTACCGGTATTGTTAAACTATCGGAACGCTTTGCATTTTTTATCCCGGATGATCGCAAAATGATGCATGATATTTTTATCCCTATCAGCGAATTAAACGGGGCTAAAAACGGAATAAAAGCAGTTGCTGAAATTACCGACTGGCCTACAGAGGCTAAAAACCCTATTGGCCGTATTAAGTACGTTTTAGGTGCCCAGGGTGAGAATGATACCGAAATGAATGCTATTCTTGCAGAGTATGGCTTCCCGCTATCATTTCCGGCTGAGGTTGAACATGAATCTGAAGCTATTTCAGATGTTATAACCCAGGAAGAAATAGCCAGAAGACGCGATTTTCGGAATATTACAACGTTCACAATCGATCCTTTTGACGCCAAGGATTTTGATGATGCCCTTTCCTTTAAACAATTAGAAAACGGAAACTATGAAGTTGGTATTCATATTGCTGATGTATCGCACTACATAGAGCCAGATTCAGCCCTTGATAAAGAAGCACTGGAGCGGGCCACTTCAGTTTATTTGGTAGACAGGGTAATACCCATGTTGCCAGAACGGCTTTCGAACGGGCTTTGCTCGCTTAGGCCTAAAGAAGAAAAGCTTTGTTTCTCGGCCGTATTTGAATTAGATGAAAATGCCTACATCATAAACGAATGGTACGGTAAAACCATTATTTATTCAGACAGGCGCTTTACCTATGAGGACGTACAGGAAGTAATTGAAAATAAAGCAGGCGATTTTGTAAATGAGATATTAAAGCTCAATGAACTGGCCTATAAACTTCGCGAACGCAAATTTAAAAATGGCGCTATAAGCTTTGAGGCTACAGAAATTAAATTTAAGCTTGATGAACACGGTAAACCAACTGGCGTTTATGTAAAAGAGCGCAAGGATGCACATAAGCTAATTGAAGACTTCATGCTTTTGGCCAACCGCAAAGTAGCTGAACATGTAAGTAAGATGGGCAAAGGAAAGCACAGATATACATTTGTATATCGCACCCACGATTCGCCCAAGCCAGATGCCCTGGCCAACTTTGCCCAATTTGCTGCCAGGTTTGGTTATAAAGTAAATACTAAATCAGACAAGGAAACTGCCAAATCTCTCAACTTTTTGATGGAAGATGTTGAAGGCAAAAAAGAGCAGAATGTGCTTACGCAATTAGCTATACGCTCAATGGCCAAAGCTATTTATACCACCAAGGCAACCAGTCACTATGGCTTGGCATTTGACCATTATACACACTTTACATCTCCTATTCGCCGTTATCCAGATGTAATGGTGCACAGGCTTTTATTCCATTATTTAAATGGCGGACAATCGGCCAATGCGGACTATTACGAGAAACTGTGTTCGCACAGCTCACAAATGGAGAAAAAAGCAGCCGATGCCGAGCGCGCATCCATCAAATACAAACAGGCAGAATATCTGAAAGATCAGGTTGGTAACATCTTTACAGGTATTATTTCGGGTGTTACAGAATGGGGCATGTACGTAGAGATCATTGAAAACAAATGCGAAGGCATGATACGCCTGCGCGATATAACTGATGATTTTTATACTTTAGACGAAAAGAACTATGCCATCATTGGCCAGCGCAAAAAGAAGATATATCAATTAGGCGATGAAGTTCAGATCAAGGTAAAAAATGTCGACCTCACCAAAAAACAAATTGATTTTTCGTTAATACAGGAATAAAATATTAGTTGATTGGATAAGTGATTAACAATCCCGCAATTAACTATTGAATACAAAAAATGAAGCAACTTACAGATTTGCAGGCTCTGATCAATAAAGCCGTTGATAAATTAAATTTCCCGAAACATCCCGCCGAATTATACGACCCTATAAGTTATATATTGTCGCTTGGTGGTAAACGCCTGCGCCCTGCTTTGCTGCTTATGGCCTGTGATCTTTTTGGTGGCGACGTAGAAAGCGCTGTAGAACCTGCACTCGCCATAGAGGTATTCCATAACTTCACCCTTATGCATGACGACATCATGGATAATGCCCCACTGCGCCGCGGACAAGTTACCGTACACCAAAAATGGAACTCCAATGTAGCTATACTTTCGGGCGATGCCATGATGGTAGAGTCAAATAAGCTGATGATGAAAGTGCCGGATGCCATTTTACGACGGGTGATGGACGTTTTTAACGAAACTGCAACCGGCGTTTGTGAAGGTCAGCAAATTGATATGAATTTTGAGCACCTCGATAACGTAAGCATTGAGGAATATATTAATATGATACGCCTTAAAACAGCGGTATTATTAGGAGGAACTTTAAAAATAGGTGCTATTATCGGAGGCGCAACACCGGCCGATGCTCAATTGTTATATGATTTTGGAGTTAACCTGGGAATTGCTTTCCAGCTACAGGATGATATATTAGACGTGTATGGCGATCCTGACAAGTTTGGCAAACAGGTGGGCGGCGATATCATATCCAACAAAAAAACATACCTGCTTATCAAGGCTCTTGAATTGGCAAAGGATACGCAAGCGGTAGAACTCAATCAGTGGATAAATGCTCCGCAGTTTGATACTCAGGAAAAGGTGGCAGCCGTAACTGATATTTACAACCAACTACAGATCAGAAACTATTCGGAAGAAGCCATGCAAACCTATGCCGATAAGGCATTTAATGCCCTTGATCATGTTAACCTTCCTGATGAACGTATCCAATACCTGAGGTTATTTGCTGATAGTTTACTGGTTAGGGAATATTAATAGAAAAAAATTAATAATACAAAAAATCCCCGTACAATTTGTACGGGGATTTTTTGTATTATGTTATGTAAAGCTGGAGTTAATTACTCAGCTGGAGTAGCTTCTTCTGCGTCAGCTGCTTCTTTCTTTGCTTTTGGAGCTGCTGCTTTTTTTGCTTTTGGAGCTTCTGCTGCTGCAACTTCAGTAACTGGAGCTGCTTCAACTACTTTTTTTTCTGCTTTTACTTTAGGTGCAGGCGCTGCATCTTCCGCAACTGGTGCTGCTTCAAACGGAACTACAGAAACGTATGAACGATTGTCTGCTTTCTTTCTGAAAACTACATGTCCATCAGCTAATGCAAATAATGTATGATCTTTACCAATACCTACGTTAACGCCGGGATTGTGTTTAGTACCACGCTGACGAACGATGATGTTACCTGCGATTGCTGGCTGACCACCGAAAATTTTGATACCTAAACGTTTGCTATGCGACTCACGGCCGTTTCTGGAACTACCGGCCCCTTTTTTGTGTGCCATTTCTTAATATTTTTTATGGAATTGAAGAACAACTCCGGTTTAAACTTTAATTATAATGTAATACCGGTGATCTCGATCTTGGTAAATTGCTGACGGTGACCGTTTTTCTTTTTGTAACCTTTTCTTCTTTTCTTTTTGAAGATGATCACTTTATCACCTTTTAAATGAGACACGATCTTAGCTGATACTTTAGCACCTTTCAAATCAGAACCTAATTTGAATTTACCTTCGTTTTCTGCTAACAATACACTGTCAAATTCAATACTAGCGCCTTCATCGCCTTGTAATCTGTGTACAAAGATCTGCTGGTCTTTTGCAACTTTAAATTGCTGTCCTGCTATACTTACTATTGCGTACATGTTTGTTAATTATTGTTTTAAAATTCGAGGTGCAAATATAGGGATTGGTTATTAAATAAACAATCCCTATATGTTTTATTTTTTCAATCTTTCTTCGGCAGCAATTAAACTTTGCTTAATTTCTTTGATCAGGGTCTTGTTCGCATCAATCAATCTAACATCGCCTCTATACTCGCTATCAAACACAACCTTTTTACTTTTTTGTTTGTATTTAAACTCAATTACGTAACGTATTGATTTGTTTTTAGCTCCTTTAGTGGTATCGGCTAACTCCTTAATTGGAAAATCCCAGAAACCCAGGTCGGCGGCCTTACGGTGCAGATAAAGCAGGTCATCACTTGTAAGGCGAAGATGCATTTTCACTAATGAATCCCTCCTGTCTATATATTGATAATCGCCTGTTTTAGAATTATATTTATTCACCAGGCTATCAACCGGGCCGTATTCTAAAGACATTGACTGAAAATCAGAGAATCTGTAAGGGGCATTTTTGATCATCATGCCATAATAATAAAAGCAGTAAAGCAAAAAAGGCACTATGACAGTAAGTGCGAAAAATATTTTTTTGGTACGATCAGACATATATAATTATTGGATTATTGAATTTAAATTGCTGTTATATCATTGAATCAATTTCGGTAGAAGCATCTTTATCAAGTTCTCCCTCCCATTTACTTACTACCGCGGTTGCCATGGCATTTCCCAATACATTGGTAGCGGAACGCCCCATATCCAGCAGAGGATCAATGCCTATCAGTAAAAACAAACCCGCTTCAGGAATACTGAACATTGATAATGTAGCGGCGATAACCACAAGTGATGCTCTCGGAACTCCTGCAACTCCCTTACTGGTTAGCATAAGCACGAGCAACATTGATAGTTGATGACCGAACGATAAATGAATATCGTACGATTGAGCCAAGAACAACGAGGCAAAGGTCATATACATCATAGAGCCATCAAGATTAAAGGAATAACCTAATGGCAGCACGAAACTCACAATTTTATTGCTGCACCCAAAGCGCTCCAATTCTATAAGCACACGCGGGTAGGCGGCTTCACTTGTTGAGGTACTAAAAGCGATAAGCATTGCGTCCTTTATACTACTTACCAGCTTGAACACTGATTTGCGCAAAATAATAAATCCTGCTAAGATGATAACCAGCCAAAGCATAATGAGCGCAAAATAAAACTCACTGATAAAAATACCATAAGTAGATAATACACCGAGCCCTTGTTTGGCAATAACAGCAGTGATAGCACCAAAAACCGCCAATGGGGCCACCTTCATTACATAACCTGTTATTTTTAATATAACATGAGCTATGGCATCCATAGCCTTTATTACAATTTTTCCCTGCTCACCTATAGCCGCGGTTGCCACGCCAAAAAACAAAGAAAATACCACTATTTGCAATATCTCGTTGTTGGCCATAGCTTCGATAAAGCTTTTCGGGAAAACGTGACCGATAAAGTCTGTTAAGGATAACGCGGTTTTCTTGATACCGGTACTTAAATGACTATCAGGCAATGGTAAATGCATTGTTCTGCCTGGTTCAAACAAGTTTACAAATAACATCCCCAATAATAATGATACCAAGGTTGCGCTTAAAAACCATAGCATGGTTTTGCCGCCAATACGGCCAACCGCCTTAATGTCTCCAACCTTAGCCACGCCAACCACCAAGGTGGTAAATACCAGAGGTGCTACAATCATTTTTATCAGCCTTAAAAATATATCGCTTAGTATGGTAAAACCCTCTAATTTATCCTCACGGATAGAATTATTATCTTTACTGATCTTTAATTGTTGTATTTTTTCAGCCTTTAGGGCAATATATTGGGAAGTTGTAGTATCGTGCGATAAAACCAATTTGGTGTTTATATCTTTTATATGAACATCAGCATTGTTGATATTGATATTGATAGCATTAATCACGCTAACATTGTAGATATATCCTACAATTACGCCCAATATTAGCGCGATAAAAATATAAAGTGTGAGATTACTTTTTTTTTGCATACAGCTGATTGCAGGGCGCTAAACTACAACTAATTAATATTTTGCTAAAATTTTTAAATACACATGAGTATTACAACCTACGGATTACAGCATATAAAAAAAGAAATTCAGCACCTGCCTCATGAACAACTGGGTGAATTACTGCTCCGTTTGGCACGATACAAAAAAGAAAATAAGGAATTATTAGCCTACCTGTTGTTTGAGGCCCATGATCAGGTTGCTTTTATAGAAAAAGTGAAAGCTGAAGCCGGCTTTATGTTTAGTCAGCTACCAGCCCTTAGCTACACTGCTGCTAAGAGCATGCGAAAAATTTTAAGGTTATTAAGTAAATACGTTAAATTTATAGGTACAAAAGAAGCAGAAATTGAATTGTTGATTAATTTTTGCGTGAACTATGTTGAATATGCAGACAGGCGTACCAATTATAAACCTATAAGGTTAATTTTAATAAGACAGGTTGAAAAGATAAAAGGTTTGATTGGTAAACTGCATGAGGATATTCAATTTGATTACCTGGAAGATTATAATACCTTAATAACTGATGCCGAAAAAAAACTGGGCTGGTTTAAAAAGAATGATTACCTGTTGTAACATATAGCTTAACAAAGCATCTAAACAGAAAAAACTATTAAACTGTGGCCAACAAAGAAGCAGCATTCAAGCAAATATATGAAGCTAATTCTAAAAAGATATTCCATTTGTGCTATGGTTATACCGGCGATGACGATGCCGCTAATGACCTTCTGCAGGAAACCTTTTTAAAAGTTTGGCAAAATTTAGAAAAATTCCGAAACCAGGCTATGATATCAACCTGGATATACCGCATTGCTGTTAACACTTGCTTAACCTACTTACGATCAGAAAAACGACAGGCTAAAGATGAGCTAACTCCTCAATTAGCCGAAACCAAAAGAGAAGAACTATCGGATAAAAACGAGAAGGTAGCTTTGCTGTACAAGTGTATTTCAAAGCTTGAAGAGTCAGAAAGAATTATTATAACCATGGTACTTGATGAAGTTCCCTACCCCGAAATAGCTGATATTTCGGGCATATCAGAAGGGAACCTGAGGGTGAAAATTTATCGTATTAAACAAAAATTAACAGAATTATATAACCAGTATGAAAGACTTTGATCATTTGATGTCGGTTTGGCAGGGACAGCCAAAACCAGATCAGCTTTCGGTGGATGAGGTGCTGAAGCAGGTAAAGAAGGGGATTCGCAGCATAACTACTAAGTTATACTGGAGCATAGTGGCCATGGTAGTGATAACCATATTTGCATTCATCATTACGTTTTTCCTGGCCTTTAAATCATGGGTCACCACAGTGGGCATTTTAATTGTACTGATAACCATGCTCATGTATCTTTCACTCATTGTAAGGCACTACCACATTTTAAGCAAGCGCGATGCAACCCTTAATCCCTCTGAATATCTTGACAGCCTCAAGGCCTACCAAAAAAACAGAACCAAGGTAATTGGCTGGTTCTATTACATATACACCCTACTCATCAGCGCCGGGCTCGCGATGTACCTGATAGAACTCCTGGAAACCGCTTCCCTCCCATTCAAACTCGTAACCTACGGCTCAACCATCATCTGGTTTTTATTTACTACCTTTTATTTAAAGCCCCGCATGTTTAAAAACGAAGAGGAAAAATTAAATCTGATGATTGACAGGTTGGTTCGTTTACAGGAACAATTTGATTAGTTGTTATTGATCTATCTATGGCTGAACAAAGCATTACCATAAAGCAGGCTACTATTGCTGATGCGGAAACATTACGTTTATTAAGTAAAGAAACGTTCTATCACTTTTTTGGGCTATTAAATGATAAGTCCAATATGGATAGTTATGCATCTATTGCTTTTACCTCCCAAAAAATACAATCAGAACTTAATAACCCCGATTCTCGTTTTTACTTCGCTCAGCTGGGTGATCAGCTGGCCGGTTACATTAAACTAAATTTTGGTTCGGCACAAACTGAATTTCAGGATAACCACTCGCTTGAAGTTGAACGCATTTATGTTTTAGCAGAGCATCACGGTAAACAAATTGGGCATCAGTTGCTCAACTTCGCCATACAAACGGCAATTGCTAAAGGATTTCATTATGTATGGTTAGGGGTTTGGGAACATAATCATAAAGCTATCAGTTTTTATAAAAAACATGATTTTAAAATATTCAGCAGTCATCCGTTTATGTTAGGTGAGGATAAGCAAACTGATTTGCTGATGAAAAAAGAGATTGTCTGAACCACCATTAAAAAGATTTAAGGATTACTTTGATTTGAAAAATGTCGTCATCTCTTATTTTATATTTTTTTTTATAACAGCATCAAGCTAAAAAATCCTATAATCTGTTAATCCCAAAAATCGCGGTTCAGACAAAAAATCCTGACCAAAACAAAATCAATCTTTCAAAAACGGGTTAAAATTACGCGTACCTATTTCCATACCGACTGCCCGGCATACGGTTTTGTCACCATATTTGAAGTTAATGTTATCCATAGCCTGATATAGGCGTATGCGCTCTTCGTTGTCTTCAAATAAATTGATCTGGTAACTACCGCTGCACAGGTCACTTAACCTGATACCAATTAGTCGGATTGGGCGATGTTGGTTCCAGGTTTTTTTTAGCAGATTTTTAATACCGGGGATCAATATATGCTCGGCAGCTGTAAGGGGTATTTTTTGTTGCTGTGTATGAGTTTCAAAATTGGCATAACGTATTTTAATAGCCATGCACGATGATAACTTATTTTCCCGCCGTAATTTACCGGAGAGTTCTTCTGTCATTGATACAAGGATGGTTTCAAGTGTACGCTTGTCATTCACGTTATTAGTAAACGTATGCTCTGTTGATATGGATTTACGATCAGAATATGGAACGATCTCGCTATGATCAATGCCATGAGCTTTCTCCCATAAATATTTACCTGCTTTGCCAAAAACGGCTTCCAGAAAACGAATATTAGTCTTTTGAAGATCACCAATTTTTTCAATACCGTATTGATATAGCTTCTGACAAGTACTTTCACCCAAGCCAGGGATCTTACCGATATTCAGCGGAGCTAAAAACTGCTGTTCTTCTCCATGCTTTATATATAATTGCCCGTTGGGTTTTGCCTGGTTAGTGGCCATTTTAGCCACTGTTTTGCCTGATGCCATACCAAAAGAAATTGGCAACCCGGTTTCCCGGATAACTTTTTGACGCAGATCTGAAGCTATTTGATAACAATCATAAAAACGCTCCATCCCTGTTAGGTCTATGTAAAATTCATCTACCGACGTTTTTTGATACAAAGGCACCGAATCATGTATGATCTTAGTTACTTCACGAGAGGCTTCTGAATACCTGCCATGAGTTCCATGTATTAAAATGGCATGCGGACAAAGCTTTAGTGCTTGCCTGGTAGGCATAGCAGAGTGCACACCATATTTACGTGCCTCGTAACTACACGAGGCAACAACTCCCCTTTCGGCTGAACCTCCGATAATAACTGCTTTTCCGATTAGTTCAGGGTTAAATTTCCGTTCAACCGATACAAAGAATGAGTCGAGGTCAATATGTACAATATGCCGCTTAACATCCATGTACAAATATGAAAATAAATTTTATATTTTGCTAAAAATATTAGTATTTTTGTTATCTAAAAACCATTGCCATGTATATGTACGAAGATTATTTAAGGCTGCTCTCGCCTCCCGAGGCTGTAAAGCATGAAATTGCTCGATATAAAAAGGCATCGGCTAAATTAATTGGCAATTATAAAAGCATGGATTCGCCTGCCCATATTTCCGTACAACACCTGGAGCGCCAAAAACCATTTATGGCCGAAACCAATGTTTCAAAATTGGAAAATAGTTTAAATGAGCTTCCTCCGATTTTACTGCATGTTGATGGGTTTAAATATTTTACTCATCTACACAGTAAAATGACCATTTACGCTCATATCAGGATCACCCCAGCTGTTGACGATTGGTTTACCTTATTAAAGAAAAAGCTTCATATAAAAAAGACCATTATCCCTCATATAACCATCGTCAGGGATATTCCGGAGAAGGATTTTAATTTGTTATGGCCACATTTCAAACACAAAAAACTGGTAGAGCCATTTTGGGTAAATGAGTTAAAAATGCTGAAGCGCGAATCATTTGCCCCATCACCCCAATGGTTACCTTTCAAGGTTTTTGAGTTTAAAAACCTAAAAGATATGGCTAATAGTGCCGAAAGTATTATCAACCGGCAGGCAGCTGCCGAAAATCAAATTAATCTTTTTTAAAACTGATTACGATGGATTACAAAGATTATTTGACCATTATTTCACCTCCAGAGCGTGTGGATAATAAGATCAACTTGTTCAAACGAGCATGTGGTAATAAAATAGGTAAGTATCCAAGCATGTATGCAAAAGCGCATATATCTGTTGATTTTATCAGGGACAGTATCGATCAGCAAAGCAAAAAGCCATTGATATTAAAAACATTTTATGAACTGATCGACTTTAAGATCAGGACAATACCCGTTCATGAACTTAAAATAAACGGATTTGATTTTTTTTGCCACGGCCCAAATTTCAGAACCATCTACGCATCATTGGAGATGGATGTAAAAACTGAACACTGGTTTGAGATAATTAAACAAGCCTTAAGAATAAATAAAAGACTTAAACCCCATATAACTGTGACGAGAAAGATCCCGACAGATTTTTTCAATACTTTATGGCCATATTTTCAAAATACAGAGTATAAAGACTCTTTTGAAGCAGACTCATTACTGGTATTAGAAAAAGAAAGCGGTAACCCTTTTGACCGTTATAAAGAGTATAAAAAGCTTCCATTCGCCAAAAAAACGATCTGATTTTAGTTGGGATTTTCCTAAATCCAAGCCAAATAACTGTTAACATTCTAAAGCATAGCTCGTTAACTTTTTTAACAATTTATTAACCATAAACAAACCTTTTTCTATATTTGCCCCGGGGTAAGTCTTTTACGGCCAGCTCCTCTTGAACTCCCCCAGGGTGGGAACACAGCAAGGGTAGAGAGTTGAGCGGCGCGATAAAAGTAGCTTACCCTTTTTTTATTTTCCTTATTTTTGCCGGCACGGCAAACAGGCTTAAACCGCTCTGCAGGTTTATTAGTTCTCAAAGTCTTAATTTTAATTAAATGCTCGATATACTGATTATAGGTGGTGGCCCAATAGGTTTAACTTGTGGCCTCGCTGCTCAAAAGGCAGGTTTAAGTTTTGTTATTGTTGAAAAAGGCTGCCTGGTAAACTCACTGTACAATTATCCCTCAACCATGACCTTTTTCTCTACCTCTGAGAAGCTGGAAATTGGAGGAGTGCCATTCGTTACCGTTCATAACAAACCTACCCGTGCCGATGCGCTGGAGTATTATCGCAGAGTAGCATTGTCAAATCATTTACCCATTAACCTGTTTGAAGAAGTTACTAATGTTACAAAACAGGGCGACTTCTATTCTATTACAACCAGCAAAACAACTTACGAAGCTAAAAGGGTGATACTTTCAACCGGTTTTTACGATATAGCAGTTAATCTGGATATACCCGGTGAAAATTTGCCTAAGGTAAAGCACTACTACCAGGACCCTCATTATTATACCTTACAAAAAGTGGTTGTGGTGGGTTCAAGCAACTCCGCTATTGATGTAGCGCTCGAAACGTATCGTAAAGGAGCCGAGGTAACCCTGGTGGTGCGCGATAGCGAAATCAGCCATCGGGTAAAATATTGGGTAAGGCCTGATATTATTAACCGTATTAAGGAAGGAAGCATCAAAGCTTACTTTAATTCTAACCTGGAAGCTATTCGTGAGCACGAGGTTGATATTCAGACACCAGAAGGGCCTATCACCATCTCTAATGATTTTGTTATGGCGATGACTGGCTACAAACCCAATTTCAATTTCCTGAAAAAATTGGGAATAATCCTATCCGACGAAAAATTTATCCCCCAATACAATCATGAAACCATGGAAACCAACCTGCCGGGATTATACCTGGCCGGTGTAGTTTGCGGAGGCCTGGATACCCACCTATGGTTTATTGAAAATTCACGTATACATGCTGACATAATTATTAACGACATCATAGGTAAACGCTAAATATATTTCACATCCAAAGCGTCAATTAAAACCAATTGACGCTTTTTTATTTTTATAGAACTATGTAATACATAATACTATTTAAAACATGTATCTTTATTAAAATTTCAAACCATAAAATTAAAGATCATGAAATCAACCCTTTTTATCCTGTTTCTGCTGGCAGTCGGCAGTACTGCATGCTTTGCTCAATGCGACAAAAACTTACGCTTAACAGCTTCAAAGACGGAACATTTGGATTCAAGTAATAACCTGGAAAGAACGGCAGATGAGCAAACAGTTATTGAGATAACCAAATCAAACATTTCTGTATTAATTGAGGATGGAAAACAAACCTTAACCGGAGTAATAAAATCAAATGTTTGTGATTGGAAAACTCCATTCAAAGAAGGAAAGACCGTCATTAATACCACACTTAGTAATGAAAACGGCGACGGCGAAAAGGAATATACACTCACTATTGAAGGCAAAGACGGAAAAATTACGCTGCTCGCAGAAAGTGTACAAATGCCCGACAGGAAGCTACGGCTGCCGCTTGATAAATTTGAAGAAAAAAAATAGCAGAAACATAAGCTGTTATAATAATACAAGCATGGTGATTTACAATACAATGTAAATCGCTATGCTTGTATTTTTACTTAATATAAACTGAACATCATTAAATCATTTTTTTCTTGCATAAATAAAAATTAATGCGATACTTTGCACAAAATTAAAAACACAGTAATATCTCAAAAAAATGAATTTACAAAGCTTAAATAAGCCCGCAATAAGAGCAACATTTGCTCCAGCTGCCGCTGCTTTGATTTCAACTGTTTTTTTAAGCTGCCCTTCCCGACGAAGGCCCTATATGCCAAGGGTTTGAATCAATTTTCCCGCACTAAACTCTTAAAAAGAAAGTTTTTAAACTTCTTTTAAAAAAAACCATCTAATTATTCAGGCTGTTAAGCCAATTAATTTAACGGTAATATCTATTTCAATGACCATACAAGATTTTGATATTAAGGTTGCTACAGCCCAACATGTAGATTATGCCCCCCAAATATGTGTTGAAATGGCCGAATCGGCTAAGGCTCGTGGTACTGGTATCGCACAGCGTTCACCCGAATATGTGGCTAATAAAATGCTCGAAGGCAAAGCCGTAATTGCACTACACAAAGATGGCACCTGGGCCGGTTTCTGTTATATAGAAACATGGAGCCATGGCGATTTTGTTGCTAATTCAGGCCTTATTGTTAATCCCCAGTTTCGTAAAGCAGGCCTGGCAAAGGCAATAAAACATAGAATATTTGAACTTTCCAGATCAAAATATCCCAATGCCAAGATCTTTGGATTAACCACCGGATTGGCTGTAATGAAAATAAATTCTGAGCTTGGATACGAGCCTGTTACCTACTCTGAACTTACTCAGGACGAGAACTTTTGGGCTGGCTGTAAAAGCTGCGTTAACTATGATATATTAACCAGCAAGGAGCGTAAAAACTGCATGTGCACAGCCATGTTGTTTGATCCCGAAGAAAAGGCTAAACAAGACGCGGAAAAAATGAAAAGAATTACGCATAAAGCTACACTATTAGAGCGTATAGAAAATGCCATTAAAAAGCGTATTGGGCAAGATCATTAATGGCTCAAAGGCAAACTGGACTATAATATTTTAAGAAACAAGTACATAAATTGAAAAGACAAAGCTTTAAGCCTTCCGCTTTTAGCTTTAAGCTCAAAAAAAGATGAAGAAAAAAGTTGTATTAGCATATAGCGGGGGTTTAGATACCTCATTCTGCTGTATTTATTTAACACAGGATTTAGGTTACGAAGTTCACTCCGTTATTGTAAACACAGGCGGTTTTAGCGACGAAGAGTTAAAAGGCGTTGAAGAACGTGCCTACAAAATGGGTGTAACATCACACCATGTGGTTGATGAAACCAAAAACTTTTATAACACCTGTGTTCGCTTTTTAATTTATGGTAATGTTTTAAAAAACAACACCTATCCCCTTTCGGTAAGTGCCGAACGTGTAAGCCAGGCTACTGCTATTGCAAACTATGCTAAAGAAATAGGTGCCGAATTTGTGGCCCATGGTAGCACCGGTGCCGGTAATGACCAGGTGCGTTTTGATATGATCTTTAATATTCTGGTACCTGAGGTACAGATCATCACTCCTATTCGTGATCTTAAACTTAGCCGCGAAGAGGAAATTGAATACCTGAAAAAACATGGTGTTGATATGAACTTTGAAAAAGCGAAGTATTCAATCAATAAAGGTATTTGGGGTACTTCTGTAGGTGGTAAGGAAACACTTACCTCAAACTTAGGTTTACCCGAAGAAGCCTGGCCAACCCAGGTTACCGAATCTGGAGTAAAAAATCTTGAACTTGTTTTTGAAAAAGGTGAATTGGTAGGAATAGATAACGAAAGATACGATCATCCAACCAAGGCGATACAGGCTTTACAAGCTATTGCTCAACCTTATGGTATTGGCCGTGATATTCACGTTGGCGATACTATTATAGGGATTAAAGGCCGTGTAGGTTTTGAAGCCGCGGCACCAATGGTGATCATCAAAGCCCACCATACTTTAGAGAAACACGTATTAACTAAATGGCAGCTTTCATGGAAAGATCAGTTATCTGCCTTTTACGGTAACTGGTTGCATGAAGGTCAGTTCCATGATCCTATTATGCGTAATATTGAGGCATTCTTAACCGATACTCAACTAAACGTTAGCGGCAAGGTATTTGTACAATTGCATCCGTACCGTTTCCAAGTAGTAGGTATCGAGTCTGATCATGACCTGATGTCGAACAAATTTGGAAGCTATGGTGAAATGAATAATGCATGGAGCGGTGAAGACGTAAAAGGTTTCTCAAAAATATTTGGCAACCAGGTAATGATCTATCACAAGGTTAACAACCAATCTCAAAATGATTAATAAAGTTTTTTCAAAAGGTGAATGTATAAAGCACTACAACTGGGGCGATGATTGCCACGGCTGGACCTTTATTGATACTGAAGCATTATCCGTAAAGCAGGAGTTAATGCCACCGGATACTGCCGAGCAGTTACATTACCACGAAAAAGCTACACAGCTATTTTTCATTTTAAAAGGCAGGGCTACTTTCTCTATTGACGGTAAGGTTACTGAGCTTAAACCGGAACAGGGAATTGAAATTCTGCCGGGCCAAAAACATTTTATCAGCAATAACGACCGGAGCGATCTGGAGTTTATTTTATATTCATATCCATCAACCAACAATGACAGGATCAACATCAAATAAAGTACGTGCCGGTATAATTGGCGGCGCTGGCTATACAGGCGGTGAAATGCTGCGTATTCTGATCAATCATCCCAATGTGGAAATTGTTTTTGTACACAGCAATAGCAATACAGGTAATCATGTTTATGAGGTACATACCGATTTGTTCGGCGATACCAATCTTCGATTTTCGGGAGAGTTATCTTTTGCTATTGATGTACTTTTCTTGTGTGTTGGTCATGGTGATGCTAAAAAGTTTTTGGAAGCTAACGACATCCCCGACAGTATTAAGATCATTGATCTGAGCCAGGATTTCCGTTTAGGGCAAAATTCAAAGATCAAAAATAAAAACTTTGTTTACGGCTTGCCTGAGTTGAACAAAGAAGCTATTAAAATAGCTCAAAACATTGCCAACCCTGGTTGTTTTGCTACCTGTTTACAGCTTGGCCTTTTACCGCTTGCCTCTAAAGGTTTGCTAAAAAATGAAGTTCATGTAGCGGCTACTACCGGTTCAACCGGTGCGGGTCAGAGTTTGGCGCCTACATCTCATTTCACATGGAGAAATGATAACTTATCTGTATATAAAGCATTTAACCATCAACACTTAAACGAAATCGGTCAGTCATTAGGTCAATTGCAAACCGGTTTTAACCAGGCTATCAACTTTATACCCTACCGTGGCGATTTTACCCGAGGTATTATCGCCTCCATATATACAGATAGTGATTTAAGCGAAGAAGCTGCGTTAAAGCTGTACCATGAATACTACGAGAATGATCCGTTTACCCATGTAACCAGCCGTAACATTGATCTGAAACAAATAGTAAATACAAATAAGTGTTTTCTTCAAGTAAGGAAGCACGATGGCAAGCTTTTAATAATAAGCATATTAGATAATTTACTTAAAGGTGCATCAGGCCAGGCTGTTCAAAATATGAACCTGCTGTTTGGCCTGGATGAACGAGCCGGGCTGCGTTTAAAGGCTGCTGCTTTCTAAGCTTTACCTCCTTTAAGGTGAGTAATATTTAATTGTCTAATTTTAAAGATTTTACACTACAAAATGAATTTATTCGACGTATATCCAGTTAACCCCATTAATATAGTTAGAGGCCAGGGAAGCCTGGTTTTTGACAATCATGATACAGAATACTTGGATATGTATGGCGGTCACGCCGTTATATCTATTGGGCATACCCATCCGCATTACGTAAAGCGCCTTGAAAACCAATTGCACCAGTTAGGCTTTTATTCTAACTCTATCGAGATACCTATTCAAAAAGAGTTGGCCCAAAAATTAGGTAAAGTTTCAGGTAAGGAAGATTATCAGTTATTTTTATGTAATTCCGGTGCCGAAGCAAACGAGAATGCCTTAAAACTGGCCTCGTTTTATAATGGTAAGAAAAAAGTAATTGCATTTACCAAAGCATTCCATGGCCGTACCTCTTTAGCAGTTGCAGTGACTGATAACCCAAAGATTGTTGCTCCTGTTAATGAAACCGATAATGTGATATTTTTACCATGGGCAGATGAAACAGCGCTGGAGCAGGCATTTGCTAACAATGAAATATCATCAGTAATTATTGAAGGCATACAGGGCGTTGGTGGCATACAGGTTGCACCTTCAAGTTTCCTGCAAAAAATACGCTCTCTTTGTGATCAATACAATGCCGTTTTCATAGCCGATTCAGTACAATGTGGTTACGGACGTACCGGTAAATTTTTCTCACAGGATTTTGCAGATGTTAATGCTGATATTTACAGCATGGCTAAAGGAATGGGTAATGGTTTTCCGGTTGGCGGCATCATCATTTCGCCTAAAATACAGCCTGCCTATGGTATGCTGGGTACCACTTTTGGTGGCAATCATTTGGCTTGCGCTGCCGGCTTAGCTGTTTTAGAGGTCATGGAGCAGGATAACCTGATGCAAAATGCAGCCACCATTGGCGAGTACCTTATTAAAGAGCTTAAAAAACTGGAACAGGTTAAAGAAGTGCGCGGAAGAGGCTTAATGATCGGTATTGAATTGCCGGAAGAACTTTCAAACGTACGCAAGGAGCTTTTATTCAAGCATCATATTTTCACAGGTGAAGCCAAACCAAACGTAGTAAGGTTGTTGCCTGCATTGAGTTTAACAAAAGCCCATGCCGACAGATTTTTAGAAGCTTTTGTAAATGTTTTAAACCAATAATTCGCTATAAATACCGGGCCACAATGAAACTATTCTCTTCCGTAAATGATGTTACTGATATTAACGCTCTTGTAAAAGAAGCGTTGCAGCATAAAAAAGACCCATATGCTAACCAGCACTTGGGTAAAAATAAAACCCTGGCTTTAATATTTTTAAATCCAAGTTTGCGTACCCGTATGAGTACGCAAAAAGCAGCAATTAATTTAGGCATGAATGTAATGGTGCTTAATATTGATAAAGAAGGATGGGCATTAGAGCTGCGAGATGGTGTAATTATGGACGGAAGCACTGTTGAGCACATTCGTGAAGCTGCGGGGGTTATGGGGCAGTATGCTGATATTATAGGCGTACGTTCATTCCCTGGTTTAAGGAACCGTGAAGAAGATTATAGCGAGATGATATTCAACAAGTTTGTTGAGTTTTGTAAAGTACCAGTAGTTAGCCTGGAATCTGCTACCCGTCACCCACTGCAAAGCCTGGCCGATCTGATAACTATTGAAGAATTAAAAACTTCGGCTCGCCCAAAAGTAGTGTTAACCTGGGCTCCGCACATTAAACCTTTGCCACAGGCCGTACCCAACTCTTTTGCTGAATGGATGTGTAAGGCCGATGTTGACTTTACTATTGTTCAGCCAAAGGGCTATGAGCTTTGCGCCGATTTTACACAGGGTGCCAAAATCAGCTATGATCAGGATGAAGCTTTAGCTGGTGCTGATTTCATTTACGTAAAAAACTGGTCGGCTTATGAGCCTTATGGCAATATCCTGGGTAAAAACGAAGAATGGATGTTGACCAATGAAAAATTGAAAGCAACCAATAATGCCAAGGTGATGCATTGCTTGCCTGTACGTCGTAACCTGGAACTTTCTGATGAGATATTGGACGGACCTAACTCTATCGTGATACATGAAGCGGGTAACCGTGTTTGGGCAGCTCAAGCTGTATTAAAACAGATGCTGGAGAGTTTATAAGATATATTTTTCGTATTCACTTCTTGTGGTTTTGAATAGTTATATATGTATATACCATCATTCAATAAATTCGACAATGAGCAGGAAGCGATCAGCTTTATGCAGCGGTATAGCTTTGCAACTATAATTACATCAGTTGATGATGTACCTTATGCTACCCATCTCCCCTTTTTAGTGCAACAGCGCGATGATAAGATCATCTTATCATCGCACTTTGCTAAAGCCAATCCACAGGCCGTACAAATATTAGACAAACGCGTGTTAGTTATATTTACGGAACCGCACGCCTACATCTCCCCTTCCAATTACGAAAAGAAAACTAATGTACCTACCTGGAATTACCTGGCAGTTCATGCCTATGGTAAAGCCGAATTACTTGAAGATGTTGAGCAGAAGGCAAACCTCTTAGCGCATACCATTAATACTTATGAGCCTGCTTATATTCACCAGTATGAAAAGTTACCAGAAGAATACAAGCATAAAATGATGAAGGGCATAGTGGCCTTTGAAATCACCGTAAATGATCTGCAAGCTAAAAAGAAACTAAGCCAAAATCGTTCTGAACTGGAAAGAGAAAATATTATAAATACCTTAAGTAAAAGCACCGATACTACTGAAAAGGAAATAGCTGAATATATGAAAGCTATGAAGCCTACTTTATAGATTTGGCTGAGCGATTGATCATACTATTAAGTGTCAGCCCCTGCACTATTACAGAAAATATCACAATAAAATAGCTCCCGGAAAGTATTAAGTGCCTGTATGGAGTATCAGGTAGCGATAATGCAAGGGCTATTGAAATACCACCCCGAAGTCCGGCCCAGGTCATCACATTGATATTGCTATAGTTTACGTTTAAAGAACGGCGTAAAAAGGTAAGTGGCAGCATAATGCTCAGCCAGCGGGCAATCAATATCATTACAATTGATATGCTACCTGTTACCCAATAACTATTCACAAAAGGCAGATTAATCAATTGTAGGCCAATCATCACAAATAAAATGGTATTCAGCATATCGTCAACCAACTGCCAGAATTTTTCGAGCGCCTCGTGCGATCTCTCTTTGTTATCAATGTTAATGGAGTTGCTGCCGGCAAATAAACCTGCCGTTACAACAGCAAGTGGTATTGAGAAATGAAGCATAGTGGCCAGCACAGATAGTCCCATTACCAGTGCTAATGATATCAAAACAATTGTTTGAAAATCGGTTACCGATTTCATTAAACGCTGTGCTAAATAACCTAAAAAAGCCCCTGCTACCATACCACCAATCACCTCCCTGATAATGAGTATAATTACTTTTGACAGCTCGATGTTTTCTTCTCCTACTCTGGTTATTTCAAGAATAATGACAAACAGAATCAAGCCTACCCCATCATTAAATAATGATTCGCCGGAAATAATAGTTTCAAGGTGAGACGGTAATTTGGAGTTTTTTACAATGGCTGATACAGCGACAGGATCCGTAGGCGATACCAACGCTCCAAAAAGCAGGCAATAAATCAACGGCATGTGTATATGAAAAAACGGAGCCAGATAAAAGAGCAGCAATCCAAAAATGGCCGTTGAAAGTATAACCCCGAATGTGCTCAATATAAATACCGGCCGCATGGCTTTTTTTAATTTTCTGCTATCTAAATTAAATGAACTTGAAAACAGCAAAAAACCCAGCATTATATTGAGCAAGGCCTTTGAAAAATTGATATTTTTCGCAAGTGAAGTAAGATATTTAGCAGATGCCGGGTTAAGCTGGTTAATGATCAATATGATCACCGATGAAATAGTGGCAAGCAATACAATCCCAATAGTACCTGGAAGCTTTGTAAAACGCGCGTTGATAAATGAAAAAACAGCACTAACAATAACCAATAAAGCAATGATAACAAACAGATCCATATTTATTTATCTCACTTAGTAAGAAAATAAATAGATCAATTGTTTGGTTAACCCTGCTTTTTACTTTGATTCCGGATCTGTCATCCGGGTTTCAATATTGAAATAACGTATGATCAAACGGTTATCGCTGTTTTTGGTAAAGTAAGATATGGCCCAGCTAAAAAATATTGTCCCTTTATTGGTAAAACCGGCTAATGACATAATATGTACAACGCCCCAAATAACCCAGGCTATAAAGCCCTGCATATGTATTTTACCAATATCAGCAACTGCCTTATTGCGCCCAATTGTAGCTAATGATCCCTTATCATTGTACTTGAACGGTGTCGTAGGTTCGCCGTTAATAATATGTACTATGTTTTTAGCCAGGTGCCGCCCTTGCTGTATGGCAGTTTGAGCAACTCCCGGATATCCATTAGGGGCATCGGCAGTTATAACAGCAGCTACATCACCTATGGCAAAAATATTGGGATAACCATTTACCCTATTAATTTCATCGGTTTGGATACGATTGCCTTTAGTGATACTGGTTTGAGGCACTCCATCAGGTACTTCACCCTTTACGCCTGCTGCCCATAACACATTGCGGGTTAAAATAGTTGTACCGTCATCAATTTTAAGTTCAACACCATTATAGCTTTGAACATGCACACTGTTGAATATAGTGACATCCATATCCAATAAAAATTTATTCGCCTTAGCGGAAGCCCCTGGTGAAAACGAAGCCAATAATTCGGCTTTTCCTTCAATAAGGTATACTTTCATGTTATGCTTGCGCAGGCCATGATAATCTTTCATTAATATCAGTTGCCTCATTTCGGCCAGTGCACCGGAAAGTTCTACGCCTGTTGGCCCGCCTCCTACCACAACAAAAGTCATTAGGGCTGCTTTCTCTTCCGGGTCTTTCGCTATCAATGACATTTCCAGGTTTTGAAGTATCAGACTTCGCAGGTTTAATGCTTCAGGGATATTTTTCATGGGCATGGCAAAATGCTCAATCTCTTTATTTCCGAAAAAATTGGTGTTTGATCCGGTGGCAATAATTAGGTAATCAAAGTAAATAGTACCAATGTTGGTATCAATTGTATTGTTTTCAGGATTAATGCGCTCAACTTCTGCTAGTGCAAACCTGAAATTGTCTTGTTTGGTAAATATTCTCCGGATAGGAAAAGCTATAGAATCAGCAGCTATACTGCCCGCAGCCACCTGGTAAAGTAATGGTTGAAAAGTATGATAGTTATGCTTATCAAGCAAGAGCACATCAACCGATGCGTTTTTAAGGTTTTTAGCCAATTCAAGCCCCCCAAATCCTCCCCCTACAATTACTATTCGTGGTTTTGCACTCTTTTTTTGATCCATAGAGAAATTTTATAGCAAGTATAATGCCTTAAAGCCCTAATTGTATTAATTATTTCATAATCAAATTGTAAAATTGGGTAGATAATTATTTTATCATTTTTTAACACATTTTAAACAAAATACACTATAATTTCATACTTTTAGCACATTCTGTTTAATTTAATGAAAATTTTGCACCCTTAGGGGTTATATAATTGTTAAGAATGACTAAAATCAATCAAGTTTCATCAATTTCTAACTCATTACCTAAAAATAAGAGGCTATACGTAATAAAAATAGGTGGAAACGTTATTGATAACTCCGAAAACTTACATCATTTCCTGAAAGATTTTAAAGGATTGGATGGGCATAAAATATTGGTGCATGGCGGCGGCAAGGTTGCAACCCAAATAGCCGAGGAGCTTGGTATTGAAGCAAAGCTTATTGATGGCCGTCGTATCACGGATATTGAAACACTAAGAGTGGTTACTATGGTTTATGGAGGCCTCATAAATAAAAACATAGTGGCCCAATTACAACGCTTTGGCAATAATGCGATAGGCCTTACCGGAGCCGATGGTAATTTAATAAAGGCCAAGAAACGTCCTGTAAAAACTATCGACTATGGTTTTGTAGGTGATCTTGATGAAAGTTCCATAAATGCAGCAAATATTAGCAGCTTAATAGAATCGGGCTTTACCCTTGTTTTTTGCGCCTTAACACACGATGGTGAAGGTCAGTTGCTTAATACCAATGCGGATACTATTGCCTCGGCACTGGCAGTATCACTATCATCATTATATGAAACTACCCTTATTTATTGTTTCGAGAAAAAAGGTGTATTAATAGATATTGATGATGAGGATTCATTGATCCGGGAAATTAATCCAGCGCATTATGAAGAATTAAAAACACAGAAAATTATACACAGCGGTATGCTGCCTAAGCTTGACAATGCCTTTACGGCTATTTCATGCGGGGTAAAAGCTGTTATTATTGGCAAGTCTGATGATTTAGGCCAGTTAAAAGAGAATAAACCATTTGGAACACGTTTAAGCAAGAGCGCATGAATTCATCACAGCATTTATCAATATTAGGTTCTGGCAACATCGGGCTGTCATTAGCCAAAGGCTTAGTAAAAGCAAATATTTGCAAGCCGCAGCAAATTACGCTCACACGCAGAAACGTAGCTGCACTGGCAGATTATTCACAGGAAGGTTATAACACTACAGACAATAACATTAAAGCTGTAAGAAAAGCCGATATTATTGTTTTGGCAGTGCTTCCACAGCAGCTTAACAAACTTCTTGACGAAATAAGACCCGTAATAAAACAGGATAAACAACTACTTATTTCTGTAATATCGGGAGTAAGCTGTAATGATATTCGCCAACATCTGGATATGAATGTTCAGGTAATACGTGCTATGCCTAATACGGCTATTGCTATAGGTCAATCCATGACATGTATTGCTACTGACAGCGGCACTAATAAAAATATCAATTTAGTTAAATCACTTTTTGATACGGTGGGTGTAAGCATCCAGATCAATGAGGAGCTCATGACATCGGCTACGGCTCTTTGCGCCTGCGGCATCGCCTTTTTCCTGCGTTCTATACGTGCAGCATCACAGGGTGGCACAGAGATTGGCTTTCATGCTCATGATGCCTTAAAAATGGCCGCACAGACTGCTAAAGGCGCTGCCGATCTGCTATTGCAGCTTTCATCGCATCCGGAGCAGGAAATTGATAAAGTTACTTCACCAAGCGGCTGTACAATTGCCGGTTTAAATGAAATGGAGCACCACGGCTTTAGCTCGGCTATGATAAAGGGTATCAGACTTTCGGCCGAAAAAGCTGGGGATCTTTATAAAAAGGCCGAATAAGCATTTCCCCTTTAAGGATTAGGAAATAAACATACAGAAAGAAATATAATATCAAACACTAAAAGATGCTCTCCTGCGATAGCACTTACGCATTAAGCGTTTATTTTTAAAAATGCTAACAGTTGAAAAAATTGGCGGAACCTCTATGACCGCCCTAAATGATGTTATCAAAAACATCATCTTATTTGAACGTACCGGACAACAATTATACAATCGCATTTTTGTGGTATCGGCTTTTTCAGGAGTAACAAATCTATTGCTCGAAAACAAAAAGACCGGTGCTCCTGGTGTTTATCATCGCCTGGCTAACTATAAAGATTTTCACAAGCCTTTAAAAGCTTTAATAGTAAAGCTTAAACAGATCAATAAAAACTACGAGAGTCTTGGTTTGGATATTGAAAAAGCTGATAAGTTTATAGAACAACGTATTATTGATGCCCAAACCTACCTCGAAAACCTGGCAAATATTTTGGCTTCGGGTTATGTGAGTAAGGATGGTATTTTACAGGCCGCACGTGAAATCCTCGCATCTATAGGCGAAAGTCATTCAGCTTTTAACTTTACCAATATCCTGCAAAATATGGATATCAATGCAACTTTTGTTGATCTGAGCGGCTTTCATGATCATCGTTCGCTCACCATTGATCAGCGTATAAAAAAAGATCTGCAACAGATTGATTTTGAAAATACCATAACCATAGTAACCGGCTATACAAAAGGAACTGAAGGTATTATGCGTGAATTTGACAGAGGCTACTCAGAGGTTACTTTCAGCAAAATTGCCGTTGCGGTTAAACCTCAGGAGGCTATTATTCATAAAGAATACCATTTATGTACGGCCGACCCTGAATTGGTTGGAGTTGATAACTGTTTCCCTGTCGGTAATACCAATTATGATGTGGCAGATCAGCTTGCAGATGTAGGTATGGAGGCGATTCATCCAAAAGCTTCAAAACCATTAGAGATAAACGGCATAAACCTTCGCATTAAAAATACCTTTGAACCCGAGCACCCCGGCACTTTAATAACCCGCGAATACATATGTGATACAAAGCGTGTTGAGGTGATTACTGGCACCGAAAAGGTTACCATGATTGATGTCTATGATCCTTCTATGGTTGGTAATGTGGGTTCCGATTTTCACATCATGCAGCTCTTTCACAAATTTGGTGTAAGCTATTCTTTTAAGGCTACAAGTGCCAATAGTATCTCTATTGTTATCTGGGAAAAAGACTTCAACAAAAAACTGATACAGGAGCTGGAAAGCGACTTTGAAAAGGTAACTGTAGAAAAAATGGCCATGGTTTGTTTGATCGGCTCTAACATGGATCAACCGGGATTATTAGCCAGATCAACAACCGCCCTGGCTCAAAGCGGTATTAATATTAAAAGCTGCGGCTTGGCCCTGCGCAAAGTGAATATTCAGTTTTTGGTTGCCCGTGAAGATTTTAAAGAGGCAATCAAGGCACTGAATAAGGCTATGATATAAGCCTTAAAGAAGCAGGCTACTTATAGCCAACTCTTTTGTAACTTTCCCGTTAGGTAACTTTTATAACTGAGCCCTTTTACGCATATTTAACTTTCACTTAAGTTTCATATGCGTAAAACTTTACTCCTTTTATTTACCACTCTTTTTTCTCTAACTGTTTTTGCTCAAAAACCCGCCAAAAAGCCATTAGATCATTCTGTTTTTGACGGCTGGCAGAGCATTAACAATCAATATATAAGTAATGATGGTAAATGGGTTTTATATGTAATTAAAAAACAGCAGGGTGATGATGAATTGGTGATAGCCGACGCTAAAAACAACAATAAAATCAGGATACCACGTGCAGATACTGCCTGCTTTAGTAACGATTCTAAATTTGTCACGTTTCTGATCAGGCCATTCTATAAAGCTATTCGTGAAGCCAAAATCAAAAAGAAGAAGCAATCCGACTTTCCGAAAGATACCCTTGGGATAATTAAGCTCGGTTCCACAACAATAAGTAAGATACCGGCAATACGATCGTTCAAACTATCTGTTAACGCTCCTGTGGTAGCTTATTTGGCATCTGCTGATACTGCTAAAAAAACTTCACCCAATGATACCTCCAAAAAAGCAGTTAGTGCAACCATAGCGCCAGCAACCCACGAAGGAAGTGATTTAACTGTGGGTAAATTACATGATAAAACAATCCGCACATTTAAATATATAACCGATTATCAACTAAGTAAAAACGGGAAACTACTTGTTTTTGCTGTAACTGCTCCCCAAAAACAAAAGGAGTTGCAATCAGGCTTGTATGTTTATGACATTGAGAAAAGCGACATAAAAAAGGTTAGTACTGGACGTGGCAATTATCGCAATATCGTTATTGACGATGCCGGCCGTCAAATAGCCTTTACGGCTGAGAAAAATCCGGAAAAAGCATTGGTTAAACCTTTCAAACTTTATTATTATACTAACAACCGCGATAGCGCAGAAATTATCGCGGCTGCCGGCACAAAGGGCTTGCCACAACAATGGGCTGTTAGCGGTGAAGGTAAAGTATATTTTAGCAAAAGCGGGAGTAATTTATTTTTTGGAACAGCACTTATCCCGAAACCTGCAGACACTACCATTGTGGATTTTGAAGTAGCTAAGTTGGATATATGGAATTATAAAGATGATTATCTGCAACCTCAACAACTAAAAAATTTACAGTCTGAACTCAAACGCAGTTATCTTGCAGTTATAAAGCCAAATGAACTACAACCCCTTCCTTTACAATTGGGCAGTATGGCTATTCAGGAAATTCAGGTAGCGGATAACAAAGATGCTCGCTACGTTTTAGGCGTTACGGATACAGGTGCCCGTGTACAAGCCCAATGGGAAGGAGGAACCAGGCAGCAAGCCATTTTAATTGATACTAAAAGCGGTAACAAAAGGGTCATCAATGCGAGCACCAAAGCCAGATACCATATATCTCCGGATGGTAGATATGTGATCTGGTTCGACCTTGAAAAACAGAACTGGTATTGTTATACCATTGCTACCGGCCAGAAAAACAATCTTACCGCCAACATAGGCACCAAAATGGGCGACGAGTTAAATGATGTACCCGACTATGCCTCTGATTATGGATTGGCCGGATGGGTACAGGGTGATAAAGCGGTATTGTTGTATGATCGTTATGATATTTGGAGTATTGATCCGGCAACCAATACAGCAACTAATTTTACTAAAGGTATTGGCCGTAAAAATAAACTGATCATAAGGTATGCCATGACAGATCCGGAACAAAAATTTATACCGGCAAATAAACGCATGTGGTTACAAACACAAAACGAGGTGAATAAACAATGGGGATTTTATACAAAATTCCCGGAAAGTAACACTGCTCCGCAAAAGGTATCTATGATTCCGATGAGTTACGGCGACCTGTTAAAAGCTAAAAATGAAGATACTTATATTTATACCAAGGCCAGCTATGAATCATCGCCTGATTTGTACATATCAACCGATCTTAAAAAAGAGGTCAAACTTAGTGATATAAACAAACAACAGGCTGAATATAACTGGGGCACGGCATCATTAGTAAGCTGGACAACAACTAAAGGTCATCAATCTCAGGGTATTTTATATAAGCCTGAAGACTTTGATCCCACCAAGAAGTACCCAATGATCGTATATTTTTACGAAAAGCTTTCTGATGGATTATATAATTATATAACTCCAGCCCCTACTCCTTCCCGCTTACCTATATCGTTTTTTGTAAGTAATGGCTATTTGGTTTTTGCGCCTGATATTAGTTATCAAACTGGCCATCCAGGCGCTTCAGCTGTAGAGTATATTAATTCGGGTGTAGAGTCATTAAAGAAAAATGCATGGGTTGATGCCGTGCACATAGGCATTCAGGGTCAAAGCTGGGGTGGCTATCAGGTTGCCTACCTCATTACACAAACAAATATGTATGCAGCGGCATGGGCGGGTGCTCCAGTGGCCAATATGACCTCTGCCTATGGTGGTATTAGGTGGGAAACAGGCGTGAACAGGCAATTTCAATACGAAAGAACACAAAGCCGTATTGGCGCTACTTTATGGGAAAAACCCGAGTTATACATTGAAAATTCTCCGTTGTTTCAACTTCCTAAAGTACAAACTCCGGTTATGATCATGAGTAATGATGCTGATGGAGCCGTGCCATGGTATCAGGGTATTGAAATGTTCACAGCTTTACGCCGCTTAAACAAACCCGTATGGTTACTGCAATATAATGGCGAGGCACATAACCTGGTGCTCAGGCAAAATCGTAAAGATATTACCATACGTGAACAGCAATTTTTCGATCATTTTTTGAAGGGGGCTCCCCTGCCTGTTTGGATGGCCAAGGGTGTACCGGCAGTTGATAAAGGTAAAGACTGGGGATTTGAATTAGTAAAGTAACCACTATCTATAAAACTAAAAAGGCCGGTAATACCGGCCTTTTTAGTTTTATAATTCTCTATTTGTGTCCCACTTTTCCAGGTAATCCGCAACACGGCGTACAAATGAACCGCCCAATGCCCCGTCAACCACACGGTGATCATAAGACAATGACAGGAACATCATGTGTCGTATGGCAATCATATCGCCTTCCTTAGTTTCAATTACGGCAGGTTTCTTTTTAATAGCACCTACAGCCAATATGGCAACTTGTGGTTGATTAATAATAGGTGTCCCCATCACATTACCAAAAGAGCCAACGTTAGTTATGGTAAATGTACCATCCTTTACATCATCGGGTAATAATTTACCTAAACGAGCCCTGTTTGCAAGATCGTTTACTGACTTGGTTAACCCCAACAGGTTTAACTCATCGGCTTTTTTAATTACTGGAACTATAAGATTCCCACTTGGCAACGCGGTTGCCATACTGATATTTATAGCTGCTTTCTTAATGATCTGAGTACCGTTTACGGTAATATTGATCATTGGAAAATCTTTAATGGCTTTTACAACTGCTTCGATAAAGATAGGTGTGAAAGTAATTTTTTCACCCTCGCGCTTTTCAAAGCTATTCTTAACCTTTTCGCGCCACAGCACCAAATTGGTTACGTCTGCCTCAACAAATGAAGTAACATGCGGCGAGGTTTGCTTACTCATTACCATATGATCGGCAATCAAGCGGCGCATCCTATCCATTTCAATAATTTCATCCGATCCTGATACAGAAGAAACAGTTCTTGGTGCATCCTCCGTTTTAACTGATTGCGCAACAGCAGCTGGTTCAGCTACAGGTTGTTTAACCGGCTCGGTTACAGGTGCCCGCGCAGACGAATTAAATGAAACCGGAGCCTGAATAGGTTTATCGATTTTTTGTCCATTTTCAGGCGCTTGTCTGTTCTGAAGGTAGCTTAACAGATCATCCTTGGTCAATCTTCCGTCAGATCCACTTCCGGGTATCCGATCAAGCTCATCAGTTTTAATACCTTCCTGTATAGCTATATTTCGCACCAATGGCGAGTAAAAACGTCCTTCGCTTTTAAATGTTTCAGGTGCCGAAACTGAGTTATGCTTTTCTAATTGATCAATACCTGGTACTGTAACAGGCGCGGTAAAATGTTGCTCTGCTTGCAGAGCTGTATTTTCAACTTTCGGAGTTTCTTCTGCTGGTTGTGGTGTAGCAACAGGTTCAGGTTCATTTACAGCAACTTCATTGGTTTCAATAATTGCTATTACGGAGCCTACCTGAACCACATCATTTTCTTTATAAAGCTGCTCTACTAATTTACCAGTTACAGGCGATGGAACATCTGAATCAACCTTATCGGTTGCTATTTCCATTACTGCTTCGTCGGCATCTATATGATCTCCTGGATTTTTTGTCCATTTAATTATAGTTGCTTCAGCAACGCTTTCACCCATTTTTGGCAATAATAGTTGGTATTTGGCCATGTTAAGATTATAGTTTCATTTCAAAATTAAAGATTTCGATCTGTACTTTGCAATTTATGTTAGTAAAGTATTTAACATTGACAAAGCCGCTATCGCGCTTCGTTCAATATTTTGCCGGCGTTTATTACCAAATGTGTATTTCTTTATTAACATTTTATCCTTGCCGGCAACTGCAATCCACACTGTTCCAACAGGTTTATCCTCGGTACCACCGTCTGGCCCGGCTATGCCGGTTACTGCTACAGCAAAATCCGATTTGAAGTTAAGCAAAGCCCCCTGAACCATCTCTTTTGCAGTTTGTTCACTTACTGCTCCGTATTGGTATAATGTTTCAGGATTTACACCCAAAATACTTTCTTTCAATTCATTTGAGTAAGTAACGCCACCACCAAAAAACACCTTGGATGAACCGGGGTGCTGCGTAAACAGATGCGATAGATAACCTCCCGTACAGCTTTCAGCAACGGATAATGTAAGTTCTTTAGTTGCCATTTTATCAAGAATAGCTTTTTCAAGAGCAACATCCTGATCAATTACAAAAAAGCTGCCCACGCGCTCAATTATTCTTTGCGCAAACTCATCTATCTTTTGTTGTAGTAATAACTCATCCTCGCCAAACGCGCTCAACCGTAAACGCACTTGCCCTAATTTGGGTAAATACGCCAGTTTAATATAGGTCGGAAGATCATTTTCAATATCAGCAATGCGCTCGGCTAAAAATGATTCGCCCTCACCTACCGTTAGTATGGTTTTATGAATAATTGCCGGAAGTTTCAATGTAGCCTTTATTTTGGGCAATACGGTTTCTTCCATCATATACATCATTTCAAATGGTACCCCCGGCATAGAAACGTAAATAACACCTTCCTGATTGAACCACATACCCGGAGCTGTACCGTTATGATTTGGTACAACTTCGCAATTGGCCGGAACATACGCCTGTAGCCTGTTTACCTCCAGTAACGGGCGGTTATATTTGGCAAAAATGTTTTTTACATTATCAAGCGCTTCCTGGTTCTCAACAAGGTCAACTTCAAAATATTCGGCCAATGTTTTTTTGGTAATATCATCTTTAGTTGGGCCAAGGCCTCCAGTGATAAAAATGATACTGGCACGTTCCGATGCTTCTTTTAAAGCCTTTAAAATGTGTTCACGATCATCAGATATCGAAGATATCTGCTTAACCCGAATACCTATTTTATTAAGTTCGGTGGCCATCCAGGCCGAATTGGTGTCAACAATTTGACCTATGAGTATCTCGTCGCCAATGGTTATGATTTCTGCCAGCATTGTATTAATAAAAGCTTCCGTTATTTGTGTAATCGTTTCTCTTGCTCAATTTCAGATCCTGCAAAATAGTTGATTTTACTTTCAAAGTAACATTATATGATTTTAAATAACCAAAAGGAATCCATTGAACAGACAAATCCCAGCAGTGCAGATCACGGTAAATGGAAAACGAGGTAGCACTACCAAGCTTAGCTGCCTTAATATCATAGTTAGTGGAGTATTGAATCTTCCACTTTTGCGTAAGATTAACATCACCGGAAATTTGAACTGTATTGCTTGTTGAAGTAACATTATTAAAATTACTATAACTGTAACTGTAATTAAAAGATATATTCCATGGAACATTAAAATCAACGTAAGCATTCGGGTCGCTGTTTACAAGGGCAAGCCTTTGAGCTTGCGAAGCATTCATATTTTGCAGGGTATTTACACCAGGTGTTGCGGGGGCATGCGCCTTAGTTGAATTTAAGCTGCCACTCATTGATATACTTAGGTTGCTCAATTGCGGAAACTTGCCATCCTGCCAGGTATACCTGTTTATTTGGGTGGCGTATTTTACAATGGTATTGTTTTGAATAGAGTCGCGGATCACAGTGACATAAGGATTAAAACTTCCCTGGAAACTGATATTAAGTTTTTGATTAAAAACTGCAGTGTGACCCGAAAAAGTAATGGGCGACAATTTCATTGAATCGGCCGCAAAATTGTAGAAGGTTGAAAAAGATAGACCTTGTAAGATAGTCACTTTCCTGTCAATCCCAGATGTATCTGTACTTTTAGCCTTCACTTTTGCTTCAATTGTATTATCTAAACTAAAGTTAAGTCCTGCTTGTTTGCCCGGTGAAGGCCCGCCATAAACAGCTCCGTCAAAAATGGAATACTTTTGCGAAGTATAAGGATAAGGAATGGAAGCCTGACTCACCGCTGTTCTATAATAGCCATAGCCTGGATCAGAAAAATCCGGGCGGTAACCAAAGCTGATTGATGGAGTTGCTACGTGCCTTATGGCCTTTAAATTTCCTTTTTTAAAGTTTATTTGCCCATACAATTTTGTTGATAAGCCAGTACTTAAACTATATTCACCTGCACGCTTAAAGCCTGGAATAGTATCGGTGATCAACTGATCGCCGGTACCTATACTGCCACGCTCAAATCTTTTAGTTATACTTTGAAAATACCAGCGCTCGGTGTAATTCACACTACTGTTAAACTGAAAGTATTTAAGCACATTTAAACCTAAACTGACTGGTATCTGATGCTGAAAACCATTTTGTAAACGTTTTGACAACGTTTCGCTTTTAAAAAGTTCAGACTCAGGAACATCATTCACTTTATTGGTAGCGGTCATGTTATAACTAAGGGTAATTTTCTGATACCATTTTTGTTCGCCTACTCTATCCTTTGAATCAAATGGATTTATTGACGACATACCAAAGGCAACGGTAGGTAACTCTAATGTTATTGTTTTACGGGCTATATCCTGGCTGTGTGATAATCCAACAGTTAAGTTAAAAGGCGTACCGGCCCACGTTTTGCCATATGATATACTTGAACGCAAGCTACTTTGAGCTATCTCACCCACATTAACTGTTCCTCTCGTGTTCCTGAAAAAGCCTGAGGTGCCGGCGTTTACCGATGCGCTGAAAGTAGAACCAGGGTTAGCGTTAGGATCCTGCGAGTGTGTCCAGTCAATATGCACGTCCTTAACTGCAGGGTCTCCGGGAAGGCCATAGTTATGCGAACCAAAGCTCAGGGCAAGGTTACCAGTGTATTTGTACCTTTTTAAATAACGCATTACACTGTTTAACTCATATGATCCCTTTGAATATACGGTAGCAGTAGTGGTAAGGTCAATATAATCGTTAAAGCCAAGGTAATATCCAAAGTTTGATAGTTTAAACCCAAGCTGCTGATCTTCACCAAACGTAGGCAGAATTACTCCAGACGTTCGCTGGTTAGGTTTCGGAAAAAAGCCAAATGGAATGGCCAAGGGTAAAGGGATGCCCTCTATTTCCAGGTATGCCGGTCCTGAAATGATCCTGTTCTTTTCACCAATTCCCCGGGTTATAACAATACCAAAGTGAGTATCCGGGTAAGGCAGATCGCAGGTACTGAATATCACGTTACGGTAAGCAACCTCAGTTTCGTTTAACTTTTTTGCCTGTCCGCCTGAAATAAAGTTACCGTCCTGTTCAGATGCCGGGTTATACAGCTTTCCCTTTTTTGTTTCATAGTTAAACAATAAAGAATCTGAAGACACTGGTTTATCATTTTTTTGCTTTGATATAGGTCGGCCTATGTATCGTTTTGTGCGAGGGTCAACACTTCCGCTGGCAAATATAACGTGGTTCTTTTGATCAACCCTGATGTAATCAGCATCAAGTTCAAAATCTTCATAAGTTACCCGAGCTCGGCCATACAGATATAAAATATCCTTAACATTATCAACATGGGTTGAGTCTTCAGCTACTGCCTTAACTTCCGACTGAATACCACCGTTTTTGGAAGTATCATTTGCAGCAGCAGGATTTTTACCTACAGGGATTGCTCCATTCTTTTTGCCCTTAATCAGATTTCCCTTCTTAGTTGTATCTCGTTTTATAACAGTATCCGTCGCCGGGATCAAGTTATAATTCTTATTTAAACCAGTATTTTCGGGATCTGTTACAGCTACACCTGATGTATTTGACTTTGTTTTCTTAATTTTAAGCAGTTTTTTGTCTCGTACAGAATCGAGTTTTATAATAGTATCAGCAACAGGTTTGCTGCTATAACCCTTATGTGTACCTTTGCTTTCGGCAACAAGTACACTTACCGTTAAAATAATTGCAAGCGAAAAAAAAAGGGTTGTAAATTTCAAAATTGATTGTGAATAGTATTTTTGCAGATAAAGTTAACAGCGCTCAAAAATAATGAAAAATAAGGCATTGAAAAGATTGATTTATAGTTTATCGGTATTGGTGACGCTCCTTTCATTTTTCCCGGTTACATCTTATGGCTTCATAAAAAAAGATACAGTTTTAAACGACTCAAAAAAAGATACAGTTCCGGCCAACACCGGTTTTAAAATCAAAACTATTATTATTGATCCGGGGCATGGTGGTGCTCCTTCAAGTACAACCGGTCACTTTTCACATGGAGCATCTGGTTCATTTTCCAGTGAAAGAAATGTAACGCTTGCAATTGGCCGAAAATTGCAAGCTGCAATAGAAAAAGAAATGACCGGCGTGAAGGCAGTAATGACCCGAACCACTGAAGATGACGTTTCTTTTGAAAGACGTGCAGAGATAGCTAATGAAAATAAAGGAAACATTTTTGTATCTATCCATTGCAACTCGCTTTCTGACAGACATATCACCAAAAAAGTGGGGACTAAACGCCATAAACCGGTATATAAAACCATGAGCGTTCCGGACAGATCAGGCAAGGGTGTTTTACTATTAGTTTATGGATTAAAGCGTACAAGGGAAGCCGAAAACGAGATCAAAAAAAATCAGATAGAAGGTGAATCCGAACTTGACGGTGGTGCCTTAGACCCGAACGACCCGGTAACTATTATTTTAACAAATGAGTATAAAAGGAAGTTCAGACAGCAAAGCATAAACCTGGCGACACTTATTAATAAAGAATTTGTAGATACCGACGGCAGACCGAGCGAAGGTATCAGGGAGCAAAGTATTTATGTTCTGTGTCACAGCTCAATGCCATCTGTTTTAGTAGAAACAGGTTATATCAACAACCCTGACGATGAAGCTTATTTAAATTCAGAGGATGGCCAAAATGAGATTGTTAATTCAATTGTAAGAGCCCTTACTAACTATAAAAACGAAGTCGAATTGGTTTCAAAGTAATATAGATTAGATTTGCTACTAAAACAAAAGCCCGAATAAAAAGTTAAAATACACAAACTACCTAACTGAACAACATTAAAACTATAACCACACTACTTAATGAAAATCTCAAACGAAACAAAAATAGGCGCACTCACGGCCATAGCGATCACTATACTCATATTAGGTTATAGCTTTTTGCGCGGAAATGATGTTTTTTCGAGTTCAAATAAATACTATGCCGTTTACAGAAGTGTGGAGGGCCTGGCCTTAGCTAAACCGGTATTAGTTAACGGTTTTCAAATTGGCAGGGTGTCAAGCATGAAACTCCAACCCGATGGACATACTATTGTTGAGTTTAAGATTGATCCAGATTATGTTGTACCTAATAATACACTCGCTAAATTGTCAAGTACCGACCTTTTAGGTAGTAAGGCTATTGTATTTGAGCTGGGTAACAGCAAAGTACCTGCAGAGGATAAAGATACTTTAAAGGCCGATATACAAGGCAGCCTTGCGGAAAGCCTGCAGCCAATTCAGAAAAAAGCAGAAATGCTGATATCAAAAATGGATTCATCTTTAGCGGCTATAAACAAAATTTTAAATCCTGACTTTCAAAAAAATGTGGACCGCAGCTTTATGAGTATTGCCAATTCATTGCAAACGCTTGAAGGCACAACAAAAAAAATTGACAATTTAGTTGCTTCTCAATCGGGCCATATCAATGGTATATTGACCAATGCAGAAGTTGTTTCTGGCAGCTTAAAATCAAGTACCACACATTTAAATGGTATGACTGCAAACTTTGAAAAAGTAAGCAACGATATTGCCAACGCCAACATCAAGCAAACGCTTGATAATGCTAATAAAGCAATGACCGACCTGCAGGCTACCATAGCTAAAATCAATAATGGCCAGGGTTCATTAGGCTTATTGATGAACGATGATAAAATGTATAAAAACCTAACAGATGCCTCAAATAATCTGAATAATCTGTTTATTGACTTAAAGGCTCATCCAAAACGCTATGTAAGCTTCTCCGTTTTTGGTGGCAAAAAAGATTGATTTAAGGAGCAAAGACTCCGAGAATAAGGACATAAAATAAGTAAGGCCAGCGATAATCGCTGGCCTTACTTATTTTATAGTTCCATGTCTGTTGTCTACTAATCTTTTATCCTTACCCTTAGTTTTATCTAATCTATAACAAATGTTTTTCCTTCAATGGCCAGTTCGGTTGCCGGAAATACAGAACGGGCTTCATCAAGCAATTCATTCAAAGTTTTATATCTGGCCGAAAAATGACCGATCAGCAGCTTTCGTGCATGTGTTTTCAGGGCAATTTCTCCTGCTTGCAAAGCTGTGGTATGGTGAGTTTCCTTTGCCCTATCCAACATATCATTTAAAAAAGTGGCCTCGTGGTAAAGCAATGTAACTTTATCTATTTGTTTAAAATATTGTTCATTATACAATGTATCTGAACAATACGCATAAACCTTAGGCTCATCAGAATCAATAGTTAAAGTATCATTCTTGTATATCACACCGCTTGCAGATGTATAATCATTCCCTTTTTTAAGTGCAGTATAATATTCAACCGGGATCTTTAACTCTTCCAGCTTTTCCTTTTTCAGCTTACGCAAGCGTTTCTTTTCCCTGAAAAGAAAACCAGTACAAGCAATACGGTGATCAAGCGGTATAGTTTCTACCGTAATATCATTATTGCTTACAATTACCTCTGCCTTTTGAGCATCAGTGGGAGTAAATTCTAATGGAAACTGTAGTGTTGTTTCGGAATATTTTAATTGCAGATCAATGATCTCTTTTAAATGAGGCGGGCCAAAAAGATAAAGTGCCTTTTTACGTCCGTTAAGATGCATGGATGATAGTAAACCTACCAACCCGAGATAATGGTCGCCATGAAGATGGCTTATAAATATATGATCGATACGGCTTGCTTTAACATCAAAACGCAGCATTTGCTGCTGGGTACCTTCACCGCAATCAATTAAGTATAGGCGCTCATTAATATTGAGCGCCTGTGAAGTAGGGTTTCTGTTAAAAATGGGTGTTGCAGAACTGCTCCCCAGTATTGTTACCTCAAATTTCATACAGGGTAAACAATCATAGGTGTTATCTTGCTTCTTTTTTCAGCTCTTTTTCAATCTCCTCCATGAAAATAAGATCGATACCTTCTTCGGCAGTTGGTACAATGTTCAGCACATTATCCAATTGCGAAATAGTTACCAAACGGGCTACCGCATCATTTAAGCCTGCCAGGATAAATAAACCTGTGGCATTTTTACATAAACGGTGACCAACCAGCAAGCTGCTTAACCCTGAGGAGTCGGCAAATTTTACCTGTGAAAGATCAAGAATTATATTTCGCTGACCCTCAGTATTGATCAATATCAACTCCGATTTTAGTTGAGGCGTAACTAATGAGTTCAGTTTCGACTCATTAAGCTTCACTAAAATATACTTCTCGTGCTTATCGACAGTGAATTTCATTCTTCTTATTGATTATTAGAAAGCTAAGATAAGATTATTTTACTTGTAATTAAAAATTACAAACTACTTAGTGCCAGTTTAATTCCAGACTCGACTCTGTTCAGAACGTTTTCATTATCAGGCTTCTCAAATTTTTCTCCGATTATCTGTTCGTATAATTCAATATAACGTTCTGATATTGATTTTACAATATCGGCAGTCATAACAGGTACTACTTGACCGTCTTTACCCTGGAATCCATTCTCGATAAGCCATTTCCGCACAAACTCTTTTGAAAGCTGTTTTTGAGCCTCACCTTTTTGCTGGCGTTCCTCATAACCTCCCTTGTAGAAGTACCTTGATGAATCGGGTGTATGAATTTCATCAATCAGATAAATCACATCGCCTACCTTGCCAAACTCATATTTGGTATCTACCAGTATCAAGCCTTGCTTGGCTGCTATTTCAGTGCCGCGTTTAAACAAAGCTTTAGTATAGACTTCCAATTTTGCATAGTCATCTGCAGAAACAATATTCTGTTTCAGTATTTCAGCCTTTGATATGTCTTCGTCGTGCCCAACAGATGCTTTGGTAGTAGGTGTTATAATAGGCTCAGGCAGTATATCATTCTCTTTTAAACCTTCTGGCAGGCTTTCACCGCAAACTTGTCTCTTTCCAGCACTATATTCTCGCCATGCATGGCCGGCCAAATAACCACGAATTACCATTTCAACCTTGAAGGGCTCACAAATCCGACCAATTGTAACGCTTGGATCCGGAACCGATATTACCCAGTTAGGTACAATATCAGCCGTAGCTTCTAAAAAACGGGCTGCAATTTGATTCAGCACCTGCCCTTTGTAAGGAATTGGTTCTGGCAATACTACGTCAAAGGCCGATATCCGGTCTGTAACCACCATGGCCAGGTATTTATTATCAATAGTGTATACGTCACGTACCTTGCCTTTATAATAATTCGTTTGACCAGGTAAATTAAAATGTGTTTCTTTTATTGCGTTCATTCTTTATTAGTATCAAGTAATTAGCATCAAGTAGTAAGTATCCCCTTTTCGAAAATTAATAGCATCAAGAGTCTTGATACTTGATACTTACTACCTGATACTAAAAACCTATTGTATATCTCCGTAGGCTTCCAGTATTTTACGTACCAGTTTGTGCCTAACTACGTCTTCACCGCTCAGGTAAACTATTTCTATTCCTTTTATATCTGTTAGTATGCGCAGGGCTGTATGCAGACCCGACTGTTGTTTTTTGGGCAAGTCAATCTGCGTTACGTCACCTGTAACAATAAACTTAGCCGATGGGCCCATACGGGTCAGGAACATTTTCAATTGCATATCCGTAGCATTCTGTGCCTCATCCAAAATCACAAAACAGTTATCGAGTGTACGGCCACGCATAAATGCAAGCGGAGCAATTTCAATAGTACGGTTCTCCAGGTAAAACTTCAGCTTTTCGGCCGGAATCATATCATCAAGCGCGTCATACAACGGCCTTAGGTATGGATCAATTTTCTCTTTCAGGTCACCAGGCAAAAATCCAAGGTTCTCCCCTGCTTCCACCGCAGGCCTTGTTAAGATGATGCGTTTGATTTCCTTATTTTTTAAAGCACGAACAGCTAAAGCTACGGCTGTATAAGTTTTACCCGTACCGGCAGGCCCAATGGCAAAAAGTATATCGCTCTTGTTTATACTATCAACCATTTTACGCTGATTGGCCGTACGCGCCTTGACCATTACGCCATTTGGCCCGAAAACAATAACCTCACCACTGGCAAATTTATCAGTTGTCGTTTGATCTGCCGATGGCGCAGCGTTTGCCTTTGACCCAAGTATTCGTTCAAGGTCGGTAATATTCAGGTTTTCGTATTTCTCTACATGTTGCAGCAAATGATCGAATTTTTCCTGAAAAATATTCAGTTCGTGATCATCACCCAGAATTTTAACTTCGCTGCCACGTGCAACTATTTTAAGCTTAGGATATTGTTTCTTAATGATCTCAAAATGATCATTATTTGGCCCCCACAATACTGCCGGATTTACGTTTTCAATTGATAACTTTAGTTCGTTCAATACTAATTTGATTTTTTAGTTACAGATTTTTATGAATTAAAAATTGAATATTTGTAGCTTCAAATGCTACTACAAGATTAGCAATAAATATTATAAAATTAATGGCAATAATAACATTAACTACTGATTTGGGCGATAAAGACATTTACCAGGCTGCATTAAAAGGCAGCATTTATAAATTGTTGCCTACAGTGAATATTGTTGATATTACCAACAGCGTTGCCGCATTTAATGTGCAGCAGGCAGCATTTATATTAAAGAACAGTTTTTATTACTTCCCCGAGGATACTGTACACCTTATAGGTATTGATACCGTTTATAACGACCATACGAAGTACCTTGCTGTAAGATACAAAAAACATTATTTTGTTGGTGCCGATAATGGAATTTTTTCATTAATGTTTGATACTGAGCCGGAAGAAATTGTAGAGATCAATATTATGCAGGATCTCAAGTTTCTGCATTTTCCATTGGCCGATATTTTTGTTAAAGCTGCCTGCCATCTCGCACAGGGAGGTAAACTAAGCGAGATTGGCCTGCCAGTGCATGACATCGAAAACAAAATGAATTTACAGCCGGTTATTGAGAAAAACCTGATCAAAGGAGTGGTAATTTACATAGATTCGTTTCAAAACGTGATTACAAATATTACTAAGGAGTTTTTCAACAGCGTACAGCAAGGCAGGCGTTTTGTATTAAACTTTAAACGGAACGAAACAATCAACCACTTGAGCTGGCATTACAACGAAGTGCCTGTGGGCGAAAAGCTTTGTTTATTCGGCATAAGTGATCACCTTGAAATAGCTATAAACAAAGGAAACGCGAGCGGTTTATTAGGCCTCAATCTTAACGATAAGGTGATCATTGAGTTTCAATAATTATGATGAAAAAAGTTTTATTCCTTACTATAATCTGTTTTTTAAGTACTGATTTACTGCACGCCCAAACAAACGCACAGGTAAGTGCCGATTCTATTGCCTACCAACTGCAGCGAAAAAAAATAAACAGCATGCTGGATACACGCAAACTAAGGTTTGGCCAGTATGAACAAAGTTTAAATGATCATACAGGTATATTTGGCCTGCAAACCAAAAATGATATACGCCGGTCAAACGATATTTTGATGGATATTGTTAAAACCGATGATAAAATTTATAAAGAACTCAAAATATTACTTGAATACAGGGCTTTTCAGCAAAGGCAAATTCAAAGCCATTCTAAAGAGGCCGAGAGCATAAACCTTGGTTATATGAGCGTTATCAATAAACTAAGGCATCAAAACGACCTGTTAAAAGCCGAGGCGAAAAAGACCGCCGAAGAAAACCAAAGCAACAGGCGTATTTTTATTTTGGTGATCGTTTTCATGTTTGCGTCAATTTTATTTCTAATTAGCAGAAAAAGTAAAGTTAAGGTGTAATTTTGCGCCCTTAACTATAAACGTATAAATGGCAAGAGGACGACTGAATAGTGGCGCTAAAGCTGAAGCAGAATTACCAAAAGCAAAAATAAACAGGCAGAGTTTACAAAACATTCGTAAACTGCTCAATTACATAAAACCTTACAGAGGCAAATTTATAGCCGGTTTGATATTTTTGTTTATATCAAGTTTAGTTGGTCTTGCATTTCCTAAAATATTAGGAGCTCTTATTGATGCTGCTCAGGGTAAATATCCTAATAACTATTTACCTCATAGCCTAAATGCTATAGCCCTTGCTGGTTTTTTATTGTTGTTTGGGCAGGCATTTGTTTCATTTTTCAGGGTAGTTTGGTTTGTGCAGGTAGCCGAAAAGTCGCTTGCCGATATCAGGCGCGATACCTACTTCAAGCTGATCACCTTGCCCATGAACTTTTTTGCCAACCGCCGTGTTGGTGAATTGAATAGCCGCATATCTGCTGACTTATCGCAGATACAAGATACCTTAACCACTACATTTGCTGAAATCATCAGGCAGTTAGTGATCATGGTGGGCAGTGTTATTTTGTTAGCGGTGGTATCTATTAAGTTAACACTTGCCTTATTGGCCATATTGCCGTTTTTAGTAGCTTTTGCTGTATTTTTCGGAAGGTTTATACGTAAACTTTCACGTGAGGCCCAGGATAAACTGGCCGAATCAAACACCATTATTGAAGAAACCCTCCAGGGCATAGCCAACGTGAAAGCTTTTGTTAACGAAGCTTATGAAGCTACCCGTTACGATAAAATTTTACGTGCGGTAGTAAATATTGCTGTTAAGGGTGCCAAATTCCGCGGTGTATTTGCGTCGTTCATCGTGTTTTGCCTGTTCGGAACTTTTGTGGGCGTAATATGGTATGGCTCAGTATTGGTGAGCAATCATGAAATTTTGGTTGGTGATTTAACCACCTTTATCATGTACTCCATATTTGTTGGTGCAGCCATGGGTACCTTTCCCGACCTGTATGCCAATTTGCAAAAAGCAGTTGGTGCCAGTGAAAGGGTGTTAGAAATACTGGCCGAAAATGGCGAGGATATTTCTATGGTGGATACTAATAACAAGATAGAACAACAAATTAAAGGCGACCTCGCCTTTGAAAATGTAGTATTTGCCTATCCTTCTCGTTCGGAATTGACTATTTTAAAAGGCATCTCCTTTAATGCGGCAGCAGGGCAGCGTGTGGCCATTGTGGGGCCAAGCGGTTCGGGCAAATCAACCATGGCATCGCTCATATTACAATTTTATCACCCGCAAAATGGTATCATCAAATTTGATGGTAAGCCTGCAGTTGATTTTTCTATTACCGACATTCGTAACCAGGTAGCCATAGTACCACAAGATGTAATGCTTTTTGGCGGAACCATATTAGAAAACATTGCCTACGGAAGATTAAACGCATCAAAAGAAGATATTATACAAGCCGCCAAGAGAGCTAATGCACATCAGTTCATCGATTCTTTCCCTGAAGGTTATGAAACTGTTGTTGGTGAACGCGGTGTTAAACTATCAGGTGGTCAGCGCCAGCGCATAGCCATTGCAAGAGCCTTATTGAAAAACCCTTCTATATTAATATTGGACGAGGCTACCTCTTCACTTGATTCAGAATCGGAAAGATTAGTTCAGGAAGCACTGGAAGAACTGATGAAAGATCGTACCTCTATCATTATCGCGCATCGATTGTCGACCATTCGTGAAGCTGATAAGATCATTGTGCTTGAAAAAGGCGAGATCATTGAAAGTGGCAGCCATGTGGAGCTTATCAGCAATGAGCAGGGGCTTTATCGCTATTTGAACCAATTGCAGTTTGACGCGCAAAACGGTTAGTCATTATGTAATAACTGGTTTGGAAGTTAAATATATTTTGTGATCGTGTATTTCGCAAATTCGCATCATCCAAATCAGTATATTACAATCGTAAAGTGCTGCAATAACAAGGCATAATTTGAAGTTTAAATTAACGTACAACGTAATACGTAACACGTACAACTTAAGGAGCGTACAACGTAAGGGATGAAATTAACTATACACGGGGCAGCCCGCCAGGTAACCGGGAGCATGCATTTGCTGGAGGTTGACCGATATAAGATTTTAGTGGATTGCGGGTTAGATTATGAGAAAGATCGCAGTATTCAGGATAATGAGAATTTCCCGTTCAGGCCTGAGGATATTGATGTGGTGATACTTACCCATGCTCATATTGATCACTCAGGTAACTTACCTACATTGATCAGACTTGGCTTTAACGGCCAGATACTGTGCACCCCACCCACTGCCGACCTTACTGAGGTATTATTGCTTGATTCGGTTAGTATACTCATGAACAAGGCAAATAAAGGCAACAGAAGGCGTGGTAAGGGCAAATTCAATTCGGGAGGCGGAGCGCAGCCATTATATCTGCAAAAACATGTAATGGACGCTGTTGATCGTTTTGTTACCATTGGCTTTAACCGTCCATTTCGCATTAATGGGAATATCGAGCTCACATTTATCCCAGTGGGTCATTTGCTTGGTGCAGCCGCTGCTGTATTAAAAATAACCGAAAATGGTGAAGAAAAATCCATCGCGTTTACTGGAGACATTGGTCGTAAAAATTATCCGGTTTTAAATGACCCACAGGCTTTGCCACCGGTTAATTATCTTGTTTCTGAATCAACCTACGGAGGCCGTTATCATACTAAGGATAAATCTGTTGAACAAACCCTCATTGAGGTTATTGATAAGGCTTGTGTAAGAGAACAAGGACGTTTAATTATTCCAGCATTCAGCATAGGCCGTACCCAATCGTTGGTTTATTCACTTAATAAAATATTTAGCGAAGGCTTGTTGCCGCCAGTAAAAGTTTTTGTAGATAGCCCTATGGCTACCATGGCTACGGGTATTTTCAGAAAGTACCACAGCCTGGTAAATCAGGACGCTCAGGATTTTTATAAAGATAAAGGCGACGAATTTGAGTTTGATAACCTAACTTATGTAGAAAACCTGAAAGACAGCCGACAGATCTCTAATTACTATGAGCCCTGCATCATTATCTCTTCCGCAGGGATGCTGGAAGGCGGCCGGATACAGGATCATCTCTTTTATAACATTCAAAATTATTACTGTACAATCCTCTTTATAGGCTATTGCGCTAAAGGAACCCTTGGCCATCGTTTATTAAGGGGCGATTCTATTGTACATATTAAAGATCGTGAACTGGCTGTTTATGCCACCATTAAACAAACAGATGTACTAAGTGCCCATGGAGATCACGCCGATCTGATGGAGAACGTAAAACAACAGGATAAATCAATATTAAAAAATGTGTTCCTGGTGCATGGTGAAGATACTTCCATGCAATTACTTGCCGCCGATCTGGAACAGAATGGCTACCCAGTTACCATACCCGAAAAAGGTGTAGCTTATATCTTATAGATATTAAACTCAAAACAAAACGGCCCGAATCGATTGATCCGGGCCGTTTTGTTATACAATAAAATGTTTGCTTATTTCTTAAAATGATCAATGATCAAATTAGCAAGCTCCACTCCTATACGTTCCTGAGCTTCATTAGTGGCAGCGCCAATATGTGGGGTAAGGGAAATTTTAGGGTGTTTCAATATTTCCTCACGAGGAGTTGGCTCGTTATCGAAAACATCAAGAGCAGCAAATGAAACCTGTCCACTGTTTAAGGCATCAACCAAGGCCAACTCGTCAATCAAACCTCCGCGTGAAATATTTACCAGGCCAACACCTTTTTTAGTTTGAGCTAATTCCTCAGCACCTAAAAGAGCTTTGTCACTAAATGGTGTATGTAAAGTAATAAAATCAGCAGTTTTAATGATTTCGTCTAACGTTGAAGTTTTAACAGACACTTTTACAGTTGTACCACCGCCTAAAACAATATCAAGCTCTGGGTTAAAATCAAAAAGATCATAAGCTAAAACATCCATACCTACGCCGATAGCAATTTTAGCTACCTCACGGCCAATACGGCCAAAGCCTACAATACCTAAAGTTTTGCCACGCAATTCAATACCTTTTGCATAAGCTTTTTTCAGGTCGTTGAATTTTGTGCCACCCTCAACCGGCATTTTACGATTGCTGTCAGGTAAAAATCTTACAGCGCCAAATAAGCTTGCAAATACCAACTCAGCAACTGATAATGAAGAAGAGGCTGGTGTGTTATAAACGCTTAAACCTTTTTCCCTGGCATATTCAACATCAATATTATCCATGCCAACACCACCACGGCCTATCACTTTTAAGTTAGGACAAGCATCAATTAATGCTTTGCGAACCTTAGTAGCGCTACGAACGGTAATAGCATCGTAGTTTTGTAATTTAGCAGGCAATTCATCCTGCGGAATATTGTTAGTATCAACAAAAAAACCGGCATCTTCCAAAAGTTTCTTTCCAATTGGATCTATACCATCGTTAGCTAATATTTTGATCATTCTATTTATAGTTTAGCCCCCCGGCCCCCTAAAGGGGGAGTTTTAAAACTTACCTCTAAAGGTACCGGAGGTTATTAATTTTTTTAGTTCCCCTTTTGGGGGTAAGGGGCTACTTATTTTTTTCAGCAAACTCCTGCATAACATCAATCAGCACATAAACGCTGGTTATTGGCAATGCGTTATAAATTGATGCTCTGAAACCACCAACACTTCTGTGGCCTTTTACGCCTACTATTCCTCTTTCATCACATAGTTTAAGGAAAGCTTTTTCATGCTCAGGATTTTCAGCTACAAAGCAAACATTCATATGTGAACGGTCTTCAGGAACACAAACACCTTTGAAGAATGGGTTGCGGTCAATTTCATCATATAAAACTCTTGCTTTAGTAACGTTTTCCTGCTCAATTGCTTCAACGCCACCTTTAGCTTTTAACCAGCGCAGGGTAAGCATAGATACATATATTGCAAAACAAGGAGGCGTATTGTACATGGAACCACCTTCAATTTGCGTTTGATAGTTAAACATAGCAGGGATCTTACGATCAACTTTGCCTAAAATATCATCCTTAACAATTACAAGGGTTACACCTGCGGGGCCCATATTTTTTTGAGCGCCTGCGTAGATTAAACCAAAATCGGCAACGTTAACTTTACGGCTAAATATATCTGAAGACATATCGCAAACAACCGGTATTGGTGACGAAGTAGGCAATTCCTGTAATTGGGTACCATAAATGGTATTGTTTGACGTGATATGGAAATATGCAGCATCAGCAGGAATAGTGTAGTCTTTAGGAATATATGTAAAGTTGCTCTCTTTTGATGTTGCAACAATTTCCACTTCGCCAAAGTACTTAGCTTCTTTTAAAGCTTTATTGGCCCATACGCCTGTTTCCAGGTAAGCCGCTTTACCTGTAGATGGTAATAAGTTATAAGGAGCCATAGCAAATTGCGTGCTGGCACCACCTTGTAAAAACAATACCGAGTAACCTTCAGGAACATTAAATAATTCCTTTACCAACTTCACAGCTTCATCTAAAACTGCCTCAAATTCTTTTGAACGATGCGAGATTTCCAACAATGACAATCCTGTACCATTAAAATCAATTACCGCCTCAGCCGCTTGTTTTAAAACTTCGTGAGGTAAAATGCCCGGTCCGGCACCAAAATTATGTTTCATATAGTTAACAAATTGTAGGTTCTGATTACGATTAGGAACTTCGTATTTAGTTGGGCCGAAGTTAGTTAATTTGACAAAATATATAGAGATTATTTGCATTTTTTGAAAAAATATACAATTAATCAACAAAAAGCCTTTTGATTGCAAATTTTAAATTAATACTACTTAGTTGATAGTGTTAATTACGATTGTAATAACTTTTCAGGATATTTTAGATTGGAAATAGTGGCCGGCGGGTTGGCCGACGAGAACACTGCACTGCCTGCAACAAACACATTTGCACCAGCATCAACCAATTTAGTGATGTTGTGCTGATCTACCCCACCATCAACTTCAATCATCAGGTTGGGATTTTTCTGCAGGCTCAGCTCTTTAATGTCATTGAGTTTTTTGTAAGTATTCTCAATAAATTTTTGTCCGCCAAAACCAGGATTTACCGACATAATGAGTACCAGGTCAAGATCGGCAATGATATCCTGTAACAACGTTACCGGTGTGTGCGGATTAAGCGCTACTCCTGCCTTACAACCTAACTCCTTAATGGCCTGTACCGTTCTGTGCAAATGCGGACAAGCCTCGTAATGAACAGTAATGCGATCAGCACCGGCATCCTTAAAGGCTTTCAGATAGCGGTCTGGTTCAACAATCATTAAATGCACATCAAACGGTTTGCTGGTATATTTTCTCGCAGCGCTCATTACCGGGAAACCAAAGGATATATTAGGTACAAACATGCCATCCATAATATCAACATGGATCCAATCGGCTTCGCTTTTATCAAGCATTTCCAGATCACGTTGAAGGTTAGCAAAATCTGCAGCTAAAATTGATGGGGCTATTAAGTGGTTCATACGCAAATATATAAAACCTACCGTCTGCTTGAGATGAGAGTTAATAAATTTAATGTAAACTTTTGGGATTGTCGTGTATGAGCAGGGCCTTTAGATATTTTCCTGATATACAAAGCTCCTGAATATCATAAGGAGAAACGGTAACCTTTTTGAGAGAAGAAAGAACTAATCGCAGTTAAGCAAGAGATCGTAGTACTTTTTCATCAGTACAGTATCATAGTTCACAAGAGAGCTATAAGCCTCTGAAACCAATTCATTTAATATAGATGAGCCAAGCTGACCTCCTCCGTTCGGGATGGAGTCATAGTATATAATTAACTCTTTTACTCTTATAATTTCATATAGCAACAGCTGCACCAGATCGGTTTGCGAGCCCGATTGTATCCCATGCGGATTGCTGTTGAGAAAATCTAAAGGATCATTAGTAGAAGGAGTCATTTTATTTTCAAGCAGGATCGGACTTTATGGTTTTATCAACTATCTGTTAACTACAATAAAGTTCAATTAAGGCTGTTTTGTTTTACTTTATATGAAAAAAACTTAAAGCAAAAAAGATTATAATAACAAAACCCTCGGTATGAGGGTTTTGTTATTATAATTTATCAAAATTAATTTTCAGCCTTTGGAGACTCCGGCTTAGGTAGTAACGCTTTTCTGGAAAGTTTTAATTTACCTTGTTTATCAACATCAAGCAATTTAACTCTTACCTCATCACCAACTTCAAATATACCGTCCATTTTTTCAATACGACGGTGATCAATTTCTGAAATATGCAATAATCCATCTTTACCAGGCATAATTTCAACAAATGCACCAAACGGCATAATTGATTTTACTTTACCTTCATATATTTCGCCTACTTCAGGTTTTGAAGCAATGGCGCGGATACGTGATAAAGCCTGGTCGATAGATGCTTTATTATCAGCGAAGATCTGAACGATACCCTGATTGTCTTTCTCTTCAATAGAGATGGTAGCACCAGTTTCACGTTGCATTTCCTGGATAATTTTACCACCGGGCCCGATAACTGCACCAATAAATTCTTTATCAATTTTAATGGTAACAATACGCGGAGCATGAGGTTTGTAATCCTCGCGTGCTTGTGTAATGGTTTTAGCCATTTCACCTAAAATATGTAAACGACCATCTTTAGCCTGGTTTAAAGCGTTGGTTAGCACTTCATATGATAAACCATTGATCTTCAAATCCATCTGAACAGCAACAATACCGTTAGCTGTACCGGTTACTTTAAAGTCCATATCGCCTAAATGATCCTCGTCGCCAAGGATATCAGAAAGGATAGCATATTTAGTACCCATCTCGTTGGTGATCAATCCCATCGCGATACCTGATACCGGTGATTTGATTTTAACACCTGCATCCATCAACGCCAATGTACCTGCACAAACTGTAGCCATTGATGATGAACCGTTTGACTCCAGGATATCAGATACGATACGGATAGTGTATGGATTTTCATCCTCTGACGGCAATACTTGTTTCAATGAACGCATAGCCAGGTTACCATGGCCAATTTCACGACGACCAGCACCCCTGTTAGGACGAACCTCTCCGGTTGAAAAACCAGGGAAATTGTAGTGTAACAAGAATTTTTGGTATCCGTTGATAAATGCGCCGTCAATCATTTGCTCATCATCTTTAGCACCTAAAGTAACGGTAGTTAATGATTGAGTTTCACCACGGGTAAATACTGCAGAACCGTGAGCAGATGGCAAATAACCAACCTCGCTCCAGATAGGGCGAATTTGAGTAGTGCTACGGCCGTCTAAACGTTTACCTTCATCTAATACAAGGTTACGGATAGCATCATACTCCACATCGTGGTAGTATTTTTTTGCAAGGAATTTAGTAACATCATCAATCTCACCTAAAGTAGCGATGTATGTATCACGAACTTCTTTGAATTTAGCAGCACGTTCGTCTTTTGCAGATGCAGAAGAAGCAATGGCATAAACCTGATCATAAGTAGCAGCGTAGATAGCTTTTTTAAGATCTTCGTTGCTGTTTTCATGGCTGTAAACACGTTTTTCAGTTTTACCAACCTCAGCAGCTAATTCCTTTTGAACTAAACACTGTAATTTTATAGCGGTGTGTGCAAATTTAATGGCCTCAACAAGTTCGGCTTCCTGAATCTCTTTTGATTCGCCTTCAACCATGTTAATGTCATGCTCGCTACCGGCAACAATAAACTCTAAAGTTGCTTTTTCAAGCTGGCTTAAAGTTGGGTTAATTACTAACTGACCATCAATTTTGGCAACACGAACTTCAGAGATCGGACCATTAAAAGGAATGTCAGAAACAGCTAAAGCTGCTGATGCCGCTAAACCAGCAAGGCAATCAGGCATAATATCTTTATCTGCAGATATTAAGGAGATCATTACCTGGGTATCAGCATGATAATCCTCAGGGAACATTGGACGCAAAGCGCGGTCAACCAAACGGGAGATCAAAACCTCATAGTCTGATAAACGTGCCTCACGGCGTAAAAAACCACCTGGTATACGACCAGTGGCAGCGTATTTTTCCTGGTAATCAACAGAAAGAGGTAAAAAATCAACTCCTTCTTTTGCTTCCGGTGATGATACAACTGTAGCCAATAACATGGTATCACCCATTTTTATTACTACAGAACCATCAGCTTGTTTGGCCAATTTACCGGTTTCAATCTCAATGGTGCGGCCGTCACCTAAATCGATAACCTTTTTAATTACGTTTAAACTCATCTTTTTTTGTTTGTGATGCACTTTTCATCTTTCGGAGCGCATCGGTTTTATGTGTGTGAATATTGTTTCAAAAGTAAAAAAGCCATCCGCTTACAGGATGGCTTTTAAATAAAAAAAGTGAGATTTACTTAATGATATCCCTTAGCTGTAACGCTTTGATGATAGCACGGTATCTTTCAATGTCTTTTTTGTATAAGTAAGCCAATAACGCACGGCGTTTACCTACTAATTTTTGAAGCGATAACTGGGTTGAAAAATCATGTTTGTTTTTTTTCAGGTGACCAGTTAAATGTGCGATACGGGTTGTAAATAAAGCTACTTGTCCTTCTGCAGAACCTGTGTCTGTAGCTGATTTACCGTGTTTTGCAAAGATCTCTGCCTTTGCTTCTTTACCTAAATACATTACTTGAATAATATTAAAGCGTGAATGATTAATTAATTGAGGTGCAAAGATAGCGTTAGTGTTTGATATATGCAAACAGTTTTAAGGAAGTTACCGCATACCGTATTTACCTAATTACCAACCCAACTTTTATAAATAGCGGCTTGCAAAGCATCAGGGTTTGCTATAGGTGTTATGCGAAAAGTTTTCTCAGTTTTCTTTCCTAAAATTATAGTAACATCCTGCTTATAAACTCCTTTTTGCAAGGTTAGTAAAAGTTCATCTCCCTCTTTTTTTGAAGCCAGCGTTTGATTAAGCAACTCAGGTGATGCCTTTGCTCCATTAATAGCCAATACCTGGGTACCGCTCTTTATATTTTTATTTGAAGCAGGTGATTGCTGTTCTACTGAAGTTATGATGAGGGTATCATGTTTTGACTTTAAATTAAGACCGGCCCAGGCATTAAACACAGTTGTTTCAGTAGTATCAATTTTAAGTCCGCCGTATGCAAAATATTTTGGATAATCTGGAGGTTTTACGGTTGATGCATATTCAAACAATTCGGGCAGAGGCCTGCCAGCCATTTTTTCGCACTCATTCCTAAACTCCTGCTCCGTAAAGCCTCGTTTTAGCTGTTTATAATATTTATAATAAAGCAAACGCATTACATCATCAAGCGTTTTTTTATTTTGTGTATAATGGCGAATGCTAAAATCAAGCATTAACCCAAGCACAGGCCCCTTATCATAGTAAGAAATAGTTTTGTTAACCTCGTCATTCACGCGCCCGTTAGGCCCATCGTTCCAGGTATTGTAACTGGCTTGTGTAGCTGATTGATAAAAATGCCCGGGTTTGTTTTCATAATTTTGAATATTACCCTGAAAATCTTTCAGCATATCTTCATCTGTCATTAAACCAGCTCGCCTAACTATCAGATATTCATAATAAACCGTAAGACCTTCAGACACCCAAAGCATATTAGTGTGGTTTTCTTTCGAGTAATCAAATGGCCCAAGTTCAACAGGCCTTATACGTTTTACATTATAATGGTGAAAATACTCGTGTGCAATAAAATTATATAGCTTTTTACGGGCCTCCGGTGAATTAAAGCCCTCCCCACCGCTAAAACTAAGCGACGATGAGTTTAAATGCTCTATTCCGCCGCCGCCTGCACCTATAGATAAAAAGGTATAATGCGTATACGGTATCTCACCAATGATATTACTTCCTGTTTCTACTATTCTTTTCAAATCATCCATAAAGCCCTGGCGGTCAAATGCCGGCAATTTATAACCAATAAAGTTATGAGGCTTATTATTTACGGAAAATGGAGGCAGTACTTCCAGGTTACCCATCAAAAAAGGACTATCATATAGTATATCAAAACTATCCGCTTTATACACATGATATTTACCGGGTATGGTATCTAACCCGGTCGCCACAAGATCTGTCCATTTGCTATAGGGCTTCATTTGTACAGTTACCGGGTGTTGTAACTCCTGGTCAAGATACATGAATAATCCACCCGGAGTGATGTATCCCCTTGTTTCATCAAGATACACATTACCTACAAAAGCAACGGTTGCCTTTACGTCATAGGATACTTTAACAGCACCTGAATTATTGCTGTAAACACGCCAGGTGTTTTTTGAAGATTTTTCCCATTTTACGGCAGCGCCATTATCACCGGTTACACTGAAGTTTTGAACCGCACCCGCAAAATCAATTATTTGGTAATACCCAGGCGTCCAGGCACACATTTTAAAGTCGAGTATTTTCCCGGGTACCTTGCTGGTTAATTCTACATGATACATGTGCTCAGCCGCTTTTTCCATTGTAACGGAGTATTGCATATTCACACTTTTTTGCTGAGCAAGTAAATTAAGATGTGTTAACAGTAAGGCCAATAAGGATACCTTAAAAAGTATTTTCATATGAGTGATCAGTTATGTTTCCAATATATGAAAAACCTGTAGATGTACAGTTTATCAGCCATAAAAATAACAACCGACGTAATCAACCATTATCCGGGCAACCTAATTAACAACTCCTTATATTTGCCTCCATGGATATCCCTGTTTATAGCACCTTTGAAACCGAATTTCGTGTACGCCCTGATGATATTGATATGTTTCAGCACGTGCATAACAGCAAATATTTTGATTATGTACTGGCTGCCCGGTATGATCAGATGGAACGCTGCTATGGTATGGCGATGGAAAAATTCATGGAGCGCGGCTTTGGTTGGGTAGTACGTGTAGCCCATGTTGATTACAAACGCGCATTGGGCATGGGCGATTATTTTATTGTAAAAACAGGTATTGAAACCATCAACGAAAAAGGATGCAGGGTAAAATTCAGTTTAAGCAATAAAGCAACTGGCAAGGTTTGCTGCGATGGCTATTTTGATTATGTAATGATAGATATGGCAACTGGTCGCGGTGCTAAAATTCCGGAAGATATTATTGAACATTATTTGGTATAATAATGACTTTTGTCTGAATCAGAATTTACGGAATAAACATTAACTCTATAAATTCTCAAATTCTGATTCAGGCAAATTATAGTCTATTTCTTACTCATCACTCCTTCGCATCTGTAATAGTTGTAATAAAAGAATAGAAAAGCGATTGTAAAATTTAGCGGTATCAGAATCCACAACAGGTGAAACATGATTACCCAGAATAGCACTATGAACAATCCCATGATCCATTGCAGATACCTATCCATATTGAGGCCAAACCAGTATAATAAACAATGAAATAGCATGATTATACTTAAACCTGTCAATAATAATTCTAAAGCTATCAGGGGGCTAAATCTGCTGAAAAGCCAAACACTCTCGGGGAGCAACAATAAAAAGTAAACGCCTGTAAAATTTAAGAATAATTGGAGCCTGCGGTAGGGCAAATTCCGCGAAAAGCCAAGAAAGGTTTCCTCAAAACGCCGCTCCTCAAATACCAAAACAATATGGGCCGTAACCACGGCTAACATAGCTATACCAGCCACGCGTAAATCGGTTTTAACATCATCAAACAGATAAAACACACCAGTAATTATTAACCATGATAAGCCTTTAGTAATAAAATAAGGCACCTTTTTATTATCGAAGATATGATAGATGTACAAACTAAAATAAGGTTTACGCCAATTGCCGCTTAACCTCAAAAGCCAGGATTGGTTGCTGCCATCAACCAGGCGATTCAAGACACGTACATATAATAAGGCACTGCACCAAATAGTACTTATCAAAAACATGATAATGACAACCGGGAGGATATAATAATGATGGCTTACCCCTACAGCAATAGACAGCAAGGCATAAATAATAACGGGCATCATAATAACAGCCTGCGCATAACTCCAGGATGTAAGTTGCTTAGTCCTGCTTAAGGCAGTGCTGCTGTAAAATAAAAACTGTTTATCGGCTGTAAAAAATTGCGCGGTAACATAATGCCAGCTTTTAAAGATATACATTAACCACACCACCATAACAAGACCTAACATAACGGTACTGCTCGTCATCCCCAGCATTAATGATTGATGATACGTAAGCAGCATATTACCGGGTACACAACCTACCATTATAAAAAATACGAAAAATAAAATACCTGCGTGTACCTGATAAAAACTACCTGCAAATACTTTGATCAATATTTTGGTAAGTGGCTGCTGCATTAGCATATAAACTTTAGTGTTTGCTCCTCAACCAAAAGTTCTTGAGCTATTGGCAGCTCAGCATGTTCAAGGGCCTGGTGCGATGATAACAGAAAGCTTGTACCCTCTTGGTTATAACGTTCGGCTATCCAGCCATTCAGTATCTTTAATGATGCCACATCAATGGTAATCAGGGGTTCATCCAGCAAAATCAATCTGGGCTTGCCCATAAACGCCAACACCAATGATAGTTTTTTAAGCATCCCGCTTGAATAGGTACCAACTGGCCTATCAACATAGCTCTGCATTTGCATAGTATTGATATAATGCTGCTCCTGTCCTATTGGCGCATCTTTGGCCTGAGCAAACAGCGCTATCAATTCCTTACCGGTTAAAAACTCCGGAAATACAGGTTCGGCTTCGGCAAAGTTTACCAGTTTACGATAGGCTACCGGTTGTTTTTTAATGCTGATGCTATTGTTAAGCAAAATATCGCCTTCAAATGCCAGTATACCCGCTATCGATTTAAGCAAAGTGCTTTTACCTGATCCATTAACTCCCTTTATCCAGTATATGCCAGGATTAATAGTCAATTTATCAACTGTTAATGCAGGAAAACCTCCATATAATTTTTTAAAGTTTACAAACTGCAGCATGGATAATTTGATAATAAAAGGCAGGCTATGTTACAAACAAAAAAGACGCGATATGCGTCTCTATAATTAATTAAAAATCTATAAATTCTGAATTGAGCATCCCATATCCGAATTAAATCGCTCCTTCAATCAGTAAGCTATAAAACTCGCCCACATCCATCCCGGCAGCCCGTACCTGTTGAGGTATAAGACTATTGACCGATTGCCCCGGAGTGGTATTTACTTCGATAAAATAAAAATCATTAGTACCTTCTAACAAGATGAAATCAATACGAACCATACCTTTACAATTGAGGCGACTATAAACCTCGGTAACGATGCGGGCAATGCGCTCATTCTGCTCGTTAGTTAAATCGGCTGGGGTTACTTCTTCAGTTATGCCAGATGTATATTTTGCCTCATAGTCAAAAAAATCTTTGGAGGTGATGATCTCAGTAGCAGGTAAAACGGTTATTTTACCATGCAAACGGGCAATACCTATACTAAATTCACGGCCCTTAATAAACTCTTCAACCAGGATCTGTTCATCTTCATGAAATGCTTTCTTCAACGCCTCGGGTAAGGTTGCTACATTATACACCTTACTCATGCCTACGCTGCTGCCACCATTATTAGGTTTTATAAAAAGCGGAAATTTTAACGTGGCAGCTATTATAGCCACGTCATGCATATCTTTTTCAAACAAACGCATGGAATGTGCCGTATGCAAACCATGTATACCGTTCACCAAAGTTTTGGTGTAGGCCTTGTTCATGGTAATGCCCGATGTGGTGGCATCGCAGGTATTATAAGGGATACCCAGCATATCAAAGTACCCTTGTAATTTACCATCCTCTCCAGGAGTACCATGAATGGTGATAAAGGCAAAATCAAATTTGATTTTTTCACCCTGCAACGTGATCGTAAAATCGTTCTTATCTACATCTATCAACCCATTCTCTGATTCGTGAAACCACCGGTCGCGGTTTATGTATATGGTGTAAACCTTGTATTTTTCTTTTGATAAACTGGCGGCTATGTTTTTGGCACTGTTTACAGATACCTCGTATTCGCCAGTAAAACCACCGGCTAAAAGGGCTATATTTTTAGTTGTCATATACTTATTTGTGTTCGGAAGTAGCTAAAATGAGTAAACCCCGAAAGTAAAATCTTTAAACTTAATAATTAAATAATAGGTAAGATAAATTTTATAAACAGCTGATTCTTTACTCCAATTGACTAAAGGCCATCAACTTTTAACTACCCAGGGATTTTCTAACTTTCAGACTTCCCCCTGTCCAAATCCAAAATAATCCTTATGTTTGATACTTATTTTGACTGTTAATATCCTTATATACTTCAATGAGCAAATTTGGGGCTTACTTAAAAACAAAATCATTTCGCAATAATATTATAATGGCTATTATCACTGTAATAGTCGTAGTTTTAATAGCCTTTTATAGCCTGGGGTATTACACCAATCATGGCACAGGAATACCGGTACCTAAGTTAAAGGGGCAATCCATCGAGCAGGCTACAAATTTGTTAAAGCAACAAGGCTTTGATTATAAAATTGACTCTGTTTATGTACAGGATATAGCACCGGGAACCGTTGTTGAGCAGGACCCTGATGCGGGCACAAATGTAAAAGAAGGCAGGGTCATTTACCTTACCATGGTTACCCTTTTGGCTCCTAACATTTCCCTTCCAGATTTGGAACAAAGCAGTTATCGCGAAGCTATCGCAACCTTATCAAATTATGGTTTAAAAGTTGGTGATACAACCTATAAATCTGACATTGCCCGGGATCGTATTCTGGAAGTTCATTTTGCAGGTAAGGTGATCAAAGCCGGCACCAAGATACCTAAAGGATCACGTATAGACCTGGTTTTAGGCGATGGTGAAGGTGCAAGCGAAGTGGAGATACCAGAGCTGATTAACCTTGATCTTGATGCGGCAAGATTTGCTATAAAAGGCTCCGGATTAACCATAGGAACCATTACCTACCAGGGTTCCATTACAGATTCTACCAATGTAGTTGTAGTTTCACAATTCCCAATGAAAACTGACTCGTTAAGTAAAACAAGCATTGGTACCCGGATAAACCTTACTGTTACACAAGGAACAAAAACACCTGATGCCCCAGCAAATTAATGCCACCGAATTGCTTACCCGATTAAACAACGGAGAGCAATTAAAATTGATAGATGTGAGAGGCCCAATTGAGTTTCACACCTATAACATAGGTGGAACTAATATTCCTTTGCCAAAATTAGAGCAAGGTATAGATGAATTAAATTATAACAAAACAGACGAGATCATCGTTATCTGCAAAGTTGGGTTAAGGAGTAAAACCGCACAAACTATATTGGAGCAAAATGGTTATCAAAATGTTAAAAATTTAGCAGCCGGTTTAGTTGCCATCCAAAAAATAAAATAATTACCAAACATTCTATTTATCATGACTGAACAAAAAGCACCATCAAAGGGTATATTAAAAAAATTCATCATAGCCCTGGTGCTCGTTATAATTGTATTACTGGGCTTTACAGCAGCAAATTACTACTTTAAATACTTTGGGCCCAACGTTACCGACAAGCAGGAATACCTATATATTCATACAGGTGCAACCTATGATGAGGTATTGAAAACCATTCAACAACAGGAAATGGTTAAAGATACTGCCTCATTTAACTGGGCAGCGGTTAATATGAATTACGTAAAAAGAGTAAAGCCGGGTAGGTATCGTTTGCACCCGGGTATGGGTAACCGTAAATTTATTAATATGCTGGCTTCGGGTACCCAAGAGCCTGTTCAGCTTGAATTTCATGGATTAAGGCAAAAAGAACAGTTTGCCGGTTTTGTATCGAAAAAAATTGAGGCGGATTCGGTTTCAATCATTCGCCTGCTTGATTCTGCAAGTTATGTTACCCAATACGGTTTTACTACAGATAATGTGTACACCATGTTTATGCCTAATTCCTACCAGCTTTACTGGAATACATCCGCTGATAAATTTTTTAAACGGATATATGCCAATTATGAAAAGTTTTGGACACCCGAGCGTAAACAACAAGCTGCAGCAATCAATCTTACACTTCCCCAGGTTTCAATTTTAGCCTCCATTGTTGATGCCGAAGCGTTACATGATGAAGAAATGCCTATAGTTGCCGGTTTATACCTGAACAGGCTTAAAAAAGGCATTAAACTGGACGCCGACCCTACCGTGATCTTCGCGTTGAATGATTTTACCATCAAGCGCGTATTAAACCGTTACCTTTCATACAATTCGCCCTATAATACTTACCTGCATACCGGTTTACCTCCGGGTCCTATCATGATGCCGTCAGTTAATGCTGTAAAGGCGGTACTTAACTACCAAAAAAACGATTATTTATACATGTGCGCCAAAGCCGATTTCTCTGGCTACCACGCTTTTGCTACCAATGTTGCTGATCACTTAGTGAACGCTCATAAATTTCAGCAGGCACTTAACGATAGAAACATTAAGCGATAATGTTTGAGCATACAACTAAGATAAGGGTAAGGTATGGTGAAACCGACCAGATGGGCTACATGTATTATGGTAACTATGCCGAATTTTATGAAGTTGGCCGAGTTGAGATGCTCAGGAGCCTGGGCTTAACTTACAGCGGCATGGAACAATCAGGTATTATGATGCCCGTGCTGGAACTAAAATGTAAATACTTAAAACCTGCGCTTTATGACGAGGAAATAAGTGTTAAAGTAATCATGGATAAGATGCCGGGCATACGAATACATTTCCGCTATGAGTTGAGTAATGAAAAGGGAGAACTCATTAACCAAGGAGAAACCTTATTGGTATTTATTAATATGACCACAAACCGTCCTTGTCTTCCTCCCCAGGATTTCATAGATAAATTGGTACCATTTTTTGAGTAAATTTGGTATAAATGAAATGGTTACATCATTTTTTGCTTCAATTTAGGTTTTACAGATACTTAATTGACTGGACAAAATACATAATACTTCCCGGCTTTCGCCCCCTACCGCTATATACTGTTATTGATTTTTTCATCAAAGAGATCACTAACAGTTCGTTGGTTAACCGGGCGTCTTCACTGGCCTATAGTTTTATGCTGGCTATATTTCCGGCCACCATCTTTCTGTGCACACTTATCCCCTATATACCTATAGATAATTTTCAGAAGGAGTTATTACGCATACTGGCCAACATAATGCCTACAAATGCGTATTTAGCCTTTAAAGACACCATTGTAGATATCATCAAGAATCAAAATGGCAAATTATTATCCTTTGGCTTTTTAACAACCCTTTACTTTGCTACAAATGGCGTAACTAATCTCATGAAGGCATTTAATAAGTCATCATTGATTACTGATAAGCGTAGCTGGTTAAAGAGACGGGGCGTTGCTCTATCACTTACTGTAGCCATTAGCTTTGCCTTGATCATAGCCATAGGTATTTTGGTAGGCGGACAAGCTATCATTAGCTTCATCAAGCTTCACTTTGCCAGTAAAAATACTTTCTGGTTTTATTCCATACTTTTTTTACGCTGGGTGGTGAGCTGGTTGGTTATTGTAATTATATTTTTTGTCACCGTATCTGTTTTATACCGCTATGGCCCGGCGCATAAAAAAAGGTGGAAGTTTATTAATCCCGGATCAATTTTAGCAACTGCATTGGCCGTGCTAACTTCGTTAGGGTTTTCATATTATATCAATAATTTCTCTTCCTACAATAAAGTATATGGCTCCATCGGAACACTGATTGTGGTGATGATCTGGATGTACCTAAACTCATTAATTTTGCTCATCGGTTTTGAATTAAACGCCAGTATTGAGCTTTCCAAACGAAATATCAGGATCGTAAAACCTCGTTTTAACAGCTTTCGGAGTAAAAAAACAGACCATAGCAAAAATTAAGCCACTGATAGTCAAATGTTTATTTCTTAACATAAACTAAATAAAAAAAAAGCATATTCAAATTTGGTAATTCAGTTCGGATTTGTACTTTTGTCGCCGGAGAGCTGGCAGAGTGGTCGATTGCGGCAGTCTTGAAAACTGTTGAACTGTGAAAGGTTCCTGGGGTTCGAATCCCTAGCTCTCCGCACTTTATTAAATAAAAAGCAAAAAGGCCGTAAAACTAAGTTTTACGGCCTTTTTGCTTTAGAGGAATAACCAAAACAAGCCAAATAATCGCAAACTTCTGGTGACCTAATCGGTGACCTGATAAAATGACATTAGAAAGGTCACCAGAACGCTTATAAGTAACTGAATAACAATATGTTCGTAAAATCAACATATTGACTTCAGCCAGTTAACTACTTATTTTTATTTACTTAAAGCGATATTTGATGAACAAATTTTTGGATTTCTATTTACGTTAAAAAGGCAAAACAAACACATGCCTGAACTACCCCTATTTACCTGTACGTAATGATTGACGGAGGACGGGTTGAAATATCTACTAAACGCTACATCGAGCCACATAAATGGAGTTCGGATGCCCAAAAGGCATTCGTTCGACCGCATGCATAAATCTCTTAACGAGTACTTAAAGACTTTGGAGCATCAGGTCTACAACGTTCACAAAAGAATGATTGAAAACCAGTTGCAACTAACAGCGGCCAACCTTAAAGAACATCTGCTTTTCGGTGAAAAAAAGACAAATATTAAAATGCAGATCCCAATCTTCAGAGACCATAATAATCGGGTCAAGGCTTTGATAGGAAAAGAATTTACTAAAGGTACTTACGACAGATATACGACCAGCCTGAAGCATAAGCAAGATTTTCTATTGTGGAAATACGGTTTCAGCGATATTGATATTAAGCAAATAGATCATGACTTTGTTGCATCTTATGACCTTTACCTGCGTTCGGAAAGAAACTGTAACAACAATTTGAGGGTAAAGTATCTTAAGAACTTTAAGAAAATCATTTTAAGTTGTATAGCTAATAGGTGGATAGATAAAGATCTGTTTGCAAAGCACAAAATGAAAGTTAAAGAAGTACAGCGAGATTATTTAAACACAGAAGAGCTTCAAGTTCTGGCGACTAAAACACTGGTAAATAACAGGATATCTTTAGTAAGAGATATATTTTTGTTTAGCTGTTACATGGTTTAGCATACGCTGATGTCAAAAAGCTCAAGCGGTCTGAAATTGTCATGGGTTTGGATGACAAACAATGGGTTCACACAAGTAGACAGAAGACCGATACGGATTCCAAAATTCCTTTACTTCCGGCCGCACTTACATTGATAAAAAAATACATAAATGATCTGAAGTGTATACATGACGGTCTAATCCTACCTGTGCTTAGCAATCAAAAAATGAATAGCTATTTAAAAGAAGTGGCTGACATTTGTGGTATAAATAAGGAACTGACTTACCATATCGCTATACATACTTTCGCTACTACCGTAACATTTTCTAACGGTGTATCAATAGAAAGTGTATCAAAAATGTTAAGACATAAGAATATTCGCACTACCCAGCATTATGCCAATATTTTGGATAAAAAAGTAAGTGAAGATATGATTGAGCTTAAACGAAAATTAGCTTTATATCAAAATCCAAACTTGATGTTTCTTATTCTGTTTATCAACACTGCGAACGGCTTCATATTACTGTGGAACGAAGGTGAAAAAAGTACTTCACTATATACAGCTTACGTAATGGGATTCAGTAGGTTATTTAAAGATCTCATCGATCAGGCAAGGCATGCCGGTTATCATACATCACTCATTATGCTTTTCTTAGATCGATCCAGCATTCACCGAGGCGCGTTGCCTTTAGGAGTATAGAACTAAATGATCTGATGATCAGCGGTATTAATATCAGGCTTAATTTTAACGAGAGTTAAAAAACTTTGTGCTATATTTCTTTTACTTTGATCAGAGTGATTTTGTCTACATCGTGATAACCGGCATTAATAAACTGATTATGAGTTTTACCCGTTCGGAACTGATCGCTTATCGTGCCAATGAGTATAATGCCCGCAAAAGTTCGCGCAATTTTCGTTTCAGTAACAGCGGTTGAATGAAAAAGCTTTTTCGCTTATCATGGCAAATAAGGATTATCAGTTTGCGCAACCCAAAACTGTCCAAAAACAGTGAAGGCGGCTGAAGCTTTAAATCATACGTCATGACACCGTTTTAAAAGCCTCAGCTATGATTTGTTCTCCTTCAGCAAGATGAGGGTGCTCTTTTGAATTAATGATCCGATGATGTAATTATCACAAAGATATTCCTCACAATAATTTTGCAGTTTACCGCCCGCAGGTTGACCTTAGTTTAAAAGCATCCCGACTAAAACGCAGTAGGCGCCCTACCAAATTTTTTTTTGAAAGAACTGGAGAAATGCGACAGCGTTTCAAAACCGAGGTCAAGATAAATCGCTGAAGGCTTTTGATGTTTTTGCTCAATCAGGTGGCGAGCCTCGTTCAGGCGCTTATCCTGCAACCATTGCCGAGGCGGTACACCGAAGGTTTTCTGAAAATCGCGTTTAAAGCCTGCCAGACTTCGCCCTGTTAACTGAGCAAATTTCTCGACGGGAACATTGAATTGGTAATTGCTGAGCATAAACCTTTCCAGATCGATCTTGTGCGGTTCAGAAAAATCGAAAAGGAAATTACGCAACGCAGGTAAGGCATTGATCAATAGCTTAACACCTTCCTTTATTTTCAGGATACCCATTTCCTCGGTAAGTACGGCTGAAGTACGGCGGGCATAAGGAACTATAGACTGAAAATATCCCTGCAGAAATTCGTCTGTTGGGATCAATATATTAGGCGGCCCAACGTATTTTTGAACTCCTTCAATCTTCTCTTCCAGGGCGATCTTGCGCAGGAGATCTTCCTGCAGGGATATAATGATAGTTTCATAATTACCGCCAGCCAGCGGCGTCTTTGTGATTGTTCCCAATTGATTTTTCCCGATCAGTAGCATCTCACCGGTTGACATGGATATGGTTTGGCCGGTTGTTTCCAGAGTAAATTGTCCGGAAACCTGCATCACCAGCGTACTATGGTTCCAGAAACATACCTTCTCTTTCCGCTCCGCAGAGAGGTAAGCATAAAAGATCACACCGGGAAGTATTTCTGCTGGGTTGGTCATTAACGTTGTAAATAGGTTCCGCCTAAGATAGCGCCTATGGCAAAAGTATCATTTAATAAATTCATTTCTTCAACACTGAAGCTGATGTTCATAGCCGCTGTATTTTCAGGCAAGCGCACACGTTTACTCATACTCACCAAAGGCATGATATGGGCACCTTGTGCATTCACCCAGGCAATAGCAAGTTGGGTTGGCGTTGCACCCTTATCAGCAGCCAGTTTTTTCAATACTTCTACCTTTTTTAAATTTTCAACCAGGTTTTCGCCCTGAAAGCGGGAGAAGTGGGTATGATAATCATTTTGAGGTAATGGTGCCTTCATATCCCCCGTAAGTAAACCTTCGGCTGTATTGGCAAAGGCCACTACAGAAACACCCAATTCTTTAGCGGCAGGCAGCAGTTCGCTTTCTATCTGGCGGTCGGCTAAGGAATATCCTATTTCAAGTGCGCTGATCGGGTAAACCTTATTAGCCTGGCGTAATTGGTCGGCCGTAACTTCTGATACACCGATATGCTTCACTTTGCCTTCCTTGATCAGATCTGCCACTGTACCGATAATATCTTCTATAGAAACACTGCCATCCATGCGGCAGGGTTGATACAGATCAATAGTTTCAATACCCAGACGCGTCAGCGAATAATTAATGAAATTTTTAATCGCTAAGGGACGCAGGTCGAGCCCCAGCCATTGACCGTTGTGAAAGATAGCGCCAAATTTCACGCTGATAAAGGCATCCGCCCTGCGACCCTTGATAGCTCTCCCTACAAGCATTTCATTATGCCCGGCACCATAAAAATCACCGGTATTCAAAAAATTAATCCCGTTGTCAAGCGCCTCCTGAATCGTTGCAATACTTTCTGTTTCATCGGGTGTTGGCCCTCCCCATATTGAGGACATGCGCATACAGCCCAAACCCAGCTTTGACACCAGTGGGCCATTATTGCCTAATTGTATTTTTGTGATGTTTTCCATAATACAAAGTTCAACATTTTAGGCTCATCATGGTTTCGTACACGGCTCAAATAACTTTCCTGTTTAGCTCAACGAATCTTTAAAAAATACCCGATCTAAGTAAATATCACCTTACAGTCGCAGCAAGTTCCATCATTGTAGATCGTTTCTGTTAGCTACTGCTGTCGGTGAACACCCAAACATTTTTTTGAAGGCTACAGAAAAGTGTGATAAGCTTTCAAAGCCGAGGTCAAGGTAGATGTCAGCAGGCTTTTGACCTTCCCGACTGAGCAGGAAATAAGCTTCCTGCAAGCGTTTCCTAAGCAGCCAATGGCCTGGAGAATCATAGAATATCGTTTTGAAATCTCTTTTGAAAGCGGATAAACTACGCCCCGTGAGAAAGGCGAAACGATTAGACTGACGTTGAATTTGTAATTTCGGTTCATGAAGTCTTCCAGGTTTATTTTGCCGGGTGCAGCAAAATCAAAGAACAAACCGGCGAGTTCTGGTTGATTTCTAAGTAAGATAATGAGTAGTTCTTCGTATTTCAAGTCCTCAAAGGCTTCGTCAAGTTCCATCACTCCCTTATAGTATGGTTTTATAGAGTTAATGAATTCATGGATCATCACCTTATTGGTAAGCTTCACCAAAGCGGTCTTGGTTTGGGCAGAGGTGAACATAACATGATGCTTTTGCTGAAAAGCACGCAAAAAGGGTTCATCAAAACAAAATAATATGGGTTCAAAGCCTCCCTCAAGTTTAGTCACCCTGAATTTAGCCAAATGGTTTTTCCGTGCCACTCCGCATTCACCTGAACCCAGCGTGTGGCGTTTGTCGCCATCGTAAAAGTTGATCTCTCCCTTTACCACATATAAAAACACGTTATCAGGAATAAACTGTTCCTTTAAAACACTTGCCGAAAGGTTATCCGCTATCGCTCTCATTTGATAAGTCCGTATTTAACGATACTTTCCACGGCAGCCAATATGGTTTCCTCCTGGCTGGCAACAGGCCTCCAGTTCAAAACTCTTTTAGCTTTCGCATTACTTACTTTACGGTTCATATTCAAAAATACAACTCCCTGGCGGGCGCGGGTATTTATTAAAGCTCCTATTTTAATTATAAAATCAGGCATTTTTTTTAAAGATACCTTTTCAGCTACTTGCGGCATCCTGTTTTTCAAAAGCGCGGCTATTTCAGGTAAGGTGATCTGTCCGTCGGCAGATGCAATAAAACGCTGGCCACCCGCGTCAGGATGGATCATAGCCCGGATATGCAGATCGGCCACATCGCGCACGTCGACCACATTCAAAGGAATATTGGGTACCAGTTTCATTGAACCGTTCAACAAGTTGGTAAGCAGGTGAAAACTGCCGGAGATATGGCCACCTAATGAAGGCCCATAGATCGCCACGGCATTGATTGTCGCAAATTCAAGATTCCCTCCCTCTTTTTTTATAAAGTCCCAGGCAGCCTTTTCGGCTAAAGTCTTCGACTTTTCGTACAAAGACAATCCCTTCAAATTTACATCTGTCCAATCATCCTCAGTTGTTTCCCGTTTTTTGTTTGTTTGGCTGAATCCTACGGCACCAAAATTAGAGGTCATCACCACACGTTTTACACCGCACTGCCTGGCAAACTTAAGCACCCGCAGGATACCCTCGACCGCCGGGCGGATTGCTTCCTTTTCATCTTTAGGCCCCTCAAAAAAAACCGGAGAGGCCACGCTAAGTATGTACTTACAACCCTGCATGGCCACGGCCCAGTTGTCATCCCTGGTTAGTTCCGCTTCAATAAAAGTAAGCCGCTCCAAATTACTGACCCCGTTAGCACGCAGTACAGCTATTATTTTTTCCTTGCTGCTACTGTTACGTATAGTGTTGCACACCTTATAACCCTGCTGCAATAGTTGCAGGATGACTCGCATAGCTACAAAACCGGACCCACCGGTAACCAATACTTTTGCTGAATTTTCCATAATACAAATTTCAACGCTTTTTCAAGCGACAGGTTTAGCAGGAAGTCCAGAATTACTTTATTGCGAAGTCCAGAAAAACGGGAAACCTCATGAATTTCCCGGTCAGGAATCTAACTCACGACAGGCAGCGAGCCGCCGTCAATGGCGTAAATACTCCCGGTCAAGTAAGCTGCTGACGGGGAAACCAGGAAATGTACCAACGATGCCACTTCTTCTGGTTCGGCCATACGTCCCATCGGAATACCTCCGGTTTGTGCCATCAGTTGTTTCATGGCTTCATCAACAGAAATATTAACGGAACTCGCATAACTTTCAATAAAACCAAGCATCGGCGCGGTCTTGGTTGCACCCGGTGCTACAGTCAGTACACGAACACCCTTGCCGGCCAGTTCGGTTGCTAAGGCTTTGCTGTAGGCATTTAATGCAGCTTTAGAAACTGCATAAGCTAAGTTCAGGTTCCACAAGGCCTGTTTACCCGCCACTGAAGATATATGAATGATCACTCCGCTGCCTTGTTCAATCATTTGCGGCAGCAATGCTTTATCCAGACGAATCGCCGATAGAAGGTTAAGCTGTAGTTCTTGTTCCCAATGATCATCGGTCAACGTATTAAAGCCTCCACCTGGCGTGGTGAGGCCTCCAACATTATTAATCAGTATATCAATACCGTTAAATTGCTCCTTGATTTCGTTTGTCAGTCGGGCCACATCAGCCGGGATGGTCAAATCGGCGGCTATAAAATAATGCGAAGCTGTTTCGGGCTGTATTCTTGCACTAACTATAACTGTGGCGCCGGCTTCAGCTAATTCGTCCGCGATCGCTTTGCCGATACCTTTGGTGCCGCCGGTAATTAAGGCTCTTTTACCTCTAAGATCTGTTGTTTTCATGTTTTTGTTTTGTTTTTTTTTGAAACAAATGTTTCAGAATTGACTAAAAAAAATTATTTTGTTAATTGCTTGATAAAATAATCTGCCATGCGTTTGATCTTAATTGGATCTTTGTGCAGAATATAAGATTCGTACCAGCCGGTCCAGGTGCTGTTAAAGTAATCGGCTAAAAGTGCCGGGTCTTCATCTGTTTTGATCTCTCCCATTTTTATTGCGTTTCTGATCAGGTCATGAAGAAACTGGTATGCGCGGTCATTATCCGCAATCAAAATGTCTTTGACACGCTGATCGTTTGTAGCTACTTCAAAAGCACTTTTAACTGCCATACAACTGTCTTCGCCATTAATGATCACACCAACAGCTTCATGAATGTATTCCACTAAGGTTTCAAATGGTGACTTATTACTGTTAAGGCGCTTGTCCCAGTCCTGTCTGCGCAGATCGGTGTAATGCTGTACACAGCGCACGAAGAGTTCCTGCTTGTCACCGATGGTATTGTACAAACTACTGCTGTTGATCTGCATAGCATCGGTAAGGTCGCGCAGGGAAGCACCATTATAGCCTTTTTTCCAAAAAACTTCCATCGCTTTTTGGATCGCTGCTGCTTCGTCAAATTCTACGTTTCTGCCCATTACGGAGCAAAGGTACATTAATCTGAAACACTTGTTTCAGATTAATGTCATTATTATTATTCTGTTTAATGCTGTTTAGCCTCGCAGTCCCTGCGTCATTCTTTGCCTTTAGCCAATTCATCAACCAGTTTATCGAGATAACGAACTTTCTGCGTTAAAGGATTTTCGACGAACTCTATCTAAAGCCGTACATGATTCCGGTGATCAGACTGGTATTAACGTTCAGTGAAGCTTGGTCGCTCCTCGAGAAACCGCTCTTGCCGCGAATTAAAGGATCAATGGGAATGCCGTCCCTTCTTTAGCTACGGACAACACAAAAAAACTCTGCATATTACCAACATCGGGAAGCTTAGACAACTTGGTCATCAGCAATACGTTATAGTCATCCATATCGCTGATCGCGATGAGTAGCAGAAAATCAAATACACCTGTCATGTGATAACACCCCAACACTTCGGGCAGTTTTACAAACTCGCGCTGAAACCCGGCCAGCGCTTCCTGCGAGTGTTCTATCAGATAAACCCAATTCCTGTCTACAAGAAGTATGTTTATTTTATTTAAACTCTCGTTACTTAAATTCCGGGAAATTACTTCGTTTTTTATGATATAAACCAAAAAATATCATTGGAATTGAATTCAATCCTTCGTTTTACTGTATCAATATTGGGATTAATAAAGAATATGCTTCTTAAAATAAACCCTAATATATTATATTTCGATTAGCCGCCTTATTTTTTAGCATGGCTTCATTAGTATCGCTAATTAGTTTATATATCTCATATTCCATACACGATTTGAAATATGAGATTTTATTCTAAATACTTGTGTCTAGTACGATAATCCAAACAAAACCTCTACTTTTGAACAGCGATATAATTGATAATATTTTTCAATAAGAGATTTTAATATTTAATACACCATTCATGATATCCGAGAGTATCAATGCAAATTTACAATTAAACTGTCGTCTTAATCTTACCGCTCTTTACGGAACTTTCAATAATGATATGTCTTCTTGCAGTACTGTAGATATAACAACAGATATTATTGAAATGGTTGAAAATGATACCATTGTAATTCCAAAAAGTTATGATTTTAACAAGCGTTATCCTCTAAAAGGTTCTCGCAAATTTTTGCAAATTGCCCACAAAAACCGGATTTATAATATTACGGAAGATAAGTATTCAGACAATATTGTAATTGATTTGTCTTCATCGGAATCAGAAATTTCAATTATCTACAACGTTTTCATTGATCCCCTTGCTAATTGGCGGGGAATTATTGCTGGGCAACTTTTACAATTGAAAAGCTTCGGTATAGTTTCAGAAGCAGATGTATTCGTTCATATTACAGACAGTCATAAGCTGTCTGACGAAGCTGTAAAACTGATAAAAAGCATCATTCCTACTGCAACAATAAGCATCTCTACTGAAAATAAATTTGAGTACGGGGGAATTAAGTTAGTTCACAGTCTGGCAAAGTTACGTCCGGATCGTAAATATATATACTTTCACTCAAAAGGGATGTCACATGGCCTTTTCTCAAGATCGCTTGTAGATATCACTTTGATGACAACGACATTTTCAAAGTGGAGAAAGCACATCCAACACTTGGGTAAGAATGGCGTAGAAAAAATTGGAATGTTTCCTGGCTTTGGAGATGAAAACCCATCTGGAAATTTGGGTAAAGAGGGTGGCTTCATCTGGTTTAATTTTTGGTATGCAACTGGAAAATATTTATCAAACTGTCCAGAACCGCATCATAATCAAGACCGTTATTATTATGAAAAATGGCTTGGTTTTCAAAATGGAGATACAATACCAACTCTCCGCGAGGATTGCAGGTCGATTTATAAAGTTAAAATGATGCCTACCACTTTTTATTCCTCACAGCAGGCAAATCACTATATGGATCGATTAATTTATAAATACAATCACAGTAGCTTATCTAAGGCATTGCCTTATATTATTAGGAGCTCATTAATATTTCACCTGTATCTTAAGATGAAAAATCTTCCTCGTAATCTTCACTTCAGAAAACGAAAAAAAATCATCGGTTAGCACGTAATTATTAACGGTAAATGTATCTGCCCAGAAACAGTTTTTATAATTTACAAAAGCTAAATAATGGAAATATGATCGTCAAATAAGTTTTCTTTCCTTCAATTTAGTTCAAAAAAGACGGATAAAATTATTTAGTTGAAATGTGAAGCTTTTTAGCTATCCGTCGCCAGCCCTCATAAATTAACCTCAGTACGTCTTGGTTGCCAGCATCGCCTACGTTTCAGGTTTCATACATTACTTTGGCTTTTTAGATAAGGGTTGGATATTAATCAATCACTTAATCAGTGAAAGCTTATTGGCTAATGTGATAACTCGGTATTATTAGAATGAAAGTCTTGAAAAAATTTCAAGTACGAGCGCTGCTGCAATCACGTTACAATCACTTACAGGTGGTAGGTTTGTCTATCGAATTAAGTAATAGAAACACCAAATTTACTGATTAAAGTTACCAGAACACGGCTGTTCAGATGTAAATTAATAGGCTGTTTTTACTACCGCAATCTGAGAGTATATTTAATCTTTAGGTTGTTCACCGCCTTCGCGATATACAACCTAAAGATATGGCCGCCTGAATTAAAACTCTTCCAGTGTCATCAACTTTCAAATATTACCGGCCAAATCCATAAGTAACCCGCAATCCCAGCAAGCCGGCAGAATAATCTTGTTTTGAAAAGCTTTCATAGCGTACTCCGAAATCCCAATGTTTTGAAGCATAGCCAACGCCCGGAGCGAGGATTAAATTAGTAGGGCCGCCACCTTCTTCAACCTCTAAACCAAGGCCAACTTCGCCGGAAACATAAAAGTTAGGCAACACAAAGGCTTTCAATCCAATCTTTACGGGTATAATTTCTAACGAATTTTCCATAGTGAGGCCAGCACCAAGCCCATCGTTTATATAAAGCTTTTTTGTGGAGAATTGATAAAAACCTGTTGTAAAAGTTAAAGCTAAATGTTCGGTAAGGCCATACTGTAAATCTGGAGTTATACCCAATCTAAAATTGACCGTGTTTTTTAAATTACCTACGGGCAGTAGGCCATCTGCTCCAATTGCTATACGTAATGCTCCTTTTGACACAGTTTGTGCATTAGCGTTTAGGCTTAAAAAGATAAATGATGCAATAATAAATGTTGATAGTAATTTTAGTTTAGCTTTCATTTGTTTTATCATGTTAGAAAAGTGAATATGGTTAACAGGGAGATGGATATGAGCAGAACAATTATTTACTCAGTTTAAACCTATAGCCCAGACGCAGGGCAAATTGTTTGTAATAAGAATGCAGGCCATAATCCTCAAACTTGAAACTGGTTTCGAGCCCATTCTGGAAAATAAACCCGGCAGATACGCCATACATCAACGAACGGTAAGGTTTGTAGGTGACTGATGTATTGTAATGAGGGTAGCTGCCATAATCAGCTTCATTAAACAAGCCAAATGCCTCACCCACCTCACCTCCTATAAAGAAAGTTTTGCCGGTGTACAGCCTGATGCCCGCTTTAACAGGTATGAATTTGGCCGAGGTGTTATCCAATGGTATTTTAGATTGATGATTGTTTTCATCCGGGTAAGAATAATAATAGTTATGGTATAAAAAATAGGTATAGCCTACAGAAAACGTACCCATTATATGCTCGCCAAGTTCACGATGAGTAAACAATTCGGCACCTGAAACAATTCCATTATCGTCCCAGGGAATACCTGCAGTAGCGGCGGCGCCTATATACCACTCGCTTGAATTATCATGTACTTTATGAGCGGAGCCAAAGGCCTTACTAAAAACAGAATTAAAGGCAATACCTGCCTCCCAGCCAATCCATTTTCTAACCTGATGATCATTATCTACATAGCTGTAGTGATATTCATCATAGTTAGGAATGTTGGTAATATTTTTAAATCCATTAACATGAACCGAACCACTATGGTTATAACGGTTAAATGTTGGGCCGGCCATCAGGCTGATGTTTTTTGAAAGCTGAACATTTAATAACAGTTTGCCCTGTTCCCACCGGTCGTCAAATGAAGAACCGGTATGGGCAAACTGATAAGCCGCCTCAGCCGAAAAATATACCTGTTGACTCAGCATAAAATCGTGACCAATACCCAAGCCAAAATAATGTAGTTTATTATTTGGCGAGATGTTTGACCCTAAGTATACCGAACTATAAAAATCATGAGTGCCTGTTTTTAAACTCAGGTTGGTATTTACAATATCATTGCCTGATAAAGTAATTTTGTAAAAGCCATTACCTATAATATTTATTAAACCAATACTGGCGCCCTCAGAAGTATCTACCCGGTTCACTAAGCCTATTTGCAAGCCTTTTAGCTTACCAGCTTCATTGTGCAGGACTGATAATTGCATACCTTCGACTTCACTTTCGGCTTTGTTGATAAATCCTGCAACCTGTATGCCCCTCACGGTATCCAAGGCCCGGTTATGTGCACCTGCTGCCTGTATACCGGTAACTGTACCGCCTACCAGGTTAAACACCCCTGCCAGCTGCAGGTATTTGGAGTCCATCTTATTGATATTGAAAAGGCCCCCGAACTCCAATCCGTTAACGCCCGCGGTATAACCACCTATGAGGTTGAGTGAAAATTTATTAACTACCTGCGGACTGAACATGCCGTGAGAACTTAAGCCCGGCGTGAGTGAAACCTGAAAAGGCCGCCTGGCAAAAAAGTCAGGAATGTTAAGGCTTTGGATGCGTTGTTTTGTTGATGAAAACAGATGCCCGATAGCAGTGCGCTCAACCCGGTTACTTTTATTGGTGGCGTTATTGTAAGCATCCGTTTGTGAGCGGCTGCTGATGGATACGCTTTGTAAAAAATTGATAGAGGTATCCTTGTAAGCCAGTTTACTGGCTGTTAAACTGATCTGTCCCGGATTATCTGCCCTGAACTTTAGTTTAAAATAGCCGTGCTCGTCGGTTAAAACTGAAATCAGTTGTTGTTTAACATAAACACTGGCATTCATCAGGCGTTCGCCGGTACGTTCATCAACCACCAGGCCGCTAATGGAGTAGGTGTTGTTATCGTTAGTGATATCGGTATTTTGCAGGGCCAGGTTAGGCCGGTTAAGGTCGATGATGATATGATCATTCAGCTCCTTAAATTCGTACTTGCCATGAAACAGCATAAACATAATGCCCGATACGGTTTGGTTGTTTGCAGTTAGGGTAACCAAACTATCCTGTGGCAGCAGCCTTCCATTGTAGGCAAAGTAAAAGTTGCCTTGCCTGCCTATTTGGTACAGGGCATCGGCCACTCGGATACGGTTAAAATTGATGCTTATGCGTTTACTAAGCAAACCCTGGGCCTGTGTTTTACCAATGCAGAGCATCATCAGTAAAACTACAGGCAGTAGTTTGCGTATTTGTGATATGGTATTAGAGGTTTTAGTCATTTAAGCTGTAGGCTTACTTAAGTATAATGCGGTCATGTTGTTGTTCAACCGTAATTTTAAAAGTATGACTGATCACTTTCAGGATATCATCCAGCGAATCATCGGTTTTAAAAGTAGTATTCAATGGGAGTTTATTTAATTCTTTTCGCTCAATGATAACATGCGCGTTGTAGGCTTCATTCAATACTTCAACCATACGGTATAATGGTACATTATCGGCCACAAATTCCTTGCTGCGGTAATAGTTGTACAAATGGTCCGGATTGTTCGCTTTAGTTGGTTTGCTTGCCTTGGGTTGAATAAGAATCATCTCTCCTGGTTTAAGTGAAACTGAATATTGCCCCTGGCTTACCTGTACTATTCCGGTTTCAACAATTACTTCTACAACGCCGTTCTTGTTCTTAACATTAAAGGAAGTACCAACCACCCTAATGCTGGTATTGCCAGTGTTAATAATGAAAGGTTTGGCTTTGTTGGGTGTAACACTAAAAAAAGCTTCGCCTTTTAGCAGGTCAACATTGCGTTGCGCACCGCTAAACATATGTGGATAACTCAACAGTGCGTTTTTGTTGAGTGTAACAACCGACCCATCAGACAGGGTATCGCTTTTTACCGTTTCCTGTGAGGCAAACTCTACCTGCCGGTTATTCTGTTTTATAAACAGCCAGGCACACCCTGCTATCACTAAAATTGCGGCTGCAACTTTTAACCAATTATACCTGTTTTGCAATGGTACAACTTTGGCACGCTGCATAGCTGCCCTTTGCTTTACCTTTTGCAAGGAAGCCCAGGCATTAATATTAGGGTCGGCGGTAAAGTTTTTGCTACTGTCCCATATCTGCCTAAGTTGCTCAAAGCGGTGCTCATTGGCTGTATTGGCTGCCCGCCATTTTTCTACTTGATGTGCTTGTACAACTGAAACCTCTTTGAGCAGGTAACTGATCAATAACTCATCATTTATATGTAAATGTTTCTTCATGCCAATAGTTTAATTAATAGCCATATCATCAACGGCAGGTAATCTGCTAATTGTACCCGGAGCCTTTTCAGGGCTTTGCCCATCTGGTTATCTACCGTTTTTATGGAGATACCCAGTTGCGCCGCTATTTCTGCATATTTTAACTCCTCAAAACGGCTCATCTGGAAAATGGCGCGACATTGTTCGGGCAAATCATTAATTGCTTTATACAATCGTTTTTCAAATTCTCGGTATTGCAGCTTATCAAGCGGATGTTGTGTTTTTTCCTGATCCATCTTGTAATAGGTGTGGGTTTGATATTTCTGTTTTACCTTATGATGTTTAAAATAATTCATGCATTCGTTATGTACCGAGCGATATAGGTAGGCTTTAAGTGATGTATGGATGGCAACAGGTCCTTGCCTCTCCAGCAGCTTTAAAAATACATCCTGCACCATTTCATCGGCCAGGGCGCTGTCATTAAGCAGGGTGAGGGCGTAATGGTGCAACGCAGGGTAATGATCAAGATATATCTGATCAAAACCCTGATCTTCTGCATTCAGGTGCAGCATGAAAGATGTGTTATAGGTATTGTCTGTTTGCAAAGTTTGGGCTTAAAAGTAACATTTTAACTTTTATTACCCAGCAGACAACAAACCATGCATAAACCCCTATGCCAATGTGAAATTTTATTACAGGATGAAAAAGTAGAATGAAAAACAGATTTGCATATACAAAAAAAACGGCTTCGCATTACAGCAAGCCGCTTCCTTCCTTTTATCATCCACTCAACCACAGGCCTATTGATTTTTTATCTACAGACTGGGTTTTGCAAATTATGATATCGCCCTCGCGCAGATCAAATAATAGGAAAATCCGTCTTTAATAGCTATAACATTGATTCCTAAAGCTTATTTCAATTTAAAGTGATAACCTAATTTGAGCGATAGTGCATCCTGGATAAGGCGGTGGCTGTAGTTGTCATATTTGGCGCCAATATCTATTCCGTTTTTAAGCTTGATACCTAATGATGGGGTATATACAAATGATGAGTTTCCCTTAGAAGCAAAAGCCACCCCTGCTTCGCCGCCTAAGTAGAATGTGTCGGCCAGGTATAAACGTAAGCCCGCCTTAACCGGGATCACGTTCTGTACGTTATGATTGGTGTTGTAATAAACATTGCCTGCATCATCCTGAATGCCGTAGGTGGAGTAATACGATCTGAACATGTGTGTATAACCAACAGAAAAGGTAGCCTCAATATTACCGGATAATGGTTTATATAGAGTAACATCGCCACCCAGAATATGATCGTCAGAAGATTCAACACTTACGCCGGGGTTAATACTTACGCCCAACTCCAGATCATTGCTCTTGTGTGCCGTTTTGTGTGAGTTAAGCCTGCGAGCCCCAAAGCCATAAGCCAGCCGCAGAGCGATGTTTTTGGTGGCCTTGTTTTTGGTATAGTCTTCATACTTAACACTTAGGTCGATACCATTTTTAAAGGTCAGGCCAACAGCCGGCGAGTATACAAAAGAGGTACCCCATTGTTCAAAGGCAAAACCTGCACCTGCTTCGCCGCCCAAGTAAAGGTTATCAGCAACAAAATACTTAACACCCAGCTTAACCGGAATTACGTTGTATGGGCTGCCGTACTGACTATAACCTGCAAAATGGCCCTTCTCAAAAAAATGGCTAAAGCCGGTTGTAAACGTTGCTGACCAGTGTTGGTTAAAATCTTTCTGTACGCGTATGTCGCCACCTAAGGTATATTTAAAGGCATCGGTGGTAGATACCCCGGCATCAACACCAAAACCTATGCGCCAGCTACTGTTGTTTTGGGCAAACGTTGTGGTTATACTTAGTACAGTGAGCATAAAAAATAACGAAAATAGATGTTTCATAAAGTGTAGTTGATTTATAAATAATATGTTGTATAGAGATTAATCGGCAGGTAAAAAATCGAGTGCCTTTTTTATGGTGAACACGCTGATCCCAAATGCCATATACGCAGGTTGCTGCTGGCTTTTGAGCAGATAAGAGATAAAGAGTATAATAAAGAAAACGCTGAGGATGGTCAATATAACACATTTAATAAGCCGTGCATCGGTAGCGTTTAACTCCTGCGGTGCCTGATAATTGCGGAGGCTGGTGATCGTACTTTTTAGCAATACCAAAGCAAAAAGCATCGACATGCCCAGGGCCTTGGGTAATACTTGCCACATCAGCAGGCTGTAAATAATAAACAAGGAACCTGTCAGCAAAAATAGCATCAGTACAGCAAGCGCTGTTTCACGAACTCTTTCCATAATTGTTGTTGTTTTTGAGTATGTGACAACAACTATGGCCTCTACCCCTACATGGTGTTATTATTTATTTAATCTTTATAGAATGAATACTAATATTTGATTTAAAAATATATGAATCGCTTTCATATGGTGTTTGAAATAGAATAAGAGTTCCACAGCGGTTTAGAAGTCCGCTTCGTGGCTTACCGGATGCCACGTATTGAGATAGGCACGAACCGTAAAAATGACGGCATAGCCATCAAAATAGATATTCCGGATCCTATACTCATGTAAACCCTTCCAGGCCAACCGTTGCAGCGTTGGAAAAAACCGGAGTAATTGTTTCCTATCTGCTTTTTATTCCGACTAATGGGTAGCGGGCAGTTTCTATGGGCAACATTCAATTCTTCCGGCTTCATTCCATCCGTTAACCATTAAATGCTACTAAAACTTTAAATTATGACGATCTCAGCAATCAGGCAATTGGGCAAAACAAACGTAACTGAAGCAATAAAGGCTGCCACAACCGTTAAGAAATCTCCTTCTCAGGATAAGGAATCACCTGTCTTTGCACACTGTTTTTTTTTCGCACCGGTTAGACGGATCACAAAAAAATATGATTTATTGGGTAGCAGTTGCATTTTTTTGAGGTCGTCACCTATCCATATGATAGCTCATGCCAATCCAGTCAAACCGGATTATCCACACAACGTAGACCTGCCGACGCCTAATCAGTTTAGGCGTTATCTGAAGTGCAGGGTGATAGCCCAACTTCCGGAGACTCATTAAACAAGGAACATTCAAATCTTGGTGTAAGCTTCTACCATCATCATCAACTTGCTATTTAGAAATATTTGTTTCACATCATTAAATCATTTAGTCATGAAAAAGATCAGTATTTTTTTGTTCGCCGTGTCAGCAACCCTTTTGTTTGCCTGCAAACGCAGTGACGACGTAACACCGGCTTCATCTCATGAAGCTATACCAGATTCAACTTCGCTCAGTCCGACGAGCACAATGCAGGTCACCGCAGCTTTAGGGGCGGCGATCCCGTCTGTGGTGGCCGGAACAAAGGACCACGCAGGTTATGTCAATGCCAGCGGTGCCAGCGCACGGTTTAATCAACCCTACGGAATTTTTGTGAACCCGGACGGAACGTTATTGGTTGCTGATCAACGTAACGGTGCAGTCAGGAAGATCACCAGCGGCGTTGTATCAACCGTAGTGAAAAACAGCAACTTGGTTCATATGTCAAACCTCGCCCGAACCAGCGATGGGGCAATTGCGGTCAACAATGGAGGTACAACCGTGCTGTATAAGAACGGCATTCTAAACCCTATTCACAAAATAGGCTGCCCCCATTGCAACACCGGCGGAGTAAGCAAAAGCGCTGACAGCAGCTTTTTTTGGTATGCTGATAATTTGTACGATTTTAGTTCAGTCGTTTATTTAGAAAGTATCAGACCTGATGGTACTTTTGGAGCCGGCGCAGGTGGTGCGATAGCTGAATCTGATGACGAAAATATTGTAGCAGCAACGGCGGTGAGCACAACACTTAACGACAATAAGTTTATAACATTAACGAACGGCGTATACGAAGTAACTCACGCTGGCGCAGTCGTCAACATTTTATCGCCTACCACCTTTGGCAACCTCACTGACATTGCGGCAAATAAGGATGGCACCAAGTTATATGTCGCCGACCAGGGAGATATTAAATTGATCACCCGCTGCGCCAGCTGTCCTACCAAACTAACTGTGGTCGCCAGCCATGTCGATGCCAGCGGACTGGCCTTGTCAAACAGCGAGAAGGTGCTGTTTTTTACCAGCTCCAAACACCACACTGTTAATAAGATCAACCTGCCATAATCCGGACATCTTTTTGGATTGATAATCGCCAAACTGGTGATTATAACATTTTTTGAATTGTTTGAAATAAGCCTAAAATCTCCGCCTTAGTTAATTTGCGGGAATTTTAGGCTGTTTCAGGTTATACAGATTAATGCATCCCGGCAATTTCCCGGGAGCCAAAAAGGTAAGGATTAAGTAATTCGATTAATCACACTTATCGTTTTGGCTACAACAAATCCGCTGTTCTTAATTTCCCTTTGCCAACTACAGGTCATACGCTGGTAGATTATTCAGCGGTCGGAAACTTCAACTTCAATTTGCAACCTAATTCTCCTTTGATTGGCAAAGGCAATACAAGTATTAAACCGCTTATAACAGTACCCATGGATAAGATATATGGTTTGGCTGAGGCAACACCTATGGGTACCGATCTTGGCTGTTATCAACTGAATGGCACAGGAAATCAGCATTGATAGTCAAGTATGACATTAAAAGCAAAGCACCCATTTTTAAATAAATAAAAATGGGTGCTTGTTTTTAGCTTCCTGCCTCGTATCAAATTGTATTATAATTTAAATCCAGCATCATTTGATATAAAATCGGGTATTCCCTTATGGCATGGTGAATAGGGTCGGAATTTCAGCCTGACCATATTCATATTTAAACAAATGCAACCTGTTGACCTGATTCGGCCCAGGCATCAATCCCCCCCACCAATGGACGAATTCTTTTCAAACCAACTTTACGCAATTTCTCCGCATATCTTGCAGCGGTAATCTCATTTGGGCAAGAGCAATAAATAATAATTTCCTGGTGTGCTGCATATCTGCCTGCGATATCGTTAAGACTATTTTCATCAATAGGTACTGAGCCCGGTATAAATCCATTTCTGGTGCGCTGTTCAACGGGACGAGCATCAAGTATCACAGGATCATATTTCCCATTGATCAATTCTATCAGATCATTAACAGTTACTCTATCTGTTTCAAACTGCCTGATAAGGCGATAGCGACGCAGCCACTTAAACAAAAGGTATAAGCCAAATAATAAAGTGATAAATAAACCGCCCATCATACCATAATGACTTAGGGCAGCAATCAAACCGTCAACCTGGTGCCGGAAAACTGCACCCAAAGTAGCTGCCGCACCAATATAGATAAGCCCGGCAATGGATGAAAAAAATATAAATAAGGTAAGCCCCATTACATAAACTCCGGCAACAACCGGTGCAAGCGTTGACAACCCCGGAATAAATTTTACAACAGTTAAAGCAGGTGCGCCATAACGGTCGAAAATATCGCCGGTATTGCGTACACATGAATCCGGCGAAATAGAAATTTTACATAATTTCCCAAGAATCCCTGTTCCATATCTCTTCCCTGCAAAGTATAGGATGAGATCGCCGATTAACGTCCCTAACGATCCTATCAAAATTAGAGTTATAATGTTGGATTCAGTTGGAGGAGTAATAGCTGTAGTTACTATAAGCACTGCAAACGCTGGCAAAGGTAACCCCACACTTTGTAAAAGAGTGATAAAGAAAACCAGCCAGAGTCCATGAGTTTGTACCAGGTGAACTAATGTATTCATATTTAGTTACAGCTAAGATAAGCTACCTAATTTATTGACCGATCAGATTTTACGGATTAGCCATAATTTGACTCTAAAAATACGAACAAAGACGTTGATCCGGCAAGCCTATTTGAAGCCAACAATATCTTTTCACCAAATAAATAGCCAGAATAATAAATACATCTGCGTTTAATCTCGCCGCGCGAATATCTAATAATTTATCAGGAATCGTCAAAATTAGTTTTCTATCTGTAGTGTATTAGATGACTAATACACTACAGCAATACTATGATTGAAGTTAATAATTTGAGCTTTGCGTACCAAAAGCAGCCTGGGTTGTTTAAAAACCTGAGTCTTTCAATGAAAGTCATGTATATGGTTTAATGAAAAAAAAGGAGCTGGCAAATCTACCTTATTGAAAAACATGGCAGGGCTCGCTTATCCCCAAAACGGTGCCTGTTTACTAAATAACGTTAATGTTTTGGGAAGGCCTGTTTCACTTCTGAAGCAGCTCTATCTCTTTGCTATGTGCCTACACTCACTCCTTCACAGTATGCGAACAGTACCGCCGGATTTTATCCAAATTCAGCACATCTAATTTTTGTACTTACCTATAGACACCGGATGTTGACGAGAATGCAGTGATGGATAAGCAATCTTTGGGTCAGCAAAAAAAGCCATGATCGCCTTAGGCCTCGCAACCAATACCAACTAACTTATTATGGATGAGCCTAAATATGGATTTGATATTCCTTCAAAAGTAGAGTTCAGAAAGCTGATAGCCTCAGTGTTAAAATGTTACAACTTTATATATTATAAAAAAAGCTACCCGTTTATACAGGTAGCTTCCATAATATATGATGGACTTTTGCAAAAGTCAGTATTACATGCCGATCAGTTCGTCATTAATAGCAGCCGACATAACTGCCTTATTTTCGTTCAAATGTGCTACGGCAAATTGATCATTTTTAACGTTCGACTGAATATCCCTATTAAGGTTTAATTCTTCAGCTATACCTTTAACTTCGACTTTGGCATGATCTTTCACCGATAAATTAATAGCGTAAGTATCTAAATCAAGATTAGCCGCTGCCTGATCATGCAGGTCAACATTTAATGTTATTTTAGAAAGTTTGCCGAATGAACTTACAGATGAGTTATCAAATACAGAGATAGAACGCAGGTCATTTGCACTTACCCAAACTACCAGCTTTTCTGCTTTGTAATTAGATATCCTTAAAACGCCGTTTTTGCTTTGAACCAATGCGCTTTCTGAATAATACCTGTTATATACTTTTACGCGGTCGGTGGTAGCATCTGATACATATAGTTCTACATTTCCGTAAACTTCAACTTTATTGATCGCGCTGATGTCATTCAGAACGGTAGCATTATCATCTTTAAATGTACTGGCTGAGGTTGTTTTTGTTAATCCTATTACCATCATAACAACGGCGAAAAAGGATAAAATTGTGGTTTTCATTTTTTTTATTTTTTATAGTGATTGTCCAATGGCCGTATTTTATATCTTTTAATACGATCAAAAATCGGGGTCATATAACCCGGGCCGGACTGGTTTATGGCTCATTATTGACGTCCAATTTTACACTACAAAGGTGGGATTTATTGCGATATTATTTTTCATCTTAGTGTAATTATTACACTAAGATATTTTTAAGAAAAACAATTATTAAAAAAAAATCAATAACACAGGCAATCAATAAATTACAAAATAAAAAATCAGAATACTTTTATAATAAAAGCACCTCCAACAATAGCAAAACATAAATTCTGCCATCAAGTAGAAGTAACAGGGGGATTTAAATTTATAAAATAACCTTATTTACAAGGCATTTTTAAGTTTGATCACTAATAACTCTGATGAAGCATCACTGGGTTTTAAGGCTGAAAGATCAATAATATCATCATTTTTCTGCTTAACCCATTTAAGCGTTTTACTACTTCCTAAAACAGTTGCAGTTACATTAGTCTTCAGATGCATATCTCTTAGCTTAAATTTTGGTGTATATGCAGGTAAAATACAAAACAGATCGTTTCCTTTCCTGGTAAAAAATGCCTCTACATAAGCAGTGTCTGTTTGCGGTTTGATCATCTGACTAACGCTGTAACCAGCCATATAATTTTTCCCGCTTTTCTGACGCTTTATGCCTCCACTCCACTGGTACGATTGTTTGTAGGCTTCCGTTTCATAAATAGCATCACCATTTACTTTTAGCCAGCTACCAATATCTGCAAGGCGCTGCTGCATAATAACCGGTATTCGCCCATCAGCCGTTGGGCCAATATCGAGCAATAAATTCCCTCCGCGCGATACGATATCAACCAGCATTAAGATAAGATCATGTGATGTTTTATAATCCTCCAGTTTTTCATTTCGATTATAGCCATAAGAGTGCCCTATCCCCTGGCTCTCCTCCCAGATTATATTGGCATCCTTGCCGCCGCCATATTCGGAGGTTGTATAAGTGGCACCTGTATTTTTTTCGCGTGTATTACCTCCCCATCTATCATCAACAACCACCTCTTTGGCTACCGGCGAATCATTAAATAACCAGGCCAGCAGTTCGGGACTATGCCAGGCCGTATCGGGGAGGTCCCATTCACCGTCAGCAAAGATGATGGAAGGTTTGTATTTAGTCACCAGGTCTTTAAACTGTGGAATCATATGTTCTGTTACAAACCTGTTTTTATCTTTTAGCCATAGCGGGTTATACCATTCATATAAGGAATAATAATAGCCCATTTTTAAACCTTGCATTCTTACTGCATTGGTAAGATCGCCTAACAGATCACGCTTCGGAGTGCCACTAACAGCATTCCAGGGGCGGCCCCAATCCCTATCTGCTTCAGGGCTATTCCATAAACAATAGCCCTCATGATGTTTTGAAGTAAGAACAACATACCTTGCACCTGAATTTCTTAATACCTGTGCCCATTGCTGCGGGTCAAACAATTCGGCCCTAAACATAGGTTCAAACTGTGGATACAAAAAATCAGCACCATAGTTCTTGTTATGAAAAGCAGTAAATTCATTGGGTTGCTTAGGTTCTATCCGGTTCCAGTACCATTCGGCATAACTTAAACCGCTGTTTTCAATTACAGGAGCATATGCAGGAACAGAATACAGCCCCCAATGAATAAATATCCCAAACTTATCCTGATGAAACCATTCGGGCATTTTCCGTTTGTTTAAAGATGCCCAGTTAGATTCAAACTTTTGTGCAGAGCAAACATTCAGGCTAAAAATGGCCAATAGCAGCAGAAATACTTTTTTCATTTAAGGCGTTTTTTCGTTTTAGGTATGGTATGCCTTAAATATAAGGAATGGATATTAAATATTAGAAGCATTGGGGTAATGATGTAAGGCTTTTTGTTTACATTTAGTTCCAGGGCCTTGAAACTGGTTAATGTCATAATTTCTCTGGCCCCTGCATGTGAGTGACAAAAACAGCGCATATTTTGTACACTTGCCAAAAATATCTTATTCCTTATGACTGAAAAAAATCAGGAAAGGCATCTCACCCTTTTGCAGGCAACATCCATCAACATGACGGATATGGTAGGCATAGGCCCTTTTATTACCTTGCCACTGGTTATCAGCCTGATGAATGGCCCTTACTTTTTATATGCCTGGATTGCCGGAGCGTTCCTATCTATGATTGATGCTATGGTATGGAGCGAGCTCGGAGCCGCATTTCCGATGGCAGGCGGGTCATATAATTTTCTGAAAGAAACCTACGGAAATAAAAAGTGGGGAAAGTTGATGAGTTTCCTGTTTGTATGGCAAACCATGATACAGGCCCCTCTGGTTATTGCTTCTGCTGCCATTGGGTTTGCCGCTTATTTATCTTATCTCCTGCCCTTATCAAACTTTGAATCAAAAATGGTAAGTGGCGGAGTAGTTATAGCTGTTATATTGTTGTTATACAGAAAAATTGAATCTATAGGTAAAATAAGCATCGTGTTATGGTTAACTGTACTTGTTACCATGTTTTGGATTATAGGCGGAGGCATTGCCCATGGAAATTTCCTGCACCCAATAAAACATATGAATGATGGCCTCAGTTTAAATTTTGCATTTACTACGGCAATTGGCTTTGCCAGTGTTAAAAGTGTATACAGCTATCTGGGATATTACAATGTGTGCCATTTGGGCGGGGATATTATAAACCCATCAAAAAACATTCCGCGCAGCATGTTTCTTTCTATTGTAGGGATCGCAATTTTATATTTATGCATGAATATCAGTGTGGTTAGTGTTATTCCATGGCAACAAGCAAAAGAGAGCAAATTCATCATCAGTGAATTCATGGAATACCTTTCGGGGCCGGTAGCCGCGCAGGTAGTTACGTGCCTGGTTTTAATAGTAGCATTTGCTTCGGTTTTTTCGGCCACGTTAGGGTATAGCCGCATACCCTATGCAGCAGCTGCAGATGGTGCGTTCTTTAAGGTTTTCGCAAAGCTTCACCCTAAAGGAAACTTTCCATATATGTCTTTATTGATTCTTGGCGGAATTGCCTTTGCATTTAGCCTGATGTTTAAACTGGGCGAGGTGATCAGCGCCATTTTGGCTATGCGTATATTGGTTCAATTCATTGGGCAGGCAGTCGGGTTAATTATGCTCAGAAAGGTACGGGCAAAAACAGATTTTCCTTATAAAATGCCTTTTTTCCCCTGGCCGGTTTACCTGGCTATCCTGATGTGGTTCGGAATATTAATATCCACCGGTAAATCATTAGTACTTGGAGGGCTAACTGTTATTTTAATTGGAACAATAGTTTACCTCATCAAATCAAAATTGAAAAAAGAATGGCCATTTCAACAACAGCTTTCGGAAGAGAATTAATTAAATCCACATTTTCATATTTGGATGAATATTAAAAGAGAGGCCTTATTAAATAGGGCCTCTCTTTTAATAAACCTAATTTCTTTGTACCGGTGTAATCCTGAACTCAGTTTTTAAATTATTCCTCAAAATTCCGATGTACTGAAATTGGCCAATTTTATCTTCGGTTAATTGTTTGAACAAGCTGTCTGAAGTTTCAACGGCACGGTTGTTAAAGGAGTGTATGATATCCCCGCTTAAAATGCCTGCCTTCTCAGCCGGGCTACCTGCCGCTACTTCTGAGATAAATAAAGCCTGCCGGTTAGGTAACTCATGCATTGCTCTAAGTTTTGGTACAAGATCTATCTGTTGCATCACAACGCCTAAATATGCCCTTTTTACTTTTCCGAAACGGATGAGCTGATTGGCCACATCTTTTGCAGTGTTGATACTAATGGCGAAACAAAGGCCTTGAGCGCCTCTTATTGTTGCAGTATTTACACCCACAACCTCACCTTCTGCATTAATTAACGGACCGCCAGAATTTCCGGGATTCAACGCCGCATCGGTTTGTATCATGTTGTCCATCATCCGGCTGTTCTGGCTTTCCAACGACCTGCCAAGTGCACTGATAACGCCTGCTGTAACAGTGTGTTGAAAGCCAAGCGGGTTTCCAATTGCTATAACCAGCTGCCCTATCTGCAAAGATTCCGCATCACCCAATTTTACCGGTGTAAACTCTGCGCCGTTAATTTTAAGAATAGCCAGATCAGTATCTGCATCTTCGCCAATTAACTCTGCCACATGCTCTGCACCGTCATGCATTTTTACTTTTATACTTTTAGCGTTGTGTATGACATGACTGTTGGTGAACAGATAACCATCCGAAGAAAATAGAAAACCCGACCCCGTTCCGGCTAACTGGCTCTTATTTTCCTTTGTATTATAAATTTCAATTTTTACGACTGCTGTTTTCACTTTACCAACAGCATCTATTATCGTAGCTGAATAGCTATCCATATAAATCCTTTCAAAATCAAGGATCACAAAACTTATTCCCTAATGGATTTGCAATACCAAAACCAAGTGCAAGGCGAAAAAGTCTGATAAAATGTCAATTATATAAATTGAATCAGGTTAATATGTCAGGAATTTGGGTAAGGCAATTGATAGTTACGCTTTCAAATTAATGAGTGGTAATGGTCAATTTAAAATGATAACTAACCTTTATATACATGCCCGATTATGTAGCCAATGATCAGTGCAGCAAAACACAACGCCCACCATATATACTGCTTTGTTTTGAGGATACCGACAGTTTTTTGAAGATTACTGATCTCAGATTCATGAGCCAGTTTGATATTTTGCAATTTCATATTTTGCTGCTGCAGCTTGGCAAGCGTTCCGCCCACTTCAAGTGGTTTTTGTTGTTCCTGCCTGTATCTGCGCATAAACCCACCTTCTTTAAGAAATTTCTCGCCTTTGGGTTTTAGAATAAGCTTTTCAGGCAACTCATAATCACCATGTTTGCCAGATTTCCCAACAAAGCCTTCTCTTGTTAGCGCCTGAACCATAGCAAATGCAGCAGCCTCGTCCTGGTCAAAAAGTTCAAGCAATTGTAATCGCGTCAGGCTATCAGGAATTCCAAATGCTTCCAGTAGGGTATCGAGCATCTCGCATTCATATTCATTCAAGTCTGTCATTATTACAAAGTTAGTAATAACTTATTATGATTGTTTTGTCAAGTGCATAATCTGATGGTCACTTCGTTCAATTATCCACATAATTTCTTCCATTTTTCTACAGTCAGCTATTTACTATTTGGAAAAGACTGTTGTAATGCTTTGGCTTCTGCAGCTGTAAGCCTTGATAAGCTACCATGCCTTGCATCGGGCGGCAAGGTTATATCTTTCTCAATAGTCCAATGGAGCAGATCTGGTGATGATGAAATACCATACTGATCGGCCATAGGGTAATCATAATACAACAACCAAGCACCGGGATTTACAGGATCGGCCATAACGCTTGGGCCTTCAGTAATTGTTGGTGCAATTTGCCCTTTATTCAACGGGCCTTCATAAACAGTATAAGGACCGTCCAATTTTGAAGATACGGCAACACGAATCCCTCTACGTTCGCCGGTTTTGGCACCAAATTCTTCTTCTTTATGAAATAAGTAATAAGTTCCGTTATGTTTTATTAATGTACCATCTATTACAGAATATGGGGGTGCAAAAAGTACTTTTGCAGGTGTAAACGTTTTCCAGTCGCTTGTTTGGCAGTACCATAACCTGCTTTCCTGCCAACCCTCACTTTTGAAAGTTGACGACCAGATTAACGTATACTCTTTAGTAGCTTCATCATAAAAATATTCGGGTGCCCAAATGTTTTTTACCAACGCACCTGATTCGTCATGTACATCTTTCATTAAAGGCAGGTACTGCTCAAATTGCCAGTGAATAAGGTCTTTTGAGGTAGCGTAAATGCAGCTTGGGCCAAACACTTTTTTATCCGGCGCGCCCTCTCCTCCTCCTGTTGCTACTAACCTCCAAAGTCCATCAGGTCCTTTATGAATAAATTGATCACGCATGTGCTGATCCCATATAGGCTTGTTATTGTTTAAAGGTGTCCAATGGCGCCCATCTGCAGACAACGCGATATGTAGTTGCGCCACCAACATGGGATTGGGTAAAGGCACCTCTACCGTTTTCCCTTGTTTATCTATCTCAATACGCGTAGGGTAACGCTGACGAAAATATGTAAGCATCCACATATCCCGGGATTGTGCCTGTGCCAACTGTATTGAAACTGTGAGCCAAATGCTTATTAACAAAATTGTTTTTTTCAGAGATTTGGAAAATACAATGGTAGATATGTTCATACTATAGCTTAAAACGGTTAAACAAACCAGTAACAAAATAAAAATAAATTGATAATGTTTTTGATGGATTTTCAATTAGGCAATCACTCTTTAATTAAAAGCCCGTAAATAACAATTTACAGGCTTTTTAACGACTATTTATATCTGTATTACACAAGATCATATTCCTACTTCAAGCGATTTCTTGCTCTTACAGAATAAATGCAGTGCCTCCTGTATTATTTTAATTAGTATTGTATTACTATGAAACAAATTGATGCGATGGCACTCATTAAAAATGGAATTGATGTAGACAGGCAACAACATTGGGCCGATCTTGGCTGCGGCAACGGTACTTTTACAGAAGCACTTTTTCACCTTTTACCAAAAGGAAGCTCAATTGAAGCGGTTGATCAAGAAATACAACATCTGGGTATCCCGGTAAATTTTATCCAGGCGAATTTTGAAACGGATAACCTGGTACTACCGCCGCTTGATGGCATATTGATGGCCAACTCGTTACATTATATAAAAGACAAGAAAAAACTCATACACAAACTCGAAAGTTATTTTGTAAATGACAGGAATTTTCTGATTGTTGAATATGATACCGATGTAGCCAATCCATGGGTACCCTACCCGTTTTCTTTTCAAAGTATAACAACCCTGTTCACAGAACTTGGTTATAACAGAATTAATAAACTGGGCAGCCAGTCTTCCATATATAAACGCGCTGAAATATACGCGGCGCTCATTCAATCATAAATTACGTTGTGCTTTTCAGACTATTCTTTTTAATCAATCTTATCAAACTCAGCTTGAGATCTGAAAATTTATAAATTTGATGATCTATTCAAGAACACCAATAATAAAACCACATCACTATGAAGGCAATTATTCTATTTGTTTTAACGTTTTTGCTTGCGAATTGTCAATTGCAGGCTCAACAAGTACCAACTAATTATGTTAATCCATTATTAGGTACCGCAACCTTAACGGATGCTAAAGATGCCGGCTACACACCCACCCGAAGGGTTTGGGGCGCAGAAGTATTCCCGGGTTCATCTGTACCTAATGCAATGGTCCAATTAACCCCTGTTACCCAATTCCATAGCGGTTCGGGTTATCAATATGAGGACAAAGTGATTTATGGATTCAGTCATACCAGTAAGGGCCATTGGAATTTATGTTATATCCCTTTATTGCCTGCAACAGGTACAATAGATGCAAATGATTATAAATCTGCATTTGATCATAAAAATGAATCTGCTCATCCCGGATATTACCAGGTGTATTTAGAGCGATATGGCGTTAATGCCGAGCTAACCTCCACCCTGCGTTGCGCTTTCCATAAATATACTTTTAAGCCCGGTGAAAGTAAAAAACTGATAGCCGACCTATCCATGTCAAACGAAAGGGTGAAGAGCTGGAATATTTCTCAGGAAGGGCTAAATGCTTTTACTGGCTTTCAGCAGGCAGGAGAAAAGATGTACTTCTACGCAGTTACTAACCATTCCATCAAAAATATCGACTCTGTAAAAAATGACAACAAAATAGTACCGGTAGTGCATTTTGCAGACGCAGATAAACCACTGGAGATCAGGATTGGATTTTCATTTGTAAGCATAAAAAATGCAAAAGAGAACCTGGAAAAGGAAATGTTGAATAAAAGCTTTGACCAGGTACGTAAAGAGGCTACAGATACATGGAACCAGTTGCTTTCAAAAATCACTGTAACAGGCGGAACCGAACGGCAAAAAGGATTGTTTTATTCCTGCCTGTACCGGTCATTTTTATGGCCTGCTTTACGTAGTGATATCAATGGCGAATTTACCGACATAAGTGGACAGGTTGTAAATAAAGGATTTGATTATTATACAGAACCTTCTTTATGGGACGATTATCGTAATAAACTGGTATTATTAGGGTTGCTATCACCAAAAGTAACTAACAATGTAATTAAATCATTAATAGATAAAGGGGAGAAAAAAGGGTTTATGCCAACTTTTTTTCATGGCGACCATGCATCGGCATTTATTGCGGGATCTTACTTGAGGGGATTACGTGATTATGATGTAAAAAAGGCTTATGATCTACTACTAAGAAATGCCACGGTTGAAGGTGGTACAAGGCCATACATCACTGAGTTTAATACCAAAGGATACATTGCTGAGCTCGATGTGCAAAATCCGGTAACTACCACTGTTACTAAAGCGGCAGTTACTAAAACATTAGAGTACGCTTACGATGATTACGCGGTAGCTTTATTGGCAAAAGAATTAAAAGATACCGCTAACTATAGAATATTGATGAGTAAAACCGGTAATTATAAAAATGTGTTTGATCCGTCAACCGGCTTTATGCGTGGCCGCCTGGCCGATGGTACCTGGGTAAAAAACTTCAAACCTGATTATCCATACTTTGAATATATGTACCGTGAAGCCAACGCCTGGCAGTCTACCTTCTTTGCGCCGCATGATCCTCAGGGATTAGTAGCCCTTTATAAAAGCAAAAATGCTTTTGAGCAAAAGTTAGATTCACTTTTCACTATTCCCTGGAAGGGCTACGAAGCCGAGAATATCTCAGGTTTTATAGGTCAGTATTGCCAGGGTAATCAACCGGATCACAGTACTCCATTCATGTATTACTTTGTTGGTAAGCAAGAGAAATCACAGGTTATTCTGGATAGTATCATGAACCGTTTTTACGGCATGGGTAAAGATAAGCTGGCTTATGCCGGTATGGATGATGCAGGTGAAATGTCGTCATGGTATGTATTTAATGCTATGGGATTTTACACCTTTTCTCCGGCAGATCCTCAATACATAGTTTCTGTACCTCTGTTTGATAAAGTAAACTTCAAGCTTGGGGAAACAGGAAAAAGTTTTACCATCATAAAAAAGAATACCGGCAAAAAAATCACGTCGATAACATATGGAGGTAAAAAACTTAATGGATACTTTATTACCGATGCTGCATTAAAAGAGGGTAAACAATTGGTAATAAACACTCAATAATAAGATTTTACCCATTTTGAACTTCAGGATATGGTTGATGTTTTTTACTATAAAACCGCTCCATATCCTGAATTTGCAATCTATACTTTACGGGTAACAAAGCATTTCTGATGTGTATTTGTAAATTAATATAACTACTTAATTTATACAGATAAAGTAAAGGTTTTAAAAGCTCTATTTCATCTAAAGCCAGCAAAGTTTTTACCTGTTCGGGAGCCATCAAAGCCTGCACCAGGCGCAACAAAACATACCTTGTTACACCTAAATGTTGCCGATAACGCTTAAACAAATCACGTGTAAAATCACTTAACTGCAGATCCTGATTCAAGTGATTTTCGCGCATAATTTGCCAGCTATTATAATTGGTTGGCAAGCCTTCAATACCCATCCGTAAGCCAACTTTATAAAAAACAATAAATACTTCTTCTTTTTCTGCCAGTGTCAAACCACACTCCAGCAATTCGTATGCGCGGATAGAATAGTCGATCAGCATAAATAGCACATCCCGGTAAGCCCAATCAGGTATCTGACTGCCCCGTTCCGTTTCAACATGTTTATGTATAGTTGAGATCTGATCAATAGCTATAAAAGCCTCGTCATTAGTTGAAAAAATGATCCGCTGCCCATACGTTACCGTAGAAAAAAGCCTGCCCAATGGATCTGCAGGTAGTTTACCGGTAAAGTAAAGCCAGTCGACAGCCTTATTAAGAGCAAATTCTGCAGCTGCACCAGCAAAAATAAATAAAACGGTATCGGCCTTGCCCCAGATTTTGCGTACAACCGAACCCTCCTCAACAAAGTACTTCATGAGCTTATCGGGATATCAGGAATGATATTAATTTGAAAAACCTACTTTTTCTGCTGCTTTATTAAATTCTCGAGTGCTTCAAGGTGTTTTTTAAAAGCAATGATGCCTTGGTCAGAGGCATGGTATCTTGTATTTGGCTTGCGACCTAAAAAAGATTTAGTTACAGTTATATATTCGTCTTTTTCCAAAGCTTTTAAATGCGATGCCAGGTTGCCGTCTGTTACCTCCAGCAAATCTTTCAACGAGTTAAAATCGTAACTTTCGTTGGCCACCAGTACACTCATGATTTGTAAGCGCACCCGGTTTTCAAAAGCTTTGTCAAAATTAGTTAGCGCTATTTTCACGATCGTATTTAAAGTACATTATACTACCATATAAAATATGCAGTACACCAAAACCTAATGCCCAAAAGAGAAGACCGTAAACCGGTATCAGGATTGCCAGTAGCCCCAATCCTATTTGGCACAAACCAAGCCACTTTACATCACTATAGGTGTACTGAGCTGCAGCCACTAATGAAAGGCCATAAAACAACAGGCAACCAGGTGCGATAATACTAAAGTGCCCTTGAATAAACAAAACTAAAACAAAACAACCGCCTGTTAACAATGGTAATCCTCCGCTCTTCAGTAGTAAATTGCTACTTTGGTTCCATACGCTTTTGCCTTTGCGTTTAGCTTTGCGTGTTGTTAACCAAATGCAAGTTGCTATTGAAAGCACTAATACAACTATAGCCAAAATAAATAGTTGTGTTTGAACAGTGTTATTATCCGAATGGAAATGTGCGCTATTCATGTAAAGTAATTTGTACGCTATGCCGGCCCCGGCTAACGCATAAACGCCAGCCATTACTCCAGCTAAACCACTGAGTGAAATAAATTTTGTTGACCGCTCCATTAACGTTCGGATGGAGTTGATTTCGGAATAAATATCTTTTTCTTCCATATAAAGTACTTTGTATTTCAAAGTTAAAGAATTTTATTTCTTATCCAAATTTTATATCAATAAAATATATTGGAGGAATTCTCCCTTAACGGAGAACATACTCTTATAAGCTGATACATTCTTAGGTTCAGAAATGTCTTTCCGGGCTCCTAATTTGTCCGGTTCGCACAGAAACAGCTCCCGATTTCAAGGTGTAAAACTCAAATTTGGTCATCACAAACACTTAATCATCAAAATCATGACACTTAAAAATGCAAAAAGAATTTATTGGACAGGCGCTGTATTAACATCATTATGGTTTGGCGCAAGCGGCTTTTTTGAACTAACTAAAAACCCGGTTGTTTGGGATATTACCTTAAAATTGGGTTACCCAGCTTACTTTATTTATGTACTTGGCGTTGCTAAACTTTCCGGAATTATTGTTTTGTTAGTTCCCAACAAACTGTTAAGGTTAAAAGAGTGGGTATTTGCAGGAGTATTTTTTGATATCATCTTTGCCTTTTCCTCCAAACTAACCATTGTTGGCCCCGCCGGAACTATCGACGCTATAATTGCTTTCATTATGGTAACTGTAACCTACCTCATGTTCAGAAGCATTTACCCTGCTAATTATGTTTATCCTTTAGCTGATGCTAAAGAATAAGCTTAATATGAATTGTTAATAAAAATAAGGGCCTTAGATTCAGATCTAAGGCCCTTATTTTTATTAATAGTGGGCAATCCTTTAACACACTCCGGGTAACAAAACTGATACAAAAGTCATCATATCTGCAAAATTTTCCCCAATATGCTATGCATTAATTCAATAATTACCCTTGCAGGGTGGTGGCATAAAAGTTGAAATACTGTCACCAATAACTCTATACACGATTTCAGTATGAAACAGAGAGAGACTTTTTTTCAATCCCAACTGAATATATTTTACCAGGTTCTTGAAGAAATTCAGGAAGAACACTGGTATTGGTTTAATTCAAGGCACGGGGTTAACAGAGTGCAGGATCATGACCTTATCATTAATCACATTCAACTTAATTATGTGGATTCCAAGATCATGTTTTTTAAGTTCAAGGATAACTCTGAGATGCCTCAGCATATTCGGGAACAATGTATGCAGGCTTACGATTGGATATTCAGCTTTGATTAACTTAAAAGGCTTAGTATGTGCATTCGGTAACACTATTATTTGGTACTGTATACTTAAACAATCCCATTACCATATGATGTTTTCTTTCGGACTTTTATTGCCGTTCATCTAATTATAATTACACTCTCTCGGTGTAACGCCTCACTGCGTTTAAAGCAATTTGAGTTAGTAGATAAATTATTACCTCATCTGTGACCATCCAACGAAAAAACATTCCCTTCTGAATAGTTTTTGCACTAAAAACTTTATATGTATCAAAATTGTTGAAATTTGGTTATCAAGGCCTTGTCACGAATTATTACATTTGAAAAAACCTATAATTATGAGCCAGATTAACAAAGAAGACATAAGCCAGGAAGTATTTGACCTTTATGACGATTACGCGCATAGCCGGATAAATCGGCGCTCATTTGTAGAAAAATTATCTCTTTTTGCTGTTGGCGGTTTAACCGTACCGGCATTAATGGCCTTCCTGATGCCCGATTACAAAGGAAATGTTCAGATAAAGGCAGATGATCCGCGTTTAAAATCAGGATACATTACTTATCCATCACCAAAAGGTGGTGGTAACATAAAAGGGTTATTATCAAAACCTATAGATGCTCAGAAAAAACTGGGGGGTATCATCGTAGTTCATGAAAACCGAGGCTTAAATCCATATATTGAAGATGTAGGCAGAAGAGCAGCGCTGGCAGGTTTTATTTCACTTGCACCAGATGCACTCACTCCTTTGGGAGGTTACCCTGGTAATGATGACGATGGACGCGCACTACAAAGCAAAAGAGATAAAGGCGAAATGGAGGAAGATTTTATTGATGCATTCAATTACTTAAAAAATCATCCGGATTGTAATGGCAAGGTAGGCGTTGTAGGTTTTTGTTTTGGTGGAGGCATTGCTAACATGATGGCCGTTCGTGTGCCGGATTTGGCTGCTGCTGTACCATTTTATGGAAGCCAACCTGCTGCAAGCGATGTGCCTAAAATTAAGGCCCCGCTCCTGCTTCATTATGCATCGTTGGATACCAGGATCACAGAAGGCTGGCCGGCTTATGAAGCCGCCCTGAAGGCAAACAATAAAAAATATCAGGCTTATATTTATGAGAATGTGAACCATGGTTTTCATAATGATACCACTCCCCGTTATGATAAGGCTGCAGCTGAACTTGCCTGGAAACGGACTATCGATTTCTTTAAAGAAAATTTAGCTTAAACAAAATATTGCTTGTAAATGAAAGCCTCGATCAAAAAGATTGAGGTTTTTCTGTTTTAAGATATGATAGTTTTTACTGGTATACTCTATGATACCGATTACAAAAGTATATCATATATCAAATACCTTTGTATCAGTAAAAAATAGAAACATCATGAAAACAATTTTTATAACCGGTACCAGCACCGGCTTAGGTAGATTAACAGCGAAACACTTTGCTCAGAAGGGCTGGAATGTAGCAGCCACCATGCGCACGCCAGAAAAAGAAACCGAACTTACACAGTACCCAAACATCAAAGTATTTAAACTGGATGTAACAGATCTTGAGCAGGTAAAAACAGCTACAGCAGATGCTATCGCGGCTTTTGGTAAAATTGATGTGGTTATTAATAATGCCGGCCTGGGTACTTATGGAGCATTAGAATTAACTAAGGAAAATGATATTGACTGGCAGTTTGCGGTAAACACTCGTGGGCCTATCAATATCATCCGGGCATTTCTGCCACATTTCAGGGCCAATAAAGGCGGTATGTTTATTAATATCAGCTCATTTATGGGTGTTACCACAGCAGCACCATTAGGTTCATTATATAATATGTCGAAATTTGCATTGGAGGGATTAACAGAAGGACTTTATTACGAATTAAAGCCACTGAATATTGAGTTACGGCTTATTGAACAAGGCGGATCACACGACAATAATTTCATTAATAATATTGTTTGGAGTACAGACCCTAACATTACCGCATATGATGAATTAACGGTTAAACTAAAACATCTTTTCGCTACAGCAGATGACAGTCATAAAGACGACCCGCAAGATATCGTGAATGCTATAGATGAACTGGCTATAGGCCAAAGCAAAAAGTTCCGTACTGTAATTGGTAATTCTGGTAATTACCTGGTATCGCTTCGTAATTCTGTACCGATTGAGGAATATCTGGAAACCATTTCGGCTAATTTTTGATCAAAAGATAAATCAATAAATAATAAGAAAGGCGCTATTTTTGAGCGCTTTTCTTATTATCAATATTATAATTATAATAATTACGCATATTTATCATCCAATTCTCACTAAAAGCTACTCATCCAGCAATCTAACCGTATGTTAACTTGACATCCATTTTCAGTTAATCTAACTTTAACATACCCTAATTTATTAACTTGTTATGGAAGATGATGATGAATTAACCGCAGAATACCAAAGTATATTATCTGATATATGCGACAACAAAGATCTTGATATCCATTTTTTCACAATCAGAGAAAGATTAAATTATCTCAATACTAAGATTGATGAATTGAATGCAAAAAATCAGGAAAACCAACTTCTGCTTAGAATCAGTTATGATTATTATCGCCTGCAGGATATTCTGCTTGCCGGTAACGCAAAGCTTAAATTAAAAAATGATGGCTTTAAAAATAATTAAAACTGTTTCAATAGAAATAACCAAAGTTGGATTGTTTGTTTAAACGCAGAATAAAACATTAGATACAAATTTCAATTTGGCTCAATACTTGTAATATAGTTATCAAATAATTACAAAGTTAAAAAATCATAGTTTAGAGAGGTTGGTAGGGGTACCAACCTCTTTTTTTTGTGCCCGCATTATTCGTTTTATACCCATCACTCCTATTGGTTGTAATTAGGCTTCATATTTATCCAAGATTTACACACCATAATTAACGGGGAAAAATATCCACACTATTCCCCAAATACCCCAATAAACACACCCCAAATCACGTAATGGAATTATATAGATTAATAATTTAATATGAATTTAACTTTTTTTTTAAAAGGTTGATTATAATAATAAAAATGATGGTTGAGCCTTAACAGCCAAAAAGTGAGCCTACGCAGCCTTCGCATATAGTGTGAAAAATTTACCTTAGCAACACCCTAATTCTCACAATTGTAGCAGGTTATGTGCTAGCCCCAGCCATAGTTATCCTGTTTCACTTGTTATTTATGCTACTGATTTTAGTACAATGTAATTACGTTGTTGCCATGAACATTAATTTTTTACATAACTCTCACAGTATTATTTATGACAAACTTCACAGTAACAGAAAAAAGCAAAGCCTCCAAATGGATGGTTGTTTACACCCGATCGCGATGGGAAAAGAAAGTTGACAAACTTCTCCAAACCCAAAAAATTAATTCGTTTTGTCCCACAATCAAAACCAAACACCGTTGGGTTGATCGTACAAAAGTGGTTGATCTGCCACTATTCACTTCCTATCTATTTGTAAATGCCGACCCAAAAGAACAATTGATGGTTAGGCAAACCATGGGTGTAGTAAACTTTGTTAATCACTGTGGCAAACCGGCCACCATTACCGATTCAGAAATTGAACGGATAAAAAAGCTTATTGACAGCCATGAAAACATCGAAGCTGTGAGTATGCCTCGCATCAAAGTTGGAGATCAGTTAAAAGTTGAAAACGGACTGCTGTTAGACTGGCAGGGCGAAGTGCTTAAAATAAACGGTAAATCGGTAGTGATGCTAATGAAAGAACTTAACTGCGCATTGGTGATTGATACCGAAAAAACAGTGTTAAGCGCTGTTTAATTTTAAAACTTATTGTTATAAACCTTTGTCACCCACTTTTTAAAACAAGTAGAAATTATGGAAAGCCACCATGGACGGATCATAGAACTAACGATCCGCAAAAAGGGATTGAACATATCTGAAATTGCACGCCTGACTCATGTTAACCGCAGATCAGTTTATAATTGGTTTAACCAAAAATATCTTAAACCAGAAATCATTTATCGCTTAGGCGTGGTTCTCAAACACGATTTTTCTGTCGAATTTCCGGATCTGTTTTCAAAAAAAGATTTCATGAAAGAGCGTAATACAGGTAATGATCTTGATATTGCAGATCCTGTTGCCGAAGAAATACCAGGCAGCCATATATGGAAAGACAGGTATATATCATTATTGGAAAATTACAACAAGCTGTTATTAGCTTATGCTCAACGTGAAAATGCTTTACATGGCATAGATTAACAGGCTGAAACTGTTTTGATAATTTTAAGGAGAGAGAGTTGAGAAGGTTATAATTAATTGCACCAAAAAATAGGTAAACAAAGATTTATTTTTAAATTGGTTCACCATTATAATTAATCATATTGCTGCTAATTCATTAATAAAAATATATGCTTATTGCTTTAAATATACTTTTCTTGCTCTCTTTCCTGGTTTTTGCCTACCTCAATTTGAATGATATTGATTGGTATTTATGGGTACCCATATATTTAAGCGCAGCAATATGTTGTGGGATGGCAGCATTTGGTAAGTTTTACTCTCTTGCTTATATTCTGTTGATAGCATTTTACCTGATTTACGCGGCATTGCTTTTTTTTCAAAAAGATGGTGTACGCGATTGGTTAGTTAAATACAACAAACCCAGTTTGGTTGAAAGCATGCAGGCTACTAAACCCTATATAGAAAAAACAAGGGAATTTTTTGGTTTGCTCATCATTACGGGGGCCCTATTAATTAATTACTTTGCCGCTCAATAATTCACTTTGTTATGGCCGTTTACAATGCATCAGAATTAACACTTATACTTTCTGATATTATCAAGGAAAACATTACCGTGGAGGCATGGGACTGGCTTCAAACACAAACCAACGGCATCAATAATTCTGGCATTAGCACAACGTTTGGCCTCCTACCCAGAAAAACAGGTAAAGCGCAGATACAAGTAAGCAGTGGACAACAGGGACTGATAAATGCTTCAAAACTTGATTTAACATACAACAATTGGACTGCAGACCGCTTGAGCCGTGTTTGGCTATTGACGCAATACCGGGAGGAAGATCAAGACAAGTATTTTCGTACCATCGAAAACCTTTTTTCGGCAGCCGAAATGAATGAACAGGTGGCCTTATATTCTACCCTGCCCTTTCTTTCATATCCTCAGTTGTGGGTAAAACGCTGCGCGGAAGGAATCAGAAGTAATATAGGTATTGTGTTAGAAGCCATCATGTATCACAATCCCTACCCTGCTGAAAACTTACCAGAACCGGCATGGAATCAAATGGTTTTGAAAGCTTTTTTTACTGATAAGCAAGTAAATAAAATATACGGTTTAGATGATCGGGCAAATTCAGAACTTGCACGAATATTGATTGATTATGCAAGGGAGCGCCATGCTGCCGGGAGAGATATAAATAGCATGCTTTGGTATCTCGTTGAAAAATTTGTTACCGAGCAGCAATTGAACAACATGAAACAAGGTCATTTTTAAACAATGATCTTTTACTTAAAAAAATATTAGAGATGTGTTGCAGTCATAATATAGAAGAAAGAAGCGTTCCGGCAACGCAATCAACAGAGAAGTTTGATATGGATTTGATCAAGGGGATGAAATTTTTCGACCCGCATGTTCATATGACCTCGCGTACTACTGATGACTACCAGGCTATGGCTGATGCCGGAATAGTTGCACTTATAGAGCCCTCCTTTTGGCTCGGCCAGCCACGCACGGGCCCAGGTAGTTTTAAAGATTATTACAGCAGCCTTGTAGGTTGGGAAAGATTTCGCTCATCACAATTTGGGATTAAACACTATTGTACTATCGGGCTTAATTCAAGAGAAGCAAATAATGAACCTTTGGCAGAGCAGGTAATGGAAATGCTGCCATTATTTATCTACAAAGACGGGGTTGTAGGAATTGGCGAAATAGGATTTGACGATCAAACCGCTGCGGAAGAAAAATATTACCGTTTGCAGCTTGATCTGGCAAAGGAATCAGGCTTGCCGGTACAGATCCATACCCCCCACCGCGATAAAAAACGCGGCACGCAGCGTAGTATGGATATTGCTATTGAGCACGGGCTTGAACCTCACATGGTAATTGTTGATCATAACAATGAAGAAACTGTAAAAGAAGTATTGGACAGGGGCTTTTGGGCTGCCTTTACTATTTATCCATTTACAAAAATGGGAAATCAGCGTATGGTAGAGATTACCAAACAATATGGCCCGGAACGGATAATGGTTAATTCGGCTGCGGACTGGGGTATCAGTGACCCTATGGCAGTACCTAAAACAGCGGCTTTAATGAAACTAAATGGTATAAGCCTTAAAGATATAGAACTGGTTACTTATCGCAATGCTATTACGGCTTTTGCCCAAAGCGGCCAAATTAACGAAGCTGATTTTGTTACCGCTATTGATCAAAGTGCAAGGTTTGAGGGAAACAGTATTTTACGAGGCGGTCAACAACCCCGTATTGATAAATCTTCCATCATTATCAGTTAACTATTTTGGATAAGATACTGGTTTATTTGCGAATGACGAGGCCTGCTAATGTTGTGACCTCGGTTGCTGATGTTTTGGCCGGTGCTGCTATAGCGGGCTTTTTTTCGGCAGAAGCTTTTAGTGGTCACATACTGGAAATAATAATGCTTTGCGTTTCAACCGCCTGCTTATATGGGGGCGGTATTGTATTCAATGATGTTTTTGATGCCGATTTGGATAAAATTGAACGTCCGGAACGCGCCATTCCAAGCGGAAGGGTAAGCATTAAGCAAGCTTCCATATTTGGCTCTGTTCTTTTACTTACCGGAACTATAATTGCGGCATTAGTCAGCCCCGTATCTGGTTTATTAGCTTTTGCAATTGCTTTTTTTGCTTTACTATACAATAAAATAGCTAAACACCACTACTTTTGGGGGCCACTCAATATGGGTTGCTGCCGGGGTTTGAATTTGCTTTTAGGAGTCAGCATCATCACAATGGCTTTATCACAGTGGTATTTTCTGGCTATAGTGCCTATTATCTATATTTTTTCAATCACTATGATCAGCCGTGGCGAAGTACATGGTGGCAGCAGAATTAATTTATACATTGCAGCCATATTATATTGTATTGTAACAAGCTTTCTGCTTTGCTTTTCTTACCTCAACAACAAACTGCTTTTATCAGCAATTATACTCATCCCATTCTTATGGATGATATTCAGGCCCTTGTTCAAGGCAATTCAAAACCCTATAGGTAAAAATATAGGCGGGGCAGTTAAAGCTGGTGTTATTTCATTAATATTGATGGATGCCACATGGGCCGCAACATTCAGCAACATTTATACAGCTATAATTATTGCTTGCTTATTGCCTATATCCCTTTTACTGGCCAAGGCGTTTGCCGTTACTTAATTATTTAATTCAATACGTTCTTTATATTACATGAAGCATTTATCACAATCATTTTCTGTCAAGTTTGAATACCAGATTTATTTTACTGCCGGTATTTTCAACAAGACCAATACGCTTTTTAATGATTTTTTACTCAACTCTGCTACATCGTTATCAACCCGTAAAATATTCTTCGTTGTAGATAAAGGTGTTACTGATGCACACCCTAACCTGATACAGAACATTCAGGATTATTTTTCGCTTTATAATAAAGTTCAACTTGTACAGGACATTTTGGTTGTACCAGGCGGCGAAACTGCCAAAAATGATCTACTTTATTTTAACCAGGTTGTTGAAGCTGTTAATGCTTATGGCATCGACAGACACTCCTACATAGCTGCCATTGGTGGCGGGGCTGTGCTTGATATGGTAGGCTACGCTGCAGCTGTTTCGCACCGCGGCATTAAACACATACGTATCCCAACAACGGTGTTGTCTCAAAATGATTCTGGAATAGGTGTCAAAAACGGGATCAATTTTTTCTCTAAGAAAAACTTCCTGGGAACTTTTGTTCCGCCAACAGTAGTGTTTAACGACGAACAGTTTTTGGAAACCCTAACTGATCGTGATTGGCGTTCCGGGATATCTGAAGCCGTAAAGGTTGCTTTGTTAAAAGATGCCGACTTTTTTACGTGGATAGAGCAGAACACCACAGCCCTGGTTAAGCGGGATATGAATACCATGAACCATTTGATATGGAAATGTGCCCAGCTCCATATGGAGCATATAGCAGGCGCAGACCCTTTTGAAAGTGGCTCCTCCCGCCCTCTTGATTTTGGACACTGGAGCGCGCATAAACTGGAGTATCTGAGTAATTTTGAAGTGCGTCATGGCGAGGCGGTAGCTATGGGCATAGCACTCGATACAATTTATTCCAATCTATCGGGTCGTATATCTGAGCAGGAAAGCGATAGGGTAATTCAAACCTTGCAGAATCTTGGTTTTGAGGTTTCACATCATTTGCTTCAGGTTGATGGCAACAACAGCCCCATCCTGGCAGGTATTGAAGAGTTTCGTGAGCATTTGGGAGGCCAGTTAACCATCATGTTGCTAAACGGTATTGGTGAAGGTGAAGAAGTGCATGAAATTGATACAGAAATATTAAAACAGGCCGCTAAAAAACTTGAAGAAATACACCGGCTTAAACTGCAATAATTAATATCATATGAAACTTACAGCAGGGCATTTAACCTATTGTACCAATATATATGCCGGCGAATCCTGGGCCGAACATTTTGATGCGCTTCAACAAAGCTTTCCGGATATAAAAAAACAATTATCACCAAATGCCCCAATGGGTATCGGGCTTCGCCTATCTAACAAAGCAAGTTTAGAGATATTACAGGGCGATAATCTGGTAAAGTTTAAACATTGGCTACAGCTTAACGATGGCTATGTATTCACCATGAATGGCTTCCCTTACGGCAGTTTTCATAACTCGATAGTAAAAGATCAGGTTCATGCTCCTGATTGGACAACTACCGATCGCACAGATTACACCATCAGGCTTTTCAATATCTTGGCTCAGTTATTACCTGAAGGTATGGCAGGCGGTATCTCAACCTCTCCTTTAAGCTATAAATATTGGTTCAAGACAGCAACAGAGCTTGAAGCTGCCAAAACTGAAGCCACCAAACACATACTAAAAGTAGCAGCAGAATTGTATAGGATTAAAGCTCAAACAGGTATTACTTTACATTTGGATATAGAACCCGAACCTGATGGAATACTTGAAACTGGCGAAGAATTTATCAATTGGTTTGAAGAAATTTTATTGCCTTTGGGAATCAACTTTTTTAATAATAAATTTCAGTTACCAATTGATGTAGCCCGGCAAATTATTAAAGATCATATAAATTTATGTTATGATGTTTGCCATTTTGCCATAGGATACGAACCGCATGAACTTATTATAAACGAGCTTGCTCAGAAAGGCATAAAAGTGGGCAAAATACAGATAAGCGCGGCATTAAAAGCTACTTTCGATAATTTGGCAAATGATAAACAGTTGATATTGGCAGAATTTAAAAAGTTTAATGAACCCACCTATCTGCATCAGGTTATCGCAAGATTTAAAGATGGAAAGTTATTACGATATGCTGATCTCCCGGATGCATTAGCTGCTACCGATGATTCGGCAGAGTGGAGGGCACATTTTCATGTACCTGTTTTTTTAGAAAACTTTGGTCTGCTGCAATCAACCCAAACCGATATTGTTAAAGTATTGGCACTACAGGCTCAAACACTTTTTACCAACCATCTCGAAGTAGAAACCTATACATGGGGAGTGTTGCCCGATGCTCTGAAAATTCCGCTTACCCAATCCATTATACGGGAAATGGAATGGGTTAAAAATAAATTAATAAACTAACCACGATGATGCATAAAACCGTTGTTATTGATATTGTAGGGTTATCAGCTTCTTTAATTGGTGAGCATACACCGTTTTTAAAAAAGTATATCTCCAGTAATAAACTTACTACTATTGAGCCTCTCTTACCAGCCGTCACCACATCTGTTCAATCGGCCTATCTTACCGGGAAATACCCATCGGCAAATGGGATTGTCGGAAATGGTTGGTATGACCGCGTAGATAGTGAGGTTAAGTTCTGGAAACAATCGAACAAGCTGATAAGCGGAGAAAAAATATGGGATAAGGCAAAAAAGGCAGATCCTTCTTTTACCTCATCAATGATGTTTTGGTGGTACAATATGTACTCAACTGCAGATTATTCTGTAACACCACGACCAAACTATTTGGCTGATGGCAGGAAAATGCCTGATTGCTACTCCCACCCTGCCGCATTGCGTGATATGCTTCAGGAGAAATTAGGACAATTCCCACTTTTTCAATTTTGGGGACCTGGTGCAAATATCAAATCAAGTAAATGGATAGCTGATGCATCCATGTACACGGATGATCTTCATGACCCTACCCTTACGCTGATCTATCTTCCGCATTTAGATTACTGCCTTCAAAAGTTTGGGCCAGATGAATCAAAAATAGCTAACGAGCTTAAAGAAATTGACACGTTGGCTGAAGAGCTGGTAGCTTTTTATGAAAAGAAAAATGCTCGCGTTATACTGCTGTCTGAGTATGGCATTGCGCCGGTAAACAATCCTATACATTTAAATCGTTTGTTTCGCCAGCATAACTTGTTACAAATACGTGTTGAACGCGGATTGGAACTCCTTGATCCGGGCGCATCCAAGGCTTTTGTTGTCGCGGATCACCAGATAGCCCATGTTTATATTAATGATGTCACTGTAACCGAACAGGTAAAAGCGCTGTTAAAAACAGTACCTGGCGTTGAACTGGTGCTTGACCGTAATGATCAAGCGGCCTATCATATTGACCATGAGCGGGCTGGCGACTTGGTTTTGATGGCCGATGAAAACAGCTGGTTTACCTATTATTTTTGGTTGGATGACGCCAAGGCTCCTGATTATGCCCGTGTAGTTGATATACATAAAAAACCAGGGTATGACCCTGTAGAAATGTTTATGACCTCAAAGGCGCGTGCAGGTTATAAATTACTCCGAAAAAAAGCCGGACTCAGGTATGTTATGGATGTGATTCCGCTGGATGCTACCTTAATTAAAGGCTCGCACGGACGGGTTGGTGTTGCCGAAAAATATAAGCCTGTAATAATAACAAAAGCTCCGGTTGCACAAAAGAATATTGCCCCGGTTGATATTTTTGATATTATATGGCAACATTTAACCGATTAGAACAACTCTATTTCAGGAACTTAAACTCAGCTGTAATAAAACGGCTGTTGGATATATCAGGAATTTGAACCAAAATCCTACATTTGCCCCCTTTAAAAAACAACTATGGAAAATTTTCAAAAATTAAAAGAAGTGATTGCAGCTGCTGAGGTTGACGCAGCAAGCTTTTATGAAAAAGGCAACAAAGCAGCCGGAACTCGTCTGCGTAACGCTATGCAACAATTAAAAGTATTAGCTACAGATATCCGTAAAGAGGTTACCGAGAAAAAGAACGCATAATCAAAAGCGATTAAAGCTCATTAAAGGAAAGCCCTGCTAAAATTTAGCCGGGCTTTTGCATTTATTTCATGTTTGTCGCAACAGCACCCTATTATTGACGCGTTTGCATACCATACTTCTATACACCAAATGCTAAATTTGATATATGAAAGTTGTACGTGTTCAATATACCACCCGCCCGGAGTTTGCTCCCATTAATCAGCAAAATATTGCAGCCATAGTAGCTGAGCTTAAAATACTTAACCACCCTGGAATTAAGTATACTGCCTGGTTGCTGCCCGATGGTAAAACCTTTATGCATTTTGATCAATTGGAAAGCGAGGATGCACACCAGGTATTACAGCAACTTGCATCATTTAAAAAGTTTGCTGAGGAGCTATGGGCAAGCAATTTGGAGGTTGAGCCAAATTTAGAATTACTATCGCTGGTGTCTTCAACGGAAAGCTATTTTTAAATTATACTTACTAATTTAATATACCCAAAGCCTTTAAGGTGGTTTTAAAGACTTTGGGTTGAAAGTATGATCATTTAAATATACTGCCCTGGTAACCTTCAACTGCACGTTGCGGAGCACGGTCAATATATATTTGCCTGTCCTGGGGTGCCCAGGTTGCCAAACCATCCACGTACCGGTTAAACATACAAAATGCAGCTGCTATTAAAACGGTATCATGAATCTCAACTTCAGAAGCCCCTTCATTCTTTGCCTTTTCTATCTGATCTGCTGTTACCGATTTACCACCTTTTTGTACACTCCTGGCTATAGTCAACAATGCTTTCATCTTTGGCGAAACATCAGCCGAAACCGATGGATCATTTTTAATAGCATCTATTTGGTTTATATCACACCCCAGATAGTACCCCGCTATGGCACCATGAACATTTTGGCAAAAAAAACAATCGTTTAAATAGGATGTATAAGTAGCTATCAGCTCACGTTCACCGCGGGTTAAAGTATTATTATCATCACGTAATAAAACCTCGGCCAGGGCATTTAAGGGTTTTTCTGTTTCAGGCCGGTAAGCCATTGGCCCGCGTATACCTGGCAAATCGTTATTTAAATTAATATGTGCCATAATTTATGCATTAACTGGGTTTACCGGTAATGAATATCCTTGTATCATGCGCTTCCCCATATCTTTATACGCTTCGGGATCTGTTGGGGTAAAGCTTGCCAAACCATCTACATAACGATTGAACATACAAAATGCCGCCGCTATTAGTACAGTATCATGTATTTCTTTGTCTGTAGCACCAAGTTCTTTGGCCGCTATAACATCTGCTTCTTTTACGTGCTTACCCAATATTTGTACTTTGCCTGCTATATTCAGCAAAGCCTTCATTTTATCGCTGATATTGGCATGTTCCATATCATTTAATACATCGTCAACAACAGTATCATTCTCCGGAAACAAGCACCTTGCAGCGGCTGCATGACTATTTGTACAAAAAAAACAATCGTTCCTGTTTGACACGTAAGCCGCTATTAATTCCCGGTTCGCCTGTGAAAGGGGCGAATCCCCTCGTAATAAAACTTCTGCCAGATCATAAAGATATTTTCCTGTTTCGGGTCTGAACATTACCAGCGACCTTATTCCAGGTACGCCTTCAGGTACATTGATGTGTGCCATATAATAGTTTTTATTTTAATGATTATCTGATAAAATTCCAGCTTCGTTAAGAGGTTCGATCGTGGTTTTGTCTTTTATAAACAACAACACAATAAAACCAATAACAAACACCAGCGAAAAAATGAATATGGCATTGCCATATCCTCCTAAGGTGGTAACCAATACCCCTATAAACAAAACTGCAGATGCAGTGAATAATCGCCCAACGTTAAAACAAAAGCCAGTTGCGGTAGCCCTGATACCAGTACCAAACAATTGCGGAATATATGCCGACAGCACCCCCTGGCTGGCTCCAAAAAACAGAGCTATAATAGCTATCTCTACATAAATAACCGGCGAAAAAGAACTGTTTGTTTTAAAAAGAATAAACGATAACCCGGCACAAACAGCAAAGCAAAGCAGCATTGAACGCCTTAAACCTAATAGTTTAACAAGCCAGCCGGAGAAAAAGCCACCTGTTAACCCTCCCATGCCTAAAAACATCATACTTAAGCCACGTTGTTTAGGTGCATCCACCGTAAAAAGGCTTTGTATCCAGGTTGGCAACCACGAAAATATGGCCCATAAGCCGATAAGCATAGTACCGAACATTATTGAACCAACAATTAATTCCCTACGGTTTGCCGGTGAGAATAATGAATTGCTTGAACTGTCGATGCTCTTCTGTTTTTTATGATTTTTCCATACTTCCGATTCACTGATAATGATTGCCCCAAGTATGGCAAACGTTATAGGGATAATGCCAATTAAAAAACCTTCGCGCCATGACGACATGATGTAATTAATAGCACCCGCAGAAAATATACCCACCGGAAAAGCAATGGATAAGATTCCCGTAAATACTGCTTTACTTTTATTGGGCCATACCTCACTGATAAGAGTAAAAGAAATAACTAACTCACCCCCTACCCCAAACCCGCTCATGAACCGGCATAACACAACACCTGTCCATTGTGGCATCATACCGGTTAATATGGTAAATACCCCATAACAAGCCACTGCGTAAACAAAGGCTTTTTTACGTCCGATTTTATCGCTGACAACTCCCCAGATAAATCCACCTGCCGCCCATCCAAAAATGAATATGGCGTTGATGTAACCGCTTATGGCGTTTACTTGTTCGGGTGGCAGCTCTCCCTGAAGCTCCTTTATCACTACAGGCAAATACACCGACATCAGTGTAGATACTGCACCACCCAAAACACTGCTTATAAAGCATATGATAAAAAGCATAGCCAGATCGGCTGTGCTTGTTTTTGAAATTGATGTTTCCATCGGCTGTTGAATTGTTATACTGCTCATATCTCAATTATTTTAAAGGGCTGTCAAATACTAAGGCTACATAATAAATTGCGCCTACAGCTGGTGAGCCATAAGCCTGTGATATATGTTTGTTAAAAATATTGCTCCCACCAATTTTAATAGTTGTATTGGCACGAGGAAGCTTTTTGTTTATCTGCGCATCAACCATTGAATATGCCTGGATGCGTCCCGGTCTTACACCATTAAATGTTCCATACCAATCAAAAGCATTTTGCCAATGCCAGGCTACATTAAAACCAAAATCATTAACCACATTAGGATTTCCGAAGGTTGTATTGGTACCCCATTTAGGAGTATTGAACTGTGCTATATTATTGATATCGGCTGTACCAAGATTAAATAGCGACAATGTAGCATTGCCACCTAACACATAGCCACGACTAAGCAAAAATGTTAAACCCGCGCTTGCTCCCTGTGCCGATACTTTATCACTTGCATTTGTGTACAGCTGAAAGGCGCTAACGGTACGATTAGCAACTTCGGCAGCTGCCACTGGGTTTACCTTACCATCGGCGCCTAAAACCGGGTTTGTAGGCCTCAACACTACGGTGTTTAAAATAAAATCAGTGTACTTGCTATAGTAATAGTTTACATCAACCAATATTTTATCATTGATAAGGCCTTTATAGCCTACCTCAAACGCCTTTTGTTGTTCTGGCTTAATATACGCAACCTTTGCTTTTACAAGCAGATCCTTATTTGCAAGTACTGCCTGCTGTGGTGTTGAGCCAGCAGCAATTGCAGCTCCAACAGCCGGCCCAAATGCATTAACTGAGGCGGCCGTAAACGAATTTTCATACACGTTTAAACCCGCGCTGTTATTTGGTGCTCCTCCTAATATGGTGATTGGCCCTACATTAAGGTGAATAAACTGATCAACAGGTGTTGGGTTACGGAAACCGGTTTGATATGATGCCCTAAAATTATGCACTCCGTTTACAGTATACACTCCCGAAAAACGTGGAGTAAAACTGCCTTTAAAATTCTCATTCTTATCGTACCTGAGGGATGCAGTTAATTTCAGTTTATCATCAAACAACTTTTTAGCGGCTTGTACAAAGCTGCCGTATTCATTAATAGTTATTCGTTTGTCTTTATCATCAAACAAACTACCATTGGTAAACATGCTGTATCTGCGAAAGCTGCCGCCCGCCAGTAATTCAAATACTTTTGTCAGGGTTGAAAAATCATACTGACCATCTGCATGATAAAATTTACTGTTACTGTAAACCCCTGCCCCGCTTAAACCATAGTTATGGATTGATGCATCCTTAGCCTGATCAAAAGCGGTGGTACCGGGTAGAAAGCGCCCCTCGTCGGCAAATGATCTGGCAGTTGTATTGTTGCCTCCCGTTACACCGCTTATGGTACCATTAAATGCGGCAGCATATCGGGTAAACCAAGTATCATCTGCCTGGGCTGGCGAAACTGTATTGCCACTCAAATCCTTTACCCAATCACGATTGATGAATTGAGCAAGGGAACGGGTATTGTATGAATCATGAGAGTTTTCACCAACAGTATATCCACGTACGAAGAAATTACTACCCTTTAATTCAATCCGGTGAGTTTGTAAAACAAAATTATTGAGGTCAAAACGGCTGCTACCCGTATAGCTTGCTGTACCACGACCATAATTATATTGGTATATACCTTCTAAATTGTTGGTAAAACGATAATGTAACGCTCCATTTAATTTAAGGCTGTACACACCGTAATTCATCAGATCCTTCTCCTCGTAGCCTGTACGTGATACCACGCCAATGCCAGGAAGATTCCGAGATACTTCATCACCATAAATATTAAGTGCATCACGAGCAGGGTTGTTTAGGCCATGTTGAGAAGCCGGTACCGATGTACTTACATCTGTATAATCATTGGCGTACCAGTCTGTACCACGCAGGTATGATGCATTTATTTTTAAGGCCAACCGATCATTAAAAGCTTTGGCATATCGCAGAGCAAAATCGTACAAAGGTTTAGGATCAGCAAAGCTTTCACCTAAATGATTAATCCCGGTTTTAACCTGAACCGATAAACCCTGATATTTAAATGGATCTTTTGTGTGCAGGTACAATAACCCATTAAACGCAACCGGGCCATATAGCGCAGATGCCGCACCTGGAATTACCTCTGCCGATTCAATATCAAGGTCAGATGCTCCAAACAGGTTACCTACAGAAAAATTCAATCCGGGTGTTTGATTATCAACGCCATCCACCAGTTGTAGAAACCTTGAGTTACCTGTTGAGTTAAAACCGCGGGTGTTTATTTGTTTGTAAGTTATACTGCTGGTTACGGCCTCCACCCCTTTTAAACTCTGTAAACCATCATAAAAGGTAAATGATGGATTTTCCTTGATCTGCTTCAAGGTTAATTTCTCAATACTCACCGGCGATTGCAGTATGCTTTGATTAACTCTTGTTGCTGCCGAAACAACCTCATTAAGCTGCGTGGTTGTAGCTTGTAATGAAACGTTAACAGTTTGATTTGCATTGTTTACAGCCACTTCCTGTTTGTCGTACCCAACACCTGTTACAACTAATATAAAAGGCAACTTGATTTTAGTTAACGACAGCGTAAATTCACCACTTGAATTTGTAGTTGTACCTGTCAATTTATCTTTAACATTTACACTTGCCCCACCCACTGGTTCATTATTTGACTTGACCGTTCCGGATATTTTTATTTTTTCCTGCGCAAATAAGCGCACACATGATAATAGTAATATGATAAGTAGTATTTTCCTCATTGTGAATATAATTGGGGGAATCACAAAGGCATGGCATAGGCATTGCTCATTTTATAAATAAGCAGTTGCTTAACCGTACCGGTATGGTAGTTTTAGGTTTGTAATAATTAAACAGTTTTCTTCAAATGATCATAGCCCTGTGGCAGACGGGTATAACCGTGATTAACCAATCTTTCTGCCAGTACATCATAATATCCTGCCTGAGCGGGCAATGCTGTACCAAGCCCATCCACATAACGATTGTAAAGGCAAAATAATCCGGCAATTAAAACCGTATCATGTATCTCTAAATCGGTTGCTCCAGCTTGTTTGGCACGATCAATAGTATCAGGTGTAACGCTTTTACCACTTTCGCGAGTTAATGAAGCTATAGTTAACAGCGCTTTCATTTTTTCGCTTACAGGTGCGGTTTCAATGTTCTTTTTAACCATTTCGGCCGTTTCACTTTCTCCGGCTAATACATTTGCAGCGGCGGTGTGGGCAGTGGTGCAAAAAGTACACTCGTTCCCTGATGATACAACAGTGGCTATCAGCTCGCGCTCGGCTTCTGTTAATGATGATGGCCCCCGCAGTAATAATTGGGTAAGATGGCGTATGGGTTCTGCAGTGTTTTTACTATATTCTAACAACCCGGTAATACCAGGCAAATGATCTTCAAGTGTAATAAAAGGCATAAATAAAATATCATGAAATGATTAATAATGAAGCACTTCTCGTGCTACCGAACAAATCAATCCGGAGCTTGAAAATTAAATCAACATGAAATAATAATGAGTAAGCAGCTTCTGTTAGTTAAACGATGTTGCCTTGATGATCGGGAGGTTGAATAGGTTTTGAAAGGTAAGTATGGAGTATTTGAGGAGTGGTTTTACAAAATACAGTATTAAAAGGTATTTCAGGAACGCTTATTTTATAGTCAAATGAAGAATAATTATAATCTGGGGCTATTTCAGATTTCTTCATTACCGGCACATGATTCTTTTTATTAAGTGGCTGGTCACTGATTTCTTTGCCCATTATCACCTTTTCACTTACGAGTCTTGTTTTTTCATGATTAGCGATACACTTTACATACATCGTATCGCGGGTCATTTTCATAGCTACGTAGTTGTAACTGTTACCACTAACTTCAATGTGTCCGCATATGTTTTGGTATTCCAACTGTTCCTCTACATAAGGCATACGTACAGGTATTTTCAACTCAACAAGCTCTGATGATTTATATAAGCCTTTGCTTATTTGTTCATTAGCAATGCTATCTGATTGCTTAATAAAATATTGAAACAATAGCATGTAGCCCCCCATGTTAAACACGAGCACCAATAGCATTGCTATCGCAGATATTTTTTTCAAATATGGGTTTACTTAAGGTTGTCATAAAATTATAATTTTAATACTAAAAACCAAATGCTTATAAACAAAAAAGCTGGTTCCAATTATAATCTTATAACTATTTCCTTAAGTATTTTTGGATCCCTTCTACATCTTGGGTATTTCAGGGCCGCTGTAAGGATGTTCAAGCGCATGTATGATCTGCAGCAACCGGTGTTGAGCATTCTCGTTCCTGGGGTCTACTCTGATCATTTCTAAGTTTCTTTTTACAGCCTCTTTAACTTCATATTGAGTGGTAGCTCTGTCTATACGAAGCTTTTCAGGCAAATTTGCCGTTTCAAAATACGCGATCAACTCCTGTTCTGTCATTTTACAAAAATAGTAAACCCGGTTAATACGTCAACTTTAAGTCCCGAATACTTTATATGTTCATTTTTTTCAATTCACTTACAGCATGATCGGCCGCCCTTGCAGTAAAGGCCATATAAGTTAATGAAGGATTTACACAAGATGCGGAAACCATGAATGATCCATCGGTTATGAAAACATTTGGAGCGTCCCAAACCTGGTTCCACTTATTGAGCACTGATGTTTTAGGATCATGTCCCATTCTGGCAGAGCCCATTTCGTGTATGGCTCCTATATTTTTACGCTGCTCAAAGCTTTTTATATGTTTCATTCCGGATCTTTCCAGCATCTCTTTAGCATCGGCCTCCATGTCAATCTCCATTTTGCGTTCATTCTCTTTTAAGCCAATATCAACATTAAGCGTATTTAGCCCCCACTTATCTTTAACCTGTTTGTTGATGCTTATCCTGTTTTCGCGATAAGGCAATACTTCACCGAAACTTACTATTGACATTGACCAGTTCCCAGGCTCTGTAAGTGCATCTTTCAGATCAGCACCAATACTAATTTCAGGTATTTCCCTGCTCCAGGTTTCCCGGCCCGCTCCTCCCTGATAACCAAATCCGCGTAAATAATCGCGCCGGTCACCAAATATGTTTCTGTAACGAGGGATATATATGCCATTTGCTCTACGGCCGAATGTGTATTTATCTTCATAACCCTCCATAATACCGGAAGCTCCACCACCTACGTGATGATCCATAATATTGTACCCCAACTGTCCGCTGCTGCTGCCTAAGCCCTCCGGCCAGATGTCAGTGGCAGAATGCATCAGGATCCATGCGCTGTTAAAGGTGCTGGCGTTTAAGAAAATGATCTTTGCGTTATAGGTGTATGTTTTATTATTTTCTGCATCAAGCACTTCAACGCCGGTCGCTTTTTTAGTATCCTTATTATATAACACTCTGGTAACTATTGACCACGGCCTAACTGTTAAATTTTTTGTAGCCATTGCAGCCGGCAATGTTGATGATTGTGTACTGAAATACCCTCCAAACGGGCAGCCAAGAATACACTTGTTACGATACTGGCAGTTTGTGCGGCCATGCATAGGAACAGTTATATTGGCAGTACGGCCAATGATCATGGCCCGTTTACCGCCAAATTGCTTTTTGATACGGGCGGCTACATCTTTTTCTACGCAATTCATTTCCATAGGTGGTTGAAACTGTCCATCAGGAAGTTGGGGTAGTCCCTCCAATGAACCACTGATACCAGCAAACTTCTCGGCGTGGTCATACCAAGGTGCAATTTCTTTATAACGTACCGGCCAATCAATCGCTATACCCTCTTTAGCGTTAGCTTCAAAATCATAATCACTCCAGCGATAACTTTGTCGTCCCCACATTAATGAACGCCCTCCTACATGATAACCCCTGCGCCAGTTGTAAGGTTGAACTTGTGTGTAAGGGTTTTCAGTTTCATTAACCCAGAAATCTATATTTGATTCATTTAAACCACCAGCTTTATATAATACAGGGTAATCTTTAATCTTAGCCTGAATAACAGCATCACGATGTGGAAATTCCCATGGAGCCTTGGTTGCTGTTTTATAACCGGTAATATGTTCAATGTTTTCGCCTCTTTCTAACATCAATACTTTGAGACCTTTTTCAGTTAATTCTTTCGCGGCCCAACCACCCGAAATTCCAGAGCCAACAACTATTGCATCATAAGTGTAGTTATCCATAGTGTAGTTATAATAGGTAGATAGATTTATTACAAACCCAAAATAGTATTTTTCCGATTACCCGCCTAATTCATAAAAAACACAATGAGAATCAATTTGGTTTGCAGATCCTAAAATGCTGATGTTATCAATCAAAGCAATAGCTTTATAAATAACTACATTACAAATATTTACAAATTCATCATTAACAAATAAACACCCCGCTATGGTAACACGAATGTTGTTTATAAATTAACATTTGTAACATTCTTTTTATCTGACTTATAAATAGCTTGAAGTTATTGTTAGTGTTTTACACGGTAAATTATTGATCTGAGCATTAACCTCATCTTATATGTCATCATAAGAGTAGTTCCATATCATGGCCGCAGTCGCTCATTTATCTTTGGAGTTCAACACATGATTACTTTAACAATACCAGTCACAAATAATTAAGAAAATCTTATCTTGTAACAAGTTAAATGATAACCGTGTATGCACGAAAACCTACTGCTTTGTTTAGGCTTGATCCTGAGCGTTTCGTTCCTGGTTCTTATTGCCCGAAAGTTGTCAATTCCGTATCCCATATTTCTGGTTATTGCAGGGCTTGCCTTTGGTTTTATTCCGAAAATCCCAAGTGTACACATAGATCCCAACCTCGTTTTCTTAATCATACTTCCACCAGTTTTATTTGACGCTGCCCAAAATACATCGTGTAAGGCTCTATGGAAATGGCGGCGCATCATTAGTGTAATGGCATTAGGCTATGTGCTGCTTACGGCAACTGTTGTTGCCTTTGTTTCTTGCTGGCTTATACCGGGATTTACGCTCCCGCAAGGCTTTTTGTTAGGTGCTATCATATCTCCACCTGATGCAGCCGCTGCTACATCTGTTCTGCAACGCATCAGGCTGCCTAAAGGGCTTGTATCCATACTTGAGGGCGAAAGCCTGCTTAATGATGCTACAAGCCTTACCGTTTTCAGGTTTGCGCTTGCAGCGATTATTACCAATAATTTTGTGTGGTACAATGCAGTAGGTAACTTCATACTTGTTTGCGTTTCGGGAATTATTATCGGCCTATTTTTTGGCTTGTTATTTTATGCTTTTTACAAGTGGTTACCCACTACGGCAAATCTGGATATAGCCCTTTCATTTGTATTGCCTTATCTCATCTATTTAAGCGCCGAAGCTGTTCATTCATCTGGTGTATTGGCAATAGTTAGTGGTGGCGTATTTATTTCCTATCAAAATCATTTTATCTTCTCACATAGCAGTCGCCTCAAAGCCAACGCAGTTTGGCCAGCCATAACCTTTATTCTGAATGCCGTTATATTTTTTCTGATCGGGCTGCAACTTCCTGATATTATGGCTGGAATAAAAAGCCTGCCAATTTCACATGCACTCCAAATTGCATTAATTATCTCTTTTATTATTATTGCGGTAAGATTGCTCTCTGGTTATATATCATCCATTTTCACCTCCTTTATCAGCCGTTATATTACGGTAGCTGTTAGCCATCCTGGCTGGAGAAATCCTTTGATCATCAGCTGGACAGGTATGCGCGGTGTTGTTTCCCTGGCCTCAGCACTTGCAATTCCGCTTCTACTTCCGGGTGGGCGACCTTTTCCCTATCGCGACCTTATCTTATTTATTACTTATGTAGTTATCATTGTAACTCTTGTGGGCCAGGGCCTTGCCTTGCCTTGGGTTATCAGAATTTTCAAACCTGAAACTATCCTCGGATCTAAAGAAGATAGCCAACAGTGGATAGAAATAGATCATCACTTGTTATCAGCAGCAATTACCGAACTTAATTTAAAATACGCCACCGAGTTGAAAGAAAACGGCATACTCAAAAACAGAATGGAACTATTAACTTTTAAAGTTGAAATTTACAAGAGTCTTGGTGATGATAAGAAAAAACGAGAAGATGCCTTAGCTATAATCAAAAGTTTCAAAAGGATAATGATGTTGGTAACTGAACACGAACGAAAACAACTGCGACTTTTTAGGCACCAGCCAGATTTTGATGATGATATTATCCGTCTTATGGAAAGACGGCTTGATCTGGAGGAAGAACGATTAGAAGATGGTATTGAAACAATTTAAAAATAAGCTAAAACTGCATTGCCGGGTTTAAAAATATTCACTAACATTAGCCAACCAACTGATCATCAAAACTTAAGCGTTTACAAATGAATATTTTTTGAGCTAATTAGCTTTAAACTTTATACAAACCGCATGAAAAAGCATATTCAGTATTTGGCTTTTACTTTAATCTGGCTGGCATCTTTATTTATTCCACTTTTTAGTATTGCCCAAAAAACTCAGGATACTTCCGTTAAGCCCGCGACTAACAATCAGCCCGTTATAGTTGCTCTTACACCGGTAGTTGCCAAAATCCCGCATGTAATCAAAATACAAACGGTATATGCGAGCGAGGAAGAACAACAGAATGAAAAAATGTACAGACGAACAACCGCATTTCCGGGTAATACGTTACGCTTTACTATTTCAAATCCTGATGCCTTTTTGAGAGCCAAACCTACAGATAGGGCCCGGGTTGTGATTTATGCTAATGGGGTTGAACTTAATGGCATATGTAATAGTTGGTACAGGAACTTAACACGGGTAGATATCAACAATGGCCAGCTACCTGCATTGGGCTCCACAGCATCAATTGATATTACATTATCGCGAAACGATACTACTCAGGCTGCATGGAATTTCTTTTATAGCGGTGGCAGGCATTTTTGGTCTAATTATGCGGATATAGATGCCTCTATAGGCTGGGAAGGTATGAGTGCCCTTGAACGTGATTCTTCATTACGCGCCATCCGCATTGTATATTACCAGCAATGGATATTTTGGGGCTGGCTTGGATTATATGCTATAATTTTAATATTCTTTTTACAGATCGCCCGTAAATCAGATGCTCTGAAGGAGCGTCCGGATGGCCCATATAGTTTATCATATACTCAATTGTTATTTTGGACAGGGCTTATTATTGGCGGCTTTATTTATACGATGGTACTTACCGATGTTACTAATAGTTTAAACACTTCAATTTTACTTATACTGGGGATCAGTATAGGTACAACCGGAAGCGCTTCGGCTATTGATACCGCATTTAATCAGAAAAAACCTCCTACCGATAAGCGTAGTGTATCATTTTTTTATGATATCCTTAGCGATGGTAACTCCTACAGTATTCCACGCATACAGACCTTTGCATGGAACTTGGTTTTGGGTTTATATTTTATAGTGTACACCATAGTACATAAAACAATGCCCTTGTTTTCAGATACCCTTTTATTTCTGGCTGGTTTCAGTTCAGTATCCTATCTGGGTGCCAAATTGCCCGAAAACATCAATGCAAAAAACATGACACCGGTACGGACAGTAAAGCCCATTAATAAAAAAAATACGGATGCAGATGAGCCAGAAAAATAAGTAATAAACAAAGCAGTTTAAAAAGCGCTAAGCTGATGAAATTACAGTAGGTATATAAATTAAACCCTGGCAATACCTTCTACAGTTAATTATGGCAAGTAAAAAACTTCCTTCAGCTGCACACTTACCGGCGAATTATCTGAATTGCTTTCCATTACACTGGCCATATAAGCCCACCACCTTTGCATAATTGCATTAGTTGGTAATTTATCAAGTATAGCTTTATCAGTGATAGTTAAAAAGCCGATAAGATCATTTGTCCCCTCATCTAAAAATATAGAATAATCGCTTATTCCGTTATTTTTGAGTAGAGCTATTAATTCAGGCCATATCTCGTCATGGCGCTTTTTATATTCCTGCTCAAAGCCAGGAAATAACTTCATCTTAAAGGCTACACGATCCATAAGGAAATAAATAATACTGAGGTAATTGGTTAATATGCGGTTAGTTTCAAACTCATTTATCTTAAACAATCCCATAAATTAAGCTTAGTTTTTCAAATAACCATCCTGTAGTGTCATGTGTAAGCCAAATTTAGTTATCTGCCTAAGCTATATTTATTATTAAAATAAAACCATAAGCACTTAGCCATAGTTATCAATTACAAAAACATAACATATACTTTTAATTATCATGAGTAAACCATACGTTATATGCCACATGATGAGTTCCGTAGATGGCCGGATACTTACCAACCAATGGGGACGAGTAAAAGGGATAAGCAGTTATGAAGAAACCGGCAGCACACATAAAGCTGATGCATGGATGTGCGGTCGCGTAACTATGGAAACTGATTTCGCCAGTAATAAGCCGCTGAACCTAAAAGAAATAGATTACACTATTGATAAAACCGATTATGTAGCTGATGAAGATGCATCATCTTTCGCTATTGCGATAGATAAAGATGGAAAACTTCATTGGGAAAAACCGGTCATAGATCAGGATCATCTTATTTTGGTTTTAACTGAAACCGTGCCGCAGAAATATCTGGCCTACCTTCGCGAAATTGGCATCTCCTACATTTTTGCCGGAAAATCTGAAATCGACTTTAAGCTTGCATTAGAAAAATTGGCTGCATTATTCCCGATTAAAAAACTATTATTGGAAGGTGGTGGTCATTTGAATGGTTCTTTGCTTAATGAAGGTTTAATTGATGAACTCAGCTTTTTGCATGTACCTGTAGCCGACGGAACTATGGGCACTCCTACTTTATTTGAAGTAAGCAAAAATCTAAAGAAAAAAACTGCCAGCCATCTCAAACTAATAGAAGTAAAACAACTTGACAATGATATTTTATGGCTTAGGTATAAAGTTTTATAAATAAACTGCAAACATCAACGAGATACAGTGAAATAATTCAATTTTTCCTATATATCCTCAGCATTTAAACAGAAAATCATCATTTTAACCTATAAAAACATTTTATTATGCAAAAATTTCATGACTGGCGAATAAACACTACATGATTTTACTATCTTAAAGGCCATCAGATAATTAACTATTATGAAGAAAACCCTTACCTTAAGTTTACTTGCATTTTCATCTTTTACTTTTGCTCAGCAAAAAACAATTAGTGGTTACTCCCCGACTGCAGCAGCAGGACAGTTAAAAACAGAACAGTCGTTTGATGCTTCATTAAGCGCGCAACGCATAGGCGAAACCATAAAAGAACTATCAGCATTTCCTCACAATATCGGATCGCCTGGTAGTAAAGCTGTTGCTGAAAAAATTCTGGCTAAATATAAAAGCTATGGCCTTGATGCTTATCTGGAAACTTACCAGGTACTTTTCCCCACACCCAAAACACGATTACTTGAATTAACCGGCTCCTCAAAATATACTGCATTATTAAAAGAACCTGCCTTAAAAGAAGACGCAACATCGAGCCAGGCTAATCAATTACCAACGTACAATGCATGGAGCGCGGATGGCGATGTAACCGGCGAATTGGTGTTTGTTAACTATGGCTTACCGGACGATTATGAAAAATTGGCCACAATGGGCATTGATGTTAAAGGGAAAATAGTTATTGCTAAATACGGCCATTCCTGGCGTGGTATTAAGCCAAAAGTAGCCTACGAACATGGCGCCATTGGCTGTATCATTTATTCGGACCCGGCCGATGACGGATACACTGCGGGAGATGTATATCCGCAAGGAGCTTTCAAGGGCGAGTTTGGTGTGCAGCGCGGTTCAGTAATGGATATGGTAATATATCCGGGCGATCCGCTTACTCCGGGCGCAGGAGCTACAAAAAATGCTAAAAGACTGGATAGGAATGATGCTCCAACTATATTGAAAATACCTGTATTGCCAATTAGCTATCATGATGCTAAGCCTTTATTGGCGGCATTAAGCGGCCCTGTTGTACCTAAGGGTTGGGCTGGTTCATTGCCCTTAACTTATCATACCGGGCCTGGTAAGGCAACGGTTCACCTTAAGCTGGCCTTTAACTGGGATATAGTAACCGCTTATGATGTAATAGCAAAGATCAAAGGATCCACTTATCCTGACGAATGGGTTTTAAGGGGTAACCACCATGATGCATGGGTAAATGGTGCCGGCGATCCTATAAGCGGCCAGGCTGCTATGCTTGAGGAAGCAAAAGCACTGGGTCAATTACTTAAATCAGGCTGGAAACCCAAACGTTCTATTGTATATTGTTCATGGGATGGCGAAGAACCCGGTTTGTTAGGTTCTACAGAATTTGCGGAAGAGCATGAGAAAGAACTACAGCAAAAAGCGGTTGTTTATATTAATTCTGATGGTAACGGACGCGGTTTTTTAGGAGCAGGTGGTTCGCAAGCATTGGAAGGCTTTACTGATGAAATAACCCAAAACGTAATTGATCCGCAAACTAATGTGAGTGTTTTTGATCGTAAAAGGGCCTTTTCATTGATAAACGCGAAATCAACAAAAGATAAAAAAGAGATCATAGAGCGTAAGGGCGAGCGCCTGGAAGCACTGGGTTCAGGATCTGACTTTTCATCATTTTTACAACATTTAGGGATACCTACCCTTGATTTCGGTTTTGGTGGCGAAGATGCTGGCGGTGAATACCATTCCATCTACGACTCTTTTGATGATTACAAACGCTTTAAAGACCCTGATTTTAAATATGGAGTAGCCCTATCGAAAACTGCAGGGCATGCCGTTTTGCGTATGGCTGATGCAGAAATACTTCCGTTTGATTTCCGTACGTTACAGGCAACAATCGGAAGATACACAACTGAACTTATTGAATTGGTAAAAACCACCCGTGAAAATACAACGATTGAAAATCAGTTAATAAAAGCCAATGATTATACCTTAGCAGCAGACCCAACAAAGAAATTTATTGTTCCTGAAGTTAAAACAGATGTACCCGAAATTGATTTTAAACCATTAACCAGCGCGCTTGATTCTTTAAAGAAAAGTGCTGATAAATTAGCTGATAAGCAATCTGCCGACATGCTTAAAGATGGCAAGCATGATAAATTAAACAAATTGTTCTACCAGGCCGAACAACAACTACTTTCTACAGATGGATTGCCGCGTCGTGGATGGTACAAGCACACCATTTATGCTCCCGGCTTTTATACCGGTTATGGTGTAAAAACACTTCCAGGTATCCGTGAAGCTATTGAGCAACGTAATTGGACCGAAGCTCAGGCGCAAATATTGGTAGTTGCCGGACGAATAAATGCATTAGCAGCATACTTAAACTCGCCAATTGACTAAGGAATAACCGATCATTAGAAAACATCGCCAGGTTTACAATTTAAGTGTAACCTGGCGATGTTTATAATATTTTAAAGCTATCGCTTTATTGTATCAGGCTTATTTATAAGCGGCATCATTCCACCTAATCTCGTTGCGGAATTGATCAATACGGGTATCTTTCCCAATTCTCAATAATTCTATCCCTGCCATATCAGCAAAATCCTGCAAATGCTCAGCAGTAAGGTTTTGGCTGTAGGCTGTATGATGCGCCCCGCCTGCATATATCCAGGCTGCACAACCTGTTTTCATATCGGGATAAGGTTTCCATAACACCCTGGCAACTGGCAACTTAGGCAGATCATTAACAGTTTCAACAGCTTCAACCTCATTAACAATAAACCTAAAACGGTTGCCCATATCTACAATAGCACCATTAAGAGCCGGGCCACTGGCAACATTAAATACCAAACGTGCCGGATCTGACTTGCCGCCTATACCTAAAGGATGCACCTCTAAAGATGCTTTACCATCGGCAAGCGAGGCATCTACTTCAAGCATATGCGAGCCCAGGACCAATGCGTTATTGGGGTCAAAATGATAGGTATAATCTTCCATAAAGGCATTGCCTCCTTTTAAGCCTGCGCCCATTACTTTGAATGCACGTACCAGCGCTGCCGTTTTCCAATCACCCTCACCTGCAAATCCGTATCCCTCAGCCATCAATCGTTGCGAAGCAATTCCCGGCAGCTGTGTCATACCGTGCAAGTCTTCAAATGTGTCTGAAAAACCCTTAAAACCGCCATCCTTTAAAAACTTACGCATACCCAACTCAATTTTGGCAGCTTCAAAAACTGACGAATGCCTTGCACCTCCCTTTTTCAAATCCGCAGCCATAGTGTAAGTGGCCTCATATTCATCAATCAAGGTATTAACTTCAGTATCGCTTATCGCGTTGATGACAGCCACCAGGTCGCCTATTCCGTAAGAATTTACAGAGAAACCGAATTTTAACTCTGCCTCTACCTTATCTCCGTCGGTAACGGCAACAAAACGCATATTGTCACCAAAACGGGCAAATTTAGCGCCCTGCCAATCGTACCAGCCCGCAGCAGCCCGGGTCCAGGTTTCTATCTGGTTTAACACCTCTGGGTCTTGCCAATGGCCAACCACTACTTTACGATTAATACGCATACGGGAAACCATAAAACCAAACTCCCTGTCGCCATGGGCGCTTTGGTTAAGGTTCATGAAATCCATATCAATAGAACTCCAAGGTATATCACGATTATATTGGGTATGCAGATGCAGTATAGGTTTTTTCAGGATGCTTAACCCTCGGATCCACATTTTAGCAGGCGAAAAGGTATGCATCCATGTAATAATACCTATGCAGTTTTCCGCAATATTGGCCTGTTGCAGCGTATTATAAATTTCTTCAGTACTTTTAACAACAGGTTTATAAATAATACGCACAGGAATCTGCGCCGCATTACCTAAACCCGATGAAATCTGCTGTGAATGCTCGGCTACTTTTTTTAATGTTTCTTCGCCATACAGATCTTGACTGCCTGTAATGAACCAAACCTCAAATGTTTTTAAATCTATCATGTATAATAATTATTGATTTATTGAATTAGTGTATTATTGATTTCTTCATACCAGCAACTATTGTCCATAGTAAGAATCGGGCCCATGCTTACGCTCATAATGCTTTTTGATCAGTGAATCTTTTAACCGGGGAGCGTTATTATTAATTTGTTCTGTAAGGCAGGCCATTTGGGCTACAGCTTCTAAAACGGCGCTATTGTAAACAGCTTTTTCGGCAGTTTTACCCCAGGTAAAAGGTGCATGATTACCTACCAGCACCATTTCAACCTCCCGGTAATCAATCCCTTTTTCTTTAAAACAATTTATGATCTGGAAGCCAGTTTGATATTCATAATCGCCCGATATTGATTTGTCGTCCATCGGAGGTGCGCAGGGAATATCAGCAGTTAAATGATCGGCATGTGTGGTACCAAAAATTGGTATACAACGAAGCGACTGGGCCCAGGCAGTAGCATACATAGAATGTGTATGTACTATTCCATTAATATGTTGCCAATTTTTATACAGTACTGCGTGAGTCAACGTATCTGACGATGGACGAAGCTCTCCCTCAATAATATTACCATTAAAATCCACCACCACCATTTTTTCCGGAGAAAGAACATCATAAGGTACACCACTGGGTTTAATAGCAAATACTCCCAAGTCTCTGTCGGCAGCACTCACGTTACCAAAGGTGAATAACACAAGTCCTAATTTGGGCAACTGCATATTAGCTTCATATGCAGTTTGTTTGATATGTTGATACTTGCTCATTTTACTATGCGTTTTGAAGTTCTGTTGTCGTACTCTTTGTCACCTGCGCCGCAACATATTCACCCAGGTTTTTATACTGCAGATAACGTTTTTGGTAAATATCTTTCAGATCTTTATTGGGGTGATATTCTTCGTCAAACCCACGGCCCATGGCTGCCATAGCATCTTCAACGGTTGGATAAATTCCCGCTACAACTGCAGCAAACATGGCCGCACCCAAAGCACAAGTATGTTTAAACTGGTGAATACGGATAGGCATACCCAATACATCAGCCATCATTTGCATCACGAACGGCGATTTTTTGGCCACTCCCCCTATCCCAATAATACCTTTTACCGGTATCCCTTCACTGATAAAACGATCTACAATGCTTTTAGCACCAAAACAGGTAGCCTCGGCCAGGGCTCTGAAAACACGTGGTGCATCGCTGCCTAAATTAAGACCTGTGATAGCTCCTTTTAGCTCCTGGTTGGCATCCGGTGTACGGCGACCGTTGAACCAATCTACTGCCAACTCATTCACCTCGTTAACAGGGATCAGTGCAGCCTGACGGCTTAACTCGGGGATTATCAGTTCAGCCATCTCTGCCTTCAACGCCTTTGCTGTTGCAGCATCAATTACTTTTGATTGTGAAAATAAATTATTTAAAGGCCATGACACTATATTTTTAAACCATGCGTAGGTATCGCCAAATGCAGATTGCCCGGCCTCTAAACCTATCATTCCCGGAATTACGGATCCATTTACCTGCCCGCAAATACCACGAACAAGCTTATCTTGCATACCAACAGCGGGTGCCACCAGAATATCGCAGGTTGATGTACCCATTACCTTGCTCAAATGATAAGGTTCAATTTGACCGCCAACAGCTCCCATGTGCGCGTCAAAGGCACCGGTACCAACCATCACACCTGTGTGTAAGCCCAATCGCAGTGCCCATTCAGCACTTAATGTTCCGGCTGCCACATCGGCGGTATAGGTTTCTTGATATAGTTTATCTGTAAAACCCTTTAACAAAGGATCAAGTGAGGCAAAAAAATCATCTGGAGGTAATCCGCCAAACTCTTCGGCCCATAAAGCTTTATGTCCTGCAGAGCATCGGCCCCGCTTCATTTTTGTAATATCATTGCCGCTTGTAAGCAGAAAGGGTATCCAATCGCAATGTTCTACCCAAGATGCTGCAGCATTCCGCACATTTTCATCAACTCTTAAAACATGTAACAGCTTAGCCCAAAACCATTCGGAAGAATATATACCACCAACATATTGAAGATAATTCACATCAAACAACGCGGCATGCGCATTCATCTGAGCGGCCTCTTTGATTGCTGTGTGGTCTTTCCACAACACGAACATAGCGTTTGGATTATTCTCAAAACCATGTGTTAATGCTAACGGAATGCCTTTTTCATTAACCGCAACAGGGGTTGAACCAGTAGTATCAACAGATATTCCTTTAATTGATTTTGAGATTAACTCCCCTCCTGCTTTTGCAATGCAATCCTTAATAGTGGTTTCAAGGCCATCTATATAATCCTGCGGATGCTGCCTGAATTGGTTTAAACCCGGGTCGCAAAACAAGCCATCGCGCCAACGGGGATACTCATATACCGAAGAGGCAATTTCTTCGCCATTTAAGGCATTAACAATAACGGATCGTACAGAATCTGATCCATAATCGATTCCAATAACTAATTGGTCACTGCTCATAAAATTTATAATTGATTGTCAAAATAACACTTAATTTTTCATAAAAAAAAGATGTCAGATGTTTTTTTAAAATCTTATCTACATGAAAACAATAGCTTATTATCAATGATTAACTGCACTAATTTAATCAACATCTTAGGTATAAGTTGAGTTTAAACATCAATGTTATAAACGTTTAAAAAACATTTATAACATTGATAAAAACGCTATTTTATAGGTAAAACAATGGCTTCCTATAGTAAATTAACATGAAGTACAGCTTTTATCAATGCTCCATACATAAAAGATCATTCATCACAGCAGTGTGCTTTTTCACCGAAAATTTCATTCAAACGGTTTTTAAATGTCATTGGTCAATTACTACCGCTTTTGATAATATCGTACAATAACTTGATAACAGATAGATAAAAAACCGAAGCGCCTTTACACATCTTTGTTCATATCAACCAATTACTCAACCCTGCATTATTTCAACGTAAAATGGGATCTATTTCATTAAAGATTGCATATAAATATATATGATACAAACAGATAATTCCTTCAGAGATATCACGGTAAGGTTTCCGTCGCAGATCATTATAGGAAAAAACTCAGTGATGAAATTAGTTGATGAGGTAACTGAAGCAGGCTATTCAAATGTGTTGATTATTACCATAAATGTACTTTTAACAAAACTCAACCCAATAATACAACAACTTCAAGATAAGGGGATCAAAGTACATGTAAATACTTCCATTATTCAGGAACCATCTTTTCAAGATTTTGATACCTTGCTTGCTTCCTTTAAAAACATATCGGCAAATGTAGTGATAGGCATTGGCGGAGGCAGCGTGCTTGATGTAGTCAAATTACTTGCTGCACAACTTAATAACACGCAGACTTTAAATGATATTACGGGTATTGGCCTGCTAAAAAAACGTAGCATCAAGTTAATATGCATTCCTACTACTGCCGGCACCGGCAGCGAAGTATCACCTAATGCCATACTTGTAGATGAGGATCATCAGAAAAAAGGGATCATCAGCCCGTATCTTGTTCCTGACTCTGTAATCGTTGATCCTGAGCTTACCTATAATTTACCTCCTGAAATCACTGCAGCCACCGGGCTTGATGCCCTTACCCATTGCCTTGAAGCTTATACCAATTTATTTGCCCATCCATTTATAGACATGTATGCTTATGAAGGAATGAGGCTTATTTCTAACAATTTAGTTAAAGCTGTACAAAATGGTTCAGATCAAAATGCACGTACCCAGCTTGCCATAGGAAGTTTATTAGGTGGTTTTTGTTTGGGTCCCGTTAATACAGCTGGCGTACATGCACTATCATATCCCCTTGGCAGCATGTTTCATATAGCTCATGGCTTATCAAATGCATTGCTATTGCCGTTTGTAATGGAATTTAATATACCTGCTGCATCTGAACGATATGCACAGGTTGCACGCGCTTTGGGTTGTAACAGTGAAAGAACTGAGATTGATACCGCCAATGCAGGTGTTCAAAAAATTCGAGAACTGATAAAACAATGCGGTTTACCTTCAAAACTGGGTGATATAGGCATCCAAAAGGATGCTATACCAATTATGGCGGCAGACGCTATGAAAATTACACGACTACTCAAAAATAATCCACGACAGATAAATCTTAACGACGCTATCCATATTTACGAAGCAGCTTATTGAAATAAAATGAAAGTAAAAAAGAAATATAATGGCTTGGTGGTGCCTACAATAACTCCATTAACCGAAAATTACAAACTTGATCATGAAGCTGTTGAGCGGATTTTTGATAATATATTTAACTACGGTGGTGTACCTTTTATACTGGGTACAACCGGCGAAGCACCATCTTTGCCCAATGATGTGAAACTTGACTTTATTAAGTTGGCAGCTAACCTTAAGCAGCCAAACAAATTACTTTATGCCGGCATATCATCAAATTGCGTGGCAGATTCTGTGGCTATAGCTAACCAATGTGCCGATGAGGGGGTAGATGTTGCTGTTGCCCACCTGCCCGCATACTTTTCATTAACAGATGCCGAAATAAAAGAATACTTTGAAAGCCTTGCTGATAAGTGCCCCCTCCCGCTCATTATTTATAATATACCTGCAACCACGCATACCTCAATACATCTAAATTTACTAAATGAGTTAAGCGTTCATGAAAATATCGTAGGCACGAAAGATTCAGAACGTAACCTTGATCGTTTAAAGCAATCGCTTGTATTGTGGGCTAACCGTTCTGATTTTAGTCATTTTCTGGGTTGGGGTGCCCAATCTGTTCATGCATTATTTGCAGGAAGCGACGGCTTAGTACCAAGTACAGGCAACCTATTTCCGGATATTTATTATAAAATGCTGGTAGCTGCTGATAATGATGATGAACAGGCCGCTTTGCTTTTACAAAGACATTCTAACTTGCTTGGCGATATTTATCAAAACAAACGCTTATTAGGAGGATCATTAGCGGCGTTAAAATCACTGATGGAAAGTGCCGGCTTGTGCCATTCTTATATGATGCCGCCTTTGCAGCAGGTATCACCTGCCGATGCTGCCGATTTACAGCAAGGATTGCAAAATATCATCACCCGCGAAAATCTTAATTTACCTATATACCAATGATAATTAAAAAACCAGTTATAGGGATTACCATGGGCGATCCGGCCAGCATTGGCCCGGAGATAGCTATAAAAGCTTTACTTAACAAACACTTGTTGGAGATATGCAATCCCGTAATTATTGGCGATGCTGCTGTTTTTAAACATATCATTAAAAAGCTGGGGTTAAATGCCCGTATCAATTCTATAAAAAATATAAAAGATGCCCGCTTTGTTTATGGCGAACCTGATGTATATGATCTTGAAAATGTTGATATGAGTCAATTACAATTTGGCGAGATATCGGCTATGGCGGGCAATGCTTCGTTTGAGGCTGTAAAAAAGGTGATCGAACTTGCGCTTGCCGATGAAGTTGATGCAACAGTAACAGGGCCCATCAATAAAAAATCGGTTAACGAAGCAGGGCACTATTTTGCCGGACACACCGAAATATATGCTCATTTCACCAATACTAAAAAGTATGCTATGCTTTTGGTTGAAGAGAATATGAAGGTGATACACGTATCAACACATGTTTCTTTAAGGCAAGCTTGTGACCTGGTAAAAAAAGACAGAATAATACAGGTAATTGAGTTGCTGCACGATGGTTTAATACAATTAGGTGAGCCGAATTTAAAGATTGGTGTTGCCGGACTAAATCCCCATGCCGGCGACTCCGGTTTATTTGGAACTGAGGATGATCAGGAAATATTACCCGCCGTACAAGAGGCCCGATTGGCTGGTTACGATGTGGAGGGCCCTATACCCGCCGATACGCTTTTCTCGAAAGCATCAACCGGGCATTATGGCGGCATAGTGGCTATGTATCATGATCAGGGACATATTCCATTTAAACTTACAGGCTTTAAATGGAATGCGCAAAAGCAGCAGATGGATAGTGTTAAAGGTGTAAATATTACCATGGGGCTACCTATCATCCGCACATCGGTTGATCATGGTACTGCTTTTGAAATAGCCGGAAAAGGTGTAGCCAGTAGTGATGCCATGATATTGGCTATCGAATCGGCGGTAAGGCTTAGCAAAACAAGGTTAAAGCAAAATGCATGATAGCGGTAATAGCAGATGATTTAACCGGGGCAGCCGAACTTGCCGGCATTGGCCTCAATTATGGGCTAAAAACAGAGGTTTTAACCAATATGCAGTACGCCCAAGAAACTGATTTAGTCATCATTGCAACAGATACCCGTTCATTATCAGAAACAGATGCGAAACGTATAATTCATGAAATAACCCTTAAACTCATTGCCTTTAAACCGCGTGTGATCTTTAAAAAGATCGATTCGGTATTACGAGGGCATGTTATTACAGAATTAAGCACTCAATTGGAGGTATCGGGGACAAAACAGGCATTTATAATTCCGGGAAATCCGCATCATAATAAATGGGTAAAGGATAGTATATATTACTATAATAATCAACCGGTACACCTAAGCAACTATGCTATCGATCCGGCTTTCCCGGTAATCTCATCAAAAGTGTGCGAAATGCTTAGGGTAAATAATATTATATCTGCAAAACCACATGAAAAATTATCGGGAGAAGGAATGTTGGTATGCGAAGCTGCAGAAGAGGATGACCTTAAATACTGGGTTAAACAAGCAGCGGATAATGACATACTAATAGCCGGAGCATCTGGTTCATTTACACAATTACTCTATCATTTAGGGTATAAACAATCGACTACAAAAGTTACTGTTTCCTTATTAAATTACAGGCTTTTTGTATTTGGCAGCACATTTTACCAGGGAAAAATTGATGTAAAGGATGGCTTTATTAATAACATACCTGTTATCTACATCCCTTCATGGATCATCAGAAATCAGAACCCCAAAGAACACTTTTACGAATCATATGCCAATGAAGTGGTACAGAACATAAAGGCCCATCAAAGCGCTATTATGGCTGTCCACCCTGATACAACTGAAGGGCTTGATATAGATCCTGCAATGCTTGCCCATAAAATGGGAATTATAGTAAAATACATTAACCATCAGATATATTTAAAGGAATTATTAATAGAAGGTGGTGCCACTGGATGGGCCATATTGCAACACCTCCAAATCTCAAAATTATATCCGTTACAGCAAATAAGTCCCGGCGTAATACGCATGGGAATAGCTGGTAATAACCAATTATGTGTAACTTTAAAACCCGGCAGTTATGAGTGGCCAGCTCCTGTTTGGGAACCTATTAACCGTTAACCATTTATGAAACATGAAACCCTGCACCTGGCAGATTATATTATTATAGCAGTGGCATTGGCTGTTTCATTAACCATTGGTTTAAGATTTTCAAAGGGCCAAAATTCTACCAAAAAATATTTTGTATCCAGGGGATCTATACCAGCCTGGGCCATTGGCATGTCACTCATGGCAACGCTAATCAGTAGTGTAACTTTCCTGGCTTATCCCGGCGAAGGCTTTTCCTCCAACTGGATACTCCTGGTACAGGGACTTATGGTACCTGTTATACTGCTTCTGATGGTGTGGTTTATTGTACCGCTTTATAGAGAAGTAATCGGAGTAAGCACCTATGAATATTTTGAAAAACGATTTGGCACATTTGCCCGCTTTTATAGTTCTATAAGTTTTGTGCTCACCCATTTTTCAAAAATGGGCACTGTTTTTTTTCTGCTCGCACTCGCTTTGGCTAATATGACTAACACCAATACTTATGCTATAATATGGATAATTGGTTTGGTGATTATCGTAATTACCCTCATCGGTGGCATTGAGGCTGTAATATGGGCCGATGTTGTACAGGGCTTTTTGCTTATTGGCGGAGGAATCGTATCGTTCATTATCCTGATCTATTCTATCAAAGGCGGTTTTCCTGAGCTTTGGCACATTGCCAGCATTAATCATAAAAATAACTTTGGCCCTTACACCTGGGATTTCAAAAAACTCACCTTTATTGTAATGGCCATTAACGGTGTATTTTATGCAATACAAAAATATGGAACCGACCAAACCATGGTTCAGCGTTACCTTACTGCCAAAACAGATAAGGCCGCCATCCGGGCCTCTATCATGGGTGTGGCCTTAACCGTTCCGTTGTGGGCGTTATTTATGTTTATTGGCACTGCACTATTTGCGTTTTACCAGCAAAACCCATTACCTGAAGGAATCAAAGCCGATGCCGTTTTTCCTTATTTTATCATGACCAGACTGCCAACTGGCTTAGTAGGTTTAATATTAGCAGCATTAATATCGGCAGCCATATCCAGTCTGGGTGCTGACCTTAACTGCCTTTCGGCTATTGGTATAGAGGATTATTATAAAAAGTTTCGTCCGCATAAAACTGATGAGGAATATTTAAAGGCCGGGCGCTGGATTGTAGTATTAGCAGGCCTTGGCGCTATTTTAATAGCAACATTATACTTACTTGCCGGCGATGAAGGTGCGCTTGGTATAGTGTTTACCTTGTATGCTATATTTTCTGGTGGTATTGCAGGTATTTTCCTGTTAGGCCTATTCAGTAGCCGGGCCAACTGGCAAGGCCTAAATATTGGCATTACAGTCTGCATCATATTCACAGCTTACGCTTTTTTAACATCTACAAAAATTGGCTTGGGTAGCGATAAACATATATTGCTTGATTTAGGTAAATACAATTTCAATCAGCACAAATATATGTTGGGCGTTTATAGTCACCTGGTTGTAATTGTGGTAGGTTACGGAGCCAGCTTATTTTTTCCAAAACCTATACTGAATAAAAACCTACTATTTAGCGGATGGCTCGAAGCTAAACGTGCGCATAAACGAATAAATAATACGAATGAGAACCAAATTACTTCTATTACTGATTTATAGTGTATTTCTTAACTTCACGATTAAAGCACAGAAATTAGCCTCTGTATTTACCAGCAATATGGTATTGCAGCAGCAAAGCCATACGCCAATTTGGGGCTGGGCAAAGGCAGGCAAAAATATTACGGTAACCACTTCCTGGAATAAAAAAAGCTATCAAACAAAGGCAAACAGCAACGGTAAATGGCTGGTAAAAGTAAGCACACCCGTTTATGGTGGCCCATACAGCATTAATATAAAAGCCGACTCAACCATTATACTCAATGATGTACTGATAGGAGAAGTTTGGCTTTGTACAGGGCAATCAAATATGGAGATACCTATGAAGGGTTATAAAAGCCAACCCATTGCTGGCTCCGTTGACGCTATATTGAAATCCGCTAATAACAATATTCATATTTATACGGTTCCTCATTCATCAGTAACCGAAGTACAGGAAAATAGCAAACCCTCGCAATGGCATGTGGCGTCGCCTGAGTTTGTGGCTAATTTTAGCGCTACAGGTTATTATTTCGGCCGATTATTGAATGAGATGCTGCATGTACCCATTGGTCTAATCAGTGACTGTTACGGAGGATCAAGCTCGGAGGCCTGGATGGATCCTGATGGTTTAAAAGACTTTTCTGAAATTAAGATTCCGGCTAAAACGGACTCTATTAAGGATGTATCCCGCACTCCTACCACGCTTTTCAATGGTATGTTAAACCCTGTTATTGGTTATAACATTAAGGGCTGCATTTATTACCAGGGCGAATCGAACTACGAGCGACCAGATCAATACGAAAAACTTTTCCCGGCTATGGTAAAACGCTGGCGGCAACTATGGGCTCAAGGCGATTTCCCTTTCTATTATGTACAAATAGCTCCTTATGATTACGCTCAACTTCCCCCATATAACGCAGGAAAAAAATATAATTCTGCCTATCTACGTGATGCACAGCGAAAATCTGTAAACATAATACCCAATAGCGGTATGGCTGTTTTACTTGATGTAGGCGAGCAGGCTACGATACATCCGCCGCAAAAAGAACAAGTAGGAACACGTTTGGCATACCTGGCTCTTGCTCAAACCTATGGCATAAAAGGTTTTGATTATGCAAGTCCGCTTTATAAGAGCATAACAATTGAAGGCAGTCGTGCAACCATCCGTTTTGACCATGCCGAAAACGGCCTGACATCTTGGAACAAACCTTTGCAGGAGTTTGAAATTGCGGGCAAGGATAAAATGTTTTATCCCGCACAGGCAGTTATATCAGGCAGTGTGATCATTGTATCATCCCCTGTGGTAAAGGAGCCGGTTGCTGTGCGATATGCCTTTAAAGATTTTGTAGTAGGCGATTTGTTTGGAACAAATGGGTTACCCGCCTCCTCTTTCCGGACTGACGATTGGTAATATGAAAAAAGCACTGCTCCTGATATTGTTATTTTACTGTACCACAGTGCTGGGGCAAAGCAGCATTGAAAAATACAATGTTACCTGGACAAGCCAAAGCCAAAATTCAAGCGGATCTATGCCCTGCGGGGGGGGCGACATTGGCCTCAATGTTTGGGTTGAACATGGCGACCTGCTTTTTTACATTGCACGCAGCGGCACGTTTGATGAGAATAATGCGATGTTAAAATTAGGCCGGATGAGAGTAAAACTCACACCCAACCCATTTGAGGGTAATGTTTTCAAGCAGCAGCTAATACTTCAAAACGGATCGGTGCTTATTTCCGGAAAGAATGGAAAGGTTGAAACAAGGATCAGGATTTGGGTTGATGTTTACAGCCCTGTAATTCATCTGAACATTAAAAACAATACGAGATTAAAAACGACAGTTGCTTTTGAAAGTTGGCGTTATAAAGACAGAGCCGTAAAAGGCACAGAAAATAACCAGGGTTCATGGAAGTTTGCACCACAAAGCGCGGTTTTAACCCATAAGGATAGCATCTCATTTCAAAACAATGCCATATTGTTTTATCACCACAATTCAGACTCTACCATATTTGATGCCACTGTAAAACAACAAGGGATGGAATCTGTGAAAAGCCAGCTATTCAATCCACTTAAAGGCCTTACGTTTGGGGGAATAGTTAAGGGTAAAAATCTGAAACCAAATGGCACTTACACCGGAACTTACCAAAACACTGATTTTGATGGCTGGAAATTACAAAGTACCAAACCAACACATGATCAGGATGTAGAAATATATCTTAACACAGATCAAACCGACGTTCCAAAATGGCAAAATGGGCTAAATAACGTTGTCAAAAATGCAGAAGTAAATCAAAAAACGGCCTGGCAAAAAACGGCCGCTTGGTGGAGTAAGTATTGGGGCAAGAGTTTTATCAATATAAACCCAAACAACCTAAATGCTGATACCATTGCCTGGCAAACCGGCAAAAATTACCAATTATTTCGGTATATGCTTGGGTGTAATGCTTATGGTGAATATCCCACCAAGTTTAACGGGGGCTTGTTTACTTACGATCCGGTATTTGTAAACGAGAAGATGCCGTATACGCCTGATTTCCGAAACTGGGGAGGCGGCTTAATGACGGCGCAAAACCAACGCCTGGTATATTTCCCTATGCTCAAAAGCGGTGATTTCGATCTCATGAAACCGCAGTTTGATTTTTACCTGCGTGCGCTGCATAATGTAGAGTTGCGCAGTCAGGTTTATTGGAGGCACGCCGGGGCATGTTTTACCGAACAGCTTGAAAACTTTGGTCTGCCTAACAGCGCAGAGTATACGTGGAAACGTCCTCCTGGTTTTGACAAAGGTGTTGAGTATAACGCATGGCTTGAATATACCTGGGACACAGTTTTTGAGTTTTGCCTCATGATACTGGAAACAGAACGCTATGCGGGTAAAGATATTCATCAATACATCCCGCTTATAAAAAGTTGCCTCACTTTTTTTGATGAACATTATCAATACTTGTCGCGCTTAAGAAGCAGTAAAGCGCTTGATGGCAATGGTCATTTGGTTTTATACCCGGGTTCTGCTGCCGAAACTTTTAAAATGGCTTATAATTCCAACTCAACCATTGCTGCGCTGCAAACTATTACCCAGCGTATGCTGGCACTACCACATGGATATATAGATAAAGAAGATCGGTTGAAGCTGGAGGCATTGCTTAAACGGATACCTCCAATAAGTTTTGGTGAAATTAATGGGCAAAAGATATTTACCCCAGCAAAATCATGGGAACGGGTAAACAACGTGGAAAGTCCTCAATTTTACCCTATATTTCCCTGGGGTATTTATGGTATCGGTAAACCCGGATTGGATATTGCCCTTAATAGTTGGAAACTGGATACGCTTGCCATCAAATTTAGAAGCGGCATGGGTTGGAAACAGGATAATATATTTGCCGCCCGTCTTGGCTTAACCAAAGAAGCTGCAGCCTTAACCTCATTCAAACTCAAAAATTCCCAACAGCGTTTCCCGACTTTTTGGGGCCCGGGATTCGACTGGACACCTGACCATAACTGGGGTGGTTCAGGCATGATTGGTCTGCAGGAAATGCTTCTTCAGGTTGATGATAAAAAGATCTACCTATTCCCAGCCTGGCCTAAAAACTGGGATGTACATTTTAAGCTTTACGCGCCTAATAATACCACCGTTGAAGCAACTCTCAAAAATGGAAAAGTTGAGAATTTAAAAGTACTCCCGGCAGAACGAAGTAAAGATGTAGTGATGATGCTTGAAAAATAAGCAATCATAATACCCATCTTTTATTCACAAATCCTATGTCTTTTGCCCCGAAATCCTTTATCTATCCAAAGGTATCCAGGTTTCCATATCCGCATGGCCACGATTGCCCCATGCATAATACGGTATTAATCTAATGTTAGCCGCGTTCTGTTTAGGTGAGGTTACTGGTTTATAAAGCTGATTTTTCCAACTGTTTTCTTCCCGTACATCTGCCTTGCCGGTAAGGCTCATGATCGGACTATTATCTATAGTTATCATCTCGGGCTTTAATTCATTTTGAGCTGATAATGCAATATCAAACACCTTTTGCCCTTTTTCCAGATCAGCTGATTCTAAACAATATACCACAGGGCCACGTTTAACTGCTACCTGGTTACGGGTTTCTTCTACTAAAGGGTTGGCCTCCATCATGGTTACCGGCATTGGTAGATTAAGTTCTATCTTATCACCTGTCTTCCAATTACGAATGATCTCGGCATAGCTACCCGGCGAAAGAACCTGATTAACAGCAGTCCCGTTAATTTTTATAATAGCATCTTTGCTCCACCCGGGAATGCGAAAAAACATAGAGGTTGCCTTATCTGGAGCCTGATCAATACTTATGCTAATTTTGCCATCCCACGGGTAGCTGGTTATCTGGCTGAGTTTTATTTCAGCATCATTTTTTAGCTTGGTAGTCAGTGTATTCCCTCCATATAAATTAAACCACAAACCTTTGTCCGATACACTGTAGGCATAATCGTTAATCTCGGCAATAGTGCGTACTACGTTTGGCGGACAACAATTAGATAGCTTGATATACCCCACCCTATCCTTTGACCACCGTTGATTAAACGGTAATTCATCCGAATAACTAAGTGGATTGGTATACAAAAAACTCCTACCACTTAGGCTGATACCTGATAATACACTATTGTATAAAGCCAACTCCATTACGTCAGCATATTTGGCTTCGCCGGTAACCTGCAGCATGCGCCAGTTCCATAATACGTTGCCAATATTGGCACAGGTTTCATTATGAGCGGTAAAATTGGGTAATTGATAATCGCGGCCATAAGCCTGGTGCACTTTTTGAACATCATTGGGATTATAAGATGTACCATCTGGCGAAACCCCGTCATAAAGCGCGCCACAGCCACCTGTTATATACATTTTCCTGTTCACCACATCATTCCACATCAGGTTAAGGGTATGTATTAAAGTAGTATCACCTGTTTCTGCATAAACATCAGCAGCGCCCGCAAACAGGTAATTTGCTCGTACAGCGTGGCCCATAGCCTGGGTTTGTTGTCTTAAAGGGATACGATCCTGGTTATCATCGGTGCCGTTGTCCATCAGTCCACGAATGTTGATCAGGTTTTTGGCCAGTTCCAGATATTTAGGATCATGCGTAGTACGATACATCTCAACCACACCCATATAATGCGATGGGCAAATAGCATTACGCGCCAACTCGGGCGAAGCCGTTTTATAAAAGTTATACAAATAGTCTGTTGCCTTAATGGCCAGTTTCAGCATATTGGTTTTACCCGTTGCCCTGTAATGGATACAGGCTGCTGTCATCAAATGGCCAAGATTATAAGTTTCAAAATTAAGACGATCATTAAACGCCTTTTCTTTTCCGGAATTTTTACGCTCCTCAATAATGGTTGGTGTATGAATATAACCGTCTGCACGCTGAGCTTTAGCAATTACTGCTATGGTTTTATCCATCAATGCATCAAATTTAGGGTCATGCGTTGAAGCATACATGCTGGCTACAGCCTCAAACAGTTTATAAAAGTCGCCGTCATGAAAAGGCGGACCTTGATGTGAGCCAGTATCGAGTCCTGCTGCTATCTCAAAATTACGGTAAGCATGACTGACCTTTGCATCGGTATATATTCGCCATAAATTGGGGATCATGGTATCGCGACAAACCTTAAACCTATCGGCCCAGAAACCATTTGTCCAGGTTACATCGCCCATATCCACACTGCTTAATTTGGCATACTTGCTTTTACCGGTATTTACCAAAGCTTTTTGCTGTGCGCTTGCATCGCCAACTACCAATATTAAACAAATGGCTAATAGTCTGATCATTTTACTCCACCTCATATTTTTCAATTTATTGCTGTTTAAGCTTTATCAATTTAACTGGCCCTAATAAACCCGCTGGCAATAATTGCCTCCCTTCAAGTCGGTAAGGTGCATTTGTCCAGGTTGTCTGTTCTTTTTCAGGCAATGCATGATCACCTATTAAGCGATTGGCCCAGGTGTTGGTCACTTCAATTTTTAATTGATTATTTCCTCTTTTGAGCGCTTTGGAGATATTGACCTGGTATGGGTAAGTCCAGGCTACACCACAATCAACTCCGTTTACATAAACCTGTGCAAGATTCTCTACTCGTCCAAGATTTAACCAAACCTGATCATTCACTTTACCACTCCAGGTAAACGATTGGTTGTATACAGCGGTACCTGAATAATACTTGATGCCAGCCTCAGTTAGAGTGGACCAATCATTCAATTTATTAAAGCTAATGGGTGATCTTGGCCCTCCCGACTGAGGATCAAACTGAATCTTCCAGGCTCCTGTTATAGTTTGCACATCATTTGGCTTTATTGTTTTACTATTTTTTGAAACTAATGCTGATGTCGATTTCCGTAGGATAACGAATACTGAACCATTAGATGGCAGTGTTACCTGCAATTCCGTACGACCAGCAATCATGTGCCACTTTTCTGCAATATGCATCTCTCCGGTAAGTGCATCCCAAAGTTCAGGTATGTAGCCGCTTGTTCTTAATGATAGATTGACTGTACGTTCTTTATTCTCCTGATTTGATATAAAATACAATTCAAAATCTGATGCCCGCCGATGCGTCCAGGCGATACTGGTTGCGAAACCACCATTTTCCCGGGCAATCAAATCACGAGTAATCCCCAGCTCATCAAAATTATCTTTTTGGTATGAGCTAATAATCAATTTACCCTTTTGGTTACTATTTGCATAGAGTCTGTCACCTGCCTTTTCAACATCGGCATTATTACCCATACCTGTCGCTTTCATGGGGCGATTATTGATCAGGATAGTAGCCCCGTCATTAACTAATTGCTGCAAACGCTTCACTACTTCGGCAGACATTAAGCCTGAATCCGGAAACATTGGATGTACTCCGGGAACTACCAATATAGCATAACTTGCACCACCAGGTAAGATTATTCGGCCATTTTTTACAGTAGCGAGGCGCAACAATGCGTCTTTATTAAATGAATCATAGGCATAACCATGCAGGGGATCTATCCAATTTTCAGGTAAAGCCATATTCGCAGAGTGGCTGGCGTCGCTGATACCGTTTGCCATTGGCTCACCTTTATTTGCAAGTCTTTCGGTCTCCTGCCTTACTTTTTCTGCACCAAATAAACCGGGTAAGGTACTAACCAATCTATCAGGTAGTATAGCTCTTCGTGGAGTTTCCTCACCGGTAAAAACTGCTATATCTGTCACCGGGTGTCCTTTTTGAAGCAAGGCCTGGCAACGTTGAATATATTCAAACCAGGCCTTTCCGGGTTTCCACCAGGTTTGATCGCGTTGAAAGTACATACCAATACCATCAAGCGTCATACCCGGTTTACGGTTGAGCCATGGATTATGCACGTTGACATGGAAAACGTAGCGATTAATACCAAGGGCAAAATTACGATCGGCCATAGTTTTGAGCATAGCAGGGTGCTCATCCCAGAGTAAACGCAGTTCGGTGAATGCCTCCGCCTGAATAATATTTTTGCCATATATATGACCGCCGGAAATAGCATCCAGCATATCATTGGGTTTATCGTGCGTAGGACTCCGAAACCAAAATTCGCCCATGGGTATATCAGCCTGCTGATAATGCAACATACCGTCGCCCATCATGGTTGGGGCAACACTTTCGGCTGTAAAAGTACAGCCTTGAGCATGGGCCAGCTTAACCATAGTACCATAAAAGTTACCTACGAGTAGCTCGGCAATAGTTTGTCTTACATCGCTTAATACCTTTTCTGAAGTTTCGGCACTTTCTACAGGTATACCTGCCATTACCGGTAAATAAGCTAAAAGATCATATCCCCTACGTTTCTTAAATTCGGTAGCAAACACAGGCGACCAGTTTTGGCTACCACATTCCCAGCTATCTATATGAAAAATCTTTAATACACGTCTTGCCAATTCAGGACCAACCTGGCGAACTGCTTCACCAAACCAATGATCAAACTGTATTCTGGCAGCTTCCGGGTTAAATTTATCACATTCCAAGCCACTCCCAGCGCCACCCGTTGCATTGGTATGCCCGGTGGAAGTATGGCCGATGCGCAGGATAGTCCACCGCCCTGGAGGTACATCCCAATGCAATTTACCCTGTGTATCAATTTTATCTGTTAGATTAATAATATTGTTTGGGGAGATGCACAAGTCATTTGAAATTTGAGCTATAGTTGTGAGCTTACTTACCCTCCAAACTTCGCCGGTTTTACTTTGATATTGGTGAATGCGTGGTTCGGAAGAAAGTTCGATACCTGATAATTTCAATGATGGCTTCCACTTAGCAAAATCCAAATCTTCTGCACCTGGCTCTGAACCGGTTTTATCGTATATAAAACGGAAATATTTTGCTGTAGTTGGCTCAATGCTATTAGTGATCTCTGCATCACCATCCTGCCAGCCATGACGAGGGGCTTGCAGCCTACCCAACGATTTGAATTTTTCACCATCGTCACTAACCTCAACCAACAATCTTTCTGATTGATAATTGCTTGATGTTGTGTGGATAATGAGCGAACGACAAGTAAATGGCTTTTCAAATTGTAATTGCATCCAGCAAGGCTCGCTGTTGGCGAAGTTTTTTTTATTACCCCGTTCACCAAGATATTGTACATCAGTACCGGTTAAACTGGTTGTTAACTTCGGATGCGCATCATAACTACTTATTTCTTCGCCTGGTAAGGAGGAATACGCCAGTATTTGGATATCCTGATAATAATTTTTGTAATGAGAAGGGGTTGGTAAAGTATCTTGATACTTTTTGTCGCCTGTAACCAACTTTTTTGACCATACTACTTTTTGCATGGATAACTCAGGTGTTATCCAAGGGCCGCCTGCCAGGGCAAAGCCATCACTATCGTGCATAGCCAGTTTAACGCCTATGCGGTCGGCTTCCTGCATGGTGTATTTTACCATAGCCCACCATTCTGGGCTTAATTGTTGAACCGGCGGATTGATATATGGCGGATTAGCAGGTCCTTTAATAGGCATCAGATAAGCGCCACCTATACCTGCCTGTTTCATGGCTTGCAGATCGGTGGTGATACCTTCACGGGTTACCGCGCCCTGCATCCAGTACCAGAACACCCAAGGTTTGGCAGCCTCTGGCGGGTGCCGGAACACCTGCTCCAAACTGTTACCGGCAGGCACTTTCTTTACCTGGGCCAATACTCCCGATATCAGGCAGCACATATAAATCAGCATTATCAATCCACACCTTTTCATAATGCTATTTAAATTTGATTTTAGATGCTGCTTCACCCGCTTTCTCGCTGTTACCTGTATAAGGAGAGAGGTAAAAACTATAATGGTAATTTTTTGCAGGTATGCGATATTGTTCAAGTGGTTCAGCTACTTCGCTCCAACTATCATTGCCCCCCACGCCCATTTGTATCAGATCAATATTCAAGGTTATAAAACCTGCGTCCATTAGCTTATTGGTGTGTTTAGCATGTACAATATTATCTTCTGTATACGGCCAGGCGCTCATGCTTAGCAAGCTATCGGCAGCAATTAATAAACCTCCATTTTTTTGATGCAGCAGCATCCAGCGTACATCTGTTCGATTACCATTTTCCTGTGGCACTACATAAGTTTCCATAAATTGATGAATAGCTTGATGATATATACCTGCCTCTGAACCTGTGCGCCTGTCGATGTAGTTTTCATAGGGGCCTCGGCCATAGTAGCTGATATTACTATCAGCCCGCAGAATACCCATTTGCATACCTATCTTGGGCAGGTTAGGGAGATGAGGGTCAGTCTTTAAATCATAATCTACTTTAATGATTCCATTTCCATTAATAGTGTAGGTTACTTTTACTGATGCGCTATCGTTGATAAGACTGTATATACTGCTAATTTTAACTATCCCTTTCAATGATTTATCAAAATTGACATTTGTTAGCTTAGGCGCATTTGTAAACCACGGTTTAAGTTTCTTTTCTGCCTTCCAGCCGCGATGGTCGTTATCTGTAACTGGGCGGGTAAAATGAGGTAGTAAAGGCGCAAATAGCTGTTGCTGTCCTTTTAGGATGTAGGAACTTAAGGCCCCAGTCGACTTATCAATTTGTATTTCAAAGCCATTGCCATTAATGTTATATGCTGAAGCATTATCAGTAACTGTAACATTTGGATAATTTGGAGATATATTTTTAGCCTCCTGCAAGCGAGTTAAAGCAAACTGATCCTCAGCTATCTCATATCCTTGTTGCGCCCAGGGTTTATCTTCTGCAAGCGTAAAGTGAATATCGGCCAGGTATTCGTGACCAGATTTAAACTCCGGTAGATATGGTTTCAGGCTGATAACTGTATCGTGAGCTGCATCAAGATTAATACAGGGTAATATTTTCTTTTGAATTATATCTCCATCTTCCCTAACCTGCAGATAAACGTTGTAGCTATTTAAATTATTCAAACTGCTCCAGTTTTTAATATGGATAAGCGCCTGGGCAGCGTTCTTTAATTCGCAAACTGCGGGTTGAAACACATGCTTACATTCATAAATAGCAGGTTTTGGCCTTCCGTCTGATGCCACAATACCTTTAATGGTGAAATTATCAAAGTATCGCTCGCCATAATCGCCTCCATAGGCATAGTATGGTGTGCCTGTTGAATCATGTTTCAGCAAACCTTGATCTTTAAATTCCCAGATAGCACCGCCGATTACACGTTTGGTTGAGCGCCACTGATCCCAAAACTCCTTCAGGTTACCGTTAGAGTTGCCCATGGCATGTGAGTATTCCACAAAAAATATGGGCCGGTTATCTCCGTTTTGCTGATTAGCCAATAACGACGCTGTATATAACCCAGGATACATGCGGCTCACAATATCCACATAAGGTTGATCGATAGGATTTTGCAAGCGGTGCGAGTGATCATTTGTTTTAGGATAATGCGAATCTGTTGGATCAATATATCCTTCGGCTTGCGGCGTTCCCTGTGCAGGCTCATAGTGAACGGGTCTGGTAATATCAAAATCATGTATCCAGCCAGCCATGGCAGCATGGTTAGGGCCTCTCCCCGCCTCGTTTCCCAGGCTCCAGATAATAATGCTTGGGTGGTTTTTATCGCGCATTACCATGCGGGTGGCCCGGTCAAGGTAAACGCCGGTCCACATAGGGTCGTTGCTTAGTTTAGAGCCCAGACCATGGGTTTCAAGGTTTGCTTCATCAATAACGAGAATGCCGTACTGATCGCACAGATCATATAAATATGGGTCCATAGGATAATGACTGGTGCGGATACAGTTAAAGTTAAAGCGTTTAATAGTCCGCACATCGTTCAAAATATCCTCCCGGGATAACGCCTTGCCTTTAATTGGATCATGGTCTGGCCGGTTCACACCGTACAGGTAAGTCACTTTTCCATTAATAAGCAGCTTGCCGTTATCTTTACCAAATTCAATACTCCAGATGCCTACCTTACAGCTTTTAACTTCGAGCGTATGGCCAAGGCTATCAACTAATGAAAGTGCGAGCGTGTAAAGATTAGGCTGTTCATCGCTCCATTTCTCAGGATCTTTTATTGTGGTTTCGAGCAAGCCGAACTTTACATTATCCAGCCTTGGATATATTTCATTGATGATACTTTCCACACTACGTTCCAAAGGTTTCTGCAAAACCTCTTTATTATTCTTATCAAATAAACGTGCCTGTATTTTATAACCGAGAACAGCCTTACCTGTCAGGTTCTCCACCCGCGGACGGATACTGAATATCGCATCCTTATACTGTTTATCCAATTTGGCCTGCCACTGAAAATCGGCTATGCGTAATTTAGGTTCGGCCAATAGCAATACTTCGCGGTGGATGCCACTCATGCGCCACTGATCCTGGTCTTCCAGAAAATAACCATCGCTCCAGCGAATTACCTGTACCGAGACCACATTTTCGCCCGCCTGCAGATATGGCGTGATATTAAATTCCGATGGTAAGAAACTATCCTCCCCATAACCTAAAAACTTACCATTGAGCCAAACCTTAAACCCTGAACTTACACCACCAAAATGCAGGGTAATGTTCATATCTTTCCAATTAGCGGGTAAAGTAAATGTGCGCTGATAACTGCCTACGCCATTATAGTCCTGCGGTACATGTGGCGGGTTAACCGGCCTAAAGGGATAAACCGCGCTTTTGTAAATGGGTTTATCGTAACCCTGCATTTCGATGCTGGATGGTACGATGATCTTTTTCCAACCGCTTACCCTATTCTTGTAAAAATCTTTTGGGGCATCGGCAGGTTTGCTTGCATAGCTAAAGTCCCAATAGCCGTTTAATGACAGCATACGACCCGATTGGTCACGATCACCTTTTAGAGCATCCTGTATACTTGCGTACGAATAAGCAGTAGCCCGGGCCGGGTCGCGGTTAATACCATCAACCTGTGGGTTTTCCCAAGGCTCGGCATCATATATGACCGGTACATTGGGTATTGGCGCAGGGGTTTTATCAACCAATTGAGCGTAAAGCTTACCTAATGATAGCCCTATGATAAATAATATGCAAATTAATTTCTTCATTATTCTTACAAGGCACTATAATCAACAGTATATTTCTTTCCCTTTGCAATGCTCAACTCATATACATTTTTGCCCTTGGTTACTACCTTACCATCCTTGCAAACTGGTACGGATGCGCTGGCAAAGCGCAATATCCCAACGCCGTTATCTGCACTTACCCTGATCTGTTTTGTGCTGCAATACAATTTAATATCACCATGCGGTGTAGGTACGCTGCCCTCCATCCATTGCAAACCACCTAACTTAGGTTCAATCAGATACTGCTTATAAGCCGGAGCCGTTGGTTTAACTCCTAAATAATATTTACCCAACAGGTATATCGGGCTTGCTCCCCAGGCATGGCATAGGCTCTTACCAAATTCGCGGCCATACATAGCATAGTGTTCGGCCCCTGATTTACTGGGATCATACTCCTCCCAAAAGGTGGTTGCGCCCAGTTTGAGCATTCCTCCCCAATAATCTTTTATTTCCTGAAGTACATGCTTTTGCTCACCCATGGCACAAAGGGCTTCCAGTTCATAAAAGCGCATGTATGGTGTTGTGATCTTTTGCACCTGATTATTCAGCAGCACATATTTCTTTACATCCTTCTTTTGCGCTTCGGTGAGGTAATTGAAAAAGATAGAGAACATATTGGCATACCTCGTTACATTATCGGTTTGCTTGCCATCAACACGACTGTGTACCAGTGCATGTTTCTGGTTATTCCAGTAGTAAGTAAGTATTTTTGATCTGAGCTCCTTTGAAAGCTTATCATATTGGTTTGCTGCTGGCTTATCCTGCATAATATTGGCACACAGGGCCATAGTTTCCATACTGCGGCAAAGTAACAACTGCTCAAAACTCACCTCACCTTGCTTACTGAGTTTATCAGCCCAGTCAATAAATACCCAGTCGCCGGGTAAACCTTTCATCAGGCCATCCTTATCCTTTCGGCTAAGACAAAAGTTCATCATGCTTTGCATTCGCGGGTACATTTGTTTGATGAAACTTTTATCACCGGTATATTGGTAGTAATCATAAATACCCATGAACCAATAAAAGGTATAATCCATAATGGTATTGATGTGACTGGTTACCGGATCCTTGCCTCTTAAAGCATACAGTGTACGGGTAACCGTAGGCGAATCAAAATACAGGTAATAGTTCATGAGATAACTTTGATAAGCATCACCCGACCACACCCAGCGATCACGTTTGATACCATCAATGAAAAACTCACGCGTATTCAGGTGCAGCGTATAAGCAGATACATCCCATATTTTATTTATCTCTTCATCAGAGCAACGAAAACTCCCGCGTTGCTGCACCGGTGAATATTCGTACAACATCGATATATCATCGGCACTTATATCACCATCAAACAACACATTAATATAGCGGAATGCACGTGAGTCCTCCATCGTGTAATCTATTTTTTGCTGTTGATCAAAATGCATGCTATCTAATAATTCGCAGGTAGCGGCAGATAAAGCTTCTTCCTTTGATTCTCCGTAACATAACTTCACATTTCCCTTTCCTTTTAAGCCATTTAGTTTAGCGTAGCCGAAGGTTTCCTTGCCAAAATCAACCAAAATGGAATGTTCTTTCTTTTCTAATTTTTCAGGGCGATGCTCTTCCGTAGGTAGTCGAAAATTAGATGGAGTTTTATCTGCCGAGTTAAAATTCCAGGCACCGGCAGATACATATTTTGTAGCCGATACATCAGAAGTTTTGCCTGATTGATCTATCCACTCCTTATCCTCAAAAGTCACCAGCCATGATGTATCGGATGCCAGATGTTCGCTCTTTACATAAATTGCCGGCACACTTGCCTGGTTATAAACTTTCAGACTTAAACGATGCTTACCTCCAGGTATAGTAATAGACTTCGGATAACCGGAAAATGCCTTACCATCAAGTTTTACATTATATTGTCCTTCTACAAAAAGCTCTACTTTTTCGGGGGCAGAAAAGGTAAAATCTTTATGAAACTCAATAAGTGAGTAGTGGCTATCCAACTTCCAAAACGGTGGTAAAAAAGCGCCACGTTCTGTACGCCGGTTTTGCATTTTATTGCTCAACCAAACTTCATAATCGCCTGGATACCATATCCAGGTAGCTTGCTGCGCTTTGACTATATCGCTGATAAAAATGAAGCTTAAGCACTGGATAATCACAAGCCATTTTTTCAATTTATTGGTATTATATCTATTCATATTTTAATGTCCGTTAAAAATGAGGTATAAAACGATCATCACTACAGTGAGTAATGCCCAGGCTAATTTTACGCGTTTGGCAGGTTTTGCAATATTGCTGATCTCCTGCTCATTGGGTTGATATATTTCGGGGGAACTATCGAGTAATGAAACTACAATGGCGGTGGCAGTAAGGAAAACAAAAATGTAAAACGACAGGAGCAGGTAATGCGGCCAAAAGTGATACTGTGCAGAGGGCAATACCCATAAATACATTACGCCCGTGCCCAAACTAAAAGCTGACCCCGCCGAAAGAATTATATTTACAGCTTTGCGTGTTGTGCGTTTCCAGTAAACCGTTAACAGGAAAACTACGGCAAGCGGCGGCGCAATAAAGCCCAGTACCGATTGAAATACATCAAACAAATTAAGACCCTTAATACTATCTATAGCCAGCGCCATACCAACAGCGAATATGCAACCAGCGATAACCGTCATACGGCCAACACGGATCAGGTCTTTATTGGTAGCATGCGGGTTGATCTTTTCCGCATAAAGGTCCATTGTAAATACCGTACTTAACGAGTTTAAGGAAGACCCAATTGTGCCTACCAAAACAGCTATCAACACCACAATCACAAGTCCATTCATACCGGGTGGAAAAAGGTTTGTAACCATAGTCATATAAGCCAGTGCCGGATCGTCAAGATGTGGATACAGGATAAAACATAAAATTCCCGTTAGGATAAATAAGGGTAATGACAATATCTTGAGCCATCCTATAAAGTTTACACCCAATTGTCCCTGTTCCAAGCTTTTAGCACCCAGCACTGATTGAACCATAGCCTGATCTGTACAGAAAAAGGCAATTGCAGATACCGGATAACCCAATAAAATAGCATACCATGGATATTTAACATCGCTTGCCGGATGAATCAGGTTCCAGTAATTAGCAGGTACATGATGATATACAGCGGAAAGTCCACCTGCTTTGGTAACTCCCAAAATGGTTAACGTGAGCGATACGCCAATAAGCAAAAGCATTTGAAATACATTTACTCTGGCAATAGCTTTTAAACCACCTGTGAATGCAAATAAACCGGCAAATGAAACCAATACAATAACCGATTGCCACATGGGGATACCGAGGATCTGCCTTACCAAAAAACCACCAGCAAACAGCCCTAATGAAAGCCAGGAGATGAGCATTTTAATAAGTGCATACCAAGCCAAAATATTCCGCGTTGATTTTCCGTAACGATTACCCATAAACTCCGGCATAGTAGATACTTTAGCCGCAATATATTTGGGTGCGAAAACCAAAGCCAGCAGCATTAGGAAAACAAAAGCATACCAATCAAAATTTACAGCCACGATGCCCGTGCTATAACCAATACTTGCGAAGGCCAACAACATAGAAGGCCCTACATTGGTTCCCCACATGTTAAAACCAATACTTGCCCAGCCCAATGATTTATTGGCCAGGAACAAGGTTTCATCTGGTTGTTTTTTATTGCTGAAGCTGGCGCGATAACCAATCACCATCAGAATGATTAGGTAAACAACCACTACCGAGTAATCCAGCACAGTTAATCGCGAAACGATATTGCTCATGCAGATAATCATGCGCTTAACTGCTGGGATAATAAATTAAATTCAGCTAAAATATCATCAACTTTTACCGGCTTACCGGTTTGTAACGACCGATCCATTGCTTGTAGTAAAGCGATTGTGCCTATACCTTCCTTAATATCCGGATAAGCGATATAGCCCTCGGTAATGCTATCAGCAAAATATTCCAGGTAGTTTTGGTACTCCCCCGCATGATGACTTTTGCCTTCAAAACGGAAATAATGTTTCAGCTTGTGCTCCCAGGTAATGATACGCTCCTCCCCTGTTTTATCGGTAACGGCATAACGCAGATCCATGTAATCGCCCTGGCTGCAGCCTTCAGTTCCTCTTAAAATACAGCTCATTTCACTATCACGCGTAGCAGGTTGTACCGGGCCAGTATAACAACCGCTTACTCTTGCAATACGGCCATCCTTAGCTTTAAAAATAAAATGCATGGTGTCCGGGTTTTTCAAACCTCCCTTCGCCCCGTTTGAACTCAGCATGCCGTAACCCATTACCTCATCTATATTAGGTAAATACCAACGTATAAAATCTGTAGGATGACTTAAACCACCATATAACCATTTAAAAGCCTGTTGCAATGACCAAGGCTTTTCCAAAAACCAGCGATGATCGGCGTGGTAGTAAGCTTCTATAGTAATTAATTCACCTATTAAACCCTCTTTATAATCTTTCCGTTGGCGTTTCATCGGTTCAAAAAAGCGGGAGCTTTGGCCAATAAATACACGCTTGCTGCTTTTTTCTACCAACTCCAATAATTCGGCAGCCTTACTTAAATCATCAATAAATGGTTTGGTACACACCACATGTTTGCCATGCAGCAAGGCTTGTTTTACATGTTCCGCATGCAAATGATCAGGTGTGTAGATAGCGACAATATCAATTCCGACATCATCAAGCATGTCCTGATAATTGGTTGTGTAGTGATGGAAGTTAAATTCTTCGGCCCGGCGCTTACACATTTCTATATTCATATCGCATACCATTTTCAATTGCAATTTGTTGCTTTGCAGTACGGCCGACATGGTGCTACGGCCCTCGCCCAATCCTAATATTCCAATGTTCATTAGTTTTATATTATTGATTTTTATTTTTAAAAAATGCCCACACTTCACCGGGTTTGGAACCAGGGATACCTTCCTGATATTTTTTCATAAGTTTATTCCATTCATTAACGCGGGGATTATTTTCACTTGTTTTTGGATTCAATTTATCAAGGCTTTCCCCTTTTGGTATGCTGATCACCAACATTAGTTGCCTGCCGTTTCTAAAAACCAGTAATTGTTGGAAGTTAGCGTTGCAAAAACCTTTAGCTACTTCCGGCCACTTCTTAAATTGGGTAGCATGATAGTTCAGATATTCCTGTTGTAGTTTGGAGTCATTAACCAGATTGGCCGTAAGTATAATGTTGTCCCATTCATCCGCAAGCAGCATATTACCGCACTGCTGTTTCCTGTCAAAATCATAAAATGGTTTAGTATATACCTTAACAGTACATGTTGGATATGCCAGTTTTACAGCCTTCTGCAATGTGGTAACATTTAAATTTTTGCTATAAACAACTAAATGGTTATTCCACTGATAAACTGACGATGCAGGTAAACCTTCACTCTTTGCTATTCTGGTGATAGCCGCGCTATTAATAATCTTGCCTTTTGCCAAAATAACTTCAACAACTGAGAAAGGACTCGTTAATGCATAAGCTTTGACCTTACCCAAAAGCACTAATAAAACAATCATTAAAACCAAGCCTTTTCGTATATATTTAATCAGATACCTCATTCCGTTTTATGATTAATGGGTTGATTCTCCAGAGTATGAGATTTGTATTTCAGCAGGTATTGATAAGGCTTCTCCAGCCCTGCCTTGTTTTTAATTTCGATAGCTACTTGAGGGCCGTTGTTCTCCCATATATTCCCGGGTCCATTGGCATTTTGCAGGAATTTTTCAGCCGGGCACCAGTTATTTTTGAGCGTGATATAAGATGAACCCTCGTCGGTGTATAAGTAAAACCAATGATTAGGATCGTGCGCGTACGGAGCTTTATAAATACTATCGATCATGTTATTGCTGATCACTGAACCGGGCTGTGCCGATAGCGTGTAGATACCTGCAACATCATACATATTACGGGCGTAATGATGTATTTTATTAGCTGTAATATGATTATCACTCATGGCGTTGGTAGTTTTTGTCCACCCCCAACCAACGCTGATGCCAGTGTAATTAACCCCGCCAATCTCATTATGTGCAATGCTGATCCCCTTAACATAACCGGCACCTATACCTACACAGCCCCAATCTTCGTTAGTTGCATCAGTTATGAGGTTATTTTCAATATGGTCGTTGGTACATATTTCTCTTTTATCACTTGGGTTATAAGGCAGATGAACTTCCTGTGCTTCATCAGAAAAAACGCCATCCATGATGGCCGATCCTCCAATATCTTTAAACAGGTTGCCACTTATCAGATCATCATGCGTACCGCGGCGATAGTCTAAAGCAGTAGCAGCCATATGCTCAAAATGACAACCCTCGAAATTAATATTCGAGGCATAAGCCACGTCAACCGCAGCTTGTGGCCTACCAACCCAGGCCTGGTTTTCCAAGCCTTTTTTATCTCGTGTTCCCGGGATTTTGAGTTTGTATGCATCAAGCATATACATACCGGCCTGATGAGGCACCAAACCTGATTTTGAAGGCAATAGCCAACCTGTGTGCTGAAATGAAATATTTTTAAAGGATATATAGTTTACCGGATGATCTATAGAGCCCTCAACACGTAATAGATTTTCCAGGTAAGGAGCTGTTACGAATGCCGTTTTCATATCCTCACCTTCACGGGGTATATAGTAAACTCTCTGATGCGGTATGTCCAGATACCATTCGCCAGGTCGGTTTAAAAACTGAATAGCGTTGCTTAAATAAAAAGCCGAGTTACCTGTTTTTTTAGAAAGCCAAGGTGCGGGCCACGGATGTTCGGACTGGATACGGCTTTCAGGCTGGTAAAAAGCCAGTCTGGCGCTATCTCCCCTTACTTCAACAGATTTTATTCGCAAAATAGCAATGGCCCACCACTGATGAATAAACATCTCCATGCCGTTGACGTGACTTAAGTCTAATGCTTGTGGTTTAGGTATCCAACAGGTTTGTGTTTGATGATCCCAGGATAAAATACGGCTCATTAGCGGCGCATCTAAATCTCTTGCACGGGTGGCTTTTTGATCATTTATCCAAAGCTGTCTGAATTGCATGGGTGTGTTGCCAATTGAGGATACATCGGCTGCCCAAACCTCCCCCCTGGCTTCAGCTGGTAAACCGGGGATATTATCAGCTACCTTTTGCCAGCCACTGATGTTTATACCTCCGCTAATTACAGTTTGTTCGGCGTCCAAACCTTCAATAATTGTAGGGCTATCTGCAGTGCCGGAATCTTCGGGGCGGATAAATAATGATTCACTTAGTTGATAAACTCCCTTTTTAACCCTGATATGAATCCCCCCTTTTACCGATGGATCATTTAATCTCCGCAGTTCCCGGGCTTTCCGGAGAGCCATAGCAATGGTAGCCAGTGGTTGTTGCTCTTCGCCACTATTGTTATCAGAGCCATTTGGTGCAACCCAAATTTCAGCCGCCAAACTGCTACCTGTCAATAGCACAGTTAACAGAACAAACACAAAATATATGCGGATTATATTCATTACAGCTTATTCGTTAGGACCTTGAAATACCGATTTCACATATGTTGTATTGGCACTAAAATTCCATTTAACATTACGGGGATCTTTGGCATCCCTTGAGCGTTCAATGACAAGCCAACCACTCCATCCCATTTTATCTAATGTTTCTTTTACCTTTTCCAGATTAATTTTTGAATCATTCTGTAGCCACTGGCCATCACTGTTGGTACAGTGTATCTGAACTATGTTGTTTTTGCCTAATGTTTGTAATTCCTTATGCAGATCTCGACCGTTTTGAAGGGCATTTTCAAAATTGAAATAGCTCTTTATAGCCGGAGAACCAATATCCTTTAATAATTGAAGTTCGGTTTTGGCGTCTAACGAAGTTTCTATACCTATTACAACGCCAGCTTTCTCAGCAATTTTTCCAACTTCCTTTAATCGGGATACAATGGCTGGCCGCAGGTTTGGATATTTTACCAGATCACCCTTAATACCCAATGGCAAAAAGCCAACCTTTATATTCATTTGTTTCATGGTATTGATGCAATCTTCCACCGCTTTTACAGCAGTTGGGCGTTCTGCAAATGATTGGGCGAAAAAGCCAGTCATACCCATGGATGGTATCTGGAGATTAAGCTCTTTGGCTTGAGTTAAAAACTGTTTGCGTACAGAATCAATAGCAAGTTTATTATCAAAAGTTTCCCTATCGCCTAAACCTCCCATATCTATTTCAACCCCATCGGCACCAATATCTTTCGCGAGCTGAAATGCACTAAGTTTTTGCCTTTTTAATATCATTAAATCAACCACCGCAACTTTATACCGTTGCTTTGTTGTGGCAGTTTGCGCATGTAACTGCTTTAATGGCAAATGCATTAAAAAGGTTGTTACTGAAATCAATATCAATTTGTCTTTCATGTTTTCTATTGTTTTATAGATGCTGTGAAAACTTTTTGTAACTGATCAAATCCTTTTATAGCGCCAGCTGGTAATTTTTCACCGTGATTGCCAAATACATACATATCCGGTTCTTTTTCGATGGCTACTTCTGATTCATCTATTTTCCCATTCTTATCTTTTATCGCATTAATATTCAGATGAAAATTTTTAGCTATAAACTCATATAAAGGGAATCTTTTAGACGGGCCAAAGTCATGACCTTCTGTAGGTATGTGCACATTCTCCACAAGGTTTTGAGCATTATAGTATCTGTACATCTTTTTCAGGTACGGAAAGTCATGCTCAGGCATTTGAGCCGTCCAGTCCTGCCCGTCAGATATCAACAATTGAGGACGTGGGGCTGCCATGGCTGCCAGTTCTACATTATCTGTTCCGCCATCGCATTGGTGAATAGGCATCCCGCTTTCGCAAGGGCAACCGCCATAAAAATAGGAGGATACGCATACTACTGGTGCGCTGAGTTTTATACGATCATCCAAAGCAGTCATAAGTACAGTGTGGCTTCCGCCGCCTGATCCACCACTGATACCTACCCTTGCCGGATCAGTTTCCTTGAGCGATAACATATAATCCAATATGCGGATAGCACCCAGAGTTTGAATAGTTTGAGCCAGGCTACGGCGGTGATCCTCTTCTTTGAACTGCAGCAGAGATTCGCCCCAGGCAAAAAGATCATAGCTATATGCCATAGCCCCCATGCGGGCCAGCGTGGCACAGCGCAATTGACAATCAGCCCGGTAACGCTGATGTTCCCAATGCCCATCAGGACTTAATATAACCGGGATCTTTCCATTTATTTTCAATGGTTTATACAACGACCCATTGATATATAGTCCTGGTAATATCTCAATGGCAATATTCTCCACCGTATAGCCATCAAACACCCGTTTTGGAGTAATGATAGGTTTTGACACGGGTTTGGCAGGTAACGGAGATAATTCCAATGCTTTATATAATTCAGGCTTTAATTCTGCTTTGCGCATTTCCCAACTCGCCTTATCATGATATTGTGATGCTATACGATCGAGTTCTTTCCAACCATCGATTACAGCCCATCGATAGTACTCATACTCTTTTAATTTATACTTACCCAGCCCCTCTTTGTTTACCTTTAAATCGAGCGGGGTTAATACATTAGCCAGCGTGGTATCAACGTCAGGCCGAAAGCGCCATTCTGCATAGTTTACCCATTTGCCGCTAACCATAGCCGGCGAGTACTTAATAGTTACATGATATTTGGTTTGTATCTCATCCAGCACCTCCTTCAACGTTTTTTTATACTGCCCATCGGTAGTTTGCTGCGCATGTAAACCTACCGCATTCAGTAGCAGGCATATCAATAAAACGTATACTTTGTGCTGTTTCATGATCATATTATTTAAGTACGTCAACCTCTCCTTTTATTTCCGGTAACGTGTACCCCGCTACTTTTGGCCATTCACCATTTTTGATCTCTTTCAGATCAAGCTTTTTAGGATCTATAACCACATGTTTAATGCGCTGCCTGCGCCAGGTATAAACGATATGAACCAAACCATCAGAGGTTTGAATAACCGATGGATAAGAATATTGACTGATTGGTGAATCTTCCAAAATAGCTGCAGCATACCAGTTAATTCCATCCTTTGAAACAGATACATTTAAAGGTGTACGGGCTCCTTTGGTTTGTTTTCCCGGGGGCAATACATGATTATATACCAACAGTTGCCGGCCATCTTTCAGAGTTACGGCATCGGTGCCGGAATTATTATTGGGCAGACTTGTTTTTTCAAGCGGTGACCAGGTTTGGCCGTTATCCTTTGACCATGTAGTTAATATAGACCTGTTTTGGCTACGGCACAATGCTTGCAGGCTACCATCTTGATGAAACAGAACGCTTGGCTGAATAGCATTCAACTCCTTGCCGTCGTTTATTGGGCCTATTAACGTCCAGGTTTTTCCCTGATCTTTACTGGCTTCAAAATGCACTTGCCAGCCATTACCCTCAGTACTTGAAGGACTTAATATAGTACCATCCTTCAGCCAGACCGGTTTATTTTTAATCGGCCCTAAAATGCCTTCAGGCAAAGCTTTTTGCGCTGACCAAGTAATGCCACCATCAGCCGAAGTTTTCATATACCCCTTCCATTTTGCAGGACTTGGGCCTATTTTATAAAATAATAGTAACTCCCCTCCAGGCACTTGAAACAATACCGGGTTCCAGCATGGATAGCGTAAAGTATCATTTTGAATACCATTAGCTACATTAACCGCTTCTGTCCACTTGCCGTTAACCAATCTGCTTACCCAAATACATACATCCGGGTTTCGCTCCTTGGTTCCTCCAAACCAGGCTGCTATTAATCCTTTTTTTGAAGTTTCTGCAATGGTAGATGCATGGCATTCCGGGTAAGGTGCTTTTTCGTATATAAACTCATCGGTCAAAATACCTTTGTGCCATGGTTTGGTTTGGGCAAAGCTGTTTATGGTGATGAAACAGGTTACTAATATTATAATTGCTTTTTTATACATAGCTTTTTAAGTTATTGTGCTGATTTTTTGGCAGCAGCGTCGGCCGCTTTTTTAGCCTTTGTAGCTTCTACATAAGCTTTAAATAACTGGTGCCAGTTACGGCCATTATTATTCAAATACTGTTCATTTTTGGTTTTGTATATTTCAAATATGGCCGATATCTGTTTAATATTCTTAAAATCAACCGCTTGCTCACGAGCCTGCTTCAGGTTAGTAAGTATAGCTGTCTCTTCTGTAGGGGTAAGATCGGGTACTATGGCTTTGTAGCCAGCCAGTGTAAAAGCCACCTTACCGATTGTATATTTATCAAGTATGGCTTGTACCTGTTCTTCGCTCAAATCTTTTCGTAAACCAGTCATCAGGTTTTCATGTACAGATTTTGGCAATGATGAGTTAACTATGATCTGCCTGTCCATAGTACTCAATGGCTTACCACTTTCAGGGTTAATACCAGCCGGTACAGATTCATAACTATGGCTATTGTTCCAGTCGCGTATTGCTTTAAGATGGGCGGCTATCACCTCTTTTACACGTCCCTCTTTTTCTTTATCATTAAGGCTTAAGGAGTTTACCCAATCAGTGGCTTTTTTATCAACCTCAGCGTCTGCTTTTACTTGTGCTTCGGGTGTTGCAGATACTGGCTTCGAAGCTGTCAGTTCCTGTGCATAGCTTGTAATGGTTAAAAACAACATTGCTATGAATGCCGTACCTATTATGTTTAATTTCTTCATCATCAATAAAGTTTATATAGATTAATTTTTAACTTCAAAATCATAATTGCCTGAACCTACCCGGAAAACGGCCTTTCCATTTTCCATCTTCATCAGTTTAATATCTTTTATCGCTGTAATTGCTTTTCCGCTCTCGGTGATAACTGACGTTATTGAAGCAGGCAGATAAACCAATGCATTGCTATTTGGTGGTATTGTTATATGCCATTTGAAATCGCTTTCATTTTTAGTCCAACTGCTTTTCACTAACCCATAAGGAGTTTGGTAAGAAGCCTTTACACTATTCAAATCATGAATAGCAGCAGGGTTCATTACAATTTGCTTAAAACCCGCATCTACTGTTTTAATACCTGCCAGATCCTGATAAAACCAGGCTATCAGATCGCCGAGGAGCATAATATGATTATGTGAATTCATGGCTGGGTTGGCAGTATCCCCGTTCCAAAGTTCCCAAATGGTAGTTGCGCCATGTTTTACCATATAACCCCAACTTGGATAATCGTTGTTACTGGCTATACGGTAAGCCAAATCCGGTCGCCCATATTCGGATAAGCCTCGCATGAGCCATTGCGTACCGATAACTCCTGTGCTGATGTGGCCCTTTGCTTCATCTTGAATTTTATTGACAATATTTTTAAATACTTCCTGACGAGCTTCAGGTGGTGTTATGCCAAAATAGAGCGGCAATAAATTAGCCGTAACGGTATTATTATCATATTGAAACTTCTTTTTATCCAGATATTTTTGGTTGAAAGCTTTAGCTGTATTTGCCTGCTGGGCGCTAAAGTTTTTTGCATCAACCGGTTTATGAAGCAGTACAGCAAACTTTTGCATCAACCCTAATAAATGAAAATAGTAGGCCGATGCTATTAATTGCCCTTCGGTGTTGCGGGCAGGATCTTTGGAGTGGATGAGTTCGGGTGATTCGGGCGGAACGCACCAATCGCCATATTTGTCTTTGGTGATCAGGTTATCCTTCATGTATTTCCGCTTCATGTAATCCATCCATTTTTTCATAGATGCATAATGCTTTTGAATAGGAGCCTCATCAGCAAACTGACGATACAGCATATCGGCTACCAGGATATAAGTACCCGGCCAGGTCATATTATCGCTGTAATAGTTCCAATAGGCCGGGGCAACATCAGGTATAGCACCATCCGGCTTTTGCGACTCGCCTATGTCATCCAACCATTTGGCATACAGGTTTCCGTTGGCAAAAACAAAACTTTCTCCCAGGGAGCCAACAGCACGGTCGCCAAGCCATGGCATACGCTCATTACGCTGCGGGCAGTCAACAGGCATCCCCTTGTAATTGCTCAGTATTCCCCAGTAAGCATTCTTGTAAATTTGGTTAATAAGCTCGTTTGATGTTTCAAAGCCACCTGTGTTGGCTATGGCATCGTATACTACATGCCCTTCAAGGTCTGTCAGCTCCGGTTTACCTGGATATCCGCTGATCTCCAGATACCTGAAACCATGGTATACAAATACCGGGTGCCAGGTTTCCAGATCACTACCCTTAAGGGTGTAAACATCTGTCACTTTAGCATCGCGCAAGTTGGCAACATACAGTTCACCATTAGGTTGCAAAGTTTCAGCATAACGAAGAGTTATTTTATCGCCTCTATTTCCTTTTACTTTCATTTGTACCCAACCTGCCATATTTTGCCCCATATCTATGATCCATATCCCGGGTTTCACCTGGTTTATAGCAACAGGCTTTATAGTATCCATTATTTTAATGGGTTCGTTCATTTGCGCTTCAATCCTGCCTCCCGGTGCTTGTACCGATTCAGCATTTAACCATGCCTTATCGTTAAAACCAATGTTGTTCCAGCCAACAAATTCTTTGGTGGCATCATACTCCTCTCCATCATATTCATTGTTGGTACGGATGGGGCCATCTGCTGTAAATTTCCAGCTATTGTCACTGCTTATAATTTGCCGGGTACCATTTGTATATTCAATTTCTAATTGCAGCAACATCTTCGGGAAACCAAACTCCTTGATCTTTTTTGGTTTGTACTTAGGCCGCATGGTAAAGAAACGTCCGTTACCCAATATGGAAGCTATCGCATTTTCGCCCTGCTTAATATTATCGGTAACATCAAACGTATTGTATTTTACAGATTGGGTATAATCAGTAGGTGGCTCAGCCAGTACCTGATCGCCAATGTGTTTGCCATTTACGTAAAGTTCATAATGCCCAAGACCAGCTATATAAACCGTTGCCTTTTTGATACCTGCTTTAACATCAAACTGCTTACGATAATATCTGGCCGAAAGGCGTGAAAATTTAGATACGCTATCCCAGGAGAAACCTTTATCGCACCCTATCCATTGGGCTTTCCAATCAGCCTGGTTTAGTAATCCTTCTGTCCACATAGCAGGCTTGCTCCAGGAGCTTGCACCTTTGTTTGTCCAAACCCTAACTTTCCAATAACAATTTGTGCGGCTTAATAATGGCTTGCCAGCATAACTAACCATAACAGATTGATCAGAATTAACCTTATGCGAATCCCACAGATCAGCTTCACCACGCTCAAGCTTTTCAGCTGTTGATGATACCATGATCTGATAAGCCTGTTGTTCAACACCTCGGGTATCACTTACAATCTGCCAGCTTAAACGCGGATGGGTTGTACCAATCCCAAGCGGATTATGTAACATTTCGCACTTCAGATTTTGCAGACTTATATTTCCATAAGTATTTAAACCCATGTTTACAACAAGGATTAAAACCAGGGATATATATATGTGTAATTTTTGCATTACTTACCCGAAAAATCAAAATACAGGTTGAGCGACAGCGCATCCTCTATATTTTTGTCATAATTAAAATATTGGTTCTTTTTGCCGGCCGGCCCTAAATTTTCCGGCTTTTGCGATTTAGTACCTATTGGCGTAATGCCATGCATAAATGATATATCGCCGGAAGGGAAAGCCGGGGCCACATTGTATACCTTTTGCGGATTTGCCGGGGTAAACAAACGCATAAACACATCGCGGCTATTGCATACAATAGTTATAGGTTGGCCAGTGGTTTCTAACTTCATCCAGTACAGGTTGGAGTAATAGCCTTTAAATTCCGGGTAAACTACTTTGCCCTGGCCGGTAATAGTATTGTTATATATCTTGTCCCAAACACCCAGACGTGTGCCTTTCATCCGGTTCTTCCAAACACGGTATGGGCCATCACCTAAATAACTCACTCCTTTTATTTCCTTTTCCGGAAAAGAGAAATTTACCCCTAATAGTGTTGCTTCTTCACCAATAGGCCAGTATTTTACATCTAATTGCACCCACCCTGATGGGTAAATAGTCCACCGCAGCACTGGCTCAGTTAGCTTTGGTGGGAATACACCTTCTACTATTAAATTATCTCCTTCGTAGCGATGTATGAGTTTTTGGAAACCGGCTTGTCCCTGTCCTTCAATCAATATAGGGCCGTTATTAAATTGAATATTCCCTTTAGCATTTTTTACTTTTACCAGTATACCTGAGTTGCGGTTAAAGTCCAGCTCGATGCCGTTACTGGCTTTAACCTTAAATAACGAATCAGTTTCAGTTAGCTGAGCTTTGCTCTCGCCTGTTTTGCTAATCATGCCGGCCGTTAGTTTATCATGACTGCTGATCGGAAAACTCCAGGTAAATAGCTCATGCTTTGTAACATCATAAGCAGTGATGTACAATACATCAAAACCCCGCCAGCCGACAGGTAATTGTACCTGCAAATTGCCATATTGCCCCGGCAACACATCAGGAGATGTTATTACACCTGATTTGGCCGCAATACTTGCTTTTTGATAGGGATTATCCAGCTTAACCAATTTGTAACTAAAACTGCATTGCTTAAGGTTTGTATAAAAATAGCGATTCTGCAGGCGCAGGGTTCCGTTAAAAGCCGGGGTAATTTCTCGTGGTTCAAGATATACCGGGCTCCAAACTTCTTTAATAGTATAATAGCTGCCTTCCTTTTCGTGGTATGGGCCAACTATACCATCAGGGCCATGATCGCCGTCTGTATCCAGTTCACCATTCTTGTCTGCATGTTCTACTGCCTCATCTGCAAAATCCCATATAAATCCACCTGCCGAAATTGGTGTATGCCACATTTGGTTCCAAAAATCTTCCAGACCGGCACCTGCCCCGCCATCATAAAGCCCGTGTAAAAACTCTGTCGGGAAAAATACGTCATGCCCATTGATCCCTGTGTTAATGCCATAATCATAGTTGATATAGTGCTGTGTATTGGTGCCTCTGAAAATTCCCCAGGGATGTATAAGCGGGCGCTTTTGTATGTCAAGTTCATCAAACCAATGATCAAGATCAAAGTTAAACCCTCCCTCATTGCCATTGTCCCAAACTACTATGGATGGATGGTTTATATCTTTTTCTATCAGTTCCCTGGTTAATTTGGAACCAACCTGTGTATCGTAACTGTGGTGCCAGCCGGTTAACTCATCCAATACAAACAAACCCAATGAATCACATACATCCAGAAAATGATCATCAGGCGGGTAATGCGACATGCGGACCGCATTCATGTTCATATCTTTCATCAGCTGCACATCTTCAATGCTTATCTTTTTATTTAAAGCCCTGCCTGTTGTTGGCCAAAACGAATGCCGATTTACCCCTTTGAACTTGATCTTAACATTGTTAACATAAATACCGTCATGTTCACGCAGTTCCACTGTGCGGAAACCAATTCTTTGCTTTACAGCATGTATAGTTTTGCCATTTTGCGTGAGAGTAAAAACTACGTTATACAGGTTTGGCGATTCGGGCGTCCATAATTTGGGAGATGAAATATGGGTACTGATATTGACCAATGTATCTCCCGTATTAACCTTAGCTGTAAATGCAGCACCTTCTTTTTGACCATTCAGTGTATAAATCTGTCCGGTTATTATACCTGTTTTGGCTGATGATAGTCTTAAGGTAGCTTTCAGGTTGCCATTTGCTTTTGCATCAATGGCGTAGTAATTAATATGACTTTGTGGAGATACCTCCAAAAACACTGGTCTGAAAATGCCGCCAAATATCCAGAAATCGCCTTTTCTTTCCGCCGCGTTCACCGAAGCATTGGCCGAATGTTTGGAGACAGTTACCTCCAACAAGTTGGATTTTCCGTAGTTAAGCATTTTGCTCACATCGTACTTAAAGCGGTAGAACGAGCCCTGATGTATGGGCCCGGCAGATTGCCCATTAAGTTTAACTTCAGTATCGGTCATTGAACCATCAAAAACGATATTAATAGCTTTACCCTGCCACGATGCCGGTATGGCAAATTCATATTTATACAGCCCTTTCTCTTTGCCTCGTAAACTATCTTTAGATAGCCCATAGTTATATTTACCAAATCCTTGAAACTCCCAATTAGAGGGTACCGGAATAGTTGTCCATTTGCCTGAGTTCCTGCCTTCGGTACAGAAAAACTGCCAGTTAACGGTGTGATCACTACCTGTACCTGAAAGAAACATTTTTTGCGTTTCCTGTGCGTGGATAATTAACCCGCTAAGTATAAACAAGACAACAAAATATATTTTAAGGCAGGTGGATCTCATAGTTTCAGTTAGCGTTTAAGGTAAACTTTAAAGGGTTATCGGTACGGAAAGGCACAGCCGGTAATCCGTTTCGGTTATAAAAATTAGGTTGGGCAGATTCTGACCAGGCAAACCGGGCAGCCACCGGCACAGTTACAGATGGTGCTGAAACTTCAATGGTATTGCCTATTATGGTTGCATCAGCGGGTACAAATTTGCCGTCGGTACCGGCAATTGTAAAGTCGCTTAGTGGTTTTCCGTTATGACTAACCAGGCCATTGCCAACGCTGTTAAATTCAATAATGATCTTGTTGGCGCTGGTCTTCATGCTTTTGTACATGGGTCCTGAGCTTACAAGCTGCTTCTGATTATAAGTGTCAGCCAGGGCCTGTAATTCTAACCGTCGGCCTATTTCCCATTTAAAGGGCGGATGAATATTTTTCAGATCATCGTTCAAATCCGTAGTTACAATCATGGCCGTGTGTGGTATTTTCAGGGCCATAGTTTGGGCCTCTCGCAGTTCGGGCTCTGTATACTCTGTGTAGGAAACAGGCCCTTTTCCTTGCGAATAATAGTAGGGCGCTATCTGCACGTAATAAAATGGGAGATTGCTGTTGCTCCAAAGCCTACGCCAGCTATTGATGAGCGCTTCCATTTTGTAGGTATAGGTAATGGTTTCACCTAAAAAGCAATTGCTTTCACCCTGGTACCATAAAAAACCTTTAAGTGCAAAGGGAGCCAGCGGCTCAATCATTTTATTGTAGAACTTCCCCGGATCACCATCTATTTTAACATTATTAGCTTTGAAGTATGGGATGGCATCAAAAGCATCACTTGACACCCAAGGTTCAATTCTGCTGCCGCTTACTGCCGAGGAAATAATGCCAACAGGCACGTTGAGATCATGATTTAAATTTTTAGCAAAGAAATAACCTGCCGCAGAAAATGCCCTCAAAGCAGAGTCTTCGGCTATACTCCAGCCTGAATGGGTAGAATCAGGCTTTTGAAGATTTTTTTGGGTTACAAGAAATATCCTGATGTGGGAGTTATGAGTGCGTTCCAATTCATCAACCGGGGAATTAACTGTACTGGTATCAGGCTTTTTTACCTTGCTATTCTTGCGCATCTCATACTGCATATTTGATTGGCCCGAGCATAACCAAACCTCACCTACCAAAATATTATGCAATTCAATTCTATTTGATCCTTTTATGGTTAAAGTAGCTGGTTTTGCCGACGCCTGCATCGCATCTAACATCACTATCCACTTACCTGCCTGGTCGGTTATTGTAGATTTGCTTTGAGTTTTAAATTTAACGCTAACCTTTTCGCCAGGCTTGGCTGTTCCCCAGATAGGTATTGACTGATTGCGTTGCAGCACCATTCCATTACCCAATATTTTAGGTAATATAACCTGTGCCTTACTGCTTGTTAAGCAACAAACCATCATGATCAACAAAACAAATATTTCTCTAACCCTCATCCTTTAATAATTACTTGTTTTGAACGATTTGATATAAAACACGGCAGTTTTAGCAGCCTCACCGGCTTTTGGTAAGTCATAATCCTGATCTGTAGGTGTATCTGCATTAGGAAAACGTATTACATCTCCGGTCCTGAAAACCACACGACTTACTTTTAGCACCGGAGCAAAAAACAGGGAGGGCGACATATCTTTTCCGTTGATATTGATCGTGTAAAACCGGGAATCTGTATTTAGTTTCAGGATAACATGATAGCTTTTATCCGCCTCATATTTGATCAGGTTTTTATCCCGATAACCAGCCTTTGTATAAAATCTGCCTGTAGAATCAAGCGTAAGCCTGATTGCTGCATCTCCTTTTTCGTTTTGAAATTCAATATCCAGCTTACCAGTGTTATTTTGGCCGGATACGATAGTGAAATCGGCCAATAGCTTTTTAGAGGCTGGTACTACCCGCTCAGCTTTGGCATAATCAAAGGGGTCGCTGTCTTTCAGCGTTAAACTGCGCTCGCCATCGGGAGATTTATCAATACCAACAGGTGCCCATTGCGGGCTGTAAGTATTCCATTTTTCCAATTCTTTACCTGCAGGCATGTCATTAAATACTTCATTCGCATGAGCATCTGCAACCTCGCTTACAGGTACAGGAATCGATGACACCCATATATCTTCCTTATTCATGCTATAGGTAACCCATAGCTTACCTCCTGGTGGAATCCCGTTACCTTCCTCAATTCCTCTTACATATTGCGGGCCGTATGATTTATAAGCCCCGCCATAACGCAGCGAGGTGATCTCGCCATTAACCAGTAAAAGATTATTATAATTTAAACCGTCTGCACTAACAGAAATAGCCAGCGGCCATCTGAACTCCGAAGGATTATACACCGTAGCATATTTACCATCTGACGTACGCTGGCCCCATATCTTAGCATTACTATTTACAAAACGAGGAGCGCGAGAAGCATTAGCCGGCCAGGTTTTACCATTATCGGTACTGATAGATGTTAATGCGTTTTTCCATAAGCCAACCACTCTACCATCTGGCAGGTGATAGAAGTTAAAAGCTTTATATTCTTTATGTAAAGGGATTAACGGATCTTTACGGTCTGTTTCCTCGGCCCACTGCATCATCATTAAAGGGTTAGCCATCAGCTCATCACAGGCCTTTATAAATCCTTTATCTTTGCTTGTTTTATAAAAAGGAAAAGTGGAGTTTTTTTCGTTCCATTTAGGGTTATAGTGTATAAAATAAATGGGACCATATTTACCATCTGGTAATACTTCTCGTACTACACGGCCAATGCCCAGGCCATCATTAGGATCGTCATGCCCATCTAAACAAATACCATAGAAACCTAATATCAGTAACCTTTTTGATTTACTGGTAAAAAAACCCATACGCTGGTGCATTACTGAATAGAGATTTTTCGCTACTCCTGGATGTCCTTCCTTGGTGGTGCCGTCAGGTATTTTATATTGAGGAAAAACGACGGTTGGCTTTGACCATATCTGCCCATCTTTTGAGGTAATTAATAAAGTTTGACCCGGTGGTACACTCTCTCCTACCTTGTCGCTCAAATACTCCACATAAAAAGTATTATTCCAGTAAGCAAGCATAGGTGCATGGTTATAAGTAAACCCGAAGCCATCAGCCAGTTCCGGATGCTCACGGTTGGCTCTGAATATTTGCTGGCTATGTACACCTATCGCCGGACTTAGCTGCCCATGATGATAGTCGACATTGACCACCGTGTTTCCGGTATAGCGAACCGTATCCTGTGCTTGTGCCACACAGATAGTTAAAGTGAAAAATAATATATATACAATGATTTTATTCATGTTAGCTCTTATCTGTGTTTAACTGCACTTCTTTTAGCAAAAAGTCCAGCTGCTTTTTGGTCACTTTAAATATGGTGCCGTGTTTATGGCCTTCCGGAACCTTTACGCTATCGCTGATGTCTGTAAATGTTTTAAAATCAGTTGTGCGCATAGCACCATATCTTTTTAACCGGTACGAATCATAGTAAATAAGCCAGTTGCTCCCTGCTTTTGTCATGGATGGCCCTTCGCTATACATTTCGGTAAACCGTGGTGTGTAGTCATGATAAGGACCAAGAGGGTTGCCTGCAAAGGCAACCAGAATATTTCGATTTGGTCTTGTATTGTCTTTCATAACCAGCACGTAATCTCCCTTGCCCCGTTTTACGATTTCGGCATCTATCACGCTGAAACCCGGATCAAGAAATAATTGGGTTGGTGTAAAGGTTTTAAAGTCCTTAGTGGTGGTATAATACAAACGATGGTTATTATTCTCATCTTCCTGCCCCTTCGGAAAGCGGTTGGGTATTGTTGAGGCCCAAACAATGATAAACTGTGCCGATTCATCATCATAAAACAGCTCAGGTGCCCAGGCATTAATGGAGGTTGGTTCATAACCCATTACATTAATATGCTGCTGAGCCGACCAATGTATTAGGTCTTTTGAACTGGCATAACCTATTCCCTGGTCGTTTTTCCAGTTCGTTGTCCATACTAAATGGTACACGCCATCCGGGCCCTGGGCTATGGATGGGTCACGCATAATTTTAGCATTGCCAACTTCGGGTTTTATAAATATGTGATTAATGTCTGTCCAATGACAAGCATCATAACTATACAGCAAACGAAGTCCCCCATTAGCAGGCTCATGAAACGAAGTAAACATATACACGCTTTTATTCGTTTTGCACGAAGTCATGAAAACAAGGACAAACCCAAACAGTATATATTTAACCGATTTACTCATGTGTACTTTATTTTAGGTTTATATAGCGTCAACAACCAGTACCCAATCATTGCCGTTTACTTTCTGACCTGGAGGTTTAAATTTAAGCACATTGGCTTTGGCAACTGTACCAATGGGTGTAATTTGTCCGTTACGTGGGTCATACCATGATGCCTTGATTTTTGTACCAATTAATTTTTGAGCATTGATACTGATTTCCCTACCTGTGTATGTATATACAAAAGCATAGCTTTTGCCTCGCGTGGCTATAAGATGGTCATATCTTTTTCCCGCATCGCCAGCGATTATCGACTGATCGGGTACCCGCTCCATATACGGGCGGGATAACATCAGCTTTTTGAGATAGATCATTTGCCTTGCACCAGGGTCATTAATGGAATTAAACCAATAGCCCTTTGATCCATAGGCAGTCTTTTTTTCACCTGGCTTATGCATTTGCATTACATCGTTATTACCATAAGTGTAACCGGAAGCTCCTGCAAAAACCGACCAGTACCCATATCGCCGAACGTCGGCAGCAGTCCAGCGGGGAAGTTTGATATCATGCAGCCCATGAGGTATTTTTTCATAAGATGGCTCGGCATCCAGTGTCGGTTTAGCCGGGATTTTATTGTAATCTGCCAGCACATATTTCCAGTTATCTTCGCCATAGTTCAGATCCTTTTTGGAAGTATCCTGCGCATAAGTGCGATGGCCAGACTGGAAACAATTAAAACTTAACCAGGCCTGATCATGAAACCAAGTGGATGATTGTGTACGCCCCCGTGGATGAAAGGTTATGAGGTGCGTAGTATCTAATGCGTGCAGGGTATTGCCAATGGTATTCCATGTTTTTAAAGAATCTGTTCCGGGGATATCACCGCCATTCATCCAGATTACATTATTTTTTTCGCGGTATCTTTTTGCTAAAAACTCAGTATATATTTTTGCCTTTTCAACTCCAATATGGTTTCCTTTAACTACAGAACCCCATATAGGTACCAAGGCTACATACAGCCCCTTTTCGGCTGCTTTATCAATTATCCAATCTATATGATCCCAATAATCATACTCATTTGCCTTACCAAAAGTATTCCCAGGGGTAACCTTGGGTACAGCTATATTTTTATTGTTCAGCGCCGAATCGCCATAGGCATTCACTTCACTTACGCTATGTACCACCATTACTTGTATCACATTAAAGCCTTGTTTGCTGCGGATATCCAGATATTGTTCAGCTTCTTCACGTTTCATTTTTGAAAACAGCAACCAGCCGGTATCACCCAACCAAAAGAAAGGTTTATTACCTGCTGTAAAGTAGCGGTGATTGTGTGATATTTTTAAAGATGGTGTAACCGGCTCACCGCTTTTAAATGAGAAAAGCAGACAGCAGGCTATACCTAACAAAATAAGTTTCTTTAACATGGTTATTTAGTTACGCGTTAGCCATAAAATAGCAGTACCAGGCTTTGGGCTTTTTATTTCTGTACCATTACCACCTTTTATTTGTTCAGTACCAGCCAATAGCTGCCCTGTTTGAGGATCGATCCACCGGACGTTATAAGTGTTATTAGATGGTAGATCTATCCGGATGGGATTATCGCCATTATTGTAAACGACATAACCTTTCGAAGAACTTAATGCCCATTGCTCTTTTGGATTACCTGGCAGATCGGCGGGTTTCATATTGCTTGCCGCTGTCAAAAACTGGGCATCCGTACCAGCAGGTAACACGGGTAATGAACCACCGGCTATGAATACCGCCCAGCCAAAATGGTCATAGCCATCGGCAGAAAACAATACCGCCTTATCCGGATATTTAGTGCGATACTCATGCACGGCACGATACACCTGCTCAAATGAAGAAGCTTTTGGTTTAAATATGCGTGCTTGTTGTCGTGGCGCCAGGCTTTGGCCGCCAATTGGAGCATAGACCGTTCCGTTAGCCTGGTAATACCAATACCTGATATCAATAACATTGATAACTGATGCCTTTGAGGCATCAGCAAGGATTGCATCCTGTACGTCTTTGGTAGCACTCAGGCTAATTATTTCTTTCTTTTTGTGGGTAGTTTCCCATTGTTTAATGGTTTCAACCCAAAACTGCATAAAATGCAGCGGACCGGTAAACTCCGCGCCAATTTGTTGTATTATTCCATTGTTAGCCGCAAAATTATCCAGGCATTTATAAATGTATGCTTGATGAAGCGCACGCCTTGCAGGATTTGTTTCATCATAAAATTGCTCGGCCATAAACTGGCGTTTGTCGCCTGCATAAGGCACAGGCTCCGGGAAACCACTGCTGTTAATATTGTTGGCTGTTCGCCATGGAAAATCGGTGTAATGTGCTCCGGCTTCAATAATGTTATGCTGAAAGTAGTTTTGATGCACCAGCACTAACCCTTTCTGATCTGCCAGATCTGCAAATTGTTTCAGCCTGCTCCAGTACCAGGTGTTATATTTGGTCAGATCATATTTGCTTAAACCATCATAAGCCAGTCCCTTACCGCTGCGGGCAAAAGGCAGCTCATAAAAAGGTGCCCATACATCGCCATCCATACGGCGGATACGCTCATGATCATCACGACGGCGATCATACCAAAGGCCATAATTATGTTCAAAAGCTACAATATTGTCTTTGAGCATCCAGTTGCTTACCTCGTCAAGGTCATCAGTTAAACCGGTACCTGTTTGACCGGGAACCCAACGCGTGATAGCAGGTTTTGCAGTAGTTTCGGTATAATCTGGATGAACGGTACCATTCCACCACGGAGTTTCAAAATGTTTACCAGCCAATACAGTATTGCCGCGCACCAACCAGCCATTTTCCACGCTCATTTTCGGAGCCATTGCTGGCGTAGCTTTTTGCCCGTAGCCAATTTCATCAATAGTTTTAATACCTGTTGATGATGTATTTATAGGATTCCTTTCCGCGGCTTTCCCTATCCAGTCATTTATTGTTACGGCCGGCTTTCTGGCAGCCGCCATTAGTTCGGCCGCTTGCTCAACCGTTGGGCTGCTTGATGGTTCAGTAGTAGGATAAAGCATACCTGCCTGTTTGCTTACATCTTTATTTAAACGGCTGGCTAATTGCGCATAATAAAAACTACGCGGATTGATGGTACTGTTTGATGACTCCCAATAACCATCACCAGCGAATTGCGCCCATGTGCCAAATGCCCAGTTCTGAGCGGTTGGTGGCTGATAACAATCTACATGGGCAGCTGTGCAATTCCAAAAAAGGCTATTGGCAGCATTCCATCCAGCTCCCTGACCATCTTGACCGCGATTCATATAACTCAGAGCCTGGCCATCAATACTTACAACATCAAACAAAACACCTGATGCCCAACTGTCAATGCTTCCGCTAAAGCTGTTTGATTGCACTGACATACATTGAACGAAAGCATTTGGCCCAGGAGCACAATACCCTGTGGCAAAATCATGAAAACCCCCTTCGGAGTATAAACGCTGAAAAAGGGTTTGCCCGCCCATAGTTAAAAAGGTGTTTCGGCGCTGTCCTCCTATTTCTGAAACAGGGTCAATTGATCTGCAATCTTCTACCGTGATACGATTTCCGGTTGTGCCAATAAATACTGCTGATCCGGCAAAATGCTCAAAAGTAACCTGACGTACCCAACTGTCACTAACATTTTCCATGGTGATGGCCATCCAGCGATGAGCCTCATCTTTAGGATTAGTTGAATCATAAGCTGATCTCAGGGTTAAGTTTTCAATACCTGCCTGTACTATACGGCCTGACCATTGATATGTGCTTATCAATCCTCCGCCAAAAGCAGTATCCAGAGCAGTTGTAAGCGGAGCATCCAGGGTAATGTTATTATCTTCAACGGCTGTAACTTTTCGATCCCAATAAATATCACGCTCTCCGGGTTTCCAGGCCAGGGCGGTTAAATCTCCTCCAAAATGATCTGTTTTTAGTGTATTGATCCAGGTTTGTGTGCTTGGCCTGTGAACCATCACCATTTCACCGACCTTAATATTGGTTCCGGCATCTACATGGAATGTGTTTGCATTTACAGGTACATAAGCATCTGCAATTTTAATCTCTTTTCCGGTTTGCTTGTCGTTTTTTCCGATGATATGGATTAAAGTTTCCCTGCCTTTACCAGCGGCTAACAATATGGTTCCATTTGCCCCAATACCGCTCCCTCGCAAAACAACGCCAGACGATTTTATTTTTAAGCTTCCATTTACCTGATATACACCTTTTGTAAGCAGCACAGCGCCGCGTACGCCATCAGAGTTAGCCGGCAAGTCAGCCATATAATCTAAGGCAGCCTGTATACGCAGTGTGGCATCACCGACTTTTAAAGGCACAACTATACGCACAGGAACTTCGGGAATTGGTTTTTCGGAAGCCATATATCCACAATAGGAATAGTCAGGAATACGATCTCCATTGGGGGCGAGGGCATATATGAGCTTGCCGCTTTTATCGGCAGCAACGGGCGGTTGCGGCTTAATTACTTTCTTTTTATTTTGAGCAAACAAGGGTGCATGCAAGAGCATGCACCCTATCACTAACCAACTCAGAACATAAAGATCTTTCTTAAATCGAAATCCTAACATCGCCCGTTTGTATATACTTATTTTATATTAGCCAATTTCTTTTCGCCCTGCATAGCTACGGTGTTCAGGTAAACCTCAATATTGGTATAACCGCTGCCATCTTTTGCAGGCAATGCAGAGTCATCAGCATTTTTCGGGTTCAAACCATGTTTTACTTCCCAATCATCAGGTATTCCGTCAGAGTCGCTGTCTTTGTATGGAGTTCCTTTATATTCAGGATATCCGCCAACTTGCCAAGGCGCTGTGATGATTCCAAGTTTATAGGAATCCTTAGGTAATTTACGCACCTTAAACTGATAAGCGGTATCTGTTTTCATTTCCTTGTAGGTGATCTTACCTGTACGTACCTGCTCGATAATGCGATGATCAACTGCATCACGTTTAGGTAAAGTTGCACCTGCATTAGCTATAACAAATTTAAGCGCGTCATTGGCCGACAACACGTTTACCGGAGTCATGGCGAAAGGCACGTCAGATTTCATGTAATCCTTATATTCTCCAGCATCAGGCAGTTCTTTACCGCCTGGCCCTTCTACCTGTATGCCACCATTCCAGGGATCTTTTGTTACTTCAGGATATCCTTCCATAACGTTACCTACGGCGTAAACCCTGCCAAATATCTTTTCTTTGAGTTTGCTTCTGCCCGATTCAGGCTTAAGTATACGATGACCAACAGGCTCATCTTTAGGAGTAACCGGACCCGGTTTAAAATAGTTATTGATAATATTATAGTTGGTTGTATAATCGCCACCATCCATTGAGCGGTGGTGCCAGTTAAATACCACATTGTTTACGAAATTGTAAACACCGTTCCAGCCTACTGAAGGGTTACGGCCGGTATTATCGGCCCATAGGTTGCGCAACATAGTACTGTTTTCGCCGCCAGTAGTGCTACCGAAAGCATGGTTCCAGTAATCAAGAGATTCTGAATAGATGCAGTTTTGTATGGTAATATTTACGGTACCCAGTTTTTCTTCTTTTGAGCCATCTCCAGGATCAAACATATGCCTGTACATCGAAAAATTCTCATCAAGTCCCCAGCTTGCGGACACGTGATCAGCAATGATGTTTCCTACCGGGTTACCTCCCAAAGCATCGTCCCTACGGCCAACATTAGTTTCGCCGCGACGGAAACGCATATAACGGATGATCACATCATGCGTATTTACCCAGAATGATTCGCCAGCCACGCAAATACCATCCCCAGGAGCAGTTTGGCCTTCAATAGTTACGTATGGAGCCCTCACTATGATTGGTGTTTTGATCCGAATAATACCCGCTACATTGAATACAATAATACGTGCACCACCCTTTTCACAAGCATCGCGCAAGGTTCCAGGGCCATTATCGGCCAGGCTTGTTACCACATATACCTTACCTCCGCGACCACCAAAGGTAAACTTACCACCACCTTCAGCACCGGGAAAGGCGGGTATTTTTGCCTGCGGCAAATCTGTTGGCCGTGCAGCCCAAGGCACATACACTTTCCCTTTTCTTTGATCAGCCTTGATGATAGGCAGCGCCACTTGCCATGCCGAATCTGATCGGCGTTCAGCCTCTTTCATCATAACCTCACTCTCATCTTTTACATTCTGCGGCACTTCGGGATATTGCGCAAAAGCCGGCTTAGTAAAACCCAATGCTGCTGCTACTATAAATAAAGCTGTGTGTTTTTTCATGTTTAGTTTTCATTATAAATTTTAAAAAAGAGCAGGAAATGACTAACCGCTCTTTTAATATTATTGCTGAGGGTCGAAAGAACCTCCCCAGCCTTTATTTTGTAAAATATTAGGATCGCTGCTCATTGTAGCTGTAGGTATGCCAAAGAAATCAACAGATGTTTGTACGTTTAATGCATATTTACTATCCAGTGTCACTGGCGCTATAGTAAAATAGGTATAAGCATTGTCGGAGGTTAGTTGATCACGACCAGAATATGGCGGAAGCAAGCTGGCCGGAGCATTTGCATTTAGCGTGATTCTAATTCCAGACCTCCTTATTCCGTTAAGTGTAGCTTGCAATAAATTTCTCCTTCTTAGGTCCCAGAATCTTTTGCCTTCATAAGCCAGCTCAATTTTTCTCTCCAGCATAATAGCATTAATCATTGCGTCATGGTTCATTGTTGAAGCTAAACCATACAAACCATCACTTCCGGGTTCAACACCGGCACGTTTACGTAAAGCAATTAATGCATTGTAAGCTTCTTGCCCCTGATTCAGATTGCCAATTTCGGCAGCACATTCACCTAAGTTTAACAATACTTCGGCATAACGTATCTCAATCCAATCATTCCCTGAATACATTACATTAGCAGCAGCCAAAGTTGGGTCAATAGCTTTACGCAAATAAAAACCGGTTGTTGTTGCAGATGCCGTAATTGGTTCAGTCGTCACAATTTTTTTTGATGATGGATCGGTGTAGTAATAAGTCCATAGCCTGAATGCATTGTTGCTGTTTAAAGGCCAGGTACAACCATTAAAACCAATGGTTTTGTCAAACCGGGGGTCGCGGTTTTTATAAAAGGTTTGCAGCGAATACGGATATTTGCTTGATGCATTAGGTGTTAAACCATCAAGCATAGGGTATGATTGCACCATTTCCCATATAGGCTGATTTGATACTGAGGGACTACCAGTACCAGTATAAGCCGGCCGGGTTGAAAGATCATAACCGTTATTATCCTTTTGCTGATCGCCAGTAGCGGAATTATAAGCTGTTACCATTACAGCTTCAGTATTTGAATACCCTTCAACAAACCATAAACCAGCATAATCAGGCATTAGTTTATTACCTGCTGTGTTACAAATATTCATTGCCTGTACATTAGCATCATAGGCTTGCTGCCACCTGGTACGATCATTTGTTGGATTAAACTCCGGACTTGCCCAGGTTAATAAAACTCTACCTTTAAAAGCGGCGGCGGCCTGAGATGTAATTCGGCCATAATCATCTTTAGAATCTGGCCATCTTTGCGGCAAACTTTTAATTGCGGAATCCAAATCGGCAACAATTTGTTTAATACAATCTAATGTTTTGGTTCGCGGCAACAAAGCAGCCTGTTTATTTGCATCGCCTACTGCATCTAAAGGAGTTAATACCAACGGAACACCACCATATAATCTAACCAGGTCAAAATAGCGGTATGCTCTCCAAAATAAAACTTGTGCAGCAAACCTCTTTTTTACATCTGGTGTAAGTTTACCGGCTGCCAAATCGCGCAAAAAGGTATTAATAATTCTGATTTTGTTGTAGGGGCCAGCTGTGTTACTGCTGCCGATATCAGTAACATCATTATTGGTAAGTGTACCTTGAACAAACTTATTATCGTTATAAGCTTCGTCACAAATACCATTGAGAGTACTTGATACCGAACCACCTGTGTTACCATACCAGTTAGGTAAATTCTGACCGTATATAAAGTCAACATTTTGCTTTACTAAAACCGAATCACCGAATATTAATTGAGGAGAGGCGCTCGTAAGATCCTCTTTGTTTAATACTTTTTTGCAGCTTGTTGATAGCAATGTATAAACAAGTGCTGCTAAAATTATAGGATATAATTTTTTCATCGTAATAATCTTTTAGAATCCAACATTTAAACCAAATGAATATGTTTTAAGAGCCGGGTAAGTATCATAAGTACTTCCATTGTCCCTGTAATCGCTATATGGATTATAAAAGTTAAATGGATTAGTTGCTACCGCATACACTCTTATACTTGCAATATTTAACGCATCGGCGAATTTTTTAGGCAAAGTATAGCTCAAGTTCATGTTTGTAACTTTAAATGTTGTTGAGCTTCTGTACCATAATGACGATGGAACGTTGTACTGCTTAGAAAAGTAAGGAGCGGGATATTTAGCGTCTTGATTAGTTGGAGTCCAATGATCTGACCAAAATGCCGGCCGGTTTTCCAAAGCAGTTGCCGGGCTCGTCGCATCACCCTCAATTTGACCATAGCCACCGTATGATATACCCATAGTAACACCAAGGGTTATTGATTTATACGATCCGCCAAAATTTAATCCCACATTATAATGATTACTTGATTTCTTAGCGATATAATCTAAATCCTCGGTATTTATTTTACCATCGGGAGCGGTATATTTATTATTTGCATCCTTGGGTCCTCTTACATCCTGATAATATGGCATACCTGGCTGAGGGACCTCACCGAATATAGTATAGCCCGGATGTGAGGCAAGCCATGTATCAACCTGTGCCTGATTTTTGAAAATCCCAAGATAACGGTATCCTAAGAAACCAGGGTCATCTGATTTACCAGCTACATCAAGATAAGTACCGATGTTTCCGGCTGGTTGATCGATTATTATATTCCTGGCATCTGACCAGGCAAAATAAGGGTTGAAGTTATATGTAAAATCTTTTCCGATATGGTCTTTCCAACCAACAGATATTTCATAACCAAAGCTGTTTATGGAAAGTTTATTTTCAGCAGGAAGAGTTGCTCCAATTAAAAACGGAACGGAAGCTGATAACTTTGTTAGCATGTTGTACCGATGGTCATGATAGTAATCAGCGGTTATTGATAAACGATGTGAGAGAAATTCCGCATCGAACCCTACATCCACTTTTAAGTTACTATCCCAGGTTACATCCGGGTTTGCTAGCAGGATATTTGGTTCAACAGTTGTACCCCTATCCAGAGTGGTATTTGATCCGCCGCCGCCATTGCCAAAAACCGCCGCGTGTCCTGTAGCAAATTTATAACTGTTCACAAATTGCCAGGGTGCCGTATTGTCATTCCCTAACAAGCCCACAGAACCTCTTACTTTGAAGAAATTAACGAATTTAAGGTTATCCTTAAAGAAATTTTCATCAGACATTACCCAACCGGCAGACCCAGATGGGAAATACCCCCATTGATGACCGGGTGCAAAATTGGTGTTTGCATCGGCCCTGAAGGCAAGTTGTAAAATATATTTACTATCATAATTATAATCTAAACGAGTAGCATATGCCTTTCTGCCATATTCCTTTACCAGCCCAACCTGGTTAGATGACTGCGTGCCATAAGTAAAGTTTTGATTATCCTTACCTCCATCAAATGTACCTTCTACACTGGCAGCAACTCCCTCCATGTAGTTTTCCGATTGCTCATAAAGTGCAAGGAACGAGATGTCGTGCTTACCAAATTTCCGCTGGTAATTGATGATATCATTTAATTGGTAAGTAGTGGTGAGGCTCGGGTTTAACCTTACACGATCTCCATTTTTAATTGGAGGAGGCGTTCCAACTATGTCACCACCAGGTATATGTCCATTTGTACCGGTACCAGAATATTGATAAAACTGATGCGTTGAACCATACTGCTTACCGAAAAAGTTGTTAATATTCTTATTATAAGTTATAGTAGCACTTAAACCCGGAATAAAAGGCACATCATATCTTCCATTAGCAGCAACGTTAAGGATATAGTTGTTTTGCAATGTATAATCGCCTGATTTTTGAATCTCAAAAAAGTTAATATTGTCTTTAGATGCGTTACCGCTTGGAGTAAGCAATACCGGATTACCATCGATATAGAATTTAGTCCATTGCGGAACTTTTGCCAGTGTTGCAACATCATCATCTAAACTCTCGCCTGATGTTTTAAACCAAAAGCTTTTTGATTGATAAATATCTCCGCTAACAGACAGCCCCACTTTAAGGCCTTTAGCAACCCTTGCATCAGCACTGGCGCGATAAGTCCATTTATTGGTATTAACTCCATCAAAATTTGAACCTTGTTTTACATAGCTGCCACCTGCAAAAAAAGTAGCTTTATCAGTACCACCACTCACGTTTAAGGCGTGGCGTTCAACTGTTGCGGTTTTCCATGCTACAGGCAGCCAATAAGTTTCATTTGCCGGATTTGCAAAATAACTAAGCTCATCCGGAGTATAATATCCTGCAACCTTTGCATTAGTTACTGTATTAAAGCCAAGATCATTAAGATTATAGTTGTTTTGTGTTTGAGCCATATCATTAAGAAACGTCGCGTGCTGTAGGCCTGTCATCATTTTAGGCAGCATGGCAGCATCAGACAAACCATATGATCCTGCGTATTCCACTTTTGCAGCACCTGCTTTACCACGTTTGGTTTTAACTATGATAACCCCATTTGCGCCCTGCACACCATAAATTGCAGCAGCTCCATCCTTCAATATAGAAATGCTTTCAACCTCACTTTGATCAAGCAGATTAAAATCTGCGGGAGTTCTGAAGGCATCATCTATAATATACAGTGGGGTTGTTGTTGCAGAACTAAGGTTATTTCCAAACTTAGGGTTTCTAATTGTTATAGCACCAGCTGCGCCCGGTCGGGTATCCCCTCCATCAACAGATACATTGGGTAACTGACCTTTTATAGCTTCAGATAAATTGGTTGTAGGAATATCCTGAATAGCTTTAGTATTTATAGTAGCTACAGCACCGGTTAAGTGAATCTTTTTCTGTGTTCCATAACCAACAACCACAACCTCCTCCAAACTATTTGAAGAGGCTACCAGTTTAAAATCGGCATTCATTTCGCCTATTCTCAATGTTTTTTCCTGGTAATTGTAGCCGATATATCGTACTCCAACAACTACGCTTTGTAAATTGGTGGCCTTTAGTGAAAATCGACCGCTTGTATCTGTTGTAGTACCTCCGTTACTACCTTTTATTTGTACAGCAACCCCAATAAGTGGTTCATTTTTATCGCTGCTTACTACCCTGCCCGTAATGGTACGGTTTTGTGCCATTAGCGTACTACTTATTAAAAGCAGTACAGAAAGCAAGAGGAAAATTCTTCTCATAAAAACTTGAATTAGGTTTCATATAAATAGGTTAATTAATTGGTTCTCTTTTTATTATTACACCATAACAAGCACTTCTCACACTGCCGGTTAAGCCATAATTTGTTGCAGGACTATCAGTTTTTCATATTCCTTTCTTTTATTCTCTTCTGCCATTCCTCCCCTTCCTTTTTCATATCATAACCTTCGGCCGATAGGTAATTATTAATTCGTCCTTTAAATTTGCCAAACCAGGCATGTTTCTTTTCAGATGATTCTGCATCTATAGCATTTTCCCTTGCTTCTATAAGCCAGGCTTTGATCTTACCTTTTTGGACATCTGTAAGATTTGGTAACTCATCCTGATAAGCAGCATAAGTAAGCGGATAAACTCTGTAGGTCATACCATCCTTAATTTGGTCTACCTGAGAGGCGTTGAGTTCCTTACTTAGTTTTGAAAGATAAATGGCGTGCTGAGCTTTCAATTGTTTATTGACATTACTGTCAACCTCTGCAATTTTCGCTGTTACTACAGCTTTATCCTCTCCGGCTTGGTCCTTTATCTGTTTGCGGCTGGCGTTACGGGCATCATATATATCGTTTAAGCTGATATATTGAGCAGCAACGATGTCGCGCACTTTTTTAAATTTTACAGAATCGGTAAGGTTAAGCGACGCAACAATTTTGTTTGACCGTTCTGTAACTATTTGTACATATTTATCTTTATCAGAAGCCCCGGTTGACGATTGGGCAAATGTTACACCTCCCCAAAAAAGGATGGTGAACATTATTATAGATCTTTTCATTCTCATCTTCATTATTGATCTTAATTATACAGTTACTGTAGCCTTATTTTAATTTACTATTGATTGAAAACAGAGTGTACAAATCAATAAATCAGACTTATATCACTATCATTTCAGCTATAATTTAATTGTGTTTATAACAATTAATCAAATACATATAACTTATCAATACTTATAAAATGTTACGCTTAACTATTGGTTTATGGGTTGGGTAGCTGCTGTTGCAAAACAGGATGCTTTAACAAATATCAAATATTAGTTAGTGTTATTTCTCCCTGTATTTATCAATTTATTGTACAATATTAGCATAAGGCGGTTTTTAGAGCTTATACTCACAACGTCAAAAGAATGTTACTTTTTTATCGGCTTTGTTTGCTTTTAAATTCATATTTTTAAAAATTATAAACCAATTAGCAGACCAGTTAAAACCTGTTTGCCTGACAAACTTTTAGTGATTTTTTAAAAATGAAGCCCCATTTTCTTAAGGTTGCTGTAAAACCGCAAAATTCATTTAGCATAAGGCATGATATTTTACCAACCTTCAGAGGTATATGGCATTATCATCCGGAGCTTGAACTGCACTATGTTATTAAGGGGGAAGGCGTGCGTTTTATTGGTGATAATATCAGCAATTTTTCGCCGGGCGAAATAACATTACTTGGCGAAACACTTCCGCATTGCTGGCGATGTAAAGACGAGTACTTTCAACCAGATTCTGGTTTAAATGTGGAGGTTATTGTTATTCACTTTTTACCTGATTGCCTTGGTAAATATCTGTTGAATTTGCCAGAGGCCTACCTTCTTCCTAAACTATTTGAAAAGGCCAAAAGCGGGATGGTTATTGGCGGCCCGGCAAAAGACCAACTTGCCAGATTAATGAGGCAAGCCGTAAACGCAACTAATCTCGATCGGGTGATCATTCTGTTATCTATCCTAAAGATATTATCTGAGAATGAAGACTTTGAACAAATCATCTTGTCGCCAAATGAATTCCACCAATCAAATGAATCAGATACTATAAGACTTAACAAGGTTTGCTCTTATACACTGGCTAACTATAAAACCGAAATCAGTTTAGAAAAAATTGCTGCAATCGGCAACCTTAGCGTTACCTCATTTTGCCGGTACTTTAAACTAATGACCAAAAAAACATATTTCGATTTTTTAACGGAGATTAGGATCAGTCATGCCTGCCGTTTTTTAATTGAAGATAAATTACCTACTGAGGTTTTGTGTTTTGAGTGTGGTTATAACAATATATCAAACTTTTACCGTCACTTTAAACGGGTTACCAAAATGACCCCATTAGAATATAAAAGAAAATTCCTTAAAGGGCAGCCAACTACCTGAGTATTAAACCATTTTTATACCAACACTATGTTGCAGCCTGGTATAATCATTATATAAGTGTTCTATTTGACCTTTAGTAGCTTGCGAAAAATCGCCTACGTTGCGCCTGGTAATTGTTGATATTTTCAAACCTCGCTTGCTTAAATAATATTTGGCCACAACCGGGTATACATTATGCATCACTTCCATATTATCAATTAAAAACTGCTGAACTGTTGCGACTTCCTGCTGCAAAGATACATCTGCATAATTATTACAAAGCCAGACTACCATCTCCGGAAAAAAATTCCCCTGAATGCAGGAAAGTCCTGCCGAACCCGCTTTAAGTGATTCAACAGCATGAACCATGTAAGCATCATATAGGCCAAAGGAGTTATTATTTTTCCCTGCTTCAAGTTTTTGCCTTACCTGATCAATATCCAAACAGGTGTCTTTATGATAGATCACCCGGCCGGTAGCTACAAAATCAGCTAATTGCTGTGCAGAAAGCAATCTTTTGTACGGAACCGGGCATTCATAAAATCCAAGAGGAATGTTTTCAGTTTGGTTTATCAGTTCAAAAACACGGTCGTTAAACACGTCGTTATTTTCATTTTGATCGGCCAGTAAACTGGTTATGGCAATCACTGCGGCAGTACCTGTATCATGAACTTTTTTAACAAAACTTGCCTGATCGTAAATAGTCCCCCCAAAGGTACCCGTAGCTACTACTGGCACAGCACCATTTACTACTTTTATAACATGTTTTATTACCTGTAAACGTTCCTCATCCTTTAGTTCAAACATCTCACTGGAAAGACAATTGGCAAACAAACCCGAGGCACCGGCTTGCAAATACATTTCGGTTAGCTGTGTGAGTACATCAAAATCTATATCACCATTATTTTTAAAAGGTGTTAACATTACCGGTATAAAACCTTTCGTCTTTTGTTCCATTTTGTTGCTTTTTTATGTTTTATACCGAGATCTGCCTTGTTTTTGTTAAAAATACTCCCGTCAGGAAAATAGTTAATGTGCCTGCCACAATAATCATATTGGTATTTAAAGTGCTTCTGAGCGATGCATACTCATCTGGAATAAGTGTTGGGAAGGTAAGCCATAAAATAACCACCAAACCTATCAATGTCGCAATTTTAGCTTCGTGGTTGCGGGTTTGCTGGCTAATGATACCCAGCAAAAATAGGCCAAGCATACCTGCAGCAAATATTCCTGAAAGTTGCCACCAGATATCAAGAATACTTTTTACACCAATCATAGCTATGCCTGCTCCCATACCTGCTAATCCGAAAACTATGGTGCCTAGGTGCAATGAATTAAGTGTTTGCTTTTCGTTAAGGTTTGGCTTAAAATATCGCTTATAAATATCAACGGTAAAAACTGTAGCTGAGGCATTCATGCCGGAACTTATGGTACTCATGGCTGCAGATAGTATGGCTGCTACAATGATGCCTACCAAACCTGCCGGTATCCTGGTTACCATAAAGTGCGGCATTATTTTATCACCATAATCTGCCGGAGAAAGTTTAGCCATCAGGCTGTTAATTTGATCAGGAGTAGCAGTTAATGGTAAGCGCTCAACTGCCGCCTGGTGTTTAATGCTCATAATAAGTTCCGGGTGTTGACTATAATAAGCATACAAGCAAGAACCTATAACAAAAAACAGAAATGAGGCAGGTACATAGATCAACACACATAACCATACCGATTTAGCCGCTTGTCTGGTTGATTTCGCTGCATGGTACCGTTGTATATAATTTTGATCCATCCCAAAGTTATTGAGGTTGATAAAAAAGCCATAAAATAATATCACCCAAAAGGTTGGCGCAGTAAAATTGAGCGACAAACTGCCCAGACTGAATTTATTATCGGCCTTACCTATTTCCATTATTTTTGTAAATCCACCAGGAATACTATTTACTACCAGGTAAATAATTAGTATTGCACCTAAGGTTTTAATGATCCCCTGAACAACTTCAGTCCATATAACTGCCTTTATACCACCAGATACTGTGTACAATATAATGGAGATACCCATAATCAGCATGATGATTTTCATTGATAACCCGGTAAGTGCTTGTAAACTAAGGGCTATACCAAAAAACACTGAACCCATTCGAGCAAGCTGAGTTAGTAAAAAGCAAATAACAGCATAGGTTCGGGCCCAGGGGCCAAAGCGTTTTTCAAAGTGAGTATAAGCTGATACCTCGCCGGTTTTACGGTAAAATGGTACAAAATATTTTACCGCTACCCAAGCTGCAAACGGCATAGACAAGCTAAATACAAAAGCATTCCAGTTACCACCATAGGCTTTACCCGGCACTCCTAAAAAAGTGTTACTACTTAAAAATGTGGCATATATAGATAAACCGATGGCCCAACCTGGTATTAAACCCGAGGCCATGGTAAACTGTTCGGCATTTTTATTTTTGCGCGAAAAATAAAATCCTACCAACACCATCCCAATCAGGTAAATACCTATAATGGTAAAATCAAGCACAGGTAACACCTTCATGCGTTAAACTGAGTTTTCATTAAGTTTATATACAGTGGTTTGATAATTGTATGAACAAATTTAACGCAGGTGCATTATAGTTTCATGTAATATTTTGGCTTGCTATTATATGATATTAGCATTTAACATTATACGATCATTTACTTTCAACAGTGAGGGTTGCAGGTTGCAAACCATCGGCAGTGGCGCTGATCATAATTTTACCCTGCTGGGCTTTTGACTGAATTATAGCTAAACCCAATCCATTAAAAACACGGTGTTGATTACCAACAAATGGATCAAGATCTGTTTGTGAACCATTGTCCAATGCCTTTAATGTCCCCTGCCCTTTCACTCTGAATTTAATCATATCATTAGCATCAGGTATTATATTATTATCCTTATCCAGTACCGACACAGTTACGAATGAAAGGTCTTTACCATCGGCTTTTATATGATCTCTATCGGCTTCCAGTTTTATTTTGTAAGGCTTACCAGCTGTGGTGATCTGAGTAGCTAAAAGCACCTTTCCATTTTTGCGTGATATTGCTTTTAGTGTTCCGGGTTCATATTTTACGCGCCACATTACATGCAAATCATCACCGGCTTTTTTTCTGATGCCTAATGATTTGCCATTAAGATAAGCCTCAACCTCATCGGCATTGTTATAATAGGCCCATACATCAATGGTTTGACCAGGTTTCCAGTTCCAGTGAGGTAACAGATGCAATACTGGCTTGGTTGTCCATTCACTTTGGTACATATAGTAAACATCTTTCGGGAAGCCAGCTAAGTCAACAATGCCGAAATATGAACTGCGGGCTGGCCATAAGTATGGTGTAGGCTCGCCTATGTAATCAAAGCCCGTCCACACAAAAAGGCCCGACAGAAAATCGTGTTTTTTGATGATCTTCCAAGTTTCTTCGTGGGTTGATCCCCAATATGCTGATACATTATCGTAAGCCGAAACCGTATGATCAGGATTACCTTCCTTCAAAGGTGTTTTACCATCTTTAGGCCAGCGACGGATACTATCTGAAGGCATATCGTAATTCCCCCGGGTTTCCAATGCCGACATGTTTTCTGTCCCGATAAATTTCTGACCCGGATAATTCTTTTGAAAATCAGCGTATACTTCCTGATGATAATTCAAGCCTATAAGATCAAGTGCTCCGGATTGATATATATAATTCTTTTTCGGATCAGGATCGCTCAATGCAGATGTTACGAGCCGGGTTTTATCAAGTTGTTTTACTATGGCAACCAATTCCTTACCTATACTAATTCCGGTACTATCAAATTGCTCCCTGATCTCATTACCTATACTCCAGGCAAATATAGATGGATGGTTGCGATCGCGTAATATCTGATCTTGAATATCCCTTACATGCCACTTATCCCAATCCTGGTGATAATCAAATTTACTTTTCTTTTTCTTCCACATATCAAAAGCCTCATCCATCACCAAAAAACCCATCCGATCACACAAATCAAGCAGTTCAGGTGCCGGTGGATTGTGTGATGTCCGGATGGCATTGCAGCCCATAGCTTTCAGTATTTGTAACTGCCGCTCAATAGCCCGCACATTCACTGCCGCCCCCAAAGCGCCCAGATCATGGTGCATACAAACACCCAATATCTTCATGCTTTTGCCATTTAAGCTAAAGCCCTTATTTACGTCAAAATTAAAGTAGCGGATACCTGTTCGGGTTGTATAACTATCTATCGGCCTGCCATTTTCAAGTACATTTACCACAACCCTGTAAAGATATGGTCTGCTTACCGACCATAGTTTGGGCTCATTTACTTGCAGAACTTGCTCCGCAATACTATCTGCATCATTTACAGGTGATGTTTTTTGAGTTACTACCTTCCCCAATGAATCTATGATACGAGTTTGTATGGATAGTTCCTTACTTTCCACCGCGCGATGAAGTTGAACTCTTATAGCAATTTTGGCCGATTGTTCATCAGCCTTTGGCGTAGTGATATAAGTACCCCAATTGGTAATATAAGCTTTAGCAGTTGTAACCAACCATACATTACGATAAATACCGGAACCAGTATACCAGCGCGAATTTGGTTGATCAGCATTATCGACCCGGACTGCGATAACATTTTTTCCTTCTCCAAATTTCAGGAACGGACTAAGGTCATATCTGAAAGAAATATAGCCATTAGGCCGTTTACCCAGATAATGCCCATTTATCCAAACCTCACTGTTATGATATACTCCGTCAAAATCTATAAAAACATTTTTATTTTTTTTTGCTGGTGGCAAGGTAAACGTTTTGCGATACCAGCCAATACCTGCGGGTAATCCACCCTCAGCTTGCGTTGTAGGGTTCTGAGCATCAAACTTTCCTTCAATACTCCAATCATGCGGCAGGTCAAGGTTTCGCCATTGCGTATCGTTAAATGACGGGTCTTTTGCTTCGGGTTTATCACCGGGGAAGAATTTCCATCCCGCATCAAAGTTTTCGGTTTGGCGCACGTTTTGAGCCTGGGTCGTAACTGCATAACCGAGCCAGATCAGCAATAAACAATAGCGATAATTCATATTCGTTATTGTTTCTTCTTTTTAACAGGCGGCTCAACAAAACTCAATTCGCTTTTACCCATATCTTTTGATGTAGCTATTGCAATTCCGCGCTGATCGGCCTTATTAACAGCACAATAAAAATGATATACAACACCTTTGTATTTTACCACGAATGATTTATGGGCAAACATATTATCGTAAGACTCGGATGACTCAATGAGCTTATTGCCAGTCCAGTCTGTCCAATGAATCAGGTCATATGATGCTGCAAAACGATTAAACACACCTGATGTACCTGTTTTCCAGAAGGCACCGAAGTAAAACATCACATATACATCGCCTATTTTTTGAATGTAAGGATCGCCGGTAATTCCATCGCCATGATTAAGTACAGGATCTTTTCCAAATCGTTTCCAGTGCAGCATATCGTCAGATACTGCCATGCCAATGCGTTCGGCACCCCGTTTTTTATTTACGCTGTCGCCGTTGGCATTGTAATACATCAAAAAAGGATATCCGGTTAACCTGCTTTTATCCCAGATCACTGTTTCTTTATACTGGGTATGATTATCCCACCAGCTTACATCTTTATCTATACTTGATAGTACCGGATGATCCAATCGTTTCCACTCATGCGCCACAGCGGGGTCTTGATCTGTGTTTGCTATCCCAATCGATAATAAACCTTTTTCATATCCACGACTCTGCCCGCCGAAATACGATAGCCAGTATTTATCCTGATACTTTTGTAATTGGTATGAGCCTCCCCACTTATTATCCTGCAAGGCTATGTAACCTGCTTTTTGGTTATTATCCCAATTGGTGGTATCGGAAAATGATAGGATTCGACCACGGGTTTTCCAATGCAGCAAATCTTTACTATCTGCCAGCCAGGTTTCGTAACCACGGCCATTAAATACAAGGTAGGTCATGTACCAGTTATTCCCTTTACGGAACACACTGGGGCAATCAATCTTTTTTGAGTTGCTATCGGGCACCATAACCATACCATATTTATAGGGAGTTTTCACCTGTTCGTAAATATCCTGCATAACCTTTTCAGGTACCGGTTTTATTGGAGATTGCGCACACACGTTGACCGCGATTAACAGGCAAGCTAAACCTAACAAACGTTTATAAATATCAATCATCATTTATTTAGTGTTGAATGTATAATTCCCGGAACCGATCTTTAACATGGTTTTGCCATCCTGATAGCCTATTAATTTCACATCTTTTTCATTACTGATATTTTGACCATTTATCTTTATCGCAGTTGATTTATTAACAGGCAGATAAACAATAGATGTAGTATTCGGCGGGATGCCTACACTTAATTCAAATCCACGGGTATCCTTTTTCCAACTGCTTGATATCTTGCCATAAGGTGATTGATAACTCGCGCTTGCTGATGTTACATCCCCCACAACTTCGGGCCTGATTTCAATACGATTAAATGCGATGGAACCTTCGGCCGGGCGGATACCGGCCAAGCCACTGTAAAACCACTCCATTAAATGTCCCAGCATAAAATGATTATTGGATACTTCCGGTAAAGCAGCCCAGGATTCAGTAAGTGCAGTTGCTCCATGAGCCAATTGATATCCATAACCAGGTTTATCACTCCTGCTATTCATATCATAAATAACATCCGACCGACCTTCGTCATCTAAAACCCGTAACAGATAACGGTAACCAATATCTCCGGCAGTAAGGCTGTTGCCCCTGTCGCGAATATCCTTTACTATGTTGTTCACTACGGCTGTTTTATATTGCGGATCAACCAAACCGGCGTAAACAGACATGGCATTAGCTGCCTGGCTTCCTGTGCCATACTCCTTAGTTTGAGCATTAAAGAATTTATTATTATATGCTTGTTTTACTTCTGCCGATAACTTTTTATATGATGCAGCATCGGCTTGCTTACCTAACAACTGAGCTATTTTAACAGCTATATTCAAATCATAATAATATATAGATGACGCTGTGATACCTTTTGGCGTTAATTGTGAAACACCAGGCGGTTTAGGGCCCAGATCAAACCAATCGCCCAAACCCTGATACAACAAGTGGCCATCAGTCTTTTTATCGAGATAAGCGAGGTACCGCTTTATCATATCATAATTTTCGGTAAGCACCTCTCTATCTCCGTACCATTGGTATACATACCAGGGCAATATTACAGCGTTACTACCCCATTCTGGTGAATCACGAAAAGGTTCGTCAAACTTTACATATTCGGGGGCAATTTCAGGTATCAAACCGTCTTCGGTTTGCGATATGCGCATATCGTTAATGCACTTACGCGCTAACCCGGCTATATCATAATTATAACGCAATGAACTACCTACCAAATGAGCTTCTTCTATCCAGCCCAGCTTTTCCCGGTGCGGACAATCAGTAAACACACTTGCCATGTTGCTTTTCATGGCCCAGTCAATCAGCTTAAATGTGCGGTTAAACAATTCATTTGAGCAAGTAAATTTGCCAATTGTAGCAGCTGCATTACGAGTATGTAATCCTTTAATATCAACTATAACCGGAAGCTGATTAGCGTTTGTTTCATTTTGCGGAACAGCTCCCTCTACCTGTAAATATTTAAAACCATAATAGGAAAACTGAGGATGCCAGGTTTCCGTGCCGCCGCCTTTTAAAACATATTTGTAGTAATGTGGGCCACCCGAAGCTTTTTGATTGGCACTGCCATCGGCATTGATCAGCTCGGAGGGAATTATCTTTATTGTATCTCCTTTTTTGCCCTGAACGATGAGCTGCGGAATGCCCGAAAAATTTTGCCCCAGATCATAAACCCAGGCGCCTGTACTAATTTTATTTTTGTGCTGAGGGGCAAACTCTTCCATTATTTTTAAAGGATCGGCCATTTGCGCGTTCAGCATTGGCGTGCCGTCAACGGTTATCACATTATGCCATTTATTATCATCAAAGTTGTTGGTATTCCAACCAGTTTGTTCAAGATTAGCATCGTAATCTTCACCCGCGTAAATACTGGTAAAAGTGATAGGGCCTGGTGCAGTTTTCCAGGAATTATCACTTAAAATATTTTCAATGTGCCCATCCTGATATTCCATAACCAGGCGACAGATCATTTTCGGATAACCAAATGCACCAGTAAGTTTACGGTAACGTTTATCTCGAGGGATGAAATAAAAGCCGTTACCCAGCATTACGCCTATGGTGTTTTTGCCAGATTGCAATTCATTGGTAACATCAAAAGGAACATACAAAGCCTGCTTATCATATTTAGTCCACCCCGGATCAAGAAAATGATCACTTGTTTTTTTGCCATTTAGACTCAATTCAAAATGACCTAATCCGCAGATGTACAAAGTAGCCTTTTTCAACTGATCATGCACCGTGAATGATTTACGCATCAGCGGTAACACATCATTAGCCATACCCAACTTTTTAGGCCCCTTGCCATGGTAAAACGGAACTATGGCAGAGCTATCCGGAAGTTTATTGTAAGCAATCCATTTGGCACCTGCCCAATCTGTTTTTGCCAGCAATCCCATTTGCCAACTGGCTATACTGCTCCAGTCCGAAACATTCTTGTGATTGTCCCAAATCATTACCTTCCAATAATAGGTTTTAGCAGCTTGCATTGGTTTACCTCTGTAAACTATCTGTAATGATGCCGGTGATATAACCTTTTTAGAATCCCAGACATTACCTTCATTATTTTTCAGTTTTGATATTTCATCTGCAACTAATATCCTGTAAGCAGTTTGCATTGTATTATGCTGATTACTGAGTAATTGCCAACTTAGCTTAGGCATTGCGGACTCTATGCCGAGCGGGTTCTGTTTATGTTCGCATTGAAGTTCTGTTACCTTTAAATTCTGTGCAAAAGCCCCGATGGGTAATAATAACAGCAATACATAAATTTTTCTGATCATCATTTTCATGTTCAATGTTTTATTGCATTTCAATACCTGAAATATACAAACCTGCCGACTTTATACCTGTTATAACCAGTTTATAATTACCCGCATTAATGCCTGTTCCGCTGGTAGTAACCACCGTGCCCGATTTATTTTTACCCACCGGTTTAAAACTGATTGGCTCCTGGTTCATCTCGGTACCATCGGCAGCCAGCAACTGCATTTTGCCTGTAAAAGTTTCGGCTGTTGGATTATAGTATTTAATACGTAGAGTATACAACGCACTTACGCCTGGACTAACCGGAAACCATACTTTTCCATCATCTTTTTCAAAACGGATCACCTTTCTACCGTTCAAAGTATCGTTTACAACTCCACCTTTTAGCTCCGCGGTTTCTGCCTTATAACTGATCGTTTTACGCAGATCAGTGGCGGGCTGCAGCATGGTAACAGGTAGCACGGCAACTGTGTGAAGATATTTTTCAAGGCCATTGCTAAATTTTACTACACTGCCATGTTTGAATCTTTTGCGATAAACCGGTAATTTATTACTACTATCTGAATCTGTTTCAATATACTGACCGGTAGCTTCGTAATTGACTAACCATTGAGGTTTTTGCGAAGAATTTATATCAATTGCCATAAAAACATCAGCATCTGCCTTAACTATGAAAGAGGTTTCTTTTTCAGATTGCTCATGGCTTGTCTTTACCCAATCTGCACCAAACAGCACGGGCGGGAGATTACTGAATTTAATTTCTGCATCTGAATATACCTTTTCGCCTATGTCAAGCCAGCTTTGTACTGACCAGCCTTTAGCGGCCTTAAAATTTTGAATGATACCGTTATTATTTCGCGAAGGATGCACCTCTTTATTCAACGAACTGATAGCAATGGCCGAAATAATCGCTTCTCCTGCTTCAGCATCAGGAAATGAAATACTTAACATGCCTCCCTTTGCATGCGCGTTAATAACTTTCCTTAACGCCTTATTACAACCGGCTTCTTTCCATATATCCAAATTTTTAATTTTAGTTTCACCATTAACGGCTACATCAAATAAACGCCAGCCTGTACAATCCATGCCGCCACCTACGCCATACCATGGCTCAGAAAAGTAAAGCTCCACTCGATAATCACCATCAGATACAGGGAAATTAAAGCGCAGCCTATCCATACCGTATCTAAAAGTTTGAAACAATTTACTGTCAGCAGTACCCATTATCCGGTCAAAAGTGCGTTGCTGACTCGCAAAAAAGGCGGGTAAGCCGGGGTAGTCATCAGTCCATGATAATGAGCCTGCCTGTTTAGGATCGTCCTGATGCCTATCAGCCATCCAGAGATTGCCAAAACCATCTTTATAATCAGGGCCGCCGCAATTTAGTCTGTACAGATAATTGTAACGTGAAGCAGGTTTTAGTATTTGATTGTCAGTTTCCTTTGCCAAATGTGGTGCCACCGACAAATGGTTGAGCACTATCTTATCATGCGCTACGGCTTTTCCGTTTACATAACCTATAGCGTATAACACATTATATTTTATAGCTGCATTATCCCATTGAAAATGAGTTCCGATACCATTCCGTTTCTTCTTCCCTAATGATTCGTGCTGAAGATCGTTAAATAGCTCCACCTCATCACAATTGGAATACATAGTTATGCTATCCTTTTTGCCTGGATTAAGCCAGCGATTCGGCCAGGTATGCGATACGATATAAACCATAGGCTCCTTATCTTTTGGCGCGTAATTGGCCCGGTACATGTAAAAAGCATCTGTAGGCTGCCCCCAGGCAGTGAATAGTCCTTTATAATTTATTGGGCCTACCCTATCCAATTCCCGTTCACCTTCGCCTCCCTGTGTACGGCCTGGGTTTTCATGAGAGTAAAGCAGCCATTGAAAATGTCCTGCCACCTTGTCTCTTACCGATTCGGCCAATCGTACTTTGGTTTCCATCAATTGGTTAAGTCTGTCTTCGCTTAAGGGGCCATTGGCATTAAATAGGCCTTCTGTATGCAGTCCGAGACTACGCCAAGCCCCATATTCACCTACAAGAATCTGTTTTTTAAGATCATCGTCGTAGGTTAAGGGGTTACCGCCGTAGGTACCAGTCCAGTTTTGAGGTACATCCCAATCGGTGCCTGAGCCACCATTACAAGTGGTGATTTTGCGTTGCGATGAGACTGTTGGGTCTAATTTTCGGATCAGATCGCTACATTCGCTTGCAAAATCGGTTGGCAGCTTACTCTCATTCTGTAAGCCCCACAAAATAACCGACGGGCTATTACGGCGTTCCTTTATCCAATCAATTAATAAGGCCTTGTAGTTTGTTCTGAACTCTTGTGTATCATACCATATATGTGCCGAATATTGAGGCCACCACAATAATCCCAGACTATCCCAATAACTATTATATTCCAGGTTATGAGGTTGGTGAGCATCCCTGAAAGCATTAAAACCCGCTGCTTTTACCTGCATTACCCGCGCTTTAATTTCAGCATTACTAAAAGCATGGCTTTTACCCATGAGGTGTTCATATTCAGCAATACCATTTATAAATACAGGCTTTCCATTAAGATAAAACCGGCCGTCGTCATTGTTGCGGCCGATGGGCCAGCTAATCCAGCGGATGCCATAAGGAGTTATAATTTGATCAATTACCCTATTATCCTGCTTTATCTGGGTAACTAAATTGTATAAATAAGGGTTCACTAACGACCATAGATGTACATTTTTGAGGTTTTTGAGCACCTGTGAAATTACTTTTGTTTCACCAGACTTGATTTCATTTTCACTACTCAATTCCTCGATTAACTTTCCGTTTTGATCAATTAATTTGCTTCTAATTTTTAAACGCTTTGATTGTAGCCCATAGTTTTTGATCTCGGTTTCTATATTGAGCGTTGCCGATTTTTCTGATACTGTTGTATCGTTCCAAATATGTACACCAAAAGGCTCAACCCTGGCTTCATTTGTTACAATCAGATGTACAGGCCTGAATATACCCATTGGCTGTGACCCTTCCGAAAATCCGGGATCATCAGAACAAGCACCACATACCCAGGGCAAATCCTTAATAAATGCCGGATGATCGGCCCTTACACAAAGCAGGTTTTGTTTGCCTGCTTTTATGACATCTGTAACATCTAAGGTAAAGGAAGTGCGGCCGCCTGCATGGTAACCCACCTGCTTGCCATTGAGCCAAACAGTAGCATATGATCCCACTCCCTCAAACCACAAAAAATATCTTTTGCCTGGCTGTTTTATCGATAAAGAGAAAGCCTTACGATACCATGCATAACCATGTTTGTTACCGTGTGGTAAACGACGATAACCTTCATAGGTATCCCAATTATTAGGTATATCTACGGTTTTCCATTTTTTATCGTTGAAAGAGGCCTTCTCAAAACCCTGATAGGCTTTATCATTCTCGTCGGCTATAGTATGCCAGTTACTATTCAGTAATATATTTTGTCGGGTTTGAGCATCTATGGAATTACCTGCAAATAATATAAATGCAATAAAAAAAATAGCTCGAGGCTTGTGTTTAAACCTAAATCCTGATTTTTTGGTATTGCAGATATTCAACTTCATATCTGCTTCAACTCGCTGTTAAATTGGTAGGTTTTCCCTTTTTGAGTATTAATGCTGATGGTTTTATCATGATAACGCAAGCGGCAAACACCACCTGTTTTTGATAGCACTTGTACGCCTTGTAATGCACCCTTTTCCCAATTAAAATTTAACTCAAAACCGCCACGGGCGCAAATACCTTTTATATTACCCTGTGGCAATGCTGATGGCAGTGCAGGTAACAATTCAATATCATCGCCCTGGCTTTGCAATAGCATTTCTGACAAACCAGCCGCGCCTCCAAAGTTTCCATCTATCTGAAACGGTGGATGTGCGTCAAACAGGTTATGATATACTCCACCTTTTTCCTTACCCGAGTTTACATCGGCAGGCGAAAGCAACTTTGTAAACATCATATAAGCATGATCGCCCTGGCGCATCCGTGCCCATATATTAACCTTCCAGGCAATGCTCCAACCCGTACCTTCATCGCCACGATAGCGCATGGATTGTTCAGCTGCTTTCATCAGTTTGGGTGTTTTGAAAGTAATATCAGTACCCGGAAATACGCCCCACATGTGCGATACATGGCGATGAGTATCAGCCGTATCATCTTTATCTTCCATCCACTCCTGCAACTGGCCATATTTACCTATTTTGTTAGGTGCTATCTGTTTGAATTTCTCTCTAAGTGTATCGGCAAATACCTTATCCGTACCTAAAATTTCTGCCGCGGCAATGCAATCCTTAAATAATTCGCGGATAATCTGGTGATCCATTGTTGGCCCGGCCACCAATCCGCCATGTTCGGGCGAATTGGATGGGGCACTGATAAGGTTTCCGGTTTTAGGGTCTTTCACTAAAAAGTGTACAAAAAATTCGGCTGCTCCTTTCATTTCAGGGTAAGCACGGTTTTGTAAAAAGTTTTTATCCTGACTATATAAATAATGTTCCCATAATTGATGGCAAAGCCACGCACCGCCTGTTACCCAAATACCATGGTTGGAAGCGTTTACGGGAGCTGTACCACGCCACTGATCGGTATTGTGGTGTAAAACCCATCCCAGTGCGTTGTAATGTTCTTTGGCAGTGGCTTTACCGGTTATGGCCAAATCATCAACAATACTAAAAAAAGGCTCGCTGCATGCCGAAAGGTTCAAAACCTCTACCGGCCAGTAATTCATCTGCAGGTTGATATTGGTAGTATACTTGCTGCCCCATGGAGGGGTAAGCAGATCATTCCAGATACCCTGAAGATTTGCCGGAGCACCGCCAGGCCTTGATGATGAGATGAGCAGATAACGCCCGTATTGTGTATATAAACTTACAAAAGAAGGGTCAGGAGTAGATGCAAATTTCAGGATACGTTCATCCGTTGGCAGATCAGCATTAATGCTTCTACCCAAATCAATTGAAAATGTATTGAAATATTTTTGGTAATCGTTGATATGTGCTGCTTTAATTGATGAATAGCTCTTAGACCCAATGGCCTCCGTTTGTTTTTTACAAATAGCATCCGGGTTGCCCGATACGTCATGATAATTTTTAAAACTGGTAGCAGCAATTAAGTAAAGATTAACCTCATTAGCTCCTGTAATGGAAATATTATTTGAACTTACCGATACTTTGCCACCATTGTTTTGTACATGCAGGTAGCTTGCGCCTTTTAAAACTCCATCGTGAATCTTTAAAGTGAGAGCCAGTGTATGATCATCTACCTTACGGGTTGTATAATTTTGATGCAAACTTTTCAATAGTGCTTTGAAAGAAATGCTTCCAGGCTTACTTGCAATCAGGTGAATGGCGATTGCCTGATCAGGGGCGCTGCTTAAATATTCACGTGTATAAGTAACATTGTTAGCCTTGTAAGTTACGTAAGCTGTTGCATTGCTGATATCCAGATCGCGCTTATAATCGCTTACCGCCTGTTTAGAAAATTGAAGGTACAAATCAGCAAAAGGCTGATAATCGGCATTGTAACGTGGATACTCAGGGGGGTTATTATCCTGGACCCAATATTTCCATTCGGGATTTAGGAGAATGCCATTTTCAGGTTTATCGCCTTCGGGATATACAGCAAATTTTTCTTTTACAGTGGTTAGTCCCCCCTTGTCAAAAAAATTAATTACCTGAACTGCAATAGTATTTTTACCGGGGTGAAGCAAACCTGCAGGTATACTATATTTACGATTGGCCGTATTTGCGGTCGAGCCAATGAGCTTTCCGTTAACATAAGTAAAATCCATATCGCGTACCCGACCAATGATTAGCACCATATTTTTACCAACCATATTTGCAGGCAGTTCAAACGTAGTACGCAACCAAACTGCGCCATCTAAGCCTTCAAAGCCGGATATAGTTTCCCAACCATTGGCATTGGGCATGGTAATGGTTTTCCAATTATTATCATTAAAGCCTGCAGCGGCGGGTACAGTGTACGCGCTTACCTTTTTGACCCAGGCGACAGAATCTGCAGAATAATTATTTTCATTGCTTTTTGTGCCCATGAAATGTTCTTCTGCCATTGCCTCAGCCTCGGCTTGCTTGCCATCAAACAATAACTGACGAATGGGTTGAAGATATTTTGCAGCTCCCTTACGCTCGTAATGGCGTGGGCCGCCTGTCCACAAGGTTTGTTCATCGAATTGGATACGATCTTCTGCTACTCCTCCAAATACCATGGCCCCTAAACGACCGTTGCCTATGGGTAAAGCATCCGTCCATTTTTGAGCGGGTTGTTTATACCAAAGTTTCAAATCGGTTTGAGCCCTAACATTGATGGCTGCAACGGACAGCGATGCTGCCAGGCAGATGATTTTAGTGATAGATGACAGATTGTTTTTCATAGCCCTAATTTAATTAAACAACCAGCGTAAATCCTTAATATTTCCGGCATTACTTAAACCTGCATCATAAACTGGTATATAAGAACCATCATCAACAACCCCTAAAACTAAACAGACACCTTTGCCTAAAGTAAGCGTGTTATTACCTGTCTTAAAACTGTAAGTATGCACGTTAACAGGCGGCATACCCTCAATTTGCACTGCATTAGCTATTTTAACATCAGCTTGCCCATAGTCGTTAGCACTTGCATCCGTTTCCAATTGCGGTTCTGGTAAGTAGCCTGGTTCCTTACTGCTAAAAAAGCCAACCAATACCTTTACCGCTTTAGTATTTGTAAAGCTGAATTCCGTACCATTTTTAAGTTGGACCACTTTTGAAAACTTCATTCCTTGCAAACCTTCCAGCTCTTTAGCTACGTTTTTTACAACAATCGGAGTGTCGGTAAATACCTGCTGTCCTGCAACCAGTTTATAGCGATCCGCAGATTTAACAGTGATCATGGCATCCGTTAAAACAATCTTTTCGGCCTTTTTTGCAGCAGCTTGCGGAGATTTTAGTGAATCTATATTATGTTTAAAATTGTCAAACTCTTTTTGATAAACCGGCAGCAGCTCGGCCCAGGTTTTCATTTTGGCATCGTTACCTCCTACCGGAATTTTGCGTTGTTTGGTCTGCATACTATTGGCATACAGGTAAGTATGTTTAGTCAGTTTTACGAGATCTTCATAATACTTTAAACTTGTTTGTAACTCAGGAAGTGCCTTTTCCAGATCAGCAACATCATTAGAGTATTTATAACGCAGCACCCACAACGCGGCCCTGGCTTTATAAGCATAGCTATTAGCCAATGCATTATAGCAATACATATCGTTTCGCAGTCTCAAAAACTCGGTTTTGTTTTGCGTTATACCAGCCGTCGCTTTATCGGCTGCTTCAACAGCTTTATGGCCTTGTATAATCACACTATCAATCACCTTAACCGGAGTCTCGCCGGTGTGAGGTTGATGTTTCCATTCTTTTTCAGCATACTCGCTCATCATTTCGCCTACAGGCCCCTCAGAGTTATAAAGCAGGCTGAACAAACCGTATTTATCGGGATTTACCAACTGGCTCATCAACATACCCAGTGTCATGGTTTGGCGGTTACCATCTGTAATTCCAAAACGGCGTAAAAGCTCGGGGGCAATGTTACCCGATTGCTCATAGGCCGCCAAAATATCCCGCCCATGCTCTTCATCGCTGCCATATTTTTTCGCGAGTAAACCCGACCAATAATTTATTTCATCTTTCCTATCCCGTTTACTATTCCAGGCATACCGCGACCATGCCTTATACCAGATCCAGTCACGATCCATCTGCAATAACCTTGGCCCATCCGTTTTATCGGCAGTATAGGGCCAATCCCAGTATGATGCCTGCGGATACAGATGCAAACCGTTGGCTCCATAAACCTGGTGCATGGCCTGCACGCACTTCTGTATAAAATCGGCCGAGCCATAACGGAAGGGTTCAAGGTTGGCCATGATGTGTACATTCTCAATCTGTACGGTACCTATACTGCTTAAAGTGCGGTGCAGATCGGCCCAGGGGCCATGAGGCTCATAGGTGGTGAGGGCTTCGCCATTGTATTTCGCTTCGGTATATAAATTTTTGTAAAGCGGTTTGGCATACTTCATCACTTCCGGCGCATCCGTATCATGTGCCCGCAGTACAATTGGAGGTTCATCTGTACGGCCTAATGCTTTTAAACCATCCTTAACACCGGGAATAATGGTTTTAGTAAACCAATCAATATCGTCCTGCCCTACTCCCTCCATAGCTTCGCCAAGAGTAATGAGCAGACCGACATTAGGATATTTTTGAACGAATGCCGAAATTGATTTACGAGTATAATCGGCAATGACCGGGATGATGTGCCGATTGCGATCCTGCGTTTTCAGATTGTTTTTTTCAGCAAAAGGTTTTGATACAATGATATTGTAAAAGCCTTGTATCAGCCAAATACCGCGTTTATCAGCCTCACTTGCCAAAAAGCGGTAAATTTCTTCGTTCTTTTTGAAAGTGGCATCATCTACCTCCACGGCATACGGATATTCTTTTACCTTAACTAAAGATGCAAATGGATGCCCGTTCCACAAATACAAAGAGTTCATTCGGTTTTCGGCGAGCGAATCCAAGTAACGCAACCATAATGCCTTATCATAAAACCATGGAAAGTTTTCGGGAGTGTACGGATATTCATAAGTACCACGACCGGGGAGTAATGCTGGTTTCTGTACACCGATGCAGGTACCTCGCAAAACCATTTCAGGCTCATCGGTAATTGATAAATTTGAAGGCAACTTTTTAGTTTTCTTAACACGATCAGCCAGTTCTAAACAGCCATATAAAGCACCTGAGTTATCTATACCCGCTATAACTGTTATTTTACCAAAACTGCGGATCGTAAAACCCTCTTTGCCTGGAGTTTTTTTTAAGGCAGGTGATAACTTTACCAATACAGTTTTGATGCTTGCATCCTGCAATAATCCTACATAAACAATGTTTCCGGTTACAGCCTTTGCGCCTTGTTGGACATCAACAGCGTAACCTGCATCTTGTAAAGCCTGTTTTAACTTTTGAGCACCGTAATCTAAGCGGATATGGTGCTTTACAGGCAGTACTATAGTTATTTGCTGAGGAAGATTATTAGCTTTTAACGACGAATAAAGACAGCTCAAAAACAGCACTAAAAATGTCAGGTAATTACGGTTTATGTATACTTTCATTTTTCAGCATTATTGCTCCAAAACAGCATTGATAAATGCCTGGTTTTGACGAAGCAGTATGTTAAGATGGTATTAGGGTTATACTTAATTGGTTGTATGACATTCAAAAATATCGGTATGCTGTGGTAAATTCATCTTATATTTTTGCCATGTACTATACGATATTACCATATATCTCACCTTGCGAAATTAGCTAAACCGAAAGCTTTATAAGTGTGTGCCTGAGCTGCGTGTCTCTTGATATCATTTTACCATCGGAAAAGATCATCAGGCCTTTACCCTTGTGATATTTGGTGCCTGTTTTATCCCAAACTATGCTGATCGTATGCCCGTGATATAACACATTATCCAGCGCAAACCATTGCCATTGATTTTCGGGAATAAGCGGATAAACTTCCAGTATATTATCAGCACGTGGTTTTAAGCCAACCAGGTCACTGATCACGAGGTCGCAAAAGCCGGAATGGTTGTAGTAACTGCTTCGGGGGTTATCGCCTTTGAGCCAATAACCCGTTTTCTCGTCCTGGTATTCACCTAAATAAGGCACACCTCGCTTAATGTGTGACAATGCATATCTATGGATATTAACATAAAAAACAGCAGCTGTCATATTACCTCTATTTTGGTAATTGGTGAGCAAACTAGCCAATCCTTTAAGCGTTTGAGTAGTGGCAAAAGGCCATACAGCACCATCCCACTCACAACCATGCCCGGTGCCATGGGTACGAAATAATGGGTGCCTGCGCTCGGCAGTAGTTATGCCCCATGGTGCATTGAAACCTTTAGCATCAGTTAATTCGTTCCATTGTTTAGCATAGGTTGGTGCATCATCTGGCAAGTTAAAATACCAGGGAATAAAGCCAAGTTCCTCCCTTGCATCGGCAAAATGACCATCGGGTTTACGTACCTCAAAAAATGAGGCAGCGTCATTCCACAAACTATCCTGAACAAGTTTTTTTAGCTCACCAGCTTTTTGAGCGTATTTGGTTTGCAAAGAATCGATACCGGCAAGCGCGGCCATTTTTGAAAGCGCAATTGCATTACCATACATGTAACTGTTGATAGTTGGACGAATGTTTTTCACTTTGCGGCCCCCGCTTATCGACTCCTCCATTGCATCGCGCACATCAAACTGCCAGAATAATTTAGAGGGCAGCTGTTTTTCAGACTCCCACTGATTATAATCAAGATTTAGTGCCTGAATATTTTGCTGAACAAAGCTTTTATTGAGATTTACCAGATAATAATTATAAACAGCGTCATCTATCCAGCTGCTGAAGGCGTGACCATGGGGCTTTTTTTGCTTGGGATCAGCATAGAGCCAAAAGTTAATGTATTGATTGATATACTGTGGATCATGTAACCAACGCCCTTCATAAACCTGGTGTCCTAAAGCGCTGCTCGAACTGTTGTAAACGCCAGTAAAGCTTACAGGCGTAATAAATTCGGTAAATATAAAGCCATCGGGTGTTTGCTTAAGATGTTTGCGGAACGTCCACCATCGGTAATAATATATCTTTTGAATAGCCGAATCCGGACATTCAAACAATGGTATGTTTTTGACCAGCCATTCGTAAGCATGATCATTAGTTACGTAGTTCTTTACCGTTTCGGTATCAATAGAATTAAAATAGTTCACGTAAGTTTTGAGCTTGTCATAGCTCAGAATACGCTTTTGCTGCGCATTGGTACTGTTTAACCCAAGGCAAAGCATACTTAGCACCAAACCCAATATAGCGACGCTCTTCATCATTAAATTTATAGCTCAACCATAGCTTTAATTACTCCGTTGGCTGGGTTCAGCCAGCTTTCAAACTGATCTTTAACCTGATCAAATTTCACACGGTGAGTAATATATGTTTGTGGATCAACAAGATCACTTTTCATAGATCGAATCACGTGCACAAAATCCTGCCGGGTAGCATTACGGCTGCTCATGAGCGTAGCTTCTCGCTTATGAAATTCCGGGTGACTAACCACTATCTCATCTCGCTGTAAGCCAACCAGCACATATCTCGCGCCATGAGCCATATATTGGAATGCACCATTAATAGCTTTTTGATTACCTGTGGCATCAATAACTACGGTAGGCATGTCGCCATTGGTAATAGCTGCCAACCGTGCCATAACATCCTCATCTTTTACATTAATAGTATGAGGCACTTTTAAATTATCCTTACAAAAAGCCAAACGCTGGGCGTTCACATCAGCTGCTATAACTGTTCCACCGGCAATGCGGGCAAACTCCATAATGCCTAAACCAATGGGGCCCGCACCTATCACCAACACAAACTCGCCTGACTGTACCTGTGCCCGGCGCACACCATGCGCACCTATGGCCAAGGGTTCAACCAAGGCCAATTCGTCAAAACTTAGTCCTTCGCCGTGTACTAATAGATGAGAAGGCACCTGCAGATATTCGGCCATACCACCATCAGCATGTACACCGCAAACCTGAATGTTTACACAACAGTTAGGTTTACCAGAACGGCAGGCAATACATTTACCACAATTGAAATAAGGAATAAAAGTTACAGCCTCGCCCTTTTCAAAATCTTTGGCATCACCGGCATCAATCAATTCGGCGGCAAGTTCATGACCAAGTACACGCGGATAACTAAAAAACGGTTGTGTACCTTCAAATGCATGCAAATCGGTTCCGCAAATACCTATGCGTTTAATTTTGAGCAGCGAATGACCAGGCTTAAGCTGAGGTTGTGCAGCTGTACCATATTCCAGCTGGCCGGGAGTTATACAGGTAAGTACTTTCATTATTTCATAATCAAATCCTTATAAAGAAACCCCTCTTTTCCAGGGGATAAAATCATCCTGGCCATGGCGTACGGCACTTACTTCAATTTCGCCGCTGGCCACTTTTACCACATAATCTAATATCCTTTCACCAGCTTGTTCAATGGTTTCGTCGCCTTCCACAATGGTACCGGTATTAATGTCAATGATATCACTCATCCGGTTATACAAGGTAGTGTTTGTCGCGATCTTTACAACAGGTGCAATCGGATTTCCTGTTGGCGTTCCTAAACCAGTGGTGAACAGCACAATGTTTGCTCCTGAACCAACTTCGGCCGTGGTTGATTCCACATCATTACCGGGAGTGCACAACAAGTTCAAACCTGGCCTGGTTACTTTTTCCGGGTAATCCAATACATCCGTCACCGGCGAAGTCCCTCCTTTTTTAGCCGCACCTGCCGATTTAATGGCATCAGTAATCAATCCGTCCTTAATATTTCCGGGCGATGGGTTCATGTAAAAACCCGAACCCGCTTCTTCTGCACGCTGGCTGTAACTACTTACCAGACCGGCAAAACGCTCGGCATTGTTTTTATCCAGGCAACGATCAATTAAATTTTGTTCAACGCCGCATAACTCAGGGAACTCAGCCAGAATAACCGAGCCACCAAGCGTAACCAGCAAATCAGATGTATAGCCGATTGCAGGATTGGCCGAAATGCCCGAAAAGCCATCCGAGCCTCCGCATTCCAAACCTATAACCAATTTACTTAAGGGCGCTGGTTTCCGAGTATAATTATTTGCCTGCATTAACCCCGCCAGCGTTTGGCGAATGGCCTGCTCCAATAAATCAGACTCTTTACCTGTTTTTTGCTGATCAAGGATATATAAAGGTTTACTGAAATTCGGCGAACGTTTGCTGATCTCTTCCTGCAAGGTTTTAACCTCAGCATTCTGGCAGCCCAAGCTTAACACTGTTGCTCCAGCTACGTTTGGATGCGTAATATAACCTGCAAGCAAACCACATAAAGTGGTAGAATCCTGACGTGTACCGCCACAACCACCTGTGTGGGTTAAAAATTTAATACCGTCAACATTTGGGAATAATTTATCGCTGCTGCTTCGGGCAGTTTCACCTTCAATTTCGGTATATAAAACTTCGTCGATGGCTCCACCCGCTTTGATTTTGCTGATCAGTTGCTGAGCTTTTAATTCGTATGTTTTTTTGCGGCCATAGCCCAATGGCTTTACCAGTGCTTCCTGCAAAACTTCAATGTTACGGTTTTCGCAAAACACCATTGGGATCACTAACCAGTAATTTGCCGTACCTACACTGCCATCCTCTCTGTGGTAACCGTTAAAAGTTTGACCTTGCCACTTACTAACATCAGGCTTATGCCAATCGGTATGGCTGCTCCCGGTTAAAAAACTGTTAGCGGCGTGAATCACATTGGCAGTTGATAATAAACCACCTATTGGGATATAGCTTTGGGCCTTGCCCACCAAAACACCGTACATAATAATTTCGCCGTCTTTGGGAATATCCTTGATGGCAAATTTATGCTTGGCAGGTATTGCTTCAACTAATATATACTTATTATCCAGGTAAATAACCTCTTCACCTGCTTGTAAATCGGTAAGTGCTACCAACACATTATCAGCAGGGTGTACTTTTATAATTCTTTGTTTCATTGCATTTACTGTTAAATAGCATCCAATGCCAATGCTCCGTTTGCATTAATGCGGTTAAACTGTTCTAATACTGCATTTTTAAACCCAGGTAACAGACTTAAGTCAGCATCCCACAGATCTTTATTTTTTAATACGTTTTGTATCACCGCTTCTGTATCCCCGGTTTCCCAAACCTTGCCAAAATATTCAGCCTGGTTATCGTTAACTTTATATTCCTGACCATTCACCTCGCCTGTATATTGACCTTCGGCATTTACCGTTACCCTCATAAATCTGATAAATGCGGCAAAACCAAGCGCCATGGATTCAGGTGGCGTAATGCTTTGCTTATAATGATTTAATAACAAAGGAATCACCCTCATTTTAATTTTAGTTGAGTACTGCATAGATATACTTAACCACTCGTGCCTGATATTAGGGTTGCGAAATCTATCAAGAACCTTACTGCCAAAATCGGCTGCTACCTCGTGCTTAATTTGATAAGGGATTGCAGGCATTATCTCGTTAAACATCAGCTGGGTGATAAATTTTGTAAAAGCTTCATCATCCATGGCTTCCTTAACCGTTTTAAAACCTGAAAGATAAGCCACAGCACAGCTCAGTGTATGTGTACCGTTGAGCAGCCGTAGTTTCAGTTCCCGGAACAATTCTATATCTGGGGTGATCACTACTCCTTTATCGGCCTTACTAAATGAAAGCACTGAGGCTATTTTTTCATCACCCTCAATCGCCCATAAACTATAGGTTTCGGCCATGATGCTCAGGTTATCTGTATACCCGTTTTTGGTTTCGAATTCGGTACTAAGCGATTGCTCTGGCCTGCCGGGAACAATCCTGTCAACCAGCGAATTGCAGAAGCTATTGCTATTCTCCAACCAATCCATAAAAGCATGCTCCAGTTTATTAAGATGAGCCAGTTCCAGCACAATCGACTCTAACTTTTTCCCATTATCAACTATGAGTTCCGTAGGGATGATAACCAGGCCGCTATCGGCGCTACCATTAAAAGCTTTATAGCGTTCATATAAAATGGCCAGCAATTTACCAGGATACGAAACCGGAGGATGTTTGCTCACATCTTCTTTCAGCAATTTAATACCCACCTCTGTAGTATTAGAGATCACCACTTTCAGATCCGGGTTTCGGGCCACCTCTAAAATAGCATCCCAATCATTTGCCGCCGATAGCACCCGGCTAATGGCCGAGCAAATTACCTGTTCGCTCACCTCCTCACCATTCTCAATGCCTTTGGAATAAATGGTGTATAAATTATCCTGTTTGTCAAAATCACTTACCGAACCTGTGTCGGTTGATTTTACCACTACCACCCGACCGTTAAAAATTCCGACACGGTTGGCTTTGTCAATAAAATAATCGGGAAGTCCACGCAAAAGCACACCCGTACCAAACTGAAGCACTTTTTCGGGCAGGTCAAATATTTGCTCACCGGGCAATTCCAATGATGGCACACTTATTTTTTTGAGGTTATATTTTGATAAGATCATATGCTAATTTGATAGGGTATTTATTATCTTTTAATTGGTTGTTATCTGCTTTATCACCCAGTTCACCAGATCGTTAGCAGCTTTAAAGTTGTCATAATCGGCGGGTAACTTACGTCCGTCGGTATATTCATTGTAAAACCATGGGTCGCCTACAGCAAACACTGCGCCCTTGCCATACTTCGCAGTAGCTACAATGACATCGTTTTTATTGGTCAGCACCGCCTTTGCCGACGCAGTAAGTTCAAGGGTGCTCAATTCTTTCATGTAAATTTTACGCGCTGTTTTAAACAGTGTATTATCGGCAGCTATGTCAATAGCTCCTTGCTCAAACTGACGACCAACTACGTGGTTAACACTATTCTCTTTGAAACGAATACCAAACTTCGTCATTAATTGGTTAAGGTGTTTAAACTCAGCGTTACCTGTATCGTTGTTTAGCACCAGTAAAACACCTCCGTTTTTAACCCACTCGCTTATGGCTTTAATATGAGGTTGCTCTATGTATTTTGCCTGCGAATTTTCTTTGGGGATATCGGGATCGGTGATGATATAAACCGCTGCTTTTTTAAGATTTTGCGCGTCAGGAGCCTGGTATAGTGTTTCGGTATGCAGGCCATTGGTATTAAAAATATGGCCCAATAAAGAAAACCCGTTATTATCCCATTCCTCCCATTTGTAATGAAAAGAGATACTTTTACCGGTAATATTATCCTGACGATGTTCATCGTTAAAATAGCTATCCAATAAAGCTATTTTGCCTTTACCTGCCTTTATCTTTACCAGGCGTTCCATCTCGGTGCTGGCCAGCATAAATGTGCCTACACCTTTAGTTTCATTTACCACAGGTCTTTCACTGGTATAGTATTGGTAGCTTCCATCACGGTACGGGTTCCCCCCCAGCCCAACCGCACCGCAAACACCTTTGATGCTTACCTGTCCGCTTGCGTCAGTTTCTATAAATTGCTTAATGATACCATCATATCCTTTTTGGGCTACTTCCTGGTATTTTGCGGGAAGGTAACCTTCTCTTACACCCTTGGCCAGCATATAAACAAACATGCATGAGGCGGATGATTCCAGATAGTTACCCTTTTCACCGGCTTTGTCCAATACCTGGTACCATACACCAGTATTTTTATCCTGATAGGTAGTAATAGCCGCAGCTAACCGGTTTAAAATAGCTAATAAAGCCTGCCTTTGGGGGTGATTGGCCGGAAACTGATCCAACACATCAACCAGGCCCATCGCATACCAGCCATCGGCACGCCCCCAGAGTGTTGCAGAAAGACCGGTTTTAGGATCGGCCCATTTTTCTTTTTTACTTTCATCCCAGCCATGATACAACAAGCCAGTTTTGGGATCGCGGGCCTGTTTTTCCATCAGGATAAACTGCGTGGCTATATCATCAAAATCAGTATCTTCGTGAAAGACAGCCGCATATTCAGCATAAAACGGACTCGCCATATATAGTCCATCTAACCACATTTGGTTAGTGTATCTTTTTTTGTGCCAAAAGCCACCTTCGGGTACACGTGGATGTTGGCTAAGCTGTTTACGTAGTAGCGTGACTGCTTTGAAGTACTTTTCCGAATTTAAAACCTGATAAAGCATCATCAGGCTACGGCCCGATAAAATATTATCCAGTGTATAATCCTCTGCCTTATAGGTGCGTATGGAACCATCAGTGCCTACATACCTGTCCATAGCGCGTTGTATGTAATTAAAATAGCTGCTGTCAGCAGTTTGCAACCAAACACTTTGCAACCCCTGCAAAACTATGCCCTGATCGTATGACCATGCACGACTGGGTAATGAATCTTTCCACAAACTCATTGCCGTGGCGGCCATGCGCTGCGACCATGGCTTTTCTGTTTGTGCATGAAGTGACAAGCCCGAAAAAAGGATAGCAAACAATATCAATAATTTCCTGTGCATATAACTTATTTTATAGATGATGCGTCCCAATGATCCTGACCACCAAGAATGTTTTTTATAGTATACATTTTTGCTTCAGCCGCAGTAAGCTGGTGCGACCACGTTGCTCTCCCGCTTGCATCAGCACCTTTGCCTGTGCTTTTATACTCGGCAAAAAAGGCGGATTTTTCATTTTGTGGGTTACGCCAGTTATCCCAGCCTGCCGCAACAATATGGCCCCCCATACCGGTGTTAATAAATACAGCCTTAGCATCCGGACGCCATGGCCTACCCAGGAAAACTTTCTTTACGCTATCAACAGCCGTAAGCTCACAATCAAAAAATACAAAGCCAAATTGCTGACGAGCCGTAGTTGCCGGAGCTGAGATGAAAGAGTTTTTAAGATTTTTGATCTCACAATGCTGAAACACAGCAGTAGCTTCGCCGAAAATAAAATCTGTTGTACCCTCAATATAGCAGTCTTTATAAAACTGACGACTGTTTTCTGTGGCTGCATACAATGTATCCTGATTACCAAGCAAACGGCAGTTGATAATGGCACACCTATCGCCTTCAACGTGCAGAGCAACGGCCTGACCCACCGGCCCCGAAGCATTGATAATACTGAGGTTTTTGGCAATAAAATCTTTACCCTGTACTAACACGGTGCATGAGGTGTAGGTGGTAAACTTCTCCTTACCAAAAGCATCCTTACCTTGTGGATTTGGCTTACCTGAAAAGTCGCTATTAGTGATAATGGTATTTTCCTTGTCCTCGCCTATCAATGAAATTTTGGTTTTCCATGAGGGGATAACCAATTTTTCGTGGTATGTGCCCTTTTTTATATAAACGGATACCCGTTGCTGCGAAAGATCACGTACAGCGTTTACAGCCTCCTGAATGGTTTTAAAATCACCGCTGCCATCCTGGGCTACTGTGAACTTAGCAGGAAATGCGGCAACCTGCGCCAACAATAAAGCTGGTGTAAAAAAAGAGAATAAGAATAAAAGTAATTTCTTCATTTTAAACATATCTCCTATTTGGCTGTGAGTACAGTACTATTTATACCTTTCTCAAACTCTACTTTTGCTTTAGCTTTTGATTCGTTTGTATTCAAAACCTGGATCTGAGCCGATTTTTTACCGCCGATTTTAAACAACAACTGTGCATGATCATATGCGATCTGGTCAAACACAATACTTTTCCCGTTTTTAATATTGATAAGCGGGCTGGTGTCTTTGCTGTTTAATCGCACATTTTTAAGACTAATGTTTTGTGCCTCGATAATATCAACGCCTTTGCCTGTTTGGAAGGTACTGTTTTCGATATGGATGCCTTTAATACTCATCTCTGGAAGGCCACGGATCATGAGAGCTTTTTCGGCACCATTGCATACAACGTTATCCACATAAAAATCGCGAAAGGCTGGAGTCGCTTCTGTTACCGGGATCACAGCTTCATCTTTTACTTCACCATCTTCACCCGGAGATTTACCTCCGTAATACATATCAAACAGTATGGCTTCATGCAAGATATCGCGCATACTGATATTCTTTATAAATATATTCTCTACCACACCACCACGGCCTCTGGTAGTTTTAAAACGTAAGCCAATATCAGTACCGATGAAAGTACAATCAGATACAAAAATATTCCTGGCTCCGCCAGACATTTCGCTGCCTATCACAAACCCACCATGAGCCCGGTAAACCACATTGTTACGTACGATCACATTTTCGGTGGGCTTGCCGCGTTTGCGCCCCTCTTCATCACGACCCGATTTAATACAGATACCATCATCACCCGCATCAAAGGTGCTCCTTTCAATCAACACATTTTTGCATGATTCCACATCGATACCATCTCCGTTCTGCGCATTCCATGCATTACGTACACGTACATTTTGCACGGTAAGGTCTTCGCACAATAAAGTATGGATATCCCAAGCCGGTGAATTTTGCAGGGTTACATTTTGCAGCAATACCTTTTTGCAATTGGTAAGCACTAACATATTGGGCCTAAAAAAATCTTTTAATGCCTCATTATCTTGAATGGTTTTACCTGCACCAAGCAACCCCGCTCCAGGTGTTTTAGCACCGGTCATAAAGCTTTCAGACGGATACCATGTTTTACCATTTTCGCTTACCACTCCACCAGAGGCCGCCAGTTTTTTCCATTCAGCTTCAGTGAGCCGGTCTTTACCGATGGCACGCCAAACCTCTCCATGACCATCAATGATGCCATCACCGGTTATGGCGATATTTTCAAGATTGGTACCAGATATCGGCGATTCGTTACGTACGGCCGCGTGTCCTTCATAATTACCCTCTATCAATTTATACTGGCTTTTATCATCCGTAAACTGCAAAAGAGCTGCCCGGCTTACGTGCAGGTTCACGTTGCTTTTCATTACGATAGGTCCGCTAAGCCACAATCCTTGCGGAATAAGTACGACCCCACCTCCCTTTGCACTGCAGGCTGTAATAGCTTTATTAATACTACTGGTGTTCAAGGTAATGCCATCTGCTTTGGCTCCATAGTTCACAATATTAACCGTATCCTTTTTAAATACAGGGCTGCTTACCTTTGGTAAATGCTGCCACGAATACGGTGTAACCTGTGCCGACGCTGTTAACAAACCTGTAACAAGCAAAGCTGCAATACCTATTGATCTTTTAACGATGAACATGTTTATAACGCTTATAATTGGTTGAAGGCTGATACTGTTTTACTGTGGTAAGCACCTAAAAAATGCAAATCCCCAAACAAGATTAATTACTCTTTGCTAATAAAAAAAAGATATACCCAACTAAATCTGTGCAATCGTTTCCGGGAACGTTTGCACATTAACTGCAATTGAACAAAGCCGTAAAATCTTAATTTTTACTGTAAATTGGCCCGATAATAAATAATTCCTTATTATTATAAACCGCTTGATCTTCACCAATTGTTTACAGGATCTGAGAGTTAAATTATGTTTGAAGCTTATACCATTAAAGACATAGCCAAGGCGCTGGGATTATCAACCTCAACCGTGTCGAGAGCGCTAAACGGAAGTTATGAAATAGGTGCCGAAACCAAAAAGCTTGTACTAGAATATGCCGAGAAAGTAAATTACCGTCCCAACCCTATTGCCCTGAGCCTGAAGGAGCAAAAAAGCCATTCAATTGGTGTTGTGGTATGTGAGGTTGCTAACGATTATTTTTCGCAGGCTATTAATGGTATTGAATCTATTGCCTATAACCGGGGGTACCATGTTATCATTACCCAAACGCATGAATCTTTTGACAGGGAAAGCACCAACGTAAAGCACTTGCTATCAAGGCATGTAGACGGTTTACTGGTATCCCTATCTGCCGAAACATCAGATACTTCGCAATATAAATACCTGCACGATAAAGGATTCCCTATTGTATTTTTTGACCGTGTGGCAGCCGATGTAAATACCCACAAGATCATCGCCAATAATTTTAAAGGATCATTTGATGCTACTGAACTTTTAATAAATGCAGGTTTCACCAAAATAGCACACCTAACTAACTCTAATAACCTGCTCATTAGCCGGGAAAGGTTTGATGGTTTTAAAGCCGCTCTTGATAAGCACCAGCTTGATTTTAAACCGGGATATTTAAAACACTGTAACCACGGTGGCATGATACAGGATGAAGTAGAGTTAGCTGTTAAGGAACTACTCAATATGGATGAACGTCCTGATGCTATTTTTGTAGCCAGCGACCGCCTTACCATCAGTTGTATGCATATACTTAAAAAGCTGGGCTTAAAAATACCGCAGGATATTGGTATTGCGGGCTTTACCAATTCGGATGTAGCCGAATTATTTGATCCTCCTTTAACCGTGGTACGCCAGCCCGCATTTCAAATAGGCCAAATGGCAACGGAGATATTGATAAAAACAATTGAAAGTAAATGGCCTATTGAGGATTTTATTACTGAACAGGTTGAAACTGAACTCATCATCAGGTCATCTTCACAGAGGTTATTTTAAAGAGAAAGCCTCATATCTTTTTGATACGAGGCTTTCTAAAATTGAAAAAACGAAAAATTATTCTAACGTTTTCACACCGCTGATACTTGCGGCTTTTTCCTGGTGAAGGTCAAAAACGGTGACTGTATTTTTTCCTTTATGCATCCAGTTTGCCGGGCAATACAAATGAAACTGAGGGCCAACATTCCAGTAACGACCCAAATTATGTCCGTTTACCCAGATTACTCCTTTTTTGAAATTACTCAGATCAAGATAAGTGTCGGCAACATTATTTAAATCAAAGCTTCCGTTAAAGAACACACCATCATGAAAACCTTCGGGATACTTAGGTTTAAGCGAACTCACAAACTTTTCGTCAATAGGTAACTTATATATTTCCCAGTTAGTAAGGGTCATGCCTTCTAATGTAACACGATCGGTAATACCCTTACGGTCAATCATGTATTGGGCAAAGTTGATATGCCCCATGTTTTCTACTAAAATATCCAGCACAGGATCTTTAACATCGGTTTTAGGTAGTTTGATAGTCCATTTACCGCCATCACGATAAATAGAATCAACCAGTTTACCATTCAATAAAACCAGGGCATAGTCATGGGGTTCAGTAATGGTTAAACTGCCGCTTTTATGACCAATAAGCTTGGTACGGTATAAAATAAAACCACTATACTGACCCAAACTTTCCATAGGTTTTACCTCTGGCGATTTTATGGCTGCAGGTAACTCTTTCCACACAGTGCTAAAAGGCTGCATCTGGAAGGCTGGAACCTCGGTTGTTGGAATAGCCTTAGGTACCTCAGGAATCTTATACTTTACATACTTAGCAATCAAATCACGCAGTGCAAAGTATTTTTCGGTAGGTGCGCCCTGCTCGTTTACAGGTGCGTCATAATCATAACTGGTAACATCGGGCTGAAATTGTGTTGGATTAAACGCATTGGCACCCGCACTATAACCAAAGTTGGTGCCACCATGTATCACATACAAATTAAATGATCGCTTATGTTCAAGCAAGTATGTTACCTGTTTTAGTATATCAGCCTTATCTGGCTTTTGCCATTTCTCTTTCCAGTGAGTTAGCCAGCCCGGATATGTTTCGCTGCTAATGGCGGGCACATTAGGGTTTTGTTTACTGGCCTGTTCAAAATCAGCATCGCTTGTACCACTGTCTAAACCAATTGCTGCGCCGTCAACGCTCCCGGCTTCCAGCATAAAGGCTGTTGGGCCATCGGCAGTGTAAAAGGGTACATTGATGCCATTATTTACCCATAAGTTTTTCAGGGTTTTGATATACTCACGATCGTTTGAATAACTGCCATATTCGTTCTCTACCTGAACCATGATTATTGGCCCTCCGCTGGTGCAAAGCAACGGTTTAACTTGTTTGGAGAGTACGTTTACATAACGGGTAACAGCTGCCATATATCTTGGATCCATACAGCGAATCTTAATATCCGGTATTTTTAAAAGATAAGGCGGCAAGCCACCAAAATCCCATTCGGCACACACATATGGCCCCGGGCGTAATAGTACCCACATTCCCTCTTCTTTACAAATTTTGATAAACTCGGCTATATTCCTGTTTTCTGAAGTAAAATCAAATACACCGGGCTCCTGCTCCAAATAGTTCCAAAAAACATAAGCGGCTATAGTGTTACAGCCCATGGCCTTTGCCATCTGAATGCGCTGACGCCAGTAAATTTTAGGGATACGTGCAGGATGCATCTCGCCACTAATGATCTGGAATGGTTTTCCATCCAACAAAAAATCATTTTTACTAAGCGAGAATACATGCTTTTGCTGCGCATTTACCAAACTGGCAGAAAAAATCAAAAGCAATAGAAAAAGCTTCTTCATAGAATTTATTGTTCTTATATAAAATATAGTTTGACCATGAGGCTACAGTATCCCAATTTCGGCAACAGTAAAACCATTTCCCTTGATCACATGACGGGCAATAAACTTAAAGTAACGGGCATTTACCGCTGTACTTAATTTAATAGTTTGCTCGATAGGGTTTGAAGCAATGTTTGAAAATTCGCCCTCCGCAGCCTGTGTCCAATTTTGCCCATCGATACTTACTTGAAAACTATAACTATCAACAATACCCTCGGCCTCCGGATTTTTATCCTGACGTGGTAAATAAGTAAAGGCCTTTATGTTTTGCGATTTGCCCAGATCAATCGTTATTTCCTGCGGTTTAAAAACAATAGAATCATTTTTGGTGCAGGTGTTATACATGGTCTTTGGGTCTTCATCAATAGCATTAGCTACATGGCGCATTCTGTTGCCGCCTGCCTGCGGAGCAGATGCAATCCACCCGGCTTTAGTTACGCCGAAAACCCGGGTTTTAATTTCACTGTGTGCAGTAGTACCGTCAAAGCTTATTGCTTTTACAACACCACCATTGCTATAGTCAAATAGTTGCTTGTAAACCGGCGAATTTGATGTAGGTTCGGTACCATCAGTGGTATAATGAATACTACTTACAGGAGCATCTGTACTGATGCTTATCTCACCTTTTATACTGCGCGATATTGCCGGTGCAGACAAGTGTACCGGTTCTTTAAATAATCCGAAATCACTTAGTGCAATTGCTGCAGGGGAACCTGTAATACGCAGCCTTACTTTGCTGGTAGTTATATTTTGCGATAAACGGATTAAACGGTTTGCACCAATAGTAGGAACAGTAGCAATTTCTTTCCAGGCATTATTTTGCCAAACATCAACAGCGGCACCTTCAATACGCTGGCCAAGCTTTATGTTTTCACGTAAACGGATCACATTAAATGTTTTAGGGGTATGCATATCTGCAGTTAACGAAGGTGTTGTTACCGCATCATCAGTAGCCCAGTAGGTGTAGCGGTCATTATCAAGCAAAAAGGCTGTCCCAAATTTTGCGGCATTGCTCCCTCTCACATTGCTTGCTTTTAAAGTCGCCCCCTTTAACTCGTTAACTGCAAAGGTTTGTTTAATAACTGTACCAAATTGTTTAAGTATCTGTACGTCTTCATCGGTCAGCACACCGTCTTTATCTGGTGATAAACCAAGATCAAGGCAGGCACCGCGGCCTACACTTTTATAGTAAAGATCAAGTAAGGTATAGGCCGATTTGGTTTGCCCGTCCTGCGTTTTATGGTAAAACCATCCTGGTCTTGACGGCACATCACACTCTGCCGGGATCCAGAATTTTCCGTTATGGGTACCTTCCGGGCTTGTTTCATATTTTACGTTACCATTTGATGGTATTTTACCATCCGCAGCTTCAGGAGTAAAAGTTGCCCAGTAAGTTTCACCGGCATGACCTTCTTCATTACCTACCCAACGCACATCCGGGCCGGCATCGCCAAAGATAGCCGCGCCGGGCTGCATTTTACGGGTAATGGCCCATGTAGTGTCCCAGCCATAATAGGTAGATCGGTCAATTTTACGTTGCTCTCGTGCGCCGCCATAATAGCCATCGCCACCATTGGCGCCATCATGCCATGACATAAACAAGGGGCCATAATTAGCGTAAAGCTCTTCCAACTGTTTGCGGTAAACTTCTGTTACATATGCCGGTTTGCCGTACGATGCATTGTTCCTGTCCCAGGGTGAGCAGTATATGCCCATTTTCATACCCAGTTGTTTACAGGCTTCCTGGTATTCTTTCACCACATCGCCTTTGCCGTTTTTCCAACTACTTTTGCTAATGTTATGATCGGTTGTTTTAGTTGGCCAAAGGCAAAAGCCATCATGATGCTTGGCCACTACCACTATACCTTTAAAGCCGCCAGCCTTAGCAGCCCCTACTATTTGCAGGGCACTAAAGTTTGAAGGGTTAAAAATATTTGGACTTTCATCGCCAAATCCCCATTCCTTATCCGTGTAGGTAGCCATACTGAAATGCACTATGCAATACATTTCTGTTTCCTGCCAACGTAGCTGTAATTGTGATGGCAGAACGCCATAAGGTTTGGGAGCTGATTGTGCAAATATAGTTAATGCATTTACCAGCAATAAGGCAACAATTGTTAACTTTTTCATTCTGTTTAAAATGGATTTCAGATAGGTAAACTTATGTATTTAGGATGGTTTTAAAACAACTCAGTCCTGTTTGATACATCCTAAAGTTAATCAAACAGGACTGAAATTGCGCATCGGTATTATATCCTTTGCTTACTGCTTACCATCCGGGGTTTTGTTTAATATTTGGATTTAAAGTTAGCTCGTCTGTTGGTATAGGCAGCAGATACATTTTATCGTTCCAGGTACGATTGGTAATACTTGGATATTGACGTATATAATTATTGGCATCAACAACTACACTGCTTACATCCAGTTTAGCGGCTGTATATTGAGCGCGTAAAGCCGGTGTAAGCTTCATACCCAATATGGTATTAGGATTGTTGATCAATGTACCTGCACGCCATCTTTTAATATCATCAAAGCGGAAACCTTCAGAACCCAGTTCAATACGGCGCTCCCTGCGGATCTCATCAATCAAAACTGGCAGCGTAGGGAAATTAGATTTAGGATCTTTTACCAGATTGGCAATGATCATGTGCGGCATGCCTACCCTGTCGCGCAACTTATTGATTGTGTTGTCAATAGTGGTTTGTGTGGCCTGGCCCAATTCGGCTTTTGCTTCTGCTTCAATCAACAGTGTTTCTGCATAACGGAAAATGAAGAAATCATAAGTAGAGGCATTGGCATTCCATGCGGCCAAAAGGCTTGAACGACCTTTAATAGGCTGATAGCCGGTTGAAGTGACGGTAGTACCGATTCGTGGAAGCGTAATAATGTCGCCAGCCAGAAAATCGAAACCTCTTGTCGCAATCTGTTGCTTATAACGCGGATCACGGTTCGTTGATTCATCTTCAGGAGTATCATCACCCTTATAAAGCGGGCTTAATGAAGTTGGCAAACCATCTGAGCATAAAATAGAGTTAACAAAATCTTTGCTGTAACCATCAGCAGCTTCACCTAATGAGCGGTCAATACCATTCATCAAGATACTTTGTAAGTAACGCATAGGCAATATAGCCTCTGGATTTCCCTGTAACTCGTCTTGAATAAACAGATTATAATAATCAGATGTTGGGTTACCTGTACTATATAGTTTATACAAACCTGAATTCATGATCTGTTCGGCCGCATCAGATGCTGCCTGTAAGTAAGTAGTTTCATCACCTGCTCCGGCATACTTTCTGTAAGTTCCTTCCCACAGGCAAACACGTGCTTTTAGAGCAAGAGCGGCGTATTTACCCAAGCGTCCGTTGGCCGGAGCTGCCGGCAAGTTGGCTATTGCAAAATTGATATCCTTTAATACGGAATCCATCACTTGCTTGTGCGGCATTCTTGGCCCATATAAAACAGATTTTGAAGTATCAACAATGTAGTGGTTTACGTAAGGCACATCTCCAAAAGCTTTCACCTTTTTCCAAAAATCATTGGCTCTAAAAAACAGTGTTTCGCCTACATAAATATTTTTGGTAGCATCAGGAATATTAGCCTTTTGATAATTGGCCAGAAAAAAATTACAAGCCCTGATGAGTGCAAAATCCCAATCGGTACCTGACTGGTTAACATTTACCGTATTGCTATTGATTACCGTACCTGAGGTATTTGAATTAAAATCTAAAGTTGTACTGCCAGAATAATTATGCGTAGCCGCGCTCGGGATAGTATAAGTACCTGCCAAAATTGGATTTAAAGTAGCATTTGCCTTATCATCAGAATTATCATCAGCTCTTAAAAAGTTCTGTATGGTTAATGCAGAATAATACTGATTACAATACAATTGCAGATCGGTTTCATTTTTAAAAAAGTTAGCCGGAATAATATCACTGAGGGGTGCCCTGTTAAGGAAACTTTCCCGCTTACAAGATGCAACTACGGTTAGTGTTGCACAGGCTATATATAGGATATATTTATTTTTCATTGTTATATTTTTTAACATCTGTTAAACCAGTTTAATGGATATACTTTGATTAAAATGTGGCTTGTACCCCAAATGATAATGACTTATTAAGCGGGTATGTATTAAAGTTTGTGGCAGTTTCCGGGTCATAGCTTTTGTTAAGCGATGTGAACGTAAATAAGTTGGCACCGGTAACATAAAACCGAAGTTTTTGCAATTTGATACTCTTAACAATTGCCGAAGGCAAAGTATATCCAAATGTTAATTGTTTAATACGGGCATAAGCAGCATTTAAAATATATTTATCCTGCGCCTGCTCATTTCCACCACCGCTAAACCTGATACGCGGGTAATAGGCGTTAGTGTTGGTTGGTGTCCAGTAGTTAGTTGTCATTTGCGATGGGATACTGTACTCATCATCTCTGAATGCGTAGAACACGTACTCGTTAGGATAAAAATCCTGCTTTAAAACACCCTGAATAAAGGTAGCAAAGTCAAAGTTCTTGTATGACAGATTTAAGTTGAAACCGAATTTATAATGAGCTGTAGTATTACCTATTAAGGTTTTATCACCCATATTACCCAGGGTGTTGTTACCATAATTGATCTTGCCATCGCCGTTCAGATCTTTATATTTTATATCACCGGCAAGCCATTGGTAACCAGCCAATGCTGAATTATCAACAGCGGCAGCCTCGGCATCTGTTTTGTAGAAGCCTTGATTAATGTAGCCATATATATTTCCCAGATCCTGACCTTGTACAAAGTTGTTAGGATCGCTGATATTCTGAGTTGGGTTACCTGCATATTTGGTAACACGGGTGTTTGATGTGTTGGATAACCCTAAAGTAATGCTGTAATTTAACTCGTTGATCTTATCAGCATAATTCAAACTAAACTCCCAGCCATGAGAAGTAACCGCGGCAGAGTTACTCGGCGGAACAGGAGCACCCAATGTAGATGGTGTTTGTGCTCCCGGAGCAAGGATATCTTTAATATTGGTGATGAAGTAATCAAATGAACCGTTCAGCTTACTATTAAATAATGCATAATCTAAACCAAAGTTTTTGGTTTGTACCTTTTCCCAGGTAAAGGATGAACTTACAAGGCCAGGGGCACCTACCAATATACCTTGCTGACCATTTAATAAGTAATTAACCAAGCCGGTTTTTTGTACCGCGATATATGGATACTGGAATGCCGATGAAGCTAAAGAGGTTGCCAGCATATTAAGCATTTGGCCAGTTGAGCCTGTTCCCGGTACCAGTTGGTTAGGCAATTGGCCATATGAAGCTCTTAATTTCAGTTGATTAAGTGTGCCTTTTATACCTTCCATAAATGATTCTTCGGCAACGTTCCAGCCTACCGATGCAGATGGAGAGAATGAATAACGGCTGTTTGGCTGAAAGCGTGAAGTACCATCGTAACGGGCATTAATCTCTACCAGGTATTTATTATCATAAATGTAATTCAACCTTGAGAAGGTACCAACAAGAGCATATTCTGTTTCAACACTGCCAACCTGTGGTTTAGGATCATTGTTGATGCCAGATGCCGGCAGGTTTGGATCAATCAAGTTTTTAACTAAAGTACTTCCTAATTGATAATGCTGATACTCCTGGTTATAACCAACCAATGCCTTTAAGTAATGCTTGCCAAACCTGTTTTCATAAGTTGCGAAGGCGTTTAAAGCATTGTAATTATTGTTTGTTTTGTTTTCAATTACTTGCGATGGGTTTGTCCATGGGTAAATATCAAGGAACGTACCATCAACACCGTACTCATTAAACGGTATCAAACTGGCTTTACGGTTATCATTTAATGCGTTCCAGGTGTAGTCAACGTTTATTGATACATGATCAACTGGTTTGATGATTACACGACCAGTTGTCCAAAAATCATTTTGCGAATCAATATCACGCCCTGATAATGCGTTAACCGCCAGTGGGTTGGTGTAATTACCCTGTCCTGCAAAATTACCATCAGGATTATAAACCGGCATTACCGGCGGAATGTTGGAATACAACCATGCACCTCCCTGATTGATACGGGTGGATGCTGGTTGATTATTATCAGTATGGGTCATACTCATGTTTAAGCCAAGTGTTAACCACTTAGCCACATCAGAGTTAACCTTTAAGGTTGGTGTATAACGCTGGTAAACCTGATTGGCAGATTTTTCCAGACCATCCTGCCTGTAATAGCCTAAACTGGTTAAGAAAGTGGTTTTACCTTCGCCACCCGAAACAGAAATATTGTGTTGTTGTTGAGGGGCCCAACCCGGATATAAAACCTTTGTCCAGTCGGTATTACCTACATAGCGGTACCTTTTGGGGTTGGATGGGTCGGGGTAACCTGTTGGGTTATTTGCAGGATCATTAAAATAAGCCGTCGCCATAGTAGAATCAAGCGCAGTAAAAGGTGTGGTTGAATAACCACCACTTTTTAAACCTGTGCGGTTAGCCTCGTTAAACATCTTGATATAATCAAGCGAGTTTACCTGTTCAACCAAGCGTGTTGGCCTTGAAATGGTATAAGAACCAGAATAATTTACACGTGTAGGGCCGATCTTTCCGCTTTTTGTGGTGATTAGAATAACGCCATTGGCAGCCCTACCGCCATATATAGCAGCTGAAGCCGCATCTTTTAACACAGTTATACTGGCTACATCATTAGGGTCAATCAGGTTGGGGTCACGTGCAACACCATCAATTAATACTAATGGAGTAGTAGCTGCGGCACCATTTGCCAAACTAAGTGTGGTACCACCACGTACGTTAAATGTAGCCGCCGTTCCTGGCTGACCGCCACCTAAACTTACGTTTAAGTTAGGGATAAGTCCCTGTAATCCGTCACCAAGGTTTACCATTGGGCGGTTCTCTAATTTATCGCTGTTTACAGTAGCTATAGAACCTGTAAGATTTACCTTTTTCTGAGTACCGTAACCAACAACAACAACTTCACTTAAACCTTTTGATGAGGCATCTAAAGCGATATTAATAGCTGTTCTCTTGTCAACAGATACCTCTGCGGTTACATAACCCAGATAAGAAACTACCAAAACTGCATTGTCAGGGGCAGTAATGGAAAACGCTCCATTTAAATCAGTAGCAACACCATTAGTACCGCCTTTAACACGTACTGAAACCCCTATTAAGGCTTCGCCGGTTGATTTATCGGTAACCTTACCCTTTATGGTAATATCCGCAGCCGGGATTATCACCTCTGTTTTAGTTTCAGCTTGCACAGGGGCAACGGGTTTTGGCACTAAAAGAATGTAATTGTTACGTTGTTTGTACATCAGGTCGGTTTGGCCTAATAACAATTTTAGCGTTTCTTCAACTGTACGATTGCCTGCAGGCAAGGTAACATTATTGTATGCTTTAAGCTCATCGTTTTTGTAGGCAAACCTAAAGTCGGTTTGCTTTTCAATTTGCTTGATAGCATACTTTAGGCTTTGGTTTGTAACGCTCATAGCTACGCTTATGTCCCTGATGGTTTGGCCATTAGTTACACGAGCAAACAGCATATTACAACAAGTAAGTAAAACTGTAAAGGTAATGGTGGTATACCTCATAATACGGAGAAGTATGGTTAAATGTACAGCGCTCTTTTTTGGAACAGAAAAAAATTTAAGTAGTAAAAATTTCATAATTTTACTTTGATTTAAGCGGTTTTAGGAAACTGGTTTAAACTCGATCGGAAAACAGAACTGATACTTCTGTTATCCAGCTAAAAGCCGTTGCGGTTGGCGCCGCAGCGGTTTTTTCAATAAAGGTCTGCCATCATTTGATGGCCTTGGTTTTGTTATTTTTTCCTCATGCGTGTTTTTTTTAAGTTTAATTAATTAGTATCTTATATTTTATTTGATAGTAATGTCGCTGGCATTGCGCTCGTATTTAAACCTCGAAAGCTCACTGATCACATTCAACACCTGGTCTATATTCTCATGCTTTAAAAATGAAGCGGTAAAATGATTATCTTTTGTTTTAGGATCGGTAAAAGCTATTTTAACATTATACCAACGCTCAAGCACCTGGGCTGCTTCGCCGAGGGTTATGTTATCAAAAATAAGGTCGCCGTTCATCCAGCGTAGCCTTGAAGCATTTACGGTATATTTTTTAGAGTCGCCACTTACCTGATTGTAACTTAAACACTCATTAGGTGTTAATACACTCAACACTTTACTTTTAAGAGCCACACTCACTTTACCGCGAGCTACGGTTACACTCACTTTATTTGAACCATATGCTTTAACATTAAAAGCAGTACCCAATACCTGTGTAAATACTTTGCCCGTGTGTATAATAAATGGTCTTTTTTCGTCATGAGCTACATCAAAATAAGCTTCTCCTTCTAAGTACAATTCTCTTTTACTTCCAGTAAAGCTTGAAGGATATTTTAACTTACTTCCTGAGTTAACCCAAACCTGTGTACCATCTGGCAATCCAATTTGTATCTTTTTACCGTATGGAACTGTTTTTTCAAAATAAACAACAGCCTGTTGTTGTGGTGTAAACTTAGCCCTGTATGCAACAAAAAACACAATACCTAATACAATGAATATTCCGGCTGCAACAGACATCCATCGCCTAAAATGAAAAACTGGTTTATCAGGTGGTTCTGTACTTAATGAAAATCTCGGATCAGCTGTGATTTTTTGATATAAATATTCTCTTTGTATATCATCGAAAGAATGTTCTGCATTAAGACCATCCCACTCTTGTTCCATAAGCTCATGTAATTCCTGATCATTGACCGACCTTGAAATGCAGGCCATCAATTCATCATAATCTTCACGACTGATGTTATTGCTGGTATATCTTTTTAAAAGAAAACTTATACGCTCCTTATTCACCTGGTTTATTTTAAATTACAATCGATGCCGATAATAAAGGTAATACACATCTGAACAGGTTTAGGACTACCCGCTTTTAAAATATTTTTAAAAAGTGATATATTAATTTAAATCCATACAGAATATTAAGAAATGACTTAGAATGCGCAGATAATTTTGCAGAAAGGCCAATTAAACGTACAACATTGTTAATTTCAGGCATGATATTTTATCACAACATTATCTTTTTATTATCAAATCTTTTTTAGATTTGGTAACTCGAAGTCATTTAACCCCTTGTATTAGTGAAGTTATTGGAAGATCAAAGTGAAAGATATGCTGCCCGTCTGAAAAACGACGATCAGGGCGCGTTTCATGAGATTTATTGTATCTACAGTAAAAGGCTATACAACTTTGTTTACAGTTTTCTTAAAAATAAAGAACTAAGCGAGGAGGTTGTTCAGGAAACCTTTTTAAATCTGTGGGTAAACAGGGCTAAACTCAATGAGGCATACCCGGTAGGGCCATTGCTGTTTACTATGGGCAGAAGATTAACTTTAAATGCTTTGCGCCAATTTACAACCTCTAAAGCAAGTTTAGAAAAACTTTGGCAATCGATTACATATCTGCACAATGATACTGAGGAAACTATACTGCTAAATAATTTACAGGACTTTGCAGAAACTGCCTACCGAAATCTCCCCAAGCAACAACAACTTGTTTTCAGGCTTAGCCGGGAAGAAGGATTATCTTATGATGAAATTGCTGATAGACTGCAAATATCAAAAAACACAGTAAAAAACCACCTGATTGCCGCCCTCAAAAATTTAAGAACACAGTTTTCACGGTCAGATATTGTTTACCTGTTTCTTATTATACTTTCCATGTTTGCTAAAAGCAAATAATTGCTTTAGATCCTCTTTCTATTGTACAATAATATTTTCAAGATATTTATACCCGCTACCGGTATTAATGAGTAATACTTTTTCTCCGGGTTTTACCCATTGAGATGCTTTTAACTTTTTATAAGCCTGCCACAATGACGCACCCTCTGGAGCTATCAGCATGCCTTCATTACGGGCTATTTCTTTCAAAGCCACACTCATTTCTTCATCGCTGATGGTGATGGCCGTTCCTTTACTTTCGCGTAATACTTTTAGTATAACCTTATCGGCATAAGGTTTAGGTACCCGCAGGCCATTTGCTATGGTAAAACCGCCGTCAGCAAATTCTGATACATATTGCCCTGCATGAAATGCCTTAACAATACCATCGCAGCTTTGCGATTGAACGGCTACCATTCGCGGCCTTTTTGAATCTATCCATTCTAACTGCTCCATCTCATCAAAAGCCTTCCAGATACCTATAAGTCCGGTACCACCACCGGTTGGGTAAAATATCACATCGGGCAGTTGCCAGTTAAATTGTTCGGCTATTTCATAACCCATGGTTTTTTTACCCTCAAGCCTATAAGGCTCCTTCAGGGTTGATACCTGAAACCAGTTATTCAACAAAGCATGCTCGTTGATCAGTTTGCCGCAATCGCTGATATTACCATCAACTTCTACAAGTTCGGCACCATATAAACGGCACTCATCCTTAAATACTTTCGGAGTTTGTTTAGGCATATACACAATAGCTTTCATACCACCACGGGCGGCATATGCGGCCAATGCCCCACCTGCGTTTCCTGCCGTTGGCGTAGCAATGGTTTGTATCCCCAGTTCTTTTGCTTTTGAAACCGCAGCACTTATGCCCCGCGCTTTGAATGATCCGGTTGGGTTTCCTGATTCATCTTTCCAAAACACCTCGTTACCGAGGGTAAACTGCTTCAGATTTCCAACAGGAATTATCGGAGTAAACCCCTCGCCTAAAGTAACAATGTATTTTTCGTCAATAACCGGCAAAAACTCTTTGTACCTCCACATGGTTGCAGGTCTGTTCTGTAAAACAGATTTGCTAACACCTCCCGTTAAATTATATTGGGCAAACAGGGTTGATCTGCAATTTTCATTTATGCAAACCGTGTTGATCACCCTGGCATTATGTATTGTGCCGCACTCCGGGCATTTTAAATTTACTAACAACGACATCTCTGTCAATTCAATATTATTAATCACTGATCGTTATGTTTTAATGCTAATCCGTTCCCTCTAACTCTTAATCCTGCTTTTCTGCAAAAATATCCCCGGCGTTCCACATTGGGCGGTCAGCTTGCTGCGCTACCAGGTAACCGATCAAGAAATTGAGTTGGGCATATTTTTTCCCTGCTTCAAAATCAAATATACCATTAATATCGTCCTGTGGTTTATGATAGTATTTGGCTCTCCAGGGTGCTACAATTTCATTCAGGTTATTTTTTCCATCAGCTGTTTTACTGCCATATTTAATGTGCAGCGCCGGTATTCCCTGCAAAACAAAACTATACTGATCACTGCGGGTAAAACGTGCTTGCTTAGGTTCAGGATCGGGCTCCACTCCTAAATTCAGATGTTCGGCAGCCTGCCCTACCTGATTGGCCAGCGATGAATGCTCGGCACCTAAAGCCGTAATTGACAGCAGCGGTGCAATAATGGTTGGCATATCTGTATTTACATCGGCTACCATACTTTTAACGGGTACCGTCGGATACTTGGCAAAATAGCTTGATCCCAGGTCACCAAGTTCTTCTCCGGTTACCAGCACAAGCAACACCGAACGTTTAGGTTTTACCTTAATATTTTTATATACATTGGCAATAGCCAATAAGCTGGCCACACCAGAAGCGTTATCGTGTGCACCGTTATAGATAGAATCACCTTCTAAAGGTGTGCCAACTCCCAAATGATCTAAATGGGCGCTATGCACTACGTACTCATTTTTCAGTTCCTTGTCGGTACCCGGTATTTTACCAATTACATTGTAACTTGTGATATCCTGATAGGTGGATGAGTATGAAATATTAACTCCAACTTTTAAAGGAAATGAGTTTGTCTGTCCGGCCTTAAGTTTGTCAATAATTGATTGTAATGGTTTATTGGTGCCGATAAGTAATAGATTAAATATTTTATAATTGATAGATGCAAACACACTCAGCTGATCAGAATAATAGGTACGTGACACCGCAATTTTGCCCTGATTGTCAAGCACGCTGTAAACACCTTTACTGATATTATTTAAATGTGCTTTAGAATCTGCAGAACCCATAATTACCCCTACCGCTCCATGTTCGGCAGCAACCTTTAAAATTTGGCCTGTATTCATGGTATGAGCAGCAACAGATGATGAGAATTTTTCAGGAGCACCACGAGTGATCAGTACAATTTTGCCTCTAACATCTAAGCCTGCATAATCATCATAACCCAGTGCTGGTTCGCTGATGCCAAAGCCGGCAAACACCAGCCCTCCGGATATTTTAACTTGAGATACTGACGGATTGGGATAAATAACATAGCTATCATCACGCAAAGTAAGGTTATTTACCTGTCCGCTGCTTAGCGACAGCACCGCATTTTGGGTAAATGCCTTGCGAAATTTTACAGGCTGCAGCCACGTATCATTTTCACCGGCTGGTTTAACATTAAGCGACTTTAAACGACCTACAACGTAATCTACCGCCATTTGATAGCCTTCAGTTCCCGGCGCACGCCCTTTTAGCTTATCATCCGCCAGGTAGGTAATATCGGCCTTTATTTGTTCTGACTTAACCTGAGCTAAAGCCTTTTCAACATCTGCACTTAATTTTATTTGCTGTGCAGATACATTATTCACAAACAAAACTGTGGAAGCGAAGAATAAAAGCCTGCTAATTTTAACCATTACTTATATTATTACTATTAATAGATAACAAACAATAGCTCGCAAGTTATTAACTAAGCCACTTACCGGCAAATTTTTAGCGATAATGTTACCTCTCTTCCCGCTAACCAAAAAGGCCCGAAGCTTATGAAAACCTCAGACCTTTTTATACTTTAAAAATTCAAACCTGATGCTACAGGATGATCATACTATTTTTTCTGGTAGCTACCAAATAACTTTACTAATCTGTCAGGATAGTCAGATATGATACCATCAACTTTCAAAGCTGCCATGGCTTTCATATCAGCCTCGTTATTTACTGTCCACGGCAATACTTTAACATGATTTTCGTGTGCGGTTTTTACCATTGCTTCATCAACGCTTCTATATTCAGGGCTTATAATAGTTGGTGTAAAACCTAATTTTTGAATATTAACATCATAACTCCCTGTTGATGTTAAATAAGCAGTTGTTATTTTAGGCCATTTTTGATGTAATACTTGTAGTGTTCGCGGATCAAATGACTGTATAATAACCCGCTTTTCTATTTTCTTTTCTTTGATAACCTCCATCAATAACTTCACAAATACATCAGGTACCGGGTTAGAAATATTATCCCCTGCCGGACGGCTTTTTGTTTCTATATTATAGTATACCGGTTTAAGGTGATTTACTTTAACATAATGCTCAACACTATCAATAAGTTCTGATAGTAGCGGCTTATAAGTTTTTACCTGCTTTTGTTCAGGAAACTCTGGGTGTGGCTTTACCCCTTCCTGAAAGGCTCGGATGCTATCATAAGGCATTTTGTATAAAATGTAGTTTTTTTCCTCTGCCTTGGTAATTTCACTTCCATCAGGTTTAAGCATGATAACCGACGACATGGTTTGATCATGAGAAACAACTACTTTTCCATCGGCTGTTATATTACAATCAAGCTCCAGCGTACGTACGCCTACTTTCACGCCATTGAGCATGGAAGGCACACTGTTCTCGGGCATAAGAGCCCTGCCACCACGATGGCCTTCTGTATCAAATTCCTGCGCCCTAAGGCTTAACAGGCTACTGCCACTAATAAGCAGTGTTAGTAAATACTTCATATTTTTCATTCAGTTCAATGATATTAATAAGCTGCCAATATTATCAATTTTTATAACCTATATATGTATAGTGTGTTAAATCAATCCGCATTGAAAACTTAGGATACGTGCCAAATAAAGCGCTGTGAATCTTAATTTTTTTAACAGATATCAATTGTATCCTTAATTGTTAAGATATTTGACAATATACAGTTTCAGAAACGTTTTGATAAACAGCACGATCAGTAATCAGGAAGAAAATCCGGCAAATCATACCTTTATTTTTGAAGGTGTTTCTTTTGAAAACATCAATGAAACACTCCTTATCCGATACACGGCTCCCGGTATTTCATTTGATAACGGAGCGTATCAGGACATTACTCCGGTAACTTTAAGTATTGACCAGGGTACTTTTACTCATCAACATCACACTTTTAACTTTCCAAATGTTACCGTTGTCCAAAACACGCAACAAGTATTGATATTATGCGATTGCTATGCCTTACCTGGAAAATTATGTGAGCACCAGGTACAAGTATTAACAGCTATTATAAAAAGGGATGAGTTAAATATATTCTTTAATTCAAGGCAGCGATTGGAGAAACTAAAAAGAGCGGCATTTGACTACGGACTCGAAAATGAGCCTGATCTGGATAGTTTTTTCAATGTTGAATACCGGGATAAAAGAATTAATATAACGCCCGCGCTCCCATCACTCATACCGGTTACCAAAGAAAGCCTCGGCGCCTTAAAACATCTTGCACTCCCTGCAGAAATGATCATTGGTAATAAGCCTGCTGATGATGCTGATCAATTTACCTGTATCGTTTTAAAACAGCACAAATATTATAATTACCTGTACATAGAACTTTACAGCGCACAAAAAACAAAGGAAGGCAAAATTAAGAATCCGCTGACACAGGTGAATCCCTTAGATTATATCTGGGATACCGAAGACCATCAGCAGTTAAAGTTTTATACCGCTGTAAACAAATTTCAAAACCATTTAAACAGTAAAACATCTGCTACAGATATAAGTGCTTTACGGGCTATTGTTAAAAATCCTTTTGGGTTTGATTTTTATTATCACAACAGCGACGCGTCAGAAAAGATAACAGCATCTTCACTTGTGCCCATAAAGGTTTCTACAATGCCTCATGATATTAAACTGGCGGTAAACACCCAAAACCAATTCTATGAACTCTCAGGCCAATTAAAGCTTGATGGAAAGGCGCATGCTTTAAAAGATCTCGCAATCAAATTCACCTATTTTATTTTAGTTGATGATACGCTTTACCTTATTGATAGTCTGCAAACTTTGGGAATTATTGAGCTTTTAAAGAAAAGACCAGATAATCTACTCATCCATCAATCTAAATATAAGGACCTTAAAACACACCTACTGTCAGGATTGGAGGATAAGGTAACCATTGCCTACCAGCACATTAAACCTGCAACAGCTGTTCAATTAAAGCAACAAGGATTTAATGCTGAAACCGAAAAGATCATTTACCTTTCCGATTTTGGCAGTCATGTTATGATCATCCCCGTTATGCGTTACGGTGAAGCCGAAATACCAGTGCGTACCAAAAGAAATATTTTTGGTGTGGATGATAAAGGCAATGAATTCATCGTAAAACGTAATGATGAGGCAGAGCTTGATTTTACCACTCTGCTTATCAAACAGCACCCTTATTTTACAGAACAACTGGAAAATGATCTGCATTATTTTTATCTGCACAAAAGGCATTTTTTAAACGAAGAGTGGTTTTTGAATGTATTTGAAGAGTGGGCTAAGCAGGGAATTACAGTATTAGGCTTTAACGAGTTAGAAGGTAACAAGCTCAACCCTGATAAAATTAATATAACTATTCGGGTACTTAGTGGCATAAACTGGTTCAATACTGATATTAATATACGTTTCGGCAAAAAGAAAGCTACCTTAAAACAGGTTCATAAAGCGGTACGTAATAAAAACAAATACGTTCAGTTAGATGATGGCACACTTGGTATTTTACCTTTAGAGTGGATTGAAAAGTTTACCAAATATTTTAATTCGGGTGAGATTTTAGATGCCGAAACCCTGCGCATCTCCAAAACAAATTATTTAACGGTTGAAGAATTATTTGACCAGGATGTACTTGCAAATGAAGTAAAACTCGAATTAAAAACCTACAGGGAAAAACTGGCCAATTTTGATCAGATAAAAGAAGTGAAAGTCCCTGCTGGCTTAATGACCTCGTTGCGCCCCTATCAGCAACAGGGCCTTAACTGGCTTAATTTTTTAGATGACTTTAACTTTGGCGGATGTCTTGCTGATGATATGGGTTTGGGCAAAACCATACAGATCATCGCTTTTATTCTTTCGCAAAGAGGTAAGGCAAAGCATAATACCAATATACTGATTGTACCTACATCGCTTATTTTTAACTGGCAGCAGGAGGTATTAAAATTTGCACCCTCGATAAAGATCCATACCATCTACGGGACCGACCGCATTAAAAACACAGAAGGTTTTGATCAGTATGAAATAATACTTACATCGTACGGCACCCTGCTTGCCGATATTGGCTTTTTAAAAACCTTTGAGTTTAACTACGTTTTTCTGGATGAGTCACAGTATATTAAAAATCCCGATTCGCAACGTTATAAAGCCGTAAGGTTGCTCCAATCACGCAATAAGATAGCCATAACTGGTACTCCAATAGAAAATAACACTTTTGACCTTTACGGCCAACTTTCATTCGCTTGCCCGGGCCTGTTGGGTACCAAGCAATATTTTAAAGATATTTATGCGGTACCTATTGATAAATTTAAAGTTTACAAACGCGCCAATGAGTTGCAAAACAAAATACGCCCGTTCATTTTACGTAGAACCAAACAGCAAGTAGCAACCGAACTACCCGAGCGAACAGAAATGGTACTGTATTGCGAAATGCAGGAACAGCAACGAAAAATTTATGATGCTTATGAAAAGGAATTCAGGGAGTTTATATCCGCCACTGATGGTGATATATTGAAAAAAAGCCCGATGAATGTGCTGAAAGGGTTAACTAAACTTAGGCAGATTTGCGATTCACCTTTATTGCTAAATGGTGAAAAACCACCCGGTGATGAATCGGCCAAGATTGATACCCTGATAGAGCAGATTGAAGGTAAATCGCCGCATCATAAAATACTGGTATTCTCCCAGTTTGTCTCTATGCTTGACCTGATCAAAAAGCAGTTGATGGCCCGGAATATTAGTTTTAGCTGGCTAACCGGAAGTACCAGAAACAGGGAAGCCGTAGTAAACCAGTTTCAAAGCGATCCGGAGATCCGCGTGTTTCTGATCAGCATGAAGGCAGGCGGCACCGGACTGAATTTAACAGAGGCCGATTACGTTTACCTTGTTGACCCATGGTGGAACCCTTCTGTGGAAAATCAGGCCATTGACCGTTCGCATCGAATTGGGCAGGATAAAAAAGTAGTAGCTGTAAGATTAATAAGCCCAGACACTATTGAAGAAAAAATAATGCAAATGCAGGATTCAAAAAAACTGCTGGCAGACGGCCTGATCAAAACAGATACTTCTTTCTTGTCATCATTGTCAAAAGACGATCTGTTAAGTTTATTGAGTTAAAGCAAGAATTACTTATCCTGATAAAAATCAGAATTCATATCAACTGTAAAAGAGGCTCTCAATTTACAGTTGCGTTAACAAGCAATGATAAACTGATACCATGTTAAGCTGTAAATGTAAAGCTGCCCGCAGCCAGGCAGCTTTACTGTAATTTATATTTACAACAACACTTCGCATTGATAACCACTATTATTGAGGAGTTTAATAATGTTTTGTACCGGAATATCCTCGGCTTCTACACGTAAAATTCGATCACAATCTTCCAGGTCAAAATTGATATTACTATTAGGTACATGCTGCCGAAGCTTGCGGATAAATGCGCGCAGCGTGGCTAATTTCCATAACATCGGTTTTAAACACTTCAACCATTTTAGTGATCATTGTTGTTGCTGAATATTTTTGTTTGATCATCATTTGTTTTGTTATAATATGGTGATACATTGCTTATAAATAGAAGCTAAGTTGATTTAAAACCGGTAGCTGATACCGGTTGAAACCGCAATACCTGTTTTTTGTAATTCGGCCATAGGAACCCTGTCGTTCAAACTATTGAAGGGCACCCAATTTACTTTTTGATCTTTGGAATACAGATCTAATTTTTGAGTGAAGTTGTAACCTGCACTAACCTCTACTGAAAAGTTTTTGGCAAGCATGTAGTTATAGAACAGGGTGGTTCTAAATTGCTGAGCCTGGAAATACGCTGAATTCATTTTTTTCGATAACCGGTACGATCCCCCGCCTATACCAAAATCGGCATTGATACCCATCGAGCTTTTTTCTGATAATTTATATTTGAGTTTTTCAGAAACCGGTATAATACCCGAAAGGCTCCACTTATCATTAATATTCCAATCGATACCAAATACAGGGATGAGCACCGAACCAAAAAATTGTTTGGAGTAAGCGGCTCCTACTGAATAAGAAAATTTATCTGACGATCTAATCCTTAACATGGCCACTCCTGAATAAGTCATATCCTCACCCGAAACATCTTTCAGATCAGAAGAAAGGGTAGGCACAAACGAAACCAGTAAGGCATATTTAGGTGATAATGCTTTTTGAAAGGTAATGGGTACAGAAAATGAATGAAAATTATTTCCACCAAATTCTGAGCCTATGCCTGAAAGAAACAGGCCGCTATACCCCACTCCTGCAAGCAAAAAATCAACTTTTCCGTTTTGCATTTTGCTGTATAGGGGTAAGGTTAGTGTACCGTTAACTTGCTGTATATTTATATCCTTACCACCAATTTTAAATGGCGAATAGGTATAATTAGTTTCAAACGATCCTAAATTGGGTACCGGAGTTATTGGTGCTGATACGCTTTGTTCAACAGGTGTATTTTGTTGTGCCTGTGCAGATAGTTTAATCAGACCAAAAATTACAATGAGTAACGACAATATTTTTGTTTTCATGAGTGCTTTGTGGTGTTTTTTTTATTAATGTTTGTTGCCAAACCAAACACTGAGTGGATCCTCCTCAATGCATAGTCGTAGCTTTTATTCTTGTTAATTTCCATTGAAACACGTTAGTAAAGGTTTACCCTTACTCGCTTATGAAAATTATTTATGCATATGGTCAGGCTAAACCCAACATACCCTTAGCAATATTTGAAATTATTATTGGAGATGACATTACTATGATAAGTTGCCGTAAAAACAAAAATGGCCTGCTCTCTACAAGGCAAGCCATTAAAACCGTATATGTCTACTTAGAAACCTGAATATCAATCCTTATCAACTAACTTATTCAAATCTTCATTATATCTTGGGCCAGTGTTAGGATATTTAGCTAACAGATCCTCTATTGCTTTTGCATCTGATGAACTTAGTTCCATATCAACAGCTTTTGCATTTTGCTCCAGGTATTTTCTTTTTTTGGTTCCTGGAATTGGTATAATATGCTCGCCCTGTGCCAAAACCCAGGCAAGCGCCAGCTGAGCCGCAGTTCCATTTTTACCCGCAGCAATTTCTGCAAATCCCTGCGTCAACTTGGTATTGTTATCCTGATATTCTTGCTGGTAACGGGGTAATGCCTTACGGAAATCATTATCGGCCAGTGTGCTTACATCTAATGTATTGGTCATTAGCCCCCTTGCCAACGGACTAAAGGGTACAAAGGAAATACCTAACTCTTTAGTAAGTGGCAATATCATTTCTTCCACATCGCGTGTTAAAACAGAATATTCACTTTGCAAAGCACTAATTGGATGAACAGCATGTGCCTTTCTGATAGATGTTGCCGAAGCTTCTGACAAACCTAAATAACGTATTTTACCCTCTGTAACCAGTTGGGCCATTGCACCTACAGTTTCCTCAATAGGTACGTTTGGATCAACGCGGTGTGCATAATACAGGTCAATTACATCAACGCCTAAACGTTTTAAGCTTTTTTCTACAGCAATTTTCATATATGCCGGTGATGCATCAAATTGAATACCCTTTTCACCTGGGTTAGATTTAAAGCCAAACTTAGTAGCAATAAATATTTTATCCCGATGAGCTTTTAGCATTGGGGCTAAAAATTCCTCATTTACACCATTTCCATAAATATCCGCCGTATCCCAAAAATTGATACCCAAATCAATGGCCAGCTCTAAGGCAGCAATTGATTCTTTATCATCCGGAGTTCCGTATGCAGAACTCATGGTCATGCAGCCTAATCCTACTGCAGATAGTTTTTCTTCTGTATTTCCTAATAATCTGTATTTCATTGCATTTTGTATTAATATCTATTTATAAGATATATTGAAAATCAATTACGATCATTCAGTTTTAAATTTCTGACGCAACCACCAAACTCAATTGCTCAAACGCGGCTTCGTTTCTTTTGTAATAGGTCCACTGGCCTTTGCGGATAGAAGTTACCAGACCCGCCCTTTGCATAACAGATAAATTTTCAGATATAGTGGATTGAGTCATTCCACTTTTTTTTTGAATTTGACCGACACACACACCTGTAGAAAAAGGTTCCTGTTGTTCAGGAAAGTAAGCTTCGGGTGTTTTTAACCAGGTTAGTATCTGTAATCTGGTTGGGTTTGATAATGCCTTAAAAACGGCTAAATGATTCATAGCACAAATTTATATCGTTTTTTCCCGATATATCAATTAATTATTTTTCATTACACTTTGTTGACACCTACCTTCTTCCAGATTTCAAAATTCAATAAAAAGCGGAACATGTAACCAGCTTTAAGCTGGCTTATTGATCTTTTTAACATATAATTCATCAACCAGGATCATTACTATGGCCAGTAACGGAACTGCAAGTATAACTCCCAATACTCCTGATAACGTACCCATTAATACCTGGGCCAAAATAGTTAGTGCAGGCGGTAGATCTATCATTCTTTTCTGGATAAGCGGAGTTACTATATAGCTTACAATAGTTTGGGTAACCACATAGATCAGGGCTACAATAATGGCGGTATTGGTACTGATAGTAAGTGCCAGCAATACCCCAGGAACCATGGCAGCGGCCGAACCAAAGTTAGGTATCAATTTAAGCAATCCTGTAAGCAGCGCCAGTACGAGTGCCACAGGAATACTCATTATACCCAAGCCAATGCCTAATAAAATAAATACCAGCACCATGGATAGCATCATACCCTTAAGCCAGCCCTTAAGCGCATAACTAATACGATCAATTACACAATGCCCCAATTCTTTCTTATCTTCGGGAATCAGCTTTATAATACCATCCTTGTACAAATTAGGACTTGTGGTGAAAAAAATAGCCAGGAACAGGATAATATACAGATCGCCCAGTACACCGAAGCTGGTACTGAAAAACTGTTTGGCTGTAGCAAACATCTGATCAGAATTATCATCAGAAAGGTAAGACAGAACTTTATTGCCCAACGTTGTTTCTGATAATTTATGCTTGGCAGTATTTACCGTTTGGGGTAACGAATCGCTAAGTACTGCTATTTGCTTTGATATTTTAGCTCCCATAAACCAAAACAGCAATGCCAGTATAATGAACGAACCACCAACCGAAATGATCATACAGATACGACGTTTCCATTTTGTTTTACGTTCAATCATATCGCCCAAGCCATGAAAATAAACCGAGATTAAGATGCCGGCCAATACCATCAGCAACACGTTAAAAGCAACGCGTGCAATTAAAATTACAACAACCAATAGGGCTACTATAGCCACGGTGTGCCATACCTTTTGAATATAGGTCAGTTCTTTTTCTGTAGGAGTTTCGCTTTCGGCTGTGGGTTTACGATTTGTTGGCATATGAAATAGTTACGTTCACATACAGTACAAATAATTAAACATAAAAGTTTTAGTAAGCACTATGTAACTAATAGAATAGTATTGTTTGAACACGCCTTACTTATCTTTCGGGTTATTGTTGTTTGAAAGCAGCGCCAGCACATCATTTTTTACAGTGTCGGGGATGAGCATAATGCTTTGGGAAACCTGACCTGTAAACCTCTTACCGATTATGGGGTCGCAATAACCTTTCAAAATAAAGCAGCCTTTATCATCTTCATACTGAACATGTATACGCAGTTGGGTAAGCAGTTGCATATCGTTATATACAGTGCGGGTGCTGATATGAAACTTTTCTTTTAAATGATCAACCGTTACAACCTTTTGAGTTTGTAAAACAGTAAGCGTCTCCAAAAGCCTGTCAACCCTGTTCATTTCATTTGTACCGGTTTTTCAATACAAAATTGAACAGGGCGAGTGACAGCAGTATGTCAACTATAAAATTTGATTACGCTATACTAAGCGTAAATTTCATGGCTCAAAAAGTCATTCCTGAATTTTCCCTTTGGATCATACTCGGCTACAAGCTTTTTAAAGTCGCCCAGTTTTTCATAGCGCGATTCCAGCACTTTGGGAGCAAGGGTAAATATTTTACCCCAGTGCGGTCGTGCATTAAACGGCGAAAGCTCTTTTTCAATAAGTGGTAATAGCTTCAATACAGCCTCTGTTTCCTGTTTCCAGGTAAAGTGAATAGTTACTGAAGTTTGATTATGGCAGGGACTCATCCATAAATTGTCGGCGGCAATGGTACGGATTTCTGTAATAAATAAATGTGGCCCTATCTGCTTGCCTAAACGCGCAATGGCTTGTATAGCCTCTACGGCGTGGTGTATCGGCACAAAGTATTCTGATTGCAGTTCTTTACCGCTACTTGGAGTAAAGCCCATTTTAAAGTGCGGCAAACGTTCATACCATGGCCCCGGCACGCCCATTTGTTCTGTACAGTTTTCGGCAGAGAGCGCTATAATGGGATGAAGATTTTTAGTAGCTGCCTTAGCTCCATAAAATTCCGGACCGTTTTGCTCTTTATCTGTACCGATTCGGCTTTTTATCCAAACCTCATTAATGCTATCGTGCTGCCAGTCTGTGAACAAGCTCACACTGTATCCTGCCGAAACTATTTTATCAAAATGCTCCTTTACCTGTGCCATTGGCATATTGGTAAATACGCGCTGTTGCATCATAAAAGTTGGCTCCACTTTCAGTGTAACTTTGGTTATTACACCCAAAGCCCCTAAACCCACCACGGCAGCGTTCAACTTTTCGGCATTAGCAGCTTTTGACAGATGTACGATACTACCATCAGCAATTACGATCTCCAATGCGGTAACAGCGCTTGAAAGGTTACCGTTCTTTACACCCGAGCCATGCGTTGCCGTGGTAATTGAGCCAGCCACCGAAATATGCGGCAAAGAAGCCAGATTATTAAGCGCGAAGCCCTGCTTATGTAAATAAGGCGCAAGCTCACCGTATTTAATGCCCCCTTCTACGGTAACGGTTTGCGCTTTTTTATCAAGAGTGACTACTTTATTCAGTTCCTTGGTTGACAACAGATTGTCTTTGCTATCAGCAATGCTATTAAAACAATGCCTTGTACCCAGGGCTTTAAGCTTGCTATGTTTTTTCACCAGCTGCTGTACTTCCTCAACCGATTTAGGGTAAAACACATTATCTGTACTGTAGGTAAGGTTTCCGGCCCAGTTTTTCAGGCGTTCGGGCAAAGCCCAGCCTTGAAGTGATGACAATAAAGGAGTGGCCATTAAGGTGGTGCTTAACTGAATAAATGTTTTTCTTCTCATAATGCTTTCAGGTTAATACAATGTAGCACTAAAAATTTGAAAATAACAAAAGAAGATTTTGTTTTGAGGTTAACTCATCTTACCCCAAAACAACCAAAACTTAATATCACCCAACTAAAACATTTAGAGTTGTCAATGCTTTTATACATAACAATTTAAACCAATAATTATATCGTTATGAAACACGCATTCATTTTTGGGACAAGTATATTTTTAAGTAACCGAAACACATTGACTGTTAATGATGGTGAGAAAAACACTGAATTTTTAAGGGTGCTTTCCTTTTACAACCACCAAAAAGGTTCCACAGATCATTTGTTAACTATTGATGCCAACATTACTGATCTGTCAGGCGGAGTGATCAGGATAAGTAATAATCAATTAGAAGAGGGCCCTGCGAATGTTCATATAGAAACTGAACCCAACCGGGTTTGGGTATTTCAAAAAGGTAACCATGAGCCTTTGTTGGATGTTTACCAACTTAATGAACATGAATTTCACGGCCTCTCCAGCCATATTCTAAACGAAATTGAGGCACAGCACCCTGATGCTGTAGTACACATTAAAGGCAATTTTAAAGCAAGCGGCGTTCACTTTTTAATTGAGAATGAAAAGATGTTCGTGAACAATAATGGTTTTGCCAATGGAGTGGAAAACGCACATGACGGCATTATCCTTACGCCAGGCGAAGCCGCAGATTATTAATCAGTGAAAATAAAAGCCGGTAAAGCGTAATCCTTAGTTTAAGTCAGATTTTTATCCCTGAACCAAACTTCATCAGGGCTGGCCTTGAAGTTATCCATCAGATTTACCAACTCAATTGGATCTCCGGATGTGATAACGAGGTTGCGGTTTACCGGTTTCAATAGTTGATGCTCAACCATTACATCAAGTTGTTTCAGTAAAAAATCATAAAAACCGTTCACGTTCAGTAACCCTACAGGATGCGCGTGCAAACCGAGTTGCAACCAGGTTAATACCTCAAAAAACTCTTCAAGAGTACCCAAGCCACCCGGTAAGGTGATTATGCCATCACACAGATCGCTCATTAATTGTTTGCGCTGGTGCATATTTTCAACTATATGCAATTCGGTTAGCCCGGTGTGGCCTACTTCCTTATCCATTAAAAACTGCGGTATTACGCCTATGGCTTTACCGCCTTTTTGCAGAACAGCATCAGCCAGCAGGCCCATTACCCCTACTTTACCACCTCCATAAACCAGGCTGATATTCCGGTTTACCATCACTTCGGCCAGTTGTACAACAGCTTGCTTTAACACAGGATCGCCGTTAAAATTGGCGCCGCAGAACACGCAGATAGATTTCATGAAACAAATATGTATTACTTTACCTATTAAAACAAATGGCCCGGGATAATCCCGGGCCATTTGTTTTAAATTTTCTTTAACTGTGGGCTAACAGTGATGGTTCCGCTACCTGACAGTGATTTACGTGTGAGCGCTATTACTACGCCCTTTGCATCACGATTGATATAAACGCGAGAAACGTTAGGGCCTACGTAACTGTTTAAACCGGTTATTACTAACACATCTGGTTTTACTTCTTTAATTACATAACTTTCAACCGGCTTGCCGGGTTCAACACGGTTCCAGAGCAAATCGCCTTTAGTATATGTAATTGTTATATTATTTGTGTACTTACCTATAAGCGAACCATATTTACTTTTCATATTTACAGTTGTGTTACCGGCAATTTTGCTATCGTCAACCAACCATTGTGCAATTTCCTTTTGGGCAGAGTCGGCATCATTTTTTAGCATATCCTCTAAAATGAGCCTACGGGTTGCAATCAACGCGTCGTCTTTCCCTGTTTCTATTTCAGGTATAACCCCGGTTCCCTCCCAGCCTACATTACTATTGGGGCCAACAACCATTTTAAATGGTGTAAATACAACAAGATTACTTTTAAGTGCCACAAAAGTTCCTGCAATACCGGCTCCGGCTGTAGTATCACCCACAAGCGTTGCACGTTTCAGTTTTTGCATGGCATAAGCAAATCCCTCTGAGGCAGACCCCGTGCCCCTACCTACCAAAATATATACTTTGGCATCTCGCATGTGTTTGCCAGGCGTATAGGCATAAGTCCACTCCTGCTCGTCATGTTTGCGATCCTTATAAAAACCGTTAAGATAGTACTGCTCGTTACCAGGATCATAAAAATATGACGCCAGAAAGCGCCCCATTTGTCCGGTACCACCAGGGTTATGACGTATATCAATAATTATATTTTTACTGTAAGCCGCCATATTCATACTTGCAGCAGCCATTTCAAATGCTTCCTGCGAGCCATAAAACGGGCCAGGAACATCGATATATGCCGTAGATGTTATTCCATCAATCTCAACCTTTTTAAAGCCATAGTTAGCCTTTCTTTCAGAATCATCATCAGCATTACGTTTGCGACCATTACGAGGAGTTGTCAGGTTTTTATAAGTAGCCTCGTTACGCATAACCCGCAAGTGAACATCTTTGTGTGTTTTACGCAGGTCATCGGTAATTTTTGCGGCAAGCTCGTCTTCCGTTAAACCATTATAACTTCCATTCGCATCATTTTTCAGGAGTACGTCTTTATACTGTGCGCTAATTTCGGGGAATGGGTAAACTTCAACCAGCTTATCAGCAAGCTTGGTTACTATTTCGTGGCTGTCGGCACTACTTACAGTTTGCGCCTGTAAAGATATGCAACCTGTAAAAAAGATGCCTGCCACCATCAATGAGCGGTAAGCAAATGTTAAGAAAATTGTTTTCATAGGGTGAGTGGGTTTGGTAGTTCAGACAAAAGGAGCCCAATGAGCTCCTTTTGTTTTATTATATTTTATCAAAAAAGATTAACGGGTGTAATTAGGCGCTTCTTTAGTGATGGTAATATCATGCGGGTGGCTTTCGCGCATACCGGCTGCAGTTATACGTACAAATTTTGCTCTTTGCAGATCCTCAATATTGGCGGCACCACAATAGTGCATACCTGCACGCAGCCCACCAATATACTGGAATATCACCTCGGCCATGTTGCCTTTAAATGGCACGCGACCAACAATACCTTCCGGTACCAATTTAGTAACAACATCGGTTTCGTCCTGGAAGTAGCGGTCTTTTGAACCTTTTGCCATAGCTTCTACCGAACCCATACCACGGTATGATTTAAATTTACGGCCTTCGTATATAATGGTTTCGCCCGGCGATTCTTCAACTCCGGCAAATAACGAACCTGCCATAATTGAGCTTGCACCTGCTGCAATAGCCTTAACAATATCACCTGTTTGTTTGATACCACCATCAGCAATAACGGGAATACCACGGCCTTCCAATGCTTTAGCACATTCATAAACGGCGTATAATTGCGGAACACCAACACCGGCTATGATACGGGTTGTACAGATAGAACCCGGACCAATACCAACCTTAACCGCGTCTGCACCGGCATCAGCCAGGGCAATGGCAGCATCAGCTGTAGCAATGTTTCCGGCAATAACCTGCAAATCGGGATATAGTTTTTTAACCGCCTTCACCATATCTATAACTCCTTTTGAATGGCCATGAGCAGTATCAACCGTAACTACGTCAACACCCGCATTAACAAGTGCTGTAACGCGGTCAATATTATCGGCAGCAACCCCAACGGCAGCGCCTACACGCAGGCGACCAAACTCATCTTTACAGGCATTAGGGAAGTTTTTTACTTTTTGTATGTCTTTGTAAGTGATAAGGCCGGTAAGTTTACCTTCCTTGCTTACAACCGGTAATTTTTCAATTTTATTGCTTTGCAGTATGGCAGCAGCATCTATCAGGTTAGTACCCTCAGGTGCAGTAACTAAGCCTGTTTTGGTCATCACCTCGCTTACCGGAACGCTCATATCTTTCTGAAAACGCAGATCGCGGTTGGTGATGATACCTTTAAGCCTGTGCTCAGCATCAATAATAGGGATACCACCAATGCCGTACTCCTTCATGATCTGTTGCGCATCGGCAAGAAGGGCATCTTCCAGTAGTGTTATAGGGTCCTGGATCATACCGCTCTCTGAACGTTTAACCTTGCGCACCTCATCGGCCTGAGCCTGTATGGTCATATTTTTGTGCAGCATGCCTATACCACCAGCCTGGGCAATGGCAATAGCCAGTCCTGCTTCGGTAACGGTATCCATAGCGGCAGATATGATGGGAATGTTTAACCTGATCTTTTTAGTTAAAAAAGTACTGGTGTTAACTTCGCGCGGTAAAACTTCTGAATAAGCCGGGAGTAGTAAAACGTCGTCGTAGGTTAATCCTTCGGCAACAAACTTTGATGGGTCTAACTGCATAGCAAATAATTATTTTGGAGTTATTATTTGCCGGGCAAAGGTAATAAATATTTCGGATTTAGAAATTGAGTTTTCGGAATTATTTAAAAGCGACCGGAAAATTGCCTTTCTGTGATAATCGATAGTTAATAATAAGACAGTGCGGTTAAAAGTAGCGTATGATTCTTTGCCGGGTTTGATTTAAAAAGTATATTTATGCTTATTAAACTAAAAATCGCCATGAAAAAAGTAACCGGTATTGGAGGTATTTTCTTTAAAAGTAAAAACCCTAATCAATTGAAAGAATGGTATAATCAAAAGCTTGGTTTTGATACCGGAGACTATGGAGCCATGTTTCAGTGGCGGAAAAGCGATAATGCCGATCAGGAAGGAGTTACTGTCTGGAATCCTTTTCCTGAGAATACTACTTACTTTGATCCTTCAAAAAAGGATTTCATGATGAATTACATTGTAGACGATCTTGTTGAACTGGTAGCTCAACTCAAACAAGAGGGCGTTACTATTCTTGACGAGATCACTGCCGATGATTATGGAAAATTTGTACACATACTTGACCCTGAAGGCAACAGCATTGAATTATGGGAACCGCCTGCCGATCAGGCCGAATAATATATCTGAACTACGATTAAATAGAAAAAGACGCCCCATAGGCGCCTTTTTCTATAATTATACTTCTTAAAAATCCTAATACTTCCCTACAATCACTTTATAAAACTGATCAAAGTTCCAATATTTATTGGCCAGTTCCTTTAATCTTTCGGCCGTAATGGTTTTTATTGTTGAGGTGAATTTATCGTAATAATCGTAGTCGAGCCCGGCAAAATGAATGCTCTTGAATTTATCGGCATGCGAAAAAACATTCTCCAGGCTGCCCAATAACGAACCAAGCATAAAATTACGAACTAAAGAAAGCTCTTCCTCAGGCACCAATTCAGTTTTTAAAAGATCTATCTCTTTTTCAATTTCAGTTAAGGTCGCCTTGCAAACATCAGCACCAACTTCGGTAGCAATAAAGAACGAGCCCCCTTGTTTAAAAGAACCCAGGCCTGAGCCAATACCATAAGTATAACCTTTGTCCTCACGAATATTGGCCATTAGTCTTGAACCAAAATAACCGCCTAAAACGGTGTTCAACACTTGCATAGGTTGAAAATCAGGGTGCGTGCGGTTTACAAATGGCAAACCCATTCTTATGGCCGATTGAAGTGCCTCTGGTTTTTCCGTAAAATAAAACCGATCAGTAGCAGGTTGCAATTCAGGCTGTGTTGTATCGGCCGATACCGGGCCATTCTGCCAGTTTTTGTCAAAAGTATCTTTGATGAGCGCTAACGTATCCGGTTCAATTTTACCAGCTACGATTACTGTACAGTTTGCCGGCTGGTACATTTGTTTGTAATGAGCTAACAGATCATCACGCTGCAGGCTTTTATAGTTATCAAAGCTTGCACCAAGGCCGTAAATCGTATCGCCATAAATGGCTTTATTAAAATCGCGACGAGCTACCACATCATTTTTTTGCAAGCTCACCTGCAACTTTTGCTGCTGGTTGCGTTTAAATGTTTCCAGTTCTTTATCAGGAAATACCGAACCGGTAAGTATATCGGCAATAACAGGCAGCGTATGGTGCAAATGCTTATTTAAACTATACAGTGTAACCTGCGAATTTTCATACCCGTAATCAACCTGTAAAAAAGCACCGTAAAAGTCAATTTTATCAGCAATTTGAGCTGCCGTTAACTTAGCAGTACCTTCTGTAAGCATGGTATTAACAGCCATGTTTAGCAGTGGTTTAGCCGCATCAAAACGCAGGTTGCTGAAGATCCACTCAATACGTACCAGTTCCTGATCGCCGGAGTTAAAGCAGTATATATTACAGCCGTTATCCAGTTGGGTATGCTCTGGTTTAATGAGTTTTATATTATCAATAGCCTTAAATTCAGGGGCTAATTTTCTGTCGATCATAATCGTTTATATTTTTTGTCTGAATCAGAATGAACAGAATTGCAGGATTAACTTAATGAAAAGCCCATTATTCTGAAAATTTTCAAATCCTGTTAATTCTTATTCAGGCAGTTTTCATTTTAAGCCAATGCTGATTCCGTTTTCTCGGCCAGATAAACAAGAGTTGATGAATTATCAGCCCTGAATATTTTATTGGCTGCTACTTTTATTTGCTCAGTGGTTACCGCCAAATATTTAGCAGTTTCGTGATTAAGCATATCAGCATCGCCAAGCAATTCAAAAGATGCAAGATTCATAGCCTTATCCAATAATGACATCTCTGAAAATACCATGGTGGATTCGGTTTTGTGCTGCACTTTGGTTAATTCATCGGCAGGAATCTCTTCGTTCTTGATCTTCTCCAACTCATCCCAAATAGCGGCTTCAGCCTGTTCAATACTAATATTTTCAAGTGGCTTGCCTTCCAGTATGAACATACCTTTATCCAGGCTGCTTGTGATATAAGCATGTACTTCGCTGAATATCTGCTTATCCTGCACTAAACTACGGTATAAACGAGATGAGTTTCCACGCGAAAGTACATCCGACAACAATTCAACAGCATAATAATCAGCATCAAGCCTTGCCCCCATCTGGAATGCAATGTAAACATCATTAAGTGGCACTTTAGCAGTAACTATTTCACGGCGTTCTTCATTTTGTTCAGGCTCCTGCGGCAGATTACGATGATATTTTTCGCCTGCAGGAATTGATGCAAACCATTTTTCGGCAAGTTCTTTAACCTGCTCAAGGGTTACATCGCCACCAACCACCATAATGGCATTTTGCGGATTATAATGCTTTTTAAAAAATGCTTTTACATCCTCTATACGAGCATCTTCAATATGTTTGATATTTTTACCTATGGTTGCCCATTTGTAAGCATGTTGTTTATAAACCAACGGACGCAGTTTTAGCCAAACATCGCCATAAGGTTGGTTAAGGTAACGCTGCTTAAACTCCTCTATCACCACATTGCGCTGTACCTCTAAACTTTTTTCGCTAAAGGCAAGGCTAAGCATACGGTCGCTCTCCAGCCAAAAAGCGGTTTCAATATTGGCCGATGGCAGGGTGATATAATAGTTAGTAATATCGTTACTGGTAAAAGCATTATTTTCGCCACCTACTCTTTGTAGTGGCTCATCATAGCTTGGAATATTTACAGAGCCGCCAAACATCAGGTGTTCAAATAAATGAGCAAAACCGGTTTGGTCAGGATCTTCGTCGCGTGCGCCAACATCATATAGAATGTTCAGCACAGCCATTGGTGTAGTATTATCTTCGTGAACAATAACCCTCAGGCCATTATCCAACGTAAATTTATTAAATTTTACCATTTAGTAATTTTAATTTAAAAAACGGGTAAAGGTATAATTTTTAGATTGTGTCACTGTAATTACTAAGTATAAATTACAAAAAGTTTAGATATAGATGTAAATCCTATCCCTATTTTGACGATGTATAAGGGCTATTGCCTATGCCTATAACTGCATGATCCTTATCATCATAAAAATAAAAACTTTGCCTGCTAACCTGTCCGTTGTTAAAACGTAATTCGATGGAATAACCATCTAAAGTGTAAGTACCTGCCCTATCTTTTGATGAATAAGCAGTAACACTTCCTGTGCTACCATTGTAGCTTCCACCACCAATACTTTCATAGGTAAACTGACCCTGGTTATTAAAAGTGATATATTTTGATGATACCACCATAGAACCGCCGCCCACAGCTGTATTGCCGCCGCCAGAGATAGAACCATAAGTACCTGTCAGTTTTTCATTAGGTTTTGCAGGCGAGGCCCAACTCCAGCCAGTCCAGCGGTTGGGCTGGGTCATTGAACCATCTTTATTGCGGTGAGTAACAATCAGGGCTTTGCCGTCAAGCTGCCATGTACCCCATTTGGTAGGTTCACTTTGTCTTGACTCTGCTTCATTAATATCAGCCGGGCTTACTCCGAGATGTTCATACATGCTACTGTTTTTGAGCAGCAGGTAAGGAAAATATACAAATATTAACATACCACCTACACCCAGGCGGGTTTCGCTGTGCAGTAAGACGCCTTTTATTTCAGCAGCCGTTATGCCTTTCCCCGTGTTTTTTACCGACGTTGTTTTTTGCCCGGTAGTTGTAGATTTTTGATCATTTGCGGCTGAGTTTTCCGGGCTTGCAGCATTTTCAGTAGCCGGGGTTTTCTCCTGCATAATCAACGTAACAAAATGCGTTGCGGCCACATTAATATAATTACCCTTATACTGTGGAAGCCTGATGATCTTTCCGAACCTTACGATGTGATCTGGTTTCTGAAAAGCAAAATAAATAACGGCTATCCTGGTACCCGACTGGTTATTAGCTTCAAGAGTATACGTTAGCAACGATTGCGAATTTTTAACCTGCTGAACTGTACCTTGTTTAATACCGGAATAACCAAGTTTTGATAAATCATTTGCCGCAGCGGTCTTCAACCAGTCGGCCAGGTTGATACCATCATTTTTTTGCAGCGGCATAATATCATACTCAAAATTTGTTTGGCCTGTTAAACCAGGAGGTGTAAATTTATATACACCACTATTCAATTCCATCTTCCAATTAGGAATGGGTTTTATATCGGTTTGAGCTAAAAGCAATACAGGAAAAAGTACACCTGCAAGTATTAACAGGTAAGGTTTCATGGGCAATTGATTTTGTGGTTAAGATTGGGCTTAAACCTGCAATTTTCAGACCAATAACTCAATCTTTTAATACCTAAAAACTTACATTTGTTAACAACATATGCTTAGTCAGCAGCAACTTACCGAACAACTCAGTAACACGATTGACAAACCGGGAATACTGAAACTGAGCCGCCTTTTAAAGGAGCAAAAGTTTCCATTACATGATATTATCGAAATTACATTTCATCCGGATAAAGCAGTTGGTTTTAGAGCCGTATGGTTGCTGGAAAATATATTTTTGACTGACTCGGAAGCTTATCTCGACGATCTAAAATACCTGATATCGCGATTTAAAGAAAACAAAAACCAAAGCTGCAATAGGCATTATGCCAAAATAATAATGCATGTTACCGATGCAGGTAACTCAACATCATTAAAATTAAAGCTTAAGGATATTGACTTTGAACCTGTTGTTGAGCAACTTTTTGATTGGATGATAAACCCTAAGGTTAAAGTTGCGGTAAAGATGTTTGCCGGATACGCTTTGTTTAACCTGAAAGATGCTTTCCCATGGGTTCAGGAAGAACTTGCCGGGCAATTGGAGTTTCTAATGCGCGACGGAAGCGCGGGCATACAAGCGGGCAGTAAAAAAATTTTAAAGGAAATGAAGAAATAAGTTAGATATGCGGATTTTAGATGTGCAAATCATTTTATCATGATCCGCTGAAATCTAAAATCCTCACATCAATATATCCGGTCTACGCCGAAGGCCTGTCATCTCCGTGCAGGTTATCACTCACCTGCTGATGGTGCAACTTAGCAGCTATAGCCGATGAGCTATCATCCGCATACGTTCCGTAAGCATTTACCAAAACACCTTTAAGCTTATACTTTTCTGATGATACCGCGTATACAATAGACATATCATCAGGATTGCTGGCACCCTCAAAACGATAAAATTCGTCAATTTCAAAATCTTCGGCACCCATTTGAATACCTTGCTCTTTATCGTCTATAGTTTCGCCATCAAGACTTAGATTGGCTGTATATCCTCTTTTTAAAAGGTCGTTAGTGGCATCCACTAAAGTGTCGTAATTTTTCATGTTGGGTGATATTTTGTTTAAGTAACAGGATACTGCATTTATGCTATTTGTATATGGTAAACGGGAAACAGGTACTGTTGTTTGAATAACATCCCGTTAATAAAAGAAAAACTTACGGAGGTTTTAAAATCCGTAAGTTTTAAGATTGCTTATTTTTAAATAATGAAACTCTTATTGCGCTTTAGCCAGCCACAATGAAGCATTAAGATGTAGAGCAGGATGTGAGGTAAAACCAGATGGCGCATCGCCAGACCAGCCATTAAATAAATTATCGGCAGTATCGCCTGTGCCATCATCTGCCGGTGAGCTATCACCTATCCACACTATCCTGCCGGTTCCATAGGTGGCCAGTAATGCCATTACATTGCCTGTACCTCCATTGGTAGCTGAATTACGCCAGAATAAACCCTGCACACTTGAATTATTTGCAGGAAACAAAGTTGCTGTAGAGCCATCATAGAAAGCCAGTTTGGATGCTGTGCCTGCCGCGCCGTTTAGTACCTTTTGTGCATTAGCGTTAGTTCCGGTGTAAACATTTGTTGACGGCCCTTCGCTAATGTCCACATAATTAATATTGAAGCCGAAAGGATTATTATTATTGATGCCATTATTAGTCATCAGATCGTTCCAAACACGGGGAGAATCAAAGCCATCGCCATCCCTATCAGACGGATTATAGCCGTTAGCATCAGTACCAGCAGTGGTTGCCGCCGTGTGGTCGGCTATCATCATTAAGCCTCCGCCATTTGATACAAAATTCATCAGAGCTATTTTTTCAGCAGCAGTAAATAAACGATTAGGCTCAACCACTACAAATACATTATAATTACTTAAATCCTGTGGGTTTGATGAATTACCGTAAGTAATAGCTGTACCAACCGGAAGGGTTTCAACCAATTCACCCAGTTTAACAAGTGATACCGCCCATGATGATATACCACCTTTCCAGTAGGTTTCCAGAGTACTTGCAGTAATACCTGTATATGATGGCGTTGGAATTCGTTGTGCTTTGGTTTCAGTTGTGCTGCCACCTGTATAAATTGGAACACTTTCCGTACCGTCTGCGTCTATTTGCCAATCGGCGCTACCAGCGTTTTCTAAATGACTTGCATCAAACAGGAATTTTTTGCCGGTAATAACCGTACCACCACCCGGAGGGGTTGTACCACCACCGTTATCATTAATGGTAATGTCATCAATATTAATGCGATTACTGCCTCCTGTAAGTTTACGGATCTCTAAGCGGGCGTTACCTGTTGCATTAATGGTAAAAGTTTGCGTAGCTAAAGATGCAGTAGTTGTAATATTTGAACCGGATTGTGCCCAACTTGTGCCACCGTTGGTTGAATAAAATAACCCCCACTGGCTCGGAGTATCACCATTGTATGTAGCTGATTTAACAGTTACTGTGCTAATACCGCCTGTTACATCAAACAGCATGGTTATTTTACCTGTGTTACGTACACGTGCACTCCATGAACCGGCTCTTTGATCGGCAGCCAGATTCCCTATAAGCGCATCAAACAAATTCCATGAACTGCCTGAAAGCGTTACATTATCACCGCCGCTTGTACCTGCAGGCGCAACATCATAAGCTGTTTTTGGGCTGGTTGAACCAACCTCAAAACCTTGTGTTAATGATACTGCATCTGTTTTAAGTTTTGAAGCCGATTCGGTTTTAACATCGGTATTTTGAGCAGATGGGCTGGCACTTTTCTGGCAACCCATAAGTAGCATACCCGAGAGGGCTAAAGCCACAAATAATAACCTTAAGTTTGTAAATTTAAGCATAACGATTTTGATGAGTTTTTATAAGTTGATATTTTTAATTATACGATAAACTTCACCAAAAGTTGATAACTACATATTGTGATTGTATTACGTTAATATTAAATATCAACCAACATTGATTAGCACATTACCCAATCAGAATTAACTGATTTTAAACAGATTATTCTAATATCCATAAGCTCTAATATCAATTCATTATATTTACGTATGTCAATGAGCATTGTGCATACATATGGTAAAATCTGGCTTAAAAAACAAGTATTGGTATTGACCTTTGTGCTGAGTTTTTTTGCGGTTTCGGGCTATGTTGACAGTCATTTAGCAAACGGCAAACAGGCACCGGAAACAACGGTTCTAACTAACAGATCAATCTTCTTAAAGAATGGCATCAGTTATGAAAGGGCCGTTTTAGCTTTATATAAGTCGCGGCCATCTTACCTGCAAACGACAAAGCACTTCAATCAAAACAACTTTAACTATCTTAATCGAATAACGAGCAGGTACGCATATTTAAAGTGGCTTTTCTCATCAATCAAAAGCAATACTGCTTATCTGTTAAAGCAACAATCTTATTCTACCCCTCAAGATCATTCCCTCATAGGCTGAATCTGCTAATCACATCCCATACAATTCCTGGTAAAAATTTATGAACTGATTTAGTTGCTTGTTAAAGCACACTAAATATTAACTCCATTTGCATGAGAAAACTTAAAAAGTTGGCTCGCGTATGTTGGCTTGCTTTACTATTATTATTGGCTGTAACTGGCATTGCCATTACAGGCGCAGCACCAACACAGGCTAAAAACCGTAGAATAATTATTGATGATGAGCCATCAATTGAAATGGTTGACAAAAAGAAAGATGAGGAAGAAAAACCTTAGCCTACACAGCTCATTGGGGCACAAAGCAATGAAGCATTGTTCTGAGAGGAAATATAAAAGTCTTTAAACGCAAATAGCCAACCCAATAGAGTTGGCTATTTACTATGTAATAAAATCGATAATATTATTTGGCTACTTCGCCTTCAACATTTTTTGGAGTGTTCAGGAATACAAAGTTGTTATCAAACATATCAACCTTGATAGTACTGTCTTTATCAACGGTACCAGCCAGTATCTGTTTCGATAACTCGTTCAGGATCTTCTTCTGGATAACGCGTTTAAGCGGACGTGCACCAAACTGCGGATCGTAACCTAACTGGGCCAGCCAATCAAGGGCCTCATCAGATGCTTCTATCGAAACACCCATTTCAGCAAGGGTTTGTTTTACCTGGTTAAACTGCAATTTCACTATACCATGTATCTCTTCGCGGCTTAGCGGAGTAAACATGATGATCTCATCTATCCGGTTCAAGAACTCCGGACGGATCGTGGCTCTCAACAAAGTAAACAGTTCATTCTTTGTTTTGGCTATCAGTTCATCACGATTGGTATCTTCCAAAGCCTGGAAGTTTTCCTGTATGATGTTTGAACCAATGTTTGAGGTCATGATGATGATCGTGTTTTTAAAGTTCACTACACGGCCTTTATTATCAGTTAAGCGTCCATCATCAAGTACCTGTAACAGTATATTAAACACATCGGGATGGGCCTTCTCTATCTCATCTAACAATACCACACTGTAAGGTTTACGGCGTACCGCTTCTGTAAGCTGACCGCCTTCATCATAACCCACATAACCCGGAGGCGCTCCTATAAGCCTTGAAACAGCATGACGTTCCTGGTATTCGCTCATGTCAATGCGCACTAACGCACCTTCATCGTTAAACAGATACTCGGCAAGGGCTTTTGCAAGCTCCGTTTTACCTACACCTGTTGTACCTAAAAATATAAACGACCCAATTGGCCTGCGTTTATCCTGCAAACCGGCACGACTGCGGCGTATAGCATCACTTATAGCTTCAATTGCTTCTTCTTGTCCTGCTACACGTTTGTGCAGTTCCTCTTCCAGGTGAAGTAGTTTTTCACGCTCACTCTGGATCATTTTTGAAACCGGGATGCCTGTCCAACGAGAAACTACACCGGCAATATCGTCGGCGGTAACCTCCTCTTTCAGCATGCGGCTGTCGCTTTGGTTTTCGAGCAAGGCGGCTTTGAGTTTTTCAACTTCGGCCTGTGCTTCCACAATGGTTCCGTAGCGTAACTCTGCTACCTTGCCATAGTCGCCGGCACGCTCTGCTTGTTCAGCTTCCAATTTATAGTTTTCAATCAGTTCAACCTTTTGGTTGATGCCATCAACAAGGTCTTTTTCACCTTTCCATTTGGCACGATATGAGTCGCGTTGTGATGACAGATTGGCGATCTCCTCGCTCAATTCAGCTACCTTACGATCATCCTTTTCACGTTTGATAGCTTCGCGCTCAATCTCCAATTGCATGATGCGGCGCTCCAATTCATCAACTACTTCAGGTACCGAATCCATTTCCAAACGCAGTTTAGAAGCAGCTTCATCCATCAAGTCAATAGCCTTATCCGGTAAAAAACGGTCAGATATATAGCGCTGCGACATTTCCACCGCTGCAATGATGGCCTCATCCTTAATACGTACTTTGTGGTGTGTTTCGTAACGTTCTTTCAAACCACGTAAAATAGATATGGCATCGGCTGCATCAGGTTCTTCGACCATTACCTTCTGGAAACGGCGTTCGAGGGCCTTATCCTTTTCTAAATATTTTTGGTATTCATTAAGCGTAGTAGCACCAATAGATCTGAGTTCGCCACGGGCCAAAGCCGGTTTCAATATGTTGGCAGCATCCATGGCACCTTCACCACCACCGGCTCCTACCAGGGTGTGTATCTCATCGATGAACAAAATGATCTCGCCATCGCTTTGAGTTACCTCCTTCACTACGGCTTTCAAACGTTCTTCAAATTCTCCTTTGTATTTGGCACCGGCAATAAGAGCTCCCATATCCAACGAGAATACCACCTTTGTTTTCAGGCTCTCTGGTACATCACCCTTAATGATTCTGAAAGCGATGCCTTCAGCAATAGCGGTTTTACCAACTCCGGGTTCACCAACCAAAATAGGGTTATTTTTTGTACGGCGGGATAATATCTGTATCACCCGGCGAATTTCCTCATCGCGGCCAATAACCGGATCTAACTTTCCTGTGCCTGCGTACTCATTAAGGTTACGGGCATATTTATTCAGCGCATTATAGGTAGCTTCGGCGTTTTGATCAGTTACCTTGCTATCGCCACGTAAACTTACAATAGCTTTTTTAAGGTCTTTTTCGTTCACTCCTAAATCTTTTAGAAGGGAGCTTACTGTACCACCGCCTGCCAGTATACCTAACAGGATATGCTCAACCGAAACAAATTCGTCCTTAAATTCTTTTAAATATCCTTGTGCCTTTTGCAGGGCCGCGTTGGTGTCAGATGACAAATAAATATTACTTCCGCTTACCTTAGGATACGAGCTGATCTGCGCATCAAGTGTTGCGTTTAGCCTGTTAAGGTTTACATTAAGTTTTTTTAATAAATAGGTTATAACGTTTTCATCAACCAGCAACAAGCCTTTTAACAGGTGTGCGGGTTCGATTGCCTGCTGTTGATTACCAGTGGCAATTTCCGAAGCTTTTTGTACAGCTTCCTGGGCTTTTATTGTAAAGTTGTTAAAGTTCATATTTCGGTATTAATCAAAACGCTTGCCATTTAGCCTATAATGAAATAAAGTCAGGTAATAACAAATTCAAACGACATTTTGACTTATTATTATTTAAGTAAATAATTGTCAATTTTTAATATTTTTACGCCGCAACCTTATATATAGATACCTTGAATAACCACTTCTTTTTTAACAGCCTGCCGGCTAAATATAAGGCGTTATACAGAGATTATTACACACATCAAAACCTACTTGCCATAAGGGCAGGAAGTATGATATTTCTAATACTCAATATCATTATAAGGATATTATATTTTGTTTTTCCGGTAAGCCTTACCAAAGCACAAAACTTTCCTGAGTTTAACTTTAGCAATTGGGCATTTATCATTATTACCCCTTTCTTTCTGATTTCAAGCAATTTACTGATAGTAAAATTCAAAAACTCAAAAAAGGCGTCAGCATCAATGGCATTGCTGGTATTTCTGTTTTCAATATATATTATTGCTTGCGGAATGTACTCAAGCTTTATTGCTACATCTAACCCAAGCAATGCCTTAACCTTATATCTGATTGCTTTAAGCCTCATAAGTGCCATTTGCGTATTTGAATACTATGAAACAATAATATTAATAATAGCCGTCGAGATATTATTTACCGGTCTTTTATTTTATAGCCAAACAAGTGCCACCCAAATGTTGTACAACCAGCTGATATCTGCCATTTTGCTATCAGCCTTTTACCTTACCTCCAGGTACTTTTTCTCATATAAAGTTAACTATTATCAACAGGTAATTGAGATCAGAGAAAAAAATATTGAAATTGAAAAAGCCGGCGAGTTTAAGAATCAGGTACTGGGTATGGTTGCACATGATCTGCGCAATCCTATTGCCGCTGTTGAGTCGTTAGCCATGATCATTGAACTTGACGATGTAAGCTCTGATATTCAAGATAACCTGAATATGATGAAGGCATCATGTATAAAAGCCCGAACCATTATTGATGATTTGCTGGAAGCTGCACATAACGATAACAGCAACTTTTTTGAGGTTGAACAAACCGAACTCAATCTACTGTTAAAAAACATTGTTAGCGACTGGAAGATACAGCACGATCATAAAGCCGATGTTTTGTTCACCAGCAGCATTAACCCCGCTTATGCATTTGTAAATAAGGAAAAACTACACAGGGCCCTTGATAACCTGATCAGCAATGCTATTAAATTTTCAAAAGATAACAGCCGTGTTGATGTCAGGCTTACCAAAAAGTATGATGAACTGTTAATTGAGGTTCAGGATTATGGGCTTGGTACACCACCCGATATGTTACCCCACATTTTTACCCGCTTTTCAAAAGCGCGCAGAACCGGTTTAAGGGGTGAGCAATCAACCGGGTTGGGCTTGAGTATCGTACATCAGATCATTGAAAAGCACAACGGTGTAATTGAAGTAGAAAGCACAGTGGGTCGCGGTACAGTTTTCACTATTAAACTCCCTGCTTCTTAGTAGTGGGTAATCAGTTTTGAGTGATGAGTTTCATTTGTATGAAACTCATCACTCAAAACTTAAAACTCATTAACCAAACACGCTTTTTGCTTTTTTTATAGTTTTTTCCAGATCGATACCTTTTCCTAAAACGCCTTTAAAGAGATCACCTTCGGTTTTGAACCTGTCAATGGCGTTGAAAATAGTAAAGTGTTTCATGGTGAGGCCGGGTTTTACCTCATCCCAATGCAAGGGTGCAGATACCGTTGCCCCTACTTTGGGACGCAATGAATAAGGGCCTGCTATGGTTGCACCGGGCCGGTTTTGTAAAAAATCAAGATACATTTTACCTTTCCGGTTGGCTACCATACGTTCAAGGGTGGTATAATCAGGCAGTTGTTTGTGCACAATATCAACCACAATACGGGCAAACATTTGCGATTGATCATAATCATATTTTGCTCCTATGGGTATGTAAATGTGCATACCGGTTGAGCCCGATGTTTTACAAAACGAGGGTACATCAATAGCATCCAATACCTTGCGCACCTCCTGCGCCGCTTCAATAACCTGATCAAATGTATTTTTATCCGGGTCGAGATCTATTACGCAATAATCCGGATTATCCGGTGATTGTATACGACTAAACCAAGGGTTCATTTCAATACAACCCAATGAGGCCATCCACAGTAAGCTGGCTTCATCATTACCTACCAGGTATTCTTTGTGTTCACCTTCACTGGTAGTATGCGGGAATGTTTTGGCCCAGTCGGGCGCTTTATCCTTTACGTCTTTCTGGTAAAAACTTGGCCCATGTATACCGCCAGGGAAACGATTGAGCGACATGGGTCTATCTTTCAGATAAGGTAAAATATATTCTGCCACCTGGTAGTAGTAATTAAACATGTCGCGCTTGGTCACTTTATCTTCGGGCCAGTAAATTTTACTGAGGTGCGTAAACTTGAGTTCGTGTCCGTTAATTTTTCGCACCTGAGTTTCGTCTGTTGGGTTTAGCAAAGTTTTCCTTCCTTTCTGTTTGGGTGGCTTAATTGCAGCGGCATGTTTATTTTCCTGTTTTTCTTCGGTGGCATCTACAGCATCATCGGTTGGTGTGGCAATTTCACGTGTCACATCTTTGGCTTTCTTATCCTCGCGCATACCCTGAAAAGATGGATGGCGAAAAACGCCATCGCTGGTTACCTCACTAAATGCAACCTCGCATACCAGTTGTGGCTTTAGCCAGGTAGCTTTAGCTTTAGGCGGATTTGGCCTAAAACGCGATGGCTTATTTACATCCGGAATTTCATCAAACGGGCTTTTATCAATGATCAAGGGCTTAAATTGAGCAATCATTTCCTTTTGTACTTTGTCTGAAAAGCCTGTACCTACCTTGCCAACGTATTGCAATACTTTGTTTTCATAAACACCCAACAGCAACGAACTGAACTGTTTGGAAGTATTTGCATTTTTAGTAAATCCGGCTATGATCACTTCCTGGCGTTTATGTACCTTAATCTTCAACCATTCCTTTGAGCGCAGGTCAGGTGAGTATATGCTGTCAGCCTTTTTGGCTATAATACCTTCCAAACCCATTCTCTGCGCAGCTGCAAAAAAATCGGTACCACTGGCATCAAATACCTTACTCAGGCGAATACGGTCATCATCTGCAGGTAAAACTTCCTTAAGGATAGCCTGCCTTTGTAAAAGCGGCAAGTTCATGAGGTTTTTACCATTAAACCATAACAAATCAAACACGTAATAAACCAGCTCGCCATCAGCCTCGCTGCGCCAGTTTTGCAGGTTGCCGAAGTTGGAGATACCTTTATCATTCAGAACCAATATTTCCCCATCAACAACGGCATCAATTTTCCAACCTTGCAATAGCTTATATATGGGGTAAAATTTATCATTAAATGTTTTTTTATTTCGCGACATCAGCTCAACCTCGCCTTTGTTTATAAAACCCAGTGCACGGTAACCATCCCATTTCACTTCGTAAAGCCAATCAGGGTCGTCAAATGGCTCATCTACCAGTGTTGCCAGCATGGGCTTAATTCCTGCCGGCATTTTAGCTTTAGGCGCTTTTTTTAACAAGGCTGCAGTGTCAATATCGTTAGTTTCAATTACGCTTTCATCGGGTTCAACTGGTTCGGGAACTTTTTTTTTACTTGTTGTTTTTTTCTCTGTCTTTTTTATCGTTTCCTCATGCCCGCTGTGCCAAACCTTATCACTGGTTTTCTCTATAATCTCAATGGTTTTGCCAGATAGCACAGATTTATCTTCTTTGGTGACATCTTTCTTCGAGGCAAAATCATCATTATGTTTAATCAGCAGCCATGAATTTTCGCCCATGCCATGGGTTTTAACCAGCGCAAATTCGCCTTGCAATTTCTTGCCATGCAATTTAATTTTTAGCGAGCCTGATTTCAATTGTCTTAAAAGCAACTTTTCCTGCGCTTTTTTTCCTTTTACTTCCTCAATAGGTTCATAAGTTCCCTCGTCCCACACAATCACAGTGCCGCCGCCGTATTCGCCTTCGGGAATAATCCCTTCAAAACTTTTATAATCATAAGGATGATCTTCTACCATCATAGCCAGCCTTTTATCCTTAGGATTAGTTGAGGGGCCTTTTGGCACTGCCCAGCTTTTCAATACGCCATCCATCTCCAGCCTGAAATCATAATGCAGGCGAGTAGCGTCATGCTTTTGGATAACAAAAGTCAGCTTATCCTTATCTTTGCTTTTTCCCGACCGGGGTTCAGCAGTTTTGGTGAAGTCGCGCTTTTCTGCATATTTTTCCAGGCTCATAAAACAGATATATTAGCTTTTACATATAAACTATTAACCTAACATTTTGCGGTGAAATAAAGTTTTTAAAACCTTAATCCTCAATATATCATGCGCCTGGCTGCAGTGGCTCCCAACCTTTCTACCACTTCCAGTTGTTTACCTTCCTGCCGTATATAGTTCTTAAAAAAGCTTTCTAATTGATCGATGATGGTGCCAGGCAAATCTTCAATATCTTTTACATCTTTAAATAATTGCGAAACCTCAGGTATGGCAAAAAAGCGATCATTACGTATGGTTTTGCCGTCGGGGCCGGTTTGTTCAACCTTAAATACACCTATAATGCGGCAATCAATACAACATCCCGGAAAAGTACTGAGTTCGGAGATAACCATAACATCCAACGGGTCGCCATCGCCACCCTTTGTATCCGGAATAAAGCCAAAATCAAAAGGGAATGTCATACCCGCCGGTAATATTTTCTTCAGTCTAAAACATTTCTGGTCGGCATCATAATTATATTTACAGGTACTTCCCTTGGGCGTTTCAATAACGATATTAATTGGTTTCATTTATAAAAAACATCTTTAAACGGTTATGGTTTTATAATGAATATTCAACCCGATTTTATGGAATTATTTAAAATAGCTGTCAGTAAAGATGAAGAAACCTTTGAATTTGAGGTGGCTGATTTCATTCACCACGAGGGCGAGCAATGCAAATTTGAAGTTTATCGCTCAGGACAGATGGTAGCCGGTTTTGAACCTGACAGTCATCAGTTTTTACATATTTGCAAAAACCCAGGCAATATTGATGAAGAGGTATTGCATCTTATTGCAGATAAGATTGAGGCATTAAATTTATAAGTAAATTAAAAAGAAACGTCCCCAGTTTTTTCTGCCGGGGGACGTTTGCTTTATTAAATCAATTAGCCCTTTTTATTTTCATGTTTTCGAGTATTATCCCTATTGGAAGTTTGATCTGACCGCTGACCGCCGCCGTTACTGATACCGGCTTGCTTGCGGGCTGCTTTCTGATCAAAAAATGCCCTGTCTGATGTAGAACCACCCTGCATATTTCCACTGTTTTTAAAATCCTGTTGGTTTTTCATGATCTATAAATTTAAGTGTACACTACCAGGAAGTGCGCAAGAACTATGCCGGAGGCTTCTATACCCGCATCACTCCTATCCTTTCACCTTTCCAATCAGGAAATAATATCCTGTCATTATTAATACCCAGATGCTTATCAGCTACCTCACTGAATACACTTCTAAAGTCGGTACTTACGGCAAGGTCACGGCCATCTTCCAGGTTCTCAATGGCCAGCGGTTTCATATTGCCGTGTACAATCCCTCCGTTAATACTATTACCTAAAATAAAATTGCACGAAGCCCGGCCATGATCGGTGCCACCGGTTCCGTTCTGGTGTACGGTACGGCCAAATTCGGTCATGGTCATTACGGTCATATCGTCTTGATAAGCATCCAGATCTGTCCACAAAGCCATGATGCTGTTGCTCAGGTCGGCAACGTTACGGGCAAAAATACCATTCTCGGTTCCCTGGTTAAAGTGAGTATCCCATCCGTTTGATTCTGCGAAAGCCACCTCCAGCCCAACATCCATTTTAACCAGCTGTGCTATTTGTTTTAAAGAGTTACCCAAAGCAGAATTAGGATACACTGCGTTGTTTGCCGGAGTATAGTTTTTAATGTTTGTTTTTTGCAGCATTTTCATGGCTTCAAAACTTTCCTTACCGGTTTGTTTTAACAGGGTTGAAGATGTTTTATCGTACAGATCCTCAAAGCTTTTAGCCGCCATATTTGCTCCCATGGGGTTTCCACGCATCTGAATAGCAAAATCCTGCAGGTTGCTGATAGATACTGATGGATTATCGCCATAAAAAGATCTTGGCATGGCCGATGTCATGCTAACCGCGGTAAATGGTGTAAGCGTATCGTGCCCCAGCAAACCAACTGCCCGGTTAAGCCAACCACTGGAAGTGCCTTTGTTAAATGGTGTACCCGATTCCATGTAATCCTGCGCATCAAAATGTGAGCGTGTATTGTTTGGTGAACCTATACCATGCACAATCCCTAACCGTTTTTCCCGAAACATGGGTTCAAATGCTTTCATAGAGGGATGAAGTCCAAATCGTCCGTCAAGGTCTATCAGCGGCGAAGCATTATTCGTTTTTGCTGCTGACATGAACAAGGTTGGTCGTGCCGCCTTCAGATAGTCATCAGTAAATGGGGTAACTGCCATCAAACCATCCATAGCACCACGCTGAAATATGCAGATTAGCGTCTTACGTTTTTTATATGGCGAAATGATCTGTTCATTAGCAGCGGCTTCCGCTAAAAAACCCGGGATGCCGCCCATTAAGCCAACTCCTAACAAGGCTAAACCGCCCGATCTTAAAAACCCTCTTCTTGATACCATGATTTATATGTTTACAAGTTACCTTCTTTGATATTCCGGCGAACCGATGATCACTCCCACCACCTGGCCCAACATAGAGTTACTGCCACTGGTAGTTTGCATCGCCGTTACATTATTCTTTTTGTTTTGCTTTGAATCAAGCTTACTATCAGCTATTGCCTTGTCGGCTGATGTCATGCTCATTGAGGCGGGTTCATTCACGCGTGCGTACAATTTATCAGAGCTTGCCTCATCAACTTTTTGTACCAGGTTAGGATCAGTAAGTAATGGCGTTAAACGTTTGGTGGTTTCGTCCAGTTTACGCTCGGGCATAATGAGTTTGCTGTAAACAGGAAGGGCTGCCTGAGCACTTTCAGGCTCGTGATGATTATTGAGCGCTGCCAGATCAACCTTTACGCCTGGGATGCGACCGGTGGTTAAAGCAAGCCCAAAATTCATGCGATTAAGTAGTGCCCCAGTATTGATCCAGTATTGTCCCTTATCCGGGAAACCCGTTGGCGCCTGGTAATAATATATCTTCTCGCCCATTTTATTTATCCAATTAAATAGCTGATATGGCTGAGTTACATTAGCATTTAAGCTACGAACCGAACCAATGGCCAGCTCAAATGGCGATTTGGTTTTTTCTCTCACAGCAGATGCGCTCCAAAATTCGGGCGAACTTACCATGGTATACAGCACCTGTTTAATATCACCGTCTTTTATTATAAATGTTTTAACCATTTTATCAAGCAGGCTTTGTGGCGGGTTATCATTCACAAAGCGTACAGCTATTTTACGGGTTATGAATTTTGCGGTAGCCTGGTTATGGGCCAGCATTGATAATAGCTGCACACCCTCCTCATATCCCCCATCGGGCCCGAAATGTTTACCTAAAACAACCTTTTCAGTTTTATCATGACGATTCGGATTAAACAAGAAATCACTATCGCGTACAAAGCCTCTACTTTGCAAACCATCATTACCAATTTTATCAGCAATACTTTTCACGGCTTTACCATATTGGCCCATAGGATATATTGTCCATCCGGTTAGCACCTTAGCCGCCTGGGTTACATCCTGCTGTGTGTAGCCGCCATCAACCCCAAGGGTGTGAAGTTCCATTACCTCGCGTGCATAGTTTTCATTTAGGCCCTGAGCTTTTTTTGCTTTCTGCACTTTATTCATAAGTATGGCTGCCCGCCCGGTGTCGGCATTTTGAGCCGCCATATTTTGCATCAGCCTACGCCTTAAAGCATTTTTGTTTGCTCCGTTATCATCATTAGCGGCCGAACTGGTAAAATTATCCAGGTAATATAACATAGCCGGAGATTTTGCAGTGGCCAATAATATATCGCTGAATTTACCTAAAGCATTAGGCCTTATCACATCGCGCTCATAGTCTGGAATAAATTGCGCACAATCATTCTTAGTGATAGACACATTAAAGTGATTGAACCAAAAACTCGTCATTACCTCCTGCAGTTGGTTATTGGTATAAGCCGCCCTCAATATTTTTTGACTGATAAACTGGCGATAAAGCTCTTGTTCGGGCTTCATGCCATTTTGCTGCATGTAGCCCAATAACAAGTCGCGGTATGCCTTACGGTCTGTTTTAACCGAATCTTTATTTACCACGCCTGCACTTATAGCCATACGCAATACCTGTGCGTTTTTGGGGTATTGATTAACTATTTGTGTATTGCTTAGCTTAAGCGCATCGAAATTTGCGAGTAGCAGATTCAGGGAATCATCAGGAAGTTTGGCATCCAGTTGCTGGTTAAACCAGTTTTCCAATCCTGTTTTTACCACCGCGTCAATTTCGCCGGGAGTAGCTCCATAGGTAAACCGGCTTAACAGATGAGCTGCAGCCTGTTTTTCGGTTAATCCTTGCTGTTTATAAGGAAATTTAGCCTGCCTGATATTTTGATTATCTTCAAAAAAGGAAGACAGTGCTACAGCTCCTGCCACGAGTAGCACAGCACTAAAAAAGTATTTCTTATTGTTTTTTACAAAGGCTGATGGCATAGGATTTATAATTTATTATAATATTATGACTTCAAATATGCATATTGGTTTAATATAGCTTATCACAATTTACATTAAGTTTTTATTACTTAATTCAATAAACCAAACAGCTAAAAGTTTGTCATAAATAGCATAGATCATAAACAGAACAATAAATGAAAAAGTTAATTTTAATAATAGCATTTGTTACCGGCGTAACTGCATTGGTAAATGCCCAGGAAAAAGCCGATAAAACACCGGCTCAAAAGGCTGCTCATAAAACACAAAAGCTGCAAAAAAAATTAAAGCTTACTGCTGCTCAAACCAAACAGGTTAATGCTCTTTTTACAACAGAAGCAACCCGAATGGATAGCTTAAAGGCGCACAAAGCTGATAAAAAAGCCAGCAAGGGAACACATAAAGCCATTGAGGAGCAAACTGATAAAAAATTAAATTCAATTTTAACCGCCGACCAGAAGAAAGCTTATGCGGCACTGAAAGAAGCAAAGAAAGAAAAACACGACAAGAAAAAAGCAGCTGCAGCAGCTGATGCCAAGCCCTAATTAACATATACATGTAAAAAAGCCGTTTCTGTTTAGGAACGGCTTTTTAATTGGATTCCGGCAGCTTTTTAATTTAACTGAGCTTATTATATTTACACTGATGACTGAAAAGCACGAAATATTAACCGATGTATTAAAAAACTTTGCCGGACTAACCGACAACGACATAGCTGCAGGCCTACCCTTGTGGCGCACACGTAAAATTTCAAAGGGCGATTTTTTTAATATGCAAAGCTTTGTGTGCACTGATCTGGCTTTAATCACTCAAGGTATCTTCAGGGTTTATTTTGTACACCCCGAAACATCCGAAGAAAAAAATGTTTACTTTTTTTCTGAAAAACAGTTTCTTGTTTCTTTCCGAAGCTTTATTAATCAATATCCTTGCTATTATTACATTCAGGCTATGGAACCTGCCGAAATCATATCTGTAAGCTATAAAGATCTGCAACATCTTTACACCACCCCTACAGGTTGGGAAAGATTTGGCCGCTTACTGGCCGAGCTATTTTTCAATTATTCACAAAGTCGGGCAGAAGAATTTCTATTCAATACCGCCGAGGAACGTTATCTTAAAATGCTGGGAGAGCATCCCAATATTATTAACCGCGTACCAGCTTACCATATCTCATCATATCTGGGTATTAAAAACCCGTCGTTAACCCGAATCAAGAAAAGATTATTAAAGCAACAGGAATAAAAAATTTTTAAATATTCCGTCCGATTTTCACCCAGGTGAAAATTTGTTTCTGTTATTGTGTTCAATTTTGTGTTATCAAAAATCAAAAAGAACAATAACATGAAAGCCAATAACATAACAACCAGCACAACTACAACAGCAAGTACAGCAAAAGCTTTACAAACGCTTTATTTTACCCGTACAGCATTTTCTGTAATTTGGGTTACACTAATAGCCATATATGCAAAAACCTCCCCTCAAATAGCAGCCATTTTACTGGTGATTTACCCAGCATGGGATGTGGTAGGTACTTTGCTTGACATCCGGGCTAATAAAAACAGTGGCGATTCATTAAAGCCACAGTATATTAACCTTGCAATAAGCATTGCCGTAACCTTTGCTGTTGGTTTTGCCTTAACTATAAGCGTACCTACTGCCATTATTGTATTTGGAATATGGGCAAGCCTAACCGGTATTATTCAATTGGTATTAGGTTTACGCAGAAAACGCGAACTCGGTGGCCAATGGCCCATGATATTAAGCGGTGGACAGTCTACACTTGCAGGTATCACATTTATTGCAATGGCGCATAACCCTACTATGGGTATAGTAAACCTTGCAGGTTACTCTGCATTTGGCGCATTTTATTATCTGCTAGCGGCATTGCGCCTTAGCAAAAGTGCTCGTACTGCCAATAAACTTGCCGAATAATGTCTCTTAAAAATTAATTAAAACGATGTTGATCTATAAATTTTGCAATTAAACCATTGCAAAATTTATAGATTTTTAATTTCTACACCTATTTTTTTAATTTCATTTACATGATAAATCCACCTGATATACAGACATTAGTGTTCAAACACACAATCAATTGTATTACTAATATCATATTTTTCAGGCCACATGCTTAACATACTCTTAACATATAAAGATTTTTTTTAAAACTATTGCAAAACAAAACTTCTTGCGTATATTTGTACCATAGTTATTTGTAAGGCGCTGAACGGCAGCAACAGATGGTTCGACTCCTCCCTTGCAACTCTTCTCATAATTTAGGTTTATAATTGGTTAGAACGCGCCCCTGCCCATCAGGGGCGCTTCTTGTTTCTATACATTTTTAAAGTAAATTAGCTTTCAAACAAAGTATAAAAACTGTTATATTAATCAGGTAAAATATCAGAATCATGAAAAACCCCGTCACCTTTATTTTAAAGCATGCAGATGGCAGTTTGAGAAATATTATTATTGAACCCTTATTGCTCTCTGATTTGAGCGAAAAGGGGATCTACAAGATCTACAAAACATCCATAGACAATGAATCAGCTTTGTTTACAGAAGAGCTGGAAATAGATGAAGGCCGGCCAGCCTTGCCTGACGAAGCTAATCCTGATTACCTGGGTACTTTAGAGATTGAACCCATGCGCCTGCAATGGAAATATACCGGTGATCTGCTTAATGCTGATGAACAAAAACAGGTCGCCAATTTTATCATTGACAGATATTGATCAGCTTCCTTTAACCTTCATTTTCATAATGTAAATTGCTTTAGAAGCAGTAATAAATAAAACATCCCTGTTTTTACCGCCAAAGCAAATATTGGCCGACCAAGGTTCGTCAATATCTATGTGTCCTATTTTTTCACCTTTCGGGTTAACAATAGTTATTCCTTTACCTGTTAAGTAAATATTCCCTTGCTCGTCAATGGTCATACCATCGCTTCCCTGGGCTATAAATAACGTACGATTGCTTAAGGAGCCATCTTTATTAATATCATACCTATAAGTTTTATTGTCACCTATATCGGCCACATATAATAATTTTCCATCAGGGGTACCTACAATACCATTAGGGCGTACAAATTTATCATCAACAATAACGGCTATGTGTTTTCCCTTTGGTAGGTAATATAATTTTTGACCATCCAGATCGGGCTTTTTGCGTGTCCAGTAATCACGTTGATAGTATGGATCGGTGATGTAAATGCCGCCGTCTGGCCTCACCCAAACATCGTTGGGGCCGTTAAACAAATGTCCCTCGTAGTCTTTTAATAAAACGGTCACTTTTCCTTTCGGGCTTATTGACCATAGCTCATCTTTAGCATCAGCACAGCTGATCAGGTTACCTTTCTTATCAAAATCCATCCCGTTTGAGCGGCCGGCGCTATCTAAAAAAACAGAGAGCTTACCATTAGTATGGTACTTCCAAATTTTGTTATTGGGCTGGTCGGTAAAAAAAACATTACCCCGCTTATCTGCCACGGGTCCTTCTGTAAAGGAAAATTGTTTGGCTACCAATTGCGGTTTTGTACCCGGCTCATATAACCCAGGTGCATCCTGGGCAAATGATTTACATGATATAATTAACAGTAAAAACAATACTGGCAGCCTTTTTATCATCTGGTTTTGATTTTAGTGGTTTGCTAATGTAGTATGTTTTTGTAAAGGAGGAAGTTTTTAGGTGTAAAAATAATGTTGTAAGTTTTTTAGTTTCTTTACCTCATTGTTTCAAAATATCAGCTGTGCATCATCCATAAAAAAACACCTTCTTCAAACTCATTAAAAACGCTATTTTTGCAAATTATTAAAATACCGTTTATAGTATGAGTATTGCACTATCCGAACAGGAAATTATACGCCGCGAATCTTTACAACAATTAAGGGCACTGGGCATTAACCCATACCCTGCCGAAGCTTTTGATGTTAATGCCTGGGCACAGGACATTACCGATAACTTCAATAATAAACCCGAGGCCTACCAAAATGTAGTTATTGCAGGCAGAATCATGACCCGCCGCATTATGGGCAGCGCGTCATTTGCCGAACTGCAGGACTCTACAGGCCGTGTACAGATCTACTTAAAGCGCGATGATATTTGCCCCGGTGAGGATAAAACGCTGTACAATACCGTATTTAAGAAACTGCTTGACATTGGCGATTATATTGGCGTTAAAGGCTATGTATTTTTAACCCAAACCGGCGAAATTTCTGTTCATGTTCGTGAACTGATCGTGCTTTCCAAATCACTTAAACCACTACCTGTGGTTAAACGTGAGGAAGATGGAACCATTCACGATGGTTTTACCGATCCGGAACTGCGTTACCGCCAACGTTATGTTGATTTAACAGTTAACCCGAATTACAAACAGATTTTCATTAACCGCTCCAAGGTGATCAGCAGCATGCGTAACTATTTTAACGCGCAAGGCTGGATGGAAGTGGAAACCCCTATACTACAGCCTGTACATGGCGGTGCAGCAGCGCGTCCGTTTGCTACACACCACAATACGTTGGATATGCCGCTGTTTTTACGCATTGCCAACGAACTGTACCTGAAACGCCTTATCGTAGCCGGCTTTGACGGTGTGTATGAGTTTGGTAAAATGTTCCGTAATGAAGGGATGGATCGTACGCACAATCCGGAATATACTGCCATGGAAATATATGTAGCTTATAAGGACTATATATGGATGATGGCTATGGTTGAAGAATGCTTAGAAACTGTTGCCAAAGCTGTACATGGTATCCCTGTGGTACAGGTTGGTAATAACGAAATAAACTTTGCCGGCCCATATGAAAAACTATCCATGTATGATTCCATCCTGAAATATACAGGTATTGATGTATCGGCTATGGATGAGGCTGGTTTGCGCGAAACCTGCAAAGAGCTCAACATTGAGGTTAACCCTACCATGGGTAAAGGCAAACTGATTGACGAGATATTTAGTGCCAAGGTTGAGCATAACCTGATACAACCTACTTATATTACCGACTACCCTATCGAGATGACCCCATTGGCCAAAAAACACCGTACCAAAGACGGCCTTGTGGAGCGTTTTGAGCTATTTGTAAACGGCAAGGAGATAGCTAATGCTTACTCTGAATTAAATGACCCTATTGACCAGCGTGAGCGTTTAGAGGAGCAGTTGATACTGGCTGGCCGTGGTGATGATGAGGCAATGGCGATGGACGACGACTTTTTGCGCGCACTGGAGTATGGTATGCCGCCAACATCTGGCCTTGGTGTAGGTATTGACCGCCTGGTGATGCTGATGACCAACCAGAGCACCATACAGGAAGTATTATTTTTCCCGCAGATGCGCCCGGAGAAGAAAGCTAAAGTTGCAAGCGCAGATGATTTTATTAATGCAGGTGTGCCTGCCGAATGGGTGCCTGTATTAAATAAAATGGGGTTTAATACCGTAGAAGAGTTAAAAGCCGGTAACCCAAACAAGGTATTTAATGATCTTGGTGGAATGCGTAAAAAATTAAAACTGGATATTACTATGCCTGCAAAAGAGGTGGTAATGGCCTGGTTTGAATAATCAAAACTTTACTATAATTAGAAAAGAGAGAGATGCATAAAACACATCTCTCTTTTTTTATTACCATAACTAATTATTTATTATAATTGCTGTAAAATTCAAAACTGCTCCTGCTTACAACTCCAAAAATCTGATAGCCTACTCTATATCAGTAATTTAATAACAATTTATTAATAAAAGCTTAAAATAAAGCGTACTTTAGGTTTAACTATGTTGATTATACTTGCAATAAACAACTATCATAAAAGTTATGACTAATTCAATTCTGGAGATTACCGAGAACGAATACCTGATAAAATTAAACAGGAATAACTTCAATTTATCATTTATCAGAAGCTTGCTGAAGATGGTTGAAGTAGCAAACCCAAGCGAAGAAAGCGATCATTCTTATAGCGACCGCGTAGTATCGCCCTATCAAAATCATTCTGCCACTGCCGACTATTTTAGCGCCATTGACGAAAAATAAAAGGGACGCATTTCGCGTCCCTTTTATTTTTTATGTTATTTCTATTTTTCCTTTCGGCTTTAATTCTAAAAGCTTCCTGTACTATTAAAACTGGCGATATCCGCCCCTTATTACCTGTTGTTTATCCATCTGAGCAAGCTGACCTTTCATCATCTTGATTTGCTCGGCCAATAATTTGTTTTTATCATCTTTTGTTGCTTCTGATAAATACATTTGAGCTTCGCGTTTGTTACGTTTGGCCATGGAGATACCTGCGAGGCTCAATTTAGCTAAAGCCGTATTGTGCGACATTTTCATACCCAGGGTAAGCGCTTTCTTAAAATACTTTTCTGATTTCATAGGAGCCTTGCGCGACTCGATCAAGCCGATCAATAGATTGTAGTAGCCATGCTGGTTTTTATGCAATTGTTTTTCGTAGTCGGTGATTTTCATCAACCAGGCTTCTGCTTTTTCTGAATTTTCTTTACGCAGGTAAAACTGCGATATGATCATATTCTCGTTAAAGAAAAAGCTTAGCAGCGTTACACCACCAAAAAACAACACTAAAATACCCCAGCCCCAAAATCCGAAAGCACAAAGCGCAACCGCCGCACCGAATAACACACAGGCTATAATTAGCCGAACAATATTTGACATAATTTGTGATACTATATATTGAGTGCAAATATCCGTTAATTTGTACGCTTAATCAACATTATATCAATATTTATGGCAAATGCATTAGACCCCTCCTGGCTTGAGGTTTTGAAAGACGAATTTGGTAAAGATTACATGATAAACCTGAAAGATTTCCTGCAGCAAGAAAAGGCTGCCGGCCAGGTAGTATACCCCAAAAACAGCGATATATTTAATGCATTTAACACCACCCATTTTGACAATGTTAAAGTGGTGATATTAGGCCAGGACCCTTACCACGGAGCTCATCAGGCACATGGGCTTTCATTTTCAGTACAAAAGGGCATCGCTATCCCCCGCTCGCTGATCAACATCTATAAGGAGTTAAAAACTGATATACTCGGTTTCCAGCCCCCTGCGCATGGCAACCTGGAAGAATGGGCCCAGCAAGGTGTATTGTTACTCAATGCTACATTAACCGTACGTGCAGGCAATGCGGGTTCGCACCAAAAAAAGGGTTGGGAAGAATTTACCGACCAGGTGATCAAAACCATATCCGACAAAAAGGAAGGTATTATATTTATACTTTGGGGAGCCTTTGCACAATCAAAGGCAGCATTAATTGATGAAAAGAAACATTTTATCATTAAATCGGCTCACCCTTCGCCCTTCTCCGCCGAACGAGGTTTTTTCGGCAGCAAACCATTCTCAAAAACAAATGCAATATTACAAAAAGAGGGTAAGCAACCTATTGATTGGCAGATACATTAGGTAAATGTGTAGATTTAAGATGTGTAGATATGCAAATGAAAAACAACTTAAATTTTTGATAAAAAAAATGTGCAAATCAGCTCTTGAAGCTTATTTGCACATCTGAAATCTGCACATCAATCCTCTAATACTCCAACGGAACTATTGGCTCCTTTTTACTTGTCGACATGATCATCATGGTTTGAAAAGTTTTTACAACCGTAATACGGCTGATCTTTTCCATGATCAGTTGTTCATATGATTTTATGTCGCGCACGTAAACCTTCAGTAAAAAATCGCACTGCCCGGTTACGTGATGACACTCGGTAACTTCTTTAATGTGCTTAATTTCATCCAGAAATGTTTGGATGGTATTTTTCTGATGAAAATCGAGTGATATCTGGATAAATGTTTTTATCCCTAAGCCCAGTTTCTCCTCATCAACAAGGGCGTGATAACTTTTAATATATTCAGCGTTCTCCAGTTTACGAACACGCTCTAAGGTTGGTGCTGGTGAAAGCCCTATCTCGTTTGACAATTGGAGGTTGGTTATCCTTCCGTTTTCCTGTAATATCTTAAGTATTTGAAGATCTATTTTGTCTAATTCAGCAGCCATTAGGTTACAATAATGTATGCAAATATACAGTTTTCCACACTTCACCAAATTATATTTCACACAAAAGTACTTGAACAGAAATATATTTCCTTAACCTTCACAATTTAGATAAGTCTAAATTTTTTATTAGATTTGTATAAATGAACACATTAGCCGAGGAAAACTATTTAAAATCTATTTATCACCTATCTATGGGCGATGAAAATGTGAGCACCAATCAAATTGCCGCGGCATTAAATACTAAAGCATCATCGGTAACAGACATGTTAAAAAAACTGGCCGATAAAGCGCTAATTAATTATACCCGCTATCAGGGCGTAAGCCTTACCCCGTCCGGCCAAAAAATAGCTGTGAGTATTATCCGCAAACACCGTTTATGGGAATACTTCCTGGTAGAGAAACTCAACTTCAGGTGGGATCAGGTACATGATATGGCCGAAGAAATGGAACACATCTCATCAGAAGAATTGATTGACAGGCTGGATAAATTTATGGATTACCCGCAGCATGATCCACATGGTGAGCCTATACCTGACTGCAACGGCAACTTTAAATCATCGGAGCTTAAGCCCGTATCAGCACTTGAACTGAATAACAGCGGTGTAATATCCGGGGTTCGGGATCAAACCTCATCGTTTTTACAATATCTCGAAAAGCAAGAGCTTACCATTGGCAAAAGTATAAAAGTAATGGAGATCATAGCCTTTGATCATTCTGTGGTTTTACAAATTGAAAACAAAAAAGAAGTACACATTAGTCGCGAAGCGGCAAATAATTTACTGGTAGCCCTATGAGCAGCAACAACAACCAATCATTAGGTAACGTACATGGTTCGGTAAACACCGAAAATAAAACAGGCTGGCGTAAGATAATGGCATTTCTTGGCCCTGCTTACCTGGTAAGCGTTGGCTATATGGATCCGGGTAACTGGGCAACCGATATTGCAGGCGGCAGTGCTTTTGGCTATAAATTAATATGGGTGTTGTTTGTATCCAACCTTATAGCGCTTCTTTTACAATCATTAAGCGCCAGGCTGGGCATCGTGCGCGGGCTCGATCTGGCACAGGCTTCCAAAAACGCCTATCCTCGCTTTGTAAACTTCTGCCTATACATACTTGCCCAAATAGCCATTATTGCCTGCGATTTGGCCGAGATCATTGGTATGGCCATAGGACTGAAGCTATTGTTTCACCTTCCGCTGATCTGGGGCGTATCGCTCACCATTACTGATACCGTGCTTATGCTTTACCTGATGAACAAAGGCATGCGCAAGCTGGAGGGCTTTATAATATCCATGATATTTATAGTCGGGCTATCATTTTTAATAGAGATGTTTATTGTGCGTCCAGATGTGATAGAAATTGCCAAGGGTTTTGCACCAACTAACCTAAGCGGCGAGGCCTTATACATTGCCATAGGTATTATTGGTGCTACCGTGATGCCGCATAATCTTTACCTGCATTCGTCGCTGGTGCAAACCAGGCAGATAACCCGCACGGATGAAGGCATTAAATCGGCTATTAAATTTAATTTATTTGATACCGTTATCGCGCTTAACCTGGCTTTTTTTGTAAATGCGGCCATTCTAATATTGGCAGCAACAGCATTTTTCAAGAACGGTTATTTTAAAGTTGCAGAGATACAGGATGCTTACAAACTGCTCGAACATATTTTTGGTAGCATCGCCCCGGCACTATTTGCCATCGCGTTAATAGCTTCGGGACAAAGCTCAACCATAACAGGTACCCTTGCCGGGCAAATCATAATGGAGGGTCATATTAACCTGCGAATTGAGCCCTGGCTGCGTCGTTTGCTTACACGGTTATTGGCTATTTTGCCCGCCATGTTAACCATAATTTATTTTGGTGAAGATGCTTTAGGCAACCTCCTTGTATTAAGTCAGGTAGTACTGAGTTTACAGCTTGGTTTCGCGGTTATTCCGCTCATTCACTTTACCTCTGATAAAAAGCGGATGGGAAACTTTGCTATCAGCCTAAAAGTAAAAATACTGGCATGGGCCAGCGCAATAGGCATCGTGGGTTTAAACGTTAAGTTGGTTTACGAACAATTGGCTGATTGGATAAAAGGAAACCCAGCTGCAGATATATGGATCTATGCTCTGGTGATACCTATTGTAATTGGTATTGCATTACTATTGATTTATGTATTTATAAGGCCAATGTTATTTAAACATGCTGATAAACCCGCCTACCTTCCACATGGCATAGCAAGTGCAATTACCGAACTTGATGCCATAACGTATAAACATATTGCCATCACTATAGATTTTTCAAAAAATGATAATGATTGCCTTCGTCATGCCATAATGCAGGGTGGAAAACGAGCCGATTATACTTTGATACACGTAGTAGAAACCGCAGGCGCTCGTTATTATGGTAAGCAAGTTTTGGATAACGAAACTCAAAGCGATGTGGACAACCTTGATAAATACGTTAACGCTATGGAAAAGCTGGGATACAAAGCACAAGCACAAATTGGCTATGGTAGCCCGGCCAGGTCAATTGCAAAAATTGTGAATGAAGAAAATATAGATTTTATAGTAATGGGCTCGCATGGCCATAAAGCGCTTAAAGATCTTATTTTTGGCACCACGGTAAACTCCGTGAGGCACATGGTTAATGTGCCTGTACTGGTAGTGAAACCGCAATAACAATAATAATGCATTACTTATTTAAAACTTAGCACAGCCGCTTTACGGCTGGCACAGAATAACAAGGCTAAAATTTATGTAAGTTTGCAACAAAGGAACAGGAAGAAAAATGTCTGAGGATAAAATATATATAAAAAACAAGAAAGCTTATTTTGAATACCATATACTGGATAAATACGTAGCTGGTATTAAGCTGCTGGGCACCGAAATTAAATCTATTAGGGAAGGAAAGGCTAATATTAACGATGCCTTTTGCACTTTTATTAGTAACCAGTTATATGTACGCAACCTGCATATATCAGAATACTCATTCGGCTCATTTTATAACCATGAGGCAAAGCGCGACCGGGTGTTGCTGCTCAATAAGAAAGAACTTAAAAAATTACTCACCCGGGGCGAAGATAAAGGTTTAACCATTGTACCTCTTGCTTTATTTATTAGCGAACGTGGTTTTGCCAAACTGGAGATAGGCCTGGCTCAGGGTAAAAAGACTTTTGATAAACGGGAAACACTGAAAGAGCGTGATACCAAGGTTGAAATGGACAGAGCAATGAAGAGATAATACCTGTCATCGTCAAAATATTCACATTTTACAAACAAAGGTTTCTTTTAAGAAACCTTTGTTTGTTTAGTAGGTTATATGATTCAATATAAACAGATCATTAAACCATCAATTACTAACCATGAGCAAAGAAATTAACATACAAGCGCAAACTAAATTTGGCGAAGCTGTAAATACCGAAAATTGGGACTTAATAAGGGAAGTTGTGGCAACTGATTCCATTGATCACGACCCTGGAGAAGGGCAAGTGCAGGGCCCAGAAGGATATATCGCTTTTTTTAAACAGTTTCGCACCGCTTTTCCCGATCTTAAAGTAGAAGTGGTTCATCTGGTAGCTGATGAAGATAACCTTGCTTTTGCATATGAATTAACCGGAACTCACCAGGGCGATTTTCAAGGCATACCACCTACAAACAAACCTTTTAAAGCACGGGGAGTACAAATAAGCAAGTTCAAAGACGGTAAAATAGTTGAACGCTGGGGTAGTTCAGATGTTTTGGGTATTCTTACACAGATAGGTGCACAACTGAAATAATTTAGAAGCCCGGATGTTCGATTTCTATCTCTAATCAAAAGTAATAGTTCCGAAATCGAACATCCTAATTCCGAAATCCCTTACCAGGCCTTATCCCCTACCAGCGGCACAAACCTGAAGGTATCAAGTACTATTTTTTCATAATCATGCTCACCAACTTTTAGTACGGTAACCATTTTCTGTGTTTCTTCATCTCCCACCGGGATTACAAGGATCCCTCCTATTTTCAATTGTTTTAAAAGCACATCTGGCACGGTTGGAGCTCCCGCGGTTACAATGATCTTATCATAAGGGGCATATTCTGCTTTACCTATAGAACCGTCGCCGCAAAAAAATTGGGGCTTGTAACCCATCTTTTCAGGCAAAATAAATCTGGTACGCTCATAAAGTTTTTCCTGCCGCTCAATAGTATAAACGGTGGCGCCAAGTTCAAGTAATATACAGGTTTGATAGCCCGAACCGGTACCTATTTCCAAAACCTTATCGCCTTTACGAATGTGCAGCAGTTCGGTTTGGTAGGCTACGGTATAAGGCTGCGAAATGGTTTGTCCTTCACCTATCGGAAAAGCGATGTCGTTGTAAGCCTGGTTCCAGAAAGTTTCGTCGAAAAAATAGTGGCGCGGTACTTTGCCAATGGCCAATAAAACTTCTTCATCCTGAATACCTTTTTTGTGCAGGATGTCAACCAACCGTTTTCGGGCACCTTTCTCGCGATAATTATCAATATACTTATAAGCCATTTACAAGGCAAAGTTAGCAGGAATTTCAGCATTAAAGTGATGCCGCAAACGTAACAAAGGCTAATTCATTATGTGTTAACCGATAAAAAGTTTACATGATTTAAGGATTAGGGAAGGATTTAAAGGATTTTATCCGGTTAATTATATTTTCAGTTGTTCTGAGAAATATCTCTAATTTTAATATGTTTGAATTATTTCATCAACCTAAAACTTTCGCATCTAACTTATAACTTTAAATCTCCAAAATGATATTAATGCAATAACACACAAAATTATAGGCTGTGCCATGCAAGTTCACAATACATTAGGAAGTGGGTTCCAGGAAATTATTTATCAAAGATCATTGGCGTTAGAGATGAAATTGGCAGGGCTAAAATTTGAGAGGGAAAAAGAAATACCCATATTTTATCGAAACGAATTAATGGGTAATCGCAGAGTTGACTTCTTTGTTGAAGAATGTGTTATGCTGGAATTAAAGGCTGTTGAAACAATAAACGATTTACATAAAGCTCAAGCTATTAATTACTTAGAAGCTTATAATTTATCAGACGGCTTATTAATAAACTTTGGAGGATTAAGTTTAGAGTTTAAACGCATGTATAACAAAAAATTAGTTAACAGACTAACTAATAAATCTTAAACCAAACTAAATCCAAATCCTGTAAATCATCTTAAATCCTTTAATCCTGTTTAATAAGGATCAACGTCAGGCTGAATGATACTACCCTTGCTTAATTTAGTAGTTTGAAACTGAACAATCACATCGCGCAGGATTGCTTTAGCCTTAACAATGGAGATGCCATCCTTCTCAAACTTAAGCATGATCGATTTGATGTAATAATTACGAATACGGCTGATTAACGGTGACTCAGGGCCAATTACCCGCTCGCCAAAATGCCGGCGCAGTTCGTTACCCAGGTAGTTGGCCTGGTTATACAATACCTCAGGATCTTTATGTTTAATATCAAGATTAATAATGCGGTAAAACGGAGGATACTTAAAACTTTTCCGCTCTTCCATTTCGGTCACATACAGATCATTGTAGTCATTTCCAATCACTTGCTTAATTACCCGGTGATTAGGGTCATAGGTTTGTATCACTACATTCCCTTGCTTACCCCGGCGGCCAGCCCTCCCGCTCACTTGTGCCAGCATCTGAAAACTGCGTTCATTGGCACGATAATCCGGGAATTTAAGCATACTATCGGCGTTAATAATACCAATCAAGGTAACATCAGCAAAATCAAGCCCTTTGGCTACCATTTGTGTGCCTACTAATATATCGATCTTCTTTTCTTCGAGGTCATTCAATATGGTTTGCAGCGAGTTCCGGGCACGCGTAGTATCCAGATCCATGCGGGCGATGCGGGCTTCCGGAAGCAGCAGACTCAATTCATCTTCAATTTTCTCCGTTCCAAAGCCCTTATACTCTAAATGAGTTGATCCACAGGCCGGGCAAATAGAAGGCGAATCTTCCTTATATCCGCAATAATGGCAATGCAGTTTACCGCTGCTTTTATGATAGGTTAGGCTTACATCGCAATTAATACATTTAGGTGTGTAAGCACATATTTTACACATCAGTACAGGCGCGTACCCTCTGCGGTTTTGAAACAGGATCACCTGCTCTTTATTGGTCAACGCCTGATTAATACCCTCCATCAATACACTTGTAAAGTGCGACTGTATGGTTTTCTGTTTAGTTTCATGACTTATACTCACTACCTGTACTTCGGGTAGCTGTACACCGCCATAGCGCTCTGTAAGCTCTGCAAAACCGTATTTACCATTACGGGCATTATAATAGCTTTCAAATGATGGCGTGGCCGAGCCCAGCAATACTTTACCCTGGTGTGCATTAGCTAAGAAAATGGCCGCATCGCGGGCATTATACCTTGGCGCCGGGTCAAATTGCTTGTATGAAGTTTCATGCTCTTCATCAATAACTATAAGCCCCAAGTCATTAAAAGGCAAAAACACTGATGAACGGGCACCCAATATTAGCTTGTAATCATTATTCAGCACCTTTTGCCAAACCTCAACCCTTTCGTTATCATTAAAACGCGAATGGTAAACACCAATATCCGAACCGAAATACAAGCGCAGCCTCTCTATAATATGGGTTGTGAGGGCAATCTCGGGCAGCAGGTAAAGTACCTGCCTATCATTACGCATCATTTCTTCAATGAGCCTGATATAAAGCTGTGTTTTGCCTGATGAAGTTACACCATGCAACAGTACCACATCTTTTTCCAGAAATTGCTGACGTATACTTTGCAGCACTCCGGTTTGCTGGTCGCTTAGCTCAAAATTGTTATCAAAATCATCTTCTGCCTCGAAATGCAGGCGGCTCACATTTTTTTCTTCAGCAAAAAGGATTTCTTTTTCTATAAGCGACTTTATGCTTGATTCACCCGCACCGCTTTCTTCAATCAGCTCATTTTTGGTAATAGCCTTTTGATGGCGGGCCAGTTTAATATAAGCAAGCAATGCATCGGCCTGCTTGGGTGCGCGCTTTTCCAAAATAGGGAAAAGTTCCCTTAGGTTTTCGGGGTTATTATAAACCGGATTAAGCGAAATGAATGTACGCTTGCGGGGTTTATAACGCTCACTCACCTCCTCTGATATATGAATGATGTTTTTTTCAAACATCAGCTTCAGGATAGGCATCACCGTTTTTTGTCCAAGTAACTTGGCAATGTCACTTATGGTTAGTTCGGGCTGGATATCCAGTGCCTCTACAATTAAAAATTCTTTATCGTGGAGGGTTGAGCGGTCAATATCATAATCCTTATTGAGAACAATGCGGGTTTCACTGGCCAGTTTTAATGCGGCAGGCAGGGCGGCATTCATCACCTCACCAATGTTGCACATGTAGTAATCGGCCAGCCATTGCCAAAAATGTAATTGATGAGCAGTTACTACAGGCCTATCGTCGAGAATTTCAATGATATATTTGGCCTCATACTTTTCAGGAGCCAGCGAACTGATCTCCTTAACTATAGCTGTATAAAGCTTGCTTTTGCCAAATTGCACCACAACCCGTTTTCCAACAGCTATAGCATCATTTTGCTCGTATGGAACCCTGTAGGTATAGTTTTTTGAAATTGCGAGCGGTAAAATCACTTCAGCAAAAAGCGTTTTACGATCGGTGTGTTCAATTTCAGCAAATTCTAACATCTTAAACTCTTAAAAACTAAATTCTAAACCCTAAAGGGAAATTCTAAAAGGAAAACTCTAAAAGCTGAATCTCAAACTTCAAAAATCCAAAATCGAAAATCCGAAGTCTCAAATCAAAATTACTTATTCCGGAAGGCAGCCAGTGCCAGTGTTAACCAACCTAAAATAAACAGCAGGCCTCCCAGCGGTGTAATTGGCCCCAGGGCTATAAGCCAATCCCAACCTAAAATACTGCGGCATGATAACAGGTATAATGAACCCGAAAAACATATTATGCCGAAAGTAAAAAAGTAATAAGAGGCTGCAATGAGCTTATTTTTAAACCTGGCAAAGGTTGATAGAAACAGTAAGGCAAATACGTGGTAAAAGTTGTATTGAACAGCAGTGTGCCATACTTCGAGCTGACTTGCTGGTAATAAGGCTTTTAAACCATGCGCACCAAACGCGCCGGTTATAACGGCCAGCATCCCAAAAACCGATGCTGTAATAATTATTTGTTTGTTCATGCAGATATAAAAAGCTAAGTTAACCAATTGAAAGTATTACTTTAATGCCGCAAGGTAAAATTCTATCTTTGTACAGCAACCTGCCATGAAACGACTGATAGTTACTACCTTAATTTTGCTTGCCGCAGCTATAACAATAACGGTTGTTTATTTTAAAAATTTAAATCCGCCGGGAGTACGTACCAGCCAGGTAATGCGTTCCATTCCCGATAATGCTGCCGCGGTATTTGAATTCAATAATGAGAAAGGCTTTTATGAAATTTTCAAGGGTAGTACCCTCTTGGGTGCCGTTGCTGGAAAAGATAAACTTGCTGCGTTAGATAGTGCTCGCAGGTTATTATTATCGGCACCACAGCTCGATCATTTTTTTAACGGGCAAAACATTTTCATATCCATCCACCCCTCAAACGGTAATGATATTAATTTACTGATCACCACCACCGCAACAAACGATTTTAAGATAGAGGATTTCATCAAACTAAATACACAGCCAAACAGTGGTTTAACCATTACCCCTATACAAAACACTGTTGGGGCCGAATATGATGTTCTGATTAAAAGCATCAACAAACATTTTTACATCATCAAAAAAGACTACAATATTTTTGCCGGGAGCTTTTCAAAAGAGCTGATTGATCAAAGTATATTATACCGCGATGATAAAAACCGGAATGTTTTTGTTCCCCTGCCCGATCAGCAAAATGCTAATTCACTGGCCAATTTATATATTAATTATGCCCAGCTACAGCCTTTATTTGATCAGTTATTTAAGAACAAGAACACTGATATTTTCAAAAGCTTTAAGCTGTTACCAGCCATAGCGGCCTTAAGTTTAAATTACAAAAATGATGCTTTGATGTTTAATGGTTTTACCACCATACAACATAACCATACCACAGGTTATCTGAATCTGTTTGCTGCACAGCAGCCTGTTGCTAATCACTTAAAAGATATTTTTCCGGCAACAACTGCTTACAGTATAAATTTTTCAGTTTCCGATCCGCAAAGATTTTCGGCTGATCTTTCACAATGGCATATCAGGGCTGGTATCGGGAATGAGAAAAACCAGTTATTCAGCAAAATAAAGGCAGAAGCCGGGCTGTTTTTAAAACCTGAGTTTGAGCACCTGCTTGGCAACGAATTTGCTGTAGTTACCACTCGTTACCAGGAAAAATACGCAATTATTTCGGTTAAAGATGGATCAAAATTATTACCGCTCATGATGAACATCAGCACCATGACCAATGATAATATAGGGCAATTTAATTATGATAAACTTCCGTTCTACTTATTGGGCGATGCCTTCAGCATTTTCAGGAAGCCTTATTTTATGATCGTTGATAATTACCTTGTATTGGCCACCACAGCATCGGAATTAAAAAGCTACTCGGATACTTACTACAACCGTAAGTTTATAAGTAAAATAGATCAGTATAATCAGTTTGATGATCTGCTGGCCGAAAGAAGCAACGTTGCTTTTTTCATCAACTTCAAAAACTCCCAGCCTATATTAAAAAGAGATCTTAAAGATGCTTTTTATGATGCCTTTGAAAACCAGGTACCCAGCTGGAAAAGCTATTACGGTGCCGCATATCAGTTTACAGCTTCCGATAAAAATTTTTATACTAATTTTTGCATGCGCCTGAATACTGTAGATAGCACTACCGTTAAAAGTGAAGCTAAATGAAGTAATACACAACTATAAGCAGCCAAATACGTTTAAACAAGTACCGTAATTTGTAATATTTTTATTGATAACCAATTTGGAAACCTATCTTTAAAGCAATTACAAACAATGGATTGAGCTTGTTAAACTACCTTATGAATAAAGTTTTAATCATTTTTTGCTTACTATGCTTCTCCTTATCGGTTTCTGCCCAGCAGTTTTCACAATATAATACCAATACCCTTTTTGATTCTTTTGAAAACCCTTCACAAAGATCATTTATACCCGATTCAAGCCGGCAACTGGCATTTAACTTCCTGATTCCTAATTTTGATATCAACACTTACCTGACCGGGAACATGCAACCGGGAATAAAGAGCCGTTTATTTGCCGATAATGCTTTTTATGATACCGGACGGCTAAAAGTTGGGCAAGGGAAGTACAACCATTTTAATGCAAATGCTAATGCATACTCCATCATGTTCAAAATTTTCACCAGTTTGAATGGAGATGTGGAGATGGGTTTTTCGATGCAAACCAAGGCAGAAAGCCGGGGTTATTTTTCAGATGAGTCACTTGCTATTTTTAACGGTGTTCAGAAGTTCCCCCTTAACGCTTATGATAATATATTTAATGACCATTACTCCTATCAGGCATATCACCAGTTAGGTTTCTCCTATCGCGAACGCATCAATAAGAAAATCGCTATCGGATTTAAATTAAGCGCATTGCTGGGTATACAATATCAAAAAATTGATATTAATCAATCAGCCATCAGTTTTGACAGAAGCGACTTCAATAACCCAAAAGCCCTCCTTTATCTTCAGGGACGTTATTACGATAGCTACATTCCCGGCCTTACAACTGCTCATGACTATTTACCAACTTTCAGAAATCCTGGAGCAGCTATTACATTAGGGGCATCATATAAAACCGACGACCGTATAACTATCCAGGCCAATGTAAAAGACCTTGGTTTTATTCACTGGAGCAAAAGATCAAATATTTATAATTTTAACAATGCTGATTCTTTGCGGGATTTAGTATCTATACACCGTGAGGATACCATTTATAACCGAACTCACAAATTATTGAAGAATAATGGTATCATACAATCATTTACAACCCCGATAAATGGGCGTGCTGAAATAAGCGCCACCAAAAGCTACTGGCTTGATGATAATAACCAATTTAAATACTCACCTACACTTATAGCTTCAAAAGAATTGTTTTTCGCCGGCTTTACTGGTGCATTGGTTAATCATTTTCAGTACAGAAACTTTACAGCTACGCTTACTACCAGTTATGACGATATGAAATTTTTCAACGTCGGTACGCAGTTTATGGTAAAATCGTCCAATGTTGAGTTTTTTATTGGCAGCGACAGGCTGGTCAATACCGGAAAGCTTGCACTTGCCTCATTAGGAAGTGCAGGTCAGATAAGTAATGTGGATAATTATACCGGTGGTGATTTGTACCTGGGATTTGCACTTAAATTTGGACATTTAATTGAACACCCCATGAATGCAAGCTTTATCCCGATGGGCGAAAAGGGCTTTTTTGGTAGATTATTTGGCCGGTTGTTTAAAACCGACAGATAGGTTATAATGCCTTTTTCCCGGCAATAAAGTCTTTAAGATAATAAGGCTCAAAATAAGCTACATCCTCAAATTCCTGTTTACTATATTTTTCTGCCGCCTTTTGAGTAAGATAAGTTGCCGAATTAACAAATCCAGTTATAAACTGAGCATTTGGGTTGGTTCCTAATATAGCTTCACATTTATCAGCACCATCGCCAAAAAATAAAATTTTGTGCGAGCTTAAAAACTCAGCAAAACTATGCTCGTCAATAATATCGGCAGCGGTTGGTCTAACCTTTACTCCTTCATTTTTAAACAACGCACAATAAACTTCCATACGTCGCGCATCAATCATGGGGCATAAAAGCGTATTTTTATCTACTACTATCTCTTCGTTGTTTAAAACACCATAAGCCATCGCCTCCAGAGTTTCAATGGCGATAAGTGGCTTATTAAGCGCAAAGCATAAGCCCTTAGCAGTTGATATACCTATACGCAGCCCAGTGTATGATCCAGGGCCGCTGCTAACAGCAATGGCATCAAGATCATCGTAAATTAAGCCGGCAGCTGTTACCAGTTCTTCTATAAAAAGCGTAATAACTTCGGCGTGTATATTACGCTCGTTGATCTGTTTAAAAGCCGAAACATTACCATCAATAGCCAGCGCTACTGAGCAGGATGTAGTTGCAGTTTCTATTTGTAAAATAACACTCATCTTTTTTAGTATTGAGTTGTGCTTATTGAGTTATGAATACTGGAATCAGGTAATTTCTAATTTACCACTCAGCACTCCTAACTCAAAACTTAAACTTTAAATTATGGAACCGGATCATGGCCATGACCGCCCCACGGATGGCAGCTGGCAATGCGTTTCAAAGTTAACCATCCGCCTTTAAAAGCCCCATGTTTTTTTATAGCTTCAACACCGTACTGGGAACAGGTTGGTGTATACCGGCACGAAGCGCCTGTAAGCGGAGAGATAAAATACTGATATATCTTTATCAGCAATATAAAAATGCTTCCAACAAGCGCTTTCAATATCCTGATAACAGCGTTCATACTATTTAACGGGGATATTATCTGTAGCAGCCAATTGCCCTGCAAGCTGACCAAGCAGCTTCAGCATTTTTTTTTCAATTACACTGTAAGGCTCAATTTCTTTACCTATATATCCTATGGATAGTACAATTGTTTTATCGGCTGATTGTAATAGATTGTATAAGCCTTGCTGCTTATGAAGCCTGTACGACTCGCGCATGCACCGCTTTATTAAATTACGGTCAACAGCATGTTTATAACGCCTTTTGGGCACAGAAAATAAAACCTGTACAGGAAATAGCTGTGGTTCAGAATTATATAACCACGAAGCCTTAAAGGGATAACACAAAAAAGAAGAGCCGTTATGAAAAAGCTTATCAATAAGCCTTTTATTACATAACCGTTCTTCTTTTTTAAAAGTATACATAGTTGCCATTATTGAACCGGACATTAAGCTATAAACGGTCCATGTCCCTTATGAAAGGACCAAGCAACCTGAATTATGCCTTATGACGACCCTCGTCAGAAACTGTTAATCTTTTTCTGCCTTTAGCTCTTCTGGCTGCTAAAATTCTTCTACCGTTAGCAGTTGACATGCGTTCACGGAATCCGTGTTTGTTTCTTCTTTTTCTTTGAGAAGGCTGGAAAGTTCTTTTCATGACTATATATTTATTCTATTCGATCGTTTTAAAAACAAGAGCGCAAATGTAGTAATATTTTAAAACATTTCAAATACTAATTTCATATTTGCTCATCCATGTTTCTTAAGTAAATTAAGCGTTTTAAATCGGCATTATGAAATCATTAGCTATCCTGCTTATAATATGCTTACCATCAATTGTTTTCGGACAGGTTATATCCACCGCACACTATAAAATATATAATACCTCCACCCAAAAAACAGCCACAATCACCGAAATTATTGACAATAGTAGCCAGGCTGATGTATTATTTTTTGGCGAAGAGCATAACGATTCAACCGGCCATAACCTGGAATATGCCTTATTTAAGGGGCTGACGGAAAAATATGCCGGACGCACAGCACTCTCAATGGAAATGTTTCAAACAGATTGCCAGTTGGTTTTAAACGAATATTTAAGCGATGCCATCCGCGAAAAAAATATGATCAGCGATGCCCGCGCATGGCCAAACTACACGGATTACCGACCGATGGTTGAACTTGCAAAACTTAACCATTTACCGGTTATTGCTGCTAATGCTCCTTCGCGCTATACTAATATGGTTACCCGCAACGGCCTTGCAAGCTTGCAGCAATTAACTGCACAAGCCAAAAGTTATCTTGCCCCCTTACCTATTGATACTGCTACAGGCGCTTATTATGATAAATTTGTAAAAATAATGGGAGGGCATGAAGCCATGGCCGGTATGCAGATCTATCAATCGCAAAACCTTTGGGATGCTACCATGGCATGGTCAATCGCCAAATTTTTAAAAGATCATCCCCAATTCAAGATATTACAGCTAAATGGCGGTTTCCATAGCGAAGAAAAACTGGGAGCAGTTGCACAACTAAAAAAGTATGCTCCAAAGGCACGGGTACTTACTATAGCATCTTATGCCGATGATAACTTTGAAAATCCTGACTGGAATAAATTCAGGCAAATGGCCGATTATATTATCTTAACCGATACCAAAACAGAAGATCAATAATTATTGGTTACCGGTGGCGTGGAGCGGGGTTCCTGGTCAGTTTTACCGAACCTCTCAAAATCCGCTCCACGCACCAGGTTATGCTTTTTTAGCTAACAGATCGCGAATCTCTGTGAGTAAAACTTCTTCTTTAGTCGGTGCAGGTTCTGCAGCAGGAGCAGCTTCCTCTGGTTTTTTAAGCGAATTTATTGCTTTAACAACCATAAAAATACAGAAGGCAATAATCAGGAACTCTATTACTGTATTAATAAAGTTTCCGTATGTGATAGCAACTTCTGCCACCTTGTTGGCTGGGTCGCCAGGTTTTATCACTATTTTAAGATTCTTAAAATCGATACCCCCGGTTAAATAGCCAATTGGCGGCATAATTACATCATTCACCAACGAGGTAACAATTTTACCGAAAGCAGCTCCAATGATAACACCCACTGCGAGATCAACAACGTTGCCACGCATGGCGAATTCTTTAAATTCTTTGATTATTGCCATAATGATAGATTTTTGATTATTGAGGGTAACGGATTAAAAGGATTTTGGTTTACCTAATATAGCTAATAAAGCCGAAGGTTGTAAAAAAGTAACTGATAAATTTGAAATGCTTTCAAACAAATTAATTTTTTTAATATTAAAGCATTGCTCATATACCATAAGATATTTTAAAGTTATTGGTAATTGATGTATTTTTGAACACATCTTAATTATGCTTAAACAGAATCTTCAACAAAAACTACTACAAAAGCTTTCACCACAGCAAATACAATTTATAAAATTGCTGCAGGTGCCTACGGTTTCTCTTGATACACGTATAAAAGAGGAACTTGAAGAAAATCCCGCACTTGAAGATCTGAGCCTTACTAATTTAAGCGAACCTGAAGAACAATATCCTGACCGTGATCCTGATGAAGACTCCTACAATGGCGACGAAGAAAAAGGTGAAATGGATGAGTTTAATATTGATGATTACCTGCAGGAAGATAACGTAAATGACTACGGATCGCGCTACGACCAAAACGGTGACGATGAGGATGAGCGCAAAGAAATACCCATTGCTGTACAGAGCTCATTTTTTGAAAGCCTGCAACTGCAGCTTGACCTGTTGCCTTTAAGCGATAAGGATTTCAAAATAGGGCAACAAATAATTGGCAGTTTGGATGATGACGGCTATTTGCGCCGTCCGATCATGTCATTAACTGATGATCTGGCTTTTTCGCAAAACGTAATGGCCGAGGATGAAGAGGTTGAGGACATGCTGAAAGTGATCCAAAGCTTTGATCCCGCCGGAGTTGGTGCGCGCAGCCTTCAAGAATGCTTGCTGATTCAGCTTCGTAAAAAAGACAGTAATGACCCCATCATTGCTAAAGCCATTATTGTGGTTGAACAATATCTTGATGAGTTTACCCGTAAGCATTATGACAAGCTCGAAAAATCATTAAACATGGGCTCAAATGAGTTGCGGGCAGTTATTAATGAGATTTTAAAGCTTAACCCGAAACCAGGCGATTCCAATGAACTGAATACCAAACAAATGCAGGTGATACCTGATTTTCATATCACCAATAATGATGGCGTTCTGATACTAACGTTAAACTCTAAAAACGCACCCGAACTAAGGGTAAGCCGCTCATACCAGGAAATGTTCCAGCACTATGATAAGGCTGCACAAAGAGACAAAAAGTTAAAGGAAGCGGTACAGTTTGTAAAGCAAAAGCTCGATTCGGCTAAGTGGTTTATTGATGCCATTAAACAGCGTCAGCAAACTTTGCTAAAAACCATGAACGCCATTATGCAGTATCAGTATGAGTTCTTTTTAACAGGCGACGACAAGAACCTGAAACCCATGATATTAAAAGATATTGCTGATAGGATTAACATGGATATTTCCACAGTATCACGGGTTGCTAACTCAAAATACGTACAGACTGAATTTGGCACTTTCCTGCTAAAATCATTCTTCTCTGAGGCTATCCAGACCGAAAGCGGCGAAGAGGTATCAAACAAAGAGGTTAAAAAAATACTGGAAGAACATATAGGCAAGGAAGACAAACGTCATCCGTTGGCCGACGAAAAACTGACCGATATTTTAAAAGACGCTGGCTATAACATTGCCCGCCGCACCGTCGCCAAATACCGCGAACAAATGAACATCCCGGTAGCAAGGTTAAGAAGGGAGCTGTAGCCAGAGCAAATGTGCAGATATGCAGATGTGCGAATTTTAAATGTACAGATATTAGAAAACTAAGAAGCCCTGTTTTTATTAAACAGGGCTTCTTAGTTTTCGTCATTTGGCACATTTGCATATTCACACATCTGCCCATCTAAACCTCCCCCCTTTAGCGGGGCGGAGGGCTAAACGTTACATATTTTTATTTGAAAGCCTTAGCCAGGGTTTCCAGCTCCATATTTGCGATCTGTAATTTATAGGTAAGTTCTTTATTTTCTTTACGAAGCGTATAAATTTCTATAGCATTTTGAATGTGGATCCTCAATTCATCATTTTGCCATGGCTTTACAAGATACCTGTAAACCTGTCCCCGGTTTATGGCATCAATAACCGCGTTGATGTCAGAAAATCCGGTCAGCAAAATCCTGATGGTATCAGGATAAACGTTCAAAATCGATTCCAGGAATTCAATGCCTGTAGTTACCGGCATCCGCTGATCTGTTATAATTACGCCAACTTCATGACTATCTAAAACTTTTCTTCCTTCGGCAGCGCTGCTGGCGGTATATATATTAAAATCGCGCCTGAATGCCGCTTTAAAACTATTCAGATTATTTATTTCGTCATCAACATACAACACTCCTACAGGCATACACAATGGCTTTAGTAAACGGTTAATAGTTATAAAAACTGCTGTCAAAAGTAAATTTATACAAAGTTTAATTTACTACACATTTTTATTATCATTAAACCATCATATCGCTACTACAATTCTACCATGAAATATTTATTTATAACAGCCTGTTTAATATGGAAAAGCGTTGTTGCCTTTGCATATAGCACAGATACGCTTGTTATAAATGCAAACCAATCACGCTTATTAATAAATCAATATTTCACGGAGCTGGAGGATTCCCAAGGCAGTTTATCCATACAACAAGTTTTTAACAACAATAAATTTCAAGCAACTAAGCATCAGCTACCTGTTTTACAATATTCAAAAACGACAACCTGGTTGCGGTTTACCTTAAAAAATAACAGTATCGACTCATCGCTTGTTCTCAATACTGGCTCTGCAATCATTAATAATCTTGACCTTTACTATTCAGATCAGAGATTAGGTGGCTTCAGGCATAAAACACCTGATTTTTCATCGGGTTATCCTATTACTCAAAATGCATCACTTATAAGTATCCCCATTGCACCAGGTGCTTCCAACACATTTTACTTACGTGTTAAAAGTAATGCATCAACCATAGTACCCATTAAGGTTTACAGTACACCTGCGTTTTTAAAATATCGCAACACTGAAAATATGATCATCGGGGTTATAGCAGGGGTTTTTGTTGTTATGGCCTTATATAATCTCCTGCTGTTTTTCATTGTTGGCGATTACAGTTACCTGTACTACGTTTGCTATATTGTTTTTTTTGGATTAGCACAGATTTTAAAACGAGGCTATGGTAGCAACCTGTTTAATACAGATATTACTGTTTTAAACAACTATGTTATTCCAATGATCAGGGCTTCGGTAGGGCTTTCTATACTTCTTTTTATAAGCGAGTTTTTGCAGGTGAGGCAAAACTTAAAACAATTGCATAAATATTATTTGCTGTTGTACATCCCCTATTTTTTTGCGTTGGCAGCTATTTTATTAGGTAAACCGGCTATTGCCTATGCGCTGATCACGCTGAGTTTATCTTTTTCTTCCGTAAGCCTGCTTTTTACAGGAGCTTACTTATATTTCAAAGGCTTTAAACCAGCCAAATTTTTCATGCTGGGCTGGGGATTATTTTTGATTGGTATACTGGTGTCGGTAGCGCTTAATAAAGGATATGTACACTATAGTTATTTTACTGCCGATATTGTGGTCTTCTGTTCTTTTTTTGAGCTCATATTATTTTCGGCAGCCCTGGCCGAAAAAATCAACTTTTACAGACAGCTAAAAAACGAGTCGCAAAACTTTGCACTTAGCGTTGCCCAGGAAAATGAACGCCTGATAACCCAACAGAATATAATACTTGAGAACAAGGTTAGGGAACGCACCAACGAATTGATAAACACTAACAAAGATCTATCGGTATCAATTGATCATTTAACAGCTACCCAAAAACAATTGGTTGATAATGAAAAAATGGCCTCCCTTGGTCAGTTAACCGCGGGTGTGGCACATGAGATCAATAACCCTATTAACTTTGTGAGCTCAAATATAAGCCCCCTCAGGCTTGATTTTAACGAGTTGATCAATCTGCTTAACAAGTACAACGCCGTGATTAACAACCCTAACCAGCCCGATTTGCTCAGGGAGCTTGAAGATTATAAAAAGCAGATAGATCCTGAATTTATTAAAGAGGAAATAAATATTTTACTTAACGGGATTGAAGAAGGCGCCAACCGTACTGCCGAAATTGTAAATAGCCTGCGAACCTTTAGCAGTACCGACGAACAAATCTTAAAAACGGAGGATATCAATAAATCAATATTAAACAATCTACTCATTTTAAGAGGTACCATCCCCTATTATATTGAAATAAAACCAATATTTGATAAGTTGCAGCCATTAAATTGCTATCCGGGTAAAATAAGCCAGCTGATCATCAATCTGATCAACAATAGTATATATGCCATTACTGCAAAAGAAACCCATAGTTCTGAAAGCATTATGATCATCACTAAGGATCATCCGGATTATATTTCCATAGAAATTACAGATACCGGAACCGGCATGACCGAAGAAACCAAGCAGCGTATATTTGAGCCTTTTTTTACAACCAAGGGTATTGGCGAAGGTACCGGATTGGGTCTTTCAATCGTGTTTGGAATCATCGAAAAACATCGCGGCAACATTGAAGTCACATCTTCTGTTGGCAATGGCGCCAGCTTTTTGGTTAAGCTTCCTAAAAATTTAGGCTGATTATTATTCCTTATTTAAAAGAACTTTTCAGGGTTTGGCACCAGGTTCAGGAACGATTCAAAGTTCTCCTCATAATGGGATTGGTCGAGCTGATAATAAAACGCGCCTTTTTTTGATGACAACTTATCCTTTTCCGAAAGTTTCACCAACAGCCCGGTTGACAACAATTTACGGCTGAAGTTACGATCATCAAATTTGGTTTGATAAACACCCTCATACAGGGCCTGTAGTTGTGGTATGGTGAATTTTTCGGGCAATAACTGAAACAACAACGGATGCAGGGCAGCCTTGTAACGTAGCTGGCGCAGGGCAAGCTTTACCATTTCGGCGTGGTCAAATATCAGCTCAGGCATTTCGTTGAGCAAAAACCACTCGGGATGATATTCCTCGCTTAATTGCTTTTCGTATTTATGAATATCAATAAGGGCAAAGTATGCTATGGAAAGTGTCCTTTCTACCGGGTCACGATCCGGGCGGCCAAATACATGAAACTGCTCCATATAAACATTTTTAAGCCCGGTACGTAGTTCCAATATACGGTTTGCAGCATCATCAGGCGATTCTGACGGTTGTATAAAGCCGCCCATCAGGCTCCATTTGTTCTTTTCAGGTTCAAGGCCACGCTGTACAACCAACAGCTTTATCTTAAAGCCGTCAAAGCCAAAAATGATACAATCAGTTGCCACTAAAATGCGCGTTTCGCCGCTATACTTCTGCATAATTATGGTTAAGTTTATTTACAAGTGTAAAAATAATTATGCAATTATTTAGTGTTATACAGACAACTATTTTTCAAACAGATTTTTGTAAATGCACCTAACTAACCCTTTTTCCCTGCAACAGCATATCCATGGCATCATTAAGTGAACCTGCACGAATTACCTCTCCCGAATTAACAAAAAATATCTCATCGGCGTTTTCGATAGTATTAAGGCGATGCGCTATAATAACTCTTGTAGTGGTGGCGGGGAGCTTGTTTAAAATATCGCTCAGCAGTTTTTCAGTAATAGTATCAATATTAGCTGTGGCTTCATCAAGTATCAATATTTGCGGATTGCGCAATACGGCCCTCATAAAGGCAATCAACTGCTTTTGTCCCAGGCTGATGCTATCACCGCTTGAAAGCACTTCCGTATCAAGCCCGGCTTCAAAAATAGCCAGCAGGCTACCCAAATTAGCATCTACAATCACCTTCTCCAACTGTTCATTGGTGTGGTTTACATAAAGGTCATTACCGTACAAAATATTGTCTTTAACAGTTCCGGTAAACAAAAACGGCTCCTGCAAAATGAAGCCTATCTTTTTGCTGCGTTCCTCGGCGCTGTAAGTTCTGATATCTTTACCATCAAGCATCACCAAACCTTTCGATGGATCATACAAGCGGGCAATTAATGAAGCTGTAGTTGTTTTACCCCCGCCTGTTGGGCCAACCAAAGCATACGTTTTGCCCTGCTCCAAGGTAAAGCAAATGTTGTGTAATATCTCCCGTTCTTCGGTATAACCAAAATGTACGTGTCTGAATTCCAAAAGCGCCGAATTCTGCTCCGTTATCCCTTCCTGCAGTTGCGGCAGATCTGTTTCAAGAGATAGTATTTGGGATATTCGATCCCAACCAGCCATTGCCAGCTGAAAGTTAGTCCACAGTGCTGCCAGCTGGCGCAATGGGTTATAAAACAAGGTAGAGTACGATAGATAACTCACCAGTAAACCTAATGAAAACCTACCTGTGCTAATTAGATAGATACCAAAGGTGAGTACTATCAATTGCGCTATACTGGCAAAAAAACCATAAACCGGCACAAAAACGTTATTGGCCAGGCCCGAGCCTATGGATGTTCTATAATTTTCCTGATTAGCTATATCAAACCGTTTTCTGAAATAATCACGGCGGTTAAAGGCAATGATCACTTTAAAATTATTCAGACTTTCCTGTATCTCGGCACTCATTCCCCCAACGCTTTTCAGGTTCAAGGCATTTTTCCTCTTGATCCAAGGCGATAAAACGAGGGTAAGTACCAAGATAACAACCGCTGGCGATAGTGTTGCAGCGCCCAGCTCAATATTAATGAGTATTAAAAACACCCCTGCACCCACCATGGTTGATATATTGCCGATAAACTGCATTAACGATTGCGAAAAAAACTGGTTAAGCTTATCCGTATCATTGTTCACCCTTGATATGAGGTCGCCTGCTTTATTTTGGTTAAAAAAGCCTACCGGCAGCTGTTGTAACTTATTAAATATAGAGTTACGCAGGGTAAACAGCATGCGTTGCCCTACCCCGCCCATCAGCTTAGTTTGCTTGTTACTGGTAAACAATGCTGCCAGAAACATGCAAAGCAAAATTGCCGCATTATGCAGCACACCGGTAAAATCTTTATGCTGCACGTATTTATCAATAGTGTGCCCTATTATAAGTGGGCCAAGCAGGTTTAAGGTTGAGTTAACCAGTATGGCAAATAACGCGATGATGAGCGTTCGCTTTTCATGTGCTATTAGTTGCAACAACTTCCGGAGGCCGGCAAAGGTTGATGTTTTTTGCTGTTCCTGGCTAAGTTTATTCAGATCGTAATTCATTGATGCTTATTTTTTAGTGAGCAATGCCCTGTTCATAATTACTGGTGCTTTGCTGCGAATTAAATATCTGTACATAATCGGTGCTGGTATGCATTAGCTCATCATGTACACCCCGGGCCACAACTTCGCCCTGCATCAGCAGAATGATCTGGTCATAGTGCTCAACAGAGGCTATTTTTTGGGTAACCGATATCAGCGTTAATCCTGGGTAGTTTTTTTGAATGTTAGTCAGTATCTTCTTTTCGGTATTGGTATCAACCCTTGCGGTAAAATCGTCAAGTAATAAAACCTTAGGATTTACAGCTAATGCCCGGGCCAGCATGATCCGCTGTTTTTGTCCACCTGAAAGGCTTGAGCCACGTTCAGACACAACAGTATTTAAATGATCGGGCAAACTGACAATAAAATCCCGCAGTTCTGCGGTATCAATGGCTTTTTCTAATGATTCGTCTGTAACGGTATCGCTAAACGCGATGTTTTCGCGGATGCTCATGTTAAAAATAATGCTATCCTGAAAAACAAAACCAACTTGGCTATGAAACGATTCGCTGTCGTAGGCTCCAATATTATGACCATCGTAAAGCACTTCTCCCGAACTTGGATTAATGAGGTTGGTTAACAAATAAAGTAGCTGTGTTTTACCAGCGGCTGTTGGCCCTATCACGGCAATTTTTGCACCAGCAGGTACTTTTAATGATACATTTTTAAGTGCTGGTTTTTGTCCGTAAAAAAGTGATACATCCTTAAGCTCTACATCACCGCGCAGAGTTTCGGTTATTGTCCCGGTTTGGGCCACGTCAGGAGCATCCAAAACTGTGCTGATTCGTGTAAATGATGCCGAGGCCTGTGCTATCAGGTTACTCATAAACCCTAATATAAATATGGGAAAAATGAGCAGGGAAAGATAACTGTTAAAAGCCGCGAAGCTACCCAATGTCATGCTGCCATTGATCACAAAGTGACCGCCCATTACCAGGATGGTAAGCCCGGCCATGTTGGCTGTAAAAGTTACGATTGGTATGAGCCCTGCAAAAAAGCCTAATATGCGTAAGCCGTATTCCTTTGCTTCCGTATTGGCCAGCAGAAACTTATTATATTCCAGTTGCTGCGAGTTAATAACGCGGATAAGTGCTGCTCCTAAAATACTTTCGTTAATTACCTTATTTAACTGATCAATAACACCCCGGCTTTTGATAAACAATGCCCTTACATTTTTTAATACGTAAAAAAACGTACCACCTATGATAGGAATAATGGCTATTACAGCCAAAGCCAGCCTCCAGTTAATGGTGAACAGTAATATACTTGCGCCGATAATAATAAACAGCGATGATACAATAGATACCAAAGCCTGTGATACGAATAGTTTTATCGAATCAACATCGGCAGTAAGGTTGGTTAACAATTTTGCCGGATTAGCCTGCTCAATAAAGGCATGGCTTTGTCTTGAAATTTTATCAGAAAGCCTTGATCTCAAATCGCGGGCTACCCGTTCAGAGGCATAAGTTTGAATGATTGTTTGCAGGTAGCTGAAAATAAAAACGATTACTACCGCCAGTGAAAACTTTTTAATAATATCATTCAAAACAAAATGTTTCTGCGCATAATCGTCAATGCCACTGGCAATAACTTTGGGCAGCCACAAGTTTACTCCATTGCTTAACAGGGCAAATAATAAAAGTAAAGTCACCAAACCCATATAAGGTTTTAGCAGGCTAAATACACTTGGTGGTTTTTTATTTGTTTTTTGGGGATCTGTTGTTTGCATGTTTGTCTGTTAGATAAAACCTGAACCTGATGTTTCAAAATATTTTACCAGGCTCGGGTTATTGATTCGATAAATCGCATTACCAAATTACACTTTATTATGATGACGATTAAGCGATTGAAACATTTTCTGCTTTAAGCAAAATATTTGAAGCAGGTATCAAAATACGGTTAACTCGAAATATATCTGCAAATATATTTTACTTAATAATAAATGCAGATGAAATATTTAAGCATGATTAGTTTAATGGGTGAAAAAGCCTGATTTTTAAAACAAAGAACCTTCCTGCCAGGAAATAATAATAAATTAGCTTCAAATAGTTTATTATGATCTCACCATTCGATCCCGAAGCTGCCTATATTTTGGAGGACGACCGGGTATTGCTCAAACCCCTACAAAGCGACGATTTTGAAAACCTATTACCCTTTGCCATTAACGAACCCGATACCTGGAAATATTCACAAACCAGCCCTAAAGGCAATGATGGCATGCGTACTTACATTGATGCAGCCCTAAAGGCACGCGCCGAAGGTAAAGAATACCCCTTTATAGTTTATGATAAAATAAGTAAAGCCTATGCGGGCTGCACCCGGTTTTACGATATACAAATTGCCAATGATTCGTTACAATTGGGTTATACCTGGTATGGCGAAAAATTCAGGGGCACCGGCCTCAACAAACACTGTAAATATTTATTGCTGCAATTTGCCTTTGAAAACCTGGGTATGAAACGGGTTGAGTTTAGGGCCGATGCACGAAACGCCCTCAGCATTGCCGCCATGAAAAGCATTGGATGTACGGTAGAAGGTATTCTCAGAAGTCACATGCCGCTCAGGGAGGGCGGTCGCCGTGATTCTATTGTGCTTAGTATTTTACAGCCAGAGTGGGAAGAGGAAATAAAAGTAGCATTAAAGGCTAAACTGTAATTGTATTTTAAAAGTCATTAAATTCCAAATATGCAGTGAACGGCATAATTGATGGGTATTTACACAAACCTTAGTGGTAACAAATTTATTCTCGAAGCATCTATATCATAAAATTATACCCGTTTGGAAACAATACTTCATATTACCGACCTGAGTAAAACGTATCAAAGTGCCGGTCGCACGCTTACAGTACTCAGCGATATAAACTTTATCATAGCAGCAGGCTCAACCAATGCCATTGTTGGCCCATCAGGCAGTGGCAAAACAACCCTGCTGGGATTGTGCGCCGGGCTTGACCGCTCAAGTTCAGGTTCTGTACAGCTAAACAATATCAATCTGAGTAGCTTAACTGAAGACCAGCGTGCCCAGGTTCGTAATCAGCATATTGGGTTTATATTTCAGAATTTCCAGCTGCTCCCTACCCTTACAGCCCTTGAAAACGTAATGGTTCCGTTGGAGCTGCGTAATGAGAAAAACATCAGGGCAAAGGCGCTTGATCTGCTGGATAAAGTTGGGCTGGCCGAACGTGGTCATCACTACCCTTCCCAGTTATCAGGCGGCGAACAGCAACGGGTATCATTGGCACGGGCTTTTTCAAACGCCCCTAAAATTTTGTTTGCCGATGAACCTACCGGTAACCTTGATGCCGAAACCAGCGAAAAGGTGGTGAAGCTGATATTCGACCTTAACAAAGAAGCGGGCACTACATTGGTACTGGTAACGCATGACCTTGAACTGGCTGCCAAAACTCAGCGCATCATCAGGATCAAAGGCGGCAAACTCATAGCAGACGAGAAAACTATTAACGGATAGGGCTTTTATGGAAACCAACGCTGTTAATTACCACCGAAAAATAAACTTACGCTGGCTGCTCAACATGGCCTGGCGCGATAGCCGTAAAAATCATTCCAGGCTATTCCTTTTTATATCGGCTATTGTATTTGGCATAGCCGCTTTAGTGGCCATTTATTCGTTCAAGTACAATGTACAAAATGATGTTAACGGGCAAGCAGCCACCCTTATTGGTGCCGATCTATCTATATCAGGCAACAAACCCGTTAGTGCATCATTAAAACAACTGCTTGATTCTTTAGGCGATGAACGATCACAGGAACGCAGCTTTGCTTCGATGGCCTATTTCCCAAAAAGCAAGGATACCCGGCTGGTGCAGGTACGCGCGCTACAGGGAGGATTTCCTTACTACGGCTCCATCGAAACAACACCTGCAGAAGCTGGCACATCCTTCAAAAAAGGAAAAATGGCACTGGTTGATAAAACCCTGATGCTGCAATTTAACGCCCACCCTGGCGACTCCATAAAAATTGGCAACAGCTTATTTTTAATCACCGGCATTTTAAACCGGGCGCCCGGCCAAAGCGGTGTTGTAGCAGGCATTGCGCCGGTGGTTTACATCCCTATGCAATACTTGGAGCAAACCGGGCTTTTAAAAATTGGCAGCCGCGTTAATTACAGCTTTTATTATAAATACAACAAGCCTGTAAATATGGACAGGCTTACCAAAAAGATAGACCCTACCCTTGACAAAGCCGGGATGCGTTATGAAACCATTGAAGGGCGCAAAGAAAACACCGGCCGTAACTTTGGCGATCTGAGCAAGTTTTTATCCCTTGTTGGTTTTGTTGCCTTATTGCTGGGTTGTGTAGGTGTAGCCAGTGCGGTACATATTTACGTTCGTGAAAAAATTGCATCTATAGCTATTATGAGGTGTTTGGGTGTTAAATCATCTGAAGCATTTTTAATATACCTGATACAAATTGTAGGCATCGGATTAATTGGCTCGGTTACCGGGGCAGCTTTGGGCACAGCCATACAACACTTATTACCATTGCTATTTAAGGATTTTTTACCGTTCAGCATATCGGTACAAATATCATGGATGGCCATTGGGCAGGGCATTTTGCTTGGGGTTATCATATCTATCCTATTTGCCCTGCTTCCGCTGATATCCATCCGCAATATATCGCCGCTCAATACCCTGCGCATGTCTTTCGACACAGTAAATCCCTCACGCGATCCCTTGCGTTGGCTGGTGTATTTATTGATCATGCTGTTTATTATTTGCTTCACCTTTTTACAGTTAGGTAGTTGGATGGGCAGCATTTTCTTTACTTTGGGTATACTGGCCGCCTTTACAATTCTGGCTGCTGTAGCATGGTTATTAATGCGTGTAATGAAACTGCTTATTAATGACTCCTGGAGTTATTTGTGGCGGCAAGGCTTTGCCAACTTATACCGCCCCAATAACCAAACCCTCATCCTTATGGTTTCTATAGGACTTAGTACCATGTTTATATGCATCCTGTTTTTTATTCAAAGCATCCTGATCGGGCAGGTTAGTTTATCGGCGAGTGGCAATCAGTCGAACATGATATTGTTTGATATACAGAACAACCAGAAAGATTCGGTTGCCGATTTAACCCGTAAACAAGGTCTTCCTATATTGCAGCAGGTACCTATTGTAACCCTTCGGATTGAACAAATCAACGGTAAAACCGCTGCTGACCTCCAAAAAGATTCGACTATTAAAATTTCACATGGTGTTTTCGCTTACGAATACCGTGTAACCTTCCGCGATTCGCTTTCTGAATCGGAAAAACTAACAGATGGCACTTGGGTTGGCAAAGCGCAGCCAGGTAAAGATGTGCCCGTATCTATTGAAGAAAACCTGGCCAAGCGTGCAAGTCTGAAAATTGGTGATAAGATCATATTTAACGTACAAGGTGTGCAAATGCCGGCCTACGTAAGCAGCATACGCAAAGTAAACTGGGGTAAGGTACAAACTAACTTCCAGGTGGTTTTCCCAACCGGGGTGCTGGAAGATGCTCCTCAGTTTCAGGTATTGCTAACCCATGTGCCTTCAAACAAGGCATCAGCAGCTTTTCAACGCGCGGTAGTACGCAGTTTTCCAAATGTTTCTATCATTGATCTGGGGCTAATTCTGAGTGTTCTTGACGAGTTACTCAGCAAAATAAGCTACGTAATCCGTTTTATGAGCGCGTTCAGCATTTTAACGGGTATTGTGGTACTTATAGCCTCTTTGCGTATCAGTAAATACCAACGCATTCAGGAAAGTGTTTTATTGCGAACCCTGGGTGCCAGCCGAAAGCAAATATTTGTAATTACCGCTTTGGAATATTTGTTTTTAGGAAGTTTATCTGCCCTTACCGGCATAGCCATAGCTTTTGGCGGCAGCTGGCTTTTGGCTAAATATAGTTTTGAAGTACCTTACACAGTAAGCTATTTGCCTGCAGTTATTTTATTTTTTATAATATCCATACTAACAGTTATCATTGGCTTGTTAAATAGCAGGGGCATTTTAAATAAACCACCGCTCGAAATATTAAGAACCAACGCTTAATTATATGCACAAAATCCGGTTAGCCATTATATTATTCGCGGTAGTTACACTTGCAGCCTGTGGCGAAAACAAAAAACCTGCTGCTGAGGAAGCTTCACAAAGTCCCTCAACAGAAACCAAAACCGATTCATCAGCCTCAAAAACAGCTTTGTTTTTTGGCGATAGCATTACTGCCGGTTATGGATTGGATGATCCGTCAGAAGCATTTCCCGGGGTGATTAAGAATAAAATAGATTCGTTAAAACTGCCTTACAAGGTAATTAATGCGGGCCTCAGCGGTGAAACAACAGCAGGTGGTAACGGCCGTATTGATTGGTTGCTGAAACAAAAGATTGACGTTTTTATACTGGAACTTGGGGCAAACGATGGCCTGCGCGGCATACCGGTCACAGAAACCATTAAGAATTTGCAAAGTATTATTGATAAGGTAAAAACTAAATATCCGCAGGCTAAAATAGTATTGCTTGGTATGCAGGTTCCGCCTAATATGGGGCCAGATTATACCAACAAATTCAAAGCGGTATTCCCTACCCTTGCGGCTAAAAACAATATATCTCTTGTGCCTTTCCTGTTACAGGGAGTTGGCGGAGTACCCGAACTTAACCAGGGCGATGGTATACACCCTACAGCCAAAGGAGCTAAAATAGTTGCGGAAAACGTGTGGAAGGTTTTACAGGGAGTATTGTAAAATACTTCCCTGTAAAATATAATTAAGTTGATTTTCTTACTTTCAGGTCTGTTGGTAATATAACATGTTGTTTGTTATTGTTAACCACAGATGTATTAAGCCTGTTTAATAATATGGTGATCACCTGATCGGCAATATTGTCAATAGGCTGGGCTATAGCTGTAACCGGCGGATTACTCAGTTCAAAAACCTCGTAATCATCAAAAGATATCAGCGCAATATCTTCAGGTACTCTTTTATTTAAATTGCGGAGAGCTTTAAGTCCGCAGGTAGCTAAACGGTTGTTTCCGAACAAAATGGAGTCAGTGTCCGGATGTTCATTTAAAAAATCAGCAATCTGATTTATCATCAGCTTTTTATCCTGAAAAAAGTCAACCTCCAGAACACTCATATTCAGCTTGCTTTCATTCATAGCTTTTTTATAGCCATCAAGCCTGTCAATCATTTGGCTCTGGTGCGCATCAATGCTGATAAAAGCTACATTTTTATACCCCTTATCAACAAGGTAACGGGTAGCATTATAGGTACTGAACAGGTTATCAACCAGTACGTAATCGGTTTCTACTTCGGGTAAATGTCTGTCAAAAAGCACAACTGGTAAACCATCCCTGATCAAACCGCTTATATCCTCTTCTATGCCCTGAGGTGGCACAATAATATAACCGTCAACATGCCTGTCGCGAAACATAGCAATCAGCTCCTGAGTTTTTTGAGTATCGTTATCGGTACTGCTATAAATAATCTTATAGCCGTTTTTGTAGGCTCGTTCTTCAATTTGCCTTGCTATACTGGCAAAAAATGTATTGGATATATCCTCTACCAGTAACCCAATAATATTTGACTTACCGGTACGTAAACTTTTGGCGAGGGAGTTAGGCTTGTAACCAACTTCTTTTACATATTTTAAAACACGGTCAACCAATTCCTCACTTATTCTTTTTTCGCGGGCCCGTCCATTTAAAATAAACGAAACAGTTGTTTTAGATATGTTCAGGCTATTGGCTATATCAACAATAGATAATTTCTTCTTCAAATGCTTAATGTTATTTATCCAAATATATGATATATATACTAACAGAAAAGAGCCTTTATACTATAAGTTAGCTATAAATTTCAATAAAAAGCCCGATACATCAATTGATCATTAAAAATGAGGCGATAACGATGTAAACTTCATAAAAAAAGACCGCCCATAACGGGCGGCCTTTTTTGTATATATAGGGAATTGAATTAATACATATCTTATTAAATCAATATCTTATTGGCGGGTTCCGTAACCTACCCTGTTTTGGGCAAAGCGGTCGCCGTTGTTGTTGCCGCGGTCATGATTATCATTTTGGTTTCCTCTGCCCCAATTACCGCGGTCATGGTTATCGTTTTGGTTTGATCTGCCGCCCCAGTTACCCTGGTTGCGATCATTACCTCTTTCCCAGTTGCCATGGTTGCGGTTGTCGTTACCTCTGCCCCAGTTACCACGGTCATGATTGTCATATCCCCTGCCCCAGTTACCCCTGTTGCGATTATCGTTGCCCCAGCCACGGTTGTCGCGACTGCTGTAAGCGTAACCTCCTGAATATCTTCTATCAAAACGATGTCCCCAGTTACTGCGGTCTCCGGCATAACCACCCCATCTTGACCTGTAAACATCATGGTGCAGGTAAGGGCGCGGTGAACGAACTTCATATCTTACCGCAGTACGCCAGTTATAGTCGCGGTATGCGCCTGGCAAGTAATACGCGCTTACCCACGCACTGCCGTTATTATAATAATAACAATGATTAGGTACACTGTAGTAAGCCTCTACTTCGGGCAAATAGTAGTAGTCATCACTATAATCAGCAGGTATGTTGTCATCGTCATAAACTGGTGCTTCTTCAACTATCACCGGACGAGGGGTATAAACACGATGCACAGGTATGTTTACACCAAGTTGTATAGATATTTGAGCTTGTGCTGCATTGGCAGAAAACAGGATGCCTGATGCTATTGCTGATAATAAGACTAACTTTTTCATAATAGTAAAATTTATACAGTTATGACGATGCAGCAATGCAATGGTTTAATTAGTCTTGTAATCATATTTAAAAACAATTGTAAATCAGAATTTAATTTTAATTGAGATTGACCTGATAGAATTAAATCCTGTTTATCATAGTTTATATCACTATACATTAAGAAGCAGTCTGATTGTAAAGCAGCAATTGCCTTTAAAGAGTTTGTTGTCATACCATTACTACAAAACAGATTTTCGTATTCACTGTATATTTATTTAATTTGGTAACCATAAATCAATTGCCATGAAAAACAGAAAACTACTCTCCTTATTGTTGCCTGTGGCAGCGATAACCAGTTTTATACTTTTTAATGCTTGTAAAGACGGTGGCCCCACTACTAATAAAGAAACGCCAACCGCAACAACCCCAATTGCAGGTGGTGGTGCCGGTTTAAAACTCCCTTCGGGCTTTAGTGCAGCTGTTATTGCCGAAAAGCTTGGCGGTACCCGCGAAATTGCCGTAACTCAACAAGGCAATATATATGTAAAACTAAGCCGTGCAAAAAATGGCAAAGGCATATTATTTTTACAGCAGGAAGGCGATAAAGCAACTGTAAAAAATAGTTTTGGCACCTTTGGCGGCACCGGTGTTTTTGTTAAAAACGGTTACTTGTATGCTTCATCAGATGAGGAGGTTTTCCGCTTTAAGCTGAATGATAAAAACGAGGTGATTAACCCCGATCAGCCCGAAAAAATTGTTACCGGCTTAATTAGCCGCAGGGAGCATGAGCCCAAAGCTATTACCCTTGATAACGATGGAAACCTGTATGTTAACATTGGTGCTTACTCAAACTCTTGCCAGGTTGATGACCGTAAAAAAGGTTCTCCGGGCCGTAAAGGTTGTCCCATTTTAGATTCGGCCGGTGGTATATGGCAATTTAAAGCCGATAAACTTAACCAGCACTACGGCGATGGCGTACGGTATGCAACCGGGCTGCGCAATGTAGTAGGTATGGATTGGAATCAGCAAAACAATCAGCTTTTTGTGATGCAGCATGGCCGCGATCAGCTGCATGACCTTTATCCAGATTTATATACCGTACAGCAATCGGCTATTTTACCTGCCGAATGTATGTATGCCCTGAAAAAAGGAGATAATGCAGGCTGGCCTTATATGTATTATGACCAGGAGCAGCACAAAAAAATATTAGCACCTGAGTATGGCGGCGACGGCAAAAAAGAAGGCGGACAGGATGCTATTGACCCCGTTGCCGCTTTCCCGGGGCACCTTGCACCAAACGGATTGCTATTTTACACAGGTGATCAATTTCCTGAAAAATATAAGAACGGAGCATTCATAGCCTTCCACGGCTCATGGAACCGCGCACCTGAGCCACAGGCTGGTTACTTTGTGGTATTTCAGCCTTTTAAAGATGGCAAACCTGCCGGTGAGTGGGAAATATTTGCTGATGGCTTTTCAGGATCGGCTGCCAACACAGCTTCTGGCCGTGCCGAACACCGCCCTTGCGGGCTGGCCCAGGGCCCTGACGGGTCTCTTTATGTAACGGACGATAGCCAGGGAACTATTTATAAAATAACTTACAAAAAATAACAATGCATTTAAAAAAATATGCCTTACTATTATTGGCACTTGTATTATCAACTGCTGCTTTACAGGCGCAAACCAAACATAAAACAATTAAAAAAGGTGCTGCTATTGGGTTAAAAACCTCAATGAATGCCGGGCAAAAGGTGTTTTCGCAATACTGTGTATCATGCCACCAGGCTGATGCCCTGGGCGTGCCACACATGAACCCTCCGTTGGTTAAAACCACCTATGTTTTAGGTGATAAAACCAAACTGATAAAAATAGTACTGAATGGTTTTAATGAAGACGTAGAAATCAATGGCGAAACCTACTCCAATAGCATGCCATCTCATGATTTTTTAAAGGATCAGGAAATTGCCGATGTGCTAACTTTTGTACGCAACAGCTTTGGCAATAAAGCGTCGGCTGTAACTATGGCGCAGGTTAAAACAGTAAGGGCAACCAATAAAAAATAAACAGATAAAACCATAAACAAGAAAAGCGGGCATAAAAACCCGCTTTTCTTGTTTATGTAATATTCGTAATTGCTTACTCAGTTACATGATAATTGTAAGCCTGTGTCTGTTTCATTTTAGATTGTACCCGTTTCAAGCTCAATTCAATATCAGTTTTTTCGGTATTGTCGGTAACTTCCATAAATGCTTTCTGATAAGCATCCAAAGCTTTTGTCCATTGTTTGTTCTTTTCATAAAACAAACCCAACAGGTCATAAACACCAGCAGTATCTGCACCGGGTGTATTCAGCGCTTTAACTGATACCGTGTGTACCGTTTTTTCCATATTTAAAAACACCAGCAGATCAAGGTAATCTGTATAGTTATCCGGAAATGAAGGTTCAAGTTCCATACAGGTTTTAAAATGATAGCCTGCGGTTTGGTAATCTTTCATTTCGTAATAGTATATCATGCCCAACTGGTGGTGCGCGCGTGCATATAAAGGATCATTGCTTATAATTTCGTTAAGCAATTTAAGTCCTTTGGTGGTTTTGCCATACGATAGCTTATCCACTGCTCGCAGATATTTTTCTTCTATAGTATAATAAGCGTCCATAAATTTTAAAAAGTGTGACAAGCCTGCTTAATGCAAACTTCAATTCAATAAATAATGATGAAATAATAATTTGCCCGGATAATGATTTCGCTAAAACGGACCTGAGAAAAGTATTGTTGATGCGCTACTCTCCTGCCGGTTGACCATGAACCGTAATATGTGTTTTTGGCAGAATGAATTATTAAACAGCATCATTTATTTTTACAAATTTACGCTTATTACGATAGATTGCAAAATATGTGATGTAAACTAAGGGTATAGTGCCATCCGATTAAATGATGCCCTTTAACCTAAAAAGCAGGCAAACAGGCCCTTTTATACAGAAAAACCATGCAGAAAATTCCGCTTACCTACCCTTAAAAATTACGCAGCTATTGCATTTGCCTTAGCGGCTTCTATTAAAAAGTTGTTTTTTAATTCTTTTTCAGATACAATCACACTGAAATCATCATACTTTATTCCATGCTCTAAGGGGTACAGGGTGTATCCTCTTTTTAAAGCATCGTATGTGCCCAGTTCAAAAATTTCGTCTTGTTGTTTTCCTTTTATCTTGGCGCCGCTTACTAACTGATAAGCGTCGAATATGGTTTCAAAATTATTGTTTTTCATAGGATTATCCCTATACAATTACTTTGCCATTTTTTAGCTGAACCAATCGAAAAGGTCATTTTGCTTTAAATCTGACTTTTGTTTGTTGTTCAGATCGCGCAATACCAATCCTTCGCTCATTTGTATTATTCTTGTGCCATAATTGTATGCATCCTTCAGATTGTGAGTGATCAATATTGCAGTCAGTTTAAAATCAGTTATCAGCTTATCGGCGGTACGCATCACTACTTCTGCCGATCGCGGATCAAGAGCTGCGGTAGGCTCATCCAACAGCAATACTTTACAGCTATCCATCACGCTCATTAGTAGTGTTAAAGCCTGGCGCTGTCCGCCTGATAGTGTACCCATGGGCTGTTCTATCTTATTTTCAAGCCCCATACCCAACGTTTCTATCTTTTCACGTACCTGCTGCTTAAATTTATCATTAATACCGATAGATAGTCCTTTGGTTTTTGTACGTATAGATGCCAGTCTGAAATTATCTAAAATATTCAAGTCAGAAGCGGTACCGCTCATTGGGTTTTGAAAAACGCGGGCTATCCACTGGCTTCGTTTATAATCAGCCAGCTTGCTAACATCATTATTATCAATACTAATGCTACCAGCATCAGGAAATACACTGCCTGCTACCAAATTAAGCAGCGTGGTTTTACCCGAACCATTTGAGCCCACAATTACCAGGAATTCGCTTTCAGGAATACTAAGAGTTATGCCGTTAACCGCGTTTACCTGGTTAGCCTTACCCTTATTAAAACCCTTATGAACATCGTTAATGGCTATCATGACGCTTTGAGAGATGACAAACGGGGTAAACTAACTATTAGCAATACAAAAGCAGCAGTAACCATTTTAAGCAAGTTGGCGTCGACACCTAAAGCCAATGTAAAGGCTAAAACAAACTGAAATATAACAGCCCCGCCTAATACTAATGCCAAAATCACCCATACGCTGGTAATACGAAACCAATTAATAAGCGACTCCGCCACAATCACAGAACCCAAGCCTACTATCACAATTCCTATGCCCATGCTGATATCGGCAAAACCCTGAAACTGTACTATAAGATACCCGCTGAGTGCTGTCAGCGCGTTGGCTAATGCTAAACCGGTAATTTTCATCCGGTCGGTATTTACTCCCAGGGCTCTGATCATTGATTCACTGTTGCCGGTTGCCCTCATCGCTATACCAAAATCTGTTTTAAGGAGATAGCCGATTAAAAAAGTAATGATGATCACAAATACCGACAATATCCAAAAGGTATTTTGATTAGGATCGGCAACTAAATTCAATAGCGAGAATAACGATGGTACACTGATCAGCGGTAAATTTGAACGCCCCATAATGGTAAGGTTAACGGAGTACAATGAATATGTAACCAATATACCCGCCAGCAATGCGTTTATTTTAAGCTTGGTATGGATAAGCCCGGTTAACGCCCCTGCAATACCTCCCGCAATAATTACCGCAGGTAAAATAATATATGGCGACTGATGATGCGTAAGCAGTACACCTGTAACTACGCCACCCAGGGTGTAACTGCCATCGGTAGTGATATCTGGGATGTTAAATATCTTTATGGAGATATAAATACCCAATGCCAGTGCCGAAAAGCAAAGTCCCTGTATTAAAGCGGAGAGATAAAAATCCATTATTTAACAGCCTCGAAATCTGAAGGAATGGTAATGTTATATTTTTTAGCTACAGCCGGGTTATAAACACGTTTCCTGATCTTTACCATTTCTGGTTTGATGCCATCAGTTTTATGATTTTTAAGATAGTATGCTGCTTGTTCACCCGCCTGATAACCCCATTGGTAAATATCAGCACCAAAGGCGGCTACTGCTCCACGCTGTACCAAACCGGCTTCACTGGTGAATATGGGCACATTTTTCTGGTTGCAGCTTTTCAAAATAGTTTCAAAGGAGGCAAAAACAGTATTATCCGGATTGGCAAAAAATGCATCGATATTTTTGTTTAGCAGTGACTGAGTAACCAGCTGCGCATCGGCTGATGAGTTTAGCGGCAGGGCCTCAATCGTTATGTTTTGTTTTTCGGCCAATGCCTTGATCCGGTTAAGTGCATCAGCCGATTGTGGCTCTGATTGATTATAGATCATGCCGATAACCAGTTTTGCACCTTTGGGTTTAAGTAGTTTAGGGATGATAGAAAAAGAGGTATCAATATAGTTCAGATCCTCCAATGCTCCAAAAAGGTTAGCAGGTGCTTTTCCGTTAGCGTCAACAACTTTCATACGCTCCGGAACCGGTGATACCATGGCAAATACAGGAATGGTTTTAGTATTTTGTAATGCCGTTACGGTTGATAAAGTGGTACTGGTAGCCAGCAGATCAACTTTTTCAGATATAAAGTAATTTACTATTTGCGTAAGTGTTGGGATATTGCCCTGAGCATTGCGGTATTCTATCTGTACCGTTTTTTTGTCTTCGCTAAAACCTTCTTTTTTTAGCGCGTCGGTAAAACCGGTACGGGCCTGTGCAATAGTTACGTCCTCAAAGGCGTCAACAAAACCTACCACAGGTATAGTAGTTGATTTGGTTTTAGGCTTGCACGATACAATAGAAATAAGCAGAAATGCTACAGGTAAATATTTAAAAAACTTCATTGTACTAAATTATATAAATGCCCCTAAAGGTAACAACACAACTGTAAAAGGTGAAATTAGTTTGACCATATCCCCGCATTTGGTGATGGCTACCCCAATAGCCCATTATATACCAAGCTCAACCAATTCGGCTAATAAAGCCGCCTGCGCCGGATTAATCTTCACTTTGGCAGTTTCCATATCAAACCAGTTGGCCCGGTCAATCTCCGGGAAGGATTGCTGCCTGCCCGAGCGCGGGGGCCATTCTATGTCAAAACTATTGCTTTTAATGTTCAGGTGGTCAATATCTCCAGCTACCGCCCATGCCTGCACGGTTTTGCCGCCTTTTTGTTTAATGGGTGTTAAGGGGATAAATTCGCCATTTATAGCCTGACCGGTTTCTTCTTCAAATTCACGTTTGGCAGCATTAAGCGGGTCTTCATCTTCCAAAAATTCGCCTTTGGGTACCGACCAGCTACCATCGTCCTTATTTTTAAAAAACGGACCGCCCGGATGCACAAGGAAAACCTGCAGAACCCCTGTAGTTTTCCTGAATAAAAGTATTCCGGCACTTTGCTTACCCATAAAGTAAAATTTAAAACCAAGTTAATAAAAGAGCAATGGATTATTGTTATTTTTATATACCTACACTTTTTAACAGCAAATATCATGACCGACAACCGATGGACAACATTTAAACTAACTGCGAGTTTTGATACCGATGTTCGCAGTATATATGAGGCATGGGCCACTCCTGCCGGGCTCGAAAGCTGGTTTTTACGCCGGGCCGAGTTTTTTTCGATTGTGAAGCGGCAGCGCGAGCCCCATGAATTTATCAGTAAGGAAGATACCTACTCCTGGTACTGGCACGGTTACGATGATAATACCGTAGAGGATGGCCAGGTATTGGAAAATAACGGCGCCGACCTGATCAAATTCACTTTCTCGGGCAATAGTATTGTTACTGTTGATATTCAAAATAAATACGGCCTTACCATTGTTGAGCTTACCCAGGAAAACATCCCTTTGGAAGAAGACCCAACCAAAAATCTATACGTTCAATGCCAGATTGGGTGGACGTTTTATTTAGCCAATCTGAAATCAGTAATAGAAGGCGGAAAAGACCTACGGAACAAAAGGCTTGATCTATTTACCAGTTTTAAATAGCCTTCACTATAATTAACTTTTTAAAAATTTATTTTAACACTTTTTCGCTCATAAATAGCTCAAAAAATGGTTAAAAAACTCAAAATTGATTTAAAATAACTTTTAACACTTTTTAAGTCGATTTTGATATGCTTTTATAACTTTAAAAAGTTACAAACAATTGATTATCAGTAATTTTAATCCGCACAATCAATTTTCAGTAGTTTCCCCATTCAATCACAAAGCCCGGTTTCCTTATAAAAGGGAACCGGGCTTTGGTGTACTACAAATATACCGAAATTTCGGCACATATTTATTCTTTAAGGCTGGGTCGACGCTCATTCCTATCCTTAAAGAAGGCAACTTGAATAGCCATAAAATTTCATCCTTTGCTGACAAATAACACCCACAATATATTTAGCTTTGGATTCACTTAAAACTCCCCCTTTAGGGGGTTGGGGGGCATATGTTTACAGGAATTATAGAAACATTAGGTAAAATAACCGATCTGCAGCAAGATCAGGGTAATTTACACATCACCGTTCAATCGGCAATTTCACATGAATTAAAAATAGATCAATCTATTGCGCATAACGGCGTTTGTTTAACCGTGATAGCGGTGGCCGATGGGATGCACGTAGTTACGGCTATTGAAGAAACATTGAACAAAACCAGCCTGGGTCACCTGCAGGTTGGCGAACCGGTAAACCTGGAACGCTGCATGCAAATGAATGCACGCCTGGATGGGCATATTGTGCAGGGCCATGTTGACCAAACAGCCGTTTGTACCGCGTTTAAAGAACATGACGGCAGTTGGGAATATACCTTTGAGTACGACACTTCCACAGGTAATGTAACTGTAGAAAAAGGTTCTATCTGTGTTAATGGCATCAGCCTTACCGTGGTAAACTCCAGGACAAACAGCTTTTCGGTAGCTATTATCCCCTATACTTTTGAACATACCAACCTGCACAACGTGCGTGAGGGCTCGGTTGTAAACCTTGAATTTGATATTATTGGCAAATACGTAGCCCGCTTAATGCAGCGCTAACGGGTCAGTTCGCTTAATCTCGATTTAGAATAAGCCATATACTTTTGCTCCTTTACCGGCGGCTTGCTTTGCATATATTTCTTATAGTATTTTAAAGCAAGCTGTTTGTTTTTCAGGTCGGTATCATAAAGGGAAGCCAGCAAGTAATAAACGATGGGTTTCTCAGCAAACTGTAAACTCTTTTGATAGGCCATCACGGCTTTCTTGTATTTTTTGCTCACCTCGTAGCTGTCGGCCATTTCGGCATAGTAGTCACTGATGTTACCGGATATACCCTCTGTAATGGCATTATTCAGGTTAATAATAGCCATAGGCTGATCTTTAAGTGCTTTATAAGCGAGTGAGGCGACGTAAAAACTGGTTTCCGACTGTTCAAGCCCAGGTATATCGGCAAAGGTTTCAATGCTGCAGGTATAGTTTTTAATATTGTAGTAAGCCACTCCAAGCTTGGTTAAAACATAGCCCGACCGTACACCCAAATCAATGAGTTTAAGGCAAATATCCCGTGTAGCCATAAACTTATCCTGCGCTGATGTCAGCTTGAGCATGCTTTGCAGCAGTATCACATTTTTGGGGTCTTTGGAAATAGCCCCATTCAGCACCCTTTCGGCCACCGGGTATTGTTTTAAGTTCACGTACAGATCGCTTAGGTCTGATGCCACATCGGGGTCGGCAGGGTTTATCTTGTTGGCCTTTTGCAGATAACCCAGCATAGCGGCTATGTCGGCCTTGTCCTGCGCTATTTTACCCAGCTGTTTGTAAACCAAAAAGTTAGTGCTATCCTGTTTGGCTATCATTTTATAATAGGTTTCAGCTTTCTGATTGTTACCCCTCCGCAAATTGATGCCCCCCAAACTGAACAAAACCGAAGTATTAGTTGAATCCACATTGTACAAGCGCTGATAATATCCCTCTGCATCGGTAAGGCGGCTTGCCATTTGCGATGTGTAAGCCAATTTGGATAGTACCCTGTTGTTGGTTATGGGTTCAGGATATGATTTTCTGAGATAATCGGCAGCTTCTGCAAATCGTTGGTTTTGATAATAATCCAACAATAGTGAATCGTTTACCGCCGGTGATTGCTGCGCCCTTACTCCTGCAGATGCGCAAAAAACAAGTAAAAGATATACTGTAAATTCTTTCATTTGAACTAATACTTTAGTTACAACTAAAGTATTAGTTATTTAGATATTATCCAAATTCTAAACAATTTTTATTTTTTGAGGTTAATGAGATATACTTTAAATTAAAAAACACAACAATATGGATAAGTTAAAGAAGTTTGGACTGATGGAGAAAATTGTCCATGAATTGGAAGATCTGAGAAACAGTCAGCAGGCTATTATTACCAAACTGGCTAAAATTGAAGTAGACAATATAGAACTGGGCGATAAGAGACTGGAAAGGGACCTCCCCGACATGCACCAGCGCGTATCTGACAATTTAGACAACATTACCAGCATCCTTGAAGATTTTGCTAAACAAACCGATAGCTTTAGCGACAACAACAACATTCAGGCACTGAAAGAGCAGGAAGCATTGAAAGGCTAAATTACAATGCTCCCTATAAAAAAAGCTCCCCGGAATTCGGGGAGCTTTTTTTTGTTGAATACAGTAATATCATTCTCAATATGATCAGGAAAGATATAATTTGTCATTGCGAGGAGGAACGACGAAGCAATCGCGAGCTATTTATGATTACCATTCATAGTTTGCGATTGCCACGCTACGCACGCAATGACAATATAGTTCAAATTTTCAATCTCCGCTACCGCAAGCGTGCCGCTTGTGGCATTTTAAAAAGCACTTGTTAACCATGGGATACACACAAGCGGAACGCTTGCGGAGCGCAGTCTTCGACAAGCTCAGGCCGACAGATCATGGCTTCCCTTTAAAATTTACTGATACTGAATATAAATCGGGCTTGGCTTCAAATTCAAGACCTCCTTAGGGGTAAGCATTCGGTGAGGCACGTTCTTGATATCATTTTTATAAAACAGTTTAAACCCGGTGAATTGCACAGGCTCCTGTGATATAAAATATTGATAGGTGCCTTTTTTCAGGTCGGGGCCACCCCATCCATCCATGTCCATCACAACCTGCACTTCATTGCGCAGTTTAATATCCCTATAGTTGGTTACCATGCGCTTGGTAAAGCGGTGGATAACAAAAACTTTTGGGGGCAGATTATATTTTTTAACCAGGTTGCTTAAATAACCCGTTACATAATTAATATCCTCAGCATCAAAAGTGCCTATGCGTTTGCCGGGTACACTCCCCTCTTTCATCGAAAACTCCGGGTCGATACCAAAATGTACATTAGGCATGCGCAGATATTTTTCCAACAACGGCAGTTCGGTTTGTACCGTGCTGAAACCAACCTGTATATCTAAAAAAACGAGGGCGTTGATTTGCTTGGCCATATCAAGCACCTTATCTATCTGGCTAAAGGGCATCCGCAGGTTATGCAAACCATTACGGCCGGCATCAGCTTGCGCGGTTACACAAATGTAATGCAAAGCTGGAATCACCGGTGTAAGCGTATCTGCAGCTTCCCAAACTTTAACCTCTCCATTCAGCTTAGCCAGCATTTCTTTGGGTTCATATTGGCCCAATACACCCATGTTTTTGGAATACATATTACCATAATAGGCAACAATACGGTTAAATGGCAAAATAGCACCTGGCAGCGGATAAGCCTGAGTTTTAACCGGCCACCGGCCAGTTTTATCGCCATTGGCAAGCCGTTTCATCAGCGAATCGTACTGTAGGGTATCTAATGTAGAAGCTGCCGTGCCTTTAGCTGTAGTATCCCTACCTCCAAAAAACGGACGGGCATTAACCCTGTTAAAACTACCGGTTAAACAAACAGTCGCGACTGTTAACAAGGCTAATACTGCTGAAATTCTCTTCAAGTTATAAAGTTTAGTTATTGGTGTATATTATTCAATGCTTTTACCACGCATTGCAGTAGCAATAGCCTCATCCATCAGGCGTTCGGCAAACGGGCGGGTAAACTCATTTATTTCGTCAATACGTTTCAGTATCTGGTCTTTGTCGCCCGAGGCTATAGCCTCTTTTAAAACAACCAGATGTTCATTGGTTTTCTCAGTTTCTTCGGCTGTAATATGGCTGCCGTGCTTGCGCAAAAAGTTTTCTACCGTATATATAGTTTGTTCACCTTCGGTACGTGCCTCAATGATCATACGTTGGCTTATATCGTCTTTAGCGTGAGTAATGCTATCCATCAGCATTTGCTCAACCTGCTCGTCGGTAATACCGTAGGTTGGTTTTACCTCAACCTCCTGCTTAACACCCGAGCGCAGCTCAATAGCTTGTATAGTTAATATACCATCAGCATTCAGCAAAAAGTTAATATCAACCTTAGGGAAACCCGCCGGCATAGATGGTATGCCTTTCAAGTTAAACTCTGCCAGCTTACGGTTTTCTTTAATGAGATCGCGTTCGCCCTGGTAAACGGCAATTTTCATATTCACCTGTCCGTCAATGGAGGTAGTGTATTGCCTGCCGCCTTTGGTTGGCACTTTGGAGTTACGGGGGATAATTACATCCATTAAGCCGCCCATGGTTTCAATACCTAATGAAAGCGGGGTAACATCCAGCAGTAAAATATCCTTACGGTTACCGGCTAAAATATCGGCCTGTATAGCAGCACCTAAAGCCACTACTTCATCTGGGTTAACATCGTCATGAACAGGGCGTGCAAAAAATTCGGATACCATTTTTTTAACCAGCGCCGTACGGGTAGAACCACCCACCATGATCACCTCATCAATATCGGCAGTGGTTAGCTTAGCATCCTTCAACGCGTTTTGGCAGCAAGTAATGGTTTGCTGTACTTTTGGCAATATCAGTTGTTCAAAATCGGCACGATCAAGCGTACACCATATATCACCTATTTTTTCATTGAACAAGCTTTGGTGGCTGAATGATTTTTTGGCCTCTTCGGCTTTCAAACGCAGCTGCTGTGCCAGCTCATTATTAGCAATAACATCAGCTTTGTTTAGTTGATTTTTCTCTATCCAGTAATCAACAATAATGCGGTCAAAATCATCACCGCCTAAAAAAGTATCGCCGTTAGTGGCCAGCACCTCAAAAATACCGTTCTGAATTTGCAGTATAGATACATCAAAGGTACCTCCGCCCAAATCATATACGGCGATGGTTTTAGTTTCGTCGGGATTTAAGCCAATGCCATAAGCCAAACTGGCGGCCGTTGGTTCGTTCACAATGCGTAAAACATCTAAACCGGCCAATTTACCGGCATCGCGTGTAGCCTGGCGCTGCGAATCATTAAAATAAGCAGGCACAGTGATCACGGCACGGTTTACCGGGGTTTTAAGCGCATGTTCGGCACGGGCCTTCAGCTCTTTTAGTATCAGGGCCGATAGTTCTATTGGTGTATAAAACTTATCGCCTACCTTGATCTTTACCAAACTTTCGGTGTCATCATCAATAACCTTATAGGAGAAAAAATCCTTATAGTTTTCAATATCATGATAACTGCGGCCAAGCAAACGCTTTACCGAGAAAACGGTATTCTGCGGGTCGGTTATTAAAAATTCTTTGGCTTCATTGCCTACCAAAACCTCACCTGTGGGGCCGAAATGCACTACAGAGGGCACCAAAACACCTTTACCGGCATCATTAATTACCAGCGGATCTTTATCAGGATTGATGAAAGCCACCAGCGAATTGGTAGTACCCAGATCGATGCCTACAATTATATCTTCCTTTTGTATAGAACCCGTTGCCAGGTTAATAGAAACTTTAGCCATTATTTTAACTTAACAAGCCGCAAAGGTACTTAGTTTTGGTTGATGGTGTGTCTTTTGAATGTGTAAATTTATCTGAACTACGATTAAACGGATTCAGGGATTAACAGATAAATTTTGTCATTGCGAGCGCAACGTGGCAATCGCGAACTTTACAGCGAAAACATGCACAGTTAGCGATTGCTTCGTCGTTCCTCCTCGCAATGACAAATAATTCAAAATCTTCAATATTCAAGCAAACTCGACATCCTATACCGCCACAGCGTCTTCAGCCGTGATCTTCTTTTGAAAAAACAGCAATGAAAGCAGCAGCAGAAAACCGATCACGAAAAAGGCATCCAGCACCAGGGCCGAATCGCGCATTTCGCCGGTGGTTGACTCTACAAAGCCAAAAGTGAACAGACCTACTACTATTGATAATTTTTCGGTAACATCATAAAAACTGAAATATGATGCGGTATCGGGAATATTTGGTGGAATAAATTTTGAAAAAGTTGAACGCGATAACGACTGAACGCCGCCCATCACCAGGCCAACAAAAACCGCGGCTACATAAAACTGGTGTGCATTGGCTATAAAATACACCCCGGCACATATCAGGCACCAAATAGCTACTATGGTAGAAAGCGTCTTTACATTACCAAATTTTTCGGAAGCCTTTGCCGTAATAGCTGCACCTACAATGGCTACTACCTGTATGATCAGTATAATGGTGATCAGATCATCGTCGGGCATTTTTAGTTCTTTGGCGGCAAAATTGGCTGCTACCAGCATAATGGTTTGCACCCCTACCGAGTAGAAGAAGAACGCAGGTAAAAAGCGTTTTAACAATGGCAGCTGACCAACCTTTTTCCAAACCTTAGCCAGTTCCTTAAACCCGCCGGTAAGCACATTGTATTGGTGCGAGCCCGCGTTGGGTACACCTTTTGGCAGCAGATAAAATGGAATGAGCGAAAAGCCTATCCACCATAACGCAACGATAAGAAATGATAACTGTGCCGAAAAATCTTCGGTAATACCCAACCATTTATGACCGAGTACAAATACAAAGCAAAGCACCTGTACTACGATACTGCCTGCAAAACCGTAAATGAACCCTTTCGCGCTTACGGCATCCTGCTGATCAACAGTGGCTATCTGGGGTAGATAAGAATTATAAAATACAAACCCGCCGCAATATCCTACAGAGGCCAGCCCAAAACAGATCATCCCAAACTCAAAGGTTTTCATCTGAAAAAAGAACAACCCGAAACAAGCTAAACTCCCCAGCCAGGTAAACATTTGCAGGTAAAGTTTTTTTTGTCCTTTATAATCGGCAATGGAGGTAAGTATAGGCAGTAGCAAAACAATAAGCAGGTATGACGCGCCCAGCACATAGTTTGACAATACCGTATTTACATACTTATGCCCGAAAAATGTAACCAGCCCACCCGGGTTCTTATCCTGCGTAATACCTACATAATACGCCGGAAATATGGTAGAAGTGATCACCATATTGTATGATTGGTTGGCCCAATCAAACATCGCCCAGGCCCATATGGTTTTCTTGTTATTTTTAGTTGCTTCCATTAATGATGTATCAGCAATCAAGCCTTATTTTATACCGTAGTGATCATTCATCAATTTAACAAAGATAGATCCTGGCAATATGGCTTTCAGCGTAGGTACAATGGTTTGGCCAAACGCGCCCACCAGGTAATTATGTGCAGGCTTTGATTTTGCAACTATTTTACAAACCTGATTGGCCACTTTGCTGGCATCGCCACCAATGCTTTCATCTTTTTCCATGCTGGCTACGGCGGCTTCAAATTCTTTTTTCAACTGCTCGTTTGCAATGGTGAATGGTAATTTTTCGCGGCTGCCGGTAAAGTCGGTTTTAAAATCACCAGGGTTAATTACAGAAACTTTTACACCAGTATTTTGCAATTCCATACGCAAGCTTTGTGAGTAGCCCTCAATAGCAAATTTTGAAGCACTGTATAAACCTTGGTATGGCAAACCAAATAAGCCAGCCAATGAACCAATATTAATAACCAAACCTTGTTTTCTTTCAATCATGCCTGGCAAAACGGCGCTGCTTACACGTACAACACCAAAAAAGTTTACCTCAAATTGTTTCTTTGCCGAATCTACTGGCATGGCATACAATGGGCCGGTAATACCGTTACCTGCATTGTTTACCAGTACATCTATATGGCCTTTGGCTTTAATGATCTTTGCAACAGCTGCGTTCACCGATGCATCGTCAGTTACATCCATTTCAAGCGGAGTGAACGACACATTTTTGATGCGCTTTAAATCGCGGCTGGTGCCATAAACTGTATGTCCCTGAGCAGAAAGTGCATTGGCTGTAGCTAAACCCAAACCAGATGATGCTCCGGTTACCAGAATTACTTTTTTCATTTTTTGTTTAAATTATTTAAGGTATGTAGGAAACTAAATTGTACGTGGCTGCAAAAATGCCGGACGCAAAGTTAGTATAATGCCGCACAAACCTAAAGGCAAAACTATCACCAAATTCGGTTAAGGAAATGCAATTTTTTTGGCCATTTTAAATAAAAATTTGGCTTTAATGGATAAATCTCTACCTTTAATCATCAGATGATATGATGATGTCGCTAATAAATAAAAGATCCCTTGCCGAAGAAGTTGCCGACCAGTTGCGAACTGCCATAACCAAAGGCACTTACAAAGCAGATGAACAATTACCCACCGAACCCGAACTCATGAAGCAGTTTGGCGTGGGCCGCTCATCCGTGCGCGAAGCCATCCGTATTTTGGCCAACTCGGGCTTGCTCAGAGTACAACAGGGTGTTGGTACTTTTATTGAAGCTCCTGCAGGCATTACCGAGCCATTTCATCAGCGTTTAAAACGCGCCGAAGCACCCGATCTTGACGAGGTACGCCGGTTGCTTGAAATGAAGATAGCCGAAAAAGCAGCAGCCAACCGCACAAACGAGGATCTGAAAAAGATAAAAGCAGCACTTGATAAACGTACCGCTATGGCTCATGGCGCCGGATCATTGGAAGATTGTGTGCAGGCAGATATTGATTTTCACATGAGCATTGCCGAAGCTGCCGGTAACCCAATACTTACCGATCTGTACCAATCGTTTTGTATACAGTTAAAAAGCTGGTTTATGAGTGCATACCCTGATGTGAGCATATTTCAGGATACGCTTCATGAAGAACTTTACGAAAGCATAAAAGACCGTGACGAGAAAAAAGCATGGGACTGTATAGCCCAAATTATAATACGATAATTTTTTACCTTAATTCATCAGATGATATGACGAATAATTCACTATCCGAACCTTTAGAACAAACCAAAACCGTAGCCGAAAAAACGGTTTATTCCATATTGTTTACTATCAGCCTGTCGCACCTGCTCAATGATATGCTGCAATCGGTAATCCCTTCTATTTATCCGCTTATTAAAACCAACTATCATTTGAGTTTCAGCGATATTGGCCTGGTAACGTTAACCTATCAGCTTTCGGCCTCGCTGCTGCAACCTTTTGTGGGTATGTATACCGATAAAAAACCTAAGCCCTACTCGCTATCGGTAGGCATGGGCTTTACCTTAATGGGATTGGTTTGCCTGGCCCTGGCATCGGGTTTTTACTGGATATTGTTATCGGTAATGCTCATCGGCATCGGGTCGTCAATTTTTCATCCCGAATCTTCAAGGGTGGCACACATGGCATCGGGTGGTAAGCGCGGGCTGGCACAATCTATTTTCCAGCTGGGCGGTAACGCGGGCAGTGCCTTAGGTCCGTTATTGGCGGCGCTTATCGTGGTTCCGTTTGGCCAGGGCAGCGTAATGTGGTTTTCATTGGTAGCCCTGCTTGCCATTGTTATACTTTTTTACATTGGCCACTGGTACAAAGGTGTTTCTGTAACCAAAACCAAGGCAGTTAAATTGCCTACCGAAAAACACCACAGCCTGTCGCCAACACGGGTATCGGTTTCATTGGGTATTCTTATCGTACTTATTTTTTCCAAATATTTTTACCTGGCCAGCATTACCAGCTACTATACTTTTTTCCTGATAGATAAATTTCATTTGAGTGTTCAGGCTTCGCAGATACAGCTATTCATTTTCCTGGGTGCAGTTGCTGCGGGAACTATGGCTGGAGGGCCGCTGGGCGATAGGTTTGGCCGTAAATACATCATTTGGATATCTATACTTGGCGTAGCTCCCTTTACCATGCTACTGCCTTATGCCAACCTGTTCTGGACAACTATTCTTTCCGTATTTATCGGACTTATTATATCCTCAGCATTTTCGGCCATACTGGTTTATGCACAAGAGCTGATGCCAGGGAAAGTGGGTACAATAGCCGGTTTGTTTTTCGGATTCGCCTTTGGCATGGGTGGCTTAGGCTCGGCCATATTGGGTAAACTGGCCGATAGCACCAGCATAAACTATGTTTTCCATGTATGCGCGTTTTTACCGCTTATCGGGATATTAACAGCATTTTTACCCAACATAGAAGTAAAAAAGAAGAAAGCGGCAGGTGCATAACCAAAACTTGTTAACACCAGGCGGTGTCATGGGTAGTTTGTCGAAACATGGTGGGCGGGCCTCTGCGCCTACCCTTCAACAAGCTCAGGATGACAGGCCATCGCTACTGCAAGCATAAGCATTACCTATCAGGTTTCTTGGCTGCTGCAATTAGGTCAACATCAACCAGCTCCAGTGATTTAACCATATTTTGAACAGTTTCCTTGTACTTTTTAAAATGAGGTGTTGTTATATGTAATTTGTACGCGGCAGTATCGGCATATATTTCAAGTATGGTGATATGCGATGGTGCGTTTTTATCGGCAACAGCATAATAGGTTAACACTCCCGGTTCAACGTTAATGGCGGCGCTCATTTGCTCTTTTAAAGCAGTATTGTATTTTTCCAGCTGGGCGGGATCAACCTCAATTTTTGCCAGCCTCACCATTTGTTTTTTCTGCTGTGCCATTGCTTTGTTATTAAATGAAAGCGAAAGTATTCCCAGGGCAACAAGTAACATTCGCCAGCCAGCGTTTGGTTGCCTTTTTATAACGGTTTTAAAAGTATTCATGCTACAGGTGTTTTATCAAATATAAACATCCACACTTGCTACGGCAAGCATGTGAAATGGTAACAACTTTTTCTTTTCTAAATACATCAGCCGTACTTAAATAAGAAATCCCCGGACAGCAGTACCCGGGGATTTTCTTAGCAGAATTCTATAGTGATTAGGTATAGGCTTAGGTTAAATTATTTTCTGAGCGTTAATATGATCAGGGCAGTGTTCAGCAACAGCAACGCGGGCTGTGCAATGGTTGTCAGGGTTTGCCATTTTTCATTACGTATTGTACGCTTGTTTTGTTCTACATAAATAATGTCCTGGTTTTGAATAATTGTTGACGGGTTTGATAAAGTGGCAACATCATCCAAATCAACCTCAATTATCTGTTTGCTTTGCAGCCCCCCTCCCCTTAATATTTTAACTTTTTTCTCATTCCCTTTTTCGGTAAGTCCGCCAGCCTCACCCAATATTTCCATCAAGGTAGTTTCGTCTTTCAGTAAAGGATAATTACCGGGTTTCTTTATCTCGCCCATCAATGTAGCTTTCAGGTTTACCACCTTAACCTCAATAATGGGGTTTTTAAGTACATTTTGACGATAAAGCTCATCTATTTTTTTGGAGGTTTCCAGCCTTGATAAACCCGCAACCGGTACACGGCCAATTACAGGTAAAGCTATGGTACCATCGGTTTCAACCTGGTAACTGAGTGCTTGCGAACCGGTACCAGCCGAAGCCCCAACCTCCGGCATGCTTGTTGAAGTAGCCTCATCTGTAATGAGTTTGATGCTCTGAAGGTTTCTGATCTGCAGTAGATCGCCCGATTTTATCTTATACTCTATCGGCTGATAATCTTCTGTTTTAGCAGGCGTTTGCGGTGCTCCGGAATTTCTTTCAAAATAGGCCTGGTTCTGTTTGGTTGAACATGAGCTTAATAACACAACAAGGGCACTAAGCGTGTAAATTACAGGCAAATAGGTAAGTAGTTTGGTTATACGCATTTGGATATTATAAATTTTTCTAAGAGAATGATACTTCCTGATCAACAACCATTTCGGGTTGATAAACTTCTGGTTGTTTTGCTAAAATTGATTCAAAATGAGCCGCGTGAGCGTTTACACTGGCATCGCACGAGTAAAAGGCTTTTATCTTTTGTTCATTGTTTTTCAGCATATCCCTGCACCGCGTATCTGTTTTATTCACATGAAGCAGGTGGGCGGCTACATCAAGGGCATTTGAAAAATAGAAGGCATCCTTTCCAAGAACAGCGCGGTTAAACTCATTATCGGCCGAGCAAATAACACTGTTTGATGCCATGGCTTCTAACAAAACCGGCTTGTTATAGCCTGCCGTATGTTCATGAAAATAAAGATTTGAATAGTACCGCAAACTATCGAGCTCACCAATGTTATCTACCGCTTCGCAAAACATGATATTTTTATTATGCTGAAACTTAGCCCTCAAATAAATGCCATAATTATTATCGGTATTCCCTACTACTAAAAAGCCGCGCCCGGTGTAGGTCTTAACTACGCCATCTAAAATGGTTTCAATATTGTTTTTAACTTGTATCGGAGCTACCAACAGATCATACTGGTGCATCTTAACTTTAAATTTATCAAGTATCGATAAATCGGGCCGGTCAAATATTTTTACACCATAGTTTATAAAACTTACCTTTTTACGATATGTGCTTTCAATATACTTTTGTGTTTCTGCTGAGTTGGCTATTAAAAAATCGCTGTACTTTACAGCCATCTTTTCGGCAAGCTTTAATAATGGCCAAACGGCTTTGGCATGTTTAAACCTTGCTCCTGCAACTTCACTGATATTTGTTGTAACAATCGTATTTTTTGGCAAAAACCATCCCAACAATGAATTGGTGGTATATCCAAGGTGCAAAACAATATCAAATTTCTTTTTTCTTAATTCTTTAATGCAATTAAATTGATATATGAACCTACCGGCTATCCCGAGCTTACCTCCCGCATTATGTTGATGGTTTACAAATACCGATCTCCGGCTTTTTGCCTGATAAGGACGATCATGCGCGCTGTAAACAACTACTTCATAACCTTTTTTTACCAAACCAGCCGCTAAATGCGCGGCACATTGTTCAGAGGCTCCGTAATAATTCGGAATTCCCCTGGTTCCAATGATTGCTACACGCATAATTTCATATATTTAGTATTTGATTAATTGTTTATCAATTTTTAAAAAAACCGGGGTTATAATTAACATCTGTGAATTATACCATGCATAATTATACGTACAAGCAGGTTTAAAAGCTTCATTTTAGGCCTATGTGAACAAAGTGAACAAAAATTTTAAGCGTGAATAAAACAAACCGATAAGTAGAGGAATTAACCCCGGGCATTGTATATTTTGAGGAAAAATTTGGCATACCTATATGTTTTAAAACCCCCAAAAATTAACTGCAATGACTAAAGCATTAAAATTCCTCAAGCGAATTAATATAAAGTCTGTTATTTTCAATTTCAGGTATTTCCCTTTTAAAACCGCTATTAAATTCCCGGTTTTAATTTCAAACAATGTTTTTTTACATAAAACCAAAGGCAGGGTGATCATTAACGCCCCCATTAAAACCGCGTTGATACAAATTGGCTACGGTGCTATCGGTATTACCGATTTTAAAAGATCAAGGGCAGTGTGGGAGGTTCATGGTGATATTATTTTTAATGGCCGGGCCTTTATCGCGCATGGGTGTAAAATAAGTGTGGCCCAAAACGCTGAACTCATTTTTGGTGATGATTTTTACATGAGCACTGAATGCGCCATTGTTGCTGCTAAAAAAATTGAGATAGGCAACCACAGCATCATTTCATGGGAATCATTAATAATGGATACCGATTTTCATCATATTGCAGATGAAACCGGTCAGGTATTCAATCATCCTAAGGAAATTATTATTGGCGATAGTGTTTGGGTAGGTTGCAAATGCACAATTTTAAAGGGATCGGTAATACCTCAAGGCAGCGTGGTAGCCGCAAACTCAATGGTTACCAAAAAATTAACAGGCGAAAATTCCATATTTGGCGGAAGCCCGATGCGGGTATTAAAATCAAACATCAAATGGTGGAATTAAATAACAGGCAAAACCGCGTCGCTTAAATCATAGGTCAGGTTTTCGTTCCTAAAGGCTATTAATTTGGCAGGCACCCCACCTACTACAGTATACGGCTGCACATCACGAGTAACAACCGCACCAGCCGCAACCACGGCACCCTTACCTATGGTAACTCCCGGCAAGATCACCGAGCGTGAGCATAACCAGGCATAATCTTCAATAACTACGGGCTGCCCTATTTGAGCAAATTCGGCACTGTTATAATCGTGGTGCAGTGTCCAGATCATTACCTCATTGCTGATGTTCACGTTACGGCCTATGGTGAGGCCCATGCGCGCATCAAGCAGGGCATTATGCCCAACTATGGCACCCTTGTCTATTTTCAGTTTCCAGGGGCTCCGTACCTCAAAACCACGGTACAGGCCAACCTTCCAACTTATTTTTGCCTTTAAGGCACGCAGTAACAAGATCCTCAGCGTATGAAAAGGCAACCAGCCAATAACACCGCAAACTAAATAAATAATTGAGCCCCTGAGTTTCATGATGCTATTTCTGATCATTATAATAGTTTATAAAGTGTTTTATTGTCATAGGCTTATATCGTTACTTCTTCAGCATAAAACTCACCACGTTTTTTTAGCACCCGGCCAGGTACCCCGGCAATTATAGAATGCGGCATTACAGATTTGGTTACAATGCTGCCTGCGGCAATTACACAGCCGCGGCCAATGGTTACCCCTGCCAGTATGGTTACTCCGGCGCCTATCCAGCAGTTATCGTCAATAAAAACGCCGTTACGGGTTACGCCCTGATCTTTAATGTTGAGACTAAAATCAGAGAAATTATGATTTTCAGAAAATATCTTAACACCGGGGCCAATGATCACGTTATCCCCAATTTCAATACCACCCTGGCCGCCCAGATAGGTACCGGCATTAATACCGCTGTTGTTACCAATGATGATCCCTTTACCCTTTTGCGCTATTACCCCGGTACAGATAAGCGTACAGTTGCGGGCTATCGAAACGTTGTTTTTGATGATTATCCCTTCAGATGATAAGGCGTTGATATACACATTATCTTCAATGATGAGGTTTTTGCCTGCCGATATAAGGTATCGGTGATTTATACTCACATGCGAGCCTATAAAAACCAAACCGCTTGATTGTTTAAACCATATCCGTTTAAAGGCACCGCGAGATAATTGAGTGCCCCTCGCCCATAAAATAACCGACAGCTCCCTGAAACTATAATCGTTCTCGAATTTATAATCGGGATTGTTTTTGAGTTTGCGTATTACCTTTTCAATTATTGTATGCATCACCAATTAATTTTAGTATTCCATTTGCTGATATTTGCCATGAGAATTTACCCGCATGGTTAATTCCCTGCTCAACCTTTTCTTTATACAGGTTTTGATCGGTTAACAAAAAGTCTATTTTTTCGGCTATATCCGCCGTATTGTCCGGATCGATGTAGATAGCCGCATCTCCGCAAACCTCGGGCATGGCGGTTCGTTTTGATACAATTACCGGTACACCACATTTCATGGCTTCCAGTGGCGGCAGCCCAAAGCCTTCTGCATACGAAGGGAAACAAAACACTGTGGCATTGGCATATATCAGGTAAAGGTCGTTTTCGGGAACATGCCCTGTAAATATCACCCTGTCTGAAAGTCCTTCGGTAGCTATCTGACTCCTTAGCAATGTGGTATCAGCCCCAAGCCCGCCAACAATCACCAGCTTAATGTTTTTATCCTTAAGTAGATTCATGGCACTCACCAGGCGGGCAATATTTTTACGAATGTTGATGCGGCCCACATAAAGCAAGTATCTTTTAGGTAAATTGTATTTTAATGAAAGAGCGCTTAACATCTCGCCAGGGTAACTGGCCTTTGTTTTAAAATCAGGGTTAATGCCGTGGTAAACCACCGCTATCCGGTTATCGCTAGCTACATTATTTTTTACCAGTCGTTCCTTTTCCGAATTGGATATGGTAATGATCATATCGGCTGCGGCGGCAAGGCGTTTCATTCTTTTGAAATACATTAGTTCCGAATCGGAAAAGTATTCGGGGTAATCCAAAAACAAAACATCATGTATATAAACTATTTTGCGCAGCTTATTGGGCCATAAACTGTTGAAGTTTTGAAACAGCATAGCTTCTAAACCATAAAGGCGGGCAATTAGGGGTAAAAGCACAGTGTTTGAGATCATGTTGGGGATAACCGGCAAAAAAATAAGCTTAACCCACGATGGGAAATGTGCAAGTGCCTCCTTCTTGCAATCGCGGGTGATGAGCAGATAAAGCTCAAACTGTTCATCGTGCTGGCTCACCATTTGATTAACCAGGTTTTTTACTACCATAGTACCGCTTGGAGGCCCCTTGAAGAACCACTTGGCATCAATACCTAACTTTATCTTTTTTTGACTGTTATCGGTAAGCATATCAGGCGGTTATTATAGTTGGTTCAAATGATGAATTATAACGTTTGGTACGCAGCGCTATAGCATGATCATAAATACTGTTGAGCTTCGCAAGGCGTTTGTCCCAGGCATGATCTGCAGCGCATAGCAACGTGGTTTGTGCAAGCTCAACCAGTTTGTACGGATGCTCCAAAATGTCATTAAGGGCCGCGCTCATATTGTTAACCATATTGCTATTGGTATCCAGCTTTATTTTGATGCCGTTTTGGCTGTTAATCACATCTCCCATACCGCAGTGATCAAGTGTTAGGGTGGGTACTCCATAACTCATTGCCTCAAAAACTACAGCAGGATTATCTTCTGCAATACTGGTGATAATATGCAGGTGAGCTGCCGCCATCACCTGTACAGCAATATCTCTTTTTAAATGCCCATGCCATATCACCCGATCGGCTATATTAAGGTCGACAGCCTTTTTTTGCAGAGAAGCTGTAAGAGGTCCGGTACCTAATACATTTAAAACCCAATTATTTTGTTTTGTAGCAGCCAGCGCATCAAGGCACATCTCCAGATTTTTACGGGCGATGTGGCTTCCAGACCATACCAATTGCACGCGCTCATGGATGGTTTTAAATTTTTCCTGATCAAGCGATGGCTCATTTAAAACCGAAGTATCGGGTAAATAATAGCTCTCGCGGCCAAACCTTTGCGCTATGGTACGCTGCCCGTTTTTAGTTGCAGCTATTAAAACTCCAGATTGCCCAAATGCCTTTTTAATTCTTGGAGAGTTAAGCTGAATAATGTTAATAAGGTGTTTAACTGAATACTTAAATCTTGTTGAAAAGGGTTTACTTTCCAATAATTTAGGGTCGATCACATTCATGCCGCCAATAGGTCCCCAAACCATCGGTTTATCAATGCGCCACAAAAAACCAGGTTCTCTGAAGCCAATAGGACCTAATTGGTGCAATACATTAATATCAACGGTTTCTAAAACCTTAAGTGCTGTTTGGTACACTTGTTTTTGCCACAGATAGTAAGCAAAGTAAAAGAACCAGCCAAAACCAGCTTTATCCAATAAGGTTATTGTCCTGGCAATTGCTCCCGGCTGCACTTCTATAAACTGCACATTGGGCATTGGGTTATCCTTGATATATTGACGCAAGGTTTGGGTATCACCCATGAAATCATCAGACATACCGTAGATCACCCAAAGCTCGTGTTCCTGAGCTAAACGAACTACCGTATTCCACGCCGAGGCATACTCTGATCCGCGGAAAGGAGATATAGCATAAGCCGATATGAGTAACTTTTTTTTCAAAGCTCAATATTTAATTATACCTGTGTTCTGAACGGATCTTTATAAAAAAAACGCCAGCGCAGCCTGTTCATGTAATTAAAAGCCCATGATGCCAGGTATGCCGGTCCGGCTAAATTGCGGTGCATCACTGCTAACTCTTCTTTATGCATTTTTACCACATCGCTGCTTACACCCGCTGTACGCATATGGGCTATTAATTCATCTATATAGCTGATTTTAAACCCATTCCTTTTTATCCTCAAAAACATATCAAAATCCATAGCTATCTTTAAGCGGATATCATATTTACCTACCTGCTGATAAACCTCCCTTTTTATAAAACACGTTGGGTGCATAATGTACATGCCGAAATTGAGCCAGCTTACTTTACTTTTTTTGATGCGTTCAAAGCCGTTATCGCCAATAAGCATAATGTTACCGCAGCGCACGTCATCATCAGCCGTGCCATTGTTCATCATCAGTTCAACAGCATTTTGGGCATACCAGTCGTCGGCGTTGATCATGCCTATCCAGGTACCGGTGGCCATAGCTATGCCTTTGTTAAATCCATCTGCTATTCCTTTGTCTGGTTCGCTTATAAAACGTGCTATTTTGGTTTGGTACTTTTCAATAATTTTTAAAGTACCATCAGTTGATCCTCCATCTACAATAATGTACTCGAGGTTAGCATAAGTTTGGTTGATGACACTTAATATGGTATCTTCAATAGTAGCCTGTGCATTATAAACAACCGTAATTATGGTTACTTTAGGGATATCAGTAAAATTCTCCATAGTATAGTATCAATAAGCTTGTTCAAATTTTAAGGCTGTTGCCTGTTTGTATTTCTGAATTGCGGCCTGTTCACGTTGTTGCAGCCTGTTTACCAATGATTTGAAATTAACATAGCTATACCCCAGCGTTATCATTATTATGCTCATTTCTGTATTGAAAAAAGAGGTAACTATATAATTAGTGAACATGAGGCTCATTACACAGCCAATTATCAAAGCGCCAAACAACCTGATCGCCGGTCTTTCGCGGGCGTCGGCATATCGTTTCCAGGTAGATGTTATGAGGCCAAAAAATGTAAGAATATAGGTTAGTACGCCCATAATCCCTGTTTTGACCAGGATATAAAGCCAGCCGTTATGCAAAACAGGTATAAATTGAAAATCTGTATCCTCTCCCAGCCTCACAAAAGTTTTAAGATCAATCAGTTTCCCCAGGCCGCCAAATATCCAATTGGCGGCACCACCTTCGGCGTAACTTTTAACGGCCATAAATGATTCGTAACCCCGGTATTTGATGTTGATATCCTGCTCGGTATTGTAATCGCCCATTTTAAGTTCATTGAATGAGCCCAGCATCTTCCCCATAAAGGTTTCCGATGTTTTTGTTTTAAACAGATCTGTTGGCAAAAGTGTAAATAACATTACCAACATAAATATTGTAGGCATGATCCAAATCCGTTTAATCTTATCAACCACCAGCAGCAACACAAAAAATGCCATCATTACCGTGTAGGTGCGGGAAGCAAACATGTATACCCCAAATGCATTGGCTGCCACAAAAACAGTAAACCTAAACCTGCTGAATAACTTTACATTAAATTTTTTACTGAATAATAAACAGGCTAATGCTATCGGGGGCACAGGTGTACCTACAATTCCAATTGCATAATGTGCAGAATACGGGTCAAATAAGGCACTGAAGCCCATGTATGATACCGATACAGCCGTTACCAGTATAGATGTTAATACGCCTGCATAAACAAGTGTTTTAAGAAAACTTTCGATACTTAGCCTATAAGCCAATACAACACCTGTGGTAATAAATAATATAGGTATAGAAAAGTAATAGAGATCCTTCAAGATAAGGTATGTGTTATTTTTATATCCTACTATCAGTCCTAACATAGCGGGTACCCATAAAATAGCGAACCGACCAGCTGTTTTTAGCACCATTAACTTATGCTCCATTGGCATTGCTATAATGAGTAGTGGTATAGCAAATATGGCAGCCTGCACGTGGAAGAAAGATGCCAGTATAAGCATTAGCAATAAAAACGGATATAATTTATTTTTTAAATTCATGTTTTCAAGCCGTTACATGGTTATAACTATAGGTATCCCGTACATACTGTGCAGGGTTACCGGCCCATACCTGTTCGGCCGGGATATCATGAAACACTACCGATCCGGCTCCAACAATTGAGTTTTTGCCAATCGTGACCCCTTTTAAAATAGTGGTATGACCGCCTATAAATGCGCCGTCATGAATAATTACCGGTTTTGATTTTACGCCTACTACCCTCTCCGGAATACTGTTGCGCATTTGTGGATTTAAGGAATGAAAATCAGTATCATAAATAACCGTGTTGATACCGATCATCACATTATTGCCTACACTTATTTTATTGTGGCATATAAGGGCTACCGATGTAACTCTCACATTGTTACCAATAATTAACTGCCCGCCTTTGGCCACCACAAAATAGCATTGTTGCTGACGCCCGCCCATGGCATGATATTTACCGCTGTTGAACAGGAATTTTTTACCAATAGTAAAACTTCCTTTCAAGTTTACATCCAATATTGGAATACCAAAACCGATGAAATCTGAATGGAACTTCACGCCGTTTAAATGAAATTTAAACCAGGTTACAGGCCATGAATAAAGGCGTGCCATTTTGTAATAAATAACACGTAACAACCTATAAAACTTTCTTATCAACTGCATTAGTTAAACCACGTTAGAGTATTCCACAAAATTTTCAATATCCCAAAACTTTGAAATATTGCTTCGCATCCACATTTCATCATTGTTCCACCATTTGGTATCCTGTAAATATTCTATCTGCTTATCATCAAAGCGTTTCTTGAGTAATTTTGCCGGGTTACCACCAACAATCTCATAAGCTCCTACATCTTTAACCACCACAGAGTTAGCAGTTATAATTGCCCCGTCACCTATAGTTATTCCGTCAATAATGATTGCATTAGCACATATCCACACATCATTACCTATGGTTACCCTTTTATAATTGCTGAATTTTTGCTCTTTGGTATAGTTTTTTAGATTTTTCTGATTACCGAACGTAACCGGATGAGTGCTTACAAAAACCGATGTTGGGTGTTTACCAGGAGCTATCTTTACATTTGGCCCGATAGAACAGTACTTTCCCATAGTAGTATGTTGTACATAACTAAAGCTGTTGATGTACGAAAAATCGCCCATAACACTGTTTATTACCATGCAATGGCTTCCCAGAATATTATTATGACCGAAACTGCAATTACTTACTACACTTAAATAACCTATTCTTAAATGCTTACCCCAGTTTTTCAACTGATAATTTGTTTTACATGTAAGCCACTTCAAATACTCACCCAACGGGTTTGTCATGAACGATTTGTCTATATATTGTTTCATGTTGCGTTTTAAACCTTTAGGCGTTAAAAATTCCTGTGGCTGTTTTATTAATTATTTTATCTGCCTGAACGTAAAAAGCGATTCCCATAATGATAAAAATGATCACGTTTGCCCACGTTACTCCAGCTATACCAAATGAACGGCACAGCATAACCGACAATGGAATATTTATGGCCGCACCAACCGTACTGAGATATAGTTGCAACTTTATTTTACCTACCCCATTTAAAAGCTGAACATATATTGCCTGCCATATATTAATTATGGTAAATAAGCACATGGCTATTGACAGGTTTAAAGGCACAGAGATACTTTTGCCCAACCATAAATTATAAAGCCATGGCGATATAGTAAGCAGCAACACGCAGCAAAAACTCATCCCTATCCAGAGCTTGATTATTTTGTCGATCGCGTTTTTTATCCATGTGTAATCATCCTTTATGTACGCCTCTGTAAATGCGCTCCAAAAAGGAGTTATTACCATTACAAAAAGTATAAGTACTATTGAAAAGAGTTTGTATACTACATTAAATGTGGTTACTTCTTTAGGACCAAATAATTGAGTAATTACAATATTATCTGTTTCATAAAGAACCAGGGCATTGATCTGAATAATGAAAAATCCACCGCCTACGCCTAAGAGCTCTTTGGCATGCTTAAAGTTTATATGGGCAAAACCCGGCGTTAGTGATCTGTAGTTTCCCCTGTAATACCATATGCTGCCGCCCAGCAATACCACCAAAGGCAGACCTGCAATTATGATAACCACATCAAGCAATTGACCTTGTTTTACCCGCATTAAAAATAATAGAGCCAAAAGCGAAGCTATTTGCCCGAGTAAGTTAAGGATTGCGGTTTTGGCCGGGGCCTGGTTGGCGGTTAATACATTATTAATTAGCTGTATCACAAACTGAAAGCAAAAAAACGCGAAAACAAGCAGCACCACCGTACTCAGATAGCTTGCCGGCGTATTAGGCGCATTAAGTATTTGCTGCCATTTTATGTAGGGATTTACAAAGTAAAAAATGACAAACATCAGCGTTGAGATAATAAACAATAGCGCGTAAGCCGAGCTCACATAGCTTTTGCCCGATGAAACATCCCCAAGAGAGATCATGGTGGCCAGTTTATTCCTAAGTCCGTTACCCAATCCCATATCAAACAAGCCTGCCCAGGTAATAATTGAGCTCAACGTTAACCAAATACCATATTGAGTAGGATTAATAAATTTAATAGTAAGTGGTATAAGCAATAATGAAATTGCCACACTGCCTACTTTCAATATGACCGATTGGAATACATTTTTCTTAGCTTTTATAGAACGCTCGTGTCCCTTTGAAAAAAAACTTTGAATATTACTTTGAATAGCTTGTAACATATCAACTGATTATTCGGTCACTTTTTCGGTTTTGCTAAAAAGGGATGCAATAGCATTCGGCTTTTCTTCAATGGCTTCATAACCATAGTGGCCATAACCATGGCCGTAGCCGGTTATGCTGTTCTTTTTAAGCTCAATATCATTCACTATCAAATAAAGGTGTTTGGCCTTTTTGGTCTTGTGCAAATCGTTTACAATACCCAGTTGCGATTTGTAGGTATAGTTTTGCCTAATCACATAGCAGGTAATATCTACAAACTCCTCAATGATGAGGGCATCAGATACCAGGCCTACCGGGGCGGTGTCAATAATTACATAGTCAAACCTGGTGCGCAGATCATCTATCAGGGTTTTTAACCTGTCATTCATCAGCAGCTCAGTAGGGTTTGGAGGGATGGGACCCGAAGAGATAAAAAAGAAATTCTCGTTAAAGGTTGAAGGTTTGATCAGGTTATCTATGCTATCTTCCTCATTTGAGATCACATAATTGGTAAAACCATAATCATTATCAACCCCGATATTTTTTAACAGGCGTGGCTTGCGCAAATCGAGCTCAAGCAACACCACCTTTTTGCCCGACATGGCAATAGAGTTGCCCAAGTTAAGTGATATGAATGATTTACCCTCGCCGCTCATGCTTGAGGTAAACAGGATTACGTTTGATTTTCCTTTTTCGGTTACGTATTTCAGATTGGTACGCACCGCCCTGATTTCTTCAGATATGATAGAACGAAAATCATTATATATCAATTGTTTGTTTTTGTTCACATTTCTGCTTATCTCGCCGAGTAAAGGCACGCTGGTGTGTTTTTCTATATCAGCTTTGCTGTTGATACGGATATTCAGCATTTCCTTAATACTTAAGCCAGTTACCGGTAAAAATATACCGGCAAGCAAACCTATCAGGTAAATCAATGATTGTTTTGGAGCAAAGGGTCTTTCATCACTTTCGGCACTATCTAATATGCGCACGCTTGAAAGGGTTGCGGTTTGTGAAATTGCGGTTTCTTCCCTTTTTTGAAGCAGGAATAAATACAGGTCCTGTTTAAGGCTTTGCTGCCTTGAGTAATCTAAATATATACGCTCCTTAACCGGTGCATCTGAAATTTTGCTCTGAATGGATGAGTTTTGTTTGGCAAATGCTGCCTGCGAAACCTCCAAACTGTTACGGTAGTTTTTGATACTGCCCATAAGAGATTTGCGGGCCAGTTCAATTTGCTGGTTAAGGTTTTGGATAATACTATTATTATCGGTAAGGTTTAGCTTTAATTGTTCGCGGCGCAACAGCATTTCATTGTAACCATTAATGGCCGAGCCAAATGCAACATCTTTAGTGATAAGCGAGCTTGGAACCACCTGAGGGTTATTGGCATCATTAACATAGCGGTACAGATCATTCACAACTGCCAGCTGTACCGAATTGTCGTTCAATTTATTTTGATACTGATTTGCACCTTCAACAAGCGCCTTTGACTGGGCGCTGATATCGGAGATTTTATTTTGAACCTTATACTGCTCCAGGTTTTTCTCTACCTTGTTAAGTTCGGCACCAACAACAACAAGCCGGGTGTCAATAAACTTCATGGTACTATCGGCTTTGCGTATTTTATTGGCCAGGTTGCTTTGCAGGTATAACTCCATCAGCGTTTGTAATATCAACTCGCCCCGGTCTGGATTTTGGTAACCTAATTGCAGGTTGATTACGGTAGCTTGTTTATCATCCAAACCAACGTTTAAGTTGGAAGCCAGGTCATTTTGGGCCTGTTTTACAGATTGGATCATTAATTTATAGTTGCCCGATGGTTTAAAGTATTCCGTTTTATTCAATGCAACTGTATACTGATTTAACTGAACAGGGCTACCGAATGTTCCTGTTATATCCAGATCTTCCTTACTGTTAATCAGCTGAAACTTTTCGTTGTCCAGTATTTTAACCTTGTAACCGATGGGTTTAATTTCTTTTTTGTTAAAGGTTACTGTAGCATTAAAAGGTGTTTTTTCAAACATCTCCTTACTTTGAAAACCATGCAGGCCATTATTATCAAACACATGTACGTTTAAATTAAGCTTGGCTACCACCCGGTTAAGCAAACTTGTTGATTTCAGAATCTTGACCTCGTTATCGGCATTACTTTTCATATCAAAAAGCGAAGCCAGATCTGAGTTCATGCCATTGGTGAGTGCCTTTTCGGGGGCGTTGTGATCATCTTCAACAATAACCTTACTAACAATGCTCCATTGATTAGGATAATACTGGATGTAAACGAATGAAGCAACCAGGCATACGGCAATGCTTAAAGCAAAAATATACCAATAATTGAGGCATAAAGCGATGAGCCCTCTGACGTCGCTGGGCCCTTCTTCCTTCTTGTAGGTAAAATCAAGTTTTTCGGCCAAAATGTCTGTGTTATCCATCTGTTTTCTAAATGTAAATGCAATGAGCTATAGTTATCAATTACTTATTATAAATGAATTATTGATACAGATTATATGTACCAAACTGGCAAGTAATACGATTTAAGCTATCGGAAAGTTAAGTGAAAAGCGGCCATTCAAAGGTGAAACAGCGAGAATGAACAATGTGAACGAATTTATAATTGTGAACAAAATAAACAGAGGTGATTTATTATAGCAAATATGAAATGTGCATTTTGCTGGTTTTTTGGAAATTGAACCAACCTAAAACTATAAGGAATATTTAACAATACTGAAGGCCTTAAAATGATACAGCTAAGCTGGTTTTTAGTAAAATGAGCAAAAAAAATAAGCTTTTCATTTCAAAACGAGGACTTGGTTATCCAACTACTACTAAGCAAGCATATGTATACAATTAAGTATACAATTTATTTATAACCATATAATTTCAAAATTAATATTATAATTTAAAGCTAAATACTTTACACAATACTATTAATCAATTAATTACAGCAAAACAACACATATTCATTTTATTCATTAATAAACTAAATAAATATTCAGCTATAAAATTACATACATTCATAATTATTACACTTGCAGATCAACTAAAACTTATAATGCCTGATAGGAATATCATTGTTAAAACCTAATAAATCCTATCTAAAGCATACTGATACTTTTAATAAAATGACAGCCTTTTCATCCCAGTTATTTGAATTATTAAAATCGTCTGTTTTAGCTAACTCACAACTTACCCGTATACAAGCCAGCGATTGTAAAGTGCTTTCAGTGCTTATCAAAACCAAAACCAATCAAACTGTAAGCGAAACAACTTTGAAGCGCATATATGGCTTCGCCATCAGTAAGTTTAAGCCATCGCTGTTTACTATAGATGTGCTATCAAACTATTGCGGCTACAAGGGCTGGATAGATTTTTGCGAAAAGCAGGATAAGCAATATCAGAAAACCGATCAGGAAACTATGGATTGGGATTCGCTGGCGCATAAGGCTGCAAAAATCACCAACTTCACCTTGCAGGCTCTTAAAAACAAAGCGGGTATACCATTTAATCAAAGTATACGAAGAAACTTCCTGGATAAACACTTTGATGAGTTTTTAAAAGGCGACTATTCGGCCACTGTGTTAATGGCTCCGCCGGCTTATGGCAAAACCATGGCCCTATGCCATTGGGTTGACGAAAAGCTTACTCTAAATGCTACTTCTGGAAACAATGATATTATTCTATTTTTCAGCAGCAACGCCTTAATGAATGTGCTTATCAGCGGTAAGGATTTTAATGACTGGCTGCTGGCATTATTAGGTTATACGCTGGAAGAGGATATTATAGCGCTGTTAAATAATGACAAACGTAAGGAGGGTGTTTTTTACCTGATTATTGACGGCCTTGACGATCATATGTTCAAAAACAACTGGTTCCAGCTTTTGCTTGACCAATTGATGGATATATTCTCATTTTATCAGTCATACAAATGGTTCAAATTAATTGTAACCATGCGCTCGGCAAACTGGATCAACAACCGTCACATCCTCGACTATGAACATCCGAAATGGTTTACCGGCACCATTACCGATCCATCTGTTTACAGTAACGTGCCGCTGTTTAACTTACAGGAGATAAAAGATCTTTGTTTGAAGATAAACCCCGAAATGCAGATACCTATACCTGCAGATGTGGCCCATAACTTTAACCACCCTCTTTATTTTCAGTTTTACTACAAACAGAATAAAGATAATTTTTCGCTGAGCAACATTGATCATACATCGATATACGATCTTATTTCAAATTTCATATTCAACAAAATTTACCAGGGACATTACGCTGCAGACAAAACCCTGCTTATTAAAGGCCTTATTGAAAACATGGAATTTAAAAAGCGGGAGTATGATGTAGATAAGCTAAAAGTTAATTACTTATTCGGCCAGTACAATCAGGCCTATAAAGAACTATTGGGTATAGGCTTTTTAAAAGAAACTAATAATAGCAGCAATTCAAACTTTAATACCTATGTTCAATTTGGCAATAATAACTTTTTAGAGCTTGCCATAGCTAATAAATTGTTACAGGATAATAACAATGCTTTTGATGCACAGTTAATGAAGGCAATTAACCAGCAGTTTTTAAATAATGATTTAAAGGTGCCTATACTTAAATGGGCCATTATGCATGCTATAAGAAATGGCCAGCAACAAAATTTAAACTTATTACCTAAGGCTGATCTCAATCCGAAAGAAAAATCTGAGCTGCTTGTGTTTTTAGGCGACCTGTTTAATAAAACCCCGCCCCCATCAAATCAAATCATTTCCGGATCATTAAGTGATTATTTTAGCTATGATTGCAGCGATGGGCTCTTTTATTATTTCCTGGGTCTTGAATACATCAACGTGGATTACAAAAAAACGTTGTTATCCTTATTGAAGTTCAATCTTTCAAACCGTAAAAAAATCCTTATCTACACCTCGTTGGGCATTATAGCTGCGTTTCAGTTAGATATGGCATCACTTGAAAGCTATTCGATCAAGCTCAACGGTTTTACTCATGAAGATTACCAGGAGTTTGTTTTAAGCCCGGCCGATTGCCTTACTACTATATATTACTTTTTTAAGTACGGTATAATTAAACGCGACTTCTTTGCCGCTGTTACTCGCTTTTACTTTAATCCGCCTAAACAAGCCAGCGAAAACTACAACTCCGGAGATGACCTTGTTTATTTATTAGCGGGTTACACATTAATAATTTGCCAAAAGCCACGTAAAACGCTCAGATACCTTCATTCGTTGCAACAGATACATCCTAAAAACACAGGCGAAGCCAGCAGTTTTAACTTTTTTTCAAAGATGCTGATTGCTCACTCCTTCTTTTTATTAGGAAAAACAAAGGAGCTCAAAGCCATTCATGATAACATTTCCGAATTGTTTAAAACCAAAGAAAACTCGTTTACACCATACATGAAGCAAGCGTTTTATGGTTTGAAAATTAAAAAGGCTATATTAAACCAGGAGTACAGTGCAATTCCGGGTTATATAAAATATCTAAATCAGGCATCAGAAAAATCAGGCAATAAATTTTCAAAAATATTCACCATCTATCACTTAATAAACCATTCAGGTGCTGTGGCTCATGATCCGGAACTGTATAAACAACTGGCCTACAACAATGCTAAACTCCTGCGCGAATGTGGTCTTGGCCCAGAGATCTTCACCAATCGTGAGCTTTCAGAATAATTTTCAAATCAATTGCACCCCATCTTTTTTGTTAAAACGAAATAGCGTACTCTCTCGCTGCCAAAAGCTTAACATCAAATTTCCTGGTAAGTTCAATTCAAAACACCATCCTCAAAATTACTTTTTCACGAAAACGTTTAAGATTAACTTAATGTTATTTTTAACAATTAATTAACATTAAATTTATCATAAACTAATTAGTTATACCTATATAACTGTTTACCAATAAAACCAATTATTAATCCCGTTTACAGTTAGTTCATTTTTTATCAGTTATTCATCTGATAAAAAATAAACCAGCAACAAACTGTAAACCAACGTAGTATTTTTTCAATTACAGCTAACCTGATCCTATTTAAAAAATATGAAAAACTATACCTATGCAATTTTTTATGGAAAAGTTCCAGCCTCCCAATTCAGATTCATGGTCCGAAAGTTTAATTACGGGTTAAAACGCCCCTTAGTGTTAAATATACATTAACCACCAATTAAATCAGAGTAATTAACGCTATTTAACTTATGTACACACATATATTAAATAACTATAAACCAATAATTTAAATCCAAAATCACATCCAGCTATGAAACAGTAAAAGTATTTATTATGCCAAAAAAGCTAATGTTCAATTGATGATTTGCTAACATAAGCATCATTCCTTTGCAGCCGGAAATAATTGATTTCCATAGTTCTATTATGTCAACATTTATTTAATCTCTTCATGAAAAAAGTTTACCCTTCTTTTTCAAAGAATCTCCCTCAATTTTACAGACACAGTTTGCTGATAGCATTTGTTCTGTTATTGTCAGCCCTATCGGCCTTCGCACAAACCAGAACCATAAAAGGAACTGTTACCGACGAAACCAACGCTCCTTTGCCTGGTGTAGTGGTAACTGTTAAAAGTTCTGGCAGGGCAGCCACTACCAATGGTAACGGTAGTTATACAGTTACCGTAAATGGGCCAAATGATGTTTTGAAATTCACATTCTTAGGTTCAGTACCTAAAGAAGTTGTTGTTGATGGCAAGCCATTAATTAATGTTACCCTGGTAACTGATACTAAACAGCTAAAAGATGTTGTAGTAATTGGTTACGGTACAGCAAGCCGTAAAGATGTAACCGGTGCTATCACCTCAGTAAAAGCTGAAGATTTTAACGCTGGTGTATTAACCACCCCTGCCGAGTTATTACAAGGTAAAGTGGCCGGTTTAAACATCACCAAAAGTGGCGACCCTAACAAACAACCATCAACTATTTTAAGGGGTCCATCTACCCTGCGTGATGATCCTAAGGCTCAACAGCCATTTTATGTAATTGATGGTGTACCAGGAGCATCGATTGACCTGTTGGCTCCGGCTGATATTGAGAGTATCGATGTATTAAAAGATGCCTCCTCAACCGCAATTTATGGTTCACGCGCTGCAAACGGTGTAATCATCGTTACAACCCGCAAAGCCAAACCAGGGCAAACAAGGTTAAATTACAGCGCCTACGGAGCTGTTGAAAACGTATCAAAAAATATTGATGTACTTACCGGCGACGAACTGCGTAAATACTTAACTGACAATGGCGTACCTAAACTGAGTGCAGCAGACGACGATGGTTCAAATACCAACTGGCAAAAGCTTGCTGAAAGAACCGGTTATTCGCAAAACCATAACCTTTCTTATGCAGGTGCAGGTACCAATTCAGAATATGGTGCAAGCGTAAATTATTTAAAAAACAATGGTATATTAAAAAATACAAGTTTAGAACGTACCATTTACAAAGGCTTTATTAACCAGCGTTTTTTTAATGACCGTTTAAAACTGGGCATTACACTTACCAACAGTGTTACTAAAAACAATGATATATTCCAAAGCCAGGTATTGTCAGGTATCTTATTCTACTTACCAACAGTAAGTCCATTTAACGCTGATGGTACTTATAAAGAAAATTATACCCGTACCGGTAGCGGTCCTTTGAATCCGTTATCATTGATTGACAACAACTTTACTAAAACAGAGAACAACAAAACACTGATCAATGGCTTTGCCTCTGTTGACATCTTAAAAGGTTTAAAGTTCACCATCACAGGATCAACCCAAAAGGAACAAAATAACGTTAATACCTATTCAACCAGCCAATCAGGCATATTTGTTAACGCGGGTGGTGTAGCTGTGCGCAGTGCTTACACCAATACCAGTAACGTAGTGGAAGGTTATTTTAACTATGATCGTGTTTTTGGTCAGCACTCCCTGAAATTATTAGGTGGTTATTCTTATCAGCAGGATCGTAACGGTGATGGCTTTGGTGTACAAACACAAGGATTTTCAAACGATGCTTTAACTTATAATTACTTAGCATTCTCCAACCCTACCCAGCTTTCACAAATTATTTTTAATCCGGCTTATAACATAAACGGTACCACCCCGGCTACCTATATCTCAACCTTGAGGTTAATATCTTTTTACACACGTGCCCAATACCAGTTTGCCGATAAATATTTATTACAGGCTTCTATCAGGGAAGACGGTTCATCAGCATTTGGTCTTAACAATCGCCATGGTTACTTCCCGGCTGCTTCTGCGGGTTGGAAGATCATCAGCGAAGATTTCATGAAATCTGTACCGGTGATCAGTGATTTAAAATTAAGAGCTGGTTATGGTGTATCAGGTAACAGCTTAGGATTTGATGCCTTTACCGCTCAGCTTATTTACGGTGTTCCTCCAGGTGGCGGTAAATTTTTAAGTAATGGCAACGTGATTAACCCTATAGGACCAGTACGTAATGATAATCCGGACTTGAAATGGGAAAGTACTGCTACAACAAACATCGGTTTAGATTTTGGTATCTTCAACAACCGTATTACCGGCTCGGTTGATTACTACATCAAGAAAACCTCCGATCTGATCACTACCCTTCAGGTATCAACCACCCAATATTTTTACCAGTATTTAACTGCTAACGTTGGTAAAATGAAAAACAGTGGTGTTGAGGTAATATTAAATGCTATACCTGTAAAAACGGGCGATTTTACCTGGCGCACCTCTTTAAACTTTTCACATAATAAAAACATGGTGCAAAGTTTATCACAAGGCGGCCTGGCTCTTCCATACATTCAAACTGCTCAATTAGGCGGTAAAGGCCAGTCTGGTAATTATAGCCAGATCATACAGCCAGGTTATGCCCTTGGTACTTTTGATCTGTGGCACTATTTAGGTAAAAATGGCAACGGTGTAAGTACTTATGAAAAAGCCGACGGATCAACAACTGCTGCACAGCCACTTACTACAGATCAATTTATTAAATATGATGCTCAACCTAAGCTTATTTATGGCTGGAGCAACAGCTTCTTTTACAAAAACTTTGATCTGAACTTCCTGGTGCGTGGTGTATATGGCAACAAAATCCTGAACGCTACATTAGCTTCATTAAACAACCCTGCCGATTCAAAACTGCAAAACATACCAAGATATACCTTAGGCGAATCATTTAAAGATATCAATGCTTACCTGATCTCTGATCGTTTCCTGGAAAGCGGTTCATACCTGCGTCTGGATAACGCCACTATAGGATATACCATTAAACCACACATACAGGCTATTAAGAGCTTACGTTTTTATGCTTCAGGCAATAACATTTTCATCATCACCAAATACCGCGGTGTTGATCCGGAAATTGATATGGGAGGCTTAACCCCTGGAATTGATAACAGGAATTTTTATCCTAAAACACGCACTTTCAGCTTAGGTTTAAACGCATCATTTTAATAACAGTTAAACAAATAAAAATGAAAAAGATATTCTCAATATGTGCCGCCGTAGTTGTGATCATGGGCACATTATCCTCTTGTACGAAACTGGATGTACCCGTTGAGTCGCAATACGTAAAATCAAACTTCCCGGTAACCGATGCAGATTATACCGCTTTATTGGGTACCATTTATTCTAACCTGTCATCAAGCTACGCAGTACCTTACTGGCGTATGCAGGACATGTCAACCGATGAGGCAATTTTACCGGCCCGTGATGGTAACTTTGATGATGGTGGTCAGTACAGACAATTACACTACCACACCTGGACCTTTGACCACCCTAACGTAATTGGTGTATGGCAATGGGGTTTTGGCGGTATAAATTCATGTAACCGCATCATGAGCGTAATTAACTCATCATCATCATCGGCTGCTAAAAAGGCAAGTTCAATTGCCGAGGTTAGAGCAATGCGCGCCCTTTACATGTATTTCATGATGGATCTGTACGGCAACGTACCAATCATTACTGATTTCCCGGTAGTTGGCCAACCCGCAACACAACCGCGTGCTAAAGTATATGCCTTTATTGAAAGCGAATTAAAAGCTGTTTTACCTTTATTACCGGCCAAAAGCAGCAATGCCACAATAAACGTATCACAGTATGGCCGCCCTACCAAGGGTATGGTATTTGCCTTACTTGCAAAAATGTATCTGAACTCAGGTGTATATACCGGCACAAACCGTTACCAGGAAACAGTAACTATGTGCGATAGCGTACAGGCAAATACCAACTATTACCTGGATGCAAAATACAGGGATATATTTTTACCAACTAATGGCCCGCAGATCAACGAAACCATATTTGCCGTTCCTTATGACCAGCAGATACCAGGTAACCAGTTTACCCGTTTCGGTTTCTTTTATTACCTGGTACAAGCCTATGGTTTTAACGTAGGTTTAAGTATTGCCATGAGCACCACGCCTGAGTTTTACAACCGCTTTAACATCCCTGGTGACGACCGTACTAAAACATGGCTGGCCGGTCCGCAATATTATCCTGATGGCAATGGCGGTTTTACTAACCAACCTGTTTACTATCCGGCGCCGTATGCCACCACCCAGATCAATCTAATTCCTACGCTAACACTTACCGGTTTAAAACCAATGGACCTGGGTAATGATGTGCTTACTTCACAATCAGAGGGTGTAAGATCAATCAAATACTACCCGGATGTTAATATTATCCAGGCCACACGTTTAAACAGTAATGACGTTCCGGTATTCCGTTTAGCCGATATTTACCTGATGAAAGCTGAGGCTTTATTACGTGGAGCAACAGCAACCGCTATAAACGGCGAAACACAAACTCCATTAACCCTGGTAAACAAACTGCGTACACGTGCCCATGCAGAGGCTGCCACCACTGTTGATCTTGATGTATTATTAGATGAGCGTGCACGTGAGCTTTCATGGGAAGCTTGGCGCCGTAATGACCTGATCCGCTATGGTCAGTTTGAAAAAGAGTACCTTTTACCGGTAGCTGGTGGAAAAGCTGATGATCTGAAAATGAATACAGATCCAACCAGAAGGTTATATCCTATTCCGTCAACAGAGTTAAAAACCAATCCGAACCTGGTTCAAAACCCTGGTTATTAATAGGGTAATACAGTATAGAAAGGGGCTGCTTAATAGGCAGCCCCTTTTTTTATTTACAGAAAATTAATATCGATAATCAATTTATTAACGATGGGCTAACACTCAAAACACACTTAAAAAGTAATTTTATACCAACAAAAACAATTATCGATGCAAGCAGCAAGCTTTTGCCTAAAGCACCTGAAATTATTTTTATCCGCTCTTCTGGTATTATCTGCCCTTCATTGCTACCCTCAAAATATTCCGTTGGTTAATGCCTTTGCCCATAATGATTATTGGCACAAGCGCCCCTTGTATGACGCTTTGGATAATGGGTATACACATATTGAGGCTGATATATACCTGCGGCACGGGAAACTGATTGTGGCCCATTTGCTCCCCCTTTTTAAAAGGCACCGAACGTTGGAGCGCCTTTACCTTGATCCGTTAGCAGCCTGCATTAACAGTTCAAATGGTTTGGCGCCACGCATAGTTTCTCCCCTCATGCTGATGATCGACATTAAATCAGATGCCGATAAAACTTACCAGGCCCTTTCGGCCCTGCTTGAAAACTACAAAGACATTTTATCGGGTTATGAAAACGGCGTATTTGTAAAGCGTCAGTTAACCGTTGTAATAACCGGACACAAACCATTTGAAACTCTTAAAAAGCAACAAAACCGGTTGGCATTTATTGATGAAGACCTAATGAGTGTACAGAAGGATACCTCGTCTGCAAATGTTTATCAAACCGCCAGCTGTAAATATTCAAAAATTGTAAACTGGAGCGGTACCGGTTCGTTTCCGGTTTTACAAAAGCAACGCCTGTGCAAATATGTAAGTATGGCACACCGGTATGGTAAAAAGGTAAGGCTATGGGCGTCGCCCGAAAACCCGGTTGTTTGGAACGAGCTATTGGAATGTGGTGTGGATCTGATCAATACTGATAAACTTCCTGAGTTAAAAGACTTTCTGACCAAACGTATTGCCTTCTCGGCAAATGTAAAATAAATAACAATAATGTTTTTTGTTTAAACATTAACTTCAAACTGCCTTAATGCATACTTAATTATATCATAACCTAAACTTAGCGTTATTTAAAAGCAGCATCCTTACTTTTAATTTATTGTGATAACTTATTATTAATAAGAATATGATAATAGCAACTCATATCCCTGTTAGCACAGTATGTAACGCCAAAAATATTTGCCTTGTTCAACAATTAGTGATCAAACTATAAATGCAGAAAATACTGTTTATTACCGGCTCTGTAAACCAAACATTACAAATGCACCAGATAGCAGCAGAACTCTCCGAGTTCGATTGCTGGTTTAGCCAATTATTTACAGACAATAGTATCCTGAACTTCCTGATCAACAATACCACCTTGCTCAATGGCACGGTATTATCAAACTATTATCGTACCAATTCTGAAAAATACCTGCATCAGCACGGCTTGCAAATTGATTATGGCGCAAAATTAAACCAGTATGATCTGGTTGTTTTTTGTTCAGATTTATTGGTACCCATGCGCATGCGCGCTACCAAAACCATATGGGTGCAGGAAGGTATGGTTGATAAATATACGCTGATGAGCAAGCTGGTGAAAGCCTTAAAGCTTCCTCCTTTCCTGTGCGGTAATACTTCGTTAAACGGCTCATCAAACGTATGCGATATTTACTGCACGGCATCTGAAGGCTATAAACAATACTTTGTAAAAACCGGAACCGAAAATCATAAGATAGCCGTTACCGGCATGCCCAATTATGATAACCTGCAGCAATTTTTAGATAATGACTTTCCGCACCATAACTATGTAATGGTGGCTACCACCGATATGCGCGAAACTTATCGTTTTGAAAACCGGCGCGCCTTTATAAAAAGTGCTGTGAAAATTGCCGCTGGCAGACCATTACTATTTAAACTGCACCCCAACGAGGATGCAGAACGTGCCGAGCGCGAGATCCGCAGGTTTGCACCGGCAGATACCCTGATCTATAAAACAGGCAATACCAACCACATGATAGCTAATTGCTGCGAGTTGATTACCCAGTATTCAACCGTGGTGTATACCGGCATAGCGCTGGGCAAAAAAGTGCATTCCTGGTTTAATGTGGATGAATTAATGAAACTCGCGCCCAACCAGAACGGTGGCGTTTCGGCAAGCAAGATAGCGCAGATATGTAAAGCCTATATCAGGCACAATGGCAAATCGGATAATTTCGATCTGCAGAGAATAGTGAATAAGAAAGCTCGCCCGGTATATGCGGAGCAGCTTGTGGCCAATTACTAATATTTATACCATGGCAGCTAAGATAGTGATCATAGTACAGGCGCGTATGGCATCAAGCCGCCTACCAGGTAAAGTAATGTTACAGGTGCTGGGCAAAAGCATTTTGGCCCTCATGATCGAGCGCCTGCAGATGATAAAACACCAGGCCACAATAGTAATTGCAACTTCGGTTAATGCCGAAGATGATATTATTGAACAGGAAGCAAACCTATTAAACATCCCTTGTTACAGAGGTAGCCAGAACAACCTGCTCGAGCGTCATTACCGTACGGCCTTGCTTCATGATGCTGATGTTGTATTAAAAATTCCTTCAGACTGTCCACTGATTGATCCGCATATTATTGACCGTGTGCTCACGTACTTTCTTGAACACGAAACCGAATTTGATTACGTAAGCAACCTGCACCCGGCAACGTATCCCGATGGCAATGACGTAGAGATCATGACCATGTCTTGCTTAAAACGAGCTTGGGAAAATGCAGCTAAACCATTAGAGCTTGAGCATACCACCCCATATATATGGGAAAATCCACAACAGTTTAATATGGGTAACGTAAGCTGGGAAACCGGCCTGGATTATTCCATGTCGCACCGTTTCACGATTGATTACCAGGAAGATTACCTGTTTATTAAACGTGTATTTGAGGAGCTTTACCCTATAAATAAAAGTTTTACATGTAATGACATTCTCGACCTGCTTAACCGCGATCCTGAAATTTACCAGATCAATGCCCAATATGCAGGTGTTAACTGGTATCGTCATCATTTAAACGAATTAAAAACCATCAATCCGGAGCAAACCAGGCAAACAGCCGGATAGGTACTGAACACTAAATACCCCAAAACATCATAACCAGTGAAAAACAACACAAATCAATACCAGGATACAGAGGCCATTGCCCTGAAAGTTAGAGAGCACATTGTTCGCATGTCAACAGACGGCGGCTGTTTTACCGGAGCATCACTTTCGGCTGTAGATCTTATTGTATACCTCTATACCGATTTTTTAGACATCACACCCTTCAATTTAAATGATCCTAACCGCGATTACCTTTTCCTCTCCAAAGGGCACGATGTACCGGCACTTTACGGCACATTGGCCGAATTAGGTTTTATAGAAAAAGAGAGGTTGCAAAAACACCTTTCGTTAGATGATCATATTTACTGGCACCCTAACAGGCATATCCCCGGTGTTGAATTTCATTCGGGCTCATTAGGACACCTCCCCTCTGTGGCCTTAGGTGTGGCTATGGATCTGAAGATAAGTGGCAGTGATAATAAAGTGATCTGCATTATGGGTGATGGTGAATTAAACGAAGGCACCTGCTGGGAGGCCGTTCTGGTAGCCAATGCCTATGCTTTAGACAACCTCATTTTCGTGATCGACCGTAATCATTTCCAGGCCAATATGCGTACCGAAGACCTGATACCGCTTGAACCGCTCATTGAAAAATTTGAATCATTTGGCGCTGCAGTTAAGCGTGTAAACGGTCATAGCTATACCGAGTTGCACGAGGCTTTCAGCGCGTATCCTTTCAAAACCGGAAAGCTTAACGTGGTGATTGCCGATACCATCAGAGGTAAAGGCCTGCCAAGTATTCAGGAACGTGCCGACCGCTGGTTCTGCAATTTTTCTGCAAATGAGATTGAGCAGCTTTTACAGGAACTCCATGGCCAGCATATAAGCGACCTAACATCAGAAACCCTAATTGTAAGATAAGCCATGAGCTATGAAGAATTATTAACGGAAACAGCCTTAAACAACGAACAGATTATAGTGATGACGGCCGAAAATCGCGCGCTGGTACGTAACCTGCCCGCTGTTTTGGGCAAACGTTTTATTGATACCGGTATCACCGAGCAAACCATGATAGGCGCAGCAGCCGGTTTAGCATTACGCAGGCGCATCCCGGTAGTACATGCACTGGCCGCATTTTTAACTATGCGCGCGTTTGAGTTTGTACGTACCGATCTGGGTATTGCTAATTTACCTGCCAAACTGAGCGGTTTTATACCCGGCTTTTTATCTGACGCTAACGGCCCTACGCACCAGGCTATTGAAGACATTTCCATTATGCGGGGTATTCCCAATGTAACCGTATTTGCTCCCGCAGATGAGGACGATCTGATAAAAATGCTGCCGCAGATCTGGAATTCCCCTAACCCGGCTTACACGCGCATCAATACCCGTAAAACTACCTATGAGCATGAGCCATTTGAATTAGGCAAAGCCGAAGTTGTAGCCACCGGCAGCGATGTAACCATTTTAACCTACGGGCTGATGTTTGAGCAGGCGTTGATTGCTGTTGACATATTGCAAAACGAAGGCCTTTCTGTTGGTTTGGTGAATATGCGCAGCCTTAAACCGGTTGATGAAGCCATCATATTACAGGTTGCTGCCAGCAGTAATCTGATAGTTACTCTTGAAGATCATTTTTTAACAGGCGGCCTGTACACCATTGTAGCCGAAGTACTGCTGCAATATCAAACCACGGCCAAAGTGATGCCTATTGCCCTGAAAGAAAACTGGTTCAGACCGGCATTATTGCAGGATGTATTACAAAACGAAGGGTTTACTGGTAAACAAATAGCCGAAAGGATATTGGGTTATCAAACAGGGCATAGCCAACCATTTATCACCACACAGGAATTTTCAGAATAAATATTACCATCATGGCAAATAAGATACAGTTAAGCAACAATTACCCAAATATCAGCGAGTCGGATAAATTATATGAGCGTGCTTTAAAGGTTCAAAAACCGGTTACGCAAACGCTGGCCAAAGGTCCGGGTCAGTTTAGTAAAGGCGTGGCACCTAAATATTTGGTTAAAGGTAAAGGGGCACATGTTTGGGATGTGGATGGTAATGAATACATTGATTACAATTCGGCCATTGGCCCCATCTCCTTAGGTTACGCCTACCCTGCTGTTGACGAGGCTATACGCACACAATTGAATGATGGCATCACCTTTTCGCTGATGCACCCGCTTGAAGTTGAACTTTCCGAGCTGGTACAGCAAGTGATACCCAACGCCGAGGCCGTTAAAATTGCCAAAACAGGTGCCGATGTTTGTTCGGCAGCCATACGTGTGGCTCGTGCCTTTACTGGCCGCGACAAAGTGTTTTGCTGCGGTTACCATGGCTGGCATGATTGGTATATCGGCATTACCAGCCGCAACGCGGGCATCCCGGAGGCTATACAGGAACTTACCTACACTTTTGAGTATAATGATATTGAATCAATAAAAGCAGCGCTTGACGGAACCGTAGCTGCCCTGATACTGGAGCCTTTTATTTTTGAGGCACCCAAACCTGGCTTTTTGCAGCAGCTTGCCGAGGCCTGTCGTGAAAATGGAACGCTGCTCATCTTTGATGAAATGTGGACAGGGTTCCGTATCGCGTTGGGTGGTGCACAGGAATATTTTGGCGTTAAGGCCGATCTGGCTGTTTTCTCCAAAGCCTGTGCCAATGGCATGCCGATAGCCTTGCTCACCGGTCGTGCCGATGTAATGGAATTGTTTAATTCGGAAGTATTTAGCTATACCACCTTTGGCGGCGAAGCTTTATCGCTGGCAGCCTGTGTTGCCACTATTAATGAGTTGCGCGATAAAAATGTAGCTCAATACCTTGATCAGAATGGTGCATTATTAAAAGATGGTTATAACCAAATTGCCATATCAATGGGTATGGATCAGTATACCCGCTGCATTGGTTACAATTGCCGCAGCATGGTAACTTTTACCCCTGAAGCTGGTAACGCGTTAGAATTAAAAACGCTGATGCAGCAGGAAATGATAAAACGCGGTATACTTTGGGCCGGTTTCCACAACATGTGTTTCAGCCATACTTCTGAAGATATTGATTACACCCTTCTGGCATATCGTGATGTATTGGCGGTAGTTAAAGAAGCTATTTTAAGCGGCGATGTAAAAAGTTATTTAAAAGGTGAAGTGCTGGAAGCCGTTTTCCGTAAGGTGAGCAATTACAACATAAAGCCCAAAACTGCTGCGCTGTAACTATGGAACTATTTTCATTACAAGGCAAAACAGCAATAGTGACCGGAGCTTTGGGCCTCATAGGGCAAAAGCATTGTGAAGCACTTGCCTTAGCCGGAGCCAATGTAGTAGCTGCAGATATTGACGAGAAAAAGGTAGAAGCCTTTGCCGCAGGATTAGGCGAGCAACACGGCGGTCTCCGGATTGATGTTACTAATAAGCACTCATTAGAGCTGGCGCGAGATCAAATACTAACCCGATATGGCAGTATTGATATATTGGTAAATAATGCAGCCATTAATGATATGTTTGAAAACCCGGCTTTGGCAAAAGAGCTATCAGCATTTGAAAACTATCCGCTGCAAGCCTTTCAACAATCACTTAATGTTAATATAACCGGGGTTTTCCTATGCTCGCAGGTATTTGGTACGGTGATGGCTCAGCAGGGCTCGGGCAGTATCATTAATGTGGCGTCAACCTACGGCATGGTAGGGCCAGATCAGTCAATATACAGGAATCAGCAAGGCGAGCAGGATTTTTATAAATCAGCCGCTTATCCGGTTACCAAGGGGGCGGTTATCAACTTTACCCGCTTTTTGGCCGCTTACTGGGGCAATAAAGGGGTACGGGTGAATACCCTGTCGCCGGGAGGTGTGGAGAACAACCAGAACGAATTTTTTGTTGAGAATTACTCAGCAAAAACATTGTTGGGACGCATGGCCAAATCAACTGATTACCAGGGCGCTCTTATATTTTTAGCAAGCGAAGCATCTGCTTACATGACCGGAGCCAACCTCGTGGTTGATGGCGGATGGACAGCAATATAGAAATGGTATCAAGTAGTTAGTATCAGGTATCAAGACTTTGTATGTCTTATATTTGAATATCTTATTATTACCTAATACTAATTACTTCATACCTGATACTAACTACTTGATACTATTTAAACTATGCCACAGGAAAAACTGCTCACCATTACCACCACCATACTGGTTTTATGGGTAATTATGATCATTACCCTGGAACGGATAATACCCTACCGTAAAGGGCTAAAATTTTTCAGGGAGGGTTTCTGGATAGATCTGGTATGGTACACGCTCATACAAAGTTATTTTTTAAAGATCTTTATCTTTGATTATCTCATAGCGCCGGTTCAGCATCATTTTAACTGGTCGGCTATTCAGTTTGTGAAAAACTGGCCAGTTGCCGTGCAGGTATTATTTTTCCTTGTTACACATGATCTGTACATATATCTTTTCCATCGGCTTCAACACCGCAGCAAGTTACTTTGGCGCACCCACGAGGCGCACCATTCAGGTAAGGAAGTTGATTTTTTATCAGGTTCGCGGTCGCATATTGTCGAGATCATTATCAACCAAACCATAGAGTTCGCGCCTATTATACTGCTTGGCGCCGATCCGGCTGTGATACCTATTAAAGCTTTGCTGGATGCCATGTTTGGCATGTTCATTCACGGTAATATCAGAGTGAATCTTGGCAAGCTAAAATATATCATCAACACGCCCGAATTGCATTTATGGCACCATGCCAACTACATTGAGGTTTTTCACGCCAACTTCGCTACTAAATTTGCCATCTGGGATCATCTATTGGGTACAGCTTACAACCCGGGTCATGCTCCCGGTAACGAACGGGAAAACTGGGGCCTGGGATATGAATATCCGAGAGATTACTTTTTGCAGCACGCTTTTTCGGTAAAGCGTTTTGATGAAAACAAACTATTGAAATATAAATGGTTTGACCGTTATTATAATTTAAGACCCGCCCTGCTTTCGGTATTTTTTAAGTTATGGAAAAAGGATGATCTAAAACCAGATGCTATCCATCAGCCCGGGATATCAAAAACAATATTAACACATCAACAGCAAGAAGAAATTTTGCAATAATCCATAAACATTGGCCTGGATATACATCATTATAGCAGCAGTATTTGAAACCGCATGGACGTTTTCGGTTAAGTACTTTAAATTAAGCGATCTCAAATTGCTTACCTGGCATAACTTTTACCGGGTTAATATCAGTTTCCCACTAATGGCCCCGTTGCTGGGTTATATCCTATTCGGAGTATGTAATGTATACTTCTTTTCACTGGCTATCAAAGAGCTCTCTACAGCAACAGCCTACGCTATATGGACAGCTGCCACATTGGTGTTGATAAAAGTGGCAGAGATGGCATTTTTTAACAAAAGCATTTCATGGGCTGAGGCATTCTTCATCTCCCTGATCATGATAGGAATCATGGGTCTTAAGTTTTCAGTATCGCACATCAACCAGGTGCCCTGACTGACTTGTGAGACTACTGGATTTGTAGGACTTTAAGACTCTTTTAGAATAAAACACAAAAGATTTCTCTTAACCATTTTAGAATGATTAAGAGAAATCTTTTTAATCAGAATATAGCTATTTGCTCAACTCCGTTTCATATATCACCTTACCAACCTGGTTTATAGCCTTTACGTTAAGCTTATCAGCATTTACAGAAAAGTACATAAAGCCATGTTCCGATGCCTGAAAACGGCTGTAAGGAATACCTGTTGACACCGGAGTAAGCTCGGAGCCTGCTCCTGAAATAAACTGATGCGTGAAGCCCTCAGGTTTAAGATGTTGTAACGAATGATCATGCCCCGAGAGATACACATCAACCTTGTGTTCTTCAAAAATTTGAGGTAATATTTTCCGAACGGTAAGCGTATCATAATTGGTGATACGCGGACCCACCGTATAATACGGGTGATGGCCAACCACTATTTTCCATTTAACATCAGCCGATGCCTGTTTCAGGGTGTTGTTTAGCCATTTCATTTGTGTTGCTACGTAATCCTTTAAACCTTCGTGCAGCATCGGGTCGGTATCTATCATTACAAAAAGTGCTTTCCCTTTGTCTTTACCCAAAGAAACCTCTTTGGAATAGTAGCGAGCAGGCATATTCCACCGGCGGCTTACTTTGCTGTAGCGGATCTGCGCATCTGGATCGGTCAGGTAATCGTGGTTACCTAAAACAACCCACCAGTCGCACTGCAGGGAATGAGCAGTATAAATATTTTCAAAAGAATAATGTATCTGCGGATCCATCTCGCTGATGATGCCTTTTGGGTAAAAATTATCACCAACAGAAATCACAAAATCATTTGGATGAGTAGTGGCCCACTGCCCCATTTGTTTGGCAACCTCGCCCTGGTCATATTCGCCGTTTCTTCCCCAATCACCTATTGCCAGGAAATGTAACTTAAAATCATCGGCAAATGCCGCCCGGGGCGATACGTCATCGCTTTCCAAGTGGGTAACTTTATCTTCAGCAAAAGCCTCTAATGGGCCAATTAATGATGCTCCGAGTGCGGTAAGCGTTGCGTTTTTAACAAAATCTCTGCGTTTCATATATTGGGCTGGTACCGGGCATTAATTACCGGTTTGCGGCGCCTAAGATATTAAAGCCACAGCCTAAAGCACAATAAGAAATATTTAAGTAATTGTTAACTGCAGAATCACTGGCTCTTTTTACTTAACAGTAACTCTAAATTATGAAGCATTTCTGTCCAGGAGCCTTCAGTTATTTTAGCGGGAACACCTGTCTGGGTCAGGGTAAGATTACAGCCATTAATATCAGGATCAATCTGAATATCTACCACAGTAACACCCGGAAAATGATGAGGCACCTCCAACGAAAAGCCCAGCCTGCGCGGGCCGGTTATCTCTTTGTACTCACCAAAATGATCTATCTCACCATCTTCGCTCTGTTCCAGAATAGAGAATCTGCCACCTACCCAGCGCTGTATCTTTACGTTTACAATTTCGTTTACGGCGCTTTTGAACATCCACAGCTTAATTACCGCCGGGTTGAGCCAGGCATCAAAAACCCGCTCTGCCGAAACAGAAAAATGACGACTGATCTTAACCGGTTTCAACATAACCATGCAATTATCCACAGGCATAAATACTTGGTTCAGGTATAACGCTGTTATCGAAAAAAATGTACGCTAAAGCTTACTTATTTCCTGTGCCACACGTTGTGCCGAACGAATACACGACTCCATACCCCTGCTCATATTATCGGCATAGGTTCCGGCAAAATATATCCTGCCTTCAGGCTGCATTACCTGCGGCCAAAACTTGTGCATGGTACCTATCGGAAAAGGCTGCATTTCGCAGGCGGGTGCAAAGCGGTCTTTCGTCCAGTCAAAGGTAAGAGCCTGTTCTATGGTATCGTGCTTTCCGGGATAAACACTCCTGAAGGCGGCTAAAACTCGTTCGGGTGTAAGGCCGCCCGGGCCAAAAGCCTTTAAAACAACCCGGGTGGTATCCACCTCGTTGGTTTCTTCCCATATGGATGATATATCCGGGTGCTCAAATTCCATATTAATGGTTTTAAAACCATCATCGAGCCAAAAACGAGAGCTGGCTTCAAATACATAAAAAGGGTGCGAAGAGTATCCCATCCTGTCAACCACATATTTTTTTTCTGGAGACAACGGCGGACTAACCGGGATGCTTTTAAATATGGGTAGGGTAATACAATTAACCAGTACATCAGCCTGCATATCCTGCACCTTATCCAAACCATATGGTTTATAGGAAACAGTTACACCTGTGCTGCTATGCTTTATGGTCGTAACCGGATGGTTCAATTTTACGCGTTTGCCCAAACGTTTGGCAAAAGCAATGGGCAACTGTTCGTTACCATCTTTAAGATGAAAAGTATCTCCTTCAGACGCCGGGATGCCCCTAAAATTCATGATAGCGGTTCGCCACAATGCATAAAGCGCATTAGTGGTACTGCCACCCAAAAAGCGGAGTGCTGCCGGTGAGGCTCCTTCCTTTTTATAAATTTCGGCGATAGCTATTTTGTCGTAATCATCATAACCAACACCAAACGGCTGATAGGGATCGGTAAATTTAGAGAGGTAGGGTTTTAGAAAATACTGGCTTAATTCATAAAGCGGATTTTGCGATAAAAACTTAACCTCCTTATCATTGAAACCAAATTTGGCAAGCACAGCCGGATCTTTCATCATTTCGGGTGTGTAAAACTTACCGCCAATCATTTTTAGTGTATGATTTTCAGGTGCAGCTTCCGATCCTTCGGCATGAGGATACGGGATCACTTTAAGTTTAAACTCATCGGCATACTCAAAAAAGCGTTCGTAGCCTGGCTTAGTGATATGATCGGCACCGTAATCGGCATACAGACCATCGCTCAGGCCATCACGGCCGGTAAACACATGGCCTCCATACCTGCCACTGGCTTCCAGCACCACAACATCGTGACCGCTTTTCATCAGTTCATAAGCACAGCATAAGCCTGTGATTCCCGCCCCCGCAACTATTACTTTTTTACCATTCGGCATAACTATTGGCTCAACAGGCGCATGTTTGGCATTTAATTCTTCAGCTGCATGCAGCACCTGTGGGGCCAAAACAGATCCGGCGCCGGCCAGCAGGGTATTTTTTATAAATGATCTTCTTTTAATGTTGGTCATGCTTTTCGGTTAATCAGGCAGATAGCTAAATATACAATTCAGAGCGACTTATAAAAAGACACTTCAAAAATTATTTACCTATCATAGTAAGATTGATTAACCCAGCTTAAGAAGTTTTGCGATTTCCCGGGCAGTACGTACCAGGTTTTGTTCGGTATTTTTTATTGCAGATTTAATATCAGTAGGTTCATTGCCTATAGCAATTAACACATCAAAATATTTGCTTAGTTGTTCATTTTCCTGCTGGGGCACTTTACCGGCGAGCGCTATTACAGGCAAATTTTTCAGCTTTGCCCGGCTTGCAACCCCAAAAGGGCCTTTGCCCTGTAATGTTTGTTCGTCGATACTGCCTTCGCCGGTAATAACCAGACCACTTTGTTCGAGGGCCACATCGAAGCTGGTAAGTGTTAAAAAATGTTCTATTCCGTTTACAAGCCGGGCATTTAAATAGGCGTAAACACCTGAAGATGCTCCACCGGCGGCTCCTCCATATTTCACAGCCGTCATATCTTTACCCGTTATTTTCAGGGTAACTTCGGCCAATCTTGTCAATGCGGCATCCAACTTCTTAACACCATCAGCGTCCGCACCTTTTTGAGGGCCGAACACCGCTGCTGCACCCTTTTCTCCTAAAAGTTTATTATCCACATCGCATAATACCACGATCTCGCAGTTGGATAAGCGAGTATCCATTTGGCTAATATCTACTTCATGAAGATCAACAAGATTTTCAGGTAAGTTGATCAGTTCATATCCCTCAACATCCAGGAACCTTGTCCCGAGCGCTTTTAAAATGCCGGTGCCTCCATCAACCGTTGCCGAACCACCCATGGCAATCAATATCTGATTAACACCTTTGTCAAGAGCAGCCTTAATCAGCTCACCAGTGCCAAATGAAGTAGCCCGGAGTGGATTTAATTCGTCTTGCTTTAGTAATCGCAAACCTGATGCATCAGCCATTTCAATAACGGCTGTACCGTCGTTTTCAATTAAACCAAATGAAGCAGTGATTAATCTCCCAAGAGGATCATGTACTCGTGTTTGAACCACCGCACCCTGAAGTTGCTGAATGATCAGGCTCGCTGTTCCATCGCCGCCGTCAGCAATCGGAAAACATTGCGTGGTGCATTCCAGCGGACTTGATTGTAGTCCCTTTTCAATAGCTTGAGCTGCCGTAGCGGCGGTAAGGCTGTTTTTAAAAGCATTGGGAGCTATGAGAATGTGCATAAAATTAAAGCAAATAAGAAAGTAAGTAAACCATAGCCAGCGCTGTTAAACCCATCCATACCGTTGCCAGCGAATATACCTTTAGCATGGTTTTCATTTCGAGGCCCGAGAATTTGGCTATCACCCAAAAGTACGCATCATTGGCGTGTGATATCATCATTGACCCCGCACCCATTGATAAAACACAAAGTAAATGTCCTTTATCAGTATCTAACCCAAGCGTATGCAGCAAAGGCAACACAATAGAAGCGGCAGTAATAATGGCTACTGTAGAGGAACCCTGCGCTGTTTTAAGTATAAAGGTTAATAAAAACGGGAACAATATTCCCATGCTTGCTAATTGCAAGGCACTGCTTAAGTGTGTACCGATTTTAGCAGCTGCCAAAACAGCGCCGAAGGCACCTCCCGCACCAATGATCACTAAAATGCCGCCGGCTTTTTCGGCTCCTTCCTGTAACAAGGGCGCCAAAACATCTTTTTTAAATGAAGGCAGCGCAATGCAGGCCAGCAACACGCCAATTGCTAATGCTATTACAGGATCGCCGGTAGAAAGCAGCAGATTCATCCATCTACCGGAAGTTCCTGGCTCAATTACAAAGAATGATTTGAGGGCTATCAATAAAATAGGGATCACCACTGGCATAAACGCCTGTGCAACAGAGGGCAACTTTTGATATTGATCAATCACGTCAACCTCTTCCAAAACCTTTTCCTGAGCATTCCTGCCTGCATAATTTGCCCAAAGGTAACCAATGATCATAACGGGAATGGCAACCAATATACCTGTAACCATCAATTTCCCGGTATCAACGCCTATAATACCGGCAGCCGCAGCAGCGCCGGGGTGCGGCGGTATCATACAATGTACCGCATATAAACCCGTAGCCAGCGAAGTGCTCATCACCGCCAAAGATAAACCTGTTGTTTTTGCCAGAGATCTATTCAGCCCGCTTAATACGATATAACCAGAGTCACAAAAAATTGGTAGGCCCACAATAAAACCCGTCAGGCTCATGGCCAGGGGCGCGTACTTTTCACCAACAATTTTCAGGATAGTTTTGGCCATTACCCGGGTACATCCTGTATGCTCCAGTATTACCCCAAGCGTAGTGCCTAACACTATCAATAAACCCAACGACTTCAGGATATTACCAAAGCCATCTTTTACAATGGTAAGTACAGCATTAAGCGGCAAGCCAATACCTACCCCAACCATTACACAGGCAATGATGAGCGCGAAAAAGGCATGCACCCTGAACCGGGCAGTAAGTAGCACAATAGCTGCAATGCCTGCTACCAAACAAACTAAAATACGCGTGAGGGATTGCGGGTCTGTCAAGATTGATAATTACTAATGCATGTACATGTATAAAAATGCCGCGATGGAAGTGCCGATCACCGGCCCTAAAATTGGGATCCAGGCATAAGCCCAATCGCTGGTTCCCTTACTTTTCATGGGCAAAATGGCGTGCATAATACGCGGGCCCAAATCGCGGGCCGGGTTAATGGCATAGCCTGTGGTACCGCCAAGCGCCAAACCAATTACCCAAACCAGTAAAGCTACCGGAATGGCGCCCAATGAACCCATACCTATTGGTGTTTTACTTGGGGTGATCTCGGCTCCTGAAATATAAAATATGGTGAATATCAATACAAATGTACCGATGATCTCGCTGGCGATGTTGGATACATAATTGCGCACGGCAGGTCCGGTGCAATAAACAGCTAAAATAGAGTCAGGATTATTAGTGCGCTGAAAGTGATCAAAATACATGAGCCAAACCAGGAAAGCACCGGCGGCTGCACCTAATATCTGGGCTGCGATATATGGCATTACGCTTGCCCATGCAAATTTGCCTGCTATGGCCAACCCAATGGTAACCGCTGGGTTAAGATGTGCTCCACTGTAAGGCCCGGCGACCACAACACCCACAAAAACCGCCAATCCCCAGGCGGTGGTTATTACCATCCAGCCACTATTATTTCCCTTGGTATCATTTAAAACAACGTTGGCAACTACGCCATCACCTAAAAGTATAAGCAGCATGGTGCCTATAAATTCGGCCATGAATGGTGACATATATGGTTTATTTTATTGGTATAATATAATTAGTGAGCTAAAAATAGTTATTCTCATTCAGAATCCGGCAAGTCATCTGTCCAGTCCTGCGCTGCGTGGATAGCCTTTCGCCAGCCACGTATAGCTTTATTCATCCCGGAACGATCAGCATCCGGCGTAAATTCCTTTTCAGATTGCCATAACTGTTGTATCTCCTCTACGCTCTCCCAATACCCCACGGCAAGGCCAGCAAGATAGGCTGCACCCAAAGCGGTGGTTTCTACCACGTTTGGCCGTATCACCTTACAATTTAACAGGTTTGATTGAAACTGCATCAACAGATCGTTTTTGGCAGCTCCCCCATCAACCCTCAATTCTTCTATTTGCATACCGCTATCAGCCTCCATTGCTTTCAACACATCCATGGTTTGATAGGCTATGGATTCCAGCGCTGCCCGGGCAATGTGCGATGAAGTGCTACCACGACTTAAGCCTACAATAGTTCCCCGTACATCGGGCTTCCAGTAAGGTGCGCCCAAACCGGCAAATGCGGGCACAAAATATACTCCCTGGGTATCATCAACCGTCAGGGCCAGTTTCTCAACATCTGCCGATGTTTTGATTATACCCAAACCATCGCGCAGCCACTGCACCACAGCTCCGCCTATAAATATACTTCCCTCAAAAGCATACTGTATTTTACCATTGATTTTCCAGGCTATGGTAGTTAACAGGTTATTTTTCGATTCGATAAATTCATCACCAATGTTCATCAGCATGAAACAACCTGTGCCATAAGTATTTTTAACCATGGCCTTATCAATGCACATCTGGCCAAACAAGGCAGCATGCTGGTCGCCGGCAATACCCGCAATAGGAACTTTTGAGGCAAAGATAGTAGTAGCAGTTTCGCCGTAGATCTCGCTCGATTGTTTTACCTCAGGTAACATGCTTTTGGGGATGTCAAAAATAGAGATCAGTTCATCATCCCATTGCTGAGTTTGAATATTGAACAGCATGGTACGGCCCGCATTAGTAACATCGGTAATATGAACCCTGCCACGGGTAAACTTCCATACCAGCCAGCTGTCAACAGTACCGAAAGCCAACTCGCCTTTATCGGCTTTCGCACGAGCACCTTCCACATTATCCAGTATCCATCTGATCTTTGAACCCGAGAAATATGCATCAATCACCAATCCCGCTTTTGAGCGGATCAACTGTTCATGCCCTTGTTTTTTCAGTTCATCACAAAAGGCAGCTGTGCGTCTATCCTGCCATACTATGGCATTATAAATTGGTTCGCCGCTTACTCTGTCCCATACTATGGTTGTTTCGCGTTGGTTAGTAATACCTATTGCTTTCAAGTTAGTGCCGTTTATGCCCATCTTTACGGTTGCCTCAGCGGCTACACTTGCCTGTGATGCCCAAATCTCATTCGGGTCATGCTCAACCCAGCCCGATTGCGGAAATATTTGCTTAAACTCTTTTTGGGCAACAGATCTGATTTGCCCTTTGCGATCAAATACTATAGCACGGGAACTGGTTGTGCCCTGGTCTAAAGCTAAAATGTAGTCTTCCATAATGTATATTTTCCCTGGTTAGGGGAATAAATTGGTTTATATTATTTTTAATTTTTGACTTACCTTGACATCGCTGCGCTTGTCACTCCTCTCTTTGCTGTGGCGGACAGAAGGATAAAGAAAAAGATTGTCATTGCGAGAAACGAAGCAATCGCGAACCCTATGTGTCTTCTCTGCAAAGTTCGCGGTTGTCACGCGACGCTCGCAATGACAAATTTATTTATCCTCTTTACCCAATGAGCAGAAAGACTGATCAATCCGGGTGATTCAACTATTATTTCTTGTACGGTTCAAGCAGGTAGCCGTTTGCCAAAGCTGTAAAGCTTTCAACCTGCTCTTTCTGCCATACAGCGTCCTTATCCAATTCTACAGCTATGAGGCTGGCCACTTGCGGAGCCATATCAATAGCTGCGCGTGCGTTCAGGAAAAGCGCTCTTACCCTGCGCGCCAAAATATCTTCCACGTTGCGGGCCATTTCATGCCTTACGCCCCATACTACCTCGGCTTGTATGTAAGGCATATCCGGATGAAGCTTTTGCCCCCACTCCCTATTTTCTTTGAGCAGGTTTAGCAAAGCATCTTCGTCGCTACCGTAAACATACAAATGATCATTACGGTTTACATTGGTTTTACTGCCATGTATAGGCAGATTTTTGGTCACGCTTGGCTTCGGTGTTAATTTACCAATTTCGATGGCTTTATCAATGGTATCTTCGCCCATGCGACGGTAAGTTGTCCATTTGCCCCCGGTCATGGTGATGAGTCCCGATTCTGAAACAAGTAATTTATGGCTGCGCGAAATTTCCTTTGTTTTGGCCGAGTCTCCTTGGGGAGCAGCCAAGGGACGCAGACCTGCAAACACGCTGAGTACTTCTTTGCGTGTTGGCGTTTTTACCAGGTATTTTTCGGCTGTACGAATGATAAAACTCACCTCTTCATCCAATGCCCGCGGCTCCAGATCATGGTCATCAATTGGCGTGTCGGTTGTGCCAACCACCAGTTTATCATGCCAGGGAACAGCAAAAAGTACCCGCCCATCTTCTGTTTTTGGGATCATGAGCGCATCTTCGCCAGGCATAAATGACCTGTCAAGTACGAGGTGTACGCCCTGACTTGGCCTAACCAGCGGCTTTTTGCCAGGTTTATCCATCTGCAGCAGATCATCAACAAATACTCCGGTAGCATTAATTACAGTTTTTGCTTTAACATGATAAGTTTGGTCGGTTTCCTGGTCAACAGTTACTACGCCGGCTATTTTCTGTTCGTTATCTTTAATCAAGCTAACCACCTTAAAATAATTAAGTATGGTTGCACCCTGTTCTAAAGAGGTTTGGGCCAGGTTAACCGCCAGCCGCGAATCATCAAACTGCCCGTCGTGATATACTACGCCACCATATAATCCCTTTGGATTAATGGTTGGCAGCTTTTCAATCACTTCTTTTTTGGAGATATGTTTTGCCCTGCCAAAGCCAAGTTTGCCAGCCAGCAAATCGTAAAGTGTTAAGCCAATGGTATAAAAAGCACCACCCCACCATTCATAATTAGGAATGATAAATGATTCATTTTTTACCAGGTGAGGCGCGTTTTTGAGCAACAAACCCCGCTCATGTAAAGCCTCGCGCACCAAACCAATATCTCCCTGAGCCAGATAACGCACACCACCATGAACCAATTTGGTACTTCTGCTCGAAGTACCTTTTGCAAAATCGGCTTGCTCCAGCAACAGAGTTGTATACCCCCTTGATGCCGCATCAAGCGCGGCACCCAAACCCGTAGCCCCGCCGCCTACTATAACTACATCCCAAATTTTGTCCGGATTATCGGCTAAGGTTTTTACTATGCTGTTTCTGTCGGTTGCAGTTATGCCCATGGTATTATTACTTATGCGGCAATCAGTTTCGATTTCCTAATCAAAATTAAAACAATAACAATTAGAAACAAAACAAAACACCATACAAGTCAACTTTTATAAATAACAACATTAAAAGCTTCTAAAGCCATCATTATCGTGCCAAAAAGACAAACAGAATAGGAAATATGAAACAAATCGAAACCAATTGAATTACCCAGATCAAATACAATAGATGTAGTTATACCTTGCATTTAAATTTGCTACATTTATATACTATAACCAAAAGCCCATGAACCTCATCATCAGTATCCTGATTGGCCTTATCGCTGTTATACATGGCTATATATTGTGGCTGGAAATGTTCGCCTGGACAACCCGCGGCCCCAAAGCATTCAATAAACCGGTAGCCGAACTCCAAAACAGCAAAACGCTGGCCGCCAACCAGGGCCTTTATAATGGTTTTTTGGCTGCGGGCCTGTTCTGGACGTTTTTTATTAGCGATGCACAATGGCATAATAATGTAGCACTGTTCTTTTTGGCTTGTGTTACCATTGCAGGGTTATATGGTTCAATTACTGTTACCAGAAAAATATTTTACATACAGGCTCTGCCTGCTTTAATCACCATAGTGCTTATTTTAATTGGGTTGTAATATTTATGATTACTATCGGCATCAAAGAAGTAAACGCCAGTATGTAAACCACAAAAAACGGTTTACCATTGCAACTTTTTAGTTACGGAACCATTCTTTATTATTTTTCTTTTCACCTTTGATAAAGGTTTTTAGAAGTACTATGCAATCGTCAGTGATCAGGTATTTTTTATTTTTGGCTGTTTTGGCACTTGCGGCAAAACCATTTATTGGTTTTAGCTTTTGCGGCCGTTTGCAAAATGAAACCGAAACCGATACCAATATTTTTGCGAAAGCCTTTACCAAACGCAAACAGGAATACGTTGAGGACAGCGAGTACGATGTTACTGCCGTACAACAACGCCTCTCCAATCCTGTAATGGCGTTACTGCTATTATTTACTTTCTTCTTAGATAAGTTTTTCAACGCGGTTTTACAATCGGCGCCATATCTAACCATTGGTTTTTTAACTGACATCAGACGAAGCCAGAGCCTTCCCTTGCATCGATACCTATTGGTGCGCAAACTTAATATTTGATAATTTCCTCTTCCCTGTTGCTGATATCTTCAGCATGACTTAACATCCATCTGAAAACGATAGATGAGTTTCATTTTTCATTATCAAATTCCTTAAACATTATACTAAGATGCTCGATCTTAAACGATGCGTGGGCATTGCCATATTGCTATTTTATGCCATATGCGCCAAGGCTCAGCAATCACCTACCGCGGTTACTTTAAAAGAGTTGCTGAACCGGGTAGATGAAAACGCCCCTACATTAATAACCGATTCGGCTGCTATAGGCATCCGCCAAAATGAAGCAGCCGAAACCCGCAGCAGCTGGCTACCTAACCTGCATTTAAATTACCAGGCCGATGTGGGCACTAATAACAACACAGCAGGTCCTTATTTTGGCTTTGGTATAATCCCATCCAACTCGCGCGGGGTACGTACAGAAAGTAACACCAGCGCATCGCTCACCAACCTGGGTATTGCCTCGCTTGATTGGGAAGTTTACAATTTTGGCGCTTATGCCGCTCAAAACAAGGTAGCTTCATCAAATATCAGCGTTGAGCAAAACAAATTCGCGCAATTAAAATACCAACTGCAGGCTTATACTATTGGATATTACCTGCAACTACTCAGGCTGCAAAACTATTTAGCCATCCAGGTACGCAATATTGCCCGCAACCAGCAAATCAGGCGTTCTATACAATCATTAGCAAAAAGCGGTGTAAGGCCGGGTGTTGATACCAGCATTGCCGAGGCCGAACTCTCCAAAGCACGCTTAAACTATATTGAATTGAACAACCAGTACAAGCAGGTACAATTACAGTTATCTGCCGTAAGCGGCCTGCCCTATCAATCCATAGTGCCAGATACCAATGCCGAAAAAAACTTAGCCATGCCTGTATTAGCGGCCTCAGCTATCAGTCCTGATACAGCAAATCATCCGGTTATCAGTTATTACAGATCGGTTTTGCAAAATAATCTTCAAAAGGAAGAGCTTGTCAAAAAACAATACAATCCTAAAATATTGGTTGAAGCCGCTGCCTGGGGCCGTGGTTCAAGCATAGATGCCAATGATCGTTTCAACAGCCTTTCAAACGGTTGGGGCTTTGACCGAAGCAACTACCTGGTTGGTATAGGTATATCTTATAACCTTTTTGATATCCGACGCAGGCAACTGAAAGTTCGTACCCAAAAAGCGGAGACTTACTATGCCCAAAAGAAGCTGGACGAGCAAAAAAAACTCCTCAGCGTAAGCATTAACCAGGCCGATGAAGAATTGAACACCGCCAAACAGCGGCTTATAGAAATACCTGACCAGCTTAGGGCAGCTACTGCTGGGTACAGGCAAAAACTATCGCTTTACAAAAGCGGTCTTACCGATATTATCGAGCTCAACGCAGCCCTCAATATCCTTTATAGGGCCGAGACTGATTACGCACAAGCCAAATATGCTTATTCCAGCGCCTTTTTTCAAAAAGCGGTTACAACTAATCAAGTCAGTTCAATATTAAATCTTTTAAATAATTAAGCTATGTCAATGGTAACATCAGCGCTTAAAAGGCCAGTAACAGCTATAGTAATTACACTTAGCCTGTTGATATTTGCCGTGCTTAGCGCTATAAAAATCCCGATAGACATTTTTCCGCAGTTAAACCTGCCAACCATATACGTTATTGAGTCGTACGGTGGTATGTCGCCGCAGCAAATGGAGGGTTTCTTCTCTACTGGTTTGCAAAACCAGTTTCTGTATATCAATGGTATAAAAAATATCACCAGTAAAAACATACAGGGGCTAACACTTATTAAACTGGAGTTTTACGAAAGCACCAACATGGCCGAAGCTTCGGCCCAGGTTGCCTTGCAGGTAAACAGGGCTACAAGCTTTTTTCCACCGGGTGCATTACCGCCGCAGGTTATCAGGTTTGATGCTTCGTCGCTACCCGTTGGCCAATTGGTTTTCTCAAGTCCGTCGCGCAGCCTTAAAGATATTTATGATCTGGCGGCAACCCGTATCAGGCCCATGTTTGCAACTATTCCCGGTTTATCGGCACCGCCACCTTTTGGAGCTAATGCCCGCTCCATTACTATCAACGTTGACCCTGATAAGCTGCGCAGCTATAACTTAACACCCGATGAGGTGGTTGATGCCTTATCCAAATTCAACGTGATGTCGCCTTCGGGTAATTTGAGATTGGATAATACCATCTACCTCACTACCATGAACTCGCTCATTAAAAACGCCGACAACTTTGGCAGCATCCCTGTAAAAACAAAAAACGGTGTGCCCATTTTTGTGAAAGACGTGGCCCGTGTGGCCGATGCCGCAGACGTTACGGTAGATTATGCCCTCATTAACGGTAAACGCTCGGTGTATATTCCGGTGGTAAAAACTGCTGATGCCTCTACCTGGACAGTGGTGCAAAACCTAAAGGCTAAACTGCCGGAAATGCAATCGCTGCTTCCCGATGATGTCAAGATCTCTTATGCATTTGATCAATCGGTATTTGTGGTGAATGCAGTAAAAAGCCTCATGACCGAGGGCGGCTTAGGTGCATTACTTACCGGGCTAATGGTACTGCTATTTCTACGCGACTGGCGAAGCAGCTTGATCGTGGTGATCACCATCCCGGTATCTATCCTGATCGGGGTATTGTTACTCAGTTTGTTCGGTCAAACCATCAATATCATGACCCTGAGCGGCTTGGCGCTGGCTATCGGCATCCTTGTTGACCAGGCCACGGTAACCATTGAAAACATACACCAGCACCTGGAAATGGGTAAAGATAAACGCCGGGCTATTTATGATGCCTGCGAGGAGATTGCCTTTCCGCTACTGCTTATTTTGCTTTGTATTTTGGCTGTATTTGCGCCATCATTCATGATGAGCGGGGTGCCGAAAGCTATGTTTTTGCCATTGTCATTATCCATCGGGTTGACCATGATCGTATCATACGTACTGGCTCAAACAGTGGTACCTATTTTAAGCAACTGGCTAATTAAAGCCGAACAGTACCAACACTATCATCACGATGAAATACACGCCCATGCAGGAGAAGGCCTTGACGACGATGAGATCATCCAGATAAACCGTCATCAGCATCATGAACAGCATGAGCCCGAAAAAAATGATTTTTTTGAGCGAATAAAGACCCGCTTCACGAAAATCTTGTCGGGCTGGATGCCGCGTAAAAAGATCATTGTACCCGCATACCTCATTATCGTAATCGTGCTGGCAGGTATATGCTTCGTGATAATTGGTAAAGACATGATGCCTAAACTCAATAACGGCCAGTTTCAGATGCGTATAAAAGAACCTGAAGGCACCCGCCTGGAACGCACCGAAGATAAATTTAAGCAGGTATTGCAGATCATCAATAAAACGGTGAATAATCATGTGGAGATATCATCAGGATACATTGGCCTGGTACCCAGCAGTTACGGTAGCAGCAACCTCTATATTTTTAATACCGGCACGCACGAAGCCGTTTTACAGGTTAACCTTGATGAAAAATACAAAGTAAATCTTGATGAACTGAAGGACGCGTTGCGCAAAAACATAGCTTACGCATTGCCCGAACTTAAGATAACCTTTGAACCCATTGACATGACCGAAAAGATCATGAGCCAGGGTGCATCTACCCCTGTTGAAGTTCAGATAGCGGGGAAAGATATGCAGCAAATTGAGGGTTATGCCAACAAGGTAGTGAGCAAACTTAAGCAGATCAATTACCTGCGCGATGTGCAGATAGTTCAACCTTTACGTTTTCCGGTAATAGGAATTACGCTTGATAGGCTCAAGGCCGCGCAACTTGGCTTGAACATTAAGGATATAGCCCGTTCAGTAACAGCAAGCACCTCATCAAGCCGATTTACCGAAAAGAATTTATGGCTTGATGAAAAAGGAGCTTACACCTACCAGGTACAGGTACAGGTACCAGAGTATGTGATGAACACGATGGATCAGCTAAAGGAAATTCCACTGGTAAAGGGACAAAGTAGCCCAGTACTTAATGACATTGCCACCTTTAAAACCAGTTATGTACCCGGCGAATATGACCGCAGCGGCCCGAGGCGCTTTGTTACCGTAAGTGCCAATATTTATAAAACAGACATGGCCAAAGCTACTAATGATGTTCAAAAGGCCATAAATGCAGTTGGTGCACCGCCAAAGGGCTTGGTAGCCACTATAGGCGGCATGTCGGGCTTGTTGGTTGATACGCTTGCGAGCCTCCAGAACGGATTACTATTTGCCATATTGGTTATCTTTTTATTGCTGGCCGCCAATTACCAATCGTTCAAAGTATCGTTAACGGTATTGAGCACAGTGCCGGCAGTTGTATTTGGGTCATTACTGATGCTGCTCATTACAGGATCAACACTTAACCTGCAATCATACATGGGTATGATCATGTCGGTAGGTGTATCCGTGGCCAACGCCATCCTGATCGTAACCAATGCCGAAAACCTGCGGATCGAATACCGGAACGCCACCCGTGCGGCTATAACCAGCGCATCGGTACGGCTAAGGCCCATACTCATGACCAGTATGGCCATGATTGCCGGCATGATACCCATGGCATCAGGCATGGGCGAGGCTGGTGAGCAATCGGCACCGCTTGGCAGGGCTGTTATTGTTGGTCTGATAGCTTCAACATTGGCAGCTTTATTCATTCTGCCCCAGGTGTTTGCATGGGTGCAAAATAAAACCACCTATCAATCGCCTACCCTTATGCCTGTAAACGAATCTGAACCTGAAACCATTAATGCATAACATCATCATGAAATATAAAGCACTATTATTAGCAGCCATATGCTGTTCATTATATGCCTGTTCGGGCAACCAAAAACCGGTTGATCTTACAGCATCCGAAACCCACAAATCAAGCATTTCGCCCCGCGATGCAACCAGCAATGTGATAGAAAAAGCATTGTCTTCATCCGTTCGCTTGCCAGGGCAGTTGAATCCGTTTAATTCTGTAAACATTTTCCCGAGAGTGAACGGATTTGTTAAGGATATTTATGTTGACCGTGGCACCGAGGTAAAAAAAGGACAATTACTGCTTACCCTTGAAGCGCCTGAAATGGAATCGCAGTTGCAGGCAGCCAATTCCCGCTATCTGCAGGTACAGGAATCGGCAAATGCCAGTAAAGAAAAATATCAGCGCTTAAAAGAAGCCGCAGCCGAGCCAGGTTCTGTTTCACCCCTTGACCTGGACAATGCCATTTCAAGGATGAAAGCTGACGAAGCTATTACACAGGCCGAAAGATCAAACGTAGAGTCAGTTAAAACGATGCAGGGTTACCTGCGTATCTACGCTCCGTTTGATGGAGTTATTGTTCAGCGTAATGTATCGCCAGGGGCATTAGTATCTCCGGGTAAAGTTACCGACCAGCCCATGCTGGTACTACAGGACACCAAAAAAATGCGTTTAGAAGTAGCAATTCCTGAAAACTACGTGGATAAAGTTGATCTTAAACAACCTGTAACTTTTACGTTTAACGCCATGCCCGGCATGCAGCAAAAAGCCCAAATAAGTCGCTCGGCAAATGCTTTAGGTAGTATGCGCTCAGAAGCTATTGAGATTGATGTGATGAACAAAAACAATGATCTGAAACCGGGCATGTATGCCGAAGTAGAGATACCGATGCTTTCAGGTGCGAAATCATTATTAGTACCCAACAGCGCAATTGTAAGATCAACCGAGCGTGAATATATTATTGCCGTGCGGAACAAAAAAGCCTTCCTTATTGACGTTAAAGAAGGCTTGACCAATAAGGACATGACTGAAGTTTTTGGTGACCTGAAACCCGAAGACAAGGTTATAACCCGGGCCAATGATGATATGAAAGAAGGTGATGAAGTAAACTAAATTAATTAGTGGCTGTTTTCTGTTTGGCAGTTAACAGCCTCTACTTTAACAGCATGAATTGCGCTGTTTACGCTCATTTATAAATAACCAGAAAAACCATCTGCCGCTTACCGGTGTACTATATTTATAAAAAACATTTATGAATAGCGGCTCACCAAGCGTGTTTAATATTCGGGGCAATCCACCAAGTTATTGGCTTACCCGTTATGTTATACTTCGCTTGCTGGGCCTGGTATACGCGGTAGCATTTTTGGTTGCCATTAATCAGATCATTCCGCTGATAGGCAGTAATGGATTGCTCCCGTTAGATATATATTTTAAACAGGTAGGCAACGCATTAGGATCAACCGGTGCAGGCTTTGTACGCCTGCCCTCTTTGTTTTGGTTTTGGCATTCAGATACCACCCTTTTAACCACTGCATGGGTTGGGTTTATACTGTCATGCATTGTAATGGCTGGATACGTGAATGCACCTATATTGACTTTGCTTTGGATGTTATACATCTCATTTGTACATGCAGGCCAGGAATGGTACGGTTACGGCTGGGAAATTCAGCTAACCGAAACCGGATTTTTGGCTATTTTTCTTTGCCCTATGCTGAGTGTGCAGCCGTTCCCTAAGCGACCTCCACCAATACTCATCATAATACTTTTTCGCTGGCTTATATGCCGTATTATGCTGGGTGCCGGGCTCATCAAATATCGCGGCGATGAGGTATGGCGTAATGGCACCGCGCTTTACTATTATTTTGAAACGCAGCCTATACCTGGCCCTTTATCAAGGTGGTTCCATTTTTTACCGCATACCATGTTAAAAATTGGTGTATGGTTTAACTGGCTGGCGGAGTTGATTGCCCCTTGGTTTGTATTTGGCCCCCGATTGGCCCGGCACATAGCCGGTATAATAATAGTAGTGTTTCAATTTGCAATCATATTAAGCGGAAATCTTTCCTTTTTAAACTGGTTAACTATTATTCCTGCCCTAGCTTGTTTTGATGATAGTTTCTGGGCACGATTGCTGCCTCAATATCTTGTTCGAAAGGCTGAAGCCGCTGCTATTAATGCAGATGAATCAAAACCGATGAACATCACTTCCTGGGTGGTTACTACATTAGTTTGTATTTTAAGTATTCAACCGGCAATAAATATGCTATCGCCCGGGCAGGTAATGAACAGCTCTTTTGATCCGCTTGATCTGGTGAACACCTACGGGGCTTTCGGTTCGGTTGGTCAGGAACGTTTAAATGTTGTATTTGAAGGTACAGCCGATGAAAATCCGGACGATAAGGCAAACTGGAAGCCCTACATTTATAAAGGCTTACCCACCACACTAAACGGAAAATCACCTCAGGTAGCGCCCTATCAGCTACGGCTCGACTGGCAAATGTGGTTTGCAGCCATGTCATCGGCCGACCAATACCCATGGACGTATAACCTTGCATGGAAACTCCTTCATAATGACCCGGATGCTGTAGGTTTATTTGCCGGAAATCCGTTTCCAAACAAGCCTCCTCTTTATATCCGGGCAGTCCGGTATCGTTATAACTTCGCCAAACCCGGCAATCCGCAGGGTGCTAAATGGAATCGCGAAAAAACAGACCTCTGGCTTCCGGTAATGTCCGCAAAAGATTCAGTTTTGATTGAATTTTTAAAAAGCAGGGAATGGCTTAAATGAACGGGACCGGGTTTTAATTATGCTCCGCATAGCGCTGACGGTTTACCGCTAAAAATCGGCACTTTACCGACTTAGCCCACTGCTTAACCCATTTTTGATTGTCATACTAACCGAACCGGCTTAGATTGGCTGTATGCAAAATAAAAAGATACTCATTTCAGGGGCCAGTGTTGCCGGGCCGGCATTGGCATTATGGCTAAATCGCTACGGTTTTGAGGTAACCCTTGTGGAGCGAGCTCCGGGTATTCGCGAGGGCGGATATGCTATTGATTTCCGCGGCCCTGCGATGCAGGTTCTGGAACAGATGGATATTATTGATGAGATCAAAAAGTTTGAAACCCGTGCGGGTAAAATCACCATTGTAGATAAGAACAATCAAAAGCTGGCCAGCATGCCTGATGGCTTTACCAGCGGCGAATTAGAAATACTGCGGGGCGATTTGGCAAACGTTTTTTATGAGGCCACAAAAAATAATACAGAATACCTGTTTGATGATAGTATAGCAGCCCTGCAGGAAGATAGCAACGGCGTAACCGTTAGCTTTAGCAGCGGCCGCACAAGGCACTTTGATTTGGTTGTTGGTGCCGATGGTTTGCACTCTAATGTACGAGCTTTAACATTTGGTTCCGAATCGTTGTTTATGCATCATCTCGGCATTTACTTCGCTATTTTCAGTACGCCCAATTTTATGAACCTGCAGCATATGGCAGGTTTGTATTATGGCAGCCTGGGCAAACGTGTTGGCTTTTTTAGTGCCCGGGAAGATACGGAGGCAAGGGCAAGTTTCTATTTTGCATCCCCACAACTTAATTACAATTACAGGGATATCAGCCAGCAAAAAGAGATCATACGCGAGCACTTTAAAACCGAAAGCTGGCAGGTACCACAGTTATTGGAACTAATGGATAGTGCTACCGACTTTTATTTTGACTCGGTTAGCCAGATCAGGATGGATCGTTGGTTTAAAGGGCGGGTAGTGCTCCTTGGAGACGCCGGATATTGTGCCTCGCCCATGTCAGGCATGGGTACCAGTATGGCTGTTATAGGTGCCTATATTTTAGCTGGTGAATTAAAAACAGCAAACGGCGATCATAGAACAGCATTCAGCAGTTACGAAACGCAAATGCGGCCACTCGTAACAGCCTGCCAAAAACTTGCTGAAGGTGTCGAGTGGTTTGTTCCCCAAACCAAATTTAAACTGTGGATGAGTCAGCAGATCTGGAAGATATTACCGCATACCCCCTGGAAAAACATGATGATTGAAATGCCCACTAAAGCGGCTAATACCATCAGGCCAAAAAGCTATGCCTAACATTTGAATTTAATTAAATTTACTTCGGAAACCCTACCTGCTTCAGGTTTCTTCAATTGCACAGCAAGCTTATTGTGAATGCCATAAAAATCGTAACAAACCAAATTGCTGTGCGTCTTAAAATTTAGAAACATTATAACAGCAGTAGTTGCAATGAAACATTTACCTGTACTTATTATTGGCGCCGGCCCTACCGGCCTTACTCTTGCGTGTGAATTAGCCCGAAGAAACATCCAGGTCAGAATTATAGAACGTTCAGCAGAATACCCAAATGGTTCAAGAGCCAAGGGACTGCAACCACGCAGCCTGGAAGTTATGGACGACCTTGGCATTGCCGATGAACTGCTTGCAGCCGGAAGCACTGATCTTATTTTCAGACGTTATAATGGCAATACACTGCTGGGTGATGTAAAACGTGAAGTTTTTCAACGAACCGATACCAGGTATGTTCAGGGAGTAATAATACCGCAGTGGAAGGTAGAAGAAGTTTTGCGCGCCAAATTGCAAACACTCGGTATTAAAGTAGAACTCGGAACCGAGCTTATAAACTTTTCACAAACAGATAATCAGGTAAGCGCTGTATTAAAAACAACGCAAGGCGAAGAAACAGTGCAGTGTGCTTATATGATCGGTTGCGATGGAGGCAAAAGTACTGTGCGAAAAGCATTAGGTATCAATTTTGAGGGCGAAACCCATGAAGATGAACGTGCTTTTGTTGGGGATGTGCAGGTAGATGGATTAACACCAGATGCCTGGCATATATGGCTGCATCCGGAAGTAGGTTTCGGCTTTGCCTTATGTCCCTTTAAATGCACCGATAGCTGGCAGGTACAAACCATCGCCCTGCCCGATGCCGATGGCAAATTAGCAGAGCCCGGCCTGGAAACGTTCAGGCGCCTGTTTGCCGAACGTACCGGTATGGAAGGCGTAACACTGAAAAACGCTACCTGGGCCTCTCTTTACCGGGTTAACGTACGCATGGCCGATCGTTACCGTTCCGGGATGGTTTTCATAGCTGGTGATGCCGCCCATGCTCACTCCATAGCTGGTGGCTTAGGTATGAATACCGGCATCCAGGATGCTTATAACCTGGGGTGGAAACTTGCGGCGGTGTTAACAGAGCAGGCAAATGAAAGCCTGCTGGATACTTATGAGGAAGAACGCCTGCCAATTGCTGCCTGGACACTGAACATCAGCTCGGAACGTCAAAAAATAATGACCGACTCATTAAAAACCGGCGATGGCGGCTTACATACCATTGGTACAAAAGATACAACCCAACTCAATCTCAATTATCGTTACAGCTCATTAAGCAAACAAAATAATGAACAACCTGACGGGTTGCAGGCCGGCGACCGCGCACCAGATGGGCAATTACCTGATGGGCGCAGGCTATTTGATCTGTACCGTGGTACGCATTTCACCATATTAAAATTTGCTCCGGCTAACGTATCAATTGAAAGGTTGAGTGAACGCTATGGCGATCAGGTAAAAACTTTTACTCTGGATAATGAAGCAGCTGCATCATTCGGCAGTTTGGCCAATGTGTATGTTATCCGGCCCGATGGCTATATCGGCCTGATTGCAAATGGTACAGATGAAACAGCCATCAGCACCTATCTGGATAAATTTATGATCAGGCAGGAAGTGTAACTTAGACCAACTCAAAAACAAGTTAAATAATTTGAGCGCGTAAATCACGTAAAAAAACTTTATTTTCACGTTGATCATAAACCCTTAAAATTATCAGAATGCCTACCAATTATGTACCTCCCGTGCAATCTATAAGAACATTGTGCTTCAAACGCTGCAAAAAACAATTATTTGTGGTGGGGCTGTGCCTGTTACTTTTTAACAATACGCTGTATGCTCAAAAATCAAACGCCTTCTCTACCAGTACACCTGAGGCCGAAGGTGTATCTGCCGCAGGGATAGATAGCTTTTTAACTGCTGCATCAAAAAGCAATCATGAGTTTCATAGTTTTATGTTTTTGCGCCACGGCAAGGTGATTGCCCAGGGCTGGTGGAATCCTTATAAACCAGATTTAAGGCATAGCCTGTACAGTTGCAGTAAGAGCTTTACTTCCACAGCCATTGGCTTTGCTGTAAGTGAAAAACGGCTTTCGGTAAACGACAAGGTGGTTTCCTTTTTCCCCGGCAGTTTGCCCGATACCATAAAACCGTACCTTGCCGGACTTACGGTTAAAGATCTCTTAACCATGTCTGTAGGTCAGGCTGCTGACCCCACTTTTGCCATTGCATCAAAACAGGATGATTGGGTTAAGTCTTTCCTTGCATTATCTATAGCGAATAAACCGGGTAGTGTGTTTTTGTATAATTCTATGGCAACATTCATGCTATCGGCCATTGTACAAAAGGTAACGGGCCAAAAAGTGGTTGATTATCTAAAACCGCGCCTTTTTGACCCGCTGGGTATAAAGGGTATCGACTGGGAAATTAACAAACAGGGCATTAATACAGGCGGCTGGGGTTTACGTGTAAAAACAGAAGATATGGCCAAGCTCGGCCAGCTTTACCTGCAAAAAGGTGCTTGGAATGGTAAACAGCTATTGCCAAAAGAATGGGTTGAAGAAGCCACCACTTTCAAAATAGACCAGGCACCCGGCGTAGCGCAAAGTAAAAGGGATTCAAGCGACTGGATGCAGGGTTATTGCTATCAATTTTGGCGCTGCCGTAATAACGCTTTCCGGGCTGATGGTGCTTTTGGCCAATATATTGTTGTTATGCCCGATCAGGATGCAGTAATTGCAATTACCTCAGAAACAAGCAATATGCAGGAGGAACTTAACCTGGTGTGGAAATATCTGCTGCCAGCAATACATCAAAAGGCTTTACCTGCAGCAAAGATGAATGATGATAAATTGGAAAAACACCTGGCTGCCTTAAGCCTGCCACCCGCTGCCAATAGTACAAATAATACAAATGGCACATTCAACAAAACATTTTCAATTGAGCCAAACGATCTGCATATCAGCTCTATCACTTTGAACGTGGCTAATAATATTTGCCATGTAACCTTAAAAAAAGACACTGCGAGCTATAAGCTTGATTTTGAAACAGGCAAATGGTTGCCTGGCAAAACAGATATGCAAGGGCCGGGCCTGGTTTCGGCAGCAAGGGAAGACTTTTCTTTATTGGTACCTTATAAAGTAGAAGGCAGTTATGCCTGGAATGATAGCCAAACGCTGCAATTAAAACTTCGTTATATTGAAAGCCCTCATACCGAAACAATAACCTGCCACTTCAACAACCAGCAATTAACTGCAGATGTGGAATACAGTTTTACTTATGGTAAAAACAAGGTTGCACTTCAAGGGAAATTGATCAATTAAGAAGCAGTACAGTTTTATCCTCTATCGTTCCATACTTGAGGGAACATCATGATATTAAACAACAAAGGGGCTTTTACAAGCCCCTTTGTTGTTTTTATTTGCTTTTTGCGGCCAGCGTCGCCGTCGTAATTTGTTCGGTAGATGAAAATCCTTGCTTTTTCCAAACTTCCACACCGTTTTTATAAAGTACGAGCGTTGGGAGCACATTTACCTTTAGCTCTTTGGCTAAATTAGTATTATCATAAACTTCAATGCTGATTACCTTAGGTGTATAAGCGCTATTTGCTTTTAGAGAATCAAGCACAGGAACCAGTTTTTTGCAGGCACCACAATACCTCGATCCAAAATCAACCAAAACCAATTGAGATGAAGCTGTTAATTCACTGAACTGAGCCTTTGATAAGGAAACTCCTTTTTTTGTTGTCGAAATAATGGGATAACCCGAACCTATCCAGTTGGCTAAACCACCGGGTAACTCCTCCACATCTTTAAACCCATTGCTTCGTAACTCGCGCGAAAGCACCGTACTGCGGCCGTTAGCTATGGAGTATACAAAGGTTGCTTTGTTCTTATCCAGGCTATCCAGTTTTTGCTGATAATCGGTAGCCTTTGCATCTATATTTATAGCACCCTTAATATGATTCTGTGCAAACTCCTCGGCCGAACGGGCATCCAGTATCTGGGGTTCTTTTGCCTGTTTTAGTTTGGTCGCAAAAGCTTCGAGCGATAATAAAGCTGGCGATTGCGCTTTTACTTCGCCGGTAAAAACAATGAGCAGGGCCAGCAATACAATTTTTAAGTTTTTCATGGCTTTAATTATTGTTTTCAAGTTTATGGATCCTTTTATTGTTGATATCGTCCCGGTCAATAAACGGATAGATATGGTTCTTTTTAGCTTCGGCATCAAACAGATCCTTTAGCTCTTTGAGCTTTTCAGGATATTTTTTAGCCAGGTCATTCCGTTCATTAAAATCCTCGTTCAGGTTATAAAGCTTCCATACATCTTTATCGTAATTACGCTCAGGTATGGTCTTTTCTTTCGGAAAATTGAGCAGATCAACATTATCCGGACGGTGTGCCGCTTCGGCCTTCCAGCCATCTTTATAGATAGACCTTGAGGTAAATATGTAGTAATACTGCTGAGTATGTAATGATTTTACCTGCGCGTTATTAAATGAACTGAACAGCGATTTACCCTGCAAGGTATCTTGCTTTATGCCTTTAATGTATTCAGGCAGTTTTAAACCGGCTGCTTCAATGGTTGTTGGGAATATATCTGACACATGACCATATTGGGTACGGATACCACCCCTTTCGGTGATTAGTTTTGGATAATAAACAATAAGCGGGTTATGGGTACCACCTTCAGCATCAGCATCAGATTTCCAGTATTTGAAAGGTGTGTTGGCAGCCTGAGCCCAGCCCAAGGGGTAATTGGTTGAGGCTTCAGGTGTGCCGATGGTTTCATAATCACTTTCGTTCTTTTTAATATAATCTGCCTCCAGTGAGGTTAAGGCTGAGTTTTTCGGATCGATAACACCATGCACGGTTCCTTCTTTGCTGGCTCCGTTATCACCTATCATTACAAAAACCAGGGTATTATCAAACTGCCCCGAGGCTTTCAGGTGGCTGATAACCCGGCCCACTTGATTGTCGATATAGGTCAGATAACCTGCATAAACCTCCATAAAACGGGCATATAGTTTCTTTTGATCGGCAGGCAAGCTATTCCAGGCCTTTATGCGCTCATTACGTTCGGGCAGTTTGGCATACGCCGGGATATAACCGGCCTTTTTCTGGTTTTCAAAAACCTTTTGACGGTAAACATCCCATCCTTCATCAAACTTACCCTTGTATAGATCGCTCCACTCCTTGCTTACCTGGTGCGGGGCGTGCGTAGCCCCTGGGGCATAGTATAAAAAGAAAGGCTGATCTGGCGACGCCTTGTGTGCAGCATCAATATAAGCAATGGCCTTATCGGTAATTTGCTCGTTAAGATTACGGCCATCTGGTTTAATGTGGAAATTATCTTCTACCAAATGCGGCGGATTATATTGGTCAGTAGCTGATTCTAAAAATCCAAAATGATGGTCAAAGCCTTTGCCAGTGGGCCAGCGATCAAAAGGGCCAACGGCGGTGGTATCCTCATCAGGTGTTACCCCCCATTTACCTACAGCAAAAGTGCTGTAACCGTTGGCGCGTAATGCTTCGGCAATGGTGCCTTTATCAGGCGGAATACGGCCATCATATCCGGGAAAACCGGCTGCCGTAGAAGCATGAGCAAAATTACCCATGTGTACGTAATGATGATTGCGCCCGGTTAGCAATGATGAGCGCGTTGGCGCGCAGATGCCTGCTGTATGAAAGTTTGTATACCGCAAACCATTATTGGCGAGCGTATCAAAGTTAGGCGTGCTGATGAGTCCGCCAAATGTACCCGATGCGCCAAAGCCAACATCATCCAACAAGATCCATACAATGTTTGGTGCCCCTTTGGGTGCTTTGAGTGGTTTATTCCACCACTCTTTTGATTCGCCAAGTGTTTTACCCTCTACCCCTTTGTAAGCGGCGGGATCAATAGGTGGAATATTTTGCGGCGTTACCTTTACTTGTGGTAACTGTGCAAAAGCCGGCGCGCTGAATAGAACAGCCACTACCGATAAGTTAAGTATTCGTTGATAAGCGTATTTCATGATCGTATCGATTTAAAATTTACTTTTTATAATTTTTATGAATGCGCTGGTGGTAAACATCGTACCAGTCAATAAATGGATACAGGTTATTCTTTTGAGCTTGTGCTTCAAAAACCGCTTTCAGTTCGTTCAACTTTTCAGGGTATTTTTTAGCCAGATCAATACGTTCATTGAAATCCTGATTAAGGTTATAAAGCTCCCATACATCTTCATCAAAGCTTTTATCAGGAACATTTTGACCAACTTTAAAATCGCCCAGCTCTACGTTATCCGGATGGTGCGCGGCTTCGGCTTTCCAGCCATCGCTATAAATTGATCGTGAGCCAAAAATGTAATAGTGCTGCAAAACATGGTGCGATGCAGCTTCGGGATGATCAAATGAGTATACCAAAGATGTACCCTGCAATGTATCCTGTTTAACACCTCTGATGTATTCGGGTAGTTTAATGCCTGTAAATTCAAGTGTAGTAGGCAATACATCAATAACATGCCCATACTGGGTGCGGGTAGTACCCTTATCCTTAATGCCTTTTGGATAATAAACAATAAGCGGGTTGCGTGTGCCACCCTCAGAGTTGGCATCTTGTTTCCAGTATTTAAATGGCGTATTGGCTGCCTGCGCCCAACCCAAAGGATAGTTGGTACTGGCCTGCGGCGTACCGATATCGGTAATATCCTCGATATTGGTTTTCAGATAAGCATCTTCCGCAACCAGCTTGGCCGAATTCTTTTTGGGGTTGATAACACCATGAACGGTTCCTTCCTTACTGGCTCCGTTATCGCCAATGATCACAAATACCAGCGTATTATCCAGCTGATCACTTTGTTTCAGGTGATTGATAAGCCTGCCAACCTCATGATCGGTATAGGTTAAATAACCGGCATAAACTTCCATGAAACGGGCGTACAGTTTTTTCTCCGCATCTGGTAATGATTTCCACGCGGGGATGCGGGTGTTACGCTTAGGTAGTTTGGCATAAGCAGGAATAATGCCCAATTTTTTTTGCCTGGCTATAACCTTCTCCCTGAAATCATCCCAGCCGGAATCAAACTGGCCCTTGTACAGGTCGCTCCATTCTTTGGCTACCTGGTGCGGCGAATGAGTTGCGCCGGGGGCATAGTATAAAAAGAAAGGTTTGTCGGGCGCTACCTTATGCTGGCGTGTTAGGTAAAATATGGCCTTATCAGTTATTTGATCAGTAAGGTGCCTGCCATCAGGTGTTACATGAGCATTATCCTCTACCAGATCAGGCTTGTACTGATCTGTAGCCGAACCTAAAAATCCGAAGAAATGATCAAAACCCTTACCTGTAGGCCAACGGTCAAACGGGCCTGCATCAGTCGCGTCCTCATCTGGTGTAAGGCCATATTTACCAACCGCAAAGGTATTGTAACCATTTTCACGAAGTATTTCGGCAATGGTTCCCTTATCTGCCGGGATCCTGCCATCATAACCCGGGAAACCGGCCGACATGCTTACGTGCGAAAAACCTCCCTCATGTACATAATGATGATTGCGCCCCGTTAATAAAGCCGAACGGGTGGGCGCGCAAATACCCGCCGTATGGAAATTGGTATACCGGAGGCCATTGTTGGCCAGGGTATCAAAATTGGGAGTTTTGATGATGCCGCCAAAGGTGCTTGTGGCTCCAAAGCCCACATCATCTAAAATTATCCACAATACGTTTGGGGCGCCGGTGGGTGCTTTATGAGGCTCGGGCCACCACTCCTTTGAATCATCAAGCGTTTTACCCACCACGCCTCCAAATGCCGGTGCCTGGTTATTTTGAGCTTTAACGGCTGTTGAGCCAAGCAAACCAAGCGATAGTAACGTTACTAAAGTTTTTGTTTTCATGTGTATTCAGGTTTTATTCGGCATAACTGGAGCGAAATTTTACACCCCAGCGGCCATTCTCTTTGGTTAAAATGTATAATGATTCATAATGCCCTATAAGGCTGCCATCGGCACGGTACCGGGAAAAGCGGGTATCTATATGCACCTTATCGGCCGATGCCTGCACAATGTTATGATGATCCCAAACGCTATGATCCCATCCGGCTTTTTGCAATGGCCCGAATACCTGGGCCGAATCGCGCAGGCCAGCCCGCTCCAATACCGACATTTTGCCGCCAGCCAACCGGTAATGCGGAAACTGATAGGTAGCCTCCCAGCCTTTCAGATCTTTAGCATTAAAAGTGGCCAGGTATTCATCTAACACCTGAAAAACGGCAGCACTGATCCGCGGATCAATACTGTGTGAGCCGTTTTCGGTTGATGATGTTTGGGCCAATGCCGGGCTTAAAAAGCCTGCCGACAATAAAAAAATCGCAATTATCTTTTTCATGACCTTTTGTTTTGCTTGTTACTGCCAGCCAGGGTTTTGGGTAAGCTTACCATTACTGTTATCTATTTCCTGTTGTGGTATCGGGAATAGATAAAACTTGCCTGCCGCGCCTTTGGTGACATTAGTTTTGCCTACTTTGAGTAAGCTTGCCTCCAGTATTCCCTTGCCAGAGACATCCCGTTCACGAATAAGATCAAACCAACGCTGGTATTCAAATACAAACTCCAACCGGCGTTCCAGGTACACTGCATCACGGAACGAGGCTTGATCAAGACCAGCAAGATCATCCAAACCCGAACGTTTCCTTACCCGGTTAATGGAGGCATATGCTTTTGCGGTAGGGCCATTTAGTTCATTCTCGGCCTCGGCATGTATGAGTAATACATCTGAAAAACGTATAATGGGCACGTTTGCCCCAGATTCGGCTTCATTGGCCACAACGCTTGGATCGAAGTACTTATTAAAAAATGGAATTGAGTCGTTAGCTATGGTAGCATCATTAAGCTTACCATAATACAAGTTGGTTGTAGGGCTTTGAAAGCGGGTTACAAAACTTACACGCTTGCGTTTATCATTAGCAGAATACAGCTTATAAATACTGAAAAATTTATCTACACCGCCGGGTTTTGTAGCATCGGGCACCGAATAAAATACCACCTGATCTGCGTAACTACCCACCATACCGGGGATGCCATTTAACACCGACCGTGGTGCCTGATTGTTGCCCTGCCCCTGTGAGTTTGCTTTAAATTGAGCCGAAAAAATGTGCTCCCTGCCGTTCTCACTTGCTGGTAAAAACACATCGGCATAATTGGTGAACAGATCGTATCCGTAAGGGCCGTTAATAACAGCTTCAGCCTGTGTTACGGCTTTGTCCCATTTACGTTCGGTAAGGTAAACCTTGGCTAAAAGTGAATTGGCCGCGCCTGCAGTAGCCCTGCCAACATCTGCACCGGTATAATTATTTGGTAAATCGGTAGCGGCTGCAGTAAGGTCGGCTTCTATCTGAGTATAAACTGTGGCAGCAGGTGTACGAGCAATTTGCAGATCGGCCAGATTTATAGAGGTTTGATCATGCAGTACCAATGGCACATCGCCATATAAACGCACTAAATTAAAGTAGTACAAGGCCCTTAAAAATTTAGCTTCGGCAACTAACCTTTTGTTTAGCGTGGCGTCAAATTTGATGTCGGGGATTGTATCAATGGCGATATTAGCCTTTTTGATAGCCGCATAATGCTGCTGCCAGATCTGCAAGATCCGCAACCCTGATGCCGAATGACCTAATACCGCCTGCGAACGCACATCGGCATTGGTAGCACCAGGGCCAGGGCCTTCATCATCGGCCATAAAATCCATTCCGGTGTTAAAGAGCGTATTATAAGGTGTTTGAATAGAATTTGCACCGCCGTTAAGTAACGAATAGGCTGCGGTAACCGATGCTACCGCATCGGCCTGTGTTTTATAGAACTGGCTTGCCGGAATAAACGACCGCGGGTCTTCATTAAGCTTGGCGCATGATGCACCGGCAAGGGCAACCAGTATAATGAGGTATTTAATATTTTTTGTTTTCATATCTTAAAAAATCAAGGTGTAGCCATTACAGGGTGATCCCCACGCCAACTATTAAAGATTTATTATTTGGGTAAGCACCGTTATCAACTCCCGAAGTAATAGCCGATTGCTCATTGCTGCTCACCTCAGGGTCGTATCCGGTATATTTAGTCCAGGTTGCCAGGTTTTGTGCATTCACGTATATCCTGATCTTTTTAATAGGCGAGCGGGACAATACCGATTGAGGGAAAGTATAACCTAAACCAAGACTTTTAAGCCGCAGGTATGAACCATTTTCCACAAATCTGTCTGATATGGTTGGTGCCGGGTCCTGGAACGCGCTGTGCACATCAGTATTGATATTGGTAGGTGTCCACCTGTTAAGTAAGGTTGTGGTTGCATTGGTGTACCCGGTTCCTAATTCAAGCGTGTTGCGTTGTTGATTATAGATCTTGTTTCCATATGATCCCTGTAAAAACACACTTAGGTCAATGCCTTTGTATGCAAAAGTGTTAGTGATACCACCGGTAAACTTAGGCTGCGAGTTACCGAGGATCACCCTATCGCCAGCCTGTGTAATTTTACCATCACCATTAATATCCTGGTAATTCTGGCCACCCGGCGATGTATTGGCTGCCGGAGTAAGCACCGGCCCACCTGCCTGGATAAGACCATTGGTTTTGTAGCCAATAAATGAACCTATGGGTTCGCCAACTTTAATAATTGATGGCAGGGATGAATCCGGAATGAATTGGTTAACGCCATTACCGCCAAGGCTTAACACCTTATTCCTGTTTACAGCAAAAACCAGGTTGGTATTCCAAACAAAGCTACCTGTAAGATTGCGTGAGTTAATACCAATTTCAAATCCCTTATTTTGTACCGAACCCACGTTTTCATACTGCTGTGGATTAGTGATAGCAGTATTCGTAATAATGGTTAGGCCGCTTGTTGCCGGTAATGGCAGGTAAAGCAACAGGTTGGTAGTTTTTTTGTAGTAGATATCGGCTACTAAAGTTACCCTGTCTTTAAATAATCCCAAATCAAAGCCAAAATCATACTGGGTAGTTTTTTCCCAGGTAAGGTTTGGGTTGTATAAACTGTTAGGTGCAAAACCGGCTACCGTGGCGCCGCCAAAATTGTAACGGTAATAACCTAACTGCGAGTAGGATTGATATGCCGGAATATCGCTATTACCTGTTTGCCCAGCGCTCAACCTGAATTTTAACTGACTTACAGCGGTTACGTTTTTCAGAAAATCCTCACTTGAAGCATTCCACGCTATAGCCGCGGAAGGGAACGAAGCCCATTGATGTCCCGGAGCAAATTTTGATGAGCCATCGGCACGCAAGGTTAAGGTTAACAGGTATTTGCTGTCAAACCCATAATTAACACGACCAAGAAATGACTTTAATGCCCAGACATTTAATGATGTGGCAGGCGCGATAGCAAAGCCGCTGCCTGATATAGATGTGATACTGCCCGAGCCCAGGTTATTAAAAGTATCGTAATCACTTACAAAGCCCGATGAGCCGGTAATTGCACCCTCGGCCTTAAATTGCTGCTGGGTAAAACCACCCAGTACGTTAAGAGTGTGTTTACCAAATTTTTTATTGTAGGTAACCGTGTTTTCATTAAGCCAGTTGAAGGAGTTTAGCGTACCAACCTCGCCAAGGCCTGAATAACCCGAACCTTCATATACCGAGGCAGGGAGATACCTGTTTTGTTTGTTATCAATAATATCGACACCGGCCAGCACCCTTGCAGTTAAATCATCGGTAATTTTATAATCGGCAGAGATATTTCCCAGTACACGGCTTGTGGTAGTGGTATTGGTTTGATTATAAAGCGTATTGATTGGGTTACCGTAGGTGCCTTCAAATATATTTTTACTAAAGAAACTACCATCGGCATTATAAATAGGTGTGGTTGGGGTCATCAGTAAAATTGCTGGCACCACTCCCGATGGAGCTATCTGCGCTGTAATACGGCTCCCGGTGATGAAGGAGGAAATCTTCAGTTTGTCGTTATAGTCATGCTCAACATTTACACGGCCTGAGTAACGTTCAAAATTGGTATTCTGCAGGATACCATCCTGTTTAAAATAGTTACCTGAAAATGCAATGCGGGTACGTTCGGTACCTGATAATATAGAAAGACTATGATTTTGAGAAGTCCCTTTCCTAAAGGCAGCATCCTGCCAATCGGTATTGGTATTGTAGGGATTTAACTGCGCTTCGGTTTGGGGAGTTTTACCGCTGTTTACCAGGGCATCATTACGTAAGGCTTCCCATTGGGTAGTATTTAATAATGGTAGCGTTTTGATCACCTCTTGCTTACCATAGCTGCCATCATAATTGATAGATGATACACCCGCCTTGCCTTTTTTTGTAGTGATGATGATAACACCGTTGGCACCGCGGGTACCGTAAATGGCAGTAGCCGAAGCGTCCTTTAAAACTTCGATACTTTCGATATCCGAAGTATTGATAGATGCCAGCGGATTGATCTTGGGGCCGTTGGTTACACCCGCATCGGTAAGGGAGTTACTGTTTGAGGTAGGGAACCCATCTATAATGTATAATGGTTCGGCAACAGCATTGATAGAGTTTACACCGCGAATCTGTACGGTTACGCCGGCACCCGGCTGGCCTGTGGCCTGTGTAACCTGGATACCAGAAACAGCACCCTGCAAAGCCCTGTCAAGCGATGGTACAGGCTGTTTTAAAGCCAATGCCGGAACAGATGATACCGAACCGGTGATATCTTTACGCTTTTGTGAACCATAACCTACCACAACCACCTGGTTTAATTGGGTTTGAGCATCCTTAAGCTTAATTTCAACCGGGCTACCATCGGCAATAAATTCCTGTTTTTCGTAGCCTGTAAAGGTTATTATTAATTTGTAAGGGAATTTTTGGCCGGTAACAAAACTGAATTTTCCTTCAATATCTGTTGATACTACATGTGTGGTACCTTCAATACATACCACTGCGCCGGGAAGCGGTTCTTTAGTTGTACCATCGATAACCCTACCAACTAATCTTGAATTGATAATAGGCTGTGTTTGCTGGGCTATTGTATACAGCGGAAAAGCAATAAGCAGCAATAGTGGGATTAATAAAAGTTTTTTCATGTCGACAGGCTTTTAAGAGATGTAAAACCGGACGACTTATCAAGAGCCGCATTGAACGGCCCGTATAATTGCTGAGGATGAAAGGCATCCTCAATTATTTGCAGCGTAAAAACGGCTGCCTGCAGCGGAAAAGGCAACGCATAGCCAATCCTTGCTTTTGCAATATTTTGCATAGATTTGAATAGTTAAAATGACACCATTGAAACAGGCTCAACGCCAATCGATCCCTGTTTCGTTGTTTTAATGAAGGAGGGAAAAGCTAAGCTTTTCCCTTATTTGCAGTATGTAATTGTTATTTTTTCATTTTCCTTTCTGTTGTTGCCCGTTTAACATGGGGCAGGTTAATTATTTATTAAGGGGTATTATATTTAATTGCTAACACATCGGAAACCCAGATGCTCCATGCCGCTATCCTCAGTTGTTTTCATACGGCGCGAAACCCGGTAACCGGAACAATAGCTGTCGTTACACAGAAATGAACCACCACGTACCACGCGTTTTATGGCATAAGGTTCGTCGGGGTCATATGATTTACCTGGCCCCTGAGGGTTTTTAATCCCGGCAGGGTTGCTTATTGTTTTATAGTAGTTGTTGTTATACAAATCGGCACACCACTCCCAAACATTACCGGCCATATCATATAAACCGTAGCCATTAGGGGCAAATGAACTAACGGGGGCTAAATAATAGTAATGATCACGTTGGATATTTTTATATGGAAAGCTTCCCTCCCAGGTATTTGCCTTGGGTAAACCTTCGCTTACTTTTTGATTACCCCAGGGATAAATTTTATCCTCAAGCCCTCCCCTTGCGGCACGTTCCCATTCGGCTTCTGTTGGCAGGCGCTTGCCAGCCCACTTGCTATAAGCAACAGCATCAAACCACGAAACCTGCACCACGGGATAATTTTCCTTTCCCTTGATATTACTGCCGGGGCCATGAGGGTGTTTCCAGTTTGCACCAGCCTTCCAGGCCCACCACTGACTGTAATCATTCAGGTTAACCTCATGACTGGCCGGTACAAACACCAGTGATGCTGCCACCAGTAAACTATCGGCAGGTTTTTCGGTACCGGGAGGCATTTGTTTTTTAAGCTCGTTCCAGTCGGGCTTGCGCTCCGCTGTAGTTATGTAGCCAGTGGCTTTAACAAACTTTTCAAACTGCGCGTTGGTTACTTCCGTTTTATCTATCCAAAAGCCGTTGACTGTTACATTATGTTTGGGATATTCATCAGGTTCGGCCTGCTGGTTATCCGCACCCATTCTGAATGATCCTGCAGGTACCCATACCATCCCCGCATGGTTGGTATGGGTTTCATTTTCATCGGGCAGGGCAAGTACCGCATTACTTAGCCCTACCGGTTTAAACCTGTTAGGAATATTTGATTCGCAGCAAACTTTCTTTTTAGGGCTGTGAGCCTGGGCCACCGCAATAACCTCCACCTGTTTTTCAGGCTGTTTGCAGGAGGCAAGCCACATCACACTAAAAAGTATAAGTACAATTTTGTTCATTACGCTTTAACAGGTTGTAATTGAAATGACGCATCTACCTGCTCATCAACAGGTTCTTCAACCTTGTCAGGGCGATACAATTGATGAGATTGCAACGGAACATCTTCCTTAACCATAGGGCCATCGGCAGCGAGTTCGCTTCCGGGTACTTTTGATTTAAATATAGGCCAGGCCAGCTGCGCGTACCATTGATCGCCCTCATAATGTGATATACCATAGGCTTTAGGATACTGGCGGGAAATATGTGCCGTACCAAAAATAATATCCCACAAAAAGAACATGTTACCAAAGTTACCCTTGTAGTATCCTACCCCATCATCGGTTGTAGCGGCATGGTGTGCATGGTGAGTGGCCGGAGTTGAGATGGTACGTTCTAATACCCACGCCAGCGGATGCAATACTTTATATTGATAAAATGGCTTATCCCATGGAATGCTCGAATGTGCCAGTGTAGTGATGGTTCCTTTAATACCTTTAACTATAACTGCCGGGATACCCAAGCCCAGGTAAACCAATGCGGTTGTTAAATAGGTTTGTGAAAAAAATATGGTATAAATAATATTTTGCCTGCTGGCCATAGCCATACCCATGTATGATGCCGAATGGTGCGTACGGTGAAAACGCCATAACCACGGTACTTCATGATGTAAACGATGATACCAATACTGGGTAAGATCATCAGCCACGGCTATAATGATAAAGCCCCAGAAAAAAGGCACCCAGCTAAACGTATCCTTTAAACCCGGAAGTATGGCAGGTAATACTTTTAAACCGTAGTAAGCTACCAGGGGTCTTACTACCAGCTTTGGAATGGTAAAGCAGGCAATATCAACCCATTTTTCGTTTTTATTCCACCGTTTTTTATAAAGGCCGAAGGAAAACTCGAGCACACCGAGTACCAGCACTAATACTGAAAAACCATAACCGTTAAGGTTTTCTATTATTTGATTTATCTTTTCAATCATTGCTTTGAGGTTGAGTGTTTACATTTTTGTTTTTTGTGGCTGAGTGCCATTTATGTTGTGTTTCCTGTTTTTCCCACGGGCGCTGGCCGGTGATGTAAAACGTTGCAAACATGAGCACAATAGGCAGCGCGTATAATAATAGACTCAGGAAGGCGTTTTTGATTATCCTTGTCCTTTTAGCTTCTTCTAATTTCATAAGCGGTAAATTTGAGGTTTAATAATTAAGGCTTGCTTGGGTTTAGAACCTTGCTCCAATAGCTTACGGCCGAGCCACAGCCCGCCGAAAATGATGATAAAAGGTATGAGGGTTACAATAATACCCACCAATATCTTTTTCCCAAGCAGAGAAACGTCGTTAATGGTCATAAAAAGCTTATTAAGTGATTATAGTGTAGATACCGCACAGCAGTTGTAATACCGGCATGGGTACCTGTTAGTTAAAAATTGAACCTGGAAAAATTCAGAAGGACCGTGTAATATGCAACGGCCTGTCAGGAAGGAAAAATCCTTATGGTGCTATTTATTAACAGCAACAACAAGGAGTACAACAACAAGAAAAAGCAATACCAGGTGATTGATGGTCAGCAAAGCCGTATTTAGGTAAAAGTTCGGGTTGCATGGTGGTTGCTTTTAAACAGGATTAATAGTTGTTGTTTTAATTTATAAAACAAATATATATAAAGATTTGATTAATTACTACTAATTCTATAGAATTTATATTATTTATTTTAAAATTTTGTGTTCTTTAAAATTATGATGGTGATTTAAGCCAAAAAAGCGATTTTAGGCTTGTTTTTTCGTCCTTAAGGGATTAGTACTTAATAAGATCTTTAAACGGTTAAGTTTAACTGTTTGTATTTAATATAAGTTTGATAACTGAACACCAGTAGCACCAATACTAATACTATTGCAACAATTACTGCTATAAACATAAATGATGCCCGGTTAGTTAATAGCTGACTTTGGATGGTTAACGCTTTGGCTAAGGACAGATTTGCAGCTGCGGCTGCCTGATCTGTACTAAATCCTTTTGATAAGAATATTTGATTAAAGGCCCCCACCCTTTCAGATACCTGCTGATCAACCCCGGTTAAGTGATTCAGAAAGCTTTCTTTGTACAATTGGTTGTAATAAAGTTGAATGTTATAAAAACCTGCACCAGCGTTAAGTAAGGAGGTAAAACGGGTAAAAGCGGCAACAGCAAGCCCTGTTACATTGGCAGCAGGGGGTATTGAGCCTAAAGTAAATACCATGATGGGCACAAACAGCAAACCTGAAGCTGCTCCCTGAAAAAACAGCGGTAATAGGAGGTCTAAAAATGATAGGTCGGGTGTAAAAATAAAATACATCCACAGCTGATATAAAAGCAACATGCTGAAACCTGATATAAAAAAATATATAATGGTATTTTTAGTTCGGATCAGCACAATTGCTGAAATAATCATAAATGTTATTAATCCTGATATGTTACTTAAGCCCAATAATACTACTTCGGTTGGGCTCCATTGCAATACAGATGCAGTGTAACCAAAAATGATGTTTATAGTTTCCTTTGAGCCATAATATATAGCCAGGAGTATCAGCCCCACCCAAAAATTTCTGTATTTAAAAACGGTAATATCAATGTGAGGTCTTTTTAACATTGATTGCCGTAACAAATATGTGGCAAAGCCTATTACAGCAATAACAATAGAAAGCTTAATTCGCGGATCTGTAAACCAATAGTATTTTGAGCCATAAATAATAGTGTAGGCAAAAGCCACGCCTCCAAATATGAAAAATACAGCACCAATCCAATCTATTTGATAAAGAGGGTAAGGCCTGATGCCTGACTTTGCATTTAAAGTAGTTCTTATCAAAAAAAGCACAACTACCTGATATATGATAAGGTAGTTGTATATGATTTTAAAATCGGCATTTAGAGTTATGTTAGCGGCTACAATACCAACTAATACACTGGCACTTAATACCGTTCCATAAAAAACAGACGTACCTATTGCCTGACGATATTCCGGTTTTAGAAAGCTGGGGATTAATATAAGTATACTGCCAGAAAGGATACAGATCATTACGCCCTGAAGAAAGCGAATAATAAAGAATAGCCTTATATCTGAAGTATACATGCAAGCTATGCTGAGCAATATTCCAATAAAAATATTTATGGTAAGATAATCCCTCACCTCAAACCGTCGCAAAAACCTAAATTGAATCGGCAAGGTTACTATGATACCAATATAAGTTAATTGTATGGCAAAAGTAATATCCTCTGGCTGGGCACCCAGATATGAGATCACGTAGTTTTGACTAAACCCTAATGCGGCAAATTGCGCTACACCTGAAAGCAGGATGATAAACAGCACAATGATACCGCTGAGGTTGTGCTTGATCAACCATGGTTTAAAGTAAACTGGCGCATTCATATGGCTTTCTTTTTAACAGATACCAAAACGTTCATTCCTGCTTTTACTGCTGTTATATCCGTATCAATAAACCTAATTTTAACAGGTATACGCTGAATAATTTTAACAAAGTTACCGGTAGCATTATCAGGCGGCAGTAAAGAGAACTTGGCCCCGGTTGATGCAGATATTGCTTCAATTTCTCCTTTGTAAACCTTATCGTCAATAGCGTCTACCCTTATCTCAACCGGTTGGCCAACATGCATGTCATTTATTTGCGTTTCTTTAAAGTTGGCAGTTACCCATTTATCTTTTTCGTTCACTATAGATACCAGTGGCTGTCCGGGTTGTATCTGCTGGCCCTCCAATATGGTTTTGCGACCTAAACGGCCTGCGTATGGTGCGGTTACAATGGTATAAGCCAAATTAATACGGGCAAGCTCTAATTGAGCGGTTTTCCTTTTCAGATCGGCAGTTAACAGAGCTTTGTGCGATTGCAATTCGGCAATTTTAGCATAGCTTGTTTTGAGGCTATTTTGGCTCGCATCGTAATCACTAACAGAAACATCGTAACGAGCCTGAACAGACTCCAGATCTGATCCCGTAATAGCTTCTTCTTTGATCAGATTTTTATACCGTTTTATATCCTTTTGCTGTAGGATCAGGCGAGCCTTTGCACCTGCAATCTGATCTTTATTAACCAGCGTATTGGCTTGTGCCGATGCTATACTTGCTATCAACACTCCAAGTTGGGCATGAGTATCATCTACAGCAGCTTCGGCTTCGGTTACGCGCTGGCGGTATTCCCGATCATCAAGTACCACGAGTGTATCACCGGCTTTTACCAGTTGGTGCTCATCAAAGCGAACTGTTTTAATAAAGCCCCCTACCCTTGCCGATACCGGGTTAATGTATGCCTCAACCTGCGCATCATTAGTTTCCTGATATCTGCTTCCGGTTAAAAAATAATTTATAAAGTATATAACAGCCCCTATTACAACTATTAATGCCACTATAGATAAGATCAAATTTCCGAGCTGGCTTTTTTTGTTTGGTGTAGCTTCCATGATATATAAGGTGTTGGAATTATTTGGCTTTATAAGTTTCCTGAAGTATATAGCAACCGGTAATAGATAAACTGTGCACTGGTTTGTGCCCGAACCAGATCATACCTCGTTTCCAGGTACAAATTATCGGCATCAAGCAAATCGGTAAGCAGTGCCAGCTGGTTAAAATATTTAGCACTTATTATTTTGTAATTAACCCTTGCCTGCTCTATTGATTTTTCGGTAACGGTTATGCGGTGGAGCGCTTCCTTATATTTGATCAGCAAACTTCCGGCTTCCTCCCGAACATTATCACTGATGTTTTGCTGTACATATTGCAGTTCCTGCAACCTGATGCGACTGGCCGAAGTTTTATGCTTATTTTGATATGCTGATGAAATATTATACTGAACCCTTACCCCAATAAAACCAATGGAGTAGGCCTGATTTACCGGGGGATAAAAAAGGTAATTCGGATAATTAATACCATAAGCAGAATACAATGATATGGTTGGCGAAAATCCGCTTTTAACTCCCTTTATCCTGGCATCCTGGATTTTAATATCCTCAGCGGCCTTGCGTATGGCATAAGCGTCTTTCGCGGCTCCAAATAACATAGGTGTCAGACTTTCAACAGCTGGTCTGGGCATAGCGGCCGAATCAGAAGGTGCAACTTTAGTTGAGTCGGACAAGTCAAGCAATACATTTAATTTTTGATTGGCTATCTCTATATCATTTTCAGCTTGTTCAAGGTTAAGCTTTGCAGCCGACAATGCTAAATCAGCCCTTAATACATCACTTCGGGTTACCTTCTGATTATTATATAACGCAGTGATATTTTTTAAACGGGTTTCGGCCCGCAGCACCTGTTCTTTAATAAACTTTCTTTGATCATTCAACTGAACCATATTAAGATATTGAGATACTACCTGCAAACCAACATTTCCAGTTTGCTCCTGTGTGCTTACAGTTGCGAGATCTTTTTTACCGCTTTGCTCAGCCTCATACGCCTTTTGGCGGCCGCCTGCATAAAGATTAAAATTAGCGGATACTCCTGCATCCGCTCCGTTAGGCGTTGGATACCTGGACATTGATTTAACAGATTTAAGTCCCTGATATAATGTAAGTTCTGTAAAACGCTGATAATTTGCGCCGGCAAAAATTGATGGGAGCGCGTTATTCCGGGCATCTTTAAAATCAGCAGTACTGGCGCTTTCTTCACTTTTGGCGGCCTTAACCAAGTTATTACTGCTTTTTGAAAGATTAATGGCCTGTTGCAATGAAAGCGTGTAAACTTTACCCAAATCGGCAGCTATCTGGGCATTGGCGACAAACTGCAAAGCAAAAAGCAAGGTAAAGGCAATTCCTGCTAACTTTATAATAGGCTTATTAATGACGATTTTCATGACGTTATTATTAATATGAGCAGCTGCTGTTTATCCATGCTATAGCGCTTATTCACTTCTCGTTAATTTTCAACTTCTATCTGAAAAACATCTGCTGATCTTTCAAATTCAAGGTGTATCGGATTTTCTAAAGAAAAGATGGCCACATCGCCATAATTGAGGTACTTGCCGTTGGCCAGTACTGCGCCGCACAAAATTGAAAGAATGATACTATGCGTTTTTTTGCTACCGGTTATATCATAACTTGTGCCTGCTTTAAATTTTATTCTGCCTAAGCCGCTGTTATCTGAATTTAAAGTATGTAAAATGTGGTTAAGGCCATTACTGTTAGATTTAAGCCATATTTCTAACAATTCGTTTTCAAGGCCGTCGTCCGAATTGTACAGAACCGATTGCAGGGCTCCATTGCCGGGGTTAACCACCAATACATCATCCTGGTTTAAAACAGTAGAGTAACCTGTAGAATCATAATAAGCAGCTGATCCGCTGATCACTATTCTGATGATTTGCATAGGGCTACCAGTAAAGTTTTGAATTTCCTGCCGTCCGGCCTTCATTACTTTATTGTCAAACCTTATTACAGTACCCCAGCCTGTTGCTACTGGCGGATATACCACAGGATAAATGGCGTGCGATATTTTTACACCTCCCATATCTGTAAATTTCCTGTTTTGCTCTGCGATGTACCTCATATCTGTTTTGTTAACAACTTTAAGATTTAAGTCTTCACACCTCGTTTGTACAATACAAATATCTTCTCTAAAACACCCCGAAAAAGGTTTGGATTACTGTATTTTTCGTCGAAATTCCTGTTTTGAGATTTATAGAAAAGACAGGGCAGATAGAACATTCGTTAAACAAAAAAAGGACCTGCAACGTTGGTTACCGATCCTTTTCCATAGGTTTTATATTTTCAGTGTTTTTTATTCAGGATGTTTATGAAAGGCTATCCCTAACCGGTTCCAAGAGTTCATAGAAACAATTGCTAGTATAATTTTCGCGGTAGTAGCCTCGCCAAAAAGAGCAACTGCCTTTTCAAACAACTCATCGCTTACCCCATGCTCCGAAATGTTAGTAACCTGCTCGGTAAGTTCAAGTATTACCTGGTCTTGCTCGCTGAACCAATTGAGAGCTTCGCGCCAGGCACTCATTACATAAAGGCGTTGTGGTTGTTCCCCGTATTTGATAGCATCCTTAGTGTGCATATTTAAGCAATATGCACAGCCATTAATTTGCGATGTACGCACCTTGATCATTTCGCGCTGAATTTTATCAAGCGGTGTATCTGCCAGCATTTTATCTAATTCAATAAATGGCTTGTAGGCTCCGGGCAATACCTGAAGCAAATTAAATCTTTCTTTCATAAAATGATTGTGTTGGTTTGTTAGTTAAAAAACTATGTTGCTCGAATTATTGTTGATGTATTCAAATTTAGGCCGCGCTACGAACCGATATATTGAAAAGTTTTTCTGTTTACATCATTAAGATAAATCGCAATGTTTTTTGCCAACCAGCATTAGGTCATACTATTTTTGAGCAGCCCATGCTAAACCATCGGGCCCATTACCTACGTCAATATGATTGATTACCTGAAAAGTTTTAAGATCTACAACAGCAACGTAATTATCCGCTGTACAACCTATAAAGGCCCGAGATCCATTGGGTTCAATTAAAATGCCAGCCGCACCTGAACCAATATTAACGCGTTTTAATTCTTTACGCGATTGAGCATCATAAATAAACAGATCGCCATTACTCAAACTCGAAACTAAAATGCGCCTACCATCAGGTGTAAATTTAAGCCTGTTGGCTCCAAATATTTTTGCATCAATTTTCTCTGAAACCTTATTGCTGCCGAGATCAATAATGGATATGGCCCCATCCGTAGCGGCGGCCGTCCACAGTTCACCGCCATTGGGCGAAACATCAAACCCTTCTGCACCTTTTGATACGTGGACAACCTTTGCTACCCACTTACCAGGAAACGTATCTGTTAAAATACTTACCGTTCCCGAGTTAACATTAGTTGTATAAACTTTTTTGCCATCGGCAGTTACGTATATCATGTGCGTTCTATCCTGCCCGGTGGTCATACTCCAATCTACTTTGCCTGTATGCGGATCATAACTTCCTACTGATCCTGAACCTTCGGCTGTAAACCAAACTTTGCCATTTGCAAACATTAAACCATGCAAACCTTTAAGCGGATCTGTATCTACTTTGGTTAAAAGTTTCTGGTTAATGATATCAATTACATCAAGTTCATGAAACCTTCCTCCACCATAGCTGGAAACGTAAGCTGTTTTACCATCGGAAGATGCAACAACCTCGTGCGGATCAGGGCCAACAGGAACTTTTGCAATAACTTTAAAAGTGGCGGCATCTACAATTGTCAGCGTGTGTTCTGCTTTTGATAAGGCAAGCAGGTATTGCCTTGGTTTTGACTGAGCCTCGCTGTTCATGGGCCAAAACCATACAAGCAACAACACCATACCTACAATGAATAAACAACTTATTTTAAAGCAATTAACTGTTGCAGAAAAATACTTATCAACTGATTTGCTCATACTGAATAATTAATGGTTGAGAAATTCGGATCCTGGTTTCTGGTTACTTTATAAAATAAAAATAACCACCTTTTGTTTACGCCAATAAGCCAAATGCTAACCGACCATATAAATAAAAAGAGATTTAATCAATGTAACCCTTTTCTGCAAACACCTCAGCACGGCTTTGTTCAATCGGGAAAATTATAGTTAGTGTAACTCCTGAATCGTTTTCAACGGTAAATTTCCCTTTCAACTGTTTACCCAACGCTTTCATCATTTCCATTCCCAACGAACTGGTTTCGCTGAAATCAAAATCAGGGGGCAACCCTTTGCCTGTATCCGAAACTTTTAAAACAGCATTTCCACTCTCATGCATAGCCAAGCTTACTAAAATTTCTCCGCCACGCCGGTCAAAGGCGTATTTTATGGCATTGGTTATGGCCTCATTTAATATTAACCCAATGGGTACAGCCTGGGCCGGGTCAAGATTCAGGGGGTCTGATGCCTGTATTATTTTGATATGCCTGAAACCGGTATCAAAAGAATCACTTAAGTAGTTGATAAGCTCGGAAATATAAGAGGGCATTGATACAAGCGCTATGTTACCGCCGCTATATAATTTCTGATGTAAAAGGGCTATAGCATTTACCCGGTGCTGGCTGCCCTTGATGGCTTCAATTGCTATATCATTCTGCAAATACGCCGACTGCGTATTTAAAATGCTCATCACTATTTGCAAGTTGTTTTTTACCCGATGATGTACCTCTTTTAATAGCCATTCTTTTTGTTTTAGCAGATCTTCCAGCAGTGTGTTTTTAGAAGTGATAATCTCATTACTCTTTTGCTTATGCAAATTTTGACGATATAGCAACATTGCAATAACCAGCAATAAGAATATTCCCCCAATAGTAAAGTTCTTAACTACATTGGCCTGCTGTAAATTAGCCCGCTCCAACCTGCTTTTTTGATTCAATAGTGTAATTTGCGCCTCTTTCTGCTGCGTTTCAAATTCAATTTGTAATTGTTCTATTTGTTTACTTTTGGTGAGGTTGAACACAGAATCCTTAATTGCATTGGCTTTAGTAAGGTGATTAATAGCCGACTGATAATTGCGTTGAGCTGTATCCAGAGAAAACCAAAGTACATCATTGGTTCCCATATCATTCTCATTACCTACTTTTTGAAGCAGGTCCTGGTTCATTTTGAGATATTTTAAAGCCTCTGAAAACCTGCCGATTCCTATGTAAAATTTAATGATCAGTTCATAGTAACCACTGCGCGAATATAAATTAAGGTTGGGGTTTTTTGTTTGTATGATCAATTCATCACAGTACTGCCGGGCAATATCATATTGTTTTAGGGCAAGATATATTTTCAGATAGGTTTGACTAACCCCATCGCCTCCTTCATACAATCGTTTCTTTGGATAAACAAATTTCTGGGTTATACCTGTCAAAAACGCTTTAGCCTTTTGAGCTTGCCCCGATCGAAGATAAACGTCAACTATATTACCGGCAAGCAGGTATATGGTTATATTGTCTTTCTCAGATTTGGCAATATCCAGCGCGCGTGAAAAATACATCAGTGCCTTTTGGCTATCGCCCAGCTTTACAAAGTCGTATCCTAAATTATTGTTGATCTGACACAGGAGCCGCACATTATCTGCGCTGCTTTCGGTAGCCATTTTCAGTGCCATCAGCTCATAATCAATAGCTTTTTTATAATCGCCTTGGGTGTAGTAAAGCCTGCCCATCAACGCGTAAATACCCTGAGTTTCCGTATATCTTGCCAGCCTGTAATTGGCCAATGCCTTTTTTGCCTCTGCAAATGATTGGGTATAATCATTTTTCATTTGATGCAGATCGGCCAATAATCTGTAACACCGTGCCAGTTCAACCAGGTGATTAGTTCCTTCCAAAGCATTTACAGCCTTGTTCAGGTAATAGATACGGGAAATCATAGACTGCTGCAAAAAATCCTGACTGTAATATTCTGACAACTCGAAGTAAGCCTTGCCAAGCAAAGGTTTGTCTCTAGATTCACGAATATTTACAATAGTTCTTTCAAGTAATGACTGGCCCATTTTTAGTTCGCCCTTTGCTTTGTAAAGTGCCGCGCGCATCAACGCAATATGATTGCTGATATTGGGCTTGGGCGAACGCCCGTTTAATTGCTCTGATTGAATAATGAAGTAAGCGGCACTATCTAATTGTGATGTTAAAGGATGGCGTAAATGCGTATAAAACTCTGCCAACTCCAGCAAGCTATTAATATGATTGGTACCCGTTAAGTTGTTTTGTAACAGCAAAGAATCAACATGGCGCCTGGTGATCTCTTGCGCGTTTACTGAAATGATCAAAAAGAGACAAGGTAGAAGCAGTTTACACTTTCGTATCATGTCAGCCCGGCTGATATTTGGTTTCGAGCTAATATACATCTGTCTTTTTTTAAATTTAAACATAATCATGTATATCTGCCAATTTAAAAAAGCTTAGATGTTAAGCGATTCCTACACTTGTTCATCCTTTAAATACCATCCTTAATGCCTGATCCCTTGTCATAAAAGCAACTGCCCAGTTATATAAGGTTTTTATCTTGTTATTATAATTAACCAAAGATATCAGATGTATAAACAGCCAAACAAATAAAGCAGCAAAGCCACTTAAATGAACCTTATGCTTAAATAGGTCAACTACTGCATTATGTCGGCCTACAATTGCCATATCTCCCCTGTCAAAATATTTAAAGGGTTTAAAACCTTTGCCCCTGGCCAGCGCGTCAAAGTTTTTAGCCAAATTACGGCCCATTTGTATAGCCACCTGTGCTAACTGCGGATGACCTTTAGGATAAACTGAATCCGTTTCCTGCACGCTGATATCGCCAATGGCCCATATGTTACTTAAATCCTTTACCCGGTTAAAGTCATCTGTTATCATACGTTTACCCATGCCCAGGCTGGTAGCAGGGATACCATCAAAAGTATTGGCAATAATACCGGCTGCCCAAATCAGCGTTTTTGCTTCAATAATTTCACCGTTTGAAAACTCAACCCTCCCATTAATAAACCCTTTAACGTGCGTATTTAATATAACCTGAACACCCAAATCCTGTAAAGCTTTGCGTGTTTCACTGTGTGTTTTATCACTCATAGGAGCCAGCAAATCCGGGCCGCCATCAACTATGTAAAGTTTTCCGGGTTTGCTGGAAAGTTCAGGATAATCCTTAGCTAAAATATATTTTTTCATTTCGGCCAGCATACCTGCCACTTCTACACCTGTTGGCCCCCCTCCGGCAATTACTATAGTTAATAGTTTTTCGCGCATTTCTGTACTCGTAGCAACTGCGGCTTTTTCTAAAGTTTTCACCAAAGCATTACGCATACGTAAGCCATCGTCAATTCCTTTCAACGATATAGCATTTTGTTCAACACTCTCAATACCATAAAAGTTAGTTCTGGCCCCGGCCGCAAATACCAGATGATCGTATGATAATTCACCATCATTCAAATAAACAATTTGCGCTTCCGGGTCAACCCTTAGTAATTCGGCCATTCTGAAACTTATTTGTTTATTTCTGAAAAGCTTTCTGAAAGGGTAACTAATGCTTGACGGCTCTAAAAAACCAGTGGCAACCTGATAAAGCAGGGGTGTAAAATAATTATAGTTGTTTTTATCAACCAATATAACCTCGTAATTTTTATTCTTATAAAGCCGCTGGGCCAGGTTCAATCCAGCGAAACCTCCGCCTATAATAACAATCCTTTTTTTAGTGTAATTTGCTGTTGGATGCGTCATGATATTAATATTAAACTGCACTATTTCCTTAATCAATTCATCAATAATATTTTAACAAAGCACTTAGCAGTTATTACTTTATAGCTTCTTATTTTATGGCACAAATTTTCCTGCTATATTTTTTTAAAAAGGTTTATTGGGGCTTCAGCATCGGTTGGCATCCTGTTTTTTTATAATGCTTTGCGATATTCTATAGGGGATAAACATGTATGAGTCTTAAAAAATTTGCCAAAAACCGATTGGTCAGAGAAATTAAGCCTGTTACTGATCTGAGCTATACTTAAATCTATATCCTGCAACAACACCTTGGCTTCAAGCAAAACAGCATCATCAATCCACTCGCTTGCGGTTTTACCTGTTTGTTTTTTAATGGCTTCTGAAAAATACTTAGGCGAAACATTTAATCTATCGGCATAAAACCCAACCGATCGGTGCCGCCAAAATTCTTTAACCAACAAACCACGGAATTTTATAAATATGGAGCTATTATCACACCGGTCTGCCCGAATATTATATTTACAGTGAAGCGCCGCTATTTCATGAATTAAGAGATAGGCATAACTGCGCATAAGTAAAGGCTCATGAGGGAGATCTTTATCATAACTATCATTGATCAAATCAAATACAGCAGCCAGCCTGTTCTGTTCAGGTTCATGTAAACTCAGCACATGCAAATCATCGTCTTCAAAAAAATGATACCTGTTGAGATAAAAGATATTGGCCCTTGTTTCCAATAAAAATGAATCCTTAAAAAACAGGATTTCCATATTTGGCGTGCTATCTGTACGGTAAAAACTTCGAATAACGGTTGGCCCGATAGTAATAATTGCCGGCCCGCTAATATTGTAACTGGTTAAGTTGGTTTTAAAATGCATTTCGCCGCTTTTGAGCAACAAAATAGAATAGGTTTCGGTACGGAATGGTTCTTCGTTATACAGCGGTTCTCTACCATTAGCAACATACAGGTAATTGTTTCTTTGGCAAGGCAGCTCAAAAGCTCTTTGCAGCCGACTAATAGAGTATGTAGCTATATCTTTCATCTGATGATGGCTAACCAGCTGTTTATTTTTGCTGATTTGCCCAGATAATAGGTTATTGATCGGCTGCTGATTAAAGGTCATGTTTTACCGCTTAGTTTGTTACTTCGTTTATCCAGAACTCATCACTATAATCATCCTCAAAAGGTTCATGATTACCGGCTAATATTTCACCTACTTTCATGAGCGTTACGGCCGGCAATTCTTTTTCCAGATACGGAAATAGTTCTCTCTCTTCAAAGCGGATATGGTTTATGAGCAGTTCCGCGAAAACCAGATATTCTTCGTTTGTTCGCAGAAGATTGTTTTGAATACGCCAAAAGCCCTCCTTTAATAATTTATGCTCATCCAATCCCCTTTTAGTAAGCGCGTTATTTATAAGGCTAAATAGCAATTCTTCTTCCTGTTTGAAATGTCTTTGTAAATGATGCGACCAAAAAAAGTCAGCATATTTATTCAATCGCCAAAAGGGTATTCCTTTTTTAATACCTTCTTTTATTTTCCAGCTAAACAATAAACCTTCATGATGTTCCCTTGATAGGGCCATCATATACACGCTTCTTTTTAAAGGTTTATTTTCCATTGTCAATCTCTTAATTACACCATCGCTATAGTTTTATGGAAAGGGAGGTGATGATGAAATAGCCGGTCCAGGCAACAAATAAAATAATACCCACCATTAGCCACCACGGAATACTTTGAGGAGTTTCACTACCTACCAGCATAAAACTTTTCTGATCTCCTTTCCCATAAGCATTGATCATGAGCGGCAGCACACCGTCAACAATTTCATCTTTTTTGAGCCCCTCAATAGCAATAGCCGGACCGTTACGAACCACAAATGGAATAAATTTAATACCCTCCTTACCGAGGTGGTCTTTACTCACCACTTTGAGAATGTGGCTGCCATCGGTAAGCTTCCGGGTATCCAGATCAAATGAAACCGGTGCCGGAAATTCACCAATTGGCTGGGGATCATCGTCCATAAATAAGGTTATAAAACTTTGCTCTCTCATTGGTCAAAATCGTTAAGCACCATTCTTTTAATGTGATTTTCATTTTTCTCGGCCGGCTTTATAAGGCACTTTATAGTAGCGTATAAAACATACAGGGTTACCACCACCATAATACCCACAATTAAATAATCCCAGTTACTATCGGGGCCAGCGCCGTGTGTGATACCTTCCAATACCTTAGGCTGCTGCTTACCGCAAGCCGGGCAGGCAAAAGCACTTAGTTTTATAAAAAAAAATAAAATAAGTATGCTGTATTTTCTCATATGGTATAAAGTCAATGCTTTTACTTCTTGGCAATAACCGGTGCGGCAGGCCTTTTTAATGATTCAATAATTTTTTTCACTTGCGCAAGTGTTGCCTTTTTAGAATTATTACCCCAGTTTTCGCGCTCATGATTTACAATGGCGGTTACCTCTTCAGGTTTTAAATTATTGTTGGTACCCACTGCAGGCATCACTCCGTATCCTTCACTAACGCGGCCATTATATCCCTCCATAATAATGGTTACCTGTACCTCAGGATTATCATCAAGTACCACCTTGCTACCCTTTAAAGGCGGGAATGCGCCAACCAAACCTTCCCCATTGCTTTGATGGCAGCTTTGGCAATTGGCCGCATATAAAGCAGCTCCATCAAATTCAGGTTTGGCAGCGCTCCCTGTACCTTTAGTCCCGGTATTTAAATCCGTTTTACTTTGTCCGTAAAGAAAAATGGGGACAGGCTTTCCATCGGGCAATTTTGTTTGTTTTAATGATTTGAGGTAGGCAACCAGCGCAAGGGCCTTGTGTGTGGCTACAATTTTTCCGCTTATACCTTTCTTAAATTCGTCAGGAACGTTTACCGTTACATCCTCCACAAATGGATAATCCTTTACTTCAAACAACCACTCATATGATGGCATTACCGATTCCTTTACAACAGTTCGTGGATTAAAAAGGTGAAGCAGGTGCCAATCACTTACGGGCTGTCTTTTGCCAATATTTGTAAGGTCGGGGCCGGTACGTTCAGATCCCATGAGCAATGCTGTACTGCGCCAGGTATCCATGCGCGTATTACGGGCATAATCGGCCGCTACACTTGGCCGCTCACCCCAAACCTTATCCATATCAACATTACGTACCTGTTGGGTATGGCATGCTATACACCCTTCGGCTACGTATACCGCCTTACCTTCATTTTCAAGGGCTGTGAGCGCTTTACTGTTTGGCAGCGGCGCATTATTGTTCTGGCTGGTTAAAGCTGGCCCTATAGCTACAAAACACGTAAGCAGAATAAACAAACCAGCTGCCGCAAGGAAAAGCCCTTTATGATTATTATAGAGTTCCATTGGTGATTTCAGTTTCGGGTTGAACAGATGGGTTTAGTTGCTCAAAAATTTTCTTTTTAATATCTGCCTCCACACCACCGGTGGCCATAGAATATAGGTTCCAGGCAAATATGATATGTGATGCCCACATCAATGAACCTCCTATAGCCCGCCACAACCAATAAGGTGCCATGAGCACTACTCCATCAATAAATGGCTTTCCTGCCTGCCAGGCTATACCTTTTAATGTTCCGCCTACCATTAGCGGAATCGTATACAGTAAGACACCAATCAGTGCCATCCAAAAGTGAGCACCTACCAAACCTTGTTTGGGTTCACGGCCTGTTAATCGCGGAATAAGCGTATAAACGCAGCCCCAAAGCAGAAACGCTATGATACCATACATGGTAAGGTGCGAGTGAGCCACGGTAAAATCGGTAAAATGCCATACCAGGTTTGTTGACCTGAAGGCTTCGGCCGTACCTTGGGTTGAACCTGTAAAATAAAATAGTATCCCTACAATGTAAAATGGCAATGTATAGCTGCGTCCTATTTTATGGTAACTGCCCCTGAATGTCATTAAAAAGTTGGTTGTGCCCGAAAACACAGGTATCAGCATACCCATACTACCTACAATAGCTACTGTTTGCAACCACCAGGGTATTGAGCTGAATATAAAATGATGCGTACCTATAAGTGTATAAAACAATATCTGCGACCAAAAAGCAAGTATTCCAAGGCTGTAGGAATATATTGGGGTATTAAGCTGTTGTGGTAAAAAATAGTAAACCAGCCCAAGGTTAAACAGCATGAACCACATACCAACAGCCTGATGCATGTAATATCCCTGAACAATGGTTTCGCCCAGGCCATTTTGCCACCAGGGGATATAACCCACTATGGCAATAACCGTTAAAAACATCAATGCCGAAACAATATACCAGTTAGATATATAAATCTCTTTGGTTTTACGCTGTGCTATGGTTTGTATATAATTGATGAGCGTAAGTACAATACCGAGAGCAAAAACCCCCATCACGGGCCAGGTGTATTCGCGATATTCGCCTCCTGCGTTATTAATGCCTGCCATAAGGCATAAACTACCCGTAATTATTGCTGCGTTTATTAAAATTAAAGATTGATAGGCTCTTTTTACGCTATATACAACTGTATTGCTCACTGTTGATACCACATAATAACCCAGCCCTATCATAGCAAGCGATGACCATCCCCAAAATACCATATTGGTATGCACCGGTCTCAAACGGCCAAAACTTAACCAACTGATGTGATCGGTGTCGGGCGATACGAATTTTATACCCAGATATTCGCCTATAGATGTGCCGATAACCAACCAAAAAGTGGCTGTACCTAAATACCACATAATAAGCCTTACTATTTCTGGATCAATCTGGTGCTTATTGGCTGCCTTACGTTTTGAAGCAAAAAATCTTGGCGATTCAACCTCGGTAATATTACGTAGCAAGGCCCTTTTATCATCAGGTAATAATGTACCTGCCAGTTCATCATCTGTTAGTTTAAAATTAAGTGCCTGTTTGCGGTTGATCAGATCATCTACAGAAACAGACTGCTCGTCTACCGCGCCAGTAAGCGCGAGCGTATCCTTTTTAATTTTACTGTAACGGGTTCTGCGTGTTATATTGCTAAGTCGTAGGCCAATTAAATAAACCGTAACAACCAGCGGAATCAATACCAGCGCAAGCATGATGAACATACCAGGGCTTTTCATTACATCACCGCCGTTATCAGCATCCTGAGCATGGGCTGCCAAAACAGAAAAAACAAGAAAAAAAATGGTAAGTACCGCACCCTTTCCCGGTGATTTGTGCCGGCTTCCGTTGTTCCCTTTAATTTTTTTACGTCGGTTAATTAACAGATCAAGTTCTTCTGCATCCAGATTGTTAACCTCATTCTGTAACCAATGTGTTGATGAATAATCAGTTTCGGCCGTATCCTGCCTCAAACTTTTGGCCAGCCTTATTAACCAAAGCAATAGTAATAACAGTAAAAAAATAACCAGAGCTATAAGTATACAGGCCCCTACACTAAATACAGGTGTCGGAGTTATGGCACTATCGGCTCCATAAACAGTTGCACCATAGTTTAAAACCAATAAACTTATTGTAAGCCAGCCTGTTTTATAACGGTTAAGGTTCATGACAAATTTGTTGAAGATGATTACTCTTTTAATTTTAGGCTACCAATTCAATTGTGCTTTTCCCTACACCTGTAACCGCTGCCGCTTCACGTATTGGCAAGCTGAAGTAAAATATGGCACCACCGTTTTGTCCATTTTCTGCCCTTACTTCTCCCCCATGCTTTTTAATGATTTGTTTTACGATATATAACCCAAGCCCCCTGCTGTTTTTACTTCTTTTGGTACTTGTATTTTGATAAAACTCCTGAAATAGTTGCTCACCACATTCCGCACTAATGCCCACGCCCTGATCGCAAACAGCCACCTCCGCATATTTATCGGTTACGTCAACATGTACCACAATGGGCGAACATGGCGGTGAAAACTTAACGGCATTGGTTAAATAATTGATCAATACCTGCATGATTTTAAACTTATCGGCTAAAATCCAAATAGTATCGGGGCCATTCCTATAAAAGCGATGACCAGGATAAAGGATCTTCATTTCGCCCAAAACACTTTCTATCAAAGCGGCCAAATCAATTAAAGTTGGATTAAGCTGAAACATACGTTCCTCATCAATAGCAGATGACAAGTATTCATCAAGAAGCCTGCTAATTCCGTTAACATGTTGATCAACTACCTGCAATAGCTTCAATGGCTTTTTATTAAAGCTTTGTGATAACTGATCAATCAGAAATTGGGTGTTTAATTTTATAATGGTTAGAGGAGTACACATTTCGTGGTTAACGATGGCCCTGCACATACATTCCTCTTTAACCTGCTGGGTAATATCTTCAACCGTGCCAATCATTTGTTCGCCTTTACCCCAGCGCCTGCTATAAACCATCCCGCTTATCTGGAGCCATTTTTCCCGCCCTTGCGGTGTTATTATTTTGATTGATGCATTTAAGGTATTCTTACCAGCACAGGCTATTTTAAAATGATACAAGAGTTTTCGCAGATACGATGGTTGTATCAAACCAAAAACAGAGCCGTTTTTACCTTCATCAACTTTTGTTAAACCCAAAATTTTGCGGGTAGCGGGGCAGTAAGATAATTGGTTATTATGGAACATTATTTTCCAACTGCCTGAATAGGGTTCTCCAATAGTGTATGCAGAAATACTGCCCGATCTATCCATATCGTTTTTAAATCCCTTTTTCATCTTGCCCTTTTGTAATTTTCATTAAATCTTTACCTATCATTTCGCGCTGCCCGTTCCGTAGTTCATGATCAAACTTGGCCCACAACTGCATTGACATGCCCTTGAGATATGATTGATAATTGCTCATCAATATGCCTTTCACATCATAATTCATTAGCCTGATGGCATAAAGCAAGCTGCCATTTTTGTATTTTTTACAACATTCGCAATGGTGTGTTTCCATTATTTCAAAGTCATCGGGTGCAATAAGCTCATTGTATTGCAAACACCTGATGTGCTCGTTTTCGATGACAAAGTCGTGATTGAAGCCCCTCTCCTGGAGAGCGATAATTACATCAACTAATTCATAATCACTATGCATACCGTTAACCTTTAAATTCGCTCCGTTATTAATTTTGCTTTTTCAGGAATACGCAGTTTGCTGCTTTCTGAAACCTTAACCCTGCCTTGCAAAATCAAATAACCTATTACCTGCACTGCTTGGAAAATGACTATATATATGGGAAAGGCTATCACGCTATAAGTTATAATGTGATAGCCAACGATAAACGTATTGGCTAAAAGATATCCGTAAGCAACCTGCTTCAGATCAATTTTTGCAGGTGTGAAAAAGATCACCAGTGCTATGCATTTTACAATGATGATAATTTGAAAAACGTTCATGAACAAACCGGCAGGCTCAAAAGCCGAGTTGATCAGGTTAAACAGGTTTACAGATATGTATATGAATACACTTGCCAGCATAGCAACCAGGAAACTTGTAACGTTTTTCATAACCTTAATTTTACGGGTTAAACAAAATCAAATACTACAACTTGATGTTGTAAAGATCAGACAGATAAGGCCCTTAATCAATGTATCAATTAAGGTTTGAGTAGTATAAATTACATATAAACAAAAAAACCACGTTAATAAGTTTTATACTTAAATAACGTGGCTCTTTAAAAAGTGTATGTATTTAAACTACCTGAGTTTTATACCAAGTTTTTGCATTTTTGAGTGAAGTGTTGAAGCTGGTAAACCCAATTTTTCGGCAGCTCCGTCTTTGCCGCTTATTTTGCCATTGCATTTTTTTATGACTGCTAAAATATGTTCGCGGGCATGTTCGTCTATGGTTTGCAGCTTAAATGCGGCTTGACCGTTATCTCTGGTTATGTTTTTGGATTGTGGTAAACTTACTCTTTTGATAACCTGCCCATCACACAGTAATATGTTTCTTTCAATAAAATGTTCAAGTTCACGCACATTACCAGGCCAATGATATTCAAATAACTGATCCAAAACCTCATCAGATACACCTGTAACCAGTTTGCCGTTTTTTTGTGAATACAATTCAATAAAGTAAGATACCAAGGCTTCAATATCATCCTTACGATCACGTAAGGGTGGAATAATTATCGGAAAAACAAACAATCTATAATATAAGTCGAGTCTGAAACGTCCCTCTTCCACTTCCTTTTCAAGATTACGATTGGTAGCTGCAATGATTCGCACATCAATTTTAAACGGTTCGCGCCCACCCAAACGTTCAATTTCCTGTTCCTGCAAAACGCGTAATAACTTTACCTGTAGCTCGGGTGGCATTTCGCCTATCTCATCCAAAAAAATCGTACCGTTATTGGCCTGTTCAAACTTACCTATCCTCCGTTCAATGGCACCGGTAAAAGCTCCCTTCTCGTGCCCAAACAGTTCAGATTCGATAAGATTTGCCGGCAACGAGGCGCAGTTGACCACCACAAGCGGCTTGTTTTTACGTGCAGACAAATTATGGATACATTTTGCTATCCTCTCCTTCCCCGTTCCGCTTTCACCAAGTATTAAAACCGACGTAGTAAGCGGTGCAACTATGGCTATGTGATCAAGTACTGCTAATAATTGTTTACTGTTGCCAACAATGTTATTAAAGTTTATCTCTTTATGCTTGCTACTAACTACATCATCATTTAAATGAATGCTTGTTATTTCCGGTTCTGTAATATCTGCAACAGCCGGAAATATAGAATCCATAACCGTAAGTAATGACTGTTGTAAACGCCTTAGCAACTGCAAATGATCATTTGTGTAACCATCGGCTTTATGATTATAAAACGACAACGTTAATGTATCATCTTTAGCAAATAACAAGGGTAAATGCAAAAATGACCGCATTTGAAATATATCTGCCACTACTTTCTTTATAGGGAATCGTTGACCTATTTTTATAAAATCTTCGTTGTTAAAAATTTGAGCTTGAGTACCAAGATTTGTCTCCTGCTTCATCTTCTTGATATCGGCCAGGTTTTTACGGCTGATGTTCATAAATTCATCAATTCCAATCACCTGGTATTCATCAAAGCCAATACGTAAAAAAGAAATACCTCCATATGAACCCTCTGGAGTTTGCTTTACACCAATACCCAGATAATCAAACGGTACATACGGTTGTATACTTCTGGCTATTTCCAATAGTTTTTGTCGCCAGGGAAGTGCATTTGCCGTAATATTTTTAAATATCTCTTCTAATGTTTGTTCTTGCCTCAGTTTTGATTCAATACTGTTCTGGTGCCTATAATAAGCTACATCCAGCGTAATAAGCAATTCCTTTTCACGAAATGGCTTTACCAGAAAGCCATAAGGCTGCGTGGTTTTAGCTTTCTCCAGAATACTTTCCTGAAAATTTGCCGACAGATACACAAAAGCTATATTTTTAACGGTTAGCTGTTTAGCAAGATCTATACCGTTCAGCGGGCCTTTTAAAAAAATATCAAGCAACACCATTTCAGGCTTTTTAGCCTCAATGATTTCCAAGGCCTCCTCAACCGAATCGGCAATGCCACAAACCTTATAACCGGCTCTTGTCAGGATCAGTTTAAGATCATACGCCACTAACGATTCATCTTCAACTATCAGTATTCTTCTGTCCATTTTTATTTAATAACAACTAAAAGTAATGTTGTTTGAGTTTTAACAATGGGCAAGCTTAATGCCAGAGCAAACACCCTTTTAAAAAACATGCTTATCATTTTCACGAGTTAAGTTCCTTAAGTCGATACAGTTAATTTATTAAATACATTCAATATATTATAATACAACCCTTAACATATTATATCTAATTACTCAATAAAATTACTTTACAAATAAATGCTATACTATGTATTGTTTAAGGATTTTGTTGTACAAATTATATATATTGATCAGGTATTTTCATATTTAAAACAGGCTTATATAAAAAATTAACTTATTTTTTTATGCCCATCTTTTTCATCCTCGAATTTAATGTGGTTGCTGGTATACCCAGAATTTCTGCTGCCCCGCCTTGTCCTTTTATACGACCACCTGTCTTTTTTAGTACTGCAATAATGTAGTCGCGTTCACTTTCCATGAGTGATTTTATTTGGGCCGTTGTGGTAACAGTCGACTGATGCTGAGCAGCGCTTTTAGGAATAAAAATGTCCTTTAATGTTTCTGTTGATGACATCAGCACACTTCTTTCCATTACATGTTCCAGTTCACGAACATTACCCGGCCAATGATAGCTTCTCATGGTCTGGATAACCTGGTCATCAATACGGTTTATCCTTTTACCAAACTTGCGTGAAAATTTATCAGCAAAGTAATTGGCAAGGATAACTATGTCATTTGGACGATCCCGTAAAGCCGGTAATATGATCGGGAAAACATTAAGCCTGTAATACAGATCACTGCGAAACTGACCTTGATCAACTTCTTTTTCCAGGTTGCGGTTGGTGGCCGCAATTATCCTAACATCAACTTTAATTACTTCCTTTCCCCCTACACGTTCTATTTCTTTTTCCTGAATGGCTCGTAACAATTTCACCTGCAGTTCAAGGGGTAGTTCACCCAATTCATCCAAAAAGAGAGTCCCTTTATTAGCAAGTTCAAATTTACCCAGGCGGCGTTCTGTGGCACCTGTAAAGCTCCCCTTTTCATGTCCAAACAGTTCGCTTTCAATTAAATTTGCAGGCAGGGCCGCACAATTTACTTTGATCATTAATTTTTCCCGCCGTGGCGATAAATTATGAACCTGCCTGGCAATTAACTCTTTACCTGTACCCGTTTCGCCTAAAATTAAAACGGTACTATCGGTAACAGCTACCTTTGATACCATATAAAGCACCTCTCCAAGACCTTCTTCTGCGCCAATGATCTGGCCATTATAGCTTGTTTCAATCTGCTGCTGCAGGTAACGTTTCTCTTCTTCAAGCCTTGATTTATAATGATCTATTTCCTCAAGCTGATTTTGTATCTTTTCATAAGCCCTTATGTTTGATACTCCAATTGAAATTTGCGAACAAACACCTAAAGCCATATTAAGCTGAAAATTATTAAAGGTATTTTTTTCGGGAAGCCAGATGAATACTGCACCAATAGCATCATTTTTTTCACGCAAAGCGATAGCAAGCATTTCACGGGCTCCATTTTCGTAAAAGAAAGTGATGTAAGGAGGTACAAACTCCCTTTTCATTAACTCATCCAGATCCATAATTAATGGTACTTTAGAACTTAATACCTGTTCATAAATACCATCCTCTATTGGATATTTTTCTGTTGTTCGTTTTTCGTAATCCTCATGATTTTTAGTTTTATCAGATAAATTATGGAGATACGCGCTGTGCGTTTTTTTGTCATCATTTATAAATGAAATAACAATTTCCCTGTAGGCAAACAACTTGCCCAGCTTATTATGCACAATATCAAGAAACTCGTTCTTATTGCGGCAAGAAGTGATATCATTACTTACCGAAAGCAGAAATGATTTTCCATTCTCGCTTTCCAGCATCTGCTCATTAGCCAAAATGTTAGCTACGGCAATGGATATTTGGCTGCCCACACCTTTAACAATATCTAAAGCGGGGGCGTTTAAACTTCCCTTAATATCCGAAAATAAACAAAACAGCCCCGTGAAGTCGTCGCCGATGTTAAGTGTAATAGACAGCATTTCTTTAATACCCAGCAATAAATTCTTTTTCAGAAATACGGGTAGCTGGTTCTCCGTATCCTCAGCTTCAAGGTCAAATACTAATGGGGCATCAGATTCTAAAGCCGTTCTTATTATATTTTTTTCGTGTTTTTTGAAGCTGAAATTTTTAAAAGATGCTATAAAATCATCATCCTTTGCAGCTTTTGAATCGGGATCAATCAAAAACATACTTATATTTCCGGTACTTGCCTCGGTGATCGCTATTCCGCAATGAGTACAGTACAGCACGCTTTTTAACCGGGTATTGATCGCTTTCATCAAATCGGCACGGCCCCGTACCCTGGCTATATCATTACTGAATGCTAACAGGAAAGCATTTTCCTTTTCCTGCCAACAGGTTGACTCATATAGCTTTTCAATTTGCGCTATGAAAACACTTACCAGATCTTCCTTACTTTTGGCAGATACCATGATATTTGTAATATCTTGTAAAAAGCTATCCTTATCTACTTGATTTTGCATGGCATTATCTTATTGACTTTAGCGATCAGGTTCATTTCAGCTATTAAATTAAGTAGCCGAATAAAGGTACGATATTTCGCACTCCGCAATATAAAATCCTGATATATCGTTAATTCATAAACATCAAAAACAATCAATTATCTGTAAATCAATCAATTACAAACAAGGCACGAAATTAGTTTAACATTAGCCGCATTGGAGCCCCTAAACAAAGTAGCTATATGAAAAAAATTGAAAACAATCAGGCATCAAATTTTGGCAACCTGAATACCGATACACTCTTTAATATTCGTAAAGTAGAAATGTTTGAAGGTAGTTGTTTTGAAACAACTATGTCGTTGCATGCTAATCAGTATGCTTTGTTTTGGATAACACGTGGCAATGGTTACTACCTTGTTAATAATCAAAAACAGTACTTTAAAGATACTACCCTCCTTTCTGTAAAGCCAGATTCACTTAACGAGTTAAGATTTGGTGGAAACATGCAGGGATATATCATATGCTTTACCGATTCATTTTTAGGAAAAGATTATGATCCGGGATCAGGCTATCGCTTTTTGCCACAGATTTTTAGTTGTTTAAAAGAGATAAACATTGACCCGGAAACTGAGCAAGACCTGTTAGATATTACCGAAATTATGTTTAAGGAGTACAAAAATCATAATATGCATCGTGCTGAGGTATTAAAGCGTTTTTTTAAAATCTTCCTTATTTATCTATCACGCCAGTTTAACGTAGCCGCTCAGGTAAGCAAACCCTCGCGCAATCAGGAAATAGTTCAAAGCTTTTTAACACTGCTGAATAAAAACTTCCGATCGCACAAAATGGTAGCCGACTATGCAGATCAACTGGCCGTTACACCTAATTATTTAAATGAGGTTGTTAAAAAAATAACCGGCCAATCGGCAGGTAACCACATCAGGCAACGGGTGGCTATGGAGGCCAAACACCAGGCGGCCCATCCAGATAACTGCATGAAAAAAATAGCTTATGATTTAGGTTTTTGCGATATGGCTCATTTCAGCAAATTTTTCAAAAATACCACGGGTATTAATTTTTCAGATTTCAAAAAAACAGAAGTTGCTTTTCAACCCGCTATTTAACCTTTATTTCCCGCTTAACATATGATTCTATAGTATTACTACAAATCCATCTGTTCCATTAAGCCTGATCCTTTGCCCATCTTTAATGAGCCGGGTGGCTTGTTCTACTCCTACAATTGCCGGTAAGCCGTATTCGCGTGCTATGACTGCGCCGTGTGTCATGAGGCCTCCAACTTCGGTGATCAGGCCTTTTATGGATACAAATAATGGAGTCCAGCTCGGGTCGGTAAAGGAGGTTACTAATATATCCCCATCTTCCAGGTCGGCCTCCTCCATATTTAAAATAACACGCGCACGTCCCTCAATTATTCCTGAGGAAACAGGCAACCCAACGATAGCATCAACCGGAAGATTCTCTCTTTTGTACTTGCCTGTAATGATTTCGCCATCAGATGTGATAACACGTGGCGGGTTCAGTTTTTTATTTAATCTGTGTTCATCTTTTCGTTGAGCAATGAGTTGATAATCTAACTTGCCAGTGAGTACTGTTTCCTGAAGTTCTTGAAAAGTAAGATAGTAAGCGTCTTCCTTTTCATGAATAATGTTGGCCTGCAAAAGTTTTTCAACTTCTTTCAACAAAGCCTGCTTATAAATAAAAAAGCGGTTAACTATTCCATATTTCGGGTATTCACGATAACCCACAAAACTCCGGATCAAATCAATCATTGTTTTTGTTTCCTTGGCCCTTTGTTCACCATCAGGCAATTGCTCTAATTGATCTAATAAGCTTCGTTCTTTCTTCATAGCTTCTTGCAATCCTTGTTCAAAAAGCCGCTTAGCTGCCCCGGGTTCAAAGTTTTTGATGTTATTTAATATGATGGGGAAAAGTATTTGAGGATTTTCGCGCCAGCGTGTTTTGGTAATATCTATTTCCCCGGCACAGCGCATACCATATTTATTGAGAAAGGCATTTATAGCATCCCGGACTTCCTGTCCACCATTCAGCATTACAATTTCCTCCAAAAAGTTATCCGATTTTACCTCCTGCAAATATTTTATAATAGATGCATGTGGACGAATTACATCTGCAACATCTAATAATGCCAAACCCATCTCTGAAGTGATATTGTTTGACACAGATTGTGAAAGCACATCAGAAACGTTTTTTTCACCTAACCATTTATTCATCTTTTCATTGAGCCACGATGCGGCGTTCATTGCTGCCACAATTACACCCATGTGCTGTGTATGAAAGATCATCTTCTTTGATTGTTGGATATCTTCCAGAATAAAATCGAACAGCTCAAGCCCTGTTTTCGATTGGATGTTTTGTTTTAATGTTTGTATCGATATTTCATCATTTTTGATGAGATCGAAAACAATTTTCGGGTCGTTCCCTATTTGCGCCAAAATATCCGCAGATGACATACCCTTACTACTTTTAACGATCACGGGAGCTTTTCCATCATTTGGTAATGACCTGATAAAATCTCCCCGTTTAACAATGGTCAAAAGCGCGTCTTTTATAAGCGGATCATGCTGGCCCATGGCATCTATTAAATTTTCCGTACCGGAGGTTGTAGCCAAGCTATCCGCCACATCAACAAATAATCGTCCGGCAGCCTTAAACATAGGTCTACCGGCCCTTAACTGCCACAAAGACAACCCTAATGGCTTCATCGGGTCAGTCATCATTTGCTGATGACCAACAGATATATAAACATGATTTTCCTTGTCATTAGCTTCAGGTACAGGGAACAAGGTGGTAATGGGTCTGCTCTGTACAATATAGAACGCATCATCTGCAAAGCACCACTCTATGTCCTGAGGCTTGCCAAAATGTTCTTCGATCTTTCTGCCGATGCGTTCAAGCTGTAAAATCTGTTCATCTGTAAGTACTTGCCTGTTCTGTAATTCAATCCCGATCTTCTCTTCCTTTGTACCGCCATCGTTCAGGCTATAAATGCCCATTTCTTTGGTGGAGATAGTTTTATCGATAATCGCTCCTTTGCTAACCTTATAATTATCAGCATTTACTAAACCTGAAACCATAGCCTCACCAAGGCCGTAGCCAGCATCAATAGTTAAAACTTTTCTGTTTGATGTTAGCGGATCGGCAGTGAATAAAATCCCAGATACCTGAGAGAAGATCATTTTCTGCACAATTACAGCCAGGTGTACTTTCCGATGATCAAAACCATTTTGAAGGCGATAAATTACTGCCCTGTCAGTAAATAATGAAGCCCAGCATTTACTGATATGTTTCAGAACAGCTTCGCTGCCTATAATGTTTAAATATGTATCCTGTTGCCCTGCAAAAGATGCGGTCGGCAGGTCTTCTGCTGTAGCACTTGAACGTACAGCGAAAGCATCCTTCTCGCCAAAGTTTGTGAGATGTTCCCTAATTACTTCTGCTATATCTTCAGCAATCGGGGTGTTTTCTATGATTGTCCGGATCCTCGCACTTATTTTACTAATTTCAGTCCGATCTTCCGCCTTTAATCCTGCTAATTTATCCAGCAAATCATGCAACTCCTGGTTATGTTCAGTAATTTTTTTATATACCTCGGTAGTAACGCAAAAGCCTTCAGGCACCTGTATCTCATTTATTCGGGACAATTCTGTCAAATTAGCTGCTTTACCCCCCACAGCCGCCAGCAGTGGTTTATCAATACTGTAAAAATCAACGGCATACACATTATTAACTACTGAGTTTAGCTTGTTTTCAGGTATCATATTTTGGCTTTTTTTAAGATGTACAAAACCAAAAATATAAGGTAAAACCATTCGACGGATCGTTTTTGAACTATATTTTTTATAGCGCAATAATCATATAAATCAACACGTTATCCATATAAACACAGATCGTTTAAAGGAAATATTTATACGCTTAATGTGAGGATATCACGAGGCGTAAAATCACAAAGGTTGCCTCAACTCAGCTTTTCTCTTTAACCAGAAAAACAGGCGGAAGTGATAATTCGTGTGATGCCACGACATCGGTATTTTGTCTAAATCCGTAGCTCTCAAAAAAATCTATATAAGGATTGCCTTCAAACTCACCTATCCAGATTACTTGCTGCATGGTTGATATGGAAAGGCATTTTTCAAATAATGATTTACAGATCAAAGGATCATTGTATTGAGCTAAAATACCAAAGTCGGCAATTTTTGCTAAGGTTTTACCATCAAAAATTTCCGGGCGGGGGCCTTTAGATGTTACTCTGGCATAACCAACAGGTTCATCATCAGCGTAAACGATCAAGAATTGATTAGACATACTGTTGATCTCGACCGTTAAAGCTTCTTTATTGAAGTTTGCGGTGATATAATCTTCCAGTTCCTGGTCAGAAACCTTCCCTGCAAATTTTTCTCTTGCTACTGCACCGGTGAGGAACAACAAGGTACTGATACCCTGTTCAGTTCCTATGGTAAATTTTGTTATGATTTTAGTTGTCATTTTATCTAATTTTTATTTTCAACACATAGCGGCGGCATAATTATACCTGGGCATTAGAATGATGATTTGCCAGGAGTATCGTTTTCTGCCTTGTACCTGATTTTTGATTTTGCAGAAAATCGCTCCTGGCAAATAAGATATAAAAGCTTAATCGGCTATTGTTTTAATCATGTTTTCTGTGGTATTATTTATCATTTTTTCAATGGCTTACCTATCCTTATCACGTTACACTGGATTTTTGCGCTAACCTATTCCTAACATGATGGTAGTATAGGTTCTTATGTGACTGGCTAATTCCGCGTCCTGATCGAGATTTTTCCCATATGATTGTATCATATGTCTCAGTTTCGTTTGCCATTCATCACTTTGAACCTGAGCACCAAAACATCTTTCAATAAGTTCAAGCATAATTGAAACAGAGGTTGATGCACCTGGGGAAGCACCTAACAAGGCTGCAATACTGCCATCGTGGGAGACGACTACTTCCGTACCAAATTCCAAAACACCACCATGTTCAGGATGCTTTTTAATCACCTGAACACGCTGACCAGCAACTTCACGTTTCCAATCGCTTAGTTTCGCCTCGGGATAATATTTTTTCAAAGCAGCAAGACGATCGTCTGGAGATTGCCTGACCTGATCAATAAGGTATTTTGTAAGAGGAATATTATCCAGCCCTACCCTGATCAATGGATATATATTGCTCCATTTTATCGATTTAAATAAATCCATAAATGAGCCCTTTTTCAAAAATTTAGTGGAGAAACCTGCATACGGCCCAAATAACAATTGTCGCTGACCATCAATAAGCCGGCTATCCAGATGAGGCACAGACATTGGTGGCGATCCTATTTCGGCCTTTCCGTATACCTTAACCGTATGCTGCGCTATCACTTCCGGATTATTGCAAACCAACCATTCTCCACTTACCGGAAAACCTCCAAACCCCTTGCTTTCTGGGATGCCCGACTTTTGCAACAACGGCAAAGAGCCACCGCCTGCCCCTATAAAAACAAACTTGCTTAAAACTGATCTTTTAGCTCCGGTCCTGATATTTTTAATAGTAATGAGCCAATTGGCATCAAGCCTTTCAATTTTTATTACCTCGGTATTCAAACTTAACTTAACCTCTTTTTGGCTGGTTAAATACTTGATCAAACTATTGGTAAGCGCCCCGAAATTGATATCTGTTCCCAAATCCATCCTGGTAGCGGCAACCTGATCGTGTTTACCACTGCCATTCATGATCAGTGGTATCCATTGCTGCAAAATAGTATGGTCTTCCGAGTATTGCATTTCACTAAAAAAGTGATGCTTACTTAATGCATTATAACGAGCCTTCAGGAAGTTTACATTGTTTGCTCCCCAAACAAAACTCATATGCGGAACCTTCCTTATAAATTCCCCGGGACCTTGAATCAATTTACTTTCCACCAGGAACGACCAGAATTGTTTTGAAACCTCAAACTGTTCGGCAATTTTAAGCGCTTTTTTAATTTCTACGGAGCCATCTGTTTGTTGAGGCGTGTAGTTAAGTTCACAAAAGCCTGAATGCCCAGTGCCCGCATTATTCATGGCGACTGAGCTTTCCGCACCTACCTCACCAAGCCGTTCAAAAATCTCTATCTTAAAACCAGGTTCCAGAATTTTGAGCATTGTGCCTAAAGTGGCACTCATTACACCTGCACCAATCAACACAACATCAGTCAACGGGATAATAGATTTCGTACTTTTCATAAAAAAACATCTACATAGCGAGTTGTTTATTTATGCTCCCGAAGAAAGATAGTTTTTAAATTAACTTTGATCAAAGCCTGTACAACTCATTTAAATCAGCAACATTTCATCTGTTGATTTATTAGACGAATTTAGTGCCTAATCAAACCCTGAAGTAGGCTAAACTGCCTTGATATTAGTCGAAATGGCTTAGTTGAACATCTATTGTGTAAAGGCCCTTACTCAGTATCTATGGGTAACAGTAATAACATAGTTTTAATTAATGCGCCCTACCCTGCTCGCTGTCGGCTCCGCCTGTATCACGTTTAGATGGCACATTGGTTAGCTTTCCAAAACTATAGGTAAAAGTGAGGGTTGCTACTTGAGTATCTACAAAGTTATGATAGGTTGCTGTAGCGCCCACAATATTGGTTATAGTACCACTTGGACTGAAAGATTTAAAAACATCCCTCACATTGAATTTGATCGATGCCTTGTTGTTCAATATCTTTTTCTGAACAGCAGCATTAAGCATACCCGTAGGTATGGAAACAAACTGACCGTAAGTACCGCTGGTATTATAAAAACCGCTTAGCTCAGCGCTCCATGTTTTTGATAAAGTGAACTGATTGTTACCGTTGGTACTGAATGTATATTTTGATTGATGCAGGTAGCCGGTATAGAATTCGCCCTCATAAGTATTATTATAAACCTCGGCATATAAATTAACTGTCCACCATTTGGCAGGTTGCAAATTGGTATTCACTGAAAAATCCCATGTTTTTTGTTGCCCTATATTACCGGTGGTGCTTACAAATACATTACCATCCTTATGAATGGTTTCGGTCTGAACATCGGCAGTGTAATTACAAGCAAGCGCTAAAGTGAACAGACTTTTATAGTTGTAGGCCAGCTTATAGTTATCTGTAAACTGAGGCTTTAGGAATGGGTTACCCGAAAAATAAGTGAACTTATCTACAAAAAATGTAAAGGGATTTAAACTCCCGTAGTTTGGTCGTCCAATTCTGCGGCCATAAGAAAGTACCAACACGTTATGCCCTGCTGTGTCCAGATTATAAGAAAAATAAGCTGTTGGGAAGAGATTGGTATAGTGTTTTACAAAAGATGAATCGGCCTTTTGAGCATTGCCGAGCTGATGCCCTGAACCATTTGTATTCTCTAACCTTAAACCTGTTTGTAAAGAAAACCGGCCGAAGTTTTTATTATAATTAACATATGCGGCATTTATATTCTCCTTATATAAAAACCGGTTAGTATTGTTATAATCAACTGTGCTTACATTATCAATCACGTTAAAATAATTAGCGGCGTTATCTGTATTTACGTAACTGCTTTTAACACCTGCCTCAAACTTTGCCTTACCTTTAAGCGGATGGGTATAATCTGCTTTGGCCGAGTAAATATTAATATAGGATGGCAAATTATCAGTGAGCGTTGATGAATTTGTTAAGGTACCATCGGGCAAAAAGGTATTGTTTACAAACAGCTGATTACTGCCTGCCACATCACGGATGTAATCCAAATCAAACGTAAATGTTCTGCCTGTACTGTCAAACTTGTGAGTATAATTTATGTTAACGCCCTTGCTGTCAAACTTATTTGTTGATGTATTCAGTGTATTTATAGTTGAATCCATTTCACCGCCTTTGCCAAATAACAAACTGTATACCGGACTGCTATCATGATCATGTGAGATTGTCCCGGTAAACACTACGCCCCAAGTTGTTTTTGGAGATACAAAATAATCCAGACCTGCCTTAATGTTGGTATTGTTACTTGATGGCCTGAAATAAGATATATCTTTTAAAGATGATGTAGGCTCGCCTTCTGTATCAAAATAGTTCCGGTCAATTTCAAGCCTTCTGAAAGTTTTCTGTTTGTTATAAGCAACATTTGCAAAAAAGTTAACCTTATCTACCCGGTAATTAAAGTTGATGCTTTCATCTGTACGCCCATAAAAACCCTGGGCCAGGTTTGCCGATATCACTGCATTAAAACCCTTAGTCGTATTCTTTTTGGTTTTGATATTGATCACTCCCGCATTGCCGGCAGCATCATATTTGGCCGGAGGATTATCCATAAGTTCTATCTGATCTAACGACGATGATGGTAATGAACGCAGGTAACTTACCAGGTTTGAAGCCGAAAGATAGGTTGGTTTATCATCTATCATTACCAACACTCCGCTTTTTCCCTTAAAGGTGATATTACCATCAGCATCTATCTGAACACCCGGAGTTTTTGACAGTACCTCTAAAGCGTTGGCGCCGGTATTGGAAATCAGCGCGCCAACATTAACTACCGTACGATCAATTTTTTGCTGTACATAACTTTTCTTGGCAGTCACCGCTACTTCATTTAGCTTTTTGCCTGCCAGTGATAAAATAAATGCCGGTATGCTAATTGACTTTTCCTGGCTCATAACTATAGGTTCGCTTCGGAAGTTTTTATAGCCTATAAAAGTAGCTTTAATGATATAAGTATTATCCTTTAAATTTTGAAAGGCAAAACTGCCGTCAGGGTTAGCCAATTTGGTACCCACAACTACCGAATCTTTTGCGGTAAGCAGAATTACGGTTGCTCCATCGAGCGGTTTCCTGGCATCATCCACAACAGTTCCTGAAATTTTTCCGTTTTTTGTTTGCGCCTGAGCAAGGTTGAATGTTGATAGTGTAAATAAGGTTAAAAAAAACAGGTAAAGTAATTTCATGGTGATAAGACACCAATTTTATTAAGACCGTTACATGATTGAAGTTATTTTTCGAAAAAAAATTCACGAGCAGGATTTAAAACTCCTGCTCATAGGACTATTGAAATTTCTCGAAAGCCCTTTCCGTTAGTTGACATTAATTTAATTTCTCCTCTGTAATCAATCTTTTAATATGATTTCGAGCACTTTAATTTTCAACTCGTTTACCTTACGTACAATAGGCCCTTCTACCAATTTGCCAATATTGGTAGCCAAAAACACATATACATTTTTAGATGGAAAATAATATAAAGCACAACCGGCACCTGCACCGGCGCCTCCATGACCAACGCCATCAACATTACTGTAAGTAACATGATACAGCCCCATGCCATATACCGGTTTACCCGTGTCATCATTTACCCATTTGGTCATTTCATTTAAAGATGCTTTTGATAAAAGCTTGCCTTCCATTAATCCCCTTAAAAAATTAATAGCATCTAACGGAGTGGCAACAATACCATCATCACCTTTTGCACTCATAATACTTGATTGCTGTAACTGTGTTACATTTTGAACAACACCTGTACCCGATAGGTCAATATAGTTTTTCACCAAGTCTGCTCTTCCTTTAATATCACGGTAAAAAGTGTGGCTTAACCCCAGGGGCATTAATATTTTCTGCCTTATCAATTGATCATGACTGCCAGCTATAACATCTACTATGAGTGCCAAAACATGGTAGTTGGTATTTGAATATTGAAACTTGCTTCCGGGTTTAAACTGTTGGGGTTCGCCTTTAATGTAACTTAAAAATTCATCGCTGGTAAAAATATGATCCGGATGTGCCAGTGCATAGGATACATACTTTGGGTTTTCAAGGTAATCAGGCATACCCGATGTATGATTGAGCAAATTTCTTACGGTCATGGTAGATGCCTTATCAATATAGCTGCTATATTGCTGAGGAAGGTATTTAGTAATAGCCGCATCAAGATCAATCTTACCTTCTTCGTACAATTTCAAAATAACGGTGGCCAGATAGGTTTTGGATACACTTTGCAGATATTGTAACATGCAAAGTTGCATAGGTGTATGTGTTTCTGTTTCAGAAAACCCGCTTGCGGTACCCCAGTAACCATAACCGGGTGAATAAACGGCTAAAACTAATCCGGGAATACCCATTTGGGTGTATTGCTTTGATAGCTTTTCCAGCGTATCTCTTTTACTAAAAGCACTTTGCTCATTCGGGAAATTGCAAGGCTGGTTGGTTTGAGCACCCGATTTACTCCTCGCGATCATTAAAATAATAACTGTTATTAATAAAATCCTTTTCATCTGTGTTTATTGATTGAATATTTATCTGAATACAGCATTGATCCGATTTACCCCTACGTCAGGAGCATTTTATATCAGGTGTTCTTTTAAAACTATAATTTCTTTTCAACTTACATTAAACATAATAGTTGTAATTTCGTATAAATTCCAAATCTACCAAGTCCTATATCCTGAAAGTACGGTCTTAGATTCTTGATAGTGACTACTTATTGATCTAAAATTATATAATCAGGCATTGACAATTTTTAATAAGATCACGAACGTATGGTGCCGCCTGGTTGGTAGTGAGCAGTATTTACCGCTCACTACCCGCATATTTCACTCTATTTGTTTAATATGCATTATTGCCCTTGTTTATAATATTCCGTTAAATTTTTTTGTAGGACTACCTATAGTTGCCATTATAAGTGCAGGATCGTTATTATTGGTTACAGCAGTTTATCTTGCTTCCAGAATTAAGGGTTACACAGGCCCGGCAGTTTTTATTTTTTGTTCGACGAGCCTTCTTTTATTTACGGCAAACTATTTTTTAAATTCCGGGATTGATGGCCCAACCGATCTTTTCTTTGTTCTGGTGATGGTTATCATGGTTGCAGTTGTACCTGTTAAACGGTATTGGATAGCCGTAACCTGCAATATCCTGATCCTTTTAACACTGCACTATATTCAATACCAGCATGGGTTATGGGTTTCATTTACGTATATCAGGAAGCTTGATCGTTATATTGATTTTAGCTCGGCCTATATTACTGTTGTAGCTGTTATTTTATTCACCTTTTATGTGATCAGAAGGAATTACGAAATAGAAAAAAAACTGACCGAAGAAAAGACTGCAGAAATGAAGGTGCTTAATGATGAAAACAATAAATTATTGTCAATCATCTCCCATGATCTGAGGGCTCCTCTTTCAAATATCCAGAATTACCTTGAACTGCTTTCGCAAATTGATTTAAACACTGCTGAGAGAGCGGAGATAGAGGATCAGTTATTGCTTTCTACAAGAGGAACATTAGACTTGCTGAATAACGTACTTTCATGGTCAAAGAACCAGATGGATGGAATAAAATTTAACAGAAAAATTGTTGATGTATCTGAACTACTCTCTTCGCACTTACTTATCTTTCAACCTATAGCCCAACGTAAAAGGATCACACTTCAAGTGGAAATAGATCCTTTGTCAAAAATTTACTCCAATGGAGACATGGTTCAACTGATCATCAGGAACCTGGTCAATAATGCTATCAAATTCACGGCGCACGGCGGAAAAATAACAGTCACCTCAAGCACATTAGGCAATAGTTGTTTAATAACGGTTAAAGACAGCGGGAACGGACTACCCGCTAAACTATCAGATCAAATTTTCAATTTAAACGCAGAATCTACAATAGGTACCGGAAACGAAAAAGGAGTTGGCTTAGGGCTGGTATTATGTAAGCAATTTACCGAGGCCCTGGGAGGCAGAATTTGGTTTAACTGTCACGCCAATACCGGAATGAGCTTTTTCGTAGAATTCCCTTTACTTCAGCAGGAATCACCAAAACCCAAAGTATCTCTTACTAACAACAATAACAGCTTTGTTACACATGAATAGTAAATTCACATGCTACAGGTGATATACTAATCTTGCACATTAAAAACTGCTTTGCTGTATGATAACCGGCCCCAGCAATCCTGATTTTAACAAAGGTGAATCCTTTGAATAGAACTTGTAGGTTGAAAATGTATATCTGCCATTTGTTCGGGGTAAACCGTTCTTTATCCACTCTGGCCATTCACCATTTTTTATGCCATCATCAAGGAACTTTTCATCACCTATCAATCGGTTTGGCCATAAATTAACCACCTCTACTTCAAGCTTATTATGTCGCAAAACTGAGCCTGTTATTTCTACCCGCCATGGGCCTGTCCATATTACACCGAGATCCTTCCCATTTAATTTTACCCTGGCCATATTGTTAACCTCGCCCAGATTAAGGAATAGTTTTTTTGTTTTTTGAGATACAACACCTTTAGGCAGGTCAAACTTTTTATGATAAACCGCTGTACCCGAATAATACTTTACACCTTCTACCTGGCTCAAGGTCCAATCGGCAAGTGTATTAAACCTGATACTTTTGGGCCCACCCCACTTCGGATCGAAATTAACCTGCCATGTTCCTGTAAGTGTTTTTAATGTATTATCTGTTACGAAGTTGCTAACGCTTGCCAAAGCAGTTGTATCAGTTTTGGTAAAAACTATGAAATAACTTTGATAAGCCTCCAGCTTTAAGGGAACCGAGGTAAGCTGTCCTTTTACCGCATATTCGGGTAATTGTCTTATTTGTCCGTTAATAGCATCCCATAATTGCGGTGCTCCATTTGTAGTTCTGAATAAAGCATCCGTTGTTACAGTTTGATCGGTTTTATTGGAGACAAAATAAATGTCTGCATCGTTGGTAACCCGATGAGTATATCTTAACTGACCATTTGCTGAAAAATCCTGTGCTATATGCATAGAATCCAGTATTTTGAGCAGTAAGTTCATACTCGGGATATAGATCATTGATCTTTTTATCCAAATCTCCTCCCCATATCACTTTACCTTTCCCGTAACCATGCTCCGTTTGTTGATCGGGTATTTCAAGAGTACCCCATAATGTTATAGCTAATTCGTCCAATTGGGCATCACAAAAAGGATAACCTGACAATGACGGCGATTTTAGCGGCGGCGAGCCCACAACAACAGCCCCATCACTTACCAGTGAAACTATCTTTTGAAGTAATGCGGGAGTCATCGTTTTTACAGCAGGCAGTACCAATAGCTTGTAATTAGCGCCTCCGGGAAATACGATCATGCCATCCTTTACACTGGCTTTGTATAACTGTCCGGGCGAGCAGCCATCAAAATTATAACCTTTTCTATCGGGCAATACCACATCACCATCCATTGCAGATGATGGCGGTCTGAAAACATGCGGAGATCCTTCGGGCGTTAAGTACAAAACATCTGCTACTGAACGGCCCTGTTGCAAAATATACTGGCAGCGCGAAATATAATCATGATACCCGTTAACCATCGGCCACCAGGTTTGATTTCTGTCCCAATGTACGCCATAGGGACCCATAGTTGCGCCGGGCCTTAAGGAGTCGGCCAGGAATTGATTTTGAAACGTGTGATAAACAAAACGATTTATGCCGCTTGCAAAAGCCCAATCGCCCTGGTTTTTCATAGAGCCCGGGTATTGTTTCCAACCCTCATTATTTTGTGATGTAAAAGCTTCGGCAGGTATCAACGACTTACCATTTACATGCCCAATTGATGTGGATTCTACCACGCTGAAGGATGAATTAAAACCCAGCCCTTTACTCCAGAACTCAGCCATGGGTACATCGGCTACCGAACCTAATTCCAGATCGGCTGTGGGATTCATATCATAGGGCTCAATTGAAAGTTGCAAACCCAATTTATGGGCGTATTGCTTTACAAACTCTGCATGATTTTCAAGTACCAGTTCCTGAGCTGTTTGCCGCAAATCCCATAAAAAACGTTCGCTTATTTCGTTGCTTTCTACTATGTTTCCTGCATATACAGGGTAATATGGTAATGGATCATACCCCCGGCGTTTGGTAAACTCTTCACGAAAGCGCGATGTCCAATTCTGTGAGCCCATTTCCCAGCTATCCATATGCAAGTATTTTAAGCCTCCTGTATCAGTATTACTGGGCTTACCTGTTTTGAGCAAAAGCTTCCCTACATAATTATCAAGGTGAGCACTTATAGCAGTGGTATCAAGTTTATCTGCTTCAAAACCTAAACCGGGCACAGGTGCCGGGCGGGTGATTGCCCCATTATTGCGTTTACCAAAACGCATAATTGTCCAGTTGCCTTTTGGCACTTTCCAACTGAGTGTCCCATTGGCCTGTAGTTTACCGGTTAGGTCAATAATGGAGCACTTTTCAATTACCGCTTTTTTCACCGGTTCGGTGTAGTTAGTCAAATTAGGCAAATACTGCTTTACTCCCGGTACTGATGAATAAGGCGCACGGTAATACAATGCCTTTTCATCAATATCTGCGATTTTGGACGAGGTTACTGATGGTTCAGGGTAAGCTAATACGGCCACATCTTCATAAAAATCATTCCACTGTTTTTTCAACTCAGGAGTAAACGCGCCTTCGCCAAAATAAGGAGTTTTTGGAGTTGGTACAGGCAGTGTAATCACTTGTTTTGTACCTCCGGTTACATTTATACTACTACTAACCAGGTGTTGCATTGATTGCGATACAGGTACCCATGGGCCTCCGCTACCTGTCCAACCGGGGCCTATACCTAATGTTATTTCAATACCCAAACGCCTGGCCTCCTTAACGGCATGAACAAACATATCCTGCCATTCAGGGCTTAAAAAATCAACAGCTCCCCGGGGAATGCCTACATTTACTTCTAAAAATATAACATTTCCTATACCGGCCTTTTTCATTGCTTCCAGATCTGCAGTGATAGACCGGGCAGACATATTTCCATCCATAAAATACCAGTAAACACCCGGCCTGGCACTACTGGGCGGATGAAGAAAGCCAGCCTTAAGCTCACTTACCTGAGCCCGGACTTCGCCAAAACCGCAACAGATCAAAAGAATGGATATAAAAAATTTATACATGATGAGGCTACCCCAGTTATCTTTAATTATTTAGACAATACTATCAATTTAACTGCAAACGGTTTCATTTCAACAGTTTCACCGCTTAGTTCCGATTCAATTGCAGCGGCATCGCCTGAAGTTTCATCGATGGTATTTACTTTTGCACCTTTAAATTCTATGGGTAACTTTATTGATATTGCTTTGTTGCGCTTGTTTAATATCAAAACTTTCTGGCTGCTTTGGTCTGTAAATCCCTGGGCAACAATATCGCCGCCGTTATTTTCATCAACAGTTGATTTAACTAATGTACTGCCTGCTTTTATATTATCCTTTATAAGTTTTAATACCCAAAAGCGTGCATTAGGTTTATTATTTTCATAATTCACCATACTTACATCAGGAAATTGAGTTGGGAAACCTACCAATTGCGATTCGCCGATCACCTCGATCCCAGCCCGGGTCAGTTCTATAAAGAAGTAAGCGTATACACTTGCCGAAAGGTTCCAATAAGCCGGGGCTATGGATTGCTTGCGCATTTCATCGCTCACAAAAGTACCAAGCTCATTAATATCTGTTTGGGTATGAGGAGATAACCTTTTACGGATATTTTCTATATAACTAACCGTATTTACAAAATTCTCTGCCTTATCAAACACAGTATATTCATAAGCATCAAACTTTTGGTTAGTGTTGGCATTTGCATAGCAATGGTATGATATCATATCAATTGGTATACCCGGCTTATGATTTGATGGATTCAGGAAGTACTCAAACCACTCCGGTTTTTCATAGGCCAGTGCAAGCCCAACAAACTTGGCCTGAGGCAGCACAGTTCTTATTGCGCCAACCATGGCATCATAAATTTTAGTATAGGTTTGCGGCGACATGTTATGCTCCAGATCTGGCTCATTCAATATTTCCCAGTAAGGTATATTATAATGATAGCCTGACTGATGATATTTCCCCAGTTCATCTATAAAACCTCCCTTAGTATACCAGCTGATCAATCTTACATAATAATCAGTTAGTTCCTTCAAAGTTGAGTCGCGTAGTTGGGTACCTCCGCCATAACCCCAGCTTACTTCATTTGCATCGTCAGGATAGTTAACCGGTTTATCAGTTTTAAACATCCACTGTGGTATAGTACTAAAATTCATAATAATAGAATGCCCATTGGTAGCTTCCAAAAAATCGATGGTCATCGGATCTATTAAACTAAAATCCCAGTAAGTCTTCTTACCATCCGGTTGCTTGAGTTCGGCAACCGCCAGTTTAGGATAAGGAAACCACGGAACGTACCGTACATAATCAGCATTGAGGTTGCGCAGCGCATTGAAAGAATTATCATGCATAGCAGCTTTCCGTCGCAGCATTGGATTGCCTACCACCTGCAAAGTTGGGGTTGATTTGGAAACCATTACCGTTTCATTCCAGTTAACTGATAATGTTGGATTTTGCGCCTTGCAAACGCAAATACTCAGTACCCCCACTACAATAATGATGGAAAATTTTCTTCTCATAAATCAGGTTCGGTTTAATACTTATTAAAATAATTGGTATTCACCTTAGGTGAGTAATCAAATGTATCCTGATTTATTATGGGGCGAAATAGAGAATTTGATATTTTTTATGCAGTTTTTGATCAAATTTCACTGACATTGAATCGCTATAGTTTAACCGGGAAGGCTTAACGACATATTTACGGAGCAATTATTTCTCTTCCTCAAGATTATTATCTGTATCAGGCTTATGTTTATCGTAATTCCATAAGCCATAGCTTTGTGTCCAGCCGCGGGTTTTATATCTGACCCAAAAATGAGTGGCCAAGGCGCCAATAAACAATACTGTTAAAATGATCCAGAGTAAACTGCTTTCCCAAAAAAAATACACCACAGCACCCAGCAAAACATATTTTAAGATCCGCATCCAAATGGGCTGCGCTTTCCTGGAGAATGCAACCTCTAATTCTCTTTTTATGATTTTTTGAGCTGACATTTTTAATAGCTTATCAAATATAACTTATCGATAAGATCTTATGGAGCATACTTTTTATGGTTTGTGCGAGAACTTATTGCGCTGAACACTTTTCTGCCCGGTTGTATATTAATATTGACCATATTGTACCTCTGTTATACCATAAACAGGGTTGATGCCATATTATTTTTACAAGGCAGCGTCAATATTTCACGCTAATTACACAAAGTTTTTAAGTTCCATCTACTGGCCTGATTGTTGACTACTGATAGTCAATACGTTATAAGTCGAAAAATGAAACCCAACGACAATTATTTCATCTCTCAATTGAATATCTTTTTTGCCATGCTGCAGGAGATAGAAGAAGAGCACTGGTATTGGTTTAATTCGCGCCATGGCATAAACCAAACCCAGGAGCATGATTTGATCATCAATCATATTGCCTTGCATTACACGGATGGCGAAACAACTGTGATATTCAAAATACCGGAAAATTCTGAATTACCGATGAACATCAGAGCGGAATGCCATCTGGCGTATGATTGGATATTTGGAGTAAATTAATCAGGTGCCGATAACCTGTACACGCTTAGTAAAGATTCTCTGAATTTATGTTGATTAAGAGGTTTAGTGATAAAACCTTTCACAATAGGATATGATCTGGATTTGATCACATCATCATAACAAACAGATGAGCTTAAGATGTATATGCTTGATGAGCACCATACGTCTATCCGTCTCCTGTAAATTTCATCTAAAAAGTCCCATCCATCCATATGAGGCATATTCAAATCTAATAGAATATAATCGGGACTATCGTTTGAAGGTTTTAGACTTATTAACTTATCTATCGCTTCTTTAGCATTTGCAAATAATGTAACCTCCGGGTTTACGAAAAGATTTTTCACATACGTTTCGGCAATGAAACGATCTGTTTCATTGTCATCAATACAGAAAACATTCCGAAAAGGGCCTTTCAACATATTAAAGCTAAATTAATTATTTTTCCCGAATTATAAATAGGATATTATCCACTCTTGGTGGATAATATTATACACATCTTCTGACAATCACTCACGATTTTTTTTTCGCTCACTTATTTATTTAAGTTCAATAACGAAATATTTTTCATTATAAAATATTGCAAAATATTGATATTCAGACTTTTAAATAATGGCACTACTTTGGAATATGATGTATCATATCCAACCATTAAAATAAAAGCTTATGTATAATCATGATGAATATTCGCGGCCAGGTTATGAATCAAATTATGAATTCAACCCACAACAGGAAGAAGAATTTGAATTTGAAAATTCTGAATATGAATTCAATAATGAGTATGAGTTAAATCCGGAATTAGAAATGGAGCAAAACTATGAATACTCAAATGAATTTGAAGATGAGTTTCCCCGGCAAAACAGATCTGTAGTTCGTGATCACAGAACGGGATATAATCAGGCCCCGGCCCGGGCTTACAATGCGCCAAGATCGTACCGGAGCTTTAGTACCCCGGTACGGTCGGCATATTCAGGTTCTTTTTATCGGCCGTCCGCATATCGCCGTTCGCCGGTTTACCGAAATTACTATAGTGGTTACAGAAATTACCCATGGTATAACAGGTACAGGCAAGCGCCTGGGAGCTATTGGGGTATAGGATATAATAATCCGGCAATGAGCAGTGTAGATCAATCAATCGGTCAAAGCACTACTTCGGGTTATGCGCCGCAGGCAAGTTCAGGCGGTGATGTTCCCTCCTATATTTTTGATACCATAAAAAACCTGTCGCAACAAGTGGCCGCCACTAATGCTAATGTTCAGGCGCTACAACAAACATTTGCCGGCAACTCGCCTCAAAGCGGCGGCCCGCAGCCGCCGGCAGGCAGTCCGATAAGCGGTGCACCTATGGATAGCAGTGGTGCAGTTGGTCAGCAACCTTCTGGAGGTAATGAAATGGAAAACTATGAAATGGAGAATTTCGAGTATGAGATGGAAGACGAAATGATGAATTATAACGGCGGTAATGAACTGAACGAGATGGAACTTGCCTCACAACTATTGGAAACCAATAATGAAATGGAGTTAGACCATTTTCTGGGCGGCCTGTTAGGAGGTGCTGGAGGTGGGCTTTCAAAGCTGCTTAAAGGTGTAGTTAAGGCGGCCCTACCGGTTGCAGGCGCTGCCGCCGGTTCATTTTTTGGCGGCCCCTTAGGTGGAATGGTTGGACAGAAAATTGGCAGTGCTGCTTCGGGCATGTTTGAATTGGAGTTAGAAGGCCTGAGCAATGAAGACCAGGAATTTGAAGTTGCCAGGGCAATTATAAGGCTCGGTATGGATGCCGCTAAAGAATTGACTGAAAGCCCAAGCACAGGCGACCCTCATCAGGATGCTAAAAATGCCCTGATACAATCTGCAATGCACAACGCACCGGGTTTATTGGTAAAAAAACATCACCACCATCATCATGGAGTTGCAGGTTCGCATGGCCATTGGCACAGAAGAGATAATAAGATCATTATAGAAAATGCTTATTAAAAAGTGGGTGAGGCTGTTATGCAATATTCATTTGAATACCTTAAAAATGAGGCAGATTCTTTATTAACGAGGCTAAACCAGGTACAGCCCTTTTCCATGACTATGCCCATGGTTAAGGGAGCTTCGGTATCTGTCCGCGCATTTAAAGAAATTGTTGATCTGTTGGAGAATGAAAAGGCCGCGCTCCGAAAAAACATTTACAAGTTCATTGACAGGATAAAAAAATTCCAGAACCTTGGGGCCGATGAAAAGCCATTGCAAGCCACGTTTACCATACTAAAGCTTCGCTTTAATGATATACTGGATCAGCTCGACATTTTTGCCGATGTGTTATCACAAAGAGCAGAGAACGATACCGGTATCTGGCTTGCCGGACTTGATGTATTGGCCGAAGATGGGTTGCAAGCCGTAAAGCCATTTACTGACATACCTGAGTTAATGGTTTACCTTGACCGTGGCCATGGTGCCGCCATCAGACGAGCAAGAACCCGGTTACCCGGAGGCGATGAAAATCCGGTTGCCATCATACAGGTTCCGCGTGAAAGATTGGTAGGCAGCGGTATCGCATCCTCACTTATTCATGAGGTGGGGCACCAGGTGGCATCATTGCTTAATCTGGTACCATCTATCTCAGCCGTACTGGCCAGAAAAATAGAAGAAGGCCGGAATGTTAAAGCTTGGCAATACTTTAATCGCTGTATATCAGAAATCATCAGCGATGTATGGGCACTGGGCCACCTTGGGGTATCGGCAACCATGGGTTTGATGGGTGTGGTAACGCTACCCAGATATTTCCAGTTCAGGCTGGATATGAATGACCCGCACCCTGCCCCCTACTTAAGGGTGCAGATCAGCTGTTGGTTTGGCAAAAGGTTATACCCGCATTCGCAATGGGACAGGTTATGGCACATGTGGAATGCTTTTTACCCAAGGGATGGTTTAGACGCCGAATCGCAGCAAATACTGGATGCTATAGAGCATGAGCTTGAGCCCTTTATTGAAATTGTAATGGCTCATTCAACAAAGGAAATGCAGGGCCAAACACTGATGCAGCTCTTTGCTGTAACAGAAAGACAACCAGATAAATTATTACAACTGTATCAATTATGGAAAACAAAAAAAATAAGCCTGCATACCATGCCTCCTACACTTGTATTTGCCGTATTGGGTCAGGCTAAGGCACAACTTAAAATAAACGCCGGCATGGAAAGCCAGGTACTAACGCATCAATTGCGCCATTGGGCCTTTACAAGAAATTAAACAAATACTAAAAACAAAACACATGACAAGAGTAGTTATTATACCGCAAAAAGACAAAATCTATAGCCCCGCCGATTTTGAAATTTCTGTAGCCAGAAGAAATGATGACGACAGCTATAAATTTTATAAAAGACTCCCGTTAGGAAACGACTTTAGGGTTGATGCGGATCTGTGGGTAAACGATATCATTGGTGTAACTTATAAGGGGCTTACTCAACTACTGAATGACAGCCCTGCCGATACCGATCATACTACTTATACAGTAAAAAAATTGGTTCCGGAAATCAAGCTATACCTTCAGGGAGCAAAAGGAGATGGTTCTGAAGTTACCTCAAATATTATTGAGAACGAAGTTGGTGTTCATGTTAAGTCGCTTAATTTGGCTGAACCTATCCAAATCAAATTAACACCATCAACAGGAGTTGCGACTAAAGACCAAGCCTTTTGGGACTTGATCAATAGTTATCAGTTTGACTTTAACCACTATCGTAATTTTATTGATGATGTGCTCAGTTTTGAACCGCAGAACAACGCTAAAAGCAAAGGACAACCACAGGAATATCCCGGTGCTGAACGAAAGGCTGATGCCCGGCGGTTACCATTTAACCGTACAGAGGCTTATAGCTTATTAAAGTTTGCAACAGAACGGTATGTTGAAAAGGTGTACAAAATAAAGAATCACTTATTTGATCATGATCTTGAAAAACCTGACCTTGGAGATTACCTCGGCCGGGATAAAATCATACCTTATTATGACCTGATCAAATCAAAGATCAAAGAGTATTTTGTTACCGATCCCAACGCCCATGAAACCGGTTTTCTTCAAGCTCACGCCGATGCCACGCTTATTGAATTGATCTGGAATTATTGGTACGAGGAAGGAAGGGTTAATCAATCTATGGCGGCTATAGCCAGACGGTTCCAAAACATAAAAAACGGGTTCAAAGACCCTCTGCTCAATTTCGCGTTAGATCCTCTGCGCCCATTAAATAACATCTTGTGGGGTTATATCCAGGACGCTCAACATCGTTTAACTCCTACCCGAAAAAATTACGAATATGCAAGTGAATACAATCTGTGTGTATTGAGCAACATGAAAACAGGCTTTAACCCGGCCGACCGGAGTTCTAACTTCTTGCAGTCATTTCACCAATTAATATATGAAGCTACAGAATATTTTGTACAGGCTGATAATACCACTATACGTCCGGATGGCTTTAAACTGTTGAACGCGCTCAGGGATACGCACCGTGTTTTGGCCGAAGGTGCCCACAACCAGTTTGGTGATTTGCCAACAGTGGCCAGGATAGAAACATTGATGGAACAATGGATACTTTCACGCCCTGAGATCCGTGAATTTTTAGGCGGCAGGGTAATGGTACCTTACGAAGAGCCCTGGATGGATAGAGTAGACAGCATGAAAACATTGCAAGGCTGGGATAATACCAATATAAGTTTTTACAGAGATCTTGCGGTTTATGGAGAAAAGATCATACTCGGAATCCGCTATGGCGATTGGACAAACATAACCCGCCGGGATCATGCCACCAACTGGGCAGATGCGTTCAGGGATGCTATTCAACGGTATATCCATAGTTATTATACTGTAACCGGTATTGATCTTTCTGCACAAAGTGTGCATATCAATTCAGAAGAAAGGTATCTGTTGCCAGGCATGCTTATACAGCAAAAACGCATGAGGCAAAAACAATTTCTAAGAAAGTATTAATGAGTTTCGATGCTTGATTTTTTGATACTGTTATGATCATAGATTGCCATTGTCATGCCGGAAAAGGAGACGGTTTAACCGGGCCCTGGGATACCAATGCACCATTAAAAAGCTACTTAAGATGGGCTGATGAATATGGAATTACCAGGACTAATCTTTTCGCGGCATTTCATACCAATTATTCAAAGGCAAATTATGAGGTTTCAAAAATCGTTGGCCAAAACCCAGGTCGTTTCTACGGGTTTGCTTTTATACACGCCCTGCGCGATGCCGGTAAGGTTTATGAGATGGTAAAAACTGCAGTTTTAAATTATGGATTTTGTGGTATAAAGGTACATCGCTACGATGCCAGAATTTCTCGGGAAATAGCCGAGGCAGCCAAAAGGTTTAAAGTCCCGGTTTTGTATGATCCAATGGGAGAATTGGGGCCGGTTGAATTAATTGCTCAAGAATACCCTGATGTAAATTTTATCATCCCGCATTTAAGCAGCTTTGCCGACGACTGGAAATCGCAGATCGCATTCATCAGTATTTTAGAAAGGTATAAAAACGTATATACAGATACCTCGGCTGTAAGGCGGTTTGATGTGCTGCAGGAGGCTTTGCAAAGAGCCGGCCCGGATAAAATTTTGTTTGGCAGTGATGGCCCATGGATTCATCCCGGTGTGGAATTAACCAAGATATTCGCCCTTCATTTAATTAAGGAAGAGGAAGATAAAATACTTTATAAGAATTTTTTAAAGCTGATTGTTAATGTATTCTCTAAAAAACTGACTTATGTGCAATTGCAACAACAATGAATTTGAATTACTTCCGGAGTTGGAAGTGATATTGAATACACGTGGTAATCATGATCGGAAAAAACGTTTCATTCCTTATAGATATAACAATAGGATAAATGAATATGAAACCTCCGGATTACCAGGCAAAAACATGCCAGGAACTTCATCCGGAGGAGTTAACACTTCAACCAATTGCCAAACAGCTGGTGTAAATATTATTCCGAAACACCTTGATCCAAAACTGATTGGATGTATAAACACCATAGTACCCGGAGCAAATACCGCATACCTGTTTGAAAAAACATTTCAGGCCAATCCGGGACCGGTGTGGATAAAGCTTTTAAACGTTGATCCGAATACACTATTAAAGAGCTTATATCCTAAAGTAAAACTAACCATTGAGTTATGGAGATTTATCACTGTTCCGGCAGGCAATCAAAGGTCAGTTTTATTACCATTAAAAAAATACCTTGAAAATAAAGGTAACAAATACACAGTTTCCATCTTCGCCCCCGTTTCGGCAAAAAATGCGATTGAAAAAATGGCGAACACTTCGGTGGGTAAACTTACCGGCTCGGCGGGCGCCCCGGATATGTATCATAGCTTGTACTGGCATGTTTATGCCACATTTCCTGATGATATTAAAACCCACTTCAGGCGGGTTCAGTGGACAAATGTTGATAAATTCGATTTTAACAAATCAGATGTTCTCCCATATCAGGATAAGCTTATTGAAACGCTCGCCTTTGACATTTTGGAGAGTTGGTTACCCTCCTCTTCTATACGATATACCGAAGTAACTTTTGCCGGGCATACAGATAGTCGTGGTACCGAGGCCTATAATGTGGAACTTGGTAAAAAGCGCGCCACAACCGCAGCAGCAGCTCTCAAAGCCAAAATTAGTAAAATAGCGAAGGCAAACGGATGGGATGAAAGTAAAATAAAGCTCAAATACAACATCATAAGTTTTGGCGAATCGAGACCAATTTCAATAAAGCCACCAGTAAATTATGCTCTAAACAGACGGGTTGAAATAACACTTAAATTTATCAATACACCCATACCTGAACCATTGGATTTAGATGATGTAATAAAGCGTTCTACCTCAATAATAAAAAGAAACACCTCTCTGGAAAAAGAAACCAGGTCAAGAATCCTTTGCGTTTTAACTAAAATGCAGAATACAAATACCGACGATCGTTACATCATCGGTTCTTATGTTCAACAGCTTAAAATGTCGCCATTTCCGAAAGAAAATGAATGGCCGCGCCTCCGGTTCCATTTTACCAATTCATCATTTTTTGGGGTGAAGCTTAGTGATACCGACATATTAAAACAGCTGGTAAATATCGACAACCAGATAAATGAAGGTATCGCACAATTGAGTCGCATAAAAGACTATGATGCGGGTATTCCATTTTTAGGCAATGCTGCCACAAACCAAACCATTCTTAATACCCTTAAATGGGTTTCACAAAGGGCAAAAGACAAAAACAGTATATATTCCTGCGGCTACTGATCAATAAAACTTTGCATAAAAATATTATGCCGGCTTAAGTTGTCATTGTTTTCTTCTTTACATACTGTTGCACTGTTCGTACATCTACACCAAGCCGCTCTGCGGCTTTTTGTTTGTTATTGTTTTCCAGCTCTAATGCTACCTGTATAGCCGTTTCAGATATTTTATTTTTAAGGTTCCACCAGTTTTCGCCGGTGAGTAATGCCTTTCGGATAAAGCTATCGATATCGCTTTTTTCTGCCGGGTGAATATTGCGGCATAGGGCACTCCGGTCATCAGGTGGCACCTCCCCAATGGTTATCTTTTTGTGTGCTATGTGTTTCAGGGATAAACGTTGTACAAGTTGTTTTAACTGACGTACATTACCCGGATATTTTCTATTAACAAGATATTCTAAAACCGGTCTGTCCGGGTCAGGACAATCACCCTGGTTAAAAAACTTTGATAAAAAGTATTTTACTAACAAAGGTATATCATCCCGCCTTTCATCCAGCGAGGGAACGTGAAACTGGCAATCTGAAATACGAAAAAACAAATCCTGACGAAATTTACCCTCATCAACCAATGATTGTAAATTTCTGTTAGTGGCACATACCAATCTGAAACTGGTTTTTTGCCAGCTGTTGCTGCCAACCTTTTTATATGTACCTTCCTGTAATACACGCAACAGTTCGGGTTGAAGGCTGACGGGTAACTCCCCTATTTCATCTAAAAAAAGCGTTCCGCCGTTAGCTAAGGCAACAGCACCCTCACGTGATTGTATGGCATTGGTGTATGAACCGCGCTCATGCCCAAACAACTCACTGCCCGAAAGCCCAGGCACAATCGTAGTACAGTCTACCACAACAAATTTTCGCTTATCAATGCGTTTATCAAGTGTATGGATTAATCGTGATATTAATTCCTTACCGGTGCCCGATTCGCCGATAAGCAGGATCGATGCGTTTGAAAACAATGTTGTTTCTACTATTTCATATAAAAAACTTTTCCAAACCGGGCTGTCACCAATCAGGTTATCCTTTACTTCGGGCGATTCCAGGGCTTCCTTAATAATATTATCACGCGTGTATTTTGCTTCGAGGTAACAGATAATTTCCTTTTCATCTGTCCATTCAATTATATCGTCTATCCCCATGGCTAACAGATCCAGGTGATTGGCGAGATCGTTGATAAGCCTTTTATTCAAAATGAGCACATAAGGCTTCACCTTCTTTTCGTAGATATCCCAGTGATTCAAAACATCTTCTAACTCCTGTCTTCCGGGGGCATGGTCACAAAAGATCACGAATGGGAATGATGGAATATTTTTTTTTGATTCAAAGTAGTTTTCCAAAAAATGCAGGTGCTCATTTTTGGTGTCAGATAGAGAAGCAAATCTCCTTTGAGGCAGGATATTTGGATTATCAATCAAAACAAAAATTGTTATAGGTAAAACGCGTAGTGGAGTATTACTAAAGTAAAATATTTTTATATATTTTCAAAATACATTGTTAAATCGTGAAAAAATGGTTACTTATTGAACAGATGATAAGTAATTTATCATCATGGCTTATACTAATAAAATAATGTCAATATCTCTCCCCTGCCAATCTCCCTGAATCAAATGATAATTTTGAGAAATTTTAAGCTGCAAGCGATTCGTACTTTTACTGACCATTATAAATATTCCTCAATTTTAAAACACCTATACATCAAAAATGATGAAACGCACAATGCTTTCTTTAATGTTATGCCTAACCATATTTGCTGCTCATGCACAATCCACAGCAGATGAACGTGAAAAGGTAAAATGGTTTACCGATGCCCGCTTTGGTATGTTTATTCACTGGGGGTTATACAGTGCTGCCGAAGGGATATGGGAAGGCGAACGACTGAGAAACAGTAACAATTATGCAGAATGGATCCGCTATCGCAATCGCATACCCGAAGCAGAATATACAGGCTTGGCCAAACGATTCGATTGGGCCAAAATAAACCCTGAACAATGGGTATTACTGGCTAAAAAGGCAGGCATGAAATACATTCTCATAACTGCTAAACACCATGATGGCACAGCCATTTGGAACTCTAAAGTAAGTGATAACAACCTGAGTAAATTGAGTGGTACAAACCGTGATGTATTAAAAGAGCTGGCAGCGGCCTGTAAAAAACATGACATGAAGCTTGGTTTTTACTATTCACATTGGCTTGATTGGGAACATCCTGATGGCTGGGATCATAACCAGGAAATTACAGGCCGTATTACTGATGAGCAATATAATAAATACTGGCAAAGCAAAGTTTTGCCCCAACTGCGTGAGCTGCTAACCAACTACGGCGATATTGCCATGATATGGTTTGATATGTGGGTAGATTACAAATCAACTATCGTAAAAAAGGAACAACTTGACCAGGTAATTAGCCTCATACACAAGCTACAACCAGCTTGCTTAATCAATTCAAGATTGGGTTTTCCGGCAAACTACCCGGGTATTGATTTTGAAACAATGGGCGATAACCAACTGGGAGCTGTTTACACAGATCACCCATGGGAAACATCCGGAACTATTGCTAATTCATGGGGATATAATGCGCTTGAAAATGAGTATAAGTCAACCAGCCAGCTGTTACAATCACTTATTAGCAACGTTAGCCTAAATGGTGGATTTACTTTAAATATTGGCCCGCGGGCAGATGGTGCCGTTCCCTATGAAGACCAAACAAGGTTGAATGAAATGGGTACCTGGCTGGCCAAAAACGGCGAATCCGTTTACGGGTGCACCGGCCTCAAATTACGCCCTGATCAGCACGATTGGGGACGGATCACTACCAAAAAACTGAACAACAAACAGATCGTATATCTTCAGGTATATAACTGGCCATTAGATAAAGTACTGCGCTTAACAGGGATTTTATCAAAGCCTGAAAAGGCTGAATTGATCACAGATGCGGGCAAAGTAGCATTAAACTTTACTCAGGCAGGCCCATATACTCATATTCAATTACCTGATGTTGCCGGTGACCATTTTGTATCTGTCATAGCTTTAGAGTACCCTCAACCGGTAGAACTTGATGAAAAAGCGGCTGCTGAATCTACTTTCGGAGGATTGGCTTTAACGGGAGCTAATGCTTCAGAAAAGCTTTATAAAAGTGTACCGTTTGATGGATTACGTCCATCTCACCTGGTTATTGATAAAGCTGGTTTGTTAACCTGGCGGGTTTACATATCAACACCCGGAACTTATAATGCAGATGTGTCATTCCATAATAGTTCAAAAACAGGCACATCTGTAAAAATCAGTACTGGGAGTCAAAACCTTTCACAATTACTGAAGCCAACAGGAAAAGTTGTAGTTGAACCTCATGACAGTTACACCGATGAATTTGTAAACAACCGATTAGGTGAGTTAAACTTCCCCAAAGAAGGATATTATAACATTACCTTAACGGCAGATGCAAAAGAAAATCAAAAACTGCTATTGAATAGGATTTGGCTTAATAAAAAGCCTTAAAAAAAGCTATTTAAGTAGCGTATAGACCTCAATATAAAGGTATAAAGAAAGGCCTGTTAACTGGTAGATGGTACCAGCAAACAGGCCTTTCTGGATTTTAATATTATTGCTTAGCTATTTTATATAGTTTACCACCATCGGTAGCAGCATAAATGGCACCGTCTTTACCGGTAGCTATGCAGCGCCAGCGTTCGTTTTTATCAGCCAGCAAACGTTCTTCACCCACCACTTTGTTGTTTTTGATAACTAAACGAATGATGTGTTGCCCGCTTAATGCGCCTATAAACATGTTGTTTTTCCACTCTTCAATGTTACCGGTGTAAAACATCATGCATCCTGGTGAAATCACCGGATCCCAATAGTAAACTGGCTGAACAGTACCTGCCTTTTGTTGTATTCCTTCATAAACCTTCTCTCCACTGTACTCTATACCGTAAGTTACATATGGCCAGCCGTAGTTGCTACCCGGTTTTATCAGGTTAACTTCATCGCCGCCACGAGGACCAAATTCAACTTCCCAAAGCGCTCCTGTAACGGGGTTAATGGAAAGGCCGTCCTGATTACGGAAACCATAAGCATATATTTCCGGTTTAGCATCAGCTTTGCCAATAAAAGGATTATTCGCAACTGGTTTTCCTTCTTTAGTGATATGAATGATCTTACCGGTGGTTGCGTTAAGATCTTGTGCTTTTACGCGGATATCGTCGGCCTGCCTGTCGCCAGAGCTTACGAAAATATTACCTTGCTTATCAAAAACCAATCGCGAACCAAACTGACCAGCACCCTGATAACGTGGGTAAGCCTCCCATATAACTTTCACATTTTCCAGTTTGGTTTCATCGGCCGATAATTTGCCTTTAGCCACTGCCAGTGTTGAACCTTTGCCGGGCTGTGCGTAAGTCCAATATACCATACGATTTTTAGTAAAATCAGGGTCGATATTCACATCAAGCAAGCCCCCCTGCCCCGCGTACTGAACCTCGGGGAAACCGGTAATGGTTTTGGCAACTTTACCGTCGGTTGTTAATATTTGCATAGTTCCCGGCTTACTGCTTATAAGCAAACGACCGTCGGGTAAAACATGCATCCCCCAGGGACTTTTCAGTTCGGTATTGATCACGTTAACCGTATATGGGGTTTTAGTTTTCACGCTACCGATGCGTGTTTGCCCGGTAAATGCCGGTTTGTAATTGCTGTTAGGCTTATTTTTTTCTACAGGTTCGCCGGTTTGCGCAATACCGGCCGTGGTTAATGATAACAGGAAAACACTTAGGATGAGCGGTTTATTAGCTTTTAAAAACATTCTTTTTATTTTAGGTTAATGCTAAGTAAGATACAATGTTAACACCCATAAGTTTAAATGCAACATGTTTTTTACGTTACAATTTATATTTAAATGAAAGTATAGAACGAATTAGGCCTCTTATAATGATTCAGAACAAGCTTATTTAATTATTTTATCATTGGATAAATTATCTTAACAAAATAGCCCGTTTAATGTTATCGTTAGTGAAGCAGCCAATTGGTCGCTTTTTAAAAAGCATACTAAATGGCTGTTTTTAATTTCAAAAGCCGTTGGCTAAAATTTCTTCTTATCACTTTGGGTGCCATTACCATTATAGTACTGGTAGCCGTATTCTTTTTAAATAGTTTCCTTACTGCTAATCTGTCGGGCAAGTTAAAATATGCTGTAACCAAAGGTACCGACAGTTTATATAAACTTGATTTCAGCAAGGCCGAATTGCATATCTTCAAAGGCGCTGCTGTACTTTACGATATCTCTTTCACTCCCGACACTAATGTTTACCAGCAATTAAAGAAGCTGGGCGATGCACCGGGTTCGTTGTATGAATTTCGTGTAAAACGGTTAGAAGTATCCGGTGCCCATCTTTTAAAAGTTTGGTTGCATAAAAAGCTTGAAGTCGGGCTCATTTCTGTTAAAGACCCTGAAATATATGTTGCCAAATATGGATCAAACGCCGAAAAACCTAAGCATGCTCACCAAACCCTTTATCAAAAAATTTCCAAAACCTTTGAGTTTGTACAGGTAAATAACATCAATCTAAGCGGAATTACACTAACTTATCGTGATAAATCAAAGCCTAAGCAAGCGGTTTCTGTGTTAAAGCACATGGAGGTACAAGCCTCCGACTTTTTATTAGATGCCACAAGCCAAAGTGATACCTCGCGCACTCTGTATTGCAAGGATATTGATGCCACACTCAAACAATATTCCGGAGTTTCGGCCGACAAGTTGTACCGGTATAAGATAGGCTCAATTAAATTATCTACACAAACCTCAAAAGTAGATATCAGCGATTTGAATGTAAGCCCGATAGATGCCAAAAACTTTTTCAAGAAAAGTAAAAGCGATCGATTTACGCTTCATTTGGATGCAGTTAGCCTTTCACATTTCGATTACCTTATGTACCATGAAAACGCTGGGATCACTATTAACCGTGTACAATTAAACAAAGGAGTCTTTCAGGTATTTGCCAACCCTGATGGTAAATTGCCAACAACAGACAGGCTGGTTACTTTTCCTAACTGGGCCATCAGGCAGCTAAAAATAAATTTACGGATAGACACATTAGATATCCATTCGCTTGATGTTAATTATAGTGAGTTTAAAACAAGCTCGGGTAAAACCGGAACTGTACGATTTGAAAAAACTTCTGGTCGGTTCCTAAACCTCACTAATGACAAGAAGTTGTTATTGAAAAACCCTATTGCACGGATCGGGCTATCCACCTTGTTTATGGGCAAGGGAAAACTTGATCTTAATTTCACATTTAATCTTGCGGATAAGGACTATAGTTACGGTTATAAAGGTCATTTAGCACCTATGGAAATGTCAGTTGCCAATCCGGCAGTAATGCCTTTAGGTCTGGTAAAAATTGTTTCTGGTAACATACAAAGTTTAGACTTCAACATAAATGGCACACAAAGGATTTCAAAAGGGAAAGTGACATTCCTGTACCGGGACCTTAAGGTAGATGTATTGAAGAAAGACGATAATAAGGGATATGCCAAGCGCGGATTGATCTCCCTGCTGGCGAATACCGTGGTATTGAAAAAGAATAACCCTGACGATGGCAAAAGCCTGCCAAGGGTAGCCGACGTGGTTTTTATCCGCCCTAAGAGTTTTCCTTTTTTTAAAACTATATGGTTAACCTTACTTAATGGCCTTAAAGGCGGTGCAGGTGTTGGCAAGGCCGATGAAAAGAATCCGAAGCAACCTTTAACAGAAAAAGAAAAAAAGGAACAGGCGAAGGCTTTAAAAAAAGCGAAGAAGAATAAAGAAAAAGAGGATAAAGAATACAAGAAAAAATTAAAAGATAAGAAATCGGGCAAAGCTGATTAGTGTGCATTAATAAAAAAGCCCCGCTGACAGCGAGGCATAAATTTCAGTTTGACGAACAGAAAATTTTGAAGTAGTGGAAAACATAAATGTTTCTGCTAATTTACAACATATAGCTATACTAACTTTATTCATTCTATTCAACAACGAGTTAACAACGTAGCCTCAAACTCTGGTGTCCTAACAGTAATTGTATTTATACGTGTTGCCAAACCTGCATAACAACAGTTCAATATCAAATACAAATATTCTCACCTCGTAAAATGATTCTAAAAAAAATGCGTTCCGATACCGGAACGCATTTTTAACATTGATAGGGGTATTTTCGGTTTAACCGAAGGCTTTTATTTACTTAGAAATTTCCTTTGTCTACATCCCACCATAATCTGGTACCTCCATTATCTGGGCCACCTAAAAGCGTAAGTCCATCTTTAATAGCTGTAGCATTTGTTTTGTACTGGTCAATAGGATAAGGTAACCGACGAACCTGTATTTTGGTATCTATTGTTCCGTTGCTGTTATTATTAACTACAGGGAAAAGTTTAGGATAACCTGTACGACGGAACTCAGTCCAGGCTTCTTGTCCTTCCGGGAACATGGCCAGCCATTTTTGTGTAATGATGCGCTCCAGCTTAACCTCATTAGCCGCGGCTTCATCCCATTTAATGGTAATGTTTGAAAGCGCAGGAGAATTGTTGGTAGCATTCTGAGGATCAACATACGCAATAGGCGAACTGCTTGCATCAGCAATATAAGCGGCAGCACCGTTGGCTACCCCATATTGGGTCATTGAGGTTTGTATACCTGTTTCATAATCTGTTTGTGCATTGCCTGCCCCTGCCCAGCCACGTATTGCTGCTTCGGCCTTTAAAAACCATACTTCGGCCGCTGTCATGATCAATTGAGGAGCTGTAGAAGTAAAGGTATTAGTATAGTTATATACTGAATAACCAGAATAAGCTGGTTTGGCGCCCACATCAGAACCTATGCGAATACCGATATATTGCCCGGCATATTTAGCTCCCGGCTGAGCAAATTTTTCATCTATGGGTGTAAAATATTGAGATATCCGGGGATCTTTGTAACCAACCATATATGATTGTATGGATGCATTCATAGAGTTATCTGTATAACTGGCTGTGATTACATAATAATCATTCTGACCACTGCCGGCTATAGCAGCATCATCAGCTACAGTTGCTAATAAGCCCCCTTGCGCACTTAAGGCTTTTTCGGCTTCTATTTTGGCAGTTGCGGGATCAACCTTTACAATATGCATAGCCAAACGCAATCTTAGCGAGTTAGCAAATTTTAACCATTTGGTATAGTCGCCACCGAAAACAACATCTGAGTTTGCAAAAGGTGCTTTACCAGGATTGGCCGCTATATAGCTTTGCAGATTAGTAGCGGCTGTATCAAGTTGCAAAAACATTTGCTGGTAAATACTTTGCTGGCTATCATACGGTGTAGAAACCAGCGAAGTACCAACTTTGCTATAAGGTGCCGGGCCAAACTTGTCGGTTACCCTATCCATTGCCTCAACCTCCAGCAATAATGCGATTGCCCAAAAATCGGGTAAAGTAGTTTTGATGCCTAAAGGGGCAAGTTTGTTTTTTATAGGGCCAAGAATTTTAGTGTATATCTGATTAAAAGCTGAATTATTCCAGCCATCAACAAACACATAGTTCATGTTATACAAAGCCCTGCCAAAAGTTTGCGGTGGGCAGGAATAGCCAGCATATGCATCGGCATTCAGATTTTGAGCTATTTGGTAGTTTTGAAAAATTTGCTGCTCTATAGGGATAAACAGTGTAGGTACTTTTAAGTCCTTATCTGGAATACCTGTTTGATCTGTATTAAATTTTTCAAAGTTTTTTGTACAACTACTTAATCCCAGTGTGACTAACAAGCACAGTGCAACTAAGTAACAGTGGCGGTTAATGAAGGTATATATCTTAAAATTTGTTTTCATTGCTTTCAATTAAGGGTGTACAATTAAAAAGTAACATTTAAATTCAAACCGTAGTTACGAGTGACTGGCTGATTAAATACGTCAACCCCGCCAAGTCCGTTAGCTGTTGAAGAAGTAACCTCCGGATCATACGGTGCCTTTTTATAGAAATAGATCAGGTTGCGACCGGTTAGTGATAGTTTCACTGCCCGGATAGCGGCGGTTTTTGGTAAAGCAAATGTATAACCTACAGCTACCTCACGTAATCTTACTACGGTAGCGCTGTAAACATACTGACCCAACGCCGCGTTACGGCCACCTATGGATGTATACCATTTTTGAGCATCTAATGTTGAAACAGCTTTACCATCAGGATCAACACCGTTAATTTTCACACCACCGGCATCGCGTGCATCACCGCTAACTTTTGATACGCCGTAAGCATCAAGCAATGATTGCATTACTGATACAACTTGTCCTCCAAATTTGCCGTCAACCAAAAAATTCAATGATACATTTTTGTAGTTGAAGCTGTTATTCCAACCCAACTGAAATTTAGGAGCAGGATTAGCTATTTTATTAAAATCGGTGCTCAACAAAGGCGATCCGGTTGCTGTGATAAGGATACGCCCCTGCGCATCTGTCTGTAGCGTTTGGCCGTAAATATCTCCATATGAGCCGCCTTTTGTGAGGTAAGCACGATAGCTGTTTGTATTACTGAGCTGATAGATGTTAATGCCATCTTTTGAATCCAGATCAATGATCTTGTTTACATTTCGTGAACCATTTAATGTTGAGGTCCAGTTGAAATCAGAGCCTGAAACAAAATTATAACCCAAAGTAAACTCGAGGCCTGTATTTTGAATATTACCTGCATTTACATATCCAGCACCAAACCCTGTAGTAGGATCAGGAGTAATAGGAATGGATTGATTGTATGTATTTGATTTGTAATAAGTAAAGCTAAAGTTCAATTTATCATTCAAAAATCTTAAATCAGTACCTAACTCCAACGCTTTGGTTTTTTCTGGCTTAAGGGTTGGATAAGGTGGCCTGTTAGCCAGGGTTACACCGTTTGAGCTTGGAGGATTATTGGGGTCTGCCGCGTTATTAACGGGATTAGATGCGTATTGCTGCACGGTATTACCAACCTGTGCGTACGAACCTCTTACCTTGGCATAAGTAATAGCTTCTGGCAGTTTAACCATTTGGCTTACAATGAATGATAAACCTGCTGATGGATAAAAATAATGATCTGTTGGTGTAAATGCGAGGTTTGATGACCAATCGTTACGTGCGGTAAGCGTTAAATAAACCCAATTTTTATAGGAAAGGTTGGCATTGGCAAATATGGCCTGTATTTGATTATGGTTATTGGCCAGTGTATTAACATTGCTTCCTGAATTTACGCCTTGCGCTTTATTTGATACTTGAATATTTTGAATGGTAAACAAGTTAGGTGTAATAAGTCCGTACCCGCCAGTTCCTGTACCCCAGTTAATTCCAGAGGTAAAGTTGTCGGTGATGCTTGTTCCCACTAAACCATCTAATTTGAAATCAGATTTACCGGGCAAAGTAAAGTTCACGATAACATCGCCATATTTATGATTATAAACCTGATCTGAGCCTGAATAACTACCATTATTATTGCTGGTTGCAAGCGGAGCAAGCGTACCGGCATAATAGCGCTGATCATAGGCATCATCAGTACGGTCAACCGTTCCGCGAGCCTGAATATATAACCAGCTTGTAAAATCATACTTTACGCTGGCATTCATAATGATACGGTTACGCTTGGAGATATTTGTATTCCTATTGATGATCCACCATGGGTTTTGCTGCAGATCTTCCTGGAAAGGCCAGCTTTGGGTAGGCACGCCATTACTTCCTAAAGGGCCTTCATAGCTATTTTTGTAAGGTAATATGTCCTGGCCACGCGGAAACAGGTACAAGCCGGTTAAAGGGTTGGTATAAAAACCTATGGTTGGGCTATTGTTGATCTGCTGGGTTATATAATTAGCGTTTGCATCAACTGTTAGCTTACTATCTAAAAACTTAGCAGTTTCATGCAAGTTAATGTTATTTCTGGTGAGCTTGTTGCCGGGCTCAACACCTCTTGCATCTGTATTGGCATAAGAGAAATAGGTTTGAGCTATTTCATTACCACCAGATAAACTCAGTGCATTTGTAAAATTATTACCGGTTTGATAAAAGTCTGAAAGGTAATTTTTTGCAGGCGTAGCCAATTTAGGACCAAAACTTGTTGTAGAGCCCGCTGTAGTAGCGCCGTAGTTGTTCTGAAATTCAGGCTCATAAGCATTTTTGCTTATTGATGCCGCTGATGAAAAGTTTATGGTAGTTTTGCCGGACTTACCTTTTTTGGTAGTTATAACAATAACACCGTTAGCAGCCTGGCTGCCATATAATGCGGCTGCCGAAGCACCCTTTAAAACGGTTAGGCTTTCAATATCTTCAGGGTTTAAGTTAGATATACCATCACCACCATCAGGGGTACCGCCGTAGGTGCTGTTAGGCTGGCCGTTAGCATTTGCACTGTTGCTCATCGGCACACCATCAATCACGTAAAGTGGCTGGTTATCACCCGTAGCCGATCTGTTACCGCGTAATAGAACCTTTGAAGAGCCACCTACGCCAGATGCACTTGGGGTAATGGTAACACCCGCAACCTTACCGTTAACCGAGTTTATTAAGTTATCACTTTTAACAGCCGTTAGTTCCGGCCCACCAACTGATTGGGTAGCATAGGTAAGTGATTTTTCTGATCTTTTAATACCAAGCGCAGTTACCACTACCTCATTCAACCCCTTCGCCGACGAGCTCAGTACTACGTTGAGAGCCGCAGCATTAACCACAGTTAATTCTTTAGTGGCATAGCCTATGTATGTAAAAACCAAAATATCACCAGGATTGGCCTGTAAACTGAATTTACCATCTGCATTTGACTGCGTGCCCGTTTTAGTACCCTTAATACTAATGTTTACGCCAACCAAAGCCAGGCCTGTGCTATCTTTTACCGTTCCGGTTATCGGCCCAGCTTGTTTTAAATTAGTATAACCAAAAGCCCCACGGCTCCCGGCATTATATTTATTCTTCCCGAGTACACGGGTATTTTTATTTGCAAAAGCACTTATGCCTAAGAAAATAAATAAATACGTGATAGATAATTTTTTTATCATACAGATGAATTTGAATTTTGAATTAGTTAATAGTTCAGTTAATAGTAGCTCGAGTGTCTGTTTCGTGTTATTAAGGATTTTATTTATACAGTTTTTATCCTGAGGCACACTTTATCACGTTTATCGGCCTTCAAAGAGAGTAATTGGGAATAAATTCAGAAGAAGCATCGAAAAAATCACCACAAATTGCCAAAACGCTTACGGCGTGTAACAATTATATGTGTTTTTGTTAATAAATTTTCATTATATAGTGTTAAATTTAAAAAAATGATTCTTTTTAAAATTTTTTCAAATGAATAATGTTTTAACATCTATTTTTTACGAGTTTTTATTTTTTATTTTAAGTGTTTTATGTAATTAGCAAAAGTTTTGTCAGATATTTTATTTAAAAAATTAAAAATTTTGATAAAAAGTTAAAAAATAATGGCATTAAATACTTTTAAACGTCTAAAAAATTAAATTTTATAAAATCTAGAGCCATAAATAAAATAATTTATTGCCATTTTGTAAATAAAGACATTACAAAAAGAGACTAATGAAATTGATACAGAGAACCTGAATAATATTGCGCTTATTTTAACAATCTACTAGATGAATGGCAGATAACTTTAAAGCTAAATAGAAAAAATGCAAAGCCATCCGGTATTTTATACTTAACTATCGATTAATATTCGATTATTCAGAAAATTTAGCCCAGGAGGGTCTGATTTTAAGGAGTGGAGCAATTAGAGATCTGATTGAAAGGGAACTATCCCGGTATAGCGTAAAAGGCTGACAATACGCTTCAGATTGAGAAGATCGATCAATTCGGATTAATGCCTGATCCGGTTTTCGGCTTTAGAGGTTAGCCTGTTGAACAGATTTTCAATATCGCTAACCAGGTATCGATCAACGTATACCGAATACCGGTCCCTGTGTTTGATAATGTGGGTGACTACAGGTACGTAATTTAACATTAAAATCTTCTTCAAGCGCTTCGCCGAAATATGATACGTTTGGCAAATCTGCGTTTGGCACATAAATAACTGCTTCTCCATTAGATTTTTACATTAGTCCATATTGATTCATTTAACGTACCCTTACAACTAAAAGTTGTATTTATTGAAATTAAATTTCATTAAGCCGATTGAAGTATCTGATCCAAATGATTCATATCATAAATTTTGGTGCTTGTTTGGAAGGCCTTTTTGTTGACAATAAATGCTATTATTAAAGCGAGCGAATAAGCATTTGTTCAATTTCATTGTTTTATCAAAGTTAAACCTATATTTAGGAGCCGTAGTTCTGGATCAGCACTATTCAGTTTCAATTTGTTGTTCTAAGCCGGTAACATTATTCAAATACTAATTCATCGCCAATGAAATTCCTAAATATCAAAAAGAGATATGGTATGATATTTTTTGCTGTTTTTTTTGTGACTGCATGTACAGTTAAAAAGCAGATTGAAAAGCAAACGGTTTTGAAAGCCGATTCATTAACTAATCTGCAGAAACATTTCAGCGCCATACCTGATTCCGTACAAACAAGTGTTTATTGGTATTGGATGTCTGATAATATGTCGGTTGATGGAGTGGTGAAGGATTTAGAGGCCATGAAAAAGGTTGGTATCAACCGGGTGTTTATCGGTAACATTTGGCAGGATGATGTTAAACCGGGAAAAGTTAAAATATTTTCTGACGAATGGTGGACTATCCTGCACACTGCCCTAAAGAAAGCATCGGAACTCAATATTGAGGTAGGCATATTCAATAGCCCAGGCTGGAGCCAATCTGGCGGCCCTTGGGTTAAGCCTGAGCAAGCCATGCGTTACCTTACTTCAAGCGAAATAATGGTAAAAGGCCCCGGCAAGTTGGTTAAAGTACTGGCGAAACCTAATCCTGATTTCCAGGATGTAAAAGTTATTGCTTATCCAGTGGCACCAGATTACTTTAATAATATTACATCGTTAAATCCAGCGATATCCGCTGTACCTGCTATTGAAAATATCAAATACGCGTTTGATAATAATGAACAAACCAGTGTAAAATTAAAAGAAGACAAATCTTTTGCGTTATCTATAAAATCAAAAACAAGCTATACGGTACGCAGTTTTACCATAGTGCCTAAGTCAAGTTCACTGAACGTTAATGGCGATATCCAGGCAGAGGTATACGGACAGTATAAAACTATCAGACAATTTTCAATAAACCGGAGCAATGATGCCCTGAATGTGGGTTTTAACCCGAAGGCGCCAGGTGTGATCTCTTTGCCTGAAACAACGTCTCAAAACTTTCGCATTGTATTTTCAAATACATCAAACGGGGAAATAGCTGAGATCAAGTTATCATCAACTCCTTATGTAGAGCAATTTGCTGAAAAATCATTGGCCAAAATGTGGCAGGATCCTTTTCCGCTTTGGGGCGCCTATTTATGGAAAACCCAGCCTGTTGTTAACGATAATAAATATGTAATTGATCCGGCTAAAGTTGTAGATATTTCAAAATATATGCAGTCTGATGGTACCTTAAAATGGAACATCCCCGCCGGGAACTGGGTAATAGAAAGAAGCGGCATGACTCCTACCCAGGTAAAAAACGGGCCCGCATCGCCAGAGGGCACCGGTTTAGAAGTAGACAAAATGAGCAAAGAAAATGTTGCAGCGCATTTTAATGCTTATTTAGGCGAGCTCCTAAAACGCATACCCGCAGAGGACCGTAAAACATGGAAAGTTGCTGTACAGGATAGTTATGAAACCGGAGGTGAGAATTGGACCGATGATTTTGACAGGCAATTTAAAGAAACTTACGGTTATGATCCTACACCATACATTCCTGTACTTCACGGAAAGGTAGTTGGCAGTCAGGATATATCGGATCGCTTTTTATGGGATCTGAGACGTTTAATTGCCGATAATGTTGCTTATAAATATGTTGGTGGTCTTCGGGATATCAGCCATAAGTATGGCTTACATACATGGTTGGAGAATTATGGGCACTGGGGATTTCCAGGAGAATTTTTGCAGTATGGCGGCCAGTCAGATGAAATTGGAGGTGAGTTTTGGGCCGAAGGCAACCTGGGCAATATTGAAAACAAAGCGGCTTCTTCAGCCGCGCACATTTACGGAAAAACCAAGGTTTCGGCCGAATCATTCACTGCAGGTGCACAAGCTTATGTCAGGTATCCTGCTTTATTGAAAAAGAGAGGCGATAGATTTTTTACCGAAGGAATCAACAACACCTTGCTTCATGTTTATATAGAACAACCCTATGAAAATAAAACTCCGGGTATCAATACCAATTTCGGCACCGAGTTTAACCGTAAAAACACCTGGTTTTATGATATGGACATCTTTTTAAAATATATTAAAAGAACCAATATGATGTTGCAGCAAGGCAAATATGTGGCAGATGCCGCGTATTTTATTGGAGAAGATGCCCCTAAAATGACTGGTGTGCAAAACCCGGAATTACCACAGGGTCACACTTTTGATTACATAAACGGAGAGGTTATCATGACCAGGCTTTCTGTAAAAAATAGCAAATTGGTATTGCCCGATGGCATGAGTTACAGTATACTTGTTTTACCTAACCTAACCACCATAAGGCCCGAGGTATTAACAAAGATAAAAGATCTGGTAAACGATGGTGCTATAGTTTGGGGACCTAAGCCAGAAACCTCTCCAAGTTTACAGAACTATCCTAATGCCGATCAACAAATTAAACAATTAGCAAATGAGCTTTGGGGCTCTATTGATGGTAAAACCATAAAAGTTAACAAGTTTGGCAAGGGAATGGTGATCAGCGGCATTGATATGCAGGAAGCTTTAAAGTTGATTAAAGTGGTACCAGATTGTAAGATTACACCAACGGTGGCCGGGAGTAACATTCTGTATACGCACCGTACATTGCCAGAGGGTGAAATTTACTTTATTGCCAATCAGGAAGATAAAAATGTAAATTTTACTGCAACATTCCGCACAACAGGCTATGTTCCTCAGCTTTGGAACCCTGTAAACGGTAGTATTCGCGATCTGCCTCAATTTACACAAACAGAGGAAGGCACTTCGATAACTTTATCCTTATCGCCTGCAGAAAGCACATTTGTTATCTTTCGCAAAAAGGATGATGTAGCACCAGTTAACGGGCAAACAAATTACCTTTTACCTGTTAAAACAGTACCGATAAAAACACCCTGGCTGGTTAGTTTTGATGCTAAGCAACGCGGCCCTGCAAAGCCTGTTATATTTAATGAATTAACTGATTGGTCTGTAAACTCGAATGACAGTATTCGTTATTACTCCGGATCGGCTGTTTATAGTAATAAAATAAATATGAGCAAGTTAAAAACCGGCGAAACAGTTTATTTAAACCTCGGTATGGTGAAGGCCATAGCCAAAGTAACAATCAACGGCGCTGATGTGGGTGGTGTATGGACGGCTCCTTATAAAATAGACATTACCAAGGCATTGAAAAACGGTGTTAATAATATTCAGGTTAAAGTAGTGAACACCTGGGTTAACCGGCTTATTGGCGATAGTAAGCTTCCGGTTGAAGAACGTAAAACATGGTTAAACTATGATCCCTACAAACCATCAAGCAAGCTTCAGGCTTCCGGATTAACGGGGCCGGTGACGCTTGAGGTTATGAAATAAGCAAACATTTGAATGAAATGAATAAAACTCATCCAGCTTGATACTGTTGACTTTGTAGATCATTTCATTGTTCCATTAACTATCAATAAATTTTCAGTTCGTCAAACCGAAAATTTATGCCCCGTATCTCTGCGGGGCTTTTTTATTTTTTAATATTGATACTCACGCAACACTTTCTCCCCCCATTATAATTGCTTCATGGAATAAACTTGAACTCACCTCCTAATTAATCACATAACGTGACAAAATAATTGACCAATAATATTAAGCAGAAAGCATTGACGGAGAGTAGCCAAACTGTTTTTTGAAGGCGTATGAAAAATGCGACAGGTTTTCAAAACCTACTTCCATATAAATATCTGCGGCTTTTCGTTTCTTTTCAGTGAGTTGATAATGGGCCAGTTCTAAGCGTTTTTGTGTGAGCCATTTTTGCGGAGTAGTGTAAAATGCTTTCTTGAAATCGCGTTTAAACGTTGTCAGGCTTCGGCCGGTAAGGTAGCCGAATTGATCCATCGGCATATTGAACATGTAGTTCTTTTCCATAAACTCAGTCAGGTTAATCTTTCCGGGTTCTCCAAAGTGGCTCAAAGTATTAAATAAGCGCACATCCATTTCTTTCAGAATAGATATTGCTTCATCTATCTTTCCCTCGGCAATATTTTCGGGTAATTCGTTCTTGAGGTCAAAGTAAGGCAGTAAGGAATTGAACAAGCTCTCAAGCAGCGGATGTGGATTCAATAAACTTATACCTAGTTTATGGTCGCCGGTTTCTGGTTTAAGGTGATATTTAGCAAAATAATGCTGCACGGATTCGGGTGTAAAATAGATTGCCGCAGATTTATAAGGCTGACCATCTTTAGGTAATTTCATTATTTTAGCCAGCTCCAATCGCGGAAAAAAGATGGTATCGCCGGCTCCTACAATAAGTGTGCTGTCGGGTAAGATGATCCTCATCTCGCCCGACAGCATCCTGATCAGCGTATTCTTTTGAACAACAAGTTGATTACTGTGGTATTTCCCCTCTGTACAAGTCAAAAAAATATTGGCCTTTGAAACGGCCTGAATAGTATGGCTGATCATCATGCAAATTTATGATAAAATCAATATTTACCAGGTTGCATATTTGCTATCAACGGAACAGGCGCCGGTTTAAACCCATTTATCTCCACACCACCATGCTGCATCATAGGTATCATGTCTTTATACTCAGAAAGAAAAGTAGCGGGCGGTGTAGAAAGTTGGTTGAGCGATGCAACCTCCTCGGCAGATAAATGTATATCTGTGGCAGCAATATTTGCTTCCAATTGTTCCGCAGTACGTACACCTATAATAGTTGAGGTAACACCTGGCTTATTATTTACCCATGAAAGTGCAATAGCTGCAGGCGTAGTGCTGTGTACTTCAGCTAAACGCTCCAGTTCATCAATAATACTCAACTGTTTCTCGGTCAGTTCTGCACCACCATTACGAGTGGCAAAGCGGCCTTCAGCCTTTCCCATATTTTTCCGGTTATATTTCCCTGATAGTAATCCGCCCTTTAATGGCGACCAGGGTGTGATACCTAAACCCAACTCCAGCGCCATTGGCACCAACTCATCTTCTACCGTACGTTGCATTAGTGAATACTCTATCTGCAAACCTATAAATGGGGTCCAGTCTTTAAACCAGGCAGCTGTTTGTGCTTGTGCAATTTTCCAGGCCGGAGCATCGCTGATACCTATGTAACGTATTTTTCCACTTTTTACCGCATTATCGAGCGAGCGCATAGTTTCCTCCATCGGTGTTAAAAAATCCCAGGAATGTATCCAGTACAGATCAATATAATCTGTTTGCAACCTGCGTAATGATGCTTCAAGATTGGTCATCAATGCCCTGTTTCCTGTGCCACAAGTGTTGGGGTTACCGGGAAAAACGTTATTAGCAAACTTTGTAGCTATAACTGTTTGCGTACGTAATGATGAGTTTTTACCAATAACATCACCTATGATTTTTTCCGAATGATTGTTAGTATAGATATTGGCTGTATCAATAAAGTTGCCACCTTTTTCTACATAGTTATTAATGAGTTTGGTGCTTTCTACTACGCTTGCTCCCCACCCCCAGTCTTCGCCAAAGGTCATAGCACCTAAACAAAGTGGACTTACTCTCAGTCCGGATTTACCTAATATTCTGAATGATTGTAATGACATAATGCTGTTTTAATTTGATTATTAATTAACAGCACAAAACTAAGCCTGTTTTAAACCCTATGCTTTGTTTAAAAGGCTTATTTAACTTTGTTCAGAAGGCCAACAAACAACAGATACATTCCCGAACTCTCAATAATCGCATTTAGTTTCCTTCACCAGCTTTGAGCCTGAAGACGTTGTAGTTAAACATACATTGAACCGATACGTAATTCTTGTTGGTAAGGCTATCAATAAAAAGTCTCAGATCCTGATCAACCCACTGCTTATATTCAGGAAATAACGGTACAAGTATCATCTCTGCTTTACTTCTTCTCAGATCCTGAAATAGTCGCTGTTTGGCTACCTTGGTTTGCGTAACATTAAAATAGATACTTGGAGATATCCTTTCCGAATATGCCTGTACCTGCGAACCAAACCCAGCTACATATACTTTATCATATTGGTTGGTATTGGCTTTTACCCATAAGCCTAATTGCCTGCTCGCGCTTTCATCAGGCTCAATATATGGTTCATGGCAAAAGTTCCTGGCGAATTGAAATTCACCACTGAACAACCTCCCCACGTTAACGATGGGTTCAACCGTTTTGGGCGAAAAACAGATCCATATGATCAGCATTACATTTCGCATGGAGATTTTAAAGGCATTGATCAAGTGAGCAAGCGACAGACCTCCGGCAAGCGATACAGCTGGTATCAGTTCTTTCAGATCGACACGGGCATAATTACCAACAACGTTTATACCTATAAAAACAAAAATTATCCATAGCAACAGCCAGTCAATCTTTTTTTTGATAAAAATATAAACCAGTATGAGGGGATAAAACAATATGATCTCTGAGTAAAAGAACATATTATGGAATTGAACCATTCTGGTAACTAAATCACTATTATTTATGCTACCGGGCCCAAAATTATCCTCAAACATGTAAAACGCGATATCCTTGAAATTTATCCCCGTGAAATGCACAAAAAGAACCAAAGTTCCTATACCAACTAAAATGCCACTACAAAATCGTAAAGTAGCCTTCCGGCCTTTATAAAGCGCAGTAATCAGTAAGGTACAGATAACGAAAATGGCCGATAATCGAAAACCTAATCCAATTGCGGCAATAAAGCCGCTTAAAAAAGCCTTGTCATTATTTTTCGAGCATATCAAGAAATAAAATGACAGGATATTGCAAACTACCTCATACGTTTCTGTGAAAGAAACATACCTCCCATCGGCGCCATGCCATAATACAGAAAGCCCAAATAACGAAAGAGTAAACACCCCTGCTCGTTTTCCGGAAATCCTAACAGCGATTTTATAAATATAGAATAAGCCAACCGACTGTACAATGGTTCCAAGTACTCGTGGAAACCAATAATTTACACCGAAAAGCCAATCTGATAAGCCAAATATCACATAAAATAGGGGTGATTTATTATCAGCACCCCCACTATATGGCACAAGACCATATCTAAACCAGTTGCGGCCAATGTAATGCCACATAGCCTCCTCCTGCGACAGAGCAAATCCATTAGTGAACAAGCCTACAAATAATTGAAGAACTGTTAGTAAAACAATAATATAAAACACAGTCCAACTGCCACCTCTTTGCTTTATTGGATCGGTCAGAATATTGGAGCCAGGCATTCTTAATCCTGTAATTTGATCTTTACCGGATAAGTACCTGTAGCAAATGAATATTCTAACTTACCTGTTCGGTCAAAAATATCAACTAACCCATTCGATAAACCGTCTTTAGCATCTCCCACATAAACCTCACCGCTTACAGGATTTGCACATATAGAATAAGGGTATTGAATAGCTGTGCCATCGGTAACAAAACTATCAGTTACCCGAGTCTGGGTTTTGGCGTTATATACAGCTATTTTATTATCCCCCGTAGCGTAATAAATTAAATCGCCGTTTATGCTAATCGGAATACTGCTTTTCTCTACAGTCCCTTTGCCAGTTATTATGGCTGGCTTTACGCTATCGGTATTACTGTCGATAATGGTTACCCCACCAGGGCTTACAATATAGTTCTGAAAATCATCGGTGTAACTTGAAAACACATAAACATTACCGTAAGCATCTGCTGCTAAACTTACGGGATAAGGGATTACGCCTATCCTTTTTATCTCCTTATTGGTTGCCAGGTCAACCACAGATACCGTATTGGTAACCCCGAAGCCTGAATCTGCCACATATAACTTATTATTCTGCACAACAAGTCCTTCCTGGTAAAAAAATCCCGGCAAAGTAATTTTGGTGCTTACTGATAAGGTTGTAGTGTCCATGACCGCAACTGTGCCATCATAACAGCTTATATAAACGTTACTTTTATAAAAGGCCATGCTTCTGGGCTGTTTATTATAATTAAACCAGGGAGATTCAATTGTGGCATTAAGCAAACTATCCTGTTTGATCAGCTTTCCGGTTTTAGGGTTTACAACATCCACAACATTTGAATTGGTGACCGCGATATACATTTTTGAACCGTATATCTCCATGTCATTTGCTGTGAGTCCTAAAGGTTTGCCATTAATGGTTAGATACTGATCAGGCATATATTGTTTTGTATCCAAATCATATAAGGAGAGCGAGCTTTCACCAATTTGCCCCACATTCAATATATATAGCCCTTTAGTTACAGGTATACTTGTTGCAGTCCCTGGCTTAATTTCGGTTTTGCGGCATGAGCCAATGAGTACAGTTACAAAAACAATCAAGGTTGATCGAAGTAAATTTTGCATCATAATAATTGCCAACTAATTTTCTTATCCGAAAATGATGCTTCACGCCGATTTGGAGAATTTTTTTACACCCAACAACAAAAACTGCATGATGAAAAAGTGTATCTTAAAACAAATCGCCAAATTCAACCTAATATTATTTCCCCAATTGATCAGATTTGCACGATTTTTGACTTATGAGTACTTTTGGGAATCCTTACATTAGCAGGAACAGTCATGACTTCAGAAAAGATTAGTGTATTATATGTCGACGATGAGGAAAACAACCTCGTTTCCTTCAAGGCTGCCTTTAGGATCAAGTATAAGGTATTTACCGCTATCAGCGGAACAGACGCCTTAAAAATATTGGAAGAACATCCCATTGTGATTATTATTACCGATCAGCGGATGCCGGGTATGACCGGAGTGGACTTTTTGGGACAAATATTGGAAAAATATCCCGACCCTATGAGAATACTACTTACAGGATATGCAGATATGGTAGCCATAGTTGAAGCCATTAATAAAGGGAAAATATTTCATTATTTAACCAAACCCTGGAACGAGGATGAGGTGATCTCGGTAATTAATGCAGCATACCAAAAATACCTGGAAAATAAACTTTTAAAAGAAACAAATGATAAGCTTGCGGTATCAAACGATCAGTTGGAATTTATGCTGAGGCAAAGACTCCTTTCCTGAATCATTTTGTAACTGTATCCAATTCCTGTAAAATACCTGTCAATTTGCTTTTGGTTAAAGGCTTTTCAACTATATCCCGAACCGAATCAAATCGCATCATGCGGGAATGATCATTATGATCAATGGATGCGGTCAATGCATAAATCAGATATTTTTCACGAACAAAAGATGGCAGCTTCTCAAATTCCTGTACAAATTGAAATCCATTGATTAAAGGCATATACAAATCCAGAAAAATCAGCGTAATATCGTTTGTTTCTTCGGATTTGGTTTCGATATCCTTCAAGGCATCCCTTGCGTTATTCATCGTTTTTATATTACCGAAGCGATCATCCGTTTGTTCAATAACCTTTCGTACCACAAAGCGGTCAAGGTCATTTTCATCGATGAGCATGTACGAAAGTTTCATTTAATTTAAACTGAGGGGATATTTACTTTAAACGTAGTACCTTTATGCATTACAGAGCTCACTTCTATTTGACCATTAAGTTTAAGCAATGCGCTTTTTACATTATATAACCCAAAACCGGAACCAGACTCCTGCGAATTAGCCCGGTAAAAAAGGTTAAAAATCTCTCCCACATGAGTACCTAAGATACCGATACCCGTGTCTTTCACATGTATGGTAACCATGTTGTTCTCCACTTCTATACAAACATCAACAGATTTATTTTTACTGTTTTTGTCCTGATACTTAAAGGCGTTTGAGAGCAGGTTATTCAAGATCAGTTTAATAGGCACTTCATCCCCTCTAAATACCTCATTCTGCTTTACAACCGCTGTAAAATTGACACCTTTTACCATAGATACAACGTTGTATATGGCCTTCATTTCTTCAATGATCTTGTTAAAATCAATGCTATCAATATGAAGTTCGCCCCGTTGCAAATTATAATAATCATGCATGCTGATCACATAGGCATCAAGTTTTTTCAATGACTTTTCCATGAGGTACAACATTTCTTTTACCTCTTGCAAATCGTCAATACCACGAGCTACATCAATTGCTCCCAGGATACCTGATATGGGGCCCCTGATATCATGACTTACGCTGTAAGCAAACTTATTAAGCTCATTATAGGCTTTTTGCAATTCATCGTTCTTAACCAGTAGCATCGAGTTAGCCAAATAAAATTTATTGGCTTCCTCTATGGCCGATACCACTTCAGCTTCATTCCATGGTTTTGTTACGTACCTGAAGATATTGCCCTTATTGATAGCATCAATCATGGAACCAATATCATTATAAGCAGTTAGAAGAATTCGTACCGGCAATGGGTAGCTGGTACATATTTGTTCAAAAAATTCTACTCCGGTTATTCCCGGCATCCGCTGATCGCAGAAAACTACGCGTATATCAGGGTTGTTTTCCAGATGAGCAAGCGCATCTGGTATATTCGATGCAGTAAATACCTGATAGTCCATCCGTAAGGTGGCTTTGAACCCTACCAGGTTTTCTGGTTCATCATCGATATATAATATGTTAATTTTTGTGGGCATAGGTTAATCTAAATCTACAAAATATTTCAATATATAATTTACAATTATTTGATCAAATTTTTCATTCCACAATACTCCAGTCGGCTACTAACGGTATATATATGGTAAACTCTGTCCCTTCATCTAAATAACTATCCACCAGTATTTTCCCATGGTGCTTTTTAATGGTGTTATAGGCAATAGACATTCCAAGCCCGGTACCTTCCCCTACTTCTTTCGTTGTAAAAAAAGGTTCAAATATTTTGTTTTTGGTAGTTTCGCTCATGCCTATACCATTATCTTTAATGCTGAAGATGGCATATTGATCATCCGAGGTACTTGTAATCTCAATTTCGGCTCCAGGCGCTTCTCCATACTTTTTCCGGACGGCATATGCCGCGTTAGAGATAATATTTAAAAACACCTGGTTAAGTTTACCGGCAAAGCACTCAACTTTCGGAAGTTCAGAATAACTTTTAATAACCTCAATACCATGAAGCATATTGTTGGCAATCAGAATAGTAGATTCCATTCCTTCATTCAAATCGGCAGATTTAAGATTATCCTCGTCCAACCTCGAGAATATTTTCAACCCTTTTACAATTTCGGTGGTACGGCTGGCTCCTTCATTGATCCCTTTCAATAAATGCTTTATTTCGGCCAATACATAATCAAAATCATTCTCATCCTTATATGCCTTCAATTGTTTTTTCTTTTCCTCTGCAGGAATAGCAGACAAACCGATATTTTCAATCTCGGTTATGGCATCTAAAACCATATCTATATCTCTTTTCAGGGGCTTTATATTGGAGCTTACAAAATTTATCGGGTTATTAATTTCATGCGCAATTCCTGCAGTAAGCTGACCTAATGAGGCCATCTTTTCAGCTTCAACCAGCTGTGATTGTGTTTGCTTAAGATCATCAAGGGCCCGGTTCAATTCACCATTGGAGGCAATCAGCTCGCCTGTACGCTCTTGTACTTTGTGCTCCAACATAGCATTCTGCTCCCGGATTATCCGCTCATTTTCCTGCAATGCGCTTACCGTTTCTGCCTGCGATTTTTCCTTATCGGCTTTAAAGATGTTTATCCTGTCGGCAAGTGCAAGAGATAGTAAGGTTACTTCTAATGCCGTGCCGGTCTGCATGGTGTAATTGGTTAGGTTATTATAGGGCAATACTCCTAAATTTCTTAAAACAAATAAAATGACCCCCACCAAAAACATTGTCCATGCCAGTAAAAAAAGTCGGGCGGGTCTAAAACCTTTAATGGCAAGCCTAACAACCACTATATAAACACAAACCGTTAATAACAGCGCGCATATATCAATCATCCGGTAGCTGGTGTGCTTAAAGCCAAGCAAGCGCCCTGCCATGGCCACTACATAAAACAGCATGATGAATTTAAACACTTTACCCATCAATGGTATTTTTTCACTTACACCCAGAAAAGATTCTGTAAAAAGCAACAGCGCAATACCCGCCAGTGCTGGAAACAAAATAATACCTGCATTAAAAACTTCTGGTGAATCAGCAAATAAAAAACGATAGGTGTAGCCAGATAGCGATGTTTGAGTTAAACAGATCAACACCGTATAACACACATAATACAAGTAACTAATATCTCTTGTAGAAAGAAATACGAAGGCGTTATAAAGAGTCATAACAAGCAATAACCCCACCAGTCCGCCCCAAAACATATCATGTGATAATTTTAGTTCAGCTATCTTTTGCGGTGTACCAATTACCAGCGGAAGTACCATCTGTTCATTGCTTCTAACCCTCAGGTAGAAGGTAACCGTACTATCCTTCGGAATTTGAGCATCAAAAATAAAATCCTGGTGTTTGTATTTGCGGTCGTTAAACATCAGGGTATCACTCAACGTTTTGGAATAATAAACACCATTAACAGGGTAATAGAACGAACAGAGCTCAAGCGTTGGATATTCCAGGTTTAATAGTAGTAACTCGCTCTGGCTTTCATTTTTAATTGTAAAACGCAGCCAGAAATCAGAGGTACTTAATTTCAAATTGGGCACCTGCGTATGCGACATTGTAAAATGAGGCGATTTGATCACCGACTGAAGATCCTTACGATTTGTAGAATCTTCAAGGATTGAAACGTATTGCCCGATAATCTTATTCTCTCCATTGAAATGAATGATTTTCTGGCCCATGCAATTGCATATAGCGATAAACTGAAATAAGATATACAAAAACAGGTGTTTCTTCATGTTCAAAAAATAATCCGATCAGGATAAGGTGAATTATAGCGGAACATCCTTATTAAAATTTATTTGCTGTTAATACTTGTTCCAATGGTAACCTGTATGATTTAATAGCAGGTTCTTCCGCGATAGCTATTTTGGTAAAAAACACTTCAGCACGCTGATCTCCTAAATGAGCCAATTCATCAAAACGTTTTCTTAATGTGGTAAGTTCCTGTTTAACCCTTGGACTAAGCCCTTCTCCGTTGCCATGAAGTATTCTTGAAAACAGATAAAATGGAGAAATCACCGGATGAACGGCCAGGTTAAGCCTGGTAGCCTCCAGCCAAAAACGTTCCATGGCGCGCCCGCCTTCAAAAAAATTCAGCCAGTTATATTTCGGAAGGGTTATCATACACAAGGCAGATGCGGTTTTTACAATTTTTTTCGCCAGCGAATCAAAGCCGTAGCCACCCTCCAGTTGATTTATGGTTTGAATCACTCTCTCATTTCTGATCATACTTAAGGCTGCAAGCTGTCCGTTGCTAAAACCAAGTGTTTGTACATCGATACCATCTTTTTTGTCCAACGCTTCTTCCGGGGTCCATCTCATTTCATGATGAATAAAATCATGATGCCCGCCTGGGTTTAAAAGTCTTGCCCTATCGCAAGCACCAATAATATCTCCAAGCTCCTTTAACTCATTTTCATCTGTAAAATATTGAAAACGCGCACCCGGAATAGTTTCTGTGATGGCGGCAAGGCGCTCCAGAACATTATCCGTAACGGGTGTTTTTGGTGCAGGATTGCGGTTAGTATGCCTTTTAAAAATAACGCTGTCCAGGCTGATAATCTCAGGCTCTGGTGTTTTCACACTGGTTTTGAAACGAATAGCCGCTACTAATTCCTCCGATTCTTTGTCGGGCATAAATTCATAGAAAGCCTCAATTCCCTTATTTTGCGCATGAATGTAAAGGTTTTCAAAGGCTGCGCCAAATGATATAAAAGAGGCATTTTTATGGAAGTCTCCAAAAGAAAACGACCTGAACTGGTCATGAAAAAGAAATAACACGCCCGATTGATACCGCCATTTCCACGGTTGATCATTTCCAGTAGAAGGCGCTGCGCAGGCGGCTGTAACAAATTCTTTTATCAATGCAAGGTCGGGCACAATGGTCTCAGGATCGTTTTGTGGCTGATAACGGCTGGCCAGCAGATCCATTTCCTCTTCTGCAAGGGGTAAAAAAGGATTAACCGGTACTTCTATCGGTTGAATCTTAGGTGCTTTATCCGCAATGATCTCGTCAAGGTCAACATAATACCTGCCCGAATCATGAAACTGGTTCAATAATATGCGCCTGCAGGTATCGGCACCTACAGCTCCGCCCAACACAACTGAACTGGCCAACTGAGGCCAGGTATTGATCGTTTGTTCAACTTCGATCATTGATGCTTTTATGCGTAGTGAAACATTTTCAATACCCAGCATCTGCAGCACTATCGGAACTTTTTCCTCGTTAGTAAGGTCTTTAATGGTTTCGGTATTCACATTTTCAACAAGGCCATGCAAAACCGGGCGTTCCGGCTCAAGATCAAAACGTTCAACATCAAGCATTCCGCGGTCGCTGGTATCCATCACTACCGGAATTTTCAATTCCCGGGCCTTAAAACGTGATATGATCTTCATGTCCAACCCATCGCACTCATCAACCAGCACATCGAGTTTTCCGTTACCCGTGAAAAAATCATCCATATTGTCTGTGTTCAATCCTTCAAAAAAGCAGGTTACATTCAGGAAAGGATCAATTTCGGCAATTTCGCGGGCTGTGATCACTACTTTGGGCAAACCCAGGTTTTGTACTCCTGTACGTATCCGATTCAGGTTACTCAACTCCAGTTCATCAAAATCAGCCAGCCGGAGTTCGCCAAAACCACGTTCCATGGCTAAGGTAAGTGCAATTGATTGTCCTACCGAAAGCCCGATGATACCAATCTTCTTGGTAGTTAGTATCGCCGATTCGGCTTTGGTTATTTTATACTGGTTTCTGTTGGTACGTACCGCTACAAATTCTTCTTCATCTAAAAGATGCACCAACCGCTGGCTCCAGGGGTAATAAACCCATACTCCATAATCCTCCATAGCTGTTGTAGAAATATGCTTTTCAATAAGCGGAGGATATTCTTCGGTCTTGATCTTAATAGCAGGATTAAGGCTTTTGATGAGTTCGCGCAATTGCCCCTCTATTTCGTCACATACGGTTATATACTTGTTTTCTTCAAGCAACCGTTGCAGTTTTGCCTTGTCCTCTGCATTTGTTAACCTAAAAAAAACAGGTTTATGAATATCTTTTGACGTTGTTAGTTTAGCTCGTTCGGTTAATAATTGTTTCATCACAGAAATTATTATCATCTGCTATACGGGAAAAGCAGAAATAAGTTAGAGTAAATTTAAATATTGAAAAAATAGTTCGTGTTAAAGTAATTTTAGGCCAAACCGCTTATGAATTCCCTGGTGTAGGTAATTGCCATTGGTCAAGGCCCGGTATACTAAGTTTAAAATCTATCATGATCTCTTTTTGCTTCAATTCAAACAGTTGAAAATCGTTAGGATCATTTCTCATGTGCTGTATTGCTTCTTTATCTTCATCCAACGCCAGATGCAGATCAGCAACATTTTTTAAAACCATTGCCGTTGCTACTAAATCAAGCTTTGGATAATAAAAGGTACCTTTATTGCCTATACTTTCTTCTAAAACCATACCGCAGTTAACAACCGCCTTTACCGTATAGGGGGCACAGAGCGCAAAAAGTGACTCTATCCCAATTTGAGTCGATATGGCTACACCTGCCCGGATAAGCAAAGGTGAACCTATTCCGTAGCCGGCTAAATATGGAGAATTCCACAGGCCGCACACCTCACCGGTACCCTTGCGGGCGTGATCGGCAACTAATTGCAATACATAGGGGTCCATATCTTTGGTTGCCGATTCAATAGGCAGCAGATTTTTTCCGGAAGAAACATGTACGCGGGCGCCGCCATAAACTTCCTGACTATCCAAAGATTCTACTACGATCACGAAAACGGCTGGGTCTTCGGTCCATTCATTTTTAGATGACGTAACCTTGGTAACGCCTATACTCGCTAAAACATCGGTGTGCCCTTTTACAAATTGTTCACAGGTTCGGGGTTCATTTATTGCCCGGAAAGCTCTGAGCTGGATCTCAGGTATCTTATTAATTGAATTGGTCATGAATGCCGGTAGAAGTTGGGGGTTGTATTATTTATTTAGTTTCAAAATTGCACTTTGCCTGTGAAATTAAGAAGACTTTGCAATGTGTGGCACATAAGTTCATAATATATTACGCATTAACACAATATTCTTTATAGTCTTGATACTATTTAACCAATTAGATAAGCAGAATAGTTAAATTCATAAAGCCGGCACATCATTTAGATGATAACCTTATTGTCTCTCGCGAATGATCTTTGAATGCTGTCGCAATTTGCCCTTAAAATGTCATGATCCCCCCTTTTTGTATGGTGAAGAACCTCCTATTTTTGAGTTAACCAAATAAGCTAATCATGAAAATGAATTATTATCAGCTCGTTACAGCAATTAACAAAGCATTTGAAAAAAATGATCTTGAACTTTTGGCTACACATCTCCATAATGATGTTACCTGGCAGATTATTGGAAGTAAACCAATTCATGGTAAAGATGACTTTTTGAAATGCTGCAGTGAAGCACCTCTGAAGAATAATTCAGTTAAAATAACTATAAATACCCTTTTAGTAGATGGTGCTAAAGCCGCTGCCGAAGGTATCATTGAAGCCGAAACTTTAAAAGGGAAGGCTTACCGACAATATTTTTGTGATATTTATTATTTTGAAGATGACCTGATCAAAACGATGAGTTCATATATTGATACCGCATATGACCGTGAAGTATTAGACGGAAGTGCAATCTATCAAAACAATTAACCTGTACCATTATTAATTATAATACACTAAAATCCATTACTATGTTACCTATCAAACCACACATCTGGTTCGACCAGGATAAAGCCAAAGAGGCTGCCGAATTTTATGCAACCTTAATGCCTGATTCAGCTGTAAGTTATGCTAACCATTTCACAATGGGTGGCGGAGAATGCGAAGTAGTAGAATTTACCTTTGCCGGTCAGCCTTTTTTCGGCATCAGCGCTGGGCACGGGCGCAACATTAATCCCTCTATTTCTTTCATGATCAATTTTGACCTATCACGCGATCCTGACGCTGCAAAGCGTATCGACGAAGTTTGGGCAAAGCTATCAGAAGGCGGAAAGGTATTGATGGCTCTGGATCGTTATCCATTCAGCGAACGCTATGGCTGGGTGAGTGATAAATACGGTGTATCCTGGCAGCTGATCCTGACCAACCCAGCCGGCGAGGAAAGGCCGGTGATTGTACCTTCTCTTCTGTTCACCGAGCCGGTAGCAGGCAAGGCCAATGAAGCTATTGACTTTTACTGTTCAGTATTTAAAGATGGGAAGCGCGGCACCACTGCCCCACGTCCTGAAGATATGGGGCCTGATAAAGCGGGCACACTCATGTTTGCTGATTATCATGTTGACCAAACCTGGTTGGCAGCTATGGACAGTGCCCATGCACATGGTTTTGGTTTTAGCGAGGCTGTATCACTGCTGATTCCTTGCGAAACCCAGGAAGAAGTCGACTACTACTGGTCTGCGCTCACAGAAGGCGGCACACCTGACCAATGCGGCTGGTTGAAGGATAAATTTGGCGTATCATGGCAGGTAGCTTCAACAGTTATGTTTGAAGCCTTGAAAAACGGAAGCCCAGAACAGGTTGCACGTGTTACGCAGGCTTTTATGACAATGACAAAAGTTGATGTTACTGCCTTACAAGAGGCCTACAATGGTTAATAATGTAAAGTGCTGCATGCACTAATAAAGCATAATCCCCCAAAAAATAACACCCTGTAAGTAAGACGACTTACAGGGTGTTTATTAATATTTTTTTCTTTTTCAGTGAAAAATGAATATAAAACAGGTTTAGATTGGACCCGAACTTTATTTAGTATTTCCATCGGCATCAAGCTCCACTATCTGATAACCTAATTTTTGTAATCCGGGCATAACTTTTTCTTTATCACCTACTACTAAAATGGCCATGTGGTTAACATCCAGATATTTTTTTGCCAGATCATTAACTTCATTTTGTGTAATATTCGCCAATATTTTGTTTTGCTCATCAACGTAATCAGCTTTAAGGTCATACTGTTGTATACGGCCTAAAAAAGCGGCTTTTTGGTCATTAGTTTCATATTTCCTTGCATCGCTTTGCCCTATGGAACTTTTGGTAAAAGCCAGTTCAGATGTCGTGATCCCCTTTTCTGCGTAAGTTTTTATATCCTTCACAAATGCCACTACAGCACTATCCGTAGCAGATGCACGTACGCCAGCCGATGCTGTAAAACTGCCGCCGTAGTTACCAGATGCAAAGCCTGAGCTGGCGCCATACGTCCAGCCTTTTTCTTCGCGCAGGTCCATATTTAAATGGCTGTCAAAACTGCCGCCAAGAATATAGTTGGTTAATCCTAAACGATAATAAGTGCCGGTGGCATCAAAGTTTAACCCAGTTAAATATCCCACCCTGATTTCAGATTGAGCAGCATGCGGAATATCCACCAAATAAATTTTATCTCCATTAGCTGCAGGGCCATTGGCCGTTGCTGCAGGAACATCAACTTGTTTGCCCTTCCAATTATTTAAAAATGCAAGTTTGGCTTTAATGGCTGTTTCATTAGCATCGCCAACTACAACTATTGATGTCAACTCCGGAGAGAAATAATTATCGTAATATGCCTGTATATCGGCCAGGGTAATGTTTGTTACAGTTTGTTCGGTGCCCGATAATCCATAGGTACGTACGTTATCTTTACCATACAAAATTTTATTGTATACACTGCTGGCAACACCGGCAGGTTGCGTTTTGGCTATCTGCAAACTCTGAATATCTTGCTTTTTAATACGATCAAACACGTCCTGGGTAAATTTAGGGTGCAATAATCGCTCTTGCACCACAGCCAGTGTCTGATCAAGATATTTGGTTAATGACGACACATAAAATACGGTTTCCTCACCTGAGGTATATATGAAAACGTGGCTGCCAATTTTTTCAAGCATCGCGTTAATTTGCTCGGCAGTATATTTCTCCGTTTCCTCGTTCAGCATTTGCCCAACCATTACTGGTAAACCGGCCTTCAATGGGTCTTTAGCCGCCAGCAAGCCGCCGCCCTTAATTTTTATAGATAAAGAAACAGCAGGTATTTCATTGTTGTAAGTACCTATCATTTTAATACCGTTACTTGTTTTTGCAGTCCAAAACGGTGGTACTTTCACTACTGGATTAGGTCCGGTTGGAGGCTGAATATTGCGGTCGAAATTATCAACAGCTTTGTGATAGGTAAGTTTATCATACCCGTAATCAGGAGCTTTATAACCTTTGCTATCAGATGTATAGTTATCTTTAGCAAGCGGTTGCAATGTACTACCTTTAGGTAAAACGCTTAGCATAACGGCTGCTTTACCTTTTATGTACTGGTTATAAACACGCATTACATCTTCTTTGGTTACCTTACGGATATCATTAAGCTCGCGGCCTATCTGATTAGGGTTGCCTGTAAATGTTTGCGATGCGGCAAGTTCACTTACCTTACCAGAAACACTTGCCACCCCATTGATAAAGTTAGCTTCGGCGCTGCCTTTAAAACGTTCCAGGTCTTCGTCGGTTACTCCTCTTTTTTCAAACTCTGTAAAAGAATCATCAAGTAATTTTTTCATATCGGCCATTGTTTGCCCAAGGAAAGGCATCATTTCTATGGCAATATCACCGGCAAGCTCCGAATTGGTTGAAAACATCTGTGCATCCGTTGCTTTACGGCTCTTGATGAAATTTTTGTACAGTATGGAGTTTTTACCCTGACCAATAATTAACGAAAGCGCATCAAGGGCCGACTGATCTTTATCATACATTTTAACACCGGGGTAATCAATCAGCAACAAGGGCAATTTGGCATAATTATCAGTGAATGATACATACCTGTTACTTGCTAATACAGGTGCCGGCAACGTTACATTTTTCACCTCTGGGCCGCGCGGAATAGAGCCAAAGTATTTTTCAACCCAAGCCAGGGTTTGTTTAACATCTATATCACCACCAATGGTTAAGGTTGCGTTATTTGGCCCATACCAGCGCATAAAGAAACGTTTCAGATCATTGACATCAACCTTATTCAAATCCTCGATATAACCAATAGTTAGCCATGAGTAAGGATGGCCATAAGGGTACAACGCTTTAGATAGTGCTTCAGAGGCCAGTCCATATGGCCTGTTATCATAATTTTGGCCGCGTTCGTTTTTTACGGTTGAGCGCTGAATTTCAAATTTTGGGCGCGTAACTGCATCCAGTAAAAATCCCATACGGTCAGATTCCAGCCACAGCATTTTTTCAAGCTGATTGCTGGGTACGGTTTCATAATAGTTAGTCCTGTCTAAAGTAGTTGAACCGTTCAATGTTCCTCCTACAGAATTTACAGTTTTAAAATGATCACCGCTTTTCACATGGTCTGACCCCTCGAACATCATGTGTTCAAAAAAATGCGCGAAGCCCGATTTGCCTATTTCCTCACGCGCCGAACCTACGTGATAGGTTACATCAACATGAGCAATAGGATCTGAATGATCTTCAGTAAGGATTAGTGTAAGGCCATTTTGCAGTACATATTTCTGGTAAGGGATCACAGTTTCATCTCCCTTTTTTACCACTTTCTCAATTAGTTTTGCAGGTTGCTGCTGCTGCGCTAAAACACCCGATAAGGTGGTGCTTAAAGCCATTGTCCAAATGGCTTTTCCAATATTTCTTTTCATCTATTTTATTTACAGTATCTATTTCTTTTTAGTAAAAACTGGGCATAACTATAGCTTAACCATTTAAATTCAGGGTTGCTATAGTCAGTATGATCTTTAATTATTTACACCGTTACGCTTTAAGTACGATGACCTTACGCTGTGGCTGCATGCATTTTTTATCATTACAGGTTTGGTAATACAGCCCGCATTTTATAGGAGATCCTTTTTTAACATTGGTCATATCCAAATTTAGTTTAAAGGTAACCCGTCCCTCGTAAACAAACACATCGGCAAAACCCGGATAAGGAATACCCGAGGTGCTATCCCACCCGCTTTTACTGCTTTTGGCCCCTTTTGGTAATTCAAGCAATGTTTCGGTTTGGATATACGGACTATTTGCGGGCAGATAAGCATAGATATGCCATCCCTTTAAAATATCTGCTTCCACAATAATGTCTGCATGCTTTTTATCTTCGGCATATTGTAAACTGGCGGTAACGCTTACCGGATCGATCTGTGTAGGGCCGGCGGTTTCCTTTGATTTGGAAACAGCCGCCGATGGATTAGCTTTTATTACCGGATTTTCATAAGTGTTCACCATGAACTTAAAGCCGCCGCTTTCGGTATAGAATAATTTACTTTTATTTTTCTCATACCAATTGCGCCATTCTTTAGCCGTTGTAAATTTTTCATTGGTATAACGATCTAAAAGGCGATGTGCCAATGCATCATGCTCATCTTTTTCTAACAGGCTGATGCATTTTTCAAGCATTTGCAAGCTTCTGTTTGAGATGCCCAGTTTTTGCGCGTCCTCGTCTAACTGCACACTCTGAAAACCGCCCGGATAAAAATACTCGTAGTTATCCCGATAATATTTTACATATAATTTAGTATCGGTACCAAATTGCTTAACCAGGTCTGCTCCTTGCCAGTCTTTCAAATAATCTTCAAAGCTTTGTACGTCGTTTGTTAAGGTCATCTTTAAAAACATTTCGTTTCCTCGGCCAATATCTACACCGGATGCCTTTAATGCCCGTATGGAATCCTGCATTCGTTTTAAGCGCTCGTTACCCTCTTTGCGGGCTATTAACGATCTTTTATACAGATCCTCATCGGCACGGTAAATTTTCTCGTCAATTTCTTCACGGGTAGCTTGCTGTACTTTTTTTACAATGGGTATCTTTTTGTCGAACTTATTGATGTAGCAAATGGTGTTTACAAAAACCTTGTTTGCCTCGTCAGTCATATATTCCGGAGAAGCTGCAAAGCCCCACATAAAATAATTACCATGCCTACCCAAGGCAACGGCTTCAGCATTTTTAAGGCATACCCCGCCAGATATCACCTCTGCATCCGGCGAATCGGCAAAACCTTCTCCATGGGCAACCATACCAATTAAATAAGGCTTCTTACGGTCAAATCCTTCGGTCACTACCCGCCACATGGGCATAGTTTTAGGAGTAGTGGCTCCTTGAAAACCATTAAAGAAACCACCGGGTGTAGGGCGCGTTACCATGGTTAAATTAACCTTATTAGGTGTATTAAATATTTCATGCTGGGTTTTAATGTTGAGCGCGTCATTTTCAAGACATTGGCAATACCAATCAAATTTAAGGCCGATGGGGATACCAATATCCGGAGCTACGGCCGCTATCAAAATAGCCGGGCGGTTAAAATTGACAGGTAAATTAACCGGGTAGGCATCAATAATGGTTACATCAACATCATCAGACATTTTGGAGTTGTAATCTCTCCAGTCTACCGTTTTTACAACGGTGAAGTTTTTCTCCAGAAAGCTTTTAAAGGCCGGCATCCGGGTTTTATAAAATTCTTTGTACCGGCTTTCGCTTGGCATATACCAAACAAGCTTAGCCGGCATGGGTTTCTCCGGATCGTAGCCTACATACAGCACCTTTAAGGGTATTTTATTTCCTTCTGATGCATGAACGAGGTTTCCGCACAAAGCAAAAACCAGCAGGAGCAACATGATTTTTTTCATCTATTTTGTTTTTAATGTGATAAATGGTCTTTTAATATTTAAATGCGGAGGCAAGTGCCCTATCCAGATCATCGTCTGTAGTATCATTATCGCCATAACGGCCAATGATTTTACCGGATGGATCAACCAAAATTTTGGTTGGCAGCGATTGAATTTTGTACAGCTGATGCAGGTCTTTGGTATTGGCCAAACTTTTTTTATTTGCTGTGGTTTTTCCGGCCCCTCTGAGTACCTGGTGAAATATACCTGTGCTATCTGCTTTTACTGCATTATGCCATTGCTGCAGGCGCGTATCATCATCAGATACACCAATAATGTCAAAGCCCTTCGCATTATATTTATGGTACAAGGCCAATAAATGCGGATTGCTTTGCCGGCATGGTATACACCAGCTGGCCCAAAAATCAAGTAATAGATATTTTCCTTTAAAATCGCTTAGCTTTATTGTTTTGCCGTTGATGTCAACAGTAGTAAAACCGGCGGCCTGTGAACCTGGCTTACCGATGGCCTGCGCTTTGCAACTATTTATTTTAAAGCCGCTGAAAGCAAAAATTAATGCAGCTACAGCTAACAGCCTGATTGTTTTTGATTGCATATAATTGATATTAAATAATAGCAGCTTACAAGGCTGCTATTATATTTACATTAATTTATTATCTCTGATAACCAGGGTTTTGATCTCCGAAATTTATATTATTTACAATTTCAGAATGCGGGATGGGTAAAATGTACTGTATTTGGTTGGTAATGGTTGGCCTCAGTGTTTTTACAGTATTAAAAGGTAATCGTAATAATGCAAGCCACTCTATGGCATCTTCACCAACAAAGCCTCTGGCATATTCATAATAAAGCTGTACCAGCAAGGCATCGGCTGTTGTTACATTATCAATAGCGGTAAAATCTGTTATACCCGCTTTGCCCATTATTGTTTTCAATAAAATTTTTGCTGCAGCAATATTGCTGCTGCCAGAGCGAACAGTAGCTTCGGCAAGCATCAAATAAACTTCAGACAGCCTGAAGGCATAGGCAACCTCAGATAGCGAGGTAGGTTGTAAAACAGGTTGTACATACTTAATAAAATAATAGTTCTTGTTGCTTTTAACCGCCGGGCCAACAACCCATGCCCCACGCGGGTCAGTTGCCGGATACAGGTCTTTCAATGCTTGGGTTGCCTGATAAGGGCTTGATGAGTTGGTGAAGGCAAAGTCCTGGCTGGTATTATTATTCATAAACTCCTGGTTAGGCTGCGGCTGTACGGCGAGCATTACCTCACTGCTTTCCTGGCCTTTGGTGTAAAAAATATCCTTTTGGTTATCTTCCAGTACATACGGGCTGCTGCCGGTAATGGTATTGCCAAGCGTAACGGCATCGGCATAATCATTCCCGTTGCCCCTGCTTAGCAATACGCGCATTTTAAGGGCCATAGCTGTCCATTTATTAGCATAAATGACTTTGCTTGTTGCAGCACCATTAGCTATAGCATAATCCAGATCGGCAATAATGAAATCGTAACTATCCTTAACAGATGAGCGCGGTTTATTAATGTTGGTTAAGTTATTAAACTGATCTTCCAGGATTATTCCGTATTTACTGGTGATATCAAACCATTGGCCAAAAAAGGTTAATAATTTAAAATTAGCATAGGCTCTCAAAAAGCGTGCTTCGGCAAGTATCTGCACTTTGCGGACGCCTACAAACTTGCTATCAGCAACTGTTTGCACGCCTGAGATAACACCATTCGCGGCATTAACCAGGCGATAATTCCGGTCCCACTCACCACCAAAAGTAGTATTGTTGAAATTATCTACCTCTTCATTGATACTACCGGAGCCATAGGCTATATAGCCTGCTGCCATTGAACCAAAAACTTTGTTAGCCTTCCAGTTAGTTTGTGAGTTATCGCCATTGGCAAAAACATAATAAACACCATTAAGTGCCACGTTTGCCGAGGGCTGATCGGTTATGGCATTGCCTTCAACCCTGGCATTTTGTGGTAATGCATCCAATTGTTTGTTACACGAAGTATTAATCAACACTCCGAATGCTACTAAAGCGTATAAAAATATTTTTTTCATCTTTTGAATAATCAAATTGTTAAAAGCCAACCCGCACACCTATAGTATAAGTTTTGGTAGTAGGATAACCACTATTATCGCTGTAACCGCTTATTAAGCTATAAGGATCGTTACTAACTTCCGGATCATTACCGGGATAGTGAGTTATTGTGAATACGTTAAGCGCCGATACATAAATTGATGCTGCCTGTATTTTAAATTTATCCATCAGTTTTTTAGGTAGTTGATATGACAGCACAACTGACTTTAGTTTGATGTAAGAGGCATCATATATATTGTTGCTTGATAAAGAAGCAACCGTGTTACCCTGATAAATTAACCTTGGCCTGTTGGTATTGGTGTTTTGCGGCGTCCAGCTTCCTAAAACTGTGGTTTGCTTGTTGCTCAGATCGTTAATAACCTGGTTGTTGAAATCAGACAGGTAAAATATCTTCCCACCGGATGAAAAGGTAAATAAGGAGATCAACGATATGTTTTTATAAGTAAATGTATTGGTATACCCCCCTGTAAACTTAGGGGCTGCGTTACCGATTACCAGTTCACTTGTAGGGAAACCACCAAGCGGGTTTATCTCATACATCGGATCGCCAATGTTCAGGTATGGAGATATAAATTGAGCTAAAGTAAATTTGGCTTTGTAAGCCGCTAACTGCTCGGGTGTTTGAATAATGCCGAGGTAGCGTGAACCATAAAACAAACCAATAGGTTGCCCTTCGCGGATGATGGTGTTACCTATATATTGAGATGATTGGTTAGGGTCTGAAAAATCTTTATTGATGTTAGTTACCAGGCTTCGGTTAAAGGAGAAATTGACAGCACCATTCCAGGTAAAATTCCTGCTTTTCAGCATATCGCCCCTAAGGTCTATCTCCAGGCCACGATTTCTTATACTGGCCAGGTTAGATACTACGCTGCCATAAGCAGAGCTCGGTGCAAGACTTTCGCCGAACAACAAGCCTTTGGTTCTTTTTTCGTATACACCAACCTCGCCCAATAAGCGCGATTTAAGAAATGAAAATGTAATACCCGCATCCTTTTGTAAGGTTGATTCCCACTTGATGGAGTTATTACCCAACTGCGATGGGAACAAGGCATTAGTACCTCCATAAGTGCCCGGAGAGTATAAAGTACGGAACAGGTGATCGCCAATATTCTGCGTACCTGTATAACCAATACTTGCACGCAGTTTAATATCATCAATCCATGAAGCTTTTGACATGAATTTTTCCTGCGATAAGCGCCATGCTACACCACCTGATGGAAATATAGCAGTTCTGTTGGTTTTCGGAAATTTTGATGAGGCATCTGAACGACCGGTAAATGTAAACAGGTACCTGTCTTTAAAAGCATAATTAGCACGAGCATAAAAGCTTAACAGCGAGTTTTGCCCTGCCGAAGATGTTGAAGGTAAGGTTACCGCTGCCGACGAAAGATCATTAAGTACAAAATCATCAGGAAAATATTGTCCCTGAGCTAAAAACGAGTGATTGGTATCTTTTTGCCATGAAGTACCGGCTACCACATCAATGCGATTATCTTCATTAAACTCCTTGTTGTAAGTCAGCGTGTTCTCAAATAGCTGTGATACTGTTTCTGTTTGTCCCTGTGCTGCTATGCCTCCGTTTGAATAGCCATCGTCACCATCATTGCTGAGCGCGTTACCCGGCGCGTAATTTCTTTGATGATACTGATTGTAATTAACAGATGCCACGCTTCGGAATTTTAAATTCTTCAAAATGTCATACTCAAGTGCAAGAGATCCTAATAAAGAAGCTATTTGTCCGCGATTGATGCCATTTAACAACGCCAGCGGGTTCCTTATCCCACTTGATAATGCCGCACCTGTAGATTCATTAGTGAAAGTATTAACGGACCCGTCGGGATTGTAAGGTGCATATGTTGGTGGTGCCAAAAGCGCTTGTTTGTAGGCTCCATTGGTAAGGTTTTGCGTTGTAAAACCGTAATCAATGTTGGTAATGGTGCGTAACTTGGTAGTAATATTGTTATCTAAATTAATTTTGCCGGATATGCGCTGAAAGTCGGTTCCGCGTATTGTGCCCGTCATTTTAGAATAGGAAAGCGAAGTATAATACCTGGAATTTTGCCCTCCACCGCGTACTGAAAGATCTGCATTTTGTGTAACACTCGTACGTAATACCAAGCCAAGCCAATCGGTATTGGCGTTGCCCAAAAAGTTAGGGTTATTTACTATACCTGTAGCTATCTGTTCTGCAGGCCGGCCTACCCTTTTTTGCTCGGTAAGCAAGTTTTGAGCAGCTTCCTTCATCACCATTCGGTACTGATCGGCATTTAAAAGATCAAGCTTTTTAGGGTCAGAGAAACCAACGCTGTAGTTACCCTCTAAAATTGGCTTCTGATCATATTTACCTTTTTTGGTATTGATAATAATTACACCGTTAGCTGCTTTTGAACCGTAAATAGCAGTGGCAGAGGCGTCCTTTAAAATATCTATTGATTCAATATCATTGATATTGAGTCCACCAAGGCTATTTAAACCACGTACAAATGCATCGCTAACGGCTCCGCCTGCTATATCACGACCGGCAATGGGATTCACCACCTCGGCTGAATTTTGAATGTATTTGTTTTGAATAGTTACCTGAACCCCATCTATAATATACAGCGGATCATTACCGCCAAGAATAGAGGTACCGCCACGGATACGGATTTTAGCCACCCCACCCGGTGAACCGTCTGATTGTACAACCTGCACACCGGCAGCTTTACCTGCCAAAGCCTGATCAAGCGTGGCATAAGGCACATCCCTGATCTCCTTAACATCAACAGATGATACAGAACCGGTAAGATCCTTCCTTTTTGTGGTTCCATACCCAACTACAACAACCTGTTCCAGCCCCGAAACTACCGGATCAAGACTCACATTTATTGCTGTTTGCGAATAAACGGTAACTTCTTTGTTTTTATAACCGAGGTAGCTGAATATCAGCACATCATTTTGATTTGCCTCAACGTAATAACTTCCATCAGAATTAGTTGATGTTGCCTTATTCACATTTTTACCACCTTTAGTAACCCTCACAATAACCCCTGCCAGTGGTTCTCCTTTTTCATTACTTACATTACCCCTGATACCTAACGAAATCTGTAAACTCTTTTTCAGCGCGTCAAAAAGTGAAGCATTCTTTTTTTGCACCACTATAGTTTTATCGATGATAGAATAATTTAAGGGTTGATTAGCAAAGCAACTGTTTAAAACATCCTCAAGTGCAGCGTCTTTAAAATTAACATCTACGGTGTTAGCACTCCGCAGATCCTGATCGTTATAAAACATGCGATAACCGATTTGTTTTTTAATGATCTTTAATACCTTCTCAAGCGACGCGTTTTTTTCATTTAAAGTAACCCGCTGGCTAAATGCGCGCGCACTTACCTGGGTAAAGCCTATTATCAATAGCAATGTAGTTATTTTCATAACCAGCAATATTTTAGGGGGAAGCCATACTTTGGGCATGGCTATAGAGATAGCGTTTAATTTCATTACTTTTGTAAACGTTTGGGTTAATGTTCGTTAATCTGTGATTCAAATAGTTTAAACTCCTGCTTTGTGCTGAAACTTAAGGCAGGAAAAGGGTTTAGCTCAAACATATGCCGGGAAGTGTACCACCACTTTTCGGCTTTTTTTATGAGTTCCTTTTAGGGTGAGGTTAAAGCTGGGATCGTAAATATCTAATCATCTTTTGAATGTTAAGGGGGTTAATATTTAGTTGTAATAGTTATTCTGATTTTACAATTATTTTTTTGCCATCTATTTCAAAGCTATTTCCGGTATAGCTCAGTATTTGGAGCAACTGGGCAAGGCTGCTGCTTCGGGAAATACTACCGGTGAATGTTTTAAGTGGCTTTTGATTGTTACTGTAGCTTATCTCTACATTGTACCACCGGCCCACCTGGCGCAAAATAGATTCAATACTTGCCTTATTAAATTGAAATAAACCGCTTTTCCAGGCTAAAACTTCGTCCATATCTACTTGCTCAACTACGTTGATATTCGCACTGGCCATGCTATTGTTTACCTGTGCCTGCTCTCCTGGAACCAGCAAGGCAGTTTTATCAAGATGTGTTACCTTTACCTTGCCTTCAAGTAAGCTGGTTTTCGTAGCTGGCTCATCGGTATAGGCATTCACGTTAAAATGTGTACCTAAAACCTCAATAGTTTGCTGATTAACAATCACCTTGAATGGTTTAGCAGCATTGTGTGCTACTTCAAAATAAACTTCACCTGTAATTTCAACCTTACGTTCGTTGCCTGCAAAAAACGCGGGATATTTGATTGATGAGGCTGCATTGAGCCAAGCCCTGGTACCATCGGCCAATACTAAAAGGTACTGCCCGCCACGAGGAGTGGTCAAAGTGTTATAGGCTGGTGTTTTAGAGGTGCTATCATTGTTATGATACACCAGTTTACCGTCATCGGCTTTATTGATAAGAGCCTGGCCCTCATTCGTCACTCTGCCGCTCGGGGCATTTTCTAAAACAATATTTTTTCCATTAGCTAATGTTAATATAGCCTTATTACTACCGGGAGCCACATCGTGTTTATAAACCACCGAATAATTGGTAATCTCTTTTCCAAAGAATAAGAGATAGGAGCCAACAGATAAAAATATGAGGACAATTGCAGCCGCGGCAACTTTAAGCCATAAATTACTTTTAATAACTTTAGCAGCAGGCTTGGGTAAATTGCTCCAAATTTCTTGGCCTATTTCCTCAATCCTCTCTTCAGAAAGGTCAAATTTATTAGGCTGATACTGAAACAACCATTGCTCCACCAATGCCTTTTCGGCATCTGTACAGTTTCCTGACCTGTATTTTTCTAATAGTTCTTTAGCTTTTTGGTATGACATAGCATCAAGCAGCTTTAATATTTACATTATTTAAAGCTATGACGAGGAACCCCATGCCTAACATGTAGACAAAACATAAAAAAAAATATATTTTTTTATGTTACTTATGTTAAACAAATAAAAAAATCAGGAATTCAGGAGAAAAAGAAGAAAAGTGAATATACCAAACCTCGTTTTTAATCTAAAAAGAGCATTTGATATCTGCCTATCTACAGTTTTTTCAGAAATTGATAATTTTTCAGAAATTTCTTTGTGACTAAGATTTCCCTTTCGGCTTAATTCAAAAACTTCACGCATTTTGGGAGGTAATTGTTGAATTTCCCTTTCAATTAATTCCATTAATTGTTTTTCCCTAACCAAATGATCTGTTTTAACTTGTTCTGTGCCTAAAAAACCTGCAAACGAAGCAATATATTTATCCTGCACTTCCCGATGTAAAAAGTGATCAACTATACGATTGTTGATAGCCGTAAAGAAATATCCTGCCAAATTTGATTGTAAGGAAATTGACCTTCGCTTATCCCATAAAGAAATAAAAAACTCCTGCACAATATCTTTAGCCTGTTCCTGATCATTAGAGCGTTTATAAGCGTGTATAAACAGCAAGCGATAATAACGTTGATAAAGTTCAGCATATGCAGCATGGCTGTCATTTCTTAACAGTTCAATTAGTTCATTATCATCAAGCTTTGTAACAGACATATTTATTAACACGAATATAACATTTACTATAAAATGTAAATCATTTAATGTAAGGATTCTTCATTCTTCTTATAAAGGATTCGTGCTCAGTAACACCAAAAAACGCTTTTGGTAATATGGTTACACTAATCAAGATATTATGAGCTGCGAATTAAATGATCCAAATAATAATGATTCCCGGCAAAAGTATAATTTTAAAATAAAAACTATTACTTCTGTAGATTTTATAGTCAATAAATATACGATGAGCAAAACAAGGGGTGCATTGATTTAGTACTATTTAATGACTATCAAGGGATTTTATAAATGCGATCAATGCTTCTTTTTCCTGGTATGAAAGCTTTAGCTGTTCACTACTTAATGTTTGGTTTGGGACTTTTAATCCCATGCCCCTCCCTCCACCCTTTTCATAAAAATCAATCACCTCTTCTAAAGATGTGTAAATTCCATTATGCATATATGGTGCAGTTTTAGCGCTGTTGCGAACCGTAGTTACCTTAAAAGCATGCCGGTTAAATTCCATTGGTTGAATTGCAAACAATCCGGGATCAGGATCAATTATCTTACTGTTTTTTTTCTTAGGCACGCCAATAACCTCAGCATCCATCTGTACATACCGGGGCGGTAATACACTGTTGAACAGCGGCATATAATGACAAGTTGAACAGCGGGCCTTTCCCATGAAAAGGTTAAAACCTCTGATCTCCGCCTGATTGAGCATTGCCTTGTTGCCACGCATATATTCATCAAAACGACTATTCAACGCGGTGAAGCTTCTAATATAGCTGGCAAGCGCATTCATAATTTCTGAAGTATCAATAGCAGCCCGGCTTTTGCCTGGAAAAGCATCAGCGAACAATTGGCGGTAAGTCTTATCATCCCAAAATGTTCTTGTTGAAAGTTTGATATCGCCGTACATTTCATCTTTATTACCCACCACATCATGAACCTGGTCTTCCAGTGACGAGGCACGAAGATCATAGAATTGTGCAGGCTGCAGTGCCGCATTGATCAGCGTTGGCGTATTTCTGAAGATTGTTTTCTTGCCAGTAATGTCAAGATTTTTGATCAGCCCATCTGTAAAAGCTTTGCCAGGCTGATGACAGGAAGCGCAGCTACGGGTCATAGTTCCGGAAAGCCTGGTATCAAAAAAGAGTTTTTTCCCTAATTGAATCTTTTGTGCTGTAGCAGAATCTTCAAGAGCATCAATATAAGCATTCCTGTTGAAGGCATTTTTATCAAACAGGCTTTCCGCTTCCTGATTAAGTAAACGATTGTAGCGAATATCTGGCAGGTTCAACTCTTTATGCAAATGTGTTATCCCCTGCGTGATAGGATTGGCGTGAGTTATAATAAAGTCGGCTCTATCAAAACTATTAAAGGTCACCGCTTTGGAAAGATACGCTATCCCTTGATGAAAATTTTCCTTTAAATTATTATCCCTATTCTTTTGATAATACGCAGTAACATCCCCAACGCTACTTAGGGCAACGGCCGATTCTTTAAAACATTGTTTTGCAAGCGGATCGTCAAAATCATTCAGCCCCAATATTTCTATCCTGAACACCTCCAGTTTCACGGCATCCATGATCTGCCAGTCTTTCAAGTCGGCGTGTTTAAAATAGTCCCTGTATTCTGTTGCATTAACTGCGAGTTTGCTCAATGAAGTACTGAGCTGTTTCCTGGCAGAAACAGTAATGGGAGCAAAAATCAATTCTTCCACAACCTGCAAGCCTTCGGGCTGAATAACCTGCCCGTTCAGTTCAGTTTCTGGTACAGGAGGGCCATTTACCCGTCGGGTAGTTAGCGGATCAAAATACTCAGCTGCCCATTCCATCCGCTTGTAAGCCAAGCGCATTTCTCTGAACCTGTTTTTTAAAATAGTGGTATTATTTACAGGTGTAGCCTGTAATCGGCGAACAGTTGTTAAGAATGTATCAGCCTGTAAAACCAGCCTTTCGCGAATATTTTCAGATACCGTTTCTGGCTGCCTATGAAAACTCAGCAGGCCAAGGCCGGTAATGACCAACAGGCCTGCTGTAATTATTTTAAAAGTTAAACGCATGGCTTAAAGGATCAGCGTGCTGGTCACGACTGGTAAGCGGCTTCAGCCCCCATCTTTTTTCAATAAATGCCAGGATACTCACCGTTTCATAATTGGTATGATCCACATATCCTTTTTTAGCGAATGGAGAAATGATCAATGCAGGGATACGTGAACCTGGCCCCCATTTATCAATAACAGGAGGGGCAACATGATCCCAGAAACCTCCGTTTTCATCATAAGTTAAAATGATAACCGTATTTTTGCCATTAGGGCCATTTAAAACTGCATTAATTAACTCAACAGCGTGACTTTCACCGCCTTTAACAGTTGATTCACCAGGATGCTCATTCTCCAAACCTATTGGCTTAACAAATGATACAGAAGGTAAAGTTCCCTTTTTTGCTGCCGCCAAAAATTCTGTTTCATCTCTCAGGTGTTTTTTTCTTTCAGCAGTACCTTCTGCATATCTTTTAAAATAAGCAAATGGCTGGTGATGGTAGGTAAATGTAGGATCAGGTTTGCCGGCTATAGCGTCATTCCACCCTCCTGAATACCATGCCCAGGATATGCCTTTATCAGATAAGCGGTCGCCAATGTTAGGTGCGTTTTGGTTAGGCACCAGATTTGCCCAAATTGAACCTTTAGGATGAAGATTTACCGAGTTTGAAGTATTAACTGCATAACCATCAGGTGTTACTGCACCATCTTTGATCAGTTTACCCGATACATCTACCTGGGCTTTGATAGTGGAAGGCGCATCAGGAAATACAGGAGATGCCGCCGCAATGAGCCATTGATGGTTAAGGAACGATCCGCCAAAGGCGCTATGGAAGAAATGGTCGCAAAGTGTATATTTTTTAGCGAGCTCATACAAAGGCAATTCTGCGGTATTATAATAACCCATAGTAAGCCCCTTAGTGAAATTATATAACGCGAATTTATTCATCTTTCCACCGTTGATCTGTAACTGCTCCTGGTAAAAAGCATGGGTAACGTCTGGGCTCACCTGATCGGCAGCTACATATTGATCAATATTGAAATAGTTGTTGGATAAATTGGTAGGGAAAGCGCTGCTGCGTGGTATTGGCGGGAGAGTAGTGTAAGGTTTACCCTCTGTATCAACCTGGATAATGTTTTCCGGTTTAGCATCATTAAGGCCATCGGCGCCTTTAAACTGGCCGTAAAGGTTGTCAAAGCTATGGTTTTCCATATAAATGACCACAACGTGCTGAACCTGGTTTATAGCTGGCGCATCGGGAAATCGATATGCTGAAATACCCAGGCACGTTACAACGCCCAAAATTGCCGCCGGGATTAATAATGATCTGCTGTTTAAAAATCTTTTTTTCATTACTGGTTATTGATGTGTATAAAGTTAAATCTTTTGTGCTTTTAAAGGGATGAGTTTGTTACATAATCCATTGCTTGTTAAAATAGTGACCAATATATCGTTCTGCTGTATCGCCAGATAATTTACAAGTCGCTAATGAACCTTAGATGAATTATGAACAATAAAAGAAATTCACTGCATTATAAATACAGGTTGTTATTTAGCCTGTTAAAACAGGCTTGGTGCAGTTTATGACCAGGTATTTGCTGATTGATGATGTATCAGATACGGAAACAGGATAAAAGGCTGTATCGATGATTGCTTCGCCATAAGAGCATTGTATTTATTGCCATGGCAAATGTTGTTAAACAATAAGCTATAGCCGATAACAAGCTCTGGAAATGAAAAAAGGAGATTTGCTTTACTAATAACTGAAAGCTGAATTTAGAAGAACGGGCCTCTGTTGCCGTGTGCTCAAAAGATTCATAATGATCATCTTTTTTCTTTACCAACCGTTGTAGCAGTGCAGATTTAACGGGATTTTTATCTGTGCTTGAATACCCTGTAAGCCGGTAAACTAAATATGGACGCAGCAAGAACATACACATTCCTATGCCGAATACCAATATATTTACCGTTTTTCTGTTCATTGAACTTTTTACTAATAAAGAGCTTCACAATATTAAGGTATGTTGTTGAAAAAACAAATTCCAATTGATTTAGCAGTTATGCTTTACTCATGGTTCATTTAATAACACATTTGTATGGCTTATTTGTTATTTTGCTTATTAAAGCGGGTTAAAATTGAATACATTACAAAAGATCGGTTTTGGGGGTAGTTGCCATTGGTGCACCGAAGCTATTTTTTTGTCGATCAAAGGCGTTTTGAGTGTTGATCAGGGTTGGATATCTCCCAAAAATGAGGAGGCGTTTTCTGAGGCAGTAATAGTTGAGTTCGATTCGCGCATTGTTTCATTAAATGCACTTGTAGGTATTCATCTGCATACCCACAGTTGCACTTCTACACACAGCATGAGATCGAAATATCGGTCGGCTGTATACCTGATGGATAATGCACAAGAACTCCCGGTTTTAAATGCCATTCAAGAGTATCAACATGACTTTAAAGCCCCAATAATTACCGAAGTAGTTATGTTTGGAGATTTCAGGATCAATTCACAAAATTACCTGAACTATTACTTTAAAGATCCTGAAAAGCCTTTTTGTGAAAACATAGTTAATCCTAAATTACGGGAACTAATAGCACGATACGGCAACTTAGTGGATAAAGAAAAGGTTGCCCATCTGTTGTAGATGAGCAACCTTTACAGGCACAGTTTTCGCGCCGTGCTATTTGCTTTATTTAAAAGCAGATCATTTTGCCTAATTTCTCAAACTAAATTTCATGGTTGTTTCTTATTAACTGTCCATTCTGCCATCTGAAAATCCCGGCTGCCGTTATTTGCCTTTATGCTTATCCTGTAAAATTTATAAGCCACATTATTGTTAAAATGATATATAATTCGTTGAAAACGATTTGCAAAAGTTTCATTGTTTTTACTGTGCAAATCTATCCATCGTATCCCGTCTTCTGATCCTTGCAATACCCAGCTTTTGGGATCGCGGTCTGGTGAATCATTTGCCGATGTCATTGTGTAGGCACCTGCCACTACCGCCGATTTAAGCTCAAATTTCATAACCAGATCACCTGAAAAACCCGACTGAAAAAACTTAGTATTGGAATCGCCATCAACTACCTTTAATGAGCCCTCATTTGCTGTAGGGCCACCACCATTATCGCGCGAAACGGTGAAAGTGCCGCCTATAGTAGCGAAATAGCTTTCGCCAACCTTGGTTCTGTCGAAATGCGGATCGGCTACGTTTAAAATTATTTCGCGCGCCGCTGAATAACCTTGCGAATTTCTGGCTGTTAATGTTACATGATACATGCCGTCAAAAGCGTACCTGTGTTTTGGCGCTTTTTCTGCAGAAGTACTATCATCGCCAAATTGCCATAGTATATCCTGGTAGTTGGTTGAGGTGCTGGTAAATTGATAACTTAAAAAATCTACACTATCTGTACGCACAGCTGTGAATCCCGCGGTTGGTTTTGGCACATCCGGTTCAACCTGAGTTACCGGTTTATCTTTTTTACAGCCTGCAAATAGTATGGCAACTGTTGCAAATACGGCTATAATGACTAATTTATTTCTCATGTATTTAGTTTTCATTTAACGGTAAGCAAATTGATTTATGGGGCAGGGAATAACTGACTTTGCGGTATTATACGCCGCCCATTAATATTGGCTGATGGTACCTCAAAGGTTAACCTTGCCCGTTGCCCGCCAACATTTTCCCGATGATCAGCCTCTATTTTGTAACGTTTCCCTCGTTCAAGGAAAATTTTGGCTGTACGGCTGTCTTTATCCCATTCGGTAGTAAAATCATTAATAATAGCTTTCCCATCTATATACAATCTTGAACCATCGTCCCATTCATTTTGCCAGAACACGTATTCGCCCCGCACAGGTGCAAGAAACTCGCCTGTCCAGCGGGTTGAAAAATTATCATGGCTTATCTTAGGTATCGCGGCTTGCCAAACCCCATCATTTGGCCAATCAATAGTAGGCTCTATTTGTACCAGATCAGGCTTTCTGCCATCAAAATCCAATTGCTGATTGTTTGAAAAATATTCTGCTTTTAGGCCTGTGCCGTTACCGGTTATGTATGAGTTATTATCGAGGTTTACCTCAGGCTGCACCAAAACAATCAATTTACTATTTGTAGGATGCAGGATATGCTTTGTGGTACTAACCAAACTTACTGCAAAGCCAAAGCGTTTATTAGCAGTGATGTTTGCATCAAAAACGGGCCAGCCTATAGATAAACGTATTTGCGCGGTACTCGTATTTGAATTTACCCTGATCAATGTATCCATAGTAAACTGATCAGGCTTAAGTGCAATAACATTATCGGGCAATACTTTACTGTTTACAAGAGTTGCAACAGTATCCATATTTAATTTCACTTTAACATTAAATGCGCCTGCGGGTACACCTGCCAGATTTATGGTTAATGGAATGGTAACACCGGCCGGGTTTGTAGTATAATTTTTTTGATAATCTACATTAAGTATCCCACCACCGTTCAAGAGCGATATATAATGAATATCACTTTCCTTTACCAGAGCCTTGGTATCAAGCACTACCAGGATATTTGACTGTGCTCCCTTTATCTGATTACCCTTGCCGGGATCTGTAAGTTTAAATGCAAAAGCTATGTTTTTACCGTAGTTAGCCTCAATGGTCGATAATCTTACAGCAGCCACAGATGTTGCAGTATCGGCCCCATATAAAACATTGATAACACTTGTATAATCAATTGCACTTGCAGGTAATATTACCGTATTTTTTAATGTTCCGTTATTAATGAGCTTATTTACAGTATCATTATTAAGTGTTATCCCTACCTGAAAAGCTTTTGTTGCTGGGCCGGATAATGATATTTTAAATGGAACTTTAATAGTTTCATTGTTGGCGGTTATCCCCCCGGTATTAGCCCCCGCACCGGATATGTCCCTATCTGTGTTTTTAATTAAGCTCAGATCATCAAGGTTATTTTGCCTGCAGGCTCCTGCTATCAAAATGAATAGCCCGATAATTAAACCGTACCTGTATTTTTTCATCATCATATAAATTAGTTTATAATGGTTAATTTTTATTGATCAAGCCAAACACGGCCATCAAGGCCCCAGGATTGCCTGTTGGGTATTCTGAACCAGTTTATTATTTGTGCCGGAATATCTGCAGTTTGGGGTACAAATGTGGCAAGTGCCTCTGTTGGCGGTGGGCAGATCAGGTCATTAAAATCTTCCCAGTTAAAATTTCCTTTTAACTGAAAGTCACGGGCCTGGGGTCCAATATCCCTGATTTTATCACCCTGTCCATCGGTACCGGGCCAATATGCGGCCAGGAAAGAGTAATAAGGATGCCCCTCGGTTATAGAAGTTTCGCAGGCATAATTACCGATCACGGCATCGGGTACGTCAACTTTAAAAAACCTGATATCGCTTACATACACATCGGGCGTACCATGCCCGGTACCATTTAAGTACCCCAATTTAAGCGGACTATTGTTACTGAAGCTGCCTGATGTAGTTACTTCCAGTTCGTTGTTAAAAATCCCATCAGTATAGGTTCTGATGTATCGCTTGCCCGCACGTATCTCACATTTGGCGGTTAGGGTTTGCCACCGGCCTTTTTGCAGGTCGCCGCCGCGGCATTGCCTGAAGTCGTTATCATTGGTTCCCCTCATTTCAAAATACCAGTAAGAATCTTCCAAATAAATTACCCAACCTACGCCAGGGTGACCACTTGACCATTCTTTTCTTTTACCCAAAATGCTTGGCCAAAAAAACTTGTCTTCGTTTTTTTTAACTTTTAACTCAATGGTGAATTTAGTGGTGTCATCCAGGTTAAAAATATCAGCAGTATCTATCTGTGCTCTTACACTTGAATCTTTAAAACGTATTGTACGCCCCAGGTATCTGTTACCGGTAAATGGCTTGGCTAATATTCGTTGCCTGTATTTGGGGTTATAATAAATGGTAAACGTATTTGCAGAAGTATTACTGAAAACCGTATTGTCATTTTGATTAGCAGGAATATCAAACTTACCTCCACCGCTTGAGGCTATTACAACCAACCAGTCTTCCTTGTCAAAATTTTTCCTTTTTTTCAGCGCGTCAATAATTTCACCTACGTAGCCGTCAAATTTTTCAATCGAAGCTTTATACTGAGCGCGGGAATTATCATAGCCATACCTGGCACCGGCTTCGTCAATATCATTAAAATGCCCCAGGATCAATTGCGCCGTATCTGTATTTAAATTGTTTACAAGCGCAGCTTTGATCTGTTCATCTGTATCAAACGATTGGTTTATAGCAGCGCTTTGCGTTAGCTTATCTTTAAAAATAGCCGAGGATGAAAAAGATACGATCTTAGCGTTCGGTTTCTCCTCTTTAATACGCTGAAAAAATACAGGATAGGTTTCCAGGTTGTTGCCCGCAAAATCATCAGATAATACCTTGTGTTTATCTTTTTTAACACCTGTAAGCATGTTGGCCCAATTGCTCACATCTCGAGTTGAATCCGGATCGCTCAGTGCCACCCAGCTATAAATTGAATTGGGCAACAGGGCTTTAATATTGGGTATATTGGCACTGTTGACTGATGCGCCCCTTGCACCGTCAACAATCAGGTATAGCACCTTGCGGTCACCAAACTGCGCTTTGGCAGTGTCTGTATAATCTTTATTGGGCAGGGTGCGCACAAAATCCTTATTACATGATATTGCCGCTGCGGCCAAAGCAAAAATGACAGAAAAAATTATTCCTTTATATCTATTCCACATCTCTTTTTTAGGTTATGGGTTTCTTAAATTTATTCGATAGTTACACGTATGATATTATTGACCGGCGTATTATCAAACTGATAAATTCCACCTATCAGCAATAATGCCCGTTTCCCATCGGCAGATCTGGTTTCTATAATATCTGATAAAACTCCTGAAAATGGGCCCGTTGTATTGTAATTCCCCGCGAGCTCACCTTTGGTGTTGAGCACCATAAAACCATTACGGGTAACCTGATTATACTTCTTAAAGCTTCCGGTAACTACTATGAGGCCATCATCAAGCTGGCGGGCAAAACCGGGATAACCTCCTTCAAATACATTGGCTGTAAAAGATTGGTCAAGGCTCCCATCTGTATTCAACAAAGCCATACTTATGGCCTGCTTTCCGTCATATGTTCTGAATATCCCCGTTAGGAGATATTTTTTGGTTACCGTATTGTATGTTAAAGAGGAGATGCCATTGTCAGTACCCACACCTGTCTTAAACGATTCATCAATTGTACCATCCGGGTTTAAGCGAATAAGCCGACCGGCAGCTTTTTGATCAAAAGTGGTAAAATTCCCGAACACCACTAATTTTTCAAACTGATCGGCATCTGTATGCATGTATGAGTCAATGGGTCCGTTTGCAGATGGTTGCCCTTTGTTTGTTGCAACATTAAACCGATAGGTTTTATCAAGTGATCCATCCTGGTTTAAACGAATTATCTGTCTTGCCTCTGTACTGTCAAGTATCACTGTATCACGGCTAAAATCATGATTATGCCCGGTATAAACCCGGCTCACATAATATCTGAAGTTCCCAGTGGCCAGAATCTTGTTCTGTTGTTTATAAATCTTACTTATAAAATCATTGGTTCCCCCATTAAACTTTGGAAAATACTTGGTAGTATCGGTTTGTGATGGCCTTCTGTACGTTTTTATACCAACTGTATCAACGCTTCCATCAACGCCTAAACTGGTAATATTGCTAATATTTTCGGTGCGTTGATTATAGCCGCTAAAGCCTCCTGCTATAATATACTTTCCACCAAGTTCTATAACCCTTGATAATCCTCCATTTGCAGCTTTACCTGTTCTGAATGTGCGGTCAAGTTCGCCATCAGCCGATGTTCTGACAATCCTGTTAAGGGGAGCTATTATTCCTTTATTATCATAATTGGTAAACCAGCCAAGTACCAGGTTGCGGCCATCGGCAAGTGAATATACTTGGTTCACAGAGTTATTGGCACCTGCTGTGGCTCTGAAAGAAGGGTCAATCTTGATTAGGCCATCTACCTTAAATACCGGGCCAATCACTAACTGATCGTCAATGGCAATAGAGGTGATGCCTGTGCTGCCAAAAGGCGGCACTTTAACTTTAATGGTTGATTCTGTTACTTCGGTAACCTGCCCTGCCTCACCATTGAACATAAACTTTATTTTATCCTTAAAAGGCATTAACCCGGTAGCCTTAAAAGTCACTTCGGTACCAACTGCTCCTGTTGATGGAGTAGGCAACGCATCTTTACTAAGAGTAATACCTAAGGGCGGTTTTCCATCTCCGTAGGGATCAGAAAACACTGTTTTATCCTTTTTACATGCCTCCATTGATAATAATGCAAAGGCAAACAATATGCTGTAAATAATTCTTCTCATAGTTTAATTGGATTGATGGAGGCCAGCGAAATAGATCTCTTCATAAAAATCACTTTCATTAAAGCCAAAGTATGCAGCGTTATATTGCAGCGTGTGCACTATTCCATTTTTAGGCTTGATGTCTGAAGATGATATCAGGTTGCGGAAAACAGCGTTTTCTGCATTATTGATATCATATATAAAACCAATAACCAGTGTACGCGGGCCAATGTATTTCACATTATTGGCGTCTCCATATATTACCCCAATGTTCATTACATCATTGCTGTAAGAATAATATAGAGCACCGGGATACTGGTTTTGCAGTGTGAGGTCTATCTGCGGATAATCTTTGAGCCGGTTGACGCCCTTGAACATGTACCGCTGCAAATATTTTTTCCATATGGTTGAATCAATGTCTGACAGCTTTTTTACCGTATCGCGCCCGACATCAAACAAAAACTTATTTAATGAGCCGACGGTTTTATTGTTACCGATGGTTCTTTTAATTACATCATCATCAGGAGCAAAAAAGGTAAAGTCACTTTTGCGAAATGTTTCTTCCATCCCGGCCAGCTTTACTATTTGAGCAATGGTATCAAATGGTACGGCTTTATCCTGCAAATACTGCAGCATATCGCCCGGATAATCAGCATTGGCCTTACCTCCATCTTTATAATACTCATCCCGTTTACAGCTGTTTAATACCAGCAATAAACCGGCAAAAACTATAATTATATATTTCATGTGTTTTATTATTAATTTTTCGGAATAGGTTAATTACCGCCGTTTACCCAATACATATTCAAGGTCATGAACGGGTTATTGGCAAGCGCGTTGCCATTGAGCGGCCATGTCCAGGCGCCACGGTTAAACTTATCTAAAGTGAGTACGTTGTATGACCATTCGCTGTTCATGATCCTGCGGGTACGTACAAGGTCAAAATAGTGGTGCCCCTCTCCCATCAACTCGCGCGATCTTTCCAGGAAGATAAAGTCTTTAAGGTCCTGCCCTCCTCCGCCTGTGTAACGGGTAGCCTCGGCCCTGTCCCTAACTTTGTTAACCATGGCAATGGCGGCATCGTCCTGCCCAAGTTCTGCCATGGCCTCGGCGCATAGTAATATTTCGCCGGCATACCTGAATATCATGAACGTATTGTCAGGATTTGCGTCTTCTTCACCTGTTGCAAAGGCATTTTGCGCAAACTTGAGCATCATGAACTTTCCGTTATCGGCATAAATATCCTGGTTAAACCAAATGGAAACCCGTTTATCGGCAGTACCAGGATAAAGTTTTTGCATGTACTCGCCCCTATAATAGGCAAAGCTTATCCGGTGAGTATACTCGGGTCTTTTGTAAGGATAGTGCAAAAACATATCGCCTATTGGTGCAATGTTGGCGTTCTGATCGCCATAGTTAATACTGCGATAAAACTCAAAAAGGCTTTCGTCCGATCGTCCTTTTATTACCGTTGCCCACTCAGTTAGCGGTAATAATCTGTAGGCATTACTCTTCACTAATTCCTGCCCCAGATCAGCTGTTTCCTGGTAATATTTAGTTGCATTGGGTTTATCAAAGCCGGCATTCCACATGTTCATGTTCATGATGAGCGCGATGAGGCTGCCTTTGGTTGCCCTTACACCTTTTAACGCGGGGTCGGTATAATTCCAGGGTAAGCCATCTTTGTATTTCTTAAGATCGGTAATGCATTTATTTAAAACCGACACCATGTTTTCGCGTGGTAAAGCTGTAGAGTGAAATGCATCTGTATAATAAGGCACATCTCCATAAAGCCTAACCATGTAGAAGTATGCCAATGAACGTATGAAAGCTGCTTCCCCTTCAAATTGCCTTTTCTCCGTTTCTGTTACACCGGGTACACCTGTTTCCAGTTTTGAGATCAGGATATTGGCGCTTTGTATCACCTGGTAATAACCCGTCCAATCGGTAATTAAGGCAAAATTGTAGAAATTCCAGGGTGGGTTTCCGTTGATCAAAGTAATCAGATCATTGTGGCCAAGTACTTCAACAAACGCGCGGGCCGGCCCAAGATCAGACTGGGCCTCGTGCATTACTTCGCCAGAGCGATATTCGCCGGTTGCGCCAATAAAGTGCGTTTCGTTAATTTTCCCGAAGAAGGTTCTTGACATGTCATAGATATTGGCCACAACATCATCTTTTGACTGGTAAAAGTTGTTGCCGGTCAACTTATCTATGGGTTGAACATTTAAAAATTTCTTACAGGAAGGTAAACATAAACTTACTGCCGCTGCTAAAATGTATATAACACTTTTTTTCATGATCATGAGTTTTATTTACTTGTATTGAGTTCAATATTTAATCCTAAGTTGTAGGTGCGAGGTACAGGGTAGCCGCTGGAGATATCCCGGCCAAGTGAGGTTACGTTCTCGGGGTTGGGGCCTTTATAGCCTGAAAATGTGACCAGGTTATTGGTTGAGAAATAAACCCTTACATTGTTGAACCCCATTTGCCTAACAAAATGCCGGTTAAACATGTAGGAGAATGTTACCGTGTTTATCTTTAAATAAGAGCCATCCTCCTGCCACAAAGTTTGGTCGGCACGAAGCGGGTTTATCTGAGCAAACCTTGAAAATGAATATGGATTTGGATAAACCGCATGATCACCGGGGTTGCGCCAAATATTAAGCCCGTCTAAGGGTACTACGGCCAGCAACTTATAGGGATCACGCATAATGGATAGCCTATCAGAAAGCGCATTATTTAAAATTGTTCTTTTGGCTGTGTAACTGGCGTAAATATTTAACCCGAAATTTTTGTAATTGATATTTGTTGATAGCCCCCCTGTAATTAATGGCTGCGAATTACCTGTTATTTCATAATCGCGGCTATCCAATATATAATCGCCGTTAACATCTTTAAAAATTGGATCTCCGCCTTTAAAGGCAAGTCCATTAGTCTGGTATTTTTTACCGGTTACAGGATCAACCGGCACGTTTCCATCGGTTGAATAAACTCCCTGGTTGATCAGCAAATAGTTCGACAGTGTGTTTTTACCAACTCTGAAAACAATATGTTGAAGGTTATTATAATCAAATTTGATGTACTGACCGGCATACTCAGCAGGCAACCTCAGCAAATAGTCGCGGTTTATGGCTCCGTTAACTGATATTGACCAGTTAAAATCCTTACCCGTTACCGGCCTTACGGTTAACATCAGTTCATAGCCATAATCGGCAATGGATACATCATTGCTGGTTTTTTTCTGAAAACCGGTACTATTTGGTAAAAACCTGTCAAACAACAAATTATCTACCTTTTTATAGTAGGTGTCAAAATTCAGATCAACCTTACCTTGTAAGAGCGTCATATCAAAACCCAGATTGTACTGCGTTGTGGTAGTCGGCTTTAATGCAGGGTTGGGTATAAATTCATAGTTAACGCCGATGGTTGGGTTATTATTAAAATTACCGTTCAGGTTATATAAGCCATAAATACTTGATAAACTTCCTGTTGGTACAATGTTTTGGCCCCAGGTTAGTCTTAAACCTCCGGAGGTGAGCCAGTCCCAATTTTTAAACCAACTTTCCTTATAGTAATTCCACCTTAAACCTGCGGCTGGATTTTTAGAATATGGATTTTCCAGGCCATTTGATGATGTACCATCCAAACGATAGGATAGCTCCAGCACATATTTCTTCTTAAAATCATAATTGAACGATCCGGCAAATGACGCGATGGTTGCATTCTTGTAATTTGACAGCACGCCCCCACCTCTCGAATTGTAGGAGTCGTACCCTATCGGCCCCTGCAGCTGATCATTAGGGATCCGGGTTTGTTTTATAATACCGCTTTGACCGCCCTGCTTATATATTTCATTAAAGGTGTTAATGAATATAGTATGATCGGCACCAAATGTTTTGGCATAGGTGATAGCATTTCGGTTATACAATGTAAAATTACGGCCTTCAAAATCATACAACTGAGCAAACTGAGCATTTGCTGCGGCCGGTGTAAATGTTGATTCGGCATCTGAGGTATAATCATAACTGATGCTTGATGATAAGGCAAGGCCTGGAATAAACTCGTAACGGCCATCAACATTGGTACGTATGTTTCTTGTACTATTACTGTTTTGAGTTTGCAGGGCAGATGTTACCCCATCAGGTGAAAGGTAAAATGAAGGCGGCGGCAACAATGTGGATGCCTGACCGTTTTCGGCAACACCTTTTTGTAATAAACCCACACCATCACCTTTGGCCTGGCTGCCTAATGAGCCGAATAATGAGCCGAAGAACCTGAATTTATCGTTTGGCTTAAACTCCATGTTCATGTTGAGGTTATACCTGTCGAAACCGGTGTTTTTGATCACCCCTTTTTCTGAATAATAACCCATATTCACTTTGTAGTTAAAGCGTTCATTACCGCCGTCAAGTGCTACGTTATGGCTCTGGTTATGTGTCGTGGCGTAAAAAATAGATTGCCAGTCGGTAGAGTTATTCCAGTATGCGTTTAAGCTATCAGCCAGGAAACCGGTCATACCGAGTGCTCTTAACTCACTGACTAATGTTGCATTTGATAATATTTGCTGAATTTTGGCCTGCCGCTCTGCATTACCACCCAGCGTTGCCCGTAGTTGTGGTGTGGCGTTTACAAAGAAGTTGCCTGTATACCGTACCCTTGGCACTTTTGAATTTCCGCGTTTGGTAGTAATGATAATTACACCGTAGGCGCCTCGTGAACCATACATGGAGGTTGCCTGCGCATCTTTCATGATCTGGATACTTTGGATATCCTCTACAGGTATTAATGATAATGGGCTTACCCCAGGCCCCTGGGTTTGGAAACCAAACTCTGATGCCTTATCGGCATCCAAAGGCACCCCATCAATAATATATAAGGGAGATGTAGGCTGCAGAAATGACTCGCTGCCACTGCCCGTTACACTCAATGTTGATAAACCACGTACCTGAACTGAGCCTCTGAAACCCGGAGCACCCGTGTTATTTTGAACGTTTAACCCGGCTACCTTTCCTTGCAATAAGTTTTCGACGTTTGAAACCGGGATATCCTGGATTTCCTTGGCTGGAATAGTTACAGAAGCCCCGGGAGTTGTTTCCTTGTTCCTGTTTTGATAGGCTACAATAATTACCTCATTCAGCCCTTTTTTATCCTCACTTAATGCTACGGTTATATTTTTTTTGCCAGATTCTAACTTTACTTTTTCCGAAACAAAACCAATAAACGTAAACATCAGTGTAGAATTTTCGGGCACTACAATGGTAAATTTCCCTTTTACGTCGGTTTGGGTTAGGCCTTTGTTACCCATGTATACGTTTACTCCCGGTAATGGCTTATTGGTTGATTTTTCAACCACTGTACCGGTAACAGTAATACTTTGCGTTTGCGCATGAACGTTTGTGCAAAAAATTGCGTAAATAACCAGCACTATATAATACAGTATGCGTTTTCTCATTGTGATAAGTTTTAAATTCGGTTATTCGTCTTCAAACTTTGGATTCTCTTTCAAAAAGTGGAACACCACCTCCCAGTCGCCTTTTTTATAAATGGCGAAATCGATCCCAAAACTTGCTACCACTCTACCACCACCAAATCCTATTCTTGAATATTTAAACTCAGCATGATCCCTTGTTCCGCCGGGAGCATAAGCGGTTGGTATTTCAACCAGGGGAATAGGATATGCAACGTCATACTGTACATAGGTTGGCGTTTTTTGCATGTTAAACCCGTGTACTATTTTATCCCAGGCAGTTTCATTAAATAAGGCAGGATTCATTTCAACAGAATCTTTATTCAGAAACTTGAAGCGCAGCGAATTTCCATTACCGCCACTAAAAGGCCGTATATAAACCACCACATCCTTTTTATCATCGTTACTTTGAAGCGGTATTTCAGAGGCCGCACCAATAACTCCATTTAAAAATGGCCTTATATAATTTCTGCTCGATGGATTATTGGGTGTTTTAGGATGCGTGGCAGGTGCTCCGGAGTATATATTAAAATCATCAGATGGCTCATAGGGGCGCTCACGAAACGGACGCACCTGCAAATCGCGGATAACGGTGCTTCCCCCGGTATTACTGATCTTCAAATCAAAATACCGTGTATCCTGCGGAAAATTGGTGCTATCTGCCGGCCTTGGTTTGATCAGATCATTGGTAGATGAGGCCCACATGATAAATTCTCCTGATGACCGCACCTCAAACAGCGAATGTTCCTCCAGTTTCCTTTTGGCCTCTATTTCGGCAAGACTTTTTTCAAGGCCATTGTAAGGCGCTATCCATACGTAGGTCTGTTTTTTCTGAAAAAGATCGGTTACAGGCTTACCGTCGCCAAAACGAGCGTTAACAATCTCAAAATGGAGTGGCTGGGTTGAATTATCTCCATTAAACCCTCCCATTAAGGTAGTTCGCCCTAAAATTGGTTCAAAAATTTTATTGCTGAAGTTGATGTTGGGGCTCAGGTAATCCTTTTCATCAGGAATACCGTATATCTTTTTACAGCTGCTGAAAATAGCTACGGCAAACAAGAGCACGATAAATCCTTTATTTACAAATATTTTCATCTGCTTATATTTAATTGTACTGATATTTTGATCTTTCATAGGGTTACTTCGCCTTGTTTATTGTCCATTCGGCCAGTTGGAACAGGCCACCATCACGCAATTCGGTAATATCTACGCGGTAAAATTTATAGGCTTGGGTATTAGCACACCTGAAAACTTTGGTCTGGTATCGTTCTTCAAAAAAGAAGTTGCTTCTGCGGTCGAGCTCAGTCCAGTTCTTACCATCATTTGAACCTTCATAAGTCCAGGCTTTAGGGTCGCGTTCCTGGGCATCGTTGGCAGAGGTAAGTGTATAAACCCCGGAAACAGCAGGCTCATTCAACTCAAACTGCATCCAAAGACGACCCTGAAGATCGGCCAGGAATTTGGTGTGATCATCGCCATCAATTACTTTTTTAGAACCCTCACCATTGTCTGGCCCTCCGTCATTATCCCTTAAAACAGTAAGCTTACCCCCAATCAGGGTCATCAGGTTTGGTGGCGGTAAAACAAATGTTAAGCGGGATACAAATTCATCGAAACCAAAAATATGATCAGGGCTCACCACATGAACCACACCGTTGCTCGTATTGATGTTATTTGATCCGGTTGTGGTGGTTGACCAGTTTCTGACAAACTTGCTCCGTTTGGTATTGCTATATTCAATAATATCAGGACCGCCACCTGTAAGCCCTGATGCCGGGATCTTTGACACCTTTGCATGCATCGGATAGCCGAAACGTACGCTATAAAGGTCGAGCCCATCTTGCAGAAGCAGGGAGTCGGTTGTCCGTTTACCTCTGATAATGTAGTATGACACCATGGTATCCAGTTGCACACCATCCACATTAGCCAAAAACAAAGGATCCTTATCGCTTTGCCTTCTCAGTGTGTTCAAGTTTTTGATAGCAAGCTGAAAACTCGGGTTGGGAACAGCGAATAAGGTAACATTGCTATCCATCAGGGTTTGTTTCAGGCCCACACGATCAATTACAGCCAGCAATGAATCATATACTCCAGGTTTACTTTTTAAATATTCATAAGTATTACCCGAAAATTTAGAGTTGCTGTCTTTAACATCATGATAACCGCCATCCTTGGTACAGGCGCTCAGCAAAAGCATTACAACCAACATCGGCTTTAAAGCGCTTATATATTTTATTACTTTTTTCATATATCGAGTGGTTACTTCCAAAATGGGTTTTGAGTTAACAGACTATTTTGTGAGATAAGCTTGCGCGATATGGGCCAGTATATGCCCTGCGAATTGATGAGTTTGAGAAATGCAGGGTTATTTTGCTTGATCTTGTTATAGCGTATCAAATCATACCATCTGTGACCTTCGCCTAATAACTCACGATGGCGTTCCGCAAATACCAGATCAATAATATCCTGCGAGGCATCTATATTGGTGATCCCTCTGCGGCCCATTATCGTAATTACTTCATTTAAAGCCCCATTCACATCACCTAACACAGCCAAAGCTTCGGCTCTGAGCAATACGATGTCTTCTATCCTGGTAAAAATTAAAGCACTGGTAAAGTACCGGAAGGTAGGGTCAGAAACACCGCCCTGAATTACTTTGATCTTGCTGAAAATGGGATATTTCCCGTTGATATTAGTGAAGTACCTTTCTGATCGCGGCTGACCCAACGTATCTATATTAAATCGCTCATCTTTAGGCTGATCAAATATCCGCAGAATAGAATCTTTAGGAATATAAATATCCGGTACTTTTTTATTAACCACAGGCTCGGCAAGGGTCAGTTCCTCGAGGTGGCCGGTTACAGATCCGTCTATATGCCCCCAGTCAGAATTAAAGCCAAACATCTGGCTGTTATTCTTATTAAAAAAGAATCCGTTTGCTTTGGTAAGATCATCTGTACTTTGATAATTGATTCCGCTTTTGCTGTAATTATCCTCAACAAATTTGGCATAAGTGGCAACATCCGTATAGTTACCCTGCCATGCGGCCAAATGGGCTAAAACAGCATAGGCTGAATTTTTCGTAGCTAATGCTCCTCCCCACCTGCCGGCATCTTCATTATAATAATTACCAGGCTGCTGTACATCATTACCACTATAAACAAAAGGCAGATCAGCCCCTGCTTTAAGCATTTCCTGCTGGGCCCACACCAATATTTTATTACCACTCTCGCGTGGTTGGTTTTCAAACTGGCCATCATGTGAGGCGGTGATAAACGGTACATCGCCCCATATCCTCACCATATAAAAATATGCGAAGGCCCGTAAAAAGCGTACCTGGGCAACATCAACGGTCAGGTAGTTTTCAGTATAGCGTTTATCGGCAGCCTTTACATCTCCTATGCGTTCCAGAAAAATATTTGCCGCATTGATTATCGCGTAAAATCTTGTCCAGTCAGATAAAGCATCAATAGTTGGATACGAAGCATTTAGCTGGTTGCTTGCCAATGCTTTTAAATCCTGCCGGTTAGGACTAACAAACTCGCCGGTCCTGACATCGCCATAAAGCCAATGCCCATCATTGTCAACCAAAGCAGCCCGGGTAAGTGCATACACCCCAAATAAGCCTGCGCGTGCGTCTTCAAGCTTATTCCACATATTTTTTTCGCCAACCGCTCTTGTTGAATCAATATCCAATGTTTTATTACAACCCATCATTGCTGTCACCAACAGCAGTAATGCAATACATAACATCCTTTTCATTTTTATTATATGTTTTTTGCGATGGTTTTTCATATCATAATTCCATTTTTACACCTAATGTGTAGGTTCTTGGTATGGGCAGGCCGTAACCTGTATCGTAACCATCATAATTCACCAACTCAGGGTCCTGACCAGTGTATGGTGTTATCGTGAATACATTGTTTGCCGTTGCGTACACATAAAATTTGCTGAGTTTGATCCTTTTTAAGCGAATAACTTTGGCGAGGTCGTACCCCACAGAAACTGTTCTTAGCTTAAGAAAGGATGCATTTTCCAGGAAAAGATCCTGATCAACACGATACGGGATAACCGTGCTCCATGGGTTATATAATGGGTATTTACTATAATCGCCGCGTTTTTCCCAAAATGTGATCTCTTTAACAGAGTTAACATCACTGTTGCCTTCACGATTAATAAAATCAAATCGGTTGGCCATTTCCTGGTGTATGAGGTCGCGGCCCAGATTGAAATAAAGATTTATGTTTAAATTCCAATTACCCCAGGTAAAATTATTATCGTATCCGCCAGATATTTTAGGGAATGAATGCCCTTTTAATACCTTATCGTTATTATCAATAACATTATCCCCGTTTATATCCCGCCATTTAGGGTCTCCGGCATGTAAAGGGATTCCGTTGTATTTTAGCGGCTGGCCATTTACAACAGGTATCTCACTCTCCGATTTATAGATACCATCGTTAGTCAATAACCAGTATTGATCAACCGGGCTTCCAACCTTTAATAGTTTATTATCAATAATAATTTGATTTAACCCTCTCGGCAGTGCTTTTAACTTGTTATTGTTATGATTGAGGTTTATGGATGATGACCATCCCAATCTTGTATTTTTGATAATGTTGGCAGATATGGCTACGTCAAAACCGCTATTATTCACGGCCATACCGCTTTCAATTGACTGTTTGTAACCATATTCAGCAAATGCAGGCACCCCTATCAGTAGGTTTTTCTCTTGTTTCAGGTACCAATCAACCGAAAGGTTCAAACGGTTGTCAAGCAGCGTTGCATCGGCACCGAGGTTTAACTGATTGGAGTATGACCATGGGATCCCATATCCTATCCAACCGGTGGAGTATGGTCTTGTTAGCACGCCAAAGGCATTATAACCCGGTACTGTTATATTGCCCGTATAACCTACTGATGCGGTATATTGAGGACCCTGAGCGTAATTATCAAATGCATTAAGGCGGCCTAACCTGCCAGCGCTGGCTCGCAAAATAATATCATTTATACTTGTACTGCTTTTAAATACATCCTTCTTAATATTCCAGGCTGCTGATATTACCGGCGAATAAAACCAGCGGTTAGTTGGTTGCGCATTTGATGAACCATCGGTGCGCAGCATTGCCGAAAAAAAGTATTTATCCTTAAATGCATAATTCGTTTTAGCATAAAAAGAAACCAAATTATCTTTGATCTTATCCAGCGACCGATAGGTTAACTCGCGTGGAAAAGCGGTAGGATTCAGGTAATTGACGTTATCAGAACCATCCGGATTTTTGGGATTTGAATCTAACAGGTTAATTTTTATATAATCGTTTACTCCTTTGTAAGCGTAGGCATTGCTATACTTATAAATATCCCATTGAGTTGATTGCCCCAGCTCAAAATGAAAATCATTTATCTTGTTTACAGTTAAATCATAGGTAGCCTTGTTATCAGCCATTATTCTTTGGCTAAAACCAAAATAGTTTGAGGCATAGCTATTGCCCTGCAAAAGGGTGCGCGCATAAAATATATCACGGTACCCTTCATTGTAATCAACATTAAAGGTGGTCATGAACCTGAACTTTCCTAAGTCAACCCCTATTTTCGCGTAACCATCAATAATATTGATCTTATTGTTATCAAAGCCTTTCTTATACTGATTAAGATAATCGGCATAAAAATCTTTATTGGGAGGCAATGGGGCACTCAAATCAGGAAAGTAATTGATTTGGGCAAAGCGGTCACGCAGGTACTTATTTCGTTGGCGTTCAACCCGGTTGGCATTTACCATAGCCGAAAAAAGAAGCCATTTTATGGGTTTCATATTGATATTAAACATCGCGCTATATCGGTTTAGCCCTGTTCCGTCAGCAACACCATCATTTTTCAGATCACCCAAAGAGAAGCGAAAGTTAGCACGATCGGTACCTCCTGATATACCAAAGTTAACTCCATAAACTACCGCATTACGATAGTAAAGATCGCTCCAGTCTGATTTTCCGCTATAAACATTGTTTAATGAATCGCTCAGGTATATCGGGTAATTCTCATCGTCAGAATATCTGCCGTTGGTAGTATAGAGGTCATAAAACCGCTGCCTGAATGCATTTTCATATTTTCCGTTTATAGTGGTTACATGCGATCGTTGCGCCAAACCTATATAGGAATCAAAAGTGATGGATTTGGCAGCAACAGGTGTTTTAGATGTTAAAACAATAACGCCATTAACTGCCCTTGGGCCATAAACTGCTGTGGCAGCAAGATCCTTCAACACTTCAACCGATGCAATATTATTCATATCGATATCAGCAAAAGGATTGGTAGCCGTGCCCATTCTATTATAGTTATATAGCTGCATGTCATATGCAAATGGGTGCTCTGTTACAAGCGGAATACCATCAAGCACAACTAAAGGCTGTGATTGATAAACATCACGCGGAGAAAGCAGTGGCATGGGAACACCTCTAATAAACATATTCTGCACCGTACCAGGTTCTCCAGAAGGCTCCTGTATGTACAAACCGGCAAATTGTCCTTTTAATAGTTGTTGCAAGGAAACAGCAGGAAATTTGGCTAATTCATACGGTGATTTGATAACATTTTCGGCCAGTTTATTGTAAATGGAACGTTGTTTAACAACATAAATACTGTCATTCAACAATGAATCTTTAGCTACCGTATCACGGTGAACATGAGCTCTGTTATGAATAACTATATATTTAGCTTTGCTTATTTTACGCTCATTTCCCTTCGCTAAGCCAGTAAGTGCACAGGTGGTTATTGCTGAAAAAACAACAAGGCACAGCCATAAGTATCGCATAATTAATGGATCTTTTAGATTGGTGAAATAAAAATTTATGATTTAAAGGGTCATGCCCTTTTTCCTGCATTTGATTTATGCAAGGGTAAATGCCTTCAGATGAAGTGGTAGTAATTGTTTTTCATAGTGGTGTGATATTGAAGTAAAAAAGCGATGTTATCAAAAACAATCTGCAGGAATATTTTTGATAACAGTGCATAGTTATGCACCCTCAGGTTTGCCATCAAAACGATGCAATCTGAGTGCTCTTTTTACTTCTCAGTGAAACAGGTTAATTAATAAATATTTGATGCCTAAAAATCAGCAGGATAGGTATCTCCGAATTTTCGGGTTCGCGGATTTTCGAAAAGTGTAGTTCAGGTAAATCAGGTTTTTCATGTTAGTGATATTGGTTAAATTAACAAGTACATAATCTCAAAAAGAAAGCCCGTCAGGTAGACTAAAATATTGAGCAGCAGTATATTTTAATAATTGGTTTTAACAAATATAATTATCAAATATATTTAAGCAAGTAATAATAAAAAAATAATACATTTTTATTATTTTAATGAATAACAATCGATCATTATTAACAAATTGATATAAAAAGAAGCTTTTTTTTAACTCATTTTAAAAAACTCTTAATTATACCAAGGGTTTAATTGGACAATAATTGATTAAAACAAAACAACAGCTGGTTAAAATAAAGTAATACTCAGTTAAAAAACGTCATAAAATGTAATTTGTACAGTTTTAATTAATCTACATCTGATTTTCCTGCGTTCTACTAACGCCAAAATACTGCCGTGATTTGCCATTACAGATATTATCAGACACCTATACCTATTATGATATTATTAATATAAGTCACCAAATAAAATCAGCCTTCAAAGTCTGATAGTTTACCAAGACATCTGCTTTCCTTTTATTGGAAAACAATTGCTTAGCAAAATTTTTCTGCCTGCTTATTATCACTTGCTTTTCAGGCCTACGTCTTTCTGATCTTGTTTCATTTACTCCATAAAGCTTCAATTATGCTGCTTTGATTTATTTAAGAACCATACCTCCTATTTGCTGATGTGATTGATATCCAATTAAAGGAAACAATACCGGCAAGGTAAAGCGTAATAGTTCTATATCAACCCTTAAACTTCCGGGAGTGCTTAGTGCGGGACTGCTATCTCAAATGTACTTAACCGGTATTTAATGACTTTAAGCGCAGTTACTTTATTTTCAATAACTATTCAGCGTGATCAAAAGCTTACTCGTTCTTTAAACTTTCGTTATGAAGCGATAATTTTTTTACATATTTTAATATATAACGTCAAACGCGTAACAAATAATAAGCAAATGAAAACTTGTATTCTCGCCCTCAATACATCATGATTTTTTGAACCGGAAGCGAAAATGAAAACGCTGAAAAGTCATTTTTACCAGATTTTATTTAATTACGATCTATCAACCCAATCAAAAACCTACACCTAATAAGAATAATTAGACTCCAAAAGCAATTTTATCCAATGATTTACCAAATTTTAAATTGCTATTTTATCAATAGATAGCCTTTTTGGATACAATATTTTCATTTATAACCTCGTTTAATTACCTTCACTTTAGTTATCGTTGATTTTAAAGAAGTCCCTAACTTATTTATCTATGAAACTTTGTAAAATAATAACCCTTTTAAGCTTACTATTTTTAGTATTTTTTTCGTGTAAAAAGGACAATTATGTTGAGCCTGCTGCTAACCCTACCGTAGTCGCGACCATGGATGCTACTGCGGCAACAAGCACGGTAGCATCCACCGCATTGATTACCAACTTAAAATCGGGCACCAGCCATGCTTACACCCAAACAACCATAACCACAAACATTACCTACTACACTGACAGGACTTATAAGATCACCTCTGTTCCGTCAGTTCTCTCAGGTGCCTCGCTCATAAAAACGGCTTGCGATGATAAGCCAAATACTTCTGCAAACATCACTTTCACACTTTCAGCCCCGGCTACGGTGTATGTAGCTTATGATCCGCGTGCAACAGCTTTGCCATCATGGTTAAGCACATGGACTAAAACCAGCTATAAAATTGGAGTTACCGATACCCAGATTGCATCATTTAACGTTTATAGCAAAACCTATGCAGCCGGTACAGTGACCTTAGGCGCCAATATGGCTTCTCCTGCAAAGGGTGTTCAATGTCAGTATATTGTTGCAGTTAAGGCATCAACAACATCAGGTTCGGCAGATACAGCCACCTCATCAAGCCTGTTGTTAGGTATTAATGCTCACTCCATGGGCAATGAAGCATATTCACCGGTAAGCATGACTACCCAAATGAGCATTATGAAAAAGATGGGGATGAAAGTTGTTCGCCAAAATTTTAATATCAACAGTGATGGTTCGGTATCGGGCCCTGCTACATTAAACCAGTTGATAACTGCAGCAAATACTAATGGCATAACCATTTTGGCTATGATCAACATCACCACACTTAATTATAATAGCTCTGAAAGTCAGAATTATGCTGCAGGGAAACTTTTTGGCACCAACGTTGCCACAAAAAACTCAAGTTATTTCACCTACTATGAATTAGGTAACGAACTTGATAATAAAGCTATCGTCAGTGGTAACGGAGATCTCGCTACCGATTATAATACTCAGAAACTAAAAGCTTCAGCCGCATATTTAAAAGGCATGAATGATGGCATAAAACTGAAACAACCGGGTGCTAAAACCATGATCAATGCCAGTTGGAAACACTTTTACTTTTTACAATATATGCAAACCTACGGGGTAACTTATGATATTGTGGCCTGGCATTGGTATTCTGATATGGAAAATGCTATAGCATCTTCTTCTTCCCCTGATATTACCAAAAAACTTTCCAGTTTGTTTACCAAGCCTATTTGGTTTACCGAAGTTGGGCAACGGTGGACTAATGTGAGCAACATTGATCAAATTCAAAGTGACTTTATTAACGCCTTCAATAAAAAAATGAAAGCGAACAGCCAGGTAAAAGCTGGATTATTTTATGAAATGTTTGATGAACCATTCAGAACCGGAGCAGAAGGACATTACGGCTTTATAAAATGGACAGTACCCTATACCACCTGGGATTATAAAACTGTAGCAAAAAGCTTCTTTATTAATTGATAGGGGAAAAACCTTCTGATATTCTGAGCCGGCAGAATGTTCACCTGCAGGCATCACCGTTAAACGCTGAATGTTAAAACCTTTTTCATTAAAGAAATTGTAGAACCAATTGCTCCCATTCCTCCTCTAAAGATAGACTTGGCCTGGTTTTATGAGCCTTACCATACCAATAGTCGGCGTTCCAGGTATCGCCTTCTTTCCGGTGAAGATAGGCATGTACCCATGCCGATGCCGGATCTTTCAAATGATCAACTTGCGCATGTGCCTGATGCCAATCGCCCTTACCATCATACCAAAGGCTTTTTAAATAAACAGAAAGCTGGTCACTGGGTTGTTCTAAATTTAATGATGCTTTAAATTCAGCTAAAGTTGTCATTGAGTATTAGTTTTCTTCGATAGTTTGTGTTCAGATCAACAGCCAAAACTGATGTTATCAATATTGGCTGTTGATTGGATGACAGTTATGCTAACAAATATATTATTTTATTGACCGTTTGATCCAAATACCCCATCTACATTTTAAAGCTGATCTGTTGAAGGTTCTCCGCCTTTTCACGTAGTTCACCATTCACAAAACACATAAGGCCCTTACCCTTCCCGTACCTTGATCCAAATTTGTCATACATAATTGTAAGTGTCTTTCCATGATAGGCAATATTATCCAGGCAAAACCAATCCCATGCCTTTGCTGGGATAAGCGGATTTATAATCACTGTATTATCATCTTGCGGCCTTAAACCAATTAATCCCGTAATTACCAGATCACAAAACGAGGAATGATTATAATCTTTACCCCGCTCCTCGCCTCCATTATTTTTTTGCCAGCCTCTTTCTTTCAGTATGGTTCTGGAAATCCAATCGCCGGTATAAGGGTTAATTACTTCGTCAATCCATGGTAAAATAGCTCCATGCTCATTGGCTCTGCGTTGCGCATGAGCGTATATCAGCATTTGCTTAAAGTAATCCGTTTGGGTAATTACAGACTGCTGATAATTATTTAAAACGTTGGCCATTGCGGTAAGTGTTACCGAGGTGGCAAATGGCCAGCTTGGCCCATTCCATTTGCATTCATGACCAACGTAAGAGATCTCAAAACCGGGATGACTTTGCTCCGCGGTAGTTAAGCCGTAGGGGGCATAAAATCCACTGTCAGATTTGACGAATTGCCAGGCTTTTTCATATCCCTTACCTGCGGGCGGCAAATTAAAATACCAGGGTGTATAACCATGAAGTTCTCTAACATCTACCAGTTGTGTTTTACCTAAAGGTAGTGTCTTAAAAAAAGCTGATTCGCTATCCCATAATTTACTTAAAGTGACTCTTTTAATCGTATCAGCCTTTCTTAAAAATAGCTCAGCGGTGTTCTTATTCCCTTTCAAGCCCGAGATATGAGCAATGGCTACTGCATCACCGTACATATATGAATTTATAGTAGGGCGCTTGCCATTCCCCCCTATTGAAACTTCCATGCCGTCCCGATTATCAGCCTGGCTAAAAAGGCCATCAGGATTTTTACCTACAAAGAAGTTTCCCTGATAAAGCCAACCTTTTTCCCATGCCGCATAATTATTAACCAAGTCAGGTAAAAGATCAGTAATAAATTTATCATCGAGCTTTACCAGGTTATTAGCCCATAAGGCATCGGCAATCCAGAAACTATAACTTCTTATTGCTCCACCCTTTTTGAGCCAAAAAGTGGCATAGTCCTTTACATACCTGTTATCCTTTAACCACCGGCCTTCATATATATGCTGTGCGGCAGCACAACTAATGGCATTGTATTTCCCGGCCCAATGAACATCCGGAAGAAATTCGGTGAAGATAAATCCATCTGGCGTTTGCTTAATATGCTTACGAAATGTCCACCAGCGGAAATAATAAGTTAACTCAAGGTCTTTATCCGGGCAATCTAAAAGTGGAACATTCGATTTCATAAATGCCCAGGCAGAATCATTGGGAAAATATCCCTTATACAATTCCACGTCGTCTTTATTGAACTGATCAATATATCCTTTATAGTTATCGCTGTGCAGAACAAAATGACTCTGGGCTCCGAGCTTAAAAAAGGTCGCGGATAAAATGCACAGGAGTATTATTTTTTTATACATGCTAATCATTGATAAAAACGGTTCAATGCCCTGCTACAGGAAACTGGGAAATTCGCAGTTTCGTACAGCCGTACGGAATTAATGTGATCTCTTCTTCCTTTTCTGTTTCCTGCCCATAGGTTGTGCTGTAAGGTATAGGGCCGGTCATTTCATTATATAGTTGCCATGATGGTATCCGTTTGGCCTTTGTCCTGATGGTAATTGGCGCATTGCCCATCGTCCAGGGGTAATCACTAACTTTTCCTGTTTTTTCTATCTGATAACTTTCATTTAACTTATTGATTTCTGTTTTAATTAAGGCATAATTCCATGGCGTGGTGGGTCTTATCTCATCATAGGCACTGCCATAATCAATGGAATCTTTATCATTTTTCACATGTGTTACCGCTTCGCCAATTTTAAGGGCATAAGTAATGGGGCCACGCTCAACCGAAACCGAATTTTCGTGCCAGGTATTATTTGAAATATGCATCGGAAGATCCAATTCTACTACGTCGCCTGTTTTCCAGTTACGTTGTATTTTAATTATTTGCCCTCCGGCAGCTTCCTGTAATACTTTCCCATTTAACTTAACAGAGGCTTGCGTACACCAATGAGGCACCCTCAGATGCAGCGGAAATGATACTGTTTTATTCTTTTTAGGCGTTGTTAATGTGAATTTAATACCTTCATCAAACGGGTAATTAGTTTCTTCCTTAAATGATACCTGGCTACCCTCACCTACATAAGCAGTTACCTCACTGGGCGAATAAACTAAGGCAGCCAGCCCTTTATCGGCCGTTGCATACCAAAGATTTTGTGTGAATTTTGGCCAACCCTGGTGCATATTTGATGTACAGCAAGGATAACCTGTGAGTAAACCGTAACAAACATCAGTCCCACTATGGTTTACGTCAAAATTACGGGTATGGCGGGTAAGCATTACCTGATTGGCTTGTTGAAAATACTGGCGGTCAGTTAAATTTTCAGCTACCTGCGCAGGTAAAGCGTTAAAGGCTATCTTTTCCAATCTGTCGGCATAACCCACATCTCCTGTAATCTCCAGCGTGCTTTCCAGGGTAAACATCATCTCTACGGCAGTGCACAGCTCCGAGCCCTGGGTAGGGTCATTCCCATGCAAGGCCTCATCTCCACCAAAAAGTCCATGAGCCATTTCATCATACTTATGCAGATCGGCATATCCTTTTTCGGTGGCATCCCAATATTTTTGTTCAGGGTGCTGCTGATAGTAAATAATAGGTTCTTTCATACCTTGAGCTAAGTTTACACCGTGAATACTGCCTGCTTGAGAAAGCAAAGGCGTATTTAAAAAGGCATTTGCAAAATCAAAAGTTTGTTTGTGCAACAAATCGCCCAGATCAAGCAGAAATTTATCACCGGTAATATTGTAGAGCCAGTAAACCACCATCAGGTTATCGCCGGCACGGTAACGTGCCCAGAAAGACCAATGATCAAGAGGGTACTCAGGCAATTCTTTTAGCTGGTATTTGAAATAATTGGTCATCAAACCAATAACCCGTTTATCGCCGGTGGCAGAATAATATTGCTTTAATATTTTAAGCATGACTATTTTTGGCCACCAATCACGGCTATTATCCCGTTGTAAGCCAGGTTCAGGGCCATAGTCTTTGGCGGGGCCGAAATAACCGTCGGGCTGTTGGCTCTTGATGGCCCATTCTACCCATGGCTTTGTTTTGGCTATCAAGTCCTTATCATTCAATATATAGGCCAATGGTAAAAGGCCATCTATCCAATAAGGACCGCGTTCCCACTGGTCGCCGTCGCCACCTAACCAGCCATTGCGCTTATTCATCACCAACGGATATAGTTTATCCAGGTTACCTGTGGCACCATCTTTTTGCCTGATCAGCATTTCCTTTAACCATCCCTGGGGTTTAATGGCACCCAAAGGCAACTCTATATAAGGGTTTTGCCTTAAAGGCGCCCTGTTATTTAAATAAGTCACAGGTTGATTTTTGGAGCTGGTTTGTCCATATACAAAGGTGGATAACACCAGAAAAACAATGAGGAGGTTAATTTTTATGTTCATAGTTAGCCGTTTTAAATAAAATACTTTAAGCACTTAGGTATGCTGATTTATAAAATTTGTTTTAAGGTTAATTCTTGTTTCAAACTCTTAACCATATGTTTTTTGGTAATAATTATTTGCTCTATGGCCAGTACATCCATATCGCTTTTCATGAAACATTGCAGGGCATCTTGCGGCGTGCACACAATCGGTTCGTCCTTTACATTAAACGAAGTATTAATTACTGCAGGGCAACCGGTTAAGTCAAAAAACGCTTTTATTACGTTGTAAAATTCGGGGTGCAATTGTTTGTTAACCGTTTGAAGCCGCGCAGAATAATCAACATGAGTTACCGCAGGCAATACTGAACGTTTAACCTTTAGCAACTCCAGCCCTGCTTTATTTACTGCATCACTTTCCGGCAGGCGATACCTGTCTTTAATAGAGCTTACTAAAAGCATATAAGGGCTTGGGCAGGATAAATTGTAGTATTGCTGGGCATATTCCTCCAGTATTGCCGGAGCAAATGGCCTAAAAGATTCCCGAAACTTGATCTTTTGATTGATGACCGACTGCATATCTGCTTTTCGAGGATCACCAAGAATACTACGAGAACCCAAAGCCCGTGGGCCAAACTCCATACGGCCTTTAAAATAGCCCACCACTTTACCTTCATCAAGATAGCGGGCTATGGTTTTGTTGAACTCGGTTTCATCTTGAATCTCATAGTGCAGATTCCTGTCTGCAAGCATTTCAGCAATGTATTCTTTTGTAAATGCAGGCCCAAGCAATGCATTTTTCATCAGGTCTTGTTCTGCCTTACGCTGATTATTTAAATACTGATAATATACAAAATAGGCCGCGCCTAAGGCACCACCTGCATCTCCGGCAGCAGGTTGTATCCATATGTTTTTAAACCCGGTTTGTGCTTGTATCTTCCCGTTAATTACACAATTTAAAGCCACGCCACCAGCCATGCACAAATCTTTTTCTGGATAGGATTGCTCCAGTTCAGCAACGATATTCAGCATCACCTTTTCTACTACTTTTTGTACAGAACAGGCGATATCCATATGAAATTGATCAGGCGGTTCATTCGCTTTACGAGGGGCATTGGCAAAAAGCTTGTTAAAGCCTTTGTTGGTCATCGTTAAACCTGCGCAGTAATTAAAATACTTCATATTAAGCCGAAATGATCCGTCGGACTTTAAATCAATAAGCTTTTCAAGAATCAAGGGTACAAATACAGGCTTGCCATAAGGGGCCAAACCCATTACCTTATACTCATCGCTATTAACCTTAAAGCCGAGGTAATAGGTAAATGCAGAATAAAACAAGCCCAAAGAATGCGGAAACCTGATCTCTCTGAGTAATTGGAGCTTGTTATCGCTGCCTCTCCAAACAGTGGTGGTAGCCCATTCGCCTACACCATCGGCAGTCAGCACTAATGCGTTTTTAAATGGTGACGGGAAAAATGCCGAAGCCGCATGAGCCTGATGATGGTCGGTAAAAAGCAAGTTATCGTCTTTATAAACCCACCTTTTATCTATCTGACTAAGTTCTTTAATGATATGCTTCTTCATGAATATCTTATCCTTTATCCACAATGGCATTGCCTTTAAAAAAGATGGTAAACCAGTTGGTGCCGTAGCCAGATAAGTTTCAATCAATCGTTCAAACTTGATAAACGGCTTTTCGTAAAACACTACAAAGTCAACCTGATGCAGTGAAATACCAGACTCTTCAAGACAATATTTTATAGAATAACCCGGGAAGCAGGCATCATTCTTTATCCGTGTAAAGCGTTCTTCCTGAACAGCTGCTACGATGTCACCGTTGTAAAGCAGACAGGCCGCACTGTCATGATAATAAGCAGATATGCCTAATATATACATGAGCTTAGAATAAGGAATAAATAAACGGGGCCAAAACAGAACCCTGTGCCAATACTACCAATACTCCCAAAACCAAAAGCAAAATAAATAAAGGCCAAAGCCAGAATTTACGCCGGTGTTTTAAAAACTCCCAAAATTCTACCAGTAGTTCCATATTTTTAAAACTGTTTTTTTAATGAAGAGGAAACTGTCGGCTTATCTTCGGTAAGCCAATATGAATTATGCCGGTTCAGGTATTTTCTGTTCAGCGGATCCCGGCCTATCATTTTAAAAATCAAATTTATGGGCACAAACACGAGTATGTAGATCAGGGTAAGCCATATGTGAGTATTTATGTACCCCAGATAATGCGATAGTTTTTCCCAAAGCATACGGGGTACCGAAAGCCATGACGGCTTAATGCTCCCCAAAGCAAGCAGAACCAGCGAACAACAGGCAAAGTAAGGCCAGGCAGGTTGGGCTTTAATGTACTGGTATAAAGCCATTACGGCCAAAACAGCACCAAGCACCAATCCGAATTTACGGTTGTTCTTATTGTTTGATTGTGCATCATTTATCATACTCAGTAACATTAATTGCTCCTGTTTTCCAGGCTGGTATAGTTTTTTGTCAACCGTTCTTTTAGCAGAATATTGGCCGTGTCTTTTCTAAGTGCATTTTTAATGCTTATAATGTTGATAAGCTTCTTTCTAACATCCGTTAACATGCTGTTGCTGGGGTTATCTTTCATTGCATAGTCGATGTAGGCAATTGCCCTTTCGGGACGATTGTTCTTTATTTCTAATGCAAAAAGCTTTTGCGCCAGTGTTATCGAGGGCTTTAATATAAAAGCCCGGTGCAAATAGTTAATTGCTTTGAAGCTATCATTTGTTTCGGCACCGAGCTGCCCGGCAAAAAGGTAAAATGTAGGGTCGTAAGGATATTCAAGCATTACGGCTTCAGCTACTTTTAACATGGCCTGCTTATCATTCTTTTGCTGATAATAGTTCATGAGCTGATCCATAGCATCATTCCAGGGCAAACCATTTTTGAGCATACGCATAGCAATAAGTCCTTCAGGTGTACTGGGAGCAGGATCGGCAATTTTCAAATCGTTAAATGGCCATCCCCTTTTTAAAAACACAACACTATAATTGCCAAAAAGAGAATCGACTTTGGTTATTGGCATCTGTTGTTGCAACTGTTCAACAGAGATGCCATTTACCGGCTTAGCCGTAATGATGCGATGAGCAATAAGTGATTGAAAAAATGCTTCAGACATGAGCGAATAACCCAACAAATTGGGGTGCACGTGCTCAAGCAGTGTGCTTTTATCCAGTATTCCAAAGGGAGATCTGCTTTCAAATGCTTTTTTTGTATCAACCAAATAAACACCCGAGTACTTTTTAGCCACTGCTGAAATAACGCTATCCATCTGCTCAGGCGCCCTGAATCGCAGCAGGTCCTGATCTTTCGCCTTGATGAATAATTGTTTGGCTTTAAGACTATCTTTTTGTTGATAGGCTGCCATTCCTTTTTGATAAGTTATGGCGGCAGAATTATCCGGATCACGATTGCTTACAAACGGTGGCAGGTCTTTTTCGTTACTTACCAGGTTACTTATAAAAACCGGAACTTTTTTAGCCGAGAGTAAGCCGCATGCTGCATCAATATTCCTGGCAAATTGCGTAACTCCGGTTTTAAATTTAACCGACTCATAACCAATATGCTGATCGGCCGTCATCCTTTCCATCAGGCTTTGGTTTACATTGATCTCATTTTTCCGAACGATATTTCCTAATGCCGATACTGTATTGAATGCAAGCTGAATCACCCTCAATTTTTTGAGGGATATAAGTGATTGTATCATCCACTGTTTACTACCCAACCTGCTTGTTGAACCAACACCAAGGGCACCATAGTATTCGTTATGGCCGCTATAAATGAGCACCGCATCTGGTTCATACTTATCTAACTCTTTCGCCATATCAAGTACGGTGTAAGAGTTTACAGCGGTAAGTGAAAGATTAATGATCTCAAACTCGGCATCAGGGTACATTTGCAGCAACCTGTATTTTAACCAGCGATGAAAAGCACCATTGTGCATGTATGGATAACCTATGGTTGTAGACTCGCCTAAAACAAAAAGGCGGATAGTGCCTTTCTGCTTTTTTGCTTTAAAGGGTTCAAAATTGCCTACAGTGGCGTTTGCATTATTGGTAAAATAACGCTCAGAAACGTATTTATTCATAACCAGGCAATCCTGACAATTTTTATCAGCTACAAATAATGAAAGGTTATGCCCATAGCCTGAAAGCCTTAACAAACCTTCAAGCAAAACCAGCAATAAAAAAGGCATAGCAATAGCTGTCAGCTTAAAAAAGAGTATCTTTTTTTTGCTGACCTGTTTTATTGCCTTAGCCTCATTATTTTTTATTACTGTCACCGGTTAAAGTCTTATTGGTCGTTACTATTAGCCTTGATATTTACGCTGCTTACACGCGTTGGCAACCAAACCTGCATTTCCGATTTACCGCGATTTGCCCAGGAGTAATAAGGTATAGCAGTAAGAGTACCTTGTTCGGTTTTTATACCGCTTCCGTCTGCCGTAGGCGTTAAAACCGGAACCTGTGCTTTGATCATCACTATACCATTCAGCATGTTTTGATCGTAAACAGTGTTAAAGGCGGTATTTTCCGGAACTATGTAACTCTGTTTATTTTGATCGGTGTTAACCTGTTCAACGCAATACATAAGCGGCCCCCTTTGCAGTGCTATTTTATTCACGTTTACCTTTACGCTATCAATCGCTTTGATCTTACGAACAGGCATTGGTAAATTCAGAGTCAGCAAGTCGCCTTTTTTCCAGTCACGGGCAATTACCGCATAACCGTTTTGCATGCTATATTTTACAGGTTTACCGTTTAAGGCAATGGTAAATGTACTGTCGGTTTTATCGGTGAACTGATATGTTTCGCCCGGCACCGGTTGATTTACGGCCCAACCCGGGATACGTATATGCAATGGAAAGTTAGTTTTGGAAACCGGATTTACAGTCAGCTTGATATTTCCGTTCCACGGGTAATTACTTTGCTGTTGCAATTGTACCTTTCCTTTTTTTAGCGCAATATCAGTACTGCTGCCAACAAAAAGGTTTACCCAAATGGCATCATCACTGGATGCATAAATATAATTACCCAATGATTCAACCAACCTGGCGATATTGGAAGGACAGCAAGCGGTACCGAACCACTCACTCCGTTGATAGTTATTATCCGAAGCCAGCGGATTGCCGTAAAAGAAATGATCGCCGCTTAATGACAAACCATCCAACGCTCCGTTATAAAGACTGCGCTCCAGCACATCAACAAACTTGGCGTTGCCAGTGAGTAAATTCATGCGTTCGTTCCAAAGCACCATACCCACCGAAGCACAGGTTTCACAATAGGCACTTTTGTTTGGCAGATCATAATCAACTGTAAAACCCTCATTGCTTCCTGATGAGCCAATGCCTCCGGTAATATACATATTGCGGTATACTACATCTTCCCAAACATTATTCATGGCTTTCAAATATCCCGGATCATTACGGGCTGCGCCAACATCGGCTGCACCGGTATACAAATACATGGCCCTTACCGCATGACCTTCAATTTGTGACTGATCCTTTACAGGCACATCATCCTGGCAATATTTTTCGCCCATGTGCCTGTTAGTCCAGATAGCGCCCCGGCCATAACCATGCCCGCGCTGCTGCAAATACCAATCGGCCAGGTCAAGGTATTTTTCTTTGCCTGTTGCTTTATATAATTTAACAAGTGCAAGTTCTATTTCTTCGTGGCCCGAAACCCAATGACGGTTTTGTTGTTTAAAAGTACTGTCAATATTATCAACAACACGACTCGCCACATCAAGCAATTTTCTTTTTCCTGTAGTGTTATAATACGCTACCGCAGCTTCAATCAGGTGGCCGGCATTGTAATCTTCATGCTTTTCCATGTCCGACCATCTGTTTTCCAATCCCGAAAGTGTGTAGTAGGTGTTCAGGTAGCCATCGGGTTGCTGTGCGGCAGCTATTTTATCTATCCATTCATCGGCCTTTGCTTCCAGTTTAGCGTCGGGATGGTTTTTAAGGGAGTATGCGATGGCCTCCAGTGCTTTGTAAACATCTGAGTCATCAAAATATATGCCTTCATGTTTTTCGCCCTGCTTGCGCGCTACTTTTTCAAAATTCCGAATACGGGGAGTTACCACCTCGGTTTGCTGAATACAAACGGGAATGGTAACATTCGTAACTGTATTTATTCGTGGCGACCAAAAGTTATCATTGATCTGCACTTGTGAAAAATTAACCGGAGTCATTTTTACTATGCTCTGCTGTGCGTTGGTTACACAAGGCATCAATGTCGGAAGAGCAAGTAAAACAAGTTTTCTTTTAAGAATATTCATATGGTAATGTTTATTACGGCACCGCCAATGAATGAGCGGTGCCGTATATTTTTTAATAACCAGGGTTTTGTTTAAGATTTGGATTAGAGTTTAAAGCAGGCTCAGGCAATGGAAAAATAATCTTGGTATCGCCCTGTGGCTTATGAGAAAGCCAGCTTTTCTTGGTGTACACACCAAAGCGTATATCATCCCTCCTCCTGAAGGCCTCCCACGCAAACTCATAACCAAGCTCATCCAGAAACTTGCCATACTGAATAGTCGATTGATCGCCTGCGTCGGTTATTTTATAATTCTCAACGTACCCATATTTATAAACGGAGTTTTTAACCAGGTCGGCTGCTGTAACGATTGCTTCCGCGGGTGCTGTTTTAAAGGCCCGGTTCCTAACGTTGGTTACCAAAGTGGCTGCCTGCGCGGCATCGCCGGTGCGTAAAAGGCATTCTGCTTTCATCATCAGCACCTGTCCGTATCTGAAAAATGGAAAGTCGTTACTCAGGTTTGACATGGCACCTAACTGCACTTCAAATTTGTTCATGCGATAGCCTTCAGATTCGCCGGTAAACAAACTGTTTGGAATATCTTTGGTAAAGTTAAGTGGCTTACCCGCCTGGTCATAAGAACCCAGTAAAGGTTTGCCATCTGTACCAAGCTGCGGCCCAATGAGCCATGTATCAGCCAGGCGTTCATCATTGGCACTGTAGGTATCAATAAATTGCGAAACGCCCATTGCCGAGCCTGAACCCCATGGTGTAGCCTGCATATTTTTTTTGCCTTTAAGCGCACCATGCCATGAAAACATCTCCGGGAAAAACCCCTGTGCCAGCGTTTGATCAAAAGGAATAGCGAATATTATTTCTGGCGAGCTTTCATTTTGTGTTTTAAAGATATCGGAGTAGTTGTTTTCCAGTGAGTATTTACCAATAATGTCATTACATTGCTGCAAACATTCTGTCCATTTGGCCTCACCGCTATAAACCTCTGCATTCAGGTAAACATTGGCCAGCAGAGCCTTGGCTGCCCATTTGTTGAAGCGGCCATACATTACTTTATCCTGCGCTTCGCTTAAATTAGGTAAGGCCGCGGTGATTTCGGTAACTATAAAATTATAGATGTCTTTGCGGCTGGTCATGGAGGGCAAAGTTTTATCTGTATTGGTCACCAGCGGACCGTTTCCGAAATTATCGCAAACCAGCCAGTAGTAAAAAGCACGTGCAACCTGAACCTCAGCCAGAAATGATTCTTTAGTTACGCCTGCGGGTGGTTTAATAACATCAGTTTGAATTTGGACAATAATGCGGTTAGCATTAATTATACCGTTATAAAAAGTATTGAACATGTTGTTCACCTGCGGATCAAGTGAATTATAAGTATGCAGGTGCATGTGTTTATATATACCACCGTCATCCCATCCGGAAGCATTTGCCGGCATCACCAACTCGTCGCTGGTAGTTTCCTGTAGCATGTAATAATTAGTATGGCTAAACAGGTTGCGCATGTTGGCGTAAACAATGCCTATTGCCGCATAAGGATTATCATATTTATAGGTGGATGAGGTGACATCAGAATAAAGGGTTTCGTTGAGATTATTTTTACAGGCTGTGAGTACCGTTAACGACAGTAATACTGCAACCATGGTGTTTTTTATAGTTTTCATAAAAATGTCTGATTAAAAGGTAAAAAATGCGCCTAATGTATATGTAGATGTTGCAGGATACCTGTTCTTATCGTCAACTCCCGGAGCCAGCAGGTTAGAGCTGTTGTCAGACGTTAGAATAGAAACTTCCGGATCTATCCCCTTGTAACCAGTAAAGGTTTTCAAATTAGAAGCCGATGCATATATCCTGATACCTTTTATGGCCTTAGTTTTAACAGGCAAATTGTACCCTAGCGTAACATTGTCTATTTTCCAGAAACTACCGTTTTCTATATAATAGCTAACATATTGCAGCGACTGATCATCTGCGAGAGGAACCTTATTATAAATTTTATCATACGCTCCCTTCAGCAAATTACCCCTGGTTAACATAACCGGCGCGCTATAAAACAATTGCGCCGAATTGTAGATCTGAAAACCAAAAGCACCACGCATGGTGATATTAAGATCAAAACGCTTGTAGTTGAAGGAGTTATTCCAGCTCAGGTAGTGTTTAGGCAAGCCGTTACCCAGAATAGTTTTGTCACTTGCCTGCTGATTGGCTATTGGTTTGGGCTTACCATCCGCACCCTGTATGATCCAGTGGCCGGTTTCATCTATATCTACACTCTTGAAGCCATAAAAGTTACCAAGCGGCTGTCCTATCTGTACACGACCGGTTTGTTGCTGAATTGGCTCGCCAGTGTAGCCTACGTCAAAAAAGCCACTGGCCAGCTGGAAGTTTTTATCAGACAGCGAGAGTAGTTTATTCTTGTTGGTTGAATAATTAACAGAGGTATTCCATTGAAAATTGGTAGTGGTAATCGGAATGGCATTAATCTGCACCTCAATGCCCTCGTTTCGCATAGAAGCCGCGTTGGCAATTATATTGCTATATAAGTATGGCGGCGAAGCTACCGGATAGTTGAATAACAGGTCGGTAGTTTTGCGTCTATAAGCATCAATAGTTCCGCTTAACCTGTTGTTCAGGAAGCCAAAATCAAGACCGATGTTGATCTCCGCCTTTTTCTCCCAACGAAGATCAGGGTTTGAGTTACTTGATGGGTTCACAACCTGAATAAACTGACCGTTAAAATAGCTATAAGTATTAAAATTCAATTTATCCAGTGATTGATAAGCTGATGCGGGTTCTGTTCCTGTTATACCATATCCCGCTCTTAATTTCAGATTACTTAATGTTTTACTATTTCCAAGAAAGGATTCCTTCATTAAATTCCACCCGCCGGAAACAGCAGGAAAGTTTCCATATTTATGATTTGCACCAAACTTTGATGAACCTTCACGACGTATACTCGCGGTAAGTAAATATTTATCTTTATAACTGTAGTTTACCCTTGAAAAATAGCTGATTAACTTATTTTCAGACTGATTAGAAGACAATGTTGCCTGACCACGTGATAATGCCAAACCAGCACGGATGTTGTTATAGGTAAACTCATCTGTCGGAAAATCAAAATTTGACATGCTTGAAAACTGAGCATTTAATTGCCGCCAGCTATAACCACCCAATACATTGATCTGATGGTCATTAAATCGTTTATTGTAATTTGCGGTCAATTCAATCAAGTCTTCCTGATTGCGAAGATTAGTTACAGCAGCGTACCCATTTTTGCCGTCGTGAACCGTTGAATATTGATCTTTTGTTTCGTAGTAACCAACATTATAGTTATTTAGATTTCTTGATCCTAACAATTTAATATTCAGGTCATCTATTGGCAGGTAAGTTATTGTTCCAATTGTGCGTAAATTGCTGCTCTTATTTAACCCGATAGTATTTTGTAGCAGCGACACCGGGTTTTGATAATCCGTTTTATCAGGATGTTCAATAAATTTTCCGCTATCGTCTTTAATACGATCTGTAGGATTATAAGTTAGTGCATTTCTGTATACAGCAGTATTAAAACCGGCATCCGAAATACCGCTGGCATTATTAAGATCACCGGAGGTGCCTACGTAATAATTTTGTTCAAAGCCGCTCAGGTTGGCATTTAGTTTTAACTTACCGTCAAACATGCTATGGTTTACCTCAATTCGGGGGTATAAAATGTTATTGTCCGATTGTTTCATTATTCCCTCAAGTCTGCGATAATTGAGGTTAACTACATAATTGGTGTTTTGAGTAGCACCTTTTAAACTAATATTGTAAACCTGCGAAAATGGAGTTCTGGTAACCTGATCAAGCCAGTTTGTATTGTAACCATAATCTGTGGCTCCGGGTTTTTTCTCTGCAACCAGCTGACGATATTCATCAGCATTCATAAAATCGAGCTTTTTTGTAATTCGCTGGGTTGAAAAATAAGTGTTGAGTTCGATTGAAGGTGCGGTATTAGCTTTAGCTTTTTTGGTAGTGATAAGGATTACGCCATTTGTTCCTCTTGTACCATAAATTGCCGCGGCTGAACCATCTTTCAAAACGTCGATTGATTCGATGTCTTCAGGAGCAACAGTTGTTAAGGTTCCTGGTACACCATCAATTAAAACTAAGGGAGCTGTGCCAGACAAGAGTGTTGTTATACCACGTAAATTAATCTGAGAGGTAGCGGTTGGGTTACCGTCAGTAGTTACAACCGATAAACCTGCTACTTTACCCCGAATAAGCTGTGCCGCGTCGGTTACCGAACCTTTAACAAAACTCTCAGACTTAACACTGGCTATAGCACTGGTAATATCGCCACGGCGCTGGGTTCCGTAACCTACCACAACAATTTCGTTAAGGTTTCGAGGCTCATCCCTCAGCTGTACATTTATTACGGTTTTGTCGGCAGTTAAAGCTACTTCTGTAGTTAAAAATCCGATAAAACTGAAGACAAGAATCCCTTTGTTATCAGCCAATTTCAACTGATAACTACCGTCGGATGCGCTTACAGTTCCCTGAGTGCTGCCTTTCAGCACAATATTAACACCCGGTAAGGGTTGATTCTTGGCATCTGTTACCTTACCTGTAATAGTAACCGGTACTTTTTCGGCAGCTTTTATCTGATTTTTTTCAGCGTTACCCTTTATAGCAATGGTTTGCTGAATAATGGTATAACTCACCGGCAAATCTTTAAGACATTGATCCAGAACCTGGTTTATAGTAGCACCATCGGCCTGCACCGATACCATCTGAGTTTTCAACAGATTAAGCTTGCTGTCATAAATAAAATGATAGTTGCTTTGTTTTTTTATCTGCTGCAATATCCGCTCAACAGGTACATTGCTCTCGTGTATCGTAATGTTTTGTGCAAAGCTTCCGGCGTGTACTTGTGTAAATGCTACAAACAATATAATAGCGATAAGTTTCATAACCAGCAATAGTTTGGACATACCGGGCCATATAGCCCCGGGCTTTAATTTAATTTTCATACTTTAGTAAAGTTTGGGTTAAACGCTTAAGTTCAATTCGTCAATACTGATGATTTGGGGCCCAGACCATTTGCCGGAACGTGGTGCAACACATTCCGGCTTTTTTATGTCGCTTGTACAGGATCAATATTGATTGTACCGACAGAGCCCCAATTCTTTTAGGAGGAGTGTTGTATCTCTTTTGTCATAATACTTTTTTTAGGTTAATAAATGGTTTTATTGTAAAATCGGGACCCCGGCCTTCTCATGTGCCGCCCCGCTTAATTAAGCACTTTAATACTTTTTCCGTCGATGCGGAATTTTGCTCCCTCAAACTCCAATAGATTAATGAGGCCTGACAGATTAACATTTCTGGACATGCTGCCCGTAATTTTAATATCTGACGGATGATCTGCATAGCTAACATCAAGGTCATACCAACGGGCTGCGCTTTGCATTACTTCTTTAATAGAAGAATCGTTAAACTCAAACAAGCCATTTTTCCAGGCTACTGTCTCTTCTGTATTTACCTCGCTGATATTTATCCGCGTTTGCTTTGCAGATGGATCTAACCGAGCCTGCTGGCCTGGTTTAAGCATTGCTGTATTTGATCCTGAAATAATTTTCACACTTCCCTCCAACAGGGTTGTCTTTACAAGCTGCTCATCACGATAGCTGTGTACATTGAAATGGGTTCCTAATACTTCTATTGTTTGGCCATTGCTCACAACCCTGAAAGGTTTTAACGCGTTATGCGCCACCTCGAAATAAGCCTCACCATCAAGACGTACGGTGCGGTCATTCCCCTTAAAATCTGTTGGATAAGTAATGGACGATTCAGCATTTAAATAAACCTTTGTACCATCAGCGAGGGTTACATTATATTGCCCTCCCCGCGGTGTGGTCATAGTATTATAATTTACCTTTTCCGAATTGGCATTACCTCGTTGATACCTCAACTGCCCATCGGCTGTTTTATCAATCGCTACATCGTTATCATTTGCTAAACGTCCGTTCTTTGCTCCGGTAAGCATGATCTGCTGTCCGTTTGCCAGCGTAAGTATAGCTTTATTGCCACCGGGTAACACTTCCCGGGCAGGAGTTTTATGGTGCAGCACACCCGCAGTTAAAACCGGTTGGTTTTTTTTATAAAAATGAATTGTAACAGCGATCACCAAAATAACAGAAGCTGCCGCGGCAATCATTGGCCACAACCGCATTATCCTTTTCGGTGATTTAATATTTGCCCTCATCAGCGTTTTTTCAAAAAGCTCTGCACGCAGATGTTCAAAATCATCAGCATCAGATAAAAATCTTTTTTCACTTTGTGAGGCGTACCAGTTTTCAACAAGTTGCTGTTCATGAGGCGTAGCGGTGCCATTTAAATATTTTTCAATAAGTTGATCTGCTTGCTGCTGGTTCATGAAATTAGGTCTTACTTGGTCGGTTTAAGAGTAAGACACACGGGAATCACCAAGGGGGTATCGTTATTAAAAATAAATTTTTTAATAATTGCATTAACGCCATAAGGCAAGCAATAGCAGCGCGGCACCGCCAGATTCTTTTAAGTTGTAGCGTATTACTTTAAGAGATTTACTGATCTGCTTTTTCACGGTTTCATCAGAAGTACCCAGCAATTTCCCGATCTCCTTGTGCGAAAGGTTTTCTTTGCGGCTCATCTCAAACACCTGCCGCATTCGTGGAGGCAAAGCGGCAATTTCTTTTTCAATCGCGGCCATCAGGTCGCGGGTATCTATATATTGCAGGGTATCTTCGCTTGACTCTGTTACAAAAACCGCCAGCGATTCCAGATAATCATTTTTATATTTATTCTTCCTGATGGCATTTAATACCTTATGCCGGGCCATAGTATACAGATAGCCGGCAAAGTTTGACAGATCGGGTATTTTTTCAGGAGATAGCCATAAGCTGCTGAAAACATCCTGAAGGATATCCTTTGCATCTTCCTCATCTCTTAACATTTTATAGATATGACCGTAAAGGAGCCGCCAATAACGATTATAAATAATCGTAAAAGCACGCTGATTGCCAGACCGCATCAGGTCGAGCAATTCAAGATCCGTTAAAGCTGTTAAAGAGGGCAATTGGTTTTTTTAAAACCGAATCTACACAAAAGTTCGGCAAGTGCAACATTTTCATTACAATGATATAGGGAATGCGGTTTTGAAACCAGACTTGATCCGCGGCTCTTATATCCTGAAGAGTCAGGAATATAGTACAGTTGTTTCCTTCTTTCTTTTTAATCCGACTAATAAGCGAAGAATAGTTCTTTAGCAATATCAGCCATTTTATTCCTGTTAAAAATAATTTCTTAATAGTATATAAAACATTAACCTCATTAAATTTTTAGCCATGAAAAAGATCAGCCTTTTTTTGTTTGCCGTATTTATGATCGGCTTGTTTGCCTGCAAGCGTGGAGATGAGATAACACCACCTTCATCACCAACAAATTCATCCGAAACAACTTCAGTTAGTTCAATAGCTGCTGTCCAGGCAGTTGCCGCTGTCCCGACGGTGGTAGCCGGATCAAAGGATCATGCAGGATATGTAAATGCCACTGGTGGCAGCGCTCGATTTAATCAACCTTACGGGATTTTTGTAAACCCTGATGGAACATTGTTAGTGGCCGATCAGCGTAACGGCGCTGTCAGGAAAATTAGCAACAGCGTTGTATCAACTGTAGTTAAAAACACCGGTCTTGTGGGTATTTCCAACCTGGCACGCACAAACGACGGAACCATAGCAATGAATGATCAGGGAACAACAGTGCTATATAAAAACGGGCCATTAAATTATATCAGCTTTCTGGGTTGCCAACATTGTTCCACAGGCGGGTTAAGTAAAAGCGCCGACGGTACATTTTTTTGGTACCCAAACAATTTATATGATGGTGAATCGGTAGTTTATTTAGAAAGCATTAAACCTGACGGCACTCCTGGAGCCGGTGCTGGTGGCGCCATAGCCAGCACTGATGGCGCTGATGGTGCTATTGTATATGCAACAGCAGTAAGCACTACAAGTAATGACAATAAGTTTGTAACGCTCCCTCATGGTGTGTTTGAGGTTACCCACTCCGGCTCCGTACTTAATATTTTATCTCCAACAACGTTTGACGGCCTCACCGATATCGCTGTTAATAAAGATGGAACAAAATTGTATTTGGCTGATAAAGGTGATATCAAAGTAATTACCCGTTGTGCCACATGCCCAACTTTACTTACCGTTTTAGCTGCTCATGTAGATGCCACAGGGCTGGCATTATCTAATAGTGAAAAGGTTCTCTTTTTTACAAGTTCCCTTCACCATACGGTTAACAAAATCAATCTGCCCTGATTTGAATATCTCTTTTGATATTTATTAAAACCCAACTTAAAATCTTTGCAATAAATAATTTGCAAAGATTTTAAGCTACACGATATTGTAAATTCCTCCTCTATTCTTCATTTTTCAACGCATTCAGGATTGCATTACAGCTGGGCATTTTTTCAATTAAATAGAAAAAAGTACAAATATATGTAGTTAACTACGTATATTTGTATACAAATAATTTGACATGGAACATTCACTGGCTATCCGGCCTATTTATAACGACTATTGTAATCAGGTTATAGATATTATCTTAACTATTCAGCAGGTTGAGTTTAGCCTGCCTATCACTATCGATCAGCAGCCTGATCTTCGAGATATTGAAGCTAACTACCACCAGGGAGGCGGTAAATTTTGGGGCGCGTTTTTGGGCGATGAGCTGGTTGGCACTATCGCGCTGATCAATTGTGGAAACAATACAGGCTGCATCCGCAAAATGTTTGTTAAAAAGGAATATCGTGGCCGGGAGTTTGGCACAGCCCAGCGGCTGCTTGATGTACTATTGCAATTTTGCCGCGACAACGAGATAGTACATATCTATTTAGGCACCGTTCACCAATTAAAAGCGGCGCATAGGTTTTACGAGCGCAATGGTTTTTCTTCCATTGATATTAATGATCTGCCTTCATATTTCCCGCTCATGAAAACAGATAATATGTTTTATCAGCTACATTTAACTCAATAAATGCATCGATGAATGTTATAAACGATTTAGGCCTTCTGGCCATTGCCACGCGCTTACAGCGCCTTGCCGAGCAAATGCGTAAAGATGGTTTGCTGATTTATAAAGCTCATGGTATTGATTTTGAGCCTAAGTGGTTTCCTGTTATGTATACTTTGCATGTTAAACATGTTTTAAGTATAGTTGAGCTATCTGCAGAAATTGGATACTCACATCCCTCAACCATCAGTTTGTTAAAGGAACTGGAAAAACAAAAGCTTGTTAAATCAAAAAAAGATAAAGCCGATGAACGAAAACGCTTAATTCAGTTAACAGAAAAAGGTCAGGAACTTATTAACCAGATGAAACCTGTTTGGCAGATAATGATCACTGCCACTGCTCAATTAACCGAGACAAAAAACAACCTGATGAAAGCCCTTGAAGAGGTGGAACAGCAAATGGAGCTGCAAAGTTTTTATCAACGTGCTAAGGTTATTATGGCCGCCAACCGAACAAATGATAAGATTTAAAGCTTTGAGTTCAGGTTTTTTAATTATTGAAAATTATACCGTTTTTTTAAAAAGCGAGGGCGCCAGTAATGAAACTAACACCCTCTGATTACACCCAACTTTACACTAAAAAATTAATTATTAAACATCAATATCCTGAAGACCCATATTGGTGTTGTTCCCATTATTAGGATTGTTAGTGGCAACTGAAGTTTTAAGAAATCCAAAAAGTCCGTGCGCTTCTCCGCCAGGTCCTGCGGTAAAATACAGGCTGCTACTGGCCGCCGGGTCTGGTTTAACAAAGTCAAGTGCCCATAAACCTTCAATGGTTAAAGGTTGGCCATTGGCCTGCAATTGTCCTTTATAATTTCCATCAGTATCAAAAACATTAACTCTGCCATCGCCAAAATTACCTACCAGAATAGTTTCCGTTTGGGCGGCGAAACCAGCCGGTGCGTGCGTAACCCCCCAGGGAGAACTGAGTGAGCCTTGTGAAGCAAAGCGTTTAACCAGCGTGCCATCTGGTTTAAAAATATTAACATAGCCATTGCCAGGGCCAGGGCTGTCATTTACATTATCAGGGCCGGCCAATTTAGCATAAGTAACGTATAGCATCCCGCCAATGTTCTGAACATTAAACGGTGCAAACCCGGCAGGGATGGTAGTGTCGGTAAATCCATTAGTGTCTACATGTTTGAATTCCTTGTCAAACACATCTATTTTCCCTGCTTTAAAATTGGCGGCATACAGAAAATTAGCGCCAGCATTGGTAGCCATTGCAAGGCCTTTGTACACCGCCCCCGGCCCTCCGTTTGCTACTATTGCCGCATCGTCGTTACTGATCCATGCGGAGATAGTTCCGTTTTCATCCGCGAAAATAAATTTGTTATTACCAAAATCAGATGAGTTGTTAAACACCATGCCGGTAGGTTTACCTGTTTGATTACCATTTGACGGAATTCTTACCGGCAACCGAAGGGTTTGCCCCGTGGTATCATATATAGTACTTAGTGCCTTGTGGTTTGAAGCTACCCATACTATCCCGATCTGATTGGCGGCCAGCCCCCAGGCATTAACCAAATCAGGATCAATTTTGGCTGCATTAAATCCTGCCGCGTCGGCTATTAAATTGGTTTGACTAACGTTATATTGTGTCGTCGGCGGCATTGTGGTTACGTTTCCTTTTTTACAGGAAAAAATTGTTAAGGCAGTTGCTACAGCCATTAGTGCTGGCTTCATCATTAATTGTGTTTTCATATCTGAACCATTAGTTTAATTTTTGTATAACTCTCAGACAGAACTCGTTTTTTTACCGTCCAAAGAATTATGGTTTAAAAAAAGCTAATTGCTTGCAGGAACCTAAAGAAATTACACCAAGCCATTACAATACTTGACCAACAATGATTTGAACAGGTACAAGTAATGCTGTAAAAAGCTTTTCATGATTTTGGCTAAATCAAACGCAGATTTGGATAAATCATCCACACCAATACACAGCATCTTTGTATTAAATAAAAGAATCAGTTATGCGTGTATTTGTTACAGGGGCCACAGGCTTCATAGGTACTGCCATTGTGCAGGAATTAATAAAGGCTGGTCACCAGGTATTAGGTTTAGCCCGTTCTGAAGAATCAGCTAATAAACTAATCAAGGCTGGAGCAGAAGTTCATAGAGGTGATCTGGAAGATCTTGACAGCCTTCGCAGCGGAGCTACAAGTTCCGATGGCGTAATCCATGCGGGCTTTATACATGACTTCACCCGGTTTCAGGAGGTATGTCAGGTAGATAAAACGGCTATCGAAACCATCGGCAAAGTATTGGCCGGATCAAATCGTCCATTTATTGTTACCTCGGGTACCGCGCTGGTTAGTCCCGGAAAACTGGCCACAGAAGAAATTATTCCACCGTTTAACCCACATTTCCCAAGAGCTTCCGAGCATACAGCTGATGCCGTAGCAGCTTTAGGTGTTCGCGCGGGAGTAATACGCCTGTCACCCTCAGTTCACGGGCAGGATGATAAACATGGCTTTGTACCAATACTGGTTAACATAGCCCGGGAGAAAGGTGTTTCTGCCTATATTGGCGATGGCCAAAACCGCTGGAATGCCGTACATAGGCTGGATGCCGCACATTTATACCGACTGGCTTTGGAAAACGTTGCACCGGGAGCCCGTTTTCACGGCTCTGCAGAAGAGGCCATCACTTTCAAAAGCATTGCCGAAGCTATAGGCAATCAAATGAATATCCCGGTAGTGTCGGTAGCGCCTGAAGCCGCGGCTGAACATTTCGGCTGGTTTTCGCACTTTGCTGCAATAGATTGTCCGGCATCAAGTGAACTAACCCAGGAACGTTTAAGCTGGCATCCGATGAACTCAACACTACTTGCCGATATTGAGAATGGCATTTATACTAAGTAACAGTTATGAAAATTAGAATGGCTGGGTTAGCATTGATGAAACCCAGCCACTTTTACCGTTTGATATGCCGTTTTTACAATAATATATTTCTACAACTCATCACTACCTATACAATTTTTCCCGTAAAACTCCCAAACAATCAAACTCAAAAGCCAAGTAGCATAAGATGTGTTATTAGCCATTGATGACACTAATAAAAGGTAATTTAAGTACAGATCTTCCTGCCAAAATTGAACAATTTAAAACCGAATTTGCAGGCATACAAAAAAAATACACTACTTGGTTCAGAAAAGGAACCATAAACCGGTCTCAACGGGTTAAAGATCAGCTTACAAATCATTGTTTTATAGCGCTTAAAGATGAGCATATCATATTCGGCTTTCTTCATAACTCTACCCTTCCCCAAAATATCCGAAAGGAATGTATCAGAGCATTCAATAAAATATTTAACGATATAACAAAAGCAAAACAGCGGGCTTAAATATTGTATTGTAATCGGGTTCTCCCTGCAAATTCTATGAATCCTCAATATTGACTGCGTACTAATAACTTTCTCGTCAATTTAAGAATTAATGTGTATTGGTTCATACCCGAATGGATAGAATATTATTTATGTAGTAAATACAGAAAAATAGTATTAACCATATTTACAGAAATTCACACAATAATATCAATATGCGATTATCTCCTTCGCAATTTCCATAAAATTAAAAACATAGTGCTATAATAGTCAAGAGTTTACAAATAAACCAAACCGACTTTCAATCCAAAATTGCTATTCCACTACTTATTATTAAATCAAACTCTACCAACAGAAACATAAAAAACCAGAAACATAAATACAAGTCATTAGTAATTAATCAGTTACAATACTTAATACAAATTTGATTATAGCAATAACACTAAATTATACGCGAAAAAATCCAATAAGATAACATATTTTTTACGCTGAGCCATGAGCAAACACATAGAAAAACTAAAAAAGGAACTTATTGAATTGGCAGCAATTGTAAATTCCTTTAAATCTGAAGCTGTACAGGTTCGAATCCTTGACCGATTGCTTGATCTGCTAACAGAATCGACTAACAAGCATGAATATGAATTCGGCACGAAAAATAGCCATAGCAATGATGAAAGTACGGCAGCAACCGAACCTAAAAAAAATGGTGCAACTAAAATCCTGCATCAGTTACTTCAAACTGATTTCTTTAATGAGTATCGTTCCATATCAGAAATAGTTGAATACTGCAACGAACACTTTAATGCAGATATAAAAACTACGGAACTCTCTGGCATATTATTAAAACTTGTTAAGGAAAATCGCCTTAAAAGAGAAAGAAGCACTGAAAACAATCGGTTTAAATATGTTCGTGCGTAGATTCAGAATTGGAGGAAGATTCTTCTGATAACCGTAGTGTTTGTTGCCGAATTGATTAAATTAGCATCAGCGAATAAAAATCCGGAACAAACCTCGGATTAAAATGTTAAAGCAATTAGTTAAACCAAACCTAAATACAACAACTGAACTTTGATTTAAATTGTAGCCAACATTATAAACTAATCTAAAGGCTCAAATGGCAACATTTGAAGCATTGACGATAATAAAGTATTAATTTTTTAACCAACCTTAGCTCAATGCCACCAAAGATATTATTAATAGATGATGCTGAACTTGACAATGTGATATTGAAAGCATTTTTATATCGTGTATCATCAGACTACGTGATCGAATCTTGTACAAATGGACAGCTGGCAATAGATAAGTTAAAGGAATTATTATTAAGTGATCCTTCTGAGCTTCCCGACTACATATTTTTGGATATAAGCATGCCGGTAATGGATGGCTGGGCTTTTTTAAAAGAATTCGACCAATTAAGCTCTGCCCTTTTTAAAATCAGTAAAATTTACGTACTTACTTCATCGCTTAATAAACGTGACCGGGAAAAATGTATCCTTTATCCGCATGTAAAAGGCTATTTATCAAAACCGGTTGATGAACATCGGTTAAAATCTATCATGGCCATTGCCTAACTTATTACTTTTAATCTAACGTATGAATAAACGAATACTGATAATTGAAGATGACCCTGAAATATTAAGTGTCACTACGATGATTCTTTCGGAAGAATACGAGGTGCAAGGAATTGAACGAACTGAGGATATATTATTATCCATAAAAAATTTCAAACCTGATTTAGTGTTAACTGATTATATGCTACCAGGTATGTCGGGAGGGCAAATTTGCAAGGTTATTAAAAACACAAAGGAAACAAAACATATACCGGTTATATTAATGACCGCCTATCACAAAATGGCCGTATCATTGGCCAACTTGAACTATGATGCTTATCTGCCAAAACCCTTTGATATATACAAGCTTATTTCTACTGTTAAAAAACTTTTAAAACAACCGTAAAGCATCTTAAGTGTTCAGAAACGTTTTGAACATCAAATGATTAATGAAAACTTATGTTACTATCTAAACCAATTTCCATAACCTATTTCCTGCGGCTTATTAAATGGGATGTGATCGCTATTTTTCTGTATGCCTGCATTGTGGGAGCTTTGGATTATTTCACTTTCTTTAAAGATCTTACCATTCCTCTCGGTGTATCGGCAATGGTAGGCACATTACTATCTCTGCTACTTGCCTTCAGAACATCTCAATCATATGAGCGATGGTGGGAAGCAAGAACAGTATGGGGAGCTATTGTTAACGATAGTCGTACCCTAATCAGGCAATTGGTTCAGTTTTTGCCTAATGACGAAAATAAGGCCGGATATATAGAAAAAATGGCCATAAGACAGTCTATATGGTGTTATACTCTGGCAGAAAGTTTGAGAAAATGCCCCTCGTCTGAAAAAGTCACCCAATACATAAATGAACTTGGTGCGGATAGTGACAACAGACCTAATATGTTACTATCCAAACATGCGGAAGAGTTAGCGGCCATAAGCGAACACTACCAACTAAATGCAAACAAACAGGTACAGCTGGACAGTACCATTCAGCGATTAACAGACTCCATGGGAAGATGCGAACGTATTAAAAACACAGTTTTCCCTCGTGCTTACAGCGTTTTAATACATTTTTTGATATATGTTTTGACCACCATCTTCCCTTTTGGGCTTGACGACCATCATTGGGTAATTGTAATTTTTCTTGCTACTATCATTCCTGTATTGTTTATAGCTATTGAACGCACCGCGATATTGATGCAGGATCCTTTTCAAAACAAACCTACTGATACCCCAATGACGGCTCTTTCAAAAACAATTGAGCGAAATTTGATGGAGATGGCCAATCTTCCCAAGCCTGTTCAATCAGTTTCACCAGATACCTTTTATCTGATGTAATTGATGAATGGAGTCAACCAACAGGACTCTTTGATACCCCCTACCCAACGTTTCTAAAGAGGTTGGTATGATGAAAAAACGCACACACACATCAATGTGATTCCATGCCCATTGGTTCATTTGCATCAATTTGCTTAACCTTTTTCAAAAAAAATTCAATTTGAGGTTACATCATCCCAAACAGCGTTTACTAACATTAAAATTTAAATCAAATTATTATGAAAAAGTCAACTTTAATTCTTGCGGCAGCTGCACTGGCATTTGCATCTTGCAGCAAAACAGCTGGGGTTTCACCGGTTAGTCCAGCTGCTGAAATTAGTACTACAGCCGCCAAACATGATGGCGCTGATGACAATGTAAAACATGATGTTAATGACGATAACCAGCCCAAACACAGTGGTAATGATGATAAAAATATTACTGTTCCGGCAAAGGTATTAGCAGCTTTTAACAAAGCATTTCCGGGTGTTGCAGTACGAGAATGGAAACTTACCAGCGATGGTTTGTATAAGGCTCACTTTACAAAAAGCGGTGTGGCGTACGAGGCTTCATTCAAAGCTAACGGAACACTTATAAAATCGCAAAGAGCCTCATAAATATCTTTCTCCTTTATTTGCTAAAACCTATAATTCAACAGGTTTTAGCAAATAAAGGGTTATTATACTAATCCAAACTACGGCGTACTTTTTGTAAACCCGATTTTTGTTTATTTTTATTAAATAAAATATCCTGAAAATTAAACCAGACTATGATCAAGAGGTTGTTTTTTGTGCTGCTTGCCTGTGTAATGTGCTTGTTTTTATCATGCTCTAAGGATAAGTCACCATTTACCGATAGCCCGGTAGGTACCCCACCAGAAACGCCTGTTTCTCCCGGACAAGGAGGAACAAACAATCATATTTATGCCGATTCTCTATTTTTTGTTCAGGAGGCGGCAAATATCATTAAACCTCTTAGCGCCGAGGCCGGCACCTACAGTAGTACGCCTGAAGGACTTAAAATTGAAGACGCTACGGGAGAGATTAATGTAAACAAAAGCGAAACAGGGCTTATGTATAAAGTTACATTTACTCCGGCCAAAGTTGGTGGAAATACGCTTACATCATACGTAATTATATCAGGCATAAACTATCAGGATAAGATCTATAACCTATCGGCAGGCGACAGTATCGCAACCCCAATTTATAATGCCAATACCAAACTGGTGCTCCCCGGCACCGGCAAAAACAATATTTTTGACGAAGATGGCAGCTGTAAAAAAGTGGGCATCAGTATAAATGGTGATGATGCGCGCATAAACCTGGCAAAATCTGTACGTAACCAGGGAATTGACACCGGCGCCACGGCAGAAGTTAAACTGGCCTATCGCTTAAATGATGGCAGTAATCGAGCCCTCAATGGACTAAACGTTAAAATATATTTTTACCGTACGGCAAAAGAAATCCCACAATATCTCACCGATTTACTGGAAGAACGCAAAACAACTATTTTCAGTCAAAATTTAATACAATCATCGGGAATTTCAGGTTCGCTCGTTTTAGCCGGTTTATCGGTGCAGCGTTTAGCAACCCGTGCAAGGCCGCCATGCATTATAGTTGTAAGCAGGTAACTTTTGCTAACGGCTTTTTACATATATTTAATTCATGTACCGGGCCTGGCTAATTGTATATTTTTTTTTAAGCTGCTTGGCGGCTAAATCTATAGCTCTTGCTGCTCCTGTTCAGCAACCCGAATATAAAATATTATTTGCCAGGGCAGAAAAATTTGCCACTGCCGATAAGCCAACTGATCAAACAGATCAGCAGGCTCTCATTTTATATCAACAGGTTATTAGCATTTTATCGAAGACCGGAACCGACGCACCCTTTTTGTTAAAAGCCTGCATAAATACAGGCGCCTTTTTACAGGTGCTAAATCGCCCGAAAGAAGCCATTACCTACTTTACAAAAGCGTTTGAGGTTAAAAATATAACTTTATCTATTCCTGACTCAGCCATTTTCAGGCCACTCATTTATTGCGGGAACAGCTACTATCAGCAGGACAAGCTCGACTCAGCCGAGATCTTTTATAACCGCGCAAAGGTCATCGCCGAAAAATACCCCCAAATAAATGAGGTAGAAAGGTTGTACAATACCCTGGGTGTTATTGCCTATTCGGGAGGTAATTATACTAAAAGCATTCCTTATTATGAGCGTGCAATCAGTACACTTGAAAGCCGCGGCAACATCGAAAATTCGCTTATGGTGAGCTATAAAAGCAACCTTGCCTCGGCCTACCGCAAACTGAAAAGATATAACGACGCGCTGAAACTATATCAACAGGCCTTACAGCTTCATGAACAAACTGATAAATTATTACACAATATTGGTTCGGTATACTTGGCTATGGGCGAAAGCAGGCTGGCCATATCTTATTTAAAACAAGTAAACTATCAGGATCAAAAAAAACTGAATGACCTTGGAAAAGCCAGCTTGCAGTTGCATGATTTCAATGGCGCATTAAGCTATTTAAAGCAAGCCGAATCCATAAATACGCAAAAAAATCATGATCATAAAAACAGCGATCATGGCATCACACTGAAATATTTGGGCGATGTATTGGTTGCTCAAAAGCAAATGGAACAAGGTCTGATTTATTATCAGCAGTCAATCAATAACCTGCTTTTAGATTTCCAAAGTAATGACATTTATGCCAACCCTGATAATTTTAACACCGTTTTTAATAGTGCCGAATTATTGGATGTGTTATCATCAAAAGCCGCCGCTTTAGAGTCATTGTATACACAAAACCACCGTATTAAAGACCTGGACGCGGCATTAAAAACCTATTTGTCCTTTTACAAACTGGCAGATCATGTGGAACGGTTTTACGAAAATGATGAAGCACGATACCTCATTAGTAATCGAAAATATGCCTTGCATCAGCAGCCGATTGATTTATGCTTGCAATTATATCGCCTAACTCACAATAAAAATTACATAGAGGAGGCTTACCGCCTTGATGAGGAAAATAAAGCCAGTACGCTGGCCCTTTATCTGGAACAATCAAAACTAAAAGTTAAAAGCGGCATATCTCCGATGCTGCTGAAACAGGAAATCGACCTGAAAGCAAATATAACCCGCCTAACCCTGCAGGCATCGGGGCAAACAGATAGTTTGGCCCTGCTTAAGTTAAAGAGAACAGTAAATGATGAAGTTATTAAACTGGTTTCGGTTCAGCAGCAGGTAAACCAACAAACAGGTTTTAGCCAGTTTAATTCTCATAGCGATAACGTTAGCCTAATATCCATTCAAAAGATCATACCTGAGCAAGGTGCTATCCTTTCTTATCACCTGAGTAAGCAGTATGTGTTGTGCTTTGTGATCACTAAAAATACTTTCAATTTTTTCACGAGTACTACACCTGCAGATTTTCAAGCATCTGTTAAAAGCACTTATCTGCTGGCTCAAAACAAGACCGGAAACAATAACAAACAAATGCGTGCCATTGGCCAATCATTGTATTCAAAGCTTATTAAGCAGGCAGAGCCATTCATTAAAGACAAAAAAGATCTGATGATAATTCCTGATGATGAGTTGAATTATCTCCCATTTGAATTATTGATCAATAATAAAGCTAAATCACTTTTAAAACAATTCACCATCACCTATAACTATTCATGCACTATACTACTGGGGAATAATGCTGCCCAGGCTAAACACCCTGGCAGCCTGGGCATGGCCCCCTTTGATGAAAAGATCGCAGGCTCTGAATGGGCTTCTTTACCTGCCTCAAAACAAGAAATAGAGGCAATGGGAGGCTATTTACTATTCGGCCCAAAAGCCACAAAACAAGCATTTGTAGATGCGGCCCATCAATTTGGCACCATTCATTTAGCTACTCATGCCTATGCTAATGATAAAAATCCAGATCAATCATTCATTGTTTTTTATCCCTCATCAAACAACACAGACATAAATTATAAGTTATTCCAGCCGGAAATTTATAATTTAAAACTGGATAAAACGAGGCTTGTAATGCTCAGCGCCTGTGAAAGCGGAACGGGTGAACTGGTTAATGGCGAAGGCCTGATGAGTTTATCCAGGGCATTTTCTTACGCAGGCTGTAATAATATCGTAGCATCAATGTGGAAAGCCGATGATAATGCTACAGCTTACATTGCTAAAAAATTCCATACTTACCTGAAAAAGGGTTTTACAATTACCCGGGCCCTTCAACAAGCAAAACTCGACTACCTTAATGATGATCATATACCATCAACACAAAAATTGCCCGCCTATTGGACTCACATGAGGCTGATAGGTGGCTTTGAGAAGCAACATGATCATCATAGGTTTATTATTTATATGCTATTAATCGCTGCTATTTTCCTGATCGCCATGATAATAATAAGCCGGAACCGTATAAAACGGAACCGGACTTATAATCAGGGGTAAATATCAATTATCCGTGTCCTTCCGTTCCGCCATGGTTGTCATCACCACCATTATCATCACTACCATCATGGTGCCTATGTTCAAATTCGGTTTCGGCAATTTGTTGTATATTAACTTTCACCTTGTTATAAATAACATTATTTGAAGTTGAGCTAATGATAATTTTACCATCGGTAAGGGTGGCCTGCTGCAGATCGGCAATGCTTATTTGCTGGAATATTCCATTCAAATGAAGCATGATGGTGGTCTTCAGGTCGGATGCTTTTTCAATTGTCACGTTCTTTGCTTCTGCCTTAATTTCCAGATCTTCATTAAAGTAAAGTTCAACCGGGATAACCGTTCCGTCCGTTTTGGTCAGGTTTCCTTTCAATGTTAGTGGAATAGCGGCATTGGACTTTGCGAGTACCACTTTTACCTCAATCTCATTGTAAACACCTGTATCAATCGGGGCGTTTGCAAATGAAGGGGCTAAGGCAAACAGATCAACATTTGTTAAGCCCTTTACTTCTATTTCTTTTTTTATTCCATTTTTCCTGGCTTCAAATTCAAACTTACTCACGTTTGCTATACCTTCAGTCCAGTTCACCATGGCAGTTGTTGCATTAACAGCCGAAACAGAAGCAGACACCAGAGATGAAGATACCTGGTCTGCTTTTACACCGAACAAAATAGCAGCAGAACCCGCGGCCGGATTTGTTGTACTTTCTTTTTTACAGCTTATTAAACCTATAATTACTACAAATAGCAGTGTAAGGATAAGGCGGGTTTTAGTCTTTAAACTTTTCATAATCGTGTTTTTGTTATTGGTGGTCGCCAACAGCGATTATGTAACCGTTTATTTAAGTTTTTTTAATTACTCGCCTCTTTTTTTCAGGATCAGCAATTTTAGTTTAATTACAGTCCAATAACTCACCCTGTCATGATACAAATGATCTTTATCGTTATATATCTGATCAATTAATTTTTGAGCTTTCAGCGGCTCATTGTACTGTAAATAACTTAAGGCTAAGTAGTATTCAGCATCATCCCGATAATGACTTGCCGGGTCGAGAAGCACTTCATTAAATTCACGGATGGCGTTAGCCGGTTCATGCATTGACAAATATGCCTGACCACCCAAAAAACGGTCCTTTTCTCCAGGACCTGGGCTTTTGCTTAGTTCTGCTATAACTGTTTTGAAGTTGTGGTTTGCATAGGCTTTTTCAATAACCGAAGACCCTTCTACCCCACGGTCTACACTTAGTTCATACGGCTGATAATTATTTTGAGCCAACTCTGCCGATGATACATTCACCCACTCATAGGCTCCAAATAAAAACATAAAAACAATTAGCCCTGCAGCTATTTTCATAGTAAAGCGTAAAAGCGAATAAATCCTTCCGCTATTCTGATTACCCTGTTTGCCCCTAAGCTCATCCATCATGTGATGGTGAACTGAGGCTACCTGCTGCCTTAAACCATAATGCATGGCAGCCATTTTTGCCAGCTCAAGGTTCTCCAGCCGGACTTGTAATTCAGGGCTGTTTGCCAATGTTTGTTCAAAAGCAGTCAGCTCCTCACCCGTTAATTCTCCATCCAGGTACTGAATCAGTCTTTCGTCTGCTTGTGCATTATTGTCCATATGTTAATGCGCTTTTAAATCGTTGTGCCAGGGCCTTATCGGCATTAAGCATTTGCTCAAGGCTTTTTAAACATTTATATTTCTTATTTCTGAGTACCTGTTCATTTTCATAATTTACCAAGGCCAATATTTCCTTCATAGGCAAATTATCATAATAATAGGCTGTTAAAATTTTGCGGCATGCATCTCCAAGTTTTTCCATCAGTGACTGCACCAATTTGCGGGCATCCCGTTCAACTAAAAAATGACTAACATCTTTTTCATCTACCTCCATCTCATGACCATATCGTTCTTCTCTGAGCACGGTTCTGTTTCTCTTTTTTAATTCGTTAAGCCATGCATATTTATTAAGCGTGAACAAAAACGTTTTAATGCTCGATTCTCCACGGAATTTTCCTTTTTTCACAATCTCGATAAACGTCACTATTACTTCCTGAAAAATATCCTGCGCATCCTGTTCTGAACCCTGGTTTTGCCTCACATAGTTGCTTAATACGGCATAATTACTCCGATACAAAAAGCTGATCACCGAATTGCTTACCTGTTCATCCTTTAACGTATCAATTAACTCCTCATCGGAGAAATGCAACACGGTTTTTTTCATATAGTACAACAATTAGTAAAAGCTATCATTCAAAATGTAACCCTATCATTTTAAATCAAGTTAGTAAAAAACACCGTGCCAGCAGAATTGATTTTAAAAACAACGATCCCATTTATTACAACCCGATACCAAAACACTCCAACTGTTTATACATAATTTGAGTCAAAGTATTAATTGTAACCCAATACAATCAGCAAAATTTATATTACTGTACGTGTATGTCCGGGTGATGCTCCGGTATATTTTTTAAAGAAGTTGGTAAAGTACGCGGGTTCATCAAAACCGAGCCCTCCGGCAATTTGGGTAACACTCCAGTCTGTATGTTTGAGAAGTGCCTGCGCCTCCTGAAGAATACGATCAGCTATAAGTCGGCTGGTTGTACGACCAGTTACCGCCTTTACCGATCTATTCAGGTGATTGGTATGAACCGCCAGGGAAACGGCAAAATCTTTCGGAGCCTTTAGTCGCACAGATTGTTCCGGGGAATCAATTGGAAACTGCCGTTCAAGCAATGTCAGGAACTGTGCCGTAATACGAGCGGCCGAGCCTGCATGCGTTTCAATAGTATTTACTGGTGATAGTGTTAAAGCTTCATGCATCAAAACGCGCAGGTAACTGCGCAACATATCATATTTAGCCCGGTAATCTGAAGCCATCACTTTCTGCATGCGCTCCAGCAACCCGGATATCAAGCTCAATTGGTCATCATCTAAAAAAATAACATGAGATGCACCCGGCTGAAATAAAGGAAAATCAGGCAGTCTGCCTTTATATTCACCGGATTCAATGAAAGTCTGTGTAAAAAGGCAGAAACAGCCTGTTTGAGGGCCGGGTCCTGACTCCCAAGCCGATGGAACCGACGGGCTGGAAAATACCAGTGCAGGCCGGTCTATCTGCACTTCCCGATCTGCATAAATCATTTTACCTTGACCTATTATCAAGGTAACCTTATAGAAATCCCTACGCCCAAATGGCGAACGCTGCACACAAAGTTGTCGCTTAAAAACATTGAAGTGTCCCTGTCCTGTATTATTTTCAGCAAATGCCGATTGGTTATTTACCGGATGGCGAAGATAAAAATCAGCCAGTGTTTCTATTGGTTCCATAATGCAAAGTTAAGTCTTATTGAAATACAATGTTTGATTATTATAACTCAATATGACAAAAACATGATAATAAAACCTATAAATGTTTGAATGTTATAAATTCCTGATTGAATACTATAAGTGGTTAAAATAACCTGAGCCATAATTTTGCGGTATGGAAACAGGATTCAGAAAATGGATCATCGTTATTACGATTATCACATCGACCATTATTGAACTGATTGACACTACTATTGTTAACGTATCAATAAATACAATGAGCGGCAACCTCGGGGCATCACTTGAAGATACCGCCTGGGTGATCACTTCTTACGCAATAGCGAACGTTATCGTGATTCCGATGACAAGTTTTCTTGCCGAGAAGATCGGACGAAAACAATATTATATCGGATCCATATTGTTGTTTACCCTGTCGTCCGCGCTCTGTGGCTTTTCAACAAGTTTGTGGGAGTTAGTGGCATTCCGTTTTTTACAGGGTGTAGGCGGTGGTGCTTTACTATCCACATCGCAAGCCATTTTATTTGAAACATTTCCGCCTAAAGAACGCGGGTTGGCGAGTGGGATTTTTAGTTTAGGTATTATTATCGGTCCATCTATCGGGCCTGTGCTGGGTGGTTATATCGTTGATAATTTGAGCTGGCAATGGATATTTTACGTAAATATCCCTATCGGCCTGATGGCCGCAATGCTATCGTTTATATATCTAAGACCATCTCAAGGCTCAAAGGATGACAGGAAGATCGATTGGTTGGGCATAGGCTTGCTTGCAGTTGGCATAGGTTCATTACAGGTAGTATTGGAACGCGGCGAAACAGATGACTGGTTTTCGGCCACTTACATTACGGTGTTAAGCATCATCTCTGTAATTTCTCTGAGCGTCCTGGTTTGGTGGGAGTTGAAAGTAAAACATCCCGTGATTAATTTCCGGGTTTTAAAAAGCACCACCTTATCTATCTCCGCAGTAATGACCTTTGTACTAGGATTTGGCTTATTTAGTGCTGTATTCGTATTCCCTTTATATGCCCAGCGGATTATCGGCTATTCAGCCTTCCAAACAGGCACCATGTTATTGCCGGGTACACTAATGGCCGCTATGGTTTCGCCTTTCTTGGGCCGAATGCTGCAAAGCGGATTGCGACCCCAATACCTCATTATTACAGGCTTCCTGTTTTCAGCCATCTTCGGATTTTTCATGTCGAAATCTAATTTGGAAACGGGCGATGCATGGTTCTTTATTCCCCTTATCTTTCGGGGTTTAGGAGCCGCATTACTGATTGTTCCACTTACCGCGCTTGCCGTTTCAGAGTTGAAACCGCAGGATATTCCACAGGGGGCAGCCCTCAACAACATGATGCGGCAAATGGGTGGGTCATTCGGTATCGCATTGATCAATACTTACATCGCGCAGCGCGCGGCAGCCAACAGAACAGCATTAATAACCCATGTAACAGATAGCGATCCGGTTACCCATCAAAGGTTACAGGGCGTAATCGGAAACCTGATGACCCATGGTGCAAATTATCTTAGGGCCGCCCAACAGGCCATCGGCGCGCTTGAAAATACAGTGGTTAAGCAAACTTATTTATTAAGTTACATGGATGCCTTTTTTCTTTTAGCCTTAATGAACGCTTGCTGTATACCATTAGTGATTTTTACCATCAAGAAACGTTCGGCAGATAAGAAACCACAAAAGGTGATTATATCTGATCATTGATCCTGAAAAATTGTTGGCCCAAGAGCGATTCGGAAACATATATATATCAACGTTTCTTCCATCCCGATGACAAATCTTTTTCTGTCCTCTGAATCATATATCTTTGCGGGAAAGATCAACAATGGGCAAAAAAACCGGTTCAATTCCTGTGAACACATTTGGCAGTGAGGCAGATGAAGGATTTACTATCGATCGGGTTTCTTTTGAGGCTTTACCCCCTTTAGGCGAATGGGAACAACCTGAACGACATGACCGTCACACATTCTTTTTATTAGAAAAGGGATGTGTGAACATGGAAATTGATTTTCAAAAATATGCTATTCAATCTCCATCACTAATTTATATGCATCCTGATCAGGTGCACCGCATTATTGATTTTAAAGATGTAACAGTATGCGCCTGGGCAATGAACAACGAGCAGCTTAACCCTGATTACCTAAAGTTGCTTGATGATATTACGCCATCAGCTCCTATGCTCCTAAATGAAAATCAGTTCAGTTTGATCTCTGAGGCTGTTTCATTATGCCTTACTTTCTGGCTAAGAAAAAATGCACCTCTTTTTCATTCGCTGCTCAAAGACTATGGGAATGCACTTGTTGGTCTGGTAATATCGCTGTTTCTCGAAAACACTGCCCCTCCCGATCATTTATCCAGGCAGGAACAGCTCACCAAAGCATTTCGTAACTTGTTGGGGATTCATTTTTCCCATATAAAACGTCCAGCCGATTATGCGAAAGCCTTGCATATTTCTACCCCCTACCTCAACGAATGTATCAAAAACACAACCGGGCAGCCGATATCCTACCATATTCAGCAGCGCGTTATTTTAGAAGCTAAACGATTGCTTTATCATTCCAACCAATCACTCAAGGAGGTTGCGGCGTCTTTGGGCTATGATGATTATCCATATTTTTCAAGGCTATTTACCAAAGTTACAGGTGTATCTCCTGTGGTGTTCCGTCGGAAAAACCTCGATTAGTCCAACACTTTCATTGTTTAAGCCTATACAAGCTGTTCTATTCGCTGTTCATTTGCATCAATAAAAAATGCACTTGAAATGGAAACTACCAATCATAAAAAAGCACTCATATCCGGCGCAAGCTTTGCCGGACTATCAACCGCCTACTGGATGAACAGGCTGGGCTATAAGGTAACTATCGTGGAAATTGCTCCGTGTTTGAAAAAAGGCGGTACCCCTGTAAATATTCTTGAAAACACCATCGACATTGTAAAACGCATGGACCTATTCGACCAGATATACGCCAACAGGCTCAGCATGGAAAGAATAGAGTTTAAAAATGCCAACGATACCACCGAACGACTTGACTATCACCAGCACCGCGAAACGGAAGAATATGAGATTGAGCGGGATGTATTGCTGGATATGCTGTACGGACTGATTAAAGACGACGTTGAATTTATTTTCAAGGAAAGCATTACAGATTTAACCGAACATGAAGCCGGGATGCTGGTATCTTTTAAAAACAGCGCACAACAATCGTTCAACCTCGTTTTCGGGTGCGATGGCATTCATTCTGTAGTCAGGAAACTTTGGTTTGGCACCGAAAACGATTTTTCACATTTTCTGCAAACCTATTTCTCCATCACTATTGTTGATAAGCTCCTGATCCCTGAAAACACCACTCAGATGTATAGCGAGGTTGGCAAAACTATTATGCTGAATGCCTATAATGGCAAAACGGATATTTGCTTTGCCTATTTTTCTGAAAATGAGGTTTCGTATGATTATCGGAATGAAGAGCAAATGCGGAACATGATCACAGAGCAGTTTAAAGAAGCCGGTTGGCGAAGCCCTGAATTGCTGAACGAGGTGCGGGAATCCGATACTTTTTATTTTGATAAACTATGCCAGATGAAGATGCCATCATGGACAAAGAGGCGTGTAGCGCTGGTGGGCGATGCGGGCTACTGCGCTTCGCCTGCTGCAGGCCGCGGCGGATCATTGGCTATTGACGGCGCAGCTGCACTGGCCGATGCTTTTGAAAAGCGCAATGGCGATTTTACACAGGCTTTTCAGGCATATAATGCAGATTTTCGCCCCTTTATTGATCAGGTACAGCAAGAGGTAGTTGAATTTGGCCTTGACATACTTATCCCAAAAACGGAAGAAGCTATAATCAAAAGAAACAAGGAAGGGTTTAATTAAAATATCTTATTTATCAAAAAAGCGGTGGAATGATACACAAATTATATAATTAACAGGCAGTTGTAATCAGACCAAATGTGGAAGTAGCGATCATAATTCATCATGAGGTGATACCCTTTTCAAAATGTAGGAAAGCAGTATAGCGAACAACACATAACCAGCGAAAATAAAGTAACCGGGCTGTAACGAGGTACCATTGGCTGTAATTACGTTTAGTGATTCGGTGTGCATGTTAAGACCAGATAACTGGCTTTTCAGAATACCGTTCAACCCGATGTAGGTCATCAGCATACCAACAATCATTACATCAGACATATCCCATTTTCCAAGTTCAAATGTAAGGTAACGAACTATGCCATTCTGCCCCATCTTCTTTGAGCTCAGTACGTAAATCCCTTTGGCAATCAGGCGTAACAGCGGCAGGATCAGTATAAACAACAGGATCAGTACGCCAACTACTATAGCGTCGGGTTTAGGTTGAGCTATTAATGTTTCAACAATCCCTAAAATACTTTTGCTTTGATAAAAAAGCACCTGATTCTTAAATTCAACCTTCCCGTTGAGCAGCTCCAACTCCAGCGATTGGATACGGGCGTCTACTTCTATTACCGGTAAAAAACTACCCGTGATCAGCATAACCAATGCAAACATCAAAGCGAATACAAAAAGCGGCGTTTGCAGATGCACCTGTTTGCGCAAGCTGAGCCAAAGCAACAAGGCTACTAATACGCAACCCAGCATGATGCATACATATTGTATAAGCTGTACTTTCAATTCGGAAAGCCTTTCATCTATGCGTTTATTAAAGGTAACAGGGTCAGCCACCTTATATTTTTTATAAACGTATTTAGTAACCGCGTAGTTAGCTACACTCACACTATCGTAAATTTGCCTGGTTAGCTGATTAACTTTACTACCTGCAATATTTTTCAACCGGGCTTCACTTTCTGGGCTGCTTATTTTAGCTACTATTGTTTTTGCAAAGGGCCTTACCTGGGCCTGTAGTTCAGCAGAATCAACCAGGGTATTAAACGCCAGTTTTTTAAGTTTGGCGCCCAGCCCTTTTTTCGGCTGGTTTATTTCAGCTACAGTTTTACTAACCAGTTCATGCATTTGCTTTTCTACCATCAACAGGATATCCCGCTGCTGGGATTTTGTGATATGATAACCCTGTATCTGGTTGCTCAGCACATCAGTAATACGGTCGCGCCACTGATCAATGGAGAATAAACCAAAGGTAACGCTGTTAGATAAGCTGTAATCCTCCTTTACCTGTTCCCGCTCGGCAGAGATCCCGGCCAAACGATAACCCGAATATACTGCTCCTGCCAGCAATAAGCTTAGCCCGATAAGCACGATTATATTTAAAATTGTATACTTCATTTAGTGGGCATCATGCGGGGTAATATGTTTCAGAATGGTTGATAAGATGAGTCCGTATAATACGAAACTGATAAAAATGATATAGCCCGGCTGCAACGCCGTGTTATTGGTGGTAATCAGCGTAAGGTCCTGGGCCCGTATGTTGAGCATAGCAAGTTGTTTATCTAACAAGCCATTCAAGCCAATGTAGGTCATCAGTATGGCAATTACAATCACATCGGCCATGCTCCATTTTCCTGATTGAAAAGCGAAGTATTTGATCACCCGGTTTTCGGCCAGTTTCTTTTTACTCAATAAATGGATACCGGTAGAGCTCAACTTCATGACCGGGAATAGGATACTAAAACAAAGGATAAGTATACCTACAGCTATAGAGTCAACAGCTGGCTGTTTAACCAAAACCTCAACTACACCCAAAATGCTTTTGCTTTCATAAAAAAGCACCTGATCCTTAAATGAAACGTGCTCACTCAATAGTACAAAATCCAGCGCTTTGATACGGCAATCAACCTCTATCATGGAAGCGCTAAGACCCACCGCCAGTAATATAAAGGCAAACAGCAGAGATAAGATGAACAGTGTGCCATGCAGTTCTGTCCGTTTGCGCAAAATCCACCATAAACCAAGTACTATTATTATACAGCCCAGCATTAAAAAGCAATAACGGTACATCTCCACACGGATATCCTGTAATAGTCTGTCGAGTTTTGCATTTAACTGTTCTTTTGACTGGACCTGGTATTTATGGTACATACCATTAAACAAGGCGCGATTGGCCCGAAGCGTACTATCTATACTGTCCCTACGCTGCAACTGGGTAAATTTACCCATTGCCATATTACTCAATTTATTTTTTTGGTTAGGATTATCGGCCTTAGCAATGATAGTACGGGCGAAATCAGGCACCTGCGCCTTGATCTTATCAGTTTTGACGAAGGTTTTTACAGCCAGTTTCCTGATTTTTCCGGCGAGGCTTTGCGGTTTCTTTTCAACCATGGCTTCGGCCTTACTGATAAGCGCATAAAGCACCGATTCCACTTCTTTCTGTAATTCCTGCTTTTGCTTGGGCGTAAGTTTAAAATGTTTCACCTGCCGGTTCACAATGCCGGCTACCTCATCTCTCCATTGATCAACCGATAAAAGCCCGTAGGAAATGCTGTTGATGGTGGAATGATCCAGTTTGATGGTTTCCTGCTGCGCCGATAACTCGTGCAGCCTAAAGCTGAAAAAACCTTCCAGGCCAAGCAAAACAGACAGACCAAGGATTAAAATTAGTTTCGGGAGATATTTAGCGGCGGCCAAGACTTAAATGATAAAAACTGTTTACATAATTATAGGTTCAGGCATACTCCCCTATAATATCATGCCATTTCATTTTTCCCTGATAACAACGCGAAACTCTTCCCTGTTTTGTACTTTTTTCCGAACATGATTTTATAAAAAGAACTATATCTATCACTCTACACATCATTATAACGACGGAAAGCGCCTTAAGGGGCGCTCTCTAATCTTCATAATTATAAATTCTCTCTTGTAGAGTTTAGTTCTTTGTAATCTTATAAATACTACCCTTTGCATTCTCCGGGCCGGTATCTGCATTGGTGAGTACATAAACCTCTCCCGCCTGATCTTCACCAAATCCTATTATTTTTAAATCAGGGGGGATATTTTGAAATGATATTTTACCACGTTGCCAGTTGCTTCCCGTTTTTTGCAGATAAAATACTTTGCCTACCCAATCGGCAAACACGTATTTACTTTGTAATATGGGTAGCTGTTTTCCCCGATAAACATATCCGCCTATAACCGATATCCCTTCTTTATGGCTATATTCGGTAATAGGCATGGTGATCCCTCTAATATCACAGCCGGTTGCCGGATTGTAGCAATGAGTGCCTTCCATTAAGCGCCACCCGTAATTAGCGCCTTTTTTAACAATATCGACCTCTTCCCAAAGATCCTGGCCTACATCACCTGCAAATAAATCACCAGATGTTTTATCAAACGAGAAGCGGTACGGGTTACGGAAGCCATAAGCCCAAATCTCTGGCCTTGCGTCTTGCTTCCCAACAAAGGGATTACTTTTAGGTACATTATATGGCGAACCTGCATTAACATCAATGCGCAATATTTTGCCAAGCAGTGTATTTATATTTTGGCCATTGCCAAAATCTCCATGTTTATCACCCTGACCACCACCATCACCGAATGAAATATACAAATAACCATCAGGCCCAAACTGGATGCAGCCGCCATCATGATTTCCATCAGGCTTATCAACAGCAAGTATAATGCGGCCGCTATTAGGGTCAATCTTATCAGCGTTTACAGATAGTTTATATTCCGCAATTACATCTTTATGATCAAATTTGCCGGTTGTGGTAGCACTGTAAAAAACGTAGATCTTTTTATTTGATTTAAATTGCGGGTGCAGACAAATACCTAACAAACCACGTTCCTCATAACCTTTGTTTACTTTCAGCATTTTGCTTCGCAAATCAAGAAGAGGTTCTTCTGCTAATTTTCCGTTTTTAATAACGCGTATTAATCCGGATTGCTCTGTTACCCATATATCACCATTGCCAGGAAAGGTAAGGGCCGTAGGCGAATGCAGCTTATCTGCAACCTGACTCACATTCACTGTAATAACCGGTGGTTCTGTACTTTTTTGGTAAGCTTTGCTTTGATGTAAAACATAGGAGGGCAATACACATATAGCGATGCCTGCCCCCAAAAGCTTTAATAAAGAAAAATGTTTTGTCATGATAGATTATTAGTATTGGCTTATTTTTTTTGGTAGGTGCTGGTAAAATCAAACCATAAGGTTCCTTTAACAGGTTTGCTGTATCCGTGGTTCTTTTGGCTTTGAGGCCCCATTTCGGAAGCTGATTGAAACTTAGTACCAATAGGGCTAATAGCATTTAAAAAGCCTATGCTACCTTGTGGAAATGCCGGTTCTACATTGTTATTAGCGAGGGCTGCCTGCTCCCTGGCTGGTTGCAGCATTTGCAGGTACATATTTTTATCTTCAGTATAAACCGTAAATGGCGATTCCATGTTTTCAATCACCACCCAATTCACTTCAGCATGGTAACCCTTAAATTCAGGATATCCCCATGTTTCACCGGTTATGGTATTATTGTAAGCCTTATGCCATACACCAAATTGCTCACCTTTGAGCCTGTTTTTCCAAACCCGGTAAGGGCCGCGGCCAAGCCATTTCATCCCGGTAATTTTTTCTTCAGGATAATTAAATGTAATGCCCATAAAATCGGCATCATCCTGCTGCGTATATTGATACTCCAGCTTAACCGGATGTCCCGGAGCAAAGGTCCATTTTGCGCCTAAGGCTCCGGTTCCATCATAATTGGCAGTAATGATATATTGCCCGTTGTGAACGCCGTGTGTGAATGATTTTAAACTGGCATCAACACCAGCTTGCACCGGCCCGCCGGATAATGATATGGTGCCTGTGGCTTTCACTACTTTTTGAATATACCCTGTCGCCTTATCAAAATAATAAGTATTACCATCACACTTCACAATAAGCGACTGATCTGTTTCTTCGGTCTTAATTGCCAACTTAACAGCTGGTGATGGCGCTAACTGATGTACAATATCTATGGGTGATTTTATAGCCCAGCTCCAGGTAAATATTTCTTTTTGGTCGGGCCCGTAAGCTGTAAGATACAATGCGTCATTTTTTTTCCATGAAGAAGGTAACGCCAGGTTAAGAAATCCTTTTTGGCCCGGTTTAAGATCGGGTGCCGAGTAAATACCTTTGCCAGTTACAACAGGAGCTGTATTTTTAGCTAATGCGACGGGGAGTTTAACCAGCTTCCACTTAAATGTGCATTGGTTAAGGTTAGTGAAAGCATATCTGTTCTCTACAGGTATTTTTCCATCAAAATTTCCGTCAATCGGTTTAGGGTTGATATAAACCGGTGACCAGATCTCTTTTATGGTGTAAAAGCTGCCTTCTTTTTCGCGGTGTGGGCCAACAATTCCGTCGGGCGCGTGGTTTCCATCCGAATCATATATCCCGTTTTTATCGGTGCGGATAACAGCCTCATCCAAAAGCGCCCATATGAAACCTCCTCCTCCATGCGGGTGTTTCATCATTTGAACCCAAAAATCGTCAAGTCCCGCTCCAGCCCCACCATCATACAAACCATGCATAAACTCAGTTGGGAAGAAAACGTCCTGCCCTGTTTCAGTTGCTTTAACCATGTAGTTATAATCAGGATAATGCTTGGTATCGGTACCGTTAAACTTTTCCCATGGGTGGATCACGGTACGTTTTTGAGGATCGTATAGTGCATAATCATTATCCAGTCCGCGATTAAAGCCTCCCTCATTACCATTGTCCCAAAACAGGATAGCGGGATGGTTTACATCACGCACAACCAATTCCTTAACTAATTTTCGCCCTACAACAGTATCATATTTTGCCTGCCAACCGGTCAATTCATCCAAAACATACAGACCCAAAGAATCGCATACATCTAAAAAATTATGATCTGGAGGGTAATGCGACATGCGTACAGCATTCATATTCATTTCCTTCATGAGCTTAACATCCATTATCTGAATGCCGTGGCTAAGCGTACGGCCGCTCTCGGGCCAAAAACTGTGGCGGTTGCAGCCTTTCATGATAATTTTTGTCCCGTTCACATAAAGTCCATCGTTAACTCTTAACTCAACCGTGCGGAAACCGAACTTTTGTTTGATTTGGTGGATAAGACCTTGTTTCCCTTTTATTTTAACTATTACCTGGTACAGGTTAGGAAATTCGGCACTCCACAATAAAGGTCTATTAAAATTAGCCTTTATCTGCTGATACTCATTAGAAGTATCTGCCTTAACCGAAAAGGGCTTGCCAACATTTTCGCCATTCAGTTTTTGAACCTGCGCCTCAAAGGTTTCGTTTCCTTTTAAGTTTTGTGTGTACACATCCATGGCAAATGAGCCATCGTCCTTTGCGTTTACAGCTACTCTCTCAATAAAAGTATTGGGTACTATTTCAAGATAAACGGGCCGAAAAATGCCTCCAAAAACCCAAAAATCACTATTCCTTCTTTCCGCGTCATTAACAGAAGCGTTTGCCGATGTTTTATCTACAGTTACTTCTAATAAATTTTGAGCGTTGTGTTTGATCAGGTTGGTAATATCATATTTAAAACGATAAAAACTACCTTGGTGCACCGGCCCTGCTTGCTTACCATTGATCAGCACTTTTGTGTCGGTCATGGAGCCTTCAAAAACAATATAGATTTTTTTATCGCTCCAATTATTTGTCGGAAAAAAATATCGATACAATCCCTGTTCATTTGCCTTATTTTTATCATGGCCATAATTGTAGGTGCCAAAACCCTGTAATTCCCAATTTGATGGAACAGAGATCTTGGTCCATTTACCGCTATTTCTGCCGCCAGTACAATAAAAATCCCATTGTATGGTATGATCCTTATCCGTTCCAGAAAGATATTTGATTATAGTCTCCTGCGACATAGCACTGCAGGAGATACTCATGAATAATAAATACAAAAATATTTTTTTCACTAAAGGTAATTTTTGGCAGATGTGACAGAATTTAAAGCTTCATTTGAAACCCTAAAACAAGATTACTTACTATTGAACATCAAAAGAAAAATACTCGTAATAAAAACTATGCAATCGTTCCCGAAGCCTTTAAAACACGTTTAAATATCAAATAGTTTTATACTTAGTTGCATATTATGCAATATAGCTTTCTGATTTTTTGCGAGTAACTTGTTACTATTCCATTAATTGGGGATCTATATGGTCGAACAACATAGTCTACGAAACGATACAATAGAAAATTATAAAAATGAAAAAATCTGTAAACAATTCATTTGCAGATTTTGTTATCTTAAAACAATATAAGTTACAGCGAAAGAGAGATTCGATACCATATAATTCTAATATGTAAATCAACATAATAAATTAATTTTTTGGTCACTACATTGCGACTTATTTGGAATGAGCATTTGAAACGAGATCTCTATACAGTCCTGTACCTTCCGCAATCCATATCCATCATTTATCAAATACTTAGATTATCTAAACTTGGATCTTCCTATAACTGTAAATAGTTGTTTGTGTTAAGCATGTGGGAAAGATATTTGAACTGTAAGTGATCCTTTTTTTAAGTTTTATAGAACTTCTATTTTACGAACTCATTTATAAAAAGGGATTCGTAAAGCTTTGTTATTCTCCAGTAAAACTTCAATCAGTTTATTATCTAAAGGAGTGAGATACAGTGATGCAAAAAATCATCCATACTGCTATCATAAAAATTATCGGATATTAGATATGATCAATTCGCTGCAACTTTTTACCGCTTCTACTATTAAATACTCAATGATTGTGTAATTTTCTTTATCAATATGATCAGCTTCAAAAACTTTCATCCAGGCTAAAGTTCATTAAAAACGGATTTGTTTTGACCAAGAAACATCTTCACAACGCAAACATCATCAGTTTTGTTCCTTTGCTATCCATTAAGAAATATGATTCCTAACTATCACGTATCTTAGACTGCAGTAGTCGGCATATCAGTATTTTCATAAAGTCTTTGAAGTTCAGTTTCAATATAAGGCTTACACCAATTTGAATTTTATCTGTACAATCAAGAGTATCAAAAAAAAAGTCAGGTTGATCATCAATAAGATGCATATTCAATATCCTTTTTCTGTAACCTAAAGAGCGTAAATCCGTTTAATCAAAAGGAAAATATATTTAGATATAATATTCCTCGAGATTTTATCTTTTTAAATTCACTTGGTCAAAGTTTTCCAAGTCATTTTTTTGACTACATTCACGACAAAGAATAAATTGGTAAACCAATTTTCTTAAGAGACTATTCTCCAATCAGTTACAGACTTGTATTGTAACTGACGAAGCGAAGCTCTGTACAGATCAAATCGCTAATTTTTTTAATTGACAGTTTCCTCAAAAGTAATCAGTATTGAAGGATTATCTAAAGCTTATCAGCTGGGTGATTTCGGAAGCGGGACCCTCAGCCGCGATTTAGCACAATACTGGGCAAAAATGCGCGGCAAACCCGATCCATTCTCAATCATTCGTGAACTTAATGACTGTAAATTTCAGGATAAAAGCGATATTGTTTGGAGTCTCAAAGACTTAAGCTTTGAAGTAGAAAAGGGCGATATTATTGGTATAATAGGGCGTAATGGAGCGGGTAAAAGTACGTTATTGAAGATTTTGAGCAGAGTTACTTCCCCTACTGCTGGTAAAATAAAAATAAAAGGCCGCATATCAAGCTTGTTAGAAGTAGGTACTGGTTTTCATCCTGAACTCACCGGCAAAGAAAATATTTATCTCAATGGTGCTGTACTTGGTATGCGTCGGGCCGAAATTAAACGAAATTTTGATGAGATTGTCGATTTTTCAGGCGTTGAACGCTATATTAACACACCGGTAAAACGCTATTCCTCAGGCATGTACGTACGACTTGCTTTCGCTGTGGCTGCTCATCTTGAGTCAGAGATACTTATTATTGACGAAGTTTTAGCTGTGGGCGACGCAGAATTCCAGAAAAAATGCCTTGGCAAAATCGGGCAGGTAAGCAAGGGCGAAGGACGCACAGTTTTATTTGTCAGTCACAATATGGCAGCAGTAAAAACACTTTGCAGTAAAGGGTTGGTCCTTGCCAATGGACAACTCATTTATAAAGGAGCGCAATTGGAAGCAGTGAGCTTTTATCAACAGGATAATAATATCAGGTCAGCGTTCGTACACCATGGTGATTTGCATTCAGCACCAGGCAATGAAAATATTCGGATACTGAAATTCGCTATAAAATCCAGCGGAAACTATGGCATCACTATTTCAACTGGCCTTGAATTTGAAATGACTTTTTTTAACCAAAAATCCAATATCAACCTAGATGCCACTTTCGAATTGAAAAACAGTGACGAAATACAGGTATTTCATAATGGCGTGTTAATATCAACCAATGGTGATTCAAGAACAGGCCTCTATACCGTACGATGTCATGTTCCACCATATTTGCTGAACGCAGGTAACTATAAATTCAAACTGATATTCGGTGAAAATCAACGCTATCTATTGTTTAGTGCAGATGATTTCATCGGCTTTGAGGTTGAAAACGAAATAAAAGGAAGCAATAGTGCTTTAGTTCCTGGCGTTATTCATCCTAAATTTGATTTTATTATTGATTATCAGTCATAATTTGTCATGAATAGCCCGCAACTAATACACCTCCCAAAGTTTCTAGATAATCGCGGTAACCTGTCATTTATTGAAGAAAAAAATCATATCCCATTCAAAATCGAACGAGCCTACTGGATTTATGACGTGCCGGGAGGTGAACATCGTGGGGGACATGCATATCGACACTTAGACGAATTTATTGTTGCTTTGAGCGGCAGTTTTGACGTTGTGCTGCATGATGGGCACAAAGAAATGAAATTTAGTCTTAACCGCTCCTACTACGGTCTTTATATTCCCAGAATGATGTGGCGGGATATCGAGAATTTCTCGACTAACTCCCTGGCGCTCATCCTTTCTAATGGTGGATATGACGAACTGGACTATATCCGAGATTTTGATGAGTTTGCAAACGATGTGCATAATCAGTAAGACTTCCACAATCTTTGATTGCAATATTATCCACCTGAACCGGATTCATAATCGTGCAGGCAATATCACCCCTGTGGAGAATAATATTCATATCCCTTTTGATATACAGCGTGTCTATTATTTATATGATATTCCAGGAGGTGAATCAAGAGCAGCACATGGCCACAGACAATTAGAACAATTTATCGTAGCGGCAAGTGGCAGCTTTGATTTGACCATTGACGATGGTATAAGTAAAAAAACCGTATTGTTAAACCGCCCTTATATGGGCCTACATATCAAAAGAGGGATCTGGCGCGATATTTCGAATTTTTCATCAGGTGCTATTTGCCTGGTATTGGCTTCTTTACCTTATGATGAGAAGGATTACATTAGAAATTATGATGAATTTAAAATGTACAAATTATCATCTTGAAACTTCCGGTTTATATATATGGATTATGGTTCAGAATGGTTGAAGAAACCGATGCCGAATTTATTTGGGATTTGCGGACGAATCCTGAACTGGCCAGACATTTATCACCAATAGGTGATCATATAGATAATCAACGAACCTGGATCCGCAATTACAAAACAAGGGAAGCAAAGAGAGTGGAATACTATTTCATCTTCGGCCCGAAAGAAACAGACCCATGTGGTGTAATCAGGCTATATAATATAACCGCTGATGCCTTTACTTGCGGAAGCTGGCTGATACGTCCGCGGTCTGATGAATTTGCTGCACCAGGTTCAGATCTATTTGCGATGATATTGGGTTTTGAAACCCTCAACAAGCAGAGGTGTATATTTGATACTCGAAAAGCTAATAAAAAGGTGGTCAGGTATCATCGAATATTCGCGAAACAGACACATGAAGATCGCGAAAATTATTATTTTGAAATCGACTGGGCACACTACCAGTACAAGAAACATTTTTTAAGTAAGATCTTGGGTATAATATGACAGCTATTGAAATCTTTCTAAAAAAATTTGCAGAGCAGTTTGATGAAACCGAATCGACCGTATTTAGGCCTGAAACTTTGTTTAAGGAAAATGAGGCATGGGATTCGATGACCGCTCTCTCAGTCATCGCCATGGCTGATGAAAACTATGGCGTAATACTTACTGGTGATGACGTTCGACATGCAAAAACTATTCAAGATGTTTTTGATGCTATTACCTCAAAAATGAGCCATTCTTAACGATCATCATAATCTACAACAGATTAAATCCACATGTCAGATATTTATATAAATGCCCTCTCTTATTATCTTCCTAAAGGGAAATTGACAAACGAGATGCTTTCAGGCATGTTTCCGGGATGGAGCCCCGACAAAATTGCCTCCAAGGTCGGAGTGAGCACGCGAAACATTGCCAGTGAAAGTGAATCTGCAGCTGATTTAGCTTACCTTGCCGCACAAAACCTATTTAAGGAATATGCGATACAACCATCATCAATTGATTTTATATTATACTGTACCCAATCACCAGATTATTTTCTGCCAGCCACCTCTTGTATTCTTCAGGAACGTTTGGGAATACCTGTAAGTGCAGGTGCTTTAGATTTTAATTTGGGCTGCTCTGGTTATGTTTACGGTCTGGCTCTGGCCAAGGGTTTGATAAGCGCCCATATTGCAAAAAACATCTTGCTGCTTACTGCCGATACTTATTCTAAGTTTATTTACGCTGAAGATAAAAGCAACCGGACAATTTTCGGCGATGGTGCATCTGCAACATTAATTTCTGATCATGGCTTCGCCCGTATCGGTGAGTTTATACTTGGAACGGATGGAAAAGGGGCTGAAAATCTTATCATCAGAAACGGTGCTATGAAGCACCTTCAGCGAGATGGTAGCCCAGGCGACTACCTATTTATGAACGGAACTGAAATATTCAATTTCACTTCTAAAGAAATTCCGCCGCTAATCACCTTAACATTAAATAAGAACCGTATTGGTGCTGAACTCATCAGTCAATATATTTTTCATCAAGCAAATATGTTTATGCTGACTCATCTGCAGAAGAAATTGGGAATTCCCTCAGAGAAATTCTATGCAGACATGAGCAACACTGGCAATACTGTATCCTCGACCATTCCGATAGCGCTTTATTGTGCCATGAAAAAATTAAGACCATCTTCTGAAGACAACTGGTTGCTTGCAGGATTTGGTGTAGGTTATTCATGGGCAGCAACCATACTTACTTTTAAGATATAACCCATGTCAAAAATTCCTTTTTTTTCCTTTGATAATCAGCATGGCTTAATTCAGGAAGAAATCTTGAACGCGTTTAAATTTGTCTTGGATCATAACTGGTATATTCTTGGTAAATCGCTGGAGGAATTTGAATCGGCATATGCGCACTTTAACGACGTTAAATATTGTATTGGTACATCAAACGGTCTTGACGCACTGCATATTGCTTTAAAAGCGGCTGATATTAAAAAAGGTGATGAAGTTATTGTACCATCGAACACCTTTATCGCCTCTTGGCTGGCCATAACTTATACGGGTGCGACTATAGTTCCCGTAGAACCCGATCCTTTAACTTATAATATATCGCCGGCTAACATTCAGGCTCTTATTTCCCCTCGCACCAAAGCTATCATGCCGGTACACTTATACGGCCAGGCGTGTGAGATGGATCAGATTATGGAAATTGCCCAAAGACATCATTTGATCGTTATTGAAGACAATGCTCAGGCGCAAGGTGCGACATTTAATGGGAAGCTTACTGGGACGTTCGGGGCTATCAACGCAACAAGCTTTTACCCGGTCAAAAACCTAGGGGCATTGGGTGATGCCGGAGCGTTAACAACACAGGACCCTGACCTTGCTGATGCTGCGCGAATGCTTCGAAACTATGGATCAAAAACAAAATATGAGTATGAAGTGATCGGCTATAATACAAGGATGGATGAGATCCAAGCAGCAATTTTGTCTGTTAAGCTTAAATATCTTAAAGGATGGTTATTGGAAAGAAAACGTATAGCGACTTTATATTTTGATCTTTTGCAGGATATTGAGGACTTAACATTACCTAAAACGGCGAATGGTGCAGAACACGTTTACCACCTGTATGTTGTGCGCACAAAGCACCGGAATCCATTAAAAACACATCTTGAAGAGGAGGGTATTTCGACAGCAATACATTACCCGATACCGCCCCATCTTCAAAAAGCATATAAAGGCTTGGGATTTGCTAAAGGTGATTTTCCAGTTGCAGAAGAACTAGCCATCACCTCCCTAAGTTTACCACTCTACCCAGGAATAACTGAGGGACAAATTCACAAGATCGCTGAATCAGTCCATTGCTTTTATGAAAAAAACACTCATCGTAACTGACCATCTTTTAATGGCTGGAGCAGAAAGGCTTATCTTTGAATTGGTTTCTTTCGCTCGAGCCAATCATATCGAACCTGTTATTTTCATTTTGAACAATTATGCTATCGAATATTATGATGTCATTTTTCGGGATATGAATGTAAAAGTGATTAGAAGCAGAATAGGTTCTATCAAGGGGCTTCGGAATCCAGCGAATATGATCCGAACATTTTATTGGAACTTTATTTTAAAAAATCGAATCAACAGACTTTATGCAAGCGTACAGGTGATCGGCTTATATAACGTTCAAAAAATATATAAATTGATTATTCATGGTGATCGTGTTTTCTGGCACGTAACCAACTCGGCCCAGTATTTGGACTCTATTTACCCTTTTCCGGATGCCCTGTTCGCCAACCCGTGTGACACAATTATTTGTATTAACCCATATCAAGTTGACGAAATTTATTCACAATATGGTCTTGAAAATATACGCGCCAAACTAAAAGTGTTTAAGCTTTTCACAGTAAACTATGATACAGCTCACAGTAGTTAGTCGGGTAAATGAAGACAAAAATTTCTTTTTTGATATCATTTTTGCATTGCATAAATTGAAGATATACAACATTTATGATATTCAGCTTTTATTTGTAGGCGATATTTTAAGCCGCGCTGTGTTGGACAATTGCTGTAGATTGGCAGAACTGCTCGGTCTGTCTCAAAATGTACATTTTACCCGAAAGTCTGTACGGATTACAGATTTGCCTGAAAATGTAAAAAAGGGATATTTTATTCATTTCACCATTGCTGATTTTACAGGCTATTCTGGAGTTGAAAGTATTAGTCTTGGTTATAAAACTATCTTTTACAATATTGATAAAAAACATACTACGATCAGCTTTGATAATGCAACCATTTGCCGGGATGTTGACGAATTGGTAAATGTCATTAGCAGGATTCATAATAGCCCTGAGCAAACGGATCCTCACTTACTGGAGGACAATCTCAGATTAAAAAAGCGTTTTTTGCTGTCGGTCAAAGATCGTTCATTCTTAAAGTCTATTTTACTGCATCCGCATAAAAATGAGTAGGAAAAAGCATATTGTAATCGTTAAACTTTTCGATTCGGGAGGAGTAAACACGCATTTCAAGACGCTGATTCACTATTTAGGAGCCGAAAATGTGATTCTGATATTAGAAAATCAACAACAACGTGATTTTTTGCAGAATTTAGAGCTGAATAATTGCAAGGCAGTATATGTTATGCCTTACCTACATCGCTATGCACATCTTGCATATCGGCCAACCACGAATATTAGAGAATCACTACTGATTATCCGTTCGCTAATCCAAATTTTATGGCTAAGCATCATTAATCAATTTGCCACCATCACCGTTTCCGCCGCAGAGCCTGAAAAATACCTATACTTGTTTTGGCTGCCATTTTCCAAGGTATTTTATATATTACACAGTGAACCGATGATATTAATGTCTCATTTCACCCGTTTCACATGCAATCTTCGGCTAGGCAGACGAAAAAAAATTATCACAGTATCTTACTCGATGAAGCAGGCGATCTGTTCAGCATGGCGCCTTCGTCAGTCTAAAGCACAGTCAATAACGGTTATTTATAATTGTCTTTTGAAGGATTTCTTTCCAAATACAGATCTAAAGAAATCATCATCCAAAAAATTCAGAATTACGACAATGGGTCATGTCGATAACCGCAAAAACCCCTCTACATGGTTAAAAGTCGCGAAATTGGTGACCGTTAATCACCCTCAAACCGAATTTATTTGGCTCGGAAATGGAGCTTTATTAGAAGAATATCAGTGCTCAACAGCAAGTCTGGACAGAATTATCTTTGCAGGAAAGGTAGAATACGTGCAAGCCTGGCTAGAGGAGACAACCATTTATTATCAGCCAAGCGTAGTCGAACCACATGGTATTGCCGTCGTGGAAGCCATGTCAGCGGGGCTTCCTTGTATCGTGGCCGAAACCGGAGGGTTACCTGAATCAGTGCAAGAGGGAATAGACGGCAAGGTTGTCAAGCCGATAGACGTAGAAGTACACGTATCGGCCATCGAACAGCTTTTAGAGAATGAATTTCTTCGCCAAATTTATGGTAAAAACGCTCGTAAACGATATGTAAATCTGTTTAGCTATCCGCAATTCAAGGAAAAAATGGACAGGATCTATTGTTAGAATAGTATGGGAATGTCGGTTATCATATGTTGTTATAATAGTGAGAAAAGACTCTCTGAAACTTTAAATCACCTTGCCCTCCAGCAAGTTCCAAAAAGCGTTGAATGGGAGGTTATTCTTGTAGACAATGCATCAACGGACCGCACTGCTGCTACCGCAATGTATTTATGGGAACGTTTTGAAATCCCCAATAGTACGTTTCGCATTTTGGAAGAGCCTCGGTTAGGAAAGAATTTCGCATTTGAAAAAGCTGTTCGGGCTGCTCAACATGATTATGTGCTTACCTGTGACGATGACAATTGGCTAGCACAGGATTATATTGCCCGCGCACATGCAATTATGGTCAGTGATGTCCGCATTGGTGCATTAGGCGGGTGTGGAATTTTTAAGCCTGAAGAGCCCTCAAATCCCGAAATAGCCGATTTATCAAACCAATACGTTAATGGCCCACAAAACGATTCAGAAATCAAACATTGGGTGTATGGCGCAGGTTCCGTTTATCGCAGATCGGCTTTCATTGCCTTAATAGAAGGCGGCTGGCAACAGATTACGACCGGTAGAAAAGGAAGAAGTTTAATTTGCGGAGAAGATGTGGAAATATGCATGATGCTTTATCTTACTGGATATAAAATTATAGCGTCGAACAATCTGTTGTTCCATCATTTTGTACCTCATAAGCGTCAACGCCTCAAGTATCTTAAAGAACTTTCATATTGGCTAAGCTACAGCGACATATTGCTGATTAACTACCATCTCCAGCTAGCAAATGATACAAGACCGATCGCACCAATGCTTAATGGTTGGGTGAGAAATCTAACATGTGATCTCATTAAACAGATTTTATTCATGCCCATCCGCAAGCTCAAACAAAACAATAATGAATGGCTTAAAAGTCAATTTGCGTTCATGAGCTTATACGGAAGGTTCAGGGGACTTGTCGAAAATAAATCCCGGCTTATTAAACATCACAAACTACTAAAGCAGTTTTTAACATTACATTCAGCCAAATGAGCTTTTCGACACCAGTACTATTTCTGATCTTCAATCGTCCGGAAACCACCTCCAGCGTATTTGAGGTGATCAGAGCAGTTAAACCAAAATACCTTTACGTGGCCGCTGACGGACCTCGGTCCGGAAAACCGGACGAAGAAGTGCTCTGTCTTGAATCCAGAAGTGTCGTTGTTGACGGAATTGACTGGGAATGTGATGTAAGGACATTATTCCGTTCCGAAAATTTAGGTTGTGGAAAGGCTGTTTCGAGTGCTATAAATTGGTTTTTTGAGCACGTTGAAGAAGGTATCATTCTTGAAGACGATTGCCTGCCGAATATTGATTTTTTTGGATTTTGCTCCGAACTATTGAAAAAGTACAAGGATCATCCAGAAATTATGCATGTAGGAGGTGCTAATTTCCAACCAAAACGTCAGGTTAGGCAAGATAGTTATTATTTTAGTAATTATATTCATATCTGGGGTTGGGCAACTTGGAAAAGAGCCTGGTGCCTTTACAGCTTCAATATCCCGGAAAATGTTATTGACACCTTTGAACAAAAATTAAAACTTCCATTCTTTTATAAAGATGAAAGAGCATACTGGAAAACCACCTTCGGACAAGTGGCCAGGCATGAAATAGACACATGGGATATTCAATGGTCATACAGCCTTTACCAAAATTCCGGTATTGCCGTCACACCTGTAGTCAATCTGGTGTCGAATATTGGTTTCGGCCCAAATGCGACACACACCACCTACAGTGATTCTAAAATGGCAAACCGTCCTACAAGCAAGTTGACAGTTATTATTCATCCCGCAATTATTCGTATAAATCAAAAGTTTGATCGGAACACCTTTAAGAATCTATTTCAACAAGGTAACACACGCTTTAAAAAGATAAAATTTCACATAGGCCAAAAATTACCTATCGTAAAGCAAACTTATCTTAAATTAAAAAAAATGTCAAACTAAATGAATTGTATTGCTTGCGCCCATCCTTCTGTACCCTTGTTCAAGGCTATCGTGTTGTTTCGATATAATGTAAATTATTTCCATTGTTTGAATTGCGGTCAGCTTCAAACAGATGAGCCGTACTGGCTTGATGAAGCTTATCAGACAGCAATTGCTTCATTAGACATCGGCTTGTTGGGTAGATGCATACGTGACAGCAAGCGGGTATTTGAACTCGTAACAAGACATTTAGATACCAAAGGGCGTATGCTGGATTATGGCGGCGGATACGGCACATTAGTGAGATTATTAAGAGATAAGGGTTTGGACTTTTACCGGCAGGACATTTATTGCCAAAATATTTTTGCTATAAACCATGACCTGTCCGATCTCCCGACCGACAGCCGAAATTTCGAGTTGGTAACTTGTTTCGAGGTTCTCGAACATACCTATGACCCCTTTCGGCTTCTGAAGACGTTAAGCTGTTTTGCACCTCATGTCCTTATCTCCACGCTTATCGTTCCCGAACACGAAATTTCATCACCTAACGACTGGTGGTACATTGCGCCTGAAACCGGTCAGCATATTGCATTCTATACTCATAGATCTTTAAAGATATTGGCTGACCAATTAAATTTGAACTTTTATTCAAATGGTCAAGATCTTCATCTTTTTACTATTCGATTATTCTCTGAAAATCCACTATTAAGACGTAATACGATCTTTGACAAAATAACCGGTAAGTTACTTCCCTATTGTCTGTCCAAAAAAAAGTTACCCAGTCTTATTGCAGGTGATATAGAAACGGCAAGACAAAAAGCATTTGACAAAAGCGAATAAAATGTTATTACAAAGAGGGTATTCAAAATTCAAATTTCTGATCTTGAGGAAAATTATTCCGGTATTTGTCCGCACAATTTACTTTTTTGCTCCTATACAGCGAAAAAGCTTACTTATCATTAAAAATGATGGTATAGGTGACTATATACTTTTTAGAAATTATTTAAAAGCGATTCGAGAATCACAAAGGTTTTCCGGCTGGAAAATCTATTTGTTGACAACTCCAGCTTGTGGAAATTTTGTTCAAAATCTTGATGCAAAATATATTGACGGGTGTTTTTGGTATGAGGACGATTTCTTTTTAAAATGGAAACTGGTTAGTCTTTTGTTTCAGTTGAACCACCTGCGCCTGAATACCATCTTCTATCCTTCTTATTCTAGAAAATTTTCTGTGGATTGGCTTATTCGCTATGTGAAAGCGCTAGTCAAAATCGGGGTTGATGGCGATACAGTTAATGAACCTGCCGAGTTAAAGCTAAAAACAGATACCTACTACACGTCGCTCATTTTCACAAAAAAAGAAGTAGTTCATGAGTTTGAAAGAAACAAGCAGATAGTAGAATATCTTATCGGGCCGGTCTCGAACTTTAGCCGACCAGCTATAGAAACGACAACTCAAATCAGCAAACAAAGTAACTATATCGTCGTATTTTGTGGTGCCAGTAATTTTACCAGGCGTTGGGACCCTGCCAAGTTTCAGAACCTTTGCAGGCAATTGATCGAAGAAATGGGTGTCCACGTGATATTAACCGGTGGCAAAGATGAAATAGCTGCAAGCAAAAAAATCACTGACGGGCTTCCTTGTACTTTTTTTTCTAACGAGACTGGTCAATATTCGCTCATTCAGATTTGCGAACTGATCACCGGTGCACGACTTCTAATCACGGGTGATACCGTCGCCGTTCATATTGCTGCAAGCGTGCAAACCCCCGCTATTTGTATCTCAAAAGGTAATCATTACGGCAGATTCGTTCCATACCCGAAAGAAATATTTGACCAACTCCGTGTGGTCTTACCACCTGATTTTCAACCAAACAAACAATATTATGATAGTTGGTCTGAGCATGACATAAATGAAATCGGCGTACAGCAAGTATTATCTGCTGCCAGATCACACCTTATAAATCCTGTTTTATGAATCTCCCTGATCTTCACAAATATCGTTCAGAGTTTGAAAAAGAGGGCGTTCAATTACCCCTTCCCATTATTCCTGATTCCAGTACCGGGCTGATGGCAGGATTACCACTTCCCGCAAATGCACAATCCGGATGGCCATTCACTGAAGAAACATCATCTTTGTTATATGATCCCAGCATTTCGTGGCCGAAAATCACCATTGTTACTCCATCTTTCAACCAGGACCGTTTCATCGAACAAACAATCCGTTCGGTTCTTTTACAAAATTATCCTAACCTCGAGTATATCATTATGGACGGCGGAAGCACCGATTCAACCGTTGATACTCTAAAAAAATATGAACCGTGGATCAGTCACTGGCAAACTAAACAGGACAAAGGACAAGGACAGGCCATTAATATGGGCTTTAGCATAGCCTCAGGGGCAATTTACGGCTGGATCAATAGTGATGACTATTACCTAAAAGATACTTTTATACAGGTAGCAAAAACTTTTTTGAAAAAGAAGGCCGAATTCGTTTATGGATATGGTCTTAATTTCATACCTGCCACCAAAAGATACGAATTATCTAGGATGCTTCCGCATACTGATTATTTTATAAAAATACCTTCTCTTATACAACCGTCGACATTTTGGCTTTCAACCATTCATCAACCGATCTGGGAGGAATTACATTGCGCACTCGATTTCGAGTTATGGTTACGGCTTGTTAAAGGTAAACGTCGGGTGATGATCAGAAAATCACTTTCTGTGGCACATATTCATGACAGTGCGAAAACTTTTGACCTGAAAATGAAATCTCACTGGGAAGAAGATCACTTCAAAATTTGGTCAGAGGATGCTCATGGTCGAGTTTATGAATGGAAAAAGATTGTGTTTTTTAACCGAATCAGAATCAATATCTACAAAATATTGGGGCTGATTTAAATTTAGATTTTCAATATATGGAGCAACACTGGTCAGGCGAACGCCTGGAAACATTTGTTTTTAATGAAAACACGGTTGAACATCTACATCGGTATAGCTTGTCGCTCCCATATGCCTGCGACAAAGTCGTACTTGATATTGCTTGTGGAGAGGGCTACGGAACTAACCTACTTAGCGAAGTTGCAAAATTTGCTTTTGGGGTTGACATCTGTGAAGTGGCAATCAAGGCGGCTAGGAACAAATATAAACGACACAACTTATCTTTTCTTACCGGATCGACAGAAAAGGTGCCGCTTGAACCATCCTCTATAGATGTGGTCATTAGTTTTGAGACCATTGAGCACCATGACAGACATGACGAAATGCTGCTTGAAATCAAACGTATTTTAAAACCAGATGGTATCCTCATCATGTCGTCACCCGATAGAAAATATTACACTGACGAAACAGGTTATAACAATCCATTTCATGTCAAAGAATTATATGCCGACCAGTTCCGCAAACTGATCCTGCGATATTTCAAGAATACGACTTTCCTTAACCAACGATTTCTGACTGGCTCTGTTATGATAGCCGAGGACAGCCTTCAAGCTGCCCAGATTCATTGTGGTGATTATAACAAAATCGAGAACATGATGCTTTTTACGCCGGTTTACAATTTGGTTGTGGCTTCTGATGGCTATTACGAATTGCCAGCAACCAGTATTTTCATTGCTGACCAATTGTATAGTAAATTATCGACCGCAATCGAAGCACGGTTCAAGGCATCGGCAACATGGCAGATAGGCAGGTTCTTCATCAACCCCTTTCATGCTGTTAAACAACTTTTCAGCCGCCTTTGATTTCTGTAATTATACCTAACTATAATCACGCAAAGTTTTTGAGAAAACGGCTAGCATCTATTTTAGAGCAAACCTATCAGGACTTAGAGGTGATTATACTTGATGACTGTTCAACCGATAACAGTAGAGCTATTATCGAAGAATACCGTATCCATCCACTCGTTAAAAAGATTATTTACAATGCCCAAAACAGCGGAAGTCCTTTTATACAATGGAATAAAGGTGTCGCACTGGCTCAGGGCGATTATGTGTGGATTGCAGAAAGCGACGATTACGCAGATCAAAACATGCTAAGCAGTTGTCTTGATGCACTTATGACATCGCCATCGTCTGATTTAGCGTATTGTGACTCCTTAGAGATTGATGAACAGGACAACATCGCTGGCCGGTGGAGTCGATGGCAAGAAAAATTATCGCCAAACCTATGGACATCAGATTTTGTGATCAGTGGCCCACATTTAAACAGTACCTATAACCGTGTAGCCAATATTATCCCCAACGCAAGCTGTGTTTTATTTAGACGCAATGCTTATATGAAATCCCCTTTTCTTAAAAGAATTGAAAAACTAAAATGCACGGGGGATTGGCTAATGTGGTTTTCGATTTTGCAACACACGAATGTTTGCTATTGCCATCGTCCCCTAAACTATTTCAGATACCATCAGGCTACGACGCGATCAGACACGAATACACGATTATTGAATGTAAAAGAACATTATGAAGCTATTTATACGCTTAGTCAAATGATTCATCCGTTGTCCGATGTCAAGAATCACAAAAACAAGCTTACTGAATTATTTACGAGTTGGAATCCTTCGTTCAGGCTATTTTGGAGGAAAGAAAACCGACAAATTTTCCATTATGCGATGAAGGCTGATCCCCAAATCATCAGCAGACTATTTCACTTACTCTTGAAACGTTTACATGTCATTTAACTCACTCCTATTTCTCTTTTTTTTTATTATCGTCACAACACTTTATTATTTACTGCCGCACCGGATAAGATGGTTTTGGCTGCTGATTGCGAGTTGTTATTTTTACATGTATTTCAAACCGACATATATCCTTATTATTTTTTTCACAATCATCGTAGATTATTCGACTGCTATCCTGATCAGTTTGACCACTGGTATAAAACGAAAAATCTTTTTGATTATCAGCCTAGTAACTAATATTGGGATATTGACTTATTTTAAGTATTTCAACTTTCTCACCGAAAGCTTTAATTCATTATCCCGTCATCTGGGCGGTCCTCAAATCCCATTGCTTGACTTAGTTTTGCCTATCGGACTATCCTTTCATACGTTCCAGGCCATGAGTTATACCATAGAAGTATACCGCAATAATCAAAAACCTGAACTTCATTTTGGCCGCTACAGCTTATATGTGCTATTTTATCCGCAAATGGTTGCTGGTCCTATTGAAAGACCACAGCAATTGTTGCCACAGTTAAATAACGAGCAACGTTTTAACAAAGACCTGTTGATTCAGGGGGTGATGATGATGATTTTAGGCTTATTTAAAAAGGTGGTGATCGCCGACCGGCTTGGGATATTTGTTGATGGTGTTTTTGCCAACCCGAACCATCACTCGGCTTTGGACCTGCTTTTGGGAACCTATTTCTTTTCGTTTCAAATCTATTGTGATTTTAGCGGTTATACCGATATGGCTATTGGAGCTGGTTTAATGCTTGGCATCAGGCTAATGCAAAATTTCAACATGCCGTATTTGTCTCTAAACATTGCTGAATTCTGGAAAAGGTGGCACATATCGCTTTCAACCTGGTTTAGAGACTATCTGTACATCCCCTTAGGTGGAAACAGGGGCACATACTTACGCACCAGTTTAAACATCGTTGTTGTCTTCTTAGTCAGCGGACTGTGGCACGGGGCAAACTGTAAATATCTTATATGGGGAATGATCCATAGTGTTCTGTTGATCGCGCATCAATTGTTTAACCGCTTTAAGTTGAAAATATCCTCTAAATGGCTACGCTGGGCGATCACGTTTAATCTTATAAGCTTGACCTGGATTTTTTTTCGCGCCGATACACTGAAGGATGGTTGGGCCATTTTACATAGGATTATCACTGTCAATAACTTTAACTATACTGCAGAAAATATTATTCCATTGAAAGGCATAGTCTATTGCTGTGCTATCATCGGGGGATTGACCGCGCTGGAATGGTCACTGCGTAATCTCAGCGGATTTTCCAATTTTAAAAAAATGATCATTGGTGTGGCTTTATGTATTGGATGTTATTTCTTGGGCGTGTTTAGTGAAGCGCAGTTCATTTATTTCCAATTTTAGTGCGAAAAATAATCTCCCTGTCGGTTTTACTCGTAAACGTTTCCATACTGTTCCTTGCAATGGATCGTTCATTTATCAACCGTCTAAAGCAAGACAGGTATTTTGATCATTTATCAACCGATAGTTTCCAATATACAAACTCGCTTTATCATAGATTGATGGTGCAATCTGACCGCTGGCGCTTCGGCGATTTGTATGGACTTTGTTATCTTCCTCAATATAGGTTTGAACTCGAACCGTATAAGAAATACTTCAAAAGCGATACTACAAAAGTTACAGGGCGCGATCTTTATCTGATCGGTGACAGTTATCTTGCTGATAAACAAATGGACGGTGCATTCAAAGGCTTTGACAGGGTTATTTTTTTGGATGACCGTTTTCCCTTTGGCCCTTTAGTGCTTGACAGATCGAGGCAAAGCTATCTTGTTCTTGAATTTGCTGAGCGCAACTTAAACGAATATGACTTTGATAAGACGACGGAAACAAAATGCCTCCCCCCCGAATTGCAAACGGGGCAGAACTTGGATCTGTTGCACAAGCCTTCTGGTACAGTTCAAGCACTTTCGTTTTGGCAGCGGTTTTGTAATATATTTTTCAATAAGGATATCAGCCGCAATCTGGAAACCCTTCTCTTCGAAAACACTATTTTTACACCTTCCAAAGAATTGAAAGCTGAGCTTAATTACAAACTGATTGGCAGTTTACCGAAAGAAGTGGTAATAAGTACCGATCAGCGAAGACTATTGATGAATGCCACAGTTGACATGACAAATCAGCTATCATCATTTAGAAAATTTGATAATATGGAACTGACTGTATTGAATAAAAATCTGAACAATGCCGCAAAATATTACCGGTCTATAGGATTTAAAAAGATTTTTTTATCGGTGATACCCAACCCAGTTTCAATATATGAAGATAAGCGAATGCAGTATAACCATTTGCTGGAACGCCTTGAAAAAACCACCACCCTGCCCGTCATCTCTGTATTTGATGATTTCAAGAAAACAAAGCAAAATTTGTTTTACCGAAGTGATACTCACTGGAATCCCGACGGCTTCGATAAGTGGATCAACGCAGTTAACCATAAAAAACTTTATTAACACCATAATGCCGACTATATCTGTCATTATGCCCGTTTACAATACGGAAGACTATCTGAAAGAAGCTATTGACAGTATCTTAGCCCAGTCTTTTGGAGATTTTGAATTTTTGATCTTTAACGATGGTTCGTCGGATAATTCCCGGGAAATTGTGCTTTCGTACACCGATCAACGTATTCGTTTTTTTGATGACAATATCAATTTGGGTTATACAAGGCGGTTGAACCAAGGACTGGCTTTAGCTTCCGGAAAATACATCGCGCGCATGGATGCCGACGACATCGCTTTACCTGCCCGGTTTGAACTCCAGTACGCCTTTATGGAAAAGAACCCTGATATAACGGTGTGTGGTACTTTTTTTAATTTTACTGGAGCGGATGGTCAGTTAAGGAATTTCAACTGGGTTTCAGAAGCCGATCCCGACAGGATAAAAATTAACTTATTATTTGATTGCGCGATTTGCCATCCTACCGTAATACTGCGGAAGAATCACTTACGTACTCATAAAATACAATATAAAGTTGATTATGAACCAAGTGAAGATTATGAAATGTGGATCTCGCTATCGAGGGAATTAAAGCTGGCCAACATTCCTGAAAGGTTGCTGCATTACCGGATCAGCAAAAATCAAGTCTCGGGAAAACACAATGAAAAACAACGGCATAATAAATTGGAGTTTATTCAGGAACAATTATTGTTATTGAATATTGCACCCTTGCCTTTTGAATTACGGATTCATGATCAAATGTTCTATCCTATGATTATCATAAGTTACGATTACTTGCCCAAAATCAAACAGTGGGTCAGCAAGTTGATCGCCGCCAACGAAATTCATCAGGTTTATCATCAAGAAAAATTTGTTGAATATTTGCGGGAACTTGTTGTTTTGAATGAAGAGGCTTTCCAGCGAGCGCTTAGCCAGTCCAATTATCGCACTCGATTATTATTACGACTAAAAATACTAATCCGTTGGAATTCTATAAACTGAATTGTTTGATACTGATGCGTTTTAACCCCATTTTGCTAACATACATGCGATTTCAATGCGTACTTATATTGTTGAGTTACATATTCAGCGTCTGAGTTCCAGCTTCATTGAATATCGTTAGTACAGATAAAAGGCAGTTAAATTAAATGACGGAATCTATTCATAAACCAAGAACTAATCTGAGCAGTAATTTTAAAACAATTTTGAATACGCTATCCAGAATTTTAAAATATGGAGTACCCTCGCATATAATCGCATTCGGCCAAGCGTTGGGAGACAATCTAATACTAACTATCTTAACACGTGAACTTTATGAAAATGGATACAAAAATATCTGGATTAAAAGTGATCACGATAATATATTTTTACAAAACAACAATATTAAGCATGTGATGCCATTCGGTACGCTATTGTCAAGTACCATCCTTGGCTTACTTGGAGTAAAAATAGTATTTCCTAAATATACGTTCTATCATAAAGACACGGACAGGGATGAAATACCCAATAAACACATTGCTCTAAAAATGGCCGATCATGTGCAATTGTATGGGGCTATCAAGGTCAAACCCGTGCTCGAGCTTACAATAGAAGAGAAGCATGATGCTAAATGGGCAAAAAACAAAATCATTATCACTACCTCAACAGCTGCGGCTCTTTTCCCGATGGGCAATAAGGAATGGTCGGTTGAAAAGTATCAGCAAGTTGTTAATAGCCTGACTGGGAGATATGAAGTGATACAGTTAGGCGCGTCAACGGATACACCGCTCAGCAATGTGATCGACTTACGAGGGAAAACAACTATTCGCCAATCAGCCGCTATTTTAAGCAACGCGGCTCTATTGGTTTCGCACGTGGGTTTTATGATGCATTTAGCTCGGGCAGCAGACTGCCGTGCTGTTATCATTTATGGAGGTCGCGAAAGGCCGGACCAGTCCGGATATGACTGTTTTACAAATATTTATTCACATGTTGAATGTTCTCCCTGCTGGTTCCATAATGCATGCCCTCACCATAGGAAATGCATGCAGCTCATTTCTACTCAGGTGGTTCAAAATGCTATTTCCGCGCAACTTAAGTTCACCGGAATACCCATGAAGGCGGATATACTGATAAATAAATGAAATTTTCTGTTATTATTCCCACTTATAATCCCCATCAGGACATTTTGTCAAGAACGTTAGTTGGTTTAAAGCGACAGACAATGAAATTAGATCTATGGGAACTAATAATCATTAATAACAATTCTTCCAATAACTTTCAGCAAAATCTGAATCTCGATTGGCATCCGTCAGCCCGTCTCGTGAATGAAAATAAAAAAGGCTTAACTTATGCAAGACTTAAGGGATTTCGTGAATCAAATGCAGAGTTCATTTTGATGGTTGATGATGATAATGTCCTCAAAAGCGATTATCTTGAACAGGCGTATGATATATTCAACCGTTATCCTTACATTGGCGCAATTGGTGGAAAATCAGTGCCTTCCTTTGAAATATCCCCTCCAGATTGGCTTTCTGAATTTTACAGCATTTTAGCACTCAGAGACTTTGGAGACGAGGCACTTACGACCAGTTGGGATCATACCTATCCGGATACTGCTCCTATCGGAGCAGGTATGGCTATCCGTAGAACAGCATTAAATAGCTACATTAAAAAAATAAGCTTGGGAACAAATACAATTAGTGATCGAACACCTACCTCACTAACTTCGGGTGGCGATAATGATATTATATTAGAGATAATGAAGTCAGGTTGGCAAATTGGTTATTTTCCGCAATTGGTACTAAAACATATAATTCCTGCTGAGCGCCTGACCCCAACTTACCTAGCGCGTTTGGCTAATGACTCCAGCAAGTCGTGGGCGAAGTTATTGCAAAGCCATCGGATCAATCCATGGAAAACAATAAAGAAGAGCGGTATCTTGCCCAGAAAGATCAAAGCATGGTTTACTTATAAAGCGTGGAAAAATCATGCTTCTTACATTCGTTGGCGGGGAGCGTGCGGTTTGTTCGAAGGACTGGCAGAGGAAATTCATAGTTAAATCAATGCAGTCGCTCATAAATTTTTTGTACCGTAATCCTAAGGCAAAGTTCAGGCAGATTAACCGTTTCGGTGGCTATTCTAACTATCGAAAAATAATACGTGCACAAAGGCAAATGGAACAAGCTTCCACATACTTGCCGCCAATATCTTCATCAAAAGATGGGTTACCGATTTATTTTTTAACAGGTCACAAGTACTTTTACCAAACTCTTTTTTGCATTCGTTCATTACATTTAGTCAGTAAATGCTGTTTCAGGTTCATTTTAGTTGACGATGGCAGCTTTGATGGTCAGCTGATTGATCGTATAAAACAACAATTACCCGGTGCAACGATTGTTACCAAGGGCCAGATATTACACAACCTGCAAAATATTATCCCTCTTCATAAATATCCCCAGCTTCATCATAAAAGAGCGATCTACCCGCATATCAAAAAACTGACTGACATCCATACGCTCTCGGGTACTCCTTGGAAACTTGTACTTGACTCAGATATGCTTTTTTGGAATGATCCGGTTGCACTCACGGATTGGTTAACACAGCCTACTGGCCCATTGCACTTGATAGATTGCGACGAAGCATATGGCTACTCATCAGGTTTGATGAAAGACCTTTGCGGTGAAGAAATTAAACCACTTATCAATGTAGGCGCTATAGGACTTGACAGTTCATGCATCAACTGGGATAGTCTTGAACAATGGATTGGGTTACTCGAGGAAAAACAAGGCACAAGCTACTATTTGGAACAAGCCCTTACTGCTATGATTATCGGAGAACGACATACAATTGTGCTTGATGCAAGCCGTTACATCGTTAATCCGTGCGAAGCTGACATCACAAATCAACAAAGTGTTTTACATCATTATGTTGACCTTTCAAAAGAAGGCTATTATAAAAAGGCATGGCAAAAGACAATCCCTTAGTATCGGTTTGTATACCGGCATTTAATTGCGAAAAATCTATTGGAGAATGTCTGCAATCCATCATTAATCAGACTTATCCAAATATCGAGATTATTGTGGTTGATGACGGGTCAACTGACGGGACAAACAATGCAGCAAAGTTACATGCTCACTCGGCGCTACAAATTATTCATCAACCCAATAAAGGTGCTGCCGTAGCACGGAATGTAGCATTAACCATCGCGAAGGGAATTTACATCCAATTTATGGATGCAGATGATCTTTTAAGTCCCGATAAGATTGAAAAACAAGTAACTGCCCTATCATCCAGCAACGACAACGCTGTGGCTGTATGCAGTACCATAAATTTTTTTGACGGGACGCTGCCTTCTAGGAGTGTACCATCAGCCTATGATGAACAATTTTTAAACAGTACAAATGATCCTGTAGATTTTATGATAAGACTTTGGGGTGGATACGACTTTAAGGGATCAATGGTGCAACCTAATGCTTGGCTTACGCCAAAATCACTGATTGATAGCAAGGGCTCCTGGAATGAATGTCTCACTTTAGATGACGATGGTGAGTTTTTTGCAAGAGTTGTCCTCAATGCCGACCGTGTTGTGCGAACTGAAGGCTTTAATTATTACCGGAAATATCAATTTTCAAACGATAATCTATCATCCTTTGCAGGAAATGACGGCCTCCAAAGCCTTCTTGAATCAACATTATTAAAGAAAAAATATTTATTTGAACTACGTTCAGATGACAAGGCTTTACGCGCCGCATATCGCCAGTTGATAGAGGTCGCTATGATTGCTTACCTTGTCAGTCCACAAGTTTTCCAATGTGCTGATGCAGAATTAAAACATCTACCCATGTATAAATTCAAAAAAAATATGGGCGGAGTCGCAATAAATATATTAGCAAAAATGATGGGTTGGAAGTTCGCGAAAAGAATGCAGTTATTACGGAAGCTGTATAAATATTATTTTAATGACTTATGAAATTTGATAAAAATCTTTCAATAAATCGATATATATGGGCTGGTAACATTATTGAAATGCTATCGAAAAACCGATCTGAGGCAAGTTCATTGACCGATATAGGTGGTAGAGATGGGGCGTTGAAAGATTACTGCGATCCTCTATCTGTCAACTATCGAGGGTTTGATCTTGAACCAATGGGTGAAGCTTGTCGGAAATGGAACATCGAACAGCCGTTTCCTTATACAGATCCCAAAGCTGATATTGTTACATTGCTCGAAGTAGTTGAGCATTTGACAAACCCATGGCTAGGCATGAAAAATCTGGCAGAACATTTAAATCCAGGTGGCTATCTTTTACTAACTACTCCCAACCCATCATGGAGCAATTCCAGGATAAACCTATTGATGAAAGGCGTATTAAGTTGTTTTTCACAAAAAGATCTGGACTTAAATCATCACGTTTTTACGCCGTGGCCACATATCTTAGAAAAGATGTTATTCGATAATGGGCTTAAACCCATTGAGGCCGTAACATTGGATGGACGCACACAGATGTTTGCCAAGCCGTTATCACCCGCCAGATTCCCACTGCAGTTCGGGTTCAGATCATTAAAAAAGATGATTGAAGGGATGGATCCCTCTTCATGTGGTATGAGCTATGCTGTATTGGCACAGAAGATAAGATGATGACTCCTTTAAATATCTTTTATCAAGAACCCGATCCGGATAGATGGATAAAATATGACCGATATCCCCGAAAAGTGATCAGGCGGATTGTCCGTGGTAAATCCAAACCTGGCGGAATGATGATGTTTGCCCTTCAGTTGCTTCAGGGACTGAATAAAACTGCACACCCATATCGTTTTAATAATTTTAAGTACGCTGCCAATCATATCTGCGAGCCTGTTTGTATTGTCGGCAAACCACAAGTCTTATTAAGCAAAAATTGGAAAAATCCTATCATATTCGGTCCGGCAACTTATTCTCATCCCCTAGATTGCCCTGACCTTTTCGCACGTTATCCAACTGTCAAAAAAGTTATCGTGCCATGTAATTGGATGTATCAGATGTTTTTACCTTATTATGGCGCTGAAAATCTAATTATCTGGCCGGTAGGCATTGATACTGAAAGATGGAATCCCTTACTAAAAGAAACAAAAACGACTTACGATTTTCTAATTTATGATAAAATAAGATGGGAACACAATCATTACGAAAAAGTATTGATATCGCCTTTAATTGTTGAACTGAAAGCTCAAAATTTCACCTATGATGTTATTAAGTACGGGCATTATGACCATGACATTTTGAGTGAAAAACTATCCAAATGCAAGGCTGTTATTTTCCTTTGCGAGCATGAAACCCAAGGCCTCGCCTATCAGCAGATATTATCAACCGGCACTCCGATTTTGGCATGGGACAAAGGTGGTATGTGGAAAGATCCGGCATTTTATCCCCACTACATACAGTTTGAAGAGGTTAGCTCTGTACCGTACTGGGACAATCGTTGCGGAATGAAATTCAAGGATTTGAATACTTTTAAAGAACAATTATTTCCATTTATCAAAAATCTGAACAATGGAATCTTCGCACCCCGCGATTACATTACGGAAAACCTTGAACTGGGGAAACAAGCGCTTAAGTTTGCAGAAATTGCGCAATCAGTAAAAGATAAATTATAAAAATTTTATTTCCTCCGCGAGCACATGTGCAAAAATATTATCATTGTATCTCAAAGTCATTTATGTCGAAATCCAAGAGTGTTGAAAGAAGCGCTGGCGTTGGCTGGAGTTGGTTACCATATTACCATTCTAACAGCTATTTATAGCGATGATCTCTATCGCGAAGACCTGTCTTTACTTGCCGGTCAAAAAATAAGATACGAGATTTACAGTGACTTACGACAGCGGAATTTCCGTTCGTTCAAAGCGCGGCTAATTAAAAGAGCGGCACTGTATATGAAAAAACTAGGTATCGAAAGCATTTATCTTTTAGGTTATGATGCTTATCGTCTAAAAAAAACGATAGCACTACGAAGAGCCGGTTTGTATATTATGCACCAGGAGTTGGCAACTGTTATCGGAAGCGTTCTGGTGAAAAACCAGCGTGTAGCATTCGATATGGAGGACTGGTATTCCGAAGATTTGTTATCCCAAGCTTACAAGACCCGGCCTATAAAGCTTTTGAAAAATGCTGAAAAAACAGCCATTGAAACAGGTGCAGCATGTTACACCACTTCTATTGCTATGGCAAAAACCATGCAATCCTATTATCGAACCTTGAGACAACCTGCGGTTATTTACAATTCATTTAACTACACTGAAAGTATTGTTAGACAACCCCGGCAGGATATTTTACAACTATATTGGTTTTCCCAAACCATTGGTGAGGGTCGAGGGCTAGAGTTTTTTATCAAATGCATGGCAGAAAGTACCACCCGGTGCAGGCTGAGTTTGAGAGGGATTGTAACTGAAGCTTATCAAGCAAACCTGAGTAAACTGATCACGGCAAAAGATAGCATAGAATTTTTGCCAATGTTAAAAAACAATGAAATCCAGGCAGACATGATAAAATACGATGTAGGTTTGGCTCTTGAGTTAGAAAAGCCGCCGAATAAATACCTGACAATATCAAATAAGCTGTTTCATTACATGGCAGCAGGTTTACCGGTCATCGCTTCACACACGATGGGGCAACTAGAAATAGCTAGGCAATGTCCAGGTTTAATATTTTTGTACAAACAGAATCAATCCCATGAGCTGATTGAAATACTGAACATTATGGGTATTAAATTGCAGAACAATGAATTGACTGGCTTAAAAAGAAAAATGCTCGAGCATTACCGATCCAAATTCTCATGGCAGATTGAGGTTAATAAGCTTGTTAAGCTCATCAAAACTATTTATTGAATCAACCAGCTAGTTTACAGATCAATCTTTCCCCGGTAAATTATCCTTTGGCCAAGCAATTACTCGAGGATCAGCTTGAGATACTTTACAACATGGTTGACGAGATTCTTTTAAAGGTATAGACTCTTCCAGCGGCGTCTTTTTGCTGAGTAGCATCAACATGGTATACACCTTGATTCGCTTATCAGCAAGAATATATTTCTTCAATATCATATGACTATGACCTTTTTATGAAACTTTTTTTATACATTCCTCAATAAATCAAATAATTGTCCAAAAAACTGCTTATAATTTCCCCATACTTCCCGCCTGTCAATGCGGCCGATATGCAAAGAGTACGGATGAGTCTCCCATATTTTGCCGAAAACGGCTGGGACGTTGAAGTGGTTGCCGTCGCTCCTCAATATACCGATATTAACCAGGATGAATTACTTTTACAAACGGTACCAGACTCCGTTATCGTTCACCATGTTAAGGCATTGCGCAAGCAGTTTACTTCGAAGCTCGGCCTGGGAAGTATTGCGCTACGTTCTTTTTGGTATTACAAGCAAAAGGTCAATCACTTATTGAAAACTAGACATTACGACCTTATTTATTTCTCGACCACACAATTTCCAGTCTGTGTTTTAGGTGCCTATTGGAAAAAACGATTCGGGATACCTTATGTCATTGACCTTCAGGACCCATGGCACTCTGATTATTATTTGCACAAGAATAAGAAAGACCGGCCTCCAAAATATTGGTTCTCTTACCGACTGAATAAATACCTGGAACCAATAGCGTTGAAAAACGCTGATGGATTGATTAGCGTCTCTCAAGCTTATATTGTGCAAATCCAAACCCGCTATCCCGAAATTACGTCTATTCCTACGGCAGTAATTACCTTCGGAGGTTTCGCTGCAGATATGGGTGTTGCTCTTAGCAATCGCGGCTTGTTTAAACCGCTATTACCTGAACATACTATTAATATCGTTTATATCGGACGGGGAGGTAAGGATTTTCATTTGGCCATTTCTCCATTTTTTGAAGCATTCAGTGCAGCGATTAAAAATCATCCGAAACAGTATGCCGATTTTAGATTCCATTTCATCGGCACAAGTTACGCGACATCGGGTCAAGGCAGGCCCACCATTATGCCACTCGCGAGACAATTCGGGCTGGAATCTTTCGTAATCGAACAGACAGACCGGATCAGCTATTATCATACGCTTATCACACTACTTAAAGCTAACGCACTATTCATTCCGGGATCAGATGATCCTGCTTACACAGGGTCGAAAATTTACCCCTATCTGCTCTGTCGCAAGCCATTACTGGCAATTCTGCATAAAGAAAGCTCGGCAGGTCAGATTCTAAAAGCATGTGGGGCAGCACATGTTTACAATTATGAACATATCAGCTTAAGAGAAGTTCATTTGTTTTTTGAGGAACTGCGCTGTGGAACACTCAAAAATCCAGATTATAATGCTGCCGTTATACACCAATATTCCGCCGAAGTAATGACTAATGTCCAATCAAATTTATTTGATCAGGTTATACAATAAAAAGGTGAAAAGATTAGCTATCGTTACAACTCATCCAATTCAATATTATGCACCGCTTTTCCGACTCCTACAAGAAAGGAAGCGCATTTCCATCCGTGTCTTTTACTCTGCAGGTAACTACGGAGACCAATTCTATGATCCAGGTTTTGGACAGCATATCCGCTGGGATATTCCCTTGCTGGATGGCTATGAATACGAATGGGCAGAGAACAACGCCTCGAAACCAGGCACGCACCATTTCAGAGGAATTATCACTCCTAGCCTTCCGGCCCAGATCACTTCTTGGCAACCAAACGCACTGCTAGTTATTGGCTGGGCTTTTCAAAGTCATTTGCAAACACTCAGACATTTTAGCGGCAAGCTTCCCATCTATTTTCGTGGTGATTCAACGTTACTGGATGAAGATAAAAACTTAAAAGAAAAGCTCAAATACCTTTTGCTCCGTCGAATATATCGTCACGTTGACCATGCTTTTTATGTAGGTACAGCAAATAAAGCTTATTTCCAGAAATACGGATTCAAAGACGAACAGTTGAGTTTTACCCCTCATGCGGTGGATAACGAACGCTTTAGCCTTAAGAGGTTGGAAGAAGCCCGCCAGTTGCGTACACAACTAAACATTCCTGAAGAAGCGATCGTAATTCTGTTTTCGGGAAAGTTCGAAGAGAAAAAATCCCCTATCCTACTACTTCAGGCATACTTAGAATCATCCGTTCGAGGTACGCATTTGCTTTTTTGCGGAGCCGGAAAGCTCGAAAGCAAGCTACGGCATTTGGCAAACGGACACCCTCATATACATTTTTTGCCTTTTCAAACACAGTCTTTCATGCCGGTTATTTATAATTGCTGTGATCTATTCTGCCTCCCATCAGGTGGACCCGAAGAGAGCTGGGGGTTGGCAGTAAATGAAGCGATGGCTGTTGGCAAAGCAGTGCTCGTTTCCGACAAGACCGGTTGTGCCACTGATTTGGTTTCTTCAAAAAACGGAGCGATCTTTTCAAGTAATAATAGAAAAGCGTTAGCCCAACAATTAAAAATGATGACCCCATCGCTGGAATTCCTACGTAATCTTGGAAGAAATTCTCAAAAAATTATTCAGGACTGGAACTTTACTGCAATAGCCGTTGAAATTGAGCGCAAACTAATCGAGGATTAAATACATGAAAAATAAAGAAGCGCCGGTTAAATATTTGCCGCTATTTTTGCCATGGATCATTGCTACATTAATCTCTGGATCGTCAACTGTATCCTATCTGGTGGCATGGCTTGGCTCCTTCTTTATTTTTTTCATGAGTTATTCCGGATCAATGAAGCCATTACCTGATGATCTCCCAATTTCCAGACAAATCATGAGGCCAATCTTTCTAGTGCAAATCATATTTGCGGGTTATATGTGTTGTACGTCAATTTTCTACGTGATGAACATTTATGGCTATCATAACTTTCAGAAGATATATGCTGTAGTGGATGAAAATCAACTTGCACTGGCAGCGGCTTGTCAACGCTACTACTGCCTTGGTCATGCTTCATTTACGACCGGCTTGCTGTGTTTTATCGATTATCGCTTTAAAAAAAATTATGCATTAGCCAAACTGGATTTTGCAGATTTATTGTTTTGGGCAGCGGTCATCTCGTTTCCTTTGTCCATTATCTTTCTAGTCATTCCCGGACTGTCTCAGTTTTCAAATCAGTTTACCTCGCTCAGTTTTATTGGTTGTACAGTTGCACTTGCTTTTGCGATTCCTAGAAAAAAAATTTTAAACACGCTAATCTGCTTGTTCCTTTATATTTCAAACTTCCTTACGGCTTTGACCTCGGGCTTTAAGGAGCCTATCTTATTAAGCGTATTAGTTCTCGGCATTTTCTTATATCCGACCTATAAACGAATGGTTCTGATCACATTTGTACCTGCAATACTCTTTCTCTTTCTGGTTTTGCCGACGTATGCTGCTGTCTTCCGTCAGAGTGCCTGGACGGGGGCAGAAAACGCAGAAGAAGCCAAATCGGAAGCACTGGATGCGGCCCTTAATAAAGAATCTGTAGCCGACGAAACTACGTGGGATTTTTTGGTTTATCGCCTAAGTGAAATTGATATGTTCACCCAGTTCATCGAAACTACACCTGCAAAAATTCATTATTATAACTTTGACCTGATCAAACAAGCTTTTATTGTTTTGGTTCCCAGGATCTTTTGGTCATCAAAACCGAACACTGAACAACTTGTGATGCAACGCGTTTACGCCGCCGGTGTCATCAATCCGAACTCGACTGTTTCTGCTAAACCAGCTTATGTTGTCGATGCCTACTTATCGGGAGGGGCGGTAGGAGTCTTTTTAAGTCTCTTTATTTACGGAGCCATAGTTCAATTAATTTCTTTAAGAGCAGAATCCCTCTTTGGCGGTTATGAAATAGGTACAGCGCTAATCTTTTCCGGACTCTTTCAAATCTTCTGGAGGGGTTTGAGTTTTGAATTCATTTTTAATAACGTGTTTTGGGGATATTGCACCATGATCCTTATTGCCGATATATTACGCAACAAAAACATACTAAAAGAAGTCGATTAGACTTCAACTATCAAAGCAGAACTTCTGACCAAAAACCAAAGGTGAATAATTCAGTGTATTGACTATCAACTTAGGTGAGATGCCTTATTTCCTGTTGAGAAGCTTTTTAAAATTCTATACATGGGTAATTTTCGAAACTTTCTCATGACCTTTCTCGGTTGTCCTACTTGATTCACAATTGAAGCATACCAACCCAAACAGCTAATTTTTGCAGACAATTAATATCATGGAATTCGTCAGTGCAGATAAGAACTGGTATCTTTGTTACAGCACCAACACACGGAACCGAACAAATCACTTTGGATAAGCGTCGTAGTTTTACATAATCAGTGATTAGATTCAGCACGGTCTTTCCAATTGGTAGAAATTGTCAGAAATATCATTTAAATTCAGTTACAATTTGGAAATCTGCTGATAGTTTGAAGTGAATAAACACAGCTGCTCCTATATTAAACTTCTAATCTTATTCTGGTTCTCACCAACCATCATCAGACCGTCACAAAATCCCCCAATTAGATCAGTTATTCTGGTCTGGTTTCTAAAATCGCGGCTCATTCCCATCTATATGCGTAATTGGTGATCTATATAGTTCTGGATGTTCACCCTATTCTCGGACTATCTTTAATTGATCTAAAGAGCATTGCGTTTCCAAAGCAGTTCTTTGTACGCTGTTTCAGTAAAGACAATATAGCTTTGCGGAAATATTCAAGTTCACCATAAAAAAAGAGGCTTAGCATACAAATTTCTTAGGCTTTTAACTTATTTACTAAAGCAGTGATCCTGCTAACAATCATAGGAGCTTATTTATGAAAATTGTTCGTTTTTAACGAGGTACGGCAAAATCAAGCTAACTTAGAAATATCTACAGCTACGAATAATCACAAGGTCGATCCCTGTGCTTTTTACACGATCCATATAAAATATCAGAGAACTTAAGATTTTAAATGCTCTTATCCAAGATGCTTTTTTGCTTTTGTACTAATTTGGAAGAACTCGTTCTAAATATATTTACAATAATCAGTAACTGATTTGAGTAGGTCATGACGAAAGTGCTGAATACCTGAAAAATTGATTCAATATTTCAATTTTATTATATTAATCTTAACAATTCTGCAATGATAATATTAGAACCACTTGGTGGTTTAGCTAATCGCATTAGGGTAATTGCTACGGCAATTTCTTTAAAGAAACAATTGAATCAACCGTTATCTGTGGTCTGGAACGAAAATCATGAATTGAACTGCGCCTTTCATTTGTTGTTTGAACCAATTCACGAGTTTAAAATAGTATCAAAAAAACGCGTTTATAGAAACATCTGTAGTTCTGTACAACCAGATTTGAAATGCAGAATCAAGGCAGCTCTAAAAAATAGACTTACCGGAGTAGATTATGTCATTACTGAACGAGATTTTCCAATGGACAACATAACCGAAAGACTCTTGGGTTATGGAGATATTTACATCCAAACCTGCCAATGTCTCAACGATAATCAGGAAAATTTTAAATTGTTCAAGCCTGCTGTTGAAGTTGCCTATAAGATAGATAACGCATTGCAAAAATTTTCTCCAAACACCATTGGCATACAAATTAGGAGGACGGACAACGAGATGTCTATAATTAATAGCCCGATTGAGCTCTTTATTAGCCAAATGCATAAAGAAGTTGCCAAGGACAAATCCGTTACCTTTTTTTTGACAACCGATGACCAAGACGTGGAAAGGCAGGTTATTAACATTTTTGGCGAATATATTGTTTCCCACGCCAAAGAATTGAGCCGTAATACGGTAAGAGGTATGCAAGATGCTGCTACGGATTTGTTCACGCTGTCAAGAACTCAGAAAATACTCGGTTCTTATTGGAGTTCATTTGCCGAAGTAGCAGCGTGGATGGGTAATATTCCATTAGAGGTAGTCAAAAAGTAGTATATAGACATTACTTAGATAATTTGCCATTTGAGCATTCTTACTTTGCCTAAAATATCAAGTCAGAGAGCCTCCTCAGCTCAGTCACTATTATCAGGAATACAGTTTAGCGCTTGCTCTATTCAATACAAAAGCAAGGTGTCCTGAACCAGTCTGCACGACATTCTCTTCTTTTTAAATTAACGTCTCGCATGCAGATAGATAAATAGCTGCTTGTCTTTTCTGAGTGAAGAATTTACTTTGAGAGCGCTTTTAATACTAAAACAGCTAAACAAATTAAGATGATTTATCGTAAAAATTGATTAAAAAAACTCATAGTCAATTAAAAATCGTAAACTTGAAATTAACGGTTTTTGAAAAAAGGCAATGCAATTACAAATTTAACAACAGACAGAATTACTTTGGTTGAAATGATAAGTGAAGCAGATGGCCTTACAGCAAAAGCAAACTTTAAACGTGCGCATCATGTGTACGGAGAACAATTCAATATGCGGATAAAATTAATCAGCCGCAATAATAGCAGGCTTATCGATAACCTCTATCCTGCCCTTCAGAGCAGCTATATTGGAAGTATAAATCAAAACAAACAGGTTATGCACAATGAAAGCCTTAGAAAATTTTTGACTGTTACTCGACCTGCGTTGCTTTCACTAAATACTGTTTTGATTAGTTTCACGATCTCACATCGCTAATGGAAGAAATTTCAAAAACGCAAAGAAAGCTACTTACCCAGGAAATCGATTATTTTAAGATCGCCAAAATATTGTTGAGCCGCTGGTATTGGATAGCTGCATCTGTTGGTTTAACTGTGATAATTTCCTATACGTATTTATGGTATACACCCAAAACGTATGCTTCTTCAGGCACATTAAAAATTGAAGAGAAGAAATCAGAAATTTCGGACATCATCACTGTAATGAGTGTTCCAGACCGTGGACCTTCAAAAATACAAAGTATCACCACGGTATTACAGAGCCGTAATCTAATACTAAATGCTATTAAAAAACTGGACTATCGGATTAGTTTTTATCTCATGGGGCGTGTTCGAACGACTGAACTATACCCCGCAAAACCACTCGACATTGACCTAATTAAGTTTGACAGTTTGAACTTTTATCATGATCAAATCAGTTTTAAATCTGTAAATCAAAACTCATTTGAACTAACATATGCCATTGCGGGTAAAGAAGTTCAAAAAAAATATGATTACGGTTCAACTGTAGACATCGGCCCAACAAGTTTTTCCATAAAATACCCAGGTGTTCTGAGTAAAAACACAACTTATTTATTCAAATTCAACATACCTGAAGACTATATTAATCGTGTGAGAGGGGGTTTGCAGATGGGTGAAACTGCAAAAAACTCCAATATCATAGGGCTGCAGGTAACCGACTCTAACCCGCAATTTGCCTCCGATATACTAAATAATATTATGACCGAATATGTTACTTTCGATCGTAATCAAAAGGCGCAGTCGGCCTCGCAGATGATAGATTTTATTGACAGCCAGCTATCTTTCCTCTCAACCGAAGTAAAGGGTTCTGAAAACTCCATTGAAAAGTATAAGAAAAAATCAAAGATCGTTGATATATCCACAGCATCCAGTAAATCAACAACCCAGGCTGCTGAAATAGAATCAAGCCAGGCGCTATTAAAAATACAACTCATCGCACTCGACCAGCTCAAGGATCAAATCACAAGAGAAAAAAATAATGTAAACTTTAACTTTACTAATATCGGTACAACTAATCCTACACTGGAATTAGCTATAACTAAACTTGATAATCTAATTCAGGAAAGAGATGCCCTGCTAAAAACATATAACGCTGATTCTAAACCGATAATTGATATCAACCAAAAATTGCTACAAATTAAGGTTACCGCGCTTAATAATATCAAAGATATGCGCAGCGGTATTGAAAAAAACATGGATTTTCTTAACGGTCAGCTTGCCCAAGTAAATGAGGCTTTAATGGCCATGCCGGCGGCCCAGCGCGATATGGTAAGCCTGCAACGTGATTTTGAGATCAATGACAAAGTCTATTCGTTCTTATCAGAAAAGAAACTTGAAGCCCAGATAAGTCGGGCCGGTATATTGCCTGGTGCCACGATCATCGAGCTTTCGCAGCCTAACTTTGCAGCAGTATCACCTAATGAGCGGGACATACATCGTTCCGCTATTATCTTGGGACTGGCCATAGGTCTCGGGTTGATCATCGTTGTAAGGGTGCTCAATCCCTATATTTATGATAAGGAAACCATCGAGAGCCTTACCACTATACCCATCCTTGGTGTGATTAGGAAATTCCAGGACCCTATTGATGAGGACAACAGTGAAATCTTAGCACTCATTAAACCCAGGTCTATATTTGCAGAGTCGGTGAGGTCAGTACGTACTAATCTAAACTTTCTTTCTTCCGAAAAACAGCACAAAGTTATATGTGTCACATCAGAAGTTGCCGGAGAAGGGAAATCATTTGTTGCTGTTAATTTATCAAGCACGCTTTCTCTTATTGACAAAAAAGTTATCCTTATTGGTGCGGATCTACGGCGTTCACGACTTCATAAAACCTTCCGGGTTAATAATGATAAGGGATTAAGTAATTACCTGGCTCATCAAATTGAAATGGAAGATATCATTCTCCATTCAGAGCATAAAAATCTTGATTTTATACCTTCCGGTCCGGTACCACCAAATCCTTCTGAATTATTACATAGCGAGAGAATGCGTGTTCTGATTGACCAGTTAAAGTTAAAGTATGATATCGTCATGATAGATACCGCTCCTATCGGCTTGGTCTCTGATGCCATTCCGCTTATTAGTATGAGCGACATTAATGTATTTGTGATAAGATCAGGTAAATCAAAATTTTATGCAGCCTCTATACCACAGCGTATATCACAGGAGTATCAGCTCAACAACACAGTGATTGTACTCAACGCGTATGCAGAAGAAGTTCTGCATTCCAGGTATTATACAACAAAATTTAGCGGTGAGGGCGCTGGTTCTCACTATTATTATTATTCCGATTACAGTGGGTACGAAGATTCTGGCTATTATCTGAACGATGAAAAGAGCCCATGGTGGAAAATAGGACGATGGTTTAAAAAATAAATATATATCATTTAATATGAATTTAAGAACAAGCGTAACGGCAAAAAAATGGTATCCTGTATATACACATCCACGTGCTGAAAAAAAAACACTTGAGGCATTAACCAGTAAAGGGATTCAAACCTACCTTCCTCTTCACCGTCAGCTCAAAAAATGGAGTGACCGTAACAAATGGGTAGAAGAGCCATTGATCAAGTCTTATGTATTTGTAAACATAGCCGAACATGAACAGGCTGCCGTATTAATGACCAAAGGAATTTCCCGTTTTTTATATTTTTCGGGTAAACCTGCTTCGATGCCTGACCGACAGATCAGCGAATTAAAACTATTAATGGCAAGCTCTTTTGAGCTTGAAATTGTAGAAGAAGATCTTCAGCCTGGTGAAAAAATAATCATTAAAGCGGGTCCATTAAAAGGAATGATTGGAGAAGTGGTATCACGCCGGTCTCAAAAACAACTTATTTTAAGATTGGAAAGTATAGGTCGCTCTATTATAGTACATGTTGCGGCATCGTTTATTGAACGTTTTTAGACAGATCAGTAATAAATTTCCAGTTATACACTAACCGGAAATAACGTAAGACACTGCTTTATAAATAAATATAAAAAGCATTAAAGATCAATGAATTACATAATTAAAATGTAACTCATGAGGCGAAGCTATGAAAAATCATAAAGCATGTGCAGGATAGCAGGAATAATTGACAGCCGGCTTCCCCTTTCGGAAATAGATCAAAGGGTACAGACTATGTGCCGAATGTTACAGCATGGCGGTCCTGACGATGAAGGTGTTTTCCTCGATGACCGGGGCCACCTGGGTTTGGGTCACCGCAGGCTTTCCATTATTGACCTAAGCAGCAAGGGACATCAGCCGATGGCTGATAATTTGCACCAGTTTTGGATTACTTTTAATGGTGAAATTTACAACTATCCTGAACTCCGGAATGAATTATTAAAGCTGGGCGCGGTATTCAGATCGGGCACGGATACAGAAATTATCCTTGCGGCCTTTTCTCAATGGGGAGTTGATGCGTTTGCAAGACTACGAGGCATGTTCGCCTTCGCGTTATATGACCGCCTCAACCAGCTAACGTATCTTGTAAGAGATACCGCCGGAATAAAACCCATATATTACTTAGCCCGGGATGGCGCTTTGGTTTTTGCTTCAGAGATCAGGGCATTTTCCGCTGCCGGTATCAATACAGAAAAAGACCACAAGTGGAGCATAAGGTTCCTGGCTTACGGCCATATCCCGGAACCTTGTACTACACTGAAAGATGTTTTCAGCTTACCCAAGGGACATTTTTTACGCTGGGACAATGCTTCATCATCGTATAATATAACTGCATATGGTGAACCTCAAACAAAAAATCTGGTCACAGATGTTCATGAGGCCCGGCAAATTGTGTACAATGCCTTGACAAAAAGCGTAAGCAGGCAATTGATAGCTGACGCCCCTGTTGGCGTATTTTTAAGCGGCGGTATCGATTCAAGCCTCATCGCGTTAATTGCCAATGGGCAAAAAGAAAAAAAGCTCAAAACGATATCCATTTTTTTCAACGAAAAAAAATATGATGAGCAGTCATATCAACGCAAAGTCATCGATAAGCTGGATGCTGAAAGTTTTTCGCACTTGGTACGCCAGCAGGATTTTGAAGCCGCGTTTCCACATATCATGAAGGCGATGGATATGCCTACAACCGATGGCATAAACAGCTGGTTTATTAGCAAGTATGCCCGTTTAAACGGATTGAAAGCTGTATTGTCTGGCATAGGCGCCGACGAGCTTTTTGGCGGATACCCATCCTTTAACCGGATAAAATATCTGAAATATCTGCGAAAAATTAATCCATCTTTATTTTCAGCTTTTTCAGTATTTCTGCCGGATAAATATAAAAAACTGGCTTTTCTGACAAACGAACACCCACTGGCTGACCATCTTTTGCTAAGGGGACTATTTTCACCAAATGAAATTGCCAGGTTGCTGGATGCAGATAGTAATGAGATAAAGGAAACACTTTTTAACGCCGTACCTGTAATCCCCGCAAACACTTACGATAAAGTTCATGCCTCATGGCTTGAAACCAATTTGTATATGCAGAATCAATTACTCCGTGACACCGATGTAATGAGCATGAGTCATGGCCTCGAAGTCAGGGTACCTTTTTTAGATGAAGATTTTACCGCTGCGGTGGCAAGCATTGATCCTGCTCTAAGATTTGATAACCGGCAGCCCAAAAAACTACTTGTTGACAGTTTTAAAGACATGTTGCCTACTGATATATGGAACAGGCCTAAAATGGGTTTTACCTTCCCCCTCCAACAGTGGATGATGCAGCACCATGCTATCATTAACGTTGATCATTACCGGGGTAAGATGGCCAAAAACCTGATTGGCAAATTCAGCAACAACGAAATACACTGGTCTAAGATTTTCGCACTTTACCAGATACAGGGCCATGCCTAAAAAAATAATACTTTTTACATTACAAACTTTTAGCACGACAGGCGGCATTCAAAAAATGACCCGTACTTTGGGGCATTCGCTCCAAAAGATCGCCTCGGCCAACAACTGGACATCTGAGTTATGGTCCGCTTACGACAACCCGGCAGATCTGATGAGTCAATATGTGCCCAGGGAAAACTTCAGAGGATTTGGCATTAACAAGGTAAAATTCGCTTTGCAGGCGCTGATAAAGCCGCCTGATATTATCATATTAAGCCACATTAATCTCGCCATCATAGGATTGCTCATTAAACTCACCAATCCCAAATGTAAAGTATGGGCAATAGCCCATGGTATAGAAATCTGGCGACCACTTTCGTTCATCCAAAAAAGTCTGTTACAACGCTGTGACAAAATTATTTGCGTAAGTAGATACACAAGGCAGCAGATGATTCAAAGGCAGCAAGTAGCAAAAGAAGCTTGCGTGGTCTTGAACAATGCTATCGATCCGTTCATGAAACTACCTGATACTTTTGAAAAAGCAGCCTATTTACTCGAGCGTTATGGTCTAAACGATAAGCACCGGGTTATTTTCACCCTGACTCGTATGGCAGCCACAGAAAAATATAAAGGATATGAGCTTGTAATAGAAGCTATTAGTTATTTAAAAAAACAATTTCCTGACATCAGGTATGTATTATCGGGTAAATATGACCCACTGGAGGATATAAGAATTCATGACCTTATTAGCCAGTATGATTTGTCGGAGCATATCATACTTACCGGTTTTATAGAAGAACATGAACTCGTTGATCATTTTTTACTTGCGGATCTATTTGTTTTACCCAGTAAAAAAGAAGGGTTTGGGATTGTATTTATTGAAGCCTTAGCCTGCGGATTGCCGGTTATTTGCGGCAACGCCGATGGTAGTGTTGATGCTATCCGCGACGGAGAATTAGGCAAAGCTATCAATACAGATAATTTGACGGAATTGCATGCCTGCATAGCTGATTACCTGGATAAGCCATTAACACCGGCTAAACGTAAACAGTTACAAAAACAATGCTTGGGTTATTTCAACGAAGCAAAATATATTGATCAACTACAGGAGCTTTTACATGAATGAATACGTTAACTGACGACGAAAACTGGGATATAGAAATTACTGCGAACAGCAAGCTTTTAGACTTAAAACTTAAAGATGTATGGCAATACCGCGACTTGCTCATATTGCTCGTACGCCGTGATTTTGTATCATTTTACAAACAAACGATACTCGGCCCAATCTGGTTTTTCATACAGCCGGTCATCACTATACTTTTTTATACTTTGGTTTTCGGCAACCTGGCGGCTATACCTGTAGATGGTCTTCCGAAACCGTTGTTTTACCTTGCCGGAACTATTATCTGGAGTTACTTTGCAGAATGTCTTACAAAAACCTCGACCGTTTTTAGGGATAATGCAGGTCTGCTTGGAAAGGTTTATTTCCCCCGTTTAATCATGCCCCTGAGCATTGTATTATCAAACCTGATAAAATTTGGGGTCCAGTTTATTTTGTTTCTTCTGCTTTATCTTTTTTATTGGTTGAAAGGTTCGCTTATTAGCCCTAATATTTTCATTATAGCACTTCCGTTCCTAATTACCATGATTGCCGCTCTGGGTTTGGGTGCAGGTATGATTATATCAGCTATAACCACCAAATACCGCGATCTTGCATTCATTGTATCTTTTGGCGTCCCACTTTTAATGTATACAACAACCGTTATCTTTCCCCTATCTGTTGTTGAACAAAAATACCCGGCTTACAGTTGGTTGATCAGATTTAATCCGGTAACGGCTATCATTGAAACTTTCAGGTATGGTTTTTTAGGGCGCGGAGCTTTCAGCTGGGAGCTTATAGGCTACAGTTTGATAACTACACTCATCATATTGCTGGTAGGTACAATTATATTTAACCGGGTTGAAAAAACCTTCATAGATAAGGTATAAATGTCAAAGCAAACATCGCATAACATTTGTACATCAAAGCAAATTTGAAGATACTTCAAATATCGGCCTCATACAAACCCGCGTTTATTTACGGCGGCCCAATCATGTCTGTTGCCATGCTTTGTGAGCAACTTTCCAAAGCGGGCCACCCAGTGAATGTATTCACGACAACAGCAAACGGAGACCATGAGCTTGATGTGATACCCGGGAGCAGTGCATTTATTGATGGAGTTCAGGTGAACTATTTCAAGCGCATCACTAAAGACCATAGCCATTTTTCGCCTGCTCTGTTAAAATCTTTGTGGAAAACCGTAAAAAATTATAATGTAGTGCATATCCACGCCTGGTGGAACCTTGTATCCGTATTATCCTGTGTTATAGCAGTGTGGCGGGGGGTACCTGTATTAATATCTGCCAGAGGAACTTTAAGCCCTTATTCCTTTCAAAATAAACATAAGGGTGTCAAATTACTTATTCATCGCCTGCTTGGCATATCATTGTTAAAAAAATGCCATTTCCATACTACTTCGGATAGGGAAAACGAAGCCGTTCGTGCTATCATCACCCCAAAGAGCATCACCAATATAGCTAATTTTGTAAAATCCTCTCCTTTGGAAAATAAGTTGATCAGGCATATTTCATCCCCTTCCCGATTAATTTTCCTTTCGCGTATAGAAGAAAAAAAAGGCTTGGATATATTGATCCGCTCATTACCTGAGCTAACTTTCCCATACACACTCACAGTTGCCGGTGACGGGGATAAAAATTACATCAGCTGGTTAAAAATGCTGGCCAAAGAAAACCAGGTGGACCACCACATCTCCTGGATAGGCTTTCAAAATGAGCAAAAGTTTGAACTGCTGCGAGAGCATGATCTGCTGGTGCTGACCTCTCATGATGAAAACTTCGGCAATGTGGTAATTGAAAGCCTAAGTCAGGGAACGCCAGTATTACTTAGTAAAAAAGTGGGTTTATCCAACTATGTTACGAAAGGCGGTTTAGGCTGGGACTGTGAGCTTAATCCGGGTGATATCAGCAATAAATTGAATCATATTCTTAATGATACTGATGAATTGGACCGCATTCGCAAAATAGCTCCTGCCAAAATCCTTGCAGATTTTGATAGTGAGAAGCTCCTTAAACAATACATTGCTCTTTACAATGGGATAACGGCTAATCATCAATGAATCCTTTCTATTCCGTTATCATTCTTACTTATAATGAGGAGCAACATTTACCCCGCCTGCTGGCTTCCATTAATGGCTTAAATGCGCCATTGTTCATCCTGGATTCGGGCAGTACAGATGCAACTTTAGAAATTGCAAAACTGGCAGGGGCTACTATTCTTATGCATAAGTTTGTTAATCACCCTATGCAATGGGATTACGCCTTACGAAATTTCGACATCGTCACGCCTTGGGTTATTTGCCTTGATGCAGATCAGGTAGTCAGCTCTGAGCTGATGGGAATGCTGAACAGCTTTGAGAAAGAAAATCCAGCGGAGATCAATGGCATATACGTTAATCGTAAAAACTTTTTCAAGGGGCGCTGGATCCGGCACGGCGGCTATTATCCTTTTTACCAACTCAAAATATTCCGGTTTGGTATAGGACATTCTGATCTGAACGAAAATATGGATCACCGGTTCATCGTTCCAGGTAAAAAACTAACCTGGAAAAGGGGTTATCTTATAGAAGAAAACTTAAAGGAAAACAACATATCTTTCTGGATAGATAAACATAATCGATATAGCGATTTGGTGGCCCAGGAGGAAGTAGAACGCTTGATGCATATCAGAGGCCAAACGCTTCAACCCAATCTGATTGGCACGCCTGATGAACGTAAGGCGTGGTTCAAGCGGCTATGGTGGCAGTTGCCGCGCTATGTGAGGCCGGCCTTATATTTTTCCTATCGAATGATATTTCAGTTGGGCATACTTGAAGGGCGCACTGGTATAATATTTCATTTTCTGCAGGCTTTCTGGTTCCGGCTTGTGGTTGACATTAAAATTGAGGAACTCCTTAAAAGCAATCCAAATCAGGTTTCAAATCATCAATTATCACCTTTCAAATTCGTATTGAAATTTTCAGTACTGTTTTTTGTTTTCTATTATTTTAATCTATTGTTTCTGGGTATTACCAGTCCTGGAAACCATTACAACTCTTTTTTAGCAACACACCTGAACTATATTGAGGGACTGCGCTCTATTTTATTATCAGCGACCTCACTCGTCATTAACTGGTTTGGTTTTACAGTTATTCACAATCATATAGACTTATTGGTTGTTGGAAGGGACGCCATTCGTTTGGCTTATGATTGCCTGGGTTTTGGTCTGATGAGTTTTATCACAGCCTTTGTAATAGCATATCCCAAAAAACTAAGCCAAAAACTTTTATTTTTACTCCCGGCAATCCTGGTTATACAGTTGCTCAACATAGCACGACTTGTCATACTGGCCTTATTCTGGAACCGAAAAGCTAATCAAGCAATCGATCATCATACCCTGTTTAATATCATCCTTTATATTATTATGATGGTGAGCATCTATAGCTGGGTTAAAAGGGATAATAATGCTTGTTGAATATAATGCCCTCTTCCCAGTCAATACACTTCGAACAAACATTATCCCAATTTAATTTCTCACCCGCGATAAGTTGATAATGAAAGTGCTGGAGGGATAATTATTTCTCGATATAATTATCGACCTAAAATTGTTATTTAACTAAAAAGCTGCAGATATGATATCTGCAGCTTTTTTTGTTATTGGATTTACAAGTACAAAATCCGCTTTATTTCTTTTATCGGATATTTGAATCAATGCTAATACCGGCAGATGATTACAAGTCAGGCTACATATTTAAATATTCTCATTTGCTGTGTACTCATCGTTAAACTTATTTACCAACCCGGGTTTTGACTCAATGCCGGATTTCTTTGTAACTGAATAAACGGAACCGGCCAGTGATAATGTTTAGGATCACCAAATTGCCTTCCGGTTTGAACAATCACGTAACCATCATTATCAACAGCCACATTACTTACCTGGCTTTGAGATAACACTAATGACCTTTTCACTCCCATTACATCGTCACCAAGCAATGCACCTTGTTTCCAGCGCATCATATCAAACCAATTCTGGCCTTCACGTGCTAATTCAACTCCACGTTTTCTTCTTATTTCAGTACGCAGGTCAAGCCCGTTAGCAGCAAGTTCGGTGATTGACATTCTTTTCATCCCTACCCTGTCTCCTAATTTATTAATAGTAACATCAATATCAGTTTGGGTAAGCGTTCCCTCCTCCAACTTAGCTTCAGCATAATTTAGCAGGATTTCGGCCAGGCGTAATATGTAAATATCGTTCTGATCTTTTGACATTTGAGATACAGTGGTCAGTTCAACTTATTTTGTGAAATTATACCCGGTTATGGTAACAGAACCCAGTTTATCAGACACGAACTTAGGTGCCGTAAAAATCAATGGATTGGTGTTGGCAGGGTTACCATCTTTTTTTTTCACCCCAGGATTCTCCCGGAGCCAGAATTGTCATCCGCATGCGGGGATCCCTGTTTGCCCATACATTTTCGTAGGTATCTTCTTTGTATACAGGTGATTTACCTATTGGTAAACCATCTGTACATAAATAGGCATCAACTAAAGCTTTTGTTGGGTTATAACGTGAGCCCTGTTTGTTCAGATTTTGTTGGTAAAAGGTATTATCATTTCACTTTTTTCATGAAATCTGCATTTTTTTTGAAAAAACTCTCTCTTCTTCGAACAATCCCATCGACTCATGAACATAAAATCCATGTTAGATAGACGCGTTTCATGTTTTTTCACACCAAATTTTTGACATTTTAGTCAATTTTAAGAGTAATATTTCCGTTACAGTTTAATTTCCACCTCTATTTTCCTAAAAAAACCAATTATTCACTCATTATTTATAATAATAACATGAATTATTGATGAAGAATTAGTCAATTCAATAATTATTATAAATTTTCATAAAAAATACCACATAAATTTATTATTTATCAACTAAAAACATTAAAATTTAAAATATTTTAAATTTTATTTTGCTTTTATTGTTAATAATATAATTTTGATAATTAACTATAACTGATTTATACAATGAAAAAACTCTTACTCACAAGTTTTTGCTTTATTGTGTTATTTATTAACGCCGTATTTGCACAAAACACGATCGTTACCGGCACGGTAACTGCAAAAGACGACGGATTACCCCTGCCTGGCGTATCTGTAGTTGTAAAAGGTACGACAATCGGGACGCAAACCAGCGCCGCCGGCAAATTCTCCGTAAGCGTTCCGGCCAACGCTATCCTGACCTTCAAGTTTATTGGTTACACTCCGTTGGAAATGGCGGCCAGCACTAATCCAATGAGCGTGGCTCTCGCGCCTGTGAACAACCAACTGGCCGAGGTTGTTGTAACAGGCGCTTTTAACACCAAGCAAACTTCACGCTCGGTTTCTTACGCTGCCCAGGTTGTAAAGTCTGATGCACTGAACACTATTCGCCAGCCAAATGTCAACAACGCCTTGGCAGGTAAGGTTGCAGGTCTCCAGGTACGCAGCCAATCTGTAGGTGCGCTCGGTCGTAACACACAGGTAAGGTTGCGCGGTGCTACAGGTTTTGGCAACAGTGCAGGTGCACTTTATGTTGTTGACGGTACCATTTTACCTAACTCCGATGACCTTAACCCCGATGATGTTGAAAATATCACGGTATTGCAAGGTCCTGCCGCGTCTGCCCAGTTTGGTTCAGCCGGTGCAAACGGTGCCATTGTAATCACAACAAAAAAAGGCGGAAAAGTTAAAGGGGTTGGTATTGAGCTAAACGCAGGTGTAAACTTTGATAAGGTTTATATTTTGCCTAACTACCAGAACACTTATGCCGGTGGTGCCGCTGCAGATCTGATGCAATACCACTACAAAGCCGGAGACCCGGAAGGTTGGAAAGCACTGGATGGCAAATTTTATCCGGACTATACTGATGACAGCAGCTGGGGTCCCAAAATGGTAGGACAAGAATATATTCCCTGGTATGCATGGGCCGCGGGAACTAAATATTCCTTTAAAACGGCAAAGCTTGTAGCGCAACCAAACAATGCCCGCGACTTTTTTGAAACAGGTACTGCTCTTAATAATGGTATTGCCTTTACAAAGTCAGCCGATGATTATAACATCAGGATGTCATACAATAATCAGTATGTAAATGGTATAGTACCCTACTCTGATTTAAAGAAAAATGTATTTAACCTGAACGTTAACTATGATTTAGGTAAACATTTTACTGCTGGTGCAAATGTTAATTTTGTTAGTCAGCAGGTGCATGGTAATATCAGCGATGGTTATGCCAATGCTTCTTCAGGTAACTTTAATCAGTGGATGCACCGCGACCTGGATATGGGCATTATAAAGGAACTTCAAGACCTTAAAAGTCCCGACGGTACTTATGTAAGCTGGAACCACCAAAATCCAACATCTTACACCGAAGATAACCCCGGTTATTTTTACGCGGGTAACTATTGGTACAACATGTACAAAATAGCCGAGCTTAACACTAAAGACAACCAACGCGATCGTTTATATGGCAGCATATATTTACAATATAAGCTTAATAACGACTTTAACATAAAAGCAACTTACCGCAAAAACGCAAAAAACGAGTGGCAGGAAGAATTCATACCGGCTATACTTCAGCAAAGCGGTTCACAAACCGGTGTAAAAAACTATTATCGTACCTATAATTATTATGAGAATAGGGAAAATTACGAGTTGCTGGCAACTTATAACAAAAAGATAGCCGACTTTAACATTAACGTGAACGCGGGTAGCGATATTTACAACAGAAGCTACAAAGATAACGGCGGTAACACGGTGGATGGCTTAAGCATTCCCGATCTTTACAGCATAACCAACTCTGTTAGCGCGCCGGTAGTGTTTAACAATCGTACAAATGAGCAATACCGGGCTTTATTTGCCAAGGCGACATTGGGTTACAAAAATTTCTTATTTGTGGATGGCACGGTGCGCAATGATTGGTACTCCTCCCTTTTCCCTCAGGATAACAGCGTATTGGCAAAGTCATTTGGCGGTTCATTTGTGTTCAGCGAACTATTACCGCAATTTAACAACTGGTTAAGTTTCGGTAAAGTAAGGGTATCATACGGTGAAACCCCGCAGGCTCTTGCAACAGCAAATGATAATTATGGTGGCTACAGAAACAATACTGTTTATGGTGTTAACCAATACAAATTTGGCCCCAACATATTAATGACCTCTCCAGATCAGAGTGTTGATCCTCAATTACACGGTGCCGTGTTTAAACAAACAGAATTTGGTTTGGATCTGCGTTTTCTTAATGACAGGTTAGCTTTATCAACTACCTATTACGTAGGTACCGATGTTGATTTCCCTGCATCAGTAACCGTTAACCCAGCCAGCGGTTTTTCGAGCATATTGACAAACTTTGGAAAAATCAAGAGAAAAGGCATTGAGCTTACCATAAGCGGCACGCCTGTAAGGATCAATAATTTTAATTGGGATGTAACCATCAATGGCGCCCGCCAGTTGCAGAACAAGGTTATAGAGGTTAGTAAGAAATATGGCGTAACACGCTATACAAACCCCGACGATAAGGTTTGGGGAACTGATATGCCTTATATGGTGTTTGAAGAAGGTAAAGAGTGGGGGCAGATTTATGGCAACGGTATAAAACGTAATGCAGCCGGTGTTCCGATTATTGCTGCCAACGGTATGTATGCCAATGATCCAAACGTATACTTTGGCAGTGTGCTTCCAAAATGGACCGGCGGTATCCAAAACTCATTCACGCTATTCAAAAGCTTTGTAATTAATGCCAATATTGATTATCAGATTGGCGGTAAATTTGTTTCATTATCAAACCGTTGGGGACAATTCAGCGGGTTAACCGCTGCAACCGCTGCACTTAATGATAAAGGTGTTCCTGTGCGTGATCCTGTTGCTGACGGTGGCGGTGTTAAAGTTAGTGGTGTTGACGAGAAAGGAGTCGCGGTAACTAATTACATTGATGCTAAAACCTATTTCCAGGGACTAACCAACAACAAAACTTACGATTCATACATCTACGATCTAACCTTTGTTAAACTTCGTGAGGTATCTATCGGATACAAAATTCCGGTTGATAAATTAGGCTTAGGTAAAGTTATACAATCGGCCCGTTTTGATATAACCGGCCGTAACTTATGGCTAATGTACGCCAAATCAAAAGATTACGATCCATCAGAGATCAGCACACAACAAGGTGAAACAGGTCAGTTACCAGGTACAAGAGGTTTAGGTTTTAATCTTAAAGTAACATTCTAACTACACCATTAGATTTAAAGAAAATGAAAAAAAGATATATTTATACACTGGCAGCCGCGTTTGTTTGGATTGGTTCGGGCTGTAACAAGTTGAAAGACTTTGGCAATGTTAACCAAAACCCAACCGCTACAACCCAACCTCTGATAGCTGGTTTACTTACCAATGCAGAAGTAAGCGCTACCGGTTTGTCATCAACAGGTACTCCTGCCATTGCAGGCGGCCAGTACGCGCAATTTTTTACGGAAACGCAGTATTCAGGCACATCATTATATACTTTACCCCAGAATGATTTTACACCTTATTATTCTGGCCCGTTGTATGACCTGCAAAACATTATTAATCTTAATCAAAGCAAAGCCTCGTCTGCAGTTGCCAAAATTTTACAACAATACATATTTTGGGTACTGACAGATTCATGGGGAGAACTTCCGTATACCGAAGCCCTGAAAGGATTGCAGGCCATTCAACCCAAATACGATACCCAGGAAACTATTTACAAGGGTATTATCGCTACGTTAACATCGGCACAGGCCGAGCTTGACGGCTCATCCCTGGCGGGAGATGTAATTTACAATGGCGATGTTGCATCATGGAAACGTGCTGCAAACTCCATTAAATTATTAGCTGCTGTTCAGCTTTCAAAGGTTCCCAGCGCCAGCGCTTACGCGGCAACTGCCGCCAAGGAAGCTATAGCAGCCGGTGTAATCGAAACCAACAGCCAAAATATGAAAGTTACCTTCCCCGGTGGCGGTATTAAAAGCCCATGGTATAACATTTACGATGGTCGTAAAGATTTTGCAGAATCTGCAACCATGACCGATATGCTTAAAGGGCTAAACGATCCGCGGCTTAGCGTTTATGGAGGTAAAAGCGAGGTCATTGGCAATGTCGAATCATCTGATATTGGTGTAACCTACGGTTTGGCACGTAATAACGTACTTGCATTTATTGAAGCGAACCCCAATTGGGCCCGCGTAATGCGTGGCGATTTTCGCACAACTACCGGCGCTGTAACTATCATTACCGCTGGCGAGGTTTTTCTTGCCAGGGCCGAAGCCGCATCTTTAGGATGGACTTCTGAAGAAGTAGCAACGCTTTACGTTAAAGGTATTACCGCTTCAAATGATCAATGGGGTTTAGCAGCGCCAACCGCCGCTTATATTACCAATGCGCCTCCAACTATTGCCAACATTACTGTTCAAAGGTGGATTGCAAGCTACCCTGATGGTCATCAGGCATGGAACGTCTGGAGAAAATCGGCCACCGCCGCCAACCCAAAAGGTTATCCTGCATTGAATCCGGCGCCGGATGCGGTTAATGCTTCAAAATTGATTGTAAGCCGCTTTGTATACCCTACCAGCGAATACAGCTCAAATGAGGTTAATGTTAAAGCTTCGGTTGCCAGAACAGGTGGTGATACGCAAGATACTCACGTATGGTGGGATGTAGAGAACTAATTGCAACTATTAATTTAAAACACATGAAAAGGAATATATTTCTAAAACATATGCTGATTGCCTGTTCTGTTCTGACGATGTTTTCTGCTTGCCGCAAAGTGCCTGCAGGCGACTTGTCAAACGAGAACCCAACGGCAGGAACATCATACATCGGCTTTACCGGTTCTATGGAAAGCGCTACGTTTTTTGATCCGTTTACTGATTTAAAAACCATCAGCGTATTTTCTGTAAAGAAAGACGCAGCCAAACCTGCTGATCTGGCAACAGGCCAGTCTGTAGTAGTAACTGCATTGCCAGGCGCTATTGATGCTTACAACGAAGCCAACGATGCATCATACGAGCTTTTGCCGCCATCATTTTATACACTTGCAAATACCAATGCAACTCAGGCAGCTGACGGCTCCCTTACCTTTAATTTTGCCCCGGGTGACTTTCAAAAGGAATTTGCAATTAAGCTTGACGGTAGTAAGTTAGATCTTTCAAAAACTTATGCCCTGGCTTACAAAATCACCAAATCTGATGGCTTAGCGGTACATGCGGCCTCAAAGGACACTTTGTATGCATTTTATAGTGTTAAAAATAAATACGATGGTGTTTATACGCTTGCCGGTAACATCAAAAGATTTGCAAATGGTGTAGCAGATGTCAGTTTAGGCGGAGATTTCCCTGATGGTCAGGAATCGGAAGTTGCAACTATAGCAGCCAATGCTAATACTTTCCAGATATTCTGGCATGACGGTAGCGGTGTTGGCGGGGTGGCGGGCTTACAGTTAGCTGTTGACCCGGCAACCAATAAAGTAACCGTTACTGCGAGCGGTAACGCTGTTCTTAAAAATACTCCGGGAGTAGATAATTATTATGACCCGGCAACCAAAACCTTCCATTTAGGTTTTGATTGGGGTGCCGATGACAATAACAAAAGAATTGTTGTAGGAACTTTGACCTATAAAGGATCCAGATAATTATCCCAAAGCTAAAAAAGGGGGAATTATATTAAATATAATCCCCCCCTTTTTTCATAAAAACTTAATTGCCGGTGATTAGCCAAATACAAATGGTTACAGGAAAGATACTACTTATAAAAAGTGTGGTTATACGAATGCAAAGTCGTGACTTATATGGTTCGCGAGCCTGCATTTATTCCCTTCCTTAAAACTCCACTTGAAAAATACTCCTTCGTTCTTCATTTACGTTATAAGATGAAAAGTTAATATTTAAGATGTGTCTGCTTAAGGAGAGCAGGCACATTTTTTCGTCTTTCTTAACTTTTATCGCGGAAACTCTTTTAATTACTATCAACAACATTTGTTGTCGATTCCGATTCGCAATTATGCCGATTTGCATTCAACTCGTGGCAATTTCATAAAATTTTATTTTGCCACGATTTTGCTACGAACTTATGTGCATTCCTGGTGTTTTTTGGGTAAATGACCAAAATAAAAAAAGCCTGTAAGTTATTCATTTACAGGCTTTTGTTGTCTTTTGTAATCACTCTTGGCGGTGAGGGAGGCACTTGAACCCTACCGATTTTTATTCTGTAAATCAACAGGTTAAGTTATATTTACTTCTCCATTGCCACGTATTTGCCATGAGTCTAAAACCCACTCTTAATAAGCACAATGCTCCCAGTATTATATCGTCAGTTATCAAATATCCAGGCTACTTAAGCTCAAGCCTTCCTATAACTGTAAATCGTTGTCTATTGTAAAGATAGACAAAATGCGTTTGCATCGCAAGCGAACTGATGTTTAAGAGTAAAACGCGCTGTAATTTAAAATTTCAACTTAGCACACATGTTTTTTGATCGACAGAATATTAATAAAAACGGAACTGATAAATTATGCAAATAAAATCAGGGTTCATAACCCTAAGATCGGCAGTTCGATCTTCCTTACCGCTACTTGAAAATGAAGTAGTTACACAACAATGTAGCTACTTTCCTTTTTTTATGGTAAAACAATGTTCATACACACCAGCTACCGTATAAAATTAATTAACGAGCGTCAGCGTCCCGGCTGTCGCTGAATAAAGATAGAAAATTTTCTATTCATGTTGAACATTCGCCTTTAATTAGGAACAGTTCTCTTGTAGCGACACATTCCAAAAAAATCCAGTTTGGATATATAAATTAGGTTTCCAGACTTTTTCGTCACATTTTTCGGTACGGCGATCGTATTTATTTTATAGCTATCCTGGTTGCCTTATGCTTAAGGCATAATCTTAATCAAGATATGAAATACAGTAAAATAGAGTTCTCCATCGCGACAGCCATCTGCGTGTTGATGATATATATCGCTGCACAAAGGAGCTTTAGTGGTTACGGAAATTTAGTAAACGAACCAAAAGTAGACCGGGTTAAGCAACTCCAACTCCATGTTGGGAAACAAACAATTCCTATTAGTGGGAGTCTATTTGTTTAGCAAACTATGAACAAGGCTATACATACCACCCTTAATGGTTCGGAAACTTAAGGTAAAAATCCAGCCAGCAGCATTCCTTCGCCGCTCACAACGAATAACCTACCAGCTAATAACCACATGGTCGGCAAAGCTTGCCATCCATTTATTTACAACATACCATTCATCTGGCGTTTCTATAGTGAAAGCCCGTGAAATAACCGATATCAATTCTATTGATAGCAGATTTAATATTTGAGTAGTTTCTAAGCTTAGGTTAGTGATCTTACCTGAGTTGACAAAGTCTGATATATTGTTGATTTTATCTGATAACCTTTCAGTAATTGCTCCACATACATATTCTGCTGCACTTAAAGCAGTGTTGAATTCAAATTCCGTCTGTATTGCAGGACTTTTGATTTAAACACACGTTTGCTCATTGATTAAGTTTAGGGCTGTGAATAGTTGTTTTTCATAAAAACCAGCTTATATTTTTCCAAAAAAACGCGTCAATTAATACTATTAAATAAATTAATAACTAGGCTGATTTAAATAATTGGGACAAAAAATCTGAAAATTTCCCAAATTGGACTATTTAATTCTTACTTATATTTACAAATAACATTAACACTCAGTCTTTTTGCATCAAAAAGAAATAATAATAATATTTTTATACAATAGAGAATACTATATCTCAGTTATATAATCATATTTGAAATAATGCGTATTATTGGTGTTTTGATATAATCATGGTTCATAATTTCCCTATAGAGTCAATGCGCATTCGAGAATAAACTAGGAGACAGAACTTGAAAACTTTAAAGCTTTTTTTATGTTGATAAATAAATTTTCAATCAGAATGAGGTGTCGTTTATTAATTATGTTCCACTTATCAATCTTGATTTTATTAAGTGCATGTCATGCTTCGGATAAACAGAATAATCGAACAGATGATAGCATAAAGAATCAATTTTCTAGGAAAGGCACAGTAAAAGACATTCAAACAGCACGTGATTCAGCGCGTTCAATCGACACAATTCCGACAAGCATTCCTGATTCAAATCAGAAAATGCCGGTAATCCATGTTGATTCACTAAGTAGATATTTATAAATTTGGAGAGCTATCCTCGGCACTTTCTAATCATCCACACTCAAACCCTTACACAAAATCAGCCGCACCCAACCTGAAAATTTGGGCATAGCGATAGCTAACCGTCCTCTTCACGCGAAGAAAATGGACAACAAAAACCTTAAAAATTCTCAGAAGATTAACCAGTCGACAGCCGCATCCGCTTTCTTTTCTTTCGTTTGCGCTTTCAATTCCCAATCAATGGCTTGCTGCACCCAGTCCGCTTCCAACAAATACCTGCGCCAATCCAGGCATTCCTAAGCTGATATACTGCTCATGACTACTCCAGTTCTCTGAAAAACCACGCTCTTTTACCCCGTTCGCGTGACCGCCAAGCACCGCTTTTTCCGCTTCACCGTTTTGTTTTTTTCCCTCACTTGCCGCCATGTTCAGGAAGCGTTCCCTAATAGCATTGGCGCTGTAAGCTTTTCCTAAATTGCTATGGCACCTAATGGTCTAGCCGTCATGGTCAATAGACTACGGAAATACGTGTCAAGACGATAACACAAAAGGCAGGGAATGAATCGATCTATCCCTGCCTTTTTTTAGCTCATAACTACCTGTACCTGTTGATCAAAAATATAAAAGGAAATGATCAACCTTTAACCTTGCCGAACGTCTCAAGTTCCAGAAATTTCGAATTAAATACGCCTGACGGTATCTTTTTCTGCAACAGGCTATGGAAGTTCTCGTCGTGGGTCGACAAAATGATTTGTTTACCAAAGTTCACTACCAGGCTGCGAATGAGATCTATTGTCGACAAAATATTGATACTATCAAGCGACTGGATTGGGTCGTCGATGAAGATACAATCGATCTGTTCCCCATCGTCATCGCGTGCATTCAGTGCTTTCGCCAAAAAGATGCTTAAGCTAAGGATGTTTGTCTGTGCCGTACTGAAATATAAGTTGGGAATGATGTGTTCATCTTCCGATCCGGTAACGAACACGTTCAATTTCGGCTTATTATCGTTAAAATCGCACTTGAATTTTATTCGTTTATAGTTTGGATGCGGATCTATCTTTTGGTACAACTGATTGATGAGGTCCTCGTAAAAGAAGGATTGGATCTGTTCGTCAATGATAGCAGCTAACCGATTCTTCTCGCTGTAAAGGCGTTCGTTCAATTTTTCAGTTAAGAACGAAAGTCGCTCGTTGACCTTTTCTATCTTGTCCCGACCGGCAGTATAACGGAGTAATGGCATCACGTTGTTCTTAAACCCTTCTATTTTCTCCAGTTCTTCGATCAATACCTTTGTGCGTTCTGCACTTTCCGTGGTGTTGTTCTCGGCTTGGTTCAATAAATCTATTTCGTTCCCGGTCACCTGATCAAATTGCGGCGATAGGTATCTGGAGAGAAAGGTTTCAAACCCATTCACAAATTCGCTGCTCTGACGCAACTGCTCTTCCAAAGTCGTTATATCGGTGCTAAGCTTTAGCTCGTTGTACTCTTTCAACCCTTCAGAAAGTGTACGGATCTCGTCAGATACCTGTTTCTCATCAAGTATGACGGTCTCCAGATCTTTATTGAGCGCTGCCAGCAAGGAGGCGATCTCTTCAGCGCCATAATCAGTATAACCCCTTTTACGGAGGAACTGGTCAACGTTAATGAATTCCTCGGTAAGGCGGAAGGCCCGCATGCCATTCTCGAGGTTCTGGATCGTCTTTCGCCACGATTCTATGAAGGTCTTTTGGTCATCCAATTTCTTCTGCAACTCCGCGATAGCATCCAATTTAGATTTGGATGATTTCTGTTGCTCGCTGAGCTGCTGTTCAAGCAATGCTGAATAATCCGTTATCGTTGCACCGTTGATCTTTACAAACAGGTCTTTCTGTTTCGCAACTGATGATGCCAGACGTGCCTTGATTTGTTCCCTTTGTGCTATCCACTGGCCTTTCTGAAGATTGAGACGGGTGGCATTGTTTTTCAAAGCAGCGAGTTCCTTATTCAATATATCCAGTATTGCCCTCTTCGCTTCGCTAATGCCGTTGACCTTAGCGGATATAGCAGTGTTCAATTCGTTTTTTGCGACTATCTTTTCCTGTACAGCATCATTGAGTAATGGATTCTTCAATATCCGCTCGAAAAGTATTTCAAAACTTTCGTATTGGTGCAGACAGACTGGGCAAGTATTGGTGTTGCTTTTATTGACGAATGCTGAGGAAAGGACAACAAGTTGTTTAAGCTCATTATTGAGGTCTGTCTGACTGGCGATCTCTTCTTCTATCTGCTTCAGGTCAGCATTCAATTTTTTGAGATCTTCCTCAAGTGTTTTGATCCCCGAAAGTCGTTGGGCGATCTCAGATGCATGATCGGCCCTGGCCTCGAAATCATTTTTCGAGATCAGGTCAAGAAAGGTGGAGCTCTTCCTTTGCTGTTCAGTATTTGCCTGAGTCTCCTTATCGTTAGTATCTATATTCTGAACGAGTGTTTTTAGCTGTTCGTTAATCTGTTCGATCTCAACTGTCAACTCGTTGATCGAACGCTCAATGTTTGGGAGGTCAGATTGGCGCTGCGTAAGATCGAACAGAGTAGCGTTGATCGCCTTTAACTCCGCCTGCGCATTGGTCAGTAGCGTATTGATCCGGGTAAGTTCGTTCTCGGCGTCCAAAACTTTGCGCTTTTGGCTGTCCATCTCCACTGATTGCTCGCTGATCCTTTGGGTGCTGTTCAGGTAAAGTGGAAATTGTCTTGATATGTCTTCTCCTTCTTTATGATCTGCGGCGGTCTGGTTAAGCAATATCACGATATGCGCAAGCCGATTCTTTGCTTTGCTAAGTTCCTGGAACCGTGCTTGCGCTGCCTTCAGTACCTTTAACCTTTCCTCATCGCTGTTCTTCTTTTTCCGGAGCATACCGTATTCATCCTTTTTGAGTTGCTGCTCCCGGATCTGATCAAGATCGGTTGTGGTCGAGGCGAGATGATTTTGCAACTCTACTACCCTTTCTGCGATCGTATCTGAAAATTGAAGGAAATCGGTCTCGGAGAATTCGGGCGTAATTTTCTCTATCACTTCGCCTTGTTTGATTAGTTCAGCTATACGAAGGTTGATCTTTTCAAGTACCTGGTCGTCCACATCTTTTGGAAGTTCGAGCTCAAGCTTTTCTACTTCTTTACGAAGCAGTTCGATCTCGTTCTCATTGACCTTTATCAGGCAGAGGATATTCGTATAGATCCTGTTCAGGTCAGCGTCTCCGAAAAGCTTCATGAACTTATCGTAACGTTCACCGGGATCATCCTCACGCAAAAATGCATCGATATTGTCCTGCGTCAGGATGACATCACGAAATTTGATCGCCTCCGTTATCTTTTCATCGAAATGATAATCAGAGCTGTCTATCCTTCCCTTTTTTAGGGAGCGGAATTTTGGCAGAGGTTGATTGAGTAAATGAAGTCGCACGAAACTCTCACGGTCGGCGGGACTATTTTTATTGCGCAGGATAAATTGCGGAGACTTTTTGTTAGCTAACTCATAATTGAGGTGCTTTTCATCACTTGCATAACTTTTGATGCGGTTTTGCCTGATGAAACGGTAGATATTATTGGTGACGCCCCATTCGACGGCATCGTAAAAAGATGTCTTTCCAAATCCGTTCGGCGCGTACAGCGATACAAAGTCGGCCGTCTTCCCATCGGGCAACGTAAAGTCGAAAGTACAATCTTTTAATTCGTCATAGGCCCTGAAGGCCTGTATCTCAACTTTGCTGATCTTCATTTTTAATGTTCTGAGCTATCTGTGAAAGGATCTGTTCTGATTCAGTTATAGACTGTTTGCCGGGTCTGAGGGCCATATCTTTGATCAGGTCCCAGATCGCCGAATCAGTACTGGCATCAAGCGAAAGCGTGATCTTTTTTGTTTCTTTCGGCTTGTAAATAATATCAACATTCGTTATGTGTTCATTGATGATATCGTTGATGCCGATATCTGAGATCTCTTCATCGTAGTTATCCAATACGATCTTTCTGCTGGAAAACCGATCGTTCTCGATCTTGTACTTCAGGGCTAGTGAAATCTCTGACCTGCATATGTGGAACATGTATATATTCCACATATCGAAATCTTCAGTCAGCTCTGCCTGGTACAGCCCGGCAACATTTCCGGATACATTGTTCCATGTCTTTTCAAGCTGCTTTTCTTCTTCAAAATAAAAGACAAAAACGCTGACATTCCCTTTGTATTCGATCAGCTTGAAGGTGACGAACTCGTTTGGATAACGTTCCCGGAAGAATTTCGTAATATCATGGTTATGCGAAGATAGCATTGAATTCAGTTTTAAGTTTTTCAAAAAGGTCAGCTTCGTTCAGCGCAGAGAAATTAAAGTATTCGTCTTCTTTATCGATGATCCCCATACGCTGAAAGGCATATAAATGCATCAGTTTGAAATTCTGCAGTGGGTGTGTGAGGCCGATGTCGATCTGCATCTGTTTTTTCGTCACCGGGTTCGCATTGATGATGTTTGGGATCATTTTATTGGCAATCACCCATTTTACTGGCGGCGCCTGAGTGGCAACGATCACCTTTGCGTTCGCAGCCATTCCATAAAAGTTCGATCGGAATATTTTTGGTAATTCGTCCGTCCAGTCACCATCTGTATCCGAATAGATCAGGCGAAACTCATTAAAAAGACTTTCGATGTTTTGATCGCTGATCTGTTCTTCCTTAATAATTCGGAGGATCACCAGGAACTCCAGCCATGCGATCCAAAGGCCACGGCTGCCGAGGACTGTCTCAACTTCCTCGTACACCAGCAGTTTATCGGTAAAAAAGTCCCTGATCACCGTCGGAGTGAGCTTATTTTCGATAATCTCTTCAGTGATATCTTGCAAGAATGCTCGGGTAAAATCCATTTGCGCTCCGCCATAGCATCCTTCTAACTTCAACGCATAACTTTTTAAGGTTGAAAAACAAAGAAGGTGCTCAGATATCAATGGCACAAGGTTTTCGTGCTTTGTTATGATCTCGTCAAAGAACGCCAAGGGCATGATGTCGACGTTATTCAACATCTCATCATCATCGTCAGTGGCCATTTTGGACTGAATCCCCACAAGATAGTGTTGTCCGTTAGCAGAATGGAAGATACCACCTCCTGAAAGCCCAACGATCTCGCCGTATGTGGACGGTGTGCTAAGCCTGCATTCAACATAGTTGTATTCCTTTATGTTCCGGGAGGTCAATTTATCCATCCTGAAGCCATAAGTTTTTTTTGAACGGCTATTAGGGAAACCTGCGAGCGTCATTTCCTTTTCGATGGTCAATGGTGTTTCCCACCTCGCAAGAGATTCGATCTGAGGGAAGGTCTCCACCTTTAATATTGCGGCATCTTTGTGAATATTGTCGTTCAGAAACGGGCCGGCCAGTACTTTTATTGGTAATTCCTTTGGGTTCCCATGTTCATCGATGAAACGCTTCTTAACAGTTATATTTTGACCTTCGACCAAGTGTTTCGCGGTCAGTACATACATATAGTCGCCCCCGTAAACTTTGAAAATGCAACCACTTCCCCCACAGACGATCAGCGAAAAATCAATATAGTCGTGTTTCATTCTTCTTCAATAACAATTCCGTCCAGGGCGCTGTCTGTCCTGAACCCTATAAATTTACGATCCTCTGCTGTAAAGATATCGTCGATACGGTTTGGATAGTTGAACCTGATCAGCGGGTTCGTTTTACTTTTCAGGATCTTGGCAAGGCCTTTTTTGTCCGGATGGCCATGTTTATTGCCGTTTGTGGTCACCACGAACTGGTCGGTATCTATCATTTCCAAAAGCTCCAGGCTGATATTGCGGTTACTACCATGATGGCTGAGCTTAACGACCTCAGCCGGAATTGGGTGTTCCTGGTCATATTCAAATATCTTAAATCCGTTGATCAGCGTTTCAGCATGGGCATCAGCAAGGAAAATGTAGTTTTTTTCGTCGTACACCCAAATGAAAGCGATCGAACTGCCGTTATGTATGCTTCCGTCGGGATCTGAGACCAAGGCAGTGAGGTAGTATGCTAAACTTTGGTCGTAGTCAGTTGCTACTGAGGTCATCGAATCAGATGCTTCTCTAAACCATTTGTCGTGCAAGGCCTTCAGCCCATCTTTGGATGGTGATAATATCTTGAAAGTTGAGCCCTTGAAGTTTAGGCATTGCCCTTGTGTTATTATGCCTTCGTCCCATATTTTGGCTTCGCGGATAACTTTCTCAAAGGTAACGCCCTGATTTATCCCTGTGTCCGTCGTATCCTGTGGCACTAATGACAATTCTGGAATTTTAATCTCCGGCTCTTTCAGATAGCCGGCGATGATCTTCCCGCTATTAAACCAAACTTTGCCGATCAGGCCAGTTGCACCCTGGTCAATTTCGAACCATTTAAGGATACCTCCTACATGATCGTCGTCGATGTGAGTCAGGATCAAAAGGTCGACCTTTTCTTTGCGTTCTCTAATGGCTTCGACGAGTAATTTAAGTGAACCGCTTATGATAGTATTCTTTTTTCCTTTAGTTTGGTAGGTCTGTTTTGTCCCGCCATCGATCAGGATGTTGACAGCGACATTCTGGTGAACGTAATTTATGCAGATTGCATCTCCATTGTACGCTGGTAAAAAATTAATACGCATTGTAATAAGCCAAGGTGGTTGTAAATATAGTTTTTTGATATTAATTGTCAAACAAATTCATTTCTGCCGCTATGCAGTAACGTTTTCATTCAATGTAGTTACAAATTCCAAACTGCTGGCGGAAACTCATTGGTCAAACGGGTACGGAACACCATAATCAAGCATAACAGATTACCTAGTTTGACTTTTAATATTGTCTTAACTATAACTTGAACTGTGTCTCCGCCATTAGCCAACTCCGCAAGCTACCAAAACTACTGATTCAAGAAATATAGATTTTTACCTTTTTTTATTGGCAAATATCTATACTTATTTTATTCCCCCCCGCCATTTGGCTTGATCCCATTAGGCTCAAATCCGGTTATAGCAGCTCGGGCCGATACTGTTTGGTGATCTTATCCGCGAGGATAATGCCGTCTTCGATGGCGTTTTCCATTCCATAATTAAAATGCAACGATGCTATCCTACCTGTAATGTAAAGGTTTCTAAACCCGAGCATCTGATCAAATAGTTTAGTCCGGCTATCCTCAAGATTTAAATCGGGAATTTGGAATGCATCTGCAACCTTCTTTACGGCATAATCGATTATGCTTAAATTGATGAACAAATTCGTTTTTTTAATTTCCTGCTCCAAAAAACGCATTAAATCATCATCGCTGTAATCCCATATCAGGTCAGTTTTATCGCACCATATTTCAACCAAAAGTATGTTGAAGATATCCGGCTCGTCAGGCCTAAATTCGTTGAAATTGGTTACCCTTGTGATCTTGATCAGATCTGAATAGATATAAATACATTGCCCTTTGGCGGCATTTTCAAATTGTACTTTTAAATATACCAGGATGTCACTTCTGAAGTTCATTGCTGCGCTTGGCATAATAGGGAGACCTTCCTGCGTTTTTAATAGGCCAATTAGCGATAGAACCGGGATAGTGCAAATAATAAGGTCATATTCCTTGGTACCCCCGTCTGCCAAAATCAATTGAGTTATGCTGTCTCCAGATCCACTACATACCAATTTATTTATGGACACGCCTAAATAAAACTTTCCGCCTTGTAACTCGGCCTGGCATTTTAATGCCTTCCACAGATCGGAGAAGCCATTAGTGGGGTAAATGTAATTTGCCGGCTCTTTTTTGAGTTGAAACCGCTGAGTTAACTTGCGTGCAATTAAACGTACCGGTGATGAAAAATCATTAAATCCTAAAAGTGCTTTGGCAAAAACATCTGATAACTGGTCACCGTTTAGTGACCATAACTTTATACAAAAACTTTCAAAAAAATTTTTGTATAGAAATTCGCCCAGATGTTTTTTAACAAATATGCCTGCGGTACCATTGTCAGGCGTTGGGACAGAGAAAACTTGTTTTAGCATACCAGCTGTAGCTGCTAATAATTGTTTAGTGCTAAGTTTTTTGATAAGATCTGCCGGGCCCGGAGGGTAACTAAAAAGCTTATTTAAACTATGAATAAATGTTCGGCGCTGATAGGGCCTGTATTTGCCTTCAAGTGCTGTTAATACCAATTCCTTAACGTTAGCCTTATTACCGATATCTAAAAAATGAGGTCCTATTTCGACGTTCCTATCCCATAATCTGATCGATTTGGCGAAACCACCAACTTCTTTAGCCGTATCATAAACATCAACAACAAAGCCGCTTTTTGTAAGCTGATGGGCAGCGGTCAGCCCAGCGGGCCCTGCACCCAAAACTGCAATTTTTATTGGGTTTCTACTCATTATGATTGATTAAACATGGGATTGAATTTGGATCCGAATCACCGAAATAATTAAGGTTTATTGACGGCATTTATAGATTGCAGTAATATCGCCAAATCTAATTTAAGCGAGACGGAGCGCAGGTAAAACAAATCGTATTTTAATTTCATACGTTCCTCATCCAATGTGGTAGTATATCCCTGCCTAACCTGAGCAAGTCCCGTTATGCCAGGCCGTATCTGGTGCCGATTATTATAAAGGGGGATGTTTTGCAAATAGTAATCGTAAAAATTAACAGGTACAGGGCGTGGGCCAATCAAACTCATATCGCCCATCAGTACATTATACAATTGTGGTAACTCATCCAAGCGGTACTTCCGTATAAATTTGCCGCTACGGGTAACCCGGTCATCTGCCTTTGAGGTAAGGTAGGAGGAGTCCGCATCCATATACATGCTTCTTAATTTATATATCTTAAAAAGTTTGCCGTTTTTACCTGGGCGGAATTGATTAAAAAGCACGGATCCTGCAGAATCGAATTTGATCCAGATAGATAAAAGCAGGAACAATACAATTAAAAAAGGAGAAAACAAAAAGATTAAAAGTAACTCTATAATTCTGCGAAAAACGAGGTATGCCGTGTTTACTTTATTTTGTGAACCGTTCATCGCCTTTAACCGATTTGTTCTTCAGTAAGTACAGCCTGTAACGAAGTAAACTCAAAGTCCTGCAAAAGCCGTTCAATTTTACCGAAGGTTGAAGCAAGATTTGTATAATGTCTGATCGCCTTTAAGAAAGGCAATTTTACACGTGGCATCTCCGGGTCTATCTCCCAGGGGTGGATATAAAAAATGTAGGCCCTTCCTGATTTTACTACATTGTTAACTAATTGCTTATATAAAAAATAAGGTAAAAAACGCAGGTACGCGCCACCGCTGCAAGGTATATTTTTGTTAAATAACACTGCACATGACAGGGGAACTTCCATTAACCCGCTTTGTGGCGAATAAATGGTTAGGGGTGCATCGCCGATGCCATAATCAGGATGTATGTTAGTTGGGTATACCGATGAATCATATGCAAAACCAAGTTTTTTAAGTATATCAAAGGCCCATTTTGTTGAATTTACAATCGTAAATGCAGGGGCACGATAGCCTGCTGGTTTAATGCCGCAGGCGCGCTCTATGGCATTAACCGACTTTACTAAATCTTCTTCAAAAAAACAGGGAGTTATACCAGTTAATAGTTTGTGTGAATACCCGTGAGATGCTATTTCGTGTCCATCAACAGCAATTCTCTGTATCAGTTCCGGGTAGCGATCTGCCACCCACCCCAAAACAAAGAAAGTTGCTTTGCAATCGTACTTTTTTAATAATTCCAACAGGCGTAGAGTAGGCATTGTAACACGCCCTTCCAGATTATCCCAGTCTTCATATTTAATTTCGCTTATTAGGTTATGGGAGCAAAACCAATCCTCTAAATCAATAGTAAAAGCATTCTTCATATTTGATAAACAGGATAACTTTTTGCATACAATTCGTTTATTATCTCATTTACAGATGTTTGCCATGAGATAACGGGTGACCAACCTGTTAATGCCCGGATCTTTTCTATACTGGGCTGCCTACTGTAAATTTCAATTTTGCCAATCCTCTCCGGCGGTAACTTTGTATATAATATCTCCGATTTACTATTGCTTGTCTTAATAATATAACTGGCGAGTTCTTTAATAGTTGTAGTTATATTTTGACCGATGTTATATACATCGCCCCATGCTTTGGGTTCCTGAATTAATGCCGTTACCGCGGTTAAAAAATCTTTAATGTTACAGAACCCGCGTGTTTGTAAACCATCGCCGTACAATGTCAATGGGTTGCCTGATAGAGCTGCCTCTATAAATGTGGGTACCACCATACCGAATTCTTTACGCTGCTCCTGGCCAATGACGTTAAAGAGCCTGGCTATGATTACCGGGACACCTTTCAGATTATTATAATTAAGGCAACTTACCTCATTGGCCATCTTTGATATCACATAGGCGCTGCGCCCTTCGTTAGTGGTGTAAGCACTCAAAGGGTCTGTTTCCGCAAAAGGAACGCCCTTGGATTGCCCGTAAACTTCAGATGTGCTTGCGAAAAAGACTTTACATTTTTTTTTGTGTGCAACGTCTAACACGGCTGTCGTACTATCCAAGTTGTTTGTGAAGGTATGATGCGAATCGGCGAAAACTTTTTTTACGCCTACAGTAGCCGCTAAATGAAATATGATATCGCCTTCTGCCGCCTTATCACTCCATGATGCTTGATCTTGTACACAACAGGTTATCGTGGTTAATTGGGGGTGATCTTTAACAGCGCTTAAATTATCAGCCGAGCCAGTAGAAAAATTATCAATGGCAATTATTTCGTAATTAAGTTTTAATAATTCTTTTGTAAGGTTTGAACCGATAAATCCGGCCGCGCCGGTAATAATCATTTTCATAAACGGGGAACATATAATGCATCGAAGATACACTAAGAATTTACAATATAATTAATTTGGGCAGTATAATAAACAAAAAAATATCCCCCGAGATAATGCTGCGAATTTGTTGCTTTAATTCAGCCTCATCACTAACACCTATCGCAAAGGCTTCTACGAACCTGGCAACGGTTTTTAAATTTCCTTATGTATTGATAACCAACACTTTTAAAGCCTTAGAAAGTTGAGACACTCAGCTCTCAAATGGATGATTTGAATCGCTTTGGCAATTACAGCTCAACTGTTTCTAAACTGGCGTAAATAGTATTTTCGTTTATTAGTAATAACTTGTTAAATATTTAATATCGGCACCTCGGCTAAAAACAGGGCGGCCTTCCTTTCTCTGAGATACTTCCTGAAATATTCATTGTAACAGCTGTCGGCAAACTTAAGATGGAAACTACAAAAGTTAAACTGGAAGATATAGCCAGGCTTTGGGAATTCGACACCGTTGGTGAACAGCGCTGGTTAAAGAAAAAAGAGAACACCTGAAATATCCGATTGCTCCGGGTATTTTAGGTGTTCAATTAAAATATAGATGCAGTGATAAAATGATTTAACAGTTACCGACTGTAACTGTTAAATCATTTTATAGATTACTCTGGAAAGACTTCCTCCAAAATTAAACCGGCAATCCAAACCGGCTGGTCGCTGTATCTGAAATTCACGCCGACTTTCGGTGTCTGCTGGTTATTAATTACAGCATAGCCTAAGTCCGGGTCTCCGGCAATGTAAGCGGATGTCACTGTTTTAAGAGATGTAAGGGAAATGCTATTTCCCGGTAAATTCGCAGAAAAATAATTTGTTTCCTGCCAGTTTTTATAGTAAACCGACCGCGTGCCAGTATTATATTCATTAACCGTTAAAAGCAGCCTAACGTTGTACTCTTTAAGCGGATCAAGATTTTGGAAAATAGCCAGTGAGGTTGAATTACCATAGGTTTGGTTAGCGATGCCGACACCAATGTCATTGACAACCGACGGAAAATAGTCATCGTTTACGTTCAGCATGTTTGATTCCGAATAACCATTAGTAGACACAACCCCTTGCTGATAAGGCATCAAAAATTCAATGTTGGTAGTTACATTATCTCGGTCTTTCAACGCAACCGTATACGCCTGTTGATCTATAGGGGTATTGCTTCCATTCGGATTTATGATAACGTCATTCCATCCGCTGCCCGCTAAATGCAGCTGATCAGTCAGATTAATCTGAATTTGCTTGGACAATAAGGTCGTGTTATTTTTATTGTTAATAACAGAAAAATTTTGCAGGTCTAAGAGTTTGGTGCCTACAAAAGACTGGATGCTGGCTTTTGTAGCGTCATAGCTCAGCGTTAATGATGGGCTGGTTGCTGAGAGAATAGAATGATCTAAATACAGATATATTACACTTTTGTCTACCTCATCAATTACGCACTTCAATACATTATAGGAAAAAGATCCGTTTGATTGTGAAGAACCGGCTGTAATAGTTTCAATAATACTGAATCCAGCTACCTGGCCCGCAGGATTCGCCATTTGATTATTGAATTTCAACTTAATCCGATCGCCCGAATAGTTGGTTTTAGCACTTTGTAATACAGGAGGATCCAGATTAACTGTTTGTGTTGTTTCTCCCGGCGAAAAAGCAAATTCGGAGTATCCAAAATCTTTTTTGGTCCTTATCTTATAATAATAAGTTGTATCAGCTGTTAAACCGAAATCAGTATAGCTTCTGGAGGTGGAAGGCGGGCTTGCTAAATACTGGTAAGTTCCATTTGATGTTAATGACCTGTATATTTCAAAATTATCTATTTTACTTTGTTCCGCTGCCGACAAATTCCACTTCAACGTAATACCATTGCTGGTAACTTCCGCGGCGGAGAAATTATCCGGAGATGCCAAAGTACTCAGTGTGGTGATGCCGATAGTATCTGATAATTCAGAGGTAAAAGCCCCTAATTGGAAACCGATTTTAAAGAAGTAGTTCTCACCCTGCGACAAGTTGGTCAATACGTATTCGCCGTTGTCAATATACTCACTTACCACCTGTTCAAAACCTCCGTCAGGAGTGTTACTTTGATAAATTTTGGTAAGATTACCTCCAATGTTCCTATCAATCCACGCTAATTTAATGGTATTATAGGATATCGCTTCGACTTCTACTTTTTGCGGGTCTATCAATCTTGGCACACCTATATTTATTGTTTTAAAAATGCGCGGACATTCTGTTATTTCAACATTAACAAATTTTCCGTTGCTATCCGATGCAGCCTGAACAAGACTGCTGAGCGGAGTGCTGTCTTTGCGGAATTCAGCATCTTCGAAATGAGTAACCGTGATAGTATTTTCTGATGGAGTTATTCGTAAAGTAGCTTGTAATGTTTGAAAAGATGTTGAATCCAGCCATGCAATTAATAAAGTATCTGTATCGCTTTTTTTGTAAGCCGCAACCCATAACCGCGGATCACTTTCGACAAATGTAATTTCATTAACTAACCTCTCCCCCTTTTTGATAACTAAGTGAGAAAACTGATATCCATCCGTCACATTGATAAACGACGTGACATAATAAAAGGAAGGCAGTGGATATCGGGTAAGGTTAGAGGCGACATCGATACCATCAACATAACCGGAAGTTATGAACGGTGCAGTATTGTAATAGTTGGCAGATCCATCGGTATCAATGTGTACAACTACCTGTGTGTTGGCATACCAATACTGATTAAATACGTCAATTTCCATCCATTGGCCAATGATAAAGGAGCGAATCAGCCAAAAGCTTTTGTGCCGTTGGCGTGTAGGTAAATCGCGGTAGTTCGGCGAATAAACTCCACCGTAGTGTTCATCGTAGCCATATTCTGACAGAAAGAACTCACACTTCTGTAATTGCCTGTTTCTGAAATCAATGAATTTTTGAATAGTAGGCATGTAATCTCCCTGCTCCGGCGGGATACCATGTGCATCGCCTGAACCTGTTCCCCCGGCTTGCGAACCTCCCGTTGAGTTATAGTAGTGAACACTGATAAAATCAATAGGATAATCCCCATAACCTCTGTTGGTGTCCCACCAGAGCATCATGATCTTAATATAACCTATATTATCAGAAATAGCCAAACCGGCATTACCCATTTTCATCGTAGGATCAGCGGCGCGGAACCCATAGCCTGCACCCATCTGTCCTTTATGACCATCGTAAATAGCCGACATGATAGCGGCCATTTCAGTTGCCGAATGATATCCGTTTGCTCCGGTCCAATACGCATCTTTTTCATTACCAAACTCTACATACTCCAGCAAATCAAGTCCTACCGCAAATGGCTCATCGGCTTCATATTGCACATAGTTCAGATCTACTTCCTTATTACGACCATATCTTGCAGCCACATTATAGGCAAGCCGGGCATAATGGGTGTAGCTAAACGGAGACGTCGTCACATTCAAATCCATAGGATTCAGCCCAGGATCTACCGGTTTCGCCAAGCCGGCCGATGCGTAACCGGTATCTCTCAAATATAAAGGTGAATTATTTAAGGTAAATAACACTTTCTGATTCCTGGACTTATATTCAGTCAGTTCAGTATCCCAGTTCCAAACGTGAGAGGACGCAAACACAAAACGGACCTCATCGGCTGTTTTATTGTAACCCTGCCCCTGCGCGTGCCAATTCCCGTTTTGCCGAAATATCCAATCCGATTCTACGTAACATCTAAAAAATCCTGACACCTGGCGTGTCATATCCGGATCTTCCTGCACGAAGCCGTTGGTACCCAAGTATTGTTCGAATGTGCGGACAGGAACAGTTTTCTTATATTTAATTCCGGAAACTGTTCCACGCTGAGCCCGCTTACCATAAAATAGCAATCCTTTAATAGAGTATTGCTTGGTTCTGAAAGCCAGCTGCACGTACCTGATATTGGAGGAATATAAGGAATTTACGGATAGCTTTGTCCAAACTCCGTGAGCAATTGAAGTACTTAACGAAGTAACCGTATTCCAAAATACACCATTGTTTGATGTGTTAATATCACATTCACCATTGGCTTCGAGCCAGACATAGATATAATCAATATCCCATTGCGCCTCGAGATCGATCAGTAAGTCCCACGATGGCCGGTTATATTGCGGCATATCACCCACACCGAAATTGATAATGCCGAACCCTACGGTAGGCGGGCTGCCTTCAGGTATACCAGCATTATCAACAATACCTGTCAGATCGGCTAAATGATATTCGTACATTTTTTGTCCGGTATCCGGATCTTTATCAATTACTAATGCATTGCCAAATATCGCATCTGGATTTAAGGGAATAATTGCTGACGCCGAAGCTGAAACCACGTCATTAGCTGGTGTGGTGAATGAAATAATGTTAGAAGCAAGAGAACTCTTCAACTTACTGTTAATTATTGTTTCGGCTACTACCGTTACATAGTATTTATGATTGGGAAGAAGCCCGGTTATCACAATCTGTTCTGGTGACCCGGGAGCCTGCGGAACCATGTTTTGCCTGAACCGTGGCAGGTCATTAATACTGTAGTTAATATCGATTGCGCTTTCAGAATAATAAACTACATATCTTGTTGCTGGTTCAGCAGGGTCTGCGGGATTTCCCATCGGTGCAGACCACTTAATTTTAGCACCGTTGCTATCAACAATATAAAGTGACAAATCGGTAATCTTTTGCGGATTGAGAAACGCTATAGCCGGAGTGAGTATTGTAGAACTCCAGAATATACCTGTGTCATCTACATAATATTCCAGAAGCGTTGTTGTATTGGGTGCCGTCTCGATCACCACCTTACCAAAATTATTTTCCGGTAACAACACTTGATGTCCGCCAACGCTGTCCTGAACAACAAGCAGCTTCCCGACTTCGCCTTTGGTTGGAGTACTTACAATCAGAGTGGTATCTTTGGTTAACTTGATTTTATTTAATTTTGACATGAGCTTTTAAGATTTTTTAATTTATATTCCGTCTTCGATCCGTGCATTTCCATCGGCATCCGGAACGATATAGGTAAAAGAAGGATTGTCACCACCTGATGGGGGCGTAGTGCTGCCGGTTGTGGTCATAATGATTTCACTAGTCCAAACTGTCTGATCGGGCAAATTATACCAGGCAAGTTTAGCGATGGTTCCGGTGCTGGTATTCATCATGTCTGTAAGCCCCACGTTCTTATCCGCCAGTTGAATCTGATTTTGTCCGGGTGACTGATTATGAACAATTAATATCCCGTAACGGCCAGGAGTTTTATCTCCTACGTCAAGCAATATGCTTGTAGTCGCCACAACGTTTTCAATACCACCGGAAACAAGCAATCTTCCGGTAAGGTCAGGCTGAATGACTTTGAAGTCATATTGGGTCAAACCCTGTTCAAAACGATCCCTTAACAATTTGATTAATAGCCGCAAGCCGCTTCCTGTCGTCTTTGGGTTGTTTTCACTGTCTGGTACGATGGATTTGATTATTCCATCAATAAAACCATCTGTAATAGGAGGAATATTTGCCATATTTTAATTTTTTATAGAGTATAAGATTGGTTTTTAATAGATACAGGAACCGTACAACACGGTAACATTTGTCCATAATCCTGGCTGTGTTAACTTTAACAAGTCAATTGATAAGCCCGCCACGAGCGTGATTAAAGCTATTGTTCATCCTAATCGGTGTTATATTTGTCATAATTTTCAATTCGATAGAAGTTGCTAATTGATATTGACGGGTTTAATAGTTAACTCTTTGTCGGTCAGGTTGAGCAGGCCGGAGGCGTTTTCTACCTTAACTTTGAAACGGGGATAGATCGCGTTACCATCCGTGTCGATAAAGGACAGTGGAGCACTGAACGGATAGGTAACATCAATTACCTGGGAACCAGGTTGAATGGTAGAGATCTTTTCCCAGTTGCCACTTTTGTTTTGCCTGTATAAATAATAAATTCCATTATTGGTAGTCGCCGTCCAGGATAGGCTGTTGGATTCCGGATGATATATGATATTTGGGGCAGGAGGATTAACGGTGTCTATTATTTTTACCGCTGTTATGGCTGAGCCCGCAGAAATTATTTCCTCCGCCAGATCAAACTCGTTGTTAATGATCCGTACTGCGGCCAACCTATAATAAAACGTTTCGCCTGCCGGAAAGGGTACGATATCGGACAAGGTATCCCTTATCTGATAACCGGTAGTTGAAATTCCATTGACAGGAATATCAACATGCGAGTCCATCGTTTGCAAGGCCCCCGCTTTGCTCATGTCATTCGTGCGGTAAATCCGGATCAGGGAAATCCGATCTTCTGGGGAAAACGGGGACAGTTGGAAGTCTATGAAAAGTGGTGGCGTTCCTGCAGACACAGCATTTCCAACCGTAAATGTTCTGATCAAAGGTGTTTCAGGCGGCAAAGACTGCAAGGTGTAAACCGGTTCGGTAAAAACGCTCAACGTGCCACGCACCAGCTGGCTGGTTACTTCCGCTCCAGCGTAAAAATATAACTTATCTGACGAAGCCCTTAGACTGTAGTCAGTAAACCGTATAAACGTTGTACCGGGTTCCGCTTCGGTACTGTATTTCCTGATCATCGGGAACGGATCAAAATCCGGATTGGACGGATCGAGCATATTACCATTGATATCCCTGATCTTCGGCTCCTTATTTTCAGTCTGTAAACCTTCTTTTATGAATGCATTGATTGGGGTCTGCTGCGTAAGCGGTAAAAATGTGCTTTCGATCGCCGCCCGGTATTTGGCTGTTTTTACCGGAATACTGTCGCTATCAATGACCAGCCCGGTTTTGTCAGGAGCAGGAAATCCGTAAACATGCGGTTCCACGCCTAAAACATTAAACTGCCCTGGGTTACCGGGATTAAATACAAGGCTCGCCAGTTCCCAGAAGCGCTGATCGTAATATGCGTCGGTATCGGGCCCTGCCAATGATGCTTTGATCTGGGTGATCGTTGTGCTGTTATATAGGGCATTTAAAATGTCGTCCTGACTCGTCCGGAAGAACACGAAGCCAAAAGGTGATCTTGGTAATCCGTCCGTTCCTGCCGAAATTCTGATATCAAAAGTAAAAGCCGCTTTGGAGGTGGCATCTGGTCTTACCTTCAAACCTACAATAGTCGGCGCTTCCATCACAGTAGCAAATGATCTGGCGAAGGCGTTGGTTTTTAGTATTGAGGTACCAGAGGTCTTTGCAAAGTTAGGCTGCTGGGACGAGACACCCGATCTGGCAGTGATCGGAGCATCTGGCTGTACGGGGGTTTCCATTTTTCTGGCGAGCATTACGGCCGGGATGGAAACACCAGAACGAAACCAGCTTTCATTAATTTTAGTCCCCACGGTCTGTAATCCGATCAGTGTTTTTCTGCTGTTGTCTGCACCAGTCGGTAAAATATTGGATTGGTTAAATACAGAGGCAGATGCCGGTTCGGCAAACAAATACGCTCTGTAACCCGGGTGGAAATTCACCGCTACGGTTGGTGTTGATACTGAAGAAGTCATTATCGGCGTATCGAGATACTCAGGATCATAAACATAGAGTATCAAGGTGTCGCTTTGCTCGATGCGCATCACCTCAATCGTTTTTTTGGCAGCGCCGCCGGTACCAAAAGGGATTCTGATGTTCCCTTTATACCATTCCACATGGGCTTTGTTCAATTGCCCCGGGGGATTCAACAAGGGGTTTTGGGGATCAAAAGGGAGATTGAACTGCGGGTTTGTCGCCAATGTCACCCCGGTCCCGAATTCTACCTTATAGTAGCCCGGCATATCATCATCGCTACCGATCTGACTGAACAGTGGTGTGATAATGGCGTTGGCGTTGATTCCACCGATCCAGTACTTGCTGATATTTCCGGCGGTATCAACAGATGTTTCGATCACGGGATTGTTGATATCCGTGAGGCTGGTCAAAGCAATGTCCGCGTTAACAGGTTTCCAGTTGGCAGTATTGTTGAGGTTCTCGACCATGGAAAAACGACTGTTGATTCCCGGGCTAAGGTAGGAGGTTTGCAGCCCGTAGTAGTTAGCAACATCCTCGCTTTCTGTGTTCTGGTGGATGGCCGCCTTTTCAATGGTAATTATCGGTCCGTCAGTACCAGGATCGACCCTGATCACCCTGAATTTACCTTCCGGTGTTGTCAGCAGGCTATCTGTAAATCTAGAAAAATCACCCTGGGCTATCACAGGACTAATTGTGGTACCGTCAATTTGCTGGTACCCGGCAGTGAACAAACTTAGTTGCAAAGCAGCGCCGCTGACAGGTTGAATATACCTGATAAGCCCTGTGATTTCCGATGGCATTTGCAAACCAAAAAACACATCGATTTTATCAGGCCTCACCACAGTTGCAAGTTCCTGTACTGAGCTACCCTGCAATTGCGTTATATCTATGATATCTACCCAGTTGAACGTCACCCTGGTCAGGCCGGTATCCTGCCCCGGAAAAGCCAGGGAACGTCCCTGGTACCAGGCCTGCTCCGTCGCCGTAGTAAACAATAAGGTGTTCTCTTTTTGAATGTACTGGACAGCCACGTCTGAGGGGGGCAGCAAACGGTTTTTAGGCGTAAAATGAGTGGCATTTGTAGCGGCCTCCTCACTTAACGCTGATGCCCGCGCAAACCAGCTGATTCCGTAAATGGCGTAAAAATGCACACCTTCCTGGCGCTCGAGGTGATGATACAGGCTCGTAACGTTGTCAGGTACAGGTACTGTTTCGGGTATGCCGGTTTGGGGGTAGTCAATATCATAGGCATGATAAACTGTACCCATATTGGCGGGTGCAGCCGTAATTTCGGGCTTAACATATTTACTTTGATTAGCGGGCCGGTATTCAATGCCATAGAACACTGGCTTGGGCGTAATAAAAACGTTATGATTATCTACAGACGCGATATCCGCGAAGAAATCGTATCCGGGTATCTCATCGCTGAACGGCGCCCTGCTAATGTTAATGAAGCGAAGGTCATCAGTTTTAGCATACCCATCACCGTCAAAAGTATTATTGCCGATCTCGTCATCAGCTGGTGCAGTATAGCTTATCGGGTTTATAGCAGGTTTCTCGGGTATCAGTTTATCGAGCTTTGAGGTAGGAAGGCTCATATAAGTGTAGATGGCGCGTTGTTCGGAGCCCATGCTCACCCTGTTACTGTAAGTGACGCGGTAGATAAACTTGTCTGTTACAGCGCCTCCGCTAAACACATCGATATGGGCCATGCCCAGCATCCTGGCAATGTGATAATCGATCGCCAGCATATGCAGCACATCCAAATAGCTCACAATAAAGCCCGGATCACCAGGACCGGCATCCTCCTGCTTAAATATATCTTCTGCCCTGGAATCAGTATCGCTTAAATCGAGATATCGTGTTACAATTTCCTTGATCGATGGTTCATCCGGTCTTGAGGTCAGCCACTTATCCCTGTAATTGGCCACTTTAACCGTGGTACCCTCATTAAATTGCGGCCATACCTGATCAACCGGGTATGCCGAAGTTTCCAGCCTGTCAAATACTTCCGAATCGATTAATGACAGACTAAAGCCACGATCGCCCACAGGCGACCAGGCTGTTTCCGTGCGTGTTATCAGGAAATCGTGATAAGTTTCAAAATAAAATCGCTGCAAATATCCGTTGGCGGATTTTTTTAGTCGTATTTTCCAGATATTTTCCGCACTGATCGATTCGTCAGCGCCTGAAACGTCATCCAGCAACATTGTCTTCCTGCTGTAAATAGTGCCTCCGGCAGCATCGCTTGTATTTTCTATAACGCTTTCGGTTTCAATTTTCAAAACAGCGATGCCCGACCCCGCATCCTTTTGGAAATCAAAACCGGCCATGTACAGGGATTTATTCTTTATTTCCAATAAGATAATGCCGGTGTATCGCGATAAGAAACCAAGTACGTTGGACTGTGGATCAATTATTGCCGCCAGTTGGTTGTAGAGGTCCGCGTCTGTGAAACTCAGCCTTATGCGATTGTAGACCGTTTGACCATTGATGTCTTGCGTGATAATATAGTTCCAGGTTTTATTCATCTGGTCAATTACCGGAACATCTTTGTCGAAATCAATAACTGTACGCACGGCATTAGCGTAAGGCGTTCTCGACACCTGTATGTAGTCATTCGGTTGGTTGTAGCCGAATCCGCTTGCGCTATCATAATCCCCTTTTAATAAGTGGTTGGAGCCGATGTTGCCGGCTAAGCTCCAGCGCAAATGTATGCCTTCCGGAATTCCCCCGGCTCCGTCTGAACCGGCGGCTTGAAGATAGAGGGAAGATGAGTTATTCAGGTAGTTGTCAACTGAATTACAGGGGTTAAGGCCAGCCGAAATTAAGTATTGCTGTATATCGTCGAAGGCCTCCAATACAAGTACCAGTGCGTTGGACAATGCCATGTTTTCCACGTTGCTGATCTCTGAGGAACGGCTGCAGAATTCGGCAAATATATTCAGTATGGTTTGGAAGCGGGAACTATATCCGGAATTTCTGGTATCCAGAAAAGCGCTGAAATAAGCCTGCTGAAAGAATACATCATTTTCAAGAACATTCTGAAAAATTGATGTCTGTCCGTCTGCACTTTCATTCGAATCGAAATCCTTTTCTAAAAAATCAACCGGGTCAAAGTCTCCTGGTAAAATGGCCGTACCTCCACTGATGTTTCGCAGAATCAGCAAAGTGCGCAGGTATAATTTTCGTAAACTGTCCTGATCAAAAATACGAAGCATTTCCTGAGCAGTGGAGTCATTATTTAATGTGCCTGCCGCTTCGGCATCTTGTATAGCGAACAGGCAGGTTGCAATCGCGCTGTAATCAGCACAAAATGGATATAGTGGTGTTCCTGACAAATTCTGGGTCATGATTTTTAAAAGTTAAATGATAACTGTAAACAGGTTGTCCTTTATAAATACGAGGTAATGGCGATTTCCGGACTGTTGTAATCGTCGTGATCAGTCTGATAGTCGTTCCCGTTGAATATTTTATACCGGAAGCTGAGCTGAATGTCTCCCGATGGCAGGTCCATCCCTTTATTCGTAATGAAGACTGACGAGGTATCACGGGAATGGACATAAATGAACTGATCAGAGCTGATGATTGTACCGTCCGTTCGTTTTAACGTTAGCTTAAGCGTATCGGCCAGCAGCTCGGCCGGTAGTTTAGGATCGTTAAAAGGTTCGGGGTTTGTGATTAAAATACCCAGTAACCTTTTCTCGTTTGCATCGGTAGGATTGATATTTCTGATCAGAGTAATCGTACTGTTTTCGGCGGCGCTTAGATTTTTCAGTTGTAAGCCGCCAAACACCAACCTGTCGAATTTCACGGCATAGCTCATGACTAAAGCCGGGTCATTTGATGTGTCATCATCAAGCAGCGGAAATAGGACATTGATTATCGTATCTGTACCCAGGGAAACATCATGTGTATATAAGGCGAATTGGCCCGGTCCGTCGGTCGGCGAAAGTATGAAACTGGATGCCTGGCTCTGAAAACTGGCAAACCTAGAAGATTTCAGACTGAAGCGATGTACCTCGTTTTTTTGTTGCGTTTGGCCCGACGGTTGGTAAATTGCATTAAAAACGGCAGTATATACTTTATTTGGTTCAAGGTCGGGAAATTGGTATAAGCCCTGTTTGGTTCTTCTTTTAAGATCAAGAGGACGCGGGTTGCATTGATCCTCCGACGCGGCTTCACCCATCAGGAAAAGTATCTGTTGGTCAAGCGGAAGGATTTTGTAATTGTTTTTGTCAATAACAACATCGGGTAATTGTGTCCAAACCAGTTGCGGGCTCAATACTTTGCCGGAAAGGTCAAGCAACTGCACTTCCAGGCTGCTTTGAATGGCTGGCAGACCATTATAGGTGTCCCAGTTGGCGTACATGGCATTGATGTATGGTTTAAGAAAAAACAAGCTGATTTCGGGATTATGATAAAATACCGGTTTACTTAGTTCGTACCTACCCAGCGCATCGGGGAAAGAGCGTTCATAATCAACATAACTTTTCAGATCAGCCAGCTTGAACTCGGCAGTACGATCCTGTTTTTCCAAGGCTTCATAAACCGCGCTCTGTTGCTGAAAGTGTCCAACGGGGCCCGCGGTCTTAAATCCGAATACCTGGGACTGGGTAACCGCGCCGGCCGAATTCTGGTCAACCACATCAGTAGATTTAACAACTATGGCAAAAGTGGTATTCGGGCGCCAGACTGGCTGAATCGTTTTATTCAGGTTATTGTTGAGTATTTCCAGATCAGTTATCAGTTGGTCTTGTTCGATAGGATTGTCTGTCTGTCTTTTTTGAAGGCTCTGAGTCAGATAACTTAACTGGTTCAGGTAGGTCTTTTTAGGTAAGAAGTCAATTAACGCCAACTCCTGCATAATGGGCACACTTGCCGTATTTATTTTGTCGATGAAAATATCAACCGTCGCGTTGGTACGGTCTACAGATACTAAAATCTGTTTGTACTGCATTGTTGTTAATGCAGAACTAGAAGCATCTACCGTATATTTACCGCTTGCTTTAATGCCAGAATGGCTAATCCCTTCGTAACAGGTAAACCAGACATCAAAGCCCGGCACAGATGCCTGATTTGTATAGGTAACGCCTTTGGGGGCTGCTTCCCGGTACAAATGAATGGCAAATCCTTTCTTATAGCCGGTTAACGGATCGGTTTTCACTTTATAAAACAGGGTACTTACACCTGCCGAAAACGGGTCAAATACGGCGGTTAGTTCTACAGCGAAATTTGCAGTCTCAACCTTTAGTGACGCATTGAATGGAACAATAAGGGCATCATTATTAGCCGTAAATGCATAAATGGGATGCAGTTTCAGTACGCCGGAGGAGTCACCACTGTAAAAACCGGGAATCAGATCGGGGCTCCCGCCAATCAGGCCTTTATTATGATTTAATGTGTCGGCGGTAGAATCCATTGACCAATGCCCAACAGCATCCTGCAGGTCTCCATTCTGCCGACTTTGAACTTCCTGTTCGTCAAATGCTTTTTGAAACAAGGTTACAGATTGCATAGCCTTGTTGGCTTCAACTTCATGATAAATCTGCGGTGTACCTTGAGAGAGATACTCAGACGGCAACTGTAAATGTCCGCCAATAACAAGGTCCCCGTCGAAGTCTGGCAAAATGGTTGATGTGATATGAATAAGAATCCCGATCACCGGCTGATTGATGTCTTTGTACTGGATACTCTGATTTTGCTGGTTTCTGGTAAAATACAGCGGAGGTAAGTGTTTTTCCTGAGCTACGGATTGTCCATAATCACCCGGGGTGTAGACTGTCGTCAACGGGGTAATACTGATATCGTGCTGGTTGGGCCCGAAGTCAAGTGTAAAAACAGTTACCGGCGCAGGAAGTCCGATCAGGATGCTACCGCCAGTACTCTCTATATACAGGCTTTTATCCCCGTAACCAGTATTGGTTTTTACTGCTCCCTGAATGTCGACAAAATTGAAGGTAACACCATTTAATGTTAAACTACTGTTTTTGGGGTATACAGTATCCAGGGCTTCCGATTTCCAGTTGGTATCAATTTCTTTTAAAATGGATTCATAGCAAAATATATCTTTTCTGACAAAGTTTTTAGCGTCGAGGCCGGTAAGCACGGTTTCAGAATTGTGTGCGTAGCTGAACATGTGCTGGGACAATAAACGGATTTTGTTATATTTATTCGGCTCTGTAAATTGCCAGTAGCCCTGCACCAGCTTGCTTAAGTCTATCGCACCTTCACCGGTGTTTTCCTGGACAATGGCTGTTACCGCTTCATAAATATGATAAGGAACCCAGGATCCGTTTCCGGTGTCATTCCACGCGTAAATATCCAGGCCGGTCAGTGTGTATTCATGATTTACTTGATTACTAAGACCTTTGACAGGCGGGATAAGTTCGCTGTAACCCGCCGGAAGTTGGTTGTTTGCCCCACCAAGCAGCACTGTGCCGGGTTTAACTGGTTTTAATAATTCAATATCAATAAAACTGTCCAGGGGTATAGTTACCTGCTTCGCGTCTCCAGTGTCATTGAAATTGTGGGCCCACTGACCCGATCCAGGAGCAGGTATGGATTCCCCATTACCGAGATTATGCGTAACATAATTAAGCGGAAATGTTTCATTAGACAGGATGTTCACGGCAACGGCGGGCGAATATTGTTTTGCCGGATCCGGTAATTCCAATATTGGCTGAGGCTGCAGCAGCGGGCCCCGATCATCATTAAAGTGCCAGCTGAACGGTAGGGAAAGGTTAAATGTATGGAAAATGACATGCAGTCTGATTTCAAATTTTCCGCTGATATTGAACGGATGCGGCGCCTCCACCGCCAGGGTAATTCCTATGCCGACACCGAGTTTCAGCCAGAAAAATTTAAGATAAGCTTCCCCTGTTGCGCGGATGAAACCACCGGTTTGGATGGGCTTAAAGGAAACAAAGGTACCCATTTCCAGGGATGCGTTTAAGTTTACACTTACCGGCCCGATATGTTTATTGAAGCTGTAGCTCACCCCTGCCCCTGCCTTAAAGCCTTGAGAGGAGATCATCAGGTAGGCATAACCTTCAAATAAATTCAGCACGCTGGCCCTTACCCTTGCACTTTCAGGCTGGTCTTTACCGATATTGAGGTACCAGCCGGAGGCATTGTTAAAGAAGAAGGCCATATCCAGCGTACCCTGCAATTTAAAAATTGCCCCTGTTAAAGAACCGCTTGAAGGCAATTTATAATTGACGGAAAGATTTCCCCGAAAGGAGCTATCATCAATGGCGATAAAGGCGCTGAACGGTGGGTCGACATGGTCGTTCAACCCTATCCGGGAAGCGAGGATAGCAGCCTGTCCCTGGAGCAGGAACACATCCGGTAAACCAAGCATTACAAACAACTTGCTGGAAAACACAGTGCCTGAATCAAACTCCGTGGCGATAGAGATGCCCGCTCCCAGCGCTACCCCGGGTTTGTTGGCGAATTTATCGATCTCGATACCTTCCTGTTTGGTATCTTTGCTTTTTACTTTATAATAATCCCACCAGCTGGCAGATTCGGGCAGATCGACTGCCTGTTTGTCCGGGAGATAATGTTCAGCGATTAGTCCTCGGAAACCGTAGATGCCCAGCCCAGTAGCCCCTAACGGCAACGGTGTGCCCAGTTCCAAGCCAATGTCTACCACAAAAGATGGGATACTTGGTGTTAAGCGCATGCCCGCACTGCCATTAAGGTCAAGTTTGGGAATGGTCACGGATACCGTACCCGAGTATTCCGTACCTGCGCTCGAGGTTGTTGCGGCAGTATCCGGGTTATGAGCCCGGAGGTGGCCTTTTATAATGATCGACGGATCATTGGACGGGATACTCAGGTCTATACCGATGCCATCGATACTGATAAACGAATCAAATTTCCTGTCTATTCCATCGTCGTCGATGGTAAAATAATATTTGATCCCGTCTCCACTTAGGCCAACGCCGCCAATACCGAGATTGGTCATGCCCTCGAACCCAAAAAACAGGTAGCGGCGGCTGATATTATTGACAGACCTGGTATACGGGCCTATTGTGATATTGCTCACCTCCATGTTTACCGGACCTGCATTCAGGGTGAAAGCGATAGGCAGTGTCACGGAACCGGTGTCAAATTCAATGTCGCCGTTGTCCCAGATCACCAGTTTTCTTATTTCTATGTTTTTGGGCAACACCCGTCCAAGGCCCGGAATGTCTGCTATAAAGTCAAGCTTTCCGGTAACGGCCATAAAAAAGCGACCGTTTTTATCCCCTACGCTCAGGCTGCGGACATTGAAGGTGAAAACACCAGGAAATTCTATCGGCGGAAAATTATTGCTCGGCAGGGCCGTAATAACAAAGTCGCCGCCATTGCCGATATGAGCCTGGATATCAACTACCGACGGTTGCCCATTCGTTGTGAAGCGGGGCAGCGTAAGTTTACCGCTGATATCGCAGTTGGTGATATGGTTATGTTTAAAGGTAAGGGAGAACTTGTCCAGCTCTGCTGCAAACAAACCGAAATCACGGTTTATTTGTCCGCCCGTCTGCAATGATATGGTACCGTTAATCCCTCCCGTACCAATCAGCAGATCATCCGCAACAATGGCGGGAGCAGGTTTACCCGGACTTTCTGTACCGAAATTACTGAAACCGATGGTGGCGTGTTGCACATACAACCCCATGAAGTCAACAGGGTAGCCGGCAGCATCCGCTTCGGGGATATTGGTAGTGCGACTTAAATCAAGCTTGGCATTGGTAAAGCCGATAAGCAGCGGAGTCTTACCGATGCGTGACAACTGCGGGTAAAGGGATCCGGATAATTCCAGTTCTGAGCCAATACCGGTTTCGGAATCAGCGAAAAAAGTAGCTTCGGCAAACCGGAAAATAGTTTTGGTATCAGCGATGACCGAACCATCCGGATTTACAGGCTGTAAAATTTCAGTCGGGAACTCCAGTCCGGCTGAAAGCGTTAAGGTTGCTTTTACCCTCGGTTTGATTAAACTGCTGATATACTCTTCAATACCACCCGGAACTAGGAGATTGTAAAATTGCTGTAGGCGGTCCTGGCTAACAGCGATATCCGCATTGAAAATATACAGGTTGAAAATCAAAGCCGGGATACTTTCCGTGATATTGGGACTCGTGTTGATCAGCGTGGCTATCAGCTCAACCGAAGGCAGTTGGTTTGCCGGTAAAATTATGCCGGCAGTGGGGCGAAATGCATTGATGTCATCAATTAACTGCTGGTATACCGAAACATTTGTATCTACAGGATTTACAAAATAGTTCAGCGAATGGGCGATTACCTGTGCGTCTGAAACTTTAAATATTTGCAGGCCGAGGTTAAAAAAGCCTTCAGGATCAAATGAAAAGCTTTGCGGGTTAAATGATCTTAAAAAGGCCAGCACTCCCCATTGATATTGCAGCGATATCGGAAAGGACGATATTGTGCTGTCACCCTCAAGATCCGGGTTAAGTACAAAACGAAGCCCTAATGGTAGGTCAATACCAATATTATTGGTCACAATGTCCATGCTGTAAAAAGCGCTGTCGCCCCGATGGCTTTTAGAATATTGCAGGTTTTTGTAATGGATTTTATTTAATAAATCATCCAACCCGGTTTCGGCGAAATGTAAGAATTCCGGCAGGTCATCCACGGTTATCAATTCGGACAATTGGGGATAATATCTTTGTGTTATAGATGTTGATGTCGCCATGATTAGATTTGTGTGGTCGGTTATATGATGTTAAAAATTGGCAACGGAATCCCCGTCTTATCGCAGTCAAGCGAAGATTCTGATTGCCCATGCTGTATTATTTGGCCAGGTTCCTATAAATTACCAAACGGCAAATAAGGTAACACGGAGTGATAATATGGATGTTCGTCCCATGGAAAAACATCTTGCGAGAGATTGGCATCATCTAAGAACGTGGCTAAAGATATACCCTCGATATATCCATAGTTCTCATTTGAATCGAATACTAAATCAACATTTCCATTGGCATCATAGATGAATTCTAACAACAAATCTTCGGTTGGGCTTACAAATTGATTTCCGTGGTAATATTTTTGACTACCAGGTAGTAAGGCGTTTGTGGATTTATTGAATGAGCAAACAAATACAGTCCGTAGTTGACCATCAAATACCTCTTTTCCTTTAAAGTAAATTTCGGAAGATCTTTCATAGCTCTCCCAGTCCCATAAATCGAAACCGTTTGCCTGTATTCTATTTGAGAAAATCACGAGATTGGAGTTGGTACTAGGATCAACGTATTTCTGGATTATATCTTGTTTATTCTCAGTTGCATCGATAAAATATTTAACTGATTTATAACTAATATCGCCCACCTGTTCAAATATTTCAATAGTTTTGATGTCATTTGAAAGGAAAGTCATTTTTTTGAAATCGAGTAGGGTACTCTGCTGCTGGGCAGTAATTGGGTTTCCGAAGATGTTTGTATATTTAATCTGAGTGCTCATAGTTTAGAATTTTAATTTGTATTCGGGTAAATTATCATACTTACCACCTTTTTTTAAAATAGCAAAGGTAATTTTGGGTCCTTTACTTGTTGTTTTAAATCCAGTGTAAGGTTCACAGGCATCAACCATACTTTGGTAAAACAAAGAATTTCCTATCGGCAAATCTTGCCGGAATAAAACCTGCATTAGCAAGCTCTATGACCCAAGATATTTTTCCAAATTGTTATCTGTAATCCAATCGCACCAGGCCTGAATAACATCTCTTATATCCTGTGTTGGGATTGTTGCTGTCCCGGCTAATGCATTCGAGCTTTTAAAGCTTGATATCGATGTACCAATGGTTAAAAATGTCATAAAGCCACCTCCTTCTTTATTAAATGGTTGTCCATTGAGAGCTTTGTTAATCTCAGGTAAGATATCTTCCAGAAATATTTCAGGAGACATTGCCAGAAAATAAGAACTGATAAAATAATTAAGATCAGTTGGTATCTTTTGAGAAACATCTAAGGTTTTATCTCCATCCGAGTCAGAGACGATTCTGAATTCAATGTCGTATTTGTTTAAAATGCTTGTATTCATAATGTTAGGTGTTGTTTGTTCGAATTAAAACTCTGGATTAATTAATACTGCCGAAAGATGGTTATCATAAGGATCATCTCCAATTAAATAAGGGTCTTCACGAACTAACGTTACTGGACAACCATCACTAAATGAAGATTTGTATCGAGTTAAGCGAGCGCCAGCTTTGTTTAGGTTTTCTGCCCCTTTCTTAGCCTTTGTGATGGCATAAGCTACTTCTTCAGCAAATTCAGATTCCGTCAGGCCGTCTGCCCAAGTGTGCCATGAAGCTTTAGTTTTTGTGATATTTCCTGAAATCATTTTTAAATATGGGCTTTTTCTTATCTGCTTGTAGATAATTTGGCCCCCATATGACTTGGTTAAAACGTTTGCAGCTGGATCTAATTCTCCATAAATAGGTTTTGTCGTGTCAAATAAAACAGAACCTAAATGACCTCCCATCCATTCTCCATTTATTTCAACGATACCTTTTAATTTTTCGATAACCACAGGCTGAAGTGCATATTTGAAATTCAAGAGAAATTTAAAATTGACTCTCGACGCTTTATTACGTGATACCTGGTTCCAAAAATCGATTAATTCTCCATTATTCGCATTTAAAGCGTCAAATGTTTGACTATCTGCGTTCGAAAAATCGTAAATAAAGTCTGCCCTGTTTCCTGCTGGTAAGGGTGTTATGGAACTTCCCGGGATGTCATTTAGTTTCTGCCAAATGGCCGAGTCGTTATTACCAAACTTTTGAAAAAGTTTTACTCTGAAAATTTCGGTCAATTCTGCCACATCGCCCGCAAATTTTTGCAAAATAGCAAGCGCGTCCGGATGAAAATCATTTGGGATTGGACCTGCTAACATATTTTGAGAAGCTTTTCGTAATTGTACGGATGTTGCGACGTCTAAAGCTCCCGAGAAAAGTTGCAATACTAAAAGTATATCATGGAATTTTGTATAGAATTCACAATCAGCACGGCTAAACTTAGGACTGTTTACATCGCAATATCTTGATTGATAATTAATGAAATAATCTACTATGATACTTGCCACGGAGCTACCAATTTGAATTACGGCACCAATTCCCTGCGCTAATTCATATGCTATTAAGGTCTGTCCTTCAACAATTGTATCCAAGCCTAATATAACTCTTCCCAATGCATTGAGTTCCCTTAGATGCGCCAATTTACCCAGGTTACCAATTCCGGAAAATAGTAATACTAAATCGAATGTAATTTTCATTGTAGTTACCAAATTTTCTGTCTCTTTCTTGTCGTCCAAGTATTTAAGATAAAAAATTGGCAAAGCAGCATTTGATTGACCATCTATTAAAACAGATATAAAATTACTTTCATTAGTATCTGTATGGCTATTGGTTATTGTTAGCGTTTGATACAAATCATAACTTCCTACAAAGTAATCGTAGGTTTGTAATAATTCGCCGTCAGGCTCATCTCGTGGGTAGATTACATCAATCTTATTTTTATTGAAATAAAAGTTATAGTTGGTTAAGTTAAATATCCAAAAAACTTTTTCAGACTCGTAGTTTAGACTAACCGCTTTTGATGTATAATTTGATGAGTTTATTAGGTTGTCTTTCACGGTTCCATCCAAATTGTATGGATTATAGGTGCTCAATAGCCAAATCTTATATAACTCGTTAATCAAGATCTTTAAATTTTCAGCTCCAATCCCTCTATCATTAACTTTGTCATATAAGGCTTGAAATAATGAAATGTCTTTAGTGTCATCGATAATAGAGAAATTTGTCAAACCTGCTAAAAATTCGCTGGCTTGTGTAGAATCAATAGACTGAACTATTTTGATAACATATTCTTCTTCATTTATTATATTGGGGATTACACCACTTATTTCACCTAAAATTGTTCCTGCCGCGATAAGCTTTAATATTAAAATCTTATTGTATACGGGGATAATTTTTAAGCCATTTATTGGTAAAACATAACCCAACCAGTACAGCCTATTTTCGATTTTTTCATTAACAGGACTTGAAATTATAACTTGATTGGCAAAAGCACTATTATAAAATGCCGTCAAGTCATCGAGATATTCTTGGAAAGATTGTAGAGTTGCATTGATAAATAGATTACCATTTGTCCATTCAAAATTTTGATTAGTTATATATAAACTTAGATCAGCATCTGTATTTAATATTGGAAAGATGTCTTTGTTTATTCTGTGTATTTGTAAGGCGATTAAAGATATTAAATAAGCTCCTGTATCTTTATCTTCTTGAAAACTACTATCTGTGATAAGATGAATATTATTCGCATAGAAATCTTTAGCATTGGGATTTAAAAGAATATCTATCGGGGGAACTACATTAACTGTTCTTGCAGGAAGTAAAATAGTACCTAAGTCATCATCCAGGATTTTTTCAGTTCCAATAAAATCCCAAGTATATTTATCTACTTTACAAAAATCAGTATAAGGCGACTTAGACCTTAACTTTTGAACAATTACTGTGTCCCCGTCAACAGCGAGTGGGATACGATCTTCACTTAATTTAGCTGCGGGCAATTCTTTTAATTTGATCTTTTTAGCTAAATACTGTAGAAATTTGGCTTGATCGTAAAATCCAGCCGTAGCATATTTCTTATCAATGTCTTCTGGTCGAAAATCACCTGAATAAATATGAGAATATTTGATGTTATCGAAAACAAACCCTGTTACGAACCCGGTTTTATTTTGAAATAAAACTTCGGATACACTTGTTAGTTTCCTGACTTTAAAATCAATAAAAATTGCTGCATCTGTCATATTATATAGAAATTTCGAGATCTAAAAATAATGTTGTTATAGGGGTATCTTTGATAAAATCTGAGTAGCCTTTAGAAAAGTAACAGGTTTTGTCTAATGAGTAGATAATTATGCTGTTGTCAGTTATTGCTAATTTTAGCTCACCGGCAAGGGTTTCACCAACTACTCCTGCATAATATTTTTGATACAAAATGTTTTCTGTAGAAACTAACGCACTGCCGTCTTCATATAAATTAATTAAGAACAAGCTTGAATTAATCAATCCAGCCGTAATAATCAAATTTTTCAGTTGATCATTTTCATTCTTCGTTATTCCCAAAAGTACTTTGGAAGGCACTACTCGCTCCGTTGATAGTAGCTTTATCCCTACAATGTTTTGTGAACTCTCCGTAAAAGTTTTTATATCAAAATAAAAGGGATTAGGTAATTGGTATGTTTTACTTCCTGTTATAGACGCTGATACTGATGGGGAGGACTTGGTATCTGCCGTAATTCTCCCAGCATTGGCTACTACATTATTCAAAATATCGATAGAGTCAGTTATGTAAGTCACCCTGCTCATTCTAGGGTTGGTTGTATCTCCTGTATCGATAGTGTCGTTTACTATAGAAGTTTGAACCGCTGAAATCCCATATTGGGTATTATCATAGTAATGATTGATCAGCTTTAATTTTTGCGAAGTAAAGGATGAATACTGTGCATCCTGATCTGTCTTGAACAAAGGTCTGGCATTGATCAAATCAAAAATATCATCAAATAAAGCGGGTTGTGCGAATGTATTGGTTGTTACCGCCTGAGCGTCTGTTACCTGCGCAGAAATGTAATCATAAACAACGCCCTGATATATCAGTATATTGAATGACGCAATATTCAACTTTGCCCCATCTGAACCGGTGTTAGGATTGGTCAGAATAATGGTCCTGGTAAGATTTTGCGATACACTGGTGCTGCCTCCCGTTGATTTAAGACTATCTGCACCGCAAAAATTATTGCTCTGCGCATTCTCAATCCGGCCGATCTGCCCATAAAGCATCGTGTTAACGTTGTTGTCGGTAACCAGCTGCAAATAAATGCGGTTGCTCGTTTCATTATGGGACTGAGCGGCATTGTCTATTATTAATGGCCAGCCGTTGCTACTGTAAATGGAAGGAGAAAGTGAGGTTTCAGTGTATCCCCATAACAAAGAGTGATCGTCAGTATCGCTCATGCCATAGTTTTCATAAAAGTTATAGGAACGGGTGCGGTCGCTTTGGATATACAGGTACAGGTTGTTCCTGGTCTGAAAATTTTGAATGACATCTGTGTAAATGGCCTGTCCTGTCTTTTTTACTTTTGTTCCGTTGTTGTTGACCGTAACCGTTCCCTGATCAGTGCAGTGAAAACCAAAATAAGCAGCAACATCCAGAAACTGAAAAATCTGTTCTTTCGTCAGTTTTCTTTGGAAAGCATCTGTTATTTGGGTCAGGTCGATTGAATAATCATTATCCCGGGCATAGGCCAGGTCAAAAACAAACTGATCGTTTGATGCAGGTAACTGGTAATCGCCATAATTCAAAACAATATCCAGTCCGCACTCTCCCACAGCAAAACGGCCTAAAGATGCTCCTGCAGGCATCATCGGTAATTCAAATGATGTTTGCGTTGTTTCGGTTGAATTACCATTGTTGGTGACATATTCCGACTGTTTGAAAAACAAATCGGATATCGGCGAATTGTCTGGCTGATTAACCGGATCAAAGCCAATGAATTTGGCTAAAAAATCGGGTTTAATCAATTTAGGATTTGCAGCATAGTACGAATCGAATGCGGTATTGATCCTGTTAACAAAATCAGATGTACCTGCTCTGGGTTGTATTACTTTGTCGCCGTTGAAAAAATCAACCTTCTTCAGACCCCGATAAATAAAATATTTAATATTGATGCCTATAATCGGTTGTTTAAAAGGGCGTAAAATTAAATTGACAAGGTTGTTATTTCCGGTTTGTGGTTGTACTGATACTACGCCGGAGCAAATGGCAAAAGCCAGTGCGTCAGCAGTTATGTTGAAACTACTGGTTGTATGAAAAATGTTGGGCGACGCAGGCCCGAAAGCCTGCACAGCTGATTGGGTAACGACCGCCGGATCAGTAAAGAAATGCGATTGCGGCGCAAACAGTGAAATAAAATTGGAGGAACTGGCTGCCATCTTGTTTTGCGTGTTATAAAGTTTATCCCTGTGGTTCAACAGGGCACATGTTTAAATTCTGATAAGGAGCTATATAGTCCGCGTCTCCCTGGATGTTAGGTTTAGTAGCCTGTAGCTGGTCGGAAATTCTGCATGGAACGCCGTTGGCATCAACGGCTTCCCGGTAATGAGGATCGGTTGTGTCCGTTATGTCAGCCCGTACCCGTTTAAGTCTTACCACTATTACATTTCCTGTATTTACTGTAGCCATATTAATTAAATTTAAAAATGATACCGTCTGTTAATTGATTAGTATTCGGATTGCTTTCCGGCACCCTGCCGGAGCTGGATGCATACACACTATTGTTTGGCGGGTAATAAATTAACCCATCGATACCACTGTTAATTGTTGGGCTGATGGTTTGAGTAATGGTCTCCGAGGCTGCGTCAAGCGCCCAAAGACGAGCAAAAGGAGCATCGGCGGTATCCTGTATCGCCCCGCCTATGTAAATGCTGTTTCGGAGCGGGTGAAAACCGATAACGGTAGGGCTTACATAAGTCTTGCCTTCTTTGTCAAGTCGTATGCGCTTGAACAGGGTATCAGACACCGTATCGATCACGATAATTCCTCCGGCCTTTGAACTTTCGCCCAGATAAATTTTATTATTAGGAAGGTCGGTATAATAAGCCCTGGATACATAGTCCCCACCGATGAATATATCAGACAGTATCCCGGTAATTGTTTTCAGCAGGTTCAGGTTGGTATCATATACTTTGACCATATTGCCATTCTTGTCAAAAAAGACATAAATCTTATTGTTGACCTGGGTGACGTACACGCTGCCCTGTGCAGTAAAATTGGTATTGGCAATGGGTTCATCGGTATGGGCATTAATCCGCAGGAAGCCGGTGTTACCAACCGCCCATATTTCGTCCAATGCAGCAATGTAATAGACATTCCCCCTGGAATAAACCGTATCTTCTCCGTAAGAAATCGTTGTCACTTTGGTTTTGGCGACGCAATCGATCACCGTCAGGCCGCCGCTGAAAAAGGCGTTTACATATAACCTGTTTGATGGTGCATGATAATATGAACCGGTCGGTCTTGCCCCTTTACCCATGCTGATGATGTTCGCAAGGCTACCGTCTGTTAAAGCCCTCGGGTCAAAATAAATAACGCCGTCGAGCGTCGGATCGACGTAAAAAAGTTCGTTATCTGCAGATACGATTGGGGAAGTAGGAGAAGCGAATTTGCTGATAACTGTTTGCTGGACAATTTCTACCTCACAATAACTCTGACTGGGATCCTCAACCCACATGGCCGGGACGACAGCGGAGGTGGTGTCTTTGATAATAATGGACTTGCTCAGCGGTGCACTGCCTGCCTTGCTTGCGGTAATTACCGCGTTCCTGGAATCTCCAGGCGTATCATTTTCTGACACTCTCAGTGTTGAACCTATAAAGGTTCCCCTAGTACATGAAAATGAGTATTGTGCGGTAATATCTTCATTAGTGCCGTCGCCCAGTTTTCCGATTATGTGATATTCGGTGCTGCTGCCTTCGTAAACGATACTAGGCCCTGTAATATCAATCGAGGTGTAATGGGTTTTATCCTTTATCGTAATTTGCTTGCGGAGCCGCTGAATCCCTCCTCGGGACGCTACAATAGTGCTCTGACGGGAATCGTTTACTGTATTATTCGCAGATGCCTGAAAGCTGCCATTTAAAAACGTGCCGTCAGGGCAACTAAAAACATAATCATCTGTGAAATCGGTAATAGCCCCATTAGCATAGGTTCCGATTATAACATAATCGACAGTCTGACCTTCATCGACTTCGTCTGGTCCCTGAATTGCAAGGGAAGTCAGGTTGATTCCTGTGTAGTCAATAATATTAACTACCTTGGTAATGGTGCCCGCACCGTTCTTTGTCGCTGTAATGGTCGCCTGCCGGCTATCATTTAGGGTATTGTTTTGAGGCGCGGTGTAATTGTTGTCTGAAAAATCCCCAAAATCGGCAATGAAGGTATAATCATCAGTCATTTCTTCCATTCCGCCGTCTGTAAAAGTTGTGAATACCCGGTAAACCCTTGTTTCACCTTCTTTTACAGAATCTGGCCCAAAAATATTGGTATCGAGCGGTACTTTACAGGTGGAAAAACTCAGATGTTTTATTGTCGACCATTCATCGTTACGCAGTACCCTGGCACCAATAGTGTAGGCACCACAATCCAGCAAGGCGCTGAATGAAGATATATTATTGTCGAGTACCGGTATGTTATTTAAATACCATTCTGTCGCGCTGATATGATTTAAATCGTCCTGGTTTTCAAATGACAGAGTAAAATTTACTTGTTGGCCTGGGAAGAATTTGCTTCCGCTGATTGAAAATACTGGCCCTGAAGAGAACGTATTATTTGGCATCTATTGATCTGTGTTTGGTTCGGTAAATACAGTTATAATAACTGTTATAATGTTATGAATAATAGACCATAAGAACGTTTTCTTATAGTTTCAATTTGCTGTTATTTGTTAGCGATCTTCAAAATTCTCATTAAAAGGCAACTTCAACATGCAAAAATTGCACTATAGAAATACTTTAAATACCATTTCAATAACTTGTAATAAATGAATATTTAACAATAATAAAACTTTATAATTAACTTAAAGTTAATTATATTTAAAAAAAGCTTTTCAACCGGAAATATAAATCGTGAGGATATTTTTGTGTTTCATGATTAAGGCGTACAAGAATTACTAATAATATTAGCAAAGTAGCATTAAAGAAATGGGATTTGCAAGCAGATATTAAACATTCGCCTTATTATTAATACAACCTATTGTTAATCAGTTAGCTTATTTTTCTAAGCTAAATTATTCAGTTGACTTAAAAATTTAAATCGTGGTTGTATATGGTACATTGTTTACAATAAAGTATGATTTGCTTATCGATTTACATATTTTAATAACTTTAATGGTAACAGAATTAATCAAGAACAAAATTATCCTTGTACTTTCAGCCCTTTAGAAAAACTGTTGGATTTGGTTGAAAAAAATAAAAAGCTTTATGAGCGTTTGGTAGCAAGTGAAAAAGAAAAAGTGAAGATGTTGAGTGGAAATAAATTGTTGGAAACAAAATATAAAATAATGCTTTTCGTCAAATCATAAGCAAACCACCTGTCCTACAGTGATTAAAATTCTCTTAACACTGGTCCGGATGTAAACAGGTTCATTGATCGTAATTCAGATAAGCGGTTTTAATTGCTTCTAACCGGTTTGCCGCATTGGTAAACATATTTTTCACAAAATCCCTACTGCTATTGTGAATGGGCGTAACGTAAGAATGACCAAAATCTTTTTGTGTCGATATGTAGGGATATAATATCAGTTTATTGAAAGTTATATTGGATAATAAAATATCTGCTCTTACATTTTCATCAAATGGATGATTCAGTATTTTTTGAAAAAGGCTCTTATAGACGACAATAAATTGTGTGGAAAAACAGGGATTTACCCAATAGCTATTGGTGGTAACCGGTATCGCTAGTCCAAAATTTCCAGCGCCCCCAGACAAATAATCTATTCTTTGTTTATGGGCAGTAATAATGTTTTGCAGTAAGGCATTCTTAGTGTAGTCCATTGTGAACTCATGATCATCTTCGCAAATGATAATTACGTCATCGTCGTTCTCAACGGCCATCTCAATTACATTACGAATGCTTAGCCATAAGCCAACAGCACCTATTTCATGTTTGACCGCCGCGATAATTTTGACATCAAATTCTGATCTCCCTTCGAATTGCTGCTCGATGTGCCTTCTCCTATCCCTACTCTCCGGCAGATTAATAATATATGTGGGTATCGTTATATTCTCGAAAGTGTCATTATAAGGCATATCCACCATGCTTTTTTTGGAGCGTTCTCTTATGCTTTTTACTACCAGCGCACTTGCGGAACTTCTTTTAAATAAGTCTACTACGTGACCAGGTTCATTATTCTTATCGGTTACATCAGAATACCCAAATTCTTGTTGAACTGAAATAAAAGGATAAATAAAGAATTTATTATTTGTCAAAGTACCCATTTTGTAATCAGCAGCGTCGGTATCTTCAAATGTGGCTTCCAAAATGATTCTATAAAATTTTTTAAAAATTATTGTAAATTGGGCTCCCGAAAATTTTCTCACCCAAAATATTCCATCAGCAATATATAATGCGTCTTCAAACCAGCTTACACCGCCTGATAAAATATCTGCGTTTTTATCTATGGAATAAGCAATGCGCTCAAATAAAATATCTTTTGAGTAATCACTCGTAAACAGATGGTCATCTTCGCATATTAACACATATTCAAGCTCCTTTCTTTCTGCCTCCCGGATGATCTTTTTTATACTATTCCATAATCCGACCGCACCGATTTTGTGTTCGCAAGCCTCCACTATGTTTACAGCAAATTCTTCACGTGTTTTAAATTCGTTTAAGATATGCTCCTTTCTTTCAATCCTACTCCTTAGATTTATAATATAGGTATCAATAATTTTGTTCTTCATAGTTCAAATGGTATTGTAATTTGCATCGCATTGTTGCAGATCATATGCTTTGGTTTTTTACCGAAACATGTCCAAAAAACGAACAATTTTCCCCGATGTACTGCCTGCAATCCGCAAATACTTTAAGATAACTTTTCCAATTCCAATTGATTTCTAACCAATTCAAAATAATCCCCTTTAGCATCTACGAGAGACTCATGCTTTCCTTGCTCTACGATCTGACCCTTATGTAAAACAATAATATGATCTGCATTTTTTACAGTGCTCAGCCGGTGTGCGATGATTATTACCGTCTTTCCCCGAAAAAAGGTTTCCAGATTTTCCATGATTTGCTTTTCATTATTGGCATCCAGGCTACTTGTCGCTTCATCAAAAAATATAAACTCCGGATTTCTATATACTGCCCGCGCAACCAACATTCTTTGCTTTTGACCACCGCTTAAATGAATGCCTACTGAGCCTACTTTTGTATTATACCTCATGGGCAGACCGTAAATAAAATCGTGGATGCAAGCTACCTTCGCGGCGTGCATGACGCGTTCTGAATCTATGGTTAAATCAGCTAAGGCAATATTTTCCGCTATAGTTCCTGCAAAAATATGTCCGTCTTGTAGCACTGTCCCACACCTCTTTCTCCACGCTTCGCTATTTATGGATGAAAGCGCGCTATCATTAATGCGAATATTGCCTTTTGAGGGGTTGTAATAAGATAATAAAAGCTTTAATAAAGTTGTCTTTCCGCTCCCGCTAGCACCCACGATCGCAGTGACTTTATTTTTGGGGATCTCAAAGGAAATATCATGGAGTACGAAAGGATTAAAAGAACCCGGATATTTGAAGGTAACGTTTTCAACCGCAATTTTTTCTATCTCCGTGGGCACGGATATTCTGCTCGCATCATTTTCATCTTTTTCTAAGTAAACCTCGTTGATCCTTTTTTGGGCCATATCTGCATCCTGCGCATCTTTTAAATAGCTCACTAAACCCGTAATCGGGGAGGCTAATTGCCCCAATATATAGGAGATACTCAACAACGCCCCTATGGTAAGTTCTCCTTTAATAATCAAAAAAGCGCATAACGCGATGGCGATAAGTTCCTTCAACTTTGAAAGAAATGAAATGCCGGCATTCTGATACATATTGAGAAAAAGAGAACGCAGTTCTATTTCATTCAATTTTTCCTGAAGGGTTGTCAGTTTAGAAATAATCGTGTTCTGTGCATTATTTATTTTGATTTCGGGCATGTTCATGATGAACTCATATAAGCTGTTGCTATTCTCCGACTGCCGCAAAAAGAGAGAATATTCCAACGCTTTTCTGATTTTAAAGAAAAAGCTCACCCAGACAACTGAGATTATGCTTAATAAAAAAAAGATCAAAAATACATACTTATTGATATTGCCTAGAATAATACTGAAAGCGATGATATTGATAATGCTCAAGATAATATCTGATCCGCGCCAGGTTACAAAAGTTTGGATCTTGCCCTGGTCTCCCAACCGTTGTAAAGTTTCGGCGTTCATCCGGGTATCAAAGTAGGTTATAGGCAGCCTCATCAATTTGTTTAAAAAATTCTCCTTCAGAGAAACGCTAAGCTTGAAATTCACCTTGGTACGGATTAATGTACTGAAAGTCTGGGAAACAAAATTTCCCAGGAACAATGCCAGCTGGGCGAGCAATAGCACCCAGACAATGTGTAATGATTTGGTGCCGATGCCTTTGTCTATCGTTTGTTGAAAGACGATTGGGATTGCCCAGTTGGTAATTAATCCCAGTACCGTCAGGATAAATGAAAAAATATATTTCCATCTGTGCAGGCCGATGAACCGGAAGATAGATTGAATGAACTCTTCCTTGTAAAACCTTACAACAGGATCCGGCCTGAGGTCTGCTGTAAAACCTTGCTCAGGAGGATTGATGAGTATGGCGATTCCCTGTGTATTGGTTCCTAGCCAGCCTTTTGTCAAGGTATCCCTGTCCAGCCTGATTTTTCCATAACCCGGATCCGCTAGGTAATAGGTACAAACATCATCCTTAGACTTTACCACGTCGTATAAAACCACAAAATGATTTTGCTTCCAAAATAAGATCGACGGTAACGGAACGTCTTCTAATTCAGCCAATGTTGCCTTGATACCGACTGACTCAAATCCTAATTTTCGCGCTCCGTTTACAATATCCTGGACGGTCACGCCCGTTCTCGTGACTGAACAAACTCGCTTGATATCTTTGACAGAGTACTTTTTCTGGTGATATGAAGTAACCATTGCCAGGCAAGCCGGACCACAATCCGAACCCTCCAATTGATGAAAAAACTTCAGTTTATTTTTATGCCCCGACAATTTCATCAATTTTGGTTTTGACAATGCGCATTTTTTCATTCTCATCTCCATGATGAACACAATAATCCTGTCCGGACTCTATGTGTTCCATGGCGTGTTGAGAGCAACCGCCATTGCAAAGAGGCATGATTTTGCAGGTCAGGCATGGCTTGTTATTAAACTTCGCGTTCATTCTCCTTTCCAAGTAATCATTTTCCCAAAACAAGGTGCCTTTGTCGGTAAGGTATCCTGCTCTTTTTACCGTGGTAAAATCCCTGGCAGTACATTTAAAAATGTCGCCATTATAATTGATCACCGCGCTGTTCCGCTTGTCCGCATAGCAAGAGTTCTTAACATTATCCGGCGAATAAGTAGTTGTTACTGTTATCCCGGTTTCAGCGATCTTGTCAGCATTTTCGTTGACCACATGAAAAGTATTATCGATCTGGTCATTCTGCCATACCCTCTGGTAGTCAATCAACAAATGTTTCTCGATAATTTCACTTCCCAGTTCAACAAATTCCTGTGCGATCTGGTAAGTGCCCACTACGTTTTTATCCGTATAATTGATACGTATGCGTACAAAAAAGCCATTGGTAACCAATAGTTTTATATTCGCTATGATCTGGTCATAAGAGCCTTTGTTGGCACTCACAAACCTTACTAGATCGTGCTGTTCTTTATAGCCGTCTAAAGTGATCTGAAGACTGCATGAAATACCTTTATTCTTAAAATAACTGATGAATTCTTCATCAATTAAATATCCGTTTGTAGTAAAAGAGACACTAGGTTTTATTTGATGTAGCCTGCAAGCGTCAACATAAGCGTCAATAATGGGCGTCACTTCCTTCTTAAAGTAAAGCAATGGCTCACCTCCAAAAAACGAAAGCGGAAAATATCTCATCCCCGGTTTAGCGGCTGTTTTTTCAATAAACATGTTTATTTTACCTATCATTTCCGAGTTGAGGCGGGAGCTTTTAACATGCGTTTCATAGCAATACCAGCATTTGAAGTTGCAATTCATGCTGGGATTTACCGTTAACCAAAAACTATTCAAGTTTTCATCATAGCTTTTGCTAAGCTTTTTTACTTTATCTACTTCATCAACATCATTATCGACAAGAAATGATTGATCTTTCAGATATTGATAAAATGTTGGATGCACTTCGTGTAATTCATCTACACCCTCCACAACAGCCGCTTGCAAAAGGTCGTTAAGAACACCTTCCATGAAAATAACTTTTTGAGTAAAGGCGTTATATAGTGCGTATTTCTCCCCGTAGGGAAGAACAGCGTTAAATTGACTAAATTTCATAATTTTAATTTTTTGTATCTTGAAATATTGTTATTCAAGTAGTCATTGCAGAAAGGGAACAGGAGCTAAAGGACCGTTGACAAACCTCCCGCTTGTTCGTTTCTTCTTAGAACTACGTGTTCATCGGCATAGAAACACAGACAGTAACTTCTAGATAGTTACTGTCCATGCGATTAAGCTAATTACCGCATCCGGAAATGCAATTCCCCCCGGCACAATTGTTGGTGCACTTGTCATTGCTCGTGTTGCCGCTACCCCCACCAAACTGCATCAAAGCATCTCCAAAAAACGCATCCGAAAAACCACTTACTAATTTTCCTTCCGCGTCTTCCGAGAGTACTTCAAAATTGTCAAAGCTTAATTTTAACTTTTTCATTTTAAGTTAATTTAACTTCCCCCTACTCTGTTTAATATAGGCTTTTCGGGATCCGGCCTTTAGGGGCGATTCATTATTCGTCCTTTTTTTTCGCTCATTCATCATGGCTACCGGCCCTGGCTGACCTTGTCTTCAAGTTCCCAAAGCAGCGCATGAACCGTATAAAACCGAATGTATCGACCTATGCTCATTGATATCATGATCAATAGCCGATGTTTACGCTATCCGTCCTGTTATATGGATTGGATAATCAATATCGTTCATACGCATAGATAAGAGTAGCTTAGCGCCAAGGCAAACAGAGACAGTAACCAAGAGACAGTAACCAATTGATGGTTGCTGTCTCTGTTTGCCTTAAATTTAGCCACCGCAGCCAGCGATGCAATTTCCTCCGGCACAATTGTTGGTGCAGCCAGAATTGCTCGTGTTTCCGCTGCCCCCACCGAATTGCATCAAAGCATCCCCAAAAAAAAAGTATCGGAAAAACCGCTTATTAATTTTCCTTCCGAATCTGCTGAAAGAACTTCAAAATTGTCAAAGCTTAATTTTAACTTTTTCATTTAAGCTAATTAAGTTTCCCCTACTCTGTTGAATATAGGCTTTTCGGGATTTGGCCTTTTAGGGGCAATTCATACCTGCCCTTGGTCTTAAATTTTATTTGCAGCAGGTCGGCTTGGGGTCGATTTTTCTTCGCGTTTCTAAAGCTGCTTCTGAGGGTAATAAAAACCAGGCGTGTGTACACTTGATCATTCAGGTAACCTAAAAAACAGAGCCGGTAACTGCTATAGGGTTACTGGCTCTGCGTTTTAATTTAGCCGCCACATCCCGAAATGCAATTACCGCCGGCACAATTGTTGGTGCAGCTCACATTGTTATTGTTGCTGCCCCCGCCGAATTGCATTAAAGCGTCTCCAAAAAAAGCGTCGGAAAAACCACTTACTAATTTCCCCTCCGAGTTTTCTGAAAGAATTTCGAAATTGTCAAAGCTTAATTTTAACTTTTTCATTTTAGGTTACTTATATTTTCCCTACTCTGTTTAATGTAGGCTTTTCGGGATCTGGCCTTTAGGGGCATTTCATTACCTGCCCTTTGTCTTAACTCATCTTGGGCAGTGCCCGGGCATTTGTCAGCTTTGGATTCCGAGGCTCCAATGCTGCTTCCGGAGGTAATAGCGATAGCGCGCCTATATGCCTGTACCCGCTGTTTTCACCACTAGATGTTCGATCACCGGTATATCCGCACGGCCTACCCCACCCTATGTGGTTATTAATGTTATTTATGAAGAAAAGCAGAGACAATAATTTCTCATGGTCACTGCCTCTGCTTTTAACTGTAAGTTACCCGCCGCATCCAGAAACACAATTGCCACCATTACAGTTGTTGGTGCAACCCAGGGCATTATTGTTGTTTCCGCTGCCCCCCAGTTGCATCAAAGCATCTCCAAAAAACGCGTCGGAAAAACCGCTAACCAATTTTCCATCGGCGCTTTCTGTAAGAACTTCAAAATTGTCAAAGCTTAATTTTAACTTTTTCATTTTTAGTCAATTAAGTTTACCCTACTCTGTTTGATATAGGCTTTTCGGGATCCGGCCTTTAGGGGCGATTAATTACCTGCCCTTTGTCTTAACTCATTATTCGCGGTACCCCGGCTTTTGGTAGATTTTGTCTTCGCGTTCCCGAAGCTGCTTCGGAATGATAAAGAAATTGACCGTGAGTACGAGTTATACTTAATATAATTGCTACTGATGAACGCGTTAGGTGTTTGAAATTCTTTTATAACAGCGCTACCGGCATAGATATCATAGACATATAAGGATATGGAACTATATTTGCCAATTGCCTTTCTCAACCCAAAATCAAGATGTGAACTTGGATTGGTTCTTTTAACACTGATATCCTGATATGGGGTGCTGTAATTAAATGTTAGTGAACCGGTAAGGTTATGTTTCTGGGATAGGTAAAAGGAATTGTCAAAAGTCAGATGAAAGCTAACGTTTGTAATTGATTCAGGAAGAAGCGCGGTCTTGCTATGGTATAATGAATAATCCACGGAAGGCGTTAAATGGCTGTCCCATATTTTTTTAATTATGGTCTGGTTAAGGTTTATTGTAAAATCGTAGCTATCGGATGATCCATAATTGAGGTAAGTATTTTTCACCTGGTTCGTACCATCCTCTTCGACAGGAATAGTAAAATTGCCATAGTTATTGGCACCATGCGAGTAATCTATTATAAAATTATACTGGTTCTTTAAGGTATAGGTGAACTCCGCATTGTTATATATAATGGGTAATAAGAAGGGGTTATTTTGAGTAAAATAGTTGCTGGTAACATATGTCCTGCCCGGAAAAAGCAAAGCGATGTTGGGCCTGTTTATTTTTCGCGTAAAACTTATTCCGAATTGATCAGATTGATCGGGCGAGTAGCTTAAGGAAAAACTTGGAAACAGGTTTGAATAGGTCGTATCAAGGGACAGGCCTTTATTATTTTCCGATGTGCTGTAATGTGATCTTTCCAACCGAAGCCCCAAAGACGCACTCAGCCTTTTATTAAAATTGGTACTGAGTTTTGCAAACGCGGCAAAATAATTTTCCTTGTAGCTGAATGAGTTTGTTAATGAATCATTAATCACATAAGCACTGGTGGCGTAGTTTAAATTTCTATAGCTAAGATCATTGTGAACTGTCGTATTGCTGTATTGTATACCTGTACTTAAGGTTGTACTTTTATTAATGACGGGCTGGACGAATTCCAGCTTTTCAGACAGGTTAAAGAAATGTTGGGGCAAATGATTTTGGTAAGCGCCGTACTCATTCAGAAAATTGCCATCACTATCAAATTTATCAAAATAGCCAGTGTAATTATTGACCTGTTGATATTGATTATAATCTATATTGAAATCCAGGTACTTTTTTCCCAGTGTGTCAATCATTCTATGGTAATTGATATTACCAAAATTGTATATGTAGGTGTCGTGACCTTTGGTTGGTGATGTTTGCGCGGAGTCTGCAGGACCGGTATTTTTACTAAAATATTCGCCATGCGCAGCTGAATTTGAATTTCCGGTTACAGAAGAGAAGAAACCTTTGTAGCTCAGGAAATCTTTTTCGTCGATAGCATAATCGAAATTTAATCCACCGCCCAATACCAGGTAACGTCGGTAATTGCTATTGGTTATTTGTTCATTTTGCCCATTAACATAGCTAAAATCATTGTCTTTAGTATTATAATTATAACTATCATTTATAAACGGGATAAGCTGTACCGTTATTTTATTTTTATGGTAGGCCACGGAGCCGTTCAAGATCGATGTGTTATATTTCCCCTGCTGGCTCACTAAGGACAGGTTTTCATGCCAACCCTCATCCAGCTGCTTTTTGATATTAATATTGATAATGCCATTGGTACTGTTGGCATCATATTCACTCCCTGGATTTGTAATGATCTCCACGCTTTTAATATTTCCGGCAGGCAATGCTTTCAGCATCTCCACGATCATTTGCTTAGGCAGGCTGCTTTTCACATTATTGATATAGATAATCGGATCCTTTTTGTTCAGGATCGAGAACCTATCACCATTTCTGTCGTAATTAATTAAAGGTGTATGTTCCATCACCTCCAGGGCATTGCTGCCTTTTGATAATAAATTGGTTGGCGTGAAAATAAACCGGTCGTCTTTACGCACAAATGATGGCCGTTGCGCGAGTATCGTCACTTCTTTTAATTGTCTTAATGAGTCCTGTAAGCCAATATTAATCACCGTGTCTTTCACCAGTTTGAATGATAAGTAGACAGGCTCATAAGTCAAATAGGAGCCCTTGATGGTATACCTGCCGGGACTAACGTTAACTAATTCGTATCTTCCCGAACTATCCGTGCTCGTTGTAAACAATATCGCAGAATCTTTTTTGAGTTGCACGGTCGCGTATTTTAAAGACACTTTGGAGGGTGTCAATACTTTGCCCCGAATAGATGCCTGTCCAAATACGGAACCAATCATAAAAAGAAAGAAAATAACGAAGTAGTTTTTCATTGTATAAGTATATGCTGTAGGTCATCATGATACACGCGTAATTGCATGCCGGATAGTATCATGAGTGTTTCGTCGGTGGTTGATTTTTTTTAGAAAATTATATCAGCAAGTTTTATAATCGACAAATCGGCCATGCTCATCTGTAATTATGTCCGTTTTAAAGGGTCTGTTGGTATATCCTTCCAGACGGTGACAATAAGGATAGACTTTGATCTGTGTTCGCCAACCGGTGTACCAGCTGTCCAAACATTCCAAACTATTTCCGGGAATATTATATTGGGCGCCTTCGAACAATACTTTTTCAAAGCCACTGTTCAATGCATTAGGAAACATAATTCCATTATGAAAAATGATATCATCTTGTTCTCCCCTATATAACCATAAGTCTATAAATGGAAATTTATAAGGGAAACCTGTTATTTCTTCACCCTCCTCCAGCCAAAGTTTATAGTAGACAGTATTCGTATGGTTTTCGAATCCCTCCATCCATTTTAATCTGCCATCTTTAATAATCGCGTTCTCGAATTTTTCAAGATCATTTTCATCAATGCCTAAATCAACATCATCATCCCAGGGAAGTATCTGTCCATGCCGCACATATCCCAATAACGATCCGCCGTGCAGGATCAATCGCGCACCTGCTTCCGATGCCACCGAGGAAATGATATTTAACGCCTTACGAATCAGCTCTTTGTTGTGTTCCGACCACGCGTTATACCGAAGTAGAGTTTCCTTAATTTCCCTATTTCTTCCCTTGTGCACCAACGCTTTATCGAATTCAATTTGAAACCAAGCTGTTTGTTCATAATAGGTCTCTAAAGTATCGGTATGAGTCAGGGAAAGGATTTCATCATCCAGGGGTTGCTTTATCGCATTTATGCTCAGCAGCTTTTCAGCGCCGCTTCTGCTTAAAAAATAAACACTACTCCCCCAGTAGAAGTTCAAGAAATAAGGTTGCCCTTTTTTTATATCTTTTTCTTCAAGCTTATTAAAAGGAAAACTAATATCCCAGTCTTCTGCAAAGGATGATATTGAATTACTGATTTCAAACAGGTCTCCCAACAGTTTAACATTGTCTTCCATAACTAAACAATGCTCAGCGTTTGATTCGAGAAATTTAAGCCATGCCTGGCGATTGCTTAAAAATATCAGTATTTCCTCATTGGAGATATTGATGTTATACCTTTTTTTCATGTAATCGTAATCGATCAAATGCGAATCAAGACGCATATCAGCTGTTGATATTTCAATCATCGAACTTTGATCTTTACCATTTGCCAATGGATACGCTTCATTAAACTGCCCGGTTTTGATGATATAAATTTGCATGAAGAATATTAATATTAATAAGACCAGCAAAAGTCTATAATTTCTATATCATACATTTATTATTTAATATAGAGATTAGATGCAACGCTGATACGTTATCTGTTCAAGCGCCGAAGCTAGCCAATAATCATATATCATTAAACAGGGATAATATTAAGTTTAATTTATTATTATATTAAATAATAACTACTACTTCACAGCATATGACAGTATGTTATATATTGGCAATAATAATTATGCTTTAGCACTCCCCGCCTAATATATATATATGAAAACTATTTTACTTACCGGTGGAACCGGATTTTTGGGAAGAAGCCTTGCTTTAAAGTTAAAGGACGGCTATCGCATCATTCTAACCGGAAGGAACAATCTTTTAAATAACGCAGCTAAGTTAATGACCGGTTGCGAAGTCGTACCGATGGATATCACCCATATCGATGCGATAAGGGAGGTCTTTGAACTCTATAAACCAGATATCGTGATCCATGCGGCGGCTACAAAATATGTAGACCTTTCGGAACTGTTTCCGAATGAATGTATCGATATCAATATCCGGGGTTCGCAAAATGTCGTCCGGGCAGCAATTGATAAGCAGATCAAACTGGTTATTGGCATATCTACAGACAAAGCAAGTCCACCATCTACGGGGATGTACGCCAAATCAAAATCGATCATGGAGAAATTGTTTTTATTAATGGATGGCAAGGGCGCGACCAACTTCTTTTGTCTACGCTTTGGCAACATCGCCTGGTCAACCGGATCGGTATTTCCTATTTGGCGTCAAATGCTCGACGAAAAAGGCGTAATAGAAAGCACCGGCTCCCATATGAGAAGATTTATGTTCACGATCGATGAGGCATGTCAGATGGTCATTGACGCGATCGACAACGCTGGGATATTGCATGGCCGGATATTGGCAAAAAAGATGAAATATGCCTATATGCTGGATGTTTTAGAAGTATTCGCAGCCTTGAATCATGATGCCGTCTTCACAAAAACAGGCGCACGAACAGGCGAAAAAGTCGATGAAATTATGATAGGGGCTCCCGAGGTGGACTATACATCCGAGGAAACGATCAACGATAACCACTATTACCTAATTAATTATAACCAAAAGTCAACTAGTTGCATCAAAGATCAAGTCGATACCAATACCGCAGAAAGGCTGACCAGGGACGAGATTGAAAAGATAATTCTGCATGAAGCCAAAGGCATATTATGATAAATTACGCATTAATAATGGCAGGTGGAAGAGGTCTGCGCATGATGCCAATGACCACATCAATACCCAAACCGATGATTGAGATCGAAGGTGAAACGCTAATCAGCAAATCCCTGATTCAATTAAAGACGCGTATTCCGACAATAGGGATAACGGTTGGATACCAGGGTGCAGCCCTGGCAAAGCATGTCATTGAAGAAGGAGCATCCTTGGTCTTTAATACGGACGGACAGGGCAATTGCTGGTGGCTATTTAACACGTTAATGAAACATTTGGATGAACCAGTCTTAGTGCTTACCTGTGACAATATAGTCAGGTTAGATCTAGATTTTATTTTAACAGAATACTTAAGGCTCAATTCGCCTCCTTGTATGGTTATTCCGGTAAAACCGGTAAAAGGTATTGACGGGGATTACATCACTGGGGGAAATAATATTGTCGCCTCCTTAGGCCGGACGAACATTTCTCAACAATATTGCTCAGGCATTCAACTTTTAAACCCGGCGATCATCAATAGACTGGTAAGCAGGGTGGATGACTTCAATGAACTATGGGATTCTCTTATCCGATTAGAAAAACTATCTTATTCAAGCATTTATCCTTACAACTGGTATTCAGTAAATACGATCCGGCAATTTAATGAAGCCAACACTTGAATGACGGTCCGATTTCCGCCGTAGACCTGGTGTCAAAGATCAGATAAGCCCATATTAGCTTGGACTGCCTGATTACAAACTGAATACCAAATGTATTACTGCTCCTCATATCGATCCATTTTAATTTTACTTGATAATCATTGACGCAGGTCATGAATTTTATGCAAAAAAAGAGGGGTTAAAACCCATCAAAAGCAATCAAAATAAATGACTTAATTAATCGATTTATACTTAGTTAAATCTATCTCTATAAATAAATGTAAAACATTGAATTTACTCATGCAATTGCTCACATCTTCCTTGATACTGATTGGTGTTTTTTGGTGGGAATAAAAACAAAAAAAACCCGCAAATCTATATAATTTACGGGTTTTTACTCCATTTTGACTTGGCATCCGCCGGGATGATCCAAGCGTAACGGAACTCCATCAACTGTTTCGCGGAACGCATTGATCAACGTTTCCGGAATATCCAGCTTTGCTATTGGTTAAACAAAGTAAGATAAATCGATGCTTAGGACTTGAAAGAAAACTCTTTCTTCACCATTGTAAACCGGGCGGTTGTTTATAAACCAAATCCGTAAGCCACTCTCAATCCGAACATTCCAACAGAATGCCCTTGTTCGGATAAATTTTCATATCGCGCTCCAAAATCCCAATGCTTCGAAGCATAACCGAATCCTGGAGATAAGAGTAGATCTGCCGGGCCTCCACCGTCCTGAACTTCTAACCCAAGGCCGATTTCACCGGCAATGTAAAAATTTGGTATTACAAAGGCTTTTAGTCCTGCTTTTACAGGAATGATTTCCAGTGAATTTTCGATCGGCAGACCGGCACCCAATCCGTCCTGGATATATATGTCTTTTGTAAAAAAATGATAATAACCTGTAGTAAAAGTCAAAGCCAGATCTTTTGTTAAGCCATATTGCAACCTTGGAGTTACCCCCAAACCGAAATTAACAGCATTCTTCAAATCTCCCACAGGCACTAAGCCATCAGCGCCGATTCCCATACGAAATACTCCTTTTGAGATAGTTTGGGCGTTAACCTTTACGTTCAAACAAGTCATAGATAAAATAAAAATAACCGCTGCAGATAGTAATTTTAATGTAGATTTCATTCAGTGTTTTAGTATTAAGATAAGTTAATGTGATTTTATAGCAAGCTGGAAAAGAGGAATTAGTTAAATCAGGAGAAAGCGTTATCCAAAAACCCCATCCTTAAAGTATATAATAATACAGATGATTTTATTCGATTTGTGAAATATAAAGTGAAAAACATAGATACTGATAAGTTAGCTTAGTGTATATCATAATTATAATTTATAACGATATACTGATATTTAGACCTTATAATAGTTTAGATTAATTCAAATACAATATTAACACAAAGTTAATAAATAAAATTCTGTTTCACACGTATTTTTCGTGTTTAAGATAATTTTATAATCATCTTTGATAAATCATCTCTCATTTCTAATTGAACCTAACCTGGTAATGGAAATGACCAAGGATCCTAAATTTGAGCTGAGTCCACAATAAATTTCGTAAAAAAGAAGCACAATTATATGCCATGTACTCTGAAAACGTGTTTTTTTACGAAGCCATGCAAATTTCCACATATTATAAATTACTGGCGAAATGTATTTACTTACCTGATTTGGAGGCTATTGGTCTTCTGATTAGAGACAGTATGACTATCGGGCTGTCAAATATAACAACAGATGCTAAAAAGTTTTATAACGAAAAAATAACTATTAGTTAATTTTAAGATTCAAGTAATTGATATTTATCGCTGTGACTTTATCTTTTTGATGGAATTCTAATAAGCTATGTAATAAAAAACATAACTCCTTGTATTAAATAATTCTTTTTTCGAAATTCTATATTATTTTTGCCAAAATTGTTAACAGCGATATCCAGTGCGTTTATATGAAACGAGTAGAACCCCCATTTCATATTCTAAGCAGATAAAGTCATCAGATTAATGAAAATAAGTGTAATCGATAAAATAATTGTTGAATGTCTTTCGATCTTGAATATGGTAATTGTTTAATGTAAGTGTCACTTCTATATTAAAAACTTCAGGATCATTTCGGGTTTTTACCATCCAGTAGCCGGTTGATAAAATTATCATCGAGTCACTATTAAGCCATCCTTCTACCTAAACCTTTGACCTATATATGTACTATAAATTTTTGTTGGTGGTATCTGTTTGCTTGTTGACATCTTCCTTTCAGGTATTCGCACAAAACTTCATTAAGCTTACCGGTACTGTAGTGGATAGTGCATATGTTCCAATAAATGGCGCTAACGTGGTGCTATTAAACAAAAGTGATACGCTAAAAACACGGAGTGGTGTTGATGGAGCTTTCAGTTTTTCCTTTAAATTCTCAGCAGAAATCCGATTAAACGTCAGTTATGTTGGACTTAAAGAATTTAGCAGACTTATCAGTATTTCTGAACAAAGCGGAGACATCATTCTTGAACCCATTAAGCTAAATATTTTCGCAAAGGAACTTAAAGAGGTCCTGATTCGGTATAAGGTTAAACCTGTAGTTTATAAGATAGATACCACGGAGTACAATGTCTCGTCTTTTAGCGTTGACGATAGTGATGTTGTTCAGGAGCTATTAAAGAAACTACCTGGTTTGGAGCTGGACAAGGATGGAAATTTGACCGCAGAAGGAAAACCGGTTCAGAAACTTCGCATAGACGGCCAGGATTTTTTTACGGGGGACGTTCGTGAGTTTGTCAGGCAATTACCCGCCGGCATTTTTTCCAAAGTTCAAATTGTCAATGATTACGGGGAAGAGGCAGCCTTTTCCGGAATCAAAAAAGGTACAGCATCCAAGCAACTTAACCTGGTGACAAAACCCGGAATGAACAAGGGGATTTTTGGAAGTGTTACAGCTGATGCAGGTACAAACGAGCAATTTGGCGCAGGTGTAAGTGCCAATTATTGGAAGGGCCCCAAACAACTTTCTGCTACCGCTGATCTAAAAACATCATCCAGCACTGTCGGTACTAATGTTACGATTAGGGCTAATTTATATTATGCTGATCAGGCCGGGCCTCATTTGAAAATCGCGGGCGGTTACGGATTTACAGATGCCAAATCAGGTGCGCAAAATAATAGTTTTTCGGAAACCGTAAATTCAATGGGCGTAATCAGAAATGATATCCAAAATTCGTCCACGGGGAACAATGGCACAAATAATCTTAATTTCAGCTTGAGATACGATCCTGATAAGGCAACTTATTTAAAAATAAATTTCGTTCTGGACAGAAATATTTCCAAAGGCAGCTCTGCATCTCATTCAGTCCAAAGCGGGCTTATTAATCAGAGTCTGATCTCGAGCGACTTGAGTAACAACCGGGCCTTTACACAGAATATTGATGTAACCTTAGGTAGGCGGCTCGGGAAATCAGGAAGGGTAATCACCATGAGTTTTCAGGGGAGAAGCAACCAGGTCAATAACACTCAGCAGTTGTACAGGAATATCATTTATAATGACACTCTCGGAAACTTTTTGACGGATTCGATCTTGAATAATTTCATAACCAACAGGTCAAAGTCGTTTTCAACAAACCTGACTTTAAATTACAGTGAACCGCTATCAGAGAAAAGTACCTTGAACTTAAGTTATGAATTTTCATCAGTCAATCAAAATACTGGAATTTTAACGGAGGTAAATTTACCTCAGCGAAAATTGCTAAGGATTGATTCTCTCAGTCAAAGCTCTGACAATCTTTTTACCACTCAAAGAATCGATGCCAGTTATAATTTCAGGGCCAAAAAATTTAGTCTCAGTAATGGCTTGAGTTTACAAGAAAATTCACTTTCAGGGATCTATGGATCACGTGTTGACAAGATTAGCCAACGGAATTATAATTTTTCACCAACATCAAGCCTAAACTTTAACCCTACCTCGTCTTTTGGTTTGAATTTTACCTATTCCGGAAGTAGCCGTGCCCCCTCAGTCGATGAATTACGACCAGTACAGGATATCAGAAATCTGCAAAATCTGGTAATTGGAAATCCTAATTTAAAACCGGAGTTCAATCATATCCTTAACATAAATTTTCGATATTTCGGTGAAAAGTCGCACCAATATTTAAATGCCGGCTTATCAGCTTCGGTAATGCAAAACAAGATTGTTAACAATACCTTAATTGTTATGGACACTTTAAATGTACCAAAACAATTGACAAGCTTTGTGAATGCGAACGGTTCATACCGGTTGGGGGGGAATTATGGATATTCGATTCCTATGAAATTCAGTAAGCTAAGTTTATCAACCAGTATTTCCGGTAGTTTGGATGCGACCAGGCAAGTTATTTACACGGATAATACCAAAGCTTTCAACTACGGACATAATTTTTCGCAGACAATAAAGACAGTTGGCAAACTTGGTCGTACAAATACTGACATTAGGGTTACCTATTCCCGTTCCCTTAATAAATATCAAATTGGCCAGGGTCTTTTAAGTATTGTGCAAAGCTGGAGCTTTTCTCTGAACGAAAATCTGACATTATTCCCCCATAACTTTTTAATTACAGAAGTTAACAAAAGCCTAATTCGTGGCTATACCAATATCGAAGCCAACAATCCCTTGATAATTAACGCATCTATTAACCAACAATTCTTAGAACAACAACAACTTTCCCTGCGCCTGCAGGCTACCGATATTTTGAATCAAGCTAATAGAATAAGCCAAACGATGATTGGTAATAGTATAGTTAACAATAAGACAACCTATATAACCAGGTTTTTCACTTTGGGCATGAATTATAAGTTTAGTAAGTTCGCCCGTCATAAATAAACTGCCAGACTTTATTTAATTTCAACATTAGCTCTCCTTAAAAAATCTTTCAGTTACTTGACTTCATGCGACTCGTATTTATGTTACTTTTAATTAACGTAAGAACACCGTAATTCATTCGGATGCTTAATAAGCATAATCGTTTTTTGTCTTTTCGGGAGCCATGCTGCCTCGGATCGGTCCAAAAAATCAAGCCCCATAAGTTTCCTTTCGTTATCTGTTTTTTACTAAATGTCAATAAAAGACGAGGTATGTTTATTTGCCGAAAGAATATTTTAATATTTATTAGTAAGTTCCAATACCAAATATTATCTTCGCGACACCAACGAAATCATATCACAATTGAAACACTTATTTTTTGGCTCCGTAATAGCCTTACCAGAACCGTTCACCCAAATCACTTCAGCTTTGATTGTTAATTTTTATTCAGCAGATCGGCTATTAGATAGCAGAATATCGCCACATAGCATATATAGCAATTAAAGACACCTTATTTTAATAATCTGATTTACAAATAATTATATTAATTGTCGAAAATTATTCATGAAAGGAGGTCTGTTGTCCGGAGTATTGCGGGATCTACAAAATTGATCAAGCGTGAATGTCTTTTTTACAGCTGATGCAATAATCTGTTCTTATGAATATCGAATAAAAATATCAAATCACTTTACATACATAGTATTCAATCAGACGAATAATATGTATTGTTACTTATGCTATGTGGAATATATATTATAAATATATCCTTTTTATACATTACAACTTAAATCTTACTACTATGAAATCACTCTTATCCTTATTACTTCTAGCCGGTGGCTTGCTTTTTGGACAAACGCTTCAAGCTCAGGTGCAAACGATGAATCTTCAACCATGTGACCCATGCAGCCCTCCGGGTGGTGGCGGTTCCATAGCTTACGGGCATTTTTTTTGCGAATGCCAAGCCCGGTAACACTTATTCGGGTTTCCAGATCTTATTATTTCAAGGGAACAATGGTTCCCAGGATGTGATTTCCGGTGGAAGAATTTCCGGTGCGATTACTGCAGGTTGGGATCACAGATTCGATTCTAGCTTTTTTGACAAATTCATCCATGACTTTTTTTACAATGATAGCGATCAGCTTACAGCAGCTGATAATCTGCCACAAAATGATCAAGCCCGTTCATTGGAATTCAACGGAATGCTTGCTGGCCGTTCATTAATTTTTTTCGACAGTCCATCGGCGGAAACAGACGACGATTGGGTTGAAATACTTATCAAAAAGCCGATACCCGCAACTGACGTTTATCGGCTTGATACATTTGAACAATCGTATGAAGATGACTATGTTAAGGTCACCAGTCACTATCATAACGGTTTAGACGGAAAGGTTTCTTATCTGAGAACATATATGACTAACTAGTTTGCCTGAAACAATATAATCCGCACCGTAAAAACATTGATTTTCTCGGCTTAATTAGTCCGGCTTTTCCTAAGTCCCGTCTTCATTTCTCAAAAAATGTTTGAGGTGAACTGTGACGTTAAATATAATCCAGAACCTGAATAAACAATCTTACAATAACCATTTATCTAAATTAAAATGAAATCCATATCATTTTTATTCATTTCAATCTGCGCAATGTTTCTGAGTCTCTCTTCACATGCCCAAGTTCAGACGATGAATCTTCAACCATGTGACCCGTGCAGCCCTCCTGGCGGTGGTGGGCCGACTGCCTATGGGCACTTTATCCCGAACGGCGGAGATCATACGGGCAACGCAATCATTATGTATGAAGGCAATAATTGTACGCAGGATGAGGTGTTAAGACACGAACTGAATGCGGACAACATGGCTTTTAATATTAATTATAAAGACGCAAATTCTTATGGCAGCAGCATCTTTACTAAAATCGCCGTGAAATTTATTTTGATGGAAGGCCCGAATGACGAAGCCAGGTCAATGGCTTTGCAGGGAGTGACGGCAGGTCGTACTATTCAGCTTTATGATAGTCCGGATGGTAGCAAAAGCGATGATTGGGTGGAGATACTCATTAAGCAGGATATCCACAGTTTTGATCTATACGAGCTGGATACTTTTGAACAGTCATATGAAGATGCGTACGTAAAAGTTACCTACCACGCGCACAACGGCCTGGATGGGAAGGTATCTAATATAAATACATTCGTGACTAATTAGATTTTGGATCCTACTTATCCCCGTACCAGTAATTAACTTGGTGCGGGGATAATTGAATTTAATAGCATACCAAAGTATTCATCTGCGACCAGGTATAATGAAACATGATACTACGACCGTCTATCCGTTAAAATCTAATTTAACAGTCTTTTAAGTTCATTGATGAAATTTGCGGCACGAAGATTCTTTTTGATAATTTTTCCCTGAGGTGATATTAAAACATTTTGCGAAATATTTTTAATATCGTATAAGATCATTGCATCATTTTTGAAACCCTTGGTCAAATCCGCTACTTGAGCCCAAGGCAAATGATCATCATGGATAGCTTTTAACCAATCTTTTTTTGCCGGTAATTTATCAGCAGAAACGCCAAGAATGGTGAAATTAAAATCATTTAAAATAAGTCAAATTGCGCGCGAATGCCCTATAACCGGTATCGGCGTATTCGCGCGAAAGCCGGGGAAGCCCCGAAAGTTCAGCATGTGTGGCTTGCAATGGCGACGCATACTTATTTTTCCGGTCAGCCGGGTTAAGGATATAACTGTTCCAGTAATATTCCATTACACGCTTAGTCAAAAACCGCTTTTCTACATATTGATTATATGATGGGGTGTTAAAGTCAGCATCCGTTAACCGGCCATAACAACAGTTGAAAACGAATGGTCGGCCCTCTCCTGTCTTTGACCATTAACTTTCAAAAATAAAGTAATAGATAGACATACCTTTGCGGCATTGTCAGATAAGATTGCGCTTAAAGATCAGGGATTTCAAATTTTTGGAACGCTGTTAGGAAAGAACAGCCTGCGACTGCCGGTGGAAAACTCCGACAGTTTGAACTTTAGAAGGGTTCAGATCGGATTAAACCCGGTAGCGGATCAGCGCATTGTTGCAAGTGCGAATAGTAATGAATAGCATTAATTACTGAAAGCCCGGGTATTAAAATCAATTGAGCTGCTTCAAATCCCAAAGTTTAAATCTTCATAACCCAAGATTTACAAGTCTTGTCAAGGGCCAAACCGAAAGTTTTCCGGATCAACTCGTGATCCTCATCACTGATTCAAACCGACATTAACATTTATATACAGGGAATAGGATATCACTTAAATTTGAATAAATAAGTTAAGTATCAGCATGATCTTTTATAGACCGTGCCAGGTCAACAAGTGTTTAATTTCACCAATTATTATCGCTATTTTTTTAAAATGTTCTTATCTCCTTAACTCTTTTTGATCACCAAATGCATTAACGCCGGATCGCTAAGTAGCCGTTCCATTTCCAAATTGATAATATCCCGGATATCCTGCCTGATCTGTAAATAATTTCGCTCCACAATGGCATTATTTATCTTCCTAAGCTCAGGCAGCGGTACGTAAGCATCGATCTCTTTTTTCAACGCTGCATGGTCGTTGATGATCTCGCAGTGAAAAGCTTTCAGCTCGATTTTGCAGTCCGGATTATCGGCTACCATTCCGACAAATTCACCTGAACTTAGCGCTGAGATGCGCGACGGTGGCACGGCGGCCTCCAATTGTTTGGAACGGCTGATCGATGTGTCGCTGCGGTTGATGGAAAGACTTTCCCTGTCCTGCATGATCCGGCCTATCTTTTCGGATACCGATTTAGCGGTATCCCCCGATACCTGGCCGACTGCCATGTTGCCTGTAATGTTCATGATCACATCTGCCTGCTCACGGCCATAGTCCTTGCGCAGCTGGCTGGCATCCTGGATGCCCAGGCAGGTTGAAATTAAATTGGACCTACCGGTTGAGATCGTGGGGATAATGTCCGTTGTCAGCGTTGGAAATTCGTCAAATATGAGGCTGCATTTTAACTTATTTTTCTGGTTGATGATCTTCAAAAGCCGGTTAGTAAACAGCGACAATACCGCGCCATAAATCTGTATCTTTTGCGGGTTGTTCCCCATGCAAATGATCTTCGGCGCTGCCGGATCATTGATGTCCAGTGTAAACTCATTGCCTGACAGCACATAATATAATTGCGGCGAGGCAATGCGCGCCATCGTGATTTTGGCCGAAGCGATTTGCCCCTCCAATTGCTCCACCGCATCCCGCTTATAGGCGCTGATAAATGGATTGATCAGCACATCGATCTCCTTCTGTGTACTCAATAGCGTGAACAGGCTGTCATAGTCTGCCTGCATCAGCTCGATCACATGCGGCAGCGTACAGAACTCGCCACCTTTATACTTCCGCAGGTACCAGATGATCGCTGTTAAAAAGTTGATCGGGGATTCCACGAAGAAATCACCCTGCTTTTTGATCCACTCCCGGTTAAGGCCCAGCAGGATCGTCCGTGCCGACTCTACCGCATCCGTAAGGTCAAGCATAGCCGATGGATCCAGCGGATTACAGCGGCTGCTGCGCGAAAGGTCATCGAAATTGATCGAGAAGAATTGAGGTGCGACTTCATAGCTATCCTTATACTTCAGCCAGGTATTATAGGCGATCACCGCCAGGTCCGGCATCTTGAAATCGTAGACGAACATGGCGAAACCCTTGCGGATATGCTGGGTAATCACGTGCCTGATGATGAAGTAGCTCTTACCAGATCCCGGGCTGCCCAGCACCAGCAGTGCCCGGAACAAATTAATAAAGTTAATCCAGCCGTGACGTTCTTTACCCTTCAAAATATACTTCACCGGCAGGTTCACGGAGAATTCGTTTTCCAGCAAGCGTTCTTCCTGCGGGAAGGTCTCCTGATCCCGGTTAAAAATGTCACCTGATAGTTTGTCCCGGATGATGCGGGAGATCATCGTGCCCCCACTGAGCATCAGCAGATACCCCAGACCGGTCACGCCCATATACAGAATCGCGACGCTTCCCATTTTCAGCGGCAGCCATAAAAATAGGTAACTGATGAGGAAAAAAAAGAGACCGGTAAGTAAGTATATGAAAGCAGATTTCGCGGTCTGCTTTTCATCCTTCTTCCCCTGCACACCGATCAGCGCGATGGCGAGAAATGCCAGCGCGATCAGCTTCGGTTTTAAAAAGCTGCTGAACAGACCCGTCCGGACGATATTGGCCAGCAAACGGTCGGTCAGCGCCGATACCCAATGCCAGCCGGCGAACGCCCCGTAACACACCTCATAAAAATGCAACAGCAATACCGCTATGCTCATCAGTCTGGTCATATCCAGGATCTTGCGCATCGCCTGATCGTTTTCCCCAGTTTGCATTACATCCCTCCCAATCCCGATATGCCTCGGAACTTTATCTAATCATCCACACTCAAACCCTTACACAAAATCAGCCGCACCCAACCTGAAAATTTGGGCACAGCGATGGCCAACCATCCGCTCCACGCGGAGAAAATGGACAACAAAAACCTTAAAAATTCTCTGAAAGATTAACCCGTTGACAGCCGCATGCGCTTTCTTTTCTTTCGTTTGCGCTTGAATTCCCAATCCATGGCTCGCTGCCTTCCGTCCGCTTCCAAAAGTACTTCAGCCAATCCAGGCATATCTAAGCTAGTATGCTGCTCATGACTACTCCAGTTTTCAGAAAAATCACGCTCTTTTACCCCAATCGCGTGGCCGTCACGCGCCGCATTTTCCACTTCGCCGTTTTGTTTTTTTCCCTCACTTGCCGCTATGTTCAGACAGCGTTCCCTAATGGCATTGGCGCTGTAAGCTTTTCCTAAATTGCTGCCATTAAAAACGCATTTGCTCTGGTGATCAACATAGGTAATCCCATATATTAAACCTTCTTCATTTCGTCGTATAATCGTATCCACGCCCTGCCTTTTCAAAGCCCCCACCAAACCTTCCAGGCTTTTATTACGGCCCAGGAAGTAAAGGTCGATCGCATTTTTTAACCGCAGCTTTGCTTTCGGATCCTCTTTGGCTACTTTGTTTTCTTCAAACTTCCCCTCCAAAAATTTCAGCGTCGTGTCTTTGAAAAATAAGCTTGCCTTAATGGGCACCCCTACCTTATTACCCTGTTCATCGAGCACCCGGTATACCAAACCGCTATGCCTGAAGATCCGTGAGTTTTTTTCACCCCGGTCAGCGACAATGTTATATTGCCGTAGCAGCGCATTCAACTCAGCCAGTGAGGCATATTTATAAAGCGGCAATACGGTTTGCAATACGTTATATATTGCCCGTTTGGTCTCTGATTTACCATAAAGTACCCGTGCAGCGTTGACGGGCTTTAATTTTTCTGTCCGTTGTAATTTGCTTTCTTCCGCTTTCATTAAACCATACCTGATTTCAAGTTCCTTACGGGCCGGTTCCGATTTTCTTTTGCCCAGATTATGCAGGTGTATCGCCTTGCCGTCCGGCTGGATATTTGTGGTGACCATATGTAAATGCGGGTGCCCTGCGTCCTCATGACGATATAATAAATAAGGCTGACCGACAAAGCCGAGCTTGTCCAGATACACCTCTGCGATCTCCCTTAACACATCATCAGGCAGCTTTTCAGAGGGGTCGAAATTAAGCGAAATATGAACACTGTTATACTTCGTCCGCTGGTTCAATTCCGTCAACATTTCCAACCGCCGAAGCTTCTGGTTAAAGTTCAGATCAGCCGCATCCACCGGGTAAAAGCCAGCCTCTAAACAAACAGCTAAACCTGCTTTAACTTTCTGCTCATTGTAGTTCAGAATATTGCGCAGGCTGGTCGACTGATGGATCACCGCAACCATGCCGAACTCATCATTTTTAAGCGTGCCTGAATACTTTCCACCGCCACAAAATACCGCTCTTTATCATGTTCAAAACGGCGTACCCATTCCCGCATCTGCGGGGAATGATCAAGCATATTTAAACGGTGAACCGCCTGGTTAAAATTCACACCGATCGCATTCAGTTCACGGCGCAGCAGAGCCATTTCTGCAAGCAGCTCATCCTTCGACTGGTCGCGCGTAAACACGGTAAATGATTGACCAAACAGCAACCGGCGCACATACTCGCTCAATTTCCGTATGGTCGAACGTTTCCAGTTTTTCTCCAGCTCGCCGTATTCACCGGCCGTCAGCCTCAGGCCGACAATCCGCTTCCTGCCTTTGTCTTTTTTCTCCATCACTATTCTCCGCACCAAACTCAAACTATCAAAAACCATCATCAAACATACATCCAACGCTAACCAAAACCAGCAGTCCCAACCGCCCCCGACTTCGGAGAGGGGCGGCAAGATGCAATTGTTGTTAAACAATTGTACATCTTGCCGATTGCAAACTGGCAATCTCCCGGCCGTCTCTCGACAGCCAAGACAACAACCAAAACAGGCCAAACCTAGCCTGTGCTCCTCAAGCCTCCGCCCAGCCTCAAACCCGGCTTTTTGACTTCGCCCTTCTGCCGCAGCCAATCATTCAAATCTTTAAATTTCTCATAAAGCCCGCTTTCATCGACAAACCGGCTACCTAAGGACAAGGCATATTTAGTATACGCCAGTCCCGTCACGTCCCGGTCCAGCCAAAGGTGAACACTGGAATGTGCCTCTAAAAATGGCAGCGCCCTGTCGAAGAAACCTGCACCATTGAGCACGACAAAATCCACCGTACACTGGTCTTCATAAGGGTGCAAAGCCCGGTAAGAAAGAAAATCCATAAAACCCTCGAAAACATGCACCGAAGCGGCGCCGGAACCCAGGCAGGTAATGTCCTTCGGCGCACTGCTTTGCTTAAAATTTCTGTTGCGGATCTCCCAGCCGCCCGCGTCATTCTGAAAGCCGATACCGTAGTAAGAACGTCCGTTAATTTCATAGGAAATCTCTTTGCAAAAATGGTCCGCAACGATCACCGGTATCGACCGTTCGTGCAGGTAATTTTTGAGCGGGTAAGCATACAGCGAACGCACTTCTTTCACCGTTAACTTGCTATCCAACCCGGCCTGCCCCTCCTGCAGTTTACGGTCGAAAACCGGCAGCCGGTGAGGGGAAAAAGAAGCATCAAATTTAGCCAGCAGCTCACCGATGCCGCAATCGAAGAACCGCAGGCAAAAGTCCACCGGATTTCCGCCGGCCATCAGCCCGAAATCGAACCATTCGTTGCTTACCCTGTTCACATGAAAACTCGCCGTGCGCTCCTCCCGCAATGGCGAACGGTACCAATAGTCGGTATCATTTTTCTTCCGCGCAGCTACCGGAAAACCCAACTGCTCTATAAAGCCGGCCAGATCCATCCCCCTGATCTTTGACAGGGAAAATTCGTCATCCTTCAATTTCATCTCACTCATCGCTTTCCATTCTGAAATCAAATGTAAAGCGGGTAAACGACAATCAACGATCCTCCCCATATCTTAATGAGGATCGTTCCCATGCAATAACCGATCTTTGAACTATCAGTTAACAATAAAAACAAATGCTTATGGCAACGACAAATGTGTTAGGGACGGTCTACGAAACTTTATTATGCAGCCCGGGAATGAATGAAGTGGTGAAGATTGAGGTCAAAATGGATCGAAAGGCCATATTGCTATTGAACAGTGTGATCGAAGCGGGCACCCATCCGAACGCCGAAAGCCAGCAACTACTAAACCTGGTACCGGCTGACAGTGTAACAAAGCTCAAAGAGTTCGCCGATGAATGCCTGAGCAAGGCAGGACTAAAAGAACTGAGCGACAAAATGAAGCAGCTGACCGGCAAGTAAAAGGAAAGCGGGTGCATACCCGCCATCCTTTTAAAACAGGCTGAATTGCACCTGAGCAACCTGCAGCGCAGCAATCGCTTTCAACGTTTTAAGTAATACATCCTGTTTGTAATTCATGGTATCTGAATTACCCAGATACTTGGTCATCTGTGTTTTCATATCCGCCAGCGCAGCGGATAAGGCTGCATCACGGTGGGGATATTTTGTGCAGAAAACACCTAAGGGTCCGCTGCTACCTGCCGTGCCATAGCTACAGCTCAGGGCATACGCCCAGATACCGTTTGGACCGCGACCTATCCGGATTTCACTTTGTTCCAGTTTAATAGTTTCCCGGTCCAGGAATTCAGGGGAGGCGAACCAACCATATTTTGTAAAAGCGATTTCCGTAAAGCCAAACTCCAGCGCCCGGCGGTGTTGATTTAAATTCATTGTCACCGCACGGAAGCAATCGCCGAAGCCGGAAAACCATCCTAATTTATCGGTATCACCGGCGGCAATTGCTTCCGCAATCTCTGTAAAAATAGCCTGCTCATAAGGCATCAGATGGTGCTCCGCCATATAGGCATCGATAATGGGTTGGGACCGCAGGGATAATTCAAACTTTTCCATAACACAAGCATTAAGTTTTTAAGGCCCTGCAGCGCGGCACGGACTGCTGTCAGGGGCCGCGGCGGAGCCGTGGTTTATCAACCCTTGACGGCAGGTTGTGCCCGCGCTATTTTTGCTGACAAAAACACTTCATGCCCTGGGGAGGGAAAGCCCTGCGGCCCAGTTCCAGTGCCGCTATGAGCGTGGCCGCCTTCGCCATCCCAATACCCGGGAACCGGCAAAAATCCTCCACCGCCCCCTTCCGCAGTTGAGCCGGGTCATCCTTAACAGACTTACCGCACAGATCAAGGACGGAGGAGGTGCAGCCAATAATATTTATACCATATTTAACCGGTTTACCGATGCACAGAAACTGGCATTCTGGACCAGTTTCGGCAATCTTTCACCCCGTGGCTGGCAATATCTGAATAACGGTGCCGGGGTTAATAACTGGTTAAAGCTGTACAATAATGGAATTGCAAAGGCAAGTAAAGTTGATGTTATTACGAATCAGCGAAGGGTAGACGCCATCACTTATTATTACGATGCACCTCAAATAAAAGCTATTTTACAAGCATTGTCTTATAATTCAAGACTATTATTTTTGGATACCTACGGTTCATCGATAAGTCTTGATACAAAGGCAGAAGGTATTCAATTACTCATAAACGCACAAAACCCTTTAACCACCGGCTTCAATGTTTTCACTACTGAGGATATTCAAAAAATCCTCAGTGCCGATCTGAGCGAAGATCATTTAGGGTTCTTGTGGAAGCAAAAAAGTTACCCTGGGAGGACACCGTTTCGCGATTTGCAGAGAATATTAATACCTCAGACATTGATCTCGATGGACTTACCGAGATATACAATGAGCTTCAGAATTACTTTGACATAACGACGACTGGGGGCAAAAAAGGATTAAAAGAATTCTTGGCAAGTAACAGATTATTTGCTGTTACAGAAATATGCCTTAATGAAGATATTGTCGATTCAGTATCGGAAATATTTATTTCGGGAAACCAAGCTAAGTTTAATACTATTATTAGCGGGGCAAGTGACGAAATGTCCCATATTATTACGGAGCCATCAAGTTGGGTCAAATTTGAGAGTTTCTCATTAAAAACCAATTTCAAAGAAGGAACGACTGCCAAGAATGATACGGAAATGAAATATATATTTAATTTTCTTGAAAAACATTATAACCGGGGAGATCAATTTACAATCACTTTAAAATCTATTCTTTACGCTTGTGACAACTGCAAACTTTATTTGCAAGCCCTTCAAAATCAAGCAATGCTTGATGGAAAAATTCTTAAAATTAACTTTATTGCGGATCCTGCTATTGATAAAATGGTAGATGCTAGAAACCTACTTGAACTAAATTAATTATGGAAATAAAATATCAAACTGCACTTAGAACTAATCCTGTTATTAAGCCAACTGGTCAGATGATTAATAGCTTAATTCGTGCTTTCGTTCTTAAACCGTTAACAATTGATCAGATTGTCAACTTAGAGGCTATATACAACAATGGAAATCAATTCCCACCTTCTTTAAGAGAACTGTTGTTTCTTGCCGGCCAAAATTGCTATGTCTTAGATTATGGATTAACCGACACACAGGAAGAAATGCAGAGCGATGCCCGTGACTGGTTAGTAGATTATGGTTTTAGTATCACACGACCATTTTTTGTGATTGACGTACATAGGGGAAGTGATATTTTTCTCTTTGTCTATTTAGATGAGGGGACAAATGACCCCGTAGTATGGCAGGCTGACTTAGACAAAAATCTTCCTTCAGGATATTCCTGGTTAACAAATTTAAAGGCAAGTTTGTCATCATTTGTCAATGCCAGAACTGCACGACTTCAAGAAGGGAGAAATCCATTTTGACGATGATTTATCAGACGCAATTCAAATAACTTGTTTCATTGATGATCAAATTCAAAAAATTGCTTTTTAAAAAGTTCACTATAATTCATGGAAATAAAATATCAAACCGTTCTTAACAATAATCCTGTAATTAAGTCAACAGTTGAGATGGCTAATGGTCTAATTAGTTTTTTCACTCTTAAACCGTTAACAATTGATGAGATTGTCCACTTAGAGACTACCTATAACAATAGCAATCAATTCCCAACTTCTTTAAGGGAACTATTATTTCTTGCCGGCCAGGATTGCTACGTTTTAGACTACGGACTAACTGACACACAGGAAGAAATGCAGAATGATGCCCGCGAGTGGTTAGTGGATTATGGGTTTAGTATAACACGCCCGTTTTTTGTGATTGACGTACATAGGGGAAGCGATATATTTCTCTTTGTGTATACAGATGAAGGGATAAACGACCCCATTGTATATGAAGCTAATTTAGACAAAAATCTTCCTTCAGGATACTCCTGGCTAAAAAACTTACAGGCCAGTCTGTCATCATTCGTCAATGCCAGAATTAGTTATCTCCAAAGAGGTATTAATCCGTTTTGATCATAAGTTGATTAAAGAAACTCAGAGAGGTCTAAACTTAGTCATTAATTAAACTCACTTTTCTCAAACGGCAATTTAAAAATGGATATCAAATAACTTTAAAGAATAAGTTAACTGGAGATTTGACTTAAACTGATCACTTGGTTCCGATTTAAGTTCCAGATTCAATGTGAACAGAGTATTCCGGATGAAATTGACACCTTTTTTTGCAGTTATGTTTTAAACAATAGTTATCTGGTTGAATACCAAATTCAGCTGCCAGATGAATGAGTTGACCGGGAGCTTCGCTGTGCCTGCAAAGTCGCTCTGTAGGGCCTCTATTAATGCGATGAATGGCCTTCTTCACGGAGCGGTATCCGGCAATTATCTTACGTATAAAACTTTAAAAAATAAAGGATTTATAGCTGAAGCAACACCAGGGTAAATGAAATACATGTGACGAATTTTTGAGTGAGCTGTATCTTAACTTGAAGAATGGGCTTATTCAAACAACAGCTAAAGGGGAATAGCAGGAGAAGGTTATAACATGAATATAGACACCTATCTCTGTATAATCAAGCTTTAATAACATTATAATATCCATATAATAATATCAGTTATCACTTTTAATAATAACATCAAACTAAGTTTATTTTAACATAGCAAATTTAATATTGCATTTTTAGTTATTTATCTGTTTAATATAATATTAATAATGCTAAAACATAACACCCTATAACCTTTCCTTCAAACTTAGTCAGGTCACGCAGCTGCTCCTCCTTTCAACCTAAATTATCAATTCTCAATCGATTAGACAGACGGAATTATCTGTTTACAACTTTACACCATGTGCAAAACAAGCAACGACGCTATTTTAAGAAAAAAATCATTCTATTTATTAATTTTTGCCCTCCTATCCACAAACGTTGCATTAGGCCAGAGCGCGAGAAAAATTAGAGGAAGAGTAGTTGATGATAGCAATGCCCCCCTCCCAGGCGTAGCTATATTAGTTAAAGGTACCCGCATAGGTGCCACAACGAATGTTAATGGCGAATATTTTATCAACGCAGATGCTCCTTCTATTTTGATATTCGGACTATTGGGCTATAAAACAAAAGAAGAAGTTGTCGGAGATCGCCAGATCGTCGACGTTAACCTAAAAATGACTATAACCGGTCTTCAGGAAGTTAACGTTAGTTACGGTAAACAACGCAGCCGCGAGATTACCGGAGCAATTACACAAATTAACGCCGAGCCTCTGCAGGATATGCCTGTCGGGCAGTTTGCCCAACAATTACAGGGAAAAGTAGCGGGTGTCCAGGTTTCTCAAACCAGTGGTCAACCCGGTCGGGGTATGGCTTTCCGTATACGCGGGGCAGCCTCTCTTGCTTCAGGTTATCAGCCTCTATTTGTAATTGATGGTTTACCAATTACAGGCAGTATTAACAATATCAATCCTGATGAGATTGAATCATTCACTGTATTGAAAGACGCCGCATCGACAGCCCTATATGGTTCACGTGCGGCAAACGGTGTAGTTTTGATCACTACTAAACATGCCAAACCGGGTGATTCAAAAATTACCCTTAACAGTAATTTTGGCATACAAGCCATCCCAATGAACAAAGTTCCTAAAATGATGAATGCAAATCAGTTTGCAACATTCATGAACGAAAGGTATCAGGACCAGGTAAGATATGAAGGTGTTAAAACTCCTATAGATACAACCTACGCCAATCCGAGCAAGTATGGTGCAGGTACCAACTGGTTTCAGGCGCTTACCCGCGAGGCTCCTATACAGCGCTATGACTTGACCATTCTAACTGCGCACGAAAGATCAACTTCAAGCGTAATAGCCGGCTACCAAGCCCAAGATGGAGTAATTGTTAATTCTGGTACTAAATTATTTTCGTTGCGTATTAATCAAGACCTGACGTTAACTGATGGTAAGTTAAAGATCGGCTTTAATTTGGCGCCAAGTTACCGCTTAGATCATAACAACAGGTTAGCCACCGATGGTGTTGGCGGTTTATTTGAGCGTTTTTTTGAGGCGAGCCCTTTGCGTCCCATTTATAACCCGGATGGTAGCTATTATAAAAATGCCTATTCTAACGGTATGGTCTCTTACATCAACCCGCTCGCCCAGTTGATGTTAAACAAGGACGACTATATTACTACCCGAATATTGGGTAATGCCTTTTTTAACTATGAGCTTTTACCGGGGCTGAGTTTCAAAACGAATGCTGGTGTTGATAAAGGTGCCGAAACTCGCAACCAGTTTACTCCGTCTGCTATCATTACAACACAAGCTACTGGTATAGCCAGTTCGGTAGATAACTATTCCTGGACAGCTGAAACCAATCTGCAGTATCATAAAACGATTGTTAAAGATCATAACATTGAAGCGTTGGTAGGTTATTCCGCTCAAAGGTTCAATCAAGTCAGCACCTTGCTCAATGGGACAGGTTTTCCGGATGATAATATAACCTACTTAAGCGCGGCAACAAGTTATCCAGCCGGTTCGGGAGCCACCGCAACAGGAAGCTTCACAACAGCGTATTCACTACTTTCAGCTATCGGCCGTTTAAATTATAACTACGAAGGAAAGTACCTGTTACAGGGCGCCATACGCCGTGACGGCTCATCAAGGTTTGGGGAAGATCGTAAGTATGGGTATTTTCCCTCGGTATCCGCAGGTTGGATCATCAGTGATGAGCCATTTATGGAAAAGCTCAAAAGTATAGACTTGTTAAAAGTACGAGCCAGCTATGGTATAACCGGTAATAATGACATTGGTAACTACACTGCCATATCACAGTTAGGTAATTATAATTACGTGTTTAATGGGGTTTCGGCTCCTGGCCAAACCATTGGAACATTAGGCAACCCCAATCTCGCCTGGGAACGTAACAAACAGCTTGATCTAGCTGTGGACGTGAGTTTATTGCGTGGTCGCATCGGCTTTATTTATGATTATTACCATAAAATAACTGATGGCATGATACAGGCCAGGCCTCTTCCAAGGGCGTCTGGCTTTACCACGATCAACTACAATGTTGGAGCTTTTGCATTCTGGGGACATGAGTTTACCTTAAATACGGTGAATACAACTGGCAAAATAAAATGGAGTTCAAACCTGAATGTATCTGTTGATAGAAATATCATTAAATCAATGGTTTCTCCAGGATTCATCCGCAGAAATAATACCGTTACTTCCGATTATTTCCGTAATCAGGTTGGGCATCACTTAGGCGAATTTTATGGTTTTGTTCATGAGGGATTGTATAAAGACGCGGCGGATTTAGCCAACTCACCCAAATACAACTCAGGCGCACAGTTTTCGGATATCGGCACTCTGAAAATGAAGGACATTAACGGCGACGGTAAGATCGATGATGTGAATGACCGTACCTTCATTGGTAATCCGACACCTGATTTTACTTTTGGTTTTACCAACAACTTTACCTACAAAAACTTTGATCTGAACATTACGATGACAGGCCAAATCGGTGGTAAAATACTGAATGCCGCTAAATGGGCTTATCAAACCAATATGGATGGTTCAAGGCTGCCTCTTGCTGCCGCCCTGGATCATTGGAGATCGGCAGAAGCTCCGGGTTCTGGTATTTATCCGCGTACGGAAACCAATACCACTGCTATTGGTCGTGAAGTAAATACGCAGTGGGTTGAAAACGGAACTTATCTTACCGTGAAAAACATTGTCTTGGGATACACCTTTAAATTGAAAAAAAGTAAGCTGTTGTTAAAAAGCCTGAGGGTATATGGTTCTGTTCAGCAGGCTTTTATTATAACCGGCTATTCAGGTATGAATCCTGAAATCAGCCTGTCGGGCCTGGATGCTACGCAAGGTATTGGGGTGGACGAAAACGCTTATCCGGTGCCAAGAACATTTTCAATTGGCATACAAACCGCCTTTAAATAAGATTACTTCAATTTATAACGAAACATGAAAAAGATATATATCTTATCCGCAATGATGCTTACCCTGGTGTCGGTATCCTGCAAAAAAAGTTTTATTGACCTCGATCCTCAAGATTCACTTTCGCCCAATACATTTTTCAAAAATGAGTCGCAAATGAGACAAGCTCTTGCAGCAGCTTACGCACCTCTGCATGACCTGGCCGTAAATGATTACTTTACTTCCGAAATGCGGTCTGATAATACCCATTATCAGCCTTACCCGTCAAACGTAGGTACAGCTTATGTACAACGGGAAAGCATATCCGATTGGCTAGACGATCCAACCAATGCTTACACCAACGCAGTATATTTTCATTGCTATAATGGTATATCCAGGTCAAATATTGTTTTAGATCACATTGATAATGCCACCTTAAGCCCGGCTGCAAAGAATGACATTGAAGGCCAGGCGAAATTCTTACGGGCCTGGAATTATTTTAAACTGGTGCGGCTTTTTGGAGCCGTTCCTTTATATCTAAAAGAAGTTTCAAAGGCTGATGATGCGTTTCTGGCCCGTGCAACTGTTGATCAGGTCTATACCCAGATTATTACCGATGCAAAGGACGCCATTATAGAGCTAACTGTTCCAAAATTCCCTCAAAGTGGTCAGGCCACGAAAGGCTCAGCTACTATGTTACTGGCAGAGGTATATATGACGCAAAAGAAATATATCGACGCCGAGCAACTGCTTAATTCCTTGACCACAATGGGTTACGCGCTAAATGCCAATTATGCCGACGCATTTTTAACTACGAATAAAAACAGCAAAGAATCTATTTTTGAAATTCAATACCTGCAAGGAACCGACGGTGGTTCACAGCCAAGTACTTTTATTTATCAGTTTTTACCCAGAACTAAAAACACAGGTATAATCACCACTTTTGGGGCAACCGTTATCGCTACCGATAATTCAGGTACGGGAGGTTGGAATACCCCGTCGCCGGATTTGATAAGCGCCTATGAGCCGAACGATAAACGCCTGGATGCCTCCATAGGAATTGCCGAAGGTACCTATAATACCAGCGACCTGTTTGCTGTAACTGCAAACAAAAGTATAATAAATTATACTCCGGCAGCCGGACAGCTAGGCGTTCCATATATAAAAAAATACCTGCATCCACATTCGATAGTTAATAACACAGATGATAACTGGCCAATATACCGCTACTCAGACGCGCTATTATTATTGGCAGAATCTGAGAACGAACAGGGCAATGCCGGTCAGGCTCTAACTAACCTGAATGTTGTGCGTGTCAGGGCCGGCCTAGCGGTATGTACAGAAAGTAGCCAGGCAAAACTGCGGGACGTAATTATGCATGAACGAAGGGTAGAACTGGCCTTTGAAAACCATCGCTGGAATGATTTGGTTCGCACCGGCAATGCGATCAAGGTGATGACTACTTATGCTATTATGGCAAAAAGAACCTATAAAGATCTGCCATCAAACGCCTTCAGCATTAACATCAACAGATTATTGTTTCCTATACCGCAATCAGAAAGAGAGATAAACCCTCAATTAACTCAAAATCCTGGTTATTTCTAATAAATATAAACACAACACTATCCTTTTCAGGTCTGGTGTTTTTCAAGTTACAAAGTAGGGTATATTAATACACCTAAACCAATTAACAATTATCATGAAATTTACTTCACGACTTAAGCATTCAAGTAATGTTATTAAGAAAAGGAAAAACAAGGTACGTATCGATATGTACACCTCTGTGCAGAGGGTTTTAGCGCTAATGCTTATCCCATACGTCATTCTTTCCGGTTGTCAAAAGATGGCTTTAACCTCTCCAGGAGCTCTTGCTGAAGCTAATGCCGCCCGCTCATCGTCGGCACTTGCTATCAATGCCACGTCAGGAGCCGATTTTATGATTGCCGTTATTCCTGACACGCAGACTTATACGGGGCAAAGCACAACTTATCATTCTGTTATCGGCATGTTTTATGCTCAAACCAACTGGATCGTAACTCACCGCATAGATTCAAATATTGTCTATGTTGTTCACCTGGGCGACATTTCCGAAAATGGCGACGACCCCACCCGCAGCCCTGTACAATGGCGACGCGCAGATACCGCTATGGCCAAGCTCGATGCAGCCCATGTGCCATACGGTATGGCAGTTGGTAACCATGATCAGGGCAATCATGACCCAGTAGGTGGCGGTGTTAACAATAACGACAGGGGAAGTTGTTTCAGTACAACAACTTATTATAATCAATATTTTGGTTTCTCTACACCACGCTTTAGCGGTATGACCTTTTATGGAGGTCATTACGGGGTAAATAACGACAATCATTATGACCTTTTCAGCGCAGGTGGTCATGATTTTATAGCCATTTATATTGAATATGATGACCGTACCGACGCGGCTTCAGTAACGGAACGGGATAATATGAACAACTGGGCAAAGGGACTTTTAACCGGGCCTTATGTCAACCGTAAAGCTATTATTGTTACTCATTATGCGGGCAGCCCAGCTACGCCATCTACCTATTCTGCGCAAACCCAGGAAATTTACAGCAAGATAAAATCATGCCCTAATGTCTTTATGTTTTTAGGCGGACACGTAAATGGTGAAGGCTTCCGGCAAGACACTTATAACGGTAAAACCATAAAAACGTTTGTTTCCGACTATCAGTTTAGGACGTTGGGTGGCAATGGCTATATGCGGTTAATGAAATTTTCGCCGGCGAAAGACCTAATCAGTGTGAAAACGTATTCGCCTTATATTTCTGAATTTGAAACAGATAGTGACAGTCAGTTTAGCACACCTTTTTTTCATTCGGAAACTGCAGCCCGTACCTCCGACTTTGACCGTAATGGCTTCTCCAATCTATCCTTCTTTAACTTAGGTATTTGGAAGGTTCAGGGCATGGCGAACGTGACTTATGGCAGCGCAACCCAGGGCGATCTACCTGTATCAATGGATTATGACGGCGATGGTAAAACCGATCTTGCTGTATGGCGCCCCAACAACCTCACCTGGTATATTAAATTGCCTACAGAGTTGACGGCAACATATGGTGAACCTGGCGATATACCTGTGCCCGCCGACTATGATGGCGACGGAAAAGCTGATATTGCTATGTTCAGACCAACCAGCCCCTACCACTGGTATATAAAAGGCCAAACAGGTTATGATTACGGGGAAGAAGGCGTAATACCTGTGCCGGGTGATTATGATGGTGATGGTAAGGTAGATGCCGCTTACTATAAAATATCAACTGGAATGTGGAATGTGAAGGGATTAATCATAAACAAACATTACGGAGATACAGGGTACATACCTGTACCAGGCGACTATAACGGCGATGGCAAAACGGATGTTGCTATTTTTGATCCCGCCACAGGCATATGGCATCTGGATAGTGCCAACACAGGTATTAACAACGTAACTGTTTTAACACCAGCATCTGGCGATATACCGGCACCAGGAGATTATTTCGGAGACGGAAAAACTCACCCCGCTGTCTATCGTCCCTCAAAGCAAACATTATACATGTACAACGATGGAAATGTTACGACAATGGTTTATGGCGGTAGTGGCGATAAATTACTAAATCTGCCATACCATATCCGTAAGTTCTTTTTTCCGTGATACGTGATATTATTATAGAAAAAGCATCGATGCGCTAATGATACGGGCGCGCATTTTTGATGAGTAAGAAGATTCACAGGAACAGGACAACAGTAGCAGCTTAAAACCTAAATTATTAAACCCTTTTTCCATAAATTAACTAAGCCCTCTTGGTTATTATAGTAAACATCAGGTTAATTGCGCTTCAAATCGTTAATTTCAGCGTCCTTTTATCCTAAACATAAAAACATGAATACAGTTACATTTATCAGTCTTCTTGAAAATTATTTAAAAGGAACTTCCAGCCAAAGAGAGGCCGACCTAATCAATGCATGGTATAATTCTTATGAAGTGACATTGACGGACTATAAACTGTCAATAGACGAGTCCGATGAGATAAAGGCAGACATTCGGAGGAATATTAACAATCGAATCAAAAGATAGGCTAATGCTGTCCACCCCAAGGCTGCGGAGAAAAATAGGTTAAGGTTGTGTTTATACAACCAGGGCAGTTAATTGCACGTGATTGATTTCAAGACATTAATGATTATTTTTAGATAATCGATCATCTCATGAGTACGAAGAGTTCTTAGTGTTCAACATTGCAGGTTATGAGAGTTTATTGCAAGGAGTTTTGAAATATTTTAAAGCCAAAAACTAAACTTTTTTGGATCCTTTCGTGATTGTTAGTTAACTAAAGAACAGTTATCACAAAGTTTTATATTTTTCGCTGAACATTATCGACAACAAATAATATTACTATAGAAAATCAATGTACCTTCTTAAAACCGGGATCCAAACAGATACTGCCCAGATACTTTAGCGAACCATATTTGTTCTTAATAAATTGTGAAACATTGAAAATATACACCTTATATAATATATAATATATGAATATTTCAATTAAGTACGAGTTTGGCTCGTACTTAATTGAAGTGTCCGCAGTACCGATACGTATTAGATTCTTCCTTATGCGATGAAGGGAACCACTGCGGCGACTTCATCACTAAAGCAAGTTATTTTTAATTATAGATTACCGTCATAAATCAAGATCTATTTTCTGATTTCCCTACGCAGTCTTGGATAATCGCCACTTATCTACCTCTGCGTCAATGTTAAAAAATCATCACTACTTGCCCAATTAGATTGTTTTGAGGAACTAGACCCCAAAGTCGCGAATCTTTGGAACCGTAGAAATTGTCGCCGAGCATAAAGTAGTAATCATTTAAAAAGGTATAATATTCTTGTTTCTTCCCATTCAAATAAAAGCAGTCATTATTGTTCAAGACGGTAACCCCCTCATAATTCATGATACGACCATACAGTTTAATCATTTTCAGACTAAGTTTTATCCTACTCCCTTTTTTGGGGATTAATAAGGGGCCAATCTTATTGTAAGTCCAGTTAAAAGTGGAATCGTGAGGATATATGCTTAAATCAAAGCTTTGGTTCTTGACTCTCGAGGGATACCCGCTTATCGAACTAACGCTCGGTTTGTCGATAATTACTGTATCACCAGGTAACCCTGTACATCTCTTTACCATGACGTCGCCCAAAAAGGAGTGCCCTGATTGTTGACCTACACTATCCCAACGAGGCTGGTAAAAAACATAGATATCGTCCTTTTTTATTTTCCCAAGAAAAAAGGCATGTAGTGCACTACTGCGGAAATAATTGGGCAAATTATCAATTATTATATAATCCCCCGGTTTTATACTAGGTTGCATTGAACCAGTTGGAACCTTATAAAAATCTAAGGTTCCAAATACAACGCCCCCTGTGATGAGACTAAAAACCAAAAATATCTTTGAGAATTTACTCATTGATTAATTCACGTTAGCTAAAATCCTTAAACTATAGAGACGATTTTCGGTATTAGCACTCACCGTAGAATAAAGCATAATTTTCCCACTTTTATGTTTTGTCATGACGCTTAATGAAAGACTTGCTGTATCATTTGGAAGAATTTTTCTTTTAGTCAAGTGATAGGACGTGCAAGAACAATCAGGCTGAACATTATTTATGATAAGCATCTCGGTTCCGGAATTTCGAATAGTAAATTTGCCTGTTAATAAAGTATCTTCAGAAACATTTCCGAAATCCACTTTGGTTTTGTCAAATGTCAGCACCGCTTTTGTCTTTTTAGGATCACGGAATAAGCTGTCAGCGACCTGCTGACCTTTAGACTTGGTTTGACAAGAAACTATAATCATGCCTAGCATAACTGTTCCCATAATGTTTAAATAGTAGTTTTTTTTCATTGTAAAAGATATCATAAGGTCATTTTATATATTTTAATCTCTCCTTTATCTTCGTTGATATATGGAGACGAGTAATAGTAAGGCTTAATATATCCGGCGACTTTGAATCCTAAGGGTACATCCACATCTCCAATGAGTACATCATTTTTATAAATTTGCAGACCGTCAGTTTTTTCATTAATACTTTTGTGATAGCCTCTAAAAAGAAGATGTTGATCTTTCAAATATTTCAGAAAAGTATAATGTCCTTTGGCAGCGTCCTGATGAAACCAATTCTTTTTGAAATCCTGGAGTTTAGTCGTATTGGTATATTTCGTATCCATCCCTCTGCCAGCTTGACCAAATGTTTCTATGATGTTAAATTTTTCATCCGCTATATATAATTTAGGATCCGCTGCAAAGGTCAAAACCATATTATTGTTTTCATACCAGTCGGGGTAGGAATAACAAAACACCATCGAGTTAAAGTCATGGTTGTAACTTGGACAAAATTTGCCAAACGTCCGAACAGATCCATTATCTAAACTCATTTCACCCAAGGCCAATGCTTTAGATGCATATTCCTTACGTGTTGGGTTAAACTTTGGATGCTGCGACAGAATGGGAAACAAAATTTTATCGTTGCTTGCCTTTATGTTTCCATCGTATATAAATGAATACATTTGCGACCTTTCGGGATCTGGTTCTTTTAACATCACGTCTTTAGGCACATCTAAATGCCAGTTAGCCTGATAACCATCGACTCTTTTAAAATTATTATCGAATATGTAACAGTCCCACCCAGGGCCTATCACAATAGAGCGCCCATTAGGCAAAAATGAAAAGTAAGCCACCGTTTTGATTGGCAATTCGTCCTTCCCGTTTCCTTGTCCAAGATATCTGTTTAAGAATTTACCCGTTGACGAAAATTTATATAAATATGAAAACTTCTTATCGATGAAAAATATATTATCGTTAAATAAAGCAATATCACCTACATAAGAACTGTTGACGGAATCCAGCATAAGTGAATCCAGTTTTAGTTTTGTGTATTGAAGGTTGGTTTTATTCACAACCAAGGATTCATTATAGGAGACTGAAGGACCTTTGCAGCCAAACACTACGCAAACCACTATGCTAAAAAGAAAATAAGGTATTGATTTCATATGAAATAGATGAAGATAATTACTGTTGAAAGAAATCGTCCATGATAACTCAATCATGTAGCCGGGGTCGGCTAATAGTGTGTAAAGCTATCGTATAATTGGGACGGAGTTTTGATTTTGGATGGTTGAACGGCTATAGGCCTTTAAGGTAAATTTCAAGTAAACAAGTGTATAGCGGCTCTAGTAAAGCGGCAAAAGGGAACATTGGAATGCCGTGTAAATTAAACATATTGTCAGCTGCAATTAAATATTTACAAACTGGCTGGTCAACTATAACGTCAAAGGATATTGACGTTATAGTTCCCAAAAAGCAATATCGGATTTGTTTATCGGTTACCCTTCGCAGTTGCTATTGTAATCCGAGCAATACAAAACTACTCCGGCACAGCTCGCGCCGTAATTATTTGCTGCACAGTTATTGTTCCCCCCTAAAAGCGCACAATCACAAATAGTAGCCTCAGCGCCTAAAGCGATTTTCGATGAGAACATTTTGGGCAATGTGAATGCAGAGGTGAGGGTAAAAACAGCCGAAGCCGTAACGAAAAGAGCTGCTGATTTTCTAAAGTTTTTTTTGAAGATCATGAATGATAAAATTTTAGGTTAACAATAAGTACGAACGGCGACTGAATCAGCCGTTGTCGTATCCACAAATGCGTAGGTTTCTACTTTACTAAATAATAACGATAACAGCAATATTAATATTAAAGTCTCCTATGCCGAAGTCAAATTATCGAAATCAAGAGACCTTTATTGTTGTAAAGATTATTTATTTCGGCTAAGATTACCCTTCGCAATTAGTGTTATAATCAGCACACATAGAATCAGAAGTCGGTGCGCAATCGGCACCATAGTTGTTTGCTGCACAGTTATTATTGCCACCTAATAAAGCGCAATCACAGATAACAGATTCAGAACCCAGTGCAATTTTTGGCGAGTAGATTTTTGATAAAGAAAATCCGTAAGAAAAATTGGCAACAGTCAGTCCGAGGAAAAGAGCTGGAAGAAAAACTTTTAATGTTTTTTTTGATTTCATAATATATGATTAAAAGATAAATATTAACAACAATAATATTGATTTATTCAGCAAAATGCAAATATTACAGCATTTAATAAGTAAAATAATAAATTATTTTACTTATTAATATTAATTTAATATCCCTTAATTATAATTTAACGTTGCCTTTTTATTGTAATCCAAAAAACTGCGTATAAACGAATACAAGAGTACCACAAAAATTGCGATTAATGCGAGAAAACCCACATTTCCATATGGAGAGACTTCGTTAGTACCCAATATTTTCTTCAGGAAAACTAAGAGTGCTACGATGACAATGACAACATAACTAAAAATAGCAAAAATCACTATATCCAATTTTCCAGGAAGTATCCATTTTGATTTGCTGCGATGATGTAAATCGAACTGCATTAGTAAATTTTCCTTTACCGTGTCAGGTGGATTCGGATACGAACTCATTTGCTCTTGTAAAAGCTTATGAATATTTAAAATGGCCTCCACCCGTTGAAAAAGTGCTTCATCTTGTTCAATGCAAAAACGAATTTCTTCTCTTTCTGAAGTGGGCAAAGCCCCCTCAATATAGTCCCACAGCTGCTGATCGGTGATGAATTTCATATTACATAGATTTATAAACTCCAGATAATTGTTCCCGGAGTTTTTGACGGGCCCGAAACAATCTCGATTTAATATTTTCTTTACGCAACTCTAAAATTAAACAGATTTCATCAATAGTTTGATCCTGAAAATAATACAGTTCAATAATTAACCCATCGACGTGGGATAGGTTTTTTATTGCATTGGCGATTTGAATTTTCATTAATTGTTTGTCACTACCAGATAGTTTACAATAATCTTCTTCTGCAGGTATATCAAATTCATCTTCTAATTTTTCGAAGAACACAAGTTTATTCGTTTTTCTTAATTCGGTCATAGCAGTATTGAAAATAATTCTATACATCCAAGTAGAAAAACGAGATTTGTTTCTATAACTTTTTAGGTTATTTAGCACCTTTATAAAAACATCCTGTGTGATTTCCTCCGAGAGCTCACGATTATTTCCCGTAAATTTCATCGCCAAATTAAAAGCAAAGCCCTGATAATTATCAATCAGTTGTGCAAAAGCTCCTCTGCTCCCGGAAAGTACAGCACAAATAAGTATCTCGTCGTTATTATATTCCGGCATCGAAAATATGAGTCTTAAATTGCATTTTAATTGCTGAAATCATAACAGTAAGTCCTTTAATATAAGCTGTCCGGGTCTGCCCATAGGCTGCAGTACATCGGACAACTTTTTCTTGTATAAGTCATAGTTGACAATCATGCCCTTATGCGGTGCCTGTATTAGATTCTTATCTACGGTTTGCGACACCCTTCTAGCCACCCAACTGATGTGTTCATGGGGCAGTGATACTTGCAATATCATTCCCGGCAGTCCGTTGAAGGATTCGGGTCCTCCACATGTGGATATCTGGGTTGTATAAAATGCTACGACAAAAACTGAATCAAGGATAACTGCGTTTGCTCGCCTACATTCAAAACCTAAAATATCACGTTTTTCGTTTGTTATTTTCCATTTAATCGGCCTGATTGTATCTTTCACAATGAATGATTGCTCAAATACCTCCTTGTATCCGGTGTAGGATCTCTGTCTGAGATCCATATAAAATGAATTGTTAGCAGTTAGTTTGCTGATGATATTTTCTGTTTCCTTTTCCCTTCCTGATATATAAAGCGACCGATCACCGGAAAAATGAAGGTTAAACGTGAAGATTTCGAATTGGGGATTTCGTCTCACATATTGATCAAAATCACCATTGTTCAGCAAGATGTTTTTTAGTTGCGGAAAGTTATTAACCTGCTTTTCATATTCGATCAAACCATGATCAATTATTTCAGATGTTTGTCCAAAGGAATAGTTTGCGGCTGTTAACAAAATCAGCACGGCCATTCGAGCAATTTTCTTCATATCTGTCTCGATTTTTATTATTTTCGACTCATTTTATTAATATCCCATACCAGAGAAATTAAGAGATTTCTGCTGATGGTGAGATAGCTGTTTTGTACATTAAGGTTATTGTAAGCTAGCCTACTAAATCCTTTATTCTGGTCAAGAATGTCATTGACGGCTACTCTTAAAGTCACATCCGCATTTTTAAAAAAACTTTTTTCAGCATAAAAATCCCAAATAGTTTGCTTGAATGGCCGATTGAAGGCAATCGTTTGTTGTTGATATTTATAGTTGAGATCAGAGTGTAAGACGAAATTAGCAGGTAGAAAAAAACTAAAATCCGGTGAAACGCTGTAAATCCAATATTTAACGCGGAACGCTGATTGTAAAGACGAAATGTTGGTGTTGTAAGCTCCTGTAATAGCTAGTGACAACTCATATTTTTCAGGATGCCTCTTAGACAATACAACCCCGGCATTGTATGCACTAGAATGATTGATATTCAAATTGTCATTAATGTAATTAACATACTTGGAATACTTTATCCCGACGCTGTTGCTGATAAACATGTCGTATTCTTTCAGCATTTTACTATAGATGACGTAAGTATTTACTAGAGTTGTCGTTGCATCGTTGGCATTGATATAACCCACACTATTTCTACCTGATTCGTCTGTGATCACGTTCGTAACGATCGGACTCATCGTAAAGGTGTAAGTACTGTTGATCAGAAACGTTCTGTTAGTCTGCGGCGCGTAATCTCGATAGATCAGATTAATATCACTTTGATAAGAGGTACCTAACTTGGGATTACCGACATATATATTCAGGGGATCGTCATTACTAGCCACAGGCTGAAGCTGATTAAGTTCCGGATGAAGGGTTTGACCGTTATAGGATAAGGTCAGCCTTTTTTGTGGCTTGAAATAATAGCGGAAAGTTGCCTGAGGAAACCAGTCAACAAATTTTTTGCTTATGGTTTGATTTCTGTATTCATTATCCTGTATAAAATCAGTTAGTCCAAAATCGGTTGAGATTATAAAGTTTATTTTTTTTGTGTTCAGGTTGTAAGATTCGCCGACTCTGTCTGTATTTTGCTTCAATTGGTAATGACTGCTATTCAGACTATCGAGTAAGGTATAGCTTTCACCGGTCCGATTATAGGAGTCTAAGAAGGATTTGTTTTTCTGAAAAAAAAGATAAATATTAGTTGATAAAAACGATACCGGCGATAAAGGTTCATTATAGATAGCTTTGAAGTCAAAGCTGTATAGGTCGTTATTATTATCTTTGTATTGATCAACCTTTAAAATACTATCAGTATAGTATTCCGGGGTTTTAAAAACGGATTTAGAATTTAACGTCCCACGTGAGTTGTTTATAATAACCGCTTGACCGATGTTGATGGATAGTGCTCTCCCTTTTTTTTGGAATTTTGTATTCCATAGAACACTGCTGTTGAAATCTTGCCTATCCATGGTCGTCGTCAATGTTCGCGAACCTTCATTGAGCGGGCTGTCAAATTCATTTTTCGTACGCTGCGTATAATTATCGTTAGAATGAATATGATGATTTGCACCCGATAGCGAAACGTTGATATCGGATTTTTCGTCAATTCGCACATTCAAGTTCAAGTCTGCTTTATTACTGAGGTTGTGCCTGGTAAAGTCCCCTGCTGTATTGGTAACCTGCACTGACTGCGACAATACATTTTGACTGATAGCGCTATTATTACCATTGATCGTCAAATTGCCGATCCTGTAATTTCCACTCATTCGGTACTTACCCTGATTCCATTTGTTCTCGTAATGAGTTCCTCCTGTTTCTGCGACGGGGATTCCCTGTCCATCGTAAGTACCGTTCCAGCTGTCCAATCCATTATTTCCACCGATTTTAATGCTGTTGAAACTTGTCTGATCCATACCATTTAAACCAATGACAGCATTATTACTGGCAACGGCATAAGCAGCGAACTTCTCACGATCATTAAACTTATTGATCATCGCCTGTGTTTCATATATTCCGGGTGCCCCTACTCCTGTTTTAACTTTTCCAAATAACCCGGAGTTATTATTTGCCTTCAGCTGAATGTTTAACGTTTTTACTTTTTTACTGTCATTTACGCCGGTGAAAGTAGCTTGCTTAGATGACTGATCATATAATTGCACCTTGTCAACCATATCAGCTCTTATATTTTTTGTAATCAAACTTGGGTCATCACCGAAAAATTCCTCTCCATCTAAAAGCACCTTTTGCACATTTTGTCCATCTGCAGTAATCGCTCCGTTTTTATCCACTTGTATATTGGGAAGCCGCTTCAGTAAATCCTCTACTCTTGCATTTGGCCGCACTTGAAAACTGTCGGCAAGAAACTCTGTTGTATCCCCCTTAATTGTAACTGCGGCAATTTTCTGTCCTTTAACTACAACCTCTCTGAGGAATCTAACTTTTGCAGTTAACACAATGTCCCCGAAATTCATTGTTGTATCCAATTTCAATGAAAACTTGTCAACATAATCAGGATATTCAGGAAACGACAATAAAAGAATGTACTCGTCCTTTTCAACATGCTGAAAAGAAAAATAACCACCAGTTATCGTACGGCTTTGCTTATACAAAATGGAGTCTTTACCCTTCAAAATGCAAACTGATAGATTTTCGATCGGCTGATGTGTTACCCCATCCAGAACACGACCTTTGATTTGGCGGTCCTGTCCCTTTATCGTCATAATATTTAAGGAAAAGAGCATAAAAATCACTAAAAAAAATTTCACTATATTTTTAAAAGGCTAGGTAGGAAGATTAGATTAAAATATTAGTTGTTTGATTTTTTCGTACCTACGTACGAACAAATGATTAACCCTGCTCCGCCACAGAATAATATTGATATTAAAAAAGTCAATATTTTAAAATTTTCCCTATCCACGAAACGCGATAAAATCATTCCGAATAAAAAACCCAGTGCAATACTGATAGAAATGATACCGAAGGTCAATAAAAACCTTGATGATTTAGGTGTTTGACTAATGTCAATGTTTCGCTCAATCAAAGCCATATTTTCTTTATTTCTCAGGTATCGAATGCCAAATACCAAAACTAAAACGGCTAGAGCCAATAGAAACCAAATTAATGCTACGAAATTCATATTTTTATTTTTTTTATTAGACGCAGGCTGTATCTGCGCGGTTGTATCTTTTACAGATTTTTTTTCTGTTAACGGTCTAATCGTGCGGTGTCATTTATTGCGATCGATCGAAAGGACTATTGATGACTATAAGTCATTTTTCTTTGCCTTTTCAAAATATGACAGCGATGACTCATTTTTTCGTTGGCCGCAATTTATTGAGCGCCGAACAATCAAAATTCTGTATGGCCTGAAGTTCGTTAAGAATTTGATCAGAGAGAGAACTCTCGACTCCACGATAGTGTTGTAGTATACTTTTACTTAGTGATTTTGCTTTACCACAATAATGGTATTCCTTATACAACATGACCAGGAGATATTTTGGAAAAATTCTTGACGGAATTATAAAACTGGCTTTTGTGTAATATTCCTCGGCCTTATCGAAATTCCCTTCCATTTTATATATGTTACCGATTAACATATCTATTCTAGGATCGCTGTCTTTATTTTCAGCCAACATGAGGTACCTCAAAGCTCTTTCATTTTTCTTATTGGCAATTAAGCAAATGCCGTAGTCTAATAGAAATGCGGGGTCATGCATCATGTACGAACTTATCTGCTCATATTTGAGTTCAGCGCCTCTCAAATCATTCTTCTTGAATAGGATATAGGCATCTTGATATTCATCATAGCAAGCCAATCGACTTCTCGCTTTAAGAACAACGACAGCAGAAAACATCAGTAACAAAACTGCTCCTGCGATACGAATTGGTAAAACAATAGGCAGATCTACTAACGCCGGATAATATTTGCTTAGAATTGCCAGATAAATAAAAAATAAAATAAAAGTAGGAACCGAATAAAGTGGATATGAAAAAAAACCTTGAATTAGCACACTTATCCAACCCAATAATATTCCTATCGGGATTATGTGAGATTCAATACTAAAAGCCTTTAGACAGTTCCGTAACATCAAAACAATCAAAGTCAAAAAAAGTCCTAAGCCAATTAATCCTTCCTCAACAAATATTTCTATATACTCATTGTACGCCATTTTGACCTGACCCGCAAATTCTCCAACAGTATTTTCACCTACCATTTTATCAGATAATTTATCAGGGTGCCTTACCAGAAACTCACTTTGCCATTTATTATAGTCGCTTCGGAAAGAACCATAACCAAAACCTAAAACTGACTTTTCTGTTCCCTTAGCCAGTGAAACTTCCCAAATGAATAACCTACTATCTGCTGACTTTGGCTTGAATTTATACAGACAAATCGCCGCTCCCATTAAAATAACCACCCCGGCCAATATGGACGCAATTTTCCACTTACTGTACGATTTGTCACCAAAAAATTTATAGAACACTTTGTATTTGAAACATAACGCCAGGATGGTCACCAATGTAATGCTGACCCACGATGCACGGTTTTGGCTAAGCAAAAGGACCACAAGCGTCAACGTGATATTGATCAGAAAGACTAACTTTTGAATACCCGTCTTTTTTGCAAACAAAACCAACACCAACGGAACAGGATAACAGGCTGCTAAAAATAATGCGAAAGGAGCGGGATTTTTAAAAGTACCTGTCAACCTGAATGATTCACTAAATGGCATAGAAAAACCTTCATACTGAAATAACCCAATGAGTGCTTCGATTGTAGATATCATGATAATACCATAACCAATGAGCGATTCAGACCTATGATAATTACGAGTAGTAATACTTCCTTTCGTAAGTAAGTAAAGAATCAGCCCTAAATCGAAAATCATGGCCGCTTGTGACAAATAACCTACATGAACAAGTGATTGAACATTAATAAAGCTCCCCCAAAAAAAAAGAATAATGTCTACATGGTTAAAGGCAATTTTGTAGCTGATTCTTTTGGAGGGATCAACTAAGAGTTGGATAGATTTAGCGAAGCAAAAAAAACCTGTACCGGTTATAAGAGCGGTAATTTTTGAACCATTGAGGAAATTATCATTCACACGGGAATTTGAAAATACAACGGTTGATAATATCAACAATGAAAAGCAGAAAAGCAGGTCATTAATAATATCAGAATAATTTAACTTATCTCTCATAAGGTTGACAAAAACATGATCATGAATAATTGAGCTAATTTTCTTATTACCGTTTCAGAATGCTTAACGGTCTAAAAATTTGTTTATGGCATTCAGCGCTACTGCTATATTTTCACGCTTTAATATTACATGGCCCTCCCCTTTTATTTGCAATTCTTTGGAGTTCCCTGCAAGCCTCGTCTTATTCATCATTTCCAACCTTTGTTCGTTTTTCATGGCGAAGTCCTGTTCACCATATACGTACAAAATCGGTATTTTAGGATTATAATTGGGGGTAATATTGAGACCAGCTATTTCAATAAATTTAGAAACTTCTTTTTCATATTTGCTGACATATGCTCGTCCCAGAAAAGTACCATAACTCAAACCGACAATAGCGTAGGATGCTATATGATATTTTTCTTTAATTTCAACAATATCTTCACGCATTCCCGATACCTCTTTTTTTAAAAGTTCGGATGGTGATAATGACACCGCTTCATAGTCATGTCCAAATCCAATAGAGCCCGGGTAGTTGAGGGCTATCACGCCGTAACCAGCTTTGACCATAGCGATTACCCAAATGAAGTATCTGTTCGAAAACTGCTCTTTAGGGCCACCATGAAGCCAAATCGCCCACCCTTTAGGGCTAATCTTAGGCTGATATATAAAACTACAGGCCTTATCTTTATTGATAAATACTTGAGGCAAAGGCAAGGAATCCGGTTTATTAATCTCCAAAAGATTTTTCGCATAATCTTTTTTTATCTCAAATAAAGAGGGGGCTATATATTGATTCGTATAGGTAGCGATTCCACTTCCTCCAAAATCAGCCGCATAATCATAAATTACACCATGATCCAGAATTGTCTCTTCGATACTATCTTTGAGCCTTTTCAATTTATAATTCCCATATTCATTGCTCCTGTAATATAGATAACCATTTATCACGGGCCTTTGTAATAATAGTTTGTCAAAATTGGAATTGAATATCTGCCTTACTTCGCCCTGCTGATATTTATATATTTGTTTAAATTGAGATTCATGATCCGAAATAAAATAAAACAAATCATCATCGTTTTCCGAAGGGGTGATAAAACGGTAGCCCTGCATAAGTTTCGGCGCTTTCCAAATTAATCGAAACGAACCATTTTGTGTCCTGTACTCCCAAATGTCGGTTTCCTTGTCCTCCGCAAAGATAAATTTACCCTTTGAGGACCAGGTCAAGTATTTAAAAGACTTATTTTCCGGAGATGCTATTTTTTTTGTTTGTTTTGTTGAAAGATCATAAATATGTATCTCGCCATTTGATATGTAAGCGAGTTTATTATCAACAGGAGAAAATGTAGAAAAATTAGAAGGATGAGACTCAGATGTTGTCAGTATATTTTTGCTGTTATTGCTAATATCATAAATAACTAGATCAGTTCTTTCAGAATTTGTCTTAGAGGCAGCAATCGAAAGATACCTGCAATCATGCGAGACAGATTGGGGCAGATAATTCTTTTCGTCTGAAAATTTGATTTTCCTTGATTTTTTTACATTATTTTTTTTCTCGATAATATAAGCATCATACTTGTCTCCATCTGCAAGTGCATAAGCCGCGCAAGAACAGTTTCGTCGCGCGGCAAATCTTTTATTTACTTCAACTGAGACATCAGCCGAGTTAATTATCGGTGTATTTTTGCAACGCATTAATAGAACTACTGATATGACTACCCCAATAAAGACTACACGTAAGGGTATGATGTCGATTTGAAACATATATATTAATTCTGAGACATATTACTCATTAGCGCAAAGAAATATAAATAATGCCGATTTAATATTAATTTAATATTAAATAATAACTAATAAAATATTAAGTACATTACAGCAGCTATGATCTAAGATTAAAAGTCCGATTATTACAATAGCTGACATCCTTGCAAACTAATATCAATAGTTCGATCCCTGCACGGAGGAATGGATACCCGAAAGTCAAACAGGATGGCAGATCGTTTTCATTATAATGAGCAGAATCAGGAAAGCACAGCCTAAAACTTTAGCGAACTTGCTGACGCATATCAACCTTGTCAATTTTTGCGATGGTATTTCTACAAAACTTGTCAAACTGCCAAGCTTGCTAAAATTCGACAGTAGATTTACAACACGCCGTTTGTTATTGCAAAAATGTAACTTAACTATCCCTATTAAATTCCTGTAATAACCTTAGAGTAAGCATCATGAATAATATATCGTGATTTATCATTCCATTTTGTAAACCTCAAGTGAAGCCGACGTTAAGGAAAGCCGTATTGATAAATACCAGGGCAAAAATCGAGTTTTATTTTAAGCGCATAAAATTTGCTTATCAATCAGTGAATATGGATTCAGTTAAAGGAAGGCACAGCTAAAATAACTTGACAGGTTTGTAGGTGATTATCCGGTTACTTTTGGAACTGTTCTCATTTGAGAGTTTGAAGTTTACATTAGACCATAAGGGGTTGACCAATTTGCTATGGGAAATTAGCTTCAATGTTAGACCTTATTATCATCGAAAAACATTGCAGTCGCTTTTATATATAACCAATTCCATGAGAGGTCTTTCCAACGACACTTTCATGGATACGAGTGGAATGCTCCCTCAGTTTATCGACATCAGTAAAAACTAATGTGATGATGCTCCGGGCGATTCGGCGCGGACCATGTCGTACGGAAATTTCAATAGCAAAACGAATCGTTTTGAAGTATCATCAAGCAGTTACGGCTTGTAAGTGTTTCTGTAGGTGGTAATCAAAAGCCTGATTAAAGGCAGTAGTGAAATAATCATTTTATGAAAACCCACCCCGATACAGCGCAGATGCCTGCCTGGTAATACTATCTGAGGCCTTGGCTATGTGCTGCGGTTTAAGTATAAGATCCTATCAGATTTAACCGTGGTTGTTTTAGGCGCCTTTTTTCCTGGAGGAACAAGTGTTTTAGCAGAATTAGCCTATCTTCAGGAGTTCACGGATATTGGGGCTGCACTTCAGGGTTCTGTAAGTTCTGTAGAGGAGATTAAGATATGGGCGGGTATACAACAGGGCGCCGCGGGGCTGACAACCACTATAGGTGAACTGGCCAGTACCAACAAGTATCTGGCCACTGTCACTAACGATCAAAATGAAAGGGATCGCCTGTTACAGTACCAGCAATTGATGTTACTGGCCATGATTTTGAGCGGGGGCGCAGCAGCTATTTCCGGAGCAAAACTTACCAGTGTCAGAATTGCCAACCAAGCGAATATCATTAAACCCCAAATCCCTGACCCACCTCCCGCCGGCTTCCCGACTGCAATAGAACAATCCGTTGATTACGTGATCGGGAACACATTACAAACCTTATCAGGCATCGAAGCAGTTGTAGAAACACTGCCATTGGGAGTTGCAGCCAATAATATTTGTACCATATTTAACCGGTTTACCGATGCACAGAAGCTGGCATTCTGGACCAGTTTCGGCAGACTTTCGCCCCGTAGCTGGCAATATCTGAATAACGGCGCCGGGGTTAATAACTGGTTAAAGCTTTACAATAATGGAATTGCAGAGGCAAGTAAACTTGATTTTATTACGAATCAAAATTTGGTTGACACTATTCTAAAATTCAGTATTTATCCTTTGTTAAAGGCTCAATTTCAATCGTTAAGCTATCCAATAAAGGTGCGGTTCTTCACAGCGTTTAAACAAATAAATGATGCAACGCTTCAAGTATTCAACACTTATAGTAATAGTAACAGAGTACAAATTTGGGCACAATACAACTCTGAAGCTCAATCCATAATCGGCGCAAAGGCAGATATTTGGCTGAAGCTGCCTCAAGCTATGAACTATTTAAAAAACAATAATTATCAGGCAATATCTGACCTTTATACTATACCAATTCACCCACCTACTACTTTACCTAATTTTCCTGGTGTAAACTATGTTACCGACAATTCTATTCCAATAAGTATTTTTGAAGATGCAGCTCAAATTGCCATCCGTACGGATGACATTCCATTAATTGCAGCCAATACCGGAATACCTGAAAATATAATTCAGCTTGCTAAACAAAATTTTTGGATTAAAGAACGTTTTTTGTATAATGAAATTGAAATAGATGATTCAAATAAGATTAGGGCATTTCAAGTAGGTAGATTCACTAAAACTAAAGGAGATATTTTACAATGGGAAAATTTAGCCAAGAAATGGAGAGACGCTTGAAGAATTCAAACGCTTAATAGCCCATGAATACGTCGAAGGACGCTTAATTGACGACTACGGCATGAACTTTCGTAGTTTAGTGAGCTTCGAATTAACAGTATATGATTTTGGCGCACATGAAGTTGCGCCACGTACGGGCTTCTCAGGCTACGCAGATTTAGGAGCTCTGAATTCTGCTCCGAACCCGCATTTAACAACTTGGGACAATTTGGATGAAATTGTAAAGTGGATAGCATTTTTTTTAAAACTAAATTAATAAAAAAACATGACCGATAAATCTTTGTATACAAGCGAATTCAGAAAACTAATGCTTAAAAACCCAAAAATGAATTTTAATAATTCAGCAACAGTTTCGAGCATTTTATTATTTCGTGATTATCTCAGTCGTTTAAAGCACTTAAAACTATTATTGGGAATAAAGGAATTTTATTCTAATTACGAAGAGTTTCATAATTTATTTTTAGATATAAATCCGAGCTGGAAAGATGAAATGCCTTCAATGGATACCTTTTTTGAATCAATCTTAAAACAAGAATCCAGTCAATACAATTTAAGTAGAACTTTATTTAACAGTTTATTTATCTATCTATTTATTACTTGGGAGGTTTTTAAAGACAAAAAGGAAATAAAAGAAATTTCACAATTTGGAAATCCCTATGAATCAGCATTCAAAATTATCGAAGACAACCACTTTATCAGTTTATCTGAAGGACATTTTCACATCGACAATATTATTTATTTAAAAAAGGGACAAAACAAGTTTTTATTACCCTCTTTAAATGATGATTTTTTACGCCTAATTGATAAGCAATATCCTATTAAAATCTACGGGCCTCAAAATATTCCAAAACAAGAAGATATAGACCTTCTTTGGGCAGAATTTAATAAATAGCCAAAACGAAAAGTCACAGCAAATCGCATTTTAGTAATCACTTTGATATTATTAGAGCTGGTCCAGTAGCTTGTCATGCTGAATTTCGAAGTTTAAATAGCCTAGCAACACTAACATTTAAAAATGGTGCTGTTTCACCCCAGGTCTTTGACGATTGGCTAAAAAATAATGTATTAGGATATGTAAGACAAATCAAACCTGATAAAACAACAGGCCTTAACCAGATTAAATACACCTGTATACATTGTTATTACTTTACGGACTTGATTACTTTCATGAGTATTAACTAAAGGATATGCAAACAATAAATTGGAACGACCCAAATTTAACATTAGCTGATATTGATATCGGTGGAGGTGAGGTATATAATTACCGAGGTACTCCATTTACAGGAGTATTACAATATTCATACCCTAATGGAAATTTACAAACGGAAGTCACTTGCGTAAATGGATATCCTGAAGGTGTTTGGAGAGAATACTATCCAAATGGTCGGATGATGGAAGAATATTACTTTAAATATAACCTCGAATACGGCCTTTATAAGCAATGGGATGAGAATGGAAACCTGATAAAACAGTCTGATTTGGGACCAGAACCTCAAGGAATGTGAAATGATTCTATCCGTAGATGTACATTATAAAGAAGATAGCGCAAAAGCAGTTGGTTTGTTATTCGACCGAAGTGATGAAACGATAACAACTTTCATTGAACAAATAAATTTGAATGACATTGAAGCCATTATAATTGACGGCTATGCGTATGTAGATAACAATAAAGCATTTGGATTAGGTGCCTTTCTATGGGAAGCTTTAGAGGAAAAAATCCCTGTTATCGGAGTAGCTAAAACATCGTTCTATAAAAACAAAGAAACTGTCACTGCATTATACCGGGGCGAGAGTAAAAACCCCTTATACATTTCATTAATTGGTTATGCTAAATAAAGCGACAGATTTAATAAAAGAAATGAAGGGGGATTACAGAGTTCCTACTGTTTTGAAATTACTGGATACCAAAACAAAAGAAGATTAAATAGTCAATCATGATACCTATGTCACAAAAAGACAAATGTCATCTTACTTTCCATTCAAAAATAATAGATGGAGAACAATACAATTTTCGCCAATCATTTTCCAATGAAGAGTCTTCTGTTGTCAATTTCCTTAAACGGATTGACAAATTTGATGGCGAAGGATTAATCAACGACATTGCCAAATGTATAGCCAAATCTATCAATATAGACGGGTACTTTATATCTGACTCGTTCGAAGACATGACTGTAAACTATGAGTACCCGAAAGTAAGCATCAACGATGTTTTCCTTATATCTATGACAAATTTGAAAGAATTACTTCAAGAGTGGCTCGCATTTATCAGCGAGAAAAATTACCTATAAAAAATTAACACCTATGTCAAGTACTGCCCCAGAACACCCAGATACTATCCCCAGTTATCTGAGCTGATCACCATGGATGATCTGCCCGAGTTTCTGCACTTTGCAGAAACCGGGTACAAATTTGGGCACAATACAATTCTGAAGTTTAGGCCTTAATTGGAGCAAAGGCAGATACATGGCTCAAACGGCCTCAAGGTATGGATTATTTAAAAAACAATAATTATCATGCGATATCTGACCTTTATGAAATACGAATTTATCCGCCTACCAGCTTGCCTAATTTTCCAGGTGTAAACTATGTTCATACCGTTAACAAGATTAACCTGCCATGATCCGGACATTCTTGCAGGATATTTGCCAGGATGATGAGCATGAATCTCCATTTCGGGGATATATCATGCGACTGAAGCAGCTTAGAATCCGACATGATAAATTCAGCGAAGTTTTGAGCTGTTTCATTATTTAGCGAATAGGTAGATCCTGATGCAAACTACAGGTTTCATGGATCATAAGTTATCTTGACTACTGAACATATTCGTTGATTAATGCTAAAGTTGAAATTCGGTTATTGCCCTGATTAATTTCACGTTTATGTCAACAGTTTAGAATTGATCTGTTCGCTATCACTTTTTTAATAATTTTCGAGTTCCAGGCATGTTGTTCTTGTATCTAATGGCTTATCATTCATTTCGGAGACTCTCAACCGGATTAGCAAAAGCTGCTTTAATGGACTGAAAACTTACAGTAATTATTGCAATAGCAATTGCCACTCCTGCAGCTGCTACCGGTATGTACCACTTGATTGTGGTGCGATAAGCAAAATCCTGAAGCCATTTTTGCATGGCCAGCCAGGCGAGCGGGCTTCCGATCAATATCGAGATCAGTACCAGTTTGATAAAATCAACAGAGAGCATGGCCGTGATATTAGAAATGCTTGCGCCAAGCACTTTGCGAATACCAATTTCTTTGGTGCGCTGTTCGGCAGCGTAGGCTGCAAGGCCGAAAAGTCCGAGACAGGCTATCAATATAGCTAGCGAACTGAAACACAGGAAAATTGTTCCGGTGCGCTGTTCGGCACGATAACCCGCATCAAAATCAGCATCCATAAAGGAATAACTGAATTGCTGGTTTGGCGAAAACTGTTTCCATTTTTTGCCCATCATGGCGATTGCCTTGGACATGTCCCGCACATGCAGCCGAACATTTATCGCGCCGTTATCCGGCGCATAATATAAAGCGAGTGGCATGACCTCCTCATGAAGCGTTGCGAAGTGAAAGTCCTTCACTACGCCGATGATATGGTAAGGCTGAATACCGTAGGAATCACGATACAAAGTCTTATTCAGCGGTTGATCCGCGCCATATTTTCGCACAAATGCTTCATTTACAATCATGCCTGCGCTGTCGCTCGCCATATCTTTTAAAAAGTTGCGCCCCGCTAAGAGTTTCAGTCCCATCGTTCGTATATAGTCTTCATCTACAGGCCAGAACTCGGTAAGCAGCACCTGTTTAATGTCAATGGGCAGCCCTGGAAAAAGCCCCGTTCTCAGCCGCAGATCGCCTGTAGGCTGGAAGGCGGACATACTTACATTCACCACGCCGTTCATTTGCTTCAGTTCGTTTTTCAGCAAAGCCGCATGCTTACCCAGCACATCGGTATTTTTAATAACCAGTACCTGGCTGCGATCAAAGCCAAGGCTTTTGTTACGAATAAAGGTGAGCTGGTTAAAGATCACCAGCGTGCTGATGATCAAAAAAATGGATATGGAAAACTGAAATACCACTAAAAAACTCCTCAGAAAGCTGTTCCTGAAACCTTTGGCTATTTTACCCTTGAGTACATCAATGGGCTGAAAGGCCGAAAGGAAAAAAGCCGGATAGCTGCCCGCCAAAATACCAACCACTAAAGCAATTAAAAGCAAGGCCGGCAGCAGCCACATTACTTGTGCCCAACCGATCGCTAATTGTTTTGCCGCCAGGTGATTGAACATGGGCAATAGCAGCCAGGCAATCACAGCCGCGATTACCGCGGAGCAAAGCGTAACCAATATGGATTCGGCGAGGAATTGTGCGATCAGGAATTTACGTGCAGAACCCAATACCTTTCTGACACCCACTTCTTTGGCGCGGTTGGCAGAGCGGGCTGTACTCAGGTTCATGAAATTAATACAGGCAATGAGCAGTATAAATGCCGCAATTATTAAAAATATATAAACATACTGCATATTGCTGCCGGCTTCAAGCTGGTATTTGGCATGATCGCGAAGGTGGATATCAGTCACCGGCGTTAATACTGATCTCAGGTAATTATCGCCGCTTGTCCAGGCATCTGGGTTGAACGAATTTTTGATCTCTATCGCAGCGATTTCTTTTTCCAGCCGCTGCACGTCAGCACCGGGCTTTAACAACAAATAATTATGCATGCCGCCATACCCCCAGCCATGTTGAGCACTTTCCGGACGCGAACTGTAGGACAGGAAAAAATCATAATGAAAATGCGATTGTTCCGGTATATCCCTGATGACACCGGTGATCTGATACTTGCTGGTATCATTGACGGTCAACGTTTGTCCGACAACATTGACGCGGTTAAAGTATTTCTTCGCTGTGCTTTCTGTGATCACGGCACGATGCGGAGCATCTAACGCGTTAGCGGGGCTGCCATCGATCATGGGTAAGGTAAATACCTTAAAAAGTGAGGATTCGGTAAAAACCACCCTTTTTTCCTGTATTTTCTCCTCCCCTTTCCTGATATAGAATTTTAAGGGCGAAAGAAACAGCCCCTGTACATCGATCATGCGGGTCATTTGTTCCACCTCCGGAAAAATACCCTTCATGGCTGCAGGTAGCGGTTCTTCTGAAGTAGCGTACCGGTTAGTGTTGCCATTCAGCTTCACATCAAGCCCTATCCGGTATATCCGGTCCGCATGTTCGTTGTATTTATCATATCCCAGTTCGTTGATCACATAGAATAGGATAAGCAGGCATGTAGCCAAACCTACCGACAGGCCAAACATATTCAGCAGGGTAAAAGCTTTATTTTTAAGCAGGCTCCGGTAAGCGGATTTTAGATAGTTTTTGATCATCATATGGCGTTTAGAAATTTCGGCAGCCCATTCCGGCAGGCTTTTCTTACGCAAGATTACCGGCTTTACCGGATCCTGAAGTACCAACTTATCATTTGGCACTTCTTTTTTTGTACTTTCCCTGAACGAAGCAGGGCGCTGACCGGTTATTTCTTTAAAAACGCGGTTAAAGCTTGTCTTGGAATTAAACCCCGACTCGTAAGCGATACCGATCAGGTTGTACCGGTTATAAGCAGGGTCATGCATTTTCCTGATCACTGCCCTCACACGGAATTCATTAATAAAATCATTAAGGTTCTTTTTAAACACCATATTGATGATACGCGACACCTCGTGGGGATGCAATGCCAATTGTTGCGCCAGCGAGGCCAGGGTAAGTTCGGCATCCTCATAAAGCCGCTCTGTTATAACCATTCTTTTCAGCCGCCTGCCTTTCTCACGCAATTCATCCGGCGTAAATAACAAGGGGTCCACCAAGGTGTCTTTTTCTGTTTTCAGAATAGCGCTGACCGCCGTAGCTATCAACACCACGGACAGACCAACAACAAATGGCCCGTTGACGAGGCTTAGGGCGGTGAATACGATCAGCAGCTTCAGCACGACGTCAAGTCTGCCAAAAGTATAGCGTGGTCTGTCCATCAACACCGGCTGTCGTTGTTGATTACAGCGTTGTAACGCTTGAAAAGATAATACAAAGTATCCGGCCATTACAAGCAGTGTCAGCCAGTTTGGAATTACGGGAACCAATATCAAAGGGCAAAAAAGCAGCAAATCTTTTCGGCCGAACCGCCGGTCTGGTTGTAACAGCTTTAACACATAGAAGTACATGAGTGGCCCTATAGCCAACCATACAGAAAACCATACACCGCTGATCTGCAGCACATTAACAACCAGGGCTAAACTTAAATATCTATTTGCAGCACCGTTTGCTTTTTTTGAAAACCATAAAAGCAAAGCCAGGGTGCAGCCAATAAAGACTACCCCAAGGAACAGCAGTTTTATAAAACCTATATCGAACATAGCCGCATTCAAACAACATATCACAACAATTCATATTCCAATTCAATAAATCATTATTAATCAAATAATTAAGAACCAAAGAGATCATAATATTGTAACGCGAGCGAACACAACCGCGCGAATGCGAACATTAACTGACACCGGACTCTTCGGATCGATAAGATATAGCTCTTACTCCCGATACCTTCTAACCTGTTCTTCTACACGCAACGCAGATAAGTTACGTTGCTCCATCGGACCTATTATTCGAAAGCTTAAATCGACATTTCACAATTTAAGGATGATAAGTTCAATACCCTTTTTGCGGCCATTTCAATTTAATCTCGTTGAATTCTGAAGAAGCGCTACGAGCAATTTGCCAATCTGGTAAAACTGCTGACATCGGGTCATTTTTTGTTTGTAACAGCAATAAAGCGCATAGGTCAGTAAAGCTGATTTTTCTCGGATTTGTAATCTCTCACCAATATGTAGTTGTTCCATACCCGATTCAGTTTACCGTAGCAAATATCGAAGATCAACTAGCATGCCTGCTAAATTATCCACACTAAACAGCTTTTTCTGCTCCTTTGAAAGAATAAGCAGGGTTGGTATACTCTTATCTATTAACCGTAAGTTTCTCCATTTGACCTGATCGGTAAATATATTATTGATGATATCACAGGAACAACGCCAGAAATCCGTTATATTTAACTAACTCATATCAAAGGGATATGCCAGCCATTACCAAGGCAAAAAAGGATATTATCCGGCGCCATTACATAACTGGAGAGGTAAACGTTCAGCACATAGCTGAGAAGCTTGAACTCCGGCAGGCCACTGTACGCAGTTATTTAAATGATTTTAGGATATTGGATCAGCAACATCCAGACAAATTACAAGATTACGACTTTTACATCGGCAAGGAAAAAATCTTCAAGTCGTCACCATGGTACCTGAATTTCCTCTCCGTCATGCCAGGACTGGTACTTGCCGAGCCAGGACCGGTGCTGATTGCAGAAGATCTTTACCAAAAATATCATAGCCTGTTCCCGGAAGAATTCAGTAAGCCTCGTTTTTATCATGTATTTAAGAGATGGTTCGAAGCAAATGAAAATGAACTCTGTGCAGCGAAACTCAAAAGTAAATTTACCTCAGATGAACTGGCAATCCTGCGGCGTTGGCGAAAAGGAAACGATCACCGGCTATGGCAGGTTTCCGTATTGCTGATGACCACCTATACATACAATTCAATGAGTAAACTAGGATATCGTATCGAGTGCGCTTATGCTACCATGCTCATTTGGTTGAGAACCTATCAGCGCGAAGGCCTGGCGGCGTTGAGTCGCCCGGGTAACAAAAAACCCATATGCAGGGAGCGGCGCGAGGCCATTGAAAAACGTATGGACGAGGTCGTGCACCTAGTACGACAAAGCCCGAAATTATACGGTTTCGATAAAATATCCTGGACAATCACTGACCTGGCCTACGCCTATAGCAAAGTATCCGGAAAGGATATCAGCTTCAGCACAGTAGGATGCTATTTGAGAAAAAGGGGAATCAGGTTCAAACGCTCCCGCGAAGTTATTGTCAGCCACGATCCGCGGTTCCTGGAAAAGTACGACCACATTCGTCACATACTCGCCGGGCTGGGCAGAAATGAAAAATTTTTCTCCATAGATGAATACGGCCCGAAGTCTGTCCGGCCGAAAGGCGGGCGCCAGTTGGTCAGAAAAGGCGAACTGCCAGTTTATTACAAAGTAGACAAAAGCAAGGGCTGGTTCATCTGTACCTGCGCGCTGGAATTGTCCACTAACCAGCTCACTTGGTTCTATTCCCTTAAAAAAGACACCTCGGAAATGATCAGGCTCATCGATGTGCTAACTTTGCAATACCAAAATCAGGAACGGCTATACTTATCGTGGGACGCGGCAAGCTGGCACGACTCGCAACAGTTACGGGATTACCTTGCAGAAATCAATGAACCGGAGTATAGAGAGAAGTTAAAAACGCCAAGAATAGAGCTGGTTCCCCTACCGTCCAGAACGCCGCATCTGAATGTGATCGAATCGGTATTTAGCGGCCTTGCAAAATCGGTCATCCATAATAGCGATTACCAGTCCGTGGACGAATGCACCGCGGCGATTGACCGGTATTTTAATCGCCGAAACCAGCATTTCCTTCGATACCCCAAACGGGCTGGCCAGAAAATCTGGGGGAAAGAAAAGGTAAAACCGGTCTTTGATAAAGCCAATATTTGCAGACATCTTGGCTGATTTGCAGTTTCTATCTATCGTGATCAAACCCATACCGATTTGCTAATTAAATTAGCAAATAACGATTTTAATGTTTAAATTCGAAAAAGTTTCACGTTATGCCTAACAACAACACTCTTATAGCTGTAAGCGCCTTCTCCGGTCTGGCAGGTGCCCTGCTTACACAAGCTTTAAGCGGTCTGTTTTCCTTCATCAATGATAGGCGCAAACATCGCAATGATATCGAAAACCAGTACCGGACGAAGAAAATCGAGATCGCAGAAAGCTACTACTTCGTAACTGGTGAAACCATGGCCATCCTGAGGAAGAATATCAACTATCGAAGGAACCGCAATAATGCCCGAAGTGAATCCAGCCTGAAATTTCTGAGCGAAGAGATTAAGAAAGTGGATGCGAATTTGCAAAAACTGAATGAAGAAAACTGGAAGCATAACCTGATCAGCCTTTATTTTGATGTGCGTCTTTCGTATAAAGAAATCATTACTGCCAATACCAGGACTCATTTGATCTTCCTTCAAAACCTTGACCTTGCAGACCAACTGCTGAACTCCACGGAAGAAAATGAAGAAGAACTCTACGGTCGGTATAACCAAAGCATATTTGATCTGTGCGCACAGTACGAAGCCATTTATGAGTTATTGAGCAGGGATATGAGCGGGGTGAAACAAGAACTGCAGAGAAGCTTTCAGCGGAATTGATATCGTTCTACATGGACTGGCGGGCTTCTTATCTTGTTTATCTCTTAACTTTTTAAGGAAGCATCTGCAGCAAACGAACCCTATTCAGTATAAGTTTATGTTTCAGATTGGATTTGTCAGAACAAGTTATTATGTCCATGCCCCATAAACCATATCACATGAAAAAAACAATACTAAGCATCGCAGCTCTTATTTGCACCACTGCAGCATTCGTACAAAAAGACACCACGGGCCTCAATATACCGGTAAAAGATGGCGCCGTGGTATATGAAAGAATTATGGATGCTCCCGGTAAATCTAAAGCCGATCTCTACAAAAACGCCAAACAATGGTTTGTTGATTATTTCAAAAGCTCAAAGTATGTTATTCAAAATGAAGATAAGGAAGATGGTAAGATTGTTGGAAAAGGCATTTTATTTGTTGCTTTCAGGGGTGCTCTTGGCAGCAATGTCATTTATAATGACAAATTATCTTTTCAGGTAGACTGTAAAGAAAATAAATACCGGGTCAGAGTTTATGAACAAACTTTAAGCAGTCCAGGTAATGAGCTGTCCACGACCCCAGAATCGCTGATAGGTAAGTTACTTGAAAAAGAAAAGTCGCCCTTCAATGATAAACAAGCGAGACGTATGCTGGAAAGTATGAATGCAACCATTACCACTACACTGTTCGCGTTTAACAAGGCAATGGTTGCAAAATCCGATGATTTACAATATAGGATTTGTTTTTAATAATTTGTTCATGAGGCATGAACATTGTTTTTAATTGAACAAATCCTATCCAACATTTGTTTTTTAATAATTTGTTCATTAAATTCGATTGTTCATACTTCATGAACAACCAAATTTAATGAACACCAAAGAACAGGAAATACTTGATCAGGCAACTGAAAAACTGGCGCTGCTGACAGGGGTCACGATTAAAACCCTGAAATCCGGCACAGCGACCCTGGATGACAGATGTGATGCAGAAATAGAAATCCGTAGCGCCAAAAACAAAGTGCACTTTGTTGTAGAGATTAAAAACGAGCTGCGAAATAAAAAATATCTGCCAGCTAAACGCCAAAAGGGAATAGCAAATCTGCTGGTTGCACAGTACATACCAAAGCCGCTCAAACAGGAATTGAAAAGCATCAACTATAACTATCTCGATGCTGCAGGAAACTGTTTCATACAGACCCCGGAATTATTTATATACATTAATGATCAGCAGGTGACCGGGACCCGTGTGCCGGTGGAGGGTAAGTTATGGAAGACTGCAGGCTTGAAATTCCTGTTTGCGATATTGATACAACCAGAACTCCTGAATCATTCATACCGGCAGATCGCTGAGGAAGCCGATATTGCTCTAGGAAATGTTGGCGGTTTGCTGGAAGAGCTAAAAAAAGAAGGTTACGTACTGGATGGTGGTAAAAATAAGGGGCTTTTCATCGGGTATAAAGAAAGGCTGATCAACCGGTGGGCTGAAGCATACATGGCAACCCTGAGGCCCAAATTATTGGCAGGCAATTTCCGGTTTATCGTCAAAGATCAGGTCAATCACTGGGATCAACTCGAGACGAACCAGTTTAAGTGGGGCGGTGAAAATGCCGGTGCACTGTTAACCGATTTTCTGCGACCTGAAAAATTCACCATTTACACTAGGGAGCCTAAGGCCGTTCTGATGAAAAAATTACACCTGATACCCGACCTTAACGGAAATATCGAGATATTGGAACAATTCTGGAAAGATAACGGGCCAGGCATTCACATACCTACCGTGCCTGCCTTGTTGGCCTACGCTGAATTAATCACAAGCTTCGACAGCCGCAATCAGGAAACCGCGGAGCGCATCAAAATGAAATACCTTGACTGAACTGATCTTACATCCGGGCATTATCGAAATGCTGCTAGAAATGGAACCAGTGTTTAGCATATTCGGAATCGATTACTACCTGGTAGGCGCAGTAGCCGTGACATCCACTTATCAGCTGACCTGGGTGCAGCAGCGATCCGCAAAACAAAAGATGTAGATCTCGCGATCCTGATCAATAGTGAAGGCCAGTTCAATCAATTAAAGGCTGCATTGATTTCGACAGGAAATTTTACTGCGCATTCTCACGAAACAATCAAATTGCTTTACCATAATTCAATCGAAGTATATCTTTTACCTTTTGGGGATATTGAAGAACCCAACCGTCATGTAAAACTCACAAATCCATCGTTTGTCCTGAATATGCCCGGCTTCCTGGAAATCTATCCCTTCGTTGACGATATAAAGATTACTGATAGGATGAGCATCAAGGTTTACACGATGGAGGGAATTATTCTGCTTAAACTGATATCCAAAAATGACAGACCTCAAAGAACGAAAGATATTACGGATATTGAACATATCATCCGTGTTTATTTCGACCTTTATTCGGGAGATATTTACGAGGAACACTTTGACATTATGAACATGTATGAAACCAATCAAAGCGATTATTTACAACTTGTTTGTTCAAGGGTCATTGGAAGAAAAATAAGTAATTTACTGTCGGAATCAGGCGAACTGCGGGAAAGAATTAAACAAATTATAAAAAACAGGCCTACGACCTGGTGGCAAGCAATGCTTGATGGGTTAAACGACGAAGCGGCATCGGCAAATTGAAATTATTACTACAACCGGCTTTTTACATAAGAGCCGCCCTCGATGTATTCGACCAGGAACCACTCCCGCCTGATCACCCGCTCAGAACGCTGGATAATGTACTGGCCACACCACATATCGGGTACGTTACGGAAGATACCTACCGGGTGTTCTATGAAGATACAGCAAAAGCTGTTCTGGCCTGGATTACCAGAAATGATGCTTGCAGTTCAGTCAAATAGCAAAGCAATAATATCCGGTGACAACAAAATAAATGCTTCCTCAAGTTATTGACAGGATTATAAGCTTTCTAAAAAGGGAGCTTCACTCATCAATGGCCGAAGCGGACTGCTGGCGACAGAAATATTGACAGATGTCAGCAATTAGAAAGACGGTTAATAATATTATTGTGCGTGTTCGGTGAGGAAAGGGTAGCCGGCGGAGAAGTGCCTATAAGCACCTCTTATCTGTGCGACCTGACGGCCGCAGCGATTTTTTCGACGCTTTCGTCTACCCGACCTAAGGTGATGCGGAGAAAATTGAAAACGAATTTGAATACCAGAAAGATCTCATCTAATTCAGCGTCTTTCCACTGATAATTGTGCCGCTTAGTGGCTAATACCTACAGGGGTCCTGGATTCCGTATGCTTAATTAACCAGGGTACAGCGAACGAAACGAAATCAGCCAAAGAAGCGCAGATGATCCTCAACCATAAACATGCGATCGAATTTCTTGTGCAGGCGGCGATTGAAGTAGTTTATAATCGGTATACAGATAACAAAAAGCACAAAAAGCCCCCATGCACCTACTAGGCGCGAAGGGCCTGTTTAACCGGCTCCGCCCCCCTCGCCTTTCAATTCAGATTCCTGTATACCGGCAGCGAATTTCGTTAGTAACAGAGTCACTTTTGCAACGGTTTCATTCGGTACACTATTGCTTAAGATGAAGGTAGCGGCAAAAGTATATAAGGCGGGGGAAAGGTTAATACCTTGATTATATCGCTGGGTCAGCGGTCCGCCAAAGGCGAACGGTCCGGTTCTTAAAGGGGGGCCGTTTATCAGTATTATAATTTGATATTTTTATCAATACCAGGGCATTGTACCTTTATCGATTTCGCATAACGATCTTGTATTAAATTATTGTTACTTTCGTAATAATTTAGCTTTGAGCCGATACGATAACATGACAGATATTGAACTCGCGGACCTGCTCAGGACCAGTGGCGAAGCTGCATTTCGTTTAATTTATGAGCGCCATTGGGACAAACTGTACGTGATCGCAAGGAAACGGCTAAATGATGATACCGAGGCTGAAGAGGTAGTGCAGGATATTTTTTGCAATCTCTGGCGCAAGCGGGAACGATTAGTATTGGTCAAAGGTTTTGACAATTACTTCTCAATCGCTGTAAAATTTGAAGTAATCAACCGGCTGGCCAAAAGGGCGGTCGCGGACAGTTATCAGAAAGAAGCGGCCAAAGCATTATCCGAGATCGATGATAGTACGATTGAACTACTGGACTATTTGGAACTTCAGCGCCAATTCGATCTGACCGTTAGCCAACTCCCGGAAAAGTGCCGCATCGTCTTTAAATTACGGCATGACCAGGGATATTCCCATTTACAGATCGCTGAAGAGTTGATATTTCTCTAAAAACGGTAGAGGCTCACTTATCAAAAGCAAAAAAGATATTAAAAGCCACCTTCGGTAACTTTTTAGGCCTTTTATTATAGACATTTCTAACTTTTTTAAATTCTACCTTAAAAAAGGATACCACCCAGCCGTAATTTATGGCTCATTTCACTATTTGTCTTCAACCGAACATACCTTTCTTAACTAAATCAACTTCATTTTAACAAAATCAAAAAAAAATCCAATTAGACTAAGGGTTTTTCGACCCTGCTTTGGCTATTCTATAAAAAGCACCTAAAATGTCCGAGCATATTAACCAGGAACGTTACGAAGAACTTGCCAGGAAATGGCGTGAGGGTTATATCACTGCCGAAGAAAAAGGGGAGTTTGACCAATGGTACAATAGTTTTGACGATACAGAATTAAAAACCACGGGGACAGGTTCCCCCCTGGATTTAAGCGACCGGATGTACCGGAATATCGTTGAACGCGAAAATATCCCGCAAGGAATACCTATACGCATCTTTACCTGGGCAAGGGTGGCCGCGGCAGCTATCATCTTACTGACTATTGGCGTTGGTGGATGGCTGGCACTGAATCGTAAAGAAAACGTGGAAAGGTCCGTTGCCCGCATCGTTCCCGGCAGCAATAAGGCTATACTCACGCTGGCTAATGGGAAACAGATCAGCCTGACGGATGCGAGCCAAGGGCTTGTTGCCCGGGAAGCGCACATGGCTATCACCAAAAGCGATAACGGACGGTTGGTGTATGAGCAAAACGGCACAGACAACCAAAGCCCAAAATTCAATACGATCACCACGCCTAAAGGCGGCCAGTACTGGGTAGGCCTGGCCGATGGAACCAGGGTACTACTGAATGCAGCCTCCTCGTTAAGATACCCGGTAAACTTTGCTGGAGCGCTGAGAAAGGTTGAACTGACCGGGGAAGCTTATTTTGAAGTAGCCAAAGACAAGGCCCATCCTTTTATCGTACAAACGGCTACCCAGACGGTACGGGTATTGGGGACTCATTTTAACATCAACAGTTATGCTGATGAACCGGCAGTAAAAACAACCCTGATCGAAGGGAGTGTGCGGATAAATGATATCTTAAACAACAAGGGCGGTATTCTAAAACCGGGCGAACAGGCGGTACTGACCAAAAAATCCCTGAATATTTCCACTGTGGACACGGAAGAAGCCCTGGCCTGGAAGAACGGCTATTTTATGTTCGACGAAACGATCACATCAGCCATGCGCAAGATCAGCCGCTGGTACGATGTTGAAGTAGTTTATGAAGGTCCTGTCCCGACCGACAGGTTTGGTGGAACCGTTAATCGCTTTGCCAGTGTCTCCCAGGTACTTAATAAGCTCGCGTTAACTCAGAAAGTACACTTCAGGATAAAAGAAAGGAGGGTCATTGTAAGCAGATAATTACAACTCCCCTTATGGATCCCGTACAAAAAAGCCAGAAGTGCTACCAACACTACTGGCCAATGCCTGGGATCATATTAATCCAACTTGCGGTTATATCAATCCTAAACCAGACTAACAAATGTATAAAAATTATACTAAGAAACTTTGCGCGCCACTACGGCACATCCCTAATGCCTTACTGATCATGAAGATCACTATTTTCATCCTAACAGCAGCCATAATGCAGGTCAGCGCTGCAGCCTTTGCTCAAAAGATCACGCTGAATCAAAAAAAAGCACCTCTAAAGAATATTATCACCTCATTGCGCAAGCAAAGCGGCTATGATTTTCTATACACGCAGGAATTACTTCAAAGCGCCAAACCGGTAGATATCAATGTAAAGGGAGCTGAACTAAAAGAAGTACTGGAACAAGTATTCAAAGACCAACCTTTAACGTATACGATCGAAGACCGCACCGTAGTGATCAGTGAAAAAATACAGTCCGAACGTGTTAAGCAAAGGCATAGCACTGCGCCAGATCAGAATAACGAACTCAACGGGGCGGTGATCAATATACATAACGAACCGCTTTTCGGCGCAACGATCATCAAAAAACATGAAAAAACCGGTACCACTACTGATGTGCGCGGCATTTTTTCATTGAAGGATGTCGACGTTGGCGATACGGTGATCGTCAGTTTTATCGGTTACAAAACACAGGTCATTCCGATAACAAAACCTTTATTTCTGAACATACGCCTGGAGGAGGCCACCAGTGCGCTTGACGAGGTGGTAGTACAGGCTTATGGACAAACCACCCAGCGCCTGACGACCAGCAGTATCGGCCGGGTAACAGCTGCCGATATCGAAAAACAAACGATCATGAACCCCCTGCTGGCGATAGAGGGCCGCATTCCCGGTGTAGTGGTCACACCAGGTGGTTATGAGGAAGGCTCGATCAAAATAGAGATCCGTGGGAGAGGTTCCATAGATCCTAACTTCACATCTGACCCTTTGTATATTATTGACGGTGTACCGATGACCATACCAGACACTAAAGGCACCACGAACAGTATTGTGACCAGCAGCAACAATATTTCCAGGGGGACCGACCAGACCGGACTGTCGTTATCTCAGGGACAGAGCCCATTGTACAGTATCAATCCTGCAGATATCCAATCAATCGAAGTGCTTAAAGATGCCGATGCTACGGCGATATATGGTAGCCGCGGGGCGAACGGCGTGATTCTGATCACCACTAAAAAAGGCAGAGCAGGCGCTACGCAATTCGACCTGAACGGTTCACAGGGGATCAATATGGTAACGACCAAATGGAACCTGCTGAATACGCAGCAATACCTGTCCATGCGCAATGAAGCCTACAGGAACGACGGCATCACCCCGATCGCCCAAACCGCCCCGGATCTGCTCTTATGGGACAGAAACAGCTATACAGACTGGCAAAAATACTCCTTCGGCCAGGTTGCGAAAAAGACGACCATTCAGGCCGCTGTCTCCGGCGGCAACGACCAGACCGTCTTTCGGATCGCGACCGGCTATAATAGATCAACGGATATTAATACTCTTAGTGGCGCCGATCAACGCGCTACGGTCGCATTCAACCTGACAAGCCACAGCCCCAGTAAACGATTTGTTGTTTCTTTATCGGCAAATTATGGTTATACCGATGTTAATCAATCTTCAAGTGGAAGATATCTTACGCTCCCGCCAAATGCTCCGGGACCATATAACAGCCAGGGAGTGTTAAATTTCTCCGCATACAGTTCCGGAAGTTTCCAATTCCCCTTCGCGGGACTATTGAAACCTTATAACAGTAAGCAGAACAGCCTGACAGCGGATCTTTCATTGACCTATAATATCGCTAAAGGATTGATATTCCGAACAAGTCTCGGATATAATTCCATCCAAAATACGCAATATTCCGCGCAGCCGATCGCTTCGGAAGACCCGTATCAAACAAGTTCACCTATCGCAAATGCTAATTTCGGGAATACGAAGATCAACAACGTGATCATTGAACCGCAGTTAGATTACACCTATAATATCGGTCAGGGCACACTTAAATTTTTGGCTGGCGCTACCTACCAAAATAATTCGACCAATGGACAACTGATCACAGCCAATGGTTATACCAGTGATATTTTTATCAGATCACTTGCGCTTGCGCCAGCGGGACTATTAGCGGCAACAGATAATTCAGCGCAGTATAAATACACCGGCGTTTTTGCCAGAATCAATTATAACTGGAAGGATAGATACATCTTAAATATCAATGGCCGTCGGGATGGCAGCAGCCGGTTCGGCCCGGGAAACCAATTTGGTAATTTCGGATCTGTGGGCGCGGCCTGGATCGCCAGCGGGGAAAAATGGCTGAGGAACGCCCTGCCCGAAGCCATCAGTTTTATCAAGTTAAGAGGGAGTTACGGCATTACCGGCAGCGATAATGTCGGCGACTATAAATTCCTTTCACAATATGGCAACCTGTCACCTATTCTTACGCCCTATAACGGCATTACCCCACTTACACCACAGCTTGAACCCAATGTCGATTTCCACTGGCAGGTTAATAAAAAGTTTGAAAGCGCTCTGGATATCAGCCTGATCAATGACCGTATCAATATTGAAGCCGCTTTTTACCGGAACCGCTGCGACAACCAGTTGGTGGACTATCCGATCCCTTCGCTTACGGGGTTTACATCGGTTATTGCGAACTCGCCCGCAAGTGTACAAAACTCAGGCTGGGAATTCAGCGCTAACGCTACGCTTATCAAAAACAAGGCTTTTAGCTGGGTAGCCTCATTCGACATTGGTTTCAACCGTAATAAACTATTGGCCTATCCACATCTGGATGAATCGCCTTATGCCAGTAAATACCAGGTCGGGCAGTCCCTTGACATCGTTTATGCTTACAACTTTACCGGCATCGACCCTCTAACAGGTCAGAACACCTATACTGATCATAACGGTGATGGAAAGATCACCACAGTACTTACTGTCCTTCCTGGTACTCAGAATGATGACCGATATGTGATCATCAATATCGCGCCCAAATACAGCGGAGGTTTTTCGCATCAATTTACCTATAAGAATTTTAGCTTAAGCACCTATTTCTCATTTAAAAAGCAAATGGGTCAAACTGCATTTACCGGTAATGCCGGCTCCCTGTTTGGCGGCGCCGCAAATATATCGACCTATCAATACGATCACCGCTGGCAATATCCGGGGCAGAACGATGCTTTATTTGCCAGATTGACCAACACGGCGGTCGCTTCAGATAATATTTACGGGACATCGACCGGTGTCTGGAAAGACGCAAGTTATATCCGACTTCAAAGCGTCTCCTTATCCTACGCGCTGCCCTCCAAAATGCTGGATCAGATCGGCATCAGGAGATTAGCGGTAAATCTCAATGCCCAAAATCTTTTTGTGCTTACCGGCTACCAGGGTCTGGATCCGGAAACCCAGAATTACAGTTCGCAACCGCCGGTAAAATCAGTGGTTTGCGGCTTGACTGCATCCTTTTAATTTAAAATCAACACAAAATGAAAACATACATCATAAAAAACAGCGAAAAGGCCGGTTTTCTTTTTTGCTTATGTTGTCTCCTGGTTAACATCACCGGCTGTAAAAAGATCGTGGAGATCGATCAGCCTACGAATACGGTGACGTCGATCCAGCTTTTTACGACAGATGCACAGGCGAACTCATCCCTTGCGGGCGTATATTCCCAAATGATGACCAACAGCGGGGCATTTACCTTCAGTAACGGCGGCACCGATCTGTACGCAGGACTATCGGCCGATGAATTGTCCAGTGTAGATAAGCTATCAAAACCTTACAATTATCAATTCGAGACCAATACCATTCAATTCGATAACCCGAATCCTTATATTATATTTTGGAAACCGGCTTATCATACGTTGAATTCCGTAAACAACATTTTGGAGGGTGTGGCCGGTTCAACCTCACCACAATTGACCGATAGTGCGCGGCGGGAACTTAACGGAGAATGCAAATTCGTTCGGGCTTTTCATTATTTCTACCTGACCAATTTTTTCGGTGATGTACCGTTGGCCCTGTCGGCAGATTTCAATCAAACCGCCCAACTACCCCGTGCTGCGCAAGCGAACGTTTACACGCAGATCGTCGCAGACCTTCAGGATGCACAATCATTATTACCAGGCGATTACTCGGCCGTTGTCAACAAAGAACGTATCCGTCCTAATAAATGGGCTGCAACTGCCTTATTATCGCGCGTGTATCTATATCAGCAAAGGTGGAAAGATGCCGAATCCCAGGCATCATTGGTCATTGCGAACACGCAATATAGTTTGACCGCGCCTGCCGGTACATTTTTGAAGAACAGTTCAGAGGCTATATGGCAATTACAACCGAACACTTCCATTCCTCCATACAGTCAATATGCCCCCATTTACCTGACCGCTAAGGCTATCTGGGCCAATCTGACACCGGCAGTGCAGGCAGCAACATTAACGCTGCCCTCCATATTTTCGACGATCTATCTTCCAACTTATTATTTGTCCCCGCAATTATCCGGTGCCTTTGAGCCCAATGATCTCCGGAAAAAAACATGGACCAGCGCGGTGACCACGCCAGCAAGTCTGGCACCCTTCAACGGATCAGTGGTCAATCAATTTATAAAATATGGACCGAACAGCACGGTTATTAATAACGTTCCTGCTTGTTATTATATGGTGCTACGATTGGCCGAACAATACCTGATCAGGGCTGAAGCACGTGCGCAGCAGAATGACCTTGCCGGAGCTGCATCAGACCTCAATGTGATCCGCAACAGGGCAGGTCTGCCCAATACGATGGCGGCCAGTCAGGCCGACCTGCTTGCTGCCGTCGCCCAGGAACGTCGGGTGGAATTATTTGCGGAATGGGGACACCGGTTCCTTGACCTGAAGCGCACTGGAAAAGCAGCAGGTGTTTTAGGTGCAATAACCAGTAAGCAACCCTTTAATTCCAACCAATTGACCTACCCTATACCGATCTTAGACTTACAAAACAACCCTAACCTGGCACAGAACCCAGGATATTAAGTAAAATAATTACAATACTGCCATGGACGGGACTTCTCGCCACCGGCAGCCATTGTTCACCAGAACAAATTAAATATTTATGAACAAAAAAAAACTGATCACATTCGGAGGGGCTATTCTTGTGCCCTTATTCCTCCTTTATGGTTGCGGCCCCGGCAATACGTTGCCTAAGCGCAAGAAAATGCCCGCATACACTAGTCTTGAAAGTTTTGAAGATGCCAGTCCGTTCGGCGGCCGAGGCGGCCGGGAGCCGTCTGCCTTCAGCCCCGTAGAGGAAGACCTGCAATTTAATGGCCGGACACGCAGCTTTATCTCCGTTTCCCTTCCTGACGCTTCTAAGGATTCGGCGATGATCAGCCTGATGAATACGGTAAAACCCCTGGCCTTACCTATGCTGTCGTCCTGGGCCCAGCAACGCGAGGGCATACACATCGACCTGAGCGACCATCAGAGCACCACCCATAGAACCGATTATGAACTGGAATACCAGCGTGGGTCAATCATACCGATTGCGGTAACCTGGGACGGACATTCCGCTTACCGGTTAAATGAACTAAAAAATATTATCCAGGATGTTCCGTCGGTCAAACTGAACTGCATTTCCTGTGAAAGCTTAACAGAAAAATAAATACGCATTACTTATAAAAAACGAATGAAAATCACAAAACATCTGATCGGCCTTGCCTTGCTGATCATCTTCAGTTGCCAGGCGCAAAAAATATTCGCACAGATGAAAATACCACAGATCGTCCTTAAGCCTGCCGAGGCGGCCAAAAGGGACTCCCTGGTTAATGCAATGCTCAGGACAAAGATTAAGCCTTACGACAAGGTCGTTACCAAAGATTTCACTACGCAAAAAGGGTTATTCAACATACACCGGAACAAAGAAAAGGACCTGATCTATTTTGAGGTGCCGGACTCGCTTTTTAAACGGGATATCATGGTTGTCAACCGCCTTACCAAAGCTGCAGGGAATACTAACATGTATCCAGGCGAGGAACTGGATGAAAAGACCATTCAATTTGAATTGGGCCCGGACTCTGCCCTAAAGGTACGATATGACCTGATCATCAGCCAGGCCGACAGTACGGACCAGATCTATAAGGCCGTGGTTAAATCGAGTCTTAATCCCATTGCTGCGTCGTTCCCGATCCTGGCTTATGGAAAAAATCACAAAAGTTTTGTGATCGATGTTTCCAAGTTCCTGCGCGATAAAAGTTTTGTGAACAGCATCTCGGCGGAAAGCAAAATCGCAAACTTCATCAACCTGCCCTCCATGAAGGATTATTATATCGAATACATCCATAATTACCCTTTGAACCTGGAGATCAGCATCACTAAAAACTTCGATTCGAAACACAATACCGTACCGGCAGAACCCATAACCCTGCAAACAACGTGTTCATTCGTTTTACTACCCAAAGTGCCTTTACAAAGACGTTTCTTTGATCCGCGTGTTGGTTATTTCGCCGATTATTATGACGCCTTTTCCGACAGACAACAAAGAGTGGAATCTCAGAAATTTATCCTTCACTGGCGACTGGAGCCGAAAGATGCAGACCTGGCCAAATACCGGGCCGGGGAACTCGTTGAGCCGAAAAAACCGATCGTTATTTATATAGATCCGGCAACACCGAAACAATGGCGACCATACCTGATCCAGGGGATCAATGACTGGCAAAAAGCTTTCGAACAAGCGGGTTTCAAGAATGCCATACAAGGCAAAGAATGGCCGGAAAATGACACGACCATGCACCTGGACGATTCGCGATATTCCATGATCAACTATTTCCCTTCTAATGTTGCCAATGCCTACGGACCAAATATACATGACCCCCGCAGCGGTGAGATCATCCAAACCCATATCGGCTGGTATAATAATGTAATGTCCCTGATTCATGACTGGTATATGATTCAGGCCGGCGCGACCGACCCAAAGGCTCACAAGGCGATCTTCGATGATGAACTGATGGGACAGTTGATCCGCATGGTTTCCAGTCATGAGGTCGGGCATACACTGGGCTTAAGACACAATTTCGGGAGCAGCAGCCAGACACCTGTCGACAGCATGAGGAGCGCCGGCTACCTGACCAAATACGGGCACACGGCAAGTATCATGGATTACGCCAGGTTCAATTATGTGGCCCAGCCGGAAGACCATATTTCCCCTGCCGGCCTCATGCCCCATATCGGCGCTTATGATAAATGGGCGATAGAATGGGGTTATAAACTAACCTTCGCCGAAAACGCAGAAGCTGATAAAAAGATCGTTGGCAAATGGGTCGATGTGCGTGTATCAAAAGACCATAAACTTTGGTGGGGAGATGGAGAGACCAAGGGATCAGACCCGCGCTCACAACGAGAGGATCTGGGCGACGATGCGGCTAAGGCCAGCATATACGGCATTAAGAACTTACAACGTATACTTCCAAACCTTCCGGCATGGAATTACACAGAGGGTGGTACTTACGAAAACCTTAAAGCCGCCTATGATGAACTCCTGAGCCAATATTACAGATATATGGGCCATGTATTAAAATATATCGGTAACGTTGAGTATACGATCAAAAGTGAGGATCAGGCCGGACCCAGTATCACCCCGGTGCCCAAGGCAAAACAACAGGCTGCCCTGGCATTTTTTGATAAAGAACTCTTTACTACCCCCTACTGGCTGATCAATAAAGGCGTCCTTGAAAAGGTAAATTCACAAAGATCGCCAGATATCATTGAAGACACCCAGGTGAAAGTATTGAACAGCCTGATGGACATACAGCTTATCAATGAGATACTGGGAGAAAGTAAACTTTATGGTAAGCAGGTCTTTTCAGGACCGGAATACCTTCAGTTTATTTACAGGTCTATATGGCGGGAACTGGACGGCAAAGGACCTGTCCTGATCAGTTCCTACCGCCGGAATCTACAAAAATCATATTTTCAAAACCTGTTGGTCATCCTGTCCGCTAAAGATGAACCAAGTACCGAAACGGATGCATCATCCCTGATCAGGGCGAATTTCGATGGACTTAAGGCTAAGATCAACAGCGCGATCCCGAGGACACATGATCAGTTAACCTTGTACCATTTAAAAGACCTACAAAACAGAATAAAAGATGTCACGGTCAACAGAAAATAATTTAACCCATAGCCATAAGCAAATGAAACGAGTTATTTATTCAGGTATTACATCGGTACTGCTGGCCATAATTTTGGTCTCCTGCAAAAAGAATACAGACACGCCGATCGCGTCTTCATCCCTGACGATCGTGAACGCCATTGCAGGCGGTTCAGCACTTGTGCCCAATTTTAACAGCGGTACACCGTTAATTTATTACAAGACCGCGCAGCAAATAGCTGCGAACAGCTTTATTGAATTTTCTGGTTTTAAGGGCGATATACCCCTTGCAGTCTCCCTGCTGAGCGACACTACGCATACAATCTACAACCAGACCATTCATCTGAGTAAGGGCGGCATTTCCACTCTTTTCCTGACCGGTACCACGACCAATGCTGTTCCGGTGCTGATCACTGACGACATCAAACCGGTGACGGATAGTGCGGTGAGTGTACGGTTTATCAACCTATCGAACGATAGCGCTCCGGTAAGCATCAATATCACCGGCAGCCAAAACGCACCTGTTGTCAGCAGCCTTGCTTACAAGGCTGTATCGCCTTTCCAGCTCTTTACAGTAAAGAGGTCAACCCCGGCCAGCGACAGCTATAGTTTCGAGATCAGGGATGCAGCCAGCGCGAAATTACTGACCACTTATACCTTGACCGGCCTGATGCCGGGAACAACGGCCGGAAAGCTATTTAAAAACGTAACGGTGGTTTTTAAAGGTGTGCCCGGAGGAAGCAGCACCAGCACACAGGGCGCGATCCTGGTGAATAATTACTAACGATATCAGCACCTAAACCGATCAGTTAAGTAAACCTGAAAGCGCTACCCGGGTCAATCCGGGAGCGCTTTTTATTTTGATAACAAAAAATCAAGAGAAAAACTATGAGGGCAATCAGAGCCTTGCTTCAAATCTTTCATAAAAACAAATCCGAAGTTAGACATACATGATGTAAGCGGAGAGTTTTGAAGAACATCTATTTTGCTTATCCCAACCAATCAAACAACATTACTCCAGGTTAATTTTTATAAAAAAGCGCAAAATACCTTTCGCGCCTTCCTTAAATCATAATCTCAGCATATGACTTGCCAAATCATCAGGGTATTAAGAACCTTATACGACAGGTCCAACGCTTTATCAAGGTATAAAGATAGATGGGAGGTATAATGGCTCCCGAATCTGCAACTTTTGCCTCGCGTACTTTTGATAGCCGGCTTGATCAGCCCAATAATACGCTTATTGTCTGTATCAGTGAATCTCGCTTCACCTTTCAGAACTTTTTACTCAAATCCAGCCTAAAAAATTGAATCTTTTGATGAATTCTTAACCGAATTACGACCGCTTGTTCGTAAAAATCTAATTCAACAATCTTTTAAGTTCATTAATTAAATTTGCACCACGAAGATTCTTTTTGATAATCATTCCCTGAGGTGATATTAAAACATTTTGTGGAATATTTTGAATATCGTATAAGACCATCGCGTCATTTTTGAAACCTCTGGTCAAATCCGCTACTTGAGCCCAAGGCAAATGATCATCATGGATAGCTTTTAACCAATCTTTTTTAGCTGATAATTTATCAGCAGAAACGCTAATAATGGTGAAGTTTTTCTGCTTAAATAGATTGTAGGCATTGATCAGGTTAGGATTCTCAGCCCGGCAAGGGCCGCACCAGCTTGCCCAAAAATCAATCAATACATATTTTCCTTTGTAATCATGTAGCGAGACCTTTTTACCTGAACCGTTGGTCAGCGTAAAATCCGGGGCAGTAGTACCAATAGATACTTTCCGCATATTTGCGATTTCACCCGCATAAATTTTACCCGCATTACTGGAACGAACCTCGCTTGAAAGTAAATCAAAAGCGGCTCCAACTAATTTTCCATCGGGATAGAGTCCTGCATATGTCCGCAAAGCGGTCAAACTAACTAAAGAGTTTGGATGTTTCCTGAGGAATGCAAATGCAATAGGTTTTTTCTCATCTTCTGCTTTCAAAGATTCGTTAATGATGCTATCCCTAAAAGCTGTTGATTTTTGCTTTTCGGGCGTTGCACTACCAAATACTGCATTTATCTTATCAATTTTTTCGTCGATCTCATCGATTTCCTTTGAAAATCCTATATAAAGTGCGTTCAGCTCACCTCCTGAAACTTTACTATTTGCCAGTAGATCGCCACTAATAATTGATGTGTAACCGGATTCAAGAAAAATGTTAAGTAGTCCGGCATCATAAAATCTAAAGCCGTTTCCTTGTGTGTTGATCACCAGAAGTGCCGGTCTCGGGTAATCAATCAATCCTGAAAATGTAAATGACCCGTGTTTTATAATTGTAGAGTCGACAAGCTGTTGTTTCCCATCAGAATATAACAGATATGCCTTTGCAGGTGCGTTGTAGTCACCAATCTTTGCATCAATCATGTACTTTATTTCCTGGGCGTGCAATGTGGTTTGGATAATAATTAAGATAAAAACAGTAATCAGGTGTTTGTAATAGCTTTTCATTTTTTAATAGAGTATGATAATAAGTCATTAAGTAGCGTTGAGCATAAACCGACGAGGCTTTAACTTAACAACAAAAATAATAAAATACCAATCAGTATTTTATTATTTAATCATGCGTGATAATTTAATTATTAAACAATAAATTGCTTAACGGCAAGGTCCGCACAGAACATAACCATTATAATCACTGTTCATAACAATTTCAACAGTTCTTATAATTAGTTCTGTTAATCACTATATCATAATTTACTTCTTTCAGGCATCAATACCAACCTGATATAGTTTTTGCAATTCAGATATTTACTGGCCAGTTTTTTGATGTCTGCTACAGCGATTTTGCTGATCAGATCATTATAATTACTGAGCTGCTCCAAAGGCTCATCGTTTTGCAATTGTCCACTCAGATACCCCAGCCAGAAACCATTACTTTGCAACTGGGTTTCCATTATTCGGCGATTTTCAGCTTTGAACTTTTCCAAATTTAAGGGTAAAGGACCATTGACCCTGACCTTATCTAATTCATCTAAAACGGAGGCGATCAATTTTTCGACGTTTTCCGGTGCGCAGCCAAACGAGATATTTAAATTAAAACGTGCCTGCGGATATTTAACGGTGCCAACCTTCACACCGGGTGAGTAAACACCGCTTTCCTCTTCGCGTAAACGTTCATTCAGTCTAATGGCTATCACTTCCTGAAGGGCATCCATTTTAAGATCGTTTGCTATGTTAAAATCAAAAGGACCCGAAAAAACAAGATTCACTGTCGCCCTGGGTTCAGTGCCCTTAAACACCGTTTTTTGTATAGTACCGGCTGGTGTAGTTAAATGAAGATTCTGAGCTTGTTCATGTTTTTTCAAGTCAGGGAGGCTGCCAAGATATTTTTCAAGCAATGGTTTAATGGTAGTAGTGTCAATGCTTCCTGTGAATACAAAGGTCATTGACCCCATATCGGCAAATCTTTCCTGGTAAATATAAAACGCCCTATCCAATGAAATCTGGTCCAGTTTTGAAATATTAGGACCTGTTCGCCGGACATTGTAATCGCCAAGTACGGCGTTGACCGTATCGGCATATACCTTGGCGGGATCCTGATCACGGTTAACAAGCGAGGCCTTTGAGCGGGAAATGATACCATTGAACTGTAATAAATCTTTACGCGGTTCTGTCAAATAAGCATAACTTAATTCCAGGGCCGCCTGAAGATCATTTATGCTACTGCTTCCGCTGATTCCCTGAACACGTTCATTGATAAAAGGGCGCACACTGATTTGCCGGGCTGAAAGGTTTTCAGACAGTTCGGTAGCATTATAATTTCCGGCACCGAATGACGGGATCATATTAGCGGCGTTAGCTGACTGAAAATCGGCATCACTGTATAATGATGTCCCCCCTGCTGAAAAACCTGTAAATAAGATCTGGTTATTTTTAAAATCAGTCGGTTTCAAAAGAACGCGGATTCCGTTGCTCAATGTAAGTGTGACAATATGGAGCGTGGGGTTAAGTTGCTCGCTAACGATCTTTCCCGGTACCGGTTCCCGGCTTAATATAGGACGTGTGTTATCGGATTCTTCATACGGGGAGATCTGATCTTTTTCTACCTGGTGGATCCAGGCATCTACGGTTTCTTTTTTAGGAAGCCGACTTTTTTCATTTTCAGGAGCCGTAATCAGAATGTCCCGGTCTGCGATTTTTGCCTGAGCCCTTATTAACTTGTTCAAGTCTCCAGAACTAACTTCAGGCAGATACTTCCGGGCAAGTTCATGCTCTGCATCTATGCCGGGAGATGAGGTTCCATTTAGGAAATATTGCAGATATTCCTTGACATAACTCTCTGATGAAGTTTTATTTTTCTCCTTTAAAGCCGATTCCATCTGGTTCATAAAGCTCCGTTTCGCACGTTCAAGTTCCCGTTCGGTAAACCCGAAACGCTTTAATCGTTCATGTTCCCTCCATATCGCTTTAAAGCCGGTTTGCAGGTCTCCTGGCTTGGGCGAAACTGTGATCGTGTAACTATCGATTCCTCCAATAAAATGGCCGATACCCGCACTGGACTTTACAAATGCCACATCTCCCCGGCGCTGCAATTCTGTTAAACGCTCAGAGAACATGTTGTTAAACAACTCACGCACGAGGCTTTCCCTGTATTGGGAGGCAGTATGCATGGGAAGCTCGGGCTGCTTAAAGATCACCTCTATATCCGTACTGGTCTTTTCCGGATCGGTATAAGCAAGGAATTGGCTTTTGCCTGTAAGAGACACCTGGTAGGGTGTTCTCGTTTTTTCGTGTACAGGGTTTTTGAGGTCCCCGAATCTTACCTTTATAGCATTTTCCATCGCATTAACATCAATATCACCAACTACGATGATAGCCTGCAGGTTCGGTCTATACCAGTCATGATAAAAACTTTTTAGTGTTTCAGGTTTAAAATTCTTAAGTATATCGTCGGACCCGATTGGCAATCGCCTGGCATAAATAGAGTTATTAAGCAGATGGGGAAAGTATAATTGCCGTATTCGTTCATCTGCCCCTTTTTTCAATCTTTTCTCCTCCAAAATTACTCCCCGTTCCTTATCTATCTCAGCCGGATCAAGCATAGCTTCCTGTGCCCAATCGCGCATGATCATGATGCCTTGAGCAACGATTTTAGGATCGTCGGCGGGCATCGGCAGCTGGTAAACTGTTTCGTCGAAGCTGGTGTAAGCATTCAGGTCTGCCCCAAATCTTACACCGCATTTTTGAAGATAGTTGATCAGTTCGTTCTTTGGAAAGTGTGTAGTTCCGTTAAAACTCATGTGTTCCATAAAGTGGGCAAGGCCGCGTTGATCATCTTTTTCCACAACAGAGCCGAATTTATTGGCCAGGTAGAATATTACCCGCTTTCCCGGGTTCTCGTTATGCCTGATGTAATAAGTAAAGCCATTGGGCAGCTTTCCCGTACGCACGGCTGGATCAAGCGGCAAGTCCTGCCCTTTTGCTGTCAGTGTCGTAACCGTTATTGCGCAAATGGCTGTTAATAATTTAAAATTCATATTTTTTGTCGCTGCTTTTAGTTTAGTAATTCGGCAAGTTTTTGGTTAAGTTCTTCGCCGCGCAGGTTTTTTCCTATTATTTTTCCGTTCGGATCGATCAGATAATTTTGCGGAATTGCCGTGACTCCATAGAGCTTCGCTACTTCGCTGTTCCAAAATTTAAGGTCAGAGACCTGTGTCCATTCCAACCCATCAGCTTTGATCGCTGCCAGCCAATCATTTTTCTTTCCTGGCCGGTCAAGTGAAACACCCAGTACCGTAAAGTTTTTTTCTTTATATTGTTTATACACTTTCACCACATTCGGGTTCTCATTGCGACATGGCACGCACCACGATGCCCAAAAATCCAACAATACGTATTTCCCCTTAAACGCTGATAAAGAAACAGGTTTATCGTTAACATCATTCAGGGTAAAAGCCGGCGCTTGCGCACCAATGTCCGTAGCATTTTTAGATGCCAATGATTTCGCGTAAGATTGTCCGGCTTCGGTGTTACGAATGGCTTCCGTTAGTCCGCGGTATAGAGGCTCTGTAACCTGGGCGTCCATTGGGTCTCCGCTGATCTCCATCAACGCCAGCAGGCTGATATAAGAATCCGGGTTTTGTTTGATGAACTGTCGCTGAAGCAATTTCCGTGCAGTAATCAGCTTATCAGCGCGCGATTGCAAATCATTAATAAAGTTTTGATCCTGTTTTTTATCAGCAGGAGCAATTGAGTATTCCCAATTGAGTTTAACAATCGCCTGCTCTGGAGCAGCTATAAATGCTTTATATTTTAAATTTTCATCGTTGATCTTTGACCCGCTTATCGTTGCTTTTTTGACAGAATCCGGTGATGTCAGCAGCATGTTGCCCTTATCAAGATATAATAAAGTAAAATCCGCGCTGCGATTAAGCTTATTTAAACCTACGCCTTCATGATCTAGAATCAATTGGGCAACAAGCGGATCTTTAAGGTTGCCTTTAAACTCAAAGGCTCCTCTATTAACCTGTACAGAATCTTTGATAATCTTTCCCGCATATTTATATACCAGATAGGCTTTTTCAGGGGCATCCCCTTTTCCTATTTTCGCCTTTAGTATAAAATTGCTTTGAGCAAGCAGGGATGCAGGTAAGAAACAGAATGCCAGCAGCATTATTTTTTTCATAATGAGTTTTTTTATTAAATAATATGAATTTGATTGATTATTGTGGGCAGTTACCGGATTTTGGCATTTCCTTAATCAGTTCAAGTATGCCTTCATTTTCGATAATCGTCATACCATGCCGGTCCTCAGAGACACCTTCATTCAGCTGATAACTATACTGTGGCTTCGAACCGTTCATGATCGTGGGCAGATAAGTGAAGCGAAAATTACCGCAACGTTCGCGGAGCATTTTACCGACCTCGGTGATATGGGTAGAAATGATAAAAAAACTATCTCTTTTTCCGGAAAATGCCTCACTGATAGCTAAAGTCGCGTCATAGGCGTCTTTCACATTGGTACCTTTAAAAAGTTCATCGAAAATGACGAACAAAGTTTTCCCGGTTGCCACATCTTCCGCGATTTTTTTGACCCTTAATACTTCAGCATAAAAATGACTATATCCTAGACCGAGGTCGTCGGGAACATTGATCGATGAGTATAAACCGTCCTTCACCGAAAATGACATGCTCTTAGCCGCAACCGGGAATCCCATATGGGCGAGGTAGACGGCGATGCCGGCAGATTTCATCAATGTTGATTTTCCTGCCATGTTTGCCCCTGTCAGAAAAGTAACGTTCGAGTCAGCATGAAATGTCACGTAGTTGCCTGTCGCATTTTTAATACAAGGATGACAGAGGCCATTAATATACATGGCATTTTCCTCCTTTGGAAGCGCCTTCGCGTAGCAAAAGCCGTTTCTCCTGGCAACTACGGCTACTGCGAGATAAACATCCAGTTCATAAAGCAGGCCCATCAATTTCTCCATTTTGTCCCGTAAAACTCCTCTTAGCAGATGATCATATCTGATAAGCTTACGGACAGATATTTCCCTAGCGTTTGTTTCTCCATCTAGGTCAATTGGCAATTTGTCATCCGTCAAAATGGCGGTGAAGCTGGCAAGGGTATCTGAATAAGGAGTTTTCTCCCGATCTATACTAAGGATGAAGTCTTTGCATCTTTTCAACATGGAGACCGTTTGGAGAACAGCGTCTTTGAAGCTATCAAAGGTACCATCCTGTGCAGCGATCTGAAGTATTTTTTTAATCGCAATATCTTTGGCTGCGAGCAGGAGGCTCGCGCCCCCCCCTCCATGGAGATAATCCTCCATAACCGCAAATTCCTCGGCGTGAAAGGGAAAAACGAATGCCTGCCCTGTGAAATATCTAAAAATTGCGCTGCGTTTATTGATGTCTGCAGACTCCAAGAGAGGCTGGCGAAACATTGTATCCATAAGTCGTGTCCCGCCCGGGGTTACCGTACCGTCAAAAAGCCTGGCAATCGAATTATTTTTATACCTGCCCGGTATGTTCAGGTCGTCAAGGGTCTGTTTATCCGCAAATTGGCTCATGATTGTAAGGTTGTTGTTTTAGCTATACGAAGGATTTCCAGTATGCGTTCATTATTAATAATCACCATGCCGTGCCGGTCGGCGGTGATTCCGTTTTGAAGTTTATAGGTGTAAACGGGCTTCTTGCCCTCCATCCTGGTTGGCAGGTAAACAAAGTTGATATTTTTACAACATTCTTTAAGCGCTTCGCCGGCTTCTATAATATGGGTTGAAACAACAAATACGCAATTCTGCCGCTTTGAGAAGGCTTCGGTCAATGCGATTGTTCCTTCGCAGGCGTCTTGTACGTTAGTGCCCCTGAACAGCTCATCAAAAATGATGAATAGACGCTTGCTACCGGCGAGTTCTTTTGCTATCTTTTTGACGCGCAGCACTTCCGTGTAGAAATGGCTGCTGCCTGAAGAAAGATCATCAGGAAGGTTTATCGTTGTATAAATCCCGTCCCGTACAGAAAACTCCATTTTCGTTGCAGGCACAGGAAAACCCATATGAGCCAAGTAAAGTGCTACACCAAGTGATTTCATAAATGTAGATTTGCCTGCCATGTTTGCTCCAGTCAGGAAGATCACCGGAAAATCCCGAGTAATGCTAACGGAGTTGGATACGGGGATGGCAATGTGCGGATGATATAATCCTTCGACGGATAAATAATTTTGTTCCATTGGCAATACCAGAGGCAATACCAGATTAAGCTGCCGTGCCACCTTGGCTACTGATACAAAAACATCCAGCCGGTATACCCATTGCAAAATCTGTTCAATTTCTTTATGGTAACTAAACCTGATCAATTGGTCGGAAGCCGACAATTCCTTAAAATTGAGTCTTGTATTACGATTTTTCCGAAGCAGGGGCGCCAATTCGCTATGCTCTAAAATATCTAGAGAGCCATGCAGTTCATCTATTAATATAGCAGGGATATTGACCGGGTTATCGGTCATTTTTTGAAGTTCTTTGAGTAATTCAAGCGTTGCGGCCACACCGGTCCTGATGTTCTTATAGCCGGTATCTCCGGCAATCAGTGCGGAGAGTTTTCTTTTAAAAACATTTTCCTCGTACGATAGCTTTGAGCGTTCGTCGGTATCAGCCATGTACTGTTCTACCGTATCCAGTAAACTGCCCTCGAGCGGGAACGCAACTTCCCGTGATTTGAAAAAGTTAATAATATTTGTCCGATAAATGATTGTGTCCGGATCCGAAAGCGGATTAAGAAACATGGCCTCGAGTATTTCCGACCCGGCTCGTGTCGATGTATGATTAAATATGCTGAATATGGAATCCCGTCCCCGCTTGCTGAAAATATTCAAATCATTCAAAGTTTGCTTGTCTGTATTGAAACCCATCACTATTTTCGTTTTCTGCGGATTAATAAAACTGTGCCTGTAATTAACAAAAGGCCGGGAATTACGCCGAGATAACAAATTTTCATCAGCTTCACCTGAACTGAGGAAATGGTAATCAGGTTATCATTTGGCGGTAAATGGGTAACAAACAAAGGAAATTCATTATTTGAAAGCCAGCTGAAAAGGGCATTTGCGAAGTCATAATTCGCGGTCCTGAAATTACCTTGGTTTAATTCACCATTACTCATGAAATCGGCATCCCCGGTCACGACAATGCGCTGTTGCTTTTTGCCAACCGTTCTGGTTAACGAAAGCGCGGTTGGATAAGCACCGCGTTGATCACCCGCTGACGAGTTAAAAACCAGTTTGGCCGAATCAAGAACTATTTTCCCGGTTCTGTTCCAACTGTCCTTTTCTGAAGAAACCAATAAGGGCTTAATCCTAAACCCATTATTTTCTTTAAACGCGAGTCCGGAAACCCCAGGCATGGAAACAGGAACGCCATTTATGAAATCATCGTTGAGCACAACCGAAAGCGATGTCCCCTCTTTGGTTATCCGGGGTGTAACCAAGTCCGGCGAGAAATCTTTGCTGGGCTGAACGATAGAGCCGGGGATAAGCCCAACGCCGATTAAGTTTAAAAGGCTGCTGTTTGCTTTACCACTTTCAGCCGCGATTAGAAGGTTACCACCTCTGTTAATGTAATTCCGAAGTTTCCGAATGATCAAACTATCTGAATCTATCTTTCTGTCTGCAATCACTAAAACAGAAGCATCAGCAGGAATTTCCTGACCTTTCAATGAGATAGAATCGATGGTAAAACCACGGTTGATCAATGCTGATCTATTCGTTTTAACATTGGTAAGAACTTTATAATCCCGGCCTCCAGCCTTATCAATATTTCTTTCATAGCCATCACTTGCAAAAAGTATCTTTGGCGACCTGGTCATGAGGCGCTTCAAAGCGGTAGCTACCTCGGTTTCCCCCGGCCAAAAATCATTGTCATCAAAAACCCGCAGGAAGGTTGACTGGCTGTTGTATTTTACCTGCATCACCAGCCTGTTATTCTCGTTATGAAGGCTGATGAGCCGATGAATTTCCATCGGGGTTTTAAATCTGTCCGCATCGGTTTCCAGAAACTTCGCTTTTTTATCAAAAATTTCTTTTAGCGATTTTCCGGAGTTCATACCGGTATAAAAGTAAGGGTCAGGAATTCCGTCATAGTAGTAAACCCACTTTAGTATGATATTTGATTTGAAACGGAGATAGGGCTCCCAACGGTCCTGTTCCCTGATCCGCTGATCTGCCGATGCCCTGCCATATGTACCGTCAAGAAAATTCACGTATTCGGTAACTTCGATGGGTTCGTTGCCGGTTTGTTTCAGGATTTCCTGTGTCTTTTGTTGAAGGGTGTTGCGTTTTGTGGCTGTTGCGTCATAGTATGCGATGAATTGCTGTCTTGAGCTGAGGTAGGTCACCGCAATTCCTGAGAGAATAATAAAAGCATAGCTTGATATCCGGAATGACAGTCCCCTTCCATCCCTTGACATATGGAGTTTAAAGATCGTAAGCGCCAGAAAAATGTAAACAATTACGACAAAGTAGATCACATCCCTCGTGGTTACAAAACCTGCCAGCATCTTCATCGTTCTTCCCGGCATGGACAGGCTATAGGCCAGATCTCTCAAAAAAACTTTGTCCTGCCAAAAGCTCCCAACATATGACAGGAATGCAAATACCATAAAAGTGGTGATGGCTGCTATAACCTGGTATGTCGTGAGGCTGGACATGAACAGCCCAATAGCTGAATAAGCGCAAAGCAGCAGATAAATTCCCAGTAAGGCCGAGAGGACCTGCATGTAACCAAAATGATTGATCGATACGCCCCCGCCCAAGGCAACCAAGGATACCAGACCAATGAGTACCAGATCATAATATACCATTGCGATGAATTTGCCTAAAACGATCTGCGAAATCTTTAGCGGAGACGAATACAGCAATTTAATCGTTCCGCTGCTCGTTTCCCTGCTAATAAGGCTCATGGTTAATAAGGGTATATATAAATAAAGTGTATTGAGCAGGTTACTGAATATGCCCTGCCCTGTTTTCGTGAATACGTTAGCGGTAAGGAAAGAGAAGGTGGTTTTGTACCATTCCTGTGAGCGCTGCATACTTTCTATAGCCCCGATGAACCCGTAGGCTACCTGAAAGAACAGCACAATCATCAGCAACCATGCTATCGGTGAATAGAACAATAGGCTCAGTTCCAGCCTGGCTATTTGCAAAGTTTTTTTCATGGGGACTATATTTTATTTTTTTGATTTCCGGATACTTTGGAGAGTTGAGCAAAGGTTTCGTTAAGAGAGTTCTTTTCTGCTCTGATCTCGCTTAATCTCCAGCTTTGTTGTGCGCTCGCCAGCACAATTCTTTCAGAAATGGTTTTGTCCCCGTTAAAATAGATCCTGATTTTTTTATCAGTGAGGTACTCTGCTCGAATTACGCCCGGAATTTCCATCAGGCTATCAACTGCGGGTGGTTCCTCCATAATCACGAAAAGACAATCAGGCGCCACATAATTGTCAAAGGCTTCCATCGTATCGGAAAAAACAATACGCCCGTTTTCAATCATTTTGATATCCTGGCATAGGTACTGGACCTCAGAAAGCATATGTGTAGAAAGCACTACGGCATGGTCTTCGGCTATCTCTTTAATCAGCGCCCTTACTTCGAGAATCTGGTTGGGATCAAGCCCGTTCGTTGGTTCATCCAAAACGACTAACCTGGGGTGATGAATGATCGCCTGCGCAATCCCTACCCGTTGTTTGTATCCACCTGACAAGTTTCGGATCAACCTTTTGCTGATGTGTGACAGGCCGCATCGTTGCTTTGCATCTTCGAGGGCATCAGGCAAATAACTTTTGTCAACCGATCGAATAACGGCGCAATGCGTCAGGTACTCGTCAACGGTAAGATCTGCATATAACGGAGGACTTTGAGGCAGAAACCCAATAAATTGCTTTGCCTTTTCCGGTTGTTTACGTAAATCAATACCATTAATAAATACATCTCCCCTGGTTTGTGTTAAAACGCCGCAAAGAATATTCATAGTGGTTGACTTGCCCGCTCCGTTGGAGCCTAATAATCCAGTAATCCCATTCTGATAAATTTCCATTTCAATGTCTCGAATAGCCCAGTTGGAACTATATCGATGCGACAATCCCGTGATCCTAAGAATAGGTTCCTTCAGTTTAGTAATCATAAGTTGGTGTGGTACGCGATTATTTAGGTACAGTAAAGTTGATGGTCTTAAAAATGTCCAGCAGATAGTTGTATTTCTGCATTACGAGCGGGTAGTTTTGATAAGTTCCCAGGAAGTCAGAGGCTGACAACGTCAACACCGTATCCAGGTAAGCTGACAAATCTTCGACCGGGCCATGAACATCATAGTAAGTGGCTTGTTCGGTCCCGTCAATCAGCAGGCCGTATGTACCCTTGGGTGCATACGGTATAAGCCCATACGTAGTGAATATTCTGCCAAAAGCAGTTTTCCCGTAATAAGCACTGCTGATAGAATAGAATTTAGTTGTCAGATTGGGGTCGGCATTTATCTTAGCGGTTAAGATTGTTTTCAACACATCGTTCCGGTATTTCTTGAGTTGAACGGCATCCATGTATTTAATAGCCGGAACATAGGAGATTGCAACCGTATTAAAACCCAGGTATGCATTAACGGGAACCTTTACCAATTCGCCACTTCCAGATTGATCAGATGTGAAGGTATAGACAGAATCGGTTAACAGTATAGAATAGGGCCTCAGCGATCTGCTGAGATTGGGAATTATCTGATTTTTCACGAAATCGAGCCCGGCAAGAATATCAGCTTCATTATGCAGGTATTTAGCGGTGACCATAGAGTCTATCGTCGTTAAGTGATATCCCAAATTCAACCTTTGCAATGGTGTTTTGGTTAACGTGTCATTATAAAGTACCGGAAAACCTGTTTGCTGATAATAAAGATAAATCTGGTGATCAGCTGCACTTTTAGAATTATCAAGGCGTGCGAATGGATCAACTGTCGCAGGCGTCGCCTTCGGGCTGCTTTCCTTTTTGCAGGATGCCAGCAACACTAACGCAGCGAAAAAGGGGGGGAAATATTTTGTAATCATGTCAAATGCTGTTTAATTCGATTAAAAAGTTCTGTTCTGACGCTCTGGATTTTGTTGGAGGGAGCCCTGGTTGAAAATGATCGCGTCCAGGGGTATTGGAACGAGATAATCCGGGTCACCTGGCTTAAGCACAAGGCTCGCTTTAAGGAAGGGGCTTGCTCCGTAACTCACATCTGAATAATTATGAACAATAGTAGTGGTGAACGGATAAGCCTTATTCAATGCATATCGTTTCAGATCGAACCAGCGGTGCCCTTCAAAGCAAAGCTCTCTCCGGCGCTCATCGCGGACGAAGTTTACCAACTCGGCACCGGAATAATTAACCGGCACAAAGTTAGCAGGGGCAAACCGCGACTGTCTTAGGGTATTAAGCGAGGCATTGGCGTCAGCAGAACGACCCAGCATTGCAGCAGCCTCCGCCTTATTCAGATAAGCCTCCGCATTTCTCAGGAAGTAATTGTCTGAAAATATTTCGGTTGGCAATATGTTATTTGTACGGGAGCGGTACATTTTGGTATACCTGATCTTACCAGCGTTGTCTGTTTCGAAATAGGCTGTACGACGAAGGTCTCCGGTATTATAAAGCTTCATTAAACCCGGGCTCGCCTGAAATGATTTGGTTAAGCCGTCACCCATCAAGTACATCGTCGCATTTCCACCTTCGTTAAATATCGCCTCAGGATTATCTTTCGAGAAGAAACTGGTCAGCGGCTTATAATTGGTTAGGTTGAACAAAACAGGTTTGCGTGTTATCACTTTATCAGCAGCCGTTATGGCGTTCTCCCATAACTGCATATAAAGATATATCCTGCTTTGCAGCAGGTTCACTGCGTCTATATTTGCGTGATAGATCGAAGAAGGCGAAATACCCGTCAGGTATTTTTCGGAAGCATCAAGGTCGGTAAGCATCTGCTGGTACACGCTGTCAATCGTTGATCGTGTGAAATGTTTATCCTCAACAAACTCGGTAATTTTGAGTGGTACACCCATGTCAATTTTAGCGGTTTCTTTGCTGTAAGCCGGGGCGAAAGTATTGACCAGATAGAAATAATAGTATGCCCGTAAGAACAAAGCCTCACCTTTGATCCGTTTAAGCTGATCAGGATTATCATGTAATTGGCTCGCCTGATAAATCATAATGTTTGCCGCGTTGATGGATTTGTAGACCTTTGGCCAGGTGTCATCAATGTATGGTAAAAATGTTTTGTCAACACAAGGATTGGCCTGCCAGGTGTAAAATCCAAATACATCATCCCGGTTATCAATATAGTAGGGAGAGCTCACAAATTCGGTGACATCATCATCCATCGCGTTTAGCCATGGAAAATAAACCGCCTGACCAGACTCTTTAAATGAATTACTTGGCGGGCTGGTAAAATGCTTCATATAGACATCACCCTGCATCACCTCTTCCATCTTTTGCCAGGTGTTTGCGTATGCCAGGTCCTGTGATTGTTCTTCGAGGAATTTTTTGCAGCCGGTTAACGAAAAAGCGGCTAACAAAAACCATATGTATTTAAATGCTTTTTTCATGATCAATTCTATTAAAATGATACATCCAGTGTAATTGAGTAAGTAGATCTCGGTGATAGCTGCGTATTGTCTCCAAATCCGAGCTGTTCAGGGTCCTGTCCCTCCAGTTTTTTACTCGCCCAGGTATGAACGTTTGTAGCTGAAAACATGACTGATGTTTGCTTGATCTTCAAGCGTTTAGTCAAAGCATCACTCAGGCTGTACCTAAAATTGAGCGTGCGAAGTTTTAAATAGTTTCCACTCGCTATTCTGGCGTCAGAGTTGTCATACATTTGCCAGATATTATCGGCGTATTGGAAAGAGGTATTTGAGCCACTTGCAGACCAGTGGCTGAGCGTATTGGCGTAGGCCGTTCCACCTACAAGCGAGGGTATATTGGTATAGGCCTCATCACCTGGCTTCCGCCAGCGGTTAACGAAATCTAGGTTCACGTTATTTTCCGGCAGGGGTGCTGAAACTGTTGAAGTGACAATACCGTTTACTGTATTACTGTAGAGCTTTTGAAGTCTAACCTTGCTCCCAACGCTATAAGTCATATTGCAACTCAGAGAAAACTGTCTGTAGCTAAATACGTTGAGTAATCCACCCTGTAGTGTGGGAATCCGGTTACCGGACGGTACCATTACTTGTTTGATCACATCGTCGAGGCTCATACCTTTGTATTTGTCTGCCATCGAAGGATCATTGTTCGCAAATGTTGGCAATCCTGTCAAATGATCAAGCCCCGTAAAATGATAGGAATAAAATGTGTTGCTGGCTTTGTCGTCAACTATCTGACTACCGGTTAAATAATTATTATAAACATTTGGATTGTGATCGCCTACGTTCAGGCTATTGATGCTTTTGGAGAGGAGTTTATTGATCACCTGGCCCAGCTGTGGATCGATACGCCAGCTAAACCCACCTTTTTTGCCGTTCGGACCAAGGTTGTTGATCGGCGTAAAGCTCAGTGTAACTTCGATACCCTGGTTTTTAATCGTTCCTGAGTTAACTATATAAGAGGTAACTCCGTTAATGTCGGCAACTTCTTTGCTTAGAAAGGCATTGTTCGTGGTTTTGTTGAAATAATTAACGGTTCCCTGTATCTTATTATGGAAGAAGCCAAAGTCCAAACCGACATTGAACTCTTTGTTTTTCTCCCATTTCAGGTTAGGGTTCGGATAATAGGCGATATTAGAATAATAAGATTGCGTTATTGGGTCTATAGAGCCCTGCTTAATAATCAAATTCGGGGTTTGATTTTCAAGCATGTTACCCTGGAATCCGTAAGATGTTTTTAATGCAAGCAGGTTTACTGATTTGCTATTCTTGAATAAATCCTTGTCTATATCCCATCGCCCGGATACGGACCATGTTGGCAGGAATTTTTCCTTTGAACGGGAACCGAATTTATTGGAAAAGTCTGTTCGAGTATTAAAATTCAGTATGTATTTGTCATTTATAGTGTAGCTGCTTGAAAAATAGCCTGAAGCCAGGTTTGTTAAGGCATCCCGTACAATATCCATATCATTTAGGGTAGCCCATTGTGCGTAGGCAGGATATTTAAGTGGATCTACCGGTGCGTAAGTTTGTCCGCGATCAGGTAAATATCCCCTCCTATCGATATTATACCCTTTATACCTGTTTGAAGACAACTCACCTCCGATGGTTATATTCAGATTATCACGCGAAGCAGATCCCACTGGGCGATCGTAATTTAATTGTCCACGCACCAGATATGATTCATTTCGTACCTGATTAGATAACATTTCACCTCCAAAAGGCATTAAACTGGTTGTTGGTGCGGTGCTACCAAATTCGCTTCGTCTCAAACTGGCAGCATAAAATGTATTTTCCTGATAAACCGTCTGATCGTTACTATTGTTATTACTATACGATAACAATACTGTTCCGTTCAGATACGGATTTACCTTTACATTCAGATCCGTCAGAAGGTTAACACCTGAAGTATTGATCAGGTCCCTGGAATGCTGCATCTCATTCAAGATGTTAAAGCCAAAATAATTCACTGTTCGTGAATCGCCCGGCGTATATTTTTGATAATAGCTTAAGGTACCGTCCTCGTTAAAAGCGGGAACTGCCCGACTGGTGTTATAAGCGTATGATAAAGCATTTACAGCGCCTGCTACATAATCACTTTTCTGGTTATTTCCGCGCAGGGTCATGTCCCAGCTCAGGCGGGGGGTGAGCGCAGCCGTCAATTTTACCAGGGCAGTATACTGATCCGTTTTGTCACCCCGTACTGTACCTTGCTGGGTTGCAGCTCCAACACTGGCATAATAGGTCATTTTAGCACCACCACCCGAAACACTGATATTATTTTGAGTAGATATGGCATCTTTGAGAATTGTACCAAACCAGTCAGTATTCATAGTTTCCATTTTTTGCACCGCCGATTGGAACTGGCTGTAGTTAATTCTACCGTTGTAGAGGTTATTAAGTGTACCTTCATATCCTACGTAATTGATATTTCCCGAATATTCCAGTCCACTGTTAATGATATCCCGAGAATAATCTATACGCTGGCGTGAATTCATTACACGAATATTGCCATCCGTGTACCTTGGCCTTTTGGTGAGTATGGTTGACTGGTTAAAGTTGACAACCGGGTCTCCTGCTTTACCTTTTTTAGTGGTAATTACGATAACACCATTTGCTGCCCTGACGCCGTACAGCGCAGTAGCAGAGGCATCTTTGAGCACATCGATCTGATCGATGTCAAAGGGTTTAAGCCCCGAAATGGCGTTACCAAGTCTATTAACAAAATCAAGATCATTTATAGTAGCAGGATCTATTCCTACTGGATCGTTTACCACAACACCATCAACCACCCATATCGGCTCCCTGCTGCCAAGAATCGTAGAAGTTCCGCGAATACGGATTTTGGGAGAGACACCAATATCTCCGGAATTATTCAAAACGAATAAACCGGGAATTCGGCCCTCCAGGGCCTGGTCTATGGTAAAAAATGCCGGATTAGTGATATCCGCCGCTTTGACTGATGTGATGGCACTGGTAAGCTTGCGTCGCTCAATTCTTTGATAGCCGTTGGTTACAACAACTTCATCAAGGCTAGCCACTTTTATCTTCAGCTTATAAACCTTGACTTCTTTTGATGCCTGAGTTTCTATAGGTTCATAGCCGGTGTATGAAATAACCAGCACTGCTTTACTGTCCACCTCGGATAAGGAAAACTCACCATCTGCATTGGTCAGTACCCCTCTTGTTTTGCCTTTAATGATCACCGTGGCCCCGGGCAGCGGATGGCCTTCTTCATTAAGAACCTTTCCCTTTACGGTAATCAGAGCAGTTTGTAAATCAGTCTGATCCGTTAATAAAGGCTTTTTTTCCCTGATCACAACCGTTTTATCTTCTATTGAAAACGTCATTGTTGTACCGGCAATCAGTTTCTGAATAACTTCTTCTAACGGGGTATCCTTAAAATCTACGTTAATGACCTGAGTTGTTTTAAATTTGGAAGTAAAGACCACCACATCATATCCTGTCTGATCACTTATCGCTCTAAAAACTTTCTCGACCGATACATTTCTCCCTTTTAATGTCAACCGCTGTCCGAATGTCGCCGCACTAACCTGCATCAGGCCGGCAACCAACAGGATGATTGTTAGCTTCATCATTAATAGCAATTTATGGTTACAGGCGAGGAGCGCCCACCAATTAATAGTAGAATTTTTATACATTTACGAATCTGGGTTTTGGCCCTGTGCTTAGTTTTCGAAGGCCGTGCACATCGCCAGTTAATGGAAAGATTGATTACTCAATTTTTAAACCGGATACATAGGGCTTCGACGACAAATCGGAGCCCATTTTTGGTTTTGTAGCGTGGGAATGGTTAATGTCTTTGTTTAATCATAATTTAGGGGTTAATTAATAGTCTGTTTATTATTAGGGTTGCTATTTTAATTAAGGTTAATCAGTGATTCACTTTTATTTCCTGCTGATCGTTATTATATTTCCCTCGATTTTGAATTTAACTTTATCGGTCCGTTCCAGTATTTTCAGGATTTTTGTAATATTTTCGTATCTCCCCAGCTTCGCGTATACAGTTTCACTTTTCAAGCTTTCATCCTCGTACTTTATGGTTGTATTGTACCATCTGGAAAGCGTAACCATAATGTTCCCGAGGTTTTCGTTATTAAACATAAAATAGCCATTCTTCCAGGCAACGGCATCAGATGATTCAACATCAGTAACCTTAATGTTGTCATTTTCGACAAGAATTGATTGCTGGTTAGGTGAAAGTATCACCCGTTCACCTGTGCGTCTTTTCGATAGGCCCGTTACCCTGTGAACTGCAACGCTACCTTCCAGCAGCGTTGTTTTTGTAAGATTATTTTCAGGATAACTCTCGACGTCAAAATGCGTGCCCAGTACCTCTATATCCTGATCAGCTGATTTTACCTGGAACGGGTGCTTTTTATCCTTCGAGACCTCGAAATAGCCCTCCCCGCTTAACTCTACTACCCTGTTTGGTAAGCCTGCAAATGTTGAAGGAAATTTCAGCGTACTTGCGGCATTTAGCCAAACTTTTGAATTATCGGGCAGCACCACCTGGTATGTGCCGCCCCTCGGGGTACTAACGGTATTCAGGGACAATGAACTCTTTTTAACATCAGAAGCGTTAGCGATTGCAGATCCATCATTATAGACTAGCTTTCCCGCATTGATCACCACCCCTGTTTTTGTGCTGCTTAAATCAATGGTTGCACCGTTCGAAAGTTGCAAAACAGCGGTATTGTGTCCGGGATGGATCGAATTAGTAAATGCCCGCTTATCTCCCTTTATTTTTTGCTCACCTTCGAAGTAAAACCAACAGAGACCTGTAACAATAAGTAGAACAGCCGCGGCCGCGAAGCGCGGCCACATTGAAAACTGCCGGGCTCCTGACTGAGAAATACCAACATGTACAGAAAGGCTTTTCCATATCTCCTTGTTATCATCAGTTATTTGCGAATGAGATGGCAAACCTTTAGCGCCCTTAAGGTAGTCCATGAATTGTTGTTCTACAACTCCGCGTTCGTCGTCTGTAGCCGTTCCGTCGATGTATTTAACGATTAACTTTTCTGCTTCTTCTTGAGTCATGTTCTCCGGGGTCTGATCCCTTTTTTATACATGTCCCTTAACTGGTCATTCTTTCCCGAACTATTTTAAAATAATTTAAAATTCAAGTTAAATAATATAAAAATGAAATTCATTCCTGTAAAAACGACAGTTAAGTTAACGAACACTGGCAACTGTTTTAACATAAAAAAAGAAAGGAGAGCATTGAAAAACCCAATTTAGGGCGAAGAAGAGTTGTCGCCTGGCTGATTAGATTTTGCACTGTTTTGACAGAGATATTTAATTCCTCCGCTATTTCTTCATAGGAACTGAATTCTAACTTATGCATTACGAATGCGCGGGCCATTTTTGGTGGCAGAAAAGAAACAAGACGCTCAACAGTCCTGAAAAGTTCCTTTTCTTCCAGATACACTTCTGTTGAATCAGTACCTTCCACCATATGGTTGAGAAATTGTTCGGCATATCCTTCTTTAACCTTTTGCCTGGCAATCTCTTTTAAAAATTTGTACCGAATCGCTGTATACAGATATGCAGAAAGTGAGCTTTTGAAATTTGTGGATGTACGTTTATCCCATAGCGAAATAAACAATTCCTGTACCATATCCTTACTGATATCTCCACTTGATGTTAGTTTGAAGGCGTAGACGTACAGTAAGCCACTGTAACGATTATAAATTTCAGTAAAAGCATATCTATCTCCATCTTTTAGTAGAAGCAGCAGGTCCACATCTGAAAGTTTATTATATTTAGATACCTTTTGCTTCACTTTGCCAGCAATTTAATAACCAGAAAGCGATAATTTTAAACTATTCGACAGTTTAAAAGGATTTTCGCAACAGTTGCTTATATTCTATTGCAAAGTACATCTTGTTTTGTAAAATAAATTAACAAAATGATATTTTTTTTCCAAAGCAAGTTACCAATAACAAAAAGACATTTGATTTGATATATTTTGCAAAATAAGGGAACTTTGTATCCGCTTTAAGAGTCAATTATCCGAGCAGATTAGTTTCAATATTGTTTTGGTAAGTAAAACCATAATTACCAATCACGCCTGAACCATTTCGTAGCAATGTTGACAATTTACGATATTCCGTAAAAGAAAAGCCGCATAAAAACAATATCCTATTGATTATAAAGCAAGTACAAACCGGCATCAAAATAGACATAGATTAAATACCCATAACCTAATTTTTAATTATTTTATAAACAGACTCAAATGGCACATTTTGAAGTACCAAAGTATGAACAGGAACCGGCCGCTTTACATGAAACCTACGAAGCCTTTAGAGTCATCCTGGGGTTTGTCCCAAACCTTTATGCTACGATCGGCTATTCGGCAAACGCGTTGAATTCTTATACGCGCTTTACGGCAGAACAGAATAAAGGAACTTTTCATGGAAAAGACCGGGAAGCTATATTTCTGATCGTGTCGCAGCTGAATGGCTGCCATTACTGCCTTGCCTCGCATACGCAATCGGCCATCAGGAATAAATGGACAGAAGAGGATACGTTAATGTTGAGAAAAGGCACCTATCCCGAAAATAAATGGCTAGTCATTTATCGGGTGATAAAAAGTATCCTTGATCATAAAGGTCAGGTGAAAGAGGAGTTATTGGAAGAGTTTTATCATTTAGGCTATACAGAAGTAGCTATCATGGATCTGCTCGCGCTGGTCATGGTAATGAGCTTTACCAATTATGCCTATAGAATGACAGACATACCTATTGATTTCCCACTGGCAAAAGAAATCTGAATCATCTGAAAATTCATCTTCCTATTTATTATCTTTAGTATGCTTGCAATATGATACCAGGCCAATGATGAAATAACGGTGTCAGAACCTAATATGAAGTGATTCAAATTCAACGATGGAAAGAAAACATGAAGTAAAACAGGCGCCCGAATTAGCGGCAATTAATGAAGCAGCAACTACAATCACATAGTTAACAAAAGACCTTATGGAAGTGAATATCAACCGAGTTACAAGAAGGATTGAGTCTACCTTTGATAGTTTCACAAGTCGTTTTGAAAAGGCAGCTGACCATTTTCTGGAGTCCGTGTCACCCGAAACCGAATTGGAGCGATTGGCCCGTGAAAATGGCGAGGACAGAGTCGGGCGCATCAAATTAACTTTAGTTCAGCATGCTTCAACCGGACTTCGCTTTAAACTTTACAGCATGCAGATCAAAATTCGGGATGCCACCGATGGACCGGTGTTACCAGCCTTAAAATCGCTTAAGGATCCCGGTGCTGCCCTGTATGCCCCGATGGATTTTCTTATTTATGAAAGTGAGCAGCAGGAAGTTATTTTAGAATATATTCAACCGTCGGTATTTTTTGACACCTTTGTAGACGAGTCCGGTGAAACGGGAAGAACCTTTGACAGGAGGTTTCAAAGCCTGATCGATTTCGCTGACTTATCGCTTAACTAAACTTCCATATTGATTTCACTAGGCGCCACAACAAAAATAAAATCATCCAGTCAGATGCCGCTTGATTAAAAGTTCCCGCATGTTGTCGCGAGTTTGAATATCAGCCTCAATCAGGTCAGCCGCGGGTTTATATCTTACTAAGTCCACCGGCTGATATTTTAAACTCCAGGTTATAAACTCAATCAACAGCGGCAATAAATCGATACCCTTTTCGGTAAGGCTATAAAGCACCTTTTGCTTTGTAAGCAAATCAACAGTTTTGGATATCAAGCCATGTTTTTCGAGCGTAACCAGGCGATCAGCTAATATATTTGAAGATATCCTCTCCTCCGATTCGCGAAATTCACCAAAGTAACGCTTATTTTCAAGTATAATATCTCTGAGTATCAACAACGTCCACTTATCCCCAACGATTTCAACCACCAGGTTGATGGGATTAAAGGATCTGTAATTCATCATTTCTTATTTACCTCCCCTTCTTATCTAATTTCAAATAAAAACTGGTTGCAAATTTCTAAATTAAATTTTAAATACCTGCCTGTGTTAAAAAAAACGACAAAAGGAATACAATTATTAAGTGAGTATTTGCTGTTGACAGTAACCAGCTCAATGAACCGCTGCGATCCCAGGCAAAATATCCATCAGTCCACATTCAACAACCATCCGTATAAAAAAAGTTTTTTTCCGAAATAAAGTAAGATATGCAAATCAAAATATAGATATATATCTATATATCAAACAAATACAAAATGGCTCCATCATTGCGCCTTATCATTTGACAGCGTGAATAATTCGATATGCAAAAGGACAAATCATGAACAATGAAAAGTACAGCTTATCAGCCGGCTATGAAAATATCTTCAGATTGGCAGAAGCTCCAAATACTGCCACCAAAGTGCTTGCAATAGGCTATTTAACAGAAAAAGGGAGAACATCAGCAGATTGGTGGACGGTGGTGCTAAAAGAAGTGCCGGCCACTGTGTTGCTGTATCTGGAGGGAAAGATCGAAAACTGGTTTGCTATTACGGACAAACCAGGCGTAGTCTTTCTGATGAATGTAGATAATATCCCGGATGCGAATAATCTCCTGGAAAGACTTCCTTTTGTTGCATTGGACATGATGGAATTTGGGCTTATTGCGCTTGGCCCGCCAAGTCCTCTTCGCCTGCTTTTAGACGCTGTTGCTGTCAGCGAAAATTAGCTATAGTATTAATCCTCAAAGAAACTCAGATTCATTAGTATAAATAACGAGGCATGCATATCCGGTAACGTCATATAATTTCTTTCAAAAATAAATTCATCAATCATGTTTAAAATTCTTGAAAAATACGCTTCCGCAATCGTTGCCGGTGACGCCAGGCTTATCGCCGGCACTTTCAGTACTTCCATTAAAGTAAAAGCGCCGGGATCAAACGCATCCCATGAAGGGAAAGAACAAATATCAACTATGCTGAGTACTGCGGCTACCGTGATAAACGACCTTAGGTTTGTGCGAACGTATATGACGAATACAGCATGGTCGGCAATTTTATTCGAAGGAACAATCGACGACATATCGATCCAGATCATTGACCATATACATATTGACAAAAATTACCTGATTGATCAGGTTGATATTTTTATGCGTCCTGCCTCATATGGACCAATTTTACTCGAAAAGGTTACTGCAGAAACAGAACGGAGAAAAAAACGCACCTAATGCTCAGGACCATCAAGCATTTTCAGGCTCCATAAAAAATTGCCGAATTTTTATTAGTTAAATACTAAAGCTGTTACATAGGCAGATCAAATGCCTGATACAGATCCGCCTTAGGAAAAGTCATCTAAATGTCTGTTTTTAAAAAACAATCAAGTTTTATTTTAAAACTAGTTGCATTTTACAATTAACTATTTACCTTTGTAGTGTAATTATTCGCAACCAGTTGCAGAATTAAAAATCAAAATATCAAAAAACTAAAAAAGAGAAATCATGGAAACTAAAGTATTAATAACCGGAGCCGCAGGACCATCAGGAAGCAATGCAACCAAACGGCTTCTGGAACTTAACGTGCCTGTAAGAGCAATGGTGCGCAAATTAGATGATCGTTCTGCCGAACTGAGCAATTTGGGTGCGGAAGTTGTGGTAGGCGATATGACCAATTTCAATTCGGTAAGCCAGGCTATGAAAGGTATAAGCAGTGTCTTATTCGTTTATCCGGTTGCAGAAGGTCTGGTACAGGCCACTGCCTATTTAATTCAGGCCGCCGTGGAAGAAAATGTCCAACACATTGTAAATATTTCACAAAGAACTGCCGTCAGGGATGCGATCAGCCACTCGGCACAGGACCATTGGCTGGCCGAACGCCTGCTGGACCACGCAGGTATTCCGGTTACCCATTTACAGCCAACCTTATTCATGGAGTGGTTAATTTATTTTGCACAGGAGATTAAAGAAAATAACCGGTTCATATCTCCATTCGGGGAGGCCCGGTATGGAATGATCAACAGCGAGGACATCGGCAGATCCGCTGCAGCGATTCTGGCAAATCCGGAAGGGCATGCCGGGAAAACTTATAATATTTATGGACCTAGTGAAGTGACCGGACAAGAAATCGTAGAAACCTTATCGACCATTTTAAAAAGAGAAATCAGCTATGCGCCTATTGAGCCAGACGCCTTCGGAGAAATTCTAAAATCATTCGGCGCTCCGGATTATCAGACCAGGCATATCGTGGCTGCTGCAAAAATGTTCCAATCGGGAGAATTCAGGGGAATGACAGATAATGTGGAAAAACTTACAGGAACAAAACCATTATCAGTTGCTGATTTCATCAACAAAAACATAGCATTATTCTAAACAAACCAACAATGTATCAGGACTGCCTCGCCCGGAAATAAATACCGCGGTTACTGCAGTTATTATTCAGATAAAAGTTAATACTACAAAAAAAATAAAATTATGGAAACTAAAGTTTTGGTAACCGGAGGAACAGGTCCTTCCGGAAGTAACGCGATAAAAAGTCTTTTGGAACTTCAAATACCCGTAAGAGCAATGGTGAGGAAGCTCGATGACCGTTCTGCAGCCTTAAGCGCCCAGGGGGTAGAAGTTGTGATCGGTGATATGAATGATTTTAATTCTGTGAGTGCCGCCATGAAGGGGGTTAACCGAGCATTTTTCGTATATCCCGTTCAGGCAGGTTTGATACAGGCTACCTCCTATTTCGCTCAGGCGGCACTTGAAGAAAAATTGGAGCTGGTTGTAAATATTTCACAAAGAACATCAACCCGAAATGTACCCAGCAAGTCAGCCCAGGACCATTGGATCGCTGAACGGTTATTGGATCGCTCAGGCGTTCCTGTAACCCATCTGCAACCAACATTATTTATGGAATGGCTGGCTTATTTCGCACAGGAGATCAAAGAGAACAACCGGTTCATATCTCCATTTGGCGAAGCTCGCTACGGCGCGATCAATAGTGAGGATATTGGCCGGGTGGGCGCGGCTATTTTAGCTAAACCTGAGGGCCACGCAGGAAAAACATACAGGATATATGGTCCCGAAGAATTAACCGGCCAGCAGATTGCCACCATAATTTCAGATGTATTGCAAAAAGATATAGCATTTATCCCGGTTGAACCGGAAGCTCTTGGTGAAATCATCGGTGCCAGTGATTCTCCATTCAATACCCCCTATACCATTCAACATATTGTGGCCATTGGTCATATGTTCCGCACAGGTGAATTTGAAGGAATGAATAACAATGTAGAGGAACTATCTGGCAGGAAGCCATTGGCAATTGCGGATTTCGTAAGAAATAACATCGGAATGTTTCAATAAAACAAGCATGGTATCGTAGTTAATCTGTTGTTTTCTGATATAAAGTAAATAAATCAATAAACAACTAACACAACAAACTAACTATCAATAAATTACAAAACGGCGTTATAGTTGTGTAAGTACGGTCAGCTTATCATAATTTGATACCGGGGATGGAAAAGTCCAAGGATTACGCTATCCCCGGTTAATTCACTAAAACCATCTAAAATTTAAAAACCATGAATCAAGAAGAAAACAACGCAGGTACCGGATCCGTCCCTGCTCCAATAGACTTAACAATCGCGGCTACAAAAGTACTGGCGATCGGAACACTAACCGCTAAAGGTATGCCGATACCCGACAGATTTCCGGTGTTACTTAAAGAAGTACCCGCCACGCTTAATTTATATTTAAAAGGCATCATTGAAAACATGTTTGTTAAACCTGATGCATCAGGACCCGTATTTATTTTGAATGTGACCACCGTAGCCGAAGCTCACGAAATATTGGAAGCCTTGCCATTTGGGCAGGTGGGCATGATGGAATTTCAGCTTATACCTATCGGCCCGTTAAGCCCGCTTCGTCTATTGCTCAATCAACAAGATAAATAAACACGACGCTCTTCAGTCATTTTAAAACATTAATCTCCCAACTCATGTCAAACATTGTAAATAATTATGCCGCCGCCATCGCGGCCGGCGATTTCGAAAATATCGCGGCTACATTAAGCCCGGAAATTAAATTACTGCCTCCGGGTGCCAACCAGCCCAACGAAGGCAAAGGAAAAAACTCCATGATGTTAAGCGCAGTAGCAGCTGCTGTAGATGGCTTTAAATTTGTGCGCAGTTACCAGGGATCCGATAATTGGCACGCGATTCTACTGGAGGGATCCATTGAAGGCACGCCTGTGCAATTTATTGACCAGGTACATGTTGATGAAAACGACCTGGTTGATCATGTTGATATTTTTCTAAGACCTGCCGGGATGGCCGCCACGCTATTGGGCAAAGTAACAGAAGAGATCAAAAAGCGTACATCGGCTTAAAGGCGGATGATGGGAAATACTGATCTTTGTCACAACGGCCCATTTTATACTTGCCCCACACCATTAATCAATAAACATAGAGTAAAGCCTGCAGTCATACGCTGCGGGCTTTACTCGTCAATGTATCTCAGGCATAGATAACATTTAAAAAAATCGGCACACTCAACGCCTTGGAAACAATGCAATTTGCTTTGGCATCCTCAGCAATTTCCTTAAATTGTTCTTCGTTTATCCCCTGTATTGCTGTAGCCTTCAATTCCAGGATAATTTCTGTTATGGTCAACGATTGCATATCCAGCGTAAGTATTGCATCCGTTGTCAGATCACCTGGCGTATATCCTCCCTGGGTCAATGCTGCGCTAACCGCCATGGTAAAACAACCTGCGTGGGCCGCTGCTACCAACTCCTCCGGATTTGTGCCTATGCCATCCGCAAAACGGGTTTTAAAAGAATATTGTGTTTTGTTCAATACCGTACTTTGGGTAGAAATTTCACCGACACCTTCCTGTAAGGTACCGTTCCAATGCGCGTTCGCTGTGCGTTTCATAATTTTCTTCAATTTTTATTTTATTAATAGTATATGTTCGTTTTTTTCTGATTAATGTTGTTTTGAATATCTCGCCACAATCATTTGATTGTATAAGGCCTGGTTTCTCAAAGAATCGGATTATTCTCCTTTCATATATATACCTTTCAGACATTTCAATTAAAGGCCTGAATCGCAGGAGCTCACATTGCGTTAATTAATGAGCACCTGGATTTATTCTCACGATAACGATACCAATTATTAATTAATTGATTTTAAGCAATTTAGACAGATACCACCTCATATATCTGGCGATATATCATGAATCAACGAATTCTTCAGGTGCAGCAGCTGCCTTAGTTTTACATTTAGTTATACATAAATTTTTGAAAAATATGAACCACAACTAAAGGTAGGTTAGATCTCATTAAATCAGCTACCACGCGGTCTCTTGCAAACATAAAATAGATAGATTGAGCTGCCTGAATATAATTTTATCGAACGGGGAAGTGCAAGCTATCTCCTACCGATCAGCATCGCAGATAAATTGTCCTCATCTGAAATATTGATGACAATTCAACAATTATATAAAAAAATGCAAGCTGATTAAAAATGATCAAATTAGTACGGCCAGGGCATATATTTCCCTGTGGTATAACAAGACAACTCATCCTTGGTCATGCCATTTTAGATACCCTCTTTCACCTGCCTACTACTCTTTTTCTTATCCGGCTTAAAGAAGGTGCCTGGATACCCAGGTAAGACGCGATATGGTACAGCGGGACCGAGTTAAAGATATCAGGATGCTGTTTCATCAATTCGATGTAACGTTCTTCCGCGGTCTTGAACAGAAACCCTTCCGTATTGCTTATCACCTGATGGTATGCTATTTCTGCTATTATCCTTCCGAATCGCTCCCAGCTATGGGATTGCCGGTAAAGTGCCTGCAGGTGATCTATGTGAATGTACAGAATTTTAGAATTATTCATGGACGACGTGTAATAGTCGCAGGCCGTTTGGTTTAAAAAGCTCTTATAGGAGGCGACGAACTGACCGTTAGAATAAAAAAGCATATTCTTTTCTTCCCCCGTCTTTTCGTCTGCCCTGTAAATACGGAAAACGCCGTCGATGACAAAGCCCAGGTGTTTGCAAACGTTTTGATATTCGTTGTAAAACTCTCCTTTTTTATAGGTTTTAAACTTCCAGTAAGGTTTGGATAGATCAAAAGCCAAGTGATCAATTCCTGCAAGCTCAAACAAAGCTTGTTGAAGTAAGTCGTATTCTTTCATATCCTGTTAAGGATCGTAAAATTAGCTGATTAAAAACAAAAACTCACCGAAAAATATTCGGTGAGTTATGCAACAACATATAAAAACACAAAACAACAGGTTATTTAGCTTCTTTACTTATTATTTCAGCTAATTTATCAGGCATAGAAAGGAACGGCGTATGGCTGCTGTTTAATGAATATTCCTTTTTCACATTGGTAGCAGCCACCATTTTCTGCTGCAGTTTGTAACTTACGGTGTGGTCATTCAGCGTGTGTATATAAATTTTCACAACAGATCCGAAACGCGCATCTGTCAAATTAACAGGAGTTGCTAAAGGTGCCAGAGGCTCGGCTTTAACGCTGGCGACAACGATCTCCTGAACAGGTTGAGGAGCGTCTGCTGCAAAGGCATCAATAATGCCATTTTTTGCGATGTCGGCTGAACCTGTTTCTTTGTTGATCTGTAAATACTTGCCTACGTGCGCGTCAGCATCAGTCTGTGCCAGCGTCAACAGACTTTCTCCGGTTTTAGGAAGAAAAGCGGCCACATATACCAGCTTTTTTATTTGCCCCGGCATATCTTCAGCAACCTGGCTAATGATGATACCAGCCATGCTATGGCCCACTAATATGATATTGTCTTTCTCGCCGATAGCAGTTTTCACAGCGTCGACATAAGATTGTAAACTAATATTTGCAAAGGATGTGCTGTCCTTTCCATGTCCCGGAAGATTAACAGTAATAACGTCGAATCCCTTTGCTTTCAAAAGTGGTTCTACAAAGGCCCACGCCGAAGGATCCGACCATGCTCCGGGCACGATCACAATGGTTTGATGCGTTTTTTTCGATTGTTTATTTGTTTGCGCAAAGGTGGTAATGCCTAATAAAGCTATAGCCAATGTTAAGATAATGGTTTTCATTTTTTTTATATTTAAGTGCCAAAGAATTTTGACAGTGCAAACTTACCATGGGTTTGTCTGGATAATCTTAACCCAGGTTAATATCGCATATCAAATTATAATAAATTAATAATCAAATAATTAAACAAAAGAAAAACAGTAAACAATCTAGTCGATTACACTTTTGCCACCTGCGATTGAAAAAGGTTCAAACTGCCTTAATCCTCACCGTCTGTAAATTGGATTATCCAGGGAATTCCGTGAACACCAAATTGATGAAGGCGCTCAATTAGTTGGCCGGTGTGATGCTGCAAATGCCGGATATTGTACAAATGCGATTCCAGTTTATTCATGACCAGCCATTCAAAGCCCGACGGCCCTTTAAAGCCTTCTTCTTTGACCTGATGTATTAACAGCTGATCTATTTCGCTTATATAACCCAGCAAATCGTTTTTAGTGTAAATCGGTTGGGTCAATTTCGTCCTGTCCGCCGGCAATCTGCCCAGTTTCTGATAATCCTGCCGGTGCCTGGACCAGCGGACAAAACGGTGCGCATTATCGGCCAGATACAGATCGGTGAAATAAAGCGTATGGTAAACTAATTGCCAAAAAGCTATATCATTGTCAGTGTTATCCCAAAGTATTTCAGGGCAGCTTACCACAACATTCCTGAGCATACTTAAAGCAGCACGGTATTGCGAGATCAGTTCCCTTTTCAAAGCACTCCGGTTAATTATTGTTTAACATTTTAAATGCGGCATCTGCGGCCGGAAAGAAACCATTGTAAAACCCCTGGGTATCCCCTACATGAATTTCAAAACGATCCCCTGTCATTCCATCCAGCAGCGCTGTTGCGACCTCCTGAGGGTGTATCCCATTTTGCCCGCCAAAATCTTTGGACAATTCGGTATTAACCAATGGCGGCAACAGTTCAAATACCTTTATAGCAGTTGATTGGGAAAGCGAATGCCTTAATGATTGCGTAAATGAGCGTAATGCAGCCTTACTTGCTGAATAGGTTGATACAGCACTAACGGGTGCCAGGGCAAGAATAGACGTAACATTAACAATGGCTGCTTCGGGCCTGGTTTTTAAAAGAGGTAACAGACTTTCGGTCAAATGCAGTGTAGCGATAAAATTCGTTCGCATTTCTGAATTCGCATTTTGATAAATTCCCGGATCTGTTGCCAGATCATAGGTAAGCATCTCGCCCGCATTATTGATCAATATGTCCAGTCGGGGATGATTTTGACTAATGTAAGCGGCCAGCGCTGAAACATCGGTGTCGTTTTTTAGATCTGCCGGAAAAATATCGATTCCAGATAGTTTTGCAGCCGCGTCCCGAAGCTTTCGCTCGTTTCGGCCAGTAATGATTACAGCGTTCCCCGCCTCACTCAACAACTTTGCAATCTCGAATCCGATTCCGGAGCCTCCGCCGGTTATCAGTACAGTTTTGTCTTTTATGTCCATGTTTATATAAATTTAAAAATTGAACCAACACGCTTTCAAAAAAGTCCAATCAGCTTTCCAATCTTTCACCGGATAAGCCGTTCCGGAATGAGCATAAAAACGCTGCCGGATAGGCAGGCAGCGCTTTTCCCCTGTCCACTAAACACTCATCAATGAATAGTCTCTTTATATATGAAGTTTGTTATATATGTTGCGCATTTGACGAATGGAATGCAGCCTCCATATCTGGTAGCTAACCCCTACCGTGTACAGACTCACGAGGATCAACAATCCGGTTTTGATTTCAGGAGACTGATCGCTTGAAGCGATTGGCTGGCTGACTGGCAGCCGGGTTAAGGTTTCAACAATAGCTGGTATCAAAGAAAAAAACAATGTGGCCGACATCAGTATAAGCTGAACGTATTCAGCTTTATTACCAAAAATTCTTATTTTTTTTGTGTAAACGCCCAAAGGCAATATCGTCAATACCAAAACGGAAAGTCCGTGAGCACTACTGAGATGGCCGGTTTTCATCACCAGGAACGACGAAAAACAGGCTAACAAGGTGAGGCCGATATACCACTTCCCGGTTTTATTTTCAGGGTTAAGTTTTCCGAAACGAGCGAAAGAATAAAGTGCGACGACGACTGCGATAACGCTGATTACTGTGTGGACAATACCGGGTACTGAAAGGTGATTTGGCATGATTTCTCAGTTTTAAATTTGACTGTGGTTAACTAAGCTGGGTATAATGACCGGGGCTTGCCTCTGTCAATTATTCCAGCTATACCAATAAATCAATTCATATACCAATATCACAATTGTCTGATTATTAAATCATTACAATTATTTAAATCCAAGAATCCTATACGATATATCGTAAATCATCAAAACACGAAACGAAAGCGTTGTAAGACCAATCATTTGACTTGCTGCTTTCTGAGATTTAGCAAATAACCATCATGCTTTAGCTGTGGTCGTTATTTAGCAATTCAGGTTGTTCGTAAAAATCTGCTATCTTAAACTGCATGGTGACCATTGTGCCATTCAACGACTCAACCCGGAGTATCCCGCCCAGATCTTCTGCCAGTCCTTTGATGAGTTTGATTCCAAAAGACTTCGTTTCCGACTCATCAAAATTTACAGGAAGTCCTCGCCCGTTATCAGAAAAAACCAAAGAAATAACATTGCTTTTTGTTTTGGAAAGAACGACGACTATCCTGTCTTCGCCCGTATAAGGAAATGCATATTTAATAGCATTTGTGATCAGTTCGTTCAGAATAAGCCCCACAGGCACAGCCTGACTAACATCCAGTTCGAGCGCATCAATTCGCAGCTCAAAATAAATGCTCAGGCCCGTTTTAAAACTTTCTTTCAAATAAGCTACCAATTCTTTAATGTAATCCCGCATGTTGATACTGGATGCGTTATCGGATTTATATAATTTTTGATGGATAAGTGACATAGCCTGCACGCGATGGCGGCTTTCCAGCACGGCATTAAGCGCCGTTTCATCCTTCAGGTAGGTACTTTGAGAATTCAGTAAGCTCATCACCAATTGAAGATTATTTTTTACACGATGGTGCACTTCTTTCAGCAGCCATTCTTTGGCAACCAATAATTCATCCTTTTCATCGATAACGTGTTCCAATTGCAGGTTTTTCCTGGCAATCTCATCCTTTTGCGACTGAAGCTGCCGGTTACTCCTTTGTTTACCGACATATAGCAGCCAGATCAATAAAATGATCAGCATTAACACGATAAGTCCTGCAATAGTTATCCGGCGCGTAGTTGCGGCTGTTTGTGATTGCAATAAGTTTCTTGCCTTGTATACTTCAATATCTTTCTCTTTTTGCGAAGTCTGATAACGTACACTCAGTTCTTCCACTAATTTATTTTTCGCCTTTGTATAGATCTTATCTTTCAAAACTGCATAATGGTACAAATTTCTCATGGCAGTAAAACCGCCAGAGGCCGAATCGGCTTGGTACAGATTCCGGTAAGCACCCAACAACAGTATTGTATCTTTCGACGTACTGATGAACTTTTGGTTATAAAACTTGCTTTTTTTTTGATCTTTCAATTCGGTATAAAGACCGCCTAACCGAAAGTATATATAATTATCATTCAGGTTTCCGCGAATTTTCCGGTTGGCCTGTTCCAGTTTTTCGGCCATCAGGAGATACTTTTCCGCATCCTTGTATCGATTTAATTTTTCATAGCAGGCGGCAATTGCTACATATGCGCTTTGCTGATCTATCGTATTTGTAGGAGGAAAGTCTTTCAGTAGTTTTTGCAATGTTTTCAGCACTGTCCGGTGATCATTTAAGCCATACTCAATGAACATATCGCTGCTAAAAATGACATAAAGAGCCGGATCTCCGCCGTTCCTGACAAATTCGGTCAGCGCTTTCCTATACCATGCATTACTTTCTTCAACATGATTTCCTGCATTGTAATAAGCTTCCCCAACCCGGAGATAAAAATATCCTAAACCTAAGCTGTCCCTTGTTACTTCGGCAGTTTTCGCTTCGTACAAACCAATCTGGAGCTCATTGGCAAAATTCGCCGTTATACGAGCCAAATAAGCCAGCATATCGTTGGTATAATGTGTATAGGGGAAGTTAATCGATTTTTGCAAATTGAGGGAGGCTACTGCTGCAGCCTCCGATTCTTTTACTTTGCCCCTTGCGAAATTTTGGTAGGACAAATCCATAAGCACGTTGGTCTGATTAACGTGATCCTGGAGTATCCGATATAATCGCTCAGCTTTTTCCAGGCAGGCAATCCGGTAGTCCAATAATTCCGGGATAAACGGACAATAGGCACCCACGTAATAATAGGCCTTTGCAATAAGATCCTGATTTCCATACCGTTTAGCAGATTCCACGGCATGCTGAATTATCGCTTTCGCTGCATCGACTTTTCCCGACTTAAAATAGCACTTTCCCAGCAATATGTCGCACTGTGTTGCCCAATCATTGATTCCCAGCGCACTACACTCCTTTTTCGCCCCATTCAGGTAGGTCACAGCTCGTTCAATATTTACATTAGACGTTCCGGGGTAAAATGCATAATATGCACCAAGCAATAACAGGAGCCGCGCATGTTCTTTACCCTCTGCCAAATCAAGCCGGGTAATTATCTGATGCGTATCATTGTCATCCATCCACTTGCAATTAGCCAAAGGATAGTTTTTATCAAAACCTTCGGTGATGATAGGTATACGACTCAGGCCATGGCGCTGACTGGTAATCATTAGCGTACTGTCAAGATCGACCCTGGCCTGCTTTACGACGTACAGAAAACCAGAACTAAGCTGTAGCAGTAATACATCGTGAGGCTTGTCAGAAATGCGTACCTGTGCTTCGCTGGTTTCGGAAAACAAACCCAATAGCAGCATGACCATACAAAAGTGCCAGCGTTTTCTCTTCATATGCTGAGTGATTAATACTGTTTTAGCTCCCATAACTGATATAAAATCAGACCGCCATTTATTTCATTGTCCAAAAGTATGATGCCACTGAATACCGAGCTTTTTCATTTTCATACGAAGCGTCGCAACGGGGAGCTGCAATATTTCCGCCGCTCCTCCGCTACCTGAAATTTTACCCATGCAATTCTGAAGTACCTCCATGATATGGTTTCTTTCCAATTCTCCGATACTTTGAACTTTTCGTTTGACCGTATCTGGAGCCTCGTTGACAGCAATGGATGAAGGCAATTCGATCCGATCGATTTCCCTGCCGTCTGTTATAATCACCATTCGTTCGATAAGATGCTGAAGCTGCCTGATGTTTCCCGGCCAGGAATAGTCCATCAGCTGTTCAAGTGCCCGTTGGGTGATATTTTTTGTTTTCTGCCCCGAAATGCGTGCGCGTTCAGAAAGAAAATAGTTGACCAGCAAGGGAATATCCTCTTTCCTTTGACGAAGCGGGGCGAGCATAATTGGAAATACATTAATACGATAATAGAGATCCATCCGAAACGCCCCTTTGGCAACTTCGTCTTCCAGGTTGCGATTTGTTGCGGCTATGATGCGCACATCTGTGCTGACAGTTTGTCTGCCGCCCACGCGCTCAATTTCTTTCTCCTGAAGTACCCTTAATAACTTTGATTGCATATCCAACGAAATTTCGCCGATCTCATCCAGGAAAACCGTTCCTCCTGCAGCCTGCTCGAATTTGCCGATCCGGCGCTCATTGGCTCCTGTGAACGCGCCTTTTTCATGACCGAAAAATTCAGATTCTACCAGGCTTTCCGGAATTGAAGCGCAATTGATCTTGATCAGTGGTTTGCGGCTTCTCGGCGATAATTGGTGAATCAAATTTACCAGGCCTTCTTTTCCAGTCCCAGTTTCACCCAGCAGCAAAACCGAGGTTTCAAACGGCGCAACCTGGGTAACCTGATCCAAGGCACTTAATAACTGGGGGCTGTTACCTATTATACCAGGAAAAAAGGATGTCTTTTCCCGTACCGAAACAGCCTGTTCCGAATCATTTCTCCCGACCCGATTTTGGGTGTTTTTTATATTCCTGATAGTTTCTGCCAAGGCAGGCAGCATGGCACGCATCAACTTCACCTGTTCATCATTAAAACATTCCGGTTGCCTGCTGTAAAAGAAAAATGAGGCACTCACGTCGCCGCTGAGTACGGGAACCGCCAGTTCTGATTCCATCTCCAAAAGCGCATATACCTGTCTGTTCACCTTATTAGATGCCATACTTTCGAAAAAATCCTGTTTGTTGCGATAGCAAATTTCTGAATTATTCAGGATCGACTTCCTTACCTCAGCCAGATCTTTCAAGAGCAGGAAAATATCTCCGGAAGCAAAAATATCGAGTGCCTTATAACTGTCATAATTGATACGCTGAAAGCCAGTTAGCGTATGTATATCATGTCCCATGATATCTGTATCGATGAGTACAAAGTCAAAATGCAGAAATGGCTGAAAAGCGGAGGCAAGGCTAAGCAATTTTTCGAAAGCATTATTTTCCTTTGCCTGAATATTCGATAGCAGTCCCTGCAACCATTCCTCATGTCTGGTCAGGACCTCACGTGCATGTTTGAAACGATAGGCCGCAATTTCCAAGGCAATTAAAATATCTTTCTCGCGAAACGGCTTTACTAAAAAACCATAGGGCTGCGTGGCTTTGGCTTCTGCAAGGGTAGATGGGTTAGAATTTGCCGACAGATAGATGAAAGGCATATTTTTAGCCGTAAGTTTTTTGGCAAGGTCGATCCCCGTTTGCTTCCCTTTCAAAAATATATCCACTAAAACGATATCCGGCTGGTATGCCATGATCAGTTCATTGGCCTGCGACACAGAGCGGGCAATTCCGCATACCCGATAGCCAGCCTGTTCCAGCACCGATCTCAAATCGTTCGCTTCAATAAACTCGTCCTCAACTATCAAGATATTATCACCCATTTGTATATAAATATAGGCAAAACCTTGACTAAAAAATGCAAATGATGGACCGTATAACGGTTATTAATCCTAATTTATAAAACACTTGCCTGAAAGGTATTGGCGATTGCGTGAAACGATTCCATGAGAACCATATTATTTAGTCCGCGCGAAAATTCATTTTGCTGAAAGTTCAGACAGATCAGTCCATGAACTACCGACCAATAAGTATAGAATTCAGCGTCTACCCGTTCCTCAGTCTTACCGTAACTCACAACGGCGCCTCTCATGGCTGTTATGAAAGCTTTGACGAAACACTTCAGTTCGGGGCAACATGGGGAAAGCCTGCATGATGAAGTACCTACGCCAAACATCAGGCGATAATATTTTTGCTGCGTAAAAGCAAAGTTCCAGTATGCCTGCCACATGTGATTTAATCGCAAAGCAGGAAGCAAACTAACGGTTCCTGCCCTGACTACCTCCCGGTACAAGAGCAGATAACCCTCCCGCGTAAATTCACTTAGCAATGTATTTTTGTTCTGATAGTGTCTGTATACAGTAGAACCACTGTAACCACTTTCCACCGCAATTTTCGCAATGCTCAGGTTATCCCAACCATCCCTATCGACAAGCTTTATTATTGCATCATGAATGTCGGCTTTGATTTTATCCCCATTTACCTTTTTTGTCCATGCATTCATATTACCGTCCCTATATTTTTCACAAATCAATTAAAGCATTTGGAAAGATGCATGGTTAACGCCCGCAGGCAGATGCGAAAAGACATTCTTCCATCAATAACAATCCCCTGATACCAGAGTCGGATTCAATAGCATGTATATATTTGTATCCGCCACAAAACTCATCGAAAACCTGGTTGATCAACAAGACCTCAAAACTGGAGATCGATTCTTCAGCAGCTGTCGTTGAAAAAATAAAAACTTTAGCGTCCTGGAGATAAAACTCCTCGGTAAACCCCATAGAATGCAGATTGATGATCATTTTGGTAAGTGAGGCATTTTGTCTCTTGTATTTGAACTGTCCCATAGGATTTTCGTTATTAGCTGTAAAACCCAGTATTCACTTGTAGTGGCACTTCTTTCCAATTACTTTAAGTCGTCGCTACTTCATCAATAGGACAGTTGCAATTACCAAACCAATACATAAACAGTTAAAAATAAGATACTTAATAAAATTTCTTATTCTTTTTCCCTATGATATTTCGCCAATCAACAATTATTCAGCGAATTATCATAGCCTTAGAAGATGTTACGGAAAATCATCAGAGGTATTGTTTTCCCTGACTTTTAAAGAGCCTTTGTATTTTTGATTTAGCCGTAATTAAATAAACCTGAGAAAGTTCAAAATTACTTTAATTTGATTCCGCGACGGTGGACGAGATAATTTCCTGCCGGTAATAAACGGATACAGGATGACCATTTAATTAAATAATATATTATTGACAACCCGAACGATGATGTTATATGGAGAACTGCTCGTTGCCATGCATCGTTTCTATTTTGAAAACTATGATCAAGGTTGTCCCTCTCGAATTCGTAATTTCAATTGATCCGTCCAGGTCTTCAGCCAATCCCCGCATCAGTGTTATACCAAAAGAGTTTGGTGATTGGGTCAGCCAGGAGTCGGGAATTCCAAATCCGTTATCCGACACTATCAATTTAACTCCCTCCTCGTTTTCAGTGATCAGCCTGATCCTGATCACCTTTTCAATCTGGTTCGGAAAGGCATGCTTGATAGCATTAGTAATTGTCTCATTTAATATCAACCCGAGCGGCACGGCCTGTGAGACATCCAGATAAATCGGTTCGATATCGCGGTCAAAGTAAATATGATTCTGGGTTTGATAACTGTCCTTTAGGTAGTCCACAAGATCATTGATATAATCCGGCATGTAAATCGTTGAATGATTATCTGTTTTGTACAGTTTTTGGTGAATTAGCGACATAGCCTGAACGCGGTGTTGGCTTTCCATCACAGCCGCCAGTGCTGCTTCATCCCGCAGGTAAACAGATTGAGATGATAGCAGACTCATTACCACCTGCAGATTGTTCTTCACCCGGTGATGAACTTCCCGTATTAATAATTCGTTATCGTGAAGTAACTTTTCAAGCCGAATATTTTTGGATGTAATTTCCTTTTGCTTAGTTTCAAGTAATAAGTTACTTCTCTGCTTAGCACGAAAACGCCCATATCCCACACCTATTATGATCAATGACATGATCATGCCGGCCAAATAGAATTTCCTAGTTTGATCCGCTTGCTCAAGGGCACGTTGGCGCAATTTATCAGTAGCCTTTAATAGCTTTAAGTCCTTTTCTTTTTTTGTCGTTTCATACTTGATCTCTAATTCAGCAATTTGCTTACTTTTTTTCTCGTTATATGCAGAATCATTCAACGCTTTATACAATTTATAATGTTCGATTGCCTTGCGCATCTGACCCGCTGCCGAATCGATTTTATATTCTGAAAGTTGAATTTCACTTAACATCACTACAGGAACTTTACCCGGAGACATCTTTTCCAGTTGTTTTAAAAATGGAATAGCTTTATCGTATTGTTTAATTTCTATGAAAAAATCACTAATGAGTTTATAGGGAAGGATTTTGTTTTCATCGTAAAAGCCATATAAAACATTTTTCTGTTCAAGTTTAATCATCTCCATATAATTTAACTCGGCTTTTTTGTAGTCTTTAAGTGCACCATAACATAAACCCAAACCCATATTTTTTAGAAACATAATGTCCGGATTGTCAGATGGTAAGGCCCTGATTGTTTTTTCCATTGCCAGCAATGCGTCATATGGTTTTTTTTCAGCCAATAACAATTGTACAATTTCTGTCGCCATTCCATACACCCTGATCTTATCCACATCGGTAATAGGATGCTTGTGAAGCAAGATTTGGGTAACTTTATTATAGTAATACAAGCTTTGATCGCGCCGGCCCAAATCTCTGTAAGTTCGTGCAGTTTCATAAAGGAATAGTGCGCGAAAGGCAGTGTCTGCAGTTGCTTCCATAACCGCGATAGTTTCAAGATTGTAAAACAATTCCTTATCTAAATTGCCTTTGAGTCGATTAACTGCGGATAATAAAAAATAAGTATGATGTAATTTTTTATAATGAACTGCTTTGTATTTTGCGATAACTTCTAATAATTCATTCTCGGCTAAATCAAGCTTTCCCTCGTTTAAATGTAGATCTGCGGTCGCTTTCAAGACATTCGCTTCGTTTAGTGTGTCATTTATGGCTTTGTAGATACCTATTGCTTGGCGAAAACATTTTTCTTTTTCATCCAGATATGGTCCCATGTATGGAATACATTGCTGCAATCTTAACCAAACTTTAGCCTCATTTTTTTTATCTCCGTTTAGTTTGTAATAATTGATCACCTGCATAAAACAGGATTTTCCACGAACCAAATCAAGCCCTTCCAAATAGCAGTTACCTTCCGATTTGAGTGTTTCAAAGCGCCATTTTTCCGATCGGATAGTTTCACTTAGACGTTTGGCTTGTTTAAAATAAACAAATGCGCTGTCCAAATCTGATTTTAGGTTACCCGGCTTGGATACGAAATGGTCGCCCAATTGAAGTAACAATAAAATCTTATTAGTATCAGGTTTGGATTTTTCAACCAATGTTAAGAGTTCTCTGGGGGTTTTGGTTGAGGAGTACTGCGCATTGGAACTTACAGCAGCTAAACAAAATAGCATGACGAAGAGGGTCCACACCGTGCATGGGCTGATAGGTAAAATTGCCTGCATTTTCGACTCCATATACTGATCATTTATTTTTAATTCAGAAATCGATTACTTCTATGCTCCTATTTAACCACCGGAGTACAACATTAGGAATGCAATCATTTGATAGTGTGCTGCCATGCAATACCGAGCTTATTCATTTTTAGCCTCAAACTTGAAGGCGGTAACTGAAGTATCTCAGCAGCCCCGCCTTTACCCGAAATACGGCCATTGCATTCTTGTATCACCATTAAAATATGCGCTTTTTCAACTTCTTCGATCGTTTGCGGCCTGGACCGTTTCTGTTCTTTAACAGTGACAGCAACACCGGAGCGTTCAGGAAGCATCAGCGACGTGATGAGCGGACCTTTGGTTGTCAGAATATGCCGCTCCAGTGTGTGCTGTAGTTCTCTGATATTGCCTGGCCAGGAGTATTCAAGCATCCCACTGATGACGTCAGGCGCTACACTTTTTTGCTCTTCTCCATTCATCCGGGCATGCCGGTTTAGAAAATAATCAACGAGCAGCGGGATATCTTCCGTGCGCTCACGAAGCGGGGGCAACTCAATCGGAAAAACGTTGATTCTGTAGTAAAGGTCCATACGAAAATTCCCGCTGCCCACTTCTTTATAGAGATCCCGGTTTGTCGCAGCGATGATCCGAACATCCACCTTGATAGTCCCCCTTCCCCCAACCCGCTCAATTTCCTTTTCCTGCAAGACCCGAAGCAATTTGGTTTGAACATCTAAGGGAATTTCGCCGATTTCATCAAGAAAAATGGTTCCGCCCTGAGCCTGCTCAAATTTTCCGATCCGCCGCTCGCGGGCGTCGGTATACGCGCCGCGTTCATGACCGAATAATTCTGATTCAACCAGCCCTGCCGCCATAGCCGCGCAATTAATTTTGATCAGCGGTTTTGTTTTTCTGGGTGAGCATTGATGTATGGCCTCTACCAACCCCTCTTTTCCTACGCCGGTTTCCCCGAAAATAAGAACTGAAGTATCGTAAGGTGCCACTTGAGTAACCTGGTCCAGAACAAAACGCAATTTGGAGCTTTTGCCAATGATCCCGGTAAAGTCAGGTTTAGCCGGATATCCTCGCTGAGCTTTGTTTAGTTCCCCTGTGCTGGTTTCCCGCTGGTTCTTGCTTATATTTTGGATAATGGAAACCAGCAAAGGGGTAAGCGGGGCGATCAGCTCTAAGTGATCGTCTGAAAAACACGTTTGCTGTTTACTTAAAAACGAAATAGCTCCTTTGATACCCTGCAACGGTATAATAGGCACCATCATCCCCGACTTCACGCCGAAGGACTCGCTAAAATTCTCGTTTATCTTATTTGTACTGCAAGCTCTTATAAAATCTTCTCCATTCTGATACCTGATCGAGCTGTCATCAATATACATTTGCCGGATTGCTGAAAGATCCGATATGGATATAGCGAAATGTTCAAAAAACTCGGTTGTATCCAATGTACTGTATTCTTCATAATTTGTTCGTTGAAAACCATAGACGGAATCCGTTCTGTCACTTTCCATATCGGTTTCTATCAGGATATAATCAAATTGAATAAACGGCTGGAACGCTTTTGCCAGCAACAGCAATTGTTGGTGTTTATTAATTTTAGTCGCCAGGATATTATTCAGCATATCGGTTAGCCATCGCTCCTGTCTTAGGCGAAGTTCGTGCATATGCCGGTGACGAAAAACAGCAATTTCGAGCGCAACCAGAATATCCCGCTCGCGAAATGGCTTAACCAGGAAGCCGTATGGCTGTGTAGCTTTCGCCGCTTCCAGCGTGGAAGCGTTGGAATTAGCCGATAGGAATATAAATGCAATTCCTGACCTGGAAAGCCATCGGGCCAGGTCAATTCCGGTGAGCTTTCCTTTTAAAAAAATATCTATCAGCACAATATCCGGATGTTCTTGTCTGACCAGTTGTACAGCATGATCAAAAGAACGGGCTACCCCGCAAACCACGTGTCCCGATTTCTCCAATATAATCCGAAGATTATTTGCTTCGAGAAACACGTCTTCCACGATCAGTATTTTTTCGCTCATTTGATGCAAGAAGTATCTATAAATATAACATTTTTACTTCACTAATTGATGTGCGGATTGCGCTGAAATACAGTTCAACATTCACGCTATAAATTCGATGAATAATTGAACAAATAAACAACCATACATTAATTAACTGATAATAAGAATATTAAAACAAATTCATTTACAATAATTCACTTTATATCGTCAATAAACATATGCGGTATTAAATATCGTTTTTTTTCCCGACCAAAAGCAGGAACGATGGAATTTAATCAGTATCGGAGATCGACAATCTTACCCATTCGGCAACCCACTCGCTCAGGGAAGTTTCCATAATAGGGCTACAGCGCTGTCGTATCATTGATGCGCCATGAGCCATGGCCCACATCAGGTAATACTTTCTCCTGATAATTTCTGAATTATTGTTCCAACCCTTGGGCACATTGCCAATAACTTCACAGATAGTCAACGTGATCATATCCGCTTCAGTGCACTTTTCCGATTCCGGTGATTCAACCATCCCATGACCGAACATAATCTGGTAAAGCATCCTTTCCTCCTGTGCAAATACGATATAGGCTGACCACATCCTTTCAAGTTGGTCGATCGCTACGGTACTCGTATCTCTCGCCCTTTCGATTGATTGATTTAACCTGAGAAACCCCCACCTGGCTAAACCCAGCCTGATCGCTTCTTTGCTACTGAAATATCCATAAATGGCCGGAGGTGTGCAATTAATCATAACTGCTATTTTACGCATACTCAGCGCATTCCATCCTGCTTCACGAACGATTTGCATAGCGGCACGCAGGATCTTAAGCTTAATATCACTTTCCATGGATAACTGATGCTGTTGTGTTTTCATGAAGTGGTTTGCTATATAGTCATGATAAAAGATTTATCACATTCGATTTTCAGGCACTCATATCCATATGAGCAGCCTCGGACAGCCATTGCTGCCCATAATCATCCGATACAGTATGGTCGTGACCGGGATCTCTTAAAAATCCTTTCACGTTCACAGCAAATCGTTCAAAAGCTTTTTTTTCCAGCCCTGCCTTACCAGGGCTGGAAGAGTTTATATTTCTTCCGGTAATTGTCTCTACGATGCTATCAGGCACCTGCAAAGCGCAGTTGGTAATACAATTTATATATCGGATCAGTATACTTCCACTTAAAACGGGCTGATCAACAGCTTGAACTTCCTTATTCATTTGCAACATTTTTTATTCTGTAATGATGATTCAAAAGTAAAAATACAAATTGCATTTTGCAACTGGTTTTAATAATTTGTTATGATAATGACAAATCATTTTCACACTTCTTTATCAGTATTTTTTTCAAAATATGGTCTCCGTTCGGTTTTGATTGTTGAATAACTGTTGTATTAAACCAAAAAGCTCACAATATTCAATAGCTTGAAATCATGAGCTTTTTAGATAAAACAAATACTTTTAAGATCTTTTCTTCCCTTGTGAATTATGGTATTAATTCCATCCCCCGCCCAATGATCTGTAAAGATCGACTGTAGCATCCAATCTCGCTTTCTTGATGGAAGCAAGCTCCAGTTCGCTTTGCAGAACATTGCCTTGCGCGGTGATAACTTCTAAATAAGTTGCCAGTCCGTTTTTGAAAAGCTGCTGGGAATTATGAGTAGCCTGCTGAAGCGTAGCTGTCCGCTCTGTGGCTAAGGCCTGCTGTTGTTTTAATTTATCCAGTTTAACCAGCGCATCAGATACTTCCTGGTAAGCTACCAATACCGATTGACGAAATTGAAGCACGCTGGCTTCCCGGTTCACTTTTGCCACCTGGTATAAGGTACTCAATCTTTTCTTGTCAAATAATGGCTGCGCAATTCCACCTGTTACTACGCCAAACAAGGAAGCCGGTATATTGAACCAGTTACTTGCTTTAATGGCATCCAGCCCTCCCTGCGCACCGATCGTTAGAGATGGATACATATTTGCTTTGGAATATCCTACGTTCGCATTTGCCCTGGAAAGCTCCAATTCTGCACGCTTTACATCAGGACGGCGGCTTAATAGTTCCGAAGGCATTCCGGTGCTGAGTTTTTCCGTCAACGACAGCGATTCCAGGCTGATGTCGCGCCCAACGGGACTGGGCAGTCTGCCACTTAATACACTGATCGCATTCTCCTGAACCGCGATCTGCTGCTCAAACTGGGGAACCAGCCCTTCAGCCGTAAGTTTTTGCGCCTCGGCTTGCTGAACGGCCAGCGTGGTAACCTGGCCGGCGCTATATTGTAATTTGATAATAGTTAGTGTGCTATCATTCAGTTTCACATTTCTCCTGGCTATGCCCAGCTGAGAATCCAGCATGAGCAGGTTATAATAGCCTTTGGAGATGTCGCTGACAATCCTTGTCTGAACGGCCTTACGCGCTTCCTGTGTTGACAGGAAGGACGCGAGCGCGGCCGCCTTCTGGCTGCGGATTTTTCCCCATATGTCCGCCTCCCAGGATAGTGATGCTGCAATGGTATAGTCCTCGATATGCTTTGTACCCAAATACTGGTTCAGCGACAGGCCGTTTAAACTGTTATCTGACGGACGGCTGGTACTTGCTGTGGCCTGAATTCCAACAGTAGGTACGTTCCCTAATTTTGACTGTTTAAAAGCCAGTTCTGCTGCTTCAATATTTTTGACAGCTACCTGTAAGTCGTAATTATGCTCAAGTGCATCAGCAATTAAACTTTTGAGCTCTTCGTCTTCAAAGAATGATTTCCAGGGTAACGCTCCGACTGACAGGCTGTCAACAGGGGCATTTCGATAAGTTTTGGGCAGGGATGTATCCGGTAAAGCAATGTCCTTCGACACTTTACAACCCGCCAGTATCTGTGCAGCTATCAATATCATCATAGCTGCACTGTATTTATATATTGTTTTCATGATTGGTGAATTAACATATCTAATTCGTGTGATTCGATTTCAACTATCTTTTTACGGCTTACTCTTTCCTGCAATGCCTGGAAAACGACAAACAGCACTGGTATAAAGGATAAACCCAGCATAACTCCGAAAAGCATACCACCTGCGGCCGCGATACTGATCGAATGGTTACCATTCGCTGAAGGGCCTGTAGCACCCATCATTGGAATCATACCGGCAACGAAGGCGAAAGAGGTCATGATAATCGGCCGGATACGAAGGCTTGCCCCTTCCAGTGCTGATTGAATAAGCGGGTGACCAGCCCTTCTCCGTTGTACAGCGAATTCCACGATCAGGATGGCGTTTTTGGAGAGCAAGCCAATCAGCATGATCATGGCGACCTGTACATAGATGTTATTTTCGATTCCTGTAAGACCGATGGCTATAAATACGCCAAAGATGCCGTTAGGTATAGAAAGGATTACCGCCAGCGGCAGAATATAACTTTCATATTGAGCGGCTAAGAGGAAATAAACAAACACCAGACATAAGCTGAATACAATTACTGCAAGCCCACCTGAAGTGATCTGCTCTTTGGTCAGGCCCGAGAACTCCTGGGTATATCCGTCAGGCAGGCTTTTCTTTGATACCTCTTCAACAACTTTGATGGCATCGCCAGAGCTGAATCCCTTGTTAGGCATAACAGTTACCGAAATTGAATTAAACAGGTTATATCGCTTCGCTGTCTCTGGTCCATATACCCTTTTCAAATGAACAAGCGTGTTGATGGGCACCATTTCACCTTTGTCATTTTTGACATAAATTCCGTCAATTTTTGAAGGATCAGTCCGCTCTGAAACATCAGCTTGTGCAACTACGCGATAATATTTCCCGAAGCGGTTGAAATCCGATGCCTGAATGCTACCAAAGTAGGTTTGCATAGACTGCAGAATATCCCGTATACTTACGCCAAGCTGTTTTGCTTTTGGCTTATTGATCTCCAGGTTATACTGTGGATAGTTTGATTTGAAGGTGGTAAATGCGAGCCCGATTTCTTTGTGCTTCATCAATTCAGCAATAAAATTGTCTGAAACACCACTAAATTTATCCAATTTGGCGTCACCTGTCCGATCCTGAAGTACCACGTCCAAGCCGTCCACATTACTATATCCCGGAATGGAAGGAAGCTCGAATGCGAAGGCGTCCATACCTTTAATCGTAGACATTTTCTGTTGTATGAGCGCTTTAATCTCGGCGATTGTCTTTACCGGTCCGCGCTGATCAACCGGTTTCAGAATGGCAAAAATCTGAGAAGCGGATGGACTGTTCGTGAATGTCAAAAAGTCAAACCCAACCAGGTTATTTACTTTCTGAACCTGCGGCATAACCGTAAGTTTTGCTACGATTTCGTCATCGATGGCCCTCATCCTTTCGAGAGACGCACCAGGCTGCATGCTTACGGCAACCCCGATAAAACCGATATCTTCAGTAGGAATAAAACCAGTCTGGGTTCTTTTGATCATAAAGACTGTGGTTACGGCGATGATAATCAGCGCACACATTGTTAGCCATTTCTGACGGATCAAAAATTTCAGGCTGATCACATACCGAGCGGTCAGCATGGTAAACGTTGTATTGAAGAACAGGAAAAAGCGTTCTTTAAAATTTCTCGGCGCCGGTTTTCCTTCACCGCTGTGTATATCTCTCAATATGAGCGCACATAAAGCGGGGCTCAGCGTTAAAGCATTTACCGCTGAAATTACGATGGCGATAGCCAGTGTAAAGGCAAACTGCCTGTAGAATAAGCCGGTGGCTCCTTTCATTAGGCCTATCGGCAGGAATACCGCAGCCATGATCAGTGTTATGGAAATAATGGCACCGGTAATTTCGTGCATGGCTTCCAGCGTTGCGGGCGCCGGGGCGAGCTTCTTATGCTCCATTTTCGCATGCACAGCTTCAACGACGACGATAGCATCATCCACCACGATACCGATAGCGAGTACCAGTGCAAACAAGGTCAGTAAATTGATGGTGAACCCAAAAATGTTCATAAAGAAGAACGTACCGATAATGGCTACCGGAACCGCAATGGCAGGAATAAGGGTCGACCTGAAATCCTGCAGGAAAAGGAAAACGACGATGAATACCAGCACGAACGCTTCCAGCAGCGTATGCTTCACCTGTTCGATGGAGGTATCAAGCGCATCCTTGGTGGTGTAAAAAGTAGAATTATAAATTCCCTTCGGATAGTTTTGTCCTGCTTTTTCGAAAAGCGCTTTCGCTTTCGTTTGGATCTCATCCGCATTGGAACCGGGCAATTGGAAGATAACAATAGTAATACCCGGTTTCCCGTCCAGACTATTATTCAGATTGACCTTATTATCGCTATTGTAGGTATAGGAACCGAGCTCTACCCGTGCAACATCTTTCAATTTTAAAAACGAACCGTCAGGGTTAGCACGGATAATAATATCTTCGTAATCCACCGGCCTGTTCAGCTTGCCATCATATTTCACAACATATTCAAAGGATTCCTTACTACCCTCTCCGAATTTGCCGGGTGCAGCTTCCAGATTCTGGTCGTTAATCGCTGCCAACACTTCCGCAGAAGATATTTTGTAAGCAGCAAGCTGACTTGGTTTCAACCAGATTCGCATAGCATACTCCCTGTTGCCTCCCAATATAAATGCTGTTCCAACACCTTGTATACGTTTTAAGTCGGGGATAACGTTAATGTTGGCATAATTCACAATGAAGCGCTGATCATATTTTTGGGGATCATCGCTATAAATGGATTGCACCATCATCAGGCTGTTTTCCTGTTTGGCCGTAATGATACCCCGTTGTACCACTTCTGGTGGAAGCTGGCTTGTAGCCTGAGATACGCGATTCTGTACGTTTACGGCAGCCTGATCAGGATCAGTGCCCTTGGTGAAAAATACGGATATAACAAGTGACCCGTCGTTACTGGCAACAGAACTGATATAGGTCATGTTGTCAACACCGTTAATGGCTTCTTCGAGTGAAGGGGCAACCGAGCGCAAAATGGTTTCCGCATTTGCACCAGGATAGATAGCCGTAACCTGAACTGCCGGCGGGGCAATGTCCGGAAACCTTTCTAATGGAAGGCTTAACATACCCATCACACCTAGTATGACTAGCAAAGACGAGATAACTGTAGCCAGTACCGGTCTTTCGATAAATTTCTTTAACATGGCTGATAGGATTAATTGTTTGCAACTAAAGATGTTGATAGATCAGCCTTTTGAGGCGCAATAACATCACCTTCATGTAAGTGATCATAACCTTTATAAACGATGCGATCACCCGCTTTCAAACCGTCTTTAACCAGGTAGTTATTGCCGGCTTTACCAGATATGGTAATTACTTTTTTGCTGACTTTATTATTGTTATCCACTAAAAACACAAAAACTTTGTCCTGCATTTCCTGAGTGGCCGATTGCGGTACAACCATCTGGTTGGTTAATTTTAACCCTAGCCTGATCTTGCCGGTATTACCGGAACGAAGAAGTCCGTTTTCGTTTTTGAATGTGGCACGAACCGTTATAGCGCCGGTATTGTTATCAAACTGACCATTGATCAGGTCGATTTTTCCTTTATTGGTAAAGGCACTGTCGTCAGCGAGAATCAGGTCAACAGGCGGAAGTTTCTGAATTTTTTCGGCCAGCGTATTTCCCGCGTATTGGGATTTAAAACGGATAAAATCATATTCACCCAAAGCAAAAAACACGTGAACATTATGCACGTCAGAAAGTTCGGTGAGCGGCGAAGGATCAGCCGGACCAACGATGCTTCCTTCTTTACGCAATAAACGGCCTATAAAACCGCTTACTGGCGCCTTGATCAGGGTATACCCCAGATTGATTTTAGCCGTTGCTATGTCAGCTTTGGCCTGTTCAACATTTCCAAGAGCAACCTCGCGAACTGACTGTGCCGTTTTTAGCTGGAAGTCTGAAATTACTTTGCCAGACACCAGCGGGGTAAGCTTTTCGATCTCCAGTTGCGCGTTACTCAGGGCACCCTCTGCAGTGTGTAAACTTGCTTTAGCATTATTAAGCTTCTCTACAAAAGGTGCTTCGTCGATTTTAAATATTGGCTGACCTTTAGTTACATATGCGCCGTCGTCAACGAATATATGATTTAATATGCCTGTTATTTGCGGACGGATCTCTACATTAACAGTCCCTTCAACGGCCGCCGGATAATCTTCATAAGTTGTAGCATCACCCGAACTGATTTGAATAACAGGTAACTCCTGTGGCGCGTTGGCGACCGGTGCAGGTTTCGCCGAGCAACTGGCAAGAAATGCCAAAAGGAAGAGATATTGAATTTTCATGATCTTAATTTTTAAGTTTTTTAAATTTTGTTTGTGTGATCAATTGCATTATGAGAACAAATATAAAACAAAGAACTTTCAAAATGCAACTGGTTTTGTTTTACTTTACATTTCAACCACAATCGAACTCATACATATGCCTGTTTCGTTGTTGATGTTACATGTTGAGGATCTGAAGGAGCGCGACCGTAGCAAGGACTGCCGAGCATTGCGGATGATCTCAATAACATGGTTGCATTTTGTTTGAAACCGATCCGGCTCCATGCGCAGATTTGCCGGTTGGATGACGTTTTTTTCATAATGTTTTATTTAATGTTATCAAGAATATCAATCCTGACCCCAATTAAATGCCACATATATAATAAACTAAATATCAGATACTTACATAGCAATCAAATAGAAGAATGTTCCGCTATATCGTAAATCAATGTTGTCAGCTACTTTATTCAGGAATATATATGCCGGTTAAATTGATCATACTGATGAACTGCTTTTTTAGCCCATCCCAAAAAAGCAGCCGGATTTTATTTGATTAAAAAGCTATTAAAAAAGATGCTCCTAAGATTTGCTCATTCTGAGGTGAATTCCTTGGTAATTCCAAGGCGTTTCATTTTTGAGCCCAGCGTAGTAGACGGAATATTTAAGGCTTGGGCAGCACCGCCGATGCCCGACACTTTACCTTTACAACTTCTTAGAACGTAAAGTATGTGTTCGCGTTCGATCTCATCAATTGTTTTAATACGATTGATTGCCAGGTGGGGGTTGGATTCTTTATTTTCAGATGTCGGAAGATTGATCGCGTTGATGACCGGCTGGGTAGCTAACAAAATGCTCCGCTCAATGAGATGTTCAAGCTCCCTGACATTTCCAGGCCAGTCATAGGCGTGCAGTTGTTTCATCACCTTACTGGAAAAACCGATGACTTTTTTACCTGATTTTTTAGCATGTTTATTTAAAAAATGTGTTGCCAACAGGTTAATATCTTCTTTCCGTTCCCTTAAAGGAGGAATAAAAACCGGAAATACATTCAACCGGAAATAAAGGTCATTGCGAAAATTACCAAGTTTGACTTCCTGCTTCAAATCGCGGTTGGTAGCGGCAATGATTCGTACATTTGTTTTGATAACGGTCTTTCCGCCAACCCGTTCAATTTCCTTCTCCTGAAGCGCTCTCAAGAGCTTTACTTGCAGGTCGATCGGCAATTCCCCAATTTCGTCCAAAAAGAGTGTACTGTTATTGGCGAGTTCAAATTTACCGATCCTTCTTTCTGTAGCTCCTGTAAAACTTCCCCTTTCATGACCAAACAGCTCACTTTCGATCAGGTTAGGCGGAAGTGCGGCACAGTTAATCTTGACCATCATTTTGTCCCGCCTCGGTGAAGTGTTGTGAATCGCACGCGCAATTAACTCTTTCCCCGTTCCTGTTTCGCCCTGAATTAAAACAGAACTTGAGGTGCCTGCTACCTGAGAAACCATGTGAAACAAATTACCCATAACCCGGCTTGCCCCGACAATCTCGTTGTAATTGTTAGTAATCTCAATTTCCTCCTGCAGATAAAGATTTTCTATTTCCAGTTGCTCCCTGTACTGAAAGAGCTCCTTAAGCTGAACTTGAACTTGCTCATTATTCGTGATATTACGTATTGCAGCAGCCAGATATGGAGCGATTCCGGTTAATATACGGCCATAATCTTTTTCGCCTTTTACCAACCATAAAATCCCGACCTGCTCATCGCTTTGCTTGAGTGGCATCCCGATTAAAGAAGAAATGCCCATCGACTTAAAAAAAACGGCTGCTGATGTACCGACCCTGTCCTGATGCGCCCCGGTCTCCAAATCAATATATACAGGCCCGTTCGAATTCAGAACCGTTGTGGCCAGGTCTTCAGAAAAACAAAACGAAGAAGTTGTGATTTCCGGAACTCGTTCGCCCTGAACAAGCGGAGATAAAAACTTATGGAGGTAAAACCAGCGGTAAGATTGTCCGGCATCTTTAATCGTCAAAATATATTCTGCAGTCCTGAATAATTCGCACTGTGTGTTATCAAGTGCAGCGAGCAGCGTATCCCGGTCCCGTACCATCCCGATTTCTTTGATAAATTCAAATAGCTCCGCATTTTCAGCAGCCTGCAAATGCATTTGTTCAACGCGCAGCATATTAAATACTGCATGTGCCAGGGGCTTTGTCACCAAGCTAAGGATTTCCAGCTCAGAAACTGTAAAACCTTCCTGCTCTTTGCTGAACAATAACAGGTAGCCCGATGACTCTTTATCCATCATTGCTCCCGCCATGTGCGTAATACCCTGTTGAATCAATTGTTCAGCTATTTCGCTATCTGCTGTCATATCGCTGACAGCGAACGAAATAACCCGGGAATCAAGGAGTTGTTCCGTAAGCCATATTTTTAAATCATGATATGCATCCAAACCACAATAGTTAATTAAATCCGGCTTGTCTTCATTTGAAAAAAAAATGCTGTAATCAAAAAAACTGATCAAACGCTTCAATCCGCTGCTGATCAATTGCAGCAGATCAGCCTTGTGTCTTACCGCCGATATAGCGGAAATAAAATCGAACGAAGACGCCATGCCTTCAATTTTCAAACTGATTCCATTACGGAACGACAACCGATCCGGATCATTAATTTCGCGATTTGACCTGTCAGATAAACTCATAACTATTCGAGTTGTGACCAATCATCGAATATGGAACGGTCTACAACATGCTATTTAAAGCCAATATTATACCCAAGCATAACTAATTAACAATCAATTATTTAATAAAAATTATTGAATTGAATTATACGAAATATCGTATATTAACAAAGCTGGTGCTTTATTTCGTTTCAGCGTCTGAACGGTTCAGCCCGATCGGGCATTTCAGTCAATTTTTTGGAGAAAAAGTGTTGTTTGAATATGCAGATGATCTTCCAGGCTGTCATTCAACTCGCATTCTAACTCGAAGTCTTTCATGCTGATACTGCCGAAAAGATTAAAGCTAGCTACATTTTTTCGCTCTTCTACCCGAAGAACAGAGGAGTTAACGACTAAGGTAATTGGACGGGTGATCGCCTTCACAGATAAGTTACCGGTCAATTCCAAAATGCCTCCTGAACTAGGGATACAGCCATTGATTGCTGAAAACAAAATTTGCGGATAGTTTTTCACGGAAAGGAAACGCCCGGAACAAATTTGTTTGTCAATTCCCTTATCATGCGTATTTACTGAACCGGCATCTATCGAGAACTGTATTTCAGGGTTTTTGAAGTGATCCCCAGCATGTATTGCTCCAGTGAACTTTTTGAAATCGGCTATGATCAATCCAATTTTCATATACCTGACCTTGACCTGAATTGAAGACCTGTCCATCAGAACCTTCCACATATACTTTTTCATAATTGGCGTTGTAACGTTACCGGTGTTCGCAACACCGCAGGATTTACTTTCATAATTGTTTTATTGGCAAAAGCTGATCGAGCCGGGAAGGGGACCACAGCATAGTAACGATATATCCAAAAGCATACCAGCACCTAAAGCTTTAATATATAAATACTTACAACAAATCAACAATTAAAAATTTACGACATAGCGTAAATCAGCAAGTATCATTACGATAGCTAAAACACGTTAACTCATGCTACTTTTAGTAAAAAAAATGTTGTACCAGCATCTCTCCTGGCACAGCGTGGTTCAACTCTGGTGGGCGTTACCCTGATAAAAATCCATCAGGATCAAAAGTATACAGGCCACGATCACCGCTCTCGTAAAAATAAAAATGAACATATCCATGATTAATATTTTTTAGTAAATTGATTGAGGAACATCATCTGATACCTTAACATTATCATGTCTGGTCTATCTTATGAGAGGTCATTTGAAAACGTGATGGGTCATCAGATACTTTTAGTTCTAATCATCTGATTGCCCTGAAGTGTAAAAAACAGGACCAAGACAGACGGATAAATCTTTAACTCCAATGACAGTCAATGCTGCCCGACCAAACTCCCTCCGTAACCACAACTCGTCTAGGAAATAGATTTATGTTCATTTAATAGTCGTGCTAAACTAAATACACATCAAATGCCATTTTTTTAAAAAACTGACAATCAAATACTTAATAAAAAACATGAAAAAAAATTATACGTTATTTCAAAAATGTACGAATACAATTACATTATTCACCAGGCAAAAGGATTGCCTGCAATATTAACACAGGAGCTTTATCAATTTAATCGACTGTATATAATGTTATGCTCATCTGGAATATTTACCGGAGTGTTTCATCAAACCATGGAATACAATTTTACAATATCGAATGACAAATTAATTCCTGCATGATCAACCATCGGTTAATTCAAAAAATCAATATTCTCAAAAGTATAATTTCAATTTTCGGAAAAGGTCGTTGAGATCAGGTTTTGAATTTTTTCACGATGCCTAACTTGTTCATTTTAGAAATAAGCGTCGTGGGGGCAACATCCAGCAATTCCGCCGCTCCTCCGTTGCCTCCGATACGTCCATTGCACTTTTTCAACACGTTAAGAATATGATCCTTTTCCAGTTCCCGTATCGTTTTTATAGTTCCGTCGCTGCTCTGAAATTCATGCTGAGGCAAGGTATTATCAGGAAGGTCTATTACGTCCAGCGTATCACCGGTGTTTAAAAGAACTGCACGCTCCATTATATTTTCCATTTCCCGGATATTTCCCGGCCAATCGTAAGCGGTCAGGGCCTGAAGGACATCGCTGGACATATACCGGATATTTTTAGTCATTTGCTTTGAATACTTCCGGAGGAAAAATTCCGCCAGCTGCGCGATGTCCTCTGTTCGCTCCCTTAAAGGCGGCAGCATCATGGGAAAAACGTTTAGGCGATAATAAAGGTCGAGGCGAAAACGCCCTTCGGCTACTTCCCTTTCCAGATTTCGGTTCGTTGCAGCTATTATCCTGACATCCGTTTTAATTATCTGATTGCCACCAAGCCGAACAATCTCTTTTTCCTGAAGTACGCACAATAATTTAACCTGCAAATCAAGCGGAAGTTCTCCTATCTCATCCAAAAAGATTGTCCCGGAAGCAGCTTGTTCGAACTTGCCGATCCTCCTGTTCAGTGCACCGGTAAAAGCCCCCTTTTCATGGCCAAACAATTCAGATTCCATCAATGTAGCCGGAATTGCAGCGCAATTTACTTTAACAAACGGCATCGCTTTACGATTTGACAGGCGATGAATAGCCTGCGCGATCCGTTCCTTTCCCGTGCCACTTTCACCAAGAATAAGTACAGAAATTTCAAAAGGCGCCGCTACAGCAAGTTGCTTCTTGATTTCCTGGAATGTAGGGCTGGATCCTACCAAACCGTGTATCTCATCCTGACTGTCATCTGCTCCAATAATGTCATGAGCTAAAATCTCCCTTTCCGCGTTCAAAAAACCATTATGCTGTCCTGCTTTGGGTATAATTGCTGCTATGCGCATCAACACCAATCCAAGCCGGTCCAACAGGGCCGAATGTTCCTGATTATAACTGTTAGCTCCATGGCTGTAAAACGAGTAAGTAAATATGCCCTTGCCCGGAATGAATACCGGCATAATCAGGGCTGATCCCAAATCAAATGCCCGACTGATAATTTTGCGAAAAGGATTTTGCGCACACATCTGCTCAAACTGTTCCCCTGCAAACCATGCCGCCTTGTTCAGTGCCTCGGGAGGTATAATCGCTTCCTTCAGCTCCTGATCCGTCCGTCCGGTTTTAGCGGCAAGTTCTCCCATGGATATAAGTTCGAAGGCGTTATTCTCCTTAAAAAAAAGTATTCCATCATCGAATTCCTCTCCGTTATTTACCCAGCAAGTAGAATGATAGTCTATCGGAATATGCTCATTCAACGCTTCGAGAATTAATCTGATTTTTTCCTGCCAATCCGCTTTTCCAATCATGATATCCGCAATTTTCTGCTGCAGGATATTTTCCTTGATCAGTTTAGCTTCCAGATTATTTTCATGCCTGTAAGCCGCTATATCCAGTGTAACCAGTACATCCTTTTCCCGAAAGGGCTTAACCAGGAAGCCATATGGTCTGGTCAACTTTGCCTCTTCAAGAATTCGCTGATTGGAATTGGCCGAAACATATATGAATGGAATCTGCATGACCTGAAGTTGCCTGGCCAGGTCAATACCGGTCAGGTTACCTGAAAGCTGGATATCGATAAAAACCATTTCCGGTCTTTTCAATTTGATAATATCCAGCGCTCTGGCTACGGAAGGCGCAATACCGCAAATCTGGTGACCGGCCTTTTCCAATATAATCCGCAGGTCGCTCGCAACGATAAATTCGTCTTCAACAATCAATATTTTCCCGTTCATACAGCTGTTATGCTTCTTGTTCTAAAAAATTCAGTTCTGTTTCCATCAGGTTGACACACGCAAAAACTACCGTAATGGTAGTTCCGGAATTATTACTTATTTCAAAATGCCCCTGAAGTTGCTCTGCCAGTCCACGCATAAGATTCATACCCAGGGAATCATGAATTTTGGTATCAAAATGCGCTGGCAAGCCCACACCGTCATCGGCAACTTTCATCGTATACAAACCCTTTCGCTCTTCGTCCAGGAAAATCGTTATTTTGCCGGCCCCACGACCTGGAAATGCATATTTTATAGCGTTGGTAATGGCTTCGTTTAAAATAAGCCCCAGCGGCACTGCTTGTGCGATGTCCAATTCCAGTTTCAGGGTCTGTATGTGAAACGTAACCAGGTGATTTTCATCAAAGCTGTCTTTCAGATAATTAACGAGTTCCGGAATATATATTGACATATCGATCAGTGCCAGATTATCGGATTGATATAGCTTTTGATGAATCAATGACATGGCCTGCATTCTTCGCTGGCTGTTTTGAATTGCCTCAAGGGCGTCTTCATTAACCATGTAAGATGATTGGATGTTGAGCAGGCTCATGGTAATCTGCAGGTTATTTTTGACCCGGTGATGTATCTCCCTCAGCAGCCACTCTTTTTCTTTAAGCAATACCTTTTGCCGTTCATTTAATGTGATCAAGGCACTGTTTTGCTCGTCAATCTCGGCCTGATGAGCCTGTAATAAGAGATTACTGTTTTGTTTTAACCGATACCTGTTATACAGCACGATCACGAGCAATACTAACAAAATAGCGCTTATCAATACGACATTTTTGATGACCCGTTCCTGCCGGACCTGCAATTGCTGTAACTGAGCCTTTTTTCTCCATAACTGAATATCCTTTGATTTCAACTGTATATTCTTGTCTTTTTCATCTGACTCATATTGGATCTGCAGTGAAGCGACTTGTCTGATTTTCTTTTCATTAAATACCGAATCATTTACCGCTTTATACCGCTGATAGTGATTGATGGCGGATTGATATTTACCGAGGGCAGAGTCTGCTTTGAACCACCACAACTCATCATCATATGTCAGATAATTCAGATTGTTTACTTTACAAAAAGCCTGATGTAACAACAAAAAAGCGTACGATTTCTCATACTGGTTGGTCTGCTGATAATAAAAAATGCTCCCCATGTAGACTTTACTGTGCGCTTCTGATTTTGCATCAAGCTTCAAATCGATCGTGCTAATCATCTTCAGGTATTTTTCTGCTGCGTTGAAACGCTTCATTTTAAGGTAAATTCTGATGTACGCATAACCAATCTCCACATCAGTTCTCAGGTCCTCCCCCGGTTTTGTTTCCCCGTCTAATCGGTTGATAACCTGAAGGGCAGATGCCGGCCGGTTCATTTTCACCAATGCACTTGACAAGTTCAGGGCAAGCAGCTGTATGGAAGGCTGATGATGATACTTTCTGGCGATGTGCAGGGACTTTTTATAGTAAGAAACAGCATTTTCAAGATCGTTCGCGCGGAAATAACTAAAACCAAGCCTGTTAAATATGGTGCAAAGTAGTAAACTGGTATCCCTAACCGCAATAGCCGTTTGCACGGCGAGCAATCCATACTTTATACCGTTGATATAATCGCCCATATTAGAGAAATTCTCTCCAAGGAGGTCATAAACGGCCTGTAGTTCCTTATAATGAACAGATTGATAAAGAACAAGTGCGCGTTGCAGGTCCTTAAGTGCCATACCCGGAGGGCGTGTATAGGTTTTAAAATCGCCGATATCTGTTAAGGTAGTCGCCGCTCTGGATTTATTCCCCATTTGTAGAAATAGGGCAACGGCCTTCTCATAATAGTCAAGCTTGATATCTAATTCATCGCCCTCTTCCTTGTAATGCTGACCAATAATGATAAATGCCTCGGCCTGATCCGTTAAATTTTTTGTTTTGCGAAAAATCGCCAATGCCTTTTCTGCCGACCGTAAGCCTTCATTCTTTTTGCCTTCATGATTTTGAAGTAAAGCCTCCATGAGCAACGCGTTACCCTGACCGGCAGAGTCACGAAGTTTCCAGCTTAGTTGCTGCGCCTCCTCCAACAACATCCGGGAACCGTCAATATCAGACTTGACGGCACCGGATTTGAACAGCAAAGCGCGGCTTAGTGCTAACAACAATTTTACACGGTTGCTATCAGGCTTGCTTTCTTTTAATTTTTCCTTTAAAAAAGGAAGTGATTTATTTGCAAACGATTGTGCAGAAGCCATCGGTATTTTAAGGAAGACCAGATACACCAACAGAAGGAAAAAATGATATTTTTTCATAACAATGTTTGATTTTCAAAATCTGGGCTTATGATTCAAATTATCCGCCGGCCAGGGTATTGAGACTATTCGCCACACCTGACTTGCTTTAAACTTATTTATATGAGTTTTAAAAGCAGGCGATAAGCTCTGGTGCAATAAAAGCGAATCTTATACCATTAATCAATATTCTGATTATCAATTATTTAAACAAATATTTTTTTAAATAATTTACGATATATCGGCAATTGACATAGCTGGTATGATATACCATAGCGTCGTCCGCAAAAATCCGGATTAACGTACACTTTTATCAAGATTGCTCACCTTGATTAGCCCTGATTCATTAATCGTAATTTCTCGTTTCCGACAATCACAAAGTCCAAAACAATTCATTCCGGTTAGCTGAAAGAATGACAACCGCGGGCATTATTTGGAAAAACTAATTACTGGCAGGCCCCAACATAAAATCCAGACAGACGCTCAGGCCATGATCCCGGGCAAATACAAGCTTTGCATCGAGCTGTCCTGCCAGTCCATGAATCAATCCGATACCAAGTGTTTGATCATTTTTGTGCCAAAAGTCAGTCCCCTTATATTGCACTCCGTTGTCTTTGATCTCTAACGTGATATGTCTATCGGATGCCTGTTTCATCGAAATGTGAATATCTCCTGTTGCACGTTTAATAAAGGCATGCCGGAGGCAATTCGTGATAACCTCATTCATGAACAATCCTAAGGGTTCAGCTATGCATAATCTTAAGCTGATGATTTGCAGATCCAATTTAAAGTCAACGGTTTCGGGTGTCATGAAATATTTTTTAAGGCTGGTAACCATTTGTCTTACATATGCAGACATCTCAACATATTCCTCGCCCTGAGAAAAAAAAATCTGACGATGAACAAGATATATGGCCTTTATTCTTGTTTGACTTTGAAGAAAGGCATCTCTCGCCATTGCATGCTCCAGCGATGCAGACTCATGATTCAACAACATTAAAATCATTTCCAGGTTCTTTTGGATACGATATTGCAGCTCGTCCTCCAGTCGCGCGTTGCAACGGAGGATTGTTTTATTGTCTGACTCAATTCTTATTGCTTCTTTGCTCTTTCGTTCAATTAACGTCGTACCCACCCGTAGCCTTCGTGCATTGTTAAATCTGCGTTTAACGGCAAAGCATACCAGCATAATTACACCACACAACGAAATGGCCGCCCATGCCGTCAGCCCTTTGAGCTGTTGCAAGTCCCTCTGAAAGAAAACGTTAAAGAATATTTGCAATGACGGCATTTTTAGGTTTGAATTGAAGTCTATAGATACTTAAACACACTGATAACTCAAATACTTGATAATTAGGGATATTTCCATTTCTTCACTTTGCTCGATCAATGGTTCTACCTTGAGTTTTTCACAAAGGGCATACAGCAAACCGATCCGGGTTTGCACTTCTTCACCTCCCCCCTCCGGTGGTAATCTGATTAATTCGTTAGGGTATGTTAATACAAGCCTTAAGTTGACATCGTCGATCTTTAGCAACCCGACGCGAAAACTTATATCCCGAAATATGGAAAAGTGACAACTGATCGCGTATCGGATCAACTCATTAATGATCAATCCCACAATGTCTGCCTGGGTAATATCAAGCCTCAAAGCCGTTTTGTCAACTAAAATGGAAACGTTATATCCCCCATCCTGATAGTTTTCAGAAATCACAATAGCGAGCTCTTCCATAAAAAGGAACATATCAACCATCTGGATATCTTCTTTACCATAAAATCTTTTGTAGGCTAAGAGCATGACCTGCAACCTTATTTGGCTATCTCTCAAAGCGGATTTAATAATTGGGTCATGAATATAACCCAATTGTGTGCTCATCAGGCTAAGGACAAGCTGCATGTTATTTTTAACGCGGTGGTGAACTTTGCCAAGTAACAATTCCTTTTTTATTAAAAGGTCATACTTTTCGCTTAGCAGATCCTCGATTTTCCTGTTCTTCGATCGTACTTGTTCCCGTCTTCTAAGCACCAGAAGCCTGCTGTTACGTTCATTAATCCACATTTGATAAAGTAAGCCAGCCGCAATCAACAGGCAGGTTACGATTAAAATGATTTGTACGTGCGCACAGTAAATAGGGATAATAGTTTCGTTTTTGATTAAACAGGGCACGTTGTTCTCAGTTCGCATTGTCAAATGATTAAAATTGTCTGTGTGACCAGGCACGTTACGCCTAGCCACCAAACACATACCCATATACAACTAACTAAAAAACAGTCATTTATATAAAATCAAAAACAAGTTTATTCCGATATAACGTAAAAAAACGAACCAAAAATTGTCCGGATACTGCTTACACCTCCATAAACTATCCTGAACTCGCCACTGATTGTTGCAGATGATTTACGATATAAAGGAAGTTTCCAATTGCCATTTTTAACTATCCACCTCTTTTTCAATCAATTGCAAAACGGCACCAACTTTGAATGATCAGGCAGAAACTATTCTCCACCATAATCAAACTTAAAAATGGACACGACGCTCACCGTTAGACATATATCGATCAAACTTGACATTCCATTCGAAGAATTTATTGATAACCTGGAGAAGGAGGCCGGTTTTTTCAATGACGCAGTTTTGGCCGAGATTGAGGCCAGCCCACATGATGCGGAAGAGAAGATTAATAAAATGGCCGGGAAAGAAAATATCATCATATTTTCTTCATTCGACCGCGGACAACTTTTCAAGGCCTACGGTTTTCGGATGAAGATGAAACATTATATCATCGGAAATTCCTCGGCAGCTGCACTTATGACCAAACTGGTGCCCAGTGCCGCGCTTTTTACGCCTATACAGTTAATTGTATACGAGGCTGAGAATGGCGAAGTTTATGCTGCTTACAATCTCCCCATACTTTATCCCGGAGAACTTGGTTTAGAAGTGGCAGAGCTTGGTCTTGCACTTGATATAAGACTAAAAAATCTGATACAGTCATCAAACAGCATAAGTGCTTAGGTATGCCTATTTGATCCTTCATCCTGTTTAACGAAGTGAGGCCGTACAAAGTGTAACTTACGGCCTCACATTTTCGATAATGATTATAATTACGATTTTTCTCCGAAAAAGAATTACTTCTTTGTTACTGGTCAGTGACCCTTTTCCGGTCCCAAATGACAGATCAAATTCAGTTGGTAAACGCGGCCCGGTTCTTGTCAATAAAAGCGGCCAGCGTCATCGGGCGAATACCTGTGATATCCTCGATTGTATTATTAAAATTAGGTAATCCGAAAACATTATCACGTTCCACATTGGCGATATGGTTTTTGAAATGAGCATAACCTCCCCAACCTATCGAATCAGCCATTTCCTGAATGGAAACTTGTTCGTAAGCTATATCCTTTCCGAGTGTTTTTCCTATAATTTCACCGATCTCGGTATAGCTCAACATTTCCGGGCCAAACAGCTGGTGAACCTTACCGATGTGCTGCTCCGGGTCAGCCAGGATACTTACAATTGTACGTGCCAGGTCTTCACCAGCAACAGGAGCATGTTGTGTTTCCTTAGGAAAAGCCATTTGCAACTTATCGGCCTTAATTTGACTGGTCAGATATAAAAACCATTCAGAAAAGAATGTAGGTCTTAAATGGGTCGTAGGAATTCCAGTCCAGTTAAATACTTCTTCTGACAGGAAATGACGTATGGTGGCCGGGCTTTTCACACCGGGTGCAACCTGTTTCTGAGACATATTTACAATAAATTCTGCTCCTGCTTCTTTCGCGGCCTGAGCGAAAATAACGGTAACGTCGACCAGATCCGGACTAAGCGGATAACAAAAATATCCCCTTGTCGCTCCCTGCCAGGCTAACCTGACATCGTCCATATTCTGCATATCGCCTACTACGATTTCTGCACCTAACGCTTTTAATCGGTTAGAGCGTTCATCTTCTTTATGTACCAACGCGCGAACAGGGAAACCCATTTGCAATAACATCTCTACAGAGGGTGCACCAGTGGCTCCTGTTGCACCTGTAATTAAAATTTTCGGTTTTTCCATTTTTTTCTTTTTAAGCTATTTTAACCGCTTCAAAATATGCAGCGCCCCAACCCCTATTAAACAAGTTTAATAAAGAAACTACTTTCATTTTGAAACTAATTGCAAACATATTATTTTTCTCATCTACCTATGGTAATTTGAATGTAAAAGAAAAGGCTGTACATCATACAGCCTTACATATTTGAGCGAAACCAGAAAGTTGGATTTTAGTTACCGGCGATTTGCCGGAATAAAATTGTTAAAGAGTCGGGCCTGGACAAAAACGGAGAGTGACTGGAATTAATGGTATAGGTTTTAGTTAAACCCGCCGCTGCAACTTCCCTTTTTTGCAAAATGTAGGTTACTGCGTGATCCTGAAGCGTATGTATGAAATATTTATCCACTGATCCCCAGTTGGCATCAGTCAACACGACCGGAGCCTTAAAGGGTTGGCCTGGCTCCAATTTGTAATTTTTAATTAAGAAAGCCTTGATGTCAGCTGAGCCATCCTGAACAAAAATATCCGGAATATTGTCCCGAACAACATCCAGCGAATCCAGGGTTGCGCTGGTGGGCCTGAGTGACATACCTAGAAGCGATGTATTATCGGTGAGTGCCAGTTCCAGCAGTGACTGTCCGCTTTTGGGTAGAAAAGCTCCTACATAGATCATCTTTTCAATCTTGGACGGAATTTTTTCTGCAACCGCTGAGATAACCATGCCGGCCATGCTGTGACCTATTAAAATTACTTTGGTATTCAAACTGTCGATAACGCCAATCACTTTATCGCGGTATTGATCGAGCGTGATTGTGGCATATGGCGTGGTTTGATCTGATCCGTGTCCCGGTAACTGAACAACCTTCACCACCTGCCCTTCGGATTCCAGCCTGGCCTTAACTGCTTGCCAGGCGTAAGGACCTGACCAGGAGCCTGGTACAATCACATAGGTTTTTCCGGGTGTATGTATGATAGTGTGGTCTTTCCCGCAACTTCCAAACCAAATAATCAATGTTGCTGCGCATAGCAGCGTAAATAATGCTTTTTTCATCTTGTTAATTTTAGTAGGCAATTCATAAAATTCATCCATCTGTCCTGACGCTCCTGATCAAAGCGTCGACAATTCGTCTTCCAAAGAAATGCCATTCAATAAATAGCTATAAATCAGCAAATTAATTAAATATCAAAAAACTATAACCTCCGGTATATCGTAAATCAGCGCCTATAAATACTACATTGCAGGTAAACGGAGACCAGTACTATTATGCACAGTTGAAAGCTCAAAATCCCGAAAGAAGCTAACCTAAGGGAAAGGCAGTGATCATTGAGGAATATGATGCGTCAAATCAGGTTTTCCAATTGTCGTTCTACGACATAAAGTAACAAACGCCGGCCACATATTAAATAATTTACTAACAATGAGCGCTTTATAAATTGGCACATAAATAGCATCCTTAAATACGGAAAGCTGTGACAGGAGTTAAATCTGTTTTTTCTTGGAATAGGTGACGCTCCAATACTGAACCAACTGATCGGCTGAATTATAAACAAGGCATCAACAATACACTATAAATAGAATATGGAAGCATCAATCATTAATGCCATCGCCAGTTTCGGGGAAATTGGAAAAATAGTGGTTCGCTTTGGCATAGTTGTGGTTTTTTTATGGATAGGCGGATTGAAATTTTACAGTTACGAAGCCGACGGGATTGTTCCTTTTGTTGCTAACAGCCCATTTATGTCATTTTTCTACAGGCATCCCGAATCCTACAAAACCCATAAAAATAAAGAAGGAGAACAGGTAACGAAGAATCAGGAGTGGAATAAGAGCAATAATACTTATGGTTTCGCAAGGGCTTTAGGCACCTTGATTATAACTTTAGGTCTGTTGGTGGCGTTGTACAGGATTTTTCCCTTGCCTAGTATGATAGCGAGCATATTTATCTTTTTCATGACGCTTGGTACGCTTTCATTTTTAATAACCACGCCGGAGGCATGGGTACCGAATTTGGGTGGCAAAGACTTCGGGTTCCCATTTCTCTCAGGAGCAGGGAGGCTGGTCATCAAAGACGTTGTAATTCTTGGCGGGGCGATCATCACCATGAGTGATTCGGCAAGACTATACCTTACCCGTAAAAAATCAAAAAATAGATATCCCCATCCGATTCATCCCGGGCGAACCAGTAACCGGCCGGTGTAAATACACGAAAAAACAACAAGCCATGAACAATCCTGTTTTATGCTCGTCTCTCAGAACACATAGCTATTGTCAGCTGTGCGCTCGCTGTCGTGACCGCACCACCGATTATCCGCCACTTTTTATAGAAAAGAAGAATCTGTTAAAGACTAACCAAATCGAAAGATCAAAACAATAGAAACTGAAATTATATCAACCTTTTTATGATACCTGCTATTCCAGATTATGTTACTGCCATTTTTGTACTGACTGTCCTTACAACAGGTCTGCTTTGCCAAAGCTATATCAGGCAATCCAGAATTCCGGACAGAAAACGCAAAGCCAATTTTGTTTTACTGCTCCAGAGCCTTTGGCTGATCCTGCAAGGAATTTTGGCATATAAATACGTTTACAGTAACCATCTCGATCATATCCCCCCCCTTTTGCTGATATTTGGAATACTTCCACCCTTCTTACTGATAGTAGTTTTATTTTTGACAAGAAGCGGGCGTTCCTTTATCGATAGTTTGCCTCTAAGAGGACTCATGATACTGAACATCGTCAGACTTCCGGTGGAAATCACGCTGTTTTTCCTTTTCCTTCACAAATCAGTTCCTGGTTTAATGACATTCGAAGGAGGAAACCTTGATATACTTTCAGGGATCAGCGCTCCCATAATGATCAGCCTTGGATTTGGAAACAAGCGAATACATCGGTTAGCATTGCTGTTATGGAATTTTATCTGTGTGGGATTATTGTTGAATATCGTTTTGAGAGCATTGCTTTCAGCGCCCTTTCCGTTTCAGGCATTGGCCTTTGAACAACCTAATATCGCCATACTCTATTTTCCATTTATCTGGCTGCCTGTCTTCATTGTACCGCTGGTATTGTTTGGACATTTGGCCATGTTGCGAAAATTGCTCCTCTAATGATTCATAAGCTTTCCCTAAGCCTCGTAACCGAAACGTCATAAAAATTAAAAAAAATCAAAACCAGTTTCAATTAAAAATTAGTTTTATAACTTTGTTATGTTCTCCGGGGGGTATTTGACCGGTAATTTTCAAAAGCGTCTCAATCAAAAGAAATGGATCAATTTAATATATTGCTAGCAGAAAAACGTAACAGGCTCCTTGACCTGACAAAAGCGCTCACCACTGAACAGTACAACTACATTCCTCAGGGCTTTAATAATAATATTATCTGGAATATAGGGCATTTGCTTGTATTTAGCGAAAATCTACTGTATGAAAGATCCGGATTACCCGCACCCGTACATACCATTTCTCTCGTAAATTTCAATATGGGCAGAAGGCCTGACAGTTATATTAACCGTGAAGAAATAGGTATTATCAGAGATCTTTATTTGCAATCATACAATTTCTTTGAAAGGCTTTTAAAAACAAATGGAGACGTAGATATCAATTCACCTATGCATCTGGCCATTCAGGATAGGGTAATGCAGTTTTTACTTTTTCACGAAGATCAGCATTATCAGCGGGTTACCGAATTGCTCAAAGCAATTTAATAAAGTTATATGGCATCATCCGTTAGTATGGAATTTTTTACCGATCCCCAACCTTTTCATCTTTGAATGGACAGTAGTAACGGGCAGTTTAAGAATTTCGGCGGCACCACCTAAGCCGCCTACTTTGCCACGGCAAGACTTGAGTACCGCCATAATGTGATCCCGTTCAACTTCATCGATTGTTTTGAAAGCACCAGGAAAATTGTTGCCACCTGAAACCTCCGCCCTGGCAACCGGGAGATGAAGATGATTGATCACCGGCTGTGATGCCATTAAAATAGTTCGTTCAATGAGATGTTCCAGTTCCCGCACATTACCGGGCCAGCTATATGACATTAGCTCCTTCATAGCACTGGTCGAAAAACCAATTACCTTTTTATTGGATTTTTTGTTGTGTTTTTCGAGAAAATGCACCGCAAGCAAAGGAATATCATCTATTCGCTCCCTTAAGGGCGGGATCGTAATGGGAAATATATTGAGTCTGAAGAAAAGATCACTTCGGAAATTACCCAACTGAACCTCTTTTGTCAAGTCCCGGTTCGTGGCGGCTATCACGCGGACATCCGTTTTAATTACTGACCGGCCGCCTACTCGTTCAATCTCTTTTTCCTGCAATGCGCGAAGCAGTTTGGCTTGCAAATCCAATGGCATCTCCCCTATTTCGTCTAGAAAAATAGTGCTGTTATTGGCCAGCTCAAATTTGCCGATCCGTCTGTCTGTAGCACCCGTGAAACTACCCCGCTCGTGACCAAAAAGCTCGCTTTCGATCAGATTCGATGGAAGGGTCGCACAATTCACTTTCACCATAACCTTATTTTTACGCTGAGAATTGTTATGAATAGCCCTGGCAATTAGTTCCTTTCCTGTCCCGGTTTCGCCGAGCAGTAATACGGAACTTTGGGTTTCAGACACCTGAGAAATAAGCCGGAACACTTCATGCATACTACTGCTCATCCCGATGAGTTCGATGTAGTTATGCGTTGTATAAATCTCTTCCTGCAAATAAAGGTTTTCAACCTCAAGCTGTTGTTTGAAGCCAGATATTTCTGAGATTTGCTGCTCTATCCTGTCGTTGGCAACGATGTTAACTAAGGCTATCGACAATTGTGCACAAAAGTCTTGAAGGAGATCAAGCAGGCCCTTTGTTAATCTTGCTTCTTGTCCGGTAAAAGCTATGAAAAAACCGGTGGCCTGTTTGTTGTCGTAAAATGGGATCGCCACCCCTTGTTTAGCATTGCTCAATAACTCATCGTTCCAAAAATCTTTATTTCCGAACGACGTTATCAATTCGTGGGGAGTAAAAACTGTAGCTTGCCCGACCGTCAGTACATGGTTAAAAAAAATCCCGTTAATATTAATATTTTCATCGTTCACCCTCCCGGTTGCATTGCTGCCGTTGAAGGTCTGTGACGGGGTAAATTCAAGGAACACCTGACCGCTGTCCCGCTCGTCGTTTAATTTAATAATGAACGCATAGCTAAATTTTAGAATATCGGACAGCCTGTCCTGAACGATCCTCAGCAGATCCTTCCTATCGCGAACCTTCGCAATATCTTTACTTAACTCAAGCAGTAAGGTTTGTTCATATTCCTTTTTGAGAGCACGTTCACTACTAAGAATGTTGACTACGGTAAATGAAAGCTGATCCGCAATTCCCTGAAGCAATCCATAATGCTTTTTTGAAAACTGATGTTCCCCTGACAGCTGCAAAAACAGTCCTCCGAGAATTTGTTCGCCATTTCTTATTCCAACACCTACCAGTTTTTGCTCATCTTCCAGCATATCCGTGTTCAACAGATCATGACGAAGCATTTCCTTCAGTTCATAGATCACCGGCCCATCCACCTGTTGAAGGGCCCCGATCAACGCCTTGCCCAAGCCATTTGCTACTACACGCTCATTGCCGAAAACTGGCTCTGCCCGCCTATGGGAATCAGATTTGATCAAATTGTAATAAACGTCGTTTTCCTGATCATAAAGAACAATGACCAGGTGTTCATATGCAAGAATATCTTTTATCCTTTCTTGCAGTATGTTTTTGAGCGTTTTACGATCCCTTACGGTGGAGATCCCATTGCTAAAACTGAGCAGGAAGGAAACATCACTCTCCCGTTCGGCAATCAGTTCATTGGCGATAATGTTAGCAATTACTAAACTCAATTGGCTGGATATACTTCTGATCAGGCTCATCTGTCCTTTCGAAAACGAATTGACCCTTTCAGATGCCCAAAAAAGCGCACCCACATCCTCGCGCCCATTTCTCATGGCTATCCCTACTATCTCTTTCACCCCCGTATCGCGGTAAAAATTGACGTATGCTGGCGCGTGACCGTTTTTTAATAAATCTTCAACGATGAATGTAGCGGGATAGTCTGACTGCATTACCTGATTGATAATTCCGTCATCCACGGGATGAAGTGAATTTACCTGTCGTTTAAAATCCTGATGTTTTAGGCGTTTCTCTTCCAACTCATAAACAAAGACGCTGTATTCGAGTTTATCCGGGTTGAGTACCGTAATAACCAAATCGTTAAAATGCAACAACGGTTTAAGTTTTGTTCTGATTATTGATAATAATTGCGCTTTGTTTCGGATGGCGGCTATGTCATTACTTAATGCGAGGAGTGCTTCTTTTTCGTACTCCCGGTTTTTCCGTTCTTCATTAGTAAGTACATTTACAACTGCAGTACCGAGCTGGTGTTTTAACCTGTTAATTTTTAAAAGCTCCTCTTCCTGAAAGGATCCCGTTAACCCGGACGCGAAAAGTATGGCTCCTACGTTTGCTCCGTTAATGCGGACAGGAATACCAGCGATCCTTTTCATGTTATTTTCGTACCAGATCAGCGCATACGACGGAATCTGCTGCCAATGCATGATTTCTTCCAAATCCCAGACCTGTGGATAGTCGGCCCGCATGACCATGCCGATAATATCGTCCTTGTCTAAAAACAAAGTATTATTAATCTCATCTGCCTCAGCATTGGAGATTTCGTAACCCTTTCCGAAATAGGATAAGGAAACTTCATAACCTGGATAATCCTGATTGATTACTGGGATAATGAAGCTGTTAAACTGGAAACCTTCACCTAATTTCCCGGCGGCCAGTTTGTTCAAATCCACTCTATTCTGTACAGAGGAAATATCTGAAAGTAATTCAAATAAAAGCTCTTTGTCAATGTTTTTTTGCTCAGCAGCCTCGTTGTACATGATATTGTTCAGGACCGCCGGCAATAAATGACTTATTGTTAACGCAATAGTGGACTCATCACCGGTAAAAGCACTTAAATTACGTGAAAGAAAGTAAAGGCAGCCCATATTGCCCTTTTTCTCTGCTAAGGCCACACCTAAGATTTTTTTCATCCCGTCCCGGGCAATATTCTGCAGGTAGAGGGGGACATTTTTACTTCCGGATAGTTTAGTCAGGTCCCAAACCAAAGGTTTGTCACTGCTGAGTGTCACATCATAAAACCCATCGTCCAACGGATAATCTGCGTCGGTTAACTTGAAGAACATTTCATTCTGATCAACATGAAATACTGAATAGCGAATAAAATTACGATGCGTACCGTTAGAATAATCAGCTAATGAAATGACTACATCATCAAATTCAATTAATTTTGAAAATTTCTTACTGATGACATCTATTAATTCTGCGCGGCTCCTCACCGCCAGGAAATCAATATTCAATCCTGCAATTGCCTGCTGTGGGTAATTGCCATTACCGTCACTGTTCTGTTTGACCACTGCCTTATATTTTAAAATGATTCAATGAGGTCATCATTCCCGGATAAACCGGTTGAAGCGAAGCAATTTTACGGAACCGCCATCACTTCAACTATAAAAATAACATTTTATTTGCTGTACTAAGCATGAATTCAAAACCTTCAAAATACGTATTTGTATGCAACATCCAAGACGTTATCGACGACGTTGGGGTACCTAACGAAATTTCAGCTATATCCTCGAAAAAAATTCTCCTGTTAATCACCGAAAATACCCTTTTTTATACCCAGCTTCTTCATCTTAGAATTAAGTGTGGTCGAAGGAATTTTTAGAATTTCCGCTGCGCCTCCCACTCCGCCAACTTTCCATTGGCAAAATTTCAGCACGTTGATGATATGCTCCCTTTCTAATTCATCGATCGTTTTTATGCAACTTTCATCCATGAAAGGTTCGTGGTCAACAGGATTATAAGACTCCGGAAGATTCATTTCATCAATAACAGGTTGATTTGCCAGCAAAACGCATCTTTCAATCATATGTTCAAGTTCCCGGACATTGCCGGGCCAGTTGTACTTATCTAAGTTGCCTAGTAGTCGTTCAGATAATCCGCTGACATGCTTACCTGCTTTTTTAGCATGCTTAAAAAGAAAATGAGTAGCTAACATTTGCAAGTCTTCTTTTCTTTCTCTCAGCGGGGGAAGCATAATGGGAAAGACGTTCAACCTGTAATACAGATCGCTCCGAAATCTGCCCAGAAGTACTTCCTGTTCCAAATCCCTATTGGTTGCGGCGATTATGCGGACGTCAGTTTTAATGGTGCTCCTACCCCCTATCCGCTCAATTTCCCGTTCCTGCAATGCCCTTAATATTTTGACCTGTAAGTCCATAGGCATTTCACCGATCTCATCAAGAAAGAGCGTACCGTTATTGGCAAGCTCGAATTTACCGATTCGTTTTTCAGTGGCACCGGTGAAACTACCTCTTTCGTGACCGAAGAGTTCACTTTCAATAAGATTAGCCGGAAGTGTTGCACAATTTACCTTTATCATCAAACGGTCCTTTCTTGGCGACTCATTATGAATCGCCCTTGCAATCAATTCTTTTCCTGTCCCGGTTTCTCCCAATATCAAAACTGAGCTATTGGTTCGGGCAACGTTAGATACCAAATTAAAGACCCTTCTTAATGCCGGGCTCGTCCCGATGATCTCACTATGGTTGTGATTAAATTGAATTTCCTCCTGCAGATAGGTATTCTCAGCTTCCAGTTGTTTTTTATAATTTGAAATTTCTGCTACCTGTTCTGCGATCTGTTCATTTGCTATGATATTGGCCATAGCCGAAGCCAGCTGAGAGGCCAGGCTTTCGATTAGTGTTAAGTGGCGCTGGCGAAAATGACCTGTTTTATTGGAGAATAACATCAAAATTCCAGTTTTACGTTTGCCGTTACTCAGGCCCGAAACCGTAACTTCACGCATACCGGCATTGTAGTTCATTTGAAAAAGAGGTAGTGAATTATCAGATCTGATCAGTTTATACAGATCAAAGACCAGGGGCTTTTTATTGGAAAAAAAAAGATCGAGTGTGGATTTATTGATCCGGCAACGACCGGTTGTAAGTTTATTATACTCAGGTTGGTGCTGGCTTTTCGACTGCGGATCAAGCAGGAATGCATTGAGCCAATTTTCATCTGAACTTATTTTTAGTGTTACGGAATTATGATATGGAAGCAATTTTCTCATACTTTCATTCACAACAATATGCAGATCGTGTTTACTGCGCGCCGCCGCCAGTTCATTGCTTAAGTCCAGCAACATGGATTTTTCATGATCCCTTGCCCGCAACTCGTCACGGGCTATCATATTGGTTACCGCGTTTGAAACCTGATAACTAACCGATCGTATTAATTCAAACTGAGATTTACCCATGTCATGGAGTACCTCAGACACGAGCAATAAAAAGCCCCGGATTTTATTATCTGAAAGTAATGGCGCTACGATCAGTTCTTTCATTCCAAACGCATGACAAGCGAGTGCAAAATCCGGGCCATCACTTGACACCGCCATTTCCTCCAGATTGTAAATTTTTGCAAACCGCTCATTTGATATTTCGTATTGTAAAAAGCTGTTGTTATGAAGCGTGTTAGAAAGCATTTTTCGATGCGAGGGATTAAGTCTGAGCATCGATTCCTTTTTATAACCATACCCAAAATAACCCGGCGCATCTGCATCATAAAGCGAAATTACCACATGATCAAAATCAAAAACTGAATTCAGACGCGCAAGCAAAACGTCGGGCAGAGCTTCCCGATGACTGAGTGTCGCCAGGTCATTACCGACGTTGAGCAGGATCGATTTCTCTCCTTCCTTCCTGACTATTTCGTCATGGATCAAAATATTAGTGACCGTGGATGCGATCTGGTTGGCAATCGTTTTGATCAGGCCAAACTGGTCAGGAAAATAGGTATTTTTGTGTTCTGAAAAGATATATAAGCCGCCAAATGTGCCACTACTGTTATTCATCGACACACCGACAAATTCCCGTATACCGGATTTTTTATAAAACCTTACATAAACGGGTGGGTTTGGGTTCCGTAGCAGCTCGTCAATTTGAAAGATGACCGGGTCAATACTTTCAAGTGTTTTGTTCACTACACCATCTTCAATCGGCGAATGGGCCGCACGTGCCTTATCGAAATCCGGATGATTCCTCCGTTTACTCTCCGAATAAAACAGGAAAGCATGGTGAGTCTTGAGGTGGTGATCATATAATGTGATAATGATGTCATTGAACGGAATCAGTTTTTTTATTTTTCCGTGCAAGGCCAGCAACAATTTTTCCCGGTCACGCACCAAAGCGATTTCGCAGCTTAGGTCAAGCAGCTCCTCATTCTCTGATTTTCTGTCCTGTAATTTCGCTTCCACAAAAAGATCACTCTTGCCGTAACCTGACATTTTCGATACGAATAATAATTAACACCTGTACGTAACAATGGCACATGACATCTAAGGCTCCATGCATCACTGTTATTTACCAGCGCATTTACCATTCCAAAATTCAAATAACTTACTATGAGAAAGTTACGAATATTTGCAATTAAAAAAAATACGAAATATCGTATAAAAACATCAATTATACGAAAATTCGTATTTTCCAAAAACCATTAACAGGCCGTTTGCGAACTTCGTTGTCAGCTTACACTTTCACAATAAGATTACAGCGAAAAATGTCTCTCACTAAATATAGTTGCTTAACTAACAGGTCAATCAAAAACATAACCGGGTTACACCTTTTATGATTGTTTGCACGCCTGAAATACCAAAGCACGTTGAGAGACCTTTAATGGCCGGTCACCTATTTCTTTGATTAACGCATGCTCAAACGCTTCAATTATATCATCCATTAATGAAGGATTTTCGTTTTGAATAAAGGATGAAACCGGCAAGCCCTGTATAAAACCATAGGCCGCCATTGAAGCAGTAGCGATTTCTCCGTATTTGTCAACGGCCTGTGATATTATCTCCTTAAAGCCCGTTTGCCGGAGCAATTCTATAACCCCATCGGCATCACTCATGGAGAATGGTCCGGGGTTCGAGCGGATGGTACTTTTTGCCAGGTACTCGTTTAAAACTTTATCACTTATTAACCATAACTTATTGGCTAAAAGATCGGCCCAGGTACTGAAAACAACTTTTCCGCCGGGCCTTAATACCCTGAATATTTCTGCGAGTGCTTTTTGCTGATCGGGCACCAGCATAACACCGAATTGACAAACAACCAGATCAAACTGATTTTCGTCAAAAGGAATATTCATCATATCGGCCGTTGTCCAGGTAACCTTTGAAGATTTGACTTTACTCCTGGCTACGCTGATCACATCAGCGTTGAGATCGGTTGCGGTAAATAACGTCCCGTCAGGTAAGTTTTCCGTGAGGTGTTTGGTCAATCGTCCCGAACCGCAGGCAAGTTCCAGAACTTGCTGAACACCCTTCCAATCCAGCCTGTTTGCCAGGTCAGCAGCGAACGGTTCAAATATAAAAGGCCCTAAAAAGTCCTCATAATTTTGAGGAATTTTACCGCCAAAAGATAAAGATGGATTTGACATATGTGTTTTATTTTTTTGTAATCGAAAACTGCATTATCCAGGGTTTGCTATTTCTAGCCGGCTACGGCAAAAAAAAGAATAATCCATTCCAGGAAACACGGCTTAATTTCTATATGAATAAATGTTAACAAAAACTTCTTTTAATAAGATACAGCGAGGGCTCGCACATGTCTGCAAATCCACTATTACTACTTTGCAAGGATCGCTCCAAAAATCAGCGGGAGCGTGTTGCCTTTTTACACTTAAAATTGCAAAAAAATAAAAATGTGACGATAGAAAGCCGGGTCGCTTGTTCAAATGTGTATTTAGAACGGTGAGTTTACGATATATCGTGACTGTCTACGGGACGTTTACACGTTCTAATTCGATCTTTGAGTTTCTAAAAGGCCGGGATACTCTTATCGATCCCCGTCATTATCCGCCAAGATGAATTCTTTTCAATTCTTCCCGGAACTGTTCATGAGCCTCGTGTCCGGCAGCAATGAAATCCAGGGCCGGCTTATACTTCACAGGGTCCACTGGTTCGTATTTTAAACTCCAGATCATGGATTCCACAAGAACCGGCAGTAAGTCGATGCTTTTTTCAGTTAAACTATAAATAACTTTCTGTTTATGCTCACTCGGGTCCGGACGTTTAGAAATCAATCCCTCCTGTTCCAGCATAGCTAACCTGCTGGCCAAAATATTGGAGGCAATTTTTTCCTCGGATGCACGAAATTCGTTGAAATAACGTTTTTTATCAAAAATAATATCCCGCAAAATAAGCAGACTCCATTTGTCACCCACGATCTCTACCATCAAATTAACGGGGCATAACGATCTATGATTTTCCATAATTAATGATCCTGTTAATCCGGTTACAATATTTACGCTTTACTTTTAATTGCAACCAGTTGTCAAATACAACAAGTCAAATATACATGAAAAACCCAGAAAATATTTCTATTCATTTCGCAAAACATGATTTATTTACATTAAAATTAACAATGAGAACAACTTGTGGTAAACCCAAGGAAAACAAGCTTTTGAAATCACATTTTTCGGGCTTATGATAACCGAAGAAGCGAATTCGACAAGAACCCCTTGTAGAAAATAAAGGCTTTAGATCAGGTTATACGATTATAATAACACATTGCCAATCAGGACATCGCTAATTTACAATCAGACCGGCGTTTTGGTTCCGCTGAACACCGGATATGTTATCAAACGTGATATAATATAACATATCGTAGCCATACCAGCATGATACATCAGATCAACAATTCTGAAACATTTATATTAAGAAACTCTGCGATAGCGAGTAGCCGGATTACCGTTAATTTAGTCTTGCCAAGCTCCAGTTTACTATAGGAGTTTTGGGATACGTTTAGCATTTCCGCAACCTGCGACTGCGTTTTACCTTTTTCTCTACGGCATTCCCTGATATTGCAGGCTATTTTTTGCAAACCTGACTCCATCTGATTTTTCATTTGAATCATTTAGCCCCCGTGTGATCAGTTTTTCAACTTTCGCGCGAATACACCGACACCGGTTATAGGGCATTCGCGCGCAATTTGACTTATTTTAAATGATTTTTAATTTCAACACCGGCTTGATTCATAGCGCTCCTGATCGACGGTACGGCAGCCAGCGGGTTTAATAGTCCGTAATCATGTATGAGGCCATTGTATCTCACAACAGTTACAGGTACACCTGCTTCATCTAGCTTCCGGCCATAAGCTTCTCCCTCGTCACGGAGCACATCATTTTCCGCAACCTGAATGAAAGCCGGGGGAAGCCCGGAAAGTTCAGCAAGTGTGGCCTGCAAGGGCGACGCATATTTATTTTTCCGGTCAGCCGGGTTAGGGATATAGCTGTTCCAGTAATATTCCATTACGCTTTTAGTCAAAAACCGCTTTTCTGCATATTGATTATATGATGGGGTGTTAAAGTCAGCATCAGTTACCGGCCATAACAACAGTTGAAAACGAATGGCCGGACCTTTTCTGTCTTTGGCCATTAACGCAACGACTGCTGCCATATTCCCGCCAACGCTGTTGCCTGCTACCGCCAGCCGGCGTCCATCTATATTCAGTTCTTTGCTATGAACAGCAACCCATTCCGTCGCGAGATAAGCCTGGTTAATAGCTACAGGGAAATGAGCTTCCGGCGATGGGGAATAGTTGACAAAAACGGCCACGGCACCAGAGTTAACGACAAGGTCTCTTACCAGGCGTTTGTGTGTCTCAAAGTCACCAAGCACCCATCCTCCGCCATGAAAAAACATAAATGCAGGCAATATTCCCTTTGCACCAATTGGCCGGACGATATCTAATTTAATTTGTTCCCCTTTAATCTTGATAAGCTTTTCAGAGATAACGATTCCGGACAAATCAACATTGACTGATTTTTGGACACTGACCAACACGGCCCGCCCATCCTTCGGAGATAGCTGTTCAATGGGTTTGCCTGGCGAAGAGTTTACTGCTTTCAGAAAGACCTTCACGTGACTTTCGATCTGAGGATCCTGCGGCACATCGATACGCTGTGCATAAACACCGCTTGTTATTAGTAAGCCAGTTATAATTGCTTTAATAGTCTTTATTTGTTGTTTCATTTTTTAAATTATTAGGGTTACACCAATCTTTATTCTCCTATCTTCCATACGGGCGACAATATTGATACAAACAGCACACCCATTCATTAAATCCTACTAGTCAAGTAGTTATATATTATAAATTATTATTCCATTACGATATTTCGTCATAATACGTCTGCCCGTACGAATTCCTTCTATTGCAAGCGGCTTTGACCTGCAGGGAGAATTGAAAGAATACACCGATATAACTACCCTCGGACCCGTAAGTGAATTATTATTGATCACTATCGTCTATTAATTAATATTTAAATAATAGAAATTTGATAACTATAAATAATTGTTTCATTTAATTTGGCTTCTGATTAAGTTTCACTGCTTGTGCTGAATGACATCTGAGGAAATACCGGCTTTGTTAACCGACAAGTTTCTGACTTATGTTTTTTGACCGGTCCAGGATTATACGACTTTACAAGATTATCGCGATAGTCGCCGCATAATATGGTAATGGTTTATCGGTTGACCCGCTGTCCAATATACCAATAATGTAACTCACTTGTAGAAGCACGGGACACAGTAAACAAAAATCAACAGCCAACTCTAAAGTGATTTATAAATGGATCGATTGACAAAAGGCACGATCGTTGTCGGTTGAGCAAGTAATCAGTTATAGAAATTAATAATGAGACACCTAAACAGAATCAAAGAATATCACTTATCAGCAGTCATCCTGCTTACACATAACGTACGTTTGCATTTGCTTTTCTTAATTTTCATTCCTTGTGGACTCAACCTGAAAGCGCAAGACAGAACAGGTTGTATACACAATCAGCAAACCATAGACTCCTTGGTTTCATTAAGGCTTTATAAAGATGCAGCGAATGATTATTTCCAAACATTCCGTAGATCAGCAAGCTGTAAAACAAGCTTCAATTTATTAAAAGCTGCCAAAATTTGTGCGCTGGCTGGCGAAACCGATAGCATGTATACTTATTTAACAGTCATTGTTAACCGAAAAGCACATTCATTGTACGTCGATATACTCGCTGAACCTGATTTTTTCATACATAAACGCGACAGCAGGTGGCTATTTATCAAATCAAGGCTGGATGTTTACCTGGCATCAATTGCGACGGAGCTTATCGACCTGTATACAAACCGACTCAAAATGGATTCAAAATTACGGGCGATTGAAAAATATCACGGGCAGAGGTCCAGAAGATACCTGGTGTTCGCAGACTCCGTTGCTCAACTTGATACCATTAACGATTTCAAGTTAAAATCAATGATTCGTACCTGGGGCTGGCTTGGTGTTGACCAGGTGGATGCAGCGGGCGTCCAAGCCGAGATTTATCTTTTCGAAAAACTCAAGTTTGAAGATCAAAAAAAATATTATTCATTTATAGCAACAGCTTTCAAAAATAAAGTAATAGATGGACATACCTTTGCGGCGTTGTCAGATAGGATTGCGCTTAAAGATCAGGGATTTCAAATTTATGGAACGCAGATAGGAAAGAACAACCTGCGGCTGCCGGTTGAAAACCCCGACAGTCTGAACTTTAGAAGGGTTCAGATCGGATTAAACCCGATTGCGGATCTCTAAGTCTATGAAGTTATCAAAGCGATACTGAGTAGACTGCTGAAGTCATCAATTTTCCGATAGACGACAATGATGAACTTGACTACGTCCTCAATGTCATCGCATTTACCGGGACTAAATTCGAGCTTGTATTGATAACTAAAGCTCAGAAAACGATAAGGTTTTCAGACAGCGCCGGAAAGGTCGTCAAACACAGGGCACCCACTAAAGCAACTGAAAAATTCACATGAAAAGGTATCTTATTCTTATTGGCTGACCTAGTAGGGGTTGACCGGTTTAGAATAAACGACCAGTCGTCATTATTAGGTGATATGATTTTTTTCGATCATCTAAATGTTGAGTAATTTATGGCCTTGCTCCTGGACAATTCTCGCGATTTCGGGTTTGAGCGCGTCGAAGATAGCGTCTGCTCCCTTATTGGCGACATAGGAACCGAGGATGCCGGTGAAGCGCTGATACCAGCGCTTTTTACCAAGCGGAAAGTCGGTTCTCAGTTCGCCCAGATCGTTCTTAAGTTCAGTGATAAAATCAAATATTATTTCCTGTCCGACTGTCAGCTCGTCAATCTTAATAAGCAGCGCATTGATTTTGCGGATAAGGTCATTGACTTCCTCCTGGTTAAAAGGCCTTTTGTCGATACCTTTTATACCAAGCTTTTCGAGTTCCCTGACCGCATAGAAAATTTGATTCTCAGCGCGGTTTTTTTGATGGGGCCAATCCTTATACCTAATCAACACATATTCAATTGGATTGGTATTCGTTTTTTGCTCCTCATCGTTAATTTTTTCTTTTGCATCCTGCAATTCGCTTTTTAGAAAATCAATGGTTTCTATCAGAAATATGATTTTGTCATCTTTATTGATAAACTTTTTTAGTCCGTTTATGATAAACTTTTTGTCGTCGTCGGAGGTCTGGTAATAAGAATGGAAACCATAATCCCCTCCTGTTAGATAGCGGTCTTTTTCCTCTTGACTACATCCTCAAACCTGAAAGAATTGATCAAGTCAACGAGTTCCTTTATTTCCATTGTCTTTGTGTAAGGCTTAAATCATTAAAATTTAAACATAATCATTAATTATTTATCAATAAAATTCTCGCTGAATAACATTGTGGAAATTTCCAGGTAAGACGCCGGTGTACGATATCGTCTTGAAGCGGTTGCGCATGAATATAAATTGTTTGAATCGATAGAATACATTTTGACAGGTATGTTTTTTAAATACTATTTACACTAGAATAATTTCCGTCCCGGTACTTGGACATTTTTTTAGGAAAAGCACAACTGTTATATATATTTAGCCTGCTCAAATACTTATGCGGAATTTAACCATAATAAGGTTAAAGGCATTCAAACGAACACGGATATCGCTAAGCCCGTTTGAAAAATACTCCTGTACAAACAAAAGCCCTGATTGCTGATCAATCAGCTATCAGGGCTTTTGTTCACTTTATATGGGGTTTGGAAAATCGGATGGTTTCCGATTAAATACTACCTTTACTTCATGAAAACCTACCTGCTATCACTATTCTTACTGGGTACCGCCCTATGTGCATCTGCTCAAAACAAATTAAGCGACCTTTACACCCTGGAGCCGGGGGATCATTATCCTCAAAATATGCCCTATGTACAACAGTGGATTACAAGGACCCTTCAGCCTATTTTTGTTCGCAATCTGCAAAGTTCAGACAACGCGCGTTCTGCTACGAAGTTCCTCAGCTTTAACCTGGCCGGGAGTTCTGCGTCGGCTTTAATGCTTCCCAACACGGGTGGCCTTCGTTTGCTATCCGGTCCTGGTCAGATCAAGGTTCAGTACTCACAGGAGTTACTTAACTATAAGCCTTTTGATATTACCTCTTTTGATTATCAATATCAAAGTTATTTTCTGTTGGCCCGCGATGTATTGCGTATCACCACAGATCAAATGATCGCCAATACAATGAATTTTTTTATAGAGACTGATGGCACTAAAAAGGATAAATATGACCTGTTTATTGATCATGTCAATAAACAGATGAAGGTAAAGATGCCTTACTCTACCATCAAGCAGGTCCATGCTCTTGCCGCTGTAGTGGAAAAACAATTTCCGAAGAAGACGGCAGAGGTGATCTACAGCACTTACATACAGGGGAAGAATGATAACGAAACCAGTCAACGTTTGCAACAATTTTATAATATCACGGGCTTTTTCCAGAATGCAGTGGCAGAACGGCTTGACGATATGATGTCTCCGAAGTTGCAATTTCGGCAGGACGCGGTTCAAACCTTGGAAATACCCTTAAAGATATTGACCATCCCGGGCTTGAAAGACTCCCTGGCAAATTTCCGTGTAGAAACAGCCAAGACGGTCCTGAACTACCATGAGAGACATTTGGAGATCACTTTCACCGGTAAGCTCAGACAACAGGTGCTGATCGTATCCCCGAAAGTAATGGATCGGGATGTGAAGACCGGCAAGTTTATTTGGGTTAAGCCGTCTCATTTGGTTACCGAAAAGGTGGATTTTAAAGAATTACAATTGGTGGTCAGTGAAAATGGCACAAGCTTATCGGGTAGTACCCCGGAAGGTTATGTTTATCAGCTATTTGAACTACCCAGGATGCCTTAGATGGGATATTCTACTTTATAGAGAAAAACTTACATCATAGTTCGTCAATAAATCGATTAAAAATCCCCCTTTTATCGACGGGCAAACCCGGTGATAGTCATCCTGCACTTCAATACTGTATAACAAAGACATTAGTCCGCAATTGGACCACAATGTAATTAATTGTAATTTCACATTTTTTCACCCGTAATTACAGGCCTCTTTCTGACCTGTAGTCTATCCGCCATGAGAAAAACTATTTGCTTCTTCTTGTGCAATCTAATGATGGTCACTGCAGCAACCGCTCAGCAGGATCGGCATACCTTACCGCGAAGGGAAATTATAGGGACTGGCTGACACCAACGGGAAGGTCATCGTTAAACCGCTGTATGTTAAAATACGCACGACGGACACCTATGGCGAGGGCGATACAACAGGTAAATTGTTCCTCGCCAGCAAGAATGGCTTGATCAGTAACGCACGGGTTATCATGGCACCTAAATATGTTTTTCTACATGCCGATTCGGTGTTTATTAAGGAGCGCATTGCCAAATACGGATCAAATGAAGTTAAATCGTTGCTTTACAACATGCGCGGTATACGGATATCAGGTACTCACCCTACTTGCTTTGAACAGATGTAGATTTAATTATACAATGATACATTCTTTCAAAAAGAGGCAAGTCTTTTGTTATAATCAGTGCACGCGCTTTAAGTCCGGGCTTGTAAACCAATTTTTCGTTTTGATTTGTGATAAATCCCTTGTCTAGCTTGATTGTGCCAAGAAAACCACTATCAACAGTAACACTTGAAATATAGTCAAGACGTCCTGAAACAAAACCAACTTCCTGATATGGATAAGCGTTTAACCGCAATTGTACGCGCATTCCTGTATCGATTTTGCCAAAATTATTTTGGGAGAGGTGAAGTTCGGCATAGTAGTGAGTATCGGGAGGATTTACATATCCTAAAAGCTTTCCCTGGCTGATATATTGGCTTTTTTGAAGTGGAAGAACAAATACCAATACCCCATCGGTAGGTGCCTGGATAATATAATTTTTTATCCAGTTGTCAACCTGACTTTTTAATGTGTACAGTGCTTGTTCAAATATCTTTTGTTGCTGATTTATATCATGCCCTAATTGATCTATTTCCTTTTGTTTATCCAGTATAAGGTTTTGCTGAGATAACATGCTGACTTCCGCCTGTGGGACCGGCAAAAGTTTATTCAGTAAATTTCCGCGGGCCTGCCTGTATTCCTCTGCGGTAATAACTTTTTCCTTAAATAGCGCCTCATTCATTTCAAAAGTTTTCCTCGCCAGTTCACTATCCTTGCGATATATCTCTTTTTGCTCGCTCACCCTATCCATCATTTGTTTAAGGCCTGTGATTTCTTGATTCAGCACATTTTTTTTCTTATAATAGAAACCATTAATGGCATAATCGTTGTAAATCTGCCACGCGGCATCAAAAGTTTGATAAGCCTCCTGCATCTCACCTAAATTATTAAGCCGTTTTTGGAATTGCTGCGAAATTTCAAGGGTTCCGTTTTTAGACACCAGTTTTAAGCTAGTTTCCAACCTGCACGATAATTCTAAAACTTCATCTGCCGATGCGGTGCTTTCCATCAAACCGATTATTTCGCCCTGTTTTACCTGTTGCGAATTTTTAACCAGGAGTTTCATCAGTTTCCCACTTTGCCTGGCAATTATTTCTTTCGGAGCGTTTTCTGCGGTAAAAACAGCGTCACCTTCTATAATATCAGGATAGTGAATAAACCATGTTCCGATTAACAGGCATATGATCAATACTATAAAAATCAAGAGTGCCCATTTTTCCGCGAACCCCGGCTTGTGGCCGACAATCTCCATTGTGATATCTGAACGTTCCTGAAAGTTCTTGTTCGCCTCCGCATGATGAATTGTTTCTTTAAACAATGCGTTATCCTCAACGCGATCCTTATTCATTATCTGAAATTTAATTTAACCGGCAAATATTAATTTCCAAGCTCCAGTTGATTTTTGACAAGCTCATAATATTTCTTTTTCAGATTAGTTAATTCTTCATGAGTTCCCTCCTCTGCGATTTTTCCCTTTTCTAAAACGATGATTTTGTCTGCGTTTCTAACCGTACTCAACCGGTGCGCTACTACCACAACCGTTCGTCCTTTAAAAAAGATGTTAAGATTTTGCAGAATAGTTTTTTCATTATTGCCGTCGAGTGAGTTGGTTGCTTCGTCAAAAAAGATAAACTTAGGATCTTTATACACTGCCCTGGCAATCAGTATCCGTTGTTTTTGTCCCTGGCTCAAATTTGTTCCTTCCGCACCGAGCTTCGTATAATAACCGTTTGGGAGTGACTCAATAAAATAATGAATATTTGCGACACGCGCGCTTTTTTGAAGATTCTGATAATCAATACTTTCAACACCAACCGCAATATTACGAGCAATAGTATCATTGAAGATGTAACCATCCTGTAACACTGCTCCGCATTGGCTTCTCCAGAACTGATGACCGATAAAACCCAGGTTCGTTCCTGTCTTTTTGTCTTCACCTTCAAACGGGCCAATGCGAATCTCCCCTTCATATTGTCCGTAAACTTTCAATAACAATTTTATCAGCGTGGTTTTACCGCTACCGCTGACGCCAACAATTGCGGTCACTTTACGATCAGGTATTGTTAAACTGATATTTTCAAGTACAGGTTCGTTACCGGCCCCAGGGTAAGTAAACGACAGGTTATCCAATTGTATGTTGTTCATCGCGGGCAGCTGTTGAATATAACTTCGTTCATGATTTTCTTCATTATCGAGCTGATGGATTTCGTTCAAACGCTCCATACTGATTTTGGCATCCTGAAAACTCTGTACAAAACCTACCCATTGCTGCACCGGTGTATTCAGCTGACCGATAACATATTGTATGGCCAGCATGGCTCCGAGTGTCAGTTGGCCTTCGATTACTAACCTGGCTACAAAAAAACTGATTATTATTCCCTGTACCTGATTAATAAAAGCAGCGCCGGCTGACTGAATCTGACTATAATTTAATGATTTAAAATCGAGCTTGAAGATATTTGCCTGAATATTTTCCCACTCCCATCGCTTTGGCATTTCTGCATTGTTGAGTCTTATCTCCTGCATCCCCTGAATCAGTTGCAGTGTGCTGTTATTTTCCTTTGCAGACAAATGAAAAGTTTCGTAGTTGAGTTTTCTGCGGACATTTAAAAACAATTTGACCCACAGGAAATAGAGCAAACTTCCACCGCAAAAGATAAAGAACAGCTGCATATTGTATAGGATCAGCACCGCAGCATATATCACAAAATTAAAAACAGAAAATAGCGTGGTAAGCGCTGTTCCGGTGAGGAATCCTTGTACCGTATTATGATCACGTATGCGCTGCAGGGTATCTCCGGTATGATGAACATCAAAGTAAGATACCGGCAGCCTGGTGAGTTTTATCCAGAAATCTGATAAAATCTGAATATTTAAAATGTTAGATATACGCAGCAGCAACCTGTTCCTTACAAAACCTATTGCGGTTTGGCTGAATGTCAGCATAAGCTGGGCAATCAGCACCATGACCACGTACTGAAGATTTTGGGCATTGATGCCGGTATCAACAATGCTTTGGGTTAAAAACGGAAAAATCAGTGAAATAAGCGAACTGATGATTAAAGCGATAAAAACATTAACCAACTGCCATCTGGCACCATGTAGATATTTCAAGATCAATGACCAATCAAGCTTTTGCTCTTTTTCACCTTCTGATCTGTAAAAATCAGGACCTGGCTCCATCAGTAATGCTATACCTACACGCTCATTATCCTCATTCTTTGAAAAGGCCCATCGTGCTAAAAAATCTCTTAAAGGATATTGAACGATACCGATACCGGGATCCGCTACAGACACATAGCTTTTCCTCCACCTGCTTATTGAAATAGCGTATAATACCACGAAATGGTTTTGATTCCAGTGTAAAATACAGGGAAGGGCCGCCAGGTTCAGCTGGTCAAGATTTAATTGGACACCTCTTGTCCTGAAACCTATTTTCTCAGCGGTTTCACTAATTCCCAACAAAGACACGCCCCTTTTATTAAACCCTGTCATTTGTCGCAGGGTATCTGCATTATAGTGCCTCCCATAATACTTGGCTATCATCCGCAGGCAGGTTGGGCCACAATCCATGGCATTTAACTGCCTGTAAAATGTAAACTTTTTGTCCGTCATTAACAGTTGGTCTCTAAAACATGCCGACCAGAAAGGCCGCCGTTTTCTTCACGCTTATTTTTTTATAAAAAAGTAATCATATATGTCATCAGCTTTCAACAGGCCCGGTAAGTGTTGAGTCGTGCTACAATAAATCAAAGGTTTCAGTTGTTGTATAAAGAAAACGGCTATCGTTCTTATTATTTTAAACACGCCGTTTCGTTGGCAGCCATTCCCTGTTTTTCCCGTATCGATACAGCCTTCTGATATCAATTCACCTTATAATCATATATATACCTTCCCAATGTTCCGTTGGCATCTATACCTTCCAATGTTACTTTATAAGTCCCCTTGTTGTCTGAATTAAAATATTCAAATGATGCTTTTCCATCCTTTACAATAATGTTCGGATTCCAATAAACGGTTGTCTGACGATCTGCAGTTTTCCCGCCCGCGTAAAGGCCACTGTAATTTGGCACGTAAAATTGCCTCGCCTTATAGTATCCTTTAGGCATCGTCGTTACTATACCTCCCGAATAAGTATTATAGATTCTGCTTTTCGGTCCCTTGGAGGTGATAATCAGAACCCCTCCGCCCCCATACATGCCGTAAATAGCTGCGGTAGCTCCCTTTAGCACCTCCACTCCTTCCACATCCTGTGGATTGATCATAGACAGGAACGACGGTTCTACTCTTGTGCCATCGAAGATAACCGTCATCGGTGTACGGGAAGTTAGCGAAGAATGCATACTTCTGATTAAGAATGCCATGCTGTCCTGTATAACCAAGCCAGCCACTTTTCCTTGCAGACACTGATCTAAACTAACACATCCTTCCAACTGATCCGCAGTGATAATTTCATCGGCCCGACCCGCAAGGTTTGATGATCCTTCGATCGTTCTGGCCCGGCGGCCAATAATTTTGACTTCCGAAAGCGCGATGTTTTTAGGCAGCGCATGGAGATGCCGAAGAACGTCAAACCGTTCACGATTACTCTTCAGGTAAGCGCTTAATTTTTTATTGACATTTAACTCAGTTTCCGCCGTGTTTGTGTTCTCAGCAGGCGCAAGTTGCGCTATTCCGTCTAATTCAATATCTACAAACCTGTTACCCTTGGCGGTCCTGGCCTGTACAGCAAAGTGTGTGCTATCAGGGAAACTGAGATTTTTAAAGGCAAAACGCCCGTCTGCCTCCGTAACCGTATCCATCACAAGCAAACTTCCTTGTGACGATACCAGTGTTACTTTACCTCCGTGTACAGGCTTTTTGTTTTGCGTAACCCTGCCGCTTATGGTAATTCCATCTTCCGCATCATAGGTGAGGGCAGGGAAATTTCCGGTGAGAATTTTTTTCCAGGCAAATCTTCGCCAGCCCTGTGTCATCATCAGGTTATCTAAATGATATGCTTCCAGTGGGCTTTTTCCTGCAAAATAATAACCGGGTTGCTCTACATAGCCCTTAATATCGCCAGTCAGCAGGAGATTACTTACAATGCTGTTCCCCCCGAACGCATCTGCCTGAACTGTAGCGGCATCCGTTACAGCTACGGAAAAACTTCCAAACACCGGTTTGCCCGAACGGTCTTTTACATCCATATTCAACTTAATTTTTTCACCCGCACCGGAGGCGTGTAGCTCATTCACAGAAACATTCAAAAAGTCCTGGTGTTTAATAAATACAAGCCGTTCTGCAACGGGCTCGTATTGCTGGTTAAAAAGGGTAAGCTGCAGTATCCCTGTAGGAAAACGACTTTTTGGAATACTGGCGCTGAAAACAGCATGATCCAGTTTGTTTTTGGATACGAATTTTACTACCGAATTGCTCTGAGCAACCAGAACAACATTTCCTCCGGCCGAGATCATAGACGGGCTCGAGCTTATTTTCACCAATAGGTTTGTGGTGTCTGAATTATCGGCCTCTAATACAAACCCTGCTGACTGCGCCTGAGGTAACGTTATTTTTTTTTCTGAGCCATCCGGGAATTTGACGATGGCCGAGTATTGCATCCCGTTGACAGGTTGCAGCATAAAACTGCCCATTCCGGCATGTTCAGATTTAAACTCGCACATTTTTTTTTCATTGGCATCCATAATATAGCCTGAGATATTTTCACCTTTGCCATCGGGCCCGGTTGCCTTAAATGCCATCCTTGATCGGATTCCGCAGACCGAGGCTCCCCCTTCGGGAAAGAACTGAATATCCGTTGCCTTGGCCTCCGATCTCACCGGAACGCATTTATGAACCTGATGTTGTTTATCTATCTCCAAAACGGTATTTATACGCCCTGATATCAGTTTCCCCGGCAGGCTGCCAGGGAAACTGATATGTATATTCCCTTTATCGTCTGTCATAGCTTTACCTTTGACAATATTTTTCTGTCCCAATTGTACGTCATAACTTACTTCCCGACCGGCAAATACGTTTCCATCCATATCGGCATAATTGATGGTGGCATCCACCTTCGGCGACTCATGGGTTTCATATACATAATTTACAGTGGTGACGACATTGCTCGAAATCGCATTTCCTATCTGAATGGTTTGATTAAAAAAATACGCTTCATCAAAATTGCGCATGTAATTGGTGTAAGCCCTGATGCGATAATTCCCTTCCTGCAAGGTATCGGCTAACTGAAAATCTCCCCAGGAAACTCCTGCCCTCAAAGGAAGACGAAGGCTTTGCTGAATAACGTTTTGTTCATCAATCAATTCAACGTTAATAACTTTACTTAAACTTGTTAACTGATGCGATTCTGCATTCACCACATAGGCTTTAAACCAGATATTATCTCCTGTGGCGTAAAATGGTTTATCCAAATGAAGATGTATCTTTTCCTGCGGATAGGTTGTTCTGAACTTCTCCAACGCGGCAATCATCATTTTAAGCGGTTCATCTTCGGTCACTGAAGCTATTGCTATGGCAAATACAAAAATCAAACTTGCTATTATGCCAAAATGAGCTCTCATTCGTTTATTCATAAGTCTGCCAGGTATGTCCCGTCCTGGTTCACCTGAATAGGTAAACTCAGCACGCTCGATGATTCTTTTTTAAAACGGTGGTTCCATGGATAAACAATAATACGGTCACGCCATCCCGGATATTGAAGATCTAGGGTCCCCAGTGGGTCATAGGGCATTTTAACGTGGCTGCCTTCAAAATAAGCATCCCTGAAAGGCATACAGATATTCTTCGGATATCGGTGCCCTTCCTTATGCACAATATAGCCTTCTTCTATCTGGTCATAAAACACCCAAATATCCACAAACGGGAACCGGTAATTAATTCCTGGCGTTTCATCTCCCTCATCCAAGAGCCAGCATTTGAAATATACAGAACTGGTTTTTGGAAAGATCATTGGACTGATACCCAAAATCCCTTCCTCCCTAATCAATGCGGCGAGTTTCGGAATCATCAAGCTATGCACCGCAAAATCTACATCATCATCCCATGGCATGATTCCCCCGTGCCTGATAGCCCCGATCAGAGAACCAGCATGCAGAACAAGATCAATTTGAAGGCGTGAGCAATAACCAGCCAAATAACCGATAATCTTCCGCACGATAGCGCTGTCCTGCTCCCTCCATCTACTATTGGTAAACAAAGCCTTTTTCAGGGCATTTTGGCGAGACAAGTAACTTGTTGATTTTAAATAATCATATTCACAAATAGCTAACTCGGTGTAATCCACAGTCAGGTCTCCGGAAATGGAAAGTGCTAAAATCGTCTCGTCCAACGGCATTCGGATAATATCATACTTCAACAATTTTTCGGCACCTTTTCTTGTCAAAAAGTATAAGGGACAGCCAACAAAGTAACCTAAAGTACTAGTACAGATTTCCGGGGTCTTATTTTCCTCATCCAGATTTAACCGGTTGTAGGGCAAAAACAGGTCAGCGTCTTCGGGTAGCTGATTGGCTAAATCCTCGATAAATTCATGGTCTGCTTTCAGCCTTACCTTGTCTTCACAAATCATGCAGACATCCCCTGCGCCATATTCAATAAAATGTTTCCATGTAAGATAATGGGCTTTGTAATAGTTGGCTTCAAGATCCGTCATCTTCACATCGTACATAGTAAAGAAGTATTCTTCGTCGAAAGAACAAAAAGAATTTTCACTGGCAGATGCAATCCTGCTGTTTCCAATTTCGTTGTAAACGTAAAAATCTTCATGATGCCCTGATGTAAGGAAGTATTTATTCATACAGCATTTTGATTACCTTTTATGATAACGGATTGTGAATGATAATAACGTTCTAAAAAGTGATATATAACCAGTTCATATTTTCGCTGTTTACCAATAAACAACCTGTTCATAAACATATGTATGTAACTCGGTAAAAGACTAAATAGCGCACTTTCCCGCCTTTCAGGAAGTTTTGAGAAAATTTTTCTGATAGTTGAGGCGTTCATAGAGGATCTGTGATTAAAGATGACTACACCTTCGGCAATTTCATGGTGTTGATCCATTTCCTGATTCATATGGGAAAAGATAAACCGCTGGTATTTTCGGTAACGTTCGTTAAGTTTCTTTTGAAGTGATAAGTGTCCGCCGAATTCAAGGAAAAAGCTCTTTTGTATATGGCCCGATAGTGCAAGTTTACCGGCAAGGTCAAATTCAAAATCGTTTAAAAGCATGTCTATCCCACGCATGGCAAACAGCATGCGGTATTGCTCACTATCGTCTTCAAGTAAACTGATAAATCTTATAACAGCAAGGCTGTCATGGAAAAATAGTTCTTCCGCTTCTTCGATCAGCACACCTTTATATCTTTCCAGTTCTCTGGAATAAGTGTCCAGGCAAACTTTTTCGATTACGCCGGCTTCCACATGCGGATTTAACAGCTTAAAGAATAGCTCCTGAACAACCTGCTGCTTTTTTAAATCGCTATTAAAAAAACGCAGACGTAAATGAGGTGACTCGTCCTTTTCCCTGTAACGAATAAAGAAAAAAGATTCAAACAACTGTTGACTAAGGCCATGCTCTATAAACGGGTTAATAACCGTTTTGAGCAAATTCTCAGCAGTTTTACCGCCACAGTAAATTTTAAAATATAGCCATTCGCTGTGTGGCGTAAAATTCCGTTTAACAAGGCCTGCATTAAAGTCGAGCCTGCTAAGAGCCTGATCGGCATGATTGCCTTGACCGGAAAAGATTGGAATAATTATTTCGTTTGTAAAAGGCTGTTTTTGATTGTCAGTAACCACAAAATTTTCCTCGTTTACAAGAAATTCTTCAATTACGAGGCGCCTGTTTCTTTTCAGGTAATGCAAAAACAAGCTTACCCCTCTTTCTTCTTCAAAGTCGATCAGCAAGTCGTTATCACGCTCTTTATAAACAACCCGCGATGGAATACCCCTTTTTGCACAATAGTTTTTCAAATAGGATAACCGTTCTGAACTTTCTTGGGGCGTACCTGTTAATTCTGTTTCTTCAATTTTCCATGTGGCTTTTCTTACAACTATATTTTTGTATACAACACGGGGTAAGTGGGGCAAAGTTGCTAAAAGCCCCCAATCCCATAAAACAGGGCTGGAAAAGCCCTGAAATTGTAAGTCACATAGAAACTTATAAATAGGCAGGCCTCCGGATAAAAAGTTGTGTGCAACCGTCAAACGCGGTATCACTTGTTTGTTATGTTTTTTACTGAAAAGTATAACGCTATCTTTCACCAATCGAATAACCAGGTCATCAATCGGCAATTGCTCTTCCAGGGCAATGCCTGACTTTCCAACATATGGGATCTCATATTTTCTGAATACCGGCCTTAAAAGTATATTGCCCACTCTCGCCTGGGGCAAATGAACAATCTCCGCAAATATCACTTCAGGTTGCTGGCTTTCTTCCTGGCGTATGATTTCCTGAACCGCCTGATTTATTTTTTCACATCCGTGTGCAAACCGCCCCATCAGCCTTGCTCCCGACGGTCCGTCAACTGAAGACAAAGAAAACAGAAAATTATCTTTGTTCAGTTTCTCATTTGCACGAAACAAGCTTCCCATTATATACATGCTATTGGGGTAGTTCGGTGTGCTTTTTTTGGGAATTATTCTATTCAGATCATCTTCGGTAATCTCAATTTGCCTGGCACCGGTGCTCAAAAAATGATGATACTTGTCTATAACATACCTGACAATATAGTCTACTTCGTAAAATGCTGAATCTTGTAATTCGTTTTCAGGAAGATTGTCTATCAATTCATCAAATCCGCTCACACCAGAATTTATTCCTGCATAACCTATCCCAATATCTGCATCCAGTGCCATCGCTAAAGGAACCTGCGCATCGCCGTATTTAGATTTAAATCTTTCCCTGAACGATTCCAGTTCGGGATTGCTTCTCTTTCTCGAAATTAACATTAACCGCGAAACCTGATCTACGATTTCTTCTACCAGAAGGTCCTCCATTTGATTTTGCATCATTTCAGGAAAAAGATCAACCTGAAACAGCTGCTTCGGAAAAGCAAAGGGTTCACTTCGCTCATACATTAGCAATTCTCGCAGCTTTTGTTCAACCTCTATGAAAAAATCAATGCCTGATCGGGGATTTGCTAAAGAATGACTTATATCCCTCATCTGCCGCTTTAGCTCTTCACTCTCCGGAACAATATCTAATTTATCAATAAGTTGATTGAAGGGTTCGCAGCCGGTGACGCAAGGCTCCAGTTCTGAACTCAATATTTTTTCCTCTATCAAACTAAGTATAAATACCCTTGCTTCATCCTCTTCCACATCTTCTAGTTCTCTTACCTCTGGAATCAATTCCTTGATTGTCGCACCATTCGACGCTCTTTTTAGTACGGCATGCAGATAGGGGTTCCCATTTACAGAACTCAGCTGATAGGTTCTCTTATTATTTAGAATCCTGTATTCTACATACCTGATCTTATCCTGCAAATAGTATAATGTGTTGTTCGTATAAAGTTTAACTTCTTCTGTTAGTAAGGATTGCGAGGTTATGGCTTCAGTCATTGCCGTGACAAAATTCATATCCAGTCGTACATGCCGTTTGTGTTCTTCGCTTTCTTTGAGAACCAGGCTTGTTTCAGCCCGGCCTACAGCGAGTAAACTACAGCCGGCTAAAGTGCCGTAAGGTGTTGCCCTTGTGCAACTCCTCAACCAATACTTACTTAAGGTTTCCGCTATTTTCCCACCGTTATTGAACCCTGTTTTACGCACCTCCGTCCAAAAATCAGGAGATGATAAATAAAGTCCCTCCATAAATAAAGGAGAATAGTTATGGCCGGAAAGCTGATATGCCAGGCGAACACTTTGTAACGGCGTTCTTAGGAGAACGAAAGGAAAGGGTTTAAAAGCTATCTCACGCATCTGTCAGTCATTTAACAGTAAACAATAGTCCCAGCTGAAATCTCCGGTTAAATAACTTAATAACACCAAACCTATCCCGGCTGCGCCTCCCAGTAGTCCGTAAACGTTCTCATACCGGGGAGCCGTATCAAAACGATACATCATGTAACCTGCAACTCCTTTCTCAAAAACCCGAAAATCAAGCGTTACGTCCAACCAATATTCAGCAGCTGATTTGAATACCTCTTTTTTCGTATAAAACCACATTTTATTATAAACATGAGCGATGCCTGCCGAACCATGGCAAATACAGGCATCCATGACTCCTGTATCTTTTGGCAGTCTCCTTCTGCAGGACCTTTCCAAAATATCTTCTGCGAACATTTTAAGTTTAAAATCGTTCAGTACCAAAGCGGCCTGATAAAGGGTAAAGCCGGTACCGATATCTCCATAGCACCATGCTAACCGGGAATCAGGCATAGCGCCGTACCTGTTATTTTTCACCATACTCGGAAAAGTGCCCTGTAAACTACCCTGGTAAACTAAATAACTGCTTATTTTATTCGCGATGTACCGACTCTCGTCAACACAAATACCCATGCTGATACACTGAATGCAAAATTTAAGAATACTCGGAACGCCATGCGCCAAACCCAGGTTTACGTCTTCCAAAACAACTTTTTTACCGGCAAAATCATAGGCTGCTAACGCACTGCCCTGATCTTGCCCGATGAGTTGCAGCTTAAGAATTTGAAATACCTGAGAAAAATAGTTTTGCCTTTCAGCGGGGTTTTGATATAGTAAATAATAAGCAATCCCTAACCCCCCATGTAAAAAATCATAATTACCTGCGTTCAAAAAGGTTAGGCTTGCTTCTTCAAGCATGGCATCTCTGTTGCAAATAGATGCGGTGTCATCATCATCCAGAACAGCCTCTTGCTGGTTCAGAAATCTGAAAAACCAGTTTACACCAGCCAGACCGTTACAAAACGTAGGATTTGCTATCGTAAAGGAATTTTCCGCAAGCTGCTGAATTTCCTCATGAAACTCGGTTAGCGCGCTGAGGTCACCGTATCTCTTTTGATACAAATATTTAAAAAGAAGAAATCCTGCATTTCCGCCTAGTAAAGAAAGTTTTTGATGTTGATGGCAATCGATCTCCTTAAACAGAGAATGAATGACTTCTTCTTTAAACATGTTATTAGTTACTGATCAACCGGCTATTAACAACAAAATCACTCCATAAGTCGGTCAATAACTAACCTGATACTATTGCTCTTTTTGGAACGTTTTCGAATTTTTAACGCATAAAAAATTATTTTCCGCACAACTGAACCCTGGATAAACAGTTTTCGCAAGTATCCTCGAACATCCCTGATTCACAAAATGGTGAACAGTTTAAGGTGTCGCATTCATCCAGAGAGCCTGATCCATAGGTGGGATCATCGCCTCCGCCACCTCTTATTTTTTGAAGATCTTGCCTTGATAGAGAAGCGATTTTTTCCTTTGATAATTCAAGCCTTGAGGCATTTAATTTGATTTTTTTCATTAGATATTATGTGTTTAAGGTTTAGTTTTAAAATGAATCGGGTAATAAATCACCGTTCCGGTTAAATCAACCAAAATGATACATAAAACGCCCGAATCATATTTAATTATGCAGCAATAATAAGAAATAATAACATCAAAAAGAGCAATTATTGAAATATTTTAATTATTTAATACTAATCGTATTTATACAGAACGGATTCATTTTCTGATTTAAGTATACCGGATTTAAACCCACCTAAACAACTATTTAATAATCAATATATTAAAGATTTATTTCTCCACTTACTAACTGTAAATGTTTGGAAAAACACAGTAAGGACAATGAAAAAGTCAGCGGTGCCCTTATTTTTATAAATTCAGATAATATATATTTAATATAATATTAATATTCAATTAACATAAATTGAATATTACCAGCGATAATACCTAGACCAACCTTCAACTCCTGACAATTTCAGATTACGTTACGCTCAAATATGTGTTAGATATTAGATTTGAAACCTGGTCGGTCTGGCTATTAGTAACGGAGATGAAATGCAAAAAGAAACGAGGACATATTTGAGCTTGATTAACCATGATGAACGGTGTCGTATTTTTTACCGCGATCAATTCCTTACAATGAGTCATTTCCATCTGCAAACCTGTGAAAAATCGTCTCCCCAATTTAAGTCTGTATTTAAAATGCAGACTAAACTATCTTGGTTTGTCGATGAATCAAAGGGGATCCAATCGATCATTGAGCTGAAATCCGTGCTCAATAACTTTAAGGTATAAACTATTTCTTCTGAGGAGTCTTTTTCAATTAAAATAGTTTCCAATTCTGCTTATAGTTTTCTGTGTACAAATCAACTAATGTCATGTCGTATTATTTTGCTTTAAAATGCCCTTTTGATAAAATTAATGCTTCGTCTGACGAAATTATAGGAGGAATGTTATTTTGTCGATTGATTATGGGCCCGACGTAGATAGCTAAAGGATTGTAAATCGATTTATTAAATTTTACTTCAAAAAAATGTTTATTTTTCAATAGTTTAACGGCATCTATAAGTATTAAATCAACATTAGGAAACATTCACCGCTAGAGGTAAAGCGCCGTCAGAAGATTGATGCCAGGACTGAGGAATTAAAGCAGTTGTATGGTGCTTTCTCGAGTATTCGGACATTTGGGGCAGATCAACGATTATAAGGATTATTTGGAAGGCGGACAGTTTGACGAAATTATTCGTAAGCAGTATGGCTGGCGTCCGGGGAAGATCAGTTACCATCTTTTTAATGAGACGGAAGCAGGATAAGGATGATAACCTGGAAGTTATTGAAAAGCGTATGAGACAGTTTGGCCAACAGTAAATTCATCTAATGCCCTACGATAAATTATTGGAGTATCAAGTAAAAAATATCTTGAACGTGTCGGTTTCTCGGAAATTAAGTAGTCAATTCCAGATTAGGACATAACTCCTTCGGTTTGGTCTATCCACTTTTCAACATGAGAAATTTCCAGATATCAGCACTATACAAAAGTGATGGTTGACTTGATGATTCCTACACCATTGCGATGCGATAAAGTATCAATCACAAATGTGGAGCACTACGGCAACGTTTCCGGAGCATAAATACCGAAAGGGCCGGATGGCAGATCTGAATATAAAATTTTTATAAAAGCGATGTCCTGACTGGAAAGATCATTATTCCAGGGCGTTGATGTTTGAGCTTTGATTAATGGCGCAGCAAATGAATAACACATAATAGAATCTTCATCGAATTTCAGCCAATTAACTTCGTTCCTGGCGTAACGATAAAAAATATTTCGTTCTACTTCAATACTGTCCCACGGTGGATCTTCGTAACGTTTGTCCATATAGTAAGCATAAACCTTACTCGAATCCCAGGGAATAGCCGAATCCGGATTTTGGTGTTCATGAACCAATCCCAAGGTATGTCCAAGTTCATGCAAAACCATTGCACGTCTCACTTTCCAGTTATAGGCCCGGTCGATATATCCAATTAATGTAGTCGCTGCGTCCTGTCCTAAATTTAAACAATCCCGTCCGACGCGTGATTGAGAAATTGACCCGGTGAATCGTATCCGAATATCTGCTGAATCCGGTGAATCCTTGTCCAAAAATTCAAATTGGATTTTATGCGTATTTGTATTTTCGATCAGGGATGAAGCATTTATCCACTCCTGTGCAAACTCCCGCACACAGCTTTGCTGAAATGGAGATCCGTTAAAGAATTTTACGGTTAATATTAATGCCTTTCCTCTAACTGTTGGCCAGACAAGAGCTTTTGGAGCAGCTGAAATAAAATTATTCTCCCACGGAGGAATTACTTTATCGGAATACACCTCCGTGCATATAGGAGGACCATTGAAGGCCTTTTCATGTTCGCAGCCAGCCACTGCGATGGATAAACCACAGTAAACCCCTAAGATTTTGAGCTTAACCCAGGTCATTTTAGTCGCATAATTAAATTCACAGGAGCACCTCCCAATAAAACACTATCCCGCGCCAGTAATTTACCATTTTTAAAAGCTAACTGTGCCAATACGTAATATTTACCTTCAGGAATATTCATAATACTGCCCTTCCCCGTTACATCCGTTTGGATTGAATAATTGCTGGCTTCACAGGTGTCCCTGGCAAAAGCTATCTTGGAGGTGAATAGGCAGAAACTTCCGCCGGCAATACTGCTTCCGTTGGCATCAGTAAGTTGGACTGAAAGGCTGGTTGACGGAGAAGACATAGCAGGCGGTTTCAACTTAAAGGTTTTCGATAGCAAATTCCGGGCAGTAATTACAATCTTGGCAGTATCACTATAAACCACATTGTTGATGGTCAGTTTTGCAAGTGCGTAATAAGTGTTAGGTGTAACATTAAAGACTGAAGCATGGCCAAGTTCGTCACTACTGATACCTGAATAATTCGAACCATCGCAAACACCTGTTCTCATAGCAACAGGAGAGGCCCCGAAACACAGCGCAGCGCCTTTCAGTGGGTTACCCTTTTCATCCTGGATTGTAGCCAACAAACCGGTTTGGTCCGTTTGCTGTAAAGAAGCCTGTAGAACATACTTTTCCTGTGGCAATTGTAACGCCGCTGATTGGGCGATAAATGTTGCTGTGGTGGTGACCTCCTTGTAAAACACAATATAAGTCTTCGCAGAATTCAGTTGCGTGAACTTAAAATACCCGTCTGCATCCGTTGTCGTGCTGTAAAGGAAATTAAGTCCATCGTAGTTTTCACTGAAGCAAATGTATACAGTTTTAGAAGCTAAAGGTTTATCAATCACATTCTGGGATAGGGTGTCTGTCAGCTGAAGTTTGCCGAATAGATACGCTGGCACGCCAGTGGGACTACTGTCTTTAAAAGTGTTGTATTTAGAGCATGCGATCACTAAAAGTAGCATAATCGCGGCTGCTGATATTAGGATTTTTTTCATATTAATTTTTTGCGGTCGCCCTTTTTATCAAAATTGCTGGTTCAAAATTTACCGAAATGAAAAAACCTGCTGCATTAATTCCGGATACCTTGTCAACAATTGAATTATTTAGCACCTTATACCTGACATTCTTATACCAGTGCCATCCTATGGTCGGCCGTATCCCGGGTGTGATGTCATAACTGAAGCCTGCAAAATAATTATCCAGAGGGTGAGAAAGGCTTAATCCGAAGTATGTCGAAAAACGTTCATTGAATGGCCCTAATCCTTTTCCCAATTTATTTAATTCACCAAATGGATAGATATGTGCTCCAGCGGTAAATTGAAAATGGTCACCCAGATCCGTTGTCGGCAGAGTACCATCGTGGGTAACATAATAGGTCGGAAAAGTATAAGCAAGGCCGACGCTAAAATCGAAGCGCTGAGTTTCGATAACATTACTGCGGCCACTGGCAACTTCCTTTGGTGTTGCGCCTTTCTCCTGCCCTGTAGCGGTTATGGTATAGGTCAAGGTGACAGGAGCCGAAGGTAATTTAAAATTATAGGTGAAGGTTACCAGTACAGGGCTCTTACCTATTTTTTCCTCAAATTTTTCGGGCGGTAGTGAACGGTTTGTAATGCGCACATAAGCTTCGGTAGCAATTAATTTTTCCTGTACTAACTTGAGCTGGGCATTTAAAAGTTCCACCTTCCTCTTAATTTCTTCTATATAGGCTTTGAAATTATCGGTCAAATGTTGAACCTCTATTTTAAACTCGTGAAGTCCCGAATCGTAATGAAGAAAATTCCTGTTATGATCCCATTTAATAAATCCCTCCATTTGAGCCAAAAAGTTTTTATTGTGGGTATCCCATCCTTCAGACACGTACCATGCTATGATCAACCGACGTTTATCCTCATCCTGATCTTTGCCTGTGAGCGGTATAAATTGGGTGCCAATAGGGATTCCTTCGATCAGCGCACCCGGAGGCTTTTGGGCATGCTGTGATTTGCCATTATCAAGCCATTCGGCTTGCCCTGAAGATGAAAAGCGAATCGGCACCGGAGTTGCCTCCGACGGATTCAATAGTGGTTGTAGAGCACCAAAAGTCGCTAGATTGGTGCTTATCAGGGTTTGTAGAGACAGCCATTGATTGAAGACCCCACCCAATATCAAACTGCCCTTACTCTGGTAGGCAAGGTCCTCATGACCTGGTACAGGAGTAATCGTCTGATCAGCAGGCACATTGTAAATAGCAAGCTTTAAGCCCAAGTTATTTTTAAGCTGTTCAGGCGCATCAGACAGAATCTTATAATAGTTACCATTACCCGGCTCGTTTTCCGCAGCATCATATTCTGCCAGTTTATAATTATGCTTGTCCTTTGAATTTATAATCAACAGGCCAAGACTGTTATAAATGATTTTCGTCGTCGCAAAGTTTTCCAGCGCGTTTGTTCCGTTCAATTCATCTTGCTTCTTCCTGAGATCTGCTGTATAAAATGTATTGGTTTCGGTCCCAGGATAACGGCGATCTGCCGGAGTAGTACCCAAGGGATTGATGACCGGAACTCCTCCTGAATACCACAGCCATTGCTGTAAAAACCTACTCTGACCTATCGCTCCTACCAAGGCACATTCTTCCAATTTGATAGCTTCCTGACGATTCTTCACGCAGACAATATCCTCATTCGTTAACTTGTATTTATTAGTTTTAAATTTGATGATATCAGACTCTAACTTTTTAAGTTGGTCGAAATTATTTTCGATCTTTTGCCACTCCGCAAGATAATTTGCATCCATTTTTCGGCTCGCAACGGGATCTGATTTCAAGCTATTGCGATAACGACCCAAAATAAATTGGGTTAGCAGATCATTTTTGGGCAGGTTAAATGAGAGCAGATCAGGTGATAAGGGACCCGCTATTGGTTCAACAAATAATGGATGACGTTTCATAGCCTCCAACTGCTCATAGTCGAATAGATCCGGATAAACAAAAGGAGTCTTAATGCCATCATTTAAATAGGCTTGCATATGCCGTAATTCCGAATAAAACCGAGATGCAAAATCCTTGCCGAATAACTGCGAATAAATGGCTGTAACAGTCTTCTGATCGTGATCAATATAGGCTATTGCGGCATTTATCCGTTCGAGTAACTGTTTTTTAATAACCTCGTAGCCCGCTTCATCTAAAGTCCCTGGGTTAAATTTAACGACAGTGTTTGCGACATATAATTCATCATTACTGTTTGGCGGAACATAGTGGCCATTAGCATCAAACGTCTGACCTGTCGCCCGGAAGGAACAAAAGACCGTATTTAATAAAGCAATCAAAAAAAGAAAACAGGACAACTTCATAGTGTGAAAGATGAGATTAGGGTGTGCGGCAACCAAGCTTTTCTGAGCTGCGGAATAAAGCTATACTAACATATTATTATACTTAGAGTAATTAGACTACCATAAATATAGCACACTAAATCAACATGTTATAAAAAAAATAATAAAATATTTTTGTTAGATTTTTATTAACGAAAACCTAATAGAAAGCAAATTTCGGGCAATTGCCACAATAGCTTAGGATTTAAAAAGCTTTACACTGTAGTAATTATTTTTATGAGATTTATCTGTTCACCGAGTATGCAAGTCAACAAATCTTTACTTTCGCTAAGGCGGTCGATAGTGTTACGAATAGCCTTGTCATCCATTGTATTTCTTGTCTGATTTTATCCTTTATGACAGACATTGGATCCATTCTTGGTTTCGAGCATAGCAAATAGGCCCTTGCAATGGTTATCCTGGACAAAGGATGGAATTGTTTTATGAAGTAAAAAAAGCAAAAAAGTTAAATACAATTTTCGATTCGTGTATTAGTGGATTTATTTGGAAAAACTTCAATATTTTTGAGCTCTGAAAAAATTGAGAATACTACACGCCAATTGCCACTACCGTTGGTTTTCAGAGATCGAATTGAGTTATCGGGAAAATTATTGATGTTATTAAAGACTGAATCTTCAGTAAAATGCATTATTCCTTCTACAATCACACCTAAAATTTTGGCAATCTTTTGTAGTGCGTCATCCTTCATATCGGTCCTCTGTTCAATTTTAGAAATAGTTATTGGCTAATGCCGAGTTCCGCAGCTAATGTTTTTTGCTTCATTCCGCGTAACTCTCTTATTTTACCGATTTTGCGGCCAATGTGTAATTTAGGTTCTGATATAGCTAATTTATTAATAAATATAGATGTAAAAAATAACAAAGCCATTGTAAAATACAATTGAAATGGCTCGATACTGAACCTGAAACTTAGCACTCTGATTGCCCGTTAATACTACCAGATGAAATGTAAATTCTATGCAGGAAATTAAATTACCAAAATAGAATACGTTGAACAGCGATCAAAGTATCGTTAAACCTTTTCCCGGCTAATTAGTTATTATTACCTTAGTCACGAGGTTGTCATCGCAATACAAACCAAATCAACGAACATATGATTACTTGCGATAGCATTGTCAAATACAATAAAACTTATTTAGCTAACAGGCAACCAGGAGATCAATCAATAAACCGCCTGGCACCGATATAAACATATGATTGTCATCATGCCGTTGCCGGAAACTTTGAATCTCATAATAAATCGGCAGCAATAGATTACAAACATGATTTTGCTGAAATAATCAGTCTGCCAAGCGTTTTTCAGGAAAAAAAATCTTTGATAGGGATGTCAAGCGCAGTGCTGAGCGCTCCAATGGTGCTTAAAGTCGGGTTGATCAATCCCCTTTCAATTCTACCAATTTGTGATAGCGGCATATTGGCCAGATTTGCTAATATCTCCTGTGATAAGCCCTGAGCGTTCCGGAATTCTCTGAGTTTTAATCCAAATGATTTGATAAGCCGCTCATCTTTGATATTGATCACAAGATCGAAAATGAGGCATATATGTATTTTCTATTGACGCATATATGCGCTATTTAAATATTTTTATTATTTTCATAGCAGATTAGTTTATAATAATCAATAAAATCCAAAGGCAATGGAAATTGCGGTGTTACTCGAATCTTCTATCCAAACACTTGAATTCAGCAATGAATTCAAACAGGCAAGCAGTGAAATGAAGTTTGCCCGTGTCAGGGATATTATAGAGACAAGACCAGAAGAGCTGTTTTGCAGGAAAGGCTTTAGTTACACGTGGTTAGGGGAATTAACCAGCTTTCTTATGAAACACTCCATATTACACCTGCTACAGCCAGCAGGGGGAAAAAACCATTTCTGAGGTTATCCAGCAAATTTTGAATAATATCCATCACTCTCCGGGCCGTGGACTGAGAGATGCTGTAATATTCTTTGCTCAGACTTTTTTCGGAAATATCTTCCTGCATTTTTGAACTGAAGTTAGCGGAAATCAGTCGGAAAGTATCTGCCAGCGCGTTATCCGAAATTACCTTACAACCATGGAATATGCGAATAAAACAAGCAATCTGTGCCACAGAAAGGTTCAGCGTTATCTTTTTTTTCGGATTAGCGGAAGACGCGGCCTGGGTATGGGACCCTTCACTCATCACCTTCTCAATCTGTTCATCCAGCCAATTTTCGAACATTACCGATAATGAAGGAAATTCAGGGAGACATTTTTTTGTCAGTCGATTTGATAACAAGACGATTTCGATCTTTTTTTCCCTGAAAAAGTTGACCCGGTTCTGTAGCTCAGTCATTTCCGAACAGCCATGCAAAATCTTATTACTTTCGTAAAAAAAATAATCCAGCCGGTTAAACTCCAGCCCGTTGAGCACAATCTCCAGTTCCCCGTCCTCAGGAGCTCCCGGAGAAAATAACGAAGCTATTTTTTCCACGAACAAGGTAAAATATCCGATCGCATAATAAGTATAGAAACCGCCATATTCAGCCTGCCGCGACTCCTCGAAGTACAACATCAGGCTATCCTTCAAAGCCTGATCTAAAGTCGCTTCAGCAAGCCGGTTAACCAGCTGTGAAAACTTTTGCAAGTGCGGATGCAGCCTGGTCTTTCGTAAATACAAAGGACTGTTTAACTTATCATTGAAAAAAGAAGCATGGTGATTTTGAATATGTACAATCAGTGAACAGATGTATTCATTCATCAGGGAAATATCGCCTGCAGCTTCCGGTCCTACATCGTTCGTTTGTAAAAAAAAGAAGAGGGAATCGGAAATTTCCCGAATCCCTTCCTGATGAAAATCGAAATAACGTTTCAGGCTGTGATCACCAGACTCTGAAAAAAAAGCACTTAACCAGGAGGCCTGAATTTCTTTACAGACCTCGTGAACATTACGGACACATTCTGATGGATTAACGACCGTCAGTACGTCTGCCCCATTTGCCGAAGAAACAAGTTCCCGGGTCAGGTTTCTCAGTGGTTCAAGTTCATCCTGCAACATTACTTCTTTCGTTTTTTGATCAAATAAAAGCTACCTGTTATGAAAATGGGTAGTCGTTAAGATCGTGATGGTTGTCGGTTCCGTCTCCGGTTGTTTGGAAATACCGGCATTTGCATTGAATGGTGTAATAACTCTGATTTTCCGGTTAAATGTTTTGTTTTTTGTTCTCATATATTTATTTTTTTATTAAATTATACATAAAAATACTTCCTACAGCATCTGCTATACGAACGACGTTAATTATTATATAAACGACAATATTTTCCATGAAAATAAAATCCATCAAACTGAATCACCTATTTAACAGAGCGCTAATCGTACACGGGCTCTGCTGGGCGCTGTTTATTTGTTATGAAATCGCCGGTTTATATTATAGCGGGGTACACCTGGAACAAGGTTATATTTACGTATATTATTACAGCTTAAATATCGCCTATTTCTACCTTTTTGTACGTATACTTAACTTCATTTTCACGAGCGATAAACCGAGTTATTTTCTCGGCTTCTTCCTGCTTATGCTGCTTTTCACCGGCAATCTTCTGGCGAAACTGGCGCTGAATAATTTTCTTTATACCCCCAGGATTGATCTGCGGAAGTTCGATAAGCAAACGCAGTTTTTTGTCGTTTCCACACTGATAAGGACAGGGTATTATACTATAATTGCGCTTTTTTACTGGGCTGCCGGACATATCGCCTTTTTTCGCAAGCAGGCCCTGGAAGCGGAACGTGAACGCCTGCTTGTTCAACAGGATAAGTCAGTGATTGAGCTAAAGTTATCCGAAACCCGCAATGCTTATCTGCAACATCAGATCAATCCGCATATGTTGTTCAACTCACTCAGTTTTGTTTATACCAGCGTACTTCAGCAGACACCGGAAGCGGCCCGCTCCATCATGTTACTTTCAGACATGCTTCGTTTTTGTCTGGACGGCGCAGGTGAGGACGGCAAAACATCCGTAGCAGCGGAATTGACGCAAATCAGTAATCTAATCGAGATCAACCAGCAGCGGTTTAACGGAAAACTTTTTCTAAACATTGAAAAATCAGGAGATTTGGAAAATTACAGAATCATACCGCTCATCCTGTTTACCCTGGTGGAAAACCTTTTCAAACACGGTTCTTTGAAAAACCCGTCTCATCCTGCTGTTCTGCGGGTACAGATAAATGCGCATGGGGAACTGTCATTTTTCACGTACAACCTAAAAAAAGCAAAAAGCCGGTTCGCCAGAAGCACCAGAATCGGTATTGAAAATATCAAGAAACGCATGGATTTCGCTTATCCGGGGAGATATCACTTGCACCTGACAGATCAGGAGACTTATTTTGAAACCCAATTATTTATAGCCTTATGACCCTGACGTCTTACATTATCGATGATGAGCCGCATGCAGTAGAGTTATTACGCAATTTCGTAACCATGACACCGGGGCTCGAACTTGCGGGAACGGCTACCGATCCGCTGGAGGCGCTGACCATTGTATCTTCCGGCATTCCGCCGCAATTGATTTTTCTGGATGTAGACATGCCGGAATTATCGGGACTGGATTTTGCGGCACTCGTAAATCATCGGTCCATCATCATTTTCGTAACCTCGTACCGTGAATATGCACTGGAGGCATTCGAGCAACAGGCTGTGGACTATTTGCTAAAACCCATCAGCTACGAACGGTTTTTGAAATGCATTCAAAAGATCAGAAGAAATATAAATTTTGGCGGCTCAGCGGTCCCTGGTGAAGGCACCTTCCTTTTTGCCAGGGGAGGCGTGGGTAACAAATACATTAAAATAGACTTTAATCAAATCAGCCACATCACCGCTGCGTTGAACTACGTTGAAATTCATATCAAAGAACAGAGCGTGATAACCTATATGAGCATGACGGATATTTTGGAAAAACTGCCGGCCGCCGATTTTTCCCGGATCCACAAGTCTCATATCGTCAACCATCATTTCATTGCTTCATTGGATTACGGATACCTCACGACGAGGACCGGAAACGCGCTGCCTATCGGCAGAGTATTTCGCAAGGAATTTCATCAAAAAATGAAAGCTTCGTTCTCCGGCGGCAAATATGACGAGCGGGGATGACTCATTTTCTCGCTCTTTCCGAAATCAGGTGCTTCTGAAGGCAATGATATACCAGAAACTCCTGCTCCCGCGGGTGATCACGGAAAGCGCGGTTGAGGTGCATATGGATCAGGTCAGCGAATAAACCCGTTTTTTCGATACTCGTTTTTGCCTCGGCGGCGTTGGTGATGATCCTGGCGACGGTTAACAGCTTCTCCAGCTCCTGAATGCACGCTTGATTCAAACCGACAGAACTGCCGGGCAGCTCCATTGCAGCAACCAGATCCGTTCTTAATACCCGGAACCTGGCGTCCATATCTACTTTGAGCAACTTAGCTCCTCCAAATTCGGAAAAAAAGCCGGTTGTGACCTGGCTTAAAAATCCGCTACGCTCCGATTCCACGGGCAGAAAAACAACAAGCAGGTGATAGGTCACCCAAAAAGCAGCCTGGAACTCCGACAGCGGGACACCTTCATTTCCCGTGCCTAATTCAAGCACCAGATTACTGCTCGCCTCAAAATAGCGCTCTACCTGCCCGATCAGATCGGTGCCATAACGTTCCAGCTCGCGATGATAAGAGTCCACCTGAAACGCTTTGACCAGCTCCCGGTAAGTCCCCTGCCTGAGTTCATTTTTTAAATTTATAAGTAAAGACCCGGCATGTCCGTCTTCGACCATGAACCTTAAACGGAGGTGGTAGCCGTTTTCCTGATACCGTATAAAGAACCATTGGTTGATACCTCCTTTATTTTTATGTAAAAACTCGCGGATCAAACCCGAAAGGAGCTGGTCCGAAGATTCCGGTGTGCAGAACAGCTTAACATACAGCCATTCGTCACCCGGAAAGAAATAACGCGGGATTTTAGTTCCTTTCTTTGCTGTATTCCTGCCTTTTAAACTGTTGTAGATGGTCCTGGAATGACTTAAAAATGCGATCATCTGACCGGCTACGGGCTTATTTCCGGTCCTAACGGACCGGTCCGGTAAAAGATATTCCTGAACAGTGAGTGTTTTTGAGCCGGCGATCTGCCGGAGAAGAAATTCACATTCCCGCCTGTCCAGCAAGTCGAAAACCAGTTGCTGATCACCGGCTCCCACGCTTATCCTTTGCGGCAGCTGATATTTTTTCCGAAACGCGCGGAACCTGGCTGATATATCTCCCTGACCGTCATCCTCTAATGATTGTAGTGCGGCGCGGGTAAACTTCCACCTGGCGTTTGACAAAATAACATGGCCCGCGCAGACCCGCGGGTAGAAATCCATTCCCGGAAAAAACTGTTCCAAATCGAGAGACAATGCGGCATGCAGGCCCTGGTATTGCAGATCGCAAAGCAGGCGAAAAATCCCCAGCGGGTTATGCTGAAAGTTATAAGCGGTGGCAAGGCGCGGTATTACCCGCTTCCGAAGCCGCACTGATTCCAGCACCAGTTCTTCCTCTATGACCGACAGATAAAGGTCGTTCAGGTTTAATTGTGAATCATCCCAGGCACCGGGATAGGTATTGACGGGAATACCGTAAGGATAAATCTTCCGGCGCCTGTTAATGTTATCCGTGTGGAGATCCGAAAGCTGCAGGATATCTGCAAATGCGATGTCAGGGTGATATTCCTGCTCTTTTGCGGCCAGACTTTTGGCGAATTCCCAGGCATCATCGCCAAACAGGGAAAAACGACCGATCAGTGAGGTCCCGGAGGCCCCGCCGGCATTTTCCACGATCAGAAACTCTTCGCTCTTACGGTACATGATAGCCAGCGTGGGCGGCATATCAGCGGCATAACCGGGATCAGCTAACCCCGCTAAGTGTTCCGGCGTCAACTCCAGCGGCGCATAATGCTCCTTTGTCCCACCCTTCCAGACCTGAAACAGTAACTGGTGCACTGCTGTCCACCGGAGGGCGGCCTCTCCTTCTGTTTTTTCAGGAAACCGAATACCATTGAGCGCATGGCTCTCCGTAAACCCGCCCATCAGGTCGCCGTAGTTGATACCCGAGTCCGGATCCAATGCCTCCAGCAGCGGAACCTTCCGACGGTCGAAACGATCCCTGAAAGCCCTGATGAATGTTTTTAAGGCTGTTTGCTTTACAGGAAGCGCCAGTTTCCGTAGCACCTTTAAAGCCTCCCGCAGCGCTTGCTGGTCACCTGTATCCGCACCACCACTCTTAAGGGGTCTTTCCAATGCCGCATAAAAGGGCTGCACCGGCAACGGTTCGCGAGCGTGATCTGCTTTCTTCAGCAATGAGGCCCATCCCGCAAGGGATCCTATTCGACCCGGGGATCTTTTTTCCAGTTGGCTCCATAGTAGTTGATCTCCGCTTAAAAGGTGACGTCGACCAGCGTGATGATCCATGATCTGCAGGGTTTCCGGCCCCAGTATCAATTGCGCTTCCAGTAAAAAACCGATATGTTCTGTCGCTTCCGTTTCCGAACAACCGAAAAATTTTTCGATCCATGAACACAGATCCCGGGCAGACAACCGCTTTTTTTTGAAAAGAGCAACAATTCGGACGTAAAATAGTTCCGCTTCCAGGCTCACTACGTCAAATCGATATTTCCCTTTGTCGTCCGGCGTTGACCTGATCAGCCGGAATTCCCGGCCAAAACGATAGAGGGTTGGGTTGGCGACCAGTATCCTGTCCTGATCCTGGCGGAGCTGTTTGATATTTCCGGCATCTGAAAATTCGTTGCTGGGTTGGAGATACAAATTGGAATGCTCATCGTCCTGCAGGCACACTATATCACTATCCGCCCATTTGGCTATGGTAAAAGAGGCAAAACTGCCAAAAGGTGTCGGACGAAAACACATCCGGTTATAATATTTATATAAAGTATGCCGTTCCCTGTCCGTCAATTGCTCCCAGTCAAATCCCCGGGCCTCCAGTTGCCGGTAAAATTCAGGGCTGGCTAAAAAAATCGCATTACGGAATATTTGCTCACTGAGGACGGCCGCCAGCCTGGCGAAGTCATAACGGGCGAAACTATAAAACGACGCCCTTAAAAAGACCTCCGGTAAAAAAATATAATCCTCAATATCAACCATTTAAATTAAAATCATGGGGTATACTACCCTTTTCCAACTGTTTTGATATTTGCGGCTGGTCGTACTTTGTTTCAGCAATCGTAACCGATATGAAAAACATCATCAAAACTGCCGCCCCATCTTTGCTTATCCTGTTGTTCATCTATGCCGCTTCCAGTAAAATGATGCCCCCGGAAGCGTTCCGTGTGCAACTTTACAAGCAGCCCTTTCCACACTGGTTATCCGACATCCTGGTCCACGCGATTCCCCTGACCGAGCTGTTAACAGCCATCCTGCTGGCTTTTACCCGTACCCGGCGCACCGGCCTGGTACTTTCGGCACTGATGCTGCTAATATTTTCCGTCTACATCACCCTGGCGATCCTGCATTACTGGGCCAAGGTACCCTGCCCCTGCGGCGGCATCCTGACCCATACGCCCTGGAGCGCGCACCTGATCCTTAACCTTGGATTCGCTGCGATAGCCGTAACTGCTTTGCTGCTTGAACCAACACCCAACCATAACTGACCTCAACTTAAACCAACAGGGGAAGCCGAAAACCTGTGAACAGAGTAGGCCTATTTCTCACCTAAAGTTTTTCGTTCGCTTTTTAGCAAAACAAGCGTTCAGACACGATGAAAACATCAAAATCAGCGTTCATCGCACTTGCCTTCGTTTTAGGCATCGGCGGCGCATTCGCCACCAAACCGGCTCATGCCGCCAAACCGTTTGCTGCGCAATGGTACCTTTTTACCGGTACCCCGTCCCAGATCAATGATCCAAGCCAGTACACGCTGACGCCCGCAGATCCGGGTTGTATTGGTTCGGCAGACCGCTGCGCGGTGGAAGCACTTCCCAGTGCCACCAACCCCAATCAGCCTGACCTGGCTCATGTCAGCAAAATAGAGCAGGAAAACTAATTCCCGTTCTTTGGTTTCCTGAGGAAGGCCCCCGCCGGGGCCTTCCCTTTTTAATTCTGCGGAATACCCGTGTCATTGATCACTGCCTGTGGGATCGGTAAAACATACCTGGGGTCCCCCGGCGGCAGTTCATAGCGCTTCCCGTTAACTATTTTAACCAAAGTCTTCGCCAGCGACGGTTCCTTATTCAGGCGCCGGAGGTCAGACCAGCGCTGTCCCCGAAAGACCATTTCCTTCCTCCTTTCTGTTAGTACCCAGCCTAAGACCACGCCGGCGTCGGCACTGGCCAATGGCTGGTAGCTCACCGTCTTGTATCGTTTCTGCCTGAGGGCATTCAGGTCATCCAGCGCCTGGTTTATCCTGCCCGCGCGAACATTACACTCCGCCCTGACCAGGTACATTTCAGCCGTTGTCGGGCCATAAAAAAGCCTGCTGGTGGTTCCGTCATAACTTCCCCTGAAGTTCAGGTAGGTACTGCCCCTGAGCGGCACGAAAAACAAGATCCTGCGCAGATCCTCCGGCGCATAGGACGCATAAAAGCTCGTATCGACCAGGTAGCGTGTACCGGTGAGTATCGCGTCGGGGGTCATCGTGGTATGTATGATAACCTCGTTATTAAAGCGCTGGAAAGAGATCGCGGCGATGCCCGCAACCTGGTTGTAATCCAGCAAAGAGGCACCTAATTGTAAGCAGGAGTCCGCGTATAACCCGGCTTTGTCGTAGGCCCGCATGGCTAAATAAGTTCTTGACAGCGCCGCGTAAGCGGCTGCCTTACCCGGCCTTGTTTTAGTGATCACATTGACGGGCAACAGGTTAACCGCCGTGTTCAGGTCACTGATGATCTGCTGATAGGTCTGGCTGACCGTGGACCTGACGGATTTAATATTCAGGTCGGAAGATGCCCGGAGCACCAGTCCGGCATCGCTACCCGCGGTCTGCTCGTCATAGGCCTTGCAGAATTCCTGGGCAAGCTGCAAATAATCGTATCCCCGGAAAAACATCGCCTGTCCCTTGATACTTGCCCAATCCGCACCGTTTGTACCGTATTTGGTTATTCCTTCCAGCACTACGTTGGCCGTAAAAATACCGGCATAAGCATAAGACCAGTCATTTAAGACATTATCATTAAACAGGTTACGATCCCAGATATAGGCATTTCTCGCGGTGAGGTGCGCCGCGTTCCAGGTCGCGTCCGTCACAAAACCGTCGTCGGCCGCTAACGTGCCCGCAAAGGGCCCCAACACATTGAACTTGCCGGTATTGTCCATCATCGCCTGGAAATCGGCCACGGAGGAAGGCACCTGCAGACTCGACGAGGGTTTGATGTCCAGCTCTCGCTTACACCCCGCGAAAAAGAGTACAAGACCGGTCATGATCAAAAGTCTCCTGATGTCACAGGTATATATATGGAGTAAACTCTTCGCTTTCATTGTTTTGCTGTTTGATTGTTTAAAAGTTACCGCTAAAACCCAGTGCCAGTGTTTTGGGTGGTTTCATGGAATATGGATAATCCGGATCCAGTGTCGTTTTGGTAGCCTTCCAGATCAGGCCGAGATTCGTGGCATACAGGAACACCTGGATATGCCTGAAAGGCATTTTCTTAATTCCCACCCGGTCTGCATCCCAGGCCAGGCGCAGATCCTGCAGCCTGATATTATCGCCCTTCTCCACGTTGACGGAGGATTCATCATAGAACTGGTCACGCTGGCTGTCAGCTGGATAAATAAGCGAGGGAACGCTGGTATGCTGCTCGTCACCCGGCTTCTGCCAGCGCCGCGCATAATCCCCGCTTTCGGTATCATTGCTGCCGAACAGCGCGCTGTAGGCGATCCCGCGCCGTAAAAAATAATAGCCGAACTTGTAGCTGATCAGGGCGGAGAGCGAAACATGCTTATAGGAAAACGTATTGCGCAGGCTGCCGTAAACCTGCGGAACGGCAGAGCCGCTGTACTGCAGGTCCCCGACTTTAGTACCGCTCAGTATGGCGTTATAGTCCTTGCTGATCTGGCCGTTCACGTAGCCCTGCGGGTCACCGGTTTGTCCGTCCAGTCCAGCCCATTTATAGGTCAGGACCGCAAACGGCGCCTTCCCCACGAGCGGGGAGACCAGCAGACCGTCGCCCACATAAGGCAAGCCGGAGTCGCCGCTCTGGTAGTATCTGGTCACTTTACTCTCCGCGTAGTTCAACAAAAGGTCAGTCTGCCAGTTAAAGCGCCCCCGCAGCACGGCGGCATGCAGGTTGACCTCCAGGCCATGCCCCTTCATTTCCGCTACGTTGCCCTTATACTGGAACAGCAGCGTGGCCGGGTTCAGCACCCCGGTCGTTTGATCAACCGGGCTGAAACCGATCAGGTCCGTACTTTTTTTGGTATAATAATCGACCGAACCCGAAAGCGCATCTTTAAACAATGTAAAATCCAGCCCGAGGTTAACGATCCTCGTCTTTTCCCAGCCCAGGTCCGGGTTGGGCGGGTTATTGATAAAGGCGTACCGCTGTTTACTTACCGGGTCCTGCCCGCCATAGGAAATCGTGCTTTGTGCCGACAGCGTATTATCCACGTTGCCGCTGTAGCCATAACTCGCGCGCAGCTTCAGCAACGGCAGCCAGCCTGCATGAAAAAAGCTTTCATTGGACGCCGTCCAGGCACCGCCAAAGGAATAGAGCGGCACGCCCTTCTGGTTGGCATTCACCCCGAATAAGTTCGACTCGTCCTTGCGGGCACTGGCAGACAGGCTGTACCGCTTGTCAAAGGTATAGGCCGCATTCGTAAAGTAGGACAGGTTATAGATCCGGTCGGTCTGGTAATTGTTCTGATAAGGGATCTGGGCATTAAAAAAATAACCATAGTTGGACAATGGAAAACTGGTCACATAATCCACCGGAAGCCCGGATTCGGTGTCCGCGTTGTAGCCATAATCCCGCCCGGCCCGGTTCTCCGTCCGCACATTGCGGTATTCATAACCCGCCAACGCGGACAACTGGTGCCGCCCCCAGCTGCCATTATAATTCAGCTGCGCACGGATGGAATTGGACAGCAAGCGTGTATCCGAGGTGTTCATGATGCCACCCAGCGGTACCGGCAGGCTCAGCGTACCGTCAGCATTGGTTTGGGTGTACTGGTTGATCACGTTGCGCGCATAATAGCTGTTTGCCCCGTATAACAGCGTACCCTGCGTCTGCGCAGACTCCAGCTGGTAGCGAAACTCCGCCTGCAAGCCGGGAATGATCGTATACTTCGCCGCCGTATTCAGCAGCAGGTCCAGCTGGTTGCTGTGGCTATCTATATTTTTATAATCACTCAGCGGGCGGTAACTCCAGTCCTGGAAGCCTGCGGCCTGCGAACTTTCGATAAAAGATGCCCGGTAGTCGAGGTTAACCGGCAACGCGTTTCCCCCGCCGTCCGCCAGGCTCGCGTACGGATACAGTTGTCTCCCGTCCTGGCTCACCAGGCTCCCCGCGTCCTGGCGACCCGCTTTATTCCTGCTGTGGGTGATATAGGTCCCGATATCCAGCTGTAAATTTTTCAGCAGGTAGAAACTATTATCCGAACGCAGGTTCAACCGCTGGAAGCCGCCATCCAATGCAGTAAGGTTACGGTCATATCCCGCGGAGAACAGGTAGGTGCTTTTTTCCGAGCCCCCTTTGATGTTCAGCGCGTACTGCTGATTGACCGCCCTGCCGTACCAGTAACGCTGCAGGTCCTTCCGCACATCCTGCTGCGCCAGCGCAGCGATCTGGCTGCCGGCCGCGTCCGCCGTTACCTTCCCGTCCCGCTGCGCGATCAGCAGCTCCACCACCGGGGAGAGCGACAGGTGCGAAAACGAATTTTCGTAGTCCGTGTAAAAACCCTGGCCGAAAAGCATTTTCTCCACGTCCACAAAATCAGCGGAGGACATCCGCGGCTGGTAGAATACGTCGGGCTTCTCCGCTACCGTCACGTTCGCGTTAAAGCTGACCGAAAGCGGTTTGTTCCTGCCTCCTTTCTTCGTGGTGATCACGATCACCCCGTTACCCGCCCGGACACCCCAGATCGAGGCTGCTGCCGCATCTTTCAGGATCGTCACGCTCTCCACGTCATTCGGGTTGATGTTATTGATATCGCCGTTGTAGGGAAAGTTATCGACAACGATGAGCGGTGCCGCGTTACCGAAGAGCGTGCTCTTACCCCGGATCACCGGCGTGTTCTGCTGGCCCACCCTGCGGTCGAACAGGATATCGGTCACCCCGTCCAGGCGGCTCAGCACATCCGTACCCACCGAGCGGTTATACAGGCTGTTCCCCACCTTTTCAAAGCTGCCCGTCGCGCTTTCCCTGCGCAGCGTCTGGTATCCCGTGGACACCACGCTCACCTCCTGCAGCTGCTGCACATCCGGGCGCATCGTGATCTTAAAAAAAGTATTACTGCCCACAACAGCGATCGCGACCGCCAGCCCCGGTCTGCGGAACTCCAGCGTGTCAGCCGGTAAAGCGTCCATTTTAAAGTGACCGTCGCTCCCCGTAAACACCACCGCTTCTCTGCCCCGGATACGCACCTCCACGTCCTTCAGCGGCTGGCCCCTGATATCCGTCACTATCCCGGAAACAGCGGCCGGCACCGGCGCGCCATAAACAGCGCCGCTAAACCACAGCGCAGGTACAAAAAATAATATATAAAAAAGTCTCATGTTCAGGTTATTAAAAAACTATAAATAAAAATGGTGCTCCGCATCGTAACTCTCATCAAGCCTGTCCACGGTAAATACCTTCCTGACCGGATCCCAATGGGTCACTACCCCAAAAAAACGGTCCAGGTCCTCCTTAATACTTCGCCGGGCCAGCTTCGCCGAAAGCCCCGGCAGGATCAGCTCGTAGCAATACTTCCGGGAGGTATCCTGTACCCCCTTCTTTCCGGCTTTGTAACGGATCAGTTCCTTCCGGTCACCGGTGATCGCCGAATCCGCAAGCGTCTCCAGCTCCTTATACACCAGCGCGTAGAGCGCCCGGGGCACCACGTTAGTGGCCCTTACCCTGATCTCCCGCTTCACCGTATCCGTCACCGCCTGCAGGCTGCCCGGCAGCCCTTCAAGGTACCCCGTAATGACCGAGCGGTAGCGGAAAGCATCCTCCCTGCCCCCGTTATTACCCACCAGCAGCGGACGCTGCCGGTCATAATTCATCACATCTCTTTTCTCCCTCGCCGGCAAAGGCTTCCCCGCCAGTACCGCGTCGATCTGCGGCACATCGATCTCCGCAGCCTCCGTAGCACCCAGCACCAGGCCGTTCCCATCGATCCAGACATCATGCGGCAGCAAGCGGTGCGGAAACAGCCGCTGCAGTTCCTGATCCCCCACCACCGATGGCAGGTCCAGCCCCCTGAGCATGGGATTATGCTTCCAAAAGGCAGCCACCAGCTCACGCGGCTGAAAAGATACCGGCAAAATGACCACCTTATCCTTATATAGTCTCTGTACGGAATCCAGCTGCGGCATCGCATGGATACAGCCCCCGCAGTAGGTAGACCAGAAATCCAGGATCAGCAGCTTACCCCTGAAATCAGAGATCCGCGCGGTCCCCCCCGCCCGGTAATTAATCAGCTCCCGCAGCACCATATCGGGCACATGATCGCCCGCCTCCAGGCCCTTGGCCCCTATCTTTTCCTGGGCCCCTGCCCAAAAAAAGGCACAAAGCATCCCCAGGAAGCAAAAAAATCGCTTCATTTCAAAAAGTTTAAATCGTAAAAAATAAGTTGTTATCGCCCGCTATCCGCTCCCGAAATCGCCGCCTCCGACTATAAACCTAAGCACCTTTGTTGTCCCTCTCCCGCAGCTGACCACAAACTACACACCTTTCGGCATCCGTGGCACCCTGGCGCAGCTTTTCGACGGCGTCAACCAGGTTGATCAGATGGTCAAAAAGAAGCGCGGTCCTGGCCTCCCATTCCTCCAGCCCGTTAAGACCCTTTTCATCATTAAGCGCCAGATTCCGAAACACCTCCCATAACTCCTCTTTAACTTTGGCATAGTCGAACAGACTGTAAAATACCCTGATCATTTGTTCCGGCGTGCGCACCGAAAAATCATTTAAATCAATAACTAAACCCATAAAAAGACAATAGGATATCCGTTCCAGTTAAAACCACCGGATTTCATTAAATAATAAACCAAAACTGAAAGCAAAAAAAACGGCAGCCTGAAATTTTAACTATTAACCCTGACTGCCGCTTTCAGCGTTTAGGTCGGCCTCTGTATGATATTCTTAATGGGATTTTGCAGGGGGTAAGAAAGTACCGGAATATTATTAAAGGAGTTCAACTCAATGTTAGCGCAAAGCCGACAAATTGTGTTATTAATTATCGCTCGAGGAGATATCAAGCGCCTTCGTGCAAAACATAAAACCCGCCATAAAAAAACACAGTCGTTCCTACCATAGAAGTTACGAGCTCTAGCTAAATTATGGTTAGCTACCATTAGTGAAATAGGGTCTTGATCAGGCATGGCTAACTGTGCTTAAATTTAATTCAAGACGAAAGGCCTGTAAATAGTAACGGAGGCAATGTTTCGTCTTACCGCGGATGTGGCACCGCTAAGAGCCTCGAGCGTGGTAAGCTGATAGAAAACAAAGCCCCCGTTACCATATTAATATGGTTGGGGACAATGTTTTTAACTATCATCTCACGCTCTGGGAAAATTAGCGGTTTTCATCTCGCGAGAGTCATGTAAAAACTTTGTCTTTTAGACTATAAAAGTTTTCAAAAATAACAATATTTTAAGAGCTGAGTGTATTAATTCACCCAACTCGTTCAATTAACTAAAATGTTTATATTTGTCCATATGTATATTTCAAATATAAGAATACATAAATATTAAATAAATAACCCTTGGTTATATTCGTATAACTTTAAGTTATATTTTACAAAATGACAACTGGAACAAAAATCCGTTTACTAAGAGAACAAAGAGGCTGGGATCAAAGTGTTATTGCCAATAAATTGGAAATAACTCAACCTGCCGTTTCAAAATTAGAGTCTGACCAAACTAAATTATCTTGGGATAATGCTGTTAAACTGGCATCGCTTTTCGAAGTCGATCCGGAGTACTTTTTTGATTCAACAGTTAACAACTACGTGTATAACAATCAGAAAGTTAATCAGTTATTCAACTCCGATTATTCCGAAACCGATATAGAATTCATAAAAATTCTATATTCGGAACACTTAAAATCCAAAGATGATTTATTGCAAGAGAGAAGCATTGTTATTAACGATCTTAAAGAGCAAATCGCAGAATTAAAGAAAGAGCTTGCCGAATTAAAAAAACAGGGAAAATAATATTATATTAAACGATAATATATCCTTAATAAACAAATAAGCCAGTTCTCGACTGGCTTACTTGTCAATACGATATCACTAACCTACCGATTAGGCTTAAAATTTCGCTTCGACAAATGCCATTTTGAAGTAGATTATTTAGTGGGTTGACTTTCGTTTAATTTCGGTAGTTATGCAAATATTCTCTGACTAAAAAGAAGCAAATATATTCAAGAGTTCTTCTCCTGTCAGAAGAGAATCTACCTACGGCATAGGTATTTGATTACATATTATGCTTTATTAATTCCGTTACAACTGAAATTCCGACTTTCGTCGCAGTATCAATTGCCCATTGTCCGCCCGCTTTCAGAAATTTCACGACTGAGCTACCGTCCTTTTTTGCGGCATGTTCTTCAGCCATGGCGACATTTTGAAGGGCTGAGAATTGGTCAGAAGTCTGAGCTTCATCTTTCATTGCTGATTTTAGCTTTGATAATCCTTTTTGCAATTCTTCATAATTAATATCCGATGGCACGTTATATTGAATTTGCTGAAACGTGTTATTATCGGATTTTGCATTAGAGCCGATCGCTCCAACTTGAGAATGGCTTACATTGTACTTCTCTTCCATTTTAATATTTATTGATTTGTCTATGTATTGAATTGTTTTTTCTAAAACCTGTGGTCTAAAATTAAAAGTTAATATTCTATTTCTTAGTATTTCAAAATCTCCTGGCTGAAAGTTAAAGAATACTTTTTTAATACTGTAAATGAAATCACCGTCGCTCTGAGAGTCAACCTTTTTTTCATCTTTTAATATGGTTGCTATGGCAGTATTTAAATAAGCTTGGAGATTGTCTGATTCTTTAGAATAAGGGTTTATTAAGATTTTGTTCTGAGCAATTCCTAATAATACATTTTTAAGGCATTCATATTCTGAATGTAGCCTTAGAATAGTGATCCTTAAAGTTCGATTTAGCGTTATTAATGTGCTTTCTGTAAACCGTTCATGAATCCACAGCCTTACGGGAATATTTTTAATTTTTAAAACTGTTGTTGATAATTTTCTGTCAACCCATAAATTGGTATTAGAAAATAGCAACCGTGCTCCTGAATAGATAAATCTCTCATTATCATCCAGGTATATATATACCTGAGGCGTACAGGTATATAGTCCATTGGTATCACTTTTCAAATGCGATTGTTTGGTTGAATTAAAAAGATGAAAAAATTTAAGCGAATTTTTTAATTGTTTAATTGGCACAGGTTTCCGTTCAAATGCTGAAAATCTCAAAGTTGCTTGCACGTCAAGAAGATCGCTAATTAAGCTTATTAGCATTTGATAATTTATTTGTTGTTTTAAATAACCTTTGCTTGCGAAAGCAAATTCAAATTTATTAAGAACGAACTTTTCGGATGAAAACAAATGTTTACTAACGTTTTTTAATTCGAAATTTAAAGGCTCGACAATCAATGACCTCTCAAACTTAATTCCCTTTTTTATTTTGCAAATAAAATTCTCGCCGATCCAGTTATTCAACCCTTTTTTTGTACGCGCCGAAATGATACCTGATCCTCTTACGAATTCTTTTTCCGGTAAAGGTGAAGGCCATTGAGGAAGTGAAAGAAGATGGTCGCTTTCTGCGGTAAATGCTCTGATATCAGTTATCGAAAATTGTATAAATATTATCATATAAAAAAGCCCAAAGTGGCTAACATCTTTGGGCTCGATTTTTCACTTCTTGATCTACTACCTCCAGCAATAAAAGTATGCCGTAGCTAAACTAATACATCGAAGATTTTGACTTGAATTGACTTCTCAAATGATCAATGAGGTCCTTTGCCTCATTAGCAAATTTACAAATTTCTTTTTACAACATGTTACCAAAATGACATTTTGGAATGATGAAGCTACAAAGGCTACATTTGATTAAGTGCTTTTGAAAGTCAGCTTAAACATTTTATTTAAGGCATATTCTACCGTCTCTCTAAATATTTTTAGGTCATCATTGGAAATTGTCACATTCGCTCTTTTGTGAACTAATTCAGATCTTAGCTTATAGTAATATTCAATTCTTTTCCAAACCTTCCGGGTCATTCTAACTGTTTTTCGAACTTCAGTATGCACCTGTGATCGGTCTTGCATGATTCCTGATAGTCTGGTTTCAGAAATTGTATTCGGTGATTCATTAACGAGGTAATCTTTAAATGCGATTTCCAAGGTACTATCCAATATTAATAAACTAATTCTGTTGTTCTGTTCTAGCTTTAATTTTGGTAATTCATCTACCGCAATAATGGCCTCATAATGACCTTTAACCCAAGGTTTTTCTCTAGCAAGTTCTCGGTTTTGAATTTTAATAATATCTACGAACTTATGCTGTGCAACTCTTGGAATGGGTGGTAGATGTATACGTGTGGAAGCCGTAATTATATCTACATTTTCTTCTTTAATATCACCCGTTTTGTATTTGAAAATATTTTGTTCCCAACCACCACCAGTACTCCACTTTTTAGAAAGTTGTGAGTAATGATACAATACCTGATCAATATGTTCTAAAAGAGCGATATATGTTGGGTGCTTAATATTTATGTCTGATTTGCTGCTATTCCATGGCATTAATGAAGCGGGCCCATTAATCTTAATAATGGCCCTTGCTAATGAAACGGACGGATGAGGTTGTCCGATTCTAATCTGCCGATATCCTATTTCGCTTCCTTTGTAAGCCCGTGCAATAAGCCTTCTATTACAATAGAAATACGCACCATATTCACCACCAGATGGGTCGCCAGACCTTGTAAGGCCACCCAAAATGTTTACGTCAACACTACCCTTTGTTCCTAAATCAATTTTGCCGGAAAAGTTCGTTGGTTCGAAGCCCAAGGGAAATGACCAACTCTCAAACGTTATAGGATCAACTGTTCGATCATTTAATATAATTTCGAAATCTTCATTGATTAAAAACTGAGAGTAAGTTGCGCCTAAATGATTTACGGCTTCTGCGTGATTATCTTCAACTAATGGACTACGTAACTTAACTAGTTCAATTAAAGTAGAATTCTCGGCGATATTATCCACTTGAAAAACTTCCACGTCCCAACTGCTATCGCTAATCCAAGAATCATTTATTTCAACATAGAGAGTCTTTTCCTTTTTAAATCTTGTAAATATTTTTATTTCCTCAGCGAGCGCAACAACAGCTCTTTTACTACCTACACCAAAAAAACCAATACTTAAGTCATCACCAATATTTTTGCTATATCCAGGACTAACTATCAATTGAATTTCATCTTCCTTTAAGCCTCCGCTATCGTCACTTATTTGGATTATTTGCCTAGAATAATCAAGATCAATCTTTACTGTTAGTTTTTGCTTTTTGCCTGAGTATTTCCAGTTATCAAGCGCGTTATCTATAAGTTCGCACAACGCAATATCTAAGTGGTAGTCAGCAATTATGGAATGATAAATCCTTTTTGAAGGGGAAGCTTCGACATCTTTAATTTTTTGCTTCATTCATTAAGTTATTACGGTTTAAGTAAATTAGTCATCAATTATATTGCCTTAGAATAGTTTAATATTTTGTTAATTGCTTAAATTATAGATTTTAACAAAGAACCGCACTTTGTCGCCTCTACTATCTCCAACCTAATCGTTTTAAATTGTCATCATAATCTTCAAGCAAACTATTAACTAGGTCCTCTGAGTCGAAATCTGCTTGTTGTTGAGGTGAAAACTCATTGTCAATTGGCAGATTTTCCACAAACTCCCTTTCGGCAATTTCGTTTAAAACAGTGAGCAGACGATCATAACTCTTTATTACATTTGTAATAGCATAATCGCTGTTTAGGTATAAATTTACCGTTTTGCTCTGATAATTCCATTGTGCTTTCTCTAAGGCATTGATCACAACGACTTCGGCAGCTTCTTCCCAAGGCCACTTTTCAATTTGACCTTTTGTATTGTTATTGGCAAGTAAGTCGGTATAGAAGGGAATGTCCGTTTTTTTTATTTTGTTTACCGAGTTAAGTCCTAACGACAGGGCTAATGCATTTTTTATTCTGCTTCGGCCAATACCAGATGCTTGGAAGAATTTATCCGAAAAGTCTATATTTATTGAACCAAAATATTTATTGAAATCGATTTTATCCGGATCTTTCTTATTTTCCGTTTTCAAAATAATCTTTAGAATATCAAAAGAAGCCTGAATTCCAACTGTTCTAAAAATATAAGACTTTTGATTTGCCTTTTGCCATAGTCTGGTGTCTACGGCTTTAAAGTAATTTAAAACAGTATCATAGATAACTTGATCCTTTCCCGCTAAAAAAAAAATTCTTAGTGGCGAAAAATCTTTAGTCTTGCTGATCATTTCACGTTTTCGTCCACTAAATACTGATTTTTGCTGCATATCTATCCTATCTCGTTTAGGGTTTGCGCTTAGCAGTAAAAGGATACCATCAACAATAGTTGATGTTGAGACAACCCATGAATTACCAACACCATCAACAAATAAGTTCTCACCTTTCATTGGAGCGATTCTAATATGCTTATAAAAAGGAGAATTATTTTCTTTGTCAATATTAAGTTTTCTAGAAAGGAAAACAGCGAGTTTTTCCGGGGTCCACGCAATTTCCGGCTCTTCCCCAACATTATACCCAAACTGCTCCAACGCCAAACTTCTATCAACGCGTTTTTGATTGGAGTTTATCGTTGCGAATAAAAAAGCTTGATATGAATTAGGCAAATCAAAATATACCGAAACTATCAACTGCAATTGGGAATAACGCTCAGAATTAGTGACGTATTCAAAAGCGGTCAAACGATGTTGTCCATCAATTACCGCGGCAAGCTTGGCTTTTTTGGGAATTATAAGCCTATGAATACCACAATCCTTATCTTCAATAACATACCATCGTTCTGAATCATCATTTGTTACAACCCCGTTTTGAGTGTAATTAGCTGCTATAATGATTGAGTTTGGAAATGCCATTTCCACCGAATCAATGTATCGGGCAATTTCTTTTAGCCTTTTCTCGTCTTTAGGACGCTGACTACCTTTAACATTACCAAATTCGTCCTTATATTCCATTGGTTCGGAAAACGATATAGACAATAGGTCTTCCGCACTAATTTTTATAATAAAAAAATCACCTAAAGGCTGTTGTACCTTAAAAGCTGGAATTTCCAAATACGCGTATGTTTCACTATCCATTTTGAAGCGGTTTGTTAAGATCTCCTCCGACTGCGCCAATTGGATTTGGAAAGAAGTTAGGGTTATTGATATTTGCGATCCACCAAACTCTGTAAGCGATTATAACACCAACAACTCCCAGCGCAAAAGACCACAAATCTTGCTTGAAAACACTAAAAATTACGGCACCTATAACTAATAAAAAACTGACTAAAATTAATACGATGAGATTCATAAAAACAGTTGCAATTCCACTCACGTTTAGATCTCTCAGCTTTGATAAGAAATAATCTATACAACCAGCAAATAATATGCTCATGAAATAAGTAGTAATATTTGGCGGAACGTTGTGAAAAGTGACTTTTTTATCAATTAAAGCTTCAATTCCGATGGGAAGCCAGATACCTATAGAGCCCATAAAAATGACCGCTACACAGAAATAGGTCGATTGTAATTTCATATTTATGGATACAGTTTAAATTTCAATAGCTTTAAATGTATGTTGAAAAGTCTTATTCAACGACATTTTATGGTTATAAATTTTTCTTCCAAGGTAAAGCCCAATGATGATTACTTTTTCAACGATTACACAGGTCGCTTTACTCGGGAGATCATCAGCAGATATTAAAAGATATATTTTTTTTGTGTGAATAGCATGGGTATCTTGAATTTTCTTCACTTTAAGGTAATGAGGTTTTTTTATTGCTAATATACTACATCAAACAATATTAAAAATACTACGAGATATTATTATTATCCAGTGGCTACTTAATAGTTTATATATCATGCACAACTAATAGTTTCCAACAGTTAGACTTAATATCACTTTGAAAAAAAAGATAATCTACATAGTCACTCAACAAATCTTGTGAAGGATATTCTCAGCACTTGATATGTCCAATCAGACTAAATCCATACTTTTTCTGATGGAAGAAAATAGGCGATCACAATCGGGCCAGAAATTACGACATTTATGTATAATAACTACTCTTGTTTAAATCGTCCTTCCATTTTTTAATTATATCATGAATAAAGTAATCCATTGATAGCTGGCTGGTTTTTAAATCAAATAATATAACGCCATCTTGCTATTTAATCTGTGATATGATATCTCTTAGTATTTCTTTTTACCTATTCCGTAACAGCGGCATTGAACATCGAGTTTATGCCGCTATCAATATCATCAGGATAGTCTTTTCCATCTCCAGTGAATTTCATCATAATAAGATTTAAGTTTTTTCAATCTACTAATATCATTGATACTTTCCAAGCAAATATCTATTTTGGTTGGAAACATAAAACTTTAATAATAAATGTGTAGAAATTATAATTAAAATATGTGTTTAAGATGAGAGAAAGCTTCAACAGTATTCACACTTATTCTACGATGATATTTAACAACTTTGGCGCCGACATTGTAAAATTGATGGATGTTTACGCCACCCTGAAAAGGCGATCAACAATAATTTATGCTTAGATATGTCCATTGATTACGGATTTACAATCTATTACTATTTACTTGAAGAGGATTCCGACCCCTTAAGTAATTTTTATCGCCGTTTAGAGCGCAGCCTATCAATGCAGGCGACCCATACGATGAAAACAACTGAGCTCTATGAAAAAGAGCAGAAATTGTTGCGAGAGGCGGCAGAAACCGCATTCAGGAAGAAGGAAGCCGAACTTACGCCTGCGTACCGGCGGGAATATGAGTCATTATCGGCCGAAGATCCCGTAGCTCATGATTACGCCATGCGCATCTCCGGCTTGGAAGATCTGACCGGAAACCATGCGACCGAACAGCAGGTACTTCAGGAGCAGTTTGAGGAAATGAAAGATTATTTCAATAAAGCTGCACTGGTTAGCCTTTATGCATTGCTGGAAAATGAACTCAGAAAACTTTGTGAGTTACTGCAGGTAACCTATGGAAAACGTGTAGGTATCGAGCACCTGAATGACTCAAATTATTTAACTACCTGTTTTAATTATTTGGAACTGGTCATCGAGCTTCCGATCATTAAACTGAAGCAGGATTATGAAACAGGGCTCCATCAAATTCAGTCTTTAAGAAATAAAATCGTACATAATGGCGGTGAATTTTCAAAAAACGATCCCAAACTTCTGAATATAAAAAACATTGTTGCTCAGTCGGAAAAGCTGCTATCGTTAGAAAGTGAACGCGAAAGGTTCAAACTTCGAATGTATGATATTCATTATGTAAACCGGTTATATCCCATGATTGGGAATTTTTTCCAGGAGCTATTTTGGCTGATAGACTCCGCAAGTGATTATAGACTTTTAAGCAGCAGGCTAACAGGTATCTTTAAATTTATCAACAAAGATATTACCGCAACCGTCACCAAAGTGGTTCTCGGCAATAATATCGGCACGATCTCTTTTGATGTCAAATCCGTCTCCCCTGAAAACGCCCTCGCTTTTCAGGGAAAAATCAGCTACACCCGGGCAAAAGAAAATACAATAGAAATTACTAACCAGTTAACCGCAAACGAACAAATTTCACGCTGGACAAACCAGATTAAGGATAGACCTGAAATTCTCAGGCAACAGTTGTTTTCCGGTTTTGCGATGGGTAAAGAATACCTCGACATTAAAGTGATGTTATATTAGTGTAATAGTTTTTTTATCGGCAGAGTATCATCAACCTGAAACTCAGTAATCAATGAATGATTTAGTTACCCGTAAGCTCAAATGTGTTGATCTGTTGAAAACTATTAATTTATAACACCCGATTTAAATCGATATTTTTACAGATTGGAAAGTGATGGCTGTTTGATTACTCGATATGGGTCGTTCCATGAATTTTACCTTTTCAATTCAATGAAATCCTGGTTGATGTAGGAAAAATCGTATTAAATAATTCGTGCGTAACGTTTTTGCAATCACGAAATCTTATAAATACACCTTTTCAAAGCGTTGTTAAAATTGATAACCCGGATATTATTTATGTTCAGGATAATATATCCTTAATTTACAGTTATGGCTTTAGATCTTAATTTTATAAAATCCGAAATAGAGGACCAATATCTCCACGACGATAATCCCAGACCCTGGATTATCGGCTTTTCGGGCGGCAAGGATTCTACCATGTTATTGCAAATGGTCTGGGTTGCAGTAAGAAGGATACCTGCGGAACTGAGGACCCGCAAGATCTACGTGGTTTGTAACGATACTTTAGTTGAAAATCCCAAGATTGTACAATTTATCCACAAGACCCTGGAAAAAATTGGTCAGGCTGCAGCCGAGCAAGGACTGCCGATTTCCGTGCACCAAACTACTCCAAAGTTGGAGGATACCTTTTGGGTGAATTTATTAGGAAAGGGGTACCCCGCTCCGAATAATTCTTTCCGATGGTGCACGGACAGATTGAAAATCGAACCTACTACTGAATTTATCCGGAATAAGATCAGCGAAGTTGGGGAAGCTATCATATTATTGGGTACCCGGAGCGACGAAAGTTCCTCCAGAGCAAAAAATATTGAAAACAGCAAAATCCATATCGATAGCCAGCGCTTACGCAAGCACGTCCTGCCGAACGCTTTTGTTTTCGCCCCTATCAAGGATGTTTTAACAGAAGAAGTGTGGACATATCTACTTCAGGCGGATCCGCCATGGGGAGGCACCCATAAAAGCCTGGTCACCTTGTATAAAAATGCCTCAGGTGGCGATTGCCCTCTTGTTATTGACACGACCACCCCATCGTGCGGTCAAAGCAGGTTTGGCTGTTGGGTTTGCACGGTCGTTAAGCGTGATAAATCAATGGAGGCGCTGGTCGATAACGGAGACGATTGGATGGAACCCCTGGTAGATTTCCGGGACATGTTGGTAGATAAGCGAAATGACCGGAGTTGGCGCCAAACTTGGAGAAGAAATCAGCACGAAGAAGATGCCAATGAGGAAACCTGGGGACCTTATCTTCCTGAAAAAAGGGCCTATATGCTGGAGGAACTGCTGAAAGCACAGCGGGAAGTTCAAAAATCAGATTCCAATCTTGTTTTGATCAATTATCAGGAGTTGGTCGCTGTTCAAGTCACCTGGCATAGGGATTCCATATTTGAATATAATGTGGCAGAAATATATAACAGAGTTTACCAGACCGACATGAAAAAAGAGGATTTTTCGGATGGGCAGGTCTTTGAAAAAAATCTTTTAAAGGATATTTGCAGGGACGATGATGATTTCAAATTGATTGGCGAATTATTGGAAATACAAAAATCAAAAATTATTTTAGTTAATGGATATGGCATTCAAAGCGACCTGGAAAATCATTTGGAAAAGGACTTCAGAAAAAGAACGGCATGTTAGTTGAAAAGATAACACTTCATAATTTCCGCGTTTACCAGGGAAACCATACGGTTGTCATTTCTGCAAACCCGGAACAAAACGTAACCGTGATCTCTGGACAGAATGGTTTCGGTAAGACTACCCTGCTCACTTCACTGGTCTGGGGGCTTTATGGGAAGTTGATGGCCGATGTTGATGAACGGTATAGAAAAGATATATACGAAAACGGAGGTTACAAAAAATATGCGGCCAAGTTAATGAGCCGCCCTGCATTACAGAATGCGGAATTATCTTTCGGGCAGCTTCAACAACGGCTGATCGATTCTACTGATGTCATAGAACGTGAAAGACTAATCCGTGAACTTGACGAAGTTTATTCTTTCAGTATAACTATACAGTTTACAGACGTATTTATTCCGCATATTTCCTGCAACCAATTAATCATCAAAAGGACGTATAATATCCAGAAGGAAAATGAGCATATCGAGATACTAATCGACGGAAAGGCCAATGAGCTCACAAAGACTATGGGACCGGAGATATTTATTAACGATTTTCTGCTCCCTAAGGAAATAGCTAAATTTTTCTTTTTTGACGCTGAAAAGATTACAGCTTTAGCTGAAATCCATAATGCTGAGGAGAAACAATATTTCAGTAAGGCTTATAACGAAGTACTGGGAATCAAAAAATATGTCGATCTGAAGCAACATCTCGAAAATCTTCAGATCAGAATAAAGAAGCGATCAGCTCCAAAGGCTGAGCTGACTAAAATCGACACGTTACAAAAGAAACTGGCGGAAAATACAGCTTTGCTATCCATTTATCAGCAGGATCTAATTGGCAAGATTGAAAGCCTGAACTTAAAAAAAGCAGATTTTTCCCAGGTTCAGGAACAGTTGGTCAGAGTGGGCAGCGCACTAAGCAATGAAGAGCTTAAGGAATTCAAACAGATGCGTGGTCAATTAAGGGAAGAGATCGCGAAAAACAAAAGTCAGTTTGCCGATCTTTTAGAGTTGGCCCCATTTGCTATGATTGCAGGCAAGGTAATAAAGGTAGGTAATCAGCTTCAGGATGAAGAAGTTCAGCAGCATCTCGGCCTTGTAACAAAGCTTCTTCAGGACAAATATGAATTGCTGACGAAAGCATTTGCTTCACAACCGGGCAATGAGTATAAAAACACAGAGATTATATTGCAGGAAATTCTGTTGCCACGGCAGCAAAATCATCAAAAGGTATTATTGAACTTTACCGTTGAGCAGCAAAACCAATTTAACGCTGTTCTTGATAATTTAAGGAATGCGTATGGTAAAAATTTCAAGATTTTAGTCGCCAATTCTAAGCGACTTCGAAGTACTTATAATATTTTACAGAAGAAAGTAACAGATGCCGAAACCAAATCCAGTGATCCGGTCATCAAGGCATTAAAGGACAGATATGAAGCTACGCAGGAAGAAATCAACCACCTGGATGAAAAAATTGTCGATTTAAGAGTAAAAATAACCGTGCTTGAAAAGGAAACGGCAACTATTAACAGACAGTTGTCGGAACTTACTAAGTACATCAAGGTTGAGGCAGCTGACGCGCACAAAACTGAAACCGCCAATCGCTTACTTGGCCGTTTGACAGAGTTTATACACCAGCTTAAACAAAAGAAGAAAACCTCTTTAGAAAAAAGCATTAAGAGAGCACTTAACGCTTTAATGCATAAAAATGACTTTGTGAAACTGGTAACAGTAACAATTGACGGAGAGTTAATCGATATTGATCTTTATGACCAGCAGGATCGAAAAATTAATAAGGACAGTCTGTCAAAAGGTGAACAGCAACTATATGCTACAGCCCTATTAAAAGCTTTAGTTAGCGAATCAGACATTCAATTCCCCGTGTTTATTGATAGTCCGCTGCAAAAGTTTGACCGTGCACACGCCACAAACATTATCAGGGATTTTTATCCGGTTATTTCCAGCCAGGTCATATTGTTTCCTTTGTTGGAGAAGGAATTAAATGAAAGCGAGTACAGCCTTTTATTACCCAAGGTTGGGAAAGCATTTCTCATTAGTCAACTGGACTCGTATAGTTCTGCTTTCAAAGAGGTGAGTCCGGCGAATTTATTTCAAACATACTATCATACCTATGTCCCCCATGTTTAGCACGATCCGGACTTCAAAAGCAAATAAGGAATTGGTTACCCAATTGACCAATAAATTTAATCTTGGCGCCGAAAATGTTATTGCCAGACTGGCTTTTAGTTTTTCGTTGAGCACAGAACAGAAATTGAATTTAAGTCAGATTCAGGACTCAGGAGGGAAAGAATACAATAGCAAAGTTTTATTCGGCGATTATGCTGATATTTATATGGCCTTGTTGTGCGTGCATTATAACTTATATAAATCTGATAAGGATCTCCCTAAGTATGTAAAATTGCACATAGACAATGGCCTGGAACTCATCAGCAAGGAGATCGAAAACAAAGACTCTATTACTGGGGAGGACTTTATCATTAACCAAATAGAAAAGGGCTTATCCATCTTTGAAAAATAACAGCACGAATTTAAATCCCATGTCTTCCCTGAGACCGTATCAGCTCCAGGCGGCAAACAATTGGAAAGAAGCAGGATACAAGGGACTATTAGAAATGGCTACCGGAACTGGTAAAACGCTTACGGCATTGTCCTGCGCGCGCCTGTTGTTAGAAGAAAGGGGGAATCTGATCGTTATAATCCTGGTTCCTACATTGGATCTTGCAACTCAATGGGCGACCGAAACCAGGCAACTTTTGATGTCAAACGTTTTGCTTGCAAACAGCAAAAATAACAGCTGGTATAAAGAAGTATTGATGTCAATGCACAGTTTTCAGCCATCTTTTTCAATCATCACGACTTACGCAACGTTTCTGACCGGAAAATTTCAACATTTGGTAAAGATCATGCCTTCGGACACCTTAATCATAGCTGATGAGGTTCATAATTTTGGCACGCTCAAACATATCGCAGCTTATCCTTTAAACATTAGCTACCGGCTGGGCTTGTCGGCCACTCCGGAACGATATTTCGACGCTGAAGGCAGCAAAGCGCTATACGACTACTTTAACATAAAAGATCAACCGACTTTTAAATTCACTATGTCGGAAGCCATAGAAAATGGTTATTTGTGCGAATATTATTACTATCCTAAAATCGTATCATTGACCGACGAGGAATTGGCCGGCTACAAGGAGATTTCCAGGAAGCTGATGCGTTTTTTCAATTCATCGTCGCAAAGCCTGAAAGATAACAGCGCAGTGACTTCATTGTTACTCAAAAGGAAACGTATCATACATAACGCTTCCAATAAGCTCAAGGTGTTTCGGGAGATTATGACTGAGCTTGTTGAAAATCATACACCGCTGAAATATCTCCTGGTATACGTTCCAGAAGGTAATGATAAACAGGTGGATGAAGAAGATCAGCGGCTCATCGATACCTATTCAGCAGTCATCGCCCGGGAGTTCAGGTTAAACCAGCACCAATTTATAGGCGGGACTCTGAACCGGGATAAAATCCTCGGACAATTTGCGTCAGGCGCAATAGATGTACTAACTGCAATGAAGTGTTTGGATGAGGGAGTAGATGTCAGGAGGGCGGAAATTGCAATTTTTTGTTCCAGCACCGGCAACCCCAGGCAATTCATTCAACGCAGGGGCCGCATTTTGAGAACTCATCCCCAAAAAAAATTCGCTATTATTTTCGATATGGTGGTTGTTCCTGAAGTCACGAATCAATACTTTGAGGATACATTACTAATGGAAAAAAGTATATTGCAGAATGAATTGAAGCGTGTACATGAATTTGCCGGCTTAGCACTAAACCACTATCAGGCGCTTGACGCCATAGACGAAAAGGCAAAAGAATTTGATATTGACATTTTTTCTAAATTAACCTGATAGGATATGGAAGGAACAGAAAACAAACAAGTAAACAAAGAAGTGGAACGATTCCTTGCAGGTTTAAAAGCAAAGGAACCGGCCCAATACGATATCATCAAAACATTAATTGGAGAAATGTATAATGACCCGAAGCTGAACAACCCCGAGGCCACTAGTAAAACAATTGAAGACAAAATATACCGTCTGATTGATGATCAGGTGAAATACTTATAAATTGTTGCAAGCGTGATTATCAAGTCAATTGAAATAAATAATTTTTTGTCGTTCTACGGGAAACAGGAATTCAGTTTTGACCAGGGTGCAACTTTGATCATTGGCCAAAACAATACTGGGAAATCAAAGCTATTTGACGCTTATAATTGGGTCTTATATGACGAAGCCTTTAAAACTGAAGCTGAAAAATGGACCGCTACCAACGCTTGGCGTGAAGAGCTCGGGAACCGGTTGGCGAAACAGGAGTGTAAAGTTAACGGAAACGTTGAGATAGAGGTGTCACTGGAATTTGAAGATGAGGATTCCAATAATTTTTTTGTTACCCGCAGTTATAAAATAAAAAAAAATGCTGACGACGAATGGGGCTCGCCCGGAAACACCACGCTTTCGATTATTAAAAAACTCGCCGGTACAAACGACACCATACACCTTTTGGGGGAGGACGCTGTTCGTGAACTAAGCAGGTATTTTCCAAAAAACCTTTCCAGATATTTTCTATTCCAGGGTGAAAACATCAGCCAGCTTATGCAGCTGAACCAGCGAACTGATTTCACCAAGGCGATCGGTGAACTATCTGGTATTAAATATTTTGCAAAAGCCAAAATATATGCCCAACGTATTTATGACCGGGCTAAAGCTGCGTTTGAAGAAAAAGAAGATAGTAATTCATCTACCCAACAAGAGAAAATCGAGCTTACCAGGAAAATCGACCTTAAAAAGGAAGACATACAGGAGGTAACGGTGAAACTGGACAATGAAATAAGGGAAAGAGATAAAAAACAGGAACTGCTCGATGAAAAAGTAAATGAGTTGATTAAGTTCGAAGCCTGCGCAAATATATTGGAAGAAATTACCGCACAGGAAACAAAACGAGATGCCAGTATAAAATTGAGGAGGCAATATTTCGAATTTAACCGGGGTGATTTACTTTCACAATGGATTTATGGCAGCTCAGGCGAACACTTTCAGGCCTACTTGACACTTTATCGGATCAGTAAGGAGGAGAAAAAAATCCCTGAACCCATCAGGCAGGATTTTATCCGGGAAATGCTCGATGAAGGAATTTGTAAAGTGTGTGGAACATCCGCACCCGAGGGATCATTGTCCTATGAGCATATTTTAATGCATTTAAATGACCGTGCGCTCGATAAAGAGGTAGCCACAATAAATACTTTGAGCGACGCCGCTGATACCATGTCGGTAGCCATCGGGGCCATCGATAAACCGATCGGTTCTTTCAGAAAAGAATTGTCTGGATTTCAACAAGAAATAAATAAGGCAAAGGAGCTGATCGCTCAAAAAGAAGACGAACTGAGAATAGTCATTGAAACTATCGCGGATGAGCAGAATCAGCAAATCTCTAGAAATGATATAGAAAAGATTAATATAGCTCAGGTTAAAAGGGACAGAGACCAGTTCAGGAATGATCTGGAAAAGTCAAAAAATAAAATTGCTCAGTTTATTGGCAACCGGGAAATTTTGGAAGACAATCTTTCTGCGTTACAGGCAGAATATGAAAGTTTAATTGACAAATCATCCAATGAAGTGGAAAAAAAACGAATGAAGTTGTCCCTGCACATCAAAGAGCATATTGATAAGCTTCACGATAACTTTTTATTCGCACTCATCAATGATATAGAAAAGGAAACAAATAATTATTTTGTAAGCATGACCCGTACAAACCCGGCATTGTCCGGCAAAGTCAGGGTCAGTTATCAGGAGAAGGAAGTGTATCCGGTAGATGAACAGGGAACACGCCTTTCAAACATTAACCAGGCTAATAAGGTATCCCTTCAAATCGCGTTCGTAGCCGCTGTCTTATCAGTATCGAACAAAATATGGGAGCGTTATTTCCCTTTCGTTTCCGACGCCCCTATCTCTGCATTGGGAGGCAATAATAAGATCAGTGCCATCAAAACAATGATTGACATTTTCCGTCAGTCAATAATTATCCTGAAAGATGATGCCGATACGGCCAATAAAACGAGCGTAGAGAGTGACCAAGTGCGTGAATTGATAAAATATAACGACAAGATAAAAAACGCGTATGAATTAAGGATGCAGGGCACTGGAAGCATTTTGGAGCAACATACTGAAGTTATTAAAATTAAGTAATATTATGGAAAGCCAACCAATTGATGAAGGCACCCTTATAAACATAGAACTGGATTATTATACCCGTTTATTCAATAATCGACTTTGCCCCAGTCTAAAAGAAGGAGAAAAACGGGATAAAAAAGACTATCCGTTTTTACACATGTGGGAATTATTTGTATATGCAGCCATTCTTGGCTTCAATGACGGAAAAAGGAAAGCACTCGATAAACTTCATAAGCCATTCAGATGGGGTAACATTGGGAATGCACATCAAAAAAACCTGCTTATTCTCGCCGTTGCAAAAGCCAATTCTTTTGAGTCTCTTAAAGACAAGGAAGAATTAAAAAAAGCCATAGAGGAATATGCAAACCAGGGTCTTTCTATTATAGACCAGGAATTAAAAAATAATCCTTCGGCATATGCCGATCTGGAAAGTTTTACGCTCAAAGTATTAACCGATCTGCCCCCAGTCAGATCTTAAATATTTTGCAGGCCATATCTTTAAGAAGTGCTGACCTGTTTTGGCAGTCGGTCAACTCCCATGTATTATGGCTTGCAAGCCAGTCGTTATTAATGGAGAATGACGAACCTTCATAGATTGGAATTTTTGCTATGAAACGGTCATTATCGCCGGACTTGTTATCTTCATTTCCAAGCAAAGTCAGGTTACCTATCGTGTTTTTAAGCGGCTCTAATTGCCCGTTGACCACTGCTCCCTCCGCAGCATGCGGATAAATATGTTCAATTGTCATGTCATTAAAATCATGTACCTTTTCTTTATTGTTACTCGGAACACCAATTGCGCCATCCTTATACCATTTGTAAAAATATTCGATACATAGTAAGAAATACTTCAGTGGCTTGTTACTTTTCCCCGTCCTGTAATACCTTAAATCATCCAGTAAGCGTCTGAACATTTCGTCATTTGCCTGATCTTGAAGTGGTGAAAGTTTTTCGATTAATCTGGCCACGTTGTAGCTTGAAATATGTTCCCTCAAGTGCCTTGCCTCCTGGTTATAAAGCCTAATGAGGTCACCAGTGTAAAGTTTACAAACCACTACGTATCGAAAAACGAATCTTTCCAGTATCTGGACAATTTTATTAAATTCTCTGTGATCGAGTAACTGAGCAGCAAGCAGGAAAGGCAGGCATTCCGTATGGTTAAGACCGTTAATCAGCAGGTATAGTCGATTTCTGTCCCAATATTCTACTGGTCCTTTGTGTACGTAACACCATTGTCCTTCCATAATTTTACGAAGAACAGCTACATCGTTTTCCACCTTTTTCACCCTTAGCTGCACAGCGCCAGCGCTGACGTGATCAACTTCCTCAAGGAGATGTTCAGGCAGAAATTCTTTGAGCAATTCGAGATACAGGCTATTTGTGTTTAGCGCCTCCCCGGAATAAGAACTATAGATTGCACGAAGAAAGATAGCGGTTACTGCCGGCTTATCCGTTAAAATTTCGTCCCAAGACGCTTCCACCAAAAGTTGAACATTAGGATGCTCCTCAACCACCCGCAGACTTTCTGCTCTGAATAAATCCCCTTCAGTTAAATTCTTTCCGCGATTATTTAACACTTGAAATAACTTGAAAGCCGCCTTGGCATTGGATGTTTGCATCCTTAATATATAAAAGTCTTCCAATAAGACCTTTTCCATCGTTTTAAGGTTACCAATATGGTCACTGAGATTCGCGGATGTAGTCAATTCATTAGTTAATGCATATATTTTTCCGTACGCGTACTGAAGGCGTTCGTTAGATACATTTTCTGGGGCTAACGTGGGCTTCTCGAGTATGCCATTGAAATATGCCTTGTCATGTTTTGAAAGTTCCAGCACGTTTACTTTAGTAAGTACCGAGTTCACTTCAATTTGAAAATTGATAAATCTGATTTTTAGATCTTGTATTCTTTTGGTTAAGATCGTTTTCTCATTGTTTTTGCTGATATCCCCTTCAATGCGGAGAACCAAAGAATTGCAACACTGGATTATTGCAGATGCTAATAATATAAAAGTGGATATCCTTTGCTGGCCATCAACGATTTCAAATAATTTTTTGTCAGTACCTGTTAACGTATCTAAAATACACACGATCTGTCCAAAAAAATGACTTTCATTTTCGGTATTCATCTGCCGCTTCCGGAAGCACTTTTTAAGGTCGCGCAGAAAATCTTCGATTTCTGGTTGCTCCCAGGCGTAGCTACGTTGATATTTAGGAATTCTATATATTGGCGTGAGTTGAAAGAAATTACCTACGGAATCGTAAATTGCTTTGACTTCAATATCGTTGCTCATGATAAATCTAATAATTCTCTAACATCGACATTTAACCCTTTGGCTAACTCCACCAGTGTGGTGACATTACAATTTGCGTTTCCTGTTTCGAGCTTGCTAATTTTTGCACGATCAACATCGCATCGGTAAGAAACCTCATCTTGACTCAAGCCTTTTTCAAGCCTTATTTTATAAATACGGGTCCCGAGCTTTTTTAACAGTACCTTGTTTTTTTCCTTCATGTCAATGGGAAGGAAATTCACACAATTTTTCTATAATATTTGTGGCAGATCTACCACATTTATACATATATATTAAAAGATATTCTTTTGCCATTTCCTAGATATTAGGCTATGCCATACTAAATGATAAAATTACCGTCATCCAACCACGGGTTCAGTCCACCGCACATTCGGTATTAAAGACTGATCGGCAATCACCACCTGAGATTTTCGCCTGATCATTCCCCCCGCAGATACATGATGCCTTTTGCCGACATCCTCCATTGCTGCTCTGTCGTAGGCAGGCCCAAAGCCGTGGCTGTAGTCCGGCTATTTTAATCCGCATAATTTTTAGATTACTAAAGCGTCCTTACCGTTTCAACCGAAGAAAGTTATGACTTTGCTGTTCGCAAATGTTTTTATTTTACAGAAATACTATATTTGAGCTTCTGGCGCAGAGCGCCCGGTCATTAACTCATCGATTATGGAAAAATTAACAGAACTCAAAGCACTGGTGGAAACCGCCGAAAAGGAAGGTGCAGCCTTTTACGAAAAAAATAATAAAGCTGCCGGCACCCGTCTGCGTAACGCTTTACAGCAGATCAAAGTGATCGCTACAGACCTGCGTAAGGATGTAACCGAAAAGAAGAACGCCGAAAAATAACAGGAGACAGGGCCCGCGCTTGCGGGCCTGACTTTCGGAAAAATAATGCTTGCCCCCCTTAACCTGGTAATCGATAACTACCATATATCGTCTGTCGATGGTCGGCAGGCCGCCCATTTGGCCTCGCCGAAAATAACAACGTGAATACTTAGACAATATTCTTAATTTGGTGGTAACTAATAACCCCCATCATTACTTATGCCACATAAAGGGTTTTTCAGAAGTATTTTTTGTATAGATGATGATAAAACTGACCTTTTTATCGCAGAAAAATATCTCAAGGGCTTGTTGGTTAACCCCGAAGTAATGTTATTCATGAATGGAAAAAATGCTATCGACAAACTGATGGATCTCAGGCAAGCTGATCCGGGCGGCTTACCTGATTACATATTACTGGACCTTAATATGCCCGTGATGGACGGATGGGCTTTCCTTGACGAAATTTATCGTATGAGGATTGATCTTTGGTGCGATTCCGCCATATATATCCTTAGCTCATCAGTGGACGTAACGCATGTCGAAAGGGCGAAACGCTACCCGATTGTTAAAGGCTTTATTTCAAAACCGCTTAACCGCGAAAAGTTCCGGAGTACGTTTCTCAGCGCTTTACCTGATGTATGAACCGATCCTGAAAGTCCTTTGCCCGAAACCGTTACCATTTCTCCATTAAGCTTTATTCGCGCCGATCCAATCCTTTCCATATTTAATGATCTTAGCTTTTAAGAATAACTTCCAGATATTGTTTATCGTTATCATCGGACGGCTTTTTTTAATAGGAAGATCTAGAATACCCTCCGGCTGGCGACTTCATCAACACCATCCGTCTTCGCCCCGTATACGGCGCGCGAGCTGAAAACTATGATCCTTAAAATTACGGCCTGTGGTTAAAATCTTGTAGGCAAAAACGGACACTAAGCACCAGGCTTCACGGAATCAACACTCGTTTCAAGTCTGGCATCATATTTATGATCTATCGGTTGTCTACAAATTAATGAATATGAAAACCACGAGCAATAAGCCTTCAGTATTACTTAAAAAAACAGAGAAGGAACTAAAGAATATATTAGAAAATGACATCCGGAATATGCACCCCGTAAAAGATGCTGCGATCAGAAACGCATTCTTTCTACTACTCATAACCGCTTAATTTTGTCATATCTACAGCTAGGTAAGCGTTCCATGAACGCTTTTACTGTTTACATGCTAATTATGAAGCCGTTATCTTATGCTTTCTGCGCAAGGTAAATTTGTTGACATCGACAATTTTCAGATCAGGAATGCGGTTCATAAAACCTTAGCTCCTTTCCAGGGGCAAGCTAAAATAAAAAGTGGATCCTGCACCGGGTTCACTTTCCGCCCAAACCTTTCCGTCGTGGCGCTGGATAATCTCTGAGCTCAGGTACAACCCAATACCGAAACCCGAGATGTGTTTGGTATATTCCGTACCTACGCGATAATAACGGTCGAAGATTTTAGAGAGATCCTCAGGGTTAATTCCCATTCCTTCATCCTGAACGCTCAGTACAGCATGGTCATTCTCAACCAGGCAACGCACAGTAACCATGGTTTCCTTAGGTGAATATTTGACAGCGTTTGACAACAGGTTGGAGATAACTGCCCCGATCTTCTCCCAATCCGCTGAAACCGCAATCGCTGACTCGGGTTTAAAAACAAAAGTATGACCGCTTACAACCATACTTAGTTCATCGATTTGTTCCTCCACGAGATGAACCAGGTCAAATGATTCTTTGTGAATTTCCAGTTTACCTGATTCCAGTCGCGAAATATTCAGAAAGCCATTGATCAGGCTGGTCATTTTTTTGGTTTGCTGGTTGGCCTTATTAAGCGCATTGGCCACGAAAGGTTCTGCGTTATCCTTTAGCTTTTGCTGTAATACCTGAATAAGTGCCGTGAGGGAAGTTAACGGCGTCTTTAACTCATGGCTGGCCATACCGATGAAATCATTTTTACGCTGATCGTCTCTTTTCTGCTCAGAAATATCACGGGCGATCTTGGACACGCCTGTTACCCTTCCCTCCTTATCAAAAATAGGTGAAATCGTCAGTGATACATCAATGAGCCTACTATCACTCGTACGGCGAACCGTTTCGTAATGGTCTATCTTTTCCCCATTACGCAGCCGGGTCAACAGGCCATGTTCCTCGTGCCATAAATCTTCAGGAACAATTTTAAGCATAGATTGACCAACGATGTCCGTTTCTTTATAACCAAATATCTGCTCCGCACCACGGTTCCAGGCGGTTACTACTCCTTCCAGGTCTTTTCCGATAATGGCATCATCTGATGCCTCTACAATGGCCACCAACTTGGCGTTGCGTTCATCAGCCTGCCGCAATTCATCAACCATGTTTTGCAGTTGCTGCTGGCTTTCAGACAATTCCTCATTGGCTACCATTAACTCCTCATTAGTTGCCATCATTTCTTCATTGATAGCTGATAACTCCTCGTTCAGGGCCTGTGTCACTTCCTCGCTGGCCTGCAAAGCTTCAGTGCGTTCGGCTACCCGCTGCTCCAGGAGGTTGTTAGCCCGGGCAAGTTCATCCCTCGCTTCCACAACCTCCTCATTAATTGCCGTCAGTTCCTCGTTGGCTGCTGTAATCTCCTCGTTGGCCGCGGTCAACTCTTCATTTAATGACTGGGTCTCCTCCTCGCTCGCTTCCAGTTCGCGGCGGAGCCTGTCCTTTTCACGGATATCGCGGGTAACTTTCCGGTAAGAGAACAGGGAGATAAAAACTGCTGTCAAGATGGCAATAAGGATGAAAGCGGGTACCAGCCGGGTATAACGATTCCATTTGGCAATTCTTTCGCGAAGGAGAATTTGTTCGTCATATTCGGCCCTAGCAATAGCTTTTCTGAAACCATCCATCGCAGATTTACCCGCATTAAGATCAACGCCGCTGACCGGAAGATGTCGTTGTTTTTTGTTGACCAGTAGCTGCAATATATCCAGCTTGAGATGAAGAATATCCCGGATGGCAGCGATGTTGGTCTGTTGCCCGGCATTATCTGCTGTCAGTTTTTGCAGCTCCGCTCCTAAATCTTGCGCCTCTTTGTATGCGCCGTTGTAAGGTTCCAGATAGCTGTCCTGACCGGAAAGCAAATATCCGCGCTGACCGGTTTCTGCATCTTTCATCACCGAGAGCAGCTTTTCCAGCTTTTGCATCACCTCGCCACTGTGTGCGACGGCGCGGTTACTATTTATTAACGTTTTATAGGTCAGCCAACTTACGGTGCCGACTATTAAAAGGATTATGATGGAAAAGCCATACCCCAGTCTCAGATTACGGTTAAGCTTATTTGTCATGATAGGTAGCAAATTGAATCGCTAAGATAAAGGTTTGGATTTGTTTAAAACATCATTATAAATTTGATATACATGCTTAATAACGCTGGATAATTGCTAGGTTCAAAAAATCCAGTAAGCGGAATATCCTGGTGCGGCATGATCATCCGAAGCCAAAACCAATTGCATTATCGAGCAGTATATTTGAAGATCAAAAATTTCAATTAATGAATTGCCCGGTCATCTAAAAATGTTCCGGTAACGACGAGTGGTAGTTTTCAATGTCGTCCGGAAATTCATAACGCAGAACAATTACGATTATAATCAAGTTTCATAGGGATATCAAATCTATCTTACAGGGTATAAAAATGACATATTCATCTAAAATTAATTATTGCCTGTTATTACTGATTAAACGAACCGCAAATTTGTTCTCACGCGGTATCATCTTGGCGATAACGGCCGGTCAATTGCATCACTGATGAATACCAATAAAACTACCGGTAATACAGATGCCCGCGAAATAAATATTTCTATCATAAGCTCACGGGCAGCAATAAAAGCGCCGGTTTTATCGGTTATATGGAAGGCAAAAAACAAAAACCCCGAAAAACTCCGGGGCTTAACATGCTGGCAGTCATCCCTAACTCGCACTCCAACATATTGAGGCAAAGTTAGTTATTTTAGATATACGTTATGTAACATCATGGTTAGACTTGTAAATCGTAGCGTGTAGAAACTATTTTTTGCCGGTTGCATCAGAATCTAAATCATAGTTTTAGCCTCCTATAACTTATGATATATATTTATAATATGATATATATAGTTTAAAAATAGAATTAGCCAAAGGAACCAAGTTTTGTGGCAAGCTGCAATTTGAAAGATATCATAGTGACTAAAGAATAAAGGCATTCAAAACCGGGAAAACTCCAGGTTTTTGCACCATTTCGATCGTTAAATAAAAAAACAGACAGGAGCCCATATCGGAAATCATCCACAGGAAAACATCAAAATGTGGGTAAGCTGACAACAGACGAGCAACTTATCTATAACGAAACAGGTATTTCGATGGCAAATATCAAACGATTCCAGACGCAAAGACTCGTAAAAAATACATAATCGGTACGTTTTAATGAAAATTCCTTCCTTTATGGATCGCGGTTTCCGCGGATCCTCCCGACCGCCCGTCATAATTGACAGGTTTGGTGGTCTCATCCCCACGCATCAGAGTTTGCGGTAAAGCCCCGCCATTGCTTTCGGTTAAAGCATTGAGCAATGCCGTCAGGTTAAAACACCTTCGAACCACCACATGCGTGACACCGTTGGCGACCTGCAGTTTACCTTCGACCATCAGCAGTTTGGACTGCACGATCTCTTTGCGGTAGGTATCGAATAACTGCTGCCAGACCACGAGATTGGCTGAGCCCGTTTCATCTTCCAGCGTCATAAACAGCACCCCTTTAGCCGTACCCGGCCGCTGCCGTACCGTGATCAGTCCGGCCAGGCGCACCCGGTCGCCATCCTGATAACGCCCCAGCTCGATCACCCTCACATTGCGTAAAGCCGAGAGCCGGGAACGGATCAGCTGTACCGGGTGGTCCTTTAGCGAAAGCCCGGTCGAAATATAATCCTGAACCACGTGCTCTCCCCGGGTCATCAGCGGCAGCGGCACCGCATCCTCCAATACCGTTTCAGACACCCGCCCATCAAATAAACCGATAGGGCGGTCCGCCAGCGCGGAAACTTCCCAGAGCGCCATCCGGCGGTCTGCCCCCAAGGATCGGAAGGCATCGGCATCGGCCAGCTTCTCCAGCGCCGCTTCCGGTACGCCTGCTGACCGCAGTTGGTCGATGTGCCGGTAGCCCTCCTCCCGCATGGCCACCAATACCGCCATATCCTCCTCCCGCAATCCTTTTACCTGGCGAAAACCCAAACGCACCGCCCGGTATTTCCCCTCTTTGTGCTCCAGCGTATTATCCCATTCCGAAAAATTTACGTCCACCGGCAACACCTGTACCTGGTGCCGCTGCGCATCCTGAACGATCTGCGCAGGCTGGTAAAATCCCATCGGCTGACTGTTCAGTAAAGCCGCGCAGAACGCATCCGGGTAATGAAACTTCAGCCAGCAGGAAATGTAGACCAGCAAAGCAAAAGAGGCAGCATGGCTTTCGGGAAAGCCATAACCCTCAAAGCCCTGCAGCTGCTTGAAGATCCGGACCGCGAAATCCTCCTCATAGCCCCGGGCGACCATGCCCTCCACCAGCTTCCGTTCGTAGATATGCAGCTTGCCGTTGGCCTTGAAGGAAGCCATGCTCCGCCGTAACTGGTCAGCCTCGGCAGGCGTAAAACCCGCGGCGACAATGGCGATCTCCATCGCCTGTTCCTGGAACAGGGGCACGCCCAGCGTCCGCCCCAGGATCTCCTCCAGTTCCCTGGAGGGATAAGTTACCGGCTCCTCCCCGTTGCGGCGACGCAGGTAAGGATGCACCATGTCGCCTTGTATCGGTCCGGGCCGTACAATGGCTACCTCGATCACCAGGTCATAGAATTTCCGGGGTTTAAGGCGCGGCAGCATGGACATTTGTGCCCGGCTCTCGATCTGGAAAACACCGATGGTATCTGCCCTGCAGATCATATCGTATACGAGGGGATCATCCTGGGGCACATTGGCCAGCGTCAGTTTGCGTCCTTCATGTTTCCATACCAGCTCAAACGCCTTGCGGATCATCGTCAGCATACCCAGCCCCAGCACATCGATCTTCAGGATACCCAGATCTTCCAGGTCATCCTTGTTCCATTCCACCTGTGTGCGGTCGGCCATGCGCGCGTTCAGCACCGGGCAAAAGTGAGACAGCTTACCTTCCGTGATCACAAAACCGCCAGTATGCTGCCCGAGTTGCCTCGGAAAGCCGATCAGCTGACAGGTCAGTTCCAGTACCTTGCGGATCAGCGGATCGTGCGGGTTCAGGCCCTGGTCGCGCAGGCGTTGCTCATCAAAACCCTCCTCGTAAAAATCCCAGATCGTGGCACCGATACGTTTGATCGTATCTTCCGATAGCCCCATGGCCTTACCCACGTCACGGATAGCGCCCTTGTGCCGCTCCTGGGTGACCGTGGCCACGATCGCCGCCCGGTCGCGGCCATAGTCCCGGTAGATGAACTGGATGATCTCTTCCCGGCGCTCATGCTCATAATCCACGTCGATATCCGGCCATTCATCACGCGCCTCAGACATGAATCGGGAGAACAGCAGGCGAAACTTCGAGGGATCAATAGCCGTAATACCCAGGCAAAAACAGATCGTGGAGTTTGCCGCCGAACCACGACCCTGGTGCAGGATCTCCCAGTCTTCAGCCTGCTGCGTGATCTTATATACTCGCAGAAAATACCAGGCCAGCCGTCGCCTTTCGACAAAGGCGAGCTCAAATTCGATCTGGCGGCGATGCTTTTCCGGGATCGGGTCGCCAAAACACGCTTTCGCCCGTTCCCAGGTCAGCTTCTCCAGCCGCTGCTGACGCGTCAGCCCATCCACTAATACCTCTTCGGGTTCCAGGTATTTTAGTTCATCGAGTGAGAAATGACAACTATCTGCGATGTACTGCGCATTGACGAGGGCTTCCGGATAGGCCCGGAACAGCCGGTATAACTCATCAACCGGTTTTAAAAAACGTTCTGCGTTGGGGTGCAGCTGGTAACCTGCGGTGTGGATCGTACATTTCTCGCGCGTGCAGGTAAGCACATCCTGCAACTCCCGCCTTTCAGGAACGTGGTACCAGGCATCCCCGGTAGCTACCATCGGCACGGCCGTTTCCGCCAGGCGGTACAGACGCTTGGCATCCTCACCCATGTAATTGAACGAAGCAGCCAGGTATAAGGAACTTCCGAAATGCCTGCGGTATTCCGCCAGATCGCGAAGAAAACCCGCATCCAGCTCAAACCTGCCGTCCAGCCGGTCAGGGGGAACTGCCACAAATAGGATATCCGCGCTATGCTCATAAACATCCGCTTTATAAAGTTCACATTTACCTTTTTCGGTGCGCAGGTTACCCCGGGTAAGCAAAGCGGACAGGCGCGCATAAGCATACAGATCCCGGGGATAAGCCAGCAAGCTGCTGCCGTCCACCAGGTCCAGCCGGCAGGCCGGGATAAACCGGATGCCCGTACCTTTAGCCGCCATGTGTGCCCGCACAATACCTGCCAGCGAATTACGGTCAGTGATCGCGAGGGCGGAATAACCCAGCGCGGCGGCCTGCTCTACCAGTTCATGGGGATGAGAGCCGCCACGCAGGAAACTAAAATTCGAGGTGATCTGTAGTTCGGCGTAATTCATCATCAGGAGAAATAACCATGTAAATACCATCGCGCATCGCCGCCGTCATAATGACCCGAGCGAAAGACCCAGTAACGGCAGCCCTCTCTGTCTTCCAGCGTATAATAATCCCGGTGTTCCCCGCTGTCCTGCCACCATTCCCGGCCGATGCGCTCCGGGCCATCGGCTTTGGCAACAGGGTGCCGGCGGCCCTTATGGACAAACATCCGCGGCGGATGATCCGGTATCAGGGCCATGACCTCGATCACTTCAGGTACGGGCAATAAACGAATGGGTCTCGGCTGTTCAGGCCAGGCCGCGTCCGGCTGTTCCGCTAAAGAAGCGGCCAGGCGAACCGAGCGTTCCGGCCAGTGATTTTCCGATGGCAGGAAACGCTGAATCACGTCAGCTCCTACCCTGCCCGCTATCCGGTCCAGGAGCTCTGCAAGCGCAGTATTGCCCAGGCCGCGGGCACTGGCCCAGAGTTGTTCCTGGACTGTTTCCATAGCTTCCACCCGGATAGCTTCCAGCACAAACAGCTCTATACCTAAAGCTGGTTCGATCTTATCAATCTGTAATTGAAATAACCTGAGCAGGTGTGAAACGCTGTGCGAGCCTTTGGTCGTCGTGATGCCTGCCTGCACCTTACGGCCGTCAATACGATGGCACTTGAGCACCGCCTTACGTATACCTTGTCCTTCGGTTTGCAGGCGCAGGCAAAGCGCTTCCAGTAATCTTTCGATAGCGATCTCCATACCCGGGCGGGTTCGGATCGGCTCCAGCGAAGGCAGGCGTTCCGTATAAGGCAGCGGCGGCAACAGTTGTTCCCGATGTTCTTCCTTTCGCCCTAGTGCCTGGTCTATCCGCAGGAGCAGTTGTTGTCCAAACCGGCGCCGCAAGGCCTGCGGAGCGATCTGCAGCAGGGGCCGGATCACCCGGAAACCCAGCTTGTGCAGCAGGTCCAGCGTTTCAGGTTCCAGCCTCAAAGCGGCCGGCGGCAAGTCCGCGATAGCCGCCGACTGTCCCTCTGGGGGGATGATGGGGCCTTTTGGTGCAAATCGTGCTACACCCCAGGCCGTGCCGGCAGTATCCGCGATTGCCGCGCGGGTATCAAAACCTGCCGACCGCAAGCGCTGCACGATCGTTTTCAGATATTCCCGTTCACCACCCCATAAATGCGCGCAACCCGAGATATCCAGTATTAAACCGTCCGGCAGGTCAACGGAAACAAGCGGCGTATAACACATACAGCCCAGGCCGATCAGGCGCAGCAATTTAGCCGCCTGTCCCGGTAGCTCATCCAGCACCACCAATTCAGCCACCGCCGCGCGGGCATCGGCTACAGCCATGCCTGCGGATGCACCTTGGCTTTCGGCCAAAGCACTGGCGGCTATGATGACCTGCTTGTTCCTGACGACTGCAGCCAAAACAAAGGGCAGGTCTTTCAGTTCAGGCCGCCGCCGCGCCAGCCCATCCGTCAGCAGGTGCCGGAACCATATCGACATCAAACGCCGCTGCATCACTCAACCTACCTGCCTTTCTTCCCGGATCACCCTTTCTGCCAGGGGAACAAACCGCTTATCCTGCCAGGAGAGCCGGAAGCTTCCCGTTTTCCCATTCCTCACTTTCAGCAGGTCTACCTGCCAGCATAAAAACCCGAGGCCCGGCAAACCATCCGGCCCGCTGCTGGGCAGTGACCGGATCTGCCAGCGCGCCGCGCTGGCCGTAGCACTTAACTGACCGGCGTTCCGAAGTACAAAGCCCGTTACGCCGCTGTGTTCCACCGCCCGCTGAAAACGCTGCGATTGCTTAAAGTCCATTTCCCGCAGCTCGCAAACCACCGCAGTCAGGCCCGGGCACTTCAGCGCTTCTTCCATCACCCACAGCGTATCCTTATCCTGGTGCAGACTGATAAAGATCACCTGGTGCGGCGCTACACCGAAACCGGTAAGCGCAGGCGCGAACAGGCGCCTGGCCCGCCCGATCCAGACGCAGACGCCTTCGGTCCCCATCAGCAGGGACAATACCCCGCTCACAAAGCCCCCCGAAGCCGCCGCCTGTTCCATAGAGGCACAAACCAGTTCATGTACGCAGTTTTTCGGAAAAACGCCATTTGGAAAAACCTGCTCCAGCTCCCCAAGGCCCAACAATGCTGAACGGCCGCCGGCAGGTGGTTTATAACCCTCCCAGGCAAGTAAATCCTGCCGCAATTTGCTGATGACCTGTTGCCGCTTTTCCATATCTTAAAACAACTACAAACATAATACTAAAATTATTAGCAATATATCAAACCTGAAAAATTAATTTTAAACAGACCTACAAAACGCCATAAAATCATTATCAATCAACACATTAAAACAACTCAAAACAAAAAAGAGTAAAAAATCATTTGGAAATCCGCTAATTTTTAATTTTATATTTGCTAATTAAATTAGTAATTAAAAATGTTGCGAATACGTAAACACCGCCAAAAACGGGATGTACTGGGGTTCCGGCTGCCGATGCTAAGCTACGAGGAACCGGAACTGGATATCACCGAGATCATGGTCATCGATCCGGACAACACCTTTTACATGCGTATGGGCAGCGGGGCGATGACCGGCTATCATATTCTGCAGGAGCACATACTGGTCATTGACCGTACGCTTAATCCGGTAAGCGGCAGCATCGTGGTATTTTATCACAACGGCGATTTTTTTGTGCGCGAGTATGTACCCAGGGACGGTCAGCTGCAGCTGAAAGGCGACAGCCCCTCCGACTGCCTGATCATCGGGGCCGGGGAAAACTGGAACTGCTGGGGCGTGGTCACGCTCACCTTAAATCCCGTCCTGCAGCCACAGCACCGTATAGGGAGGTACGCCCGTGTTTGCGCATGTTGATATCAACAACTGCTATGTCAGTTGCGAGCGCCTGTTCAACCCCGCGCTGGAAAACCGTATTGTGGTCGTCCTCAGTAACAATGACGGCTGCGTCATCGCCCGCAGTAACGAAGCCAAAGCCCTCGGTATCAAAATGGCCGATGCCGAGTTTATGGTGAGAAAACTCTTGCAGGAACACCAGGCGGTGATGTTCTCCAGCAATTACCCCCTATATGCGGACATGAGCGCAAGGCTGATGAATAATTTAGCGCGTTACACCTATATGCTGATGGTCTATAGTATTGACGAGGCCTTCCTGGCGCTGGGTAATATAGAGCACCTGGACCTTGAAAAACATGCCGCAAAGATCAGCGAGGAGGTGATGCGCCATACGGGACTGCCGATCACCATAGGGGTAGGCCCGACCATGTCACTGGCCAAGCTTGCCAATAAAGCCGCCAAAAAGCAAAAACGGAATTATCTTGTCCTGGATACCGCAGCAAAGATCGATACGGTCATCCGGGATTTCCCCATTGAAGACGTCTGGGGAGTAGGCCTGCAATATTATCAAAAACTGACAGCTCTCGGTGTCAGAACCGCCCATGATTTCCGCGAGCTTGAACCTGATCTCGTTCGGAAGCATATGACCGTGCAGGGCTGGCGGCTGCACCAGGAACTCTGGGGCAAAGCATGTCATGCGATCAGGGATATAGCCGAACGTTCCAAGGGTATAGAAAGCAGCCAGAGTTTCAGTACCTATCAAACCGGGCTGGAGGCCATGGAAGAGGCCGTTTCCATGCATGCCGCTACCGTAGCGCTGAAGCTGCGCCAGCAGAAGAGCATGGCCCTGCAGCTAACCATCTACCTGCGCACCAATAAGCATAATATCAAACACGATCAGCACTACCCTGTCATCACGGTTAAGATGCCCTTTGCCGCCAATAACACACACCAGTTGACACGTGTTGCCCTGCAGGCCATCCGTGCGATCTGGCAACCAGGCTACAAGTATTTAAAGACCGGGGTCCGGGCTACCGGCATCATCCCCGAAGGCGAGGTACAGTATAACCTTTTCAGCAATTATACGCATAGCCAGGAACAAAAGCTCTCCAGCCTGATGGATGAGATCAATGACCGTTACGGCCGCGGCACCCTGCGGCTGGCCGCCGACAGCTTTGAGCGGTCATGGGCCATGAAACAGGCATACCTGAGCAAACAATATACCACCAGCTGGAAGGATATCGTGACCGCCCTCTGATCAGTCAGCATCCCTCCCCACATCACGCCTAAAGTGCCATCATCTCCTATAATTTTATCGTTTTAAGTAATAAATTATTTTAATTGCTAAATAATTAGTAATTTCATTCGTTTATTCATTAAAATGTTTTTATAAATCATGTGCGGACACGTTGAGATAGGCGAACAAAAAGATATGAAGATCGTTAAGCGAGATGGCAGCGTTTATACCTCCAAAAACACCAGCGGCAATCCGGGCAGTATGCTGCCCGTGGTGACCGATGCCCTACCGGACAAAGTACAGCTGTTCCGCTGGGGTCTGCTGACACTCGATGACGACCGGATCCACAGCAAAAGGAAGCATGCCCGTATTGAATCACTTACCTTCGTAGCCGACTGGAAAGAACTCGTCGGCCGTAAACATTGCGTCGCACGCGTACAAAGCTATTTTGAATATAACGCGGCGCAGAACATCACTTACCGGGTTGAACGGACCGACGGCAAACCCTTTTATATCGCCGGGCTCTGGGATATCTGGTTTGACATCAGAACAGGCCTGCTCCTGCCGAATTTCCTGATGATCACCGTACCGCCCAATACGGCGATCGAAGCGATACATGACCGCATGCCCGCGATCCTGGAGCGTGAAAACATCAGGCACTGGCTTCATGCCCACCTGAGCGGCCCGGAAAGGGTGAGCTTCCTAAAAAAGCATCCCTGCCCTCCGGAAAACTTAAAGATCAGTGTACACAGACAGGGGCAATAATAGATCAGCCGACATATTTATCGAGTATTTTTCGGGTAAAAAATGGACAATTATACCTGAAGTCCTAAAGCCATTTGTAGCCGAAGCACTTCCAATGACATTAAAAGTCCCAATGATTAGGACCATCCTGGAAATAAATTCATATCCTCACTAACTCTCTGCGAACTGCCTCCATAGCCATGCCGACTCGAGTTTCGACATTTAATTTTTGAAATATACTTGCCCGATACCCGTCTATGGTTCTTTCACTCAAAAACATTAGATTAGCAATTTCTTTATAGGTCATATCTGTACAGGCATATTGAAGAAATTTCTTTTCATTTTCAGTGAGCTTCACAACCCCCTCCTCATATTTCATTAAACGTCGCGCATTGCAAACATCTGAATTATGAAAGCCTTTCGTGCTGACGTCATCAAGCGCAGTCTCAAAATCTTTCGGACTAATATCTTTAAGAAGATATGCACAGCAACCTGCTTTGATCATATTGATCACAAATATGTCTTTATCGTTCATGGAGAGAGCGACGAGTTTGATTGAAGGAAAATCTCTATTCATCCATGCGGCTGTCGACTGCCCATCCATTACAGGCATACTCACATCAATCAGCATGATATCCGGTAACTCTGGAATAGCGTATATTTTATCTTTAAGATGCTGACCGTTTGTGGCTTCTATAACAACTTTGTAGTTACGAGAGGAATTTAGCATCAGACTGAGTGACCTGAGAAATAACTGGTGATCATCAACAATACCTACTTTAATTTTCATGACTATTTTCATTAAATGGGATTTTTATCAAAACACAACATCCTCCCTTAGAATTATCCCAAGCAATTTCACCGCCTAATTGCTTGGCTCTGTAGGTCATATTTCTGATGCCTTGTCCCTCCACAAATACTTGTCTGTCTGATCCTGATCCATCATCTTTTATAAGGAGGTTGATAACTGCGCTTATAAATTCAATACTTACCCTGATATTCTTGCAATTGGAATGCTTTATCGCATTTTGCAGCGATTCTTGGATAATCCTAAATAATATGATTTGTCTTTTAGGAGAAAGGGGTAGTTTTTCAGGATGTTCAAACAGTATTAAAATGCTTTTTCCCTTATTTATCCGTTTTATTTCATTTTCTAAATTGCTAATCAGATCAAATTGCTCGAGCCAATCTTCATCCATTGATTTTGTCAATAATCTGAGTTCATTTATCGCCTCTCCCAAATATTGTTCAGCAAGTTTCAAGGCTTCCTCCTTCTCCAAGAGCAATTGCGGTGTCATATTGAAACTTCCATTTTCAACGGCAAGCAGCATTTTAGCACTACTTAATATTTGTCCGATATTATCATGTAGTTCTTTGCTTAATTTGGCCAGCGTTGTTTCTCTGACTTCGATCTGTGATTTCATCAATATTTTTTCGAAATCTTCCTTCATTTTTCTCTTTTCCTCTTTCTCCGTTAGATACTCCTGCTGTTTATTTTTGTAATTTACGACAGCATATAAAATCATAAAAGCCATGATTAGCAGAATTAATGATACGACAACCACTGTCAGATACACTGCTCCCATTTGCAATAAAAAAAACCATTAAGCATTATCGAATAAGATACCAGATTTACCCCAGCGTTGACCGCACTAAATAGCACTCGCCGTTCGGGGGTACTGGGTAAATAGTTATTGATGCCATTAAAAGTTATGGTACCAAGGCAATAAATAAAAAAAGCTACGATAAACCAAAATGTGGAATGTTGATAAACGGTCTTATTTTTATCTACTTCCATTGCCCACAAAGCAAATAAACACCAAACAATTGTTAAGAAGCCTTCAATTACATATATCTCCGAAGGTGGATCTTCCCAATTGTTTTTCATGAGGCTAAATATCAAACAGGCTATCGCAAACACACCGACAGACCAGAACATCATCTTTTGTTTCCACCCTTCTTGTATATCCCAGGCTAACAAAAGTGTTATTAGTCCATATTCGAAAATACAAAATATCAAGTAAATAGCATAGTAATGCATACCCAAGCTCATCAAAATCAACACTATTATTTCCGTCAGACAAGAAAGAAATAGTAGCGTTGCCAAAACCCTTATTTTAATGTTTCGTAAATAGTACAAGCTATTTACGAAACATTCAATCAGGATCAGATAATAACTGTAAACGGCTATATCTTTAAGTTCGCTAGAATTTAGATTCAACATAATTGTAAAATTCACTCATAAAGCTCTTCATATCCTGCCGTACCAAATGTTCTTTCTCTTTCGTTTCCCAAAACGCCAAAAAAGAAGCTAATGATTTTCCTTCATCAGTGATGCCAATTCCCCGGTTAACCTTTTCCTCGGTAACTGGAGGAAGTGTATTTAGCGTATCATAAATTGCTTTTTCATTAAGCCTCACGCTGCCTAACGACTGAGTTAAGTCTCCCATTTTTTCCGCGATATCAAGCATAACTTCCTTCTTTAAAACTTTCCCATTGGCATCAGTCCCCTCTAAACAAAGGCTTGCGTCAACTTTATTGATATTAGGTATAGCAAGGTAAAGGCGGATATATTCACAATTTTCCTGTGAGAGAACCCGAAATACAGAAGCCTTGCTGATTTCAAACCAATAGGCTTGTCGAAGAGGATTAAGTGGGTCGTTCACATCGTTTTGCTTCTTAAACCTGGCAATCATATTTATCGCTGCGCAGGGAGTAACCGGCATGCCATAGTGATTTCCGCTTTTGATGTCAGAAAAAGGTTGTTCACGAGTAATAGAAATCAATTCCTCTTGATTATCAAATCCTTGAACATTCATCTGTAAATTTTGCTTTTCCATAATAGTTAAAGTTTTTTTTAAAGGTTTCTACAATTTGGGAAAATATTTCCACATACACAACGAGTTATTTCCCCTTTTTATACCGTGAAATTTCCCATATAAAAATCAGGAAATCTGAGGCTGAAGAATCGAGTAAAGTCACCTAGCATCCACTGATCCGAATACTGAGATTTGTGATAATAAATATCCTTAAATCACTAAATCTCAAAGGCAATGAAAAAACATGGATTGTTGTTGGTCACAGTTTTCTTTCTGTCACTAGCAGTTTACGCACAGAAAAAAAAAGAAAAGGAAGTCTATAATACAATTGATAATTTGAAAGGAGAACTCACCATCGGCTTAGGAATGGTACTGGATACTCCTTCACAATTATCCTATCAATATTCATTCTATGATTTGTTAAGCTATAACCCAATAATTTCCGCAAATGGCGCGAAAATGTATCCTGTGCTGACATTAAGACGAGGCTTGACATCCTATTACGTAGAAGGAATTTACAGCAAAAACGCCGTAGACTTAAAAGTATGGCAAAAAAACACTTTGCTCAAAACCGTTCGTATTAGTCCGAAGGACGCCGCAGGGGACAGGCCCGGAGAGAAAGATTTATTAGAGGTTTACAAGCAACTTACTTTCGCAATTACCGGCACCTCCCACTCTGACAATGTAAAGTTGAAGAAAACAGATAGTTTCGAGCCGATGGATAATCTGGTGAATAAAGACATAGGCAATATAGGAACATTCATTTATTCATCGGCTATTAATTATATACCAGAAATCGATTTTAAAACCGATATCTATATGATGTACACCGGTCCCTCCGCGCAAACTGAGTATAGTGAATTGAAAGAACTGAAAGGCAGCAAGTTCAAATTCAAAGATATTTCAGAATACATCGAGAAGAATCATCCGGAACTTCCATTGTTGTTCCAGACACCCAAATTTTTCCCGCAGAAAAGTCTCGATCAAGCGCAAATTGTGCAAAGACTTTACGGTGTAAACCATTCCAATCATTTCTTTTTTGATTCCAAGTTTGTTGATGACAAGGCTAAAATTGCATGTCGCAAAATTGCGTTTCCAATGTGGAAAAGATCGGGCACCATCCTAACCTATTTCCAGGCGGGTCAAAACTTTCTGGATGCAGGGTATCCGGACGCCGCCGTCGAATCATTTCATTCAGCGCTGGCGATGTGTGACGCAGCAAACATTTCCCCTAAATTAATCTATTATTTAAAGTCAAGAATATATGATGGTATCGCAAAAGCCCAAAGTAACCTCGGTTATAGTAGTTCAATGAATTATGCGATTTACATGAAAGACTTTACTGATAATTTATCGAAGGCCAACATAATAATTGAAAGAGATGACGCTTTCAAGAAACTCAGCACCGAAGTAAGCACCTACTTCGTTAAAATCGAAAATACCGCCTACACTGCACGGAGTCAAAAACGAGCTGCTTTCTGGAATACGCTGACTAGTGTGGTCATGGCCACCGCTTCTGCAGCTAACGATGGATTGAACGGAGCAAGCACCCTTTCGCCGGAAACCCAGTCGTTACTTAACGTTGCAGGAGATAACGCTGCGATCGTGAGTGATTTCAAAATGAACTCCCTTTCCTCCTCTTCAGAAGCAACGTTGGCGTTTAATAACATATACGGTACGGTTATCAGGCAAATGCAGGAAAATAAAGGTGAATCAGCGGTGGCAGCACCGGTTTTTGCAATTGATTTTGTAAAAAAACTTGGCGATAATGATCTGGCAAAAGAAAAGAAGGATGCATTTTTAGCGTACGCGGAACATGTGCCAATCATAAAAGAATCACTAACGAAATATTTTGCAGCCTCCGGTCAGGAGCAGCAGGCATTGATTAGAGATATCTTTAAAAAGCTCGCCGGCATTGAATTCTCACTTTCCGTAAAAGAAAGTATCGGTGAAAATCCTGATTTAGCGTCTATTTCAAGACTATAAAACTTATAACATGAACAGCTATTCAATTAGCTTGGTACTTCTGATAAGCAGTACAATAAGCTATGGTTACGGCCAAACAGCCACCATTAACAACAAGAGCACGTCCTGCCAGCAGGAGCTTCGGAATTTGAGTGATAAAAAGTCTGCTATTGACGCCGAATACGCGCAGGTTATTGAAGAATTAAAAAAAGGCTTGTTCTGCAGCTTATGCAACCGATCCAAATCTCAGATTGAAAAAGGAGGAGTTGACTTTTATCAGCATATAAAAGATGTAAAAGGACAAGTAGTGGAAGCGCCGCCGGCAGCATATCAACAAGCTCAGAAAGACTACTCATCGAAAACTGCAAGCTTGGAACAGCAGATTGAAAATAAATCAAAAGACTGTTCTGCAATACAAACTATGGAGCAACAATCCTTAAAAACGGAACAGCAGCGACAGATGGAGAAGAGCCAACAGCAGGTGCAGCAACAGAATCAGCATCAACAGGAATTGATGCGCCAGCAAACAGACCAGATAAAACAGCAGCTCGCTGCAAATGCCAAGGAAGAACAGGCAAGGGATGATGCAAACCGTATACTGCAACAACAGAAGTTCAGTCAAAGTGTATCCAGTTATGTTAATTCGCAATCAGACGAAATAGAACAACGTAGGCAAAGTGCTGATGAGATCGGGCAACAAGGTTCGGCCATCTCGCAGAGCATAATTGGGAATACGGTTTCTATGGAAAAAATCAACCCTGCAAATGTTGCAAATCAATCCATATTTAGCGATGGCGGAACTTACGAAGAAGCGGCATCCAGAGAGCTGTTGGGGAATAACCTTACTGAGATTTATTCAGGTACCGTAAAAGATGAACTCGCAGATGCTATCTTAGATGGAAGCAATTTATCTGAAACATTTAAAAAAGGGTACAATGCTGCAAGCTCCTTTTTTGACAACATATCCTCCGTCGGAGACTTAGCTGATGGACGTATTACGGAAACAACAGTAAATTCCTATTTCTCCCTCAATAGCGCAACAAACCCAATTATTCAAAGGATACAAAAAAGCGCCGGTGGGTTAGCAATAAAGCAGGCTGACTCCATTGTCGGATTGACAGACAGAATTGGGGAAGATGATTTCTCCAGTGCAGATATACAAAAAACACTTGATGAAATGAGTCCATCACACTTCCTTAAAACCAATTTCAGGAAAAACGAACCGATAAATATTAGAGATGTAGCAGTCGTTGTCGGAGGCGGTGTAGTACTTTCTACATTAGCTGTTCCAGTATGGATAGGAATAAGTGCAGCTGCCTGGTATGGATTTAATCGTTAAAAATTCAATTATGAAAGCACTCAAATTTATATTGTTAATTTTGGCACTGGCTTTTTTGAATGAAGCCAATGCGCAGAATTCTTTCACAGGAAATGAATATAGGGTTATTAGTTACCCCGGTCCTACAAGCCGGGCAGGCTCTCTGTACGTCAGTCCTTTTGATGAAGTTTTTCTTTCACTCAACGGGGGAATTTATAACCCTAAAAATTCATTCTGGTTTATTCCGCCGTCTAAGGAATATTATTTTACATCTTTTGCGCCGATCCTCAAGGATACTGCTGCCTTTGTTTTTGCCAATACAGAGAAAGAATCGCAGCTGTTTTACATCAAAAATTCATTCAAATCGCCGATTAAACCATATCTTATTCTGAGTCTGCCAAAGGGAGCTTATAACATTGTCAGCAAAAACGATATATGCTATGTATATGGCTGTGCGAACGATACAAGTAAAATAGGAATTTTGATCAGAAATAAAGTCAAATGGTTAATGACGATTGAAGGACTGATCAAACAAGTTCAAGTTGACAACGATGGCAAAATATGCTTTCTCTACAAAAACAGTATATATGAATTAAATGACCGGAAAATTATCCTGAGCGATAAGCAAAAACTTTACGGGTTTGCTTTTGACAAAAACAATCAACTAATTGTAAGTGGAGAAGATGGCTTAGGGATTAAAAAAAATGACACCCTATCTATCATTATTTCAGGTGTAAAAGGTATTGTAAGTTGTGGGCTTAATAATATTTTCATACTTGACCAAACGCACCACAACATTATTGCGTGTAAATATTGATGATTTTAGCGTTTCATGCTGTCGATCAACACCTCTGGCCCGCCAGACATTCTCACCTATAGAGGGTATCGCGCTATCATTCAAAAATTAATAAAGATTCATTTATGCACCACAAAAAATCAATCCTCACATAAAATAATTCCACTTTCCGTACGCATTTATTAGTCGTCAATCAACGTATTATTCAATTACAATAAATAATTAATCATGAAAAATTTCATCAAAGATGCAGTAAGGATTTACTGCGCTATTGCCATGCTTACTGCTTTGTGCTCAATGTCTGGTTGCAATGGAAGCAAGAAAATCGATGATCCCGTACCTGCCACACCTCAGGTTGACTGTACACCGAAAACAAATACCGTTACAGCAAATATCAATGGATTTGACAACAGCCCGACAGCAGCTTTTCCCGGTCTTCCGGTGGCTATTTTTCATATTAGCCAAACAGTAACAACTTATAATGCAATATCGTGCGGTTCGAATTCAGCTTCTAACACGCTGGTGATTCAGAATCCGACCCCTGCAAGAATTACCTTCGGTTTCCAAATCACTGTCTTAAATTCGCTTAATGCTATACAATGGCAATACCAAAATGTAGCCATAATACCTCCCAACTCCATGATAGATTTGGGAGAGGTTAGTAAAAGTCAATATGGATTAACGCTCCCAACCGGTAAGATAATAATTCAAAGTCAAAGAGTACTTTATCAATAAGAAAAGTCGATACATCTAAATTTGGTAGTTATTATAAAAAAGCTTCCTTTTAAACCGGGGAGCTTTTTTATAATTTGCCTTCTTCGATCAATTCGAAAAAGGTTTTTCGCCGCTATCTTTCCGATATGCTTCAATTACTCACCATCGAAGCAACGCAGGAGCATATTCATCTCACGTTGATTAAGAAGTCGAAAAGCATCTTCAGATATGACAGTCTGAGCACCGAGAAGATCGCTTATAAATTAGGCTTTAAATACCCGCAATCATTCAATAAACTTTTAAAGAAAAAAACGAAAACGGCCCCGGCTGGTTTTCGCCGGCAACGTTGTACTGATTGAAAAGTATGCATATCAATACAGGAAGGATCATCAAGGCATATTACCATCAAATTACGGAACATAAACTCAGAAGCGGTCGTGCAAAACATTTACTAATCGGATCAAGTGATTATCAAGCGTAAGCTACTGTTTACCAAGCCGAAGTTATATTTCACAAAACATAATTAACTATTTAATCCGACAAGCTTTTCCACAACAATACCCAGCAGGCCGGAATCAGCAGACTTATTTTCAGCTCCCGGTTGGTTCAGCACGCGGTAGCCCCCTTCCTCATCCGGTTCAAAAATAAATGTTGACTCTCCAATAAGGACAGAAATCCGGTGGGTATATCCCATCCGTTCAAAACGTGCTTTGAATTCATGATCTACCCCCTGATAAAGCACAGTAATAGTAAACGGCCCGTTCATATTAAAATTTTATCATGGACGGGTCTGTGATGATAATTTCCGGTTTCCCTTTGTAATCGGTCACCTCCCCTTCTACCGTGACCGTTTTATTGTTTAACTGATTTCCCAGCACTTTAGCATTACCCTTTAATGCAATGGTCAGCAATTGGTTGGGATAGGCAGCCCCCAGATTCACCAATACCATACTGCCAATATCCTTACTACTGAAGACCTTACCCTGTACACTCACTGTTTTGCCCAAGGCAGTCTTCACATCTTCCAGTCTCACGGCGACTGGACCGTTCTCATGCTGAGGAGCCGCAGCTGGCGCCATCGCCGCAGCCTTTACCTGTTCGTTATTGAATAGTTTATTCAATTCACCAGCTAGGCGTATACCCGCCTGATCAATACGTTTCCTGATCACCGGGATGTATTTCTGGTAATAAGTATCCTCAATTACCTGTCCTGGCTTCGCCTGTGCATATAATTCACTGCTGATCTGGTAACTCTCCCAGATCCATTGCATCGGGCTGTCCGACTGCCACTGCCTGATCTGTGCAGTGGTAGCCAGGTCATACGTTTTGGCAATCTCGGCTTCGCTCAACCCTTCATGATCGATCAGTTTGCTATCCCACAGACTGTGCAGGTTTGTTCCCCTATTGTCGAAACGCAATTGTATGGTATTACCTCCCTTATCTTCCTTACGGCTGATATGCATGGGCTGATGAGCGTCACCCACCAGGTGAATAAGGTATTTCAAAGCATCGTTTTTCTGATCGGGTGTAAGATTGGCATCTTTCAGACTTGCTTCCGTTTTCAGGATCGCACTATAAACGTTATTGTCACTTTCACTGACAAATTTGGCAAACTGTTCACGGGTTAATCCTAAGGGCAGGTTTAGGAAATGCCATGGTGCCGTGGTTCTACTTCGGTTTTCGTCTGCCCAAGTGGCCACATCGGACATACTTTCACCTTTTAAATAAGCGGAAACCACGTAGGCAGTATTACTTGTCAAATGTTTTTGAGCAATACTTGCCACAGCACGATGACCTTTGAACCCCCAGGAAATCAAGGCGACAGAAATGCAAAGCAGGCAGAAAATGAACAGTTTCTTCATATGGCTAATATAATTGGGTTATATTTTAAATTAAAAATTTTGGCAAAACAATTCCTGAACTGGCTACTCATGAAGTGGTTTAATTTTTGACGGTTCCGAGCAGTTGCCATTTTGTTACGCGAAAGATATCATCTTCAGCCACCGCCAGACAGCCTCATTATACATCCGAACAAGCCAATGTTCGCAACATCTATACTAAAATTATTAGCACAAACGAATTAATTTGATTTTTTAGCGTCGCGTAAACACAGGGATAACGCTGACCTCGCAAACCTAGTCCACTAACCGGATCCAAACCCCTGCTATCGTAGTTTGGATCCTGTTATGCCATACCGTGTACCCGTAACTGCAACGATATATCCCACCAGTCAACCGACATGCATCATGTACCTCTAATTGAGGGGCTATCAGTTTTTTCTTCGCGCCGACATCCTCTTATTTACACCCCGCTATAACTGATCAGGGACTGACCGGGTAAGCAGTCTCTTCTTTGGCAGCAGACAACACAAAAAAACTCTGCATATTACCCACGTCGGGTAGTTTGGAAAGTTTAGTCATGAGTAAAACGTTATAGGCATCCATGTCACTGATCGCAATGCGAAGGAGAAAGTCAAAAACACCGGTCATGTGGTAACATTCCAGCACCTCCGGAAATTTAACAACTTCCCGTTGAAAGGCCGACAAGGCTTCCTGAGAGTGCTCTTTCAGGTACACCTGCGTGTAACCGATCAGCCCGCGCCCCACCTTTTTAGCATCCACCAGGGCGACATATCCCTTAATATAACCTTCATCTTCCAGTCGTTTAATGCGCGTATGTACCGGCGTGACGCTTTTGCTCAGGCGATAGCCTATCTCCTTGTGCGTCATCCTGCCATCTTGTTGGAGCAACTCCAGGATCTTCAGATCTGCTTTATCCAGTTGTTTATTTTGCATACCGATCAAAACTTTAAGCCATTTTCGACGCCTTCGAATGTCGGAACCTCATTTCCGGCGAGTAATTTTTCCACCTGTCTGACCATTTGTGCAGAGCCGATAAATATCGGTGAGCGCTGGTGCAGTTCGCTTAACTGCAGCTCCATGATTCGCGTTAATCCGTCCGAGGCCATGCCACCGGCCTGCTCCACGATAAATGCCATGGGGTTACATTCATATAGCAGCCTTAACTTACCTTTGGGCGAGGAAGCAGTTGCCGGATACATGAAGATTCCGCCTTTTAGCAGATTGCGGTGCAGATCAGCCACCATGGAACCGATATACCGTGAATCGAAGGGCCGGTATGTCCGTTCATCCTTTTCCTGGCAGAATTTAATGTACCGCTTCACGCCTCCGGCAAAATGAATGTAATTCCCTTCATTGATGGAATAGATGCGGCCCTCAGCTGGCGTACGGATATCCGGGTGCGACAAACAAAATTCCCCTATCGAGGGATCTAACGTAAAACCGTTAACCCCCTTGCCTGTGGTATAAACCAGCATGGTGGAAGAACCATAAATAATATACCCTGCGGCCACCTGCGCTTCACCCGGCTGCAAAATATCTTCCATCGTTATTGAACCGTCACCAGATAGCCTGCGGTAGATAGAGAAAATCGTTCCGAGCGGGGCATTCACATCAATATTCGAGGACCCGTCTAGCGGATCAATCGCAACGATGTACTGTGCACCGCTGCCGCCGAGGCCAACGACATCTTCCTCTTCCTCAGATGCAATGGCACAACATTCCTCGCCACTTCTAAGTGCCGAAATGAACTGGGCGTTGGCGAATACATCGAGTTTTTGTTGGCTTTCGCCCTGGATATTAACGGCCCCCGAATGACCCAGGATATCCATAAGTCCCGCTTTATTAACTTCCCTGCTGACAATCTTGGCGGCGATCCCAATATCCCGGAGCAACCTCGAAAGCTCGCCCTTGGCAAATGGGAAATCAGCTTGTTTTTCAATGATAAATTGTCCCAAAGTTTTAAACTCAGGCATAGGCTTAGTGTATTAAGTACGTATTTATTACAATAATTGGCGTTGCGAATTTAAGCAGATAAATAATTAATATACAAATAAAAAAGCTAAAAAAAGCCTTATTATTTTTAATAATAAATGAATAACCAATAACACTAAGTGTAAAATACCCACAGAACAAAGTTCATACAACCATGAAGAGATTAATACAAAAAGCTTTTATTTTTGAATTTAGTGTCCAAATCAAGACTGCTTAGTCTGAACAACTAAAAAAAGCGCCTTTTTTAGCTTTGTTTTCTTAATAAGTACCGTCCTATAGTTTGTCAGACTGAATAAGTGAACCTTTGCTTCCATTCAGGCAAACTAAAAACCTGATCAAACCAAAACCAACTTATTAACCAAATGAAACCTGTAAAGATCTTGGTGATCGGTGCCTGCGGACAGATCGGCACTGAACTTACCGCCGCTTTAAGAATCCGTTACGGTGCAGCCAGTGTGATTGCCGCGGACCGTTTTCCAGCCCTCCGGGACGATGCTTCCTACTATCAGCTGAACGTCCTCGACCGCGACATGCTGAATCACTTGATTTGTGCCGAAAAGGTCACCCAGATCTACCTGCTGGCCGCCATATTATCCGCAGTGGGGGAACAAGATATGAAAGCGGCCTGGGAACTGAATATGGGTGGTCTGCTTAATGTGCTGCGGGTAGCCGTACTGCAAGGTGTTGAAAAAGTATTCTGGCCCAGCAGTATAGCCGTATTTGGCCCGGGTGCTCCGAAACACCGGTGCGCTCAACATGACCTGACGGAACCTCAGACCGTTTATGGTATCAGTAAGCGGGCTGGCGAACACTTTTGCAACTATTATTTTGAACAATACGGGCTGGACGTGCGGAGTATTCGCTATCCGGGCTTGATCTCGCATTCCTCCAAACCCGGCGGCGGTACGACTGATTACGCGGTGGAAATTTTTCATCAGGCCATGACGGGAAATTCATATACATGCTACCTGACAGAGGACACCTGCCTCCCGATGATGTACATGCCGGATGCCGTCAGGGCAGCTATAACTTTAATGGAGGCGCCAGCCAACAGGTTGCGCGTACGGACAGCTTATAATATCAGTGCCATGAGTTTTGCTCCATGTGACTTGGCCGAGGCCATTCGGAGACGCGTACCGGGTTTCGGGATCAGCTATGTCCCCGATCGTCGCCAGGCAATTGCCGATACCTGGCCAGCCAGCACCTGCGATGACCTTGCCCGTTCTGACTGGGACTGGCAACCCGAATTTGGACTGGAAACAATGGTAGAGGATATGCTGGATAAGCTATTCCCACAGGTGGCTGAACCGGCTAAAAGTTACGTGCTTGATGACAACTATTTCTTCACCAGGGTAGATGAAGCATGAGAGAAGTGAATATTACGCCCTCGATCACAGATCGCTCGAGCCGGGTACTGGAATACTATCTTCAGGATATCGGCAAGATGAATCTCCTGCAAGCTGATGAAGAAATAACAATTGCCCGGCAGATCAAACTGGGGGATAAAGCCGCACTGGACAGGCTGGTCAAAACCAACCTGCGGTTTGTCGTATCGGTAGCTAAAAAATACCAGCATTACGGCTTACCATTGACGGACCTGATTAGCGAGGGTAACCTCGGCCTGATCACAGCCGCCCAAAAATTCGATGAGACCAAAGGCTTTAAGTTTATTTCTTATGCTGTTTGGTGGATCCGGCAAAGCATTCTGGCCGCACTTACGGAACATGCGCGTATGATCCGGTTACCCATGAATAAGATCCATGAGATCAACAGGGTCGGCAAGGCTGCGCTGGTGGTGGAACAACAAGTGGAATTCCGGCCCTCCGCAGACCAGATCGCCGAATACCTCGGCATTCCTGTGGCCAGGGTAACTGACGTGTTAGCTACACCCACCTGGACCGATTCATTAGACTCCACGTTGGGAGAGGATGAGTTTTCCGCCTATGATAAACTGACCGATGCAGAAGACCGGACTGACTTACAACTGATGACCGAAGACGCGACCCGGGAGGTGGGGCTGCTCCTCTCCTGTCTGGATGAAAAAGAACGGGTCGTGATTAAGATGTCCTTTGGCATAGGCGGTGAAGCCGAGATCATTCCTGCCGAGATCGCCAGGAACATGGGGCTCACTAAAGAGCGGATCCGCCAGATCCGGCTGAGCGCGCTGAGTAAATTACGAAATATGAAGATCAATGATTATGACCGTCAATACAGCTAACCTAAACAGGTGGAAAAACACCGTACATTACCAACTGCCTTCCAGCAAGCTAGTCGAACAATGCCTGCAGCGACAGGAGGGTGAGCTAAATGATACTGGCGCCCTGGTTATCCAAACCGGGCAATTCACCGGGAGAAGTCCTGATGACAAATATATCGTCACAGACACAATAACCCGGAATACGGTTGACTGGAACAAGTTTAACCGGCCAATCTCCGAAGATTCTTTCTTTGCGCTCCGTGATGCTATGTTGGCTTACCTGGATAAGAAAACCGAGGTTTGGATCAGAGATGCATTCGTATGCGCCGAACTGTCTTGTCGTATCAGCCTGAGGGTGGTTAACGAAAACCCTTCATCGAATCATTTCGCGGCAAATATGTTTATTCCTCCCGACCGGCAGGAGCTGGAGGCTTTCACACCCGAATGGCTGATCGTACAGGCGCCCGGGTTCCGGGCCCAACCTGGTGTGCATGGCACACAGCGGCAAAATTTCACCATCATATCCTTTCAGCACAAAACTGTCCTGATTGGGGGTTCAGGTTATACCGGCGAGCTCAAAAAAAGCGTTTTCACCGTGCTGAATTTCCTGCTTCCGCTTGAAAAGAATGTACTGAGCATGCATTGCAGTGCCAATATCGGCCGTACCGGAGACACCGCCCTGTTTTTTGGGTTGAGCGGTACCGGGAAAACAACGCTCAGCGCCGATCCCGAAAGGGCACTCATCGGTGATGATGAACATGGCTGGAACGACGAGGGGATCTTTAATTTTGAGGGCGGTTGTTACGCCAAGGTCATCGACCTTTCGGAAACAGGAGAGCCGGACATCTATAGGGCCGTTCGTCCCGGCGCACTCGTGGAAAACACGACCTTTTTTCCGGGCAGTACTACAATCGATTTCACCAGCAGGGCCATAACCGAAAATACAAGGGTAAGTTATCCACTAAGCTTCATTACTAACACGATACAAAATACTCAGACGGGTCCTCCAAAAAATATCTTTTTCCTTACCTGTGATGCCTATGGTGTTCTGCCTCCGGTGAGTAAACTCACAGCAGAGCAGGCCATGTATTATTTTCTATGCGGCTATACCGCCCGTGTCGCCGGAACAGAAAACGGTATCCGGGAGCCTCAAATTACCTTCAGCGCCTGCTTTGGTGCGCCGTTCCTTCCGCTGGCCTCGGACTATTATGCCGATCTGTTTCGAAAAAAGATCGATCTTCACGGATCAAGGGTCTGGATGATCAATACCGGCTGGACCGGAGGGCCTTACGGAACGGGAGAACGGATCAAACTGGCATACACCCGCGCCATTGTTCGCGCTATATTAGACAATGAACTCGAAATGACTGCGTTTAAACGACACGAAGTTTTCGGTTTGTTTATACCTGATAGCTGCACTGGTGTACCTACTGAAATGTTAAATCCGGAAGATGCCTGGACCAATAGGTCTGCTTATAAAACCGCGGCGATGCAGCTCCTTGATAAGTTCACGACAAATATTTCTTATGAAAAACGGGTTTCGATCAACGAGTAATTGTGATCTGTAAGCAAGCCATCCGGAGGAAGTGCGATCAGGTACATAAAATCTAATTCCAGGTCATGGTCTATAGCCATGACCTGTATGATCTCGTGCCCTGAGCTATTGTCATTGGTCAATCAGGTGATTGATCAACCTGGTAAACCTTTTCCCGGGATTTTTCAGGAAGAACGACAGGAAAATAATTCTACGGTTGCTCTAAATCTGCTTCCGGTTACCAAGAAAGGGCGTGCTCTGCAGGCTGAAAAATTGAGTATGTCAGACAAGAGACAGCTAAACCCAAAGCAAAAAATTAATAAGCATCTGACATTTGCCTGCTTGCAAATACGGTTGAAGAAATTGTAAATTCGGCCACCTTTTTCACAATTATGGCAAACCCACCCTTTATCACCAAATTCCGGGCGTTTCAATTAGATTCCGCCGGTTCTCTTTTTTCGTTTTTTAAAAAAAATACTTATACACTGATTGAAGCCCGGTTACCCAAAGGAGGCATTGAGGTTTTAGAACAAGATTTAAAATACAACGGCAAAAGCACGATTGATGTTTTACATATTACCAGCTGGGATTCCGACCACTGTTCATTTGATGACCTCAGTCAAATTCTTAATAAATTACGGCCGGAAAAGATAGAAATACCTGATTACGAGCCATCGAGCGATACCGGCGAATTGTGCCGCAACATCCTGCTGAAATATGATAACATACATGATAAATATGTTCATAATGTACAAGTGATCTCCAAAGAATACATCCGTTCACTGGCTAACGCACCAGCAGGCGGTGCAGGTAACGTGGTGATCGAATCCAGTTATAGATCGGATTGCAAGAATGACATGTCATTGATCAAACTGTTCCGTTCCGTTGGATTCAACGTTTTAAGCCTTGGCGACTGTGAATCGCCGGATATCGCGAAAAAACTATTGACCTATCCCCTACTTACATCAGAAGTTGACGTATTGATATTACCCCATCACGGCGCCCATAATGGTTTTATCTTTGACGAGTTTCTAGCGAAATTGAATCCTAAGGTGGCGGTGTGTTCGTCAAATTATGGCAACCAATATGATCATCCACGACAGGAAATACGAGATATGCTTTATGAAGCCAATATTCCGATCTATACAACTAAGACCGGCGACATCATTATAACGCAAAGAGAAGATGAATCTGCAGCTTCCATTTTTAACCTTAATCAGGATAACAACGGCGTAAGTTCACAGAGCTCGTTCATACCAAAGCGTTACCAACAGAACAACTAAGAAAATCTTAACTTATAATGCGATGAATATAGCGCTTACATTTTCAGGCGGAGGTTTTCGTGCCGCTGCATTTAGCCTCGGTTCGATCAGTCTATTGAACAGCATTATTATGGAGGATGGCACGTTGTTGGACCAGGTGACCGTCCTTTCGACGGTATCAGGGGGAACAATAACGGGTGCACGCTATGCCCTGGGCAAAAAACGCGATGAGTCCTTTGCGATGATTTACCAAAGCCTGTACCAATTTTTGTCAAAGCCCCAAATTGTTCCACAGGCACTGGAAACACTCGCTAATTCCAATGGATGGAATGATAAAAGAGTTAGAAATTTAGTTACTGCATTCTCCGATATTTACGACAGAGAGCTTTTTGCGGGGGCAAAATTCGGTGATTTGATGACAGATCCGGTAGGAAAAGGATTGCGTCACACATCCTTCAACTCAACTGAATTTGCAACAGCCCTCCAATTTCGGTTTCAATGGTCTGAAAAGATCCTTCATCCCGGGCCTAATGAGTCAGAACGTGGTATTATTGGCAATAATAATTTCAGGGTAAATGCATCTTTCGCCAAAAATATCAGGTTAGCTGATATTTTGGCTGCCTCCTCCTGTTTTCCGGGTGGCTTTGAACCGATAAATTTTCCTGATGATTTTGTCCTTATTGGAAATGAAGGGTCTGAAAGTTTATCTCCTGGTAAATACCCTGTCGGGTTAATGGATGGGGGAATTGTTGATAATCAGGGAATTGAACCTATCTTGCTTGCGGAGGCAAGGATGAAACGAAACCGAGGCGACTTACCCGGTGAGGCCAAACCTAACGTAATCGATTTGGTGATGGTTTGTGAAGTAGCAAGTCCGGATATGGACGGCTACAGGTCGACACAACAAACATCCAGTTCCTGGTGGAGGGCGCTGACACCAAAAACAATTGCGATTGTTAATAGCATCTTATTGTTGCTAAGCCTTGGAGGAGGCTTTTGGAGCTATATAGCGAACTCAAAAATAACACTCATCCTCTCAACTGTAATCTTTACAATTAACCTAATCGTAGGTTGGTCGTTTAATTTGATCAATACATTGGCCAAAAACTCCGGAATACCAGCCGAGTTCCTTAAACCGCTTGGAAAATTATTGAAATTGAAGTTGTTTATTTATGAAAATCTGATAACCAACCGCTTCAATTCCGTTTTAATGCTAACCATGAGTGTATTTCTTAAACATGTGCGCCGATTAAATTATAACGTACTTTATAAAGACGTTACCTGGAAAAACCGCCGGATTATGAATGCCATCTACGAATTAAAATCGGATGAATCACAATTGAAAAAAAAAATAACTACCGGACTGCTCCCCCGCAGCTTATCGCCTTCAAAATTAATTGAGGCTAACTCGGACTTAGCTGCCAGCATGGGAACGACTCTTTGGTTTACTAAAACTGAATTGGAGGAAACCAAAATGCTTGAAAGTATAATTGCTTGCGGGCAATATAACACATGCTGGAACCTCCTGGAGTATATTCATCTTTTAAAATTAAACAATGAGAACACCAATGCAGAGCATGAGAAACTAATTGCTTGTGAAAACCAGCTAAATGAATTATGGGCAAAATTTCAGACTAACCCTAAATGGTTGTTAAACAAATTTGATTAAATCTTTGCTGCCTAATCGTTTGTCCGTTGAACCGGATAATATGACGGTCATTGTTGAATCGAGAAGCTGGTTAAGGAAAGTTAGTCATCCAATTTGATAATCAACCTGATACCGTTAACATTCATAATCATCGAATATTCTTCAGGACATGACAAAGACGTCAAAAAAGCCGATGGTAGGTTATTGAAGCTTTGATCAAGTAAACTTCTCAATTTACGTGTGGTATTGGAGGATAATGACGAGATGTTATTGAAGGATAGAGCCTGACTTCAATATCAAAACATTAGCCTGATTCCAGGTCACACTATACCATCTAATGAGTTTTTAATATGTAGTAAAAATCAAGAACAAGATTTTCTTTTAATATAAAATAACAGATATTAAATAAAAGAAAACTAATACATTCCGTTTAATCCTACCCAACATCTATAACACACTATTAATAAACTATTTAAAAACATAAAACTTATTATTCGAAATGGCATAAAAAGACTACACCAGCAACTTATAATATTATCAGGCAATAAATAACAATAAATACCGTTTTAAATAACTATTTTTAATATTATTTTAATGTTTAATAAATATTTATAAATACGAGCAATATGTTTTTAAGGTAAATCGAGACTAAATCGTATACAATCTACTTCAAATACATTTAAAGGCCTTAATATATGATGATTAGAGCTACAAAAAATGATAAAGACCTCATAGTAAGAATACTTTCAAGATCTTTTGATGCTAATCAAAGTGTCAATTATATTGTCCGACAGGATAACAAGCGTAAAGAAAGGATTGCTAAGCTGATGAGTTATTCTTTTGAAATCTGTTCATTATTCGGTGATGTCTGGCTCTCAGAAGACAAATCAGCGTGTGCCCTTGTTCTGTACCCTCAGAATAAACGAACAACGCTAAAATCCATCATACTGGATATCAAATTAATTTGGCAGGTAATCGGGATAGGGAATATTATCAAAACGCTTAACAGGGAAAGCAGCATAAAAGCAAAGCAACCTAAACAGCCAATGGCTTATGTATGGTTCATCGGGGTGAACCCGGAATTTCAACACCAGGGTAAGGGCAGCCGGTTGCTGAGAGATCTGCTTGCCGATGCCAGAGAAAAAGATCTCCCGGTCTTTCTGGAAACTTCCACTGTAAGAAATCTTCCCTGGTACGAAAGTTATAATTTCAAAATCTATGATCAACTTGACCTGACGTATAAGTTATTCTTTTTAAAGCAATCATAGCCGAAACTCAATTACCTACCTTATCTCTATACCCATGCTCGTTTTTGGTACACAAATTCATATTGTAACCTTTATTTTCATTCTGCTGGAAACCTGGATGTTGATATTCCAGTTTTTTTATTATCTGTTCAGGCCGGACGATAAAAGCAGGCTTTGGTACCTCTTTCTGTTAATTTTACTCCTGTTTTACAATGTGACAGGCGGACTGTTCCCGGATCCCAAACTTAACCTGACCATCCAGACACAGGAAATGATCGCTTATGGCAGTGGATTCCTGATGGCGTCCTATTTTCCTTTTTATTTTTATAAGGCCTTTGATCTGAAGCCATTGAGATGGCACGCGTTATTCGGCGTTCCATTGTTTTTGATTACACCGTACATCATTTTTTTTATAGTCGTTTACACTATTTATGGTAACCTGAATACCAGTTTAAAATACGGCATGATCGTTCCTTTCATTTATGCGCTTGTCCTGCTTTGGGTCATGTTCAGTGCGATAAGAAAGAAACACGGAAAAAACAGGAATGACAAGAAGTATCTGGAAGAAATCATGATGTATTTTGCCATCAGTCCATGGGCTGCCCTGGCTGTTTTTGGTTTTGTGGAAGAAAGTCAACTGGTGGAGGTGTTGGTTACCAACACAGGAATCATCGCCATTAGCTTTCTTTTTATGTGGAAGTCAATCAAAAGCACCCGTGAAGAGCACAGTCGTCTTTTAAAATTCTCCCAAACGGGTATTACACCACAGATGCTTGAGGATAACGCCCGTATTTACGGTCTAACCAAAACAGAGATTGAAATCGTCCACTTTTTGAGCAGCGGGATGAATAACAGGACCATAGCAGAAACGCTTTTTATTTCAGAAGAAACCGTAAAAAAACACATCTATAACGCGTTTAGAAAAACAAGCGTAAAAAACAGGCAGGCTTTACTTTATCTGTTACGAAAGAAGCATACATGAGTCAATCCGGTGTTTTTCATCTATAAATACCACTTTTTCAGTATAGTTTTTACACTTTATTGGTATTTCCTTAAAGTTAAATGCCTTATACTTTTGACTGTCTGCCAATCTAACAAAGCAGAAGAGTCTATGAAAAAAATTTACTTACCCCTGCCAAAGTGATAATCATTGCCAGTGAACGGGCGTGGCGGGATAACCAAATAAATTTCGAAGTATGACGCAAAAATTAAAACCCAGGGTGTGCACACGGATGAAGACTGATCCTGAACGGTCAGGATTACTCCTGTTCCCTTTTCAATTGACGCCTGATCATTTACCGGAAAGTATGTTTTTAATGAACGGAGGAACTATATGCGGAAAGAATTAGCGTTTGCAAGCAGTTATCCGTTCAGTTGGATTGATGAGCTGGCTGAGGTTACCCTGAACCCGGAAAAAAATAGAGCAGGTGCCTTAACGCCGGAAGATTTATCCGCTATCCGTGAGCGATTACCTGCAGAATTAGCCCGGATCAAGGCGACACTGAACAATCAGGCCTTCTGTCTTTATTCCAACGAGAAAGTTAAAGTCGTTGCAGGCCACTATGATCAGGCTATCCGCTTATTGCTGCGACAAACACACATCAACCTGGCGCAGTATGCTGAAAAAGGCCCGTTGCGGGATACCTGCCAGCTACTGCTGGACCACCTAAGTGAGTTCGAAAAAAGCCTTCATCAGCGCTATCAGTTCTGGATCAATGAAATTCCTGCGAATCAACCGGAATCACAAGCACTATATAAGGTACTTTGCCGGCTCAGCGTTGACCAGATCGCCATCATTTTGAAAGCGGCGGACGATATCAAACTGGTTATTACCCGGTCTTTCAGCCAGGTACTTAAAAGCATCGTACCTTTTCTATCCACGGAGCGTTTTCAAGACTTCTCCTGGAAGAGCGCACGCAGCAGCACCTACAAGATGGAAGACAGGGATAAAGCCATCGCCATTGAAACCCTTCAGGCGTTGATCAGCAAAATCAGTCAATATTGAACCAGCTAATCGACAGTCTCGACAGCCTCCCACCGGGAGGCTTTTTTGTTCACGGCCCTCAAACACCTGATCTTATGAACCCTTTCCGGCCCGTCACCTGCGCTGGTCAATCACACTTCCCAAAATAATTCCGTCTCTATTCGTTCAATTATTCAAAACCTGAACTTTAATCACCTCATTTCCAACAGGCTTCCAAACCTGCAAAAAGGATGCAACCAAAAGTTGAAGTTTTCCAGCGTACCCGGATCCGCTTGCTTTGTATCAACAAACGGCAGTTAATCTGCCCATTCAGCAACAACAAAAGCAATCAGACCATGAACCATCTCCTGCACCAGATCAGCTGGCACCAATACCTAAGCTTTGCCATTTTAGCGGCTATCATTTATTATGCCCTGCTGATCCTTCGCTGCTACCAGCCTGAACTGCGAAACCTGCAGCGCCGCATTAGCGGCGAAAAACCGGGCGAAGATTTACAAGCCCTGCAATTCCAGCCCGGACAAGAATCAGCCATAGCTGAACCAGTGATTGAGCGCACAGAAAAGCCGTACACTGAGGAAGCCATTGCTGATACCGACCTCCTCGCCGGAAAGCTCAAGGCCTGCATCATCCGGGCAGCCGACCAACCCTTTGCGCCAGCCGTCCTGATATTGCAGCTGCAGCAGGTTCTGCAGGATCACCAATATATCGCCGCCGCGGACAGGCCCTTGATCAACCGCCTGATCGTGAACGAATGTGACAAAACCGGCACCGCCCTGCTGACCGAAGAAGAAGTGGATCAGTGGTGGGAACGTTAGCAGGCCAGCCGCTTCCTTCCCGCGCCCCTTAACCGGGGCCGGGCAACGGAAGAAATACAAATCAACACCAGTCTCTGCTGACCGAACGTCCCGGCGCCAGGCGCCAGGATAATCCAACAAGGGGAAACGCCGGCAGCATCTTTTCCAACCCCTCCGGCCCTGTGCGGACCGGAATCCGGAGCGGGTACGGGAAAGCTATGTCCTGAAACGAACAGGTCCGCTTGAGGACCAATGAGAAAAATTCCGGCCCGAAAACTTTTAAATAAACGATAGTGAAGATGAAAATGTGCCAAAGAAAATTCGTAGGGGGAGCCCTGAAAGCAGGCGTGCTTTGCACGCTGCTGTTCACTCAAATCCAGCAGGCAGGTGCCCAGGACGGTAACGCCGGCATCCAGCAGGCCAACACCCAGGTGCGCGGCTATTTTGAAAGCGGTACCGAGCTGATGTATGCGATCGGCGCCATCGTCGGCCTGATCGGGGCAGTCAAGGTTTACCAGAAATGGAACTCCGGCGACCAGGATACCTCCAAAGTTGCCGCCGCCTGGTTCGGCTCCTGCATCTTCCTGGTGGTCGTGGCTACTATCATCAAATCATTTTTCGGCATCTGAGCCACGAAAGCCTTCCCTGTTTCGGGCTGAACTCAGTATGTGTTCAGGGAAGATTTAAAAATACAATCATGAAAATAACATTAATCAAGCAGCTGCACGATTACCTGTTGCATAACCATACCGACCTGCTGATCGCCCTGCAGGAAGAGCACCGGTTGGAGCATTACCTGACACAAAAGGTAGCCTCCGTGAGCGACCTGCTGAGCACCCTGCAGGAAGAAGGCAGGCCCGCGTACGTGATAGAAGCCCTTTGTCTCGAAGAACTTACATGCGACCTGCGGCCATCCCGCTTCAATTATATGCGCGAGCTGCTCGAAGCAGAATTCGAGCGGGATTACCAGAGGATGCTCCAAAGCGGCATCCTGACCTACGAAATTATCAGTCTCACCGGTGCCTGCGAACCCATTTTCGAGGTTTTCGCCTTCGGCACGGAAACCGAGGACAGTCCTGACCTGAAATATGCGGTCATGGGCATGATCTCCGAATACCTGGAAAGATAGACCAGCAAGTAGAAAAGGAAAATAAGGAAACATGGCTTACAATCAGCTACACCATTTAAGGGATAATATCGCCGCGATCCGCGTCGCACTGGATTACCGCGAAGGCGTGGTACCGCAGGAGGATGACATCAGCGTCCTGCGGGCTTATTCCGGTTTCGGCGGGCTTAAAGCCGTATTATTTCCCGCAGGGGAAAAAGAGGAATGGATAAAACGCAACGCCTCGCAAAGCGACCTTAAACTTTACCCATCCATGATGGAACTCTACGGACTTTTGAAGGAACGCCTGCCTGAAGCCGAATATCGCAGCGCGGTACAATCCATCCGGGACAGTATCCTGACAGCTTATTATACGCCGGACGTAATACCTCAAACGTTGTATACCGCATTTAAGGATCAGGGCATTCATCCAAAACGTCCCTATGAACCCAGCAGTGGCGCCGGTGTGTTTATTACAGAACTGGCCAAAGCTTTCCCGGAGGTTGAAAAAGTGGTGGCTGTCGAAAAAGATGTGGTTACCGGGATGGTGCTGGAAGCGATGACGGCCGGTTTAACAGTTCCGGTTGAAGTTCAAATCAAAGGTCTGGAGGAAACGGCAGTTACCGAAAACGGACAGCATGACCTCATCATCAGCAATATTCCTTTCGGTAGTTTCCAGGTCTTCGATCCCGCTGTTCCTGATAAAAACATCAGCGGCAGGATACATAATTACTTCTTCGCAAAAGGACTGGACAAACTGGCCGATGGCGGCATCCTCGCCTACGTTACCACTGCCGCATTCCTCAACACGCCGGATAACCGAGCTGCCCGCCAATACCTGTTCGACCGCGCCGACTTTATCAGCGTGACTGTCCTGCCCGATAACCTGATGAAGGATACCGGCAATACCGAGGCGCCAAGTCTCCTGCTGGTGGTGCAGAAGAATGATGGCAAGATCAATGTCAGCGCTGATGAGGCGCTGCTCATCAATACGATGAAACAGCAAAACGAATTTGGCGAATATCATGTAAGCGAATACATCCATGACGAAAGCAAACGGATTATTGTGGCTGATACCATCGAACCGGGCAGGAACCAGTACGGACAGGCGCATCAGCGTGCCTGGCAAAAGGCTGACATTAACGCTATCGCCCCGGTCCTGTACGGGAATTTAACGGATGGTATTACTTCCGGCTTCAACCGCGAGGCATTTGCCCGTGCGCAGCGATTTCAAACCGCGCAGCTGGCACCTGAGCAAAAGCCGCAACTGTCCTATCTGCCCGTTCCGGAAACATCGGCTGTCGCCACCAGCGTACAGTTAGGCCTGTTCGATACCGCGCCTGCCGAAAATGGCAACCGGGCGATGGACTACATCGGCGAAACGGACGAAAGCAGTGTACTCAAAAGCAGCGCCCGGCTTATCGGCACCATCCGTAATAAGGATAACCCGCGGCATGAGAACGTGGTGTTACTGACGGCCAGGCAAAACAACGGCAGGCAATTCGTTTACAAGCTGGTCGCTAATATTGAAGGTATCAGGGTACCTGATCATTGGCTCAACGGTAACCTGCTCGGACAGGAACTGCCTAAACTGGTGCCCGCGCTCCAGGCCTTTAACCATGATTTTTATTTCGAAGGCGACCAAAGCCTGAAAGCCTATTTCAATTTCGGCAAGAATTCGGAGATCTACTACCGTACGATCAACGCCTTTCACCAGGAAGGCAGCCTGGTGATCCTGAACGGGCAGGCCGGAACCATCCGTGATATCAATGAAACCAGGACGCAAGCCATCTTTGAACCGCTGAGTGATCAGCAGAATGCGCGTTTTTTTGAACGTTATACGCTGATCCGGGATACCTACCTGGCCCTTGCAGCAGTAGAATCGCTTTCGCAGGTCGCCTACCCCGCGTTCCGCGCCGACCTGAATATAGCCTACAATGAGTTTGTACAGGCTTTCGGAGCGCTCAACCGCCCAGCCAACCGCCGTTTGATCCTGACCGATGAAAAAGAAGGTTTTAAGCTACTGTCTTCTGTCGAAGTAAAAGATGGTCATGATTTCAGGCCGGCGGATATTTTGAGCGGTCCCATTTTTCGCAGCCGGGAGGCTTTTAAAACCGATGATCCCGTAGCGGCACTGGCACGTTGCCTGAATGAAAAAGGCCTGGTTGACCCCGGTTTCATCGGTGCGGCTACCGGGTTGTCGCTCGAAGAGGTTCCCGTCAGCCTGCACGGCCATATTGTCCTGAACCCCAAAAACATGGAATGGGAAACGGCAGATCAATACCTGTCGGGCAATGTGGTGGAAAAGCTGGCCATTGCCGAAGGGAAAGCGGCACAGTTCCCCGAAGATATCCGGCTGCAAGACAGTTTGCAGCGTATCAGCAGGGTGCAGCCTGAGCGCATACCTTTTGAGCTCCTGGTGCTGGACTTTAATCTTGGTGAACGCTGGTTCCCGCTCAGCTATTACGAACGCTTTGCTTCCGCTTTCTTTGAGCTGCCCATCACTATTGCTTACCTGCAGGGCAGCGACAGTTTCAAAGTAGCCGCGAAAGGCACCAACCTGAAGATCAGCCGCGAGTACGCGATCAGTCCCAAAGAGAGCGGCCGCACGACCTATGGCTACACCCTGCTGGAGCATGCGCTGGAAAACACGACTCCCTATTTCAGCTACGAGGTATCAACCGGCGATGGTAAAACCAAGCGCTACCCGGATAACGAAGCTATCCAGTTGGCGCACCAAAAGATCGAGCAGATCCGCGCGGGCTTTGTCAGCTGGCTGGGCGAACTCCCGCCGGAGGAAAAGCAATACCTCGAAAAGCTGTACAACGATACCTTCAACTGTTACCGCCTGCGGGAATATGATGGCAGCCACCTGACTTTTCCCGGACTGGATAAAAAAGCGCTGGGCATCGCCGATCTGTACAGCTCCCAAAAGAATGCGGCCTGGCGCATTGTACAAAACCGGGGGGCGCTGATCGATCACGAGGTCGGCCTGGGCAAAACCCTGACCATGATCATTGCCGCGCAGGAAATGAAGCGGCTGGGCATCGTTCACAAGCCCATGATCCTGGCGCTGAAAGCTAATGTCAACCAGATCGCGGACACCTACCGCAGGGCTTACCCTCAGGCGAGGATACTGGCACCCGGTGAAAATGATTTTACACCTGATAAACGCCTGCGCCTATTCCACGAGATCAGGAATAACAACTGGGATTGTATCATCCTGACCCACGATCAGTTTGGCAAGATCCCGCAATCTCCGGAGGTGCAGCAGCGCATCTTCCAGGCGGAGCTGGATAACACCGAGCGTGACCTGGATACCGTGCTAATGGAGGGAGGCGATATCTCCCGCAGGATGCTCAAGGGGCTGGAAGTCCGCAAAAAGAACCTCAGTGCAAAACTCAAAACACTGGAACAGGAGCTGGAAGGCAAAAAAGACAAGGGTATAGACTTTAAAGAAATGAATGTCGATCACCTCTTCGTGGATGAGTCCCATAAATTCAAAAACCTGACCTTCACCACCCGCCATGACCGGGTAGCGGGACTCGGCAATACCGAAGGCAGCCAGAAAGCGTTGAACATGCTTTTCGCCGTGCGCACCCTGCAGGAACGTTTCGACAGCGACCTTTGCGTTACTTTCCTGAGCGGCACGCCCATTTCCAACAGCCTGACAGAAATGTACCTGATCTTTAAATACCTGCGGCCAAACGAAATGGAGCGCCAGTCCATACAGAACTTTGATGGCTGGGCGGCGGTGTTCGCCAAGAAAACCACCGACTTCGAATTCTCGGTAACGAATGAGATCATCGCCAAAGAGCGCTTCCGCCATTTTATCAAGGTACCTGAACTGGCGCTGTTCTATAACGAGATCACGGATTACAAGACCGCGCAGCATATTGCGCTGGACAAGCCCGCGCTTCATGAGCAACTCATCAATATTCCGCCCACGCCTGAGCAGGCGGATTTCATCAGGCGCCTGATGACGTTCGCCAAAAACGGCGATGCAACGCTGATCGGCCGGCCGCCGCTAACGGAGGATGAGGATAAAGGGCGGATGCTCATTGCCACCAATTATGCCAAAAAAATGGCCGCTGATCTGCGGCTGATCGACCCTGTTAAATACGAAGATCACCCGGATTTCAAGGTGAACGTTTGCGCCCGCAAGGTGGCGGAACTGTATGAAGGCAGCCATCAGGACCGCGGCACGCAGATCGTGTTCTGCGATATCGGTACACCGAAACCGGATGCCTTTAACATGTACGACGCGCTGAAGGACAAACTGACCCGCGACCTGAACATCCCGGCAGCACAGATCACTTATATCCATGACTGGACCGATAAGCAAAAACCGGAACTATTTAAAAACATGAACCGGGGGGACATCCGCGTCCTGATCGGCAGCACAGAAAAAGCCGGAACGGGCCTCAATGTGCAGGAAAGGGTGATCGCCATGCATCATCTCGACATACCCTGGAAGCCGAGTGAACTGGAGCAACGCAACGGCCGTGGCGCACGGCAAGGAAATAAACTGGCCAAATCGGTCTATGGCAATAAAGTGCAAAATTTTATCTATGCCGTAGAGCAGTCGCTGGATAATTACAAGTTCGGCCTCCTCAAAAACAAACAGAATTTTATCTCGCAGATGAAAAACTGCGAGCTGAACGTGCGCAGCATCGATGAAGGGTCGATGGATGAAAAGAGCGGCATGAACTTTTCGGAATACATTGCCATTCTTTCCGGTGATACGACGCTACTGGAAAAAACAAAACTGGAAAAGAAGATTGCCGTGATGGAAAGTTTGAAAACGGCCCACTTTAAGGAGGTCGTACGGGTTCGCTACCAGCTGGAAAGCCTGGAGAAGGATAGCGAATCGAGTCGGCGCACGCTAAAAGCGCTGGAGGAAGATCAAAAGCAATATCACCTGTTGCTCAGGAAAGAGAAAGACGGCAGCAAATCCAACCCCATACAACTGAAGGAACTGCGCAGCGCCGACAGCGTTGCCATCGGAAAATACCTGATCAGGCTTTATCAGGCCTGGAAACCAAAAAGCAACAGCGAGAATCCTAAGGAACTCGGCGAACTGTACGGATTTACCTTGTACATCCGTCATGAAGTATCAATGGCTAACCTGGACGGCAGGACCATGGACAATGCCTATAACAGTCTGTATGCCGAACGCCCTGAAGGCACCATCCGCTACACTTTCAGTTCCGGTGCCCCCAATATGGACAATCCGAAACTGGCTGCCCGTTATTTTATCAACGCCATAGATAAAGTGGACGACCTGGTGGAAAAATACCGGCAGGAGCTCAGGGAAATGGCGGGGCAGATACCCCAGCTTAAAGCGCTGCAGGGCAAAGCATTCGGGCAGGAGACGGAACTGCAGTCCATGAAATCAGAACTCAGCAGACTGGAACAAGATATCGCCCGGAACATCAAGGCGAAACAGGAAGCGCAAAACGAACAACCGGAAGAGCGGTTAGCGGCGGACGTTAATGAAACTAAATCGTTACCTGGCATAAACGCCCTTGAAAGCACGGTTATAAATACCAACGGTACCAAAAGTAATCGTGTTCCTCAATCAGGGGCCGATGCTCCGGCAGAGAACACCGTTCCGGAAATAACGCATCAGGCCATCTATACGCAGCTTCCTGAAATCGCTGAATCAAAAAAAGGGAGAGGGATGCGCTTATGAAAGCAAGGCAAGTACATGCATGCCATTTCGCTCACCGGCCGCAGGCTTTACCGGTGGAAAAAAACAGCTGATCCAACACAAAAGAACCTATAAAAGCACAGTTTATGAACAACAGCATTTACGCCATCAATAAGGGCATTAACAAAAGCATCGAGTTCCGGGGCCTGCGGGCGCAGTATATCTGGTACTTCGCGGGAATGGTCATGGGCCTGCTGATCATTTTCGCCGTGTTATACATCTCCGGTGCGGGAACACTGATCTGCATGGCGGTGACCGGCAGTGCCGCCGTGTACGGCAGCACGACGATATATCGGCTCAGCGCAAGGTACGGAGAACACGGCCTGATGAAGGCAGCTGCCCGCAAACGCACCCCCCGCGTGCTGAAATCCTACAGCCGCCGTTTTTTTCAAAATTTTAACCATCAGGGAGGACAACGATGAACCAGCAAAAGCAACCCGTGATTTACGAAATTGAGGGCACCCACTTCGAGGTGGACATTGACCGGCAGGTCTTGCGCCAGACCAATGACCAAAGCAACGAAATATCCTTTATCGGCGACATGCAGGATCAGGGCGCTTTTTATACGCTCCGTTATGACCCGGACAAAAAACACGCCGCAGATGAATTGTCGGCAGAACAGCGGGTCAAAACCGTGCATGTTCCGCAGATGACGGATCTGGACCGCGAGGGCATGGCCCTGAAATATGGCCTGCCCCGCGAACTGGTGATGGGTAAATCAGACTTTGAGCTGATCGTTGACCAACAGCTGCTTGATCAGCGCCTGAACGGTGCACTGCCACAGATCGATCTTGCAGGTGAACTGTTCACCGTTGACCTGCGGCTGCGGGAACTGCCGAACAGCCGGCATTTCTTCCCGGTCATCAGCCTGAAAAGCTTCGAATTAACGGGTGACGGCACGCACTACGAGGCTTATTACCACCCGGTGATGAAGCAGGTCGTGGAGCTCGACCCCAAACTGCTGGAATTTCCCGAAGGGGTCATCAAGCTCAGGCTCCCTAACGAGTTGGGACTCGACCCCGTGGCCACGGCCAGGGCCCATGGTATCGACCAACGCGAACTGCTGCGCCGCTACCCGATACAAAAAAACCTGAAGGCCGAAGTGATCCCGTTAAGCGAAACCCATGTGCCGGCTTTGATCCGGCGCAATAAGGAGGCCCTTCGGGAGGAACACCGCGAAAACGCACGTCGTCTCAGGCCCGGGAAAAGGCCGAAATTTTAAGTAAGGAGCATAAACACGCGGAAAACACTATCGAAATGGAAAAAGAACTCAAAGATATACTGCCCATTATGGGCGTCGAACATGACTGCATCCTCTCCAAACAGGGTGATTATACGATAGCTTACCGGGTGCGGTTGCCGGAGATATTTACACTGTCCGGTGAGGATTACGAGAACATGCACCAGGCCTGGGTCAAAGCCATACGGGTTTTGCCAAAAGACAGTGTGCTGCATAAACAAGACTGGTTCAGGCCGGGGTACTACCGGCCGGATAGGGCCGGCAAAGACAACTTTTTGAAGCAAAGCGCGGATCGCCATTTCGAGGGCCGGAAGTCTTTGCAGCATGAAGCCTTCGTATACCTGACCAAAAAAACGGCGGGTGGCCGCAGCAGCAGCTCGCTGCTTTCCACCCTCATCCGCCCGTCCCTGGTGCCGAAGGAGAACCTCCGGGAACAGGGGCGCCGGGAGTTTTTGGACGCCTGCAGCCGGTTCAGGCACCTGCTCGAAGATACGCGCCTGATCACGCTGACCCGGCTGACCGCCGCAGATCTGCAAAGCCAGCCCAGGTGCAGCGGGCTGATCGAACGTTATTGCTTTCTTTCGGAGGATGACAGCCAGCTGCTGATCAAAGACGTCAGCCTGTCGGATGGCATACGCATCGGCAATGAGCGGATGGCCGTTTATACGGTAGGCGACGCCGGGCAGTTACCCGCCCACTGCGGTTCACGCCTGACCTATGACGCCTATTCCACCGACCAGACCCGCTTTCCGCTAAGCTTCGCCGCGGGCCTGGGCCTGTTACTGGATTGCAGCCACATCTATAACCAATATATTTTTATTGGGGATGCCCAGGCCAGCCTGCGCCGGTTGGAGAAAAAGCGACTGCGCCTGCAATCCCTGTCCGCCTATTCCCGCGAGAATGCTGTCGCGCTGGAAGCCACCAACGATTTCCTGAACGAGGCCATCAGCCAGCAGCGCCTGCCGGTAAAAGCGCACTGCAACGTGATGATCTGGTCGTCTGATGACGAAGTGTTAAAGGATAATGGGAACAGGGTCGTCTCCGCACTGGCCGCCATGGACGCTGCCGCCAAACCCGAGACCGACGGCGCCGCGCAGATCTGGTGGGCGGGCATCCCGGGCAACGGAGGCGACTTTCCGCTCAATGACACCTTCGACACCTTCGCGGAACAGGCTGCCTGTTTCCTGAATCTCGAAAGCAACTACCGCAGCGACCCAGCGGCCGGGGGCATCCGCTTTTGCGACCGGCTTTCCGGCAGTCCGGTTCACGCCGATCTGTACGACGCGCCACGCCGCAGCGGCATCACGAGCAATATGGGCACGCTGGTTTGCGGCACGTCCGGCGGCGGCAAATCCATGACCGTCAACCACATCCTGCGGTCGCTCTATGACCAGGGCGCCCATTGCGTTACCGTCGATATCGGCGGCAGTTACAAAGGGCTTTGCGGACTGTTGGGCGGCTATTACTTTACCTACGAGGAAGTCAACCCGATCAGGTTCAACCCCTTTTACCTCGGTAAGAATGAAGTGCTGGACACCGAGAAGAAAGAAAGTTTGAAGGCCCTGCTTGTCTCTTTATGGAAAGGCGAAAACGAAACGTTCAACCGCGCCGAATACGTGGCCCTGTCCAATGCCCTGCAGGGCTATTACGAATACCTGTCACAGAATAAACGCCTGTTTCCCGGCTTCAACACCTTCTATGACTACCTGGAAACCGACTACCGGAAAGTTCTGGCAAACCACCGGGTTAAAGAAAGCGATTTTGATATGGATAATTTCCTGTATGTGCTGCGCCCCTACTACAGCGGAGGTGAATTTGACTTTTTACTGAACGCGCGGGAAAACCTCGAGCTGCTCCATCAGCCCTTCGTCGTGTTTGAGCTGGACCAGGTCAAAGATCATCCTATCCTATTCCCGGTTTGTACGCTCATCATCACCGAGTTGTTTATCTCCAAGATGCGTAAACTGCCGGGGCTGCGCAAAGTGCTCACCATTGATGAGGCGTGGAAAGCGATCGCCAAAAGCGGTATGGCAGAGTTCCTGCGTTATGCCTTTAAAACCATCCGCAAGTTTAACGGCATTCCCATCGTCGTCACCCAGGAGCTGGATGACCTGATCAGCTCGCCGGTGATTAAAGACGCCATCATCAACAATGCCGACATTAAGATACTCATGGACATGCGCAAGTTCCAGGGTAAGTTTGACAAGCTGCAGGACGCGCTGGGCCTGTCCGACAAAGGTAAAACCATTCTCCTTTCGGTCAATAAGGATCACCGGGAGATCTTCATCGATATCGGCGGGCAGGTCATGAAAGTTTACAGGAACGAACTCTGTCCGGAAGAATATTATGCCTTTACCACCGAAGGCCGCGAGCGGGTGAAAGTGTTGGAGTATGCAGAAAAATATGGCAGCGTACAGGAGGGCATCAGGGTTTTAGTCGCGGAACAGCAACAACATGAGAAAGGAACGGGATTATGAAAATGACCTGCTGCAACCTGCTATGGACTACTTTATTGACCTGCATGCTCAGCCGTGCAAACGGACAAATTCCCGGTACCGGCCTGGTCAGCGGGGCGATCAAAAAGGTGATCATGGCCGTTGACCTGAAAGTACAACAGCTGCAGAACCAGACGATCGCACTGCAGAACGCCGGCCAGCGGCTGGAGAACAACCTGCACCTGTCAGGTCTGGACGATATTTCCGGATGGCTGAACAGGGAAAAAGAATTGTATGCGGGCTACTACCGGGAACTCAGTGAGGTGCGGCCCCTGATCGCTGATTACGAAGAGGTAAAAACCATCATTACACGCCAGGAGCAACTGGTCGCCGAATATCGGCGGGCGAGCGGGATGTTCAGCCGCGACCGGCACTTTTCGCAGGCCGAGCTCCGGTATATGGAAACGATCTATCAGGGCATTTTACAGGAAAGCCTGCGGGATCTCGACCAGGTGTTAACGGCGGTCAGTGCCTACAGCACACAGATGAATGATGCCGAGCGCCTGCAAAGAATCCGGGAAACATCCCAAGCCATGCAGGTCAGCCTGGACCACCTGCGCCAGTTTAACCGCCAAACCGCTGCGCTGAGCCTGAGGCGGGCAAAGGATGTTCAGGATCGCCAGCAAGTGAAACAATTTTACAGTATCCACTAAGCTACAATCAACATGATGAAAACGACAATCAAAACGCTCCTGTTCACTGCCCTCGCGTGTTTCACCTGTTATCCGGCAGCGGCCCAGTTCCTGGGTGGCTTTTTCAGCCAGCAATCGCGGCAGCGTAAATTAATGGGCGAGCAAATCGCCCAATACGGAATCTATCTCCGTATGCTGCAAACGGGATATCATATCAGTGAAAGCGGGCTGAACATCGCGCAGGAACTAAAAAATGGGACGTTAGGCCTGCAGGGCGATTATATCGGTTCGCTGACGCAGGTCAGTCCCCTGATCCGAAGTAACCCGAAGGGCCGGGCGATAGCCGATCTGGGCCGGCAGACATTAACGTTGCTGGCCGATGAAATCAGCTGGCAGCAGCACCAGAAGATCCTGACGGCAACAGAAACAGGCTATCTGCAAAAGGTACGGGATAACCTGGCAGACCAGTGTCAGCTGAATATGGATGAACTACTGCAGGTGCTCACGCCGGGCAAATTACAGCTCAGCGACGGGCAGCGCCTGCAAAGGCTTGACAGGCTCTATGAGGAGATGAAGGACAAATATGCCTTTGCCCGTTCATTTACCGCCCGGTGCCGCCGGCTGACGCTGGCCAGAATAAACAACCGGCAGAATAAAGCGGAACTCAAAAAATTATACGGTATCCAATAACCCCAAAACGAGCAAGGAGAACAACAATGAAAAGATTCATCACCATGGTCATATTTCTCGGTCTGGCGGCCGGTGTTCCGCTGAGCAGCCGGGCGCAATCCGTAGCGGACGTGCTCAAACAGCTGGCGCTGGACTACCAGAAACTCGCCGGGCTCAAAAACATACTGGGACAGCTACAAACCGGTTACTCGGTATTAAGCAAGGGTTACGGCGCGGTAAAAGATGCCGCGAAAGGTAATTTCAGCCTGCAGGAAGTGTTCCTTGACGGCCTGTACCTGGTCAGTCCTGCGGTGCGCAGGTATCCGCGGATCAAGGATATTATTCTTGACCAGGCGCGACTGGTCGGCGAATGCCGGGAAGCCTCCGGCCTCTTTCGCAGCGGTCAGCAGCTCCCGCCGGACGAACAAGCCTACATGACGGCGGTCTACGGAAACCTGATCAGCCGAAGCCTGAAAAACCTCGACGACCTTTCGATGATCGTCACGGATAAGCAGCTGCGGATGAGCGATGCGGAAAGGCTGTCGGCCATAGACCAACTCTACCGGGAAAGCCGTGACCAGCTCAGCTACCTCCGCAAATTTGATGACCAGGCTGCCCGCGTCAGCAGGCAACGCGCGCAGGACAATGCCGAGCGGCAAAGCGTCGGATCCATTTACGGACTCACCCATTGAAACGTTTCCAAACACATCAACAAAATCACAACACAAAATCAATAGCACATGAACCATAAACTTTTCAAAACAGCGTTGACAACCGTCCCGGCCATGCTCGCTCCACTACTCTCCCATGCCGAAGGCGTAGCAGATCACCTGCATGGGTTACAGGGCGTGCTCGACCATCTGTATGATCAAATGCTGCCTTTGTGCAGCGGCATTACCGGCGTTGCCCGGGGAATCGCCGGCTTCGCAGCCCTGTGGTATATCGGCGCACGCATCTGGAAACACATCGCCGCGGCGGAGACGGTAGACATTTACCCTTTGCTCCGGCCGTTCGTAATCGGCGCCTGTATCGCCATTTTCCCGGATCTTCTCGGGCTGATCAACAGCATACTGCAGCCCGTTGTCACCGCGACGCAAGCGATGGTTACCAATAGTAACCAGGCTATCGAACGTCTGCTGAGCAGCGGCAAACCGGATGCTGCCGACGCCGTGCCGAACGATGCTGACAGTGATCCGGACAAATGGTATCAGTATAGCCACCCGGACGGCACGACCAGCGTTGCCGGCAGCGGTAACCCGATAGCGGACGCTTTCTCCGGCTGGAGCATCAAAAACTGGGCGAGAAAATTTATTGCCGAAGTCCTCAACGTATTATTTCAGGCCGCGGCGCTCTGTCTTGACACCATCCGCACCTTCAAGCTGATCGTGCTGTCGATATTGGGGCCGCTCTGCTTCGGGCTCAGCGTATTTGACGGCTTTCAGCATACGCTGAAACAATGGCTGGCACGATATATCAACGTCTTCATGTGGCTGCCTGTGGCTAATATCTTCGGGGCGATCATCGCCAGGGTGCAGGAGAATATGATCATCGGTATCCAGAATGGCAACCTCAGTGGTCAGGAGCTGGCAAACGACAATACCGCTTATATGATCTTCCTGCTTATCGGCATTGTTGGCTATTTCACCGTGCCCGCAGTCGCCAACTACATGATGAATGTCGGAGGTCATGCACTTTTCAGCAAAACCAGTGCATTGGCTTCCATGGCGGTATCCTATTTCAGCGGTTCAGTGATGCAAAGTTTCAACGGCGGCAACCGTATTCAAAACCACCGGCAAACCAATTATAACCAGCCGGGCAGCAGCCCGGACTTGAACAAAAGCAAACTCTCCGGCAATCCTCAAAAAGAATAACCATATGTTCAGGAAAATGAAAAACCTCGAAACCGCCTTTCAGCATGTGCGCGGTTTCACGATAGTTATCGTAGTCTGCGCCTTTCTAACCATCGCGTTTATGGCCTGGCAGAACAGGAAAGCCTCGGTCGCGCTGCAAAGCAAGGTGTACGTTCTATCCGGCAACACGGCCTGGTCGGCGTTGGCGGCCGATAAGGGCACCTACCTGCCTATGGAGGCACGCGGTCATGTGCGCGCTTTTCACGATGCCTTCTTCACGCTTGACCCGGACGAACAGGTGATCAGGCGCAACCTGTCGAAAGCGCTCTACCTCGCTGACGGCTCCGCTAAAAAGGTGTATGACAGCCTTTCTGTAAGCGGGTATTATTCCGGAATCATTGCAGGCAACATCAGCCAGCGCATCGATGTGGACAGTGTACAGGTCGATACCCGTGTCATGCCCTATCATTTCCGCTGTTATGCCACGATGCACCTGATCCGCTCGACCAGCAACGTCGTGCAAAGCCTGGTTACCGAAGGCGACCTGCGGGAAGTAAGCCGCAGCGATAACAACCTGTTCGGGTTCCTGATCGAACACTGGAACACGGTAGAGAACAAAGTATTAACCGTGAGCAATCACTAACCGATAAAATCATGAAAATCAACAACATCAGCTTACAGGGGCAACGCAACCGCAGATTCCTGCTCGTTCTGCCGCTCCTGATCTTTTGCTTTGTCAGCATCCTGTTCGTAACGCTGGGTGGTGGCCAGGGCGAAGGCACCAAACTCTCCGCTTCCGGGGGCCTACGTATGAAACTCCCGTCAGTCATGGTGTCCACCCGTCAAAGCGGCAATAAAATGAGCTTTTACGATCAGGCCAGTGCCGATTCCATCAGGAAACACCAATTGCGCAAAGCGGACCCGTATCTACAAACGAAGCCAGACAGTCCCGGCGACCCGCCTGCCGCTTACCCCGACGGTCCTTTTTTCCCTCACCAGCCCGCTCCCGGTGCGGTTGATTATGGCACCGGCAGTCCCGCCGACAACGAGGCCAGGATCAGCAGGCGGATAAGCCAATTACAGGAAATGATCGACAGGCCCCAGGTTAGCCCGGCCGGTCCGTCCTCCAGGAAACAGCCGTCCGACTTACCGGAGTCCTGGCGCAGCCTAACGGTCGCTGCTGAAGACCCCGAACTGAAACAAATGAACGGGCTCCTGGAAAAAATACTGGATATACAACACCCGGAACGGGTGGCGCCTGTCCAAGAAAAAAACGACATGAACCCCGCGGTTAAAAGGTTTCGCGCCATCCCGGCAATGATCGACGGCAATCAAAAGATCGTACAGGGCACGGTGGTGCGTTTACAGTTAAGCGATACGGTCAGGCTTGGCGGTCAGCTTTTCGCCAAAGGGCAACGTCTCTATGGCATCGGCATCCTGTCTAACCAGCGCTGCACCGTCAACATTCAAAGCATCCACGTCGGTAACAGCTTCTACCCCGTCGACCTCACGGTGTTTGACGAAACGGACGGATTGGAAGGGATCAGCGTACCCGAGGCCATTACCGCTGACGCGCTGCGTGACGGCGCCGGCGGTGGTGTGCAACAGATGGATCTGACAAGTTTCGATCCATCGGTGACTGGGCAGCTGACCACTGCCGGGATCAATACGGCCAAAGGTCTGTTCGGCAAAAAGATCAGGCGGGTGAAAGGTAAACTGAAGGACGGTCACGCGGTTTTACTGCGCGACAACGGCGAAGTAAAGAACAATCGCTAATCCCTGGAAGATGACGATAACTGAACACGAACAAGTATTGGCTGAACTGAACCGCGCCCTGGCTGTGGACGAACCGTGGGTGGCATTTAACGACCGGCCTGATCAGGAACTGCGTGCACAAGACCTGCATTTTTTCGCAGCGGCATACAAAGCTGAAATTTTCTGTGATGCCGGCAATAACGCCTTTGACTTTGCTGCGCAAATGTTTACTCATGAACACCACAGCTATATGCCGGTGGCGAATCTCCTGGCTGCCTTAAGTTCCGGCACGACCGGGGCAACCGGTCCAGGTGAACATACCACGGCGATAATCCGGCAGATGACCCGGGAAAAATTGTATCTGTTGCCCGGCAGATCGTACGATGACGCGGAAGCCAGCCTGACCAAAGGCCTTTTTTTTCCCGTGACCCGGCAGCTGGTGATCGATCCGTTAAAAGAAATCGATGATTACCATGTCATTAAACACCAGCATAGCGGCGGGCAGATCTATGAGATCGGGCACAGCCACCAGGTGCTGGAATCTTTCAGTCGCCTAAGGGAAGCCCGTGACTTTATGGACAACGCGGTGCTCTATAACGAACTGGCAGATAGGGGAAACGACTACCTGCTGGTCGGCCGGTTTCACAACCGCCGGCTTGAACTGGACATGGAGGGGTACGCATTGGCCCATTCCGGATTAACATTGGTGACAGCAAATTATAACTTTCAGCATGGCCACGACTACCACGACATACAATCCGTATCGGAGCCGGCGACCATCACTCAATATTTTTTTGCCCGTCTGCAGCAGGGAAAGCTTGGCCTTTATAACGATAAGTTGGAGCCGGCTGATCCGGACTTACTGCAGCGAACGTTTTATCCGACCTATTTTATCAATGATTATTTAACCATTAAAAATTCAAACAACATGAATGAGCAAAGCTATGACTATGTAAAGAATCAATTGCTTTACCTGGGTTTTGGTGAAGAGATCGCCAAGCCCCTACTGGAAAAAATGGAACAGAACCTGGCGGAATTCACCTTGCCCCACAGCCGGAAGTTTGGCCAGGATGAAACCAGCTCCGTACTGCATTTTTCTAAGGGAGACCAAAAAGACATGACCTTTTTCAACCGTTTTGAGACCACCCTGAAACAACCCGGCAAGGAAGACCTGACCCAAACATTTTTCGTAGGTAAAGAGTATAATTACACGCTCCAGGAGCGCTATAACATGATGGACGGACGCGCGGCTTACCGCGAGCAACCGGTAATGAGGCCCGTGGAAGAAAATGGCGAAACGAAAATGAAGCCAACCGGTGAAACCTATATCGCGTGGAAGATCTTGAATTTCAAAGAATCGGACAACTACGGAAATTTCATGCCCAAGACGCTGTTCTGGAACCATCAGAAAGAAGTGGAAAAATACCCGATTAAGGGGATCGACGAAAAGTATGACAGGCAGCGTCTGATCACGGCTTTGGAAAAGGGCAATAAAGTGGATGTCGTAGTGCTGAAAGACGGCAGGGAGATCCCTGCTAAGATGGTGGCCAATCCGCGTATGGTCCGTCTTGATTTTTACGACAGTGACGGACAGAGCCTGATCGTTCGCAAGCTCCAGAAACAGGCCCTTGACGAAACGCAAAAAACCGGTATGACGCCGCAGGAAATACAACGGGCCGCGATTGCACGTGCCGCTGAACAGCAACCCGCCCCGGCAGCAAACCGGCAGACTCAAAACGGCATCGAGCAGGAACAGACACCTGCAACAAAGCCCCAGGATACTGCTCAATCATCAACAGCCCAGCACGCGCAAAAGGAAACAGCCAAAGAAAGGCTTGCAGCGGATCAAAAACCGGAACAACGCCGCAGGCAGGGCGTTCGCCCTAATTGATAGCATGGAAAGGTGCGAACCCATAAGGGGATTCTTCCGGGCGATAGCGCATGATGCGCGGATTGGCATTACCCATATCGGCATCTTTGCCGCGCTGGTGGAGTATTGGCAGGCAAACGGGTTTACCAACCCGTTGCATGCCTACGCACATGAGATCATGCCCCTCGCCAAGATTTCAGGGAGTACGACCTATCATAAATGTATCCGGGATCTGCATGATTTCGGATACATTACATATGAACCTTCCTTTAAAAGGAACGTGCGCAGTCGCATATACCTGAAGACAGAAGATGAGCCCTAAAAAGAGATGTGCAATAGCATCGCTGAGCCGGTTTGGAGATAAAACATATGCTTAAGGCTTTTACCGCCTGTTTTATTATTGATGATAACTTTAATGTGTGCGTGATGAGTGTGGAAATAATTACGAAAGATGATTTACAGCAATTCCGTTATGATCTGCTGAACGATATCCGTTCCTTGCTGGACAACAGCAAGCCGCAGGTCAAAGAATGGCTTAAAGCTGCGGAGGTACGGCAGCTGCTAAAAATATCGGCAGGAACCCTGCTGACGTTGCGGGCAAACGGGAGACTGGCCTATTCCAAGATCGGCGGAACTTATTATTATCGATACGGTGACATTCAAAAGATGCTGACAGACGCGAAATGAAGGGTAACCGTAACGAGAAAATTTTCAGCCAGGTGGTCAGCGCTTTAGCCGCAGATCAAAGGATCAGTGTCTGGCATTTTAGCATTTATATGTGCCTGTTCCATCAATGGCTGTTGAATGGGTTCGTTAACCCTATAGCTGTTTCCCGCAGGCAAATTATGGAACAGACACATATTGGCAGTATTGTGACTTATCACAAATGTATACGGCAGTTAAACGAGTTCGGCTATATCATTTATGAACCATCTTTCAATCCTTTTACCGGGAGCTATGTAAGTTTGGTCATAATCAGAATAAAAAATCCGGCACCCAATACCAACTGAGATTTAAAATGCCGGCTTAAAACGAAAAAGGCCAAAGATCTGTGCTCGTTTTCCCGTTTTATGAAACCAGGAATTATTCTTCGTAGGATTTATAGCCAATCATTTTTCTTGAGTCTGGTTCCTGCCGGTTCGGAATACGCTCCGATAATTCATCAAGATAACGAAACATAATGTCCATACTCCTATCCTGGCTGTCCAGTTTACCTTTGATTTTCTCAATGGCTAACCACAACTCTGTTTGATCCGTGTAATTTTCCCTTAGCCTGACAAAGATGTCTATTATTCTTATGCTTATTTCCACAGCGCGGTCACTTTTCAGCACGTTAGACAACATCAGAATTCCATGTTCGGTAAATGCATAAGGAAGGTATTTTGAATGCTCGCCATGTCTTAAGGTCACATTTTGTGACCTTAAGATTTCATTTTCCTCTTTAGTCAATTCAAACATAAAGTGATTTGGAAATCTGTTGATATTTCGTTTCACCTGCTGTTTTAATCTTTTGGTTTCCGTATTGTACAATTCCGCCAAATCGCTGTCGAGTAAAACTTTTTTTCCGCGTATCAAATAAATTTTACTTGTAACAACCTCGTCAGGCATTAACTGATCTTTCATGATTATCTTATCTTTAATTAACTGATTTTTTGATCTTAATTCCACGGTGGCAGCGTTTTGTCTCCACTAACAATGGTGTATCATCACACCAGGACATAATTATATTTCGCTGACGTGGAAGCCTGTTTAACCGGTTCCGTAATAACGTCAGCGCATGCCAATTCAGGCTCTTGTATACCAGCACTGAATTTCTTTCGTAGGGGCGCCATGTCCATACTTATCTTTCCATGCAAAATTTTGGCATAGTGCTGCGTCTGCCGTAAAGTAGTGTGACCCAGCATTTTTGCAACGGTTTCGATCGGCACACCATTGCTTAAAGTGACGGTAGTGGCAAAAGTATGTCTGGCAAGGTGAAAGGTTAACACCTTGGTTATATCGCTCAAGTCAGCTACCTCCTTAAGGTAGGCATTCATCTTTTGATTAGAGAGGATAGGTAATACCTTGTCGGCATTCAGGCATTTCGGATGATTTGAATATCTTTCGAGTATTTGAAGTGCTGCGGGCAGCAGTGGAATTGCACAACTGGTATCCGTTTTTTGCCTTGAAGTGACGATCCATTGTTCTCCATCTACACCTTTGATGATCTCCTGCCGGGTTAGTTTAGCAACATCCGCGTATGCCAATCCCGTATAGCAACTGAACACAAATATATCCCGTACGATACGTAAGCGTTCATTGGTAAAACGCCTCGCGGAAATCTTATCCAATTCCCATTGGTTCAATGGGTGCCTGATTACCTCCTTTCTGCTTAATTCAAAATCGGGAAAGGGATCTGCCGGCAGCCACCTGTTTTTCACACAAAGCAGTACGATTTTCTTAAAATTCGCCAGGTATTTCATCGTGGTATTATGGCCGCAATTGCGTTCGGTCTTTAACCATAGGGCGAAGCGTTCTATAAAGGCATGATTAAGTTTTCGGACACTCAAGTCCTCTGCATTGAATGCCCAGATGATAAAGGACTTCGTGTGTTCATAGGTAGTCGCAAAACATTCGCAGGTTCCCTCGGCATAGTCCTTGCCTACAAGCACTTTCATGTCGGCATTGTGCTGTGCGAAAATCTCCAGGATCATTTTGCGGCTATCCCGGCCAGCAAGCATATCGCGCAGGATTTCTGCGGTGATGATTTCTTCCTCTTCGATCAGCTTTTGACGAGCCTTGAATACCTTGTTTTCGAGTGTATCCAAAAAGAAGTTCACTTCACGTGCATCCTCCTTAACGCCGCTGGCCCTGCCCTTTTCCTGGTCCCAACGGTTGTCCCACCATTGTTTTTTTGTCGATAGTTCCACCGGATGTCCATCCACGGTGATGCGTAAATAAATGAATTTTTTAGGTTCGTTTCCCGAATTTTTGAGAAAATACAGCAAACCAAAGCTTTTTTCCAACATAATTGCCACGATTATAAGTAAGTAAATGTCGAAATACAGCTACAGGAAGTCAAGATGTTCACCTCATGAACAACTTAATAATCAATAAGTTAAGCAACAATTCGTGGCAATTTCGTAAATTTTTTTTTTGCCACGATTTTGCCACGAACTTATGCGCATTTTTGGTGTTTTTTGGGTAAATGACCAAAATAAAAAAGCCTGTAAACTATTCATTTACAGGCTTTTGTTTGTTTTTGACGATATGATCAGCGGTGAGGGAGGGATTCGAACCCTCGGTACAGTTTCCCGTACGTCAGTTTAGCAAACTGATCCTTTCGGCCTCTCAGGCACCTCACCATCTTTTTTAAAAACGTTCCCCGTTTTTCGGGATTGCAAATATAGTAATTCAACCATACCGTCAAAAAAAAAGTTACATTTTTAATAATCTATTCGCACATGGTAAATGCTCATGAGCATTCTTTTGAAAATAGTTTTAATGGTTTCAATATCTTTTAAAGTTATATTACTGTCTTTCAGCTGGTTCTGATCAAGCTTATATTTCACTATGCGGTCAACCAAAATGCTTATCGATTCCTCATCGGGTTCCTTTAATGAGCGCGATGCGGCCTCAACCGAGTCGGCAAGCATCAAAACACCCGCTTCTTTCGAGAAAGGAATGGGTCCGGGATAGCGGAAAATGTTCTCATTGATGAATTTTTCAGGAAAATTCTTCAACGACGACTGGTAAAAATAGTCGACCCGGGTATTGCCATGGTGAGTGCGTATAAAGTCAATCACAATTTCGGGCAGGTTGGCCTTGCGGGCCATCTCAATACCCCGGCTTACGTGCCTGATGATGATTTGGGCGCTTTCCTCGTAAGGCAGTTTATCATGCGGGTTAAAGCCCGAGCTTTGGTTCTCGATAAAAAACAGCGGGTTCTCCATTTTACCAATATCATGGTACAGCGCCCCTGCCCTAACCAGCAGGGCGTTGCCTCCAATGGTGTATATGGCGTTCTCGGCCAGGTTGGCTACCTGCAGCGAGTGCTGGAAGGTACCGGGCGCGTTAAAGGCCAGTTCGCGCAGTAAAGGCGCGTTGGTATTGGTAAGCTCAATAAGTGTAATATCTGAGGTAATGGCAAATATTTTTTCAAACAGGTAAATAAGCGGGTAAGCCAGTAAGGTAAGCAGCACGCTAACAACAAATGGCAGAAAATCCATCCAGTCAATATCCAGGAAAGTGCCCTCACGTATAAACGTAATACCCAAAAAGGCCACAAAATAGTTAAACGTTATAATAAGTGCCGAAATCAGGAATTGCTCGCGTTTGATCAGGTTTTTAATGCTATAAATAGATACCATACCCGCGGTGATCTCGTAATAAGCAAACTCAAAGCTGTTAGGCACAAAAAAGCCTGCTATTAATACCACCAGCAAATGAATATCAAGTGCCAGCCTGGTATCAAACAATATGCGGATAATGATAGGTACTATGCAGTAAGGTATATAATATAAGTTGGGCAACTGCAGCTTAATAGCCAGCGACAGGGTGGCTAACATAGCGGTTATTACCAGCAATATCAAACCTACCAACCGGTTATCGGCATAAATATCCTTGCGGAAAAGGTACAGGAATATCATCAGCAACGATATGGCAATGGCTACCAGTAAAAACTGGCCAAGCAGTACCAGTTTACGGTTGCCGTTGGTACGCGCATTATCCTCAAAAGCTTGTTTATAAGATTCAAGCTTTTGGTATACATCATCATTAATAACCGAACCTTTATAAACTATCACTTCCCCTTTTTGAACCATACCACGGGTGAGTGATAATCCGTCAACCACCTCGTTCACCAGCCTTGAGGTTAGGTTATTGTCATAGCTTAAATTAGTTTGCAGCCTGTTTTGCAGCAAGTCAAGCAAAAAGGCCTTATCCAGATCGGTATGTTTGGTGAGTATCTTATCGCAATAAGCCAGGGCTTTTTCGCGGGTAAACAGTTCGTTCGTATTTTTTTCGGCAGCTATATTCTTGTTTAAAACGGTGATGGGGTAATTTTCTGAATTGAGCTGATACTGCGCATTGAGCTTTAAAATACCGGTTTCATAGATCTCGATGAGCAGATCGGTACCGGTGGCAACATACTTTGGTTTAAGTTTATCATTTATACCGGCGTTGTGCCACTTTATTTCAATATCGTTCTTAAAACCTTCTACCTGTTGATTTTCAACCGAGGCATCCAACTGATAAATAGGTGTAATACTTTCTTTGGCTGCTTTTTGATCAGTTTTATTTTCCTGAGCGGTTTTTAGTATGGCGAAATTATAGGGCGATACCAGGTCTTTCTGGTTCCAGATACGTCCTTTTTCGTACTCATAACTAAATTTTGCCTGCTTGGGTAAAAAAAACACAATGAGGCAAATGCTTATCAGCATCATTAAAAACTTAACGTTGCGGGCGTATTTGCGCAATAAGGCCTTTTGGCGCGAAGAAGATAGTTTTGCCATTTAATTAATTAACCAGCCAAAAATAATATAAGTTTCTGTTATATGCAGTTTTTCTTGTTTATATCAATTTGGTTTTGATATCTTTATGATATCAATTTAAAATCACCTTTATCATGGAATCCGAAAAAATCATCAATCCGCCATCTGGTTTTACAGTGTTTGCTTTATTTCTGATTTTGGCAGCGGTAGCGGGCCTGTGCTTTTGGGCAGGCCAGGAACCGGCCGGGAGCATTGTGCTTTTTATAGATGTTATTTTTTTATTACCCGGCCTCATCATAGTAAATCCTAACGAATCAAAAGTGCTTACGCTTTTTGGTAAGTACACCGGTACTGTAAAAAAGGACGGCTTTTTTTGGGTAAACCCGTTTACCCAAAAAAGAAAAGTATCATTAAGGGCCTTTAACCTTAATGGTCAGCAGTTAAAAGTGAACGATAGTATTGGCAACCCTATTGAAATTGCAGCTGTAATTGTATGGCAAATAAAAGATACGGCCAGCGCCGTATTTGCGGTTGAGAATTATATACAATATGTAAACATACAAAGCGAGGCTGCGGTAAGGCACCTGGCCAACTCGTTCCCTTATGATAACCTGGAGGATGAAAGCGCCAACATCACCCTGCGCGGCGGTGCCGAACAGGTAAGCGAAATGCTGGAGAAGGAATTGAACGAGCGCCTGTCGCGCGCGGGTATTGAAGTGCTGGAGGCGCGGATATCACACCTGGCCTACGCGCCTGAAATAGCGCACTCCATGCTGCAAGTTCAACAGGCATCGGCTATCATAGCTGCGCGCAGACTTATTGTTGAGGGCGCCGTGGGCATGGTTGAAATGGCCCTGAATAAATTATCAGAAAAAAACATTGTGGAACTTGATGAAGAACGCAAAGCCGCCATGGTAAGCAACCTGCTGGTGGTACTTTGCGGCGATAAGGCAGTTAACCCCGTGGTAAATACCGGCACCCTTTACCATTAATAACACAGGCAATAAACAATATGGCCGAGAAAAAAGCATTTATATTACGCATTAACCCCGATGTACTGAAAGAGATAGAAACCTGGGCAGCCGAGGAGTTCCGGAGCACCAACGGCCAGATAGAATATCTGCTGCAGCAGGCTTTACTTGGTCGTAAAAAAGGGAGCAAAAAGAAAAAAGATGCGGGCTAAATTTCGTATTTTTGATAGGCAGCGGCCCGGTTTTCAATTATCCAGAAAACCGGGCTGTTTTGTTAAGGTGGCAAAACAATACAAACACATCAAAAACAAACAAAGCAATAACAATCAAGCACTTAATACTTTTTAAAGTAAAAATAAGTGGCAAAAAGCAGATCAAAAAGTGTTAAAACGAATGTTTTTAATGGATTTACTGGCATTTTTAATGCTAAACTGAGCGAAAAAGTGTTAAAATTTTATTTTAAAAAGTTTTGGTAATAGAAAAAGCTGTTGTCATTTGCAGTCAATAAATTATTATGCATGCATAGCTTTTTCGTTTAACCAAAAATACTAAATTTGCCCCACCAACTTTAATGAGGGACACATGAAAGAAGTAGTAATAGTAGCAGCCACACGCACGCCAATAGGCAATTTTGGAGGAAGTTTAGCCGGCATTAGCGCAACCCAGCTGGGGGCTATAGCTATAAAATCGGCAATTGAAAAATCAGGACTTAAACCCGATCAGATACAGGAAGTTTATATGGGCAATGTGATGTCGGCCAATTTGGGCCAGGCACCTGCTACCCAGGCGGCCATATTCGCGGGTCTGCCCTATTTACCTGCTACTACCGTTAATAAGGTATGCGCATCGGGCATGAAGGCTATTATGCTTGCTGCCCAAAGCATTGCCATAGGCCAAAATGATATTGTGGTTGCCGGCGGCATGGAAAACATGAGCAGTGTACCCTATTACCTGGACAAAGCCCGTAATGGCTACCGTTTGGGTAACGGCCAGGTCATTGATGGACTGGTAAAAGATGGCCTGTGGGATGTTTATAACGATTACCACATGGGTTCGGCGGCTGAGCTTTGTGCTACTGATTGCAACATCAGCCGTGAAGATCAGGATGCTTACGCCATTGAATCATACCAAAGGGCTCAAAAAGCCCAAAAAGAGGGTAAATTCATGGATGAGATCACCCCGGTTGAACTGAAAGATAAAAAAGGTGAGATTGCCTTGCTTGCCGAGGACGAAGAACCTAAGACTGTAAAATTCGAGAAAATACCTTCATTAAAACCGGTATTTAAAAAAGATGGCACCGTAACCGCGGCCAATGCCTCTACCCTTAATGACGGCGCGGCTGCCCTGGTACTCATGAGCCGCGAAAAAGCCGACGAATTGGGTATTAAGCCTCTGGCACGCATTGTAGCCCATGCCGATGCACAGCAAGCACCGGAGTGGTTTACCACCGCACCATCGAAAGCTATCCCACTGGCACTGCACAGAGCCGGCCTAACGGCAGATCAGATCGATTTTTTTGAGATCAATGAGGCTTTTTCGGTAGTAGCGATAGCTAACAACCAAATATTAAAGCTTGACCCGGCCAAAGTTAACGTAAATGGCGGCGCTGTAGCTGTTGGCCATCCGCTGGGTGCATCAGGTGCACGCATCATTGTTACGTTGCTGCATGTTTTACAGCAAAATAACGCCAAATATGGCGCGGCAGGTATTTGTAACGGTGGTGGCGGTGCCAGCGCAATGGTTATTGAAAATTTACGTTAATTAAAACAAGCTAACTGCTGTAAAGCATGTTACAACAACTATTGTGATAAATTATTAGTTTCGCAGCTTGATATGATGTTAAATTTTAAATACCCGGTATGTCGATAAGGCGCTTGTTTCTATTCGTGCCCTTGCTGCTTGTTGTAGGCCAGTCTTTTGGTCAGCTAAACAGCGAAAGCGCACGCATAAAACAATTAAATGTTTATCAGGATAGTCTTGCATCGTTGGGTAAAACATTTATCAATAATGAAAACGACCTGGAACGTAAAAATGCTAATTACCAGTTTATCAAAACCCTGGTATCGGCATTAAAAACACCTAACTCGTTTCTTTTCCCGTTTGATTCGGTTAAGAGCATCAGTATCATCAACTCGCCCGATAACCGTTTCCGGATCTTGAGCTGGCATGTGGTAAACCAGGATGGCAGCTACCGTTTTTATGGCACCATACAGCTAAATACCGGCGGCCCGCTAAAAATGTTCCCGCTGGAGGACTATTCGCCATTGTTGAAAAACCCTGAAGATTCCGTTACTGATAATCGTAAATGGTATGGGGCCCAGTATTATAAAATAGTGCCTGTATATGCTCAAAAGCCCTATTATGTATTAATAGGCTGGAAAGGCAACACCATAAAATCAACCAAGAAGGTGATTGATGTGCTCTCGTTCAATAATGATAAGCCGGTTTTTGGAATGCCGGTTTTTGATGGTAATGGCAAAGGCCGTAAACGGGTTGTATTTGAGTATACCCGCCAGGCATCCATGCTGCTGAGATATGTACCTGAGCAAAACTTAATTGTATTTGATCATTTGGTTCCGCCTGATCCAAAAATGAAGGATCAACCTGAAACTTTTGGCCCCGACCTTAGCTATGATGGCTATAAGCTAAAAAATGGACGCTGGGTGTATCAGGATAATCTTGATATGCGTAACATACCTGACAATAGCGACAACCAATTGGTTGACCCTAAAAAACAGGCTTTGGAAGATAAGAAATCTATCCAGAAAAATTAAACTTTACATTACAATCACAAATCAAAATATTACATATAATAACCATAACACTTTCAGTATAAAATTCTGATTCAAAAAGAATTATACTAATTTTAACAAATTTTTTATTTCAATAATGCAAAAAAGCCCAGCCGAAACGGCTACACCAAAATCCAGATTTCCTCGAAGCGTTCCTTATATCATAGGCAATGAAGCCGCGGAACGTTTTAGTTTTTATGGCATGCGCTCCATACTCACGCTTTTCCTGGTAAACCAGTTTTTTAATCCCAATAATGTTGCTGCGTTAACAGATGTTGCTAACGCCAAAGCCAATAAGTTACATCACCTGTTTGTAATGGTAGCCTATGCCTTGCCATTTGTAGGGGGCATGATTGCCGACTGGTTTACAGGAAAATACAAGCTTATATTATATGTATCAATAATTTACTGCTTTGGGCACTTGATGTTGGCTATGTTTGATGGTGGCCTTGGTGGCTTTGAATTAGGGTTATTGGTGGTTGCAATTGGTGCCGGTGGTATTAAATCATGCGTTTCTGCTAACGTTGGCGATCAGTTTGATGCTACCAACCAGGATCTGCTTTCAAAAGTTTACGGCTGGTTCTATTTCAGTATCAACGCCGGCTCTATGATTTCAACTGTTGCTATTCCATGGACTTATGAACACTTTGGCCCTAAGTGGGCTTTTGGTATCCCAGGTTTCCTGATGGCACTGGCTACCATCATATTTTTCTCGGGCCGCAAAAAATACGTAAAGGTTCCCCCACAAGGAGTTAATCGCAATAACCTGGTATTTATAACCTGGTATGCACTAACCCATTTAGGTCAACGCAAACCGGGTCAATCTATGCTTGACGTTGCTAAGGATCAATATGATCCTGAACGTGTTGAAGGTGTAAAAGCTGTATACCGGGTTATTTCGGTATTCTTTTTCGCACTGGCATTTTGGGCTGTTTGGGATCAGTGTTTGTCTGAATGGACATTATATGCAGAAAAAATGGATCGCGTAATTAACCTTGGTTTTACTAAGTTCACTGTGCTGCCTGGTCAGTTATCAACTGTTAATACCGTGTTTCTTCTTATGTTCATCCCATTTTTCAACTATGTGGTATATCCATGGTTTGATAAAATTGGCCTGAAAACAACCCCGCTTAGAAGACTTGGCGTAGGCTTGATCTTAACAGCTTTATCATTCGTGGTAATAGGTATAATACATACTAACCTTGATCATGGCGGTTCTCCTTCCATCTGGTGGCAGGTATTTGCGTTCATGATACTTTCAGCTGCCGAGGTACTGGTATCTATCACAGGCCTTGAATACGCTTATACACATTCGCCAAAATCAATGAAAAGTACCATGACCGGTATCTGGTTCCTGGTTGTATCATTCGGTAATCTTATAACCGCACTTGTTAATGGCTTAATAGAAGACGGCGGCTGGTGGACACGCAACCTTAAAGGTGCAAACTATGAGTGGTTCTTTGTTACCTTTATCTGCGCCTTTATTGTAGTGTTCATGTTTGTTGCACCGCGCCTAAAAGAGCGGAATTATATCACTGATCCTTACGTAGATAGTCAAGCTATTGCCGAGAACCAATAATTCTTAAATTTCAGCGTTATTAAATGCAGTTAAGTAACAATATTGCTTAGCTGCTTTTTTTTATTTTTAAAACCGGGTTAAAATCAATTATTTTTACCCTTTGTTTACTTGATAAATTCTACGTGCCGGATAGCATTGTTATAATACCTACCTATAATGAAAAGGAAAATATTGAGCGTATGATACGCAAAGTATTCTCCCTACCCCATGATTTTCATCTGCTTATTATTGATGACGGATCGCCGGATGGTACCAACATCATTGTAAAAAACCTGATGAACGTATACCCCGAGCGGCTGTTTATTGAAGAACGGGCGGGTAAACAGGGTCTCGGAACTGCCTACATACATGGTTTTAAATGGGCCATTGCGCGCCATTACGATTATATTTTTGAAATGGATGCCGATTTTTCGCACAATCCGGATGATTTGCTTAAACTAAGGCAAGCCTGTATTGATGGTGCCGATGCTGCCATTGGTTCCCGTTACAGCAATGGCGTAAACGTGGTTAATTGGCCTATGAGTCGCGTGCTGATGAGCTATTTTGCATCGGTTTATGTACGGTTCATAACAGGAATAGATATCAGAGATTCAACAGCAGGCTTTATGTGCTACAAACGTAAGGTACTGGAAACCATCAGACTCAATAAAATAAAGTTTGTGGGTTACGCTTTCCAGATAGAAATGAAGTACACCTCCATTAAACACGGATTTAACCTGGTAGAAGTGCCTATCATTTTCACAGATCGTACGGCAGGCACATCCAAAATGTCGACAGGGATATTCAAGGAAGCATTTTTTGGAGTGATACAAATGAAGATCAATAGTATTTTCAGGAAATACCCTGAAGGGTGACCGGGAGATAAAATTTAAAGTAAAAAAGCGAAAGGTAAAAAGAGTGTTACCATTCGCTTTTTTGTTTTATGCTGGGAAGAAACCTTTTACCTTTCACCTTTATCCTTTTACCATAAAGAATCAGTTTACCTCAAAAAAAAATACTAATTTCGTTGGTAATGAATGAGCATCTTGATCCCGGAGCAGAACGATTGAGTAATACGGAACGCGATATTGAAAAAGTATTGCGCCCCCAGCAATTTGAGGATTTCACCGGCCAGCATAAGATATTAGCCAACCTGAAAATATTTGTACAGGCAGCCCGCCAACGCGGCGAGGCGCTTGATCATGTTTTACTGCATGGCCCTCCGGGCTTGGGTAAAACTACCCTATCGCACATTATTGCTAACGAAATGGGTGTGGGTATCAAGATTACCTCAGGCCCTGTATTGGATAAACCCGGCGATCTGGCCGGCCTGCTGACCAACCTGGAAACCGGCGACATCCTGTTTATTGATGAGATACACCGCCTTAGCCCATTGGTTGAAGAGTACTTATACTCGGCGATGGAGGATTTTAAGATAGATATTATGCTGGAGAGCGGCCCAAATGCCCGTTCGGTACAAATATCGCTTAATCCCTTTACCCTGGTTGGGGCCACCACCCGTTCAGGTTTGCTTACTGCACCTTTGAGAGCCAGGTTTGGTATAAACTCACGCCTGGAATATTATGATGCCAAGCTACTTAATACCATTGTACTTCGCTCCGCATCTATCCTTAAAACACCTATAAGTGATGAAGGCGCGTATGAAATTGCCCGCCGAAGCCGTGGTACCCCGCGTATTGCCAACGCCCTGCTGCGCCGCACGCGTGATTTTGCCCAGATAAAAGGGAATGGTAAAATTGATACAGATATAGCCCAATATGCCCTGAACGCGCTGAATGTGGATGAGCATGGTTTGGATGAGATGGATAATAAAATATTGATTACCATTATTGATAAGTTTAAAGGCGGCCCCGTTGGTTTAAAAACCATTGCAACGGCCGTTGGTGAGGATGAAGGTACTATTGAAGAAGTTTACGAGCCTTTTTTAATTCAGGAAGGCTTTTTAATGCGTACAGCCCGAGGTCGTGAAGCTACTGAGAGCGCTTACAAGCATTTAGGAAAAATAAAACTGGGAGGCAATCCTACGTTATTTTAGTAACCAAGCAATAAACTATTATACCAAACATGAAAACCAAATTAAAACAAAGCATTGGGGCATGCTGCAAAATCCTTTTAGCGGCGTGCCTTGTCATGGGCCTATCCATCACAAATACCCAGGCGCAAACAACCCCCACAGATTCAGCAAAGGTTAAGGCCGATAGCCTTGCCGCGCGCCGTATAGCCACAGGCACAAAGGTGGGTATAGCGGGCTTAAACCATGATCATATTCACCTTATTTTAAATGAATACCGCCACGGCAACGTAAACATTGTTGGCATTGCCGAACCCGATAAAAAGCTTTGGCAAAAATTTGGCAAAATATATAACCTGCCCGATTCACTGTTTTTTGAAGACTTGAAAACCATGTGTATTAAGCGCAAACCAACCATTGTACTGGGCTATAATGCCGTAGCTAAACACGTTGATATTGTGGAAACCTGCGCCCCTATGGGTATACCTGTAATGGTTGAAAAGCCTTTGGCAGCTACGCTTGAACAAGCCAAACGCATAGAGTTCCTGTCGCTTAAATATTATGTTAACGTACTTACCAATTACGAAACTACCTGGTATTCATCAGTACAGAGCGCCTATAATACTGTTAAAACCGATAGCATTGGCGTAATACGTAAAATGGTGTTTCATGATGGGCACCAGGGCCCACGTGAGATTGGATGCAGCGAGGATTTCCTGAGCTGGTTAACCGATCCGGAGCTTAATGGCGCAGGTGCGCTGAATGATTTTGGCTGCTATGGAGCTGATATGATGACCTGGTTTATGCAAGGCCAAAAACCAATTGCCGTTACAGCTATTGCCAGGCACTATAAACCATCTGTGTACCCTAAGGTTGAGGATGATGCCACCGTTTTGGTTGAATACCCTAACGCGACCGGCATGATAGAAGGTTCATGGAACTGGCCTTTCAGCATAAAGGATATGGAAATTTTTGGCGCTAAAGGCTACATTCATACTTTTGATCCGGACAGCCTACAAATAAGGATAAATAAAACAACCAGGGAATTTAAAGCACCTCCGCTGCCATCCCCTATTAATGCGCCTGTACCTTATTTTACCGCTGCGCTTAAAGATCCAAGAAGAACGCGTAACGATCAATCATCATTAAAATATAACATGATTGTGATGCAGATATTGGATGCTGCAAAAAGATCAATCAAGGAAGGTAAGCGGATAGTATTGTAAGCCTTTGTTAATAATTTATTTATAATAAATTTATTGCCTGCATATATATTATACTAATTTAGCCGTTCTTGAAATAATCTAAAAAATCATTGTTTTAATATGTTTAAAAAAGCTTTTGTGTGGTTGACCGTGTGTGCTTTGGGCACAGTATCCTGCCAGTCTAAACCTTCTGATAAAACAACAAGCACTGGTGCAACCAGTGCAGAAGTACCTACAGCTGCTGCCTCGGCAGCCGGTAAACCAGCAGATAACGCGGCTATTATGGCCCGCAAGCAAGTTCCGGTGGTTTGTTATCACCAGATACGCGACTGGAAACCTACCGACTCAAAAGGTGCTAAAGATTATATTGTACAGATAGCGGCTTTTAAAGAACATATAAAAATGCTGGCCGATAGCGGTTACCATACCATACTGCCAGATCAGTTATATGCTTATTTAACAACTGGCGCGGCATTGCCTAAAAAACCTATCATGTTAACTTTTGATGATACCGATCTTGATCAGTTCACGATAGCTAACCCTACGCTTAAAAAATATGGCTTTAAAGCTGTTTATTTTGTGATGACGGTATCTTTAGGTCGCCCGCGTTATATGACACCAGAGATGGTTAAACAACTATCTGATGAAGGCAACGTTATTGGAAGCCATACCTGGGATCATCACCGTGTTGACAAATACTCGCACAATTCGGAGTTGAAGATCATTGGAAAAAATGGTAAAATAACTACCCGCCCGGTTGATGATTGGGTTACCCAAATTGACAAGCCTACCAAAAAACTGGAAGAAATAACCGGTAAAAAAATAGATTATTTTGCATACCCATTCGGCATCTGGAAAAAACCGGTATTGCCTGAGTTCCAAAAAAAGGGTTTCAAAATTGCTTTCCAACTGGCCGACAAGCGTGACCCCGACTATCCACTAATGACTGTAAGAAGGATATTAGATAGCGGTTACTGGACAACCAAAACTTTTGGCAACAGCGTAAAAAATAGTTTCTAAAACTCAAATACTCTTTAAATACGCAAAAGGCCTTTCCCAAAAAGAAAGGCCTTTTGCGTAAACATCTATTTTTCTGATACCCATTTTATAGCCTCATCAATATCCTCCAAGGCGTATCCCCGGTACTTTCCCGGTAATATATATTTAAACAGATCGCTGAAACCGCGTGCATCCTTTTGATCGGATACTATGGCCAGCTTATTCCATCTCAAAAAGTATTTCAGTCCTATTTCTACATTTCCGCACCAGGCACCTGCTGTAAAGTTCTTTATATTGGTTTCTAAAACCAATACAAAATTGATCTTGTGGTTTCGCCGTACCTGCTCTTTAAGTAAAGGCAGTAAAGCTTTCCCGTAATCATCAATAGTAACATCCCCAACCGCGTGCATACCTAACACATGCGCAGGCAAATAATTCATGTGTTTAAGCATAGTAGGCTTTTTATGTCATTAGTTGCAAAAACTGCACCAAGCACCTGAAAACCTACTATTTTATTAAAAAAACATAAAGTCAGCAGGGCATATGTAAAAAAGCCATCCCCAGTTTGGGGATTTTATTTTATAGTATCTTTGCATTAATAATGCAAAACAGGACAACATACAGCCAGTTGATCAAACAAGAAGCCCAAAAACTTGGCTTCCTGTTTTGCGGAATCTCAAAAGCCGATTTTTTAGAAGAAGAAGCCCCCCGTTTGGAAACATGGCTTAAAAAAAACATGCACGGCGAAATGCAGTACATGGAAAACCATTTTGACAAACGACTTGACCCCCGCCTGCTTGTTGATGGTGCAAAGTCGGTTATATCATTAGGTATAAACTATTTTACCAATGATCACCAGGATGATCCCTCGGCTCCCAAAATATCAAAATACGCCTACGGTATGGACTATCATACCGTTATTAAAGATAAACTGAGGCTGCTGCTGCAAATCATTAATGAAAAAATAGGTGAAGTAGGCGGCCGGGCATTTGTTGATTCAGCACCGGTATTGGATAAGGCCTGGGCAAAAAAAGCAGGCCTGGGCTGGATCGGTAAAAACTCCAACTTATTAAGTAAAAAAGCAGGTTCATTCTTTTTCCTGGCCGAATTGATCATTGATCTGGAGCTGGAGTATGATGTTGCACCCACTGCCGATCATTGCGGCACCTGCACCAATTGTATTGATGCCTGCCCTACTGATGCCATTGTTGGCCCTTATGTGGTTGATGGCAGCCGCTGCATATCATATCTTACCATTGAACTTAAAAACGAGATACCGCAGGAGTTTAAAGGCAAAATGGATAACTGGATGTTTGGATGCGATGTTTGCCAGGATGTTTGCCCCTGGAACCGTTTCTCGGTATTAAATACCGAACCTGCATTTAATCCTCACCCTGATCTACTCGGCCTTAAAGCGGCCGACTGGCAGGAAATAACCCAGGATATTTTTCAGAAAGTATTTAAAAACTCGGCCGTAAAGCGCACCAAATTCGCCGGCCTTAAACGGAATATTGATTTCCTTCGGAAATAGCTGTGAGTTTTAAGTACGGAGTTATGAGTTTTCCTTCTCCATAAATAAGTAATGAGTTTCAAGTGAAAACTGACCACTCAAAACTCATTACTCAACACTATAAAATTAACCCTTTTTAAATTTCAGGGCTAATTGCTGCAGCATATCTTCATTAACCGGTTTTGCAGGTTCTTCCTTCTTTTTAAAAGGTTTGTTTTGATATGGCTGGGTTCTGGTATGGTCTTGTTTGGTGTAATCTTTTTTCTGATAATCTGCCTTTGGGGCATCCGCTTTCGGAGCCTGTTGCTCTGCGGGCTTTGGTTGGCTTGCCGCTTTAGCCTGGCGCTCGGCGGCTTTTTTACCGTTCCATCTTTGGTATATCTCTTCCAGCTTACGTTTGGTGTACAAGGGAAAATCGCCCTGCATCATCCATGAATAATAGCTTGGCTCTACGTTAAATACATCTTCAACGCGTTTGCCTTTATGTTTTCCAAAGTTAATCAGCTCTTCGCCCTGCTCGTTATAAACCATGCGGCCTGCAAAATCAACCGGTTTGCTCAGGTTAGTAAATTTGTGCAGCGCTTCCACATCGCCGGTAACGGGGATAATGATATTACCTTTTTTATCTTCCCATTCCATATTCTCGTAGCGCTCAATTTGCGCCAAAAGCACTTCCATGGTAGCACGGGTATCTGCCTCTGCCGAGTGGGCATTCTCTATCTTCTTATCGCAATAAAACTGGTAAGCAGCCTTCAGGGTGCGCTGCTCCATTTGGTGAAATATGTTTTGTACATCCACAAAATGGCGTGCATCCAGGTTAAATGATACGCCTGCACGCAAAAACTCCTCCATAAGCATAGGTATATCAAATTTATTGGAGTTATAACCTGCAAGGTCACTATCAGCAATAAACTCGGCTATGGCCTGTGCTATCTCTTTAAACTGCAGCTCGTCTTTAATATGTTCATCATAAATACCATGCACCAATGACGACTCTAAAGGGATAGGCATACCCGGGTTAACCCGCCATGTTTTCACTTCTTCGCTGCCATCGGGATTTAGCTTAATAACAGATATTTCAACTATCCGATCGGCGCCAATATTGGTACCGGTAGTCTCCAGGTCGAAAAAAGCAAGAGGGCGTTTTAAATTTAATTTCATTTTATAAAGATCAAAGTAGATAGTACAAAGGTCGCAAATGTCCTAAAAAGAATCAGCAGAATAAATTTTTTAATTTATTTAATATATCCATTTTATATTTAATTTCATACCACCTTAATTTATCACAGCAATACATGAAAAAAGCATTACTCATTGCGTTAGTAACTATTGGTACTCAACAGCTTGCAAATGCACAGGATTTTAAAGAAGGTTTTGTGCAGGAAGAGCTAAGCATGCAAAAGTACGACAAAGACCCCGAAGCACACGCAGTTTTCCTGAACGAGTTTGGCAATGCCAGGATAGATATCACCAACGATGACCACGTTAGGCTCATCTATGATTACCACGCCAAAATAAAAATACTTGACAGCAAAGGCCTCGAAAACGGCACCATTCAAATACCGGTTCATAACAGTGATGATGTAGCCGACGAGATAACCGACATTAAAGGCAGCACCTATTATACCGACGATAATGGGCTGATGCAAAAAATAGATCTTGATCCGAAGAAAGTGTTCCAGGTAAAGGACTATAAATACGGCGGTACTGTAAAATTTGCATTACCAGGGCTTCGCAGCGGTTGCGTTATTGAGTTCAGGTACAAACTCATTTCCCCTTTCTGGGATAGCTTTCACCGCTGGGAATTTCAGGATAATATCCCCAAAATACATTCACAATATGAGGTGCATATACCTGGCTTCTGGACATTTAATGCCGCTTTAAAGGGTAGTTTAAAGCTATCAAAAACAAGCTCAGAGCTTGAACGTGAATGCTTTACATCGCATGGCGCAAAAAGTGATTGCTCGCACCTGATGTACGCCATGAATGATATTCCTGCTTTTGTAGAAGAGGATTATATGACCTCGGCAAAAAACTTTTTATCGGCCATTGATTTTGAGCTTGTAGAATGGATGAATCCCTATACTTCTGTTAAAACAGTGGTAAGTAAGGAGTGGAAAGATATTGACCGCCAGCTTAAAATTGACGAAAACTTTGGCTCACAGCTAAAACGCAAAGACCTCATGAAGGAGCGTATGGCGCCCATAATTGCAGGTAAAACCACTGACATAGATAAGGCCCAGGCTATTTATAGTTACCTTCAAAAATGGTATAAATGGAACGATTATATTGGCATAGCCAGCTCAAACGGAATTAAACGGGCAATGGAGGCGCACACCGGTAGTATTGGCGATATTAATCTTTCGCTAATTACCGCACTGAATGCCTGCGGTATTAATACAGAAGCCGTGCTGCTCTCTACGCGAGACCATGGTAATATTAATACCCTTTATCCTGTTTTAAGCGACTTTAATTATGTAGTAGCCAAGGCTAATATTGATGGCAACTCCTATTATCTCGATGCGTCCGATCCATTACTGTCATTTGGTTTGCTTCAACTCAAATGCCTTAATGATAAAGGCCGGGTGATCAGCCTTGATAAACCATCGTATTGGGTTGAGCTTAGTGGCTTGCAAAAGTCAAACAGCACACGTTCTCTTGACCTTACCTTGCTTGAAAACGGCAAAATAAAAGGAAGCATAACCAATTATTACACCGGGTACGAAGCATACAAAAAACGCAAGGCTATTAAAAAGTTCAACTCTGTTGATGAATACATTGAAGACCTGGACGCCAAGCTTCCTAAAATAAAGATCCTGAAATCAAACATCAGTAACCTGGATAGCCTTAATATGCCCTTGGGCGAAACTTTGGAAGTAGAAATTGATGCCTTTGATAATATGAATAAGAGTCAGTTGGTGTTCAACCCGTTTTTCTGGAACAAAATAACTACCAACCCATTTAAACTGGCCGAACGCGATTACCCTGTTGACTGGGGCATGGCTTCTGATGAGCGACTATTACTCACCATGCACCTGCCATCGCAATTTATAGTTGAAACACCGCCACAGAACGCTGCTTTTGCCTTGCCAAATAATGGGGGCATGTTTGCCACCAACTATGACAATCAGGGCGATACCTTCACCGTGTCAAACATAACACGCTTTACTAAAGGAATTTACAGCTCTAACGAGTATCCGTACCTTAAAGAGCTTTATAATAAGATAATCCTTACCGAAAAAGCCGATATGGTTTTCAAGAAAAAATAATGAAATCGTTTTTACTTTTATCATTCCTGCTTTTTAGCGGCATATGTGCCCATGCCCAGGAAAACTATGATGCATCCCTTATAGCTAAAGAATTGCTGCCTTATGCCAGCGCGGTAATTCGTAACAAGGAGGTGAGCATTGAAGTTAAAGACCTTGACAACACGGTTTACCATATTAAAACGGCCATAACTATTTTGAACAAAAATGGTAGTGAAATGGCCGACATACTGGTTTGGCACAATAAAAGCCGGATAATAAAAAGCATCAAAGGAATGGTTTATAACCAATTTGGTAAACCAACGGCCAAGTTTTCAGAAAGTGATTTTGAGGATGTAAATTCCCGCGATGGTTTTTCACTTTTTCAGGATCTGAAGATAAAGCATTATAATCCGCCGGTTACTGATTACCCCTACACGGTGGCCTATGAATATGAAGTAAAATCAAAGCAATCACTAAATTTTGAGGATTGGGAGCCTAATTCAACAACCGGCCTTGCCGTTGAAAAAAGCGCATACACCTTTAGCTGCAAACCCGATTTTAATATCAGGTACAAAGAGATCAATATGCCACCAAGTGTTGTTAAAGGCACTAATAAAGACGGATATAAAACCTACACCTGGCAGGTAAGTAATTTAAAAGCCATCAAAGATGAACCCTACAGCCCCAATGAAGATAAATACTTAAGCTGCGTTAAAATAGCTCCCGAAAAATTTAGCTATGAGGGTATTACAGGCTCTTTTACCAACTGGAACGAGATGGGTAAATGGATATACGATAAGCTGCTGGTAAGCCGCCTGCAAATACCCGCTACTACTGCCGAATACGTGAAGCAGCTAACACAGGGCATAACAGATCCTAAGCTGAAGGCAAAAAAGATTTATGAATATATGCAGGGTAAAACCCATTATATAAGCGTACAAGTAGGTATTGGCGGTTATCAGCCATTTTTGGCAAGTGATGTTGACGAGCAAAATTATGGCGACTGCAAAGCGCTGGTAAACTATACACAGGCCCTGCTTAAAACCGTGAACATAGAATCATACTATTGCGTGGTACAGGCAGGTAGCCGTAAGGCCAGCCCTCTGAAAGATTTTGCAAGCATGAACCAGTTTGATCATGTTATTTTATGCCTTCCATTTAAAAACGATACTACCTTTTTAGAGTGTACCAGTCAGAAAATACCATTTGGCTTTTTAAGCGATTTTACTGACGATCGTACGGTGCTGGCTTGTACTCCGGCAGGCGGAAAACTACTGCATACCCCTGTATATACCGCTCAAAACAATTTACAGCAACGCAATGCCAGTTTTGTTTTAAATGCCGATGGAGAGCTTACCGGCAATATACTCACTTCATTTAAAGGCACTCAGTATGATAATGTACAATATATTATTGATGAAGCACCCAAAGAGCAGATTAAGGCTGTGCAAAAAGAATATCCTATTGATAATATGGATATTGTTAACGCCGAATTTAAACAGGATAAAAGCCTCCAGCCTGTAACTACAGAAACCATCAGGCTTAATGCCCGCGATTATGCATCTGCCAATGAGGGTAAATTATCATTTATCATAAACGCCACTAACAGAATGAGCAAGGTTCCCCGTGAGGTACGGAACCGCCGCCTTGATGTGTATATAAACCGTGGTTACACCGATGAGGATGAGATCAGCTATACTTTACCCGCAGGATATAAACTGGATATGCATCCACCTAATGTATTGATCAATAAACCATTCGGAAAGTTTTCGGCAAGTATAACTGTAAAAGATAATCAACTGATATATAAGCGCCATATGCAAATTTTTGATGGCACTTACAATAAAGATACCTATCAGGATCTTGTTGATTTTTATCAGGTCGTAGTAGAGAGCGATAGTAATAACGTTACCCTCATTAAAGGTAACTGAAAATAACTATGCCCAATACAATACCTACTATCATGATAAGGTAAAGCAAGATCTCATTACCGGCAAAATGCTTGTATTTAGTCCAAAATGAATACTTTTCGTTTTGATTGGCCATAATGCTGCAAAACTATTGAAATTATAATTAGTTCGCTAACTCAGCTTCACAGTTCGATTTAAAACTCCTTTTTTGAATTGAGCAGTATATGAATTATCATATTTAAATACTGTTACAACATTTAATATTTTCGGTTTTAATAATTCACACTTTCACAATAATTCTCCTTTAAATATTTCTGAAATTAAAAGCAGAAATCGGAATGATGCGTGGGTATTTATTACCTGCGTAATATATTATTTACATTTCTGGAATTATAGTGTGCAATAATCAAACTTTGATTTTATGAATCAAAGTTCATAAAAACGCCTTTTTTTAATTTTAATGCACACTTTTTCTCAATGGGTAACAATATTAAAAATCCAATATTAAGTTGATAAATATTATTCACATTTGAGTACCAATTATTTACCTAAATAACTAAACCATGCTCAAATTTATCCAATCCTATTTGGATCATAGGGGGCCATTTCCTGCGCGAATACGGGATAGGCATAAACAATTTTGGCAGGATCCAGATGCCGAAACAGTCAGAAACACCTTGCTGGATGCCGAAGACGGCATTGAAAAATGGAAGGATGCAGTTAACTGGCAACGCCGATTAAGTAATAAATATAACTCGAGAGAGTTTGCCGGTAAACATGGCTGTAAGGTAGCAGCCCTGATATGGAAAGGGAGAGATATCGACAAAATCGACTTTAAAAAACTCCCCGAAAACTATGTGATCAGACCTACCATAGGTCATTCGGCCAATCTGGTCTTTTTAATGAAGAAGAATTACAATCTTTTTGATAAAAAAAACTACACAACGGCTCAAATTAAAGAAGCTCTGAAAACGGCTATTGCATCAAATGATAAGCTTGAGTTTTTAGTTGAAGAATTCTTGAAAAATGAGCAGGGACAGAACGAAATTCTGAAAGATTATAAGGTGTATAGTTTTAACGGAGAGATAGCCTGCATATGGGTAATTAACCGGTTAAGCCCTAAATCGGGAAATGGGTCTTTTTATGATGAACACTGGAACCTGCTAAAAACAGTTAATAAGATATATCCCGCAGGCGAGCTTGAACAGCCACCCAAGTGTTTACAAGAAATAGTAAGGCAAGCCAAAATTTTGAGTAAGGCTTATGAGATATTTGTAAGGATTGATTTTTACGCCACCGACAAAGGATGTGTATTTGGTGAGTTTACTCCTACCCCGGGAATGGGAACCTGCACAACCAGCTATGGTCAAAAGTTACTGATATCGCACTGGAATAAGTATTGTGCCGGAAAAATTTAGATCGTAAAGAATTATTCTGCAAATAGCTAATTAACTTGCGTATGCGACTGTATATCAACAGAGCCGGCCCTTGAAAAGTATTTATAGATAGAAGGATCACGTAGGCGTACTATTATTACCCCTTTTCTGGAACTGGCATGCACCACATACCCATTTTGCAGGTAAACACCTACATGACTAAACTGCTTGCCATCAAAATCAAAGAAAACCAGGTCGCCTTCTTTCAGTTCTTCTTCGTATTTACGTTTAATAACGGTGATCTGCTTGCTGGTCATGCGTGGTATAGTTATACCGTAAACTTCCTGCTCCAATAAGTAAACCAGGCCCGAGCAATCTACACCGTCTTTATCTAAACCACCAAATTTGTACGGTGTGCCCATCCATTGATCAATAAAGGCATATAAGCGACCGTTTTCAATATCACCACGATTAACCCCCATAATTTGCGAATATTTGTCTGCCATTTCAGTCTGGGGTTTTACTATTTCACCAGGCTGTCCCCTCATCGCAGCTTTACGCGAATGACAGGATGTTAATATCAAAGGCACAAAAAATACTGCAAGCAGGTAAAGCAGGTTGTGATGTTTGGTCATTCAGTAAAAATATATGTAAAAAGCATTTATTTAATAGTTATGTTTTTAACATATTAACATATGTATATAAGCTATTTAAAATATACTGCCTTTTGGCTGGTCGTTCAGGTACATGTTAAACCAATCAATGTAGCGTTGTGCCCTATCAACCTGGTAGCTTGGCACATTTAAAATATGATACTGCCCAGGGTAAAGCACCATTTGAGTGGGTACCCCCTGCGATTTAAGCACCTGGTACATTTGTTCGCTGCCGCCTGTAGGGACATTAAAATCTTTCAGGCCCGACATAAACATGGTTGGGGTTTTGATCTTATCGGCATGAAAAAACGGGTACGAGAGTTTGATATATTTCTCTGCATTCTTCCACGGAAAGCCCAGTTCATTATCATATTGTACAACCCACTGGTCGCTACCATAAATGGATAGCTGCAAGGAACTGCCCGCACCGCTGGCTGCGGCTTTAAAGCGGGTATCACTCGCTATGGTATAATTGGTAAGTATACCTCCATAGCTCCAACCGCCGATACCTAACCGCTGCCCATCTGCAACACCTGTTTTTACCAGTTCATCAACCGCGCCAAGCAGGTCTTTTACTTCCTTGTTACCCCAATCGGCATAAATGGCTTTGGTATATTCGAGCCCCCTACCTGTGCTACCGCGATAATTAACAGCAGCCACAGCAAAACCGGCGCTGGCCAATACCTGCCTTATGGCATCAAACTCAAACTCGTCCTGATCTGTTGGGCCGCCATGTATGTATAATACCAAAGGCAGCTTTTTAGTAACCAAACTATCAGGTGTAAACAACAATCCTGATACCAGCGTTCCGTCACTGCTGAATGACTGAAAACCTTTTACATAAGCCAGCTTAACCTTGCTTAGCCATTTGTCCTGATGAAATGTAAGCCTGCGTATTTTGCCATTTTCTACAGCCACTAATTCATGCGGCATATAGGCATTGGTCATTTTTGCTATCCAGTTACCCGGCGATTGTGCAATAAGATCTTCAAAACTGCACTGTACGCCCTTATTAATTACCGTTGATTTACGCAGCAGCAGGTTATACTGTGCAATGTACCTGATGCGGTCGCTACTTACTACGTAGCCAATATTTTTACTATCCCGACTCCAGGAGATGTTACTTACGGGCCGGTCAAGCTGGGCGGTGATCACTTTATTATTTTTACCATCGCTATCCATCAGGCACAACACATCATGCTGGTAAATAAAATAATCGGCATCACTGGTTGAACGCAGGTAGGCAATATGTTTGCCGTCGGGACTCCATTGGGGTTTAATATCGTGACCGGTAAAGGTGGTTAGTTGTTTAACTTCGACCCCCTTTTTAGCCTCTACAGTAAAAATATCGGTATTTTCATTCCGGTCAGGGTCATCTGTATGATTGCTCACAAAGGCTATAGATTTGCTATCCGGGCTCCATACCGGCGAATCATCGTCCATATCACCCTTTGTTAAAGTGTCTAATTTTTTTGAAGCAATATCATATACGTACAAATGCGAACGCAAATGCTGCAGGTAACCTTCTATATCTTGCTTAAAATGGTAGCGATCAATTTTTATTGGCGGGTTTATTTTTGTTTCCTTACCGTTATTTTCTTCATCTTTAATGATCAGAGCAAGGCGCTTGCTATCTGGCGACCATGCATAATCGCTCACTTCACCTTTAATATCAGTCAGTTTTCTGCCCTCTCCCCCTCTTCTGTCCATCAACCAAACCTGGCCACCGGCCTTTGAATCGCGTGCAGAAATATAGGAGAGAAACTTACCATCAGGTGTCCATTTGGGCGATGAAACAGGCTCAGTTCCCTGTGTAAGCTCTATAGATTGTTTACCGTCATAACTTTGCATCCACAGATGCGATACCCGGTTATCCCTCGCCGAATCAGGTTCAGATAAGGTATAAGCTATCCATTTGCCATCGGGGGATAATTGCGGATCATCAAGCGTTGGGATATGATAAAAATCATTTGGCTTAAACGGTCTTTTAACCGTTTGGGCGCTTGCTGTGCCATAAAGGCAAACAACAATAAACAACAAAATATTTTTATTCATGATATGGGTTATCGGCTAATCTGGATACGTAAGTTGCAAATCAAAAAAATGTTATTTTGAAAGAGTTGACTGATTTAAATACTTATTATACCAATCAACATAACGCTGCAGGCGATCAACCTGGTAGCTGGGTTTGGTTATACCGTGGAACTGGTTAGGGTACAATATCAGTTCGGTTGGTATATTTTGCGATCGAAGTGCCTGGTACATCTGTTCACTCCCAATAGTTGGCACGTTAAAATCTTTCAGTCCCGACATGAACAGAACAGGCGTTTTTATCCTGTCGGCATGAAAAAACGGATACGATATTTGCAGCCATTTATCGGCACTTTTCCAGGGCACACCAATTTCATTTTCGTACTGAAGTACATATTGATCGCTGCCATAAACTGAGAGCTGAAGGCCGCTACCCGCACCACTCGCCGCGGCTTTGAAACGGGTATCTGATGCTATAGTATAGTCGGTAAGTATACCCCCATAACTCCAGCCGCCAATACCCAAACGGTTAGGATCGGCAATACCCATTTTTTCGAGTTGGTCAACGGCACCAAGTAAATCTTTTACTTCCTTGTTACCCCAGTCGGCATATATGGCTTTACAAAAATCAAGGCCCCGGCCGTTGCTGCCCCTGTAGTTTACACCTGCCACAGCATAGCCTGCACCTGCCAGTATTTGCCGTGTGGCATCAAAAGCATATTCATCCTGCCCAACGGGACCGCCATGTATAAAAAGTATAAATGGCCATTTTTTACCAGGGATGCTGTCCGGCGTAAATAATATGTCCGATACATTGGTACCATCTGCACTTTTAGATTGAAACCCAGATACCTGTGCCAGTTTTACAGTACTCAACCAATCCTGGTTGTGAAAGGTAAGTTGACGTAGTTTATCGCCCTCAAGGGCAAACAATTCGGTTGGTGTGTAAGGATCGGTTTTAGCAACAACCCAATTACCTGACGAATTGGTATTTATATCAGTTATACTGTAAACACCTTTACTTACCGTTGATATTTTTCCGTTATTCACATTGATGTTGGCTACATAACGCTGCCGGTCATCAACCACTAAAAACGCCAGGTTCTTATTATCTTTTGACCAAAACTGGCCAACAACCGGGCGGTCGAGTTGCTGGGTTAATATCCTGCTATTGGAGCCAACGGCATCCATAATACACAGCAAGTTTTGATCATACATCATATAATCGGCATCACTTGTACTACGCAGATAGGATATATATCGGCCATCCGGGCTCCATTGCGGGTTACTGTCGCGGCCTTTCCAGGTGGTTAGCTGCAACATGGCTGCATTGGGCCGGGCATCAATGGTGAAAATATCTTTATTTGAGTTTTTATCCGGATCAACCGTGCGGTTACTTACAAAAGCGATGGTTTTACTATCAGGCGACCATACCGGCGAGTTTTCATCCTTTTCACCGCTGGTAAGTGTATCCAGTTTTTTGGTACTCACATCAAGCAGGTACAAATGATCATGCAGTTGCTGCAGATAGCCTTCTATATCCTGTTTAAAATGATAGCGGTCAATCACTATAGGTTTGGGAGTACCGGGAGCTGGTTTGCCTTTATTTTCGGGATCGCCAATTACCAAAACAAGCTTTTTACTATCCGGCGACCATGCATACTCGGTTAAACTTCCTTTAACGCTGGTTACTTTAGCACCCTCACCCCCACGGCGGTCGATCAGCCAAAGTTGCGAACCATCCTTTGAATCGCGCGAAGAGAGAAAGGCCAGGTACTTGCCGTCAGGGCTCCATCGTGGGGTTGAAGCTGCTTCATCGCCATGTGTAAGTTTCAACGATTCCTTACCGTCCCAACTTTGCATCCATAAGTGTGATACGCGTTTATCCTTAGCCGTATCAATTGTTGATACACTGTAGGCAACCCATTTACCATCAGGCGATAGCTGCGGATCACTTACCGACGGAATACGATAAAAATCAACCGGTTTTATGGGCTTTTTATCTTGCTGGGCAGCAGCTGTAATGGCTAATGACAGTGCTATAACAGATAGTACGGCTTTTTTCATGTAGTGTAAAGCATATAGGCATGTAATTTACTAATTATGCAGAATACTTTACGAAATTGTGAGCATGGATTAATTTTGTCCGAACCACGATTTTCAGGATTAAAAGATTACCACCATTTACAAATTGAAGTAAAATCCCAAAATCTGTTTAATCCTGGTTCAGGCAAAATTTCAGACAACCTCCTTATATCACCCCAGCCTTTTCCAGTTCTGTTTGCATCTGTTTTTGGATGCTTTGGGCTTCGGCACGGGCAGCATCGGCAAAATCCTCACCATTACCTGCGTATATAATGGAGCGTGAAGCGTTTACGATAAGTCCGCAGTCTTTAGTGATACCATAACGGCACACTTCTTCCAAACTGCCCCCTTGTGCTCCTACCCCTGGCACCAGTAAAAAATTATCAGGCGCGTATTTACGGATGTTGGTAAATTCGGTGCTTTTGGTAGCCCCAACCACATACATAATTCTATCTGCCCCGGCCCAGGTATTAGCCTTTTGTATCACAGTTTCATACAGGTAACCATCGCCGGTTTGCAGGTACTGAAAATCCTTACTGCCTACTGATGAGGTTAAGGCCAGTATAATGATCCATTTACCTTCATAAGCCAGATATGGTGTTACGCTGTCGTTACCCATATACGGGGTAATAGTAATGGCGTCAAAGCTCATTCCTGAGGCATTTTCGTCAAAAAAAGCTTTGGCGTATTTATCAGAAGTATTGCCGATATCACCCCTTTTTGCATCTATTATATTTAAGGTATCGGCAGGCAGGTATTTCCAGGTATCTATTAAGCTTTGCAATCCTTTTATGCCTCGTGCTTCATAAAACGCAGCATTGGGCTTATAGGATACGCAAAGATCTTTGGTTGCATCAATGATCCGTTTATTAAATTCAAGTATAGGATCGGGATATGACTTTAAAAATTCTGGGATTTTATCAATATCTGTATCCAGACCAACACATAAAAACGATTTTTTTTGTTTGATCTGTTCAATAAGCTGCGCGCGTGAAATCATTAATGCTAAATATTTTAAATGTCAAAAAAACTAAAAATTTAGCTTAATCGGGATGTTTTGGCAGATATTTATTTAATAAATTTGAAATTAAAAATTATTTGATTACAATTGCAACGTTTTCCTTTGAATTTTTCTTGCACTAAAGAAACAATTTAAAACCCCACGTTATTTATTACATTAATAATTATCTGGATTTGGATGTTTATTTAAACAAAGTTTCAAGATCAATTTCTTTAAAATAATGCTCCGTGTGTAACCACATAACAGCTTAAATTAGCATAGAAGCCTTATTACCGTCAGAAAACAAATTACAACATTAAAAATCCCTTTTGAACTATAATTCATATCATGTCTGATAAAATAGAATTGAACGACAAACTCGTTTCTGAGTTGCGCGAGATTGCAAAAAATTTAGGTATTGCCGAGGCCGACGAACTCAGAAAGCCACAGTTAATATCACGTATAGTTGAACAACAACAGCTTATTGAGGCTGCCCGTGCCCAGCAAAACATTGTTGAATCAAACTATACTCCCACCAATGCCCCGGTGGCCGAAGCCGCTGACAAAACACGTAAAAGAACCCGTGTTGTAAAAACCAAAAACCAGCCACGTGTTGAAGTACCTTTAGATGATACCAACCTGTTTGATATGCAGGATGAAGATACTCCGGCAGAAACTGAAGATATTGAAAACGAAGCTCCTGTTGCCGTAGCAGAAACTGAAGCTGCTGCAGTACAACAAGGCGAAACAGCCCCAAGGGTTGATGAGCCGGTAGCTGAAGCCCGTCCTCAAAAATTTGACCGACGCGCTAATGGCCAAAATCCTAACCAGCAAAAAAACCAGGAACCAGCTATTAATCTTGATTTTGATAACGTAATTGTAAACGAAGGTGTATTAGAAATTATGCCTGATGGTTATGGTTTTTTACGCTCATCAGATTATAATTACCTTACCTCGCCCGATGATATTTACGTATCACAATCACAGATAAAACTATTTGGTTTAAAAACAGGTGATACCGTTCGCGGCAGCATACGTCCGCCAAAAGAAGGCGAAAAATATTTCCCTTTGGTGCGTGTAGAAGCCATTAACGGCCGTATACCTGCCGAAGTGCGTGACCGTGTACCATTTGACCACTTAACACCGCTTTTCCCGTCAGAAAAACTAAGCTTGTTTACCGATGCGGGCAACTATTCAACCCGTATCATGGACCTGTTTTCGCCAATTGGTAAAGGTCAGCGTGGTTTAATTGTGGCCCAGCCCAAAACAGGTAAAACCATGTTATTAAAGGATGTGGCCAACGCCATAGCCAAAAATCACCCGGAAGTTTACCTGATTATATTATTAATTGACGAACGTCCTGAGGAGGTAACCGATATGGCCCGCAGCGTACGTGCCGAAGTTGTATCATCAACTTTTGATGAGCCTGCCGAGCGCCACGTAAAAATTGCCAACATCGTTTTGGAAAAAGCCAAACGTATGGTAGAATGCGGTCATGATGTAGTGATCTTGTTAGATTCTATCACCCGCCTGGCACGTGCTTATAATACTGTTGCACCGGCATCAGGTAAAATATTATCAGGGGGTGTTGATGCCAACGCGCTGCACAAACCAAAACGCTTTTTTGGTGCCGCCCGTAATATTGAGGATGGCGGTTCATTAACCATTATTGCTACAGCATTAACCGAAACCGGATCAAAAATGGATGAGGTTATTTTTGAAGAGTTTAAAGGTACAGGTAACATGGAGTTACAACTGGATCGTAAACTTTCAAACAAACGTATATTCCCTGCTATTGACATTACTGCATCAAGCACCCGCCGCGATGACCTGTTGCTTGACCGCGACACGCTGCAACGCATCTGGATCTTACGCAATCACTTAGCCGATATGAATTCTCAGGAATCAATGGAGTTTTTACAGGCCCAAATAAAAGGCACAAAAACCAACGAAGAATTTCTGATTTCAATGAATTCGTAATATTTTAGCATTTATGAAGTTATAGAGTTGATAAGATATTAGAATCAAGAGCCAGGAATCAAGATAAACTAAGCTTTAGATTCTTGAGTCTTAGCTCTTGATTCTTGACTCTCAAAAATTATCTGTAACTTCATAAATACTTAATAAAATCATGATAACTTCATGGCCTGATGAAGAAGCGCGTTAAGAAACATCTACCCAATGCCATTACCTGTGCTAACCTGTTTAGCGGCTGTATAGGGATAGTATTTGCTTTTCAGGACAACCTGCTGGTAGCATCATACGCCATTTTTTTGGCCGCCATCTTTGATTTTTTTGACGGTTTTGCTTCCCGTGTACTCAACTCCTACTCTTTTATCGGTAAAGACCTTGATTCACTTGCCGATATGGTAAGCTTTGGCTTTTTACCTTCGGCCATATTATATGAGTTGTTTTTAAAGGCCCCTCAATTAGGAGAGATAAGCCAGTATTTATGTTACGTGGCTTTCCTGATCACCGTATTTTCGGCCCTGCGTTTGGCTAAATTCAATAATGATACCCGGCAGTCTGATAGTTTTATAGGCCTGCCTACCCCTGCCAATGCCATATTTATAGCATCGCTGCCACTTATTATTGAGCAGTACGAAGTTTTAGGCCATTACATATTAAACCCTTATGTATTAACAGGTTTAATAGCCGTAATGTGCGTGTTACTGGTATCAGAATTACCGCTTATGTCGCTCAAATTTAAAAACCGCGACTTCAATAAAAACATTTTCCGCTATTTACTGCTGTTGTTTTCGGCAATACTGATTCTATTTTTTAAATTTGTGGCAGTTCCGGTGGTTATATTTATATATATCACCTTATCTCTAATTCAAACAAAAATTACAAATGACAAAGTTCCAGGCTGAAATTGACGTAATGCCCAAAAAAGAAATACTTGACCCACAAGGAAAAGCAGTAACCGGAAGCATGAAAAATCTTGGTTTAGCCGAAATACACAATGTACGTATAGGTAAACACATCACACTTGAAATTGAGGCTGATAACGCCGAAACCGCTCACGCCAAGGTAGAGCAAGCCTGCAAAAACCTGTTAGCCAACCTGATCATGGAAAGCTACACCTTCACTTTACAGGAAGTAGCGTAAGGCCTAAAGCTGAATGCCAAAAGCTTAAAGCGAAAATTTAATATCAAACAACTTACTTATATAATAAATTAGCTGCAACCAATCTGATTGCAGCTAATTTATTTAATGGCTTTAGCTTTAAGCTTTCTGCCTTGGGCTTTTAGGTCACTTATAGTTCTGCTTCTTTTTCTTCTTTTATTTTTTTGAGCGTAATAAGGTTAGCATTAACCATTGTTTTTACGCGGTTAAATTTTTCAAATACCCCTGCGGTATCCTGGGCGCCGGCTTTGCATTCAATTTCAACTTCCTGAATGGTTGCCTGACTTATGGGCATACCAAAAAAACCTAAATTAGGTTTTAATTTGTGCGCAGCCTGCGAGGCCTCCTGCCAATTGCCATTAGCCAATGCCGTATCAATGGCATCCAGTAACTGGGGAGTTTGCTGCAGAAACATATCAATAGATTCTACAATAAACTCGGTGCTGCCATCGGCAATTTCATATAAAAAAGAAAGATCAAGATCCTGATCGGGCGAAATATCGGCCATAAGTATATATATTATAATGTATAAAATTATACTTTTTTTACGATCAAGCTATCGTTAAGTTCATTTTTCAGCTGTAAAATACGCTTATTTAATTGGGGATGTACAAAATCAGCTGCAATTTCGGCCAGTGGCTCAAGCGTAAACCGTCTTTTATGCAATTCGGGGTGAGGAACCTTTAAATCCGGCTCGTTAATAATAGCATTACCGTAAAACAAAAGGTCAATATCAATAATCCGCGATCCCCATTTTTCTACCCGTTTACGTCCCAGCAAATTTTCAATAGCCAATATTTTCTCAAGCACTTCTCGGGCGGGTAGCTCGGTTTGTAATTCCAACACCTGGTTAAGGTAATCAGGCTCATCGGTTTTTCCCCATGATTGCGTTTCATACACCGACGATGCATGTATAACCGGAGCAATCTGCGCCTCAATTTGTTCAACTGCCTGTTGCAGATACTCCTTCCTGTTGCCAAGGTTACTGCCTAAGAGTAAAAAAATGTTATTCATGTTGTAACAAATATTATAGAATGGGCTCTTAACAATATCGGTATTGAATTACTAAGTTTGCATAGTTAAAAAGATTTATAACATTAATGAAACAATTCTTCAAATTCGTTCTGGCCTCGGTAGTTGGTATCATTATATCAGCCATTATTATAGTGATCATAATAGCCGGTATAATTGGTGGCCTTATTTCTTCGGCAGGCAGCGAAAAAACTGTAGATGTTGAACCAAACTCGGTATTGCGCATGACTTTTACCACACCAATAACCGAACGTACTCCCAATAACCCACTTGCCGGAATAGACTTTTTAGGATTAAATAAAGATAAATCAACCGGGTTAAATGATATCCTGGCCAATATTCGCAAGGCCAAAACAGACGGAAACATCAAGGGTATATTTCTGGATGAAAGCTACATGACATCGGGCCAGGCCACTACCGAGGAGATCCGAAACGCGCTTATTGATTTTAAAAAATCAGGCAAATTTGTGATTGCCTATGGCGAAATCTATACCCAGGGCTTTTATTACCTCGCATCCGTAGCCGATAAAGTGTACATTAACCCTAAAGGCATGTTTGAATTTCATGGCTTTAGCTCGCAGATCACCTTTTTAAAAGGCGCACTTGACAAACTGGGCATCGAAGCTCAAATTATAAAGGTTGGCACTTATAAAAGCGCTGTTGAACCATTGATATTAACCAAAATGAGCGATGCAAACCGCTTGCAGGTTACCTCCTACCTGGGTTCGTTATATGACCATTTTTTAACCGGTATCAGCAAAAGCCGCGGTATCAACAAGGATACTTTATATAATTATGCCGACCAAATGCGTGTTCAATTCCCGGAAGATGCGCTGAAATTAAAACTGGTTGATGGCCTGAAATACAAAGATGAAATACTCGACGAGTTAAAAAAACGCACCAATACCGAGCTAAAAAGTGATTTGCACAGCGTTGAACTGGGCGAATACACCAACAGCACTCCCGATAAAGACGACGATAACTCATCATCAAAAAATCGCATTGCTATTGTTTATGCCTCGGGCGAAATTTCTGGCGGCGAAGGTGATGATAACAACATCGGATCAGAAAGAATTTCAAAAGCCCTGCGTAAAGTGCGTTTAGATGATAAGGTAAAGGCTGTGGTACTGCGTGTTAACTCGCCGGGCGGCAGTTCGCTGGCATCAGATGTGATCTGGCGCGAAGTGATGCTCACCAAAAAAGTAAAACCTATTATCGTTTCCATGGGCGATGTTGCGGCATCAGGTGGCTATTATATTTCATGTGCTGCCGATTCTATCATAGCCGAACCTAATACCATCACAGGCTCTATTGGCATCTTTGCTATACTACCCAACCTACAAAAATTATTTAATGATAAATTAGGTGTTAGTTTCGACGGTGTAAAAACCGGTAAATACGCTGATCTGGGTGATGTTAGTCGCCCGTTAACACCTGAAGAAAGATTTATACTGCAAAATAGCGTAAATCATGGCTATGATGATTTTACAAAAGCCGTGGCACAAGGCCGTAATAAAACACAAAAATATATCGACAGCATTGGCCAGGGCCGCGTTTGGACTGGCACTCAGGCCCTTAAAATTGGTTTGGTTGATCGCCTGGGCAACATCAATGATGCCATAGCATCAGCCGCTAAAAAAGCGAATGTGAAAAACTACAAGCTGGTATCATATCCCGAGCAAAAAAGCTTCCTGAACCAACTGAGCGGCGACGTCACCGTAGAGGCCCGCACCCGGATGCTTAAATCTGAACTGGGTGATAACTACAGGGTTTACGAACAACTTAAAGGTATAACCCAAATGATGCGTACCCCACAAACCCGTTTGCCTTACGATATTGTAATTAAATAAGTTTTCCTATTATATTTTGATTAAAAGCTGCTTGTATGGGCAGCTTTTTTCATTTTGGAGTAAAATGTAATTCTGTAAATTCCTGAATTCTATCAATTCCGATTCAGACAATTACAAATAATTTCTCCGCACCAAAAACCCACACCCTCACTTAAAAAAGCAGCATCTTTCCAAAGCCTTTTTGTATTTTTACGCCTTCAATATTATTATGGAAAATAAACCCATAGCCCGTACACTTCGTTTATTCTCGCAACTCATGGAACTGCATGAGGTTAACCCCTTTAAAATAAAGTCGGTAGCCAATGCAGCCTTTAAGGTTGACAAACTGCCCTTCCCTATAGCCGGTAAAACCCTGGCCGAGCTGGAGAAAGTTGATGGCGTGGGCAAAAGCATCGCCAGCAAAATCATTGAGCTTTTTGAAACCGGCACCATTGCCGAGATGGACGAGCTTTTGGCCAACACCCCCGAAGGTGTGGTTGAAATGATGGGTATTAAGGGTATCGGCCCTAAAAAAGTAGCCATCATTTGGCGCGAATTAGGTATTGAAAACACCGGCGAACTTTTTTATGCCTGCAACGAGAACCGTCTTATTGAAGCAAAAGGCTTCGGCTTAAAAACCCAGGAAGAGATCCGCAAGGCTATTGAGTTCAGGATGGCCAGCAATGGGAAGTTTTTGTACGCCCAGGTTGAAAAAGAAGCCAATGAATTGATGGACGAAATAAAGTCCATTTTTCCGGATGCGCTGAAGCATTTTGCAGGTGAATTCAGACGATTAAATGATATCATTACCGAAATTGTAATTGTTGTTGGCTCTGTTGATCATGAATTGGCATACAACACACTTATGCAATCGAAAATTTTAACTAATGTAACAAGGAACGAAAACCATGTATCAGGCGAATTGCAAAATGGCCTGCTTGTTGATATTATTTGTGTTGACAAGGCCGATTATTTTAAAGAACTGTTCTTGAATACCGGTACCGACGATCATGTTCAGGCTGTTTTAGAGCGTATCAATACGCCGCTTGATCAGCCCGAAAGTGAGGAAATCATCTATAAAAAAGCAGGCCTGGCTTGGATACAACCTGAACTACGCGAAGGCACCATCTTTATTGAAAAAGCCGAAAATAACCAGCTGCCTACCCTCATCACTACGCATGATTTGAAAGGCAGCCTGCACAATCACAGCACCTGGAGCGATGGTGTAAACACGGTTGAAGAAATGGCCTTATACTGCCGCGACAACCTGAAACTGGAATACCTGGGCATGTGTGATCATAGCAAAAGCGCTTTTTATGCCAAGGGTTTGAGCATTGAACGTGTATTGCAACAACAGGAAGAGATTGATCACCTGAACAAAAAACTTGATGGCTTTCATATATTTAAAGGCATTGAGTCGGACATTTTATATGATGGTTCGCTCGATTACCCTGATGAGATACTCCAAAAATTTGATTTTATAGTAGCATCTGTCCACTCCATTTTAAAAATGGATGAGGAAAAAGCTACATCAAGATTAATTACAGCTATCGAAAACCCTTATACTACCATACTTGGCCACCCAACCGGCAGGCTCTTATTAAGCAGGGGCGGTTATCCTATCAACCATAAAAAAGTGATTGATGCCTGCGCGGCCAACAATGTGGTAATAGAAGTTAATGCCAATCCGCTAAGGCTTGATCTTGATTGGCGCTGGCACCAATATGCTTTAGAAAAGGGTGTTTGGCTATCCATTAATCCTGATGCTCACCGTGTAGAAGGCTTTTTAGATATGCATTACGGTGTTTTAGCCGCCCGAAAAGGCGGTCTTTATAAGGAAATGTGTTTAAATGCGTTATCGTTACAGGAAATTACGCAGGTTTTTGAAAAAAAGAGAGCGGCGGTAAAGGCCTAATTTTGAGAAAAGACAAAAGACTTAAAAACAAAGGATTATCAATCATGATAACCAATGTATTAGTGAACTACTAAACAAGAATGATAAATAAAATACGCGCTATACAGTCATCAGATAAAAAACCAACAATTCTGGTTATTGGTGATCTGATGATTGACCATTATATAACAGGCAGTGCATCACGCTTATCGCCGGAGGCTCCCGTACCTATCGTAAACGTTAAAAACGAATCGGTTACACTTGGTGGCGCGGGCAATGTGGTTCAAAACCTGGTAACCCTGGGTGCCCAGGTTACTGTAGCTGGCTTAATAGGTAACGATACTGCCGGTACTCAAATTATGGAGATATTATCATCCGAAGGGGTAGAAACCCACACCATTATAACCGACGAAACCCGCCCTACCACCATTAAAACCCGTGTTTTGGCTGGCAGCCATCAATTGGTGCGCATTGATCGGGAAACCACTGATGCTGTATCAGATAGCATTGCCGATGAACTGATGAACCACCTGAAAGGTTATGTGGAGAAGGCTGATATGATCGTATTATCCGATTATAACAAAGGGTTATTCTCCCCATCCTTAACGCAAAGAATTATTATTGAGGCCAATAAGCAAGGCAAAAAGGTAATTATTGACCCTAAGGGTTTAAACTATGAAAAATACAAAGGTGCTTACATCATAAAACCTAACCGTAAGGAACTGGCCGATGCATCTAAAACCGAAAAAATAAATTCAATTGAAAGCTTGCAGCAGGCAGCCAAAGCTATTTTTGAACAAACCGGCACAGCATATCTGGTAGTAACTTTATCGGAAGAAGGCATGGTTATTCTGAGCGAGGCTTCTTATAAACTGTTGCCTGTAAAAGCTACCGAAGTTTTTGACGTAACCGGTGCCGGCGATACCGTACTGGCTACGATGGCTTATTTTATAGCTGCCGGTTTAACTATTGAAGAAGCCTGCGAACTGGCTAACCATGCCGCTGCCATAGTGATCAGGCAAGTTGGCAGTGCCACTACCACCATTGATGAAATTATCAATGATATAGAACGTGGCTAAATTTTATAGATACAAATACACAAATCAAGGGTACAAAACGTATCACGTTAAACCCTAAACGTACAACCTAATATGGTTTTAAACGAATTAATACATCATCAAGATACGCTTCAGCTGGTAATTGATACCCTAACCGAGGATATTGAAAAAGCTTGTGAATTAATGATCACAACGCTAAAAAATGGTAACAAAGTACTGTTTGCCGGTAACGGCGGCAGCGCGGCAGATGCCCAGCACCTGGCAGCAGAGCTTACAGGCAGGTTTGTAAAAGAACGCCAGGCATTGCCAGGCATTGCCTTAACCATTGATACTTCGGCACTTACAGCCATTGCTAACGATTATCATTACAACAGAGTGTTTGCCCGCCAGGTAGAGGCCTATGCCAAACCCGGCGACCTGTTTATTGGCATTTCAACAAGCGGCAACAGCGAAAGCATTTTAAAAGCCTTTGAAACGGCCGCTACCTTGGGCTGCAAAACGCTCGGATTATCGGGCCATGCCGGAGGTAAAATGAACGGATTATGTGATCTGAACATTGTTGTCCCCTCAAATACTACGGCGCGTATCCAGGAGATGCATATACTCATTGGGCATATCATGTGTAAGGCTGTTGATGAAGTATTTGATTAATATTTAACGTTTCTGCAAACCAATTATCATGCGAATTGATCTCGAAAAAACACTGGTCAATAAAATAACTGATCTGCCATCGCTGCAAAAACAGGTACAAAACTGGCAACGCGAGGGTAAAAAAGTAGTGTTCACCAACGGTGTTTTTGATCTGCTGCACATTGGCCATATCACTTACTTAGCCAAAGCTGCCGAACTGGGCGATAAACTCATCATTGGTTTAAATGCAGACAGTTCCGTTAAGCATATAAAAGGCGAGAGCCGTCCGGTTAATGACCAAAGCAGCAGGGCAGCCATACTTGCCGCCTTGTTTTTTGTTGACGCCTTAGTTGTTTTTGAGGAAGATACCCCGCTAAACCTTATCAGCACATTATTGCCTGATATTTTGGTTAAAGGGGCTGATTATTCGGTTGAGAACATAGTTGGAGCTAAAGAAGTGATAGCCAATGGCGGCGAGGTGAAAACCATTAATTTTGTAGAAGGCTACTCATCTACCTCTATCATTGAAAGGATCAGAAAGCAAATTACCTGATAAACAGCCCTATGAAGATACTGGTAATCCGCTTTAGCTCAATGGGTGATATAATTTATACCACCCCCGTTGTACGCTGCCTTAAAAAACAGATTCCAGGAGCCGAAGTGCATTTTTTAACCAAACCAGCTTTCAAATACATATACGATAACAATCCATACGTTGATAAACTGTTATTGTTGAGATCAACATTATCGGAAACCATTGATGAAATTAAGGCAGAAAAGTATGATCACATCGTTGATTTGCACAATAATCTGCGTACCGCCATTATTAAACTGCGCACCGGCATCCCGGCATCAACCTATAAAAAACAACCCGTAAAAAAATGGCTGAGTTTAAAGTTTAAGCTCAAATTGATCCCCCCTACTCATCTTGTCGACCGGTATTTGAAAGCCGTTGAATCATTAGGTGTGGTTAATGACGGACAACCTATTGATTATTATATTAAGGCTAATCATAAACTCAGCAACCTTTTACCCGCATCGCATCAAAATGGTTATGTGGCTTTTATAATTGGGGCAACGCACTTCACCAAACGCATGCCTAATTACAAGATCAGTAGTATTTGCAAAAAGCTTAACCTCCCCGTTGTACTACTGGGAGGCAATGATGTGAAGGAAAATGGCAATACCATAGCTGCCGAAATTGGCGATAAAATATATAATGCCTGCGGTATTACTTCGCTTGATGAATCAGTTTTCCTGGTATCACAGGCAAAAAGCATCATTGGTTTTGATACCGGCCTCACCCATATTGCGGAGGCGTTTAATAAACCCATTGCATCTGTTTGGGGTGGTACAGTGCCCGGGTTACTTGGCGTACAACCCTATATGGTTAAGGATGTATTGGTTGTGGGTGTTGATATTTCATGCCGGCCCTGCTCAAAATTTGGTTTAGAAAAATGTCCTCTCGGGCATTTTAAATGTATGAATGATATGCCAGAGGGTAATATTATTGATTTTTCAAATAAGTAACCGTATAGCTTATTGAATTTTTGATCCCTTACTCCTATATTGAAGTCCGTTACTAAGCCTGAACTTATCCACAATCATATGAAAAAGCTACTACTAATTCGCCACGCCAAAGCAACCCATGAAAGCGGTTACGCCGATTTCGACCGGCCATTAAAACAATCCGGGATGAAAGATGCTCTGTTTATGGCCGATATTATAAAAGACAGATCAATTATTCCTGAATACTTTGTAACCAGCCCGGCGCTGCGCACCTTAACTACGGCCCAAATATTTGTCGAACATCTGCACTTACCCCCATCCGCTACCGAGCCTAAAATATATGAGGCCAGCCAGCTTACCCTGGTTAATGTGATCAATAACCTGCCTAATGAGTATGATTATATAGCTTTAGTGGGTCACAATCCTGGTATCAGCGAGTTGTTGTATTACCTTACAGGTCAGCTTCGTGAAGTGCCAACCTGTGCTGTAGCCCTTATTACTTTTGATAATGACGACTGGCGCACCATCACCAGCGAAGATGGTCATCTGTCTTTTTATGATTCGCCAAAAGGGTAAAAATGATTTAGGGATTACTAAGAGATTTACAGGATTTTTCACTGTTTATCTTCATAGAATTTGTCATGCTGATCGCAATGAAGTAGTTAGAATACTTGTATACTACTTATAATGATCTCAAATAGACCCTTGCTTTTTTAGCATGTCAAGCTAAGAATCTAAATTTTTGTTATTGCGGGCGAAGCGTGGCAATCGCATTTCTATTTAACATAATTCTACTCACCACTCACCACTCACCACTCACCACTCACAACTCACAACTGACTACTGACTACTCACCACATACCACTCCACCCCTAACTGACTTTATAAGTTTTACCAGGCATAGAGCGGATATAGCCCTGCATCTCCATATTAAGTAGGTTCATGGCCAGCAAACTGGTGGGCATATTGGCTTTAATGGTTAAATCATCTATAGCCAAAGGCATTTTATGCTGTTGCAAAATATCAAATATCAGCCTTTCATCTGCTGATAAATCTAATGGTAAAACAAATTGCTCCACAGGTTTAGCCAGATCAGGCTTCTCCCAGCCAAGACTAAAAGCCAGATCGGCCACACAGGTAAGTAAACCCGCTTTATGGTTGCGGATCAGAAAGTTACAACCTTCAGAATAATCATCACCCAACCTACCCGGAAAGGCAAACACATCCCGGTTATAGGAGTTGGCAATTTCGGCTGTTATTAACGCGCCACCTTTTATACCTGCTTCAACCACAATAGTAGCATCAGCAATACCTGCTACAATACGGTTACGCTGCGGAAAGTTTTCCCTGTCGGGGTTGGTTCCGGATGGATACTCGGTCAGCAGGCCACCGTTTTCCAGCATTTTATCGGCGGTTCCCCTGTTTTGGTTGGGATAAAGCCTGTCCAGCCCATGCCCAAGTACGCCAACAGTTGGCATATTCAGTCGAACACATTCTTTATGAGCAGCCACGTCTATACCCAAAGCTAAACCACTCACAATTAACACATTGTATTGCTGCAACTCCTCAATAAGCTGCCTGCATAGCTGCTTACCATAATCGGTAGCGTTTCGCGTGCCCACTATACTTATAATATGCGGCGGATTAAGGTCCATTTTGCCTTTCGCGTATAATAATATAGGCGAATCGGTACAGTTCTTTAGCCTTTTTGGATACTTACTATCGGTATAAAAGATGGTTTCTATTCCGTTTTTTTCAATAAAGATCAGCTCCTTCTCAGCTTTATTCAGGGCATCAGTAAAGTCCCAGCTGGTGGCACGCTTATCACCTATGCCGGGTATTTTAACCATTTTGGATGGTGAGGTTTTAAAAACCTCCTCTTCATTTCCAAGGTACGCGATAAGAGATTTGGCCAATACCGGCCCCAGATTTTTAACAAATGATAAGGCTACTTGATGGTGTAGTGACATATAAAGTTTAGATGTGCGCTTGAATAACAGGTTCGCTGTTATCCTTACTTGCATTTAAAAATAGAAAAAAAATCTAAAAATATTAGCACAAAATAAAAACTACAAAAATAGTTTGCAAACTATATAAATAGTTTATAACTTTAATTAACCCAACTATAAAAATAGTTTGCTATGAAAATTAAAGAACTAACCAAGGCCGAAGAGCAGATCATGCAAATACTTTGGCAGTTAAAAGAAGCCATTGTAAAGGATATTATTGAACAAATCCCCGACCCTAAACCTGCCTATAATACGGTGTCAACAGTGGTTCGGGTATTGGAAGGCAAGGGTTTTATTGACCATAAAGCATACGGAAACTCGCATGTTTATTACCCCATCATCACGGATGATGAATACAAAAAGTTCACTTTTGATAAGATGATGAAGAACTATTTCAGCAATTCGTACCAAAGTTTGGTGTCATTTATTGTTGACGAAAAGAAGCTTGGCGTACAAGAACTGGACGAATTAACCTCCTTGATTGATGAACTTAAAAGCAAAAAATCATGAACTGGCTCCACTATCTGCTCGAAGCAAACATCTATCTCGCCGTATTTTACGCCGGGTACTGCCTGTTTTTAAACAAGGAAACACACTATACTTTAAACCGAGTATACCTGCTAATGAGCTGTATCATAGCGTTTATACTACCAATAATTCAAATTGGCGCACTAAAACCGGCAGGAGGCGGCATGGCTGTTCATGTAACTATAAAACGCGCAGGCACACGTCCCGTTAACAACCTATCAATCAGAATGATAAACTTTAACGAAATACTTTTTTATTGCTATTTACTGGGTGGATTGATATTAACCATAGTATTAATATATAAGCTGACCCGGCTTATAAAAATGGCCAAAAAGGCCAATATCATAGTTGATAACAGGTATAAAATGATCAATATCAACGATTCAAATACCGCATTTTCATTTTTCAACTACCTGTTTATTGGTTCAAACACGGCAGTAAATGACATGATCATCAGGCACGAATTGGTGCATATCAGGCAGAAACACTCTGCTGATATTATCTTTCTGGAGATACTCAAGATCGTAAATTGGTTTAATCCCTGTGTTTACCTGCTGCAAAATAGCCTTAAAACCATACACGAATACATTGCCGATGAACAAACCGCGGCTCACGGAAATGATGTTTTGGCTTATTCATCGTTCCTGGTTAACAATGCCTATGGGCTTAACGGCTCTTCCGTAACGCATTCATTTTTCAATTATAACTTATTAAAAAAGAGGATCATTATGTTAAACCAAAAACGTTCGGGGAATTTAGCCAGGCTAAAATACCTCGTAGCTGTGCCCATTTGCGTGGCGGCCCTTTGTGCCTCCACCCTGGGTTTCAGCAAAAACTATGCGCTGATAGACCTTTCGCCGCAGAAACTTGTTGATACTTCAAAGGTTTGGTCAAAGAGTACCGATACCAAAAACGGTGTTAAAATTGATGAAACAGGCTCTGTAGTTAATAACAGGACTGATTTTGAGGTAACTATTACCGATAAACAAGGCAATAAGAAAAGCTATCGTAAAAGCACAGCTTCTGCAGAAGACATAAAGCTGCTTCGTGACAAATACGGCTATACTTTCCCGGATAAAATGGATGTTCCGGCACCTCCTTCCAAAATAGGGAACATGCCGCCTCCGCCGCCGCCAGTTCCGCCTAAAAGCTCTAAATCAGCACTTAAGGTAAAAAGGGATGTAAGGGTAACTGATGTAAAGCTTTTACAGCCGCCACCGCCACCTCAAGAACCAGCTGAGCCAGCTAAGGATGCAACTGAACAAAAAATGCCTCCTCCTCCGCCACCACCTAAAGACCCGCTTGATGATTTTTATTCTTATGTAGCAAAACATGTAAGGTATCCCACAGTTGCCAGAGATAATCATGTTGCAGGAAAAATAATTGCATCATTTAACATCAATAAGGGCAAAATTGAAGATGCAAAAATTGTAAGAGGGCTTGATAATGTTATGGATAATGAAGTTTTGAGGGTTATTAAAAATTATAATGGCACTTCGCTGAATTTAAAAGGCAATTACTTGATTCCCGTTACCTATACCCTTGTAGATCAAAACAATAACCAAGTAGGTAAGGCACCCAATTATCAGGCGCAGTCAATTGATAAATCAAATGATATTAAGGTTGAATCAGGATCGCGGCAAATGCTAAACGAAGTTATTATAGCAGGGTACGCCGATACAAAATAGGTGTAATCCGGTATTTTAACCTGTTAAACAAATTGCTGAACGGCTAAAACCGCTTCGGCATTTTCCCGTGTAAGGCCCCTTCGTATTCTCGCTTCTACCCTTTTACGTATATCACCTGCTTGGTTTCAAAAAACTCCTCGGTAAAATATTCTTTAAGGTAATACTGTTTTACCTTTAAGCCCGACTCACTTATTTCCTGTTCCAGATCGCCTCCTTTGAGGTATAAAATACCATTAGGCAAGGTATTTTTCGACTCTTTATTAAACTTTCCGCGTACCCAGGGATAAAAATCTCTAAGCTGTGTAACAGCTCTCGACACCACAAAATCAAATTTTTCGTTTACCTGTTCGGCACGTAAATGGGCCGCCCTTACGTTGGTTATTCCCAAACCTTTGGCAACTTCCTGTACTACTTTAATCTTTTTCCCAATAGAATCAACTAAATAAAAATTAGTTTCAGGAAATAAAATAGCCAGCGGAATACCCGGAAAACCACCACCGGTACCCACATCCAGTACACTTTCGCCCGGTAAAAAGGGCATTACCTTGGCAATACCAACCGAGTGCAGCACATGGCGCTCATATAAAAGGTCGATATCTTTACGTGATATTACATTGATTTGGCTGTTCCAAAGGTTGTACAGCTCTGGCAATTGCTCAATTTGAGCCCGTTGCTTCTCGGTTAAATCAGGAAAATATTTAAGTATAATATCAGATGTCATCCCTGTTAAAACGATTAATAATGTTGCCAAGCAAGTACCTGGCCCTAAATAATTGTGCCTTAACTGTACCTAAAGGCAGGTCAAGTTGCTGTGCTATTTCTTCGTAAGATAGTTCGTCAAAATAACGCAGTGTGATCAGGTTGCGGTACCTGTGGGGCAAACTTTCTATGAGCAATTTAAGCTCTTGAGTTTGCTGTTTTTTAATAGATGTTTCCTCGGGATTTAAAACATCGGCCTTTATTTGCAGCGGTTTTTCGTCGCCATCTTCATCGGTCATGCTATGGATCGACTGGGTATTGAGCTTCTTTTTACGTATAAAATCAATACAATTATTGGTGGCTACCCTAAACAGCCAGGTACTAAATGCATAGTCGGGCTGGTATTTATCCAGTTTTTCAAAGGCTTTAGCAAAGGTTTCAACCGTAAGATCCATGGCATCCTCTTTGTTGTTTACCATTTTTAAAACCATAAAATAAATTGAATCCTTGTACCGGTGCATCAAATCGGCATAAGCTTTTTGATCCCCTTCGCGAGCGCGTACAACCAGGTGAAAATCGTTCTTCGCGTTGTCGGTGAAATTGACGTTTATTTCCATTGGGTAGTTTTTAAAAATGTCCCGATCAGCCCAAAAACATTCAAGTACATATAGTATATAATATCAAAAATTGGCAAGTACCAAATTAGGTCTTTACCGCTTAATTTTTTAAATATTTTGACATATATAATTAGCTGTAATATTAGTCTGAAAACGAACAAACCTAATGCCAGTAAAGGCTCATACTTAAAAATAAAGCATAATATAAGTAAAATATAAAATAACGAGCCGCTTATGGCATCAAAACTCAACATTCGCCTGTGCTTATTTTTATACAGCTTGCCTACTCCCATGTGTCGTTTTTTTTGCCTGTACCATGATGTTATGGTAGTTTTAGCACTGGTGTACATAAACGCATCGGGATGTATCTCTATAGCCGTATTGCCAGATGTGGCGTGCTGGTTTACAAACAAATCATCATCTCCGGATATAACATGCATGTGCGATGCGAAGCCTTTTTGGCTAAAAAACAAACTTTTGGTGTAAGCCAGATTACGGCCTATACCCATATATGGGTTGCCCCCAAGTGCGCTTGAAAGGTAGCTTATTGCCGTTTTTATGGTTTCAAAACGGATAAAAGGATTCAGGAAATTACGGGTTTTATAATAAGGTGAATAGCCCAAAATTATCTGGGCGCTGCTGCTAAAGTTAGCGGCCATAAGGGTTATCCAATGCTCAGATGCAGGCTTGCAATCGGCATCGGTAAACAGCAAATACTCGTTTTTGGCTGCTTTTATACCCAATGTAAGTGCAAATTTTTTCCCGGTTTTAAAGCGGTCGTGCTCAGTTATGGTAACTACTTTTAAGTGTGGGTATTCACGCTGCATATCTTCCAGAACAATATCTGAGGTATCGTACGAGCAATCGTTGATCACTACCACTTCAAAATCCGTGTAGTTTTGCTGTAATATGGCGGGCAGATTTTCCTGCAGATTTTTAGCCTCGTTGCGGGCACTGATAATTACAGACACAGGTATCAGCACCTCAGGTAATTGCTCAGTTGGTTTATACCTGGTTAAACGACTGTGTACACCTATCAGGTAATATAACTGAATGATAAAGCATAGTTGAAAAAGAATAAAAAGCGCGATGTGTAAGTAAGTTTCCAATGAGCTATAATAATCAGGCAAATTTGTTAAAAATCGTCCGAATTAACTGTGGCACAAACCGCTTTATTTAAGGATTATTGCCCACACCTCGAGGTTTTTCTCCACATTTTATGAATAACGCATACCAATTTGATTGCTTATAGGATGTAAAGCTAAATATTATACTCATTCTGGCTTCGCTGCGCTTACCATCCTTCGCTCCGGCTTCGCCGTAAAGAGAGACTTTTTACCTATATATAATGTATACAAATAAAACTTATTATGTTCTTCCACTCTTTCTGGCAAAGCCGAAGAGAGGATTGACGAGTGTAGCGATATTGGGATGAGTACCTGCCATTTCGCCTGTTGAATATTTCATTGTCAACCATTTAAGCAAACCCGCTTTATTTGTTAATTTTGCAATCTTAAAATGAAATTTAATTTAACAGCACAAGACCCGCTTTCAAAAGCCCGGGCAGGTGAAATAACCACCGACCACGGTACTATACAAACACCTATTTTTATGCCGGTAGGTACTGCCGGCACCGTAAAAGCAGTACACCAGCGCGAGCTTAAAGATGATATTGAAGCCCAGATAATCTTAGGAAATACGTATCATTTATACCTGAGGCCAGGCTTAAATACGCTTGAACAGGCTGGTGGATTGCATAAATTTAACGGCTGGGACGGCCCTATTTTAACAGATAGCGGGGGTTACCAGGTATATTCTTTAACCGAAGTACGCAAAATTAAGGAGGAAGGCGTAACCTTTCGCTCCCATATTGACGGCTCAAAACACCTTTTCACACCCGAAAATGTGATGGATATTCAGCGTGTAATTGGTGCAGATATCATCATGGCTTTTGATGAATGCACCCCTTATCCGTGCGATTATCACTACGCCCGCCGCTCAATTGACATGACTCACCGATGGCTAAAACGCTGCTGCGATCGCTTTGACAGCACCCAGCCTAAGTATGGTTATAACCAAACTTTGTTCCCTATTGTACAGGGTTCGGTATATAAAGATTTGCGTGAAAAATCGGCCGAAGTTATCGCTTCGTACGAGCGAGAGGGCAATGCGATAGGTGGATTATCCGTAGGTGAACCGGCCGAAGAGATGTATGCCATGACAGAAATTGTATGCAATATATTACCACAGCAAAAACCACGTTATTTAATGGGTGTAGGTACACCTATTAATATACTGGAAAATATAGCCTTAGGAATTGACATGTTTGACTGCGTTATGCCAACCCGTAACGCCCGGAATGGCATGCTTTTTACCAAAAACGGCATCATCAATATCAAGAACGAGAAGTGGAAAAACGACTTTTCGGCCATTGAGGATGACAGTGATTTATTTGCCGATAGGGTTTATACCAAGGCTTATTTGCGCCATTTAATACATTCGGGCGAGATGCTGGGAGCACAAATTGCCACCCTGCACAACCTGCATTTTTACCTGTGGCTGGTTAAAGAAGCCCGTGAAAAGATCATTGCCGGCGAGTTTTATAACTGGAAAAACATGATGGTTAAGCGCCTTGGCGAGCGGTTATAACTCAACATAAATACAAAAAATGAGGGATACTAAACATACCTTTTACGGTATTTTTAACTACATAAAAACAAAAATAATCTGACGGATGAAGGCCTATTTACACCGTTACCTGAAGGTTATTGACAGGTTTATTATTGGCAAATACCTGGGCACTTTTGTGTTTACCATGGGTGTTTTCATAGTGGTATCCGTGGTGTTTGATGTGTCGGAAAAGCTGGATAATTTCCTGAATAAACACGCTACATTTCACGATATCGTGTTTCAGTATTATGCCGGTTTTATACCCTTTTATCTAAATATGCTATCGCCGCTAATTAACTTTTTGGCGGTAATATTGTTCACAGCTAAGATGGCAAACCAAACTGAAATTGTACCAATTTTGAGTGGAAAGGCCAGCTTTAACCGCTTTTTAAGACCCTATTTTATAGCGTCTACCATCATATTTATAGTGTCGTTTTTTGCCAACGTATACCTTATTCCGTATACCAATCACCTTAAAAACGACTTTGAAAACGCTAACGGAATTACCGATAACGACCCTACAAAGAGTCAGGTGCACATGCAAATAGACAAACATACCTATGTTTACCTGGAAAATTACGATCAAACCAACCATACTGGCTATCAATTCATTATGGAAAAGTTTAACGGTGACACGCTGCGTGAAAAATTGACCGCAAGCACCATAAATTACGACTCTGTGAAGCGTGTTTGGTCGTTAAAAAACTTTAATGTTAAGTATGTAAACGGGCTCAGAGAGAAATATCTGGCCAATGTACCTCAAAAAGATACCGTGCTTGATATGCACCCAACCGACTTTATTGTGTACGATAATGTGTATGCGGCCATGTCATTAAAGGAGTTGAACAAGAATATTGACAAGGAAAAATTGCGCCGTCCGGAGGTTTTAAACAACCTTTATTTTGAGAAATATCACCGGTTTATATACCCTTTATCGGCCTACGTTTTAACCGTTTTAGGCGTAGCATTATCGTCACGAAAGGTTCGCGGCGGCGTTGGATTACCTCTCGGAATTGGAATTTTATTGTGTTTTGCGTACATCATTTTGGAGAAATTCGCCATCGTGTTTTCTATAAAAGGAGGCGTTCCTCCCTTGTTCACGGTGATGATCCCTAACGCAATGTTCGGCCTGCTGGGCTACTATTTACTCTTAAAAGCACCTAAATAATGACCCAAAAAAAACGTTCGGAAAGCCCAAATAAGAACATTATTATCCTTCATTTTACAGTTTTTATATGGGGATTTACCGGAATTTTAGGCCAATTAATCACCATTTCTGCCGTACAATTGGTATGGTATCGCGTTTTAATTGCCTTTATTTCGTTGTTTTTGTACTTCAAATTCAATAAAACCGAGATAAAAATTGATAAAAAAACGTTCTTTCAGATGGTTTTTACAGGCGGTTTAGTAGGTGCTCACTGGGTTCTTTTCTTTGCTTCCATCAAATTATCTACCGTTCCGGTGGCCCTTGTTTGCATCTCCAGCATCACATTATTTACGGCAGTTCTGGAACCTTTGATTAATAAAGTGAAGATCTCCAAACTCGAAATTCTGGCCGGATTGTTAATCATCATTGGCATTGTGCTGATATTTAAATTTGAAACCCGATACACTAAGGGGATCATTGCAGGCTTAGTTTGCGCAGTATGTGCAAGCCTTTTTTCCATCATCAACTCAAAATTTGTGAAGAAACATGAGGCACCAACCATTGCATTTTATGAGTTGAGCGGAGCCTTTTTCTGGATATCATTGTACCTTTTATTTAGTGGCGGCTTCAACAGTTCGCTAATTTTAAAGGGGCACGATATTATGTACCTGGTACTGTTAGGCACCATCTGCACATCGCTTGCTTACGTTGCCGGCGTGTCTGTAATGCGTGAACTTTCTGCCTTTAAGGTAGCACTTGTCACCAACCTTGAACCGGTTTATGGCATCCTGATGTCCTTTATTTTCTTTGGCGATATGAACAAAATGACGACCGGTTTTTGGGTCGGCGCGGTCCTCATTTTGTCAACAATTTTCCTTTATCCGGTAGCTCAAAAACAAATTACAAAAAGAAGAGCCAGGGTTTAAACCTTGGCTCTTTTTGTTTTTACTGACTTCTTCGCGTCCTCTTTTCCCGGACAACAACTGCATATTTTCCTACACGTTTCTTATCTGACTCAATAGCAATTATTGGCTATTTGCATCGCTCTACCACCCGGGTAGGAGGGTAAATAGCTATACCATAAAGAGGCATTTTTAAGCTCTCTGAGGCATTATTATTTTTCAGCGTCATCTACCTCATTCTTTTCAATCTTAGTTCAATAGTGGCAAAATTCAGTTTTTAGTTAGTGCATTTAATCAAAAAATTCAAAGTAAGCTTACCCAAGTTATTACGAGCATTTTTAACTAATTAATTCGCCATATTAAAATCAAAAATTGAATTTATATAAATAAAATATAAATTTAAAAATCAGATATTTATAAACTTTATTAAAAGTAAAAATTAAACAAAAGAAAGCTAACTCAAAACACAAAAAACTAAAAATATTAGCAATTAAAAATATAACTTAAATTTTAACATTTATAAATTTGTTAATCAGCCATATAAATTAAGTTATATAACTATATAATACAGATAGCAAGCAGAACAAAAAAATCTAATCTTAGTGTTTCAAACATCAAAATCAGGAATTAAATAAAATTGCATCAGCAACCCCGGTTGTATACAAAAAGATTAAGCAGCGTAAAAATCCATCACTCTCGTCAGAGAAATTCCGCATCTCTAAACTTCAAAAAAACATCCGGGTCATCATCAAAAAAAGGAGAGGTGGCCTGTTCTTTGCCGCAATCATTTGATATTAAAAAAACACGAACAGCTACCTGCCCCGGCTGGTTAAAATTCAGAGACCGGAATTTTCCTGTCGCACAAAATTTCCTGAAGAATTATAAAACCAACCCGGTAATTTTTTGAAGAGTTGCTTTAGTTTTTCGCCATTAGATTTCATAACCCCTACCCCTATTTTCATGTCGGATTTTGAGAGCCGTAATTGAAGTTGATTTTTTATAAACATTTAAAAACCGCATATTGTATTAACTGTAAAACCAAATCGCCATGAGCATTAAAACAATCGTTATAATAGTGGTCACTATTTTACTCACCGCGGCCTTCGCACAAAACACAGACAAGGTTCCGTTCTCTTTTTTATTCGCCAACTTTTATGTTTCAAAACTGGGCATGATGGCAACCGTAGCGGTGGTAGCATTTATTTTGGGCATCATGGTTGGCCGGCCCAAGAAAGCAAAATTTGATATTGAGGGCTACCATGACAACATCCGCAAAAAGGAAGGCCCTAATACACTAAGCGACGAAGACCGCGATTACATCAGCTAACACTATCTAAACACCATGGAAAATAAAATTGGATTTATAGGCCTCGGAAACATGGGTATCCCGATGGCCAAAAACCTCATCAGCGCGGGTTACCATTTACAGGTTTACAACCGCACCATCTCCAAAGCCAACGAGCTCGACCAGACCAAAATCACCAGGTGCCAAACCCCTGCCCAGGCTGCCTCTGGTGTACCCATTGTGATCACCATGCTTGCCGATGATGAGGCCTTGCGAGAATCGGCTGTAGCTGATCACGGAATTTTAAAAACGCTACAGCCAAATGCTGTGCACATTTCCATGAGCAGTATCCTGCCTCAAACTGCCGAACATCTTACCCTGCTCCATGAACAAGCAGGGAACTTTTACCTGGCAGCACCAGTGTTTGGCCGACCAGATGCGGCCGAGGCTCGTAAGCTTTGGGTATGTGTATCGGGCAAGCAGCAGGCAAAGGAAATTGCCAAACCGGTGCTGGATAAACTTGGTCAGGGCATCATAGATTTTGGCGAAACTCCGGGCGGTGCCAACGTGATAAAAATTGCCGGCAACTTTATGATCATGGCTTCCATGGAGATGATGGCCGAGGCTTACACCCTTGCCGAGAAGAGCGGACTGAACCGCGCACAGGTGGCCGAGTTTTTTGGCTCTACCTTATTCAACGCGCCCATATTTCAAAACTATGGTAAGCTCATTGCAAACAAGGAATACGAGCCGGTAAGATTCAAGTCGGAATTAGGCTATAAGGACGCGCGCCTTGCGTTTAAACTATCGCAGACAAGCAACACACTCCCATGCCGCTTGTAAACGCCGTACACAGCCGCTTATTAAGCGCCGTTGCAAAAGGATGGGGAGAGACGGATTGGGTGGAAGCCATTACCCGCGGAGTAAGTGAAGACGCGGGAGTGTGATTTTTTTATTTGGAATTTCGGATGTGCGATTTCGGATTTATTTGATTTGGGAGTTTTACAATTTCCATCGTTCACAATGATCAGCTAAGAAGTGAATTATTACAAAGGAGGCTTACGAATTTTTAAAAACTTCGTAAGCCTATTGAAACTACGCGAAGCGATGTCCTGAGAAGCGAATTACAAAATCCGAAATAGCACATCCGAAATCACAAATCAAAATAAATCCCAAATCAATTATACATCGTAAAAAACTTCGTTCTCCGCTTCCAGAAAACTCAGGTCGGGGGTTTGCTCAAATATGCCGAACACTGATGCCCCGCTCCCGCTCATACTGGCGTAAATTGCACCGGCTTCATAGAGCGATGCTTTAACGCCCCGTATCTCTACATGATTTTTGAAGATGGTATTTTCAAAATCGTTTTTGATCAACTTTCTCCACTCGGTAATAGGTTCTGCAATCAGCTCCAGCAGCGAGTCTTTAGGCATGGCAGGTTTGATGCCGCCAAAAGCTTCGGCGGTTGAAATGTGAACATCGGGCATTACCAAAACAATTTTGTATTTGGAGAGGTCGAGCCGGATGGTTTCAAACTCATCGCCCTTTTCAAAAGCAAACACAGGTTTACTCTCAATGAAGAAAGCACAATCGGCACCAAGCTTGCGGGCGTAGTTGGTCATGTCATCAACAGACAGCCCGAGCTTAAACTGCTGATTCATGAGCTTGATAAAAAAAGCGGCATCGGCCGAACCACCGCCCAGTCCCGCGCCTATCGGAATATTTTTGTGCAGGTGAATTTTCACCGGCGGCAAATGCGGATAGTCTTTTTTGAGCATGTGGTAACCTTTGATGCAAAGGTTATCTTCTACCCTGCCGGGAATGTCCAAACCTGATGATGTAAAACTCAGCTCTTCGCCCGCTACTACCTCAAGAGCATCTTTGATGTTGATGGGATAAAAAATGGTTTCCAGATTATGATAACCGTCGGGCCGGCGTTCGGTAATGTTGAGGCCAATGTTTATTTTTGCGTTCGGAAACAAAATCATATAAAGAAGTAATTAACACGGCATCTATTTTTAAACAACCGTAGGATACCAAAAGTAGATTATTTTTCTTTGTCCCGAAATTGTTCGTTGGTACATCGGTTCATTAGGGATTTCAAACCCTGAGCATATTATCCGGCTATTCAACAACAACTCACTATTCAAAAAACAAAAAAATGAAACAGTATCTCGATTTGATGAGGCATGTATTGGAAACCGGCGCGCAAAAGCACGACAGAACCGGAACCGGTACCGTAAGTGTGTTTGGCTACCAGATGCGTTTCAACCTTAAAGATGGTTTCCCGATGGTGACCACCAAAAAGCTGCACCTGAAATCTATCATCCATGAACTCATCTGGTTTTTGAGCGGCGACAGCAATATTCGCTACCTGCAGGAAAACGGTGTACGCATTTGGGATGAGTGGGCCGATGCCGATGGCAACCTTGGGCCGGTGTACGGTGTTCAGTGGCGATCATGGCCAACTCCCGATGGCGGCCACATTGACCAGATAGCCCAGGTGGTTAACCAGATCAAAAATAATCCCGACTCCCGCCGCATGATCGTATCGGCATGGAACGTTGCCGAGGTAAACCAGATGGCCCTGCCACCCTGCCATAGCTTGTTTCAATTTTACGTGGATCCGGCCAACAAGGAAAAAGGCGAAACCAGGGGAAAGTTGTCATGTCAGTTGTATCAGCGCAGTGCAGATATATTTTTGGGCGTGCCCTTCAACATTGCATCCTACGCTCTGCTCACCATGATGGTAGCCCAAGTGTGTGATCTGGACTACGGCGACTTCATCCACACTTTTGGCGATGCTCACCTATACAACAACCATATGGAGCAGGCCCACCTGCAATTGAGCCGCGAACCGCGCCCGCTGCCTACCATGAGGATCAACCCGGAGGTAAAAGATATTTTCGGTTTTAAATTTGAAGATTTCACTTTGGAGAACTATGATCCGCATCCGCACATCAAGGGTATTGTTGCGGTGTAGGCTTATCAATTCAATGGCATTTCTATTAAAAAAATTGTAAATTTGAGCATGACATCGGTTCAAATAAAAAATGAAATACAAAAGGCACTTGACCAGGTACCCGAAACTGTATTACAAGATATTTTAGATTTTGTAAAAGAACTTCAAACACAAACACCCGAGCAAATCAAACTCACCAATAATTTTAAAAAAATATTATTGGAGGATAAAAGCTTATTACAAAGGCTTGCTCAATGATCGATTTAAAAACAACGCTAATAATACACAATATTTTAATCGAAAAATTTGGAGGTGTTAAAGGCATAAGAGATCAGGGCGGATTAGAAGCTGCTATAGCCAGACCAAACGCAACCTTTGATGGACAGGATCTATACCCGGATGCAACTGATAAGGCCACTGCCATTTTTGAAAGCATTATAATTAATCACCCATTTCTTGATGGAAATAAAAGAACAGCTTACACCCTATTACGTTTAACGCTTCTTGAATTTGAAATTGATATTATTGCGACTGAAGACGAAAAATATAGCATGACAATAGCGGCCAGCAAGGGAGAACTAACTTTTGATGGTATAAAGTTGTGGTTAGTTGAACACACTACACAATCAAAATGATTACTTTCAAACGAATGAACAATTAAATGACCGTATCTATCATAGTAGCCATAGCCAAAAACAATGCTATAGGCAAAAACAATAAGCTACTTTGGCATTTGCCGAAAGATCTGAAGCATTTTAAAGATGTTACTACCGGGCACACCGTTATCATGGGGCGTAAAACTTATGATTCTGTTGGCAAGCCCTTGCCCAAACGCCGCAACATTATTATAACCCGGCAGGCTATCAGCATTGAGGGCTGCGAAGTGGTGAGTTCTGTTGAGGCTGCTTTGGCCCTTTGTGCAAATGAGGAAGAGGTGTTTATTGTTGGCGGTGCCGAGATCTACAAACAGGCCCTTCCGCTTACCGATCGTATTTACCTCACCATTATTGATCATGATTTTGATGGTGATACGTTTTTCCCGGAATTAAATGACCAAGACTGGAAAGAGACGGAGCGCGAAGACTTTGAACCCGACGAAAAAAACAAGTACACCTATTCATTCATCACACTACAGCGGCGGTAACATTTTCTGTCATCAAATTGTTTTAATTTAAAATTTCAGGGTTGCGAAATTTTATTAGATTTGCCGTCTTATTGAAAAAAAGCTTATAAACTAATTAATTACATATAAAAATTCGATGCAAGGTAAAGGGGTTATTAAATTTTTTGCCATTCTGTTAGCCGCGGTATGCTTGTACCAGCTATCATTCACGTGGGTGGCACGTAAAGTTGAAAGTGATGCCAAAGTATATTCAAAGGGTGATCCGGAGAAAGAAAAAGCTTATCTGGATTCTATGTCTTCACAACCGGTATATCCGTTGTTCAAACACAATTATCAGTACGTAAAACAAAGAGAACTTGCACTGGGCCTCGACCTAAAAGGTGGTATGAACGTTACCATGCAGATCTCTCTTGACGAACTGGTAAGGAAAATCGCAAACAACAACCCTGATCCGGTATTTAACCAGGCTCTGGAAAATGCTGACAAATTGCAGGCTGACGCTAAGACTACTCAGAAAGATTATATCGCGTTATTTGTGAGCGAGTATGAGAAACTGAATCCTAACGGTAAACTTGCCGCTATCTTTTCAACAAAAGACAATCAGGATCACTTAAAGTACAACGCTTCAAACAGCGAGGTTCAGGCTTACCTGAAAGATCAGGCAAACACTGCGGTTAAACAATCATACACCGTTTTGAATACCCGTATCAACCAGTTTGGTGTAACCCAGCCTAACATCCAGTTAGAGCAAAGTTCAAACCGTATCCTGGTTGAGTTACCTGGTGTAAAAGAGCCTGAGCGTGTTCGTAAACTTTTACAAGGTTCGGCCAAGTTAGAGTTTTATGAAACTTTTGATAACACTGAAGCTTACCAGTACCTGATCAACATTGACAACCTACTGGCTGCAAAAAACAAAACCGCTAAAGCCGACTCATCAAAAACAGCTGCTACTACTGCCGCTGCAAAAACTGATACTGCTGCTAAAGCCGGTTCGTTGTTAAGCAAAGTTCAAAAGAACGCTGCTAAAGATACTTCTGCTGCCTCATTGGCAAGCAAAACTCAATTGGCATCACAACACCCGCTGCTTTCAATTATGCAGTTAAACCTGGGTACCGACAGAAACGGTCAGCAGGCATTAGGCCAGGGCCCGGTTGTTGGCTACGCTCCATTGAAAGATACCGCCAGGGTTAACGCTTACCTGAACAGTGCCGATGTAAAATCAGTAGTGCCACGTAACGTGAAATTCTTTTGGGAAGTAAAACCTTTGAAAGATGCTAAAGAGAAAGCATTTGCTTTATACGCTATCAAATTAACCGGAGCAGAAAACGGCCCTGTGTTATCAGGCGATGTGATCAACGATGCTAACTCTGACGTTGACCCTAAAGGCAGCCCGGAAGTAAGAATGGTGATGAACTCACAAGGTGCCGAAAAATGGCGCACCATTACTGCCGAAGCATCATCAGGTACCAACAAAAAAGCTATCGCCATTGTATTGGACGATAACGTATACTCTGCCCCTACCGTTCAAAACGAAATTTCAGGTGGTGTATCTTCTATCTCTGGAAACTTCACTATTGAAGATACCAAAGATTTGGCCAACGTATTAAAAGCCGGTCGCTTACCGGCACCTGCTCACATCGTGTCAGAATCTATCGTAGGTCCGTCATTAGGTCAGGAAGCTATTAATGCCGGTGTTACCTCAAGTATTTTAGGTTTAGTAGTTGTATTGATATTCATGATCGCTTATTACAACCGTGCAGGTACTGTAGCGGTGGTAGCGGTAATCATCAACATATTTTTCCTGATGGGCGTATTAACCAGCTTAGGTGCTGTTTTAACATTGCCAGGTATTGCAGGTATCGTATTAACCTTAGGTATTGCGGTTGATGCCAACGTATTGGTTTATGAACGTGTTCGTGAAGAGCTTGCCCTTGACAAATCGTTAAGAATAGCTATAGCCGATGGTTTCAAACACGCGTTGCCTTCAATCCTCGATTCACAGATCAGTACATTCTTAACTGGTTTAATCCTGTTCATCTTTGGTTCGGGCCCTATTCAAGGTTTCGCTACCACATTGATGATCGGTATCATTACCTCATTGTTCTGTTCATTACTTATTTCAAGGGTTATATTTGAGTGGATGCTTGACAAAGGCTGGGATATCAAATTCTCAAACCCTTGGAGCTCTCATACATTTAAAAATGCCAACTTCAAGTTTGTAAAAAACCGTTTCAAATTCTACATCTTCTCAGGTGTGTTCATCACTGCCGGTTTGATCTCTATATTTACCCGCGGCTTTAGCTACGGTGTGGATTTTGAAGGTGGCCGTAACTTTATCGTTAGCTTCCCTAACAAATCAGTTACTACCGAAGCTATCCATGATGCTGTTGATGCTACTTTAGGTCGCAGTACTGAGGTTAAAACTATGGGCGAAGACAAGTTCAGTATCACTACTAACTACTTGTTCAGCGATAACACCATATCAGGTGATAACAAAGTTAGAACCGCGCTGATCAATACACTGAGCAGCAAACCAGAAACCAAGATCACTGATAAAAACATTTTAGGTGGATCAAAAGTAAGTGCCACTATTGCCGATGAGTTAAAAACATCAGCTATCTACACGGTGTTGTTTGCCATATTTGTTATATCGGCTTATATTCTGATCAGGTTCCGTAAATGGCAGTTTAGCTTGGGTGCGATGGTTGCAACAGCGCACGATGCCCTGCTGGTATTATCGTTCTTCTCTTTATTCCGTGGCATCCTTCCGTTCTCACTGGATATTGACCAGGCCTTTATCGCGGCTATCCTGACCGTTATTGGTTACTCAATTAACGATACAGTGGTAGTATTTGACAGGATACGTGAGTTCCTGGAACTGCACCATGCTAAAACAGATGATCCGGAAGTTGTAATTAACCAGGCTATCAACAGCACACTGAGCCGTACCATTATTACCGCGTTAACTGTGGTATTCGTACTGATCGTGTTGTTCATATTTGGTGGCGACGTAATTAAAGGTTTCTCGTTCGCATTATTGATCGGTGTGATCTTCGGAACATACTCTTCTATCTGCGTAGCTACGCCGGTTATTGTCGACTTCGGTAAAAAAGATCTGAGATAATTAAATTTCAATTATACTTCACAAGGCCCCAAAGCATATTTGGGGCCTTTTTTGTTTTAAAACATAGCAGGCTATGTAGTTGATATAGAAAGGGGCACGTTTGTTGTAATGCTGTAGTGAAACAATACAACCTGCTCTATGAATTTAACAAACAGCTCAAAACTCCCACTGGTAGTTATTATAGGCGGAGGCTTTGGCGGCCTTGAGGTAGCCAAAAAATTAAAGGATAAGCCCGTTGATGTTTTAATGCTTGACAAGCATAATTACCATACCTTTCAGCCACTTTTATACCAGGTTGCCATGGGTAGCCTTGAATCAGAGTCAATAGCGTTCTCATTGCGTAAAAATTTCGCCAGTCAGAAAAACTTCCGTTTCCGGATTGCCGAGGTTACAAAAATAAATGCTGACAGCAACACTTTAGATACTACCATAGGTCCTGTTGCCTACGATTATCTGGTAATTGCTACAGGCTCCACCACTAACTTTTTTGGTAATAAGGACATTGAAAAATTTTCGATGCCCATGAAATCTATTCCCGAGGCGCTTAACCTGCGTTATTCCATTTTACAGAACATAGAGGAGGCCTTGCTTAAACCAAGTAAAGAAGAACGCGATCCCTACCTCACTTTTGTGCTGGTGGGCGCTGGGCCTACCGGTGTTGAACTTTCAGGCTCACTGGCCGAATTACGCAACCATATCCTTACCAAAGATTACCCGGAGCTAAAAAAGGAGGATATGAAAGTATACCTGGTTGATTTTTTACCAAAGGTATTGGCCCCATTTTCTGACGAAGCATCACATGCTGCCAAACAGTTTTTAACCAACATGGGTGTTGAAGTACTTTTAGGCATGAAGGTAGAGAGCTATGACGGCGATGAAATGAAATTTGAAGGAGGCAAGGTGATCCGCACCAAAAACGTGATCTGGAGCGCAGGTGTTATGGGTGTAGTACCCGAAGGCATTGACGAGGATATGATTGAGCGCGGCAACAAGATCAGAACTGACAATATCTGCCGTGTAATTGGCACCAGCAATGTATTTGCCATTGGCGATGTCGCTGCCATGATAACCAAAGAAACACCCAAAGGCCATCCCGGTGTGGCCCAGGTAGCCATACAAATGGGGCAGCACGTAGGTACTACTATTATGCAACTGATCAACGGCGAACCAACCTCGCCTTTTAAATACAATGATAAAGGATCGTTGGCTACCATTGGCCGGAATAAAGCCGTTGCCGATCTGGGTAAAATAAAGTTTCAGGGATTTTTTGCATGGTTGGTTTGGATGTTTGTACACCTGATATCGCTTTTAGGTGGCCGTAATAAGGTGATCGTGTTCATTAACTGGGTATCAAGCTACATAACCTATAATGGAGGCACCAGGCTTATCATTCGCAAATTTGAACGTGAAGGGCTAACTGAGGATGCACATTTACCCAATACGGTAGATTAGTTTTTTGAGTTATGAGTTGAGTGTGATAAGTTTTGAGTTGTTAGTAAAATTGATGAGTTTTAACTTATTGTTTTTTAACTCAGCACTCAAACTCACTACTCCAAACCTAATGAACATAAAAATAACCGAATGTCCGCGCGATGCCATGCAGGGTTTGCATGATTTTGTACCTACAGCTATTAAAGCGGCCTATATTAACCTGCTGTTACAGGTAGGTTTTGATACTATTGATTTCGGGAGCTTTGTATCGGCTAAGGCCATACCTCAATTGCAGGATACCGCTGAGGCGCTTCAAAAACTGGATATGAGCAGTACCAGATCAAAACTGCTGGCTATCATAGCCAATTACCGTGGTGCCGAAGAGGCGGTTAAACATGAGGAGATCACTTATCTTGGTTACCCTTTCTCCATATCTGAAACTTTTCAGCTGCGCAATACCAATACTACCCTGCCCCAGGCTTTTGACAATGTAAAAAGAATAAAAGAGCTGTGCCAGGCCAGCAACAAGCAACTGCTTGTATACCTGTCTATGGGTTTCGGCAACCCTTATGGCGATGAATGGGGTACCGGAATTATAGAACAATGGACAGAACGCCTGACCCGGGAAGGCATCATTAACATAGCCCTTGCCGATACCATCGGCATTGCCGAAGCCGAACAGATCAGCGGTATTTACCCCGACCTTTGCAATAAATTTCCGGAAACAGAATTTGGCATCCACCTGCATTCTACACCAAATTCCTGGCAACCCAAAATAGATGCGGCCTACAAAAGCGGCTGCAAACGTTTTGATGTAGCATTAAAAGGCTACGGAGGCTGCCCCATGGCAGCAGATGACCTCACAGGCAACATCGCTACCGAAAACCTGATAGCATACCTTCAATCACAAAACGAGCCCCTGCAGCTTAATTTAACTAAATTTCAGGAAGCTATGGATTACTCTGCTAAAGTGTTTGGGTAAATCTGCACATTTGCTATGCAACTGATTTAGCTGCTTTGCCTACTTTAGCTTTTACAGTTTTATCGAAGTTTTCCATTACCAGCACTGCTGCACCTATCAGCTCCGCATCAAAACCGAGTTCAGATACCAGCAGTTCGGTACCGCCGGCAAGCCGGGGGATGCAATATTTATGCAGGGCCTGCTGAATAGGTGCCATTAATATCTTGGCAACTTTGGCTCCACGACCGCTTAATACAATAATTGCCGGGTTCATGATATGGATCAATATAGCCAGGGCCTTACCAATTTTATATCCCGCGTCTGACAGCAGTTCAATAGCAAATTGATCGCCGTTATTAGCAGCTTCGAGCAATGCATCACCCATCAGTTTAGAGTGATCATTACTATTATATTTTAAACTGGTGATACGCCCCTGTTTAATGCCCGCTATAGCCTTTTGAGCAACTACCAGCATAGAAGCCTCGGCCTCCAAACAACCGCGCTTACCGCACTCGCAAAGGGCCCCATCTTCAGATAGTGGGATGTGGCTCAACTCGCCTGCAAAGCCATTATGACCCCTGAACAATTTACCGTTAACGATCATCCCCAGGCCAATACCCCAGCCCAGATTGATCACCATTACTTCGTTCTGAGCTTTGGCAATGCCAAACTTTTGTTCGGCAAGCGCAATCAGGCTCGAGTCGTTATCAATATAGGTGGTGATACCTGTTTTAGCGGTTAAATAGGCGGTTAAGCTTTGTCCACCTGCATCAAGATAAGTATAGTTTATACCCTCGGTAACGTTGATAAATCCAGGCATACCGATGCCTATACCGGCAATTTTTTCTTTGGCAATACCCGAGTTTTTGATATACGTATTGATATAGTCAATCAGGTGAACAAGCGCATCGGGGTTGTTCAGCAGTTTCAGCTCAGATGTGAACATATCGGCAACCGGGTTGTTCAGCAGATCAAAGAGCTGAATACGTGCCGTAAGCTGATCCAATGCAATAGCCAGCACATACATGGCATTTGCCTTTACAGAGTACATGAGCGGGCGGCGGCCACCGCTTGAAGGGGCATAGCCGTCCTCAACTACAAAGCCTTCGTCCATTAATTCATTTACAGCCTTAGCTATTGATGGTATGCTTTTATCAAACAACTCGCTCAGCCCCGCGCATGACATAGCTTTATTAAAATAAAGCTTTTTAATAATCATATTCTTTAGCTGGCTGCCCTTTACACCTTTATTCTCAAGTTCCATTCAATAGTTTAATAACTGGTTTACAACAGGCAAAGCCTTAGTGTTTTGAATTGTATAAAAATATAAATAAAGTAATTAACTACAACTGTAATTATCACAGTTAGTAATGTTTGGTAAACCGACAAAATTACTAAAACAATTGCTTTGGAAAGTAAAAAAACATACTGCGGTATCGTCTAAAATCGTCAGCCGCTCCATTAATTATGATATTGCTTAAAAAATCCAAGAAATAAATCCGAGCCGGCAGTATGTAATCTATTATATAAGTATTATTTAATATAAGTCACAACTCAATAAAGCTTAAAAAAAGACTTCCGAAGTTTTAAAAACTTCGGAAGTCTTTTTTAATTCAAAAGTATCTACCTATTATCATTCGCCTATAGCTTTCAGCCCTACTCCACCTCAAACTCTTTCTTCAGCTTAATATCAACCGATGAGCTGCCAATCATGACCATGAATTTGCCTGGTTCAACTGTCCAGTTCATGTTTTTATCCAGCAGGGCCATATCGTCCGGGTGTAGGGTAAATTGCACGGTTTTCTTTTCGCCGGGAGCAAGGTTTACGCGTTCAAAGCCGCGCAAATCGTACTCATAAGTGGTAACGCTGCTCACTTCATCTTTCAGATAAAGCTGCACTACATCGTCGCCCTTGCGGCTGCCGGTATTGGTTACATCCACAGTTACGGTAATGTCGCCCTGCGAGTTTTCTTTCTCCGGCGATACCTGCAGGTTACTGTAATCAAATTTAGTATAGCTCAAACCATAACCGTAGGGGTACAGGGCACCGTTTACACTGGTTTTACCCCAGCTGTTATCTCCTCCCTGACCTGCCTGCGAAGCCGGCTTGAAAGGAAAGTTAAATTCAATTTGTCCTGTGGTTTTAGGAAAGGTAATGGGCAACTTACCTCCGGGGTTGTTATCGCCAAACAAGGTTTCGGCAACAACACGGCCGCTTTCCGGGCCGGGAAACCAAGCCTCTAAAATGGCAGGCACGTATTTGTTTTCCCAGTTAATGGTAAGCGGCTGTCCGTTTATCATTACCATAACTACGGGTTTGCCCGTAGCTTGCAAGGCCTGAATCAGCTTTAATTGCCTGCCGGGAAGGTTCAGCCCCGTGCGCGACATGCTTTCGCCAACAGTATTCACATCCTCGCCTACCACAGCAATCACCACATCGGCTTGCTTAGCCTGTGCCACAGCCGAATCAATGCCCGCCTGCTCCTGTGTGGTTAAAGGCGTTTCAATGATCTCGCTTTCGGGCCAGGTTGCATCCACAATATTGCAGCCTTTTACATAATTTACGTTTGCACCCGTGCCAACATATTTTTTAACTCCCTCAAGTACGCTGGTAACCGGGTTGTGCGATGGGCCGTAACGGCTGGTAGCATAATTTTTTTCGGCAGCCAGCGGGCCAGTAACCAGAATATTTTTCAGCTTGCTTTTATCCAGAGGCAACAGATCGCCCTGGTTTTTAAGCAGCACCATCGATTCACGGTTCATTTTTAACGACATGGCATCATCGGCCACGGTGTGCACCTTTTTATCTGATGATTTAGGGTCTTTCACATAAGGATCATCAAACAAACCCAAACGGAATTTAACCCGCAGCACATCACCCACCCTTGAATCAACGAGCTTCATGGATAGCCTGTTTTCTTTGATCAGCTCGCGCAGCGGCATAATAAAGGTTTGCGGCATGGTAAAATTGGTGCGTACGTTAAGGCCGGCCTCAACCGCCTGCCTTACCGCTTCTTTATAATCGGCAGCTACATGATGTTTAGAGAACAGGTATTCAACCGCCTCACTATCAGACACCACATAACCGTTAAAGCCAAATTTCTGGCGCAGCAGTTCGGTTAAAAAGTAATAGCTGCCGGTTATGGGTACGCCATCCCAATCATTGTAGCTGCTCATTACCCCCATCGGGTGTGCTTCCTGTATCACCCTGCGAAAAGGGTACAGGTAAACCTGGTACATCTCTCTTGGTGCCACATGCGGATCGGTACGGGCGCTGCCATCGCGGCCTCCTTTAGGCACGCTGTATACTGCAAAGTGCTTCATGGTTGATGCCACACCCTCCTCTTGTATCCCCAAAACCATTTGCTTGCCCAGCTCGGCAATATGGAAAGGATTTTCGCCGTAACACTCCACTACACGGCCCCAGCGCTGGTCACGGGCCGGGTCAAGTATGGGTGCATAAACGTTGGTATAGCCCAGAGCCTTTGCCTCGCGGCCAACGGTTTGTCCGGCCTCACGTACCAGCTGTTTATCAAATGTGCTGCCTATAGATATTGGCGCGGGTAATGGCGTAGCCCTGTCATGATTTAAGCCATGGATACCCTCGTTGGTAAAATCAACGGGAATACCCATGCGGGTTTCTTCCACAAACCATTTTTGAATGGTATTTATAGCCGACGCATGCTTGCTGTAAGGAAAAGAATATTGCGTATATGCCTTATCGGTAGTTGAGGTAAGGTTATTAAGTTCCTCATCAATATTGGCAATACCATCTTTCCAAACCTCGTTTTTCCACGATGGAACGGGCATCTCGTCTTTTAAAACCCGTTTGTAGCCGTAAAGCGTGGCCATTTGACAGGTTTTTTCTTCAACGGTCATTTGGCTCAGCAAATCGGCAACACGTTTTTCAATGGGTTGCTGCGGATCTTCAAAAACATCCATTTTGCCGTTCTTATTAAAATCGACCCAGCCTTTATGGTATATATTTTTTTGTTGTGCCGTTGCCGAGAGCGCGAGCCCGGCTACAAGGACAGATGCCATGCTTAGGCGGGGCAGATAATTCTTCTTTCTCATTTAGATGAAATTGCGGTTATAATTTCAAATATATAAGATACTTAACAGTTTAACCGAAACTTCAACAGGAGATTACGAAAACGATTGCGATGGATATAAAATCAAGACAGCATTATTTCCCAACGGCTTGCAGTTGTTTTTTAAAGAAATTAATCGCCAGGCTATCAACATCCCGGTGTATCTGGTGCCTGTTTACGGAAACATTATCTGTAAAAATAACCGGGGCTTCTTTCTTAACCTCATCAATAGCTTCAGGAAGCATTACATAATGCCCCACTTTCCCTTTGTTAACGTAATACTCCGAACCTTTTATCAATTCATGAAAATGGTAAGCATTTGTTTTAACAGGCACAATACTATCGCTTTCAGACCCTATGATGAACACAGCACCTGTAATATCCTTCATTTGCTTATTACTTGTAAAACCAACCCCAAGTCCGGGTGATATGGATAGAAAAGCCTTGATCCGATTATCCTTTAATGGAGGATATGTTTTGGCCCCAGCCAGTAAAGTACTATCGTCGAGATATTTGGATAAGGTTGGAAACTCAGGCACATTAAGTTCATTTGGTTTGGCCTTAAAATAACTGCGCAAGGCTTCAAAATCAAGCTTTCCACCGGCAAGGGCAATAACAGTATAGCCCCCGAATGAAAAGCCTGCCGCGCCAATTTTATCGGGATCAATAACGGCTTTAAACCCATCATCATTTAGCAAAGCGGTTAAAATAAAGCTGATATCCTGCGGGCGTTCCCAGGGCTTTGCAAATTCAATTCCTATTTTATTATCATAGGTATTGCCCCAATGATCAACGGCGGCAACAATGAAACCGTTTTTAACCAGTGTATCGGCCAGCCATTCCTGGTTCAGCCTGCCACCGCCGGTACCATGCGAAAGCAGGATCAGCGGCAGTTTGGTTGATGGTAATTTACCATCGCGCACGGTATTGGCACGGGCAAATGGCGAAAACTTTTTATCGCTTTGTTTTAACGTATCAGTTGTAGGATACCAAACCTCGGTAGTAAGCGGCCTGTTTCGTTTTTGATCCTTAAAATGAAACGTGCGCTGGCCTATATTATTTACACCAGCCTGCGAAAAAGCAGATGGACTGAATACCGTCAGGATAAATACAGATATAATTAAGCTTTTCATTAATTACTTGGTTTATAATACAAAACAAGCTAATACCTTAACCAAAAAGATTGACAATAGTCAATAAATCATTTTTTTGATTTAAGACGACTTAGCGTTTCCTGTGATATGCCCAAATAATCGGCAATGATCTTTCCGGGAAGTCTTTGAATAAGCTGGGGTTGAGTTTGCAGCAGTATTTGGTAGCGCTCCTTTGCATCCATGGTTATAAGGCTTTCAATCCGTTGTATAGATGCTATATAATCCTGCTCAATTCCCTTTCTGTAAAAGGTTTCCCAACCAGGTACTTCCCTGAGTAATAATTCCCGGTCATTGTAACTTAACATCAATAGTTCTGATGGTTCCAAACTTTGTACTGCCGCGACAGATGGCTTTTGCTGTATAAAACTTGGAAAGGCCGTGCCAAAGTGGTTTTCAAATATCAAGAACCGGGTTGATTCATTGCCCTCCGCATCTGTTAAAAACACCCTGAGGCATCCCTTCACCACAAAAAATGAATGCCTGGCTATACTTCCCTTTTCTATTAAAATTTCGTTGCGTTTACCTGATCTTAATTTAAAGCAGGAATCTATCAGCTGCTCATCCTCTGCCGAGAGGACAATTTTACCTTCCAGATATTTTTTAAGCGCAGGGTGCATTACGCTAACATAAACAATATTTACCTATTACTCAATAAAAGCAACTGGTGCATTTATTTCAATATCCTTCATTTAACAAACGCCTGTATATGATGTAGTTTTCATCATCAAAGCAAACAAATATCACCTGTTTTATGATATCATCGTCTGCTAAAAAAGTCTTAACGGTTGCCACAGCTATGGCGGCTGCCTCGTCCTTTGGAAAGTGATAAATACCGGTACTGATATTAGGAAAAGCAATGGTTTCAACCTTATTTTCCGCAGCCAGTTTAAGGCTGTTGCGGTAAGCCAAAGCCAACAATTCATTTTCGCCCTGATCTCCTTTGTTATAAACCGGGCCTACCGTATGTATCACATACCTGGCAGGTAAATTACCCGCCGTTGTGATCACCGCTTCCCCGGTTTTGCAACCACCCTGGCGGTTGCGTATTTGTATACATTCATCCAGTATAGCCTTGCCGCCAGCCCGGTGTATAGCACCATCTACCCCACCCCCACCTAATAATGATGTATTGGCAGCATTCACAATGGCATCAGCCTTTATTTTGGTGATGTCGCCCTGAATCAGTTTTATACACCCGGTAGTCATTACGTAACTATTATTCTTCCGCGGCTTCTTCTCCCTTGGTTGCAAGTTTTACAATATCACCCTTCTGGAACAGGATTGCCTGCAGCGTGGTTCGCCATACAGGTTTCTGGCGCAGTAAAAACTCCAGGTCCATGCCAAAGTGTTTAAACTCTTCCTGCTGGGCATTTTGCATAATGGCTTTGGCGGCCTTATCGGTTTCAACGGCAATGCGTTGCTCATACCAATTAATAGCCTCGGCCTCTTCGGTTAGGGAAACAATCATGCGGGCAAAAGTTCTGGTTTCGGCAGATAGCTCATGCGCCGGCTCGTGATACTGATCAAATGACATAATGTTTTTTTAATGATAAAAACATTATTTAGCTGTTTTGTTTCATAGGAGAGCTATTTAGAAAAAATACAGATTATCTTATTTTAGCGGATAAAAGTGCTGAACTTTATTTAACCAAATAATAACCAAATGAGCTTAGTTAAAATAATTCCGAAAGTTATTTATGACGATATCAATGTCGGCCTTCAATTTTTTACCGCCCTTGGTTTTGAGATCAAATATCAGGAAGAGGGTTTTGCCATCTTTGCCCGTGATGGGGTGACCATTCAGGTGGTAGCCAGCGAAGAAGACTTTGCTATAGGCGACAGGCCCGAATTCAGGATTGATACCAATGATATTGAAGCCATTTATAATGAGATCAAAGCTAACCATCCAGAAGTGCTGCATCCTAATTTAAAGGTGATCAAAGAGCAGCCCTGGGGTTTAAGGGAATTTGCTGTTCTTGACGAGACTACAGTTTGCATCGTTTTTCAGCAGTCCATTGACTAAAGCCATCATGAGCACGGATCACACCTTTCCTAAAGACCGCGATTACAGTTCGATCAGTCCTTCAGCCAGATCATTATTGTTATTAAAGGGCTTAACAGATATACCATTTGCACGCCAGGCTGCCGAGCTCATTATTTATCCTGAAAAATATAAACCCGATTTTAACCTTAAAAACTTTGTGTTTTGGGCCAGGGTGCTGCATTTTGAAAACAGGTACAAAAGCATCAACCAGCTTTTATCGGGTCTGCCGGTTAAAAATATTTTAGAACTATCTTCAGGCTTTTCCTTCCGCGGTTTAAATACCGCCCTGAATAATGATGTGTATTACATTGATACTGACTTACCCGAGGTGATAGCCACCAAACAAAACTTGCTTCAGCTATTGATGCACAACGAAGCAATACCAAAAGGAAATTTACATACCCTGCCCCTTAATGCTTTGGATAAAGCTGAATTTGCAACTATTACCAATCACTTTCCGGGCGGCGAACTTGCCATTGTAAATGAAGGTTTGCTGGTTTACCTGGATACCAATGAAAAGAAAAAGCTTTGCCATAATATCCGTAATGTGCTTGAAAAAAGAGGCGGTTACTGGATAACAGCTGATATCTATATTAAATCGGACAAAAACCTGCTCAGCCTCACAACCAATGATAAACTACAGCGTTTTTTTGAGGAGCACCGCATAGAAGAAAATAAGTTTGAATGCTTTGAAGCAGCTGAAATCTTTTTTAAAAGCGAAGGTTTCCTGATTGATAAGGAAGCCGAGCCTGATTATCAATCATCCGGTTCATTAAAACATTTGCGTGCGAATGCATCGCCAGAGCAACTTTATAAGTTGGGAAAAACCGGGCGTATCCGTGCGTCATGGCGCTTAAAGCTTGCTTAAGCCTAAACTGTAAGTTGAGATTTTGTGCTCAATTAATTTATTTTTAGCATGCTTTATAAGCTATTTTGATATAATTTTGAGATATGAAGATCAATGTGCTGGCATTTGGTGTAGCAAAGGAAATATTCGGGACTTCACAGGTTAGTCTTGAATTAACAAACGATGCCACCATTTATAATTTAAAATACCTGCTTGAGCAGCAGTATCCGCGCTTAAAGCAACTGGCATCGTACATGGTTGCCGTAAATAATGAATATGCCCTGCCCGGTGATACTATTCATGAACGTGATGAAATAGCCATAATTCCGCCTGTTAGCGGAGGATAAGCTGGATCTGGGGACTTTAGGACTTTTAGACTTTAGGACTGGGGGATAAAGGATTAAGGACTGAAGGATAAAAAACAACAATATTTCCACAATCCTTTATCCATATTCCTTCCATCCATAAATCTATTTTTATTCTTACTATCCATTAATCATTTTAAAATGCCAAATATTCAAATACTTCTTTCGGCCGAGGTCCTCAACATTCAATCCTGTATTGATTGGATCATGTCGCCCGAATCTGGTGGTATTGATGTGTTTATTGGCACCGTACGTAACGCAACCAAAGGCAAAACCGTTTTTAAACTTGATTTTGAAGCTTATGAGCCCATGGCCATCAGCGAAATGGAAAAGATAGCCAAGCAGGCTCTTGAAAAATGGCCTGTACAAAAAGTACTGATCCATCACCGTACTGGCACCCTGCAAATTGGCGAAGTTCCTGTTATTATAGCAGTATCTGCTGCTCATCGTGATGCCGCCTTTGATGCCTGCCGTTATGTTATTGATACCCTGAAGCAAACCGTACCCATCTGGAAAAAAGAAGCTTTTGAGGATGGTGATGTTTGGGTAGCGGCGCATCCCTAAGTGCCCCTAACTTGTCAAGCTGAGCTTAAAAAATCGAAGAACTCTGAAGATAATATGACATTATGCAGTTAAACACTTACGAAGTCTTAAAAACTTCGTAAGTGTGCCCGGTAAGTTGTCATGGATAGCCCCACAGAAGCATCTATTCGTTAACAGATCCTTTGCTATCGCTCAAGATGAAAGTTTTAATATTATAAATCCGAAATCGAACATCCGAAATCCGAAATCGGCTCTATTCTTCCGTATAAGCCTTTAGCCCTCCGGCTAAGGAAAACACATTGGCACCGGGTATTTTTCTGAGAATGAGTTTTACAGCCTCATCACTGCGTTTGCCGGTTGCACAATAAAGCACTTTGGGCTTAGGGTCTGTAAAAAAGGCCAGGTAGCCCTCCAACTCATCGAGTGGAATGTGAGTGCCTCCAATATCAAAAGCGTCGCGCTCCTGCTCTGTACGCACGTCTACCAGCTCAACAGAATCATCAGCTATCCGTTCCTTTAGCTCATGTACCGATACCACAGGTATATCTACCGTTGCCGAAAGTCCCCTCACAGGGGTTCTGGAAACGGAGCCGATTTTGATAACGCGGCTCTGCATGCTTTGTCCGTCGAATATTAATATTTTTCCTACCAGCAGTTCGCCTGTTTTGGTAATGTATTTTATTACTTCATTAGCCTGCATACAGCCAATTATCCCAGCCAAAGTAGGAATTACTCCACCTTCGGTACAATTAGGGATCTGGGTGGCATCAACCTTCGGGAAAAGATCACGGTAATTGGGCGATCGTGTATCTTCATCATAAACCATATTCCAAACCGCAACCTGACCTTCAAACTGGTAAATAGCGCCATATACTAATGGTTTACCGATCATGACACAAGCATCGTTAAGCAGATACCTGGTTTCAAAATTATCGCTGCCATCAATTATAATATCATACTGTTGTATAATACTTAACACATTGTGCGAGGTTATTTTTTCAATATGAGGTACCAGCTTTACATCCGGGTTTTGTTTCTGTAACCGCTTGCAGGCAATGGCTACCTTGCTTTTACCAATATCCGCAGGCGTATATAACACCTGGCGATGTAAATTGCTTACCGATACTACATCATAATCAGCAATACCCAATGTGCCGATACCACTTGAAGTTAAATATTGAGCAGCCGGGCAACCTAAACCACCGGCACCAACAATTAACACCCGTGCCTGGCTCAAAAGCTGCTGGCTTTCTTCACTAAAACCTGGCAGGGCCATTTGGCAGCTATATCTTGACATATCTATATTCATCAGTTAGCAGCAGTTTTTTGATGGATAACTCTTTTTATTTGTTCCAATTCTTCAGGAGTGTTCACATTGGTTAAAGCATCCGGGTCGGGAGCATTTAACAGGTTAATATCGGTATTGATAAGCACCTTACGTGGGCACGAATATCCCTGCGCCAGGAACGATAATAATATTGGGTAACTTTTAGGTTCCCAAATAGCTATCAATGGCTCCGGAAAGTTAGTTACAGGGCTATGATAAGCCGTAGCTGTTGATGAGCTGTTGCGCCAGGCTACCAGATTACGTAGGGTGGCCTCATCCATCAGCGGAAGATCACAGGCTACAATAAGCCAGGCATTATCAGGTTTTTCCCTAAAGGCAGATAATATTGCCCCAAATGGGCCAAGCCCTGTAAATGTATCTTCAAGCGCCGCATATTTCGGGTCTATCTCACTCTGTTGACCTTGCCTTACCGATATAAACACCTCATTACAGAATGATTTAAGCATATCGGCCATGTAATAGCGTTGCGGTTTACCATACCAGTTCACGTTACCCTTATCAAAACCCATGCGCAGGCTTTTACCTCCTGCAAGTACCAAACCGTTTAAAACAGGCCTTGATAGTTTCAGATTGCTTTCAAAAAAGCCAATGATCCGTTCCCGGTCAGATAAGCGGTAAACCGGTATCTGCTGCCAGTTTGGGATGGCTTCCTGTATAAAATCAAAGATCTCATCAACGTTATCGGCCAATAAAAACAACTGTACGTTGGTTAACTGTTCAAGCCTTTTTAATAACGATGCCCTTTTATTAAGATCGATAATAACTACTTGTGCCTTGGCTTGTTGATGGTTACCGTTTACCAGCACCAGATCGGCATTGGCAAAGTTTTGCTTTAGCTGGTAAGGGAACACCGGGTTTTGGAAATTATATTGCTGATAATTTATCTGGTCGGTATAATCAAGCATGGCGCCGTTGGTGAGCCTGCCAGGAACCATCGTTATATCATCATTGTGAGATGTATCTGCATAAGCGCATTTGTACACCGGCGATAATGCCCCGATAACATCATGGGCCAGCAATTTTATTACCGTACATGGCCCTCCTACTATCGACCACTCATTACGGCCATAAACGCCCGAAGCCGGCCTTGCCAGTTTAAGGTGTTTTTTATGCTCGTTTAAAGTCACGTTTACCTCCTGTTTTAGCTATCAGTTTGGTTTCTTTAATTACTATATCATGGCTCATGGCCTTGCACATGTCATAAACGGTAAGCGCCGCTATGGATGCACCTACCAATGCCTCCATCTCAATACCCGTTTTAGCGGTAATGCTGGCTGTACATTCAATCACAATTTCCTGCCGCTCATTAACTTGAATATTGATGCTGCAATTATCCATACCCAAAGGATGACAAAGCGGAATCAGGTCGCCGGTTTTTTTGGCAGCCATGATACCGGCAATAATAGCCGTTTGAAATACCGGACCTTTTTTGCTTATCAAATCGCCATTAGCAAGGTGTTGCAGTACCTCATCGGGCAAAACCATTATACTGCGGGCTGTGGCGGTGCGGTGGGTTTCCTGTTTACCCCCAACATCAACCATAGATGGGTTGCCTTGTTTATCAATATGGGTTAACATGGTGTTATTTGTTGTTATTCATTTTGTCTGAACTGTTTTTTGTGTGAACCAGTATCAAAAACGTAGTGCCTTAAACACTTCCCCCTTCTTAAAATCGCTCCTTTCAAGCGGTAATTCTAAAAAGGCATCCGTATCTGCTAAGTTAGCAAAATCGCCCGAACCATTTCCTTCAATTGGTAATGCCGTAAGTTGTCCAAGCGGGTTACTTTGCAATTTTACCTGTAAAAAGTACTGTAAAGGCGGCAAAAACTGAAAATCCTTATCTAAAACCGCGTATAAAGGTGACTGCTCCTGCAGGCCTAAAACAGCCCTGAGCCAGTTTAAAAAATATTTATGCAGGCACATAAAGGTAGCCACGGGATTGCCCGGAAACGCAAACACAACCGCTCCGTTACCATGCCTGCCAAACCAAAAAGGTTTGCCGGGGCGCTGTGCCACCTTATGAAAAACCTTTTCAACCGCCGAATCTTCGAGAGCCTGTGGTATGTAATCAAACTTCCCCATAGATATACCACCACTCAGCAGCAGTACATCGTAATTTTGCAGGCAGTGCTCTATCTGCTGCCTGGTAACATCAGGATCGTCAGGAATATGAATAATATCGGGTTGAAGAGCATGTTGCTGCAAAACAGCTTTTATGGTATAGCTATTTGATATCCGGATTTGATAAAGGGCAGGTTTTTGATTCACAGGCACTAATTCATCACCCGATGATATGATTACTACGCGGGGCATTTTTTTTACCAGGAGCTCCGCTTTACCAACTGATGCCGCAACACTGATGATCGCGGCTGTAATCATTTGTCCGGCTGGGGCCAGAACATCGCCCTGCTTTTTATCCACGCCCTGCAGGTGCAGATTTTGTCCTTGCTTTATGTCGGTTATTTTTAGGGATGCCAGCCCGTTGTTTATATCAACATCTTCATAACGGATCACGGTATCAACCGATGCCGGCAGTACCGCCCCAGTCATGATCTCAATACATTCATCCAACTCACTGATAGTTGCAGGTGCCTCGCCCGCGGCCTGGGTGGCTATTATTTTAAAGGTATTGATGCCATTTGTGATAGCCTGGTAGCTAACGGCAATGCCATCCATAGTAACCCGGTTAAACGGAGGCAGATCACGATCTGCTTTTATAGCCTCTGCCAAAACCCGACCCATGGTTTGCTCAAATGGCAGACTTTCAGTACCATAATCTTTTAATTGCGCCAGTATAAGCTTTTCGGCCTCGTTAACAGTTGTCATATGATATAATTTAGTATCAAGTAGCGAGTATCAAGTATCAAGACTGTTGTGTAATTCAGTAACGAGATCAAGATTTTAAAACTCTCCATAATTAATATAGTATCTTGATACTTGATACTCGCTACTTGATACTCTTATTCACTACTTGATACTAACTTCTATTATTTATCCACCAATAGTAGCCATGGATTCATGAATGCCCGGATGTATCACCCGTTTATGTTCGGCTTCCCAGCCATCTTTGGCCCGGTGGCCAATGGCATTTAGCACTACAGCCCGTAATTCATGGTCGCCGGCACCGCCACGCATCATATCTCTGATGTTCAATACCCCATCATCGTATAAACAGGTTTTCAATTCGCCCTGAGGAGTTATCCTGATGCGGTTGCAAGTGCCGCAAAAAGTACGTGAATAAGCCGCTATGATGCCTATATTGCCGTGGTGACCAGGTATATGATAATTGTAAGCTGTTGAATTTAAAGGGTCAGGAAGTTTTTGTATCTGCGGATATTTACTTTTTATTTCATCCAGAATCCGCACATAATCCCATTGTAAACCTGCATAAACATGACCATCCCCATTAAAAGGCATCTCTTCAATAAAGCGCACGCTCACGGGCATATCCTTAGTCATTGCTACCAGGGGTAAAATATCCTGCGTGTTTTTGCCATCCATAACCACAGCGTTTATTTTCACTTCTATGTCGTGAGTCAGCAAAGCATCCAAAGCCGCCATAACATTGGCAAATTCATCACGGCGGGTTATAGTAAAAAAGCGGTTAGCATCAAGGGTATCCAAACTCAGATTTACCGATCGAACACCTATCTTTTTTAACTCGGGCACGTATGGGGCAGTAAGCACGCCATTGGTAGTTAGGCTCAATTCCTGCAAGCCATTCAGGTTTGATATAGCGGTAAGCAAAGGCATGATATCCTTACGTACAAACGGCTCTCCACCGGTAATACGGATCTTTTCGATACCCATTTTTACCAACACATCGCAGGCTCGCAACATCTCGTCATGACTCATCAGCTCTTTACGGCTGAGCCAATTCAGGCCATCTTCAGGCATACAATAAAAACAGCGCAGATTACACCTATCCGTCACCGCAAGGCGCAGGTAATTAATTTTTCGACCGTGATTATCTGTTAGCAATGGATACCAATTTTAATTTATATACCGCACCTTTATTGAAGGATTGTATACAGTAAAAGTAAATATTACAAATGGCTGTAATGTTTTTTTATTGTACTTTTTGTTTGCTCCATAAACTTGTTACTGATTATCATACCATATATTTTCCATTCCATCATTTGCCAAAAAAAAGGGGCCTCACCTTACCGGTAAGACCCTCTTTTAATTCTCTATGAAATCCGGTTTATTTAACTACCGAAAATTTATACAATGATTGTGTTTTATAAACCTGGCCTGGTTTAAGTTCTGTTGATGGGAACTGAGGCTGGTTTGGTGAATCTGGGTAATGTTGAGTTTCCATGGCAAATGAGGTACGGAACTCATCCTTAATCCCGCGTTTCATAGCATTTTTAGCCTGCATGAAGTTTCCGCTATAAAATTGCAAGCCTGGCTCCTCTGTAAACACTTCCATTTTTATACCGCTTTTATCGCCCACTACAGTGGCTATAGGAGTCTTGATGTCGTGCTTGTTCAATACAAAATTATGATCGTAACCTTTGCCGTTTTTAAGCTGTACGTTATCGTCATTTATTCTTTTACCAATGGTGGTTGGTTTAGTAAAATCAAATGGAGTTCCCAGTACTTTTGCTATTGGGCCCAGCGGTATCAAAGTTGAATCAACCGGTACATAATTATCGGCATCAACCTTTACCAGGTGATCAAGTATAGTACCGCTGCCTTCGCCGTTTAAGTTAAAAAAGGCATGGTTGGTTAGGTTAACAACGGTGTTTTTATCAGTAGTGGCCTCGTAAACCGCTTTAAATTCATTATCATCGGTAAGGCTGTAAATAACCTTCACGTTCAAATTGCCAGGAAAACCTTCTTCCATGTCTTTTGACAGGTAGGTAAACTCTACGGTTGATGAATCTATTTGTTTACCATCCCATACTACGCTCTGGTAGCCATTTTTACCGCCATGCAGCGTATTTGGCGGGTTGTTTATAGATGATTGATATTCTTTACCATCTATTTTAAATTTCCCTTTGGCTATACGGTTTCCGTAACGGCCAATAGTAGCTCCGTAATAAGGCTCGGTTGATTTTTCAAACCCTTCTACACTTTCAAAGCCTAAAACAACATCGGTAAGTTTTCCGGTTTTATCAGGCACCAGCAGGCTTACAATACGGCCGCCATAGTTGGTAAACGTAGCGGTAACACCATTTTTGTTTTTAAGGGTGTACAGATGGGTTTGCTTTCCATCAATTGTTGTTTCAAATGCCGAAGCTGGAGTTTGGGTACTATCCGTCATGGTTGTTTTTTTCTTGTCAGATGATTGATTACAGGCTGCCAAAGATACGCACGCCGGTAACATTATTAGCGAAAGGTTTCTGAATAACTTGTTCATAAAATAGATGGTTTATATTGTGGCTTAAAATTAATATTTTTTACTTATCCCTTTAATTTATAATGAACTTCACTCAAGTTTCTTAGTTTTTCGGCCGCAAACTCGGCAGTAATGTCACGTTGGGGATTAGCCAGCATCTCGTAACCTACCATAAATTTTTTAACCGTTGCCGACCGCAACAATGGCGGATAAAAATGCATATGCCAATGCCAGTAAGGCTGATCGCCCATATTTACCGGTGATTGATGCATTCCGGAAGAGTATGGGAACGATGTTTCAAACATGTTATCATACCTAACGGTAAGCCTTTTAATAGCATCAGCAAGGGCCGTTTTTTCATCGTCGGTAAAATAAAGCAGGCTGGTAATATGGCGCTTGCTCACTATCATGGTTTCATAAGGCCAAACCGCCCAAAAAGGCACCAGTACAACAAAATGTTCGTTTTCAAAAACTACACGTTCCTGGCGTTTTAGTTCAAGCTGCACATAATCGGCAAGCAGACTGCGGCCTTTTTGCTCAAAATAAACCTTTTGCTGCTGTGTTTCTTTCGCTACCTCAACCGGGATGCTGTTTTGCGCCCAGATCTGCCCGTGCGGATGCGGGTTGCTGCATCCCATTATATCACCTTTATTTTCAAATATCTGTATATGCTTGATCCATGAATTGGTTGCCAGCTCCTGGTATTCGGTTTGCCACACATCAACAACCTTCCTGATATCTTTGGTTTCCATTTCAGGCAATGTAAGATCGTGCCTTGGCGAAAAACTGATCACCCTGCATATTCCGCGCTGGCTGTTGGCTACCAACAGTTCATCGTCATTTAAGCCGCCATCAGGGGTATTTAGCAGTAATGATGAATAATCGTTGGTAAAAACATAGCTGCCCTTATAGTCGGGATTTTTGCTTCCGTCGGCCCTGTTATTCCCAGGGCACAGGTAACAGGTAGGATCATATGCCGGCCTTTCATCAGCCTGCGCATTCTCTACTTTACCTTGCCATGGCCGTTTTGTGCGATGCGGAGATACCAGTATCCAATCGCCGGTTAATATATTCAAACGACTATGCGGATGCTCCTTCAGATCAAAATTTTCGTTATTCATCAAGCTTAATTAATTCGGTTTATACAGCGCTAAGACACGCCTTAAAGGCAAGGGGTAATACCTTTGCTGAACCAAAAGTAAAAAAACAAATGTTAAATTTACATTTATAAACAAAAAATATTTGTCACCCTGACATTTTAAAAAAAAACTATAAAGAATTAAGCCCTGCATGAACAGCTGGTGCAATAAAATATAGTCTTTCTGTTTTAAGTAATTATTGGCAGACGGAGAAGTTAAAAACCAAGCTCACCAAATTCTACCACTGCCGAATCGCAGATGTAAGTAGGTACAATACCCGTTGCGTTGATCCGGTTTTCGGCATCTACAGCCTGGGTATTACCAGAGAGTACTAATACTGTATCTAATCCAAATTTATTGCCACCAAGTATATCGGTTTGCAGGGTATCACCTACCATCACAATATCTTTTTTGTTGATAGGCCCTTGGTCGCGAAGCAAATCGTACGCAAACATGAACATTTGTGAGTCGGGCTTGCCGAAACGGATAAATTCCTTCCCTACAATTTTCTCAACCATGCTGGCTATACCACCAATAGCTATTGATACATCATGTTTGGTTACGGGATATGCATGATCAGTATTGGCTACGATGGCCGGAATAGCTCGTTTGCGGAGTATATTTACTGTTTTATTCAGATCCTCAAACCAGTCAAATCCCTCATCATCTAAAAAGATCAGGGCATTTACCTTGTCAATATTACTTGCATCAATCTGGCTCACAGGCAGGGTATGCAGACCTGAGCTATCAATATAATGAGCTGAATCAGGTGTGCCCAAATAAGCCACTATCCCATCGTTCACTTTAAGATCAAGATAATCCTTGGTAAGCATGCCCGACGATATGATATGATCGGGTGTTATGGTATGCAGACCTTTAATCTGGTATGATTCGGCCAACTGCGCCGGGCTGCGCGATGCGTCATTGGTAACAATGTAATATTCTTTCTGCTGCTGTTCAAGATAAGCGAATGTGCGCTCAATTCCGGGAAGTAAACCCTTATAATTCTTTAATACACCAAAAGCATCAAAAAAAACAACCTTGTATCTGTCAATAATTGATTTAAAGTTATCTATTCGGGTCATGCTTTAAGTTTTGATGTAATATTTGCCGCAATATGCTCAAATATTACATCATTGCCTACTTTAATTTTAATGCTTCAATTATTTTTTCAGCGTCAAAGTCCCTGTCAACCGATGGCAGATAAACGTTAAAAGCCTCCGACTGTAGTTTTTGGGCGTATTGCTCGCTAAAAAAGTGTTTACCGTCTTTAATTACATAATTCAATATAAAAAAACGGTAAGCTTCTTTCATAAACCTGATCTCATCGGCAGTTAAGGGGTTTACTTTGTGATATTCTTTCAGGAAAATAATAAAACGATCTTCCATCATGGTATTGATCACGTAGCTGAACACGGTACGATCGCCAATATCTGATACTACGCGGCTGAAGAAATAAAAATCAAGCACGCGGTAACTCATCCTGAACCAATCGTAATCCCAGCGCGAATAAAGCTCGAGATTGGGCGTTACCGAGAAGTTACCAATATTCCAATCGATAAATACCGGGATAATCTCGAACGAGCTCATGTTGTATTTTGAGCGGTTCTTTAAAAAAGTTTCGCAATGATATTTTAAAAAATCAGCCTGCATACCGGTGCCAAATTCACTGTTATTGGTATTAAGTTGGCTCAGCAATGCCGAAATATCCGTACGCAATGTTTTTGACGATTTAGGCAGCACATTTTTAACCCTTGAACAGGCTTTATGAAACTTACCAACTTGCTGGCCAAGTTTTTTGATATGATTTTCATCGAGCCGGCGGGGTAAGCGCTGGAGTATACGGGTTGGGTTGTAAAAAACCACCCATACATCTGTTTTACTATGCTTGTGATGATAAATGTAAACCCGGTTATTTTTTAATAAGGAACGCGCCAGCAGGTTTTCAAACGGATAAAGCAGGTTATTTGCTAAGGTTTGAATAATACGGTGATCTTCTTTAAAATTTTCAAACTTGCCAAAGTAAGATAACTTAGCAATAATAATATCATCATCATCAAAGGTGATGCGATACACATGGTTGGTTGATACCATAGCACTGATATCTTCAATAAGCCTGATGGTTTTTGAAGCATCGTACCCCTCCCACGCCTTTTTAACAATTATGGAATAATCCATTTTAATATTGGTTTGTAATTGGAATTTGCGGGTGCAATATTAAACAAATTGTATAATTATTTTTTGTCTGATTTTTGTCTGATTAAGTGGATCGATCTGATTTTGTATGAACCGGGATTAAATAATTTCAAAGTATCTTTTCAATTCCCAATCGCTTACATGTTTAGCGTATTGGCGGTGCTCCCAAAGGCGGGTTTGCGTAAAGTGTTCAACAAACCCTTCACCAAACAGCTCCTTTGCTATGCCAGAGTTTTGCATGGCTACAGCGGCATCATATAAATTGGACGCAAGCACTCCATTTTTCTTGTCCTGATAGCCATTGCCTATGGTTTGCGGCGTTCCTAAGGTTAGTTTATTCCTGATACCATAAAGGCCGGAGGCCAGCGCGGCGGCCATAGCCAGGTACGGATTGGTATCGGCACCAGGTATACGGGTTTCCAGGCGGGTAAGGCCGGGAGTTGTATTAATAACCCTTAAGGCGGTTGTGCGGTTTTCAACTCCCCAGGTAAGGGTTGTTGGAGCCCAGGCACCCTCTACCAAACGCTTATAACTATTAATAGTTGGTGCATACATAGGCAATAAATGAGGCATACAATAAAGCTGCCCTGCAAGATAGTGCTTATGCAGATCGCTCATTTTATGCTTATCATTGGCATCATAGAAAAGGTTTTCACCCTGATCTGCCGTCCACAAGCTTTGATGGATATGGCCGCTACAGCCAGGTAAAGTTTCTGTCCATTTAGCCATGAACGAAGCCATAATGCCATGTTTGTAGGCTATTTCTTTTACAGCGGTTTTAAACAACACAGCTTTATCGGCAGCAGCTAAAACCTCATCGTGCGCTATGGCGGCCTCGTATACGCCCGGACCGGTTTCGGTATGCAGTCCTTCAATAGGGATATTGAATTGCGTGAGCAGATTAAACAGGTCGTAATAAAAATCGCTGTTTTCTGATGTACGTAGTATAGAATAACCAAACATACCCGGTGTTAGGGTATTGATGTTGGTAAAGTTTTTATCGTTGATAGATTGCGGCGTTTCCCTGAAGTTGAACCATTCAAATTCCTGGGCAAACTCGGCATGGTAACCCATATCCGTACATTGCTTAATGATATGTTTCAGCAAACTGCGGGGACAAGCTGGCAGGTCGGTTCCTTTGGGGTCACTAAAATCAGCTAAAAAGAAAGGTATATTATCCTGCCACGGAACGTTACGCAGCGTGGAGAGATCAATGCGGCAAAGTTTATCGGGGTAGCCGGTGTGCCAGCCGGTTAACTGCACATTATCATAGCAAACGTCGCTGCTATCCCAACCAAAAACCACATCGCAAAAGCCATATCCGCTTTGCAGGCCATCTATAAATTTTTTAGGATGAATCACCTTACCGCGTAAAATGCCATCAATATCGGCAAAGGCGAATTTTATTTTATCTATCTTATTTTCTTCTAAATATGCTTTGATCTGCTGCTCGTTCATGGTAATATGTACAGGGTGGATTACAATTATTACGATACTGAACCGCAAAATTTCAAGCCCTGTTGATTATAGCAATAATACGAATTTGCCCTTACCTTTGTTTATACTTTAACCACTAATGGAGCAAATTAACCGCCATTTATTTGTTTACGGCACCCTGCTTAACAGCCAAAACAGCTATGGTGCTTACCTTCAACAGCATTGTACTTTTTTAATGGAGGGCAAATTTAAAGGGAAGCTTTATGATATGGGCGAATACCCTGGAGCCATTGCTCATGTTCATGGCGAACAATATGTACATGGCAGTATTTACCTGATGGATGATCCCAACCAGATATTAACTTCCATTGATGATTACGAAGGCTTTGGTGACGACCAGGAACAGCCAAATTTGTTTATCAGGGTGATAAAAGAGATAGAAACAGCTACCGGCCCAATTGAATGCTGGGTTTACGTTTACAACCTCCCTGTTGAGCATTTGACGCAGATTAAATCGGGTAAGTATTTTAAGTAATTATTTCTTCTTTAAACAAGCGTCATTTTCGCTATAGTATCTGCAAAATCATTTCCCATTACAAAAAAAATCCCCCGGTTTTTTGAACCGGGGGAAGGAGTTAAAGTATATAAGGGGATTAAACTTTCGCAGATTTTACAGTTTTGATGATAACTGCAGCTACTTTGTACGGATCGGCAGCAGAGTTAGGACGACGATCTTCCAGGTAACCACTCCAGTTATGATCTACAGTGTACAATGGAATACGGATAGAAGCACCACGGTCAGATACACCATAGCTGAAATCATTGATTGAAGCTGTTTCGTGTTTACCCGTTAAACGCAGTTCGTTATGAGCACCATATACAGCAACACACTCAGCAACTGCAGGACGGAAAGCTTCGCAGATAGCGGTGAAAGTTTCTTTGCTGTTAGCAGTACGTAAAGTTGTATTTGAGAAGTTAGCGTGCATACCAGAACCATTCCAGTCTAAAGTACCTAATGGTTTGCAATGCCAGTTGATAGCCACACCGTAGCTTTCGCCAATTCTTTCTAATAAGTAACGTGCAACCCAGATCTGGTCACCAGCTTCTTTAGCACCTTTAGCGAAAATTTGGAATTCCCACTGACCAGCAGCAACCTCAGCGTTGATACCTTCAACATTTAAGCCGGCTTCTAAACAAGCATCTAAGTGTTCTTCAACAATTTCGCGGCCGAAAGCGTTGTTTGCACCTACTGAGCAGTAGTAAGGGCCTTGTGGGGCTGGGTAACCACCTGCCGGGAAACCAAGAGGTTTGTCGGTTTTAGGATCCCATAAAAAGTACTCTTGCTCAAAACCAAACCAAAAATCGTTATCATCATCTTCAATGTGAGCACGACCATTTGATTCATGTGGTTGGCCATCAGCGCTAAGCACTTCACACATTACTAAATAAGCATCTTTTCTTTGTGGATCGGGAACAGTGAAAACTGGTTTCAAGATACAATCTGATGAGCCACCAGGTGCCTGTTCTGTTGAAGAACCGTCAAAGCTCCAGTTATCTAAATCTTCAACTTTACCGCTGAAGCTTTTTACAATTTTAGTTTTGCTACGCAGGCTTTGTGTTGGTTTGTACCCATCAAGCCAAATGTACTCGAGTTTAGTTGCCATTTTTAAGTTAATTTGTAAAGTTGTGGTTCTAATTATAGTTTTTCTGTTAATCCAGCTAATTATTAAGGCGAATTTAAACTATTTTTATAAAAATCATTATTTTTTTGTGAAATTTTTATAATTTTTTTCAACAAACCACACTTTTTCCGCTCAAATACATAAAATCAGGGTTAATAAAAACAACTTTTAACAATTTCATATTTTCCACCCCGAAAAACACACCGATTTTATCAAAAACGTAAAATACTAAAATACAGACCATTTTAATAAGTTACTAAAATAAAAACTTAGTTATTAATTAAGTTAAGCAGGAAAAGTTGAACTGTTATTTTTTGATAACTATAAGAAAGCTACAACTGTGCTTAGCTGTTAGTTACTTAGTTTTTTGGAAACATTTTTCAGAGCCTTATCTAATTGTTCGGCCGAGTAGTGCAGATAATGTTTTGTTCTATAGAGTTCGCTTCCCTCATTATCTTCATCATTCATGAGATCAAGCAAACCCAGTATATTTGACAGGTGATTACGTACCTCGTGCGAGTTTATATTGGCCAGTTCATGCATCCGGGCCGTATGCAAAAGCTTTTCATAATGGCGCTTTTGCCTTGTGGTACGATATGATATGGCAATAATTATGACTATTAAAAAGGCTACAGCCACTATAAACCTCAGCTTTAGCTGCTCCTTTTTATAGGTTAGCATGTTTTCGTAGTATAAACTTTGCACATCGCTTATTTTCATCTGCGAAGCTACATTACCCACCTGCGTTAAATTATTAATGTTTTGTTTTGATTGCTGAAGCGATAACTTAAAGTTCAAAGCAGCCTGTTTATTATCGTTTTTTATCTGGGCAATTTCTCCAAGCATTTCATATAACTGAAATTTTATTTCGGGATGATTAATTAGCATTGGGCGCTGCAGTAAATCATTAATTACATAGCCGGCCGAATCAATCTGCTTATTAAAAAAATACGAACTTGCCAGGTGCTGCTCGTCAATGTCATCTTTTACGTATGAACTATCCTTCAGCAATAAATTAATGTTCAGGATAGCGGCCTTGTAATCATGCTTTAGCAATAGTAAATAATATCCTGTACGTTTTTGTGAAGTATAAAGCTTGTTGCTTTGGCCCTTGAGCGCAAGTAAGTTTTTATGATAAAAGCTTAATGAATCATAATTATTGGTACGAAAATAATTCTCCGCCTTGTTGTAATTCACCAGCCTCAAAAAATTTACCTGATGCAGTTGATGTTTGCTGCTTAAATCCTGGGCCTTATCCAAATAAAACAATGATTGGCTATATAAACCTATCCTGTAATAAATATCAGAGATATTAACATACAATATAGCCTCCAAATAAGGATCGTTCAGCTTTTTTACCTCACCTTTGGCCAGTTCGTAACTGTAAACAGCATCAATAGCATCCCCTTCATCGGTTTGTATAAATGCCAATTGGCTAAAAAATGTATACAGTAAAAAGTGATTTGATTTTTTTTGAACTTTCTCAACAGCGCTCAGCATGAGTTTTTTTGCCTCGCTAAACCGCAACAACCTTTTTTCATAAATGCTTTCAGCTAAGAGGATCAGGGCATCACTATTGTAAATTTTGGAGTTGGAGATCAAGCCAATTAAAGAATCCTTTTCTAATCTAAGTCCGTCAAGCGGTAAGTCCTGAAAGTTTGTTTTAATATAAGTTACCAGCTTTTGTTCACGCAAGTTTTCGTCCTTTATTTGTATAAAGTTCAAAAGACTATCATTTTTTACACGCTGCTGCGCAAAAACAGTGCTAAAACAGCAAATAAATAATAGTAAAAGCGTAAAACGAGGCATTTTAAACATGCAACTGCTAATTATTTAATCTGTATGCTAACTATCAAACTTTTCGAGCAGTTTCAACAACGTTTCAAAATCTTTAGGATAGGGAGCGTGTATGGTGATCTCAGTTTCGGGATTAATGCGGAAGGTAACCTCATAAGCGTGCAGCGCGAAGCGTTTCATGATCGGCAGTTCTTCCTGATCTTTACCTAAATGATATTTACGTTTTATTTTAGATAGAAAAACCGGCTCACCCTTATACATTTCGTCGCCAGCTATAGAAGCTCTTTGCGTGGCCAGGTGTATACGGATCTGGTGCATACGGCCTGTAACCGGGCGGCACTCAACCAGGGTGTAGTGTTTAAAGTATCTTAACGACTGAAACCAGGTTTCAGCCCTCTTCCCCTCCTGCCTGCTGATGGTTACGTTACCTTTGCCTACGTTTAAAATAGGCAGATCAATCAACAGGTGATCAAAAGTATGTGTACCATCAATAATGGCATGATATACTTTTTTTACCTGTCGTTTTTCAAACTGCATAGATACCATGCGGTAGGCTTCAGGATTTTTAGCGATAATTAGCGCTCCGGAAGTTTCCTTATCCAGGCGATGGCAGATCTGGGCATCGTCCCAGTAAGCTTTGGCCAGGCGCAGTAGATTGACCTCTCCACCCTCACGTTCATCAAGTGAACTTAAAAAAGGTGGCTTGTTCACAACTATCACATCATCATTCTCAAACAATATCAGGTCGGCAAATTTCGGAAACTTCATATTTTAAATATAGCCGGCAAAATTACGGTTTATAATTTAAACACCTATTACAGTTGGTATTATTAATACCATTTGTTAACACATTGTAAAACAAACCTTAATTGCAATGGTTAAATATCATAATTAAACAAACTGTACACACCTAATCTGTAAAAAACAATCATGAGCAAACAACAAAGTAAACCTGAAGAAAAGGGATTTTTTGAAAAGGTTAAAGAAACTATTGAAGAGTTTTGGGATAGCACCAAAGACAAAGCCGAAGAACTTAAAGATAAAGCCGAAGATAAAATAGAAGAGATAAAAGAAAAAGCAGCTGATAAAAAAGAAGTTGTTGCTAAAAAAGCTGCTGCAACCAAAACAACTGTTGTTAAAAAGGCCGATACCGCAGCAGCTAAGGCAAAAACCGTCGCCGCCGATGTGAAAGCCAAAGCCGATACCAAAGCAAAAGCTATAACAACCAAAGCCAAAGAAGAAACCGCGACAGCAAAAAAAACCGCGGCTAACGTAAAAGCCAAAGCGGCTGATAAGGCAAAAACAATTACAGCTACCGCTAAAACAAAAGCAGCGGGCGCAAAAAAAGCCGTAGCTGCTAAAACTGAAAAAGCAGCTACAGCCGTGAAGAAAAAGGCTGCATCTGCTAAGTAAGCACTTATCAAAACTTACAAAAAAGGGTATTGGATCATGATCTGGTACCCTTTTTTTATTGCCAATATTTTGTGAAAAAAATGTATACTGTAATAGTTAATTAACTGAAAAACAATTACTAACTTTAATTATCAAGGGTACCATTAATCAGATACGATCATTCATAACTTAAAGAAAAGCATCATGAGTACTGAACCAGAAGAAGAAAAAGGTTTTTTTGATAAGATCAAAGAATCAGCCGGCGACATGTGGGAAAACGCCAAGGATAAAATTGGCGACGAGATAGATGAGTTAAAAGAAAAGGCATCAGACCTTGCAGGTGGCAAAATCCAGGAGATCACCGATGATCTGAAGGAAAAAGCTGCCGACAAATTCAAAGACATTACCGGCAAGTTTACCGGCTAATCTATGTAGCCCACAATAGCCAAAAAAGCGGCCCTGAAATCAGGGCCGCTTTTTTATAATTATCTTTTCGGAAATTTATAAATACCATTCTAAATCCCTCGCGTGGGATATTGCAGTCTTAAGCTTCAAACTTGTAGCCCACACCTTTTACGGTGGCTACACAATCATCTCCTAATTTTTCACGTAGTTTACGGATATGCACATCAATGGTACGGTTGGTAACCACTACCGAATCTTCCCAAATGTTTTTTAGGATCACCTCGCGGGTGTAAACTTTACCGGGTTTTGAAGCCAGCAGGTAAAGCAGTTCAAATTCTTTTTTAGCCAATACCACTTTAACTCCATCTTTATAAACAAGGTAAGCTTCGCGGTCAATAACCAGGTTGCCAATTTCCAGTTTGTTATCAGGGGTATCTTCGGCAGGTGCATTGCGGCGCAGTATAGCGTTTATACGGCTAACCAAAGCACGTGGCTTTATAGGCTTAGCTATATAATCATCGGCTCCTACGTTAAAACCGGCAATTTCAGAATACTCTTCGCTACGGGCAGTTAAAAATACCATGAAGGTGTTTTTAAACTCGGGCATGGTGCGCATAATACGGCAGGCTTCAATACCATCCATTTTAGGCATCATGATATCCAGTACAATAAGATCAGGTAATGCTTTTTTTGCTTCGGCCACGGCTTCCTGTCCGTTGCGGGCCAAAAACACCTGATAACCTTCTTTTTTCAAATTATATTCTATTAGCTCTAAAATGTCTGGTTCGTCATCAACAATAAGTATTTTCTGTTTGGAAGAGTTGCTCATGGCACGTTAAATTTTTTGTATAAAAGTATACGCTTTACAAAAGCTAAAAGTTAATTCAATATTAACAAATTGTTAAAGGTTACTTTATATTAACGATTTATTGAACCTTATTAAATGTTTTGTTTAAAAAAGCTTCCAAATCGGCGCCGGTGATACTTTTGGCAACTATATTTCCCTGAGGATCAATGATAAAATTTGAAGGTATGGCCTCAACGTGGTAAAGCGTTTCTGTGGCACCTTCAAAGCCGTTAAGATCAGATCCATGTGCCCAGGTTAATTTATCATCATTAATAGCTTTTTGCCATTGAGCCTTCTCTTTATCCAATGAAATACCAATGATATTAAACCCTTTTGATTTAAAGGTATTGTACTGCTTTACCACGTTAGGATTTTCCTGGCGGCAAGGCATACACCATGAGGCCCAAAAATCAATCATCACGTATTTACCTTTATAATCTGACAGTTTAATTGGTTTACCATCAATACCGGCAGTTGTAAAATCAGGCGCCTTATGACCTATGGAAATAGGCTTTGCTTTCTCCATTTGTTTGATGAACTGCTGCACGCCCGGATTGTCCTGAAAGCTTCCCTTTATTTCATCGCTGTAAGCAATCAATTGCGACTCATATTTAATAACATCAAGCGATGTAGCTGCGTAAAAACCCGCCAGCGAGTTTTTGTTATCATTAACAAACTTCAACACGGCATTGCTGTAATCGGCCATGTTTTTTTGAAATACGGGCATATAAACTTTCAGCAGCGAATCTGACTGTTTACCCAGGGCCTGTGATTTTTCCTGGTACTCAGATACTACCTTATTATTTTTATCACCGTAAAAATTACTGATCTTATTAAATTCCTTTATCTTTTCAGAATCATCCGATCCGGTAATGGTGTAAGCATGGCTGCTATCTTTTAAATCAGTAGTAAATTCAATGTCATCGCCATTTTTAGCAATAAGGTCAAATATATTATCGCCGGTGCGCAGTTTATACAGGTTGGCGTATGGTGCGTCGTGCTTAAACTTAAACCTGCCATCTTCACTTAAAGTGGTTGAATCAACAACCTTTACCTGGCTGCTATCGGCCTCAAGCAGGTAAACTATCTTTACGCTTGTTGGATTTTTAAGTGTTCCTGAAATATTAAAAGCGGTTTTATCCTTACATGAAAAAAGGAATACGCTTAGTAGTATTCCTGATGCTATAATGCGGTTCTTCATTATCTAATTTTGATTTTCAATGGTCTCACCTAATCCTCGCCAAAGGAGAGGGCTTTTTAAATCGCTCCTTTGCATCCCTATCCTTTGGAGATGGCGGGGTGAGGCTCTTTTATTTTGATTCTAACTCTTTTATCAGCAACTGATTTGTTTTCTGCGGGTCGATCTTTCCTTTTGAACTTTTCATGATCTCGCCCATAAACAAGCCTAAAACGCCTTTTTTGCCTTTCTGGTATTCCTTTACCTTGTCCGGAAATTTGGCTATGGCATCGCGTATAAAGCGGCTCACATCGTCATTGTCCGAACTGATCAGCAGGTTAAGCTCTTTAGCCAGTTCCTCAGCAGTTTTCCCGGGCTCCTTTATTATTGCCGGAAATAATTTTTGCGAAGCTACAGAATTATTTATCACGCCAGCGTCAACAAGTTTAATCAACCCCGCCAGATGCTTCGGTGTAACACCAAAGTTACTAATAGTAACATCATGATCATTCAGATATGACTTTACCGAACCCATAACCCAGTTGGCAGCAGCTTTATATAAGGTTGTATGTGTAATAAGATCTTCAAAATAAAAGGCCAAATCCCTATCGGCTGTAATTACCGAAGCATCATAAGCAGATAAGCCAAGCTCATTTGTATATTTATGATATAGCTGGTTTGGTAAGGCAGGCAAGCTTTCCCTGATCTTTTCCAAATATTCGGTGGTAAGTTTCAATGGTTGCAGATCCGGCTCCGGGAAATAGCGGTAATCATTTGCCATTTCCTTTGAACGTAAAACCGATGTTTCGCCTGTATCGGCATTAAAATTAAGCGTGTTTTGGTCAATATGACCGCCATTTTCTATAATATCTACCTGGCGGGCAAACTCATGCTCAATTGCGCGCTGCAGGTTGCGTATGGAGTTAAGGTTTTTTACTTCGCAACGGTTTCCGTATTCGGTGGCTCCTTTCAGCCTTACCGAAATATTGGCATCACAACGCATACTTCCCTCTTCCATGTTGCCATCGCATATATCCAGGTAACGCAATATCTTGCGTGTTTCGGTCATAAACTGAGCAGCTTCTTCGGCGCTGCGCATATCCGGTTGTGATACAATCTCAACCAGCGGCACACCTGCCCTGTTCAGGTCGATCAATGAATCAGCATGGTGCTGATCGTGCATACTTTTACCGGCATCCTCTTCCATGTGGATGTGATGGATGGCGATGTCTTTTTGTGTACCGTCTGACAGCCGAACGGGTACATATCCGCCTAAACAAACCGGCGCCTGATCCTGAGTTATCTGGTAGCCCTTTGGCAAATCGGCGTAGAAGTAGTTTTTACGGGCAAAAGAGTTATTAAGATTAATGGTGCAATTGCAGGCCAAGCCCATTTTTACGGCGTATTCTACAGCCCTTTTATTCAAAAATGGTAAAGTACCCGGGTGCCCAAGCGATATAGCGCTGATGTGGTGGTTAGGTTCGGCGCCAAATGCGGCAGAATCTGCTGAAAACGCCTTACTTAAAGTAGATAACTGCGCATGTACCTCGAGGCCTATGACCAATTCGTACTTGTCACTTACCTCATTGCTAATAACTGTCATAAAATAAAAATTCAGCTAAAATTTTACTGATTGTAAGGTCAAATATATAAAAGTTAATACAGTATAAACACCATTTAACTATTAAACAAGCCGAAAAATTTTAATTAAACAACATTATCCATATCATAAAAGCAATTCATATCGCTATTAAACCTATTGATTTAATAGCGATTCTATCTTTATACTGTTATATGAAAAATTTGTCATGGCGAAGAGGAACGACAAAGCAATCGCGAATTTGTCTGAACCACGATTTTTAGGATTGATTGATTACCTCGATTATTTGAAAAAAAAGTAAAATCCTTCAATCCGATAAATCTGTTTAATCCTGATTCAGACAAATATTCGCAATTGCACACTGCGCCTGCAATGACAATAATGATGATTTATTATTTTAGTTGTAGTTACCCTATAAAGCTTTTAGCCTTTGCCAATGCAGCATCAAGACCACTGGCATCGCTGCCGCCAGCGGTGGCAAAAAATGGCTGACCGCCGCCGCCGCCTTTTATTTCCTTAGCCAGTTCGCGAACTATGTTACCTGCATTTAAGCCTTTTTCCTTCACCAGGTTTTCCGCTATCATTACAGTAAGGCTTGGTTTGCCATCAAACTCGGCTGCCAGTACCAGGAACAGATCAGTTACGATGTCTTTTAACTGATAGGCAAGGTTCTTAACAGCTTCAGCATTAGGCAGTGCTACTTTTTGAGCAATAAAGTTTATACCGTTTACCACCTCAACCTTTTGTGCCAGTTCATTTTTTAAGCCTGATGATTTTTCAAGTACCGTTTTTTCGATCTCTTTTTTGAGCTTTGAATTTTCATCAAGCAAGCTCTCTACACTTTTAGGCAGATCCTTCGGATTCTTTAACAATTCCCTCAGCTGGTTAAGCAGCAGGGTTTGCGCATTGATGTAGTTTTCGGCAGCAACACCGGTTATGGCCTCAATACGGCGAACCCCGGCGGCTACAGCGCTTTCGGCAATAATTTTAAAGTAGCCTATTTGCCCGGTTGCCTTTACATGCGTACCGCCGCAAAGCTCTTTACTAAATTCATCGTCGAAAGTAATTACACGTACATACTCGCCATACTTTTCACCAAACAGGGCGGTTACACCGCTGCTGATAGCTTCGGCATATAATACGCTGCGTTCTTCTTTCAACGGAATATTCTGACGTACTTTTTGGTTCACGATAGCCTCGATCTGCGCCAGCTCCTCATCGGTTACCTTGGCAAAGTGCGAGAAGTCGAACCGCAGGTAATCCGGATTCACCAATGAACCTTTTTGGTTCACGTGGCTGCCCAATACCTGTTTCAACGCGGCGTGCAGCAGGTGCGTTGCCGAGTGGTTACTGTTGGTTTGGTTGCGTAGGGCCGGGTCAACAATGGCGGTTAGGGCATCGTCAATATCTTCGGGCAGCTGATCAACAAAATGTACAATAAGGCCGTTCTCTTTTTTAGTATCGGTTACCTTTACAATTTCGCCATCCGGGAAAACTAATTCGCCCTTATCCCCTACCTGTCCGCCGCTTTCTGCATAAAAAGGAGTTTTATCCAAAACAATCTGATACTGCTCTTTACCCTTGGCAGTTACCTTGCGGTACTTTACCACATGAGCAACCGTTTCAGTTTCATCGTAACCGGTAAACTCAACTGTATCATTATCTTTTAAAACAACCCAATCACCAGTATCAATGGCAGTAGCAGCACGGGAACGGGATTTTTGTTGTTGGAGAGCAGTTTCAAATGTCTCCATATTAATCAAAGTATCCCTCTCACGAGCCATGAGTTGAGTTAAATCTATAGGAAAACCGTAGGTATCATACAACTTAAAAGCCATTTCTCCCGGGAATAATAATTGAATCTCGTTCCCGTCAGGAGTTTTTCCTGTCCTAACAAATGTTTTTTCGTAATAATCATCAAAATATTTTATACCCTGCTCCAATGTCCTCAAGAAAGAATTTTCCTCCTCCAAAACCACCTTCTGCACAAAATCTTTCTGACTGTAGAGATTATCAAATACAGCCTTAAACTGATCAGCCAATAAAGGCACCAGCTGATTTAAGAACGGTTCTTTGAATCCTAAATATTGGTATGAATACCTAACAGCTCTGCGTAATATTCTGCGGATCACGTAGCCCGCCTTATTGTTCGATGGCAACTGTCCATCAGCTATGGCAAAGCTAATGGCGCGGATATGATCAGCCAGTACACGCATGGCAACGGCTTCGTTCCAATCGGCATCGCCGGGTTTGGCGGCACTGTTATAAGTTTTACCGCTTTTTTCAGCAATGAACTGAATCATAGGCTGAAAGACGTCTGTGTCGTAGTTAGAGGTTTTACCTTGCAGTACGCGTACCAAACGCTCAAAGCCCATACCGGTGTCCACATGCTTTGCAGGCAGTGGCTGCAGGTTGCCGCCTTTTAAGCGGTTAAACTGCATAAATACGTTATTCCAGATCTCTATAACCTGATCATGATCGGCATTTACCAAAGTTGCTCCGCTTACTTCGGCACGCTCGTTGTCTGGGCGGCTATCATAATGGATCTCTGACGACGGGCCGCAAGGGCCGGTTTCGCCCATCTCCCAAAAGTTATCTTTCTTATTACCCGGCAGAATATGATCTTCGGCAACCAGGGCTTTCCAAAACTCATAGGTTTCGGTATCTTTTTCAAGTCCTTCTTTTTCGTCGCCTTCAAAATAGGTAACGTAAAGGCGGTCTTTCGGTAATTTGTAAACTTCGGTAAGCAGCTCCCAGCTCCAGGCAATGGCTTCTTTTTTAAAGTAATCACCAAAACTCCAGTTGCCCAGCATTTCAAACATGGTGTGGTGATAGGTATCGATACCTACCTCTTCCAGATCGTTGTGCTTGCCGCTTACGCGCAGGCAACGCTGGGTATCTACTACCCGTGATGATTTGGCGGGTGCTTCGCCTAAAAATATATCTTTAAACTGGTTCATCCCCGCGTTGGTGAACATCAGGGTTGGGTCGTTTTTTATTACAATTGGTGCAGAGGGTACAATGGTGTGCCCCTTGGAAACAAAAAAATCAAGAAAAGCCTGTCGTATCTGTGAAGCTGTCATAGTGTGCAAAGATAGGATTTTACAGGATTTCGGATGTGGGATTTTCGATTTCGGATTTGTGCTATCTGCTATAGTCAGTTCAAGCGTCCTTCAATTGAACCGGCAACAGCTTAAACAGGCAATACAAAAACACCTATAGCGTTCTATTGTTACTATTGAGTTTTAATCAAATAAAAATTAAATTTGTGTATGGAAACGTTAAAAGTTGACATTCAGGACGATCAGCAAAAAAGAGTCCTCATAGCATTTTTAGACGGACTGAAATATGAATACCGGATTGAAGGCGTGCCGGACATGGTTACAGAACATTCCATCGACCTTGAACAACGCCGCGCTGATCTTTTAAGCGGCAAAGCCTCATCCCTTCCCTGGAGCGAAAACAAGTAAAAAACTTGATAACTTGCTTACTTATCTACTAAAAACTTACATTTGCATATGCCTTATAAAGACCGCGAAATAAGCAAGATGTATTACACCATGGGTGAGGTATCGGCCATGTTTGATGTGAACCAATCGCTTATACGTTTCTATGAAAAGGAATTTGATGTACTGCAGCCTAAAAAGAACAAAAAAGGCAACCGCTATTTTACTCCTGAAGACATTGAGAATTTCAAGATAATTTTCCACCTGATACGCGATAAAGGTTATACTCTTAATGGCGCCAAAGAGCACTTAAAACATAACATGAGCGATACGAAGGAAAATCAGCGTGTTATTGATTCGCTCGAAAACATTAAAAAATTCCTGCTCGAAGTGCGCGACGAGTTGTAGGTACCAGCCTAAAACATATCTTTATTCTATATTGATATTCAATGATCGCGAATCATAAAGGCGAAATACCTGTTGTTACCCTGCTGTTACCTTTTTTGCCTGGTATTGCTATAGGCATAGCTTTTAATCCTGTAAATCACCTACCCCTATTATCTGGTATTTTTATTGGGCTTGGTGTTATATTTATCGCCCTGAATATTGGTTACCGGCGACTGGCCATTTACAAACTACGCTGGCTGGGCGGTATACTCATGAATTTGCTCATGCTGGTTGCAGGCTGTATTAGCACCATTAATTGTAATGAACTGAATAACCCTCGCCATTTTTCAAAAACTCCGGCTCAATACTTTTCAGTAGTCATTAATAACGAACCGCAGTTAAAAAATGGATTGACGCGCTTTACCGCATCAGTTAAACAAAGCATAAACTACAGGCGAACAGCTGCCGTAACCGGTACATTACTCGTTACTATCAAAGGTGAAACTTCACTTGCATATGGAGATGAGTTACTGATCCCAGCCTCCTTCACGCCTGTAGACCCTCCATTTAATCCCGCCGAGTTTAATTATAAACAATACCTGGCCCATCAAAATATTTACCACCAGGAGTTTTTATATCCGGGGCAATATCGGTTACTAAAGCACAATATGGGTAACTCCATTATTGCTTATTCGCTCAAGCTTAGGCAAAAAATGGTAGCCTCCTTCAAAAAGCAATTGCATAACTCCAATGCTATTGCTGTGGCCTCAACCCTGATACTGGGTTACAAAGCAGATTTGAGTAACGAAGTATTACAAGCCTATTCCAAAACCGGAACTATACATGTATTATCAGTTTCCGGGGCACACGTAGCCATAATTTATCTTTTATTGCAATGGATGCTTTCCTTTTTAGACAGATACAGGTATGGCAAGCTATTAAAAATAACACTCACCATCCTGCTCATTTGGTATTATTCCCTGTTAACCGGGTTTTCGCCAGCGGTTTGCCGGGCCGCGGTGATGATCAGTATGGTTATAATAGGTAAAACATTTGTAAGGCATATTAATATGCTCAACATCCTGGCCATCTCGGCGTTTTCATTATTGCTGTATAACCCATTATATATCACCGATGTTGGATTTCAGTTATCATATCTGGCTGTTGTGGGTTTAATTATATTTCAACCGGTGGTATATGAATGGTTCGAGTTTAAAAATAAGTGGGCTGATAAGTTGTGGGCGCTTTGTTCTGTATCTATTGCAGCGCAGGTGATCACCTTCCCGTTAAGCGCATTTTACTTTCACCAGTTCCCAGTTTATTTTTTGATCAGCAACCTGTTGATCATTATTCCAACATCTATTATCATGTACAGTGGTTTGGGCTATCTGCTGCTCTCATGGGTACCCGGTTTATCAACCGTATTGGCCTGGGTGCTCGAAAAAACCATCCTGCTGATGAATAAAGCATTAACTCTTGTTGAATACGCTCCATTTGCCGGTATTGGTAAAATATGGTTCACCACTGCCGAGTATCTGCTTGTCTATGTATTCATTATATGCTTGTTTTGTTTCATATACTACAAATCATCTTGGTTGCTTAAATTAAGCTTGGCTTGCCTGCTTTTACTCAGCATCAGTATCAGTGTTAAAAGATATAATTCGGTAAATACCCGGTCGGTTGCTTTTTTAAACCTGCACAAAAACACAGGCATGGTATTTAAAAGCGGCAATAACGCCATTGTGTTAAGTAATCTTGGCGATACCGATAAAAACTACACTTACTCCGTACAACCGTATTTAGACAGCAGCAAAGTAAGCAATACTATTTTATTGGGACTTGATCAGAACATCAGCGTTCCATACTTTAAAAAAGTGGGCAATCTTATTCAGTTTTATGACAAAAGAATATTCATACTTGACAATGGTACGGCAAACTTACAGTTACCTAAAAAATTAAAAACAGATTACCTGTATGTTATGCAAAACCCATATACCAATCTTGGACAGATCAATAAAAATTATGATTATCAAACACTTGTAATTGATGGCAGTAACAGCACCAAATCTATTGCCCAATTGGAAACAGAAGCCATGGCCATGCACATAAATTATAGGATACTTAAGCGTAACATTTCGCTGGTGGCTTTATCTAACTGACAAATTAAACTAAATACCAATAAATTTGTCTTTTAATGTAAAACAAGTAAATTGGTATTAAATCAAACTAAACTATGAACTTTAAATTTTTAAATGTTGCCCTGGGACTGGCTCTTACAGCAACAGCCATGAGCGCCAGCGCGCAAAAAAAGTATACTGAAGGCATTGTAGCCTTAACCACCAATATGCGCGGTCAGCAGGTGGATGCTAAAGGTTACTTCAGAGCCGATTCAAGTGCTTTTACTTTTACAGCCGGGCCAGCTACCATAAAAATTTTAACAGATGCAGGCGGAAAATCAATGGCGGTTTTAGTAGATGTACCTGTGGCTAGTATCAAAAAAGCAGCTATAGCCACTCCTGATGAAGTTGATCAGGCTATGGCAGAAATGCCAACACTTACCTTTGCTCCGGGCACCGAAACTAAACAGATATCGGGCTTTAATTGCAAAAAAGTGGTTGCTACAGATACCAAAACTCAAAAAACCTATGATTTGTGGATCACCAATGATATTGACGTGCCAATTACCGGTATAGCTAAATATTACCGTGCTGCAGGTGGTTTCCCAATTCAATACACTTCATTTAGCCAGGGCCAAACTACTGAGGTTACCGTTAAAAGCGTAACTGAAGGCAAAGCACCGGCAGGTACTTTCGGCATCCCGGCAGATTTTGATAAAATCTCTATGGATGATCTGAAAGCCATGAGCGGTGGAAGATAATATACTTCACTAACAATTCATTAAAGGTTTCTTAACATTGCGGTTAAAAGTACTATTTTTGTACCCCCGCTATGTTAAGAAACCTTTTTAGCTTAATCAGATTTTTCATCTTTTGGTTGTTGTTCTTCGCAATTACCAGGGCTACGTTTGAGCTATATTTTTTGCATAAGCTTAAAGGAGCAGGTTTTGGCGAAATACTGCAAACATTCTTCTACGGTTTCAGGCTTGATGCTTCGGCTGCTGCTTACATTTGCATAATTCCCTTACTGGCATTTATCATTAACTGGTGTATTCCCAACTTCTCCATTAAACCTGTATGGCTTAAAATTTACACCGGGATAATACTCTTTTGCATATCATTAAATACCATACTCAATTTCAATATTTTCAGGGAATGGGGCACCAAGGTAACGTTTAGGGTTTTCAGTTCGTTTTATCATGCCCCTTCCGAAGCATTGGCATCGTCCAGTTCATCGCCGGTGGGTAAAAGCATTTTTATCGGTTTGTTATTGATTAGCACGGGCGCTTTGCTTTCAAAGTATATTATCAATTACAACTTTAAAAAGCCTGCTACAGCGCCCGGAGCCAAAAGCGTACTGATCTGCTTGTTGGTGTTCGCTAATTTTTTACTGATGCGTGGCGGGTTGCAGGCCGAACCTATCAACCAGAACGCGGCTTATTTTTCTGACCATGAGATCCTGAATCAATCGGCCATGAATACAGAGTGGAATTTGTTTAACAACATATTTGAAAACTTTCGCAAGCCTTATAATCCTTACGAGTTTATGCAACCTGCCGATGCCCAAAGGCTGGTGCAGGATATGTATAAGTTGAAAAACGATTCAACCCTGCAAATACTTACCACCAGGCACCCAAACGTGGTGATAATCCAGATTGAGAGCTATACAGCCAGCATTATTGAATCGCTTGGTGGTGATAAGGGTGTTGCGCCTAATTTTGAAAAATTTATCAAACAAGGCGTTTTATTCAATAACATCTATTCTTCTGCCGACCGCACTGATAAGGGTATCATATCTATCATGAGTGGCTTTCCTTCACAGGCCATCCGTACCATTGTAGCAGATACCATAAAACAAAGAAAACTGCCTGCTTTATCAACTGTGTTTAAGAATGCCGGGTATCAAACCAATTACTTTTATGGAGGTAAAAGCAGTTACATGGATTTCAATATCTTTATGAAAAGCCATGGTATAGATAAGATTGTTGATGAGTATAGCTTTGACAAAAGTCAGGTAAAAACACAATGGGGCGTTTACGACAACACTCTGTTAAATAAACACCTGCAATACACCGGGGAGGAAAAGCAACCATTTTTCTCGTACCTGCAAACCTCTACCAACCACGAGCCCTTTATATTGCCCGTAAAAGCACATTTCCCGGCAGATGAGGATGGTGATGCCAGCAATAAATTCAGGAGTACGGCTTATTTTACAGATTCATGCCTTAACGCTTATTTTGAGCAGGCCAAAAAGCAGGCATGGTATAAAAATACGTTGTTTATCCTCGTGGCCGATCATGGTCACCGGCTGCCACGCAATGTTGCAGAGGCTTATGACCCGGTAAAGTATCATATTCCTTTGTTGTTTTTTGGAGATGTGATAAAACCCGAATACCGGGGTAAAAAGATCAGTAAGTTAGGCGGGCAAACTGATATTGCTGCCACTCTTTTATCACAATTAGGATTACCTCATGATGAGTTTAAATGGTCGAAAAATTTGCTTAACCCGCAATCTAAAGACTTTGCTTTTTTTGATTGGGATAATGGATTTGGCTTTATGCTGCCCCAGCAAAGTGTATCATATGATAACTCCGGCCGAAGGATAGTTTATACCAGCAATAAGAACGCCTCTCAGCAAACTACCGATAATGCCTTACTTTACGGCAAAGCTTTTTTGCAGGAGGTATTTACGCAATACATGGCCTTTTGACCGTTGATTTTTGTTTGATTGCGCTGAGTTTGTCTGAACCGCAATTTTGAGGATTGTTGATTGGCGGATTAAAGGATTTCCAATATAAAAATACGTCATGCCGAACTTGTTTCGGCACCCCACATTTAGATGAACAACATCAATTTACTCCAAAAATTTTGTCATTCTGAGCGTAGCGAAGAATCTATTATTGAACTTTGAACACTTTAGAATAGATCCTTCACTGCGTTCAGGATGACAGTGGAAGTTATTTAACTCAACGTTTTCTCCAATTGTTCAACCCATTGGTTAAACAGTTTGGTTTCAAATTCAACGGCCTTATTGGCGTGGCGCTCCCAATCGGACGAAAATTTGTGCAGCTGGTTCAGCATTTCTTCCAAATGTCCCTCCTCTTCCAATATGATCGATTTTACGTTTACCTTGCTACCGGCCGCATCAAGAGCATCCTGGTAAATAGGGTAAAGTTCATCGGCCCGCACCTCTATAGAATAAGTTACCAGCAGGTAAGCAGCAAAGCGCAATTCACTGCCGCTTAAGCCAAGCTCTTTTTTCAGGTAGCGGCATACGTCAACATCAAGCTGGTTTAAATAATATTTGCTTGAACCCGGAGCCAGCAGATATTCGGCCGCATAAGTTGGCAATTCAACACCTGTTTTTTCCAATTGTTTTTTCAGGTAAAAAGCATGGCGATGCTCTTCGGCAGCGTGTTTTAGTATAATATAAGTAACCGTAAGGGGATCTTCACTGGCCGATATTTTACGTGCACCGGTATTTTCCATTAGCGACAGGGTATTTAACCAGCGGGAGTGCAATTCGTTATCAGCAATTATTTGGGGGAGTAATGTATTCAGCATAATTATATCTCTTCAAGTGCCTGTTCAATTTTGCTGTAAACATAATCGAGTTCGGCATTAGTAATGCAATATGGCGGTAAAATGTATATAACATTGCCCAGAGGGCGCAATATAATACCTTCGGCCAAAAAGTAATGGTACAATTTATCGCGCAGCGAACTAAAGTATGAGGTATTATCGCCGGTTTCCCATTCCATAGCCAGTATAGTACCGGTCTGCCTCACCGTTTTTATTTTGGGGTGATGTTGTATTTTGGCGGCAAATTGTTGGTGTAATTCCTGGATGCGCTGCGTATTTGCGGCGGTTTCCGGCTGCAAGAAAAGATCAAGACTGGCTAAAGCAGCCGCTATGGCTACCGGATTGGCTGTAAATGAATGTCCATGAAATAAGGTTTTAAGCTTATCATCCGATAAAAAAGCATCATAAATTTGCTGGGTACAGGTAGTTAAGCCCAGGGCCATTGTACCGCCTGTTAAGCCTTTTGAAAAGCACATGATATCTGGCTGTACCTGTACATGATTACAGGCAAAAGGCTTACCTGTGCGGCCGAAACCTGTGAACACCTCATCATCAATCATCAGCACATTTTCCTGTTTACAGTGCGCCATCAACTGGTTCAGATATTCGGCCTCGTACATCAGCATTCCTCCTGAACCCTGCACCAATGGCTCAAAAATAAAGCAAGCCAGCTCAGATTTAAGATTTGTGATCAGAGATTTAAGATCTTCTATATTATCCTGATTAGGCGTATCAATAAACTCTACCTCAAACAATAAACTATCAAACGCGGCGGTAAAAGCACTGCGGCCGCTAACAGCCATGGCACCAAAAGTATCGCCATGGTAAGCGTTTTTAAAAGCCATTATTTTGGTGCGTTGATCGCCTTTGTTTAGCCAGTATTGCAGGCACATTTTTATGGCTACCTCAATAGCCGTTGAGCCATTATCAGAGTAAAAGGCCTTTTGCTGGTTATCCGGTAAAATGGCTAACAGGCGTTCGGCCAGCTCAATAGCACCTTCATGGGTAAAGCCTGCAAATATTACATGCTCCAGTTTATGTAGCTGTTCTGATACTTTTTGCGCGATGTAAGGGTGCGCATGCCCGTGGATATTTACCCACCATGACGATACTGCGTCTATATATCGCTTACCTTGTTCATCAAACAAACAAGTACCTTCGCCTTTTACAATTCCTATTGGCGGGGAAGCAGTTTTCATTTGGGTATAAGGATGCCATATTACTTTTTGATCTCGTTGGGTTAAACTCATAGTTCTGCTCTTAATAATTCAACAACACGTTTATCTGTAGGGAAGGTAACATCATCGGTGGTTAACTCCGCAATATTAATCCACCTGAAAGCTTGCAGCACATCTCCTTCACCATCAAAATCGTAGGCAACGGTTTTTATAGGAAAATTGAGGGGCGTAAGGTTTTTAACTTTATAGTAAACACTAATAATCTGCGAATTGTTAAATGCCGAGCGCACATAAAAATCGGTGGTATAAAAATGACTTAATACTTCCACCTCGGCTTGGCATTCCTCCACAAATTCACGTTTAAGGCCATCTATCAGCCCCTCACCTATCTCAAGGCCACCGCCGGGGAATTTAATAAATCGATGGCCATACTCCTGTTCATCGCTAATGAGAACCTGGTTTTGCTCGTTGATAAGCAGGCCGTATACACGTACATTAAAATACTCCATTTATTCAAAGTGTTTTTTATTGCGTACCACATTTTCCATTGTCCAGGCTATGGTTTCCGTTTGCGCTTCTGAACGTATAGGACAATTGGGCATACTACAGTAATGACAGCAGTTAGGCACGCAAGGGTCTGTATGGATAAATAATTCTGTTTTGATGCCAACCTCTTTATTGATCATCATATCAACCAGTTTTATTTCGGCATGGGCAGTGTTCAGATCAAAATAGCTGGGCAGCGTCATGTGGCAATCAATATGCAGTTCGTTACCGTATTTTTGGGCACGCAGGTTATGCACATCTATCCATGATTCGCGGCGTTTTTCGCTTAGTACATGTATAATATCGGTTACTACCTGAAAATCGGCCTCATCCATTAAACCCGCAACCGACCTGCGGATCAGTTTATAGCTGCTGAAGATAATATATAGCGCCACCAGTATGGATAATGCGCTATCCAACCATAATATACCGGTAATTTTAATGAGTAATAAACCGGCTACTAAACCAATACTGGTCACCATATCGGCAATAAGATGGCGCCCGTCGGCATCAAGGGTAATGGAACGCAATGATTTACCCTTCTGTATCATGTAATAACCCAACGCCCCATTAACGATGCCCGTTGCGCCTATAATAATAGCACCGGTAAGCAGATCGTGAATATTGTTAGGATAAAATAAACCGTAAACTGATTTTACAATAATGATAACCCCTGCTATACCGATAAGGGAGCCTTCGATAAAAACAGAAAAAAACTCCACTTTACCATGCCCGTATGGGTGATTTTCATCCCGGGGTTGCGCCGCCAGGTAAATACTAAAAAAGGCAAAAGAGCTTGCTATTACATTTACAACGCTTTCGGCAGCATCGGTGAGTACAAAGTTTGAAGCCGTTAAAAAGTATGCGCCAAACTTGGCCAGCATGAGAACAGTGCCTGTAATAAGCGAGATTAATATGATCCTTTTCTGTTCTTTCAAGCTCGTGTATATTAGGCCTCACCCTACCCTCTCCAAAGTAGAGGGTTCAAAACCTGAGTAAAGTCCTCTCCTTTGGAGAGGATTTAGGTGAGGCTAAGTTGCGTTGGCAAATTTATAAATAACAAGCGTAAGTAGCAGTAAACTTATTTTCTATATTTGCCGCGATAACATAATTTATATGAGCGCATTAAGTACCCGGATCAATAACTTGTCCGAATCTGCAACAATTAAGATGGCCAAAATGGGCCGTGAACTTGCCGCTAAAGGTGTTGACGTGATCAGCCTTAGCTTTGGCGAACCTGACTTTCATACCCCTGAACACATTAAGGAGGCTGCAAAGCAGGCCATGGATAAAAACATGACCTACTATACACCGGTAGCTGGTTACCCTGATCTGCGCAAGGCGGTAGTTGCCAAATTAAAGAACGAGAACAACCTTGATTATGATTTTAGCCAGATAGTAGTTTCAACCGGAGCAAAACAAGCTATTGCCAATGCGGTATTATGCCTTGTTAACCCAGGCGAAGAGGTGATTATCCCTACCCCTTACTGGGTATCATACTCAGAGGTAGTTAAACTTGCCGAAGGTGTGAGTGTTTTCATCAATACCACTGTTGAGCAAAACTTCAAAATAACACCAGAGCAATTAGAGGCTGCTATTACGCCAAAAACCAAGCTGTTCATGTTTTCATCACCATGTAACCCTACCGGTAGCGTTTACAGCAAAGATGAATTAGAAGGACTGGCTAAAGTATTTGAGAAAAACCCTCATGTTTACATCCTGAGCGACGAGATTTACGAGCACATCAACTTTGTTGATAAACACGAATCAATAGCACAGTTTGATTATATTAAAGACCGTGTGATCATCATCAACGGATGGTCAAAAGCATTTGCTATGACCGGTTGGAGAATCGGTTATACTGCCTCAAACTCAGAAATTGCTGCTGCCTGCGATAAAATGCAAGGCCAGGTAACTTCAGGTACCTGCTCTATAACTCAACGTGCCGGGGTTGCTGCTTATGAAGGTGGCCTGGAAAGCGTGCTTGAGATGCGTGCCGCTTTCAAAAAACGCCGTGATATTGTTTACAAACTGTTAAGCGAAATTGAAGGTATAAAAGTAAACCTTCCTGATGGAGCGTTTTACTTCTTCCCGAATGTAACTTCATTCTTCGGTAAAAGCTATAATGGCAAAACCATTAAAGATGCTGACGATTTAAGCATCTACCTGCTTGAAGAAGCACATGTGGCCACTGTAGGCGGCGATTCTTTTGGTGATACTACTTCTATTCGCCTGTCATACGCTGCTGCTGAGGATAAGCTAATTGAGGCTATGCGCAGAATTAAAGAAGCTTTAGGAAAATTAGTTTAATCTGACTCTTAAATTTCCTATATAAAAAACAAAGCCCCGGAGCAAATGCTCCGGGGCTTTGTTTTTTATGGTTTAGTAAAATTACAAACCAAATCCGTAAGCTATGCGTAAACCAACTGTACCATAGTTATTGCTCTGACCAGAGTAATTTTCATAACGTACACCCACATCCCATGATTTAGATGCATAACCTAAACCCGGAGCAAGAATAAGCTTGGTGTTTTTACTTCCGTCAGCTTCTGCATAAAAATCTTTGGTTTCGAAACCAGCACCTACTTCTGCACCAAAGTATAAATTCTTATTAAAGAATGCTTTTATACCTGCTTTCACCGGTACCATACCAAATGATGGGTATTTTACATCGGTACCATCACCAATCTTTTTACCAAAAAAGTTATAATAGCCTGAAGTTAGTGTTAAAGCTAAGTTATCAGCAATTCCGTACTGTAAGCGTGCGGTACCACCTAACCCAATGTTAGAGATATCATGCAAGTTTCCAGTTGGTAGTAAGCCTTCAACACCTACACCAAAGCGTAACGCATTTTTAGGTACTGATTGAGCTTTTACATTTGTTCCGATGAAGATAGCTAAAGCAGTAAATGCTCCGGCTATAATTTTTGTCATTGTTTTCATAGTTGTATATTTTAGTTCTAACTCTACAATTTTCATTGTATTAATCCCTCCTTAACAAATACTTTGCCAGTATAATAATTTCACACAATTTTAACAACAACTTCACAAGCACCAGTTTTTAGTCAGCTTATTTTCACCTTATCTTAGTTATTGATTATCAATACCCTTTTAACATCAAGAACCGGTAAAATTATTGGGTATAAATCTTAATTATATTTTAAATAATATTCGGAAAAGTAAAAATGCCAGACTCCATTAGTGTCGGTAAACACTAAACTTTTGTGCTGTTTTGTCAAAAAATACAGAAAACAGCGATTAATAATAAACCCGCGGCATCAGTAAACAAAAAAGGGAGCCCGTTAAGCGGGCTCCCTTTTGATATTATCAACCTAACTTTTAAACTTCAGGTTCGTGGCCCTTTTCTAGCTTATAGTTTTTTTGTAATTCGGCCAGTTTCTCTTTACCATAAGCAAAGCGAGTGATGATAAAGAATAGTACCGGCACTATAAATATAGCTAACGAGGTAGCTGTAAGCATCCCGCCAAATACTGTCCACCCGATAGTTTGCCTTGCAACCGCACCTGCTCCTGAAGCAAATAGTAAAGGGGCAACACCCAATATAAATGCCAGCGAGGTCATGATAATAGGGCGTAACCTGAGCCTCACAGCCTCCAGGGTTGCTTTTTCAAGGTCCCAACCTGCATCTACACGCTCTTTGGCAAACTCAACTATCAGGATGGCGTTTTTGGCCGCCAAACCTATCAGTGTTATCAAACCTATCTGCGCGTATACGTTATTATCCAAACTCTTATTAAACCACAGGAACAGGATAGCTCCAAACGCGCCCAATGGTACAGCCAGCAGTACTGAAAAAGGTACCGACCAGCTCTCATACAACGCTGCCAGGAACAGGAACACAAACCCGATAGACAGCATAAAGATGTATATCGTTTTTGAACCTGATAGTTTTTCTTCCCGGCTCAAGCCAGAAAACTCATAACCATAACCCTGTGGTAAGGTTTTGGCTGCTACCTCTTCAAGTGCTTTCAAGGCATCACCGCTACTATATCCCGGGGCAGAGTTACCATCGATCTCGGCAGATCTGAACAGGTTATAATGCGAAATCAGAGGCGCATTCTCAATTACCTTATAAGTTGTCAGGGTACTTAATGGTACCATGGTGCCTGCCTGGTTACGCACAAAGTACTGCCCAATGTTTTGAATATTGGTACGGTAATTTGTATCGGCCTGGGCCAGCACACGGAACGTACGACCATACAGGGTTAAGTCATTGATATAAGTACTACCCATGTAAGTTTGTAACGCAGCGTTTACATCAGACAGTTGTACACCCAATCTTTTGGTTTTTTCTCTGTCGATAGTTAACTGGTATGCCGGTGTGTGCGCGGTGAAAAACGAGAAGGCTTTTGAAATTTCCTTTCGCTTGCTTACCTCGGCTATAAAATTCCGCATTACTGTTTCAAAGTTCTTGATATCTCCACCAGCCTGCTTTTCTTCTAATATGAAGGAGAAACCTGCCGTGTTACCCAAACCTGGTATTGCCGGAGGCGGTATTACTACCACACTTGCTTCCTTAAAGCGCGACAGCTTTTTCTGCAATTTGGCTACCAGCGGAAATATAGAATGTTCTTTACCCTCACGTTTATCCCATGGTTTAAGCTGCACAAATATGGTAGCACTGTTTGATTTTGTAGCGAATGTAACCGCGTTCAGGCCACCCAGAGCGGCGTAATGGCCAATTTCCGGAACGCTGTCAAGCGTTTTCATCATTTCATGCAATACGGTTACCGTACGCTGGGTTGAAGATGCTTCGGGCAAATCATAGGTGATATATATACGACCATCATCTTCGGTTGGGATAAAGCCGCTTGGCTTGCTCCTGAACAGCATAATGGTACCTATAATGATACATACCAATACAATAATAACGAACTTGGAATTCTTGATGCTTTTATCAACCCCGTTTCTATATTTGTTAGTTATACGCGTAAACCACTCATTAAACCTAAAGAAAAACTTATCGAGGCCCGTTGATTTTTCATCAATTTTATGAGGTTTCAATAGTAAAGTACAAAGGGCCGGTGTTAATGAGAGCGCCACAAAAGCCGATATCAGTACCGATATAGCAATAGTGATTGCAAACTGTTGATACAATCGCCCCACAATACCCGGTATAAAGCCTACCGGTACAAACACTGCCGCCAAGATAAGCGCGATGGCTATTACCGGCGCTGATATATCGCGCATGGCATGAGTAGTAGCCTCTTTTGGAGACATCCCTTCCTCATCCATATAATGCTGTACAGCCTCAACCACCACAATGGCATCATCCACCACAATACCAATTGCCAGTACAAACCCAAACAGCGTTAGTGTATTAATAGTAAAGCCTAATGGTAAAAAGAATATGAATGTACCAATGATGGATACCGGAATTGCCAATACCGGGATAATTGTAGTACGCCAGCTTTGTAAAAACAGGAATACTACTATAGTTACCAGTAATAGGGCTATCACCAATGTTTCAATAACCTCATGTACAGATACTTTTACCACCGTAACTGATTCAAAAGGCACCACATAATCCACATCAGCAGGAAATGCTTGTTTAAGCTGTTCCATAGTTGCATAAACATTATCGGCTGTTTCAAGCGCGTTACTTCCAGGGGCCTGGTAAACCAGCAGGTATGATGCACGTTTACCGTCAACAAAAGAGTTACCGGCATAGTTAAACTTGCCCAGTTCTACACGTGCTACATCTTTTAAATGTACAATAGCTCCATTGCTTGGCTGTGTACGTACTATGATATTCTCAAACTCGGCCTTGTTAGTTAAACGACCTTTAACCAGAACGGTATATTCAAATGGCTGTCCGTTTTCCTGTGGTGTTGAACCTACAGAACCTGCGGCCACCTGAGCATTTTGCTCAGCCAGGGCGGCTGTAATATCACCCGCGGTTATACCAAGCGAAGCCAGTTTATCAGGCTTAAGCCATATACGCATACTGAAATCATCGGCACGTGTAAATACGTCGCCCACGCCCTTCGCACGTAAAAGTGCGTCGCGCACAAATATGTTGGTATAGTTATCTAAAAACGTTACGTTATGTGAGCCTTTGGGCGCATACATGGCCACAAGCATTAATATACTTGGGTTACGTTTACGAGTAATTAAACCTATACGCTGTACTTCCTGCGGCAATGTTGGGGTGGCAATACCTACCCGGTTTTGCACATCAAGAGCCGCTATATTAATATCGGTACCAACCTCAAAATTAACGGTCATACTCATGGAGCCGTTACTTGTACTGTTACTTTGCAAATAGGTCATGCCGGGAGTTCCGTTCACCTGTACTTCAACAGGTGTGGCAACCGTTTGCTCAACCGTAAGCGCATCGGCCCCGATATAAGTACCAGTAATGTTTACTGTTGGTGGTGTAATTTCAGGATACTGCCCAATGGCAAGACTGCTTATGGCCAGTATACCAACAATTACTATCACTAATGATATAACTATAGCTGTAACTGGTCTTCGTATAAAGGTATCTGCTATCATTCTTGTTATTTTTTATAAAAAATCCAGTTACTTTCCTTGTTGTTTAGCTTGACCCGGAGCGGCTTGTCCCGGAGGCGCCTGTTTTGAAGGATCGCCCAAAACAATTTTACCACCATCGCGCAGACGCTGAAAACCTTCAGTTACTACCTTTTCACCTGGCTCAATACCGGTCATGATCACCACGTCGGTACCAACACGTGGGCCCAAAGTAACTTTATGCTGTTTAGCAATAAGCGCATCGGTTTTCTCATTATTTTTGGTAGAGTCAACAAAGGAGGTATCCTTGCTCACAAATACAAAGAACTCACCCATTTGCTCGGTAATGGATTTGTATGGTATTTGAACGCGATTTCCTGACTGATTATTCAACACCTTCAATACACAGCTCATACCATCTTTTAAAACATCATCCTCATTAGGGAACTGGATCCTTACTTTGATGGTACCCGTTTGATTGTTTACGCCCCTGTCGATAGCTAAAACCTTACCTGGTTTATTATAAGTGCTAACTCCATCTGGCAATTGCAGTTTAAAGGTTGTATCACTGCTTGACTTTTGCAGTTTGTAAAACCGGGCTATATCCTGCTCATTCACAACAACATCAACCGCTATAGGATGCTCGGCAGATATCGTATTCATAAGTGTAGAACCCGCGGATACCTGGGTACCTAACCTTACCTGTGATATACCGATACGGCCGGTGAAAGGCGCGGTAATGGTTGCGAATGACAGATCGGTTCGTGCAGACTCAACAGCGGCCTTAGCTACTGCCACATCGCCTTTATTGGTTTCATATGCTGCAGTAGCCTGATCAACCGTTTGGCGTGCGATAGCATCATTTTTTAACAGCATGTTATATCTGTCTATATCTTTTTGCCCCTTAACCAGGTTTGCCTGAGCGCTTAACAGGTTTGCTTGCGCTTGCTGATACGCGGCAAGGTATTTACGTTTATCTATTTCGTAAAGTACCTTTCCTTTTTGTACAACATCACCCTCTTTAAAAAATATGCCTGTTACAAAGCCGGGGACCTGGCTTCTCAGTTCGGTAGTGTTTACAGAAACAACCGTACCCTGATATTGATCATAGTAAATAGCTTCTGCCTTTTTAGCTTCGTAAAGACTTACAGGGGTAGGCGGCGGAGCTGCATTTTGATTTGCGCTTTTACCTTTGCATGAAGCTAATGCTAATAACGCCGCAGGGGCCAACCAGTATATATATCTGTTTTTCATTGTAGTGATTTGTTCGTTGGTTATTTGTTTAACAGCACTTTTTGGTGCTATACAATTTTCAATTTAGTATGTAGGGCGCCTCGCGGCGTGTAGTTAGTTACCCTGATTATTATCTGCGGTAAGCGTACCCAATGCTTTTTTCAGGTCAATTTTGCTTGAAAGCAGCTGAAACAGCGCATTATAATAATTAAGCTCCGCAGTACGCAAATCAGACTGTGCAATAATTACATCGAGGTAAGTTTTAACTCCTTCGCGGTATTGCAGACTTACAATTTTGTATACATCCTTAGCCAGGTCAACATTTTGCCTGATGAGCTGGTAGCTGGTATAATTGCTTTTGTAGCTTGCCAGTGCCTGCACATACTCCGTATTAATGGTGTTTTGTGAGTTTACAATATCAAGATCAGTACGTTCAACCTGCAGCCTGGCTTTGCTTAGATTTTGCAAACGTTTAGTGCCCTGAAAAATGGGCAAACTTATTGAAAGACCTGCATATCCTGTGGGGAAAGCATTATCATACAAATTTGAAAACCCATGGCTGAAGTATGCGAAATTATAATTACCCACTGCCGATAACGATGGTAAAAATCCAAACCTGTAATAGTTAACATTAATATTTTGCAGCACTTTGCTGGTTTGCAGCAAGCGGTATTCTATCCTGTTATTAACATTCAATGTTTGGTTGGTATCAATGTAGGCCTCCTGTTCATATCTTGAAGAATCATAAGATAACGCTAAGGGCTTAGATGCATCAACCCCCATGATCTGCTTTAGATAAGCAGTTTTAGCTTTAATAGCTTCCTCCGTTTGTTTACGGGTAGCTAATGAGTTATTCAGAGATATAGTAGCTTGTTTAAAGTCGGTTTTATCAGATACACCTGCCTCGTATTTATTAACAGCATCCTTTAAACTTCTTTGCAAACGGGTAATATCCTCAATAGTAATATTTAATTGCTTTTGTGAAAGCAACACATCAAAAAAGGCTTTGCTTACATCAGATATTACATTGATCTGGCTGCTCAGTGTGTTTTGTTTATAGTATTGACGTGAATACCTGGCGGTTTTGGCAGCTAATAAAACATCGTTATTATATAGTACCTGCGTGGCCTGCAAACTTAATGACGAAAGGTTACGTACATTTGTACCGGCAGGAATATTGGCTCCAGAAGCACCTGCCTGTGGTGTGCCTTTAAAGTAATAATTATAAAAACCAGATGAATTAAGCTGAGGAAGCCAGGCAGAAAGCCCAATCCTGATGTCTTTTTCATTGATCTGCTCATCAATGGAAGCCTGCCTGACCGCGGGCTGATTACGTAACGCAAATTCGACACACTGCCTTAGCGAAACAGGCCCGCCGATAGAGTCGGTACTGGTTTGAGCCAAAATTGGCGAATGTAAAATTAATGTTAAGTAAATTGGTGAAAGTAGGGCAAAATACTTGTTTTTTCTCATAGGTGGTATGTAGATGCTTAGTTCATATAGTAAAAATTACAAAAAAACGATCTGTTAATTTTTAATGATATATACAGGGGAAGTGCGAATATGTTATAAATATTACTAAATTAAAATTAAGATAAGGAAATTTATCTAAATTTTACAAAAACAGGCTTAAAACTAACTTTTTTAGGCTTTTTACAAAAAAATGAAAAAATGTGGTGCGAAATAAATAAAAAAATTAATTAATTTGCCATGTGAGAATATGGTATGGATGTTGTTAATTAAAGGTTCATTATAAGTATTTTAAAAAAAAATTACATGTACCGTATAAGTTATATGCTTATTCATGGTATTTTTACAAAAAATTTAAGCAGGGTTAATACATGGTTAAAAAACTACATGGGAAGATCGCTCAATTCCAAGTTGCAAATACACTTCGGGAAAGAGGATTGTATCCTTATTTCAGGCCGATTGAGTCTGCTCAGGACACTGAAGTACTAATAGATAACAAAAGGGTGTTAATGTTTGGATCTAATTCATACCTGGGTCTTACAAATCATCCAAAGATTAAAGAAGCTTCAAAGAAAGCGATTGACAAATACGGTACAGGTTGTGCCGGTTCACGTTTCTTGAATGGTACCCTTGATATTCATATCGAGTTAGAGAACAGGCTTGCCAGCTATGTTGGCAAAGAAGCTACTGTTTTATTTAGCACAGGGTACCAGGTTAACCTGGGCGTACTTTCATGCATAACAGGCCGTAATGATTATATCATTTTAGATGAATATGATCATGCTTGTATCATTGATGGTAGCAGGTTATCGTTTTCAAAAGTTATCAAATACGCCCATAATGATATGGACGACTTGCAGCGTAAACTGAGCATTTTGCCGGAAGAAGCTGTAAAGGTGATTGCCGTTGATGGTATATTCAGCATGGAAGGTGACATTGTTAAACTTCCGCAAATAGTAAAACTTGCCGATCAGTATGGTGCTAACATCATGATTGATGACGCGCACAGCCTTGGTGTTATTGGCCATAACGGAGCCGGTACAGCATCGCACTTTAACCTGACCAATGATGTTGACCTGATTATGGGCACATTCAGCAAATCGCTGGCATCATTAGGTGGTTTTATTGCTGCCGACAGGGATACTATTGATTACATCAAACACAGGGCACGTTCATTAATGTTCAGCGCAAGTATGCCTCCGGGCTCGGTTGCCAGCGTAATTGCAGCATTGGACATCATTGAATCGGAGCCAGAAAGAATCCAAAAGCTTTGGGATAACACCAACTACGCTCAAAAACTTTTATTAGAAGAAGGTTTTGATCTGGGCCCAACAGAAAGCCCTATCCTGCCAATATATGTACGTGATAACGAAAAAACATTCCTGGTAACTAAACAACTGCAAGCTGCAGGTGTGTTTGTTAACCCGGTTGTTTCGCCAGCCGTACCTTCAGATTCGTCATTGTTACGTTTCTCGTTAATGGCTACCCACACTTTTGATCAAATTGATGAAGCTGTTGAAAAACTTGCAAAAGTTTTCAAAGAAGCTGGTGTGGCTTCAATTAAAGAAAACATATAATTAAAAATATAAAAAAGATGCCCGCGTGCAAGCAGTTTTATGCTGTTGCCCGCGGGCCTTTAAGTTTATACCCTTTTTGCTTTACTCCATTTTATAATACCACTCATGATAAAAATTGTAACAGTTAGTTCTAAAAAGGAATTAGCCTCATTTATTGATTTTCCGCATGATTTGTATGAACATGATCCTAACTATGTTCCGGAATTGTTTATCGCTCAAAGGGATCTGCTTACCATTCACCCTTTTCATAAGCACAATACAGTACAACCGTTTTTAGCTTATGAAGGGGATAAAATTATTGGGCGCATAGCAGCTATACTCAACAACGCTCATAACAAGTTCAACAACGCCAATGATGGTTTCTTCGGTTTTTTTGACTGCATAGATAACAAAGAAGTTGCTGCCATTCTTTTTAAAACAGCGGCCGACTGGCTCAAGCAAAAAGGAATTGCCGGTAAGTTTATAGGTCCTGTTAATTTTTCAACCAATGAGCCCTGCGGTTTATTAGTTGAAGGTTTTGACAGTCCTCCATTTTTGATGCAGACTTACAATGCCCCCTATTATGCCGATTTAATTGACGGACTTGGTTTTGTAAAAAATGTTGACCTGATTGCCTGGCACTGGGACGATAAAAGTTATGACGATAAATCGGTAAGGCTGTTAAATGCTTTAGAAGAAAGGCTAAAACGAAGCAATATAGTGATCCGCACCATCAACCTGAAAAAGTTTAAAGAAGAGGCCGAAAAACTACGGGAGGTTTATAACTCAGCATGGGATCATAACGAAGGTTTTGTGCCATTATCTGATGATGAATTTGATTACCTGGCCAAAGATCTTAAATTGATCCTTGATCCAGATTTTGCATTGGTTGCCGAGCAAGAAGGTAAAATAGTTGCCTTTGGTTTAGCACTGCCAAATTATAACGAGATATTTCAGAAAATTAAACGCGGCCGTTTACTGCCAACAGGTATTTTCAAATTGCTGTTTGGCCGCAAAAAAATACAAAGTTTGCGCATATACGCGCTGGGCGTTATTGAGGGCTATCGTAAAATGGGCATTGAAGCCTGTTTATATGGTACCATTATTAAAGAGTACAAAAGGAAAGGCATGAAACAAGCCGAAGCCGGATGGACCCTTGAACACAATGATATGGTAAACCGTGCCATTGAAGCTATAAACGGTAACCCGTATAAAAAATACAGGCTATACGAAAAGCAAATATGAAGGAGCGGGTTTTAATAACCGGCGCAAGCGGTTTTGTAGGGTATCATTTGGTTGAAGCAGCATTGCACAATAATCTGGAAGTTTATGCAGCCGTGCGAGGCAACAGCCAAACTGATCATCTGAAACATTTAGATATCAGGTATATAAACCTTGATTATAAAAACCCTTCTGCCCTAAAACAGCAGCTTACTGATATTAATGCCGATTATATTATTCATGCTGCCGGCGTTACATCTGCCCGTTCACAGGCTGAGTATGATGATATAAATGCTGCTAACACTCATAGGTTGGCATTTGCAGCAGCTGAGGTTCGCGGTAATTTCAAAAAATTTGTACTCATTGGCAGCCTTGCCGCTATTGGCCCGCTTAAAAGTTTAGATGGTATAATTACCGAAGCCACCATCCCCCACCCTGTTACAGCTTACGGACGCAGCAAACTACTGGCCGAAGAACAGTTGAGGACAGTTAAAAACATCAGCTATACTATATTGCGCCCTACAGCCGTTTATGGGCCAAGAGATACCGGTATATTTATATTTTTTAAACAGCTGGTAAAAGGTATTGAACCTTATATAGGTAATAACCAGCAAAAACTTAGCTTCATATATGTAAAAGATGTCGCGAATGCGGCAATTAAGGCCTTATATGAGGGGCAAAATGAAACTTATAATCTGAGCGATGGTAACTTTTACAGCAGGTACGAACTGGGAAATATTACCAAACAGGTACTTAGTCTTAAAACATTAAAGTTTCATTTGCCTGTAAATTTTGTAAAAATAATTGCGGCTATATCAGAAAAAGTAAGTTCTTTGAGAAATAAAGCCGCTGTAGTTAATATTGAAAAGATTGATGAATTGATGGCCGTTAACTGGTCATGCGATAATGAAAAGGCAAAGGCAGAGCTCTGCTTTTATCCGGCATACAACCTCCAGGCAGGTTTAACGGAAACACTAATATGGTATAAGGCCAATAAATGGCTTTAACCACAATAAACAAATAAAATTAATGTAATGAAAAACGAAAGATCTATTCAATTTACCAATTTACTTAAACGTTTAAGTAATATTAATTATACCTTAGTACATAATAGAATCCTTTCTTTTTCTCCAGTTACTTAAACGTTTAAGTAACTTAATATTAAAAATGCAAATATGTAAATCCCAGGCATAAAGCTCCTTTGCTTAAGCCTCAATAATTAAAATAAAAACAAGTACAATGAAAATGAAAATTTCGCCTGCCCAGGGAAAACTGGGTATCCTGATTCCTGGTTTAGGAGCAGTTGCAACTACCCTCATTGCCGGAGTTGAAGCAGTAAAAAAAGGTATTTCACAACCAATTGGTTCACTTACCCAAATGGGCCATATCCGTTTAGGTAAAAGAACAGAAAACCGTCATCCAAAAATTAAAGATTTTGTTCCTTTGGCTAACCCAAATGATATTGTTTTTGGTGGCTGGGATGTTTATGAAGATAACGTTTACGAAGCTGCTGCAAATGCACAAGTGCTTGAACCAGCTTTATTAAATGCCGTTAAGCCACAGTTAGAAGCTATAAAGCCTATGAAAGCCGCATTTGATAAAAATTATGCAAAAAACCTGAACGGAACTCACGTAAAACAGGGTACACGTTATGAACTGGCCCAACAGGTGATGGAAGACATCCAAAACTTTAAAGAAGAAAATGGTTTAGACCGTGTTGTTTTAATTTGGTGCGGATCAACTGAGATCTATTATGAAGCATCAGCTATTCACCAAAGTTTGGCTGCTTTTGAGCAAGCTTTAATTGATGATGATAAACTAATTGCCCCAAGCATGATATACGCTTACGCGGCCTTAAAATTAGGCGTACCCTTTGCAAATGGCGCCCCTAACTTAACGGTAGATATTCCGGCATTGATTGAATTATCTAAAGAAACACAAACTCCAATTGCCGGCAAAGATTTTAAAACCGGACAAACCCTGATGAAAACCATATTGGCGCCTGGGCTGGCAGCACGTTCTTTAGGCGTTCATGGCTGGTTCTCAACAAATATATTAGGTAACCGTGATGGTTTGGTGTTAGACGATCCAGACAACTTTAAAACTAAAGAGGTTTCAAAGCTGGGTGTATTGGAAGATATATTTAAGCCTGAAGACAACCAGGAACTTTACGGCAACATCTACCACAAGATTCGTATCAACTACTATCCTCCTCACGGCGATAATAAAGAAAGCTGGGACAATATTGACATTTTTGGTTGGTTAGGTTATAAAATGCAGATCAAGATCAATTTTCTTTGCCGCGATTCTATCTTAGCTGCTCCAATCGCACTTGATCTGGCCTTATTCTGCGATCTGGCCAAGAGAGCCAACATGAGTGGTATCCAGGAATGGTTATCTTTCTATCTGAAATCACCGCAAACAGCCGCTGGCCTGCAACCGGAGAATGATATATTTAAACAACTGATCAAATTGGAGAACACCCTGCGTTACCTTATGGGCGAAGATCTGATCACCCACCTGGGGCTTGATTACTATGAAGAAGCTTTTGCCGAAGCATAATAATTCCTGATTATAAAAACTAATGGGTTGTATATAGATTTCTTTATATACAACCCGTTAGTTTTTTTGCTATTATTGTTTTTTAACTGATAACCTATCGTTTTGATAATTACATCTCCAAATCGTTATGTTATAACGTATTTTACAATTACCTGTTTAAACATTAATTTTCATTACGCATTAACCCAATCACATTTTTAAATCAATCTATAAATCAATATTTTAACACATCAGGCAAAATAAGAATCCTAAAAAAAACGATAAAACAAACAGATCATGGCTGTTTACAGGCCAATATAATTTAAGAGTAAATATTTGCTGGCAATGCAATTAGCATGCTTGCCATAGGGAATATTTGACTTTTTGACCACATTAGTCTGTAATAAATTTTTCTACCTTTGAAGCGCAGTTACAAGCTGAAGGGATAGTTATGCCGATGCAAAAACAGCGTTTAATGTTATTGCTGCATAGGTATGTTGGTTAAAATATCAGGCTGGATGAAGTGTGATGTGATCTGTGCTTTGAATTAATAATTGGCTACAGATAATAAGGGTTTAGGTCAAACAAGGTGTTTGTATTTGCATAATTGCATAAAGTACATGAATTTTAAAAATTTCTACAAAGGTTTATTTTCTTTAATACTCTTTTTTTCTGCTTCGTCATTATTTGCGCAAAATACTGTTATTACAGGCGTAGTTACTGATGCAAGCAACAGACAAACCCTTCCTTTTGTTGTAGTTGCTTTTACTGGTACCACAACTGGCGTTACCACCGATAATAATGGGAGATACCGCCTTTCTACCACCAATCAATCCTATAAACAAATAAAAATTTCATTCCTGGGTTATAAAGATGCGTTTTTAGCAGTTGAGCCCGGTAAAGAACAAGTCATAAACGTTAAACTTTTCCCCGCCGCAAAACAGTTAAATGAGGTTGTTATCAAATCGGGTAAAAAGCCTAAATATCGTAATAAAGATAACCCTGCGGTTGAACTGATCCGTAAGGTTATTGAAAACAAGGAAAAGAACCGCCCTGAGGCTTATAATTACGTTGAATATCGCGAATATGATAAAATGATGTTCGGTTTCATCAACGTATCAGCTCAGTTTTCTGACCGTAAGTTCTTCAAAAAATACAAGTTCATTATAGATAACCGTGACAGCACAATTTTGCCGGGAAAATCTATATTACCGATCTATCTTGACGAAAGGCTCTCTCAAAATTACTACCGCAAAGAACCAGAAAAAACACGCGAGGTTGTAATAGGACAACGTGGTGTAAACTTTGGCCCTGCTGTTGATAATGAAGGTGTTAAACAATACTTTAAACACCTTTACAATAAGGTTGACATTTATGGCAATGACATATTTTTGATCACCAGCCAGTTTTTAAGCCCGATATCAAATAACTCTCCTAACTATTACAAATTCTTCATTACAGACACCATTACTGATGCTAAAAACCAAAAACTGGTTGAGTTAAGCTTTACCCCGCGTAATGATAATGATGTGCTATTTGAAGGTATGATATATGTTACCCTTGATGGTAATTACGCGGTACAAAAAGCGGTATTAAAGATTAACAAACACATCAATATCAACTTCATACGCTCTATGGAGGTTGATCTTGATTTTGAACAAAATCCTGATAACCGCTACCACCTGAGCCGCAGCAATACTATTGCTGAGTTTGGTGCCACCAAAAAGGAAGGAAAAAGCGGCCTGCTTGGGGTGCGTACAATTACCTACAAAAACTACATAGTTAACCAACCGCGGCCCGATACAGCATACACCAAACAAAGTGAAGAATCACAGGATGAGGCCAAAACCAGGCCTGCTGAATTCTGGGAACGCAATCGTTTGGATACGTTGACCACGGCCGAATCAAAGGTTTATAAGAATGTAGACAGCCTCAGAAATATGCCATCGTACAAACGTACCATGGATATTGCCACCTTGTTACTTGCAGGTTATAAAGGTTTTGGAAAGTTTGAAATAGGCCCTGCCAATACATTTTACAGCTTTAATCCTGTTGAAGGTTTAAGGTTAAGGATCGGTGGCCGTACTACTCCTGAGTTAAGCAAACGCTATTATTTTGAAACGTACGCTGCTTATGGTTTTAAAGACGAAAAATGGAAGTATTTTCTAAGCGCTACTTATTCGCTTAATAAGAAGTCTATTTACAAATTTCCGCAGAATTATATCAGGGCCAGCTATCAAAAAGACACCAAAATACCCGGGGCAAACCTGCAGTTTGTTCAGGAAGATAACTTCTTGCTATCCTTTAAACGTGGTGTAAATGATAAATTCCTGTATAACGATTTTTACAAGTTTGATTACGTACACGAGCTCGAAAACCACTTATCTTTCAGTGCTGGTTTTAAAAACTGGAAACAAGCGCCGGCCGGTTCACTATACTTTAACAATACTTTAAACGGCCAGCCAAATGTGGTAAAAGATTTAACCACTACTGAACTAACTGGAACCATTCGCTGGTCACCACATGAAGAGTTTTACCAGGGTAAAATTTACAGGATCCCTATCCCTAATAAATACCCTACACTTGAACTTGATTACGCCGCTGGCGTTAAAAATCTGTTTAATGGCCAGTACAACTATCAAAAACTTGATTTCAGGGTTGATAAACGCTTATATTTGTCGCAATTAGGCTATTCTGATCTTAGCTTTGCTGCCGGTAAAATTTTCGGTTCGGTGCCATTCCCATTGTTAACTATTCACCAGGCCAACCAAACTTATGCCTATGATATTGATTCATACAACCTCATGAACTTTTTGGAGTTTGTAAGTGATCATTATGAAAGCTTTAGGATTGACCATCACTTTAGTGGCTTCTTTTTCAATAAAGTGCCATTGCTTAAAAAGTTAAAATGGCGCGAAGTGTTTTCGGCAAAAATACTTTACGGAGGTTTAAGCAACAGGAACAACCCTGCGTTACATCCTGATTTGTACCAGCTTCCTCTTGATGGTAAGGGTGCCCCAATTACCTACACACTGAATAATACTCCTTACACAGAAGGCAGTGTTGGTATCGAAAATATATTTAAATTTATACGGATTGATTATGTAAGGAGATTCAATTATTTAGACCATCCTGAGGTGCCAAAAGACGGTATCCGTGTGAGGGTTAAATTTGATTTTTAACTTTGTATATCATAATAATTACAAGAAAATGGAACAGCAAACATCAATAAGAACAAACCTTCAATTAGGTATTTATAAGGTTATTGATCCCTTTGTAAAAATATTGATCAAAGTTGGTTTAACCCCTAACGCGGTTACATCAATAGGCTTTGTATTAAATGTGGGCGTAGCCGCGATATTCATTTTAGGCGCTGAAGAAGGTAACCGAGGCGACTTGAGCTATGTCGGTTGGGCCGGAGGCCTAATTTTATTTGCAGGCCTGTTTGATATGCTCGACGGGCAGGTAGCCCGCCTGGGTAACATGAAATCAACCTTTGGTGCTCTTTATGATTCTGTACTTGACAGGTACAGTGAACTGATCATGTTTTTGGGTATATGTTACTACCTGGTTGCCCACCATTATTTTTTAAGCTCTATTGCAGCGTTCGTTGCTTTAATTGGCTCAATGATGGTTAGCTACGTAAGGGCCCGCGCCGAAGGGTTGGGCGTTGAAGTTAAGGGAGGCTTAATGCAAAGACCAGAACGTGTAGTTACCATAGGCCTTTGTGCAGCCATGAGCGGAATTGTAGCGCAGTATATTGGAGGTAATTACAAACTGTTTGTACCGGGCATCAAATTTCATGTATTTGAAACCATTTCCATATTTACCATACCATTGGTAATACTTGCCGTGCTAACTAACATTACTGCTTTTAACAGGTTAAGGGAAGCTAAAAGAGTTTTAATAGAAGCTGAGAGAGCCGAAAAAGAACACTTTAAAAGATAAGTAAAAGGCAGCACCTGAATATTAACTCAGGACCAAAGCTTAAAATATCATATCTTCGTAACAATTAGATAAAGGTATTTACAGTTCAAGAGATCTTTATTAAAATTGTGCCCTTGTTTTTACTTGAATCACGGGCAGTTATTACTCATATACTAAACAGATAAATAACAGGCAGAGAAATAGTTAAACATTTTAAAACCTGATATGCTATGAAAAAGAATTATGTCTCCAATTCACAGGAGTCTGTGAGAATGTTTAAAAGCGACTTTTTAGAGGTTTTATCAAAAGTACACTATACAGTACCATTGTACATTTTTGTTCCGGTAATTTTATATTGCACCTATAAATCTTTTTTTGAAGCCGGCGTTGATTTTTTACTATACATTGGGTTATTTATTGCAGGCCTGTTCATCTGGACAATTGTAGAATACATCATGCACCGTTTTGTTTTTCATTATAAACCAAACGAAAACTGGGCCTGGGCACAAAGGCTGCACTTTATTATGCATGGCGTACATCATGATTACCCAAGCGATGCTAAACGCCTTGTATTGCCGCCATCATTAAGTATACCACTGGCTACCGGCTTTTTCTTCTTATTTAAAGCCTTGTTACCTGTAAATTATATCTGGGGATTTTTCCCTGGCTTTATATTAGGCTATTTGTTTTATGATATATCGCACTATGCAATGCATCATTTTAACTTTAAAAGCGGCCTGTTCAAAAAAATAAAACAGCATCACATGCTGCACCACTATCAGGATCCTGAAAAAGGTTATGGGGTGAGCTCTCCGTTTTGGGATAAAATTTTCCGTTCAGGTTTCTTAAAAAAATAACTGTGGATAGTACTGGGAAAAACAACCTGACAATTAATACAAAAACGATACTGATTGTTTCGCTCTTTTCAATAGCCTATTTACTACTTTCGCGCTTTTTGATCGGCTTTAAGTCTGACCAGGTTACATTGGTACTTATATTCAATGTGCTGTTCTATGCATCGGCCATCACCCGTAAATTTATATTGGGCTTTACCATATTTATTATTTACTGGGTGATATTTGATTTCATGAAGGCTTTTCCCAATTACAACTTCAACACAGTTCACATAGCCGACCTTTATAATCTCGAAAAGCACTTATTCGGTATAAATGACAATGGCATTAGGGTTACCCCAAACGAATATTGGAAACTGCACAGCAAAACAGCTGTAGATGTAATTACTGGGATCTTTTATCTATGCTGGATTCCCGTTCCACTTGGCTTTGCAGCGTTTTTGTTTTTTAAAAATAAACGGCAGTTCCTTTATTTTTCGCTCACTTTTGTGTTGGTTAACCTGTTGGGCTTTGTTGTTTATTATGTATTTCCGGCTGCACCGCCATGGTATATTCAGTATCACGGCTTTGCCTTTACTCCGTTAACAGCAGGCAATACAGCCGGCCTTGCCCGTTTTGACAATTACTTTCACGCGGGCATCTTTAAATCCATATACACCAAGGGATCAAATGTGTTTGCGGCTATGCCGTCACTGCATTCCTCCTACCCGGTTATTGTGGTGTATTACGGTATCAAAAACCGCTTGGGACTTGTTAATATAATTTTCGCGATAGTTATGGTTGGTATATGGTTTACGGCTGTATATGCAAGTCATCATTATGTACTGGATGTAATGGCAGGTATATTGTGTGCCAGCATAGGAATTGCGCTGTTTAATTTACTGATTAACAAGGTAAAATCGCTGCAAAACTTTATTAACAGCTACGAGCGCGTTATATCCTGATTACTATACAGTTTGCTATATTAATTAAATTCTGCAAGGTTGAAAAATGACGAGGGTTGGATAGCAACTACTCATAAATTCACCATTTAAATCACAATTTCTTAATAAAACACACAAAAACCTTGTATTGTTGTTTCCCGCTGTCTATTAAGCAATAAACAGGCACACTATTTGACTATGATTATGGAATTAGCCGAACGTTCGATAATCTATACATGAAGAAACTTTTCCTTAGCTTATTTATTTTGCTAACTATGTTCCAATTGTCGGCACATGCTGATAAATTGGATAGCCTCAAACAAAAACTACAGATCACCAGCGATTCACTAAAAGGTCCCGTATATATAGCGATTGCAGATCAGTACTTATTAAAAAATGACAGCATCAGCAGCAGGCGCTTAAAATTCCTTAACCAGTTGGAGGCGTTGAATTATACCATGCTGGGGTTACACATTTACTCCAATCTTGAAGATTCCCTTGGCCTACGTACCTGTTATAATAATCTGTCGAAAATTTACCGTTTGCAGCGTAAATATATTCAGGCCAAATGGTTCATTCTTCAATCCAATTCTATTTCACGCATACGCAAAGACGTCCCGAATATTATCGCCTCTCTGATTGAACTCTCAGCCATTAAAGGTGATATGGAAGATTATAAAATGGCCCAGGCCGATTTAAATGAGGCATTGAAACTCGCCATAAAAAGCAAAAAGCCCAAAAATGAATCGGATGTTCAATTGGGTTATGCCGGGCTTTACCGTCAAATGAAGGAATTTACTAAAGCATCTCTCGCTATAAAGCGGCACGAAGAGATAGATGATAGTATACATAAGGCCCAAGTAGATAGCCTGGCTCGTTTGGCTGCCCGTGATTCAATCCAAATGAGGAAAAAGGATTCCATCATCGTCAAAAAAAAAGTATATATCTCCAAAAGCAAAAAGACCTCCAAGCCAAACTCAATCAAACGAATAGCTTCATTGTAATACTTATAACAGGTATGATATTGATGGCTATAGCTATTGTAATCTATTACAAACGGCGAAGGCCGGGCCGATGGCGCATGCACATAAGAAAACCACGCTTATAACGTTCCATGTATGGCTGATGAGTTTAAATTAAACTACCTGCGGGTAAATCTGTCTATGGGGATATGAGGAAGTTGATTGTTAAAGTTATTTTTACGCTGACCGTTTTATTTACATCTTACAGCGCACATGCGCAAAGCGACCGACAATTTAAAGCCGAATTTTTAAACCGCATCAATTCAACAAGACAAAAAGGCTGCAATTGCGGTGCCCGTTATATGCCCCCTGCCCCACCCATAACCTGGAACAATGATTTGGAAGATGCCGCAGCTGAACATGCTAAGGACATGGCTAAACGAAATTATTTTGACCAGATCAGTAAAGACGGCCGCAGTATGGGCGATTGGATTCTGAATGCCGGTTATACATACAAGGGCTTTAAAAGCTATGCCATTGGCGAAAACATTGCCTCCGGACAGGAAAGCATTGGCGAAGTTATGGATGGCTGGTTTAAAAGCGAAGGCCATTGTTTAAACCTGATGAACCCGGATTTTAGAGAGGTTGGCGCAGCCATGTACAAAAACTACTGGGTACAGGATTTTGGCGGGCGCGAATCATTTTCGGCCGAGCAGCAAAAGCTCATTAAATCAGGTAAATATCGGTTGGTGCAAAAAAAGATAGCCGGGCACGATAATTAACCTCATCCATTAATTTCTAACATATTTAATTACTCTGCGTTACCCACTTTTACGCGGCGTTCCATTACTTCGCGCCAGGTAGTTAATATAAATCCCTGCTTCGCCAGAAATGCTTTTAATCTCGGATCCGTCATGGCCAGCAGATCACCTTTTCGTTTTTGGCCGGTATCGGAAATATATTTAAATGTTGCTGAAGGCTGGGTGCAGTGCATAATAACCATAGTAAGACCAGGCGAAAGCCGCCCGATGCTTTCTATATAATGATCGGTGTACCACTGCTGTATTTCCTTATCCGTCTTTTTTTCAATATCGGGCATTTGCCAGTCATAGCTTGAATTATGCAGATCGTCTAACACGGGCAAGCCTCCTTTCCATATCCTGGTACCGATCTCCTTTGCATCGTTCAACTCAAAAGGGTCTGGTATTTGCATGCCTTCGGTATATTTACCTTGTTTTTTTAAACTGGCTATGGTGGCAGCCCTGGCCTCTGCCCGGTAAAAAAGATCATCGCCGCCGGGAAACATGATCGGTATCTGTTTTTCAATACCCAATTTAATGTATCGCTCCATAAATGACTCTTTGGCAAACAGCGTACCCATATGCGAGTCGAGATGTGTTGGTTTAAAACCCATGCTTATTGCACGGTCAAGTTGCGCACGAATCTCTTTTTCAATTTCATCTGCAGTAGCCCTGAAATATACTGCCTCTACCGAAGGCCAAAGACACCCCTGTTTATCTGTTAAACCAGGTACGGCTGTCTTACCCGCCAAAGGGCCCCATCTGTAATTATCCCACTCCGAGGTTAAGGTTAAATGCAAACCAGCATCAATGGTTGGGTGTTTATCCAAAAACTGTTTAATTTCCGGCACCCAGGCGCATGGCATCATTACGCTTGTTGATGTGGCTGTACCTTCGGTTAATGCTTTTTCCACACCCTCGTTTGAATCGTGCGACATGCCTGCATCGTCTACATGTAAAATAATAACGCGGGCACCTTTGGGCCAGCCGAGCCGCTCGGCATAGGTTTTGGCTTGTTGTGCAAAAGCAGCGGTGCATAATGCTATGCTCAGTATAAGTAAAAGAAGCTTTTTCATGATACTGTGTTTTAGGACAAATGGTTAATTAAATATAAGCATATGCACATCATTAATTCAAGCAATCCCAGCGTCAGCTTTTTTAAAATTCAGGAAATTCAAAGTGCAATTACGTATACTTTTGCTAATTTTGGAATTGATGTTGCCCGCTACTAATCATACACTCGAAAAACTGGAATTGCTGCTAAAATCGGCAGGGTACCGTGTACGGTATGAAAAGGGCAATTTTAAAACCGGCTCATGTTTATTACTCAATAGCCGTATGGTGATGATTAACCGTTTCTCAAATCTGGAGAGTAAGATACTGGCCATTGTGGAGCTTTTACGTGACCTTGAGGTAGATTATAAACTGTTTGATGATAAGCAGGTTGCATTTTTGCAGGAAATTAAACAAACTAAACTGCAGCTGTGACCATAACATTTTTAGGAACCGGAACTTCACAGGGTGTGCCTGTTATTGCCTGTGGATGTGAGATATGCACCTCTACCGATACTCAGGATAAACGCCTGCGCACCTCCATTTTAATAGAAGCTGCAGATAAAACAATAGTTATTGATTCAGGGCCTGATTTCAGGTACCAAATGCTGAGAGCCGGAGTAAAGCACCTGGATGCTATTGTATTTACCCACGAACATAAAGACCATATTGCCGGTATGGATGATATAAGGGCGTTTAATTACAAGCAAAACAGCCCGGTGGATGTTTATGCTGATGCCCGCGTGCGAAAAGCCCTCATTCGTGAGTTTCCTTATATTTTTGATGGCACCGGCTATCCAGGCATACCACAGGTTGTAGTGCATCCGATTGATACTACCTCATTTAATATAGGCAGTGTGAAGTTTACGCCAATTGAGGTGATGCATTATAAGCTGCCCATATTAGGTTTCAGAATAAAGGATTTCACTTATATTACAGATGCCAAAACGGTTTCTGAAAGCGAGAAAGAAAAGATCAGAGGTACAAAAACGCTCGTGATCAATGCGCTTCAAAAACAAACCCATATATCACACTTTACGCTGGCCGAAGCCATTGCCTTTGCCGATGAAATTGGTGCCGAAAAAACATATCTTACACACATTAGCCACCGTTTGGGCAAACATTTTGACATTTCAAAAGAGCTTCCGGCTAATATTGAGCTTGCCTATGATGGCTTAAAAATCACAGTTTAAAATCGGGGACACAACCCTGGTGTTTAACATTTTACAATAAACTGAATTATTTTCGTTTAGAAAAAAACAATATTTGCGGGCATCCGTTGTGGGGAATAGTATTTATATCCCGTGCGGATATCAAGCCCCTGCTGAATGGAATATATTGTTTATGTGAGCACAGCTGATACGCTGTTGACTGAATTGGAATTGGTAGATTTACTTAACGTTGCACGCGACAAAAACGAAAAATATGGTGTTACGGGAATGCTGTTATACTGCGAAGGCACCTTTATGCAAGTTATAGAAGGTGAAGCCGATAGCGTTAACCTCATTTACAGTTTTATTGAACAGGACACACGGCATAAAAATATTATTAAGCTGGCCACCGGTAAAATAGATCAAAGAAACTTCCCCGACTGGACTATGGGTTTTGCATCTATAAATTCAGAAACCTTACAAGACATTGAAGGATACCTTAGTTCACCTTTAAGTGCCGCTACTGGTGACGAACATATCACAGTTAACATGCTTAAAACATTTGCCGATAGCAACAAGCTTTACATCTCTTTTTAAATTCTCCATTATAATTTTTCTTTTTAAAATATTACCCAGAATATCTTCGGCCATTTAATAGATTATTTGTTATAATCGCTAATATAAGAACAATAATTTATTAACCATTGTTTTAATTATTAATTATTGTTTAATAAAAATAATCCGAAGAGAAATAAAAAATATTTTTTGGAAGCCGAGTATAGTGATTTGCCTAATTTTCCAATCAAATCACAGTTTGATAAAGCTTACTTTATCCAATGTACCTCTGTATTTATTTAAGTAGCCGGTATTACGTACATTGACCTTTCCTTTTATCGTAATAAAGCTTTTATTGATTTGGGTAAAAGTCCCATTGTTATACTCAAACAGGCCAATTCTTGTTCCGGTTAAGTATAATGGGCAATCCTGGCTAAAATTAACCCACAGGGCCTTTTTTAATGAATGATCAGCAAAAAGGCTATCATTAAATAAGGCCGATTGCTCATAACCCTCTATGTATTTTCCGGTAACCTCTACATACTGTTTGTCGTACTTCTCAAGGTGACTGGTCAATTCTGCAAAATCAACCTTTTTAAAGGTGACACCTTCGTTACAATTACTTTCAAAAACCTGGTGCTGTTTACCGCACGACAGAAACAATGCCAGCAGTGCATTAACAAAAAACACTTTACTTATTTTAACCGGCATCATTACATTAAAATCAGATTATGAATATAACGAAAATAGGTGGCTGTAAAGTGGGTGCTCTTAAATTCTATCCTGATTATTACACTATAAAAACAAGTAACCTTTTTATAACACATCTGCTAAATGCTTTTATTTATTGTAATTATGTAATACATTTAGCTATCAATTATACCCATACATATGAAACTAAAATTAACTTTCCTATTCCTTGCACTTTTTACTGCAGGTGTTAAGGCCCAAACCACACCACAAACCACTAAAGACGACGAGGCTGAAATTAAACGTAAAAAACAAGACGAAGCATTTCACAAAGACTGGGCAAATATTAAGCGTTTCGAGGCCGACAACAGTACTGTAATAGCTCAGCCCACCACAAATTCAAAAAGCGTGGTGTACATGGGCGACTCCATTACCGATTTTTGGATCAACAGCGATCCTTCTTTTTTCGCGGGTAAACCTTACTACGATCGTGGTATAAGCGGACAAACTACTACCCAAATGCTGGTACGCTTTCGTGACGATGTTATTAATTTAAAGCCAGCAGTGGTGGTTATATTGGCTGGTATCAATGATATTGCTCAAAACAATGGCCCAATAAAGCTGGAAGATGTTTTTGGCAACATACAATCAATGGCTGTATTGGCTAAGGATGCAGGAATAAAAGTAGTGTTGTCATCAGTATTACCGGCATTTGATTTTCCGTGGCGCCCGGGTTTAGAGCCTGCTGAAAAAGTTGTTAAACTTAACGCCATGATAAAAGATTATGCTGATAAAAATCGCTTGGTATATCTTGATTATTTTACAGCAATGGCCGATGAAAATAAAGGTTTACCCAAATCATTATCGGCCGATGGCGTACATCCCAACCTGGCAGGCTATAAAGTGATGGAACCGTTGGCAGAAAAAGCCATAGCACAAGCGCTGAAAAAGAAATAATATTTATCCATTCATTGATGATCTATCAAACCTAATATTAGCCCACACTAATATTAGGTTTGATAGATTTTTTGTTTTCAGGCAGATATAATAAGACAAATATTTTGTTAATTGTAGTAAAAAAAAGTATTGCGGTTATGCACAGAAGAAATTTTCTTAAAACAGGTTCATTGGCAGGTTTAACCATCTCATCCGTGATTGCCTGTGGTCAGCCATCAGCTCAAAAACAGGCTGATGAGAGCGCCTCAGAGCCATATGATGACAAATTTGAACTTTCAGAAGCTACCATAACCGATCTGCAGCAAAAAATGCAGGCCAAACAATACACCTCCCGCCAGTTAACAGAACTTTACCTTAAGCGAATTGATACCATTGATAAGAATGGCCCTAAACTAAATTCAGTTATTGAACTGAACAAAGATGCACTCAATATGGCTGATGCCATGGATAAGGAACGTTCAAAAGGCAAAATACGCGGACCGCTTCACGGTATCCCGGTACTAATCAAAGACAATATCAACACCGGCGACAATATGCACACCACAGCCGGCTCATTAGCATTGGCCGATAACTTTGCCAAGCAGGATGCTTTTATTGTGCATAAACTGCGAGAAGCAGGTGCGGTATTGCTGGGCAAAACAAATTTGAGCGAGTGGGCCAATTTTCGTTCCGACCATTCTACCAGCGCTTGGAGCAGCCGGGGCGGGCAAACCAAATGCCCTTATATTCTTGATCGCAATCCAAGCGGTTCAAGTGCCGGTTCAGGCTCGGCCGCGGCAGCTAATTTATGCACCGTGGCTATCGGTACGGAGACTGATGGCTCTATCGTATCACCTTCATCAGTAAATGGCCTGGTTGGGCTTAAACCTACCGTAGGCTTGTGGAGTCGTACAGGCATTATCCCTATTTCAAAAACTCAGGATACCGCCGGCCCCATGACACGTACGGTTAAAGATGCCGCTATACTTTTAGGCGCCTTGGCCGCTATAGATGCACAGGATAACTTCACCCTGAACAGCAAGGGAAAAGCAGAAGCCGATTACACCAAATTTCTGGATTTAAACGGACTACAGGGCAAACGCCTGGGTATTGAAAAATCGACATTTGAATACAGCAGACCATCCGTTGTAGCCTTACTGAAGGAGGCCGTTGAACTGCTCAAAAGTAAGGGCGCTATCATAGTTGAAGTTGAATTATACAAAGCGCTGAAAAATGTAAGCAAAGGTGAGTTTACCGTATTGTTGTACGAGTTTAAAGATGGCTTAAATCAATACTTAGCCAATGCTAACAGCAAAACTAAAACTCTTGCAGATGTAATTGCCTTTAATAAGCAAAATAAAGTCAAGGCTATGCCCTTTTTTCAACAGGAAACATTGGAGCTTGCGCAAACCAAAGGCGATTTAAAAACTCCGGAATATCTTGATGCACTAAAACAAACCAGCGAGGGCACACGCAGTGTAATTGATAAAATATTGACCGATAATAAACTGGATGCCATTATTGGCCCAACTAACGGGCCTGCAGGTTGCATTGACCTGGTTAACGGCGATTATGATAATGGGTTTTCATTTTCCGGCCCTGCCGCCAAAGCCGGTTATCCGCATATAACTGTGCCCATGGGTTTGGCACATGGCTTACCGGTTGGTCTTTCGTTTTTTAGTACCGCTTACAAAGAGGGTGACATCATTAAACTGGGCTATGCGTATGAACAGGCTTCTAAAAAAAGGATTCCCCCAGTTTTTAAGCCTGATCTGTTTGCTTAACTCGAGATAAAGTTGATAAATAGCTTAGGTATTTTAAATAAATTATACTTTTATAAACTTAATCAACCCATTTAAACTAAATATAAGTACATGGAATTTGGACGCGTAGCCCCGGAAGAATTAGCAAGCGTTGATTTTACGCTTCCAGCTGATACTGAATTAACGGTAAGTACCTTAAAAGCTGCTAAAAACAATCAGCCATTACAGGTACATGTAGGCTGCGCCAAATGGGGCCGAAAAGAGTGGGTTGGCCAGATCTATCCTTCCAAAACCAAAGAAGCCAACTTTTTGGATGAATATGTTAAACATTTTGACTGTATTGAGCTTAATGCCACCTTCTATAATGTTTACGGGCCTGATATCATTGCTAAATGGAAAGCAAAGGCCGATAGTAACCCCGATTTTAAGTTCTGCCCTAAATTTTCGCAAAGCATCAGCCATATACGCCGCTTAAAAAATGCTGAAGATATTACCACCAGCTATTATGAAGGAGTTTTAGCTTTTGGTGAAAAACTTGGCCCTATGTTTTTGCAATTGAGTGATAATTATACACCCAAAAGCTTTCCTGAGTTAAAAGCGTACCTCGAACAACTACCCAAAGACGTACCCATATTTGTAGAATTAAGGCATAAGGAATGGTTTGCAGTACCGGAAAACAGTGAAAAAGTTTTTAAACTACTGCATGATCTGGATATTGGCGCCGTAATAACTGATGCCTCGGGCAGGCGTGATGTGGTACATATGAACCTGCCTACTCCGCACGCTTTTATCCGCTTTGTAGGAACAGTAGAAAAAGATGGTGAATTTGCAATAGACGAAGCTCGTTTGGACGAATGGGTTGTCCGTATAAAACAATGGCAGCAACAGGGTTTAAAATCGGTATGGTTCTTTATGCACCAGCATGATGAACGCTATTCGCCTGTAATGGCCGATTATGTAACTGATAAACTTAACAATGCTTTAGGTACGCAGATACTTCGCCCTAAATTTATCGATACAACACAAAATACCTTGTTTTAATTAGCCACCAGGCCCGATATAACATTGATGCTGAGCGCCACTATAGCGGTATTGAATGCAAATGATATCATACCATGCATCCAGGCCAGTCTGCGGATCTGGCGTGAGGAAATTTCGACGTCAGATACCTGGAAGGTCATGCCGATAACAAACGAAAAATATACAAAGTCGAGGTAGTCAGGTTCTTTTAAATCGCCTGGAAAGTCCAACCCGCCTAATGGTTTTCTTTTATTATCATTATCCGTATCAGTTGCATAATACATATGCGCGTAACGCAGGGTAAATATTGTATGTACCAGTATCCAGGATATAATAACAGAAGCCATCCCCAGTAAAATATGTCCTGTTACAGCTTCTGGAGATAACTGCTTTGAAGATTTTAAAAGAAAGAAAATAGCCAGCATACTGATCAGCGATGCGACTAAAACAAACAGAAATATCAAAGTCCGGCTCGAATCTTCAATTTTGGCAATCGCGTGTAGCTCTGCCGGGTGCGAAGAAAGGATGATCACCCAATCTAAAATTATAATTGCCAAAGCAATGGCTATCCAAGTAAATAATATTACCGCCGGGGCACTAAAGTGACCCCAGCAAAAAAAAGCGGTAATTACCCCAACTGCCAGCGAACTCATCAACCTGTAGTGAGCATCCATGCGCAGCCATATTTTGTTTTTCGGTTTATTTGCAGGCATAATAAAGTTTACAGTAAATATGGCGATGAATTGTGTAGAATTGATGAATTAATTAATCTTCTTCTACTATCCAGGCAACACGACCTACCTGCCCGTCATCCAGCTGCACTTTGATACCTCGAGAATGGTAAGCCGCGCTGGTGAGTAGTCTTTTTACAATTCCGCGCGTTAGGGTACCTGTACGCTGATCTTTTTTCAGGATAATATCAACTTCAAGGCCGGGATAAATATCGCTTCTGTTTTGTCCGTTCATAATAGTTGATCTCTTTTTCTTTTTGCAAATAAGGAAGCCTGTGACCCTGAGCTTGTTGAAGGGAGACAGTAGAGGCCCTCCCACCATGCTTAGACAAGCTCAGCATGACAACCATTTATTATTTCACCAATTTCTTTTTATTTCACCAATTCCGTTATCGCCTCTTCAACCTTTTTAAAATCAAAATTAGCTATCAGTTTATCAAATGCGGCGGTGATATGTTCATTTCCTAAATTACCGATACTGCCTTCATGGGTATGATTCACTGATTTATCCGGGTTGAAATCACCCTGCTCAATAACCAAACCAATTTGCTTGTAAGCATCGCGGAAAGGGGTGCCGCTAAGCACCATCCGGTTTACTTCTTCTACACTAAACAGGTATGCATATTTAGGGTCATTTAGTATATCAGTATTAACAGTTATATTCTGCAGCATAAAGGTAGCCATATGCAAACAGCTTTTCAGATCGGCAAACGCCGGGAATAATAATTCTTTTAACAATTGCAATTCGCGATGATAACCCGATGGTAAATTAGTGGTCATCATGGCAACATCATTAGGCAATGCCTGCAGGCGGTTACATTTGCCACGCATAATTTCCCACACATCAGGATTCTTTTTGTGCGGCATAATGCTGCTGCCTGTTGTTAAGGTATCAGGGTAGCTTACAAAGGCAAAATTCTGACTCAGGTATAAGGCCTGATCCATAGCCATTTTAGCCAATGTAGCGGCAACAGATGATATGGCTTGCGCGATGATCCTCTCGGTTTTTCCACGCCCCATCTGCGCATATACTACGTTATAATTTAAACTATCAAAGCCAAGCAGCTGGGTAGTTAGGGTACGGTTTAAGGGGAACGATGAGCCATAACCGGCTGCAGAACCCAAAGGATTCTTATTAGTGATGCGGTAAGCAGCTAAAACCAACTCCAGATCATCGGCCAGGCTTTCAGCATATGCGCCAAACCACAAACCAAATGACGAGGGCATAGCCACCTGCAAATGGGTATAACCAGGCAATAAAACATCTTTGTGCTTTTCGCTTAGTGTTATCAACTCACGAAACAAAGTTTCAGTTTCCTCTACCACCTGCTGTAACTGGTTACGGAAAAACAGTTTCAAATCAACCAATACCTGGTCATTACGGGAGCGGCCGCTATGGATCTTTTTTCCGGCATCACCAATACGTTGGGTAAGCAGCATTTCTACCTGCGAATGAACATCCTCTACCCCATCCTCAATAGTAAAACCACCTTTTTCAATATCAGCATAAATAGCTTTTAATTCGCGCTGAACCAGGTCAAGGTCGGCGGTATCCATCAGCCCTATGCTTTGAAGCATGCGGGTGTGTGCCAATGATCCCAGCACATCAAAAGCGGCCATTTGTTCATCAAATTCTCTGTCGCGGCCAACAGTAAAGTTTTCTACCAGTTCATTTACATTAGTAGTTTTTTGCCATAACTTGCTCATAGTGCAAATATGTGAATTATTGCGTACTTGTTAGAGAGATATATAATAAACACATACCCCATCATTAAGAACAGACTTTTTATCATCCTGGATGAAAAATTAACCCGAACTAAATTATTTTAAAATAATCTACTATTTCTATAGGAATTATATAATTAGTTTTTATATTTGCAGTGTCAACAGACAAATAGTTCTTTATTAAGCTTATCAAGAAAGACTGAGGGAAAGGCCCAAAGACGTCTTAGCAACCTGTACATCCGCATAATGTAAAAGGTGCTAATTCCTGCTCCGCAAGGAGAAAGATAAAAAAGATCTTAACCCCCGCCCATCTTAGTAAGTGATTTATAGTTTTTTTTCAAGTCGTGTGACCGAGAGGATAGGTTAAGGTCTGCAAAACCTTCTACGGCAGTTCGAATCTGCCCGCGACGTCAAATTTCCCTTTAATATTTATAAATACGACAACCCTTTAAAACCACCATTGGTATAATAAAACGGTTCAAAGTGTTCACCCCCGGCAAGTTCACAGCTTACCTGCATGGTGGTAAAAGTTATATCGCCAAAAATATTGGCTATGGCTGTGTCGGCAGCATCCCGTCCGGTGGCTATCTTGATAAGGCCATTTAATGGCACCAGTTTGGTAGCATCAAACAATACCCAGTTACCACCAAGGTAAGCCTCAAAACAGGCGTGAAAATCAGCAGGCTTCAAATGGTAGGCATACCCGGTAAAGTAACGTGCAGGTATAGTTAAAGCCCTGCATAAGGCTATACCCAAATGTGCAAAATCACGGCATACGCCAGCTTGTTCTGTTACAGTATCAAAAGCCGATGTTTGCGAGTTACTATAGCCGCTGAGGTATTGCACGTTTTTATGAATCCAATCGGTAAGGGTTTCTACCTGCTCAAAAGGATTGGTGATATGCCCAAACATGTTATGCGCCAAACGGTATAACTTGTCTGACTGGCAATACCTGCTTGGATTAAGATAAGGCAGTACAGCAATATCCAGATGGGCCACCAACGTTTCTTCCTGCTGCGAATAATCTGTTATTTCATAATAATTATCCACCAGTGCCTTATAGGTTACTTTGATAGTTCCCGGCTGGGCAACTTCAAAACGCATCAGCCGGTTTTCGCCCTGGGCAGATACCAGTTCCTCTGTTTTGATATAGGGTTCAATCGTAAACTCCTCATTAAGCAGCGTTTGGTATTGTGTGCGTAAAGCGTGTATGTTTAATATCAATGTGCCCGGCGACCGTACTACATATTCCATTTGGGTAAACACATCGAATTTCATATGATCAGCTCTCTGTTTTAATTTCTTTTAGTTTGTCAAATGCAGCATCCATCCAGTCTTCGGATATATGATCAAGGCCATTTTTTAATTCCTCGGCCCATTCGGTTGATATATATTCCAGATCTTTTTTCTCGTAGCGCTGCTCTACCATCTCAAAGGTGTCTTTTTTATAAAGCACCACATCAATCGGAAAATCAACATTATTAGAGCTTACCCTTGTAGAATCAAACGACAGAAAGCCGGTTTTAAGGGCCAGTTTCAGGCTCGAATCTTCTTCCAGTATCCTGTTTAAAATGGCCTTGCCATGCCCCGAGTTACCTATCACCACATAGGGTGCCCCCTGCCCCAATTCTACCCAGTTACCTTCCGGATAAAGTAAAAAAAGCTTATGCTCGTGGTCGTCTTTAAGTTGCCCGCCTATAATAGTGTTCAGGTCAAATTTAAAGCCTGCCTTTTCCAATGCTACCCTATCCTCTTCAGCGGCACGTTTTACTTGTTCACCAAAAGCATTTACGGCTTTATACAGTTTATTAAATTCCTGATTTTCTAACTGTTCTGTAAAATAGGTAATGGCTTTATCCCTTACCGACCGCAAACCGCTTGTCATGATAAAAAGCGAAAAATGGTCTTTTTGTTCTATGGTGATCTTCTTTTTAACCGTAGTATCGGTACCAGAAGTTATGCGTGTGTCGGCTATGGCTAATAATCCTTCTTTAACCTTAATTCCCAGGCAGTAAGTCATTTTAATAATTGGGAGGTGTTACTTAATTTCCCATTAGCCAAAGTAATTAAATAATAGCACATTCATTAACCAAATTACAATAGGCTTGGTATACAAAATAAAAGCGGCGCCAATTGGCGCCGCCTTCCGGGATAGCAGGGGTTGTTTATAGTTGTTTAGTTACTATAATATATAAAACACGGCCTGGTTACTGGCTTGCTTAACTGTGGCCGCCTCCATATCCTTAGGCAATTCGTCTTTAAGCATTTGTTTTAAGTCGTGCTCAATTTTACGGCTTATGGTAGTTGTTGGTGTATCTGTAGGCATGTTTTCAAATGGGTCCTGTAAATGGATGGCCATTTTTTCGATCAGGAAGAATGCCGATGATATAGCGATCACCAATGGAACCTGCAGTATACCAAAAAACTCTATAAGGCTAAATGGTAGCAGCAGCACAAAAAACAATACCAACCAGTGAATATAAACGCTGTAAGTAGCCGGGAATACCGTGTTTTTGATACGCTCGCAACCACCCATGGAGTTTACAAAACCGGTAAGGGTATTATCCATGTTGATCTGCTGAAATTCGTTTATCCAACCCAGTTTATACAGGGTACGCAGATCGTGGCCCTGCAACTCATTTAAAGCCAATGGCACATGATCCAGATTCTTAATATTATTCAGATCATCCTCAGTTAAATAAGCCTCCAGGTTTTGTTTGGAATTTTGCTTGCGCAAGTGATGGCTTAAACTATAGCACCAGGCTATCTGGCGTTTCACAATTCGTTCTTTAAGAGCCCATTTCTCTTCACCATCGTAACTACTATCAACAAATGTTAATACCTGGCGGGTAAAGGTACGGCAATCATTTACTATAGCTCCCCACAGCTGTCTGGCTTCCCACCAGCGGTCATACGCCTGGTTCGACCGAAAAGCCAACAGCAACGAGATAATAGTACCTAATATAGTTGGTACAGCTAAGGGAATAGATATTTCTTTTAAATTATAGTACTGATGTATAAAGTATATAACCGATGAATAAATGGCTACCATGATCAGTTCTTTCTTTATTTTACCGAATACATAGGTGGCCGGAATATTTTCTTTTAATAACATGATATTTTGATTTAGGTGATCTATTACTGTTGTTCAATCAGTTCGTTTTCAGGGGTGATGATATCAACCATTGGCCCTGTTATTTCAGCGATATTTATTACCCGCACAGCGCTCTTTTCAATGAGTATTTCCGGATCGATGCTGTTTTTAAATAACAACTTGTAATTACTATGCGGCGGCACAATGCCATCAACTTCATGCGCATCAAGGTAGTTGTTAAAAACAGCTACGGTGCTGCCATAAAAAATATCAATATGGATACGGTTAATTAAATGGCTGTAATCTTTTTCAAGATCGCGACATCTTTTATAAAAATTATCAGGTATTTGCCTGATCTCGGCAGAACGGCGCGAAAGCATCAGCAACTCGCTGATAGAATCAGTTATTTTTAACATGTGCACCAACATAATATTAAGCTTTTGAGGATAATATTGCTGGGCTATTTCGGGGATACTTTGAAGTGACTGATATGTAAAATCGGTGGGGATGAGCAGCGTTTTCATAGTCGTAATTATTAATGGTTTAACTTCTATCGTTTTGTTTGATACAAGATTAGCCCCCAATAATTAAGACGGTTTAAGAAACTTATTAGAATTTGATTAGAATTTATGCGGATGCATCAACCGGTAAAAATACTTTGATCTCTGTACCGCTGCCTACCTCCGAGCGAATACCTATGCTACCCTTATGTAACCGTATAATATTTAATGTTAAAGGTAGCCCAACACCATACCCCTCGTAACGATGTGTATTTGAGGCCCGGAAAAAAGGCTCAAATATATGCTGCAGTTCAGTTTGCGGTATGCCAATGCCCTGATCGGCCACAGAAACGATAACTTTATTGTTTTCGGCCAGCATCCTGATCTTTACCATGCGGTTATCCGAATATTTGCAGGCATTGCTGATAATGTTGGTAATGGCCAGCCTGAGTAAATTGCTGTTACCGCTCACATAAAGTAGCCGTTCATCAGTAGGCAGATCAGCCAGGTCTATCTCGATATTGCTCTCTGGATTTATCTTTTTAACAGATTCTGATGCAATCATTACCATTTCATCTATCCTTATACTTTCCCAGCGCTGTTTTTTACCATCAAAACCCGATTGGGCCAATGAAAGCAGGCTGCTTAGTATTTGCCCCAGCTTTTCCGACTCTGAGTGTATGGTATTAAATATTTCGCGCTGCTCAAGGCTTACATCATGTTTACTCAAAGCCAGTTCAGCCTCGGTACTAATAATGGTTAATGGTGTGCGCAGTTCATGCGAAGCATTGCTTACAAAGTTGTTCTGCGTTTCAAAGGCCGTTTCCAGCCGGTTGAGCATGTCATTAAACGTATAGGAAAGCTCCGCAACCTCATCTTTACCGCTCAATTCGTCAAGCCTAAAGTGCAGATTATTGGCTGTAATGTTTTTAACGTTACTGATGATACGCCTGATGGGTTGAAAGGTATAAAAAGAAAATATCTTACCTACAAAATAAACCAGCACCATAGCAGCTAAAAAACCGTAGATCAATATTTCCTGCAGATCCTTCAACTCCTGAAAGCCTGCCGGGTCTGATGCCGAAACAATTACAATGTACTTTTCAGTACCCTTCTTAAATTGCTTGCCGGCATAAAAGGTATTATCATGTTTATAGCGAGCATTCCCTTCTCTTAATATCTTCCTGATAAAATCGCTTTTGGCATCTACATAACCTTTAATATGAATTTTATTTAAGGTATCAATATTAAATAAGTATGCTTGCTCTTCTTCTAACCGCTCCAGGTATTTATTCCTCATTTCCTGATAGGCGGTGCTTTTTGCACTCGGAAAAATATTAACGTCGGCAGAGATATTAACCCGCGCTTCAAGGCGTTTAAAAAAATCATCAAACCCAAACCTGTATACCAGGTAAAATATGGTAACATTGAGCAGTATCAATATAACACCCGAAAGCATCAGGAAAAGCAGGGTTATCTTACTTTGTATTTTCATCCGGATCGCCCTCTTTCATCATATACCCCATACCAAAAACCGTATGTATCAGTTTCGGAGTGGCATTTTTCTCTAATTTTTTACGCAGATAGTTTACGTATACATCAACTACATTGGTACCCATATTAAAATCAATGTCCCAAACACTTTCCAGTATTTGAATACGCGACAACACCTTTTTTTGATTTTTGATGAAATACTCCAGCAGCCTGAATTCCGTCGCGGTAAGTTTTAAAGGCTCTTTATCCCGATAGGCAATCTTTGATTCGGCATCAAGTTCAACGTTACCGATAGCGTATATACTAGTTTTAGGTAAGCCATCGCCGCCTTTACGGCGCAGCAGGGTGCGTAAGCGCGCGGCCAGTTCGGCTATTTTAAAGGGCTTAACCAGGTAGTCGTCGGCACCGCTATCCAGACCGCTTACAATATTTTCTGTAGAATCAAGCGCCGTGAGCATGATAATAGGTATATTCTGTTTTTGTTGCCTGATGAGTTTACATACCTGAATACCATCCATAACAGGCAGCATTACATCTAATATCACCAGGTCAAAATCATTGTCGAGGGCCATTTGTAAACCGGTTGCACCATTTGCAGCTACGCTAACTTCAAAGCCAAAATCAGCAAGCCCCCGTTTTATTACCGATACTACATTTGGTTCATCCTCAACTAATAGTATACCCATATATCATTTTAAGTTTTATAAATAAGCATTACGGTTAACCTTTGTTTGAAACATAATTCACTGTTAGTCCAATAACCTCTTTAATATAGGTACTCCATTTGCTTAAAGCATCGGCACTGGGTATCAACTCGTCCAAGCCAATACCGTTTGTACCGGCAATATAATTACATGGATAAGGAATAATATCCAATCCAACTTTTTTAAATATCCTTATTGATCTGCGCATGTGGAAGGCAGAAGTTACAAGCAAGTATGGCCCCTGTTGTCCTTTCTTTTGCAGTAATGCTTTTGTAAACGAAGCATTCTCAAGCGTGTTGCGTGATTTATCTTCTATCAAGATACAACTATCTGGTATCTGGGCCGCTTTTAATTGATAACCTGCCCAGGTTCCTTCTCTGAAGGCCGATGGCATTAAATTACCATTACCGCTGGTTATCAAAACATTTTTTACCCTGCCTGTTTTTTGTAAAAGCACAGCTTGTATAAACCTATCAGCCGCATTATTAAACATTCCTTTACCATCTTTATCATCAGATGAAAAGCCTCCCAGCACAATGACCGTATTGTACACTTTCCCCTTTTCCAGTTTTGCAGGGGCAATATCCCAGGCCTGAGCAAACCGGTTTATCAGGAATGAATTTGAAAAAATATAAAGTACAACTACCGCGTAAATGAGGAACTTACGCTTCCTTTTGGTATCTTTTGAAAAAATTGCTACCAGTAATAAAACAAATACATACACCAGCGGAAAAAGTAAAAATGATAGTACTTTTGAAAGAATAAAAAACATATAATAACAAGCTTTTGCCGTAAAAGTAATTAAAACATTATACTTTTAAATAGCTTAAATATGTTATAAACAGGCCATGTAACAAACTGGCACCATCATTGTCATATTAAACACAAAAAGTAAAATTATGGGCTTATTGAAATTTCTTGTCGTTGGTGCAGCAGTTGCTTACGGCATAAACTACGTAACAAAGAAAGGTCCTGACGGAAAATCAATTATCGATGATTTGGCCGAAAACGGGCCCGAATGGATGGATCGTGCCAAAAAATACGGCGAACTTACTTTAGAACAAATAGCTGTGCGTGCGCAAAACTTCAGAGATAACAATAAATTTTAGCAGTTTCCGCGCCACGCTCTATGAACAATATTCTATTCTTTGGCGATAGTCTTACAGCTGGCTATGGCTTAAAAGATGCTAAAACAGAATCGCTTCCGGCACTTATACAGCAAAAAATTAACACCGCACAGTTACCTTATCATGTAATTAATGGTGGTTTAAGCGGGGATACATCAGCCGGAGGGCTTTTACGTTTAGATTATTGGACAAACCGCCCCATTAATGTATTTGTGCTGGAATTGGGTATCAATGATATTATTCGGGGAATTTCGCCCCAAACTACTCACAAAAACCTGCAAGCCATCATCAACAAGGTAAAACTTAAATTTCCTGCTATAAAGCTGGCCTTGATGGGTATGGAAATTCCGGCATTTATCCCCGGAGCATTCGCTGCTGAGTTCAGGGCCATATTCCGGAAGCTGGCAGATACCAATCAAATGGCTTTTGTACCTTTTTATCTGGCCGATGTAGCCGGTAAACCTCATCTTAACCTTCCGGATATGCTTCATCCATCTGCCGATGGTTATCGTATTATGGCCAACAATGTTTGGCCCACGCTGCGTCCATTACTGTAACTATCCTATAAACGGGCAGACAGTACAGGATAGTTAGCCTTGCATAAACCAAAATATCCTTTTAACATTGTTGTTAACCTCATTAACTTAATGTTTGAAACAAGCTTTTACCTTTTACCCGCTCGCTTGCTAAAAGCATTTAATGTTTTTATAAACCGTTTTGAAACATTTATATGAATAAATCTTTATGTAAGCCAGTGCTTTACATTGCTTTATTGCTTGGTAGTGTCATTACTCAACCTGCAGATGCTCAAACACCAGGCAAAGCCACAGGCTTACAATCAGAACATTTGATTAATCCTATCGGCCTTGATTCGCAGCACCCTCGTTTAAGCTGGCAAATGGCTGATAACAGAGAAGGTGCTACTCAAACTGCTTACCAGCTTATTGCAGGTACCGATTCTGTGGCAGTAAGTTCAGGTAAAGGCGACAGCTGGCTAACCGCAAAGATTTCATCAGCAGCAAATTTGGTTAGTTATCAGGGCAAAGCATTACTTCCATTTACCAAATACTACTGGCGTGTACAATTATGGGATGGAACAGGCAAAAGACTCCAACCATCATCCATTGCCAGTTTTGAAACCGGCATGATGGATATGCGCAATTGGAAAGGTTCATGGATAAGCGATAATAAAGGTATTGCCGTTAACCCTGCCCCCTATTTTCGGCATACGTTTAAAGTAGCCAAGCAAATACGTTCGGCAAGAGCCTACATTGCCGTTGCTGGTTTGTACGAAATGTATATTAATGGGCAAAAAATTGGTAACCATCGCCTTGACCCAATGTATACCCGGTTTGACAGGCGTACCTTATATGTAGCTTACGATGTTACCGCGCAGTTGCAAGAAGGTAAAAATGCGATAGGCGTGTTGCTTGGTAACGGCTGGTATAATCACCAGAGTACTGCCGTATGGTACTTTCACCAGGCACCATGGCGCGGTCGCCCTACTTTTTGTATGGATCTGCGTATCACTTATATCGATGGCTCTGTTGAAACTGTAACGTCAAACACAGAATGGAAAACATCGCTGAGCCCGGTAGTTTTTAACAGTATTTATACTGCCGAACATTACGATGCCCGAAAAGAACAACCCGGTTGGAACACTCCAAACTTTGTTGACAGTACCTGGAAACCGGCTATTTTCCGGTCTGCTCCTTCTCAGAACATTGTAGCGCAAAGCTTGCAGCCTATCCGCAATGTAGAAGAAATAGCCTCTAAAACTATCACCAAAGTTGATAACAACCTGTGGGTATTTGATATTGGCCGTAACATATCCGGCGTTAGTAAAACTACTGTAAAGGGCGATTCGGGTACAGTGATCCGTCTGAAACATGCAGAACGGTTAAACAAGAACGGCCATGTTGATCAATCCAATATCGATCTGCATTACAGGCCAACTGACGATAAAGATCCTTTTCAAACCGATATATTTATCCTGAGCGGCAAAGGCGAGGAAACCTTCATGCCAAAGTTTAATTACAAAGGCTTTCAATATGTTGAGGTTAGTAGCAGCAAACCCATTGAGCTTACCAAAGAAAGCCTTAAAGCCTATTTTATGCACAGCGATGTTGCGCCTATTGGTACCGTAACATCGTCAAACAAAACCATAAACCAAATCTGGGAGGCAACCAACAACTCGTACTTGAGCAATCTTTTCGGCTATCCTACCGATTGCCCTCAACGCGAAAAGAACGGCTGGACAGGCGATGCACACATTGCCAGTGAAACCGGCCTGTATAACTTTGACGCCATAACTATTTACGAAAAATGGCTTGCCGACCACCGAGATGAGCAGCAGCCCAATGGTGTACTGCCATCTATTATCCCAACTGGTGGCTGGGGTTATGAATGGGGTAACGGTCCCGACTGGACGAGTACCATTGCCATTATTCCATGGAATATCTATATGTTTTACGGCGATAGCAAGTTACTTGCTGATAGCTATACAAGCATTCAGAAATATGTAAACCATATCAATGAACTTTACCCTACAGGCTTAACAACCTGGGGCCTGGGCGATTGGGTACCGGTAAAATCGGTATCGCCGGTTGAGCTTACCTCATCTGTATATTATTATGCTGATGCGAGCATATTGGCTAAGGCCGCCAGAATATTAGGCAAGCAAGCCGATTTTGCGAAATACTCGGCATTGGCAACCAAAATTAAAAATGCCATCAACGCTAAATACCTGAATACCGAAACCGGCATATATGGTAAAGGTTTGCAGACAGAATTAAGCGTACCTCTTTACTGGGATGTTGTTCCTAAAAACATGAAGGGTAAAGTGGCGGCCAATCTGGCCAAACGTGTTGAGGCTGATAATTTTCACCTTGATGTGGGTATTTTAGGTGCGAAAGCAATTTTGGGTGCATTGAGTGATAATGGTTACGCCGATGTTGCTTACAAAATAGCATCGCAGGAAACCTACCCTTCATGGGGCTGGTGGATGGTTAATGGCGCTACCACCTTATATGAAAACTGGAAGATTGATGCCAAGTCTGACATTTCCCTCAATCATATTATGTTTGGCGAAATAGGAGCCTGGCTGTTTAAGGGCATAGCGGGGATTCATGCAGATCAGAATCATCCGGGTTTCAAAAACGTGATACTGCAGCCTCATTTTGCACCGGGCCTAAATGAGTTTACCGCTACTCATAATGGGCCTTATGGTGAAATAATATCTTCATGGCAGCGCACAGGCAATGCAGTAATATATAAAGTTACTATACCTGCAAATTCAAGGGCTTCTATTACTTTTCCGCAGGGTAAAGTTTACCAGGGCGCCAAGCTAATTAGTAGTGCACAACCGTATAAGGTGAGTGCCGGAAATTACACTTTTGAAGTAAAGACCTCTGCCAATTGACATAGGTTTTTCATATTAATATTTCCTTAACATCAAATGACCCTATCCTGACAGGCCGGTTACTCAACCGGCTTGTTTTGTATATATTTTTGTTACATAATATTAGTCCGGCTAATCATGTACAAAAAAATAACTTTAACCCTGCTCTTTTTACTCACTTTAATTATAGCTAAAGCTGAGGAACCCTGGTCATTAAGCACTAATAAAGAAGGCATTAAAGTTTACACGCGCCACGTACCTGATTCAAAAATAAAGGCCATTAAGGTTGAATGTACCCTGAATGCAACTCCAGCTCAATTGGTTGCCGTGCTGCTGGATATAAATGGCAGCTTGGATTGGGTTTATCATACCAAATCTGTTAGCTTAATTAAACAGGTATCTCCAACAGAATTATATTATTATTCAGAAGTTAACATCCCCTGGCCGGTTCATAACCGCGATTTTATAGCCCACATTAAAGTTACCCAGGACCCCGCTACTAAGGTAATCACCGTTGACGCCCCTTGCCTTCCTGATATGGTGCCGGTTAAAGATGGCATAGTACGCATTGAGCACTCTGTTGGTAAATGGATAATTACCCCCGCAGATAGCGGACAGGTAAAAGTAGAATATACCCTTCACTTAGATCCCGGAGGCAGCGTGCCCGCCTGGCTGCTTAATATGTTCATTACCCAGGGCCCTACCGAAAGCTTTAAAAAGCTAAAAGTTCAGCTTCAAAAAAACACTTATAAAAACGCTAAGCTGGCCTACGTAACCGAATAAGTTCCCCCTTAAAATAGTTTGATATAAGTGATAAATTAGCCGTTTTTTACGCTAATTATCATTAATCTTTTGCAAAAAAAGCTGATAACACTTGTCAACAATCGCCGTAATTTCGTTGTTTAGCATGCAGCTGTATAAACTACATTGATGAGCAGATAAACCAATTAAGTATCGCATAACCCCTGCCAGCAAGGTAATTCTTTGTTTAAAAACTCTTAAAGACACTTAAGGATGGTTTTACCGCGTATACTGCTAATATTGCTTTAACCAATTAAAGTAAAAAACTATAAAATGAAGGTAGCTTTATTTGTACCATGCTATGTTGACCAGTTTTATCCCGGGGCAGCAATAGCCACGCTACAATTACTTGAAAAACTGGGTGTTGATGTACACTATCCTAAAAATCAAACCTGCTGCGGCCAACCTATGGCCAACTCCGGTTATGAACATCTCACTACTGGTTGCAATAATTTATTCGTTGATAATTTTTCAGGATACGATTATATCGTGTGCCCATCGGGCAGTTGCACATTGCATATAAAAGAACATTTGCATTCGCCGGAGAAGGAAGAACAAGCTATTGAGATACGCAAAAGGGTTTATGAACTTACCGAGTTTTTAGTTGATGTATTAAAGGTTGAAAATCTGCAGGCCAATTTTCCTTACAAGGTTGGCTTACACAATAGCTGCCATGGCTTGCGTGGCTTAAAAATATCACAAATGAGCGAGCTGGTTGCACCGGCTTTTAGTAAACCCGCTCATCTGCTTAATATGGTGCAAGGGCTTGAGCTGGTACAACTGGGCCGGCAGGATGACTGCTGTGGCTTTGGCGGAACGTTTTGCGTTGCCGAAGAAGCAGTATCCTCAAAAATGGGAAAAGACCGTGTGGAAGATCATATTGAACATGGGGCAGAATACATCACCTCTGCCGATCTTTCATGTTTGATGCACATGGAAGGTATTTTACGCAGGCAAAACAGTAATGTTAAAGTAATTCATGTTGCAGAAATCTTAAACCATAGCAGCCATGAGTAATAGTACCACCAAAAGCCACGCGGAATTAGCGGCAGCCTTTAATAAAGATGAACCGCGTGTTGACTGGCACGACGAAACCCTTTGGTGGGTACGCGCCAAACGTGATATTGCCGCCCACAAACTGCCTGAATGGGAACTGCTGCGCGAAACAGCGTCGCAGATCAAAAACAACGTATTATCAAACCTGAGCAGTTACCTGGAACAGTTTGAAGCCAACGCCCTTAAAAATGGTTTAGTGGTTCACTGGGCTGCCGATGCAGCCGAGCATAACCAGATAATTCATAAATTGTTGGCCGACCGGGGTATTAACCGCATGGTTAAAAGCAAATCAATGCTTACCGAGGAGTGCCATTTGAACGAATATCTGAAAGAACATGGCGTTGATGTAATAGATTCTGATTTAGGAGAACGTATTGTTCAACTGGCCAATGAACCTCCCAGCCACATTGTGCTGCCATGTATCCATAAAAAGAAAGAAGAAATAGGCGATATCTTCCATGAACACCTGGGTTCAGCTAAAGGCGAATCGGATCCTAAAATATTAACTGAAACTGCCCGCCAGCATTTGCGTGAGGTATTTTTGACCCGTCGGGCCGCGCTTACCGGTGTTAACTTTGCCATAGCCGAAACGGGGGAGTTTGTCATTTGCACCAATGAGGGCAATGCCGATATGGGTGCCCATCTGGCCGAAATCCATATAGCCTCCATGGGCCTCGAAAAGATCATTCCGGAAAGAAAGCATTTGGGTGTTTTTTTACGTCTGCTTACCCGCAGCGCTACGGGCCAGCCTATTACTACCTACTCCAGCCATTTTAAAAAACCACAGGATGGCCGCGAAATTCACATTGTGATTGTGGATAATGGCCGCAGCATACAGTTAGGTCGCGAGGATTTCCGCAACTCTTTAAAATGCATTCGTTGCGGTGCTTGTATGAACACTTGTCCGGTTTACCGTAAAAGCGGTGGTCACAGCTATCATACTGCCATCGCCGGCCCAATAGGCTCAATCCTGGCGCCAAACCTGGATATGAAAAAATATGCCGACCTACCCTTTGCATCCACCCTTTGCGGATCATGCAGTAACGTTTGCCCGGTTAAGATCAATATTCATGATCAGCTTTATAAATGGCGGCAGGTAATTGTAAAAGAAGGTTATAGCCCTACTGCAAAAACAATAGCTATGAAAGCTATGGCGTTCACCTTGTCATCGCCAGCCTTATATAGGACAGGAGGTAAGGTTGGCCGTTGGGTATTTAAACATGCACCATTTGCAGTAAATAACCAGCAAAACCCATGGTTTAAACACCGAGAAATGCCTAAAGCACCCGAACAATCCTTCGGCGAGTGGTACAGCAAAAGAAAGGAAGAAAAGAAATAATGAGCAGGGACAAAATATTAGCGGCAGTAAAAAAAAACGAATTTACCCAGACTCAGCTGCCCGATCTGGAAATACTAACTACGTTAACTGATAACCCTGGCGATCTGACACAGCAATACATCACTATAGCCAGTGCCGGGGGCAGCTTTGTATATGAAGTGGCCGATATGGAAGCTATCAAAACCATTCTGCACAAGGAGTTTAAACCTGATGTAAAAATCATATCGGGCATTAAAGAGTTTGACGAATATACTTATGCAGGTGCTGTAGCTAATGAACTGGCGCACAGTTTTGCAGATGTTGAACTAACCATTTTACAGGCAGGCTTTGGCGTAGCCGAAAACGGTGCATTATGGCTCACCGAAACCCAGATGAATGTACGGGTGTTACCTTTTATAAGCCAGCACCTGGCTGTTATTATTAGCCGAGGATTCCTTGTACCAACCATGGCTCAGGCATACGCCAAAATTGGCAATACCGATTATGGTTACGGAGCATTTATATCCGGCCCTTCAAAAACGGCAGACATTGAGCAATCTTTGGTTATTGGGGCTCACGGGCCACGCAGCTTATCTGTTTTTATATTACCATAGCCCTTTTTAAATTAACTCCATATATGCGGCCTGTTGTAGTAAATACAGCAGGCTTTTTTATTCCACATCAAGTTCATTATCAGTACATTTATACAATGTGACACAGTCATGAAAAATAGCTATTGTTTAAATATACCAATTGGTATATTTTTGTATCATCAAAAAACAACATCAAAATGAAAGCTTCACAAAACACTGTACTTATTACCGGCGGAAGCGCAGGAATAGGTTTTGAAATTGCTAAACAATTATCAGCTAAAAACAATCATGTAATTATAGTTGGCCGTAATGCCGAGCGCTTACAAAAAGCTGCAGACCAATTGCAAAATGTAACCGCCATTAATGCTGATATTGCTGATGCCGCCGATGTAGACAAACTGGTAAACACCTTAAACAATGATTTCCCTTCATTAAATATAGTGATCAATAATGCGGGCTACGCCACACTTAACAGCATTGTTGATGATAACGATATTTTTGAACAAGCCGGTGCAGAAATGCATACCAATTACCTATCGGTGTTAAGGCTTAATCAAAAACTATTGCCGCTGCTTAAAAAGCAACAAGAGTCTGCTATAGTAAATGTGTCATCAATAGTTGCATTTGTACCCGGCAAGTTAACCGCAACTTATTCTGCCACAAAAGCAGCATTACACTCTTACTCGCAGGCATTAAGGCTTGCTTTGGCCGATACTTCAGTTAAAGTATTTGAATTGATGCCGCCTTTGGTTGATACCGAATTTTCTGCAGAGATCGGTGGCCACAAAGGCATCCCAGCCTCACAAGTTGCTGATGAATTTATAGCCAGCCTTGAAAACGACAACTATGAGATCAGGGTTGCCGGTACAGAGCAGCTTTATCAATTATTTCTTTCTTCGCCTGCCGAAGCCTTAAAAGCAATGAATGCGCCAAGGTAAATAGCTATTTACAAATAATTCCATGTAATCACTACTGAAAAGCAAGTGGTTGTATGGAATTATTGTTGTAATGATACAATCATAAGTTTACCAAATACGTTAAAAATATAATACCAGTTGGTACATTTGTATTATGGAAACCGAATTATCAAAAGCCGAACGAACCCGGCAGTTCATCATTGAGTCTACATCGGGGATCTTCAATAAAAAAGGATATGCAGGCACTTCGATGTCTGATTTAACTGAGGCTACCGGGCTTACCAAAGGCAGCATCTATGGTAATTTTAAAAATAAGGAAGAAGTTGCCGTTGCTGCGTTTGAATACAATACCGGTAAAGTTCGTAAACAGGTGGCTGCATTAATGGATAAGGCATCTACCTATTATGAAAAATTGATGGTTTACTCCACCGTGTATCATAATTTCAGTAATAAAAATTTTCCTGAGGGTGGCTGCCCTATATTAAATACCGCCGTTGATGCTGATGATACCAATCCGCTATTGAAGGAAAAGGTTGCACAGATAATTATAAAATGGAAAAAACGACTTGAAGACCTGATACAGGGGGGCATTGATGCCGGTGAATTTAAACCCGATACAGATGTGGCCCGAACAGCACTTACTATAATAGCATTGGTTGAAGGAGGCATCATGATAGCCCGGGTAACAGGCAAACCGGCTCATTTAGATACCATCCTAAAAACCATGCATTTACTGGTTACCGATCTTAAAATTTAACCTGTAACTTAATTATTACAGCAATAAGAATTTAGTTAAAAACAAAAGCTGTTTGCCAATCGTTATTAAGAGTACCAATTTAATAATATGCCTAAAAGAATTTTGATCCTTGATGATAGCGAGGATATACTCGAAGTGATGAAAGACACACTTGAGATGGAGGGTTACGAAGTTCAAAGTTTGAACTTTACGGATGATATTTGTAAGGCAGCCATTAGCTATAATGCTGATATGGTAATTCTGGATTACATTTTGTTTGGAATAAATGGCGGCGAACTTTGCCACATGCTGAAAACCACGCCCGAAACGGCACACATCCCGGTAATTATGGTTTCGGCTTATCCAAGGGTGTTAGAATCATTAGGCAACTATGGTTCTGATGCTTTTATTGCAAAACCCTTTAATCTTTCGGATATTACCGACACCATCAAAAGCTGTTTTTTAAAAGCAGGCAACGGCGTTGAACATGCTGATTGCGATCTCTAACAAACTTATAGTACTCAATTAATTTGTCGTCCTGTAACACAAAGGGCGACAAATTAATTATTTCTCACATTTTTTGAGCTTCTCACCAAAGTAAAGTTGAGCTTCCCAGCAAACCTGCGCTCATGCTTTTACCAGCATCTTTGTTTTGTAATTTAATAACACAAACAAAATGAAAAAGGTAATATTAATAACAGGTGCATCCGCGGGTATGGGTAAAGAAATGGCCAGGCATCTGCAACAGGATGGGAATATAGTTTATGGGGCAGCCCGTCGCATTGAAAAAATGGAAGATATCAAACAGCTTGGCGTAAAAGTTTTGGCTATGGATGTAACCGACGAAGCCTCAATGCTAACCGGTGTGGAAACCATTATCAAAAACGAGGGCCGCATTGATGTGCTGATAAACAACGCCGGTTTTGGATCATACGGCGCTATAGAAGACGTACCAATTAGCGATGCCCGTTATCAGTTAGAGGTAAATGTATTTGGAGCGGCACGTTTAACCCAGCTGGTTTTACCTTATATGCGTAAACAACATTCTGGCAAAATAATCAACATATCATCTATAGGTGGTAAATTTGCCGCAGCTTTGGGTGGCTGGTACCATGCCAGCAAATTTGCCCTTGAAGCACTGAGCGATAGCCTCCGTAACGAAGTGAAACAGTTTGGTATTGATGTAGTGGTTATTGAACCCGGAGGTATCAAATCTGAGTGGAGCTATATAGCCATTGATAACCTGATAAAAACTTCGGGTAACACAGCTTATCAAAATATAGCTAAACAATTTACCGGTATAGCCCAAAAAGCGGAAACAAAAAACGCTGAACCCATAGTTATAGTTGACCTGGTGAGGAAAGCCATTGAAGCTAAACAGCCTAAAACACGTTACCATGGTGGCTATATGGCTTCACTGGGCTTGTTTATGCGCAAAATACTTCCCGACCGCGCCTTTGATAAAATGCTGCTGAGCCAACTAAAGTAAATGGTATATTTAAAACATTGATTCAAATGAAAAATGATGGCCATGTATTGTTCAGCAACTTGCTGTACTCGTGCGTAGATAAAAAGCAGCGCGCTAATGAAACCTTTGTGCCCGAACATGTTTTTGGCTATATCATATCAGGCGAAAGCCATCAGAAAACTATTGAGGGCTCCCGTGTTTTCGGACCTGGCACAATTGCGCTCGTTCGGCGGAATCAACTTATCAAATCAGAAAAAGTCCCTGGCCCGGAGGGTGAGTTCAAATCGGTCAATATATTTTTTGAGCAGGATTTTTTACGGAGATACAGTGCCGAAAATAAGTTTGCACCGGCTAAGCGTTATACCGGCGATCCGATTTATCTGCTCCCACCCGACCCTTTTATTAAAGGATATTTTAACTCGCTAATCCCTTATCTTGAACATGGCTGGCAAAGCACAGCCTCCATGGCCGAATTAAAGACCAGGGAGGCTATTGAACTGCTGCTAAGGCTTGATCCTACACTTTATGATTTTCTTTTTGACTTTAGTGAGCCTTACAAGATAGATCTTGAAGCTTATATGAATCAGCATTACATGTACAATGTACCCACTGCTCAGTTTGCCAAACTTACGGGCCGCAGCCTTGCCAGCTTTAAACGCGATTTTGAAAAGATATTTCAAACCTCTCCGGGGCAATGGCTGCAGCAAAAACGTTTGGCCGAGGCTTATTACCTTATCAGAGAGAAGGGTCAGAAACCATCAGAGGTGTATCTTAATGTGGGTTTTGAAAACCTCTCACACTTTTCCTACACGTTTAAAAAGATGTTTGGAATAGTACCATCGAGGGTTTGATACTTCTGCTTTAAGCTATTTGTTTTTCAGTTTGTTTTGGATAGATTTATAGTACCAATAAAACCTATCCGCATGAACTGGAGCTTGCTATTCAAACTCTCATTATTTGGCTTAGCCATGGGTATTGCCACGGCCTTTTTTATTCCCAGCAATGTGGAGGGAATGCTTTGGCCGGTTATTTTTATCATTTGCGCGTACCTCATTGCTAAAAACTGTACGCAAATGTATTTTACCAATGGGTTTTGCCTCAGCCTGCTCAATTGCGTTTGGATAATTGCGGCACATGTAATTTTCTACAATAGCTATGTAAAAGGTCATACACAGGAAGCAGCCATGTATAATAACAACCTCTACAAAATTTCACCACAACTTGCGCTGGCCATTATCGGTATTTTTATAGGTATAGCCTCGGGATTAGTGCAGGGCTTGTTTGCCTTTATTGCTTCTAAATTTGTAAAAAGAGGGCATCGTGTTAACCCAGTTGGATAACTTTTATCTGCAAAAGGATGAACCTGTAAGAGGCTGCCTGCTGGCCCTTCGCGAGATCATCCTGAAACAAGACGAAAACATTTCGGCATCCTTGAAATACGGGATGCCATTTTTTTGCTACAAAGGCAAAATGTTTTGTTATCTGTGGGTGCATAAAAAGTTGCACCAGCCATACATAGGTATTGTGGAAGGCAAGAACCTTGAACATCCCATGCTTATCATCGAAAAACGTGCCCGTATGAAGATCATGTTATTTGAAGCCGACAAAGATTTACCTATTGAAACTATAGAAGATATTTTACAACAAACTATTAAGCTATATAAAAGCGGCATAGTAAAGGTTGGGTAATTAGTTTAAAAACAAAGCCTGTCAGGTTGTAACTTGACAGGCTTTAAAGAGTGCTCCCGACGAGATTCGAACTCATATCGATGGTACCGGAAACCATAATTCTATCCATTGAACTACGGAAGCATTGCTGCAAATATATACATTCAATTGTTTTATTTATGATGGATTATACAAAAAATAGGGTGGTGTATGATTACGCTTGATAATACGCAACGCATTATTTATTCATCACAATGTGATATATGATTAATATTTAAAATGGAATCTATTTCCTGGAGAAAATGCTGATGTTCGGTTTCGTCGAATTTTACCTGGGTTAAGTCAGTGCAATTGCCGTGGGTTTGGGGCTTGTGTCTGTCTCTGAAAATGATCAAAAGTGGTATACAGACCTGTATTACCATAAAGGCCAACGTAAACTGGAACATGTATGTGGTCAGCGTCTCCATCATAATAAAGACAATTCAGGAATTAATTAGTGTTGTTAATTTAACGATTTTTTTTGATATTATTTATATAAAAGTTATTAAAAATAAGCGGGTTTCCCTGCTTTTTACTTAACTAAAAAGCCAGTTTGTTAGTTATATCATTTTATAGCCGTTTTCCCTCATACGTCAAAACTGTAGTCGTTATTTTTTCATAATCTGTAACATTTCGCATTTAAGAGTATCTATATCTGATACTGAAAAAAGCATTCAGTATTTTTACACTGCGGGCATCCGTGCACCGCCTATCCTGATAAACCACAAATATTACCTTATGCAGCAAACCATTACTAAACCAAGTAAAGTATCATCCTTTTTCTCGGTTTTAAAACAAGCTATCAAGGGCCGTGAGGTTGATCTTACAGCTATCAGCATAAAACGGGCTATTGTATTATTGGCTATCCCCATGATGCTGGAAATGGCTATGGAATCCGTTTTTGCCCTGGTTGATCTTTATTTTGTAGGCCATTTAAAAAACAGCAGCCTCGCCATTCAAACTGTTGGGTTAACCGAGTCGGTACTTACCGTAATCTATTCGTTGGCTATTGGTTTAAGCATGGCAGCAACCGCTGTTGTTGCCCGCCGCATTGGCGAAAAAAATCCCGAAGCTGCATCAAAGGCCGGGATGCAAACCATTGTAATTGCCCTGATCATTAATTTGGCTATCAGCATTTTTGGTTTTCTGCATGCAAAAGATATCCTGCTTATCATGGGTGCATCTGCCCAAACTGCAGAGCACGGAACCAACTTTGTAAGAATCATGATGAGCGGCAGCATTATCATTGTATTGCTGTTTTTGATCAATGGTATTTTCAGGGGCGCGGGTAATGCGGCTATTGCTATGCGCAGCTTATGGATAGCCAACATGGCAAATATCATCCTCTGCCCTATCTTTATCCGCGGATTGGGCCCTATCCCTGCGTTTGGTTTAACAGGAGCCGCCATAGCTACTACTATTGGCCGCAGTTTGGGTGTAAGCTACCAGGTTTATAACTTATTTAACGGCAAAAACATTTTAAAGATTCGTTTGAGCTATTTTATACCTGATTGGCAGCAGATCAAGGCCATTATTAAAATTGCAGCACCGGGAATTTTACAGTTTGTAATTGCCAGCTGCAGCTGGATATTCCTGGCTGAATTAGTTGCTACCACCGGAGGAGATGCAGGTTCGGCGGGTTATCAAACCTCATTGCGGCTCATGATGTTTTTCCTGTTACCGGTTTGGGGACTGAGCAATGCCGCAGCCACCTTAGTTGGTCAAAACCTGGGCGCCGGACATGTGGACAGAGCCGAACAATCGGTATTTCAGACTATGAGATATGCAGTGGTATTTTTAGCCGTGGTGAGTGTATTATTTTTAACCTGCGGGCATTTGTTTGCCTCCTTTTTCACAGAGGATGATGCTGTTAAAAAGGTAGCTACCTTATCCTTAAATATCCTGAGCGGGGGCTTTATCATTTATGGATTTGGTATGGTATTAACAAGCGCGTTTAATGGCGCCGGGGATACCTGGACACCTACTAAAATCAACTTATTCACGTTTTGGGTTTTCCAGATTCCTTTTGCCTATTTACTGGCTAAGTATTTTGGCATGGGGCCTAAGGGAGTTTTTATCTCCATCCCAGTTGCCGAAGTCGGGCTTACCATCGGGGCGTATATTCTGTTTAAAATGGGGAAATGGAAAAAAACAAAAGTTTAATAGCAATCGCTTATTATAAAAAAATGCTTGCCGGTACCGGCAAGCATTTTTTACAATATCTGAATATCCTCTATGGAATCTTTACAGCCTGACGGGCCAGCAATTGCCAGTCTCCTTTATTTTTGATCCAAACCAGCAGTATGCTGAGTTTTACCGTTCCGGGGCCTTTACCCTTGTCGTTAGTAGCAGCCGAAAATATATGGCGAACTGTAGCTGTGTTTCCAACTATTTTAACAGTTTGATCAGTAAGATCGATAGATACAAAATCAGATACACCCGTAGCAATATCACTGATAAACTCCTTTTTACTTTGCACTTTACCGCTTGAATGCCCGTAGCTTAACTCGCTTGATGCAAGTTTTTCAAGGGTAATCGTATCGGCGTCAACCATAGCCTTGCGTAATTGCTCGGTGGCTTGTGTTATCTCGGCGATTGATTTTGAGCTTTGGGCCAAAGTTTTTTGCATATTAACAATGATCACTAAACTTAGGCACATCGTTGCTTTTAATAAAAAGTATTTTTTCATAAGGGTTTTCATTTAGGTTTACCGGTATGGCAAAACACTAAACATTAAACCTGAAATGCATAATGTCGCCATCCTGCACAATATAAGTTTTTCCTTCAATAGCCAGCTTACCATTTTCTTTTATTACCGCCTCTGAGCCATTAAATTTCACAAAATCGTCGTATTTAATTACTTCAGCACGAATAAACCCTTTTTCAAAATCGGTGTGGATAACACCTGCAGCCTGTGGAGCGCTGAAGCCCTGGGTAATAGTCCAGGCGCGCACCTCCTGCACACCGGCTGTAAAATATGTAGCCAGGTTAAGCAAACGGTATGCAGCCTTAATTAACTTATTCACGCCAGATTCGGTAAGACCCAGATCTTCTAAAAACATCTGGCGCTCCTCGTAAGTGTCCATTTGTGCAATTTCTGATTCTATTTGTGCTGAAATTACCAGTACTTCGGCATTTTCTTCCTTAACAGCGGCTCTTACTTTCTCCACATAAGCGTTACCGTTACTTACAGAACCTTCATCCACGTTACAAACGTATAATACAGGTTTTGCGGTAAGCAACCATAAATCAGCTACATATTCTTTATCTTCCTCAGCAACCGGAGCTGTACGTGCAGATTTACCTGAAAGGATATGCTCGCGATATACGGTTAAAACATCAAAGGTTTTCTTAGCTTCTTTATCACCACCGGTTTTAGCCATTTTCTCAACCTTCTGAATCTTTTTTTCTATCGATTCAAGGTCTTTCAGTTGTAGTTCGGTATCAATGATCTCTTTATCGCGTATCGGGTCAACAGAACCATCAACGTGAATTACATTATCATTATCAAAACAACGCAATACGTGAATGATAGCATTGGTTGCACGTATATTGCCTAAAAACTGGTTACCCAATCCCTCGCCTTTACTGGCACCTTTTACCAGGCCGGCTATATCAACAATTTCAATAGTGTTTGGTACTATGCTTTTCGGTTGTACTATTTCGGTAAGCTTTGTTAACCGCTCATCCGGCACCGTAATTACGCCCACGTTTGGCTCAATAGTGCAAAACGGAAAGTTGGCCGCCTGCGCCTTGGCATTTGATAAGCAATTAAAAAGTGTTGATTTACCTACGTTTGGTAAACCTACTATTCCACATTGTAAACCCATTTTTTGTAAAACTCTAAATTTCTAAATACTAAATCCTAAACCTCAAATCACCAACTCCGTTTAAAAAACAATAAATAAAAGCTATAAAACATTGTTAGTGAACCTTAAACAACTGCCAATAAATTATTGACAAATGATTAAATGACGATTTAAAATTTGCGCAAAGATAACAGAAAATTTTGCCTTATAATTTGAAAAAATAAACGACTTTTGCCATCGCTAAAACAAAGCAAAACAGATTAGTAATAAGATGTAAAAACAAGGAGGAACTTTTATGATGGAAATGGTTGAACAAATAGAATTGTTACTGGAACAGCAGGATAATGCCCAATTACAGGAATATTTGAACAGCCTTAATATTTCTGACGTAGAAGAACTCATAGGTGAGCTGCCCGAACATGGCCCCCTGTTTATCGAAACCCTTTCGTTAAACCGAGCAGTAAATGTTTTCCGCATACTTGACTCTCCTACCCAGGAGCGTATTATTAAAAAACTTTCGGGCCAAAAAGTTGCCGATCTTATTAATGAACTGCCTCCTGATGACCGTACCGCCCTTTTCAGTGAGCTCCATGGCGATGCTGTTCAGAAACTGATCCAGCATCTATCGGCCGAAGACCGCAAAGAAGCATTATCATTACTTGGTTATGAAGAAGATAGTGTTGGCCGTTTAATGACACCGGATTATATTGCTGTTAAAAGAAATTGGGATGTAACCCGTGTGCTGTCACACATCAGACGGTATGGTAAAAATTCCGAAACCATTGATGTTATTTACGTAATTGACGAAAACGGTTTATTGCTTGACGATATCAGGATACGTGAGATATTACTGGTTAAACCCGAAACAAAGGTAAGCGATTTGATGGATGGCCGCCTGATAGCCTTGAGCGCCAGCGATCCGCAGGAAGAAGCCATCAATGTATTCAGGATGAATAACCGTGTGGCACTTCCGGTGGTTGATAGTGAGAACATTTTACTGGGTATCGTTACCGTTGATGATATATTATGGATAGCCAACGAGGAATACACTGAGGATATTCAAAAAATTGGTGGTACCGAAGCACTGGATGAGCCATACCTGGATATTAACCTGTTCCGGCTGGTAAAAAAGCGTGTAGGTTGGCTTATCATCTTATTCCTGGGCGAGATGCTTACCGCTACGGCGATGGGCTTTTTTGAAAAAGCTATTGAAAAGGCCGTTGTACTGGCTTTATTTATCCCACTGATCATTTCAAGCGGTGGTAACAGCGGTTCGCAGGCGTCAACCCTGATTATACAGGCCATGGCCCTGGGTGAAGTTACCGTTGGCGATTGGTGGCGGGTAATGCGCCGTGAGTTATTGTCGGGCCTTATGCTGGGGCTAACCCTCGGATTGATCGGCTTTATGCGTATCTATATCTGGACTATGTTTTCGCCTATTTATGGGCCGCACTGGATATTGGTTGGCTTAACAGTAGGCTGCGCGCTTGTTGGTGTTGTACTTTGGGGATCATTAGCCGGCTCTATGCTGCCCCTCATACTTAAAAAGCTTGGCGCCGACCCTGCTACCTCATCAGCCCCATTTGTAGCCACATTGGTTGATGTTACCGGTTTGATCATTTACTTTACCATTGCCGTTATACTGATGCGGGGAACGCTGCTGTAGATAGACCATTCTAATAAAATGCATCATTGTTGTAAGGGTACTAAGCCCCCTCTAAACTGTTAAGTAATAGTCCATGAAAAGGCATAGTCTTTGATTGCATGGCATACAAAAGACTCACCCGGTCTACGCTTCGCTGGACCACCCTCTCTTCGCCTGCGGCGGAAAGAGGGTTTAAAAAATCGATAAAGCACAAAAGAAAAGATTCTTCACCCTCTTGCGGCGAAGCCGGAGAGAGGGTCGACAAGCGTAGCTATGTTGGGGAGAGTCGATAAACAGCCTGATTTGATGAAACTGCCTTTTGATGGGCTATTACTCTTTGGAGAGAGTTTGGTGAGGCTTGGTAACTCGCAATGAGGAGAGAAAAGCCCCTTAAAACAAGAAAAACCTGCTTGGTAAGCAGGTTTTTCTTTATGGTATTAGTTTAGTTTTGTTCTGTTATATCTCAAATGAGAAATCCTCATCAGCAGATGCTTTTGCTACTTCAGGATTGTCGCCGTATTCATAACGTTTTTCAACAACTTCCTGGTTTGCTCTGATATAGTCAACGGTTTCTTTTAACCCTTCAGCAAACTTTTCAAAGTCTTCCTTGTACAGGAATATTTTGTGTTTAATAAAAACCCCATCTTCCAAACGCTTTTTACTTTCTGTTATTGTAACATAGTAATCGTTTGAACGGGTTGCCTTTACATCAAAAAAATAAGTCCTCTTCCCGGCTCTCACCTTTTTTGAAAAAACCTCTTCGCGCTCTCTATTGTCAAAATCTCCCATAATGAATATACCTGTAATTAGTTTTGGTTGGCATAAATATAAATCAAAATTTCAAAGTGCAAGTATTTTATTCAATTTTCGTGAACTTTTTGAAACAATTTTGTCATTTTTTTGGTTTTTCGCCAAAAAATCAGGCATCCTGTTCCTCTTCAAGCAATTGTTTTTCGTATAGCTCAAAGTAGGTTCCTTTCAGTTGCATGAGGTATTCGTGATTGCCATGCTCCACAATTTCCCCATTATCCAATACCAGTATTTTATCGGCATTTTTTATGGTTGATATACGGTGCGATATAATGATGCTGGTTTTATTTTGCATTACCCGCCCCAGGTTACTCAATATTTCCTCCTCTGTTCGGGTATCAACTGCCGACAGGCAATCGTCAAATATCAATATCTGTGGGTGCTTAAAAATGGCCCGGGCTATAGAAACCCGTTGCTTTTGTCCTCCCGATAAGGTTACTCCCCGTTCACCTATCAATGTTTCAAATCCTTTTTTCAGTTCTATGATATTACTGTAAACCGCGGCATCTCTGGCGGTCTGCTCAACAACAGGCATATCAAGTACATCGGCACTAAAAGCAATGTTATTAGCAATAGTATCTGAAAACAGAAAAACCTCCTGTGGTACAAAACCAATTTGCGAGCGATAATTTTCAAGCCCAAGCTGCTTTACATCAATAGCATCAATACCTATGTTGCCAGCCGTAGTATCATACATCCGCATAACCAGATTGGCTATGGTTGATTTACCTGAGCCAGTTCGGCCAATAATGGCAACCATTTGACCGGGCTCAACCGTAAACGATACATTTTTTAATGCCTGAATGCCTGTATCAGGATAAGTGAATGATACATTATTAAACTCGATGGCTCCTTTTATAATATGTGCAGGAACATTTTTGGGTGATTCAATATCCGAGGTTTCATGTAAAAACTCATTGATGCGCTTTTGCGATGCCGCCGCACGTTGTATAAGCGAGGTTACCCAACCCAATGATATAACCGGGAACGACAGCATATTCAGATATACGATAAACTCAGCAATATTACCTGAAGTGATATTCCCCTTCATCACCTCAACCCCGCCAACGTACATGGTAATTACATTGCTTAAACCTACAAGCAGCAGCATAATAGGATAAAACAAGGCCTGTACCTTAACCAGGGCCATGGAATGGGTTTTGTAATTCTCACTCTCGGTAGCAAAGCTTTTGCGCACAAAGCCTTCTCTTACGTATGATTTAATGACACGGATACCTGAAAAATTTTCCTGAACAAAACTCGACAGCGCAGACAACCGCTCCTGAATTTGCTCGCTCCGGTAATTGATCACGTTGTTTACATAGTATATAATACCTGCCAGTATAGGTAAAGGCAGCACAGATAGTATGGCCAGCCTAACATTTACAGTAAGCATAGCATATATTACCAGAATAAATAATACTACTGTATTTATAGTATACATAATACCTGGCCCAAGGTACATCCTAACACGGCTTACATCTTCGGTAACACGGTTCATCAAATCGCCAGTGTTATGGCGGCGGTAAAAGGCAAGGGAAAGTAACTGATAATGTTCATAGATCTCATTCTTAAGATCATACTCAATATGCCGCGACATCAGGATAATGGTTTGCCTCATAAAAAAGAGAAACAAGCCGCGCAATAGTGCCAATAAAAGCACCAACGCGCCAAATAGCGTGAGACTGCTTCCAAAAATATCATAGATCATGCTTTGTCTGTTGAAGCCGGCAAAAAGCTGATAAGCTCCTATATTTTCTGTAACCAGATCAAATGCTACGCGGATAACCTGAGCGGGCAATACAGCAAAAATATTTGATATAATTACGAACAAAATACCGGGTATCAATCGCCAGCGGTATTTGTAAAAGAATTTATTAAGGTAAGCAAGATCCTTCATACAGCATTGGGTTAGAACAGCGTGGAAAACCAAAATAGGGAAAACCGGAAGTCCAATTATCAAAAGTACCAAAAAGTTGGCGAAGTGGTAGAGCAGGAAAGTCTGAAAGGTGTAAGAATACTATATAACAAAAAATATTAAATAAAATAATAGAAACAATATTGCTGTAAATGAGTATTATTATAACCAACCCCCACAATTATGACCCCTCTCTTTTTTACCCTGAATTCCGGAAGGCCTATCATGGCTATTACCGATAATATTGCCCATTTTGATGGCCAAACTGAAATTGCACTTACTTACAGCTTTTTTATTGATAAGGATAACGGCAACCCGAACCAGCAAATTAATAAAGAGAGTCATTTGCACTTAGTTGAAAATGATGACCCAGATTACCTGGGTTATATTACTGTTGAAAAACCCGGCAGGGTTTACAGCTACACAGGCAACGGAAAAAACAGGCTATCTATAGCCGAGATACAGGATGCTGTTGAACAGCTAAATAAATTAACGGGTGTTTCGTTATCATGGAGTAAAAGCAGTAAGTTAGAGTAATCTGATCTCATTATAGGCTTATAACGCTTGTTCATTGCTTACTTCAACCGTAATAAACTTGGTCAGAATAAAAAAAACCTATACTTTTGTCGGGCCTTAAAACATTTTACTTGCCGTATACTAATGCCCGTTCAACAACAACCGGAACCCATATTTAATCAGCTCGACGCCTTCGGGCACAAAAAAGTTGTATTTTGCAGTGATCCTGATACAAATTTAAAAGCTATTATAGCCATTCATGACACCACGCTTGGCCCTGCCTTTGGCGGTACCCGCATGTGGCAATACAAAACCGAAGCTGATGCTTTGAACGATGTATTGCGTCTGTCAAAAAGCATGACTTATAAATGTGCCATTGCCGGGCTTAACATGGGCGGCGGTTATTCGGTAATTATCGGCGATTCGCGCAAGGATAAAACCGAAGCGCTGATGCGCAAATTTGGCCGGTTCATAAAAAACCAGAATGGTGAATTTATTACTGCCGAAGATGTAGGTACCAATCCACGGGATATGGAATACATCCGGATGGAAACCCAACACGTTACAGGTATTCCTGAAACCATCGGAGGCACCGGCGATCCTTCCCCTATTACAGCTCTTGGCGTTTTTATGGGTATTAAGGCTTGCGTAAAAGAGCAGTTTGGCAGCGACAGTCTCACCGGAAAATCAATTATAGTACAAGGTATAGGCCACGTGGGCGAAAACCTCGTACGTTTGCTTCGCGATGAAAACGTAAAAGTATATATCAGCGATATTAATGAAGAGCGCGTAGGCCAGATAGCCAAAAAGCATGGTGCCCAGGCAGTTTCAAACAACAACATTTTTGATATTGACGCCGATATTTATGCCCCCTGTGCTTTAGGCGGCACCGTGAACACTCAAACTATCGATAAACTTAAGTGCAGCATTATAGCAGGATCGGCCAATAATCAGCTGCTTGACGAAGAGCTGCATGGTCAGATGCTGGTTGAAAAAGGAATACTGTTTGCCCCTGATTATGTTATTAACGCGGGTGGTATCATCAACTGCTATTCGGAGTTAATGGGCTTTAGCAAAAAACGCAGCTTGCAATTAACAGAAAACATTTACGAGGCAACCCGTAACATTTTAAGACTTTCAAAATCAGAAAATATATCAACTATTAACGCGGCCAATAAAATTGCTGAGAAAAGAATAGCTGACATTAAAAAAGTAAAATCAACATATTAATATATATTTTAACCATCTGCACACAGGCAGAGCAAATCGTTCTTACACATGTTAAATAGAAGGCACCTAAGGGTAAAGGTATTACAAGCATTGTATGCATACCATCAATCAGATACCAAAGACATTAAACTACACGAAAAAAACATGCTTCACGGCATAGATCAGGTATATGAAATGTATATCTGGATGCTATCGTTAATTTCGGAAGTGGCCAATTACGCGGCAAACGATGCCGAAGAAAGGGCAAATAAGCATTTACCTACAGCGGATGACCTCAACGCTAATCTTAAAATTTTAACCAACAGATTTATCGTAACCCTTAACGATAATCGCGATTACTTAATTGCCTTAAAAAAGTATAAAGTAGAATGGCATTTTGAACCCGAACTTACCAAATCGTTGTTCACTATCCTTAAAAACGCTCCTGAGTATGCAGAGTATTTAGCAAAAACAGGTGATACTATACAAACCGATAAAGACATCATTAAATTCATTTTCAAGAAAGTAATTCTGAAATCATCATTGGCCGAGCAGGTTTTTGAAGATAAATTTATTTTCTGGCCGGTTGATCGTGATGTATTACAGGCGCTTATAGCAAAAACTTTCAAAAACTTTGCTTCTGAGGATGCTAAACAAAACCACCTTGCCGAAATTACCAACAACTGGACAGAAGACCGTGAGTTTGTTGTTGATCTTTTTGAAAAAAGCATCAGGTTTGATAAGCCTTACCAAGAATTGATAGCTGCTAAAACCCAAAATTGGGAACCTGAGCGTATTGCTATGATGGACACTTTATTGATGAAAATGGCTATTTCCGAATTTATCAACTTTACTTCCATCCCGGTTAAAGTAACTATTAATGAGTACCTGGAAATATCCAAAGAGTTTAGTACACCAAAAAGTAATTCATTTATAAACGGTATCTTAGACAAGATTTTGATTGATCTTAAAGCAGAGCAAAAGATCAAGAAAATAGGCAGAGGATTAATAGAATAATAACTACACTAATGAAAAAATTATTTTTAAGCTTAGCAGCTGCAGGCCTTTTATTTTCGGCTTGTAACCAAACCCAGGGAAATACCTCATCTGCCACCACCGGCGATAGTACAGCAAAACAAACTGCTGCCACAACCGCCAACGCGGCAACCGCGCCATTAATGAAGTTTGAAAAAGAAAGCCATGATTTTGGTAAAATTAAACAAGGCGATAAAGTAAGCTACGATTTTAAATTTACCAATAACGGTAAATCGCCGCTGATAATTACAGATGCAGTTGCAAGCTGCGGATGTACCACACCAGAGTGGCCTAAAACCCCGGTTAAACCAGGTGAAAGCGGTTTAATTAAAGTGATATTCAACAGCGCCGGTAAAACAGGCCTGCAGGATAAACAAATAACCATTACCGCCAACACCGTACCTGCACAAAACGTGGTGCACTTGGTTGGTGAAGTTTTAACGAAATAACAATTTAATTTAAAATGATAGCAACTATTTTATTACAAGCACCAGCAGGTGGTTCAAGCCAGTTTGGCATGTTAATACCAATGGTATTAATTATTGTGGTGTTTTACTTTTTCATGATCCGCCCTCAGGTTAAAAAACAAAAAGATCAAAAAAAATATGTTGAGGAGTTAAAAAAAGGTGATAAGGTAGTAACCACAGCAGGTATACACGGCCGTATCATTGACTCGAATGACACTACTTTTTTAGTTGAGGTTGATAACGGTAAAATCCGTTTTGATAAATCGGCTATTTCTTTAGATGCTTCAAAAGCGCTAAACACACCACCGGTAGCCGCAAAAAGCTAATTTGTATTGAGCAAAAACACGGAATGACTAAAAGATAAAGGCATCGTGTTTTCTATCTTAGGTAACTAAAAAATAAAAGGGCGAAAGGTAACAGGTATTTTTACCTTTGTCCTTTCGCCTTTAACCGTAAAAGTCCTTTGTGTTTTAATCTCCTTATCTTTCATCTACAGAAATGGCAATAGTAAAATTATCAGCAACAGAACGAAGGCGCCTATCGGTATTTTTTACCTGTTTGGTGCTGGCAGTTTTAGCATGGATATTTACTACGCTATCAAACGTTTATAATTATGGGGTTCAGGAAGTATTAACTTATAAAAACGCGCCTCAAAAACGTGCTTTTCACTCACTGCAACCTGATACTGTTAAAGCTACAGTGCAGGGTACAGGCTGGCAAATGCTTTTTTCAAGCATGAATAAAGAAAGCAAGCCCATAACAATTGATCTGGCCACGCTCGAAAACCGCAATTATGTGGTTCTTAGTTCCCAGCTAAAGCAAATCAATATCCGGAAGGAAGTTAACCAGCAAATAATATCTATTGACCCGGATACGTTATATTTCGACTTCTCAAACCGGTTGGTTAAGAAAGTTCCGGTACAGCTGATGCTTAACCTGAAGTACAAAAAACAATTTGCAGTATCAGGCAATATCATTATTAAGCCAGCCCATATCACCGTAAGCGGCCCTACTGACAGGCTAAAGGAAATAAGCCTTTGGAAAACCGATTCGCTGCAGCTGAAGGATGTTACCGAAACTATTAATACCAGGATAAACCTACAATCGGTTAAGGAAGGTAATTTAAACGTATACCCTAAAACGGTACAGGTTATTATTCCCGTTGATGAGTTTACCGAAAAAACACTTGACCTTCCCGTTAAACTGATCAATAATCATAATTACGATAATGTTAAGGTATTTCCGCAAAAGGTAAGAGTAACCTTCACCACCGCGCTGAGCAGGTATCCTGACATGACCGAAGATCTTTTTGAGGCCACTGCCGATCTGGACCTTTGGCGCGATCATGGCTACAAATCATTACCGGTAAAGCTTACAAGGGTTCCGCCGTACTGTAAAATAGTAAAGGTAAGTCCTGCCAATATTGATTTTATCATAAAAAAATAATGCTTAAAATAGGGTTAACCGGTAATATAGGCAGCGGTAAAACTACTGTAGCCAAAGTATTTGAGCTTTTGGGCATTCCGGTTTTTTATGCCGATGATGAGGCAAAAAAGGTTATGGTTACCGACGAGATCCTGATCAACTCTATTAAACAAACCTTTGGCGCTGGATCCTATTTTGATGATGGTACCCTAAACAGGAAATATATAGCTGGTATTGTTTTCAATAACGAGGCTGAACTGCAAAAGCTGAATGCCATTGTGCATCCTGCAACTTTCAGAGCTTTTGATAACTGGTTGCAGCAGATAAAACATGCTCCTTATGTTATCAAAGAAGCGGCTCTGATGTTTGAAAGTGCGTCATACAAAATGTGCGACCGTACCTTACTGGTATCGGCCCCCTTGGAAAACCGCATGGCCAGGGTTATGCAGCGCGACAATGTTTCGCGCGCCGAAGTTGAAAAACGCGAAGCCCGTCAGTTTACCGAAGAAAAAAAACGCCAGCTGGCCGATGATATTATTGTTAATAACGATTGGCAACTCGTAATTCCACAAGTGCTTGAGCTGCACACCTTATACCTATCGCTCGCAAAAAATTAATGATACTTGACGATTTTGTTCTGATAGATGAAAAGGGGCTGTATTGCAAATACGGTGATTTTTACCTCGATCCTAAATTACCCGCTACAACAGCCGTTATTACACATGCGCATGCAGATCATGCTGTGAGTGGCAATCATGATGTTTACTGCACCCGTGCAACTGCCAGCATCATGCAGCTCAGATATGACCGTACGGCGGCTAAGGCTTTTCATATAACTGAATATGACCAACGCTTCAACATCGGCCCTGTAAAAATAACTATGATACCGGCCGGCCATATGATGGGTTCTGCGCAAATATTAATGGAGTATGATGATACCCGCTACCTGTACACCGGAGATTATAAATTGCAAGACGATGATACCTGCGAGCCTATTGAATGGGTTGCAACCGATGTACTCATCACCGAAAGTACCTTTGCCGATCCGGCTGTTATACACCCTGACCCGGTTGAAGAGATAAAAAAACTAAACAGTATAAAAACCAATATCCTGTTAGGCGCATATGGCCTGGGAAAAAGCCAGCGGCTTATTAATCTTATCAGTAATTATGCTCCTCAAAAAAAGATATTGGTACATCATCGCATTATGCCCATTAATGCCATTTATGAAAAAATGGGCTTTAAATTGGGAGCTCACCAAATATATGGCCGTAAATTAATGAAGGTGCAGGACGAGTTTGTTTACATCGTTCCTCCTTTTACTTTTGATAGTTACATCAGGGCTACCGGGGTTACGCGTCTATTTGCCTCGGGCTGGAAAAATTTGCAGGTGAATCAGAGGGATACACTCTTTATATCAGACCATGTAGATTGGAACGATATTTTAGAAACTATTGCCCGCACCCAGCCCAAACAAATATGGACACTACATGGCGATGGTAAACATTTGAAGAACCATTTTAACAATGATGTTTTTGTAAAGCTGCTAAACTAAAATGTTACAGGAAGGTGTTGATTACTATATAAATGAAGATGGCAATTTTGTTTTTACAAAAGAGTATCACTTAAAACGTGGTTACTGCTGTAAAAACAAATGCCTGCATTGTCCATGGAATTATGGCAAAAGCGAGCAATCACCACCTAAGCCTGCACCAGATAACAGTAATTAATGTGAAAATAATGCACCCGGTGTGCACATTACGTATACCGCAAATTAAAAATAATTAAACATATTTGCATCTTATTGATTGTTACATATATGCGGATAGAGGACGAAATACAAAGCACTAACTTTGAAGATAACTATCATAAAGCGGCGATTAACATATCATATACCGCTGGCTGGTTAAGCAACTACTTTAAAGTATACTTTGATAAGTACAACATTACACAACAGCAGTTTAACATCCTAAGGATATTAAGAGGACAGTACCCTAAACCGGCTACTATTAATTTGCTGAAGGAACGCATGGTTGATAAAATGTCGGATGCTTCGCGCATTGTTGACCGGTTGATCCAAAAAGAGCTGGTTTCGCGCTGCACTAATAATAAAGACAGACGGGCTGTTGATATACGTATCAATGACCAGGGTTTAGCCATTTTATCAAAAATGGATGAGGAATTCAGAGCTAAAGAAATACTCAAGAATAATTTAAGCGAAGATGACGCTGCCATACTCAGCGATTTGCTGGATAAGTTGAGGGGGTAACAAAATAACATTCATGTCTGGCTACGCCGACATGAATGCTATGGCTAAAAGTTTTCTTCTAAAAATGGCCTCTTATCTTATTGTATATCTCCTCATTATACAATTTCTTTAATTGCTTGTGAATTTCTTCTGATAAATGCGGGAAATTTGCAGCCTCCACATTGCTGTTAACCTGCCCACTCTTTGACGCACCGGGTATTACAGTAGTTACTTCAGGATAATCCAATATCCACCTAATGGCCCATTGCGGCATAAGATTATCGGGCAGTATACCTTTAATTTTTTCGGACAACTTTACCCCTTCCCGAAATTCGATGCCTGAAAATGTTTCGCCGGTATTAAAGGCTTCACCATTGGCGTTGTAATTACGATGATCATTTGCAGCAAATTGCGTTTGAGCATTAAACTTGCCCGATAGCAAGCCGCTGGCTAAAGGTACCCGTACAATAATGGCTACACCTTTTTCTGCGGCCTTGGCAAATACCTCGTCGGCAACATGTTGCCTGAATAAATTAAAGATGATCTGTAACGATGCTAACCCCTCCTGTTCTAAACAGATCAATGCTTCTTCAGATGTTTCCACGCTGGCTCCAAAATGGCTTATTAATCCCTGCTGCTGCAAACTGCGTAAATTATCAAACACTTTCCCCGAGCGCATTTCTTCAGTCGGGATACAATGCAACTGCTCCAAAAACAACTTTGAAATATCCAGGCGTTTCAGCGAATCCTCAACCTGACGTTTCATGATATCGTAAGTGAAGTTTTGCGGCCAGCCATTAGGCTCATCTCCCCTGCGCCCCAATTTGGTAGCTACATAAACAGGGTGCTCAATGGTTTTCAAAAATTTACCAATTACGGTTTCGCTTACACCCATACCGTATACATCGGCGGTATCTAAAAAGTTCCCACCGGCACTGGTATATGTTTTTAATATATTGATGGCATCATCCTCATTCACATTTCCCCAGTCGGCACTGCCCAGCTGCCAAGTACCTAATCCAACTTCGGCAATGGCCTTTCCTTTAAAATCTCTATAATTCATAACTTGATAATGTGTTATGGTTGTGAAAGTACAAAGCCGCTTTAATGATCAAAACGGCTTTGCGATAAAAGAATTCTTAACTAAATTTATATTTTGCTTGCTTCACAAGCAGTTCAGTTAACTGCCAAGTTCTAATATGCGGTCAAACTCTTCACGTTTTAGGCCCATTACTGACAACCGACCCTGTTTAACCAGGCCAATATCCTTTAGTTGTTCATCGGCCTTAATTACCTCCAGTGTTACCGATTTTTTAAGTGTTTCAACCGGCGACAGATCAACCACAACCCAGTTTGGATCTTGCGTGGTTGGGTCCTGGTAAGCTTCCTTTACTACTTTGGCAATACCAACCACTTCTTTACCCTCATTACTATGGTAAAACAATACCAGATCGCCTTCTTTCATTTCTCTGAGGTTATTGCGGGCCTGGTAATTACGGACGCCATCCCAAAAAGTACGGCCATCTTTGTTAAACTTTTCCCAACTGTATTTAAATGGTTCTGATTTTACTAACCAATACTGCATAAGCTAATTCTGAATATTAATATTTAGTGTGCAAAGATGTTAAAAAACAGTGCTGAAACCTATAACTCAACCTGTATTTCTTTCCAGTCAATAGCACCTTGTATGTCTATCAAACAGGTTTTACTGTTCAATATTCCGGTTACTGTTTTAAATGTTCCGCTGGCATACAATTTACCATTCATCTCTTTCAATTCCTTAACAACTACTATCTCATTGGCATAACCTGCAGATAATTGATTGTTTATAAGGTTTGAATAAGCAAATACAAAACCCTTATCCGGTTTGGCCCCATAAAGTAGTTTTAGCTCCATGTTGATATAAATTTTATGGCCCTGGTATGTTACTGCATCTTTATTTGCACTAAATACGGGCGAAGCTGTTTGAGCAGATGCCAGTGTACTGATACCGGCTATCAAAATGACTAAAAGGATCAATTTTTTCATTCTTGTGTTTTTTTGTCTAAATTATAGTAAAAACCGGTTAATGGTTAGTGCTGCCGGTTAAGTGATTGTCATAATTATCTTATTATCATTTTGAATTTCTGGTTTAAACATACCGATTTTGCAAAAGGAGGCGAACTGGCTTTATGGCTCGGCCCTAATCCCAATAAACAATGGGGTATAAAATAAATTCACCTAAAACAAAAATCCCCGGCAACAGGCGTTACGGGGATTTTAAGTTTACAATTGGAGTGTCTTAATTTATGCTTGCATGCTGTAATGAAATCTTTCTGATATAATTCTTCCGTCTTCAGTTTCATAAACACATATTTCGTTCATGGTATCCCTGCCCATTCCTTTGTAGGTTACATCAATATCCATGGCACAGGCAAAAAAATCCCCGGTTACAATAGGGTCTGATATTATAACACTATGAATCTCCTCTACCATATCAAACCAAAGCTTATTTTTATTAATTACTGCGGCTTTACCTTCCGTCACTTCCATATCCGAGCCTTTTGGCTCGTGGCTAATAATGTCATCGGCATAAAGCTCATCTATGGCTTCAACATTTTTGCCTTCCCGGCAAAGCTGTATCAATTTATTGGCTACATCCTGCGTGTTCATAATTGGGAATTTAATGGTTATTGCTTCTCTTAAAGTTATTGATAAATTGCTCTATAACATAACACTGCATTTCATATTTAGATTAACATTTTTTCAATTTTGTTGTCACAGCAATACTTCTCCGGTCATTGTCAATTATTTGTTACATGAACCAATATCATGTAGGTTAAATTATTATAAAGTATTTTAGCAGAAAGCAATCCGGTTTAACCACCACTTACCCTCATCATGAATAAACATTATTTCTTACAAACCAAAACCCTTTTAGCTACTGTATGTGCCCTGCTATTATGTACATTCAGCATCAAAGCCCAAACAACCACAGATGATCCTCATTATGGCATTATCCCCGCTCCCGCTTCTATAACAAAAGCCCAAGGCAACTTTGTGTTTAGCCAGCTAACACAGATAAAAGCCGATAATATTAAGGACCGGAACGTTGTTTTCCTGAAAGATTTTCTTTTAAACAACAGGCACTTCAACAACAAACTATCCAAATACAATCCTAAAATAAAATCAAGCAAGGGCACTACTCTGATCCTTACTGCTAAAGGATCGGCAACGCTGCCTAAAGAAGGTTACAAGCTAACCATAACCCCACGCAGGATAACCCTTGTGGGTAAAGATGCTGGCTTGTTTTATGGCATCCAAACGCTGATGCAACTGTTCCCGGTTGAGGTTTCAGGTACCGAAAAATTACCATGCATTACCATTGAGGATAGCCCAAGGTTTGGTTATCGTGGTATGATGCTGGATGTATCGCGGCACTTTTTTACCGTGCCTCAGGTTAAAAAGGTTATTGAGCTGATGGCTGCTTACAAACTCAACAATTTTCACTGGCATTTGGTTGATGGTCAAGGCTGGCGCATCGAGATCAAAAAATATCCTAAACTAACACAGGTGGGAGCTTATCGCATGCAAACCATGTATGGCAACAACCGCGACTGGCCCGACTCACTTTCTTACGGTGGTTATTACACCCAGGATGATATTCGCGATGTGGTAAAGTTTGCCGCAGCACGTTACATCAACGTGATACCTGAAATTGAAATGCCTGCACATTCTGAAGCAGCATTAAGGGCTTACCCTGAATTGAGATGTGAACTCCCGGCCGATAGTAAAGTGCCGGCAAGAGAAGTAAATAACATCTACTGTCCTACTCCCGAAACATTTACTTTCCTCGAGAATGTACTGACCGAAGTAATGGAACTTTTCCCGAGCAAATTCATTCATATTGGCGGCGATGAAGCCAATAAAGAACCCTGGAAAGCATCGGCATTTTGCCAGAATTTAATTAAGGAAAAAGGCCTGAAGGATGAACACGAACTGCAAAGCTATTTTATACAAACAATAGAAAAATTCCTGAACTCCAAAGGCCGCAGCATTATTGGCTGGGATGAGATATTGGAAGGTGGTCTTGCTCCAAATGCCACCGTAATGAGCTGGACCGGCGAAGATGGTGGGATTGCCGCGGCACGTCAGAAACACAACGTGATCATGACACCGCAAACAACAGGTAACTATTTTGACCACTACCAAAGCGGCTCGCGGCAGGAACCTGTTTCGTTTGGCAGGTATGCTGCCCTGGATGAAACCTATAATTACGATCCGGTATCTAAAGAACTGACTCCCGATGAACAGAAGTATGTAATTGGTACACAAGGCAACCTGTGGACAGAATATGTACCAACCGTAGCCAAATTGCAATACCAGATTATGCCGCGCCTGTTTGCCCTGTCGGAAGTAGCCTGGAGCAAACCAGAGAATAAGGACTATACCAATTTTTCTGAAGTAAGACTGGCTAAACATTTTGAAAGACTGGAAAACCTCCATTATAATTACCGGGTGCCAACCGCGCTTACGGTTATTGATACCATGGTTTTTGGTGACAAATTTACTTTTGCACCTAAATCGGTAGTACCGGACGCTAAAATTTATATTACCTACAATGGCCGCGACCCACTCGATACCGATTGGGAGTACACATCGCCGGTTACTATTACAGTTCCGCCTAATGAAAAACGAGAGTTCAAAACAAGGGTAATCACCCCATCGGGCCGCCGCAGTATAGCCACTCGTATCCTGATGTATAACAGGGGGCTTATACCAGCAGCTAACTATACTGCTAACAAAGTCGGACTAACCTGCAAACTTGTTAAAAGCAAATTTACAGCACCCGACCAGCTTGATTATGCAGTTGCAACTGTAAAAGATTCTGTAGTTGCTGATAAACTTAGTGCCGAAGCTTTGAAAAAGGAAAACCCCAATTTCGGACTATTATTCAACGGATATATTAGCATTCCGGCTGATGGAGCTTATAATTTTTCGCAAGCCTCTTACACCGATACTGAAGTATTTATTGATGGCGAGAAAATAACCGAGGCTGAGCCTGCCATGCCGCTGGCTAAAGGCTTTCACAAAATAAAAGTGAAATACATTTATAACGTTCCTGCACCTATACCTGGCCAATACAGGGTAAGGCAAACTCCGCTACGTGTTTTCATGAGCGCTCCCGGAACTGTTGGTAAAAAAGAAATAGACCCCGCTACATTGTTTAATTAAAAATCAAACTGCTAAACAACAAAGCCCGTTATATCACTATAACGGGCTTTGTTGTTCATAGCTCTATGTTCCTCAATATATTTTATAGTAATTAATAAATAAGTATAAATAAAAAAAGAGCTAACCATTTTCGGTTAGCTCTCTCTCACTTTAACAAATTAACAAACTTCCCTAATCAGGGATATCTTAACATTCGTCTTCACTGGTATTATCTGCTATAAAAAAGCCAAAAGCCGAACTTCCTAATAATGCGATCAATAAGACTATCATAATGTTTAGTTTTAGGTAGGTAATTAACTCTTAATTAACTACAAAGCATATTTACAATGGTTTTAATAATTGTCATTATCACATTTTCAGCAATAAAACAGCTTATATATTGCAGATTAACACATTCATAGCCTTAATTATTAAGAAAATTGAATCTTTATTTTCCTTTTAATGATTGTTCATTTATGATATGCTTTTATTAAGCCTCATACTACAGTATTAATAATTGGGTTTTAGCTTGAATAATCCACTTTGAAAGTATATGTTTGTACATACTAACATATAAAACTGTAGCCATAATTATTTGAAATTTAAGGATGAAAAAGCTCTACAACAGACAGGTATTTCGCTTCGCGGCTCTTCTACTTTTTATTGGGACAGCCGCCCTAAATGCCAACGCTCAAAAAGCCAGCCCTGCGTTTACCTCAGTCACCCTGCAACCCACGGTGGCCTATTTAAAATATCATGGAGAAAGCAGGCGTATGGCCCGGCTGTTGTTTAAAAATGGCAAAAGTTATAATGCCGCTGCAGCAGTAGTTTCATTTAATGGCCATACAGAAAACATTACCATACCGGCAAGTACCGATGGTTTAGATGTTTTTGAAGTAGCCTTACCCGGCTCACCTATAAAAATAGCTACCCAAGCTACCCTATCCTTAACAGCGGGTAAACAAACTTATGTGGCCCGCTGCATTGTTGAACCGGCCCGTACCGATTGGAGCGTATATGTATTGCCGCACTCGCACGTTGATATTGGTTATACCAACACACAAGCCAAAGTATTGAAACTGCACATAGATAACATTGATGAATCCATTGATCTGGCCGAAAAAACACAGAATTACCCTACCGAAGCTCGTTTTAAATGGACTACCGAAGCCATTTGGGTGGTTGACAATTACCTTAAACTGGCCAGCCCGGAAAAAAAGGCCCGCTTTTGGAATGCCGTTAAAAAGGGCTGGATAAACCTGGATGGCGCCTATGGCAATATCAACACCAGCATGACTGATTCGCGCCAGCTGATGCAGATGTTCTCCAAATCGCAAAAATTGGCTAAAGAGCAAGGTATTGAGATACATACCATGTTTCAGGGTGATGTACCGGGAGCTTCATGGGGCCTTGCCGCCCAGAGCGAGCAAACCGGTATCAAATACTTTTTATCAGGGCCAAACGCGTCTGACCGAATAGGTAACCTGGCTAAGTGGCAGGATAAACCTTTTTACTGGTTGTCGCCATCGGGCAAGCAAAAATTATTATTCTGGCAGTGCCAGCCTTATTCTATCGCGTACCGGCTTAAAGGCTCCAAGATCCCGAACTTTTTCACTATTGACGAACCTAAACCTTATTATACCGGGCATCCTACAGAAAATTTCCTGAACCCCTACCTGTTTCAATACCTGGGCGATCTGGAACAAAATAACTTCCCTTATAACATGTCTATCCTTACCTGGGCCATGAGCGATAACGCCCCTATTGACCCTGAGTTACCGGATGCTGTTAAAGCCTGGAACGAGCATTATGATTCGCCCAAGCTGATCATTACCTCAGTGAAACAATTTTTTAATGATCTGGAAAGTAAATACAAGAAGGATATTCCATCTTTCACCGGCGATTATACCGAATACTGGACAGATGGTGTATCATCCGCAGCTAAAGAAACCGCATTAAGCCGCAGCACATCAGACAGACTGAAACAAACCGGAGCCATATGGGCTATCCGTAACAAGCCAGCATATCCTGTAGTTGATTTTGATGATACCTGGAAGAATCTGTTATTATACAACGAACACACCTGGGGAGCGTATAACAGTGTTGGCGAACCTGATAACGAAAAGGTGAAAAGTGAATGGGTCGTTAAACAAGGTTATGTGCTACGTGCCGAAAAACAGGTTGACTCACTAATGTCGGCAGCCTTAAAACCTGCATCTGTCAAAGCCAACATCATTGATGTTTATAATACCACAGCATGGCCTCGAACCGATGTGGTTTATGTATCCGCAGCATTAAGCAAAGTTGGTGATCTGGTAAAAGATGCTGCCGGTAAAAAATTGCCCTCACAACGCTTAAGTACCGGCGAACTTGTTTTTGTAGCCGATGCAGTACCGGGGATGGGTAAAAGTACTTACAGCATTAACCCAGGAAAGGCTTTCTCTGCTAAAACAGCTGTGAGGGCAACAATTAACACTTTAACAAACGGTATTTATACCGTTACGGTAGATGCAAAAACAGGTAACATTGTTAAATTAACCAAGGCCACATCCGCCACCCGCAACTACGTAAAAGCTGATTCGGCAGGGCTTAACCAATATCTGTATATGCCTGCTGATTCGCTCAAAAATCTGGTGAGCAGTGCAGACGCAAAGATCAGCATTAAGGAAAAAGGCCCGCTGGTTGTTAGTTTGCTGATCAAATCGGATGCACCAGGCACCAAAGGTCTTGTGCGCGAAGTGAGATTAGTTAATGGGATTGATAGAGTTGAACTGATCAATACTATTGATAAAACCGCCATCAGGCGCAAAGAGAGTGTGCACTTTGCCTTCCCTTTCAATGTTCCGGAAGCACAGGTACGTTACAGCATTCCATGGGGTAGTGCCCGTGCCGAGGCCGATCAGCTGCCTTATGCCAACCATAACTGGTTTACCATGCAGCGCTGGGTTGATTTATCAAACGCAGCATACGGCATTACCTGGACAAGCCCTGACGCACCTTTATTTGAAATAGGAAATATCACTACAGCCAATTTACTGGGTGGCCTGCATCATTCACCACAATGGCTTTCGTTCACCCCGCAATCGTCAAACATCTATTCGTGGGTGATGAATAACCTTTGGCACACCAATTTCAGGGCCGATCAGGAAGGCGATGCTACCTTCCATTACTTCATCCAAGCTCATGATGGCACTTTTGACAGCTTTAAAGCCAACCAAACCGGCCTTAATGATCATCAACCCCTAATAGCTACAGCCGCTACCAGCGACGCTGAAAAGGGCCTTTTCTTTAAGATCAATAGTAACCAGGTTTACGTGGAAGCTATCAAGCCAACGGATGACGGCAAAGGTGTTATCGCCCAATTGGTGAATAGTGGCGATACCGATGCTGAATTAAGCCTTACACCAAATAATGTTGCTGCCATAAAAATCTGGGAAAGCAACCTGATGGAAGATAAACTAAAAACTTTAAATGAGCACTTTACCATTCCGGCTAAGGGAGTGATAAGCGTTAGGGTTGAGAAGTAAGGTTCAAATACCAAACTCTAAATTCTGAGTTATCAGATTTTACAGATTTACGAAGTTTTGAAAACTTCGTAAATCTTCCTTTCAATTGGATTTTACCCTATCTTTTAATAACACAAAGGGCCCGGATTATAATAATCCGGGCCCTTTTGATTAGAGACTTTATGAAAAACCTATTTATGTTTTGATCCCATGTAAAAGGTGATCTCCCCGCCGTTTAAAATATCGGCATGGCTAATGAATAATTGATCAAGTGTTTTTCCGTTCAGTACCATTTTTTGTACGTATACATTTTTGGCGCTTTGGTTTTTAACATTAATGGTGAAAGTTTTTCCGTTATCAAGGTTAATTACCGCTCCGTTAACAGCAGGGCTACCGGTTGAGTATTGGTCAGAACCAGGAACAACAGGGTAAAAACCTAAAGAGCTGAATATATACCAGGCGCTCATTTGGCCGGTATCATCATTACCGCCTAAACCATCAGGTGTTGGTTTGTACATGCGTGGCAATATCATGCGGATGCGCTCCTGGGTTTTCCATGGCTTGTCGGTCCAGTTGTACAGGTACGCTACGTGGTGCGATGGTTCGTTACCATGCACGTAGTTGCCAATAATACCATCGCGGGTAATATCCTCAGTTTCGGCAAAGTATTTATCTGGAAGGTTCATGGTAAACAACGAATCAAGGTAGCCTACAAAACGTTTGTTGCCACCCATCAGCTTGATAAGACCTTCCGGATCTTGCGGAGCAAACAGTGTGTAGTTCCATGAGTTGCCTTCAATAAAACCCTCGTTAATAGTGCTCAGCGGGTCAAATTTCTGACGAAAAGTTCCGTTGGCCAACTTAGGACGCATAAAGCCCGCTTTGGCGTCATACACGTTTTTATAGTTTTGCGAGCGCTTGATGAACTCCTCATAAATATCATTGCGGTTCAGTTTTTTAGCCATTTGTGCTATGGCCCAATCATCAAAGGCATACTCTAATGTTGACGATACAGACACACCGCTTTTATCATCAGGTATATAACCCAGATCTATATATGAACCTATACCTTCATAATCTCTATGGCGGGCAGTAGCCACACAAGCATCTAAGGCTTTATTGGCATCAAACGGAGCGTTGCCTTTTACAACCGCATCTGCTAATACCACCACGCTATGGTAACCGCTCATACACCAGTTCTCATTACCTGAGTTTGACCATATGGGCAGCATTTTTTCAGGGCTTTGATCAAAATGCACCATCATGGATTGAACCATATCGGCGTTACGTTTAGGATCAATAATGTTAAACAGCGGATGCAGGGCACGGTAAGTATCCCACATTGAGAAAGTGGTATAGTTGGTAAAGCCATCGGCCTTGTGCACATTTTGATCAAGCCCTTTGTATTGGCCATCGGCATCCATATAAATGGTTGGGTTGATCATGGCATGGTACATGGAGGTATAAAAGTTCTCCTTAATTTCTTTGTTGCCTTGTATTACAATTTTGTGCAATTCATTTTCCCATTGCTGCTGACCATCGGTCTTCACTTTATCAAAGTCCCAGCCCGGTATTTCGGTACGCATGTTGTTCAGCGCGCCATCCATACTTACCGGCGAAATAGCAAACTTGATCTTGATCTTTTCACCTTCTTCTGTTTTGAAATCGAAGTAGGTTCTTATCTGCTTACCGGCTATCTCCGGGAAGTTTTTAGTTTGATTGAATTTACCCCAGAAACCGCGGTACACTTCGCCCTTATCATATTTTTTGTAGCCATGTTGTAAAAATGGTTTAGAGAAACTCATGGCAAAATATAGGGAACGCGTACGCGCCCAGCCGTTGGTTTGTCGATAACCTATAACGGTGGAATCATTTAAAACCCTTACATAGGTCCAAACGTTTTTATCAGGGTAGTTATAAATACCGGCCATCAGGTCCAGTATGATATGCGATTGGTCTGACTTAGGGAAAGTATACTGGTGAAAACCTACACGGGTGGTAGTGGTCATTTCGGCAATGATATTGCTTTCATCCAGCTTTACTTTATAATAGTTGGCCTGGGTAACCTCGTTCTGGTGCGAAAATGCCGAGCGGTAACCACTGCCCGGTTTATCAGCCGTGCCCGGGTTTAACTTTAAAGCACCAACAGTAGGCATGATCAAAAAATCGCCCAGATCAGAGTGACCCGTACCGCTGAAATGGGTATGGCTAAAACCAACTATGGTTTTATCATCATACTGATAACCTGCGCAGTATTTATATACATCAGGGTTGTAATGTCCGTTAAGTTCATATCCGGCAGTATCTGTTTCCGGGCTTAACTGTACCATGCCAAAAGGTACGGTAGCACCCGGGTAGGTATGTCCCATGCGCTGTGTACCAATAATGGGATTAACATATTGTACCAGTTTTTCTGCCGGGTGGGTTTGGGCACCCGCCATTGCGGCGGTACCTAATAAAAAAGCAGTGAATAAATGTTTCATTTTATATAATTAGTTTCCCAATCAGGGGAAATGGAAAATCTTTGCTTTGCGTTGCTACCTGATAATTATCTTCTTTCGTTGTAAACGCCTACCTCGGCAATTGAAACCTGATGATCTGCAGCATCAACCGATACACGTACCTTACTGGCCCAAACACGATCGAAACGGAATATCTTGATCCTGTTTTTATTTTCGCCCGAAAATATCGGTTTCCAAACACCATTATCATAATACTCAACCCGTAATTTGGTTATGTTCGGTTTTGTTTCGGCAATGGCAATGGCATTAAATCCTTTATCCTTATCAAAAGTGATCTCATACCATGGATTCTTGACCGTTGGATTTGATACCCACGATGTTCTGAAGTTGTCATCATTCGCAAAATCCATGATCTCAGAATCATCGCTCCAGCTTGAATTAGCAAACTGATTTTTAGCCAGGTTTGATGAAATGATAGGGTCATCAAGCTTTGGTAATTTAGCAACCGGGCCTTCATTTTTCCACATCTCCCCTATTTTTTTGAGGGCTGCCAGTGCATTGTCATCAATCAAGCCATCACGATTAGGGGCCACATTTAATATGAAGTTACAATCAACGTTATTGAACGGAATAATATTGTCATTTACCAGTTTTACAGGATCTTTTACCTCATCTGTCGGATCAGATAAATTCCAGAACCAGTGCTTTTGTAAAGGATAGCAGGAAAGCGCCGGCATATTGTTATTTTCTTTGGAGATATGCTGACCAGCACCCTGCTCGTAAGTTTTTATATCAGTATAGTACATGCCTTCGGCAGGGTATTTTGCACCGTTCAGATCCATTACCAGGCAGTTTGGCTGTAATGATTTTACCAGGCGATATATCTCCTCAAAAGGCACATCATCATAAGATATTCTTGACCATGGTGCATCCCAACCGTCAATGATCAACGCGCCGATATCGCCATATTTAGTAAGCAACTCAGTAATTTGCGCCTTGATCATATCAATATGCTTATGCGTTATTGCATTAGGGCGCAAACGGTGATGAGTGTCTAATATAGAATAGTACAAAAATACTTTTAATCCGTTAGCCCTGAAAGCATCTGCATATTCCTTTACCACATCCCTTTTAAGGGGGCTGTTCATCACATTGTAATCTGTTGTCTTGGTATCCCAAATACAAAAACCGCTATGATGTTTGGTAGTGATACACCCATAGCTCATATGAGCTGATTTTGCCGCCTTAGCCCATTGATCGCAATTAAGCTTCGTTGGGTTAAAAATAGCCGGTGATGCTTCCGGATCGGCCCAATCCTGATCCATGTAAGTTGGAATATTGAAATGGATGAACATGCCAAAACGCAGATCAACAAATTCTTGCTGTAATTGTGCAAGTGGCTTAACCGGTTTATTGCTTTGCGCGCTTAACACTACTGGCAAAACACAAAGGAGTGCTATCCAGATACTTTTTATACCGCTTGTAAATTTCATAATCAATCTAAAGAATTGTTAGGCTTAAATAGTTGGATTGGCCGCGTAGGCAGTCCAAAGTTCATCTAATGTTTTACCGGTTTCCTTTTTCCAGCTATCGTTAGTAAAAGTATGCTCACGCAGTTGTTTATCCAAATCTTTTACCAGGTTGGGTTTTATTCCTTTCTCAATCCACACTAAAAAACGGGCCGTAATACGGTAACTGTTTTCATAGCTTTGGGTAGGCTTAAAAGCAGGCAGCGTCCATTTTGCACCCGGGTTATCTACACCAAACTTGTAACGGGCATAATCGGCTATACCTTCGGTTAACCAACCCGGACCATTGTTATCATGACCGTAATCCTGCACAATGTGCATTACTTCATGAGTAACCACATCAATATCATGCGAGTGTTTGGTCATATATTTTGAGCTGAATACAACCCGGCCATTGTCGGTAGCAGCAACACCATCATAAGCTGTATCAATAACAAAGGTTACGCTTTTGGCAGTTTTTTTATTGTATTCCTTTGCCAGTTTAGGATAAACCTCATAAAAAGTTTCAATTAATTTGGTTTTCAGTTCGGGGCTAAATGCGGCGTCCTGATTTTCAAAGGTTAGTTTGTAGCCTTTTTTATTAAAAACTTCGGCAGACTGCGCATGGCTTTTTTCCGCGAAAACAAGTGCGATGAATGCACCTAAAAGAAATACTTTTTTCATTGAATGTATAAGAGTTAGAATGTAATGCAATTTAAACCTATTTATTAAGTAAAACGTTTTATCAAACTTAGAGAATTAATCTGTTTATTTATTGTTTCCAAAACAAAAACTTTAGTTTAATTTTTAAGTATGGTTGACCCTCTTTGTATCAACTGAGAAGGTATCTGTAATTTCACCTTTGATATATCATACCTATCAGGATTCATTTGTGATAACAACAGATCAATTGCCGATTTTGCTATCTCATAAGTTGGTTGACGAACAGTAGTGATGCCCGGTGGATATAAGTTAAATATTTCATCATCATCAAAGCTTACCATTCCCAAATCATCAGGGATGCTTAGTTGTAGTTCTTTAATACATTCCAGGCCCATAGTTCCGAGATAATTGGTAGTAAAAAACACCGCATCCATCTGTTTTTGTTTCCCTATGAATGCTTTTATAGAATTTATGGCCTCTTCTTTACCAGCCTGAAAAGGTAGTTTAAATACCAGCTTCTTTTCCTCTTTAACACCATTAGCCTTTAAAGCATCTCTGTAACCCTGCACCCTGTCCTGTAGTTGGATCAGATCAAGATCGGCTGTTATCAGGCCCACCTTTTTGTATCCGGATTGCAAAAGATGGTCAACCGCGTTGAATGCGCTGTTATAGTTATCAACCAGCACATGTGGAATATCCAGCCCAGGAAAATAGCCATCAATTAATACTACCGGTCGCTCATTTGCAATGAGGTTCTGGATATCTTTTTCCAATCCTTTCATTGGGGTAACTATATAACCATCAACCAATTGGTGTGATAGCATTTTAATTACATCTTTTCCTTTCTGAATATTATTGTTTGTGCTGCAATAAATTATCCTGTATCCTTCTTTCTCAGCCTCTTCTTCTATCACCTTTGCCATTGCTCCAAAAAACGGACCTCCAATAGTTTCTACAATTAAACCAATTACTTTTGATACCCCTGTGCGCAAGCCTACAGCCATACGATTTGGCTCGTAACCATTTTTAGCAGCTACATCCAGGATCTTTTTGGAGATCTCTTTACTGATGCGCCCTTTGCCATTTAAAACGAAAGATACCGTTGTTATTGAGGTGTTAGTAAGTTTGGCGATATCCTTTATGGATATTTTTTTATTGATCATTATGTAGGTTTTCTCTTGGTTTTTTAAGGCTTATATATCAACAGCAACAGGCATAGAAAATGCGCTACCGGTTTAAGAGCATAAATTTATAATAAAGCAGCATATATTACCATTCTATCTTAAACATTATTAAGGTTTAAGCGCATTTATATTACAACAATTGATAAAACCTTTTCTCTGCGAACTTTAGTTAACAAATATGTTTAATTTTCCACCTTATAATATCGACACTTAAATCAAAATGAGTATTACCCCAAAACTTAACCGTTTTGATCTTTCCATGATCGTTATCAGTTTGGTTGTGGGGATGGGTATTTTTGCCGCCCCCGGCGAGGTTGCCATTAGTTCAAGTAACCCTTTATTATACTTCGGCGCCTGGTTTTTTGGAGGAGCCGTTAGTTTGTGCGGTGCGCTCACCTTTGCCGAAATTGGTGCCCGTTACCCAACCACGGGAGGGTTTTACAAGGTATTTTCATACTGTTTTCATCCGGCATTTGCCTTCATGATCAATTGGATCTTGGTGATCAGCAACGCCGCATCGGTAGCGGCAGTAGCACTTATAGGTGCCGAATATATAAACCCTATAATTATGCCGGCAAGCCTGCAAAACGGCACGGGCATCAGGATCATGACCATAACACCGGTACTGGTATTATACGTTATTAATTTTTTAGGTATAAAAATGAGCGCAAGAACTCAAAATGTGCTTACTATATTTAAAATAGCTATGATCGTTGTTCTTTGTGGCGCTGTTTTTAAAAGCCATCTCACCATGGGCACTTACAATGCTATTAAGACGGTTGTGGATAGCCCTTTCAGCTTAAGTACATTCGGCGTAAGTTTGATAGCTGTATTTTTTACTTACGGTGGCTACCAGCAAACCATAAACTTTGGAGGTGATATTATTAATGCCAAGACCAATATTCCCAAAGCCATTTTTGCAGGTATGGTCACCGTTATATCCTTGTATCTGCTCATCAATTTTGCCTATTACTCTGTTTTAGGCATTGGCGGCTTGCAGCATAAAACAGCATTGGCAGCCACATTGGCAGGAGCTATTTTTGGTACAGTTGGTTATAAAATCATCTCCCTGTTAATGTTTGTGTCTGTGCTGGCCTTTATCAATGTAAACATCATGGCCAATCCCCGGGTTTACTATGCTATGGCAGAAGACGGGATATTACCCGGCAGGTTCAAAAAAGTAAATCAACAAACACAGGTACAAGAGTTTGGGCTAAGTTTTTTTGTTGCCGTAGTGCTTATCATATTGTTTTTTGTAGGCTCCTTTCAAAAAATATTAAGCTACGTAATGTTTTTTGATACCATCGGTTTATCAACCGCGGCGGTTACCATATTTATTTTAAGAAAAAAAACCAGGCATCTTAACCAAACAGACATTTACACTATGAAGTGGTATCCTGTACTTCCTATCATCTTCATTGCCTCGTACTGGTTTGTTACCGTCAATATTTTTATTGAAAACCCACTGGCCGCAGTGATATGCAGTTGTGCATTTCTTGTTGGCCTTATCATATATTTTATAACCAAAAGAAGCCAAAAACCAATTATAATACCTTAGCTATGGAACTTTCATTTATATTAAATGAGCTGGGAGAAGACAGGGAGAACTACTTTAATGCAGTTTCACCGCCTATTGTACAGTCAAGTAATTTTGCTTTTAAAACGGTGGCTGATCTTAAGCAAGCTATGGCTGATGAGTTTGATGCCTGTTTATACTCCAGAGGGCAAAACCCTACACTTGATATCCTCAGAAAAAAACTGGCCGCTTTAGACGGGGCCGAAGATGCTTTGGTATTCAGCAGCGGTATCGCAGCAATTAGTGTCCCCCTGCTCTCATTGCTAAAAACAGGCGATCATATTATTGCGGTTGAAAATCCGTACAGCTGGACTCAAAAGCTTTTTAAATCCTTTTTACCTAAGTTTGGTATAAGCACCACTTTTATTGATGGAACTGATTTTAGCAATTTTGAAAATGCTGTAGTGCCCGAAACACGTTTGATATTTCTGGAAAGCCCCAATACCTTCAGTTACGAATTACAGGATATAAAAAAGGTTGCTTCCTTTGCCAAATCACGGGGTATTATTACCATTATTGATAATAGTTATTGCAGCCCTATATACCAGCAGCCGTACATGCTGGGGATCGATTTGGTTGCACAATCGGCAACAAAATATATTGGAGGCCATTCAGATATTGTGGCAGGCGTGCTAACAGGTAGTAAAGAGCTCATCAGGAAAATATTTGATCATGAATTTATGAACATCGGCCCTGCGGTTTCGCCACATTCGGCGTGGTTGCTTTTGCGGGGATTACGAACATTGCCTTTGCGCATTCAACGTAGTTTTGAAAGCACTAAAATAATTACCGAATGGCTAAGTGATCATGAAGCTATACAACACGTTATATGGCCTTTTCTCACAGATTTTAAACAAGCCCAGCTTGTACAAGAGCAAATGCAGGGTTGCGGCGGACTATTTAGCTTTACCCTAAAAAACTCTTCGTTAAAAAAAATAGAAACTTTTTGCAATAATCTTCAGCATATCTTACTGGCTGTTTCATGGGGTGGTCATGAAAGTTTGGTAGTGCCGTCTGTTGCATCGCTGACAGAAGATCAGTATGAAACAACTAATGAAAGGCATCAACTGATCAGGATGTATGTTGGGCTGGAGGAGCCTCAATACCTGATAAACGACCTGCGGCAAGCATTAGAAAAAATTTAAACTCTTTAAAATCAAGACAGGACTGCATTTTAATAAATGTAGCCTGTCTTGTCTTATTTAGCTTGTTTTCCTTGCAAGCTTGTTACTTTTCCATCCATTGTACTCACATAAATTGCTTGATCTGTAGGTAATATGGTGTTCATTAAGCAATTTGACACCTTGTATTTCCATAACACATCTCCGCTTTTACGATCAACCGCGTAAGCAATTCCAGAATGCGTTGGAACGTAAACTACCCCACGATGTTCAACTATGGCAGAAGGACAAAGCTCGTAAGGTAATTGCAAAGATGATGTCCAGGCAATTTGCATAGAATCTGCCTTAGTGGAGATACCTAATAACTTACCATCCATAATTTTCACATACACCAGCATGCTATCATTTGATAGCCCCATGGATTCACGTACCCTTGTGCCCTTCATCTTTTCGCGCCATAGCACTTTACCTGTTGAGGCATCAAGAGAGGTCATGTATTGGTCAGGAGCAACAATAAATACACGGTTATTGGCTGCCACCGGATAACAGGCCGCGGGCGAAAACATACGGTTTGTTGTGCCGTTGTTCCACTTCCATACCAATTTCCCGGTATTTAAATCAAGCGCATAAAAATCATTTGCCCAACAGCCAAAATATATTTTACCCTGGTAAATCAGCGGCTTATCAACCACAAATCCTTTTACCTGATCAAAATCCCACACCAGTTTCCCGGAGGTTAGATCCAATGCACGGAAATGACCATCAGAGGCTCCAATATAAACCATCTTGTTTTCAATTACCGGCGATGCAACAACTGCTTTTTCAGCCGCACTTTTCCAGATAAGCTTGCCTGTAATAGTCGAAATACAATAGATATATTTATCTGAGGAACCAGCAACAACGTAATTACCCGATACACAAGGGGTAGAATATATCTTTCCACCGGTGGCGTATAACCAGATGCGTTTGCCTGTCTTTTTGTCAAGTGCATAGATCAGCCCTTTGGTATCGGTAAGTATAATTTCATTATTTGCCACCGCCATTCCAGCCCCTATGTCACTCTGATCCTGGTAACTCCAAAAAACTTTTACCCCACTACCATTATTTACCGCGTATGATGGGCGATAGTAATGGGCTGTATCTTTATTAAAATGATGGTCAAAGAGGTCAGCTTCAGCCCATTTTCTTGAGGTTTCAACCACCGGTTTACGTTCTTCAAATGTGGCTTTACCATTTTGTATAGTTACAATATTATAGCCACCTATACTGTCTTTTGCCTGCAGGTTTGAGCGCCCCATTATACTTGGAATGCCTTCAAAATTGAGTACATGATTACTATGCCCGTGCCCGCACAGTATCATCTGGATATTTTTTGCTTTCAGTTTATTGATTACCGTATACCAGTTATTCTGCGATGAATCCTGGGGGTAATGATTCAGGTAGATCAGAGGAGTTTCGGGTTTGGTATGGTTCAGCACAGAATCAAGCCATACGATATTTTCACGGGGTACCTGGCCCGGCCCCATCCGCATATTTGGACCCGAACTGGTACCTGCAAACAAATACCCTCCATAATTAAACGCGAATGTTTCTGAACCAAAAACTTTCCGGAAGGTATTACTGCCACTTTCCGACCAGTTAGCATCGTGATTACCTGGAATGATATACCATTTCTTGTTTAAGCTATCCAAAATTTGTTTAGCCAGCTTTAGTTCCTCGTCGGCCCCAAATTCAGTGATATCGCCGGTAATCACCACAAATTTTAAATCGGGATTGTTATTAATGTCCTTCACTGTTCTACGCAGGTCTTCGGCAGCGGTTGGATTACCGATATTCACATGGGTATCAGAAACGAACGCGAACTTGAAACTTTGCGCCTGGCTGATGCCTGCGGTTAGTAAAAACAATAATAAAAATACACTTAACTTTTTAGGCTTCATATTTGTAAGCTTTAGTAATCATTTTAAAAACCCTCCCCAAAATACAGGAAGGGTTTAATTTTAATGTTTCTTGTTTACCAACCAGGATTTTGTTTCAGATCCACACCCTGATCCTTATACAATTTTATCTGATCCAAAGGCAGCGGACTTAAATAAACCTTAGGGTCGTTAAATATGCGTTGGGTTTCGGCCTTGGTAGCAGGAACTACGTAACCTGAGGCTGCATTATTTTGTGTGGCAACCGATAAGGTTTTAGGGTAATCGGCCCGGTTTATCCAGGCGCCTAAGTTAATATCGGGATTCCCCTGGGTATCCAGATATTCGTATTTCTTCCATTTTCTAAGATCGTCATTTCTGAAACCTTCCATCATCAGTTCGGTACGGCGTTCGCGGCGAATCTCCCATAATAGTGATGGAACAGTAGGATCACGTTTAGGGTCATCATAAACGGCGCCATTTACAGCGGGCTGGCCACCCATAACTTGCAGGGCAGGCATATTAATGCCGGTGCGGTTTCTTAACTTATTGATCGATATGTCAAGATCATTCTGTGTTAAGGTTCCTAATTCGGCACTCGCTTCCGCATAGTTTATAAGTACTTCGCCATAGCGTATTACAGGTGCTTGCGTATCATTTAAGCTGCTGTTACCATCTGTAAGATCTTTGATATCCTCATTAAAAAACTTCAAAACAGCATAACCGGATGATGAATAATTTGAAACCACACCATTCAGCCTTATGGCAGGCACAAAGGTAGCAGTAATACGAGGATCCCGATCGGTCATCACATTTGTAATGGTTTTATCACCTTTATAAAGCGGCGATATGCCAATAGGCAAACCATCCTTGCATAAATAAGATTCTATAGCATTTTTTGAAGCCCCGGTTTGTACTTCCTTATTCACATAGCTCTCCAGGCTATGAGTAAGCAAGCCGGTTTGATATTTCCTGTATAAAATGATCTCGGGATTGGTTGACAGATCAAGTGAGTTAAATATCTTCCTGTAATCAGGTGCAACTGTATATCCCCCTTTAGTAATTACCTCATTAGCCGCATTTTTAGCTGCTGTTAGATATTCAGTAGCCTTTGCTGCATTATTGGCCTGGTACTTTTCCCAGTTGCCCTCAAACAAGAAAACTCTTGACATGAACGCTAGTACTACATACCGGTTTACAACAAGCCCCTGCGGACCGGTGACAGCATCAGTGGTACGAACATTTGTGGCAGCATAATTAAAATCGGCCAAAACACTATCCATAACCATTGTTCGTGGGTCGCGCGGGCGATAGAGTTCTTTAGTATCAGTCTCCTTTAATACTTTTCCATACCACGGAAAATCGCCAAATGCCTTTACTTTACTTGCATATTCCAATGCCCGAAAAAAACGGGCTACTCCTGTCCAATGTTTTTTAGCTTCATCAGACATAGGTACAATTTTAATACGATCGATAAATATATTGGCCTTACGAATATTTGTAAATGACCAGCCGCCACCCGTTGCCGGCACATTTTTGGTAAATGTTGTGGGGGTTAATGGTGCAAAATCATCATTTAAGCTTTCGCCCGAAAAATACCCTCCCCAACTCAGATCGAAACCAGAAGCATAACCCGGAAAATAGGTTGGATAGAACCCGAAGGCAAAAGTGCGCACATTGCCCTCGCTTGTCCAGTAGGTATCATCAGTAAACTGATCAAGGGGTTGTTTGGTTAAAAAATCATCGGCTTTTTTGCATCCCCATGAAATAAGGATCAAACCGAACATTAAATATTTTAGTGTTTTCATAATTCTTCTTTAATTAAAATGTCACCTGTAATCCTAATGAATAGGTTTTCCTGTAAGGATAAACACGTCCGAAACCGGCACGGTCATTATCTATCTGTGTTTGTGAAAAATCCGTTTCCGGATCAATAGGGATGTTTCCTAAATGATCAAACGTCAGGATATTTTCACCGCTGAAATAAACGCGCAACCTTTCAATACCCAACCTTCTGGTTACACTTTTGCTAAGTGAGTAACCCACATTCAAATTCTTTAAGCGCAGATAGGCCATATTCAGCAAATAGCGGGTCTGAGGCTGATAATCCCACTTGTCAACCGAAGCACCATAATCTGTAGGTCTTGGATAAAACGCATTAGGATTTGTTTCTGACCAGTAATCCATTTGATAAGAATACCATCCTTCGGCTGCTCTGAAACCTGGGAAAGCAACCGGACCGCTTGCCCATAACTGACGACTGCCTACACCTTGTAGGTATACGCTCAGATCAAAGCCTTTCCAATCTGCGGCAAGTCTTAAGCCATATTGATAACGTGGGGTTGAGTTTCCGATGATCTTCTTATCGCCATGATCATCTACCGTATTGCTTCCGTAGTAAATAGTACCGTCGCCATTCAAGTCTTTGTATTTAACATCGCCCGGGCCGAAATAAAATGATCCGCTTTCCAGCTTACTTTGCGAAGGCACGCCCTGCGCATACACATAATGACCGGCCGCGTCTTTACCCGAGAAATCGCTTTGTGTAAATAAACGATCGGTTACAAAACCCCAGATCTCGCCCAGTTTCATACCTTCATAATAAGTACTATTTAATCCGGCAATAGTTGCAGGAAGAGCCTGTGTCGTATTAGCGAATTTCGTGATGGTTTCCTGAGCATCAGACAATGTTGCGGTTGCGCTAAAATGAAACCCATTGCCAAACGTATGATTATAATCTACAGCCAGTTCCCAACCTTTACCTTGTAACTCGCCAAAATTCCGTACAGGTGATGCTGCTCCGAAAGAACTTGGAAGCGTGACACCTGGGCTAATCATATTGCTTGTAGTTCTGTTGTAAATATCAAAGGTTAACCCTAACTCATCGTTCAGGAAACGGGCATCTAAACCCAGGTCGGCTGTACGGATAGTTTCCCAGGTAAGTACTGGCGAAAGCGGTGTTGGGGTAGTTAAGGTAGTTGCATTTCCTGAGGGCAATATCCATCCGGAAGTTTGAGCACTTAATAACGACAGGAAGCGATTATTACCTACAGCCTGGTTACCCACAGACCCGTATGATCCCCTTATTTTCAGGAATGAAAGAAAACCCTTGCTCCAATCCATATACGACTCTTTGGTAAGCACATATCCGGCTGAGGCGGAAGGGAAAAAACCATATAGGTTGTTAACCGGGAAACGTGATGAACCGTCTTCACGGCCATTTACTTCCAACAAATATTTATCCTTATAGGCATAGTTAATACGCGCAAAATAACCCAGTGTTGAATAATGCCCATCGGCAGATGAAGCAAACTGATCACCGGTGGCCAGGTTAACCTCACCAAAATTTTGGTCAAGCAGGTTTCTTCTTTCAGATGACTGGTTGGTGTATTCGTTCAGTTCGATATCGCTTCCTAATATGGCTTTAAAAGAATGATCGTCAATGGTTTTGTTATATGTTGCAAATAGTTTGCCTGTATTCACCGTGTTCCAGTAAGAATAATACCTTGCTTTATTATAAGAGGCGCTTTGGTACCCGGTATAATTTAGGGCAGTGCCATTGAATGACCAAAAGTCATAAGCCATGGTATTGCCACCGGTTTGATGTAAGTGTTCATTTGTACCGGTGTATGTATAATCGGCATCAACTGTAAAGCCCGGAAGTATTTTGAATGTACCCCCTACCGATATTCTGGACAGGTTATTTTTATCCTCATCCCTTTTGGCCTGTTGAACTTCTGTTACTGAACTTCTGAAGGGTAAACCATTGTAGGTACCGTAAGGATAGTTGGCTGGCCAGCGGTACAAATAATAATAAGGGCCGTATTGTGAAGCTGAGAAAATGAAAGGAGTAGAAGTTGCCGTGTTTGAAAATATAATTTTAGCACGCGCATCCAGCCACTTGGTTGGACTTGCTCCTACACCTAAAGAAAAGTTATATCTGTCAAACTTATCCGGGTTTACTTTTAGTACACCATCCTGATTAAGATAGCCTAAGCCAATGTTATAATTTATCTTTTCGCTACCGCCGCTTATCCCAACGTTATGCGATTGTTGAGGAGTCCAATCTTTAAGGTACAATTTACCGGCATCCCATGAGCGGTAGAAATATAGTTTCCCGCCGATGATATCAAAATCACGGCCCTGAACCATTTCGGGGCTCAAGTTCTGATTACCATATTGGGTTTCCCAATCGCGCATTTTTTGTATGGCGGCTGCATCAACAGAGTAACCGATAATACTAAAGCTCGAAGTGCTGGGATTAAAACGTTGCAAAGCCAGTAATGAAGCTTCTGAATTATCTGCTGCAGAAGCCAGTTTCAGTTGTTTAGTTGGTGAAGCCCAGGCAAAGTTGTTAGAGTAAGTTATACGATTAACTGCATTGCGTTTACCGGCTTTGGTAGTAACCAATATAACACCAAATGCCGCCCGGGTACCATAAATTGAAGCTGAAGCCGCATCTTTTAATACTGATATAGATTCTATATCATCAGGGTTAATTAACTGCAAACTTGGAATCTCTACGTTATCAACCAGTATCAAAGGCGCAGCGCCAGCAGATCCGGTATTGATAGAGCCCGTTAAGCCACGTAACCTTATTTTAGGGTCGGTACCCAGATCGCCGGTTGCTGTTGTGATAGTTAAGCCAGGCACAACACCCTGCAAGCCACGAGCTACATCTGTAATGGGACGTGATTGTAATGCTTTGGTGTCAACCGTAGCCACGGCACCTGTCAAGTTCGCGCGTTTTTGTGTTCCGTAACCCACCACAACCACCTCATTTAATGATTTTGTGTCGGCGCCAAGTTTAACATTGATCGCGCTATTATTTTTAACGGTTATCTCCTGTGTGGCAAAGCTCACAAAGCTGAACACCAATACCTGTCCATCGCTTGCTTTAATTGAATAGGAACCGTTAAGGTCGGTAACAGTACCATCGGGAGTACCTTTAATTTTAATTGAAACTCCGGGCAGTGCGTTTCCGTCATCTGCTGAAGTTACTTTTCCGGTAATTGTTTTTTGCTGGGCAATAGCCTGCACCGACAAAAACAACATGACCAGAAGCAGTCTGAGTAGCTTTTTTTCCATGAATTGTTAATTAAGTGTTCTGTTTTGAACCTTTGAGATATGAATAGTTTAGTAGTTTGCTGATGTATCGATCAGGGATAAAGCAGATATTGCTTGCGCATCTTTTTAAACTGGCTAAGTTTGGGCTCCCAGCTTGCTCTGATCTCCTTTTCGGTTTTGCCTGCAATAATTTGCTCTTTCAGCTCCATGGTTCCAGCCAGCTTGTCAAAGTTTCCAATTTGCTTGCTCTGTTTAAAATCAAAGAAACGCTCTTTGTAAGGATAGGCTTTATACATTTCAATGAGCCAGCCAAGATTAATGCGTTTCTTTTTTACCAGTTTTTGGGTATCGTAATTCCGGAGATCAAGACCATAACATGCTGTATTTTCAAACAGCGGCGTTTCGCTCATACCTTTAATGCCTGCCGGTGTGAATGAAAATTCATATTTATCCTTCAAATCCGGATTTCCAAGCACCGTGAATGGGAAATAAGTTCCGCGGCCCTGGCTTATAATGGTACCCTCAAATAAGCACAGCGAAGGGTATAATAGAATGGATTGCTGGGTATTTAAATTTGGTGAGGGATGCACTGGCAGCGTATAAGGCATGCTGTGTTTATAATTGGCTACTGTAATAATCTTAAGTCTGCATTTTACGCCTCCGGCCAGCCAGCCCTCACCGTTTATCATTTGGGCGTATTCGCCCACTGTCATACCGTGGGCAATAGGTACAGGATGGAAACCTATGCCTGATTTTAATTTCATATCAAGTACGGGCCCATCAACCATGTAACCGTTTGGGTTTGGCCTGTCAAGTATCAGCAATTCTTTATCATTTTCGGCACAGGCCTCCATTACCCGGTGCAGGGTTGCCAGGTAGGTATAATACCTTGCTCCTACATCTTGAAGATCATATACCATGAGGTCAACCTCAGCAAGGTCTTTTTCACTTGGTTTACCGGTTTTGCCATACAAGGAAACTACCTGTATGCCGGTTTTAGGGTCAACGCTATCATCAACATGCGCGCCGTTGCTGGCATCCCCCCTGAAACCGTGCTCAGGACCAAATATCTTTACAATATTTACTCCTAATGATTTAAGACTATCAACACTGGGTTTATCGCCAATTTGCGAGGACGGATTAACTACCATACCAATCTTTTTTCCGCTTAAATAAGGCAGATATTTTTCGGTTTGGTCGGCACCGGTGATCAATGCCTTTTTAGGCTTGGGAGAAAATTCAGGAGCGTGCTGAGGCTTGTGCTGAATCTGCCCCCATCCGGTGATCATTAACATCAACAAGGCAGGTATTGCTGTTTTCATTATGATAAAGTGAGTATAACTTAGTTTCTTTTAACCAATACTACGTTTGCAACTTTACGCTGCCCCTTATGATCCCACTTCCCATTATCAGAAGGATAATTTACCACACCCTGATCTTTTACCCATAAGGTTGTTGATCCCCCGCCATCAAAGTTTACTCCATCACGACAATGCAACCATTGCAGGATTTTGCGGAGTTCAAACAGGCTCATTCCTGCCGAGTTTGCATCTCGCCCATCAACTGTGACCATTAATAGCCAATTGTTATCAGTTATAGCCATTGCCGACCGCGGATGGCGGGTTACGTTAAAACTATTTGAATCAAGCGTGGCCTGTTTGTCATTATGCCATAGTAATGGCCCGGTTAACATTACATCCTGGCCATCCAGTTTTTGCTCCCAATCGGCGCTGCCATCCCACTCATCAATATGTAACGCGCCATCTTTCATTACCAGGGCGGCCTGCTGATGCTTTGCTCGGGTATTATTTTTTTCGAGTCGGTTTTGGTTAATCACCTGCCCTCCTGCCTTTATAAAATCAACCGAACCGCCGTTTTTAACATCAAAGAAAGTTCCGTTGATGGCGGCAAGCGCCTGGTTTCGTTCACCAAAATCGTCGGTTATTTGCTTAATTTTTGTTTCGTAAGCTATGCTGATCTTGTTTTTGCGCCTTGGTTTGATTTCCAAAACGGATATGAACTGGTTGGATTTAAACAACGATTTGCTTCTGAACCATGCTTGTTTTAAATGGATCCCAGGAGCTATGCGCCTGGTTTCCCACTCTATCCTCCGGAAGGATACTGAGTCTTGTGTTTGTGCAAATAAAACTCCTGCATTAAGCATGAACATGAGGAGTATTGTGAATAAACGCATTTTATCAAGATTGGGGTTTAGCATAATACAACGCACAATAACGCACAAACATGCAATGATTAATTAATGCCTGTCTTCAAATATAATTAATAACCATATTTATTTGCCAGTTTTATGCATTATTAAAAATACTAACGCATAAAACCGCAAATAAAATCATCAAAAAACCTCTGTATCAGCTATAAATTTTAAAAAAATCACGATTGTAACATTATTGTTAATGTCCCTGAATCGATAAAATGGTCGTTTCATAAGCAGCATATCAGAGAACATTTAGTACATCAACATAGGGAGATAGCATCTTTTCAGCCGGGTCAATATCTGTAATTAAATAGTCTAAAGCGTTTATGTTGCATACTTTCATTTTTCCTTCACTATTCAGTTTTTCCGCTATGCTTACTATGGCTGTTTTACTGGCCGATTTGATCATTGCTTTTTTAACCTGAACTACCTCCCAAACAGAATCGGTAATACCATCTTCAATAGAGATTGTATTGGTTCCCAAAAAACACAGATCAACTTTAATGTCGTTTAATTGATTAATCACCATAGAGCCTGTAACTATATAAGAATCATGCAGTAAGCTACCTCCCAGCAAAATCACCTCACAATCTGAATATTCAATCAACTCCATAGCAACCATGGGGCTCACCGTAAAAAAAGTACAGCGCCTGCCTTTAGGTACTAAACGGGCCATCTCCATTATTGTGGTACCACCACCTAAAAGCAAGGTCATGCCATCGTTAATCAGCGTTAGGGCCTTTTTGGCTATATGTCTTTTTGCTTCCTGCGCATAAGTATCCTTTATGCCCGTGGTATGCGAAAACGACTTTGACATGGCCCCACCATAAACTTTTTTAATTTTTGAATTACTGGCGAGTTCATGCAGATCGCGCCTGATGGTATCTTCAGATACATTTAACTTAACACACAGATCTGATGATAACACCTTGTTATGCAGATTTATCTGCTTCATTATAAAATTCTGTCGTTCTTCTTTCAGCATAGCTTGTTAATTGCGGGTTTAGTATGAATTAATTGTAATTATATTAAAATGAAACTAATAAAGGACGGCGTGCTACAAAAGACATATGATTTTTTAATTTATTGCATCTTATTTGAAGCACTTAGTTAAAAGGGTGATTTACATGTTATTTAAGGTAATTATCAATACCAAACCCTGCCATTACTTTGTTGATAACGGTACTATCCCTTTGCACGCTGACACGCATCCTGGTCATGGCATAATCTGAAATTTGCCAGCCAAGCGGTAATACCGGCCATATATTAACATTTGGCACCTGCTCTGCAGTTGGGCGAAAAAGATAAAACCCATAATGCTTCATTCGTGAAAAGGAGTAATTCCAGTCATCTGATTTTTTCATGTACCCAACCCTGCTATTTAGCACCCCTATTGGCGGAGCCAGTGGTTCAAATAAATTTTCGGCCTTACCGGCAGGCTCCATCCGCAGCACGGAATTAGGCAATGAGAGAAATTGCGGCTGAATATGGTTAAATATCGTATCCTGCTTTATTAATTTTGCCCGTACCCTTTCAAACACGGTTAAAATTTGCAACGAGGTTTCCGCGCCCGAATTGTCCCAGGTTCCGCCATCCATAAAGTGATGTTTGCCATTTAGTTTGGCCGTAGGGCTCACATAAGGGAACCTGGCACTCACAAAAGTAGCTGTACTTAACCGCAGATCGCCTGGGTCTTCAATCTCCTGTTCTAAAAATACTGTCGACGGAAAATCGAGGCTATCTAATAATACCGGTGCTACAATACCTTTCTTCCCGCTATCTACATCAAAAGTATTTGCAAAAAGCAGGGGCACTTCATAATTGCTCTCCTTCCACATTTTACTCATGGTAACGCCCATACTCAGGTGATGGGTTTTGGTATGCCGCTCCCAGTCTTCTTCCATCAGCCTGGCCCTATCTGCCCAGGGAGCAATGCCTAATGCAGAGGCCAGCATATCCCTGCCCAATAAAGCAACCAGGTTTGAAGTAAGGTAATCATTACGATATATGGCGAGCGAATTAACCGGGTAAAATAAGGTATCGGCATTGTTGCTTTTACGATACTGATACCGGGCATTACAAAGCAGGGATAACCCTATGGTACCGCCCGAAGCTCCTGAGTAGGAAAATACATTATGCTGAAAGTCTTTTATAGCAGCACCGTGTTTATAGTTATTTTTTATGAGGCTATCCAGCGTACCTATCACCATGGTTGTCCATACGGTAGCACGTAAGCCGCCGCCATAGGCGTTCACAAAAAACACCGGGTAAGGTTTGCCAGGGTGCTGGGCAGCAAAAGTTTTAATATCCTGCTTGCGACTGTTGAGCCATTGTTCGGTATAATTGTTTAGCGAATCGAGCGATTTATGATAATTATCCTGCTTTTGAATATGTACCTCATGGTATGCTGTAATTGTACTTATCGACCTATAAAGTGTAAATAACAGTAAAAAGGTTATGATACTAACACCTGTTTTTTTACCGGCAAACAATAAGAATGAAAAAAACAACAAATAGCCAGTAACCGCACACAATATCACTGGCATAGTATAAAAACGGTTATTCCCGGTAATCTTGTTTAAAATGGGCGGGAAATTACAAAGTATAAAAAACAAGGTGGCAGTTACCCCGCCAAAAGCTACCCATGGTGCTATGCGCCATTTGGAAACTGCAGGGAAACAGGTACGCAACGTAGCGATGATCATAAACATGGCCGATAGAAAAAACAGATCAAGCGACAGATAAGCTAAAAAATAAGGCTCGCGGTTTTGCTTGCCGGTACTACTGCCCCAAACAATCATCGGGAACAGTAGCAATACCATACTTACCCAAAAACGCCATTGAATAACCGTGTTCCCAGATTTATACAACTTGTCTATCCATTTATAATGAAGCGCCATTTTATAAAAAATGAGCATAGCTATTAAAATCACCAACGGCGATATTCCATTTAACAGATAATCAATATGATAGGTATTCATGGTATGCAGGATACCTGCAGCCGGGATCAAAAAGCCAGCGGCTCCAAACAGCCTTCCGGTATCCACTTTTAATGATGGCCTTGCTCCTGCCGGTAACCTGACATTATCAAAATCAATTGGGCCGGTAAAAAAACATTTATAACTTACTTTAATGGCATTATCAATAGCTTTTGGCAAATGCCAGCACATGATGGCCAGTAAACTTACCGTTACCAAAAAATAAAAACTGGCCCATGGAGAAGTATTGATAGACAGCAGCATATCCTGCACCTGGCCACTGATAAACAAAGCCATAAAGAAGATAAACTGCGTAAGCAATACTATACGAAACCGCCATGAATACCTGAGCACTCTCGCCAGCCAGGCCGATACATAATCGAGCCAAAAACGGGGCTTACCTAACTTAAATGCCTCGTACAACAGCTTTAAAAATACAAATACCAGCAGCAGATATTTTATATATGCCGCAACAGCAATGATCCACGCATCGGCTAACGGCTCACCAAGCTTAAATTGCTGCAGCATTTTGCTGGTTGCAATATTTTTAAATACATCTAACAGCCCAGCCAACAGTACCAGTATGCAAAATCTTAAAACAGTAAGCTGCGAAATAACCCGCCTGCGCGGGTTTGCTTTTTGACTGCCTATACGAATGATAAGGATAAGCAGTATACACACATACGTCCCGATAAAGCCATAACCTACATTATTGTGGAATGTTACTGCTTCAATACCTGTTATAGTTTTAGGATAGGTGGATTTACTGGTATAAATCACATTTTTTTTAAAACCAGCCTGCCATTCTTTTAAAATAGAATCACGGCGGGCGTTGCTGGTATTTATTTCCCAGTTGATGATTCCAGAGGGGGTATATTTGGTTACAATAAGATAATTGTCTTTCAGCGTCATGCTGCCAACAACCAGCAAGCCTGTAAGCAATAAAGAAAAAAGGGGCTGAAACTGACGGTTGATCCAATACTGTAAACGCCGAAACATAATCATGCTAATACACTAATTTACAGAAAAAAGATTGATAAAAGATGCTTACCCATAGTTTAAACCTACCACATGAATGATATAAACAAGCACACCACCTGAAGCTGTTTTTGTTTAAGCTTTAGCTGATTTTGTACGGGTATACAGCTCTTCAATCCTTTCAAGCGGAACGCCTTTGGTTTCAAAAACATAACTACTTACAAACAGTATCATACTGATATTTACTATACCATAAACACCAAATGTTGCTACCGGGCCCAACTGCGAAAGCATTACGGGGAAGGTAAGTGAAACAATGGAGTTGGCAACCCAGTTACCAAATACCGCGATTGATGTAGCGGTACCACGGATCTTGTTGGGAAAGATTTCGGCCACATACACCCATAACACAACGCCCCAGGTGCATGCAAAGCCACCTATGTAAACAAATATGGTTAACAACACAAAGTAGTTTTGCAGCATGTTAAAATGGAACAAAGCGGCCAGGGTAAACATGCAAAGCCCCATAATAGTTGATCCTATAAGTAATAATTTTTTACGGCCGAGGCGATCTATCAGCGGGAAGGCAAGTATGGTGAATATCAGGTTAACAACACCCGTAAGTATGGTTTGAAACAGTACGCTGCCACCTACATGTATTTTTTCAAATATTAGCGGGGCATAGTAAAACACAATGTTGATACCCGTAAGCTGTGCTATAGAGGCAAACACCAGCCCAATGATAACAACCTTCCTGAAGCGTGGGCTAAATACATCGCTCAGGGCAGGCTTGCTTTCTGATGCTATATCATCAGTAACCAGTTTAACCTGTTCCTGGCTTTCTTTATCTGAATAAATACTTCCGAATACCTTTTTAGCTTCTGCGATTTTGCTTTTAGATACCAGCCATCTGGGGCTTTCGGGCACTAATAGTAATAACACGAAGAATATGACAGAGGGTACTACCGCCGCCGCAAGCATATAGCGCCAGTAATTATCACTATTTAAAAAAGGCAGTGAGGTATCTACTATTAAATAATTAGATATGAATGATAATAATATACCGGTTACAATAGCAAGCTGCTGCAACATGCCCAGCCTGCCTCTAAAAGTGGGCGGTGCTACTTCTGATATGTAGATAGGTGCTAATGTTGAAGCCATACCAATGGCAACACCTCCTATAAGCCTATAAATCACTAATTGAGTAAAACTACCCGCTGCTCCGCTGCCTAAAGCGGCAATAATGTATAACACAGAGGTTACGATCATCAGCTTTTTACGACCGAATTTATCGGCCAGGCCACCAGCAAATAATGCTCCCGGTATACAGCCAATTGATGCAGCACCTACAACCAATCCTATTTGGGCATCATTAAGCTGAAAAACAGATTTTAAATAATGTAGTGTTCCTGCTATTACAGCCGTATCAAAACCAAATAATAAACCACCTAAAGCGGCTACAATAGATATTAAAACAGTATAACTTTTCATAAAAGCTGATAAATAATTAAATACAGGGTAATAGCAGGCGCTCCTGCCAAAATTGGTTTATGACTGGTAATAACAGCTAAAAAATATGCTGTTTTACAAATATATAAAATGAGTTCAGATTTGAAACACCTGTTTCGGGTAATAACAGATAGTATTAAATATCTGATTTATTGTCTTTATGCTTCTCGGGTTTGATATCAGTTTGATTCATCTCTTTCTCCATCTTTTTCTTATCCTGCTGATCTTTCCAGGCCAGAAAAACCACAATTGCAATTGCTATTAAAATAATGAGGGCTATTAATGGATAGTTCATAATTTAATTGATATAGGTTGATGTAGAGGAAGGGATCGAACCTTCGGCATGCTGCCATCCAGCGCTCTACTAAAATGCAGACTAAATGCACCCGGCTTTAGTCTGCATTATTTTATATGTTATGCAATAACACCACCCATTACCGGGTCGGTTTTTGAGATCGCGCCAGTTTCTACCCTGCCTGCAAAACGTTCTTCAAACACATTTTGGTCATTCAGTTTTACACTGAAATCATACCAATTGAAGTTTTTCGCCAGATCAAGAACAACGTTTACCTGGCTTTTGGCAGCAACCAATTTGTTTATAATGCCAGCTTTATAACCATTATCATTTATAACTATTTCGTGGGCGCTGGCATCGTTATTAACAATGTTTACAACAATATTCCCGGTTAACTTTGCTGCATTGAGCTTACTCTTTTCGTAAGTGCAGGTTATTTTTAAATCGGGATTATTGTTGCTGCCAATAAACTCACGGTAAAAGCCATTTGGGCCATGTACACGCAAGTGATATTGATCATTCTCAAATGAGCTAACCGGCCAGTTATAAGTTAATTGATCACCGGCGGCTACTGCAAAATGCCAGTTTCTTGAAATCTCGTCCTTACTAACCTCGTCGTTATATTTAACGGGAGCATAAACCGTAAACGGTGACCCTGCCGCGTTTTTTCCGAACATTCCGTTTCCGGCAGCAAGCTTAATTTCAAAGTTCTTTTTGTCGGCACTTAAACTGCCATGGGTATAAAGCTCGTAAGGTAGCGCACATGATGGGCGTATACCTTTTTCCTGAAATGCTATTATTGACGGATCGGCACTGATCTTTGCTATCTCATCTGCAGATAGTTTTTTGAATGAAGTGGGTTCACCTTTAAACTTGGCGTTGTAAATGGTTTCCACGTTTTTGTTGCGGTCAAGGAAAGGTATATTTCCTAACTGATCGCCGTTATAAGGGCTAAACGCCGAACTCAGGTCGCCGCAGATAGTACGACGCCACTGGCTGATATTATTTAGCTTGATGTTTTTACCATACTTTTTATTCACAAAACCCTCCAAAAACTGTAAGGTTGAGGTATGGTCAAAAACTTCGGAACATACCTTACCGCCCCTGCTCCATGGTGAGGCAATAAGCATAGGCACCCTGAAACCAAGACCAATTGCTCCTTCACGAGCCTGATTTTTAGGTATACCCTGTTTAAGCTCATTTTCCAGGCGTACATGTTCTATTTCAGTTTCTATACCGGCAGTTACTTTACCTGTTCCGGGCAGTTTAGCATCAGGGATTGAAAATGGTGGGATATGATCAAAATAGCCGTCATTTTCATCATAGGTAACAATAAATATTGTTTTTTTCCATACTTCAGGATTTTTGGTCAGGATATCTAAAACCTCCGAAACATACCATGCACCATACCACGGGGCAGTTGGGTGGTCAGAAAAATTTTCGGGGCCAGCCAGCCAGGAAACCGTTGGCAGCTTGCCTGTATTTACATCTTGCCTGAACTGGTGCAGCAGATCGCCTTTAGGTATGGTTACCTTGCGCTCCTGAGCATTATCCTGGTACGTAAGTTCGGCTATACTTCTGAAATTTTCATCAGCCGAATTTATGACAAAGGCCCTGCGATAAAGGCTTTTCTCTTTTTCAGAAAGTTTTTCATAACTCTCTTTATTCCATTTTGAAAGTTCGCTGCGGGCGTTATCAAGAACATCCTGTTTTTTCCTGATGCTTTCACGAACTTTTATAGCTGTAGCCTCATCGGCCGGGGTCCGTTCCTGTAACTTATTAATCTGATCGGGCAGATCTTCAGCCTGCTTTTGCAGATTTTTAATGTAACGGTCAGAGAATTTTACGTTATAGGCTTTAAAAAACTCCAATAGGTTACAACCAAAGTTAGCGAGCCAGGCTCTTTCTTCTTTTTCAAACCCGCCGCCGCAGCTCAGATCGTTTTGGTAAAAACTCCATGAAATATTATTTTGCTCCAACAGCTCCGGGAAAGTTTCCCAGGGCATATTTCCAAAAGTGTAATCAGTGTTTCTGATATTAGCCTTAGGAAGGCCATCTTGCTCATGGGTGATCTTACCTGTCCAGAAGAAGGAACGGTTTGGTGTTGTGCTGGTCATGGCCGAACAAAAATTCTGGTCACAAACGGTAAAGGCATCAGCCATTCCATAATTAAACGGAAGATCTTCGCGGGTATAATGCCCCAGTGTTAGCGGCATATCAGCATAATTCTTATTTCCGGACTGTTTGGAAGTAAGCCATTTATCATACTTACCTAAGTTATTGGCATCAACCTGGCTCGCCCGTGAATGTGGTAACGAACCCATCCAGGTAACCTTAGTATCTTTTATATTAAGTCTGAAAGGCGCATAGGTATTACCGGCAGCATCGGTTTGCAGCCACACGGGTTTTTGATTAGGCAAACGAATGGCCCTTGGGTCATTGTAGCCCCGCACACCCTGTAAAGTTCCGAAACAATGGTCAAAAGAGCGATTTTCCTGCATCAGGATAACAATGTGTTCTGCATCAAGGTAGGTACTGCCCGCTGCCGGGTTTATAGCCATTGCCCTTTGTATTGCAGGGGGTAACATGTTCATCATTGCTGCACCGCCAGACAAAAGGGCGGCTTTTTTTAGAAAATCTCTCCGTGAATCCATCCTGAGTTTATTACTGTTATAAGGGTTACATGAAATACCTAAATAAGGCACTACATTCCGGCGGCAAATATCTCCTGCTTATTTTAAATCTATGTTAATTATAAATTAACACATGCAGATCGAGGGAATTGTTACAAAAGAAATCCCCAATAATATTTATTGAGGACAGCGAGGAAATTAGGTATTTAGAGCCTTATTTCACCCGGGTGAGTTTTTCAATTATGAAGGGTGCAATAATTTTTTGTGCACCAGCTGCATCAGGATGGATACCATCGGGAACGTATTTCAGGTACGCTCTTTCCCCCTCATCTAAAATAGTTTTCCAGTGCGGATAATTGTCAATCAGTAAAAGCTTTCTTTTTTTCGCCACCTGCCTGTACATTGCATAATAGTTGTCAATATCAGGCCGTTTAACACCATGTTCTTTGATCGGGATGTTCATGGTCTGTATAATAACCTCACAATCCAGATTGTACAGTTTAATTCTGTCAATCATGTAATTCAGGTTGATGCGTGCCAGTTCAACGCTGGTTTTGTATTCAAGATAGGCATCATTCATACTAAATTCTATTAATACAGCATCTGGCTTTTTACTGATCACACTATCTTCCAAATGTTGTACGCCCCAGGTAGACCACATAGAGCTTTTGGCTGAATTATAAACCGTTAAATTATTATGAAATCTGTTATTCAGTTCGGCTGCAACGGCATCAACCCAAGCCTTGCCACCTGTGCCTGCTGTTAAACTTGTACCATAAACCACTAAAATTTGAGGTTTACCCGATTGTAAATTTTTAATTAACCGGGTTTGAGCAAAGCAGCTTAAAACGGGACATACAATCCCTAAAAAAACAAAGGTGATTTTCCTGATAAAATAAGTTTTCATAAGTTCAGCAAAATACAAAAATGGCAACAATATTAATGCTATCGTCGCTGCACAGCAAGCTTTTTGGAACCCGCAACGCAAAGGATCACACAAACGGTAATACCGATCATACCCATGCTTACCTGCTCATGCAATAAGTAGGCAGCCAAAACCAATCCGAAAAATGGTTGAAGTAATTGCAATTGCCCTACCGCTGCAATGCCTCCTTGTGCCAATCCCCGATACCAGAATACAAAACCAATAAGCATACTGAAAACAGAAACATAAGCCAAACCCAACCAGGCACCTGTGCCAACGTTTACAAATGATACCGGGCGCAACATGACCATCAAAGGAATTGTTAAAGGCAGAGAAAGCACCAAAGCCCAGGAAATAACCTGCCAACCACCCAGTTCCCTGGAAAGTTTTGCACCTTCGGCATAGCCAAGTCCGCACAGTACAATGGAGATCAACATGAGGATATCACCAATCGGTGATGCAGCGAGTCCCTGGCTTACCGCATAACCAATCACCAGTAAACTGCCTAAAACGGCAAATATCCAAAACACAGGATGCGGCCGCTCGCCTCCTCTTATTACTCCAAAAATGGCTGTTGTAAGCGGTAACATGCCCATAAACACCAATGAATGAGCCGATGTTATATACTGCAAAGCCAGTGCGCTTAACAGCGGGAACCCGATTACAGCACCTGTAACTACTATGACCAATGATACTAACTGCGATTTTTGAGGACGTTTTTCCTTAAACAAAAGCAAAGCACAAAGGGCAAGCAAACCTGCAATACCCCCACGGGTTACAGTTACAAAAAACGGCGATAAGCCCAGTACAGCAGCCTTTGTTGCCGGCATAGAACCACTAAATACAAGTACGGCTATAAACCCGTTGATCCAGCCTTTAACCTGGTCTTGTTCGGTTTTGTTTGATGATATGGTGTTACTCATGGTTGAACAATGTTTAAATGTTAAGCAAAAGTAGATGAGGCACCTCAACAAACACAGTATCAATTTTTGATATTTAAACAGACACAGTTATATTTACATCATGAGTAAGGATTTTCTGTATAATGAAATTGCTAATGGCATTGCGGGCCAGATAAGGGGTGGTGTTTTAAAGCCGGGAGATCGACTACCATCGGTAAGAACACTTTGCCAGGAACATCGTGTGGGTATGAATACTGCCAAGAGGGTATTTATGGAACTGGAGGCACAATCATTGATCGATTCAAAACCACAGTCGGGCTATTTTGTGCGACAGCAAATGTACCGCGAGTTACCTCTGCCAGAGGTTAGCAGACCTTCGGCCATTGCTAATGAACATGAACCCAATGAATTGCTTAGTAAGGTTTATGCAAACATGGGCAGGAATGAACTTACCCTTTTTTCAATTGCCGCGGCTGCCGGTGCTTTGCTCCCGCTGGCAAAACTGAAGAAGGAAATTGTTTATGCTAACCGGACATTAAAGAACGGCGGTATAGATTACGAACTGGTACAGGGAAACATCAACCTGCGCAGAATGATAGCCGTTCGATCGTTAAGCTGGGGAGGTAATTTGCATGAAGATGATCTCATCACAACGGGCGGAGGTATGCAGGCACTCTCCTTTTGCCTGATGGCCTTGTTAAAATCAGGCGATACCATTGCCATCGAAAGCCCATGCTATCCCGGAATTTTACAACTGGCTGTAAGCCTTGGGTTAAAAGTACTGGAACTGCCTACACATCCCGTTACGGGCATCGAAATAGAAGGGCTCAAAAGTGCTATTCCTAAAATTAACCTTTGCCTGCTAATCCCTAATTTTAATACGCCATTGGGCAGCTGTATGCCCGATGATAACAAGAAGGAAGTTGTTGCCTTGTTAGCCAAACATAACATTCCGCTTGTTGAAGATGATGTATATGGTGATATTTATTTTGGTACACAACGGCCCAGGTGCTGCAAATCATTTGACCTTGACGGCAATGTAGTTTGGTGCAGCTCCATTTCAAAAACGCTGGCACCAGGTTACAGGGTAGGTTGGATAGCTCCCGGTAAATACAAGGATAAAATCATGAAACAGAAGTTGGTGCATGCTATTTCATCAACTTCCATCGTACAGGAAGCCGTGGCCAATTTTTTAAAAACCGGCAAATATGAAAATCATCTGAGGCAATTCAGGCGTACATTAGAGAACAACTGTCAAAACTATATCCGGGCCATAGCCGAGTATTTTCCTGAAAATACCAAGATCACCAGACCTCAGGGAGGCCTTACTTTATGGATAGAGCTCGATAAAAACATTGATACCGTAAAACTGTACGACCTGGCCATAAAGCAGGGAATAAGTATTGCACCAGGGCGAATGTTTACTTTACAGGATCAATTTGAAAACTGTGTACGATTATGTATCGGATTACCTTGGACAGATGAGTTAAACCAAAAACTAAAACAACTTGGTAAGCTTGCAGCAACAGATTACGTTAAAGTTGCAAGATAGCAGACAGCTTACCTGTAAATTATTGTTGACATCATGAAAATTTTAAAGTTATATCATTCAGTCCATGTATGATTCTTTCAGTGCATTTAGCCCATCTTCATAAATACCTTGAAACAAGGATGATACCTCTTTATCTGAAGCGTTTACAGGAGTAAACTCACCAAACCATTCTACACGAGCGCCGTTACCATCTCCATTACTTTTAACTCTTAAGGTAGAAAAGTAATCCTTTACAGGAAACGGCGCTTTTAAAATGTGATAAGTATAACTGCGTTCCTTTTCGTCAAAGGCCATTAAGCGCTCAATAATAACACCACCTTCAGGATTGGAAAGGTGGCGCACTCTTCCCCCTTCCTGTAACTCAGAATGAGGAATATAAGGAAGCCAATCGGGCAGGGAATTAAAACCTCCTATCAATTGCCAAACTTTGTCTGCATCAACAGGAATTTCGATAAATGCGAATGCTTTTGCCATGATGAATTTTATTTAGAATTATTTATTGTCAATTGGCAATGGTGCCGCAGGGTTTACCAGATTTTGCACCCGCAGCGCTTCCCAAAACTCATCCGGAATTATAGCATTAAGGGCTTCGGTATCTTCGGCAATCCGGTCTGGTTTGCTTGCACCGGGAATAACGGCTGCCACAGCAGGGTTAGCGAGAGAAAATTGTAACCCCGCAGACTTCATGCTTACACCATAATTATCAGCAATAGCTTTAATCTTTGCCACCTTGTTCAATATCTCAGGAGTAGCAGGAGCGTATTCAAAATGCGAACCACCAACCAATACACCCGAACTATAGGGGCCACCAACAACAATTCCCAAACCTTGTTTTAATACTTCGGGCATTACACGCTGCAAGGCACGGTCATGATCAAGCAAAGTATAACGGCCGGCAAGCAAAAAGCCGTCGGGATGCGCGCCCTCCAGAGCCAGGATTATCTCAATTGGTTCTACACGGTTCACCCCTAATCCCCATGCTTTGATAACGCCTTCATCGCGCAGGCGGTCAAGTACTTTGAACGCACCTTTACGGGCACTTTCAAACATGTTTAACCATTCGTCTCCATAAAAGTCCTGGGCAACATCATGTACCCAAACAATATCAATACTATCAGTTTGAAGCCGTTTCAAGCTATCATCGATAGAGCGTAATGTGGCATCCACAGAACAATCATTTACTATCTTGTTTGGACGACCGTATTTAAACAGGTCCCCCTTTTCTCCCAAGTCTCTTTTACTTATATCCTCAACTTCATCAAGTATAACACGACCAACCTTGGTACTCAGAACAAATTCTTCCCGAGGGTACTGGGATAGCACATCTCCAAAGCGAATTTCTGCCAAACCCGCACCGTAAAAAGGGGCACTATCGTAATAACGTATGCCCTCGTTCCATGCAGCCTTAACGGTAGCTATCGCTTCAGCATCAGGTATATTCCTGAACATATTACCCAGCGGAGCAGAACCAAACCCTAATTTGCCCGGAATTATCTTTTTAATAGACATAGCTTAAAAGTTTAAAATTTAAAAAATGAAAACCCTATTTCTGCAGAATAAACGACTTCTTGTTAATGGCTCTGTTCTAAAAGCTGCCTTGCACTGTCAGCCGCAACAATTAATCCACCTGCCAGCATTATAACATCTTTGATCACTAATCTTCCAGCTCCTGAAAGGTAAGGGAAACCATAATTGATCCTACTCAGATTGGATACATATGCCTCAGGTGTGATTATCAGAAAAGAAAGAGTCACCAAAGACATTATTGACGTCAACAATCAAACTGTGCAAAAATCAACTCAGGAAACACGCAAACCCTACAGTTAGTAACCCTGCAGAACCTATAAATTGACGACGACGGCTAATTCCATCTGATCTTTGAGCTTCCATAATAATATTTTTTGAAGGGTTTTGATAGTGATATTTCAACGTTACTTTAAGTTACCAAAACCTTACATCAAATTATAAACATATGATTTAAAATAGGTTAACCTATTTTACACAGTAGCAAATTTACTACCTTATGCATTAATGGGTCAAATCACAGGAGTTATAAGTGTTATTAATATTATAATTCTCTTAAGCATTAATTGCTGGCATGCCGGTATCAGATTTACCTTTCCCAATTTTTTTAATAATTGCTATTCAAAGCGGACTGTTCTATAAATTACTCAAATGATAACTCTTATCATTTATCTGATAGTCTCAACTATGTTTACAAATTACATCATTGTTAATTTTGAAATAAGCGCTATGGTAATACGCATGTTTAAATTCTGGATATCCAGCGCCGCTTTTTGTTAACGATTTTAGCTTTTAAAAAACAACTATGAACGGGGCCGACAATCAAAATTACACTTACTATCGTACGATAAAGATAGATGATCTGGAGATTTTTTACCGTGAAGCAGGCGATACAGCTAAACCTGTTATTCTTTTACTGCACGGCTTCCCATCCTCATCGCACATGTTCAGGAACCTGATTGATTGGTTGGCTTCTGATTATCATTTGATTGCTCCTGATTATCCCGGCTTCGGGTACAGTGCTTGTCGAACTCCCGAAAATTTTGAATACACGTTTGATAACCTTGCAAAGGTGATCGAAAAGTTTATCGATAAACTAAACCTGAGTAAAATAACACTTTACATGCAGGATTATGGCGGCCCTATTGGGTTCAGAATAGCTAAACAACGGCCAGAATTGATTAACAACCTGATTATTCAGAATGCCAACGCCTTTTTGGAGGGTATTGGGCCTGACGTTAAGAAAATGGGCGACTTGCAAGCAACCGGCGATCAAGAAGCCATTGACGGGGCCATTAGTTATATGATGTCATTCGATGGCATCAGGGATCAATATATTTTCGGGGCTAAAAACACCGATGTGATTAGTCCTGATAGTTACAATATGGATAATTATTTAATGAAGCAACCAGGACGGGCCGATGTGCAGAAGGTGTTGCTTAAAAATTACGCCACTAACTTTCCAAAATATCCTGAATGGCAGCAATATTTGCGCGAATATCAGCCACCTGCATTGATAACCTGGGGCAAAAACGACAAAATATTTCCGGGAGCCGGGGCAAGTGCTTACCTGCAGGCCTTGCCTGGTGCCGAGGTTCATTTGTTTGATGGCGGACATTTCCTGATTGAAGAGTATGGAAAAGAGATAGCCACGCTGATACGCACTTTTATGCAAAAAAACATCCGGTAATTAAAAAAAGGTAACGCTTTGTTTCATACAGCGGTCTTTCGTTTTCGCTGCATGTCTTTGTAATCAAATTAGCATGAATAGCCTCAATAAAATGGACGCACAAGCCTGGATTTTCACCATCAAATGCATAATTGGTGTGGCTATCTGCTATTATTTTTATGTACAATGGCCACAATATCCGTTTGAATGGGCAATTATTTCTGTGGGTCTGGGCTTATCGTTCGATAATACAAATAAAGCCGCAACAGACCGTATGGTGGCAAATATCATAGGGTGTATAGCTGGCATTGTTCTATTTCCTACCCCTATACCACAATTACTGCAGCTATCAACAGGCGTTATTTTGATAGTGGCTGTTGGCTTTTTTTTCAATATATCGTATACGGTTAGGGCTGGTATTACAGCCTTCGTGATAGTTATGGTACAAAATAAAAGTGACCGTTCATGGTTTATACCACTGGAGCGTGTACTAACCACTTTAGTGGGTTGCCTGGTAGCGTTTTTACTCACTTTTGTGTTTAACCTATTCTTAGTAAAAGATCGTGGTTCCAAGGCCGTAAAAGAATAAATACCGATTTCTCCTTCTCAAAAATCAAGTTATAAATTATTTGATAACTCATATCATTCGGCTGATATACAATGCACGATGCTTAATGCGAAATTTGATAAGGCCACCTCAATATGATGGCTAACCTATGCAGGTATTCTATACTTAAACTGCACATGGATTGCAAGCTGATGATGAAAAGCTAACTATAATGCTTATGCGTCATGCTTTCGCCGATGGTTCAGTATAGAAGCCAACTTTCCAAAATGAATTTAGCAGGCACAGCATGCGCAATTTTGTAAACATTAAACTATTAATATCCACTGCAGCACAAACAAATAAATTATAATTATGGCAAAGCTTTTTGATCCGTTAACTATTAAAAATGTAACGTTGAAAAACCGCGTCATCGTTTCACCTATGTCTCAGTATTCGGCGATAGATGGTTTCGCGAATGATTGGCACTTTGTTCACCTGGGTAGCAGGGCAGTAGGCGGCGCGGCTTTAATTATTACTGAAGCTACAGCGGTATCACCAGAAGGCAGGATATCACCAGATGATCTTGGTATCTGGAAAGATGAACATATTCCGAGGTTGCAACATATCGTATCATTTATTACCAGGCAACAGTGTATCGCAGGCATACAGCTATCACATGCCGGCAGGAAGGCAAGTACGCTTGCGCCACAGCGTGGTCATGGCGGAATTCCGGTTGAGTCAGGTGGCTGGCAGACCTATGCCCCTTCACCGCTCCCTTATTCTGATGTATACCCACATCCCCTCGAACTGGATCGCAGGGGTATCTGGGATGTGATCTATGATTTTACGTTGGCAGCTGGCCGCGCTTTGCGTGCAGGTTTCGGAGTGATAGAGATACATGCAGCGCACGGATATTTACTGCATCAATTTCTTTCACCCTTAACAAACCAACGCACAGATGAATATGGGGGCAGCTTTGATGGCCGTATTCGTTTGCTGCTTGAAGTAATTGAAGGTATAAGAACGGTATGGCCAGCAGAACGCCCACTTTTTGTAAGGATTTCAGGCACCGACTGGGCCGACGGTGGCCTTGATTTAAAAGATGCCATACAAATTGCCGAAACCTTAAAAAATAAAGGGATTGATGTTGTTGATGTGACAACCGGAGGATTGGTATCGACCCAAAAAATACCGGTGGGACCAGGTTACCAGCTAACATTTGCTTCAAATATCAGAAAACGTACAGGCATACTGACCGGTACCGTTGGCTTAATAACCGACGCGGTGCAAGCAGAAACATTGCTTACTAATGGCGATGCCGATATGGTGATGATTGCGCGTGAATTACTACGCGACCCCTATTTTCCGCTGAAGGCCGCATATCAATTACACACGGAGGTCACTTGGCCCCATCAATATCGAAGAGCTAAACCAGTATGATACATCAGCCTAAAATACATTACTATAAATCATAATATCTCCTGAATTATAGATGGAAAATAAATTCATATACTCTCAAAATCCCGGGTTAAAAGCGGGGATATGCATACCAGAACTTATTTAGTACATGACTTCCTATCGGCAATGGTAATTACAGTGTGACTTTAGTCACACTTAATCTGTGACTTGCCTCCTTGTCCTGAGGGCGTTCAACAATGCAAATTTGTAGTGTAAATAATAACTAAACAAATCAATAAAATACCATTAATTTAAAAGGCCATGAAAAAGAAAGTTTTGATCATCGTTTCTAATGCTAATGCCATCGGTCCGCATAACAGAAGAACAGGTAGCTTTTTACCCGAAGTTGCACACCCTTACGATGTATGGGATAAAGCCGGCTATCAGATAGATTTCGCAAGCCTCACAGGCGATACCCCATACCTTGACGCGCTTAACCTGGCGGGAGATCCGGGTAACCTTAGGTTCCTGACCGGCAAAGGCTGGGAAGATATGCAGAAAGCCGCTAAATTAGAAACCGTGGATGTAAGCACTTATGATGCCATATTTTTTCCCGGCGGCCTTGCCCCTATGGTTGATTTGGCTGAAGCTCCATTACTGAAGAAAATTATTGCCGAAACCTATGAACGCGGTGCAGTAGTAAGCGCTGTATGCCACGGCCCGGTGTCACTCTTAAATGTTAAGCTTAGCGATGGCTCTTATTTGGTAAACGGTAAAAACATATCCTCATTTACAACAGTTGAGGAAGATAACTATGCCAGGGCTGATGTATCGTTTGATTTGCAAACTGCACTAACAGCACAAGGCGCTATCTACCATACGGTTGATCCATGGCAAGCCTTCAGCATTACAGATGGCAACCTGGTAACCGGGCAAAATCCTGCTTCCGGAACAGGTGTAGGCGAAAAAGTGAAAGCATTATTAGAAGCCAAATAAATAATTTATTGCATGGCTGCTGGTTGTATTGCCAAAACAGTAGCCGTGCATTTTTTCTCAAATCTGCTGCTTTACAATAGTTTTATTTGCATAAGCTGTATTAACTAAACTTAAAAATGAAAAATTCACCAATTCACGTCATCGCTAAATGGAAAGTTAAACCAGGCCAGTTAGATACCGTTCTGAGCCTTTTACCCGGTGCTGTAAAAGCAAGTATTGCCGAGGAAGGCAACTTGTTTTACAAAATCCATCAAGACATTACCGATCCCAATACACTGGTATTATTTGAAGGATACAAGGACGAAGCAGCGTTGAACTATCATCGTAATTCAGATCATTTTCAAACTATAGTTGTTGGCAAAGTAGTTCCGCTGCTTGAGGCTCGTGAGGTAAACCTTACTACACCATTGTTATTCTGAAAATTCAAAGAACCCGTTGGTTTTAACTGATTTTAAGGTTAACGCCTGCATAAACAGATCAACATACTCCGTTAAGCCATTTGATAATATCTCTCATCACAATTCCATTATATTTATCGTTCAGAAGGTCATGATAATGACCTTCATAAAACTTCAATTGCTTGTCAGGCGAGGAAGCTTGCTCTACAAAATATTTGCTTCCATCAGGTTTGGTAACTCTGTCGGCAGTACCATGAAGAATGAGCAGCGGCAGCATAATTTCAGCCATCCGCTTTTTTAAACAATCCCCGGCAAGCAGAAGCTGTTGCATGCTCCTGGCAGGTTGCTTTTCATCTTTAATTAAAGAATCTTGATTCATCCTGTACACAAATGACTTATCACGGGAAAAATCCTCATTCTTCAACTTAATTAGCCTGGAATGCGGAGTAATATGCCCTAATAATCTCATAATTGCCAAAGCAAAGCCTGGCGCAGGCACCTTAAACGCGAAACTTTCGCAGATAAATGCCTTTAGTTTGGCCTGGTATAAAAGTGCATACACAGCAGCAAATACACCACCTGCGCTATGGCCAAATAAAACTACCGGAATCAATGGGTGCGCAGTTTGTATAATTTTTAGTAATTGATCAATATCTGCTATGATTTCCTTATAGTCATTAATATAATATCGTTCCCCCTCAGACCTCCCTCTCCCTGGAAGATCCAAAGCATATACTTCATAATTATTTTTGTTAAGCTCCAGTGCAAAATTCTGATAATATGCGCTATGAGAATTGAGCCCGTGAATGATTAAGATAATGCCTCTCGGTTTATTGTCTGTTATCCAGTTTCTAAAAAACAATCGTTGTCCTTTCAGGTTACTGAATGTTGAGGTTCTTGGCTTTTCTATTAATTCCATAAAAAAGGCAATAACAATAGTATGCCATTTAAACACCGAATAGCAAAAGAATCAAAATATCAAATTAAAATACTAAATATCAATAAATTACAACACAAAAAGCATACAGAAAGCTTAAAAAATTTGATTTACCCTCCGAAATTTATGGAGATACCGCAGTCAAACTCCATAAGTTTCGGAGGCTTTTGAATAATTACTTAATTTGTTAAATCCTCTCGTTTAATTCCCAGCTTCGCTATTTTTGATTCGAGTGTTGTGGGCTTAATATCTAATAATTCGGCGGCACCATTAGCTCCTCTTATACGCCCATCGGTTTTTTTGAGAATGGAAATAATATACTTTCTCTCTGTTTCCTGCTGTATATGTTTTACATCCTCATAGGTAGTAAGCTTAAAGTTTTGTGATAATTGATTCGTTTTATCGGTAAGGTTTTGCTTCAAACTTAATTCAGATTTATCACTGTGCAGAATAACAGAACGCTCTATAACATTCTCCAGCTCACGAATATTCCCCGGCCAATCATATGCATGCATTTCTGACAACATGGTTTGGGCAATACCCATAAACTCTTTATTAAACTCCTTGCAAAATTTATGCACAAAATATAATGCCAAGGCATCTATATCGCTTTTCCTTTGCCGTAAAGGAGGTAAGGTGATCGGGAATATATTGAGACGATAATACAAGTCGAGGCGGAAATTTCCTGTCGAAATTTCTTTTTCAAGGTTTCTGTTTGTAGCGGCAACAACACGAACATCTATTTTACGGGTAGCGCTGCCGCCAACACTGTCAATTTCTTTTTCCTGAAGAACGCGTAATAGCTTCACCTGCATTTCTAAGGTCAGCTCTCCTACCTCGTCCAGAAAAATAGTTCCTCCGTTAGCCTGTTCAAATTTCCCTTTTCTCTTTTCAGTAGCGCCGGTAAAAGCTCCTTTCTCGTGGCCAAACAACTCAGATTCAACCAACGATGAGGGTATTGTTCCGCAGTTAACTTTCACAAAAGGCCCCGCTTTACGGTTCGATAACAGATGAATATATTCTGCAATCCGTTCCTTACCGGTTCCGCTTTCACCAAGTATTAAAACAGATGTATTGTATGGCGCCACCTGTTTAACCAGATCTAAAGCTGCAAGTAAAAGCGGATGCTTTCCGATAATATTTTCAAATTCCGGCCCCTCTACTTGCGAAACACTTTCAGCATGATGTTCATCGTTTTGACGTAACATTGTTTTACCACCGAAAAATTTCTCCGTTATTTCCTTAAGGTGTGTCTTCAACCGGTTTAGCAATGCAATATGATCCTGCATATAAACACCTCGTTGACGGCTGTAAAAAAAATAATTGACCAGATTGCCGTTATTCAGCGCTACCGGAAATATAAGGTTCGATTCTATCTTAAAATGATCAAACAGCTTTTTATGCAGCGCATCCGGCTCCTCATGGCTGTTAGTTGTATTACTATTGTAGATATAAGCATTACCATCAGGTGAAAGGTTTTCATTTTCAAAAAAGAAATTTGATGTTAGGCCCACAATTTCAATCAATTCATCATTGCCTATTACCTGGTATTCATCAGCTCCGGTGCGTAAATAGCCAAATCCGGTACATGTTTCGCCTTTGTGAGGCCTACGACCTGAGATCAACAGATCATTCGGAATGTGCGACTGCAATAACTTTGTGATCTTTAAAATACCCTGTACCGCATCTCCTATTTCGTTGCGAATATCAACCAGTTGGTTTTTCAGAAATTGCTCCTGCCGCAATTTGGCCTCCATAATGTGCTTATGCCTGTAAAACGCTATATCAAGTGCCACAAGCACATCTTTTTCCCTGAAAGGCTTCACCAGGAAACCATATGGTTCTGTTTCCTTTGCTTCTTCAAGAACCTTTTGACTTGAATTTGCAGAAAGGTATATAAAAGCAATATTGTCTGCCTTTATTTTTTTAGCCAGCTCAATTCCAGATCGTTTGCCATCCAGGCGAATATCTATCAATACAACATCGGGATGGTGCTTTTGAATCTCATGTTCCGCTTCATCTGCCGATGCCGCAATACCGCATACGTTATACCCGGCTTGCTTCAAAATAAGACGCAGCCCGTTTGCTACCACAAATTCATCTTCAACAATTAAAATCTTATTGCTCATACAAATCTCTAATAGTTTAGCCGTATCTCTAATAAATCACTTACGTAAAGCAATAAAGCGCACTGTTATATGCACGCCGTTATCGGTCTCAATTCCAAAATATCCATTTAATTGCCGGGTAAGGCCCCGCATCAGCTCGAGCCCTAAAGAGTTGTGTTCCATCATATCAAAACCTGCAGGTAACCCCATTCCATTATCCAATACTTTAAGTATCAGTGAGTCTGGCCCATCATGTTGCAATATAATACTTACTATACCTTTTTCCCCGTTTAAAAATGCATATTTGATAGCGTTCACAATACTTTCTGTAATAATCAATCCCAAAGGTATTGCCTGCGAGACATCAAGATTCACCATTTCAATGCTTTGCTCAAAAGCTATACGATTGCCCGCGTCAAAGCTTTCATTGAGGTACTGCACCAGATCGTTAATATATTCAGGCATGGCGATGGTTGTTGTGTTTTCATCCTGATATAATTTTTGGTGTATCAATGACATGGCCTGCATTCGGCGTAAACTATCATTAACGGCTAATTTGGCTGCCTTATCTTCCAAATAAACGGATTGTGAATAAAGTAAGCTGGTTACCATTTGAAGATTGTTCTTAACGCGATGATGTACCTCCTTAAGCAGCCATTCTTTTTCCTTAAGTAGCTTATCCTGCTCAATATTTAACGTTTCCAAAAAAACATTTTTCTGGTCAAGTTCCATTTGGTTGGCCTCAAGCTTTTTATTGTTGTTTTTATTGGTTAAATAACGGTTAAACAACAAGCCGATAATAACTATCAACAGCACTACACCAATTAAAGTAATATTCTTGGTACGATTGGCTTGCTGAGCCTTTATCTGTGCCAGCTGGTTCTGATTATTTAGCAACTTTATATTCTTATCCTTTTTTTCGGCCTCGTATTTAACAAGTAATTCAGCAACCTTTTTCCGTTGGTCAAAACTAAATGCCGAATCGGCATAATACTGACTTAGTTGAAGTTCTTTAAACGCCTTTAAATAATTTTTTTCGGCCGAATCAATCTTATATAGGTTGCTGTAATAAATAACAGCATGCTCCATATCAAATTTGGGAGTTGCGTTTTTTCCCAGTTCCAGTAATTCCCGGGCCTTAACATTTTGCCCGATGATACGATAAAAACTGGCGATATTAACAATACCCGACGGATATTCGTCATGAATATACGCCGGTGGAAATTTCTCAGCCATGGATAAGAAAATCTTATAATTTTCTTCTGCAAGCTTATAGTTTTTTAATGCCTGGTGAGTTTCACCAGCCAAATAGGCAAAGTGCATCTTTTCAAAAAAAGTAATAGGCGGAAACTTATCGCCTATTGTTTTAAGTAATTCTAAAGCTTCTTTTCCTTGGTTTAAGAACACAAGTGTTTCTGCCTTACCCAAAAATGATTTGTACCAAAATAATCTGTTCCCGGGAGTTCTTTTCTCCAGGGTTTTACTTAACAATGTTAATGCATCACTATACCGGAGCATCCGCTCATATATCAGTGCGCGCCGTGCAAAAAAGAAAGGTTCAAAAACTGAATCGGCTTTAGTTGTCATACTTTCTAAAGACTTGTTAGAATATGACAACGCGTGGGTAAGATCTCCCTTTCTGATTGCCATATAGGCAAGTCCATCGTAAGGATACTGCTGATGACGGAAATTTATCTGTTTTTGAAGTTGAATTACCTTTAACAAATATTTTTCTGCCAGATCATACCGTTTCGCGATAAAGTATTCTATATCTATATCTGACAGGGCTTCAATCTCTTTATCTTTCAAATTCAGGGATGTGAAAACCGGAAGTGCCTGTTCAAATTTAGCCATTCTTGCCGGATCACCGAATGGAAGCAGTTCTCCTGCCGATAGCTGCGCCTGGGCGGCCCCAGCCGCATTGCCAGCTGCTTGACATTGCATAGCTATTTCAGTAAACAATTTTTGGCTCTCCTCTTTTTGCCCCATTTGATTAAGCAAATTGGCTTGCAGGGTCATACTTGCTACCTTCCAGTTAGCTGATTTGTTTTTGCTGAGGTTAATAGCTTCATTTATATACTTTGATGCCTGATCAAGATCGGCCTTTTGGGTACCCGACTTAAAAAGCCAAAAAATGCTAAGGTCAAATAGTTGCCTCAATCGGGCCTCACCTTGCAATCCGGGAAGCAATGCTGCAGCCTGTTTAATTTTGCCTGCATCAAGCAAGGCACTCCAGGCGGTTTCTTTGCCATCACTGTATTTTTCATTATAAGCGAGTAATGGACTTAAACCGTAAATATTAGCCGACATATGTATGGAACTATCCAGATCTATCTGACCCTGACAAACGGTATACAAATAATTACCGGTAATACGAATAAGTAACCGCTGCCTTACCTGATCATGATAGCCACTTGAGTTAGGCTGTGCTTTTACCTCAGAAAAAGAAACGACAACCAGGAATAGGCATATAAATCCTAATATATAATGCTTAAAAACATGCAGGGGGGTCAACTTTATAAGCATGGTTTATTAATTGGTGTACTACAACTGACCACTTTTAGCCAATTGGATCCTAACAATCTTTGAACGAGTGTTTTACTACCCTAATATAACAATTTAAGCTACGATATGTAAACAGCTAATTTAGGTATTCCTGCTTTATCAGCCTGGCTCTTTTTATAAAAATTATAATAACTGATATCATCATGATAATTTTATTCAGAATTAACTTGCCCTTAACTTAGAATTGCAAATCATCGCAAATTTTTCACCAATCGAAGTCTCTTTTTTATAAAAGCGCAAATTAAATTAAGTATCGAGCTGTAAAAGTTTAGTACTGTTTTATCTGGGTAATTCAAACTCAATAAGTATTAATTAATAATTCTTGACCACATGAAAAATCAAACCACCTATCATTTCATTGATATTAATGGGACAAATATTTTTTACCGTGAAGCCGGCCCCAAGAATGCACCAACACTGGTGCTTTTGCATGGTTATCCCGCATCATCGCATATGTTCAGGAATTTGATTGCAGAATTATCAGATAAATATCACCTTATAGCGGCCGATTACCCTGGCTATGGCAGAAGCGAACAACCTCCAATAGCAGATTTTGCTTACACATTTGATAATTATGCCATTATTATTGAAGAACTGCTCAATAAATTGAATATTAAAAAATACAGCCTTTATTTAATGGATTATGGAGCCCCCATTGGCTGGCGACTGGCTTCAAAATATCCTGAAAGAATACAAACGCTGATTGTTCAAAACGGATGTGCTTACGAGGAGGGATTGGAAACGTTTTGGGACCCAATTAAAGCATATTGGAAGGATAGGAATAACAAGAAAGCTGAAAATACATTAAGAACTTTTCATAATCCCGACGGTTTGAAATGGCAATACACACATGGTCTTTCCGATACTTCTGTGATCAGTCCTGATAATTGGGAAATTGATCTCCGGCATTTGGAAAGGGAGGAAAATGGCCAGATACAATTAGACATGTTTTATGATTATCGAACTAATCCACCTCAATACCCCAAATGGCAACAGTACCTCCGCGACTATGATCCTGAAATGCTGATTGTATATGGAAAAAATGATTACATTTTCCCGGTAAGTGGTGCAGAGGCTTACAAAAAAGATGTCAAAAATTTGGAATACCATCTTTTTGACGCCGGCCATTTTGCACTGGAAAGTCACGGTATTGAGATTGCGGCTACTATTAAGGATTTTCTTGACAGAAAGGTGGCAAGGGTGAATTAATACCAGGTTCACTCTTTTATATAGGTCATGGTATTGGATGATCAAGATTTATGCTTCGCTGATTAATATTGCCCAAAATAAAAAAACAGCATATTTAGATGTCTGTTACCTGGTACAGAACCAATCTGGAACCAAATTAAAGCACATGCTTAGTGCTTCGGCTTTTCCTCAACAAATTCCGGTGATATATATTAGGTAAGGTAGATTTCTTCAACAATCCACTAATAAGTATTCTACTGTCAGTAAGCTTGGCTTAAGGGTTTGTGATATGAACATAGCCCCCAAAACATAACTAATATGACATCAAAAAGAAAAGGCAATCTGTGAATAATTGACCTTTTTTTACACTTTATTGTGAAACAATATGCTATAACTGTAAAACATCAGTGGGTGGTTCACAATTTTTTTTCAAGTTTCAAAGTCCCTTCATTATTAAATATTTAAAAAATAAATTTGATAAACAAAACGAATTTCACATTTATAAAGAGTTGTAACATAACACTTTATTTATAATAAATATTTAAAAAAACGCTAAACCAATACCAATCTGAATAATCTTGTTTTGAACTAATGTGACAGATATGATCCTGATCTTTTGAAGCATAATTATCCAAGATTGACAGCCAAACACAATAAAACTATAAAGCAAAACTCAGAACATAAAACGTTTTGAATTTATTCCGGAGCAAAAGATATCCTATCTCCCTACTTCCGAAAAGAACCACTCTACCTACAATTTATTAATTAACTCCATTACGATGTAAAAAGTAATTTATATGAAGGTGCGTGTCTGTTTTCTTTTTTTTCTCCTGGTAAGTCTCCATTCATTTAGTCAGCCACCTTCATATAATTTAAGTATTGTGTCTTCACAACCTTCCATTTGTTCGGGTAGTTATGTAACGCTTACGGCAACTGTATCAGATAGTAACCATTCATTCAATTATTCCTGGAGCACCGGAGAAACTACTCCTTCCATAAGGATAAATAAAGCCGATACTTATACCATTTCGGTGTGGGATAATAATGGTGATTTTCAACCTTTATCAAAAAGTATAACTATTAATACCTCAATGGTTCCTGCCCCACCTGTTTCAAACGATCAGGTTGTTTGCCGGAACGGTACAGCCACACTTATAGCGACCGGAGCAGACGGCAGTGTTTATCAATGGTATGATGCACCGGTAGGAGGAAAGTTTTTGGCAACCGGCGCTTCCTATACAACACCTCAGCTTATAACTCAAACAGTTTATTATGTAGAAACTACTTTAGCCGGTTGTACCAGTGCAAGAACCCCCGTCAATGTTTATGTTGCCGGAAAGCCTTTCGGAACAGGCACAATAATATGTCCAGGCTATAATGCTACCTTATCCGCCAATGGTGCAGATAATTATACCTGGTACGATGCTGCTGAACATGGAAACAAGGTAGGTGAAGGATCAACCTTTACCACCCCTGTTCTGTTTAAAACAACCACTTACTACGTTGAGTCATCCATATATGGCTGTATCAGCAGAGTTCCGGTGACAGCCACGGTTTCCCCTTCTCCTCCGGCTCCGAAGGTTTCTGATATTACCGTTTGTCACGGATCGTCGGCCACATTGCATGCTGATGTACCTATAGGAATATTAAATTGGTTTGATGTTCCTGCCGGAGGAACATCATTAATATCAAATTCTGAGTTCACTACAGCACCACTAACAGCTTCAGCAACGTATTACGTTCAAACAACGGTAAACGATTGTCAGAGTGAAAGGGTTCCTGTTCATGTAAACGTTAATCCTGTTCCGGAAGCCCCTGCCCCAATTTTTACTTGTTCAGAAACTGAGGTAACGCTTACGGCCGCCTCTTCTTCGTCTGGTATCAATCAGTGGTATGATTTGGCAGTTGGTGGTAACTTACTTGCAACCGGTTTAACCTTTCATACCCCTGTATTAACCCATTCTACAACTTATTATTTAGCAAATAGTGCTTCAGGCTGTCCTGGTAATCGTATTCCCTATCAAATTATTATTACCCCAACCATACCACCTTCTGCTGCCGGGCAAATTATTTGTTCAGGATCCTCTGCCTCACTTACTGCTATCAGTGCTGATGGCGGAGCTGTAGAGTGGTATGATCAGGCAACCGCAGGCAAGCTCTTATCTAAAAACGCCATATTTACAACACCCCCTTTAACTGCAGATGCAACTTATTTTGTACAAGTAGCCCAACCAGGATGTGTTAACACAAGAACTTCCGTAAAAGTAACAGTTCTGCCGGCAGTGGTTGCTCCCACGGCTGCCTCAGTAACCATTTGCTCCGGAAACTCGGCTATACTTAAGGCATTTAGTAAAAGCGGTAATTATAAGTGGTACGATAGCGCCAGCAACGGAAAATTGTTGTCATCCTCACAAACGTTGGTAACACCTCAATTGAATGCCACTGTAATATACTATGTAACAACCAGTGAAGATGGTTGTGAGAGCCCGGCAACACCGGTAACTGTCACTGTTAATCCGCTTTCTGTTGCGCCATCAGCTAACGGAACAAGAGTTTGCGAAGGATCACCTGCTACGCTGACTGCCAACGCTCCACCCGGGACTAATATTGCATGGTATGATGCAGCTACCGACGGAACTTTATTAGCTTCTGGAAATACCTTCACCACGCCTGATTTATTCGAAACCATAACTTACTTTGCACAATATTCAACCGAAGGCTGTAATAGTGCCAGAACACCGGTAACAGTGATTGTTGATACTATTCCCGATATTAAATTTCTTTATCCTCCCGGTGGTTATGCCACAAATTATTCAAAGCTTATTACTCCTGCTGTTAAAAATGGCTCTGAAGGAAAATTTAGTGTTCAGCCTGAAGGTTTGGTTTTTACAAATACAAATACAGGTGAAATTAATGGTCGCGCCAGCAAACCCGGTAAATATACGGTTACGCGCACAAGCAATAACCCTTGTTCAGTTCCTTATAGTAGTTCCATTACCATTTATGAGCCGGGAGGTAAATTGACTTTTTTTTATCAAGGCCCTTACTGCAAGGATGGTGTAAATCCAAGGCCGAATATAGATTACGTTCCCAGTTCATATAGTTCTTCTCCCGGGCTGGTTTTTGTAGATCCGAACACAGGAGAGGTGAATTTAAGCGCGAGTACTCCAGGTACCTATACGGTAACCCGTATAATTAATTATAATGCTACCGTACAAACCTGCTCAATTACTATTAATGAAAAAGTATCTGTTCAGGCAGGAGACGATCAAAATGCAACCATTGGTCAGCCAATTCACCTGGCAGGTATCATTCACGGAGCTTCGGGCGGAAAATGGTCTGGCGGAGCCGGCTCATTTTCTGATGCTACCTTAACCGATGCCATATATACCCCGGCCGCTAATGAACGGCGTGTTGTACTTCGCTTAACCACAAACGATTCTGATGTTTGCGAACCTAAATCTGATCAAATGGTTATCACTATTCAACCAACTATTATTCCACCAACGGCTTCGGATGTTATGGGTTGTTTGGGCAGTCGATCCACTATTTTTGCGATAGCACCAAAGGGCGACATCCAGTGGTATGATGCTGCTACCGGAGGAAACTTGCTTTCGGTAGGTCCTAATTTTTTAACTGATCCACTTACCGAGACTACAACTTACTATGCGCAGGCAACAATTGGTGAAGTAGCCAGCGAGCGCATTGCCGTTAAAGTTATTGTTAACGCTCCACCCGCACCAAGCGCTTCAGGATTAACAGTGCAAACAGGGAGTACAGCAACCCTCACAGCCAGCGGATCATCAGGCACTTATGAATGGTATAACGCCCCAACCGGGGGCGATCTGCTTTCTTTGAAAAATTCTTACATAACCACTCCTTTAACAAATAACACATCCTATTATGTACAGACTACGGTTGATGGTTGCAGCAGTCGCAGAACTAAAGTGGACGTATCCGTATTGCCCTTACCCCAGATCGTTAGCTCATCTGCAGAAAATATTTGCAGCGGTTCTGAATTAACCTATAATATTACAGCTAACGTGGCAACCGCTGCCTTTTCCTGGAGCAGGGCTGCTGTAGCCGGAATTAGTAACCCGGCCGTAAATGATCAAAAAACCTCAATTATAAGGGAAACACTAATTAACCTCACCAACGCCCCGGTTAATGTAACTTATCTTATCACCTCTGGTGGCTCCGCGGATTCTCCATTCAGGTATGTGGTTACTGTTTATCCTAAACCAGCCTTTATTGGAAAAACCACGACAAGTATACCCAATGGAACCAGCAGCAATTTCCAAATCAAATTTAATATTTCCGAAATTACTTTTAATTGGAGCCGGCCAGCCATTAATGGTATCAGTAATGCGGGTATTTCAGGCCAAACCAGCTCCATAATATCTGAAACTTTATTCAATACCACCAACGCTCCAATTGATGTAACTTATGTATTGCAATATTCCCCAAACTGCACCGGTACTCCAATTACTTTAACAGTTACAGTTTACCCATCGGCTGTTATAACCAGTGCCAATAATGGCTTTGCATGCAGTAACTCACCCCAAAATTACATGATCACCTCCAATTTAGCAGACGCCACCTTTAGCTGGGAACGCGAAGCTGCACCCAACATCGCAAATGCTGCGGTAACAAATCAAACTGCATCTACTATAACTGAAACTTTAATAAATACTGGTTATAGTCCGGCTAATGTTTATTACGTTATTAGGCCTATTGCTCATGGTAAAGTCTATTCTCCTTTTATTTATAGCGTGGTTGTTTACCCTCGTACCCGCATCCCTGAGGCCAACAGCAATTCACCTGTTTGCTTAGGCAGTACTATTCAATTAAGGTCGCCTTTAGTTTCGGGAGCCAGTTATTTATGGATTGGCCCGAACGAGTATAGATCAACCCTGCAAAATCCGGATATACCAAATATAACCATAGCTAATGCCGGGGATTACAAGCTATTTATTACAATAAACGGTTGCACAAGCGAACCCAATACCATCCAAGTGGCAGTTAATCAACCTCCCCTGGCTGGTGCAGGACCCAACCAATCTGTTTGTGTTAATATTCCGGCTGTTAACCTATCCGGAACGGTATCCGGAGGTACCGTAACGGGGGTATGGAATAGCAGTGGAAACGGCACATTTTTCCCATCGAATAACAAGTTAAATGCACAATACATTCCGTCTGAACAGGACAGATCCTCGGGATCTGTGACCCTAACACTTACATCTACAAGTAATGACGATTGCCTTATCTCTACCTCTAACATGATTGTAAAGCTTGGGAAGTCACCCGGTGTTGATGCCGGGTCGGATATAGAAGTTTGCTCCCAAAGCACCACTGTTCCGCTGGCCGGTAAAGTCCTGATAGCAAGCCCCTGTAAATGGATAACCTCAGGAAGCGGCACCTTTTTGCCCGCCGCCACTAACGTCGATGCATCATACGTACCAAGCGCTGAGGACATTAAATCGGGTACCGTGAAATTAACACTTATGGCCATAACCAATGATCAGTGTTATATAACAACGGATGACCTTATGGTTAAGTTTATACAACCAGCCACAGTCAACGCCGGAGGGATAGTATATGTACTGAAAGATGAAAATTTAACTTTAAAACCTTTTGTCAGCGACCCCGATGTGCAGTATTTATGGACACCAAATATTGGTATAAGTGATAATAAAATAAAAAATCCAATAATTACCGGCGAAGCTGACAGGATTTATACCCTTAAAGTAACCAACAATCACGGCTGCACAAGCCAGGACATACTTCTTGTTAAAGTATCACCAAATTTAACTATACCCAATACGTTTACACCTAATGGCGATGGCATTAATGACTATTGGGAAATAAAGGGCCTGGTAGCTTACCAGCAGGCGGTTATTGACATATTTAACCGTTACGGAACCAAATTGTACCATAGCTTGGGGTATAGTCAGCCATGGGACGGAACTTATAATGGTCAGGCATTATCGCCCGGTACTTACTACTATATTATCAATACTAAAGTTAACAACCAAATCCTTTCAGGACCGATCACTATTTTAAGATAGCAGCCATGTTTAGTATAAGTAAAATATCATGCACCATTGTACTTACTCTGTGGGCACAATTGGTTTGTGCACAACAAAGGCCACAATACACCCAGTACGTTTTTAATAATTATTTATTGAATCCGGCGCTATCGGGCATGGAAAACTATACTGATGTAAAAGCGGGATATCGCAGCCAGTGGACTGGATTAGAAGGCGCCCCGGTAACAGGCTATCTGACCATTAATGCCCCGGTTGGAAAAAACTTTTTGCAAGGCGACGCCACTGCTTTTCCGGCTGGTGGAGGTCTTAACCCATCAAGCCGGTTGTATACTCAGCAATATCAAGCTGCAGAACCCCATCATGGCGTTGGCTTAACCATTATTTCTGATAAAACAGGCCCTATATCACAAACCTCCATCGATGCTACTTATGCGTATCACCTGGGGTTAACGGCAAAGCTCAATCTGGCAGTTGGCGTGGCGGCCGGATTTAGCCACAACGTGCTCAATCTTTCGCAAGTTACTTTGGTGAATCCACTCGATCCTGTATTTAATAACATCAACAATAACCAGTGGAAGCCTGACCTCGGTGTTGGGGTATGGGCTTATGCATCAGACTATTTTGCAGGCTTCTCTGTTCAGCAATTACTTCCTCAAAATTTGTATGTTACCAGTACTGATAATGCCTACCAAAACAAAACGGTTCCTCATTATTTTTTAACAGGGGGCTTTAAAGTTTTTTTAAATGATGACATAACCTTATTGCCATCGGTATTGTTAAAAATGATCAAACCGGTTCCCACCACGTTTGATATTAATATGAAATTATCTTTTCAGGATAGGCTATGGCTGGGAGGATCTTACAGGCGTAACGATTCATTTGCAGCACTCGCCGGTATCAATATCAGTTCATTTGTCAATGTGGGCTACTCCTATGACTTTACCACATCTGAATTAAGAACTGTGAGCAGCGGAACCCACGAAATTGTTATTGGCATACTGCTCAACAACCGGTACAAGGTTACCTGTCCTCAGCATACTTTTTAAAAGTATGGTGCTAATCAACTATCCTTTGCTAATCCGGATAAACCCTGATCTTCGATGAATATATCAAAGATCAGGGTAGCCTTGCAGTTTATAGATGATTGGTACTGGAATCATTTAGAAGTGAAACATTTTCTACTTCCAAATAGATTTTACGGAATAAACTTCCAGGTTTTTGATATCGATGTTATTACCCCAGAAATGAAATCCTTCGGTATTTTTCAAATTTGGTTTTCTTTCCATGGAAAAGGAATAAGCTCCCCCGTCAATAAATACCTCTATTGTGGTACGATCGATATAAATATCTGCTGTTAACTCCATACTGGTCATATCCTCGGGCGAATAGAAAGTTCCGTTAATCAAATTAAAATTCATATCATAATCAATAATATGCTGGCCAAACAGGTTTAACCCGGCGCTTGTGGCGTGCGAAAGTTTGATGGTTGTTTTAATGCGCAAACGGTCGCTTTGGTTATATTCCTTTAGTTTATCGTTAGCATCATTTTCTTTTAGATTGCCCCATTGGTTTAGCTTATCAAATAGTTGCTCAGTTTCCTTAACGGGTACGCTAAACAATCTTAGCCCATCTTTGGTAGTTCTCAACGTTAACTCAGTAGGTAATAACATCATTCCGTTAAAAGGCATTCCCGGATGACTAACCCTGCCCCAGCCAATTTGTATTCTTCTGCCATCGGCCTCGGGCATATTTGTGATTGTTTGGGCAGCATAAATTGTTCCGGTAGCAAAATAATGCTTTCCCGATTCTGGTTTAAAGGTTTCTCCATCAAACGAGCCTATCATATAGGTATTTGACGCGCCGTACATAACCCATTTTGTTTTAGTCTTATCTCCATCTATCGGTAATTCAAACAGATCAGGACATTCCCAAAAGCCGGTAACATGACTTTTAAAGGTCCAGTCTTTCAAATTGGTTGAGTTGTAAATAGAGTGCCCGTCACGCTCATTTAAAACCAGCACCCAATGATTACCTGGTTTGTACCAAAACACGCGCGGGTCCCTGGTATCCTGACTGTTCCATTTAGCTTTTGAATCAATCAGCGGGTTTTTGCTGTACTTTGTCCATGTACGGCCCTTATCTAAACTATAGGCCATACATTGTACCTGTTTGGCATCGGAATTAGCCGTATAAGTGGCGATCATGGCCGGCGTATTTCCACGATTAAAGCCCGCGGTATTGTTATAATCTATTACTGCCGAACCTGAAAACATAGTACCAATATTATCCGGGCTTAACGCTGTAGGCAGCTCCTCCCAATGAATCATATCCTTACTTACCGCATGCCCCCATGACATATTTTCCCATTCCTTTTCATATGGGTTATGCTGATAAAAAAGATGATATTCACCTTCATAGAAAATTAATCCGTTAGGATCATTTATCCACCCGCGGCGCGTTGTGAAATGAAATTGAGGACGGTTTTTCTCTTTGTACATTGAATCCTGCCCGGCTATTTTATCGTCCTGGTAAATTTTGCTTAAACCAGAACCATCACCATCATAGCTAATACTGATGGTTTTTCCTTTGAGGGTTGTCATATCGCAAAATACCCAATACTGAACCTCATCTTTAGCAAGCCTGATCTTGAATGATCGTTCTTCTTTGCCAGCTATCTTAAATTGCATTGTGCCCCTGCCCTGGGCCTGTGAAACCGGGAGATTAAGGTATCGCTTGGTTATTTTAATATTAATATCTTCTGCCAATAAGGCGGTTGATACGCATAACATTAAACAAATTGCGATGGTTGCTTTTAATTGAATTTTCATGTTTTTTCGCTAAAGCAGGATGAGTAGCCTCATCCTGCAGTGAGTTAAAGGATATTTCACCATGCCTGGCATTTAACCAGACTATTTACTGGTTACCAGCCCGGGTTTTGTTTGTATAATCCGTGGCTAAAGTTAATTTGCGCCTGCGATATTGGCAGGTATTCATCCCTGTTTTTAGTAAACCTTGCGCCAACCAAATGCGGCGTGCGTTTGGTTTCCGTTGCAAAATAGTTATTGATGTAGTCAGCAGCAATTCCCCATCTTACGAGGTCAAAAAAGTGGTAACCTTCCATGGCAAATTCCAGCCTGCGCTCAAACATCAGCGCCTGCATAGCGAAAGCATTTGTCCACGCGCAATTCACGCCTGGTTTGTAAATATCCATACGGTAGTTTGAGGTTGGAGTACCATCTTTTTGTTTTAGTAATGCTGTACTGTTCATGGCCCTTGTACGAATCATATTAATCAAAGGAACTGCTTCAATTTCTCTGCCCATTTGTATCAGGGCCTCAGCCTTTATCAATAATACATCTGCATATCTGATAATTTCCCAGTTTTTAGAGCTCGACATAAAAGGAGGAAAACGGGTAAAAGAAGGATCTGTATAGGCAACAGTTTCTTTCATGCTTAACAACGGCCCATAACTTTGCAGGTCGCGTGCCCATGCTGCATCGTAAACCAAGTTAGGCTGATATTTATACGGGTGACCAGGGATAGCTACCGTATGGTCAAGCCTTGGATCAAATGAGTTTGTTTTATAATCACCTGTGGCTACTACATCATTATCATTGAAAGTATTAAACTCCGGTAATCCATTTGCATCCGTTTTAAAGGCATTAACCATATTGGTACTTGGCGAATGAAATCCGCAGCAGCCATATTCGGCATTCATAGGGTAATCAAGCACATGACCCGCATCAGTCCGGCCTATTTGCGAGTTATCATTTTTGGAGTACTGAATGGCAAATACGCTTTCGCTTGAGTTATCAAACTGAGGCAAAAAGTTGGTTGCAAAATCGGGCGTGAGGCTATATTTTCCTGAGCTGATCACGCTATCGCAAAGGGTATTAACCTCAGCCAGTTTGGTTTTATCAATGGTGGTAACGTTATTTTTATCATCCTGGGCGTAGGCCTGGTATAATAATGTTTTAGCCAGGTATGATTGGGCGGCCCCTTTGGTAGCACGACCTACATCACTTTGAGTTGCCGGCAGGTTGGCCGATGCAAAACGGAAATCGTCGGCAATTTTGTTCCACAACTGATCGCTGGTTAACGCAACGTTTGAAATGGAACCATAAGTATCAGCAGATTTTTGAATACTTTCATCAACATAAGGGATGTGGTTGAACAGGATCTTTAACAGAAAATAAAAGTGGCCCCTTAAAAATTTAAGCTCGGCTGCTCTTTGAGTTTTTAAAGGATAAGCTGCCGCTGTTTGCCCCTCCACCAATTGCAAAGCGGTATTACACCTGGCTATACCAACGTATAATTGGTAAAACACAGCATCGCCAGAACCGTTTGTAACGGTGTTATTGATAAATGTTTCAAACTGATGAAACTCACCCACATCACCGGTACCGCCACCGCCTTTATAGGCATCGCCTCCGCGGATACTTCCATAGGCCCACATGCTGCTGAAAGGGATAAAAAAACGATCGTTACCAAGTGCCGAATAAGCCGCTATCACCATGGCATCGGTGTTTGCGGGTGTGGTTAAGTCTGACTGGGAAACCACAGCCTGTGGGGTTTCGTCCAGGTATTTTTTACAGGAAACAGCCGTTATACATAGTATAAAAACCGTAATATATTTAATGAATTTCATGTCCGTACTTTAATTAGTATGAAAAATTAATGCCGAGTGTAGTTATTGTTGGAATAGGGTAAGGATTTCCGGCTGTTTCCGGATCAGGACCTGTAAATGAAGATGTTTTAAAGGTTAAAAGGTTGCTGGCCTGGATAAACACGGTTGCGCGCTGCAGCTTGCTGCCTTTAAAGGCGTTCTTCAAATTGTAGGCTAATTGTATGTTCCTTAACTTTAAATAAGAGGCACTTTCCAGGAAATAGCTTGATGGACGCGCCTCATCATTATTATTAACCAGCGTTAATGCCGGAATGGTTGATGAGGTATTTTTAGGTGTCCAGGCATCAAGCGTTCTTAAGCCCCAGTTTGATCCGGATGCAATAGAGGTGAAATCGGTTAAATATTTGAATGAGTTATTAACTACCCCTCCTTTTACCCCCTGGAAGAAAAATGATAATGACAGATCTTTGTAATTTACAGTGGTGTTTAAGCCATAGGTAAAGTCAGGAGCAGTATCGCCAATATAGCGTTCATCAGCAGGGTTGATCACTCCGTCACCGTTAACATCTTGGTAACGGATACGGCCTAAACCTTTTCCCGGCTGAGCGGCCGAATTGGTAACCTGATCTGTAGTGGTAAACAGGCCATCAGTAATATAACCAAATTGAGATCCGGGCGACCGGCCAAGGATAGTTTCAGTAGTACCATTACCCGGGAAACCATTAATAGCTGCGGCAGGTAGCTTAGTGATTTTAGCACGATAGAACGATATATTACCAGTAACGCTGAAAGAAAGATCAGATGACAGTTGACCGCTATAAGAAACAATCGCATCCAAACCCTTTACATTTTCTGAGGCTCCGTTAAAATACTCATTTCCACCCTCGCCCAAGATAGCCAGGTAAGGCGGGTTAATCAGGATGTCTGTAGTGGTTTTATTGTACACATCAACAGAGCCTGAAATTTTGTTGTTAAACAGGCCAAAATCTAAACCTAAGTTGGTTTGTGTAGTAGTTTCCCATTTCAGGTTAGGGTTACCTGTTTGCGTAGATGTGAAACCTGAAGGAAGTGTTCCGGAATTGGCACCAGTTATATCATAGGCACTTCCGCTATCAGAACCGCCCGGGCTTTGGCTGCTGTAAATAGCCTGGTAAAGAGAATAAACCGCGTTATTAGCTATATTCTGGTTACCGGTTTGCCCCCATCCAAACCTCAGTTTCAGATCGGATATGGAAGGTACATTGTTTTTCAGGAAGTTTTCCTGGCTTATTCTCCAGCCTACTGAACCGGCAGGGAAATAAGCATAACGGTTATTTTGCCCAAATTTAGATGAGCCGTCCCGCCTGATGGTGCCCGAAAGCAGGTACTTATCATCAAACGAGTAGTTGGCTTTGGCAAAATATGAAAGCAAGGCATCACCGCTGCCACCACCATGAGCCTGTATATTTTTGGTGCCCACACTTAAATAGGCGTAATTGATATCGGCGAGGGTTAATCCTTCGGTGCTGCCGTTCAGGTTTTGATAGCTATTCTTGATATTCTCTTCGCCTAACAGAAAATTGATGCGGTGTTTTTTAAGCGTAAGATCATAGGTTAACTGATTTTGAAAAGTTTGAGAAAGCGCATAATCGCTTGATTGTCCCGCTATGGTACGCGGATCAGACAAAAAACCGGCGGTGTAAGGTATTTGTAAAGACCGGTAATAATTGCCCGAAAGATCAACAGCGTAGGTGGTTTTGAAATGAAGCCCGTTCATGATCTCGAAATCTGCAAACGCATTACCGAATACCCTGCCAAAAGTGTTGGCGTTTTGTTTATTCGCTTCAATGATCCTGTAAGGGTTATCGCGATCATCCATACCTGCTATTGGCCCGCCCCAGCCAATTCCATCAACCGTATGCACAGGAATGATTGAATTTTCGATGTAGGAAAGATTGGTTATTGATCCTGTTGGTAATATCTTATCTCTAAAATAGGTAGCCGATAAGGTTTCGCCAATTTTTAAACGTCCTTTAAAAAGATTATACTGGCTGTTGTACCTCGCAGTATATTTTTTACTGCCTGTTTCCCTGATGATACCTTTGCTATCATAATAACCAACAGAAAACAGGGAGTTACCTTTTTCGGTACCGTTTGATAAACTCAGGTTATAAGATTGTAACAGCGAGGTTTGTGATATGGCATCAAACCAATCTGTATTTGCCGACTTCATGGTTTTGGCAGCATCAAGGTACTCGCTGATGATCACTTTATTAAGGATTGGATTACTGTTGTCATGGTTCCAGTCAAACGTATAAACCCCACCAAACTCCTTTGGATCAACCGGCTGATTGTTTACAAAATTAGGCCCGAACTGATTATCGTTTACCTGTGCTTGCCAGTAAGCCTGACCATGTTGCGTAGCATCAAGCTGTTTAGGCCTGTTGGTATAGTATTGCAGCGAAGTGGACGCGTCAAAATCAATGCGTTGTACGCCAGCTTTTCCTTGCTTGGTGGTAACAATGATAACACCAGCGGCCGCTCTTGAACCATAAATACTGGTAGCTGACGCGTCTTTCAATACCTGGATAGACTCAATATCGTTCTGGTTTATTTCCTGCAAGCCTCGCTGCGTAGGGATTCCGTCAATAATGTATAAAGGGTCATTGTTATTTAGCGTAGTAGTTCCGCGTACCCTTACGGTAACACCGCCATTAGGTGATCCATCGGCAAAAATGGTTAAGCCAGCCACGCGGCCCTGCAAAGCTTTCATGGCATTACCCTGCGGTATATCCTTGATCTCCTTAACATTTACCACCGAAACAGCACCTGTCAAATCCTTCTTTCTTTCGGCAGTATAACCTGTAACAACAACCTCGTTCAAATCATTGGAACCAGGCTGGAATTTTACTTCCAGATTGTTACTGGCATCGGTTACCTTCAGTTCAATGGTTTTATAGCCCACAAAAGAAAAACGCAGTGTTTGCCCAGTGGCGGCCTGGATCTTGAACTTGCCGCTAACATCAGTTACTGTTGATTTTTGTGTTTCGGCCACTAAAACAGTAACACCGGGAAGTACCTGCGATTGGTCATCCTTAACCACGCCCTTCAGTTCCCTCGTTTGCGCATACGCCCCGCTTGCCAGTATGACAAGTAAGGAGCAAAAAAGTAATAATTTTCTCATATTGATTTTTATTGGTGATAATTGATTATTCGTGATTTGAAATTTTCGAAATCTGCCGGGCTGTAATCCGGGCAGCCTCCTTTTAATGTTGCGGTAAATGCGCCCATCGCTACCGCATTATTAATGGCAGTTTGTTCGTCATATTTGTTGTGTTTGCCTAAAATGAAAGCAGCTAAAAAGGCATCTCCACTGCCTACTGTATCGGCTACCGTAATTTTTGAACCTCTTGCGTTGAATGTGCCGCCTTCACTGTAGGCAGTTGCACCGGCACTTCCCTTGGTTACAAGTAATTCGCTTATTTGGAAGGTATCCCTGATAAAATCAACCATGTCCATCTCAATGTGATACCGCCCGCCAAACATGGAACTTATACGTTTAAGCTCTTCCTCATTAAATTTTACAATGTCGGCCTTGCTAAGTAATCCTTCCAGGTCATGCTTATTTACATAAGGCTCACGCAGATTGATATCCAAAACTTTAGTTATTTGATGATCCAATAAAGTTGCCAGCGTTTCCCTTGAGGTTTTATTTCTTGATGATAAACTGCCGTAAACCAGATATCCGGTAGTTTTTATTTGCGCATATATATGGTCATTGCCTGCTATAAAATCCCAGGCCACAGGGTAAAGAATATCATAAGTTGCTTCCTTTTCGCTGTTCAGTGTTACCAATACCTCACTTGTATTATATCTCTGATCAGTTTGAACCAGGTTGCTCCCTATTCCCCATTCGTCAAGCAAACCACAAAGTTTGCGTCCGGCTTCGTCATCACCAACCTTACTGATCAGGCCAGTAGGTAAACCCAGTTTATTTAAATGATACGCTACGTTTAGCGGCGCGCCGCCCGGCTGTGCCCCGCAAGGCAAAACATCCCAAAGGATCTCACCATAGCACAGGGCTTGTATATCAGTTGTTGCCTTCATCATTAGTGCATTATAAAACTTGTTTCAATTTGCTCAAGTGAACGCCCTTTGGTTTCGGGCATAAACTTCCAAACGAAGATGAACTGGCACACCATCATTACACAGAAGAAGGAAAATGTAACGGCACCACCAAGGGTTTCGGCCAGATACGGAAAGCAAAAAGCAATGATGGCTGCCATAACCCAATGGGTAGAACTACCTAATGTTTGTCCTTTGGCTCTTACCTGATTTGGGAAAATTTCAGAAATGAACACCCATATAACTGCTCCCTGTGAGAATGCGAAGAAAGCGATGAAGATCATCATATACACAGGTATAGCAAACCCGTTAAAATGACCCGAATAAAATGTAAATGCCACCAGGAAAAGTGAAGCGATTAAACCCACCGAGCCAACCAGCATCAAAACCCGCCGGCCTACCTTATCAATGACATTGATACCGAGCAGGGTGAAGATGAAATTGATAAGCCCAATACCTACGGTAGATAACAGCGATGAGTGAGCACCAAGGCCAGCCATCTCAAAAATTCGCGGTGCATAATATATGATAGCATTGATACCCGATACCTGGTTAAAAAAGGCAAAAAGCACAGCGAGTACAATAGGTGTTTTATACTGACCAGAAAAAAGATTTGTTGTTGAAGCACTTTCATTCAACTTTGAATTTTGGATAGCTGCCAGTTCTTTATCACAATCAAGCGGATTAATGATCCGCAAGATTTCAAGTGCTTTAGTAAATTCACCTTTTTTCAAAATAAGCCAGCGGGGACTTTCAGGTATAAAATAGATGAGTATGATAAATAAAAGAGAAGGGATAGCCTGAACGCCCAGCATCCATCGCCAGGATTCTTCACCTCCCTGGCTGATCAGGTAATTGGAAAGATATGATATCAGAATACCAAGCACAACGTTGAACTGGAATAGCCCAACCAGCCTTCCGCGCCTATCGGCAGGAGAAACTTCAGAAATGTAAATTGGCGCGGTTATTGATGATATGCCTACTCCTAAACCTCCTAACAACCGGAACATTAAAAACAGGTACCAATTACCGGCAAGCGCGGTGCCTATTGAGGATAATAAGTAGGCAGCTGCTACGAAGTATAAAGTATTCTTCCTGCCAAAAATATCTGATGGGCGTGCGCCCAATAGGGAGCCAATAACTGTCCCGATCAGGGCGATGGAAATAGTGAGCCCGTGCTGCATAACAGATAGATGCCAAAACTGCTGAATAGATTTTTCGGCACCCGAGATAACGGCGGTGTCAAACCCGAACAAAAAGCCGCCAAGGGCTACGACCATGGACCAAGCCAGGACGGAATGTTTCTTCATAAGATAGTAAAGTATAATTGGTTTATTGTCGCAAAGTACCAAGCGACGGATCGGGCAGTCATTGAATTTATACCAAAAAGCACCAAAAATCAATCAAATCACATATAACTGTATTACAGACAATTACAATTATTAATTTTACTGAAATTTGAAAAATGTATGGTTATGTTACCTTTAATCTTTGGATTAGTTACATTAATTAATGGTGTTATTTTAACACTGGTATAGATAAAAGAAAGGTATTAACGGCGTTTTTAGGACGAGCAGGCAACTACGACATGAATTATACAAGCATGTATTATATGCTGCAAATAGCCTTTTTCATCTTTGGGAAAACAGGTATAAAGCTTAGTATTCTTATCATAGAGAGCAGTTCAGAAAGTAAAGTAGGGTTTTACTTTACGAAAAGGAATTACGCTTGAACTCCGTAGGAGTGCACCCATATTTAGCTTTAAATACAGTAGCAAAATAGTTGGGATTTGAAAAACCTACCAGATAGGTAATCTCTGCAATAGAAAGGTCTTCATTTTGCAGCAGGTATTTTGCCTTTTTTAATCTTCTGTTAAGGATATAATCTGTTATACTGCAGCCCAACAAAGCCTTTACCTTTCTATACAGCTGAACACGTGACACACCTATAAGTTTACATATATCATCAACGCTAAATTTGTCATTAGCCAGGTTTTGCTCCACTATTCCGGAAAAATCATTAATGAATTTTTTATCGATGCTTTTTGCTGTTGATGGCCGGCCCGCGGTACTGATATCGCTGGTAAAGTGATCCTTCAATATCCTGCGGCTTCTGATCAGGTTTTTAACATTAGCCAACAAATAATCAAAGTTAAACGGTTTGGTAATGTACAGATCGGCCATAGCGTCAATACCTGAGATCTGTTGTTCTATACTTCCCTGAGCCGTAAGCAGGATAATGGGTATATGCGATGTGCGAATATCTGTTTTGAGCCTTTCAGAAATCGTTTTACCAGATAACCCCGGCAATACCACATCAGATAAAATAATATCAGGAACACATTCATAAGCCTGAATTATTGCATCGTTACCGTTGGTTGCCACATAAACATCAAAATGTTCGTTAAATTTATCAGACAGGTACTGCAGCAGCTCTTGGTTATCCTCAACTATAAGTATCGAAAATTCCATAGGCGGCCGTAGCGGATCGATTTCTGTTAAAGCCGGTTCAAGTTTAAGATCGGCACTGTATATTTCAGATCGTTTGCCAAGGTCTGCCAGATCATCAGTCCGGTTTGTTTTTTCCAGGGGCGAAAGATGATCATCACCAAGAGGTAGAACTACCGTAAATTTGCTTCCCTTCCATTTTTCGCTTTGAACTTCAATGCTGCCGTGGTGTGCCTTGATGATCTCTTTTGAAAGTGCAAGGCCGATACCCGAACCATTCAAAGGCATATGCGTGGCTTGGTAAAACTGGTCAAAAACCTGATTCATTTCTTCGGGATTCATTCCAACTCCTGTATCTTCTACTTCTATAATTACATCATCAGTTCTCTTAATGATATTTATCTTAACCTTTCCCTTGTCGTTATTAAATTTTATAGCATTGCCAATCAAATTAAATAAAACCTTATCCAGCATATTGGCATCAAACCAACATTTGATATCATTTGTATTAGTAGAAACGCTTAAATGTATATGCAGTTTTTGCGCATGCAGCCGGAAGTTTTCAGCTATTTCCCGCACAAATGGAACAAGATTATTTTCCGAAGCTTTGATCAATTGTTTATCATACTCTATTTTTCGGTAATCTATCAATTGATTAACCATCCGCAACAAACGATAGCTGTTTTGATAAATAACCTGCATGTTTTTGCCTCCAACTGCCATGATCTTTTCATTACGCATCAAATCCTGCAGGGGTGAAATAATAAGCGTTAAGGGAGTACGGAATTCATGGGATACATTAGTGAAAAAATTTAGCTTAGCTTCGGTAGCTGCTTCAGCCTTTACCGACATTTCAATCAACTGGTTCCGTTGAGATAATATTTCATCGTTTTTTGCTGCCAGGCTTTTATTGATCTTCCGGTTTTCCATTAACCAATAAAAAGCCAGACCTCCGAAAATGATAGCCAGCACCAGGGTGATCACTATAATATTAAGAACAATTTGCTGGTTTTCATAAATGAGCTGTTGCTCACTGATGAGGCCCTGCTGTTTTTCAATATCCTTTTGCTGGTTTTTAATGCGGCTCCACTGCATTTTCATCAGCTGAACGTTGGATGAATCGATAACAAGTGATTGCAGGATATTTTCTCTGGAAAACTGTTCCTTATTCAATATTCTGAACGCAGTTACAATAGCTTCCTTGCCTCCTGTGGGATAAAGTACACTGGCATCAATGACTTTGCCAGCTATCATCTCTAAGCCCCCGCCATCGCCTGGCAGGGCGTCAACACCCACGAGTTTTACCTGCTTGCTGATATTAAGTTGATTAAAGATATCGCGTACGCCAGATGCCATCACATCATTGTGGGCAAAAACAGCATCTACCTTTAGTAATTGGTCTTTAATACGGAATAATTGCTGTTCTGCGTTTGGCTTTAGCCAGTCGCCATAAACTTTCGCGGTTACGTGAACATTGGGGAATTTACCTATGCCATCATTAAACCCGCGATCTCTCTCTATCGCCGGCGACGAACCAGGCAATCCCATAACCTCCAATACCGATATTTTGCCTTTTAAACTCGAACCGATATACTCCCCTGCCATCCTGCCTAATGCATAGTTATCACCGCCCACATAGGCTGTGTATAATGACGAAGCCGTTTTCCTGTCAATAATGATCACCGGGATGCCTTTGTTGTATGCCTCTTCTACTACTGGGGTAAGGGGTTGTGCCTCATTTGGTGAGATCACTAATAGGTCAATACCTGCGTTGAGCATACCATGCACCTGCGCAATTTGTTTAACACTTCTGTTTTGGGCATCCGCATAAACAAATTTTACTCCCGGATGAAGCGAAAGCTCCATTTTCATTTCGTCCAGCATAGTGCGGCGCCAAAGATCTGAACCCACACATTGTGAAAAACCGATAGTATAGGCAGATTTTACTTTAGCTTTTTGACAGGATATTAAAACGCAGGCAAAAAGCAAAAGCACAAACATGTTTTTGATGACGTCAATATAAACCGACCTTTTATGCATAATTGAAGAAGTGATGGCGAAGCCCTGGCTATAGTTTTATTGGTTGAAGTATTTACTTCTAAGTGTAATAATAGGTAAAAATAACACGTTTACGTAAAATCATGATTAATTGCTGCCAAAAACCTCAACTAAAACAGCTGCTTAGTCGACATCGCAGCTCTATTTGACCCGTATCAGCCATAACAAATACAACCCGCAAAATAATTGAACAAAAAAGCGATCAGGTGAAAGTTTTCTTTCTCTTGATCGCTTTAAGTGCACCAGTAAATATTCAGGGAAATATGCGATTAGTTAATATATTACTAAGAATCAAAAGATCCGGCGCCAGTACTATTCCCCAGATCGAAGTTAATTACAGTGAATTTGTTTAAACAAGTAAAAACCTTAAGTCAGTGTCATGACTTCAGGTTTTTACTTTTAATCTACATACGCTCATCCAAACTGTATTCTCCCGGCCCGATGAATACAAGGCTAATGAAAACTATTCCTAACTCAATTGCATGGCTTGCCGCCTGAAGTCCCTCATGATTAGAAAAATGCGTAAGGGTGGCTACAACCATAGTTGATATCAACAATAATAAGGCAGGCCTAAAAAACAGGCCAATGATGAGAAGAATCCCTCCCACCACTTCCGATACTACGGCCATGAACCCCCAAAAAGTCAGTAGAAAATTTATTCCGATAACTTTCATACTTCCTCCGAGACCCTCCCAGGCTTGCGGCCCCTCAATAAGTTTGGGAAAACCATGTATAATAAACATTATGCCTACCCCAATTCTAAGTATAAGCAAACCAGTGTTGCTATGCTTTTGTAAGTTATCTAATATTGCCATAAGATTATTTTTTATAATCGTTAATTTTTCAATGATTATCCTGCTTAAAAACTTATTTCACATTACTAAACGCAAATATGTGAGTACTATATTACGAACCATTCACATAATATGAAGAACCCGGAACAGGTAAAGGTTTCTTGGTTTGATAGCCATTAACTTGTTTATCTAAGATAAAATGATTGCCTCACTTTTGCTATTTTTTAACCATAAGCTATCTAATAATACTTATTATTCTGATAATAGCTAAACTATTTATGAACCATAAAATATTAAAAGCTGATCTTTTATAATCAACTTTCTACAACTGATTATACCTTGCCACCAGTCTCCAATAAAATTATTCCGGATATCAAACAATTCAAGGTTTCTTACTAAATTTTAAGGGGATAGCAACCCGCAGCGTTTGTCGGGTTCCTATTGGCCTATTCTGTGCCGCAGTTTCAAAAAACATTTTCGCTTCTATGAAAATGCCACCACCAGTAATAGCGCTGAGGCTTGGTCCAAAGCCTAATACCCGCTCTCGGGTATTGGTAATGCCATATTTATCTTGAAAGTAGTTATGGTTTCCATACTGTGAATCTTCACTAAACTGCTTGAGGTAATAACCGACTATACCGAAACGAAGGGATCCTACCGGATTGTATTCAATAGAGTAATTTCCATTGTAATAGGTACCTGGTTTGGTTCCTGAATTCAGTTGGCTAAAGTTGTAATTGAACTGGTTTCGGGATCCGAAACTAAACCGTTGCGACACAAGGTAAGTAAAGGAGTAATAAATACTGAGCGCATAAAGGTGAGCTGATGGGTTGATCACAAAATCAGGATCATAGCTTCCAGAGGGAAGGTTAAGGTCAAATTCCACCCTGTGCCAAAACGTATGGTTAAACAATTTTTTATCAAACCATTGGATACCGGTCCCTAATGTCAGATCCCCTAAAACGTGAGGATTTACAGATGGTGACTCCGATCCTTTAGCTACCGCGGAAAGTTTAACCACAGGTAGCAATGTTGTAAAATGAACATTTCCGTCAAGCACACGAATCTTCGAGAGATATACGAGTTGGTGTAGCGATAACAAGTAATCAATTTTCGCACTGCCATCAATAGGTAATCCTGATGCGTTGCGATTGGATTTTGTGGTGTATATCTGAGTATAATTAATATAGTAAAATCCCGGTGGTGGGGAAACTGCGTCAATCGTATTGGTTAGGCCAAGGTTTGTAGCCGGAAGAACCGGGTCTTGCGCAAATGTTGATTTTATTCCTCCCCAAAAAATAAAGAGAATAAAAATAAGCCTTTTATTTGAGTTGAACAGCATTTTATATTTAACTGCTATTTTCATCACTGCTAATTTTGATATCTGAATTGCATTCCAAAAAAACTAACTGATTGTACCGCTTTTAGCTTGGTTAGATTTAAAATAAACTATGCCTGATAAATTCGCGGTGCGAAAAACGATGTCTATTTCAAATTTGCAAATAACCGCCTATCTGATGCCCAAAAACAGACAAGTAAATGTATAGCATTTACACTTCAGAACAGGTTAAACTTCTATCAGTATCAGAATAACAGTTATTATTTAACGAATAAATAATAATCAGCTAAATAATATTGGTTGGTAACGCATTATGTCTGAAGCCTCAGCTTGTTAACCCTTTTATTCATGGTTTCATAATAAGATTGATAAAGATTGGCTTAAAATTCAGGTTGTTGAAAACCTTTCATAGCAGAGTATCATCTATCAGAATAATTATAACAGTTATTTTAATAATGATTTGAAACGTGCAAATGCAGCGTTAACTTTAAATACAAAAAGGCCGAAAATACTATGGTTTATCGTATACCGATCCTTGCGTAAATTAAAATATCAATAAGGAATTTATTACGCTAAATACCACATAACTGATAGAGGACGATAAGTAATTAAATCAAATGAAAATGAATGACATTACAGTTGTTACCATAAAGCATTTGCTGATTTATAAAACGAACAACTGTATAAATTCATCATATAACCCTATTAACTTATAATGAAAATTAGAATAAAAGGTAATTCACTTAGATACAGGCTAACCATATCTGACATTGCTCAATTGGGAAATAACAATTACCTGGAGGAGCGGACGGAGTTTATTGGTACCCCCCTTATTTACGCGATCATGATCACCGATAATGACCACTTATCATCAGATTTCACTGGAAACAAGATCCAGCTAAACCTGCCAAGAAAGATGATTGAAGAACTGATCGAAACGGAAAAGGTAGGTTTCGCTGACCAAGGCGGCCCTGTGAGCCTGCTGGTAGAAAAAGATTTTACCTGTTTGGACAATGTTGAAGAAGATCAAAGCGATAACTTCCCTAACCCACTGTTATTACGCAAATAAAATTGAGGGGTATGAAAAAGAACAAGACACCATCGGCCGAAAATCCCTATAAGTTATTAAACTTAAAATCTACCGGGGTAAAGAAATGGGCGGCAGGTATTCCTGCGGTGCTGGCCGCATTCAGTGATCTTTTTGAAGAAGGCGTTCCTGTAAGAGGTACCAAGGCCCTTTTCTCTATGAATCAAAAAGGCGGGTTTGATTGCTCGAGCTGTGCATGGCCCGACCCTGATGATGAGCGGTCGCCGGTGGGAGAATATTGTGAAAATGGCGCTAAAGCATTGGCAGAGGAAGCTACAACCAAGAAAGTTACCGCAGCTTTTTTTAAAAAAAATGCGGTATATGACCTCGCCAAACTTACAGATTTTGAAATTGGCCGTTTTGGAAGATTAGCCGAACCGATGTATATGCCTAAAGGAGGTACGCATTATCAGCCAATTACCTGGGATGATGCCTTTAAAAAGATAGCAGAACATTTGAACGCGCTCGATTCAGCTAATGAAGCCGCTTTTTATACTTCGGGAAGAACCAGTAATGAAACCTCTTTCCTTTACCAGCTTTTTGCAAAAGAATTTGGCACCAACAATATGCCAGACTGTTCAAACATGTGCCATGAAACATCTGGTTTTGCGCTAATGCCTACACTGGGTGTTGGAAAAGGCACGGTTAAGCTGGATGATTTTTATGACACAGATGTAATAGTTATTATTGGTCATAATCCCGGAACAAACGCACCGCGGATGATGAGCGCGCTTGAAAAAGGAAAACGTAATGGCGCAAAGATCATCGCTATTAATCCTGTGCCTGAAGCCGGACTTATGGGATTTCACAATCCGCAGCACTTGAATGGTGTGCTTGGCCATGGAACTACACTGGCCGACCTTTATCTCCCGGTTAAAATAAACGGCGACATGGCGCTCTTAAAAGCTATGGAACTTTTGCTGCTTGATTTTGAAAGGAAAAGCCCCGGTGAGGTTTTTGACCTTGATTTTATTACGAAAAAGACAGCCTGCTATGATGACTTCATCAAACAATTGGAAAGTTACCGGCTTGAAGATTTGGAAGAAGCGAGCGGAGTGCAGGCCGCTTCTATTTACCAGGCAGCGCAAATGATGGCTTTTAAAAAGCGCATTATCTTTTGCTGGGGAATGGGGCTTACGCAGCAACCCAATGGCGTAGATATGCTTAAAGAGATTGTTAATTTGTTGCTACTAAAAGGAAGTATTGGGAAACCCGGTGCGGGAGTTTGCCCTGTACGCGGACACAGCAATGTTCAGGGTAACCGTACGATGCTGATTAACGAAAAGCCTACGCAGGAACAGCTGGATCGTTTAAAAGAGGTTTTCGGGTTTGAACCGCCTCGCAATCATGGCTACGATGTTGTGCGTGCCATTAAAGCCATGCATGCCGAAAAAGTTAAGGTGCTGTTTAGCATGGGAGGTAATTTTTTATCGGCCACGCCTGATACAACCTATACTGCCGAGGCGCTCCGAAAACTCCGTTTAAGCATTTGTGTTTCTACCAAGCTGAACCGCAGCCATCTGGTGCATGGGCAGGAAGCGCTAATACTGCCAACCTACTCCAGGAGCGATTTGGACATTGTTAACGGCAAACCCCAGTTTATCAGCACGGAAAACTCCATGGGCATTGTACAATCATCGCAAGGTATCTTAAAGCCAATATCCGACAAATTGGTCAATGAAACGCAGATCGTATGTAGGATGGCCATGGCTACCTTAGGTACACGACCAGTCATAGACTGGCAGCTGTACTCGGACAGTTATGATGCAGTAAGAGATGTGATCGAGAAGTGTATCCCCGGCTTTGAGGATTACAACAGGCGTGTTCGTGAAAAAGGAGGCTTTTATTTACCCAATGCCGCACGCGACGGAAATTTCATCACCGAGAAATACATAGACCGTGCCCCATTCACGCTCACAAAAGTGCCTGACAACAAACTTGCGGAAGATGAATATCTGATGGCTACCACGCGCACGCATGACCAGTTTAATACAACCATTTATGGATTGGAGGATAGGTACCGCGGTATCAAAAATGAGCGGAGAGTGGTATTCATGAATCAAAAAGATATTGACGATGCGGGTTTTGCATCGGGAGATAAGGTAGATTTGTTCAATTATGACGATAACATTGAACGGATAGCGCCGCTTTTTGTTATTGTTCCCTATCCTATACCCGAGCGAAACACGGTTACCTATTTTCCGGAAACAAATGTACTGGTTTCCATTAATAACGTAGTTGGCGAAAGTAATATGCCCGCATCAAAATACGTCAAAATCAAAATCAGGAAACACGATCCCTTAATTCTCCAAAACCAATTAGATCATCAATTGTAAAAGTTAATCTAACAGCGGCTCAGCATCAACTCTCACTTTATATAAAAGCCTGTAATCATAAAATTACAGGCTTTTTATGGCTATATTAAAGCTTAAAATGGTAGCCTATTTTAAGTGCCATAAAATCCTGGATCTGATTACCATTGAAGCCAGCATATTTAAGTGACAAATCAAGCCCGCTGCCGAATGCTAAACCGGCAGATGGCGCCCATGCAAATTGAGCTTTTCCATGAGTATCAAATGCAGCGCCCGCTTCTCCGGCCAGGTAAAATTTATTCCCTGCAAATAAGCGTAACCCTGCCATGGCCGGTATCAAAGTTTGTCCGGCTGTCTGTTTGTTTGTGATAACAGAGCGGTAAGCATCAAAAATATGAAAAACTCCAAGAGAAGCTGTGGCTTCCAGGTTACCTGTTAACGGCCTGTACAAATCAACTTCAGTACCCAATACGGCATCATGGCTATTGGTAGTACCCGAAATCAAACCAATGCCCAGTTGCCAGCTATCTGTTTGGGCTGTTTCCTTACGGGCATAGCGCTTATCCAGATTAATACCATAAGCCAGTCGAAGACTCAGATCATTGGCAATTGTGTTTCTACTAAAGCCTTCATATTTCAAACTCACGTCAAGCCCGTTTTTAAAGGCATATCCAACTGATGGGGAGTATAAAAATGAATTGGTACCATGTGCCAATCCAAGGCCTACACCGGCCTCTCCGCCAACGTAAATATCATCCTGAACGAAAAATTTTAATCCGGCTTTCACAGGAATAACGTCACGGGTGCCTGTGTAAACCCAGTGATCCTGTTGGACTATAGGTCTGTTATTAAAATTACGTATATAACCCGCAGTAAGGGTAGCTGAAAGACGATTGCTAAAGCCTTTTTCCAAACGTATATCAAACCCCGCCACTTCACCACCTGAGTTTATGGTGGTCTTCCCTGTATTAACGCCAAACTCAAGTTTATATCCGGGCTGAATTTGAGCGTGTGAATTAAAGTTGATTAAAAAAAATGTAGTTACCAATAATACGAAATACTTCATCATGTTTTTTGTTATCTTTTTATGTTTCAATTAGACAACCATGACTACGTTCCCCCTTACAAGCTTAAATTATAAATTAACACTTTATCCGAACCACACACAGTAAATAAGTCAGTTACGAAATTATAAACCAAATGAACATCAACACTTTAAATGTTATTTATTAGAAAACATTTTTATTCAAAAAAAGGGGGAGGCCGTGTCCGTAATACCCACGGCTCTGCTGAATTATTGAATATTAAACCTACACTCCTTGAATTTAAGCTAGTAAGGCTTGCGCTAAAGTGATACGATTTTCACAACCAAAGAGACAACTAAAATAATATCTATTCATTACATCTATGGTGCATGCAAACAAACTGTTAACTCCGATATATTCGGAGTTAACAGTTTGTTTGCTCCGATGATTTCGGAGTAGTCCTCATAAAAAACGGCAAACTTCTGCGAACACCTCTTTTAATTAACTGTAATTAAGTTATTTCCCGAATAAATACTCTTCCTTTTAATTTCTTTATCCAAATGGCATGCAATTTTCTATAAGTATAGTTGTGGAGACTTACAGACAAACCAGGGACTTCAATTTTCAATGATTTTACGGGAAGAATACCCAAAAGATGTAGTTGTTTTGGTTAACTGATTGAGTTCATGATCACACATTATCATCTATTTGTATTCAGCTAACAAAAGTAATTAAGAGGTATATGGTTTTGATCTACCCGGCAGCGGGTAGTCTCAAGGTAAGCAGTAATCAGGCTTTTGCCTTCAATATAACAATATATAAAAATCCCGGTTTGGCCGGAACTACGAGAGAAATAAATAGTGATACCCTAAATCAACAGCAATGATAAATTTAGAATGGTTCAGGACTTTTAAAGCCACTTATGAAGCACGCTCATTGTCTGCAGCGGCGCAAACCCTTTGTATTTCTCAGCCGGGTGCCAGCCTGCATATAAACTCCCTGGAATCCTATACCGGTTGCCGGCTTTTTGACCGCGATACCCGGAGAATGATAGCAACTGATAAAGGAACGGTGCTTTATAATTTTATAATCGAGCACATGAATAAACTTGAGGAGGCTGAAAACATTTTTCATCACAAATCAAAGTTTGAAAAGCCCACGGTTAGCGTTGGAATGTCTATAGAGATATTTCAATTCATGCTTGAAGCGCACGTTTCAGAATTACCGTTTAACCTGATAACACGGTTTGGTGACTATCCGCAAATGTTACAGGAATTGAATAACGGCACATTAGATCTTATACTGACACCACAAAAAGGCACACAGCATAACCTGGAATATACTCCTTTTACCAAAGAACGGATCATTCTGATCTGTGGCAGTAAAACGGATACTTCCCAATTGGAGACTTTGATACAGAAAAATGACCGGCCTGCTATCAAAGAATGGCTAACAGCACAAATCTGGTACTCAACGGCTACTGATATGGAACATCTGAAAAGGTTTTGGTTCGCGAGTTTTGATGCCGAACCCCGGCTATGTCCAAACTATGTGGTACCCTTTTATGGTTCCATACTGCGTTGTTTGTCAAACAATACGGGTTTTGCCGTAATTCCTGAATACTTATGCAGACAGGAAATTGCTGACAATGTGATAAAACTGGCTTGGGAAGGCAGCCCTCCTGTAGAAAACATCCTTCATTTTGGCAAACGAAAAGTTAGCGCTCACCCGAAAGAAATTAAACAGTTAGAAGCTATTTTATCCAAAAGCTGGCCGGCTTTGGAAACTATGGAAACAGATTTTGATTCTCATCTAAATCATAAAACATGAAACCATGCTTTCAAAGAGATCAGGCAAGGTATCGCCCGCTTACCCGTTTGGGGCTTGGCGGTGTTGCAATAGGTAATGGTTTTCAGGTAAACGATGATCTTGCTTCATATCAAACAATGGAAGCTGCCTGGAATGCTGGAATCCGTTATTTTGATACCTCCCCATCATATGGCATGGGAATTAGCGAGCACCGCATGGGGCTATTTCTTAGCAACAAACCCAAGCAAGAATATACTTTATCTTCCAAAGTCGGACGTATTTTACATCCTCAAGAAAATTTTAATAGCAGAAAAAGCATCTGGAAAGGCAATCATAATTTTGGTTATCGCTATGATTACACAGCATCCGGAACAAGACGCAGCATTGAAGACAGCCTGCAGCGAATGGGAATCTCGTCAGTCGATATTGTATTTATCCATGATATTTCCCCGGAAAATGCAGACATGAAAGAAAACTGGACGGAATATTTTAATACTGCTCAACACGGGGCCATGCCTGAACTAAGTAAGATGCGCGAAGAGGGCATTATCAAAGCATGGGGCATAGGAGTTAACAGCATAAAACCAATTTTAAAAACATTGGAAGTAGCTGATCCCGACATTTTGCTTTCAGCAACTCAATATTCTTTGATCCACCATGACGAAGAATTGAATTTGGTTTTTCCAAGGTGCGAAGAAAGAGGAATATCTGTTGTTGTTGGAGCTCCGCTTAACGCCGGGTTTCTGGCAGGAAAGGAGCGTTTTGATTATGGTACCGTTTATCCTGAAGGTGTGTTTAAAAAACTATCAGGTATCCAAAATATTGCCGAAAGGCATGAAGTAAGCTTATTATCTGCAGCTTTGCAGTTTTGTGCCGCTCCCGAAGTGGTATCTGCAGTTATACCCGGTGCCCACTTGCCTGAACAGGTCAGTGAAATTGTTAACTCGATAAACAATTATACTATTCCGGATTCCTTTTGGGAGGAATTGAAAATGGAAGGATTGATTGCTGAAAATGCTCCCGCACCTGTATCCATGTTAGGTTGATTACACATACACCGGGATAACAATAGTAAGAAAGTCTTTTAAATAGTCTGCTGATAATAATCCGCATAACTATTATACGATGAGGCTGAAAGCTGATTTTGCTTTTCGCTACCATATAAATTCCTTTTCCTTTATCCTGGGTTTACATTATTAAAAAAATTGGCTTTGTCAGGGTCTAAGCCGGCAGAGTTGTCTTAGTATCAGAAATTCAATAAAAATAGAACATTGTCAACAAATCCAAAAAACAGACTGGAATTTTCAAAACTGAAAAATGGGGGGCATGATTTCGACGAAATATATCTGACCTATTTCGACGCTTTATACCGCTACGCTTATACATTGGTACGTGATGAAATTATTGCAGAAGAAATGGTGCATCATATGTTTTGGAAGGTTTTAGAAAAACCAACAGGCTTACAGGTACATACGTCATTAAAAGCCTATTTATACAGATCTGTTCATCACGAATGCCTTAATTACCTAAAACATCAAAAAGTGAAACAAGCTTACGAATCAAGTTACCAGGGAGATGATACCCAGGAAGAAAACGTTGCTCATCAATTGCAATACCGTGAATTGGTAGAAAATTTAAACCACGCCATCAACGGATTACCCGAACAGTGCCGTACGATATTTCAGCTAAGCCGTTTCGAGAATTTGAAATATGCTGAAATCGCAACCCAATTAGGATTATCCATTAAAACGGTTGAAACGCAAATGAGCAGGGCACTTAAAAAACTACGGACTAAACTGGCCGACTACCTGCCACTCATTACCTGGTTTGTAATCAATATCCTATAACTCCAATCAAATTATTACTATGAACATCAATGATGATATATTAATCAGTTATTTGCTTGGGGAGGCAACCGCCCGGCAAGTTGCAGAAATGGAAGACTGGCAAAAAATGAGTGATGAAAATGCACATCGCTTAAAACAATTCCAGATCATTTGGCAGGCCAGTGAAAATCTGAATTTGCAAACACCCATGGATGCCAGCGAATCATTGAAACGGTTTAAGCAAAAAACTCTCGATAGAGAAACAGAACAGCCTAAAATCATCCCCATTCGGCTACCGGGTGTGTGGTTAAAAATTGCGGCAATGTTATTGATTACCATCGGCGTTTCGTGGTTCTTTCTGCAATACAAAAATCATGGGCAGTTGTCACTTTCAACTGCCAAACTGGAAGTCAAGACAGATACTTTATCTGATGGCTCTGTAGTTACATTAAATCAAAATACCGCTTTCAAATATCCAAGAGGCTTTAATGAGGATAAGCGGGAAGTATGGCTCGACCGGGGAGAAGCTTTCTTCAGCGTCATCCACCGTACAAGCCAGCCATTTATTGTTAACGCGGGAAAAATCCGCATTCAGGTTTTAGGCACCTCGTTCAATGTCAAGAACAAATCAGGAAGTGTGGAAGTCATTGTGGAAACCGGATTGGTAGCGGTTACAGACGGGCATCAAAAGCTATTCCTTCGCCCTAACGAAAAGCTCAGTATTTTACCAGAAAACAAGAAGTTCGTTTTGTCTCAAAGTACCAATAAGTTTTATAATTATTATCGTACACGTGAGTTTGTAGCAGATGGTACTCCCCTGCCCCAATTAGTGAATGCGCTCAATGAGGCATATGATTGTCACATAGTTATTGAAAACACAAAATTAGATAGTCTTAAGCTAAATACTACGTTCAGGAACGAATCACTGGAAGATATTCTGGATGTCATCGGCCGAACCTTTAAAATCAAAGTAATTAAAACAAATGAGGCCATTCTACTTAAATAAACTTCCGGTACAGATAAATATTTACTGTTTATACAAACATGCCGTACCCAAATATTTGCTTTTAATCTGGGTGTTTATTTATTGCTCAACTTCTCAATTATTTGGACAAACAATACTTGAGAAGCAAATTACCCTGCATGAAGAAAACATGCGCCTGGCCGATCTTCTGGATGAGATAGGCAGGCAAGGCCAATTCTTCTTTTCTTATGACAGCCAATTGATACCCAAAGACAGTACAGTCACTATTCAAGTTACCGAAAAGAAAATTGCGCAGGTTCTCACCCAGATTTTTTCAAATCGATTTGCTTACGAAGAGCGTAAAAATTATTTAATTATAACACCCAAACTCCGCAGCCTTACGTTATCCAATACAGATTTTACTGACGAAAGTGATAACTATTCGATCAGTGGATTAGTAACAGACGAACGGACGGGCGAGCGCCTCATGAACGCCAGTGTTTATGAGAAGCAACAGCTGGCATCTACTTTGACAGATGATCATGGCTATTTTCGCTTAAAGCTCAAGAAAAACAATGATAATCCGGTTAGGATAACGGTAAGCAAATTGAGATACCGAGATACCATGGTAACATTTCTGCAGGCTGTATCGGTCACGTACCGTAACGACAGCCAGACTTATGAAAATTCCCGCACTAAAAATAACCGGGTAGAACGGACGGCACTGGGCAGTTGGCTGATCTCGGCCCGGCAAAAGATACAAAGTTTGAACATTCCTGATTTTTTTGCCAAACGCCCTTTCCAGGTATCGCTTACGCCCGGCCTAAGCACGCATGGCATGTTTAGTCCCCAGGTGGTGAATAACTTTTCCCTCAATCTGGCAGGCGGTTACACTGCCGGTGTTAAAGGATTTGAAATTGGCGGGCTTTTCAATATTAACAAAGAAAATTCAGAATATCTGCAGATGGCAGGCATCTTTAACCTGGTTGGCGGCAATATGACGGGATTACAAATTGCAGGAGTGGATAATGTTACATTGGATACATTAAGAGGTGCGCAGCTTTCATTATTTATCAACCGCGCTGAGGCGGAGGCTAATGGATTACAATTAGGTTTGCTGCATAATTCAACCAAACACCTGAAAGGTGTGCAGCTTGGCCTGGTAAACGTTACTGATACCTCTCAGGGAATTAGCATAGGATTGATCAATATTGTACATAACGGATTTTATCAGATAGCCTATTCTGCTAATAACATGGCCAGCACAAACATCACTTTTAAAAGCGGAACGCATGATTTTTATACAACACTGCTGGTTAGCGCCAACACTTTTGCCAGCCAAAAGCTTTTTGCCGCGGGTTTGGGAGCAGGCCATGATTTTAAACTGAGACGTAGCCTTTACATATCCGCAGAAGGTAATTTCCGCATACCAATTTCACAAACGTGGGACGAGCGGTGGATGCAGGCTAAACTGATGCTCAACGCCCGGATCAGCAAACATTTTAGCATTATGGCAGGGCCATCTTTAAATCGATATTCCTACATCTGGTCAAATCCTTCGGCTTACAGGCAAAATAACAATGCGAACGATTATTACACACAAACACACGGCTTGCTAAAAACATCGATCGGATGGGAAGCAGGAATTGCCTATAATTCAGTATTTCAAAAGGCACCTAAATCTGGCGACCGCTCTGACGCGTGGTCAATTGGTATTGCAGCAACAGCAGGTTTAACAGATCTTTCTTCCTATGGACAATTTGTACCTGGCTTAGAGTTGGCTGTATATCGTGATCTGGGATCCGGTCTCAGCGGCTATATTTCCACTGGTTATAATAAATTTCCATCTGCCGCTAGTCATAAGTTTGATTCCGAAGAAGAGAATTATTACCGCACTCAGTACAGTTATGTGCCACTTAAAGGCGGGGTGCGTTATATGTTATCGCGCATATTCTATATTGATGGCGCTTTAGGGGTGGCATTTCGCGGTGATAGTCATTATTCGTTTTCAAAGCCCTCGTCATCAGACAATATTAACAGGAATATTCCAGCTGCAAGCTCATTAATGTACGGTTTGTCTGCAGGCTTTACATTCCGAAACGGATTGGAAACCGGAATAAAAAAAGATGTATACAGAATAAGCGGTGCCGATCAACAGTATGCTTTGAGGTTAGGTTACAGGTTCAAATTATGATATCCAGGAGCCTGTACTTTTTATGTAAAACTTCAGTTTACAACGTAAGCGGGGTAGTAACATTAATTTCACGCGCATCAAGTAAGGGAACTATTTTACCGATTACCAACGTCTGGAAATGTGAAGAATTACGATGCTGAGCAGCGGCTGCCTCATCCTTATATCCTTCAAATAATAGTAAGATATTGGGGTCTGTGTTATCCTGTTGTACCTTATAGAATAAATTACCTTCTTCTTCAATACTCGCTTTAGCAACCTGCGATAACAATGCCAGTACAGTTTCTAATTCGCCGGCTTTAACCGTCCATTTAGCGATAACATGAATTCGTGATTTTTCCATTTTGTTTAGTATTTGATGCCCCCTATTGAGATAAGCCTTTACAAACCGGGAGGTATGAAAAAATGGCTGCAGCTTTTACAAAAAGCAGTACAGCCATTAGGATAGTTATTAATTAGATTTTCCGAGAATGGCAACAATCTTTTCACCGGCGCCTTTACCAGAAGCAGGGTTTTGGCCGGTTACCAGATTGCCATCGGTAATGCTGAAAGGTTGCCACGGTGCCACTGTATGATAAATAGCGCCTTGGGCGGTTAACTCGGTTTGCAGATCAAAGGGTACATCGGCCCGGGCATAACCATCTTCTTCTTCTGTTGTGAAAGAGGAAATATTTTTACCGTTCACCAGGTAACTGCCATCGCTGAGTTTAACATTTAAGAATGAAACCGGGCCATGGCAAACGGCTCCAACAACTGCACCGCGCTCGTAGGTTTCTTTAACCACTTTTTTGATCAGCGCGTCGTCTGCCATATCAACTAAGGGTGCAAGCCCTCCCGGAATGAAGATTCCATCATATTTACTAACATCAACGGTAGAAAGTTTAACGGCTTTTCGCATCGCCACCCAGCCTTCACCGGTTAAAAAAGCAAGATTGTCAGGGTCTGCTGCAGATTCAAGATTATCAAGATATGGGCTTTCTCCTGTTAAAGTGGCAAAATCAACCTGGTAATTTGCTCTTGTAAATTCGGCATAAGGATGTGCCACTTCCGGTAAAAAGTTTCCGGTTCGTCTTTTGTATGGACCAATAGTATTGGTATTAGATGCAATGATTAAAACTTTCTTTTTCATGATTGTTTTGACTAAATGGTAAATATTGCGCTGTTTTATTACTGTTAGGTCGTCTTTTTCTTGTCAATCTTCTCGGTGATTAGCTTCCTCTGTTTAATCTGCCATATTCGCAGTATTGGATCTTTCCTTACTGTTTTTAAATGCGACTTTGTATAAGTCAAATTTCGCATCAGGAACCACGTGTTGTATATCAGTGGAATTATATGTGTTATCAAATGGCTGATAGGTTCTGCACCCAAAGATTTTTTTGATGGAAGAGCCTGAGAATATGACTTTATCGATTAATAAAATACACATTCATTTAGAGTTGGTATGCTTTACTAACAGCGATTAAAAGTGTGTAGATAAGCTTTTTGAGGTTATAGCTATCAATTAAATTATGACATTTATTATCTTAATAATAAATAACCGGAGCAATTTTGATTAATATTTGTATACGCCTAAGTAATTGAATATAAAACACTTTACATCACTTATAATATTACAAAATACAAAGCAAAAACTATTAAAGCTTGTAAATGATTTCTGATCCGATTAGCGTATGACTATCTATAGTTACGGTTTGCTGAAAACAAAAAAAGGTCATTCGCTGGATCTCAGATCCTTTCTGATCGACCTGATCACCCAGTCACGTGTTGAGCTTGGCTGCACAAGGTTTGACCTTCATCAATCAATTGAAGATGAGGAACTGTTTGTTTTGGTAGAGGAATGGGAAGATGAATACTGGCTGCAAAGACATCGTAAGCAAGCTTACATGAAAAATTTCCTGACCCACTCACGGCCATTATTGACAGAAAAGGCAATTTTTTGGCTAACAGAGCGATTAAACTGATCTCATATACCGTGGATCACAAAGCTGAATCCACTATACATTTGAGCATCAGCAATCTATAAACATTATCGTTAAAAATGGTTATAGATTGCTGATGTCCGGACGAGATTGTTTCAAAAATGATCTCACCCTATTTTACGTAAATCGATTTGATGTTTACAAATTCATGGATCCCAAAATCGCTAAGTTCTCTTCCGTGTCCGGATGTTTTTGTGCCTCCAAACGGTAATCTTGGGTCTGATAACACGCGGTGATTAACATAACTGGAACCAGCCTCAAGCTCCGTTTTTGCTATTCTTTCACCCTTAGCCACATCTTTTGTGAACACTGCAGAACCCAAACCGAAAACACTATCATTTGCGATCCTGATAGCATCAGATTCATCTTCAGCTTCAATGATAGATGCAACGGGCCCAAAAAATTCCTCGCTGTATGCTGCCATGCCGGGCTTCACCTTGGTCAAAATAGTTGGCGGATAAAAAGCATTATCACCCGGAGGAACTTCTCCGCCTAAAATACATACAGCACCTTTTTCCACAGATCTGGTTACTTGATTATGAAGTTCATCCCTCAGATCTACTCTGGCCTGCGGCCCCACATCAGTGCTGGGGTCTAATGGGTCTCCGGTTTTCATGGCCTTCATCTTTTTCAGAAACAATGCTGTAAATGTTTCAATCACTGATTTTTCTACAATAAATCTTTTGGCAGCAATACAACTTTGCCCGCTGTTAATAAGTCTGCTGCCCACACAGGTTTCTGCCGCTTCTTCCAGATCAGCATCTGCCAGTACCACGTAGGCATCGCTGCCGCCAAGCTCCAGCACTACTTTTTTAAGCACAGAACCTGCTTTTGTAGCAACCTGGATACCGGCATTGGTACTCCCGGTAATGGTAACCGCTTTGATGTGCGGGTGTTCAATAATACCCGAAACCTTGCTGCTACCGATTAGCAGGGTAAGAAAAACATTATCCGGAAAGCCAGCTTGTTTCACGATCTCTTCGATAGCGACCGCGCAGCCGGGTACATTTGAAGCGTGTTTGAGCACACCGCAGTTTCCTGCTGCAAGCGCAGGTGCCAGAAAACGGAATACTTGCCATAGTGGAAAATTCCAGGGCATAACAGCCAGAACTACGCCTATCGGTTGAAAAGTAACAAAGCTCTTGGTTGCTTCCGTTTGGATAAGGCGGTCGGCTAAATGCTTAGGACCATTCTCTGCGTAATATTCACAGCAAATTGCACATTTTTCCACTTCAGAAATTCCCTGAGTGATCGGTTTGCCCATTTCATTTGCCATTAGCGTGGCTAACTCCTGTTTACGTTGCCGTAAAACGCCGGCCATCCTGATCAATAATTCGCTGCGGGTTTCGTGTGCCGACCTTTTCCAGCTGATCCATGCCTGATGCACATCCTCAATCTTTTTATTTACCTCCTCTGTGCTTATTTCAGTGTAGGTTTTAATCGTTTTCCCGTTTGCGGGATTAATTGAAACTATACTCATGACGCAATTATTTAATTATTAACATTTGAAATTTTCGGAAATCTTTTTTGAAATGATGATGATTTTCAGCCACGTATCAACCAAGTTTGTTTTTACAAACAAGGCAATAGCTTTCCTTTTACTGTAACTTCCGATACTGTAATTAATATTTTTTCGTAAATAAGGGCTCAGCTTCAGGTTTTATTTCCTGATCTGGTGGCGCTGCTACAAGGTCAAAAGTCCTGAACAGTAGGCCTGATCACGATCTCGTTAATATCTACATCAGATGGCTGTTCAATGGCATAAGCAATAGCTTTAGCAATCGTAACAGCAGGTATAGCCTTCTTGTAAAACTCTTTTACATTTTCGGCACTTTGCTCATGTGAGGTACTAAACTTGAGCTCCGAATCAACAGCGCCGGGTTCAATAGTAGTTGTACGTATACTACCCCCAACTTCCTGTCTAAGGCCGTCACTTATGGCGCGAACTGCATATTTGGTTCCGCTGTAAACGGTGCCCCCCGGACTGAAAACTTTTATGCCTGCCACAGATCCGATATTAATAAAATGCCCCGAACCTTGTTTTTGAAAAATAGGTAAAGCTGCTGCAATGCCATAAAGTACGCCTTTGATGTTGATATCAATCATCCTGTCCCATTCATCTGTTCGTACCTCTGCCATTGGCGCAATTGGCATTATACCGGCATTATTGACGATAACATCAACACGCCCATAATTTTCTAAGGCTTTGTTTACTAACGAACCTACCTGCTCCTTAACCCTTACATCTGTTTTTTGGTAGATAGCCTTACCGCCCGCTGCTGTGATGCTTTGAACAATTTGTTCTAAAAGATCAGCGCGCCTTGCACCCAGTACCAGGATTGCGCCTCGTTCAGCCAGGTACTTCGCAGTTGCTTCACCCAGCCCGCTACTTGCCCCCGTAATTACGACGACTTTGTTTTCAATGTTGTTTGCCATTTTTCAATATTAAAATGTATACTAAAAACAATATTTATTTATTTTTCTCGCTGCAACTCCTCGAAAATCGAGATGCTTTTATATTGCGAAATTATCTTATTAATATGAGCCAAAGGCATTTTTCACCATAACCCACATGATAACAGTTATTATCATAGTAATAAAATATAAAAATCTGATAAACAATTATTTAAACAAAATCAAACCATCAAATTGTCCGGATTATCATCTTAATAATAAAATCGGGCAAGCCATCATCAAATAAATTTAAAGGCTTGATAAATAGGAAAATGTGTACTAATTGCATTGCGGAGCTTATTAAAGAGGAAAAGCTATTACCAACGTACTTCTGAACCCTTGCCTGCGGTTTACCGCACCGGTTTCCCACATCGCTTTTAACTCTAATGACAGCTTATTATGCGTTGTGTAACCAACGCCGGGCCCTATGGCAAAAACCCGTTCTTTAGTTTCATCTATTCCATAATTATTCCTGTAGTAATTTTGATCGCCATTATAAGAATCCTGGGTAAGTTGCGTGAGGTAGTAACCAACTGCACCAATAATCAACCTGTTGGCCACCGTATATTCTATAGCATAATTCAGATTGTAGGCAGTACCTGTCTTTTTGGGTGAACCAACCTCGCGGGTAAAAAAATACATGTTGTTTTTAACGCTTATTGCCAATTTAGCAACCGGAACAACTGTTAACTCCAAATGAGGAAAGATCCTGTACCTGTGTAAGCTCGAATTGAAATCAAAGCGTTCGTTGAATGCTCCCGTAGGAAAGCTAACGTTAACTCCTAAACGGTAAAACATATCAATTCCTAATACCTTTTGATCATTCCACTCAATATAGGGCCCGATTAAAAGATCGCCCAGGGGATTAGGATTAATACTGACCTGAGAGGCTGAGGTTGTAACCAAAGGTATAAGTGTATTGAAGGCTACATTCCCATTAAGCAGTGTCAATTTTGAGACAAAAATAAGCTGCTGAAGGGTAACAATAGAAGTTAGCTTGGGCCCTGGAATAGGATCGCCCTTGCCATCACGGGTGGAAGTGTTTGAGTATACCTGCAGGTATTGAACATAATACCAACCCGGCGCATTCCACCTGCCCGCACCCATGTTGTTAAATCCAAAATTCCCTCCGGGTATTTTTGGATCCTGAGCTCTTGCCAATTCCCCAAACAATAAAAAAATAAGGAGTAGTAAAACATCTCTTTTTTTCATTTCAATAGAATTAAATTTCTATATTAATTGATGGGTCGTTTTCAAAGTCACGATGTCGTTCTCATTGAGGGTCACATTACTGAAAGAACTTACAAATGTCGAGAAGCGTTAACTGCGGAAAACAAATTGATGAGCATTAAATACGGGTAAAGGGCTCTGATTCATTGAGCACAGTTTATTTACATGTCGGCATCTGCTATAAAGCGTGTATCTGCTCCTTTCTGAAAAATGATATATATCCGTTTCCAGGGTTCCTGATTAAGCATTCGCCATCTATGCCCTGTCCCTGTTTCATCCGTAGCCAACAAAACATCGCCAGGATGAATGGTAAATTTTGCACCTGTTTTTGTTTCAAATTCAAGGTATCCCGATAGTGTGATCACATATTGCGGAACCGGGTCATTATGCCAGTCGGTTGAGCAATTTGAAGGCGATTCCTTAAACAAAGTCCGCTCTGCCGGCACCAATGCATCTTCTGCGATAACGCCTCTTTTAAAATGAGAATTGCCGTCTGTCCCGGTGTATAAAAGATATGCTCTTATCATGGTTTAAAAATTAAGTTCCTCTTTAGTCATACTCATCCTGTTTCTTCACCCTCTGATGATCAATTTTTCTCTCTCCCTCACTGCGGGCAATTAAAATTCATGCTGATCATTTTAAAGGACTGCCTAACGAAGGTCTGTTGTTTTCTGCATAGTTGTAAATAGCTTAAATTATATCAGCTATCAATATAATGATGGTACTGCATTGAGGCTCCATGTAACTAAGGCATCTATATGACCTGTTACACCGTATATCAGCAATTTTCCAGGGGTCGTTTCTTTTTGTTCTATCATGTTATTTGATTAATAGCTTCTCTGTTTTGCTCAGAAAACCCTCCAAAGCCGTATTGATATCTACACCCATTCGGTCTGCAAGAATGATGAGCCACCAAATGCTTTCCCCAAGTTTGTGCGATAATTGCGCGTCTGTGTGCCCGGTTTAGCCAATAACGCTAAATACTTTATTATAAAACCATATCACAAAACATACTAATTAGTATGTTTTTATTTACCTTTGTTAGCCAGGAAGATCATGAATAATTACACCATTTACCCAACGCGTTTAGCAATACATTCTTTGATTACTTCGCACCGGTCAAATAATAATTTAAACTACAACACATGGAATATACTTTAAACAAAAACACTGTGAAGCCTAAGAACTACAAGCCACTTACATGGGCGCTAACCTTAACTATTAACGGCCTGATCATCTTCGCATTCTTCCTGCCGAATAAGGAGATTTTTAAAAACTACAGTTTCTCGTACCTGCCTTTACTTAACGCGGTTATGAACGGTTCTACTTTTATTTTCCTTTTGCTGGCTTTGTATGCCATCAGGCAAAAGAACATCAAGCGGCACCGTAATCTCATTTTCGCAGCTTTTGTATGTACTTCGGTGTTTTTGTTATCCTACCTGTTGTACCATTTTACTACCCCCTCAACAAAATTCGGTGGACAGGGTGCTTTACGGTATATCTATTTTTTCATATTGATCACTCATATAATGCTGGCAATAGTCACGGTGCCGTTGGCGCTGATTTCTATCGGTCGCGGTTTAAATATGGAAGTCGCTTTGCATAAAAAGATCACCCGATGGACGATGCCAATCTGGCTATACGTGAGCTTAACCGGTGTAATTGTTTATTTATTAATATCTCCCTATTACAGATAGTGTTTTACGGTAAATAAGTGCCAGTAATTCTGAAATTTACGTTAACACGAGCATCGCGGCCCCTCCTACCTTTGGTATAATAAATAATTCAGACATGGAAAAGCAATTGAAAATATTGATTACCGGCGCGACTGGTAAAAGCGGCGGAGCCGCAATAGACGAACTTTTGCAAATGGGTTACCAGGTTAGGGCGCTCGTTCATAGCAACGACGAACGTTCAGAAAAACTCACCGCCCGAGGGGTGGAAGTATTCGTAGGCGACTTGCTCAATCTGGACGAAATTTCCACAGCTATGCAGAGTATCGATACCGCGTACTTTTGTTACCCTGTGTTAGTGCCCGGCGTGTTGCAGGCTACAGCTTATTTTGCCCAGGCAGCGGTAGAAAACAGACTAAAAGGTATCGTCAATATGTCCCAAATCTCGGCAAAACGTGAAGCTAAAAGTAACGCGGCGCAGGATCACTGGGTTGGAGAACAAATTTTAAACAGGACAGGCATCCCGGTAGTGCATTTGAGGCCGACATTTTTTGATGACTGGTTCTTGTATATCCGGGAGGGCATTCAGCACGACAATGCCATTGTGTTGCCTTTTGGCGAAGGGCGCTGGGCACCTGTTGATTCAGCAGACCTGGGTCGCGTAGTTGCAAAAATTGCAACCTCAATAGAGGAGTATGCAGGTCAGGTACTTAAGCTTTACGGTCCGGAAGAATTTAGTGTTTTTGAAATGAGCGACGTTATTTCCAGGGTATTGGGAAGGACCGTAAAATATGAGCCGGTGACTATTGAACATTTCTTCGAGATCAATTCTAAGAGAGCCGCAAGTGAACACTTTGTACAGCACGTTACCCACGTTGCTGACGACTGCATTAATGGCATATTTGCAGGTACTAATGGGCTGATAGAAATGATCACTCAAAGAAAACCGACAACGCTTTCAGGTTTCTTCAACCAGAACAAGGCCTTATTCTCCTAATCAAGCAATATAACAAAAGCCTAAGCCCGTTTGCACATCTGTGTAAACAGGCTTGGGCATTATTTAACTTCCGCAATTCGCTTAAATAGATAATACAGGTTAGATCAGGTAAATAAGTGCTAATAATTCGGAAATAAGCGTTAGCACCTCCCTTCAAGCCAGACCTACCTTTGAGTATTAAATAATCACTAAAAAATTTGATCATGAAAACTAAAGTTTGGTTCGTAACAGGTGCCAGTAAAGGATTTGGCCTTGAAATTGTAAAAACAGTCCTTGCCTCCGGCGACAAGGTAGTAGCTACTGTTCGTAATAATGCAGCCGGTTTGGAAAAAGAGCTGGGCAACGATGAAAATTTATTAGTAGTAACCATGGATGTGGTAAAAGAGGCAGAAGTAAAGCAAGCCGTTAAAGATGGACTTGACCACTTTGGGCAATTGGATGTGGTGGTCAATAATGCCGGTTTTGGCATTGTTGCCGCTATAGAAGAAGCATCGGATGAAGAAGTAAGAAGGCAGTATGATACCAACGTATTTGGTTTGCTAAATGTAGTACGCAATGTATTGCCACATTTGCGCGAAAGAAAGACCGGGCACATCATCAACATTTCTTCTCTTTTTGGTTACGGCGCATTACCTGCCTGGGCTTTGTACGGCTCTACTAAATACGCCGTAGAAGGCATATCTGAGGGCCTTGCCGCTGAACTTGCGCCCTTCAATATCAACGTTACTTCGCTTGCTCCGGGTTTGTTCCGTACCCAGTTTTTAAATGCGCAATCTTATTCTTCCGCTGCCAACGCAATTTCGGATTATGATAATACGACTGTTGGACAGATGAAAAATGTGCCTGATGCTTTGCATGGTAACCAACCTGGCGACCCTGCTAAACTGGCAAAAGTAATTGTTGAACTGGCTGCTGTAGAAAACCCTCCGCTCCATTTGCCTGTGGGCCTGGATTCACTGCAAGCTTACAGGACTAACAGTGCAAAAACCAGTGCGGAAATTGAGGCCTGGGCTGGCAAGTTTACTCCAACTGAAGTCGGCGCCTAAAACTGCCGGTATCAATCGTACGATCTTAAAAAAGGAAAATGACTATTTTTAATGAACCAAAACGATGAGACATTTCAAATCATTAAGCGAGATGCACCGGGAGAACGGCTTGCCGGCTCCCGAGCACCCAATGCTTAGCCTCCTGCGTATTACCCCTGGCCTGGTTTTAAACTTTGCAGAGTTTACCTGCGATTGTTATTTGATCGGACTCAAAAATATCAAGGCAGGACACTGGCTTTACGGGCGCACCAAATTTGATCATGAAAAAGGATCGATGGTTTTTTGGAAACCCCGTCAGGTGATTGAAATTGAAAACCTGGAGCTGGAAGAGGGGGGTTATATTCTATTGTTTCATGAAGATTTCCTGCTTGGTAACGTTTTGCAGAAAGAGATTCAAAAATATGCCTTTTTTGACTATGAAACAGATGAAGCACTGCATCTTTCTCCTAAGGAAGAAAAAACGATTGCTCGCTTATTTGAGTCAATAGATACAGAATATGGTAATAACCAGGATGAGTTCAGCAAGGATATTATCCTGGTTAATGTATGGTCGATACTCAAATATGCCGAACGCTTTTACAAAAGGCAATTTATTAATCGCCAGGCGCTGATCGGGAAAACAGTTACTACTTTCAATAAGTTACTAAGTGATTATATCCATGACGATAAGTTTTTAAAAGAAGGTCTCCCTTCAGTTGGCTATATGGCCTCAGCACTCAATATGTCGCCCCGTTATCTCAGTAACGCGTTAAAGATCGAAACGGGAAAAACGGCTCAGGAACTCATCCACATCGCGCTGATTACTGTCGCAAAGAACAAATTAAGGGAATCAGAAGACAATGTTTCAGAGATTGCTTTTTCACTTGGCTTTGAAAATATGTCGTACTTCTCCAAGTTATTCAAAAAAGAGGTTGGTAAAACTCCGAAAGACTTTAAGAAAGAACTTTTTAATTAGGCAAAAAATTTAAACACAAATTGAAAAATCCGGCACTTAATAATAGTAAGCTACTCAAAATAGGATTTGAGGTGTACAGTGATATGTATTTTTATATTATTCAGAAGAATACATATCAATTTAACTGAGCAGGAATAGTGAACGAACATCAGGGTCAGCAAGCAATGAACTAACGAGCTTATCCCCGTTATCCATGTGCTCATATGGCTGTCCGGTAAAAAACGGCAGGTATTTACCGGCCATCAGCACATCCAATTCTTTATTTTTTTCAGGTGCAATTACGCCAATAGTTTCGATGGCCTCGGGTAAAAACTGGTTTGTTTGAGGGTCAATGATGCCGTCACGGATAAAGCCCTTCACTTTCTTGTGACATCGGCAGGGGTTATCAGGGTTAATCAAACCACACTTATTGTTCATGAATTGGAACAGGTCAGCCTTAGCCCGCGACAGTTGCATTCTGAAGTTAGTTGGTGAAATGTTCAGGATCTTGGCGGCTACGGGGCTTTTCAAATTAAAAATAGCGCCAAGTACAAATATGATCCGCTGCGGCCGGTCAAGGCATAGCAGCATGGATGATGTACATTTATTACGGAATGCAATAATCTCTTTGTTATACCTTCGGTGCTCATCTTCAGTCATGCTTTCGTGGTCATATAGTTCGTCCAGTACCGGTGCCAGCTCGTCAAAAGAATGAATAGCTATTTCGCTCTTCCGCATTTTACTTTTCAGGAAATGGTTCATCGTGATGCGATACAGCCAGGTCCTGAAATTGCTTTTAAAGCTGAACTGGCTAAGCTTGGTTAACATTTTGATCAGCACTTCCTGGGTCAAATCTTTTGCGTCGTCCTTATCATGTACCAATTTCAACGCAACATTGTAAATGAACCGCTGGTGCATATTGACGAGTTTGCCTGCTGCGGCTTGCGAGCCTGACTGCGCCTGACTGATCACGAGGCGTTCCTCGTCGGCCACTTCAACTTTTGAAGTTAACATACTGCTTAGTATTTATTCAAAAATAATAGAAATGCGCGGCAAACTGTTACACTTTTTGATTTTGGTATCAAACTATTGTCCGGCTAAAAAAACCGGACTATTAAAGTTATGTCAGCATACATTTTATTTCAAAGATTGAATACAAAAGAAGCAGAGGAGTTAGATTTTTACGAACAAAATATCGGCTCTGCAATTGGTGATCACCCAATCGAAATCCTGGCTTATGGCACTAAACATGAAAATTTGGAAGGCCCAGCCACAGAAACAGCAAGGTTAGTTAAATTCCCTTCTACAGAAGCCGCAAAAGCCTGGTATCACAGTGATGCCTATACAGCTTTACGCGCACATCGCACCAAAGGTGGCGAACATATGGCGGTATTGTTTGAAGGTAACGAATAACCTGCCCTCCGGCATTATTTGACAAAAAGGAAAAGCTCCCATCATGAAGGCGGGAGCTTTTCCTTTTAATCTTATTCCCTGGTTTATTCACTGAAAGGAGCGCCATCCAGCCATGCTTTGGGATCGGGTATTTCCAGTGGCATTCCCTGTTCATGCGCGATACAGGTACACATATGAAATCTGTGCGGATAAGGTTGTTTGCTTTCCAGCTCCTCCCGGTGCATTTCATAAAAACCATTCTTAAAGTTCAGGCGTGGATAGCGCCGAACAATTTCGGCTACTGTATCAGGATCAAGTTTGATATCTGGCGGCAGCGCAATCACATCGTAAAGTATCCCCAGTTGCGAGATTCGGGCCTCATCTTCTTTGAACAAGTTAATATCCCAGGTGTGCGCTGCGATATTAGTCCAAACCTTCCATGTACGGTCGTCTTCAACACCCCATTCTTTGAGGTGACGACGGGCAGCATGGGCTCCTTCAATCTCGAAGCGGTTTGGGCCGCGGCCCAGGTCTGTGAAACCGAGGTCGTGCATAGTTGTGGATAAGAATATTAGTTCACGATCGGCAGAGGAGTTTTCCTGCTCTGCGATTAACTCAGCAAAAAAATAACAGCGCATCAGATGATTGTAAAGCATATCGTTGGAAGCTGAGCGCACCAGATCGTGGGCCTGCCTCACGATTTGGGTATCTGGAAGTTTGAAATCTATATTCATATCGGTTGGTGTTTACAATATTGATTTTCGTTTAGTTCTCTGTTGGAATATCGCGAAGCACTTCGGTTAATTTGCCGGAATTAATGTCGTAGAAAAAACCATAGATCTTCATTTTTTTGGGAGTAGCCGGGCTTGACCGTAGCAGTTCCACATCATGCCTGATTGATTGCTCGTAATTTAGGATGGCCAGGTCATCGTGATCCCACATGGTCGAGATATCAGCATGAAAATGGTCATGAAACTTCCCGATTAGCTGATCCGGCTCAAATGCTGTAGCACCGCAAAATGAATGGTGAACTACCACCAATCTTTCTAAGTTGTTGAACAGGTAATTCATCGTAGCTACCGACTGCAATGCTCCTATAGCCCTGCCACCGGCATTTGATAACGTAAACAAGGATTGTGTAGAACCTACATTGTTACCAGCTTCGTCAAGAATGTTTTCGCCGGGATAAACCTCATCTCCGAAATATTCGGCTACAGCTTTCGGAATACCAGCCGCACGCGGATCGAAGCAATAAATTACGATAGATTTCATTGGAATGGCTTGATCGAAGCCGGGAAAGTTGTTTTGATCGAACCAGGGTTGTTTCCTGAATTCGTGTTCACTGAAATTTGTCATTTTTTTTCCTCCTTTTTTGAAAATATTTTTTAGTATTATCTTTGACAAAAGTAGACGGATCTGTTTACTTTATCAAGAAAAAGTAGACAGATTTGTGTACTTTTCTTAAATTGACAAATAGATGATCTATGACAGCTGAAACATCGAATCTTAAAGACCTGCGCACCGATACTATTGAATCACTTAAACCCCGTGATCGCATTTTAAAAACGGCTAATGCACTTTTTAATGAATACGGTGTTAATACAATTGGAATTGACCGGATCATCGCAGAAAGCAGTGTATCAAAAAGAACCTTTTATAACTATTTCACTTCAAAGAACGAAGTAATTGCGGCCTATCTGGAGTCAAAAGACTGGCTTCGTTTCGCAGAGCTTAACAAGCACGTTTCGCGGGTTAAAGGTGGCGCTAAAGCGGAGATATTGGCAATATTTGATTTTCTTGAACAATGGTTTTCTGAGGATGATTTTAATGGCTGTGCTTTTGCCCGTGGTTTAAATGATTTTACCCAGGAAGATGTAAAAGAGCTTAGAAAGAAAGTAGATCTTTATTTTGAGCATTGGGGAGAATTTATAAAATCGAGGCTCAAAGCTCTTGTAAAACCGGAAGAAATAAAGGTGCTTTTTCCTCAATTGTTAAGTTTAATAACCGGATCGGTCATTGTGGCCCAGGGACTTGGTGATGCAAAGGTTGCACAATTAAACAAGCGAATAGCTGAAAGTATTTTAACCGATTATTAATACAGTGGCATAATTTTTTAAGTTTGCAACGTACTAATTAGTATTTATGGCAAAAGCAGCGGCAACACGCTCAATGATAATTCAAAAGGCATTCGATCTGATCTACGAAAGAGGTTATCAGGCTACCAGTATCGACGAGATTATCGCCACGACACAAGTTACCAAGGGCGCTTTTTTTTATCATTTTAAGAATAAGGAAGAAATGGGACTGGCAGTCATTAATGAGATCATGTATCCAAACATGCTCCCGTTATTAGGAGATTCGCTGAGCAAACCGGGGGATATCCGTCCACGCATATATGAGATGATGAAAGCATTGTTATCCAATCACCAATTTTTCAAAGTGGAATTCGGATGTCCGGTGGTCAACCTGATTGAAGAAATGGCATCGCTGAACGCCCGTTTTCACCAGGCGCTTACCCGTGTGATTATGGCCTGGCAAACAGAGCTTGAAAACGCAATACGTGGCGCCCAGGATCAGCAGCAACTTACGCAGGAACACAATGCCGAAAACATCGCAAGCTATGTAATCTCCGGCTACGGCGGAGCACGGTATATGGGTAAAATATTTGGCAGATCTTCGTACAGCGCATTCCTACAGGAATTTAAGAAATACCTCGACAACCTTAACTAATTTTTTTACCTTAAAACATACCATATAGTATGTTTTAAAATACTTTTGCTATACCCCATGACGGTGTGCCGTCAACAAATACATATGAAATTTAAAATATTAGTTATTGCTCTTGTGTTAAACCTTGTCATTGGCATTACAGCATATGAACTCCGGCCGTCAAAGATCAATTATTATATTACTGCCGAAAATATATACTTTACGGTTCCTGCAAATTTCCCAAAGCCTTTTTACAGCTTTCGGAATAATCCGATAACACCAGCGGGATTTAAACTGGGGCGCATCTTATTTTACGATCCGGTTCTTTCACTCGATGAGTCCATATCTTGTGCTAATTGCCATCAACCTATTGCTGCTTTCGCCGACTTTGGCCATCCGGTAAGTGCCGGTATAAAGCATTGTGCGGGCACCCGCAATGCGCCAGGTCTGTTTAACCTTGCCTGGAATAACTCGATGATGTGGGACGGCAGAATTAAGGATTTGAAAATATCTCCTATAAATGCTATTACGAACCCATGTGAGATGGCTAATGAGCTTAACAACATCGCTTCCCGGCTTCAAGCCATTCCACCTTATCCTATGCTTTTCAGAGCGGCCTTTGGCAAACCTGAAGTAACACCTGCAAATGTCCTGAACGCACTGACGCAATTTATGGCAATGATTGTGTCAGCGAATTCGAAATATGATAAGTACATCCGTAAGGAACCGGGCGGAAATTTTACTATTGAGGAAAAACAAGGTTATCTTTTGTTCAGACAGAAATGTAGTGGTTGTCACACAGAACCCCTATTTACCGACCAAAGTTACCGGAATAATGGACTTGATGTGCATTCACATGATCACGGTCGCTACAACTCCACGCATGACACGAACGATATTGATAAATTTCGTGTACCGTCATTAAGAAATATTGAACTAACTGCGCCTTACATGCACGATGGCCGCTTTGCTACCCTGGCTGATGTTATGAACCATTATAATACAGGCGTAATGGCAAACGCGCATCTGGATATACACTTACAGCAAAACGGTGTTCGTGGTATTCCATTATCCGTCGATGATCAAAACAAGATAATTTCATTTTTAAAAACTTTAACCGATAAGGAACTGGTGAACGATCCGAGGTTCCAAAAACCATAATCAGTCTCGTGTTCAATGCTAAGAACTCTGGCTTATTACAGTCAGTTGTATTCCAACTTTTATTGATAACCGCGTCAGTTCAGCTGTAGAGTTCGTTGAAGATAGATAACCGAGCAAATATCAGCGCTTAGATATGTATCATCCCCAAAAAAATTAGATTTTTTTTCGCACTACTTCGCTTTCTAACATTTAATATTACTTTTACTTCATAAACACCCTTACCTAACAATTCAGATTAATTATAGAATGAAACTGACCGGGCAACAATTGCTTGGTCATCGCGCATCTTATTGTTTTTATTTTTGATATGTACAACTATAACACACTTAACGATATAGAACTTATCAACTTGCTGGCGATTGACGACGAGAAAGCATTTACAGAAATTTACAATCGCTACTGGAACAGGCTTTTTGCAATTGCGTTCAATAAACTCCGTGATTTGAATGAAGCGGAAGAAATTGTGCAGGATATTTTCGTTTCGCTTTGGAAACGTCGTAAAGTGCTTGAGATAACCGACACCCTAAGTGCCTACCTGGCAGTATCTGTGAAATATCGCGTCATCAAATTATTGAACAAACAGAATAATCAGCAGCAATATATTGCGCACACCGGCAATGTAGTGAGTATGTGCGATGATTCTACCCAACAATGGATCGAATTTGAAGAACTGAAGAACCAATTAGCAGTGTACGTTGCAAGCCTTCCTGAAAAATGCCGGCTTGTGTATCAGATGAGCCGTGACCAGGGCTTTACCCATAAGAAAATCGCTTCTGAATTAGGCATCGCCGAAAAAACTGTTGAAGCTCATTTAACAAAAGCCGTTAAAATACTGCGTGCAAGGCTTAGCCAGATCCTCTTATAATTACCCTGCCAATTACTACATTTTAGTTTTTTATTTCCTTACCTCATTTTTTTTATTTTCTCACTAAGGGGTTTTGCCTTTACGGAGGACATACTATAAAATGCCCTAAAAATGCAGCCAAACTTTACTGAGGAGAGAATAAAAGAATTAGCCGCAAAATGGTTAAACAAAAACATTACACCTGCCGAGCAAAAAGAGTTTGCTGAGTGGTATAATAGAGACCAGGATGCGGTGGTTGAAATTCCGTCTGAATTTGCAGCGAGTGAAGAGGTTTTAAAGAATCGGATTCTATCCAAGGTTAATCATGATATCAGGAACGATCGGAAAAGATCAAAGCCTAAAGCGTGGTTATCGGCTGCGGCAAGTATAATACTTGTAGCAGGTATTGGAGGATATTACTTTCAACACCAAAGGTTTCATAAGGAGAACGTTGCCAAACAAACTGCTTTACCCATTAACGATGTTTTACCAGGTTGTTCTAAAGCAACTTTAACGTTGTCGGGCGGTGTGAAGATTAACCTGAACAGCAATAAACTGGGGCTGGTAGCCAACCAGGGAAAAACGCAACTAAAAAAGAACAGTGAAGGGCAGGTAATCTATGAGCCACAAGCAAACAACCAGTCTTCAGCACTAATTTATAATACAATTACAGTCCCTAAGGGTGGTCGGTATCAGGTTATATTGTCTGATAGCACCAAGGTATGGTTAAACTCAGCATCATCGATTACCTTTCCCGTAGCCTTTTCAAAGGTAGAGCGAAGAGTAAGCATAACCGGTGAGGTGTATTTGGAAGTTGCCAAAAACAAGCATTTACCGTTCAGGGTTGTGGCAGGCAAACAAACTGTCGAGGTATTAGGCACACACTTCAATATTAATGCCTACCCTGATGAACCATCTATAAAAACCACACTGGCAGAAGGAAAGGTAAAAGTGATAACAAATAACCAAACGGCTATACTCGCACCACAACAGCAAGCAGAATTATCGAACGATGAAGCCGGAAAAATAATGATTCATCCTGTAGATGTGGATAACGTACTTGCATGGAAAAGCGGCGTTTTTCAGTTTGATAAGGCTGAAATATCATTCATCATGCGCGAAATATCAAGATGGTACGATGTACAGATAAAGTTTGAAGGTGATGTACCAAATAGAAAATTTACGGGAAGCATTTCGCGCAATGTGAATCTTTCTGAGTTTTTAAATATGCTAAGTTATACCGGTTTGGGTTTTAAAACCTATGACCACGTAGTTATCGTCAGTGATAAATGATACTAAATTAAAAAACTGCGGGAATTAACCAACCCTGCAATATAAAACAACCAATTAATCCAATTTATTAACCTAATTTTTATTAAATGAGAAAATCAATACTCAGATCCCCCTGAAGCTATGGGTCAAATTATATGCTTAAAAGCATAAGGTAGCCGATTAAAATACCGGTATGCGTTGGCGCGCATACCGGAGAATAAAATCTGGGTCACCTATATCCCAATCCACAATTGAAAAGTAAGTCTTAACCCAAACTCATCAAAATTATGAAATTTAATTTTATGGTGCTACCCGTAAAACGGCATCACCTGTTTAGATATTTTTTAGCTATGAAGCTAACTACGGTACTAATCTTTGCAGTTCTTTTAGACGTAAGTGCAAAGGGATTCAGCCAAACGGTTACCATTCACGAAAACAACGTTTCCGTTGAGAAAGTGCTGAAGATTATAAAAAAGCAAAGCGGATACAACTATCTTTTTGAAGAAACAGCGACCGCAAAAACATCAAAGATCAATATTGATATTACCAATGCCTCCGTTGAAGATGCTTTGGATAAATGCTTTATTGGACAGCCGCTGACTTACAAAATCATCCAAAAAACGGCCGTGATCAAAGCTCGTACAGAAACCCCTGTTGCTACTGCAGATAATATCACAATTAAAGGTAAAGTCACCGATAAAGCTACCGGAGAACCTCTGATTGGTGCTTCTGTACGCATCAAAGGTCGAACCAACGGTGTATCAACAAATGTCAGCGGCGATTACGTTCTTACCACACCTGATGACGCCGTGCTTGTAGTATCCTACATTGGATATGTAACCATTGAAGTACCTGTAAACAAAAACCCGAAACTCAACATTTCCCTCGAAGTGAGTGGTGACAAACTAAATGAAGTTGTGGTAATTGGTTATGGTTCGCAAAAAAAGAAGGATATTACCTCAGCCATATCGGTTGTCGAGCTTTCTGATGTTAAGGAACGTCCTCTCCTATCGGTAGCAGAATCCATTGCCGGTAAAGTTCCAGGCACCCAGGTATTACAACCATCAGGAAAACCCGGAGCAGATCTGACAGTTTTCGTGCGTGGTGTTGCATCACTATCCGGCAATACACAGCCCTTATACGTTATAGATGGTGTTGTTGCGTATGACACCCGCAGTATTGATCCGAACTCTATCGAATCTATCAGCATCTTGAAAGATGCAGCTGCGGCAGGTATTTATGGCGCCGCCGGTTCAACAAACGGGGTTGTTTTAATTACCACCAAAAAGGGCTCTAAAGGCAAAACACGGGTTGATTTAAACCTTTATTCCGGCGATCAGCGGATCACCAAAAAACTGTCGGTATTAAACAGTCAGCAACTGGCTGATCTGTTAACCGAAGAGGAAGTAAATTCCGGAAATACAGTTTTTACCATCCCAGCCTCTACCATTGCGGCCAGCGATAATAACTGGCAGGATTTGATCTACCGTAAGGCGGCATCAACCGGCGTAAATGCAAATTTCTCGGGAGGCGGGGATAAAGGAACCTACAGTTTTGGCGTAGGCTATGTTGATCAGGACGGTATCATACTCACCTCAAACTATAAAAGATATTCCTCTAATCTGACTGTAGAGCAGGAAATGAATAAATGGCTATCGGCAGGTGCTCATATAAACTATAACCGAACCAATTATGCCGACGTGTATGACAACCAGCGTGCAAACTATGGTGGTGTTGTGCTTAGTGCACTTACTACTCCACCCTTCAGCTCTATCTACAATCCAAATGGCGATGGCACTTACGGTTTCAACACGTTTTCGCAAGGAGTATTAAATCCTCTTGGTGGTATCTACGGTCAAAACAACCAGACTGTTGGCAATAATATTTTAGGCGAAGGTCATATACAGATAAAGTTACCTTTATACCTCACCTATCGTTCACAATTTGGTGTTACACTTGAAAATGCCTACAATACCGTTTTTCAGGATCCTCGCCTTACCAGTGGCGCTAAAACTTTGGGTGGCATAAGTTCCTATAATACCTCGGAAAACTTCAGGTATATTTGGGATAACACGCTGACGTTCGACCACAAATTTGGAAGTCACTCGGTTAATGCTACCATTGGTACAAGTGCTTCCAAACAACACGGTCAGTCATCGGCTCAGTCGGGTTATGGTTTTCCGAGTCCGGGTATACACGAGCTTTCAGCTGCCTCCAATTATACCATTAACCAAACTTTTCAGGATGAGTGGACGCTTCAATCATACTTCGCAAGGGTAAACTATGCATATAATGACAAATACCTGTTAACGGCAACTGTTCGCCGGGATGGTTCATCAAAGCTCGGCATCAAAAATCAATGGGGTAATTTCCCTGCGTTTTCGGCAGGATGGCGTGTATCCAGCGAAGATTTTATGAAAGGCCTTACAGCCATCAATGATTTAAAATTGAGAGCCGGCTGGGGCGCTACTGGTAACCTCCCTGCTGATCTTTATCCATCATACAGCTTGTTGAGTACTGGCAACAATTATGCATACGATGGCACAACCATTGTGTCAGGTACTGCTCCAAGCTCGCAGGCTGGCAATCCGAATTTGCGTTGGGAAGAAACCAAGCAATTCAATGCAGGTGTGGATATTTCGTTTTTCAACAGTCTTATCAATATCACGGCCGATTACTACATTAAGCGTACCCGCGGACTGATTTTACCGGTACAACAGCCTCTGTCTTCAGGTGTATCAACGGTAGAAGAAAACCTGCCAGGTTATATACAGAACAAAGGTTTTGAGTTTGTGATCAGCGCCAATGTAATCAGAAAAAAAGACATCAGCTGGACAAGTTCCTACAATATGTCTTTCAACAGGAATGTGGCCCAGTTTCCTCAAGGTACTGCACCGATTTATACCGGCTATATACAGGACATAGGCGGTAACGCCGGAATAGTACAAAGCGGCCTTCCTCTGGGCTCTTTTTATGGATATATTGATGACGGAGTGAATCCGCAAACCGGTAATATCAACTTCCGCGACCTGAACCACGATAATAAGATTTCGCCTGATCAGGACAGAACCTATCTCGGCAGTGCATTACCAAAGTTCTCCTTTGGCTTTAATAACCAGTTCAGTATCTACGATTTTGATCTGAACTTCCTGGTGGATGGGGTTTATGGCAACAAAATATACAACGCAACCCGTATGGAGACAGAGGCCATGACTGAATTAGTTAATCAAACTACCAACGTTTTACGCAGGTGGCGCAAACCAGGAGATATAACCGACGTACCAAAAGCGCAATACGGAAATGCAGCTCCTGCCAACTCGGTACCAAACTACAGTATTTCTTCACGCTGGGTTGAAAATGGTTCTTATTTGAAAGTACGGCAGATCACACTTGCCTATAACTTCAGAGGTAAATGGCTTGAACACGCCGGCATAACCAAGCTGCGTCCATATGTAACACTTCAAAATATGTTCACCATAACTGGTTATAAGGGTTACTCGCCCGAACTGAATGCTACCAGCAATTATGGAGCAGGTGCCAACGTGGCTACGCAGATGGGATTTGACCATGGTACTTACCCTCAGGCTAAGGGCTTTACATTCGGTATTAATGCTACTCTTTAATCGAATTTCAATTATTGAATTATGAAAATGAAAAAAAAATATTTAATCGCCCTTTTTGCCCTGGCAATCGCGGGTACGCTATATAGCTGCAAGAAAAGTTTCTTAAATCAGATTCCAAAAAACTCGCTTATTGCCAATTTCAGTACGGGAGCCGATGCAGAAGCTGCGCTTAACGGTGCCTATTCACTGATGGCCAACGCCAACAATCATTATTATGATTGGAACTACATCATCGATGGAGATGTTCGTTCTGATAATTGTTATTCAGGTGGCTCTGCACCCGACATCAATGGAGTAGACCAGTTTACATCTATACCTACCGATGGTCAACCGGTTACTCAGGATTACAGTGAACTTTACAGTGAGATCAATGCAGCAAATATTCTGATTGATAACGTTATTAACATCCAGGATGCCACTTTATCAGACACCCGAAAGGCACAGATTATAGGCGAAGCCAAATTCTTACGCGGTTACCATTACTATAACCTTGTAAAAAACTACGGACCTGTAGTTTTGCAGTTACACACCATCACAGTTGATCCGGATGTAAACAAAACACGCAGCCCTGTAGCAGATGTATACGCACAGATAGAGAAAGACCTGGTTGAGGCTGAAGCTGCCTTGCCAACTGCCTACAGCACACAGGCAGAAAGCCATAGCCGCGCCACCAAAGGCGCTGCAGAAGCTGTTCTGGCCAAAATGTATGCGCAGCAAGGTAAATACCAGCAATGCCTTGATTATTGTAATAAAGTGTTGCCTGGCACCTATGGCGGCACAAACTCAACAGGCTATGCATTACTGGCTAACTTTGACTGGTGTTTTGATGGTCTGCACAGATCTAATTCAGAATCAATTTTTGAACTGCAGCACACGCAAGGCACCATTACACATGGTTATGCACAAGGCTTGATACTGTCGCCTCAATTAACTGATCAATACTTTACAAAATTTGTTGTACCCAGCCATGACATTGTAAAAGCATTTAAGGCAGCCGGTGATAGTATCCGCTTTAAATCATCCATTTACTGGGAATACAATGGGCCAAAATCCGCGAATCCTGTACCTACCCCTTATCCATACGGACCGGATGATACGATCCCTTACGTTTGGAAAGCCGGTCGTACCTGGCCAGGCAGCTGGAGTGGCGGCAGCAGCGACCCTATTACGCTCATCCGTTTGGCCGACATCGTATTATTGAAGGCCGAAGCACTTAATGCCCTCGGAAGCACTTCACAAGCTTTACCATTGGTTAACGCTATAAGGACTAGGGTTAGCCTTGCGCCAATTTCAGTTAGCTCACAGGCAGATATGGCTTTAGCTATATTGAATGAAAGAAGACTGGAGCTGGCATTTGAAGGTGAGCGCTGGTTCGATTTACTGCGTTATGGTGCCCAGTACACCATTAGCCTGATGAACGCCCAGGTGGATGGCAGCGGTAAAAATTTAAACTACAATGTTGATCCACATCGCCTGATCTATCCTATACCTCAAGTTGACTTGGGTAATAATCCTAAATTAACCCAAAACCCGGGATATTAATAATTCATACAGCCTTAAGTTGCAAGTGTAGTTTCTCTTTGCAACTTAAGGCTTTACCCAAAACAACTTAAAATGGCAAAAATGAAATTTAAAGCTATACTTGCCACGTGCCTGTTCAGTGCTCTTTACTTTAGCAGTTACTGTCAGAATAGTGCGAAAAAAAACGCCGTAACTAAAGAAAAAACCACATTTCAAACATCCGACCAATGGAAACCGACTACAGACAGCCGATCAGATGTAGCCATGATTTACGGCGCAGATGACCGCCCCGGTTTAACTTTTACCCAGCGCGTGCAATCCTGGCGCGACCACGGATATAAAGCTGCTTTCATGACAGGCATTGCATGGGGGCATTATGAGGATTATTTTTTAGGAAAATGGGATGGTAAAAAGCATTTCGACGAAGGCCAGGTTCAGCAAAACGGCGATACGATATGGCATGGTAAAAACGTGCCCTACATTGTTCCTACTTTGCGTTATCTGACATACTTTAAGGAACAGATCATCAAAAAAGTAATTGATAATGGTATAGACGCCATTTACCTGGAGGAACCCGAATACTGGGCAAAATCCGGATATAGCGAAGCGTTTAAAAAAGAATGGAAGGATTATTACGGGTTTGATTGGAGGGCACAGCATGAATCTGCAGAGAATACCTATCTATCCAACAAACTAAAGTACTACCTCTATTACAGGGCATTAAAAGAGGCATTTACTTATGCCAAGGAGTACGGTAAGAGCAAAGGCATAGATGTTCGGTGCTATGTTGCCACACATTCCCTGCTCAATTATTCCATTTGGCAAATCGTAAGTCCTGAGGCCAGCCTGGCATCATTGCCATGTGTGGATGGATACATAGTTCAATCGTGGACCGGCACGGCTCGCGAGCCAAACTATTTTAACGGCATTGCCAAAGAACGTACGTTTGAAACAGCTTACCTCGAATATGGTTGTATGACATCCATGACTACCCCTACTAATCGTAAGCTGTTTTTTGAAAACGATCCTGTTGAAGATGTTCGCCGCGATTGGGCAGACTATAAGAAAAATTATCAAACAACATTTGCTGCCGAACTCTTTTTCCCTGAAATAGATAATTATGAGGTAATGCCATGGCCCGACCGCATTTTTGAAGGCCAATATTATGTGAGCAAAACCAGTAATGAAAAGGCTCCTATGCCAAAATCCTACTCAACAGAATTGCTTGTAATGATCAATTCACTGAATGAGATTAAAAAATCATCTACTAAAGTTTCGGGCAGCCACGGCATTAGTGTAATGATGGGCAATTCACTGATGTTCCAGCGCATGCCAACCCATGATGACAGCAAGGCTTATGAAAATCCATATTTCTCCAATTTTTACGAAACATCGGGTATGTTCAACAGGTTCTCCAGTAATACCAAATTATCTGACCCTGAACTATCGAGCTTTTACGGCCAGGCGCTTCCGTTTCTCAAAAGAGGTGTTCCGGTAAGCATTGTACACCTGGAAAACGTTGGGTTTGAGAAAGCATTTGACGATACCAAAGTGTTGTTGATGTCTTATTCAAACATGAAGCCACCCTCAGAAAAAACACACGAATATCTGGCAAATTGGATACGTAAAGGCGGAATATTAGTTTATGCCGGGAATGACGATGACCCGTTTCAAACTGTAAGTGAATGGTGGAACAAGGACGGTAAAAACTACAAATGTCCATCTGACGATCTATTTGAAAAACTCGGCATCGGTCAACAACCCAAAGAAGGTATTTACCCGGTTGGCAAAGGAAAAGTTTGTATCATCCGTACTGATCCAAAATATTTCGCCTTAGAGAATAATCGCGATACTGTATTACGCAGCCGGGTTGAAACCTTGTACCAGGAAGCAACCGGCCAGAAAATGGAATACAAAAATAGCCTGTACATTCAGCGCGGACCTTATGAGGTTATTTCAGTACTTGATGAAGGCATAAGCGCCGAGCCGTATTCCATAAAGGGAAAACTGATTGACCTGTTTGACCCAACGTTACCGGTGATAGCTGAAAAACAGATTCATCCGGGCGAACAGGGTTACTTTTTCAATGTTGATCGCGTGGCTGATGCTAAAGTTCCGCAGGTAGTGGCTTCAGCATCCCGAATTTACAACGAGAAGGTCAGCAAACGAAGCTATACCTTTATAGCGAAAAGCCCGATTAATACAGTTAATGCGATGAGGGTATTACTGCCGGCTCAACCAAAAAAGGTTAGGGCTACCGATCCTTCAGGCAAGGAGGTTACAAATTTAAAAAGTTCGTGGGATGCGTTCAGTAAAACCAATTTCCTTAGTTTTGACAACCAGCCAGACGGCATGAAGGTAACACTGGAGTGGTAAAAATTAGAATAAATGGACAGACGTGATTTTATAAAAACCTCAGCAATCTCAGGAGCCAGTTTATTGGCTGCTCCCCGTGTTATTAATCCCTTCAATGCTTTTCTGCCGAAGAGTCAGGCGTTGACTGGGTTAAACGGGAATAGGTTTGTAACGCTTTGCATCATGATCCGCACAACACCCTGGGAGGTTTCAAGGGATGTAAAACTGCATCCACGGGATGAATCGACATGGCACACGCTGGATGGCGTAAGGGCTATGCGGGAGGCTTTTGCAAAGCATAATCCGGATGGCAGACTAACCTGGGGCTTTACCCTTAACGCGTTAGAGGACAAAAGAAAAAATTACCAGGAAATACGCGACTACGTAGTGCAATGCCAGCAAAAGTATGGTGATGAAGTTTCCTATTTCCCCGGATACTTTCCTGCTATGTATCTTCCTCGAGAGCGCGTGAACCGGGAAATGACAGAGGCTATCGAAATTATCACCCATTTTGTGGGCAATAATTACCGCCCTAAAGCCATCATGGGCGGTTTCCTGTCGGCCGATACTTTACAATATTTGGCTGAAAAGGAAAAAATCCACACTGCGCATGCGGTAATCTGGAGCCAGTTCGCCATTGACGGAGGCGGGGCTGATGGCTCTCCTTCCTATCCCTTCTATCCATCCAAACAACACTTTTGTAAACCCGCGCAAAATGCCTCCGATTTTATTGATTGCGTAAATCTGGATGGCTGGACAATGGATTTCATCTGTGCCCGCAAAGCCGGGGCAATGGATCATAACCTTACCGGCTACAACAGCCGCAGAGGCGTTGGCCCTATAGAAACCTATGTGGGCTGGGGGCTCGACCTCGGTCATAAGGAAGTTATGCATACACAATCGCTTCATTTTGACCGGGGGATAGAATTAAATGGCTTTGGATGGGTAACAAACATATGGGAAGCCCAGATGGTGCATGAGTTTGGCAAAGATCTGATTTGCAACGCCCTGGAAATGTGGGTAGAAGACACTAAAAAACGCTGGCCAGATACACATTTTATTACATTTGGCGAATATGGTGAGTTATGGCGAGCCCAGTACAAAAATAACGAACACTGGAATTACCGGTTTGAAGAACGCGGCTCAGGATTCGGAGACTCCTACAACAACATCGAGCTTAAATGGTTCATGAATAAGGAATTCCGCTTGGCAATACTGCGCGACTGGCATATGGGAACGCCGTACCAGGTAATTGATTTTACCCGATATGATCTGCCTGCGAAAGAACCCCGAGATCCGGATCCGTTGCACCCTGTAAAAAACTGGAGTTTAATTAATGAAATCAACCAGAAGAGCATTCGCCCGCAGGATAAGCCAAAACCAATAAAAGAGTTAAGCAAACACGATCAGGATCTCATTGCAAGCCATTATCCCGACTTAATGAAACTTTAGTACCTTCTGCTTATTATTATCACTAAAGAATGCTTTAATTAACTAAAATGCTGCAGATTTACTTTCTGCAGCATTTAATTTACCAGATAAAAATGCTAAAGGCCAAAGTGGGCTGCACTTATCTGGGCAATTTGTTTATTAAAGATGTGCGACAACCGACTACCGAACGATGGGCCGCCCGATCGGCGTATCTTAAAAATTGGCTTCATCGCTATATATGGTTAGTTATCGGGTTTCCCATTTTGGTTGTTTTGGGGATATTAAAAGATATTTTTTTTCCAAAAACGGTTGTTAACGCTAAAGATCAAAAACGGTCGCATCGTTTCAAGAAATTTTTAGACATCTTGCTATATGTAATACTTGGCGCACTTGGGCTGGTCATGCTAATCCTATTGTTTGCTTACTTTTTTCTATAGACTTATCACCTAAAAATGAAAGATAAAAGTGTATCTGCTGTTACCCATAATGCCAGGTCCGGCAAGCAAAACGAATGTTACTAAAAGAACGGGACGCTGACACATTAAAACTGAGTTACGATGGTTATATTACCCATCGTGCTTTTAATCACTGGCAACAGAAACTTGAAGCATCTTTTAATTAACTCTGCGACCCACAGGATCACCGCTTTCTACCAATGATACAGATGATAAACAAATACAGATCTATAAAACAAAATTAGTTACTTCTTCTCTCTTAAAAATTAAATGCAGGCACCCATGATGATTAAAATTTCATTTTAAAAACACCTGCTTTACCGCTTCCAGGTAGGCATAACCGTTTTTCTTATCCGGTTCAAGGTAACTGCCTTCGGCCCATTCATTCCAGGCATTTATAGTAATTAACCGTGGTTGATTGGGATGCGCATCTATATAATCTTTCGCTTTTTGGAGATACATCTGAAAATACTCCGGTTTATTGTTTACAATTAAATCCTGCCGCTGTACCGGGAAACGCGGGTTACTATCCCAACCTATAGATACGTGAGGGCAATATGGAATTTTAAAAGTGGTATCCCACTCGGCCCATTTTTCAAGGGCCTTTTGTCCCCAGGGAATATAATCGCCACTTGGCGATACAAAATGGCACCATTGGTAATTGGTCATGCTGCTAAATCCAAAGTATTCCAGCGTGGAATTTTGTGTTTGTACTTTATCACCAGGGACATCTTTCAATGCTGAAGGAATATTACCCCAAAGTATTGCCTGTAAGTGCAACCCGGGAAAACCTGCTTCAACTGTTTTCTCACGGAAATAATCGATAGCCTCTTTTGCTTTTTGCGCACCACCTATACCTTTGATAAATGTTGAAAGCTCGTAGATGCTAAATACCGGTTGGCCGTTTATTTTGTAATAGTTTGGCTTTTTGAAATAATCGCTGATAATATGGGCTACCATTTTTTTAAAGGTTTCACTATCTACGCCACCGTAAAAATACACCTTACTTTTATCAGGATTTGAAGGATCCAAATAGGAGTTGTGATCGTGATTGGCCCACATCAGACAAAACTTCATATCATTTGTATTTTTAGCTTTCAGGAAACCTTTATTTAAGGCATCTTCCAAAAATGGCCTTTTATCATACCAATACCAATCAAATATCATTACATTAACACCATATTTTGTAGCAGTAGCTATTTTTTTACCCATCACCGCCGGGTCGGTTTCATCTTCATAACCCCACAAAGGTACTTTGGGCACCTCGTGTCCTGCAAACTTGGGTTTGGCCTTATAAATAGCTTCCCACTCTCCTTTTCCATCCGGAAAAACGCCGATATCTTTAAACCGGGCATCGGGGTGATAGGCGGGCCAGTAAAAAGCAGCCACATCATAATGTTTCGTATAGTTTTGTCCATTTGCATTTAAAGCCGCAAAGCAGATTTGCACTATGGTGAAGCACCCTAATATCCCTGACTTTTCTTTTTTGAAAAACGCTTTGGTCAAAACTTTCAAAAGCCTGTTTACAGAAATACTCTTCATATGCTATGTATAATCTAATTAGCTTCTCTAAGCTAAAGAAGTTTTCGCTTAATCCGGTTATAACATTTTATTTTGGCTTTTAAAGTTTCTCAAGTAATATCAGTTTATTGGACAGCCAACAGCTGTTCATGCACGCTCCTGAGGGAAACAAATTTCGGTTTTCCATGTTTTATCCTCGTCACCCATTTGAAAACCATGACCACTTCGTCCAACATGCCTAACCCGAATCAACAAGCTATTGCCGCCAGCGAGGAACGCCTCAGGGCTTTGGTAACAGCAACTTCTGATGTGATATACAGTTTAAGCGCCGACTGGAGGGTGATGCGTCAACTGGATGGCCGGGGCTTTTTAAAGGATACGGACGAGCCCCTCATAGATTGGCGCTCGAGAAATATCTACACGGACGATTTGGAGATGGTAAACACGGCAATTGAATATGCCATAAATAACAAAGCCATATTTCAGTTGGAACACCGGGTCTGGCGTGCAGATGGCACCGCCGGGTGGACGTTTTCACGGGCAGTTCCTATTCTGAACGATAAAGGAGAAATCATAGAATGGTTTGGGGTAGCGAGTGACATTACGGAACGAAAACAAGCTGAGCGTGCTCTCCTGGAAATGAGAAACCAATCCGAACAGCAACGAAGGATTTACGAAACAATTACATCGACGACACCCGACCTGATGTATGTATTTGACCTTGCTTACCGCTTTACTTATGCCAACAAAGCCTTACTGGCGATGTGGGGTAAAAGCTGGAACAACGCAATTGGCAAAAGCCTGTTAGAAAACGGTTACGAACCCTGGCATGCCGAAATGCATGAAAGAGAGATCGACCAGGTAAAGGAAACCAAACAACCCATTCGGGGAGAGGTATCATTTCCACATGCCACCCTGGGCAAACGGATTTATGATTATATTTTCACGCCTGTACTTGATCAAAACGGTGAAGTAGAGGCCGTGGCTGGCACTACGCGTGATGTTACAGATCGCAAAATGGCAGAAGAACAGCTGGCCAAAAGTGCCGGGGAGCTACAATCAATCAATGAGGAAATGGCGGCTTCAAATGAAGAATTGTCCGTTACCAATGAGGAGCTCTCGGAGGCACAGAGACAATTACAAACCATGATCGAAACACTTGGTAAGATTAATTTGCGTCTTACTGAATCAGAAACGGATTTCAGGCGAATGGTTGAGCAGGCCCCCGTTGCCATACTGGTTTTCCGTGGTCCGGAGCTGGTAGTTGATTTGGCCAATCATGGAATCCTGGAAATTCTGGGCAAAGATAGTACTATAATCGGTCGCCCTTTGTTGGAGGCAATGCCTGAATTGAAGGGTGAGCCGGCTGTAGAACTGCTTTTTGATATCTACCACAAAGGCATTTCTTCGGATGGAAACGAAGTTCCTGTTCGCATGCAGCGAAACGGACAGACAGAAACCCGTTATTTCAATTTCAGTTACCGTCCGTTGAAAGACGGAGATCGTATTATTGGCGTAATGGATGTTGCAGTGGAAGTGACCGAACAGGTGTTGGCAAGGCAAGCTATTGAATGGGGGGAAGAGCAACTACGGCTGGCTATCGATTCTGCAGAATTGGCAACCTGGTATATGGATGCTGATACGAGGGAGTTCATTCCTTCAGCCAGACTAAAGGACTTATTTGGTTTTAAACCTGAAGAAGACATGCCGCTATCAGCAGGAATAGATCAGATTACGGAGCCTTTCCGGGAAATGGTTCGGCAAGCGGTTGAAAATACATTGAGTGCAGGTGCGGCTTATGACGTAGAGTACCAGGTGGAAGGCCTCCGTGATAAAAAGCTTCGCTGGCTTCGTGCGCGTGGCAGGCTATACCAGAACGACCAGCAACCAGCAGGAAGATTCTTTGGTGTGATCGCAGACATTACCGAAAGCAAATTGCAGGATCAACGTAAAGATGATTTTCTAAGTATCGCCAGTCACGAACTAAAAACGCCTTTAACCAGCCTGAAAAGCACGCTCCAACTGCTTGACCGGATGAAAAAAGATTTTACCGCGCCCATCCAGATCAAATTGCTGGATCAGGCCAATCGAAGTATGGAGAAGATTGGTAACCTGATCGATGACCTACTGCAAATCAACCATTTGGATGTAGGTCAGGTCACCTTGCATAAAACCTCGTTCGTCATCGCGGATATGCTGAATAAATGTTGCGGTCATGTACGCATGGCGGGAAAACATAACCTGATATTCCAGGGTGATGAACAGCTTATGGTATATGCTGACGAAAACCGGATCGATCAGATCGTTGTGAATCTCGTCAACAATGCTGTGAAATACGCCGCGGATTCAAAGGATATTTATCTGAATGTGGAGCATATCCCAGGCTTTGCAAAGATCAGTGTCAGGGACACGGGTCCAGGTATCAGTGCTGACAAAATTCCATTTCTGTTTAACCGTTATTACCAGATAGAAACGGAAACTAAGGCATATAGCGGGCTGGGGCTTGGCCTGTACATCTGCGCTGAAATTATAAGGCGGCATAACGGAGATATCGGCGTGGAAACGGCCCCGGGAAGCGGAAGTACATTTTGGTTTACGCTCCCCCTTGAAAAATAGCTAAGGAATTTCCTTAAAAAGCATTCAAAAGTCAAAGTTGTATCATTCCCTTCAATCAACTAAGCTTTGACGATACGGCGATATTTTATCTTTACACTTAAAGTTTGCATGTAAACGTGAGGTCGCAGCCATTCAGTAAAAAAACTATTGATGACATGAAAAATACTGGAAAGTAATACTTTCTGGATATTATATTTTTCTTAATAAACGTAGACTTACTGTACTCACGACAATGAAACTGTTTTTTTGCTTCGCCGAGATATTGCAAAATTTCATAGCTTTATTGAACAGTTAATAATAGCAATGACCCATTTACAAAGATCAGGCTTGATTTACCTATACCTGGTGCCACCAGCGGTTGCAGCCCTTGGATTTGGTATCGGGCAGGTAAATATCTCTTTATACTTATCATTATGGGTAGTTAATATTTGTCTGATGTCAGCTGCCATTTGGCAACTAATTAAACGCCCGTCGAATTTGGCGGAAAAGAAATCAGATGGCTGGACAAATGGTGCGTTGCTTTTGATTATTCCCTGGATGCTATTCTCCATGTTCGCTGGCATGGGGCGGCCACCAACTACTATAGCCGGCTGGGTAGCAACAGCAACTGAGCAACAGGCCAGATTTACCATACTGATTATTGGAGGAATTAGCGGGTTTATGGGTTTCGCTTTACTTAAAGTAAAATTGAACGATCAAAGCGAGCGTTTATATTCTACTTTAGGTTTCGCAGCGTTGACGGTCGCCATCCCATTTTTTTTACTGAATATGACGTTTTGGGGTTTCTACCTTACAGATGCCTTTCGGTACTTTATCACCTTACCGCCCGGTAAAAGGCCAGAATGGTACCCGCCCATCAGAACGTTCTTTTATGTCATTTCCGTAATCGAAGTAGCTTTGATCTACCTTACCACCATTTTATTCGCCATCGCGCTCAAAAAAACGAATATTTTGAGTGATCGCTCCGGCCGTTGGTATATTATTATGGCATCGATCGGTTTGGTGCTGGGGGTATTACCGCCCTCCTCTCCTGAGCCTTTCTCCACGGCCGCTTATCTCTCGGCCGTCCCGGCCATTCCATTTATCATGCCTTATCTCATCGGGGTTCGTTTACTGCGTTATAACAAAAATTAGAAATACGGTGGCTGATCATCTGTAGCATGAAAGAGTAAGAATTTTACTCAACCTTAAAAGATTCCAGCCTGCTTGTGTATCAATCTTTTGACAAAACCATTCCTGGCTAAAAAGGTAGTATCTATAAAATATTGATCATGAAAAAGATAATTTTTAACCGACTGACCGCCATCGCATTGATGACGATCATTTGCTGCGGCTGCGGCGCAAACCGTCATCACGACCATGGTAACCACAGGGACTACGGTCACGACGACCATGAGCACCATAATAACCGGTAGACAAATTGTTATTGAAGATTGTATTTTAAGGATTTTGGTCGTTCAAGGCTGAAATCTCAAAAAATAAAATCTTTTTGGCGTAATTAAGTCATTGTTTCCTGCCAAAATCAAAACGCTTACTACTATTTCAACAACGCCCCCCACTTGCAACCTATCGTGCGCAATTTTTGCAGCGTTGTCATAACTCATTACCGGGCTCAGTGCTGTAACCAACATCAGCGACCTGTCAAGAAGTTCATTGATCCTCGGAAGATTTAGCTCCGTACCCTCCGCAGAGAATATTCTAAATTTCTCGGTGCCGTCGCCAAGGATAGTGGCGGCGTGCAGGAAATTATTGATGATGACCGGCCGCATGGTATTGAGTTCAAAATTACCCTGACTCCCTGCAAAAGCTACAGCACTTCTCCGGGTTGAAGTATAAAGGTTTCACCCGTTAATGTTTCAAACTTCAGGATTCCCGTTATCGTTATCACGTATCTGGGTACAGGATCAGCATGCCAGTCCCAGGAAGAATGAGGATCGGTTTCTTTGAACTGTGTATATTCCGCTTGTACCATAGCATCATTGCTGATGCTACCGGTTTTAACGTGCGAATGTCCGTCATCACCCGTATACAGTAAATATGCCCTAATCATGATGCTATATTGTTGAGTTTTAAAATTTCTGCTGTCTTTCTCCGAACCTCGAGCGTTAGCGATGGATTATCAATCAGCGACTGACCATATGAGGGGATCATTTCTATCAGCTTCGTTCCCCATGTCCCCTCTTTGATCTTTCCGGTAAAGCATCTCTCCAGCACATCCACCATTATCCAGACCGCAGTAGAGGCACCAGGAGATGCGCCGAGCATGGCGATTATACTTTTATCCGATGCGCCAACCAATTCGGTCCGAAATTCTAGCACGCCGCCGTGTACCTGATCTTTTTTGATGATCTGCACACGTTGTCCGGCAACTTCAAGGCGCCAGTCGCCTTCGTTAGCATCAGGAAAAAATTCACGCAGCGCCTTATAACGTTCTTCCTGAGATTCAAGCACCTGGCCTATCAGGTATTTCGTGAGGTCCATATTATCGCGGCCAACGGCAAGCAGCGGGAGAATGTTACCGGGATCAATCGAACCAAAAAGATCCAAATAGGAGCCATGCTTTAAAAACTTAGTTGAAAATCCCGCATAAGGACCGAAAAGAAGCGCCACCTTTCCGTCTATATGGCGCTGATCTAAGTGCGGCACTGACATTGGGGGGGAACCTACAGAGGCTTTACCATAAACTTTGGCTTTGTGGCGCGCTGCGATCTCTTCATTATCACAGCGCAACCAAACACCACTCACCGGAAAGCCAGCATAACCCTTTGCCTCTTTGATGCCTGATTTTTGCAGCAGTGGAAGTGAGCCTCCTCCTGCACCAATAAAAACAAACTTGGCGTGTACGAGGTGCTGGTTGCCGGTGCTTTCATTACGGATGGTGGCATTCCAGCCATTGCCTTCACGCTCCAGGTCCTGAACCCGGTGATTGAAATGGATCTGAATATTGTCTTTGCCTTTTAACGAGTCGAGCAGGATCAATGTCAATGCTCCGTAATCCACATCGGTACCGGTTATCATCCGGGTTGCTGCTACTGGCTCCGCCAGGTCGCGGCCTTCCATAACCAGTGGAATCCACTCTTCTATTATACTTCTATCATCAGAAAACTCCATGCCGTGATACAGCGGATTAGCCGTAAGCGCCTCAAAACGTTTCTTCAAAAAAATTACGTTTTCCGCACCACGGACAAAACTGATGTGCGGAACGGAATGAATAAAATCCTGTGGATCTTTTATCGCCCCTTTTGATACCAGATAAGACCAGAACTGACGTGAAAGATCGAACTCAGTGTTGACATGAAGCGCCTTGGTAATATCGATACAGCCGTCAGCTTTCTGAGGCGTATAATTAAGCTCGCAAAGAGCAGCATGACCCGTGCCTGCGTTGTTCCATGCGTTGGAACTTTCTTCGGCAGGTTTGGCGAGCACTTCATAAATCCTGATCTTTAACTCGGGATCGAGTTCATGAAGCATAACTGCAAGAGTTGCGCTCATAATACCTGCTCCAATAAGCAATACGTCCGGCTTTCCCGCGTTTTGAATAGTTTCTTTCATGGTATTGAGTTTAATGACGATGATAAATGCTGATATTTATTCGTTAACTTTATCGCGAACAGCTTGCATTTATCTATCTTGCAAACTTCCGCCAAAACCTGGCTCACATTCAATCCTTCAATTCTTTTCGCAGCCAGGCATTTTTACTTTTCCGTTCCTTCTTGATACTTTGTATAATATTCAAAACCGTAACACCAAATACTCTGGCCATTCCCTTGTATCTCTGCAACATTTGTTCGAAAATTAAGCCAGTGCCGCCAAAAAAAATAACTTTTCTGCTGCGCTTAATTCACCTTTTCGTGCGCGCATTAAATCTTGAAAGGAAAATGACATCGATAATAAAATAAGGATCCATAAATCAATATTTGGCGTTCGTTTGTTTTACTCCGGGCATGATTCACAAACCCTTCCAATTTATAAACAACTACCAATCAAATAATTAACCTATAGACAAAACAAAAACGATTCGAAATATCGTTTTTAATGCTGTTTGAAAGTTGAAATACCGCTGCATGATCTACGAACCATCCGACAAACCATACAAAAGAATGAAGCTCAGGCCTTCCAAACGAATGTGCGGCACGATACTGACAGCATGGTTGCCAGGCAAAAACATCTACTTCGCGGCAGATCAAATATGAGTTTTCTGATCTGGTTAGTACTTGCTGTTCGATTATTAGTCTTTCCAATATCATTGAAATGTCCCAGTTCATAAATTTATAATCCATGAGATAGCCGGAATGTAGATCAGTGATTCAACAACTGGATAGGAACCTGCGGGGAGACTGCCGCATTTCCGGGTGGTATAGGTATCATAGTAAATGCTTGCGCGACAAATCCATAATAAGTTTAAATAAGCCAAGTGATCTCTCATTTAAAATATGACGAGGTACAAATTTCAGAGTGGGGTACAACTGAGGCAGAAAAATAAACCAATGACAACACAAAGAAAAAACCGCTTTAATCATTGATTAAAAGCGGTTTATCATACTTTATTATATAATGTTTTGTGGGTTTAAATATGGATCACTTGCCGATACAAAACTTACTAAAAATATTTTCCAGTAAATCATCCGTAGTAACTGCACCGGTGATTTCACCAAGGTAGTGGAGAGCCTGTTTGATGTCCATGGATAAAAAGTCGGAGGTTATGCTGCCGTCTATGCCTCCGAGTACCCTGATCAGGGCCTCTTCGGTTTTTTGGAGGGCTTCCAGGTGCCTGATGTTGGTTACCAGCGTTTCGTCGCCGCTTAGTTGATCTTTGATGGCTGTGCTGTAGATATTGCCTTTCAGGTCATCTATATGCAGCTTTTCCCTGGCCGAAATAAAGATAGTTTGTGTTTCAGGTAAGCCTGAGTTTTTAAAGAACGTTTTAATGCTTTCCGCTTTAATTTCCTGGTTCAGCAGATCCATCTTGTTAGCTACCATTAGCATGGCTACACCTGGTTTTTGCAGGCTATCTAAATCGTTTTTAAGCTCTTCGGGGGTTATTTCCTCGGCATCAAAAACATAAATGAGCAGGGCCGACTGGCTTATTTTTTCCATGGTTCGCTGTACCCCTATCTGTTCTATGGTGTCTGTGGCTTCACGGATACCGGCGGTATCTATCAGCCTGAAGTTGATTCCTTGAATATTCAGCACCTCCTCAATAGTATCACGCGTAGTACCCGGGATATGGCTCACAATGGCTCTTTCCTCGTTTAGCAATGCATTCAGCAAGGTTGACTTCCCAGCATTTGGCCGGCCTGCTATTACGGTATTAACGCCCTGTTTTATGGCGTTACCCAACTCAAACGACTGTATCAGTCTGCCAATAATGTGGGTAATATCCACTATCAATTGTTTCAGTTGATCGCGGTTGGCAAACTCCACATCCTCCTCGGCAAAATCAAGTTCCAGTTCAATAAGCGATGCAAAGTTTACCAGTTGCTCGCGCAAGGTTTGCAGTTGATTACTGAACCCGCCCCTCAATTGCTGCAGGGCCACCTGCTGCGATGCTTTGGAATTGGAGGCGATGAGATCGGCTACGGCTTCGGCTTGTGATAGGTCGAGCTGGCCGTTTAGGAATGCTCTTAAGGTAAACTCGCCCGGTTTGGCAGAGCGGGCACCTTTTTTTATGAACAGTTTAATAATGCTCTCTACAATATAGGCCGAGGCATGGCATGATATTTCCACCACGTTTTCGCGGGTATATGAGCGCGGTGCCACAAACAACGAGGCAAGTACCTCATCCAGAATAAGCTCCCCATCTACAATATTACCAAAATGTATGGTATGCGATTGCTGTTTGGTGAGATCCTTCCCTTTCCAAACGCTGTTGGCAATAGTTATGGCATCCGGGCCCGAAAGGCGGATCACCGCTATGGCGCCTATTCCGTTAGGGGTGGCAAGGGCTACTATGGTTTCGTTGTTTGTCATTTGTTATTATTAATTGAGCTTTGGTCATTTGCATGAACCAGCGCAAAAATAACACAAATAAATATGAACTGATTTTGGAGCGGTAATGCTTTACTCCTATCTGACTTTTTAAAGTTCTGTTTTAACCAAATCCAGCCCTAAAAATTATCGTTTTTGATCAAAATCTTTTAAAAAATGGGTGTTTTATAACGTTTTAACGCTTTTATCGTCGAAAAACATTCGTTTATTTTACTTTAAAAAGATACAACAAACTGATTATCAAATAACTATTTAGAATTTGCAATATAAATCGCTTTTCCCCATTAACTCAACAGCCCGGCTTTCCTGTTTTAAGGAGCTGGGCTGTTGAGTTAACATAAATATACGAATTTTTAATCGAAGCATCGGCATTAAAGCTTCAGCGCCCATCAATTCAAATCAACTATTGAACCCAGCAACAAAACCCCTACCTTAGCGGCAATTATGGTAACTTTTTTTGAAGCTTCGCTCGATACTATTTCGGTTCATCATGTGGGTAACCCAACACAGGAAGAAATGTATGCCCTGTCTGACCATCCACTGGAACTGAAAGACGAGATTATCCCTAACCTGCTCATGCAATACTTTTTAAAGCCGTTTGAAAAAGTAAACGAGGTTTACCACCTTATGCATAGCAGCGGCGACCTTAACCTGAACGAGATTCATTATTTTGCTACTCAGGTATTTGAGGATAAGGAAAAATTTCAGGAAGCATCCGAAAAAATTGCCAAGCACCTGTACAAAACAACCACCCACCCCAACATCAAAGGCGGCGAACTGTATGTGGTTTACTTTAACCAGGTACAAATTGAGGGCAATCCGCTTGATGCTATCGGTATTTTTAAATCAGAAAATAAAGAAACCTACCTGAAGGTTTATCCCGACAAAGGCGGTTTCCAGGTTGATTATGAGCAGGAAGCCATCAACATCAATAAACTGGATAAGGGTGTGCTTATCTTCAATATCGAAAAAGAGAATGGTTACAAGATAGTGGTGATTGATAAAACCAACGGAGGTCAGGATGCTGCCGTTTACTGGAAGGATGAGTTTTTACAGCTCCGCATCCGTAATGATAGCTTTAACCAAACCAACAATACCCTGGGCATCTACAAAAACTTCGTAACCCAAAAACTTGATGATGAGTTTGAAATGAGCAAGGCCGATAAGATAGACCTGCTGAACCGATCGATGAAGTACTTTAAGGAAAAGGAAACGTTTGACATCGACGAGTTCTCAAACGAGGTGATCGGCAACCCCGACGCTATTGAATCATTCAAAACCTTCAAAAACCAGTACGAGCAGGAGTTTGACAGTCCCATAGCTAATACTTTCGAAATTTCAGGCAATGCCGTAAAGAAACAGGCCCGCGATTATAAAAGCGTGCTTAAGCTCGATAAAAACTTCCACATCTATATTCATGGCGATAAAGAGCTCATTGAAAAAGGCTTTGACGATGGCCGCGCCATGAATTATTACAAAGTTTATTTTAAGGAAGAAGCGTAGGGATTGGTGAGTTATTAAAAAGTACTTGTCATCCTGAGTTTAAAAATTGAGGTACTATAAAGGTGAAATATCATTATGCTACTAAACCAACAAGCTGAATATATCTGTGAGTCATTTAAACAGCAGAATAGATGTTTCACTCAGTTCAGCATGACAAATGAGGTGGTTAAACACACTTTATAAAACTACGCCACTGATAATTACGTAACTACCGGTAACAATCAATTATTGCCGGTAAATGATACTCCTATTAAAGCATCATTATTTACGTAACCTCACCTGTATCTTTTTGATACTACTGATAGGCTGCAAAGTAATTTTGCCGGTATGCATTAACTTTAAAACTGTTACAAAGGTACTTTCAATATTACCCGAAACAGACGACGGAGAAAAAAAGGCCGAAACACCATCACAGTTAGAAAAGGAGAAGGAGTTTGTAGGTATACCTGCGGCCGTTTCCGCTAACCATATTGGTTACACCATTATCATTCATCTTACCGCTTATCATAATAATTACCAGTCGTCATACTTCTTAAAGTTCACCTCCCCTCCACCCGATTTTTATTTACAACCCACTGTATAACTCACGCCCCCGGGGGCTATTACAACATTGTAAATAAAAATTTCTCATGAAAACATTTAATCTTGTATCCAGGTTGGGCATGGTATGCGCAGCTATCATTATTTCGTTATCCTTATCCTGCAAAAAAGACAGGAACAACAATAATAATAACAACAACAATCCGGACACAGACATTGCCGGGCCAGATATTACTTTCTTCGCCTTAACAAACGATAGTCGCTTGCTTACCCTTAATGCGAAAAACGCATCGTCAATTATTGCTACGGCAAGCATTACGGGCCTGCAAACCGGCGAAACCATATTAGGTATCGATTTCAGGCCAGCCACAGGGCAGCTTTATGGTATAGGCAGTACCAGCCGTATTTATATTATTGATACAAAAACAGGTGCAGCCCGTACGGTTGGCAGCACACCATTTACTCCCACCCTAACTACTACGGCAAAAACTGCAGGGTTTGATTTCAACCCTACGGTTGATCGCATTCGTTATGTGGGCAGTGATGGCCAAAACTTACGCTTTAATCCTGAAACAGGTACGGTTGCCGTTACTGATGGTATTATAAACGGTGTAGCCAATGCCAGCGTTGGCGCGGTAGCTTATACACAAAACCGCGCGGGTGCGGGTACAACTGTATTGTTTGACATTGATATATCTACCGATAAACTATACAGGCAAGACCCGCCTAACGACGGCAAACTAACCGAAGTGGGCTCCCTAACCATAAATGCCGAAGCATCAAGCGGGTTTGATATCAGCCCTGATGGTTCATCGGCCCTGGCTGCGCTTACCGTAGCAGGCAAAACCGGTTTATACAGTATTGACATGGCTACAGGTAAGGCCACAAAAATAAAGAATGATTTGCCGGCAGGTGTTACCGGCCTTGCTATCCCAACAGAACCTGTAGCCTTTGCTGTAAGTACTAATAACGAGCTGGTAATTTTTAATCCCGCTAATCCATCGCCGGTTATTAAGCCTTTTACGGGTATAGCTGCGGGCGAAAGCATTTTGGGCATTGATTTCAGGCCGGCAAATGGACAGCTGTATGCCTTGGGTAGCACCAGCAAGTTATATACTATAAATGCTTCGTCGGGCGTAGCAGCGGCAGTAGGTACCACATCGTTTTCAACAGTATTATCCGGTACCGATTTTGGTTTTGATTTTAATCCTACGGTTGATAGGATACGTGTGGTAAGCAATACCGGACAAAATTTAAGAATTAACCCTAATGATGGTTTAGTAGCCGCTGTAGACGGGGCCTTAACTCCTGGCACAATATCCATATCCGGTGTGGCATATACCAACAACTTTGCTGGTGCAACAACAACCATGTTATTTGATATTGATGCACAAGCCGGGCGATTATACAGTCAAAACCCACCTAATAATGGCGTATTGGTTGATGTTGGTGCGCTTGGCATCACCGCTGATGCCACCAACGGCTTTGATATTGGCAGTAACAGCGGCATTGCATACGCTTTATTAACTGTTGGAGGGGTAACTAAAGTTTATACCATAGACCTACAAACCGGCGCTGCAACAGCAGGTGCAACGCTTAGCGCCAATGTAAAAGGATTTACAGTTGGTTTAGGATTTTAACACCCGGCGTTATCATTTGATTTTGAGGCGAAATAAGCTTTTCACGGAAACAGCCAAGCTTTTCCTGGTTTAGGAAAAGGTTCATTTAATCGCTAAATCAGTTCCTTGCACTCGCAAGTATAGAGTGCAAGGAGCTGATTCTTTACCTGCTTTTTTGCAAAAATCCGGCAAACAGCTGATCTTTAAGCTTGATGTTTTTGTATAGGCAAACGATACCCAGTACAAGTGTAGCCATGGTGAGCACCTGCCAGTGAAAATATTTATGCGATGTGCTGTTATGCAGCACCATTGGTAATAATGCCATAGCATATGCAGGAGGCAGTTTAAATGACAGCAAACGTAGCGTAAGGGTCACCAGTATAATATCAACTAAAGCAGCCAGAAGCAAGTTGTTTAAAAAGTATAAACTTTGGGTGCCAATGTAAGCGGCTAAGAACAGACAGATTACCTGCTTATAAAACATTTTAAATGTATACTCTTTTTTATGTACCGACTCATAGCCCACAACAATAACGGGTGGTATAGCGGCTATAAACATCCATCCATTTTGTGAACATATTAATATCCAGATCGATATAAAAGCCAGATACAAAATATGATCTTTAGGTTTTTGCGCACTTGAACCTGGCAATACCTGCGGCATTCCTTTTTTGAACCGTAGGCCCTGGTAAAGTATAAATGTAAGCGCCAGGATAGCAAAAATAAAAGAAACAGAGGTAGCGTTGGTTATAACCGGCAATAAGCCGGTTGCCAGTGCCGGGGCCAGGGTGCTCTTAAACAGCAGGAGAACGATCCATATAAATGACAATGCCAATATAAGTTTCGGAGCCATGCCAATATCTAATTTATTGATTAAAAAGCCCCCAACTGCGGTTATTGAGGGTAAAAGGAAGATATGAAACGGTTTGGCAACCCAGCCCGGATGTTCATATATGAGGCAGCCTACGGCCAATGCTGCCATTTCAGGGAGTATGATTTCTTTCTGACCGAAAAAAAGTGAAGCCCCTATCATAATGAATATCAACGCATAACCCTGTATGCTTTTAAACGACAGAATTTTTTTCATATTCGCAATTTTACCGCGTAACGGGTGCGAATTTAATCATCAAACAGCTATATTACCCTACTTATTGTTAGTTATGACCCTTATCAGACTAAAGATATGATAAGCGGCTCCGATTTAAATAGTTTTAACTTAAAGTCCCCCTCGCTCAGAAAGGGGGAGCTTTAAGTGTTCGAAGAAATAAAATCAAAAAAAGGTTGTCATTTTGACGAACAAGGATTGGGCAGTGTGTTGGGGTAAGGAGAAATCTTATACGCTATGCCTCACAGGATTGCCATGTGTACAAGATTTCTCCTCGTTCCTCGTCGAAATGACAACTTCTTTTGTTTTGAGCCGTACCACGAATCAGTTATTGATGATAATAGCATAGGTGTTTGGAAGATTTTTTAATTCCCTCCCTTGGAAGGGCGCGATGCGGTTGTGTAGTAGCAGGGAGGGGTGCTCTATGCGCCACTTCATGGAATAACCTCGCCCTGTGAAACCCCTCCCTACCCTTCCCAATAGAGGGAATCGCACGCCCCCCACTTTTTTTGTTTCTTCCGAACTCCTACCTTACTTGCGCTCGTTTACAACGAGTGCTTCATATGGGTTAACGTTTAAAACGTTAACCCATATGAAGCACTAAAAATCGAAGCGATACAATCGCTCCTCCTCTTGAAGCACTCGTTACAAACGAGCGCAAGTGAGTTATTCTTTAATTCAATAAATTCTGGTTCAGGCAATTAATCTACCTCTGCAAAACTTCTTAATTCAAAACCTACCGGCTCTACCCTTTTTAAGTGCAGGTTATTTACCGGTTTTACCACCAGCGGTATTTTCTCAATACGGGTTTCGCTGGTATCAAGGCCAAAGGCTTTGGCTTCTGACTGGGCCAGCTTTTTAATGGCGAAGTAACTGTTCAATATAAATGCTTCCGACACGCTGAACAGGTTATTATACGATAAGAATTTCTCCATGATCACAAACCTGAAATCGGCCGCAATGCCATACCTGTTCAATGATTCGTATTGACTGGTAATATCAATTTCCTTGCGTTTCACCATATCTTCCACCACATTCCTAAACAGCACATTCACCCTTGGCTGTATCCTGAATCCCAGCCGGTATTCAATACGGATCACCTTGCCCGGTTCAATCTGCTCTACACTGTACTCCATGGTGTAAGGCTCGTCCGTGCGTTCAATATGTACAAACCAGTAGGTATCGGCACGTTTAGGGCGGCGACTCATAATGGAGTAAATGATCTTTTCCTCTATCTGTTTGGCGTTATTAGCCTTGGTTAAATAAATCAGGTGCGTAGCGTACTTGTTAACCGTGGTATCGGCGCTCAGGGCGTTCAGCAATGGAATTTGTTCCTTAATATCAATAAAGTTCAGGAAACGGTTGTTGATTTTACGGGCCTTATACCAGATGTACATGGTAAATATTAAACCAACCTCAAAACCCACGAAAAACAGCCTTTTTAATATTTTAACGGCATTAGCCACGAAAAACGAAAACTCAACCGATAAAAACACACACAGTATAATGGTAACCAGCCATACCGGCCAGTGCTTTACATAGCGCATAAAGTAGTACATTAAAATGGTGGTGCTGAGCATGGCTATGGTGATACTAAAACCGTAAGCCGCTGTCATAGCGCTGGATGTTTTGAAGTACATGGATACCAGGATACAGCCCGCGCACAAGATCCAGTTAATACTTGGGATGTAAATCTGCCCGCGAATGTTTGAGGGGTATTTAATAGTGATACGCGGCCAAAAGTTCATGCTCACCGCCTCGCTGATGAGGGTGAACGAGCCGCTGATTAGTGCCTGGCTGGCAATAATGGTGGCTAATGTGGCCAAGGCTATGCTGGGTAGTAAAAAAGCGTGCGGCACTATCTCAAAGAAAGGATTAACACCGGTAAAATCCTTACCCGCTGTTTGCGACAATACCCATGCGCCCTGCCCGAGATAGTTGAGGATGAGCGTGGTTTTTACAAATATCCAGCTTACCTGGATATTTTTGCGGCCACAGTGGCCCAGGTCGGAGTATAGAGCTTCGGCACCGGTGGTACATAAAAACACCGCGCCCAAAAGCCAGAAACCTTTAGGATGATCCATCAGCAATCGTGCGCCATAGTATGGGTTTAAGGCCTTAAATATGGATGGGTAATGTACCACCTGCATGGTGCCCACAACACCCAACATAATAAACCACATCAGCATCACCGGTCCAAATGCCGAGCCAACTACCTTGGTGCCAAACTGCTGAAAAAAGAACAGCAGGATAATAATGCTAATCACAATAATAAGGATGAGGCTGTTACCGGGGATGATCACATGTGAAAAGGCAGGCACCAGGTTTAATCCCTCAATAGCCGAGGTTACCGAAATTGGTGGCGTAATAATACCATCGGCCAGTAAAGTGCCTGCGCCAATAATAGCCGGAATGGCCAGCCATTTGCCATAGCGCCTTACCAGCGCGTACAATGAAAATATACCCCCCTCGCCTTTGTTATCGGCCTGCAGGGTAATTACAATGTATTTAAAAGTGGTTTGCAGGGTGAGTGTCCAGAAAATACAGGATATAGAGCCCAGCACGAGGGCCGGGTTAACCTTACCGCCCTCAACCAGCAGAGTTTGAAAAACATACAGGGGGGATGTACCAATATCGCCAAAAATAATACCGAGGGTAACGATCATACCCGCGAAAGTGAGTTGCTTAACGTGCGAATTCATTTAATAAGTATAAACTAATAGGGGATTTATAAACCGGTATTGCAGCTGCTCTGAAAGTTTTGCCACATACTTTAAAGTTTTGGCGGTAGCAATAAGGAACAATAACAGTAAACATTGATTTTGATTAACAAAAACAGCTACCCAATAGCTATGCCCCTATTGCTAAAATTTTGTTAATTAACTTATATATAACTATTTAAATAAAAATACCAATTGAATCAAAATGATAAAACCTATCATTTTGATAGGTTTTATCATTTTGATAATTAAGGAAAAACATAGACTCACCCTGGCATCGCTTCGCTTGCCATCCCTCTCTTCGCCTGAGGCGGAAAGAGGGAAACTCAAAGACGTTATTGTGAGGTACGAAGCAATCTCTATGTTATACAGAGTGAATAGCTAAATAGTAAATCCATTAAATTGCCTGTGTAGAGATTGCCTTGTTCTTCGCAATGACGCGAGGAGACAAGAAATTTTCTTACCTTCTTTCCAGCGAAGCTGATGAGAGCGTCTACAAGCGCAGCGATGTCGGGGTGAGTAGTTGACAGTGTGATATTTAAAACTGCACGCCCCAGCGTTCTTCAATGCCTAAGCCAAAGAGGGCGAAATCATACTTTACCGGGTCGAGGGGATCAAATTGGCGCAGGCGGTCGGTGAGTTCGAGGGCGGTTTGCCAGTCGGTTTGTTTACGGTTGATGAGCAGGAGTTTGCGCGAAACCCTATCCACATGCAGATCAAGCGGACAGATCAGATCGGCAGGTGTAATGCGGTTCCAGATGCCGAAATCAACCCCGCAATCGTCTTTACGCACCATCCAGCGCAGAAACATATTCAAGCGCTTACAGGTAGATTTTTGCGATGGCGACGACACGTGCTTCATGGTACGGTGCGGAAAATCGGGCAGGGAAAAGAAATAGGAACGAAAATGGTTGAGAGCATGTTCTACAGCCCCCCGGCCCCCTAAATGGGGAGTTTCTTGACTTGCTTTTAATTCCCCCTTTAGGGAACTGGGGGGCGACATAAACGCATCCTCCAATGATTCAAACCTTTCGTAATGCTGCCTGAAAAAGGCTATAAAGTATAGCGTATCAATATCGTTAAAAGTGCGGTGCTTAAAGCTGAGCAGTTTTTTCAGGTCGGGCTCCTCATGGTTGATGATAAAATCATAAGGCGCGCCATCCATCAAGGTAATGAGTTCCTTACATTTTTTGATGATGGTAACACGCTGCCCCCAGGCCAGCGTAGCTGCCCAAAAGCCCATGATCTCGATGTCCTGCTTTTTAGTAAACAGGTGTGGTATCGAAATCGGGTCGTTCTCAATAAACTCAGGGCGATTGTATTGGGCAACTTTAGCGTCGAGGAAGGACTTAAGCCCCCCAGCCCCCTGAAGGGGGAGCTCTTGATTAGCGTCTTTTAACATAAATATGCATTATACCCTCCCCCTTTAGGGGGTCGGGGGGCTCAGCTTAAGGCTTGTTTCAAATCCTCCAGCAAGTCCTCAATATCTTCAACACCAACGCTCAGGCGCAGCAGGTTATCTACAACCCCGGCTTTTTCGCGCTCGGCTTTGGGGATAGAGCCATGGGTCATGCTTACCGGGTGATTGATCAATGATTCTACACCTCCTAATGACTCGGCCAATGAAAATACTTTAAATGACGACGCGATGCGGAACGTCTCCTGCAGATCGGCACCTTTCAGTACAATGCTGATCATGCCGCCAAAATCACGCATTTGCCTTTTAGCCACCTCATGGTTAGGATGATCGGTAAAGCCCGGCCAGTATATTTTCTCTACCTTAGGATGTGTTTTCAGGAACTCAGCAATCTGCCTGCCGTTCTCGCAATGGGCTTTCATGCGCAGGTGCAGGGTTTTGATGCCGCGCAGCACCAGGAAGCTATCCATAGGCCCCGGTGTAGCACCGCAGGCATTATAAATGAACCATAGTCTTTTGTACAGATCCTCGTCGTTCAACATCAAGGCCCCCATCACTACGTCAGAGTGACCTCCGATGTACTTGGTTACCGAGTGCATCACCACATCAGCACCCAGATCAATAGGGTTTTGCAGGTATGGGGAAGCAAAGGTATTATCTACTACAAAAAGCAGGTTTTTCTCTTTGGTTATTTTACCAATAGCCTCAATATCCACCACTTGCATAGTGGGGTTGGTAGGTGTTTCAATCCAAACCAGCTTGGTTTTATCGTTGGTATACTCGCGGATGATCTCCGGGTTTGACAGGTCAAGGAAATGAAACTTGATGCCGTAGTTGGCAAATATCTTGGTAAAGATACGGTACGAACCACCATAAAGGTCGTTTCCGGTAATTACCTCATCGCCCGGGGCAAGTAGTTTCATTACAGCATCAGTAGCACCCATACCGCTCGAAAAAGCAAGGCCGAATTTGGCATTTTCCAACGCAGCCAAACAATCTTCCAGCGCTTTGCGGGTTGGGTTGGTACCACGTGAGTACTCGTACCCCTTATTATCGCCCGGCGATTTTTGCCAGTAGGTTGAGGTCTGGTATATCGGCGTCATGATGGCGCCTGTAGTTGGATCGGGCTCCTGCCCGGCGTGTATTGCTTTAGTTGCGAATTTCATGGGTTTGGTGAGTGGTTGATTGAGTTAAGTGGTGAATGGTTCTTGTATGGTTGGCAGATGGGTAAATGGCTACTGTTTAATAACTACTCACTTAATCAACCATTTACCAATTAACTAACTTCCCCCTTTTTATTTTTTAAATATTGAATGTAACCATTTATTAATTTCAAACAGCTTTCGTATTCAGTTTGAAACGATTGTAAAATTTCTTCGGTGATCATTTTCTCATCAAAAGCGATGATCAAATGATCAAGCGTTTCTGTTAATGAACCTCTGGCCATTATACAAAATCGGATGTTATCCTGATAATGAAAGCGCCCATGTCCCTCGGCTAAATTGTTGCCAATAGAACGTGATGAACGTATGATCTGGTCTGTCAATCTAAACTTTTCTTCAACAGGAAACTTTTGAACCAAATCTGAAATCAAAATCCTTATTTTCCGCGCATATTTCCATGTTTCTAATTCAGTGAACGAGGCCATGTATAGTCAATTGGTAATTGTTAGTATCTAATCATTAAAATGTATTTTCAGCTAAAAACCACTCACCACTTAACCCATCAACCACTCACCAAAATTAATACGCCCTTGCAAACAGCACCCTTTGGGTTGACGGTTTGCCTGTTAAAATGCATTTACCTTCTTCCTGTTTGTTATTCAAAGGTATGCAACGGATTGTCGCTTTAGTTTCCTCTTTTATTTTTTGTTCAGTTTCTGATGTACCATCCCAATGGGCGCTGATAAAGCCGGGTTGTTCATCAAGCATGCGCTTAAACTCATCCCAGGTATCAACTTCTACCATGTTCTCCGCACGGAAATCAAAAGCTTTTTTATAGATGTTATTTTGAATTTCTTCTAATAATGATTCAATCTGCTGCGCCAAACCTTCCTGGTTTACGGTTTCCTTGGTTTTGGTATCGCGGCGGGCCAACTCAACGGTGCCGTTTTGCATATCGCGGCTACCAATAGCAACACGCAATGGTACGCCTTTCAGTTCGTACTCGGCAAATTTGGCTCCCGGGCGATGGGTATCGCGCTTATCAAATTTCACGGAGATGCCTTTGGCTTTCAGCTCCTTGGTTAGTCCGGCAACGTAATTAGCTATATTATCCAGCTCTTCGTCGTGCTTGTAAATTGGCACAATTACTACCTGAATAGGAGCCAGTTTTGGAGGCAATACCAGGCCGGCATCATCAGAGTGCGCCATGATCAGTGCACCAATTAAACGGGTTGATACACCCCAAGAGGTAGCCCAAACAAAGTCCTGCTTATTATCACGGGTGGTGAACTTTACATCAAATGCTTTGGCAAAGTTCTGCCCTAAAAAGTGTGATGTTCCCGCTTGTAAAGCCTTACCATCCTGCATTAAAGCTTCAATGCAGTAGGTATCCAAAGCACCGGCAAAACGCTCGTTGGCTGTTTTGCGGCCTTTCACTACAGGCAGCGCCATCCAGTTTTCGGCGAAGTCGGCATATACATTAAGCATTTGCTCGGTTTCGGCTATGGCTTCTTCGGCTGTAGCGTGGGCCGTGTGGCCTTCCTGCCATAAAAACTCGCTGGTGCGTAAAAACAAACGGGTGCGCATTTCCCAGCGCATAACGTTGGCCCATTGGTTAACCAGGATAGGCAGATCGCGGTATGATTGTATCCAGCCTTTATAGGTGTTCCAGATAATGGTTTCTGATGTAGGGCGAATGATCAGCTCTTCTTCCAGCTTGGCTTCCTCGTCAACTATGATATTACCCTCGCCATCATTTTTAAGGCGATAATGGGTTACTACGGCACATTCCTTGGCAAAACCATCAACATGGCTGGCCTCTTTACTAAAAAAGCTTTTGGGTATTAACAGCGGAAAATAAGCATTACTGTGGCCGGTTTCTTTAAACATGCCATCAAGCACGGCTTGTATTTTTTCCCATATGGAGTACCCGTAGGGCTTAATGATCATACATCCCCTAACCGGCGAATACTCGGCCATGTCAGATTTAATTACTAAGTCGTTAAACCATTGCGAATAATCTTCGTCTTTACTAATAACACCTTTGCTCATACTGATTGTAAATAGATATTGGCTATACAATTATTGTATATTGCGCCAAATTTATAAATTTAAAAGTTAATTGACCTTGCACTTTTTACTTACCTGACATGAAACGGAACATTGCAATAGGAATTTTTCTGATCGGTGCCATGGCACTGAGTTCCTGCTCAACCACAAAACTGGCAAATACCGAAAGTAGTGACGACGTTTACTTTTCAAAAGCCAAAGCCGGCGATGAGCCTACTTATGCAGCCGTGGATAATCAAAACCCTAACGTAAGCCAGGAACAGGCCTACAGTGATGATGACGACGATTATTTTTACTACGATGATTATGCCTCACGCATAAACCGTTTCAATTATTACTCTCCTTTTAGTTATTACGATAATTTATACTACGGCTATGGCAATTATGCTTTCAATAATGGCTTTAGTCTTGGCTTTAATTATGGGCCCTGGGGTTATGGATATTCTCCTTACGGTTACGGAGGCTGGGGTTTAGGCTATGGCTACGGCGGACTTGGCTGGGGCCTCGGTTTAGGCTATGGCGGATTTTATGGCGGCGGATATGGCTACGGTTACGGCGGCTGGGGCTTAGGCTATGGCGGGGGTTTCGGTGGTTATTATACTGGTGGCACACCACGCCCAAATCGCGGACCCGGATATAGCAGCGGTGGTGTAGGCAATGGCATTAGCAGGCCCGGATTTGGTACCCGTGTACCACCCAACAGCGGTATAGGATATATACCGGGCGGCCGTGGTGTTAACAATAGCTTTGCTCGCCCTGCACGTACAGACGCGCGCCCTTCTCGCTCTGATGCAAGCCAGGCAGCGCGCTCGCAGGAACCAAGGCCTGTAATGCAGCAACCTAATATTGATCGTTCATCTCCATCACCTTCCAACAACTCGGGCGGGGGCTCCAGAAGCTCAAGCGGAGGCAGCAGCGGCGGTGGCGGCAGACCAGGCAGACCATAACTTTATCATTCTGAGATTCTATGAAAATAAAATACTTATTAACCGTAATTGCTACAGTAGCCATTACTAAAAATAGTTTTGCGCAGTACGCGCAGGATGTAGTACGTTTCTCAACGTTTCAAAATGGGTCTACATCACGTATTAAAGCCATTGGTAATGCAGGTACTGCCATTGGCGGCGATCTGAGCTCCATTAGCGGCAACCCAGCGGGATTGGGCTTTTTTACGCACTCTGAATTTAACATAACACCTGAGTTTGATGGTTCAAAGGTAAATTCGGCCTATTTTGGGCAAAATGCCAACACTACCAACAACCATGGCAATTTAAACAATGCTTCAGTTGTAATTTATCAGCAATTGAATATCCAAAAGGGCCGCGATAAAACCAAAGGCTGGTTAAGCATTAACTATGGTGCCGGTTACAGCCGTACCAATAACTTTTACGAGGATATTAACTACGGTGGCCGAAACCCTAACAATTCCATATCTGATTACTTTGCAGGTATTGCCAACAACCACCCCAACGATGCGCTGGGCGGCTGGGCCTATAACCATGGCATTGTAGATAACTTTGGCACCAGTACCAATCCTGATTATGCAAGTACGGTTTCAACACCTATAAATCAAAACGGGATCATTTCACGCACGGGCGGTCAATCAGAGTTTGATTTTGCTTTTGGCGCCAACTACAGCAATAAACTATACATTGGTGTAGGTGTTGCCATTACCGATATCAGGTACGATTATTATCGCCAGTTTACGGAAACAGGCTCTGCATCCATCCCGCCAAATGGAGGCACTGTGGGCGTACCAACCGATTTTAATTCGGCCTATGTTCAAAGCCAGTCGACCCGGGGTAACGGGGCCAATATTAAACTGGGCGTTATTTATAAACCTATTGAGGCATTACGTTTAGGTTTCACCTTTACATCACCAACCTATTACAGTATTGATGATAGCTACAATGAAGGCCTAACCACCAACATTAATGGCCGGGCATCGCAAAGCGACCAGCTGGGCGCCAGTTCATTTACTTACGATATGCGCACACCGCTAAAGTTAGCAGGCGGCGCGGCCTTTTTTATAGGTAAATATGGTTTCATAAGCGGTGATGTGGAATACATTGACTATGCCAGCGCTCACATCAACAGCAACCAGGATTTTGATAATACATCAGATATTAACCAGATTAAAGCCGATTATCGTTCAACCATCAATGTGCATGTAGGTGCCGAGGCCCGTGTTACCAGCATGTTTTACCTGCGCGGTGGTTATAGCCAACAAGGCAGTCCTTTTAAAAACAACAGCACTGCTACAGATATAACAGGTGATATTAAAACCGTAACCGGCGGCATAGGCCTGCGTTTTGGCGCTTATTATGTTGACGCCACTTATGCACACATAACAGGCTCTGAGGTGATAACCCCATATCTGATTGATGCAGGAAACCCAACAGCCAGTTTCAAAAAAACAAACAACAACGCGTTCCTTACCCTTGGATACCGTTTTTAATATTTTTCAAGAGAAAAAAAAAGACACATATGATGCGTCTCTACGGTGATATTGTAGAGGCGCATCATATGCGTCTTTCTGCATAAGTCCTTTCTTTAGTTAAATACTTGATACATCTGCTATCTGCTCGGTTTTTACCAGGTTCCGTACATCAAAACCTTTATCGGCTGCACGTACAACGAGCTCATTATATGTTTGCTCGTCAAGCGTTGGGCGACGGCTTAGTATCCATAAGTAGTTTCGGTTGGGATGCCCCACTACTGCATAGCTGTAATCTTTGGCCAGATCAATTATCCAGTACTTACCTTTAATAGGCCAAAAAAACTGTACCTCAAGTTTCGCGTTGGTATGGTCGGTAACAAAGGCACGGCCTTCGGTAACTTTTAATTTGTCATTTTGAATACAGCGGTTTTTAACAATTACGGAGCCATCTTCGGTCAAACCGTAAGTGGCCGAGGTGCATATGCAGCCTTTTTCAAAAGACTGCGGAAAGGCGGCTATCTCAAACCAGGTACCCATATATTTCTTTAATTCTACGTATTTAACAGTTTCAAGAGGTTTGCAGCGGGCCTGCAAGGCCAGCGCGGTTAAACCCAAACCTAAAACTACAGAAGTTGCTAAAATCTCTTTTTTCATACAACAACAACGATTACCGGGCTCAAAAAGTTTAGCCAATGTCCACATAATTGTCACCTTAAATGCCTGAGTATATTTAATTACCTTTGCGCCAATCTGTTAAAATCAAGCTACAGCAAGGTAATGGCTACACAAATGAACATCAGTATTTTAGGCTGCGGCTGGTATGGCCTGGCACTGGCAAAAGCCCTCATAGGTGCAGGCCACAGGGTAAAAGGCTCAACAACCTCGGCACAAAAAACAGCAACATTGGCAGCGGATGGTATTGAACCTTATGTAGTAAATTTTAGTGCCGATACAGCAGACTATGACCCTGATTTTTTCAGTTGCGATGTGTTGTTTATTGCTATCCCGCCAAAAAGCCGATCGGGCGAGGGAGCGGCTTACGGCCCTAAGATACAGGCCATGATCAGGGCAATAAAGCAACATGGTGTTCAACAGGTAGTATTCATCAGCTCTACCGGTGTTTATGCTGATTTGAACCATGAAGTTACCGAAAACATCAACCCGGAGCCAAATACCGAGGCTGGTAAAATATTACTGCAGGCCGAAGAACTTTTTGGTAACGAAACTTCCTTCAAAACGAGCATCATCCGCTTTGCGGGATTAATAGGGCCCGGTCGCGATCCCGGCCGCTTTTTTGCCGGGAAGAAAGATATTCCCAACGGTAATGCTCCCGTTAACCTCATCCATTTAGATGATTGTATTGGCCTGAGTATGGCTATATTGAATAAGCAGGCCTTTGGTTATTTATTTAATGGTTGCTCTCCTGATCATCCTATCCGGTCGGCTTTTTATACACAGGCTACTGCTAATTCGGGCTTAGAAACACCTGTTTTTATTCCGGAATTAAAAGAGTGGAAAATTGTAAGAAGTGCAATCGTTCAAGCTGTATTAGGCTATCAGTATCAGGTTGATAAGCTGCTGTAGTTGTACTCTCGCCGTTGTTAGCGTTGTAACCAGAGGTATTCGGAATAGACAAAAAGGTTGTCATTTCGATGAGGAACGAGGAGAAATATTATGAATCAAGCAATCCTCTGAGACATAACATAAACTAAAAGAAAAACCCCTCTTTCCGCCGTAGGCGAACAGAGGGGTGATAAGCGCAGCGATGTCGGGGTGAGTCAATTGATAAACTACTACACTAACTGCAGCCCTTTCTTTAATTTATTGCAATCATTATGCTAATATCCCATTGGCCAGTTGCAGCTCATCTGCACTGATGGTATGCATGCGGCCTTTATATATTTTGAGGGTAACGCTTGCATTTAGCCCTTCAATAATAGTTTTGCTTTCGTTTACCCGGCTTACCGGTACGTGGGTATCAGGGTCGCCGGTGGTGATGAGGACCGGGGTGTTATTAAAATCACCTTTGTAATTATCGTTGATCAGCTGTTCGCCAATTAAGCCACCTGTGAGCGCTATTACGCCACCATAACGGCCAGCATTACGGGTTACATACTCCAGGGTTAAACAGGCACCCTGCGAAAAGCCGAGAAAATAAATATTTTCCTGTGTTATGCCCTGCTTTTTGATATCCTCTACCAGATCGCCAATAATAGCCAGGGCCGAATCAAGCGCGGGCTGGTTATTAGCAACCGGGGCCATAAAGCTGTAAGGGTACCAGCTATGCTCGGTAGCCTGCGGCGCAAAAATGGCGTAACCATCAAGTTTCAGATGATCTTTCAAGGTGATGATACTTGCTGCCGATGCACCACGCCCATGCAACATGATAATGGCTTTGCTGGCCTTCTCGGCCGGGGTGCCCGCTGTAAGTATTTGTTTATGATGAATATACATGATTTGTGCTGTTAAAGATCAAATAATTAAGCTGCTCATCCGCCGGGTGAAGGCGGATGAGCAGCTGTTATTTTGTTATACCAAGGATGGCAATGATTTTTCAAGATCCTCGCGCATGCTTTCGTACTGAGCAGGCAGTTTCAAGCCCTGACCCAATTGCTCAACAGGTTCATCAACAGAGAAACCAGGGTTATCAGTAGCCAATTCAAACAGTACACCTCCTGGTTCGCGGAAGTACAGGGAGTAAAAGTAATTCCTGTCTATCTTGTCGGTAATATGCAAACCCAGGTTGGCTATTTTTTCACGGTATTCCATTAATATGGCTTCGTTTTTAACACGGAATGCCACATGATGAACCGAACCTCCGGCTACATGACCAGCTACTTCTCCGGCTACTTCAACCAGGTCAACTATGGCCGCATTATCAACTGCATCTGTTATAAACCGGTAGCGATTTACATGTTGCTCAAGCAGGCGGTAACCAAATACGCCGGTTAATATTTTGGCAGTGGCATCCATTTTATTGGTGGTGATGGTTATACTGTGGAAACCACGGGTAGCGTTTTCGTCTTTTACTTCTGCAGTTTCCCAAGGCAGCCTGTTATCGGCGGTTTTAGGTACTATCAGTTCCAGTTTTAAACCATCAGGGTCAAGCACGGTAAGGTATTGCTCACCAAATTTTTCGGAAGGTTTGTTGTAGATCACGTTGTTATCCTCAAACCGTTTCAACCAAAAATCTAAACTGCCTTCGGGTACGCTATAACCAATTTCGGTAACCTGGCGTGCACCTCTCCTGCCGGCAGTGATGCCTTGCCATGGGAAAAACGTAAGGATAGTGCCTGGGGTACCAACCTTATCGCCATAATATAAATGGTAAGTTTGCGGATCATCAAAATTTACCGTTTTTTTCACCATCCTTAAACCCAATATACGGGTATAAAAATCATAGTTTTTTTTAGCGCCACCTGCAATAGCAGTGATGTGGTGTATGCCGTTTATTGTATTTTCCATTGTGTTCCTTTTCGTTTTAATTGATAGATCAAATTTACCTCAGAAAACAGGGTTTACACTTGATGTAGGATAAGAAAAATACAATTGTATGCGAGAGGCAATCACTAAACTATATTAAACACTCTCCGCAGAGGAGCGTAACAAAGATACAGCCGCACCATTTTAAGCGCTACTCTTCTTTCTTTAACTTCTTCATTTTTCTTTGAAGAATATTATTCAGTTGTTTTGTTTGGTTTGATAAAGAAGGCCAATCGCAAACGGAAGTATATCCTCCACTTTGTTTAAACTGTCCATACGAAATTTCTATTTTAACGGTACCTACAAATTCGGTACAAAATGATTTAGTTTTAACAGGGTTTAAAATGATACTTTTAGCCAAATAAGCAAGCGAGTCTTTCTCTGATCTGCTGAACCACGTTTTTAAGGTGTCAATAATTATTTTATTGGGGCGCGTTGTAAAAATTGATCCTCTATGATAGACCTTAACTATTGATGAATCATTATTATTTTGTATTCCGGTTACTACCCTATTATCATCTGTAATATAAATGCTCTGCCATTCATCTGCTCCGGATACATCTATTTGCTTTTTATTGAAGTTACAGGACGTTGCAAAAGTGATTACAAATATTAAAATTGATGTGACAGGTTGTTTCATTGGTTCAAGGTTGTGATAAAGCTAATATACCTTAAATACCTTTGGAAATACAAACCCGAATGATAGTAATGGTGAGCTCTGTCGAACCATGGTGGGTTAAGGCCTCTGCGCCCGATCTTTCGACAAGCTCAGGATGGCACGACCTTATTCACTATTTATTGCTTCGCTCCTGGCAATTGTTTAGTCCAAAAGTCCCAATATCCCAAAGCCCCCAAAAAACTACCCCTCAGTTTTGGTGCTGAATAGGAATACGGCCGATTCGCCCAGGATCACCTGGTCGCCTTCGTTCATGGGGTGGCCTATCTGGGTTGAATTAAGCTTGATCATTTTTCCATTGGCCGCTATGTGAATCTTGGTTTTATTGCGGGGCGGTACTCCGCCCTCATCGGCAAATATCATAAAGCACTCGGCATCTTTGTTCCATTCAATATGCGCGTGCTGACGGCTGATAAAACGGTTGCTTTCATCATCGCTGTTGGCTGGGAATACCAGTTTATTTAAGCGGTATGAGCCATTATCGGTAACCGCTTTTTTATCACGACCGATGTTGATCTTATCGTCAGTAGCTTTGATCACATATTCATCTTGCTCGGCCTCGCCGCTCAGTATCCTGATATAGGCTACTGCCGAAGCCGCATTGTGCTGTACCTGCCTGCGGGTATGCATCAGGAAAGCAGCATCTGTATTCGGTATCCTGGCCGCTTCTGCCGGCAGGTCATCGCTAAAGATCACTTCAATCGTCCAATCAGATGGCAGGTCAAGAGCATAATCGTCCGCTATTCGCTGTATTTCATTCCTGAATTTTTCTTTATCGTGCACATAAACCGCGCCTTCATAAATATGCTTATCGTCCTGGTCGGCAGCTACATAAAGCAGCAGTTCCTTGATATGGCCGCCTTCACCGCCTTCTATTTTTTGTAATGCTTCTTTTATAAAACGCAACAAGGCCTCGCGCAGACTTTTCACATCCCATTCGCGCTTATCTCCCTTGTTTCTGAATAAATTGAACGCCATGCTTAATACTGTTTTATTTATGGATTTACTTCTTCTGTTGATGTGGTATCTTCCGGCGCGGCCACAGGCTCAGGCGGTAATATTCTTTCTACCCTCACTACCTTTTCAGGTGCAAAACTTTTCATATAGCCTTTTTTTAGTAAAAAAGGTATAACATGATTACCCGCCAGCCTTACCGCATCTGACGAGCCCTTGGTTGATTCTATCCGGATGCAAACCACCATATTACCCGTTCCTTTAGCTTCGGGTGCAAAAAATGCGTACCAGCCATCGTTCACACTCTTGTTTTTCACAATACGCTCGGGCGTACCGCTTTTTCCCGCTACTGCTATATGCAATATAGGCACTTTTGGCGCACTTTGCGCAATCATATATTGCTTCAACAGGGCGGCATATTCCGGCTTTTCGGCCAGCTTAATGCCAGGTTTTACAGCTATGGCGGTATCATTTACCTTGAGGGCGAAACGGTTCGGTCTTAACAATCCGTCATTTGCTACACCCGATATGAGCCTTGCCACCGATGCCGGTGTAGCAATCAATTCGCCCTGGCCCCAGGCCATACCTGAGATACCCTTGGCTCTTGTTTTATGGATGTTGTTAGGATCGTACCTTGGCTTGGTATTAAATTCGGTTTTACGCCATAGGTTGCGCCATTTTTCTTCCTGGGCCGAATTATCCGCCGGTTTATTATAGTAATAGCCACCCACACCATGCAGGAACATACCTGTTTTCATGTACAGGTTTACCATGTACTCTTCCAGGTGCTGCTGGTTGGCAAGCTTTATAAAATATACGTTGTTTGATTTGGCTATGGCCCTTTCCATGGTGATCATGCCGGTTTCATCAGGTTCGATGCCTTTAGTGCGGATCCGCTCGTTCATGCTCACATGATAAACCACCTTGGAGGCATCAACCCCCAACTTATTAAATGCCGACATAGCAGTTAATACCTTAGCCGTTGAGCCCGGTTGTGAGGCATAAGTGAAACCCAGATCGGTGGTCGTCATCCAGGTGGCAAGCTTATTTTGATCAGTTTGCGACATGGTGAGTTGATCCCAGTTATGTACCGGGGGCAAGGGGTATACCGCCGAAGCCAGTACATCACCCGTAGCGGGCTCCATGATCACTACCGAAACACGGTTATCCAATAAGGAAGTATCGGCAGCTATGGATTGCTGTATGCTGGTTTGTAGCTCGGCATCTACTGTAAGCTGTACATCGCGGTTCTTGTTTCTGAAAGCCGCTATCTCCGGTCCGTTTATATCGGCCAGCAGCAGCGGTGCAAGGGCACTGTAATCGCGCTTGTTAACCGTCATTTCCTTTACACCGCGGGGTAAAAAGCGGTCTTCCTGGTAACGGGAGGCTTTTACGTTGTAGCTGGTAACCGGCATTTTAAATCCGCGCAGCTCGGCGGCATGTTCGTATTCGCCAAAGTAACCGTTGGTGCTGCCGTTGAATACGCCGGTATTATCATCGCCAGTCCAAAAGAACATGTTCTCTTCAAAAGGATAATACCTGTCCAAACGTTTATGCATGGCCGAATCCAGGTTATAATGCATGAGGCCAGTTGATGCCAGTTTTGCCCGTTGTTGCTCAATCAAAGCGGGCTTGCTGGTAGCCAGTATCAGGCCGTTACGATCAAGCAGCGAACCTGCCTGCAGCTTGTTCATTAAAATAGCGATACGTGGGTTGTAACTAAACATCCGCAAACCGCTTTTATCGGCCACTAAAGATGGTTTCACCACCCAATGTTTGTTATCGGAGCTGTAGCGCGATACGTTCACAGTAAGCAGTACCACAGCTGCAAGTGCGGCTGCAAGCGCAGGTACCAGGTTTTTATCCTGCTGTTTGGTAATAAAGCTCATTTGTACCGCCGTACCTTTTACTGATGATACCGACAGCAAAAAGCCTGCGGCCAGCATATTGATAACCAGCGATGAGCCGCCATAACTTTCAAACGGTAACGATACGCCCGATAAAGGCAATGCACCTATAGATCCGCCTGCTATGAGGATAAACTGTACGAACGAACATACACCAATGCCCGCGCTGAGGTAAAACAACAGCGGTGTACCTGTTTGCCTGCCTATAATGATAGACCGGTGCAAATACAGCAGGAACAATATAAAAATAGCGGCCATACCTGCCCATCCAAACTCTTCGCCGATGGACGGTAGTATCATATCGGTATGAGCCTCAGGGATGGTTTTGGCGAAGCCTTGCCCTACACCTGCTCCGCTTAAACCGCCACTGGCCATAGCCCAAAGACCGTTGGCTACCTGATCGCCACCATAAACTTCGTTGTTCCAGGCATCCAGCCAAATGGCTTTACGCTCCACCAAACGTTCAACCGGGCCGGGAATAATTTTATCAAGGCCGGGTATTTTATCGATAGTTAAGAATGCCGTGATCACGATGAGCGCCATAAAGGCCGATTCGCTCAATAAGCGTGGTTTCAGAAACGCAACAACACCCCAAATACCAAAAGTAATGGCGGCACTGAGCCAAACACTATCAAAAAACCAGGTTGCCAGTACAAACAGCAGCACATAGGCGGCCATATACATGAAATCGCCGCGCGAAAAGGAAAACAGGATGATGAACGTAAAACAGATCACCATAGCCGGCCCCAAATCGCCCAGAACCAGGAACAGCAGCAGTGTAATAACTGTGGCTATAAGCGCAAAGGAGAAAAACGACCAGCGCTTACCCCAACTGGCGTACTGACTGATAAATTTTTCGTTGGCGGCAAAAAAGCCTGCCAGGAATATCATGATGAGGTATTTCACAATTTCGCTGGGCTGCACACCCAGCAGGTTTACCTTTACACCGCTGCCCTCGGGGCCCGTACCAAAAAGGATAGTGCTAAACAACAACGCCATTGCCACCAATGCCCATGGCCAGCCATTGGCCGCGCTGCGCAGTCCTTTAAAAAACAATAGGCGGTACAAGGTGGAGTCGGCATTAAAACGACGCAGGTTAAAAAATTGCAGCAGGCACATGCCGCCTATGCCTATGCCAAGGTATGTTAAAGTATCTTTAGCCAGAAAACGATCGCGCAGTGGGTCTTGCAGTGATAATAAGGTGAGGAACGAAATACCTGTCAGCAACATCACCAGCGGCAATATCAGCTGATCTGCATAGGGGTAGCGCGCACTAAACAGCAAGTGCAGGATCAGGAAACCGAGGAAAAAGCTGCCCGCAATAATCCAGTACCATTGATTAAACTCATCCTGTGTACGTACAATAAAGGCGCCTTCTTTTTTAAGTATGTTAAAATCGCGGGTAGAGAGTAATTTGATGGTGTGCGGCGTCTGCACAAAATTGAGCGCCTTATCCTTGTCCAGTTCAACCACGCCTTGTGAACGCCCAAACTCGAAACCGGGCTGCAGCGGCAATACCTCAAAAGCTTTACCGGTAGGCAGGTTTTTAAACACATACCGGCCGCTTTCATCAGTACGGGCAAACGCGGTTAATGATTGTAGCTGGCGTTTTTTATCGGTGTTGATAACAAAAACTTTTTTGTAGGCATTGGTAGCCTGTGTGGTAGCGCCTCTTGAGGTTATCTCCTCGTCAGACACAATGCTGTCCTGCGGCAATATCATGTTGAGCCTGACCAGTACACCACCAATCGGCTGATCTTTATGCTTAACAATAACCCCGCTGATGCTAAATTGGCCCAAACCAAGATCGGTTTGTGAAGGCAACTGCGGCGGGCTGTTTTTTTCCTGTGTAAAGCGGATGGAATCCTCGCCGGTATAGCCCAGTAATGAACGCGATACAATTACCCGTTTTTTGAAAGATTCGCCGCCGTTGACATAGGCATCGTCGGCATTTACGTAGTATTTACGCTTGTTGATCTCCCCGGCGTTATCAAACAGTTCGCCAGCGTTGGCTTTAGATGCAATGGTAGCGCGGATATAATCCACATCTTTAAGATCATCAAAATAATAACCTTTTTGCAGCAGGGCAGCCACGCTGCGGGCGGTATTTGGCGCATTAAGGTTTACGATGGTGCCATCCTTCAGTCGTTTATCAACGTCAACAAACTTTTGCTGTAATACCGTGTAAAGCTTGCCAAATAATACGGCCAGTACAATGGCTATGAAAAATAAAAACAACCGTTCCAGCCCTCTGCCGGGAGTTTTAGGTGTACCCTTATCCATTATTATTTAGTAGTTTTTGATAAGGTATCAATTTTAAACATACCACCGAACAACCTGCCCGAAACAAATTTATTTTGCGGAAAGATATAGGATGTTTGCACTGGTACAGCGCAATTGTTAAACACCACGTGTTTTAGCACCAATGCATCGTTATGAGTAGCCACGGCTACGTTAAAGCCATCAAAGGCAACACTATCCAGCACTACATATTTACTGTTGACCGCCAGGGATATCGCCGGTCCGGCATAAGCAGAATCGCGCTTGAAAACGATGCTCCCCTTGGCCTTGATATACAGGCTATCCTTTTGAATGTGCAGGGTATCGCTTAAAACAATGGGTTGGTTAAAATCGGCAGCAGAAATTATCAGGGTGTTTCCCTTTAATTTGTTAATGGTATCCTGCAATTTTAATTCTTCAGCATTTTTTACTTTTACAGGAGCAGCCAGCACTTTTACTTCAGGCTGTTTAAGCTGATAATTAAGCCAAAACTGCCATAAAAAGCCCGCTATGGCTAAAGCCAGTAATATAAATAACACCACCATGGTACCTCGGTTACTTTTCTGTTTTACCGGAACCACCGCAGGACCTTCGGGTAATTTAGGTTGCAGCAAGGGGTCAATAACCTCTTCGGCCGTTTTTGAGTTGGTAGCAGGCCGGGTGGCATTATGCTGACGCGGAGCCTTGTCATTTTGTACCAGTACTACGGTCACGTTGTCTTTTCCGCCGCGGCTGTTGGCGGCATCTATCAATTTTTCGCCTTTGCTTTGTATGGAACCGCCGCCGGTTAATATTTTTGTGATCAGGCTTTTATCAACCAGATCGGTAAGGCCATCGCTGCAAATTAATAACAGATCGCCCGGTAAAAATGGTGAATGGCCTGTTTCTACAAAGTCAGGATCCTTGGCTATCTGCGGATTAAAGCCGAGCGCCTTATTGATCTCATTACGTTTGGGGTGATCCATAGCGGCCTCCTCGCTCAACCTGCCAGAATCTTCCAGGAAACCTACAAAGGAATGGTCTTTAGATATTTTGATGAGCGAGTTATCGCGCAGCAGGTAAAGACGGGTATCGCCCACATGGGCATAATGAAACTGATTGTTTGGAATATCAATTACAGCAAGCGTTAGTACGCAGGCCATGTTTTCGAGCTGTTTGTTTCCCTGCTTTTGCTCATATATGCGCTGGTTGGCTTTGCCTATGGTGTTTACCATAAGTGGTACAACATCGCCGGCTATATAGCTCAGCTGCTCCAAAATGCTTTCGCGTGCTATATCTGCCGCCACCTCACCCCCCGAATAGCCCCCAACGCCATCAATTACGCAGGCAATAATGTGCTTGCCATCATCAGCTTTCTGGGCAATAAAAGTATCCTCGTTATTATCCCTTTGCTTACCAATATCAGTTATTCCGAAAAAATTATTTTCCATGGTTTTTACTGGAATTTTTTATGTCGATAAAGTGAGCCGCCAATAATAAAACGCATATTGCTAACAGCCCAAATGATAGTATTTGTGACATTATGCTTCGGGTTTAAATATGTTGATGCCTATGATGCCATTCAGTAATATTTTAGAGTTAAAAGGCAGCTCGACCCATTGCGGCATATTTACATCGCTGCGGGTAACTTCCTGTTCATTGATCAGTGTGCGCTCGCCAAATGACGACAGATACAACTTGCCATCGGCCTTATTTAAACGGATACGCAGGTGCGGTGTGTTTACCCAATCGCTGGGTACTTTAAACACGCCATGCTCGTCGCGAGTTTCTTCATTGCCAGATACCACAATGTCGTCGTCCTTCATCAGGTACTCTACCTTGCGGCCTACAAACTGTTTATCGGGCATAATGGTATCCAGGCGGGCTATTACCTTTTCGCCGGGTTTGGCTATTTCCTTTTCATTATAATTAAGGTCGTTGGCATAAGGCAGCTCATAATAGCCTTCGCTGTAATAGGTAAAGCCTTTGAGTATATCATTACTGATATCAAGCGTTTGGGCCACCCCGGTATGGCGCGGAATAAAGGTTACACGAAGGTTCTCCTCCTTTTTGTTGCTGCCCGGTAATAACTTACCTATAAAACCTTTATCTCCTTTGGCGTAATCGGGATGCGAAACCAGGCGGAATACCCATTTGGAGCTTGATGGCTCAACCTTTTTTCCCACCTCCTGGTGCTCGCGCAGTAACTCGTAAAACTTTTTAACCGATTCGTTTACGATGATGCCAAAAAGACCTGAGCGGTTATTGATAAATTCCTGGTAATCTTCTTCATTAAAACTGATGATGAACTCGTGATAAAACACCACGCGGTCGGCAAATGATAACTGACCTATCGATTCTTTAAATTTTTCGATAATGTATACATAAACATCATCGGGAGTAAGCGCTTTTATTTTTTCGGCCGCCGGATTAGCGGGTTTACCATTGGGTAAAAACCAATCCTGCAGCCCTATCTTTTGCCAAAACGTTGATTTTGATTCCATTCAGTTACTTAGGTTTTTTAACTGGTTAACGTTTTTATCATTAAAAATTCAAATTAGAGGTATCCTTTGTTTTAGCACTGTCGCGGTAAAACTGTGGCTCCTCATTAGCCTTGCCGGCTTTGTTGTATTTCATGCCCTTCAAAATAGAATCGGCCTGCGAATCAATCTCCGGCGGAATACCCGATTCATCATTAACGGGGGTGGTATCCTGCGGTGTCGCGGTATTATCCTGGTTCTGTTTTTTGGGCGTTACCGTTTGTTTAACCGAATCTACAGGTTTCTTAGCCGGGCTAAAGATCCTATTATAAACCCCGTGATATATCCTGCCGCCAAACCTGCTCATTACGGCTGCCGAAAAAACGGTAAAACCGCACAGCAATAGCATAAATATGATAAAAACAGGTTTAGACATGCGCACCTGTTTGCCACTCTCAACAGCCGGAAGATTATCCGCACCGGCAGTTAATTCTGGCTGGGCCTTATTATTTTCGGCCTCCTGGTAGTATAATAGCAGGCCCTGTAAACGCTCGTTCTCCTTAAGCAGTACCGAGGCATTCCAGCTGTCATCTTCCTGGTTACCGTTTACGCTGGCAATGCTGCTGTACATCAGTGTTTCCTGCAGTTCTATACCGTTCACAAACCTATCAGCAGGGTCTTTCTGAAGGCATTTGGCTACTATTTGCAGCAACCACGCCGGTATCATCATCTCGTGCTGTTTCTTTTGATCGGTCCAGCTTTCGGGCAGATTGCTTTTACGCAGTTCCATTACATCGGGTACCGGTGTTTCCATGTGGGCCAGCATCACCGCATTGCGGGCGGTTTCGCCATTATCGCGCAGCGGGAACGGAACCTGCCCGGCTATCAGCTCATACAGAATGATGCCGTAGCTGTACACATCTGTTTGAAAATACATCAGTCCCTCATTTTGCTCCGGGGCCATAAACTCAATTGCCCCGGCATGCCTGATACTGGTACGACGCTGATCATCAGACATGGCCGACAGCCCAAAATCCAACAATACATAGTTACCTGTATGGATATTAAACTTTACGTTATTGCTTTTGATATCGCCATGCTTTACCGAAACCTTATGACAGTGCGATAAAGCGTTGGCCAGCTGGTCGGCAAGTTTAATAATCTCTTTTATGGTGAAAATGGGTTCGTGAGGCGGTTTCAACAGATCTTCCAGATCGGGGCCATCAATAAACTCCATTTCAATAAATGGGAAAGAACCGCTTTCTGTAATGCCGGAGTTTAATATCTTAACTACATTTGGATTGGGCTCCTCATTTACCTTTTTTAGTTTTTCAACCTCGTTTTGAAAATTGCGGAAGTTTTTATCGTCGGTACTTTCGGTATGTATAGGTGTGGGTAGTAGCTTAATGGCAGTAATGATAGGGCCGTAACGCCTCCCTTTGTAAACGGAGCCTTGCCCGCCCGTTCGCAAAGCTCCCATATTCTCCAAACCCTCGGTTATTGTAAATACTTTGCTCATTGAGTAGTTATCCTTGCGATGCTTTCAGGGTAAAAAAATAGCATATTAAAACAATTCTGTTATTTCAACATAACGCGTGCATTAGTGTTTGGTATAAAAATAGGAAAAAAAATATGGGATGATGTTTATTGATGTGCAGATGTGAAAATTATGTGAAGCAGGAAATCTTTCCTTCTCCGCTTGTCATTGCGATGAAGGCAGCGTAATAGATGGCGTATACCCGCTCTTGGCCGCGGGAGGGCCTTTACTTTGTAGCCACAAAGTAACCAAAAGGCTTTCAGCAAAGAGGTTTCTTTGCCGCACAAGGCCTTTATTCTGCAAAGCTTATCTGCTGAGGAGAAAAGAAAAAATCTTATAATCCCTTAATCCGATTAATTCTGGTTCAGACAAAAAATTCTAAGCCAGAATTAATCCACTATCAATTCATCAACCAGCAACCAGGCTTTGGCCCCGGCAATGTACTCGCCAGGAGGGATAATGCCCTTGTTGGTTCCTTTTACCCTTACGTATCTGGCCTGTATCGGTTTTATGCTGGCATGTACCGGGTTAATTCCATTGGCATTAAAGGTGGTTTGGCGGTAAACTTCGGTATAGGTTTTTCCGTCGGCCGAGGTTTCAAAGGTGAGTACCTGCGGCTCCCACATTTTTTGCCAGTGATATTTTAAGATATTGATACCCAGTTGCGATACGGTTTGAACTTTACCCAGATCAACCACTGCTTCCAGGTCTTCTCCATTAAAGCCATACCATTGGCCGTCATTGTAAAGTTTATTACCAAATACACCATTAACCAGGCCAAATGCATCGCCCGAATTATATCCACCCTTTGGCTGATTTGTGAGTGTTACTGATTTACCTATTGCCTTATGCAAATGAAAATCTTTTTCATACATATGGCCATACTGCTTTGCACCGCTAAAAACTGCAGCCTTAACCGTTCCTGAAGCAGTAATGCTAAACGGTTTGCTGTATTTTTTACTTTTCAAAGTGGGAGCGCTACCATCAGTGGTATAATATATATTGCTGCCCGGCAGGGTGGTATTCAAGGCAAGCTGCACCTCATGACCGGCCGATTCGCTAAGGCTGTCGGTAATTTCGTCAAAGGTATTAGCCGAATTAATATTCAATTGTTTAAGCAGCGTTTGCTGATAACGCAGACGTTTCAGGAACCCTGCATAATTCTTGTTGCCTTTATCCGTCCAGGCAATTTCGGCTAAGGCCAACATGCGGGGGAATAGCTGGCGCTCGGCCTGTGCCGGGCTGGCCATGTACTCACTCCAGGCATTAGCTTGTACGCCTTTAATGTATTTGGCCTCGTCGGTGGTAAGCTCCTTGGTTATGGGTTCGTAATTGTATATTTTACTTAGCGGCGTGTAACCTCCACCAGCAAGCGGCTCGCTGGAGTAAAGCGACTGGTAATAATCCAGGTAAACATATTTTTCGGGCGTCATGATGGCATCGTGGTGCTGTTTGGCTGCTGCTATGCCGCCTTCCTCGCCTGTCCAGCTCATTACCGTAGCGCCGGGAGCAAGGCCTCCTTCCAGAATTTCGTCCCAGCCAATAATCTGCCTGCCTTTGCTGTTCAGGTATTTTTCCATGCGGCTGATGAAATAGCTCTGCAGCTCATGCTCATCTTTCAAATGCTCGTCCTTTATGCGTTTCTGGCACTTAGGGCAGGTTTTCCATTTGGTTTTAGGACATTCGTCGCCGCCAATGTGGATGTATTTGGATGGGAAAAGTGGCAATACTTCATCAAGCACATTTTGTAAAAAGGTAAAGGTTTCTTCGTTACCGGCGCAATACACATCATCAAAAATACCCCAAAAGGTAGCGGCTTTATATGGGCCGCCGGTACAGCCCAATTGTGGGTAAGCCGACAGTGCGGCCAGCGCGTGGCCTGGCATTTCAATTTCGGGGATGATAGTAATATGCCTTTCCATAGCATATTTCACTACAGCCTTTACCTCTTCCTGTGTATAGTATCCGCCATAGCGTTTACCGTCAAAAACATGCGGGCTATCCCTTTTATGGCCAATAATGGTTTCATCGCGATAGGCCGAAATACTTTGCAGTAGGGGGTATTTTTTTATCTCAATGCGCCAGCCCTGATCATCAGTGAGGTGCCAGTGAAAGGTATTGATCTTGTACAGGGCCAGCAGGTCTATCCATTTTTCAATGGCATCAACCTTAAAAAAATGCCGACTCACGTCAAGGTGCATCCCACGGTAACTAAAACGCGGATGATCTTCAACCACACAGCCCTCAACAGTCATCTTCCTTGCATCTGCATGTAATAACTGAACAAGCGATTGCAGCCCGTAAAACACCCCGGCCTGATCATGTCCTGTTATGCTGATCTGCTTTGCTGTTACCGAAAGTTTGTATCCTTCGGGTTGTTCAACGTTTGCCGAATCGATATTTAATTTGATGGCTGTAGCCGTTTTATTGATGGGCAAGTTATAACCTGCCAGCTGATGAAAATATTGATTGAAGAAAGTAAGGTTATCCGAATCAATACCATTACCTACGGCAATGCCTGAAGACCTGCTAAAAGTGAATACCGTGTTGTTTTTCTGTATTTTGAAAGGCTGTGGAATAATACCTTGCTCCTTAACCTGGGCTTGAGCCTGAGTTACGAACAGCATGAGGCATATTACTTTTACAAAAAGCTTGCGTGAATTGAACAGGTTGATCATCGGCTTGGAATTGTTGAAGCCGAATATAAGTGTTTATTTGATAATGCGTAATTATGAAAATTGCATAGCGTATAGTTGACTCACCCTGGCATCGCTACGCTCGCCATCCCTCTCTTCACCTGCGGTGGAAAGAGGGAGTTTAAATGGTACATAATTGCTTGTTTTCTGACCCTCTTTACGGCGAAGCCGAAGAGAGGGTGATTCAGCGTAGCGCAGATCGGATGAGTCGATAAACAGCCTAATTTCTAAACCACTTGTGTTACAACGCCCCAATCGCCTTGCGGTAGCTATTTATAGCCCGGATGATAGATTGTACAATTTCGTTTTGACCATCGGGCGAGTTGAGGTAATCTTCTTCTTCGGGGTTGTTTATAAAACCGGTTTCAATAAGTACGGCCGGCATGGCACTGTGAGCCAGTACCAAAACCCCCTGTTCTTTTACACCCGCGCTTTCGCGGCCGTTGGTATCTTCAAACTCGGTGTTCAATAAGTCGCCGAAAAGGATACTTTGTTTGCGGTATTTTTGTATGTACGCGTTGAGGATGATGAGGTTAGATGGATCGCTTTCATCATAGCTTTCGTAATTTTGCTTGTAGTCCTTTTCAATAAATATAGACGAGTTTTCGCGCACGGCCTCTTCCTGTTCTTTGAGCCTGTGGAAACCGTAAACCAATAGCAATACCCCTTTACGTTTGTGCGCAATGGCCGCGTTACCTTCGGGCGATGAATTACAGTGGATAGAAATAAACAGGTTGCTATGATTTTGATTGGCAATGGCCGACCGCTGATTCAGAGGGATAAAAGTATCATCGGTGCGGGTCATGATGGTTTGAACGTTGGTGATCTGCGAGTCAATAGCCGCTTTAAGCCTTTTAGCTATGGCCAGCGTCACATTTTTTTCAACAGAGTATGATCCGCGCGCACCCGGGTCTTTACCGCCGTGGCCTGCATCAATAGTGATACTCTTAAATTTAAAAGTAGATGTGGTTGGGATAGTATCACGGCCTGGAGTGAACGAACAAAGGCTGAACAATAAAAATAACATTCCGCAATTAAAAGCGGTTTTAAACAAGAACATAGCTTTAGAAGAGATCATTTTTTGGCCGTCTTTTTACTGCATTTAGGGCACAGGCCGGTGGCGTACAGGGTAAAACCGGTTGGTTCAAAACCGGCGGGTAAGTTTACAGATGGCAAATGCTGATCATCTAAACAATAAACATTTTTGCAGCTGGTGCAGTTAAAATGCAGGTGTTCGTCATGATGGTGCCCTTCATCACAGTTGGATGAACACAGGGCGTAGTTGGCAGTGCCGTTTAAGTCAAATACTTTATGAATAATGCCTTTTTCTTCAAAGGCATTCAGGATGCGATATAGTGTAACCCGGTCAATATCATTCATTACGCTTTCCAGATCGGGCTGCGAAGTAGCCGCGCTCCTTGACGACATCATAGATAAAACCCTTAACCGCGGGGCAGTCTTTTTTAAATGATGCTTGTTCAGCAAATCTTCAAAATGAAAATTATTGCGGGTTTGTGCCATTTAATAATATAATACGATAATAATACCTTGCAAATTTAACAAGAAATAACCATTGGTTTAAATATGCAACGCAATTATACTTTCAAGCTAAATTTGCTCTGCTACTTCCTCCAACTCCAATTTATGTTCATTATGCTTACAGGCTCCTGAATATTTGTAATTTACAAAATGTGCTGCAGCAATCAACAGCCCACCTGTGGGTACTATAACGGCTTCAGCCCAACCATTTGAAAAAGCGTGCCCAAGTATAATAATAGTAAACCCTGCTATCAATAAAGATAAAGGGAGCAACTGACGATGTATGCGCAGGTAAGCTAAACCAATAGAATAGGTACCTATCAGCAGGGCCAAAACTATCATCCCCCACTCTACCCAGGCATTGGCCAAAAAGCCCAAACCCAGCAGCGGCAGGCTGGTAAACAATACAGGTACAAGCGCGCAATGTATAGCGCACAATGTTGATGCAGTAATGCCTATACTATCAAGCCGCGACGAAGTTTTGTGCAGATCCATATGCAAATGTAAAACAAAATGCAACACTATTGCATTAAATTAATTCCTATTTTTGTCAAATTTTATTTTAACTATGTGGTAACAACTGCTTAATATTGACGTCAATAATTATTTAAAACCCAATACGCATTAAAAAATTGTGGATAATACTGCTCTTTACAGATTAAAACAAAACTGGATAAGTGCCTATGATACCAGCTTTAAGCGAGCCAAATTGCTCATTGGTACTATAGTTATTACTGCCGTTATCAATATAATGCCTGGCTTTTTCAGGGGTATTGAAACCAGGAACGGTATAGTTTTAAATGACTGGTTATTGGCACGGCTCCCGGCATATGATGTATCGGTACCTATTTTCGCTATTATCTGGGGTATGGGTATATTGATGATGGTGCGGGCATTTTACAAACCAGCCATCTGCACCACTTATATATGGACGCTGATATTCGTTTGCCTGGCGCGTTTTTTATCGCTCACATTGGTAAAGCTTGATCCTCCGGTTGGCTTGGTGCCATTGGTTGATCCACTTACCGGATATTTTTACGGCCATGCTTCCATCACTAAAGATTTGTTTTTTTCGGGCCACACCGCTACCATGGCACTCATCTATCTTAATCTCGAAAAACGAAACGACAAGATCATTGCCTTTATAGCTGCTCTGGTGGTTATGTTCCTGCTGCTGATACAGCATATACACTACACCATGGATGTACTTGCCGCTCCTGTTATTGTTTACTGCGCTTATCGCTTTACCCGTACCCTTAACCTGTAATTAACTTACATTACTATAAATTTGCACATCCCGATTAGTTTTTAAACGCAATTCAATTGCATTTAAAACACTTACTATTAATTAAATATCATGCTCATTAAGTATGTGCATAGAATCTTTCAGGTCGCGGTACAGTTTTTTAAACATCAGGAATAATTTACTGTATCGCTCATGATTTTCACCATTAGGTTCAATTACCTTTTCGCCGGTAACGTGAGTCAGTTCGGTATAGCTTTCCGGATGCAGCGCCTGCATAGCTAAATAAATAGCGCCCAGTGCCGATGCATCTTCTGGTTGCAGCACTACCAGTTTTTTACCGGTAATATCGGCCAGTATCTGTGTCCACGTACCCGAACTTACAAAGCCACCGCTGATATTAACCTGCGTAATGCTGGTTGATGCATCCTCAACCGTTTTAAGTACATCATATAAGGCAAAGCAAACGCCTTCCAGCGCAGCCCTTAAAAAATGTGCCCGTGTATGGGCAGGTTTAATATTCAGGAACGCTCCGCTGCTTTTGGTATCCCAAAGTGGTGCCCTTTCTCCATATAAATAGGGCAGAAACAGCAAGCCATTGCTCCCGGCGGGTGTTGTTTCTATGGTGCTAAATAGTTCGTCATAATCGGCAGCGGTAAGCTTTTCTTTTTGCAGAAAATTTTGAAGCAACCAGTTGATGGCTATACCTCCATTATTTACAGCACCGCCGCATACAAAGGTGTTTTGGTTAAGCAGGTAATTAAAGGTCATGCCCTCAAAATTATATACCGGTTTGGGGCTGGTAATACGTACAGCACCACTGGTGCCAATGGTAAGGGCGGCAATGCCGGGACCTGTGGTGTGGCTGCCTAAATTGGCGCAGCAACCATCGCTGGCGCCGATAACAAAATTGGTCTTTTGAGGGATGCTGAGCAAAGTTGCAGTAACCTCGTTCAGATCATGACGGTAATAGGTGGTATTTTCGGGCCTTGATAATTTATCTCCGGTAATACCAGCCAAACTGCAGGCCTCTGCGCTCCATTCCAGTTTTAAAATATCAAACAAACCTGTTGCCGAGGCAATGGAATAATCTATCTGGAAGCTATTGAACAGCTTAAACCAGATAAACTCCTTCACCGATATAAATTTATGCGTCCGGGCAAATAGCTCTGACTTATTGGTTCGCAGCCAGATGAGCTTGCATAATGGCGACATGGCATGTATCGGCGTACCCGTAACGCGATAAATATCCTCACCCTGTGCCGAATCGCGTAGCCCTTGGGCAATGTTCTCACTCCGGGCATCGGCCCAGGTTATCATGGGCGATAACGGCATCCCAGCTTCATCAACCAGGATAATACTATGCATGGCACTGCTCAGGCTAACAGCTTCGGGCGGGTAACCAATCTTCTCCGTAATTTGCTGAAGGCATTTTACAAATGCATCCCATATTAATAATGGGTCCTGCTCGCTGTAGCCAGGCTCAGGACTGTTAATAGGATAATGATTTTGAACTACGCCTAAGGCGCTTCCTGTTAAAGTAATGGCCACCGCCTTGGTGCTCCCGGTACCGATATCAATGCCTAATATATATGCTTGCATGATGGTATATAATATGGCTCCAAAATAAAGATTTAATTTGACAAGCACAGTGTCTACTCACTCTGACATCGCTGCGCTCGTCGTCCCTTTCTCCGGCTTCGCCGCAAAGAGGGAAGGGAGAACCTCACCAACCCTCACCGAAGCGGAGGGCTTTAAAAATGTTTTAGGTTTCTTCCTTTGGCGAGATTTAGAAGGATTATTGTTTTGTTCTTCGCAACACATATTTTTAATCCTCCTCTTTGCGAAGCAGAGAGGGGTGCCGCGCGAAGCGCAGACGGGGTGAGTCGCCTCAATTTCATGACAGTACATGACAGTTCAGGTATTTTAATTCTATAGATTAGCTTCACCAATTTAAACCAATTAACGTATGCAGGTAATTTTAGGAGTACTCTTCCATTTCATTGGCGGTTTTGCCTCGGGGAGTTTTTACATTCCCTACAAAAAAATTAAAGGCTGGGCCTGGGAGAGCTACTGGATTGTTGGCGGCATTTTTTCATGGTTCATTGTACCGCCGCTCGCAGCATGGTTAACCATCCCTGGCTTTGCTGATATTATAAGCCATACAGACACAGCCACCCTCGGTTGGACATACGTAATGGGCCTACTTTGGGGTGTCGGAGGCCTCACCTACGGCCTGGGTGTAAGATATCTGGGTGTATCTCTCGGCAGTACAATCATACTGGGTTTGTGCTCTGTTTTTGGTTCGCTTATCCCATCTGTTTATTACGATATTTTCCCTACAGTGGGTAAGGATACCATCAGCATTATGCTGCATAACCAGTGGGGACAATTTGTACTATTGGGCGTATTGCTTTGCGTGGCCGGTATAGTGATATGCGGTAAAGCGGGCATGATGAAGGAAAAAGAACTTTCGGCAGACAAAACCATAGCCCAGGAAAACAAGGATTACAAATTTGGACTGGGCATCCTCGTAGCCGTGATATCGGGTATATTAAGTGCCTGTTTTAATTTCGGTATAGAAGCCGGTAAATCAATGGCCGATACTGCTAACCATATTTGGCAGGCAAGCCATCCGGGGCAGGGCAATTTCCTGTACCAAAACAATGTAACCTATGTTATTATACTTTGGGGCGGCCTCACCACCAACTTTATATGGTGCATGGTGCTAAATGCACGCAACAAAACGTTTAGTAATTATACCGACAAAAAAACGCCCTTGCTTAAAAACTATCTGTTTGCAGCATTGGCGGGTACTACCTGGTTCTTACAGTTCTTTTTTTACGGTATGGGCGAAAGTAAAATGGGCAACGGGGCAAGCTCCTGGATACTGCACATGGCCTTTATTATTCTGATAGCTAACACATGGGGTTTAGTGTTAAAAGAATGGAAAGGTGTAAGCAAAAAAACCTTGGCCACCATAATAGCCGGCATCGCGGTAATTACCCTTTCGGTACTGGTGGTAGGATATGGAAACTCACTTAAATAGATCAATAAAATAATTCAATCAATAACTCAGTAATTCAACATTAAAATATATGTCTGTCAAAACAACATCATTTAAACATGTAAGCTACCTGTGGGACGATGCCAAAGCAGCCGAACTTGCAGGCGACGAAGTAGCCCTGTTAATATACCGTTCAAACCTGTTGGGTGCCGATTTAAGGCTTACCAACTATGGCGGGGGCAATACATCATGTAAGGTAATATCCAAAGACCCGCTTACAGGCAGCGAGGTTGAGGTTATGTGGATCAAGGGCTCCGGAGGTGATATTGGCACCCTTAAAAAAAGCGGACTGGCTGCACTTTATGTTGACAGACTGCGCAGTTTAAAGAACGTATACCGCGGCGTGGAGCATGAAGACGAAATGGTTGAATTGTTTAACCATTGTATTTATGACCTGGCCTCAAAAGCGCCATCAATAGATACTCCATTGCACGGCTTTTTGCCATTTAAACATATCGATCACCTGCACCCTGATGCTGCTATTGCTATTGCTGCCGCTAAGGATGGTAAAAAAATCACCCAAGAACTCTTTAACGGAACCATTGGCTGGGTTGAATGGAAAAAACCGGGTTTTGAACTGGGCCTTCAACTAAAGCAATGCCTTGATGAAAACCCAGGCATTCGTGGTATTATGTTAGGCTCGCACGGGTTATTTACCTGGGGCGATACTGCTTACGAAAGCTATATGAACACGCTTGAAGTTATTGAGCGTTGTGCCGAATACCTGGAAGAAAACTACGGCAAAAAAGGCCCTGTTTTCGGCGGTCAGAAAGTTCAAAGTTTAGATGAGGCCGGTCGTAAAAAACAGGCTGCTGCCATTGCCCCTGTTCTGCGTGGCTTTTGCTCAAGCGAAAGACACATGGTTGGTCATTTTACTGATGATGCCCGTGTATTGGAGTTCATCAACTCCAATGACCTTGACCGTTTGGCACCTTTGGGTACCAGCTGCCCTGACCACTTTTTGCGCACTAAGATCAGTCCACTGGTACTTGATTTGCAACCGAGTGAGGACCTGAGCGATGTGAAAGCTTTGCAGGATCGTCTTGCCCCTGCCTTTGCTGCTTACCGCCAAATGTATACTGATTATTACAATACCTGCAAACATGATAACAGCCCGGCCATACGCGATACCAACCCGGTAATCATTTTGTATCCGGGTGTGGGCTTGTTCTCCTTTTCAAAAGACAAACAAACCGCACGCGTTGCAGCCGAGTTTTATACCAACGCCATCAATGTAATGAAAGGCTCAGAGGCTATATCTGAGTATACATCGTTGCCTCGCCAGGAAGCTTTTGATATCGAGTATTGGCTACTGGAAGAAGCTAAACTTCAGCGTATGCCTAAACCGAAAGCTTTATCGGGCAAAATTGCTTTAATCACCGGCAGCGCGGGTGGTATAGGTAAAGCCATCGCCAAAAAGTTTGTTGACGAAGGAGCCGTAGTGATCCTTAACGATATGAATGCCGAGCGTCTGGAAAGTGCCGGCGAGGAATTTAAAGCTCAATACGGTAAAGACGCCTACACTACCGCTCTGCTTGATGTTACCAACAGCGACCAGATTAACAGCGCGCTGGAAATAGCCGCTTTAGCATTTGGTGGTGTTGATATCGTCATCAACAACGCGGGCCTTTCTATATCCAAATCAATTGCCGACCATACCGAAAAGGACTGGGACTTGCTGTATGATGTATTGGTTAAGGGCCAGTTCTTTATTACACAGGCAGCCGTTGCAGTTATGAAAAAACAAGCTATCGGTGGCGATGTTATCAATATAGTAAGCAAGAACGCTTTGGTAAGCGGGCCAAACAACGCGGGCTACGGATCGGCAAAAGCTGCACAACTGCACCTGAGCCGCCTAAACGCTGCTGAATTAGGTGTCGACCATATTCGCGTAAACGTGGTAAACCCTGATGCAGTGATTAGCGATAGCAATATTTGGGCCGGCGGATGGGCCGAAGGTCGCGCTAAAGCTTATGGCATTACAGTGGCAGAATTGCCTGCATACTATGCCAAACGTACTTTACTGAACGAGATCATTTTACCTGCGGATATCGCTAATGCATGCTTCGCCTTAACTGGCGGCCTGCTCAACAAATCAACCGGTAACGTGCTGAATGTTGATGGCGGTGTCGCGATGGCGTTTGTAAGATAATCCGTTTGAGGGAACTTTTGGACTTGGGGATTTTTGGACTTTGGGACAAAGGACTTTAAGACAAAGGATCAAAGACCCACTTTGTCATTGTGAGCGAAACGTGGCAATCGCGAACTATATATGTTGAGACTGCAAAGTTTGCGATTGCTTCGTTGTTCCTCCTCGCAATGACAAATTTTGAACTATATTAAGAAAGAATAAAAAGAAAGAGTTAAACTGTCCTTTTTAAGCCCTCTCCCTCAGGGGAGGGTTTGGGTGGGGCCTAACCATACTAACCATGCAATTAGAGAAGAGCATTATTGATGAGGCTAACCATAAACTTCAAACCGCGCACCAGCGCAAGTTTGATTTTATTGCTGCCGATATAAAAGGTTTGGATACCATTATTCAAAAAATATCCGATTTTAATATTGCCATACCCAGCTGGGCCTTAGGCACCGGGGGTACACGTTTTGGCCGCTTTAGCGGCGGTGGCGAACCACGCAGCCTTGAAGAAAAAATTGAGGATGTGGGTCTGATTCATGCTTTAAACAGAAGCAGTAACTCTATTTCGCTGCACATTCCCTGGGATATTCCTGAAAACGCTTCGGCTATTAAAGCGCTGGCAGCACAGCATGGTTTGCATTTTGATGCCGTTAACTCTAACACTTTCCAGGATCAGCCTGGTCAGCAGCATAGCTACAAACATGGTTCATTACACCATGTAGATAAAGCTGTGCGCAGGCAAGCGGTTGAACACAACATTGAGGTGATTAATTACGGTGTGGAACTCAACTCAAAAGCCTTATCTGTTTGGCTTTCCGACGGATCAAACTTCCCCGGTCAGCTTAACATGCGCGGCGCGTTTGAGCGTACGCTGGAGAGCTTACAGGAAATTTACGATGCCCTGCCTGCAGACTGGAAGGTATGGATCGAGTATAAACCTTATGAGCCAAACTTCTACTCTACCACCATAGGCGATTGGGGCCAATCATACCTGTTAGCATCCAAATTAGGTAATAAGGCACAAACCCTGGTTGATCTGGGTCACCATTTACAAGGTGCCAACATCGAGCAGATTGTTTCTTTATTATTGATGGAAGGTAAACTTGCCGGTTTCCACTTTAACGATTCAAAATACGGTGATGACGATCTTACCGTTGGCAGCATCAACCCATACCAGTTATTCCTGATATTTAACGAACTGGTTGAAGGCATGGATGCCCGTGGCCTTAACCATGCTACCGGCATAGGCTGGATGATTGATGCATCGCACAACGTCAAAGACCCTGTTGAAGATCTGATACAATCGGTAGAAGCCATTAAAATAGCTTACGCGCAGGCATTATTGGTTGATCAGCCTGCTTTGGTACAGGCACAGCAAAACAATGATGTGGTGCTGGCACAGGAAATTTTACAGGAAGCTTACCGCACAGATGTTCGCCCGTTGCTGGCCGAGGCCCGTTTAAGAAATGGCGGTGCATTAGACCCATTGGCAGTATACAGGCAACAAGCCATACGCCAACAATTGATTGATGAACGTGGAGCGCTGGCAGTATCAACCGGCTTATAAACTATGGAGCAAATACCTGTTATAGCTATTTTTGATGTGGGTAAAACCAACAAGAAGTTGTTTCTTTTTGATGAGAACTACAAAATAGTTTTCGAACGGACAGCACGCTTTACAGAAACCCATGACGAGGACGGCGACCCTTGTGAAAACCTCGACAGCCTCCGGCTGTCGGTGTTTGATTCGCTGAGGGAAATATTTAAACATAAAGAGTTTAACCTTAAAGCGGTTAACTTTTCAACCTATGGTGCCAGCTTTGTTTATGTTGACGAGGAGGGCAGGCCGCTAACACCATTGTATAATTACCTTAAACCATATCCACCTGAGTTAGGCAAGCAGTTTTATGAAACCTACGGCGACGAAGCCCGGTTTGCGCATGAAACTGCCTCGCCCACTTTGGGCAACCTTAACTCGGGGCTGCAGCTTTACCGGCTAAAACACCAGCAGCCCAAGGTGTTCAAAAAAATAAAATACGCGCTTCATTTGCCGCAGTACATGAGCTACCTGCTTACCGGCCAAATGGTAACCGACCTAACCAGTATAGGCTGCCATACAGCACTGTGGAATTTTAACCGTAACACTTATCATGACTGGCTAACCCAGGAGGGTATACTGCCTAAAATGGCACCACTGAAAGCCGCAGATAGTGTGCTGCCTTCGGTGTTTCCTGGGAGTACTTATAGTGTTGGTATTGGTCTGCATGATAGTTCGGCGGCGCTTATACCCTATTTGGTGAGTTTCAATATGCCCTTTGTGCTGATATCAACAGGTACATGGTCAATCAGCCTGAACCCATTTAATCAAAACCCGCTTACTGAAGAGGAGTTGAAAAATGATTGCCTGAACTATTTGCAGTATAAAGGCAACACGGTTAAGGCATCGAGGTTATTTACAGGGTATGAATATGAGCAGCAGATAAAACGTATTGGCGCCCATTTTAACCAGGACCCGATCAGGTATCGTATCATTAATTTTGATCCGGCTATAGCAGCCAGATTACAGGCGCAAACAACGTTTCAACCCAAACAGCAGGAAGGATCTCTACAGCAATCTGTTTTTGAACAACGTAACCTGGCCGACTTCGCTACCGATACCGAAGCATACCATCAATTGATGATAGATATTGTACAGCAACAAGTGATATCAACAGGATATGTACTGCGGGGCTGTAAGATACAACGCATATTTGTTGATGGCGGATTCAGCAAAAACACCGTATTTATGCACCTGCTGGCTTTCGCATTCCCTTACCTGGAGGTGTATGCCGCTTCAATGGCCCAGGCTACAGCCGTAGGTACGGCCCTTGCTATTCACCAAGCCTGGAATACCAAAACTCTGCCTCATGATCTTATAGAGCTCAAATATTATTCAGGGGTACAGAATGAGGTGGTGTGAATAGAATATACGGATAATGTTATGAATAACCTGAACCCTATTGGGTTATTCGAATTTTATTATGAGCAAAAGCAAGATTAGAATTTATGACTCGTTGTAGCCGAATAGCGGGCCTGTCATCCTGAGCTTGTCGAAGGATCGTGCGTAGAGGCCTTTGCCCACCATGCTTCGACAAGCTCAGCATGACACCTTGATCTTGTTTATAAATCCGTTGCCTTTACCAACTCCACCACCTGCTCAATAAGCCCTGCATCTTTAATTATACGTTCATGGCCAACACTTTCATATTCCTGTGTTTGTATTGCGGGCTCGGCGTTTAAAAACTCCTGCAAGTAAGTATAAGGCGCTATTTTATCTTCGCGATCATAAGCCAGCCAGTGTTTTATATCGTCATGAGCAACGTACAGATCATAAAGATTAAAATCGGATGCATGCACTTCAAACAACGTTTCAAAATCTTTAAAGAAACTATCCTGCGCGGCCTGCGATGCACCGGCGGAGGTCATGGTGGCAATAAAGTTTTCCTTTAACCTTACCAGCGGAGCTATGCTTATTTGCAAGGAGGGTTTAACTCCTGTTTCGTTAATAGCCATAATATTGGCCATAGCACCCAATGAATGCCCTATCAATACATCAGGGGTGCCATGGGTATTGATAACAGCTTGCGCGGCTTTGGTAAAAAGCAGCAGGTTTGATAATTCGCTTTCAGAGCTGCCATTACCCGGCGCATCAAATGCGATAATCTGCATATCGTCAATCGTTCTCAAGGTTGTGATCAGATCGGCAAAGTCGGCTGCCTTAGAGCCCCAGCCGTGGGTGATCATCACTTTACGCTTGCCTCCGCCCCATTTAAAACCATTAAATTTTAATACTGAACGGCTAAATGCGGATCATCAACTTCCAGGGTAAAAGGCGTGGCCTCATCCAGCAATTGCTGCTGTTGCAACCTTAGCGGAAATTTTGGTGAGTAGCAGATCAGTTGCCAAAGCAAACCTGTTATATCCGCATTACCGGTAGCTTCCGATTCTTTTACACGGTTAAACAATTCTTTTAATTTCTTCATAGATGAGCCGTAATTACCAAAGGTAAAAGTGTAGCTAATACATGCTCACCAATGGCACTAATTTTTGAAAAAAATGACAGCACGAAGAAAAAGCCGAAACCTTATTTTTTACCCGTTCCCAGCCATAATAACGTGTTCATGATCAGCTTATCCTGAACTTCGTTACCAAATGTTTGCGAAAGCTCCTTATTGGTTCCGCCATCGTAGTCCATATCGTTATGGCCCATATTAAAATAAACCATACGGTAGTTTTTGTTAGTCCATACCACCGGGTAATAGCCGCTATGCCAGATCTCACTTTGTTTGGGGCCGGTACCCAGTGGAAAACTGGTTGAATCAATTGACAATAGTATTTTAATATTAGGGTTAGTACGCAGGTCATTCTCCCAGCGGTACCATTCATTTGGCGATGCCTTAAAAGTTACGGGCAAACCTTTGGTTACGGGGTGTTTAGCATCCTCAACCCTCAAAATTGCTGATGTAGGGTGCCAGGTATTACTTTTATACTGCCCCGAGCCCAAAAATTCATTATGATACCAATCCCAGTTTTGCGGATAAGCCGAAGGGGTAAGCGCAAAAGCCGAGAAGTGGAACCCCATCCACCCACCGCCTTTTTTCATGTATTGCTCAAACGCGGCTCTTTGAGCGGGTTCATCGGGTCGGGTATCTAAAAATATGACCACCTGGTATTTGGATAGCAACTCCGGTGTCATATCATTCCAGTTTTTGGTAGAATCGTAAGTGAAATTATATTTTTTGCCCATGGCCGGGAACCACTTGTTGGCCTCGTGCATAAAGCTGATATGCGCCTTATCTTCACGGCCGGTATAAAAGGCTATCACCTTAAATTTAGGTTTGGTGTTTTGTGCTTTGCTCTGGTAAAAATTGAAACAGAGACTACAAACTACAATAAACAGCGCGACAATTTTTCGGGCACCTGTGCAAATGATCATGGTTATGGTTATAAATATTGGTTAATGATTGAATTATAAAACTAACTGAATTTTTATAAAATACACATAGCCAATTATACCCATTGCAGCATTTCGGCCTTGAAACCTATTTTGTGCATTTCCCATACTTCAACAGCATATACATCAAACTCGGCAACTACCTTACCGGTAAGCCGGTAAAAGCCGCTGCCCTGAAAGGTATAGCGTTTTAATGATTCGGGCCAGTGTACGGTATCCAGCCAATCACCGTGAGGGTCAAGAAAAGTGCCGAAGTTCATGATCTCACGCTTTATAGTGCCCGATTCTTTAATGGTCACCAACTGGCCAAGCATAGTTACTGTTTGCCCCAGTTTTGCAGGCAGATCCTTCACATAGGTAAGCCCCTGCTGGTCATCATCAACCATCGGGAAGGTATCGGTAAGTGCAAAACCCAGTATCTCTATTTCATCAAAGGCATCCTGCAGAGGCCTTGCACTTAACTGTGGTAATTTAAAGTCTGTTGCAGGTTCGTTAAAAAGGGAGGTTATAGTAACCGGCTGTTCCTGCTGCTGTTTCTGAAAAAAATTGGCTCGCCATAACAGTTCCTGTTTGCCTACACCTGTAAAACGTAGCGCACCAATGCGGATCAGCACATTCAGCTGCTCCATACCGGGCTGGGTACGTTCCATAAAATCTTCCATACTCAGGTAAGGGCCGTTATGGAGGCGCTCGGTAATAATGCATTCCAGCAAACTGCTGGTTAGCCTTTCAATGTGTACCAGGCCCACATACACGTCAACGCCCATAATATTGGTGTAGGTATCGCTTTGATTTACGCAGGGGGCGTGCAGCCTGGCCCCTGCTTTTCTTAACTCATGAAAGTAAAACGGGGTACGGTAAAAACCACCAAAGTTATTGATAACGCCCACCATAAACTCCATGGGGAAATAGGTTTTAAGGTAAAGGCTTTGGTAACTCTCCACCGCGAAACTGGCCGAATGGGCCTTACTAAACGAATACCCGCTAAAGCTGGCTATCTGCCGCCAAACCTCCCTGCTGATATGGTACGGATAGCCTTTTTCGGCACAGTTGCTGAAAAACTTGTCCTCAATGCGTATCATCTCTTCGTTACCGCGATATTTGCCAGACATGGCCCTGCGTAATATATCGGCCTCGGCCATATCCAGCCCGCCAAAGTGGTGCGCTATCTTGATCACATCCTCCTGATACACCATAATGCCAAAGGTTTCTTTGAGCAGCTCCTCCATCTTGGGGTGCAGGTATTTCACCTCAAGGGGGTGATGATAGTTGTAGATATAAGCCTTCATCATACCCGATTGAGACACCCCGGGCCTGATGATAGAACTGGCCGCTACCAGAGTTATGTATTCATCGCATTTGAGTTTCATGAGCAACTGGCGCATGGCAGGGCTTTCAATATAAAAGCAGCCAATGGTATCGGCCCGGCGTATCTGGTCGGCTACTTTAGGGTCGGCCATAAAGTCTTCTACCTTTGATATATCTATATCAACACCCTTATTTTGTTTAACCAGTTGTATGGTATCTTTAATATGTCCTAAACCTCGCTGGCTCAGGATATCCAACTTAACAAGACCAACCCTTTCGGCCCCAAACATATCTATCTGCGAGGTCGGGAACCCCTTCGGTGGCAATTCCAGGGCGGTGTACTGGTGTATGGGCTCTTCTGATATCAGCATACCACCCGCGTGAATACTCAGATGGTTCGGAAAATCTTTCATTAAGGCAGCGTACTTTAATATCACCTTTTGTATGCTATCTTCCTCAAACGTAGCGTTACGGTTTTTAACCAGTGTATCAATTTCTTCTTTGGGCAACCCCAATACCTTACCCAGTTCTCGAATAGCGGCCCGGCGCTGAAAAGTGCCATGCATACCTAAGAGGGCCACATGCTCATGACCATACTTTTCAAAAATATAACTGATGATCTCGTTCCTGTCCTTATGGCTAAAGTCCATATCAAAATCGGGCGGCGAAGTGCGAAACTTATTCAGGAAACGCTCAAAATACAGATCCAGTTTAATAGGATCAACATCGGTTATTTTGAGGTTATAAGCGATGATCGAATTAGCACCGCTTCCCCGGCCAACATAGTAAAAACCTCTCTTGCGCGCAAAATTCACTACATCCCACACAATCAAAAAGTAGGCATTAAAATTCAGGTCATTAACCACTTTTAATTCCTTTTGTACTCGTTCTTTGATCACGGGATCATCCGGGTATCGCTCACGCATGCCCTTTAAAGCCAGCTCTTCCAGTTTCAAACGATCTTCTTCTAACGAGGTGCCGCAAACCTGTTTGTTTTTATCAGATTTTGGATCGATCACCATATCGGTACCACAAGCTTCCATTAATTGCCGGGTACGGTTAATGATCTCAGGAAATTCAACAAATTTAGCTTCGAGTGCTACTTCGGATACAAACATTTCATCGGGCGATGCCACATCATCCGGACTTAGTTTGGATAATAACGTATTCAGATCAATGGCCCTGAGCAACCGGTGCAGATTAAAATATTTTTTACTTTGAAAGGTAACCGACTGACGGATAACAAATTTTTGAGGATGCTGCTTAACTCCTGCACCAAATAAACGATTAATCTCGTTCGGCCTAACCCCTATCAGCTCATGATTTAACAGCGTTGCAGGTTTGTGCCTGCCGAGCGGATAAATAACAAAAACATTATTATCGATAACGGGTCTGTCCGGATAGGGTTTATCTGCCATTTTATATTCAGAAATAAACCGGTTCATGTGTTTTATACCATCATCATTGCGGGCTATGAGCAGGTAACAAAACTTATTGTTGTTATGAATTTCGCAGCCTAAAATGGGCTTAATGTCAGCTTCCCTGCAAAAGTGAACAAAATCCCATGCATCGGGGTTTCCATTAATATTGGTAAGCGCAAGCGCGTTTATGCCCATTTCTTTGGCTTGCGCTATCAGTTCTTTTGTTTTATACGTACCGTAGCGATAGCTGAACCAGGTTTTACAATTAACGTACATAACGCTCCTTTTCTACCTCATTTAACTGCTGTGCTATGGAACGGTGCACCGCGTTTTCGCCAAACCTGCTCCTGATATGATCCATAGCCTGGTACAGGCGGATATTTTCAACCGTATCGCTGAACAGATCTATCTGGTACTGCCCCTGTACCAGGTGACTAAGCCGCACACCAAGTAGGCGCACCAGCTGGCGGCGGTCATATATTTTTTTAAAAAGCTCTTTGGCGGTTTTGAGCAGCATATCGTCTGACGAGGTGTAGCCTATAACCGTTTGCCTCACTTCGGTATTAAAATCGGCATAACGCAGTTTAATGGTTACGCAGCCGCACAGTTTTTTTTGCTGACGGAGCTGAAAGCTTACCTTTTCGGTCATCCGTACCAATTCACGATGCAAAAACTGCACATCAATGGTATCGTTCTCAAAGGTTTCTTCGGTTCCTATACTTTTTTGCTCGGAATAAGGTACTACAGGGCTTTCATCAATACCATGCGAGCGGCGGTGCATTTCAACACCTTGCTTACCAAAGCGGCTCTGCATCATGGGCAGGGGAATCTCACTTAATATGCGGATGGTGCTTACCCCCATTTGCCGCAAAAGGGATGAGGTTTTTTCGCCAACGCCCGGCAGTTTCCTCACCACCAGTGGTGCCAGGTATTCGCGCTCCGTACCAAAATCAATTACCGCCTGCCCGTTTGGCTTGCTTTCATTGGTAGCCACTTTTGATAACAGTTTATTGGAAGCCAGAGCATATGATATAGGCAGGCCCGTTTGTTTAGTAATGCGTTGTTTTAATTCGCTCATGAACTGGCTGCAGCCAAAATACCTGTCCATACCGGTGAGATCGGCATAAAACTCATCAATACTGGCCTTTTCATACAGGGGCACCTGCTCGCGGATAATTTCAGTAACATCGCGCGAAAGCCGGCTGTAGCGATCGGGGTCGCCGCTTACAATTTCGGCGGCAGGACAAAGCCTGCGTGCTATTTTCATAGGCATGGCGCTATGCACGCCAAAAGCCCGGGTTTCATAACTGCAGGAGGCTACTATGCCTCTATCGCTGAGGCCGCCAACAATTACAGGCTTACCCACCAGCTTACTGTTATCCAGCCGGGCAACGCTCACAAAAAAGGTATCGAGATCAAGGTGCGATATAAAACGACGGACTGCTGGATTTGCCATATGCTTGCTGTAATACGATGCTAAAATACTAATATTTTTAGCAAAACACATGCAAGCAATCATCTATTTTTACATTAAACTATTGTTAATGAGCTAAATAAAATATAAACAGTCCTTTACAGTAAAAAGCGATAAAAAAAGAACAGCCGCTACATTGCTGTAAGCGGCTGTCTCTAAGTTAATATCCCTAATATATAACTTATTATCTTATCTCCTGCCCCCACAGGAGATATAGCACCTTTTTATATATCCAAAAATACAGGACGACATAAAAAAATCAATTAGGGGTACTACGGAATAACACTGCGGTATTTACGGCATTACCATACGTAGTTTTACGTATGGCCAATTAATGTTTTGTACGCTCAGGTGTGATTATCTGTATACCGTTTTCACCGGCAATTACAGCACTGGTTGCCATTTGGTAGAACAGGGAATGCTCCACAATACCGGGAATCATTTTTACCTGCGTATTCAATTGCTGCCATTGGGGCAATGTGGTAAACTGAATATCGGCAAGGAGGTTACCGTTCTCTGATATAACGGCGCCATCTTTCTGATTGCTCATGCGGAGTTTAATAGCAGCATCCGGAAACGCGGACTGGATACGCTCAAGCACTATTTGCAAGGCTTGTGGCAGTATTTCTATCACCAATGGGTAAGTTGTGTTTAATTGGGGAACCAGCTTGGTTTCATCGCCCATTAAAATAAATTCACCGGCCATTGATGCCAGTATTTTTTCTGATGTGTGGATACCTCCGCCGCTTTTTAATGCACTGAGTTCCTGATCAAACTGATCGCAGCCATCAAAATAAATATCCAGGTGTTTTACAGCAGCCGATGATTTAACATTTAGCCCATGCTGCTGCAGGTAGGCGTTTGTTTTAAATGAGGATGATACTAAAACAACAGACTGCGCCAGATGCTGATCCTGCCTGATCATATCAACCAGGTGAAATACCGTTGTACCGGCCCCCAGGCCTATTGTTTGGTTTGCTTTAATAAATTTAAATGCAGCTTTTGCTGCTTCCAGTTTATAATCGGCCATGTGTATGTATTTTTTGAGCAAGATAGCTTATATCTTCGCAATAAAACAAGCATTCACAGCTCGGGAATTTTTCAGGAGAATAATTTAGAGATGAGCTCGTCAATAGCTAACGGAGCTGTAACACCTGTTGATAAAGCATACCTGTTTTTGATATACGAGGCATCATTATAAGCAATGTGCACTACCGCATGCTCATCCTGCCAGGCTATAACCTTTAAGGGCAGATCAAGCGCTGCCATGGGATTTTCGATCATTACCGGCCCGCCGGCTTTGGGATTGCCAAACAGTAAATACTCCAGCGGGGCTATAGCCTGCCCTGCCTTTTGCAATTCTGCCTGCTGATCTATACGGGCATATATGGTTATATTGTGCTGCTCTAAAGCCGCCTGCAGGCGGTTAATAGTTTCCTTTACACTATATTGACTTTTACGAACGGTAACTCCGGTTGGGTTGCTCATGACCATATCTTTAAAGGGTAAAACAACAAAAAAACAGGCGGCAACAGCTTGTTTTATAAAACTCCTCCTATCACTATCTGCTGGGGTTTTCAAGCTGCTGTCCTGCTTTTCATTCAACATATAACAATAATTAATTCAGTGGTTCGGCTAATGGGAAATCAACAGGAATTTCTGTTAACGCGTAAACATAATTAGTAAATATCCTCACGGTAACTAAACCGATAAGCTCCATTATGGCAGCTTCATTATAACCGGCGGCATAAAAATCAGCTAAAGCTTTTTCATCTGCATGACCTTTATTGATGGTTACCGATGTAGCCAACTGCAGTATGGCATCAAGCTTGGTATCATTTATTTTACCCCTTCTTAAAGCCAGAGTATCCTCTTTTGTAAATCCATTTTTTATTGCTGCCAGTGTGTGGCCTGCCAAACAGTACTCACAACCATTTATTTCTGACACCACAAGTGCTATAGCTTCTCTTTCTTTCCCGGTAAATACGCCATGGCTAAGGGCGGTTTCAAAGTCAACAAAACCTTTTAACGCGCTCCCTGAGTAACCAATAGTTGCATACAGGTTTGGAACTTTACCCATACGTTTTTGAAACTGATCAAATATAACTTGTGCTTCAGCACTTACCTGTTCTTTAGCAGGCACTTGTATTGTTTTCATTGTATTATGATTATAAGGTTCTTTTTAAATTATTTATTTTTTTGACGGCTTAAATAAACACGTGCGGTATCGCTCATGGTTATGATGGCACCGCCAAGTATCACCAGATCTTTAATTACCAAACGACCACGGCCAGACAGGTATGGAAAACCCCAGTCGCTATCGGTTAAATGCGGTACCCAGCTTTCGGGCGTAGTGATCAGGAAGGATAGTGTACCCAACGTAACTACACCGATAAGCAAACTGGCTATCATACTGGGTATTGGTGCTACTTTATATAAAGCTACAAAAATTGCAAGTGTAACCAGGAAAACACCTAAGCCTTTGGAGAAACCGTAAGTATTATTTTCGGTATTCCATTGGTGGTTGGCGGCTATAAGCTCGCCTTCTTTATTCATGTGTTTTTTGTATTCTGGTGAAGGATGGGTATAAAAGAATGACATGAACGGACTGTTGGCCACAAAGGGCACAATGCCGTCGGCTTCGTAAGTGAAAAATTTAAGTGCGCCTATCCAAAAGAATACGACTACTATACCTAAACGGATAACCTTTTTGCCAAATTGGTCGAGGTTTGCAATGCTATTGATGATTGAATTTTTCATGATATAAATTTCTTACACAAAGTTATATCGGTATTCAATCCTGTACCATGGACAATAAAGGCTATACCTTGGACAAATCTGCCACGATGGATATGCCTGTTTTATCGCGAAAGGTTTGTGGTGATACCTTGGTTACTTTCTTAAAGAACCGGCTAAAGTAAAACTCATCCTGAAACTTCAATGCATAGGCTATTTCCTTAATGCTTTGCCGGGTTAAATGGAGCCGCTTTTTAGCTTCGAGTATTAGCCGTTCCTGTATAAGCTGCGATGGCGTTTTTTTGAAGTAACGGGTACACCGCTTAGTGAAATTATTAGGCGACATGGCCAGCAACTGTGCATAATCATTGGGTTTGTGCAGGGTAAGGAAATGCTGATCTAAAAGCTGCCTGAATTGCTCCATCTGTTCGTCTTTTTCCTTAAGTCCTGTAGGCTCTTCAATCAGTTTTATTTTAACACTGCTTGATTTGGCTAAAAAAAGCTGAAGATATGCGCGCAATACAATTTCTGACGGCGATGCCTGGTTAAACTCGTTATGTATATCACTCAAAAGGTGTGCGAATACCTCAGTATCAGTACAACTTAATTTAACACATGGCTGTATGTAAATATTATTGAACAACAAACCATTGCAGGCCACTTCGGCCCTGTGGTATTCAATACAATAAAAATCAGAATGAAACTGCAGCATGGTTATTGGTGTGGGTTCATGCTGCTCAATATATATAACCTGTAGTGGGGTTGAGAAAAGCATAACCGGGCCAACGTAATTAAACACACCAAAATCGGCATGGTAAGTTCCTTTTCCTTCGGGGATAAAAACGATGGTGTACTCATCAAACTGAACGGGGTTGCTCAATTCTGCAGTGTCGGTATTTTTTAGTTTAAGTAGATATTCTCCGGCCCGTGAAAAAATTTCCCTCATTGGTTATTGCTGTGTTGGATACGTGAACACACCAAAAATAATGATTATAAGGGGTTAAAAAAGCTTACACGAAATAACAATGGTAATTATTAAATAATATAATAATTAACTAACCATTGCGCGGTTTAAACCGGTAATACCTGTAGCCATAAATAAGCGGTTAATAAAGGCAGTAATCTTATCAAGCAGGGTTAAATTTTTTATTGATGGAGTAATTAAGGTATCATCCGGCTTTTGAAGGTCGGGAGGCTCATTAACGGCTTGCATTTCTTCTAAAATACTTTCGCGGATGGCAGGGTCGCGATTTACAATTTCATCAAGTTCGGTGAGTTCGTTAAAGGTTGCCTTTCCGCTTTTTTGGCGCTTGATCAGTATATCGAAACGGTCTTGTGTAAACGTGCGCCGCTCTAATTGTTTATGGTGTTTCATGCTTACCTCCCTGCTTGCAACATATAGCATCAAAGCAAATGCCATGCTTACAATTAATTGATAAATAAATACTTACAATAAAATACAAGCAACACATGTTCTGTTCCGATACATAAACCGTACGTTTTCGGTCAGTGAGATACAACCTCATTATAGCGTGGTTTATCCGTATTGTTCATTTTCCTTTTCCGAAATTTTTTCTTTATATAAATTATTAATTTTATTATGGGCTATAATTTTAGCAGCATGAACCCTATCATTCAACAAAAACATAACGTATCAATTGAGGGCAATGTTAACGCCGGCAAAACTTTGATATTTGCAAATGGTTTTGGCACTAATCAAACTGTATGGAACTGGGTAAAAGATGATTTTAAGGATAATTACCGGCTTATACTATTTGATTATGCAGGCTCAGAAAATACCGATCCGGATCACTACAACCCCATAAAATATAACAGGCTGAGCACTTATGCTGATGACCTGCTAACTATACTGGCCGATATAGATGTTACTGATGCCATTGTAGTGGCACACTCGGTAAGTTCAATGATAGTTACCCTGGCCGCAATCAAAAACCCGCGGCATTTTTCAAAACTGGTATTTATTGGTGCTTCGCCACGCTACCTTGATGATTCTGTTAACAGTTATACAGGTGGCTTTAACCAGGCCGTGCTGAGTGATATGTATGCAACCATGAATGCCAATTATTTCACCTGGGCCACCGGCTTTTCAGATATGGTAATGAACAGTCCTGAAATGCCGGAACTTGTGGAACACTTTACCTATTCGCTCTCCGCCATCAGGCCGGATATAGCGTTATCTGTGATCAGAGTTATTTTTGAATCGGATGTACGTGAAGAGCTACGTCAATTGAATAAGGAAGTACTTTTACTGCATGCCTGGGACGATATTGCCGTACCTGAAGAAGTAGCTTATTACCTGCATGAAAATATTAAAGGCAGTAAATTAAAGTTTTTAAACTCCAAAGGGCACTTTCCGCATATAACTGCCCCCGATACTATTGTTACAGCAGTAAAATCATTTATAGGCAATTAACCGCTGACACATCAATTAAAAATCTTTATGATTCGGGCCTTGTAGATACTTGGCGTAGTACCCTCAATTTTGCGGAAGGCACGGCTAAAATAATGCTGGTTGTTAAAGCCCGATTTAAAACAGGCATCGGCAATACTGCAATACGGGCTTTGCAAAAATTGCTTGGCCAGTTGTATCCGCTCCTTAATAATATAATCAACCGGCGAAACACCAAGCTCACATTTAAACGCCCTGAAAAAGCTGGCCTTGCTCATATAAGCCATCTGGCTTAGCGTATCAATGTTTAGTTTTTCGGTTAAGTGAGCCTTAATATATTGGAGAATATAGGCAAAGCGGTTGCCTGCCGATAGCTGGTTCAAATTATCTTTAATCATATGCAGGTTTTGCATTTGCATAATACGGATCAGTAATTCTTTCAGTGTTAAATTGGCCAGCACATCTTTGGTTAAAACATCACCGGTGCTAATGCTGATGAGCTTGTTGATCAACTGGGCCAGCTCATAATTATTAAAAAAATGGAACTGCTGATAGTTAAGCTGCCAAAGCTCATTATTGGCCCGCGGATAGTTCTCGTTTAAAAAATCAAGGGTACTGCAAATTTCCTGCTGGTTGATGGCCAATGCCGTACACTGCGAAGGATTTGTTTCTGATGCCTCGGGAAAATCAATGGTCATGGTTACGTTTGGCGGTACAATAACGGTTTCGCCCGGTAAATAATCAAAGCCTGGCTTATCAAACAAATGCATTACCTTTTTGCCTCTTAACATACTTGTAATTACCAGATCGTTAAAGGTGAGGGGCACCAGTTCGCTGCGTTCGTAAGTTTCGTAAATATTAAGTTCGCAGTGATTTAAGGTATAAGCTTTACGGTTCTCTACCAGCGTCCGCAGCTCTTTTTCACCGCTAAGGTTAAAAGGCGATACCAGGTTCTTCTCATTCATAAAAGGCTTATTTTATAACAAGTTAGGCATAGTTTGCCATACTTTATAATTCGTTTAAAAAAATGGAACAATAGTGCAAGCAATTGATAGCATTGTGCAAAAGAGTTATAACGCAGGTCAGTAACTTAGTATTACCAATTAAACTTAAAAACATTTTTATGAGCGTAGCACAAAAGCCAATCTTTAAAGACAGGTACGACAATTTTATTGGCGGCAAGTTTGTACCGCCTGTTAAAGGAGAATATTTTGATAATATATCGCCCGTTGATGGTAAGGTTTTTACCCAGGCAGCACGGTCAACCAAAGAAGATGTTGACGCCGCTGTTGATGCCGCTACAGAGGCCTTTAAAACCTGGAGTAAAACATCAGCAACCACACGCAGCAACCTGTTACTTAAAATTGCGCAGGTTATTGAAGATAACCTGGCTTACCTGGCTACTGTAGAAACCATTGATAATGGCAAAGCCATACGTGAAACCATGGCCGCCGACCTACCGCTGGTGGTTGACCATTTCAGGTACTTTGCAGGCGCTATACGCGCCGAAGAAAGCAGCATCTCTGAGCATGATGAATTTACGGTAAGCATTAACCTGCAGGAACCGCTTGGCGTTGTAGGCCAAATTATCCCCTGGAATTTCCCGCTGCTGATGGCTACCTGGAAAATTGCACCGGCCCTTGCCGCGGGCTGCTGCACCGTAGTTAAGCCTGCTGAACAAACCCCTACCAGTATCATGGTGCTTATGGAGCTTATTGGCGATATTTTGCCGCCGGGAGTACTGAACATCGTTACCGGTTTTGGGCCCGAAGCAGGTAAACCCCTGGCGACATCGCCCAAAATAAGTAAGGTTGCCTTTACCGGTGAAACCACTACCGGTCGCCTCATTATGCAATATGCGTCAGAAAACCTGATTCCGGTAACTATGGAGCTGGGTGGCAAATCGCCAAATATATTCTTTGAATCTGTAGGCGATGCCGATGATGAGTTTTTTGATAAAGCTGTTGAGGGGGCTGTACTGTTTGCCCTTAACCAGGGAGAGGTATGTACCTGTCCATCGCGCATGCTGATTCATGAAAACATATATGATAAATTTATTGAACGTGTAATTGCCCGTACCAAGGCCATTAAAATGGGCAACCCGCTTGATTCTGATACCATGATGGGTGCACAGGCCTCCAATGATCAGTACGAAAAAATATTGAGCTACCTTGATATAGGCAAAAAAGAAGGTGCCGAGGTGCTTGCCGGTGGTGAAGCGCAAAAACTGGGCGATGATTTGGGTGGCGGGTATTACATTCAGCCTACCATATTTAAGGGCAATAACAAGATGCGCATTTTTCAGGAGGAGATATTTGGCCCCGTGGTATCTGTAACTACCTTTAAAACTGTTGAAGAAGCCATTGCAATTGCCAACGATACCCTGTACGGCTTAGGTGCAGGCGTTTGGACCCGCGATGCTCATGAAATTTACCAGGTACCACGCGCCATACAGGCCGGACGTGTTTGGGTAAACTGCTATCACGCCTACCCTGCTCATGCGCCTTTTGGCGGCTACAAAAAATCAGGTTTTGGCAGAGAGAATCACAAGATGATGCTCAACTACTATCGTCAAACAAAGAATATGCTGATCTCATATAATAAGAACAAATTAGGCTTCTTTTAGCCTGTAGTTAAAGGTAGCTGCAAAGGTATTGGGCATTTGCAGCGCCTTTATTAACTTAATTTAACATGACCAAAAGAGTTTCCATTACACCCGCTGCCGAAAAAGTTATTGATGACCTGCGCGGCCGCTTTGGCGAGTTGATGTTTCATCAAAGTGGTGGCTGCTGTGATGGCTCATCGCCAATGTGCTTCGAGAAAGGTGAGTTTAAGATCGGCAGCAGCGATGTTAAGATCGGCGACATACACGGCTGCGAATTTTTCATGAGCATTGATCAGTTTGAATACTGGAAACACACCCACCTTACGCTTGATGTTACCCCGGGCCGGGGTTCCAGCTTTTCATTAGAGATCCCTATGGGGATCCGTTTCATCATCCGGTCAAGATTGTTTACCGATGATGAATTACACAGTCTTGAGCCTGTAGTATATTTTGAATCGTAATACCCTTATGGCAAGCTAAATATTCAAATTTGTTCTTAATTTTAGTCCGCATGAATAATGATTTCCGCATGCGTCCTGCCAAATGAAAGAGCCAGAAAAAAAGCTTGTATTTAATACCTTATTAAAACAGTATGCCCACTTTGGCCTGCCTACAGAGGGTATTGACGACAAGACCGATTTCACCATTCATAATTTAAGGGACATACATCTGGAACTGCCCTTTAAATCGCCGGTATTCAGACCCAATTTCTTTTCTTTCCTGTTTGTAAAAGATGGTCGCGGCAAATACACTACAGATAATCTCACTTTTGATAGCAGCCCGGGTACCATATACTTTACCAATCCAGGGCATTATAAATCGCACGAGTGGTTTGAGATCGGGGAAGTTTATCTTATCACCCTGAGCGAATCTTTTTTAAAGGAGAATGTTCATCCCGACATTTTTGAGGAGTTTCCCTTTCTCCTGGCCGAAACCGTGCATCCAAGGGTATTATCGCCCGATGCTTTTTTTAAATTTGAGCAGCTATACCTTCAAATAAATAAGGAATACCTGTCAAAAAGCCCGTATCGTAACCGGCTTATAGGTAATTTATTTGTGGTGCTCTTGTTAAAGATCAAGGAATACTTCTGGAAAGATTACAACCCTATTTATGAGGGCAACCGGAGCTCGCAAATTGTTAAAACCTTTAAACGTACGCTTGAGCAACATTACCGCGACCTGAGCAATGGCAAGATACACCAGGTTTTCAGGGTGCAGGATTATGCCGATGAGCAAAACCTGCATCCCAACTATCTGAGCAACGTTATCAAAAGCAAAACCGGTAAGCCCATTGGTACCTGGATAGCTGAAAAAACTATTGCCGAGGCCAAATCCCTCCTGCAAAACTCCTCCACATCTATTAAGGAAATCGCTTTTATTCTGGGCTTTTCAGAGTCGAGCCATTTCAGTAATTACTTTAAGAAATATACTGATACCTCCCCTGTTTTATATAGAAAACAGCACAGCACCATCACATCTTAGATATTTGCATGTAATGCTTTAAAATCTGTACTTTCTGGGTTGCGTTAAACCTGACCTTTGTTATATCAAAACAACAAAGAAAAAAATCATGAAAACGCTATCAGAAAAAGTAATATTAGTAACCGGGTCTTCTAAAGGTATTGGTGCAGCAATAGCTAAAAAAGTAGCCAGCCAAGGCGCTAAGGTAATTGTTAATTATGCTGGCGGCCAGCAAGCAGCCGAAGAAACTGTTAACGAAATAAAACAACAAGGTGGTGACGCCATTGCCTTACAGGCCGATGTGAGCAAAGCCGATGAAGTAACCGCCATGTTTGATGCAGCTATTGCCCACTACGGTAAAATTGATGTACTGATCAACAACGCAGGCATCATGATCACCAAATTACTGAAAGATACCTCTGTTGAGGAATTTACGCGTCAGTTTGAGATCAATGTTACAGGAACTTTTAACACCCTTAAAGAAGCTGCCACCAAACTGACCGATAACGGATCTGTCATCAATTTCTCTACTACCCAAACCCGCGTAATAACACCTACCTATGGCAGCTATGTAGCCACTAAAGGCGCGGTAGAGCAACTTACCCGTGTGTTTGCAAAAGAGGTTGGTGCACGTGGTATCAATGTAAATGCAGTACAGCCCGGCCCGGTTAATACAGAACTGTTTACCAAAGGCAAATCACAGGAATTAATTGACCGCTTAAATTCACTAAATGCCTTTAACCGCCTGGGTGAGCCAGAAGATATTGCCAAAGTAGTTGCCTTCCTGGCCAGTGATGATGCCAAATGGATAAGCGGACAAATTATCGGCGTAAACGGCGCAATGGCTTAATTTAATTCAAAAGTCAAAATTAAAAAGTCAAAATTTTGTACCCAGAACCGGGGTACATCACTAAACAAACTAAATAACTATTAAAACAACCCTCCAGGCTTTCGGTCTTTTCCGACTTCCGGACTAATAAATAAAAATCATGAACTCGTTAAAAAATAAAGTAGCCTTAATTACTGGTTCTGCCAGGGGCTTGGGTAAAGCCATTGCAGAACGTTATGCAGCCTTAGGTGCCGATATTGTGATCAATTATTCACGCGATAAAGCATCTGCCGATGAGGTGTTAAGCAACATCAAGGCTATGGGTGTAAGTGTAATAGCCGTACAAGCCGATGTAAGCAAAGTGGCCGACATTGAGCGGCTGTTTGCCGAAGCTAAAAAAGAATTTGGTAAAATAGACATCATAGTTGCCAATGCCGGTATAGAAATGGTAGAAACCCCGGTAGTTGATTTTACCGAAGAACAATTTGACCGCCTGTTCTCTATCAATACCAAAGGTTCTTATTTTACCATGCAGCAAGCTGCTAAAAATATAGAAGACAACGGCCGCATCATTTACATAGCCTCCAGCACAACATCTTTCCCTGTACCGGGCATGGCTGTATACGGCGGCAGCAAAACTACACCACGATATCTGGTTAATATACTGTCGCAGGAAATTGGTCATCGCGGGGTTACCGTGAACTCTATCATTCCCTTCGCGGTTGATCATTCAGGTATATTTGCCGAGCCTGACAGCTATCCTGAACTGAGAAAAAGCCTGCTGGCCAGCTGCCCTATGGGCCGTTTAGCTGAGGTGGAAGATGTGGCCAACGCGGCCGAATTTTTCGCCAGCGATCTGTCATCATTCGTAAGCGGTCAGCACCTGCTGGTTAACGGTGGTGCTAATCAATAATTAATATTTAAACTTCCCCATAGCCGGATGAGCCATATGCCCATCCGGCTATTTAAATTCAGGGTGAATGTCGAAGGTAACTTAAGCCGACCTGACATTGACCAGGCCAGTTATTGATAGATAATTTAAACACTATCCGTTGATCTGAGTTAAATAGTGATAAATTGCCTTAGCTAAAATCATTGACGGTACTATGGATAATATAACTATCAGGGAAGCTGAACTAAATGATCTGGATGTTCTGTTTGAATTTAAACAAGAACTGGTAGATGCCGAACGACCCTTTGATCCCACGTTAAAACCGGGACCTCTTTATTATTACGATATACGGAAGTTAATTGAGGCGGATAATACAGCGGTGTTTGTTGCCCAAAATGGCAAAGAAATAATTGGGTGCGGATATGGGCGCATTGAACAATCCAAACACTATTTAAAACACAGGCAACATGTACATCTGGGCTTTATGTATGTGGCTCCGCATTACCGGGGCAAGGGTGTAAACAGTATGATCATTGATGCGCTTAAACAATGGGCAAAGCAAAGAGGTGTTTCTGAAATAAGGCTTGAAGTGTATGCCGAAAACGAGCCCGCTCTTAAGGCATATGAAAAAGTTGGTTTTTCGGGCATACTGTTAACCATGCGCATGAACCTCGATGATGATATTTAACTCTTCTTTATTTTTTCCCGGTGTTCAATTCCCCATTTGATCATGGTTAAAATAAGCGGGCCAAATGTTCTGCAGTAATCTGTCGACTCATACTCCACCAAAACCGGCGGGCCGGGGTGCACCGTTCTGCTGATAAGCTTATTCACTTCCATTTCTTTCAGCTCACGCGATAGCATCCTGGTGGTTATTCCTGGGATGCTCCGTTCAATTTCTCGGAAACGCTTGTTGCCATTACAAATAGAATTGATGATAGGCAACTTCCACTTGCCCCCTATTACATAAATGGTATCCTGAAGAGCCTGTATTTCCCTTGCCTCGTTCCTTTTACCATCTATGCCATAAATAACCTCCAGACCCGGAAGGTCAGGGTACTCATCCTGTAATGATGCGCTATATGTGCTGTGATCCATATTGTTATTGATATATACTGTAAAACTGGTTACAAAATTATATCATTAGCAGTATATCAGCAAATAACAGCATGACCAATTGCACAATATTAAGCAGGTATTTGTAAAGTAAAACAAGTATTATCATCTGTTGAGCATACCGTAAGTGTGCCACCATGTGCATTGGCAATTTCAGATGCGATGAATAAACCTAATCCCAAACCTTGTTTTGATGAGCCGGCTTCGCCGCGTGAAAAAGGTTGAAAAAGATGTTCAATTACATTATCAGGAATTTTATCCCCGGCATTATTTATAGCTAAAACAAATTCTTTTTTGTCACTGACAGCAGTTACGCTAACCGGCGCATCCTTTTTACCGTGGGTAATTGCATTACTTAACAAGTTTGAAAAAAGCTGAGCAATCCGCTTACTATCGCAATTAACAGGTTCGGCTAAATTAAATTGAATGTTAATGGTACGCTCTGGCCATATGAGTTTTAGTTCGGTAAGTACCTGCGTCAATACCTGCTCAAGTGATTCGTTATCGCGGTTTAGGGTTATTCCTCCTCCCAGCTTGCCGCTGGCAAAGTCAAGAATATTATCTATAAGCCCCTTCATGCGGAACGATGAATCCTGTATAATGGTGGCCAATCTTTTTATACGTTCATCAAGGGGCATACGCAATAATATCTGCGCAACGTTTGATACCGCGCCAACCGGGTTACGTAGATCATGCCCCAGTATCGCAATAAACTGATCGCGTAGTTCGGCCGTTTTTCGCTCTTCCAATAAGTTTGATTGACTTATGTTTAACTGATCAATGGCATTCAAATGAAAAGCTATAAGCTCCGCAAATAATTTGAACATGCCTATGGTTTCAGGATTGTTTAAGCGGGCCGGCTTAGGGTCAATGGCACAAAGTGTACCGTAAAAGCTCCCGTCTTTAAGCATAATGGGCATGGAAATATAGCTTTGAAAGCCATACATTTCAGGAGTGTGATGATGGGCGTAAACCTCGTCTTCATCAACATGATCTATGACCACGGCAGCATGATTCTGTCTTATTTCATGGCAAATGGTGCTTTCAACCTGTAGTTCGCCACCCGGTACCAATCCAAATTCTATTTCATCCCGAACTGCACAGGCAATCCATTTATCGGGCGTAACTCGGGCGACTGCAGCAAACCCCATTCCTGTAGTGCGGCATATAACTTCTAATATAGATGGCACCGCGTCGATGCCTGTTATAGCCTCTACATCTGCCTTGAAATTCGCTTCAATATCGTACAATTTCGTCCTTTCTAATTCCTCTCTATACTACAAATTAAAATTATTATTTACAAATAAATACATTGGTATTAAGCAATGTAGATGATATTTATTAACCGTTTTAATACCTTCTAATATTAATATTATAGATTTATATAAAATGTTGAATTAATGGTTAATAAATTATTACTTTAACCAACTATATGACAATATACCTGTTATTAATAAAGTATTATAGTTACATCAACCATGCAAATATACCAGCAAGCGTTACAGCTTAGGGAAAGGAAACGCGGTTTTCATCTGATAACTGCCGATGTGTTAAACGCTATACCCCAGATAAGTGAAATTAAAACAGGCATAATGCAGGTTTTTATCCAACATACTTCGGCCTCTTTAACTATTAATGAAAATGCCGATCCAACTGTTAGGCATGACTTTGAGACCTATTTCAGCAAATCGGTACCCGAAAATGATCCGGATTATTTACATAACGATGAAGGGCCGGATGATATGCCCGCCCATTTAAAGGCGGCTTTATTAGGTAGCTCCGTAATGATCCCTATCCGTAACGGGAGGCCCGCATTGGGCATTTGGCAGGGCATATACCTGTGCGAGCACCGCAATTACGGAGGCGCAAGAAATTTAATCATAACAGCCTGGGGCGAATAGCATTCAAATGAGCAAACTCTGTATGTTCTTATTTCGTATAACTTAAAAGCTTATGTTTCTAAAATCAACCTTTACTTCCAATTAGTTAATGTAAGCGCTACTTAATGAAGAAAACCTTTGTCTTTTTTATGCTGTTGCTGTTTGCTTTTACCAATGGGTACGGCCAGGTAAAGGCTATAAACAAAATTAAGAAAGACATTCCCCATATTACCGATAGTATTCAATATGTAGATGCGCTTAACAGGCTTGGTATACTGATGTATGAAAGCAATATGGACAGCGCCTTTTACTGCGCCAAACGCGCCCGCTCCATTGCCGAAAGATTAAAATACCAGCATGGTATTGCGGATGCATTAAATACCCTGGGAATTGTTTATGACCTAAGGGGTAATTTGCAGTTATCTCTTCGTTATTATAACGATGCCTACAACCATTACCTGGCTTTACATGATTCATCAAACATTGTACAAACGCTGATGAACATTGGCCTTGTTTTTAACGAGAACAAGGAGGACAAAAAATCGATCAAGATGTTTAAAAAGGCAATCAGTCTGGGTAATACTATTAAACAGGACTCGATCATGTCATTGGTACTTTGTAATTATTTACTGATGTATCCTGATCAGGTTCCAAAAGATTCTGTTCTTAATTATCTTAACAAGGCCCGCCGGATAGCCATCTCATATAAAGATAACCGTTCACTGCTTGAAGTTGACCAGATACAGGCCCTGCTGTATTTAAAAGACAATGAGCTGGAAAAAGGCTTAAATCTGTTACAAAAAACAGCTACCGAAGGGATAGCCATAGGTCTTAACTATTTCAGTTTAGACCTTATCATGAGCTTGGGCGATCTGTACCGTAATGGTAATGTAAATAAGGGTATTGAGTATTATAAGCAAGGTCTTAATATTGCCGATTTAAAAGGCTATCACATGTACCAAAAAGTATTCGGCAAAAAACTTTATGACATTTATATATCCCAAAATGATCTTAAGGAAACGAAGTATTACAGCGAAAAATTGCTGAAATTGTATGATGATGAAGAGCAATTTAACAACACTTCAGGCTTTGATTATATTGATTACGCGCTAAAAGACCAGCAACTGGAGGCTGTTATTATCAAGAGCCAAACCAAGAAAATATTCATCATTGTGCTGGGGGTGCTTTTAGTGATCACAGCCATAACGATATTATTTATTTACCGCCTGTATCGCCTCAAACAAAAACACGCGGTAACACTTGAAGCGCTTAACAGATCTGTTTTGCTGCGCAATGAAAAACTGGAGATAGACCACGAGTTTAATAACCGTTTGGTATCTATCCTGGCCCATGATTTCAGGCAGCCTATAGGTACATTAAAAACCCTTGCCTCGGTTTTAAAGGATGCTGATTCCTTTACCCGGGAGGAACTTATGGAACTTGTTGATACCATGGAGCATTCATCCAACGTATCGCTCGAGATATTTGAAAATATATTGCAATGGATAAAGCAACAGCTCTCGGGTTTTAACTATCAGCCAACACCATTACATTTAAAAGAGTTGGTTGACGAAGCACTGTTACCCTTTAGCCTCATAGCCGAAGAGTACCAGCTTAAGTTTATTAACAATGTTGATCAACATGTAATTATACATGCCGATAAGGAATTAATACAGTTCATTAATCGCAATTTTATACACAACGCCATAAAGTTTTCGCCAAAACATTCAACCATCACCATTACATCCTCTGTGCATCCCGGCGAAACATCTATTTGTGTGCAGGACGAAGGAGAAGGCATATCAGCCGAAAAAATGGGATCGATATTCAATTTCAAATCCGAAATGCGTTATAGCAATGAAAAGGAAAAAGGCGCGGGTGTGGCACTTATGATATGTAAAGATTTTATTGAGAAGATGAGCGGCCGTATCTGGGCGGAAAATGGCGGTAAAAAAGGAGCTGCTTTTTGTTATGCCCTGCCGCATTTGAAATAATTAACCGTAAAAATTACATTACCTCCTGATAAGCAAACTTTTGCGTGAAATATTTTTGTAAATTCCACATCAATAACATCCATCTGTTTTAAACCAATATTATTAAAATGAAACCTTATTTGCTTTTATTAATGGCATTGCTCCTTTCAGGCTTTGCTAATGCCCAACAATTACTTGCCCGCTGGGATGAGCTTGTTGCCTCTGATTTTCCTCAAGCGCTTGAAAAATCATCAAAAACCTGCATACTGCCATTCGGTATATTAGAAAAACACGGCCCCCACTCACCCTTAGGTACCGATCTTATACATGTTAGGGAATGGGCCGCCCATGCTGTAAAATCAGAATACGCAGTTATATTTCCTGACTACTTTTACGGGCAGATCAATGAGGCCCGTCATCAACCCGGAACGTTTGCGCTGCCGAGCAAATTGATATTGGACATGTTAGAGGCTACTTGCGACGAGATTGCACGGAACGGTTTTGATAAGATAGTGATATTGAACGGGCATGGTGGCAATCCGGAGTTCATCCGCTTTTTCATGCAATCGTTACTCAACAAAAGGCATAATTACGCGGTATACTTCTACGCCCCTCAAAACGATAAGGAATTTACCGCTCAGTATTTGAAAATGCATAAATCAGACCCGCAAGATGATCAGCATGCTGGCGAAGGTGAAACATCAACCCTGCTTTATTACCGGCCCGATCTGATGAAGATGGACAGGGCAGCGTCACAATCCGGCGCCAATCAACACCGGTCAAATATACCTAACGTTTATACCCCTATCTGGTGGTATGCCGCCTACCCTAACCATTACGCAGGCGAGGGGGCAAAAGCCACAACTGAATTAGGCAAGTTCACCGCCGAACATGAAATTGACAGTTTTGTTAAAGCCCTAAAAGCCATCAAGGCCGATACAGAAACCCTGAAACTGCAAAAAGAATTTTATGACCGGGTTGATAACCTGAATAAATAAAACAAGAAACCCGGCTTTTGCGAGCCGGGTTTCTTGTTTTATTTGAATATTACTTTGGTAGCGCCGTAACCAAATTTCTCTTTACGGGCATCCATAAAGGTTTGTACTTTGGGGTGCTTGCCTAAAAGCTTATGCAACTCGTTTCTTAAAGTTCCGTTACCGGCACCGTGAATAAACACCATATCAGGAAGTTGATGCACAATGGCGGCATCAAGCGCTTTATGAAAATGAGCAAGCTGGATATTCAAGATCTCGCTGCTTTGTAAAAACTGGTAGTCGTCGCGCAGTTTTTCAATATGGAGGTCAACCTCACTAACAGGTTTATCCAACACCACCTTTTCCTCTGCCGATTTAAAGAAACTTTCCTTTAGTTTCTGCGCATCAATCACCATTTCAGGTTCATCAAGGCGTATCAACCAGCCGGGTTCAGTTAATAATGGAATACTTTTTTTAGAAGTTGAAAAATCCTTTGCCTTAAACTTTTCCTGAACTACCAATGGAGCCGGCGGTTCAACATTTTGTTTAGTGCTATAAATAATATTAAAAATAAATTTTGGCCATAATTGCAAGTCGGCCAACTGAGCCGAATATATCTTCACAGCCGATTTTGGGCCTATCGCATCGGCAAACTCACCTTTAAATACCTGTTGTTTTTCGGTACTCAGCACCGCAAGTAAATGGAAAGAGGTGTTATTAACCAAATAAAAATGCACTACCGAATTTGCTTTAGCATCGGCAACTACACCTATATAGATACCTTTCTTTTCAAACTCGCCTGTAATTACAGGCACTTCATTGGCAATTTTGGGTTTTGAGCCCGCCGGTTCGTAACCATGCACGGTAGTAACCTTACTGGCCAGTACGGGTATTTCAAATTCGTCCTCGCCGGTAACACCTATCATCTGATCATCAATGATACGGGTTACAAAACCCTCCATTTTTTCGTCAACAAAGCGCACAAAGTCGCCTAATTTATATTTCATAGTTGTTTGTATGAGTGTACAAAGTTAGCGTATATCCGCATATAGGCTTATAAATAAAATGAATGCTTTTAAATTACATTTAGTGAAACATTCCCTGTGGTTTTAAGTTGATGATAAGTCCTTATCTTAAAGCTAACTATTTATCATACACGATCATGAGTAATACAAATCCCCATTTATTAGATGACAGCTTATTAAAACAAGTGTTTATACATAATTTAAACCGTATATATTTTGGCAAATGCTATCTGAACAACCATCTGGATCATTTGCTTCATTTAGCCTCATTTACCGCATTACAACAAGCCATTCAGGAATTTTGGGATGATGTAAAGAAACAGATAAACCGAATGGAAGAAATTTATTTGCTTATAAACGAAACGCCATCCGACAAAAACTGCAACCCTATTAAGTCGATTATTAAGGATGGATTTTGCCTTGACGATAAACAGGACATGCCTATATTAAGCGATATGGACCTGATCATGTACCTTCAATTATTGGAACACCTGAGCATCACATCATGTCGGATGTTAATTATGGTTGCCAAAATGTTAAAATATGATGATATCAGGCAACTCCTTACCGAGTGTTTTGATGAATCAATTGATAACGACCAGTTATTTTTATTAATATCAAAAGAGTATCTTTCTGAAAATTAATAACTTATAAAAATACGCGTATAAAAAGAAAGCCATCCGCATTATGCGAATGGCTTAAATATTAGTTATTTAATACCCCTATTAAAATAACTTAAACAAAGTAAAAAAATATATCCCACAGAAGCAACAATTTATTCCCAAATAATTTATTGTTACAAATTTGTTACGAAATCATAATACTTTACTCAAAGGATAAATTATTTCTACAGCTAAATAGCGCCACATTCGTGATTATCGCTTATTATTTTCCAATTCATTTACATTAATTTGCAGTTGTATTAACTAAAAACATGATCAGATCTATTTTTCTCACTGCACTTACCTGTTTTATACTGGTACAGGCACAAGCCCAGGATTTGTATATGCCCCGCGATATACAAGCTGCCTACAAAAAAGGCACCCGTTCTGCCGATGGTAACCCCGGTAAAAAATATTGGCAAAACCATGGCCGCTACAACATTACTATAAGTGCCCTTCCGCCCGACCGCAACATTAAAGGCACCGAACAGATCATCTACATTAATAATAGTCCCGATACCTTAAAGGGGCTTAACATGAAGATGATATTGAATATTCATAAACCAGGTGCAGCACGTGCCGGCACCGCCCAGCCAAACTATTTAACACCAGGTATACAAATTGATACGTTTTTAGTTAACGGCCAGCCTAAGAAATTCAATAGCGCCATGGCCTCAACTAATTACATTGTTAGCTTGCCTAAGGCCCTTATGCCCCATGATTCTGTGAAGCTTAACATTGCCTGGCATTTCCAGATCTCGCTTGAAAGCGGCCGGGAAGGAATGATTGATTCAACCACCTATTACCTGGCTTATTTTTATCCGCGAGTATCTGTATATGATGATTATAACGGCTGGGACAGGCTGCCTTTTGTGGATGCACAAGAGTTTTATAACGATTTTAACGATTACACCCTACAGGTAAAAGCTCCAAAAAATTATATAGTTTGGGCCACCGGTACCCTGCAAAATACCAACCAGGTTTTGCAACCTGAATATGCTAAACGTTTACAGGCATCAATGACCAGCGACTCAACCATTCATGTTGCCACCACAACTGACCTGGCTGCTAAAAATGTAACCGCTCAAAACGATATTAATACCTGGATCTGGAAAGCCAATGACATCAGTGATATGGCTGTAGGTATAAGCGATCATTATGTGTGGGACGCAGCCAGTACCATTGTTGATGATGCAACCCAACGCAGAGCCAGTATGCAGGCCGCGTTTTTAGATAATGCAGCAGATTTTCATCATGCCGTACAAAACGGGCGCAACTCGTTAAGCTGGCTTTCACATAACTGGCCGGGTGTACCTTATCCGTTCCCTAAAATGACCGCTTTTCAGGGTTTTGCAGACATGGAATACCCGATGATGGTGAACGACAGCCACACAGAGGATATCCGCTTTTCGCAATTTGTACAGGATCATGAAATTGCCCATACTTATTTCCCTTTTTACATGGGTATTAACGAAAGCCGTTACGCCTATATGGACGAGGGTTGGGCCACTACCTTTGAACGCCTGATCGGCGCTTCAGAAGTAGGCCAGGAAAAAGCAGACGAGCTTTATAAAAGCTTTAGGGTTGAGGGCTGGATAAATAACGCTTCAACCTCTGAAGACTTGCCTGTTATAACCCCATCAAGCGAGTTAAAGGCCGGTTACGGTAATAATGCCTATGGCAAGCCATCACTAAGCTACTTTGCCCTGAAGGATATGCTGGGTGATGCCCTGTTTAAGAAAGCCCTGCATGGCTATATGGATCGCTGGCACGGCAAACACCCTATCCCGTGGGATTATTTTAACTCCATGAACAGCGTATCAGGACGTAACCTTAACTGGTTCTTTAATAACTGGTTCTTCACTAATTATTACATTGACCTTTCATTGCAAGGCATAACCAAAGTTAAAGGTGGCTATACTGCTGCTATCAAAAACATTGGCGGCTTTGCCGTACCCTTTGATGTTAAAATAACATACGCAGATGGCACCACCGAAACCATACACCAAACGCCTGGTGTTTGGGAGAAAAACCAAAGGCAAACAACTGTAAATCTTAAAACAGTTAAAGCAATCAAATCTGCAGTGTTAGATGGCGGTATATTTATGGATGCAGACGTAAGCAATAATAAGTTTACTACTAAATAATAAAATCTTTATAAAACAACAAAGCCCCTGATAACCGGGGGCTTTGTTGTTTTATAATATAGTCCTAAATATTATGCGCTTTGTATAGAATTGTTCCAGTCGTTTGCGGTACCTTTTACTTTTGATTTTGCTTCGTGTACAGCATCCTCACCTAAATCTTTAGCCCTATCTGCAGCTTCCCGTGCTTTTGATTTTGCAGAATCAACTGCATCTTCACCACGATCATACAAATCATTAACAGTACCGCTAAACCTGGCTTTTGCCTTATCAATTGCGCTGCTGCTGTAATCTTTTATATCACTGGCTGTTGATTGCGCCTTGTTTTTAGCGGTATCAACCAGGTCATTAATATAGTCGGCAATGTCTTCTCTAAGGTCACCACCCTTTTCCGGAGCCAGTAATAAACCTAATGCTGCACCAGCTGCTGCGCCTACTAATAGTGCTGCTATAATTTTCGCTTGATCTTTCATTTTGAGTTTTTTATGTAGATGATTTAACCTGCACTAACATAAACAACAACAATGCCAGTTTTAAAGCCGTGCATATTATAAAGCACAAAAAAAGGCATCCACTAAAGTGAATGCCTGGTAGGTTTAATGATTATATTATAATTAAATAACTTTTACATTTACCGCGTTTAAACCTTTTCTTCCGTTTTCTACTTCAAACTCCACTTTATCATTTTCACGGATTTCATCGATCAGGCCTGTTGAATGAACAAAAATGTCTTGACCACCACCTGTTGGTGTAATAAATCCAAAACCTTTTGTTTCATTGAAAAATTTTACTGTTCCTTCTTTTTGCATTATTTTATTTATTAAAGCGCGCAAGGTACGTATTATTTTGTAATCACAAACCCGCGGTACTAATTAACAGTTGCCAAGTTTTACAAACAACTGAACTACAGCGCTTAAACAAAATTCCCAAATTCATTATTATCAAAAGAACATACTCCTGTGACAAATAGTTTTTATAAAAATGTATGTTTGCCCAAAACAACATATATAGATGAAGGCCTTTATTTTCGACCTTAACGGCACCATGATCAACGATATGACCTATCATACCAAAGCATGGCAATCTCTTTTAAATGATCAGTTAGGCGGCAATTTCACCTGGGACGAAGTAAAACAACAGATGTACGGCAAAAACCCTGAAGTGCTGGTACGCATGTTTGGCCCCAACCGCTTCACCTTGGAAGAGATGAACGATCTGTCATACAAAAAGGAGCAAAAATACCAGCAGGAGTTTTTACCTTACCTGGCTCTTTTACCTGGATTAAAGGAGTTTTTAGAAACAGCCTATCAACAGGGTATCCCAATGGCCATTGGTTCGGCGGCCATACCTTTTAATATTGATTTTGTGCTGGATAACCTGAACATCAGGCATTATTTTAAGGCCATTGTAAGCGCCGACGATGTAGTGCTAAGCAAACCCCATCCCGAAACCTTTTTAAAGGCCGCGGCATTGCTAAACACCTCTCCTACTGATTGCCTGGTATTTGAAGATGTACCCAAAGGTGCCGAAGCCGCTGCTAACGCAGGCATGAACACTGTAGTGATCACCACCACGCATGAACCTCATGAGTTTGAAAAGCTATCCAACGTGATCCATTTTGCGGCAGATTTTACGGATGGATATTTTAAGGAGCTGTTAAGATAGTTTTTTAAAATTGTCATCCTGAGGAACGAAGGATAACTGCATAAATATGTCATTGCGAGCGTAACGTGGCAATCGCGAACTTTACAGAGCAAATTTTGCATAGTTCGCGATTGCTACGCTCGCGATGACACCCATATTTTTACTTATTCTGAATATACGCTTCCTACAATATCACGCAGGTTATAGCCTGAGGCCATCACTTCGCCGTAAGCTCCTGCCGTACGCACCGCAATTATATCGCCGCGGAATGACTCGGGCAGATCAACATCTTTTTGGAAACAGTCGGTACTTTCACATATCGGCCCTACAACATCATATTTCAGATTAGTAGTTGATGACTTTGCATTTTGGCTTACGTTCTCAATTTGATGATAAGCCTGGTAAAGCATCGGGCGTATTAGTTCGGTCATGCCGGCATCAAGTATCAGGAAATTCTTTTTAAGTCCGTTTTTTACATAAAGCACCCTTGATATCAGCGCAGCACTTTGAGCCACCAGTGCACGCCCAAGCTCAAAATGCACCTCCTGCCCCGGTTTCACATTCAGGAAGTTTTTAAACACCTGGAAATAGTTTTCAAAATCGGCAATGTCATTATCAGGGTGATGATAATCAACACCAAGGCCGCCGCCTGCATTTAATACCTTCACTTCAAAGCCATGATCGGTAAACCAATCCTGCATTTCGTTAATACGGGTACAAAGGCTTTTGTACACCTCCAGATCAGTAATTTGCGAACCAATATGAAAATGGATACCTAAAAACTGCAGGTTACTGCACTGGCGCAAAGCAGCAGCCACATCGGGCAGTTGCCATATATTTATTCCAAACTTATTTTCATCAAGCCCGGTAGTGATAAAATGGTGTGTATGGGCGTCAACATTAGGGTTTATGCGGATAGCCACATTTGCCTTTTTGTTTTTAGCAGCAGCAAGCTCATTAATAATGTGAAGTTCCTGCACCGATTCTACATTGAAGCAGAAGATATCGGCATCAAGCGCCAGGTTTATTTCCCTGTCTGATTTACCTACACCTGCAAATACTACTTTACCCTTATCAAAACCGTGCGCAATAGCAGCCTTCACCTCGTTGCCGCTTACACAATCGGCACCAAAACCATATGATTGTATAATATCAAGCACACGCGGGTTAAAGTTGGCTTTCAGGGCATAATGCACATGAAAGCCATGTTTTACCGAAGCATCACGACAAGCGTTAAGCGTTTGACGCAAAACATCAAGGTCGTAATAGTAAAACGGGGTTTCTAAATCTTTAAATTTATCTATATTGGCTGTACTAATCATATTAATATGAGTCCGGTTTTCTTTGTTTGTTTTGTTATTATGATGGCCGTTGGGCTTTCTATCAGCTATAAAAATTATAAAGGGGGAAAGATCCCTAAAAAATCATTCGTTATGTTTGCCTGGCTCTCTGTTATATTTATTCTTGTGGGGGCCTGGTTACTCTGGCGCGCTAAGTTATAAGCCGAAACTAAAACAACCTGTTATGCAGGCTCCTCAAAGTTTCTACCTTGTCTTCGGTTTTTATCAGTAACGACAGGTTATGATCACTGCCACCGTATGAGATCATCCTCAACGGAATGTGTTTTACTGCCTCCAATACCCGTGCTGCATAGCCGTGCTTTTCGGCGCCAAAATCACCCACAACACAAATAATGGTATGGTTAACATCCAGGTCAACTGAACCAAAGGCGGTAAGTTCACGGGTAATTTCACCAAGATGAGTAGTATCGTCAATGGTTAATGACACCGCTACTTCTGATGTCGTGATCATATCAATAGATGTTTTATACCGTTCAAATACCTCAAACACCTTACGTAAAAAACCATGAGCCAGCAACATACGGCTCGATTGTATCTTGATAGCTGTAATACCATCTTTAGCAGCTATTGACTTGATCTTGTCCTTTTCGCTGGTATTGGTGATCAGGGTACCCGGCGCCTGCGGATCCATGGTATTTAGCAACCTCACCGGGATCTTATATTTTTGAGCAGGGAATACACTTTGTGGATGCAATATTTTTGCACCGAAGTAAGCCAACTCAGCAGCCTCATCAAACGATAGCTGGGCAATGGGCTGTGTGCCTTTTACTATGCGCGGGTCGTTATTGTGCATACCGTCGATATCTGTCCATATCTGTACCTCTTCGCTCCGGATGCCTGCTCCAATTAACGATGCTGTGTAATCACTACCCCCACGGCGCAGGTTATCAATTTCGCCAAAGGTGTTACGGCAAATAAAGCCCTGTGTAATAAACAGGTTTACATCAGGATGTTTGTCAAGTAATGGGGTTATATTTTCGGTGATGTAATCTACAATCGGTTCATTGTCTTCATCTATCCGCATAAAATCAAGTGCCGGTAATAAAACCGATGCTACGCCGATCTCTTTAAGGTATATGTGATAAAGGGTTGTCGACAGGAGTTCGCCCTGGGCCAGTATTACTTTATCCTCAATGTAAGTGAACTGGTCGTTAGCTAAATTGCTAAGCAATGAAAAATGATAGTCAATTACTTCCTTACCTTGTTTTAAAAATTTCTCGTTGGCAAATAACTCCTTTATAAACAGCTCATATTTATCTTTCAGAATATTGATCAGCTCAATGGCCTTCTTCTTATCACCTGTAAGATAAGCTTGTCCAATTTCAACCAGGCTGTTTGTGGTGCCTGATACTGCCGAAAGCACAACAATTTGCCTTTCGGAAGGGTTAATGATGTCGAGCAGGTTTTTCATACGTGCGGGGCTACCCACCGATGTACCGCCAAATTTTAAAACTTTCATTTTTTGCTATTGTATACCTAAAACCACCGGATAATGCATACCCGTATTTGAGGCGCTAAAAATAAGATTTTAAAACGCTTATAGCCTAAAATGAACAGAATTAATTTGGGATTGCAAGGCAATCCTACAACCCTTGTAAGGATTAAAGTATTGACCCTATGAAGTAGTCTACTATCCTCCCCAAAAACCATGTAACCATCCCTTTAAATTTCGGCTCTGGGAAAATAATAACAATAATATTTATGCATTATATTTCCTAAAGAGCAATATTCTCACTATTACACACTTTTATTTAAATAATTGATTAACAATTGTATAAATAATTAAAATAATCAATTATTAACTTTAAGACAACAACTCCATCCTTTTTTATTCTGCAATAGTTAAACATTAATTAACCATTAAATTGTTATCCCATGAAAAAGGCCATTATCACTTTGTGCTCAATAATTTTATTGAGCCAGGCAGCTTGTAAGCGTGAGGAACAAGTAAAACCCCTTGCACCCACCCCTTCTGCAATTGCTGACACTTCTTTAAACACCGAAAGCCTGGCAATTGAAGGTTTAGACCCTCAATCGGCGACGACTCCTATGTATGTTCCTGTTATAATAGCAGGTAAGGCAAACGCTCCCGGTCATGCCGATGGCGTTGGTTCAAAAGCACGATTTTATAGCCCGTCAGGAATTTTTGTTAAAAAAGATGGTTCTTTGCTCATTGCAGATGGCGGCTATATTCAAAGGATAGTACCCGGTGCAATTGTATCAACCATTACTGAATCATCCGGAAGTTATGCTCCGGAGGGTATTGCCGCTACCACTGATGGCGCAATAGCAACATCTAACCCTGATTTTATTTCTGTGTATCGAAGCGAGAATGATGTAAAAGGATATTATGACTGTTTCCACTGCCAGATAAAAGGTATTGACGTTGACCCAGGAGGTAAATTTTTCTGGTATGTAACAGCCAATGTAACACCCTCATATATTGATAGTTATTATGGTAAACTTGATCCTAAAGATGAGTTTACCTCTGGTGGAGGTTACGTAGCCAGTGATACGTATGCAAAAGACATAAGCCTAACACAAAATGGCAATAAATTTTTTGCTACAGATGAAGGTGTATTTGAAGTAACTAAAGGAGAAGCTATTTATAAAATTTTACCCAACGCAAAATTCGATGACCTGACCAGCATAGCAATTAGTAAAGACGGAACCAAAATATATTTAGCGGATAATGGATCACTTAAATTAATAACCCGGTGTCCAACGTGTGAGCCAACCCTCAAAAAACTGGTTTCAAATGTTGATGCATCAGCAATAGCCTTATCCAATAGTGGCAGGGTCTTATTTTTTACCAGCAAAAAGCGTAGTACTGTAAGTAAAATCAATTTGCAATAGTAATATTACTGGGAGCTATGATTATTAATTTGAAGCATGTCGCGCTAATACAGTCATAGCTCCATTTACAAATACTTGCAAATTAAATTTCACCTCGGGTACTATCTTGTTGCAAATGCATGTATCACAACTACAAATTATGGATATAAGATATCATCAACCCCACCGAAAACTGCTTGGCACTGGTATCTACCGGGTCTCCTACTAAAACATTATCCTCATTGGGGTTATCAAAATTAACGTACTGCCTGTAATTATTAGTTTTACCATAAGAGAGCAACAAGCCCGTACGGAAATTGAATCGCCTTTTCTTGATATTGGCACCCAGCTGGGCATGGTAAATATTATAATAAGCCGTATTCCCTACATAGCCCTCATCATCTTTATACAAACTATTTTTGGCATAGTTAAAATCGGTATGTAAGGATAAAAAGCCGGTAACATCGGGTTTAAGGAGGCAGCTTGCGCCAACACCAAAATTAACCACCCGTGCCCGCACATCCTTAAGCTTTAATGATTGTGATGCCGAGGCGAAAAAATCCTGCGGAATATCGCCTTTTACAAAGTTTCCGTCCTTTGGTTCTATGAGGTTGTATTCATTTACCTTGTTAAAGTACTCGGTAACAAAGTAAAATTGACCGCCTTTGTAATCATAGGCATAAGCGAAACCAATACTTAGTGGCATTTTGTAGGTAGCGCGGAGTTTTTGTTGCCTTGAATTGGCCAAAAAACTTACAGTATCACCCGCAGATTCGGCAGAAGTTCCGATCCTTAAATTATTAAGCACCTGATCACTTAATATATTGGCAGTACCCATTATATGCAGTAAGGGCGAAGTTATGGTAAGCCCGAGATGATTGCGGCCTTCATCATACGACAAACCGGCCTTAAATTTAATACCTACATGAAAATAAGAGGCCAGGTATGATTCCTGTACATTAACAAGTGGCAGCAAACCTGCAGCAGTTGGCGTATTTATCAAGGATCTGGCGCTGAAATCAGAGTTAAAGGATTGCTTTCGCAGCAAGCCCTCGGCAGATAAACCCAGTGACAAACGGTCAGTTGCCTTAAAACCTCCACTTATAATGCCCGAGGTTTCATTGGTACTGTTCAGCTTTTTATACTGGCCCAAAAAGTATTCATTACCCGGGCTGTATGAATCGTCAAGTACATTAAACCGTGCATCACGCTGCTGGGTAGTCTGGTAACTCATCACCGGATTGTGGGTAAGCGCGTAGCCAACCGTAAAAGGGTGACTGCCCTTAAAAGATATATTGGCCGAAATCATTTGCGGGATAATACTGGCCGAGGTTGACTTAAGATCGAGCCCGGTACCTACTCCGTTTTTAACTTTGATTGAGCCATATTGATAAATTGACCCGCTAATAGATGCTGAGTTTTTATTACTGAAAGCCAGCAACGCCGGATTCAGGAACATAACCCCGCTATCGCGATTAAAGGCAATTACCGCGCCCGGGGTTAAAAAACCACCCGGATTATAACTTGACGACCAATAGTTGGCGTCTTGAGCTTTTACTTCCTGTAAGAAAAGTATAGCAAATAAAATAGTGATAAGAAGCTTTGACATAGGGAGTATTTTTTGAGAGAATAAAAAACACACAATTACAACACAAGATAACATTTTGAATATTATATTTTTAATAATCAGACATTTAGGTAAATTTCCGTGAAATAAGCGCCTCTTTCATGAAATTAACCCTCACCCTGATCATAGTCTGCCTTTCAATTTTGGGAGAAACCCGGCATCTGCAGGCGCAAAACCTGAGCTTTAGCCAGCCGGTTAATTTTTTGCCGGCCGTTCGTACAGATAAGGCCATTGACATTACCAATTTTAAAGGCGGCTATTTTGTAACCTGGAAAGATGCCGGTAATACCGGCAATATTCATGTTTGCTACCTGGGCAAACAGTATAATACCAACTTTTTACAAAATGAAAGCGCTGTTGGTTCCGAACAAAGCGCCTTCGCGCCGGTTTTAAGGGTGGTTAATAATCATATATATGCCCTATGGCTGGGCACCGATGGCTCGTTAAAATATATCATCAACAGCAGTGATACCACTTTTAATACACAAACCATTAACACCGTAAGCTTTGATGGTTCGCCAAAACTTAAATCAGGCATCACGGCTACCGTTATAAATGGCCGCATGATGATAGCCTCACATGCCGATAATAAGAATGAAATGGTAGTAGCCCTTATTGATGCTGATGATCAGGGCATTCTTAAATCATCAGCTTTACAAACCGTGCCTTATAAAAGTGATGATTACCCATTCATCGTAACGCTCTCCAACAACACTATAAGACTGTGCTATAAGGGTTTTACCGATCAGACAATATATTACGCGGATCTTAATACCGATACCAAAAAGTGGACCGCTCAGGTTCCTTTTTCTGCTTCCAAAACAAAAGCATCTCCGGCGGTTTATCATGCCTTTAATACCAACAGGTTGTTTTATATGTGGAAAGGCAATAAAAAAGATAATCTGATATATTATGCCACCGCCGATGAACAAAGCCGCCTTGCAGATGAACATTTTTTACCTGCGTACTTTAAAACGACCGTAGCGGTATCTGTTTGTAATGTAGATAATAAAAAATTCATTATGGCTTTTGTTGGCGAAGATCAAAAGCTTTATCTGAGCTATTTTACCAACTATAACCCGGCCCACTGGATGGAAGATACCCTGTTTCCGGTCAAGGGCAATCTTACCTTGAAAGATATTGTGATCCCGGGTTCACATGATGCGGGCATGTCGGCATTAAATGGCACCGGGGGTACACAAAGCGGCTCAATTAACCCATGTAATACGCTTACTCAAAAACAAAACATTGGCAAGCAGCTTAATGCCGGTATCAGGATGTTTGACTTGCGGGTAGGCTCGTTTAAAAACAGTATTTATACCAAACACAGCTCATCTGACTGCATGGCCGAAGCCATGGGTGGTGGCTATGGCGAACGGTTTAAAGACATTCTGGATTCTGTTAAAACCTTTCTCGACCGGAACAGAAAAGAATTTATCATATTAACATTCAGCCACTTTTGTCAGAAAGAAGCTCCAGCAAGCAAAGTGGCCGATACTATTATCCAAATGCTGGGTAAAGAAAGGGTTTTCAATAACCAGTCGAAAAGTATAGATCAGATTAAACTGAATGATCTGGCTGGCAAGGTGATAGTTACGTTTGAGCAATATGCCAGCCCTGATAAACTGATCGACTCTAATTCTATGGCCGATAAAGCGAAAACTTTCTTGAATTTCCGCAGGGCATACGCGGCCACCAATCAGATAGCCAAACTATTAACCCGTGAGGAGCTTTTTTTTACCCTGATGAAAGATGGCACCAATAAAAATGACCTGGTTCGGTTAGACTGGCAGCTCACCCAAAGCAGCGACGAGGCTGCCCTCGTATGTAATGACTTTCAGGACGATAAGTTAGATCCGGTAATTAGCGGTGTAATGCTGCTTACCAACGTGATCAAAAAAAATCAAAGCATTATTGACCTTGCCAAGTTTGGCAATAAACATTTACCTACAAAAGTTAATGAATGGATCAGCAACGGGGTTATTAACAAAAACAACAAACCCAATATTTTGTACGTTGATGTTGCCGGTGCCTGGATAACCGATTATTGCATCGAACTAAACAAATTGCCTGTTTACAATTAAAGAAGTTATATCAGTTCATAAAAACAGAACCCGTAGGCGCCACATCCGCATGGGAAAACGACCGCAGGAAACCCGATTTATAATGCGGAAGCTCCTCTTTACGGTTCTGTGCTTTCAAACACTGGTATAACCCTAATAACGACCAACCGTTGCTCGGGTTATGCACAAGGTCTTCCCGGTAAACTTGTTCGGCTAAGGCTATATCATCATTTTTCAAGAGATAAGCACCCAAAAATTGTCTCGCAGGAATGGGCCAATCGGAAGGTTCAGCGTAAATCATATTGTCTTCAACCTTAACTGCTTTTTTCAGACAGGCTATACCATCATCGTATTTATTTTGATGTAATAAAATTGCTCCCTCCAAAATATTTTCGGCAATTGCAGCCCCTTCCAAAGGCGTATTAAATGGTATCCGCCTGATCTTTAAAACCGGATCCTTCATTTTTTCGCGGAGCTGTGCCAGTTGCTCACGAGCCGAGTCTGACTTGCTGGTATAAATAAAGGCCAGGCCCCTGGCAAAATTATTCAGCACCTGAGCGTATGTCCAGGCTGAATTGAAAGTAGTGGTATCTTTCAATATCTCATTCCATTTACCCATGCGCACTTTGGTTAGTACAGGCATCATGTATAAATACTGGCTGTAGGTATCTTCGGGTGTTGGCGAAACACTTTTGCGGCAATGTAAAGCTGCATCTATTCCCTTTTCATACATCGCACCGCTAAGGGCACAGTAAGTTTGTACAGCCAACTGGTGCGAACTAAATTGAGGGAGCGATATATTTTTGGCAAGAGAATAATAGTTGAGGGTATTTTTATTAGCCTTGTTATTGGCATCAACACCCTGAAAATATAAACCATTACGCTGATAAACGTGGCTTGACATATGAACCATGTGCCCTACCCCAGGGAAAAGTCGTTTCAAGGCCTCAGCATTGGGCATAGCCACATCCGGGTTATGGGACGCCTCTGTTAAATGAATATAATAATGCAAAGCTCCCGGCTGGTCGGGGTTAGCTTTCAGCACTCCTTTACACAGGCTTATCAGCTCCGGTGTCCATGCTTTTGCCAGGCCCTCGGTGTTCCAAAAATCCCATGGGTGAATCAGCATTACTGCATCTATATACAGCATTTTAATATCTACATCATTAGGGTAAGCGGTTATCAGGTTCTTCATCCCTTCGGCATAACCTGCATTATCATTTTTAGTTTGTCCGTTTACAGTAGGATAACGCAAGTTCATTACTTTGATAAGTTGTTTTTCCTTCACTGTAGCATTCCGGGCTGTGGCATTCAGTTGTTTCATGGCCTCTGGCAGCGTTTTGGGTACCGTGTACAAATGAGCGGCATTATAGTAAGGCCCCATGCTTAAAGCCTGCCCCCAATACGTCATTGGTGATGAGGGATCAAACCTGGCGGCTTCTTTGAATGAGGCTAAGGCTTCTTTCAGATGATAGCTGTAATACATGGTTAATCCCTGGTTAAAATAAAACTGGGCGCTATCATTCCGTGTTGAAATATGGTAACTGTACTGCCCCCATCCTGGTAATTTTACTATAAATTTTCCGTTGGCTGCGGTATCCAAATCATCAATGGCCGAAAACGAACCGCAAACTACCGGATAAGCTTTTTTTGCCTTGTTTAATAAAGGAGCTTTTTTTAATTGAAATGGAAACAAATAGCTTCCCAGCAAAAAAAAGGGCAACGCAAAAAATAACGATAGCTTTTTCATTTTCAGTTATTTTAACAAAAGTTACAGATAAGGATAGCCGGTATTATTAATTGGCAATAAATCAAATAGATATTCTAATATAATAAAAAACTGAAGGATAATTTATGCTGATTTTTGAATTATTGCTTTGTTAACCACTAAAGCTATTTTCTGTTAACGCTGAATATTATTTTTTCTAAATTTACTTTATCCACCCCTGCAGGATAATCATTTACCAATTACAACACATACCTCATGAAACGAAGATCAGTTATCAAAGGCCTGGCTGCCGTATTGCCTGCGCTATGGATGCAAAAAACTTTTGGAGCGCTTAATTTTCCGGCTTACAACAATCGTTCGCTAATTGCCGACGGCCCCTTTCAGCCCGACTGGCAATCACTGGCGCAGTACCAGGTTCCTGACTGGTTTCGTGATGCCAAGTTTGGCATATGGGCGCATTGGGGCCCGCAATGCCAGCCCGAACGGGGCGATTGGTATGCCCGCGGCATGTACCAGGAAGGTACTGATCAATATAAATATCACATTCAAAAATATGGGCACCCTTCAAAATTTGGTTTTAAGGATGTAATAAATGAATGGAAGGCCGAGAACTGGGATCCTAATGAACTGGTTGGTTTATATAAACGTGCAGGCGCCAAATACTTTATGGCACTGGCTAACCACCATGATAATTTTGACTTGTACGACAGCAAATACCAAAGCTGGAACTCAACCAAATTGGGGCCCAAGAAAGATTTGGTTGGCGGCTGGGCAAAGGCCGCCAAAGAACATGGCCTTCCTTTTGGTGTTACTGTACATGCCTCACACCCGTGGACATGGTATGAAGTTGCTCAGCGTTCTGATAAAGCCGGCCCTTATGCCGGTGTACCTTACGATGGTAATATAACCAAGGCAGATGGTGCAGGTAAATGGTGGGATGGCTATGATCCGCAGGAATTATATGCTCAAAACCATGCCCTGAGCCAGGATAGCCTTGATGACAGTAGCATGAGCCGCCATTGGGACTGGGGTAATGGTGCCAGTGTACCCAATACTGCTTACACCGAAAAGTTTTTAAACCGCACCATAGAACTGATTGATAAGTATGGCCCCGAGCTCATTTATTTTGATGATAGCGTTTTACCCCTTTGGCCAATAAGCGATGTGGGTTTAAAAATTGCAGCTCACATGTATAATACCAGTATTAAAAAGCACGGCAAACTACATGCTGCCTTGTTTGCCAAAGTATTGGATGTGGAACAACGCAAATGTATGATATGGGATATTGAACGAGGCCAAAGCAACCAGATAGAACCACTGCCATGGCAAACCGACACCTGTATTGGCGGCTGGCATTATGATCGCCGCATCTATGATAATAAAACTTACAAAAGCGCCAAAACAGTGATACATACCCTTGCCGATGTGATAAGTAAAAACGGCAACTTGCTATTAAACATCCCAATACGGGGAGATGGAACTATTGATAGCGAGGAACGCGCCGTGGTAGAGGAAGTGGCCGCCTGGATGCACGTGCATAGTGAAGCAATTTATGGTACCCGTCCCTGGAAAATGTTTGGGGAAGGCCCTGCCATAGAATCGGCAGCACCCATCAATGCCCAGGGGTTTAATGAGGGTAAGGGCAAACCGTTTACCGCAGATGATATCCGTTTTACAACCAAAGGCAAAACACTGTATGCCATTGCCATGGGCTGGCCGGGCGAAAAGGGTAGCTTGATTAAAACACTGGCCAATTCATCGCCGCAACTGGCAGGGCAAAAAGTAAGTGCAGTATCGTTATTAGGCTCGCATGGCAAGTTAAACTGGCAGCAAACCAATGAGGGCCTTAAAATTGAAACACACGTACAACAACCTGAAAACAAGGCGATAGTTTTTAAAATTGAAGGTATAGTTTAGCATAGCACCACACCCGTTCAAGGCGTTTGACAAAAAAATTTGAAACATTTTGTAAGGAACCATTTGATGGCACGACCAATTGTTAAAAACCATCAAAAATTATAAAAATGAAACTATTAAATTTTGCCAAATGGCTCGACGAAAAAAACATAGGCTTTATCATATCAAGCTTCGGAATTGCTTTGATCCTTTTATGGATAGGCCTGTTTAAATTTACACCATCCGAAGCTAATGGTATAGCTGGGTTAGTACAAAACAGCCCGCTGATGAGTTGGATGTATCATATTTTCAGCATCCAAACTACATCACGTATTGTTGGCGTAACAGAGATCATTGCCGCACTTGCTATCCTGGCAGGTAACTTTTCACCCAAAATAGGTGTTTGGGGCAGTGTGCTTTGTATTGTAATTTTCTTTGTAACCAGTACATTTTTCCTTACAACGCCAGGTTCAATTGCCCAGGTAGACGGGGTTTGGGCGCCTTCGGGTGTAGGATCATTCCTGATAAAGGATATCAGTATTCTTGGGGCATCAATATTTTTGTTAGGCTACTTCTCAAAAAGAGCTATTGCTTCGCAGTATTAAGATCATTTCTGTAAGCCGGGAGTTTATAAATAATAAGCCCGGCTTATAGAATTTTCACCTGATGATTTTTTAACTGTAAAAATCTCCCGATTTTATTTACATTGTAGCTCCATATCTCGAACCAATTACATAATGAATAAACCTGCTTTTGATCGAATCAAAAATAAACCCGTATTTAAGATATTTATAGCGCTACTAATTGTTTTATTGATGATTAAAATGGGCATAGCCGGTTATGAATTTGGTCAATGGTTAAAAGCGAGATAGCTAACTGCTCCCATAACCTAACCCCTCAATTGGCTCTACACTTCTCTGGATTATTAATGACAAAATCTGTGAAAATATATTAAATCATAATATTTTTCATTTTAGTATATATAATTATATTTTTGCATCGAAAATATTCAAATTGGTTGCTTTAAGATAATTAATTTGATACCTAATAAATTTTATCACGTTGAAACTCTCTATTGCCTGCACACTTGTCTTGGCTGCTATTTTTAGCAGCTGTTCTAAAAACCACATAGACAAACCTGTTAATAACACCTTATTCCATGTTTCATTATCTCCGGTAATTAAAACAGCAAACGATGTAACCCCAACCCAGATTTTGGGTGGCAAAGCACTACTAACATTTACCTCCGTAAAAAACGATTCCTTATCAATTTCAGAATTAAAAGATACTGTTGTATTAAGCAATGCTTTACTTAGTAAACAGGTTTCGTCAGGAACATATAATATAACCCTCCAAACAATAAGCACTGCACCTGTTGATACATTTATACGTTTTAATGCCCAGGTGAAAGACTTGGCTGTACACCAAGACCAAACCATCAGTTTAAATGCAAATACATCTGACGGGGTTATAACTATAAATAAAAATGCTATAAGCACCTCTATTCCACCTACTTTTATCCTATCCGGATCTGCTCAGCCTTTTAACCTTGGTTCAAATGGCAATTATTATTATATATATGTTAAAGGCTCTGTAACAGGTAAGATTACTTTTTACGACGCGGCCAACAACGTGTATATGAAATATATCACTGTTGATGCCATGACTCAATATGATATTTTACCTAATCTCCAGACCGGAGCGTTGGCAGTTTCAAAACATGCCTTACATTTTATTGCTAAACCTTTATAAATATCTTATTGCAACTTTCCTATATCATGAAAAAACACGGTTTTCTACTTTTCATTGTAATGCTTTTTACATTAATAGGCTGTAAGAAAGATAACAACAACAATAGTAATACTCCAGCTGAGCCCAAGCTTACAATTCAAAAAATCAGTGTAAGCACCTTTGAAAACAGTCCGTGGGAGCAAGTATTTGGCGGAATTGCATTATTGGAGTTTGACCTAAAAGATTCAAAAGATTCAACATCATCCCGTATAAAAGATAGTATTGACCTAAAAAATATAGCCGCCTACAACAGAGATTTAGGTAAAGGTAAATATGATATCATCTTTTCTACAAAAAATCAACCGCTGTTAGCCGATACTTTCATTCATCTTAGTGCAAAGATCAAATCATACTCGGTTGATGAACAACAAGCATTATCTCTGAATCCGGTAACAACCGATGGGTTGGTAACCATATCAAAAGATTTTATTAAAGATAACACGATACCCGTATTTAAACCAGATACCGGAACCAAAAGCTATAAAATGGGGCTTACTAAAGGCTTTTATTATTTATATGTTAAAGGCGGAGCGAAAGGGAACCTTACTTTTGCATTAAAAGCAACCGGACAAACTGTTAGTAAAGCTTTGAACATTCAGCCGTTAAACCAATACAACTTAGCAATAACCATTAATAAAACTTCTGTGGAAGTTGTGTTTGCTCCATTTAAGTATAACCAGATAGCTGTAAATTCAAGTACGCTGATAACACTAAATCTGATACCTCAATACTATTTAAATACTACTACTTATTTTGTTGTAACCGACGAAAATGGAAATGTACTTAAAGAAGCGAAGTACATTAATGGGACTACTTCTTTTCAACTTTCTTCGGCAGAGCCATATGAAAAGGACCGTATCAATTTTTTTCAGATCGAGGTGTCAGATGACGTACATAGCCTACCTTGGATTGTAGGATATTTACAAATAAAAAAAGGAAGTGTTTTTTCCAACCCACCTTTATCTATGGCAAAACCTCAAAATCAGCCTTTACGACTTCATTTAAAAAACACATCAGGTTTTGATAAATTAGATGTCAGCACCGATGTGTTAGGAATAACTCTAAACTCCCTTAAAGATACAGTTAACATTCAAAATTTAGCCTATACAGACGACAGCAAGATTTATGCTCAGATGCTAAAGAATAATAAAGTGCTTTATAACTTTTTTGATATCGATAAAGGTGTTCATGATTTCAACGTTGACCTTAGTAAACTCACCAAAACCTCTCTTGTAAAAAATATGACAGCACCCGGCGGAAACTTTCAGGTTTGGGTATCAGCAAGGGCAGATTTAAAATATGACAATTCTTATTACTTTGGCAGTGTTTATAACCAGAATAATCATATTGATTATTATTATCCTGCTGAAAGTTTCCCGGAATATACTACCACTATGTTCTATAGTATTGGAGATTTTAACTATTTCTATAAAACCACCGGAACAACAATACCAGATAAACCGGTCTCTTTTACAGCCACATTCAATAATCCAGGATCATCATTAGGAAATTTTAAACCCTCTTTTTCCGGATTATTTGATTTATACACGGCACATTTTGAATATTTAGGAAATGAAACAACACGCTTAAGTGCTGATTTTTACTCGCCGGCAACGGCTAATTACACCAATGTGAAGCTTCCTGATTTTTCAAAATATTTAGGCGTTAAATCAATTGACTTAACTAAAATAGCTTTAAAACGTTTTGAGTTAGCTAAAATGCCAAACTTTAAAGATGTTTTCAATTATGCTTCATTTAATGTGTTAGGTGCATCAGTTTCAAGATACTATTAATTGTTAAAAGTCATCATAAAATCCGGATTAAAAGCATATAAGTATCTATAAACCAACTCTCCACAAGCCTTGATTTTAAAATAAACATATTGTAATTTTAGGTATTGTTTATTCAGCTTAAAATAAACACATGAAACCAGTTATTACCCGTATATGGCATGGCACAACCAGGGCTGAACATGCCGACATTTATCTGGATTATCTGAACAAAAGCGGTATTCCCGATTATCAAAACGTTAAAGGCAATTTATCGGTAGAGGTTTGGCGAAAAACGGAGGGCGACGTTTGCCATTTTTGGACAGTTACCAAATGGGACTCATTCGACAGTATCAAGAACTTTGCCGGCAAGCAATACGAAAAAGCCCGCTACTATCCCGACGACAAAGATTATTTACTGGATTTTGAGGAACATGTGGAGCATTACGAAACGTTTGAGTATTAGTCAATTACATCATTAACGACTTCATTATTCTTCCTCCGGCAATGACTGACCAAGCGCCTTTTTTAATAAATTCCAAGATGTTCTATCGAAATGATCATTCGTAATTACCTTTCCATCATACGAATTGAGTAGGTCAGTTATCTCAACTAAGCCCCAATCCACTGCACTCCATTTTGGTGAATATCCGTCTGTGGATAAAACATTGGGATTTGCCCCGGCTTCAAGTAATATTTTCACAATGTCATAATAGCCACCCATTACAGCCCAATGCAACGGTGAATTTCCAAATTCATCGAGCTCATTCAAATCCGCACCTTGATTAATAAGCAACTCTACGTTGCCAACATCACCGGTCTGTACGCTATTATGAAGCAAATATGTTCTCATGTAAAATAATTAAATTCTACCTATTGATCCTCCGTCGTTTCCTTTAGTTCATCTTCTTTCTTGGCCTTGCCCATCTTTATCTTAGGGTTTTCCTGGGTGCCGGTGATGGTCATCGGAATACCGAAAATACCAAATGGCGGTAAGCCCAGCCTGAATTGCAGGTTCAGTTTGCCGTCAAGGCCAACCTGCCCTTCAAACCTTGGCCTGAAACCTGCCATACGCATTTTGGTACGCTCAATGGTCATGATGTTATTGGCAATGGTGCTTTTAATATCAACCTTGCTCACATCGCCCTTGGCCAGGCTATCGTGCCCGGTTTGTTTGCCCACTGCGCTAAATAATTTAAACCCATAAAGCTTCACTTTTTTAACCGAAAGTACTCCGCCGCCTTTTATGGAAGGATATATGGGTTTCATATCACCGTTCAACTTGCCGTTCAGTTGGTAATCAAGCGATACTACTCCCTGCACATGAGCAGCGGACGAGGCCATATCATGAAACATTTTCACTTCTTTATAAGCCCGTTGTATATCAAATTCTTTGGCGTTGATGTGGTAATCAAAATATGCCTTTTGTGGTGTAACGCTCCCATAAGTAGCATCCATAATTACCGGTGCCCCTATTAAACTAAAGCCGGTTTGCTTTAGCACGATTTGTCCGTTATTGATGTTCATCTGCCCTTTAGCATCGCTGATATCAAGGCCCATATATTTTACCTTTTTCACATCGGCCGTAAAGTTCAGATTGAGGTTGGTTGGTACCAATATCACTCCAGTAGATGGTGTTGGCCTGGCCGAAGCCGGTGTGCCAGCAAATGCCATAAAATCATCAGCTAAAATAAGGCTGCTGCTCAGGTTAAACTCCCCTTTTAAAGGCGAATTAGGCTTAAGCGCATAATCTATCACGTTTGATAAGGCTCCATTCAGTACAATTACAGATTTACCATAATTGGCTGTAAACTGATCAAACTTCATCTTATCCTGGTTAAAGCTAAACAATCCGGTTTTGATCATGAATGGTTTAGGGAATAGTTCTGAAGTCAACGCTATATCTTTCACCTTCATGGTACCTGAATTAGCCAACATATCATACCTTCCCGCGGTCGCATCGCTCTGCTTACCTTTTAATGAAAAATTGGTGCTGATGAGCCCGTTCACATCATAACCTTTAAAGGCAAATACCTTATAAATTTTGCCAATATCCAATCGCCCATGCGAAGCGATCCGGTAATCCAGGTCGTCAAAATTTTTCAGATCAGCCTTAAGCATAAAAGGCTGGCCTTCAAATTTAAACGATACCGGTTTAATATTCACTTTCAGCCCTTTTAACGAACCAGTGTTATTTGTAATATCAGCGCTTACCTGTATATCCTGCAGCGGGTGCGGATAATATTTGGTTTGGATGTAGCCATCCTTAAGCTCCAACAGCGCCTTGGTTACCGGGAATATCCTTTTGGCTGGAATATAATGGCCTTTGGTTTGCACATCAGCATTCAGGTCGCCGCGGATATCCATACTGGTATCGGCAGGCATAAATTGTTTAATATCGGCCAGGTGAAACTTAGCCTTAATGCCTGCGTCAATAAGCGTCCCTGCGGTATTGCTCACTTTAAAATAACCTTTTACATAGTTATTAAGGGCAAGCATATTCAGGTTATCAACCTGCATGGTGGAGTGAGCTATATCATGATCGGGGCAACTGGCATTCAAATTAAAACTGAGGCTTTTAATAGCTTCCGGCAAACTCGCGTATTTGATATATCCATTGCTGAATGATGAACGCAAGGTAAATTTAGGGATGCTGGTGATCACGGTATCGGTTTTCGGCCTCAGGCCGCCTGTTTTTTTGATGCCTTTAGCATATTTTCCATCGGCCAGTAGGTGTAATGCATAACGACCCTTTAAATCAACAGCTTTTATACCAAAGGCGCGGTTCCATTTTTCAAGATCAACCTCGGTATTGATCTTGGCGAATACCTGCGGCTCTTTTATGCCCTTTACTTTGATCACCGATCCAAAATAATCTTTACCGATGTTAAAATAAATCGAATCTATGTTGAGGTTCAGACTGTCGGGATTTAGTCCCGGCAGTTTAGCATCCATGTTGATAAACAGGTTTTTCACGGGCTCAGGGGTATTTTTGTTAGCCACATAACCATCTCGAACCTTCATACTGAAACTCAGGTCGGGCATAATGTTTTTGGAAGCGATATATTTACCGGTAAGTGCAAGTTGAATATTACCGTTACCACTAATATCGGTATCATCTGCGTATTTAGCATACTCGGCAGGCAGGGCGGTAAAAATATCGCTCAGATCGTTCTGATCAGACGTTACCCTGAATTCCATATCATAACCCTCTTTCAGGAACTCGAACCGGCCCTTAAATTTAACCGGCAACTGGTTGATGAGCAGATCATTTTTCTGAAAGGCAAAGGCTAATGATTTGGTGTTGATACTGGTCACCAGATCGGCGTTTACTTTTTTATGCAGCACATAAGCTTTGTTGCCGTAATAAAAGTCAACCGAGGTAGATTGTACATGGCTGTAAAGGTCAAAAACATCCTTGCTCAAATCGCCGCTGCCTTTGTAGTTAAAATCACGCGCGTTGATGAGCATCGGCATCGAGCGGTCATTATAGGCCAGTCGGCTGTTCTCAATCAGTATCTGCTCAATACCTAACGAAGCGCTGCTGGTGTCGGCAGCATTTGCAGCTTTGGTGTCTTTTGATTTATATACATTATAGTTGGCCTTGCCGCTGCTATCTACCTGAATATTGATCACAGCCTGACTCAAGTATATCTTGTTAATGTTGACCTTGCTTTTAAATACCGAAGATAGGTCGATAGCCAGCGAAACTTCTTTAGCGGCCACCAGCGTATCATTTTGAAAAGGCGCGCTGCCATTCAGCGAAAAATCATTTAAAGTAAGCGTAAGTGCCGGAAACCTTTTAAAGAACGATAAACGTGTGCTGGTAAAATTCAGCTTACCGTTGATACTGCCGCCTGCCCATTGTTTTATTTTATTGGTTACCGTTTGGGGGAACAGGTACGGTAACAAGAACATGAGCAGTAGTAAGCTAACAATTGTAATACCGCTTATTTTAAGCGTTTTAAATATGATTTTTTTGATCGGCATCGGCATAAAATTATTGCTGACAAGGGCGCATGAAGATAGCTATAAAAGATAAATGCAGCAGATGAAATTATTATTACACTTTACTCATGAACAAATTAACCTATGGTATCATACCAACTCATTCATTTTATCTCGCAGATAAAATTTTTAATTATGTGTAGCATTCCGCCTGTAAACTAACGTAAAGTAGTTATAGATACACTATTACCATTATTGATTTATGAAATACGTTTTCCAAAATTTCAACAGAAGGGCAGGCATAGTCGGGATGATGTGTTTGCTTAGCGGGCTACTTTCATCATGTTTAAAAGATCATGATAATGGCCATTATGTAGATGAGCCGGTGGCCCTTGTTTCGGTGATCAACGCCTCACCGGATGTGCAACCTGTAAATTTCTTTTTAGACCAAAACCGCGCCAATATCGAGCCCATTAGTTACGGCCACGGAATTGATTATATCCGTGCGTTTACGGGCAAAAGGATTGCTACTTTCTCTTTGGCAGGCTCAGGTTCACAAAAGCTTAAATCCGATACCATCAACCTTACCGCTCAAAAACTATACACTGTGTATTTAACCAATGTGGCCAGCACACCCGATATTGTTTTATTTGCCGATTCAATCACCAGGCCAGATGCCGGGAAAGCTACTATTCGCCTGGTAAATGTTAGCCCAGATGCTGGTGCAGTTGATCTTGCTATTAAAAGCAGCACAGTACTGGCAAGTGGCAATGCCTACAAAACCGCTTCACCTTTTATCCCGGTGCAAGGAAACAGCGCTTATACATTGGAAGTACGCAAGGCTGGCACAAGCACTGTTTTGGTAACTTTAACCGATGTAAAGGTGAACAGTGGCTCCGTTTATACCGTATGGTTACAAGGACTTGCTGCCGCTACCGACCAAAAGAAACTTGAAGCTCATGTGCAAACAAACGCTTTTTATTATTGATCATTTTACAACTCACAACAAAGGCCACCTGATAACCAGGCGGCCTTTGTTGTTTTATATGCATTTTGCGAATCGAATCAATGAGAAAATTCACTTTGGGTTCTATACTTTTCCAAGTACTGCATAGTAAATTTTAAACCATGTCAAAAAAACGAAAAATCAATATTTAATTGTGTAGATAAGCCATAGACGACTCAGCAATCAAAATGTCTGCTTTAATGGTTTAATTGTCTGGCTTAACCTTATATTACTACCTATGTACTTTAATACTTGATAACTTGGCAATAAGTAAAACATTAAAGCATGAAATACCGGGATGATCAAGAACAAGATCAGGCCTATTCACGATGATTGATTCGGTATAAAATATAGGCATATTGTATATTTACCGCATCACATGATCCCTGACTTAAAACCTTCGGTATTTCCATAAAAACATTATGCATAATTCGGAAAATTATAAAATACAGCGTGTATCTCCGGCTATCATTTGGTCAAGTTCTATCTTAATGGGCGTACTGGCTTCTGTACCTAAAATAGCAGAGCGCCACTTTAACACTGCAGAAGCATTGGTTAATTCGTCAATTACAGCTTTGTTCGCCCTGTTTGTATGGTATTACAACATCTACACCATGCCTGCATACACCTCTCGTGATAAGGCCAGGGGATTTTCAATACTGCGCCTTATGCTTAGCCTGCTCATTGGTCTGGGAGTTATGTTTATTTTGGCCTATGTTCAGCAATTGCTGCTTTCTCATATGGATTTTGGCCCAACCATGTTAATGGTTGAAGTACGGGGTATACTTATTAACCTTACTTTTTACATGTTTTTGCATTTGGTATACCAGGGTTACCAAAACCAACAGGTTGGCATTGAACTGGAGCGCAGCAAGGCCGATAACCTTGGTGCACAATATGAAATGCTGAAACAACAGGTTAACCCGCACTTTTTATTCAATAACATGAATACATTGAAAGCGATGGTTGAAACCAATGACAAGCACACTATTGAATTTATACTTAAACTATCTGATTTTTACCGTTTTACCTTAGAAAGCCGCAAGCATGACCTTATTCACCTGTCCGAAGAGCTGGAGATACTAACTGCTTACATGTTCTTATTAAAAGCACGCTTTGAAGAGGGAATAAATTTAGTAAACACCATTGAGCCAAAATTTTTCAATTCACTGATCCCCCCGTTTACTATACAGCTGCTTATTGAAAATTGTATCAAACATAATGTGGTATCATTGGATAAGCCATTGGAGATCAGGCTTTACACCGAGGACAATAAAATAGTTGTTGAAAACAAGGTTCAGCTTAAAAAAACACAGGAAATTTCAACTAAAGTAGGTCTTGAAAATATCAATCTTCGCTATATTCACCTCTTAAACGAGAAAGTTGATATTGAAAGCAACGATAAACTATTTAAAGTAAAACTTCCAGTAATAAATGAACATCATAATCATTGAAGATGAGATAAAGGCTTCCAAATCGCTGGCGGCAATGATAACCGATATTAAGCCAGAGTCTAAGATTCTGGCTCAAATTCAAAGCATAGAAGGTGCTGTAAGCTACTTCACCCAAAACCCGCAACCCGACCTCATATTCATGGATATTCAACTGGCAGATGGCTTAAGTTTTGAGATCTTTAAGGAGGTTAAAATTACAGCCCCGGTTATTTTTTGCACCGCTTTTGACGAATATTCATTAGAGGCTTTTAAGGCAAATGGCATTGATTATGTAGTGAAACCTATTTCAAAAGATAACATCATAGCGGCCTTTAAAAAGGTTGATGAGTTTAAGAATTTTTTTCAGCAAAGTCTTGTCCCTGATATTAATGGCCTCCTTACAAAGTTGGGTGGCAATACTGAGGGAAAGAAAAGCTTTTTAGTTACCAAAAGCCATAAATACCTTACCGTATCTACCGAAAACATTGCTTATTTCTATATCAGGAACGAAACAACAACCATTGTAACTTTTGGCCAGCAGGAATACGGTATTCCTCAATCAATGGATCATGTTCATAGCTTACTTACCCCTAACCAGTTTTTCAGGGTAAACAGGCAGTACCTCGTAAACTTTACCGCAGTAAAAGAAACTGAACGCTATTTTGCCCGCAAATTGTACGTGAAACTGGTTATACCAACACCTGAAAAATTATTGATCAACAAGGAAAAGATACATGATTTCCTGGGCTGGCTTGATAACCGTTAAATTATAATTAAATAACTCCGCTCTCCTATTCAACCAAGCTATATTATTGCTAATCAGCTAATAATATAGCTTGGTTTTGTGCGCTTTACTCTTTGGCCAAAACCACATTATTATATGGTTTTAAACGCCTGCGAAGATCCGCAAAAACATCCGCGGGCCAGCCTGCCTTTAGACCACCTTTCCCGATGTTATAATCGCAGGCTTAATAACTTGATAAGCTATTACAGCCTATAACTATTCCTTCCAAATTACTCAGCCCGAAAATTGTCTACCTCAGCCCGGATTGTGTCTAACTGGGCCATATTTAGCTAACGCCAGCCTCCTGTTTGGGGTAGCTTTGAGTAACAAATAAGAAAAAAAGCATGAAAACTATCAAAATTTTAGGAATAGCCACTGCCTTTATAATTACATCATTATCGCTTGCCGCTTTTATCGGCCTGGATGAAACATCAGTTCAAAAAGCGGATGCTAAAGTTGATGGAAAAGGTTTTGCAGTATTGGAATTATTTACCTCCGAAGGTTGCTCAAGCTGCCCACCAGCAGATGAACTACTGGCCAAAATACAGAAAGAAGCACAAGGCAAAGAAGTTTACGTATTGACTTATCACGTTGATTACTGGAACCGCCAGGGCTGGAAAGATGTTTTCAGCAGTGCTGATTTCTCAGACAGGCAAATTGATTATGGCCGTTGGTTCGGCGGATCCCAAATTTATACTCCCCAGGTTGTTGTAAACGGAAAGTCTGAATTTGTGGGATCAGATGAACCAGCTCTTCGTCAGGCTATCTCAGAAGAATTAACGACTAAACCAAATGCTACGCTTGCACTTCAAGCCAACCAGCAAGGAGATATGCTAAAAGTTCAATACCAGGCTACAGGGGCTATAAAAGGAAGCAATCTTGTACTTGCCTTAGTGCAAAAATCAGCCAAAACTAAGGTTGAACGTGGTGAAAACGCAGGCCGCATATTATCACATGTACAGATAGTTCGTAAGCTGCAAAGCGATTCGATCAATAAAACCGGGACCGGAACCAGCACAATTGCCTTACCTAAAGGCTTTAACACCCAAAACTGGGAAGTATTGGCCATGGTACAAGAGCAAACCCGAGGTAAAATTTTGGCCGCTGCCAAAGCCGACTTGAGCGGAGCTGCAAATCAAGCAAAATAATAACAGCAATAAAAAACCAGATCATGAACAAACTAAGCAAATACGGACAAAACAGATTAATTATCGGGCTGGTATCGCTGTTATCCATGTCGATGCTGACAAGCGCCCCATTTGAAAGTAACCCGCAGAACTGTGAAATGATCAGTGTTGTAAAAAAGAATAAGGACGGGGATTTAACCGACGAGGATAATATACTCACTGAAAATTAACGGCGCTTTTATTACCTAACGCACTTATATAGCCATGAAAAATTCAAGCAGATATAAAACAACAAAACATATGTTATTAATAAGATCATTGTTTTTAACAGCAATAGCACTATTTATTTCTGTTGGTACTTATGCCCAAAATCAAATACCCGTAAAATGGACATCAGATAACAGCATTAAGACATTAAACTGCACTGAGGACGCCATAACTTTGAAATTATCGGTAAGGGCTGGCTGGCATATCAATTCGCTTCATTTAGGTAATGCAGCACCTGTTAAATCTTATGTTGAATTTCCATCATCAATATACTCAACAAAGGGCCTTGTTTTGCTTCCGGATGCACCTGTCAAATACAAAGCTATGGCTGATACCGGCGCTTTTTTAAGAGGCGATACAACCTTTAAACTTACCACATTGCGAAACTCAAAAGCAACTAATGTACTTGATAAACTTAGTGATATACACTGGGCAAATAAAACACCCATTTACACAGGTACAAACTTTATGATCTCTCCGGATAATAAACCGCTCAGCTTTTGAGCAGAAAAAGTCCCATTACATTTCAATATAAATAACCATTCACACAAATAGTTAAAAACAACAAAAATGAAAACGAATAAACGCACCCTTGCGGGTAAAATCATTGCCGCAGCCCTTGTCCTGTTCACAGCTTCCGGCTTCGCGCAAACTACTCAGACAACAAAAGACACAGCTCAGATACGCCCGTTTCATGTAAATATTCCTGAAGCTGCAGTTACTGATCTGCGCCAGCGTATTCAGGCAACCCGCTGGCCTGATAAAGAAACTGTTACCGACCGTACCCAGGGCGTAAACCTTGATCAAATACAAAAGCTTGTAAAATATTGGGGAACGGATTATGACTGGCGCAAAGCTGAAGCTAAACTAAATGCCTTGTCACAGTTTATAACTAAAATTGACGGACTTGATATTCACTTTATACATGTGCGCTCTAAAAATCCAAACGCGCTGCCTATTATCCTAACCCATGGCTGGCCGGGCTCTGTTTTTGAGCTTTTAAAAATAGTTGGCCCGCTTACTGATCCGGAAGCTTACGGTGGTAAGGCGTCAAATGCATTTGATGTAGTGATACCATCTATGCCAGGCTACGGTTTTTCAGAAAAACCTAAAAATACCGGCTGGGGCCCTGATCGTATCGGCAAGGCCTGGGATGTATTAATGAAACGCCTTGGATATAACCATTATGTTGCTCAGGGCGGCGACTGGGGTTCTGTTGTGGCTGATGCAATGGGGCGCCAAAAACCTGCAGGTTTATTAGGTATCCACGTAAATATGCCGGCTACAGTACCTGCAGACATTGCAAAAGTGCTGCAAAGCGGTGGTGCTGCGCCAGCAGGCTTAACAGCTAAGGAAAAAGCAGCCTTTAACTCAATGAACTACCTATACACCAAAGGTGGTGGTTATGCCGGCATCATGGTAACCCGCCCGCAAACAATTGGTTACAGTTTAACTGATTCGCCTGTTGGTTTGGCTTCCTTTTTCCTTGATAAATTTAACGACTGGACCTATAGCGGCGGCGATGCTCAAAAGGTATTAACCAAAGATGAGATACTGGACGATATTACCCTTTACTGGTTAACTAATACCGGCACTTCATCTGCACAGCTTTATTGGGAAAATGCTACTAACAACTTTAATGTTGTAGAGCAACGCACACATGAAATACATGTTCCTGTAGCTATAAGTGTATTCCCCGGCGAAATTTATCAGGCACCAAAAACCTGGGCCGAAAAAGCTTACCCACATCTTATCTACTTCCATGAAGCAAGTAACGGTGGCCACTTTGCCCAATGGGAACAGCCTCAACTATTTGCCGAAGAACTGCGCGCAGCGTTTAAAACTTTGCGCTAATTAAAATTATAAAAGGATGGTGTGCACAGTGCACATCATCCTTTTTAACACGGCCAGTAACACTTTACAAAAACAGAAAATACAGGCTATTATTTCAGCCTCAAAAATGACTCATTCACCATCAAGTTTGTCTGCCTGGGCCACATATTGATTGCCTTTTGGCCTATTCAGCGGTAAATTTGATCAACAATTTAAAACAAATAAAAATTAAAACAATGGAAACTGTTCAAACACCAGAAACATCAAACATCATAAAAATTGAAAAAGTATTATATACTGCCAAAACACACACTACCGGAGGCCGTGAAGGCGAATCAAAAAGCTCAGATGGCCGTTTAGATATCAAACTTTCTTCTCCCGGCACAACAGGCGCAGGTACTAATCCTGAGCAATTATTCGCTGCCGGTTGGTCTGCCTGCTACATTGGTGCAATGGGTCTTGCTGCTGCTAAAATGAAAATCACCTTACCTGCAGATCTGGCTGTTGATGCCGAAGTTGATCTGGGTACTGCTGCTGGCGGTTACTTTTTGCAAGCCCGCTTAAACGTGAGCCTTCCCGGTTTAGCTCCTGAAGTTGCCCGCGAAATTGTAGATACTGCACATCAAACCTGTCCGTATTCAAAATTAACCAAAGGAAATATCAACGTTGAAATTAACCTGGTTTAAATAAATCTCCCTTTAAGCCCTGTCTTGTTTAAGTTATAGCAAGACGGGGTTTTAAACTAAACAACTACATCATTTACCTCTAATCATCAGAAAACATGTCAGAACAACTTAAATATGATCGCCGCCGTTTTTTAAGCACAGCCGCCATTACCTTAGCCGCAGGCCCCCTTGTTATGTTAAGCGGTTCAGCAAGCGCAAAAACCACTGATAATAAATCAGCAAAAACCATACTGGGCAAATCTTCAACAAACAACTCGCTAGGCCAAATAAAGCAAATAAATGCAGGTGCATTAAATGTTGGTTATGCCGAAGCAGGCCCTGCAAATGGTACACCGGTAATTTTATTGCATGGCTGGCCTTATGATATTCATAGTTTTACTGATGTGGTTCCATTGTTAACAGCTAAGGGTTACCGGGTAATTGTTCCGCATTTACGCGGCCATGGCACCACTCAGTTCCTTTCTAAGGAAACTGTCAGAAACGGGCAGCAATCTGTTGTGGCACTTGATATTATTGCTTTGATGGATGCCCTTAAAATTCAAAAAGCGGTGCTGGCCGGTTTTGATTGGGGTGCACGCACTGCCTGCGTTATTGCAGCACTTTGGCCCGAGCGTTGTAAGGCCCTGGTATCTGTAAGTGGTTATTTGGTTACTAACCTTAATGATGCGCAGAAGCCCTTGCCACCCAAAGCCGAGTTTAACTGGTGGTATCAATATTATTTTGCTACCGAACGTGGCCGAGAAGGTTATGATAAAAACAGGCATGAGTTTGCCAAACTGATCTGGGAGCTTGCTTCTCCAAAATGGAACTTTGATGCTGCTACATTTGATCGCAGCGCGGCATCATTGGATAACCCAGACCATGTTGATATCGTGATCCATAATTATCGCTGGAGGTTGGGTTTGGCCGCAGGGGAGGCTAAATATGACGAACTTGAAAAACGCCTTACACAGATTACCGTGATCACAGTGCCTGCTATTACGCTTGAGGGTGATGCCAATGGTGCCCCTCACCCAAACCCTGAACAATATCGGAACAGGTTTTCGGGTAAATATACACACCGCAACATTACAGGAGGTGTTGGCCACAACTTACCCCAGGAAGCACCAGAAGCTTTTGCACAAGCGGTTATTGATGCAGATAATTTCACCAAATAAATAATTTACTTTAACACAGGGTTTATTTTCAATCAGTTATATTTAATTAAAATTAAAGACGATGAAAATTACTTATTACGGCCACTCCAGTTTTTCGGTTTTAGCAGGTAACAAACACTTGTTATTTGACCCCTACATAACCGGCAACGACCTCGCTAAACATATCAACATTAATGATATTAAAGCCGATTACATTTTTGTATCGCACGGTCATTTTGATCATATACTTGATGTGGTAGCTATTGCCAACAACAACGGTGCAACAGTGGTAGGCGGGTTTGAATTGTATGATTACTTTAGTAAGCAAGGCGTAAAAAACATCCAGCCATTAAACCCGGGTGGTAAAGTGATATATGATTTTGGAACTGTAAAATCTGTTGCTGCACAGCATTCAAGCAGTTTTCCGGATGGAAGCTATGCCGGTACTGCCAGCGGCTTTGTTGTAAAAACCAATGATGGTAATTTTTATTACAGCGGCGATACCGCCCTTACTTTAGATATGACACTGATACCTAAATTCGCAACGCTGGATTTTGCCGTTTTCCCTATTGGCGATATGCTCACCATGGGTGTGGAAGAAGCTATTGAAGCTGCGCAATTTGTTAAAACCAATAAGGTTCTGGGTGTGCATTACAATACCTTCGGATTTATTAAGATAGATAAAGATGAAGCAACCAAGCAATTTGAAAACGCCGGGCTCACTCTTTACCTCCCAGAAATAGGTGAAACTATTGATATCTGATAAAGCCGTATTGTTATTGCTATTACACCCTTCGTATACTAATAAGGCCGCGAATCCAATGATCCTCGGCCTTATTTATCGATACATGAATTACTGTTTAATAAGTATTTACAGGCTTTGTTCCCATATCCAGGCTTAATTTACCTCCGTTTAAAATATCGGCGAGTGGTAAAAATGGCTGGTGCAATGCTTTATTATTGTATTTAAAACTTTGCACGTAAGCATTTTTATCCGAGTTGTTTTTAACCTCCATTACAAATTGGGTGCCCTTGTAATATTTTTTATTGAGTTTAATGGTTACCTTATTGAATAAAGGACTGCCTAAGCCAACCTGAGGTTTAATATCGGTAAAGCCTTTAACATCAAATAATCCTAAGCTTGATATAACATACCAGGCACCTAACTGACCCTGATCTTCATCCTGTCCGTAACCATAACCATGGATGCCATCGGCACCATAAAACTCGTTACAGATGGCACGAACCCATTTTTGTGTTAATGATGGACTACCAGAAAAATTAAATAACCAAGATGTGTGCAAATTAGGTTGATTACCATGGTTGTATGGGCTTTCTAAGCCCGAGAAAGCATCTAATTTTTTCCCGCCGCCAAAAGCGTTTGGCTGCGATACGGTGAAAATACTATCAAGCCGTTTGGTAAATTCTGTTTTGCCAATTTTAGCTATCAACCCATTTGGATCCTGCGGAACATAGAAAGTGTATTGCCAGGCATTACCCTCCTGAAAGCCGCGCCATACTTCACTCGGTTTAAAGTTATCTATGAATTGTCCGTTAGCCAGTTTAGGATGCACCAGTTTTAATGCCGGATCATATATTTTTTCCCATCCTTTTGATAGCGCATTTAACTGTTCGTAATCTTTTTGTTTTCCAAGTAATTTGGCCCACTGGCCTACGGCATAAGAGCTGAATGAATACTCCAGCGTGTGTGAGGCAGAAAATTGCCATACCTCTGCCGATGCCGTACTTTTATCGATATGATCCACATAGCCCAATTTCACAAAACGTGCCACATCTAACTTACCAGCTCCCCGCGGACGATTCTCGCCATCCAATTCATTCTTAATAGCTGCCGCGTAACCCTGTTGAATATCAAAATCGTGGATACCGCACATATAGGCGCTGGCCATAATCAGGCTAACATAATTTGTACCCACGCCTGATACATACTTGCTGTTGGCTATACCATCGGCCAGCCAGCCCGAATCTTTGTAAATGAGCAGCTGGCTTTTTACATAGTCTGAATAGTATTCCGGATAAGCTATAGCCCATAATTGCGTCAAGTTCCAGAACGCTCCCCAAATGGCATCTGTATTGTAGTGATTATGCATGGGATGCCCTTTTGCATCAAGTGCTATCTGCCCAACAGTGCCGTCGTTTTTCGGATAAGCACCATTTACATCACTTGCCAGCCCCCGGCCAAGCAGGGCATGATATAAGCCTGTATAAAATTTAATGATATCCTCCTGCTTGTTACCTTCTACCTCAATGCGGCGCAAGTATTGGTTCCAGGTATTATGCGCTTTTATTTTAGCGGCATCAAATGTAAGACCATTAGCCTCTGCCTGAAGATTAAGACGGGCATTTTCAATAGAGGTATAAGATAGTCCTGCTTTTACAGTAATGCTTTCCTTATCTTTTGTGTTGAAGTTAAGGTATATGCCAGCACCCTTTCCGCTTGCTTCTTTAACGCCATCAGTTTTTTGATCACCGTTAAATGTACCATAGCTTTCAGGCTTTTTATCAAGTACAGCGGAAAAATACATGATCACCTCGGCGTTGGGCTGATATTTGAGCACATATACCGGCTGAGTGATCACATAGCCTTCAACCCTGCCTTCGGGTGTTAGGTATACTTTAGCATCTTTTACTTCACCGCTCTCTCCCTGTTTGTTGCCAATATCAAATATAATGTGCGATTGCTTATTTGCCGGGAAAGTATACCTGTGAAACGCTACCCTTGGTGTAGAAGTAAGCTCGGCCCTGATACCATATTTTTTCAATAACACAGAGTAGTAACCAGCCGTAGCCTTTTCATCTTTACGGTCAAACGCTGACCGATAACCCTCCTCTGGATGTTCTAACCTTCCGGGAACTGTTTGTAATGGCCCAGTTGAAGGAGCAAACACAACCCCTCCTACCTGAAATTCGTGAAAGTTAGCGAAACCTTCAATAGAGGTATGCCGGTAATCATATCCTACAGCATCCCAGCCGTGAGCATTACCATAGTGACCATTAGTTGAAGGAGCAGGCTTAGCCATACCAAACGGCGAAGCACCGGGTGTAAAGAAAAACCACCTGGAATGAGCCGTTCCAATGCGCGGATCAACGTATTTTGTTAAATCGGTTTGCTGCGCATATGTTACCGTCGAAGCTGCATTTAAAGCTAAAAACGTTATACCGGCAAAAGTGAGTTTGAGCTTTTTTAACATTTTAATGAAGGGTTATGTGTTGATCATCATGTTGATGACTACTTGCGTCAATACCTTTTTCTTTCCAATAATTTTCAATGTGTTCCAGCGATTTGCCTTTGGTTTCGGGAAGTAATTTATATACTACAACGTAAGCCACCACGCAGAAAAAAGCAAAGAACCAAAACGTACCGGCACTGCCAATCCCTTTCAGGAGAATGGGCGTTAACTGCCCTACTATGGCGTCGGCAACCCACATCACCATAATACTTATAGCCAGCGCCCTGCCCCTAATGGCATTGGGAAATATCTCTGAGGCAACCACAAATTTTAACGGCCCTATTGAAAATGCAAAAAAGGCAAGGAAAGAAAGCACACAAACCAATAACCACATGTTGGCCGTTGCTCCGGTATAAAAGCAAAAACCTGTTGCTATAAGGGTTGCCGCAGCCCCTGCGGTACCATATAAATACAATGGGCGGCGGCCCCAGCTATCAACCTTCCAGATAGCTATGAGGGTGAACAGCATATTCGCCGCCCCAAATATGATCTGGCTGATCAGTGAATTACTTAGCGAGATACCGGCATTACTTAAAATACTCGGGCCGTAATAAATAATGGCGTTAATACCGCTAAACTGTGAGAACAATGGTAATAAGATCCCTATCAGCAGCGCTTTACGCATACCGGGTGCAAACAACTCTTTGTATGAACCCTGGTGTTTTACCGCCGAAGCCTCCTGTATAATATCCTGCCCTGTATTACCAAACAAGCGGTTTGTGATATCGGCTGCTTCTGCATTACGTCCTTTTTGTATAAGCCATCTTGGGCTTTCGGGTACGGCAAATAATCCCAGTAAAAACAACAATGCGGGGATAGCACCCAAACCAAGCATGGCCCGCCATATTTCTCTTTGAAAAAAGCCTTCACCCGGCGATTGCGTTACGTAGCTAACCAGGCCCGCGTTGGTAAGATAGGCCACCAGGATTCCCAGGGTAACTGCCAATTGGTAATAAGTAACCAATCTGCCCCTGATATTTGCCGGCGCAATTTCTGAAATATATAAGGGCACCACGTTTGATGCTATACCAATACCCACACCTCCAAGTAAGCGAGCCGCGATTACCCAAAACATTGATGGCATAAATGCGCATCCTAAAGCAGAAAGCAAGAATAACGCTGCCGATAGCAATAACGGAATTTTTCGCCCGAGGCGATCACTTACCTCGCCCGAGAATGCCACACCAATAATGCAGCCCACCAGACCCGATGATACAAACCATCCCTCCTGGGCCGCGGTTAAATGGAATTGTTTTTCAATCAGTGGCAATACGCCGGATACAACAGCAATGTCAAACCCGAACAAAAAACCACCGAGAGAGGCAACAAGTGTAATTGTACTCAATCTCAATTTTTTAACTTCTTTCATAATTATGTTAGGTAATTGGTTATTGTTAGGTTATTTGATTGCGGCAGAAATGAATGGTGGCGCGTCGCCCAGCCTACTTCCCAAGTTAACATTTGGTTGTGGCCCTAAATCAGTATAATCAATAGGTTGTTTTTGCCAGCTGTTCGATGCATTTGTAGTAAAAACAGATATTAAGCTTATATCCATATAAATTTTATTGTACTATACCCTGAAGTGTTTTTTCTCATTTTTATTACCCTGCAAAGAGTACAGCACTATACTAATAATAGTAGATTATAGTAGTTACGATTGGTTATTAATAAAAATATCGATGTTATATTTTATTATGTACAAACATATAAACATAACAATCATAAACAAAACATTTTTTTATTTTTGCTAAATTACGTTCCGTTAAGCTTTTGTTGATACAAATACCCAATTTAAACCATAAATTAAACCAATATCACTTAAACGGGTTGTTTCACTCCGTTTTAAGCCAAAAACCATGAAATTATCAATCAACCATAAAAGCCCCATCCCCCTGCACCTGCAAGCAGAGGAGCTTTTACGCAGTATTATTATAGATCCGCAATACGCAGATGGTAAGTTGTTACCCAATGAGGTAGATCTGGCAAAGCAGCTGGCCATATCCCGTACCACATTGCGGCAAGCACTTAACAAACTGGTGTATGAAGGGCTCCTGATCAGAAAAAAAGGTATAGGCACAAAGGTGGCAGGTGCACCGGTTAGTTCAAAATCAAATAATTGGTTAAGCTTTTCGCAAGAGATGAACGCACGGGGTATCCCGATCCGCAATTTTGAGCTGCACATTAGCTGGGTAAATCCTGAAGAGCCAATTGCCAACTTTTTTGAGATAAACATATCAAAAAAAGTATTGAAGCTTGAGCGATTAAGAGGTGGTGCCGATGGCCCGTTTGTATACTTTGTATCCTACTTTCACCCGCGGGTAGGCCTTACCGGCGAAGAAGATTTTAAGCGCCCCTTATACGAGATACTGGAGAAAGAACACTCCATTGTGGTTGACCTGTCTAAAGAAGAAATAAGTGCCAAAGTAGCTGATAAATTTATTGCCAACAAACTGGAGGTGGAACCTGGCAGCCCTATCCTTTTCAGGAAAAGATATGTTTATGATCAGGGCGACAGACCCATTGAATTTAACCTTGGCTATTACAAAGCCGATAACTTTATATATACTATAGAAAGCCGAAGGGAGTGATTTCTCTACTTTCTATTTTTATTTTACCAGGCACACGTATTTATATTGTGGCTGTAGCCTTAAAATTAAATGTATGAACATAATAACATAAATTTGCTATATTTGGCTTATAGTTTTAAGTTCGTAAAACTGGAAAGCAAATCTGTTACTAAAATCCAACCTCCTGCATAAAATAAAGTCCCTGATCAATATTGATCAGGGACTTATTTACACTCATCTATCGCATACACCACCTCACTTTTTTTCAAGCACTAAAACTTTTAATTTTGGCGGATGAAAATTAGAACTTTATTAAATCTCTCAACATTATTAACACTCAGTTCCTGTAGTAAAGACCCCAAAAATACCGCTACCGACCAATCACTTTTAGGCACCTGGAAATACAATAATTACAACATCGTAATCAATAATACAGATGGTATCCCTGCACCTTACGTTGTAACACTCATCAGCGACAGCCTGATCATACAATATCCACCATCAATTAATTTAAGATACAAGCTACTTTTGGTTGATGGCTCAAAAATGGTGGTAACCTCCAACGATAGTTTGTTTGTTTATCAAAAACAATAATTTGAGATCAATATTTCCGAACGCTACCCATTAGCATTTAAGCGAATAAGAATAAACATCCAACTAAAAAAAGAAACTTACATGCGCCAGGGCTGCAAATTTTGTACCCGGCGTAAACGCCACACCATCAACTGGTGATTCTCCCTTGAGGCGGGTTTCTGTTTCAAATTGCGATTCTTTCCATTTCACATTAAACAGGTTATTAATGGTTAAGCCTACCTCGTATTTGGGTTGGGTGTAATTCAATACCAGATCGTTTACAAAATAGCCCACCGCGGTTAAACTGTAATCCTCATTAGCAGGGCGATCACCCAGATAACGATAACGTAAGCTGCCATTAAAACCGCTTTTGCTTAGGTAGGTAATGCCGCCTGTACTGCTCCATACTGGCGCTAATGGAATATAGTTTTGCCCAGATGGGTCATCCAAGGCTCGGCCATGCGCGTAGTTCAAGTCGGCATCAATGAACAGGAATGATACGGGCTGGTAGCGGGCAGAAAGGTCAAAGCCCATGCGTTGTGTACGTCCGCTGAAATCAACCGTACCGCCATCGCCGCCATAAACAAACTCTTTGGATAGGTATCCGTACCATATGGCAGTATTGATCAGCAGAGATTTAACCGGTTTAAATACAGTTCCTAAATCTGCATTATAGGCAGCGGCTAAACCCTCTGCACCGCCTGTTGCCGCCATTACACGGGCATCGTTTGAGTTAAAGCCTTTGCCAAGCGATAGATAAACCTGCGTTTTATCCGTAGCCTGATAATAAAAGTTGATTTTAGGGCTTATGATGTTATTATTTTCTTTGTAAACACCTACACCGCGTAGTGTTGTATCGCTGGCCAGCTTGTTATTGTATTTATAGTAGAACTGATCAAACCGCAAGCCTGCGTTTAGGGTAAATTTAGAGTTGAATTTAAACGTTTCGCTGATGTAAGCCCCTGCGCTAAACACGGTGATATCACCCAATTTAATAGGACTAACTAATGTGTAACGATTAACCGTATGTGATAATTCAGAATTATCGGTAACATCCAACCGCGCGTTGATTCCTACATCGGTAGTTACTTTTACATCGCCCAGATATCCCTCGTGAAAGTAGCTACCGTTATAACCATATAAATTACGAGCCTCTCTTTGCCTTATTTCATCGCCATTTACAGTATCAACCAAAAAGAAAGTAAAATTGCTGTGCAGATCAAATTTATATCTGGAGTAATATAATTGATTTTTTAGCAGGTCATGCTCGCCTAATGTTGTTAACAGTTGCGCGTTAATATTGGTACGGGAGGTTACACCACCCTCATTGGGGTCAAGCGCACCGTAGTAAGCAACCTTTCCCTCATTTATGGCACTCTCAGGTATCTGGCCAGATGCAAACCAACTGCTGTAAAGCGTAGAAGCAGTCAAGGTTAGCCAGTTATTAGCTGATATTTTGCCATGGTATTTGGTAAAAAAATTGAAGCGCTTAAAATGCTGTGGATTATCAAAGTAACTGTCGCTATACCGGTATTCTGAAGCAGCGTACCATGATTGGTTATTAGCCTTAGCTTTTTCGCCTAACAAATTTACCATAGCTAAAACCCGGTAGGTATTGAACTGTCCTCCTTCTACCTTAACCGTATTTTGGCTGATGGCATTAGCCGTATGAAAATCCACAGCACCGGTTACATCCAGGTCACCTTTTTCGGCATCATATGATCCTTTTTTATAGCTTGTACTTTCAATGGTTTCGGGGATAATAAAGTGGCTGTCGGCATAACCCTGAGCGTGTGCATGGGATACCATATTGATCGGTATGCCATCAGCATAAAGGGCAATGTCTGTACCGTGGTCGTTATCAAAGCCGCGTAAAAATATCTGCTCGGCTTTACCTCCACCCTGGTGCTGCCCTATAAACAACCCCGGCACCATGCGCAACACTTCCTGCGAGTTGGATACGCCGCGCATTTTAACATCCATTTCGCTGAGGGCCTTATATGGATTTGCCGAGTTACCCGAGATAACCACATCAGACAGCTGAGTTTGCTGCGGAACAATTGCGAATACCTTGTTTTTTTGAAAATCAGCTGTGGTGGATATCCTTTTTTTATAACCCACGGCAGATATGGTAATTGTGCGGCCAGCACCTATGCTTTTAAAATAAAAATTACCGTTTCCATCGGTAATATCAACATGGTTGCCGGGCGTTAAGGTAACGGTTACACCATTAACAGGTACACGTGTTGCGCTGTCAATGATCTTGCCCGAAAGGCTGCTTTGCTGTGCAAAAAGTAATTGACTGCTGCAAAGCAGCAATAATATCAGCAGTAATTTTAATTGAACGGAAGCTCTACTCCCGGTTTGGAAAATTTTCGGTCTGGCTTTGTCTGTGTTTGAAACGCTGCAGATTTTTTTTAATTCACACTGGCTGCCAATACGCGGGGAGCCAAGTTTTTGTGTTAGCATTTTTTTAAAAGATTTAATGAACAAGTCAGTTAAAATCCCTTAGCTAAACTTCGCAATGCTGATGAGGAATAAAATAGAAGATGCCTGCGTAAACAATTGTAAACGCATTGAACAAACCGCTGCTTTATACCGCGAAAGCATTGTCAATTAAGTATGGCAGGTATCCTGACTTGTAACATTTTTGCCGCCCTTCCCATTCCGGCTAAAGAACAGTGAGCATAAATTGGGCAAAAACTGGTTGTGTTACTTACAGTTGCGCGACAGTCCGTGATTTGCACACGGTTCCCTATTAATTTACGTAATGTAAAACCTATACCGGTTGATGAAGAATAAAGTAAAGAACTTTTAGTGGCGGCAAAAGTAGGTAATTACAAATGATTTAATGTATACGTTTTTCCGAATTAACACTTGAATAATCTGTCGCGAAAAAAGGCTTTTCCGGAGCTATTTAAACAGCACCGGAAAAGCCTTTTCAAATCATTTATATAAATTATTATGCTGTTAAATAACTCCTCCCATTAAGGGATCTGTCTTGGTAACAGCGCCGGTTTCAACCCTGCCTGCAAACCGTTCTTCAAAATCATTAAACCCTTTAAGCTTAACACCGCAATCATACCAGTTGTGATTCTTGGTTAAGTTTAAAACTATCTTTGCGCTACCCCCACCAGGCACAACTTGTGTTTGTTGGGGAGCTTTATAACTTTTATCACTTATAATAACAGTATGGGGTTTGCTATCATGATTGGTAATATTAACTACAACATTACCGGTTAGCCTTGCAGCGCTTAGTCGCCCGGCCTCATAATCAATACTAATTTTAACTTTAGGATTATTATTATTCCCAGTGAACTCGCGATAGAACCCATTAGGGCCGTAAACCTTCAGGTGGTATGCCTGATTTTCAAAATCGTTAATATTCCATTCATCGGTTAGCGTATCGCCTGCAGCGGCACTGTAATCCCAGGCACGCAGTTGCTCTTGCTGGTAGGGGTTAACGGCGTACACCTTAAATGGCGACCCCGCTGCCTTATTGCCATAAACCTTATTCCCGGCTTTAAATGCTATCTCATATGTTTTTTTGGCCGGGTTAAAATAACCGTCGGTATATAACTCGTAAGGTAAGGCGCAGGCCGGTTTTATGCCTTTTTCCTGTTTAGGAAAATATGGCGATTGGGTATGATCGGTATTGATCTGTTCAATTTCGGCAGCGGTCAACTTTTTAAAATTAGATGGAACCTGTTTAAACTGTGCCTGATGAATGCCCTCCATAAAAGGTTTCTTTTCCAGGAATAACGGCCCATCTATTTTTTCGCCATGATATGGTCTAAAGGCAGATGTAAGATCGCCGCAAATGGTACGGCGCCACTGCGTAATATTTTCTTCCTTTATCTTTTTATTAAATTTCTTTTCTAAAAAATTCTCAACAAACTGTAATGAAGAAGTATGATCAAACACTTCTGAACAAACATAACCACCACGTGTCCATGGCGATGCAATGATCATCGGTACCCGGTAACCTAAACCTACCGCGCCTTCACGGATATTGGCATCAGTGGCCGATGGGTTGGTCTGCTGATCTTTAGTAACAAAATCAAGCTTAGGATCAATACCTGCCGATACCTTTCCTGTATGTTCTTTATACGGGTTTGGCACAACATAAGGAGGTACATGATCAAAGTAGCCGTCATTTTCATCATAGGTGATCACAAAAATGGTCTTCTTCCAAACTTCGGGGTTTTGCAGTAAGATCTCCATCGCCTCGCTCACATACCAAGGGCCAAACCAGGGTTCGCCCGGATGATCTGAAAAATGAGCCGGCGGCATCAGCCAGGATACAGTTGGCAATGTTCCGTTTTTAACATCTTCCCTGAACTGGTAAAAAACATCGCCCTTGGGCACGTTCAATGTGCGCTCAGTACCTTTATCATCATAAGTCAGCGGACTTAATTCATGATAATCGGCGCTGTTTATATTTGTTGAAAAAGCTTTACTGTTTAAGGCCTGCCCATTTTTACTCAGGCTTTCAAAACTGGCTTTAGTATATTTGATTTGTGCTGCTTCAATATTAGCCAATACCTTTTTGGCAGCGGCTAATCTTACGGCGTTGCCTTCGGCCGGTTGTTTTTCCAGCTCGGCAATTTGTTGCAGAATGCTTTCTCTTTTTGTTTGCAGATTGGCAATACCGCCTTCATGCAGGCGCACGTTGTATTGTTTAAAATACTCCAGCACATTGGTACCAAAATTACTTAACCAGGCGCTTTCCTCAGATTTAAGTCCGTAGCCCATGGTAAGTTCGTTCTGGTATACCTTCCAGCTAACACCTTGTTCTTCTAACCTTTCAGGATAAGTAGTCCATTCCAGTTCAGGGTAGTCATAGTTACTGATGTTCCACAAATGAGCTATACCCTCAGGTGTATTGTTTTCACGAACGGTGCCTGTCATCCAATAGTAGCGGTTGGGGTGTGTACCTGTAATGCTCGAGCAAAAATTCTGATCGCAAACGGTAAAAGCATCGGCAAGGGAATAATAAAATGGAAAATCTTCCCTGTCGCAATAGCCCATCGTTAACGGCATATCTGCATAGGCTTTATTGCGTGCCTTTTTTACTTCGAGCCATTTATCATACTTTCCGTTGTTCATCGCATCTGTTTGGTCGCTCCACCCGTGCGGCAGCGATCCCATCCAGGCAATTTTGGTATCCTTTACATCCAGGTGAAAGGGGCCATAGGTATCGCCATTTTTGTTGGTTTGCAGCCAAACTTTGTTCTTATCCGGTAAATTAACCGCACGCGGATCATTATATCCCCTTACCCCCCGTAAAGTTCCTAACTGATGATCGAAAGAGCGATTTTCCTGCATCAGGAAAACAATATGTTCGGCATCATAAAAAGTACTACCCGGCTCCGGATTAATGGCTAATGCCTTTTGAATTACCGGGGGCAACATATTTATTGCCGCAGCACCGCCTGATAATAGCGCAGCTTTTTTCAGAAAATCTCTTCTTGAATTCATTTTATAAATTCGCTTATGGTGGTTAAGTAAATGATCACGGATATTGGTATACGCGACCCAGCTATGCAACTATCACTTTGTAGGAATAGTTATTTTTGGAAAGCACTACAGCTGCCATCAATAAATCGTACCAAATATCTGTCAGTTAATTAAATTTCATGTTAGTAGTATATTAATTATTGATCATGTTATCTGCAACATCACAATATCTGCACATTCAAATATCAATAAAATCTACACACATTTAATTCAACGTTTTTGCCATAAGGGCAATACAAGAAACTTCACGATCAAATGTGCAACCGACGAAAGTCCGGCTGTGAATAACAGAATTATCCCTAACCGATTAAATGTATTAAAATAGTCCAGGAACCCTGATACCGCTTTTCCGTGGTATTGCCACGCCAGTAGAAACACACAGATACCCGTTAGCCACAAGGTCAAGTGCGAATAAAAATAGCGTTGTTTTGAAAACCCGGAACGGCGAAAAGATGCCAGTAATAATACGAGGTGTGCAAGAAAAAGTGTAGCGGCAGTTAATGTAAGTAGATAAAGCATAAGTTGACGTAGTGGCTAAGTTAATTAGCCTGAGCTATTTCGGCAAGTTATTTTTAAAAGTTATTAAGTTGCCTGGAGCGATACTTACAATCGAGCCTTAAACATGAATTCTTTCTACAAATAATAAATCCAGAAGAAAAAATTCACTAAAGAAACCTTTAAAAAACAATTTAAAATAGAAAACATAAAAAAACCGATATAAAGTCTTAAAAATCTTAAACGTTTTACATTTTTTTATTAAAAAATTAAATTAAAATATATCTTTTTAAACAAATTTCAATTTTTAAATGAAAAAATTAAATTTATTTATATAAAAAATTGATTATAAAATTAAATAACTAAAAATAAATTAACATTTATATAATAAAAATTAATATTTATTTAAAATAAGCTAAATTTTATCTTAAAATTTTACACTTTTTTAATACAATATTAAAAAATCAGTCACTTATTGTAAGACAATTGTTACAACTTATATTGTAAATGATTAATTAACTATTAAAACTGATTTTAAGTATGAAAAAAAGTTTCCTCAAAAACTTGACCGGGCTTTTATTGGCATTTTTTTGCCAGTATACTTATGCCCAAAACCGTATTATAACAGGTACGGTAACAGCTAAAGATGATGGTTTACCGGTTCCAGGTGTAACCATTAGTGTTAAGGGCTTGCAAATAGGTACACAAACCTCAGGTTTGGGCAAGTATTCTTTAAGTGTGCCGGCAAAAGGCGGCACACTCATTTTTTCCTTCATCGGTTTCGCGAGGGTTGAAGTTCCCATTGATAACAAAACTGTTATCAATGTGGCCATGGGCACCGATTTTAAGCAGTTAAATGAAGTGGTTGTAACAGGTTCGGGTGTGGCTACCAGTAAAGCCAAGCTCGCTATTGCTGTTGAATCCATAGCCGGAAAAAACCTGGCCTCCTCCCCTCAGGCTTCTATTGATCAGGCATTGGTAGGTAAAATCGCTGGTGCGCAGATCTCCTCAACAGATGGTACACCCGGCGCACGCACCAATATTGTGCTGCGCGGTATAAATACTGTACAGGGCGGTACCTCTCCTATGATATTGGTTGATGGGGTTGAATCCAGATCAACAGACATCAGTTTGCTTGATCAGTCAAGTATTGATCATATTGAGGTGGTGCAGGGTGCCGCGGCATCTACCATTTATGGTGCACAGGGCGCTAATGGCGTTATCCAGATATTTACCAAAAAGGGCGTACAAGGCAAAGTTAAAATTGATGTATCAAGCAGTGTTTCTGCAAGCAGCTTTATTAACAATGGCAATGTACACCAGGCCAAACTCAGCAGCTTTAAAACAGATGCCAATGGTAATTTTGTTGATGCCAGCGGCAATATCATTCAATTGGATGAGGATGCCACTTATCCCGGCATTACCTGGGCCTTCCCTGCCGGGGCCGATAACCCTACCGCGATGTCAAATCCGGCCAACGTTGCTACACAACAGTACGGAACAAACCTCAAATACTATGACCACCTGAAACAACTATTCCGTACGGCTTACACACGCAACCATAGCATAGCCATATCTGGTGGATCTGAAAAAACTGATTATGCCTTAAATATTTCCAACAATCACCAGAAAAGTAATATTGTCAGAAACGGCTATAATGACAGAACCAACCTAACCACCAACTTAGGCACCGAATTATTTAAGGGGTTTACAATAAGATCAATAACCCAGTTAATATATACTAAAAACTCGCTTAACCCAACTTTTGGCTCAGGCGGTAATGCCATATTTAATGCGTTGAACGCCTCACCTTTTTATGATTTCAATCAAAAGCTTCCTGACGGAAACTATCCAAACTCCTTAAACTCCGGCACAGTGAGTGTGAACGGTAACAACCCGTTTTATAATTTACAGTATGCCAGTAAAAGGGACAACCGGGTAGATGTACTTGAAAATATCCAGGCCGATTACAAGATCAATAAGTTTATTGAACTGAGCGCAAAATATGGGATAAACTATACGCATCAGGATATCAATTCCATTTATCAAAATCAGTCAGGAAACGCTAACTCAAATGATACAGAATCATGGGTATCATCAAATAACGGAAATGACAACACAGGTGAGGTTGACAAACAAAGCAACAACACCACTTTTCAAAACTTTAACGGATCGGTAACCATCAGAACCGATTTTGAAAAAGATTTTCACCTTAACGTACCCATAACCACCAGCACCTTGTTGCAGTACGATTATCGTAAAAACAATTTGAACCAGTTTTTAACTTATGGATACAGCTTGCCTACCTATCCAATTTATAACTTCATTCAAACACAAACACAACAGGTACTACAAGACAATACCGAGCCTTTTGTAACTTACGGCTACGTTGTTAACCAAAAAATAGACATAGGCGATTATGCCGGTGTTGGCGGTGGTTTCCGAAGCGATTATTCATCGGCGTTTGGCCAGGGTTCAAAACCATTTACTTTCCCTAATGCCAACGCTTACATCAGGCCATCATCATTTGATTTCTGGAAAAATGGTAGCCTCGGAAACATCATACCCGAATTTAAATTAAGAGGTGCATATGGTAAGGCAGGTATACAGCCTAAACCATTTGACCGCTACCCAACCCTTGATCCTAAAAACGTTGGCAATGCCTTAACTTTCGCCCTACTAAACGCTCAGAAAAACCCCAACCTGAATGTAGAAGTATCAAGAGAGCTTGAAATAGGAACCGATATCGGGATCAAAGGTTTTAGCGGCAACTGGTTAAGTGATATTAACCTGAGCGTTACTTATTGGAACAGAAAAGGTTCAAACGTAATTTTTGACGTCAGCGTTGCCCCATCAACCGGACCGCTTACCTTAAAGACAAACGCTATTGACCTGTCATCAAACGGTATTCAGGCATCGTTGAATATCAGCGTGCTGAGAGCAAAAGACTTTAACTGGAACGTAACCACAAACTTTAGCCACCAAACTTCAAAAATTGACAAAATAAACGGGCCGCCCATCATTTTAACATCAGCAGCAGGCAGCACCCAGGAAGTTTTAATTGCCGGGGCTAAAATAGGCCAGATCTACGGTTACAAAGCCTTAACAAGCTTAAGCCAAACCAACCAGGCCGGTGTTCCTTACATTCAGCCGGCAGATTATGACAAATATGAAATAGTTGATGGCCGTGTGGTTAATAAAACTACTAAGGGCGTACAGTTCACCAACGAGGTATACTCATTAGGTGATCCTAACCCTAAGTTCAACATGTCGTTCATCAATAGCTTCAACTATAAAAATCTTTCATTCGGTTTTCAGTTTGATTGGGTGCATGGCAGCCACTTATATAACCAAACCAAAGAGTGGATGTACCGTGACGGTATAAGCAGCGACTACGACAACCCGGTAACCATTAACGGACAAACCGCCGCCTACACCGCCTATTACCGAAGCGTTTATGCCGATTATTTTGGAGCCAGGAACGGCCCTGCCAGGAACGGAACCAAAGATTACTTTTATGAAGATGCCTCTTTTCTTCGTTTAAGAAATTTAACTGTAGGATATGATTTTACTTCATTGATAGCCAATAAGGTTTTTAAAAGGGTACTGTTAACATTTGCTGCCCGCAACATTTTAACCTTTACCAAGTATACTGGCTTTGATCCTGAAGTTAGCTCAGGCACCTCAAATTCATCATTTGACCGCGGGGTTGACAATAGCTCAACACCAAACAATAAATCATACCAGTTAGGATTAAGTCTTGGGTTTTAATTGACCATAAATTTAAAAACATGAAAAAATATAAATATTTATCAATTTACTTTACAGCCGTTATATTGCTGGTTGCTTCATCCTGCAAAAAACAGCTTGATGTTAAAAATCCAAACTCCCCCACAAAAGATCAGGCCAAGGACGAACCGGGGATAATTTCACTTTCAACAGCAGCCGTATACCTGAATGGTTTCAACGGAAATAATCCCAGCATTATAGCCAATCAAAACTGGCTGGGTGATAGTTACTTTTCATTAGGCATTGGTTTTCATGAACTGCTGGGCGATAACATTTCGGCAGAGGCATCAAACCAGAACATCAACGTTGTTAACCTGCCCGATTATGTAATATTTGATAACGGCACCCGGATAACTAATACCTCGCCTTCAAAAAGTGTACTACGTATAAGCAACGCCCGCGATAAAAAGCCAGCTAATATGTTTTTTTACGAATGGGCATATATGTACTCTTTAAACAATGCCTGTAACCAGATATTATCATTGGTTGATGACATCAAATTTTCAGGCGATGCGGAAACAAAAAAGAACACCATAAAAGCCTGGGCCTACTGGTGGAAAGGGTTCGCCTACTCCAAAATAGGATCAACCTATTACGCGGGTATCATCAACAATGCCGTAGGCGTTGGTGATATATCAAGTTCAGTATCTACCTATGTTACCAGCGCAGCCATGATCGAGGAGTCGAACAAGAACTTTGATCAGGCAAGTACCCTGTTAAGCGGTATTACCAGTACTTCAGATTATAGCCTGGTATTAGGAAAGCTATTGCCAAACTTTGTACAAACCGGAAAGGGCGGCATACTTACCACCGCAATGTGGATACGCAATATCAATACCATGAAGGCCCGCAACCTGCTGGTTAACAAAAGAACCAGTGCGATGACCGCCACAGACTGGAACGCGGTTTTAACATTGGTGAACAACGGTATAAAATCAGACGATTTGGTTTTCACCGGTCGCACAACAGGTACAAATGGATTTTTCTCTGCAGGTTCAGGCTCTGTTGCAGCCATGACCACAGGTTTACCCAAATCAGCTACTTTTAAAGTTAGCGAGCGCCTGATCCAGGAATATAAAACCGGCGATAAACGGCTTGCTGCTAACTTTACCCAAAATCAATACATAAACCAGGTAGGTGGTTTCAGCTTTAGCACAAGATGGCAATTACTGGATGCTAACGGTGTTGATAAAGGCGGCGTAGCGGTATTGAGCGATAAAACCCCTGGTAATTATGAGTTATTTATAGGCAGCAGCTACGAAGAGAACGAGCTGATGAAAGCCGAGGCGCTTATAAACACGGGCAATATAGCCACTGGGGTTGCAAGCATTGACAATGTTAGAAATTACCAGGGAGCTGGCTTACCAGCCTTAAGCGGATCACTGAGCTTTGAAGATGCTAAAGAAGAATTAAGGAGAGAAAGAAGGGTTGCCCTTGTATTCAGAGGTATTGCATTTTTTGATGCCCGCAGATGGGGTGTAATAGATGATATATCAAAGGGTGGCGGCCGTACAAACGCTGTGGTACTTGGCGCAGATGGTGTTTTAAGCACCCATGCCACAATTAACTATAATTTTCTTGATTACTGGGATGTACCGGCAGATGAATCTGTTGTTAACCCACCGGCTGCAGGCAGTGCACCCATTAAAAACCCCAACTGATTTGTATCGTTCTTTATATAGTAATTTCAGTTAATAATACTGTAAGGCCGTGCATGGCAAATTGCACGGCCTTTTAAAATAAATACAAATACTTATAATAGTTAAAACCTTTTGCCCTCAAACTGTTTTATGTTATTAAACAGTACGTTATGGCAAAGCATGATAAAATACCACGCAAGGGAAAACCTTCTGGTAACGGCCGCGAAATTGAAACACTGAACGAGGCAAAACAAGAGGCCCAGGAAGAAAACGATCTCGACACCTCCGAATCATCGGTTAAACATCTGAACCGGCATTTGCATAAAGGCGAAGACCTAAAAACGTTTAAAGACACGGAAGAATAAGCACGGTTTCGTGCTTATTTAATAATTAATCAATAACGTATTTCGCGCTTTAATGAGGCTCCTGTAAGGTTATTTAGTGGTGATCTTTCCCAATTTGGCGTATTCAATATCATTGGGTTCCCATAATTCGATCTTATTGCCTTCCGGATCCATGAGATGCACAAAGCTGCCATAGCTTGCTTTCTCCACCGAATCAGTTGGTGAGATGCCTGCTGCCTTTAGCTTCAGCAAAAGCGCATCAAGTTGCTCAACCCTGTAATTGATCATAAATTGTTTATCAGGATTGCCGAAATATTTGGTGGTTTCTTTAAAAGGCGCCCATAAGGTGAATCCTTTTTTAGTGCTGTCTGCACCTTGGTGCCATTCAAAGTTAGTACCGCTTTCTACCATATGCATTCCCAGATTTTTTTCATACCAGGCTTTTAATGCTGCCGGAGATTTGGCTTTAAAGAAAATGCCGCCTATGCCTGTAACACGCGGGCCTGCAGGTGAGGTATTGGTTAGGCGACTAAAGCCATAGCCCAGTAAAAAGGCAAAGCATAATAAAATAGCGAATGTGATCTTTTTCATAAACACCGTGTTTTAACTTAAAGATAGCTAAAATGACCTTTTCTTTAATTTAAATACATTTATCTTATGAAGAAGGTAATAGAGCACGAAGCCAAGTATAGTCCAGTAAAAGGCAAAACCAATCAGGAAAAAAGGAGGCGGCGTATCCGGGTCCTGGTGCAAAAACTTAATGAAAGGTAACAACGGTCCCATCAAAACAATTTTAACAGGCGATAAAATTGCTGACCCCACCACCTGCCATCTCGCCTGCGAGCTTTGTGCAAATAAAGACTCTGGAGCCTGACCTAATAACAGGTCTGTGCTCAGTATAAAGACAAAGGCAAAAACTACAAAAAGGAAAACGAATTTTGTCCTTGAAATTTTCATGATGCTTTTAATTAATGGATTAATAGGAAACTATTCTTTGTAGCATAAATTTAAAAATTTTACTTTGTTTTTCAAAGTTCTTTTAAAAATAAAAACTCAGAATAAACTATACTAAAGTCTTTTTAATAAAACGATCGGGACTGCTAAAACAAGTGTTTTGAGTAGGAAAAAGTTGATTATGTCACAAAATAAAAAAGCCAGATAAGTTCTATTTATCTGGCTTAATTTTAAGCCCGCTTCGGCGGGCAAGGGCGGAGAGTTAGGGATTCGAACCCCAGGAACCTTTCACAGTTCAACAGTTTTCAAGACTGCCGCAATCGACCACTCTGCCAACTCTCCGGGCGCAAAAGTACAATTCCTTAATACAATCACAAATCTAAAGTGAACTTTTTCTTAACATAAAGTTTATTGGCCTAAATGAATAAATTATTGGCGCAATTTATAAAATTGATTTTCAGCGGATTTGGGAATTTTGCTTCAGATTGATCATAAATAACTAAGCCATGAAAAAAATCTTGATTCCGTTCGATTTCAGCAGATCATCAAACAATGCATTAAGCTATGCGGTAGCGCTGAGTGAACATTATAACGTTAAACAGATCACTTTAGTGGTAAATGTTTACATCACCGAGTTTGAACAATTGATTCCAACTGCCGATTTTATACAATACTCTGTCGATAAGGTTGCGGAACTGGATAGTCAACTACAGGCACAGTTTAAAGCGTTAATTCATGCCATACTTCACCGTTTAAAAAACCGCGTCAGGATCAGTTTTATACTCAGCAAAATTCCTTTTTTACAAACATTAAGAAATCTGCTGCAACAGCAAAAGCCCGATTTAATGTTGATTGGCAGCAATCATGGGGTTTCGGGCGAAGAAAGTTATATAGGCGATCATTTGATCAAGATCGCGAAAACAAGTACCATACCCGTACTCATTATTCCTGAACTTACACGTTACCAGCAAATCAGGCTGGCATTGGTTCCGTTTAATCAAAGTAATTTGCCGGCCATAAAATCATTGGAACAATTGAATAACGCCGAACAATGGCCCCACCCAGATTTGCTCCTGCTCCACGTAAATGATACTCCTGACATACTCCCTGAACAAGAGTTTACTTATAAACTTAAACCAGAAATTACGCAAAACCTTCAACATTACGCTATTTACGAGGCGCCGGGAAAGGATATCCTGAAAAACGTTAACCGTTTCTCCTATGAATATGATCCGCAGCTTATTATCGCGCTCCCGGGGAGGCATAGTTTCCTGTATAAACTAACACATCGTAATATTATTAAGGCCCTTGCCAAAAACAATTATAAACCGGTTCTTATCCTGAAAAGGTAACAAAGCGAAATGTTATTCACCAATTAGCAATTCAGCTTACAGTTGCAATTGCCTGGCAAAGTCAGACGGACGTGTTTTGGTAAGCTGATAGAATATATTACTAAAAGCAGATAAATTATTATAACCCAGGGTATACGCTATTTCGCTCATGGATTTATCTGTCTGCAGCATCATTTCTATCGCTTTGATCATCCTCAATAGTTTGAAGTACTGCAAAAAGGAAATTTTCATGGTTTGTTTAAACAGCCTTGCCAGCGTGCGTTCACTAAAACCGGTTTTATCGCAAAGCTCAGCTAGCGTAAGCGGTTCAAAAAGATGATCATTAATGTACCGGATCACTGGCTGCATCCGTTCATTTTCGGTGGTAGGTACAGCAATGGGTAGTGCTTTCCTGCTGATGTCAGGTAAAATATTCTTTATACCAGCAAGGAAAGGAAAGGCCTTGTCGCCCGGAACAATATGCCCTTCCCATCGGGTGGTGTATGATAGCATTTGCATTAATAAGGCATTAATGGGATAAATCCCGCCCTTATTGAAAAAGGGATGCAGATCATCGTCATCTGCATAGAAATAAATCGATATAATGACCACCGATTTGTGCATTTCTATGTAGTGTTTCATTCCCTTCGGAATCCAAACGTAGTGCCTTGCCGGAATGATCAGCGTTTTTTCTACCAGGTGAATATAAGCTACCCCACCTTCAATATAGATCAGCTGCCCTTTTTGGTGCGCATGTTGGGGCAGCAGAAACTCGTTTCGCTCATGCATCACATACACCGATTCAGGAATACGGTCAATAGCGATCAGGAAATCAGTTGCGTTAATCATTTTGGCAGGAATGAATAAACATTTGGCAATATAGTTAAAATTTAATTTTTACAGACCGGCGAACTTTGTATCAACCAAATACAAAATGAAATCGCACTATACATTATCAATCATACTTGCCCTGTTATTTTCAGGTCAGGTAAGCCGCGGAAACCCTTTACAAGTCGATTCTGTATCCAACTTGCCCCTTACTTTAACGCAGGTGTGGGAACAAGCTGTTCATAGTCGGGATGTTCAGATAAAAGAATTGAAGCTTCAGGGTAGCGGCGAACAAATAAAGGACGCCAAAGCCGACAGGCTTCCGGAAATAAATGTGGAAGGTGAATATGCACGGATCACCAATATGCCGGTATATGATAACGGTATATTTCATTCTCCTTCACAATTTGAGGTATTGCACAGCACCTACACCGTTGGTGCTGATGTTTACTTTAACCTGTACAATGGCAATAAAACTAATATTGAAATTGCTGCCCGGAAAACAGAAAACAAGATAGCAGCCGAGCAACGGAACCTTACCCTTTCTGAAACCAAACTCCGGGCGGCGGCATATTATCTTGACATGCAGCGTACCATCATTTTCCGCGATCTTATGCTCAAGGACATAGCAGCACAGGAAAAGCAATTACTACAAATCAAAGCGCTGAAAACAAATGGTGTAGTCTTGAAAAGCGACGTACTCCGGGCCGAATTAAAGCTTTCAAAACAGCAGCTATCATTGGTTCAGCTCAATAATGATCTGGCTATTGCTAACGAAAAGTTAAACATTTTGATAGGGTTGCCTAAAGATCAACGCATTGTGCCAACCCGAACCAGCGTTTTAGATTCTCTTCATTTAAAGTCAAATCAGGATTATCTGTCGGCAGCAGGAAGTAATGCCTACCAGATCAGGATCTCTGAACAGGAAACAGAATTAAAAAAATTACAGCTTAAAAATATACGGGCCAATGTATCCCCTAAAATTGGATTGTTCGGTATGTATAAATATAGCTATCCGCAAATCTTCCTATACCCCTATTCTCCCTACCTGTATGGTATTGGCATGGGTGGTATCAAAGCATCCTTTTCCATATCATCCATTTACCATAACAGCCACAAGGCCCAGGTAGCCAAACTGGAATATGAGAGCCAGGAAATTGAACACGCTGCAACACAGGATAATATTAACCAACGGGTAGATGAGGCATACCGCCGTTTTAACGAAGCGCTAAACCGCGTTGAGGTAAGTAAAACCAATATAGAACAAGCTACAGAGAACAGGCGTATAGTAAGCAATACTTACTTTAACCAAACCTCCCTGATCACCGATCTTTTAGATGCCGATACACAGCTGCTACAAACCCGTTTTGACCTTGCCGCAGCAGAAATAGCAGCACAACTACAATATTTTCAATTACAAAACATTACCGGGAACCTATAAAATGAACAAGCAACATAACTACACGCAAACAGACAGGCTGATAACCAAGATAACCGCCTGGATAGCCGGCATTATTGCTCTGGCCTTATGTGTATGGGGAATTATTACCATATACAACTTTTATAATTACGATGAAACCAACGATGCCCAGGTAGAATCATACATTAACCCGGTAACCGCCCGGGTGAGCGGCTATATCAAGGAGATCCGCTATGAGGAAAACCAGCAGGTAAAAAAAGGCGACACCTTACTGATCATTGATAACCGTGAGTATGCCTTGCAGCGCGAAGAAGGCGAGGCTGGCTTACAGAATGCGAAATCGCAAGTAAGCGTGTTGGAAAGCAATGTGCAAACCGCGTCAAAAATAGCAGAGGTGAACAGTGCGCAAATTGCTGCTGCCAAAGCTAAGTTAACCCGTCAGCAACAGGAGTATGAGCGCTATAAAAAGCTTTACGATGTAGAATCGGCCACCAAACAGCAATTAGAAAACATTCAAAGCGCCCTGGAGGTAGCCCAGTCTGATTATCAGGCTGCCTTGAATAATTACCAGGCATCATTATCAAAAGTAAATGATAGTAAATCGCAGATAGCCCCGGTGCTATCCGAGATCAAACGGCGCGAACTGATGCTGCAACGTAACCAGCTGGATGTTTCTTACTCTGTGATCACCGCGCCATATAATGGTAAAATGGGCAAGCGCACTATACAACCCGGCCAACAGATACAGGTGGGACAAACCTTAGCCTTTATTGTTGACCAGGAAACAGGAACCTGGGTAGTAGCCAACTTTAAGGAAACGCAGTTAAAATATTTACAGGCCGGCAAACAGGTAGAGATCATTGCCGATGCTTATCCGGATATAAAGATCCGTGGTGAGGTGCTTTCTTTCTCACCTGCTACCGGTTCACGGTTTTCCTTGCTACCTCCGGATAATGCCACCGGAAACTTTGTGAAGATAGCACAACGTATTCCGGTAAAGATCAAGATCACCGACAACAGCAACGTTGTAGGATTATTAAGCGCCGGCATGAACGCCAGTGTACGGGTGAATAAAAGGGGGACCAGATCATGAGTGGTGAAATTCCTGTTTTTAAGTCATGGGCTCCGGAGTGGCTTATACGCTTTGCATTACTGATAGTGGTATTGCCCGGCATTGTTCTCTTCGCCCTATCAGTGAGTAATGTGAATGCGGCGGCAGGTTATTACGGCATCACCCCTAACGATGTTCAATATTCCCTCATCATTTTGTACGGAGCCATGGCCAGCTTTATTGTTTTGGAAGGACGGTTCTTTAAGTATATCGCCAGTAAGGAATACCTGCTCGTAGGCGTTATTTTGCTGACCATTACGTGTTACCTGTGCTATCTCACCCACTCCTTTCTGTTATTGTTAGCCATGCGCTATATTCAGGGCTTACTAACCTGTGGTACCGTGAGCATAACACTCACACTGATGTTCAGCAAACTGCATAGCGAGCGTTCAAAAGAAATTGGCTACTCCATAGTATATTGTGTATTGCTGTGCGTGGTGCCTTTAACCACGCTGCTCACCGCTAACATCATAGATGCATTTGATTATGAGGTAGTTTATAAATGTGCCATATACTCATACCTACCGGGTGCGGTACTGATGCTTTTGATCATGAATAACGTTAGGTTAAATAAAAAGCTGCCTTTATACCGGCTTGACTGGGCCAGCTTTGTCATCTATTCAATTGGGTTGTGCCTTATCGGTTACGTACTGATCTACGGGCAGCAATACGAGTGGCTGGATGATGAGCGGATCACTTACCGGCTTATAGCCATAGCCCTGCTTTTTGCCATTTTCATTATCCGGCAGTTTAGCCTTAAACGGCCATATTTATATCTTCAGGCATTTAAAAACCCAAAAGTTATATTTGGGGCGCTGTTACTTTTTGTATTCTACATCGTTCGTGGCTCCTTTGGGATCACTACTTCATTTATGGGTGGCGTGCTGGGTCTTGATCCTATACATATTGGCTGGCTGCTACTTTTTAATATAGGTGGCATCATTATCAGTGTCATCATTGCATCCCGACTTATTCTTTTAAAATGGCCCACCCGGTTAATATTTATTTGCGGATTCATGATCCTACTCGTGTTTCATGTTTGGATGACCTTCCTTTTTACCACACAGGTTGATACCGCCAGTTTGATCATACCCTTAGTGCTGCAAGGGATGGGTGCCGGAATGCTGATGGTTCCGATCATTCTTTTTTTAGTATCGGCAGTTCCTGCTCAATTTGGAAATACAGGTTCGGCGGTGGGTATTTTCGTTCGCTTTTTGGGCTTTAGTTCCAGTATCGCACTTATTAATTTTTTCCAGCTTTACGGCCAACGTATTCACCTTGATCGTTTTCAGGATGCCGTAAGTTCACTTAACCCTTTGGCCCTACAAAAATTAGCCGGCTATCAGGGGGCACTTACGGCAAAGGGCGTGGCACCAGACCAGGCTGCTAAAATAGCTACCGGACTTTTAAACAAAAGTATGCTTGTACAGGCCCAGTTAAAATTTTCGGTTGATTATTATCACTGGATAAGTTGGTTACTTTTAGGAACTATCTTATTGATAGCATTGTTTCCTTCAGGTCGCCAAACAACAATTAGCATCAGGGAAAATCAACCATCGCCGGTAGTATTTTAACGTGTTATGAACTTTCCAACTAATTATTGGTCGATGAAATCTACCCGATCTTTACTGAACCAAAAATTTCGTATCCGTAGTTCCCGACGAGGATCGGGTATTTATAATATAAATTCCCTTAGTTAAAGTATTGCTTAACCCTATCGAAACCGTTGCCGAGCCATTGCTATCGGTCATGATCTTTTGTGTTTGCTGTAGTCTGCCCATCATACTGGTAACCATCAGCGTTACATTATCATTTTTGTTGAACCCGTCTATTTTAACCGAGAAATAACTGCCCGTATTCGGATTTGGATATACCGTTATTTTCTTTGGCGTATTGGTAGCCTGCGGGTCAAGAACCCTGTTCTGCTGTACTACCGCTAAATTAGGCTGACCACCATTCACCTGATATATTTCGATACCACAGATACCAACCCGGTTGGCAGTAGGATCAAATTTAATATCTAACGACCCATCAGTAACAGTAGTCTTAAAATCCTTAACTATCGCGCTTCGGTACCCAACTTCACTATATATATCAAAATTGGTTAACACCGGCTGGTTTTCCATATTGATACTAAACACACGCTGCCCTGCCGCTGTCCAGTAGTTCTCCGTAAAGAACATACGTACCATGTAGTCGCCATTAGGAATGGGAATCGCATACCTTGTTTCGGCCAGATCTGCAGCTGCCGACAGATAGGTTTGGTACAATGAGTCGATATCTGTTGCAGCTATTGGAGAGGCAATTACCTGCTGATCTAACTTAATAGAACCTTGCCTGTAACTTTTATCAGCCTCATAAACTTTACCTGCTATGGTTACAGCTACATCAGAACCTCCCTTGATACGTTTTACCAGGCCTACCGTTGATAATGAATTATTTGCTATACCATACAACGGAATACGAAGCGGAGAAGATGCGCTGTTGTAATTAACCAATAATACCGCGTTTTTAATACCCACACTGGTTGGTACAAACTTCACGTTTAACGGAGTGGTGGCTTGTATGGCCAGGCTATTTGTTTTTAATGTACCAATAGCAAACTCGGCAGCATTGGGCCCAACTATCTGAACGCTTTTGATCGTAATGGGCGAATCAGTTGTCGAATCCGGATAGGTCATGCCGGTGTTTTTTAAGGTTATTGGAACAGTGGTAGTAGTCCCCGTCATGGCAGCGCCAAAGTTCATATCGGAAGTTGGCAAGGCAGCCAGATCCGAATAATGAAGCGAGCCCGACTCCGGTTTTATGTTTTCTACATAGTACATATTATCCTGGTAGTCATAGTTGGTAAATGGCGTACCCAGGTAATCGCAATCTAAAATATATGCGTTTGGTATAATATTCCCGTTACCATCCATGGCTTTCAGGAAGCGTATACCTATTAAGCCCTGAAAGTTTTTAGTCCGGTCTGATGATGATGATCCAATCTGTATCCCGAATGAACCTGTTGGCGTAAAGGAACCCTGCGCAAGCGCGGTTGTTGAACCCTGAAGGCGCGGCAAAACAGATTGCCCATCCAGTGGATTATGGGTAAACAGCGTAGTTAATTTGGTTGATCCCTTAGCAAAATATTTAAACGATTCTGTAGCAGCACAACAACCATGATAGGCAACCATTTGCCTAACTGTTACTGGTTTACTTGGATCAGCTATAACAAAATAAGATTGCAATACTTCGCTCGAGCTGGGTACCCTTCCTGTTCCGTTATTGCCATTGTCATCATGCCCATATCCTACTACGCTTGTAAAGCCAAAAGAGGTAACTACTTGCTGGGCATAAGGTTCGTTCGTGCTTTCACCCGCTATCTGCCACAACCCCACCAACTTTATTTTCTTTACAGGCGCTATACTGTCAGAGCTTAGTACCGTTAACGTGTCATTCAGAATAGCTAATCTCGTTCCGGCATCCTTAGCTTTAAACTGAATGGTGATATCTACATAATTTTCCGGAAATATTCTGACAGGCAAAGTCGCGGTGGTATCCGTTCCTATTGATACAATTTTCCACGATGCAGTGTTTGATAAGGTTAAGCCCGATATCTTTAATTTTCCGATCCCTTTGTTATTTATCCGGAGTTTTACCCTATCATGATTGGCGTTATATGGTGTAGTATCCGGATCTGTCCGGCGCCATGGTTGTTGTATTAACGAGAATAATAACCTGTCATTTGCCGGGAAGCCGTCCATATTTTGAACGTACATGTATGAGCCCTTCAAATTTTCAGGCGCAACCACAAAGGCTGTTGGGTTTATAGTAGTTTGATTGTTATTTGCATCAACAGCTTTTACTACCATGCTATAATTACCGGGTGTGGTGATAGTAAAGGGCGCCGTATAATTTGCAAATGCCGCATTGTTTAAGGAATACTGCAACGAGCTAAGGCCTGTTCCGGCATCATTAGCATTAAGAAAAACCTGAGCCTGGGTATCATAAGCTCCTGTATTGGTAAGCACACCTGCTAATCGCATACCTGCTGTTGGTGGTGTGGTATCTTTAACAGAGTCGGCAGCGGCGATAGTAATATAGTTTAATTTAGTATTTGTACCGCCTGTTGGATCGATAGTTAATTTACCATCTGTTACCTGCACCACGGCTACGCCTGTAAGGTGTTTCTTTGCGCTTGACGGCACAAAATCTGACACAATAGGAAAACCTTCTACGTTAAGCTGATGGTCGCTATCATAATAATTATCATCACCCGAGCCTACTGTTACCCGGTATTTACCATTTGGCAAAGCATATTCCCAGTTACCCGGCGATTGGCCTTTAGTGGTTGCCTGCAATGAGGCTACACCGAGCAGTTTTTTGTCGGTACTCAACGTCCTAACGGCCATGTTGAGGGTCATATCCTTAGGCGCCTTGGTGGTTGGGTCAATCCATCCGTAACCGCTGGTTGCATTATAAGCCAGCCCGTTATCCGCGGTAAAACCAGCCGGAACCGCTGCCGAAGAGGGGATAAAAGCGATATTAACTGCTTTAAAGCCATTGGGTGTAATGGAAAAATTAGTTGCGCTTGTTATCAACTGATTATTGTTGGCGTCAACAGCTTTAACTGTTATGCTGTAATTACCTGCAGTGGTGATAGTAAATGGAGCCACATAATTGGTATAAGCTCCATTATTAATAGCATATTGTAATGAAGTAAGGCCCGAACCTGCATCATTGGCACTAAGTATTACCTGGGCCTGGCCATCATACGCACCTGAAATTTTAACCGTTCCGGCTAATCGCAGGCTTGCTGTTGGCGCTACCGCGTCAGCTATCGGATCAGCTGCAGTAATGGTGATATAATTTAGTTTAGTATTTGTACCACCTGTAGGATCGATAATTAATTTACCATCTGTTACCTGCACTACGGCTACACCTATCAGGTGTTTTTTTGAACTTGATGGCACAAAGTCTGATACAATTGGAAAACCTTCCACATTAAGCTGGTGGTCGCTATCATAGTAATTATCATCGCCCGAGCCTACCGTTACACGGTAAGTTCCATTTGGAAGCGCATACTCCCAGTTTCCCGGCGATTGGCCTTTGGTAGTTGCTTGTAACGAGGCTACACCAAGCAGTTTTTTGTCTGTACTTAACGTTCTTACGGCCATGTTAAGGGTCATATCCTTAGGAGCCTTGGTGATTGGGTCTATCCAGCCGTAGCCGCTGGTAGTATTATATGCCAGCCCGTTATCCGCGGTAAAGCCAGCCGGAACGGCTGCAGAAGAGGGTATAAAAGCAATATTGACTGCTTTAAATCCGGCAGGGGCTATTGTAAAACTGGTGGCACTGGTTACCAGTTGGTTATTGTTAGCATCAACAGCTTTAACTGTTATGCTGTAATTACCGGCTGTGGTAATATTGAAAGGAGCCTGATAATTGGTATAAGCTCCATTATTAATAGCATATTGTAACGAAGTAAGGCCCGAGCCGGCATCATTGGCACTAAGAATTACCTGAGCCTGCCCGTCATACGCACCAGATAGTTTAACCGTTCCGGCTAACCGCAAACTGGCAGTTGGTGTTACGGCATCGGCTATTGGGTCAGCAGCGGCGATAGTAATGTAGTTTATTTTAGTATTTGCACCACCGGTTGGATCGATGGTTAGTTTACCATCTGTTACCTGTACAACGGCCACGCCAGTAAGGTGTTTTTTTGAGCTCGATGGTACAAAGTCTGACACAATTGGAAAGCCTTCTACATTAAGCTGGTGATCGCTGTCATAATAGTTATCATCGCCCGAGCCCACTGTTACCCGGTAAGTTCCATTTGGTATCGCATATTCCCAGTTGCCCGGCGACTGGCCTTTAGTGGTTGCCTGTAACGAGGCTACGCCAAGCAGCTTTTTGTCAGTGCTTAACGTCCTGACAGCCATGTTGAGGGTCATATCTTTAGGTGCTTTGGTGGTCGGGTCTATCCAGCCGTAGCCTTTAGTTGTATTATATGCCAGTCCGTTATCCGCGGTAAAACCAGTGGGTACGGCCGCCGAAGAAGGAATAAAAGCAATATTGACTGTTTTAAACCCGGCAGGTGCAATGGTAAAACTGGTGGCGCTGGTTACCAACTGATTATTATTAGCATCAACAGCTTTAACTGTTATGCTGTAATTACCTGCTGCGGTGATAGTAAATGGAGCAAGGTAATTGGTATAGGCACCATTATTAATAGCATATTGCAATGATGTAAGACCAGAGCCTGCATCATTGGCATTAAGTATTACCTGGGCCTGCCCGTCATATGCACCCGATAATTTTACTGTTCCGGCTAAACGTAAACTGGCAGTTGGTGCTACCGCGTCGGCTATTGGATCGGCGGCGGCAATGGTTATGTAGTTTATTTTAGTATTTGTACCGCCAGTTGCGTCGATAGTGAGTTTACCATCTGTAACCTGCACTACGGCAACGCCAATCAGGTGTTTTTTTGAACTCGATGGTACAAAATCTGATACTATTGGAAAGCCTTCTACATTAAGTTGGTGGTCGCTATCATAGTAGCTATCATCGCCCGAGCCAACTGTTACCCGGTAAGTTCCATTTGGCAATGCGTATTCCCAGTTACCTGGCGATTGCCCCTTGTTTGTTGCCTGCATTTGCACTACTCCCCGCAAGCGTTGATCAGCGCTCAACGTTCTGACAGCCATGTTCAGGGTCATATCTTTGGGAGCCTTTGTAGTTGGATCTATCCAGCCATAGCCTTTGGAGGTACTATAAGCCAGTCCGTTATCTGGTGTGTAACCGGCAGGTGCTGTTGAAGTTGAAGGCAAAAAAGCAATATTTACAGGAGTAAAAGAATCGATTTTTTTTGCCTTGCTAAATCCGGCTAATGCAACGCCGGGAATGACGAGCATAAGCATGGCAAAGATTATTTGAAATCTGATAAAACGAGTAAAAATCCGGAACATATTGCTATTGCTAAGTGATAAAGTTGAATAATAATAGCAAAATGGATTGGTTCTGAAATTACTGCACAAAAAAACGTACCGAAGTTGTATAACAGTGTGAATAATAGTTCACTAAAAATAAAATCCTATAACTTAAAAGTTAATATTGAGAAGCTTGGGTGAGGGGAATTGGGAATGATAGCCAGACACTTATTACAGTTTTCAATAGCTTAAAAACTCTGAAATATTTATAAACAATTGGACGCTTTAAAGAGTACAACATTTGATTTGAAAATCAATTAGCAAAAAGATAATTGATATTTCAGCATAATTTTGCATATTTGCACCGCGAAAAAATCGCGATGGTCTCATAGCTCAGCTGGATAGAGCAACAGATTTCTAATCTGTCGGTCTCAGGTTCGAATCCTGATGAGATCACGAAGTAATTAAATTAAGTCCTGTAAATCAACGATTTACAGGACTTTTTTGTTTCTTGCTGTCAAAGATACTGTCAATAAAAATAAGTAAAATTTAGTTTATTATGATAAATATTTTTTATACAATTCTTATCAAGAAAACTAACATGCCTGTTTGATGACATTGATAGGAGTCTATTTGTAAATTTAATTGCAAAGAATTGTAATCAGGAAGATGAATATCGTAATGGCGAATGAGATGATTCCCCAACGGGCTACTAGAAACATCAGATCATACTTGTAAGTTAGATACTTACAAGTATTTTTTATTTTTACTTCAGTAGTACTGTCAATAAAATTAGATAAAATTTGGTGGATTACAATATAATCTTTTTTATCTATTAAATAATTAGGTGTGCAATTTCGGTGATTAAATACTTAGAAACAAGTCATAATCAAAGCATGCAATTGTAAGGTATTAAGTTAGTTTGTTTCAAAATCGTAATACATCCGGCTTCATTTAACTATCAAATAACTGCATTTAAACCAAGTATTTATAGGTGGTTATTGCTTTTAGGTGTCAATTTGTGTGTGAATCAAAAATAGTAAACTTGACATAATTTGATAATAGCTAATATTTAAATTTCTCAATTATTTCAGGTAGAAACCACCTAACAAGCATTTTACATTAATCGAAAATTGATGTACTTTAGTTTAACCATTAAACTTATCACAAAGTGATGAAAAAACTGCTATCATTCAATTACCTAATATTATCTTTCTCTATCAACAAAACAAGCTCGTACCAATATCTATATAAACAAAAGTCCATACCTTTTGAAGTCTATAAAACGACAAATAGATTTCCTTATCTTTTAGCATAATGAGCAATCATAATACTTTATTTCTAAATCAAACTCAAAAAAGTAACTCCCAATGTTAAAAACGATTGTGATAGAAAATGTGAAAGGTATTTATAATAGAACGTTTTCCTTAAATATCTATCCTAATAAGCCAAGTTTATTGGTTGCGCCTAATGGTTTTGGCAAAAGTTCTTTTGCAACTGCTTTTAAGTCAATGAATAACAATAGAATTGTGTTAGATGAAGAAGACTATTATAGATCTGACATAACAATGCAACCTAAGATTTCTATTGAATATGAAGCGCCTGATGGTAGTATTAAAAATCTTGAAGCAAACTCAACAAGTAATACAATTAGTGATACTTTTGATTATTTTGTAATTAACAACCAAATAAGACCAAAAGGAATTGGAAGTCAGTACGGTCGTGCAACGGCAAAACTTGCTATTAATGACATAGTAATAGTAGACAGAATTCCGGAGAACATTTCATTTAATTACCAGTTTAGAACTTTTCAGGAAAGATTTGGTGTAAACTCCAAAGTACTACCTAATGCTAATATTGCTTTAAATGATTTGATACTTATTACAAAACTATCTTCCGAGTATACCTCATTAAGTCGCTCAAACAACAAAACAAACCAAAATAAAATCAACTCCTTTATCAACGACGTAAATCTACAGATGGGAGCTGCTCCTGCTTTGATCGATTGGATTGAAGCTAGCAAACTACCTGAATTAAACGATATTGAATACCTTAATCCTATTGCAATGATTATTCACAAGTCCGATATCGGGATTGATTCAATAGCAAAATCGTATTTATTAGCTATTCAGCTTGTTTGGTTATACAACAACGACCCTGCAAACTTTAAATCAGCAGCTTCATATAATCAATATAAACTGAAAAAAAAACGTTTTGATGACATCCTTTCAACTTTCAACGCTACTTGGAAAGGTATTAAATCATCCCAATCTGACAATAAACTGCTTGTAAAATTCCCAAAAGCAATTGATATATCTAATGGTCAAAGAGACATTTTGACTTTTATCTCAATGCTATTTAAAGCGACCACCAAACTAAAGAAGGACGCAAATATTTTAATTATTGACGAAGTGTTTGATTACTTGGACGATGCAAATCTAACAGCAGCACAGTATTACATTACAAAATTTATAGATCATTTTACAAAAGCCGGTAGACGAATCTATCCTTTAATATTAACACATCTAAATCCGAATTACTTTAAAAATTTTGCTTTCAAAGATCAGAAAGTCTACTATCTGGACAAATCTAATATGCAGGTCGATGCCAATCTGACCAAACTGCTTAGAAACCGTAATAATCAAAGCATTAAAGATGATGTTGCCAAGTACTTACTTCACTATAGTCCATTTTTTATTAACAAAAGACAGGAATTTAGGAATTTGACAATAGCCGAACTTTGGGGAGAATCCGATAATTTTTATAAGTTTTTGTACAAGGAAGCTGATAATTACATCAATGGTAGGGCGTTTTGTCCCTTTGCCGTTTGTGGTGCGGTTCGAGTTAAAATTGAAGAGATTGCCTATAACAAACTTCAAAGTAATGAAGGTAAAGAGGCATTCCTCAGTACTAATATGACAAAAGACAAACTTGAAAAAGCCGATGAATTAGGTGTTGCTTCACCCTCCTCCCATTACTTTCTTGGTATCATTTATAATGAAGGCATGCACTGGAAAGATGGACAAGATAACGTGTCACCAATTGCAGCAAAGCTTGAACATCAAGTCATCAAAAAATTGATTCAAGATATTTTCAAATAGGTAAGGTAAAAGTTCAAGTCAATACTTCTGTCCCGAATGTCACATATTTTTAATCACACATACTCAAATTTAAGTTCGCCTACTCCTACAAATTAAAAACGGGCATGGTTGTTATGAAATCTTTTTTCTTTCATTAATCTTTTGATCATTGCCACTTCATAACGGATATGAGTAGATAAATGCAATACTCTCTTTGAATTGAATTGTAAATCTTCTCATTATGTTATTGTTATCGAATGAGTTATAAAGTGCATTGTGAAGAGTATGAATGCTTTACTTAACGTCGTTTTTTAACCTGCATTTTGAATAATCTAAGTTATGCACATTGCCTAAAGTGTGATTCATTAATTTTGTATTAAATTTTGTAATTATTAATAGTTTATCTGAACTTGTGAACAATTAACCCTTATCTATCAAATGTCAACCGAATCCGAAGTGCTTGAAAGTTCACAAGAAGTGAAGTTTTACTTACATAAAATAAATTTTTTACCATACGTCGATTCTCCTAAACAGAAAACGAATGATATTCTTTTTGATGTTTTAAATTTCCTTAATAAGGAACATCTTCAAGGTAAAGCATATGCTATTGATAAGAATAAAAACAAGCCAGAAATGGAACGACGTGAGATGTTTATGAATAATCCAGTAAGAGTTGCAAGGACTAATAAATTCAAATGCTCAATGGCATTATTAAAAGACAAATCATTAATGGTAAAACCCAAGGACACCTTTGAGTTAGTCCCCTTTAACAAAGCCACAGGATTGATTGCTGAATTAACTCATTTTTATATCGACTACAGTGTCAGTCCTGCAATAATCTGTGCGCAGTTTAATAATGACGGTCCTCGAATTAGTGATATTGAATTTTATTTTAGAAGTCTTGCTCAAGAAATGAGGCTTGCAAGGGGGTGTCAAACTACAACATACTTATATGCTCCTATCGATACTACACTTGCACATTTGCACAATGTATTAAATTTTGAGATTAAACTACGACCTCAAAGTATAGCTCAAATGGATGACGACATAAAAGGAGGTTTTATATCAGACTTTTCAAATATGGGGAACAGATTAAAACCCAACTTCATTCGTGTTGAAGCGATGTTTCAAACACCTGGGGCTAAAGTTAAAAGTGAGCACCTAAATAAGGAAGCGAACACATTCATAATAAACTTGTTGAAAAAGTGCCAAGCGAAGCCTTTTCATATTGATCAATTTGACGAATTTGAGATTAAGTTCGTGAATAAGGATGGTGAAAACGAAACTTTCAATCTGACAAAAGGTAAAAGAGAAATCAGCGTTCAAATTAATAGAGAAGAACATATGACTACCACAAAATATTATCATTTAATAGAAGCCCACTTTGATAAATTTATTGAAACTTTTCACTCATGATAGAATATTATTTCAAACGGCCGTTATTGTATGACTATTTGATCGGTACTTTAGTATGCGCATTGTTTTTTTGGCTAAATCAGAGAGGATATTTTAATTTGCCGAATTCAAATAGTAGCTTATCAACAACAACTGATTTGTCAACAATATCATTAACATTAGGAGGATTTGTCTTAACGTTACTGACTGTATTGATTACATTTAAAACAGGTGCAAAAATACCTAATGGCTCGCAGAATGAGGATATTCCTCTATTTGATCTTTTTTTTTCTACAAGACTGTATTATCAAACAACAGGGCTTTTGAAGGGCTGTATCAATTCCTTAGTATTTATTTCCGTGTTAGGGTTTTCGTTAAAGCTATTATTGAGCGAATTATTTAGCAAGTATTTGTTCTATTCAAATATATTAGGTTTAATCATAATCGCTACCACCTTATACCGTAGCCTTATGATTTTGACAAGAATAATTAACCTTCAAAAAGAGAATTAACATAGTATAAGTCTTATACTTTATTTCAATTGTTTCTCAATTATTTTGACCAAAACAACTATTTTTCAATGAATACTAGTTAATTTTATTAGATAATTATCTGTTAAAGAATAAATTAAGCTCTTATATCTAATTAATAGATCATGAAGAACAAACTATCTCTTACAGAAAAAATAATTGTCTTATCTCTAATTTGTGTGGTGCTTGGGGTCTTTTTACCCGGTTTTATTATGTATTTGAATGATACGTTTTGGGAAAAAGACATCGTCAACAAGCTTGATCCGTCAATAAAAGCTAAGTATATTAAAAATAGGGATTTCAATTTGGCTCTTGAGCATCGAAAAAGAATCTTATTTACCTCTTTAGCTGATACGAATGAAAATTTATCGACTAAGCAAATCGATGAGATTTACAAATCCTCAATAATTCTTGACAAATTGAAGATGGGGCCTTCAATACAGATAGCTCCTTACTATCCGAAAAGCCGACTTTTAATTTTATGGCCCTTTGCGTATTTTGGTTTAAGTTGTTTAGCTTTTCTAATAAAATTGAATTCTAAATTTAGAATAAGTATTAGGGATTTTTTTCGATATACTTTTTTGCTAATCATATTCACAAGATGGCCTACTTGGTTAAGAAATACGGATATTGGCAATATCAACAGAGTTATTTATTCGGCAAACAATTTTGATGTAAGTAAGCTTGGTTTTTTCATGCAGGAAATTCAATCTTTAATTTCAATCCTCTTAGTGGCTTATATATTCTGTAAATGGCTCGGTCATTCGCAAAATTTAAACTTAGCTTATTCTAAAAACAAAAATTTTAGTCAATCATATTTTTTGAAGCTTTCAAGAAATTTGCGTTTTATCTACCAACAATGGCAGATTTCATCTATTCTGCTAGCTTCATCTTTTGGGTTTTATACTTTTCATTTTTGGCTTATGATTCATGACAATCATGATTACCGTTATATGCCACATGCGATTATATTGCATCTTTTTTGGGGATTAACTTGGTGTATAATTACTATACCTCTTTATTTGACAAAGGAATATTATACAAGCCTCAAAGAAATGTATCTAATGAATCAATTTTCAAATCAAAATATGGAATTATCTCCGAATGAAAATATTAAAAATCTTATTATTAGTGGTGACCCTATATCTACACAGAATCAAACTGTTACCACAATAATTAGCGGTGTTGCCTTTCTGTTTCCTTTGATCAAAGCTTTCATTTGATAAATAATTTTTTATTTATTTAGGCTAAAGTGCTTACAATCTTGTACCGGTTCTACATGTCAACGTTCTGTATCTTTGACTGAAAATGTATTGTTTCACCTAAATGTAATTAATAATGAGTAGTTATGGTGAGTTGGCTATCGGAAACATAAATCTACTGTCCTGCCAAAATCACGCGCCCGATTTCCTAAGTTTAATTTTTTCCCGAGAAAATATCCATAAATTTTATGTCGACGAAGATAGAAATTTGGTGACCCATAGGACCGACTATGAAACTTATTGGTTAGTTGCAAAATCTTCTCTTATCCATGAACGATTAAAAATATTAGGCTATACCGAGGTCAATTTACAAACTCAATTTAAAAAGTTTATCATTGATAAAGTAGATGATTTAATTAATGATTGTTACGCATTTGATGATAATAACTTTAAAGAAAAAACACATATTGAGTTGTTTTTTTGGCAAAATTTGACTTTAGAAAAGCTTAGAAACTCACTTGTGTATTTACTCTCTGAAGGATTTTCAGAGATTATAATCAGCGAATCGGAATGCTTTAACAGTATTGAAAATTATTTAACGTTTAGTATATTAAATGGAGATCTACTTCTTTCCCTTCCTTTTAACTCCTATCTATTTGGATTGCTCTTCGTAGTAATCTGCTCGAATGGAAATAGTCAAATATCATTTGACTTTACAGAATTGTATAATGGTGGTTATTTAGGGAATGATTGTGATAACGTAATTAGTGATGCCAAATTTGAAAAGATAATTTTAATCACTGAGGGCTCTACTGATATATCGATTCTCGAACCATCACTAAAACTCCTATATCCAGCAATACAAAGATTTTATAGTTTTTTTGATTTTTCATCGTTCAATAAAGAAGGAGGTGCTGGCGGACTTGCAAATATGGTTAAAGCTTTTGCTGGCGCAGGAATATCAAATCGAATGATATTTATATTTGACAACGACACAGCGGCTAAGGATGCTCAAAGAAGTTTAATAAATCTAAGATTACCCCAACATTTTAAAATCATGAATTATCCTTACTTGGAAAGTGCTCAAAATTATCCAACTGTAGGGCCAAATGGATTGGTTTACATGGATGTTAATGGGTTAGCTGGTAGCATAGAAATGTATTTGGGTGAGGATATTCTAAAAAATGAAAAAGATTTTACCCCTGTTCACTGGAAAGGATATATTGAAAGTTGTAAAGCCTACCAGGGAGAGATTCAATACAAAAGAGAACTTCAATTACGGTTCTACGATAAAGTCGCATTTGCTAAGAATTCTATTGCCACGATTGGTTCTAATTCGAACTGGGATGATTTGCGTGAAATATTTAAGACAATTTTTGAAATATTTGAAGATCTAAATCCGAAACATTTTTACTAATAGTCTTCCTTTCACTTATATAGATTCAAAATATGTAAATACATGTAATTATATCCTCTCTTAAAACGCTATTCATTATTTACGTGTTTACACATGAAACTTGTTTAAGAAATTTCTTTGTGAAATAATAGGAATCAAATTTTTTTCATTGGTTTTTGTATGCCTTGTTAAACTCTTTAAGGACAAAATATTGATGCGAAAGCTATCCCGTTTTAAGCTTAATGACTTTATATTGGCTACTTATTAATATCACATTATTTAGCATACTTCTTTAGAGTAGTTTCCTAAGTGGCTTAAAAAACAATATGCCGAACTCTAAATGCTCTAATACGTACTATTCTGACAAAACCATCTTAAGCAACAAAAAGCAGGACTTTTAAGATTTCCAAAAGGAAACGGAATAAATGGCCATAGTTAATTCGGTGGCTTGTGCTGGCCAAAAAATGGGAATGTAGCGTAGCGAAATTGTCATTGCGTAGGCAGTGCAAACAAGCCTCCTAATTAATTATTTGTATGGCCTTGAGCGTTTATGCCGTAGTCTTTTGGAAACCCGTAGGGCTTGTCTTAAAATACGCAGGCTACCTTTGCTGAAAGATGGATTTAGTTAAATGAGTTTTTTATTGCTTCCAGATTTTATATTTAAATGTTCCAAGTCTGTAACACGGAACATTGAGTTCCATCGACGGGACTATTTATACTTTTATTTACACCAATTTGACTAATCGTAATTATGGTAAAAAAGATCTTTTTGTCAATAAAAAAGCCCCATGCGTTTGACATGGGGCAGGGTGTTAGTTAGCCATTTTCCTGTTTATTCCATTGTTCTGAATAACCATATTTAGCCATTGAGCTTTGAACTTCTTCTTCAGTGAAGTATCTATTCTTCCCAAATTTCTGCCCCGCGATACTTCCTTTTTTCATCCAATTATGAACAGTTGCTTTCGTAACCTTAAATCTTCTCGCAATATCGTCAATGGTCATCAGAGGCTTTTTTTGCTGTTCAAACTTCTTTTGTTCATTTAAGTATTCCCTTAAAGCTTCTTTAACATAATCTTTAAGGATCTTTTCTAAATAAAGGAATTTCACATCCACTCTTAAATCTTTGATGATTGCTTCTTGATTAGTTGATAACATTTGTTTTGAATTCTAAAATCGGCGCATCTCTCCTGCGCTTAGGAGGTTCTTTATTTTTAGTGTTCTTAATTAACACATTAGGTAAATCACAAACGAATAGTTTAAATAATCGTTATAAGCTAGTTGTCCTAAATAACTAATGCCAAATAAACTGCCGTTTGAGAATTAAAATCGAATTAACTTGTTTAAGTTTAATTGAATAATGATAGACAGGATACCTGTCATTAAATGAGCCTTAATAGCAAGGCATTAGATTTCAAATGTAATATTTTACTTTAATTTATCAAATTACACTAACTTAAATTTATGCTATTCGTAGTTTCCTTGACCAGATATTGTTCATTTCTAACATCTTAACCTTATCTGTTAACTTTATATATTTTTTAAATGTTTTATAATCCTTATGCCCGGTAATAGACATTACTGTTTCTGGCCTCATTCCTTTTTCTAATGAAAGGGTAACAAAGGTTCTTCTCGCAGTGTGAGTAGTGATAAAATTATATTTAGGCTCTGAAAATTCAACTTTATCAACTCCTCTATATTTTATAATTAAGATTTTTTCTTCTATTTCTGCCAGTTTTGCTATTTCTTTCAAATAGGCATTCGTTTTCTGATTTGAAAATAGTTTTGGTAGTAACCCTCCATTTTTATATAGTAACTCTTTAGCAAAGTCATTGAGGGGGATTCTTAAAAAGTCCCTTGTTTTTTCAGTTTTGATTTCGATATATTCATCTTTAATATTTTCCTGTTGCAGTTTGGTTATATCTGAATACCGTAATCCAGTGAAACAAGCAAAGCAAAAATTATCTCTTACCACCCTTAATTTGGTGCTTGTAAGTTCTAAATCATAGATCTTCAATAGTTCTGCCTCTGACAGATAAATTAATTCACCGTCTTCCCTAAATACCTTGAACTTTTTATAATCCTGACTACTTTTATTATATCCATTATCAAAAGCAAAATTCATGAATGATTTTATGATTTTGATATAATTACCTATTGTGTTATTTAAGAGCTTGCAATCCTCTGTAAGAAAAGAAACAAAGCTATCATGAAAAGTACTGTTAATCCTATCGAAAGTTAGCTCATAGCGTTTCTTTTTGCTAAACTTGTTAAGGTGATTAAGACAAGTAATATAATGTCTGATCGTACCATCTGTAATTTTACCTTTTGAAGAATCTATATATTCCTGAAAATATAGAGCGAGTGTTTTTCTTTCGTTCGTTTTGTTTAGGCTGTCATTAAACCGTTGCTTTATAAAATTGAAATTAAGCGTACTGTAGTTTAACAAACATTCCCTCTCCGCCTTCGTAATGATTTCTTCTAGGGCATTAAGGTGAGCGTTTAAATATTCATGATCCTGTTGCTTCACTTTCAGACGCTGCTTAGATTTTAACCACATCGTAGGTGAGATTTTGACTTTCACAGAATGTCTGAATTTCTGACCATTAGCTAAGTAAGTCATTAAAATAAAAGATTGGCCGTTTTTGTCGGCTTTGTCGAGATAAAAATTTACGGTTGCCATTTTTAATTTGCTGTCAATATTACTGTCAATTTGTTGTTTACTTAACTATTTCAAAGTTGAGTATAATTGATAGCCAAAACAAATTAAATAGTTGATAATCAGTTTATTAATGTAAATTTAAATCAAGTTTGATATAATTGAATAAAACATTAAATAATCCTGATGAGATCACTGGAATAGTAAGCCTTTCTGGATATCAGGAGGGCTTTTTTTATTGCAGATAATTTGTGTGGTACAACTATAACCTACATCAACCGCTTTATACCAATATAACATAAACACATACAATCATTTTTTATATTTGGTTAAACCTAAAAAGTTATGAGTTTACCCCAAAAACAATTTTACCTGAGCCAAGAACAATCTCGGAGGAAATTTATTTACAACCTAAGCAAAACCGCCGGCGTTACCGCTTTATTAGCATCACCACTGGCAGGCAGGGCAAGTGATTTTTTTCACGTTAAGGTTGATATTACCGTAGGGCAGATCATGGATCTTTTCATCAGCAAGGTACCGGGCGGCCCCATAAACCCCACGGTTGATACGTTAAAGGCTGGGAACCGTGATATTAAAGTTACCGGCATTGTAACTACCATGTTTGCTACTATTGAGGTAATAAAAAAGGCTATAGCACTTGGGGCAAACTTTATCATTGCTCACGAACCTACTTTTTATAATCACCAGGACGAAACCGCATGGTTGGCCAATGACGATGTTTACCGCTACAAAGCCGATCTGCTAAAGCAACACAATATTGCGGTGTGGCGAAATCATGATCATATTCACAGACTAAATCCTGATGGTGTTAGAATGGGACTGCTAAAACAACTTAACTGGCAAAGCTATTACAATGCTTCGGCAAGCGAAATATTGATGCTTCCTGATACTTCTTTAGGTGCCCTCATTCAGCATGTGAAACAAAAACTTTCTATTAATAAGGTGAGGTATATTGGCGACCCTAACCAGAACTGCAAAAAAATATTGCTGATGCCGGGCGCTGCCGGAGGTACCCGGCAAATACAGGCCATGGGTAAATACAAACCCGATGTTTTAATATGCGGCGAAATACAGGAATGGGAAACGGCTGAATACGTTCGTGATGCGCAAACTAAAGGTGATAAACTTTCATTAATTGTACTTGGCCACATTGCCAGTGAAGAGCCCGGATCGGAATTTATGGCCAGCTGGTTAAAAGAAAACTTGCCCGGCACGAAAATAACGCATATTCCTGCTAACAATTCTTTATCATTTTTGTAATTGTTAAATACAGTCTACTTTAATTTGTATATACATAATTGTTGTTAAATTATTTAACATTACGTACAATTGCAGATAAGTTTAATTTATTTGCCGATTAGCTAATTATATGTAAATCACACAGTTGTTAATATCAGACGTTTTTTAATAAAACACACCAGATTTCTGACGACTGATGCATTTTTTTAACAAAAAGAAGGTATTTTTAGCTTAAAAAACGCATTTTTAGTTTTTTAAATAGAAAGTGTTTTTTTTACAATAAGTTAATCCTACTTTTAACCCAATTTATTTTATAATAAAACTTAATTTATGATCATAATTGCTGACGGTGGCTCAACTAAAACAAACTGGTGTCTGGTTACCGAAGAAGGTAAAAAAGTGTATTTTAACACTGAGGGCTACAACCCTTATTTTTCTGGTACGGAGTATATCATACAGTCTTTAAATGAAAGTTTGCCAACCGACCTTGAGAAGGATGAAATAACCGAAGTAAATTATTACGGTGCAGGCTGTTCAACGCCCGAAATGCGCAAAATTGTTGAAGACGCGATGAAAGTCGTTTTCTCCAAATCAAAAGTGAACATTGGTCATGACCTGCTTGCCGCCGCACGTGCCCTTTTAGGTAACAAGGAAGGTTTTGCAGCCATTTTAGGAACAGGTACCAATACCTGTATTTATGATGGTAAAGATGTAGCTATGAACATTGACTCTGGTGCTTATATTTTAGGCGACGAAGGCAGTGGTTGCTATATAGGCAAAAAATTACTGACCGATTACCTGCGTGGTTACATGCCTGAGCCTGTACGTAACCTGTTCTGGGAAACTTACAAACTTACTCCTGATGATATCAATGAGCAAGTATACACCCAGCCGCGTGCAAACCGTTTCTGCGCAAGCTTCAGCAAGTTTGTTTATGATAATAACGTTCATATAGAATATTCACGCAACCTGGTGCGTACCTCATTTGAAGATTTTTTCCGTAACCTGGTAACACACTACCCTGATTACCAAAAATACAGCTTTAACTGTATCGGTTCTGTTGGTTACAACTTCAGAAACGTTTTAGAAGAAGTAGTAAGCGAAAATGGCATGAAAGTAGGCAACATCATTCGCTCACCTATAGATAATCTGGTAAAATATCACCTTGAACTTTCTCCAAGCTCTTTGTAAGGGAAGCAAGAAATTAGAGTCAAGAATCAAGATAAAAAAAGGCCCGAAAGTTAATCTTCGGGCCTTTTCCGTTTTATTTAATAGATGATCTCCTAATTCTTGGCTCTAATTTCTTGCCTCTTCTACACTATCCTATGTTCATTTCGCCCTGGAATATCTTGCCATATTTGCGCTTATCAAACTTGTACAGTTTCGCGGCTCGGTATGATACTCCTTTTTGCTTTTCGTCAAGCTCCTTTAAAAAGCCATAGCTCAGCATTTTTTTGCGGAAGTTTCTTTTATCCAGTTTTTTATTCAAAACCGCTTCATAAAGTGACTGTAGCTGGGTAAGCGTAAATTTTTCGGGCAGTAACTCAAAAGCTATAGGCTGGTAATGCAGGCGCCTGCGTATTTTGTTAAAACCGGTGTTAAATATCTGGCTGTGGTCAAATGCCAGTTTGGGTAACTCGTTAACCGGGTGCCAGAACGCTTTTTTGGCATACTGTGTAACCGGCCGTAATTCCTTTTGTCCGTTTATACGTATCAAGGCATAATAGGCTACGGTGATAACTCTACCCTGCGGGTGCCTGTTCACTTCGCCAAAAGTGTGAAACTGCTGCATGTGCATATCCCTTAAGCCGGTAAGCTCATACAAAATACGTTCGGCTGCGTCATCAATACTTTCGTCCTGCTCAACAATATAACCGGGCAAGGCCAGCCAGTCTTTATAGGGCTCTTCGTTACGTTCAATAAGCAAAATTTTAAGCTCTCCGGCTTCAAATCCAAAAATTACGCAGTCAATAGAGAATACGGAATCAAACTTGGGTAGCATTACTTCCAAAATTGTACGGGGATTTAAGTTTATTTGCCTAAATATATGTGCTTAATTCCTAAACCAAAAAAAAATAAATAAAATTTAATGGTGTAATTTACACACACTATCTTCGTACCACGAATTTATTGACGTAAAGATGAATAAAATTTCAAAACTTGCTGTTTTAACATCCGGTGGCGACGCCCCCGGAATGAACCCCTGCATAAGGGCAGTTGTTAGAACAGCATTATATAACGGCATTGAAGTTGTTGGTGTTAGGCAAGGCTATAAAGGGCTTATTGAGAACGACATGTACGATATGGACAAGCGTTCGGTAAGCAACATACTTAACTTAGGTGGTACCATTTTAAAAACAGCACGCTGTTTACCTTTCAAAGAAGATGAAGGTATGGCCATTGCATACAAGCATTTGAAAGAACGCGGTATTGATGGCCTTGTAGTTATTGGCGGCGACGGCACATTTACCGGTGCACTGCGTTTTTCAAGAAAATACCCTGACATTGCTGTTATGGGCGTACCGGGCACTATTGATAATGACCTGTACGGATCAACCTATACCCTTGGGTTTGATACTGCAACAAATACTGTTATCCAGGCTATTGATAAAATACGTGATACTGCCGATGCGCATGATCGCCTGTTTTTTATTGAGGTTATGGGTCGCGATTCGGGAGCTATTGCTTTACGCGCGGGTATTTCCTGTGGTGCCGAAGCGATTTTGTTACCTGAAAAACAAACCGCTCTTGAAGATCTGATCAAAAACCTGAAGGAAGGCAAATCCAACAAAAAATCATCAAGTATCGTTATAGTAGCCGAAGGCGATAAAAACGGTGGCGTGTATGATGTAGCCAAAGCCGTACAACAAGAAGTTAAGGACTACGATGTTAAAGTAACTATATTAGGCCACTTGCAAAGAGGAGGCAGTCCATCAAGCTTTGACCGTATTTTGGGTAGTCGTCTGGGTTTTGCAGCTGTAAACGCGCTGATTGCCGGCGAAAGCCAAAAAATGGTAGGTTTGCAGGCAAATCATATCCTGCTTACCAGTTTAGATGATGCGCTGAACAACCATGAGTTTAAGCTGGAGGCTGATCTTTTACAGATGGCGGATATATTATCGATATAATAAATGATTGCAGTTGTATATAGCGGATCGTATTTTGCACATTGGCGCCTGGCCGATAAGGGCCGCATTGTGGCCTCTTTTAAAACCAATGGCATCAATCCTTATTTTAACGACGAAAAGCACATCCTGCAACTCCTTAATAAGAATATCAACCTCATACACCACGCCGAACAAATAAGAAAAATATATTTCTTTGGCGCGGGTGCCTCATCTGCCGAGCGTAAGCAAATTGTTCATAATGCACTTTCGGCCTTTTTTAAATTTGGCCGGGTAATGGTTGACCACGATATTACAGCTGCGGCAATTGCCTGCTGTAAAAATTCGCCGGGCATTATCAGTATTTGTGGCAGCGGTTCAAACGCGGCCTGGTATGATGGTAAAAAGGTACAGCCCAATAACTACGGCCTTGGCTATGTACTGGCCGATGAAGGCTCAGGAAACTGGCTGGGCAGGCAGTTGCTTAAAGGTTTTATGAACGAAACCCTGCCGCCAAACCTTAAAAAGAAGTTTGTTCATAAGTACGATGTGGAGCGTAAAACACTGCTTGAAAAAGTGTATCGCCAAAAACAACCGGCGCTGTATTTAAGTTCGTTTACCGACTTTTATATGGAAAACCGCGATGACCATCATCTCCAAAACGTCATAAAAAAAGGATTTAGCAAGCTAATTTCAACATATTTGCTACCTTTATCAAAGCAACACCCGGATGCCTCTATTCATTTTGCAGGTACTGTGGCGTCAAATTTTCAGGAACATTTACATGAGGCTGCTGCCGAAGCCAATTTGCAGATAGCTAATATCATAAAAGAACCTATAAATAATTTATTAACCTACTATTCAAATAAAAATTAAAAAATCATGAAAATAGGAATTAACGGTTTCGGCCGTATTGGCCGTCTGGCATTCAGAGCCGCAATTGAAAGACCCGACATTGAAGTTGTTGGTATTAATGACCTTGTTGAGCCTGATTACATGGCTTACATGTTAAAATACGATTCAACTCACGGTCCTTTCAAAGGCACTATTGCCGTTGAAGGCGGACATTTGGTTGTAAACGGTAAAACTATCCGTGTAACTGCCGAAAAAGACCCTGCTAACCTTAAATGGGGTGAAGTAGGTGCTGAGGTGATCATTGAATCAACAGGCTTATTCTTAACTCAGGAATCTGCTCAAAAACATATTGATGCCGGTGCTAAAAAAGTAGTTATGAGCGCACCAGCTAAAGATGATACCCCTACTTTTGTAATGGGTGTTAACAACAAACAATTATCTGCAAGCCACACTATCGTATCAAACGCTTCATGTACTACTAACTGCCTTGCTCCTATCGCTAAGGTATTGAATGATAGCTTTGGTATTGAAGAAGGCTTAATGAGCACTGTACACGCGGTTACAGCTACTCAAAAAACAGTTGACAGCCCATCGGCTAAAGACTGGAGAGGCGGCCGTGGTGCTTACCAAAACATCATCCCTTCATCAACCGGTGCTGCTAAAGCGGTTACTTTGGTTATCCCTGAATTAAAAGGTAAATTAACCGGTATGTCATTCCGTGTTCCGGTTGCCGACGTATCTGTTGTTGACTTAACTGTACGCCTTAAAAAAGGTGCTACTTATGAAGATATCAAAGCAGCTATGAAAACAGCTTCTGAGGGCGACTTAAAAGGTATTTTAGGTTACACTGAAGATGATGTTGTATCTGAAGACTTTAAAGGTGATGCACGTACATCAATTTTTGATGCTAAAGCTGGTATCGCTCTGAATGATAACTTCGTTAAAGTTGTATCTTGGTACGATAACGAGTGGGGTTATTCAAACAAACTGATTGACCTGGTTCAGGAAATCGGCAAAGTTTAATTTGCTTCGATCATCAAATCTTTAATTTATACAGAAAGCCCCGGTAATACCGGGGCTTTTGTTTTTTGTATGCGGATCATAGTTGAGTTTGCAAGGAGTTCGTCATGCCGAATTTATTTCGGCATCCCACAGGACAAACTACGCGCACACTTTGCATATGGGGTGCCGAAATAAATTCGGCATGACGGTTGTTATCTTTACTCCATTATCCCTAAGTCCTTACTCCCAAAATTACCAGGGCGTTTCTCCGTAGTCACTTACATATTTGCCTGTAGGGCCATCTTTATCTAACATGGCATATTCCACAATTGGTGCTGCGCCATCTTCAACCGGTTTAGGGCCCTGGTTGTTATTAAATTCGGTATTGGTGTAGCCGGGGTTTACCGCGTTTACCTTAACCTGATCTTTTAGCTCAAAAGCCAAAGCAACAGTATAAGCATTCAACGCTGTTTTTGATGGACCGTAAGCCGCTGATTTAAAATGATAATACTCCCAGTCAGGGTCATTATGGTAAGTTAATGATCCCAGGTCTGAAGTAACATTTACTATCCTTGGGTTTTCGGCTTTCTTTAACAGATCAATAAATGCTTTAACGGTGCGAATCACACCAAAAAAGTTTACTTCAAAAACCTCTTTCATAGTTTCATCACTTACCGATGTAGCAGGCTGCGGAAATGCACCCGGAATACCGGCATTGTTGATCAGCACATCCAGATGATCAACCTTTTGAGCAAGCTGATCATGGGCCTGCTGTACAGATTGTTCGCTGGTAACATCTATCAGCAGTAATTCAACATCGGCAAGTCCCTCTGATTTTAGTTGTTCAACTGCCTTATCGCCTTTGTCTTTATCCCTGCTTCCTAAAAATATATGATAGCCTGCCTTTAAAAGCTGGCGGGCGGTTTCCAGGCCAATACCTTTATTGGCTCCGGTTATTAAAACTGTTTGTTTACTCATATAGCAAAGCTACAGCGGGCGTAATTTATGAGCACTGCACATAGCAGGGCATTAACTGTACATTTCCCGGATTTGATCCCTGTACCCTATCGGCGTAACACCGGCTATCCGTTTAAAAAAACGGTTAAAGTAAGCTGCATCCTCAAAGCCAAGTTCATCAGCTATTTGCTTAACCGAAAGATCGGTATGCAGCAGCCTGCGCTTAGCCTCTACAATAAGCCTTTCATGAATATGGGTGATGGCTGTTTTACCGCTTTGCTGTTTAATAACATCGGTAAGGTAGCCGGGTGTTATGTTCAGCTTTTCAGCATAGGCCGCCACTTCGTGATGGGTGCTGTAGTGCTCGCCTATAAGTGATTGGAAGCTTTTAAGTACGCAGAAACACTGGTCAATAGCCCTTTCGTTAAACTGTTCGGTATACAGCCTGCTCAGGTAAATTACCAATACCCGCAACCATGAGGTAAGCATTTGATTGCGCCACGAACCATCAGTATCAAACTCAGCAAGCATCTTTTGCATCACATCCTCAACAAAGCTCATATCCTGCTTGGTGAGCAACAATTCATGAGCCCCTGCCGGGTTTTGAATAATGGGGAGATGCAGCAATATCCTGTTCTCTTCCAGCTGCAAAAACTCTTCTGTAAAACAAAGCATAAGTCCCTCCATCGGGCCGGCGTGTTCCTTTAAATGTACTTGCTGAGGCACGGTAAAGTAAAAAGTATCAGGCTTAATTACATAGGGCATAAAATCTATCCAATGCCGGTTGTTCCCCTGTTTCACCAATACAAAAAGGAAATAATCTTTACGGTGAGGGATCAGGAAAGCAGGATCGAGCCTGAAATCGCCGCAATTAGCCTCGGCCTTGCGTACCTCTATCATGGTATTACACCTGTCACCATTTTGCTGCAGGGAATAAGTAGGTATGGTTGGTTTATCCGGAGTAGTTAAAACAGGCATATGCCAAAATAACAAAAAAATGCTCCGGTTTAAGTGTAAACACCTAAACCGGAGGCAGTCTCCTATTTATATTACATTATTATTACTCTGTTTTTAAGCTGGTAACGGGATTTGTTAAAGCTGCTTTTATGCTCAGGTATGATACCGTAGCAAAGGCAATTATCATTACAATTAAAAAAGGTGCAATGAATAACAGCGGACCAATATCAACCCTGAAAGCATAGGTTTGCAGCCATTTTGAAATGGCATACCAGGCCAGCGGTGCCGAAATAATAAACGATACAACTACCAGTGTTGCGAAATCTTTATACAACAACTTCAGAATACTATTCACCGTAGCGCCTAAAACCTTACGAATACCTATCTCTTTGGTACGCTGAACAATGGTGTATGATACCAACCCAAACAAACCTAAACAGGCCACAAAAATGGCAATGCCTGTAAACACGCCAAAAACCTGCCCAAAACGCTGATCGGTTTTGTATTGCTCGTTAAAGTGCTGATCTAAAAAGAAATAATCAAACTGATCGCCCGGGAAGTAAGCGGCCCATGTTTTTTTAAGATCGGCTACGGTTTGCGGCATATTTGTAGTGCTGATTTTTACCGATACAAATCCTCTGACATCAGGAATACAACGGAAAATGATGGCATCATAGGCATCGCGCAATGATTGCTGATGAAAATTATCAACTACACCTACAATGGTATATACTTGTCCCCAAAAGTCAATCCGTTTACCTAAAGCCTGATCAGGTTTGTTGAAACCCAGCTGCTCAACCGCTTTTTTGCTGAACACAACGCTGTGTGGTTCGTCGCCATAATCTTTAGAGAATTTACGGCCGGCGATCAGTTTCTGGTCATAAGCAGTCAAATAATCATAATCGGCACCAATGATGCGATACTGTTTGCCCTGGCTTTGGTCGGCAGTAGTTAGCTTAATACCTCCCGCGTTCCATGGAATAGGTTCGCCTGGAATTGATGTCGATAAGGTTATATTCTTAACTGCAGACTGCTTGAGGCATTCCTGTTTAAACGCGCTCATATCGCGATAAAATGAGTCCACTTTAATAAGCGGTGGCTTTATAACCAGTGTTTGATCAATTTTAAGCCCGAGTTTTTGGTTCTGCATAAACTTCAACTGCCTGAATACGGTAAGCGAACCAATGAGCAGAAAAATAGATGCCGCAAATTGGAACACTACCATGGCCTTGCGCAATACAACCCCTTTGGGCGATGCCAGTATTTTCCCCTTCATAACCTCAACCGGCCTGAATGATGAAAGCACAATGGCTGGATAAAACCCGCTAAAGAACGAACCTAAGACAAATATACCCAGCATTGATACCCAGAAAATGGGTTTAATAAACATGGTAAAACTCATTTGCAGGCCCGATATATGCGAGAAAACCGGCAGGCAAATGATAATTAACAATACTGCCAGTAATATGGCCAAACCATTGAGTAGCATGGCCTCCAGCATAAACTGAAAAATAAGCTGAGCCTTGGCCGATCCTAATGTTTTACGTACCCCTACTTCTTTTGCCCGGCCAATACCACGAGCCGTAGCCAGGTTAATATAATTGATCCACGCTATGATGATCACAAATATGGCAATACCCAACAGCAAATAAACCGACTTGCCATCACCATTGGGCTGCAATTCAAACATACGATTGGAGTACAGGTGGATGCTTTGCAGGGATTGCAGTGTATAAACCCCGCCTTCACCCGGAATTTTATAAGCATCGTAAGCTTTTTTTACAATAGGTATAAATTTACTTTCCAGTACTTTAGGATCAACACCCGGCCTCAGGAGTAAGTAGGTGGTGCAACCATCGCTTAGCCAGGCATTATCCAGGTTAAAATCTTTATTCGGCGGATTATCCTTTAACAGCGTGGCATATGATTGAAGAAAATCAAACTTGAAATGACTGTTAACAGGTGGATTTTTAACCACACCTGTAATTTTTAATGGTTTATCACTATTGATTATAACCGATTGCCCCACTGGGTTGGTGTTATGGAAAAGCCTTTCAGCAACTTCTTCCGTTATAACAACTGTGTACGGCTCCTTCAAAGCCGTTTTAGGGTCACCGCTGATAAGTGGGTATGAAAAGATATTGAAAAAGCCCTCGCCAGCAAAGTAATCATTCTTGATCACCATTTTCTGGTCTTTGTAATTAGCCAAAACCTGCCCTGCTCCTACAATCTTTACAAAGTCTTCAATATCAGGCAAGGCAGTTTTAAAGGCGCTGCCCGGTGCAAATGCGCCGCCAGCCCATTGGGTACTTAACTTGCCGTTATTATACCTGTCCTGGTTAATGCGATAGATGCGATCTTTCTTAACGTTGAAATTATCAAAGCTCAACTCAAAGCTTACGTATTGTAAAATTAACAGGCATGCGGCCATGCCAATTGCCAATCCAACAATGTTGATGAATGAAAAGGCTTTGTTTTTAGAGAGATTTCTAAAAGCAACCAGCAGGTAATTTTTAAGCATAACAATTGGGGTTTATACCATTTTGCAGCTAAGAATATGCCTTCATTGTAAACATCAGACAATCAGATAATTATATTTAATAAGAATAAATAAAACTGTTCGGATTCGTTACAACTATTGTTCATTACTGAACAAGGTTATTTTACTTATTACCAGAATGTTAAGACAAACTCACATGAGTTCGCTATCCTTTTTTTCGTGGTATGTTTTGTAAGCCAGGTAAAAGAATAATATAGCAGGCAGGGCGTTTAGTAAAACACCTTTAGCACTTACCTCCGGATAGGTCCTTATTACTTCCACAATAAGTGATATTAACAATAAGCACCCTATGATGATATACAGGTTACGAAATTTAGGGTTCATCGGTTATCGTAATTTACAATGTAACCAGGCCAGATAACCTGGTTACATTGCTGTTATATTTTTAAATATCAGCGTTTAAGCTCATATTTTGGCGGGGCGTCGCTATTTACCTTTTTTAGTATTATGGCACCCAACGGTGGTATAGTTAAAACAACTGAATTATCTTTCCCGTGCCATTTTTCGGCTTCGGTACTTACAGCGTCATAATTAATTAAGCCACTGCCCCATAGCCTTTCAGCATCTGAGTTAAATATCTCTTTCCATTTACCTGCCGAGGGAACACCTATGCGGTAATTGTGGCGTGGTACAGGAGTCGCATTCAGGATAATTACCAGGTCATCCTTTTCATGATGGCCCATGCGTCTGTAAACCAGGATAGAATCATTGGCATTACCCCCGTCTATCCATTCAAAGCCCGTAAAGTTAAACGCTTTTTCATACAGGGCGGGTTCATCTCGGTACAGGTGGTTTAATGTTTTTACGGTTTCTGATATACCCTGGTGATTGGCATACTCCAGCACATGCCATTGCAGCGACTGGCCAAAGTTCCACTCATCGCCCTGACCAAATTCGGCTCCCATAAACAGTAGTTTGGTGCCGGGGTGCGTGAACATATAGCTGTACATCAGGCGCAGGTTAGCAAATTGCTGCCACTCGTCGCCAGGCATTTTGCGCAGCATTGAGCCTTTGCCGTAAACCACCTCATCGTGCGAAAAAGGCAGCATAAAGTTTTCAGTAAAGGCATATATAGTACTGAAGGTAATCTCGTTATGGTGATATTTACGGTGTATCGGATCCTCTTTAAAATAGCCTATGGTATCGTGCATCCAGCCCATCATCCATTTCATACCAAAACCTAAACCACCCAAATAAACCGGGCGACTCACCCCTGTAAACGAGGTAGATTCTTCGGCAATGGTTTGGGTAGATGGGAAGTGACTGTAAACCGCCTCGTTAAACTCTTTCAGGAACGATATAGCTTCCAGGTTTTCGTTACCTCCATAAATATTGGGTTCCCACTCACCGTGGTTACGTGAATAATCAAGATAGAGCATAGAAGCCACAGCATCAACCCGCAAACCATCGGCATGGTACCTATCAAGCCAGAACAGCGCGTTACTGATCAGGAATGCCCTAACCTCGTTGCGGCCGTAGTTGAATATATATGATTTCCAATCTGGGTGAAAGCCTTTACGGGTATCAGCATGTTCATAAAGGTGCGTGCCATCAAACCTGTAAAGGGCATGTATATCTCCCGGGAAGTGTGATGGTACCCAATCTAAAATTACACCAACACCAGCCTCGTGAAATTTCTCGATCAAAAACATCAGCTCCTGGGGTGAACCATAGCGCGAAGCCGCGGCAAAATATCCTGAAACCTGGTAACCCCAGCTCGGATAAAATGGGTGCTCCATGATTGGCATAAACTCCACATGGGTAAAGCCCATTTCCTTAACATATGGTACCAGTTTATGAGCCAGCTGCGTATAGGTTAAAAATTCATCAGGACTTTCTGGGTTACGTGCCCAGGAACCCAAATGCACCTCATACACACTGTAAGGGCGATCAATGCCATTATGTTCATGCCTATTGGCCATCCAGCTGTCGTCTTTCCATTCATAGAAGGTATCGGCTACTATGGATGCTGTGCGGGGAGGTAATTCCCAGCGTAGGGCAAAAGGGTCGCTTTTTTCCAGATCCTCGCCGGTTGATGATTTGATATAGTATTTATAAGTTTCGCCAACACCAACATTAGGGATAAAACCTTCCCATATACCCGACGAATCCCAGCGACTAAACAAACTGTGCGAAGCGCGGTTCCAGCCGTTGAAATTACCTATTACCGAAACATACTGCGCGTTTGGCGCCCAAACCGAAAAATAGGTCCCCACAACTTCCTTATGCTCCACCACATGCGAACCAAATTTTTCGTACAGCTTATAATGCTTTCCCGACTTAAATAAAGAGATATCAAAATCGGTGAAACGACTGTATGGTTCAACTGCGTTCAGCATAACATGGGTTGTTTTGGCGGCCACCTTTGTTTTGGCAGCTTTTGGTGTAGGCTCCGGGGTGCTTTCGGCAGCAGGCTTTGTTGCTTTTGGCTTGGCTGTTTTTGCCGACGCAGCTTTGCTTGCAGGCGCGGCAGCTTTGGCAGTTGCTTTTGCTTTTACAGCTTTGGTTTCTTTTGCGGTTTCTTGTTCCGGTGAAGGGTTCTCGGTTTTCTTTGTTTGTTTGGCCATGATATGGTACCTGTTAAGGTGTTTTAGAATAACCCAATTTACGGAAATGAGTTTGGTTTACACTATCAAATATAACAGGATTTAAATGATTTTGATTTGATTTAAATGATTATAGTTTGGCCTGTTATTTGGAACTGAACCCCAGCTAAAAACTTTTTAAAATTTTATTTTAACACTTTTTGACGTAGAAACAGGCCAAAAAAAGATGAAAATGACCCATTTTTATTGAAAAACTACTGCTTTTAGCTGTTTTAAATCAGTTTTGGTGTGTTTTAAAAACTTTAAAAAGCATTAAACAATTGACTATCAATACACTTACTGTCAACTAACAAATTTTGGAGTTCTTATCTCCTTAATCAAACGGCCCGGTATTACTGTTTAAAGTAAACACTGGGCCGTTTGATATAAATATACGATTTTTTTAGCGAAAAGGGGTAATTAGGGCTCGCCTTTAGGTTTGAATTTATTTGGTTAAATAAATAGCTTGTCATTTCGATGAGGTACGAAGAGAAATCTTGTATACTCGAAAAGTTCGTACCGCAGAAGATTTCTCACCCTCTCTTTACTCAAGTCCTCTCACGAGGCTTCGAAAGGACAACAGTTTATTTTTTTGGAAAACTATTGTTCGTGTTGTCACCATTGGTGTTCGGAAGATATAAAAAAGAGAGGGCCTCTGCGATTCCCTCCCCTGGGAGGGTGTAGGGAGGGGTTTCAGGGGTCAGACTTATTCGTTTGAAATGGCGTATAAACCCCTCCCTGCCATTACACAATTCCACCGCACCCCTCCCCAAGGAGGGAATGGATAATCTTCCGAACATCTATGCATTATCACCAACAATCATGCTTTTAAATCAAAAAAGGCCCCGTTTCCGGGGCCTTTCGTATTATCGTGTTATTTCAATTCGCTTAAAGTTCTTGCTGAATTTGAACTCTACCGTACCCTCGGGGTTTATGGTGAAATCGCTTACCACCTTGCCGTCGGCTATTATTTTGGCGGGTTTAAATGGTAAACCAATAATATTCAGGTGATAGCCCTCATAACGTGGGGTATACAAACCTTCCATACTTTGCTGGATGCTCAGCTCGCGCGAGTTTCCGTTCACCACAAATTTTTTCTCCAGGTAAATATCCTGTTCGTAGGCAAATGTTTCGCCGTAATCTTCAAACAGGAAGGAGTTTACTTCGTAATCGGTGTAGTATATATTCAGTTTAACCTCTTCAATTTCGTGCTGACCCACGTACTGCATTACCGGATACTCCGGTATTACCGAACCTGCCTTTACAAATACAGGCATGATTTCAAGCGGTGTTGCCACATTAACTTCTTTGCCACCGTCCACTACTTCATACGTCCAGAAATTGAACCATTTGCCTTTTGGCAGGTAAACATTCCTCTTAATCTGGCCTGGTTCCATTACCGGGCAAACCAATATTTTATCGCCATAAGTAAACTCATCCTGGCGGAAGTGATTTAATTTCTCATCCTGCTCATGCATCACTATCGGCCTCAAAATAGGAAAGCCATAACGGTGATGCTCCCAAAAGGTGGAGTACAGGTAAGGGATCAAACGGTAACGCAGCTCAATAAACTTACGGTTAATGGCCGTAAAAGGCTCGCCAAAGCTCCATGGCTCACGTTCCTTGGTATCACCTGCAGAGTGCGCGCGCATAAACGGCGAGAAGGTGCCCATCTGTATCCAGCGGGTAAACAGTTCGCCATCAGGTTCGCCGCTAAAACCACCAATATCTGTACCGCAGAAAGGTATACCAGAGATAGATAAACGCTGGCACTGGATATTGCCCAGTTTCAAATGCTCCCATGAGGCCACGTTATCACCCGTCCATACCGATGAAAAACGCTGTACGCCCGAGTAACCCGCCCTGGTGATAGTGAAAGGGCGTTTATTTTTCATGATCTTACGCAAACCCTCATAGGTTGAGCGTACCATCTGCATACCGTATACGTTATGCGCCTTGCGGTGCGATCCGCGGAAGCCATCATACTGGTGACGAACATCGTCAGGGAAAGTGCCCGCGCCAAATACGGCCGGCTCATTCATATCGTTCCAAACACCGGCTACGCCCATTTGCACCAGTTCGTCAAACAAACCGCCCCACCAGGTACGTACCTCAGGGTTGGTAAAATCAGGGAACTGGCAGCGGCCCGGCCATACGTGACCTTCCATAAAGTAGTCATCACTGCGGCGGCAGAAATATCTTTTCTCCTTGCCCTCTTTAAATACCTCGTAATTATCATCAACACGAATACCCGGGTCAATAATTACTACTGTTTTAAACCCATCGGCCGCCAGCTCACTGATCATCTTTTTAGGATCAGGGAAATATTTACGGTTCCAGGTGAAACAGCGGTAGCCGTCCATATAATCAATGTCGAGGTAAATACCATCGCAAGGAATTTTGTTTTCACGGAAACCACGGGTTATCTTTTTCACTTTAGCTTCCGGATAATAGCTCCAGCGGCATTGGTGATAACCCAGCGCCCATAGCGGCGGCATAGGGTGTGTACCGGTTAAAATGTGGTAGCTTTTTACCACATCCATCATGTGCGGGCCGTGTATGTAATAATACTGCAGCTCGCCGCCATCGGCCCAGAAACTTGTTTTGGTGGTATCTTCGCCGCCAAAGTCAAACTGTGCCTTAAAGGTATTATCAAAGAAAATACCATGGGCAATACCTTCATTTACACTAATGTAAAAAGGGATACTGCGGTAAAGCGGATCCTGGTTCCACTGAAACGAATACGCATCGGTATTCCAGTTCTTTAAACGTTTGCCGCGCAGGTTAAACTCGGTTGGCTTATCGCCCAGGCCAAAAAAGCTCTCGTCGGGATGGCAGGTTTTGGTACAAAACACATAGTAACCGCCAAACTTCACGTTCTCTTCCCAGTGCATAGGCACAGCATCTGAACTGGTTACGTGGCTATTGCTATCAGAAAAAGAAATAAAGAAATCCTTTTTGCGGAGGTGGCAATTTATCGATTTAGTAGCAACCCGAAATTCATCTTCGTCTTCATACAAAGTAAATTCAGTGGCTTTATGCTCTAACTTAGGTACTGCGTAAGAAAACTCTTCCAGAAAAACGCCGTGCGGTGCAAGCCTCACACGGATAATCTGATCGGTAACTACCACTACCTCAACCTTGGCATCGCCATCGGTAAAATAGAATTTGTTACCTATCTGATCGGCATGATTCGGGGTACCCAGGTATTTTTTTATGATGGGCTTAATGCCATCAGCAGGGTTATTTAAATGGTGAAACTCTTCTTCTTCTTCGTCAATCAATTTTTCAGTTTCAACTAACTTATTGTTTATCGGTTCCTCGTTTGGTATATTACTTTCCATTCAATTCATTTAGGGGGTCTGCAAATATGCTCAAAGTGTACATGCTACGCAATATACAATAATTGAATTAACGAAAAAATCATTAACCGTGCCAGTTGAGCATATTATCTTAAATTTAATTTAATTTTTATATCAATTTTTTATTGTCATGAACCCTTAACACCGAAAGTGCTGCCAGCAGCATAAACACGCCCGCCATAACAATGGCGTAAATAGCATGGCCATGATAAAAATATTTAACTATAGGGCCGCCAAAAACACCATTCACAATCTGCGGAAAAGTGATGAAAAAATTAAAGATACCCATGTATACGCCCATCTTTTTGGCTGGTATTGAGCTTGATAATATAGCATAAGGCATAGCTAAAATGCTGCCCCATGCTAAACCGATACCTACCATTGATAAGATAAGCAGGTTAGGATTGGTAACAAAATACATGGATATGAGGCCAAGCCCACCCATACTTAAGGAAAACGCATGCGCCATTTTACGGCTGGTGGCCTTTGCTATTGCGGGCAGGAAACAAGCATATATGGCCGAAACCAGGTTATAAATGCCAAACAGTACCCCTATCCAGTTACCGGCATCATTATAAGCTACAGAAGTAGTATCTCCGGGTTTCACTTTGTACACATGCTCGGCCAGGGCCGGGGTGGTAAATACCCACATTGAGAACAAGGCGAACCATGAAAAAAATTGCACAAGTCCCAGTTGTTTCATAGTTACTGGCATATGAGCTAAATCGGTTAGGATTTGCGCTATGCCGCCTTTTTTTGTTTCGGGTTCATGAACCTCGGCCGGGTGGAAAGTGGCATATTCCTCGGGTGAATACTCTTTGGTACGGATCACTGTCCACAATATAGACGCGATGAGCACCGCTCCGCCGATATAAAAGGAGTAGATTACATTGGCGGGGATGTGGCCTGGGGCAGCGGTTTTGGCGACGCCAAGCCACTCGGCAAAAACATAAGGTAGCCATGAGCCAATTACGGCCCCTACCCCTATCAGTACAGTTTGCATGGAGAACCCGGTGCTGTGCTGGCTGGCCGGAAGGTTATCGGCCACCAATGCCCGGAAAGGTTCCATAGCTACGTTAAAGGATGCATCCATGATCATGAGCATGCTTGCCCCAACCACTATAGGCGGTATAAAAGCGGCAAGTACAGCCGAATTAGGCATAAAGAATAAAGCCAGCCCTGATAAAATTGCCCCGGTTAAAAAATAGGGCCGGCGCCGGCCCAGGCGGTTCCAGGTACGATCGCTGAAATGGCCAATAATAGGCTGCACTATCATACCGGTAAGCGGTGCGGCCAGCCAAAACCATGATAAATGCTCCACATCGGCACCGAAGGTTTGCAATATCCTGCTGGCATTGCCTGTTTGCAGGGCAAACCCAAACTGGATACCCAGAAAGCCAAAGCTCATATTAAATATCTGCCAAAAGCTTAATCTTGGTTTTTGAGCTATGATTGCTTCCATGTGCTGGTTATTGGTTTATGGTTTATGTTAAAAAAAAGCCTCACCCAACCCTCTCCAAAGGAGAGGGTTTTTTCTATCTGTGTCATTGCGAGGAACGAAGCAATCGCGAACCACAAAAGCCTCTGTAAAGTCTGCGACTGACACGATATCGCTCGCAGTGACAATAATGAAAGCGTTACTAAAATACCCAATCTTAAAACTCCAACAGCAAACCGCCTGAGGCGGGTAAAACCACGCTTACCCCATTATTGATATTATCTGTACTAAACTTAACATCACTCAGCAAATCAGTAAATTCTTTTTGGCCGGTAAGGTTTAGCTTCGTTAATAAATCGTTAGGTAGCTTAACAACCAAAGCGCGTTCGCTACGGTTAAAATTGGTAATCACTAATATACGTTGTTGATCGGTATATCTCAGATAAATATACAACAACTGATCAAAACCCGGCTGATGCTCGTTGGCCATCATCAGCTCATAAAAAGCACCACCTTTTAATGCCTCATTTTTGCGCACCGTGTTCAGTAATTTCTGATAAAATGCACGCAGGTTTTTTTGAGCGGCTGATAGCTGTATGCCATCATAAGTACCATTATTCAACCATTTCTGATGCTCGGGTATGCCGCAATAATCAAATATGGATGTGCGACCGTCGTTTCCGCTAAAGCCTTGCTCACCTAAGGCTGGCTCGCCAACTTCCTGGCCGAAATAGATCATTACAGGGCCCGTGTTCATGGTTGCAGTCACGATCATGCCCGGTACGGCCAGCCATGGGTTACCGGCAAAATATTCGGAGGCGATGCGCTGCTCGTCATGATTTTCCATAAAGCGAAGCATGTACCGGTCAATATCGTGGGTGTGGTGGTTCCACACGTTATTGATTTCCCAGGTACTTGCGCCGTAATCGTTACGGGTGAGGCGCTTAACGGCATCGTACAAGCCTACCTTATCATACAGGTAGTCAAACCCGCCCCTGAAAATATAGTCGTTGTATTTGCTTTTGTCGTATGCTTCGCCAATGAAGATCACGTTGGGATACGTTTCCTTAAGTTTGGGAATTACCCAACCCCAAAATTCAATAGGCACCATCTCTACCATATCGCAACGGAAACCATCAATTCCTTTTTGGCTCCAGTATATTAAAATATCATATAACTTATTCCACAACGGAGGTATTGGATCAAAATGCCCCCACCTGCCATTCAGATAATCAACCCCATAGTTAAGCTTCATGGTCTCGAACCAATCATTGATAGATGGCGTGGCGCTGAACACATCGTTGCCGGTAGCTTTTGCCGGGTTCTCGTTAAAATGACCGTCTTTTAACTCGCTTGCAAATTCATCGCCGCCGGGATTATAGCCTGCCGGTACCACAAACGGCTGACCGGGGATATAATAAAAATCATTGCGGGCATCAAAGGCCTTGGTTTGATCATCGTCTTGCCCGAAATCGCGTACGCCTTCAGGCTTTACATCAGACCCATAGGTACGGGCCACGTGGTTGGGTACCAGGTCCATCAGTACCTTTAAGCCGTTATTATGGGTACGGGTAATCAGCGCCTCGTATTCACCGATGCGGTTTTTAACATCAACGGCAAGGTCGGGCGCTATATCATAATAATCCTTAATGGCATAGGGAGAGCCAGCCCTGCCCTTCACAATATCCGGATCATCATTGGCGATGCCGAACGCGGTATGATCAGTCATGGTGGCGTGTTCAATTACGCCTGTATACCACACATGGGTAAAACCCATACCCTTAATTTGTTGCAGAGCCGAATCGGTAATATCATTTAGTTTACCAACGCCATTTTCTACAATTGAGCCGTTCGGCCTATTAAGCGTTTGACTATTGCCAAATAAACGTGGTAATAACTGGTATATAATAAGTTTATGATCTGTATTCATTTAGTTTGTTTTTATCTGCACTTCCCCATTCCCCTCAACCACTTGCTCCTTGCCAAACACTACTACAGTTACCTGCGTGGCAGAAGCGTTTTTGATATTTACCCCATCCTTACTTACCTTAACGTTGAGCAATGCTCCGCGGAAACCGATGTGAAATGAAAACGACGACCATTTTTCGGGAATAAAAGGCTGAAACGACAGCTTACCATCGCGTACCCGCATCCCTCCAAAACCTTCTACTACCGACATCCATGTGCCGGCCATTGAAGTGATATGGCAGCCATCCTCGGTATCGTTATTGTAATCGTCGAGGTCTAAACGGGCGGTGCGGAGGTAAAACTCGTAGGCCCGGGCCTCGTCACCCAGTTTGGCAGCCAAAATAGCGTGAACACAGGGCGACAAGGACGACTCATGAACTGTACGAGGCTCATAAAAATCAAAATTGCGGCGGATGGTATCTATATCATACTGATCTTCAAAAAAGTAGATCCCCTGCAACACATCGGCCTGTTTAATATAGCAGGAACGCAATATCCTGTCCCAGCTCCATTTCTGGTTCAGCGGGCGATCAGTGGCGGGAAGGTCTTTTACCAATATCTGTTCTTTATCCAGGTAGCCGTCTTGCTGCAAAAACACCTGCAGCTTTTCATCGTACCCGTAATACATTTTTTCGATGATGTGCTTGTACCTTGAGGTTTCCGCGGCTTCATCAAACTTTATTCTGGCTGCTAATGCGGTGTATTTTTCCGGGGCCGATGCCTTTACCTTTTCAATAACCCGCATGGCATAATCCATACACCAGGTGGCCAGTGTGCTGGTATACCAGTTGTTATTCACATTATTTTCGTACTCGTTTGGCCCGGTAACGCCCAGCATTACATATTGCTCTTTATCCTGCGACCAGCTCACCCGCTGCGACCAGAACCGGGCAATGGCTATCAGCACTTCCAACCCGTAATCGGCCAGGTAAGTTTCATCGCCGGTGTAGCGTACGTAGTTAAATATAGCGTAAGCAATAGCCCCGTTACGGTGGATCTCCTCAAAGGTGATCTCCCATTCATTATGCGATTCGGTACCATCCATTGTAACCATAGGGTAAAGGGCAGCGCCATCTTTAAAGCCCAATAATGCGGCATTTTCAATGGCTTTGCCTAATTGTTTATAGCGGTACAGCAGTAGGTTACGGGTAACCTTTTGATCGGCAGTGGCCAGGTAAAAAGGCACACAGTAAGCCTCGGTATCCCAATAAGTTGAGCCTCCGTATTTTTCGCCGGTGAAACCTTTGGGGCCAATGTTAAGGCGGTCATCCTCGCCGGTATAAGTTTGGTTAAGCTGGAAAATATTAAAACGGATGGCCTGCTGCGCCGAAACATCACCCTCAATAATAATATCGTTATGCTCCCACTTTTTGGCCCATGCCGCGGCTTGTTCGGCCAGCATGGTATCAAAACCTTTGGTGCTGATGCGGTTTAATGTATTGTTTAAATGATCAACCAGTTTTTCGGGCTGATGATTCTGCGACGATAAATTAGTTACGTATTTAATAATACTGATGCTTTGCCCCTGCTGCGCCTGCAAGGTAATTTTTGAGCCCACATATTTTTCTTTAATAATGGCCTCTGCCTGAGGCTGTACAACCTGGCCGTTTTGCAATACGCTGAATTGCATACCGGTTGCCACCTCAAAGCCTGTTTTTTTAGTGCGCATTACCACATAACCACCATTGGGCTGATTGGCTTTGCCTATCTCGTCCCAAAATTTTTCATCGTAGTTAGAATCCTTGTTCATTACATCACCATCAATGGCTGGGGTGATGGTGATCGTTCCGCTGAAATTTATGGGGCTGATGGTATATTTTATGGCCGCGGCCTCATCATCAACCATACTGCAAAAACGGATAGCTTCTACCTCTACCTCTTTGCCACCGGCTGTTTTTGCCCGAAAGTTCCGTTTAAGGAAACCATCCTTCATGTTCAGCTCCCGTCGAAAACTGCTTACCTCGCATTTAGCCAGGTCGAGCTGTTCGCCATCAAGGTTAATATCAATGATAGTCCAGTTGGCGGCGTTGAGTACCTTGGCAAAATATTCGGGATAGCCGTTTTTCCACCAGCCTACACGGGTTTTATCAGGATAGTAAACCCCGGCAACGTAGTTACCCAATAACGATTGCCCACTATAGGTTTCCTCAAAATTGGCGCGCTGGCCCATGCGGCCGTTACCCAAACTAAATATACTCTCAGATATTTGATGATAATGCGGATCGAAGCCTTCTTCAATAATGCTCCATTCGGATGGTTTTATGTAGTTTTTCATGGGGTTATATTATTTCACATCATCTGGGCATATTATCACAATCTCAATATAAAGCTTTGTCATTCTGAACGGAGTGAAGAATCTGCTCGTAGACGGATCCTTCGTTCTTCAGGATGACAAAGAGATTATGGAATTTGCTTCATATCTCGCACTGATGTGGAGTTTTCATATTTAATATATTCTTTGTCATTGCGAGCGTAGCGTGGCAATCGCAAACTTTGCAAGGAGATTTGTGCAGTTCGCGATTGCTTCGTCGTTCCTCCTCGCAATGACATGGTTTATTTGCTTAGGGTAGCATTTCCAATTCCTCCACCGTAACCTTATTCAAGCCGCTCACCACCAGGTCAGCTTCGTGCAGGGTTTCGGGGTCGCCGATACCGATGGCTTTCATGCCGCCTGCTTTGGCTGCCTCTACCCCGGCTATGGCATCCTCAAATACCACACAGTATTGGGGTTCAATACCCAATTCCTCGGCCCCTTTCAAAAATACTTCTGGATCGGGCTTGGCTTTACTTACCTTGTTGCCATCAATAATGGCATCAAATAAGTGCGTGATGTTCAGCTTATCCAGTATGGTCATGGAGTTTTTACTGGCCGAACCCAGCGCGGTTTTGAGGCCCGCGTCGCGGCAGCTTTCCACAAACTCGCGTGCGCCGGGTAAAATCTCGGCAGGTGTCATCTGGTTTATCATATCGGTATACCAGATATTTTTCTGGGTAGCCAGCTGTTCCTGCTCGGCTTCGGTTTTGGTTACACCGCCCCAGCCCAGTATCAATTGCAGCGAACGTACACGGCTCACGCCCTTCAACTGCTCGTTCTGATGTTCGCTAAAATCAAAGCCCAGCGAGTTTGCCAGGCGCCTCCAGGCTTTATAATGGTATACAGCAGTATCAACAATTACACCGTCGAGGTCAAAAATACAGGCTTTAATATTGCTCATTTTTATATTTTAATGTGGGTAACAGTATGCCACTAAGTTAAATGATTAATGGGTAACGTTGGGCAATAATTCTAAAACCAATGTTGATTTGGCAGGGATACTCAGCTGCCCCAGGTCGATATTTTCATCAGTGATGATGTTGCGGGCCTTTTTGGCATCGCCAATACGTTCCAAATACCTTTCGGTGCCGGTATCCTGTGGCTTATCGCTGCTGTTAAAAACTACCATCACTGTTTTTACCGCATCGTACCTGAAATAAACATAAATACCTTTTTCGGGCACATACTGCATCAGCTTACCTGTTTGCAGGGCCGTGATATTTTTGCGATAGTTGGCCAGTTTACTCACATAGTTAAAAGCGTCGCTCTCCTTTTTGCTACGGCCATCAGCGGTAAACTTGTTGCTTTTATCACCTGCCCAGCCACCTGGGAAATCCTCACGCACAAGCCCATCGGGATTGGAAAAATTTTTCATCAATATCTCATCGCCATAATACAATTGCGGCACACCGCGCATGGTAAGCAGCATGGCCATAGCCGATTTATATTTGCTGATATCCTCACCCACAACAGATAACATCCGGCTCATATCGTGATTATCCAAAAAGATAGTATTGCGGGAGGCATCCTGATATAAAAAATCCTGAGCCAGAATAGAATACAGCCTGCCAACTCCATCTGTCCAGCCGTCCTTACCGTTAATAGCCTCGTAAATGGCATCTTTGAGTACCCCGTCGGTTACACCAGGAAGGTTGGTATCAAAGCCTCGGTTAACCGTATTACCCTGTGTAAAAAAGGCTTGGTTGGCGGCCGACCAAACCAGCGTTTCGCCAAAGATGGATAAGTTCGGGAATTCAGCCTTCACCGCCTGCGCCCATTTGGCCATGTAAGCGGCATCATTATAAGGATAAGTATCCAGCCTGAACCCATCTATTCCGGCATACTCCACCCACCAGATGTGGTTTTGGGTAAGATAGTTTTGCACATAGATATTATTCTCATTTAAATCGGCCATGCGGTGGTCAAACCAGCCATCAAGCATCAGCTTGCGGTCGGTTGGTGAGGCATGCGGGTCCATCACAGCGGCATCCCTAAAGTTTGATTTGGTATAAACCGGCCATTGATGTACCCAGCTTTTCATCGGCATATCGCTGATCAGGTAACCCTCGGTACCGGCGTGGTTATGCACCAGATCTTTAACAACCTTAATGCCCATGCTGTGGCATTTTTCAACAAATTGCTTGTAAAGCTCATTGGTGCCGTAGCGCGGGTCTATCTTGTAATAATCGGTAACGGCATAGCCATGGTATGATGCGCTGGGCTCATCGTTCTCAATTTCGGGAGTGAGCCATATGGCCGTAATACCAAGGGATTTGAGATAATCCAGGTGATTCATGATACCCTTAATATCCCCGCCATGTCGGTAAAACATCGAATCGCGGTTGATGCCCTTTTCGCGCAGGTTACTGAACGAATCATTTGCTGGGTCGCCATTGGCAAACCTGTCGGGCATAATGAGGTAAATCACATCCTTACTGGTAACACCTTGCGCCCGGCCTGCTGAGCGGTCGCGTTTTTTGAGCGCGTAAGTATAGGTCAGGTCTTTTTGGCCTGCTAAGGTAAATTTTATAGGGAACGAACCCGGTTTGGCGGCAGGAGCTATCAACAGATCAAGAAATAAGTAATCGGGATTTTCAACCTTATGAACGGCTTTCAATTTAACACCGGGGTAATTTAATACCACATTGCGTTGCGCTATTTTGCTACCGTGTATAACCAGCTGCAGGTTAGGGTTACTCATGCCAGCCCACCAAAACATAGGTTCAACACGCTCCAATGCAGGTATCTGGGCCATTGCACCGGTTGCCAGCAGCAGCCAGCAGGTTGTGATTAGTAAATACTTTTTCATGCCAAATAGTTGTGGTTAACAACGGGTTTCCTGATCAAAACTAAGGTAATGTAAAATACAATATTAATTGTAAACGGAGCCGACAGTAATTGGTTGGGAATAAGCAAAAATATTGTCTGAACCAGGATTAAAACAGATTCATCGGATTAAAGGATTTTACTTTAGTTTTTAAATAACCCAGGTAATCCCTGAATCCCAAAAATCGTGGTTCAGAAAATACTATTAAGGCTGCCGCAAGCGTCCCGCTTTTGGACCTCATGATTAGCAATTACACATTTCATATTACCACAAGCGGGACGCTTGCGGTAGCGGAGGATTGTCTGAACCAGGATTAAACAGATTTATCAGATTAAGGGATTTTACTTTAGTTTTTAAATAATCTAGGTAATCCCTGAATCCCAAAAATCGCGGTTCAGACAACCTCCCACATACCCCCTCGGGGTTATGTTAATAAAATTTGACGTTGTTTATTTGGATTAATTATAAATAATAGCAATCTTTGTGAACTATATGATTACCACTGTTGTAGAATTAGATCAATGGACCGATGTTTTCCAGACATCAGCAGGAGCCATTTACCAAAGCGATGCCGAGCGTTGCTGGTATGTTGATTTCGCCGGCAAGGTTGCCAAATTTGATTATCGTTGCCTTTTAAAGCTTCGCAAGGCAGTTTATCATATAGATATTGAACAGGCCCTCCTGAACACCACTAAAGATCCTGATGTAGAGATCATCTTTATCTGCGCCTGCGATCATTGCTATGTATTATCGTTATTACAGATCATTGCCCTGAAAGAATTATTGGAAGGCACCTTTGTAATGCTGGAGCTTAATCATATCATCCACGACCGCTTGTATAACCTTCCTTTATAGCTATTTAGATTAAATTCATATTGCCTTTAAATTGAGCTAATACAAACATATAGCCTTATTATTGTATTATAATATTGACTATAGTTTTTGAACTGTTCAATCTAAAAAGAATATGAAAGACCTGCTCCGCATAAAAAGCCTTATTTCAAGCGAAATTGAAACGCTTTTAAATCAACAAGTAAAAAAAGAAGCATACTCATCATCTGTATATTTATCAATGGCATCATGGTGTAACCGTAATGGTTACGATTTTTCGTCTGAATACTTTTTTAAACAGGCTGAAGAAGAAAGACATCACCAATTGAAATTTTATAAATATATCCTGGATATGGGTGGTAATGCCGTATCGCCAGAGGTTACCGGTATTAAACAGGAATATAACTCTTTCCGTGAAGTGTTTGAAGAAGCCCTTGACCAGGAAATCAGCGTTACCAATTCTATCAAAAACATTTATGCACGCTGCATGAAAGATCAGGATTTTGTAACCATGGAGTTTTTAAACTGGTTCCTGAAAGAGCAGCGTGAAGAGGAATACAAAGCACGCCGCGCCCTTGAACTGTTTGAAGTTATTGGCGAAGAAGGTACCGGCAGATGGCAGATTGACAAGCACGTTGGTCAAATAAAATACGACAGCGAGGCATAATAGCCAGAACCTTTCTCCAAAAAAATTATAAAAAGGCCCTTTGGTTAACCAAAGGGCCTTTTCCGTCGGCTATCACCTTAGGGAATAATTTTCCATACAGGACTTTTATCGAACTTGCATGGCATACAGTTGACTCACCCGGTCTACGCTCCGTTGGACCGCCCTCTTTTCAGCTTCGCTGAAAAGAGGGCGCAAGAGAATTAAAAGAAAAGCCCCTCTTTCCGCCGCAGGCGAAGAGAGGGGTGACAAGCGTAGCGATGTCGGGGTGAGTCGATAAGCAGCTTGATCATCAAATCATTTATTTCTTTGGGTTGGATTCATAAAAAGGTATTTCCTACATTGCAGGAATACATCTTGTTATTGTTCTTAAAAATCTTCTTTTAGAGTTGCTACTTGGACTCTTAAATCAAATCCATCAATTTAAGTACATCTTTAGGGTGATATTCCTTTAGCCAGGTGTTGCCGGGTTGTATACTGCATATGGGTGCGTATTTACACCTGTCAGTGCATTCGGTTTCTATCACCTCAATTTCTTCGGGGCCGTGGTGATGTTTGGCGTATGATTTTGCAAGTTTATACATATCCTTACCGCCTCTCTTTCCGCATTTGCTGCCGGTACATACATAAAGTACCTTGTCTGGTATGGTAAACTTGCCCATGGTAATAATTGCTTAATGTAAAACTGTAACAAAGTTAACACAATAAAGTTCCAATTATGTCATTTACAGATCATTCAAATGCACAAATACAATCACTGTTCAATTAAGTTAGCCTGCTCAGCTTCTGCTTTATAAAACCTGCTGCCTTGGTGTAACCGCCTTCGGCGCCGTCAACAAAATGGATATGACTATTTTCAAGGTCCCTCACATAGCATGACATGACCGATTCGCTGCTTACATGGAACCCATAAAACAGGTCGCCGTCCCTTTCCATTTTATCCAGAACTTCCTGCAGCTGTATTCGTTGCGATGCCTTGCCCGATATTACCGTATTTATTTTACCATCAATCACCAATGTATCTGACATTTCAACCAGGCGGTTAAGGTATGTTTTACCCTTTTGGGTATGGAAGTATATATATCCATAAAATCCTATTAACCAATTGCGCATCAGCTCAAAAAACTTGAGTTTGCCAAACCTGAGTTGCATCTCTTTCTCCAACCGGTTAAAGGTGGTTTTAAATTTTAACTTAGGTACCGATATGGGCTGCCGCAGGCGGGGTTCGCCATATATCAGATCCATATGGTACATTACCTTTTTAAATACCTCGGGTTGTTTATCTTCCTGCAGGGCCACTACCAATAAACTCAGCACCTCATCGGTATTGGCAGGCGGCGCAATCTTATCCCACCGACACTGCATCCCGGTTAAATCAAGCTCTTCGGGATCTATTCCGTTACGCGGGAGTTCGTTTTCGGTTCCTTTGATCTTCCTTTCGGCAAAACTTAGCCCGTTACCCAATACAATGGGGATTTGGAAAGTTTCTGAAAAGCAAAATTTACATATTCTTAGTTTAAACCCCTCCGCGTAAATGTCGGCAACGCTTGTTGCGCCGGTACGCAGTTCCAGTTCAAAATTATCAAGCGTGTTTTGTTTATATATCACCAGTGCTTTCATCACCTTGTCAATAATTGTGGGCGGAACTATAAAAGTTGCCCCATCGCCACCAAAAAAGAAAGGCACCGTTATATTGGCCTTGAAGGCGATATTCAGTACCGATACAATACTACCGGTAGCAATTAAGTTCACGTTTTCATGCTTGCCGTTTTTTACCGCAAGGGTTGAGTTTTTAATATCGGTAACCACCACATGCCAGTTATCAGGAACGTTGTAAAACAATTCCGTTTTTTCAAAAAGATCACTAAGCGGCAGGTTATTTACCAGCAGATCAGAATAAAAAAGCTCATTATTGCTTGACATAAAATCAGTTCATGGCGTATTAGGTTATAATTGATCTTCTGAACTTAATAAATTTTGCGATATTAAGTTTTATGAATTAAAAAAATGTGCAGGTCATTTGCGCATGTGAAAGCTAAAATCTGCACATTTGGATGATGTTCAAAAAATATACTGCCTGCCTCATCATCGTCCTTTTTACGCTCTGGGGCTGTAATCCACGACCCGATAACCTGTACAAAGTAGTTAAAGTAAAAGATGGCGATACCTTGGGTTTGCTAACTAACGATAATCAGCAAGTTACCGTTCGCCTGGCCGAGATTGACTGTCCCGAAAAATCACAGGCATTTGGGCAGGCCGCTAAAAAATTCACTTCCGACCTATGTTTTGGCAAGGATGTTAAACTCATTGGCGATACTAAGGACCGCTACGGCCGCACCGTTGCCCTGGTGCTTTTAACCGATGGCACCAATGTAAATTATCAGCTGGTAAAAAACGGTTATGCCTGGCAATATAAAGCCTACTCGCAAAGCGCCGAACTGGCGGGTCTGGAGCAGCAGGCTCGTGAAAATAAACTGGGCCTTTGGCAGGATGCCAACCCCACCCCACCCTGGGAGTTTCGTAAGGAAAAAAGGCCAGCCAGTGTTGAATATAATCCGGCCAAAAAACATTACCGTAAGCGTAAGCCAAAACTTGAGTATACCTTTTAAAATATTAACTTTATGGCAATAACATAATCTATGAAGTTTATTAAGGCTTTTATATCTATTGCTATTACCCTTATCCTTATTTGGGCGCTGCAAACAAAATTTGGCCCGGTACCGCCGGTTGGTCGTTTTTTAAGTCCGGCGGATGGGTTTTGGCAAAATGCCGAGAGCAAGCATATTTTAACAACCACCCATTTAAAACTTCCAGGCCTTAAGGACAAGGTTACCGTTAAATACGATGAAAATCGTATCCCCCATATTTTTGCCGAGAACGAGCATGACCTCTACTTTGCCCAGGGCTACATAACCGCTACCGACCGCCTTTGGCAAATGGATATACAAACCCGGCAAGCCGCGGGCAGGCTGGCTGAGGTGCTGGGCCCCCAGTTGCTGGAGGTTGACCGTTACCACCGCCGCATGGGTATGGTTTACGGTGCCGAAAAAACTTTAAAGGCCATGATGCAGGAGCCTGCCGTACGCCAAATGGTACTGGCCTATACCGAAGGTATCAACGCCTATATTCATCGCCTGATGCCGAGAGAATACCCCATTGAGTTTAAGATGCTTGATTATGCTCCTGAGGAGTGGCAGCCTATTAACTGCGCCTTTCTGCTCAAGCTAATGAGCGAAACACTGGCAGGCGGCTCAAACGAGTTTGCCATGAACAATATCTTAAAACATTTTGGCCCGCAAACTACTAATGACCTCTTTCCGGATTACCCAATACATGAAGATCCTATCATTCCTGCAGGTACCAAATGGGATTATTTTAAACCGCTGCCTGTTCCCAAACCTTCTGCAAGCTTTTTAGCCCAGATGAATGACAGCGCCAAACGTATGGTTAAGGCCGAAGGTATTGGCAGCAACAACTGGGCCGTGGCCGGCAGCAAAACCGCTAATGGTTATCCTATTCTGGCTAACGATCCGCATCTGAACCTAACTTTCCCATCTATATGGTACCAGGTTCAGCTTACCGCGCCATCGGTAAATGTATACGGGGTATCACTGCCGGGTTCGCCTTGTGTGATACTGGGTTTTAACAATAATATAAGCTGGGGCATTACCAATGTAGATGCCGATGTATTAGACTGGTACCAGATCAAATTTAAAGACAAAAGCAAAAACGAATACTGGTACAACAACCAATGGAATAAAACCAATCACCGGGTTGAGGTGATCAACATTCGCGGGCAACAGCCTTTGTATGATACTGTTATTTATACTCACCATGGCCCCGTGGTTTATGATAACCAAAGCCAAAAAGGAAATAATAACGACTTTGTACCTGTTGGCGATGCGCTGCGCTGGATAGCCCACGATGAATCGGACGAGCTGATAACCATGTACATCTTAAACCATGGCAAAAACTACGCTGATTACCGCCGGGCCCTTACCTATTTTAACGCACCGGCATCAAACTTTGTATTTGCCAGCAAGGATAATGACATCGCTATAACGCCCAACGGTAAATATCCCCTGAAATATAAAGACCAGGGCAAATTTATATTGGATGGTACTGACCCTGCTGACGATTGGCATGGCTGGATCCCGTTTGATCAAAACCCTACGGTTAAAAATCCGCCGCGCGGTTTTGTGAGTTCGGCCAATCAATCATCAACAGATCCAACTTATCCATACTACATCAACTGGTCGTTTGCGCCATACGAGCGCGGCAAGCGCATCAACGACAGGCTTACCGCCATGCAGCATGCCACCATTGATAGTATGCGTGTACTGCAAACTGATACCTACAGCATACGCGCTCAGGATATTTTACCTGCCCTGTTAAAATATATCGATGTATCAAAACTTAATACAAGCCAGTTAGCCGCGCTGCATTTGGTAAAAACCTGGAATAAAGATTATACAGCCACCTCAACCGGTGCCACCCTATTTAACTTTTGGTGGTTAAAGGTTTATAACATGATTTGGAGCGATGACTTTGCCGATAAAAACATGCAGGAAAACTATCCATCAATGGATCGTACCGAAAAACTCCTGATAAATGAGCCGGGTTCAAAGTGGTTTGATAATATTAACACTCCGCAAAAAGAAACCTGTACAGATATAGTGACCCAATCGTTTCAAAAAGTGGTGGATACGCTGACGCATCAGCTCGGCAAACCCGGTAAAAACTGGCAATGGGGACAGGTTAAAAAAATGGAGATCACGCATCTTACCCGGCAGGAGGCGTTTAGCTCAGGCAATTTTGCAACGGGCGGTACAGGCTCAACCGTGAACGCCCTTACCGGCGGTCATGGCCCATCATGGCGCATGGTGGTGCAACTGGGGCCAACGGTAAAAGGATACGGCATACTACCCGGCGGAGAATCGGGCAACCCGGGCAGCTTTTTTTACAGCGATATGCTCAAAACATGGCAGCAAGGCCAGCTAAAAGAACTGCTGTTCCTGCAATCGCCCGATGAAATGTCTGACCGGATCAAAACAACTTTAACTGTGGAAGCCAATAGTAACAAGTAATTAGTATCAAGACTTTTTCACCTCGAAAAAACCATGCGCGTATTGAAACTGACTAATACTGAAAATTACAGACATCTCGATACTAACTACTTGATAATACTTTAAATAAAAAATAAAAGACTATGTTATTTCTCATCATACTCATATTATCATTTGCAAGCGGTTTCTTTTTGCCCTGGTGGGTGGTGGCCATTGCCGCCTTTTCGGCCGCGTTTTTTGCGGGTAAAACTCCGGGACAGGCCTTTTGGTCGGGCTTTTCGGCAGTGTTTATTGTGTGGATAGTTTTGGCTTTGTTTAAAAGCATCCCTAACAACCATATAATGGCAACAAAGGTTGCCCAGCTGTTTCATTTACCGGGCTGGTGGTTACTTTTGCTCATCACCGGGATAATTGGTGGCTTGGTGAGCGGCCTTGCGGCGCTTTCGGGACTGTTACTGCAAAAGGCATTTGAAAAGCAAGAATAAAAAAAATGCCCGTGCATTGCTGCCGGGCATTTTCTGTTTCCAATAATACTATGTTATTAAAAAGCGTCTATGGCGTCTTTTAATATTTTCACACCATCGGTATTGTTCTTGTCTGATGCAAAAATATCCTGTGAAGAAGCTTTTTCACCATAGAATTTTGTATTCGCGCTTTTGTCAATAGCTAAGTTTGAGCCATTAATAGTGATGCCTGCAAATAATCCGCGGCTGCGTGAGTAAGAGTAAACCTCGGCCTGTAACTTATAATCGGTGCTTGCTGTTGAGCTACGACCAACTGGGCCCGCCGCGGCTGATATATCGCCACCAATGGTAAAGTCGCCATTTTTAACTTTGGTTAACACCCCTTTGTGGTGAAATACCAGTATCAGGTCAACAGATTGTACACCTATCTGCAAACCAAAGCTACCGCCTGTTAAGGTAACAAAAACAGGGTCGCTCCATTTACCGTTGGCCAATTTTACCATGGCAACGCCCCGGCCGCGTTTACCGCCAATACCTAAACCTGCATTGATTAGTTTAGGAATAATGACAATCCCTTCACTTTGCTCCATCAGCTCATGCGGAATGGTTTCTTTCATTTTGGCAAATTCCTTTACTACGTTGGCCGCGTTATGAACGCGTTCGGTTTCCTTATCCGCGTCTTTGGCCGATGTCAGCACAAAAAACAAACTTAGTATAAGCGGAAACCTTAAAAATTTTAATGTTTTCATGGGGTCAGTCTTTTAAAATAACTCTGTTATGTAATATTAATTTAACAACCCCAAAAATGTACACTTGTTTTGATATATCAAGTAATAAAAGCATCATATTAATCATACCAACCTATCACTGCTGCTGTTATGCCGAAATTTGAAATCTGCCCGTGGTAATAGCTATCTTTGCAAACAATGAGCACACCGGATAAACAACGGATATTTTCTATCAGTACTCCTGCAGATTTCAACCACATGGCTTTGCAGATATTTCAGTACCAGGCCAAAAACTGCGAGGTATATCATCAATTTATTTCGGGTTTAAAAATTGATGCCAGCAAGATCAACACGGTTGAACAGATCCCGTTTTTGCCTATTGAGTTTTTTAAATCGCACCGGGTGCTTAGCAGCTATGCACATGTTGAGCTCACCTTTACCAGTTCAGGAACTACGGGCGTAACCACCAGCAGCCATTACGTAACCGATAAAACCTGGTACGAGTATAGTTTTAATGATGCCTTTAAATTGTTTTATGGCGACATTCGGGATTATACTGTACTGGCCCTGCTGCCCTCCTACCTGGAGCGCGAAGGCTCATCGCTCATTTACATGGTGCAGCACCTCATCAAAGAATCGCAAAATCCCGATAGTGGTTTCTTTTTATATAATCATGATGAATTATATCATCAGCTTAAAAAACAGCAGCAAGCCAATAAACCCACCATACTGATTGGCGTAACCTTTGGTCTGCTTGATTTTATGGAGAACTACCAGATTAACTTTCCCGAACTCATCATTATGGAAACAGGCGGCATGAAAGGCCGTCGCAAAGAGATGATACGCGAAGAACTTCATGCGGTGTTATGCAGCGGCTTTGGTGTAAAGGCCATACACTCAGAGTACGGGATGACTGAGCTGCTATCGCAGGCCTACTCTACCGGTGATGGCATCTTTGTATGCCCGCCCTGGATGAAAATCATGATTCGCGATACTAATGACCCCATGAGCGCGTTACCAAATGGCAAAACAGGCGGTATTAATGTGATTGATCTGGCCAATATCAACTCCTGCTCGTTCATAGCCACACAGGATCTGGGCAAAACCTATCCGAACGATTCGTTTGAGGTTTTGGGCCGGTTTGATCAGTCGGACATCAGGGGATGTAATTTGCTGATAGCATAGAGAAGCAATAAGTAAGACCCAAGAATCAAGAGGGTACAGTCAAGACATAAGATACAAGAACCAAGAAAAGACAAACTTACATGCTTACCGTTGGTAAGTCCAATATTTCTAATTTGTAATAGAATCAATAACTAATTGTTTTCTTGTCTCTTGAATCTTGTTTCCTGACTCTTAAAAACAAGTAGCTAATTTTTTTCTTGATTCTTGGCTCTTGATTCTTGACTCTCCATAAAACAATTATTCCTATTTTTGCACGCATCATAAATGCTAACACATGATTGAGAAATTTTTAAACGAGGAACAAGATCCCAAAGCAGTTGAAAAAGTTTATTCGCGTTTGGTCGACCTCCTGTCTTCCGGCGAGGAGATCATTTATATAGCGGTTCAGAAAAAACCGTTGGTAAACTTATTTCCGGATTGTATAGCCATTACCAACAAGCGTGTATTATTTTTTACCCCGGCCAACCTGGGTTTATCTATCAAGTTTGTTGATTTTGTTTGGAAAGATATTGTTGACGTACATACCAAAGAAGAAATTATAGGCGCCGTATTCAGCGTAAAAACTACCAACGGAGCCGAAATGGCGGTTGATTACTTACCTAAGGTTCAGGGCCGTAAATTATACCAATACGCCCAGGAACGTAAGGAAATTGAGCGTGAGGCCCGCCGCCAGCGTGAGCTGGAACAAAAACGTGCCGAATCAGGTTCAATCCAGTTTGATAATCCGGCAACAGCTCATACATCAACAGCTCAGCAAGCTTTTGTAGCCCAGGCTCCGGTAGCAGTACCGCAACCAGCGCCTGCTCCTGTAGCTCCACCGGCACCGGCTCCTGTTGTGCAGGAAGCAAAACCAGATGAGCTTACCGAAAAACTAAAAAAACTAAAAACATTGTTTGATAACGGCCTGATATCGCAGGAAGAATACAATGCCAAAAAATTGGATCTGTTGAGCGATTTTTAATAACGGATCAGGATACCAACTAATATAAAAAGGCGATAAGTGAATCACTTATCGCCTTTTTTATTGGTCAAATTGAGTCATTATAACAGCCGGTCATCAAAGCTAAAGTGTGCCTTTTTAACAATTTGTATCTTTTTAGCATCAGGATGCTGTGGATTAACCACATAATTATATTCGGCAGGTACAACTGCCGAAGGTACTTTCATTAATAAATACTGTTGCTTTTTCAGAAAATCATCACCCAATTCCCTTAACATTCCCGGTGCCGATACATCCTGCCAGTTCTTAGGTAATAAAACGGTATCTAATAAGGCAATACTATCATCAGGCACTTCAATTTCGGCAAGGCAAAAATTATCCGGAACAATTAAGGGATTTAAATGAACCAATACCTCCAATACAGCTAATGATATTGATGAGGCCAGGTAAAGCATGGCCCGGCCTTCGCTGTTCCATCTTCCACCGTAAAGGCGGGCACCAGTTCCGCTCAGATCATTAGCATACTGGCATTTAGCAATACGATACAGTATCATCAGGCAAAAATACCGTACTCAATACGCCCTAATTCTTTAAATACCATATCAAAACCGGCAGATGTATCTAAAAGAGCAAGTGGAGCCTCCCCCCTAAAAACAAGACCGGGAGTTTTTATCCATATTTTAAACTTATCTATAGAGCCAAAAACCTCCTCGCCACGGGTATACAGGCGAGCTAACTCAACAGCTTTTTCGGCGTATTCTGTTTTTATGATATCATCATCATCATAACGTTGCAAGGTGCGTTCAGAAATATGCAATATGTTGGCCAGCTCCTGTATATTTAAGGATATTTTTTTGGCCAGCGAAAGTAAAACCCGCTTCGGGAAACCCTGACGGGCAAGTGTTAACACATCAAAATCATTAGAAAGCTTTGGTAATTTAGAGCTCCCTAACAAATTATAAATAGATGGAGAGTTTCCCTGAATTGCATAAGCAGCCATAGGCTCATTCAATTCAATTTTGCTATCTGTTTTTGATTTATACGACATATATACAAATATAATTACCATTTGTCGTATTTCAAAATGTTATAATAAAAAAGGGAATGATTATCATCATCCCCTCAGGTAACCTAATAATATGTAAATGAGTTTATTCAGCAACAATCAAAAAGTAATTCTTTTTGCCTTTTTGGGCTACAAGGAATTTACCTCCAATTAACGAATCGGTATTATAAACATCATCGGCAGTAGCTATTTTAACTTTGTTGATAGCCGTACCACCACCTTGTATCATCTTTTTGGCTTCGCCTTTTGATGGGAATACAGCTGTTTTAGTAGCCAGCAGATCGGTAACATTGATACCTTCCTTCAATTCGGTTAATGATACGGTAAAGTTTGGCACTCCGGCAAATAAATCCAGTACCTCAGCATCGCTTAGTTCATTTAAAAACTCAATGCCTATGTTGCCAAATAAAAACTCTGATGATTTAATGGCTTTTTCGTACTCCTGCTCGTTATGCACACGGATGGTAATATCTTTTGCCAGTGCCTTTTGCAACACGCGCAAATGCGGCGCGGCATCATGCTCGGCTTCTAAAGCTTCGATCACATCGCGTTCAAACAAGGTAAATATGCGGATGTAGGCTTTGGCATCAACATCGGTAGTGTTTAACCAGAACTGGTAAAACTGGTATGGCGATGTGCGCTCGGCATCAAGCCAAACCGCACCGCTTTCGGTTTTACCGAATTTAGTACCATCAGCCTTTTTAATCAGATTAGTGGTCAGGGCAAAAGCTTCACCCGCATCTTTACGGCGGATAAGCTCGGTACCGGTAACAATATTGCCCCATTGATCGCTGCCGCCCATTTGCAGGGCACAGTTATGGTGTTTCCACAAATAATAAAAATCGTATCCTTGAACCAGCTGATAAGTAAATTCGGTAAACGACATGCCGGTATCGCCTTCCAAACGTTTCTTTACAGAATCTTTGGCCATCATGTAGTTTACAGTAATATGCTTGCCCACATCACGGATAAAATCAAGGAAGGTAAAGCTTTTGAACCAATCGTAATTGTTCACCATTTCGGCACTGTTGGCGCCGGTATTAAAATCAAGAAAACGGGTAAGCTGTTTTTTTACCGACTCAAGGTTGTGCTGCAATACATCCTCGGAAAGTAAATTACGCTCCTGCGATTTACCTGATGGATCGCCCACCATGCCTGTTGCACCACCAACCAGTGCATAAGGCTTATGACCGGCCCGCTGAAAATGGATCAGCGTCATGATCTGGGTTAAATGGCCCACGTGCAATGAATCGGCAGTAGGGTCAAAACCAATATATCCCGAGGCCATGCCTTTATTTAACATATCTTCGGTACCGGGCATAATAGTATGCAGCATACCGCGCCAGGTTAATTCTTCAACAAAGTTCATATTAAGAGGAGTTTCAAAAGCTGCAAATATAAAAGAATAATTGGCTGGGCTAAAGGGGATCACCGATTAACTAAAGGTAAATTCAATTTCAAATAATTACTTATTTTTTGTACATTGATCAAAACAGGCTATTTTGCAGAAACACCGCCTATGAATTTTTTATCGCATTATTATTTTGACCGGCACGTAAACAACTGTTACCATATATTAGGTACGGTACTGCCCGATCTTTTAAAAAATGCTGATAAAAGCATTATTCTGCACCCAGAAAAGCTTCACCATACCAATGATGACATTAATAGTATTATAGCGGGATGGAACAAACACCTGGCGGTTGACCGCTATTTCCACTCGTCGGAGTTTTTTGCTACCCATTCGCACCAGTTAAAAAAACAATTGATGCCGGCCATTGAGGGCTCACCAGTAAAACCATTCTTTTTGGGACATGTGGCACTCGAACTTATTATTGATAATCTGCTGCTTACCACCGGTAAAATACAGGTTAATGATTTTTACGCCCACCTTGAGGGCTGTAAAACAGAAGTGATAGCTGAGTTTTTAGCCTTTTCGGGATTAAAGGATGACCGCACTTTCTTTAAGTTTTTTGATGATTTTAAAAGCAGCCAGTACCTGCATACCTATGCCGAAACCCACCAGATAGCTTATGCCCTGAAACGCATTTGCATGCGCGTTTGGCAAAACCCCTTTACCCCGCAGCACGAGGCTCAGATGAACGATATTCTGGATGAATACCGCAACCTGCTGTTCTCCAATTTCATGTCGATTTTTACCGAAATAGAGGCCAAACTTGATTGATACTCATGTAATGTTTTTGTAAACCTCAGGTTAAAACCCCGCAGAGACACAGGCTGTAAGGCCAAAAAGCGAGTCTAACTCCCCTGTTTAACTCAAAAAGGCTTAAATATCAGCAATTAACATTAAAATATTCTTTTATTTAATAAAATTATATACCTACCTTTGCAGTCCCAATTAACAAATTGGGAAAAGGAGAAAAATTATTTAATGGCAAAAAAACAAGAAGCAGAAAAAGAATTAAAAGCGAAAGAAGCTGAACTGGGAACAGTTACCGCATCTGGCGAAAAAGAAACAATTGAATCAGAAGCTGATTCAATATCTATCGAAGAGATCAAATCAAAAATCGCTGCAACCCCAAGCGCAGATTTCGACTGGGATGCTGACGACAAAAAATTTGGTAACTATAGCGATAGCGACCGTGAGAAATTCGAGAAAATGTATGATGGAACTTTCAGCTCTATCACCAAAGGCGAAATCATCACCGGTACAGTTGTTAATGTTAACAACAAAGATGTGGTACTGAACGTAGGATTTAAATCTGACGGTTTAGTTTCAGTATCAGAATTCCGTGATACACCTGATCTGAAGATCGGTGATAAAGTTGATGTATTTGTTGAATCACAGGAAGATGCTAACGGCCAGTTGGTACTTTCACGTAAACGTGCAAAAACTCAAAAATCATGGGAGCGCATTAATTCAGCCCTTGATAATGATGAGATCATCACTGGTTTTGTGAAGAGCAGAACTAAAGGTGGTTTAATTGTTGATATAATGGGCGTAGAAGCCTTCTTACCTGGTTCACAGATCGATATTAAACCTATCAGGGATTACGATGTGTATGTAGGTAAAACAATGGAATTCAAAGTTGTTAAGATCAACCACGAGTTTAAAAACGTAGTGGTATCGCACAAAGTGCTGATTGAAGACGATTTGGAAAACCAAAAAACTGAGATTGTTGCCCGCCTTGAAAAAGGTCAGGTATTGGAAGGTACTGTTAAAAACATTACAGACTTTGGTGTATTTATTGACCTTGGTGGTGTTGATGGTTTATTACACATTACTGATATTTCATGGGGCCGTATCGAGCATCCACGCGAAATTCTTTCATTGGATCAAAAAATCAACGTTGTTGTGCTTGACTTTGATGACGAGAAAAAACGTATTGCTCTGGGCTTAAAACAATTAACTCCTCACCCTTGGCAGTCACTTGACGAGAATATCGTTGTTGGCTCAAAAGTTAAAGGACGTATTGTTACTGTTGCTGATTACGGTGCATTCCTTGAAATCATCCCTGGTGTTGAAGGTTTGATCCACGTATCAGAAATGTCATGGTCACAAAACCTGCGTAACCCTCAGGAATTCCTGAAAGTTGGTGACGAGATCGAAGCTCAGGTGTTAACACTTGACCGCGAAGAACGCAAAATGTCATTGGGTGTTAAACAATTAACTCCAGATCCATGGCAAAATGCTGCTGAGAAATATGCTATAGGTACTCAGCATGTTGCTACAGTTAAAAACATGACCAACTTTGGTGTGTTTGTTGAACTGGAAGATGGTATCGATGGTTTAATTCACATCTCTGACCTTTCTTGGTCTAAAAAAGTAAATCACCCTAACGAATTCACTAAAGTTGGTGAAAAATTAGACGTGGTTGTTTTAGAACTTGATGTTGAGAACCGTAAATTAAGCTTAGGTCACAAACAACTTGAAGAAAACCCTTGGGATACTTTTGAAACCGTATTCACCATTGATTCAATTCATGAAGGTACTGTGTTAAAAGTAACTGACAAAGGTGCTATCGTAGCTTTACCTTACGGTGTTGAAGGCTTTGCGCCAACCAAACACCTGGTTAAAGAAGACGGTAAATCTTTAAAAGCTGACGAAACAGCTGAATTCAAAATCATTGAATTTAACAAAGAAAACAAACGTATAGTTATTTCACACTCACGTATATGGGAAGAAGCTCGTGCTGATGCTCGTGTACAAGAGTTCGAAAACCGTAAAAAAGAAGCAAAATCTGCAAGCAACGCGGTTAAGAAAGTGAAAGAATCAGTTGAAAAATCAACTTTAGGTGATCTTAGCGTATTAGCTCAGTTAAAAGAGCAAATGGAAGGTGCTGAAAACAAAGCCCGCAAGGCTGCGCCGGCTCCAGCTGCTAAAAAATCAGAATCTGAAGAAGAAGAAGCATAAGCTTTAACTGATTGATATTCTTACAAAGCCCTCCCGTTAATTCGGGAGGGCTTTTTTATTGGCCAATTAGTTTATATTTACAATATGAAAGCTCATATTGTAAATATGTTTACGTTTAAAATATGCCTGCGATTAATTCTGCTAACGTTATTTATCGTGTTTTTAACGTATGCCATAAATTTTAACCGCATGGAGATGTCATATGATCTTCATGGTGCCATTCTCATATTTGCCTTCCTATTAGGCGCTTTCAGTTATGTAGGCTTTATCATAAAATCCATTTATTCATGGCACTCCTACTCTAAACACGAAAAAGACGATAGCTATAAACACATTGTTTTACTAAGCCTGCTGTTTGCCTTTTCAGAATTTGTATCCTTAGGAATGATCCTGCCATCACTCCGTTACCCGCGTTAATTTTACTATGACTGGCGAAACCAATCTGCAAACGTTATTAAAAAACATGACTCCGGTATTAAACCCGGGCGATTATGTTTACTGTAACGTATCTGCTTTAGATAACATTGATACCAACCACATTTTAGGCCTATTTAAAGAAAGTGAAGGCTTTACCATTATACTGAAAAAAGAAATTGCCGATGAGCTTAATTTGCAATACACCTACATTGCCGCCTGGATAACGCTCACCATACACTCCTCTTTAGAAGCTACCGGACTTACAGCTGCCTTTGCAGCCGCGCTGGCTCAGGAAAACATCAGTTGCAATGTGGTTGCTGCTTATTATCATGACCATATTTTTGTGGCGAAAAAGGATGCGGAAAGAGCAATGGAAACGCTAAGAAAATTGGCTGATCACTAAAAAAAGATTATTAGCTAACCCCATTTTTTTAAAAAGTCTCCCCTATAGGGGGAGATTTAGAGGGGGCTTTCAAAACTATTTATTATTTTTGCCCAAATCCACCCATACGATGCAAAATCTAACACTGCTCGACGGACAGAAATTTCAGATCACCATACAACGTTTATGCCGCCAGTTGATCGAAAACCATAATGATTTTTCCGATTCGGTATTAATTGGTATACAGCCACGTGGCATTTACCTGGCAAGGCGCGTTGCCGAAGAGTTAAGGAAAATATTGCCCGGCAAAACCATTATGCAAGGCGACTTGGATATTACCTTTTATCGCGACGATTTCCGAAGGCGCGAGTCGCAGCTGGTGCCAAATCAAACTAAAATTGATTTTATTATTGAAGGCAAAAAAGTGATCATGATGGATGATGTGCTTTGGACAGGCCGTACCATCCGCGCTGCTATGGATGCCATGCAGGCCTTCGGTCGCCCGGAAAAAGTAGAATTGCTTGCTTTGGTTGATCGTCGCTATTCGCGTCACATTCCGGTATCTGCCGATTATGTTGGTATCGAGGTAGATTCCATTGCATCGCAAAAAGTAGTAGTAAGCTGGAAAGATACCGATGGCGAAGACAAAATAGTGCTGGTATCAGAAGTAGCAGAATAATGATGATTTCGGAATTCGGATTTTCGATTTCGGATTTATTTAAACGATAGTGATTTAAATTTGGATAAGACGGAACTCAAACGACGAACTCAAAAATTTTCTATAGATGTAATAAAGTTTATAGAAAATCTTCCGCGTAAACGTTCACTTGATGTTTTATCAAATCAATTGATCAGATGCGCAACATCAATAGGCGCTAATTACAGATCAGCGTGCAGAGGTAAATCCACTGCCGATTTTATAAATAAAATAATAATCGTTGAAGAAGAAGCCGACGAGTCTATTTACTGGTTAGAGTTAATGGAAGAATCGGGACTTATAGATTCAACCAGTATATCAACATTAAAAAAAGAAGCCAACGAACTCACCGCAATATTTACTGCAATAGGTAAAACGGCAAAGGAGAAGCAAAGGCTTAATAAATTAGAAATCAAAAAATAAATTTCAGAATCGAAATTAAGTAAATAAAAAAATCCGAAATCGAACATCCGAAATCCGAAATAAAAAAGATATGGCAGGACTAAGCACAAGGCACTTATTAGGTATAAAAGATTTAAACCGGGCAGATATTGAACTTATATTTGAAACTGCCGATACTTTTAAATCTGTTTTAAACCGCCCCATAAAAAAGGTGCCCTCCCTGCGCGATGTAACCATTGCCAATATATTTTTCGAGAACTCAACTCGTACCCGCCTGTCTTTTGAGCTGGCCGAAAAGCGCCTGTCGGCTGATGTGGTGAACTTCGCGGCGTCATCATCATCAGTAAGCAAGGGCGAAACCCTGATCGATACGGTAAACAATATCCTGGCTATGAAGGTAGATATGGTTGTAATGCGCCACCCTTATGCCGGTGCAGGTATATTTCTGTCGAAACATGTAAAGGCTCAGATTGTAAATGCCGGCGACGGTGCTCATGAACACCCTACCCAGGCCCTGCTCGATGCCTTTTCCATTCGCGAAAAATATGGCGATGTAGCCGGTAAAAAAGTGGTGATCGTAGGCGACATCCTGCACTCACGTGTGGCCCTTTCCAATATACTTTGCTTAAAACAATTAGGCGCCGAGGTTATGGTTTGCGGCCCAACCACACTGATCCCTAAGTATATTGGTTCATTAGGCGTAAAGGTTGAGCATAACCTGATCAAAGCCCTTAATTGGTGCGATGTAGCTAACATGCTGCGTATACAGCTGGAGCGTCAGGACATAAAATATTTTCCAACGCTGCGTGAGTATACCATGCTTTTTGGCCTTAACAAAACCATTTTAGATTCACTGGATAAAGAAATCACCGTTATGCACCCCGGCCCTATTAACCGTGGCGTGGAGATTACCAGCGATGTGGCCGATAGCAAGCAATCCATCATACTTGACCAGGTAGAGAATGGAGTGGCGGTCAGGATGGCGGTGCTGTATCTGCTGGCCGGACAAACCCCATAAATTATTATTGGCACTTTTAAAGTGCCATTTTTGTTAGCAGTGTTTATATAGCAGGCACAATTACTTACGTTGTTAATTAAAGTAGCCTTAATGAAATTAATCCGTTTTAGTTATTTATACCTCTTTATAGCCCTCGTATTCTGCTCGTCTGCAGTATTTGCACAAAGCCGCCAGCAAGTAAAAACAGACTCCGTATTTGCCCTGGTTCAAAAATTCTTCAACGCCAAGCAGGCCGATTCCATTTATGCGCTGGGAGGCGAACGTTTCAAAAAGGCGCTCACCCGCGAAGGTTTCCGCTCCATTGCCGATCAGCAGCTTTTTCCGATGAACGGCATTAAGGGATCATCGCTAATCAACTTCGTAAACAATAATGTGGCTACCTATAAACTCATCTTTGAGGCGGTAACCTTGCAGCTACAGATGGGGCTGGATCAGCACAACAAGCTCGACCTGTTCCTTTTTCAACCATTTACCCAGGTAACCGACGATAAACTTACCCAGGTTGCTACAACAAATAAAACAACATCGGCCATGGATAAAGGTGTAGAAGCGGTAGTACGCCCATTCATTCAAAAATCAAATACCGTTGGTTTAAGCATTGGTATTTTAAAAGACGGCCAGATAACTACTTATAATTATGGCGAAACCATTCGCGGAAACAATCAACTACCTACACCGAACACTATATTTGAAATAGGATCAATCACCAAAACGTTTACCTCGGTGTTGCTGGCCTATTATGTAAACGAAGGCAAAGTAAAACTTACCGACCCCATAACTAAATATCTGCCCGACTCCGTGGCTAAAAACCCAGCTTTAAAGCAGGTAACCCTTCAATCATTAAGCAATCATACATCTGGCCTGGCCCAGGTGCCCGATAATCTAAATTTTAACGCTACCGACGAGCTAAACCCTTACAAAAATTATAATAAGCAATTGCTTTTCTCCTATCTTAAAACCTGTAAGCTTAACAGTCAACCGGGCGAAAGGTATGATTATTCCAATTTAGGTGTAGGCTTGCTGGGGACTATCCTATCGCAAATAAGCGGCAAAACATTTGAGCAAATGGTAACCGAACTTATATGCAAGCCGCTGAACATGCAAAGCACAGTTCAGCATATCCCTTCTGCAAAGCAAACAAACGTGGCAAGCGTATATAATGCCACAGGCAACGTAACACCAGCCTGGGATTTTGACGTATTAGCCCCTTGCGGAGCCCTGCGTTCAACTGTAAATGATTTAATGATATACGTTAAGGCCAATTTAACGCCCACATCTGACAGGCTGGGAAAAGCCATGGAGCTTACTCATCACATCACTTTTAGCAAAGATGCCAAAATGGGCCTGGCCTGGCACATCATCCTTGTTGATGGGGTTGAATATTATTTCCACAATGGCGGCACTTATGGCAGCAGCAGCTTTTTAGCCTTTAACAGCGAAAAAAATCTGGCTATTGTTATCCTATCCAACGCTGCCGAAAGTACTGATGTAATTGGTACAGAGCTGTTGAAGAAATTGCAATTGTAATATTAGAAGTTGTCTGAACCACGATTAAGCAGATTTGGGGATTGGAGTATCTTTTAAATCGCGATAATCTAAGCCCCTATTGGCGTTGTCACCAACAACTACACCCTAAGCGAGGATTGTGCGATTCCCTCCCCTGGGAGGGTGTAGGGAGGGGTTTCAGAGTCAGACTTATTCGTTTGAAATGGCGTATAAACCCCTCCCTGCCATTACACAAATCCACCACACCCCTCCCCAAGGAGGGAATTGAAAATCTTCCGAAAACCTATGGTATTGTTACCAACAACCATTTCAAAAGCTTTTTGAAGTCTCCCCTTTAGGGGAGATTTAGAGGGGCTTCTCCTCCTCCCCAAAACATTACATCCCGCCCTGCCGAAGCAAAGCGGGATGTAAACGTAAGCAATCAGTCAACGAATTAACTCAATCTAACCCTATCAACTAATTATTTATCTTTCACGGTAGATCCGTCCCTGATCTCATCGCTGGCTGCTTTTACAAGCTGGTCATCCGCTTTCAGATCACCAAAAACCTCGATCATATCGCCCGCCGAAAAACCTTTTTTAGCGTCAACCCATTGTGCTTTGTGGTTTACAACCCTTATCACAAATACTTTTTCGGTTGAAGTAACTACAGCTGTTTTAGGTACCACAAAGGTGCTGTCGCCACCCGGCAGTGGTACGTTAACCTCTGCAAACATGTGTGGTAACAGTTTTTTATCTTTATTGTAAACGTCCATCTCCAAACGTTCCGATCTTAACTTTTCGTCAAGCGCTCCGGCCATACGTTTTACCTGAGCGGTAAACTTTTGGTTTGGCAAAGCTTTTACAGTAAAGTTAACCTCGCTTTTATTGCTCAAAGAACCGGTAGACACCTCTGGTATAGATACTACCAAACGCAATCTTTTTTGATCCTGAAGGGTAAACAACGGATCGGCATTTTTGCCGCCCGGACCTACGTAGGCACCTAAGTTTACATTACGGCTGGTGATCACCCCATCAAACGGAGCCCTGATCTCCAGATAAGCCAGGTTAGCCGAAACTTCCCTATAGGCAGATTTAGCAGCTTCTACGTTGGCAAGGTCTGAGTTTTTCTTAGCCTCTGCCTGCTCCAGATCATTCAGTGATACGGTACCCGGTGTTTTGCTGGTACTTACCAAACGATCATAAGTAGCTTTACTGGCAAAGTATATGGCCTCTTGTTGTTTTATTCTTGATTGTGCCCCTGCCAGTTGCGAGTTGATCTCCGGTGCTTCTAAAACCACCAGCAGTTGCCCCTGATGTACTTCAGAACCGATATCAACTAATAGTTTTTTCACATAGCTGTTAACCTTGGCATACAGGTCAACCTGCTGGTAAGGGATCAGCTCGCCCGGGATGGTAACTGCGGTGCTTAACTTTCCTTTTTTTACCGGAACCAGTTGCACCGAAGGTGTTTCAACAGCTTCCTGCTGCTGCTCTTCCTGGCTTTTTTCTTGTTTCTCTTTTTCTTCTGAGTGACAGGCGCTCAGTAAACTGCTGATGGCTACCGCCAAAACAGCAAGCATGAGGGTTGATTTATTTTTAAGATTATTCATGATGATGCAAAGGGACATAAAATTTACTTTCTTTATCTTCAGGGTCTAATGAAACAGATTGTGTGGTGGCATTACCTTGTACCCAGGCAAAAACCAAAGGTAGTATTAATAACGCTGCAAAGGTTGATGCTACAAGCCCGCCGATAACCGCGCGGCCAAGCGGTGAGGTTTGATCACCACCCTCGCCCAGGCCCGATGCCATAGGGATCATACCTACGATCATGGCCAAACTTGTCATTAATATCGGGCGCAAACGCAATGCAACCGCCTCACGGGCTGATTTTAGCGCATCGCCATTGTGCCTCCGCAACTCTTCGGCGTTTGTGATTAATAATACCGCGTTTGATATAGATACACCTACAGACATGATCATACCCATGTATGATTGAAGGTTTAGCGTAGCCCCGGTTATCTTAACCAGCAGCAACGAACCAAACAATACCGCAGGTACTGTTGAAAGTACCACTAACGACATTTTGAACGATTGGAAGTTGGCCGCAAGCATCAGGAATATCACCAGGATGGCTACCAACAGGCCCGATTGCAAACTATCAAGTGTTGCCGTTAATGTTTGGCTCAAACCGTGAAGCTCAATAGTTAAACCACGTGGTAATTTACCCAATGAATTAATTGCCTTTTGCACATCATCAGTTGCGGTACCCAAATCCTTGTTATTTAAGTTGGCTGTAACCGATAATGTTGGTATTGCACCTACGTTATCATTTTCGCCATTGGTTACACCTGTTTTAACATCGGCAACATCACTCAAAACCGGTCTTGACTGGTTGCTCAGTACCGGGATTTCCTTAACATCATTTAAGCTGGCCATCTGGTATTCTGGTATCTGAACCTGTACCTGGTAGCTTAAGCCTACTTTTTCATCCAGCCACACATTTTTTTCAGTGTACCTTGATGATGAGGTAGAGGCGATGAGTGAGCGGGAAATGTCATTTAAACCTACACCCAATTGCGCTGCCCTTTGCCTGTCTATATTGATATCGATAGATGGGTAATTAAACGACTGGCCAATTTGCACGTCGCGTAAATAATCTATACTTTTCAATTTATCCATCACTTTATAGGCATACTCCTGGTTCAGCTTTTTATTTTTTCCGGTTAAGGCAATTTCAATTGGAGTTGGTGAACCCTGACTTAAAATTTTATCCGTTAACTCAATCGGCTCAAAAGAAAGATTGATACCCGGGATCTGTTTATGGATGGCATTCCTGAAACGCTCTTTCAGGTCATCCAGGTTTTTCACCTTATAATCCTCCGTTAAACTGATCTGCATAACAGCCTCCTGCGGGCCCGCCATGAATAAATAGATCGGGTTGGTGGAGAATGATGAAGGGTGCGAACCAACCATAGTTGAAGTGATGGCAATATGTTCTTTACCTACCAGATCGCCCAGGATATGCTGCGCTTTAACAGCTATAGCTTCTGTACGCTCTAAACGTGTACCATCAGGTGCACGTAAACGAACCTGGAATGTACCTGAGTTTACCTTTGGCAATACATCGCGCCCTATAATGTTGAACAGTAAAAAGGCTAATCCAAACGCACCTATTACATAAACGGTAACCAGGATTTTCCGGTTAGGCAGCATACGGTCCATTAAGCGCATAAAGCTATCCCTGAACTTATCAAAACGGGTTACTTTACCCTCATGATGTTCAAGCGCCTTTTTCATCGCTTTTTCTTTTTGCTCCCATGGCTCACCTTCATCCTCCAGGGCAAAACCATCTTTGTGGCTGTGGTCTTCATGTTTGTTAACCATTAGCCAGTTGGCCATGATAGGCACAAAGGTTTGAGCCAGGAAGTATGATATGATCATGGAGAAACCAATAGCCAAAGCCAATGGCAGGAATAATGCGCCCGGTATGCCGGTCATGGTAAATGCCGGAGCAAACACCGCCAGGATACAGAACAGGATCAGCAATTTAGGGAAAGCTATTTCCTTACAGGCATCCCATATAGCCAAAGCCTTAGGTTTGCCCATATCAAAATGCTGGTGAATATTCTCGATAGTTACCGTTGATTCATCTACCAGGATACCGATCGCCAGCGAAAGCCCGCTCAGCGTCATTATATTGATGGTTTGATGAAAAAGGGCAAGGAAGAATACCGCTGATATGATACAGGTAGGTATAGTTAATATTACAATTAACGCGCCGCGCCTGTCGCCCAGGAACAGTAGTACCATGAGGCCTGTGAGTACGGCACCAATGGCACCCTCTTCGGCCAAACTCTTAACCGCGTTAATTACATATACCGATTGGTCAAACACGAACGACAACTTCACATCATCAGGTAACAAAGCCTGGAAACGTGGTAAAGCTTTTTTCAGGTTTTGAACCACTTCCCATGTTGAGGCGGTGGCTGATTTAGTGATAGGCAGATAAACCGAACGTTTACCGTTGATAAGGGCGTAACCCTGTGTAATATCGGCGCCATCTTCCACAGTGGCCACATCATGCAAAAACACGGTTTGGATACCGTTTTTATATAAAGGTATATCCCCGAAATCTGATATTTTTTTAATGGTTGTGTTTGTTGGCGACAGGTAGTTGTAATCGCCAATACGCACGTTACCAGCAGGGGTATTCTGGTTATTTTCGCGCAGGGCGGCAACTATCTGATCGGGGGTTAAGTTGTGCGAACGCAGCAATCCCGGATCAACCTTGATAACTACGGTACGCTGGTTACCACCAAAAGGTGCCGGTGCAACCAAACCTGGTATTGATGTAAATGACGAGCGCACATAAACCAGCGCAAAGTCTAATAATTCGTTATTTGAACGTGTTGGGCTGCTTAATACCAACTGACCTACAGGTAGTGTTGAAGCATCAAAACGTAAAATGAACGGAGGCTGCGACCCCGGCGGGAAGGCCGCCTGGGCACGGTTGGTATAGGCCGTGACCTCCGCCGCGGCCTGTGCCATATTTGTACCTTCGTAAAATGTAACTTTAATAAGTGTTAAGCCTTGTATATTTTTGGTTTCGATGCTTTTTACACCCGAAACAAACAGCAGCAAGTTCACATACTGTTTACCAAAATAAGCTTCCATCTGGTTTGGGGTAAAACCGCCGTATGGATGGGATACATAGATAACCGGCAAATTCAGATCAGGAAAGATATCTATCTTGATAGTACGTACCGCATTGATCCCGAAAAAAAATAGTCCGGCTACTATAACCAATATGGTAATTGGTTTCTGGAGCGCCCCTTTTATCATTCCCATTATAAATGTGTATAGCTATTGTTAAAAATTATTGATGAATAAGCCAAAATCGCCGGTAGCAGCCGACTTGAACAGTAAAGCCTGCCATACATTGTTAAAGGTAATATAGCGGTCAACCTCGGCCCTGTTCAGTGTATAAAGGGCTTGTGTAAAATCAACTATGTTAGCCAAACCGTTTTTATACAGGGTATACTTTTGCTTGTAGGCATCGCTCGCGGCCGAAACCTCAACAGGTACTTCTTTATAATTTTTCAAAGCATTCCCTATGCGGGTATCTGCCAGTACCTGTTGCGCGGTTAAGCGTTGTTCAACTACGTCATAATCATTTTTAAACTGCTCTGAAGTATATTTTTGCGATTGTACCTGGTAATGTACCCTGAACGGGCTGGTCAGGTTCCAAACCATGGCAACACCAAACAGGTAGTTATAACGGGTTGGGTTTGCACCGGCACCATAACTGCTACTGTAGCTATTTAAGTTTGTACTGTAATCAGCGTTAAAGCCCGATCCCCTGCCTTGGTAAACACCGAAAAGGCTAAAGGTAGGTAGTGCAAAGGTTTTCAGGTATTTAGCCTGCTCATTGCTCACGCCTATACGATTCTTTAAAAAGCGTAGTTCTGGATGATCACCGATCTGAACTGAACTTTGCGCCGAAAGATTGCCGGGCAGCTTAGTAACAAAAGCGCTGTCGAGCTCAAACTCCTGCGATGGGATGCCCAGATAAATTGATAATTGATTGCTTTGATCCTGAACCGTTTGTAAAGTGTTGGTTAAGGAAATTTTAGCATTTGATACCTCTGCATTAGCCAATGCCGAATCAACACCAGGGTTTAAGCCATTTTTTACACGTGCCGCAACCACTTTTTGAAGATCCATAGCGCGGTTAAGGTTATCCTGCTGCGCTTTGGCCAATTGCTGTGCTGCCAGTAAATTAAGGTAGGTGCTTGCTACCCTTACTTCATGCTGAAACTGTTCCTGAGAAAGGTCCGTTTCGTTCAATGAAACCACATTGCGCTGTACCTTTACGCGTTCAACAGCTTTGCCAAAGCTGAAAAAATCCCAGCTCACATTGCTCAGATACAGTGAACCAAAGGCCGCGTTCCAATTTTGTTTGGCTAATGCCGGGCCCGATGAGGCTACCGATAAACCATGATAACCGTACAGCGGGCCGTTTTGACCGTTTGCTGTTCCGTAATCTTGTTGGGCCGAGATACTTACATCCGGTAAATATTCTGTTCGTGTTTCTTTTAAGTTTGCCTTAGCAGCATTTAGCTGGTTTGCTTTGGATTTAATGGTACCGTAATTAGCGAGCGCCATTTGTTCAGCATCTTTGATATTTAAAACTTTTTGCTGAGCCTGAGCCTGGAAGACTGAGAAAACACCTAAAAACAGAAGTAGTTGTTTTGAAGGTATGTTGAACATTATTGTGTATTTTGTACACTGCAAAGGTATCTCTATATAATATATGAAAAAAATGAATTAATTTTGTCATAATCATTAGCAAAATTCATAATGAATATAGCACTCCACCATTTCCGCCTGGTTGATACCATATCTAAGGAGGGAACATTGACTAAAGCCGCTGAGGCTCTGCATCTTACACAGTCTGCCCTTAGTCATCAACTTAAAGAACTTGAACGTGAACTTGATATAGAGGTTTTCCATCGTCAGGGTAAAAAGTTACAATTGTCTGAGATTGGTTACCGTTTTCTGCGCAGCTCAGAAAAAATAATTTCTGAGATCAGAACAATGGAAGAGGATATCCGCAATTATAAGAACGGGAAAACAGGAAAGCTTAACATCAGCATGCAGTGTTACACCGCATATCACTGGTTACCAGGGGTTATCAAAGACTTTAAAAGCCAGTGGCCCGATATTAATATCAACATTGTTTCTGATGCTACACAAAGGCCGCTTGAATACCTCATGCGCGGCGATCTGGACCTGGGCATTGTGCGTACACAAATGGTGAATACCAAAATAAACTATGAGCCAATTTTTGAGGATAGGCTGAATGTGATTTTACCGGCAGATCATCCGCTTGTTGCAAAAGAGGTGATTGACATTTGCGATTTTCAGGATCAGGACCTGATCCTGGCACTTTATGACCCAACCTACCAGGATACGCCACTAATTGAAACCCTGATCCAGGAGCAGCATGTAAGGCCTAAAACGTTAAACCGCATACATTACACCGATGCTACCATTGAAATGGTAAATGCAGGCCTGGGCATAAGCGTAATGGCCGATTGGATAGTTAGACCATATTTAAAAAACAGAAATGTAGTGGCCAAACCACTGCACCATAGTGTTGCTAAAAGAACATGGTATGCTGCAACCTGCAAAGACACCCCGGTTATACAGAATTTTTTATCATGCCTTAAATTGTATTTCAACGAAAATCAAATGTGCATGGAACCCGAAAGACTTGAGGAACTTTTGCAGTTACAAATGGTTTAACAGCCTTGTATTGATGCTTTTTGCCGCCGCGCAGGTTAATGCGCAGCTGCAAAAGCCCTTTCCGCAGCATAGCTTGTATGCCAATGGCAGCATCAGGCCTAACCATTTATCGCAACAGCAGCTGGATAAACAGGTAAGCGTTTTTTATGATCAATGGAAGGCACGATACGTAAAACCGGGCTGCGATAAAAACCAAAACTACATTTGGTTTGAAAAACCGGGCAAACAATGTGTGTCTGAAGGTCAGGGATATGGTATACTGATCACTGTGCTGATGGCCGGTTATGATAAAACCGCTCAAAGCACCTTCAACAATTTGTACCGTTATTACAAAGCGCATCCGGCTAAAACATCACCTTATTTAATGGCCTGGGCCCAGGGTAAAAACTGTAAGGATCTTGACCGCAGTACCGCCACAGATGGAGATATGGATATTGCCTACTCCCTCCTGTTAGCTGCCAAACAATGGGGTAACGACGGGCAGATCAATTACGCGCTGGAAGCTAAAAGCATGATAACAGCCATCATGCAGCACGAAATAAACCCTGCCACCTACTCTATTCTAATAAGTGATGCCATTGAGCATGATAGTCGTGACTATTTTGACACGCGATCATCTGACTTTATGCCAGCGCACTTTAAGGCTTTTGAAAACACTTTAAAGGATGGCAAATGGCAAAAAGTTATCAGTAGCAATTACCGGCTTTTCAGCCTGATGCAAAGCAAATATAGCCCGGATGCGGGCATTGTGCCCGATTTTATCCGCAACGTTAATAAAGTGCCACGCCCTGCGCAAGCCAACTATCTTGAATCGGCTTATGATGGTTTTTATAATTATAATGCCTGCCGGGTGCCATGGCGTGTAGCCAGTGATTATTTACTATATGGCGATAAAAGGGCATTGGCCATGGTTACCAGGATCAATAGCTGGATACGCCAAACTACCAATGGCAATCCTGATAATATTTCAGCGGGTTATACCTTGGCGGGTAATGATATTAAGAGGCGTTATTTTGAAGCTTTAAGTTTTATAGCGCCATTCACAGTATCTGCCACCGTTGATAAAAGCAACCAGGTTTGGCTCAACAAACTTTGGGATTATCTGGTAGCCTTTAAACTGCGCGATTATGATTATTATGACAACAGCATCAAAATGCTGGATATGATCATTGTATCGGGCAATTACTGGAAGCCATAGGTTACCTTATTTTCTCAGCAACATTTTTTCCGCTGGTTAAGGCTGCTTCAACCGTTCCCATGGCTGGGCCTTCATACAGATATTCGCCGGCAAAAAACACGGTATCATTAACGGAAGTATTAAGTGTTTTGCGTGCGAAAGGGGCCTCTACTGTATCATAGGCATAGGAGCCCTGTATAAATGGCCTGCTTGTCCAGTTTATTACATGCCACGATCTGATCTGGCTTTGCAGTTCATCAATATCTTTTTTAAAAATATTAGCAATTGATTGCAGCGACTCCGCCAATAACTCATCATCGGTTGCATCTTTTTTGGCCCAGGCGTCGGGCCCTCCTACCCAACCGGTAAATACGGTTGAGCGCTCCGGGAACTGTGACCACCAGGTAGGTATCTCTTCCTGCGAAAACAGGTAGCCCATATCTCTAAGGCTTTTACCATCATCCGTTTGCACGTTCTCCCAAAAAGCCTCATTAAAATCGATCAATATTTTTATAACCGCGCCAAAACCCATTTGGTGTATGGCATCTTGCTGTTCTTTAACCAGCGGGTGAAACACAATAGTTCCTTTTGTAACTGCATCTGTTTGCAGAACACCAAGCGGGATAGCTATAATGGCCCTTTCGGCATGGTACGTTATGCCATCAACAGCTATTGCAGAAACCTTTCCCGGCTCCCAATAAATATCTTTTACCGCACTGTTCAGCTTCATTTGGCCACCATTTGCCTCACATTCGGTAGCCAGGTAGCTCAATAGTTTTATGTATCCGCCTTCAATGCGATGCTGTGCGTTTTCATCTTCACTTTGCCATTCCTTTCGCAGGGCAAAGCTGCTTGCGTTTTTAGGGTTAGCCGTATCGTAGCCCGAAACAAATTGCCGTACTGATTCCCGGAGTTCGATGTATTTATCACCCGGAAACTCTGTTTCTATAAAATCATGAATGCTGGTATCCTGCTCCAACTTATTGAGTTTATCAATAAACTCATCCCAATGGTCAATAAACACTTCAGTGGTAGTAAACTTTCCATTATCGTACCTCCACATTGATGCCGAGGCCGAATGGTATTTAATACCGCTTTCCTTAAGCAGGTTAAGCGTAACAGGTAAATCGCCGTGTACAAATTCGGCTCCAAGCTCTATAACTTTTCCATTTTCATAGATGGTATGTATGCGGCCGCCAATCCGGTCCTGAGCCTCCAATACAATTACCTTTTTGCCCTTAACTGCCAATTCGCGGGCTGCCATCAAACCTGCAGCACCTGCACCTATTATCAACACATCGGTATTCATGATTCAAATATCCAAAGAATTTATTTGGCCTTAGTACCTGATGTATTCTTTAATATGATAAATGGATGGTGGGCATTCCAGGTTGGGGTAAACTTTTCTTCATTAATAAAGCCAAAAGAAAAATTACCTAATAAAACATCAGGTTTGCCATCTCCATTGTAATCATTAACATCCATACATATCCACCGGCCATAATTAAAAATTGGCGGGTTGTGCGGTATAAAGTGCATAGGACGATCTTGCTCAAAGTAAGTAAAACCTTCTCCGGGATTATTTTTCAGATCGGAGAAGAAAGCGATGACAGCTATATCCAATTTGCCATCTCCGTTAAAATCAGCCGCTATGGCCTTCGTAGCTCCATTTACAGGATAAAAGTATGCTTGTTTATATTTAAAGTTACCCTGATTCAGATATATATAAACGCCATGAAAGGGCTTTAATATTTTGGAATAGTCGCTATTATCGCCGCTGGTATACAATATATCAAGCTGCCCGTCATTATTAAAATCAACCAGCTGAAAACTGCTTGAACCGTAAACCGGTGGAAGCCTGATCAGATTACTTTGTGTAAACCCTCCCTTATGATCATTTAAAAACATCCACACACCCTCATCAGCCTGTGCAAAAAGGCAGGCAATATCGGGCCAGCCATCATGATTAAAATCACCAATAACAGCCTGCTCTGCTCCTGGTATAGAACTGATGACCATCTTTTCAAATTTTTTGCCGGGCAGCTGCTTGTACCAATATAAACCACCAAAATTATGACCAAAACCGCACACCACCCTGTCAGTTAAACCATCCTTATCCAGATCTACCTGTATTGACTGTAAAGGGCGGGGTAATTTATCGGCTATGGTATCGGCTTTCTTCATACCGGGTTTACTCAAGTCAAAATCGGCAACATAACCGTTGGCCACATCTATGGCAAGCATGGTGCCTATAAATGTAAATGAACCATGCTCGGTTCCATTAGTATCCTTTGTAAACTGAACATTAACCGCAGGCGAACCAAACTTGTTAGTAGCAATTAGTTTTGACTTGTCGTTCCATTGATATAAACCATTATTCATCATATCACTTGTAAAAATGCGATGACTAATGCTATCAAACGTTATCATGGTAGTTGTGGCTACCGGTACAGTATCTTTTGAAAGGGGCACGAGTGTAAAAACACCCCAATCTTTAAGCGGCACAACAGGAGCTTTGGCCGGCTTAATAGTCTTAGGAGCTGTTTTAGTATAATAATCAACAATCTTAAGCCACTCATCATAGGTCACAGTACTTTTTGCCGATGGATTATTCACATACTGATCATCCGCATAAACCTCAATACCCAGACGCTTGGCCATGGCCGGCAGCACATGCTTTGTCCATGTTACCTGATCAAGCATTTGGGGGGCAACGTATTTGTGACAGCTGACGCAATATTTTTCTGAAAGTGACTTGCCATCAACCGCAACATCGGCTGGCGGCTGGTCATTATTACAGCTTAAAACTGTTGAACAAATGCCAATTGCCGATAAAATAATAAACGTGATAGTAGCTTGCTGTTTGCTGAATAACATTTTGATAGTAGATGTTGAAAAACTAAAGATAGATTTTTAACATAATAAAAAGAGCCGGTAAATACCGGCTCTTTTTATTATAATGATATTAAAGGTTGTTATTAATAACCTGGGTTTTGTTTCAATGTAGATGTTTTACCATCTGATTGCAGATCTAACTGTGCTTGTGGTATTGGGTAATATTCATTTTTACCAGGAGTAAAGTGTGCACCTGCAATATCGGTAATCACTTTGCCATCAACTGCAAAATAAGTAGCCAGAGCTTGTTGTGCAATACCCCAACGTGAAATATCAAAGAAACGATGACCTTCAAGCGCTAACTCCAGTTTACGTTCAAAGTAGATTGCTTTTAAAGCCAGATCCTTACTTGTAAAATAACCTCCAGGATAAGGGCTAACTACATAATGTGCTGCAGGTGTAGTTGTATAACCACCTGTTGGATTAGCCGGATCTTTATAAGTATATACAAAGCCTGATGGATTTGCGGCCCTGGTACGTACGCGGTTAACATAAGCTAAACCCATATCGCCAGAACCCAATTGAGCTTTAGCTTCTGCAGCCATTAACAATACATCAGAAAAACGGATGATGTTAACCTGGTTTGCATTACCTGGTGCCCATGAATGCGCATCGCCATAAGTACCTTTTGATGCCTGGAAGTAAACATTCTTTTTAGCTGAGTACGGACCAGCAGAAGATTGCTCACGAATCCAGTTTTGACCTGGGTGATTACCCCAATCAAGGAATGGAATGCCACGACGGCCAACTGTCCAATCAAAACGAGGGTCGATGTTACCGGCATCAAGTGTGAAAGCAGCATTTGAAGCTATACCCTGATCCTGAGCAATTGGATGTGAATTATAATCGTCAAGATAAGGTAAACCATTTGCATCTGTACGGAATGAGTTTGCCAGATCTAAAGTTGGCTGGAAGAAACCGCAGCAACCGAAAGGGCTGTTGTAAGGATAGTTTAACATATCGCCATTATTAGCATTACTGATGGTGTTGGTACCATCATTAGCAGCCTGCTGAATAGCAAATACTGTTTCCTTGTTGTTTTTAGTAGCAGCGTTAAAGTTGTCAAAATAATTTGTATTCAAGTCATAAGCAACGCCAGCAGAGTTAGTACCTGTTGTTATTACTGTAGTAAATAACGCGTCAGCGTCGGTGTATTTCTTTTCAAACAAATAAGTTTTTGCAAGATATGCACCTGCCGCCCATTTATTAACACGGCCTACTTGTGCTTGAGTTGCTGGTAAATTGGCATAAGCAAATTTGAAATCATCTTCAATTTTCGGCCAAATATCAGTAGTGTTTGGCTGTATAAAATTGGTGGTAGATTCATCAATGTAAGGCACATTGTTAAACATTTTTTTCAGGTCGAAATAAAAATGTCCGCGTAGAAATCTTGCCTGTGCAATGATTATTGCTTTGTTCGCATCAGTTATACCAGTAGCGGTGGCTACTGCTTTTAACACGTTATTTGCCCTGTTCACACCTTCATAATCAGCTCTCCATTTGGTATTCATGAAACCATTACTCGCATCAACTGTGAAAGCCGCAATGGAGTTAATTGGTGGCTGATCCGTTCCGGAACTACCTTTGTGCGCATCACCGCCGGCAACGCTGCCATAAATCCAGTTATCAGGAGATGACTCCCAGGGGCCGCCGCCACCGATGGCCGCGTTAGTTCCCTGCTGCCCAGTAAGTATGGCGTAAGCACCTATTAATAAACCATCCACACCAGCCGCTGTAGTAATTGTTGTTGAGCTTAGGGCACCTATTGCCGGTTGTTGCAAATAGGACTTTTTACATGAACTTGGTAACACACCAGCGGTTGCGATTAATGCAAAGACTGATAAACGTTGTATACTTTTCATAATTTCTTAATAATTAAAATTTAACTTGTACACCTAATAAATAAGTACGCACTGGCGAATAGTTACCACGATCTACACCAAAATTGGTGGTACTTGCCGTGTTACTGTTCTGCGCGCCGCCTACGATTTCCGGATCCACACCTGAGTATTTAGTTATAGTAATTAAGTTAGCACCTGATAAATAAATTTTCAACTTGTCAATACCAATTGATTTTAGAATTTGCGGATCAAAAGTATAACCGATTTGTGTATTACGTAAACGCAGGAAAGAACCGTTTTCTACATAATATGAATTTGGTACTGTACTGGTACTGAATGAACCATCAATTTCCTGTACAGGAGCTTTAGCATTCTGGTGAGTAGGAGTCCATGAGTCATATAAAGCAGTTTTGCTTTTTGCACCCAGGAAGTTGGTGTAAAAATCTGTCCACCATCTGGTATCATTCCAGATTTTGTTACCATAAGAACCATACCAGAACATATTCAGATCCCATCTTTTGTAAGAAAAGTCAAGATTTAAGCCACCTGTAAATTTAGGGTTAGGATTGCCCAATTTTGTACGGTCATCGGCAGTGATCTTTCCATCACCATTAATATCTGCGTATTTGAAACGGCCAACAGCAGCATCATTCTGATACGTACCGCCTGCTTTAGCATTTGCAGCATCAATTTCGGCTTGTGAGTTCCAGAAACCTGCGGTTTGGTAACCAAAGAAAGCACCTACCGGACCACCTACCTGGTTACGTATAATTGAACTACCATTAAAACGGCCGCTATTTACATCAAAATAAGGCTGTCCTGCGGTAACTTTCTTGATTACGTTATGATAAGTAGTGAATGTTAATGTTGCATTCATTTTTAAATCATGTGACAGGTTATGGTGAGTACCAACAGTAATGTCCAAACCTGTATTATCCATAGCACCAATATTGCTGTATGGAGCTGTAGCAGCACCATAGGTACCAGCTAAATTTGGATTGAACAACAGGCCTGTGATGATCTTTTTATAATAATCTGCAGAGATCTCTAATTTTTGGTTGAAGAATGAACCGTCAAAACCAATGTTAAAGTTTTTATCAGATTCCCATTTTGCACCAGGGTTACCTATACGTGTTTGTGTAAAACCAGGAACTGTTGCAGTTGATGTACCACCGATATCATAATAAGAGTTCACTTTGCTTGCACCAAATGTAGTAAAAGCATTGGCAGGGTCAACGTTTAATTGGTTACCCATGATACCGTAACCACCACGGATTTTTAAGTCATTTATCCAGTTAACTCCTTTTAAAAAGCTTTCCTGAGATACACGCCAGCCGGCACTTACCGCAGGGAACCAACCATATACGTCATTTACAAAACGGGTTGAACCGTCACGGCGTATAGTAGCGTTTAAAAGATATTTGTCATTATAAGTATAATCCAAACGACCAATCAGTGAAGATATCCTATCTTTTTGCAATGTACTGTAAGCAGTTGGCGTTCCAGTACCTGTAGTTATAGTGGTATAGTTTGGATCAAATGTAAAGTAACCTGTATTTGTGGCACCTAAAGTTTGATACCTGTTTTTGTATGCTTCTGTACCAACCAATAATTTAATATCATGCTTGGCAATAATCTGATGATAAGTTAATGTGTTTGTCCAGGTGTAGTTATATCCGTTATATGAATTCTCTGCATAAGTGTTTACTGTGTTATTTTCAGAGTTTTCATATTCAGGGAAAGTAAAGTTGTGATCGTAATCTGAATAATACTCACCACCAAATTGAGTACGTATTGTGAAATATTTCAGGAAGTCAACCTCACCAAACATATTTCCAAATACCCTGTTTACAGAGCCATAATTATTTAAGGTACGTGTTGCAATGGCAACTGGGTTACGCGCATTACCTAAGTTGGCTGTATTTGAACCTGCAAAGTTACCTTTGATATCATATACAGGAATAATTGGTTGCTCACGGAATGACATACCGATAGCGGTACCTTCGTCATTTTCGTTAACTTTAGGATTTTCAGTTACGGAGTATGAAATATTTTCACCTACTCTGATGTGTTTAGCTATATTATAGCTGGTATTTGCTCTTACGGTATAACGTTTATTGTAAGTACCTAATAAAGTACCTTGTTGATTAAAGTAATTTGCAGAAAACAGATAAGTTGCATTTTCTGTGCTACCGCTCATGTTTAAGTTATGGCTTTGTATAGGAGCTGAGCTGAATATTTCATGATACCAGTCTGTACCTGATTTATTAGCCCTGGTTATACGGTAAAAACCAGACGGGTCACCAGAAGTGTAAAATGGATTAACGCTGTATTTTGCAGGATCAACTGCAGGGTCGCCATCATGTATACCAAAAGGTCCTGCTCCGCCTGCATTGATATAGTCAGGCAAAACGTTACCAGTAGGGCCATATAAGTTACTTGACAAATCAACCGGAATGTTTTTTAACCTGGCTGTATTTTGAATTGCAAGCGTTCTTAAACTCATCATTTCGGTAGGGTTTAGCAAATCGTAAACATTGCCACCTTTTGGAACCTGAGTACCATAATAAGCATCGTAAGAAACAGTTGTTTTTCCGTTACCTTTTTTGGTTGTAATGATGATTACACCATTTGCTGCACGAGCACCATAAATTGAGGCAGAGCTCGCATCTTTCAGTACCTGCATATTTGCAACGTCATTTGGGTTAATGTCTGTTACGTTAGTTGTAGGTACACCGTCAACAACGTACAATGGCTGGTTGTTTCCGAAGGTGTTGGCACCACGAATTTTAACAGCCGGAGCTTCACCTGGCTGACCTGATGCTACAACTGTAACACCCGCTGCCTGGCCTTGTAATTGGTTTTCAACAGATGCTGATGGCTGCCTGGTTAAAGCCGCTACATCTACTACTGCAACCGCACCAACCAAGTCCTTTTTACGTGAAGAACCGTAACCAGTAACAACAACTTCATTTAATGAGTTGCTGCCGGCTCTTAAAGTAACATTTAATGTGGTATTTGAGCCTACAGTAATATCTGTGGTTTGATACCCGATGTAGCTAATAGTTATTACATCACCTGATTTTAGGGTTAAGGTAAAATCGCCGTTAACATCAGTTACAGCGCCCGTGGTAGTACCTTTAACGCGTATAGACGCGCCAACTACAGGTAATTTATCATCGCTGCCGATAACTTTACCTTTGTACTTTGTTTGGGCTGTAACTACTAACGAAGAAACCAGGCAGCATAGTAGCACGCCCAGGAATCTTCCTTTAAGGAGTAAACTTTTAAACATGAGATTGAGATTTAGTTGATTAATATATTTGATTTAAGATTGTAAGTCGATAATTGATGTTTTATGTTGGAAAACGGACATTATAATACCTCAGAATAAACCTTTTGCGGGGGGCAAGCGTGTATATTCCATTGCTCTGGTTAAGCAATTCTTTAAATTCAGAAGACTCAGAAAATAAAAAATGTAAAAGTTTAATCATATGATCTTCTCGTAATAAATTTTAAACTTATCCTCTGCACCGTTCCTTTTTTAACGCTACCTGAAACAAGAGCGTAAACCCTTAAATGTTATTATTAATATTAGATTTTGTATGATTTCTGATGTTTCAGAAATTTATATTGGCTATGCAACTAATGTAATGAAGGTGTATTGTTTACACAAGGGAAAAATGCAGATTTACAAATTAATTATTGGTAAATCATTTAAGCAAAGAAACATTGTAATTTGAGATTACTTTATTAATAATTTCTTAATAAAAGAATAACTTTTGTAAAAATTTTGTAATGTAAAAATGGTATAGATAATGATAACATATCCTTTAAAAACGGTTTGAACGTATAATTCTGGTTACATAGCCCCAAAAAGCCATTTTATTTTTACTTTTTTGAGCCTGTTAAACTTAAATGCCGTTTTGAATTTTCAGTACTGAATACCATCATACACAGACAGTAATGTCATTATAACATTTATTATTTTCGATTAAAGAAACCCCTGGATACTAAAATTCATAAATAATATTAAAATAATAAATGTAACCAAAACAGTTATTGACAATTGTAAACAAAAACCTATAAGCTAAATTACCCACAACAAAAAGCGCCGGTATTTTCATATCGGCGCTGTCTTTGTTAATACTGTTTATATGCTTATTTACTCCATTGCACACTTGCAGTATGGGTATCGGCAGAGTTGGTACCTATCTGTATAATAAACTCACCAGCCTCCCAATCATATTTAAGCTGACTGTTGTAAAACTTCAACTCCTCAGGTGTAATATTAAAGGAAACTTCTTTTTGCTCGCCAGGTTGCAGGCTTATCTTTTTAAAGTTTTTTAATTCTTTTACAGATCTGCTGATGCTGGCTACCGGATCGCTAATATATAATTGTACTACTTCTTCGCCGGCATATTTACCGGTATTGGTTACATTAACACTGGCTGTAAGGGTTTCATTTCCCTTCAATTTGCTTTTGCTTAGTTTAACATCGCTATATCCAAAGGTTGTATAGCTCAAACCATAGCCAAACGGATAAAGCGGATCATTGGAAATATCCAGGTAGTTTGATTTGAATTTTGACGGACCTTTACCATCATAAGGTCTACCTGTATTTTTATGGTTATAATATATAGGTATTTGCCCTACGCTGCGCGGAAAGGTGGCGGTTATTTTACCGGCCGGGTTATAATCGCCAAACAGTACATCAGCAATGGCGTTACCGGCTTCGGTACCCGGGGCCCACACATCTAATATAGCATTGGCATGTGTATCTTCCCAGGTTAAGGTAAGCGGCCTGCCATTAAATAATACGATCACCAGCGGCTTGCCCAATTTGGCCAGTTCCTTCAGCATATTCTTTTGGCTCTCGGGAATATCAATATCCGAACGGCTTGATGATTCGCCCGACATACTTTGCGACTCACCTACCACCGCTACAATAACGTCTGATTTTTTAGCCGCGTCAACCGCTTCTTTCAATAATACATCGGCCGGTTTAGGATCAACAGAAACCATTCCGGGGCCAAAATTTAGTCTTTTGATAAAAAGGCTGTCTTCTGTAATGTTTGCTCCTTTAGCATAATTGATAGTTACATTGCTGCCGGCCACATTTTTAATACCTTCCAGTACGCTTACCGATTTTTCCCACTCGCCCGCAATAACCCAGGTGCCCAGCATATCACGGTGGTTATCAGCCAGCGGGCCAACCAGTGCAATAGAAGCTGTTTTTTTGAGCGGCAATGTTTGCGCTTCGTTTTTTAGCAACACAAACGAATGTTTAGATATGTTGCGTGCCTGAGCGCGTGTTTCGGGAGTTAAAACTTCTTTGGCCCTGCTGGCATCAATTGATTTATAAGGATTATCAAAAAGCCCCAGTTTATATTTAGCCTCCAGTACGCGGCGGCAGGCCAGGTCAATTTCCTGGTTGGTTACCTTACCCTCAGCAAGCGACTTTTTCAGGGTAGTTAAAAAGCCCTCGCCTACCATGTCCATATCCAGCCCGGCTTTTAATGCCAGGGCTGAAACCATTTGCAGATCGCCAAGTCCGTGAGCTATCATTTCGTTAACCGCGGTATAGTCTGATACCACAAAGCCTTTAAAGCCCCATTGTTTACGCAGTACATCGGTTAGCAGCCATTGGTTGGCTGTTGCAGGTACACCATCAACAGTATTAAATGAACTCATAAAGCTACCCGCACCGGCATCAAGAGCTGCCTTATAAGGGGGCAGGTAATCCTGGTACATTTTAATCCGGCTCATATCAACCGTATTGTATTCCCTGCCAGCTTCGGCACCGCCATACAGGGCAAAGTGTTTTACGCAGGCCATTACAGCGTCGGCATTTTTCATGCTGCTGCCCTGGTAACCCTGTACCATAGCTTTGGCTATTTGTCCGCCGTACCAAGGGTCTTCACCCGATCCTTCAGAGATACGCCCCCAGCGTGGGTCGCGGGCTATATCAACCATTGGCGAGTAAACCCAGTTAAGTCCTTCGGCTGTTGCCTCTTTGGCTGCTATCTGGGCCGATTGCTTGATCAGACCCATATCCCAAACGGCCGACATGCCCAGTGGGATCGGGAAAATAGTGCGGTGCCCATGTATAACATCAAGCCCAAAAATAAGCGGGATATGCAGCCTTGAGTTTTTAACGGCCAGGTCCTGCACTTCCTTTACACGGTCGGCTCCCCAAACGCCAAACACACCACCTATAGAACCTTTCTTTATTTTTTCTTCAACACCTTTATTTACCACCGAGCCTGTGGTTGCCGCCCCAATGGTTACCAGGTTAAGTTGTCCTATTTTTTCGTCGACCGTCATTTTACCCATGAGGCCGGTAACGAACGTATTCATTTTAGCGTCATCTGCTTTGGTTTGGGCCGCTACCTTGCTCAAAGGTAACAGCACTGCAACACAAAGCGGGATAGCCTTGCTAACAAGCCGGGTTGAAAAATACTTTTTCATTTTTTAAATTTAGATATAAGAGAATTGGTTAAACAAATATGGACATAAAATATACACGACTGTATATCACTTACTTATTTTGATAAAATTTTGACGGTTTGAATTAGAAAATGTAAAAAAACCTCATCGTGTACAAAGTACACAATTGTAAATATTATAACTAAATAATCAAACTATTTTTGTAGAATAGCACAAATGTTAAGCAAAGAACGACTTATTGAATTCAGCGATGATGCCCGCAAAAACTATCTCGATCATATTTCGATTGATTGTGTAGTTTTTGGTTTCCACGGCGGACAGATGAAAGTGTTGCTGTTAAAAACCCCTGATGAAGAGAAATGGTACCTTCCTGGCGGATTTGTGCTTAAACAGGAGCCCATTGATGATGCCGCAACAAGGATACTACAAGAGCGAACCGGCCTTGATAAAATATTTTTACAGCAGTTTAGGGTATTTGGTGATCCCGATCGTTCAAAGTTTCATAACGACCTGTACAGGGATATGCTGCCTGCGGGCGAAAACTGGTTTTCGGGCAGGTTTTTATCTATAGGATATTATGCACTTGTTGATTTCTTTGACGTTAACCCACAGCCCGACCAATTTTCGGAACTATGCGCCTGGCGTGATCTGGATGATATGCCCGAATTACAGCTTGACCATGAGCTGATATTTAAAAGTGCCCTTGACACACTGCGCCTTCAGCTCAATTACCAGCCTATTGGCTATAACCTGATGCCCAAGGATTTTACCATGCCCGAACTGCAAAAGCTATATGAAACCATATTGGATAAAAAGCTGGACAGGCGTAACTTTCAACGGCGCGTACTTGCCTTTGGTATACTGACCCGTGCAGATAAACCACGTAAAGGCGGTGCGCATAAAGCGCCCTACCTATACTCTTTTGATCTTGAAAATTACACTAACGCGTTAACCGAGGGCTTTAAAGGAGGCTGGTAATGGTTTATTCTATATAGGTTTATTCGGCTATATATTCCAGTTTTACCTGTATATGTAAATCCTCATTCATTTTTGCAAACTGCCGTGGGTTACGGGTAAAATCCGCATCCGTATCCATATACATGTTAATTATTTTAACCTCCTCAGGGTGTTTCTCCGTTCCAATATTATATGTAAGACCATCACCGCCTTCCAGGCGTTGTTTTAACTCCAGGTATTGTTTGCCTGTAATCATGATCATCTTTTCTGCAGTCATCAGTTTAATTAGTTTGAGTATAATGGTTATAGGCAATTGTAAATAAGTAAAAGTCACCTATCTGCGCAATTTGCTTTTCTGTTTATCCTGTTTGTTATATTTACATCAAATATAACTGATATAATCTCTCTTAATGATCAACCTTAAAAAATTACTCGCTATAATTTTATTATCAGGCAGTACGGTCACTTACGCTCAGGTTACACTGCCCATAGCCGTAAATTTACAAAACACTTACGTGAAAGGGACCCGCAGCCCTAAGGGCCAGCCCGGTAAAAACTACTGGCAAAACACGGCCGACTATACTATTAAAGTAAGCTTCAACCCGCAAAACCGAAACCTTACAGGCACCGTTGGTATAGATTATATTAATAATAGCCCGGATACGCTTAACCAGGTACAATTTAAGCTCTACCCTAATTTATACGAAAAAGGAGCCATTCGAGATATGGCTGTAAAAGCTATAGACTTAACCGATGGTGTAAAAATTGAGTCGCTTAGTATTAATAACCAGTTGCAGGATAGCGTTAAACGCAAAATTGATGGTACCAATATGGTACTTCAGGTGCAGCCTATAATGCCTAAACAAAAAACACATTTTGAAATAGCTTATTCCTACACGCTTAATCAAACATCCCACATACGTACCGGTCAAATTGATACAGGCGCGTTTTTTATAGCCTACTTTTTTCCGCGGATAGCTGTTTACGATGATATAGATGGATGGAATAAGTACCCTTACCTCGGTTCGCAGGAATTTTACAATGATTTTTGCCACTTTAACGCCGAGATCACCGTACCCGGCAATTACCAGGTTTGGGCAACAGGGAACCTCAAAAATACGGATGAGGTGTATGAATCCAAATATGCCAAACTGATAACTCAGGCAGGTATAAGTGATAAGGTAACCGATATCATCACCGAAGCCGATTTAAAAACAGGCCATATCACCAAAAACAATCCAACCAATACCTGGAAATTTGAGGCCGATAGTGTAACCGATCTTGTTTTCGCGCTTAGCAATCACTATACCTGGAAAGCGTCAAGCCTCGTGGTTGATCCTAAAACACAAAGACGCACCAGGGTAGACGCGGTATTTAACCCTGCTCATAAAGACTACTTTGAAGTGGTAAACTATGCCCGTAAAACGGTAGAAAACATGAGCTACCAATTTCCGAAATGGCCATACCCCTACCCGCATGAAACCGTGTTTGACGGGCTCGACCAAATGGAATACCCTATGATGGTAAATGATAACCCGCTTGAAAACGCAGAAGATGCCATTGAATTAACCGACCATGAGATATTTCATACCATGTTTCCTTTTTATATGGGAACTAATGAAACAAAATACGGATGGATGGATGAAGGTTGGGCCACTATTGGCGAATGGCTGACCAGCCCCGTTATTGATAAAAAAATTGTAGATACTTATGGCGTAGCGCCTACCGAAAACAGTGCAGGCACCGAGCAGGACGTTCCTATCATGACACTTACGCCCGGGCTTACCGGAGCAGCCAAATTTACAGATAGCTATCCCAAACCGGCCATGGCCTATTATTATATCAAGGATATGCTGGGCGACGAGCTGTTTACCAAAGCTTTGCATTATTACATAAACCAATGGCACGGCAGGCATCCTATGCCTTATGACTTTTTTAACTGTATCAACACAGGCTCAGGTATAAACCTTAACTGGTTCTGGAAAAACTGGTTCTTTGATAACGGTGTACCTAACCTTGCCATCAGCAAGGTAAATCATCAGCAGCAAAAATACGTAGTAACCATTACCAGCATAGGCAACAAGGCGGTACCGGTAAATTTAACCGTTTATTACATCGATGGCAGCAAACAACTGGTTCATCAAAGTATAGCCTGCTGGGCAAATGGTAATAAAGCTACAAATGTTGAGTTTACCACTACCAAGCCTATAAAACAATTGCTTTTAGGCACAACCTATGATCCCGACGTGGATAAAAAAGATAATGTTTGGAAACCTTAATTAAAGAGCGGAATTGCAAACGTTAGGTATTTAAAACTTGTTAAATACCTAACGTTTGTGCAATCCAAACAGGAATAAGCTTTTTGCGCTCCTGCATCATTTGTTCAAATTCTTCTGCGTTAAACTTCCCCGATTTTAGAAGCGGTGGCCGGCTGATGAAAGGAAAAATGATCATGCCCGCCAAATTCATAATCACATGATAAGGATGATAAGCTATTTTACCATCTGTATTTAAAGCTGCCAGTTGCCGGGCAAAATGTGATTTTAACAAAGGCTCTAAATTCTTGATCAGAGGCAGGTTGTTTGAGCCCGACATTACCTCTCCGATAATAAAGAACGGGTAATCCGGATTATTTAAAACCAGGTCGATATAGAACGCTACCAAAAATTCAATTTTTTGAATAAGTGTGGTGGTGCTATCATTTACCACAGGGATGGCCTTATCAAAAAGCTGCTGAACAGCCTCGGTCATGATGATTTCAAACAACTTTTCTTTACTGCGGAAATAATAATTAACAGAAGCAAGATTAATATCGGCCTGTAAGGCAATATCCCTGATCTTGGCACCCTGGAAACCTTTTTGTGTAAACACAATTCTCGCGGCTTCCTTAATTTTTTCTTCTGTTGATATATCTGTAGCAGAACTCATGGCAAATTTTTAATCAGCTCAAATCTATATATTGTTAACACAAATAGCATGATTTAATTATTTACCCTCTGAATAGCCTGTTATTAATGCCCGCCGGTGATTGCCTTTTGTCCTTTTTTGATCGGAGCCATGAATAATAACGGTATGGAAAACAGCATCACCAACCCAACAATCCAATACGCATCATTGTAAGTAAGCAATGCGCTCTGCTGGTTCACTACCCTTTCAACCGCGCCATAAGCCATTCGTGTTGCATCAGAAGCTGATTTCCCTTTGGCCATAAATACGTGCACATAATCGTTAAATCGCTGTATGAAGTGCAGGTTGGATGGTTCAATATTGGTTAAAAGGTTATTACGGTGAACAGCCTGCCTGATGTGTATCAGGGTAGTTAAGCCAGCAATACCAAATGAACCGCCTAACTGGCGCATCATGTTATTTAAGCCTGCTCCCTGCCCAATTTCTGCACCATGCAGATCGCCGATGGCCAGTGTAGTTAAGGGTACAAATAAAAGTGCCATTGCAATACCTCTGATGGCTAAGGGCCAAAAGAAATCGCTGCTGCCCATACCCAAAGTAGAATTGCTTAGCCATGCCGAAAATGCAAAAAACAATAACATCCCTACCATAGCCAGCAATTGCGCGGGGACACCCTTATTCAAAAACATCCCCATAAATGGAATTACCGCAATGGTGAACAAACCGCCGGGAAATAAAACCTCGCCCGTTTGCTGTGCCGAAAAACCTAATAAATTTTGTGTAAAAACCGGAAACACAAAAGTCGATCCATATAGCCCCACGCCCAAAATAAAGGAGGTAAGCATACCAATAGCAAAGCTACGGTGCCTCATGATACTAAAATTGATGATCGGGTATTTCGTGCTGAGTTCCCGCCAAATAAACAGCAATAAGCCAAAAACTGTGGTTACCGATAACACGGTTATGTAAGGTGTGGCAAACCAGTCCTCGTCTTCGCCTTTTTCTAATACAGTTTGCAGGCTGCCGACAGAAACAGCCAATAATATAATACCCCACCAATCAACAGGGTTATCCCTCCCCTCTTTAGGAGTTGGCCGTACAAACAGGTAAGTACAGATAGCGGCTATGGCACCTACCGGAAGATTCACGTAAAAGATCCATGGCCATGAGTAATTATCCGTTATCCAGCCCCCGATAGTTGGGCCCAGCGTTGGGCCAACAATAGCACCCAGACCAAATAACGCGGTCGCGGTACCTACCTGTTCTTTTGGCCAGGTATCCAGCAGTATGGCCTGTGCCGTTGATATCAAACCACCGCCTGCCATGCCCTGCAGAATACGAAAAGCTACCAGCTCGGTAAGCGTATGCGAGTTACCACATAAAAATGAGGCTATGGTAAAAACGATAATTGAGGTAAGAAAATAAGTTTTGCGGCCAAAGTAACTGCCAAGCCAGCCAGACATAGGCAGTATAATAACGTTGGCCACACTATAACCGGTAATGACCCAGGCAGCATCGGTTAATGTTGCCCCAAGGTTTCCCTGTATTTGTGGTATGGAAACGTTTACTATAGTAGTATCAATGAGTTCGAGTAATGAAGCGGTAATAACCGTAATGGTGATAATCCATTTTCTAAATCCAGTTTCAGCCATTGTTTTAATGAATAAATAATGGACAAAATTAATCAATCGATTAATTAAAACAATTGTTTGAAACAATAACTTGAAACAGTTTTACAATTCTATGTTATTAGTTTCACAAACTGCTGTTTGCGCCTCGGAAATATGCAAGTTTACAGCCTGGCCATATGGTTCCATTGGCGTAGGCGGGACGAATTATTTATAAAAAAATTTTATGTATATACATAAATACATATATATTGCGTTATAAATCAGTAAACCAATTATAAACTTTAATGCTATGGATTTTTTAGAGGCCATATTCAAGAACTTCGTAGGCTTTTTCGGCTTTAATAGTTTGATTGCTATCATCAAATCAGGCGATTACGATAAACTGCTCACTTACGAGGGGTTTAAATCGCTCATGTTCCCGATTATGCCGTTTTTACTGGTAATTGAAATTATACGTGCCGGCTTTTATAAACGGTTTAAGGTTATTCACTACAAGTTGCCGTTTTTCTCGTACGTTTTAAATGCTTTTGTAGGCCGCGTAATTGCAATTGCAATGGTTGGTCTTTGTATTGGCTTATTTGAGAAATACGCCATTTTTAAACTCTCATTCACCTGGTATTGGTTTATTTACGGCTATATAGTTTGGGAGTTTGGCCATTTTCTTTACCATTATTGGGGTCATAAGGTAAGGTTGTTCTGGTGCTTGCACTCAACTCACCATGCCCCCGAAACCATGAACCTATCAGTAAGTTATGCTCACTTCTTTTTGGAAGGTCCATATGCCGATTTTATCCGCACAACGGTTTGTATCTTGTTGGGGGTACCTCCTGCCATGTTGTTTGTAATTATGTTTATTGATGGTTTCTGGGGAGGTATGATCCACATTGGCGAAAATTTGGTAAATGATGGTCGCTTAGGTTTCCTGAACAATATCATACTTACACCATCGCACCACCGGGTACACCATGCTAAAAATCCGTTGTATATGGATACCAATTTCTGTAACCTGCTTCCTATATGGGATAAGGTATTTGGCACCTACCAGAATGAAGACCGCAAAATCCCGATTGAATACGGTATTAGCCGCCCTATGATCAAAAACAGCTTTCTGGATGCTTATTTTGGCGAAATTGTGGCCCTGGCTAAGGATGTACATAAGGCACCCGGCATTAAAAATAAATTCCTTTACCTTGTTATGCCTCCAGGCTGGAGCCATACCGGCGATCATAAAATGACCACTGTAGTTAAAAAGAAATATTTTGAGGAACTGCAGCAAACAGGAAAACAACCGGAAGCAAATACCAACAATAACATACCAGAATCGCAAGGTGGCAACCCGGTTGCCCTGTCATAAAATACCGAAGGCAATTCAATACCTTTTTGCTTTTAATCAAAATAGCGTTACTTTCATTACTATAATGAGTAACGCTATTTTTAATTTAAACGGCAGGGTTTGGATAGAAACTGCTGATGAAAAAATACTTGGACACGGGCGCATAGAGTTGTTGGAGCGTATTCAGGCTTCCGGTTCTATCAGGCAGGCGGCTTTGCAAATGAAAATGTCATACAAACAAGCCTGGGATCTGGTTAACCATATGAATAACCGTTTTGGCCAGCCTCTCGTAACATCTCACCGCGGAGGCAAAGGTGGTGGCAAAGCCATTGTTACTGAATATGGCTTAAAAGTGATCAATCATTTTCATGTGCTGCACCAAAAATTACAGGAGTTTTTAAAAGAAAATTTACAAAACCTGACATTTTAAGAGCCGTAATCTCCCTCTTTTGTCAAAAAGCAAACTGATTTCTTCATATAATCAGCCAAAATTGCGATTTTGCGTTATATTTTATTTTATATAACCAAAATCTTACATATGAAAAAAATCTTACGCTCCATCATTTTACCTACTGCATTTTTTGCCCTTTTAAATACTGATCTCAGGGCTCAAAATGCCGATACCTCCCGGCATGTTTTCCAACTGGGTCAGGTTAATATCATCGGCACCCGGGATAGCCTCCGGTCTGATAAATTGGGGGCGGGTACCATCAACCGGTACAACAGGCTTACTGTTTCAAATGCATTAAATCTGCTGCCCGGCATTACCCTGACAGCGGTTGGCCCGCGTAATGAATCGGCGGTAAGTGTGAGGGGGTTTGACGTAAGATCGGTGCCTATTTATCTGGATGGTATCCCGCTATATGTACCTTATGATGGTTATGTTGATCTGGCCAGATTTAACACCTTCAATCTATCGGAGATACAGGTAGCCAAAGGCTATTCATCAGTTTTATACGGGCCAAACGCTGAGGGTGGCGCTATTAACCTTATCAGCCGTAAACCGGTTAAGCCCTTTGAGTTTAATGCCGTTGCTGGCTGGTTAAGCGGAGGTTACAGGTTAAACACCAACATTGGTTCAAACCTGGGCAAGTTTTATTACGAAGTTTCGGCATCACAACTCAAACGTAACTGGTACCCGCTATCGCATGATTTTAAGCCTGTTAAAAATGAAGACGGCGGCCACCGCGATAATTCCTATAACAATGATGTGGCTGTGAGCGGTAAAGTTGGCTTTACCCCCACCGCTAATCAAGAATACGCCATAGGTTACAGCTACCAACACGGTACTAAAGGAACACCGGTTTATGCAGGTGATGATGCCTCAAACTCACTGTTTAAAAGTCCGCGGTATTGGAAATGGCCCAACTGGGATACCCAAAGCCTTTACTTACTGAGTAATAACCGCATTAACAGCACCAACGTGATCAAAACACGCTGGTATTATGACCAGTTTAAAAATAACCTGCAAAGCTTTGATGATGCATCCTACAGCACTATGACCAAACCATATGCCTTTACCAGTATTTATAACGATTACACCCTGGGCAGCAGCATCATGTTTGAAAACACTTCATTCAAAAATAACAGCTTTAGCCTGGCGGGGCATTTTAAACAGGATGTACACCGCGAGCACAACGTTGGTGAGCCTACCCGCCGTGATGCGGATAATAACTTTACCGTTGGAGCAGAGGATACCTATCATATTACATCGGCATTTAAAGCCAATGCTGGTGTAAGTTACATGAACAGGCACAGCACCGATGCTCAGCAATATACCAACGGCGTAATAAGCGATCTGCCTGCTAACAGTAACAGCGCCTGGAACTTGCAGGGATTATTGCAGTATGATATTGATACCACCAATACGCTGAGCCTTTCGGTAGCACGAAAAACCAGGTTCGCTACTATTAAAGACAGGTATTCATACCGTTTCGGCACCGCTATTCCCAACCCTGACCTGAAGGCTGAAAACGCTGTAAATTATGATCTTAGCTACCGCACCCTGCTGGTAGGAAAGTTGAATATACAAGCATCGCTGTTTTATAGCAAGATCAACAACCTGATACAAACTGTAAATAATGTGCAGGTAGATCCCAAAACAGGTACCCAGCAATCGCAGGTGCAAAATGTTGGTCGCGCCGAGTATTATGGTGCCGAATTTGCCATTGGCTACCCAATTGCCAATCAGTTAAGAATAGATGCCAATTACACTTACCTGAAACGTAAAAACTTATCAAGCCCCAATATTTTCCTGACAGATGTACCGCAGAACAAAGTGTTTGGATCAATCCAGTACACACCTATCAGCAAGTTATATGTCATGGCCAGTGAGGAATATAACTCCAAACGTTACAGCACCAGCTATGGCACCGTATCCGGAGCGTTTTATCTGACCAATGTAAAGGCGCACTTAACACTGATAAAGGGCTTTTCTATTGAAGGTGGTGTAAATAATTTGTTCGACAGGAATTATACCCTGGTAGAAGGTTTCCCTGAGGCCGGAAGAAACTATTTTGCCAACGTGATATTTAATTATTGATGATAATCCGGCATTATTTAGCCTCGCTAAAAAAATCATATCATTGCGAACGTAGTGTGGCAATCGTAAACTTTACAGAAAGGACTGCTCAGTTCGCGATTGCTTCGTCGTTCCTCCTCGCAATGACATGTTTAACTACCCTTCTTTCCGCCGCAGAATAAGAGAGGGTGGTCGAGCGTAGCGATGACCGGGTGAGTCCATTATTTCATTAAATTTGTTCATGAATACCGGCAAAAAGCAAAATCTGTTCGCCAAAGTGTGGCTTAAAAAAAGCCACACTTTGCTTGTGCTGTTTATATTCATGATTCTTTTATCGGGCCTCAGCTTCACTTCAAACCCGGTTGAAACAGGACCTTACAACCTGGTGTATCCGGCAAACTTTGGTAACCGGATCAGCATCCCGGCAGATAACCCTACCACTAAGCAAGGCGTTTATTTAGGGCGGATGTTGTTTTACGAAACCAGGCTATCAGCGAATAATACACTTTCCTGCAACAGCTGTCATCAGCAAAACAAAGCTTTTACAGATGGTCTTGCTTTGAGTAAAGGAGTTGATGGAGTGCTTACACCGCGCAATTCCATGTCATTGGCCAACTTGTTATGGGCGCGTAAATTCTTTTGGGATGGCCGGGCCAACGGGCTTGAAGAGCAGGCTGTTACCCCCCTCACAAATCCGCACGAAATGGGGCAGTCGTTAGCCATATCAGCGCAAAAACTTAGTAAAACAGCCACTTATCCCACATTATTCAAACTGGTTTATGGTGATGAACACATTACCGGCGATCGTATAGTTAAAGCCATATCGCAGTTTGAACGTACACTCATCTCCGCCAATTCCCGCTATGATCAATACCAGCGAGGCGCGTATAAACCAACTGATGACGAGTTAAAAGGCATGGAGTTGTTTAATAATGGACCTCAACCAGAAAAAGGTATCCGTGGAGCCAACTGCGGCCATTGCCACGGCGGGCCTAAAACTTATATGGAGCTTTTTCATAACAATGGATTAGACAGCCTCCCCAAAGACTCAGGCATAGCTTCATTTACCCACTTGCAAACTGACCAAGGCCGCTTTAAGGTACCAACCCTGCGCAACATTGCCCTTACCGCACCCTATATGCACGATGGCCGCTTTAAAACCTTAGCTGAAGTGGTTGATCATTACAGCGATCATATCCTGGAGTCTGCTTCTCTCAGTACTTTTCTTCGCGGCGAATCAAACGAGGTTGGAGGTAAAAGCCTGAAACTCCTGCCAATTGAAAAAAAGCAGATCATTGCTTTTTTAAATATGCTTACAGACAGTACCTTTATCAATAATCCCGAATTTGCTGATCCGAACTCATTAACCGCAAAAACCAAACACTAATAACCATACACCCATGAAAAAGCATTTGATAATAGCCTGTTTAGCTTTACTAAGTTTTACGGCCATTCCGTTTATAACGCAGGCACAAACCATTAAAGTAAGTGGTGAGGTTACCACTCCCCTAACCATTGACGCGGCTTATCTGCAAAAACTCGCCCCAACTACCGTAACCCGTAAGGACAGGGATGGAAAAGACCATACTTACACCGGTGTGATATTGGCCGAGATACTCAAAAACGCAGGTGTTACCTTAGGCCCGGAACTTAAAGGTGAAAACCTAACCAAATACTTACAGGTGGAAGCCAGCGACGGCTACCAGGTAATCTTTGCCCTGGCCGAACTGGATAAAAGCTTTACCGACCGCACCATCATCCTGGCAGATAAAGTTGACGGCCAACCCTTAGCCCCCGGCGATGGCCCCTACCGCATCATTGTTCAGGACGAAAAGAAACCCGCCCGCTGCATTAAGCAGGTAACTGCCATGCAGGTGCATTTTGTGAAGTAGAGGACATAAATGCGTAAAAAGGAATTGTCATTTCGACGAGGAACGAGGAGAAATCTTCTACGCCCTTACACAGTGAATTTCAAGGTGTAGAAGATTTCTCTTTCGCGCCAAGCTCATATCCACCCCTGCTCTATCGAAATGACAACATAGAGATACTACGTAACGTCGTAGAGGAGCCTCAACTCAAAATCTCCGCAATCTCTTCAAAACCCTTTTCTCTTGCCAGGTCGGCAGGAAGTTTGCCCCCTTCCATGCGCACATTGGTAAGCGCGCCGTGTTCAAGCAGCAAAATAAGCAGATCTATATTGCCATGTTGGGCGGCAGTATGTAATGGTGTAGCACCAGCCTGCTGTTTTACATTTACTTCGGCACCATTATTAACCAATATACGGGCTATGGCGGTATTGTTATCGGCACAGGCCGAATGTATAGGAAAAACCCGGAAACCGTTGTTAGAAGACAGATTAACATCAGCACCACTGGCTACCAGGTAACGGGCAACGGCTTCGTGACCAAAATAACATGCCAGGCCCAGGGCAGTAAAACCATCAGGCGCGTAATCATCAAGCGAGTTGGGGCTGGTTTCTACAAAGTGAGTTACTACTTCCAGTTTTCCGGCGGCAGATGCTTCAAATAAATTGATCTCATTCACGTATCGCAGCATTACATCAGTAACCGAAGGTTTTTTATAATAACAAGAAAGCATCAGCGGCGAAACACCATGGCTGGTTTGTGTAGTAGCCAGTGCGGGGCTTTGCATCAGCAGGGTTTCCAGCTTACTTAAATCGGCAGTAGTAATGTATTCTTCCAGCTTTTCTATACTCATTATTTACGTTAAGTGATAGGCGTTTTTATTGGTTACGCATACAATAAACCCGTTTTAAGGGTGCATGAACTGATGGTTTTCAATAATACTAAAAAATTAAAAATACGACTAAATATTTGTTTAATCTGCTAACTTTATAGGAAAGAATCTTGAATATAGGGTGTTCAACTTAGGATTTGATCTGTGTAAAAAAAAGGTTTTTGCATCTTTAAATTAAACAAATCCTAAATCGAACGTCCTAAATCTTAAATTCTCAAAAAAGTGGATATGTTGTTTTTGCAAAGTTTACATAGGTGAAATTTTATGTAAGTTTGCAGTTAAAGGATGTTACATCAGCGATGCCGGTAAAAGGAAATCAGTTTAAATCAAATAGTTTTAAGGACGAAAATCAGCCCCGGCAAACGGGTAAAGCTGAAAAAGAGCGTATATCCAAACGGAGGCTCCCAAGCATGCCCCAGCTTGATATGGAGAATGGCCGTGCCGTAAAAATAGCAGGTCTGCTGTCGCTTCTGATGTCTATATATTTTCTTATAGCGTTCACTTCTTACCTGTTTACCTGGCAGGAAGATCAGAGCTATATTGCAAGCACCAATGGCGGCTGGCATAACCTGGCCACCGGCAAAACAGTGCAGGAACTTGCCGATAACGGAGGCAACCCGCAGATAGCGCAAAACTGGCTGGGCAAATTTGGGGCACTGCTCAGTAATCAGTTCATTTACGAGTGGTTTGGGGTAGCCTCATTCCTGTTTGTGTTTGTATTTTTTGTGCTTGGCTATCGCCTGCTGTTCAAGGTAAAGCTATTTTCTATTACCAAAACAATCGCCTACTCGCTTTTTTGTATCGTATTTATATCAATAGCTATCGCTTATTTCCATGCCTTTATTATTGATTATCCGCATTATTTGGAGGGTGGTTTCGGCTTTTGGTGCAACCGCCTGCTTGATGCCCAGATAGGCCCTGCCGGTACCGGAGGGTTATTGGTATTTGCCGCCCTTGCCGTATTGGTAATTGCATACAATATCGATTTTAAACTGCCTGCCCGTAAAGAAAAAGCTGTGGCAGCCATGGCTGTAGATAATATAGCACCCGAGCCTGTTGAATTAGACGAGGAAGACAGCGACGAGGATGAACCATCTATCCCTATTGAGTGGCCTCGCGGAGGTACCAACCGCGTTAAAGATATGCTGGCAAGTCAGCAGGAAAATATGGTAAAGCCTGAGCCGATGAAGCAACAGCCATTGGTGCAAACCCCAATTTATCATGAGCCTGTGGTATTAACACCAAGTACACAGCATGAACCGGAGGAAGAAACGGAGATACCGCTTACCATTGATGTGAACCGCCCGCTGCCTGAGCTCAGTGTTGAACAAGCTGATGAAGTTAAAGCGAAAGACCTGGTGAGCCAGTTTGGTATTTATGATCACCGGCTCGATCTGGCATCATATAAATTCCCGCATCTGGAGTTACTGGAAAATCACGGTTCAAACAAAATATCAGTTAATGCAGAAGAGCTGGAAGCCAATAAAAATAAGATTGTTGAAACGCTGAACCATTATAATATTGAGATAGATAAGATCAAAGCGACAATTGGACCAACGGTTACATTGTACGAAATTATTCCGGCACCGGGTGTGCGTATCTCCAAGATCAAGAACCTGGAAGATGATATTGCCTTGAGCCTTGCCGCCCTCGGTATCCGTATCATTGCGCCTATGCCGGGCAAGGGAACTATTGGTATTGAGGTACCAAACCAAAACCCTGAGATGGTTTCTATGCGCTCTATTCTGTCTACAGAGAAGTTCCAGAATACCACGATGGATCTGCCGATCGCGCTTGGTAAAACCATTTCCAACGAAGTATTTATTGCCGACCTGGCCAAAATGCCTCACTTATTGGTGGCAGGTGCTACAGGCCAGGGTAAATCGGTTGGTATTAATGCTATATTGGTGTCGCTGTTATTTAAAAAGCACCCAGCCGAACTCAAATTTGTATTGGTTGACCCTAAAAAGGTGGAGCTTACGCTTTTCCGCAAAATTGAAAGGCACTTTTTGGCTAAGCTGCCTGATGAAGCTGATGCCATTATTACAGATACTAAAAAAGTAGTGAACACCCTCAATTCGCTTTGTATTGAGATGGATCAACGTTATGACCTGCTGAAAGATGCCCAGGTACGTAACCTGAAAGAGTACAACGCCAAATTTGTTAACCGCAAAATAAGCGATCCTGAAAAACACCGCTACCTCCCTTTCATCGTATTAGTGATAGACGAGTTTGCCGACCTGATGATGACCGCCGGTAAAGAGGTGGAAATGCCTATTGCCCGTATTGCCCAGCTGGCCCGTGCGGTGGGTATTCACCTGGTTATTGCTACACAAAGGCCTTCGGTTAATATTATTACGGGTACCATTAAAGCCAACTTCCCATCAAGGCTGGCATTCAGGGTACTTTCTAAAATAGATTCACGTACCATTTTGGATGCGGGTGGTGCCGATCAGCTGATTGGTCGCGGGGATATGTTGTTTAGTACAGGAAGTGATCTGATACGCTTGCAATGCGCGTTTGTGGATACGCCAGAGGTTGAAGCTATATCTGATTATATTGGTAATCAAAAAGGCTATCCTACTGCCTTACTCCTGCCTGAATATTTGGGTGAGGGTGAAACCAGCAGCGCCAAGGAGTATGATCCGGATGATCGTGACCCAATGTTTGAAGAAGCTGCCCGCCTCATCGTAATGCATCAGCAGGGTTCAACCTCACTTATACAACGCAAAATGAAACTTGGATACAACCGCGCCGGCCGTATCATTGACCAGCTGGAAGCTGCCGGTATTGTTGGCGCCTTTGAAGGCAGTAAAGCCCGCGATGTGCTATATCCTGACGAATACAGCCTGGAACGTTACCTGGAAACCCTTCAAAAACCTAAAGATTAAACCAAACACCATTTAATTGCTCTAAACCAATAACTATTGTTAATAATAGTTGTTGATGAAATAAACACTAATGAAAAAGATAGTCCTATATTCCATTTTAGCGTTAAGCACCTGCAGCAACGCGTTTGCACAAAAAGATACCCAGGCCAAAGCCATATTGAGCCAGGTAAGCCAGAAATATAAATCATACGATGCTATAAAAACAGATTTCAGCTTTACTTTAGATAATCCACAGGCCGGGGTTAAAGAAACCCAAACAGGCACCCTGATCTCCAAAGCCAAAGCCGGTAAATACAAGGTTACCTTATATACTTCGGCGAGTGCAAAAGATGTAGATAAAGAGATCATCAGCGATGGTAAAACCCAGTGGACCTACCTTAAAAAAGATAAAGAGGTACAGGTTGGCGATGCTCCTAAAGGCGGCGATGGTGTTAACAACCCATCCCAAATTTTCACCATTTATGAACATGGTTACAAATACCTGTACACCGGCGAACAAAAGATTGCAGGCAAGGCTTACCAGGCTATTGACCTTACTCCAGAAAACGATAAACAAAATATTTTCAAGGTTCGCCTGCTAATAGATAAAGAGAAAAAACAGATTTACAGCGCGCAATTATTTGATAAAAACGGCAACAAATACAACTATACCGTACGCAGCTTTACCCCCAACGCTCCAATAGCTGATAACGCCTTTGCCTGGGATGCCAAAGCACACCCCGGTGTTGAAGTGGTGGATTTGAGGTAAGAAGTTTTACGTTAGGCGTAGTACGTTTTACGCAATAACAAAAAGAGCGATGGTTTTACCATCGCTCTTTTTGTTTACTCTCTTTTGTCATTGCGAGGAGGAACGACGAAGCAATCGCAAACTGTGCAATTCTCTCTGCCCACGTGCGATTGCCACGCTACGCTCGCAATGACATGATTTTAAATAAAGGTACTACATACAACCAAAACTCACTACTTCCCTTCGGGCTGTGTACCTTCTTGTTTAGGTGTTCTTTTATCAGGCATAGGACCGCGTTGGTGAATGATCAATCCGTTCAGAAAGTTACGGAGTATCTGATCGCCGCAAGGTTTAAAGTTCGGATGGTCATCGGCACGGAATATGGCGCCCAGTTCTGTTTTGGTGATCCTGAAATTAACCAGCGCCAAAACTTTTATAATATCATCGTCGGTAAATTTCATCGCTACACGTAGCTTTTTCATGATATCATTATTGCTCATGCTCTTCTTGGTTTATTATCTTGAAATATCTATTTTAACTTTTTTGTTTTTGATCTTTTCACCTTTGATCAGCTGTACAGCACGCTCAATACGGTTACGTTTAACTGCCGCGTACGATGAATGGTCAAGTACCTCTATCAAGCCCACATCCTCTTTATCCAGCTCAGCCTTTTTAAGCAGCAGGCCAACAATATCAATTTTGTTTACCTTATCTTTTTTACCGGCGGCAACATACAATGTAGCCCAGGGAGATAACGGCGGCAACTGCGGATTTTCTGGCAGTTCCTCAATCTCAGGCATCTCCCTTAAATAAGCCGGTTTTTCATCAGGCGATAATATCAGGTATGAGGTACCCTTGGCATGCATACGGGCTGTGCGGCCATTGCGATGGGTGTAAGCTTCTTCGGTATGTGGTAACTGGTAATGAATCACATGCTCAATTTCGGGTATATCCAGGCCGCGTGAGGCCAGGTCGGTAGTAATGAGCAAACGATGGCTCCCGTTCCTGAACTTTAATAATGCGCGTTCCCGGTCATCCTGCTCCATGCCACCGTGAAATATATCATGCGGCAGGCCCCGGTCATATAACAGATCACTGATGCGCTCTACCGCTTCTCGGTGATTGCAGAATACCAGTGTTGCCTTATCCCCTATTTTACAGATCAAAGCAAACAAGGCATCCAGTTTATCGGCAGCCTCGGCAATTACCGCTTTTTGTTTCAGATCGGGCGTAGAGGCGGCGTTTGTGAGGTAATCCAATTCAATTGGTTTTACCATACCTGTAAAAGATGGAATTTCGTCCATCCGGGTGGCGGATGTCAATATCCTTTTTTTGATGGCCGGCATTTGCCTGATGATATAGGTCATATCCTCCTGGAAACCAAATTCCAGGGCTTTATCAAACTCATCTAATATCAGGGTGTGGATGGTATCGGTACTGAAGCTTTCGCGGCGCAGGTGGTGCGCGATACGGCCGGGCGTACCAATTAACACCGCAGGAGGCTGCGACAGGTTATTACGCTCAATTTTTACCGGGTGACCACCATAGCAGCAGTTAACTTTAAAACCACTACCTATGGCCCTAAAAACCTGCTCTATTTGCAAGGCAAGTTCACGTGAGGGCACCATAATAAGCGCCTGCACCGTTGGCACATCGGGGTCAAGCAAACTGAGCAAAGGCAATAAAAAACCCAGCGTTTTACCCGAGCCTGTAGGCGAAAGCAAAATTACATCGCTTTTTTTGGCCGCGCTGATAGCAGCCTCCTGCATAGGATTAAGGGCATTTATTTTGAGGTTCAGGAGGGCTTGCTTTATCATTATCTGTGTTGGAATATGCGCAAAGATAAGGTAAATAAAATCATCGGTGATTTTGGGTTATACACCATGCCAGTATAGCTTGCAAAAAGACTGTCATGGTGAGCTTGTTGAACCATGGTGGGCAAAGGCCTCTGCGTACAAGTCTTCGATAAGCTCAGGCTGACATATCCATTTTATTGCCTTACAATTGCTAACGAACCTGCCCCTGTATAAATGTGGCAATCTCCAGGGCCTGCTCATGGGTCAGGTCGCCAAGCCCGGTGTATTCCCATTGGCGCATTTCATCGTCAAAAACAATCTCACCCAGATCAACCATACCCTCCTTCAGCTTAAAAACACCGGTTACGTTTAAGGAGCTTCCGGGCAAATGTTGATGGACGGGTTTTATGCTGATAGATCGGTCGCCGTCTGGTGTATATAAATTATAATTTGCAAGCTTGACCATCTGTTAATGCATTTACATTACAGTACAATTGCTTACTGCTTTTGTTTAATTTATTACATCAAAAAGCTTTTGTTTTACCAACCCATTATTTGCATTACCCGCTCAAATTCAGGCTGTAGCCCAGCATTAATTTTTACCTGCTCATTTGTAACCGGATGGGTAAACTCCAGGTATGAAGCATGCAGCAACATGGTGTTCATATCCCAGGTTTCGGTAAATAGCTTGTTTTGCTTGTTGCAACCATGGGTACGATCGCCAATGATGGGATGAAAAATATGGCTAAAGTGTTTGCGCAGCTGGTGCATACGCCCGGTAGCAGGCACAGCCTCTACCAACGAATAACGGGACGTAGGGTGCTTACCCAAAGCAATATTGAGTTCGGCCCGTTTTAGCGTGGTGTATTGCGTAAAAGCATCCTGCAGGGTACCGTTCTCCTTACGTAAAGGATAATCAATTTCTTCGATGTCGGCTGTGTGGCCACGCACTATGGCCAGGTATTTTTTATGTACCTGGTTTTCCATAAACTGTTGCTGCATGGCTATCTCAGCTTGTTTATCCAATGCAAAAAGCAGTATGCCGCCTGTTTTACGATCGATACGGTGAGCAGGATTTACCTTTTGCCCTATCTGGTCGCGCAGCAATTGCAAAGCAAACTCGCTGGCATCAGCTGCAATGGGCGACCGGTGTACCAGCAATCCATGTGGTTTGTTAATGGCGATCAGGTATTCATCGCGGTATATGATCTCTAACATCGGCTCTGTTTCAAAACGCGAAGTTACAACGCTTCGTAACAATTTTATTTTATAAAGTATGGTTGGCTAAAAAAAATATTTTAAATAGTGTCCTTTTTATATCTTTAGTAAATCACTAAATCCTTTTCAAAAAAATGACCACTACAACAAGCTCATCTGCAGGCAATACCGCGCCTGATGATATTAACACAGCGCCAACGCGCTTATTTTCATTAGATGCCCTGCGTGGGTTTGATATGTTTTGGATAATGGGCGGCGAAGAGATCTTCCATACCCTGGCAAAAGCAACAAAATCGCCATTTTGGGAGGCCATTGCACTACAATTTACCCATCCCGACTGGAATGGCTTCCACCTTTACGATCTGATATTTCCATTGTTCCTGTTCATGGCCGGCGTATCAACACCATTTTCTGTAGGCCGCGAACTGGAAAAGGGCAAGAGCAGGCAGCAACTTACACTTAGGGTTATTAAAAGAGCATTCATTTTGGTGTTGCTGGGCCTGGTGGTAAATAATGGCCTTACTATAATGCCTATATCGCAAATACGCTTTGCCAGTGTACTGGGGCGCATTGGGATAGCTTACATGTTTGCCAATATCATTTACCTGTATAGTAAAGAGCGTATGCAGATGGTATGGTTCGCCTTTTTCATTATTGCTTACTGGTTGTTATTAAAATTCACCTCAGCGCCGGGCTTTCCGCACGGTGATTTAACCATGCAGGGTAACTTTGCCTCCTACATGGATCGCCTGATTTTACCAGGCAGGTTATATCTTGGCATTCATGATCCTGAGGGATTATTCTCCACCATACCGGCCATCAGTACCGGTTTGCTGGGCATATTAACGGGGCAATTATTAAAAAAGACCGGGATAAGGCAAATGCGTAAAGTGGCTATCATGTCGGTTACGGGAGTTATCTTCCTGATCATAGCACAAATATGGAACCTGGATTTTCCCATCAATAAAAATCTGTGGAGCAGTTCGTTCGTGATGCATGTGGGTGGCATAAGCCTGCTGCTGATGGCGCTGTTTTATTATATTATTGATGTGCTGGGTTATAAAAAATGGGCGTTTTACTTTAAGGTGATCGGTATGAACTCTATACTTATCTACATATCAGGTCACTTCATTAAATGGCAGTATACCACCAACGGTTTTTTTGGCTGGATAGGCCAGCTTGTTGGCGACCCCTATAATCTGGTAGTAATGGCTGTTTGTTTTGTAATGGTGAAATGGGTTTTCCTTTACTATCTATATCAGAAGAAAACCTTTTTACGTGTGTGACCGTGAGTGGAATGATTACGCTGATTGTTGACCGTTGATTATTTTGATTACGTTGATTTCGCTGATCTTATACTTGCTTAAGAAGATCAACGAAATCAAAAAATCATTTTCAAATCAACGGTCAAAAATCATCATAATCAAAAATAATCAACGGTTTATCCAGTGTTGTTGATCTTCAGTTGAAAGGAATGTCCAGGCCATGATGCGGCTTACTTTTTGACCTTGCGACATGTTAATGGTTTGCACATCTGCAGCGCCAGCCTTTTGCAGGGCATTATATAATATGCGCAGGTTTTCCTTTTTAGATACCAGTGTAGTAAACCATAGGCATTGTTTGGCAAAGTGGGTACTTTGGGCCGCCATTTGTTTTAAAAACGCGGCCTCGCCTCCGGGATACCACAGCTCTGCGTTTTGACCACCAAAATTAAGTACAGGCTCTTTCTCCTTACCGGTTTTTAATCCAAGATTATTCCATTTGCGACGTGAACCTTCCGCAGCTTCTTTGATGGATGCATGGAATGGTGGGTTGCAGATAGTAAGATCAAACCTTTCGCCGGGTTTTATGGCGAATAAAAATATATCGGCGCGGTGTTTTTGAAGGCGCAGCTCAATAGCATTTTTCAGCTCTTCATTATCATCAATAATTTTCTGTGCCGACTGGATAGCTTCTTCATCAATATCTGTACCTACAAAGCTCCAGCCGTATTCCTGGTGACCTATAATAGGATATACACAGTTGGCTCCTACGCCAATATCCAGCACCCTTACTTTTTTTCCTTTGCGTACAACACCGTTATTGGTTGAAGCCAGCAGATCTGCGGCGTAATGAATATAATCGGCACGGCCGGGGATAGGCGGGCATAAATAATCAGCAGGAATATCCCAATGTTCTATATTGTAATGCAGCTTTAACAATGCCCTGTTCAGCATCTTTACCGCATCGGGATTGGCAAAGTTGATAGTTTGATTATCATACTGATTTACCGTTACAAAAGGCCGTAGTTGTGGTACAGCCTTTAACAGCGCTTTAAAATCATACCCCATGCGGTGCCTGTTACGCGGGTGCATGGTAACTTTAACTTCTGAGGGGTTTGGGGTTGATTCTGCCAAGTTGATCTATATTTAAGTATGATATTACCCTACAATACTGCTCAAATTGGCAGGTGAGTAGTTAATTGATTTCAATGTTTTATTATCGGCAGTTCGGTAAACCAGGAATAAGCCGTCAATCTCTTTATAGTGCGATTCGGTACCGGCTGTGTTGCGGTAATGCTCAATAGTTTGATTAGCTTCCTCCACTGTTTTACAGGCTTTGCTCATGTTTGAGCGATGCACCTCATCAAACAACTCCTTAAATTTTTCGGCAAAGCCAAACTCCAATACGGCTCCCGAAAGTACATACTGCAGATCGCAAAGGGCATCGGCTATTTCAACCAGGTTGTTATCGTTTACGGCTTGCTGTAATTCTTTTAATTCTTCGGCCAGTAATTCAATACGCAGTTGACTACGCTCCTTTGAAGGTATTTGCGGCGATGCAACAATAGGGTGTTTAAAGGTGGTATGAAATTCAGCTACCTGGTTTAAGGAATTTAAATCTTTGATCATGGATATTGAAGCATTTTTAGCCTGCAAAGTTATCAATTAACCTAAAACCTTTACAAAAATCATTTCTGGTTTAATTGTTTAAATGTTTTATAAGAGTATATAATAGCTGGCCCATCTGTTAAAGAAACTATTATCATATCATGATATATTCAATAAAAACGAAATTAGCGCCTTAAAAATGAACAAGATAGCTTGATAATTTGATAATATTTTCTTAACATTGATATGTGTTGTTAACATAAACATAATGTTAAAGTCACTATTTATTAACCTAACTTTGCATCGAAAAATAAATCCACAATAAGCAGAGTTTCCTTATACCACAATATGAAGAACAATAAAACCAAATCGGCCGCTAAAGAGGCGCGCAAAGCTCTTAAAAAACAATTAAACGACAAGATTTTTGCCCAAATTAAAACCATAGTTGGTGAGTTTGAACCAGAATTTAAGAAGGTAAGTAAAGCAGTTGAAAAAGCTTCAAAAAATTTAGCTAAAACACTTGCTGCAAAAATCAGCACGGATAATGCTGCCTCTGATGAAAAAGCAGCCAAACACAAAAAACATTCGGAAACAGCAGAAATAAAAGCGCCTGCTAATGCAACCGACAAGAAAACTGCACCAGCACCAGCTGCCAAAAAGAAAGCGGAAACTGAACCAGCAAAATAATCTCATTTATAAAAGATAAAAGCCGTAAACAACGGCTTTTATCTTTTTATCTTAATTCGCATAATTCCTTAATAGGCATTCATGTTTGGCCTATTCAGCAACAAAGGCAATCAAATCAATTACCTTCGATTAACCTTTTATTTTGCTCTGTCTTTTTCTTTCTCCTTCTCTTTAACCACAATCCACGGATAGCTAAAAGTATAATCGCCCGAGCCGAGTTTTATGGTTGCACCTTCTTCATTTTTTATCCCGGTAACATTAAATACACCAGTAATGGATTTACCATCTGCCTTCACATCCTCAGGGCGGGCAGCAGGCAGGGTAATATCTGCAGTACTATTGGCCGGTATTTTAACATGAACGTGCATGGTTCCGTTGTTTACTTCCCATGATGATAACACCTGCCCATACATGGTTTCAAATGTGGCTTTGGCAAAGCTGAACTTGTGATTGGGTTGTGGCTTAATAACAATATTTTTATAGCCCGGAGCACCTATCTGCAAGCCTGCCATTTGCTGATACATCCAATCGCCAACGGCTCCGTATGAGTAATGATTAAAGGAATTCATACTCTTGTCCTGGAAAGTACTATCGGTTTTAATGCCATCCCAGCGTTCCCAAATGGTGGTTGCCCCCATTTTTACCGGGTATAACCATGACGGATATGTTTTTTGCAGCAACAAATCGTAAGCTACATTACTATATCCGTTTTGCGATAACACCTGGCACAAATAAGGTGTACCTAAAAAGCCGGTAGATAAGTGATTATTCCTGCTGCGCACATCCTCCACCAGGTAGGCGGCCGCTTTGGCCTTCAGGCTATTGGGAACCAGGTCAAATTTTAATGCCAGTACATAACCTGTTTGCGAATCGGCAAATACCCGGCCGGTTGGCGTAATATAATTATGAATAAAAGCCTTTTTTACCGACTCAAAAATATCGTTATATTTCTTTTCGTCGGCAGTATTGCCTAAAACACCCGCTGCCTGGCTCAGTAGTTTAGATGAGTAAGCGTAAAAAGCAGTAGCGATCAGGTCGGGATTTGTATAACCGTTTGGTTCAGAAAAATCATAGATACCAGGGCGGTAAAACAACCAGTCGCCAAATAAACTGCCACCATGCCATATGTATTTATCACCAGCCTTTTTGGTTATATAATCTACATAAGCCTTCATGCTGGGATATTGTGTTTGCAGGATACCTTTATCGGCATAAACCTGGTACATAGTCCATGGCACAATAACAGCAACATCTCCCCATCCTGCCGATGTAGACTCGTTAGTTGGCAAATTATCGGGTACTACAAAAGGTATGCCTCCACCCTTAAACTGATCGGCAGCAACATCCTTCATCCATTTGGCAAAAAATGGTGCTACCTGCATGTTAAATGCTGCAGTGCGCGAAAATACCTGAGCATCGCCCGTCCAACCCAACCGTTCATCCCGCTGAGGGCAGTCTGTGGGGATATCCAGAAAGTTACCCTTTTGCCCCCATTGTATATTATGCTGCAGTTTATTGATCATGGTATCTGAACAGGTAAACTCGCCTGTTACCGGCATATCTGAATGAACAACAACTGCCGTAAAGTTTTCAGGCTTCAGTTTGCCGGGGTAACCTTCAACAGCTATATATCGGAAACCCATGAAAGTAAAGTGTGGTTCAAAGGTTTCTATGCCACCGCCTTTTAATGTATAATTGATGCAGGCGGTTGCCGAACGCAAATTGGCGGTATAAAACTCACCGAACTTATCCAGTACTTCAGCATGGCGGATATTTACCGTTTGCCCGGCCTGTCCGCTTACTTTAAAGCTTACCCAACCGGTAAGGTTCTGACCAAAATCAATTATTTGAGTGCCTTTCGGACTTTTAAATATGGCAATTGGCTTTATCTCCTGAATTTTATGTACAGGTACACTCTCAACCCCAACCAACATTTTGTTATCATAGGTTACCTCACTTACTGGCTGCCATGTGGCATCGTTAAAGCCTTTAATGTCCCAACCTGTTATTTCTTTGCGGGCATCATAGTTTTCACCATCGTAAATCCCGTCAAGCGTTATAGGCCCGTTTTGGGTACTTTTCCATGAGCCGTCTGAATTTATGTATTGTACCGATCCGTCGGCATAGGTAATCTGTAACTGACATAGCAGGGCAAGTTTTTTACCCCAAACGGCCCACTGAGAGGCAAAACCTGTTGTGCCGCGAAACCAGCCATCGCCAAGCATAGCCCCAACCACATTATCGCCCTGCTGCAGTAAGGGGGTAATGTCATAAACCTGGTATTGCAGCCGTTTCTTATACTCTGTCCAGCCGGGGGTGAGCTGCTGATCACCTACCCTTTTACCATTAAGGTGCAGCTCATATAAACCATGAGCTGTGGCATAAGCACGTGCCGATACAATCTTTTTTGATACCGTAAATTGTTTACGAAGCATCACAGCAGGTATTTTGCGCAAAGTATCCTGCTTAGGCAGCATCCAGGTGGCTTTCCAATCGGTTGGTAAAAGCAGGCCGGTTTCAAAATAGGCCGGTTTACTCCAGGCCGAAGCATGGCCATGATTATCCCAAACTTTCACCTGCCAGTAATACCTTGTACCTGATTTTAAAGCCGTGCCATTGTAAGTTATCAGTACGGATGAATCGGCCTTTACCTTACCTGTATTCCATATTGTTTTTGAAGGTGAAAAAGCAACATCTGTAGCCACCCTGATATTATAGGCTTGCTGTAAGGTATTTCTTTGTGGAGTGTTTATTTTCCAGCTCAGGCGTGGATGCAATGCATCAATACCCATTGGGTTGGTCAGATAATCGCAGGTTAAACTTTCTGCAACAGGTGTTTGCGCCATGCACACTACCGGGAACATCAGCAAGAGATAAAGGAATATACGCTTCATGATTTAAATTGGTAAATCAAGTATATCAATACTATTTTGCAACCGCAACCCCGTCTATCTTCTTGCTAAAACGTGGCAAGCGTTATACCCCGTTATTTTTCCCTTTAAGCAGATCCAATGAGTAAAAACTATCGCGCCAGTAAATACCCCCCTGCCTGATGGTTATCAATGCCGATTTTAAACTAACATACGCCATAAGCAAGCTGCCAAAAGGGATCATGAGTGCATACCACCATTTATTGGGGCGAACAGCTACCATGTAAATTACCTGAAACAGAAATACCACTCCTGCCATCAAGCGTATTTCTGACGATCCGAAAATTAACATAAGAGGGATTGGTAAGGTAAAACATACCAATGCCATTGTGGCATTTAAGATTGACTTACTAAGTTTATATTCGGCTATAGCAAACGAGTTTTTCAGGAGCCCGTTATTAAATTGTTGAACGCTTTTATACCATTCCAAACAAACATATTGCTGCCCACCCAGCACATCCTGTCTTAAACCTGACGACTTGATATCCTGGCCAAGCTGCAGATCATCATCGGGCCTTAATTTGATACGGGCATGAGTTCCTATCTTTTCATATGCACTGCGCCGCACTAAGTTAAATGCTCCTATGCCTGCAAAACCTTTTGCCTTGGGATCTTTGGCCTGCCAGGGTTTCATATGAACCATTAACATGATACCAAATGTCCCCAGTACGCTATTTAAGATCGTAGATCGGGATATAGCCTCGGGCAGTATGGTTAAATGGTCAAGCTGATTTCTTACTGCAAATCCTACAGCCTTGTTAATGGCATCGGGATGAAAAACGATATCTGCATCGGCAAAAAGCATCCATTCTTCTGTACTGCTCAAATACCCCTGATATAACGCATTATTTTTACCAAGCCAACCCTCTGGCAGAGTGCTTATTGTGGTAACTGTAAGTTTGGGATAATGTGAAATAAAACCCTGTAATATACTGGCAGTACCATCTGTTGAACGATCATTTACTACTATGATACGATGGTTATTATAATTGATATTGCAAACGCTTTGCAAGGCATTTTCAAGGTCTTCTTCCTCATTACGCACAGCGATAATGATAGCCAGCGGTGGTTCAGTTTCAATTAAAGGCTGTGTTTTTACCTGCTTGATCTTTTTCAGATTGATGAGCAGGTAAATAACCATACCCACCCATGAAAAGCTAACCCATATGCTGTAGCCAAGAAAAATCATATGTAATGGGATTTACATAAAGGTGAGTAAAATTGCAGATTTTTTCAATAAATCTTTCATTCACAAAACCTGTTGACATAGGGCTGTCATCATCGTGTTGTTACTTTGAATCATCAACAAAAACTCAGTTTAAATTTAAACAACAAAGCCATGTCAATATCAATCACCGCATTAGTATCAGAAAAAACAGAACAGGATGCTCAAACAACCTGCAAAAGGATGATCCGCATACCAGAAAATAAATACTATTGTTTAACGCTTGAAAAAAAGCTGATCATGCAGCACACTGAATTACCAGCCTGGGTTACGCGGGTGCTTGCTACCGATCATGTTGATCTGCCGATAACAGATTGAGAATAGCACTGATTTACTGAAGTTTTTTGAAGAGTGACCAACCAGCGAAAATCCAGACTGGGAGAGATATGGTTACAATAGTCGTATAACCAGCTATTGGCTGAATGCCAACAAGTATTTTTAAAATAAAAAAGCGGAAACCATCATATTACCTAATACAAGGGCTTCCGCATTGCACAACACTATTATCTGTGATTTGATAGTTTGTTTACGTTAATTTCTTCCAGAAAACCATCTTCATTAATGGCGTAGCGGGCATACTCTGTATTGGTATCAATCTTATAGGCTGACTTTGATCTTTTTTTGAATTTTTTACGGACAACCAATAATGGCAAAATAATTACGGCAAGCAGGGCGGTAACTTCTAATAAAATAATATACATGACTTTGTTTAATAAATGTTATCGATAGCATCGGCACAATTATTAAACTGATAGGATCATTGTGCTGCCGCGATCAGACAATTAACAGCTAAATATGTGCCATGTTTTTAACTGACGTGATTTATTTGCTTTTATTATGATACAGATCATAAATAACTGATCTATTGACAAATAAAATTTGATCTTATTGATAATCTTAAAATAAAAAACCTTGCTATTTAATATCGAAAGCAAGGTTTTAATGCGAATTTAATATGAAAGTAATTTTTGATCCCTTATAAAAATATTTTACTTATAAACCTGACATACAAGACTATAAGTCATAAAACACTGTAGCATTATCGCCCCAAAACAACTCCTGTTCTGTGGCTGATAACTTTGAAGTGTATTCATTTACAACCTGCATGGTACCCTCGTAGCCCCCCGCCAGTAAACACACCGGCCAGTCGGACCCAAACATTATCCTGCTGCTGCCAAAGGCATTGAAAACCACATCAAGATAAGGCGTAAAATCAGTTATTTTCCAGGCAGTCCAATTGGCCTCGGTTAACATTCCTGAAATTTTGCAATGCACATTTTCATGCATGGCCAACGCTTCAATATCTCGCCGCCATTCAGTTATGTCCTGATCTTTAATATGAGGCTTAGCCAGATGATCAACCACAAAAGGCTGATCAGGAAAAGTTTTTACCAGTTGCCCAGCATAAGGTAAGTGTTCCGGATAGATAAGGATATCATAAGTATAACCATGCTTTTGCAAACTGGCTATGCCCTTTTTAAACTCCGATTGCAACATAAACTGCTTATCGGGCTCCGATTGCAAAATATGCCTGAATCCTTTCAGCTTATCATACTGCTTAAAATACTCCAGGCGCGCTTCCAGATCATCAGCCTTCAGATCAACCCAGCCCACTACCCCTTTCACAAAATCATTCCCTACAGCCTGTTTTAACAGGAACAAGGTCTCTTCTTCCGACTGGCTGGCTTGTACCGCAACACAGCCATCAATGCCATTTTGCTGTAACACGGGCAACAAATCGGCAGGTAAAAAATCTTGTTTGATCACCAGCATTTCATCGTTGATCCAGCTATCTCTAACCGGGTCAAATATCCAGAAATGCTGGTGCGCATCAATTTTAGGCATATGCTACAACATTTTGTTTTGATTCGCCAAGGCCATCAATGCCCAGCTCAACCACATCACCCGGTTTTAAATAAAATGGAGGTTGCATGCCCAGGCCCACACCTGCAGGTGTTCCTGTTGAAATAATATCGCCGGGCAGCAGTGTCATGAACTGGCTCGTGTATGAAATTAAATGAGGCAGGTTAAAAATAAAGTTTGATGTAGTACCATCTTGCAGGGTTTTACCATTCAACTTAAGCCACAGGCGCAGGTTATGAGGATCGGCAATTTCATCTGGTGTGGCCAGGAACGGACCAAGCGGAGCGAATGTATCACAGCCTTTTCCCTTATCCCAGGTACCGTTGCGCTCTAACTGAAACTCACGCTCAGATACATCATTATGCAGTACATATCCGGCCACATAATCCATCGCGTTTGCTTCGTCAACATAGGATGCTTTTTTACCTATCACCACAGCCAGCTCCACTTCCCAATCGGTTTTTACGGAATTTTTAGGGATCACAATATTATCATTAGGGCCTACGATAGCTGTAGTGGCTTTCATGAAAATTACCGGCTCTGGTGGCAGCGGTGCATTGGTTTCTTTAGCATGATCGGCATAGTTAAGCCCAATACAAACAATTTTTGACGGACGAACTATCGGGCTGCCCAAACGTACATCCTCACCTACTTCCGGCAGTTGTTTATCTTTTATAAAGGCTGCTAAGCGGGCTACACCATCAGTTTCAAAAAACTGCTCAGTGTAATCTTCACCAAAGGCTGATACATCGTACCTTTTATCGTTAATAATCAGTCCTGGTTTCTCTTGTCCGTTAGCGCCAAATCGTATAAGCTTCATGTTGTTGTAGTTGTTTATTGGTTATATATTTTACGTTGTACGTGATACGTTTTCCTCATTTATTTGAGCGGTTGTTGTTCGTGTTCAACGTACAACCTATAACGTAAAACGTACAACCTACTTAGTTGTTCAGGGTAATAAATCCGCCGTCAATAGGATAATCGGTACCGGTGATGAAACCGGCCTCGTCTGAGCAAAGGTATAGTGCCAGTGCCGCAACCTCTTCAGATTTAGCCATACGGCCAATTGGCTGGCTTTTTGAAAGTTTCTCAAATATTTCTGCTTCCTGGCCAGCATAGTTCTTTGCAATAAACCCATCTACAAAAGGAGTATGTACCCTTGCAGGCGATATGCTGTTACACCTGATATTATCATGGATATAATCGCGCGCTACGGAAAGCGTCATGGCGTAGATGGCTCCCTTACTGGTTGAATAAGCAAACCTGTCGGTAATACCTACACTTGCCGCTATGGAGGCTGTGTTTAATATTACACCACCGCCATTAGCCTTAAAAATAGGAATAACCGCGAAAAGGCAATTGTAAGCACCCTTTACGTTCACATTAAATACACGTTCAAAATCTTCTGTGCTGGTATTATCTACCCGCCCAATGTGAGCAATACCCGCGTTATTGATTAAAACATTGATAGCGCCTATCTTGCTAAAAGTGTCGATCACCTGTTGCTGATTGCTAACATCACAAGCGTAACCTGTTGCCTTGCCACCGGCTGCTTCAATTTCATGTACGGTATCGGCAGCAGCCTTATCATTTAGTTCGATGATATGCACTATGGCACCTTGCTGTGCAAACAGGATAGACATCGCCTTGCCTATGCCGCTGCCGCCTCCTGTGATTACTACCGATTTATTGGTTAATTTAAACATGTTTGGCCCCCTCTAAATCTCCCCCTAAAGGATGAGATTTTTTTGTTATTTAATGTTACTAATTCGTTCTCTAAAGCCCTCTCCTGAAGGAGAGGGTTGGGTGAGGCTTATAAAGATACACCTCTTTTCCAGGGTATAAAATCGTCCTGACCTAACTTTACCGCTTTTGGTTCTGTTTCGCCGCTGGCTACCTGTATCACATAATTCAGTATGCGCTCACCAGCCTGCTGAATGGTTTCGTCGCCTTCAATGATGGTACCGCAATTAATATCGATAATATCAGGCATACGCTCAAACATAGCAGTATTGGTTGATAATTTCACTACCGGTGCAATAGGATTTCCTGTAGGTGTACCCAAACCCGTTGTAAACAAAACAATATTAGCGCCTGAACCTACTTCGGCTGTGGTACTTTCCACATCGCTGCCTGGAGTGCAAAGCAGGTTAAGACCTGGTTTGGTTACCTTTTCAGGATAATCAAGCACGGCAGTTACCGGTGATGTACCACCCTTTTTAGCTGCCCCTGCCGATTTAATGGCATCAGTAATTAAACCATCTCTGATATTCCCAGGTGAAGGGTTGGCGTAAAAACCCGATCCATCTGCCTCTGCTTTTGCGTTATAGGTGGTCATGAGGTGCATAAAGCGATTAGCTGTTTCCTCGTCGGTACAGCGATCACTTAGTTCCTGCTCAACCCCGCAAAGTTCCGGGAACTCAGCCAGGATCACCGAACCGCCCAGCTTTACCAAAATATCAGACACATAACCTAAAGCCGGGTTTGCGGAAATACCCGAGAAACCATCGGATCCTCCGCATTCCATACCTATGCAAAGCTTTGATAGCGGTGCAGGTTGGCGCTGCGTTTGATTGGCCTGCACCAAACCGGCAAAGGTTTGCTTTAAAGCCTGTTGTAACAACTCGCTTTCGGTACCTACCTTTTGTTGCTCCAGCACTACCATCGGCTTGCTGAAGTTAGGATCACGCTTAGCTATTTCAGCTTGTAAAATACTTACCTGGGCATGTTGGCAGCCTAAGCTAAGTACCGTAGCCCCAGCCACGTTAGGATGGGTAATATACCCAGCTATTAAGCCGCAAAGCGCGTCAGAATCATCCTTGGTGCCCCCACAACCCATGCTGTGGTTCAGGAATTTGATACCGTCGATATTTTTGAATAAACGTTTTGAATCGGGCCTATCTGTAGATGCCTGGATATCTGCATTCAGGATCTCCTCTACAGATTTACCTGCCTGATAAAGTTCCATCAGCTGCTCTACATCACCCTCATAGCTTTTGGCTTTTTTATAACCCAGCTTATCAACCAAAGCTTCTTTAAGCACATTGATATTGCGGTTTTCGCAAAACACCAAGGGTACAACTATCCAGTAGTTACTGGTACCTACTGAGCCATCGGCACGGTGATAGCCATTGAACGTTTTGCCTTCAAAATTGCTGGTATCGGGTTGGTGCCACTGCAGTTTGCGCTCGCCCAGATGAAAACCTTCTGATGCGTGATGAACATTTTGTGTACTCAGTAAACCACCCTGCGGTATAGTGCTTGTTGCACGGCCAACCAGTACACCGTACATATAAATTTCCTGCGCAGGCTTTAACTCATTAATAGCGAATTTGTGCTTGGCCGCTACACGCTCTGTTAAAGCAAATGTGCTGCCCTCAAAATTGATCAGGGTACCCTGCTCCAAATTCTGGAGGGCTACCAGCACATTATCATGCGGGTGTATCCTTAAAAATGTTTCTTTTTGTTGTGACATTGTATTTTATCTTTTCCCGCTTATACCAATAACCGGCCCGAAGGCCAGTTACATTATTGCAGGGTTAATTCAATTACAGGTATTTCATAATCCGGCTTTTTAACCGGCAGGGTTAATACCAGATCCTGCTGATCATTTTCAGATGGTTTGTATAAAAGCTCTGAATGATCATTTAAAAATTGCGCGTATTTAATTTTGCCGTTATAACCCGGCAATACAAGCTTGCCAGTATTAGGGTAGTTATATAAATGAACGTACAGGCGCTTTGTAGTTTTATTATAAGTAAGTTTAGAACTATCCGGCGCCTTGTATGTATCTGGTGCATAAGTACAGTTGTAAATAGCATTACTGTTGGCATGCATCCAATGACTCAGGCTATCGAGCGCGTTAGTTGCACGATAATCAAATTCGCCACGGGCTGTTGGGCCCACATTGAGTATCAGGTTACCTCCGTTGCTGGTTGAGGTAATGAGCAGATCAAGCAGCTGGCGGTGTGTTTTCCAGGTATTTTCATCACGGTAATATCCCCATGAGCCTGAAAATGTTTGGCAGGTTTCCCAGGTTTTACCACGATATTTTAACAGTTCTTTGGTACTTACCTGCTCCGGGGTTTCAAAATCGGCACCGTCTTTATATTCCTCCAGGTTAAGGCGGTTATCAACGATGATGCCCGGCTGTAGTTTTCTGATCAGTTTTAACAGCTCAACAGATCCCCACTCATCTTTGCCCTTGCCATGACCGTCTTTACGAGGGAACGAGAAATCAAGCCATAGAATGTCGATCTTACCATATTTAGTTAGCAGCTCGGTGATCTGGTTACGCATATATTCGCGGTATTTGGCCATATCACGGTTTTTATTTAAGGCGGCGTAAGAGGCATCGCTTTTATCTTTTGGCGATTGCGGGTGGATCTCATCAATAGTATAGTCCGGATGATGCCAGTCAAGCAATGAATAATAAAAACCAACTTTTAATCCCTGCGCACGGAAAGCATTTACATACTCGCGCACCAGATCGCGTTTGGCCTGGGTATTGGGTGCTTTATAGTCGGTGTATTTTGAATCAAACAAGCAAAAACCTTCATGGTGCTTGGTGGTGAGCACGGCGTATTTCATACCCGCGGCTTTGGCCTGCTTTGCCCATTTCTGCGGATCAAACTGATCGGGATTAAACTGATCGAAATACTTTTGGTAGCCCGGGTTATCTATCTTTTCATTATGCTTTACCCACTCATGCCTGGCCGCGCCCGAATACAAGCCCCAGTGAATAAACATACCAAAGCGGTCATCCTTCCACCACTCCATACGTTTTTCTTTCTGGGCATCTGTTTCTGTGCCAATCATTTTTTGCTGCGCCAATGTGGGCAGCGCGATAATCAGCGCAAGCGCTAATAGTAAGTGAGTTCTTTTAAGCATAGTTATTTAGTTGACAATTGGTTACAACGCAAATATTTTATTCATCAAAACCCACTTCTCGCCTTTCAGTGCACCTTTTACGGGTTGCTGGTATTTCCACATCAGGGTTTCCCACTCCTGCACCTTGGGGTTGGCAGCATCCGCAGCGGCTTTTTGCTCAAAGCTAAAACTATCATCAGTTTCCATGATCATCATCAAACGCACATCAAAACGATAAATCTCCATATTGGTAATGCCCGAACCTACAATGCTTTCATGTATCTCAGGCCAAATTGCCTCATGATACTTTTCGTATTCGGCAATTAAGTTTTCGTCATCAACCAAGTCAAGTGTTAAGCAATATCTGTGGCCCATAGATGTATTATAAAATCAGGATATATTGGTAATACAAAGAAATAAAGTTTGTCCTAAAATAGTTATTCCTAAATCGTCAAAGTGTTCAGCTTTTTTGGCATCGATGGACTATGGGATTATTGGACTGAGGGACTTTGGGACTACGGGATTTTGGACTATGAGATAATGGATAAAAGATTAATAGATAAAGTACTCATCCTTTGTCTATTAATCTTTTGTCCAAAAGTCCCAAAGTCAATTCTTAGTAAACTCCTTTTGATATATCAGGGGGCTTTTACCGGTTACCTGTTTAAAGTGTTTGTGAAACGTGGAGAAATTATTGAAGCCGCTATCATAGCACAGTTGCTTGATATTCAACTTATTTTCAATAAGCAGCTTACAGGCATATCCTACCTTGATCTCAATAATAAACTGTGAATACGTTTTGCGGGTTTTTGATTTAAAATACCGGCAAAAAGAATTGGAGCTCACTCCGGCTATTTCAGCTATTTCATCAAGGTAGATTTTCTTTCTGAAATTACGTACCGAATATTCGTAAATGTTATTGAGCCTGTCATTCTCAGACTCATCATGATCATATTTAAAACCTATGGATGTAAGGTAATTTGCAGGGTTACTTACAGCCATGGTATTCAATGCTTTAAGCAGCATAATTATCCTTTCGGCGCCATCGGTATCCAGCATGGCGGCCAGTTCTCCGGCTACCTTTTCTTTGGTGTTACCACTTATTTGCAAACCACGTTTTGAACGTTCAAGCAAAACCTTGATCAGTTTATTTTCAGGAAGCTGTAAAAACTGGTCGCCCCAAAAATTTTCGCAAAAATGCACTACGATCATTTCAACTTCCGGCGCTTCGTCAGAAAAATAAACATCATCAAAGCGCCAGTAATGCGGCAGGTTTGACCCAACCAACACCATATCTCCGGCTTTAAACTGTTTAATGCTATCGCCGATAAACTGTGTACCGTTGCCTTTTTTAAAATAAATAAGCTCCAACTCGGGGTGGCAATGCCATCGGTTATTGATGTCGGGCAACACATCGTGCCTTACACTAAATGAATGTGCCGGGCCCGAAGAAACTTTTAGTAAAAGGGGTTTCATTCAACTTAATTTACAATTGATTGGATAAATGTAGTTAAAATCTGTAAAAATAACTGATTTTAATAGCGTTTTCGGCATGTAAAATAATTGTTATCACAATTATTACCGATTAAATAATTTAAATATCTTAGTCAAAGAATTTAAACCTATCACATGAAAAAACTCTACGCATTGTTGTTTGCTGCAACATTATTCCCATTTTTTTTAAAAGCTCAAAGTAATTATAAACCAGGCTACGCTATTACCGTTAAAGGCGATACGCTGAGGGGTTTTATTGATCTGCGCGAATGGCAATTAGACCCACGGAATATCAACTTTAAAACTTCGGCAAATGCCAATGAAACCCGCATCCTCGGCCCTTCAGCTATTACTTTTTTTGATATATCCGGATTGGTTTCTTATCAAAGATATATCGGCAAGCTTAATGTAGACAGAACCAGTACTACATTGATGATTAATGGACGCGATACCACTACTATTACCGATACATTGTTTTTAAAATTTTTGCAAAAAGGCAGCAAGGTTAGCCTATATGAATATAATGATAAAATAAAAAACCATTTTTTTGTGGCCGATAATGTCGATGGTAAACCAACAGAACTGGTTTACAGGATATATAACGACGGTGATAAAACGGTAACAGAAACCGGTTACATACGCCAATTATACGCACTGGCCGTTAAATATGGTGTAGGCGATGCCCTAAGAATACAAATTGAAAGAGCCGACTATAAACTGCTGGATCTGGAAAAGATAACTGCTAAAATTAACAATATAGATAAAAAGGATATTGAAAAAACACCCACACTTAATAAGGGTACTACATTTTTTGTGGGCATTGGATTAAATTTAAGTACAACTACTACTAAAGATATATTTCCGCAACATACAAGTTCAACTTCTTTTTTCCCAAGAGTATCTGTCGGTTTAAATGTATTGGGCAATCCAAATGTGGGCCGGTTTGTATTTAGGGTTGAAGCCGCTTTCACCGGTAATAAAATTCGCAGTAACAACAACTTTAATGATCCCATCAATTCAATGAATAATGCTATGCTTGCCATTGATCAATATACCGTATCTATTATACCGCAGGTAATATATAATTTTTATAATACCGATAAATTTAAGTTTTATGGTGGAGCTGGTGCAGCATTCAGTGGATCAAAATATAACAACAACACGAATCTGATCGTAACAGACGGATGGACTTACTTCCCCCTGAAATTAGGTGTAGTGTTGAATAAAAAAATTGATATATCAGTAGCTTACAGCCCTTCAGTAGGAATTACCAATACCAATTCTTATGAAATAGCGATTTCTATACTACAAGCAGGCTTAAACTATAATTTTTAAACAAGAATTTAAATTGTAGTCCCAACAATCATAAAAGCGTTCCGGCATCTCACCTCCGGAACGCACAGTTACCGATTAAACCAAATTTACAGTTATTGATTAAACCAATAACAATCAACTAAATCCAGATCAAGTTCATGTTTGATCTTTCTTATCATCTTTCTCAAGGATGATAAGGTTTTAAATACTTTATCAGGCTTTATCTTATGTAAGTAGCGGCATCATCCAGCGCCGTTGGAGGTGATTTTATTTTATTGATAAACAAAAGACATTCCTGTTTGTTTTAAGCAATTTTCTGTTTAAAACCGTTTCAATCAAAGGATTTTACTATGCTTATCGTTATGGTACATTTTATACCTGATAATGACAGTTTAGTGTAACTTAAAACCTATTTGGGCATCCAAATTAAAAATCATGCGTATTTTAGCAAAAGCAAATCTATCAGCTTCAAGATCGATTTTGTTGTGATAACGCCTTCAATAACATTAAATAATTATAGCTAATTTTAATTCATGCAAACGGTAACTGTATCCTGGCTAAAATCGCTCGAAGTTTTAAATAATGTACCTGATGATCAGTTACAATGGCTATTAGATAATAGTAAAGACCAGTTTTTTGAAGAAGGCGAATTTTTAATGCAGCCCGAGGAGCCTATTACCGGGCCTCACATTACGGTTGAGGGCAGCATGCGTTTTTTTATGATGCAGGGTACCTCCCGCAGAGATTATACCATCATTGGTCCGGGTAACATTACCGGGTATCTCCCCTTTTCAAGAGGTAAAATTGCCAAAGGGTATGCTCAGGCCATGACCAAACTGCATATACGCAGCCTTGATACCGGCTTAATACCTGAGATGATCAAAAATCATTATGAACTTACCCAGGCCCTGGTGAGTATCATGACCACCCGTGTGCGTGACTTTACGGCCCTGCAGCAACAGAATGAAAAAATGATGGCTTTGGGTAAACTATCTGCCGGCCTTGCACATGAGTTAAATAATCCGGCATCGGCCATTGTTCGTGATTCGTTAACCCTGAAAAAGCACTTATCAGAAGAGCCCGAAAGTATTAAGGCCATATTTTCGATGAAAATTGAACCCGAAGATGTTTCCGCCATCACCAATACCTTGTTCTCACTCATTGATGCCAAAGACCATACAAGGTTAAGCCTCAAACAACGTACCCAGCGCGAAGACGAGATCATTGAATGGCTTGATGAACATGAAATTGAAAACAGCTATGATATTGCCGAAAGCTTTGTTGATTTCAATTTCACCATTGAAACACTGGAAACGTTTGAAAAATATTCGCCCAATAAAAACCTGACACACATTTTGAATTGGGCAAGCGATATGCTGATCACCGAAAAAATGGTACGCGATATTCAGGAATCGGCAAGGCGGATAGCAGAACTGGTAAGCTCTGTTAAAACCTTTACCCATATGGATCGTGCGCAGGATAAGCAATATGCCGATATACATATCGGTATTCGAAACACCCTTACCATGCTGGGTTATAAAATAAGGAAAGGGAACATTAGCGTTATTGAAGACTTTGATGAAACCCTGCCGGAAGTTAAGGCCTTGATAGGTGAACTTAACCAGGTATGGACCAACCTGATTGATAATGCCATTGACGCTATGGCTGTAAACGGTAAAGGTACCCTGACTATTAAAACCCGCCGCGACCGCGAGTTTGTGGAGGTTTTTATAGTTGATGATGGCCCCGGAATTGCCCCGGAAATACAAAGCCTGATATTTGATCCATTTTTTACTACAAAAGAGATGGGTAAAGGCACCGGCATGGGCCTTGAGGTTGTGCAACGCATTGTTAAACAGCACCGTGGCTCCATAAAAGTAAAATCAGATCCGGGTCATACCGTGTTTAGTGTTTGTTTCCTGATTGATGGATAACGGCAATTTTTGAATAAAATATTAATAATTTTACGTTTAGAAAAAGTCCCCTATGAGCCGCCCAATTATATTTTCCATAGATGATGACCCGCAAGTACTGCGGTCCATAAGCCGCGATCTTCGGTCGCAGTATGGTAAAGAGTACAAAATACTGAGCACTACATCGGCAAATGAGGCTCTTGAGACCCTTACCGAACTTAAAAACAGTTCGGATGTGATTGCGCTGTTCCTTTGCGATCAGCGCATGCCCGAAATGGAAGGCGTTAAATTTTTAGAAAAAGCAAAAAAAATATATCCGGATGCCAAGCGCGTGTTACTTACCGCCTACTCCGATACTGAAGCTGCCATAAAAGCCATTAATGATGTACAGCTTGATTATTATCTCATGAAACCATGGGATCCGCCGGAAGAAAAACTTTTCCCCGTGATAAATGATCTGTTGGAAGATTGGCATAATAATTACGTACCCGAGTTTGTAGGCATTAAAGTAGTGGGCTACCAGTTTTCGCCGCAATCGCACGTGGTTAAAGATTACCTTGCTGGTAACCTGATCCCTTACAGATGGCTTGATGTTGAAAAGAATATTGATGCGGGCAGTTTGCTGGCATTAAATAACCTTACTACAGATTGCTTACCGCTGGTTGTGTTTGAGGATGGCAGCTATTTGGCCAAACCTACCATACAAGCCATCGCGGCAAAGCTGGATACAAACCCGCAAACGCTTACTGATGTATACGATGTGGTAATTATAGGCGCGGGCCCCGCAGGCCTTGCTGCCGCGGTTTACGGCGCATCCGAAGGGTTAAAAACATTGCTTATTGAACGTAAGGCACCCGGCGGACAAGCAGGTACCAGTTCACGTATTGAGAACTATCTGGGTTTCCCGGCAGGCTTAAGCGGTGCTGACCTAACCAGGCGCGCCATTAGCCAGGCTATGCGCTTGGGCGCCGAGTTTCTATCACCACAATCGGTAAGTGATATCAGGCAAAAAGACGGTTATAAAACCATTGTGTTGGATGATGGACCCGAAATTATTAGTCGCACAGTGGTAATTACCACCGGTGTCGATTACCGTAAACTGGAGGTTAATGGTGTTGAAAATTACACCGGTGCCGGCATATATTATGGTGCTGCCACTACTGAGGCTACCGCATGTACAGGTAAACAGGTATACGTTATAGGCGGAGGAAATTCAGCTGGTCAGGCTGCTATGCACCTGTCAAAATTTGCCAAAAATGTATACATCATCATCCGTCGAGATGATCTGGTGGCTACCATGTCGGCTTATTTGATCAATCAAATTGCCGACAGGCCTAATATTGAGGTTATACCTAATACCGAAATAATTGAGGCCAATGGTACCAACAGCCTTGAAGAACTTACGCTGATGAACTGTAAAACCAAGGAAACAGTTAAAAAAACAGCCAACGCGCTTTATATTTTTATAGGTGCCAAGCCTTACACCGATTGGATAAAGCTTGATATTATAAAAAACAGTAAAGACTTTATTGAAACCGGCCGTGAACTACGCAGTTACGAGGGGTTTGGTAAAATATGGAAACTTAAACGTGATCCGTTTTTACTGGAAACAAGCTGCTCGGGTATTTTTGCAGCAGGCGATGTTCGCGCCGGTGCCATGAACCGGGTTGCATCTGCCGTAGGTGAAGGCTCAATGGCTATCAGTTTTGTACACAAATATTTAGCAGAAGTATAATGACACAAAATGAGGAATTATGCCAGCACCTGGCTGGTATCACTGAAGTGAAACTACCTGAAGAACGCGTTTGTGAAGAGTGTATGAAGATACATTCATCGTGGGTGCATTTACGTACCTGCCAAACCTGTGGTGTTACACTTTGTTGCGATAGCTCACCAAATACGCACATGACCAAGCACTTTAAAGCAACCGGTCATCCTATAGTTATCTCTGCTGAAGAAGGCGAACGCTGGATCTGGTGCTACGTTGACCAGCAGATGGTAGGTTATTAGTTTTGAGTGATTAGTTCTCCGAATATTAATCTCCCTCATTTTTTAAATGAGGGAGATTAAATATTTTACTTAAATTATATATCTATTTTATCACTACTCAAACAGAACGACTATCGTTACTCAAATATTTATCTAAAGATATCGGACCCGAACCTAATATGAGAAAGAGTACCAGCAACACCAACGCGGTTATAGAAGGCCAGGCCATAGCGTTAATGGGTTCCTGAAAAATGCTGGTTAAAAATACCGCTCCCAAAACTATAGGTATCTGAATAATACAGCCCAGGCGGGTTAATATACCAACGGCTATAAGTATGCCACCAACCATGTGGGCAAAGGTTACATAATAAACCAGTATCATTAATAGCGTAGGCGAAAGATCAATTACGTTTTGATCATCAATTAAGCCTTTGAGGTAAGCCGTATTATCCATAAAGGCTATACCTTTCAACAGTAAAAACACGCCAAGCGCAATACGTACCAAATCAAGAATTTTAGGGTGATGAGTATCGCCCCAGTTTTCAATTTTATGAACCAAGTTCATTACGGCCTCCTTTTTAAGGGTTAATTGGTTATCATAAGCAGCAGCTTCATGGAGATCAAAGGGGCTGCTTATTTTACTAAATATAGTAACAAACTTGTTATAAATGCAAATTGTTTGCTGTGGAAAATAGAAAACCTTGAAAACAGACCGTTGCTTCCTTTTCCATAAGTTAATCAATCGCCAGGATGATAAACTTTTTGAACGTGTTTAAGTACATCGCTTTTATAAAATAATACATCTTTAAACTTACCATCAATATAACCTTGTGCCTGATCGGTAAAGTTTTTTGACTTCGGATCAAAAGACTGGCCCCCGGTAATAATGCTTTTGGCCTTTACCCTTAGGCCAAACTCCACAGCTGCTATAAAGCTATTACCTGAGTAACCATAGCGCTTTTTTGTATTAACAGCACGGCTCTGAAACGATGGCAGCTGACCAAACCCTGAGCCTGTTGCACCAACAGCAATACTCGGCAATTGATCATCAAACGTAATACCATCGGCAGGCCGTTGATACCTGTTTACCTCACCCCACGGCATTTTCCATGTACCGAAGCTGGCTTGCAAATTTTTCAAAACCTGGGCCAAGAGTGCCAATCGCTGCTTGCCATCAGTTTGCGAAAGCTTTTTTATCCTTTGCGTAATAAAGGTACTTTGCTCGCTGCTTATTGGAGCCGGCATCAATTTCATCATCAGCGTTCCCCATTCAATAGCAAGGGTGCTGGCTATTGAGTTTGCAGCGCTGCGCTTGTCCCACTGCTGTAATAACCTAATAGGTTCGGCAAGTGATTGTTTTAAAGAATCAGGTGCATTTTCATAAGCCTCAAATAAAGGAGGTAACAGATCATCAAAAGCAGCCAGGTAATGATCATATCCTTTTGCTATCAACCCATCCAATGTTACATGATGGGCATCTTTTAATAATCTGATAGCGGTTATGGCCCGATAGTTTTCTCCATCAGGAGCCATATAAACAGGATATTTATTTTTATCAGGACTGCTTTTGCCCGATGCTGTGTATGGCGTTGAATTACAATTCTGTATCCAACCGGTTGCCGGGTTTATATTAGTTATTAAATCTTTAAGCGGATGTATCCCCTGCCACTCGGTGGTGGTAATACTGCCATCAACGGGCTGGCTCCAATCAAAAGCAGGGTTACGTTTAGGAATATAATTGCCATACCAAAATACAATATTGCCTTTATCATCGGCATAAAGTGTATTGTTTGATGCGTTTGATAACAGTTCCATAGCTTTTTTATACTCGGCCAAAGTATTGGCTTTAGTGATCAGCCAGGATTCAAGCAGGGCATTATAGGATCGGTTGTTGGCTTTAAGGGCAAGCCATTTGCCATCGCGGCTACCTAATACCGGACCATGGTGAGTATAGTAACCTGTAATAGTGCGTTGCTCCGGTTTATCGCCTTTTTTAATATTTAACAATAGCTTTCGGGTAGTAAGGGGTTTAAGTTCTCCATTATATTCATAATACCATTTACCATCTTTTTTACTCACCTTTTCGGCGTACAGATCGCCAACATCGGCATAGCTGCTGGTGTGCATCCAGCCGCAATGCTGGTTAAAGCCCTGGTAAATAAAAAACTGCCCCCAGGTAACTGCACCATAGGCCTGCAGTCCCTCCTCACTTACGAGTTCTACCTCGCTGCGAAAATAGAAAGGCACATGTGGATTAATATACAACAAAGCATGCCCTGAAGCAGATCGGGACGGTGCTATGGCAAATCCGTTTGATCCGGTTTCGCGTTCGTTTGCCACATCAAACTCGGGCATTGGCTTATTTAGTAACGCACCTAACCTCTCTTCACCTCTATTATAAAAATCTTGTGTTTCGCTGAGCTTTATGTCTCCGGTTTCTGTCGCGGCCACACTTCCATCGGTAAACATTAAGGCGTACCAGGGCTCAAATCGTTTAAATACCATCGGCTTTACTTCCGGGTGTTTATACAGGTAATAGTTAATACCATCGGCAAATGCATCCAGCAGCTTTTTAAACCATGGTGCACTGTTTTTATAATCTTTAATGGCATCTGCACTATCTGCTATGAGTTGCAGCTGAACATCGGTATACAACTTATCATCGCCATCAACTTCGGCTTGCCTGCCAAGCTGGTACAGGTAATTACGTTCGATACCCTTAAAGTTGTCTTCGCATTGGGTATACATCAAACCAAAAACCACTGAGGCATCTGTTTTTCCATAAATGTGCGGAACTCCCCAATTATCACGAATAATTTTTACTGTTTTCGCATATTTGCCTGCTCTTTTTATTTCCTTTTGATTAAAATTTTGAGCAAAAATTACCGCAGGAGAAAATAATAGAACAATAAATACAATATGTTTCATAGTAACAATATTTTTACTTTAACAGCTCAGGCTTTTAGTATAAATCCTGTAAAGCATTGATAATAATAACAGTAAATTTGACAGTCAATAGCGCAATATTTACAATGCACCTGCGTTTCTTTTCAATTATTCATCATAATTGAATCGGTACCTGATCAATTCACTGCTCGGAACAGCACTAACCACAAATTAATAAAATTTTGTTTACTGCTGCCGGAGCATCAGTAATTATAAAGAGCTTGGGTAATCATAAGCATGATATCTGAGATTTAGTTGATACAATATCATTTGATGGTATTGCAGTGCGTTCCGGGGGTGAGATACCGGAACGCTTTTTTTATTAGTGGTTCATTAGTATCATTGGTATACCTACTTACTCAATGTACCCAATGTTTTCGTTCTGATGCCATTACCAGCAATACCATCCGGTTATACGTTTCTAAACCCTGCGGCTGATTATTGGCCTTTAAAAAATTATCGTAAAAAATACTGCTGATGGCGCTCAGTTTATTTTGGTAGGACAACCAGTAATTACGCTCTGTTGCATAATCATGCCGAACATCTTTTGATATAGTAGCTTTCAGGGTTTTAAATGCGACAGTATCCCTATGGCTCAGCGAATACATAAACTCGCTGACAGCCAAATGATAAGCCGAATAACGTAGCAGTCTGTTATGTGAATTTACAGCGACTGTAAAACCTGCGAAATCAGCTTCATCTTCTGCCCCATAACCCATTTGGTGCGACATTTCATGACAAGCCACAAACGGGCGATTAAAAACCGGCATCTGGTAATTGAGCTGTGCCTCCGAAGTAAACGGGTTATAATAACCCGATGTACCTATGTAATTCAAAAACACCGTTAACAATGACGGTTTGATATCGGGATGATAAGCCCTAAAGTTAACTGAATCGGCAGAGAGCGCTTTGACGGCCTGTGTAGCGGCAGCATAAATATCGCTGTTACTTTGAGCCATATCTGCATTGGTAACACGGGTCCTGCAAACATTTGCGCTATCAATAAGCACCTGGGTTACAGCTTTCAGGTCGGCAGTGGTAAAGGAGGTATCCCGCAGGTTTAAACGCTGAGCAGCTGATGGCCTGAAATAATTCATCCCCCAAAAAAGGTAAAACGCTAATATTCCTACCTGTACACCTATAACTAAGCCAAGCAACAACATACCTACTTGTTTAAATTGTTTTTTAAACAGTAGCCTGAGCAGCACAACTGCTTTATAAATTAACCAGGCAACAACGGCTATATAAAGTAAATCGCCAACGCTAAAGGGGAATATATTTAAAACCGGGTGCCATATACGACTAATATATATATAAAACCCATTGGAGTAATAGCGCTCAACCAATGCCGCATCATCTGCCAGCTGCATAAGTATAAAGATGGCCAGTGCCAACAATAACAGAATAATTATTCTTTTTAATAAGGGCTTTTTGGTTATACTATAACGCATGGGGTTTGTAAATATAGCACGAATAGTGGTTTACTAAAATACTATTTACATTGATAACCATCAGGGCTAATATCACCCCCTCATGGTCATAAAAAAAGCCCCGTTTTCGGGGCTTTTGTGTGATAAGGTTAATTTTAAAAAAGGTTTTTATTTGATGGCTACAGGCACTTCAAAAGTATCCCATTTAAGGCTAAAGCCCCCTTTACCAATGGTGTAAGTAAGGCTTTCTTGTTTAGGGCTGGTTTTTCCCTTAACTGTTACCCTTAACTGGTCATTACTTTCTTTGTAGGTGTAGGCACCCCATTGTTTTGGATTTTTATCAAAAATGATTGTCCACTCACCACTTTTTGATGGGATAACAAAAAACGCGTATCTGCCGGCCGGAAGCGCTTTACCTTCAACCTTGATAGCCTTGCTGGTGGTAATGCTGGTAGCCGAATCGGCACCGGCACGCCATACTTTATCAAAAGGAACCAGTTCGCCCAATATCTTGCGGCCTTTTACATACGGGCTGCCGTATTTAATTTTAATAGTTGAACCGGCTACAACCGCTGTTGTGCTATCATGCGGGCTGGCAGGTTTTTTATCCTGCGCAAAAGTAACCGTTGCTGTTAACAGCGCAAATGCAAACAGCAGCGCTGTCTTAATTTGAAATGCTTTTCTCATAGTTTTCATATTTTTGTTGGCATAAATATATGATGAAATTTGGTTGATTACCTATCGCTTGATAAATAAACCATTTCCGCACATTTATGCCATAACACGCAAAAACAGTTAAAACCAATTGGCATGCGGCATTGTTATCCTTAATGAAAATCGCATTGCAGTTAGGAATTGACCTTAGGGTTTCATAGCCAAAAGGTTAAACAATTGTTGTGGTTTTTTTTAACCCTTGCCTCGTGGCAAGGGTTTTTTATTTTAATACCGGTGTGCTATATCACAATTCAACATCTTCCCGCATTGTTTCCCAATAAATTGTTTCGCAATACAGTCCGTTTTGAATTGCCACCCGATATTTCACCTCCCGCAGCTCGGCCCTAACTTCTTCGTCGGTCCTTTCGCCGCTGATGGAGTGATAATAAATTACATAACCAGTTTTACTGTTTATGAATTTAAAATGTTTATCGCCGGCGGATTCCATAACAATGATGAGCTTATATCAATACAATCAACGGTTTAAGCATATTGTTTTAAATTACATCAAATGTTACAATATAAATTTCTCCGGTAAAAACAGGGGCAGGAAAATTACTAAGTATGTTTAAAAAGCAGAGCCAGTGTGGCCAGCTCACTATCACTTATAGAGCCCGGATTTTCAAACTGCCTTTGCACAATACCTAAAGGAAGTTTAACGCTGCCCGACGATGTTTTAACCACAACCCCAGTATCAAAAACACTGTGATTTTTGTAGTTTCCTATTAAATGATTGTATTGAGATAGCCTTATCAATAATTCAACAATGGCATAAGTTGGTAATGGGCTTTTGGGCATGCTGCAAAGGTATGTCAATGAATTAATAATATTAAATTAACACTACATTAACAATACCATGACCTTTAACAACAAATTAATATATACATTTAGCCGCTGTATTTTTGAGAGCTCAATCAGTATAATTAACTAATATACAAGCTCTTGTATTCACCAGCATTTAAAACAACGATCATTAAATCAGGATCTATGTCGATATTCCCCAATTCAAATAAAATTTTTTACGACTTATTTAACAAGGCTGCAGCCAATGTAGCAGAAATGGCAACGTTGTTGGATGTAGCCGTAAACACCTCAGATTTGTTTGAACAAAAGTTCAATTTCACGCACATCGATAAGCTGAAAATAACCAGCTACGGGCTTACTCATCAGATATTTGCAGAATCAGGCAAGCAACTGGTATCACCTTTTCAGCGTAAGGATATGTGCGATCTGGCTGCCGCTCTTGATGATGTTGCCGATAGTATTGCCATGGCATCGCGCCGGATACACCTTTATGATGTACCTAAAATTACCCCGCCTATTATAAGCCTTGCAAGTTTGATATTGGAAACAAGTACCGAACTGCAAAAAGCTATTAATGCCATGAGTAATTTAAGCAACTCGGCAAGTATATTTGAACTTTGCAGCAACATTAAACAGTTGGAATATAAAGCTGATACTGTTTACAACGAAGCTTTTGCCGACCTGCTGGCTAACGAAACCGATGCAATACAACTTATTAAGTATACAGATGTTTTTATGGCTATGGAAACAGCTACAGATAGCTGTGAAGATGCCACCCTGGTAATTGAAAGTATCCTGATCAAGAACGGTTAATGATATAAATTACTATATAGGGTTTTAATCCTATAATAAAAAGAGCCTCTTTTGTTAATACAAAAGAGGCTCTTTTTATTATAACCCTAACGGTAAGGTATTATTTACTTTTACCGCCGCCACCACCGTTGTTACCTTCTTTGGCTTTATCTGTTGGAGGGGTATCCGGACTGCCGTTTATATTGTCGTCTTCTTTGTTATTGTTCTCTTTCTTAAAGTCGAGCTTACCAAACTTGTAACTCAGGCTTATGCCAAATGAACGTACCGGCACCTGCCTGATATTAACCTGGTTAAAGCTACTGCCAAACGTTGTTGAACGCTGCCCAACAAAATTGGCAAACGGGTTAGAGGCGGTAAGGCCGAAGCTGAATTTTTTATTCAGGATCATTTTACGCATGGCTATGTTGTAGAATACAAACTTAGGATTAACACCCTGAATGCCTTTTTGCGATGAATTGTAATTGCCAAAAAACTCGGCACTAAGATCATGACCAAAGTTATACTGTGCATTCAGGTTTAAACGGTATGTAAAACCGCTTACCGTGGCCGAGCCCGGATTTCTGCTGATGCGGTCAGAAAATATCATGTTGGTGCGCAGGCTTAATTTACTGGTAACCGGTAATGAACCATATAAATTGATTCCGGTACGGATCTGCGAACCTAAGTTGTACCACTGGTTTAATGAAACATCTGTGTATGGTGTACCATTAGCATTAAAGGTTGGATAGAAAGTGGCGAACTGTTGTATATCATCAGAATTGTAGCGGTAAAATGCCGCTACATTAATATTAGCTCCTTTTTCAAATGATTTATTGTATCCAAGTTCAAAGTTGTCGCCACGCTCTGGTTTAAGGTTAGGGTTTCCTGTGCTGATGTTATGCGGATCGCTGATATTCAGGAAGGGGTTCAACGCGCCATAATCAGGCCTTTCGATGCGACGGGTATAGCTTAATTTTATTGATTGGCTATCACCTATTTTATGCGAGAATACTAAAGATGGCACCAGGATATTATAATCAGGAATATCAGCGCCTTTAAAATCGGCCTTAATAATAGTATACTCATCTCTTAGACCTGCCTTCACATCCAAAAAATTATGGAACAATGAGATAGTGGCCGAAAGGTAGTAAGCATATATTTTGCTATCATAAATAAAGCCATAGGTTTGATTTGCATTAGGTACAAAAGCATCGTCCTTCAGGGTATCAGTAACCACATTGTTATTGATGTGAGTAAAATCAAGCTTGGCCCCGGTTTCGATAGTAAAATTTTTGCTTACCGGATGAGTATAGTCGATAGAAACGTTGGTTTCCCTGTCTGTACCTGGGTTATTATTTGATATACCTGATGAGGGCCTGTTTATATTTAAAAAGTCTGTTTGCTGAAACGAGCTGAAGCTGTTATTGCCAAAACTTTCAGTATATAACACATTAAGTTCCTGCCCTTCTTTTTCAAATGTTTTCTTGTAACCTACACTTACATCGGTTGACCGGCCATTGAATTTACTGCGCGAATTACGGATATCTAAAATATTGGATAGTAAATTACCTGAGTCATCAACCTTACGGGTATCTTCATTAGTAACCCCATTGGCGTGGTTGCCAAAATGGTTAAATCCAACAGATGCATTCAAATCATCATGCTTGCTGATATTCCAGGTAAAGTTTAAACCTGATTGATAACCATTGCGGGTAAAGTTGTTGCTGCCATTTTGCAGCAGATTAGTTATATTATTTGCAGAATCTCTTGATGTACGGGTACGCGAATTAGGCGAATTACTGTTAAGCTGGGCATTCCCACTAAAAAACGCGTTCACACCAAAATTGCCTTTGCGAACATTAAGGTTAAATGATCCGTTTTCACGACGTGTACCTGCTGATAAGTTAACACTGCCGTTCACGCCCTCTACCCTACTATCTTTTAAAATAATATTAACAATACCACCAGTTCCTGCTGCATCATATTTTGCACCGGGACTGGTAACCACTTCAATACTTTTGATCTGGCTGGCCGGGATGCTTTGCAATGCATCGGCCAGGCTTGCTCCAAAAATGCTTGATGGCTTACCGTTTATCAAAAAACGGATATTAGCGTTGCCCTGAAGCTCCACATTGCCATCAATATCAACAGTTATTTGAGGTACCTTTTTCAATATATCAATAGCTACACCTCCCTGCGCACTCAGGTCATTTTGCGGGTTATATACCATTTTATCGATCTTGTTTTCAACCGTTGGGGTTTTGGCCGTAATGGTTACCCCTTGTAACTGATGCGATACCGGTGCAAGTTTTATCTCACCAATTGATACAACGGCACCATCCTTAACAATTACGTGCTCAATTGTAGCACGCTGGTAGCCCATAAAATCGGCAGTAATCTTGTATTCACCAGCTGGGATATTTGCCACCGTAAAGTTACCCTTAGGATCTGTACTGATTCCGTTAAATGGTGAAGCGTTACCCTGCTTATATACAGATATGGTGGCATAGTCTACAGGCTGTTTATTGGTAGCATCGGTAACTTTACCACTTATTTTACCCTTAACCGCAGGATTTACCTGGGCCAAAACACTTACAGAAATAAAAACAGATAAAAACAGCGTGTAAAAAACCTTCATTACTTTATAGACAGTATAATTGAGCTGCGAATTTGAAAAGAAAGATTGGATAAATACTGAATTTTATGAATTGTTGTGGATTTGTTACAATAAGGTTAAAAAATTTACGTTAAGCTTGCCATTATCTTAAAAAATAAGCACCAAAGTGCCGGCAATAATTAACAAAGCCCCTATTGCATTTTTTACCGTAAGTGGTTCGCCCAGAAACAGAACAGATAATGCGATGGCCAGTGCAACACTCAATTTATCAACCGGTGCTACCTGCGATACCTTGCCCAGTTGCAGGGCCCTAAAATAGCAGATCCATGAGAGGCCGGTGGCACAACCCGAAAGTATAAGGAACGTCCAGTTAACCCTGGTTAAATTACCTATACCCTGATTGCTTCCTTTGAATAGTACAATAGCCCAGGCCAGTATAAGTATAATTACGGTACGTATGGCAGTTGCCAGATCGGTATCAACCCCTTTTATGCCAACCTTGGCAAATATTGCGGTAAGGGCAGCAAACAGTGCCGAAAGTAAAGCGTATATCCACCACATATTTTTTATTTTAATTGCTTTGGACGATGAGTTGAATGATCTTTTTTTATCAAAAGCTTAACATATACTTTATTATATAAACCCAAACAAACGCTAATTTGCTTGCTCATTCTGTATTAAATCTGTTTCAATTTAAAATATTTATAAAAAAATAGATAATTACGCTTTGGCAGCATGGAAAAATTAATTTCTCACAAACTTTCTACAGAATCGGTACTCACCTTAGTGGTAATTCACTAAAACAACCATGAAAAAATTAATTTTAGGCGCTGCCCTGTTCGCCGTCACCAGCCTGGTTCCTCAATTGTTAAAGGCGCAAACCTATGTAGCTGATAAAACCATTGCATTGCCTGGCGATGGAGGCTATGATTACCTGGCAATTGATAAAGAAAATAACCGGTTATACGTATCACACGCTACACAGGTAAACGTTATTGACCTCGCCACAGAAAAGCCGGTTGGTTCAATCAGCGACATGAAAGGGGTGCATGGCATTGCCATTGTAAACAAATTAAACCGCGGTTTTATAAGTGATGGTAAAGCCAACGCGGTGGTTGCGTTTGATTTAAAAACATTTAAGGTAATTGCTACCATTTCACTTACTGAAGCGAATGGCCCCGACGCTATTATGTATGACCCGTACTCCAACCGTGTTTTTACCTTTAATGGCGAAAGCAATAACTCGTCAGTAATTGACCCGGTTACCTTAAAGCAAACAGGTACCGTTGCGCTTGGAGGCGGCCCCGAGTTTGCCGTGGCAGATGGTAAGGGAAAAATATATAACAATCTTGAAGATAAAAGCAGCCTTAATGTAATTGATAGTAAAGCACTAAAGGTTATTAAAAACTATCCGTTGGCGCCATGCGGAGGCCCTACCGGCCTTGCTCTTGATGCGGTTCATGAACGTTTATTCACCGTTTGTCGAGAAAATAAAGGTGTAAGTGTAATTAATGCCAATACGGGCAAAATAGTTAGTACCTTGCCCATAGGCGCAGGGGTTGATGCTGTTGCTTATGATGCTGAAACTAAGTTGATATTTTGTTCATGCGGCGATGGAACAACAACCATTATAAAACAAAAATCGGCCGATGAGTATGCTGTTGTACAGGTGTTAAAAACTGCCGAACGGGCCCGAACCCTCGCCCTCGATAGTAAAACCCACAAAATTTATTTAAGCGTTGCCCAATTTGAAAACGGCACAAGAAAAACCATACCAAACACTTTTAAAGTGCTGGTATTCAAACTTCAGTAACATTTTTTATATAAAATATTCGTGAAATGTTTATGAAGTTTTTGCTACACATAATATTTTTTTACCAGAAAATGATATTTTCAACACGTTATTCATATATTTAACGTTTATATTTTATATGATAAAGAAAACTGATTTTGTTTATTCCCAGGAGTCTGAACCACATCGTATCCGCACTAAGAAAATTTTAAAGCAATTTCCACAGCTCAGAAAGCTTATCGGAAAAAACCCGAACACCATATTTGCCATTATTGGCCTCGTTGCTTTTCAGGTAATTTTAGCCTGGTTTTTGCGCGACCAATCATGGTGGCTTATTTTTGGCGCTGCCTATTTATTAGGCGCCTTTGCAGATCATGCCCTGTTTGTTATGATTCACGAATGCACACATCAGTTGTTGTTCAAAAATCGTAATGCCAATCGTTGGGCTGCAATGTTTGCCAATTTACCGCAAATACTGCCAAGTGCCATATCGTTTGAAAAATACCATATTAAACACCACTCTTTTCAGGGCGTACATGAACTTGATGCCGATTTGCCAAACAAATGGGAAGCAAAACTGATCAGCAATTCGTTTTTTGGTAAAGCTTTATGGTTGCTGTTTTTCCCGGTTTTCCAGCTTTTCCGTTTGTCAAGATTACGTGAAATTCACCCTTTTGATGGCTGGATATTTACCAATTTCGTATCGCAGGTAATATTCACAACTGCCATCTGGTACTTTATGGGATGGCCTGCTGTAGCTTTTTTACTGTTAAGCTTTTCTTTTTCTGTTGGCTTGCACCCACTTGGCGCCCGTTGGATACAGGAGCACTACCTTACCCACAGTGTTGAGCAGGAAACATACAGCTATTATGGTAATTTTAATGTGGTAGCTTTCAACGTAGGTTTTCATAATGAGCATCATGACTTCCCTTCAATACCATGGAACAAACTTCCGGAAATTAAGAAAACCGCTCCAGAATACTACGATACCTTACATTACCACACCTCATGGACCAAATTATTTTTCCGCTTTTTGTTTGATCGTGAAATATCATTGTTCAACCGAATCTTAAGGAAAGACCGCGGCCGTGTAGCCATAACCGATATATCTAAACCAGATATAGACATGGTTAAGGCCGAAACCTTGAAACCAGATCTGGAAGTAAGCATCAGCAAATAATATTCATAAGGGCCTTAAAGGCCTTTTTTTATTTCATGAGTCTTAAGTTATCCTGCCCTACATACCTCCCGGAAAAAATGAACGAATGATGAAGAGCCGAAAATCAATTACAAGGCTATAGCTAAATTGATTTACTTTTAACGCTCTATTAATTTAACTATGGCAGAGCTGCGCTCATTTTTTTCAAGACACGAAGATCTAACTCAAGTACTTTTATACGCAGGCATCATAACAAGCCTCTGGTTTGCCGAAATCATGGTATCGGCCGAAAGCATCAAATACAAATGGAAACATTCAACCGTAAATGCCCTTTTCATATTCACCGCATTACCCATACAGTTATTATTAACAACCTTTGTTATTCTTATCTCTAAATGGGACATTGCCCATCATTGGGGAATCATCAATTTTATACCCCATCACCGTAATCATTGGGTTTATTACATCAGCCTGTTTATTTTGCTTGACTTGTGCGAGTACATTTATCACGTTACCATGCATAAAGTTGAAGCTTTATGGAAATTTCACCTCGTTCACCATAGCGACCTTAAAGTTGATGTATCTACCACCACCCGCGAACATCCCTGCGAAACCGCCATACGCACCGGTTTCCTGATGCTTTGGGTATTTATTTGCGGCCCCGCTATTGGCGTTTTAATCTTACGCCAAACCTTTCAGTCGTTTTCTAATATTATAGCACATACAGAGTTCCGTTTGCCCGAAAAAGTTAATCGTATTGTTGGCCTGGTTTTTATTACCCCAAACCTGCACCATGTACACCACCATTATCAACTACCTTATACTGACTGTAACTATGGTGATGTATTAAGCATTTGGGACAGGCTATTTGGCACTTATGGCAAACTCAGCAAAACTGAAACTGTATTTGGTATTGATACGCACATGAATGAGCAGCTAAATGGCAATTTTGCAGGTGTGGTTAAATTACCTTTCCAAAAATTTGAAAGACCAACTCAACAGCACAATAATTATTAACAGATACAAATTACCCACTGACAAAATTAATTAACACAGGTGCAACCAATCTAAAAATTCATTATAATTGCTAATATTTTTAGCAATATGGATTTATTGAATACTGCCGAACAGCTTGTTATATTTAGCCGGTACATAGGCCAACAGGTAATGATCACCAGCCTGTTGAATAATCAAATAACCATTGGTACGCTTACCGGTGTAAAGCAAAACGGAATGCAGGTTATGGTTGATGATGTGAGCAGATGGATACCGATGACAGACAATTTTAAGGTTTGTGAAATTAAATTGTTACTGAAGCCTTTAAAAAAGTTGACCTCGGCTATTACTACTACTGCAAACAGTTTACCGGTGCAAGCGTTTATAACACCATATTACCAGCAATTAGGATTTGATATGCCGGTTTTCATTTCGCCGGGGCATGGCTGTAATTGCCAGTATGTGCAGGAAATTGGTCTTGCAGATTATCGTTCTCCGGCAGAAATATTTCAGCAGCATGCGTTGCTACTGGCATTTGAATCGGCATGAAATGGCAATAAATCTATTATTGACTGAAAGTAATTTAAAGGCTAACTTATTCATCATTTGCTCATTAAAACCATTTAACCAATACAATACTCATACTATTTTGGTTAATTTGCGTTATTATTTGTAACAAATAAGATGAGCAGATCAAAAAAATTAAAATTAATAGTGCCCTTGATAACCCTGCTTTTTGTAGGGGCCTTTGCCAAGCACAGGCTGTTTGACAGGCACACTCAATCTGGTACGCTCAGCAGTAAACAAATGGACGAAACATCGGGTATAGCCGCTTCAACCATTAACCCCGATATTTATTATGTACATAATGACAGCGGCGATACAAGCCGTTTTTTTGCTATAACACCCGACGGAAAACTAAAGACCACCATTTTTTTTACCGGTGATAAAAAAATACCATTAGGCGTACGCGATTGCGAAGATATATCAGTAGGCCCCGGACCTGTAAAAGGAAAAAGCTATGTTTATATAGGTGACATTGGCGATAACGGCAGCTCCTGGCCATATATAACTATATATCGTACCCCGGAAAAAAAGTCATGGGCTACAGATAGTGTTGCCAACGCCAATGCTACACCACTCAATTTCAAATACCCTGATGGCCCCAAAGATGCCGAAACGATGATGGTTGACCCCATTGATAAACTGTTTTATATAGTAAGCAAACGTGGTGATACAGTAGGTGTTTACACCGCCCCATTGAATAGCAATGTTAAGGATACTGTAGTTTTAACCAAGCGGGCCAAATTGTTTTTTCATGGGTTTAAGCCCTTTAAATGGATCACCGGCGGTGATATATCAAAAGATGGACAGCATGTTTTATTAAAGAGCTACGAAAAGGTTTACTACTGGAAACGCGAACCTAACGAGCATATTTGGGAAACCATGCTTAGAAAGCCCGAGGAGCCATCATACAAAGCCGAAAAACAAGGTGAGGCCATAGGTTTTACACCCGATGGTAAAGGTTATTATACTACCAGTGAAGGTGTATTTGCGCCCATCTACTATTACGAAACGCCGGATTAAATTGAGGTTTTTAACGCTTGTTAACTAATCCTGATTGTCATTTCGACCGAAGGGAGAAATCTTACACAATAGAACAAAACTACGTGTATAAGATCTCTCCTCGTGCCTCGTCGAGATGACAAGCTGTTTTAACTTTGTAATTTTACTTACTTACCTTGATCAGCATAACACCGTGTGGCGCTACCTTCGCGCTGAAAGTTTTACCTGCTGTAATGATATATTTTTGCTGCCAAACGTCCCTAAATTTGTTGAAACCGTTCAATGCCGGATCGGTTTTGTCAAGGCTGATGGTTTGATACTTATCTGATAAATTGAACAAACCGATAGCTTTACCACCGTCTTTAAGCTCCTTTACCCATATCTGGTAATTATCATTCTTGATGTATTGGCTTGCACCTTTACCCAATGCATCCTGATCAATAGCTAATACCTCATCATTGGTGAGCAGGTTTAGCGTAAACCTATCCAGGTGCCCCATATCACAACCAATTAATAGTGGCGATGAAAGCAAGCTCCACAAGCTGATATGTGTATACTGCTCATCAAAAGTAAGCTGTGTATTGTGCAGGCTTGGCCCCCAGCCTACCTTACCTACCACCAGCATATCCGGATCATTAAAATGGCCCGGCTGTGAAAAAGCAGCTGCCTTATTCTGGTTAAACCCTATGGACGACATGCTTCTCCAGGTATCCTGGATATCGCCGGTGGTACGCCAGCTGTTGCCGCCAACTTCGGCTCCCCACTCCCATACATTACCCCAGCCATACTGGCAAAGGCTGTACATAATGTCGCGGTTTATTTTATCAAGCGAAGCGCGCATAACCTGATATGGCTTCTTTAAACCATCCAGATCCGGTTTAGGTACAATCTCTGAGTATGCGCACCAATCGTATTTCAAATAGTCAACACCCCAGTCGGCATACGTTTGCGCGTCTTGATCTTCATGCTGCCAGCTGCCCAAAAAGCCACCGCAGGTACGCGGCCCCGGCGATGAATAAATACCCATACGCAAACCTAAACTGTGAATGTAATCGCTTAGTCCCTTCATATCCGGAAACTTGCTGTTAGCCGTTATTTTACCATCAGGCTGGCGCTGGTCTGCCTCCCAACCATCGTCAATATTGATATATGCCCAACCGTGTGCGCTCAGCCTATCAACCATAGCCTTGGCCGATGTACGTACCTTTTGATCATTAACACTTAAACCCCAGGCGTTCCAGCTATTCCAGCCTAAGGCAGGTGTTAAGCCAATTTTATCACCTATAACTATGCTGAAATCTTTCGTTTTACTGCCCAACTTATTGCTAACCGTTAAGGTAACCGGGTAAGTGCCCTTTTGCGCTACTGCACCGCTTATAATACCTGTAGCGGCATCAAGCTTTAAACCTTCGGGCAAGCCTTCGGCTTTATAAACCAATGGTTTGTGCCCGGTTGCCGGTATCAGGTAAAGGAACGGGCTGCCCGGCCTTGCACCAAAAACGTCGGCACCATTTATTTTGGGCTTGGCCGATGGATAAGGCGTAAGCAGGTAAGGTGTGGTTTCTGTTTGGGTTAACACCTTGCCCGATTTATCATCCGTAAAAGTATAGGTAATGGTATATGATTTTTTCTCCAAACGGGCTATCTCAAAAGTATAGGTAAATGGTTTGGCGCTACTAAAGGCAGCATCATTTGTTTTTTCGTACAAAACTGAATTAGTTTCCGGATCGGTGACTTTAAAGCCCAGTTTACCGCTATAGTTATAATGGCTGGTGGTGATCAGTTTGATAGATTTACTCAGACTGTTGCGTTCGCCGTAGTCAAAATCAGCCTCGGTATTTATCTTTACATGATCCATCACATCAGCCATTCCAATACTGAAGTTGGTGCCATATATGCCCCCATCTCCCCCGGTATCATAAATTCGTACGGCCAGTACATTTTCCTTATCCCATAAAATAGCCGGATTATTGGCCGCAATGGTATAAGTACGCGGGCCGTAAAATGCGCCTTTCACAATATCGCCCGTTTTGCCGCCAAAACGGCCTATCAACTTACCATTCAGGTAAACTTCATCGTTATCGTCAACACTGCCCAGGTTAATGCGCACGCTGTCTTTTAAAAACGCTTTCTCTTTTAATGATGAAGGGATAACAATGTGAATGCGGTACCAGCCAAAGCCATTATAATCCGGATGCCCTTCCTGCTCCCAGCTCTGTGCAACATTAACTGCTGCCCAATGCTGATCGTTAAAAGTTGGCGATGCCCATTGCGCCGAATCGCCAATGGCCAGTTTCCAGCCTTTGGTTAACGGAATATCCTGTGCAACAACGCGCGAAAAACAAGCGCACAGCAATATCAGTACAAATAGTTTTCTCATTGAGGTATTTATTTAGGTAGTATATCAATAAATTTAACTTGCTCGGGAAACCACACGGTCATTTCACCTTTGCCGCGGTTGGCCCAGGCATAATACGGGATGGCGGTCAGAGTGCTGTTTACAGTGCTTACATTTTGCCCGGCATCATCCACTTTAATACTCTTTACCCCGGCCCTTAAAACAGTGACACCATTCAGTAAACCGGCGTTATAAGATGGGGTAAAAACCACATCTTTAGAAACAATAAATCTGGAAGGGCTACTGGTATTGTCCTTCCATTCGGCGCAATACATGATAGGACCGCGTTGCAGGGCCACTTTGCCATTATCATCTTTTAGCTTATCATTGGCCACTACCCTTTGCACATCCATAGGCAGGTTCATTTCTACACGGTCGTTCTTTTTCCATTGCTTGCTGATAACCGCATAGCCGTTTTGTACCTGGTAATTCACAACCTTTCCGTTCACCTTTATTTCTATTTTTTGCGCAGATGGCTTTTCATAGTTGTAAAGATCTGATGGGATTGCCTTATCCTGTGCCCAGCCAGGTATACGTATGCGCAGATCCATATCAATGGCCGAAACCGGGTTAATGGTAAATGCCAGTGCACCATCCCATGGGTAATTATTTTGCTGGATAATTTTAACAGGTTTATGATTAACCTCTATAGTTGCGGTACCGCTTATAAACAGATTTATATAAATACTTTTACCATTTTGAGCATACATGTATCCGGGTAGAGAAGGCAGCAAACGTGCCATATTGGTTGGGCAGCATGAACACGTAAACCAGCCTGAACGTTCGCGTTCTATATCTGCATGTGTAAAGCTATCCCTTATTTGCATAGCGTTGGTGTAAAAAAAAGATTTACCATCTAACCCGACACCTGATATCAATCCGTTATATAAAGTTTTCTCCAACAGATCTATATATTTTGAATCGCCATGAAGCAAAAACATACGTTGGTTCCAGAAAACATTGCCTATGGCAGCGCATGTTTCGTTATAAGCAGTGGTATTGGGCAACTCATAATTATCGCCAAAGCGTTCACCATCGCCAATGGCCCCAATACTGCCTTGTACGTATATCTTTTTGCTCACCATGTTGTCCCATATTTTATCTATGGCTGTCAGGTATTGTTTGTCGCCGGTGAGTGCAGCTACATCGGCCATTCCCGAGTAAAGGTACATAGCCCTTACAGCATGGCCTTCGGCCTCATCCTGTTGTACTACAGGCTGATCATCCTGCCAGTAAATGCCGTTTTCAAAAGGGTTCTTACTCTTTTTGTTGTAGTCTTTCTTACCACGGGCATCAATAAAAAACTTGGCCAGATCAAGGTATTCTTTTTTACCGCTGATGCGATAAAGCCTGACCAAACCCATTTCTACTATTTCGTGTCCCGGGGCCACCTGTCTCTTATCCGGACCAAAGGTTCGTACCAGCAGGTCGGCATTTTTTAGGGCTATATTTAAGAAATTGCGTTTACCCGTAGCCATAAAATGAGCGGCCGCGGCCTCAAACAGGTGCCCACTGTTATACAGCTCATGACTCATCTTTTGTTCGTTAACCCAGCGCTCCGGGCCCGCCCAGGCCTGCGGATGCAGCGGATCGATAGTACGGGCCGTATACAAATAGCCATCCGGCTCCTGGGCCTTGCCTACAATGGTGATAAGTGAATCAAGATAGAGATCAAGCTTTTTGTCAGGATGCAGGGCAAGGGAATATGATGCACCTTCAATGGTTTTATAAATATCAGTATCATCAAACGGATAGGTTGTGCAAAACTTGCCCGAATGCGCCGCGGCCATTTCAAAGTTCTTAACACGGCCGGTGCTTATGCAACGCTCAAAAGAGGCGGGAATAGTTGCAGTACGATTGGTTTCGATACGTGATGTCCAAAATTGATCAGTAAGCTTTACGCTGGTGAACGGTACAGGCTGAATGGGATAATCCTGCTGTTTTTGTGCTAAAACTCCGTAGCTGCAGCATATCATCAATAATAAACAGGCACTCTTTTTCATCATTGGTTATAACAGGAAGTTTTAAAGTTACATTTTTCGGTAACATATGAAATGTAAATTTTACAATTATTGTTATATCCGGCTAAAGTCATGAGTTAAAACTTAACCTGCGGTTGACGATTAGTTATAATATCGAGGCTAATTTTGTATATCGAAAAATAAGAACCATGAAAAGGACATTTTTAACAACCGCCCTGTTAATTTGCTGCTTTTTAGCCAGTTTTGCTGCATTAAGCGATTATTCCGGCACGTGGACCGGCACCCTCAAAACTGAAACCGGCGAGGTTTATCCCCTGCTTTATAACTTTAAGGTTGATGGTGATAAATTAACCGGAACAGCTAAAACACCTAAGGGCGATTTGCCTATTGACGACGGTAAGGTAAACGGTAATGATTTTAAATTTACCGTAGTGCTGGGCGATATGGAGATTGAACACACCGGCAAGTTTTATACCGACTCGGTAAGTGTTGATATAGCCGCTAACGGAGCTAAAGCGCATACCGTACTCAAAAGGAAGCAACAAATAAGTAAATAAACAACGTCATGCTGAAATAAAATTCAGCATGACGTATATGGCTTTCATTACAACACGTTTACTTATCCTCGGTAGTATCCCGTTCTACCAGATCCATACCACATTTGGGGCATACGCCGGGCTTATCGGCGCTTACATCCGGATGCATAATGCACGTATATTTACCCTTCTTTTGATGCTTTTCGGTTGACTGATGGCTATTACCACAAGCCATTATGAAACCCAATGTTAATACGGCCAAAGCAGCAATGATAACTGATTTTTTCATAGTTATTTATTTTTAATAAAGGAAGCAAAGCCAAATATCGATACTACAAGCACACCCAAGGCAGCCAGCATACTAACTATATCCCGGATATCTTTACCGGCCCAGCTCATACCAAAATATTTATGCAGAAAAATGAATGATAAGCCCTCGGCCCTGTCAATACCGGTAACTTTGGTAGCCAATTTAGATGAGGTGGTTTCTATATACCAATTGTCGCCGCCGGGGTAGCCTACTCGCTCAACCGGTAAACGTTTATTGATAAAGCCGTATTCGTTATCAAACTGCTTGATTACATCAACCTTTACTCTACCCTTAAAGGTATTTAAAGGCGATTTACCGTTTTGGTAATAAGTACTTAAAAAGCGGGCATATTCTTCATCGCCCAATTCACGTTCTTTACCTGTGTTGGTATCAAAATATAAAACCTGTTTTTTATTGTCAACCAACTGGTAATAGGGATTACCGCCAAAACTAACCAGGCCTGTTTTTTTGATAGTACTATCCGCAACAGGCAGGGCAAGGTTTGAAATACCTAATTGGCTGCGATTAATGATCTGCCCGTAATCAGGTCTATCTGGTTGATTATTGTACAGTTTTACCGCCAAATGAAAAGCCCCGCTTACCACAAAAGTAAACATCACGAATGATACGATAAGCCCGATTTGCCGGTGAAAGCGATGTACAAATCGTTTATCTTCTGTACCCTTCGCTTTTCGATTCTGCTGAATTGCCTTGAACTTTTTCCAGAACAAACCATAAATGGTTAACCCGCTAATGAGCGTAAATAACAATACGCTGATGATCACGAGCAAAAACACATTCCGAAATGTATCGCCTGCAATATCTGCCAGAAATTGCCAGGTATGTAACTGCTCAAACACCCAAAGCATAGCTTTACGGGTATTGTTGTTAAACGTGCCCATGCGGCTTTGAGCAGTTTCAACGTATACATCCATACCATCGGGCCGGTTAAATGATACCTTCCACACTGGTAAAAGATGATTGATAGGCTGGTACTGGCCATCGAACGAGGTTTGCAGTGCTATGCTTTTAATTGCAGAGGAAGAATCCTGCGTAAAATACCGGGCCAGATATTCTGCATATTGCACATCGCCATTAGGCAGCAATACTCCATCATTAGCAGAATAATACCGGTAAACGCTATCCTTATCCAACACCTGATAAAAAGTGCCTTTGGTAAAATGTATGAGGTTAAAGTTGCGAAGCTGCTGCAGATGGTTCTGATCCAACACTTGTTGAATGGTCAGTACCGGTTTCATTTGGCTTTGCGCTAAAGGTCTAAAAACTTCTTTAGGGATGAACGGCCTGAACCAGTTTGACATAAAGGGATGCGAGAATCCGCTCAAAGTCCAGAAAATGACTGGTACCAGGCCTATTAAGCCCAGTACACGATGCCATTTATAAAATTTACTTTTTACTGCTGATGATGCCATGATCAATATTTTGAAAAAGAATAACTAATGCCCAGGGTGTAAGTACGCGGCGGCGCGGCATTGTACGTATCGCCATATTGGTTACTGGTTACTGTGGTTGCGTAAAGTTGGTTAGTTAAATTCAATACATTGAACCAAATGCCCGCCCCTTTTAGCACACCGCTTTTAATATCGTAGCCCAAACGCAAATTGTAAATATCATAACCACTATAGCTTTTGGTATTTGCCGGGTTGGTATAATACTGATTAATGTGCTGCCACTCTGTAGCTATCCTGAAGCCTGGCAGATAGTTAGGTTTATAAGTAAGTTCTGAGTTAGCTATCCAGGCCGGTGCGTTATTCATGCGGTTGCCGTTGTAGCTGGTTACTGTATTGGTACCAGTGGCGTAGTTGGTGGTTACTTCACTGTACTCTACATAGGTGTGTCTTGCATTGGTACCACTAAACCTGAAGGTAAGTTCATTAATTGGCGCCACGGTAACAGCATATTCCACACCGCGGTGACGGGTTGCTCCCGCGTTTTGGTTCTGTGTGGTGTTATCTGGTAATAGCTGGCTAATGATCTCGTTATGGCCTTCCATATCAAACAAGCTCAGTTCAAAATATAGCTTTTTATTAAACGCCGAGAACCAGCCCCCTACTTCATAGTTATTAAACGTAGCCTGTTTTAATGGAGTTAGCTGGCGCGAGCTGTATAAGTCGCCGGTTTCAGGTGGTTGAAAGCCCACACTGTAATTAGCGTAAAAGCCTTTATTGCGGCCCAGATCATATGTTAAGCCCAGTTTGGGAGCCAGGATATTAAAGTTATTGGTTTCCTGCTGTTTGTATTTGGTTTCACCGGCGGGCAGGCTGTTAGTAAAATCATAATGTACACGATCATACCGTAAACCACCTACAATGCGCAACGCTTCGGTAGGTTTTAATTCATATTGCAGGTAAGCCGCCGTATTAAATAGTTTGATGTTATAGTTATCAATGTACCTGCCTGTGTTTGAAAAACCTGTGTAATAGTTGTTCTGCACATCTTTGTCTATATTCAGGAATTGCGCATAGTACGAACTTGGGCTATCATCCATATAAACACCACCAATTAAGCGTGAATGTAGAAAATCAAAATCAACCCGGTGTTGGGCCAGTAAACCATAGCTTTGGAATTTTTGATCATTCACCTGCCCGTTCGAGCTCAGGTATTTACCTGTATTATCCCGCACGTCGGATATAAAATAGCTGGGCAGTTGGGCGGTAGAGTTATCCCTGAAAAACAGGGTTACAAAGGTGCTGTTTTTATCGTCCCACTGATGATCCAACCGGGTGCTGGCCCTGAAAGCCTTTACTTTACGATAGGTGAAGCGCTGGTTTGCGCCATAACTGCGATCATAAAAATGAGCACTATCCAGGCTGCCTGGCGTTTGCGTATTCAAATAATTATATGCTGCCGATGTGGTTAAACGAGTTGTAGCGTTAAAATCATAGGTAGTTTTAAAATTGCCGGAGTATTTGTCAAAGTCAGAGTAATCCTGCCAGCTGTCCTTTTGGTGAGCTATGTAGCCGCCAACATATAAGCCAAACTTACCTTGTGTAAAACCACCATCAGCATCAACACGGCGATAGTGATAGTTATCGCCCTGAACAGATACATTACCGGCATAACCTGTGGGCGGCCCTTGTGTAATAAAGTTTACAGCCCCACCGATAGAGTTACTCCCATAAAGCGACGAAGCCGGGCCTTTGATCACCTCAATATCCTTAACGCCCGACATGTTAATCTCATACAGCGAGTTATGGTTAAAAATACCTGTTGGGCGGATAGGCAAACCATCTTCCATGTACAAGTAAAGCGCGTTATAAGTAATAGGCTGACGAATAGCCATAGTATGCTGTTCGTTGCCTAAATTCACCATATAAACACCGGCTACCTTATTAAGCAATTGGTATAAAGCTGTAGCCTTGGTATCCTTTATTTGGGTGGAGTTAATTTTACTGATAGCGATTGGAGCATTCTGCCGGGCTTGTCCCTCACGACTGGCGGTTACCACTACCGGCTGCAAATCAACAGTGGATGGCTCTAAAGCTATATCAAGGTTTTGATTTTTGATATCAACAACATTTACAATGCGGGTACTGTAACCAACTATAGCAAATTTAAGCCTGGTTATACCCTGAACATTTAGCTTAAAATAGCCTTTGGCATTTGTTGTAGCCAATTTAACGCCATTGGCAGCATCAGCATTACAGGCAGATGCGCCCGCCAATGCCTCGTGTGTATTGGCATCGGTAATGGTTCCTTGTATGGTGGTTTGGCCTTGGACCAGGGTTTGCAACGATATAAAAAGTATAAATAGGATTAGATATTTTTTCATGTATAGTGAATCAGGAGCTCACGCCCCGGGGTATATGATTTAGTATAGAACACACGGTATTTTTCCCGGGAGAGAATTAATGTTTTGCACCCTCAACTATCATTTTGACCAAAGGGAGAAACTATCTCTTGAGCGACAGCGAAAAATCTTTTAAGCTGTTAAAGCCACACGTATAAGATCTCTCCTCATACCTCGTTCGAGATGACAATGGAGAAATGATTTAACGTACGCCAAGCGCATAGCAAAGCCATCAATTAAAAAAATCCGGAAAAATAAGAATGAAAAATTATCCTAACTGCGGAGGGCGGAAGATAGCACCGACAGGTTTTACCGGCAGGGTGCAATCATAAGGGGTTACAATTACTTGCAACAAGCTGGAGTGGAATTTGATAACCGTCGAACTGGCTACATAAACTTCCTGAAAGAGGCTTTTTTGCGATTGCCTTTCATCGCTGGCCTGCTTATCCTCTGCCTGTTTTATCTTTTTCGCGAAATAACATTTACCATCGCAATGCAACCAGGGCTTATTCCGGTTTTCGCAAAGCTTTGTGGCAATGTAATTCCTGTTCAGTTCAAAACCCGCGTAAATAAAAAAACGCGAGAAGTTAACTGTAACCAGCGAAACGATGAGTAAATAGGCTGTTAAACGTTGCAGCATGTTGCCGCAAAGGTAGTAGCTGGACGCTTAATAAGCAACCTATGTGCAAATTAATTGACAGCAATGTGGGTTATGGCAAAATTATTTGTCGCGCTTTAGCACGGTATTCAAATGCTGCCCTTTATAAACTATATGCATTTTGATAGAATCCTGGTAAAGCTTACCCGTATGAGGAGCGTTACCACCAGGTACAGGCACATTAAAAGAAAAATCATTACCGTTGATCATGCCATCGGTAATATTCACATCACCTTGCGCCATACGGGCAGTGCCGGTAAGTTTTCCGCTATCCACTTTAAAGTTATAGCTTAATGCCAGCAAAGAGCTATCCGGAGGTAACTTTACACTACCTGTCCATTTTCCATTCAGATCTACCGCTGCTGCAAAACAAATAACCATCAGCATAATTAACGGAACGGTAGCAAATAATTTCTTTTTCATTGATGAGGGCTTTAACAGGCAGCTTGTTAAAGTTTCCTGTTATGAGGATACAAACCCCAGGTTAAAAAGTTTTACAAATAAAAAAACCTTACTAAAAAGTAAGGTTTTTTTATAGTGACAGAAGAGCCTTGTGCAAATGGTTTAACAAACCCGTTAGGGCAGCTTCTTCTTTATCTTTCAAAAAAGAATTATTTCTTTTCTTCCGGTCTTTTTAACACTGAATGAATTTTTGATCCGTTAATTTCCAGATCAATCCCGGTTGAATCACCATAGAATTTACCAGTATGAGGTATGGTCATTCCTGAAGTGGCCACAGTAAAGGTAAAAGTAGTGTCGCTTGTTATTTTACCATCGGCAATTTGCACATCGCCATCAGGAGTAAGCGCGGTGCCGGTTAATTTTTCACCATCAACCTTAAAGTTATATAATAACGGATATTCGGTACCATCGCCCATAACTAATTTACCGGCCCATTTACCATTTAGGTTAGTAATAGCAGCAAAGCATACCATAAAGCAGCCCAGCAGCATCATTGTAGTAAAAATCTTTCTTTTCATAATTGATTAGTTTTCTCCTAAAGATAAAAGGTTTTTTGTTAAAAATCCATTAAGCAAAAATTATTTAAAACACTCATATTAGCCATAAATGTGATATAATTCATGTTTAAACAAGCTTTATGCAGCTGTTTATTTTCATATATTAACTGAATGTTATTTAGCGGCGCAAATATTTGTTTAATTTTGCTGTAATGAAAAAAGTGGAAGTACTAAAGCTGATGGACTTGATTGAAGATATCAGGAAACATGATGAATTGATTGCGGCCAGCCGTACCAAAAAAACATCTGATTTTGTGCTGAACCAATATGAAGCAAAAAAGATCAAGATGGTAGGCTCTATCATCAGCGAACTGGCCAATCCACCTATTCAATCAATAGAAAGCTACCTCATTATTAAAAAGATACTTAACAAATATTACCCCAACATAGCGGAGGAGGAACTGTTGAGTGATGGTGATGTGGGTAAAATTTTGGCGGTTATTGAGGGATAAAAAAACACAAACTATACCCCCCTTATATCGAATTTATTTCGGACCCCATAAAAGTACCCCCTAAATCTGATGGGATGCTGAAACAAGTTCATCATGACGTATGGTTGTAAGGCTATTATGCAATAAAACAATTTCCATCAATAAATTGCAGCTACGTGCTCCAACTCTGTAGTTTGCTCCCCTTTCCAAAATGTTGTTGCCGGGTGGAAATGTTTCCAGGAATGCCAGTACTCCTGATAAGCCTGCACTTTAACTAATTGTACACCTTTTTGCTGACCAGATATACACAATCCTTCCCAGTTCCAAACAGATGCTGTTTCATTATCTGTAAGCAGGCCCTTATCTGATAATTTAAAGTGCAATGTTGTACCTTTTATGGTATTATTCCATACATGGTAGGTTTCACCATCTTTTTCAATGGCAATCAGCAGGGAATTATTATAATGCTCATCGTTAAGTATATGCTGTTTATTTAAGCTACGCCAGTCATAGGCACGGGAACGGCCATCAACAATAACGCCGATTATCCAGCTTTTCCTGATAAGCGAGTCTTTATCTTTAAGCGTACTATCTTTATCAATAGCCTGTACCCTGTCATAATTTTTAAGGTCGGCATAATCGGCAGTATATAAATTATCGGGTTGCATAATAAGCGATGTTGGATGTTCCTGCAGCCAGGCACTCAGGGTAGCTTGTTCATATGGCAGTTCCTGTAACTGGCTCCCTTTTAACTCCCCCACCGCTGCTTTACCTGTAGCCTGGTACCACCATGTTTTGGTACTTTGATCTTCAATAATGGCATTATAATGCCTTGCTCCCACCAGTCGGAAACTTTGTTTTACTCCGTTGATGACCGGATCATATACCCTGCCTGTGCGGCACATGGTACAATATGTAACCAGCACAGGCTTATTACCCACCACATCCTGTACTTTGTGATGGTAACCCAGATAAACCACCGGGTATGCTTTAGCCACTCCATTATTAACCACGCCAATAACCAGGTAATTTAACGGAACCCTATTGGTAAGCCCATTGGCAAATTTTGCCGCTGTTGTTTCCTTAAACATGGCTTCGGCTTTATAGGCTACATCGGTAAAGTAAAAACTAACCAGGCAAAGCAGCAATACCGCCGCCTTTACAATCTTATTGCGATTTGAATTTTGGGTGTAGTGCTTAAACAGATACCAAAGTATCAGCACAGCACCTATTGCACGCAAAGGATTTACAATTTTTTCGAGATAATAACATACTGTTATAGCGTTCAGATCCTGGCTGCCGGGAAAAGGCATCAACAAGTATGCGTGCAGCAATCCGGGCAATATCAATAATATAACACCTAACCAAAATATCCGGGCACTCAGTTTATTGCTCATCACGTTTCAGAATTTAGAGTGATCCTGAAAGGCAAACAGTTAAACTGCCGGTAAATTCAGCGAACTGTAATTACGTACAGATTTTTATCTAATGTTATATGGGTATAACATTAGTAAGGAACCGGCTTGCACCTTCAGTAAATAAAATAATAATTGGTTTATAACTATCTCGAATTTATTAAAAATTCCTGTTAAAAAGAATAGCAAACCGCATAATTATTTTATCACAACCGGTTCCTCAACTGAATATGATGAGCGCTACTGTTTCTTTCCGTTTTCCACGCTTTTGATCTCTTCCTTGCGGTCTTTTCTAAAATCAAAACGCTCAAAACCTGCTATCTGAGGCAGCTCAAGGGAATAACTGGTTAAAGGATCAACCTCTACAGTAATATCCTCAGCAATCAGGTCAACAACGTGCCCTCCAAATGCTTTATCTGCCGATATAAAGTGAAAATGGTACCCGGCAATATGCGGGCCCTCCATAAACTTGGGCGTTCTGAAACCTATCATATCGCCTTGCATATCGGCATGGTCAAAAAAGTGCTGCTTATCAAGCATTTCCGCAAGAGGTAAATAAGGCTTTTGTGCCGGTGGAAAGGCACGGGCCTTCACCAGTTTAAATTTACCGCTAACGTGTATGGCATAAATACCGTTTTGGTTGCTTAACAGGCTATCCAAATAATTGTAAAAAGCGGTTTTATTTAAAGTACCGCTATGTTTATAAACTTTAACCGGATGAAAAAAGCAGGCTAACGCGTATGGTGTTTTTCCTGTATCAGCCAATGGTATGGTTTTGCCGGTATATTGTGTTTTGTATAAATTACCTTTAAATAGCAACAGTTCTCCATCAACCTGGTCGGGTGCGCCAAGGCCAAAATCGCCATGTTGTTTAAGTTGTTTATACGGATACCAGGCATCATATAAGCCGGCTATAAAAGAAGAGGCAACGCCTGCACTGAATAAATTATGCTCGTTAAAGTTAGCCGGCCGCGCATTTTGCTGAGCGGATAACCTGAAACTGATGCAGGTTAAAGCCAATAAAAGAGAAAAAATAAGGGGTGTTTTTTTCATGATGTTATAAATATAGATGTAAAGGCAAAGCAATTGCTTTTTGAGCAAATGAACAAATGCTATGGATAAAACACCATATTGATGGGTTTAATTTTACTTTTTGCTTACCCCGATGACGTATGGGTATGCTAATTTTGTACATATACAATAAAATATTATTCAATATGAAAGTAGAAATTTGGTCGGATGTGATGTGCCCTTTTTGCTATATCGGCAAACGCAGGTTTGAAGATGCATTGCAGCAGTCCGGACATCAGGATAAAATAGAAATAGAGTGGAAAAGCTTTCAGCTTAATCCACATTTAAAAACAGACCCATCTGTAAATTATATACAATACCTTGCCGATAGAAAGGGGTGGACTATTGACTATACCACACAAATGAATGATCAAATAGCCCAAATGGCCTCAGAGGTTGGTCTTTCTTACAATTCTACACGTGTTGTGGCCAATAGCTTTAACGCTCATCGCTTAAGCCATCTGGCAAAAAAATACAATTTAGGGAACGAAGCCGAAGAAGCGTTATTTAAAGCACATTTTATTGATGCGCAAAACATTGATGATAAAGCCACCCTTGTAAAGCTTGGAACCGAAATAGGCCTTAATGCCGAAGAAATACAACAGGTGCTTGATAGCGAAACTTATGCAAATGAGGTAGAACAAGACATTGCCGAGGCGCAACATTTAGGAATAAGCGGAGTGCCCTTTTTTGTAATGAATAACAAGTATGGTGTATCCGGCGCCCAGGCACTTCCAGTTTTTCTGGAAACCATTGAAAAATCATTTGCAGAATGGGAGCAAGAAAATTCAAAACCCGCGCTAACCATTATTGAAGGCCAGTCATGCACTCCTGATGGCGACTGCAACTGATAGTTACTAAAAGCACCTGTAAGTTTAATAAACAATACAGGTGCTTTTTTATTTCCCCACATTGCCCGGGTAATTTCATTTTAATGTAAGCAACCTACGGTTAAAAAAGTCTTTGCTCTTTTTAAAAACCCTAAACAGTTATATCTTTAAGGCAAGTTCAACCTTATCATAATTGTGCGCATGAAGAGCCTAAGCTATAAAGTTATCACGTTTCTACTTTTGATAATTACTATCAATGGCTGCAAGCCGGATGAGGCCATTAATCCTAAAAAGTTTGTACCCATACCCGGATACAATGATGATCAACCGGCCGCCGAAAACACCATAAAGTTTGATATTGAAGGGGTAACAAGTATCTACAGCACTACTTCATTTGTTCTTTTTGAACCAGGCGACCCAAAGGCCATAAATTCTGAAACCGGACAGATCAGTATCTTCGGAAGTGGTGCTGATCAAGAAAATGACATTTTTTCACTGGTATGCCTCACCTCCAAGGTTGGAACATCTGATATCTTTTTTATTAATGCCGGCCCCCTTACAGGCGACGATAAATCGGGAAAGGTAACCATAACAAAACTAAGCTCAAATGTTTTACAAGGCACATTTTACGCCGATGTTGTTGATGACAACGGCAAATCCTATCACATTGTTGGGTCTTTTAATATAAAAATGTAAATTACAATACTGGCTAACAACAAACACTTTGCATTTACCTTGCAACTCAACTCACTAATTCACAGCAAAGTAAAAAACGTTTTAGCTATATTTTGAGTGTTATTTTTTTGCATATCTTTGCAAGTAAATATCAATGTGTACTTTATACACAATTACATAATAAAAATAAGCATGATCAACGCTCCGGCCGTAACTGTTCCAACATCAAAAAAGGCGCTTCGCATAGCTGTAGGAGCCATGTTTTTTATGGCAGGATTAAGCTTTTCGAGCTGGGCATCACGTATTGCCACTGTACAGCAAGAGATGGGACTTTCTGATGCTGCTTTGGGTGCGGTACTCTTTTCATTGCCCGTAGGTTTAATGTGCTCCCTGCCATTCTCTGGTTGGATAATCACAAAGATCGGCAGCCGTAAATTACTTATCAGTGCTTTGCTGGTATATGCCACCGCGCTGGTTACACTGGGCCTGGCACAAAATACGTTCCAGCTTATTATTTGCCTGGTGTGTTTTGGCTTTAGCAGCAATGCTGTTAATATTTCAGTTAATACCCAGGCCGTTGCCACTGAGGAGATCTATAAAAAGCCCATCATGGCATCTTTCCACGGCCTCTGGAGCCTGGCCGGATTTGTTGGTGCAGGTATAGGAACCTATATGATAGGTAATAACATTGATCCTTTTCACCACTTTTTGGTAATGATGGCGGTGATATTTACCGGTGTGATTATAGCGGCCCGCTATCTTAAAGATGATAAAGTAGCCAGCTCTGGCCCTGTATTTGTAATGCCAGATAGCTCACTGATCAAGTTAGGTGTTATCGCCTTCTGTTCTATGATATGCGAAGGTGCTATGTTTGACTGGAGTGTGATTTATTTTAAAAAAGTAGTACTTGCCCCTACCGCTATGGTAGGTTTAGGTTTCACTACCTTCATGTTCACTATGGCGGGTGGCCGGTTTGTTGCCGACTGGTTTGCTCACAAATTCGGCTTAAAACGTACGCTGCAGGTTAGCGGCAACCTAACTGCTGTAGGCTTACTTATTGCCGTAGCTTTCCCATATATCTATACTGCCATGGCTGGCTTCCTGCTGGTGGGCGCTGGCGTATCATCCGTTGTGCCTATGGTATTCAGCGCGGCGGGCAAGTCAAAAACTATGCAGCCAGGGGTTGCCCTTGCTGCGGTATCAACCATTGGCTTCCTGGGCTTTTTAGTTGGGCCACCTATAATTGGTTTTATAGCCGGCATTGCCACCCTGAGAGCTTCATTCGTGTTAATAGCCCTGATGGGGGTTTCGGTAGTAGTGGTATCAACCAAAGCTAAGATTTGATCATCTCCTGTTCAAGTCGGCATCGCCTGGATTAAGCAGGTATTCAAACTGCTCATGCCCGTTATGAAAAATAAAGTTCAGGCGCTCTTTGGGCTCATGAATATCCAGCGACATTAAGCCAAGCGTTTGCGGCAGGTTATCCCTTATTAATTTCAAATCAGTAACATTAGGCATCTCAATAAATATGTCTTCGCCGCGGGCTTCTATCTTCCATCCTGGCAAATTAGCGTGGTGTAATACATCCAGCCATTTTTGTTGATAAGGGTTCATAATCAATTTTTTGTTTAATAAGGATTAAGCAGGGAAATTGGTTTTAAATATTTTCTTATAGAAGGCTCATTTCAATAACAAGCGACTTTGAATACCCGATTATTGCATTTTCAACGGAATTTTACACTCTTTTAACTATATTTTTTAACGCTTATATATTCTATATAAATTATAACTATTAGGTTTGCACCCGCTTGTGGTTTTAACTTTTAACTCATATGGTCAAAAGCTTAAACTCAAATTAACATGTTGTTCAAATTTGCCTGCTTAACTTACCCTGGTTGATTGATAAAGATACTGCCACCCCCTATTTTATCATATCGAAGCAAAAAACACCGGATAATGCACTTAGCAGCAAACAATTGCAATAAGTTTATTGTAGAGTAACCATAGCTAAATTTGTACAAAGTACTACTATATCATATTAATGGATACAGCAGAAAGCACAACAACGGTACCTAAAAAAAACTCAAAGCTTAAACAAAGCCTGATAAACTTTTTTACCGACCTCTATAAGATCAATCAATTTATCCTTCGTTTTTTCAGGGAAGCCTTTTTACCTCCGTTTGAATTAAAAGAGGTAGTGCGGCAATGTTTTGAAGTGGGTGTGCGTTCATTTACCCTCATTTCAGTTACCGGTTTTATTGTTGGGGTAATATTCACTAAGCAATCCAGGCCGTCCTTATCAGAGTTTGGGGCAACCTCATGGCTGCCTTCGCTGGTATCTATTGCTATTATGCGTGCACTGGCTCCACTGGTTACAGCGCTGATAGCCTCCGGTAAAGTTGGATCAAGTATTGGTGCCGAACTGGGCTCTATGCGGGTAACCGAGCAAATTGATGCCATGGAAGTATCGGGTACCAAACCATTTAAATTTTTAGTATGTACCCGTGTATTGGCTACTACCATTACAATACCTATTTTATCAACCTATACTGCACTGATTGCCATTGTTGGTGGCTATTTGAATGTAAGCCAGAATGAAGGTACCAGCTGGAGCACATTCATTCAACAGGTATTTGAACCACTCACTTTTATTGATTTTGTGGCATCACTAATAAAGTCGATAGTGTTTGGATTTACAATTGGCATTGTGGGTTGTTACCAGGGCTATAACTCAACCAAAGGTACCGAAGGCGTAGGTAAAGCCGCCAACGGAGCAGTGGTTACGGCCATGTTCCTGGTGTTTATTGAAGAAGTAATTATTGTACAGATAACCAGTTGGTTCCGCTAATATGAAAAAGGTAAAAACACAGGTAGATCATAGCAACCCGGTTATCAGCATCAGAGGACTTAAAAAATCTTTTGAGGATTATGCAGTTCTGCGCGGTATAGACCTTGACCTGTACCAGGGCGAAAACCTGGTAGTGCTTGGTCGTTCAGGCACAGGTAAATCAGTACTGATCAAGATCATATCTGGCCTGTTAAAACCAGATGAAGGTGAAATAACCGTATTGGGTCACAACCTTGCCGAGATAACGGAAGCCCAACTGCAGGAGCTCCGTATCAGGATAGGTTTTTCGTTCCAGAACAGCGCCTTATATGATAGTATGACGGTACGCAAAAACCTTGAGTTTCCATTAGTTCGTAACCGCAAAAATATAACCCGCAAAGAAATTAATACATCGGTTGAAACAGTACTGGAAGCGGTTGGCCTGTCGCAAACCATTAACCAGATGCCTTCAGAACTTTCGGGCGGGCAGCGTAAGCGCATTGGCATTGCACGTACGCTTATTCTTAACCCGGAAATTATGTTGTATGATGAACCAACTGCCGGCCTTGATCCGATTACCTGTATCGAGATCAACGACCTGATCAACGAAGTACAACAACGGTACAATACTTCATCCATCATCATCACTCATGACCTTACCTGTGCCAAACAAACCGGCGACAGGATTGCCATGCTGCTTGACGGGCAGTTTCAGCGTACTGGCACTTTTGAGGAAGTGTTTAACACTAATGATGAACGGGTTAAACCATTTTTTGATTACAACTTTATACAATAAGAAAAGCTATTATAACCATTATCATGGATAGAACAGAAAATAAGAAAGCAATTATAGTAGGCATATTTTTAGCACTTGGCCTTGTGGTGTTTATACTGGGTGTGTTCACCCTTGGAGGCCAGCAAAAAAGCTTCGTAAAAAACATCAAGATCAGCTCTATATTCACTGATGTTGCCGGATTAAAAAAGGGTAACAATGTTTGGTTTTCAGGTGTTAAGGTAGGCACTATCAGCAATGTGAAATTCATTGGCCCCTCGCGCGTACAGGTATTCATGAACATTGATGAGGCTACCCAACAATACATACACCATGATGCCGGAGCTAAAATAAGCTCTGATGGATTGATAGGCAATAAGATCATTGTTATTGACGGAGGCAGTCCGCAAGCGCCTGTAGTGCAGGATGGTGATCAATTACAGGCAGAAAAGATGTTATCAACCGACGATATGCTGAAAACCCTGCAGGATAATAACCAGAACATTTTAGCCATTACTAATGATTTTAAAGTACTAAGCCATAAAATGCTGGAAGGCAAAGGAACCATTGGTACCCTGATGACTGATAGCACCATGGCGCTGCAATTACGTGCTGCCATGCGCAATTTGCAAACAGCTACTCAAAGTGCTGCCCTGATGGCCGTACAGCTTAATAATTTCAGTGCCAAAATGAATACTAAAGGGGGTCTTGCTGATAAGCTGCTTACAGATACCGCTACTTTTAATAAAATAAGCCAGTCGGTTGCGCAACTGCAACAAACAGCAGCTAATGCCTCAACCCTTACAGATAATTTGACTAAGGCCAGCAATAAGCTAAATACTACAGATAACGCCATTGGTGTACTGCTGAACGATCCTAAAGGGGCCACACAGGTGCGTACCACATTAAATTATCTGCAGCAAAGCTCGGTAAAGTTAAATGACGATCTGGAAGCCGTTCAGCACAACTTTTTGTTGCGTGGCTTTTTCAAGAAAAAGGCAAAAGCTAAAGCAGATAGTTTGAAAGCGCAGTAAAGTTTATTTTGTAAGGTGAACAATGCAGCTTTTAACCTGTATTATTGTGGATAACGCTGCTTTGTTGGTATTTTTGGATATACCTTCATTTTAAATAACCGCCTTTACACCCGGTATTTTTAAAAGCAAATGCGCCAACAAAAATGAACCGGCAACCGCCAGGGGCGCCACGAGCAGCAGTTTAATGGCAGGGTCAGCGCTCCAAATTTTAAATAGCATAGATAGGGAGATCAGCACCAGCGGATGAAAAATATATACCCCGAAAGTTGTTCGTGATAGTTTTTTCATAAGAGCACCTTGCCTCTGCCATTTTTGACTCGCTATCCCCAATAGTGTTACGATAATGAATATCCCTGTAAACTGCTCCCAACAAGCATACATTAACGATTGCCAGTAGCCGTTGCCACTAAAAGTTTCTATGGCACTGTTGGTTACAGTTTTTACGTAATAGATAGCGGGGAAACCAACAACCAGCATCAACAATGCCAATACAGCAAACGTTTTCCCAGTTTTATAATCAATTTTGTTAAGCCAGTGCCCGCGCCGGGCGATAATTCCCAAAACAAACAAAGCTATGTATTGCACAAAATGTCCCAGTTGAAAACCTACCGGATTTAAAACCCAGCCAACCGGAAATACACAACGCGCAAGGTAAGTACCTAAAGCCAGAGTCAATGTAAAGAAAACAGTAGTTGTTATGCAGGGCACTTGTCCTAAGGGTAGCGCTTTCACATTTTTAAACAGCTGCATAACCAATACATATAACAAGTTGAACAGTAGCAATGCCGCTACAAACCATAATACCCCAAAATCTATCCAATGATGAAAACCGCCTAAATATTGCATATAGGTTATTTCATGACCTTCTCCAAAACGGTAAACCAGGTAGCTCAATACCGGTGAAAGGATAAAGGAGTAAAACACAAGCGGGATACCAAGCCGTTTTAATCTATCGGCAAGAAACCGGGCTGCTCCCTTTTTATGATAAGATGATTCTGTAAAATAGGCTGATATAAAAAAGAAAAAGCCCATAAAAAACGACTGATTAGTTGCCACAAATACGGTCATCAATATCTGCGCTACTGTTTGGGTTGTTTTTTCACTGTAATACCATCCGCCGGGTGCACCATAAGTTATAAAAGCATGATGCAATACCACCAAAACAGTAAGAACAACCTTCAGGTTATCTATATATACTATTTTGTTGGTTTGTATATTGCTTTCGGTAGACGGTGGTGATACTATGGTAGAAATTTGCATTATTAACAGGTTGACATGGTTTATTGGATGTTCACCATTAAATGATGCATTAATTTGATTTTAGTTACACAGATAATAAAAAAAATAACTAAAAGGCGTGAATATTGTCCTAAAGAATAAGGATTTTAACTAAAATTAGTGTTGATAACATTTCTTGATAACAATAAGAAACATTTGTTGAAACATTCTCGTTTATAAAAGCTTATAAATAATTTTAATAAATTTGAATCGAATTATTAACTGGTAATTGAGCACTATTTGAATACACAAGTACAAAATCCGGTTTCTATTGGCCATAGCCGCTTACTATTAGTACATAAACTATATCACAAGTACGCGGGTATGCTTTTAGGCTATATATTTGACGTTGTTAAAAACGAGACCATTGCCGAGCAGTATCTGATAGCTGTATTTAGAGATGCAATTCATGAGCTGAATGAATTCGCTAACGAAGATTTGAGTACTTTTTGCTATCTTCATGCCATCACTCGTAAAAAGTTGGCCGAATATTTCAGGGATACAACATACCACAACAGGGAGAGTTATAACAGTAACAATAAATACCTGCGTCAGATGAGCTTTGAACAGCAATTTGTTTTTTGCGGGATCCATTGGCAGGGTAAAACAACTTCCAGCCTTGCAGCCGAACTTAACAAACCTGAAGAAAGCATCAGGAAAATATTAAAAGATTGTTTTACCATTATCAGGAACAGCAATTGAAGACACAGGAATATATAGAGAGCGGTATCTTGGAAACTTTTGTCTTGGGAGTGGCCACTGAGCAGGAGGTGAAGGAGTTGCTGTACATGAAGGCCAAATACCCTGAAGTTAATGAAGCACTCCAACAACTTGAAAATGATATGGAAAAACTTGCCCGCGATTTGGCTGTTGAGCCACCATCCGGAACCTGGTATAAAATTGCGCAGGAAATAAATGCAGTTATACCCCACCAGGAGACAGCACCGCAAGTATTTAACCGCCGGGATAACTACAAGCAACCCGAAAAAGAAACCAGTAAAGCCGACCAGTACATTGTAGTAGAAGGCGAATCAAGCCATATGCGCCTGCACAAATCGTGGCGCTGGGTATTTGCAGCGGTTTTTATACTTGGCAAAATATTCCTGGCATTTGCCATATACTTTTATCTCGAAAACAAACATACCCAGGAGCAGATACAGGAATTAAAGACTGAGATCAGGCTACTGAAAAGCAAATAATTAACAAAGGCTGCCAATTGGCAGCCTTTGTTTTTGTTAAACGTATATAATTATTCGGCTTTATCCTCCTCATTTGATTTCTGCAATTTCTTCAGCATTTCGCTGCCTATCAGGGCATCAATGATTCCGTTACCTCCGCTATTTTCTTTGCCACTAACCAATATCTCAGGTACCAGTTTAATACCGTTTGCAGCCAGCGCTTCGGCCACACGCACAATGGCGTATTGTTCGGTACCCATGGCATCGGTTTTTTGTTTTGTTACCTCAGCCTCAGCCAAACCTATGGCTTTGATCTTGGTACTTTCGGCAATACCGTTTACTTCGGTGGCGTTGGCATCGGCTTTAGCATTCACTGTTTTGGCTTCTGCATCAGCTTTAGCTATGGTTATCCTTACCTCGGCATCGGCCTTTGCATTAATGGTTTTTGCCTCTGCCTCACCACGCGAAGCAGCAACCTTTGATGCGGCCATCTGGGTGTTGATCTCTACCTGGCGGGTTGATTTTACTACCTCAGGCTGCATATCAGCACCGGCCCTGGCGCTTTCAAATTCCTTACGTTCAATCTGTGCATGGCGCTGTATCTCGTAAGTTACTTTTTCCTCTTCGGCCAGTTTACGGTCGGTCAGGGTTTTCATTAAGGCGGCTGGCGGTACAATATCACCTATCAGCGTATCAACACCAATTACGTTGTAGGTGGTTAAAACTGTGCCTATATGATCACGGGCATCGCTTTGCCTTTGTATACGGTTGGCCAAAAAGCCTATCACATCACTCTTTTGTGCCGAGTTACGGAAATAGTTAGCAATAGTAGGTTCCAACACCTGCGATATCAGGTTTTTCATTTTACCAAAACGAGCTATTACCTTTGGAGCCTCATTACGTGGCACGTGTATGATCTGTGACACATCAAGGTTAAAAGTAAAACCATCGCTTGACCTCACGGTAATTGTACAGAGGTTTTTATCCAGTTCATGCGCTTCGGTACGGCTATCGGCCCAGTTGAGTACAATGTTGGTAGTTGGCACAACCTCCACAGCATGAGTATAAATATTGATAGGGTGTTTACCCGGATCAAGCGGATCTTCCCAAACACCTTTTTGCCCGCGGTGAACTATGTTGCCATGTTTAAAGGCGTCGCCGCTGGTATCCTTACCTTCGGGTCCAACAAACGAGTTTACCACACCCACATAACCAATAGGTATATAGGTCATATCAACCTGCTCAACAATTACAAACCAGGGATTAAGGTAATAGGTACCAGCCAGTATCACATCCTCCTGCAAACCTTTACGGCCACCTGCGTTAATAAAAGCAATAGGGTCCTGGTAGTTTTTATGTCCCGATACCGATTCGCCTGCAATTTCACCTTTATCCAATGGTTCACCATCAAGCGTGGTAACTATACCCACTTTATTTTCATGTATCTGGGTTATAGGTACCATTTCAATCTCAAACAGAAAAGTATTGATACGATAACTACCCGGTGTAAGAAAAGCTGCCTGCGGCCCTTTTTGTCCGTTATTGTTCAGGAAGGCTATGGCATCCTGAAACTTATCACAATCAACCGGTTTACCCAGCACGCGACCTGTATCAAGCGTGGCGCCATCTTTGGCCTTCACCAGTCCAAGCTTATTTTGTTCAATAATGGTGAAGGGTTCCATGGTAATACCATATTGCCATGGCCACATACCCCAATATAAGCCCGGTGCAAGTGCTTTAGCCTGCATACCTGCCTCACCATTAATGGCTATGATACGACCATCGGGCAAGCGCGACTTACCGGACAAAGTGAATTTTTTAACCACCAGCCCAATACGGTTATCCGGCACGATCACCATACCGAAAAATACGCGTAAAACAGATTTGTACATCAGCAAAATCAGGATGACAGGCACAGCCCACCAAAACATCACAATTAGATTGTTCATTTTTTTAAGATTTAGAATTTTGATTTTTTTAACGGAACCCTTAAGGTGCGGGCCCTCACAATAACTTATAGCTTTACTGGATTGGAGTACCTTGGCTATATAGTGTCATTAAGACAGTTGTAATTTGCACTTGTTACAGCTTTTTTCAAAAATATTTTTGAACGTTGATTTTGGGTTCTGATTCATGTGATTAAATGATTTTTTGATTTATCAAGTAATTGGAAACAAATGCTGTTTAAGTAGAGTTACATATATATTATTAATTCCTGTAATCATGAATACTCCAGCATCATCAAACAAGACCGGTGCTAAAAAAGTTGACACCGGCAAAAAGAAATCATCTGGCGAAGAACTTAAAACCGAAGGCCCGCTTAGTGAAAAAGACGAAGTAAAAAAAGCCGAAGAAAAAACCAGAAAACATATGCAAGGCAAATAGATAGTTTGCACCCGGCTGATTTTATTTTTTAATGGTAATTGTATAGCTTAGATAAACTTAACTTTATCATGAATTACAGTTTAAGAGCCTGCCCATGATAGTTTTAATACCATTAAAAACAAATCATACTAATGAAAAATTATAGCTTTTTATTAATTGCCATCGTATTGTGTTTCATGGCGTCGTGCAAGCCAGGTGTTAGCACCGCCACCCTTACAGGTAAATGGAAATATGTAAAGGTAGAGCATCCTAATGCAAACCCGCCCGACAAAATGAATCAAGCCGAATTAGATGAGGCCTCTCCCTATATTCAGTTTACCCCCGAGATGAAATGGAATATTGTATGGGGCGGTAAATATTTGTCGCACGGCAGCTTTACACTTAATGGCAATAACATTAAAGTGAACGAAAAACTGCCCGATGGCAAAACCCGTGATTTTGTGTTTACCGTAAGTGAACTTACCGAAACTAATATCGTTTTTGAAACCATAGGCGCAGAAGGCTCCAAAGTTACCGCGGTAAGGATGAGTAAGTTTTAAGGGTAGTGAGTAGTGAGTAGTGAGTAGTGAGTAGTGAGTAGTGAGTAGTGAGTAGTGAGTGAAGGCGATCTACGTCTTTTTGTTTCAATTTTTATCATTATTCATTGCTCCAAAAATCTTTTATCCCAAAAAAGGTGATATATCTGTTATGATTTACACATAGTAATAAAACAGTGAAACAATGGATACAGTTAATTTACAGGAGCAGGCCACAAGGCAGCAGCTTTTCATAGCATTGTACCAAAAGGTTTTCCCGGCAGTGGCAAAGTATGTGAGCAAACATGGTGGCTCTTTTGATGAGGCCAGAGATGTTTTTCAGGATGCCTTGTTGAGTTATTATGAAAAAAGCAGATCTGCCACAATAACGATCAATAGCAGCGAGGGCGCTTATATTTATGGTATGGCCCGCTACCTATGGATAAAGCGCTACAAAGAAGGAAACCGAAATGCTCAATTAGATGATAATTACGCCACCGGGATTGTTGACCAGGTTAACACAGTGCTGGCTGAAGATAAATTGTTAATTTTTTTAGAAACTACAGGCAAACGCTGCATGGAGTTGCTACGCTCATTTTATTATGATCAGCTACCTATGAGCAAGGTGGCACAATTATTCGGCTTTTCGGGTGTGCGTTCAGCTACGGTACAAAAGTATAAGTGCATTGAAAAAGTAAGGGAAACAGTTAAACAAAAAGCATTAACGTATGAGGACTTCCTTGAATAATATAGCACTGACCGAGCGGCATTTGCTCAAAAAGTCGACGCCTGCAAGCGCTATCCTCTTTGAAGCCAAAATGCTTATTAACGAGGACTTGCAAAGCGATGTTGCGGCTCAGCAACAAGTTTACAGCCTTGTAAAACAATATGGCCGTAAGCAGCTCAAAGCCGAAATCGAGGCTATACACCAGCAGTTATTCACCCAACCAGAACACACAAGTTTCAGGCAGAAAATAGCCCGCATATTTTTAAACAGGTAAGCAGAACCATTACCTAAAAGCACAAAATTTTATGAATATTAATAAACAGGAATTCCGCAAATATGCGGTCATGCACCATCGTATTGCCGGTACCCGGGTAGATGGATTTATTGCCGGTGTTGAAAAAAGCACTTTACCAGTGGCCCAAACGCCATACATAACCGAAGAACGTGAGATGCGCGTAGCCCAGATGGACGTATTTTCACGCCTCATGATGGATCGCATTATTTTTCTTGGCCAAGCGGTTGATGATAATGTAGCTAATATTATTCAGGCGCAATTATTATTCCTCCAATCAACCGACCCTAAAAAGGATATCCAGATGTATATTAATTCGCCCGGAGGTTCGGTGTATGCTGGTTTAGGAATTTACGATACTATGCATTTTATAGGGCCCGATGTAGCTACCATTTGCACCGGTATGGCCCTATCAATGGGAGCCATATTGCTGTGTGCCGGGGCAGCGGGCAAACGAGCCGCACTTAAACATTCCAGGGTAATGCTGCATCAGCCATCAGGCGGTGCTCAGGGGATGGCATCAGATATTGAAATAGCCGCTGTGCAAATACGTAAAATGAAACAGGAATTATATGAGATCGTTTCAAAACACAGTGGTCAGCCTTACCAAAAGGTATACGATTTAGCTGATCGTGACTACTGGATGATTGCCAGCGAAGCCAAAGAGTTTGGTATCATTGATGAAGTATTAGGATAGATTTTGAGACTTTGGGATTGTGGGATTTTAGGACTATTGGACAAAAGACTTTTGAATAAAGGATCAATAACCGATCATCATTCAGTAAACGCCTTTTGAAAAGGCGTTTACTGATCATTTGTATAATCTAAAAAAACATCAGCGAAATCAATGTAATCAAAAAGAAATCAACGGTCTAATGCGCCATTACGGTTGAATCAGCACTCGCCTCTACCTTGTTTTTAATGAAGCGTTTGCCGATGAGTAATATCAACAGTGCAACAACAGATGATGCCGCCATAACCCCGGCCATGGGTAGCGGACTATGGCTTTTGATCAGCGTAATACCTATCGATGCCAGCGAACCTATAGCCATTTGAAATGCGCCAACTAATGCCGATGCCGAACCTGCATTTTTGGTAAATGGCGCAAGCGATAAGGCTGCGGTATTTGGATAACTGATACCTACACCGCATAAAACACCAAATATCATGGCTATGGTACCGCCGATGCCAAACCAGCCTTGCAATGATCCTATTAAAAAAATGGTTGAAATAAGTACCATCCATATGAGCGATACATTAACCATCTGTTCGCTTTTAAACCTTTTCATAAGCATACTGTTTACTTGGCTCGAGCCTATAAAACCCACAGATAAACCGGCAAATATCCATCCGAAACCTTTTTCACTAACTTTAAAAACCTCAATAAATACAATGGGCGAGGATGATACGTATGCAAACAATCCGGCAAAGGCAAATGCCCCGCTAAGCGAATAAGTTAAAAACTGCGGATTTTTGAGCACCTGCAAAAAGTTACCAATAATGGGTATGGGTTTTAATGAATAAGTGGGATCGGGCTGGTAGCTCTCAGGCAGCGAAAATATAACCGCCAGTAATATCAATACGGCTATAACGGTTAATATTAAAAAGATTACCTGCCACTCATATACCGCGGTAATATAACTACCAATGGTGGGCGCCAGCATTGGCGATGCTCCCAATACCAGGATAAGTAAGGCAAATACTTTGGCGTTCTCCTCAACAGGAAAAAGATCACGTACCATAGCCATAGCGGCTACGGTAGCCGCACAACTGCCTATTGCCTGAAAAAAGCGCATGATAATAAGCATTTCGAGCGAGGTGGAAAAGAAGCAACCAATAGAAGCAGCTATATAGAGACAGAGCCCAAAATACAAAGGAGGTTTACGGCCAAACCTGTCAAGGAGAGGGCCATAAAGTAACTGCCCGAAAGATATGCCAATAAAATAGCTCGACAGGGATAACGCTACCTGATCAGTACTGGTATGGAGATATTTGGCTATGGCCTTAAAGCCCGGCAGGTACATGTCTATAGAAAACGGTCCCAATGCCGTGAGCGATCCTAATATAAGGATCAGGTATACGTATCTTTTTTTTGTCATGTAATTTTTGGCAAATGATGTGGTCAATAAACCAGTGCAATAAAATAGTTAATGGGGCAAAGTATCCGGCAATGAACGGTAGATAATAAACTATGCTATAAGCGGCCGGGTAAAAACATGCCGCTAAAATAATGGATTAAATTATAACGAAGTATCCTTAATTTGTAATTTATTATCTTTTTAGTTGATAATCAACAGAATCTGACTGCTTAAAAAGTTTCACCTACGTTCAGGTATATGGCCGAGTAATGCTTACTTGCACCATAATCTAAACTAATGTTAGTGCCCGATTTTTTATTGAATTTAAAACGGAGCCCGCCCCCACCGGCTGGGTGCCAGTAAACAAAATTATGGCTGTTAGCCTCTGTAACGGAGTTTACATTGCCAAACAAAACAAAACCAAGCAGGCCGTTTCGGGTAACATCACGCCGGTATTCGGTTTCAAAATATGCCAATCGCTGGCCGCGATAACGGTTTTGCACAAACCCCCTGCCCGATCGCTGGTAGGGTTCCCAACCCAGGCTGGGCAAATTCAAATATGGTGTGCCGGGTGTAAGTGAGGTCCAATAGTACGACCAAAAGGCCAGCACATTCTTAGGTCCCGAATTATTCAGTGATATATACTTACGAACATCAATATATAACGATTGCCAGTTATTATGACTACCCAACACCCTGGTGTTAACTCTGTAAACCACATTGGCATAAGCGCCGGGTAAGGGATTAATGGAGTTTTTACGTGTATCGTACAATAAGTTTACTGTAGCACCCGATGCCAATACATCCTGCCCGGTTGAGGTGCCATAATTATAGTTGGTGAAATTATGCAGGTTGGTAGCTCCATCGTCCTCAATATCCATGTAGTAATCCAAATTGTAACCTATACCCGCATAAAAATATGGCTTTATTTTTTTGAGCACGGTTTGATAAAAACGCAGGTACCTGTAGTTCACCAGAAACCGGTCATCCTCGCTTTGGTTACCACCCAGCCCCCAGGTATATTGCGGATAAACCAGCACACGGGTATCGCCCACAATATTCCATTGGTTGTTATTTAACCAAATGTTTGAGCGAATGGGCAAGCCGTACCTCCCCTTTAAATTAAAATAAGGTGTAAATGTAAAGCTGGAAAGATTAGTTGTTTCAGGATCGCCGAGATAAACAGCGGCTGTAGTTGAAGTAAAAAGCGCCCTGCCGCCGCTACGGCCATCAGAAGATGATATGGGTAAGATGGTGAAATAAACCTTCTTTTTTTCGGTATAAGATATTTTTCGTGGCTTTATATTAAGTATGGATCGGGCTACATCAATAAGGTCCTTTTGAGCAACGGTATCAGCATTAACTTTAACGGTGTCTGCCCCCGGGGATTGAGCCATCACTATAAAAGGGAACAAACAAAAAATTAATGCCGCAAGCGCTCTACCCATTATACATTAAACCAAATATTGAAGCATGCTGTTTGTAAATTACTTGTTATACATTACGATCAAAACAGCCCTTTCGTAACAACAAAACCATTGATGATGTTAATATAATTAAAAAGCCCGAAGCTTAAATGAGCAACGGGCTTTTTAACCTTTTTTAACAGTTATTAGTGATTTTCAATAGTGGTTGTTGTAGTTGTTTTGGTGGTCTTGGTATAATGGCGTTTATGCTTAGGGTGTGCTCTGCGCCATGCGGCACGTTTCTTTTCATCGGCACGGCGTTGTTCGTTACCAATAATATAACCGCCGCCGGCACCAATTGCGCCGCCAATTAAGGCACCTTTAACATTGTGGCCAATTAGTCCGCCTGCAACTGCACCGCCTGCACCACCTATAATAGCACCTTTACCCTGTTTACTGATTCCCTTTTTTTGCGTTTGAGCCTGCGCATTAAATGTTAGCGTTAGCAAGAACGCCACAAACAGACAAACAAATAACATTAGCTTTTTCATATGTACGTATTCTGATAAGTGTTAATAAACTTTCAGTTAATACCTATACAAATAACAAGCCGCAGATGTAATAAGGGCTTAAATATGTTTAAAAAAGACATTATGAAGACCTGCCTATTTCAAAAATGCAAGCACTGTAGTCGAAAACTGTACACTTCTGGATGCACTGTTATGATCGCCGGGAACATATTTTAGTTGCGAACCGGGGATAAATTTTTGAAGTTCAGTCTCAGATCCGTTATCATGATCTTCTGTGCCGCAAATGATCATTACCGGAATTTTTACTTTTGACAATTCCTCCTTGCTGGTTGATGGCTGATACTTTTGCTGCAACGCCAGCGCCTGTACATCAAATGCGGGATTGCTATGTATGTATTTCACCATGCCATCTACATCGTGAAAACTGGTATCGCCCATTAAGGCTTTGTAGGCATGTATACGTCTTGGCCATTCGGGGTTGGTATATCCATCGCCCATACCGCCCATCACCAGTTTATGTACCCGTTTATCAAGCACCAATAAACGCGAGGCTATGATAGAACCGCGGGAATATCCAACTATGCTATACTGTTTAATCTTTAGGCTGCTCGCCAGGCCCATTATATCTTTAGCCTCCGCATCGTGGGCATAAGCGGCATCTGTATGCGGTTTATCTGACCGCCCGTTGCCACGCTGATCAAGTATAATTACTTTATACCCCGCGTTAAGCAGATCATTATAAAGAGGGCCTTTTTTCCAACCCTCACCTGTGCCCGAAAAACCATGGATCAGCACTATCGGATACCCATCACCCTTTACTTCATAATAGATCTTTATACCATCAAAAGAGGTGTAATAACTTCCTGTATCTGCCTGCCGCGCATAACTGATTGTATTAATGAGCAACAGCAGCATTAAAGTAAGAGTGCTATACGCAAGCTTTTTCATAGGTTATTATTTTTATTTTACAAATTGATTGATGATCAGCACTCCTATTAAACCAATAACAGAAACCAGCGATTCCATCATCGACCATGATTTAATAGTATCCTTAATACTCAGGTTAAAATATTCCTTATACAACCAAAAACCTGAGTCATTTACATGTGAAAACGCTAAACTACCTGCACCTATTGATAATACCATCAAATTAGGGTTCACATGATTTTGCAGTACTAACGACGATACAATACCCGCAGCGGTTAAACCAGCCACTGTTGCCGAACCCAAACTAATGCGGATGATGGCAGCTATTACCCAGCCCAAAACAAGTGGTGGCAAATTAAACTGCTGTAATTGCGCGGCTATCTGATCGCTTACACCACTGGCGGTAAGTACTTCTTTAAAGGCACCAGAGCCTGCAATTATGAGCAGTATAAGCGCTATATCTTTTACAGCATCTGTAAAATTAACAGCCAGCTCGCTCATGCTCCTGCCCTGCTTTACGCCCAGGGTAAGCGTGGCCACAATAAGAGCGATCAGCATTACTATAGATGGATCACCTAAAAAAGCGACTAATTTTAACAAGCCTGCATCTTTAATACCCAAGTAAGGGAAAAACGCGGTAAGCATTAACAACATCACCGGCAGCAAGGCAGTAAAAAAACTGTTGAAAGCGCCAGGCAGTTTATTTTCGGGTAACTCTTCGGCCCTGAAAGTAGCCAAAGGCTCGGAAGGTATTTTTTTCAGGAAACGGGCAAATACAGGTCCGGCTAAAATGATTGCGGGTATAGCTATCATTAACCCGTAAATAAAGGTGGTGGCCATGTTGGCATGAAACAACATAACCAAAGCCGATGGTGAAGGATGCGGCGGCAAAAAACCGTGCGTTACCGAAAGTGAAGCCAGCATAGGTAAACCAATATACACTGCCGGAAGCTTATATTTATATACCACCGAAAATATAAGCGGCACCATCAGCACAAAGCCAATACCATAAAACAGGGGAATACCTATAATAAAACCCGCAGCTACCAGGGCCCACTGGATATATTTTTGTCCAACGGCATTTACCAGTACCTCTGCTATTTTTTGGGCTGCACCGCTTACTGCTACCAGTTTACCCAGCATGGCGCCGAGGCAAATAATGATAAGCAGCTGCCCCATAATATCGCCCATCCCTTTTTGTACCGATGCGGTAACTTTATTGATAGGGATACCCAGCATAACGCCGGCAGCTATAGATACTAATAAAAATGCTATAAACGGATTGACCTTTGCCCAGCTCACCAGTAAAACAAGCAGAACAATACAGATCAGAATAGTTAATAATGCCATGATGCGAAAAACAATTATACTTAGGTAATGGCCCTATGAATAAAGCCTAAATGTTATACGCCTAAAGTAATAACAATATTTGAGTTTAAGATTTTTATAGATAAAAGCGTTACAAAACTATATGTGTGCAGGTTTCTTTATACAGGCAAGGGCAGCAAAAAGTAAAATTCAGAGCCTTTGCCTTCCTGGCTTTCAACCCCTATTTTACCGTGATGCAGTTTGATGATCTCGGCCGAAAGGTAAAGCCCTATGCCAAATCCTGATGACCCGCGAGTGGTTTCATTATCAACCCTGTAAAAACGCTGAAATATAGTTTGCTGATCTTTAAGTTTTAAGCCAATGCCCTTATCTTTTACGCTTACTTTTAAGTTTCTGCCTTTAACAAGGGTTGTTATGGTTATCGCACTACCTTTTGCTGAGTATTTTATACCATTACTTATCAGGTTATTGAGCACCTGAACTATCTTTTCTTTGTCGGCATTAATATGAATAATCCCGTTACTTTTAAATATAAGATTGTGCCCTTCATCCATAAACAGGTTATCGGCCACAACTTCGGTAATCAGCGCGCTAATGTCAAAGCTTTGTGTATTTAACTGCATTTTGCCCGATTCAATTTTCGACATATCCAGGAAACCATATATCAACCTGGTCATCTTATTGATCTGCTTTTCGCATTTTTCAAGCGCACCTATAAAGAACTGATCATTCGCTTTTTTGGCCTTTGAGGCCAGTATCTGGGTGTAGGCCTTAAGCGAGGTGAGTGGAGTTTTTAATTCATGGCTGGCAATAGCTATAAAATCATTTTTCATAATCTCATCGTGCCGCCGTTCGGTAATATCGTTGGTGGTGCCCAGCATACTCAAAGGTTTATGCTGATCGTCATATATGACTTTGCCTGTTGTCCTGATCCAGTGCGTTGAACCATCGGCCCATACAATACGAGCCTCATATAAATAAACGCCTGTTTTAATCGCTTTCTTAAACGCTTTTAGCGCGATATGTCTGTCTTCGGGATGAATCATATCGCGCAATTGTTTTTCATTGATCTTGTCTTCAGGATCAAGACCAAATATTATAGCAAGCTTGGGCGAATTGATCAGATCATCATCAACCAGGTCAAGGTCCCAGTTACCTATGCCGGTGGCTTCGATAGCCAGGCGCAGCCGTTCTTCTGCATTTTCCAGAAGCTGTCTGGCTACCACCTGTTTAGTTACCTCAGTGGCAACTACCATTACCCCACTTATATTATTGCAATCATCCTTAACCGGTTTATAAACAAAATCAAAATAAAATAGGTTATTGCGTTCATTGCGGTTAAGTAATACTTTGGTTTCGTAACCGTACCGAATACACCCGTTTTCGTAAACATTACGTATACCAGGTTTACAAACTGCAGCTTATCGGCACCTGGTAAAGCAAGCGCAAGCGGCATCCCCATAATATTACAGGGATTACCCCAAAGTTCAAGAATATGCGGGTTGGCCGATTCAATAACAAGATCAGGCCCTTTCAGGAAACTGATTGCCACCGGGGCCTGCGTAATTAAATCATTAATACACTGTACCGCTGATTTATTTTGACCGTTGCTTTCCAAAATTTTGATTAAAACAGAAATATGTTTGATTCAACTTTTTTTTTCAACTCTATACCATAAAATTAATTAAATTTGCACGTTAAATCCCGATAAAGTTTTTTAGCCCAAGCAGTTGCCTTTACATCATTTATATTAGCACAAACATACTTTAGTACCTTTTCGGCCTTTTCACTTTTTAATATTTTATATGTCAAAACGTATTTTAGTATTGGATGATAATCAGGACATATTAGATATTGTTCATGAAACCCTTACCTATGAGCAATTTGAAGTAAAAAGCACCTCAAACAGCCTGGATGTATTGCCACTAATGGATCAATTTACTCCCGATCTGGTGATATTGGATTACCGTGTAGCAGGTACTACCGGAGGCGAAATTTGTAAAAGCATTAAACTTCATCCTAAATTTTGCAACACACCTGTAATTATATTCTCGGCTTATTTAAACAATGATGATCATTTGCTCAATTACGGTTGCGATGGTATTATCAATAAACCTTTTGATTTATCTGAACTGGTAGAAAAGGTGAACAACCTCATATAACCTTACACTTTTACAGTTATAAAAATATAATAATCGTGTTTTCAAAGCAGCTATAGCTAACTGCTATAATTATATGCCTTATTGATATTTTGATAAATAAGTAATAAATATCCCCCCAAACTCATCAATATTACAAATCTGATCAATTACCTATCTTAAAATAGTCAATTAACTAATAATCAACTACACTGATTAAAATAATGATAAGTTTTTTAAATTTGTTATGATAACGGTTTAGGTAGATATTTTTTGACATAATAAATTCTGATCAGGCTATGGTTGTGCAAGCTAACCCAAACGAACCTATAATTGCTCAGTATAAAAAATTACCGGCTTGCCCAAAGTGCAAATCTCAGTTTGATAGTCGGGTACCCAGAAGCCTTTTTGTTAAAACGATACTTTTTTTTCTTCCCCTTAAGCGTTACATGTGTTATAAGTGCCAGCGTAAACATTATCTACTGGGATAAAAAAGAAAAAACAAGGGTCTTTTATTTCCTTTTAGTTAATTAAAACAGACTTTTTAGTATGTTTTTGAATTTCACACTTCATTTTCATGGAAGGTATCGTAATTTGGACCCTTTCATAAATTTCATAGTGGACGACCTAAGTTTAAGTAGCCAAAGAAGAAAAAAATATCACTGCTCCAGATGCGGCGAGCCGTATCACTTCCAGATGCGCAGGAGCTGGTTTACAAAAAACGTACTCTTTTTTTTGAACGTGCGAAAGTATTTTTGTGCCAGGTGTAAAAAATCAAGCCTTGTTTTTATCGATAAAAACGACTTGTAGTTTATTTAAGCCATACACCATTTATACACAATGCATAAGAATGCCCGGTGTATTCTTTTTTTGTCCACTGCAAGCGGCTTTATTATTATTTATCTGAATTTTAAGTACTTGAAAAAAACTGGTACAACAATTGCTTAATTGTACTTGGAACGCTTATTGTTAGTTAAGCGGTTGTTAAGTAGTTAAAAAGATACAATATGACACGGATATTAGCGGTGGATGACGATAAAGACATTCTGGAGGTTTTACAATACATACTTGAAGATTCGGGCTATCAGGTTGAAACACTGGCTAACGGTCAATACATTTTTGATAAAATAAAACAAAACCCGCCCGATTTAATATTGCTTGATATTATGCTGGGCAATTTAGATGGCCGTGATTTGTGCAGAAAAGTTAAAAGTAATATCGATACGCGCAACATCCCTGTAATACTCATATCTGCAAGTCACGATGTATCCCAATCATTAAACCAGATTGGTGCCCCCGATGACTTTATAGCCAAACCTTTTGATATTGATGTATTGTTAGGGAGCATCAGCAGGCAATTGAGTACTGCGGCTTAATCATCGTACAATTACTAATTGATCTTTCTTATTTAAAACTGGCCAGTTCCTTATCTATCTTTTCATTCCATTGCTGTTGGGTAAATGTGTTGGTGCCGTGCCTGGTTTCATCATCATACTGATCCTGCATCACATTCATTTCATGAAAAGATTCCAGGTACTGCACATTAATAGGGCCATCGTAATTATCAACGGTTAACTTCTCAGCCCTCAGTTTTTGTTTAAAACGCTCGGCAATAATTTTAACAATATCAAAATGCCGCTGTTCATGGTTTAAGCTATAATCATTACGGCTATCCGGCTTTACCCAGCAGGCGCTTTTGGGCACATAAGCCTTAACAGCCAATTTCACGTTCACAATTCCTTTAACTACTTCCACCTCTTCGGTATAACCAATACTCGGAAAAACCTCTGCCTCATACTTTCCACCCATAGGTTTGGCCCTAAAATCGTCCCAGCGTAATGGCCTTTTGGCTGAATAATAAATGGTATCGCCCTCGGGCTGCTCAGTATAATCGGTAAAAATTATCCTTGCGCCTTTAGCCAGCTTAATATTAGTATCGGCTTCGCGGTTTATCCAGGTGTTAAAATAAGTCAGGCCGTATTGAAGCGCATGGCGCAATACGGGTTCAACATCGATCATTTGCCCGGCCGGCCGATTATACCCTGCACTTCCGGTATAATCAATCAGGTGAATTTGCTGATCCTCTTTTTGTAAATAAAAGGATAGCGATATTTTCAACTTTCCCTCCACACTTCCTCCTGGCAGTACCGATTCCTCAATCCGCAGTTTCCTGATATGAATAACTACCGGTCTTAATGATCTGTTGGGCGGTAATGCAAAATTTACAAACTGTTTTAATGCCGCTAAAGTGCCTCCTTTAAGGTCGGTAGTGTATGGAGATGCGGGTATTGCACCTGCAGCAGATACAGGCAGCAGCCACGCCACCGCACGTTGATCATCACGATCATCGACAACATTGGCCACGTAAAATTCCTTGGGTATTACAGGCAATTGTTCATTAATTAAAACAATTGGCGCAGTTATTTTTTGTGCCTTTAAAACCTGAGGCAAAACCAACAGCATGATCAGTAATTTACAAACACACTTATACAACCGCCCAAAAACAAAGCCGGCCAAAAGCAATGGTATCATTATAAAATATGTCATACTATATAATGCTTTATCTTCAAATAAATTGCGGCTGTGAACACTATTTAATTAACTTTGGCGCCGCGCCAGCACCATGGTTTATTCAACAATTTTAAAGTTTTCCACACAGATATTGTCTTAAGTATTACCTTCGTTCAATAGAATGTGTTATCCACATTTGTTAATTACTTATGTTAATAGCTCTTTTTCGTTTCGCTAATTTAGCACAATCGTTAGTATGCGCTTTATGATCAAATTTAAATACACCTCCCTGCTAATCCCGGTATTTATCGTTTCAACAGCACATGCCCAGCAAAATCCTTCCACACAAATTTACCGCATATACCATTCGGCTATTGACCTGATGGACAAGGGAAAATTCGTGTCGGCTGCTGAGCAGTTTCGCCAGGTTGAAGCATCCCGAATAAAAACAACTACCCAGCCTCAGTTTGAATCTGAGCTATCAATGGTTAAAGAAAACAGCCAATACTACGAGGCCTTTTGTGCTTTAAATTTAGACAATGACGATGCTGAAAGCATGTTTTTGCGCTTTATTAAAGAGCACCCGGAAAACCCGTTAACCAAACTTGCATACTTCCAGATAGGTAAATCATACTTTAAACAGGGTAAATACCAGGACGCGTTGCGCTGGTTTGATAAAGTAGAAGCCAATGAGCTTAATGGTCATGACAATACCGAATACAAGTTCCGTAAAGCTTATGCCTACTTTTCAACCAACGATTTTAAGAACGCGCAACCGCTTTTTGCAGAGGTAAAAAGCAGGCACTCGGAATTTACTGAAGATGCAACCTATTACTTTGCTTATATAGCTTATCTTAATAAAGACTACCACCTGGCCCTTGCCAACTTCGAGCGCTTAAAAAATTCAAAAAAATACGAAAGCAGCTATCCATACTACATATCGGCAGTTTACTTTTTAGATAAACGTTATGATGATGTTTTAAGCTACGCTGTACCCATTGTAAACAGCACGCACCAGGAGCATGAAACAGAAATGCTGCGCATCATTGCTGCTTCATACTTTGCCAAAGCTAACTATGATAACGCGGTTAAATATTATGATCGTTTTCAACAGCGTGATCAGGGCAAAACTCAAAACACACAGGATAGCTATCAGATAGGTTATACCTATTACAAGGTTGGTAACTATGCCAAGGCCGCTACCGAACTGGAGCGTTTGATAGAGCAAGGTGACGTTTACAGCCAGAGCGGTAATTACACTTTGGGTGATGTTTTCCTGAAAATGAATAACAAGCAAAGCGCACGTAACGCTTTCCTTGCTGCATCAAAACTTACTTATGACAAGCAGCTACAAGAAGATGCGTTGTATGAATATGCTAAACTATCATATGAGCTTGATTTTAACACCGAGGCATTAGCCGCTACCCGCTTATATCTAAAAAATTACCCGCGCTCGCGCCGTAATGACGAAGTGAAAGTATTACTTGGTGAAGAATTATTAAACTCTCGTAATTACAAAGAGGCAGTAGAAATTCTGGAGCCGATACCTAATAAATCGCAAAGTGCGTTAATAGCTTATCAGAAAGTTACCTACTACCGTGGTCTGGAGTTTTACAATGAGCGTGCTTTTGAAAATGCTATCGGTATTTTCCTACGTTCATTAAAAAATCCTATTGATGCCAAAACCCAGGCCCTCACCACCTACTGGATGGCTGAGGCTATGTACGAGGTGCGTAAATACGGTGAATCGGTTGAAAACTTTGAGAAGTTTTTAAGCATGCCCGAAGCCAAAGAAACCGACTTGGGCAATTACGCTAATTATGCACTGGCTTATGCCGCCTTTTATGGCGAACAATACGGAAAAGCCGCCAGCTACTTCGAGAAGTTTTTACGTGGCGATGTAAAGGATAAAAACACCGAAAATGATGCCATAACCAGGCTTGGCGATAGCTATTTTGTATTAAAAAGCTATGGTACGGCTCTTGATTATTATAACCGCATTATTGCCATGCACAATCAGGGCGAAGATTATGCCTTATTTCAGCGCGGTATGATCCAGGGTTTACAAGGCTCGTTAGATACTAAGATCAGCACGTTGAATGATGTGTTAAGCACTTTCCCTAATTCTGACTATTCTGATGATGCATCATTTGAGATAGCCTATACTTACTTCCTGAAAAATGATGGTGACCGGGCTAAAACTGATCTGAATGCCATGATCCAGAAATACCCGAATAGCAGCTACGTACCCCGTGCGCTGGTTACTATCGGTTTAATTGATTACAACGCCAACAATGATGATGCCGCTGTGGAATCATTTAAAAAAGTGGTTCAAAACTACTCTTCAACTGATGAGGCTAAACAGGCGCTTAAGCAAATCGAAAAAATATACACTGATAAGGGTGATGCTCAAACATTCATTACTTATGCTACCAGCACTCCTATCGGTAACTATACAACCTCGCAACAGGAAGATATAATGATCACAGCTGCCAATAATCTGTATTTAAAAGGCGATTGGCAAGGTACCGTAGGTGCTGTGAATGCCTACTTTGATAAATTCCCGAGCAAGCAGATCTACGAAAAGCAGGCCCGATTTATCAGAGCACAGGCATTGGTTAACCTCAACAGATCGCAAGAGGCTGTGGTTGATTATAACGTGATCCTGAACGACTGGACAAGTGCTTATACCGAAAAATCACTGATCAGTATGGCCAAGCTGTACATCTCTCAGAAAAAATACAATGAAGCCATCGTGTTCCTGAAAAAACTGGAAACCAATGCCGAGTTTAAGGAGGATTATTCATTTGCTATCAATAATCTGATGATTTGCTATGCGCAAATGCAAATGCCTGATGATGTGCTTAACTATGTTGAACAAGTACGCGATAACGATAAAGCTGCTCAGGAAGACAAGTTCCGCACCGGCCTTTACGCTGGTAAGGCTTATCTACAAAAAGGCGACACCACAGCTGCCGTTAAGGAATTTAATTACACTGTAACCAACACCAAAACTGTGGCCGCTGCAGAAGCTAAGTATAACGTTGCCAACATTGAATACTTAAAAGGGCATTATAAAACTTCACAAAAAATGTGTTTTGACCTGGCTAAAGACATGCCTAACTATGATTATTGGGTAGCCAAAACTTACATTTTGCTGGCCGATAATTATGTGAGGTTAAAAGATAACTTCCAGGCTAAAGCCACTTTACAAAGTATCATTGATAATTACAAGGGTAAAGATGATATACTGCAAACAGCCAGACAAAAAATGGGCATACTAACCGGTAAGCCTGTAAAACCAGAACCTGTAGTTGATACAACCGCTACTGATTCAACCACAACGGCACCTGCAGATACAACTAAAGCCCCAGGTCAAAACTAAACAGGATGACAAAGAATAAGATGAAAAGACAAGCAATGAACTTAAAATACATATATACGCTGCTTACCTTAATAATAGCATTATACTTTGTTCCTGCACAAGCACAAACAAAGAAACCGGCTAAAAAAGCAACTACTAAAACCGCTGCCAAACCCGCGAAAAAACCGGCAGCCAAAACACCTGCCCCTGCTCCTAAAAAAACAGGCACAACTAAAAAAGCAAGTGGCAATACCTCGTCAAAAAACTTAGGCGATGCAGCCGCAAAGGCAAATCAGGATACAACTAAGAAAGGCGTTGCCAATGGTAATAATCCGGCAAATGGTGGCAGTCTTTCTGAAGAGATCGTTGTTACCACTGCATATAAACCGGTTTTGGCCGATGCGGTAAAAATACGCCGTAACCCCGATCTGGAAGATAAAGTTCCTTATAAAGCTCCGCTGGCGTACGCTCCTTTGGATAAAAGACAGGAACAAAACTCCGAAATCAGGCAGTTAGAGGCCATGAAAAGACCCGCTGAGCAAGATTCTGTATTGCTTAATAATTATGTTAAAGCAGGCTTAGGTAACCTGAAAACACTTTTCGGCGAAGGCTACTTTTCAAATGGCCGCGACCAGGCTTTACAATTAGGTGGCTACATCAAGCATTTTTCGCAATCCGGCTCGTTAGAGAAACAAAGCCAAAGCAGGGATGATGTAGGCGTATTTGGCAAAAGCATTTTAGGAGATAATAACATCAGCGGCCGCATTACCTACAACCGCCTGGGTACTAACTTTTATGGTTACGACCAATCGGTTCCGCCGCCTGCTACTTTTGTACCAGGCAAACAGCACTTTAATACCATTGGTGCCGAAGCTGAACTGGCCAAAAACTACAAGGATGTAGAGAATGATTTTACCTATGCATTAAAGGTAAAAGGTTATGCTTTCAGCAACGCTTATCAGGCCAGGGAAAACAACTTCATCATTTCGGGTTTTATCAACCAAACCGTTAACCAATTTTATGCGGGTTTAAGCGGCTCCATTGATATCAACAGCCAGAAAGATAGTTTGTACAAGATCAATAACAACATTTTAAGATTAAACCCATACATCAAATTTCAGGGTACTAATTACAAGATTGATGCGGGCGTGAACATTGAAAAGGAATTTGGCGACTTCGGTAAATTCTACATCTTCCCTGCCGCTAAAGTAGAAGTTCAGGTTATCCCTAAATATGTACGTTTGTTTATTGAGGCTAAAGGTGATATCAACAGAACCTCTATTCGTGATCTGGCTAACATTAACCCTTTCCTTGGTCAAAACATCAATATCCAAAACTCGGTTGACCGTTTAGATATCAGCGCCGGCTTAAAAGGCACACTGGCACCGGGCCTGAGCTTTAAAGCATCGGTATTCCGCAACAGTGTAAGAAACATGCCGTTACTGGTAAGTAATTTTGATACTGAGGTGAACAAGTTTACCGTGATTTATGACGATGGTAAAGCACGTGTAAATGGCTTTAACGGCGAACTTGACTTTAAAGCCAGTGACGACTTCAATATTTTTGGTCGCGTTGAAGCTAAAGATTACCAGCTTGCTTCTGAAGCACAACCCTGGAACCTGCCTAAGTTTTTGCTAACCGCTGGTACAGCCATCCATATTGATAGCAAACTAAGCATCACCGGTTCATTATTGTTCCGCGGATCGACCAATGATAGGGTTTCGGCCACAACAGCAACGGGCACCTCATTTGTTCAAAAGCCTATTGCTTCCTTTGCTGACCTGAGTGGTGGCGTGGAGTACAAGGCAACCAATAAAATATCGGTGTTTGTACAGGCTAATAACATTTTAAGCACCAGCTATCAAAACTGGTTATATTATCCTAACTACGGATTTAATATCTTTGGCGGCGTTGGCTTTTCGTTTTAAGCCTATGATGTTTTATAATTAACCGTATTTTTAGCAAATGGACATAGCCAATTATTTAAGCGAACTGTTAGACCGACACGGCAAAGTAGGTGTGCCCGGTCTTGGTTACTTTACACAGGTTCGTGTAAATGGCTATTACAGTGATACTGAAAAGCAGTTCTATCCTCCGGGCAATCAGATACAGTTTAGCCCGGAACCGTTTGAAGATGATACCCTGGTTAAACACATTGCCGAAAAGAAGAAGATCTCGCTGGCATCGTCAAAATACTTTACTGAAAAATACATTAATGGTTTAAAGCATGAACTTGCCATAAAGGAGGTTCCCTTTGCCAACCTGGGTTGGTTTTCTGTAAGTCAGGATCAAATAGTATTTAAATCAAATCCTAACCATAAAGACGATCCTGAGTTTTACGGTTTTGCCACCGTAGCGCTTAGAAAACTAAATGACGAGGCAGATAAACCTGAAGAGGTTTTGGAGCAGGAACCTGCTACATTACAAGAAAATATAACTGAACCAGAACCTGTAATTGAACCAGAGATAATACAAGTACCGGCACCAGAACCTGTATACAATCCACCAACAGAATATGATGAGCCTGTACCAGAAGAAAACCCACACTCATCAAATACATGGTTAATTGTACTGCTTGTTATTGTGGTTATAGCTCTTTCTGCTTTCGGCATTTATAAGTATAAACCCGAGTTGTTTGGGCTCAACCGGCAGGTTTCAAAAACTGATACGGTACAACCAAAAGCAGAGCCACAAACCCAGCCGGATAGCACTATTGCGGATACTGCCAAAACGGTAGCTCAGCCATTAGATACACCTTCAAAGGCAATTTCCAGGGCCGATACGCCGTTAAATAAACCTGTGGCCAATACCGATACCGTGGCCAAACCGCAATATGTTATATTTGCCGGTTCATTTAAAACACTGGCAAAAAGCGAACTTGCTGTTCAAAACTATAAAAGCATTGATATTGATGCCCGCTTGTTAAACGGGCCCGGCACAGGCAGGCTTATAAAAGTTGTTATCGGCAGCTTTGCTACTTACCCGGAAGGTGAAGCATTAAGAATTAAATTAGTAAAATCAGGAAAATTAAGAAAAGACTCGTACACGCAAATTATTAACCAAAAGAAATGACGTTATTATTATTACAGCAAATAGCAGATACCGCGAAACATGTAGCTGACACCGCTAACCACCTAACCCAACCCATAACAACACAACCTGAAGAACTACGTTTTGGAGACCTCCTGATAAAAGGTGGTTGGGTAATGGTACCTATTGGTATTTTGGCTGTTTTAGGTTTGGTGATATTTTTTGAACGTTATTTCACTATCCGTAAGGCCTCTAAAAACGAAGCCAACCTGATGGTACAGGTACGTGCCAGCATTCATTCAGGCAATCTGGAATCAGCTATAGCACTTTGCCGCAATAACAATTCGCCGCTTGGCCGTATGTTGCAAAAAGGCCTTTTACGTATAGGCAGACCTATAAAAGATATTGAAGGCGCTATCGAGAACGTGGGTAAACTTGAAGTATCTAAACTGGAAAAAAACATTGGCATTTTGGGCATTGTTGCCGGTATTGCTCCTATGTTTGGTTTCCTGGGAACCATTGCAGGGGTAATCAAGATATTTTATGATATATCAAAAACAGATAACATCAGCATGGGTGTTATATCAGGTGGTTTATATGTAAAAATGGTAACCTCAGCCGCCGGCCTTATGGTGGGTATTGTGGCTTATGTTTGTTACCATATTTTGAATATGATGGTTGATAAAGTAATTTTGAGCCTGGAAACAGACGCTATTGAATTTATTGACCTGTTAGAGGAGCCAAGCAAATGAATTTAAGAAAAAGACACAGAGGTGCATCGGCAGAAGTTCATACATCGGCTATGAACGACATCATGTTCTTCCTGCTTTTGTTTTTCCTCATCGCATCTACAGTTACCAACCCAAATGTTATTAAACTGGTACTGCCTAAATCATCAAGCGGGCAGTCGGTATCAAAAAAAACAATAACGGTATCGGTAACTAAGGATCTCCGGTATTACGTTGATAAAAAGGAAGTACCTGTTGATGGATTACAAGCCACCCTATCGGGCTACAAAACACTGGCAAATGAGCTTACCATTGTTTTATATGTTGATAAAACTGTAGCCATACAGGATGTGGTACAGGTAATGGATATAGCACAAAAATTAAATATAAAACTGGTACTGGCAACAGAACCTAAAGGATAGTTAGGAAGTGCGGAGTATGGGGTGCAAAGAGCCGGTTTAACAGGTTGTAAGTATCCACGCACTCCGCAACTGACTACCCCGCACTAAATATAAAGATGGAATACAGGGAAGAAAATAACTATCCGAAGGCGTTTTTGGCAACAGGCATTATTTTAGCCGTGTTGATAGCGGCTTGCTATTTTATTGTGTTTCAAAATCCACCGAAACAAGAAGAAGGAACCGGGGGCATTTTGGTAAACTACGGTACTGTTGATGAGGGTATGGGAAACGACTACATGAGCACCGAGGAACCTTCAGTTGCCGAAAAGGCAAACAACACCAAACCCGACAAGGTTACTCATGAAAAGCCAACGGAAGATAAGCCCACCCCTCAAAGCAGCGATAAAACGGTAGTGACCCAAAATACAGAGGATGCGCCGGAAGTTGCCGCACCTACCAAAAAGCCATCAAACACGGTAGCTACTCCGGAGCCGGTAAAAACCCAGCCAAAGCCAACTGTAAATCAAAATGCCCTATACAAAGGCAAGGCTACAACCGGTACTGGTGAAGGCGACGGAACCGGCAGTACCCCGGGTAACCAGGGCAAGCCTACCGGTACTACGCTTACCAATAATTATAATGGTACAGGATCTGGCAATGGCGGTAATCTAAACTTATCTGCACGTAATTTTGTCAGCAAGCCAAATGTTGATGACGGTAACCGTTTTACCGGTAAAATTGTAATTGAGATACACGTAGATAAACAGGGAAACGTAACTTATGCCAAGGCAACCCGCGGCACTACCATATCTGATTTCAACCTGATTGAAAAGTGCGAAAATGCCGTTAAAAACTCCAAGATAACCTCGCTTGACACTGCGCCTGATGAACAACAGGGAAATGTGGTATTTGTATTTAAGGTTAATTGATATTCTGTTTGCAGTTTGCAACAGTACACTTGTGGCCTGCTAAAATAGTTTTGCAGTTTGCAGTAGCAAACTATAGCTTTGTTGCTATAAATGCCCACTGCAAACTGAGAAATGAACTACCAGGAAACCATCCAATACCTTTATACCCAGCTTCCGATGTTTACACGTGATGGGGCTTCGGCATTTAAAAAGGACCTTACAAATACCATTGAACTTTGCAAGCGCCTTGGTGACCCGCAGCATAAATTTAAGAGTGTACATATTGGTGGCACCAATGGTAAAGGTTCTACATCGCACATGCTGGCAGCTATTCTGCAAATCGCGGGTTACAAAACCGGCTTATACACTTCGCCACATCTAAAAGATTTTAGGGAACGTATCCGCATCAACGGTCAAATGATCAGCGAGCAAACGGTTATTGATTTTGTTGCCGATCACCATACCGATTTTGATGATATAGCTCCCTCCTTTTTTGAAATGACCGTAGCCCTTGCCTTTGATGTTTTTGCAAAGGAAAAGGTGGATATAGCCATTGTTGAAGTGGGTCTTGGCGGCAGGCTCGATTCAACCAACATCATCACTCCTCTCCTATCTGTTATTACCAATATTGGCTGGGATCATATGAATATGCTGGGTAATACCCTGCAGCTCATAGCTGGCGAAAAGGCGGGTATCATTAAACCCGGCATCCCAGTGATCATTGGCGAAAATCAACCTGAAACAGCGCAGGTTTTTATTGATAAGGCTACAGAACAAGGAAGCGATATTAAATTTGCCTCGGAGGAATGGACTATTGATAATTCAAAAGTCAAAAGTCAAAAGTCAAAAGAACAGTTTGAACATAGTGATTTGACTTTAACTCATCACTCACAACTCACCACTTATTACTTACAGCTTGATCTCACAGGCTCCTATCAGCAAAAAAACGTTAAAACGGTTTTATCAGCCGTTGATGAGTTACGTTTACAGGGTTTTGTGATAACCGATAATCATATAGCAACTGCTTTACGGCAGGTAAAAACCCTAACCGGCTTACATGGTCGCTGGGAGGTTTTAAATACTCAGCCCCTTACCATTTGCGATACCGGCCACAATCCCGACGGTATTGAAGAAGTACTTAAAAATATTGCCGCAGTAAGTTACACAAGGCTCCATTTTGTAATAGGTATGGTTAACGACAAGGATATCACCAAAGTTTTAAACATGCTACCCCAAAATGCTGTTTACTATTTCTGCAAACCCGACATCCCAAGAGGGCTTGATGCAGAGATTTTGAAACAACAGGCAGCAGATCATGGATTACTGGGTGCAGCTTATTCATCGGTAAAATCAGCTCTGTCGGATGCACATGCTAACGCTGCAGATAACGATCTTGTTTTTGTGGGGGGGAGCACTTTTGTAGTAACAGAAGTTGTTTAAATCTGAATTTTCAGAATTAAGGAATTAGCAAAATACTTGTATTTTGTATTGAATAATTAATCAATCAACCGATATTATGATCCTGTTTCAACTATAATTCCGAAAATTCTTAAATCCTGTAAATCCCGATCAATCCTTAACAAAATATTTACTTCTGTTATCTGTATAAAATTCTATTTTTACTTTTCGTAAAACCATTCTAATCCTTCATTTATCATATGACCTACGTACCATCTGCAGACAGATATAAAAAAATGCAATACCGCCGCTGCGGTAATAGCGGCATTAAACTTCCGGCTATTTCATTGGGATTATGGCACAATTTCGGCCACGTTGACGTTACCGAAACCTACCGCAAAATTTTGCACCTGGCTTTTGATAGCGGCATTACCCATTTTGACCTGGCCAACAATTATGGCCCGCCTCCAGGCTCGGCCGAAGAAAATTTTGGTCGTATTTTAAAAGAAGATTTTCGTGGCTACCGCGATGAAATGATCATCTCGAGCAAGGCAGGTTACACCATGTGGGATGGCCCTTACGGCGACTGGGGATCAAAAAAATACCTGGTGGCCAGTTTAGATCAAAGCCTTAAACGTATGGGGCTGGATTATGTGGATATATTTTATCACCACCGCCCCGATCCGGAAACACCGCTTGAAGAAACTATGGCTGCACTTGACCTTATTGTACGCCAGGGTAAAGCTTTATATGCCGGTATTTCTAACTATCCTGCTGATGAAGCAGCAAAAGCTATCGCTATATTGAAAGATCTGGGTACGCCATGCCTTATCCACCAGCCAAAATACTCTATGTTCGTACGCGATCCGGAGGAAGGTTTATTGGATGTATTAGGTAATTCAGGCGTAGGTTGTATTCCGTTTTCGCCACTGGCACAGGGCTTATTAACCAACAAATACCTGCACGGTATTCCTGAAGATTCAAGGGCTGCAAAAGCAACCGGTTTCTTGCAAACCAGCCAGGTCACCGACGAAAAATTGGCTCAGATAAAGCAACTGAATGATCTTGCCTTAAAACGCGGACAAACACTGGCACAAATGGCCCTGGCCTGGTTACTGAAAGATAACCGGGTGACTTCAGTTTTAATTGGAGCAAGCCGTGCCGAACAACTGGCCGATTCATTAAAATCATTAGACAAACTGGAGTTTACTTCAGAAGAACTGAGCCATATACAAAAAATATTGGCTGCTTAATTTATCAATCATTATTAATCATATTTAAAAAAGTCTCCCTTTTCAAGGGGGAGACTTATAAGGGACTTTATGAGCAATATCAATTGGGGCATCATTGGTTGCGGTAATGTAACAGAAAAAAAAAGCGGACCCGCATTTAAAAAAGTCCCCGGCAGCAATTTGGTTGCTGTTATGCGGCGCGATGCGGCCAAAGCTGCCGACTATGCCAAAAGGCACCAGGTGGCACAATGGTACAGTGATGCCGATAAGCTAATGAATGAGGCCGGGGTTGATGCCGTTTACATTGCTACGCCTCCATCATCGCACCTGGATTATGCAAAAGCTGCCCTAAGCAAGGGACTTAATGTTTATGTAGAAAAGCCGGTTACTCGCAACGCTGCCGAAGCACGTGCCATGGCCGAAGCTGTTAAACAAAGTAATGCAAAACTGACCGTTGCGCATTACCGTCGCGCATTACCCATGTTTTTGAAGGTTAAAGAACTGATAGATCAAAAAAAAGTAGGCGATATCCGTACCGTTCAGATCAGGATGTGGCAAAGCCGCAAACCGGCGTTAATAGCCCCGGTAGAAACCAACTGGCGCTTACAACCCGAATTATCTGGCGGTGGCTACTTTCATGACCTTGCCCCTCACCAGCTCGATCTGATGCTCTATTTTTTTGGCGAACCCGAAAAGTACCACGGTTTTTCTCTCAACCAGGCCGGAACCTCTCCTGCAGATGATCATGTTTGCGGGGAGATATTATTCAAAAATAAAGTAGTAGTTAATGGCTCCTGGTGTTTTAATGTTGCCGAAAGCCTGACTACCGATACCTGCGAAATTATTGGAACAGAAGGCAAGATCACCTTCCCGTTTTTTGGAACCTACATTAGTTGGAAAACCGAAACCGAAGATGAAACCCTCACCTTTGTGCACCCGGAGCATATACAACAACCGCATATAACCAACATCGTATCTTATTTTAAAAATGAAGGGCCAAACCCCTGCTCCATCGAAGAAGCTATCGTGCTGATGGATATTTTGGATGCCTTTACAAAGTGATGTGAGCGTGCATGCATCCAAAATTTGTCATTGCATGAAGGAACGACATAATTATTTAGGTAATAATTCCCGCCAATGCTGGTGTTGTCACCATTGTGTTCGGAAGAAATAAAAAGTTAGCGCCTGTGCGATTCCCTCCCCTGGGAGGGGGTAGGGAGGGGTTTAAGGGGTCAGACTTATTCGTTTGAAATGGAGTATAAACCCCTCCCTTCCATTACACAACTCCACCGCACCCCTCCCCAAGGAGGGAGTTGAAAATCTTCTAAACATCTATGGTGTTGGCACCAACATTTTTTGCTTCGCTCAGAATTATAATTTTAGCTTTTCTTCTTGGGCACTTTTGCACCCTCTTTGCGGGCCTCTGATAGACCTATGGCTATTGCCTGTTTTTTACTGGTAACCTTTTTACCGCTGCCACTTTTTAGCTTTCCTTCTTTCATTTCGTGCATGGTTTTCTGAACTTTTTCACCTGCTTTTTCTGAATACTTTGCCATAACTTTAAGTTTTAAGTAGATAAATTAATTACTGCAAAATATTTGCCAAAAGAAGAATGGTATTCAACTTCAACAAGACTCTCCGGCGTTTAAATTGGTAAAAACCAAAAGGATAAAAATTATTATATCCAATTATTGCTTAACTTCAAACATCCGGTACAGATATATGTTACCAACTAAAAAACGCTGAAATTCTGATTGATATGACTGCAAAAAAACTATTAGCACCTTTTTACGAACGACTTGCATTAGTATTAATTGGTTTTTTGGCCCTTGGTTACCTTATTATTGTAGGTAAGGAGTTGCTTGACCCCATGATCTTCGGGTTCATATTTGCCATATTGTTGCTGCCGGTATCAAATTTTTTGGAAAGGAAGTGCCGGTTACCCCGCAGTGCTTCGTCTTTAGTATCTATATTGTTATTGGTAGGCCTGGTATTTGGTATACTTTATCTTGTGGGTTCACAAATATCAAATGTGGCCAACGATTGGCCTATGCTTAAAAACCAGGTAACCCAATCGTTAAAGGATCTGCAAGAGTGGATACAGGGCGCTTTCCACATCAACGCCGAAAAACAAATGCATTATGTGCATACTACTGCCGATAAGATCATGGCCTCGGGAAGTGATGTGCTGGGAACAACTTTTGGTGCCATATCCTCATTAATGCTGTTTTATGTGTTTATCATGATATTCACATTCTTCATATTGCTGTACAGGCGCTTGCTGCTTCGTTTTATCATCTGGGTATTCCGCGATGAGAACGAGCATGTTGTAATGGATATCGTGCAAAACATTCAATCTATACTAAGGCAATATATACTGGGTTTACTTTTAGAGATGGTAATTGTAGCTGCTGTAGCCATTACCGCCTTTTGGATAATAGGCATAAAATATGCTGCCCTGCTGGGTATAATCGTGGGCTTGTTTAACATTATTCCGTACATCGGTATTTTTACGGCATTATTGTTAAGCGCTGTAATAACCTTTGCAACTGGTAATATCAAGGAAACAATCATTGTAATTGGCAGCGTAGTAGGTATACATGCTATTGATGCCAACTTTCTATTGCCAACAATTGTGGGCTCTAAAGTACGACTTAATGCCTTAATATCATTTATAGGCATTATCTTAGGCGAGATGATATGGGGGCTATCGGGTATGTTTTTGTCGATCCCGGTTATTGCAATCTTTAAGATCATATTTGACCGGATCGAGAGCTTAAAGCCATGGGGGTACCTGCTTGGCGGCGATTATGAATACAAAAAAAAGGCTGCCAAAGCAATGAAAACTGATTAACGTTTTTGTAGCAAAAAAATTGCAATATTCGTTTTAGGAATATTCAAAATTTAAAGTTTTATACTTAAATTTGGAGTATTAATACCCCTAAACAATGCATCTTGTCGCTAAATCTACCCATCCTGTTTACAGGTGTAAAAAATGCAATGAAGTCCTTTACAGTCGCCGTAAAAGAGGCTTATTAATTAAAACATTCCTATTTTGGTTACCGGTAAAAAAGTTCTTTTGTGACCGCTGTTTAAAAATGCGTTATCATTTTTAATTATCAGAATCAAAGGTTTGTTTAATTGAAAGGTATATCATTAATTTAGTATCGTATCAACTACAGGGTTTGTAGTTGAAAAATGTGCTAAAAATGTACCTGAAACGAGTACCCTTAATTTTCATGAGCGTGCTAATGCCTTTTTGGGCATTAGCACAGCTAAACCAAAACGCGGCCTTTAAACTGGTGCCTTTAGGCGTACTGGGCGGTATAGACGAAAGCAATTTATCTGCCTATATGCTGGCAACCGCAAGCAGTAATAACTTTATCTGTCTTGATGCTGGCACGCTGCATTATGGTATAGAAAAAGCGGTGGCCAACAAAACATTTAAGGTAACTGGCGATAAAGTATTACGGCAGTATATTAAAGGGTATTTTATATCGCACGCGCATCTTGATCATATTTCAGGGCTAATAATTAACTCGCCGGAGGATAGTACTAAAAATATTTATGGTTTGCAAAGCACTCTTGAAACCATTAAAACACATTATTTCACCTGGGCCAGCTGGGCAAACTTTGCCGATCAGGGCGAAACACCAGCTTTAAAAAAATATCATTACCAGGTACTTACACCCGGCACTCAAGCCCCTGTTGAAAATACCGAACTCAAAGTACAGGCATTTTCGCTTGCACACTCTAACCTTACCAGCACTGCTTTTTTGGTACAAAGCAACAACAGCTATGTATTATATTTAGGTGATACCGGCCCGGATGCTGTTGAAAAAAGCAACAATTTGCAAAACCTTTGGCAGTATATTGCCCCGCTAATAAAAGATCACCTGCTGAAAGCTATTTTGATTGAGGTATCGTTCCCTAATGAGCAGCCTGATAAAACCCTTTTTGGACATTTGACCCCGCACTGGCTTATGGCCGAGATGGATAAACTGGCCTCGCTTACAGGCCCGGCTCAGCTTAAAGGTTTAAACGTAGTGATTACTCACCTTAAACCACCTGCAACCAGCATTACTAAAATTAAGGCGCAACTTGCCGAGGCCAATAAACTGCAATTAAACCTGATATACCCTACCCAAGGGAAAGCACTTAATTTATAAGCAGGTATTTGCCCGGTACAAAAAAATACTTAATTTCCGTAAACCAAAACTAAACCACCTACCATATGAATATCATTCAGAAATGCCTGCTGTTTTGTTGCATAATGTGCATTAATTCGGCATTTGCACAATCTCAGGGTAAAGTAATTGAAGAGCAAACCGTTAAAAGCAGTATTTTAAAACGCAATGTAAAGTATACCATTTACCTGCCCGCCGATTACGAAACAGCGAACCGCAGTTACCCGGTGGTGTATTTGCTGCATGGCTACTCTGATGATAATACAGGCTGGCTGCAGTTTGGTGAGATTAACCGCCTTGCCGACAAGGCCATAGCCGAAGGCACCATTCCTCCTATGATCATTGTAATGCCTGATGGCCAGACCAGCTGGTACATCAATTCATACGATGGGAAAGAAAAATATGAGGACTTTTTTATCAAAGAGTTCATGCCTTATGTAGAAAAGCTATACCGCATTAAAACCGAAAAAAAATACCGTGGCGTTGCCGGCCTGTCTATGGGCGGCTTTGGTACCCTAATGTTTACCATGAAATATCCGCAATTGTTTGCTGCAGGCGCAGCGTTAAGCGCGGCTGTTGTTCCGGATGATCAAATGATTAGCATGCCTGATAATGACTGGGAGCATATTTTCGGCCAGCTGTACGGTCGTGGGTTAAAGGGTAAAGATCGAATTAGTAAAACCTGGCAGGATTATTCCATTTTAAACATGGTACAAAATAAAACAACCGACGAACTAAAAACAGTACGTTATTGGATAGATTGCGGTGATGATGATTTTTTATCCAAAGGAAATTGCCTGTTGCATATAGCACTTGCAGAAAAGAAAGTGCCTCACGAATTCAGAACCCGTGATGGAGCCCATACCTGGACTTATTGGCGCACCGGTATTATTGATGGGCTACAATTTATTGGCGACAGCTTTAGACAGAAATAAGAGATCCTTAGATACAATAACGTATGAGTATATTTAAAAGGCTGATCTTTTTTTGTTTGCTTTTTTCTGCGGGCACTGTTTTTGCACAGCCCAAGGGCAAAGTGATAGAAGAACAAAACATTAAAAGCGATATTTTAAAGCATAACGTAAAATATGCAATTTATTTGCCGGCTGATTATGAAACATCAAATCGTAGTTACCCGGTAGTATATCTGCTGCATGGTTTTGGAGATGATCATACCGGTTGGTTGGAGTTTGGTGAAATTAATCGCTATGCTGATAAGGCTATAGCCGAAGGTAAGATCCCCCCAATGATCATTGTTATGCCTGATGCGCAGATTACCTGGTACATCAACTCGTACGATGGTAAACAAAATTATGAGGACTTCTTTTTCAAGGAGTTTATGCCTGATATTGAGCATGAATACCGTATTAAGGCGAGTAAGAAATATCGAGGCGTTGCAGGGCTTTCTATGGGTGGTTTCGGTACAATGGTATATAGCTTGAAACACCCTGACCAGTTTTCGGCTGCTGCTGCATTAAGCGCTGCCGTACGCAGCGATGAAGATTTTATGGCTATACCTGATAGCCGCTGGGCCGAGGCTTATAGCCAGGCCATGGGCCCTGATCTGAAAGGCCGCGAACGTTTAAATTCAACCTGGCAAAGCAATTCGGTACTCGGTTTGGTTCAAAATAAAACTACTGATGAGCTTAAACAGGTACGTTACTGGATTGATTGCGGTGATGATGACCCCCTAAGTAAAGGTAATTCGTTGTTGCACATTGCCCTTACCGAAAAGAAAGTTCCGCATGAGTTCAGGATACGTGATGGCGCCCACAACTGGACATACTGGCGCACCGGTATTACCGATGCTCTGGAATTTATAGGTGATAGTTTCAGGCAGAAATAAGAAATCAACCCTTTTTGTTTATTGAGTATCTAAAATATCTATACAGTTTTTCTTTAACTGATTAAGTCGTTCCGGTAATGAGCCAAGGTCTTTATCATCCTTAATATTGCGGTAAAGCGTTTTGATCAGGTTTAGGGTGTCGTCATCCGGATCACATGCCTGGGCTTTTTCTAAATGCGGCAAGGCCTTTTTTGCCTTGTTTATATAAGCGGCATCTATAACAATCTCATTAGCCGGCTTGCCTGAAATATCCTTAATGTAGAGATAACCTAACGCCCGATGGGCCACATAATAATCAGGCTGCGCCGAGGCCACCCGGTTATAGTATTCAATAGCCTTTACACTTTGGCTGTCATCCTCATATAATTTAGCTAAACCATTATAAAAGCTCAATCGTACCTTGGAGTTTAATTTGGCTGTATCGGGCAATATCTGCTGGCCCAGATCAAGGGCCTTATCATGCTCATTTTGCAGCATAGCCAAATTAAAATCGGTGTATTTATCGTACACTTCATCGGCTGTTTGTGCCTGGGATATTTTAGCCGTAAATATTACAAGTAGTATCAGTAGTGTTTTTTTTAGCATGATGGTTAGGTTGGCCTAATATACGTTTAAAGGTACTAACGCAAAAGTTGTAGGTTATGATACAAGCGATACAATCGCTAAACCATATTAAGCACTCGTCACAGACGAGCGCAAGAATAAAATACAATGATAATACAATTATCACTTAGCATCATGAAATATGATGCCCATGCCGCGTCTTTTGCCGGAGCTTATTTCACTTACACCATGCTTCATGTTTACCCGGTGATAACCTTTACTGCCCCTGGCGGGACGATAACTGGTAGTAAACAAAAGCATATCACCTTTTGTCGGTTTTAAAACCATCACCCGCGATTGTTCTCGTGGCTTCTGCTCCATTAATATAAATTCGCCACCTTCATAATCTACATCCGGTTCATCTAATATGAATACCAATTGCATCGGGAAAAACACTTCCCCATAAAGGTCCTGGTGCATGGCATTGTATCCGCCTGTAACATATTGCAATATCAAAGGCGTGGGGCGCAACTGATCATGCTCATGGCAGTGCTGCAGCAATTCATCCAAAGTATCCGGGAAACTATGCTCCTTATTTAAAAGCTGCATCCAGTTATTAGCAATAGGCGCCACTTTAGGATATACAGTTTCGCGCAATTGCTGTATAAGTGCTGGCAATGGGTATTTAAAATATTTATACTCACCCTGTCCGTAATGATGCCGTTCCATAACAATGGTTTTACGGTACAAATGCTCATCGTTGTAATGAGCCGTCAACAAGTCGCACTCATCTCCTGTTAAAACATTTTTAACCAGGGCAAAGCCTTTGCTATCCATAGCCGCTGCAATAGCCACCCAGTTCAGCTGATCAATTCTTTCCCGAATACTCATACTCCAATAATGCTTAATTATTAACTATGGCTGCTTCCCAACCAATAATAGCTGTTTTACGTGTTGGACCCCAATGGTAACCACCAAACTCGCCGGTTGATTTGATAACCCGATGGCAAGGAATCAAAAAGGCCACGGGATTGGCACCTATAGCGCTACCTACGGCCCTGCTGGCATTGGGCTGCTGTATCTGTTTAGAAATATCTGAATAAGTGCTCAACTGCCCCATAGGTATCTTCAATAAAGCTTCCCATACCTTGAGCTGAAAATTTGTGCCTTTTAAGTGCAGTTTAATTTTTGATAACTCCGACCAATCTTTTTTGAAGATGTGCAGGGCATCCTGCTGAGCCACATCTACCACCTGCTCATATGAGGCATTAGGAAACTGCTGTTTAAGAAGACCGAAAGCTTCTTCCCGGTCATCAGCAAAAGCGATATAACAAATACCCTTAGCGGTTGATGCAACAATGATATTACCAAATTGCGTTTCGGCAAAGCTGTAGTTAATATTAAGCTCTTTACCCCCATTTTTATATTCGGCTGGTGTCATCCCCTCAATGTTCACAAAGAGGTCATGCAGCCGGCCTGTACCTGACAAACCTGTTTCAAAAGCGGTATCAAATAAGGTGGCCTGTTTATCTTTCAGGATACCTTTAGCATAATCAAGGCTTAGGTATTGAAGAAACTTTTTAGGGCTGATACCTGCCCAATCTGTAAATAAGCGCTGAAAATGAAAAGGGCTCAGGTGTACCTTTTCGGCCACATCATCTAAATTAGGTTGGCTTTTAAAGTTCAGCTTTATGTAATTAATTGCCTCGGCAATACGTTGGTAATTGATTTCTTCCTGCGTGTTCATAATGTTATTTATTAATGATTACACTACAAATGTAGGCCGCTAATACACGCTGTAAAACCCGGAACTTGCGCTGTTTATGCCTCTTGTATAGAGTAAATATAAATTATTAACCTACGATAAAAGCTTTTGCATTTTCACAATAGGCAATGCTTCGCCATTGGGCATGGGCTGGTTAATGTGTTCAACAACGGTGTAACCCATAACTTCGTAAAGTGGTACACCAGGCAGGGTAGCACCCAACTGAAAACTTTTAAACCCATTGCTTTGGGCAGCACTTTCGCATACCTTCATAATATGGCTTCCAACGCCTCGCCTTGCCCAATCGGGGTGTACAAAAAAGGCTCTTATTCGCGCTGCATCTATAGCGGGGTCAAGTAATGGGTCTACTACATCCTTATGCTGATCACCACCATACAGGGTATTGCGTTTGCTCCATCCGCCACAGCCAACTATAGTATCATTTACCATGGCCACGTAATAGGTACCGTCAATTATCAATTGTGTATCAATACCGAAAATATATTTAAGTGCGCTATCAATTTGGCTGGGGGTATTATAAGCAGTGCTTAACCCACGTACCGATAACGCTATCAGCTGCTGTAAAAAGTGAATATCATCAAATGTGGCAAGCCGGGTAGTAATGGTCATAAAAACTTTAATTAAGCTTCAGGCTATGTTTCATGTTATTCATAACATGCCTGAAAATATCAAATTTAGGAATTGTGTTCCCCAATTAGCCATATCTTTTCTTATACTTAGGGAAATTTTTAAACCTGCCAAATTTGAAATTACTGTCTACCTTCTTCCTTTTAGTTTTAATACATACCAGCCTTTCGGCGCAGATAAAACTTACAGGCACTGTAAATGATGCATCACATCACCCGGTAGATTATGCTGGTGTAAGCCTGATCAACATTGCTGATCAGAAAAATCAATCCTTGCAAACTGATAATTCAGGAAATTTCATTTTTAATGGCCTTCAGGCAGGGCAATATATGCTTACCGCAACCTCCACCGGATACCAGCAATTTCAATCAAAGTTTTCTGTTTTGCGGGATACTGCCATCAATATTACCATGCAGCGTTCAAATACCCAGTTGAGTGAGGTTGTAGTTACCGCCACTAAGGCTACGATCGAAAACAATCAGGAAAAAATGATTTATAATGTAGCCTCCAACGTAACAGCCACTGGTACCGATGTATTAACCACCCTTAGTAAAGTTCCGGGTATAAAAGTGAATGGTAATGAGATCAGCATTGCGGGTAAAGGCATGGTTAAAGTAATGATCAACGACCGGGTTGTTCAACTGGCAGGGGTTGATCTGGTACGATACCTGAAGTCCATGTCGGCCAATCAGATAGCGAAAATAGAGGTTATCAAAAACCCTTCTGCTAATTACGATGCCGATGGTAATGCGGGCCTTATTAATATCACTACTAAACACAGCAGCAAACAAGGTTTTTCAGGCAATGTACAACTGAGCGACAGGCAATCGCTGCACAGCCCGGCCACTGTTTTTGGCACCAGTAACTACTGGCTGGCGGCGGGGAGTGCCAATTTGAATTATAATGCCGATAAATGGTCGGCCTACGCCAATATCAGTGTAGATCATGACCATGAGCTGGAAGGTTTTGAAACCGACATTTTTTATCCCAAACAAAGCTGGCTGCAAACCGATACCGGTAATTACCGCGGGCACAACTTTAATATAGTTGCCGGGGTTGATTATAAGCTGAGCCCTAAAACCACCATTGGCATATCGTACCTGGGTGGCAAAAGTGTTTACGATGGATCAGATCATGTAAATAATCCCATCTATAACAACAGCGGCGGGCTCGATTCTACTTTAAGAACCTATGCTACATACCATCCCATAGCGCTCAGTAATTCGGGTAATGCCCATGCCATTATTAACTTTGATACTACAGGTAAAAAGCTTATGCTTAATGCCGATTACTTTAATTACAACCGCAATGACCGATCAGACTTCGAGAGTAACACCTACCTGCCAAACGGCCAAGGAATACCTTCAAATAATACCCGTTATTTTGATACCAATAAGCAGCTCATTAATGTATACACCTTTAAAGCCGATGCGGAGATACCTACCCCATTTGCCAAACTGGCATTTGGCGGCAAGCTAAGCTTTATCAATAATTACAGCAATGCTTTTTATTATGATAAAGATGTAAATGACAAGCTTACCTATAATACCAATTTAAGCAACGAATTCAGGTATATTGAAAACACACAATCGCTGTATATCAATCTCAATAAAGAAAAAGAGCGATGGAAATACCAGGCGGGTTTACGTGCCGAATACACTGAAACCAAAGGCACATCATACACCTTTAACCAAACTAACACCAATAAATATTTAAGGCTTTTCCCATCGGTGCTTATCTCTTATCAGGCCGATTCGGCCAATAGCTTTTCGTTAAGCTTTGGCCGCAGGATAAACCGCCCTTCGTTTTGGAATCTGAATCCGTTTAAATCACTATTCACTGCTTATAGTTATGGAGAGGGTAACCCGTTTTTGCAACCCGAGTACAATAGCAACCTGGAATTGTCGCACACGTATAAAAATATACTTACATCGGCGCTGTTTCTGAATATCACAGATAATGGATTTAACAACATAACCGTTGCCAGTGCCGATACTAATCTTGTTTACACCGTACCACTTAATTTTATTAAAACTTATCGGGTAGGTATTTCTGAAAATGTTTCCCTTCACCCTTTTTCCTGGCTTGATAATAATAACCAGGCCACCTTTTACCATACCAACGCGCACTCCAGCCTCTCTTATATTCAAAGTATAAATGGTTATGGTGCTTACCTGGCAACCAACAACACTGCTTATTTTAATGCTGATAAAACCTTTGCCATGGCCGTTAATTTCTGGTACCAGTTTCCGGAGATTGATCACATCGGCCGATCAGATCCTTATTATAAATTAGATGTGGGCTTTACCGCGTTGGCCATGAAAAAGAAGCTAAACATTACTTTAAATCTTAATGATGCTTTCAGAAGCAGCGCGTCGGCAGTAACAACTACCGTAAATGGCATCAGGACAAAATTTACCAATTTTCAGCTTAACAGATTTGTATTGGTGGGCCTGAGTTATCGTTTTGGCGGAGAGGATGGCACTAAAAAACGTGATACCGGTAACGAGGAAGAACGCGGGCGTGTTCATTAAATCATAGCAGAGGTCTATATGAAAGGCAAAAAATGATTCAAATATTCAGATAGATATCATTTTATTCAAATAGATGCGGTTTCTGTGAAACTTAAAAGAAGATACCACTGTTTGTTACCATATTTACATATAGAAAGTAACCTATGGCTCATCTGTTTTCTCCTTTAAAAATAAAAAACATAGAATTAAAAAATCGTATTGCGGTATCGCCTATGTGCGAATATTCAAGCGAAGATGGCTTTGCCAATGACTGGCACCTCATTCACTTAGGAAGCAAGGCTGTTGGAGGTGCGGCGATGATTATTACCGAAGCCGCAGCTGTATCGCCGGAAGGCCGTATCACTTTTGCCGATCTTGGCATTTATGATGATGCACATATACCAAAACTAAAGCAAATAACTGATTTTATACACGCGCATGGCGCCATTGCAGGCATACAATTGGCTCATGCCGGCCGCAAGGCCAGCCATAAGGAACCCTGGACTGGGGGCAGGCAAATACCATCTGACCAGCAAAACGGATGGAAAACTTTAGCACCAAGCCCTATACCTTTTGCTGAAGGTGAGGAGGCTCCTATTGAACTGGATAAAGCCGGTATTGAAAAAATAAAGGCCGATTTTAAAACAGCCGCAAGTCGGGCCATTGCTGCCGGGTTCAAAGTTATTGAATTACATAGTGCACATGGTTATCTGCTGCATCAGTTTTTATCGCCGATAAGCAATAAACGCACTGATGAATATGGTGGATCATTTGAAAACCGCATACGTTTAACCCTTGAAGTGGTGGAGGCAGTACTGGAAGTTTGGCCTAAAGAAAACCCACTGTTTGTCCGGATCTCTGCAACCGACTGGACCGAAGGCGGATGGACACCGGATGAATCATCAGCCCTGGCAAAAATTTTAAAAGACAAAGGTGTCGACCTTTTTGACGTTTCTTCAGGCGGTAATGTACTCAATGCTAAGATACCGTTAAAACCAGGTTATCAAGTTGAATTTGCCGAGAAAATTAAGAAAGAAAGTGGTATACTTACAGGTGCCGTGGGCTTAATAACAAAGTCGCACCAGGCAAACGAAATAATTCAGGAAGGCGAGGCTGATATTGTATTTTTAGCTCGGGAGATGCTGCGTGACCCACATTTTCCGTTACGTGCCGCACATGAATTAGGTGTGGAAGTGAAGTGGCCCGTACAGTATGAAAGGGCCAAGTGGTAGTTTAGGCTAACCAAAATCGTTCTTATACAACCATGAACTAATAAAACATCACATTATAAAACAAACCATCTTATGAAACGTACAGCAAACGCCCATTGGAACGGCACATTACAAGCAGGTCAGGGAGAGATCACTACCCAAAGCACTGTATTAAACAAAACTCAATACTCATTTAAAACCCGCTTCGCCGATGGCGTAGGTACCAACCCTGAAGAATTACTTGCTGCTGCACATGCAGGTTGCTTTACTATGGCTGTTGGTGCTGCTTTAACCCAGGCAGGCTTTACGCCAAATGACCTTACTACCGATGCTATATTGGATCTGGATATGGTTGGCTTAAGCGTTACCGGCATTCACCTGGAACTTAAAGGTTCTGCTATTGAAGGCGTGAGCGAAAGCCAGTTTAAAGAAATTGCAGAAGGCGCAAAAGCTGGTTGCATTATTTCAAAAGCACTAAGTGTTCCAATTACTTTAAATGTTACTTACGCTTAATTGATACTCCAACACATTTTATAAAAAGAGCAGATCTTAATGATCTGCTCTTTTTATTTTGGGGAAGTTTTATCTGTATGCCAAGACAGGGTGTCATGCCGAACTCCATCGAAGCATGGTGGCGGGGTCTCTACGCACGATCCTTCGATGGAGCTCAGCATGACGGCCTATAGCTTTTTATAAAAAAACAAGTTTCAGAGTAAGCCTACTTCTGTATCAGAGCCAGTAATTCCTGTGGAGTTTGGTAAGTGACATCTTTATAGTTAAGCACTTTTACACCTACACAGAGGGTATCTATAGTGTTATTAGTATGGTTAATGTATATTTTGCCCCGCACATCGGGCAAAAAACCTTCATCTGCCTTTTGCAGATTCCTTAATAACTGCATTACGCTATCTATACCCACCTTTTGAGTAAAATTTTTGACCCGGGCTTCAGGAAAATAGTAATCAAATTTATCGCAGCCTATCCTGAACTGGGTTTCGCGTCCAAGCTCGGTAAACTTAAATCGGATGCTTTTTATATCGTCAGCAGGATTGCTTTTAGACTTGCAGGCAAAAATTACTGATACCAAAAGCAGCATGATGGCTATGCTTGTTCTTTTCATTGTTTATTAATTGACATATAAACTTACAAAGTTTTACTGCACATTATTAAACAAATCAAAATTCGTTTCTTCTACTTTAGCACATCCAGCACCCTGAACATTTTCTCTTTGATGCCCCGGCTTGTGCCGTTGAAATTGTTTACCATGATAGAGAAACAAAGCTCGCGGCCATTATGTGTTTGGTAACCGGCATAGCATAGCACGTTGTTGATGCTACCGCTTTTCATTTTCATATCGTTATAAACCGGCAGGCTTTCGTACAAGTCGGCAAACCAGCTTTCCTTTTTGGCCGATTGTAGGATTTTTGCCAGCGTGGCTGTAGTAACCCTATCGCCGGGCGAAAGACCGCTGCCATCATAGGTATTAATAGTATTTGGGTCGATGCCACGTGCCTTCCAGAATTTTTGTACCTCCTCTACTCCGTTTGAGGTAGTAGGTTTACGGCCTTGTTTCCAGGCAATGGTTTTAAGTAGTTGTTCGGCATACAGGTTAATGCTTTTCTGGTTAAGCCAGTAAATTATACGACTCAATGGCGGCGATTGTATGGTAGTTAAATTTTTAGCGATCAAAGGCAACTGCAATGCCTTGGCGCTTAACGTTGATGCTGATTCCGCACCGTTACTTACAGTAATACCCAGTTTACTGAGGGTATCTGCCAAACGGAAAGCTGCATCATACGCAGCGTCAGGTATAGCGACAGAGATAGCCTTTTTATCCTGATCAACGGCATAACTACCGCGCAGGTACATTACAGTGCTGCCTACCGGCAAAAAGGCATACGCATGGTCACCGGAACCGGCCGGGCCATTGATTAATTCACTTTTAAAGGTAAGGCTTGGCATCAGCGGAACTGTGCGTGATACACCTATCGGGTTGCCGACAACGCCAGTGCGCAGTTTAATATCAAACTGGTTTTCGCGCCAGCATAAGCCCGATGTTCCGGCGCCGTAATAGTTGCCTATATCCTGCCATATCCATCCTTCGGGGATAGACTGGCTGCCGAAAATGCTATCATCGCCAATAATACGGCCATTAATTTTTTTGATACCGGCCTTTTGCAGGGCATCGGTTATGAGGGCCAACACATGAGCCTCTTTGGTTTGTTCGTAGCGCCAGCTGCCCAGGGTTGGATCGCCTGCGCCTTTAATAATTATATCGCCGTTCAGGGTACCATCTGCAGTAATTTCACCAACATAGCCCAATTGGGTTTGGTATTTAAAATCGGCACCTAAAATATTGAAGGCTGTGATGCTGGTAATAGTTTTCAAGGTTGATGCCGTGGCCAGTCCCATATTGGGGTTGCCCGCAAATACCTGCTCGCCAGTTTTAGCATCAAGCACGGTTAATGACAGCGAGGCATAACTGCACTGGCTATCGGCCTGTAACCTGCTAAAAGCACTCGAAATTTTTTGCTGAAGATCCTGGGCATAAACCTGCCCACCAAGAATAAATAAACTAACTATCAGTAACCGTTTCATCCTCATGTTTAGCATTCCTTTGCGATATATAATATATCGGCACACCTATTAATACAATTATTAAGCCCGGCCAGGTAAATTGTGGTTTATAAATAATGAGCAAAATACAGAAAGTGATACCCATCAGGATATAAATAGCCGGTAATATAGGGTAACCAACAGCTTTATAAGGTCGCTCCGCAGTGGGATATTTGGCACGTAAAATATAAATGCCCACAATGGTAAGCACATAAAATATTACTACTACAAAGGAGATCATATCCAGCAAGTCGCCATAACGGCCACTTAAACATAAAACACTTGCCACAAGGCATTGTATCCACAAGCCAAACTGAGGCACCGCAAACTTATTCAGTGTACCCGTACGTTTAAAAAACAAGCCATCCTTAGCCATAGTGTAATATACCCGGGCACCCGAAAGTATAAGTCCGTTGTTACAGCCAAAGGTTGATATCATGATCATAACGGCTATTACATAGGTACCCACATTACCAAATATTACATGTGAGGCGGCAACAGCCACACGGTCCTTCTCGGCATTGGCAATATCATGCAAGGGCAATACACCAGTGTAAACAATGTTGGCCGATACGTAGATAATCGTTACGATCAGTGTACCCAAACCAAGGCTCAGGGCCACATCACGCTTGGGATTCTTCATTTCACCGGCAATAAAGGTTACGTTGTTCCAGGCATCGCTGCTGAAAATGGAACCTACCATAGCTGCCGCAATAGCACCCAAAGCGCCGCCAAGTGTCAGGCTGGTAATGCTACCGTCCTTACCCAGGTTATGAATATCCCAGGCGTTAGTCCAGTTGGTGTGCCATATTTCGCCTTTAAAAGCTAAAAATCCAAAACCTATTAAACCAAATAGGCTTAACAGCTTGGTAAGCGTAAATGTAGTTTGTATGAGCTTGCCCCCCTTTACCCCGCGGGTATTGATATAGGTGAGCAGTATAATAAGCAAAATAGACACCACCTGCGCTGCGCTGATAGTGAAAAATTTGTCCTGACCGGCAACATCAACACCAGTTTTGAGTTTCCATAAAATATTATCCTCGCTGAAGGCTGGTATAAGATAGGCAGTAAATTTAGAGAAGGCCACACCTACCGCGGCTATGGTGCCGGTTTGTATCACCGCGAAAAAGCTCCATCCGTACAGAAATGCGATGAGTTTATTGTAAGCTTCTTTCAGGTAAACATACTGTCCCCCTGCTTTGGGGAACATGCCGCTTAGCTCGCCGTAACTGAGTGCCGCGGTAAGTGTCATGAAGCCGGTTAGCAGCCAAATGGCTATAAGCCAACCCGATGAGCCAACATTACGTATAATATCAGCACTTACTATAAATATACCCGACCCAATCATAGAGCCTGCTACCAGCATAGTGCCGTCAAGCAGGCCAAGTTCATGTTTCATTTTTGATTGTCCGGAATTTTTTGCCATAAGTATGTTTAAGTGTTAAAAGCCCTAAACTATTCAAAAAACTTTATATTAAAGCAGGCTATAGTAAAGAAATAAAATACTATTTTGCAATACCAATTATTAAAGATCTACCTAAACTGTATTAATAGAACCACTTATAAACCAAATTTGTGAACATGGATTTTTTGAACAATTACTTGATCTATTTAATTCCGGTGATGGGCCTTATTGGCATAATTGCTATGGCCACTAAAGCCGCCTGGGTTACCAAACAAGATGCCGGTGACGGCGACATGGCGCAGCTGGCCGGTTACATTGCCGATGGTGCCATGGCTTTTTTACGTGCAGAGTGGAAAATACTCAGCTACTTTGTAATTATTGCCGGTATTTTACTGGCTTACTCCGGCACAACCGTAGCCACCTCGAGCCCGGTTATAGCCATATCATTTGTAATAGGTGCATTTCTATCAGCCTTTGCCGGTTTTTTGGGTATGCGTATTGCTACCAAGGCAAACGTACGTACCACACAAGCAGCGCGTAGCAGTCTTGCTCAGGCATTAAGGGTATCATTTACCGGTGGTACTGTTATGGGCCTCGGTGTTGCCGGCCTTGCCATTATCGGGTTAGGATCGTTATTCATTGTATTTTACCAGGTTTATGTGGTTAAGGTGGCTGGCAGCAGCGTTAATGGCGAGGCTATGGCCAAAGCCCTTGACGTATTAGCAGGCTTTTCATTAGGTGCTGAATCAATCGCTTTATTTGCGCGTGTGGGCGGCGGTATCTATACCAAAGCTGCCGACGTAGGTGCCGATCTTGTAGGCAAGGTAGAAGCTGGTATACCGGAGGATGATGTACGTAACCCTGCCACCATTGCCGATAACGTTGGTGATAACGTTGGTGACGTTGCAGGCATGGGTGCCGACTTATTTGGATCATACGTGGCTACAATGCTGGCTACCATGGTACTGGGCCGCGAGATTGTATCGCATGATGCATTTGGTGGTATTGCCCCGGTTTTATTACCTATGGTGATAGCAGGTTTAGGCCTGATATTTTCGATAGTAGGCGCGGCATTTGTAAAAATTAAAAATGAAAATGACAGTGTACAAAAAGCACTCAATATCGGCAACTGGGCCTCTATCATTTTAACCGCCATTGCTACTTATTTTGTGGTGCAGTGGATGCTGCCGGCCGGCGAATTTCATATGGTGCGTGATGAGGATGCGAGCCATGTTATTAAAACAGGCATTATTCCGTTTACTAAAGATGGCGTTTTTGGATCAATTGTAGTTGGCCTTATTGTAGGCACACTGATGTCTATCATCACTGAATATTATACGGCTATGGGTAAACGCCCGGTGTTGAGCATTATCCGTCAGTCGTCAACAGGACATGCTACCAATATCATCGGCGGCTTATCCGTGGGTATGGAATCAACCGTACTACCTATTTTGGTTTTGGCATCGGGTATTTATGGTTCTTATCACTTTGCAGGTTTATATGGTGTAGCTATTGCAGCTGCCGGGATGATGGCTACTACAGCCATGCAGCTGGCTATAGATGCCTTTGGCCCTATTGCAGATAATGCAGGTGGTATTGCCGAAATGAGTCGTCTGCCTGAAGAAGTTCGTCATCGTACAGATAACCTGGATGCCGTGGGCAATACCACAGCAGCAACGGGCAAGGGTTTTGCCATTGCATCGGCAGCGTTAACGTCATTGGCTTTGTTCGCGGCCTTTGTGGGGGTTGCAGGCATTGAGCATATTGATATTTACAAGGCCGATGTTTTATCAGGCCTGTTTGTAGGCGGTATGATCCCTTTTATCTTTTCGGCATTATGTATTTCGGCAGTGGGCCGTGCGGCTATGGCTATGGTTGAGGAAGTACGCCGCCAGTTCAGGGAAATTCCCGGAATTATGGAATACAAGGCCAAACCTGAATATGAAAAATGTGTGGCCATTTCAACCAAAGCTTCTATACGTGAGATGGTTGCTCCGGGCCTCATCGCCCTCATTACCCCAGTGATCATTGGTTTTGCCTTTGGCCCCGAAGTATTGGGCGGTTTACTGGCGGGCGTTACCGTATCAGGCGTACTGATGGGTATTTTCCAGAGCAACGCTGGCGGCGCCTGGGACAATGCCAAAAAATCATTTGAGAAAGGCTGTATGATCAACGGCGAAATGCATTATAAAAAATCTGAGCCGCATAAAGCATCAGTAACTGGCGATACCGTAGGTGATCCGTTCAAGGATACTTCGGGCCCATCAATGAATATCCTTATTAAACTAATGTCGATAGTTTCATTGGTTATCGCGCCACATTTAAACGCGCATGTTGCCGCTCCTACAGCAATGAAACATGAGGTAAAGAAAGAAGTGAAGGTGCAGGCCCTGAGCTCACCAATTATAAAGATTGAAAAGAAAGCTTAACAGCAGAAAATGTGTAATTACTAACAAAGACCTCCCCATTAAAGAGATCTTTGTTAGTTTAGAACAATATCCTTAAGTAAGAGATCAATATTTTGGTAGTACTTTTTACTTATTTTATATTTACTGGTCAAAATAAACCGATAAATCACGCATAAAAATATCAACCCTGCCAAAGAGTTAAAAAACATCACATCTGGAGGAACAAAACATCAATTTACGCGTTTTGTGGGCCTTTTTTTGAACACCAATAGTTAAGAAAGGCTCTACTTGTTTTAACTTAAGAGTTTATTTTAACTATTTTAAAGGTCATGTGTATATCATTCTTTCAAAAAAATAAAGCGTCATTGAAATACTGATTTTAACTTCGCGATTTAAAAATGAGGCACTTACAATCTCCAAATACAAATCCTAATTATCTATGGATTTAGTGTATTTTTCAAACTATAAATTGGTTTTATAGTCTGCTACTTTGGTTACATTCGGCACTTTATCTTTTCAATAAATTTAAGTACGTTTGGGGGAATGTGAATTTTTAAATTTTTACTACTGATCTTACTATTTTAAAATGAAGTTATTTATTAAGAAACCTATTCAGCAATTGATGGCTGCTTCGGCAGAAACAGAAAAATCGCTGAAAAGAACCTTAGGCGTTGGGTCACTTATTGCATTGGGTATTGGTGCCATTATCGGGGCCGGTATTTTTGTGCGTACGGCAGCGGCGGCGGGTGAGCATGCCGGTCCTGCTGTTACAATTTCGTTCCTTATTGCGGCCGCGGGCTGCGCCCTGGCAGGTTTGTGCTATGCAGAATTTGCCAGTATGATACCTATTGCCGGTTCGGCTTATACTTACTCTTATGCTACCATGGGCGAATTTATTGCCTGGATCATAGGATGGGATCTTGTGTTGGAATACGCTCTTGGGGCAGCAACCGTTTCTATTGGCTGGTCGCAGTATTTCAACGAGTTTTTAACAACATTTTTCAATTTTCACATACCGTATCAGTGGACGCACTCGTTTTTCGAGGTATCTAACACCACATCGGGCATGTATGCCGCTGAACTTGGTACAAGAGGTATCATCAATTTACCGGCCATACTTATCCTGTTTTTGTTAACACTACTATTGATTCGCGGTACTGCGGAATCGGCTATTGTTAACAATATCATCGTAATTGTTAAGGTTGCTATCGTATTAATGATCATTGGTTTAGGTTGGCACTTTATCAACCCTGCGTTTCACACTCCTTATATGATACCTGCTGATGCTGGTGTAGTTAAGGTAAGTACCGGTGTAGTTGATTATGGTGATACTTTTAACCACGGATGGCTGGGTGTATTGCGCGGTGCAAGTGTGGTATTCTTCGCCTTTATCGGTTTCGACGCGGTTTCAACGGCGGCTCAGGAAGCTAAAAATCCACAAAGAGATATGCCAAAAGGTATCCTGATCTCTTTGGTTTTTTGTACTGCTCTTTACATTTTATTTTCACACGTACTTACAGGATTAGTATCATACAAAGATTTCCTTATTCAAGGTAAAGAAGCATCAGTTAGTTATGCTATAAAAACTGCCATGCCGGGTTACGGATGGTTAGCTTCATTTGTAACAGTATCTATCCTTGCCGGTTTCTCTTCAGTTATCCTGGTGATGCTGATGGGCCAAACCCGTGTGTTTTATACCATGAGCACTGATGGCCTGATCCCTAAAGTATTTTCAAAACTGCACCCTAAACACCGCACTCCATACAAATCACAATGGTTATTCTTTGTGTTTGTATCATTGTTTGCAGGCTTCATTCCTGATAAATATGTAGGTGATATGGTAAGTATAGGAACCTTATTTGCTTTCGTATTGGTTTGCCTTGGCATCTTTATCCTGCGCAGAACAGATCCTAATATCGTGCGTCCGTTCAAGACCCCACTTTACATGATCGTTTGTCCGCTGGGCGCTCTTATCTGTTTATGTATGATTGCCAGCGAAGGTTGGGAAAACTGGGCACGTTTAATTGTTTGGTTGCTGATTGGCTTTGTTATTTACTTTGGCTATAGCATTAAACGCTCGCACGTTAGGCATGGCAAAGTTGAAGGCGCTGCTGATCCTATCAACCCAAAATTTGTTGAGTAAACATTAAATTTCAAGATACATTTAAAAAAGGTTCTGATTTTTCAGAACCTTTTTTGTTACCTTCTATTTTATTACCTGCAACTAAAACCAATTTATGAGGGGCGATAAAAATCTGTGGATATTAGTATTTGTTTGTATCATTAATTCGCTGGGGTTTGGCATCATTGTACCCGTTTTATACACTTACGGCAAAACGTTTGGCATAACCGGCGAAACACTTGGGGTGCTTACCGCTTCCTTTTCTATAGCTCAGTTTTTTGCCACACCGGTCCTGGGTTCACTATCCGACAAATGGGGACGCAAACCTGTACTCATCATCAGCCTGGCGGGTACATGCCTGTCATTTCTTCTATTTGCCTGGGCCAGCAACATATTCATGATGTTTGCAGCCCGTATATTGGATGGTATTACCGGCGGCAATGTATCGGTAGCGCAGGCCATGGTTTCTGATACAGCCACGCCACAAAACAGGGCCAAAAAGTTTGGAATACTGAGTTCGGCATTTGGTTTTGGCTTTGTAATTGGGCCTGCTATTGGTGGCCTGCTCAATAAATTCGGGCCGCAGGTGCCTTTCTTTTTTGCTGCCGGAATATCACTTATAGGTACGTTATGTACTGTATTTTTCCTTCGTGAAACCAACCCCGCCAAACCTCAAAGCAAAAAAGACAATACTGAGGATTTCAGGTTTTCGGCGTTGATAACCACATTAAAGCGTAAGGTGATAGGTACCGCGGTATTTACCGGCTTCCTGCTTACCATGGCGCAGTTTACGATGATCATCGGCTTTCAAACCTTTAGTGTTGATGTGTTGAAAATTACCCCTGCACAAATAGGCATACTATATGCCGGCTTTGGTATAAGCGGTATTATTATGCAACTGAGTGTACCGCTGCTTACCAAATGGTTCTCGTCAAAATCAAAGATTCTGCTGTTATCGTCTGTGTTATGTATGGCAGCTATGTTTACTACAGGGCTCACCACAGCCTTTATCACTTTTACTATTGGTATATGTATTTATGGCTTGTTTAATGGTTTACGCAACCCCATGATCAACGCCATTATTGCAGATAATATTCATCATAATGAACAGGGTAAAATATTGGGCATTAATCAATCATACGCATCAATAGGTCAAATCATCGGGCCAATTACTGCCGGATACGCCGGGTTAATTTCGGTACATGCCATTTTCTTTTTATCTTCCCTCTATATTTTGATAGCACTCATATTAAGTTTCAGATTAACGTTAAAAGCATAAATACTCTGCCATGCACAAGCTGATTTTCAGAGAGATACTCTCTGTAACCATGATCCTTTTCGCCATTATTGATATCCTTGGCGCTATACCTGTAATTATACAGGTGAGGCAGCGTGTAGGCCATATTGAGTCGGAAAAGGCAAGTGTTGCGGTTTTGGTGCTCATGATTGGTTTCTTATTTGTGGGCGATCAATTGCTGGCCATTATTGGTTTGGATATAGCTTCGTTTGCCATAGCAGGCTCCCTGGTGATTTTTATCATCGCGATGGAAATGATATTGGGTGTTGATTTTTTCAAGGAGGAGATACCCCAGGCAGCCTCTATAGTACCTATTGCGTTCCCGCTCATTGCAGGTGCCGGAACCATGACCACCCTACTCTCTTTAAAATCACAATACCAAACCCAAAACATCATGGTAGGCATTGTGCTGAACACTATTGTAGTTTACCTGGTGCTCAAAAATGTAAAATGGCTCGAAAAATTGCTTGGGCCAATCGGGCTCAGCATACTGCGTAAGGCATTTGGAATTATATTATTAGCCATTGCTATAAAATTATTCAGGAGTAATACGCATTTGTAGCCCCCCAGCCCCCTAAAGGGGGAGCTGTGAAAATATGACAAACAAGAAAGGAGACTGTCCTAATGGAACAGCCTCCTTTTTTTGTTATCGTTATGTTATGCTTCCAATACTTCGTCAAGGTTACCCAAAGCCATAGTAAAGCCTTGTTCAAAGCCCATTTCAACTATTTTGTGCAGATCGACCTCGTTATCAAATGATATCTCCACATCAACATTGGTTCCTGCTACGGTAGCCGAAAACTGGGTTATCCAATGCATACTCGGAAAACTCGCGTCAGGATTACCCTCTTCATCACAAAATCTGGCAGTTGACGTAAAGCTTTGCTGCGGGCTAACCGTTTTGATATCAACCCGGCACCATGATTTTTCGCCATTTGGCCCAATCATGGCATAAAGCCATAAACCGCCTGCCTTAAAATCAAGCGATTTAGTTTCGGCACGCCAGGGTCTTGGTGCCCACCATTTGTCCAGAATACTGCTGTCTGTCCATGCTTTCCATACTTTTTCAACGGGAGCGGCAAACGCACGCGTCACATTGATTTTTTTGTTTGCCACATCTTTCGTGATCTCTGTTTTTGTTGTCATAATGGTTAGTTTAAAGGTCTTTTAAAATGTCATCTAACTGATCAAAACGATCGTCCCAGAGCTTACGGAAACGATCAAGCCATATGTCTATCTCTTTCATTTTTTCGGGATTAAAGTGATAATAGATCTCCCGGCCCGTTTGCTGATGTTTAACCACCTCGCATTCTGTCAGGATCTGTATATGTTTTGATACCGCCTGGCGGCTGCTTTCAAAATGTTCGGCTATGGCATTGGGAGTCATTGCTTGCAAGGCCAGCAGACTTAAAATTGCTCTGCGTGTAGGATCGGCTATGGCTTGAAAAATATCTCGTCTCATTGTATTTGCAACTGATTGATTGCAAATATAAACGCAACTAATTAGTTGCGCAAGTTTAATTTCATTTTTTAATGGAGATTTTAACCCATCATCACGAAACAACCTCAAATTTGTCTGAACCAGGATTAAACGGATTTATCGGATTAAAGGATTTTTTTGCTTAGTTGTGATTGCCATAAGCAAAATCACACGCGCATCTATGAAGAGGCCGGCGGGCTTAACCGGGCTACAAACATGGTATCGGCCTTGCGTTCATAACCTTTGAGCACCGTGCTTTCCTCAAGTTTTAAACCCAGTTCATTTACCAGGAAATCAACCACATCTTCATTCTCCGCCTTAAAGGCTGAGCAGGTAATGTATATAAGGGGTTTACCGGCTTTTAAATATTTCACCACATTTTGGGCGATGCTTTTTTGGAGCTTTTGAAAAAATTCGATCTTATGCTCATCAAACTGGGCAATCATTTCGGGTGTGCGACCCCAGGTGCCGGAACCACTGCAGGGAGCATCCAGAATGATACCGTCAAAAGCATAATCATGCAATACCTGATCAACATTGGTAGTAAGATCAAGCGCTTTTTTTTGATATTTGGTAAGCCCTGCCAGCTGAAAACGTTCATCAAGATTAGCAAGTACCGACTCGCGAATATCAGAAACTACCAATTTAATATTAGGTTCATCCTCGTGCAGTAATAAAGATTTACCGCCAGATGCCGCGCAGGCATCCCACCAGCTATCCCAGCGCTGCGGCCTGAAAAAACTACCGGTTTGCTGTGATGAAAAATCCTGCACTTCAAACCAGTGTTGTTTAGGAAATATAGTTTCGAGACGGGTACCGTTTGGCAATGAGAGACAACCGTTGCCCTCATCTTTAAAAACAACCTCAGCCTTGCTTAGTTCGGCTTTCACTAAATGATCGTAGCCGTTACGTACCCTGATAAACAGATCGGGCTGGTAAAAAAACGATTTCAGAAAAGCTTCGCGGTCAATACCTGCAGATAGCTGGTTGGCCCAGGGAAATATATGATTCAGATCAAACGCCGGATATGCAGTTTTTACAAGGGCAAGCTTATCCTCAATGCTAAAACCTACACAAGCCACCCACTCGGGTTTAAAATTCTGTAAAAGCGAATTGGTTTGGGTGTTGCATAAAAACTCGGCTACAAGCAGGCGATCTTCTGCAGGTACATCGGGTAATACCCTGCCTATTCTGAAGTAATTATATATCAACCGGCTGGCTACGCGCCTATCGGTTGAGCCCATTTGCTTATTTTGTCGGTAAAAACCGGGTAAAAACTTACTTAGAGGCGTATCGGCCGGGTATTCACCCAAAATTCGCTGAAACGTTTTAAGCTGGTTTATAGCCTTCATTCTACCTGTTTTAATTCAAAGTTAGTGTACATTAATATATTTACATGGGTATTTACCCAACCTAAGCCTGCTTTTTTTACAAAGCGGAAGCTGTTGTGAATACCTGTAAAATCTGTTTTATCCAGCTCGCCCATTCCTTTATCATTCGCATAAAGTTGTTTACCAAAGTATAAACCTTCGTCAAATCCCTTTATGGCATAATCGGTAGGTTCAACGTGATAAGCCCTGCGATAGTTACGCAAAAATGCAACAGTAGCATCCTGTTTATAATTAACCTTATCGGCCGATGTTATATGCGTTTTAAGGCGCTGTAAAATATCGGCTTTCAGGAAACTAAACTTTTCCCAGCTGGGGTGGCCGAACAGAACCACCGGGTAATTTTTATTTAAGGTGTCTAAGGAACGCAGCGTAACTCCTAAAAATGCCTGATCAGTAGCCGGTATCACAAATACATTATCCTCTGTTTTTGACAATTGTGGAATTAGTCCACCTAACTGCCCTCTTGTAATGACAACGCTTACCACCTTTACTTTTTTACTGCTGAGGCTATCGGTGGCTTTTTTAAAGTTAACTACGTAATCATTTTCCTGGCTAAAACCCGAACGAAGTACAAAGATCTTTTTGGGCTTTATTTTATCATTGATGTATTGTGCGGCACCCCGGGCATGATATTCCAAAGGCGGAATTGCTGTAATAAGCTTGTCGTTCTTAATGGTATTGGGCGAGGCCGGAGAAAGCGGCGATAGGATTGGCACGCGGTTACCCATAGTCGCGGTAAACTCTTTTATTCCATCAGGAAAAACGGGACCTACTATCAGATCACTCGTTCGTACCTGGGGATTATAAGCCAAACTATGCGCAGCCGAAGCATCATCTTTTGAATCATAAAGTTCCAGTTTAAAGTTGGCACCCTCTGCAGCAAGCGAATCAAGCGCCAGCTTAAAGCCCTGGTAATACTCCACGCTGAGATTGGCGCGGGTTAAGCCCGCGCTACTATAATTGCGTGGCTGCACATGATCAAGCCCCATGGGTAATATCATAGCTATCACCGCCGGCTTTGCAACCGGTGGTTTAGTATCAGGCTTTTCCTTAGCTACGTTTTCGGGCTTTTCAGTTGGTTTTGCGGGCGCCGATACAGGCCGCACCTTTGGTGAGCATGCACCCAGTATCAGCGCCGCGCTAAAAAACAGTAACCATTTATTCCCACTCAATGGTAGCAGGTGGTTTCGAACTGATATCATATACTACCCGGTTAATTCCTTTTACGTTATTAATGATCTCGTTCGAGATCTTGGCCAGCAGGTCATAAGGTAAATGGCACCAGTCGGCTGTCATCCCGTCAAGTGATTCTACAGCACGCAGGCAAATCACGTTTTCGTAAGTACGCTCATCGCCCATTACACCTACCGATTGTACCGGCAAAAATATAGCTCCGGCCTGCCACACTTTATCGTAAACACCGTATGACCGTAAATTGTTGATATAAATTGCATCAGCCTCCTGCAATATAGCTACTTTTTCTGGTGTAACATCACCCAAAATCCTGATAGCCAGACCCGGACCCGGGAAAGGGTGTCTGCCTAATATATTCGGATCAATATCCAGGGCCTTACCTACACGTCTTACTTCGTCTTTAAACAAGGTATTAAGCGGTTCAACCACTTTAAGTTTCATAAAATCGGGCAAGCCACCAACATTATGATGTGATTTGATGGTAGCCGATGGGCCTTTTACCGAAACTGACTCAATAACATCCGGGTAGATGGTACCCTGACCTAACCATTTTACATCCTGAACTTCGTGCGCGGCATCATCAAATACTTCGATGAACACGCGGCCAATAGCCTTACGTTTCTTTTCAGGATCGGTTAAGCTTGCCAGTGCATCATAAAAACGCTGTTTGGCATCAATACCTTTTATATTTAAGCCCATGTGCTTGTAAGAGTCAAGTACTTGTTCGTACTCGTCTTTACGCAGCAGACCGTTATCAACAAATATGCAATGCAGATTTTTACCGATGGCCTGGTGAAGCAATACCGCCGCAACAGATGAATCGACACCGCCCGAAAGACCAAGAACTACCTTATCATCGCCCAGTTTTTGACGCAGGGCAGCAATGGTTGTTTCAATGAATGAATCGGGTGTCCAGTCCTGTTTGCAACCGCAAATATCAACCAAAAAGTTCTCCAGCAATTGCTTGCCATCAATACTATGGGTTACCTCAGGGTGAAACTGGATACCGTAAGTTTGGGTACCTGTTACCTGGTAAGCCGCAACCTTTACAGTATCGGTACTGGCAATGATCTCGAAATTATCACCAATGCGATCAATGGTATCGCCATGCGACATCCATACCTGCGAGCTTTCAGGAATATTTTTAAACAGTGGATTCTCTTTATTAATAAAATCCAGATTGGCGCGACCATACTCACGAGTGCTTGAAGCCAAAACTTCGCCGCCATGAAAATGAGCTACATATTGCGCACCATAACAAACACCTAAAATAGGGCGAGTGGTATGAAACTGCTCAAAATCAAACCTTGGGGCATCTTCCTGCCGTACAGAATACGGGCTGCCGGAAAGTATGATTCCTTTTACAGTGCTGTCAATTTCGGGATAATGATTATACGGGTGGATCTCACAGTAAATATTGAGCTCCCTGACACGGCGCGCTATAAGTTGGGTGAATTGCGAGCCAAAGTCAAGAATGAGGATTTTTTCTTGCATGGGCAAAGATAAAAATTAGATATGAGATGTGAGATATGAGATTTGAGATTTTGAAATTCAGGTGGTTGACCATTGATTCTTGACCGCTGATTTCTTTGATTACGTTGATGACGTTGATTTTTTTTGCGTGGATTTTGATTTTCTTGGTTACGGGATAATAAAGATTTCTTGGCATTACTGGTAAGCTTTGTCATTGAAAGCGCAGCGTGGCAATCGCGAAAATTTCCTGAACCACGATTTTGGGGGATTAAGAGATTACTGCGATCTATCTAAAAATAAAAGCAAAATCCTTTTAATCCGATAAATCTGTTTAATCCTGGTTCAGACAAATTCGCGACTGCTTCGTCGTTCCTCCTCGCAATGACACAAAGTAACTAAAGTCATCTCCTTTGGTGAGTAATCTTCCATCAAAAGACATAAGCTGAAGAGAGGGTCGACAAGCGTAGCGATGTCGGGGTGAGTCGATAAACAGCCTGGTTTGAAACTGTAGCTTCATGGGCTATTATTCTTTGAAAAGGATTGTGTGAGGCTTCCCCCCGTACCTAACTCTTCGCTCCTCTACTACGGTGTAGCCACTGCAACAGGCAGTACTTTACCGTTGAAGAACTTATGCCCGGTAAGCGCAAAATCTGCTACGTATTTACCCATTTCAAAGGCCAATACCGGCGATTGATAGCCAGGGAAAGCTTTTTCTAACATTTCGGTTTGTGCCGAGCCGAGGGCAAGACAGTTAACTTTAATATCCTGTTCAACCAGTTCCTGTGCCAGACATTCGGTTAAGGTATGCAAGGCTGCCTTACTTGCAGAGTATGCTGCCAAACCCGCAAACTTAGCGCTACCCTGATAACCGCCCATACTGCCGATATTTAATATATGCGACCCGGCCGGAATTACTGGTAACAATGCCTGAATGATGCGCACATGGCCTATGAAGTTACCTTGCAGCATTTCTACAAAGTCGGTTTCCTGTAGCTCGGTAAAAGGTTTATTGATGAGTACGCCAGCGTTATTGATCAATACATCTACCCGGTTATCAAAATTGGTGGCGATAAATTGCTGCAAGCCTTCATAATCGTCATGAACAATGTCAAACTTCAGAGCGTAAAGTTCACAGTCGGGATTTAAGCCATGTGCTATTTCCAGCAGGCGTTCCAGTTTTTCCTGTGTGCGGGCCAGTGCAATTACTTTATGTTTACCTGAAAGTATCAGTTCAATTACAGCTTCAAATCCTACGCCGCTGCTGGCGCCTGTTATTATAACGTTCATAAGCCCCCTAGCCCCCTAAAGGGGGAATTTTTATTAAAAGTTGTGCCTAAAATACCAAATTCTGTTCAACCGGATGTGCTATCAGATAAAAACCATCGCTGATAAGTTTTTTCAGTTCGGGCTCATCTGTGGCTTTTTGCCCCAAGAACTGCCTGATTTCGGCAGTTAAGGCTGGTTCTATATGTTCATGCTCAAGCATTTCCAGTATCTCGAGCGCGCAAAGCCAGTCGTCGTGATGGTCATGCTGTAGTTTTTGCCATACATTACCCAGAAAACCATAGTCGCCCTGTTTGAGCCTGCAATTACGTACCTGCTGGTAAAGTTTATGCAGTTCGCGGGTTTTCCAATCATAATCTGCATGGTGGGTCTCAGTTTTTGATTTATAAACAATCTCCTCAAATGCTTCCTTATCGGCAGCACCGCAAAAGACTGATACAATTTTTTCGCCCACGGCCATGTCATATCCCCCCCATGATGGATCAAACAGAATATGGCCCTTTTTATCAGTAACCGTACAGTTGGTAAAGGTAATGAGCTGTATTTTTTCTGTCGATGACAGTATATTTTTCACGGTACCGTTAACGGTTACACCGCTCTCAAAATCAAGCTTAGCTTGAACGCCCACTATAATACCCAGGTCTTTTAACTGATCTGCTGATAGATCCTCTAAAGGCAAATCCGCATTTTTAAGTTTACCAACAGGCGAACTAAAACCATCCTTGTGGTGATCTTTGCCGTGGCCTTTTAATAACTTATTATCTACAGCCAGTATGGTTGGCCCGGTGGTTTTAATAAAATAAGGGTTATCATGTTTATCAACCTTAAACTCAGTAATGGTGCCCGATACCTGCAAACCCGAACTGTAAACAGCCGTGCAGGTGTTTTTACTTTCTACAGCCTTGGTTAGCCCGTAAGCGCCTCCTCTTCTGAACGACATGGTATTGGCAAACTCCTCCAACACATTGATCAGATTTTGAAAAGTTGGTGTTACAAACAGCTGCGGCTGTGGCTTAGTAATGTCATAACTGTATTTGAGGGCATCAATGGTATACCATAGTTTTTCAACCTCGGGGTTCATGCAGCTTGAACTTTCGCCTATTGAAGACAATAAGCCTGCACCGTAAATTTTAGGTTGATCCAAGGTACCGATCAGTCCGTACTCTACCGTCCACCAGTGTAAGCGGCTGAGCAGGGCCATTTCGGAGGGCTCACCCATGTTTTCCTGACGATAGGTTACCAGTTCATCGGCTTTTTTGATCTCCTCTTCATCAGCATCAGGCATTTCTTTTAGTATAGATAAGGCCCTTATAGCCTCATAAAGTTCAAAATCCTGTGCCGAAAACATAGCCTTAGCCCCTATTGATCCAAAATAACTCAGGTATTCGTGGTAATCTTTATCTGCAATAATAGGCGCATGCCCTGCTGATTCATGTATGATATCGGGTGCCGGGGTATATTCAATATGCTTTAGCTGGCGTATATCTGCAGCAATAACCAAAACGCGGTAAGCCTGGTATTCCATGAAGGCCGCAGGGGGTATAAAGCCATCAACAGTAACAGCACCCCAGCCTATTTTGGCCAAGGCATTGTTCATTTCCTGCAAATCGGGAATACGCTCAATAGTTAACCCAGCCTTGGTTAGGCCGGGTATATACGGGTAGTAGGCCACATCCTTTAAATAGCTGTAATTCTGACGCATTACATAACGCCAAACAGCATGATCTATAGGAGTATAATGTTCGTAATGCTGGTCAACAATAAATTGCTTTAAATGACCCGGCAATGCGGCAACCTGCGGGTTGTTAAAATCATTAAAATGGCTCATTTATAAATAAAATTATATACAGAACGCCAATTTAGCTAAATGCTTACCTCACTTGCAAAGTTCAGAATATGATTTTAATAACACCTTTAAATCAGAATAATATTCCGTTTATTTCTGCTCAGTCAATGAAAATTCGGATGGTGCTTGCAAACCTTTCTCCAATCGTTTCGGGCGTATTACATAATAAATACCAATTAAGGCAACAATAATGGAGATGAGGTAAAAGCCAAAGCTCAGATAAACAGCCATATCTTCAGTAAGATTAAACTGACGTGCCAGGGTTAAAAAAAGAGCATCCCTGATACCGCCGCCGCCTAAGCTAAACGGAATAACCGCCGCTAATGAAGAGAATAAAAATGACAAAAGGTAAGGAGCAAATTTGCCGTTAAAATCCTGGGCAAGCAGCAGGCACACAATGGACAATAATTGCATACTCTGCACGCCTATAGCTTTCAGATGGCCCGAGAAAAAATTATGGGTGTAATCCCTGAAAAATTTGCGTGCAACAAAATAATAGATGACAGATCCTACCGAAACTATGCTTAGCGGAATACCTAAATGATATGGAAAACTCGGGATCAAAATAATAAGGCCCACAACAATGGCACCAATAGCCCAAAAACCACTTAGCCTATCGAACAAAATAGCCCAGAAAACTTTTTTAGTAGGTAATTTATAGGTTTTATGCAGTAAATAAATTTTATACCCATCGCCGCCTATACCACCGGGTAACAGCACGTTATAACACAGGCCCAAAAAGTACAGGCGCAGGTTAAAACGCCAGTCGAGCCTAAGACCAATAGATTTAAAGAAACTAAGCAAGCGCCATGACGAAAACAGCATGGAACCCAAATAACAAAGAATAGCCGCGGTGAGCCAGGCCCGGTTAGCATGTGCCAACCGGAATTTTATTTTGGCGAAAGGTACTTTACTGAAAACCCAGTACAACAAGCCTCCGGTTACAACAATAATTAATATAACTTTTATAACGCCCCAAAGCTTGCCTTTCCAGGTCTTATGCTCTGCGCCTTCGTCAATTATTTCGTCTTCTGTCATTTGGCTGCAAAGCTAATTATTTGAATGCACACATGAATTTTTTTTTAATTGTAACAACTTTGGTTCAACAACGCAGTTTATAGTACTAAAGTTTGCATATTATTATAAAAACATAAAGTATCAACAGCGTGTAATCATTAATTAATTGAATGAAAATCATCATATCAATTGTTATTTTTGCGCAAATTTTAGTAAGATGAGTAAAGTAAAAGTTGGCCTGGTACAAATGAGCTGCACTGCTGATAAGCAACAGAACCTGCAAAAGGCTATAGTTAAAGTAAGGGAAGCTGCTGCCAAAGGCGCGCAAATAGTTTGTTTACAGGAACTGTTTACCTCACTTTATTTTTGTGATGTTGAGGATTACGACAACTTTAAACTGGCCGAAGCCATCCCCGGCCCATCAACTGATGAGCTGTCAAAAGTAGCGGCCGAGCTAAATGTGGTAATCATAGCCTCGCTGTTTGAAAAACGTGCGCAGGGCCTTTATCACAATACCACAGCAGTATTGGATGCTGATGGAAGCTATCTGGGCAAATACCGCAAAATGCATATCCCCGACGATCCGGGCTTTTACGAAAAATTTTACTTTACCCCCGGCGATCTGGGTTACAAAGTATTCAAAACCAAATACGGAAAATTAGGTGTGCTTATATGCTGGGATCAGTGGTATCCTGAAGCTGCCCGTATTACCGCACTGATGGGTGCCGATATATTATTTTACCCAACTGCTATTGGCTGGGCCACTACACAGGATGAGGCTACCAATATTGAGCAATACAATGCATGGCAAACCATCCAGCGTTCGCACGCTGTGGCCAATGGCATACACGTGGTAAGCGTAAACCGTGTTGGCGAAGAAGCAGGTGTAAAATTTTGGGGCGGATCATTCTTTGCTAATCCGTTTGGAGCCATCATTCATCAAACATCACACGATGAAGAAGAAGTGGTGGTACAGGAGCTCGATCTTGATAAATCTGACTATTACAGAAGCCACTGGCCGTTTCTGCGCGACAGAAGGATCGACAGCTATCAGCCAATAACAAAAAGATTTTTAGACGAGGATTAGCCCCACCTACCCCTCCCCTAAAGGGAAAGGGCTTTTATAAATTTGTCATTTCGAGGTACGAAGCAAGAGCCTTACCCAACCCTCTCCAAAGGAGAGGGCTTTTAAATGCTTTGATTTAGAGGAGGCCTCTGCTTCATACTCGCAATGATTTGATAAGTAATACCTTATTCTACTTATTTGCTTTAACCAATATGGACCTTAAAAACATTTCAACCATACAAACCCCAGCCTCGCAAGGCTTTTACTTTCCTGCAGAGTGGACTAAACATACTGCTACCTGGCTTTCATGGCCGCACAAGGAAGCTTCATGGCCGGGCAAATTGGATACTATATATCCGTCATACATTGAATTTATAAAAGTTTTAACCCGTAATGAGCTGGTTCGCATCAACGTGGTAGACGAGGTTATGAAGGCCTCGGTTACTTTCCAGCTGCAAAACGCGGGCGTTGATATGAATCAGGTTGAGCTGTTTGATTTTGGAACTAATGACGCCTGGTGCCGCGATCACGGGCCTGCATTTGTGATCAACCCTGAAACCAAACAAAAAGCCATTATTGACTGGGGCTATAACGCCTGGGGCGGAAAATATCCTCCCTTTGATCTGGATGATGTGATACCTACCAAAATTGGTGAATGTTTTGGCCTGCCTGTTTTCAATCCAGGTATTGTAATGGAAGGCGGCTCGGTTGATTTTAACGGTAAAGGCACTATTTTAACTACTACTGCTTGCCTGCTGAATAAAAACCGCAACCCTCATTTAAACCAGGACCAAATAGAAACCTATTTACGCAACTATTACGGAGCCGAGCAAATTTTATGGCTGGGTGATGGTATTATTGGCGATGATACTGACGGCCATATTGATGACATTACCCGTTTTGTAAATGAGGATACCGTAGTTACCGTAGTTGAAGAGGATAAAAACGACGAAAACTACCATATACTGCAGGAAAACCTGGAAACTTTAAAAACCATGCGCCTGCTTAACGGCAAGCAACTTAACATTGTGGAGCTGCCAATGCCCGAAGCTGTGGTTTATGATGATACACGCTTACCTGCCTCATACGCCAACTTTTACATAGCTAACTCGGCGGTTATTGTGCCAACCTATCGCTCTGTAAATGATGATAAGGCTTGCGATATTTTACAGCAGTGTTTCCCTAACCACGAGGTTATAGGCATTGATTCTACAGATATTATCTGGGGACTGGGAAGTTTTCACTGCCTGAGCCAACAGGAACCTGAGGTGTAAGTATAACCTGTCTAATGAATTGTCTGAACCACGATTAAACAGATTAGGAGATTATAGGATTTTTTAAATCGTGGTAATCTTACAATCTGTTTAATCGTGTTTCAGACAAAATCCTGAAAAATCTCATTAATCCGTTTAATCCTGGTTCAGACAAAATTCGAATCGCAGCAATTTTAAAACCTGTCTGATCACCGTTCAGGCGAAGACCTCTACCGGCAAAAATCCCCTTCCTTATTCACCGGATAAACCCTCACTTTTACCGATTTCCCCCGCTCAATCGCCTATTATTCATTGTTGCAACATGAATACTGCCTTAACTTTAGGGTATAATTTAATACTTACAACAATGAACAACAACATAGAAACTACCATTACTCCTAATAATAGCAAAACTGCTGCAGGGGTAATCTTATTAGCCATTGGCGCAATATTACTGATCAGGGAATTTGATATATTCTTAATACCCGACTGGCTTTTTAGCTGGCCAATGTGGGTAATAGCATGGGGCCTTTACATGGGTGCCAAATACAATTTCCGCAAACCATCATGGATCATGATCACTTTAATTGGTGCGGCCTTTTTACTAAGCGATAATATAGTCAATGCCGATCGTATTATTTGGCCGGTAGCGGTAATGGGCTTCGGTGCCTGGATGATCATGAAACCGCGCAAGCATAGGGAGGAATATAACTTTGAAAAACCTAAAGAAACTTTTCAGTTCCATAAACCAACCGAACCGGAAATGTAATTAATAATTTTGTTTTCATGCATCAGGGGAGTTACCGGTTGGGTTCTCCCCTTTTGTTTTTATCTGAACCGGGATTAAACAGATTAATAGATTGCCACGATTCAAAAAATCCCGTAATTTCTTAATCTGTTTAATCCCGGTTCAGACAAACATAAATATGTACCAACATCTAATTTTAATTACCCGCCAACTTTTTCACCGACAAAACTTACCTTTCCACCGATTTCTTTAAATATGTCGCCAACTTTTGTTTGGCTCATGTATAATGTTACCTTAGTTTTGGATATGATTTAATTTGCACACAAATGAACAACGATATAGGAAATGCAAACAACCCAAATAAGGGAAAAGTAATGGCGGGGCTTATCCTCCTTGCTGTGGGCGGGTTGTTGCTTATAAAACAACTTGGCGACTTCTTTATACCCGGCTGGCTGTTCAGCTGGCCAATGTGGCTTATAGCCTGGGGACTTTACCTGGGTGCCAAACATAACTTCAAAAAATCATCATGGGGCATTATGGTATTTTTAGGGGTCATCTTTTTACTGAACGAAAATATTGATAATGCTGACCGTGTTGTTTGGCCCATTGCAATTATAGCTTTTGGCATTTGGCTGATAATAAGGCGCGGCAAGCACCATGATTATAAAAACGAAAAATGGGGCGACAAACAACCGGCTAACTTCAACTTTGACAAAGCCGACCCACAGGTTGATTATACTGTGAAAGATGGCGACGATGTACCACCTAATGAACCTTTTACCCCTCCATACGCTTCAAGCGACGATTATCTGGATACTGTATCTATTTTTGGCGGGGTTAATAAAACAGTACTTTCAAAAAGCTTTAAAGGCGGCGAAATTGTAAACATTTTTGGAGGTGCCGAACTTGATTTTACACAGGCCGATATTAGCGGCCGGGTTTACATTGACATTACCCAGGTATTTGGTGGCACCAAAATTATTGTGCCATCAAACTGGCAGGTAGTATCAGATTTGGCCGCTGTTTTTGCCGGGGTTGACGATAAACGCATCAGGAGCACCGCATCGCCTAATAACGAAAAGATACTGGTACTGAAAGGTACCTCCATTTTTGCCGGTGTTGATATACGCAGCTATTAATTTAATATCAAGTAGTTAGTATCAGGTATCAAAGCAGGAACTTTGAATACTAAAATCTTGATACCTGATACTGACTACTTAATACTAACTACTTGATACTAAAAACAAACAATTATGAACTGGTACGTAGCAAAATTAGTTTTCAGGGTAATTAGTGGCGATGGCGACCACCAGGCGCAATTTGACGAACAATTGAGGCTTATTAGCGCCGATACTGAAATAAGCGCCTTTGAAAAGGCAAACAAAATAGGTCATGCCAATCAGGATAGTTTTAAAAACATCGAAAAACAAACCGTTAAATGGCAGTTTATTGATGTAGCCGAATTAAACCAGATAGGCGAACTTACTGATGGTGCAGAACTTTATTATAACATACACGAAACACCCGATGCCGATTTATACATTGCATGGGCTCATCATAAATCGGCACTATTAGGCATAAGAAACTGAGTAAAAAGAACCAAGAAATAAGAGACAAGAATCAAGAGATAAGAATTAAGACACATGATTACAAGAATTAAATTAGGAATTCAAGACACATCTGCGTTTTCCTGTCTTGATTCTTGACTCTTGTTTCTTAATTCTCACATCTCCGACTTAAAAAGCATGGCATTACCAGCATTATCAGCTTCAAAATTATACGGCGCATTTATTGCATGCGGGCTCATATGGGCCGGCCTGCAAACCTATATTGTGCATAGTTTTGGTTTTTTCTGGTTCACAGCCTCGGTTGATGGCCTTATGAGCGCAGTACTATTATCAGGTGCCTGCTGGCTTATCAATAACAATTTACGCTACTATCAGCCCGGTAAAGGCAGCTATATTAACCTATTTATATGGTGTGTGGCACTGGCAGGTATATGTACCTTAGGCTGCCGATACCTGTTGCCTTTAATTAATACCGATAAGGTATTTATCAATTTTGTACAGCAATCATTAACCATTCGTTTTTTTACCGACTTTCTGGCTATCGGCTGGATGGCCATGATCAGTTTGTTATGGTATTCGCAGCTTGATCAGAAAGAAACCCAAAAACGCAAAACCGAAGCAGAGCAACTGGCCCGCGATGCCGAACTATACAATTTACGTCAGCAATTACAGCCGCACTTTCTGTTCAACAGTCTTAATTCTATTAACGCGCTCATTGGTTTTAAACCCGATGAGGCCCGGCGCATGATACACCAGCTTTCTGACTTTTTGCGAGGTACATTAAAAAAAGATGACCAGCAGCAGGTACCTCTAAGTGAAGAGCTGGCTCATTTAAACCTGTATCTTGATATTGAAAAGGTGCGCTTTGGCCATCGCCTGCAAACCGAAATTAGCTGCGATGATAAATGCAGTGCAGCCGTAATGCCTTCTATGCTGCTGCAACCATTGGTTGAAAATGCCATAAAATTTGGTTTATATGATACCACTGGCGAGGTTACCGTAAGCATCCGCGGCGAAATTGAAGACCATTACCTGATACTGATGGTTCAAAACCCGTATGATCCACAAACGTCGCGCCCTCAAAAAGGAACCGGCTTTGGCCTGCGGGGTGTACAACGACGCCTGTATTTACTTTTTGCCCGTAACGATTTGATGGAAACTCATGCAAATGATAATATATTTACAACCATTATAAAAATACCACAGTTATGAGGCGAGCCTTAATTATTGATGATGAACCTTTAGCCCGCATGGTTGTAAAGGAATATTTGCAAAATTTTAGTGAAATTGAATTGCTGCAGGAGTGCAACGATGGTTTTGAGGGACTTAAAGCTATACAGCAATACCAGCCCGATCTGATTTTTCTGGATGTGCAGATGCCTAAGATAAATGGCTTTGAAATGCTTGAACTGGTTGAGCAGCCGCCTGCAGTAATATTTACTACCGCTTTTGACGAATATGCAATAAAGGCTTTTGAGGCTCACGCTATTGACTACCTGTTAAAACCCTTCAGTAAAGACAGGTTTAATAAGGCCATTGAAAAATATCTGGCTACAGCCCCTGAAAAACATGCGCCAAAGCAAACCGAAGAACTGCTGGAAACAGCCGCCGCGCAATCGCCATCACAACATGAGCGTATTGTAGTTAAAACAGGCACCAAAGTAAAGATCATCCCTGTAGCCGATGTGGAATACCTGCAAGCTGATGACGACTATGTGAGCGTATTTACCAAAGAAGGTTCGTACCTCAAAAACAAAACCATGAACTTTTTTGAGCAAACCCTTGATGCCCGCCAGTTTGTGCGCGTACACCGCTCATATATTATAGCAATACAGCAAATTACCCGTATTGATCCTTATGAAAAGGACGCCCACTTGGCCATCCTCAAATCGGGCGCAAAAATACCGGTAAGTAAAACCGGCTATGTGAAACTGAAACAAGTGCTTGGTATATAAACTACTCCGATAAAACCCGGCTTCCGGGTTTTATTTAATCATACTCAACCCTGTAGTAACCAATAAAAGGAAAATATTCTGTATTTACGTTTATGGTATCATAAATACCTAAGGGGAATGCAGCCTGTAAAGTACCTATGGCAATACCCTGCCCCTTAGGCGTACCCTGCCCAAGATAAAAGAAACCAAAGCTGCCTATCTGCCCTTTATAAAAAATAAGATCGCCGGGTAAAGGACCATCAACTTTTTTATAACGTTTCATAATGGTTACGGAAAGTGGTTCGGCATTATTTCTGGCAATATTAATACCTGTTTGTTTTAATACGTATTGAATGTAGCCTGGCGAATCAAAACTTGATTTGGGCGTGTTCTTACCCAATTCAAAAGGAATTTGCTTCCAGGTGGTTAAAAGCGCTATTGTTAATGCTAATTTTCTTTTACCGGAAGGTAGATTAATAATAGTTTTTTGAATATCGGTCCAATTAATACTACCACCATCGCCTAAGGTATTACCCTGGTTGGTCTGAGTACTTTCCATCAAGCCTATTAGGTACTGATTAAGCTGCGATTCGTCAAGCTTTAATCCGGCTATTCTGTTTTGAAGTTCGTCTACTGCTTTTTTCTGTTTGTTTAAACTATCGGCAGATCTTCTAAGCTCAACCTTTATCTTCTTTAATTCCTTGTTTGAATTAAACAAATTATAACTGGCAAATAATAACGATGTAATAAAGATCAGGATACCGATGAGGCTGATGATGGCCGATCTGCGCGAAGATTTCTCAAGGTTATCCAGATCATTCATCCACCTGTATAGGTTATCAAGCCCGATGAACCAAACATCAAAGATAGTTCGGCCTTTCCTGCTTCTTTATTATAGATCATGAGCGAAATAGCAACAAGCAGGATCACCAGTGAAATACCGGTAACGGCAAGGTGAATAAACCTTTCAAACTTAAACAGCCTTACCAGTTTTTCAACAATTGAATACCGTTCGTCCAACTCTTCCTGCTTCATAACAACTCATTATTAGCCTGTTATACGAATTTATGAAATAATCTTGTATTTAAGTTTTGTTATTTCACAATTATTGGAGTGAGCATTTGGAGTATTTTAATTTCTGTAAAACTATGCCATCAGCAGCACCATCAAAGCCTCTTCTACCCTATCATCATCAAGAAGTTGCTTGGCTTTCAGGTGCAGTTGCAGCTCACGGGTTTGGCTGTCGCCGATGGTAGCATCCAATAAGTCTTTTACATCCGGAAGTTGCGCATAGGCCTCAACAGCCTCATCTGTTGGCAAAATTTCCAGGTTACCCAACTGCCCCAGGTTATTCCCGGTAAGTACCCTTGAGTTGCGGATGCTATATGGGAGTGCATCAACGCCAATACACATTTTCATATTGGGTTTGGCCACTTTAAATAGGTTATCCTCCGTTACACGGCAGTACCAATCACCACCAAGGCGAGCCACCAGATCAATTTTAGCCTGATTAATTCTCCCGTCGGGATCTAAAATATCTTCATTAATATGGAGCATTTTAATTTCGGCCAAAACCAGGTTACCTGCGCCCGGGGTATCGCCCAAGGAAATAACCTCCCTGATCATACATTCCAGCTGTACAGGGGCTTCAGCCACCCTCGGTGGTTTAACTATAGTTGAGGCAAGAGGTGTTAAGCCCGACTTAATAAACTCATTCATACCCTTGGCATAAGCTACGCTGGAGAGCGAAACCTGCTGCACCATATCGTAATTAACTATGTTTATCACACATTCGGGCACTTCCAAAACGTTGTCTAAAGTATGTTTGGTAGTATTATCCCTTACACTGCGCGATGGCGAAAAAACGCAAACCGGTGGGTTGGTACTGAACACGTTAAAAAAGCTGAACGGGCTCAGATTAACATTACCATCTTCATCAACGGTTGATGCCAAACAAATAGGCCTGGGGGCAACAGCGTGGTTCAGGTAATTATGTAGTTGACCTACGGAAAGATCGGAGACTTTAATGGAGAGCATTCTGTTTTTTTATTTCTTCAATCTTAATATTGAAAAATCATTATCAGCCTTTTTTATGATATTAGCCAGCATCCCCAGTCCGGTTATCTCCATTTCAACCAGGTCACCATCTTTTAACCATTGAGGCTGATAGTTAGTATCGTTAAGCAAGCCGGTACCATTCAGTTCCAGGAAGCAGCCTGTACCAACGGTGCCTGAGCCTATTACATCGCCGGGCAATACGTCGCAACCGTAAGCAGCACGCTCAATGATCTCAGCAAAGGTCCAGTCCATATCGGCCATGTTACCTAAGGATACCTGTTTACCATTTACTACGCACTTCATTTCAAGGTTATAGGCATTGCCGGTATGCCCTGCTTTAGGTGCAACTTTATATTGCTCCAGCTCATCGGCCGTCACCAGCCATGGGCCAATTACGGTAGAAAAGTCTTTACCCTTTGCCGGGCCCAGATTTAGCAGCATTTCTTCCATTTGCAGGGTACGTGCACTCATATCATTCATGATCATATAGCCTGCTATAAAACTATCAGCTTCGGCAGCTTTAATGTTACGGCCCTTCTTATAAAGGACTACCGCTACCTCTAATTCAAAATCAAGTTTGTTAAAATGATCGGGCATGCATTCAATTTCGCCGGGGCCCTGTATGGCATTGTGGTTGGTGAAATAAAATACGGGATATTGATCAAACTCGGGTATCATATCAACCTTGCGGTTACGACGTGCAGCCTCCACATGCTGCCTGAAGGCATAACCATCACGGCATGATGTTGGGTGCGGTACAGGAGCAGTAAGTTCAAAAAAGAGCTCTTCTTTAGCTTCCATTTTTCCTGAAGCTATTGCCTCATGAACACGCTTTGCATGATCCATCAACTCCTCACCTCCCCATAAAAACTCATTCATATTATCGGGTATCAGCTTGTCGCAGGAGTTAAGATTATAAATATGATTGTTTATAAAAACTCCTAAATGTTCGCGGTCATCGGTTTTATATGATACTAATTTCATAGGTAGGTTAATTGGTTAAATCAAAACTAAGCAAATTTAGTTGATTAGCTAAGAGCATGATGATGTACTGATCAAAAAAACTATGCTTGCATATTAAAAATATTACCTCTAATTTCGTGTTAACCATGTTAACCATACAAAAGCATTTTCTATTTTCCCTGGGCCTTACCAGTATGAGCGACGCCTCATCGTTCAGGGATGCTATGCTTGCCAAAATAGTACTTGCCCAGTACTAATTAAGATTTTGGAGAAAGACTATTGGAGGAATGACGGGTATGTCTGTCCCTGCTTATTTCCAAAAAATCCATAGCCCAATAGGCTCAAAGCCAATTAAAACTATCCGGACATTTTAAACGTTTTATTGTTAACCAATTAAAACACCATGCCCTTATATCATACTTTAGGAGTTATCCCTCCCAAGCGGCATACGCAGTTCCGTAAGCCCGATGGTACTTTATATGCCGAAGAACTGGTATCAACAGAAGGTTTTTCAAGTCTTTATTCACTGGTTTATCACGCCTACCCGCCTACTATTGTAAAAACTTTGGGTGAGCCTTATAGCGTTGAGCCTAAAATAGCGCGCGAAAAACACCTGAAACATACCAGCCTGATAGGTTTTAATATAAAGCCTGAAGATGATTACCTGCAAAGCCGCAAACCGGTGCTGGTAAACAGCGATCTGCATATTTCGCTGGCGGCGCCGCGCCAATCAATGACTGATTATTTTTATAAAAACAGCCAGGCAGATGAGGTAGTTTTTATACATGAGGGTTTCGGTACATTAAAAACTGGTTTTGGCAATATCAAATTTGTATACGGTGATTACCTGGTGATACCCCGCGGTACCATTTACCAGTTAGAATTTGATACGCCCGATAATCGTTTATTTATTATAGAGAGTTTTAGTCCTATTCGTCCGCCAAAACGGTACCGCAATCAATATGGACAGCTGATGGAACACTCGCCCTATTGCGAACGTGATATCAAACGCCCTACCGAGCTGGAAACTCACGACAGGCATGGCGATTTCAAGATCCTGATCAAGAAACAAGGCTTAATATATCCGTACATATATGGCACCCATCCGTTTGATTTTATTGGCTGGGATGGCTTCCATTATCCCTGGGCACTGTCTATCCATGATTTTGAACCCATAACCGGCAGGCTGCATCAGCCGCCGCCCGTGCACCAAACCTTTGAGGGCAACAATTTTGTGATATGCTCATTTGTACCCCGTAAGTTTGATTATCACCCGCTATCTATCCCTGCGCCTTATAACCATAGTAATGTAGACAGCGACGAGGTTTTATACTATGTAGATGGCGACTTTATGAGCCGCAAAAGTGTGGTAAAGGGTCAAATTACACTGCACCCGGGCGGCATTCCACACGGCCCTCATCCGGGCTCGGTTGAAAAATCTATCGGCAAGGAATCAACAGATGAACTGGCCGTGATGATAGATCCATTTAGGCCGCTGATGCTCACGGAAGAGGCCATAAAAATTGAAGACGAGAATTATTATAAGAGTTGGAGCCTCACCTAAAGTCCTCTCCTTTGGAGAGGGGCAGATGAGGCTAAAAAATTAAAACAATGCAAATACAAACTATAGATAAACAACCAAATACAGCAGATTTTTTACCGCTAAACGGTACAGATTATGTTGAATTTTATGTGGGTAACGCCAAGCAGGCTGCTCACTATTATAAAACCGCTTTCGGCTTTCAAAACCTGGCCTATGCCGGCCCGGAAACCGGCGTACGCGACAGGGCATCCTATGTTCTGCAGCAAGGTAAGATCAGGATAGTACTTACAACCCCCTTACACTCTGCTCATCCCATTGCAGAGCACATCAAGAAACATGGCGATGGTGTAAAAGTACTGGCCTTATGGGTTGATGATGCATATGATGCCTTTGAGCAAACCACCAAACGCGGTGCCATACCTTATCAAAAGCCTCAAACCCTTACCGATGAATATGGAGAGGTACGTACCAGCGGCATAAAACTTTATGGCGAAACCGTTCACCTGTTTGTAGAGCGTAAAAACTATAATGGCCTTTTTTTACCCGGCTATCAAAAGTTGCAAACCACCTACAATCCGCCTGTTGCGGGTTTATTATATGTTGACCATTGCGTAGGCAACGTGGGCTGGCATAAAATGAACCAATGGGTTAATTTTTATGAAGATATTATGGGTTTCAGAAACATTTTAACATTTGATGATAAAATGATCAGCACCGAATACTCGGCCTTAATGAGTAAGGTGATGAGCAATGGAAACGGCTATGTAAAATTCCCGATCAACGAACCGGCAGAAGGTAAAAAGAAATCGCAGATTGAGGAATACCTTGAATTTTATGAAGGCGAAGGCGTACAGCATATGGCCCTGGCTACTGATGATATTGTTGCTACTGTAACCGATCTTCAAAACCGTGGTGTGGAGTTTTTAACCGTACCTACCACTTATTATGATGACCTTACCGACCGTGTTGGGCATATTGATGAAGATCTGGAACCGCTCAAAAAATTGGGCATCCTGGTTGATCGGGATGATGAAGGTTATCTGCTACAGATATTCACCAAACCTATTGAAGACAGGCCAACCCTTTTCTTCGAGATCATTCAGCGCAAAGGTGCCAAATCATTTGGTGCGGGCAACTTTAAAGCCTTATTTGAGGCCATTGAGCGTGAACAGGAAATCAGAGGAAACCTTTAGATATGAGAAGTTAGATTTGAAATAGGAGATTTAACGAAGCCGGGCTGTTGCCCGGCTTTTTTGTGTCTTGATTTAGTTATATTTGATATACCTCAAATCCTCGATATCATGAAAAAGCTCACTTTGTTAATAGCAATTATGGCCTTTGCTTTTACTTGCTTTGCCCAGGAACCTTCCAATACCAAACCTGTTTTTGATGCTGCCCTTGCTAAAAAACTCGGTGCCGATAAATATGGTATGAAAAAATATGTAATGGCTTTTTTAAAAGCGGGCCCTAACCGTTTGCAAGACTCGGCAGCACTCATGCAATTACAAATGGCACATCTAAAAAACATTACACGCCTGGCTAACGAAGGTAAATTAGTGGTAGCAGGGCCTTTTATGGATGATCAGCCAATTAGGGGTATATTCATTTTTAATGTAGAAACCATTGAAGAAGCTAAACAACTTACCGAAACTGACCCGGCCGTAAAAGCGGGTTCGCTGGTAATGGAACTTCACCCCTTCTACTGTTCTGCAGCCTTAATGGAGGTTAATAGCATTCATCACCGTATAGAAAGCAAGAGCGTAGCCGATTAAACCCGAATGGCTGTACAAGAGATCATTGACCTTTTAAAACATAAAGCCGAACCTGCCTATCTGGCCGGCATGACCCGCTATGGTATTAATACCGATCATGCCCTTGGGGTTAGGCTTCCGGAGTTACGAAAACTGGCTAAAGTAATTGGGAAAGACCATGCCCTTGCCCTTGAACTTTGGGATACCCAATTTCATGAGGCACGCATGCTGGCCTCCCTAATTGATGATCCTGCCCTGGTAACCGAACAGCAAATAAACAGCTGGACAAGAGATTTCAACTCCTGGGATATTTGTGATCAGGTATGTGGTAATTTATTTGACCGTACACCCTTTGCCATTACTAAAGCCACTGAGTTTAGCACGCGTGAAGAAGAATTTGTAAAACGTGCCGGTTTTGTTTTAATGGCCGAATATGCCGTGCATAACAAAACCGCACCTGATGATACATTTATTAAATTATTTCCCATTATGGAACGTGAAGCCTGGGATAATCGGAATTTTGTTAAAAAGGCGGTGAACTGGGCACTGCGGCAAATTGGTAAAAGAAATAATACTTTAAAAGAATTGGCTATACAAACAGCTAATAATATTTTAAGGCAGGATCATAAATCTGCCAAATGGATAGCCACTAACGCGTTAGCCGAACTCCAATCCAGATAGTGATTGCTTCAATCCAGAAAAAAGACATACCACAAAGTCTGTATCATATTCTTTTTACGAATGCTTTTTTAATAATTAAGAATCAAAATGCTGAAAAACCTGTTATTTAGCTTCACAACCTTATACATAAGCGTTTCACATTAATAAATTTACTTTACAATCATCAGTATAAGAGTAGTTTGTATCATTTCAAATATTATATTTGAGGTTGGCCGGCTTATGCTTAAATGGTGTTGAATCTGGAAATATAAATACAACTTTAAGTTGTATTTATTAAGATTTGAAATTATGGCACATAATTTTCTATTGGTAGGCGTATGAATAATGAGTAATGAGCAGGCTATTGATAATATGAGTTTTTCTGAAGATAAATTTTCTGATGACAGCAGGTTACATCTTGCTCAAATAATTGATAATATTAATGCCGGCATTTGGGAATATAATATTAATACAAGGGTAATTAAATGGTCGGCAGGGTTTTATACTCTGTTAGGTTATGAACCCGGCGAAATTGAATGCTCTAATCATACTTTTTTTGAACAGCTGTTATATCATCAGGATAAAACGATTTTCCTGAATGCTTTAACCAATCAAAACTCCAAACAAAGCAACCCGGTACAAGTAAGGTTGCTTACCAAATCATCTGGTTATCATTGGTTTGAGAGCACCGTTAAAAGATATCCTGATACTAAAGCCAAGACCATTTACGGCTCAATCATTAATATACATGATTATAAACAGGCACAACTAAAAGCCGCGCGTGATGACCTTAATTACGCCGACACGCTCAGAATAGCCAAATTAGGAAGCTGGGAAATTGAAGCAGGTAGCCTTAACCTAACCTTATCAAAACATACATATGACATTTTTGAACTCCAGGCAGAGGTAAAGCTAACCATTGATGAAGTTATCAGTTTTTTTGAGCCTCAGCATCGCGCCACATTGCAAACCGCAATAAACAACGCTCTTGAATTTTGCCAGCCCTATGATCTTGAATTACTTTTCAGAACGGCTAAAAATCATGTATTGTGGGTAAAAGCCAAGGGTGTGCCTATTATAAATGAATATGGCAAATGCATTATTGTAAAAAATATTATTCAGGATATTGATAACAGCAAGCGTAAAGGCTTAAGTTTAGAGTCGTCACTTAACTTGCTTACTGATCAAAACAAGCGCCTGCAGAATTTTGCCTACATCGTATCGCATAACCTGCGTTCGCATACTGGCAACCTGCAGTTTATGGTTAAATTATACGAGGAAACTGACGTTAGGGAAGATCGTGCTGAAATATTTTCGCACATCAAATCTATCGGCAGCAGCCTTAATTCAACAATTGAACACCTTAACGAAATTGTTAAAATTCAAACCGAAATAACCAACGAGCGCAGTGTAATCAATTTTGAATCTATTTTCAAAAATGTACAATTGGCTATAAAAAGCAACATTGACGCCCTTAACGCCCATATTGAGTACGATTTTAGCCAGTGTACCGAAATAAGTTATGTGCCGGCATACATGGAGAGTATTTTGCAAAATCTGCTCACCAATGCCTTAAAATACAGCCATCCGGACAGGCAGCCGTTTATTAAGTGCTATACCATAAAAGACCGCAATTATGTTTATCTCATATTTGAGGATAACGGTATAGGTATCGACCTGGAGCGCTATGGCGATAAAGTATTTGGCATGTATAAAACATTTCATCAAAACCCCGATGCAAGGGGAATTGGTTTGTTTATAACACGCAACCAAATAGAGGCTCTTGGCGGTACTATCAAAGTAGAAAGCACCGTAAACATTGGCACTAAATTTACAATAAAACTGGTGTAATTATCTGAAGATAAAATGATTGATTTAAACACTTGCATCATTGATAACAACAGCACCTATGTTTACGGGTTCAAAAAAATGATAAGCCTTAAAAACGCAGGCCAACAGGTAACTCATTTTAACAATGGTGTTGAGGCTATCGATTACCTCAAAAATCCACTTAACGCCTTTAACTTACCCGACATCATATTCCTTGACATTAATATGCCGGTTATGAATGGCTGGGAATTCATGAACGAATTTGTGGAAATAAAATCGCAGTTGAGGAAAAAAATCTCGATTTACATCTTAAGCGCATCAGCTGACATTAACGATATTGAACGCGCTAAAAATATTTCTGACATTTCAGATTATATCCTGAAACCAGTTGACTGGTGCCGTTTAGAAGAGATATTTAACAGCCTGCAAATGGCAGGTTAAGTAAAGAATAGAAAACATGTAATTTCTTAGTTTAAGAAATTACATGTTTTCTATTCTTTGCGTTAGCTGTGCTTTAATTATTCAATATAGCTTTCCAGTATTTTAAAGCCTTCTGTTGTATCCAGCTCTACCTTATCTATGTTTTTTGGTAATAAAATACACTCGCCCATTTTAACCGAATACTCTTCACCATTGTATTTTACAGTATAAGCACCTTCAACGCATACATGTATTACAAATGAATCAAGCGTCGAATAATCTTTTGAGGTGCTGTGCGTAAAATCAAGCAAATTAGTTGTAAAGTATGGGCAGGCAACCAGCTTTACAGTTTCATCCTTTTTAGGCTGATAACTGGTTTTGTATTCAGGGTAATGTTTGTAATCAATGGCAGCAAGAGCTTCTTCGGTATGCAGCTCACGTTTGTTGCCTTTATCATCAACACGGTCAAAATCATAAATGCGGTAAGTGATATCAGATGTTTGCTGAATTTCGGCAATCAGCAAACCTTTACCAATGGTATGAACACGGCCGGCCGGTAAAAAGAAAACATCACCTGCAGCAACATCTTCTTTATTCAAAATATCCGTTAGGTGGCCACTGTTTAGCTTATCAAGGTAAACCTGTTCGGTAAGTTCCTGGTTAAAACCTGCAATTAATGTTGAGCCCGGATCGGCTTCAATTACATACCACATTTCTGTTTTACCAAATGAATTGTGGCGTTTTTTGGCCAATTCATCATTTGGGTGCACCTGGATAGACAGGTCCTCATTGGCATCAATAAACTTTATCAGTAAAGGGAATATATTACCAAAATGTGCATACACCTTTTCGCCAACCAATTCGCCCTGAAATTTCTCTAACAGATCGGCCAGTGATTCGCCTGCCAGTTCGCCGTTGGCCACTACAGATACATCAGATTTTACACCTGATATTTCCCAGGTTTCGCCGCAATTTGGCAAATCACCAAAATCTTTATGTAAATAGGTTTTGATCTTTTGACCGCCCCAGATCTTGTCTTTATAAATGGTTTTGAATTTTAACGGATATAATGCTGACATGATGTAATTTTTAATCATGCTAAGGTAGGAGTTAAATAAGAAAGGATAAACCGATTCAGCATTTTTTACTAAAAACTTATTTAAAACACAAAAGCCCGCCTTAAAAAGGGCGGGCTTTGCAAATTTATTACAAAAATTACTTGCCTAATTTAGCTTTCAGGTTTTCGTCAATTGCTGCTAAAAACTCTTCGGTGTACAGGTAGTCGGTACCGTGCTCCACTTTCGGTTTAATGGTGATGGCCAAATCCTTTGTCATTTTACCGCTTTCAACAGTTTCAATACAAACCTGTTCTAAAGTTTTGCAGAAGTTAACCAGCTCCTGGTTGTTATCAAGCAAACCGCGGAATTCCAAACCTCTTGTCCAGGCAAAAATAGATGCGATAGGATTTGTAGAAGTTGGTTTACCGGCCTGGTGCTCACGATAGTGACGGGTAACTGTACCGTGTGCTGCTTCAGCTTCCATTACAGTACCATCTGGTGTAACCAGTGTTGAGGTCATTAAACCTAATGAACCAAAACCTTGTGCTACGGTGTCAGATTGTACGTCGCCGTCATAGTTTTTACAAGCCCAAACAAAGTTACCGTTCCATTTTAATGCAGATGCAACCATGTCGTCAATTAAGCGGTGCTCATAAGTGATACCTGCGTCAGCAAATTTTTGTTTGTAGTCTTGCTGATAGATGGCTTCAAAAATGTCTTTAAAACGGCCATCATATTTTTTAAGAATGGTGTTTTTAGTTGATAAATATAAAGGCCAGCCTTTCATAAGCGCCTGGTTAAAGCAAGCATGAGCAAAACCTGTTATTGACTCATCAGTATTGTACATAGTTAATGCAACACCATCGCCCTTAAAATTGTACACCTCGTATGATTGCTCTGGGCCGCCATCTTCAGGAGTAAAGGTTACGGTTAATTTACCTTTGCCTTTTGTTAAAAAGTCGGTAGCGCGGTATTGATCACCAAACGCATGACGACCGATGCAGATAGGAGCTGTCCAGTTAGGTACCAGGCGAGGTACGTTTGACATTACAATAGGCTCGCGGAAAACTGTTCCGTCAAGAATGTTACGGATTGTACCGTTTGGCGAACGCCACATTTGTTTTAATCCAAATTCTTCTACACGTTGCTCATCAGGTGTAATAGTTGCGCATTTAATACCTACACCATATTTTAAAATAGCATTTGCGGCGTCAATAGTCACCTGATCGTTAGTTTCATCACGATACTCGATACCCAGATCGTAATATTTGATATCAAGATCAAGATAAGGAATTATCAACCTGTCTTTGATAAATTTCCAGATAATTCGGGTCATTTCATCTCCATCCAGTTCAACTACCGGATTTTCTACTTTAATTTTTGACATACCTGATGTTGTTTTTTTATTATTTTAATGGTTTCAAATATATTAATTACCCTTTACCATTTATACTAATGATGTGTGAAATTTCTTGATTGCCTTATCTTAGCATTTATTATGGCAAGTTTATTGTATTTATAAGGTTTGATACTATTTTTATAGAATTAAAGTTGATAATAAAACCGGCAGCCTTATTAAAGTGCCATAATGCCCTATTATGACAAAACTGATATTTAAAGTCTCGCTCATACTTTTCTTATGTACAAGCGCATTTTTAGCCAAAGCCCAGTTAGGTTATGATTATGCCCAATATGACATAGGCACCGCGATTGGTATCAACTATCCTGTAAGTACCGATGTATTTAAATCGCTAAAAAGTACCCCATCGGCACATTTTAATTTTACCTACAATCAAACTCCATATGTAAATTATGTTTTTGAAGGGCAGTTTGGCCGGCTAAAAGGTGGTAACGAACTTACTGGCTATGGCCGCATGTTTGAAAACCACTTTGCCGCTTTTGCGCTGAAAGTACAACTACAGGCCGGCGAGCTTATTGATTATTCGCAAAGTAACATAACTAACGCTTTTAAAAACTTTTATCTTTCAAGCGGCATAGGGTACATTGTAAACCATATAGTAGTTAAAACGCCCGATCATAGCCTCCCTCCGGGGTTTATGCTGGCCGGCGATAACAACAGCCAGATACCTTTTGTACCGCTGCGGGTAGGTTATGAGTTTAAGTTTTATAACGAGTATAACGAGCCCAGCGTTAAAATTGACCTTGGTTATCAATACAACCTCATTTTAGATGATAACCTTGATGGATACATAGCAGGGAATCATAATGATATTTTTTCGCAGTTTACCATCGGGGTAAAATTTGCTATCGGCGGTGTAACCTCTTATCGCAAGCAAATATCTTACTGATAGCCTTTCAGTCTATTTTTTTATTGATTTTTTTGGTCTTTTTGGCAAGGTTTTTAGGTACCTTTATTATAAATAATATATCCTATGAGCAGTCAAAATATAACCCCCGAATTTGATGACGACGATGCATTATCAGATAACACTAATGACCGGGACAGGACATTAAAAGATGAATTAGGCGAAACTATTGACAAGGAAGATCTGAGTTACAATGAAGATGAAGACAGTTTTGAATATGACGTTCAGAGCGATGATCCTGATTATGACCACCCCGATCCTTATAAAACTACGGTAAAAAGCGGCGATGACATGAATTCAACGTATGATGAGGCCAACCCTTATGATACAGCTGATGAATACACGGAAAAAAGATCGCTTGAAACGGACGTGGATGACCTTGGCATGCACATTGATAATGGTGATATTGTTGAGGTTGACCCTACAGATTCTGCATTAGCACACACTCCGGAAGATGACCGCGATGATCTTGACGACGAGGGCTATCCTAAAAACGACACAGGTAATTTTTTCAAATAAATTCTTTTAAGTTTTGAGTGATAGGTTTTGAGTTCTCAGTTTTTTAAATGAGGACAACGTTAACTCATCACTCAAAACTTAATACTCTCTCAACTACCCGCTAATCAAAATCAAGGTTAAAGCGATTCTTCAGATCATTAAGCTGAGGATTGCGCGAGGCCATATGCTGAAACTTTTCAATAGCAGTGTAAGGCTTACGTACCACCTCCTGTTCATCTACCCGAGCATTTACCTCAATAGTAAAATTGTTTAATTTACTGCGTAAAAAGTTATGCATTTCGGGGCGTTCCTCCTTAAAAAGATTTTCCTGTACCTTGTTACCTACCACAACCTCAAATTCATAAGGCTTTATCATCCGCGGAGCGTTTGACGTAAAAATGGTAACTAAATTCTTTTTACCTTCAGCTTTCACCCTGGCTGCAAAATCACTCCAGTAGCGTAAAAAGTTATCCATCGTAAAATCATCCTGGGCATCACCTTTCAGGTACGGATCTTCCTCTTCGGCTTTTTCCTCTTCTGTTTTAGCGGTATCTGTAAGTGAAGGTATTTTTACTGATAATGAACCTAAGCTCGGGCTTGGGATAAATATTTTTGGTTTTTCGGCAGGTGTTTGCTCCCTTACAGGTGCTGTTGCCTGGCTGTTTTGAGCAGCTTGCGGCCTGGCAGCGGTATTATAAGTTAATGGCGCATCACTTAATACAGATGTATCATTATTGATCTTATTTTCGGGTGCTGCAGGCTTTACTGCTGGGGTATCAGGTTTTTTTTTTAATGACCCGTCGGTAGCGGATGTTGCAGTGAGCGGCGAAACGGCCATATTAAAGGCCGAGGGCAGGTGACACATCTTAAGTAGTGCCAGTTCAACCTGTAGTCGCTGGTTTTTACTTAGCTTATAACTGATATCGCACTGGTTGGCAATATTCATGGCCGAAAGCAAGAACGATACCGAACCTGTTTGCGATTGCTGCAGGTATTTATTTTTAATACCCTCACTTACTTCCAGCAGCTTTAAGGTTGATTGATCTTTACTTACCAGCAGGTTGCGGAAGTGTTCGCTCAAGCCGGCGATGAAATGAGCACCATCAAAACCACGCGATAATATCTCATCAAAAAAGAGCAGTGTTTTGGCTGTATCTTCCTGAAGCAGACTATCAGTTACGTTAAAGTAGTAATCGTAATCAAGTATATTGAGGTTATCAATTACAGAACGATACGTAACCTTACCGCCCGAAAAGCTAACGATCTGATCAAACATTGACAGGGCATCCCTCAAGCCACCATCCGCCTTTTGAGCAATGATATGCAGGCCATCGGGCTCGTAGCTTATATTTTCCTTACCAGCAATAGAGGCCAGGTGCGCGGCCATATCCTCAACCCTGATACGGTTAAAATCAAATATCTGGCAGCGCGAAAGTATAGTAGGTAATATCTTATGTTTTTCGGTAGTGGCCAATATAAATATGGCGTAATGAGGTGGCTCTTCCAGCGTTTTCAAAAAGGCATTGAAAGCCGCCTGCGATAGCATGTGCACCTCATCAATAATATAAACCTTGTAACGGGCAGCTTGTGGTGGTATACGTACCTGCTCAATAAGGCTGCGGATATCATCAACCGAGTTGTTTGATGCCGCGTCAAGCTCATGCACATTAAATGAATTGCCATTTTCAAAGGCTTTGCATGAGGCACATTCGCCGCAGGCCTCGCCATTGGATTGTAAATTGGTACAGTTTATTGTTTTTGCCAATATACGCGCACAGGTAGTTTTACCCACACCACGCGGGCCGCAGAACAAAAATGCTTGCGCTAACTGATTATTTTTAATAGCGTTTTTGAGCGTATTGGTTATATGTTGCTGACCAACAACGGTTTCAAAAGTAGCCGGGCGATATTTACGGGCCGAAACAATAAAATTATCCACAGCCACGAAGTTAGCAAGAAATTGCTTTAAGTTAAAGTGCCAATAAAACGAATGTGTAAAATTAAAACAGCGGAGTGTTATTGGAGGTCATCATCAGGCAAATGATCATCATCCTCTGCGCCGGCAGCGGCTATGTCGTTCTCTGCGTCAAGCCTGTCGTCAAAATCTTCATCATCCTCATCATCCCAGTCACCTTCAATATGTCCGTTACCACCTGGTAGTATAATGTCCAGAGGGCTCATTGTATGTTGAATTAAATTTTCGCCCTCGTTATGCGTAAATTTCATAGTTTAATAATATCAGGCGCAATTTACACAGAGAGTTTGTTCATGGTTAATATTTCATTAAAATATATTCAAAAACTACAATTTGTACAGAAAACTATTTTACTTTTCGCGCTAAAAACATTTGATAAATACAGATAATCTATCTACATTTGCAGCCCGTTTAGTGCGGGTAAATAATTAAAAATCAAATAATAATGCAACAGTACGAAATCGTGATCGTTCTAACCCCGTTGTTATCTGAAGAGGTTGCTAAAGAGGCAAATGCCAAATTCAGCAAAATTTTAACAGATGGCGGAGCCGAAATTGTCCAGGAGGATAATTGGGGTTTGAGAAAATTAGCGTACCCTATCCAGAAAAAAACTACAGGGTACTATCACTTAACTGAATTTAAGGCTCCAGGTGAATTAATTAACAAATTGGAGGTTGAGTTAAGGCGCGATGAGCGTGTTTTGCGTTTCCTGACCATTGCTTTGGATAAACATGCCATCGCTTACAATGACAAAAAACGCAGCGGTGCTTTTAACAAGAAACCAGCAGCTAAAGTGGAGGAAACAAACTAATGGCTAACGAACAAATTAAATACGTTACCGCTCCTAAAGTGGAGGATAACCGTAAAAAATACTGCCGTTTCAAAAAGAATGGTATTAAGTATATTGATTACAAAGACGCAAACTTTTTATTAAAGTTCATTAACGATCAGGGTAAAGTATTACCACGCCGTTTAACTGGTACTTCATTAAAATTTCAGCGTAAAGTGGCTCAAGCTGTTAAACGTGCACGCCACATTGGTTTATTACCTTACGTTACAGATTCATTAAAATAATAGGAGATTTAAGAAATGGAAGTTATTTTAAAACAAGATGTAAAAAACCTGGGTGATAAAGACGATGTAGTAAACGTTAAACCAGGTTATGGCCGTAACTACCTTTTACCAAAAGGCTACGCCATATTAGCTACTCCAAGCGCACGTAAAGTTTTAGCTGAAAACTTGAAACAAGCTCAGTTTAAACAAGAAAAAATCCGTAAGGATGCCGACGCGATAGCTGCCCGTTTAGAAGGCGTTAAATTGAACATTGGCGCTAAAGCCGGTGAAAGCGGTAAAATTTTCGGTGCCATCAACACTATTCAAATTGCTGATGCATTGAAAAAAGAAGGCTTTGAGGTTGACCGTCGTCGTATTACTTTTGATCAGGAACCTAAGTTTGTTGGTGATTACATCGCAAACGTAAACCTGCACAAAGAAGTAAAAGTACAGGTTCCTTTCTCAGTTGTAGCTGAGTAATTTATACAGATCCACTTTAGGATCATCAATGTTATTTAAAATTTTAGAGGGTGTTTTGCTGAGCAAAGCACCCTCTTTTTTATAGCTCAAATTAGTTTTTCGTGAAACGAACTGCTCCATCAAATAAAAAGCCCAGTCAACGTTCAAAATCTGGTAATTCCAAATCAAAATTTGGAGGCATCTTTAAACTTGTGTTCAGGGTATTTAAACTGGTGTTTTTGGTTTTTGTTGGCATAAGCCTTTTAGGGGTACTTTTTTACCGTTTTGTAAACCCACCCTTTACCTGGCTCATGATTGAGCGTGGTTTTCAGCGTAAAGCTGCCGGTAAAGAGTGGAAGATAGATAAGCAGTGGAAAGATTTTGATGATATATCAGACAACATGAAGCGCGCAGCTGTGGCCGCCGAAGACCAGTCTTTTTTAGAGCATCATGGTTTTGATTTCAGGGCTATTGAAAAAGCCATTGAAAAAAACGCGCACAGCAAAAAACTAATTGGCGGCAGTACCATATCGCAGCAGGTAGCCAAAAACGTTTTCCTTTGGGAAGGCCGCTCTTTATTACGCAAAGGTATTGAAGCCTACTTCACCGTGCTGATCGAGGTTTTCTGGAGCAAGAAACGCATCATGGAGGTTTACCTCAACGAAATAGAAATGGGTGATGGCATTTATGGTATCGAGGCTGCTTCGCAGGCCTATTTCCATAAATCTGCAGCTGATTTAACCAAACATGAAGCAGCGGCCATCGCGGTGATATTCCCGAGCCCATTGAAATGGTCGGCCACTAAGCCTACCCGCTACTTAAAGCATAGGCAATACTTGATTATGAAGAACATGCGCAGGTTAGGGCCATTGGATTTTTAGGTCCTCTACCCCTAAAAGGGAATAATAAAAGTTAATTACGTTTTAACACTTCCCCTTTAGGAGATAGAGGGGTTTTCTACTTATACTTCCACATTCTTGTTTTACCTTCAGTAAGCCACTCAATGGCTGTATCCAAACGTTTTTGGCGGGTAGCTTCGGTTTTGGCTTCGGTAAACCATTCTACATATTCTTTTTTATTAGAATAACTGAAGGCATCAAAAACCTCTTTCGCTTTTAGGTGATTGGCAAGCAACCCGGTAAAATATTCGGGGATAACTAACTCTGCCCGTTCTGTTGCAGGCTTCTTAGGATGAGCTTTAACTCCCATCTCGTTCAGTTCAATTCCCTGCAAAATATAGTCAATCAGTATTGCTTTGGGGGGTAGTTTATCAATGCTTATAATGCGGCCAAAGGTACCATGGGCAGTATCATCGGTTCCCTGTAATAAGTTTCCTGATAGATCCTTAATAAGAGATGATCGCCAAAAACCAAACGCACAATGTTGTTTAAAGGAGGCCATATGGCATACCGGGCCTTTATAATCAAAAAATGGCATACCCCACTTCATAGTTTCGCCAATCAGCGGCGAAGCTTCGTGTACAACGTCGCGAATGTGTTCTAATATGGGTTTGGCAAATTCGGCAGACTTGGCTATGTATGCATCTACCCGGCTATCATATTGTTCCATAAATAAATTTATACAAACACTACGATTTTTACAAGAACTTGTTAACTAACCAAATCTCTGAATAGTTGTATATGCCAGCTATTTTTAAACGGCACCTCCCATTTATTTTCCAACTCGGTTACATTCTGTACCATATTGTTGTATACAATGGTTTCGGTATTGATTTTCCCTTGCTTAAGTAATTCTTCAAAGGCCTGACGGGGTAATGATTTAATTTCTTCTCCTTCGCGATAGGCGAGGTTAAACCTATCGAACAAATTAATATTGAATTTCTGCTCCAGCTGTTTCATAAAATGAACCGATTTATCAATAGAGCAACCGCTGGCACCTGCCTGGCTTTCATCAACTATCAAGATAAAAAAGCGGTTGTACCTAACCTCAGCTTTTGCCTTTAACTGGTTGTTGTGAGCAGTCCAGCTGATGGTAAAATTATCCAGTTCCTGCTGTATTTGCTGAGCTTCCTGATCGGTTAATTTTTTATCGGCCTGATAGACCCAAACTCTTGAGTGTTGAGAAAATTCCATTTACAAAAATATCAATTTATTAACTTCGGGTTACATTTTGTTGTCATGAAAAAAACACTTCTGTCGCAAACAAAAAAAATATTGTTGGTTGGCCCTGTTTTGCTCATAAGTTGGCTTAATTATAGCTTTAAAGCAGAAACTGACGATATTGAATGGCTGGATTGGAGCAATAAATGTCTTACAGAATCCTACAATCCCCTACCCGATGTTAAATTAAAAAAGTGGGAACTTGCCCTCACAAACGATTATTTTTTGCGCCTGCGAAAAACTTATCAACATGGTAAACAGGAATATTTTTCCTTCAATTTGCACCGCTTAAACAACGTAGAATACCAGGGCGATGACAAGGTTGGAGTCCTCCAACTAAATACCACTGCCGATGACATTATTGTGCAAACTTATGAAGACCCCAAGGGCGATATCGACTCCATGTCGACCACCCTTGAGTTGCCGGTAAGAAACATGAGCTCCGGCCGTTTGGATAGCCTTAAAAACGCGCTAAGTTATTTTAAGGCGAAGGGCCTATAAATTATTTGCCCTAACGGTGATCTCGGCAATATCGAGAACCTGTATCTCCAGCCCTTTCTCCTGATGCTTTACACCATCGGTAAGCATGGTCATGCAAAACGGACAAGCAGCAGCTACCACCTGTGCCTTTGCTTCCAGAATATCAACCATACGCTCGTCGTTAATATCTTTTTTGCCCGGTTCAGGTTCTTTAAACATCTGTGCACCGCCAGCACCACAACATAAGCCGTTTGATTTGCAGCGTTTCAGTTCAACCAGTTCGGCATCTAACACTTCGAGCGCGGCACGGGGCGCTTCATATACATCATTACCTCTACCTAAGTAACAGGGATCATGAAAGGTGATCTTTTTACCTTTAAAGCTTTCTCCGCCTTCGGCCTTTAATTTACCTTCGTTTATTAATTGCTGTATCAGTTGTGAATGGTGAATTACCTCATAGTTGCCACCTAAGCCTGGGTATTCGTTTTTAATGGTATTAAAACAGTGCGGGCAGCCGGTTACTATTTTTTTAATATTATAGGCATTAAGAACCTCTATATTGGTCATGGCCAGCATCTGGAATAGAAACTCGTTGCCGGCACGTTTAGCTGGGTCGCCGGTGCAGCTTTCTTCAGTACCCAGCACAGCATAACCTATACCTACATGCTGTAATATCTTACAAATGTCGCGTGTTATTTTTTGTGCACGCTCATCAAAACTACCGGCACATCCCACCCAAAATAATATTTCCGGCTCAAGGCCCTGTGCGGCCATATCGGCCATGGTGGGTATTTTTATTTCACTCATTATTTATCCTTTATATGACCAATTGATCCACTTACTCGCTGATCTCGGTTATAAATTCGTTTATACTGCTATAGTTTTTAAATACAATTGCAGAATCTATAGCATCCAACTGCTTCAAAATATCAAGTGCAACGCTTAAGGCCTCACTTTCTTTTCCAAACATGTTGGCATCCCAATTAATACCAGCTAAAACTTCATTTTCTGCCAGTTCTACGCACCAGTTTTCCAAAAAATCTGCCAGCGGAATTTCAACAGGTAAATAGCCCTTCCAATCATCCTTGGCGCAAACTTTGGCATAAGCTCTGTCTGACCAAAATGGTATCACAATAATCGCTTCATCGTCATTTGAGTGAGAATTAGCCCATCCATCTTTACTTTTTAAAGCCCATACCAGTTTGGTAGCTGCTACCCTGTTTATAAATAGCTGATATTTAGATTCAATTGTCTCCGTGTCCTGTAACATATATTTATTTATTTTCAGCCCAATTAAATCTGTCGGCCTGGCTGTATTTCCATGGAGCGCCATTATTCTCCACGTTACCAAACATGTTGTTGAGGCTTGCGGGGGCTTGCGATTCTTCCATCACAATATAGCGGCGCATCTCGGTAATGATCTCCACAGGATTGATGTTTACCGGGCAGGCCTCTGCACAGGCATTACAGGTTGTACAGGCCCAAAGTTCTTCGCGGGTGATGTAATTATCCAGTAAGGTTTTTCCATCATCATGATCCTTTCCATACTTATCCAGGTTATTGCCTACCTCGGTAACCCTGTCGCGCGTATCCATCATAATTTTGCGTGGCGACAAAAGTTTACCGGTAATATTAGCCGGACATACCGAAGTACACCTGCCGCATTCGGTACAGGTATATGCTTCCATCAGGTTTTTCCAGCTCAGGTCGGTTACATCCTTAACTCCGAAACGGGCAGGTTCGCCGGTATTTTCAGGCACGAAAGAAGGATCAAGCATTGCTTTAACTTCGTTGGTAACCGATGCCATATTGGTAAACTTCCCCTTATTGTTCAAATTTGAGTAATAAGTATTTGGGAAAGCCAGCAGGATATGAAAATGCTTGGAATAGGGCAAATAATTCAAAAACGCCAAAATACCAATAATATGAAACCACCAGCAAACTCGTTCAACAACTACTAATGCCCCTGCGCCATCAGGCAGTATAGGAGCTATAAGTGATGCCACCGGAAAGCTACCTGCTTTAACATAATGCTCAAAATGCAATAGCTGTAATTTATAGTCGGCCGCGTTCATGGTTAAAAACGCTGTCATCAGTAATATTTCGGTAATGAGGATATAATTAGCATCAGATTTAGGCCACGAGGTCATCTCCACGCCCGAAAAGCGCTTTAAATGCACCACATTACGCCTGCAAAGGAAAACTACACAAGCAGTAAGCACCAAAACTGCTAACAACTCAAACGCGCCAATAAGTAAACCATACAGACTTCCTAAAGGCTGCGAAAATATGCGGTGTGAACCGAATATCCCATCAATCATGATCTCGAGCACTTCAAGGTTTATGATCACAAAACCCACATAAATAAAAAAGTGCATGATAGCAGCTACCGGCCTTTTTACCATTTTTGTTTGCCCTAAGGCTACCTTAGCCATTACTTTCCAGCGCAAAGCTGGATTATCAGAACGGTCAGTATCCTTCCCCAGCAATATATTACGCCTTATTTTACCCACATTTTTGGCAAACAGAAATACGGCTAATCCTAAAATGATAATAAATATAGCTTGTGCAATCATTATGGTTTGTGCATGGTAGTTTTATTCAAAGTTAAATGAAATGTTGAAAGAGAAAAACGTTTTGGCGCCGAAAAACAAAGCAAGCGTTAACCAACTGATTATCTGAAACATTGTTTAGTATTAACAAGATCACACCTTAAAAATCACCTTCTGAAAAGTTATGGTTGCAAACTTTTTTCAAAAAAAAGTTTGCAACCATAAAAAAAAAGCTACATTTGCACTCCCGAAACGAAGGAAGGTACCATAGCTCAGATGGTAGAGCAAAGGACTGAAAATCCTTGTGTCACTGGTTCGATCCCAGTTGGTACCACAAAAAAAAGTCTCTTAGTATACTAAGAGACTTTTTTTTGCTTAAAAATGACCTTCACAATAATTATTTATACAATTGAGGTTCGATTCATTCAACTTTTAGCCCATAGTTTATATTGATGCCAGGTGGTTTCAAAATGTGCGTACATATTAGGAGTTCCATGTTCTTTTCTATGTGCCCTAAGCACAAACTTTAAGGTTTCGTAATCAATTTCAAAGCCTATTCCAATCAAACCAAAAAGCATGTCCTGATCAATTAGCCTTTTGTTTAATAACACTCCTACCTGATTTAAAAATCGTATTCTATTTATAATGCTTGTATCTATGTCTTTATTATCTCCCTCTGCAGCATTATGGTAATCTCTGTTATACAGGTCAATCAATTCCTCGTCATTACTTGCTGATATCCCATTTTTCTTAAGGAAATCTTCCCTCAGCAACCAAACATTTTTCCGGGCATTTCTCTGTTCATCAGTTGCATATATCTCAGCAATCTTCCAATACATTTCAACCAACCTCTTTTTCCGCACTTCTATCAACTGCAATATTGCCACGATAGCAGCTATAGAAGCTATGATCTTAAAAACAAGATCTATAAGTTCATGAGGGGTATTGAACATGCTAAAGATTGTTTAAGATAATTGTTACCTGAAATTAATAAAAACAGAGGATATAATAAGATTTTTCACCTCATAACTTAATCCGTTCCTAATAATTATCTTATTCGCTTCGCAGGCTTTTTACCGGATTAGCCAATGCTGCTTTCACAGCCTTATAACCTACGCTTGTCCAGGCTATGGCTATTGATGCCAGTATTGCCAAAATGAATATATCCGGGCCAATAGTGATCCTGTATGTAAAATCCTGAAGCCATTTATGCATAAAATAGTAACCAATAGGAGCTGATACTGCAAAGGCGATAACAATAAGCACAGTAAACTCTTTTGAAAATAACAATACAATATTCACTACAGAAGCGCCTAATGTTTTACGTATACCCACCTCTTTAGTACGCTGCAGTGCCATAAACGACACGAGGCCATACAAACCGAGGCACGAAATAAAGATAGCTATGCCTGCAAATATTTTGTAGAGTGTAGATAATTCATCTTCACTTTTGTAAAAATCAGCTATCGTTTTGTCAAGAAACTGGTATTCATATACACCTTCCGGGTAAGTTTTATTCCACAGATTTTCAATGTTGGCAAGGGTCTGTTTCACATTCCCCGGCTCTATTTTTATATTCAATTTTGAATATTGCTCTTTCCATGGCCCCATCAGCACAGGCGGGATAGCGCTTCGCAACGATCCTACATTGAAATCTTTTACCACACCTGTTATCCGCGCATTCAATTTTTTGCTGTTCCATAGCATAATATATTTGCCTATGGCTTGTTTGGGGTCGGTGATTCCTAATTTATGTATCAAGGTTTCGTTAACAACATAACCTGATATAGTATCCGTATTTTTGTATGGTGCACCGGCAGCAAATTTTAAATCATACAAGCTAAAATGATCGACATCGGCCCATTTCAAGCATGCGGCAAAGTCAACCTGTTTAGCCGCATTATTAAACTTAAAATCGCTAAACCAAGCACTGTAATCAGATGGCCCATAGGTACTCATACTCACAGCTCTTATTCCTGGCTCTTTTAAAAGCTGGTTTTTCAAAGCATTTACCCTTGTTCTGCTTATGCTATCGCCCGGGAAAGGGACAATTATCGCAGCATCTTTATTAAATCCAAGAGATTTGGTTTTAAAATAATTCATTTGATAAACCATGACCAAAGTTCCAATTACCAGGAACTGTGCCACACAGAACTGGGTTACCACCAATACTCTGCGTAAGGAGATGCCGCTTGCCCGCCCGGCGTTGATCTTGTTTTTCAATGCCGCTATAGGGTTAAATCCCGATAACACCAGTGCAGGATAAAACCCGGCCAGCAAGGTAACCCCAATAAGCACTCCAAATAAAAACAAGATCACCATTGGGTTGCCCAAAAAACCGCCAATCACATGTATCTCAAGAAGGTTATTCAACATTGGTAAAGTTATCAACGATATTATACAAGCCAGTATTACCGCAAATAAAGTAATGATCAAAGTTTCGCTAATGAATTGCAATACCAGTTGGTATCGATTGCTTCCTAAAACTTTACGTATACCTACTTCTTTTGAGCGGTTTACGGCCTGGGCAGTAGCAAGATTGATAAAGTTAACACAGGCTATTATTAGCAGGAATAAACCGATCAAACTGATAACACTGATCATCTGCTTACTGAACGAATGGCCACCATAAACGCCCACTTCGGTATTGTAATGCATATCTTTCAATGCCTGCAGCTGGAAGATCTGGTTTTTATTATAAGGTGTAGGAATATGCCTTTTTGCAAAGGCCGCGAGTTCGGTATTTAATCTCTTTTCATTCATGCCGGGTGGCAAAATGATATAACAGTTCTTATCGCTAAAATTACTTACCCAATCCTGTGCATTGCCGTTAAGATCGCCTCCTTTTCCAACAAGCGTAACCCAGGAGACAGCCAGTTTCATCTGAAAATCAGTATTGTCAGGAGTTGACTCTAAAATACCAGTCACTTTAAGATCACGTTTGTTTTCGTATCGTACTATTTTTCCCATTGCGGTATGCCAGTCGCCGAAAAACTTATCAGCTTCATCACGGGATAGGATAATGGTATTGGGCTCTGCTAAAGCGGTATTCTTATCTCCGGCCAGCCACTTAAAATCAAAAATCTGAAAAAATTCGGGATCAGCATAATAAGCCACGTCTTCCTTAAATTTTTTCGGCGATCCATCCTTACTCCCATTGCTCACCGCATAATGCGAACCATCGTTCCGCATAATGTTAGCAAAATGCTTTATTTGCGGAAAGTCAAGCTTCAAACCCTCTGTCATCGGCAAAGGCGTTCCGGGACCGGCATGGGTTCCATCAGGGCCATTGCTTACTGTTACAATACGATAAATACTGTCTTTATGAGTATGATAATTATCGAAGCTTGTTTCAAACTGAATAACCAGGAATATGAGCAGACAAGCAGCTATGCCTATTGCCAGGCCGGTAACATTAATGGTGGCATAACCTTTATTACGCATCAGGTTACGCCATGCAGTCTTTAAATAATTTTTGAACATAAGGTTGCGATTTGATTTCCCGACAGTCCACTTTGGAGCCGTTTCATGTTGTGAAATTACCGTCGCAAAACGCGAATAGCGCTCCAAGTTATAATATGGTCGCTCTTTTTTTAGTTCAGCCTTGTATTCCGTTGGACTTTTACCCGTTATTTCTTTAAAAGTTCGGTTAAAGGTTGTTTTTGAATTAAACCCGGATTCAAATGCAATACCGAGCAGTGTCAGGTGATCGAAACCTGGATCATGCATCTTCCTAACCACCTCTGCAACGCGATACTCATTCACAAAATCGTTAAAACTTTTTTTGAGCACAGTATTAATTATCCTTGATAATTCATTGGGATGCAGGTTGAGTTTTTCGGCAAGTGAACGCAAATTAAGTTCCGGGTCCTGGTAATATGCGTTAGCCTTCAATGCTTTTTTAAGCCAGGTGCCCTTTTGTTTTAACTCAGCCGGTGGTGCTGATTTTAATAGTGGAGACGCGGCCGGCATAAAACCAGTTTCGGGCCGAAAGTAAGCCATGGCCGCTGCTGAGAAACTAAGAATCACCAAAAAGAGATACAAAGGATAATAGGCATGTGAACTTAACTGATAATGGTAATAAAAATAGTCTATAGCCGCGTAGAATACCCAACATACCCAAAGTATTGCAAAACCTGTCAACAAATGGTGTAGCCATCGCATTTCGTACCGGTATCTATCGCCATTATTAAATTTGAGGCGACGATAAAATTTTTCTATGAGCTTGCGAGATGCATATAGGTAAGCTATCACCGAAATAAAAGCCAGTATTTGTAGTAACTGATTAAGCTGATGAAAAACGAGTGTATGATAAGTGGCCGCACCAGTCACGATACTTTCTTTAACCTCCATCAGCTGAATGCTCAACTCCAGCAATAATGGAATGAAATGCGACAGATCCCTCAGCCTGAATTTATATTTGGGGCGGGTTAATTTAAGAACGTAAAAGAATATCAGCGGGCCAATTCCAAACAAAAACTGTAAGGGCACCCAACTCCAATGTGCAATATAGACCTCCAGCCCAATATCAATGGCTAATATGCGGGCTATAAATAATACTATAGCGATCAGCGCCAGTGCTAAAAATCGGTTTGCAACCTTGTTTACTTTTTTGGTAAACCATAAAAGCGCGGCCAAAGCCAATCCAAGGAAAATAACTCCCAAAAAGGCCAGATCGAAGAGGTTAATATGAAATGTGTAGGTTTTCAATCAGCTTATGTGGCTCAATACCTGTTCCAAATTTACAACTAATTGATATATAATAAATTATATATTTACTCATTACACATTGTAATAAAACCGAACAACCATATGTTCGGTTTTAGATGAGAAAAGTTCAATGAAACACTGTGGTGGTAACATAAAGAAACGCTGTAACATTAAGCATACAGCTGATGCACAAAAAAGTAGATGAGGTTATTAAATTGAGTGAGTTTGGGAAAGCCTCCAACTACCTGTACCTGATATTTTTTATTGGTCAATATGTGGTTAACATATTAATTAAGGAGTAAGGTTACAAAGGCAACCTTACTCCTTATCAAATTTATTTTTTTTCGGCTGCCAGAATACCTGGGTAAAGAACACCATCAGTTTTTAATTTCAAACCCAGCAAATTTGCTATCAGCGGTGCTATATCTTCCTGTCCTATAAGCGGCAACACCACTCCCGGCGCTATCCCACGGCCAAAAGCGACAAAACCGGTTTGGATTTCTTTAAAATCAGTCGGCATATATCCATGGGTACCGCCTTTTGCCGCAGATAAAAGATCACCCTTAGCAGTAGCACCAAAGCTAAGACCCTGCTTGGCCGTCAGCGCCAATGCTGCATTCGGATCGCCTTGGGCGTCAGTAAGCTCCTTTTTATCTACAACACGGAACAGCTTTTTAATACCATCCGGTAATTCTGCAAGTGCTTTATTTACCTTTTCAAGTGTTGCTTTATCCTTAGGATCGCGAAGATGCAGAAATGCCGAACCGCCGCTGGCCTGGAAATATGCCTTCCAGCTTTCCTTATTATCGTTGTTATACAAACCCACACCGGCCAGCATCACATTAGGGTTAAACTGGGTGTTGATATTAACAAAACCATGATCGCCAGTGATAACAAATGTTGTATTCTCACGCATACCTGCCATCTCCACAGCATTCATAATGGTTTTAATAGCAACGTCTACCCCGGTAACTGCCGAGCGTACTTTATCACCATCGCGGCCTTGTTCATGTTCAAAATGATCGGTAAGGCCAATATGTATCGCCAAAAACGCGGGTTTGTATTTACGCAGAATATAGGCAGCCATCCGGGCCTTGTTTTGATCATTTGTATAAAAATCAAGACTTGCTCCATACTCACCAAACTTGCCAATAGCGTTGTCCTGAACCTCCTGAAATAAAGACTTCGGGTTCGATTCATCGTACAAAGCCTTAACCTCATCATTCTTTTCGCCCTTGTTTTTAGGAAGTATCACATATTCGGGCAGGTTATAATCAATAGGCGCGCCAACGGTTACAGGCCAGCTTACTCCTGCTGTGGTTAAGCCGGCATCTTTAGCGGCAGTCCACAATGTAGGTACCTTAATATCTTTATAATACCAAAACCACTTGCCAGAAATACCTAAAGGCTCTACCGGGGTATTGTAGTAAATACCATGTTTAGCCGGCAATACTCCGCTGATAATGGTAGTATGGGATGGATATGTTACCGTAGGGAAACTTCCGCGAACACCTTCAGCATAAGCGCCGGTTTTCATACCCTGGCGCACATTCACCATGCCCCATGATGGGTCCATATAAAATTCAGGGCGTAACCCGTCTATACTGATCAATACCACATGTTTGTCCTGGGCTTGGGCCATCGATGTCATTAATAGAGCAATGACAAGGCTGCTGAATAGTTTTTTCATAGTTTTTTTCGCGAAAATATGTGATGCAAGCACCCGGAATGTTAAGACTGCATTACCAAAACATCAAATCTATCTCTATTGGGTGAAGTGTCATGCCTTTTACCTGATACACGGATTTGTAACAACCTTACTCAACAATAGGTTATTTTCATCTGGTTAACATTGCTATAATAATAAAAGCGGATTTTTGCCCGCTATGAAAAACCTATTAAAAATTACAACGATATCCCTGTTTTCGCTTTACAGCCTTGACTCATACGGGCAAGTAAGCAAGATCATCAGTCAGCTTCACGACCCCAATGATAAACATGTGATGGTAACCGCTCACCGCGGTGATTGGCGCGACGCACCCGAAAATTCATTAGAGGCTTATAAACGCGCCATTGAACTGGGTGTGGATGTTATTGAAATTGATTTGAATAAAACCAGCGATGGCGTAATTGTTATTATGCATGATGGCACCATTGACAGAACCACCAATGGAAAAGGAAAACCATCTGACTATACATTAGCGGAGATCAAAAAATTTCATCTTAGAAACGGACTGGGCCGCGTTACCAGGCACACCATACCTACACTGGAAGAGGTAATGACCCTGGCTAAGGGCAAGGTGCTTGTTAATCTGGATAAAAGCTATCCTTATTACATTGAAGCATACGAGGTATTGAAAAAAACAGGCACACTAAACCAGGCCATTTTTAAAACTGAAGATACTTATCAAAATGTAAGGGCCAAATATGGAAAACTACTGGATAGCATTGTATTTATGCCGGTGGTTAATCTTGATAAACCTGAAGCGCGTCAAATAATAAACGAATATCAAAAGCAAATAAAACCCGTAGCATTTGAGCTTAATTTTCAGTCGGATACTTCAAGTATATTGGCCAAAAATGATTTCATTAACAAGAATGGTTCAAAAATATGGATCAACTCTTTATGGGCCAGCCTGAATGCGGGCCATGAAGACGATGTTGCCGTAGATGATGGCAATACCAAAGATAGCTGGGATTGGATCATTAACCATGGTGCCACAATGATGCAAACCGACAGAATAAGAGAGCTTTTGGCCTATCTGCGCAAACGATCATTACATCGATAACCCAATCATTAAAACAAAAAAGCCGGAGAAGTATTTTTGCAATACTTTCCGGCTTTAGTATATATGTTAAATAGGGGTCGTCTTATAATCGGTTATTCGAAAAAGTTTGCGCTACTGTTTTCATGGTATACTGAGTGTAAGGTATAGCCCATCTTATTAAACCGTAGTTCTGTTCAACAGTACCCCTTTGTGGTTCATTGAATAGCTCGTACACTAATACGGCTTTCACTTGTGGGTTTTGTTTCATCTTTTTAGAGAAGGCATATAAGAAATCGCTTTGTACCTGATCAATATCAGAAACTTTATCTGGTCTTTGTCCTACTTCGGTAAACCAGATCGGTTTATTAAATAAGCTTGCTACTTTTACTGAAATATCAGGTATTTTAATTCTTGCAGCAGTAGTTTCCATATCTGAGTACCAGTGATATGCTACGATATCAAACTTATTGCCGTATGCTTCCATGTATTGCAAGAAGTAGTAATGTAACCAGCTTGCATCGATCATGGTTTTAGCGGTAGGTTGTGAAGATTTAATACCATCATCCAAACCTTTCATGTAAGCAGCTATAATTTTAAGTTTATTAGCGTCGTAATCAGTTGATTTATCGCCATTACCGCTTTTGATACATTGAAGATCAAGCTCATTACCCAGCTCATAATATTTAAAATAAGCTGCGTTTTTGGCCGCCAATTTAGCACCTAAAACATTACCGGCAGCATATGAAGCGCTTTCAGTTGCACCCAAATTAAGGGTGGTAGTGTTAACCATTGGCAATATGGTAATTCCGTTTGCTGTTGCTGCATTATATAGTGCAGTAAAAACCTTTTGGTTAGGAATTGATCCATCGGCGTTAAAGTTGATATTCTGGCGGAAACAGGTCATACCCATCTTTTTCAAAAGCGCGATCTGTTCTTCGGGGCTAACCGATGTATACGCCGGCACACCTAATGAGTGACCATTAACACCCAGCATAAACGAAGTATTATTTATGGGTGTTCCGGTATCAGGTGCAGACGGAGGGGTAACAACAGCATGAGGCTTGGCAAGCACAAAGTATTGATTTAATACACCTGCGGCTCCACTGGCATTTGCGCCTCCTAAAACCACTGTACCAGCAGGATAAACTTTGCTGTACAATGAATACTGCGTAACCTTTGAATCATTAAGGCCAATTACGGCTTTAAGCTTTTGCCAGCTTTTTAACCAGGTAGGCAATCCTGTAGCGCGGGGGTCAAACGCTACATAAACTGTTGATGATTGCGACAAACTAAAGGTAAGATAAGAGGCCATGGTGTTCCACTTATCGGCATTAGTTGTTTTGATCATGGGGAGGCTGGCTAATGAATCGGGCACCGATGTGATCGTATAAGTACGATCTGTGTAATACACCGTTCCTTTTGAAAGTGTAGAGATCTGATTGGCAGCTCCCGATGCTACCACCACATTACTAATTAAATTAACAGCAGGTGTACTGACTGCGTTAACCGCCAATGTGTTTGCTGTTGCAGTAACCGGCGTGATCTCTTTCTCTTTATTACAGGCATTTAATGACAAAGCAAGGGCTGTAATAGCTAATAGTTGTTTCGACTTAAGCATAATTGTCCAATAGGGGTTAATCAATAGTTTAATTATCCCTCTTTACGCACCAGTCACAAGAAAGTTACAATTGTGAGAAAAAGTGTGAATATTTTTCACACCATTATGACACTTGTACCTGACTAAAACAGTCATTTACAAGCTATTTCAAGTATAAAATATTATAAGAAAATTAATTTGTCATAAAAATGTCATTAAATTGTAACGATAAAACAAATTCTAAAAACAGCTGTATTTCATTCCTGTTAAAAAATCATAAACTAAAAATTAATTTACTTATCTCACCTAATTCTTTTTCTTAAGAAATTCGGTTGCTTGCTGATGTGTTTGTAATAACCGTACCCGAACTTATTTCTCAACAAAAAAATCCAAATTAGAGAGCAAAAAAATGCCCGCGAAAAATATTTCCGCGGGCTAACCATTTTGTGAATTAAACAACCCCTTGTTTGAAACTTTTTTATGGTTAAGTATTACTATCGTTATAATTAATAATTATACTATTACAATAATAGCTAAAAATTCATTATTTTTCATAAATAAAAAATATATTTTTCTCCCCGCATAATAATCACACCTAACCAAAAGACCATTTTGCAAGCCAACCTAAACCTTTTAACTCAATAACTGAAGTTAGTATCTAACTCAAAATCTACACTTTTTCACATATTTATAACATTCAAATCGCCATTCCTTATTACTGTGTTATGTATCGTTATCTTTAATAAAGATGGCAGCATTTGCCGTGGATAAATATCGAAAACCTTATTACCAAGCATTAATAAATATTACAGCATGAAAAATTTAAAAGTCAAGTATCTGCCCGTTTTGATTTTTGTTATTGGCATTCTTTTCTTTCAAAGCTGTAAGAAAAGCCAAAATGAAGAGGAAGCACCTGCTCCTACTTCCCCATCAGCGGAGGAGAATGTAACTACAATCCCATCAGTTGAGGCCGCTGCAGATTTTACTACTATAACATGGTCAACCGCTAAAAGTCAGCCCAGTTTAACTCACGAAGTGCACGGCGAGGTAGTTAAAGGAAAGTTATACATTTTTGGAGGGTACGATATTAATAAAAGGCCTGCCTATACACCAACAAAACGCGCTTACGTGTATGACCCAATAGCCAACACATGGACATCCATTGCCAGCCTACCTCAAACACCAAGTGGCAGTAATTTTGGCGGAGTTACCCACTTTGGCCTTACTACTGACGGTACTGATATTTATTTTGCAGGTGGCTATACCTCAAATGCAAATGGTACCGGACAACTCTTCGGAACAGAGCAGGTTTGGAAATATATTATTGCATCAAACAGTTATGTACGCCTGCCCGATCTGCCCCAGGCCTTAGCTGCAGGTCAGTTAAAGTATCTCAATGGCAAAATACATTATATGAGCGGTGCAAACCTGTCACGTGCAGATGTAGGCGTTCATTACGCTTTAGATCTGAGCAATTTGGCTGCCGGCTGGAAATCATTAGCTCCCGTACTTAACCCCGTAAACCATCCGGGTTCGGCAGTATTGGGTGGAAAAATTTACTTTTTAGGTGGCGCCCATCACCAGGACGAAGAAACACAAACCCAAACCACGCTTGAAGTTTATAACGAAGCAACCAATTCATGGGCTCAATTAGCCAACATGCCAACCGGGGTTGATCATATATCTTCGGCTGTAGTAACCTATGATAACCGTATTATTGTTCTTGGCGGCGAAACATCGCATAATGTATTAAGCAAACAGGTAATGGCTTATACCCCAGCAAAAAATACCTGGACCGAGCTCACTCCACTCCCCGTTGGTAAATCGGCAGGTGTCGGTGCTGTATTAAACGGGAATATATATTATACCGGTGGTAATTTTTCAAGTGTTAACCATAAAGGTGTACCAAGCGGTGGTGGTGGCACCCCAACCACTGGAAACACTTTGTCACCAACTGCCGATGCATTTGTGCGCAACGGAACTTTTGCAACCACCAACTATGGCACCGATGCCAGTTTAACGGTAAAAGGCTCAAATGTTAACAACTATGCGCGCAAGGCCTACCTTAAATTTACACTGAGCAGTTCAACAACCAGTATTACATCAGCCAAACTGAGGGTTTACGGATTAAATATTGATAATGCCTCAACAGTAAGTTTATCCTGCTATGGGGTCGACACCGATACCTGGACAGAAGGAGCAATCAACTTTAACAATTCGCCGGCAACAGGCACTAATTTGAGCTCCGCTTCAATTAACAACCAGGGCAAATACGTTGAATTTGATGTAACCGCATACGTGAAAACACAGTTATCAGGCGATAAAATTGTTAGTTTATGCATAAAAGATGCAACCAATCAAAACAGTACTATCCAATTTAATAGTAAGGAAAACGCTGCCAATAAACCGCAATTAGTTATTCAATAAGCCAATCTCAAAATACTAAGTATTAATTACGATTAATCTATTACACTAAGTACAAACACAGCTAACAGCTTGCCTGAGTGTAAACAGCAGACTGCATGATAGTTATATGAATAATTATGGGTATTAAATTGTACCCATAATTACGCATTTTATGGCGTTTTTTATTATATATTGGTTATATATTTCTACCGCAACTACCTATGCAATAACTCCTTACCGCTATGGATCCAGCTTCAGAAAATTTGATCTTGAATGGACTAAGGTCTGGTGGACTTTCAAGGCATCTTTTTGAAAAAGACCTGTATAAAGCATTCTTCTACCTAATCAGAGAAGCAGCAAAAAAATATGGTATAGAAACCGAGGAGGCTGCAAGCATATATTCTGATACCATTATAGCAATCATTAAAAATATCATTTCCGGAAAATTTGAGGGGCGATCTTCGCTAAAAACTTACACCTATCAAATATTTTCAAATAAATGTGTTGACCTGCTTCGGAAAAAAACGACTAATAAGGGAAAGTTAGAAAATACCATGCCCTATGATAGTTTAGTTTATGAACTCCCCGATGAAACCAGGAGCGTTATCCAGGCCCTTATTGCTAAGGATGAAAGGCAGCAGGTTATGGATAGATTACAAGAGATAGGCGACAAATGCAAAGAGTTGCTGCTGCTTTTTGAAGAGGGATATAACGACAAAGAAATTGCCGGGCATATGAAGTATCAGTCGGCTAACGTGGTTAAAACAACACGATTACGCTGCCTGGAAAAATTGAAGTTGAAATTAGTTAGAATACTGCATCAAAATGAATAACTCATTAAACCTGATAGATAATTACTTCACCGGAGCACTAACAGATGAAGAAAGGAAGGGCTTTGAACAAAGATGCCTTACCGACGGCGCCTTTGCAAATGAGGTTGCCAGCTACATCAGCGTTCGCGATGGGTTAAATGCGCATTTACAACAACAAAAGAAAGAAGAATTCGCACGGCTATACGAACAACTATCGGCCACTCCAAAACCTGCTAAAATTGTAACTTTTAAAAGAATAGCATTTTTAGCTGCAGCATGCATTTTATTGATAATAGGTTGGTTCGCATTTTTACAACCTCCCACTCCTCAAAAAATTGCTGATAAATACATTGCGAGCAATTTAAACACATTGGGATTAAACATGGGCAGTTCAGACTCATTACAGGCTGGTATAGCTGCCTACAATGCCAAATCTTACGAAAAGGCCGAAGATTTTTTCGCTCCTCTTACATTTAAACCGGAAACTGCTCCCGAAGCCCTAAAATACCTCGGGCTAACCCATCTGGCTGTAAAACAATATGAGGAAGCATTAAAAAACTTTGATCACTTATCGGCCATGCCCTTATACACCAATCCAGGGCAGTTTTATAAGGCGCTTACATTAATGGCACGTTCTCAAGGTTCAGATACTAAACAGGCAAAAGAAATATTACAGCATGTTATCAACAATAATTTATATGGTAGCCAGGAAGCCAGGAACTGGATAAAATACATTAAAAATTAAGATCATGAAAAGCTCCCCTAACTTATTTAAAAGGATAACCATTCCTTGCATACCTGATTACAGTTTGCTTGGAGATACCTATGTTAAGAATCAATTGATTGTAACTTTTGAGAATTTCCCTAAACCTGAGGATATAGAAACGGTGCAAGGCTATTTTCATGAGATGGGCTTTGATAACGTTAAGATAAAGAAATGTAAAAATTGCGATCTATACGTACAATTATGGGAAGCTGAAAATATAGAATCAGTGGTAGTAACTAAAGGGGTTAATTCAGGGTCTGGCTCTGACGGCAGAACCGTTGGGGAAAGCTACTCTTTGAATTTTTTAAACAAAATACCCCCCCTTGATTATAAGCATTCAAAAACTAATTCATGCGACAACTCTTACGTAACTGAAAAATACAATAAGGAGATTGTAAAAATTGCTGTACTTGACACCGGTTTGGACAGAACAATAGTAGACGAAACCTACATTAGTACCGATAACCAAAATGAGCCCGGCTTTGAATGTTTTGGGGATAAGAAAGATGGCTGGAACTTTATTGAAAACTCCGACAATATAAACGATGATAATCCTGGCCGTCATGGTAGCCTGGTTACCCAGTTTATTATAAACCAATTTAAAAATATTACAACCAAAACGGTAAGGATCATTCCTGTTAAAACCCACGATAGTACAGGGAGGGGCAATTTATTTGATACGTTTTGCGCTATTCACTACGCTATAGCAAGAGGAGCAAAAATCATTAATGCCAGTTGGGGTTTTTATTATTATGGAAAAAGCTCTGTACAAATACTTGATATATTAATTGAAAAATTAAGAACACAGGGAATTTTATTTGTTACAGCTTCGGGCAACCAGATAGACGAGGATGATGACAAGGCAAAAAAAATTCTTGCAGCACAAGGAATTATTGTTACACCGTTTCAACTTCGAAATTTAGCCATACACAGATTTTTGCCTGCGTGCCTCAGCAACCCTGCAAAAAATGTGGTCACTGTTACCACATTTCTTAAAGATAAAGTTGCCTCAACTGAAAATCATTCCAATGTTTTTGTTGATATGGGCGTTAAGGCCGACAAATACCAAGATGGAGATCAGTATTTTAAAGTTCCTTTTGAGCAAATTGGAGAAGATGAATATGTTAGAGGATCATCATTTGCTACGGCAATAGCTACAGGCATTATTGGCGCACACTGCAGTTTAGAACTCTATACCAAGTTTACCATTAACAAGCAATCATTTATTCAGGAACTTATTAATTTGCCAGGATCAACTGTTTGTAGCCGTGAACCGGCAATGGCAAATGAGCTGATCAAAGATGGTGTCTGTATTGAACAGGTATGATTATTAATTTGTATCATGAATACCTTGCGCAAACCCTTTGTTTGTTTATGCCTTTTTCTTGGATGGACAATTACGGCTTATGCGCAATGTATTTCTGACGACAGCATAAGGCATACGATCAATATTATTAAAAAGGCCTCTGGAACTGATGATATTAAAATACATATGCTTACACAATTACGGTTTGCCTATCTTAACTGTAATCAAACAAAAGGAGCTGTATACGCAGAGATTATTCACAGGCTTGGTGATTTTTATGCTCATTCCGGCAACTTCGAGTTGGGAGCAGCTTACACGGCCACTGCTATTGATATCAATAAACACACCGGAAAACCGGAGCCTTTTTTATGCAATAGCTATTATAACCTAGCCATATTTTATTTAAAATTAAACCTCATATATCAATCAAACAGTTGTTTTGATCAATGTATTGCTGCTGGCAAAAAATTTCATGATAAATATTTTATTATCGGGATGGCTTATACCCAACTGGCTTACTCGGCATATAAAGCCGGCGATTATCAGCAGGCAAAGGGAATGGCCTTGAAAGGCATGTTTTACTCCAACGCTGCAAAGGATACTGCACAATTAGGAGCTCTTTGGGCTCAAAAAGCGCAGGCCGAAATTGAACTTGGTGATTTTAAAAATGCCCGGCAAAGTATTGATACTTCATTATCAAAGCTAAAATCAACTCCAACTATTCAACTTGCATCGGCCTATTCTATTTACGCCAGCCTGATGAAAGCTACCCGGCAATACCCGTCCAGTTTGTTTTATTACCGCAAAGCAGTTAATTTAAATAAGGACCGTCAAAACTACACCCAAAGCGCAAACGATTTGAATGACCTTGGCAATGTTTATAGCAACGAACTGCAACAAGGGAACAATGCCAGAACATGCTTTTATGAAGGGCTTGATTTAGCCCGAAAATACAAGAATACTTATCAAATAGTGGGCTTTTATGAAAATATAGGGGTAAGCTACGCGCTTCGGAATGATCATAAACTGGCTTTACAATTTTATCAAAAGGGATTGAATAGCCTTCCGATAAACTTTACAAATCAGGAGATCACCAGCAATCCTACTGTAAGTATGTTGAACCAGGTGTCAAACGATTACTACGTAAGCACATTATTGGCCGATAAAGGTGAAAGTTTATTGGCTTTATACAAGCGACACCAGGACACATCTTTGTTAAAAGCGGCTTTACAGACTTTTATGCTCGCAGACAGGTCTGTTGATATGATGCGCTGGAAACAATATTCAGAGCTATCAAAACTGCTTTGGCGCAGCAAGATCAAAGAAACCTATGAAAATGCCATTGAGGTTTGCTATTTGTTAAACGATACCGAAAAAGCATTTTATTTTTTTGAAAAAAGCCGGTCGGCTTTATTGAATGATCAATTGAATTTTACACTAAAAACACTGTCAAAGCCTGTTACCAGGAAGGATAAAAATCTGCTAATTACAATGGATAGCCTTAATAAAAAGCTTTCATCATTAACTTATAAAGACACAGATACAAGCTTAAATAAAACCTGGATCTCGGTTCATCAGCAATGGGAAAACAAGCAGAACGAGCAAAATTCCCAATTGGCCGAAAGTCCTATCTTGCCCGGCAACTCCTTTTGGTCTATCAAAAGACTGCAACAACAATTAGGAAAAGATAAACAATCATTGATTGAGTATTTTTATAACAACAATATTGTTTACGTTTTACAGGTAAGCGCTGCAGAGGCTAAAATACACAAGATTCCTTATGCAAGCTATCTTACTAATAGTAAAGAGTTTTTAAAATACTGTTCCAATCAGAGCTTACTGAATCAACACTATGATGGATACACCCAGTTGGCCAACAGGTTATTTAAAAAACTATTTGAACCGCTTGCTATCAACACCCAACGTGTTATAATATCGCCCGGAGAGTATTTTATCCCTTTTGATGCATTGCTCTACAATCCTATGGTGAATAATAGTTTTTTACTTAAAAAACATGCCTTTAGCTACGTATATTCTATGCAGGTATTATTTAACCACCAGCCGGTAAGTGTTGATGCAAAGAGTGTGTTTTTGGGCATTGCTCCGGAAAATTATGAAAAAGCTGCTAACCTGCAGCCCCTCGTTGGTTCTTCGGCATCACTTGATCGTATTGAAACCGAATTTAAATCGGCACTTTTATTAAAAGGAGAAGATGCCAGGAAGAGCCGGTTTCTTTCCCAACTCCCCCATTCCCAAATTATCCAGATATATTCTCATGCTGCATCAGATAGTAATAGTCGTGATCCGGTGCTTTACATGGCCGATTCGGCAGTGCTCATGAGCGATATTCAAAAACTCAGGTGCAGGTATACCAATATGGTAGTACTATCTGCCTGTAACACTGGCACCGGATATCTGGCAGTTGGCGAAGGTGTATTTAGTCTGGCCAGGGGCTTTCGTTTAGCCGGTATACCAAGCACAGTAACCAACCTATGGCAGGCAGACAATCAGGCTACCTACCAGCTTACAGAAAGCTTTTATAAGTATCTACGTACCGGATCATCAAAAGATGAGTCACTGCGGTTGGCTAAACTTGATCTTTTGAAAAACAATCAAACCTATTTGTTGCCATTTTACTGGGGCAGTACCATTATCCTGGGTGATAGCTCTGCCTTCAATGCCCTTCCAGTATCTTCTCCCTCACTTAGTTTTTATTGCCTCATTAGCTTCCTGCCGGTATTGATAATTTTTGCGGGCGGCATTTATCTCCTTTCTTTCAACCAAAAGAAATCTGTTGAACAAATAGATTAATTACCCCTCTCTGCAGATCAATTAAATAAAATTCAGAAAAGTGTTTCCTATTTCCATCCGTTTTTCGACTAATAAAGTAAATCCGGATTAATTAACTATTTGCTTAACGTTTTGGATGGTAATAGCAAAAACATCCTGTTAACAATGCTCATCAATCACAAACAACTGAATATTAAAACTTTTATTGATCACTTAATCAAACAACGTCATGAAAAATTTAATTTATTCATCAGCCCTGATATTTTCTTTTATGATAATCATGGCCTGCAATAAGAATGATGCCATACAACCCCGTAAAGGCTTAAGCCAGGCAGATTCTCTTGCAGCTGTCGAATCACCAAACCAAAGGTGTGATTCTAACGCGTTTGTAAAATACGTTTTGTATAATTCTACCGGGATAGGCTCTTTTACAATTAATTTTTCGGGGGAAAACAATTATTCATTTGCTTTCCCTGCATATGGAAGTAAAACAGTGGATGTAAAGCCAGGCATATATAACATTCAAATACCCCCTACAGGTAACTTCACAAGCCACGGCTTTTTTATGGATGGCAAGCCTGATGTAAAGGCACCAACCGCAAGATATGAAAGCGTAAAAATTGGCCCATGCTCAGTTCCTCTGCAAACAAGTATTAATTAAGCTCCTCTCTCACATCGTTACCAAAACAAAAGCCTTAAGTTTAATACTTAAGGCTTTTGTTATATTTTTGAATTATAATTTTACTGAACCGGTGCGTCATGATCTTTAATTTCATGACTCAAAACCTCATTAAATTTTTCGAGTAATTTGATGTATCTGTCCATCCAATAATAAATGGCATTATTAGGTTGCTCTGTTTGAATTTGTGCTACAGCATCGCCAGCTAAATGATTATCTGCATTGGCAAATTCTTCAGGAAACTCATCTGAAAAATCATGACCTATCACGAAGCCAATTTTGCTGATAATATCTATACTCAGCCGCTCCATTTCAAACCAGTTATAAATTGTTCGCCGGCTTACTTTGAGTCTTCTTGCAAGTTCGCTAATACCCATTCTATCTCTCCTTACAACCCGTTCAACAATACGCCCGAAATTAGGATTCGAACTGTTTGAACTGCCAGCGGTCCGGTTGTTAATTACATAACCCATAACCGGATAATCAATTTTGTTGTGCATACCTTAAAATTCTATATACGATGATCCACCTATTTAAAATTTATCAGGTTGATGTAAATGCTCACATCAACTTTAAAGGATATTTAACCAAATGTTTACTAATAAACATTTATTATAATTATTGTTACAAATGCACACATATGTTTACATAAGTTGCGCTTTGTTACAATAAAAATAGGTTAAACAAAACACTTAAAAATGATGCAAATCACTATTCACAGTGATTCTCGTCAAATGCAGGTTTATATCTGAATTTCAATACAATATAACAAATTTGTTACAATTTAAGCTATTTCTGTATCAACAAATTTAAGGTCGAGTTTTTCATATTGTGAGTTGTTACTGATGTAATCAGGAAGAATGGTTTTCATCTTGGCAACCATCAATTCTTCGTTGTTTAATTTGCTCAGCTCCAACAATTCTTTAATCAGATTATTAACTTCACTATAACGGTTAGGTATTGTTTTAGATATCTTAATATCTTTATTGTAGGTAGGGATAATTTGCTCCTCAATATTCAGCAATTCTTCGTAAAGTTTTTCGCCCGGCCGCAATCCGGTATAAACAATTTTGATGTCTTTATCCGGAATAAAACCTGCCAGTTTGATCATATTGGCAGCAAGATCAGCTATCCTCACCGGTTTCCCCATATCAAACAAAAATATCTCAGATCCTTTACCCATTATAGCTGCTTCGAGTACCAATTGCACCGCTTCGGGAATGGTCATGAAATAACGTGTAATATCCGGATGCGTTACCGTTACCGGTCCGCCGCGTTCAATCTGGGCTTTAAATCTTGGGATCACTGAACCATTCGATCCCAACACGTTTCCAAACCGGGTGGTAATAAACTTGGTTTTATTGATTGCCGCCCCGTCAATATCCTGTAATAAATGTTGCTGATCATTAATTTTTTCATTTAATGATTGAATATACATCTCAGCAATACGTTTAGATGCACCCATGATATTTGTAGGACGTACCGCCTTATCTGTTGATATCATGATGAATTTCTCTACCCCAAACTCCCTTGAAATATCGGCCACATTTTTGGTACCCCATACATTGGTTAATACAGCCTCTGTCGGGTTATTTTCCATCATGGGCACATGCTTGTATGCTGCTGCGTGGAAAACAATTTGTGGCTTGTATAAATTGAACAGGCATCTTATACGTGCCGTATTCTGAATGTCGGCAATGAACATTTTTGTTTTACAGGAGTTTTTTCCGTCCTCAATCTCCATCTGGATATCATGTAAAGGTGTTTCGGCCTGGTCACATAATATGATACATTCAGGATTATAACCCATTACCTGCCTAACGATCTCTGATCCTATGGAGCCTGCTGCACCCGTAACCAATACCCGTTTCCCGTTAAATTCATTTAAAATATGATCCTTGCATAGTTCAATGGGTTCGCGTTCAAGCAGATCTTCAATTTTCAGGTCCTTAAACTGGTTGAGGCTCGGCGTTCCGTTAAGCCATTGATCAGAAGGTGGAACGGTAATAACTTTGATGCCAAGCTCAATACACCTTTCTACAGCTGCCCGCTTGCCTGCCATATTCAGGTCTTCGGCTGTTATCAGCATGGTTTTAATAGCCTGCTTTTGTTTCAGATTTGCAAGAGCTCGTACCGGATAAACTTGCTTTTGTTCAATGCATTTATAAATTTTATCGGCACCCACATCTATAAAACCCTGAACCTGTAACATAAGTCCCTTTTGCGATTCAACGGCCTTTTTAATCAAAATAGATGAAGCGCCTGAGCCAAATATCAGCACGTTTTCCCGGTTAGCGGTTTGGGCAGGCTCTTCAAGATATACAAAGAGGTCCTTTATCACAATGCGTATGCCCATTAACAGGGATGATGAGATGAAAAAATTGATCAATAATATATCACCCAGGCCAATAAGATTAAATTGAAAATATGGTGCAAACAATATATTGCAAAGCAGCATAAACGCAACGTTACTTACCAGTACTGCCATAAAAATGCGCAGCATATCTTTGGTATTGGAGTATCTGATAATACGGGTATGAATACGCATTACCAGAAAAGTAAGGATGGCGCTGCTGCAATAAAAAAACAAATAATAGATGTTGTCTTGTTTTAAATCAAGTTTATTTTTTAAAGAAATAGCAAGGCATAGTGATATAAATACGATCATCAGATCAATTAAAAGAACCAACCACCTGGAATGAAATCTTTCTTGAAATAATAAATTTCTGATATATATCATGACAAATAAGTTTTATGTAGTTAAAAGGTAGGTTATTAGATTTAGGCGTATCTGTATAGTGGAAAGAAATCGATATCGGCATCTTTATCTATTTCTTTTTTCTCCAGTAATTCCTGATACATGGAAGGGTTGGCAACATATCGCCAGCTTTTAAAGTCAAAACAAAGGTCGGTGAAGCCTAATTTCCATTTAAATAACGCGTCCTCCTTATAGCCAAGTCCACCTCCTAAGTTGTAATAGTGCATCCCCAACGTTCGGCCTAAGACTGAGATCTGATCGGCCATAAATTTTGAAGGACTGTGGTGGAGATATGCCGTGCGTGTACCTATTAAATGAGCCTGTATAATGCCATTGGTCAGCATAACTATGGTACTGCAAATTGCTGTATCGCCATCATACATGGTTATTAGCCTTGCATCATATTCCTGTGTGTTTAAAACCCGCGAAAAGTATTCTTCATTAAACAAATAATAATCAGAGGCCCCTACCCGCTGCATATTTTCGGTATAGATATCTACAAATGTGGCAATAGCCTCAGGGCCGCTCTCCTCTTTAACAACAAAGCCCTTTTTCCAGGCGTGCCTTACGGCATCCATGGTTGATTGCCTGTATTTTTTACGTTGGTGTTCTATATCTTCCGACAGATCAATCACTACCGTTAATCCATTGTGGTGTACCCCTCCAAATTTCTCGAGCAATAACTGCTGTTTATAAAAAGGGTGAATGCGGGTGAATACTGAAACATATTTCTCGTCTGACAGGAAATTCAGAAAAGCATGTTTAAAGTTTTCTTGTAGCGAGTTGTCCAGTTCCTCCATTTTTCGGTTTGAAAAAGGGCCCGAATAGCCATATACACTGCTCAGGTCGTAATGTTCTGTTTCGGGAATTGGCCTTTTGAGTAATGGAAATGCTATAAAATCGCCATGCTCCTGATAAACAAACAAAATTGGTGCACCAACTTTGGTCTCTAATGCATGATAGTGCCAGGTATGATAAAAGTCATATTCCGCGGCCTTGCGTACATACGAAGCCCACTCCATTTTATCATCAATGGTAAGTAACTTAGTCATAAGAATATTGTTTTTTAGGTGTCTGTCACTTCACGAGTTGTCCGTGATTTATGAAATTTTTCTTGAGAATTTTCATTTTAACAAGGCCATCTACTTCACCGGTAATCTCAAACCCGGCCTTTTCATAAATATATAATGCCGGTACATTTGCCGGATGTACCCTCAGGTGTAAGCTCTCCAGTTCCTTGTAAAAAAAGGCATATTTTAATATCAGCATGGTGGCCTGGTAGCCTATCCCTTTGCCCCAGTAAAGCCTGTTACCGATAAACAGGTGCAGCTCCGCGGTTTTATCCCTTATATCCAACAGTTGGATGTTGCCTACGTAGGTATCTAACTCTTTCAGGCAAATGGCAAAGCGGCTTTGGTCGGGCTTGTTCAGGTTTTCCTGCAGCCAGGCGGTTTCCATTTTTGATGTGATGCGTTGAGTGGCTTTAAAGTTGGTAAAAGTCCATACCTGCGGATCATTTCTCCATAAATAAGAGGTTTGCGCATCTTCCAATGCCAAAGGGCGGATATATACTGAAAAGGTCATATAAACTGCTGTAAAATGGTTAACATAAAAAACATGTCCTGAAGATTGTACCGGTGATCTATTGGCAAGGGCACCAAACACCGGGCAAGGTAGTTCTCATACATTTTTTTGCTTGTCCATTTAAATACGTTTGGCCAATAGGTGGCCACAAATATTTTTTTCTGTATCAAATGAACCTTTAAATCATGGGCATTATGTAAAAATGGATATACCATTGGTACACAATCATCGGCGATATCAAACTTAAACAGGTTGCTGACCTCTAAATGTTTGTGCAGAAAGTCAAAGTTGCGCTTTCGTATCCTGGCACATTCTGCATAATCAATACCCGACAGAATTTTTTGGGTCAAAAGCGACATGCTCTTGATCTCATTATTTTCCAGGTCCTCATTATTTGCCTTAAAGTCTGCATAACCTGCTTCGGTACCCTGTTCTATACTTTTTATAAGATGAGAAAAGCGGTTTAACGATGAATCGACAGGCAGCTTGCGGCTCAGTTTTTTGCGGATCTGCAGATATGCTCCATCAGGCACTCCAAAAAATTTTCGACATGAATAAAAAGTGTCTATACCAGGCAGGGCTTCTGAAAAAAAGCTTTGCGAATTATCAATAATAATATGTTTGATCTGCTTACTCAATCGCTTTACGGCTTCACGCTTAACACCAAAATAATCGGTGTATAAAAAGCACGCGTGAGGCTCAATGGTAAAATCTATAACAGGCTCAAGCTGCTCATTAATTGAATAAAACTGATACTCAACGTTTAGCCTGGTAATGGGTTCAAGTATAACATCGCAAGTAAAATAGGGTATATAAATTTTCGTATATCCCTTTTGCTTCAAAATATACTCTAAGGCATTACGGCCCGTATTTAACTTTATAAGGTTGGGGTAATACTCAGAACCGGGAGTGAGCTGCAACTCAAAATACCCCCCAATAGATCTTGGAGTGGCTTTACTTTTAGGCATTGCTACAAATTAAAGTGGATGGTGTTGCTAAAGCGCATCAACCCTGATCGCGCTGATACATTCTAAGATGCGGAGGCTGATAGTATTCTTCTAAACTTTCTGGCGTGCGAGCATTATAACCTATAACCTGGCGCAGCTGCGGACTAAGCCCTTCACCAAAATCATAACCTAAAAAGCGAGGGTAATCCATTTGCTGTTTAAAAAACGGCCGTGTAAAGCCCAGGGTTAAAGCCCTTCTTAAGCCATCGGTTTTGTTTTCGCCGGCTGCATGCCAAAGGTTTGAGTTAAACATGATGATACTTCCCTTTGGTGCAACGGCCCGATCTGCATGTTCATAAAAATAAGTTTCATCGGGCCTTACGTCAACTTTATGTGAGCCGGATAATAAGTAGGTTGCACCATTATCCACAGTAAAATCATCCAGCGTAACAATCATCTGAATCAGTAGCTTGGTTTCTTTCATAAAGGTGCGTACATCACGGTGCATATTACTCAGGTAAGGGTGCTCCTGCCTTGCATGAACAACGGCATTAATGCCATTAAGTATATAATTGCCATTTAAAAACCAGCTTATCTCCTCATTGCAATACATATTATCTAAAAAACTGAGCGCAAAGTTGTCGCGTTCAAGCAGATGGTGCAGCGTTCCATCCATATTGGCACTAATACCATTTTTGATCTGGATGCTTCGTCTAAGTATATTAGCCTTAGCCAAATCGCTGTTTATTTCATCAATAAAACCGGGAGTCAAAGCGCCTTCATACACAATCCAGCCATATTCGTCCATAATGTTTTGAAAATCGCCCAACGTTCGGTTAGCGTAGATCAATCTATTTTCCATCGCATATAATTTTATCGGTTAATAAATAAGGTTTGTTTTGAGGGGCAGCGTTTAGTTAAGCTGCATAATTTTCAGCATCTCGGTGTTAACAAGGTTTACATCAAATTTTTTGCGGGCAAAGGCAAGTCCATTAATACCATAACTATGTACAGCATCTTTGTTTTGCAGATAAAATTTCATTTTGGAAACAAGCTCGTCAACATTTTTTGCCGGGATCAGGAACCCATTTGGGGCCATATCCGATTCGATGGTTTCCCGGCAACCTACAGAATCGCAAGTGATAATAGCCCTGCCCATGGCCATACTTTCAAGAAGGCAGCGAGGCACCCCCTCTCCGTAATAAGAGGGCAATACCACAACTGACGACTCATTTATATAAGACCTTACATCGTTAACTTCGCCCAGGTAGGTAATGGTGTGGCCCGCTTTGATCTTGTTATACAAGTCATTACTTATTGTATCTACATTGGGGCCGTAAGCTCCTATGAGCTTAAATTGTATATCCGGATATTGTAGTTTTACATTACTGGCAGCCTCATAATATTCATTAATTCCCTTGGCATTAATTAAACGGGCTATCATCAAAAAGCTGATGTTGTTGGCATCGGGACTGGTGTATTCATAATGTTCAAGGTCAACACCTGAGCCATTCACTATAGCTACTTTATGCTTATCGGTTAAAATTTTATGGTCAAGCAGGGTTTGATAATCATCCCTGTTCTGAAAAATGATCTTCAGCCGTCTGTTTTTCCCAAGACTGAATTTTAAAAGCCCCCGGGTTATGTAGCTCAATAAGCCTGTTTTGCCCTCTGAGGTAAAATTATATCCCAGCCCTGTAAGCATAGGGGTTATTTTCTTTATCCTGAATAATTTGGCAATTACCGTTCCGTATATAACCGGCTTAAAGGTGTACGGAAAAAAAACGTCGGGCCTGATTTTTTTAATGAGCTTATATAACTGACCAATAAACTTTAAATCGGCAAAAACGGAAACATTGCTGCCGTCGAGCTTATTTTCATAAACATCAACATTTAACTGGTTAAGCTTTTCGCGTATACTTTGATGATTTATTTGAGGTGTAAACACACTCACCTGGTGGTGTTGTACCAACTGCTCAATAAGTTTACCCCTGAAATCAATTAACGATTTAGGCGAATCGCAAACGATCAGTACTTTCTGTCCTGCTCTGTTCATACCTGTATAATATTAATACCTGCTACTTGCGTATAGCGCAAATACCGCCACAAGGCATAATTACTTTTAAAACAAAATGAGATTAAGCGTTTATTGGTTACAAATGCATTCCACAGGCGTTGGATGCCAACGGTTTAAGAACCGTAATAGTGATAGATAACAGGTATGTTGGTTAGTTATTAACCATTTAATAACACCCCCCAACCGCTTCAGCGGCCAGAGAGGGTATTAAATTATATTTTTATACTAATTCTGAAAATTAGTGGATAGCTCTTGGGCCTGTACCAGCTACAACTTTAGCAGGCACGTTTGCAGCTGCATCTAATGCAGAAGCATAGCTATATGGAGGTACCCATGTTGAAGTTGCTGTAGTAATATCATTGGCACCGCAATTTGAATAAATGTTGGTATTAACACCGCTGAAATAGCCCGGAGGATCACCATCTAAATTAGTAGTGATTGGTTTATGACAGCCCGAAAAATACTCATTATCAGTACGTACTGTACCACCTGCCCTTGCACCTAATGAATAGCTGCTGTTATTTAAGTGGTAGTTGTTAAACATGTGTATGTTACCATAGTTCATGGTAGGCTCTCTTTCACTCACGTTATACCAGTAGTTATGGTGCATGGTAACATGCAGGTGACCTTTATCATCAGTTGCATTACTTGCATCTATTCCGCCGCTTACCAGCACAGAAAGGTTGGTATCGTGGAACTTGCTCCATGAAACGGTAATAAAATCAGACCCACGGGTAATGGAGATGTCTTTACCCCAGTACTCCCAGCCATGTGTGCGGTCTGTAGAAAACTCGCAATGATCAACCCACACATGGTTTGTTTGAAATTTGATCATCAGCGCGGCATCGGTTACATAGTTTTTGAATCTTACATCCTGTATAATGATGTTGCTTACAGTAAACATATACAGCGATATACCTTCAATAGAAGCACCTGGTTTACCGATGATAGATTTGTTTGACTTTACGTATACCGGATCATCACCAGATCCTTTAATGGCACCGCTAACATAAACTATCTTAGCTGTGTTATCGCCAAGGGCTGTTTTTAAGGCAGCTAATGTTGTTACGGTAACTGATGTTCCGCCGGCACCGCCGGTAGTTGTTCCGCTAACCATTGCGTAACCAATAAGGCCATCGGTAGTTGTTGGATTAGAAGGTGTAGTTGCCGGAGGCGTTACCGGAGTTGTTGAATTTGCAGAGCCATCAAGCGTGTAAGTATACTTGCGACCGTTGGTTGCCGGATTGGTATTATCAGAAGCTGAAAAAACTAATCCTGTACCCCAATGGCTAAACCGGCCTTTACCCAAATTTCGGATATCCTGATGAACAGAATGCGGCGGTTTTAGTTCAACACCATTTTCAAAAAGCCTTAACGTTGATGCTTTAGGCTGTTCGTTTGAATCGCCTGATTTACTTAAAGCGTAAGTAATTTTGTAGGCATAACCATCATCTGATTTTAAACTGTTTACATTTACTGTGTAGGTGGTTGCTGCTGCAGTGGTAGTGGCTGTAGCTGCCGAAGTTTCTAATTGTGTTGATAATGAGTCGGTGCCTGATGCGCGTAACGGTGCTTCTCCATTTTTTGTGCAACTACCAAAAAAGATAATTACGCTTAACATCATACTGACGGCAGCCACTTTTCTAAAAGGTTTTGTTTTTCTTTCCATGTATGTTTTTTTAGTAAGGCCATCAAACGGCACTCCGTTTGAAAAATTGCCAGCAAAACTTACATGGAAAGAATAGTCTTAAAGTTAAAAAGGTTCAAAAACCGCGTTTATACAACTTTTTACTCTTAAAATGTGTAAACTTAGTTGTAAACCACTTGTATAAAGTTACACACTTCATGACATTAATATGACATTAAACCACTACAACTTCGGATGAAACAGGCTCAAAATACCTCTTACCAACCTTATAAAACGATTTATACCATGCGGTAAACTTCTCTACACCGTCATGAACCGAGGTATGGGGCTTATAATTCAACACCGTATCCAGGTTTGACACATCGGCACAGGTTTCGGCCACATCGCCTTCCTGCATCGGCAAGAATATCTTTTTAGCAGTAATGTGCATCTGTGCTTCAATTTCGGTAACAAAATCGAGCAAATTAACAGGAGCTCCCCTGCCTATGTTGAAAATCCGGAAAGGTGCCTTTGATGTTGCCGGGTCAGGATTTTGCGCATCCCAATTCAGATTTTGTTCGGCAGGTTTATCAATCACATGTGTAATACCATCAACAATATCATCAACGTAGGTAAAATCACGCATCATGTTACCACTATTAAATACCTCGATAGGTTTGCCTTCAAGCATGGCCTTTGTAAAAATAAAGAGCGCCATATCCGGGCGTCCCCATGGGCCATAAACTGTAAAAAAGCGTAAACCGGTAGTGCGTAAATTAAATAAGTGACTGTAGGTATGTGCCATCATTTCATTTGCCTTTTTCGATGCCGCATATAAAGAAACCGGGTGATCGGCGATGTCATGCTCGTTGAAGGGCATTTTTTTGTTTAGCCCATAAACACTTGACGAACTGGCATAAGCCAGGTGTTTTATTTTAAAATGCCTGCAGCATTCCAAAATATTCAGAAAGCCTTTAATATTTGAATCTATATAAACCTCCGGGTTGGTTAAACTGTATCTTACACCGGCCTGTGCAGCAAGGTTGCATACCGCATCAAACTGATAGGTTTGAAAGCATTGTTCCAACTGGTCTTTATCCAACAGATCAAGTTTGATAAAGGTGTAATTAGGATAACATTTGCTGCGTACCGGTTTGCCATACTCAATTTTTGACGCGGTTATGCCGGTTTGGGTTAACCGAGCATACTTTAATTTAACATCATAATAATCATTGATGTTGTCTATACCAACTACGGTGTCACCTCTTTCAAGCAAACGTTTTGCCAAATGATAGCCAATAAAACCAGCTGTACCAGTAATTAAAATTTTCATAAGATTTACAGTTTAAGAAATGAAAAAATGGGGGCCTTACGAGCAAGGCAAACAGGTATGTTTTTTAATATTAAAAGCTTTTGAACGCCTGATAACAGGCCAGGAAAATATTGGAGGGCAAAGTCTGAGAGTTGACTTTAACCCGCCAATAAACAGGTTGTTGCCATATCCGGCTGATGTTGCTTTATACCTTATTAATTTGCAGGGTATCCTGAACCATTTAATGTGTAGGTATACTCCCTTCCGTTTGCAACCGGATCGGTATTATCTGAGGTAGAAAAATAAAGGGTTGTACCCCAATGGCTGAAGCGGCCTTTACCAAAATCGCGAATATCCTGGTGGTTAGTGTGTGCCTCATGTAACTCAATGCCGTTTTCAAACAATCTCATAGCCGATTTCTCGGGTTCGTCATTTGAATCGCCACCTTCAATTACATAGCCAATTTTATAAGAAAACCCGCCATCTAATCTTAAGCCATCAAAATTTATGATGTACAGGCCAGGCTTTTTTTCCTTTACCGTTGCAATAACTGTAGGTGGTGTTACTTTAGTTGCTTCTTCTTTTTTGCAGCCGTTAAAAAAGAATGGTGCTGTAAGTAAAAAACCGGATAGTGCTACTTTTTGAAAGATTTTTAATTTGCCTTTCATTTGAATTTAATTTAGGTTTCATAATTACCTCCGGCTTAAGGGTTGTTTATTAGATAGGTATATTTTCAAAGTTTTGTATTAGCGAGCTTATAAATACTTTAGGCGTTCTGTTATGCAGGTACTCCTGAACTATTTCACTTTTATTGACAGAGCCGTTATCCAAGGCCCTTTTTATGGCAAATTCAAGTTCATTAACACTATTGGTATCTATTTTCAAAATGCCTGGTATGTCCTCAATTCCTCCGGCGCACAATGTTGATATAACTGTTGGGTTAGCGGTCATCATTTCAAGCAAAACATTGGGGAAGCCTTCTTTAATTGATGACACTACGCATAATCTTGCCTTTTTAAAATAAGGTATCGGGTTATCTATACGGCCTTTCAATATCACCTGCTGTGATAAATTAAGGCTTTTGATCAGGTTGGTTAGGGCCATTCTTTCCGGTCCTTCACCAAGTATCAGCAGCTTAAGTCCGGGATATTGTCTGTAGATTCCTTCAAACGCATGTATTAACAGCGAGAAGCCTTTTTCAGGGATCAGCCTGCCGGCAGCACAGATAAAACCGGCATCGGTATCAACATCCTTAAGCGAAGATTCGGCCTTTAGTAAAATCTGCTCTAAATCAACAGGGTTGGCTTGTACCACTATTTTTTGCCCCGGCACAAAAGTTACATGCTGCATAAATTGGTTGCGCATCAGTTCTGTTTGGCATACAACAAGGTTTACACCCGGGTAACCTAAGCGGTAAGCCAATTTATAACTCCATTTTTTTAAACCGGTGAACCTGGTGAAAACAGAGGTACATTCGCGTACAATAAGTTCTGACCTCAAATATCCTATCCGTTTTAAAAAACCCATACATGCATTTAAATACGGATGGGTGCTCATAATGACAAACCCTCTGCGATAGGGTTTAAGCAAACGGGGAAGTCCAAAAAATCCCCTGAGCATGCTTTTATCCGTAACATATTCTGATACCTGCCCTTCAGGGATATGCAAGCCCCCTGTTTTTGCCTTTTTTAAAAACAATAAAGGAGCCCTGGCAGCTGTGGCAGCCATCAACAGTACATTTTCGGCACCGTTTGCCTCATCAGACATGGAAATAAAAACCATGTTTTTTTTAACTCCACACATTGCTGTTCCTGATTTTCCTGACCACTTTTTTTACGGGATTCAGCGTGTTGTAAGCGCTGCGTTTCCCATCAACAATAAGCAAACCGTCGGCAAAGCTTATGGTATGTAAGCCTTTATTATAAGGTGCCTGCGGCAATAACTCAAACGCGGTATGATATTCAAATTCAGTTCCGGATAGTTTCATGATCTCGTTGATCATGATAGAGCCGCCATAACGCTTTGCAGGGTTTTGTGTTGGCATATAAAGCTTTTGATCAACCACAAACAGTTCGCCTGCCGATCTGCTGGCATGATTATCCACCTTGATCGGGTTTTGTTCATGAGCTTTAAAATCACTTAAAAGATCATCTGAATGATAGATGTATAACTCACCATGCTTCCCTGAAACGCTGGTGAATAACCAATACTTACCCTGAAAATATATGATGGAGCTATCTACATAGTTATTCCCTTTTAAAAGCGTTTTTATCTTTTTAAAATTCCGGGGATTATCCTCATCTACCTCATACAGTGCAACCTGTTTAGATTCTGACGTTTCGGGTATACAGTATAATTTTTCGTTTATCCTGAACAGATATGGGTATGACAGATGTACAGACCCCTTTATGATACCTTTTACCCGTTTTTTCTTTTTCAGACTCAACTCGTCAATAAACATTATTTCGCCTTTGCCTTTCCAAAAGTTTAACTGTTCGTAAAAAATATGAAGGCGACCTTTTATGTTAACAATAAAGGGATCAGCAGCGTAATCGTCGGCTCCTTCTTTGAGCCAATTGATTTCGCCTTTGAGTTTTTTAGTAGCAATGAGGTCCTCAGGTGTTTGTTGTAAATAACCGATATTCCATTTATCAGATACAAACAACTTATTAAAGCATATGAGCAGCAGGCTTATTACAGTCATGATTTAAACATTTTGTTAAAAAAAGATAAAACCAGGGCAGGGAAAGGCAAATAATCACTCTCATGTACAAGTGTTCCTCCAAAACTATCTTTGAAGTAATTGATCCTGATAAGTGCCTCATCATTTGTGTTTACTGCATACCCACCTAAATCATACACATCAAATCCCTGCTGTTTAAATAAACACATGTCCTTAAAATGCAATAACCTGTTGGCCCTGCCTACTATTGCCCTTAGCTGTGTATCCTGCTCATTTCTGAATAGCGATGCTGAATACAACAACCTTACCCTTTTCATGCTGTTATCAACTAAGTAAGCATGCATCACAATATCCTGCGCATCATAAACAGCTTTGGTTACCACCAAGCGCGATTTGTACTTATTGATATTGACACCAATACGGGGTAATTGTTTGGTTTGGGCAAATAGGTTGTAAAAGTTTACAAAATGTTTTAAATCGGTTTCGATGGTGGTTGTAACCCCATCCTTAATGGCCCTCCTGATTTCGTATGCTGTTTTTTGGTCAAACCCCGTTTCAATAATCTCTAACGGGGTGGTTAAATCAATAATTTTTGTAAAAAAATCTTCACGATGGTAACCGGCAACAGGAGTTACATGCGTGCTTTGTTTGTAATAACTGTAAAGGCATTGCCATTTCTGGGGTTTATCGGCAAACCAAATTACGTTAACGGGCATCAGCCGGAATGCCTTGGTTTTAATCTGGATCATAGATAGCAGGTATTTGTTTTCTTTAAGCCAATTGATAGTTTGGCAGGGCAGTTACTTTTTGATTTTTCAACCACTGTTTAAGCACAAGGAGCTTCCATATCTGGGGCGAGCGGTTCCATTTGCCGGCCATATGATCGTTGATCATACAAAACGCCTTATCGGCATCAATGCCCGGAATATCTTTTAACTCATTTAACGATAGCTGATCATAAACATAGTTTTTAAGCTGGTTCCTGAACCAATGATTAAAGGGCATGGTAAAACCAGATTTTGGCCTGTTAAACAAATTGGCAGGTACGTATTGATATAAAATATCCTTCAATATTCTTTTTTGCACGCGGTTACCAAATTTGTAATTATCGGGCAGCCGCTGGGCAAACGTCACTATCCGGTAATCCATCAGCGGAGCACGGGCCTCGACTGCAAACGCCATTGAAGCGCGGTCAACTTTGGTGTTGATATCACCGTTCAAATATGTCTTGATATCAAAGGCCGACATTTTCTGCAAAAAGCTACCCGATTCGGAACTTAAAATATCCATAAAAGGAACCCTCAACCCCAATTGTGGCTGTTGAAGCCAGGAATATTCCAAACCGCCCAACATGAGCGCGTAAAGCACATCAATGGAGGCGGTACTGATGCCCATGGCTATTAATTTATGACGATAATTAGGTGATAATTTGATGAGCTCGCTCATTATTTTGCGCAGAGCCATAGGGCAATCAAAAAACTGGTTTGCCATATTTAACCATTTGTACCTGGAGTAACCCATAAAACTTTCATCTCCACCATCGCCACTAAGGGCAACCGTTACGTGTTTTTTGGTGTACTTGCTGAGCAATAAAGATGGGATGGCGCTTGAATCGGCAAAAGGCTCATCATAGTATTTTCCGAAGCTCTCGATCAGGCCCATACCTTCGTCTTCGCAGCATACAATTTCGTGATGATCGGTTTTCAGATGCCTGGCAATATTCCCTGCAAAAACACTCTCGTCAAAACCCTTCTCTTTAAATTTAATGCAAAACGTTTTGATCTGCTCAGTATTTTCTGCGGCAAGCGCTGCAACCAGTGAGGAGTCGATGCCACCTGAAAGGAAAACGCCGAGGGGTACATCGGCATGCATCCGGATGCCAACGGCATCTTTTAACAGTTCCCTGAGTTCTGTTTTGGCTTCCTGGTAGCTACCGGTGTATATATTTGTGTTTTCCTGTTCAATATCCCAGTACTTTTGTGTTTGGAATTGCCCCGTGATTAAATTGAACATGAAAGTGTGGCCAGCCTGTAGTTTCTTGATCTCCTGCCATGCAGAGCGCGGCTCAGGTACATATCCCCATATAAAATATTCCTGAATAGCCTGTAGATCAATATTAGTCTGTTGCCCGATAGTAATCTGTATGGCTTGGCTGGCAAATTCAAAATCAAGCCCGTTATGCGCGTAATAAAATGGTTTTTTCCCGAGGCGGTCGCGGGCTCCGAAAAAATTTTGCTCCATCGTATCAAAAATTACAAAAGCAAACATTCCATTAAAATAATCAACGCAATGGGCTCCATACTCCAGGTAAGCGGCTGCAAGCACTTCCGTATCCGAATCGGTATTAAATTCATATCCCGATTTTTTTAACTTGCATTTAAGGTGCTGGTAATTATATATCTCCCCGTTAAAAACAACTTTGAGGTGTTTATAGGTAAATGGCTGGTTTGACCGCGGATCAAGATCAACAATAGCCAGCCTGTTGTGCCCCAGTATTACAGAACCAACGTGTTCAAAGCCGGAATGATCCGGCCCACGGAAATTTACGCTCGCCAGCTTAGCCCGAACAGTATCATCATTATAATAAACTGTAGATCCGTATATACCACACATATTTATAATTATTTATAGTGATCAGTCCTGCAGCAGGCTTTCATAGGCTTGCCCTATTTTATCAAGCGAAAAGCGGTTATAAGCATCGGCCTTAATGGCTTCATGCTGCCATGATTGCGTACATGCCCTGATAATCAGATTTCTTAACTGGGCTATATTGTCCTGCTCGGCCACATAGCCATTAAAACCTTCCTGTATCAGTTCATTGGTTCCCCCCACCCGAAAAGTAACAGCCGGAACGCCCAGTGCCAGTGCCTCTAAAACTACGTTCGGAAAACCTTCTGTAAATGAGCACAACACCAAAAGATCATGCTGTACTACCTGCGCGGAAACTTCATTGATCTCTCCCAGAAAAGTGACCCTGTTATGGAGGCCTTTCAAACTCACCTCTGCCTGCAGATCGGCCATTAGCGGCCCGCCCCCTACCATGGTTAAAATATAATTGGAAGGTAACCCCTGCATCACTTCAATCAGGCGAAACAATCCTTTTTCGGGACTTAACCGTGCCACTACGATCAGTTTTTTTAGTTGAGTATTATTCAATTGTTTTTTGATAACCGGGGTATGCAACACCGGGTTTGATATCACCTTTAGTTTACGTGAGCTGATGCCGTATAACCTTGAAATTGATTGCTGCATCTCGGCCGATTGGCAAACAATAAAATTAAACCTGACAGCCAGGAACCTGGTAAAAAGGTTATAAAACCGGGCCTTATACCCGTAAAATTGCTTCATTTGCTGCGGGTTATTTGACGCCCGCGCTATAAGATGGGGCACTTTTAAAAAGCAGGCCACCATTGCGGTTAAAATATTAATATGATCTGTAGTTGAAAAAACCGCGAACGGTTTAGCCGCCTTTAAAAGCTTGTATAGTTTAAAAAATGATCTGGATGCCTTAACTGTTTTAAGATCTATAAACTGTATGCCCTCAATGTTTGTGGAGAAACATTGCTCGCCTGCATTTAAAAACACAACTGATACTTCGTAGTCATCCTTGTTAAAATATTGCGAAAGCAGCCAGTAAACCCTTTCAGAACCGCCCGCGCCAAGTGAGCCCACAATCAGGAATATCTTTTTTTTCATGGTAAATTGGTATAAACCGGGTTTATGCGTCAACCAAACTAAGTTCTTCGGCGGGCTCCTCAACCGGCGAGGGTGATGTGAGCCGGGCACTGTGTAAAATAGCGAAGTACAAAAATAAGGTAGGCCCGTCGGCATCTATCAGCCAGCCATTGTGCGATAGCGCGTTTAGTGATATGGCTATAAAAGCAAAAACCATTGCCACCAATAAGGCATTTTGTTTAAGCTTTATATGCCTTATAACCTCGCCCGATAATCTTATAATTCGGTAATAAATGGCTCCCAGCAAACCGATGCCTAAAAATGGGCCTAAGTAGGTTATAAACATTAAATAGGCATTGTGCGAGCTTAAGCCAAAAGTGAATAATGAATTACGATAGGTTACCTCGTCCCAGTCTTTTCCATAAAATATCAGCCCGAAAGGGTAATCTGCAAATATCTTCAGGTTTTCGGCGGCCATGTTGGCCCTGTTGAAATCATTGGCTTCTTTAGCCTCATTTTTAGCCAGGATATTATTCTTGGAATCGAAATTATCTTTGAGTACATAGTTATAGATGAGCAGGCTAATGATGGCAACCAATGCAACTAAGATCACAGCTTTAAAACGATACTGGATAAACAAGAACACCATTACCGCGCCGCCAAAACTGATAAGTGCCGACCTGTTCATACCCAGGTACAAGAACAACATGCACACACAAAATACCAATACCTTGGCCAAAGAATTAAGCCTGAATGTAAACGTGGCTATAAATGCCAAAGTGGTGAAGGCTGCTATCTGGTAGCCAAAAGTAAATTGTGTGGTGGCTAAACCTGCCGGGCTTTGTTTAACCTGCTCGTCAAGCATGCGTGACCTGAGCGCGTCAATAATATCGGGATGGGTGTGGTCAAGCACCATAATTATCATGGAAAATGCCAGCCAGGCAAACAACATTAACACCGAAATATGGAACCGTGATTTGTTTGTCCCTACAAAATAATTAAAGTAAAGGGCACCGGCTATAATGGTAACAAAACTCAGGAAAAACCCGGTATAATCGTTCATTCCCACAATATGGTATAGAAACAGCGCAAGAGTAAATAAAAAACACTCGCGATAGTAAATAAATGGCGGCAACGGCCTTTGTATAAAAGGCAAAAGCAACAGGCCAAATATCATAGGAGCAGGTATCCTGAAAATATCTGTCATAAAAATGCCAAAGGCAAGTGTATACAGGTATCCGGCCATTAAACCAAACACAACAACTTTTTTAATTAACATAACCTAAAAGGTAGCAGGTTTATCACTCACAATCCGTTTGATGGTTTGCCATATAATGATGATATCAAGCCACAGGCTTTGATTATCAATGTAATCCAAATTGTATTGAATTTTTGATGGTATAATCTCGCTTACGTAAAGCTTTTCTGGGTCGTCGGCTTTTGCAAGTATATCGTTCTCATCAAAATATCTGATTGATGCACGGTCTGTGATACCGGGTTTAACACTCAGTACCCTTTGCTGATGCAGGGTGTACAGTTCTACATATTTGCGAACTTCAGGCCTGGGACCCACAAAACTCATATCGCCTAAAAGAATATTGAATAACTGAGGCAATTCATCAAGTTTATATTTGCGCAGCCAATATCCGGCCGGGGTAATGCGATAATCATGGCAGCCAATGGTTAACAAGCCCCCCCGGTCTGCATTAGTATACATAGTTCTGAACTTATACAGGTCAAAATCAACACCATCACGACCAACCCTGCGTTGAACGTACAAGGCACCGCCACGAGAGCCCATGCATACCAACAGCGTTATTATTAAAAACAACGGTAGCAGGAACATGATGGCAATCAATGCAAAACAAATGTCAAAAGCTCTCTTCAAAAACATGCTTTCAGTTTAAAAACTCACCCCAACAGGCTCGTATTTTCCGCTTACTTTGTTGAGTTTGCGAACACCCACTTGTTTTTCAACAGCTGTGATAACAGATGCTATAATAAAGCTGATCTTATCATCAGTTAATTGAGGATATATCGGGAGCGAAATTTCGCAGGCATACTGTTCATAAGCAACCGGATAATCGGTAATGTGATAGCCCAGGCTTTTAAAATAGGTTAGCATAGGCATAGGTATAAAATGCACATTCACTGTAACACCGGTATGGGTTATATCCTCTATAATAAGATCGCGCTGATCTTCCGTAATATTTTTAATGCGGAGAGGGAATAAATGATAACTGGTTTCGCGTTTATCATCCATTAAAGGAGGCGGCACAAACCAATCCATATCCTTAAAGCCATCACAATATTTTAGGGCGATACTTTTACGCATCGGCAGCAGATCAGACTCATACTTTTTAAGTTGAGCCAACCCTATTGACGCGCAAATATCTGGCATGTTAATTTTAAGTCCCTGAAACAAAATATCATACCGCCAGCCTGCACCCTGCGATTTAGACAAAGCATCCTTAGTTTGTCCGTTTAGGGTATACATCCGGAGGTATTTGTATTCGGCCGCGGTATCAAATTTTTCTGGAAGATTCAAACAAATGCAGCCTCCTTCTGCAGTAGTAACGTTTTTAACCGCATGGAAAGAGTAAATAGTAATATCGCTCTTTTTTGCCGCAGCAAAACCATTGATACGCGCACCTAAAGAATGTGCCGCATCACTAATCAGTAAAATCCTGCTCAACAAACTTTGTTTAAATGATTCAGCCACGAACAACCCAGCTATCTCAGGTTCGTTAATGATCGCGTTCAGCTGATCATAATCGCAGGGCCAGCCAGCAATATCAACAGCAATGATGGCCTTTGTTTTAGGAGTTATAGCTTTACGAACTGCCTCCGGCGATATACTGAAATCACTATTAATATCAACCATAACAGGTACGGCACCACAATGCAAAACGCTCAACGCGGTTGCACAATAAGTATATGCTGGTACAATTACTTCGTCGCCTGCTTTTACCCCGAACCACTTGAGCATCAATATGGTTCCCGAGGTCCATGAATTAACACAAACAGCGGCGTTTGATGATGTAAGCCTCACAATTTCCTGCTCTAATGCAGCTACTTTAGGACCAGTGGTGATCCATCCTGATTGCAATGTATGTAAAACCTCATCCACTACAGTCTGGTCAATAAATGGCGGAGAAAACGGGATATTTATCATAAAAAAGGTTATTATGCCGATAAAGGGGATTTACCTGGCCGGTTTAAAATTTCTGAAACCTGCTAACTGGTCTTTTATAAAGTTTATAGCCAGGCGGCTATAAATGTTGTAGTACTCTTTAAAATAATCTGTCAGCGTATAATCTTTAAAAGTTAATTGCGAAAGCGAAACAAAGCATTTATGGTTTTCAGCTATGAATTTTTTAAGCTTTTCAAATGCCTCATCGGTACAGGTTTCCGGATGGTAATTAAATGTCCAAGTATCCTTTGATTTAGCGGCAACTTCAGAAAGTTGTACCGGAATCCATCCAAAACCAAATCTTACGTATGGTGATGTTAATAAGCCATCGCTGATGATCATTACATCAGAGTGCTTATCAAGTGCTTTAAGAGTGTTGCGGTCAAACGTATGAGCCGGCGCTATAAAAAGTGGTGTACGAACTCCTTCACGTTTAAATATGGCCGACGCGGCCTTCACCTTTTGCTCCTGAATGTATAAGGGCAAACCGGCAAATTCTGAGCGGTTGTTGGCTTTAAACAAACCCGAATTTTGAATTTGATAACGGTGTTCAAACCCGTGCATCCCAATAACATAATCCTTTTTTTGCAGGTGCCGCACCAGCGACCAATAGTTAGGGTTAAATTCGCCGCAGGCGTTTAGTTTAGGATCCTGGTTATCCGGAATAACAGCTATAATGGGTTTAATATCATAAAGATCAAACAGGTTAAAGAACCGTTCCCATTTTTTTAAATTATTGGTCGGACACAGGTCATCCAAACGGATCAAGTATTGCACCATAATTTTTGATTGATTTAATCGGGTTCACGAAGTTTCAGGCATGCTTCAAAAGCAAGTCTTCCCATTTTTTAAATATTTGCTGAGGGCTGTTAGTATCATTAATTTGTACGGCTTCGCTGCCCAGCTCATCCCTTAAGGTTTGGTTATGCATTAACCTGTTGATGGCGCTGGTTAAATCGGCTACATTTCCTGCCTCAACCAATAAACCATTTTGCCCGTTTATAATAATTTCTGAAGGGCCAAACTCGCAATCCATTGCAATACTTGGGCAACCAAAACTCATGGCCTCAACCAAAGCATTAGGATAGCCTTCGTTTCGGGATGGCAGTACAAATAATTCGGCCTGGCTGTAATAATCCTGAAGATCGGTTCGGGAACCCGTAAATATAATCCTGTCAGATAAGCCTAAATCTGCAGTAAGAGATTCCAACTTGTTTCTCTCATCTCCATCGCCAACGATTAGCAGGTCGGTATCATTAATTTGCGCATTGGCAAAGGCCTTTATCAACAGATCAAAACCCTTTACATATTCAAGCCTGCCAACTCCCAGTATAAATTTGCGGTGATGTACAGGCTGCCCCGATAATGGTTTAAATGCGGGTACAGAATTTGTTATTTTATGAATGTTATTCAAATCTTTAAATGCCTTGTCTTCCCGCAGGCAATCTTCAACACCTTTTGCGCCTACAACCACAACTTCGGCCTTTTTATACAGCAACGCAGCCAAACGTTTAAATAAATAATTGAACTGGTTTACCGTACGTTTGGGCGAAGTTCTTTCCGAAACAACATAAGGCGTACCTGTAATAGCGCAGGTTATACCTGTCCATATATTTGCTGATGTAATGAACGATAGCACACACATGGGCTTATTTTTCATCAGCAGGCTGCACAACTTGAAAAATGTAAGCAAAACATAATATCCCCTGTACAACAGCAAATCGTTTTTGCGCTCAAGCAGGTAAATAACCTCTACACCATCATCAATAGTGTATGCCGGTTCACCATAGTTTAAGGCAATAATTATTGCTATACAGTTTAACTGGTTAAAATGGTTGGCCAGCGCTATAAGTACCCTTTCGGCACCGCCGCCTTTTAACGACGGAATAATAAAGAACAACGTGGGCTTATATTGCAAAGCGGATAGTGTTTTCATGAAAATGGGGGATTCCTGAATTAACTTACAGCAGGTATTTTACAGTATCATAGGCCTTTCGCAGCCTAAACCTGGTTAGCTCAAATAACAGATACCTTTTAACATATAGCAGTAGCAGTAACTTTTTCTGTAATGCAGGATAGCTGAAATTTTTAATGATCAGATTAAAATCACTGATCATGCGCTCCATCCGCACTTGTGTATTAATCATACTCCATATACCGCCAACATGGTTGCGGTAGCAGCTCATTACCTCGGGCATAACATAAATTTTGCTACCGGTTTGGTGGGTTGCAAAAAGCTTGAATATTTTATCGCCGGCATGGCAGGAAAAAAACCACGGCCTGTGAAATAACTGATGTATCCCCGGTACATTACGGTATATTACTGTAGCCGTTTTTGTTTCTTCCTGTTTACCTGCAAGCAGGTCATGATAAGTATGTATTAGCGGCACTGGTTTTGGATGCACATACAGTGTATTATTATTTTCGTCAATTACCCTGGTGTAGTGGCAGCAAATAACGTAGTCGGGGTTATGTTCTAAAAAATCAACTTGTTTTTGCAGTTTGTGCGGGTCTGTCCAATAGTCGTCGCCTTCGCAAAGGGCTATGTACTTGCCGGTGCAATACTGAAGTGTATTAATAAGATTATAGTGCGATCCCTGATTTTTTTTTGTTGAAGTAAACCTTATTTTTTCAGGATATTTTTCGGCAAATGATTTTGCAACACTAACGGTTTCGTCGGTTGAACAATCGTCGCCAACAACAATTTCAAATTCAAAACTGGCTTGCTGCATCAGAAAACTTTCAATAGCCTGGGCAAGAAACTTTCCATGATTATAAGTAATACAGCAAATACTCAGCATAGGCTTTTGAGTACTCATAATGATCCGTTTACTTTTACAGTTGCAGTGTTAATTTCAGATTCTATCTGATCGGCAATCAACATTCCAAAATGTTTTGATTCGTTTACCTGGCTTTCGTTTTGTATCCTTAACAGCAGGCGGCATATCAAGTCGAGCTCAGAAATTGTAAGGGTATGGTAAAGCGGCAGGCACATGATACGGCTGGCCACCGAATCGCAAACAGGCATTTTTACATTATCAACATAGGGTAAAGCCGATAATGACGGATAAAAATACCTGCGGCAATAAATCTGCGCCATCTCCAATTTGGCTTTGCTTTCCTTCATCAGTTCTTCGCTTTTAAACATAATGGGGAAATAGGCGTAGTTATAATCTTCAATGCTATGTAGCTTTTGAAACTGAACATCAAGCCTGCTCAAACGCAGCATGTATTGAGCCGACAAGTACTTCCGCTTTTTAAGTACTTCATTGATATGGTTTAAATTGCACAAACCCATAGCCGCATGAAACTCGCAGTTTTTGGCATTTATGCCCAGTTCAGAAAACTCATCAACCCCAGAATATCCAAAATTGCGCATGAGCGCCATCTTTTTGAGTAAAGCGGGCTGACGGGTAAACACAGCCCCACCCTCAATAGTATGAAATACCTTAGTAGAGTGGAAACTTGTGGCACTGATATCGCCATAATCAAATATCGATCTGTTTTTGTAACGTGTACCAAAACAATGAGCGGCATCATAAATTACCTTGAGGCCGTGTTTATCGGCAATGTATTGTATGGCATCAATATCGCAGGGGGTTCCGTAAACATGTGTAGCCAATATGGCCGATGTTTGCGGGGTAATGGCTGCTTCAATTTTTGATGCGTCGATATTAAATGTATCAGGGTCTATATCTACAAATACAGGCTTACAGTTTTGCCATACTATAGTGCTTGTTGTAGCAACAAAAGAAAAAGGCGTGGTAATAATCTCGCCGGTTAAATTGAGTGCCTGTATAGCCAATTGCAATGCAACGGTACCATTTGATACATACAGCAGATGATCAACACCCAGATATTCTTTAAGCTTTAATTCCAGTGTATTTACAAGCGGGCCATTATTGGTTAGCCATTGCCGCTCCCAAATACTTTTTACATAACTCTTAAATTCTTTCTCGGCGGGCAGAAATGGTTTAGTTACTGGTATCATTTTTTCAGAATTAGTTGTTTAAAATCTCTTATGGCTGTAAGTTTTGCCAGCAGGCTAAATGCATAGTAAAACCCGGCATAGCTAATACCTATAATAGCTATCCGAAGCAGATCGGGCACAAACAGGTGAGCGAGCAGCATATCCAGAAAGTAGCAGGCCAGGCCAACAATACCAGCCAGCGCCAGAATTGGCAAAATATCTTCAATTTGCTCTTTAACCGGGTAAAAGATCAGCTTACCGCTGTAAAATGAATTGATGTAATAGGCAACAAAATTGAAAAACAACTGAAAGTAAAGGAGCCCGTAAATCCCGAATGAGATGAAGGATAAAATACCCACAACGCTGAGTACCTTTTTCACAATTTCAAGCTTCAGGAACAAAGCGCTTTTACCCAGCACCTTTAAAACATTTAAATTGTAAGCATGCAGCGGATACATGATACCGCAGATACACAAAATTTGAAAGTATGGTACAGATGGCATCCATTTATCTGTTAATAAAAAATGGAAGAGGGGGTCGGCTGCAACACACAAAAAGATCAGTATCGGGGCATTCCAAAAAAGCACCTGCTGCATGAGCTTCTTATACACGTTCTTTAACTGAGCCACATCATCAGATATCTCGGCAAACATGGGATATGCCACCTTGTTAATGGCTGCCGATATATTGCTTATGGGCAACTGGCTGATAGAATCGGCACGGGCATAAAACCCAAGCTGAACTGCCGAAAAGTATTTGCCAATGATAATGAGGTATATATTCTGGTAAAGCGTATCTAATATCCCCGAAAGGGTCATTTTATAACCAAAGTTGAAATGCTTTTTAAAACATGCTTTATCAAAAATGAGAGCTGGCCGCCATGACGAATAGATCCAGTGCATGGCTGTTGCTAAAAACGATGTACATAAGCCCATCCAAACCAGGCTCCAAACACCATAACCCATTTTGGCCAGCACAATACCCAATATGCCGCCTCCGATGGCAGCAGGAATCTGGATATTGGTTTGCTGTTTAAACTTCATATCCTTGATGAGCAGGGTACTTTGCACACCAAAAAAAGCATTGATTATCAGGATAAGTCCGTACACCTTTACTACCGAACTTAAAAGGGGCTGCTTATAAAAATCGGCTATGAAGGGAGCGGCTAAAAAAAGCAGGGCATATAAAATGGTACTGCCAATGAGGTTAAAATAAAATATGGTTGAATAATCTCGCTGGTCTGCATCTGTTGTCCGGATCAGGGAGGTGGTAAGGCCTCCGTCTAACAAAGTATTGCCTATTGCTATAAAAAGTGATAGCATGGCAATAAGCCCAAACTCGGCAGGTTCAAGTATGCGGGCCAGGGTTATGGAGATACCAAAGCCAACTAACTTGCCGCTAAACTGCTGCCACAATGACCATAATATTCCGGAAACAGCTTTTTCTTTTAAACTCATGACTAATAAGCTTAAAGGCGGGCGGTTACTAACTCATCTGGCAAAAAGGCCTTTAAATCGTATAAAACAGCATCTGGCTTGCAAAGCGCTTTTAAATCCATCGCTTTAAATTCTTCGTGCGCTACAGCCAATAAAACGCCATCATAGGTACGGGATTTTGATTCGCCATTTTCGCAAATGATACCATAAGCCCGTTTGGCCTGATCGGGGTTGGCCCATGGATCATGAATGTGAACCTTTACCTTATATTCTTCCAGCCGGCGTACAATATCAATTACACGGGTATTACGAACATCAGGGCAATTCTCCTTAAATGTAAAACCAAGTATCAGTACTTCTGCAGTAGTTAAAGATGTACCCTTACAGATCATTTTTTTGATAAACTGATCGGCCACATATGAACCCATGGAATCATTGATACGACGACCCGCAAGTATAATTTCGGGATGATAACCAACCTCTTGCGCTTTCTGAGCCAGGTAATAAGGATCAACCCCTATACAATGGCCACCTACAAGCCCCGGGCGAAAGTTCAAAAAATTCCATTTTGTACCGGCCGCCTCCAAAACCTTGCTGGTATCAATACCTAACCGGTTAAATATCATGGCCAGTTCATTTACAAAGGCAATGTTGATATCGCGCTGCGCATTTTCAATAACCTTTGCGGCTTCTGCAACCTTGATTGAATCGGCCTTGAAGGTACCTGCAGTAATTACAGAACTGTACAACGCGTCGATAATTTCAGCCGCCTTTGGAGTAGATCCTGACGTGATCTTGCGGATATTAGCTACTGTATGCAACTTATCACCAGGATTAATCCTTTCTGGCGAATAACCTGCAAAAAAGTCAACATTGAATTTTAAGCCTGATACCTTTTCAAGTACGGGCATACATTCATCTTCGGTTACACCGGGGTAAACTGTTGATTCATAAATAACAATATCTCCCTTTTTCAATACCTTACCAACCAGTAAACTGGCATTGATGAGGGGGCTCAGATCGGGACGGTTATTTTTATCAACCGGGGTTGGTACCGTTACGATGTAAATAGAGCAAGTCCTTAACTTTTCAACTTCGTCAGTAAAGTACAAGCCCTTTGGTGTTGTACAAACAGGGGTTGTTACTGCTTTGAGCTTCTGTTCGCTGATTTCGAGGGTATGGTCGATGCCTGATCTGAGCTGATCTATACGCTTGGCATTGATATCAAAACCAAATACTTTATACTGCTTTGCAAACTCTACAGCCAATGGAAGACCGACATACCCAAGGCCGATGATTCCAATTTTGTTATTTTGTAGCATTTTTGTTGTTTTGATTTAAGTTGTTTATGGTGATGTGTTGAAATGGAATGCGGGTTACCAGGGCGCAGTGGATGTTGTCGAAAACCATGAGTACATTTTTACCCTGTATTTGAACAACCTGCCCCGGGTGATTGGCGAAAGCTCCCTGGTTTACCAGTACGCGATCGCCTACGGAAATATCCTGCAGGTTTATAATTTCTAAATCTTTGTAAAGGGTTAAGTTCCTTTTCACTTCCTCAATCACTTCATCGCGCACTACTGCCGGTTTTTGCATATAGTACACATATCCCATTACGCCCATACAGTAAAGTACCTGCGCCTCTTCGCGGAGGCTTACCTTAACAAATACATAAGAGTTAAATAAGGGGAAGCTTACTTCCTTTTTGCGGTCGGCCCATTGGTTTTCAACCTGCCTTACCGGGCAATATGATTCAATACCCTGTTGCTTTAGCAAGGCGTCAACTTTCTTTTCCCATCTGGGCCTGGTATAAATTACCAGCCATCTTTTTTCATGTAATTGTTTAATTTCCATAAATGCGGTCATAGCTTGAGATTAGCCAATAGCTTCGCCATATCACTTACATGACGCCATTGCTTAAAAAATAAAAGACTTATTTATTTAGGTTATTGGCCGGGGCCAACAGAGGTAATGCACTGTAATGTTTCAAAAATTTGAGCAGCGAGTATAGCTCCGCCACTCCACTTACATAGCTTATTTTTTTAACAAATAATTAATTTTGATTATATGCCGGCTAAAGGCCGGTTAAGTTTATAAAGCAAATTATTTGCTGCTTTTTTCGGCAGCGTAACCATAACCGCCATAGGCATAAGCCGGACGGTTTTCTTTTTTAGCATCGTTAAATACCACCATCAAATTCTTTAACTTTTCCTGATCATATATATCTCTCAAAATATCCAGCTGTTGCGTATTAGTGTAATTATAACGCACCAGGTAAATACTGAGGTCGGCAAACTGGGCCAAACTAAAGGCATCAGCAACCGAGCCTACCGGCGATGTATCTACAATTAAATAATCATACCTGCTTTTAGCCCAATCAAACAGCTTAAACATGCGGTCGTTCATGAGCAGTTCTGCAGGGTCATGCGGCATTGGACCACAGCCCATTACAAACAGGTTATCAGAATTTTCATACTGTTGAATGCAATCGTATGGCATATCTGTATCGCCCTGCAAATAATCGGTGATTCCCTGCTGTTGTTTTATTCCTAAACTCTGAAGCAGATCGGGCTTGCGAAGGTCAAACTCCATTATCAGTACCTTTTTATCGAGCAATGACAGCGTTAAACCCAGGTTGATGCTGAAAAAGGTTTTACCCTCTCCTTTCATGCATGAGGTAACCAGCATAACCTGATTAGGCAAATCCGGGTTCAATACTCCCAGATTGGTACGTATATACCTGAAGAGTTCGGATATGATGGAGTTGCCGCCCTTTTGTATCACAATCGGGCTTTTAACTTCATTATGGCTTAGCTCGCCCAATACCTTTACCCCTGGTATGTAATTTAAACTTGCGGAATCTTTAACCTTAATATTAAGCAGTTCCTTTACATAAATAAACATAGCAGGAAAGAGCAGACCGATGATACTACCGCATAAATACAGTAAAGGCTGTTTAGGGTATTCCGGATTAGGATCAAAACCGGGTTTATCAACAAGCTGTGATGTTGGTATAGTTGCCGAAAGTGATAAAGCTGTTTCTTCGCGTTTTTGAAGCAAATACTGATACAGCGTGGTTTTTACGCTTTGCTCGCGACTGCGCTGCAGCAAACCTCTTTCAAGCGTTGGCACCGAACGTACCCGTGAATTATACTGTGCTGAGTTTGATTTCAGGTGATTATGTTCGATAATAAAACCTTGTTTAATATTGCTTAAATTTTCTTTAATGTTTACACGAAGACTGGCTATCTGGCTGCTGAGGTTTTGAACCAGCGGATTACTCAAGCTTGCACTTTGCAGCATACGGTTGCGCTCCAATTGCAAATCATTAAAACGGCTTATTAAATTATTCAGCACCGGATCTTTAAGCCCCATGCTACTGGGTACTACGCTGAACTGATTTTTGGAATTGCTTAAATAGCTTTCAATTGATCTTACAATACCCAGCTGAACGTCTGAGGCTTCCAACAACTGGTTATACTCGGCAGATTTGGTAAGGTTAAGTTGTGCACCGGCATTTACATCTGTTGCACCGGTTTGTTGTTTGTAGGCCTCTATCCCACCTTCGGCCGAAGACAGATCCTGCTCCATGGCCTTCAGGCGTTTATCAATAAATAAAATGGTATTAACAGCCATTTTATTCTTTTTCTGTACGTTTTCAACATTATAGGTATCTATAATATTGGTCAGGATATCAACCCCTCTTTCGGGTATAGGATCAATAAGGCTTAATATAATAGTATTGGATTCTTTAACTACGGGGTTTACCTTTAACCTGGAAGCGCTGTAGGATGCCGCCATTTTATAAAGATCTTTAAACTGAATGCCGATCAGCCTTGACTCAGCTGAAAAAGCAGGGCCCTTAATTACCGTAAATACATAATCATTGTGCCTAACCTCCTGGCCATACCGGTATATGAAGCTTGAAGGGCCATCCTCCAGTATAAACTTGTCTGACGATAAGCTTTTTAACTTCAACTCTTTAAAATAGGCCGCTTTTTTCAGTTTATTTACAATTACCTGAAAAGGAAGATCATCTGAATATAGCTCCCGGGTCTTGAAGCTGCTTTCGTCAAAGTAAACCGTTTGCTGGTTAAGTTTCTTGAGTGCGGTGTAGATCAAATCGCGGGAACGAAGGATCTCCATCTCATTATCTACCGTTTTAGGTTCCTGAAACATGTTTAGGTCGCTAAACGCGGTAGCTTTCAAAATGCCGTCGCCTTTTTTATCATCGGGTATAAGCAGGGTGCTGCTTACTTTATACTGAGGTGTTACATAATCAAGATAAAGCCAAACAATGCCCAAACTTACAACCAGCGCTATTAGAAATATATACCAACGCTTTAAATACGGCATAAATTTATCCTGAAAATTATCGGACCGAATAGCAGGTTTGTAAATAAAATTTGCAGCCATGTTATCAGTTTTTATATAGGGCAAATAGTTTCGTCTAAAAATTTATCGTCTTAACAGCACAGCAGCCAAAACCGCAATAGCGGATATAGATGCCACCACAATTGGAATAACCCGTGTATTTGAACTATACTCAACCGCTTTAGCCCGGTCAGGCTCTACATATACAATATCATTTTGTTTAAGATAGAAGTATGGCGAATTCATTGATTCCTTGTCATTGAGGTTAAGCCTCGCCATGGTTTTCTGGCCATCTTCATTACGTATCACCAATACATTTTCCCTTTTACCATAAACTGTCATATCTCCGGCCATTCCCAAGGCTTCGAGCAGGTTTACATTAGTATCATCCATTACAAAGGTGGAGGGTTTATTTACCTCGCCTATAACTGTTATTTTGAAGTTCACAATCTGAATATCAACCTCCGGGTTTTTAACATTCTTTTTTAATGCGGTAGTAATTCCTTCCTCGGCCTTATCAATCGTTAACCCTCCAATTTTAAAGTAACCTATAAGGGGTAAATAAACGCTGCTGTCTTTATTAACCTTTACCTGGTAACCGTTTCTTTTTGACGTTGAACCTGCAATTGGTTTATTAGTAGTGAACAAGTTGTTTGACTCGGGGCTCAAACTATTCATCGTGATATCAACTATATCGTTTTCACGTATATGAACCTCTTGATCTTTCAGGTTAGTTACTTTAGTAGCATTTGCCATATTGCTAAAATAAACCAGGTCTCTTCTTGGAGCACATGCGCTCATTGCCAGGATGAGCAGTATGCAGCTTCGTGTTAATATTTTGTTATTCATTAGTGATAAGGCTAATTGGTTATCATTATCTCATTTGATATTTCAAATCTATTTAATTGACATTCAATATTATATAACTTTTCAGGATTGAAATAAAATTGTAAAACACACCTCTATTTTTTACACAACCTGTAAAATAAGCTTAAATCGTGGTTTACATTTGCTGTAAAAATGTTGTATAATGCTTTGGAGTTTGTGTTGAAATAACGGCTATTGTTATTCAGATTTCAGATAACTCAATTTGCTTTTTTCATTTAAAAAAAGCTTAATAAATACATTAACTATCATGCTATCAAAAACAACAGGCATAGTGTATTTACCCAGGGTTAAAAACCTGTTAAATTAACCTACTATGATATTAATTTAGGGTGATACCACCCTCAATGAATGGTTGATGAAACAAAAAAGCCGGTAACTATTAATGTATAGCTACCGGCCTTTGTATAAAGGGGTGTAAATTATTAGTTCTTTATTTTTTCAAGACCGTTGAGTTCAAGTATCGTAATATGACCGCTCTTTTTATCAATGAGGCCCTCCTCCTTAAAATTTGTCAAGGTACGGCTAACTGTTTCCATGGCCATGCCTGCCATACCTGCCAGTTCTTCCCTTGATATTTTTAGCAACAGCGGATCGCTTGATTGTTTGTTTAACCGCAACAATACCTGAGCAAGGCGTTTCCGAACAGAATTATAGGCAAGCTCCAGCAACTGGTCTTCTTTTTCGCTGATATTATTTGAAAGCATCTTTAAAAACTGCTGGCTTATAGCCGGATACCTGCTTAATAATGACAATATAATATCCCTTGGCAAGAGGCATACTGTTGCATCCTCAATGGCTACCGCGGTTTCTTTAAACGCTTCGTTGAGCAATAGGGCGTTTACTCCTAAATAATTATCTGTTTTATAAAGGCCCGTCATAAACTCACGGCCATCATCTGTAAACTTTACTGTTTTTACGGTGCCTTCAAGAATAAGGTATATACCAGTGGGCTGGTCGCCCTCATAATACAATATTTGTTTTTTCTTAATCTGACGAATTTTGCGACTGGCTATTAAAGCCTTTAGTTCGGCCTTTTCATCTTTTGAGTTGTTGGCCAGGTTATCCAGGTTTTGTAGAGCCTTGGTAAAGGAATCTTTCCTGATGGCATTTTTCTTCAACCGGCTTTCAATAGCGTTTAACAGTTCCTGCTGATCGAAGGGCTTAATTATATAATCATCGGCTCCCATCTCCATGCCTTTTCTAAAATCAAGCCTTTCTGTTTTAGCCGTTAAAAATATGAATGGGATAATTGCCGTTTCCTGGTTGTTGTTCAATGATTGTAAAACATCAAAGCCATCTAATTCAGGCATCATGATATCACACAGTATAAGGTCAGGTTTTAGTTGGGTGGCTAAACTGAGGCCAGTTTTACCATTGTTTGCTTGTATTATACTATAGCCGGCTTTTTTTAAGATCTTAACGGCTACGGTTCTCATAATATCATCATCGTCAATAACAAGTATGCATTCATTCATAGTCAATAAGGGTTAAGGTTCAAATTGTTTTTGACTTACAGGAAACAAATTTTAATTACAAGCTTTATAAAACTTCGCTTCCGTATTCTATACAGAATAACTATTGCTGACCTTGTGTCCGGATAACTATTCATACAAAAATTATTAACTTATAATTTTATAATACAAACACGCACATTATTCAGAAATAACGAATCGGCTTATCTTTGGCAGGGATGAAACAAACTTACATCATTTAAAAATAAAATGCACACTTGTAAAAGCCCAATATTTACCTGTAGAAGGCCAACTTACCGCTCCATAGCTTAGTCATAATCAAGCCTATAGCAATTAAAACAATACAATTTAAGATTTATAAATCAATGTAAACGCATACCCTACGTTTAATTTTATTTGCACAGAAAATAACAGCAATTTACACTTGTTGGTAACCTTTTTCAGGGTATCATCTACCGCACTCAAATACCTTCTAAGCTTTCTTTTTGGTGTTGAGATATTTTTTGTAGCAGGCCGAAAAGTTTGAGGGGTTTGAAAAATTAAGTATTCCGGCAAGTTGCTTTTTACTGAATTTTTTATCCTGTAAATACTTCTCGGCCAGTTCCATCTGGAGCGTTCGGTAATAAGAAAATATGCTGGAGTTGAATTGGGTCTTAAAATCCCGCTTAAGCTTTGATTCAGAAATAAAATGCAGCCTGGATAGCTTAGCTATGCCCGGGAAACCTGTCAATAAACACGTTTTTAATGTGTTTACAATATTATCAAGTATGTTTTCGCTGGTTGATGTGCTATTGTGAGAGTCATTTAACATGTATTGACCCTGAATAATTTCGGGAACGGAAATATCTGATATATATACAAAAAAGCCCTTTACCTCTTTGTCTTCGTAATCGGGACTAAAGGTGGCAATCGCTTTTCTTTTTTCGCCGGATGGGGTTACAATGTCACGCTCAAACCTTTGGATTTTGCCTTCAAAAACGCCAATTACATAAGGTACATATTTTTGAAAAAGACTCCCTAAAAAATCCTCCATCTTGATACCAACCATCACCTCCCGGGTTTTGCCATACCACTCCAGAAAGGCCTGATTCGCATACCTGCAAATCAAATTCCTGTCCCAATACGCAAGCATGGCCAGCGTGTGGTCTGCAACTTCTAGATGATTCCACTCAATACGATTGCTATTAATATCCTCTGACATTAACTTCAAACCATTAAATTAGGTTGTGCTATAAAGATAAAACTTATTACAGGTTAATAAGTGACGACCGTCACTAAAATTAATGACAACCATCACTTATTGACCTGTTATATTAAATCAATCCTTAACCTGCTAACCTATTTAAAGTGTCTTTACAAACGTAAAACCGAACATGGAGTTTTGGTAAGTAGGCATAATTACAGTGCTTGCATCTTTTTTACCGCTGCCAAATGTTTGTTTAAGCAGGGGATATATTAAATAGGCAAACTTTGTTGATAAGATGCCTACACCTGCCCCGGCTACCACATCGCTAAACCAGTGGGCATTGTTGTACACCCTTAATACCCCAGTGGCGGCGGCAACAGAGTATCCCGCAATACCATACCATGGCGAAACATCACCGTATTCCTGTGTTAAAAATTCGGCCGATGCAAAGGCATTACCGGTGTGCCCTGATGGGAAAGAATATTCATCGGCATTACTTGGCCTGGATCTGTGACTTATGCGCTTACCCAAAAATGTAGAACCTGCAAATATCCCTTCTGATAATACATAGAGTATTGTGCGGTCGGCAAAGTTATGTTTACCCTGTATACCCGCTAAATTTAAGGCATACACTGCAACACCAGGAGCGTACTGAAGATAGTTATCAGCATGAGTTTTAAAACCCGGATGATCCTTTTGCATATCATTATAAACATTATAATCAATTTGTCTTATGCCTTTGATATGAAATGAGAGGATACCATAGGTAACAAAAACAGCCGGAGGAATAAAAGCCGTAAGTGGCGGATGACTATAAGATGATTGCTTTTTTATAATTACAGATGAATCTGTTTTCACCGTATCCTGGGCAATGGCACCCAACGGTAGTATTAAAATCGAAAAAAATATAAGCTTATTCCAGAACATTGCGACAACCAATAGCTTGATGAAATAAACAATAATATGATTGAATTCTGAATTTATTCTGTAGGGGAATACCCATTGATTATTTTTTCATAATTTAATTGATTCACAAGGCACAATACAGAATGTATACAAATTCAGTTTGTACATTTAATAAAAAATGAAGATACTGATCATAGAAGATGAGGAGGGCCTGCGCGAAAGTATAGCAGAATACTTTACGGAAGCCGGCAATATTTGCGAAACCGCAGCCAGCTATTCCATGGCCTTAACCAAGGTTGAATTATACCGTTACGATTGTATACTGCTTGATATTACCCTACCGGGTGGGGGCGACGGCATCAGCATTCTTAAAAAACTGAAGGAAAATAATTATACCGATGGTGTGCTCATCATTTCGGCCAAAAACTCACTTGACGATCGACTGCAAGGCCTTGATCTGGGTGCAGACGATTATCTTGTAAAGCCTTTTCACCTGTCTGAGCTCAAAGCCAGGGTATCGGCTATCATCAGGCGAAAAATGTATAACGGCAGTAACCTGCTCCTGTTTAATGAACTTAGTATTGATCTGCAGGCAAAAACGGTGAAGGTGCATGATACTTCTGTTAAATTTACCCGGAAGGAGTTTGACCTGCTTATTTACTTTATAGCCAACAAAGGCAAAGTGGTTTCTAAAAACGCCATTGCCGAGCATTTATGGGGCGATGGTATTGACATTGCCGATAACTTTGATTTCATTTATTCACATATAAAAAACATACGCAAAAAATTAGTGGAGGCAGGTGGTAATGATTACATAGAGGCCGCTTATGGCATGGGCTATAAATTTACCGGTAAATGAAACTGCTGGCCTTATACAACCGTGTAAATATCATCACTACCATTATTGTAATGATCATAACGGGCATTCTTTATTATATGGCCATCAGTTGGATATTGAATGGCCAAAATGATAAAGCCCTGCGTGTTGAAGAAGATGAGGTTTTTGATTATGTAAAGCTTAACCACCAACTACCGCAGGTATTTGACTCCAAAGATCAGCAGATAAGTTTTACCGAAGTAGCGCCAAACTCCGTAACCCGCAAATTTATAAACACCAAATATCATAACGGCAAAAGCGGCTATGAGGCCGGTCGGGGACTTATCAGTTCAGTTACGGTTAACGGTAAGTATTATAAAATATTAATTGTTGAATCAAAAGTAGAGACTGAAGATTTGATACAGATCATCTTCAGCATAACGGTGGGTGTTGTTTTATTTTTGCTTTTGATATTACAGATTGCCAACAGGCTAATTTTAAACCGTTTATGGCAGCCCTTCTATTCCATTTTAAAGGAATTGAAGCTATTTAACATAACTGACAATTTGGAAATTACACAAACAGCTACCAAAATTGAAGAATTTAATGAGCTTAACAAAGTTGCCATAACCATGGCAGCCAAGGCAAAGCACGACTATAAGGATTTAAAGGCATTCACTGAAAACGCTTCACATGAACTGCTAACCCCTATAGCCGTGATCAATTCTAAATTAGATACGCTCATACAGACTGAAAATTTTAGCGAAAAACAAAGCAAACTCCTTACCGATTTATACAGCGCAGTATCCAGGTTAAGCAGACTTAATCAATCCTTATTACTCTTGGTTAAAATTGAAAACAGATTACTTCCGGAAGAGCAGAATGTTAATTTGCACGAGCTAATAACAGAGCTATTGCAGCAGCTGGAAGATATTTTTCAGGATAAGCGACTAACAATTACAAGTATTCTTGAGGATAAACAAATTGTTGCTAACCGTTACTTAATTGAAATCTTATTGAGTAACCTCATCATCAACGCCGTAAGGCATAACTATGAGGGTGGTGATATCATTATCAATTTAACCCAAAGTTCCCTCACCATTAAAAATACAGGCAATATCACTCCCCTACCCGGAACAAAGATCTTTACACGCTTCCATAAATCATCAGGCTCCGATGGCAGCGGTCTCGGCCTTACCATCAGTAAACAAATCTGCGAAAACTTTAATTTTGCACTTAGCTATCAATTTCTGTCTCCACACCACACCTTTGTGATCACCTTTTAATTAGTTGCGTACACTACCTGCTATTCCAAATGTTTTTTTGAAAATATAGCATACTGAAAACGTATATTTATATACCATTTAAAACCACACAGTTATCAGGGTATGACAAAAAAAGAAGAAATAAAATATTTTGAAAAAGAGTGGAAAGAAATGAAAGCCAGCTTAAAAGCTTATTTACAAAATGAACAACAGGCAGATCTTCACCATTTCAGGGTACAGGTTAAAAAAATAAGTGCTTTTTTAATATTGTCTGAAAGTACCGACCGTCATCCCGTATTGATAAAGCATTTTAAACCTGTAAAAAGAATATTTAAACAGGCCGGTTACATACGTAATGCACATATCAACCTTGAATTAGGCAAAACCTATAAAATTGACAACGAGAGTTACATCAACCAGCAACAGGATCTGCAATCACAAACCCATGCCCAGTTTAAGGCCAACGGACATAAAAACCTTAAAAAAGTTGATAGTGTGTACAAAGTACTGAAAGAAAAAATAAAAGCTATTAACGATGTACACATCAGTCTGTTTTATCAGAACCAACTTCAACAAATTGCAAATTCATTAACAACGGTTCAATTTAATGAAGCACTGCACACCAACCGTAAACAGCTTAAAATTTTAATATATAATTATAAATTAACCCATCCTGTTGTGGCTATCGGCTTTAATGAACACTACCTTGATCAGGTACAAACGGCTATAGGCCACTGGCATGATCATGTACAGGCAATTGATCTGTTTTCAGGAAACACGGTAAATGATAAAACAGCGGCGAACGCTTTAAAAAAGCAAAATACAAAGTACAAAACCCGTATAACTCATTTAACAAAAGATCTATATAATCAGGCTACCACAACTGTCGATCTACCTGTTCAGCAGGTAAGTTAACAGCTACTCAATTATCAGTTCGCTTCATTAAAAAATATTTTTTTGTCACTATTTGGCAAAACTTTTATCTAACTAAAAGTATCAAATAGAGTAAGGGTAAAACCAGGTTTGCGTGTCATGATCAGGCACAGTATCGCCTAATCACCTAATTTTGGTTTTAAGCCGGTTCAAATTATAACTTGATGACAGTAAACCGAAAGTTAATAACAAGCATTTTATCGCTTTTTTTACCCATGTTCTTTTGCGCCAATCTGCATGCCCAAAACAATTTAATGAAGGAAATAAGCATTGGCGACATTAAGCAGCAACGCATGGCCAGTGTGCTCGATAAAATTGCCAGCAAGGGTAATTTCTATTTCGCCTATAATAATAAAACCATTCCGGCTGATAGTATTGTATCTGTTTCGGGTTATCACGGAACACTATTTAGCTTGCTCGACAAATTGCTTGGGAATAGTTATGAATTTAAAGAAGTGCCCGGCTATGTTGTACTCAGGCATGCTCCAGGCAAACTACGTATAACCGCCGAGGTTGACAAATATCCCGGAAAGCAAAATATAGTAAAAGGATACGTAAATGATATTGCCACCGAAAAGCAAATTGCAAAGGCCAGTGTTTATGAAAAAAATCAACTGATATCAACACTTACCGACGACAAGGGATATTTTGAACTTAAGCTTAAAAACTGGAACGGATCGCTTTTACTGACAGTTAGTAAAGAGAATTATCGTGATACCTCACTTTATGTACTACCTGTTGTCAATGTCGACTCCAAAAACACCAATAAAAACTATCAGTACTATCCCGACGAGGGGTCAGAAACCGGGATAGAGCATAGTAGGGTTGCCCGTTTTTTTATCAGTTCCAAACAACTGGTACAGGGCCTCAACCTGGGTAACTTTTTTGCATCGGCTCCTTATCAAATTTCCCTCACCCCGGGCCTAAGCTCGCATGGTATGTATAACAGCCAGGTTATTGATCATTTTTCGTTCAATCTTTTAGGTGGATATACTGCAGGTATAAAAGGCTTTGAAGCCGCGGGCTTATTCAACATTAATCGTAAGGATGTAAGCTTTTTTCAAGTAGCTGGATTGTTCAATGTGGTAGGCGGGAGTTTAAATGGATTTGAGGCTGCCAGTGTTTACAATAATGTTTTACATGATGCCAAGGGCATACAGCTGGCGGGCATTGCCAATAAAACACACAATTTTACAGGAGGTATGCAGGTGGCCGGCGCGGCCAATATGGATCAGCAGGCAAAAGGGTTCCTGATAGCGGGTTTGTTTAACCGTGTAAAAACTTTTAATGGTGGTGTGCAGGTTGCTGGTTTATTCAACTCAACTCAGCAATCAAAAGGCTTACAGCTTTCGGGCCTGTTCAATTTATCGGCTAATGATGCCGGTTCGCAATTTACATCTCTTTTTAATGTTGCAAAAAAGGTAAAAGGCTTTCAGTTTGCAGCACTGGTAAACGTAGCCGATAGCAGCGACTACCCTATTGGACTCATTAATTTCGTCAAAAACGGCGAAAAAAGCCTGGCCATCAGTACCGACGAAAACTTAATGATACATCTTGACTTCCGTTCGGGAGGCAGGGTACTTTACGGATTAGTTGGTGCAGTGTATAAATTTGATGATGCCCAGGCAAAATACGCCCTGGATATCGGTTTCGGCGCGCATATTATCAATCATAATAAATTTTACTTAAACGGCGAATATGTTGCTCAGCTAACTACCAATTTTCATGATAAATTTTATCAAATCAGTTCATTCAAAATATTGCCTGGATATAAGTTGAACAAATTAGTGAGGTTCTTTGCAGGCCCTTCCTTCAATATCACATCTGCCGATGTGAGCGATAATGTAAAAATACACGGCTGGCAACTCAGCAAAAGCATCAGCAACGATAATAAGCTATCAGCTGTGAATGTTGGTATAACCGGCGGGTTGCAGCTTGTGTGGTAACGGATGAGAAAATAAAATTGTCATTTCGACGAGGAACGAGGAGAAATCTTGTATAACATAAAAATGAGTTTGCAGGTTTTATAAGATTTCTCTTTCGCACTAACGCAGTACCCTCCCCATGCTCCATCGAAATGACAATAGTACCCGATATTTTAAGATCTTTTTAACCAATAGTTTTACTTAATAACAATCCCCTGCCCCGTTTGCTCAATACGCATTTCGGGAGTGGTTGATTTGATCAGCTCCATTATATTCTCAAGCGAGTCTTGCAGCCTGATGGTAACGGTGATAGAAGTATTACGCAGGGCATTGTTATCAATTTTAATATCGGCATTGTAAGCCTCGTTCAATATTTCTACCAGGCGCCATAGCGGCACATCATTGGCCTTAAATACATTATTCCTGTAATAGCCATATAGCATATCAGTACTTTTTTCAACTTTAAACTGCTGATCGCCATGCTTTATATTTACCATTTCGCTGGCATTCAACCGTACCGAATTGCTGCTCTTGCTTACCTGCACAATGCCACTTTCTACAATAACCTGGGTGCTTTGCTCTTTACTTTTAATATTAAAAGCAGTGCCAATATCCTTTACTGTAATATCATTAACATTTACAGTAAACGGAACATACTGGTTATGCTTAACTTCAAAAAAAGCCTCTCCTGTAAGTTTAACAACCCGCTGCGATTTAAAATTACCCACATAACTTATCGCCGAATGTTTGTTAAGGTGGACTATCGAGCCATCAGGCAGCGTATCAACTCTTATGTTGTTTATAGTACTAAAACTGATCAATTGTGATGACATTCCGCTACGCTGATACAGGTAGTAACTTATCCAGCCTGCACCTACCAAAAGTACTACCGCCGCGGCTACCCGCAACCAGTTTGTATGGCTGTTGATGGATCTGATCTGGGTGGGTTTGCGCTTATGCTCTGCCCGTTTCGCTTTAAACTTATCCCAGGCCTCCGCTTCACTAAGCGGACTTACCTGTGCCAGGCGCTTGCTGGTTTCCAGGATAGTTTTTACATCCTCAAACTTTTTTGCATTAGCATTACTGGCAGCTATCCAGGTTTCAACATCACGCCTTTCGCTCTCGCTTGCCTCACCAAGAATATATTTGATCAATATGTCTTCGCTCATATGCTGTTTCATGACTTAAACATATTAAATAACATCAATGCTATGAACGGTAAAAACTCCTTCATCTCTTTCCTTAATATACGTAAAGCTTTGCCCATATGCGTTTCAACTGTTTTTATAGATATATCTAACTGGGTTGCTATTTCCTGATATTTCAACTCCTCAAACCGGCTTAAATGAAATATAGCCCGGCATTTTTCGGGTAACTTGGCCAGGGCCTGCTGCAAGTGCCGCTCCAGTTCGCCCATTTTTAATTTCCCCGCAGCATCGTCTGTATGATCTTTCATGGAGTACGCGGTTGTGGATTGATATTTTAATTGAACTTTTTGTCGCCTGATGTAATTAAGACTATCATGGTACACCGATTTATATAGGTATGATTTGATAGAGGTTTGAATATGCCCCCATTCATTCTTTTCCCAAATTTTAAGAAATAATGATTGCACAATTTCTTCGGCCACATCCCAGTCTTTGAGTAATGAATAAGCGTAGGCATGGAGCTCCCTGAAATGTTTTTTGAACAGCTGCTCAAAAACGGCCTCGTTTTCATTGGGCCAGTCAACCGTCATCTCTTTTTTATCCATTATAGGCTTTTAGGTTCGTAAATAGATGTATGCCAAATGATTTGAAAGCGGATAGCTATCACGGCAGCTATCCGCTCCATCAAACTTAATTATTATTGAAATTTAAAGCCAACTCCCAGGCTAAAGATATTGGCTTTCTGGCCAAGTTCTTTATTAACCTTACTCAATCCCAAACTGTAGCGGGCATCAAAGGTTAAATTGCCTATGTCTACCCCCGCGTTTACAACACCTCCCGCGCTTATATCTTTATATTTGAAACCGGCGGGTGCTACTGGCTTTTTAAGGTTATAATACAGATCAGGACCAGCTGATATCCTGAAATTCAAGTCTTCTGTATTTACCAGTTTATAACCAACCATTAAAGGCACATTCAATTGTCTGAATTTGGCATCATAATCGTTTCCGCTGAAGCGATATTTATCACTGAAGGTCACATAATTCAGCTCTGGTTGAAAGTATAGGGTTTTACCTGCCCTGGCAAATATACCCGCGTTGAGTCCAATTTTTCCGTCCTTATCGCTCACGGCGTTTAATCCGGTTTTCAGCGTTGAAAAATTAACTCCGGCCTTAATACCAAATTCAAGATCAGACGATTGTGCCTTTGCCTGGCTTAAGCCAAGGGTTAATAATATGGCCGTTACCAATAATTTGATTGTTTTCATTTTTTGATTTTTGTTTACTACTGATTTCATATGATTATTAATGATGTTAAAAAATAACCTGCAGGCCTGCGGTGTACCCCACATAAAAACCATACAGGTCGCGGCCATTGTTGCGCGTCCAGCTGGAGATGTATTTTGTGGTTAGCTTGCGGCCTTCTTCCGTATTGGTATTTACATAATTGATAGATGGCCCTCCAAAAATTTCCAGCGAGCGGGTAATTTTAAATGCTGGTAATAACCTGAAGGTCGATTTGAAATAGCTGCCGCCTTTAAAGCTTTCCAGGCTGCCGCTAACCAGTTCTGTATTGAGGCGAAACGACTCTATGTTGAGCAAATGGGCCCCTAAACCGGCCTCATAGGCATACTTATCGCGCTTGTTATTAAAATTATAACCTACGCCGAGGATGCCATACATTACCTTGCCTCCGGAGCGGAAGGTTAATAATGTTGTTTGATTTTCATCAATAGTAACGCCAATGCTTTCCTCACCATTTTTTGCCAGATTAATGATGCCTATCTGTGTGCCTGCACTATCAGCAACATTTATAAAAGATAGTTGGGTACCCTTAACCTTTTTGGCTACGTTCATGAAACCGGCTATCTGCACACCTTTCACGTTGCGGGCAAAATTGGAGAAACCGGCTATCTGCAATGAGGAAACATCGCCGCCTTTGTTCAGGAAACCGGCTATCTGGGCACCGCTACTGCTGCGCGCTATATTGGCAAACCCTGCAACAGATACGCCTTTGCCACTACCATAAGTATTCAAGAAGCCGGCTACCATAGTACCATCAGCATTTTTACCAACATGGTTTGAAAAACCGGCAACCTGCAACCCACGGACATCGTTATGAATAATATTGCTAAAACCGGCAATTGTGATACCCCGTTCTGCAGCCGATACTCCTGCAATCAGGTTTAACGAAAAGCTATTGGTATCGCGTGGAGCGCTTGTCCAATTGCTGCTTAATGGATAAACTAAACCAATGTTTGTTTTGGCATGATCACTGCTTTGAGCGTAAATATTGGTGCCATTGAATAGAATTAAAAAAAGTGTCCAGATCTTTAAAATGATGGATAAGATGCTGTTTTTGTAAGGATCAAAATTCATAATTGTATTATTTACTGTGTATTTACAGCAATGACACACTATTTAAACTTTACCCTGACTCTGTTTTTGAAAAAATTAGAATTGACTGTAGTATCTTTGAATATATAGCTTCAGTACAACCCTCATATACTTCAAAAAATGGGAAACTTTACGATCAAACGAATATATGAACCCGCTGAAAAAACGGATGGGACACGGATTTTGGTCGACCGCCTGTGGCCACGCGGTATTAGTAAGGAACGCGCTCATATTGATCAATGGCTGAAAGAGGTAGCACCATCGCCCCAATTGAGAAAACAATTTCACCAAAACCCACAAAACTGGCCATGGTTTGAACACGAATACATAGCTGAACTTAAACAACAGGAAGCCGTTAAAGAACTGGCCCATTTAATACAAAACCAGGAAGCGGTAACACTACTCTACGCCTCGCACGACGAAAAGCAGAACCATGCACTGGTTTTACAACAGTTTTTGAATACACTATTAAAAAGCGATCATGCTGTTTAAGCGCTATATCCTATTTACACTGCTATACGGCGATGAAACCTACCAAATAAAAACCTTTGCAGGCGAATACGATGATCTGCGCGAGCTGATCAACAAACAAATACAACCGCCAAACTTTGGCCGCTGCGATGGTATGGGGCGTTGCGCAACCTGTATGGTAGCCATACAGCCTGTAAACCCGGCAAATAAACCCGATTTAAATTTATCGTGCCAGCTCCCCATTAATGATGAGCTGGCCAATAAGGTATTTAGCATTTTACCATACACGCCATAGTTGAGTTAATAATTATTCGGCGGTGGTATCAACATTCACTGTTTTGCGTTTAACCAACATTTTCATCCGCTGACGTTTTAAGGAGATATTTACGTACGGTTGCTGGGTTTTATCGGCATCTATTTTAAAAGCCGATATAATATCGCGGTAAGATAATATACCGATCACTTTACGGTCTTTTGCAGATAATACGGGCAATACCTCAACATCTGCTTTTGACATAGATTCCATAGCATACCTTAAAGTATCTTTATCATTTACGGCAGCACCTTTCTCCTTTTTAAGTATGTTTTTTAATGATAATTCCGGATCAACTGCGCTGCTGTATAAATCGGTAAGTTTTAAGGTACCGCTAAATTCATCATCGTTGTTGATGATGATGAGATAATTGTCTGTTACCTTATGGGTGCTTACCCAGCTCCGCACATCGGCTATGGTATTGTTTATATTGATCACCGTTGCCTCTTCGCTCATTACCTGCGCTACGATCATCTTTTGTAAAAGGTCAGGTTCAAAAGAGTCAGGAGTAAAAATACCGCGACGTGCGATCTTCTCGGTCATGATGGTATTCTCCATCAGGAAAAATGAAACCATGTAAGCCGCGGTACAAGCACCCAGTAAGGGTAGTAATGCATGCGACTGCATGGTGGCTTCCAGTGCAAAAGTGATACTGGTTAAATATGCCCTTGAAGCCCCCGCAAACATGGCCGACATGCCGATCAAAGCGGCCATAGGTATGGTAACTCCCGAATTAGGGAAGAAAGATAATATTACGGTTCCGATAAGTGCACCTGCTGCCCCACCCATGGTTAATAAAGGGGCTAAAGTTCCGCCGGAAGTACCGCTGCCCAAAGCAATAGCCCATGACAAAAACTTCAGGAATAACAGATTACAAATGATGATAAGCGGCCATTTTCCCGATAATAAACCGGTAATGTTATCATACCCTACACCCAAAGTATGCGGAGCAAAATAGCCAATGAGGCCTACTGCCAGGCCGCCGATCGCCGGCCACCACATCCAGTGGATAGGGATCTTTTCAAAATTATCTTCAATGGTATAAACTATTTTGGTTATCCCTATAGATAAAAACCCAATGATGATACCCATAAAGCTATAAATACCCAAAGCAAGATTTGATGGTGTAACCAGATCAGGCATGGCAAATACCGGGGCAGACTCAAACAACAAATGATGCCCGGCAGCACCCGTAATGCAAGCTAAGGCAACCGGCAAAATGGCTTTTGGCGAAAACTCAAACAATAGCAATTCAATAGCCAAAAACACTGCCGCTATAGGCGTACCAAAAATTGCCGACATACCTGCGGTGGCCCCGGCGGCTAAAATAATTTTACGCTCATTGGCTGTTATTTTAAACAACTGCCCCAGGGTTGATCCAAGCGCTCCGCCTGTAGCAATGATAGGCCCTTCGGCACCAAAAGGACCGCCTGTACCTATAGCAATGGCCGATGAAACCGGTTTTAAAAAAGTGATGGATGGTTTGATATTGCTTTCGTTAACCAATATCTGCTCCATTGCTTCGGGTATACCATGCCCCCTGATAGCCTTAGAGCCATAATAAGCCATGATGCCTACCAATATGCCGCCAATAGCAGGGATGATGATAACCCATGCACCTAAATGGTTATTGGCCGGTGAATGAAAACCCAGATCAAACATGCCGTAAAAGGAAATATTGGTAACCAGGTTAATAAGGTATACCAAAACCCTGGCTATTAGGCTTATGGCTATGGCAACTGTAACCGAAAGGCACGAGATCATGATCAGTCGCTCTTTTAAAAAATGGCTTTTTTTGGATTTGGCTGCCTGTGCTTCCATATTACTTAATGCAGGCGAAATAGGTATGCCGATTTTATTTACTGTTGCTTTCATTTTTGATTTGCCGGCTTTTTATTGTTCATACCAGCTTTTTAATGGTACAAAATTAAGACTTATTTCAATTTATATTGCACAAACAATATAAATAAAGATTAATTTTACAATTTGAAGCTAAAATACATTACACTGGCAATAATGAAACTCATTTTAGATGGATCAGCGTTTTAATAATAATTATTGCACATCCGAAGGCAAACAATATTTATGAGTAAAAACACATGCGATTTAAATACCTGCTTTATGTGCAGGAACAGCCTGAAAGACTGGCTGCCTGCCATTGGAGCCAACCGTGAAAACTTTGTTTTAAAAAAAGGGCAGCAGTTATTTAAGGAAGGTGATGATGTAACCGGAATATATTTTGTATACCAGGGCATTGTTAAGGTTCATAAACAATGGGATAATGAAAAAGACCTGATACTACGGTTTGCTAAAGCTGGTGATATTGTTGGCCATTTAGGCTTGGGCGATACTTCAACCTACCCCATATCTGCCACTGCTGTTGAACCCGCTATAGTTTGTTATGTGAAGATGGATTTTTTTGAATCGACATTGAATGTAAACCACCAGCTCACTTATAAGCTCCTGAAGTTTTTTGCCAATGAATTACAGGAGTCGGAAAAAAGGATGCGAAACCTGGCCCACATGCCTGTGAAAGAACGTATAGCACAAGCCCTGCTATCGCTTCGTAAACAGTTTGGTTTAAATGCAGACGGCTATATCGACATTGAATTAACCCGTCAGGATATATCCTCATACGCCAGTGTAGTATATGAAACCTTTTTTAAGGTAACCCAGGAATTTATTCAAAACAACCTGATAGAACTTAATGGCAAAAGCCTTAAACTATTGAATGAAGATGCCTTAAAGGAAATAACCCTGGGCAGAAAGAAATAGTAAGCAGCTTACTTTTAATCTTTCTGTATTAGCACTTTCAAAACATCGCAAATAATTAATTTGTAAATTGCGACCGGAGGTATTAAGGTGAGTAAATACAGCAAATTAAAACAGTTTCATAATTTTTTAAAATTCCAAAGAGATTTCAGGGCCAACAGCGTACAGAAGGTTAGAAGTTATGAGATCATTTTACTTTGGGTACGCAAACACCTTTCACACAGTCATTTTTTAATATTATCGGGCATACTGGTAGGTTGCACAGCCGGTCTGGCAGGCGTGGTGTTAAAAATGCTGGTACATTACATCCACTACCTTATTACATCAAAGTTTCAGTTTGAACAGCAAATAGTATTTTATGTGGTATTTCCACTGCTGGGTATAGTACTTACCACACTGGTGGTATTATATATATACCGGGGTAATGACCGCAAAGGTATACCGGCCATATTATATGAAATTGCTCAAAATTCCAGTCTCGTATCGCCGGTAAAAATGTATTCGCAAATAGTGCAAAGCGCTATTACCGTGGGTTTAGGCGGTTCAGCAGGATTAGAGAGCCCTATTGCCGTAACCGGATCGGCCATTGGCTCTAATTTTGCCAAAACCTATAAGTTAGATTACAAGGATCGCACCCTACTGCTCGCCGCCGGTGCCACAGCCGGTATAGCCTCGGCTTTTAACGCCCCAATAGCAGGTATGATGTTCGCTTTCGAGATATTGCTTACCGGCGTAGTATTTACCGATTTTATTCCACTGGTGGTTGCGGCCGTATGCGGCAGCTTAGTATCGCGGGTTATCCTGAATGAAGAGGCATTGTTTCAATTCACTTCAAGACAGGCGTTTAATTATAAAAACATTCCATTTTATATTGTATTAGGCGTAGCGTGTGGATTATATGCGCGCTACTTCGTGGTGATATCGCAATGGGTAGAACATCAGTTCAAGCATTCTAAACGAAGCCGGTTACAAAAGGCATTAATTGCGGGCGCTTTACTCTCCTTATTATGTGTAATATTTCCTCCATTATTTGGCGAGGGATACACCGCTGTAAAAGGTTGGGCCACGGGGCAGGCCACAACGTTTATGGAGGCAAGTTTTTTCAAGTATTTTACCTTTCATGAATGGTTCATCCTATTGTTTCTTGGTTTTATCTGCCTTTTAAAAGCATTTGCCACATCAATAACTATTTACGGTGGTGGTAATGGAGGTAATTTCGCGCCTGCATTGTTTGCGGGAGGAACATTGGGTTATTTTATCGCCACCTTATGCACCCAATTGGGTATAACCGATGTACCTACAACCAATATGGTAATTGTTGGTATGGCAGGTGTAATGAGCGGAGTTTTATATGCACCCTTAACAGCCATATTCCTGATAGCTGAATCAAGCTCGGGCTACGACCTATTTATACCCTTGATGATTGTTTCGGTAACTTCTTTCCTGATAGCCAAACGCTTTTCAGCTATTTCGCCAGATTTGAAACCCCTGGCAGACGAGGGAAAGATATTTACAAGGGAGCATGACCAAAATCTATTACTATTATTAAACACTTCCGATCTGGTTGATCAGGATATTCCGGAAATTAATATTTATGCCTCTTTTACCGAACTGATAGATTTGATAAGTAAGGGGAAGAAAAACTTTATAGCCGTAACCAATGACGAGCATGTGCTGGAAGGCATTATCCTGCTTGATGATATCAGGCCGGTAATGTTTAATAAAGATATGTATGATGAACTAAGCGTTCAAAAAGTAATGGTTAACCCGGTGGCAACTATCAATACCAGCGATGACGTACGCGAGATAGTAAAGAAATTTGATGAAACCAACACATGGAACCTGCCCGTAGTTGATGAGCATAGGTTTGTTGGCTTCATTTCAAAATCGAGTATACTGAACCAGTACCGACAGTTACTTAAAGAATATTCAAGTTAAATTGGATGGACCAACAGGTTTCTGATCTGTCGGTCTCAGGTTCGGATCCTGATGAGATCACGAGCGGTTCATATCACATCTTTATAGAAAAACAATATCCTGCGCAAGTTTCAAAAGCTCCTCTCTATTTACCAGGCGGATGCTTTTACCTGATAAACTTATGAGTTTTTCATTCACCAGTTCATTCATCATCCTGAAAACGGTTTCATAAGTAGCACCTGCATACGAAGCCAAATCCTGCCTGCTTAGTTCGATATTTATAAAACCTTCTTCAGTAACACCAAACTGATTTTGCAGAGATATCAATGCCTCGCAAACCCGTCCCTTTACCGACATATGCGCCAAGTTTCGCATTTTCCTTTCAGATTGTTTTAACTCTTCAGTCAAAAACATGAGTAGTTGGTAGGTTAAATCTGAATTTACTTTTAAAGTAGCTTCAAAAAAAGCAAGGTCAACATAACAAACAACGGTAGGTTCAAGAGCAGCAGCCGATATAGGATAAGTACCTCCTTTGCCTAAACCACGATGCCCAAAAAGTGATCCTTCATTTGCAAAACGTACAATCAGTTCTTTATCCTTGTCCCACTGTTTGTAAACCTTTACTTTACCCGAGTTAACAAAATAAATGCCGGTTACAGGGTCTCCCTCTTTAAAAATAACTTCACCTTTTTTTATTTTATAATTCAGTTTATGAGCTGCAATAGCAGGCAACCACTCCTTTAAACTGTTTTTACATAAAAAACAACTCTTATTGTCGCAAATATTTTGGCTTTTTTTCATTAACAAGTATTTTATTCTATACAAATAACAGAATTTACAATATTAATTAATAAAAACTATAAATTAACAATGATAATACAATGATAAAAATCATAATTAATTCATTTATTTGAATAATTTTCAATTTAAAATCTAAAAACCAGATCTAATTCAATTAAAAATCCCAATAAAACATATTTAAAATAAAAAAATATCAAAAAAAAATCAACATGCAGATATAAAATTTAAAACAACTATTTAGATAATTCCAACATTGCTAAATAAATTATATTTACAGCTATGAATATGTTAACCGCGGCATTTGAGCATTTTGATGCTTACAACAAAAAAGATCCCAACACCTTTACCTGGAACGGGGTGGGTTATCCTCAGGAATATTTTTTGGCCGTTAAATTACATGATTGGGTTAAAGAACTCGATGCGAATGCCGGCGAAGAATTATTGCTTGCTTCCAGGAGCCAGCACATTGGCCGCTGGGAAATACCCCGCAGCACCTATCCTGAAGGAAGGGAAGCCTACCTGAAGTGGCGCAAAGATCTTGCTCAATATCACGCTGAAAAGGCAGCAGCAATCATGGAAAACGTAGGTTATTCGACCGACCAAATTGCGCGTGTAAAACAAATACTCCTAAAACAAAAACTCAAGGTTGACCATGATGTACAGACTATAGAAAACGCCCTTTGCCTTGTTTTTCTTCAGTTTCAATATGAGGATTTCCATCCTAAATACGAAGCCGACAAAGTGATCAACATCCTTAAAAAATCATTATTAAAAATGGATGCACATGGCCATAGCTTTGCCCTTGGTTTAAATTACTCTGAAAAAGGGATGTATTATATACAGGAGGCTCTAAAGCTTATGAAAAAATAAGTATCCCGGGTAACAATCTGCTTACTTTACACAACCACAAGCTTTATAGTCAAACAATTAGGCGTTTCGATACTTTAATGTTAAATTAACAGAAATGCCTAAGTGGGTTAAAATAATATTAAAAATTGCCGGTGGCGCTATAGCTTTTGTTATAGTAGCATTTATTGCCGTAACCGCTTATGTGATATTTAATAAACAAAAAGTACTCAAACTAATCACTACTGAGCTTAATAAGAATATTAACGGCACCCTGAGCATCGGCGCACTTGACCCAACTTTTTTCAGAGGGTTTCCTGGCGTATCGGTGTTGTTAAAAGATGTATCATTAAAGGATAAACTTTGGGCAAATCATCACCATACCCTTCTTGATGCTCATAATCTATATGTATCGGTAAATATGATGGCATTACTTAAAGGCACGGTTGATATTGATAAAATTGAGATCAGCAATGCCAATATTGATCTGTTTACTGATAGTACCGGCTACAGCAATACCGCAGTTTTTAAAAGCAGCAATAAAGACAACCCACAACCTAAAGATAAGAGCAACTCTTCAACCCAGATTAAACGCTTTGAGCTGAATAATGTAAATTTTGCCGTTGACGATAGGAAAGCATATAAACTATTTCAATTTCAGGTTCATGATGTATCCGGAAAAATGGATTATCCATCTGCCGGTTGGAACGCGCATTTGCAATTAAAAACATTGGTAAAAAGCTTCTCTTTTAATACAAAACGGGGCAGTTTCATGAAAAACAAACTTCTGGATGGCCCATTTGATATTCATTTTAACAATAAAAATAAGCTAATCATCGTCGACCCTAATAAACTGCATATTGGTGATGATGTTTTTACTATTGGCGGTAAATTTAACCTGGCAAAAGACCCCGTTGATTTTACACTGAATATTGCCGATGATCATATTTTGTGGACAAGTGCCGCCAACCTGCTTGCGCCAAACATCACCAAAAGCCTTAATATGTTTAACATTGATGACCCTATTGCCGTAACCTGCGACCTCAACGGTAGCTTTGGCGGTGGCGGCGACCCACTAATATACGTAACGGCCAAAGTAGAAAACAACAGAGTTACTACCCCGGGGGGCAAAATTGATAATGCAAGTTTTAATGGCATATTCTCCAATAACTATATTAACGGTAAAGGATTAGGTGATGATAATTCAGTTATTAAGTTGTATCATTTTAACGGCAGCTATAAAGAACTTCCATTTGCTGTTGATACCGCTTTTATTAATAACCTGAACACTCCTGTTGCTACAGGTATATTTAAATCGCACTTTGATGTGAGCAAGCTTAACCAGGTAATTGGCGAGCAGAGTCTTAAATTCACAAAAGGAACTGCGGATCTTAAACTCGCATACCGTGCCGATCTTGTGAATTACAAACTCAACAAACCGGTTTTAAATGGTATTGTTAATATTAAAAATGCCGATGTAAGTTATTTGCCCCGCAACCTTAATTTTAAAAACACAGGCATATCCCTCAAATTCACTAAAACCGATCTGCTGATTGATAACATCCGGATGCAAAGCGGCAATAGCATCGTATATATGTCAGGGCGGGTGAATAACTTTTTGAACCTATACTACACCGATCCGGAAAAAATATTGATCAGCTGGCAAATAAGGAGTCCGCAATTACATATAGCCGAATTTTTAGGCTTTTTAAATGCCCGCAAAAGCGAGGCGCCCCCCAAAGGAAGTAAGGTTAATATAAATAACCAGCTTAATACGGCCTTTGATAAAGGCAAAGCTGAGTTGCACTTGCGTGTTGCCAAGGTTTACTATAAAAAATTCCTGGCAACCGATGCCACTGCCGATCTGTTACTGGCCGATAACAGCATAAAGGTGCAAAATGTAAGCGTAAAACATGCCGGTGGTTCATTAAAACTGGCGGGAAACATAACGCAGAATGGTGCTGTAAATAACTTTTTACTTAACACCCAGGTTGATAACGTGAACGTAAGCAACTTTTTTTATTCGTTCAATAATTTTGGCTTGCAAAGCTTTACCTATAAAAACCTGAGGGGATTTCTTTCGGCACAGGCACATATTACCGGGAGTATAAACAGCGAGGGCAACCTGGTGCCCAAATCAATCAATGGAGTTACTACTATTGATCTGAAAAAAGGCGCATTAATTAAATTTGAACCTATACAAAGTGTTGGCAAATTCGCGTTTCCTTTTCGTGATCTGGATAACATTACTTTTTCAAACCTTACCGGGCGGTTTGATATTGCAGGCGATAAAATAAATATCAGCCCCATGCAAATTAATTCCAGCGTACTTAATATGGATGTGGCGGGTGTATATTCTCTATCAAAAGGCACCAATATAGCTTTAGATATACCTCTTCGTAACCCCAAGAAGGACACGGCCATTGTTGATAAAACTGAACGAAATAAAAAGCGCATGCGCGGCATAGTATTGCATATATTAGCTACTGATGGCGACGATGGCAAAATCAAGATAAAATGGAACAAAAACAGACCAAAAAAAGACAGCCCTGTTGAAGAGGCTGCTGAAGTTAAACAATAAACAATGGTTAAAAAAACATAACTGCAAATAGCTGTATTTTTGACACAATAATGGCATTGAAATGCGTATCTTTGTGCATCCATTTAAGAGATCATATATTGATTAAACATTTATTGGTTACTAACACCACGCTTCGTTCAGCATTAATTGCATTATCCAACCCTCGTAACAATCCCGGGTACAGAAAGAAAAGATCACCGAAGCAAAGTTTAATTTAATTTATTTTTTATTACCGCCTGGTTAAACCAACCAGACATATTCTTATCGGACTGTTATTAGCTTGAAAAAAATCTATTCAAAAAAATGAGACAACTTAAAATATCCCAATCCATTACCAACCGCGAGTCTCAGTCGCTTGAAAAGTATTTGCATGAAATAGGTAAAGTGGATTTAATCAGCGCGCAGGAAGAAGTGATCCTGGCACAAAAGATTCGTGAGGGCGACCAGGCTGCATTGGAAAGGTTAACAAAAACTAACCTTCGCTTTGTGGTATCAGTAGCTAAACAATATCAAAACCAGGGCCTTACTCTTGGTGACCTTATAAACGAAGGAAACTTAGGTTTAATTAAAGCGGCAAAACGTTTTGACGAAACCAAAGGTTTTAAATTCATTTCATACGCTGTATGGTGGATCCGTCAGTCAATATTATCTGCCGTGGCCGAGCAATCACGTATTGTACGCTTACCTTTAAACCAAATAGGTTCATTAAGTAAGATACATAAAGCCGCTTCAAAATTGGAGCAGGAATTTGAACGCCAGCCAACACCTGAAGAACTTGCCGAAGATCTGGAAATATCTGTTGATAAAATTTCTGATTCACTGAGCAATGCTGGTCGTCAAATATCAATGGATGCTCCGTTTATACAAGGTGAAGAAAACACTTTGCTTGATGTACTGCAAAGTACGGATGCGGCTACTGATACTGAACTGATGACTGATTCATTATCTCAGGAAATCAAACGTTCATTAAGCATACTTGCTGAGCGCGACCGCGAGGTTATTATTTTATTCTTTGGTTTGGGTGGTTATGCCGCGCATTCTTTAGAAGAAATTGGAGAGAAATTTAACTTAACACGCGAACGTGTTCGCCAGTTAAAAGACAAAGCTTTAATGCGCTTACGTCACAACTCCAAATCAAACCTGTTACAATCTTATTTGAACTAAGTTACCTGCAGGGTGTACTGCACTCTATATAATTAAAAGCGCCGATGTTAAATCATTGGCGCTTTTTGTTTTACCGGTGATAATAAAGGAAATTAATAATATAATCCGATCAACCTCTATTATCAATTTTCGCATATATTTATCAGCCATATTATTATTGAACTTTAACCTGTGATAAAAAGGACATATAACATTGAGTTCGGTCAATTAAGAGATCACTCAGTTGATTACATACAAGGAATTTTAAAGGATACCCGAACTACAACTATCCTTACTATGAAAAATCTTTCGATACACGAACTGAACTGGCAATATAAAGAAGGCTGGAATACCATTGGCGCTTTGCTATCACATATCGTAGCTATCGACAATCTATTCAGAATCGAGTACATTAAGGGCAGAAAATTGACTGATGAAGAAAATACAGAATTGACACCGGCAATTTACATGGGAGAATACCTTCCGCAGCTTATTAATCAACAGCCCCTTGAATATTATATAGCTCAACTTACCTCATCAGGCGAACAATTGCTTAATGCACTTAATAACATCACGCATGAGGATTTTACCAGGAGAATTGAAGATTATGACGAGGAAACCGGCTGTAATCTGGCCTGGGTCTTATATCACAAGGCCGAAGATGAGATCTACCACCGCGGGCAAATCAGCATGATCAGAAAGCTGTATAAAGATAACCGCAATTAACTTGTATAGATTTTCCAATCTTTCTGGATTATAATAATACGATTGCAAAAAGCACAAAAAAAGCATCTGCACGGTGTGCAGATGCTTGTACGATTATAATAATAGTTATTTAACCTACTTTTACATTTACCGCATTTAAGCCTTTTTTACCTTGCTCTACATCGTAGGTAACGCTATCGTTTTCACGGATAGTGTCAATAAGGCCTGAGGCATGTACAAAAACTTCGGCACCGCCATTACTTGGCACGATAAATCCAAAACCTTTGCTTTCATTGAAAAATTTTACTGTTCCTTGCATTATATTTTTATTTAATTAAGTAAAGATACGATTTATAAGCAATAATTAACTATAAATAAGGCAATTAAGTTTTTACTCGCTCTAAAACTTTAAAAAGCTAACTAAAAAAGAGTATCCTCTAACAGCGCTGATTGCCTTGCTTTGAGCGCTTTACCTCAGTTAAAATGTAAAAAGTACACTATGATATTTTTTTATATCAAGCGGCAATTTTTATTTTTATTTAAACTATTTCCAGTCTATTTATTGGCTATTGAAGAGTATAATTCTATATTAGCCTATATGCCAATCCTCCTGGCGAAAATAACCTGATTTATAATACATGACTAAACTTTACAAATTTTTCCTTGTTGCATTGCTTATTTCCGGTTCAGATTATCTGCACGCACAGCAAACAACTGTTCAGCTCGATAGTGTAATTATTAAAGAAACTCGCCCTAATTATTTACCCAATACATCTGGCACATACACTTTCGCCGGAAAAAAAACAAATCTTATCTACCCCGATGCGGGTAAAACGAACCTGGCCAATAATACCGCCCGAATGCTTCTATCGCAGGTGCCCGGAGTTAATGTATGGGAGATGGATGGTGCAGGCTTACAAATTAACGTGGGCACACGCGGTACCGACCCACACCGGTCAATTGAGATGAACATGCGTCAAAACGGTTACAATACCAACTCCGATGTATTTGGCTACCCCGAAAATCATTATAATATTCCTTTCCAGGCCATCAGCGAAATTCAATATGTACGTGGTTCGGCAGCACTGCAGTTTGGCAGCCAGTTTGGTGGTATGATGAACTTTAAAATTAAAGAAGGTGACAGCACTAAGGTATTTGGTTTTGAAACAGAGCAAAGTGGCGGTTCAAATCGTTTTTTTAACTCTTACAATGCTATTGGCGGTAAAGTTGGCAAAATCAGCTATTATGCTTATTACTCGGCCCGTACTGGTGATGGCTGGCGACCTGATGCTGCTTTCAATTACCGGGCTTACTACGCTAACATACGCTATCAGTTTAACAGTAAGGGCAGCATTGCCCTACAGTTTTCCAGATCAGATTATCGCCAGCAGATAGCAGGCGGTTTAACAGATGCACAGTTTGATGCCAACAATCGTCAGTCTACACGTTTTCGCAATTTCTTTAATCCGGAGATCAACATCCCGGCATTACTCTTTAATTACGCATTTAACAGCAACACACGACTGGAGGTTACCTCGCACGTATTATTTGGTCAGCGAAACAGTGTTCAGTTTATTAATACACCTAACATAGCCGATACGGTTAACACCAAAACAAACAACTATAACCCACGGCAGGTTGACCGCGACTATTACGCCGGTTTTACTACTGAAGCCCGCCTATTGCACACTTACAAGCTGGGCAACTTAAACAGCACTTTTACAACCGGTCTAAGGTATTTTGAGGAAACCACCAAACGCAGGCAAAAAGGCACCGGCACAACCGCGTCTGATTTTGACTTGAGCCTGGTTAAGCCCTATGGTATCGATTTAAAACTACACAGTTTAAATTATGCCGTCTTTGCCGAAAATACTTTCCAGATAGCCCCGGCATTCACCGTTACACCCGGTGTAAGGTATGAGGTTATTAAAACCACTACATCGGGAGTTATTAATAACGCCAGCTTCCCCATAGGTTATAAAGGCAATCGTAACTACCCATTGTTTGGCACTGGTTTGCAATACCAGTTTAATAATGGCAGTCAGCTTTATGCCAATATATCACAGGCATATCGCCCCTATTTGTACGCGGCAGTTACCCCAGCAGATCAGCTTACCATTATTGATCCGAACATTAAGGATAGTCGCGGGTATGATATAGATCTGGGCTATCGCGGACACATCAGCTCCATACTTAATTATGATGTCAATGGGTTCTATGTATACTATGGCAACCGTGCTGGTACCTTAACCCAAACCGATGCCAATAATGTAACACATTTATTTGCCACCAACATTGGCAATGCGGTAGCTAAGGGTGTTGAAGCATATGCATCTGTTTCCTTATTAAGATCATTTAATGAACATACCGATTGGGATCTGCGTCTGTTCAATTCCCTGGCTTATACCCATGGCCGTTATACCAGCGGCTCCATCAATCAGAATGGCTCCAATATCGGCCTTAAAAACAACCATACCGAAAGTACTCCCGATTGGATAAACCGCACGGGTTTAACATTTTTAAGCAGTCATATAACCAGCACCATTCAATATAGCTACACCAGCAAAAGTTTTAGCGACGCCAACAATACGGTATTTAACCCCACTGGAGCTACAGGCTTGGTACCTGCCTACCGCATTGCCGATTGGGCATTTAATTATAATTTCCTGAAAAACTACCGTATAGGTGCCAACCTTAATAATATTTTTAACGCCAAATACTTCACCCGCCGAATAAATATGTACCCCGGCCCTGGTATTTTACCTGCCGACGGACGAACATTCAATATTAGCCTTGGCTTAAAGCTTTAAAATAAAAATGGCCCTACATAATTATGAGGGGCCATTTTTATTGCTGAACCTATTGACTATTTAACATGCTTTTTAACGATATCAATCAGCTCGGTTAAGTCAAATGGCTTTTTCAGATAGCCATCAGCATCGCCTGCCTCGGCAATTTCCTTTAAATTATTTACAGCCGAAATGATAATGATCGGGATATGGCTTGTGGCCGGGTCTTTTTTTAATTCCTTACTTAACTGCTGTCCGTTGGCATCGCTCGTCCAATCGGTGAGCCAGTTATCAAGCAATATCAGATCGGGCTCAACATCGCTTAGTCTTTTAAGGATCTTGGCATTTTCTGAGGCAATCACCTCATATTGCTCTTCTTCCAGCACATAAACAATGGTATCTCTGATGTCTTTATCATCTTCGATCACTAAGATTTTTTTTGGCATAAATCCTCTCAATTAAATTTTAATATAACTCAAAGTTTAATTCTAATTAAATAAATTAATTATAAAAATACATTTAAGCAATCCAAAAACATAACAGTCAACAGGCTATGTTTTGTTTTGAAAAACAGGGATTTATATTAAATTTTACTCAAGAATGCTTAATGGTGATAGCAAATGCGGCAGCGTGGCTCATAACTTTCCTTTTCGCCCAATAGTATACGGGCATCATCAGGCACCAGCCTGTACGAGTAAAGGGCAGGGTTTCCGCACTGAACACATACGGCCTGCAGCTTGGTAACCGATTCGGCAATGGCCATAATGGCAGGCATAGGACCAAACGGACGGCCTTTAAAATCCATATCCAAACCTGCAACAATTACACGGATACCTTTATTGGCAAGCGCATTGCAAACTTCGGGCAGCTCGTTATCAAAAAACTGGGCCTCATCAATACCAATTACATTGGCGCCGTTGGCCAGCAGCAATATGGCCGAAGCACTATCAACAGGAGTTGAGGAAATAGAGCTGGCATTGTGAGATACAAGCGCGTCTTCAACAAAACGGGTATCGGCTTTAGGACTAAATATTTCAACTTTAAGCTTTGCTATCCGGGCACGATTAAGCCTCCTGATTAGCTCTTCGGTTTTACCTGAAAACATTGATCCGCAGATTAATTCTATACTGCCGCCAAACTCACTTTTACGCTTAAAAACTTCCTCGCTAAATACCATTTATGACTATTCTGGGGGGCAAATATCAGAATTTAATCCTATTTTTGGTAAGCATTTTTCACAACATTGGAAGCCATGAAGCAAATGGATGTATTTAAAAAGATAGGTGGTATTTTAAAAGAGCTTAATGACCAATATGATTACCTTGCAGCCGATAGCAACGATTTAAATGAGCTTGAACTGGAGCTTTTTGTTGCTAACGCTCATTTTTTAAAGGACCATGCCGAAATATTGCGCCGGCTACATGAGCGCAGCTTACCAACCCATACGGCCCCACCTGCCGAAACACCAGAACCTGTTATTGAAAAGCCAACCGTTGCACCAACACCTGAAAAAAAACAGGAACCCGTTCATGAGCAACATTACTTTGAGCCTGTTGTACAACAAAAGCTAACTACAGAAAAATTTGAGTTGAGCCCAACAACTGAGCTCCCGGTTCAGCCACCTTATAACCCGGTTGCTCCTGAGCCAATAATTACCCCGGAGCATGAAGAGGAACCTGTTGCTCAAATAGACCTGACAACGGAAAGCCCTGTGGTTGATTCTTATTCGTTTGAACGAGAAGATCCTGAGCTTCTGAAACAGGAATTGGAGATTGATGCTGCTTCGGAATGGGAAGATGAAGATGATCAGTTTGAACAAGAAGAACTAACTGAACAACTACCACCTCTCTCTGTTGAAAAAGAACATATACCTGAGCCGCCATTTACACTGGCAACAAATGGCCAGGACCTAAATGGATCAAAAGAAAATAGCGAAGATAAAGTACTAACCATCAATCAAAAGATATCGGCATTAAAGGCCGAAAAGGAAAAAGGCCCATCACAACCGGCTCTTTTACCCATAACCGATCTTAAATCGGCCATAAACCTGAACGATAAGCTTTTGTACATCAAAGATTTGTTTAACGGCTATAGCCTGGCTTACAGCGAAGCTGTTGAGATCGTGAACCGGTTTAATTCATTTGAGGAAGCAGAGCGTTTTCTGAAGACCAATTACGTAGTAAAAAATCACTGGGCAGATAAACCCATAACCGCCGAAAAGTTTTACGACTTATTAAGGCGCAGATACCCTGCCAGCTAAAAAGGCAACAAGAAAGCCGGGCATAAATGCCCGGCTTTCTTGTTTAACAACTCTTTTATTTTTAATTAACTCAAACTGTAATTGAGCAATTTATGGCTACCCTGCTCAATAACTATCCCCTTATCAAGCACAACGATATTATCGGCATTATTCAGGGTACTTGAACGGTGAGTAATTACAATTACGGTTTTATGCTCGGCCTTTAAAAGCTCTATCATTTTTTGTACATATTTTTCGGATGTGGAATCAAGCGACGATGTGGCCTCATCTAAAATAAGTATCTCCGGATCGCGGTACAGTGCCCTGGCTATAGCAATACGCTGTCTTTGCCCGCCTGATAACGACGTACCATTTTCGCCCAGATAGGTTTGGAACCCTTTTGGCAGCGCTTCAATAAAACCCATCAACCCAAGTTTGGTAGCTATATCGATGATCTTTTGCATATCAGGCTCATCATCACCAACGGCTATATTGTCAATTACATTTCCGGCAAACAGGTCAATTTGCTGGGGCACAACAGATATAAGTTTACGCAGGGAAGCTATCCTGATATATTTCAGATCATATTTACCTATACGTACGTTGCCATCCTGTATGGGGTAAATATTTTGCAGTATCGACATCAGGGTTGATTTACCCGAGCCACTTTCGCCTACAATAGCTGTAAATTTTCCTTTGGGGATATTTAAATTAAGATCCTCAAAAACAGGAACCCTTGTACCATACCTGAATGATACATTTTCAAACTGAATATCACCTATTTTATCTGGTGTAAGTTCAATTTGATTCTCATCATTCTCGCGTTCCAGATCCATAATTTCAAACAACCTGTCGGCTGCTATCACGGCATCCTGAACCGTTCTGTTCATGCCAATGAGCGATGAAACAGGCCCAGTAAAATAACCTATCAGCGTATAAAACGATAACAACTCACCAGGAGTAATGGTACTATCCATCACAAAACCTGCACCAACCCAAAGCAAAACTATAGTGAGCATACGCGATACCAACTCTGATGACGTACCCGAAAAAACAGAATTCATATTTGATTTAAAACCGGTTTTCAACAGCTTTACAAAGCGTACTTCGGTTTTCTCGTTAGCATAATCTTCCAGGCCAAAGCGTTTAATAGTACCTACCGAATTTAAACTCTCTACCAATTGGGTTTCCAGTTCGGCCGAATCTTCCATCAAGGTTCTTTGCGCTCTTTTATTGATCTTATCTGTTATGAAGTAAATGGCCAGGTAAAGCGGAATTACGGTAAGCATCACGAGTGCCAACTTCCAGTAATAGGTAAACATCATGATAAAGGAGAACACCACAATAAATATATTCACCAAAAAGTTGATGCTCACATCATTTAAAAACGTTCTGATCTTTACCGCGTCATTGATCCTCGAGATGATCTCGCCTACACGCATGGTATCAAAAAACTGTTGAGGCAACCTCAGCAGGTGCTTATAATAGCCCAATATAAGTTGGGCATCAATCATTTGCCCCGTTTTTAGTGTAAAAATGGTTTTGGCCGTACCTATAAAAAGCTGAATTGCCAAAATAACAACCATACCAATCCCCATGAGATTAAGCAGGTTCCGGTTACCATCAACCAGAACAAAGTCTACCAGTTTTTGTACAAATACCGATGTAGATAAACCTAAAATAGTATAGATAACCGCGCCAAACAATGCTTGTATCAGGATATTTTTATGCGGTTTTATCAAACTCCAGAAACGACTCTCAACCGACTTTTTTTCATTCCCGGTTTTAAAATCATCAGAAGGCAGTAACAGCACTAATGTGCCCGACCATTCTGCTTTAAACTCTTCGTGTGTTCTGCGGTGCAATTGCCCATCAATAGGATCCATCACCTCCACATACTTATCCGTGACCTTGTAAATCACAACATAATGGTGCAAAATATCCTTAACAACCAGGTGGGCTACCGCAGGCTTTGGTATTTTAAATAAGCTTTCAAACGGCCCTTTTACACCTTTGGCCTCAAAGCCCAACTTTTGCGCGGCTTCTACCATGCCCAAAACATTTGTACCTTTTTTATCGGTGCCGGCAAGCTGCCTGATGCGCGCAACAGCCAGGTCAAGCTTATAATGTGATGAAATAGAAGCTAAACAGGCTGCACCACAATCTGTAATATCCCGTTGTTTTATCTTAATGCTCATAGCTTTAATGTATTATGCTCCTATATTAGGATTAACCCAATCGTCAACTTTATCATATAATAACTGGTACAGACTTCGGCTGGTTACCTTAAAACGGGCAGTAAAATTCATACCTTTTTTCAGGTAGCCTTTATACCCATTTTTTAGTGTGAGGTAGTTTTTATCAAGCGAGCATTTCACTTTAAATACGGGTTGGTTTTGATTTACAACAATAATATCATCAGAGATATCTATCACCTTCCCTGTCACCAAACCCCATTGATTATAGTTAAAAGCATCAACCTGAAATCTTACCTCCTGCCCCCTTTTTATCAGACCTATATCAGCCGGCCTGATGTAGCAGAAGGCGGTTAAATTTGAATCGGGAGATATTTCGCCAATTTTTTGATTTGCAAAAACATAAGCACCGTTTTGGATGCCCGCTATATTTTGAACTGAGCCACTTATAGGAGCTCTAAGCGTGTATTGTCTCTTTTGTTCGTTCAACTCAGCTTCCTGACCACTAAGTTGCCTTAATTCGTTCCTGAAACTATTAGCTTCGGTTTGCCACTGGGTTTTATACTTTGCCAGTATCATTAAGTAAGCCGATTTGGCTTGCTCATATTCAAACTTATATTTTTCGTATTCTGATTCTGTAAGTACTTTATTTTTATACAATTCATCGTAACGCTTAAAAGTGTTGGCTGCCTGCTGCCTGGCTATACCGGCATTTTGTAGTTCTTGGGCAAACTGCTGCCATGAGGCATTGTATTGCCCTGTTTGCAAGCCAGAAGTTCTCAAACTACGACTATTAACTCCGGCTAATAATTGGTCAATGTCGCCTAAAAACTCACCAATTTGCTTTTTACGTTTTTCAGCCAGGTCACCTTGTTGTTTTTGCACGGATGCGTCTATTACTAAAATAGTATCACCCGCTTTAATTTTTTGATTGTCGGCAAGCTTGAGCCCTACTAAGCGGCCGCTAACAGGTATGGTCAGTTCTGTTTTTTCGATAGAGGATTGTATAAAACCACTGCCTTTTATACTTATTGATGTTTTGATAAATGGCAGCAAGGCAAAGGTTGCCAGTGTAACCACAATAGTAATAAGATAAATAAGTTGTGTGCGCTTACTTATTTGCGAGCGGTAAACAATAGAAGTATTGGTAATTGCTTCGGTAGAGTAGTTATATAAAGCCATATTATATGGAATACATAATAGCTGCTATTCCCAAATGGCAGGAATAACAGCTATATGATAAAATTGATTCTTATAAACCTTGCAGTAATTTACCTAAGCCGCTTACTACGTTTGTTAAAACATCAGCAAGCATTTTAAAAACAGGCTCAAGGTTGATGTTAACCTGAATATCACCAAAACCACCACCGTTGGTACTGGTCATTTCAGTTGCGTTCATTTCCTGAACACCAAGATTTTTTAATTCAAAGTTTTTCATGATAATAGATTTGTGTATAAAGTTTAGTCCTTACTCTTTTAAAAGGCTTTTCAGGTTACGCCCAATTAAATAAAAAACAGCCGTTACCCAACGTAAGGCACCGACTGTTTATTTACTATAAGTTTTTAAGAGCTGTAGAAATCAGGGTAAGTTGTGCACTGATAAAAGCAAAAGTATTGCTAAGGGTTGTGCCAACCTGAGTAAGCAATGGGTTAAGATTAATGCTGATACCTAATAAACCGCCATTAACTTTAGTCATTTCGGTTTTATTCATTTCCTGAACACCAAGATTTTTTAATTCAAAATTTTTCATAATACTATTTTTGTTCATCAAATCCCTACTCTGTTAAGGCTTTTCAGGATACGCCTGCCGGCAAGTAATTAATAACAATGCCGCAATAGATAAATCCACGATCATGCTTAGATCAGCTATGCTAACAAAGCCAACCTGCGAGAAAACACGGTAGTGGGAACTTTTTGGGGAAAGAGTTGAATAAATTAAATTAGCTTGTGATTATGCCTACAAGCTTATTTAAAGTATAGCCCAAAAATGTTAGCGTGTTAGTTGCTAAAATATTTACGGTAGCACCAACTGTAGCTACGGTGTTAAACACCAGGTCATTTAATATACCGCCACCGTTAACTTTGCTCATTTCGGCTGAGTTCATTTCCTGAACGTTAAGATTTTTTAATTCTAATTTTTTCATAATAGTGCAGTATTTTGTTTAATCCCTTACTCTGTTCAAGGCTTTTCAGGATGCGCCTAAGGTTGGCCAAACGCTTTAAACAAATATAATAATAACAATAAATACTTAATCAAAGAGCCATTTCAGCTCTTGTCACCATTACTAAAAGAACATTAAATATGTGATATAAATAAGCAAAAAAGTGCTTTTAGAGAATAAAAATGCACTTTTAGTGAAGAATATTCAATTTATTCATTTTGAAATTCATGTGACCTTTTTATCCACTGAATAACTATTTAATAAACAAATAAACAAAATAGGAATATTTTGATGGCTCTTTATATTAGTACGCTATAATTAACATAATTATTAATTAATCAATATATTAACTAATACAATAATAAATTAATTTATTAAAACTAAATATTTTAATCAATATGCAATTGTAAATTATACTAAAAATACAATGACTAATATTAAATAATTAATTTAATATTTAATAAAATATTCTGATAAATTACAATAAAATAATAGGGAAACAAGTCGATCAAAGACCCTTTAAGGGGATTCAAAGACAATATATTAAACAATTCCCATACGGTTAGAATCAAGCTTAATAAGCAAAAATAATAATATAGTAAAGCTTAATAAGGATGAGCCACCGTAACTTATAAATGGCAGAGGGATACCAATAACAGGCACTAACCCTATGGTCATGCCGACGTTGATAACAACATGGAAAAATAAAACTGAGGCAACACCATAACCATAGATACGAGAAAAAGGCGATCGTTGCCGTTCGGCCAGGTAAATCACTCTTAATATCAAAAACAGGTACAAACTGAGCACAACCACCGAGCCTGCAAAACCCCACTCCTCACCTATGGTACAAAAAATAAAATCGGTGCTTTGCTCAGGTACAAAGGCGTATTTTGTTTGTGTACCGTGCAGGTAACCCTTACCCCAAAGCTTGCCCGAACCAATAGCTATTTTTGATTGGTTTACGTTATATCCCTTACCCCTTAAATCGGTGGTGATACCCAACAGTATATTGATACGTTCGGTTTGGTGAGGTTTTAAAACAGAGGTATAAATAAACTTAACGCAAAAAATAAAGGCTATACAAATTCCCAGGCCAATAAGCATAGTTAGCACAAACTGCCGGTTACGCTTAAACATATAAATGATAAGTCCGGTTAAAACAGCCATTATCAAAATAATATAAAGCGGGTTAAATAACAGTGTAAGTACAAAAAGACTAATGAGCAGTCCTGCTATTATCAGAAAGTATGGCGACAAGCCTTCGCGGTAAAGCACAAAAATAAGCGAACAGAAAACCAGCGTTGACCCGGTATCTGGCTGCAGCATGATCAATAACATAGGGAAGCCAATGATTGCCGCCGCTATAAAAAACGATTTAAGCTCTGTAACCTTAATGTTTACCGAGCTTAAATAACGCGCCAGCAGCAAACAAGTAGAAAACTTGGCAAACTCCGAAGGTTGCAGCCTAAAACCGCCCCCCATGTTTATCCAAGCCTGGTTACCACCCACGTTACGGCCTACTACAAGCACAATAATCAATAACAGTACAGTTACACCATAAAACGCAGGTGCAAGCGCCGTTAAAAACCGGCTTTCGAGTAATAGTATAACAATGGCTACTACAATTGATACGTTGATATAAATAAATTGCTTACCGTAATTGGTAGCGGTATCCACAATGCTTGGATGAGTTTCGTCAAACACAGCGGCGTGAATATTGAACCAGCCAATTACGCACAGCATGAGGTACAGGAGTACTGTTAACCAATCTACATTGAAAAAAAAGCTGCGTTGGTTGTTCATCTTATTTACCGGCCCTCCTGCCTGCTAACAAGCCATCCAAAATATTTGGCTTATTATTTTTAACTGATTTTATCTGACCTGCCTTTTTAATAGAATCAGCTTTAAGTTTCCTGATGGAATCAGCCCGTGCACTGCGAATACTATCGCGCATCCTTTCTTTTTTCAGATCGCGCTCGTATAAACTAAGATCGGGCAGGCGGTTGGCATTTGCAAAATAATCAACCGTAATTCCCGATTCACGTGGAGTGATCTTTCCCTTTAAATATTTTTCAACTATAAAGCTGGCAATCGGGGCTGCCCAATGAGCACCCTCACCCGAGTTTTCAACTACAACAGCTATAGCAATTTTAGGATTATCACGCGGGGCAAAGGCAACAAATACCGAGTTATCCTCACCTCGTGGATTTTGCGCCGTTCCGGTTTTACCACACATAATAATATCCGGGATTTTTGACCGACGCGCGGTACCGGTTTCCACTACCGCCTGCATTCCGTTAATAACAGGTTCAAAATAGCCGGGATCTATCCCAACGTAATTTTTTTCGGTGTATTCCTTTTTAATAACATTTTCAGTACCTATAGCTTTAATCAGGTGGGGCTTATAGAAAAAACCGTGGTTGGCTATGGTACATTCCAGATTAGCCATTTGTAAAGGTGTAGCTAAAAGCTCGCCCTGGCCTATAGCCAGCGGAACAATGGTACTTGAACGCCAACCACCTTTATGATAAACGTTATCATAATGTAAAGGCGTTGGTACGTTTCCACGGCCTTCGGCCGGCATATCAAGGTCAAGCCGTGCACCAAGACCAAATTTCATTACATTATTTCGCCATGCAGTAAAATTTGCCTCAGTGCGTTTCACGCCATACCGGTCAACAATACGCTGAAACACCATCGAAAAGTAGCCGTTACACGATTCGGCCACAGCCCGCGCCATATTTACAGTACCATGCGCTTCACCATGGTTACAGTGCACAATTCTGTTGCCCGCCCGGTAATTTCCGGTACAATAAAAAGTTTCGTTGGGGTCGATGATCCCTTCCTGCAACGCAATTAATGCACTTAAAGGCTTAAATGACGAACCTGGAGGATACTGCGCCTGTATAGGCCTTATGAAGAATGGCTTATAAGGATCATTATACATTTTGGCGGCATTATTACCACGCTCCCGCCCTACCATTAAATTAGGATCATAAGTAGGGCTGCTCACATAGGCCAGAATTTCGCCGCTTGAAGGCTCAATAGCTACAATACTACCCAGCTTATTATGCATCAGTTGTTCGCCCAGTTTTTGCAGATTGATATCAAGTGACGAAGTTAATCGCTCACCTGAACGGGCTACAGTATCGTAAATACCATTAGCATATGAGCCCTTTGGTACTCCGCGCGAATCAACCATGAGGTTACGCACCCCGCGCTGCCCCCTTAAAACATTCTCATAGGCTTTTTCAACACCGGTAACACCAATATAGTCACCGAGGCGATAATACCCGCCAGAGCGCTTAATATCACGATCCTGAGCCTCACCAATGAAACCTAAAAACTGCGCGGCCACCGAATCGGGATAGGTACGGATGGTACGCGGCTGCACATAAAAACCCTGGAACTCAGATAAACGCTCCTGAAAGGATGCATAAAGCTGCACCGGAAGCTGCTTTTCAAATATAGATTCGTGATTGGGTGAATATTTCCTGGCCTTTTCAAAACGCTTATCAAAACCCGGCTTATCGATACCTATCATTTTACAGAAAGCAAGCGTATCAAATGGCTTCACCTCTTTGGGATTCACTATAATGTCATATATAGGTTCATTTTGAACCAATATTTTACCGTTCCTATCTAAAATGGGGCCACGTGCCGGGTACAATATCTGCTTGCGGATCACATTACTGTTGGCATACAGCAAATACCGGTCATCAACTATCTGGATATAGTAAAGCCTTGCCAGAAGCGTACCCATAATAGCAATGAAGATACCTGTAACAACGTAGCGTCGTTCAAAAAACTTATTCATTTACGTTCTTTCCTTCTGAAAAATAGCAGTCCTGAAATCAGCATTAAAAATACCGTAAATAATGAACTCAAAACAACACGGCTTAGTGTATACTGTAATTCAGAGAAACTAAATACCTCTAAGTTCAACAGAAAAAAGTGATGGAACAAGGTAAGCACCAGAGCATAGGTAAAAAACCAGCGGAAGCCCATAATGCTCAGGGTGGGTTCGGGCTCGTTATCAAACCCTTCTTTTTGCACCGTTATACTGATAAATAATACACGCACCAGCGCCAGCACTACACATGCCGCGGCATGAAGGCCCGGGGTATCGTAAAAGGCATCAATGGTTAATCCTAATATGAATGACAGTATAAACAGCAATACATTAGGTATCTCAAAAGGGAGCAATAAAATAAACAATATGTACAGGTACGGAGTGGCCAGGTTGTAAAACGTAATGTTTTTAAACAAAAACACCTGCATAAAAACCAGTACCAGGAACCTGATGGTATTAACTAAGATAGTTCTACTCATTTTTATTTTTCACGGCCTCCAGCCCCGCCTGTTCTTTGGCAAATTTGTTATTTACCACGTAAACGTATTCAAGCTTACTGAAATCAACAGAAAGAGCCACTTCAACATTGAGCAGCAAACCGCCGCCCTTGGCATGCAAATTTGTTATCTTACCAAACGGAACACCTGTAGGGAAAAGTGAATATCCGGAGGTAACTACACCTTCGCCCAGTTTAGGCTGCGCGTTATTTTGGATATCGATCAACAAGCCTTTTTTAGGGTCAAGATCTCCTCCCCATATAAACGAGCCGATTTCTTTATTATTAGCCAGCATTGCGCTAAACCGCGTATTTTTATTCAGTACAGATTGTACTATGGCCAAATGCTCGGTAACATCAACAACCAGGCCCACTACACCGGTTCCGCATATTACACCCATCTCTTTTTCAATCCCATCCTTGCTGCCGCGGTTTATAGTAATGTAGTTGCTGCGCCTGTTGGTTGAGTTATTGATTACCTTGGCAACAATGTAGGTGTATTGCTGTTTGTAAACAGTATCTACCACCTGATGTTTCTCCACTGTATCAACATAAAATGATGACTTAACCAAGCCCCTTAGTTTGGCATTTTCACGTGCCAGGCTGTCATTTACCTCTTTTAAAGATAAGAAACCTTTAAACTGGCTCACCTGCGCAAACAGACTGCCGGTAACCTTATTGGTTGAGCTGATAAAAGTAGCTTTCTGGAAAGAGTTGTATTTTACATAAATAAGCAGCGAGCTTATCTCAAAAATCAGGAATAAAAAAAACGCGTTATACTTAGTGATAAAAATCAAGAGGTTACGCATTGTGTCAGTGAGTTGTGAGTAGTGAGTAGTGAGTAGTTGGAAAGTTTTAATTAACTACTCCCCATTCACTACTCACCACTCACTAAACTATTGCATTAAAAATTTAAAATTACCTATGTTTTTAAGCGCGGTTCCGGTTCCGCGTACCACCGCGCGAAGCGGATCTTCAGCAACGTGAACCGGCAGTTTTGTTTTGGCGGCCACACGTTTATCCAAACCACGCAATAAAGCGCCGCCACCTGTTAAATAGATACCTGTTTGATAAATATCGGCAGATAACTCGGGCGGGGTAATTTCCAATGCTTTTAAAATAGCTTCTTCTATTTTGGAGATAGATTTATCAAGACAATGTGCAATTTCGGTATATGATACCATAATCTGTTTTGGCACACCGGTCATCAGGTCGCGACCCTGAACGGCAAAATCAGCCGGCGGATCGGCAAGCTCCGGCAATGCCGCGCCTACTTCTATCTTGATCTTCTCGGCAGTACGATCACCAATCATGATGTTGTGCTGACGACGGATATATTGTACAATATCTGAATCAAAATTATCACCCGCCACACGGATAGACTGGTCACAAACAATACCCGACAAGGCAATAACCGCGATCTCGGTAGTACCACCACCAATATCAATGATCATGTTGCCCATTGGTTCTTCCACATCAATACCAATACCCACCGCGGCAGCCATTGGCTCATGAATCAGGTACACCTCTTTGGCACCGGCAATCTCGGCCGAGTCACGTACCGCGCGTTTTTCCACCTCGGTAATACCCGATGGAATGCAGATCACCATACGCAGCGACGGAAAGAACCATCCCTTACCCTGGTTAATCATTTTGATCATACCACGTATCATATGTTCGGCAGCGTTAAAGTCGGCAATTACACCATCTTTAAGCGGGCGTACGGTACGGATATTATCATGTGTTTTACCTTCCATTTGCATGGCCTGCCTGCCAATGGCGATAACTTTATTGGTTGTTCTGTCAAACGCCACAATAGATGGCTCATCAACAACAACTTTATCATTATGTATAATGAGGGTATTTGCCGTACCCAAATCAATAGCTATTTCTTGTGTAAAAAAGTTAAATAAACCCATTTAATGTTTCTTTCAAATAATCTGCAAAGTTTATAAAAATACGCTTTATAAAACTACATAGTTGCAATTAAAAGCGTTAAAAAATCATATTTATTGTTCTGAGGTTAGATTTAGTTGACAGGGTTTACTAAGTTGGGTTGAGTTGAATATATTTAAGTTATTTTTTCGCCCTTTCAACTCAATCACCTCCCTAATCCTAATAACTAACAACTTTATCAACTCAACCAATCACTTGTTTAGCAAGCCAAAATCAATGCTTAAAGTGACGAACGCCTGTAGTAACCATCGAAATACCTTTTTCGTTACACATGGCTACAGACAGTTTATCGTTAATAGAACCACCTGGTTGCAAAATGGCAGTTATGCCTGCCTCTGCAGCCAGTTCGGCGCAATCAGGGAACGGAAAAAACGCGTCAGACGCCATTACCGCGCCTTTAAGGTCGAATCCAAAACTTTCTGCTTTAATAACCGCCTGCCTCAAGGCATCAACCCTTGAAGTTTGACCAACACCACTGGCCAGCAGCTGACCATTTTTAGCAAACACAATAGTGTTTGATTTGGTATGCTTTACAACCTTGTTGGCAAAAAACAGATCATGCAGTTCGTGCTCTGTTGGCTGCCTTTCGGTAACCGGTGTCATTTGTGCCGGGCCTTCAATCACTGCATCTTTATCCTGTTCAATAACACCGTTCAACAATGTTTTAAATAGCTTGGTTGGCAAGTCTACCGGCTGGCGAACCAAAAGGATACGGTTCTTCTTTTCCTGTAATATACGTACAGCTTCGTCGGTAAATGCAGGGGCAATCAGTACTTCGTAAAACAATTTGGTGATCTCTGAAGCGGTATCTGCATCAATTTCGTCGTTGGCAATAATCACACCACCAAAAGCAGAAACCGGATCGCAAGCCAGGGCATCAATCCACGCATCCTTGATAGTTGAGCGCGAGGCTACACCACAAGCATTGGTATGCTTCAGAATAGCGATGGTTGGCTCAGTAAATTCATCAATAAGAGCTACAGCGGCATCCACATCAACCAGGTTGTTGTATGATAACTCTTTACCATGCAGCTTGGTGAACATGGCATCCAGATCGCCATAGAAAACGCCGCCTTGGTGTGGGTTTTCGCCGTAACGCAAAACCTGGTTGCTTTGTATGCTTTGTTTAAATACCGGCAGCGGTTCTTCCTGGTTAAAGTACTGGAATATGGCGCTATCGTAATGTGATGATATATTAAATGCTTTGTGTGCAAATGAACGGCGCTGATCTAAAGTAGTTGCACCTTCCTGGGTTTTCAGGATGTTTTCTAATGTACCGTAATCGTTTTTTGAGGCAACGATCACTACATCTTTAAAGTTTTTAGCTGCCGCGCGGATCAGAGAAATACCGCCAATATCTATCTTCTCGATAATATCTTCTTCGGCCGCGCCTGATTTTACGGTTTCCTCAAAAGGGTAAAGATCAACAATTACCAGGTCAATTTCCGGTATTTCGTACTGTGCAATCTGCTGTTCATCACTTTCAAAACCTCTGCGGGTTAAAATACCACCAAACACCTTAGGGTGCAGGGTTTTAACACGGCCACCTAAAATAGACGGATATGATGTAAGATCCTCAACCGGAATAACATTAACACCTAAGTTGCGGATAAAAGTTTCGGTACCACCGGTTGAATAGATATTAACACCAAGGCGGTTTAACTCATGAATGATGGGCTCTAAATTATCTTTATAATAAACAGAAATCAGAGCATTTTTTATTTGAACAGACTGGCTCATGTACGGGTGTTTTTTTGAGCCGCAAAGGTAGTGATATTTAGTTAATTGATGATTAGTTAATTGGAGATACTTTATAAAAAATTCATGATGTAGCGTAACAAGCAGGATAATCGTAATGTATAGAAAACCAAGATTATGAAATACCTTATTTTCACACTGCTTACGGCAATGATCATAGAGGTTAGTGCCTGCAAAAAAAACAATCACGAAGTTATTGCTAATACTACCTTAACAGGTAAGTGGAAATTGGCCCGCAACAAGATCAGCAGTGGTGGCCCTATGTATTGGGTAAAGGCCGCCAACACAACCAATGTGCTGTTCAATAATGATAGCACACTCGGCGGAACTACTTTCCCCGATTTTAAACAATACACGATAAAAGACAGTGTAACGCTTACCTTAACCGACGATGATAAAACCCAGTACCAGAATTACAGGTATGAAATAAAAGGCGACTCACTAAACATGAGTCTGAGCGGGCCAATTATATGTATTGAGGGCTGCATTATGCAGTTTATTAAGGACTAAAAGGCTGGATGATTTACGGCTTTCTCTAACTTCCCGACTAAATTACCTAACTTCACCGCCCGAAATCATATACTCAATTTATGAAATTATTAGAAGGAAAAACAGCGCTTATTACCGGTGCATCAAAAGGTATAGGCCGTAAAATAGCAGAAAAGTTTGCCGAGCACGGCGCTAATGTAGCATTTACTTACCTGTCATCGGTAGAAAAAGGCCAGGCACTGGAGCAGGAGCTGCAAAGCTTTGGCACCAAGGTAAAAGGCTACCGTTCTGATGCATCAAAATTTGACGAAGCTGAAAAACTGATCAACGACATTGTTGCCGATTTTGGCACCTTACATATTGTAGTAAATAATGCTGGCATAACCAAAGATGGTTTACTGATGCGTATGACCGAAGAAAACTGGGACGAAGTGCTTGATGTTAACCTGAAATCAATTTTCAACGTTACTAAGGCAGCATCAAAAATAATGATGAAAAGCCGCCAGGGTGTATTCATCAACATGAGTTCAGTTGTGGGCGTACAGGGTAACGCTGGTCAGGCCAATTACGCGGCCTCAAAAGCAGGTATCATTGGTTTCTCCAAATCGGTAGCTAAAGAGCTTGGCTCACGTAACATACGTACCAACGTGGTTGCCCCGGGCTTTATTAAAACGGAAATGACCGAGGTATTAGACCCTAAAGTAGTTGAAGGTTGGGAAGCTGGTATTCCGTTGAAACGTGCCGGCCAGCCTGAAGATGTAGCCAATGCCTGCGTTTTCCTGGCATCAGACATGGCTGCCTACATCACCGGACAGGTAATTCCTGTTGACGGTGGAATGTTGTAATTGTAAATTAAAATACAAAAGTCAAAATCTTGATGTTCGTCATCCTGTACTTGTTTCAGGATCTCTCAGGATAAGTTATTTTCTTGCTGTAAACTCTTTGCAAGTGAGATGCCGAAATAAATTCGGCATGACAGAATTCCTATCACAAAGGCCGGCAATAGCCGGCCTTTGTGAGTTTTGTATCAATTACAAAACAATAAACTTATTACCCTCCTATTTCACAATAATTTCGCATTTTGCAGGTGAACGTAAAGCGTGTTACGTAATACTTACAACGTATAATAAAAATGTTTTCAATAACCTGGGGCTCTGTTTCTGGATGGTGGGTACCTGTATGCCTTATATTGGGCATACTTTATGCCTGGCTTTTATACCGGCAACCTGTAAACCTGGGTAAAAACTTTAGGTTAGGGCTGGCTGCCATCCGGACTTTGGTAGTTTTCCTCATCGCTCTGCTCCTGGTTTCGCCGCTGGTGAAATCGGTAAAATACTCACCACAGAAACCGCTGGTATTAATTGCCCAGGATAACTCCTCATCTGTAAACACATTCAAAGCTCCCGGTTTCAATGCAGATAATTTTGTAACCAACCTGGCTAAACTAAAACAGGAACTGGGCGATGAATACGATGTGCAGGAGTTTAATTTCAGCAAAGATCTGGGTAACGGACTTTCCAACAAATTTAATGGCAAGCAAACCGATATATCCAATGCCCTGAAACAGCTTAATGATCGTTTCGTCAATCAAAACATTGGGGCACTAATTTTGGCCACCGACGGTTTGTACAACCAGGGTAACGATCCGCAGTATGAGGCCAAAAACATCAAGACCAGCATTTATACCATTGCCCTGGGCGATACTACTGCCAAACGCGACTTACTCATTGGTAACGTAAATTATAACAAGACAGCTTTTTTAGGCAACGACTTTGAGATTGAGGTTTTGACTGAAGCCTATCAAAGCAAGGGCGAAAATATCCGACTTACCGTAACTAATGATGGGCGACAGGCTTTTACCCAAACCGTTCCTGTTACATCTTCAGATTTCAAAAAGGTGATCCCCATTAAGCTAACTGCCGATAAAAAGGGACTGCGTAAATATAACATCAGCATTGCCCCGGTAAAAAACGAGCTATCTGCTCAAAACAATACTGAAACTATTTACATAGATGTGCTGGATGCCCGGCAAAAAGTTTTGGTACTGTATCAAAGCCCCCACCCCGACATTACGGTTATTAAGCAGGCCATTGAAACCAACAAAAACTTTGAAGTAAAAACCAGTTTGCTTGCTGACTTAAGCAGCATTAAACTTGCAGATTACAGTTTGATCGTTCTTTATCAAATTCCTGCCAGTGTTTCAGCTCCTTTAAAGAGCTTCATAACTAAAAGCAAAACCCCTGTCTGGTACATACTGGGCTCGCAAACAGACCTTCAGGCATTCAATGCCGAGCAAAATAATGTAAAGATCAGTTCGGGTCGTGAAGAATCGCAAGAGGTATTTGCCCTGCCGGATGCGGGCTTTGCAGCCTTTACGCTATCTGATTCATCGCGCAAAAAAATTGTTTCGCTGCCTCCGTTGCTTGCTCCATTTGGTAGTTATGGCACATCAACCAACACCGCCGTTTTGCTCAGGCAAAAGATAGGCGCTGTTACAACTACTTATCCTCTGCTGGCCTTTGCCGATGAAGCCGACCGCCGCATAGCCATACTAACCGGCGAAGGCCTTTGGCGCTGGCAACTGGCCGAATACCAAAATTATGGTAACCGCAATGCTACTGATGAGCTATTGAGCCAAACCGTACAATATTTAACTGCCAATGCCAACCGTCAGCGTTTTCGGGTGTACCCGGCACGAAACGTTTTTGATGAGGGCGAAAATGTGATCCTAAATGCTGAATTGTATAATGATGCCCTTGAACTGATCAACACAGCTGATGTTAAAATAGAATTAAAGAACAGTACAAGAAAAAACTACAGCTTCCTGTTTAGCCGCAGCGGACAAAGCTATACACTTGATGCAGGCACCCTGCCTGTTGGCGAATACAACTATACAGCCACCACACAAAACGGCAAGCAACAATTTAAAGCTACAGGATTATTAACCGTAAAACCACTTAACCTGGAAACCAGGCAAAGCGCAGCTAACCATACTTTGCTTAACACTATTGCCAAACAAAGCGGTGGCCAAATGTTGTACCCTGCACAGTTGAGTCAGCTGGCCGGAATAATTCGCAAAAACGATAATATTAAAACTGTGGTTTATGAAGATAAACACTACAGCGATATTATTGATATCAAATGGCTGTTTGTACTTATCCTTTTATTATTAACCGGCGAATGGTTTTTAAGAAAACGTGAGGGCGAAGTGTAAAAGAGCTTACTGTCATCTCCAATTAAACATAAACAATAAATTATAGATCAGCCCATGCCTTCGGTTACATCCAGCCTACCAGAAAAACATAAGCTACAAGGCTTAGATCACTTAAGGGCATTGGCTATCACCTACGTGTTGCTATTCCATTATCAACTGTTCGCACATCCTGATTGGGTGAATAGTATAGGCAACTTTGGATGGACAGGGGTTGATCTGTTTTTTGTGCTAAGCGGTTTCTTAATTGCCGGGCAGCTCTTTGATGCAGTAAAAAAAGGAAAATCAATTTCGTTAAAAGAGTTTTTTGCCAAACGCTTTTTCAGGATAATTCCGCCTTACCTGGTTATGTTTTTTTTATACACTCTCATTCCTTTTTTACGCGAGCGGGAGCATTTAGCTGCATGGTGGAAATACCTAACCTTTACACTTAATTTCGGATTAGATTTAAGAACAACAGGCACATTTACTCATGCCTGGTCATTATGTGTTGAAGAACAGTTTTATTTGATACTACCGTTAACCCTTTTATTGTTCAACCACTTTAAGGCGGGTAAAAAAGCTGCTTATATTCTCCCGGGCTTGTTTATTCTCGGTTTTATTTTCAGATATGTGAGCTGGCATTATTTTGTTGAGCCTGAATTATCTTCAGATTATTTTGGTGCTGTATGGAACCAATTTATCTACTACCCTACTTATAACCGGTTGGATGGGTTACTTGTTGGTGTTAGCATTGCAGGAGCTTATACTTTTTATCCTCAAATGAAGGAAGCAATGAACAGATATAGTAATTTACTTATGTGCTCAGGCTTAATAATTTTAATAGCAGCATGGTTTATTTGTACTCCTGAAGATACTTTTATAACTGCCCTATGGGGCTTCCCGCTGATTGCTTCAGGCTATGGATTAATTGTGGCAGCCATAGTATGCCCTTCTAATTTCTTTTATAAACTTAAATCAGTTGTGACTACTCAATTGGCAACGTTATCCTATGGCTTATACCTATCCCATAAATTACTGATCCACCTTTGTCAAAATATGCTTCCAAAAGTAGGCATCGAAAAAAACAGCAATCTCATGATGGCATGTTGTTTCGTTGCTGCTATTGGGGGTGCTGTAATTTTAAGATATACTATTGAAAAACCTTCACTAAAAATACGGGACAAAGTATTGCAAAAATGGAAACGGGAAAAGCTAAAGGAATCCGCAGCCATTGCCGCTACATAGTATTTTTTTAAATGCACAAAAAAAGCGATGAATTGACCCATCGCTTTATATATCCTGTTTCCTGACTCTAAAAGTCCTGACTCTCTATCTATTTGTCCTTCTTTTCGTGTACTATTACAAAAACATCCTCATTATCTTTTTTCATGAGATACTTTTCGCGGGCAAATTTTTCGAGTTGTTTTGGGTTCGATGTTAGCTCGTTCAGTTCTTTATTAACCTCATCTGTTTGGGCTTTATAAAAATCACGTTCGGCTTTAAGCTTATTTACCTGGCGGCGATATTCATACTGCGAAAACAGATCGTTCCGATCGAAGAATATCATCCACACCACAAAGGCCAGGGTAACCAAAAAAAACTTGTTTTTTAAAAGGTCAATAAGGCGTTTCATTGATATGGGCTCTTTGAATTTCATTTAAAGCTATTTAAATTTTTTGAGAGGCACAAATATGCTTATTAACTTATTAACAATAAAGTTTCGGTTGAAATAAAAAATACGCCCGGTTATTACAAACAAAAAGCAACACTTGTTCGGTGTTGCTTTTTGTTTGAGTATGTAATAAGTGCTTAGTGTCTGTTTCCGCCAGATGAACGGCTTGCTCCGCTCATTCCGCTATTACCGCCCGACTTGCTTTTACCGCCTTGCCTGTTACCACCGCCAGAGCGATTACCACCTGGTTTGCCGCCGCGCCTGTTACCGCCGCCGCCTCTGCCCGATGGTGAGCTTTTACGCAAATTGGCATTAGCTGTGCCTTTTTTAGCCGCCATACCCGCCGCTACCGCAACCGGACTAAGCGGATAAGGATGTGCCTCTTCAACCGGGATTTCTTTGGCTATCAGTTTATGAATATCTTTTAAAAATTCAATTTCATCCTCGTCGCAAAAAGAAAATGCTATACCGTTGGCACCCGCCCTGCCTGTACGGCCGATACGGTGTACATAGGTTTCAGGAATGTTAGGGATCTCGTAGTTTATAACGTGGGTAAGCTCGTCAATATCAATACCGCGTGCTGCAATATCCGTAGCTATTAAAACACGTGTAGTACGGTTTTTAAAATTGGTTAAAGCCCGCTGACGTGCATTTTGCGATTTGTTACCGTGAATGGCTTCAGCAGTGATGCCTACACGGGTAAGGTCTTTCACCACTTTATCGGCACCATGTTTGGTACGGGTAAATACAAGTACGGTTTTAATGTTCTTATCCTTTAAGATATGGATGAGCAACGATTTTTTATCGTTCTTATCTACATAATAAAGTGATTGCTGTATGGTATCGGCAGTTGATGATACCGGGGTAACCTCAATTTTTTCAGGATTGGTTAATATGGTATCGGCCAAGTGCTGAATTTCTTTTGGCATAGTAGCCGAAAAGAAAAGAGTTTGCCTTTTTGCAGGTACTTTGGCAATGATCTTTTTAACATCATTTACAAAACCCATATCCAGCATGCGGTCGGCCTCATCAAGTACCAGCATTTTAACGTGCTCCAGATGAATAAAACGCTGGTTCATCAAGTCAAGCAAACGGCCAGGGGTTGCTATCAAAATATCAACACCACGCCTTAAAGCATCAACCTGTGGGTTTTGTGACACACCGCCAAAAATCACGAGGTTCTTTAAACCGGTATGTTTACCATAAGCAGTAAAGCTTTCGCCAATTTGTATGGCCAGTTCGCGGGTTGGGGTTAATATCAGTGCTTTAATTGTTTTTTGCTCTTTATGAGCAATCCTGTCCTGATGCAATAAATGCAAAATAGGCAGGGCGAAAGCAGCGGTTTTACCGGTGCCTGTTTGCGCGCAACCCAGTAAATCCTGGTGCTGCAATATAATGGGGATGGCTTGTGCCTGTATTGGTGTAGGTGTAGTATATCCCTCAGTTTTTAAGGCCTTGAGTAAGGGCTCAATTAATTTTAAATTTTCAAATGACATGTAATGGTTGTAATGTGTATTGTGCTATCGCCAAAGCAAATGCGGGTCTGACGAGTTTTTCGGTAATCAAAACCGTAGGGGCGAATAAGTATTTTTTTGCAAAGATACACTTTTTATATCAGATGCACAGATGAGGGCTTTTTGTGCATCGAGTTGCCATTGAGGTTTTTTAATTCTCTCCCAACGGGAGGGGTGCGGTTGGTCTGTGCAGTCGCAGGGAGGGGTTGATCTACTGCAAAGTACCCCTACCTCCTCCTTCCCCAAGGAAGGAATCACACTTATCCAACGCACTTAGATTTACAACTGTGACTAAACCTCTACCTTTTCGCCGTTACCCGCCTGCTTTTGGTTCTTGATCTGGCGGTCTTTAAGAAATGATTGTACAAGTAAAATGCCTACACCTGCCATGATCGACATGTCAGCTACGTTGAAAACGCCGGTTTGAGCCCAACTAAATTTAATGAACATAAAATCGGTTACGCTGTGGTATACCCACCTGTCGTAAAGATTACCAAAACCTCCTGCAAGTACCAGTACTATGCCTAAGGCATTCAGTTTATTTAAATTGTTTTTTAGCAACACATATAACAAGCCAAAAAGCAACACCCCTGCCGGCAACAGGGTTAGCAGTATAAAGCGCCACGGGTTACCCAACGAATCGCCAAGACTTAAAAACGCTCCTGTATTTTCGGTACGTACCAGCTGAAAATGTTCTGATTTAAAGGGATACAGTACCTCGTAGAAATTAAAATGCTTGCGTACATATATTTTTGAAAGCTGATCAAGCCCGATATCAACTATCAGGATCACCAGTATTACCAATCCCCTCAAAATCCCTTTTCTGTTCATTAATATATGTAATTATAAATTATTATGGTACAATAACGTAGTTGCAACGGTTTAATTATCAGCGAGTATAAGCAGTGGTTATTGCTTTGGCGGTGGATATTCGCCCATGAAACCCTTATCGCGTTTGGTTTGCTCCCAGTTATCGGTATAAGCCGCAAGCCAGTAATCATACTTATCAAAATCAAACTCCAGGGTGGTGTATGGTTTTAAAAATGTAGCATCTACGGGCTCAATCTGATACATGTCAAACAGCGGGTCTTCCGAATCTACCTCGTAGTAGTTTTGCAGAATGGAAAGTTCAATAGGTGCAAGGTCAACCTGCCCGGCTAAAGAATCGTCGGTTTTATCAAAGTATTGAATTTCGCGCTTTAACCACTCCGGCTGTTTAACGTTGCCCATTTGTATCAATTAAAAAAGAGCCACCTGTTTTAAGCAGATGGCTCTTTAATGAGTTATATTATTTTTTTAAGAATTTGAAATCCTTACCGATGAATTTTGCATTGCTGCCTAATTCTTCTTCAATACGTAACAATTGGTTGTATTTAGCGATCCTGTCTGAACGTGAAGCCGAACCGGTTTTGATCTGACCGCAATTTAATGCTACAGCTAAATCAGCAATGGTTGCATCTTCAGTTTCGCCAGAACGGTGGCTCATTACCGAAGTAAAGCCATTGGTTTGCGCTAAAGTTACTGCGTTGATGGTTTCAGTTAATGAACCAATTTGGTTAACTTTTACAAGGATTGAGTTAGCAATACCTTCGCTAACACCTCTTTGTAAACGTTTGGTGTTGGTTACAAACAAATCGTCACCTACTAACTGAACGTTTTTACCAATTTTGTCGGTTAAAATTTTCCAGCCATCCCAATCATCCTCAGCCATACCGTCTTCAATAGAGATAACAGGGTATTTAGCTGCTAATTCAGCCAGGTAATCAGCCTGCTCAGCGCTGGTGCGGATAGCACCTTTATCGCCTTCAAACTTAGTGTAATCGTATTTACCATCTTTGTAAAACTCAGATGCAGCACAATCAAACGCGATGTAAATATCTTCACCTGGTTTGTAACCAGCTTTTTCAATTGCTTTTAAGATGGTTTCAACCGCATCTTCAGTACCTTCAAAAGTTGGAGCAAAACCACCTTCGTCACCTACAGCAGTAGATAAACCACGGTCATGCAGAATTTTTTTCAGGTTATGAAATACTTCAGTACCCCAACGCAGTGCTTCTGAGAAAGAAGGAGCGCCAACCGGCATGATCATAAATTCCTGGAAAGCGATAGGCGCATCAGAGTGTGAACCACCGTTGATGATGTTCATCATCGGGATGGGTAAAGTGTTTGCATTTACACCACCAATGTAGCGGTATAAAGGCTGGCGGCTTTCCTGAGCTGCAGCTTTGGCAACTGCTAAAGAAACACCTAATATAGCGTTAGCACCTAATTTACCTTTGTTTTCGGTACCATCGATCTCGATCATTAACGCGTCGATAGCATTTTGATCAAATACATCAATACCTTTTAATTCAGGAGCTAAAATATCGTTTACGTTGGCAACGGCTTTTAACACACCTTTACCCATGTATTTTGTTTTATCGTTATCGCGAAGTTCAACGGCTTCGTGAACACCGGTTGATGCACCTGATGGTACAGCAGCCCTGCCGAAAGCACCGTTCTCTGTTAATACCTCTACCTCGATGGTAGGGTTACCACGCGAATCTAAGATCTGGCGGGCATGTACGTCAATTATTAAGCTCATAGTTTATTGTCAGATATTTGTAATTTGTAAACCGCGGGCTAAGTTAATAGCAAAATCAAGAAATCACAATTGAAATTTTGTATTTGTTATGATTCTTAATCGGTAGTTGTTGGTAAAAGCTCTCTTTGAACTCCATTTTTCCGATTTATACGATACATTAACATAAGCATAATGTTATTTTTACCACTGCTGGTAGTTGCGGAGTAGTTTCGCTGATTGATCCAGCCTGCCTGTGCTATCCATTTTTTATCAAACTGATAGCCTAATGCCGCCGAAACCCGGTTACGCTCGAAATTTGGGGCCTTATTATTAAAAAACACCTCATCAAAAATGGATAAGAACCAGGTTTTAGCAATAATCTTTCTATTATTTAAGGGAATAAACATATTTAGGCGATAGCGAAAGCGGTTTCGGTAATCGCCGTTTACCCATCGTTGTTCTATACGGTACCGATGTTCAAATTTTATACGATCCAGGAACTGGTTAACTGTCATCTGCTCCCACAGCCTGAATTCGTTAGTTACAGGTCCGGCATTCACATCTGTATAATCATAGGTATGGTAAGTACCGGTACCCAAAAGGGCGATAAAGTTTTTATCCAGATCGTAACTAACACCGGCTTTGGCCTCATAATATTGAAATTGTGAAATAGGGCCATTCGTACGGATTTGTAATTCGGAATAGCCACCCCATCTATGCAAACTATCGCCGGGTAATACCACTGTGGCTATGCCCCATGTACCTACTTTTGAATCCTGAGCTTTAACATTAAGTGAACATATTGTTAACAAAGCAACAATCAGAACAATTGCGTTTAAGTTTTTTAACATCATATTAAGGTTAATACCGCAAAAGTATTTCCTTAACATTACCTTAATGTTAATATAAACACTGTTAATGTTATATTAATGTTAAGTAATTTCAAAAGCAAACAGGGAAAGCTTAGTTTATTACAAGTTATTCCCATTTAAAGGTTTTAACAGCTACAGCGTATATAATGAAAAACCATACCAGTAATATTAACAATTGATGGGTAACATCGCCCAGGCCCGCACCTTCAAAAGCTACCTTACGCATGGCATTATTCAAATGTGTAAGTGGCAGTACATTACTGATAACCTGCAACCATTTCGGGAAGGCGGTTACCGAAAAAAATGTACCAGACAATAAAAACTGAGGTAAGGTTATAATATTAGACAAAGGCGGAACAGTACTCTCATTTTTAGCAATACCGGATACGGTAAAACCAAAGCCCATGAATATAATGAGCCCAATGGCCGAGAGCACCAGCATATTAAGCACCGTAGTTACGCCATGCACCAGTGTAAAGCCAAACATATAATGCCCTACCAGTATAATAAACAGCGAACCTAACAACGAGAATGTAAGGCGGGCCAGCGCCTCGCCCAGTACAATGCTGTAGCGTTTAACCGGGGTAGCAAAAAAGCGTTTAATAACCAGCGTTAAACGCAAACTTAAAAACACGAAGGCTGTACCAAAAACACCGCTGCTTAACAGCGAGAAACCCAACTGCCCAGGCAATATAAAATCAATGTATTTATACTCGCGCCCCTGTATGGTACTTTCCCTGATCTCGGCTACGGGCGGTGTGCCCTTCAGCGCGTTGTTGTTAATATTATAGTATATGTTGCTCAGTACCGACCGCAATATATTCCCCTTTTCGGCCGAGGCTTTGGTGTATTGTACATTGATAGTGAATGGCGGGCGGCTATTGTTTTTTTGGATGTTGATAATAGCATCAAGGCTGCCTTTTGACAGGTTGGTGTTCATCTCCTCGGCAGATTGATCCTGTACCAGGTTTACCACTTTCACACTTTTCAGCGCCTTGTATACCGGGCTGATGGTATCGCTGCCTTTGGCTACACCCACATCAACGGTAACGCCGCCGCCGCCAATATTGGCAAAAACAATAATAAATATAAGCGGAAAAGCCAGCGTAAATACCACAGCCGATGGGCTGCGCAATATTGACCTGAAACTGGCCTTAGCAATGGCCAGCGTTGCTTTTGTGTTACTATATGATTGGTTTGGGTTCATTTGATTATTAAAGTCCGGATGACGGAAAGACCGAAAGTCCGGAAGTGTCTTGATTTGTTAACTTAACTTATAACTTGGAACTCATTACTGGAAACTTTGGCCTCTTACCCCTCCCGCCATTCTTTACCGGTAAGGTTAATGAACACATCTTCCAGGTTGGCTAATTTAACCTGCTTTTTGCGTTCAAAGCCCGATGCTACCAATTCATCAATAAAATGATCGGGTGTATCAATGCCGATGATATGACCGCCATCAACAAAGGCTACCCTATCGCACAATACCTCGGCCTCATCCATATAATGGGTGGTAATTACAACGGTTGTGCCCTGGTCGCGTATTTCGCGTATCAGATCCCAAAGGTTACGGCGGGCCTGCGGGTCGAGGCCGGTAGTAGGTTCATCCAAAAAAATGATCCGGGGATTATTGATGAGCGTGGTAGCAATAGAAAAACGCTGTTTTTGACCACCTGATAGATCTTTGTACTTTGCTTTGGCCTTATCGGTAAGCGCTACTTTTTCCAGCATCTCCATCGGGCTTTTATCAATTCCATACAAGCCCGAAAAAAGGGTAATGAGTTCAGACAGGTTAAGATTTGGGTAGTAACCGGCAGCCTGCAGTTGCACGCCTATTCGCTTTTTAATGCTGTCGGTATCAGTTTCAATATCAAAGCCATCCACAACAATGCGGCCCGAAGTTTTTTCGCGCAGGGTTTCAATGATCTCGAGTGTAGTTGTTTTACCGGCACCGTTGGGGCCGAGCAAGCCAAAAATCTCGCCCTCAAATACTTCAAAACTTATGCCTTTTACAGCTGCAAAATCGCCATAGTTTTTAACAAGGTCGTTTACAGTAATGATGGGTTGTTTGGTCATAGGGTAAAAATGCGTCAGATTAATGAAATAACCATGAGTTTTTGCTTGTATTACAGAATTTTTACAACCCGGCACCTCTTTCAAGACTTCTGCTTTCGGTGAGCGTGGGCGGGAGTTAATTCGCTTTCTGATTTTAGTACTTTGTTGCCGTTATCCTGCTTAATATCATAGGCAGGCTCATTTTTACTGGCATTGCGTTTTACTTTGGTGCCTTTAATGGTTTTTGCAACCGGTTCGGTATGCTTGCCGGTAATTTTGCCTTGGGCTTCTGATTTGCCCCATTTCCAGTTTACGGTATCTCCCTTTTTCATTATAAAGTAGGATTGATGTATTGATATTAACAGGAGATACCGCATAATGATTTGATTATTATTATTTTATCAAATGCCCTATGGAGTGCCACCATGCTTCAGCATATTCGGCTGCCTTTAGCAATAATTGTATAATTTGTACAGCAAGTAAAGTTTTCATGATATGAGTAGTTTGTAGTTCAAATGTGCTAACAGAATAGTTTTTTAAGTAATGCTTTTAGGCGAAGTCCATCAAACTTCCGGTAAACGGCCGAAAATTACCGATGAAAAATTCTGCTGTTAAATAATCAGCATTACCGAACTTATCAGGTAAATAATGCGGCCATTACCTGTGTAAATAATGGCGAATGTTCCTGTAAATAAACTATGAGTGATATAAATGGGGTAGCTAAAGTTTTCATCGTGATCTTGTTTCTTTATTCAAAGATGCCAGCCTAACTTTATAGTAAACAGTGCTTTTTGACCAGTCACCGGAAATTTTCGGTAAACGGCATAAAAGCGGGGGCGAATATTTTACCGGGACCACCTGCATCTTTGCAAGCCTGAACCTAAAATCGTATCATTGGCTAATGAAACGCCTTTTATCAAACCTAACTTTCCAGGTTCTTTTTGCTATTGCCTTAGGTATCATCGTAGGGCTAAACTTTAAAGGTTTTGGCCCTACTGCGGAGATGATTAGCAAGATGTTCATCAGCCTGATCACCATGATCATAGCGCCTATCATTTTTTTTACCATAGTGCTGGGCATTGCAGGCATGAGCGATATGAAAAAGGTGGGCCGTGTAGGCGGCAAGGCCCTGCTTTATTTTGAGGTGGTTACCACTTTTGCCCTTGTTATTGGGGTTACTGTAGCCAACCTCATTAAACCCGGTGAAGGCTTTGTAAACCATACCGCTGTTGATACCAACAAACTGGCTAACTATCAAAAAGCTGCCGAAGAAATGCATTGGGCCGATTTTTTTACCCACATCATTCCATCCAATGCGTTTGAAGCTTTTGCCAAGGGCGATATTTTACAGATACTATTCTTTGCCATTCTGTTTGGCTTTGGCCTTAGCCGCATGGGCGAAACCGGGCAATCTGTTATCCAGTTGTTTGATAAACTATCTAAGGTTTTCTTCAACATTATGCGGATCGTGATGAAGGTGGCCCCTATTGGTGCCTTTGGAGGCATGGCCTTTACCATCAGCAAGTATGGTATCAAAACTCTGCAGCCGCTGGCCATGTTAATGGGTTCTGTTTATTTGACCATGTTCCTGTTTATTTTTGTGGTGCTCAACCTTATCTGCTACATGTTTGAGTTTAGCCTTTGGAAATACCTGGTACATATCAAGGAAGAGATACTCATAGTACTGGGCACTTCCTCCTCGGAATCGGCCCTGCCGGGGATGATGGATAAGCTCGAAAAATTCGGCTGTTCCAAATCGGTAGTGGGTTTGGTGATCCCCACAGGGTATTCCTTTAATCTGGATGGCACTACGATATACCTGTCTATGTCGGTGATATTTCTGGCACAGGTTTTTCATATCCCATTATCTGTTTACCAGCAGCTAACCATCATCGGTATTTTGATGATCACCTCCAAAGGGGCGGCAGGCGTAACCGGCAGCGGCTTCATAGTACTTACCAGCACCCTGGCGGCCATCAAGGTTATCCCGGTAGAGGGCGTGGCCATATTGTTAGGTGTCGACAGGTTTATGTCCGAAGCGCGGGCCATCACCAACGTGATCGGGAATGGGGTTGCCACCATTGTGATTGCCAAAAGCGAAAAAGAGTTTACCCCCCCGACCAACTGAAGGGGGAGTTTCCTTGTAAACTTCTTAAAATTTTATTTTAATAGTTTTTAGCTCAAAATTTGATCGTTTTACATTAAAATTCACTTAAAATTTGGCAGAAATTGCTGTTTTATATCAGCTTTGACGGTTTTCGATGCGCTTTTTAAACTTTAAAAAGTTATAAATTATTGACTATCAGATAATATTTACTAAATATCACCATTTTAAAGAACTTCTGTTTTAACCAAACGGCCCGTTACTCTTTAGTTCAGAGTAACGGGCCGTTTGTATTTTAAAGGTACGAAAATTCAGGGGTAAAAGCAATTTCATTAATGTTTGCCATTTCGACGAGGTACGAGGAGAAATCTTGCGCACTTGCTATGTTCAACGTATAAGATTTCTCCCTACGATCGAAATGACAACAAAGTTGATAATACCGCAAATCAAAAGTTCCCCCTTCAGGTGGCCGGGATTAATTACAAACTACCTTCAACTTCTTTGTATAATCCGGGTTAAGTGGTTCGTTGGTTTGGGCCAGGCGCTGGGCACCTACGTTGGCGGGGCAGGCAATGCCATTAGGACCATCATAAATCAAGCCGGGTTTGGTGCTGATAAGCTCCTGCGGAACATAGATCTGCACGGTGGTACGTTGGTAGCCATGCGGAATAAAGCGGATATAATATCCATCCGGATGCAACGACCATATGCCTGATGGTACTTCTGGGTCGGGCTGGGGTGCCAGGCCCGCCAGTACCGCATATTTTTCCATATCCTCGTAGGATGCATTGCTGGAGGCCGCTAACTGGCGAATATTATTTTCGGCCTCAAAAACACTCTGCGCGGCTGGCGGCAGCTGGCTTTTAGCCTTGTCCATAACGCTGGCCGGCAGCACGCCAAGCGCGCCTCCCTCCAGCATCAGCAGCTCGTCAGTTGATAGCAGCTTGGTAGCCGTAAGTTTAATGCTGTTGCTCATATCAACAAAGCGGGTGCGGGCAATAATAGCCCATAGTAATACCTGTATGCTGTGCTGATCAACCTCGGCATGTTTTTCGGCATGTTTCAGTATCAGTATCACCACGTCGCGTTTGGGGCCAATCACGGGTGCAAGCATATAGCCATCGCCGGTGCTGGGGCCGCGTGTACCAGCGTGCAGACAATAACTTTTATTAGTCATTTCATAATAACCGGCACAAAGCTTATAAGCCCCTTCGGGTGTTTTTGGTAAAAGATATAAAGGCTCGGGAGTTTTGCCTTCCATAAATGATGGCGGCTTGGAACCGGTTTTGTCAACATCTTTAAAACTGGTGCTGATGGCTTGCGGTTGTTTCAATATCTTGCTTAAACCGCCGCCCGATACCATGTCTGAGCCTTTGTCCAGCAGTTTTTTTCCGAAACCGCCAAACTGCGCGTGGGCAGCAGTAACACAGAGCAGGCATACGAAGAGCGTAATAATAAGGTGTTTGCTTTTTTTCATAAGTAACAGGTTTGTAAAGCTAAATTAGTGAAAATGATATACGTACGATGTGAAATTGACCGAATAACCGTAGCCCTTGCTGCTATTAGGGAGCAGCGCATCAACAGGAAATAAAAGTTTAGGCCGGGCAAACATTAAATGCTTAAACTTTTAAGCCGTAAAATGGTTTTGGATAAAAGCATTTTATCATGAAAAACTTATTTACCAAAAACGCATTCGGCACTATCATCCTATTTGCCGCGATATGGGTGTTTACTGCCCAATATGCTGCCGCGCAGGAATATGTATCGCCGGTAAAACCTATCGAAACGGGTCGGTCGCCGGGAGTTAAATCAAAGCTCATTAATTCGGCACCAAAAACCTACATACTTGTTTTTGCCAAAGGCGATGAGATACTATCGGGCATTACCGAGTTTGCTCAAAAGAATAATATCAAAACCGCCCACTTTACAGCCATTGGCGATGCCACTGCCGCCAAAGTGGGCTGGTATGATAAAGAACGTAAAATGTTTAAGGTGATAACTATTAATGAGCAATCGGAAATTACCTCCATGGTGGGCGATATTGCCTGGCTAAATAACAGCAAGCCATCTGTTCATGCCCACATAAACCTGGCCGATAGCAGCGGCCTGGTACACGGCGGCCATCTGCTGGAAGCATTTGTTTCGCCCACGCTTGAGGTAGTGCTTACTGTTGACCCCATTGCTATGCACAAAGGCTTCAATGAAGAGTCGGGCATTAATCTGATCGACCCTAATAAGCCTTAAAACAGGAAATAGCGCCTCACTATGTTGCTGAGGCCCATGGCTGGCCGCCAAAAATATCTTTGTAAAAAGATTGCCACAGCATTAAATTAAATTTGACTTTATGGGCAATAACTTTAGCTTTGCCCTACTAAAACGAAAAAAACCAATGAGTGTTCTCGTAAATAAAAATTCAAAAGTTATTGTACAAGGTTTCACAGGTAAAGAAGGTACTTACCATGCTGAGCAGATGATTGCATATGGTACACAGCTTGTTGGCGGTGTTACACCAGGCAAAGGTGGTCAGCAGCATTTAGACAGGCCGGTTTTCAACACCGTTAAAGACGCGGTTGACCAAACAGGTGCCGATGTATCTATCATTTTTGTACCTCCTGCTTTTGGTGCAGATGCCATTATGGAAGCTGCCGAAGCCGGTATCAAGGTTATTGTTTGTATCACCGAAGGTATCCCGACAAAGGATATGATTGAGGTAAAAGAATATTTAACCGATAAGGATGCACGCCTTATTGGCCCTAACTGCCCGGGCATTATTACTGCCGACGAGAGCAAAATTGGTATCATGCCAGGCTTTATCTTCAAAAAAGGTAACGTAGGTGTGGTTTCAAAATCAGGTACCTTAACTTACGAAGCGGTTGACCAGGTGGTTAAAGCCGGTTTAGGTATCACTACTGCCATTGGTATTGGCGGCGACCCGATTATCGGTACCCCAACCAAAGAAGCTGTTGAATTATTAATGAACGACCCGGAAACTCACGGGATCATCATGATAGGTGAAATTGGCGGCGGCATGGAAGCCGACGCTGCCCGCTGGATCAAAGAATTTGGTACTAAACCGGTTGTTGGTTTCATCGCTGGCCAAACTGCGCCTCCGGGCCGCCGTATGGGCCACGCTGGTGCTATTGTTGGCGGTGCTGATGACACTGCAGCTGCAAAAATGAAGATCATGGCCGAGTGCGGTATCCGCGTGGTTGAATCACCAGCTGAAATTGGTGCTGCCATGGCAGAGGAACTGGCTAAATTAGCTGTTAAAGCTTAAGTTTAGGCTAAAGGCTTTTATTTTAAGATATAAATCCCGGTCAGGTTTGGCCGGGATTTTTTTGTTGGAGGTTTTTTGTCTGAACCGGGATTTATGGGATTATACGATTTATGGGATTTTCTCATACAGTGTGAAGGGCAGGTTCAAAACTTGCAGAAGCAAAAAACGGCTGTCATGCCGAGCCTGTCGAAGCATGGTGGGCGAGCCTCTGCGCGCGATCCTTCGACAAGCTCAGGATGACAGGCCTTATCATCTTATAAGCTTTCGGCAACAAAGGAAAACGGCTGTCATGCCGAGCCCGTCGAAGCATGGTGGGTTGGCCTCTGCGCGCGATCCTTCGACGGGCTCAGGATGACAGGGCCCACCTTTATTATCCATATGTCACAAGTAACCATCGCTCTTAGTTCTTAGCTTCATACTTGCGCCAGAGCCGATAAATTACATGGCATATAAACGACTCACCCGGTCTGCGCTGCGCTGGACCGCCCTCTCTTCGCCTGCGGCGGAAAGAGGGGAGAGCAAAAATTGATAAAAGGGTAAAAGAAAAAATTCATCACCCTCTTTCCAGCGAAGCTGAAGAGAGGGTCGACAAGCGCAGCGATGTCGGGCTGAGTTGATTATAAAGCCTGATTTGATGCAACTGTCTTTTGATGAGGCATTAGTTGATAAATTACATGGCACGCAAACGACTCACCCGGTCTGCGCTGTGCTGGACCACCCTCTCTTCGCCTGCGGCGGAAAGAGGGGAAGAAAGTTGTCATTGCGAGGAACGAAGCAATCGCGAGCTATGTATGTCCTCTCTGTAAAGTTCGCGATTGCCGCGCTGCGCTCGCAATGACAACTTTTTACTCCTAACCCTCTTTCCAGCGTAGCTGAAGAGAGGGTCGACAAGCGCAGCGATGTCGGGGGTGAGTTGATTATACAGCCTGATTTATTCAACTGCCTTTTGAAATATAAATAATTGTATATTGTGTAAACCTAAACACACACAAAACCAATAACCTTTATCTACCATCATGAAAAAATTTATCACAGCAGCTCTGTTTATTTTCACACTGATCAATGTTTCGTTTTGCCAGGCGCAAAATCCGGGTGCACCGGTTGAAAAACCGGAGAATATCCTGAAAACCATGGATAGTTTTTTTGCCTATGTCAGTTCTAATTTAAAGCTTTCAGCAAATTACACCGCTTATGATGCCAGCTCAAAGGTGATCAGTAAAGCAACCTTCTTAAAAACGCTTACCTCGGGCAATTATCTGCCATTAAGGCTTAGCTCAACTGATGCTAAAATGTATTTTAAACTTTATAAATTATCCCCGGTGGCAAAACACGACGTGGGAGGATATATCAAAGGATGGTCGGTGGTTTTTTATGACCATTTTAAAAGGGAAGGGAAAAAATTCCCAGCATTCAACTTCGTAGATCTGAATGGCAATAAATACAACTCGAAGAACACCAAAGGAAAAATAGTAGTGCTCAACTGCTGGTTTATAGGCTGTCATGCCTGCGAAGAGGAAATGCCTGAGCTTAACGACTTGGTAAGCCAATATAAAAACCGGAAAGACATTGTATTCGTGAGCCTGGCGCTTGACTCCAGGAAGAAACTTGAGGCTTTCTTAAAACGTAAACCTTTCAATTACGCTTTAATTCCAAGCCAGGAGCAGTTTATCAGCAAAACCCTGAATGTAAATGGATTTCCTACCCAGTTTATTATTAACAAACAGGGTACCATTGTAAGTGTGGTAGAAACTCCCAATGAGATCATTTACGCGCTGCAAAACAAAATTTAACCTGCACATTAATACACCTTTGCTAACCTGGTGCAAACACATAGGAGCAAATTGATGTATACTGTATACAATATTTAAAGAGAATAATTTATGGAAATTAAACGCAGCGGCTCACAGCCTTCGGGCAAAGGCCCGGCAGAATATTTTACAGGAACAGTACGTATAGATCCGCTTAACAGTCCACCAGAACCTGCACGCGTGGCTATGGCCCTGGTTACCTTTGAGCCGGGTGCCCGCACAGCCCGGCATACGCATCCGCTGGGACAAACACTTATTGTTACCGCTGGCAGCGGCTGGGTGCAGCGCGAAGGCAGCCCGAGAGAAAATATTTACCAGGGAGATGTGATTTGGTTTGCTCCAAACGAAAAACATTGGCATGGTGCTACAGCCACCACCGCCCTAAGCCACATAGCCATACAGGAAAAACACAATGGCTCGCCTGTTGACTGGATGGAACAGGTTACTGATCAGCAATACGGTAACCTGTGATTCAACTCACCCTGCCTGCGCTGCGCTGTTCCATCCTCTCTTCGCCTGCGGCGAAGAGAGCGGAAAAAAGTTGTCATTGCGAGGAACGAAGCAATCGCGAACTATGTATGTCCTCTCTGTAAAGTTCGCGATTTCCGCGCTGCGCTCGCAATGACAACTTTTTACTAACCATCTTCTTTCTGCCGCAGGCGAAGAGAGAGAGTCGACAAGCAAAGCGATGTCGGGGTGAGTCTATCCCAAAATCCCTTAATCCCACAAATCCAAGTTCAGACAAAAAAGCTCCGTCAAATCAATGTAAACACTGCTTCCAAAGGCCATTTATCCCGCTTAATTTTCGTATCTTTAAGTAAATAAAAATCAAATCAGGAGTACAAAAGATCAATATGGAGTACAATAAATTAACCCCGGATGAAGAGTGGGTAATTATGCACAAAGGAACAGAACGACCATTTACCGGTGCCTTGTTAGATAACAAGGCCCAGGGTTTGTACGTTTGTAAACGCTGCGACACGCCGCTGTATACTTCCGAATCAAAATTTGAATCGCACTGCGGCTGGCCAAGTTTTGACGATGAGATACCAGGTGCCGTTAAAAGGGTACCTGATGCAGATGGCCGCCGAGTTGAAATTGTTTGTGCCAATTGCGGAGCCCATTTGGGCCACGTTTTCGAGGGCGAATACTTTACCCCTAAAAACACCCGCCACTGCGTAAACTCAGTTTCAATGAAATTTGTTCCCGTTGCCGACGCGAAATAATTCATACAACTATAAGGAATACCCCGGTAAGCCACTGCTTATCGGGGTATTTTGTTTTCCACAATGGCATGATCAACGCTTTTACCACTTCTCATTTCCAAATTTAAATTGGCACTTAGCGGGAGCATTATGCTATTCGTAATAATTGTCGGTGTTAAGTAAAGTAATTTACATTGTTAAATTATTGTTTTTTGCAAGTGTTTAGGCGGCTACTTTTTGAGATGTTTTTTAATTGGCTGTAATCAAGTTCATTAATTTTTGATCGTTTAAATCAATTCTGAAATTATCCCTAAAAGTGTTAATAACTCTGGGGTTTGTTAAAAACTAACACTAAAAATACTGATCATCAAACATTAACTTTGTTCAACAAGGTTCGTAAAAAGTATTCGAAAGACAGTGGGATGTATCCATCATCCAATACACAACAACTTAACTGTCAGTAAATTACATAATATAACCCGTGAACGGCCGAGCCAGTCACGAAATAAACAAAGCTCTGTGTTAACATAAGGCTGGGTTTCGTGTCTGATAACGCTACGTAAAGGAATAACGACATAAAAAGGTATCTATGAAACAGGAAGAAGAAGTATTACTGAGAGAGAACAAGGACAGGTTTGTGATACTGCCCATCAAGTATCCCGCCATCTGGGAGATGTACAAAAAAGCCGAAGCCAGCTTCTGGACTGCCGAAGAGATCGATCTTTCGGATGACCTGAAACACTGGGAAAACCTTAACTCGGGCGAGAAGCATTTTATATCGCACATCCTGGCATTTTTTGCCGCGAGCGATGGTATTGTGAACGAAAACCTGGCCGTAAATTTCATGAGCGAGGTTCAGCTTCCCGAGGCACGTTGTTTTTACGGCTTCCAGATCATGATGGAGAACATCCACTCAGAAACTTACGCTTTACTTATAGATACATACGTTAAAGATCCTGTTGAAAAAGACCGCCTTTTCCATGCTATTGAAACCGTTCCTTGCGTGGGCAAAAAAGCAGAATGGGCACTGCGCTGGATAAATAATGGCAACTTTGCCGAGCGTTTGGTGGCTTTTGCTGCGGTTGAGGGTATCTTCTTCTCGGGTAGCTTCTGCTCTATATTCTGGCTTAAAAAACGTGGCCTGATGCCGGGTCTTACTTTCAGTAATGAGCTGATATCACGTGATGAAGGTTCGCACTGTGAGTTTGCTTGCTTACTATACAAAATGCTGCAGAACAGGCTCCCTGCCGAGCAGGTAACCAAAATTATTACAGACGCGGTTGAAATTGAAAAAGAATTTGTTACAGATGCCCTGCCGGTTAACCTGATTGGTATGAACGCCAAAATGATGAGCCAGTACATTGAGTTTGTAGCCGACAGATGGCTTGGCGAACTGGGTTACGAAAAACACTACGGCGCTTCCAATCCTTTTGATTTCATGGAAATGATATCATTACAGGGTAAAACCAACTTCTTTGAAAAACGTGTAGGCGACTACCAGAAAAGCGGCGTACTTAACAATACCGAAAGCAAAGCGTTTTCACTTGACGAGGATTTTTAAAGATAGTATCAAGTAGTTAGTATCAAGTATCACGACAAAAGAATGTTGATATCACAACTAACTACCTGGCACCAAATAAAAGGAGTTAGTAAAAGTCTTGATACTAAAAGCTCGATACTAAAAAAGAATTAACATACATAATATATACATCAAGTTTGGTTTAAACATCGCTGCCCGATACCAAACCACTAAATACTTATCAATATGCTCGTAGTAAAAAGAGACGGTAGAAAAGAGTCGGTAAAATTCGACAAGATCACAGCACGTATTGAAAAACTGTGCTATGGGTTTAACCTGGTTGACCCAATTGATGTGGCAAAAAAGGTAATTGAAGGCTTATTTGATGGTGTAACCACCTCCGAGCTTGACAACCTTGCCGCCGAAACAGCTGCATCCTTAACCACAAAGCACCCTGACTATGCTTTGCTGGCTTCGCGCATAGCGGTATCAAACCTGCATAAAAACACTATTAAGTCGTTTTCAGAAACCATGCGTTTGCTGCATGGCTATATTGACCCTAAAACCGGTAAAGACGCATCGCTTATTGCTGATGATGTATGGGAAGTAATTGAAAAGAACGCCGAACTACTTGATAGCACCATCATTTATGATCGCGACTTTGGTTTCGATTACTTCGGTTTTAAAACGCTTGAAAAATCATACCTGCTAAAAATTAACGGTAAAATAGCCGAGCGTCCGCAGCACCTGTTCATGCGTGTGTCTGTTGGTATCCACAAAGAGGATATCGAAAGCGCTATCAAAACCTACCACTTAATGAGCGAGCGCTGGTTTACCCACGCTACCCCTACCCTGTTTAATGCAGGTACACCAAAACCACAAATGTCGTCATGCTTTTTATTAACCATGAAGGATGACAGTATTGACGGTATCTATGATACTTTAAAACAAACTGCCAAAATTTCACAAAGTGCAGGTGGCATTGGTTTAAGCATCCACAATGTACGTGCTACAGGCTCATACATCAGCGGTACAAACGGTACCAGCAACGGTATTATCCCGATGTTGCGCGTATTTAACGATACTGCCCGTTATGTTGATCAAGGCGGCGGTAAACGTAAAGGTGCCTTTGCTATTTATTTAGAGCCTTGGCATGCAGATATATTTGAATTTTTAGATCTGCGCAAAAATCACGGTAAGGAAGAAATGCGTGCCCGCGACTTGTTCTACGCTCTTTGGGTGTCTGACCTGTTCATGGAGCGTGTGGAAGCCAATGCCGATTGGAGCCTGTTTTGCCCGCACGAAGCACCAGGCCTGGCCGATTGTTTCGGTGCCGAGTTTGTTGAACTGTACACCCGTTACGAAAAAGAAGGTCGTGCCCGTAAAGTGATCAAAGCGCAGGATCTTTGGTTTGCTGTACTGGACGCTCAGGTTGAAACCGGTACACCATACCTGTTATATAAAGATGCTGCCAACAGCAAATCGAACCAGCAAAATTTAGGTACCATCAAAAGTTCAAACCTTTGTACCGAAATTATGGAGTATACCGATGCCAACGAAATTGCGGTTTGTAACCTGGCTTCGTTAGCATTGCCTCGTTACGTGATCAACGGTGAGTTTGATCACCAGAAATTATATGAGGTAACTTACCAGGCTACCCTTAACCTTAACCGTATTATTGACGGCAACTACTACCCTGTTGCCGAAGCAGAATATTCAAACTTAAGGCACCGCCCTATTGGTTTAGGTGTACAAGGCCTGGCCGATACTTTTATTCAGCTGCGTATGCCGTTTGAAAGCGACGAGGCTAAACAACTGAACAAAGAGATCTTTGAAACCATTTACTTTGCTGCCATGACGGCTTCAAAAGATCTGGCTATAAAAGATGGCGCTTATGAAACTTTCCCTGGCTCACCTTTATCAAAGGGTAAATTCCAGTTTGACTTGTGGAACGTATCTCCGGCCAGCACCCGTTGGGATTGGGAAAACCTGCGTTTAGATGTAATGAACCATGGTGTTCGTAACTCATTGTTAGTAGCACCGATGCCAACAGCATCTACTTCACAAATATTGGGTAACAACGAGTGCTTTGAGCCATATACCTCAAACATTTACACCCGCCGTGTGCTAAGCGGAGAGTTCATTGTAGTAAACAAATACTTACTGCGCGATCTGGTTAACCTTGGCTTATGGACCCCAGCGATGAAAGATAAGATCATCACCGCAAACGGATCTATCCAGGATATTGCCGAGATACCTGCCGATATCAAAGAACTGTACAAAACAGTTTGGGAAATAAAAATGCGTAACATCATTGATATGGCTGCCGATAGAGGTGCTTATGTTTGCCAGTCGCAATCATTAAACCTGTTCATCAACTCGCCAAACGCGTCGAAATTAACTTCAATGCACTTCTACGCATGGAAAAAAGGTTTAAAAACCGGTATGTACTACTTGCGTACTCAAGCTGCATCACAAGCGGTTAAGTTCACTGTTGAAAATCAGGGCGGTTCAAACATGGAACCTGTGATACCAGAACACGTAGCTCAAATTGCAGACAACGTACCAGAAGGCCCAAGCTGCTCAATGGAAGAAGGCTGCGTTACCTGTTCTGCATAATTCTTTGATTATAGGATAAAAAACAAAAGATAAAGGATTATTATCAAACGTCCGTAAGCTGAAAGGTTTACGGACGTTTTTATTTTGATGGCTTTATCCTGACCGTAGAGTTTGCTATGCCTATTGCTATTATCCGTAATTTTGTATTAAACACACCGGACTCATGCCGACTTTCCGACATCCGGATTTAAAAAACAAATGACCAAACACGAGATCATCCGTTGCGAACGCTGCGAGGCGCCTTTTGAATGTAAAGCCAATTCATTCACCAAGTGCCAGTGCAGCACCGTGCAGCTCAGCCTCAACGAGGTGCAGTACGTAAGCGAACTGTATGAAGGATGCCTCTGCGCCAACTGCCTCCTGGTTATTCAGCAAGAGTATAGGGAAAGTATGGGGTTGGTGTAGGTTAATCCCTGTTAGATTGCCGGAATTACATGGCGAAGTCCCGCTCTTGGCCGCGGGAAGGCCAGTTACTTTTTTCTTGATAAAAAAGTAACCAAAAAATCAAGACAAAAAAAAGCTTCTGCCCACAGGCAAAACTCCCGGCCCGCTTTTTTGTCGGGCCATTACCCGCATTTTTTTATCATTTCATCCTTGTCATCCTGAACGTTTCGTCTTTTATTTTAAATTCTATTCATTCTTCAATTCAATAAATTCTGATTCAGACATTCAGCAGACCAGCTTCGGGCGAAAAGCAGGCAGAACATGTTGGTCTCTCTGCTGGGAGGGGCATCTGATTCAGACATTCAGCAGACCAGCTTCGGGCGAAAAGCAGGCAGAACATGTTGGTCTCTGTGCTGGGAGGGGCATTAGCAAACCTTTCCGAAGCAATGGCAATGAGCGAACGAAGTAGAGGTAAGGTTTAGCAGCCCGTGGTTCTGAATGCTTTGCGGGGAAAAGGCCTCGTGCGGCAAAGAAGCCTCTCTGCTGAAAGCCTTTTTGGTTACTTTTGTGGCGACAAAAGTGACTGGCCCTCCCGCGGCCAAGAGCGGGTATACGCCCAGTAATAACATACACACAATCAATTGAAGCGTTTGTATAATTCACACAATCGCTTTAGCTTAAATAAGTAACATTCCCGTTACTCACAGCTAAGCTAAATTCCATTCAGTAATAACATTAATCCTTTTCAATTTATGCCAGTCATATATGTGTACGTCTTTTAGTTAGATGTACTATTAATGATTATCACCATGAAAAAGAGATTTCTTGCATATGCATTCTTATTAGCATCAATAGTATCAGTAACCTCAGGTTGCATGGTACGCGAAGGATACGGAAACCGCAGGTACCATCATGACAGGTATCATAACGGTTATAACAATGGCTACGATCATAACCATGATCATGACCACGGTTATTAATTAAAGAGTTGTTATTGAGTTGATTGATTGATAAATGATGAAAGGGTGGTGATTGAAAGATCATCGCTCTTTTTTGTTTAAAGGCTATCGCAATGTTGGCGTTATTAAGATCCGTATCCGAAAAAATAAAAACTGGAAAACGTTGTCATTTCGACAAACATGCGTGGGGAAGTGTGCTGGGGTGAGGAGAAATCTTATACTATATGTCAGCGGATTTGCTGCTCGTATAAGATTTCTCCTCGTTCCTCGTCGAAATGACAACTTTTTATTTCCCCGAACGCTTATAATTTTACAATTAGCCTGCCACATAATATTTCAGTCAAATTCACCCCAAAAAACATACCTTCCACTCCACTCCCCGCACCATATCAACCTATTACAAAAACTTTTTTACTCAACCGCTTGAAAATCAAAAAATAGTAGCTACCTTTGCAGTCCTTAAAATAAGGATAAAACTGTAAATACAAAAAAGGAAAAATGCCTACTATTCAGCAATTAGTTAGAAAAGGTAGAGTAGCTCTGGTTGACAAGAGTAAGTCACCAGCGTTGGACAGCTGTCCACAGCGAAGAGGCGTATGCACCCGCGTGTATACCACTACCCCTAAAAAACCAAACTCAGCAATGCGTAAAGTTGCCCGTGTGCGCTTAACCAACGGAAAAGAAGTAAATGCTTACATCCCGGGTGAAGGTCACAACTTACAGGAGCACTCTATCGTTTTGATCCGCGGTGGTCGTGTTAAGGATTTACCAGGTGTACGTTACCACATCATCCGTGGTGCATTAGATACATCAGGTGTAGCCGGTCGTAACCAACGTCGTTCTAAATATGGTACTAAACGCCCTAAACCAGGACAAGCTGCTGCAGCTCCTGCAAAAGGTAAAAAGAAATAATTAAGGAGGATAGATAGCAATGAGAAAGTCAAAACCAAAAAAGAGAATTATCCTTCCTGATCCAAGGTTCAATGATACCCTGGTAACAAGGTTTGTAAATAACATGATGTATGATGGTAAAAAATCTACCGCGTACTCTATATTCTACAACGCAGTTGATATTGTTGAAAAGAAAACCAGCGAAAGCGGTTTAGAGACCTGGAAAAAGGCTTTAAACAATGTAATGCCAGCTGTTGAAGTTAAAAGCCGCCGTGTAGGTGGTGCAAACTTCCAGGTTCCAACTGAAGTTCGTCCTGAGCGTAAAATAGCTTTAGGTATGAAATGGTTGATCAGCTATGCACGTCGTCGTGGTGAAAAAACCATGATGGAGAAATTAGCCGGTGAAATCATATCAGCAGCTAAAGGTGAAGGTGCAGCAGTGAAGAAAAAAGAAGATACGCACAAAATGGCTGAAGCCAACAAAGCGTTCTCACACTTCAGATTCTAATCATAAAAGATTACACCGATATAGAAAGGATTACACCGATTATATATTAAGATTACACCGGTTTAGTATGATTGCACTTTATTATGAAGTGAGATCAAAACAGATCGGTGTAATCATTAAAAAAATCAGTGAAATCATAAATCAAATAAAATGTCAAGAGATCTAAGATATACAAGAAATATTGGTATTGCCGCTCACATTGATGCCGGTAAAACCACCACCACCGAGCGTATCCTTTACTATGCCGGCGTTAGCCACAAAATTGGTGAAGTACACGAAGGTGCTGCAACAATGGACTGGATGGCTCAGGAGCAGGAACGTGGTATTACCATTACATCTGCTGCTACAACAGTAAACTGGAAATACAGAGGCCACAACTATCACATGAACATCATTGATACCCCAGGGCACGTGGACTTTACCGTAGAGGTAAACCGTTCATTACGTGTATTGGATGGCTTGGTTTTCCTTTTCAGCGCGGTTGATGGTGTTGAGCCTCAATCTGAAACCAACTGGAGACTTGCTAACAACTATAACGTTGCCCGTATCGGTTTCGTTAACAAGATGGACCGTTCTGGTGCCGATTTCTTGAACGTTGTTAAACAAGTTAAAAGCATGCTGGGCAGCAACGCTGTTCCTTTGCAGTTGCCAATTGGTGCTGAAGAACACTTTAAAGGTGTGGTTGACTTAATTAACTGGAGAGGTATTGTTTGGAATGAGCATGATAAAGGTATGACCTTTACCGAAGTGCCTATCCCGGAGGATATGATCGAGGAAGCAACCGAGTGGAGAGAGAAATTATTAGAATCAGTAGCTGAGTATGACGAAAGCCTGATGGAAAAATTCTTTGATGCTCCTGAAACAATCACTGAGCGTGAAGTACTTGATGCTTTACGTAAAGCTGTTTTAGATGCTAAGATTGTTCCTATGGTTTGTGGTTCATCTTTCAAAAACAAAGGTGTACAAACCATGCTTGACTACGTGATGGAATTATTGCCTTCACCTATGGACGTTGAAGGTATCATCGGTACTAACCCTGATACTGGCGAAGAGATCCTGCGTAAACCAGATGTTAAAGAACCATTTGCAGCATTAGCGTTTAAAATCGCGACTGACCCATTCGTAGGTCGTTTGTGCTTTATCCGCGTATACTCAGGTAACCTTGAGGCTGGTTCATATGTACACAACATGCGTTCAGATAACAAAGAGCGTATCAGCCGTATATTCCAGATGCACGCTAACAAGCAAAACCCTATCCCTAACGTAGGTGCAGGTGATATTGCTGCGGTAGTAGGCTTTAAGGATATCAAAACTGGTGATACCCTTTGCGACGAGAAACATCCGATCATTCTGGAGTCAATGAACTTCCCTGAGCCGGTTATCGGTTTAGCTATTGAGCCTAAAACTCAGGCCGACGTAGATAAATTAGGTATGGCTTTAGGTAAACTTGCCGAAGAAGATCCAACCTTCCGTGTAAACTCTGACGAAGAAACCGGCCAAACTGTAATTTCAGGTATGGGCGAGCTTCACTTGGATATCATCATGGACCGCTTAAAACGTGAGTTTAAAGTAGAGGTTAACCAGGGTGCTCCGCAAGTAGCTTACAAAGAGTCAATCACCGGTACTGTACAGCACCGTGAAACATACAAGAAACAAACAGGTGGTCGTGGTAAGTTTGCCGATATTCAGGTTATCCTGTCGCCAAATGACGAAGGTAAAGAAGGCTTACAGTTTGTGAACGAAATTAGCGGTGGTTCAATCCCTCGTGAGTTTATCCCATCTGTACAAAAAGGCTTCGAAGCTTCAATGGTAAACGGTGTATTAGCCGGCTTCCCATTAACCAGCTTAAAAGTTCGTTTAATTGATGGTTCATTCCACGCTGTCGATTCAGATGCATTGTCATTTGAGTTAGCTGCTAAAATGGCTTACCGTGAGGCATTGCCAAAATGTAAACCAGTATTACTTGAGCCGATCATGAAAATCGAGATCCTTACCCCTGAAGAAAACATGGGTGATGTAATCGGTGATATGAACCGTCGTCGTGGCCAGCTGTTAGGTATGGATTCACGTGCAGGTGCACAGGTTATTAAAGCAACTGTACCACTTTCTGAAATGTTTGGTTATGTAACTCAGTTACGTACCATTACTTCAGGCCGTGCTACTTCAACCATGGAGTTTGATCACTATGCTGAAGCACCACGTAACGTACAGGACGAAGTAATAGCTAAAGTAAAAGGCAAAAAAGCCGCTGCTAACGCGTAATTAGAGATTAGTTGATTGGTGATTAGAGAATAGTTACCAATCAACTTTTTAAATACAATAAATCGACTTCCCTAATAAATAGCTCTTAGGATAAGTCACAAAACAAATTAACATGAGCCAAAGAATCAGGATCAAATTAAAATCTTACGATTACAACCTGGTAGATAAATCTGCTGAGAAAATCGTAAAAACAGTAAAGCCAACTGGCGCTGTAGTTAGCGGACCACTTCCGTTACCAACCGAAAAGAAAATTTTCACTGTATTACGTTCACCACACGTAAACAAAAAGGCACGTGAGCAATTTCAATTATGCTCATACAAGCGTTTATTAGACATTTACAGCTCTAACTCAAAAACTGTAGATGCCCTGATGAAACTTGAATTGCCAAGCGGTGTTGAAGTAGAGATCAAAGTTTGATAGATGCCCGGCCCACTGAAAGGTGTGGGACAACATAAAAAAACACCATCCGGTAACCGGGTGGTGTTTTTTGTTTTAAGGGGCCATTCAATTTTGTTATTGTTTAGTTGTTCCTCCTCCTAACGACATTTTTTCTCAATTGCGCTCGTCTATGACGAGTGCTTAACATGGGTTTACGTTTAAAACGTAAACCCATGTTAAAAACCATTGAGGTGAACCGGCGATAAAATCGCCAAACCATATTAAGCACTCGTCACAGACGAGCGCAAGAATAAATGATAAACTTATTTCTTCTCATCCATTCGTTCTTTCCAATAATCTCAAAGTCCAACAGTCCATAAGTCCCCTACAACGGCATATTCCCATGCTTTTTCCGTGGGTTATTTACCACTTTATTTTCGAGCATTTTGAAGGCCTGTATCAGTTTTATACGAGTTTCGGCAGGCTCTATTACTTCATCAATAAAACCACGCTCAGCGGCACGGTATGGATTGGCAAAGGTATCTGAGTACAGCTGCTCCATCTCGCGCCATTTAGCTTCTTTGTCTTTGGCGGTATTGATCTCTCGTTTAAAAATAATTTCGGCAGCTCCCTTAGCACCCATAACGGCAATCTCTGCCGATGGCCAGGCAAAGTTCATGTCAGCACCTATGTGTTTGGAGTTCATCACATCGTAAGCGCCTCCGTAGGCTTTACGGGTAATAACGGTAATGCGCGGCACGGTGGCCTCACAAAAAGCATACAGCAGCTTTGCCCCGTTGGTTATGATAGCGTTCCACTCCTGGTCGGTACCGGGTAAAAAGCCGGGCACATCTTCAAATACCAGCAGCGGAATATTAAAGCTATCGCAAAAGCGCACAAAGCGTGCAGCTTTAATAGACGAATGAATATCAAGCACACCAGCCAAAAAAGCAGGCTGATTGGCCACAATGCCAATACTGCGCCCGGCCAGGCGGGCAAAACCTACCACAATGTTCTCGGCAAAATCTTTATGCACCTCCAGGAATGATCCGCTATCGATCACATGATCCATAATTTCGCGGATGTCATACGGGGTTGAAGCTACCTCGGGCAGCAGGCTGTTCAACTCAGGGCGTAGTTCGTTTTGTATCTCGTATGGTACTGATGGCGCTTTATCCTCGCAATTTTGAGGCATATAACTCAACAGCGCTTTTATATTTTGAATAGCCGCTATTTCATTGGCACAGGCAAAATGCGTAACGCCTGATTTGGTAGCATGGGTAGTAGCTCCCCCCAATTCTTCGGAGGTTACCTCTTCGTGGGTTACTGTTTTCACCACATTGGGACCGGTCACAAACATATAGGAGGTATTCTCCACCATTAAAATAAAGTCGGTAATAGCGGGCGAGTATACTGCACCACCCGCGCAGGGACCCATAATGGCTGATATTTGCGGTATCACTCCTGATGCCAGCGTATTGCGGTAAAAAATATCGGCATAACCGCCAAGTGATACTACCCCTTCCTGAATGCGCGCGCCTCCCGAGTCGTTAAGTCCGATAACCGGCGCCCCGTTCTTGATGGCCAAATCCATGATCTTGCAAATCTTTTCGGCATGGGTTTCTGAAAGCGAACCGCCGAAAACGGTAAAATCCTGCGAAAACACGTACACCAAACGACCGTTTATAGTGCCGTAACCGGTTATAACACCATCGCCCGGGTATTTTTCTTTCTCCATACCAAAGTCGGTTGAGCGGTGGGCCACCAGCATCCCGATCTCCTGAAAGGAACCCTCATCCAATAAAAAATGCAAACGCTCACGTGCGGTTAGTTTCCCCTTTTTATGCTGACTTTCAATACGTAATGTGCCTCCGCCTTCAAATGCTTTCTGGCGTTTCTCCCTTAGTAATCCGAGCTTTTTATTCACAATTCAGGTTGTTTGTAATAGGTTAAAAATAGTAATTAAATTGTAAGATTAGCCTAAAACTATATTCGCATAAGCTTTGATATGTATTTTTCATATATTTGTAATAATGAGGATCAGGGATTTTAAAATACTGATAGTGGTAATGTTTATGGGTGTCTTTGTAGTAAAGATGGCCATATCCCTCGCACCTGTATTTTTATACCTTGATAACAAAACCGTTAGCGCGGTTATACTTCAGCTTGAGCAGGAATCAAAAACCGAAAAGGACAGTCCTGACAAAGATGTTTTTAAGGAGAAAAAGGGATTTGACGCTTACGACTTACACAGCGCAGATTTTATAACCTTTGTTGTTGAAAGCAACATACTCCACAACCGCGAACACTGCTTATACAAACAGGTATATCACCCTGTAGTTCCCACGCCCCCTCCAAACGTTTAAATGATTAACCGGATATCTACCTATCCGGATGGTAACGCTTTACAATTCATTTAAACTTTCATTCAAATTATCGATCTTATGCAAATTAAGCAAGGTGGTTTTGCTGTGGGCAATCTCAACCTAAAGAAATATTTTTTACCCAAAAACTTAAAAAAAGACCTCCCATCAAGTATTGTTGTATTCCTGGTAGCCTTACCATTATGCCTGGGCATAGCGCTGGCATCAGGAGCACCTTTATTTGCCGGTGTATTAACCGGCATTATTGGCGGTATTGTGGTTGGTAGTTTAAGTGGTTCGCAGCTTAGCGTTGCGGGGCCGGCAGCAGGCCTCACGGTTATTGTGTTTAATGCCATAACCAGCCTGGGTACATATGAAACATTTTTGCTTGCCCTGGTACTGGCCGGTATTTTTCAGATGCTTCTGGGTGTACTAAAAGCGGGTACGATAGCCAATTACTTTCCGTCAGCGGTTATTGAGGGAATGCTTGCCGCAATCGGCATCATCCTCATTATGAAACAGTTTCCGCATGCGGTTGGCTACGATGCCAGTTTTGAAGGCGATGAAGGCTTTAACCAGGCAGATGAGCACAATACATTCTCATCCATTACCCTGGCCTTCGCCAGGATCAACTATGGCGCTGTTATTATCGCGGTGGTTTCTTTGCTACTGATGATATACTGGCCAAAGTTTAAAAAAGTGGCCATTGTTCCGGCGCCCCTCCTGGTAGTTTTGGCGGGTGTTGGTTTAAGTGCCGCCTTTTCGGGCACAGGCATGGCGCTGCTTGACAAGCAATTTGTACATATACCTATTGTAAACAGCAGTAAAGAGTTCTTCGCCCTGTTTAAATCGCCTGATTTTAGTGCCATCGGCAACAAACAGGTTTGGATAACGGCCTTTACCATAGGCGTGGTAGCCAGTTTAGAAACCTTGCTTAGTTTAGAAGCTGTTGATAAGATCGATCCTATAAAGCGTATATCGCCCACCAACCGCGAACTGGTAGCACAGGGAATTGGCAACATTACCAGCGGCTTTTTGGGCGGCCTGCCCATGACGGCCGTAATTGTACGCTCATCGGCCAATGTTAACTCAGGTGCGCGTACCAAAATGAGTACCATAGTGCATGGTACCTTGTTGCTTATTTCCTTGTTGTTTATCCCGGTAATCATTAACCTCATCCCCCTGTCATGCCTGGCAGCTATACTGCTCATGACCGGTTATAAACTTGCCCGCATCAGCTTGTTTAAGCATATGTGGCACATGGGCCTTAACCAGTTTATCCCATTTGTGGTAACTATTGTGGCCGTGGTTTTAACCGATTTGCTAATAGGCGTGGGTATAGGTATGCTGGTGGGTATATTTTACATACTGCGCACCAATTTACGCAACCCTTATTTTTATCACATTGCCCATAACGGCGATAAAAAAGTGATCAGGCTGAGGCTTGCCGAAGAGGTGTCTTTTTTAAATAAAGCGGCCATACAGGTTACGCTAACCAGTTTGCCTAAAGGCGCAGACGTGGTTATTGATGGCTCAAACTCCAGGTACATTGACCCGGATGTGCTTGAGATTATTCACAATTACAAGCACAATGCCTACACTAAAGGCATCATTGTGCAACTACAGGAAATCAAGGATAAGTACGACGTACCTCCTTTGAAAGAATTAATGTATAACCCTAACTAAAGAAAACAAATGTCAACTTCAGAAGATAAAAAAAATGGCAAACCTGCCATTGATACCAGCAGTTTAAAATTGGCTCAGGCCGATAGCTATAACGCCCTGATCAAAGGAAACAGCGAATGGGTTGAGCGTAAATTACAGGAAGACTCAGAATATTTTGCTACCCTGGCCAAAGGCCAGAGTCCGCAGGTATTGTGGATCGGTTGCTCAGACAGCCGCGTACCGGCCAACGAGGTTACCGGCACCAAGCCAGGCGAAGTGTTTGTACACCGCAACATTGCCAACGTAGTGGTACACTCAGATATGAACATGCTGAGCGTGCTTGATTATGCCGTTAACGTGCTTAAGGTAAAACACGTTATTGTAGCGGGCCATTACGGCTGCGGCGGCGTAGCTGCTGCCCTGAGCAACAAACAGTTTGGCATCATTGACAACTGGCTGCGCCATATCAAAGATGTATACCGCTTGCATGCCAACGAGCTTGATCGTATTACTGATGAAACCCAGAAGCAAAACCGTTTGGTTGAGCTAAATGTGAGTGAGCAGGTGTATAACCTTTGCAAAACCTCCATTATCCAAAACGCATGGATGGAACGCCACGATCTGGAAGTACATGGTTGGGTAATTAACCTGGGTACAGGCCTTATCAAAGATCTGAAGGTTACCAGCAGCAGCCCGCATAATTTAGGCTATGTATACGAGCTGGATAGTGTTAACGCTGCAGCCCAGCACTAAGTAAATATTAAAAATGCTTCGCTGTGCCCAGCCGCAGCGAAGGTTTATGTTTGGTTTGCCCCGGTTCATGAGAATGGCCGGGGTTGTTTGTTTATCTACTTATTTTGTTTGCTTATAAGATTGTCATTTCGACGAGATACGAGGAGAAATCTTGTATGAGTTGCATATTCGCTGGTATATTGTATAAGATTTCTCCTCGCCCCAACACACAATCCAACCTTTGCTCGTCGAAATGACAATGCCTATTAAAAAAAGTGTCACACCTGCACCCGGCGCACAATAACAACAATCCCCCTCCACTCAAATGCTTTAGTTATATTGTGATTCATATTGACTCAACTCATGCAGATCATATTCACGACATACTTAACCGATTCTCAAAAAGAAAGCGCCTACAATTTATGGAACAACGAATATCCTCAAAATCTGCAATACAAACATATAACGGAGTTTGACGCGTATTTAAATGGACTATCCGAAAAAAAGCATTATTTACTCATTAACGAACAAGATATTATTGCAGCCTGGGCTCTCACCTTCATACGTAATGCCGAAAAATGGTTCGCCGTTATCATCAACAGTGAAATTCATGGCAAGGGTTATGGCACTATGATCCTGGATAAAATTAAAAAAGATGAAACACAGCTTTCCGGATGGGTAATTGATCATGAACGGGATGCAAAAGCGAATGGCCGGAAATACCATTCGCCGTTAAGCTTTTACAAGAAGAATCATTTTGATATTCTTCCCGATTGCCGTCTTGAATCGGAAACAATTTCGGCGGTAAAGATTGTTTGGAAAAAAGTATAAATAATCACCCTTGCGCTCGTCTGTGACGAGTGTAAGAAACTGAGAATCGCACTTCTTTTTATAATAATACAAAATTTGTCATTTCGAACGCAGTGAGAAATCTTGTACAATTGGCTTGTTCAGCTTATAAGATTTCTTCTCGTACCTCGTTCGAGATGACAGGAGATAAAAATGGCTTATTAATACACCTACCGCTTCATTTTTTATGTTATTTTTATCTGGCTGCACAAAGCAGGGATATATTTTATGCTCAGACAAGCAAAAGAGGCGCGTACCCTAAAACAAAACTTATTGCTGGCATCGTCAACCGCCTTTGTATCGGGCGTTACCAATGTGGCTGGCATGGTGGCTTTCCTGGCATTTACTTCCAACATCACGGGCCATGTGGCCAACCTAGCCAAGCACGTTGTTGAACAAAACTGGAACGAGATTATCGTTTTTGTGATTTGGCTGCTGCTGTTTTTCATGGGTGCCTTTATGTCAAACTTCATTGTTAAGTCGCTTGAGCATAAAAGCCGCTACCGTGCGCACTCCACCCCTATCATTATCGAAATTATACTGCTGCTTTTTGTAGCTATTTACGGGCATAACTTTTACCGCGAAACCCAAATTGAGCGTGAAATGGTAATCGGGGTGATCATTTTTTCGATGGGTTTGCAAAACAGCCTGGTATCAACCATATCGGGCGGGCTCATCAAATCAACCCATTTAACCGGTTTGTTTACCGATCTGGGTGGTGATGTATCTGAATGGCTGCACCCCAATGTGGCCAAAACCGAAGTTACCCGAAACAAGATATACATACGCCTTACGGTGCTTGGTTTTTACTTTTTTGGAGGCATCATGGGGGGATACTTTTTTAATCTGTTTGATTTTGCCATCTTTTATTTTATTCCCTTAATTTTGCTTACCATTTTATATTACGATCTTTCGCCCGTTGCATTGCATAAAATAAGCCGACTGTTTTGGGCGGCCAAAAACTGATCTGTTTAACCAAAAAATAGCTATAAACTATGTGCGCTAAAACCGACATCCACGACACCAGCCATATTACCTATGAAGGTTTGCTGGAAGGGAACAAAAAATTCATTGACAATGCTTTAAAGTCCGATCCGGAGTTTTTTACCAAGCTGGCCAACGGCCAAAAACCGCCGATATTGTGGATTGGCTGCGCCGATAGCCGCGTACCGGCCAACCAGATCACCAACACCGCTCCCGGCGAAATATTTGTACACCGTAACATCGCCAACATGGTAGTACATACCGATATGAATATGCTGAGCGTGCTTGACTATGCTGTTAACGTACTCAAGGTAAAACACGTAATTGTTACCGGCCATTACGGTTGTGGAGGTGTACTGGCCGCCATGAGCAACAAAGGCTTCGGATTGATTGACAACTGGCTTCGTCACATAAAAGACGTTTACCGTTTACATGCCGAAGAGTTAAATTCTATTGACGATGAGCAGCAACGCGGCAATCGTTTGGTTGAGCTTAACGTTATTGAGAACGTATACAACCTGTGCAAAACAACCATTGTACAAAACGCATGGCAAAATGGCCAAGAGCTTTCTGTACATGGCTGGGTATACAGCCTCAGCACCGGCCAGATAGCCGATATGAAGGTAAGCGCCCACAACAATGAACACATGGATAATGTGTTTAAGTTTAAATAGAGAAGAGAATCAGGAGATTAGAGTCAAGAATCAAGACAAAAAATAAAAGTGATTCAAAGTTGAATCATAAAAATAAAAGAGCCGGAATATTTAATATTCCGGCTCTTGTTAATTTATAAAATTTGATTCTTATCTCTTGATTCTAATCTCTTGGCTCTTCACCTATAGTTCTTTCGCCAAAAACGGATACCTGTAATCTTTAGGTGGATCAAAGGTTTCTTTGATGGTACGTGGAGATACCCAACGCAGCAGGTTGATCATTGAACCGGCCTTATCGTTAGTACCTGAACCTCTGGCACCGCCAAATGGCTGCTGACCAACTACCGCGCCGGTTGGCTTATCATTAATGTAGAAGTTACCGGCAGCATTGCGCAGGCGGTGAGTTGCCTCAGCAATAGCATACCTGTCTTGCGATATGATAGAACCTGTAAGCGCATAAATAGAAGTTTTATCTACTATGTTCAGCACTTCATCAAACTGATCGTCTTCGTACACATAAATGGTTAATACCGGGCCAAAAAGCTCTTCGCACATAGTTACGTAGTACGGATCCTCTACCTTTAATACGGTAGGTTCAACAAACCAGCCTTTTGTTTTGTCGTAGTTACCACCGGCAACAACTTCAACGCCTTCGTCGGTTTTGGCGGCATCAATATATTTAGCCAGTTTATCAAACGATACTTCGGTGATCACGGCATTAATGAAGTTCTCAAAATCTTCAACCGAACCCATTTTAAACGAAGTAATATCGCGCTGCATGTTAGCTTTTACCGCAGGCCACAATGAAGCCGGGATATATGCTCTTGAAGCAGCCGAACATTTTTGTCCCTGGTATTCAAATGCACCGCGAACAAGAGCAGTACTTACCACATCAGCATCAGCGCTTGGGTGGGCAAGTACAAAGTCTTTACCACCTGTTTCGCCAACAATGCGAGGATAGGTTTTGTATTTATGAATGTTGGTACCAATAGTTTGCCAGATGTTCTGGAACACTTTGGTTGAACCTGTAAAGTGGATACCTGCAAAATCGGGGTGGTTAAATATAACCTCGCCTGCAACAGGGCCATCAACATATATCAGGTTGATAACGCCATCAGGTACACCTGCTTCTTTGAACACTTTCATGATCACGTTGGCAGCAAATATTTGCGGATAGGCTGGTTTCCAAACTACCACGTTACCCATCATAGCTGCAGATGCAGGCAGGTTACCGGCAATAGCGGTAAAGTTAAACGGGGTAAGGGCAAACACAAAACCTTCCAGTGGGCGTTGCTCCAAACGGTTCCAAACACCTTTGCCTGATACCGGTGGCTGCTGCTGATAAATTTCGGTCATGTATTGCACGTTGAAGCGCAAAAAGTCGATCAGTTCGCAGGCAGAATCAATTTCGGCCTGGTAAGCGTTTTTAGACTGACCCAGCATCGTTGCAGCATTGATCTCGGCACGGTACGGACCGGCCAATAGCTCAGCAGCTTTTAAAAATATAGCCGCGCGTTGCTCCCAGGGTAAATTTTCCCAGTCCGCTTTGGCAGCTAAAGCCGCGTCGATAGCGGCGGTAACATGGCTGGCATCACCTTCAGAAAAAGTAGCCAGTAAGTGTTTATGATCATGCGGCGGACGAATTTCCAGCTTGTTGCCGGTACGTACCTCTTTGCCGCCAATGTACATTGGTATATCCAGTTGTTGCGCGCGGGCTTGCTCTAAAGCAGCTTTAAGCGCTACACGCTCCAGGCTACGCGGGCCGTAGTTTAAAACAGGCTCGTTTTGCGGTACCGGAACATTAAAAAATCCTTTAAGCATAGATGGGTTATTTATGTTGCCGCAAAGATAGGAATTTTGCAGGGATGCGAAATTGATGGAATGTCAAAAATGAGGGGGTGGTTTATGTTAGGTGCATAGTTGTCCGGCGCAGAGCGCTCAATTGCCGCTGAGGCTGTTACTTTTTTCTTGATAAAAAAGTAACCAAAAAATCAAGACAAAAAAAAGCTTCCGCCCACAGGCAAAACTCCCGGCCCGCTTTTTTGTCGGGCATTTACCCGCTTTTTTGTGATGAGTTGTGAAACTTTTGTTGTGGTTGCATTTTAAATTCTGTCCATCCTCTAATTCCGTAAATTCTGGTTCAGACTGTTTTCAATTCTATTCATTCTTTAATTCAGCAAATTCTGATTTTGACATTCAGCAGATCAGCTTCTGATGAAAACAGGCAGAACATGGTGGTCTGTGCGGCCGGGAGGGGCATTAGCAAACCTTGCCGAAGCAGTGATAATCAGCGAACGAAGTGGAGGTAAGGTTTAGCAGCCAGTGGTTCTGGCTGTTTTGCAGGGTAAAGGCCTGTGTGGCAAAGAAGCCTTTCTGCTAAAAGCCTTTTTGGTTACTTTTGTGGCGACAAAAGTAACAGCCTTAGCGGCAATTGAGCGCTCTACGATAGACATTGCCGCTCTGCTTACGACGTTCATAATAACGCAGCATTTAAGCCAACACACCCATGATCTACATCGAACAAATACGTCCCGAACTTACGTGGCGCTTAAGGAACAAGATTTTATACCCAAAGCAAAAATTAAACGAAATGGCGATGGAGGAGGATAACAACGGCTTCCATTTTGCTGCTTTTAAGGATAACTACATTGTAGGCGTAATATCCCTGTTTGCCCATGGCGAGGAGTACCAGTTTCGCAAGTTTGCGGTGGATGAGAGTGTGCAAAATATGGGCATTGGCGGGCAAATGTTAGCCTACATTACTGATTTTTCCAAAACAAACGGGGCTAAAAAGCTATGGTGCAATGCCCGTGTATCGGCCATTGGCTTTTATACCAAGGCAGGGTTTGAGCATACCGGTAAATTCTTCACCCGCCACGGGTTTGATTACGAAATACTGGAGAAAAACCTTACTCTTTGATCAGCGCGGCAATAAGTACTGTAGCATAATCATTAGCCTGTTTCTGGTTTGATAGTTTGGCCAGTTCAAGCGCTTCGTCAATATCGCCCTGGGCCTCGTAAACTACGGCAAGGTTGTAGGCGGCCCTACTGGCCAGTTTTGGATCGGGGCCATCAATAAGCGGGTTAAGTATTTTGAACGCAAGGTCAAAACGTCCTTTTTGTATTTGTGCAACTGATTGCTGTAAAGCAGCACCCTGGCTGTTAAGCGGGCGGTTGTTGGTTATGGTATAGGGCAGGTAATCTTTCAGCGCGTCGAGCCCGGCATCATGGGCGGTGGTAAACAACGATACTCCATTGCCGCGGCTATCTGTTGGTTCCTCTGCAGTACCGGTAAGTTTTTTGAAGTATATACCGTTATTTTCATACAGGGTAAGCCCTACTTTAGCTTTCATATTATAATAAGCCACCTGCGCATTGTTCTCATACTCTACATTATCAAGCACAATACCGGCATTAAAAGTATTGAACGTTAAAACGTAATTAGTTTTATAGTTTGCTGCAAGCAGCTTTATCGAATCGGTATTGGCCGCAAAAGTTACCGAATCAACCAGGCTGGTAACCTTAACGCCCGGCAGCTGCCTCAATTGCTTTTCAATGCCGCTAACGGCGCTGTAGGCTGCTGCCTTAAGTATTGCGATTCTTCGCTTGCTAATTTTGGTTGAATCGAAAGCAAGTCTGTTAACCAGCAGGATATGAGTAGTATCAGGATGAAAGGCCAGTTTTGGCGCATAGTCAACAGGTACGGTTGCGTACTGGGTAACACCACATGAAGTTAAACAGGCAACAACAAAAAATATATAGATAAGCTTAATCAGTTTCACGATGTACGGAGTAAATTATAGATTATGTAAAATTACAAAACTACTATGAATTTGAAATGAACATTAAACGTGCCATTAATGTAAAACTAACATTTAATCGCAACTCATTAATTGGACAGGGCAAATTTTACATAATTTCAAAAAAAACGATTATCCTGCCGCCTTAGTATTAAATTAGCAATAAAAACAACGCTTATATTTTCAATATAACAGCTTATTTTACGGCTTTAATGTGCTGTTTGTTATATTTGCTTATCGCATATTAATAGTTTGCTTAATAAAAACATGGCTAAAAAAAAATCTGAGAACACTACACATATTCCTGTTGTAAACGAAACTTCACTCTCTTTTCTTGAAAAATACATCAACAACCCCTCTCCTACCGGCTTTGAGTGGAAGGGCCAGGAATTGTGGCTCGAATATTTAAAACCCTACATTGATACCCATTACGTTGATAACTACGGCACAGCGGTAGGCATTATCAACCCAAAGGCCGATTATAAAGTTGTTATTGAGGCCCATGCCGATGAAATATCATGGTTTGTGAATTACATTACCAATGATGGCCTCATTTACGTGATACGTAACGGCGGCTCCGATCACCAGATCGCTCCATCAAAAAGAGTGAACATCCACACCGATAACGGTATAGTAAAAGCTGTTTTTGGCTGGCCTGCTATCCATACCCGCACAGGCGGCGAAAAGGAAGAAGCGCCTACCCTTAAAAACATATTTCTGGATTGCGGCTGCACTTCTAAGGAAGAAGTAGAAAAATTAGGCATCCACGTAGGCTGTGTAATTACTTACGAAGATGAATTCATGGTACTTAACGATCGCTACTATGTAGGTCGTGCGCTTGATAACCGCGCCGGTGGCTTCATGATAGCCGAGGTAGCCCGCCTGCTGAAAGAGAACAACGTAAAACTGCCATTTGGCTTGTACATCGTTAACGCCGTACAGGAAGAGATAGGTTTACGCGGCGCGGAAATGATCGCCCATAAAATAAAACCTAATGTTGCCATTGTAACCGATGTTACGCATGACACACAAACCCCGATGATCAACAAGATCACCCAGGGCGATCTGGCTTGTGGCAAAGGTCCGGTGGTGTCATACGCTCCGGCGGTTCAAAACAACCTGAATAAATTACTGATCGAGGCGGCACAAGAGGCCAATATTCCTTTTCAGCGCCAGGCATCATCACGCTCAACCGGTACCGATACCGACGCGTTTGCCTATTCAAACGATGGTGTACCATCGGCATTAATCTCACTGCCATTAAGGTACATGCATACCACGGTCGAAATGATCCATAAAGAAGACGTTGATAACGTGATACGCCTTATTTACCAGGCTTTATTAAATATCAAAGCCGGTCAGGATTTCAGATACATCAAATAATCCAATTCAAATAATTAAAACATTTCGGGTTATAAATCATTTCTAATAAATTTTACGTAAAAGCTTCTATTAGTTATTAAAAACGCCCTATTCTCACTTATGAAACCTACATTATTAATTTTGGCCGCAGGCATGGCCAGCCGTTACGGCAGCATGAAACAGGTTGATGGCTTTGGCCCCAACGGTGAAACAATTATTGATTACTCCATATACGATGCTATAAAGGCCGGTTTTGGAAAAGTAAGCTTCATCATTCGTGAAGAATTTCTGGATAGCTTTAAAGCTATTTTTGAGCCTAAGCTTAAAGGCCGCATTGAAACCGATTACGTTTTCCAAAACTTTGACCTTGCTCCATTCGGCATTGATAAAACTATTGAGCGTGCAAAACCATGGGGTACCGCGCATGCTGTGCTTGCTGCACGCAATCAGGTAAAAGAGCCATTTTGCGTTATCAACGCTGATGACTACTATGGTTATGACTCATTTGAAAAAATGGCAAAGTTTTTAACCACCGAAGTAGCTGATGATACCTACTCGCTGATTGGTTACCAGATCGACCGCACTTTGTCTGATTATGGATCAGTATCGCGCGGTGTTTGTAAGGTTGACGATAATGGCAACATGGTTGAAATTAACGAACGTACCGAGGTATATTTTAAAGAAGACGGCAGTGTAGCTTACAAAGACGCTACCGGCGAACATGATTTACCGAACGATACCCGTGTATCCATGAATTTCTGGGGCTTTACTCCGGCTATATTCAAACAAAGCCTGCCAATGTTTCAGCGTTTTGTTGAGGCCAATGAAAACAACCCTAAATCAGAATTCTTTATTCCGCTGGCGGCTGATGAACTCATCAAATCGGGTACTGCTAAATTTAAAGTGATCCCTACTGGCTCAAAATGGTTTGGTGTAACTTACAAGGAAGATAAGCCTATTGTACAAAAAAGCATATCAGAGCTGGTGGCCAACGGCACCTACCCTGAAAAACTTTGGGACTAATCATATTCAATCTCCCGAAACATACAGAATCCCGCCCTTGCGCGGGATTTTTTGTTTCCTATACTTTTCACATTTATAAAACTAATAAAACCTTGCAGCGTTCCTTTTCTGAGCAATAGCCCATGAATTAGCAGAATCATAGAAATTGCATGGCATACAAAAGACTCACCCGGTCAACGCTTCGCTGGACCACCCTCTCTGCCCTTTGGGCAAAGAGGGTAAGATAAAAGCCCCTCTTTCCGCCGCAGGCGAAGAGAGGGGGCGACCAGCGTAGCGATGTCGGGGTGAGTCGATAAACATACAACCGCCTCTTGATGAGCTATTACTCTTTTTTTGCCGGTATTAATTAATTACAGCAAACTATGGAAACAGCAATATCAGGAAACATACAAGGTTTTAAACAACAGGGAGAGGCTCTGGTGATCAAAGCTGCCGAAGCTGAGGCGCGGGTATATATTTACAGCCCAACCATAATCAGGATTTGCCTCAGCAAAAACCATGGCGATACAGATACTTCCTTCGCTGTGATTCAAAAGCCTGTGCCTGATTTTGACTTTGACGAATCGGCAGAGTTTATCAGGATCAATACATCGGCCCTTAAACTCCGTATTCATAAATCGCCCTTGAGGTTTAATTTTTATACTGCCGATAGTAAACCACTGAGCGAGGACGATGAACGTTTTGGCACCACCTGGCAGGGCTCAAGGGTAATTACCTACCGTAAGCTGTATGCCGATGAAAAATTTATTGGCCTTGGCGAAAAAACAGGCGATCTCAATCGCCGCAACACTTCGTACACCAACTGGAATACTGACGCGGTTGATTACGGCCCCAAGACAGATCCACTGTATAAAACCTTCCCTTTCTTTATCGGTTTACACAGCGGGCTAACCTATGGCTTGTTTTTGGATAATCCGCATAAAAGCTATTTCGACTTTGGTGCCACCACTGATGAACAAATGAGCTGGTTTGGCGCCGATGGCGGCGATCAGAATTATTACTTCTTCGGCGCGCAGGGTGTGCCGCAACTGATAGCTGATTATACCTGGTTAACCGGCCGCATGGAAATGCCGCCATTATGGAGCCTCGGCTATCAGCAATGTCGTTGGAGCTATATGAGCGCTGCCGAGGTACTGGATATTGCCAAAACTTTCCGCAAAAAACAAATACCTGCCGATGTAGTGTATTGCGATATTGATTACATGGAGGGTTTCAAGATATTTACCTGGAACAAAAAAACATTTGCCAAACCTAAGGCCATGATGGACGAGCTGAAGGCCATGAACTTTCACTTGGTAACCATTGTTGACCCCGGTATTAAAATAGAAGCAGGTTATCAGCAATACGATGAGGGTGTAAAGAACGGCTACTTTGCCACCTATCCCAACGGCGAAAAGTATACAGGTTATGTGTGGCCGGGTCGTTGCCATTTCCCCGATTTTTTCAGGGACAACGTTCGCGAATGGTGGGGTGCGGCATTCAAGGCCTTAACCGAAGTTGGTGTAGATGGTTTTTGGAACGATATGAATGAACCAGCCGCCTGGGGGCAAAACATACCCTGGATGGTGCAATTCGGTGATAAAGATATGCCCGAAGTGCGCAACGCCTATGGTACACAGATGGCTCGCGCCACTTACGAGGGCACACGCAAGCTTTTAGGTAACAAACGCCCATTTGTATTAACCCGTGCAGCTTATGCCGGTACGCAGCGTTATTCGGCCGTGTGGACGGGTGATAATTCCGGAACCGACGAGCATATGCTGCTTGGCCAGCGCCTGGTGAATAGCCTTGGCATTACCGGCATGGCTTTTACCGGCGTTGACATCGGCGGCTTTAGTGGTAACCCAACGCCCGAGCTCATGGTGCGCTGGAACTCGTTGGGTGTATATACCCCAATGTTTCGTAATCATGCCATACAGGGCAGCAAAATGCGCGAGCCATGGCAATGGGGCAGCACTAACGAGCAGATCATTAAAAAAGATATTGAACAGCGATATAAATTGCTGCCTTATATTTATTCGGGCTTTTACCAGTCGCACATAACAGGTATGCCGTTGAGCCGCACCCTGGCTATTGAGCATCCGTTTGATGATTTGGTTTTCGACACCCGCTTCCAAAATCAGTTTATGTTTGGTGATGCCTTACTGGTTGCACCTGTTGAAAGTACCCGCCTAAACGCCGATGTTTACTTGCCACCCGGTAATTGGTATCGTTTAAATTCCAACGAAAAATTCAATGGAGATGAGATCGTAAATGTAGCTGCTCCGTTAACAGATCTGCCGGTTTTTGTAAAGGCGGGTAGCATTATCCCCATGCAGCACATTGTACAAAGCACCGCTGAAAAAGGCGATGACATACTGGAACTGCATATTTGGCACAACGAAGAGCCCGGCACTTTTATATATTATGAAGATGATGGCATATCCTATGATTACCAGTCAGGCGCTTTTTATAAACGCGAGATCGGTTTTGAGCCTATAAATCGTGTTATCCATTTATCGGCAGCAGCAGGTTCGTTCACCTCAAAATATGATAAAATACAGTTGGTATTACATGGCTTCGGAAAAGTTAAACTGAAGAATGAGGTATTTACTTTGGAGAATGGAGTTATGGAGATTGGGTATTGAAGTTGAGGTGCAATCTAAAAAAATCAACACTTCATTGCGTAGAGCCCGCTCTAAATCTCCCCCAAAGGGAGAGACTTCTAAATAATACTTTTAAAGCCCTCTCCTTTGGAGAGGGTTGGGTGAGGCTCTTTTTTTGTGCCTCGTAATGGCGCATGGAATTTGATCCTTCATTTTCACGCAAAAAAGCCCGGTTCAGGAAATCCTGACCGGGCCTTTTGCTATTAAAATAACACTTACTTATTATTTTGTATCGTCTTTCACTTCTTCAAAGTCAACATCGGTAACCGTGTCGCCGTGGTCTTGTGGACCTGCGCCTGGGGCACCGTCTGCACCTGGCTGACCAGCTTCGGCGGAGGCTTTGTACATCTCTTCAGATGCAGTGGCCCATGCAGCGTTCAGTTCAGTTTGAGCTGTTTCAATGGCATCAAAGTTTTTAGCAGCGTAAGCTTCTTTCAGCTTGGTTAAACCAGCTTCGATAGGCGCTTTTTTATCTGCAGAAATTTTGTCACCATATTCTTTCAGTTGTTTTTCTGTCGAGAAGATCAGGGCATCAGCAGAGTTCAGTTTTTCAACTTCTTCTTTTGCTTTTTTGTCGGCATCAGCGTTAGCTTCAGCTTCATCCTTCATTTTCTTGATCTCGGCATCAGTTAAACCTGAAGATGCTTCAATACGGATTTTTTGTTCTTTACCTGTTGCTTTATCTTTTGCAGATACATGTAATATACCGTTTGCATCAATATCAAATGTTACTTCAATTTGAGGCACACCGCGAGGTGCTGGTGGTATACCATCCAGGTGGAAACGGCCTATAGTACGGTTACCCGCAGCCATTGGGCGCTCACCTTGTAATATGTGGATCTCAACAGATGGCTGGCTATCGCTGGCAGTTGAGAATGTTTCTGATTTTTTAGTTGGGATAGTTGTGTTTGACTCAATTAATTTGGTCATTACGCCACCCATAGTTTCAATACCTAATGAAAGTGGGGTAACATCTAACAACAACACATCTTTAACCTCGCCGGTTAATACACCACCTTGAATAGCAGCACCAATGGCAACAACCTCATCTGGGTTAACACCTTTTGAAGGCGCTTTGCCAAAGAATTTTTCAACAGCTTCCTGAATAGCAGGGATACGGGTTGAACCACCTACCAAGATAACTTCGTCAATATCTGAAGTGCTTAAACCTGCATTTTTCAATGCTGATTTACAAGGATCGATAGTACGTTTGATCAGGCTATCAGCCAATTGCTCAAATTTAGCACGGGTTAAAGTTTTAACTAAGTGCTTTGGCATACCATCAGCAGCAGTGATGTATGGTAAGTTGATCTCTGTTTGTGCAGAGCTTGACAACTCAATTTTAGCTTTTTCTGCAGACTCTTTTAAACGTTGCAAAGCCATTGGATCTTTACGCAGATCAATACCTTCGTCGCTTTTAAATTCATCAGCTAACCAGTCAATAATTACCTGGTCAAAGTCGTCACCACCTAAGTGAGTATCACCATCGGTTGATTTAACTTCAAAAACGCCGTCGCCTAATTCAAGGATAGATACGTCATGTGTACCACCACCGCAGTCAAACACCGCGATTTTCATATCCTTGTGAGCTTTATCAAAGCCATAAGCCAAAGCCGCAGCAGTAGGTTCGTTGATGATACGACGAACTTTCAAACCAGCGATTTCACCAGCTTCTTTAGTAGCCTGACGTTGCGCGTCGTTAAAGTAAGCAGGTACAGTGATAACTGCTTCGGTAACCTCAGTTCCTAAAAAGTCTTCAGCAGTTTTCTTCATTTTCTGAAGAATCATTGCTGATATCTCTTGCGGAGTGTATTTACGGTCGCCAATTTCAACACGTGGAGTGTTGTTGTCGCCTTTTACTACATTGTAAGGTACACGAGCAGCCTCATTTGTAACCTCATTAAACTGGTTACCCATAAAGCGTTTGATTGACGAAATGGTTTTTGTAGGGTTAGTGATAGCCTGACGTTTTGCAGGATCGCCAACTTTACGCTCGCCGTTATCAATAAAAGCTACTACGGACGGCGTAGTACGTTTGCCCTCGCTGTTTGCTATAACTACAGGCTCGTTACCTTCCATTACAGCTACGCAGGAGTTTGTTGTTCCTAAGTCGATTCCAATTATTTTAGACATATGATTGTTTTACTTGATTTAATATTTTTCTCTAACTACAGCTATTTATCAACGTTTGTGCCAATATCCATTTGGCAGAATTATAGTCAGGATGACAATTGCCGTGTCAGAGATGTAATATCATGTGGTGACAGGTTGGCAGAATTTGCCTTGACACATGAGGAAGTGCCGTCATACAGGATTGCAGAGAGTTCTATATTACTATTGTTTGAACGTGGTTTATATAGTAACGATTCTGCTTTGTAACACTTCATAAACGCAAACAGGCTTGACATAGTATGCAAGCCTGTTTAATATGCCTTTCTAACTACTTAGAAGCTTCTATCAAGGGGGTTTGATCGTAGTAGGCGTATTCTACCGCTATCTTCCCATCCTTATTAAATTCGTCAAACTGCACCATATGAAATGTTGCTGTCTTTTTAGTTTTCTTATTAACAGCGGTCACCTTCCACCATGATTGCACTGTGAACGGATCATGGTCATACTCCAGCGCATCGGGGTAGCCAACTTTAACCACTTTTATTTGCTCCCATTTAGCGGCAATATCAGCCCAGCCTTTTTTCTGGTCGGCCAGGGAAATCTTGTTGGGGCTCGATGGATCATAAAATTTAACTGTATCGGTATAAAGCTTGGATAGCCCATCCCAATCCTGCTTTAAAAAGAGTTCGGTAGAGTTGTTCACAATGGTAATGTAGGGGTGCTCCTTGTAAATTGTGCCGTTCTTTAAAACGTCTTGTGCAAATGTGGTACCGGCCATTAACATCAATGCCAGGATCAATAGATTCTTCATGTTTCTAAAATTTTAGGGGTTAAAAATCAGATACTTATCTCTATTAAATTTAAACATTATTTCACAATTACATGTTTACAATTTATTGATTATAAGACAATTACAAACACCAATAATTTTACACAAGGTGTAAAATCCATAATAAGAACAAGAATAAACTGCCGTATAGTTAATGTTTAAGCTATCACGACAATGCTTTCACAAAAGTTGTAAAGTTGCAGATTAACTAATATGATAAAGACCATCACAATGGGTACCCTTTGGTTGATAAATGAAGGTATAATTAAAACAAAAACGGCCTGCTCAAATTGAGCAGGCCGTTTCCTTAATATCCGAAAAGAGAAATTATTCTCCTTTTTCAGCGTTTTCTTCGTTCTCTGGTGTAGTAGGAGCTTCAGCAGCAGGAGTTTCAGTAGCTTCAGCAGCTGGTGCTTCTGCTTTAACTTCTTCAACAACTTGTGCTTCTTCAACAGCAGCTTCTTTAGCAGGAGCAGCAGTTTTAGCTTTTGCACCAGAACCACCACGACGACGGGTCGATTTTTTGGCAGCAGCAGCAGTATCAACACCGTAAACAGTGTTATAATCTACTAACTCAATGATTGCCATTTCAGCGTTGTCACCTAAACGGTTCTCCAACTTCACGATACGGGTGTAACCACCTGGACGGTTAGCTATTTTCTCAGCAATTTCGCGGAAAAGGATAGTTGTTGCGTCTTTGTCTTGCAGGTAGCTAAACACTGTACGACGAGAGTGAGTAGTATCGTTTTTTGATTTTGTTAAAAGTGGCTCAACATAACCGCGTAAAACTTTTGCTTTTGCTAATGTTGTAGTGATACGCTTGTGTAAAATAAGCGAAGTTGCCATGTTAGCCAGCATCGCTTTGCGGTGGCTGGTAGTACGGCCTAAGTGATTGTTTTTGTTTCCGTGTCTCATTGTTATTAAATTATTTCACGTGCATACCGTCCAGCGATTACTCAAGCCTTCGGAATTATGCTTTCGCTCATTGTTTGTATTAATTAGAATCAAGAGCTAAGAGTCAAGAATCAAGATTGGAAATCTTACCTCTTGTTTCTTATCTCTTGATTCTGTTATATTATTCTTCGTCTAACTTGAATTTAGACAGGTTCATACCAAAAGATAAGCCTTTTGATTTAACCAGGTCCTGAATTTCAGTTAATGACTTTTTACCAAAGTTTCTGAACTTCAGCATATCAGCAACATCGTACGATACCAGATCGGCCAGGCTGCGGATATCAGCAGCTTTAAGGCAGTTCAGTGCACGTACAGAAAGGTCAAGGTCAACCAATTCAGTTTTCAGGATCTTGCGCATGTGCAGGATCTCTTCGTCAACCTCTTTAGTTTCTTCTTTAGCTTGTGCTTCAAGCATCATGTTCTCATCGCTGAATAACATAAAGTGCTGGATCAGGATCTTAGCAGCTTCTTTTAATGCATCTTCAGGGTGAATTGAACCATCGGTTGCAATATCCAGAACTAATTTTTCATAGTCGGTTTTTTGCTCAACACGATAGTTTTCAATAGTATATTTTACGTTTTTGATAGGCGTAAAGATGGAATCGATAGCGATAACGCCAACATTCGCATCCGGGTTTTTATTTTCCTCGCTCGGAACATAACCACGGCCTTTACCTACAGTAAGCTCAATTTCAAGAGTTACTGACGAATCCATGTTACAGATAACCAGATCAGGGTTTAAAACAGTAAAGTTATTAGAGAATTTAGTAACATCTCCGGCTTTAAAAGCGTCCTGGCCATTTATTATAACAAATATCTTCTCATTGTCGCCCGATTCACCTGTTTTTTTGAAACGAACCTGTTTAAGGTTCAGGATGATCTCGGTAACATCTTCAACAACACCTTTGATGGTTGAAAACTCATGCGTAACTCCTGAAAAACGTACAGAAGTGATAGCATAACCTTCAAGTGATGAAAGTAAGATACGACGCAGAGCATTACCAATGGTTACACCGAAGCCTGGTTCTAACGGACGAAATTCAAACGTACCATCAAAATCGTTTGCTTTCTGCATGATAACCTTGTCTGGTTTTTGAAATGCTAAAATTGCCATTTATATCCTTTGTTTATTGTTTACTAATTGAATTGATTTAAACCACGAAAATGATTGACATAACATGCCAATCATCCCATGGATAAGTATCGTTATTATTTTGAGTACAACTCGACGATTAGGTTTTCCTTAATGTTTTCAGGTATCTCGTCGCGGTTAGGATAGTTCAGGAATTTACCTGTTAAGCTATTAGCATCCCATTCTAACCAGCTGTATTTGCTGATTCTTCTTCCGGCTACTGAAAGTGTGATTGCTTCTAATGATTTAGATTTTTCACGTACAGAGATCACATCACCAGCTTTTAACGCGTATGATGCAATGTTTACAACGGCACCGTTAACGTTAATGTGTTTGTGATTTACCAATTGGCGTGCTGCAGAACGTGTAGGAGCGATACCTAAACGGTAAACAGCGTTATCTAAACGAGCTTCTAAAAATTTCAACAAGTTTTCGCCTGTGATACCTTCTTTAGCTGATGCACGGTGAAACAAGTTCTCGAACTGACGCTCTAATACACCGTAAGTGTATTTAACTTTTTGTTTCTCCATTAACTGAGTTGAATACTCAGATTGTTTTCCACGACGTTTGGAAGCACCGTGCATTCCTGGTGGATAGTTTTTACGCTCTAACGCTTTATCCGGACCGAAGATCGGCTCACGGAAACGGCGTGCAATTTTGGATTTTGGACCTGTATATCTTGCCATTTGTGTGTGTTCTTAAAGTATCAAGCAGCCTGTAGCTGCCGAATCTTAGCTTTAAAAAATCTGTTAATTAAACTCTTCTTCTTTTTGAAGGACGACAACCATTGTGTGGAAGCGGTGTAATATCTTTTATCGTTGTAACTTCGATACCTGCAGTTTGCAATGTACGGATAGCTGACTCACGACCGGCACCTGGGCCTTTTACAAATACTTCAACTTTACGTAAGCCTAAGTCATAAGCAACTTTACCGCAATCGGCAGCAGCTTGTGAGGCAGCATAAGGAGTATTCTTTTTTGAACCTTTAAAACCCATTTTACCAGCTGATGACCATGATACAGCCTGACCGGTTTTGTTTGTAAGGGTTATGATAATGTTGTTAAAAGTTGCATTGATATGCGCCTCACCTACCGGCTCAACGATAACAATACGCTTTTTGGTAACTTTTTTAGCTTTAGCCATTTTTTTAATTTTTGAATTAATGAATTACTGAATTAACGAATAATCCGGACCCATTAACTATAATTTTTAAATGAGGTATTCCTAATGATTTACAAAACGAGAACTAACCAAAGCTCTCTAACCATTAATCAATTATTTAGTAGCTTTCTTTTTGTTAGCAACTGTTTTACGTTTTCCTTTACGGGTACGTGAGTTATTTTTAGTACGCTGACCACGTAATGGTAAACCTTTACGGTGACGTGTCCCACGGTAACAACCAATATCCATCAAACGTTTGATGTTAAGCTGAACTTCTGAACGAAGCGCACCTTCTACTTTGATTTGATCGTTGATAATTCCACGAATTGCAGATAATTGCTCATCTGTCCAGTCCTGTACTTTTGTATTAAAATCAATACCAGCCTCAGTCAAAATTCTTTGAGCTGTTGAACGGCCTATACCAAAAATGTAAGTAAGTCCGATCTCTCCTCTTTTGTTTTTCGGTAAATCTATACCTGAAATCCTTGCCATATTTATTGTTTGTTTTTAAATGATAACCGAACGGCGGGCCACCGTTGTACGAATTATCACAGTTTTTTTAATTATCCCTGACGCTGTTTGTATTTAGGATTCTTTTTGTTAATAACATAAAGTTTCCCGTTACGGCGAATGATCTTGCAATCAGCGCTGCGTTTTTTAATGGATGCTCTAACTTTCATCTCTTTGTTTATTTATATCTATAAGTTATTCTACCCTTGGTTAAATCGTATGGGCTCATTTCAAGCTTCACTCTGTCGCCAGGTAAAATTTTGATGTAGTGCATACGCATTTTGCCGGATATATGTGCGATAATCTCATGACCATTTTCAAGTTCAACCCTGAACATTGCATTTGACAATGCCTCCCTAATTGTACCGTCTTGTTCAATCGAAGATTGTTTAGCCATATTTTATTGATTATTACTTAATTATCCGCCCTAAAACCGGGATGCAAAATTAATAAAAAATTATTTAATTATTATTTTTTTCTTTCAAAACATTTTCAACATATTCAAATGTCGATAAAATGTCTGGTTTACCTTTACCAATGGCCACAGTGTGCTCATAATGAGCTGATGGTTTTTTGTCGATAGTTGAAACAGTCCAGCCATCCTCCCAGAACTTTACACCGGCCCTGCCGGCATTGATCATAGGCTCAATGGCAATCACCATTCCTTCTTCGAGTTTAATACCAGCACCGCGTTTACCATAGTTTGGTACCTCAGGCTTTTCATGGAGTTTAACCCCCACGCCATGGCCTACAAGCTCTTTAACTACGCCAAAACCATTCTTCTCGGCATGTTCCTGTACTGCGTAGCCTATATCCCCAGTCCGCATACCTATTACAGCTTTAGCAACACCAAGATCAAGACACTCTTTGGTTACCCTCATCAGTTTCTTAATCTCCTCGCTTACCTCACCTATAGCAAAGGTATAAGCCGAATCGCCTACAAAGCCGTTTAATGTAGCTCCACAGTCAACAGATACAAGATCACCTTCTTTCAGGATATACTTTCCGGGAAAACCGTGTACAACCTGATCGTTCAGTGATATGCAAAGAGAATAAGGAAAACCGCCGTAATTTAAAAAGGTAGGAATACCGCCGTTGTCGCGTATAAAGGTTTCAGCAAGTCTGTCGAGTTCAATAGTTGTAACGCCAGGGCCAATCACTTTCGCTATCTCAGCATGTGTTCTGGACACCAGCTGAGCACTTGCCCTAATTAGTTCTATTTCCTCGGCAGACTTATAAAGAATTTTTGACATGCTTATAATTAGATAGCCGTCGGAGTTGTTCCGGCTGCAGCAGGCATTGCTGTGCGGCCTTTGATTCTTCCGGTTTTCATTAAACCATCATAATGGCGCATCAACAGGTGACTTTCTATTTGTTGCAATGTATCTAAAACAACACCTACCAGGATGATCAATGATGTACCACCAAAGAACCTTGCAAATATTGGCGATACGCCAACCAAGCTGGCAATTGCCGGGATGATTGCGATAAGCGCCAGGAATATTGATCCGGGTAAAGTTATTCTTGATATTACAGCGTCAATAAAATCGGCAGTTGATTTACCTGGTTTAATGCCTGGGATAAAACCACCGTTCTTTTTCATATCATCAGCCATTTGGTTAGGGTTAACCGTAATAGCAGTGTAGAAATAAGTAAACACGATAATTAATAAACCAAACAACAGGTTATGCTCCCACGAATTATAGTTTGATAATGCTATCAAAACACCATTTGACGCTGCTGCAGGGAAAAACTGCTGTACCGTTTGTGGTATAAACATTAAGGCCTGGGCAAATATGATTGGCATTACACCGGCAGCATTTACCTTTAAAGGTATGTACTGACGAACGCCGCCATATTGTTTGTTACCTACTATACGTTTAGCATATTGTACTGCAATTTTACGTGTACCCTGTACTATAAGTATAGTGAACATCACTACACCTATAAGCGCTACAATTTCAACCACAAAGGTTACCAAACCACCTGCACCGCTGGTGCGTGACTGGAACTCTGTAATGAAAGCACCTGGCAACTGGGCAATGATACCCACCATGATAATTAATGATATACCGTTACCGATACCTTTGTCCGTGATCTTTTCGCCCAGCCACATTACAAATAATGTACCTGCGGTTAATACCATGGTAGTTAATACGGTAAATATCGGATCGCTAATTAAACGGGCGTCAGGAGCAATTTGCGAACGCACGTAACCTATAGCCTGTAAAGCAGTGATACCTATGGTCAGGTAGCGTGTCCACTGGTTAAGTTTGTTACGTCCGCTTTCGCCTTCTTTTTGAAGCTTAGTGAAATAAGGTACTGCAATACCCAGCAGTTGCACCACAATTGAAGCCGAAATGTAAGGCATTACACCCAGCGCAAAAATAGAGGCACGTGAAAACGAGCCCCCTGCAAACATATTCAGCAATCCTACTAATCCTTCTGCCTTATGGTCTGATATTGATGTAGCATTTACACCTGGCAGAACCACGAATGAGCCTACACGATATATTAAAAGAAATAAGAGTGTGTTAATAATACGCACTCTCAGATCTTCGATTTTCCAGATATTGGATAATGTGGTGAAAAATTTCTTCATTGAAACTTACAACTTAACTATGGTACCACCAACTGCTTCAATCGCTTTTTGCGCTGTTGCAGTAAATGCATGTGCTTTTACTTCTAATTTGGCTTTCAGTTCGCCACGGCCAAGGATTTTAACCAGGTCGTTACGTGAGGCCAAACCATGTTCTTTCAGTGTTTCCAGATCAACTACTTGTAATGAGTATTTTTCAACTAATTCTTGCAGTACATCTAAGTTAACACCGGCATATTCTACACGGTTAGGGTTTTTGAAACCTACCTTAGGCACACGGCGTTGCAAAGGCATCTGACCTCCTTCAAAACCAACCTTAGTGCTGGTACCTGAACGTGAACCAGCGCCTTTGTGGCCACGGGTTGACGTACCGCCACGGCCAGAACCTGTACCACGGCCTATTCTTTTTCTATTTTTAGTAGAACCTTCTGCAGGTTTAAGATTACTTAAGTTCATAATATTAAATGTTTTCTACCGCTACCAGGTGGTTAACTTTTCTAACCATACCAACTATAGCAGGTGTAGCTTCAACTTCTACACTGTGGTTAATTTTACGTAAGCCTAAAGCTTCGATTGTTTTCTTTTGGCGTTCACTTCTGTCGATCACGCTCTTAATCTGTGTAATTTTGATTTTGGCCATGACTGATTATCCGTTAAATACTTTACCTAAACTAACGCCACGTTGCTGAGCTACAGTATGTGCATCACGTAATTGTGATAATGCTGATACAGTTGCTTTAACCACGTTGTGCGGATTTGATGAACCTTTTGATTTTGCCAATACGTTGTGGATACCTGCAGACTCTAATACTGCACGCATTGCACCACCAGCAATAACACCGGTACCATTTGCAGCTGGTTTAATATAAACAAAACCACCGCTAAATTTACCAATTTGGTCATGAGGTATAGTACCATTTAAAATTGGAACTTTTACCAGGTTCTTTTTAGCATCATCAATGCCTTTTGCAATTGCTTCGGTAACCTCTTTTGCTTTACCTAAGCCATAACCTACAACGCCGTTCTCGTCACCTACTACCACAATGGCAGAGAAACTGAATGTACGGCCACCTTTGGTTACTTTGGCAACACGTTGTATGCTTACCAAGCGGTCTTTTAATTCGATCTCGCTTGTTTTTACTCTTTTTATGTTGATTGTTGACATTTCTCTTTTCGATTAAAAGTTTAAACCACCTTCACGTGCACCTTCGGCCAGTGACTTAACACGACCATGGTACAAATAACCGTTCCTGTCGAAAACCACATCTTTAATACCTGCGGCGATAGCTTTCTGAGCTACCAGTTTACCTACGGCTACTGACTGATCAGATTTAGTACCATCTGCTACAAAATCTTTTGATAAAGATGAAGCTGATACGATAGTTTTTCCGGTTAAATCGTCAATGATCTGCGCGTAAATACCTTTATTGCTCCTGTATACTGACAGGCGAGGACGCTCTGTTGATCCTGAAAGGCGTTTTCTGATGCCTTTTTTAATCCTGTCTCTTCTTGATAATTTAGCTCCCATGACGATTATTTTTTAGATGCTGATTTACCTGCTTTTCTTCTTAATACCTCGCCAACAAACTTGATACCTTTACCTTTGTAAGGCTCTGGTGCACGTAACGAGCGTATTTTCGCTGCTACCTGACCGATAAGTTGTTTGTCTATTGATTCCAAGATGATGGTTGGGTTTTTACCCTTATCAGCAGTGGTTGTAACTTTAATTTCTTTTGGTAATTCAAATACATAGTGGTGAGAGTAACCCAGCACTAAATCTAAAGTATTACCTGTATTGGTAGCACGGTAACCTACACCAACTAATTCTTGCTGCACTTTGTAACCATCAGTTACACCTACTACCATGTTATTTAAAAGCGCGCGGTATAAACCGTGTAACGCTTTATGACGTTTTTGATCAGACGGGCGCTGAACTAACAAGTTGCCGTCTTCCTGTGCAATGGTGATATCGCTATCAACCGCTTGCTCTAACTGACCTTTAGGACCTTTAACAGTAACAACATTCTCAGCTGATACGGTAACGGTTACTCCTGCAGGCAGTGCTATCGGTGCTTTTCCTACTCTTGACATTGCTTAATTTTCTTCTATTAATAAACGTAGCATAAAACCTCACCACCTACATTTTGCTGACGAGCTTCTTTATCGGTCATTACACCTTTTGAAGTTGACAGGATGGCGATACCTAAACCATTTAATACTCTCGGCATATTTGATGTGCCTGCGTATTTCCTCAAACCTGGTTTACTGATGCGCTGTATGCTACGGATAGCAGAAATTTTAGTTATAGGGTGGTACTTTAAAGCAACTTTAATGCTGCCTTGCGGACCAACTTCCTCAAACTTGTAATTGGCAATGTAACCTTTGTCGAAAAGCACTTTCGTGATTTCCTTTTTCAGATTTGATGCAGGAATTTCAACAACCCTATGGTTGGCTTTAATAGCATTCCTTACTCTTGTAAGATAATCTGCGATTGGATCTGTATTCATTTTATTGTGTTATGACGGTGGTTTCCTTTCCGTAACATCCGGAACGACCTGCCATCGGTTAATTCATTTTTAAAAAGCAAAGCGCAAAAGTAAAAATTCAAAACGTATTTAACGATGTTTTGAATTTTTACTTTTGAACATTGATGTTTTTTACCAGCTTGCTTTCTTTACTCCCGGTATTTTACCAGCTAAAGCCATATCACGGAATGTTACACGTGAGATGCCAAACTGGCGCATATAACCACGAGGGCGGCCGGTTAATTTACAACGGTTGTGTAATTTTACCGCTGATGAAGCTTTAGGCAATTTATCTAAGCCAACATAATCGCCGGCTTCTTTAAGGGCTGCTCTTTTCTCTGCGTATTTAGCAACCAATTTAGCGCGTTTAATTTCACGTGCTTTTACACCTTCTTTAGCCATTGCTATTTTGATTTTTAAATGGTAATCCAAATTGTTTCAACAACTCCAATGCTTCAACATCGTTAGTTGCGGAGGTTACAAAGGTAATATCCATACCTTGAATTTTATTGATCTTGTCAATATTAATCTCAGGGAATATGATTTGCTCAGATATACCTAATGTATAGTTACCTCTTCCGTCAAAACCTTTATCGTTGATACCTTTGAAGTCACGGATACGTGGCAGGGCAACAGCGATTAAACGATCTAAAAACTCATACATTGTATTATCACGTAAAGTAACACGTACGCCTACTGGCATGTTTTTACGTAATTTAAAGTTTGAGATATCTTTTTTAGATTTTGAAGCAACTGCCTGCTGACCGGTGATGGTAGTTAACTCAGTGATGGTGTTCTCGATCAATTTCTTGTCGGTTGTAGCACCACCTACACCCTGGTTAATGGCAATTTTCTCCAATTTAGGAACCTGCATTACGCTTTTGTACTGAAATTTATCTTTCAGTGCAGTACGTATTTCTTCCTTATATTTTGTTTTTAATCTTGGTACGTAAGTCATTACTTAATTTCCTCCCCTGATTTTTTTGCTACCCTTACTAATTTGCCGGCATCGTTTTTCTTACGGCCAACACGGGTTGTATTACCTGTTTTAGGATCAACCAGCATTAGGTTTGAAATGTGTATAGCAGCTTCTTGTTTAACAATTCCGCCGTTTGGATTAGCAGCATTTGGCTTAGTATGTTTTGATACCATATTGGCACCTTCAACAATAGCCCTGTTTTTATCTACTATTACCTCTACAATTTTGCCTTGTGTTCCTTTTGAATCACCAGCAATAACTTTTACCAGGTCGCCCTTGCGGATCTTTAATTTACCAGGCTGTGCGTTTTTTTTCTTTTCCATGTTACAATACCTCCGGTGCTAATGATACAATTTTCATAAATTGTTTCTCACGCAGTTCTCTTGCAACAGGGCCAAAGATACGTGTGCCTCTTGGCTCGTCCTGGTTATTTAACAAAACAGCTGCGTTATCGTCGAAACGGATGTATGAACCATCTTTTCTGCGGATCTCTTTTTTGGTGCGTACTACTACGGCTTTTGATACGGTACCTTTTTTCACGTTACCTGAAGGTAAAGCGCTTTTTACGGTAACTACTATCTTATCGCCGATTGAGGCGTACCTTTTACCAGTACCGCCCAATACACGGATCACTAAAACTTCTTTAGCTCCGCTATTATCGGCTACGTTTAATCTTGATTCCTGTTGTACCATCTTATTTAGCCCTTTCTATAATTTGAACTAATCTCCAGTTTTTGCTTTTGCTCAGCGGACGGGTTTCCATAATCAGTACGGTATCTCCAATACCACAGGTATTGGTTTCATCGTGAGCCATAAATTTGGTAGTTTTCTTAACGAACTTACCGTAGATCGGGTGTTTCACTTTCCGCTCAACAGCAACAACAATAGATTTTTGCATCTTATTGCTAACTACCAGGCCGGTACGTGTTTTTCTTAAATTTCTTTCCATTTTTCTGAACGCTTAAAAAATTAATTCTTTTCAGAAGCTGACGCCGCTTTGCGCTTTGTTAATTCAGTATTTAACTGAGCAATTCCCTTGCGTACCTTTGTTATACGGGATGGATTCTCAATAGCTGAAACTGCGTGTGCGAATTTCAATTTGGTCAGATTTGTTCTTTCCTCGCTGATCCTTGCAACCAATTCCTCTGTTGATAGCTCCAAAATTTCTGAGTTTTTCATTTTCTTATTATTGTTTTGAGTTTTTAGTTCTAAGCCTGCTATATCCAAACTGATAACCGCAAACTCAAAACTGCTGACTTATTTATGCTTCTACGTAATCCCTACGTACTATAAATCTCGTTTGTACCGGAAGTTTTTGTGCTGCAAGGCGTAAGGCCTCTTTAGCAACGTCCAAAGGCACACCTTCGGCTTCAAAAATGATCCTTCCGGGGCGTACTACCGCAACCCAGTATTCTGGAGCACCTTTACCTTTACCCATACGTACCTCTGCTGGTTTTTTGGTTACAGGTTTGTCAGGGAATATCCTGATCCACACCTGGCCTTCACGTTTCATAAAACGTGTTACAGCGATACGTGCAGCCTCGATCTGGCGGCTGGTGATCCAGGCCGCTTCGAGTGATTTTATACCGAAAGATCCGAATGAAAGTTCAGCACCACGGGTGGCTAAACCTTTCATCCTGCCTTTTTGCATCTTTCTGAACTTCGTTCTTTTTGGCTGTAGCATTTTCTTAAGCTTTTATATCGTTACGATATCTTCTTCTACTTTAATTATTATCTCTTTCCTGGGCCACCCGGACGGTTTCCACCACCTGGACGATTGCCACCCTGACCACCCGGACGGTTACCACCACCACGAGGACCATTGTTACCACCTTGACCCGGGCCACCACGACGATCACCGCCTGGTTTCCTGTCGCCTCTGCGCTCGCCGCCACGTTCGCCACCGCGTTGGTTGTCACGTCCGCCAAATGCCGGAGCACCTTCTGGACGACCACCTTTACCGCTGCTGCTGCTTGTGCCGCCAATGTTTGGAGACAAGTCACGCTTTCCGTAAACCTCGCCTTTGCAGATCCATACTTTAACACCTATTTTACCATAAGTAGTTAATGCTTCTGCCAGTGCGTAGTCAATATCAGCACGGAAAGTGTGCAAAGGAATTCTTCCTTCTTTGTATTGTTCGCTACGTGCCATCTCGGCACCGCCTAATCTGCCTGATGTCATGATCTTGATTCCTTCAGCACCCATTCTCATGGTTGAAGCAATTGTAGTTTTCATGGCACGACGGAAAGAGATACGTGCTTCCAGTTGTTTTGCTATGCCTTCTGCAACTAATTGTGCATCAAGCTCAGGGCGTTTGATCTCGAATATGTTGATCTGAACTTCCTTTTTGGTAAGTTTTTTCAACTCTTCTTTGATCTTATCAACTTCCTGACCACCTTTACCTATAACAATACCCGGACGGGCAGTGTGTATAGTTACAGTGATACGTTTTAATGTGCGTTCGATAACCACTTTTGATACACCACCTTTAGCGATACGAGCTGAAAGGTATTTGCGGATCTTTTCGTCTTCAACTAATTTGTCGGAGTAGTTGTTGCCACCGAACCAATTAGAATCCCATCCTCTGATGATTCCTAATCTGTTACCTATTGGATGTGCTTTCTGTCCCATTTCAAATTAATTATTAACGTTTTTACTATCCACAATAAGGGTTACATGGTTTGAGCGTTTACGGATACGGTATCCTCTTCCTTGCGGAGCAGGGCGTAACCTTTTCAGTTGACGGCCACCGCCTACTGATATTTCTTTTACATAAAGAGCGCTGTCTTCAACACGTTTGCCTTCGTTTTTTGCTTCCCAGTTTTTGATTGCTGATAACAAAAGCTTCTCTACACGGATAGCTGCTTCTTTATTGGTGTATTTTAATATGTACAACGCTTTTTCAACGTTTTCACCACGGATTAAATCAACCACCAAACGCATTTTGCGTGGTGAAGTTGGGCAGTCCTGTAACTTAGCAACAGAGGCGCCACCTACTTGAGCTTTCGCAGCTTCTTTTTGTTGCCTGATCAGTACAGACTTTTTAATTTTTGTTGTTGCTTCCATTGCCTGTTATTTTTTCTTCTCTGCGTGACCGCGGAATGTACGGGTTGGAGCAAACTCTCCCAGCTTGTGACCAACCATGTTTTCTGTTACATACACAGGTATAAATTTATTACCGTTGTGTACTGCGAATGTGTGACCAACGAAATCAGGAGAGATCATGGAACGACGTGACCATGTTTTTACAACTGATTTTTTGCTTGATTCATTCAAGGTAAGAACTTTTCTTTCCAGGTTATGATCAATATAAGGTCCTTTTTTAATTGAACGTGCCATTATTTTTTCCTTCTTTCAATGATATAACGATCCGACCCTTTTTTCTTATCACGAGTTTTGTAGCCTTTAGCTAACAATCCTTTACGTGAACGTGGATGACCACCTGAGGCTCTACCCTCACCACCACCCATAGGGTGATCTACCGGGTTCATGGCAACACCACGAACTCTTGGTCTGCGGCCCAACCAACGGTTACGGCCTGCTTTACCTAACACCGCGTTTGCTCTTTCGCCATTTGAAACGGTACCGATAGTTGCCAAGCAAGTTGACAAAATCATACGGGTTTCGCCTGAAGGCAATTTAATGATAGCATATTTACCATCGCGTGCTGAAAGCTGAGCGTATGTACCTGCACTACGTGCAATGATACCGCCCTGACCTGGGTTTAACTCAATATTGTGGATGATAGAACCTAACGGAATGTTTTTCAAAGGCATGGTATTACCAACCTCTGGTGCTGCACTCTCGCCAGATACAACTACCGTTCCAACTGTTAAGCCTTCCGGAGCTATCATATATCGTTTTTCACCATCAACAAAGTGTAGCAGTGCTATACGTGCAGAACGGTTAGGATCATACTCAATAGTTGCAACTCTTGCCGGGATATCAAACTTATTACGTTTAAAATCGATCAATCTGTAAGCCTGTTTGTGACCACCACCTAAGTAGCGCATGGTCATCTTACCGCTATGGTTACGTCCGCCTGATCTTGTATTGGCTGAAACAACCAATGATTTTTCAGGAACGTTTGTTGTAATATCTGAATTAGATACGTCAACTCTGAAGCGGGTACCCGGGGTAACCGGTTTAAATCTCTTTACTGCCATGTCTTAATTATATATTGCTGTAAAAATCAATTGTTTCACCGTCCTTCAACGTAATGATCGCTTTTTTGTAAGTTGCAATGCGGCCTTGTACGGCGCCTGCCTTAGTGTTGCGAGTTTTAAGTTTGCCGACGTATTTCATGGTGTTTACCGCTGTAACGTTTACACCATACATTGCCTCAATGGCGCCTTTAATCTGAATTTTGTTTGCTCTGTGATCAACTTTGAAAGCATAACGGTTAAGTTTCTCGGTTAATTGAGTTACTTTTTCAGTAAGTAAGGGTTTCTTTAAAATTTCCATAATTACTTAGCTAATGCTTCCTCCAAAGTTTTAACAGCGCCTGTAGTTAATAACAGTTTGCCAGCATTTAACACATCATAAGTGTTTAACTGTTCAACCGAAATAACTTTAGTTTTCTTCAGGTTTCTGCTTGATAAATACACATTGTTGTTTTCGGCACCTGCTACTACTAATAATGTTTTATCATTAGTAACATTCAGGTCGGCCTCCATTTTAATGTAAGTTTTAGTTTTGATGTTATCGAAGCTAAAATCTTCCAATACTAAAATGTTGTTATCTTTTGCTTTGTATGATAAAGCTGATTTACGTGCCAGTGATTTCAGTTTCTTGTTTAATTTGAAACTGTAATCGCGTGGTTGCGGACCGAAAACGCGACCACCACCATTAAATAATGGAGATTTTACGCTACCGGCACGGGCACCACCTGTACCTTTTTGTTTATATAATTTGCGGGTTGAACCTGCAATTTCGTTACGCTGTTTTGCTTTATGTGTACCCTGACGCTGGTTAGCTAAAAACTGCTTAACATCAAGATAAATCGCGTGATCGTTTGGTTCAATACCGAATACTGACTCAGGAAGCTGCACCTTGGCACCTGTTTCTTTACCTGATACGTTTAATACGTTAACTTCCATCTTATTTATCCACTATTACGAATGAACCCTTAGCTCCGGGGATGGAACCTTTAACAACCAACAGATTCTGCTCAGCGAAAACTTTCACAACTTCTAAGTTCTGAACTTTTACACGGGCGTTTCCGGTTTGACCTGCCATGCGCATACCTTTAAATACACGTGAAGGCCATGATGACGCACCTAAGGAACCTGGCGCACGTAAACGATTGTGCTGACCGTGAGTTTGCATACCCACACCACCAAAACCGTGACGTTTTACCACACCCTGAAAACCTTTACCTTTTGAGGTACCAACCACATCCACAAAATCTCCGGCAGCAAAAATCTCTACGGTAACTGTGTCACCTAAGTTTTTTTCGTCCTCGAAAGTTTTGAATTCTACCAGTTTACGCTTTGGAGCAGAACCGGCTTTTTGGAAGTGACCTTTTAAAGGCGCAGAAGTGTTTTTTTCCTTTTTGTCGCCATATGCCAACTGTACAGCTGCATACCCGTCTGAATCTACAGACTTAACTTGTGTTACCACGCAAGGGCCAGCTTCGATTACTGTGCAAGGGATGTTTTTCCCTGATTCATCGAAAATGCTGGTCATTCCTACTTTTTTACCAATAATTCCTGACATTTCTTTAATTTGTTTGTGCCCATCGAAGCAGTAGGGCTTCGTTCAAGGCATATTATTTCCCCCGAAAGGGACGGCAAAGATAGAAATTTTGTATTAACTCTCAAATAGTTAATGAATTATTTTTTAATATTTTTCCACATTGTTTTTTAACAGGGGTGCCCGGGGTATTTATATGAAGATGAACAGGTTTAATTTTATCGCCAAAATTCGGCTTTTGAGAGTTTACACCGACATGATAAAAAACGCGGCGTAAAACCGTTTGCCGGATAATATTTTTTTTTCAAAATTATTGTTGAGGTCTGTTATATTTTAAAATGTGTTTTGCATATAACCATTCATAAGGCCCATAAAAATATTAATAGCTGATATTGCCGGCGCCGTATATATTAAAAAAAGGGGCTAATATTAAATATTAGCCCCCTTTTACTGTTGATGAATAACTTAATTAAATTTTCCCGCCGCAGTATTTATCCCAGTAATCAATCAATAAACGCTGCCCAAAACTGGTAAAGCCATGGCCCATGCCGGGTGTTGGTGTAAACTCGCCAAATACGGCACCCTTATCGGTAGCATAAAGATCAATGCGGACAAAAATTTCGTAACCCTTACTTAATTCTTTTGCCATAGCTATCAATTCAGGCAAACATGCCGGTGGCGGGAAGTATGGCCCCGAAGGATAGATCTTATTAACTGATCGTAATAATTCCCATTGTTCACTATAAAAAGTACAGTTACCCGTTTTAGGGCTAAACCTGTTCACTACGTTAATACAGGCAATTTCACCGTTAAAGCAGAAGAATTTAAAGTCTTTATGAATTTTTTGCTCCGCTCCTTCGTCCTTCAAAAACTCCTCTGCCAAAAATTGCAGATGGGGGTTCTTGTTGAGCGCTTGTTGTAAAATGGCTTTTAACTCACCAGTGCTGTATGATTTTTCATCAAACAGGTTAAAGCCATTTTTCATCAGGAAAACCAGGTTTGACGAATGCCCAATGGTAGGCCTGATCACATAGTTTTCAGGAAGCTGGTTAAAATCAAACTCCTGTATGTTTCTGCCGCACCAGTACAGTTGAGGCACCCTACAACCATGGGCTATGGCAAAATTGCGTGAGTTATATTTATTACTCAGCCTTCTTTGCCAGTTTTTAACGTTTTTCCATTCATCCAGCGGATCCTCCGGGTGGAATAAGGTGTTTCTGATATCTTCGGCATCAGGATCCTGCCAAAAGTGTTTGTGCCTGTTTCTGATTCTGGTACCTATCATATCCGGTACCGGTAAAAAGCTACTGATAAATGCTAACATGGTATTACTGAAATAAGGTTAACCTGTACTTATTATATGCTTATGTTTTAAGCCGCGGAATGACTTGCAGGTCTGAACGGCTTAATTGCTTTGTTATTTATAAGATATTAATTACCAGGCTTTAATATAATTGCAACATAAAATTATTTAAAAATATTCGTTGTTGCTATATCACAATTTACAACGTGTAAAAAATGTTCGTTCATGCTCGCTTACTTATACATATTGTGTATAATTTTAAAGGGGATATTCACACAGATGAGAAATAATTGATTTACAGATTAGCAAGGCAATGTCATAACTTGCGGCGTTACTACCGAATGGGAATATTAATGTTTATTTCCTGATAACAACTATATCTGTATTTGCATAAGCTACCGGGGCGCTCTTATTCACCTGAACTTTTGTAACAACAATGCTTGAACTGCATTCGCTTTTGATGTTCTCGAGTGTACTTATTAACGTATCCGTTTTTAAATTTTTGATCTTAATAAAGCAGGTATCCGCCATCCTGCCAAGTGGAACTATATATTTAAAATGATCGCCCGAGCCGTTATTGATAGTTTGCGGGGGAGATAAGGAGTCGACTTTATTACTGGCATTTTTAAATACCACCTTAATATCATTCATGGAATAAGTGGGCTTCGCCGAAAAGAAAAGATCGGCCCCTGTAGTTTTATCAACTACCTGAAAGGTATAGCCGGGTAAAATTAAAGCAGCAGGCACAATTAAACAGTTTGCTTTCTCTTTTTTGGTGCAGGAGATACAGGCCAGCAAAAGCAGCAGAACTGCGCGGTATTGAATTGATCTTTTCATAAACGGTTTGATAATCTGGTTATAATTACCTTACGTTCATGATATTAGAAATGATACAGTAATGTTAAAATACCTAACCTAATAATGACCAAGTTGTCATGTTGAACCTGTGAAAGCATGGTGGGGTGGCCTCTACGCGCGATCCTTCGACAAGCTCATGATGACAAGCCCTCCAATCCGAAATCGAACATCCGGAATCCCAAATTCCAATTAATCCACCATCAGCCTCCTGATGAGTTCGGCGCTTTGCTTTTTGCCTTCCTCCAGACGGCCGTCAAAGAATGACTGCACATCGTTAAAATGCTTTTTGTAGCCTTCCATATCGCCATAACCAATAATTGACGACCATTCCCTCACGGCCGAGTGAAACTCCAGATCGTCGCCGCGGATGGTTTTATCGTATAAGGCTGTTTCTATTGATTCTTCCAGCAGTTCCTCGTTCTTGAACAAGTATTCGGCAATACCTAAGCGCAGGCGAAATGGCGGTGTTTGGCAAATGAGGTTATCATACGGGTTTACATCCAGGTGATACCAGGCATCAACCATACTCAAAATACTCAGGTGCGAGTTGGGTTTTTGCTGCTCAGGCTTCTGCGACAGCGAAAACTCTTTCATAACCGTATCATTAAGCATAATGGGCTTGCGGCTTTCATGAAAAACAAAGTCGCGCGCACGATACAAACGTTCCCTGAAGGTTTTGGCCTCCTCCTTGATCATGAGCTTAAACAACTCCGATTCTGATTCGGCATAGCGTTTTACCTGCTGCTTGGCATAAGGATTCAGTATTGCTAAACCGGCATATACGTGTGCCTTATAGCTAAATATACGCAGGGTAGTTAATATCTTCACATTATCGATACCCCCTAAATAGGAGGCATTTTCCCAGGGGAAAAATCCTGCCGATTTCCATGCGGTGCCCATACTTTCAAAGCCTACATGGGTTACGGCCTGGGTATCGGCTACAATTTTATCATGCTCGTGATAGTCGGCAATCTCTACAATATGGCTGCCGATGTCATTAAACAAATCATACATCCGCTTATAGGCATCGGGGCTGGCGCGGTGTGGGATCAGAATAAGGGTTTGGCCGGCAGGTTCAAAACCCGGCCCGTGCATACCGTGAAAAGTAATAATCTGGGTATCAGATGGCAGGTATTTCTCAAAAGTGGTTATCTCCGGATGTTTTACCGAGGTTTGCCCGGCCACAATGGCACCATATTTAGTCAGCGGACCGCACTCGGCAACCACAGCTTCCATTTTATCGGCCTCTACAGAATAAATGATCAGGTCATTGGTGCGGGAAACCTCTTTGCCGCTATCCATTATGGTTATTTTATAAGGTGACAGCTCTTCTTCCAGCTTGTTCCTGTTTTCGGGCAAATCGCATCCGCAAACGGTGTAGCCAGCTTTTGCAAAAGCCTTCGCATACAGGCGCCCCATGTCGCCTAAGCCAATAATACCTATATTCATGCCGCTAATATAACCATGAGTAGCAAAATTACGTATGAAACCTTACATTAGCCCCCATAAACACAGAATATCAATAACAAAAAACTATTAATATCCTGATTTGTTAACATTGGATACCTAATTTTACATGATGAACAAGCCCTTTTTATTCCGTACCTGTATTTTAATGATCGTTTTTTTTAGCTGCATTATCGGAGCCCGTGCCCAGGATACTACTAAAAAAGCAAGCGGCTTAAAACCCGCCGTTACAAAACTTGCTGCGGTAAAACCTGCTGTGCCTGCTAATCCATCAACTAATCCATACGTACAGCCCAAGCCCACCGCCAAGGATTCGGCATTAGTGAAAGACAAATCATTGAACGGCCAGTATCAGTATTTATTAAGTAAGCTGTTCCATTATCAGCAGCCGCTGGCATCGGCCCTTTGGAAAAACATGCGCGATACGTTGAATACAGAGCGCCGGAAACTTGCCGCTGCACAATCAAAGCTTGATGCTCAAAATAAAGATATCAGCACCCTTAAAACGGACGCAACTACTAAAGATCAAACACTTTCTGAAGCCAACGCCAAGCGCGACGAAATAAGCCTTCTGGGCATTTCTTTTACCAAAGCATCCTACAACTTAGTAATGTGGGGCCTGGTTATTGCATTTGGAGTGATAGCCGCCATTGTTATTGCCCGCTCGGGCGCGCATAGCCGCGAGGCCAAATATCGCATCAAACTATACGAAGAGCTTGATGAGGAATACAAAACCTACAAAACCAAAGCCAACGAAAAAGAAAAGAAACTTGCCCGCGAACTCCAAACCGAACGCAACAAGCTTGATGAGCTTTTAGGCAGAGGATAGTTTTGGGATTTGGGGAGTCTGATTTTTATAATAATATTTCGTGTGATATAGATTGCTTGGTGAGCTTGCAAATTGTAAAACGCTCAATTGCCGCTAAGGCTGTCACTTTTCCTTGATGAAAAGTAACCAAAAATCAAGACAAAAAAAAGCTTCTCCCCACAGGCAAAACTCCCGGCCCGCTTTTTTGTCAGGCATTTACCCGCAATCTTTTCATTCCAAGCTTTTTATTCAATATTATAAATTCTGTTAATTCCTTAATTCGATAAATTCTCGTTCAAACATTCAGCAGATCAGCTTCAGGCGAAAAGCAGGCAGAACATGTTGGCCTGTGTGTTAGGAGGGGCATTAGCAAACCTTGCCGAAGCAGGGCAATGAGCGAACGAAGTGGAGGTAAGGTTTAGCAGGCCGTGGTTCTGGCTGCTTTGCAGGGTAAAGGCCTGTGCGGCAAAGAAGCCTCTCTGCTGAAAGCCTTTTTGGTTACTTTTGTGGCGACAAAAGTGACTGGCCCTCCTGCGGCCAGGAGCGCGACTTCGCTTCGCACTATTTGCCAAACCACACACAGCTCCTTAACAATTGTTATTATATTGCCCCCATGAACAACGCTGAACTGTTAACCCTGATAACTCAATTACGATCTGTTGCCGATACCGGCTTGTTATACGCCAAAAACGAGTATGATGTAGAACGTTATACCGAGCTGCGTCATATCAGTATCCAGATGCTGGATAAGGTAACCGGCTTTGGCGAGGATACCATTAACATCCTTTTCCCGCAGGCTAAAGACTACCCTACCGCCAAAGTTGATGTAAGGGGCATACTATTATCTGCCGATAACAAGATATTGCTGGCTCGTGAAAGTGCCGACGGCAAATGGTCGTTACCGGGCGGATGGGCCGATATTGGCTATAGCGCCAAGGAGGTAATTGTTAAAGAGTTTGAGGAAGAAACCGGACTTACCGTAGTGCCCGAAAAACTGCTGGCCGTTTTTGATAAAAAGATGCACCCTCACCCACCCCAGCCGTTTTATGTTTACAAAATGGTTTTCCATTGCAGGGCCATGTCATCGGTAATTAACAAGGGTTTTGATGTGCTTGATGTGCAATATTTTGACATCAACAATCTGCCCGAACTATCTGAGGATCGTATATTAAAAAGCCAGATAGAATTACTTTACGAAAAAATCCTATCTGGCGATAACAGCGTTTATGCCGATTAATTTACTGATCGCTTAGCTTTACGCCTGTGTTGGTAAGCTTTGGCAGCGTGCGTTTATCTGCCGGCAGGGTCATGAATTTTTTGTATGAATCGTTGATGTATACTGTTAACGATTGGCCATTGTTGTTTTTCAAAAAGGCGTAGGTTGGGCGGTAAAGGGTCATGAAGTTCTCCAGTTCTTGACCGCGCAATGGCACCAGGCTTTCTACATAGGTAACATTAAATACCTCGTCAACATGCCTTTCTTCTTCCTCGTGTTTAAAGTATTTCTTTAAGCGGCGGGCATCACGGGCATCCTTGCTGAACCATGATGACGGCGACAGTGGATAAACCTTACTCTTGGTATATATTTCGGGATACTCCCGGTGCGCATCAAATGACTGCCTTGTTGAGGTAACTTCAACCTGGCGCAGGGCTATGGTTTTGGTAACCATCTCTACCCGTTTGGGAGCCAGATTAGTTACATATAATGTATCAGATACATAACCCGGCGATTCAAATATCAGGGTGTGCCCTGTTTCTACATTGATAGAGAAGTTTCCTTTATCGTCGGTAATGGTTATTTGTTTTTTATTGTTATCGTCGCGGATAAAAACGTTGGGCATACGGGTGCTTTTGCCCGATTCGTAAACAGTACCCTTTAACGTGCTTTGTGCATTAACGGTACCCGCCATAAAAAGTGCGGAAAATAATATAAGATAGTTAGGTTTCATGGCAGATCAATTAAGCTGTAAATTAAACCTATTTTTTGCAATAATGGTTTTGAATTTAACACTTTTAAAAGCGTGTAATCAATTAATGACACAATAGTGAGGCTAAACACGCAAAATTGCCATAACACCGGTAGCCATATAACAAACAAGCCGCCTCATGATAACTCATGAAGCGGCCCGCAAACTTATTATATATACTGTCCCGGTATCGGTCAAATAAATTAATACCTGTTAACTTTAAAATCAGATACACCCCCACTCATGTGGATGTATATTTTGTTTTTTGCCGCGTCAAAACCCGGTGTTTCATAGCGGCCATCGTCCTTTTTATCAAAACCGGCAAACTCGTTTGATGACAGGCCCGAGTTTGTACGGATACTGCAGGCTGCACCTGTGGGTACGTTAATGTTCACTTCCGAAACGCCGGTAGCAACCTCCACATTAGTACTTGCCAAAGGGTTTCCGAGCTTTATATCAAATGATGCTGCCCCACCCTTTAAAGTTAAGTTTTTTATTTTGAATTTGGTAAGGTCAAAATCAAGTTTTGTAGCCCCTGTTTCTACATTAATATCCCACACCGGGTTAGGGTTCAGCTTAATATCGGCCTGGTTGGCTTTATTGTCATCTGAGTTAAAATGCCAGCCTTTGTTGTTCTTCATGCGCAGGTTAAGCACATATACCGAATCTTCCTTGTTTGATGTAAATTCATATTTACCGTAAAACTCCTTGGTTTCGGCTTTGAAAAGCTGGCTGGTAGTATCATTTAAGGTATAAGTGGTACCGCCGCCATTGATATTAAGGCGGGCCAGTTTGGCATCGGGTGTATAATCCTTATTAAAAACGCTGCTGCCTTCTAATTTAACAACGCCGTGATCGGTGCTGGTGGTGTCGCTGTCGTCATCATCATCGTCGTCTTTATCGTTATATTGGAAATTATATTTGCCAGGCCAAAAGCTATAGCGTTCAAAATGTCCGAATATAAGCAGGCCAAAACCCAATATCACTACTGATAGCTTGAGGATGGTAGCCCAGGCCGATCTGTTACCGGCAAAAACCAGGTTAACGCCCCCCATAATTAAAAATATAGGCCATAAGTGGATGATGTTCATCCAGTGAAAATCAATGTAACCAAAGTTGTTAAGCAGGAATATGGCTCCTATGCATACCAGGATAGCACCCGGAACTAATTTATCATTTTTCATTTTAGTATTTTTAAATGGTTATGAAACTAAACGGGGTTTTATTTTTCCGGTTAATGGAAACCTCCCCTTTTGAATTTCCTAGTTTTTATATGGTTGGTGGCGGAGTATCTGTTGATTTATCTTCCTGTGCAGGCTCATCATCTTTATGCAGGGTATCATCTTTGATCTCCTCTTTATCTGTGGTTTCTTCAGCATTATGCCAGTTGTCTTTTTCCCAAGGCTTTTTCTTTTCGCCCGATACCATAATGGCCAAACCTGCAACCACTAAAATTACCGGCCACAACTTACCCATGTGCCAAAACCTGAACAGGTGCAACTCATGTAGCAGGAATGATCCGCCGACAAATATCAGTATCACACCAAAAATGAGTCCTGCGGTTGATGCATTTTGTTTAGGCGTTTTAACAAAAGGGTCGCCGGGTTGCGGTGGTACGCTGCCAAAAGGATTAGATGAATCCTGTGGCGGCACCCTATAGTCAACACCCGGGTTAAAATAGTTATAATCTTTTTTAGGCAGTACGATCCATAAAACAAGGTAAACCATAAAACCGGTGCCCATGAAAATAAATGTGAGTAAGAACAGGGCACGTATAATAGCTATATCGATGTCAAAATAGTCGGCCAAACCTGCGCAAACACCGCCTATTACCTTGCGGCGATCATCGCGATAGAGTTTCTTTTCCATAATTGTTAGTATAGTGAGTGATTTATGACTCAAATGTGCTAACTATAGCTGTTTTACCGTAATGCTTTTAGGTGAAAGTAACCAATTTTTCGGTAAAGCACCTGAAAATACCGACGAACGATCCTGCTTTCAGCACTGGTTTTTATATAAATTAATGCTTATATCTGGCCGGGTGCAGGCTTAATAATTATTTCATCAACATTAGCTCCTGTACTCATTTTATATATGTTGATGATGGCCGAAGCTATATCCTCCGGTAACACCATAGTATCTTTATCAACCACGGCATCTTTCCATGAATCGGTTAACGTTGAGCCCGGAATTACGGCGGTTACCTTTACGCCATGTTCCTGCATTTCATAACGCATCAGTTTAGTTAACCCCAGCAAAGCGTATTTGGTTACGCTGTAGGCACCCGCAGCCGCTATAGGGTTTAATGAGGCTACAGAACATATATTAAAGAAATGGCCTTTGCGGGCGTTTTTCATGGTTTTGCCAAAGTGGCGGTACAGCTCATAGGCCGGCATCAGGTTGGTGTTGAGCTGGCTGGTAAATACATCATCGCCTTCATCCAATATACTGGCAGGTACAAAAGAGCCCAGGCTGTTCACTACAACATCAATAAAACCTAATTCCTGTTCGGCGGCTGCGGCAAATTGCAGCAACTGAGCCTTATTACTGCCATCTGTTACCTTAGCAAAAACCTTAATATCGGGATATGTAGTTTGCAGTTCGGCTTTAAACTTTAACAGTTCCTGCTCATTGCGTGAACATATTGCTACGTTTAACCCTTCGTTAGCAAATGAAATTGTAATAGAGCGGCCCATTCCTTTTGTTGAACCGGTAATAAGAGCATTCTTCATTGTATTTGTTATTGTTGTTTTAGTAAATAATTGAGGCACTAAAATGCGTCTTTAATTAAGGAATAGGCATTATTGTATATTCCGCAGACCAATATAAATAGTTTCGCCCAATATCATTACAAAATAAAAAAGGGCGTTAGCACCGAACTAACACCCTTGATTTTACCAACGTAGAAATGATAAATTAACTTACTACCTTTTTATACGCTTAAACAATTTATAAGTTACCAAATGAAAATAAAAAACCCCGGCAGCCAGGCAACCGGGGTTGTGCATCGAAGTTATCCTCAAAACTCCATGCTTTGGGGTTAGCTATTATTTATCGTTTAATTATGGGATTGCAGTTAATGGTGTAAGTTTTGATTAAGGGGGAAATGATCAATTACTTAAACCTGCCTTCATGAAAAATATACAATGTTATTACTATGAGTAAAACTATTATAACTATTACCTTAATAAATACTCCCTTACTCTCGCCTCTCATTTATTTTTTTAAAACTCCCGGATAAAGCACACCGGGAGAGATAATATACCAACAACTTTTACAAATAACAAGCTTGTATACGTGATAGTTAAGCAAAAAGTTTTGCATAAAAAACCCCGGCATATTAATTAAAATATAACCAGGGTAATTAAACGATAAAATAACCCCTTACTTTATCATCAGTACAACAACCTCGTATGTATTAAGATGTTTTGAACGTTTAAACAACCTGAGGTTGTAAATATGAGAAATAATAGGTCATTATAGGTTATTTAATAACTTATTTATCATTTTATATTTTTTAAGATACTATAAGAAAGAATGCTTTTAATCTTTAATACATTCGTTTTTTTACCCTTTGCAAGTAATGGAATATCTTACAAAGCATTTATTATCTTTGAGCGTTTGAAAGTTTTGGTTGTGTGTAGCCAAACAGTTTCATCGTTCTAAGGTTATATGTGTAAAATAAGCAATTATTTTGTCCGTTTTTTGTCCCTTTAGGCTTAAATTGGTTCAAAGTGCACACAAATTAAAAACGTATTTTTAACCGATTTTTAAAATAACAAATGTTTCAAAGTTTAGGGAAATACATACTACTACTGCGTTTAAGTTTCAGGAAGCCTGAAAAATTTAGTGTATACTGGAGCGAAGTAATGCGTGAAATGGTTTCGGTGGGTGTAGGCTCGCTGGGTATTATCGCCGTTATTTCGGTGTTTATAGGCGCGGTAGCCACCATTCAAACCGCATTTCAGCTGGTGAGCGATTTTATTCCCAAAACTATTGTAGGCGGTATCACCCGCGATTCAACCATACTGGAGTTTAGCCCTACTATTTCGGCCCTGGTATTGGCCGGGCGTGTAGGCTCGAGCATGGCATCGCAAATAGGCACCATGCGGGTAACCGAACAGATAGATGCTTTGGAAATTATGGGCGTAAATGCTCCGGGATATTTGATCTCGCCTAAAATCATAGCGGGCGTAAGTATGATTCCCTTATTAGTTATTGTATCGGTTATTTTAGGTTTAAGTGGCGGTTACCTTGCTTGTGCCGCATCAAAAGAAGTTTCAACTGCCGATTATGTAACCGGTTTAACCGACGGCTTTAACCCTCTTATTGTTACGGTATGTGCTGTTAAAGCTATATTTTTCGGCTTCATTATTACATCCATCTGCTCATACCAGGGTTTTTATACCGATGGCGGATCCCTTGAAGTTGGTCAGTCGGCCACACGCGGTGTGGTTTGGAGCTGTATCATGATTTTATTTGTGGATCTGATTATATCACGCCTGCTACTATGATTGAAATTAAAGACATCTACAAAACATTTGGCGAAAACGAGGTACTCAAGGGTATAAGCGCGATATTTAAACCAGGTAAAAACAATCTCATTATCGGAGGTTCAGGTTCGGGTAAAACCACTTTACTAAAATGTATTGTTGGCCTGCATGACCCTACCAAGGGTGATGTGATCTTCAATGGCGAAAACTTTACCGACATGGATTTTGAACAAAGGGTACCCATCCGTACCCAAATAGGTATGCTTTTCCAAAACTCGGCCCTGTTTGATTCTATGACCGTGGAAGAGAACATCATGTTTCCCCTCAACCTGTTCACCACCCAGTCAAAAGCCGAAAAGCTGGAGCGTGCCAATTTTTGCCTCGAAAGGGTTAACCTTGTCGGTAAAAATAAATTATACCCATCAGAGCTTTCGGGCGGTATGAAAAAACGTGTGGGTATTGCCCGCGCCATATCCATGCAGCCTAAATACCTGTTTGTGGACGAACCCAACTCGGGCCTCGACCCTAAAACATCTATCCTCATTGATGAACTCATTAACGAACTTACCGAAGAATACCAGATAACTACCGTAGTGGTTACCCACGATATGAACTCGGTAATGGGCATTGGCGATCATATCTTGTTTTTACACCAGGGTAAAAAATGGTGGGAAGGCAGCAACAAGGAAATTGCCCACACCGATAACAAAGAACTTAACGACTTTGTATTCGCCAGCAAATTCATGCAGGCAGCTAAGGCGAAGCTATAAATTCTTAATATCAAGTAGTTAGTATCAAGTATCAGGACCATTTAACTGACTAATACAGGTATCAATCTGTATTAACTTGTACTATGTCATTTTTTGATACCTGATTACTAACTACCTGATACCAAAAAAGAATATTAAATTTGCGCCTTGTATCAAAGGCACAGTTAGTCTTGATACTTGATACTAACTACTTGATACTAAAAGAATGATTCAACTATTAACCCCAACGCACTGGAAAGATTACGAACTGATTGATTGCGGCGACTTTGAAAAGCTGGAACGCTTTGGGAACATTATACTCATCAGGCCCGAGCCTCAGGCTGTTTGGAGCAAGCAATTGCCCGCTTCTGAATGGCAGCGCCTGCACCATATTAAATTTAAAGGCCGCTCGGCTACAGCCGGCGACTGGATAAAGAAAGACCAGAAAACTCCTGACCGCTGGCATATTGAATATAAAAATAAAGATGCAGCCATTAAGTTCAGGTTGGGTTTAACCTCATTCAAGCACCTTGGTATATTCCCAGAGCAAGCCGTAAATTGGGATTACATCTCTCAAAACATCAAAAAATTTAAAACTCCGCAGCCTAAAGTGCTTAACCTGTTTGCCTATACCGGCGGCGCATCGTTAATTGCACAGGCGGCAGGTGCCGATACCACCCACGTTGATTCTATAAAGCAGGTGGTTACCTGGGCCAATGAAAATCAGGAAATCTCTGGCCTCAGCAACATCCGCTGGGTGGTGGAAGATGCGCTTAAATTTGTTAAGCGCGAACTTAAACGCGGCAAAAAATACAACGGTATCATCCTTGACCCGCCGGCATACGGCAACGGCCCTAACGGCGAAAAATGGAAACTGGAAGATAACATCAACGAAATGATGGCCGATGTGATCCAACTGCTTGATCCGGAAGAACACTTCCTGATCCTGAATACCTATTCGCTTGGTTTTTCATCTGTCATTATCGAAAACCTGATTAAAAGCGCTTACCCTAAAGTAGAGAACCTTGAAATTGGTGAGCTTTACCTGCAGGCCACTGCCGGGTCAAAACTACCGCTTGGGGTTTTCGGAAAATTCTTTAAAACGCGTTCATAGTTAAGGTATGCTCAGAAAAAGGCTGTATACCGTATTTCTGTTACTGATAATAGCATCCGTCGGTTACGCGCAGCAACGTTTTGACATAATTTTAAAGAATGGCAAGATCATAGATGGCGCAGGCAATCCATGGTTTTATGGGGATGTGGGCATCGTTAAAGATAAGATCATCGGTATTGGCGATCTTTCCAAAAGCCAGGCTGCCAAAACCATTGATGCTACCGGACTCATCATCGCTCCCGGTTTTATTGATGTGCATACCCATATTGAGGGCGACGAAAAGAAAACCCCTACTGCCGATAATTTCATTTACGATGGCGTAACCACGGTAATTACCGGTAATTGCGGTAGTTCAAACATTAATATAGCACAATACTTTAAACAACTGGAAAGCACCAAACTTTCAGTAAACGTAGCCAGTTTAATTGGGCACAATGATGTGCGCGAGGCTGTTTTAGGCAAAGCCGCTGTAACCCCTACCGCTACTCAATTACTAAAAATGCAGGGCATTGTTGAACAGGCCATGCGCGATGGCGCTGTTGGATTTTCAACAGGTTTAATTTATACACCTGGCCTGTACTCTAAAACTCCCGAAGTTATTGCTTTGGCAAAGGCAAGTGCCAAATACCATGGTGTGTACACTTCGCACATGCGTAACGAGACCGATAAGATATTTGATGCCATTGCCGAGGCAATTGATATTGGCAGGCAAGCCAACATGCCGGTCGAGATCTCGCACTTTAAGGTTGGTTTGCCCAACTGGAACTGTTCGGCCGATATGATTGCCATGGTAGAGAAAGCACGCCAGGAGGGTTTGGATGTTACCGTTGATCAATACCCATATACAGCCAGCAGCACTACCTTAAATGTGCTCCTGCCCGATTGGCTGCAGGATGGGGGACACGATTCGGTATTGAAAAGATTGAACAATCCGCTGATTCATCAAAAGGTGGTTGCCGAAATGATCACAGATATGCAAAGGCGCACCCGTCAGCATTTTGATTACGCCGTGGTGGCCCACTGCGATGGCGATCCATCCATCAACGGGAAAAACATTATGCAGATCAATATGGATAAGGGGCGGCCATCAACCATTCCTAATGAAATTGAAACCATCCTTGATATTACCAAAGCTGGCAGTGCATCAATGGTTTTTCATGGCTTAAACGAGGACGATGTAACCCGCATATTGCAATATCCGCTCACCATGGTAGCGTCTGATTCAGGCATCCGCCTGTTTGGCTCAGGCGTGCCGCACCCGCGGGGTTACGGCAGCAATGCAAGGGTACTGGCTTATTATGTTCGCGAAAAAGGAGCCATCAGGCTGGAGGATGCCATACGGAAAATGACTTCACTGCCTGCCCAAAAATTCCACCTTACCAACCGTGGGTTGTTACAGCCGGGGATGTTTGCAGATATTGTTATCTTTGACGCCGGTTCGGTAAAGGATCAATCAACTTTTGAACATCCTCACGCCTACTCAACTGGTTTTAAATACGTTTTGGTAAACGGAAACATAACTGTTGATAATTTTAAACACATTGGTACCAGAAAAGGTGTTATTTTGCGCGGCCCCGGGTATCAACAGAAATAATTAATAATTAACAACTTATAACACTTACTATATCCTGTAAACTACATCAAACTATCTCAACCATTATAATGAAACATTTTTTCCTTTCTGCCACAGCTCTTTTATTATCCATAACCCTGCTCACCAACTGCAACCAAAGTAGCAGTACCGGTAAAGCGGCCGGCAAAACATCAGCTGCCAAGGCTGATTCGGCTAAAGGCGAAACGGAAACTCAAGACACTTTAAGCGTTGTAAAATCAAGCTATCCTCCCCTGGATAAAAAACTTTACGACAGCCTACTGGTATTTAATGCCCACGGCGATACCACCGGCAGATGGCCGGTTAAAAATACCCCATACCCCTTAAACGGAGCCATTTTACCGTTTAAGCGTGTGGTGGCCTTTTATGGTAACCTGTACTCAAAAAGAATGGGAATCCTGGGCGAGTTACCTCCTAACGAGATGCTGGCCAAACTAAAAGGCGAAGTAAAACACTGGGAAAAAGCCGATCCTAAAACTCCGGTACAACCGGCACTGCATTATATTGCTGTAGTGGCCCAAGGCGATCCCGGTAAAGACGGTAAGTTCCGTTACCGCATGCCGTTTAAACAGATTGACAGTGTTTTGGTATTAGCTAAAAAAGCACATGCTATTGTGTTTTTAGATGTTCAGGTTGCATTGAGCAACATTCAGGCAGAGTTACCTTTGCTTGAAAAATACCTGGCTATGCCACAGGTACACTTTGGTATGGACCCTGAATTTTCTATGAAAGATGGTACCAAACCAGGTAAAAAAATTGGTACTTATGACGCTGCCGATGTTAACTACGTTTCTGGTTATTTAGCAGGCCTGGTTAAAAAATATAACCTGCCTCCAAAAATTTTAATAGTACACCGCTTTACTAAAAAAATGTTGACCAACTATAAAAACATAAAACTGCGTAAAGAAATACAACTGGTAATGGATATGGACGGGTGGGGTGAGCCCGATCTGAAAACCGGAACTTACCGTTACTTCATAAACCAGGAGCCGGTTCAGTTTACAGGTTTCAAATTGTTCTATAAAAATGATATTAAGAAAGCTCCTCACCACATGTTAACCCCTGAGGAGGTTTTATCAAGATACAAACCATACCCTATCTACATCCAATACCAATAGATAGCTGTTTAAGTTAAAAGTGATGAGTTTTGAGTTTTGGCAATCAATTGGCCGGCACCCAAAGCTCATCACTTTTTACGTTAAAGGAAACTCAAAACTCATCACTTAAAACTCTTTACTCAAATGATTAAATGGGGTATTATAGGTTGCGGGCGCATTGCCCACAGGTTTATGCAGGGCTTGCGTGAGATGCCTGATACGGAACTGGTATCGGCATGGTCAAGGAGGGCAACTACGGTTGATGCCTTTGTGGCCGAGCATGGTGGCATAGCTTGCGCCAGTGTTGAGGAGTTGCTGGCTACCGATATTGATGCCGTTTACATTGCCACCCTGCCCGATAGCCATGCCGCTTACAGCATAGCTGCTCTTAAAGCAGGCAAACACGTACTCTGCGAAAAACCGCTTACCGTTAACCTGCCAGAACTGGAGCTGGTACTTGCCGTGGCCAAGGAATGCAACCTGCTCTTTATGGAAGGTATGAAACCGGCCTTTTACCCTTTATACATCCGCTTAAAAGAACACCTGGCTATTGATCCTATCGGCCCTGCGGGTTATGTGCGCGCAGGATCATCCGTGGCAGACTGCCCTCCTGATCATCCTAACTTTAGTTATGAACTGGTTGGCGGCGCGCTAATGCAGATAGGTATTTATGAAGCCTTTTTGGCGATAGACTGGCTTGGCGAATTGCAGGATGTGCAGGCAATGGGCCGCTTTGGCGAAACGGGGATTGATATGTTCGCGGTGTTTCAAACGCTGCATACCGGTGGTTACTCCCAACTTTACGCGGGGTTTGATATGCATGGCAAGGGTGATGCGCTGATAGCCGGACCGCTGGGCCATATCACCATTCATAAAAACTGGTGGAATCCCGCTCGTGCCACTATCGACTACCTCGACAGCCGCAGCATTGAACTACATGAACCTTTTACCGCAGGCGGATTAAATTATGAGATAGCCCATTTTTGTGACCTGATTAAAGCAGGCAAAACAGAAAGCCCTATCATCAGTCATCAACTATCAAAACAAATGATCAACCTGATAGACAGAGCCCGTGCCGAGATCGGTTTAAAATTCCCTTCAGAAAAATAATTTACAATTTATTAGAGTTAAGCGTTGGGTTTTGGCTGGCGTTGATTTGGTAGGTATAAATAGCATTATCATTGTCTACCTCCACTATACGGTAGCCTTTGTAATCGGTACCCCAGTCGCCGCCTATGTGCGAATCAAAAAAGTGCGGAAACTTATTGCCGGTATAACGCACGCCATCCAGCAGGTGGTCATGCCCGTGAAAGGTGGCCTTTACATTCGGATAGCCGTGCAATAACTCCATAGTTTCGGGGCAGTCGACAAAAAAATCATCCTTTTGCCATTTGAACGGTGCGATGTGCAGTATCACAAACACGATCTTTTTATCCTTAAATTTCTCTAATGATGCTTTAATAAAGGCGTTGTCCGGGCAAAGGTAAGTGCCCTTAGTATCGGCAGTGTTGGCAAGCACAAAACCTATATCGCCAAAATCTACCGTGTACTTATCCTCATACCCAAAGTTCTTTTGCCAAAGCGCGGCATCAGCAAAGTCATGGTTACCAGGGATGGTATGATAAGGGGCATTTAATTTATCGAGGTAGTTTGTTTTTATTTCGGGCAGCAGATCAGGACGGTTGTGCACCAGGTCGCCGTTGACGATCACCATATCCAGGTGGTTCTTGTCATGATCTGCATTTATCCATTTCACCATGTTACCGGTGTTGGTAGCATAATCGGTATTTGGCTGGCCGTAATGAATATCAGAAACCAGGGCGAAGCGTAATTTTAACTTGCCTTTACTATGGCGGTTATAGTCGTTATTAACACTTGCAAAAGTGTTAACTGCAGGCAACAAAGTTAAAGCTGCAATACCGGCCAAACCGGTTCCAATAAAATCTCTGCGGGTAGTCATGGAATAAATTTTATGTAAATGTAAGGCGCGTGTGTTAAGGGATAGTTAAGGGTGGGCGGAATATTAATATAAACTGCCTGGGAGGTATAACAAAAAATTGTAATGGCGAATGGACAACGAAGCAATGGCGAACTATGCAGATTCAACATTTAATATTCGCGATTGCCACGCTTCGCTCGCAATGACAATTTTTATTAAATCTACCTCAACCCCTTCCCTTTCAAATATTTTACCAATGCTGCCGGGTGGTCAGTTTGTAAACCTGACAGACCCTTTGCCAGCGCCTGATCCCAATCGGCCGGGCCTTCGCCTGCACTCTGGATATCGGGCCAAACGGGCACGTGTTTGCTTTCGGCAAGCTTTACCATTTCGGTACTGTATTGTTTATAACTTCCATCCAGTATGTCCACATGGTATTTATCAATAAAGGTTTCCATAGCCGTTACTGTTTTAACACTATCGGGTAGGCTCAGCATCAACGGCATTTGGGGAGCGGCCTTGCGCCACCCGGTAAATTGCTCGGCACCGTTAATGTAAACCAATACCTGTTTTTCCATACCAAATTGTTTGATCATGGCATAAGCCTGAGCCGGATCGGCAGCCTTAAAATCAAGATAGATATTGATCTTGCCTTTGCATAACTGCAAGATCTCCTTAAATGTAGGGATACGGTAGGTTTCATGATCAGTGGTATCTCTGCTTTTAACCTTTAAGTCCTGAAGGTTGGCAAGGGTAAGGTCCTTGATCAAACCCTGACCGCTGGTCATGCGGTTCACGCTGCCATCGTGCATGCTAACCAGTTCGCCGTCTTTGGTTGTTCGGAGGTCTATCTCTACATAGTCGGCTTCATTCCTGATGGCTTCACGATAGGCCGCGAGGGTATTTTCGGGATAAATCACGTGGTCGCCACGATGGGCGGCCACGATGAATTTATGTTTTGATACCGGAGTGGGGTTAGGCTGCCAGTTATCATTTCCCGATAATAAAAACAAAAGTGTTGATATTATAGCTAAACGCATTTGTTGCTGTTTTAACGGTACAGAATTATTTGCCGGTTACACTGCCAATGGCATCACCAACTTCATGACCTGCAGCTGCCTTAAAATCAAAGCCCAGCAAGTTGGCAATGGTTTGTGCCAATTGTTTATGATAAGTGGTGGTTGGTAATTTCATCTCACCAGATGCCGGAGTATCCGGTCCAATAACAGCAAACCATGTTTGTTCAGAATTTGTGGTTTCCTTACCATGATCGCGCCATTTCAGCAAAGGCACATCGCCACGGCCATGATCGCAGGTGATGATAAGGGTAGTTTTATTTTTGTAGGCCGCATCGGTTTGTACAAAATCCCACAGTTGTTTAATATAATCGTCTTCCTGGTGAATGCGGTCAAGGTAAACCTTGTAGTTACCACCATGAGCCATATCATCAGGTTCGTCAAAAGCTACATAAAGCGCCCGTGGTTTGTATTGCTTCATGTAGGTTTTTGCAAATTCAAAGGTCAGGTAATCAATCCGGGTAGAATCGCCCAGGAAATGAGGGCCCTCGTTTTGAATCTCGTTTAAAAACTGTAAACGATCATTCATGCCCGGTGTGTTCAGTTTCATGTAACCTGAATTATTCACAATACCCGAACGCTGAGTGTTCAGGATCTGTGGAAACCTTTCCCATGATGAAAAAGCGGCAACCTTGTTTTCAAAACCTTTTTGCTTATTTAAGAACTCCAGCAGGTTCATGTTGGGGTTGGTGATAGCCTCGTTAGTGTTCATTCGGGGATCAGGGAAGCCGGTAAATATTTCGTTATAACCCGGGTACGAAAAGTGGTACGGATTGGCCACTTCATCCTTACTGCCAATATCGCGGTTACCGTACAACTGACCATGTTGTACTATGGTCGACCAAAAAAACGGCACCAGCATTTTGCGGCGCTCATTTACAGCATCAGTCCAGAAGTTTTTACGCACTTCGGCCTTGTCATTGGTTTCTTTGGAGTTGATAAGCGCAGAATCGGCACCGCGGAATATCTCCTGCCAGCGCAATCCATCAATGGTTACAATAATTACATTTTCGGTTTTGTGCTTTTGAGCAAAAAGTGAAGTAAATGATGCCGAGAGTAATAATATCAGAATCAGCTTTTTCATGGGTATAATTGTTTTTAGATAGTGACGATGTTATTTAACAAAGGCCTCCCTGCTATGCAGGGAAGCCTTTATCATTATTTATTGATTATTCATGTTGTTATTGTAATACCCACATGATACCGTTTATATCATCGGTACCGCCAAACTGGCTCAATGCTTTATTATAGTTGGCAGCATTTACAGTTCTTTCTGAAGTTGGATATTCAAAACGCAGGGCTATACGGCCACCGTTACCTGTACCCGGGCCGGTTGTAAAGGTTGGCACCCCGGTACGGCGGTAAGTAAAGTATGACTCTAACCCTGAGTGACGGAACAAGGCCAGGTATTTTTGCTGTAATATTTGCGTACGGCCATTAGCACCACCGGCATATTTTACAGCAGGCTGCGCGTAATACGCGTTCCAGTCAACAGTGATAGGGAATGTATCATAGCTGCTTTGATCTGCCGGACCTTTTGTTGCACCAGGGCGATAAAAGTAAGCTGTGAATATACCTGATGTAGGGATAGCGTATGACTGGAACGAAGCCTGGATACCTTTGGTATAATAAGCTTCGGCATCGCCGCTTGCCCAGCCAAGGTTAATACCTTCGGCAATGTTAAACATTAACTCTGGGTAACCAACTTGTATAGCAGGTTCGCCGGTATAGGTTGAATAAAAATGTTTACGGTTCAGGAACGAGTAACGTTGCAGGGTAGCGTTGTTATACATTACACCAAGGTCAAGCCCGGCATCGGCACCAATAAAGGCATCAAAGCTGGTTGGGCTTTTCTTCAAGGTATCAACACTGTAACGTGATGGCTCGGCAGTTACAAATACACGCGGATCTTTTAACTGTGTAAGCAAACCTACGTAAGTTGCAGACATGTTTTGACGTGAACCGTTCTGACCAAAGTTATCAGGGTTTTGCGGATAGTAATTGCTTGGCGTAGCAAATTTAAATTGCATGTTATCATCGTTGCTTGCCATTAAAGGATATTGTGTTGGATTGCCAATGATGTTGGCAAACTGAGTTTTAACATCAATATCAGCTGTTTTTTTGCTTAATGCCAGCAATAACCTAACGCGGAAGGTATTTACCGTTTTTTGCCATTTAGAAAGATCGTTACCAAAATAAATGTCATTAGCTAAAGTACCGCCAACACCGGCACCACCTACAGTAGGGTCTTTTATAAGCGCCGCCAGATCGGTATTAGCGCTTTCAAGCCAGGCCAGTGCCTGTGTCATTACTGTTTTTTGGCTGTCATAAACCGGGGTTAGGTTATCCAAACCTTTTAAAGCTTCGGTCATTGGGATATCGCCTTCTTCCAAACTCATTTTAGCGAAAAAGTAAGCCCTGAAAAATTTACCCAAAGCCTCATACGGATTAACTGCGGCACCGCCCGAAGCAGCAGCCTGTTTTTCCATGGCTATTACGTTTTTAATAGTGCTGTAGTAATTATCACCGCCGCTGGCAAAAGCATCATAACGGTTGTTACCATAATAATCATAGTTATACAGGTAATACTGGCAATAAATTTCGTTGTTACTCTGAGGGAAATCGGCCAGTTTATAAATTACACCGTTAAATAACAGCGATGCAGGCACAGTGCTTGGCACGTTGTTGTTTTTGGTAAGGTCCTCAAAGCTTTTCTTACATCCTGTTACCGTAAGTACTATCGCTAATACCGGCAGTAAGCAAATTCTAAATATCTTTTTCATGATTATTCCTTATTTTAATTAGAATGATACATTTAAGTTTACACCGTAGCTACGTACTGTTGGCGATTGCAAACCAGTGCTTGAAACAGCTGTATTGTATTGATCTAAATCCACATCCTTAAAGCGTTTATCACCGTAGAAATACAGCAGGTTACGCCCGTAAACTGATAATGCAGCCTTTTTGATGAACGATTTATCTAACCACGCTTTAGGGAAATCGTAACCCAGGGTTACCTCGCGCAGTTTTGAGAATGTTTTGCTCATCAGGTTTGACTCGTCGGCATTGTAATACTTACTAACATAATCCTGCACCAGGGCGGTTTGCTTGTTAGGTGAGTACTGCAAAGCTGTGTAGTTAACTATTTTACCGGTTACAGGATCATAGTTAATTGAAGCTCCGTTTGATACGGTTACACCCTCGCCCACGTAGCTGCCGTTGTAGCCTGCCTTACCAAAGTTTTGCCAGTCTTTATAACGGGCATCGCCCAGTGCGCCGGTAGCAGTTTCAATGTTTGAACCACCACGCATGGTTTTGTTGTGCATGTAATCAATAATAACACCACCAACAGAACCATCAAACTGGAAACCCATGTTAAAGTTCTTGTAGCGTATTTTATTGGCAACGCTCCATGCGTATTTTGCATTCTCGTTACCTAAGTATTGAGCAACAGGTAATATAAGGGGTTTACCGGCAGCATCATTAATGATCTGGCCTTGTGGTGTACGGGCAAACGCGGTACCATATAATTTATCGGTACGATCGCCAACTTTAAAGAATTGCTGATAAGTGCTTTGTCCCGGTGGCAGTTCTTTGTAAACTTCTTTAAAGGTTGATACGTTAACCAATACGTTCCAGGTGAAACCACCCAGGTTCCTGATCGGTGTACCTTCTACTGAAACTTCATAACCTGTTTTACGGGTTTTAAGCGCGTTCAGATATAAAGTTGTATAACCTGTTGAGGTTGATATATCATTAGCCAAAATACGCGGACCATCAATGTACTGGAACGCTGTAGCTGATAAACCTAAACGGTTTTGTAAGAATTTAATATCAAAACCTTCTTCATAGTTTACACGGGTTGAGGTTTTAATGTTGTTCTGATACAAAAAGTCTGAAGCTGATGCAGCAGGCTGACCGTTGTATGGTTTGCTGGTTAAGTAAAACGGATTAAGCTGGTAGCTTGGACCATTGTATGGCGACTGGTAAACGGTACCGTAACCCAGCGGATTTAAGAACAAAGGATTATCTTTTGGATTGCTGGTTGTTGTTTGACCACCATATACCGAGATAGCATTAAATGGAGCCGAACCAATTGTTGGGCTTGAAGCATCGGCTTTTACAGTTGAGTAAGAAGCTCTTGCTTTTAAGAATGAAATTACGGTTGGCAATTTAATGTAATCAGAAATTACAGTTGCTGCCGATGCACTTGGATAGTAATAAGTAGTTACGTTTTGGAAAGCCGATGATTTATCAACACGGCCGGTGCTTGATAAGGTAGCATATTTACCAAACGAAGCATCCAAAGAGTAATACTGGCTAAATACACGCTCCTGTGAACTGAAGCTGCTTGCCTGGATAGGATTTTTAGAGTTACTGAATGAATAAACTTCAGGAACGTTCAAATAATCAGTTGAGGTCCAGCTGGAGTTGTAGTTAAAGCTGCGCAGGTTTGAACCAACTAAACCTGATAAGTTAAGAAACTTGGCAATGGTGTAGTTATAGTTGATGAATAACTCGGTGTTATTATCAAACAGGTTACGGCGGTCTTCGCGGTAATCGCCCTGGTTACCTTCACGGCCATAAGGGTGAGCCGAAAACGGCAGATCCTCTGTACGTAAAATGTTGTAGGTATCAATCTGCGAGCGTAAGGTAACGTTCAGGTTATCATTGAACTTATAGTTACCGGATAAGTAACCGTAAGTATCATTTTTGTAATGACCTCTTGTCCATTTTTCGGTAAGCAGGTATGGGTTGTGGTAACGGGTATACTCAGCAAATACTGATTGTACACCTTCTTTACCTGGTGCCCAGATAGCCTTAATATCAGGTGCGTTGATATCCCAATCGGCACCAGTCCAAACAGCTATGTTATAGATGATACTGTTAGGACCATATTGAACGTCTGGAAAGTTATCAGTTGATTGTCTGTTGAAATCAACGTTGGCTTCAAATTTCAACTTTGAAGTTGGGTTAAATGAAGCATAAAAGTTAGCGTTGGCTATATCTAAATACTGTGAAGGGATATAGCTGGTTTGGTGCTGTTGCGAAATAGAGAAACGGGTTACATAATTATCGCCAACTGCTCCTAATGAAACGTTGTTGTTGGTTTGATAACCTGTTTTCAAAAAGTTTTTCAAGTTGTCTTTACCACGGGCAGTGTATGGGGTTGCCTGGCGTACGCCGTTAACAATAGGGCTGTCATACTGAGGTATCAGCTGGCCTGCAAAGTAAGGGCCCCAAACGTCGTAATCACTATCCACACCACCTGGTGCGCCACCTTTACCATCAACAAATGTGTAAAAAGTATTTTCGCCCGCGCCAAATTTATTTTGTGTACGTGGGAAGGCAAGGAAACCGGTATTCATAACCGTACTGCTGTTTATATCAACAGTTAATCCTTTTTTGTTTTTATCACCTTTTTTAGTAGTGATCAAAATAGCGCCGTTTTGCGCACGGCTACCGTATAATGCTGCCGCGGCAGGACCTTTTAACACGGTGTAAGTTTCAATATCATCAGGGCTGATATTGTAAGTATCCGTATTGATCGGGAAACCGTCAACAACGTATAACGATACCGAGTTACCCCTTATTAATACCGAAGGGTTACCCAATAACTCGGCCGATGGGCCTACCGATAAACCTGCCACTTTACCAGTTAAACCGGTAATAGGGTTAGGGTCACGGGCAGTAGTTACATCGGCACCGCTTACGGCTTGTAATGAATAACCAATACGGCGTGTTTCTTTTTTAACACCGAGGGCTGTAACCACAACCTCGTTAAGTGTTTTGTTGTTGCCGTTCATGCTTACATTTATAACGGCCTTATCGCCAACCACAACATTTTGTGGTGCGTAACCTATAAATGTAAAGGTGAGGGTTTGACCGGCAGTAGCGGTGATGAAGTAATGACCGTCAACATCGGTAATGGTACCTTTTTTCTGGTCTTTTAACATAATACTTACCCCTGGAAGCGGCAAGTGGTTTTCATCGGTTACTGTTCCGCTTATTTTGGTTTGTCCAAATAAAATAGATGGAGCCACACAAAATAGTAAAACCGTGATCAGGGTTTTCAATTTCAGGTAAAACTTGTTCATCTGCAAAAATTTAAGGGTGAGGAGAAAGATTTTTTCATACAGCAATACTAAACTTTGTTTATTATTAGTAAACCAACTTAGTATTAAACTATGCTTAATCTTATGTTCACCCTGCGTTAAGCAGCTGATTTATGTAACAGGAGCGTTACATCATGCTTACAAAAAGTTAACAAGCTTTATCAACTATTAACCAGTTGCAGGTGGGTTAAAGCCATGGCCTTCAAAAGTTCCATGTTATTTACAGGTACATTCATCTCTTTAGCCATATCATCCCAGTAGCGTAGCCTTACAATAAGTTCGGCATCGGGGTTAAGCTCAAAGTCATTAGCTTCCTCTTCGGTCATTACCCCACCCTGAAACTCCAGCGTACCCTTACTGGCGTCAGACAGGCGATTATAATATTCAGGATATTTATAAGTAAGGTATCTTTTAGCAATTACGTGGCCCTGCACCAGGTTAGCCACCCTTTCAGAAAAACCACGCTCCAGCAAGTAATCGGCACCCAGTTTTTCATGATCAACGTTGCCCATGCCATCCATACTTTCGGCCTCGTCGGCATCGGCACATAAGTGGCCTATGTCATGAAAAAAAGCAGCCAGTACAACCTCATCATCATAACCCTCGGCCATGGCCAAAGCCGCGGCCTGCGACATATGCTCTAACTGCGAAACCGGTTCGCCTATGTAGTCTTCGTCACCAAATTTTTCGTAAAGAGAAAATACTTCCTTAACAACGGCCTGCGGATTATACTGAGAAAAAGTCATAATTTGGTTTTTGTTTGCAAATAAAAGGCCTGCACATTATCAAAACATTAAATGTTTGTGAAATATACTTCATGCTTAACATAGCTTTGCCCGATTTCGTTTTTTTAACATACCATTAACTTTTTTGAATTTTGAGTTTTGGTTTTGGAGTTCTACATTCGGCTTTTAATTAATATGTAATAACGTTATAATGGAAGAAGACATACTGATACAGATCAGTAACCGTATTAAAGAACGCCGCCGCGAAAAAAATATCACCGTACAGGAACTTGCCCTCCGGGCCAACGTAAGTAAAGGCCTTATCTCGCAAATTGAAAACAGCCGCACCATACCATCGCTCATTGTACTGATTGATATTGTTAAAGCTCTGGAAATTGACCTGAACGAGTTTTTTAAAGATATCCGCACCAAAGGCGATCACCTGCCTGTTTTAGTAAAGCGAAAAGCCGAATACGAACATTTTGAAAAAGAACATGCTACAGGCTTTCATTATCAACGCATTTTCACGCAATCCATTAACCAATCCACGGTTGATATAGTGATACTTGAACTGGAACCAAACGCCATACGTCCACTGGTTGAAACCGATGCCTTTGAATACAAATACATTTTACAGGGCGAGGTAGAATACCAGTTTAATGATGACAAGGTAACCCTGCACCAGGGCGACTCGATGCTGTTTGACGGCCGCATACCCCATACCCCAAAAAACCTGGGCAATATTACCGCCACCATGCTGGTGATCTATTTTTTTGAAGAAAAAAAATAGGGAGCCTTTATTCTTATTGAGCATTGCTGCGACTATTAAGCAGTAGCCCCCTCTAAATCTCCCCCAAAGGGGGAGACTTAATAAATGCATTTTAAAGCCCTCTCCTTTGGAGAGGGTTGGGTGAGGCTTCTGCTCTTCGTATCTCGCAATTAGGCGTGTTTCTACATATCCTCCTCCCTTAACCCAACCTTAACACTAATTTAGTTTGGTATTAATAAATAAAGTTTAGTATTGCTAAACTTTATTACATGTTATTATGGCCATTAAATTAGTAGTATTCGATATTGCCGGCACTACGGTTAAAGACGATCACGAGGTAAGCAAAGCCTTTCAGGCAGCGATGAAAAAATCAGGATACGAGGTTGAGATAGCCAAAATTGATCCGCTGATGGGTTATGAAAAAACGCTGGCTATCCGCAAAATGCTTCATGAGCATGAGCCGGATACCGCTCTGATCACCGATGATTTGGTAAACACCATTCACAAAGAGTTTGTGCAGCAAATGATCAATTTTTACCAGTTTGAACCCGGTATTGAGCCACTCCCCCATGTTGAAGAAACATTGACTGCCCTGCGCGCGGCCGGTGTACAGGTAGGTATTAACACCGGTTTTTCACGTGATATTGCCGATACCATTGTTACCCGCCTGCAATGGCGTGAAAAAGGACTGATTGACCATGTGGTAGGGTCAGACGAAGTAGAACTTGGTCGCCCGCACCCTTACATGATCCAGAAAATGATGAACGAAGGCGGCATAACCGATCCGTTGGAAGTAGCCAAAGTTGGCGATACCGAGGTTGATGTACGCGAAGGGCAAAATGCAGGCTGCCGTTATGTTATAGGTGTAACCACCGGCATATTTTCGCGCGCCGAACTGGAAACCTACAACCCTACCCATATTATTGATGATATAGCACAAGTAATTGACATCATAAACCAATAAGGCTATGAAGCTGATTGATCAATTGCGGGCAAGGGTAGCCAAATGGCCATACGCCCTGCTATCGGTAATGGCAGCTGTTGCGGCCTTTGGGTTGTATACGTCCATGTATGCGTTTCGAAAGGCATTTGCGGCCGGCACTTTTACCGGGCAACAATACCTGCATATTGATTATAAGGTTTGGCTTGTAATTACACAGGTTATCGGTTACACCTTCAGCAAGTTTTATGGTATCCGCTTTATTGCCGAGGTAAACAGCAAAAACAGGGCGCGTTATATTTTAACGCTTATTGGTATTGCCTGGCTGGCCCTGCTGGCCTTTGCCGTGGTGCCTGCCCCATATAATATTGTTTTCCTGTTTATTAACGGCTTTCCCCTGGGCCTTATCTGGGGCTTGGTTTTCGGTTATCTGGAAGGCCGCCGTTCTACCGAGTTTATGGCCGCGGTGTTGTCTATCAGCTTAATATTTGCATCGGGTTTTGTAAAAACGGTTGGGCGCACGCTGCTTACCGTTTTTCATGTGAACGAATATCATATGCCGTTTTTAACAGGCGCCATATTTGTATTGCCCCTGCTGCTGTTTGTATTTTGCATGGAACTGATGCCAGCCCCCACTGCAGAAGATAAACAACAACGTGCCGAACGCAGCCCTATGAACGCGGCCGAGCGTAAACAATTCCTGATGCGCTTTTTGCCGGGTATCATCCTCACCATTATCATATATGTACTACTCACCATAATGCGCGATGTACGTGATAATTTCGAGGTAGAGATATGGGCCGATCTGGGTGTAAAAAGCAACAGCATTTATACCAATATTGATTCCATTATATCAGTCATCGTACTGGTGGCCATGAGCTTACTTATCCTGGTCAAAAAAAACCTGAAAGCTTTCAGCATCATTCACCTGCTTATTATTGGCGGCTGTGTGCTGGTTGGTGTTTCAACCATGCTGTTCACGCTGAAACTCATTAGCTCCGTAAGCTGGATGACCATGGCCGGCCTCGGTCTTTATTTAGGATACGTACCCTACAACGCCATATTTTTTGAGCGCATGATAGCTACCTTTAACTATCGCAGCAACGTGGGCTTTATCATGTACGTGGCAGACTCTATGGGTTACCTGGGCAGCGTAAGTATTTTGCTGGTAAAGGAACTGGGTCGCCCTAACATTAGCTGGGGTAACTTTTTTAAAGAAGGCGTCATGATCGTAGCCGTTGTGGGCGGTATTTGCGGCGTGCTATCGCTCCTATACTTTTTACAAAGTGCCGGGGGAAGTAATTCAAAATTAAAAAGTCAAAATTCAAAAAAAAACGATCCGGAGACTGATGATCTGATAACATCATTAACCTGATCATATTTATCATATGAATCAAGATCAATCAAAAAACTCCCCCTTCAGTGGGCAGGAGCGCTCTGCAATTATCATAGGCGCGGGCATTGTGGGTTTAGCCACTGCCAGGGCTTTAGCCACGCGTGGTTATAAAGTAACTGTGTTTGAACGTAACGAACGCGCGGTTGGAGCTTCCATCCGTAATTTTGGTATGATATGGCCTATTGGCCAGGCCACCGGCCCGTTGTTTGACCGTGCCATGCTATCGCGCAGCATCTGGAAAACCATTTGTACCGAAGCAGGTATATGGCATAATGAAGTTGGCTCATTACACCTGGCCTATCATGATGATGAGTTACAGGTAATAAAAGAATATGTGGACGTTAACCACTCCTTTCGCGATTGCGCCCTGCTGAACCCCGAGCAGGCGCTTTCCAAATCTCCCGCCGTTAACCCTAATGGTTTAAAAGGCGCTTTATGGAGCGGTGAGGATATGATCGTTGAATCGCGCGAGGCTGTAGGGCAGGTTGCTAAATACCTGGCCGAAAAGTATGGCGTAGAATTTCACTGGAATACCGCCATCAGCCGTATTGAGCATCCCAAAGTAATTTCGGGCAGTCAAAGCTGGCAGGCCGACGAGATATTTGTATGCAGTGGTGCCGAATTTGAAACGCTTTATCCTGAGCTTTTTGCGCAAACTCCTATAACCAAGTGCAAACTGCAAATGATGCGCCTGGTTACACAGCCCGATGAATGGCGCATAGGCCCATCGTTATGCGGTGGTTTATCCATGATCCATTACCCCGGCTTTCAGGCAGCAGCCTCATTACCTGCACTCCGCAAACGTTATGAAGAACAATACGCCACCCACTTAAAATGGGGCATCCACGTAATGGTATCACAAAATGGCAGCGGCGAGCTCACCATCGGCGACTCGCACGAATATGGCTTAGTACACGACCCATTTGACAAGGCATTTATTAATAATTTGATAACTGAGTACTTACATACTTTTGCCACCTTTAAGGACTGGAGCTTACTACAATCATGGCACGGAATCTATCCCAAAATGACCAACGGCGCTACCGAACTGATAGTAGAAATTGAACCCGGTGTAACCGTAATAAACGGCGTAGGCGGCAACGGCATGACACTTTCATTCGGCCTCTGCGAAGAGGTAATTGCCGCAAGGGTTGGGTAGTTTTTGGGTAATGGACTCTTGTTGATAGTTCATGGATTTATAAATTTGTTTGTACTTTTAAAATAAGCGCAGGCTTGTGCGATTCCTTCCCTGGGGAAGGAGAAGGAAAGGGTTTATGCGGTTATTTAATTTAACGTAGAAACCCCTCCCTGCTCATGCGCAACCTCACTCACCCCTCCCAAGGGAGGGAATAATAAAATGTTTAAATAACTGATAAGAACTCAAAACTCACTACTTACCACTCATTACCATATGTCTCATACCCGGAGAGATTTTATAAAAAAAGCGGCCCTGCTTACCGGTGCCGCAGGTTTTGCAAGTATTTTGCCCGCATCTATACAAAAAGCCATGGCCATTAACCCGGCCCCTGGCAGTACTTATATGGATGCTGAGCATATAGTTATACTGATGCAGGAAAACCGCTCTTTTGACCATACCTATGGTACGCTGAAAGGAGTACGTGGCTTTAATGATCCGCGGGCAATTGACCTGCCCAATAAAAACAAGGTATGGCTGCAATCAAACAGTAAAGGCGAAACTTATGCCCCTTTCCGTTTGGATATTAAGGGCACCAAAGCTACCTGGATGTCGTCGTTACCGCATTCTTGGTCAAACCAGGTAAATGCCCGCAACGATGGCAAATATGACCAATGGCTCAACGTAAAACATTCCGGTAATAAAGATTACGCGCATATGCCGCTTACCATGGGGCATTACAACCGGGAGGATATTCCGTTTTACTATGCCCTGGCCGATGCCTTTACCGTATGTGATCAGAATTTTTGCTCGTCACTTACCGGTACCACACCTAACCGTCTGTTTTTCTGGAGCGGTACAATTCGTGAGGAGCAGCATGAAAACTCACGTGCCCATGTGTGGAACGATGATTCGGACTTCGGCACACTGAAATGGGCTACTTTCCCAGAAAGACTGGAAGCCGCGGGTATCCCCTGGAAAGTTTACCAGAACGAACTTTCAATTGATACAGGCTTACAGGGCGATTATGATGCCTGGTTATCCAACTTTACCGACAACCCGCTGGAGTTTTTTGACCATTACAATGTTAACCTATACGATAAGCACATAAGCCATCTGCAAAAGAAATCAACCCTTTTGCCCGATGAGATAGCCGCCCTGGAAAAGCAAATAGCCGCTTTACCCGCAGGCGATGCCAATGCTGCCCCGCTGCAAAAACAATTGCGTCAAAAAAAGCGCGATCTTGAAAATACCAAAAAGGAAATGGCCAGCCTTGATCCGGCTAAATTCGCCAGGCTTTCACAGCTTGAGAAAAACCTGCATCAAAAAGGCCTGGCTGTAAACACCGGCGATGCTGATTACCGCGAACTGGAAACTTTAAAATACGATGATAATGGCACTCCTCGCGAGCTGCTGGTACCCAAAGGTGATGTATTGCACCAATTCAGGCAGGACGTAAAAACCGGGCAGCTACCTACCGTTTCATGGCTGGTGGCCCCTGAGAATTTTTCTGATCACCCGGGTGCGGCCTGGTATGGCGCATGGTACCTGTCGGAAGTTATGGAGATACTGACAAACAACCCCGAGGTTTGGAAAAAGACTATCTTCATTTTAGCCTATGATGAAAACGACGGCTATTTTGACCATGTGCCACCATTTGTTGTACCTCACTCTAAAAAACCGGGCACCGGCTTAACCTCTAAAGGTATTGATACCAGCGTTGAGTTTGTAACCCTGGAGCAGGAAAAGGCACGCAACGGCTTCCCTGAAATATATGATCGTGAAAGTTCAATTGGCTTAGGCTACCGCGTGCCGCTGGTGATTGCTTCACCGTGGAGCAAGGGCGGCTGGGTAAATTCAGAGGTGTTTGACCATACCTCTACCCTGCAGTTTCTCGAAGATTTCTTAACCAAAAAAACAGGTAAAAAAGTTACCGAACCCAATATCAGCACCTGGCGCCGTACCATCTGCGGCGACTTAACAAGTGTATTTCGCCCCTATACCGGTGATCAGATAGCCAAGCCTGAATTTGTTGTTAAAGATGAGTTTGTGGAGAGCATCCATAAAGCCAAGTTTAAACAACTCCCAACCTATAAGTTGCTTACTGCCGATGAAATAGTGCAGATCAATCACGATCCGCATTCATCGCCGCACATGCCACAGCAGGAACCGGGTATTAAGCCATCATGTGCCCTACCTTACCAGCTTTATGCCGATGGCAAGCTAAGTGCCGATAAAAAATCATTTGAGATTAAATTTACAGCAAGCAATAAGGCATTTGGCCAAAAAGCCGTGGGTTCACCATTTAACGTGTATGCACCAGGCAAATATGCCAGTTTGGATAATCCGCAGCAAATGGAGCCGTTGCGCACCTGGGCCTATGCCCTTACCGCGGGCGACACCCTTGCCGACCACTGGCCGCTTCAGGAGTTTGAGAACGGCGAATATCACCTGCGTGTGTATGGCCCAAATGGCTTTTTCCGCGAATACAAAGGCACCACGGCCGATCCACTGCTTGATGTAGCTTGCGACTATGAGCTTAATACCCTCAACAAACTTACCGGCAACATCACCCTGAAACTGAGCAACACGGGTAGCAAACCATGCACCATTCAAATTATTGACCATGCATATAAAGCTAATAATCATCAAAAGGTGATAGCGGCCAAAGGTCAGGGTACACAATTGCTAAACCTTGCCCAAAGCCATGGCTGGTACGATTTCAGCATTAAGGTAACCGGCAGCCAAACGTATGAAAAACGCTACGCCGGTCGCGTTGAAACTGGCCAGCACAGCTACACCGACCCGCTGATGGGTAAAGTGATAGCGTAAGCTAAAGAACATACAAGTATAACAAAACAGGCCCTGACATTAATATCAGGGCCTGTTTTGTTTAAAGCTATTCGTTATTGGGTGAGGCTCTTACTTCTTATCCTCCAGCACAACCCACCTGTTCACAGTATTAAATTCTCCCTCTATACAAACCTTGTAAAACTTGGATGGGATATTTTTTACATTGATCAAAGCATGTTCGTTGGTAACCGGGACTTCGGCCAGTAACTGGTAATCATCAGGTTTGCCTTCTTTGTAGTTGTTGGTTGCTGTTACCCATATCTTCACTTTACCTGTGGCGCTCATGGCTTTCCAGCTTACGTCAAGCGCACCTTGTACATAATTAGCATCGGGTTGTACTACCGAAAGCTGGCCGATGAGCGATACGCCATCTATTTCGCGCAGCTGTGCAGTAGGTACTTTTACATTTAAAAAGGTGTTGATAGATGGGGTAATATCAACTATGCCCGGGTAGTAATATTTGGCGTAGTTGTTAAGCGGCCTGTAGCTGGTAACCATCCAGGTAGACCGCTGGCGTGTGCTTTGACCACCATGATCTTTACCATTCAGTTCGCTACGGCCATGATCGGTGGTGATAAAAATGATCCAATCCTCTTTGAAGTTTTTCTGGCGGTATTGTATCGCCTGCCATATGCGGCCAACCTGCGCGTCCATTTTTTCAATGGCATCATAATATTGTGGGCTATCGCCATAACGGTGCCCCATATCGTCGGTATATTCCAGGTAAACCCATGAAAGGTCGGGCGCTTTATCCTTGATACATGCCGCCGCCGATGTTACCACCTGTTCATCAATCAGGTGCATATAATTGCCGGCCTTATCATGCGGAAACTTTACGGTATCCAGCTCATAGCCATCATAAGCAAAATCCGGGTGAATGTTGCCCGCCTGCGGCAGGCCATCGCCAATGAGTTTGGTGCGGTTATCTGTCCAGCTCGAAAAAACAGCCGTTTTCCCGTTAGGATAGGCGTTTTTAAACATCCTGAAAATATTCCAGTAGTTGTAATTAGGGTCTTTGATGTCATTACCCCAAACGTTATGCTTATTTACCCAGCTTGAGGTAAGTAAGCTATTATAGCCATTGGCAGATATAGTTGGCGTTTGCGAGTAACCTCCTTTTTCGCCACCTACATGCGCTCGCAGGTAGGTTCCTTGTTGAGCAATTAATTTGAGGTTGGGGGTATTCAGCTTTTCAATTACATCGGCAGGGATGCCATCGGCAATTATAAAAACAGCTTTTTTAGTTCTTGTTTGGGCGCTCAGGCTATGAGTTGCCAACAGCATCAGCATAGCTACGCCAAGTTTAAGGGGGTTTCGCATCATATTAAACATCAGTGGTACAAGGTACTAAACTACGGCCTTACAAAAATCAAGGCGTTAATAAATTGTTATGTTTTTCGTGGACTGGGAGACTTTTGGACTCTGAGACTTTAAGACAATAGGATAAGTTAAATGGAGTAGGAATGCATTTATCTTGAATTATTTTATCTCTTTCCTTCCTCCCATAATCTAAGAATCGCAAAAGTCCTAAAGTCCCACAGTCTCAGAGTCCATAAATCTCCCAGTCCAAGAGTCCCAAAAGTCCCACAGTCCCTATTGTTCTTCTCCAACTTTATTTCTACCTTTTGGGTGCCGTTATCGCCTACCGTACAGTTTGTTATCTTGATGAATGATAGGGATACCTGGTTAACCAATTTACCAAATGCTATAACCTATTACTATGAAAAAAATGAACATGCGTGCCCTTGTACCGGTTTTTATGATCGTAGCCGGATTTATGTTTACAACACTTCGGGCCAGCGCCCAGGCCGAGAATTGGAAACCGGACGCAGGTTTTGAAAGCCTTTTTGATGGCAGTACCCTCAACGGCTGGTGTTACCGGAGCAAGGCGGGTCAGGTAACCGAGAAATTCGATGGTAAAACGGCATCTTCCGATGGGCGTTACTCTGCCACAAATGGTATCTTAACCGTAAATTATCCGGTTGGGGTTGAACGGAAAGTACAGGAATCCTGGACCCTGCGCGAGTTTCCTAAAAACTTTATCCTGAAGATCCAGTTCCGCGCATCAAAAAATGCCGATAGCGGTATTTTCCTGCGGGGCAAACAACTGCAATGCCGCGATTACCTGGTAGCTGGCCCTTATAAAGATTTAAAAAACTACAAACCACAGGACTGGAACACCATCATAGTTACCGTGAAAGATAACATAGCTCACTGCGAATGTAACGGCGAGGTTTTGGAAGATGCCCTCATATTACCCTCAACCGGCCCCATAGGCCTGGAAGGCGACCGCGGGCAGATGGAATACCGCCATATCCAGATAAAGGAGTTGTAATAGACTTCTATATAGGCACCATTGAGAGGTATGAAGCAAGGGCCTCACCCAACCCTCTCCAAAGGAGAGAGCTTAAAAAAACAGTTTAAAGTCTCCCCCTTTGGGGGAGATTTAGAGGGGGCTTTTGCTTCATACCTCGTAATGACCGGCGAATGAAAGTCGTTCTCGATGCTTAAGCCCTTCGCTGTTCGAAGTCTCTGACTTAGACCATTACTCCCAGGTAGTCTGAAGACTACCTGGGAGTAATGGTCTAAGTTACTGGCATATAGCCGACTCACCCGGTCTACGCTACGCTGGACCACCCTCTCTTCGCCTGCGGCGGAAAGAGGGTAGGAAAATGGATAAAGAGCGAAAGAAAAAATTCCCGTCCCTCTTTCCAGCCAAGCTGAAGAGAGGGGTGACAAGCGTAGCGATGTCGGGGTGAGAGTTTTCAAAACTTCGTAAGTTTTCCTTTATTTTAAGACTCCCCTCCTACAACCAAATCTGTTTATATTTACGGCCGCTTACCCGGGCTTATTTTATATGGATCAACCGAACACCACTAACCAAACCAAATGGCTTTACCTTTTTATAGGCCTGGCCGTTGTATTAAATTTTAGTGGCTTGTTCATCACCATTATCGGGCCCGACGGCAATTTATACGCCACCATCGCCAAAACCATGGTACAGCGTAATAACTACGCCAATCTGTACGCCTGGGGTAATGACTGGCTCGATAAGCCACATTTTCCGTTTTGGGTTACGGCCCTGTTCTTCAAATGCTTCGGCTTTAGTACATGGGCATATAAGCTGCCGGGTATTTTGTTTGTGATGATGGGCGCAGCATATACCTACCGCTTTGCCAAAGCCTTGTACAACAAACAAATAGCATTATGGGCGGTGCTGATACTGCTCACCTCGCAGCATATCATCCTCTCCAACAACGATGTACGTGCCGAGCCTTATTTAACCGGGCTCATCATAGCGGCGGTTTACTGTTTTTATAAAGCTTATACCAGCAATAAACTGGGGCAATTGGTACTGGCCTGCCTGTTTACCGCCTGCGCAGTGATGACCAAAGGCATGTTTGCCCTCATCACCATTGGTGGTGCTATTGTAGGGCACCTGATTATCACCCGGCAATGGAAACAACTTTTTCACTGGCGATGGCTGCTCGCTATGGTATTGGTACTGTTGTTTATTATACCCGAGATCTGGTGCCTGTATCGCCAGTTTGATATTCACCCCGAAAAAATAGTGTTTGGCCGTACAGGAGTATCGGGCATCAAGTTCTTTTTTTGGGATAGCCAGTTTGGGCGTTTTTTTAATACCGGACCAATTAAAGGGCACGGCGATCCTTCCTTTTTTGTGCATACCACGCTTTGGGCATTTTTACCCTGGTCGCTGTTATTATTCGCCGCGATATTTCAGTTCATCAAAAAAGGGATAAAAAATGTACAGGCGCAGGAGTGGTATTGCCTTTGCGGATCGATGATCACCTTCCTGTTATTCTCGGCATCCAAGTTTCAGTTGCCACATTACATCGTGATCGTGTTCCCGTTTTTTGCCATTATTACCGCGCAATACCTTTTTCATTTAACATCGGCCAAAAGCATCAAGGCTGTGCGGATTACCCAAACGGTTGTAATTGTGCTGATGCTGCTTGTGATAGCAGTACTTCAATATTTTTACCGGCCCGAAACTTTTGGCTGGCTACCCTGCATTATCATTTTTGCTTTGTTTATTGCCCTGGTATTTGTACCGGCCAAAATAGCTGCAGGTATGCAGCAAACCATTGTGCGCACCTTGCTGGCGGCATTTATTGTAAACGTTTACCTTAACTTGTGCTTTTACCCATCGCTACTGCATTACCAGTCGGGCAGTGAGGCGGCCATTTGGCTCAACAAAAACAACCCGCAAAAGCTGCCGGTTTTTATTGATGATGGCATGTTTCATGATGATGCGATATTTTACCTTGATGAACCACTAACCGAGCTTAAGCCCGATGCAAAAGGTGTTATAACCGGCCCTTCAATATTATATGCCAATACCGGCGTTATTAATGATTACAAAGCGCATGGCTGGAGTTTTACAGTGCTCAAAACCTTTAAACGCTACCCGGTAACCCGACTTAAACCCGCGTTTTTAAACCATAATACCCGCGATAAGGAGCTTTCAGAAACACAGGTAGTGCTGTTGGAGCCGGTTAAGTAACAGGTAAGATAGAATCGCAAAGTCGATTTACTCAGATCGTAAACTTTTAACCGGGCTATCCAGTGCCGCTTTAATGGTTTGCAAAGCAATTAACACGGCAGTAACCAGGGTAAGCATTCCTATAGCCATCATGAATGGGTTTAGGTTGATCACTATTTTGTAGGCATAATCATTAAGCCAGTTATGCATAATGAGATAAGCCACCGGACAGGCAATCAGCCCCGCAATAAGCACAACACCCAAAAACTCCTTCATAAACAAACTGATGATGCCCGCTACCGACGAACCCAGTACCTTGCGGATACCTATCTCTTTGGTGCGTTTTTGAATGCTTAAGGATATGAGGCCCAATACGCCCAGCAATACAATAACAATGGCCAGTGCAGTTGCAATATAAGATGCCTGTTTCAGCTGAATTTCGTTCTGATAAACCTTTTTCAGGGCATCGTCAACAAAACTGTATTCAAAAGGTGCCCCGGGCATCAGCTCGGCCCATTTTTTCCGGAGAGCCTGCAAATCGTTCTGCATGTTGCCGGGCTTAATACGGATTGAAAAAAAGCGATAAAAGGTAGTATAGTTAACGTTATAAAACACCATAGGCTGTATCAGCCCGCGCATTGATCCGAAATGAAAATCGGCCGTAACACCACAAATAGTAAAAGGGATGCTAACACCAGGTATCATGATATTTTGCCCTATGGCATTTTCGGAGGCAGCAAAACCTAAGGCTTTAGCAGCGGTTTCGTTGATAACCACCTTTGCGGTATCTGCTATCATAAAAACCGGTTTAAAAAACGTTCCGGCTTTCACCGGGATATGATAAGTGGAAGCATACTGATTATCGGCCGCCATGTTTTGCGAGGTTATAGCTTGGGCCGGATTACTCCCCTGCCTGTATATTGGCGAGTTGCCTCCGTTACTGCCGTCTGGAATTTCCCATGACAAGGATACGTTTTGCACCTGCGGCATTTGGGCCAGCTGCTGCCTGATGGCCTGCATTTTTTGCACCCCTTTTACCGACCAATCACGCGGTACCTGGGCATAAACCACATAATCGCGGTTATAGCCCAGATCTTTATCAAAAAACAGGCTGATCTGTTTAGATATGATGATGGCCCCTATAAATACAATAGCCGCTGTACCAAACTGAAAGGCCACCAGCACCCTGCGAAACAGCACGCTCTCCTTAACCGAACTCAATTTCCCCTTTAAAGAATCAACAGATTTTAAGGCTGATAATACCAGCGCCGGGTAAATGCCCGCCAATACCCCTACCAGCAGTGCAAACAAGAACGGAACAGGTATAAAATAAACCGGGAAGCTGAAAAGCCCCGTAATATCCTTACCCAGCACCTGGCTAAAATATGGCCGGGCAATTAAAAATATAACCAGTGCCAGCACAGTTGCTATTATCACCAATAAAACCGACTCGGTTAAAAATTGCCATATCAGTTGCTTGCGCAGGCCGCCCAAAACCTTGCGTATCCCCATCTCCTTCATGCGGCCAGATGAACGGCCGATACAGATATTCACAAAATTGATAACCGCCATCAGCAAAATAAACAAGGCGGTACAGCTTAGGGTATACAACATTTTTTTTACCAGGCCCCCATCAGCAATGAGGTTATAATCATGCAATGCAACCAACCTGGTGGTAACATTCTTGCTGATCTGTTCGGGAGCGTTTTTAAGTGTAAGCTCTTTGATGGGCTGTTCCAGGTTTTTAGCGGTAACACCTTTTTGCAGTTCTATATAATTAACAATATTCGTATTGTTCCAGCCCTCAAGGTTACGTTTAAAGAATTTAGCGGAGGCTGCCGTAAAAAAGAAGCCAGAATTAATATTGGAGTTCAAATTTGTTACCGAATTGCGCGGTGTAGCATCCAACACACCGGTAATTAAAAAATCGTGCTTTTCGCCGCCAAAACTTTCAAAGTTGAGCGTTTTCCCCACTACATCTGTACGTCCGAAATATTTTTTGGCCATGGCGCTTGTTAACACTACCGAAAAAGGATCATTCAGCGCCGTGCTGGCATCGCCCTGTAACAGCTTAAAGCCGTACATTTTAAGTAAGGTGCTGTCGCCCAGTTGCAGGCTTTCCCTAAAATGCATATCACCTAACGATACATTGGTGGTAACCGCGTCAAAATGGTAATAATTGGCTAGCAGGTGCGGGTAATTATCTTTCAGCGCTTTGGGAAGTTGTGCTATGGTACCAATCTCATTACCAAGGTTAGCGTCGGTCCATTTACTTAGTAAAATATACTGATTTTCTGAATTTTTAAGCTGGTGGTTCACTCGCAGCTCATCCCACACATAGGCGCCAATAAGTAGTGTAAAAGCAATCCCTATTGATAAACCAAAAATATTAATGAGCGAAAAAACCTTATTTTTCCAGAGGGTTCGCCAGGCAAGTTTAAAGTAATTTTTCAGCATAGGTTTTATTTTAAGTACTTATTGGTAAGGCCAATATCAATATAAAGTACGTTAACATTTTTGATATTCAATATGTCGCCCTGCTCTAATTAACAAACTTTAACAAAAGCAGGTTGGGTCTATTTCAGTAAGCCTTTAAGGAGCTAATTTTAATGATGTTGTTTTTCTATAAACAAGATACCTCAACCTAATTTTTCGTAAATTTGTATTAACCAAATAGCCCGGCCATCCTAAAGGAGAGCCGGGCTATTTGATTAAAAGAGCAAAAAGATCACCAGGATCACCAAATCCAAAACAACATATTAATAATCAGAACATTAACACTTTTTAAAGCTCAAAAAAGCTACCAAATCCGGTAAAAAACAAAGCAAAAGCTGTTAAAAAGCCCAAAAACGCATAATTTCTGAAGTTTTTCTGCCTTTTTTTGATCGATTTTATGTTAAAATAAAATTTTAAAAAGTAGGGATATAACAATTAATGCAGCACTTTGGGGCGCTCCGTTTTTACGGGATTTAAATAATTATTATCAGCCAGCCAATCGGCCATCCGTTGCGGCCACGAATGGATAGATTGCAGCTTTGACCGGTTACCCATATTAAACCCATGGCTGCCCTGGGTATACAGATGCAGCTCTACCGGAATTTTGGCGGCCCGGTACCTATCCAGCAATTTCACTACAGATGGCGAACAACAGACATCATCATTGGCAGCCAGCAAAAAGGCGGGCGGCGCATCGGCAGGGAGCACATCAGGTATATACAGCGGACCAGGATATATCTGTATCACAAAGTTAGGGTGGGCATTTAGCCTGTCGATAGGGTCAGGAGCACTGGCATCACCCATGCCCTGGCCATAGGCCACCATATCAACCACCTCGCCCCCTGCCGAGAAGCCCATCATACCTATGCGGTTGATATCCAGGCCATATTCGGCAGCCTTGCTGCGCACCAGGCGCATGGCTCGGTAGCCATCCTGTTTGGCATGCACATCAATTTTATACGGCGAAAGCGTATCGCGCCCGAGGCGGTATTTAAGTACAAAAACGGTAATACCCAGGTCGCTTAAATATTTGGCAGGATCAATACCCTCGGCGGTGTAAACCAGCAAACGGTGCCCCCCACCCGGGCATACTACTATGGCTGCCCCATTGGCCTTACCGGCAGGTGGGGTAAATACCGTGAGTGAAGGATTGTGGATGTTTTTAACCCAGTAATCTTTAGCCTGCTCAGGCTCATTACGGCGATTTTCAAAGCCCGGAGCTCCATTGGGCCAAAGTGGTATTACAGTAGGTTTATCCTGCGCCATAGCCCAAATTGGCAGGGCAATTAGCAGCAGGCATAGGTAATTGGATAGTTTTGTTTGCATAAAGTAAATATAGCTTAACAGGCGCCTTTTTGTAGTTATGTGCGTAAACTTTTACTTAATTTAATGGTTTAATAATTAGGCCAGTAGCCTTTGGCTACGGTCAACAATTTAACAAGAATGTTATGGCAAATTTTCAGGAAATTATAGCATCAGAAACACCTGTACTGGTTGATTTTTCGGCCGAGTGGTGCGGCCCGTGTAAAATGATGCCCCCTATATTACAAGACGTTAAACACGCGCTTGGCGACAAGGTGAAGATCATCAAAATTGATATCGACAAAAACCCTTCGGCGGCTAATGCCTACCGTATTCAGAGTGTACCAACGCTCATGATATTTAAAAAAGGCGAAACCAAATGGCGCCAGAGCGGCGTGGTACAGGCCAGCCAGTTGAAACAAGCTGTCGAGCAGTTTATATAAGGCGCCTCAGCCCTGCCCTTTCAAAAGGAACAATTTTTGAAAGGGCAGGGCATACAAATAACTCACCCGGTCTACGCTTCGCTGGACCACCCTCTCTTCGCCTGCGGCGGAAAGAGGGAATTAAAAAATGGATGAGGGATAAAAGAAAAACGCTCTCACCCTCTTTTCAGCAAAGCTGAAGAGAGCGGTAACAAGCGCAGCGATGTCGGGGTGAGTTGATGAACAGCCTGATTCGATGAAACTGCATTTTAAGCGAGGGCCAATACTACATTTATAACTTTAACGTATTAATTACTAAAGCAATCCTATTATGGCAACTACCGAAAGCATCCAGAACGCGTATATTGATTTTGTGCTTACAGAAGGCATGCAACCAAAATCGGTTTATATCTTCGCCAAACAAAATGAAATGACCGAGGCTGAGTTTTACCAGTTCTTTGGTTCGTTTGAAGCCGTTGAGCAAAACATCTGGGCCTATTTTGCCCGGAAAACCTTAACCGAGATCAGGGCACAGGAAGTTTGGGCAGGGTACACCGCCCGCGAAAAGGCACTATCGTTTTTTTACGCCTTTTTTGAGCTGCTTAAAAGCAGCCGGAGTTTTGTTGTGTATAGCATTAACAAACAACCCAAAGGCTTTACCACTCCGCGGGTATTTGAACAGCTAAAAGCTATTTATGAAAACTTTGCCGAAGAAATATTGAAAGAGGGTATCGAAACCTCTGAGCTGAACGATCGTAAATTTTTCAGCAAACGTTACAAAGATGCCTTGTGGATACAGTTTGTATTTGTACTTAACTTTTGGGTAAATGATAACTCTACCGGGTTTGAAAAAACCGATGAGGCCATTGAGAAAGGTGTTAATGTAACGTTTGATCTGTTTCAGCGTTCGCCGATTGACAACCTGTTTGAGTATGGCAAATTCCTGGTGCAAAACGGTGGTATTAAAGACAGAATGGGGTTTTAAAAATTGATTATGGCAGATGACAATAAAGTCGCTCCTAACGGGAATGATTCAGAAGAGGTTCAGAAAGAACAAAATAGTATACCAACCACAAAAGTTCAGCGTTCGGCCAAATTTATTACCACGGGAGTAAAAATTGGCGGTAACTATATCAAGCATTATTCCAAAAAACTGTTTAACCCTGATCTGGACAGATCTGAGCTGAATGAGGATAACGCGACCGACATATACCAATCGCTAAGCGAGCTTAAAGGCAGCGCCCTTAAAGTGGCGCAAATGCTCAGCATGGATAAAAACCTGCTACCACAGGCCTATGTAGATAAGTTTACGCAATCGCAATACAATGCACCGCCGCTTTCGGGGCCGCTGATTGTTCAAACTTTCAAAAAGTATTTCGGCAAAAACCCTGATCAGATATTTGATAAATTCAATATCCGCTCCACCAACGCGGCATCTATTGGCCAGGTACACGAGGCCGAGCTGAATGGTAAAAAACTGGCCATAAAAATCCAGTATCCGGGTGTAGGCGATTCCATCTCATCTGATCTGAAACTGGTTAAACCCTTTGCCTTCCGGATGTTGGGCATGAGCGAAAAAGAACTCGACATTTATATGCGTGAGGTAGAGGAACGCTTGCTGGAAGAAACAGATTATGAACTGGAAGTACGCCGGTCTGTTGAGTTTTCAACCGCATGTGCTGTTCTAAATCATGTGGTTTTCCCTACCTATTATCCGGAACTATCAAGCAAGCGTATCATCACCATGGACTGGTTGGAAGGCCTGCACCTGCGTGAGTTTTTGGCTACCAACCCATCGCAGGAACTGCGCAACCAGATTGGCCAGGCCCTATGGGATTTTTATAACTTTCAGCAGCACGAACTCCGCGCTGTACATGCCGACCCGCACCCGGGTAATTTCATGATTACTCCCGAGGGTAATTTAGGCGTTATTGATTTTGGTTGTATCAAGGAGATGCCCGAGGATTTTTATTACCCCTTCTTCTCCCTTACCTCAACCAATTTACTGGATAACAAGGAAGAAACCATCAAGGCCTTTCGCCTGCTGGATATGATCCATAAGGATGATACCCCGGCGCAGATAGAGTTTTTTTACAGCCAGTATAAGGAAATGATCGAGCTGTTTGCCATGCCTTACATCAACGATCATTTCGACTTTAGCGAAACAGCTTTTTTTGATAAACTCTACAAATTTGGCGAGCGCCTTAAAAAAATGCCCGAATTTAAACAGGCCCGCGGCGTAAAGCATTTCATTTATGTAAACCGCACCAATTTTGGCCTCTACAATATCCTGCACGAGCTAAAAGCCGAGGTTAAAACCGATACCTATAAACCACACGTGGTGCTGGAGTATTAAGGCGAAACAGTTGCAGCTAATAGCACAACATATAGCTCTTCTGTTTAAACATATTACAAGGCAGGGTGTTCAATTTTAAAACACCCTGCCTTTTCAGTTGTTGACCATTACATGAAGGTGTTAATTGCTGGTGCTAATGGCTATATAGGTACAAGGCTTATCCCAATTTTATTGGAGAAGGGCCACGATGTGGTTTGCCTGGTGCGCGATAAAAGGCGTTTTCACGAACACAGCGACTTCAGCGATCGCGTTGCACTCATCACCGGCGATTTACTTAAAGAAAAAAGCATTGAGGATTTCCCAACGGATATAGAGGCTGCTTACTACCTGGTGCATTCCATGTCACAAACGCAGGATTTTGCCATGCTCGAGGCGCTATCGGCCTATAACTTCATCCACTCGCTTGATAAAACTAATTGCCGGCAAACCATATTTTTGAGCGGCATTGTTAATGATGGCAACCTTTCCAAACATCTTGAATCGCGCAGGCATGTAGAGGATGTACTGAAGGAAGGGAAATCGGCACTTACGGTTTTGAGGGCTGCCATCATCATTGGTTCCGGGAGCGCCTCGTTCGAGATCATCCGTGACCTTACCGAAAAACTTCCGGTTATGACTGTGCCGCGCTGGGTAAATAGCCGCTGCCAGCCCATAGGCATACGCGATGTTCTGGCATATTTGGAAAGCGTAATGCTCAATGAGAAAACCTTTAACCGCTGTTTTGATATTGGCGGCCCCGATATTTTAACCTTTAAACAAATGATGCTTACCTATGCCAAGGTGCGTAAGCTTAAAAGATACATCATTACCATACCTTTCCTTTCGCCCAAAATATCATCGTACTGGCTTTATTTTGTTACTTCGGTAAGTTACACGCTTGCCCAGAGCCTGGTAAACAGCATGAAGAACGAAACCATTATGCACGAGCATAATATTGATGATATTGTGCCCCGCAAATGTTTAACCTATGAGGAGGCCCTGAACCTGGCCTTTGTAAAAATTGAGCAAAACTCCATAGTTTCCAGCTGGAAGGATGCGCTGAATATGGGTTACCTTAACTCGGGTTTTATGGATCAGATCAAGGTACCGCAAAACGGCACGCTGGAGTATAAAGTTAAAATGCCCTTTGAACGGGGCAGCGATGAGGTATTCAGTAATTTCATGTCGATAGGTGGCAACCGGGGCTGGTACTATTGGGACTGGATCTGGAATATACGCGGTTTCCTGGACAAGATATTCGGAGGAGTAGGATCGCGCCGGGGCCGTACCAGCAGCATTAATATTTCGCCGGGCGATGTAATTGATTTTTGGAGGGTATTGTTGGCCGATAAACAAGCCAAACGCTTGCTGCTGTATGCTGAAATGAAACTCCCGGGCGAGGCCTGGCTGGAATTTAAAATAATTGAACGCAACGGTAAAAAAAATCTGAGCCAGGTAGCTACCTTTAGGCCCAACGGATTATGGGGACGATTGTACTGGTATGCCATGTGGCCTTTCCATTTATTTATATTTAACGGCATGGCCCGCGAAATTGTACATTACGGCGAAGGCGTATAGTTACCTGTAACCAACAAACTAATGAGCTTAAAAAAACACATATTAATAACTGGCGGTTCGGGCTTATTAGGCAGGCAGCTTACCAAGGCATTACTCAATAAGGGTTACACAGTTAGCCATTTAAGCCGCAAGCCGGGTAACAATCCTAACATCAAAACTTATGTGTGGGATGTTGACAAGAGCATTATTGATGAACATTGTATTGAGGGCGTTGATACCATAGTACACCTGGCAGGAACCGGAATTGCCGAAAAACGCTGGACAGATGCCCGCAAAAAAAAACTGATTGACAGCCGAACCAAATCAATAGGTTTGATATATGAGCTGTTAAAAAAGACGCAACACCAGGTAACCGCCGTTGTTTCGGCATCAGGTATTGGCTATTACAGCAACCGCGGCGATGAATTGATGACTGAAACCGATACCCCCGCTAATGATTTTATAGCCCACTGCTGCGTGCTTTGGGAAGCCGCTGTTGACGAGGGCGAAAAACTTGGTTTACGGGTATTAAAATTCCGCACCGGGGTAGTGCTTGATAAAGATGGCGGTGCACTGCCTACACTGGCTAAGCCCATCAGGTTCTATATAGGGTCGGCATTGGGAAATGGCAAACAATGGGTGCCCTGGATACACTGGCTGGATGTAGTGAACATGTACCTACACGGAATTGAAAACACCGGTTTAAAAGGTGTATATAATATGGTTGCCCCTAACCCCGTCACCAATTTGCAGCTAACCCGGGCGGTGGCCAAACAACTGCAAAAACCGCTATGGGCCCCAAAGGTACCCGCGTTTGTATTAAAATTATTATTGGGCGAGATGAGCAGTGTTGTACTGGGCAGCACCAGGGTATCGGCACAAAAAATACAGGATGCAGGTTTTAAATTCAGTTATACCGAACTGCCTGCTGCATTAAAAGAAATTTATGGATAACAAAACACCCTTAACCATCTTCTGGTTTCGCCGCGACTTGCGTTTAGATGATAACGCCGGCTTGTATCACGCCTTAAAAAGCGGCAACCCGGTATTGCCTCTATTTATTTTTGATAAAGAGATCCTTGACGAACTGGAAGACAAGGACGATGCCCGTGTTACCTTTATTTATCAAACCATTGAAAATTTACGCCAGGAACTCCATAAACGTGGCAGCAGCCTGCTGGTAATTTATGACAAAGCCGAACATGCCTGGAACACCATCATTAAAGATCATACAATTGCCGCGGTTTATACCAACCATGATTATGAACCCTACGCAACCAAACGCGACAATGCGGTAAAAGAAAAGCTCGCCAAACACAACATCGAATTTAAAACCTTTAAAGATCAGGTAATTTTTGAAAAGGACGAGGTTGTTAAAGACGATGGCAAACCCTACACCGTTTACACCCCTTATCAGCGCAAATGGTACAGCACGCTTAAACCATTTTACCTGAAGGCCTACCCTACCGAAAAATATTTAAAGAACTTAATTAAAACTAAAAACCTCCATCTGCCAACTTTAGCGGAAATGGAGTTTGAAAAAAGCCAAATGCATTTTCCCGATCAGCAGTACAAAGATGTAATTGGCGATTATAAGGAGAAAAGAGATTTTCCGGCAATTAAAGGCACATCGCATATGGGTATGCATCTGCGCTTCGGTACCGTGAGCATCCGCGAACTGGCCCGTACCGCACATGCACAACACGAAAAAACATGGCTCAATGAGCTCATTTGGCGCGAGTTTTATATGATGATATTGCATCATTTTCCTCAAACAATGGATCATGCCTTCAGGCCTGAATATGACCGCATTAAATGGGTGAATGATGAAAAACAATTTAAAGCCTGGTGCGAGGGTAAAACCGGCTACCCTATTGTTGATGCCGGTATGCGCGAATTAAATGCCACCGGCTTTATGCACAATCGTGTGCGTATGATAGCGGCCAGCTTTTTAAGTAAGGATCTGCTGATTGACTGGCGCTGGGGCGAACATTATTTTGCCCGCAAACTGCTTGATTATGAAATGGCCAGTAACGTTGGCGGTTGGCAATGGGCTGCAGGCTCGGGCACCGATGCGGCCCCATATTTCCGGATCTTTAGCCCCGATGCGCAAACTAAAAAGTTTGACCCGGAATTAAAGTACATAAAAAAATGGGTTCCGGAATATGCCGACTTCAGCAAATATCCGGAACCCATTATTGATCATTCCTTTGCACGTGACCGCTGCCTAAAAGCTTTTAAAGCGGCCCTGGCAAAATAATTTATGGATTGTTAACTGTCGCTACCGTAAAATCATAATACAAACAAACATTGGCACCAATACCTGAGGTACCGGCCTGTCCGTAACCTAACCTTGATGGTATAAGCATGGAAACTGCTGCACCTGCAGTTTGTCCTCTCAAGGCTTCCTGTATACCAACTATAAGCGAGCCTAAAGTAAATGAGGAAAGTGTGGTTGTGCCTTTTGTGTCTACATCTGTAGCTGTGCTTGCAAATGTGGCACCGTTTAGCCATTTACCTGTGTAGTTGGTTGTAAAATTGGAAATATCTTGCATCACATCACCGGTACCGCCGCCTGGTGTGGTTACTTTGTAATACAATCCTTTTGCACGGCCCGATGTTACAGGAATATAACCGGTAAGGCCATTTTTAGTCATATACTCATGAATTATGTAATCATCGTATACTGGCTGCGAGGTAAGCACATTTACATAGTAATCAATACATTGATTACCCGCAATACGGTTATTTACGTTGCTTGAACTTCCCGAACCGGCTCCGTTAACACCGTAAGCCACCCGCGATGGCACTAATATTCTTGCCCTGGTACCTTTGTATTTAACCAGATCATGTATAGCCGATTGCAAACCTTTGGTAAAACCCATAATAGGGCCATTACTTGCAAGTGTTGAAATATATCCGACCACACCATCATAGTGTGCAAGGTTAAGTGTATCCTGATTAATGTATTTACCATCAAATGTTTTAACTGATATTACAAAGGAAATGCTATCAGCATAGTCAATAGGTTGTTTACCAACAGTTGAACCTTGTGAAAGTATCTGATAATATATACCGCTGGTATCGCCATGAGAAGTATCCCTTTTCATACCGGTTAATCCATTGGCTTGAATATAGTTTTGTATCTGGGTATCGTCGTGCTGCTTAATATTCGGATCATTACCTGTTTTGCGGCAGGATATTAAGCCGATTGAAGTGATTAATAAAAGCGTAAAAATTGTTTGTTTCATTTAGTCAATTTTGTTTTTGGCTAATAAATGGGCGGCCTGTTGCTCTGCTCATTTACTTTTATTTGTTTGTTGGCTAATGGCTCATTAAACACACCATTTTACCTGTATTTATTTTTGTTATTAGTTAATCACGTTATACAACTGTATATTAAAGTCAAGTATGGCATTAGCCGGCAACCCTATTGAGTCCTGCGGAAAAGGCCCGTACGCATAGCGCGATGGTACGATCAGCCTTATTTTACCACCCTTTTTAATAAGCGGTATACCCAGTTGCCATCCCCTTATAACCTGCCCCAACGTGTACGATGGATGAAAGTTACTGGTTTGCACAATCAGCTTCCCTGTAGTTAATAACTGCGCGGTATAGCCAACAGTAACTTGGGTCGAGTTAGTGAACAAATCGTTCCCGGAACCCTCCTCACCTGGTTTTATAATATAGTACACACCTGATGTATCAGTGACACGCTTGGCACCAAGACCCGGATTAGCCTTTAAATAATTACTCACCAGCGAATCATCAATAGCTTTTTGTGCATTATACTGTACCAAAGGATCGGTCGCCGATTTTTGACATGCAACAAAACTTACAATTAAAAACAATAAAACTAACAGCGTCCTGTTCATTTTTCAAAAGGCAAATTTATTCTTTTATAATAGAAAAACGGCAGCTTAACATTTTTTAACAATTAATAAAAATGCAGCCCCTAAAATCCTCTCTCTTTTAGGCGTATTTTCCTGAATAAAACGTTCAATTTTTAGTAAAAGTGTGGCAAACCGCATTACTCAGGGCTTATAATTCAGCGTGAGTTTGTTTACCTTTTTAAGCATTTCGGTGAGATATTGTTTATCAGCCTCGCTGATGTGGGAATCTAAATAATTATTGAACTGCTTTACAACCGCACGGGCCTGGTGCCGTTTTTCTTTCCCAAGCTCGGTAAGGTAAATTTTAACCGACCTTTTATCCCCTTTGTTTGATTCCCGGTAAATGAGGCCGGTTTTTTCGAGCTGGCTAAGCATTCTCGATAAACTGGTTGATTTAAGCCCCAGCAAAGCAGCCGCCTGCGAAACGGTGGTACCCTCCTTTTCGTCGATATTGATCAGCAAATAGCCTATTGATTGCGTAATGCCAAACTCTGTAACCAACTGGTTATACCTGTTGGCAACGGTTTGCCAAACTATCTTTAAAAAATAATCAATGGTTTCCTGATGTTTTACATTGTTTTGCATGCAATACCAAACGTAAGAAATGCCTGTTGATTACGCAAGCGAAAAATGTTATACCTTATAAGTGATACGTTGTACGTTTTAGGCAAAAAAATCAATTTAACATGCGATCAAAAAAACGTACAACTTACAACGTAAAACTCTACCAACCCAGTTTAGTATCATCACCGCGCGGGTCAGCACCGCCCTCATAATAACCTTGCGGAGTTTTCAATATGGCATCAACACGACCAATACCGCCGCGGGTTGTTACTTTATAGCCTTTATTTTGCAGTTTTATTACGGTTGCACTGTCAAGAGCACCTTTTTCAACGGTCACTTCATCGGGTAACCACTGATGATGAAAGCGTTTGGAGGCAACAGCCTGCTGCATATTCTGGTTAAATGCGATCACGTTCAGGATGGTTTGAAAAACTGATGTTATAATGGTTGAACCACCCGGCGTACCCACTACCATAAACAACTTTCCATCTTTTTCAACTATGGTTGGCGTCATTGATGATAACATGCGCTTACCAGGCTGTATACTATTAGCCTTGCCTCCTATCAGCCCGTACATATTCGGCACACCCGGCTTGGAACTAAAATCATCCATTTCATTATTCAGCAAAAAGCCTGCACCTTTTACAAATATTCGGGAACCAAAGGTATCATTCAGCGTAGTGGTAATGGATACTGAATTGCCCTCACGGTCGACAATGGAATAATGGGTGGTTTGATCACTCTCATACCCTACAAAGGTTCCGGGTTGAATACTGGTGCTTGGGGTAGCCGCATCCCAGCTAAAATTATTCATGCGCGATGCAATGTAAACCGGGTTTAACAAACTATCAACAGGCACTTTATAAAAATCCGGATCGCCCAGATACTTGGAACGATCGGCATAAACCCGGCGCTCGGCCTCAACCATCAGCCTTACGGTCGAATCCTGGTTGTAACCCCATCTTTGTAAAGGGTATTTTTCAACCGATTTTAATAACTGTAGTAAAGCTATCCCACCGCTTGATGGTGGCGGCATGGTAATGATCTTGTAACCCAAATAAGTTCCGATAATAGCTTTACGCCAAACCGAATGATAATTCTGCAGATCAGCTTTTGATATGATACCGCCTCCGCTATTCATTTCGGCAACCAGTTGGTCGGCTACTATACCATCATAAAAACCATCACGGCCCTTGTCGCGTATCTGCTCAAAAGTTTTAGCCAGATCTTCCTGCACCAGCAAATCGCCCTCCTGCCATTGTGTATCTTTTACTAAATAATTCTTACCCGGATTCAGTTGCTTAAACTGGGCACTCGCGTAATTCAAATCAGAAGCCAGATGCTTGGTTATTTTAAAGCCCTTGCGAGCCAGATCAATAGCAGGCTGCACCAGATCGGCCCATTTTAGTTTGCCATATTTAGCGTGGGCCTGTACCATACCATCAACAGATCCCGGAACGCCGGATGCCTTGTGTGTGTAAAGGCTCATATCAGGTATCACATTTCCGGCCTGGTCAAGGTACATGTTGGCATTGGATGTTGCCGGACCCTTCTCCCTGAAATCAAGTGTATTGGTTTCGCCACCGGTTGACCGGTAAACCATAAAGCCGCCACCACCTATATTCCCCGCTTCGGGCAGGGTTACAGCGAGTGCAAACTGTACAGCAACGGCCGCATCAACCGCGTTACCTCCTTTTTTTAATACATCAAGCCCAACCTTGGCCGCATCGGGATAAGCGCATACTACCATGCCATTACGGTACTGCCCATCATTGCCGTTTACGCTTAAACGCTTTTGCACACAGGCTACAGGCACAATAAACAATACCATTAAAAGCGCATCGAAGTACCTGTTTGGCTTATTATTAAATTTACTCATGAGTATCAGAGATAGATTATTTTGCCTAAAATACTCCATTTGATCATATTATTTAAATATTAAAGCCTCATTATTTTAACCTGAAAATCAGCACTATGGAAATTTCTAAGCGTAGTTTTCGGGTTAAAATGCCATAAAATTTCAAATCTGCCGTTTATTTGCAGGATACATTACGCCTAAAACACGGCTATGCAGGTGTTTATGGTTGTTGTATATAATTTAATTCGTTAACTAAAATCACTTCATGAAAAAATTAGCTTACATTTTATTTCTCTCAGTTTCGTTCTTATTGGTAAGTAAACGCTCACAGGCTCAGGATTATCAAACAGCCGTTGGATTAAAATTCGGTGCCTATGAAATAGGCCCTTCTATAAAATACTTTATGGATAAAAACACCGCTCTTGAAGGTATACTTGGTATCCGCGATCATGGTGTGGTAATAACCGGTTTATATGAGATACATCAGCCGGCTTTTAGTGTTGATAAGCTGAACTTTTACTACGGCTTTGGTGGTCACCTGGGTTCGGTAGGCAGCGGCTTTTACAAACGTATTGGCGGCGACGATGAATACTATAACGGGAAGCATATTTTAATTGGTGCAGATGCTACGCTGGGTTTGGAATATACCATACCCAATGCGCCGATAGCTATAAGCCTTGACCTTAACCCGCGCCTTGAACTGGCAAGGGGGCCATTTTTTGACCTCGCACCCGGGCTGGGCTTAAAATATACCTTTTAAGTTTACCTGTATAAACATCAAGAACATAAAACAAGAAAGGCTCCACTCAGGAGCCTTTCTTGTTTTGTTATTTACTGATAATTATCTTCCGGGCGTATATCTTTTGCCCCAACAACAACTTCAATATATAAACTCCGGGTATCTGCCCCGAAACATTGATCACCGTGCTGTAATTACCTTCCGGCAAACTCTGTTTGTCCTGGTAAACGGTTTGCCCGACCGAATTGATCAATGATAATTTCAAATCTGACGCAGCCTTTGCCGCAAATACAACATTAAGCTGATTATTTGTTGGAACGGGGAATACTGCCAAGCCAATGTCGGTTGCATTGCCGGGGTTTTCAACCGTACGAGCGTATTTGTAAACATCTGACAAGGCTACACAACCACCAGCCAGCGTATCGGCTACCTGATAGTCGCCGCTTTGCAAGGGATCATACTTTGCGGCTGTGGCCCCGCTTACAGGCTTACCGTTCAAATACCACTGATTGCCGGTTGTAAAATTGGAGCTCAGTGTATTAGCTGTTTGTGTTATAACAGGTTTACTTATAGTAACCGCCTGCCTTTGTGCCGATGAACAGCCTAAGCTTTGCACCTGCATATCATAAAAATAGTAATAAAAGTTTTTGTAATAAGCTGTATCCGTAGGGTCATCTGATGCTGCGTTATTACCGGTTATGCTGAATACATTACCAATTTTAAAGGGATAGCCTGTTACCCCGCCATTGCTGCGATAAATGGTTGCCGTAGCGTCATACTCGGCAGATATGGTATAATCACCCGCTGCAGGCAATTCCAGATCAAGCTCATACACTTTTCCCTGATCATTCGGATCATCAGCTTGTTGTCCTGGTAGCGGTGTGGTACGGGTAGCCTTGGCATTAATGGTAGTGCTGGCAACCGTTTGCCCGTTACTGTTATTTACATTAAAAGTTATCTTACCTGAATTACCTACATACAACCGGGCACTTTTAATTACCAAAGGTATACTTGTGCTTACATTTACGGCTGGAGTAAACTGGTTATATCCGCCTGCAGTAAACGCGCTTTTGGTTGCAGGACCTACCGATCCTTTAAAATCATTGATACCTGCATAGTAAGTATTATTTACCGGGGCAAGAGATGTAAATGCAGGGGAGCCGTAAGCAAAAGGAATGGCATCTGTACTGTTCTGATACCAAAGCAATGTGCCATCGCCTGTGCCCGATAACAAGTACTGCTTGCTATCTGTACAATAATAGGCACTAAGCGCGCCTATTGCCGCAGGACTGTTGATTAGAACACTTGCCGTTATGCTGTTATTGGCCGTAACCGGATCATTGGCCAGGTTACTGGTTGCCGTTATGGTATAGGTAGCCTGCGGCAAAGCATTAAACTGCTGACTAAAAGTAAAATTATCCTCAGCCTGGGGTGCCAGTATACTTGTATAAGTTTCGGTGTAGGTGGTTTGGGTATTATCAGGCGCTGTAATGGTAACCGTAACCGGAATATTAGAGATATTGGCACTGCCAAAGTTTTTAAGCCTGATGGTAACCGGCGTACTTGCCGAACATGTACCATCAGTACCGGGGCTAACAATAGCAACCACACCGGCATCAATACTGGTTTGCAGAAACTGCACCCGGTAATCCTGCGTTTCACCTTTATTGTAGGCGCCGCAGGCTTGTATGCTTGCGGTATCGCTTGTTTCTGTTAAAACTACCCGCATTAAACTAAAATTACCCGGGATAACAGAACCAGGCACTTTAATACCCACCACCGATGTTCCGGTAGCGCTGATCACATTTGTAGTGGCCGCCAGCTCGCCCGGATCAAAAACCCCATTGCTGTTCCAGTCAATAAATACTTTGGCGGCTTTGTTAAAATTATTACCGCATGTACCCAATGTAAGGCTTAAGGGATACGTTTTATCCTGCTCCAACTGAACGGTCAGGTTGGTATAGTCAGAATAACCTGTGCAGCCCGCGGCCGGGGTATTGTTGATATTTGATAGTTTCAGATTATTGATCCGTGAATCGGCATTTGACGCCGGGGCTGAGACACAATAGGCAACACCGCCCGCACCCGTAACAATAAGCGAATATGCCTGCGAACCCGATGTTAATGTACCCTTATGCGAAACCGTTATGGTATAGCTTTTACCGGGTGTGGTATTCGGGATATAAACCTGCTCAATATTATCGCGGATGTTATTGCCGGTTGTCGCGGCCGCGGCCGGTGCATCCGGGTTTAAAACCCAGGCATTATAGGTTGTGGTACCGTCGCTTACTTTTATGTCCAAATCATTAACCAGCTTTGGGGTACGGCTGTTTATCGTGCCATCAGGAGTAATTGAACCTTCAGGGTCTGTCCAGGATATGGTTGCGGCCAATACATCATTGCCGGAAGCTACTACGGTAAATGTTTGTGTTTGGCTCTGCTGAAGGATGTTTTCCTTAATAAGACTTTTGGTTCCGTTATCGGTGATGGCCTGAGCGGCTTTTTGTGTGTTCAATAAACCCCAGCCATAAATATAATCGGGCCCAACATTGCCTGCATCAAAGGCTGTTTGGCATACCAGGCCCTTTAATGTTGCGGCCAGCATAAATGCCCCATTATTCTTTTGAGCATAATACTCCTGCAACAAATAAAGTGAGCCTGTAATGTTGGGCGCGGCCATGGAGGTACCCGAAAGCGTAAGGTATGATGTAGGATTTTGCACCCCAACAGATAATACATTCACCCCGTTGCCTACAATATCAGGTTTAATGCGGCCATCATCGGTAGGCCCCCATCCGCTAAAATAGGCAACGCTCACATCCTCGCGTACCTTGGGGCCAAATGGCAAAGGGTTTACGGCACCAACAGTAAGTATATTTTTGGCATTACCTGTGGTACTTATAATATCGTACCCCCCGTTATCGCTTATACCAGCCGGCCTTGGCCCTTTGCTAATTATGGTTTGATCTGTCTTGCTCTTATACCCATAATAGGTTTCCCCCACTGCCGGGCCATTGCTTGAACGGCTGTTACCTGCCGATTCAACAATCAGGTAATAGGGCGCGTTATAGGCAATTTTATCCCATGACTGGGCGCGGGTATCATAAAATCCGAAGGTATAATCAACCGAATCGCCGGGCAAGCCATACCATTCCCAGCGGTTTTGGGAGTCGTTAAAGTTCCAACCTGCCTCGTCGCCGTAAGAATGATTCGACAATAACAAGCCCGATGCCGCGGTGCTCATTTCGGTTATATCATTATTAAAATCATATGATTGCAGGGTTGCCGCGTTAAATGCCATACCTTTTGCCGGGGCATAAACGCCCTTGGCTATCATGGTACCGGCAACATGGGTGCTATGGTCAAGTACCGATCCATTATCTTTATTGGTGATACTTTTGCCGGCAAACTCCTGATGGGCCGCATATACCGAACCGCCATCCCATATAGCCAGTTTATTATTTAAAAATGTGCTGGAGCCGGATAAGCTTAAACCAAGCGCCCCGCCCGGCTGTACGGTATTGGTAGAGGTAGTAGCTGCCGATATAGCATTATTATGCGTAATAAGATAAACGGGAAAACCCATCTTATTTAAACCCTGTAAAGATATGAGGTTACCATTTTTGGTACGCCGCTGCACCTGCCAACCCTTGCTGGCCGCAAGTGCCATTGCCTGCTTATAACTTGCGCTATAGGTATTTTTATATTGGGCCGAAAAATTGGCCAGTGCCGTACGCTTTGCCTCGCTCACCAAAGGTTGTTGCTGGGCAAACGTTTGAACTGCTGTACACAACAACAAAATACAAACACATATTGCTGTGTAAGGTTTATTCATGGATTTAATATAGGCGTGTTTGAACCTTTAAATCTATAAATATTCCCTTACTTATTAAAGCCTTTGAGCCAAACTGTTTATTTTAAGTAAATTATGAAAGATATTTACCTACAATAGGCATCCTGCGCCCCATACCAAATGCCTTAGGCGATACCCGGAGTATAGGTGGGGTTTGATAACGCTTATGCTCGGCCAGGTTAATAAGTCTGATCACCCGGCGAACGGTATGTTCGTCATAACCCATTTTAATGATTTCAGCTGATGAACAACGGTTCTCAATATATTCAGCCAGTATCTTATCCAACACGTCATATTCAGGCAGCGAATCAGTATCTTTTTGATCAGGCCTTAACTCTGCCGAAGGTGGTTTAATGATAGAATTTATAGGGATGATCTCCTGATCGCGGTTAATGTACCTTGCCAGTTCAAATACCTGTGTTTTGTATACATCGCCTATTACAGATATACCACCGCACATATCACCATACAAAGTTCCATAGCCCACCGCAGCTTCGCTCTTGTTACTGGTATTCAGCAAAATGTAACCAAACTTATTGCACATTGCCATCAATAAAATAGCGCGTGTACGTGATTGAATGTTCTCTTCGGCAATGTTAAACGGAAGGTTATTGAACTGCGGATGCAGGGAAGTTTCAATAGCTTCGGTAATGTTTTTAATGGCTATAGTTTCGCTTTTGCAGCCCAGGTTTTTCACCAGGTCTTCAGCATCGGTTAAAGAATGATCGCTGGAGAAACGTGAAGGTAATAACACAGCCATCACATTTTCAGCGCCAAGTGCCTCCGCAGCCAGCGCGCAAACCACCGCCGAATCAATACCGCCCGACAAACCAAGTATGGCCTGTTTAAAGCCCGATTTATAAAAATAATCGCGGATACCTAATATAATACCCTGGTGTATCTGTTCTATATCGCTCGGGCGCTCAGTTTTCAGCGTTGTAGGATGCTCAAAGGTTATTGAAGCATCGTCATTTAAAGTATAATAAGCCATGCTTTCTTCAAAGTATGGCATTTCGTCAATCAGCTTGCCGGTATTATCAAACACTAATGATCCGCCATCAAATATCAGCTCGGTTTGTGCGCCAACATGGTTCACATAAAGCAGCGGTAAATGATAACGGCTGGCATTATCCTTTAATATGGCAATACGCTCTTCATCATGATTATAAGAAAACGGCGATGCCGCAATATTGATCATCACATCAGGCTGCTGGTGGATAAGGCTATCCATTGGCCTTGTTACGTATAAGGGATTCTCGATGGTATTCCAAAGATCCTCACAAATAGTAAGCGCTATTTTTTTACCCTTAAACTCAATACAATTAAACTCGGTTGATGGTTCAAAATAGCGATACTCATCAAACACATCATAATTAGGCAACAGGGCCTTATTTACAATAGCCTTTACCTTTCCGTTTTCAATAAAATATGCAGAGTTACTGAGGTCTTTACCCTCGTCCTTATGATTAAATGTTGGCAGGCCAATGATACAGGCTATATCGGTACATTCGGCAGCTATGTTTTTTGCAGCGTCGTCGCACAAACCAATAAACTCATCAAATTCCAAAAAGTCGCGTGCGGGGTAACCACAAACGCATAGCTCCGCAAACACTACGAGGTCGGCACCGTTTTGTTTAGCTTTTTGTATATGATCAATAATTTTTGCGGTATTCGATTCAAAATTACCTATATGATAGTTGAGCTGGGCTAATGCAATTTTCATCAATTATAATTATTTCTTTGAAAGTGATAAAGCTACTGTGCGCTACGTTTAACTCACAATGGTTTTATGTTTAGTATTATACTAACGTATTAATACAAATAAAAATTATTTTTGCTCAAAGGATAACCATGACAGCTACCCGTTTCAACGCAAAGCAAATTTACTTAATTTTTTCCATCGGCCTGATATTAGCGTCATGCGGACGTAACAAAAAAGTTGATCTGAGCAATATTCAGGCTGATGTTAAGATAGAGCGCTTTGACCAAGATTTTGATGCCATGCGTACCAAACCCATGGGCACACAAGCTGCATACCTGCAGCAAAAGTATGGCGCCTTTTATCCCGATTTTATAAGCCGCGTTCTGCAGGCCGGCAGCACCAACGACACCGTGTATTTTAAAACCCTGCGTGAAGTTTTTAATGGCAAAGCATACACTGATCTTAAGCACGATGTAGAGGCCACCTACCCCAACATGGATGCGCAAAACGCCAGCCTTACCGAAGCCTTTAAATACATTAAATATTATTATCCTCAAAAGAAACTACCAAAGGTATATGCCTATTTTTCGGGTTTCCAGGCACAAACCTCTATCGGTGATGGCTATTTCGGCATTGGGCTCGATCTATTTTTAGGGGCCAATTCAAGGTTTTATCCCGCACTTACCAATGCGTTCCCGCATTATTTATCAAGACATTTCACGCCCGATAATATTACCCCGCGGGTGGTGGAGGGTATGGCCCGTGAAGATATGTTTCCGGAAGATGATGCCGACCGCTCATTACTGGGCAAAATGATATACAACGGCAAGATCATGTATTTTATGGATCGTATTATGCCCGATGTTGCCGACACAACAAAAATTGGTTATACCACCGAACAACTGAAATGGTGCAATGATTTTAAAGGAAAAATATGGGCCTATTTCCTGGAAGAAAATCTATTGTACGAAACTGATTATCCTAAAATTCAGAAATATCTATCGGAAGCACCATTTACCCCGGGACTGGGTGAAAGAAATGAATCGGCACCCAAACTTGCGGTTTGGACTGGCTGGCAAATTGTGCGGGAATATATGGACAAACATCCTGAAGTTACCCTGCCCCAGCTAATGGCCGAAAAGGACGCTCAAAAAATATTGAATCAGTCAAAATATAGGCCCAAATAAAAAACTGGGCATAAAAAAAGCGTTGAGGTAATCTCAACGCTTTTTTTATAATATCGGGAATAATAATTATTCGATGATCTTGAAAACGGTTCTTAAACCTATAGCTACAGCTAAAATCAATAACACGTTCGCTATCCATGAAAAATAGGTAGAGTTCTCATCGCCCAAAAAACGAATGAAAACACCTGTAATGCCTATGGCAATAGCTATAACCAATATTTTATAATGTTGCTCTGAATTAGCGTTTTGTGTTGACTCCATTGTACTATTGTTTAATGTTTGGCAAAAATAGAAATGTTTACCGAAAATGCCACCATTATTTATGATTTTATCGCAGTAATTAGAATAGATGTTTCTAAAGATGGCTACAGATGTTAGGAAGATTTTTAATTCCCGCCTTTGGAAGTGGTGCGGTGGGAATTGTGCGGTGGCAGGGAGATAGTTATGAGTTGTTTCAATAAATAACCACATCCGATGAAAATCTTTCTTGTACCATTCAAGAGTAATAGCAGTGTTAAAAAAAGCTGTCATGCTGAGCTTCGTCGAAGCATGGTGGGCAGGCCTCTGCGCCCTACTCTTCGAAGGGGATCAGGTTGACAGTCCGCTTTTTCGAGTATTTCAACCCATCATTCTTCCATTTTATTTCTCCAGAACACTTACAAATTATATAACAAAAAGCCCAGTTACACAAGTAACCGGGCTTTTTAAATATGATAATATCAGGGAAACTATACGCCTAACAATAATCTTGCTGGGTCTTCCAGTAATTGTTTTACACGTACCAGGAAGCTTACCGATTCGCGGCCATCAATGATACGGTGATCATATGAAAGAGCCAAGTACATCATCGGACGAATTACCACTTGGCCGTTAACAGCAACCGGGCGCTCAATAATGTTGTGCATACCCAATATAGCCGACTGCGGTGAATTGATGATCGGCGTTGACAGCATAGAACCAAACACACCACCATTAGTGATGGTGAATGTACCGCCTGTCATTTCAGGAATGGTCAATTTATTTTCGCGGGCTTTACCTGCTAATACAACAATGGCTTTTTCAATTTCGGCAAGACTCATGCTATCAGCATTGCGAATCACCGGAACAACCAAACCTTTAGGAGCCGATACAGCGATAGATACGTCAGCAAAATTGCTGTATACTACTTCTTCGCCTTCAATACGTGCACCTACAGCAGGCCAGTCTTTCAAGGCTTCGGTAACAGCCTTGGTGAAGAACGACATGAAGCCTAAGCCAACGCCGTGTTTTTCTTTGAATTTATCTTTGTATTTACCGCGCAGTTCCATGATCGGCTGCATATCAACCTCGTTAAAGGTGGTAAGCATAGCTGTTTCATTTTTAACAGATACCAAACGTTTGGCAACTGTTTTACGCAGCGAGGTCATTTTTTCACGTTTTTCGCTTCTTTCGCCTGCTACAACTGGTGCAGCGGCAGGGGCCGGAGCGGCGGCAGGTTGTGCAGCAGCAGGCTGAGCAGCCGGAGTTTGCGCACCAAGAGCATCGCCTTTGGTAATGCGGCCATCAACACCGGTACCATTTACTGATTTCGGATCAACACCTTTTTCTGCCAGTATTTTGGCAGCAGCAGGCGATGGAGTACCTGAAGCATAAGTAACAGCACCTTCAGTAGTGGTAACAGCACCGCCGCGTGGCGACTCGTCTGTTGCGCTAACAACAGCAGGTGTTACCGGGGCAGATGCAGCAACAGCGCCCGCACCTTCAATGGTGCAAACTACCGCGCCAATTGGCAACACATCGCCTTCTTTGGCTAAGGTTTTTAATATACCTGCTTTTTCGGCAGTAAGTTCAAAAGTAGCTTTATCTGATTCCAGTTCGGCTAATGGCTCATCCATTTCAACGGCATCACCATCTTTTTTGATCCAGCGAGATAAAGTAACTTCAGTAATTGATTCGCCTACAGGCGGAACTTTTATTTCTAACGAACCACCACCAGTTGCAGGAGCAGCAGCTACCGGAGCAGGTGCAGCAGCGGCAGCCTGAGGCTGGGCAGCAGGTGCACTTTCTTTTGTAGGGGCAGCAGCGGCGGCACCCTCTTCAATATTGGCAACAACAGCGCCAATAGCTAAAACATCGCCTTCTTTGACAACTGTTTGTAAAGTGCCTGCTTTTTCGGCAGTGATTTCAAAAGTGGCCTTGTCTGATTCTAATTCGGCAATAACCTCATCCATTTCCACGTGGTCGCCATCCTTTTTCTTCCAGCTCGATAGGGTTACTTCTGTTATTGATTCGCCTACCGGCGGAACTTTGATCGCTAAACTCATATTTTAGTAATTGTATTTGTAAAGAGGGTTGTACGTTTTATGTTGTACGTTATACGTTCTGGTTGCACGTTTATACTTGCGCAAAACGTACAACGTAATACTTACAACGTATTAATCCGCTCCGGCGTCAGCCATTTTTTTTGTTGTTTTCTTTATTACTTCCTTAACTGCTTTACCTGCCGGTGCTTCAAACGCTTTTGAAACTATATAGGCTTGCTGTGCGGCATGCTGTTTGGCAAAACCGGTAGCTGTACTACTGCCTTCGATCCTGGAGATCACATTCAGCCTTAAAAATTTATCATTGTGGAATTTACGGCAAATGTAAGGCCATCCACCCATGTTTTCAGGTTCTTCCTGTACCCAGATAAACTCGGTAGCTTTATCGTATTTAGCTTTAATTTTCAATATCTGTGTAACCGGTGTTGGGTACAATTGTTCTATACGCACAATGGCTACGTCCTTGCGTTTATCAGTCTGCTGTTTCTCTAACAGGTCATAGTAAATCTTTCCGGTACAAAGCAGTACGCGTTTTACCTTTTTAACATCAGCGTAAGTATCGTCAATCAGCTCGTGGAACTTACCGTTGGTAAAGTCCTCTATCGGTGATACACATTTAGGGCTGCGCAGCAAGCTTTTTGGTGTAAAGATGATCAGCGGCTTGCGGAAATCGCGGTGCATTTGCCTGCGTAATATGTGGAAAAAGTTTGCAGGTGTAGTACAATTGGCTACCTGGATATTATCATCGGCGCAAAGCTCCATAAAACGCTCAACACGTGCAGATGAGTGCTCAGGGCCCTGACCTTCATATCCATGCGGTAACAACATTACTAAACCATTACCACGCTGCCATTTGGTTTCGGCACTGGCTATATACTGGTCAACAATAATTTGCGCGCCGTTAAAGAAGTCGCCAAACTGCGCTTCCCATATAGTAAGGGCGTTAGGGTTTGCCAGCGCGTAGCCGTATTCAAAACCTAAAACACCATACTCAGATAGTAATGAGTTATATATACTTAGCTTAGCCTCGGTATCAATGGTGGCCAGCGGGGTGTATTCGTCTTCAGAATCAACTAGGGTAAGTACCGCATGGCGATGAGAGAAAGTACCACGTTTAACGTCCTCGCCGCTCAGCCTTACCGGGAAACCATCTTTTAACAAGGTTCCGTATGCCAGCAATTCAGCCATAGCCCAGTCAAATACCTGGGTATTATTCACCATGTTGTTGCGGTCTTCAAACAGTTTTTCAATTTTCTTGAAAAACTCCATTTTAGGAGGCAAAGTGGTGATTTTATTACCTATCTCAATGATCTCCTCTTTTGGTACTGAAGTATCCACTGCCGAAACAAGCTCTTTGTGGCTGGCTAAGTGTAAACCGCTCCAGGCACCTTCAAACATGGCTATGGTTTCTGTAAATCTGTCTTCCGATTTTATCTCATCCAGTTTTTGCTGTAACTCATCGCGGAAGGTTTTTTCGATTGATTTCAGGAAACCTGCATCAATACTACCTTCGTCAACCAATTTTTGGTTATAAATTTTAAGCGGGTTTGGATGTGCATCAATGGCTTTGTATAATAATGGCTGGGTGAATTTTGGTTCATCAGACTCATTATGGCCATAACGGCGATAACATAAAATATCGATAAACACATCCTCATTAAACACCTGACGGTATTCCATTGCCAGGTTCACTACGTAAACCAATGCCTCAACATCATCACCATTTACGTGAAATACTGGTGACAGCACTGTTTTAGCCACATCGGTACAATAAGTACTTGAACGGGCATCTTTATAGTTGGTGGTAAAACCTATCTGGTTATTGATAACCAGGTGAATGGTACCACCTGTGCGGTAGCCATCCAGTTTTTCCATTTGTAAAACTTCATAAACAATTCCCTGGCCTGCTACTGAAGCATCGCCATGAATTAATATAGGAGCGATCTTAGAGTGATCACCATTGTATTTAAAGTCGATCTTTGAACGGGTAATACCTTCAACAACCGGATCAACAGCCTCCAGGTGCGATGGATTTGGGCAAAGGCTCAGGTGAACCTTTTTACCGTTTGATGTGATAACGTCTGTTGAAAAACCAAGGTGGTACTTAACGTCGCCGCCAAAAGGTGATTCAGAATCAAAGTTTTTACCTTCAAACTCAGAGAATACCTCTTTATAGGTTTTCTCCATGATGTTGGTAAGTACGTTAAGCCTGCCGCGGTGAGCCATACCAAGAATAAATTCTTCGATACCCAGGTCGGCACCTTTTTTAATAACAGAGTCGAGTGATGGGATCAGTGCTTCGGCACCTTCCAGAGAAAAACGTTTTTGACCCAGGAACTTGGTACCTAAAAAGTTTTCAAAGGTTACAGCCTCGTTCAGCTTATCCAATATTAACTTTTTCTCGTCAATAGTGAATGAAGGTGTGTTGCGGCGGCTTTCCATACGCTCCTCAAACCACTTGATCTTTATAGGGTTCCGTATGTATTTATACTCTGCACCAATGGCACGGCAATAAGTATCTTCCAGCAACTGACGAATATCGCGGAGTGTTGCGGCTCCTAAACCAACTTCAACACCGGCGTTAAAAACGGTATCCATATCAGCCTCGCTCAGGCCAAAAGTATCCAGTTCTTTCCCGGGGAAGTAATGACGGCGCTCGCGCACCGGGTTAGTTTTGGCAAACAGGTGCCCGCGTGAGCGGTACCCATCAATCATATTTAATACGTTGATCTCTTTTAAAAAGTGATCAGGAGTTTTATCTCCCGCGCTTGGTGCGGTTGTTCCGGCAGCAGCTTGGGTATCCCTGCCAAAATCAAAGCCTTCAAAAAATTTTTGCCACCCAAAATCCACAGATTCGGGATTTTCTTTATAACTATCGTATAGGGTATTGATGTAGTCTGCGTTGCCGCTATTTATATAATTGAGACGATCCATGAGAAACTGATCTTTAAAACGGTACAAAAGTAAGCATATAGGCTTATATACTTCATAATTAATTGCAAAGAAATTTGCTTTTGGCCAATAGCCGCGTTAAACACATATTATTGAGCAAAAGCGATATTTTATAGAGTACTAATTTGAGGAATAGTTTAATGAAGATAAGGTATTAACAGGTTTTTATGCATGCACCATATCGCCAGCCTCATCAATGGTGGCGTGCTGCCAGGTATTCACAAAATCGCTCACGGCATCTTTGGGTTGCAGTGTTGCTATAACATATTTGCTTTCCTTGGCGTCATTTACACCTGCTACAAAGGCCCAGTTGCCCCAGTTGCTGGCTGGTGAATAATCTATCAGTTTTTCTTCAAAGTAGGCTGCACCAAGGGTCCAGTCGGCATGCAGGTCATGCACAAGGTAGCTGGCTACAATTTGCCTGCATTGGTTGCATATAAAACCGGTAGCATTTAACTCATGCATACAGGCATCAATAAATGGTATGCCGGTATCGCCATTTGCCCATTTATTAAAATCAAGTTGGTTGGTAGCTGATGCCTGGCCGTTGTTTTCAGTTGTTTCTGCCTTGATAAATTTTTGCCCATGCTTTTTAAACATGAACCTGAAATAATCCCTCCACAGGAGTTCGAGCTTTAGCATACTGGCATTTTGCGCGTAACTATCCTGGCTGTGTTTAAATATTTCCCAGTACACTTGCCTTGGCGATATACAGCCTACAGCCAGCCAGGGTGATAATTTAGATGAATTATTTGCCCCTATGCCGCGAGCGTTTTTAGGCTTAACGGCCTGCTCAGTTTGTGAAAAATATTTGTGCAGCTGAATTAATGCCGCGGTTTCACCACCCTGAAAATAGTTGGTAGCCCGCGGATCGTCAGTCGGTTCATCAAGCCCTAATTGCTGTAGGGTTGGCAACTCGCCTGCATCTGTAATTTCGGGGGTTATGATATGATCAGGAGTCGGTACCCCCGGGCGTACATTACTGTCGCGCTCTACTTTTTTCTTAAAAACGGCAAAGCTATCCGGAATGTCTTTAATAGGAAAAGGAAGATCTTCTTTATGATACAGCGTATGCCCGATGAAATGTTTAAGGTTAAGCCTCATTTTCCATAAAGCAGCCTCCACTTGTTCCGATATTTCGGTTTCTTCGTAGGCTACTTCGCGGTGATGATATACCTCGTTCACATGGTATTCCTCTGAGAGTTTTGGAAGTATTTCGGCTGGATTTCCTGTTCTGATGATCAGATCGGCGCCATAAGCCTGCAGATTCTTACGCAGATCGGCTACGGCTTCTAAAAGAAAGCGGGCCCTGAAATTACCTGTTTTAGAAGCACCCGATGGTGTACGTTGAAAATAATAAGGATCGAAACAATATACCGGCAATACTTTATCAGCCTTCCTGACAGCCTCTAACAAAATTTCGTTATCGTGTATCCGCAAGTCATTTCTAAACCAAACCAGTATCGTCTTTTCGCTCATAGTTAAACAGGGTGTTAACTGAAATTATGAAGATCACAAATTTGCAATTTATTTGTGTCATTTACACACTTTGTTGCAATATTTGACATCTTTTCAACATTATTGCTGTTTTTTATACAGTTATAACATCGTATTGACAAGCCTTAAGTTACCTATTAAAGGCCTTATTTTGAGCCTTTAAATTAGATAAATATAAGCTATATCTGTTAAAATGCAATACCTCTTATTTATCCATCTTTATTTTAACATGGATTGGGTTTTATCTTTAGCTTTATAATAATTTACATTTTCTCTGTATTTTTAATCAATTAATACCAAACCATCATGAAAAAAATATCATTCCTGTTGCTGATGCTTACATGCACTTGTACCGCGGCATTTGCACAACTAACCAAAGACCAAATTATTAGCGAGTGGACACGCGCCAAAGCGTACACCAAAACCTATTTAGACGCCATGCCTGCCGATGGCTATACTTTTAAAGCCACACCAGAGGTTCGTTCCTTTGCGGGGCAGATGCTGCATTTGGCCGATGCTAACTATCTTTTTTTAAGCCTCGTAAGCGGCAAACCAAGTCCGCTGGCTAAAGGCGTATCGTTAGAAAAAACAATCGAGCCAACCAAAGAGGCTACCACCAAAGCCGTATTAGACAGCTATGATTACGCAATAGGTGTTACACAGGCCCTAACCGAAGCTCAATTTGCGGAAGAAGTAACTTTAGGCAAGCAGAAAGCAACCCGAGGCTTACTGCTTGCAAAAGGCTTTGAACATCAAACACACCATCGCGGGCAAGCTACTTTATACCTCAGGTTAAAAGGAGTAACGCCACCGCAAGAAATGTTATTCTAAGGCTGATCAACGCTCACAGTAACATCTTAAAACATCAAAGCCCCGCTAAGCGGGGCTTTGATGTTTTGGTAGTATATTTTTTAAGGAGAATCCCTTTTACTATTGGTCAATTTTAATTTTGGCCCTGATCACGGAATCTTTTTGAGCGCCGTTCAGCTTATAATTATACTGAAACAAAGCTCCCTCAAAATCGCCATAAGAAATGTTTGGTATCACGATATACCTGCTTCCAAATTCCTTTTGAAGTTTTTGAGTAGTGACCATGCGGCTTTCTTCGGTTGGATGATTATCATACAGCAGATCAAAATCGGGCAGGTTATCACCACATAGCAGCAGGATATCATGTGTTTTTAACACCTCCTGGCGGCGGCTTTCCTTACTTGAATTATCCTGTTTAAGCAACAAGTGCTCATCATTGGCATTGGGTAAAGCGTAATGCTGCAGGCTATATAAGGTGGCACCGCGTTCATTCTCGTTTCGGTTAGTAATGTAATATATGGTGATGCCTTTAGAAGCCGCATATTTCAAAAACGACGGTGCTCCAGGTACTGTATCAGCCTTGCTTTTATCTGTCCACCCCTTCCAGGTTTTATCGCTGTATTCCTCGTTTTGTAGGGCGCGGGTTGCATCATAGGGGCTGTTGTCTAATAGCGTTTCGTCAATATCGGTAACAATGGCCAATGGCTTGGTGCTTACTTTTTTAACGCCTTCATCTACCCGTAACTTAGCAATATTATAAGCCTGAAAGCATAGCGCGCGATATTCGGCCGCCCGTTGCTGCCATAAAGAGGCCCATACTTTACCATCATTAGCAATAGATGTGTTTCCTGAATTTGTATTACCAGCAGGAGTATTAACTGCTGTAGTATTTACTTTTTTAGCCGATGAACAGGCACTTAAGATCAATAAGGATGATATTAGATAAGAAGATATTTTTTTCATTTTATAAATGGCCATAATGCCGAGGATGTATCATAAAGTCAATTTCTAAAAAACGAGACTTTATAATTGATGTATACTGCCCGGCAAATTTATTCAGTTTTGGCCGGATAACAAATGTGCAGTACCACTTAATAGCATTATTGTTAAATAATGTCAGTCAAATTCATGCACAAATGCACCATTTGAATATGTTAATTTAATCATTAATTTAGTAAGTACACTTTCACTAAAACCTAAATTCATGAAAATTGCAGTATTAATTGCCCGCGTTTTGCTGGGTCTCATCTTCGTAGTATTTGGTCTTAATTTCTTTTTCCAGTTTATTCCCATGACACCACCGCCAATGTCGGCCAAGGCACAGGCTTTTAGTGGCGGACTATGGGGCTCAGGTTACTTTTTCCAGTACATGAAAATTATTGAAATTGTGAGCGGACTGGCCATATTGTTTAATCGTTATACCGCGTTCTTTTTATTGATCCTTTTCCCTATTTCAGTGAATATATTTTTATTCCACTTGATCCTGGCGCCTTATGGCGTACCTATAGGCACAGCTGTTATTTTGCTTAATTTGTTTTTGGGCCTCGCCTACCGCAAATATTACTCAGGTATATTCACCGCTGTACCAACATTATAAAATCTGTTGATAAACAAAAAAGTCCCCGATAATTATCGGGGACTTTTTTGTTATTGATTTTTCCTGGCTTCCTGCATTGGGTTAGGCCCTGAGGTAGCGCCGCGAGGCAAAGTTTGTTGCTTAAACAGCTCAAATCTTGATGGCTGATATTCGCGCGGCCAGCTGTTATTGGTTTCATCTATATCAGCGGTTTCGCGGTATGGGTCAAGCTTAAGGCCTTTTACCTCTTTGGTCTTAGCGAACACCTTGCTTATTTTAAATTCGTTTTTACGCCATATGTATGCCGGTATTTTTTCAAGCTCCTTAGTGCCGTCGGTGTAAGTCCATTCAATAATTAATGGGGTAACTAAACCACCTTTATTACTGAAGTTGACCTCATAAAAATAACTCTTGCTATCGTAAAGCTTCTTTTCATCTGGGCTCAGGGCGTTATACATGGTTTGATAGCTCTGTGTGGTAACAGGAGTTGCCGCGAAACGATCCCATTTGCTGTAAAAATCCTGCAGGGAAGTATCTGCCTCAACAGCAAATTTGGTTCCTGCCTCTTTGTTACGGGTGGTGCTGATATTCTCCAGGTTACGATCAAACTGTGCACGATCAGCCGTGGCTTCAACAGCCGGGTTCTTAGTATTGAGGCGATAGTATTTTACGCTATCGATAGATACGTCAACAGGCTCGGTGCCGAAAAACCAGCCTCTCCAAAACCAGTCCAGATCAACTGCCGAAGCATCTTCCATGGTACGGAAAAAATCGGCAGGTGTAGGGTGTTTAAATGCCCAGCGATGAGCGTAGGTTTTAAAGGCGTAGTCAAACAGTTCGCGCCCCATTACGGTTTCGCGCAGAATGTTTAAAGCTGTTGCGGGCTTGGCATAGGCGTTAGGGCCAAACATCACAATGTTTTCTGAGTTGGTCATGATAGGCTCCAATTCATCTTTGGGCAGCTTCATGTAATCAACTATTTTATAGGCAGGGCCACGTTGCGACGGGAATTTGCTGTCCCACTCCTGCTCGGCCATATACTGGCAAAAAGTATTCAAGCCTTCGTCCATCCATGTCCACTGGCGCTCATCTGAGTTTACGATCATCGGGAAAAAGTTGTGCCCAACTTCGTGGATAATTACACCGATCATACCATTCTTGGTAGCCTCGCTGTAGGTTCCATCCTTTTCCGCACGGCCATAGTTAAAGCAGATCATCGGGTATTCCATACCGTTTGATGCTTCTACAGAAATAGCAACCGGGTATGGATAAGGGAAGGTATGTTTTGAATATGTTTTAAGCGTGTGTGCTACAACTTTGGTTGAATATTTACGATATAATGGATAAGCCTCGGGGCCATAATAAGACATGGCCATCACTTTTTTACCTCCGTCAATCTGGGTGCCCATAGCATCCCAAACTATGCGGCGGGATGATACCCAGGCAAAGTCACGTACATTTTCTGCATGAAACATCCAGGTTTTACGGGCTGTGGCATGGCTTTTCATGCTTTGCTTAACCTCATCAAGCGTAACAATTTCCTGAGGACTTGTAGCCGACTGCGCCGCGTTCCAGCGTTTAAGCTGTGAAGCGGTTAATGTTTGCGCATAGTTGGAGCATTGGCCGGTAGCACCTACAACGTGATCGGCAGGCACATTCATGCTTACTTTAAAATCGCCAAAGGTTAAAGCAAACTCACCGCGACCAGTGAATTGTTTGTTTTGCCAGCCCTGGAAATCGCTATAAACGGCCATGCGTGGATACCACTGCGTCATGGTGTACAGGTAATTGCCATCTTCCGGGAAAAACTCGTAACCGCCACGACCGCCAATAGTTAAACGGTCAGATATATTATACCACCAGTTAATTTTAAAACGGATTTTTTGCCCTGCCTGTAAAGTTACCGGCAGTTCAATACGCATCATGGTTTCATTAATGGTATACTTTAAAGCATTACCATTAGCATCCTTAACGCTCACGATATGATTACCCAGATCCAGATCATGGCCCATAATGGCCTGCAGCTGGCGCATGCTCATTTTGCTTTGCATTTTGCTTTCATCAAACTTGGCACTTTCAGCATCTTTTTTATGCTGATTTTCATCAAGCTGCAACCACAGGTAAGTAAGCGGATCGGGCGAATTATTGGTATAGTTAATGGTTTCAACACCATCTAAACGCTGCTTATCATCGTTAAGGGTAGCGCTGATGTCATAATCGGCCTTTTGCTGCCAGTATTTTGGGCCGGGTGCACCGGATGCCGAGCGGTATTCATTCGGTGTGGATACCATGGTGCCCAGTTGCTCAAACCTGTTGCCATGATTTGAACCTGGGTTGTTGTCATACTGCGCAAAAGCGGCAGTGGTTAATAAAGTACAGGAAAGTAAAGAGAGGTAAAATTTATTCATCTGAATTTTATGAGTAAAAAGCGTTCAATGCACATGATAAAAGCAATTCCAAATATAGCCGAAGAGAGGAACATTGTCCACTCGCGCTGTGCCACCCGGGCAAACTTAATGAGCAAATACGAGAAAAGTAACGCAGATATTACAATTAACACCTGCCCAAACTCAAGCCCGATGTTAAAAGCAAACAGCTGCGCGGTAATATTACTGCTGCTGCCCAGTAAACTTTTGAGGTAGTTTGAAAAGCCCATACCATGTATAAGTCCGAAAAAAAGCGCCAGTGTATAATTAAGGCGCATAGTAATTGCCGTGCGTTTTTTATTGAGCACGTTAACCAAACTGGTAAATACGATGGTAACCGGTATCAGAAATTCAATAAGTGAGGTGTTGATGTGTATAATATTTAAAACACTCAAAGCCAGCGTTATAGAATGACCAATAGTAAAGGCAGTAACTAATACCAATACTTTGCGCCAGTCGGCCAGGAGATAGGTACCGCATAGCACTGTCACAAATAAAATATGATCATATCCCTCCCAATTACATATGTGCTGCCAGCCTAACTGGAAGTACAAAGAAAACTCATCCATGCAGTATAATTCGTGTTTGCGAATAAAAATAGCGTTTTTTGTGTAAAATAAAACTATTTAACGCAATCATGTTGCAATTAATATTCATCAGCTGGCTAAGCTTTTTTCACCCGTTTTTCGTTAGTGTTACCGAAATAAACCACAACTCGCGCACCCAATCTGTAGAGGTAAGCTGCCGCATGTTTTATGACGATCTGGAACATGCCCTCGAAAAACAATACCACACCCGGGTTGACATTGTGAAGCCTGCCGATAAAAATAAAGTAAACCAGCTGCTAACCGATTACATTAAAAAGCACCTGATCATTAAGGCCGATGGCAAGCTGGTTACCCTAAGTTACGTTGGCTATGAAATTCAGGAAGATGCTGCCTGGACCTATTTTGAGGTTAAAGGCATCAGCAAGGTAAAAAAGTTTGAAGTACACGACGATCTGCTTTTCAGCGAACATCCTGAGCAGATCAATATGCTGCATGTAACCGTTGGTGGCCTGCGCAAGAGCACCAAGCTTGATAACCCGGAAAGCGATGCTTCCTTTGGGTTTTAACGCCGCTCCTCTTTCTTTAATAATAGTTCATAAAATCTGGCTATCTATCGACTCACCCCGACATCGCTACGCTTGTCTACCCTCTCTTCGCCTTCGGCGGAAAGAGGGTGTAGAAAAAATTCTTTATTCCTTTATGTTTCACCCATTTTCAAGTTCCCTCTTTCCGCCGAAGGCGAAGAGCGGGTGCCCGAGCGAAGCAACGGGCGGATGAGTCTTTTATACACCATTCAAATCAACGGCTATGCCTTTTTATCGCCTACTCCTCTTTCTTTAATATTCCTTTTTCCACGCTGCCATCTATCAAGGTTTTAGCAAAAGTCCAAAGCGTTTCTGAACCTTGTTTAATAACGCTTTTCTTTTGCACCACCTGCTCATATTTTACGTTGTGCTCCTGCCACGTTCCGCCATTGTTTGATACATTTTGCAGTAGCGGCTCGAGGCGATCCATGGAACGGGCAAATTTAGCTTCGGGTGTTTCACCGGCCTCAAACTCTTCCCATATGGCAATCAGTTCGGCAGCTTGCTCTGGTGGCAGCAAACCGAATATGCGTTCGGCAGCTTTGCGTTCCGCTTCGGAGTTGGAGTGATTCAATACGGTATCATACAAAAAAATGTCGCCTGCGTCAATTTCAACCACATCGTGAATAAGCAGCATCTTTACTACTTTCAGGGTATCTACGGGTTCGTTGGCATGTTGGGCCAATATAATGGCCATTACCGCTAAATGCCAGCTGTGTTCGGCATCATTTTCATTTCGGTTACTGTTAAAAAGGCGGGTTTTACGTTGGATGTACTTTACTTTATCAATCTCGTGGATAAAGGCTATTTGCTGTTGAAGTTGCTCAAAATTCATATTTGTTATGTTTAAGCATTGCAAATATAATGTTTATACCGGGTTCTGTTGAGGATTCATTGTCTTTTAAATAGAAAACACATTAGCAGTAAAAACTTTGGCTAAAGCCTTCATTACAGATATAAATATACCGTTGGCTGAAGCCAAACGGCAATGAACAGAAGCATGCGTACCAATACCAGCACGATTCATCGCCGTTCCACTTTAGTGAACGGAGATAAACAAAAACCACGAGGGCTTTAGCCAAAAATAATTTGAATATTCTAAAAAGAGTTATCCTTTATCCATCATCCATCCTTCAAAAAATCCTTATAGCTTATTTATATTAATTATGAACATTGATTTACCTGTTTATTTCACAAAAAATCATTGTAACTTGGATGCGTAATAGTTAATTTTTCTGAATAATTACCGTTGACTTATGACTGTATTAGAAAACGAATATCTTAAAGTAACCATTGATCTGAAGGGCGCTCAACTTAGTTCGTTTTATAACAAAAAAACCGGCGTTGAACACCTTTGGCAAGCCGATGCCAACATTTGGCCATGGCACTCCCCTAACCTTTTCCCGGTTGTTGGTGGTTTAATTAATAACCAGCTTATGGTTGACGGACAGGCCTATGAAATGAACCGGCACGGATTTGCCAGAACATCTGAATTTATATTGCTGGAAGCCGATGAAGTATCGGCCAGTTTCTCGTTACCATATTGCGAAAAAACGCTGCAGGTATACCCATACAAGTTTGATTACCAGGTTTTGTACATGCTTATTGATAACTCGCTGCGCGTTACGCACAAAGTGATTAACCTGGATAAAAAGACCATATATTTTTCTGTTGGGGCGCACCCTGCATTCAACGTTCCGTTTTTTAAGGGTGAAAGCTATGAGGATTATTACCTGGAGTTTGAAACCGACGAACATTTAGAAGCAAATATGCTATCGGCCAATGGCTTTTTTACAGGCGAAACCCATACGGTACCTACTCCCGGCAATAAACTATACTTAACCCGCCATCTGTTTGATGCCGATGCCCTTGTTTTTAAACAATTGAACTCCAGGATGATCAGCATCAAAAGCAAAAAACATGACCAATCCATATCGGTAGAGTTTCCGCATTATAACTATATGGGATTGTGGGCCAAACCCGGTGCCGACTTTGTGTGCATTGAGCCATGGCTTGGCTGCGCCGATACCGAAAACCACCAGGTAAACATCAATAAAAAAGAAGCCATACAATCGCTGCATGCAGGGCATGTTTTTGAAGCACCTTATTTTATAAGTCTGTAATAACGCTTTTTTGTAAAATATTGTGCAATAACAAAACATTTTACTCACTTTTTTATTTACAATAATTAAACACATATTTAAAACGATACATATTTAAATTACTCACTATGAAAAAGAAGATCTATCTAATTGCTCTTACCATGCTGCTTTCTATTGGCGCGTTTAATAGTTATGCTTCTACCGCTACCGATGGTGCTTTAACCATACTAAGCAAAGAGCAAATAGCCAGCATGACCACCGAGCAAAAACAAGCCCGCGTAGAAGAAATTAAAGCAAGAGTGAACGAAATAAAAGCGATGGACAAGTCTGAACTTACCAGGGAAGATAAGAAAGAACTGCGTCATGAGCTTAAAGGCCTTAAACACGAAGCAAACGCCCTTGGCGGTGGTGGTATTTACCTTTCAGTAGGTGCAATTATCATCATCATTTTAGTATTGATCCTGATATTATAATTTGCTCCACATAAAAAAGCCTCCTGATGATTTATCAGGAGGCTTTTTTATGTTTAGAACAATCCTAATTGCCCTTTATCGTCTATATCAATATCATCGGGGTTGGTGATCTCAAAGTCGACTTTCTTATGCGGCTCCTTATGTTCAGGCTCCGGTGTATTAGTTGGTTGCTCAGAGGTAGAAGCCGACTTTTCATCAGGTTTTGCCTGCTCCGCTTTTGGGAGAGATGTTTCTTCAGCTAATTGCTCAGGCGATTCATCTGTGCCGTTTTCCTCATTCGGTTCAACTTCTGGTTCTTCCACATCAACCGCTTCTTCTGCACTTTCGCCCTCAGAAATTAATTCAACTGATTTTACCGGGAATTGCGACAATCGGTTACCCATTGCCTTCATGCCTTTCACGTCAATCAAATCAGCAAGGTTTAGTTCAACGGTTTCCGGTGTTTGATCTTTACCTTTAAGCTGCACCACGCTTACCAGAGGTGCCGTTTTAGCCAGCATGATCAGTTTTGAGCCCGGCTCTTCACTAATAACACTTACCTGTTTGCCCAGTACAATGTTCTCAAACACAAAGCGCTTAACCAGGTAATTTTTTGATTTACCATCCAGGTGAATAACCGAGAAAACCTTTTTAGGATCATACTTTTCGATCAGCATCATTTTATCATCAAAATGATTATTCAGATCAAAACTGGTCAACTCATAAATACCGTTGCTCATTACGGTCAGTATCCGGTCGTCGCCATCAAACTCACCCAGGTATTTACCACGGCTATCGGCATTAAGGCGTTTTAAAATATCATCATACCATATTTTACGGCCGGCCAGTGTTGATACACCCTTGGTTTTAAGTATGATCTTTTTAACCGGGTACTTGGTAATAATATTACCCATTGATCCGCGGCCCTTAATGGCGATCGATGCAAAATCCTCATCAAACTGCAGTTTCTTGAGTTTGGAGTGAGGTTTAAGCTGCACGTTAACCACCTCGGCTTCGCCGTTAGGGTTTGCCGAAAAGTAAAGTACTTTGGTGCCCTTGGTTCCTTTGGTAAGGTCGTATTCCTTATCGCGGGTTACGCCCACAACCGAGAAACGCTTGATATAGCTGATACCGCTGGTACCATCTTTATATATCATGTTATAAACCGTACGCTCGTCGTTCTTTTTAAACACGGCTACATGAATGATCTCCTTGCCAACAAATACCTTATCCTGCACTTTAGTAATAATGCAACGGCCATCAGCCCTGAAAACTATGATCTCATCAATATCGGAGCAATCGCCCACAAACTCATCTTTTTTAAGTCCCGAGCCTATAAAACCATCTTCGCGGTTTACATATAGTTTTACGTTGGCAAGGGCAACCTGTGCAGCCTCTACCTTATCAAAGGTGCGTAGTTCGGTTTTACGGCCACGATCTTTACCATATTTTTCTTTCAGCTTTTCAAACCAGGCAATGGTATAATCGGTAAGGTGTTTCAGGTGATGTTTAACCTGTTTTATTTCGTTCTCAAGCGTTTTCATGAGCTCATCCGCTTTTTTAACATCAAAGCGGGTGATGCTGCTCATTGGCTTATCTATCAGTTTTTTATAGTCTTCGGGTAATATCTCCCTGTAAAACTGCGAAAAGAAAGGTTCAAACAAACGGTTCAACACTTCCAGTACAGTTTCAAAGTTACCCGAGCCCTCGTATTCAGGATGCTTGTACATGCCCTCCTGGATAAATATTTTTAGTAATGAACTAAAGAATATTTTCTCCATCAACTCCTTCAGCCTGATCTCCAGTTCCTGTTTAAGCAGGTCTTTGGTGAAGAAGGTGCTTTCGGTGAGCATATCATTCACACTCATGAAGCGCGGCTTATCATCCTGGATAACGCAAGTATTTGGCGATATGGATACCTCGCAATCTGTAAAGGCGTACAGCGCGTCGATAGTTACATCGGGCGATATCCCAGGTGCCAGGTGAATAATGATCTCAACGTTTTGGGCCGTGTTATCCTCAATCTTTTTGATCTTGATCTTGCCCTTATCATTGGCAGATATTACACTATCAATTAAACTGCCGGTTGTAGTTGAAAAAGGTATCTCGGTAATAGCCAGCGTTTTTTTATCGCGCTCTACAATCTTGGCCCGCACCCTCACCTTACCACCGCGCTGCCCCTCATTATACATAGAGGTGTCGGCCATACCACCCGTAGGGAAGTCGGGCACCAGGTTAGGGCGCTCGCCTTTTAATACGGCTATTGAAGCATCAAGCAATTCAATAAAGTTATGCGGCAATATCTTGGTGGCCAAACCTACCGCAATACCTTCGGCTCCCTGGGCCAGCAGCAAAGGGAATTTTACAGGCAGCGTAATGGGCTCCTTGTTACGGCCATCATAACTGGCCTGCCAAATAGTAGTATCAGCATTAAAAACAACATCAAGAGCAAATTTTGATAAACGCGCCTCAATATAACGCGGTGCCGCTGCCGAATCGCCTGTTACCGGGTCGCCCCAGTTTCCCTGGCAATCAATCAGCAGGTTTTTTTGCCCTATTTGTACCATGGCATCACCTATAGATGCATCGCCATGGGGGTGATATTTCATGGTATTACCAATTACGTTGGCAGCCTTGTTAAAGCGCCCGTCGTCCATTTCCTTTAAAGAGTGCAGAATACGGCGTTGTACAGGTTTTAAGCCATCATTGATGTGCGGAACGGCGCGGTCAAGAATTACGTAAGAGGCATAATCCAAAAACCAGTTTTCGTATAACCCGTCAAGTGAGGTAACATTGTGATTTAATTTTTCGTCATTATTGGCGGGTATATCGTTTTGATTCAGATCTTCACTCATTATATGCTAAAAAATTTTTGGATGGGTAAAGATAAAAAATTATGCTCGGATGTACGGAGAGGGCCGATTTGATTTAATTATTTATTTTAATCTACTAAATATATAGATTTAATAGTTTATTATTTATATTTGCTGCAGATGGTTTGTAAATGGTGGTTCATTTAATAACTATAGCAGGCGCTGATACGGCAGCAATGGATGAGTTCAACTCTCGCCCCTGCAACTCTCTTCTCTCATATTTATGTTTTACAATTGACTAAAGAGTTCCTGCCCATCAGGAACTCTCTTAGTTTTTATTTAATCCGGGAATAATAATCAGGTCATATCTTTTACTTATTAAAAAAATTTAAAAAGTACTTTAAATTGAAATTTAGTTTTATTAAGTTTGTAACACAATGTATAGCATTTTACTCAACGGAATTTACTTTAGCCTTATGTCGGTGAGGTTTAAAAGATTTTGTTAATTGGTTTGATAAATCCTCGTTTCGGCGGGGGTTTTTTGTATAGTGACTTTTTTTATTCAACATATAGCTAAAACACAAGTTCTTAGAAAATTATGGCCCGATTAAATTTATTGGAAGAGACCCGGTACGAGAAGCTGCCGGTAAGCGTATACAGCACCCAGCAGGAAGCGTCATTAGCGGTAGCACAACGGATAGCG
>NZ_JAUFPR010000003.1 GCF_030409325.1 Mucilaginibacter aquaedulcis
AAGTTTCAGAACCCTTTCCTCTCAGACTTTCGTCCTCCGTAGCGGGCTGCAAAAGTGCAAATTGTTTTTCATATCCGAAAATTTATTTGAAGTTTTATTTGGCGCCCTATTTCCGCTTCTTCTTTCTCACTCCCCTTCATAAGCCCCACTTCAACTAACCTTCTAAGAACAATCCCGCTTCCTCGTTTGCGGGGTGCAAAGATAGATACTTTTACCCCTCATCCAAACTTTTTTATCCTTATTTCAACGATTATTTTCAAGAACCTGGTTATCAGGCGGGAAAATTATGTAAAGGGTACTTGTATGCTCAAAATCGTCATCCTTATATATAAAGTAGCTGCTCAATCTCCAAAACAGCATGCTGATCATTGTTTTTTGCATCATACTACCTATACTATATAATAGGGCATTACTTTGCTGCTTTAAACGTTACATTATATGACAAAGCCTGCCAATCCTATACTATATATAATATAGTGTACCGTAAAGCCAGGTGTAATATATTACAGGATATATATTCATATATATTGAAGCTGTGCCCGATCGAGAGATTTTTCAGTTCTCCGCATACATAAATCTATTTTACAGGTAAAGATCATTAATAGTACTTATTAGAAACTTGCACAAATTCTTTATAATATTGCTATTTTTGAGCAATTAACGGGGATTCTCCAAAATATTTTATTGCATTTTCAGTTAGGACAATCTCGCTTACATCAATACTTATAAATTACATGAAAAAAGTTGCTCTTATTACAGGTATAACTGGCCAGGACGGTGCGTATTTAACCGAATTATTATTGTCAAAAGGATATGTAGTTCATGGTATTAAAAGGAGAAGTTCGTTATTTAACACAGACAGGATTGATCACTTATACCAAGACCCTCATGAAGAACATCAAAGGCTTATTTTGCATTATGGCGATTTAAGCGACAGTACAAACCTGATCCGAATTATTCAGCAGGTACAGCCTGATGAAATATATAACCTTGGTGCTATGTCGCATGTTAAGGTAAGTTTTGATACTCCAGAATATACAGCAAACGCTGACGGTATTGGTACTTTAAGGTTATTGGAGGCTATCCGTATTTTAAGCCTTGAAAAGAAAACCAAAATATACCAGGCTTCTACTTCTGAACTATATGGTTTGGTACAAGCGGTTCCTCAATCTGAAACAACTCCGTTTTACCCCCGATCGCCTTATGCGGTTGCTAAAATGTACGCCTACTGGATAACTGTTAACTATCGTGAGGCTTATGGCATTTATGCTTGTAACGGCATATTGTTTAACCATGAAAGCCCTCTGCGCGGTGAAACCTTTGTAACCAGGAAAATTACAAGAGCAACAGCCAAAATAGCTATGGGCCTGCAAGACAAACTATTTTTAGGAAACCTTGATGCTCAAAGAGATTGGGGACATGCTAAAGATTATGTTGAAGCCATGTACCTGATACTTCAGCAGGAAACTCCTGAGGACTACGTTATTGCTACAGGTGTTACTACACGTGTACGTGAATTTGTAAGACTTGCCTTTGCAGAGGTGGGTATTGAAATTGAATTTAAAGGTGAAGGGGTAAATGAAAAAGGATATGTAGTTAGTTGCTCAAATCCTGACTTTCAGGTTGAGACAGGTACCGAAGTAGTTGCGGTAGATGAAAAATATTTCCGCCCTACGGAGGTTGACCTCCTGATCGGTGATCCTACTAAATCAAAAACAAAATTAAAATGGGAACCTAAATATGACCTCCCAAAATTAGTTCAAGAAATGGTAGCAGCTGATGTTGATCTTTTTAGAAGAGAGAAATTGTTAAAAGCATCAGGGTATGAAATTAAAAACCAGTTTGAGTAATATATATAATGGATAAAAATTCAATTGTTTATATAGCCGGCCATAATGGAATGGTTGGATCATCCATATACCGCAAATTAAAGCGGGAAGGATTTACCAACATTATAACCCGCAACTCTCATGAACTTGACCTGCGTGATCAAAAAGCAGTTGCCGATTTTTTTGAGCAGGAAAAACCTGAATATGTTTTTTTAGCAGCAGCCAAAGTAGGCGGTATTATCGCTAATGATACCTACCGCGCCGATTTCTTATACGAAAACCTGCAGATACAGAATAACGTTATTCATTCCTCTTATGTAAACGGGGTAAAAAAACTAATGTTCCTGGGCTCAAGCTGCATATACCCTAAACTGGCTCCTCAACCCTTAAAGGAAGAGTATTTGTTAACGGGCCTGCTTGAACCAACCAACGAACCGTACGCCATAGCGAAAATAGCCGGTATTAAAATGTGTGATGCTTATCGCAGCCAATACGGATGTAATTATATTTCCGTTATGCCAACCAACCTGTACGGCTGCAATGATAATTACCATCCTCAAAACTCACATGTGCTACCCGCATTGATCCGCAGATTTCATGAAGCTAAGGAGCAAAACACTCCAACAGTAACCATCTGGGGTACGGGATCACCTAAAAGGGAGTTTTTGTTTGCCGATGATTTGGCCGAGGCTTGCTACTACCTGATGCAAAATTACGACGAAGAGGGCTTAATTAATATTGGTACAGGTGAAGATATTTCGATTAAAGATCTGGCCTTATTAATTGGAAAAATTATTGGTTACGAAGGTGAAATAGCTTTTGATACCACCAAACCCGATGGAACGCCAAGAAAGCTAATGGATGTTTCAAAATTGCACAGTAAAGGCTGGAAACACAAAATTGAGCTGGAGGAAGGAATAAAACTGGCTTACAACGATTTTCTTTCCAAGCTAAAGGAAGGCGCAATCGCGTCAAGATAATTACCAACTTTTAACATGTAAAAAAAGCGGGCCCGGTTAAACCGGGCCCGCTTTTTTTACATAAATGCTTTTGATACCTTTAATATAACACCAAATGAGTTGTATAATAAGCCGCCGTTATCATATCCTATATCATAACCAACGGTATAACCATTTTTCAAAGGCCGTATACCTTCCAGATAGGTTGATAATTCGCGAACTTCTTTAAATGCACCAGGACGGTTGGGCTTTGTTAAAATACCGCTTATTCCGCGAAACGATTCATTTCCTGTTTCATAAGTGCCTAAATTTTTAGAATATGATATCTTTGCTGTATAAAACCAATCATATGCTTCGATTTGGGCAGCCAAATGCCAGGCACTTACACGGTTATTAACAAAAAACTGTCTAAAATACGATCCTAAATTATCTCTCCCATCAATACGAGTGGTCATAAAAGGACTACCTAAGCCCATATTTCTGTACGACCAGCCCTCCACATACTCATAATTGTTGTAATAATCCTCTGCTCCGGATTCAGTTCTCTTCGAATCTCTCTTGCCAGCTTGATTGGCTGTATACAAAAATTCAAACAATATCTTTTTCCATCGTACATTACCAGAACCAGGTGAGTTATTGAGCACGCTTACGCCGTTCAATCCATCCTTGATGTTTGCAAGAGAGCCAAGTCCGCCTTTATCATAAAAATTTTGTCGATACGCCGTTAAAGTCAGATCGTCAAATCGGTATTCGCCACCAACATCAAGTGAACCCAAATGATTCCCCACTTTTGAAAAGTTAAAAACCTTACCGGTAAGCACGTACCAATAAGTTTCTGAACCAGTCAGTGTAAATCGTGGCCCGAAAACACGTTTTTCATCCCCCCATAAAACCTCATGATTATACCCTGCCCTAAGCTTAAGTCGCCATGAGGGCTTACCTAATTGCACATATAGTGAATTTTCCAGATAATAGCTTTTAAACTTGGCAGGCTTATTACCATATTGAACATCCACGTTACCCGCGTAGCCGTTTGCAAATCCTCCTTTAACTGCAAATAATCTTCCTAAAACAGGAATGCTGTAATAATTAGGAATACTTATTCCCACCTTAGGAATACCAAGGGCATTCCCGGAAATAGAAAAAGCCCCGGACGACAATGAAGAATCCACCATACCTACGATATCTTTTGATCTGCCGGCTTTTAATTCAAAAACGCCTGCGTGTGCTTTAACATAGCCCTCAATTACATTAAAACGAGAGTTATTACCTATGTTAGCCCTGCCCTCAAATGAAGCTGCCCAACCAAATGTTTTTGTTGTATCGTAATCCTTACGAATGCGCCCTATAAAACTTCCGGAACCGCCTGATAATGGTGTACTGCCAAATTGATTTGACCGGAGCCAGAATGGTACGGCACCTGATGTTGTTCCTATACCTTGTGCTTCTAAACTAACATGAACGTCTTTTTCCTGGGCTGATACTATCGTATAAAAAAATGATGCTACTGCAAAAACTATGAGTTTCTTCATATAAATTTTATTTAGGGGCTAATAAAAGATAAAGCTTATCAACAACATGATTCAATCAATGTTTCACATTAGTTAATATTTATTTAATTTAAATTTTATAACATAATACACATATACATTGTTTACAATGATAGTAAAATTAAATTCTATTAAAAATATTTCAATAAAATAAATGAAAATACAACTATAGTGTTTATTTTATAAATAAGTCAGAGAAATAAACATTAACCGTAAAGCACTTTTTTTTACTGAAATTACTAAAGAAGAGACATGATAAACACAGCTTCTTTTGGGTATAAGTAAGCCAAGAGAATAAAAGCTATGGAAACTAAGCGCTATATATGATGAATCACAATCGCATGTAAGATCAAGCTATTAGTAACAACCCCATAAGTTGAGCATTTGAACAAAACCAGGAACACAAAAAAGCCACAACAGGTTAACCCCGTTGTGGCTTCTAAAAATTACAGGTGTATTAAACCCAGTATATTTAGCTAATGTGTGTACCTATTGAACGTACCTGGAAACCGATAGCCCTTAATTTATCGGCGTCAAGAAGGTTACGTCCGTCAAATATTTTAGCTGGTTTCAGCATGCTGTCATAAATTCTTTGCCAGTCGTAGCCTTTAAATTCGTCCCACTCTGTTAAAATTGCTATAGCGTGCGAGTTTTTACAAGCTTCGTAAGGATCGGTAACAACGCTTACACCTTTCTTATTCTCCTCGGCAGTTCTTGTATGCAGGTAATCCAGATCGCCATAGATTTGATTTTCCGGAACCTTAGGATCATAAACTACAATATCTGCCTGCTCGTTTAACAGATGATCAGCCACGTAAATAGCTGCCGATTCACGGGTATCATTCGTATCTTTCTTGAATGCCCAACCCAGGAAGGTGATTTTTTTACCATTTACGGTATTATACAGATTTTTGATGATCTGGTTAGCAAAGCGACGTTTTTGGTGATCATTCATGATAATTACCTGCTCCCAGTAATCAGCCACTTCCTGTAAACCGTAGCTTCTGGCTATATAAACCAGGTTTAAAATATCTTTTTGAAAGCATGAACCACCAAAACCCACAGATGCCTTTAAAAATTTAGGTCCAATTCTGCTATCAGTTCCTATAGCCCTTGCTACTTCGTTAATATCAGCTTCGGTTTGTTCACAAATTTCGGTAAGTGAGTTTATTGAAGATACACGCTGCGCCAAAAACGCATTCGCGGTAAGTTTTGATAATTCTGATGACCAAACGTTTGTAGTTAAAATGCGTTCATTAGGAATCCAGTTGGCATAAACATCAACCAGGGCCTGAACAGCAACTTTACCTTCCGGGGTATTATCACCACCTATCAACACCCTGTCCGGGCTATCCAAATCCTCCATGGCTGTTCCTTCTGCCAAAAACTCAGGGTTTGATAATATCTGGAATTGCACACCACCACCGGTGTGTGTAAGAATGTCTTTAATTGCACTTGCCGTTCTTACGGGCAGTGTTGATTTTTCTACAATGATCTTGCTATCTTTTGCTACACTTGCAATTTGCCTGGCGCAAAGCTCTATCCATTTTAAATCAGCCGCCTGACCTTTACCTGCACCATAAGTTTTGGTTGGTGTGTTAACAGATATAAATATCATCTGAGCTTCATGAATAGCTTTATCTACATCAGTAGAAAAAAACAAATTACGACCACGGGCTTCGGCAACTACTTCACTTAAACCAGGTTCATAAATAGGTATATTATTAGTATCCTCATCATTCCAGGCTGCAATCCGGGCTTCGTTAAGATCAACCACGGTAACCTGTATATGCGGACATTTTTTAGCAATCACGGCCATAGTTGGGCCGCCTACGTAGCCTGCTCCAATACAGCAAATCTTTGTAATATTTTCCATGTATAAATTGATGTTTAGTGTGTTTTGACTTTTTAAATTTTATAAATTTTACTGATGATATTTTATTGTTACAATGTTTTACTTGCTAATATTATCAAATAATGACCCAATTTATGATAATTAACCCGCACAAAGGTTAAAATATTAAAAATTCAATCAAAATTTAATAACGGTCTTATTTCTACTTCTTTTTTGAGAAAGGCTTCAAAATAATTGGGGATTATTTTACAATGCCGGGGATTATTTGACACCATATGATTCACTGCACAACAATGCATCTTTGATATTAACGGTTAAAAAATTGGCGTTCACAACGTGTTTACTTAAATTCATGGTATCCTCCCGTACAATTTTATTTACACGCCAGATCCAAATGCAAACAATTACAATATTATTGTATACGGAACAACCTCATCCGGGGTTATGGCAGCCTTACAAACTATCGGGTCATTCTTCTAATTACCCGACATCGCATTGGATGTGTCATTTTTAGTCCTTACAAATTAACAACAACCAAACGCTAACCTATCTGGCTTGTATAACCTCATCACCAAGTTGCATAAAAAAAGCCTTCATTATAAAATGAAGGCTTTTTTACTTAATTAAGAGCTTTGTGATCTATACTAAACCTTGCAAGTATTTACCGTAACCACTTTTGATATATTTTGTGGCCAAAACCATCAGTTCATCACGGGTGATGTAACCCATTCTGTAGGCCACTTCTTCAATACAGCCTATTTTGGTATCCTGGCGTTTTTCAATTACACGAACAAATTCAGTAGCATCGCTCAGTGAATCAAAGGTACCGGTATCCAGCCATGCCGTACCGCGGTCCATCAAACCAACCATCAAAGTACCGTTTTCCAGGTAAACTTTATTTACGTCTGTAATTTCGTACTCACCCCTTGGCGATGGAGCAATGTTTTTCGCTATTTCAACAACGCTGTTGTCGTAAAAATACAAACCCGGTACCGCGTAGTGCGATTTAGGGCTTACAGGTTTTTCTTCAATAGAAAGTGCTTTGAAGTCCTTATCAAACTCAACGACACCGTAACGCTCAGGATCGGCAACCGGGTAAGCAAAAATAGCCGCACCAGTTAAATCATTAAAGCTTTGGATCAGTTTGCTAAAGCCCGAACCGTAAAAAATATTATCACCTAATACCAGGGCAACTTTATCTTCGCCTATGAATTTTTCGCCTATTACAAAAGCTTGTGCAAGGCCATTAGGTACTTCCTGGATAGCGTACTCAAAGCGGCATCCCAGTTCGGCACCATCGCCTAAAAGGCGTTTAAAGCCATCGCTATCTTCGGCAGTGGTTATAATCAATATTTCTTTTATACCAGCAAGCATCAATACTGATAAGGGATAATAAATCATCGGCTTATCATAAATAGGCATTAGCTGTTTGCTTATCGCTTTGGTTATTGGATACAGACGGGTACCAGAACCGCCGGCGAGAATGATCCCTTTCATACTTTTAGTTATTGTAGGTTAATGTTTAAGTTTTTGATACACTCCACCAGGCTATCGCGCCAGTACGGAATGGTAATATTGAAGGTGGTTTTAACCTTAGCTTTATCCATTACTGAAAAAGTTGGCCTTGTGGCTTTTGTAGGATATTCAGACGTACGGATAGGTAAGGTTTTAACCTGTGTTTCGGATATATCAAATATACCTTTGGCAAAATCATACCATGAAGTAACACCTTCATTACTGTAATGATAAATACCGTATGCTTCAGAACCTGAATTAATGATCTCGAGGATACAAGCAGCCAGATCAATGGCATAGGTAGGCGTACCCACCTGATCGGCAATGATCTTCAGTTCATCGCGTTCGGCACCCAGTTTAAGCATGGTTTTAACAAAGTTATTTCCATACTCTGAATACAGCCAGCTTGTTCTGAGTGTAAAATGCTGAGGCAAAACATCGGCTATAGCCTGCTCGCCCTGCAATTTGGTTAAACCGTAAACACTTATAGGTTCGGCAACGTCAGTTTCGGTTAGCAGATTTGGGTTATCGCCTTTAAAAACAAAATCTGTTGAGATATGAATTAAGGTTGTACCAAACTCCTGGCATTTAATCGCTATGTTATGGGCACCGGTTTTGTTCACTTTACCGGCAAGCTCTACTTCATCTTCCGCCTTATCTACAGCTGTATAAGCAGCGCAATTGATGGCATGAGTTGGCTTGTATGTTTCAAAAACGTCTTGAAGTGCCTGCAGGTCAAGAATATTAGATTCGGCTTCGGGTAAAAAATGAATATAATCTATCCCTTTATCGGCTGCTACCTTTTTAAGGCATTGGCCCAGTTGTCCTGAAGCTCCGAATACTACTATATTTTTCATGGTAATGTATATAATTTGATAAGTTTTTAGGCCTGATTAAAAACCAAAATCAGGAGCATCTTTTAAGAACGGCAGTTCGGCATCTTTTTCAGAAACAAGTAACTCATCGTTAGGCAGTTTCCAATCAATTGCCAGATCAGGATCGGCATAATGCAAACCACCTTCTGATTGTTTGTTGTAGTAATTATCGCATTTATATTGGAATACCGCAGTATCACTCAACACAACAAAACCATGGGCAAAACCACGGGGAATAAAAAACTGGGTATTGTTTTCGTCCGAAAGTTCAACTCCGTAATATTGTCCGTAAGTTGCTGATCCTGTACGCAGGTCAACAGCAACATCCAATACTTTGCCTTGTGTAACCCTTACCAATTTAGCCTGGGCATTTTCGCCTTTTTGCAGGTGAAGGCCACGAAATACGCCTTTGGTAGAAAATGATTGGTTGTCCTGTACAAAATCAACCGTGTAACCTACCGCCTGGTTAAACGAAGCTGCGTTAAAAGATTCAAAGAAGTACCCTCTTTCATCGTTAAAAACGCGCGGATTTAAAATTATACAACCCTCAAGAGGGGTCTTGGATATATTCATTTTTTGATAGGTATTTGTAAAATTAAACTATGATAACCGTTAATTAACGGTTATCATACTGGTGCTCATAATAGCTTGCGTAAGCACCACTGGTGATATTATCAAGCCATTCTTTATTATCCAGGAACCAATCAATGGTTGCAGATAAACCTTCTTCAAAAGTTACAGAAGGGCTCCAGCCTAATTCTTTATTCAGTTTGCTTGCATCAATGGCGTAACGCAAATCATGACCCGGACGATCTTTTACATAGGTAATCAGTTTTTCACTGGTACCTGCTTCGCGGTTAAGCTTTTCGTCCATTTGCTTGCACAGCAAGTGTACAAGGTTAATGTTTTGCCACTCGTTAAAGCCGCCAATGTTATAGGTATCGCCAATTTTACCTTCGTGGAAGATAAGGTCGATTGCGCGGGCATGGTCAATTACATATAACCAATCGCGGGTGTATTTACCATCACCATAAACCGGAAGCGGTTTGTTATTGATGATATTGTTGATCATTAACGGGATCAGTTTTTCAGGAAAATGATTTGGGCCGTAGTTGTTTGAGCAATTTGAAATTTTTACCGGTAAACCATAAGTATCATAATAAGCCCTTACAAAATGATCTGAAGATGCTTTGCTTGCGCTGTACGGAGAATGCGGATCATATTTGGTTTCTTCGGTAAATAAACCGGTTTCACCTAAAGCGCCATACACCTCATCGGTAGATACGTGGTAAAAAATGTGACCGCTGAAATCGTCTTTCCACTTGGTTTTGGCTGCTTGTAATAAATTTACAGTTCCAATTACGTTGGTGTAAACAAAATCTAAAGGGCTAAGGATTGAACGGTCAACGTGTGATTCTGCCGCCAGGTGAATAACATCGGTTACGTTATAAACATCAAACAACTGGGTTAGCTGGTCAACATTCAGAATATCAGCTTTTTCAAACTTGTAGTTAGGAGCATCCTCAATATCTTTAAGGTTTTCTAAATTACCAGCATAAGTTAAAGCATCGAGATTTACAATGAGGTATTCAGGATATTGATTAACAAACCGACGAACTACGTGTGAGCCAATAAAGCCCGCACCACCAGTAATTAAGATGACTTTTTTCATAAGTATTTTATTTTTCTTTAAAATAGGTTAAGCAATACCTTATATTTCTTCTATTGCTTGAGCTATTCCTTTTTTTGATTATACGATATTAACTTTAAAAATCCAAATATTCTTAGTTATTAGGCTATTGAAGTTTTAAATAATTATTTTCCTATTTAATTAAACAGATGTAAGAACCGGATTCGCTGTTATCTCGAGCATATGATTATAATATTGATCAATAATTAAATCCCAGCGATATAATTTCTCTATTTTCTCTATATTGTTGTTTAGCTTAACCTGACTCTCGGCGCTTTCTTTACGGCCCGATTGCAATATTTTTGAAACATCATCCTTATCTGTAAAATAATAAGCATCTGTTCCCAGAATGTATTCATTAAAAGGATTATTATTAGCGCAAATTAAGCTTTTAGAAGCCATAGCCTCAAGTAACGATGGGTTGGTGCCGCCCACGGTATGCCCATGAAAATAAATATTGGAGTAATAACGCAAATTATTTAATTTTTCAATATCATATATCCCCCCAATAAATTTGATGTTTGGATATGATGCAAACTTCGTTTTTAAATACTCTCCGTAAGTTGTTTCATGTTTACCCACTACTAAAAAGTCGTTATCCATTCCCGATTGAGCAACACCATCTAAAATAACTTCAATGCTATTTTCAGGCTCTAAACGGGCAACAAGTATATTATAATTCCATGGACTTAAATTAAACTCCTTGAGTACCGTAGGATCGTTATCTTCAAATACGTGGGCTCCATAAGGTATAAAAACCGAATCCTTATTGTATTTCTCCAACAAATACTCTTTGATACCAATCGAATCAGCAATCAGGTGATGACTATATTTTACCCCGAGTTTTTCTGCGTAAAGTAAAAATCTTTTAACTCCTTTTGAATATTTTGTCCGCTTCCATTCCAGACCATCCATATTGGTTGTAATTACCGATCTTTTTGAAGGTAGTAAACTTCCCCAAACAGAACTACTGGTATATCCCAATTGCAAAATAATATCGCAATTTCTTTTTCTAACATCTCTAATACAATTCAGGTCATATATAAACTGACCCGCAGTACCCCATTTGTATTCCGGGTCGTAGCAATGGATAATTTTAACACCATTCCATGTATCTTCCTTATACGGATGATTATGGGAATTATATACAATCACTTCCACTCCTTTCTTAACCAAGCCGAGAGCAAGATATTCTGCACATTGTTCAAACCCTCCGTAGTGGTTGGGAATACCTCTTGTACCTATAATGGCAATTTTCATAATAGATGTATATTTATGTAGTTATCAATTAAATGCCGGCAACTATGACAGCGAAAACAAGTACCATTAATTAAACTGCAAACGTTGCTAAACAAATGCTATTTCAGCATTAAAAAATAGCTATATCTTGACTACCTGATTGTTTTGCAGTAAAATGTCTTTTAATTTACTATAACTGAGATCTTGTAAAGCTATGTTCTGATCTATTGACATAGATGCAGCAATAGCAGCAGATTGACCAAGAACCATATATTGCGGTTCCATTCTAATTGAACATTGAGCAACCCTTGATGCAGATAAACAAACTGGAACAAGTAAGTTTTGACACTCCGATCTCTTTGGAATGATAGCACGGTAACTTATCCCGTAAGGGCGCGGTAACGGCTCAAATAATTCGCCTTCAACGTAAACTGTTCGGTTTGAACCTATAAAATACTGTACAGCGTGCGAATCAATGTTATAAGAAGCCATCCCAACCGGATCTACAACTTCAGTTCTCCCAAACAATACGTCTTCAGTAATAACGTAGTCGCTAACCATTCTGCGCCCTTCCCTAACATATAATTCAGTAGGCCAGTTCCCATTATTCACAAACTCGTCCTTAGCTAAACCATATTTACTGTACTTATTCCTGATAGTTGCCGAAATACGCGGATCGTTCTGAAGAGTCCAAAGAAGCCCTTGTTCATAAACCCTGTGCTGTGCTAAAATATTTGCTCTTTCCGTATAGTCACCATCAGCGTAGCCTTTATTACCCCCAACATAATCAATAGATAAGTGATAAGTATTGTTAATATCAAACTTATTGTGGGGCAGCGGAGCGATACTTAAAAGCTCAGTCGCGTTTTTATTTTTATCAAGGATACGAAAAAGCATTTGATACTGCAACGAATCATAGCCCTCTGGCTTGGTTATGCTCACCATATTATCTTTTTGATTGCTAACGCAAAGCCTGAAACAATATGATTGTACCAAATCATCACCCTGCCCCGTAGGGTTATACTTATCATTAACATGGGGAAACAAACCGCTTGATGGATCGCCTTTAATAACATAAGGGTCAATAGACAAAGCCATAACGCCTCCCCATCCGGCAAATTTTTCATTGTATTTCGATTTATCCTCACGGCCTACGGTATAAGAAACGCCACTTTTAGCCATGAGATCGCCTTCATAACTTGCATCAATGAATTCTTTAGCATAAAATACTTTTCCGCTCTCCATTTTGATGCTTTTTATCACTTTTCCTTCTTTTGAAACACCTCCGTTTAACAACAATCTCTCTTTATAAAAACATTTTATATTATTTGTTGATATATAGTTTTTAAAAGTTTCCAAAGCCACTTTCGGCTCCAATGCAAAACCTTTCTCTTGATAGTGACTTTGAATGCCTTTGTAAAAGTCAAGGGACATTCCTCCTAATGCCCTTATATCCCCAATATCTGTATAACTCAATCCAGAAGCTGTGATGCCCCCTACATTGTCAGAATTACTGATTAGTATTACCGACTTACCCATCTTTTTTGCCTGCACCGCTGCAATTACGCCGCTTGATGTTGCTCCATAAACAACAATATCCGAAAAATTAGATAGCGATGAATTCGGTTGTTCACCACCTGTTGTGTCCTGATGTATTGTTTCACCACCAGTTATTTTCTGTTTGCTACAACCGGTCAAAGCAATAACAATCATGCAGAAAAGAAGCAATATTGCGTCTTTGCTCGCTTTCGTTTTTAGCCGTAAAATATTACGGCTAATTATAAACTTGAACATTTTAAAGGTTTAGGTATTAAAAAATATAATATATTGTATTAGTTCTGGAACGCTAACAGTGTTTTCTTGCCAATCTCAACCCAATTAAATTTTCCAAAAATTAATTCATTGGCATTTTTTACAGTACTCCCTAAGTATTCATTATTATCAATTATCCAGATAATTCGTTCTGCCAAGCTATCAACGTTCTGGCTTTCAAACAGAAATCCGTTTTCACTGTCAGATATTATATCGGCAAAAGCAGGCAGATCCGAGCAAAGCAAAGGCACACCATAACTCATTGTCAGCAAAACAACACCGCTTTGATATATCTCCTTGTAGGGCAAAACGCATAAGTGAGCCGCCGAGTAATAATTTTCGATCTCATCATCAGGTATGAAACTAAAATTTGTTGATACAACATCTTCTATCTTTAATTCTGAAATCAGATTAGTATACTCCTCCAAATCGCTTTTCCATGCTTTACCGGCAATTGTCAGGTTAACTGCATATCCCCGGCTTTTAACTATGGATACCGCCCTGATCAGCAAATCTAAAGCCTTAACCTTTTTTATTTGCCCAAAAAATAACAGATTAAAAACTCCACCTGAATAACCACTATAATCAATCTTATTTATAAAGGGCAAATAATTACCATGCGGAATTATAGACACCGGTGATGAAATATGCCCTTTCTCTTCCAAACTCTTGTTTGACGATTCGTTATGAACAATTACATGATCAATAAGCGAATAACTTACACGTTCAATTATATTGTTAGAGTTTCTATGAAACGAATTTACATCATGTACGGTTACAACTATTTTGAATTTAGAACGCTTAGCTAACGTTAATATCAACAGGTCTATCAATCTAAAAGAGAAAAAATGAAGGTGAATGATCTTATTCCCTTTTTTCTTTATTTGTTTAAATGCCCGGAGGTGTCCTTTAACATATTCAAAAACTTTACCTATAGTTCCCCTCTTCCAAAGATTAAAAAATGTGAAAATAGTTTCTACATTTTCAAAATCGCGGATATTGGTCACATCCGAGGTATAATAATCTACTTTAACATTATTTTTACCTAAACCATAAGCCAATCCGTAGCAATAGTAGTCCATGCCGCCATGTCCTCCTACTGGTTCAATTATGCTTATTGTGGCAATCTTGCTGTCCATATATACCTGTTTAAAAAAGCTCATTAATCACATTCTTTATCATTGCACCGTTTTCCCGTTGAAATTGGTTAACCGGCTCAGTAAATAAAGGTTTATAAGCCGGAATATCGTGCCTCAATATCAAACGTCCCTTCTCTCCTGTTTCTTCCACAAACTTGTTTATCTTATCAGAATAGTCGTATACGGCATAAGGTACCGCCAATGTTTGGGCAACAACCGCCGGATGTAACCTCGCAGTCACTATAAAATCGGCTTCATGCAAGCATTTCATCGATTTTTGAATGAGGTTTCCATACACAGTTTCTACTTCAAGCCCTTTAGAAGCAAAAATCAAGTTAGCCTGCTCGGCATCCGCTATATCAACTTCATAGTCGCAAACCAGATTCACCACCTTTGACACATTTAGCTTCCGCGCTGCTTCAATCACAAGATCAACCAGAGATGAATTCACGAAATTATTATCAAGGCCTTGATAATCTGACAGGTTACGGCAGGAGTACACCACGTATCCGCCTTTCTTTTTCCCTTCATAAGCCCCTTCGTTTGCATAAGCCAAATCCGGGATGTAATGTATATTACGTTTTAGCCCTAATGTTAGCTTCTTTGCTATCGATACTGATTTATTATCTCTCAGGTAAACGCCTTTTGATAACAAAACAGCCAGCCTAACGCACAACTTAGTAGTACTTTTTTTCACTGAATCTATACCGACGCCGAGATAATAAATTTTAACTCCTTTAAGAAAGCCCAGAAGCATAAATTTGATACCACCAGTGCCGCCCTGATCCATGAAACAAGTTCCGCCGCCCCATAAAAGCGCCATTGAGCCATCCAAAGCTTTCTTTACGGCTTTCATATCCAGGTCTTTTTTTACACTAACAATATTCAAACGTGTTTCAGGATAATCAGTAATAGATTCGCGAAGCAAAACGTGATCACCATAGGTGAGTATGTTTATTTCATCATATTTCTGTTTAAAAAGATTTATTAACGTATCCAGCATTAACAAATCGCCGAAATTACCTCCATAATATCCAATTATTGAAATTTTCATATACTTACCGTTGTTTTTAAAGATAGCTTCCTGATGTGCCCCATAAAGATGAAGTAGTAAAAAACAGATGTCATTATTTCGCTGAACAAAAAGCTATAAGCAAGGGAAACTATCCCGTTTTTTGGTATAACAACAATGAATAGGACTTGCAAAGCGATAGCAGTAAACGAAGCAAATACCTTTTGCCTTATGCTATGTGCCGACAAAAGCGAAGCTCCCAGAGCTGTTGAAAAGAACCGGAACGGTAAACTGAATGATAAAATATTAAGAATATCTGACGACTTCATAAAGGCTTTTGGATAAATTATGCCTATCAGATATTTCGTACAGATCACAACTGCAATTGCAAAAACAATGCCTGACAAAAAAGCCACAAAACTATGTTTAATTAATAAAGTCTTAGACGAAGGATCGTTGCTAAGCTTGTGATATTTTGGTAAAAAATAGGTACCGAAAATCATATTCGGGAGTATATAACATGCGGTTAACAAAGTTGTGGCAGACGAATACAAACCAGCCCCTATTGTTCCAAAATAAAAAATAGCTACAATGGTAGATAATTGTATCTGAGCAACGTTAATACTTCCGTTTAAGGAGTAATAACAAGATTGCTTAAAAAATTTAAGCACTTCTGAAAAGTCCTGTTTAACTCTTATATAGCCAAAAGATAATACCTTGTTGATAGACGCGAACAAAAACACAAAGGAGATGGCATGTGACAAAACCAACAGTAACAAAATAGTTTTTAAATCAGCCGGATAAAAGAAACTAACCAAAACAAGTATTAATCGCAGGGAAGGTAATAACACCTGAGTTAAAGACACTTTCAAAAAATCATTTCTTGATTGCGCCAATGCAACACCGAGATACTGAAGCGAAAGCGGGAAGTAGTAACTCGCCAACGCCAACGATTCTATAAGATTGAGGTTATATTTTGCAAACAGAAATTGGCTTACTATGAAAGATAAAAGAACTGTAATACCCAAGCACTTCAGTGCAATACTCCAATACTTAGTTTCTTTGTCAATATGAACGCAAGCCTCTCTTAAAAATAACCCCGATATCCCAACACTCGCAAACGGCCCCAAAATCGTTAAAATAGATGTTGCGGCCGAATAAATACCAAATTGGTCTATTGAAAGTTTGTGACTTAAAAAAACCTGTAGCAAAAAAGTGGCGCCCGCTGCCCCAAAACCGGATACTATAACATTTATAACCTTTTTATATTTCATTATCATACTTTATACAAAAAACTATCCGATACTGGGTTCAAGTAATGTATTTATAAACCGGTGCAATACAAGAAAAATACCCAACCACATCAAACTCACAGATTGAGCAGATATTCCGGAGGTTATAACCTTTGAGGCGATTTCAAGCGATAACATATATAAAAACACGTTATTAAGATTCTTCGTTTTCAGGATATATTGGTTGTAAATACTCCTTATGATGAATCCAAAAAGCACACAACCAACAACAATTCCAACGTAGCCAAAATTGATATACATATCCCCCATAATAGTAGGAGGAATACCAAACCCTTCAAACTCCAGGTGGGTAATATTTTTTAACCATGATTGATAATCAACTTGCTTACCTGGCAAAATGGTTAATATATCCATAAAGAATGTAGAGCCGTATTCAAAATTATCCGACTTTATAAAGGCAGTAAAAACTTTTTCCAGGTTAGATATATAAAGCACAAACCTGAAAAGAAATGTTGTAGAAAGGTCAGTTGTAGTTAAGCTGTCCGGGTTTCTAAACATCTCAAACAAATTGACAAACAGCAGCCCTATGGAAGAAAAAACGGCCATAGTCTTGTTTGAAATGGATGAATACAGATAGTGGCGGGATATAAAAACGTACAAAGCAAGCCAAAGTAAGTACCTGCGTGATCCTGTACCAGTCATTGCCAAACCAATCGCTAAAAAAAAAATCAACAGCGTTTTCTTTTCTTTCCTGAAAAAAAATGTGTAAATAGCCAGCAAAGCTACCCCGTACATTCCAATAGTCATGAGGTATAGAAAGTAACCATTACCACCAACCGACAATGCAGCAACACGGGCAACTTCTTTATTCTTAGCTAAAAGAGGAACCCCACCTGCCCTGGCAAAAAAGATTAGGGCAGATAAAAGTCCAATAAAAATGAAAATTATACCAGCATTTTTTATTATGCTACTTGGTTTTGGAATTTCTGCTATTGATGAGGGAGTAATGGGCGAAAATTTTACATTAACACGTCTTGCGGCTAAGTAATAGCCCAGGTTAATACTCAAATAGCCCAATAAAACTATCTTTATAACATTTTGGTACTCCTCCGAACTAAATAGTTCAATAGAAAAAAAATAGAGAGCTATCGGACCGGCACCAATTAAAACTATGAAATAGATATTCAAAAAGACCTCGGGTTGAAAAAAATCGACATTTCTCTTTGAAAAGAGCGTAATTATAAATGCAATTACAGAAAGGATTACAAAGACCATGTTTAAAAATTTAACAATCCGGCTTTAACATCTTCAGCCCAGATTTCCAGCCAGGCAGGCTTTATTTGGTTGGCTTTGTTCATCATAGCCTTAAAACTCCCAGATTGACGGCCTGGCTTTGAATATATTTTGATGGATTGTAAAACAATATTTGAGGGTGACTGACTCAAAACCAAATCTGCATATTGATTGCCTTTGTTAAACCAGCTATCATCTGTGAAAGCATAAGCTGCAAACTTAATTTTGCCAGGATACTGTTGGTTTACCCAAGTAGTTAAAGTTTCGGATATTGCACCTGTATGTTTAGAACCGTAGAGATTGTGAATTGCAAAAGTAAATGTGAAACCTTTAAATACTGTCACATACTCTGATATGATCTTTTGCCAGTTAGCTGTATATCTGTCATTGGTGAAGCCTATCCTTTTTAATTCATCATCTGTACCAATCAAGTCAGCCTCAATTCCGTTAGTATTACTTCCTCCGGTTATGGCAATTGAGTTTAAAACAGAGCTATATGGTTTGATATCATTGTAAAGTGCAGATAAAAAGGTAAAATATTTATCTATATAATTCGCATTCCACGGGATAGGTGCCGTTGCTGGAGTTTGCCTTCCATCTTCAACATAGTTGTCACTCTGTTTCCAACTCATTACAGATTGTTGATTACCTAACAACCATTTTGGTGACCATCGCCCTGGAAGAACCGCGAAATTTACTTTCTTCCCTTTTTTTGCAACAGCATCCAAAACAGAATTAAGCAAACTGAAATTATAAGTATTTAAAGATGGGTTTAATTTTGACCATCCGATATAATACGTTATACCGTCAACTTTAGGGTTATCAAGGATATCATTAATCTGGTCTAAAGTATAATAGCTTCTTACAATAGCGTAGACTTTCACTAAAGAAGTTTGATGTTCAATACGAACATTTGGTTTACTAATAGCGTTTAATTGCGCCAAACAAAAAACCAGAACCAATAAAGATCTTATCTTAGCCATTTTATTTAAAAATTAAAAGTGTGTAATTAACTTCTTTTAAACAAAGACTTCCACCACGGCAGTTTTACCACTTGTTCATCCATATACTCCCCATAGCCGTAGCCAGAACCATACCCGTAACCATATCCGTAACCGTATCCGTAATTATTTTCAGCTAAATTAATGTCGTTTACAACAAGGTAAACTTTCTTCATTTTTCCAGTTTGAACCAGATCCTTTACAATAGAAAGCTGAGATTTGTATGTATAATTCTGCCTTAAAATATACAATGAAACATCAGCATATTTTTCAATCAGCAATGAATCAGACACAAGGCCTATTGGAGGACTATCGATAACGATATAATCATATTCTTTTTTCAATTGCTCGATCAGCGTTCCTAAACGATCGCTAAGAAGTAATTCAGCCGGATTTGGAGGAACCGGGCCGGCAGATATCATAAAACAATCAACTCCAAAAAATGTATTTTGTACAATGCTGTCAACTGTTACATTATTGGAAATAACGTAATTCGTAAAACCGATCTTTGTATCCATCCCCGCACTTGCAGTAAGTTTAGGCTTGCGAAGGTCAAGTTCCAGCAAAACTACTTTCTTCCCACTCAACGACAATGTACTGCCCAAATTTAGCGTAATGAAAGATTTACCCTCACCACTCATACTGGATGTTAGTAGTATTACCTGGCTCTTTTCTGAACTAATCACATACTGAAGATTAGTTCTTAATGCCCTGAATTGTTCAGAAATCACACTTCTTGAATTGCCAACGGACACAATATTATTTGATTCTGCATTATGGCCAATTTCGCCTATAATAGGAACGCTTACCAAGGCTTCAATATCTCTTTTTGAACTAATTCGTGTACGTAAGATATCCCTCAGATATATATAGAAGAGCGGCAATAATATTCCTGCAAACAAACAAACAATAAAACCTATCACCTTTTTTGACAAAGGCGGCTTATACTCACTCTTTGCTGAATCTATGATTCTCGCTGTAGAAATTGTTGATGTTTTTGATATTGCTGTTTCTTCACGTTTCTGAAGCAAAAACAAATACAATTGCTCCTTCACTGTTTGTTGGCGGGCGTAATCTAAATAGATACGGCTCTTGGATGGAACAGTCTTAATTTGCTTAGAAAAGTCTTTGTTTTTGCTTTCCAGTTGTTCCCTGGCAATTACAAGCCCGCTTCTGTAAGTAACCAGATTTGTCAACAATGCTGCTCTATATTTCTCTAACTGGGAATCCATGTTAGTTAAAACGGGGTTTGCATCCGTAAATGATAATGACTGTTTATCTCTTTCAAGCAAAAGTTCATTATATTTTTCCACTGCTGTAGCAAAACCTGCGTCCTGTAAAGTTATTGAGCCTGGTAATGTTTTCTTATTAGATGGATTATTTAAATACTTCTCTAAATCGTTCAATACACTTAATTGCAAATTAATGGTACTGAGTTGCTTGTCGTAATCTACCGCACTTCCTATTAATGCCTTTGATTGCTCATCTATATCAGCGATATTATTTTGCTTTTTATATTGCTCAAACTGATTCTCAACGCCATTCAACTCTGCTCCCACCAAACTAAGCCTTGTAGTTATAAATGCCAGTGTGCTGTCAGCTATCCTAACTTTATCTTCAAGATTTTCCTTTAGGTATTGAGTCATTAAGCCATTCAAAATCGCCTCACCCTTTTTTGAATTAGAATATTTTAACGATAGGCTAATAGTAGTAGCCGTTTTATCAGTCAAATCGGCTACATAGGCTTTTGTTATTTTTTCTACAGCAGTTTCTGGTGAAGTGATTTCCATTTGATATCCTTTAGGATCTACCGTAGCATTTCTCTTCGGAATGAAAACCAGCGTGTATTGGCTCAACTTGACACTGTCGCCAAAATTAATTGTCTTATTTACTTCATCAATATCATCAAGGTTTTGAATATGTACTTTACCGTTTACTACATCAAGTGCAAATTTCTGTGTGGAAACAGAGTCTTTTAAGTACTTTATCTTTACATCAAATGGCGCTTCATCATATAATTCGGTGGATTTGAATAACCCCCTTCTGGACAATGTTATATTAAGTTTTAACGTATCAACAACCTGGGATATCACAGAACGTGATTTTAATATTTGAACCTCATTCACTGCGTTGTTACTCATACCAAATAAAGAAGCAACATCAGTTAAATCTCCAAGACCAGCTTGCCCTCCGCTTGGCGTCTGCTGATTTTGTTGAACGAGCATCATTGAACTGATAGTGTAATCAGTTGTTGTGTATCTAATATATAAAACACCCAATACAAAGAACACAATGAAACTCAGAGTAAATAACTTCCAATGAGAAAACACCCTTCCTATTATTCCTTTAATGTCTATTTTTTCCACTCCGTCAACGAATTGATTTTGCTGGGGCTCTTTTTTTAGTGATTCACTCATAATTTAATAAGCATACGTTAGGCAACAAATAAACTATTATAACAATCTCATTTAAAAATCTAATGTTACAAGCTTATCCTTTGCTGAATTTCAAGGTTTTTGTTTTTCAATAAATTATTTAACTCTGTAAGCTAACACAAGTATAATTGACAGAAGTGCTCCAGCTAAACTGATATATCTGTTTTGTGAGGCATCTGTAGCATCCGACTTCGCCTTACGAGGTTCTACATAAACTATATCATTTTGTCGCAGATAGTAGTAGGGAGATGACATCACATCACTTTTCTTTAAATTAAACCTATATGGTGTTTTAGTACCATCAGGATTTTCCCTTATCAAAAGAACGTTTTCTCTTTTTCCGAAAATCGTAAGATCACCTGCCATCGCAATTGCATCAAGAATACTTACCTTCTCATTTGCCACTATATATTGCCCTGGCTTTAAAACCTCTCCCGTTACGCTTATTTTAAAATTGGCATATCTCACAATCACATTAGGATCTTTAAAGTATTTACGGGCAAGTGTCCGGATCGTATCGGCCAATTGTGAAGTAGTGTAACCGATAACCTTAATATCACCAAGTACAGGTAGCTGAACAATACCTTCTTTATTTACAAGATATCCGCTAACAGGAGGAGTGCTAAGAGCAGCAGATGCACCAATCGGAGAGGCACCACCAGAAAGCGGCGCGTTAGCGATGTTTATCATTGAAGTAGCCTGAGGGTCAATTGTTTGAATCAGAATTGTCAAGATATCATCAACGCGAATAACCGGCTCAACGTACTCAGATTTAGTTATTGCCTTAAGTTGACCGGAATCTGGTATGTCCTGAAAATATTTAATTTTTTTTGAGGAAGAACAAGAAATAAGGTTACAAGAAAGCAGAGCTATTAACGCAATGAAACATGCATTAAATAAATATTTTTTACGCATAAATATTGGATTTCATAGTATTGATACAGATGTTGTAAAACGTTGCAATATATGCACACTTTTTTACATAACCAATACAAAATTATAATTTTTTTAACGAAATGGAAATAAAATAATCATATGTTAACTAAAACATGCTTTTTAGTATAATATTTCAAATTTTAGGCTTGTCCCATTGTTCCACCAAAGTTCATGGGAAAGCCAGATGGATCTTGTTGAATTTTAATGCGGCCGTGTGCGTTTTCAAATTTTTCCAGATTCTCTTCCAATGCTGTTAACAGGCGTTTAGCATGTTCGGGAGTAAGAATAATACGCGATTTTACTTTTGCTTTGGGTACCCCCGGCATAACCCTGATAAAATCAAGCACAAACTCTGAACTTGAGTGGGTAATTACTGCCAGGTTTGAATAAACACCTTCGGCTATTTCTTCTGATAATTCAATATTCAATTGATTTTCGTTTTGTTCTTCCATGGGGCCAAAATTACAAAGCCAACTATATAGTATGGCGTTTTAAAAATTAATTTTTTCTTACCTTTTTATCAAGGTAGCATCTGAAACAATAAAGCAGTGATAAGGTTTTAACTATTTTTCGGTTGGCACAGAAATTGTTTAACGTAAGCGCATTAAATTTTGTTTTGCTAAAATATCGGGGCTCAAATAATATTAATAAGGTTATTTTAATTAAAAGTTATATTAATATTGCATCGCGTTAATTGCAGTATATTGCAGCCGGTTTTATAGAGAATGAAAACACAAATGTTAATTGATTAATTGCAATCCGTGACTATTTACAGCTATTCGGTTTGCATCATCGCCTGGTTAATCCTCAGTTTAATTATAGGTTTTTCAGGTAAAAAGAAAAAGATCGGTTTTGGGAAATCCTTGCTGATCAGTTTAATCTGTTCGCCCCTTGTTGGGTGGATAGTTGTATCATTTTCAAAGAATAAAATGTTAAATTCCAATAAACCCGGCAGTACTTTTACTGTAAACGATCAACAAGTACACCCCATGTCGCAAGTGTATGATTTGTTAGATGCTCCTCATCAAATTCAACTTTATAAAAACCTGCTTGATTCTGGTGCTATTACACAGCAGGAGTATGATCAAAAGAAAAGAGAGTTTTTAGATCTTTAGTTCGTTCCCACTCCTTACTTACTGACTGTTTAAATTATTTGCCATATGACGGCCTTAGCTGCTCTATGGCGACATTAATAGTCTTAATACCACCCTTTACCTATTAAGGTACAACCATAGGCTCTAAAGCGCTGTAAACGATTATTAGGAACTGTCGCGTTTTCACATATGCTATCATTTTTCGCGAATGTATTTCCCCAAACCGGGGCGCATAAAAAAAGGCCGCTGTAAACAGCGGCCTTTTTTTATTTAAAACTTTACAGAATTAAGCTTCTACTTCTTCAGCTTTTGAAGCCATTAAGCGATCAAATTCCTCTTGTGAGCCTACACGGATATTTTCGTATTCGCGTAAACCTGTACCTGAAGGAATCAGGTGACCAACAATAACGTTTTCTTTCAAGCCAAGCATTAAGTCTTTCTTACCTGCAATCGCAGCTTCGTTCAGTACTTTGGTTGTTTCCTGGAACGATGCAGCAGAGATAAACGATTTGGTGCCTAATGAAGCCCTGGTGATACCTTGCAATATCGGGCTTGAAGTGGCCGCAATAGCATCACGTACTTCAACTAACCTTAAGTCCCTACGTTTCAGGATAGAGTTCTCATCACGTAACCTTCTTAATGAAACAATCTGACCTGCTTTTAGTGAGGTTGAATCACCTGGCTCAACTACAACTTTTTTGTCAAATATCTCATCATTTTCGGTCATGAAATCCCAGCTGTCAACAGCTTCACGCTCAAGGAAACGGGTATCACCTGCATCCTCAATCGATACTTTCTGCATCATCTGGTGAACAATCACCTCAAAGTGTTTATCATTGATCTTCACACCCTGTAAACGGTAAACTTCCTGTATACCATTCACCAGGTATTCCTGTACTGCAGCCGGGCCTTTAATAGCCAGAATATCAGCAGGTGAAATAGAACCATCAGACAACGGCATACCAGCTTTCACAAAGTCATTATCCTGTACAAGGATGTGTTTTGACAATGGAACCAGGTATTTTTTAACCTGACCATCTTTTGATTCGATAGTGATTTCACGGTTACCACGTTTAACACCACCTAAGGTTACCACACCGTCAATTTCAGTAACTACGGCTGGGTTAGATGGGTTACGAGCTTCAAACAACTCAGTTACACGTGGTAAACCACCCGTAATATCCCGGGTTTTACCAGTTGAACGAGGAATTTTAGCAATAACCTGCCCTGTTTGTAGTTTTTCACCTTCTTCAACAGCAATGTGAGCACCTACCGGAATGTTATATCCTTTGATTACATTACCTTTTGTATCAGTAATTTGAATGGCAGGGTTTTTAGTTTTATCCCTGGTATCAATAATTACCTTTTCGCGGTGACCTGTTTGCTCGTCAGATTCTTCACGGAAAGTGATACCTTCTAATACGGCATCAAATTGTGTTAAACCTGCAAACTCAGATATGATAACCGCGTTGTACGGATCCCATGAACAGATACGGTCGCCTTTGGTAATTTTGCTGCCATCTTTGATATAAAGGTATGAGCCGTATGGAATGTTGTTGGTAACAATTACTTTGTTGCTTCCTTCTTCTACAATACGGAACTCACCTGAACGGCCCAATACTACATCAACTTCACCTTCTTCGGTTTTGTATTGAACAGTACGAACGTTTTCAAATTCAATGATACCATCAAACCTTGCATTGATCTGTGATTCAGCAGCAATGTTTGATGCGGTACCACCCACGTGGAACGTACGTAATGTTAACTGTGTACCCGGCTCACCGATTGACTGTGCAGCAATTACACCTACAGCCTCGCCTTTTTGCACGCGTTTACCGCTTGCAAGGTTACGGCCGTAGCACAATGCGCACACGCCACGTTTGCTTTCGCATGTTAATACCGAACGTATTTCAACTCCTTCAAGCGGAGAATTCTCAATTTTCTTGGCCACTTCTTCAGTAATGTCCTGACCGGCTCCTGCCAACAATTCGTTGGTAATAGGGTCATGCACATCATGTAAAGAAGTACGACCTAAAATACGATCATATAATGGCTCAACAATATCCTCATTATCTTTTAATGCTGTTGTATAGATACCTCTTAAAGTACCGCAATCAACCATTCCAACAATCATATCCTGGGCAACGTCATGCAACCTACGGGTTAAGTAACCAGCATCAGCTGTTTTCAACGCCGTATCCGCCAAACCTTTACGGGCACCGTGAGTAGAGATAAAGTATTCCAATACTGACAAACCTTCTTTAAAGTTTGAAAGGATCGGGTTTTCGATGATCTCACCACCTGAACCTGATTTTTGAGGTTTAGCCATCAAACCACGCATACCTGCAAGCTGACGGATCTGCTCTTTAGAACCACGGGCACCTGAATCAAGCATCATGTACACCGAGTTAAAGCCTTGATTATCGTTACTCAGGATGTCCATCACATTCGCGGTTAAGCGGTTGTTGATACGTGTCCAGATATCGATGATCTGATTGTAACGCTCGTTGTTGGTAATGAAACCCATGTTATAGTTGTTCATTACTTCTTCAACCTGTTTAGAGGCTGTTTCAATCAGCGTAACTTTTTCAGCTGGGATATTGATATCTTTCAGGTTAAATGATAAACCACCCTGGAATGCCATTCTGAAACCTAATTCCTTAATATCATCAAGGAACTGGGCCGCACGTGCCATACCGGTAATTTTCACCACCTCACCAATAATATCACGAAGTGATTTCTTGGTCAGCAATTCGTTAATATAACCTACTTCAACCGGTACATGCTGGTTAAACAACACGCGGCCTACAGTAGTATCAATAATTTTGCTTACAATGCTACCATCTTTTTCTTTAGCAAAAGCTTTCACTTTGATAAAGGCGTGCAGGTCAAGTTTCTTCTCGTTATAGGCGATAATTACTTCTTCTGCAGAGTAGAAAGTTAAACCTTGTCCTTTAACAACGCGGGTTTCATCAGTTTTACGGCCTTTGGTTATGTAGTACAAACCAAGCACCATGTCCTGAGATGGAACCGTGATAGGCGTTCCGTTGGCAGGGTTCAAAATGTTGTGCGATGCAAGCATCAAAATCTGGGCTTCCAAAATTGCCGCGTTACCAAGTGGTACGTGAACGGCCATCTGGTCACCGTCAAAATCCGCGTTGAAGGCGGTACAGGTTAACGGGTGCAACTGGATAGCTTTACCTTCAACCAATTTTGGCTGGAACGACTGGATACCCAACCTGTGCAGCGTAGGCGCACGGTTAAGTAATACCGGGTGTCCTTTTAATACATTTTCCAGAATGTCCCAAACTAATGGGTCTTTACGGTCAACGATCTTTTTGGCAGATTTTACAGTTTTAACCACACCACGCTCAATCATTTTGCGGATGATAAATGGTTTAAACAGCTCGGCAGCCATATCTTTTGGTAAACCGCACTCGTGTAATTTAAGGTTAGGACCTACAACAATTACCGAACGGGCAGAGTAATCCACACGTTTACCTAATAAGTTTTGACGGAAACGGCCTTGTTTACCTTTCAGGATGTCTGAAAGTGATTTCAAAGCACGGTTACCTTCAGTTTTAACGGCGTTTACTTTACGTGAGTTATCGAACAACGAATCCACAGCTTCCTGTAACATACGTTTTTCGTTACGTAAAATTACCTCTGGTGCTTTGATCTCGATCAAACGTTTTAAACGGTTGTTACGGATAATTACACGGCGGTATAAATCGTTCAAATCTGAAGTAGCGAAACGGCCACCTTCCAGAGGTACTAACGGACGCAGCTCAGGTGGGATAACCGGAACGATCTTAACGATCATCCACTCAGGGTTATTTTCGATCCTGGTTTTTGCATCACGGAAAGCCTCAACAACCTGTAAACGTTTTAAAGCTTCGTTTTTACGTTGTTGCGAAGTTTCGTTTGCAGCCTGGTGACGCAAGTTGTATGACAACTCATCAAGGTTAAGGCGTTTTAATAACTCCTCTAAAGCCTCGGCACCCATTTTAGCCACAAATTTCTGTGGATCTTTATCATCAAGGTACTGGTTTTCTTTTGGAAGGGTATCTAAAACATCAAGATATTCCTCTTCTGTAAGGAAATCCATTTTGTTGATACCGTCAGCTTCTTTAATACCAGGCTGGATAACTACATAGCGCTCGTAGTATATGATCAGGTCAAGCCTTTTTGTTGGCAAGCCTAATAAATAACCAATTTTGTTTGGTAATGAACGGAAGTACCAGATATGTGCAACAGGAACTACAAGGTTAATGTGGCCCATACGCTCACGACGTACTTTCTTTTCGGTTACTTCAACACCGCAACGGTCGCAAACAATACCTTTATAACGGATACGTTTGTATTTACCGCAATGGCACTCATAATCTTTAACCGGACCAAAAATACGTTCGCAGAATAAACCATCGCGCTCAGGTTTATAAGTCCTGTAGTTGATGGTTTCTGGTTTTAAAACTTCACCGCTTGAACGCTCAAGGATAGACTCCGGAGAGGCTAAACTGATGGTAATTGTGGTGAAATTACTTTTGATTTTATTATCCTTTTTGTAAGACATAGTCTCCTTTGTTTTTTAAAGTTAGAAGGTGAAAGGTAAAAGGTGAAAGGTAAAAGGTTTTTGACTTACGCCCTAACCTTTCACCTTTAGCCTTTAAGCTTTAACCTTATTCTAATGTGATATCTAAACCTAAACCTCTTAACTCATGAACCAATACGTTGAATGATTCAGGTACAGATGGTGTAGGCAGGTTTTCACCTTTAACAATAGCCTCGTAAGTTTTAGCACGGCCGATAACATCATCCGATTTAACGGTCAATATTTCCTGCAGTATGTTTGATGCACCGAATGCTTCCAATGCCCAAACCTCCATCTCACCAAAACGCTGACCACCAAACTGGGCTTTACCACCCAATGGCTGTTGTGTAATTAATGAGTATGGCCCGATAGAACGTGCGTGCATCTTATCGTCAACCATGTGACCAAGTTTCAGCATGTAGATGATACCTACTGTAGTTTGCTGGTCAAAACGATCGCCTGTTAAGCCGTTGTATAAATAGGTACGGCCTGATTCTGGTAAGTTTGCCTTTTTAACCCACTCTTCCACTTCTTCATGGCTTGCACCATCAAAAATCGGGGTAGCGAATTTAATACCAAGCTCTTTACCGGCCCAGCCTAATACGGTTTCATATATCTGCCCTAAGTTCATACGTGAAGGTACACCCAGTGGGTTCAACACAATATCAACCGGTGTTCCGTCTTCAAGGAAAGGCATATCTTCATCACGTACAATACGTGCAACAATACCTTTGTTACCGTGACGACCGGCCATTTTATCACCTACTTTAAGCTTACGCTTTTTAGCGATGTAAACTTTAGCCATTTGAACTATACCTGATGGCAGCTCATCACCCACGCTGATAGCGAATTTATCACGACGGTAAGCACCTAACTCCTCATTAACTTTGATGTTATAGTTGTGAAGCAGTAACTTGATCTGATCGTTTTTATCATCATCAGTTGTCCATTTAGTTGGGTTAATGTTTTCGTAATTAAGCTCAACTAAAATTTTCTGAGTGAATTTAACACCTTTTGGTACATGAAGCTCTTTATAAACGTTGTAAACACCTTGTGATGTTTTACCGTTTACGATCTCAAATAACTTTTCAATCAAAGTATTTTTAAGCTCTTTTACAGCTCTTTCATGACGGGTATCTAATTTCTCCAACTGTGCTTTTTCTTCGGCCTTTGAGGTCTTTTTAGCACGGCTGAATAATTTAGTATCAATAACCACACCTGCAATAGATGGTGGAGTTTTCAGTGACGCATCTTTAACGTCGCCTGCTTTATCACCAAATATGGCACGTAACAGTTTTTCTTCCGGTGATGGATCTGATTCACCTTTTGGAGTGATCTTACCAATCAGGATATCGCCTTCTTTAACCTCAGCACCAACACGGATAATACCGTCTTCGTCAAGGTCTTTAGTAGCTTCTTCCGATACGTTAGGGATATCTGGTGTTAATTCCTCTTCACCACGTTTGGTATCACGTACTTCCAATTCAAACTCTTCAACGTGAAGTGAAGTGAAAATATCCTGTGATACAACACGCTCAGATATTACAATCGCATCCTCAAAGTTATAACCTTGCCAAGGCATGAATGCCACTTTCAGGTTACGGCCTAAAGCCAGTTCACCTGCTTGTGTAGCATAACCTTCGCAAAGCACCTCTCCTTTTGATACCCTCTGGCCTTTTTTAACAATAGGCTTCAGGTTCATGGTAGTACTTTGGTTGGTTTTCTTGAACTTGGTTAAACGATAGCTTTTTGAATCGCCATCAAATGAAACCAAACGATCAAGCTCATCACGGTCATATTTAATACGGATTTCGTTTGCGTCTACATATTCAACCACACCATCGCCTTCAGCATTGATAAGTGTACGTGAATCTTTAGCCACACGGCCTTCCAAACCGGTACCAACAATTGGCGCTTCAGGGCGTAACAAAGGTACAGCCTGGCGTTGCATGTTTGATCCCATCAATGCACGGTTAGCATCATCATGTTCCAGAAACGGAATTAATGAAGCCGCTATTGAAGTAATCTGGTTTGGAGCAATATCCATCAGATCCAGTCTTTCTGGCTCAATGATCGGGAAGTCGCCCTCGAAACGTGCTTTTACACGCGGAGTAGCAAATTCACCTTTATCATCATATACAGCATTTGCCTGGCCTATAGTTTTACCGTCTTCATCTTCTGCAGACAGGTAAATAACCGGCTCATCAACCTGTACCTTACCTTCAACCACACGTTTGTACGGAGTTTCGATAAAGCCTAAGTTGTTGATCTTGGCGTGTACACAAAGTGACGAGATCAAACCAATGTTCGGACCTTCGGGAGTTTCAATGGTACACAACCTACCGTAGTGGGTGTAGTGTACGTCACGAACTTCGAAACCGGCACGCTCACGTGACAGACCACCGGGCCCAAGGGCTGACAGACGACGCTTGTGCGTGATCTCTGCCAGTGGATTGGTTTGGTCCATGAACTGTGATAACTGGTTTGTTCCGAAGAACGAGTTGATCACCGATGATAATGTACGTGCGTTGATCAGGTCGGTTGGGGTAAACACCTCGTTGTCACGGATGTTCATACGCTCACGTATAGTACGGGCCATACGGGCCAAACCAACACCAAACTGAGCATATAACTGCTCACCCACTGTACGAACACGACGGTTTGACAAGTGATCGATATCATCCACCTCAGCTTTAGAGTTGATCAGTTTGATCAGGTACTTAACTATGGCAATAATATCCTGTTTGGTTAACACCTTTGTTTCTTCAGAGGTGGTTAACTTCAGTTTACGGTTGATGCGGTAACGACCTACATCGCCCAGGTCATATCTTTTATCAGAGAAGAATAAACGATCAATGATACCACGAGCTGTTTCTTCATCAGGTGGTTCAGCGTTACGTAACTGACGGTAGATGTGCTCAACCGCTTCTTTCTCCGAGTTGGAAGTATCTTTCTGTAAGGTATTGTATATAATAGTATAATCACCGCTGGTGGATGCATCTTCCTTGTTCAGGATGATGGTTTTAACACCGGCATCAATGATCATATCAATATGGTCATCTTCCAATACGGTTTCACGCTCAAGAATGATCTCATTACGGTCGATAGAAACAACTTCACCTGTATCTTCATCCACAAAATCTTCAACCCATTTTTTGAGCACCCTTGCAGCAAGCTTACGGCCGATGAATTTCTTCAGGCCTGATTTGCTTACCTTTACTTCGTCGGCCAGTTCAAACAGCTCTAATATATCTTTATCAGAGTCATAACCGATAGCACGAAGCAATGTAGTAACCGGGAATTTCTTTTTACGGTCAATGTAAGCATACATCACGTTGTTAACGTCTGTAGCAAACTCAATCCATGAACCTTTAAAAGGGATAACACGGGCAGAGTACAATTTTGTACCGTTGGTGTGGCGGCTCTGGCCAAAGAACACACCTGGTGAACGGTGTAACTGCGATACAATTACACGCTCGGCACCGTTAATAACAAAAGTACCTTTAGGGGTCATGTAAGGGATAGTTCCCAGGTACACATCCTGTACAATTGTTTCAAAATCTTCGTGCTCCTCATCATTACATGACAGGCGAAGTTTGGCTTTTAAAGGCACACTGTAAGTTAATCCGCGCTCAATACACTCTTGTATATCATAACGTGGCGGATCAATAAAGTAATCAAGAAACTCTAAAACAAAGATGTTTCTTGAATCAGATATCGGAAAGTTTTCGGCAAACACTTTAAACAACCCTTCTTTATAACGGTTGTCTGAGGTGGTTTCCAATTGAAAAAATTCCTGGAAAGATTGCAACTGCACATCCAGAAAATCAGGGTAATCAAGTACCTTTCTACTGGTTGCAAAGTTTACTCTTTGATTATTTTCGTTTGCCAAGGTATTATAATTTTAGTTTATTAATAAACTTATGTAGATGTGTGAGATCTGTGATGTGAGACTTGAGACCGGATTTATCTTTGAATTATTGGCAGTTAATGTTAAGCTGCTAAAAAATGTCAAATCTAATATCTCAATACTCATATCTAATTCCACAATCCAAACCTTTATAAACAGCAATAGACCCCGACCAAACTGGTCGGAGTCTCATGCTATATGTTATTGGGTTAAATTATTTAACCTCAACTACTGCTCCAGCTTCTTCTAATTGAGCTTTTAAAGATTGAGCTTCTTCTTTAGTTACACCAGTTTTTAATTCTTTAGGTGCACCATCAACTAAATCTTTAGCTTCTTTCAAACCAAGGCCGGTTAAGTCTTTTACTAATTTAACAACTGCTAATTTAGAGCCACCTGCTTCTTTCAGGATAACGTCAAATGCAGTTTGTTCTGCAGCAGCAGCAGGGGCATCATCGCCACCAGCAGGAGCAGCAGCAACAGCTACAGCTGCAGCAGCAGGCTCAATACCATACTCATCTTTTAAGATTTGAGCTAATTCGTTTACTTCTTTTACTGTTAAGTTTACCAACTGTTCAGCAAACGCTTTTAAATCCGCCATTTTATTTAAATTTTACTTTTAATGCTTTTTGTTTGTTAATATCGAACTTTAATAAGGTGTTCGTTAACCTATTTCCTGTAATGTTTTTACAACACCTGCAATGATAGTTCCGCCTGATTGTAGGGCTGAAATAACGTTTTTCGCAGGAGATTGCAGTAATCCAACTATCTCGCCAATTAATTGTTCCTTTGATTTTAGTTTGATCAAAGTATCAATTTGGTTATCACCGATAAATATCGCTGAATCAATATAAGCTGCTTTTAAAACTGGTTTATCGCCGCCTTTTCTCAGTTGTTTGATCAGCTTTGCCGGAGCAGTTGCTGATTTAGAGAAAAGGATTGATGAAGAACCTTTTAATACATCAAATATCGGAGTATAATCACCGCCTGCAGCTTCCATAGCTTTTTTAATCAAGCTGTTTTTAGCTACCTTCATCGTAATGTCGCTTTCGAAGCATTTACGACGGATGTCATTGATCTTTGCAACCGTCAGATCAGAAGTATCGGTAATATAAAAATTACCAAATTCATTCATCTGCTCAGTAAGGGCAAGAACAAGATCGTGTTTTTCTTCTTTATTCATGATTAAATCCCCGCTACTGTTTTGGTTTCAATTTCAATTCCAGGTGACATAGTTGAAGATAAATGAATACTCTTGAAATATGTTCCTTTTGCTGCTGAAGGTTTCAATTTAGAGATAGTTTGCAATACTTCTAATGCATTCTCATAAATCTTATCTGCAGAGAAAGATGCTTTTCCTATTGAAGTGTGGATGATACCTGTTTTATCAACCTTGAAGTCAATTTTACCACCTTTTACCTCAGTTACAGCCTTTCCAACTTCTGGAGTTACTGTTCCTGATTTAGGGTTAGGCATAAGGTTACGTGGGCCTAATATACGACCTAAACGACCTACCTTAGCCATTACACTTGGCATAGTGATGATAATATCAACATCAGTCCATCCGCCTTCAATCTTGGCAATATAATCATCCAAACCTACGTAATCTGCACCTGCGTCTTTTGCTTCTTGTTCCTTATCAGGAGTACAAAGCACCAGTACACGTACAGTTTTACCGGTTCCATGAGGTAATGTTGCAATACCACGTACCATTTGATTGGCTTTACGCGGGTCAACACCTAAACGAACGTCTATATCAACAGATGAGTCAAACTTGGTAAGGGTTAATTCCTTTACTAAAGCCGACGCAGCTTCTAATGAATACGATTTGTTTGCCTCAATTTTGGAGAGTGCCACTTTTTGATTTTTTGTTAATCTAGCCACTGTCTTAAACTGATTTTAATATAAATTAATTATTCCAGGGAGCCGTACCTGATACGGTGATTCCCATACTACGGGCAGTACCTGCCACCATTTTCATGGCTGATTCAACTGTAAATGCGTTAAGATCTACCATTTTATCTTTAGCAATAGTTTCAACCTGTTCCCAATTTACATTGGCAACTTTTTTACGGTTGGGCTCTGCTGAACCACTTTTTAAACCTGTTGCTTCCAATAACTGGATTGCAACCGGCGGGGTTTTAATGATAAAATCGAAAGATTTATCAACGTAAACAGTAATCAAAACAGGCAACACCTTACCAGGTTTGTCCTGGGTACGTGCATTGAACTGCTTGCAAAACTCCATGATGTTCACCCCTTTTGCACCCAATGCAGGGCCTATTGGAGGTGATGGGTTTGCAGCGCCGCCTTTTACCTGCAGCTTTACCATCGCACCGATTTCTTTTGCCATTTTAATTTACTTTAATTATAACTCAATGTTAGTAAGTGGAAGCTAAGTAACATTTAAGATCTTTATACTTGAAAGGTTTGAGTGATGAGTTCTGAGTTTTTTAACCCTAACTTAATACTTCAATTGCTTTCTTTTAATATGCTTTGAGTAAGTTTATCATACCGAATCCTGCCTTCCAGTTCAGGAGTCATGATAAAACTAACTATTCTTTCTCTACCTGCATGTAATTCAATTCAAGCGGCGTACGGCGCCCAAATATCTTTACCATTACTTTCAGTTTCTTTTTCTCTTCGTTAACCTCTTCAATTACACCGCTGAAGCCGTTAAAAGGACCATCCATCACTTTCACGCTTTCGCCAATGTAATAAGGCACGTTCATGGTTTCGCCCTGGGCACTCATTTCATCAACCTTACCTAAAATACGGTTAACTTCGGCCTGGCGCAATGGAATAGCATTACCGGCTTTATCGCCTAAAAATCCTATTACACTGTTAATGTTTTTTATAATGTGTTCGGTTTCGCCGTCAAGTACAGCTTCCATTAACACATAACCCGGGAAATAGTTACGCTCTTTAGCTATCTTTTTCCCATCGCGCATCTGGTAGTACTTTTCGGTAGGTATAAGTACCTGTGGTACTAAATGCGTGATGCCCAAACGACTAATTTCGGCATCTATATATTGTTTTACCTTCTTTTCTTTACCACTTATGGCCCTCACTACATACCATTTCAATTGATCACTCATCTCTGTCTCCTGATATTATGTTAGTGAATGATAAAATATGTCAAGCAAATAATGAATGATCTGGTCCATACCTACAATAACCAAAGCTATAATAATTGCAGCAACCAGTACCAAAACAGCACTGCTTTGCAACTCGCGCCATGTTGGCCAAGTTACCTTTTGGGTTAACTCGATGTATGATTCTTTAATATATTCAGCTACGCCTGCCATATTTGTTGTTTGCTTTGTGCACGGGAACAAGGATTCGAACCCTGATCAAAGGTTTTGGAGACCTCTATTCTACCGTTGAACTATTCCCGTGTATGTAAGAAAACACAAGCCTGCTTTTTACAGACAAGCTTATGTTTCCAATTAACCTTTTTTGAAATTCTTATTTTAAAATTTCAGTTACCTGGCCAGCACCTACTGTTCTGCCACCTTCACGGATAGCGAAACGTAAGCCTTTTTCCATAGCGATAGCGTTGATCAATTTTACAGTGATGGTAACGTTGTCACCTGGCATAACCATTTCTACACCTTCGGCTAATGAAATCTCACCAGTTACGTCAGTTGTACGGAAATAGAATTGCGGACGGTATTTATTGAAGAATGGAGTGTGACGGCCACCTTCTGCTTTTGATAATACGTAAACTTCTGCTTTGAAGTCTGTGTGAGGAGTTACTGAACCTGGTTTGCAAATAACCATACCACGACGGATATCAGTTTTTTCAATACCACGTAACAATAAACCTACGTTGTCACCTGCTTCACCACGGTCAAGGATCTTGCGGAACATCTCAACACCTGTTACGGTTGATTTTAAGTTCTCAGCACCCATACCTAAGATGTCAACTTGCTCACCAGAGTTGATTACACCACGCTCAATACGACCGGTAGCAACAGTACCACGACCAGTGATTGAGAATACGTCTTCAACCGGCATTAAGAAAGGAAGATCAGTTAAACGTGGAGGAATAGGGATGTAGCTATCTACAGCGTCCATAAGCTCCATGATTTTACCAACCCAGGTAGGATCGCCATTAAGACCACCCAATGCTGAACCTTGGATTACAGGGATATCATCACCTGGATATTCGTAGAATGATAATAATTCACGAATTTCCATTTCAACTAATTCTAATAATTCCGGATCATCAACCATGTCAACCTTGTTCATAAATACAACAAGTGCAGGTACACCTACCTGACGTGCTAACAGGATGTGTTCGCGGGTTTGTGGCATCGGACCGTCAGTAGCAGCAACAACAATGATTGCACCATCCATCTGAGCAGCACCAGTAACCATGTTTTTCACATAATCCGCGTGACCAGGACAGTCAACGTGTGCATAGTGACGGTTAGCTGTTGAATACTCAACGTGTGCTGTATTGATAGTGATACCACGTTCTTTTTCTTCAGGAGCTGAGTCAATTGAATCAAATGAACGAGCTTCTGATAAACCTGCATCAGCTAATACTTTAGTGATAGCTGCAGTAAGGGTTGTTTTGCCGTGGTCAACGTGACCGATTGTACCGATGTTTAAGTGCGGTTTACTGCGGTCAAACTTTTCTTTTGCCATGATTTATTATTATTTGTAGGTTAATTTTATACTTAAAAATGTATTCTCTTTTATTCTATTGAGCCAACAATGGGATTTGAACCCATGACCTCTTCCTTACCAAGGAAGTGCTCTACCCCTGAGCTACGTCGGCTTATGTTTTGCTTTAGTTTGCAGTTGTCAGTTTTTAGTTTGCAGTTATTTACTGCTTACGGCCAACTGCCTACTGTAACCGAGCGGAAGACGAGGTTCGAACTCGCGACCTATAGCTTGGAAGGCTATCGCTCTACCAACTGAGCTACTTCCGCTTATTTTAAATTCCAAAAACTAAACTCTAAACTCTAATGTGACTCAGAATTCAGAATTTAGTTTTATGCTGGAATTTTCCAGTGGGGGGAGAAGGATTCGAACCTTCGTAGCCGAAGCAACGGATTTACAGTCCGTCCCATTTGACCGCTCTGGTATCCCCCCATTAGTTGATTTCGGATTGGAAATGTCCAAGATTGAAGCTAAACACTTCTATCCGAAAAAAACTGAGCCTCCTATCGGGATCGAACCAATGACCTACTGATTACAAGTCAGTCGCTCTACCAGCTGAGCTAAGGAGGCTTATGTTTATTTACCTTTTCTTCTTTTCAAAACCTCAAGTGGCTTATCAAATTCGAGCGGCAAAACTAATAACCTTTTTTATATTTTAAAGAACTATTTTTATAAAAGTTTTCCGGGGTATTTTACTACGCTGGCACCTCTCTGAAAGGGATTGCAAATCTACGAAAATTTTGTCCCGTGCAAAATTTTTTATCAAAAAAAATCGACAGGCTTCAAACCTGCCGATTTTTGGCTTAAAAACGCCGTTTTTATATTAAAAATCGTCTTCTGCCGTCATCAGGATAGCCTTTTTGGCTGCAGCATCAGCGATTGTTTTCTTCTGTTTATGTTTTTCTATCTGCTTGCGCAGGCATTCAACTGCCAAATCAGTTGCTTCTTCAAAACTTTTACATTGCTCTTTTGCAAAAATCTGGTTTCCGGGAAGTAACAATTTAATTTCCGTTATCTTATTGGCCTCATCTTCCACATTCTCAAGCTTTAAGTAAACTTCACCACTAACTATCTGATCATAGAAAGTATCAAGTTTATCAACTTTTTTCTGAATAAAATCCAACAATTTCCTGTCTGCGGTAAAATGAATTGATTGCACTGTAATTTTCATGTTTCCTCCTTTGATTACGCCTTTGGATGGGCTTGTTTGTAAATAGACTTTAATCTTTCAACTGAATTGTGTGTATAAATTTGGGTTGCGCTCAGATTGGCATGGCCCAAAAGTTCTTTGATTGAGTTTAAATCGGCACCTTCATTCAACAAGGTTGTTGCAAAAGTGTGCCGCAGTACGTGCGGGCTTTTCTTATTTTGGGTTGATATGTTGGAGAGGTATTTTTGCACTATTAAATATATTAGTTTCGGATAAGCATCAGCTCCTTTAGTTGTAACGATTAAAGCACCGGAATTGTTATGAAATTGTTGATTTTTCTTTAACTCCAGGTAATCACTCAGCAATATCCTAAGCTCGGTATTCATAGGAATTATCCGTTCCTTATTTCGTTTACCCAATACCTTCAGGGTACCTTCATAATCGTTAATATCCTGATCTTTAAGGCCCAGCAGTTCGGCCAGACGCATACCAGTGCCAAACAGTATTTCAATTACCAGTTTATCGCGCTGGCCCGAGAAATCATCTGAAAATATTTCGCGGTTATCAAGCATTTGAGTAAGCTCGGTACTTTCTACCACTACCGGCAGGTTTTTGGGTGTTTTTTGTGATCGTATTTTTGATGTTGGGTTTTCGGAAATAACTCCCTCCTGCAACAAAAATTTAAAGTATTTACGCAGGGTAGCCATTTTACGATTTACAGAACGGGCAGTAAGCTTATTGCCCATGAGCTCAACCATCCAGTTACGGATGTCATGATGGCTTATTTGACTGGGGTGGGTAGTAGCTGGCTCCTGGCTTGTTTCCGGGCTTGCAGCATCGCTAAGGAAGAGCATGAACTGATCCAGATCTGATTGATAGGCTAATACTGTATGGGGCGAGTATCGCTTTTCAAACTTAATGTACCGGATAAAACGCTCTGAAAACATAAAAACTATTTGAACATCCAAGAATATGAATGTACAAATAGTTTTAATATAGTGTTAAGAAATCTGAAAAATTCTTTTAAAAAGAATTAAACGGTTTCTAAGTTCATATTTTGCTTGTAGATGGCATGTTTAACAACATGACGACGAGTTACAGATTTTTTTTCGAATGCCTGACGGCTGCGAAGTTCTCTTAATACACCTGTTTTCTCAAATTTCTTTTTGAAGCGTTTCAATGCTTTGTCTAATGATTCGCCTTCTTTAACGTTGATAATGATCATGATTCCTAAATACCTCCTTTCAAGGGAGGGCAAAACTACGCAGAATTATTTGAATATCAAATACAAATTCACAATTTTAGTTATTAAACCTCCCCTATCCTAAAATCATTCATAAAACAAAGGCCACCTTTGCGGGGTGGCCTTTGTTTTATACTATAATATATAGATATATTATTTTTTATCCCAGTACATCCTGGTATCCAAAGCGTCCGGACCCTGACGGCCAATTACTGTTTGGTAATTAGCTTTGTTTTGATCGATCTCTGTTTGAGGATACTGCTGTCTGCGCGGAATGAACTGGTTAGGGCTCAATGATCCCGGAACCGGGTCAAGCAGCTTAGGTAAGCCTGTTCTGCGGTATTCTGCCCATGTTTCCCATCCATCGCTCAGGAAGCCTGCAATCCACTTCTGTAACATGATCTGATCCATGGCAGTACTTGCAGAGAACTTAACCGCATCCTGTGCTATATAAGCAGCGGCATCGGTACCGTTGATGCTGTTTTGAGCCAAAGATGCAGTGATACCTTTATTATAGAAATCGGCAGCTGCATTATCGCCACCAGAGATCCAGCCAAGGTGAGCGGCTTCTGCCTGTGCAAATAATATCTGCGCGTATGAAGTCCATACAGATGGTGAGTTTTGGCTTGAGTAAGCCTCACCAATTTGAGATACCGTACCCGGTTTATCTCTTGTACCAATTTTGTATGATTTTAACGCACCACCGTAAGTTCCGTAAGGTAAGCCTACATAAGTACCATCAACAGTTGGCGCAACATAAGCGGTTAAGCGCGGATCTTTTAATCCTTGCAGTGTGTTAACCATTAAACTGCTCACCGCGTAATCATAACGGTTACGGTAGTTATTGAAGTAAGGGTTTTCATTAGTTTGTGCTGCCAGGTATTTATAAGTTGCATTATCATCGTTAGAGGTCATTAAACCTGCAGCTACGGCTTTTGCAAACTCTGCACGGCCGGTAGTTGGGTCAACTTTAGAAAGCCTTAACGCCATGATAGCATGTAATGAGTTGGCCCAGCGTTTCCATTTACCGCTATCACCATTAAACAAAATATCGGCACCAGCATCCAGGTCGCCTTTGCTGTCAAACTGCTGCTGAGCCTGGTCAAGCTCTTTTATTAAACCCGCATATACATCCTTTTGGGCGTCAAATGCAGGTGAAAAATTTGCAGCACCGCTTAATGCCTGGCTGTAAGGAATATCGCCCCACCTATCGGTTATAGTTAAATACACGAAAGCGGTAAGGATACGTGCTGCAGCTATCTGATTGTTATTTGATCCAAACCTGGTAACAATAGATTGATTTTTTTTAACAGGATCTGTATTTACAGCAATTACGGTTTTTAGGTCGGTTAACGGCCCTGTGTAATATGACTGGTAATCATATTGCTTTAATGAGAATAATGACTCGTTGGTATATTGCGTTTCGGCAATGTATTGAGAATATAACTCACCAGTAAACGAGTTGATGTTTGTTCCAGCGCCGCTACCATTAATACCACCTACTGCCTGGATAGCACTGGTAAGCATAAAACCCGAAACAGCATTAGGCGATTGATTAGGGCTCACATTCACATCTCCCCCCACTTTGCAGGAAGACAGTATGATCATACCAGCCCCTACAATATATTTATTTATATATGATTTTTTCATGATTTTTCTTTTGAACAAATTAGAATGTTAGCTTAATGTTGAATCCTAAGTTTCTGGTATTTGGCAACTGACCGCCTTCATAAAATGAGCTTTGCAGTTGTGATGGGTCTACACCTTTAACCTTTGAATAAATCATCCATGGGTTTTGGGTTGTTATACCAAAATAAGCTGTTTGGAAAGGCAGCCTGCCTAACATTTTTTTAGGGAACGAATAACCAATGCTCACCTCTCTTAATTTTATATAAGTAGCGTCAAAAGTGTATTTCTCCCAAATTTGGCTGTAAACCTGCTCATACAATTGCTGAGTTTCTACATAAGTAGTGTTCGGGGTGCCATCCTGATGCACACCGGCAACTAAAGTACCGCCACCATCGGCAACAGCATTACGTTTAGGATTTCCTTTAGCATTGTTGCCTACTGTTTCCAGGGCTAAACCAGAGCCATTTAAATTTTGTTGGGTTATAGATACAAAACGGCCTCCTTTTTGAAAATCAAGGGAGAAAGCTAAAATGAATCCTTTATAGTTAAATGAGTTGGTAAAACCACCGGTGTAATCAGGCAGCATGCTTCCTAAATTCACAGTGTTGTTTACAATAGGCATACCTGAAGCATCAACTACAATATTACCGCTCTTATCACGTGTAAAACCAGAACCCACAATTTGACCATATGACTGGTTTAGCACACCGTTAACACTGAAGCTTGGTGAACCCACAAAGCCAAAGCTTTTTGCACCGGCTGCCTGGTCTCCACCTGATAAGCCATAACCACCCAGGCCGTCAGGAGCTACCTGCAGGCTGTTTATACCCGGATAAATTGATATAACCTTGTTGCGGTTAAAGGAGATGTTGAAATCAGCATTCCAGGTAAAATCTTTTGATTTTACAGGTGTTCCGCCAAGGCTTAACTCAATACCATGATTTTTAATGGCGCCGGCGTTAACTACAGCGGTTGAATAACCTGAGGTTCCGTTAACAGGTAATGAAAGGATCTGATCTTTAGTATTACGGGTGTAGTAGTTAAAATCAAATTTGATCCTGTCTTTTATAAAATGCAACTCCGTACCTATTTCATAAGCAGTTGAAAGCGAAGGCTTCAAGTTAGGGTTATATAAGGTATTCGGTACGTTTTGCACAGGCGAACCACCATAAGGTGTAGTGCTTGTAGCATAAGTGCTGTAAATTTGATAGATAGGCGCATCTGAACCCGTTTTAGCGGCCGAAACCCTTAATTTACCAAAGGTAAAGATGTCGTTCTTAGGCATCAGTTCTGAAAAAACGAATGAGCCTGATAAACCACCATACCAGTATGAGTTATTGTTTACCGGTAATGTAGATGATTTATCATTACGTACGTTGAAATCAAGATATAAGAAATCCTTATAGCCTAATGAAGTATATCCGTAGTAGCTGTTTACTCTTTTGATACCATTGTAGCTGAATGCAGTTGCAGGGTCAACAGAGTTGCTCAGGGTATACAGGTCTGGTATAGCTAAACCACCGTTAGTGTTACCTTTGGTGTAACGGTACCTATCCTGAAGTGTTTCTGCATATAAACCTGCTTTTACAGACAAATTATTGAATGCGTGGTTGTATGATAAGCTTCCTACATAATCATTCTCTTTGTAGGTGTACTGGCTTTGCAAGTATGAATCCGGGTTTAAGGTTCCTGAACCAACTTGTGAATTATCATCCCTGTTCAAAAGATCCTCACGGGCAATAAATGCCAGGGTCAGATCCTTAGTAAAGCTGTAAGCTGCAGTGATGTTACCAAATACACGGTTGCTGTTTGATTTGCTGGTGTTTACGTAAGCCTCAGTATACGGGTTATCCCAGTAGTGAGGAGTTACATCATCCGGACCGGTAATGTTCCATGAAGTGAATGTACCATCAGCTCTGCGGTAGTTTTTCAACTGATCCATTTCAACATCCCTGTGAAACCATTGGTTGAATGAACCTGCAGTTTGCTTTCCGTAATCTTCCTGAGGAATGTTGTTTGAATTGATCTGAGAGAAGTTGATGTTAGTGCTTACTGTTAACTTCTTGGTTAACTTAAGCTCACCGTTTACACCAATGTTGTTACGTTTCTGATCGCTGTTTGGAGTAATACCGGTACGATCGATATTGGTGTAAGATACCCTCAAATTGTAGTTATCCGCAGCTTTTGAAAACGCCGCATTGGTATTGAAGGTTACACCTGTGTTGTAAAAATCACGAACGTTGTTAGGCTGGGCCACAAACGGTTTCAATTTACCATAACCTGGGTTTGTTGGATCCCAGAAATACCATGGTGCATACAGCGTACCATCCATTTTAGGACCCCAGCTTTCGTCAACACCGTAGTCATAATATTTTACGCCATTGAAATTTGCATTGGTTTCAGGAGATGAGCCTGCTTTGTATGTGTAGGTATTCCAGTCAAGGCTTGTACCGCCGCCGTATTCATTCTGATAATCTGGCAATTGATAAACTTTTTCAAAAGTTGTTGATTGGTTTATAGAAACGCCAACACCTTTATCAACACCTTTTTTAAGCGTGATAACTACCGCGCCTTCAGAAGCACGCTGACCGTAAAGCGCTGTTGCAGCTGGGCCTTTCAAAACGGTTAATGACTCAATATCATCATTATTCACAGCATTAGGATCGGTAATAACACCATTAACCACGTAAATTGGGTTACCGCCTGATAGTGAGTTAACACCACGAATACGAATGGTTGATGTACCGAATTTTGCACCCGAACCACCCAATACCTGTACACCTGCAATTTTACCAGCCAAAGCTGTATTCAGGTCAGATTGTTTGGTTACGGTAAGGTCATCGCCTTTTACCGCCTGGGCAGCATAACCCAATGATTTTTGCTGACGGGAAATACCTAATGCAGTAACAACCACCTCATTTAAGCCATGAGCGGCGGGCTGCATCACCACATTAATTGCGGTTTTACCGGCAATTTGAACTTCCTGTGCATTATAGCCTATGAAGCTGAATACCAATGTGCCATTGGCCGGAATACTTAACGAGTATTTACCATCGGCATTGGTTTGGGTACCAGTAGTTGTACCTTTTAATTTAACGGTTACGCCGGGAAGCGGCAACCCATCCTCTTTCGCAGTTACCGCACCACCTACGGTATGATTTTGCGCATATAGCTGAGAAATAGCCATAAAGAAAGTGCACAAAATAAGTAGTAAACTTTTTTTCATTTAAAAGAACTTAGTTATTAGTTAAGCGGGCAAAACTAAACGCAGAGTTCATTAAAACAAATAAAGTTTTGTAATATTTCTCTGACAAAACTTTTTGTTAACTATTAAGAATTTTTTCTTTTACTTCGCACCCTCAAACCGAATTTTATTCTGTTTGAAGACAGTCTTAGACTTCGGTCAGTTAATAATAAGACAGTTAATTCAGTTAATTATAACGGGGAAAATACGCGAGGTATCTTCCCCGTTTTTTTTGATTTAACCTTTTTAATTATCAATCATTTAAAGGGGTGCAAATATGTGCCAAAATCACCTTTTTGTCAAGTATGATTATATCATATAAATAGTATCTTTTATGATACAAATCAACAAAAAATATTTCCACGGTCAGGATTTTTAAGCATCGTTCAAAAGATTCAAAATTTCATTATTTCCATAAAATTTACATTTTCAAAAAAATAGTCCAAAAAAAGCTGACAATTAAATGACACTTCAAATGAAACATAAAAGGGATGATCTTTTGATCATCCCTTTTATTTAAACTGAATAAATTAAAATATCAGCCTTTCAGCACTTCCCTGCTGATCACTATTTTTTGAATTTCGCTTGTACCTTCTCCTATGGTGCATAATTTGGCATCACGGTAGTATTTTTCAACCGGAAAATCTTTGGTGTAACCGTAGCCGCCAAAGATCTGTACAGCCTCATTGGCAACCTTAACCGCAACTTCTGATGCGTAATATTTAGCCATAGCTGCCTGCTTGGTTACAGGCAAATGTCTTGTTTTCAAATCGGCGGCTTGCATTACCAGTAGCTCTGCAGCTTCAATTTCGGTAGCCATATCGGCCAATTTGAAGGATATTCCCTGAAAATTACTGATGGGCTGCCCAAATTGTTTACGTTCTTTTGAATAGGCTACCGCGGCATCAAAAGCCCCCTTCGCTATCCCTAATGATAACGCGGCGATAGAGATACGCCCACCATCCAATACAGTCATGGCCTGTTTAAAGCCTTCACCCTCTTTACCTAACAGGTTTTCTTTAGGCACATGGCAATCATCAAATATCAACTCTGTAGTTTCTGATGCGCGCATACCCATTTTGTTTTCCTTTTTGCCATGGGTAAAACCGGGTGTGCCTTTTTCAATAACAAGCGCCGAGATACCATGCGAATCGCCTTTAGCTCCGGTGCGCACCATTACCACGGCCACATCGCCTGATTTGCCATGGGTTATAAAATTTTTTGAACCGTTCACCACGTAATGATCCCCATCCAGCACCGCGGTGGTTCTCATCCCCAACGCATCCGACCCGGTGTTTGATTCTGTAAGCCCCCACGCACCCAGCCACTCGGCGGTAGCCAGTTTGGGAAGCCACTTGTGTTTTTGCTCTTCGCTGCCAAAGGCCAGTATATGCCCGGTACATAAAGAGTTATGCGCCGCCAATGATAGGCCAATTGATCCGCACACTCTTGCTATTTCAGAAATTACGGTTACATATTCGGCATAGCCAAAGCCCGAGCCGCCGTACTGTTCAGGTACTACTACGCCCATCATACCCAGCTCGCCCAGTTGCTTAAACAACTCAGCCGGAAAATGCTGAGCCTCATCCCACTCCATTACATACGGTTTAATATTTTTTTCGGCAAAATCCCTGGCCATCTGGCCCACCATTCGCTGGTTATCATTAATAGAAAAATCGAACCCGGCAGGGGTATCAGTCAGTAATGAACTCATATTTTAATAATTGGTTATCACAAAGTAACGGATTAATTATCAGCTTAGTTTCATGCACATTAGCTGCAAAAAGAAGTACAAATTGGTATCCGGTACAAATTATAGGTTTAGTTAATTTAAACCCGATAATCATATCCTTACTTCGCCGAAAATTTATTTTCAATAACCGTGCCTTACCTGACAGTCGCGGTAACCAAATCGGTTGTAATCGCATTATCTGGCCGTTTTTCGATATTTAAAAGCAGGCTGTCAATTTCATGGGTAAGCTTATTAGCGCCCACATTATCAAGGTGGTCGGCATCATAAAAATCAGTTTGGGCAAAAGAATCCTCACGAAGCAGATTATAGTAAAATACGTTGCTGTATTGCTTACTCACACTGTTAAGGATATTTATGGTACTATTCAGTTGCCGGGCATTGAGGTTTTGGATATAGCTTTTGTAAGCCGGCGATGTATACAACAGCACCTTAAGGTGATTTTTTACGGCATATTTAATTATAGCACCTAAAATAGCCGCATTTTCGCCGAAACAACCTTGTTGTATAAGCAGGTGCCGTTGCGCTGCCAGCTTACCTGTGCTTTGCAAATCTTTCCTTTTTTGCAGGGTATACTCGGTGCCCCAACCCAGTTTTGAGCATAACACCGCCGGGTCATGATTAAAATATGCAGATTTAATACGGCTGATATTGAGTAAAAGCTTGTTGCTCAACATCTCGCTGTGATCAGTATAATGGCTGCTATGAATGCCATAATAAATCTGGTAATCCTTAACCCTCCAGCTTTCTACGCTGTTCTCAATTTTGCCATATAACGAAAAATAATCGACAGGTAGCACTATAAATTTCAGGTGATGCCAGTTATGATCATACTTTTGAATGATCTGCCAATCATAATATAACGATTGGCCAACATAGGCGGCATTAAAGCTATTGTATTTCATAAGCCCGGGATTGAGGCCATAATAAGCATGTGACGAACCCAGAATAAGTACCTTAATATCATTGGAGTGATGATCAAGATAGCTGCATTTATATTGATAATCATTAGGGATCTTCCGTAACAGCTCTTCCATTACAATAGCCATTATTACTATTGGCGATATAAACAGCATCACTTTGAGGATAAACTTTTTCATGGCTAAAACTGAAAGTAAATGAATTGCTGCTCGGCCCCGGTATAATACCAGATGCAAAATATCATGGCGTAATAAAATGACCATCGTACAAATTTCGGGAACGCGATATTGGGGCTACCTAAGGCATAAGGATACTCCCGTCCTAACCATTCCATCACTATAAAGAAACATATAAGTACTGTGAGTGGGATATTAAACTTAACCGGGTTGCTCAGAAAAGGATTCGTAAATATTTCTGCAATGTACCTCAGCGCCGTCCTTACACCTGCCGCCCGGAAAAATATCCAGGCAAAAACAGTAAGACCAAACGTTAAAACTATACTGATAAACTCCCGCAAGGTTGGGAATAACCGTCCCTGGGCTACAATTTCAAGGTTAGTCCGGTTTCTGTTAAGTAGTAGCAGCGGTAAAAAATAGATGGCATTGAGGCAGCCCCATATAATATAGGTCCAGTTGGGGCCATGCCAAAAACCGCTTACCAGGAAAATGATAAACGTATTCCTGACCCTGATCCATAAACCTCCCTTGCTGCCCCCAAGAGGTATATACAAGTAATCCTTAAACCAGGACGAAAGCGAAATATGCCACCTGCGCCAAAACTCGGCAATATCCCTTGAAAAATATGGGTAGGCAAAGTTTCTTAACAGCTCAATACCCAGCAGGCGGGCCACACCCAATGCAATATCTGAATAGCCCGAAAAATCACAGTAAATTTGAAAGGCGAATAATACGGCTGCAGCGATATGCTCGCTGCCTGAAAATTGCGCCGAATGATTAAATACCAGGTTCACATAACTGGAGCACTGATCGGCAATAACTATCTTTTTAAACAATCCCCACAAAATTTGCCGCAGCCCATCAATCGCTTTTGTGTAGTCGAAAACACGTTCCTTTTTAATTTGTGGTAAAAGGTGCGTGGCACGTTCAATAGGCCCGGCCACCAGCAATGGAAAAAAACTTACAAATACGGAGTAATCAACAAAGTTCAGTTCGGGTTTTATCCTCTCTTTATAAATATCAATCACGTATGACAGGCCGTGGAAGGTATAAAATGAGATACCTATGGGCAATATCACCTTTATGGTAAAAGGATCAACCCGGAAACCGAGCTGGGAGGCCGCCTGTGCAAAGGATAAAGAGAAAAAGTTATAGTATTTAAAGAAAGTCAAAAAGCCCAGGTTTACCGTTATGCTTATCCAAAGCCATAGTTTTTTATAATTATTATTGCGGGCGCCTGCTATTCTTATACCGGTATAATAATCAAGTAGCGTTGAAAAAATAAGCAGGAACAGGAAACGGTAATCCCAGCAGGCATAAAAGAAATAGCTGGCTGCAAGCAGTAATATATTTTGCGCCTTTAAACTCCTGTTGGTAACAAACCAGTACAATACAAAAACTACGGGCAAAAAAAGTGCGAAATTGATGGAGTTAAACAACATACGGATCAATTAAAAACAACGATGTGGTTTTTAGGCGTGGTAATAATTCCGGTTTAAATTGGGCCTGTTAAATGTAATGCTATGGTAAGCCTTGAAAAATGATGCTCGTCACATTTACAATTATTGCATACTGCTCAGCAAATAAGCCCGCTTTCGCTGTGTATTACTGTAAACAATTTGTTTATGTAGTTTAAATATTATTCTTATATTGTTTACAGGTAGTGAATGAATAAAACGAACGGATGCAATGGATGGATTTTTAAAAGAAGCCAACGCTTTAACCAAAAGTGATGCTTTTAACCTCGAGCTTTTTTTTGATCTTTCTGCCGACCTGTTGTGTATAACCGGGTACGATGGCTATTTTAAAAAGATCAACCCCATTGTTTCAAAAACCTTAGGGTACACGAATGAAGAACTGTATTCGAGCCTGGTTAGTTCGTTCATCCACCCTGATGATAGGAATATTACCGCCCGAAACCGCGAAAACCTGCTAAAGAATGAGCCTCTGCTAAATTTTGAAAACCGCTATGTAACTAAAAGCGGTGAGATAGTTTGGTTATCATGGACCTCCATGCCGGTTGAACAGGAGCAGGTTGTATTTGCCATAGCTAAGAACATCACCCACAAAAAGAAGCTGGAAGAGGATAGAAATACCTTATTGGCCAACTTAACCAAAATCAACCGCGATCTTAAACAGCTCACTTATACTACCTCGCATGATCTGCGCACACCTGTGAGTAACCTGATATCAGTTTTTAATTTGCTGGATGTATCAAAGATCGATGATGGCGAAACGCTTGAATTTATCAACATACTGAAATCGGCTACGGAAAATCTGAAGGAAACCCTAAATAAGTATGTAGACGACCTGATCAGTAAGGATGCCTCAAACGTGGAGATTGAAACGCTTAATCTTCATGGTTGCCTCCGATCCGTAAAGCAATCGTTAAGTTCGCTGGTATCAAATTCAAAAACGATCATCACGGCTGATTTTTCTGAAGTGAAAGAGATTAAGTTTAACAGAAACTATTTAGAAAGCATCCTGCTTAACCTCATCACCAATTCCATAAAATATGTTAAGGTTGGTGATGCGCCGGCCATCACTATTACTTCAAAAAACTTAAACGGCGTAAATCAGCTTATATTCCGCGATGAAGGGATGGGCTTCGATATAGAAAAAGTAAAAGACCGCATCTTCGGCCTTAACCAAAAATTTCACGAACATAGCGACAGTAAGGGTATTGGTCTTTATCTGGTACATAGCCACGTAACCAGTTTGGGCGGCCACATCAGTATTGAAAGCAAAGTGAACGAGGGAACCATATTTGTGATCTCATTCAAGGATTGAATGAATTAATTAGCCAATAATTATCTGACTCATGGCTTTTCTGCCTTGCGCAATCATCCTGATTCCTTGAGCGGCGGTGGCTATGGCACAGCCGGTACCTACAATACCAATAACTGCAAATACGGGGAGTTGCCGGTAAGTTAATAGTATGCCTGTAAAGCAATGATGCAAGTCCACACTCCCATGTAGTGATCAAACTTACGCTTGTATAAACATCCTAATGGGAAAAAGTGAAGGCCCACTATGAGCGCCACAACAGGTACAAAGTAGTTGAAATGATTACTATTGATGAGTGCATTGGCTGATAAAAAGATGGCCAGTCCTTCTAATCCAAAAATGATCATAAACCATTTATCCTTCTTCTTTTCTTCTGCCGATTTTATCTCGGGCAAAACACCCGGTAAGGCTTTGGATACACCTACGAATTTAAAATAGTGGCTTACAAATACTAAAAGTATTGCTAAAAACACAATGCCAATTACCCAATAATCTCTTCCCCTAAGGTTGTACTCTGCCAAACCTATCCACACTGCGGTAAAGATCGTCATCATGAAAAGGCCTCCTGCCATATCATCAAGGGATGCTTTTGAGGTAGTTGTCATTGTTATCTTTTATGCAATTTTTTAATAACTGGCCAATACCACCAACGTATCGCTTATAGGTGCAATCCGCTCACGGCCTTTTAAAAAACCAAGCTCTACTACGAACGAAAAACCGGCTATTTCGCATCCCATTTCTTTGATCAGTTCACTTGCGGCAGTAACTGTACCACCGGTAGCCAGCAAGTCGTCATGGATCAGTACATGTTGCCCTGGTTCAAAAGCATCGGTATGGCACTCAATAACAGCAGTACCATACTCCAACTCGTATGATTTTTGTTTAATAGTATAAGGAAGCTTGCCTGCTTTGCGTATAGGAACAAAAGGTACACCCAATTTGGTAGCGAGCGAAAGGCCGAATAAAAATCCCCGGCTTTCGATACCGGCAATTACATCAATGCGTGTACCTTTTAACTGCTCAACAAAAGCGTTAACAATGTTATCGCACAAAACCGGATCTTTCAGTATGGGAGTAATATCTTTAAAAACAATTCCGGGTTTGGGGAAGTCCGGAATATCGCGAATAGCGTTCTTTATTTGCTGGGTTATCATTTGAAAACTAAATATGGCCCAATTTTACGCAAAATTCCGTCATCAAGTATGGCAATATTCTTCATATCATCAATTGACTCATAATCGCCGTGCTCATTGTGATACTCCAATATGGCGTTCATCTGCTTAAAACTCAAATATGGGTAACGTCTCAACTGGTTAAATGTGACATTATTAACATTTACTTTGCTGATGGTTTTATTATTCACGGCAATGCCATTTTTGATCTCATTGTATTTGGTATCATCAATCCCGAATACCTCTTTAAGCTGTTCTTTGCTGTAAAACCCACCCAGGCGTTCCCGGTACCTGATAATGCGCATGGCAAACGCGGGGCCTATTCCCCTGATACGGGTTAACCTGGCCGAATCGGCACTGTTTATTTCAATGATCTCGCCCGGGGCGGCTTTTTGGTAGCTTGCCGGGAGGTTAATGTAGGGTTCCAACCGGGCGTAATCATCAAGCGAAATGGAGTAGATCTTTTTCACATCGGCTTTGGAATAAAACCTGCCGCCCTTGGCCTCATAGTTTTTGATCACCTTCACCTGGCCTTCACTCAAACCCAGCTTGTACCATTCGGTTTCAGGTAAATTATTGGGATTAAAACTAAACAGTGTGGTATTTGCAGGTCTGTTACCATTGCTTGTATAACTGTTGGCCAGGCTCGCTTTTTTACCCTGGTTTAACAGTGCAACGGCTTTATCAAACTCATTAAAATTTATTATATTATCTTTGCTGCTTATTTGATAAACGTAAGGTGCTGCTAAAACCAATGCAATTAAAATAATAAACACTACTATTCCGTTCCATTCTTTTTTAGTTAGTGACAGGTAGGTTTTTATACGGGCCTTCATTACAGGTTTATCAATTGTTAAAATAAAGAAATTTTCAGGATATTTATAAGTTAATTAAAACACGCCCTTTATAAAAAATGAAAGTAATAACCACCGAAGAGTTTGCCAAAGCCACCAAACTGGATAAGTTGAAAATGCCGGGCCTGGCCGCTTTATTGATGGAGCTAATGAAAATTAACCAGGTTAATGACCTTTTTGCACAAGCGCAACCCAAACAGGGTATTGAGTTTATTGATGCTATTTTAGAAGGTTGCGGTATTGATATTGAATTTGATGAGCGCGAGCTAAGGAACATACCCAAAACAGGCGCCTTTGTGGCCATTGCCAACCACCCATATGGTGGTATTGAGGGCATGGTACTTTTAAAGATGCTGCTGATGGCAAGGCCCGATGCCAAGCTGATGGCCAACTTCCTGCTAAAAAAGATCCCTAACCTGAGCGACTTTTTTATTGCGGTTAACCCTTTTGAAAACGTAGAGCATTCATCAAGCATCAGCGGTTTAAAAAACACGCTTGAGCTTTTAAATAATGGTACACCAATAGGCATTTTCCCTGCCGGTGAGGTTTCAACCTTTAAGGTTGAGCAAAAACAAGTAACCGATCGCCTATGGCACCCCGTAGTTGGTAAAATAATAGCCAAGGCAAAAGTACCGGTTGTTCCTATCTACTTCCATGGTAATAATGGCTTGCTGTTTAACCTGCTGAGCCTTATACACCCGGCCCTGCGTACAGCCAAACTCCCGTCTGAACTGTTTAACAAGCATGGCCATACCATTAAACTGCGTATTGGCAAGGCTATAAATGTTGAGGATATCCCTGATCATAACAACAGCGCCAAGCTGCTTAACTTTTTACGTGCCCGTACCTATGCACTGGGTACCGGATTGGAGGAAGAAAAGAAATTATTTAGCCCGAGGAATTTATTTAAGATAAAGCGCCTGCCCGAAGCTGTAGCCACTGAAATGGACAAGGCCGTATTGGAAAAAGAAATAGAGCCGCTTCGTGAAAACTATAAGGTGTGGACAGAGAAGAATTACGAAGTCTTCATCGTTCCTACCTCGGTTATTCCGAATGTGATTAGGGAGATCGGTCGCCTGCGCGAGGTAACTTTCCGGGAAGTTGGCGAAGGTACCAACAAAAGTATCGACCTTGATGAGTACGATATTTACTACAACCACTTGTTCATTTGGGATTTTGAAGCTAAAATGATCGTAGGCGCCTACCGCATTGGTTTGGGCGATGAGATATTTTACAGCGTAGGCAAAAAAGGTTTCTATATCACCGAGCTGTTTAAACTCAAAACACAGTTTACACCTGTACTGCGCAAAAGTTTAGAGCTTGGCCGTTCATGGATCCGTAAAGAATACCAAACCAAACCGCTTCCACTATTTTTACTGTGGAAAGGTATTTTAAAATTCCTGATAGATAATCCACGTTACCGTTACCTGATTGGCCCCGTAAGTATCAGCAATTCGTTCTCTAAATTCTCTAAATCGCTTATTGTTGATTACATCAATCGTAACCACTTTGATCATGAGATGGCGCAGTACGTTAAGCCACGCAAAAAATTCAAGGTTGATTTTGCCAAGATAGATACCGACCTGCTGATGGCCGGCGAAGATTCATTTAAAGGGCTCGACAACCTGATATCGGAAGTGGAAACCCGCAACATGAAAGTGCCAGTATTGCTGCGCCAATACATTGCCCTTAACGCCAAGATCATCAGCTTTAACATCGACCCTAAATTTGCTGATTGTTTGGATGGTTTCCTGGTGCTTGACCTGGAAAAAGTGCCGCAGGATATACTGGAAAAACTGGGCAAAAATTTATAACAGTACAAAAAACAATATAAAAAGCCTGCAAATCAAAAATTTGCAGGCTTTTTGGTATCATATATACAGGTAACAAAAGGAAGTACCGTTCCGGTTCTCCCCTCGCTATCTACCTTTGCTCAATCTCCTTTAAGCTGTCCATTTTTTTGTAGGCTAAAAATCCTTTAATATCCTCAAAATGTTCACGGACACGCTTATTACCAAACTCGAATACTTTTTTCACCAGCCCATCCAGGAAATCGCGGTCGTGAGATACCAGGATCAGCGTTCCATCAAAATCCCTTAAGGCATCCTTGATAATGTCCTTAGTCTTCATATCCAAATGGTTTGTTGGCTCATCCAGGATCAGCACGTTCACGGGCTCCAACAACAGCTTGATCATGGCTAAACGCGTTTTTTCACCGCCAGAAAGTACCTTTACCTTTTTGGTGGTATCATCGCCACTAAACATAAATGCGCCCAAAAGATCTTTGATCTTGATGGTGCCATCACTTAAAGGGATCTGGTCAATGGTTTCAAATACGGTTAAATTCTCGTCTAACAAGGCTGCCTGGTTTTGGGCAAAGTAGCCGATTTTTGCATTATGGCCTACTTTTAAGGTTCCCTCAAAATCGATCTCACCCATAATGGCTTTGATCATGGTTGATTTACCTTCACCGTTTTTACCAACAAAAGCTACTTTTTCGCCCCGCTCTATTACCATAGCCGCTTTCTCAAACACCACATGATCGCCATAGGTCTTAGTCAGATCCTCAACCATTACCGGATATTGACCGGAACGCGGTGAGGGCGGAAATTTTAATCGCAATGCCGAAGTATCAACTTCATCTATCTCGATAACCTCCAACTTCTCCAACATCTTTACGCGAGATTGTACCTGCAAGGTTTTGGAGTATGTACCTCTGAACCTGTCTATAAATTCCTGGTTATCGGCAATAAAACGCTGCTGTTCCTCATAGGCCTTCAACTGGTGCAAACGGCGGTCGGCACGCAGCTGGAGATAATGGGTGTACTTAGCTTTATAATCATAAATCCTGCCCATGGTAACCTCAATGGTACGGTTGGTAATGTTATCAACAAAAGTACGGTCGTGTGAGATAACCATAACTGCCTTTGCCGAATTTACCAGGAAATCTTCCAGCCATTGGATACTTTCGATATCCATGTGGTTGGTAGGCTCATCAAGTAAGATCAGATCTGGTTTCTTTAACAGAATTTTAGCCAGCTCTATACGCATGCGCCAGCCGCCCGAAAACTCGGAAGTTTGGCGGGTAAAATCTTTACGTTCAAAACCTAAGCCTTTCAGCACCTTTTCTACCTCTGCATCATAATTAACCTCTTCCTGCGAATAAAATTTTTCGCTCAGTTCCGATACTTTTTCAATCAGCTTCATGTACTCATCACTATCATAATCTGTACGTATAGTAAGCTGTTCATTCAGTTCCTCCAAGTCTTTTTGCATCTGATTGGCCTCATCAAAAGCCTTCATCGTTTCTTCAAAAACAGTAACATTATCATGGGTGAGCAAATGCTGAGGCAAATATGCTATTACCGCATCTTTTGGGCCGCTTACATTACCGGTGGTAGGCTTGCCCGCGCCAGCAATAATTTTGAGGATGGTTGACTTGCCTGCACCATTCTTACCCATGAGGGCTATTTTATCGTTCTCGTTGATAGAGAAGGTCACGTCACTGAATAAGGTGGTTCCACCAAATGAAACGGAGATGTTATTGATATTGATCACAGTATCGGGATATTGATTTTTGCGCAAAGATAAATTAAACACACAGAATTACGGCAGGAGTATGAACATCACCAACTTAAATCATCAATGCTATCAAAAAATATGACCTTAATTCAATTATATTGCGGTAAACAATTAAACCACCTTATAAGTATGGAACAAAACAAGCCCGATACCGGCTCCTCAACTGCACATCTGAAACAGGTACTTGGTTTGCCTACTGCCATACTGCTCGTAGCAGGAATCATGATTGGTTCGGGGGTGTTCAAAAAAATTGTACCCATGTCGCAAACGCTTAATAGCGAAACTTACATTTTGCTGGCATGGATTATTGCAGGTATCATTACCATGTTTGGCGCTTTTACTTATGCCGGCCTGGCTACCCTCACCACCCAAACTGGTGGCGTATATGAATACCTGAGACTCATTTACGGAAACTTCATATCCTTCCTTTTCGGATGGACTATCTTCACCATCGTAGGCAGCGGAGCCATTGCCGCCTTATCATTCGTGTTTGCGCAATCGGTAAATACGCTTGTTCCCTTGCCTAACCCTTTGGCTGCCTTTGAAAACATCAGCATAGGTGAATCTATTTTTCCCTTTGCCGATTCGGGCATTAAGTTACTGGCCGTATTCACTATCATCATATTAACCTGGGTAAACTACCGTGGAATAAACAAGGCAGGTATTTTAAATAACATAGTTACCACTGCCAAAATATTGGGTATGCTATTATTGATCATTTCGGGCCTGTTATTCACAGGCCATCCAGTAGTAGCAAGCACAACCTTAAAAGCCAGCGCTAACCATCATCCGGAAGGTGTTGCTTTGTTCAGCGGTTTGTTTGGAGCCATGCTCAGTGCCTTGTGGGCGTATGACGGCTGGGCCAATATCACCTTTATCACCGGCGAGATCAGGAACCCCAAACGCAATATTCCGCTGGCTATTATTGGCGGCGTGGGCATCGCCATGACACTATATGTATTGCTTAACTATGCTTACATGAAAGTGCTTCCAGTTTCGCAGCTGGCCTTGTTAGGCAGCAATAAAATAGCCGCGGCCGAAGTGGCGGGCATTATCATGGGTAAAACAGGCTCGGTAATTATCGCCTTGCTAATCATGGTTTGTACCTTCGGGGCACTTAATGGCTGCATCATCTCCTACCCTCGGGTGTATTTCCGTATGGCGCAGGAAAACGTATTCTTTAAAAAAGCGGCCAAAATTCATCCGGCTTTCAGCACGCCGCACATCGCATTATTTTATTCGGCCATCTGGAGTATTATATTGGTTTGCAGCGGAACGTTTGATCAGATCACCAACCTGGTGATATTTGCTTCATACGCCTTTTTCGCGCTGGCCACCTGGGGACTGGTTAAAATGAAACGAAACGGGCGCATCACCACAAAGGTTATAGGTTACCCTGTAATTCCCTTTATTATCCTGTTTTTTTGTGTGGCTTTGGTTATCAACACCCTGATTACCCAAACAGAGGCATCACTTATTGGCCTGCTGCTTATTTTAAGCGGCGCCCCGTTTTACTGGTATTTTAAAAAGCAGTACGGAGAAGTATCTGATCAACAAGAATAACCAACCGCATACAAAACACAAAAGCCCTGCAGGATATCCTGACAGGGCTTTGTTATTGAGTTTAGTTTTGTTTGATATTGATTACCAGCTGTAACGGATACCAAACTGCATTTGCCAGCGTGAAGCAAACAAATCAACAGAGTATGGTACTCCCGGATCAGCAAAGGTATATTTTGGATAGGTTGTTGATGCCGCACCAAATGCCGGTGTAGTTTTTGGCGTTAAACCAATGCTTGAAGTTGAGTTAAATGTATTGGCCGAGAAATAGTACTGACCCCATTTTTTGTTCAACAGGTTGGTTAAGTTAATGATGTCATAAGTAAAGGTGATCATCTGTTTGTGTTTACCACCAAATTTAAAGTCCTGAGTAAAACGGAAATCAAGTTGGTTGTTCCACGGAGTAAATGCACCGTTACGTTGAGTAAAGTCGCCACGACGTGATGACAAATATTTGCTCTTGTCAATGAAAGCATCAAAAGCAGCAGCTTGTTGTACAGCAGTAGCACCACCAACAACGTCGCTGAAGAAGTTAACAGTTTCGCCACGCTTAGGGATGTAAGCTAAACTAACTTGTTGGCCTGTTCCGTCAATTGCATTCGGGTAAAAACCATAAGTGTATGGGTTACCTGATTGTGCGCTAAAGAAGAAAGAGAAGTTAGCAGTATAGTTTTTAGCAGCGTCCCAATCCTGACGGAAGTTAACGTTTGATACGATGCGGTGACGGATATCAAAGTTTGAGTTAGCTAAGCCCGGGTTGTTCGGGTTTAAAGCCTGGTTTAACTGCCAGTTTGATTCCATTGAGTTACGGATACCGTTGGTAACATCTTTTGAATGACCGTAAGTATAAGCAACGTTTGCATTTAATGCACCTTGATCGCTGAACTGAAATACTTTACCAATTTGAGCAGTTAAGCTATAGCGGTAACCCTGGCTGGTGTTTGACAGTAAATAAGCGTTAGTATAAGAGTTGTTAATTTTTTGGTTAACAAATATAGGCTGTTGATGCTGGGTATCGTAATTGTAGTAAGTTACGCTATCCTTAGTGTTAACCTGTTGAAACTTCAAGTCATGAATAACTTTAGTGTAAATACCTTCAACAGTGAATTTCCACTGGTTATCAGTTGAGTAATCAAGCGCTAAGCTGCTTCTCCATACCTGAGGCATTTTAAAGTTATTGTCAATCATATCCACCTGGGTAGCACCAGCAGGTGAAGTGTTGAAACCTTGTTGGTTTACATAATTTAAACCACCGTTAGGAGCAACCTGAACCGGGTTTGTACCTGGTTTTTGAGCAGCTCTGCTATCATAAGCACCATAAGTAGCACCGTTGTTGTAAAACGCGTAACCAAACCATGCAAATGGAACACGACCTGTAAAGAAGCCGCTACCACCGCGCAAGATCACGCTTTGATCGCCATTGATATCATAGTTAAATGCCACACGAGGGTTGATCTCAATGTTGCTCAGGTAATTTTGTTTGATATCTCTTGGTTTAGTATAGGTAAATGTGTTGCCGTAGTTCGGGTCAACCGGAGCGTTTGTTGTTTTATCGCTTAAAGGTTGTTTGTTAGGTACACCTGCATAATCTAAACGTAAAGCTAAAGTCAGTTTGAAATTATCAGTTAACTGAATTTCGTCCTGACCGTATACGCTTGACAGGTTAACTTTAAACTTAGCTGATGGATTATCTAATATATAATCGCGGGTGTTGTCTGTATAGTTAAAGTTAGCACGAACGCGTGAAGGTACGTTAGCAAGGAAGTTTTCAATGCTGCTGTAAGCAACACGGCCATTCCAGGCGTTTACGAAGTTATAAGTAATGTTATAAAACTCGTTGTGTGTACCAAAAGTGAAAGTATTTTTTCCTTTAGTCCAGGTTAAGTTATCAGTAAACTCAGCAGTTTTCTGGTGCATATCAAAAATAGCGGCCTCACGGTCGGTACCCATAAATATAGTGCTACCTGGAGCACGGCCAGTGATCTCGATCTGTGGTAAAGAAGGATCAGAGTTAGGATCACGGAAGTCATGTACGTTTGAATAACCTAATACCAAGCTATTGCTCACGCTGTTTGAAAATCTTGATTTTAACTCGGCAACTGTTGATGTTGAGTTGTTATGTGAAGTATAGTCAATACCGCCAAAACGGAAGTTTTGCTGGTCACGCTCTAAGTTAGTAGCTTTAGAGGTGATGGTATTGTTACGGATAGTTAACTGGTTGTGATCATCGATATTCCAATCCAAACGGTTAAAGAACTTGTTTGAATTTGAGAATATAGTACTGTTGTTATAAGTACCCGGATCAATGCCACCTGTATAATTTTTAAAAGCTGCAGCAAGGTTTTGAGCATCCTGTAAGCTCAAAATCTGGTTTGCACCTGTAGTACCAGCACCACGGATCACAGGATCAACACGGCGGGCAATTTCTTCGTTTGTAAAGAAGAATAATTTGTTTTTGATGATAGGGAAACCTACGCGGATACCTGTTTGGTAATCATGGAAGCTGCTTGGCAATTTTGAACCGTCGCCACCAGAAGCAGCAGCGGCATTATTTGCACCAACTAAAAACGCGCCACGACCAAATCCGTAAACTGAACCGGTGAAGTCATTGGTACCACTACGGGTTACCGCGTTGATACTACCACCCAATACGTTACCAATTTTAATATCATAAGGAGCAACCAATACCTGTATGTCCTGGATAGCATCTAACGATACCGGGCTTGTACGGGTACTGCTACCTACCTGGCCCGAAGCATTGTTCTGACCACCTAATGATGGGCTAAAACCAATCGCGTCGTTATTGATGGCACCGTCAAGCGTTACGTTATTGTAACGGTAGTTGGTACCCTGGAACGAGTTATTGTTACTTTGAGGAGTGTTACGGGTTAAATCCTGCAAGCTGCGGTTAATAGATGGCGCAGTGCGGATCTGGTTTTGACCAATACGGGTGCTTGCACCTGTTTTAGTACCACCAGCAGTAGCTTTAACCTTTACTTCCTTTAAAGTTGTAGTTTCATCGGCCAATGCAAAGTTTAAAGTTGTAGTACCTAAGCTTAAGGTAATATTTGTTCTCTCATCTTTTTTGAAGCCAACAAAAGAAGCAGAAATGGTGTAAGGGCCACCTGGGTTAACGTTGGCAATCGTATAACGACCATCGCTGTTTGATTGCGCACCGTAACGGGTGCCTGTACTTGTGTTTAACACGGTAACGGTTACCCCAGGCAGCGTAACGCCCTTCTGGTCGGTAACTTTTCCGCTAACTAATGAAGTCGTAATTTGCGCCTTGGCAACGTTAGCAACACCAATAATCAGTACTGATAAAAGGATAAAGTAAAGCTTTTTCATTTGTGTTTATTTGTGAACACAAAGGTTCGGCTACAATATTAACCCTATGTTAACAAGAGATTATATTTAATCCCTTGTGTTAACATAAAGTAAAACTGAGCCTCAATACTTGATCTTTAACTTTTTAAGTATGAGGTGGAGAAGATAAATTGGGCCTATCAGCAAAAATTTTAGATCGTCCAGAAAAGAAGGCTTTTTCCCCTCTATCTTATGACCGATAAACTGCCCTATCCAGGCAAAAACGAATATAATAAAGCACACCAGCCATAGCGCCGGACCACCCGCTTTGTGCCATTGTTCAAGCTCGATAATGGCATAACTGAAGCCGAATAAAACCAGCAGCATGATATATGACAATATGGGTGAAAGTTTCAGATAATAGTATATACTAAATGCTATTAAAAATGATGCCCAGTTAAAAACACCGTTATAACTGCCTAAAAATTTAAGATACGGAAACGGAATAGACCATATAAGCCCCATCAAACTGAATATGATTAGCGGTATGCAGATAAAATGGATGGCTTCGTTGCTTGAGTTTTGATGACTTTCGGCGTATTTAGCAAAATAAATATCAACCTTGCGCTTACCATCATCGCCGTTTGTTTTTGACGATGCCTTGCCTTGTGCCGAATTTGATATTTTACCTGAACTCATTTTTATTCTAATATAAAAACCCTTCCTGTTTTTGAGGCAGAAAGGGTTCGTTTATTTTATCCTTTATTTAATTACTTTGCAAATGCTACCGAGCGGGTTTCCCTGATTACGGTAACTTTGATCTGACCAGGGTAGGTCATTTCGGTCTGGATCCTGTTGGAGATATCAGCCGCCAGCACTTCTGATTGCGCATCGGTGATCTTCTCGCTCTCCACTACCACGCGCAACTCCCGGCCGGCCTGTATAGCGAAGGTTTTTTCAACACCAGGGTATGATAATGCCAGTTCTTCCAGTTCTTTTAAACGTTTGATGTAGCTTTCCACCACCTCACGGCGTGCGCCTGGGCGTGCGCCCGAAATAGCATCACAAGCCTGAATTATTGGTGATAACATGGAGGTCATCTCAATTTCATCGTGGTGAGCGCCAATGGCGTTGCAAACTTCCGGATGTTCTTTATATTTTTCGGCCAGCTGCATACCCAAAATAGCGTGTGGCAGTTCCGGGTTATCATCAGGTACCTTACCAATATCATGTAATAGGCCCGCACGTTTAGCCAGCTTAACATTTAAGCCAAGCTCGGCAGCCATAGTAGCGCAGAAGTTGGCTACCTCACGTGAGTGCTGCAACAGGTTTTGCCCGTATGATGAACGGTAACGCATACGGCCAACCATACGGATCAACTCCGGGTGTAAACCATGGATGCCCAGATCGATCACGGTGCGCTCACCTATTTCTACTATCTCTTCTTCAATTTGTTTTTTGGTTTTGGCCACAACCTCCTCAATACGGGCAGGGTGAATACGACCATCGGTTACCAGACGGTGCATGGCAAGCCTTGCAATTTCGCGCCTAACCGGGTCAAAGCCTGATAATATGATAGCTTCCGGCGTATCGTCAACAATGATCTCGATACCGGTAGCTGCTTCCAGCGCGCGGATATTTCTACCCTCACGGCCAATGATACGGCCCTTGATCTCATCATTTTCGATATTGAAAATTGATACCGTGTTTTCAATGGCGCTTTCTGTAGCGGTACGCTGAATGGTTTGGATAACTATCTTTTTAGCCTCTTTGGTAGCGGTAAGCTTAGCCTCGTCAACAATATCCTTTATCTGGATCATGGCTTTGGTGCGGGCTTCTTCGCGCAGGGTATCAACCAGCTGGTTACGGGCCTCATCGGCAGATAAACCTGCAATTGTTTCCAATTGCTGCACGTGTGAGTTTTTAAGATGCTCTACCTCATCCTGTTTTTTTACAACAATTTCTGTTTGTTTTTCCAGGTTTTTGCGGGTATTGTCAAGCTCGTTTTCCTTGCGGTTCATATTCTCCAAACGCTGGTTTAACGATTGCTCCTTTTGTTTAACACCGTTTTCGCGCTGATTAATGGTGTTATTTTTAGTGTTAACTTCCTGCTCATGCTCGGCCTTCATCTGTAAAAACTTCTCTTTGGCTTCCAACAGCTTGTTCTTTTTCAGAATTTCGGCATTGTTTTCGGCATCCTTCAGTATCTTTTTCACTTTGTTTTGTGCCGATGTTTCCTGGTCTTTGAAAAGCTTCCGCAACAGGAAACGGCCGATGACGATGCCCACAATGGCACCAATCAACAGCCCAATAATAATGTATAATAATACGTCCATCTTCTTTTTTTAGGGTAAGGTTATGTAGTTATATAAATAAAAAAACCGCAACTAATTTTTAAGTATCATGTATTTAAAAACTTCATTTCGGATATTGGAATCATGGGTTACGTTAAAACATAGAGTAACGCATGCCTCTTTGATCCGCTTAATATTGAAGCGTTAAGTTTTTAATAGTGAAACCTAAAATTTAACTGCGGTTAAATCTTAATGTGCTCTGTATGTATATTATGTAAGAACGTTAATTACTTTGAGAAAAATTCAGTCAGCAAATGATCTAACTGATACACCTTTTCGGCAATATCGGTATCTTCAACGGTAACTTTCTTTTCTGCCTTTAACGATGATGTAGCATAATGCAACACCGCCATTGAAAGCAAATCCTGTTTATCCCTCACCGCGTAATTTTCCTGATATTCTTTTATCCGGTCATTAATCAGTTTGGCCGCCCTGCGTATTATTTCTTCTTCCTCCATGTTTACCTTTAAGGGGTAAACTCTGTCAGCAATATTTATTTTTATTGAGATTTCTCCCATTGAGCCTTTCACTTTTTGTATTATTTCTTCAATAATACAATACACTTATCTATTTCCTGCACAAAGTCGTTAATTTTTTGCTTTATGTCAAGACTTTTCTCATTTGTTTCTGAAAATGATTTTGCCAGCTTCAATACACGAAGCTTTTCTTCCAGCTCTTTTGTCTTGGCTTTGCTTGCATCAAGCGCCACGGTTAAAGCCTCACTTTCCAGTTTTAACAAATCGTTTTCCTCCTGTAAAGCACCGCAAAGCTCTATTAACCGCTCGGTTTTGTCTACAATTTTATTTAATTGTTCTGCTACAGAAGGCATTTCTTTTAAATCCTGTTTTTTAAATTCTAAATCCTAAACTCCAAATCTCCGAAAATCTAATTTCTAAATCTCAAATCAGAAATTTTAATTTTCCGAATTCTAACTTCCTGAGAATCTAATTATTAAACTCTAAATTTTAATCTTAAATAAAATCCAAAATTTCTACTCCGAAACTCTAAATCCGAAATCGAAATTCCCAGATCCGAAATCAAATTATTTCCTGATCTCGGCTCCGGCCTCTTTACCTAAGTTATAAATTAATTTTTGCATAATGCTGTCAATCGCTTTATCGGTCAGGGTTTTTTCTATATCCTGAATAACAAAGCTCAGCGCGTATGATTTTTTACCTGCCGGCAGTTTATCACCTTCGTAAACGTCAAATACACTAACTTCCTTCAGCAGTTTGCGTTCGGTACGCAGGGCAATCTGTTTCAGCTGGCCAAAAGAAACACTCTTATCAATCAGCATTGACAGGTCGCGCCTTACCGCCGGGAACTTAGAAACTTCCTGGTAAACGATCTTATTTTTACGTACACCGTTCAGCACAAGGTCAAAGTTAAAGTCGGCATAAAACACTTCCTTATCCACATCAACCTTTTTCAGCGCTCTTGCTGCTACCGGGCCAAACTTAACCAACTGTTTACCATTCACCATGTACTGCAGGCCGAAAGCCAGTTTTGAACAGGTAGCATCTTCAACCACGTAATCGGTAATGCTTAACCGTTGTAAAATACCATCAACAATGGCTTTCAGGTTATAGAAAGTAACCGGCTGAGATTTCTGATTCCATTGCTCAACCGCATTTGCGCCGGTAATGAAAATTGAGAAACGCTGTACCTCGGTATATTTATCGTCTTTAACACTGTAGATCTTACCAAACTCGTAAAATTTAAGATCGGCGGCACGGCGGTTCTGGTTGTAGACAATAGCCTCCAGCCCTGAATAAACCATGCTCTGGCGCATTACATCCAGATCGCTGCTTAAAGGGTTCAGGATTTTCACCGCGGTATCCAGGTTATCCGAATAAGCCGACTTGGTAAGCGAGTTGGCCAATATCTCGTTAAAGCCGTTGGCGGTAAGCAGGTCAGAAATCTGATTTTGTACTGTATCTTTCTCTGCCCTTTGCGAGTTATTTAACGATGCTCTGATCTGGGTAGGTATCTCGATATTGTTGTAACCATAAATACGCAGCACTTCTTCCACAATATCAACCTCACGGGTAACGTCAACACGGTATGGCGGCACCTGCAATGACAAGCCTTCTTCCGTTTCGCTAACCACTTTAATATCCAGCGCCTCAATGATCGATTTGATCTCGGTATGCGGAATCAGTTTACCTATCAGCCTGTTGATGTTTTTATAGGTTACATCAACCGCGAATGGCGCAACTGGCACCGGGTAGTGGTCAACAATTTCTGATGATACCTCGCCACCAGCTACCTCTTGTATTAACAATGCGGCACGCTTAAGGGCGAAAACTGTCATATCAGGATCGGTACCACGCTCAAAACGGAACGAAGCATCGGTTTTTAAGCCATGCCTTTTAGCCGTTTTGCGGATACTAACCGGATTGAAGTAAGCACTCTCGATAAAAACACTGTTGGTCGACTCCTTAATACCCGAATGAATACCACCAAACACACCTGCAATGCTCATAGGCTCCTCGGCATTACCTATCATAAGGTCCTGCTCTGATAACTTACGTTCTACATCATCAAGCGTTTTAAATGGAGTGCCTTCCGGGAAGTTTTTAACACGAATAGTATTGCCTTTAATTTCATCAGCATCAAAAGCATGCAGCGGCTGACCTAACTCATGCAAAACATAGTTGGTAACATCCACAATGTTATTGATTGCCCGGATGCCGATAACAGCCAAACGCTCCTTTAACCATTGCGGTGACTCCTTAACGGTAACTCCGCTAACAGTTACGCCCGAAAACCTTGGGGCAGCCTGTTCGTTCTCGACAACAACATTTATAACTCTGCTGGTGTTGGCTACTTTGAACGCGCTAACATCCGGATGCTTAATAGCGATCTTTAAGAATGCAGCAACATCACGGGCAGTACCCAGATGTGATGCAGCATCTGCACGGTTAGGTGTTAAACCTATCTCGTACATATAGTCGTCGTTTAGTTTAAAATATTCCTTAGCCGGGGTACCTACGGGTGCATCAGCATCAAGCACCATGATACCTTCGTGGCTGGTACCTAAACCTATCTCATCTTCAGCGCAGATCATCCCTTCAGAAACCTCACCGCGTATCTTTGATTTTTTAATGGCAAAAGGTTCGCCCGATACCGGGTAAACGGTAGTACCAACAACAGCCACCACTACTTTTTGTCCCGCTGCTACATTAGCGGCACCGCAAACAATCTGCAGATCTTCCGGACCGCCAACATCAACCTTGGTTACATGCAGGTGATCAGAATTGGCATGGTCAACGCTCTCCTTTACATAACCGATCACCAGGCCCTCAAGACCGCCGGGGATAGGTTGTACTTTTTCCAGGCTCTCCACCTCCAAACCGGTACCGGTAAGGATAATTGAAATTTCCTGTGGAGTTTTATCTGTATCAATAAATTCTTTAAGCCAGTTATATGATATCTTCATCAGTAAGCAATGATAATCGGCAAAGATATAAAGATTTCGGAAGTCGGATTTGGGATTTGGGATTTAAAATGGATTTTTTGTGTATTATTCTACTACTGCGAGATTAGCGCAGTGTATCTCATAGCGGCAGACAAGAAAAGACTTAAAATTTAAAAAAACACAGCCATTACCCAAAATAAAATTAAAACTACAGGTAAAGATGCCAGTATAATCTTTAGGGACCGGGATAAATGGCTAACCTGGGTTATTTTTTTATAGTTGATTAGAAACACAATAGAATTTATCAAATTATAGATATACAAAAACAATGTGCTTACAAGTAATAAATTACCAAGATTTAATGTCCAGCGTAAGTCACTCAAAAAGTTAATCTCTAAAAATGAAAGTCCAATTAAACTGCTAAGCGCAATAACCGAAGCTGCTTTAGGGTAAAAGAGATATAATGCGGACGCAACAGCAAATAACAAAAGAGAAGATATTAATGTAATGTAGGGTATAATATTTGCCGGACCAGCTGAAAAGCCCCATAAAAACGTATTTGCATAAAACATCATAAACCCATAAAGCAAGTAAGGCAAATAGAATTTAACCAGGACAGATCTATTCAAATTTTTGACTTTTTAATTTTGACTTTTGATTTAAATAATCCCTTCATCTGCAAAGCTATAATACCCGTTGTCAGTAATGATTAAATGATCAAGTACATTGATTTCGAGCATTTTGCCGGCGGCACTTATTTTTTTGGTGAGGTCGATATCCTGTTGGCTGGGCTTCAGGTTGCCCGATGGGTGATTATGGATAAGGATAATACCGCTGGCCTGCTGCTGCAGGGCCATATAAAAGATAATTTTAGGATCGGCAACAGTGGCTGACAGGCCGCCCTTGCTTACCAGCTCCTTAGCCAATACTTTTTGCGAACGGCCAACCAGCAATATCCAAAACTCCTCGTGATTAAGATCAATAAGGTGGCGGCGCATAATATTGTAGGCATCGCGGCTGCCGCTAATATATTCAATGGCTTTAACCTCGGTATCGTTACGGCGGCGGCCAATTTCAAGGGCGGCAATAATGGAAATGGCTTTGGCCTCTCCTATCCCCTTAAATTTGGAAAGCTCGCTGATGGAGGCTTTACCCAACTTGTTCAGATCGTTTTCGTAGTGGTGCAGTATGCGCATACTCAGCTCAACCGCGGTTTCGGTGCGGCTGCCCGAGCCGATAAGTATGGCTATCAGTTCGGCATCAGTTAACGCGCGGCGACCCTGGGTGCTCAGTTTCTCGCGCGGACGGTCTTCCTCGGCCCATGATTTAATACTGATCTTGTCTTTGTAGTTTTCCACGGCATTAAATTATGGAAATTATTTTGCCCGGGGTGTAGTTTTTAGAATTATAGGATTTATCTGAACCAGGATTAAACAGATTTATCTGATTAGAGGATTTTACATCAATTTCAGATTATCTTGGTAATCTCTAAATCCTCAAAATCTTGGTTCAGACAAATTCGCGATTGCCACGCTACGCAGCAATGACAAGTTTTATTTCCCCTTTTAGATTTACCCCCAAACAAAAAAGGGATCATGCCGCGGCACAATCCCTTTTAAATATTTTGAAAGCTAAGATTAGCTTAAGCCATTAACAAATTTAGTAAGCTTTGATTTATTGTTTGAAGCTTTATTTTTGTGAATAACGTTCTTTTTGGCTAAACGGTCTAACATAGAGATCACTTTACCTAACAGTGCGCTTGCATCAGCTTTAGTAGTGGTGTTTCTTAATTTCTTAATAGCGTTCCTGGTTGTTTTAGCCTGGTACCTGTTACGCAGACGCTTCGCAGCGTTTGCCCTGATTCTTTTTAAAGACGATTTATGATTTGCCATTGTATAGCTTTGTTATTCTTTTTTCTATTTATTTAAGGACTGCAAATATAGGTTGATAAATTTAAATACGCAAGTGGTTTTTTATTAAAATTTTAAACTTTTATAAACAACGTTTATCTGCATAGTATTGATAACGTTATTGTTAAGCTATCAACTTATTTTACTTTACTTGTAATGGGGCTTTTAGCGCTGCAAAAGCAATATGCCCCCGCCGCCAAACGTTATGTTTTCTGATCCCACAAGTTTAAAACCTCGGCCATACTATGGATAGCACCAAAAGATTCAGCAACCGTGTAGAAGATTACGTTAAGTACCGCCCGCACTACCCCGCCGAAATTATTGACTTTTTACAGGACAATTATGGATTAACCATACATAAACTCATTGCTGATATTGGTGCCGGTACAGGCATATCAACCGAACTATTTTTAGATGCCGGTTACCAGACCATTGCTGTTGAGCCTAATACCGAAATGCGGCAAAAAGCCATTGAACTGCTAAGCCCCTATCCTGGTTTTTCCACTACAGACGGCACCGCCGAAAACACCGGGCTATCCGCAGGCAGTATGGACGCGGTTATCGCCGGGCAGGCCTTTCACTGGTTTAACGCTACGGAAACCCGCAAAGAGTTTAAGCGCATACTGAAACCCGGCGGCATCGTGGTGCTCATCTGGAACGAACGTAAAACATCGTCGGATTTTGAAAAGGAGTATGACCAGCTCATCATCACCCACGGGCAGGACTATGTTAAGATTGACCATCGTAACATTGATATCGAACATATCGGCGCGTTTTATGCTCCCGAACCTTTCAGGCTGGAGGTATTCCCCAACAAACAGGTTTTTGATTTTGAGGGATTGGCAGGGCGACTGCTTTCGTCGTCATACATGCCCACGAAAACTCACCCGGGGTATCAACTCATGATCAACGATCTGCAGCAGCTGTTTAACCGCTACCAGCAGCACGAGCTGATCACCATTAATTACGATACTAAGGTTTATGTAGGGAAACTTTAAGCTATCAAACCTTCATTAATCAAATACTCCTTTGCCTGGTTAAAATCCAGGAAAAGCTTATCGGCTATGGTTAGTTTATGATGTTCATCCGTATTACTTTGGATGGCTATACAGGTTAACCCTGCGGCCTTTGCCGATTTTATACCATTGATGGTATCTTCAAAAACCAAACATTCTTCCTTTTGCAAACCCAGTTTCTCCACACACAACAGGTAGCTTTCCGGGTCGGGTTTACTTTTGGTAACCTCTGTACGGGTAATAATGAGTTCAAAATACCTGCCTAAACCATTCCGTTCAAAAACGGCCTCCACATCCTGCCGCGGACTCGAGGTTACCAACGCCAGCCTTAGGTTCTGCGCCCTGAAATATTCCAGCACATCAGCCACGTAAGGCATCAGGTTTACATCCTTTGTTTTCAGGCGCTCCAATGTTAATCGTTCCCGCTTTTCAATAATGTGGGGCAATGGAGCGGTAATATTATAGATTTCAATGAGGCGTGCCGCGTTGGCTGGCATGGGTACACCCGCATAATTCTTTAACCAATCGGCATAACTCAGCTCAACATTAAATTCTTCCAAAATTTCGTTCCAGCATTCAAAATGAAAAAATTCGGAGTCTATCAGGGTACCATCAAGGTCAAACAACAAAGCTTTAAGGGACATTGGTAACAGGTTTAGATAGTAAAGTTATAAACTTTGTTGTTTAATTAATTTGAAACTCAAAACTAAAGGCCATATTTATGCCCATGAAGCGCCGCTTTATTTTAGGTTTATCAGGCATTTGTTTAATACTGCTTTGCTCGTCGTGGGGCTTTTTCGCGCATTATCGTATTGGCCGGCTGGCGGTGTTTACCCTACCCAAAGCCATGGCCGGCTTCTACAAAAATAATATCGACTATCTGACACAGCACGCCGTGAGTGCCGACAAACGCCGGTATGTTGACTCGACCGAGGCCCCAAGGCATTTTTTTGATGCTGACCACTATGGCAAAAAGCCTTTTGCTGCCATACCTCAAAAGTGGAAGGCCGCAGCCGCGAAATACACTGCTGATACATTAGATAAATATGGCACCGTTCCGTGGACCATCCAATATCAGTATTATAAACTTGTGCGGGCATTTAAGGCGCATGATACTACGGCTATTCTCAACACATCGGCCAACCTTGGACATTACATTGCCGATGCGCATGTGCCGCTGCATTTAACCCAAAACTATAACGGGCAGCTCAGCGGCCAAACCGGGATACACGCCCTTTGGGAGAGCCGTATCCCCGAGTTATCTGCCAAACGCTATAATTACTTTGTGGGCAGGGCGCGCTATATTGAAAATCCTCTGGCCGAAGCTTTTAAAATTTGCCGCATATCCTATAAAAGTGTGGATACAGTTTTACGGATGGAAAGCCAGCTCGGTAAAACCTTTCCGGCCGATAAAAAATATGGCATGGTATTACATGGCAAAAAAGAAATTAGTGCTTATTCAGATGCCTATAGCCTTGCCTACCAAAAACTATTGAAAGGAATGATTGAGCGACAGTTACGCGCTTCTATACTTTCGGTAGGGAGCTTCTGGTATTCGGCATGGGTTGATGCCGGTCAGCCCGATCTGAATAAGTTGATCAAACAGCCCCTAAGCGAAATGGAGAAAAATAACTTACACCGCGAGGAAGTGATGTACGGGGCCGGAAAATGTATTTATCAATCGGGTAGGTAACCGCACTCATTGCCATCTCGAACAAAATACGAGGAGAGATCTTTTACGAGCGATCAGCGTTACCCGATTTTGCATATGCTTTAAATTGAATAATGCCGTTTTTCCGTTCCGGAGGAACCAAAGCTTTATAGAAAAACCCCAATAAGTGTTAAGCGCCGTAGGTGCTTAACACTTACAGAAAATCTGGAGTAGACGTTGCCCTGATGCGCCATTATACAGAAGATTGGTATAAAGCCCAAAAAATGTTATTTTTAACTAACTGATTGTCAACCATGCGAAAAAAAATAGCCACCTTAACCAACAAAACCCACAGAATAAGGTGGCGAAGTAATGAGCCATCGCGGATGGAAACATTTAGTGATGCGGTGATGGCATTTGCATTAACGCTCATCATCGTTTCTATTGAGGTACCCAAATCATTTGACGAACTCACCGAAACCATGAAAGGTACGGTAAGCTTCGCGGTTTGCTTTGCCCTACTTTTTCAGATCTGGAATAATCAGAATATATTTTTCAGACACTACGGACTTAAAGATGCCTACACCAATACCCTGAACGCGTTTTTACTTTTTGTGGTGCTCATATATGCCTATCCGCTCAAGTTTTTATCCATGCTCATGTTTGCATCAGAAGATGGGACCTACGTTAAAAACGGACATCGTTATGCCATGATCAAGGATGAACAGGTGCAATCGCTCATGCTGATATACGGAGCAGGCTTTTTTGTGATATACCTGTTATTCTACCTCATGTACCGCAACGCGCAAAAACAAGCGAATGAGTTGGAGCTTAGCAAAGAAGAATTATTTGAAACCATAACCGTAACCAACATCAACCTGATATGCATGATCATATGCATAGTTGGTATGTTACTGGCATTTGTTTTACCCAAATATGCCGGCCCAACTGGCTTTATTTATTGCCTTATTCCCTTAGCCTACACTTTTTGGTATAGTTACAGGGGCGGCAAACAACGAAAGTTATTTGCTACTGCTTAGCGGCGGCTTTTTTATTGGCTCTGTTCTTAATGGCCGCGTAAATTGGTGGTACTATAGATATCAGGATGATAGCCATTACTACCAGCGTAAAGTTTTTCTTGATAACCGGGATGTTGCCAAAAAAGTAACCGATGAACAAAAAGCTAAGCACCCACAGTGCGCCGCCAATAATATTGTACAAGCTATAACGTAAAAATGGCATACGGCCCACTCCCGCCACAAAAGGCGCAATGGTTCTGATTATTGGTAAAAACCGGCTGAATATTACTGCCTTGCCACCATGCTTATCAAAAAAGGCCTTGGTGCTCAGGTAGTATTCCAGTTTTAATATCTTGTTTTCTTCTTTAAAAACTTTAGGGCCTAAATAGTTACCCAGTAAATAATTGACTGTGTTGCCTGTAAACGCGGCTACAACCAGGATCAGGGCTATCAGGTAAATATCCAAACCGGTTTGGCCGGTGGCAATAAGGGCTCCGGCGGCAAACAGCAGCGAGTCGCCGGGTAAAAATGGGGTAACAACAAAACCGGTTTCGGCAAAAATTATGGCAAACAGGATGAGGTAAGTCCAGCCCTGGTAATCGCGGGTTATCTGGCTTAAATGAACATCAATATGCAGTATAAAGTCGATAATGGTTTTGATTACTTCCACAGTTTTTAAATTTTGGGGCTAAAATAGGAATATTAAGCTAATAGCTGCTATTGTTGTGTATTCTTCAGCAGTAAATTATTAGTTAATACATTGGCGCCAAAGGCAACAGAATCTGTTCGCCCCACAATACCTTGCGTATAAATAGTATAGGCGCGGCCGTCCTGAACGGTAAAGTTCAGAATACTTGTTTCAATTTTTGTTGGCGTAGCGTGATTGCTTATGGTGAAATTATAGTTGCCAACGGGTACCTGAACGTATTTGGTTACGGTATTAAATTTAACATTCATCAACACGCTGTTGGTAGTGTCATTTGCCCGCAGATCAAGGTTGGGCGATGAAGGTGAAGTATGAGCAAACCTGATCTTGGCGCGCCCCTTATCAGGCAACGTGGCAGTATCAAGCGATAGCACAGAATTTTTAATAGAACTATCAGCCCTGTACCCGGTTACAAAAAGGGTATATTTAGAATTGGGCTTTAAAACACTATCAATCCTGAGCACGGTTATGGCATTAACCGTAGCGGTACGTAGCTGAATTGGTGGTATTAATGTCGAAATGAAAAAATACCCTGAATTGTTGGGGTATGAATAAATATTTGTGCTTTCCTTGATCGAGTTGAGGTATAAGTTCAAAGGCTGTGCGTCGGGGCTTAGGTCTACGATTTGCAGTTGCGTGTTCAAGCCAGAGGCATTAGCATTGGCGCCTTTGCCGCATGACGATATTAACGGCAGCAGGAAAACCCCTACCAGGAAAAATGAAATCAATAAGCCGCTTTTATTTGGAGTAGCCATTTATCTGTATTTATTGATTGGTTATTAAAGTGGCACCCAGCGCCTGGTTACCTGAAGTGCCAACCGTACCGTAACTTACAAGGGTGTAAACCTTGCCCCCTGCAAGCGTTACCGTATCACGCCTAACATTTGTTGGCGAAGATGAGTTGTAAACTCCAATGTTACGAACACCGCTTGTTACTGCTACAAAATCTGTAGTGGTCTTATAGGCTACGTTGCTAAACTGTGCGGTATCTAAAATTGCACCGAGGCTGCTCTTGCCTGTAAATGAAAATACCAGCCCACCGGCATCGGGTGAAGCATTCACAAACCTGATCTTGGCTCTACCCAATGTATCGGGACTAAAGTCATCATCGGTAAAAAACACGCTTTCGGCCGTTTGTCCGCTTACATACAAAGAGTATGCTTTTTCGGTATCAAAATTAAGCGGCATGGTAAATAAATAATTCGGTGTAGCCGGACCAGCATTTTTTACCTGGAAGTTTTGACTACCCGCTGCAAAAGGCAGATAACCCAGCGTACCACCCGGAAAATAACTTGTTGTATTATTAATGCGGGTGCCGTTCACATAAAAATTGATGGTTGCATTGGATGCATTCACCAGATTAACCAATGTAGTTGGTTTAACAACCGGTGCATCGTCATTCTTTTTACAGGCCGACAGGATGCCAACAAAGGCGATAATAAACAAAGCTTTAACCCTTATATTCATATATAATAAGCTATATAACTGCTTACCGTAATTTTTGTTATCCATAACGAACAAAAAAGTCCGGTTCTTTACAGCCGGACTTAATTTTGGATTTATAATTTAAGTTTACACTTAAGCATAACTATTGAGCATTACCGGCATAACCAGCATCAGCACATCTTCATTTTCATCACCACCCTGCGGCAGTAATAGTCCGGCACGGTTAGGTGTCGACATTTCCAAAGATACTTCTTCGCAATTTAAATTCTTTAACATTTCTATTAAAAAACGCGCGTTGAAACCAATTTCCATGTCTTCGCCTTCGTATTGGCAGCTTAAACGCTCGTGAGCTTCGTTTGCAAAATCAATATCTTCTGATGATATGTTCAGCTCGCTGCCGTTAATTTTAAGCCTTACCTGGTGGGTGGTTTTGTTGGCATAAATAGCCACACGGTTTAACGAACCCAGGAAGGTAAGCCTGTCAATACTCAGTTTATTAGGGTTTACCTGTGGTATAACCGCCTCGTAATCAGGGTAGCGTTCGTCAATTAAACGGCATACCAGGTTAATGTTACCAAATTTAAAGAAAGCACTGGTTGAGTTATACTCTACCGATACATTCACATCATCAGTTGGCAATGATGATTTTAATAAGGTTAAAGCCTTTTTAGGCAATATGAACGATGTTGTGCTTGCCGCCTTGGCATCTTTACGGCGGTAGCGTACCAGCTTGTGGGCATCGGTAGCTACAAAGGTAAGGTGCTGGGTGCTTAACTGGCAAAAAACACCGGTCATGGCCGGGCGCAACTCATCGTTGCTTACCGCGAAAATAGTTTTGTTAATAGCCTCGGCTAAAACTGATGCCGGTAAATTTACCGACGACGCGTTTTCAACCACCGGAATTTTCGGAAAATCTTCACCATTCTCCCCGCTCAGTTTGTACTTTCCGTCGCCCGCGTTTATTTCAATGGCAAACGTGTTATCATCTACAGAAAAAGCCACAGGTTGCTCTGGCAACGACTTTAAGGTTTCCAGCAATATACGCGATGGTATTGCTATACGACCGTTTTCTTTTGACTCAACAGACAAAGAAGTGGTCATGCTGGTTTGCAGGTCGGTTGCAGAAATGGTCAAGTTTCCATCCTTTATCTCGAACAAAAAGTTTTCCAGTATAGGCAAAACAGTACTATTGCTTAACGCGCCGCTTACCGACTGCAATTGTTTGAGTAATGTTGATGTAGAAACAATAAATCTCATATAGGGTCTATTTAATCAATCAAAAATATAAAAGCCTCACCTGAATCTTCTCCAAAGGAGAGGACTTCTCTAACCTTCTCTTAAGCCCGTCTCCTTTGGAGAGGGTTTGAGGTGAGGTAAAAAAGGTTACCAAAAATATAAAATTTAATGGGCATACTTCCGTTTGCGAATGTAATGTTGAAAAATAGCACATATTAACACTAAAATCAATGGCGCAACTGTATTTACCAGCTGCCAATACATTTTTTCGTTACGGATGCGGGCCCGGTTGAGCAAGCGTATCTTGATCTCTTTGGTGCGCAGCGCTATCAGGCCCGAATCGTCGGTCATGTAGTCGGCAATGTTCAGCAGGAGGTTTTTGTTGCCGTAGGTTTGCTGCGTATAATGATCGTAGCCCAAAGGGTATGGCGAACCATCGCTGCCTATTTGATTCTTCAAAATATCGCCATCACTTATCACAATCATTTTGGTAGGTACACTTTCGGACTGTATGGCCACCTGCTCCTGCAGCCCCTCGGGCAGCGGGCGGTTGCGCCAGTCGGATATAAATTTACCCTCCAGCAGCACCCCTACCGTTTTGGGCGTGCTCTGAAACTCTTTAGGATTCGGTTCCTGCTCCAGTGCCTGTAACGATAGCATATGCGGCGCGCTCAGTTTTTTATTGTAGGGCGATGAAGTTAACAGGATAGTTTTCTGAACGTTCTTAGTATCGAGCAGATCAATGGTGCTGGCAAATTCGCTGCTGATGCCGTCCAGGTTTTTTACTACCGGATGTTTGGATATCGGGATAAATATAGGGTAAAACAGCCAAGGCAGCATTTGTATTTGCGCCTGCCCGCCCACGTTGCCGGTGCTTATAGGTATTTGCGAGCAGTTCATATCGGCTATCAAATCATAATTGATACGTACGCCATAACGGAAAAGCTGATCGTCAAGGTTCAGTTGCTTGGCAAAGGCCAGCTGCTCGCCGCCATGGCCGCGCAAACTGTCGAGCTCGGCGTTTACTTGGTCAATAGCCCACAGCACCCGGCCACCGTGCATGATGTATTGATCGAGCTTGAATTTTTCCAGCTCGGTAAATTTTTTGTCGGGCTTGGGTATCACCAGCAGTTTCATCTTCTGCAAACCTACAGCAGTAATACTGTTCAAATTTACCCGGCCAACCTCGTAACCATCGGCAAGCGATTTCATGGCATCGTTCAGTTGCAGGTCAGTCAGCTCATTATGGCCTTCGGTAAACCCAATTTGTGGCTTGCCCCCACTGGCCGCTTTCTTTATGGCCGATACAAAAGCGTATTCTAAATTTTGAATGGAGTTATTAAGCACTTCATCGGGCGAGAGGCCTATCCTGCTCAGCAGTAATTTTACAGGGATGTCCTTGCCGTTCACGGATACCAATGCGGCCGGGAATATGAGCTTTTGCGATACACCATCATCCGTTTTTACGCTTAGGTTGGTAGGTTCAATCCCCCTGGCTTCCAGATCCTGAATAGCCTGATTTTGCTGCTCGCCCGAAAGGTTTTTCAGCGGATCGGCAAATTCAAACTGCAGCTTACTATGGCTGTAGGCTTGCAGATCATTCAGCATATCGCGCGTAGCACCTTGCAGGCGTTTAAAGCCTCCCGGCAAATTGTTGCCCTGCAGGTAAACCGTCACCTTTACCGGCTGTTGCAGGCCATCTACAATTTGGCGGCTGATGGGCGATATGGTATATCGTTTTTCGGCAGTAAAGTCAAAACGGGTAAACGTGATATTCGATAAAATAATTACAGCGATCAAAGCACCAATGTAACCCAGCATAGTAGCCGAAAACAGTTTCTTTTTACGCTGACGGATAATGACAAACAGCGTAAGCCATATAAATGAACCGGCCACCACCAGGAAATAAGCCAGATCGCGCGTATCCAGTACGCCGCGGCTCACGGATTGGTAATGTTCCGTAATACCCAGGTTTTGCAAACCAAGATCCTGCAATGAAAGCAGCTGGCTCAACGAATCAAAACCGCTGTAAAAAAAGAAGCAAAGGAATACGGCTATGGTAAAGGCGATGATCTGATTTTTGGTTACCGACGAAGCGAACAACCCGATAGCCGTAAACACAGCACCCAGCAAAAACAAACCGATGTATGAGCCAATGACCGCCCCTGTATCAATATTACCCTGCGGTGTACCCAACGTACTTACCGAAAAATAATAAACCAATGTAGGCAGCAGGGCAAAAAGCACCAGCAGTAAGCTGGCCAGGTATTTCCCTGTTATAATTTGCCAATCGGTAAGCGGCCGGGTGAACAGCAGCTCGAAAGTACCCTCTTTACGTTCCTCGGCCAATGAGCGCATGGTAATTGCCGGTATCAGGAACATGAACAGGTAGGGCGCGGTACTGAAAAGACTTTCGAGGCCCGCATAGCCGTACTCTAAAATGCTTGAATCGGGAAACACCCACAAAAACAAACCCAGCACTAATAAAAATACCCCGATAGTAACATACGCTACCAACGAACTGAGGTATGAGGTGATTTCTTTTTTGAGGATGCTAAGCAATTTTCAAACGATGTTAAGCGCCGAAATTACAATATTATTGTGCTAAAGCAAAAAGGGTAACAGCACTTTTATTAGCGCGTGATCCTTTATGAGTTACAATAGCTATCCTTCTATTCAGCATAAAACAGGTTTATGATTTCATCATTTAAGATCTTGTTATTATTTAATAGTTATTGTGTACTTGATTTTCCCAAACTACTTAACAAATTATTAAGCCATAAATATTCTGCGATGTAAAGTACCCCTACTACCGAACCTATTACAACTGCCGCCGTGGCTCCTGGTCTTATCCTTTTTTCAGCAAAGTTCACTTCCCTGCTATCCCAGCCGATTACCTTTCCCTGTTTATCAAAATCAAATTTTACGTAACTAATGTAATGGGTAAATTCAGTTACGTTTGTACTCGGGCGATCAAGACTGCCATATACCGTGTTGTAAGTTCCATGCATCCGCACCTTTGTTTTTGATGCCGTAAAGGCCGATATGGTATCGCAGTTATACAACCACTCCGTAACTTCGTTCAGCTCCCTTTTTTCGTCAGGTATACCAAACTGTTTCTTTACATCTTCCTTCGTTTTAAAGCTCGACATCACCTCTTCATGAGGGTGTATGATTTTACTGCAACTGCAAAGCGCTAAGAACCCTGCAAGGCTTAAAAAAATTATCAATTTCATGTTGTTGTGAATTTTAGGTTTATATGAAAAACAACGTTGCAATTAAATCTTCCGGATGGAATAGGATTGAAAATCATAGCGCTACTTATCGTTTCTCACCAAATGGCAGGAGAATTTTAACTCATAAAGCACGAATTTACTTGGCTGGTTTCCCTAATTGTGCAAATGCCTCATGCCATGCATAGAGACTTATCACTATTCCAACTCCCATTACAAGCGCAGCTGTTTTAACTATACTTATCCTCTTTTGTGCAAAATTCACCTCTTTGCTATCCCAATCGATAACCTTTCCCTTTTTGTCAAAATCAAATTTCACATAATGGATGTAGTGGGTAAATTCATTGACATCTGTACTTGGGTGCTCAAAAGTTCCATAAACATTATTAAGGGTTCCATGCATCCGTACCTTTGTTTTTGATGCAGCAAAGGCCGATATGGTATCGCAGTTATATAACCATTCCGTAACTTCGTTCAGCTCCCTTTTTTCATCGGGTGTGCCAAACTGTTTTTTCACATCGTCCTTTGTTTTAAAGCTCGACATTACCTCTTCATGCGGGTGTATGATTTTGCTGCAACTGCAAAGCGCTAAGCACCCTGCAAGGCTTAAAAAGATTATCGTTTTCATTTGATCAGTTTTTGAAATATGAAAATGTGGCTTACATCAAAACCTGTAAGCCAGCCTTAAGCCAGCCTGGCCAATGGTTCCGTTGTTTGACCATGCCTCATAACGTGCGCCCGCTTCAAAACAGCCGTTAAAAGTGTACCCAAGGCCGGGCGCATAAGTAAAAGCGTTACCGCCACCGTCCGCTGTGCTAAAGGTTACCCCTAACTGGCCTTCTAAAAACAAGCCACCTTCCACGTAGCCTTTAATGCCCAATTTGCAGGGCACAAACCCGGCAGATGATTTATAACCATCTACTCTAAACTCTTTTTTCAGGATAAAAGAATTATAACCTGCCGAAATGGTGAAGTAAATGTTGGCGGCAACAGGGATCTCATATTTAAGCGACCCACCAATCACTTTACCAAAAAGTAAATGCACATCGCCCGTGGGTAAACCGCCTTCGGCACCCACGCTAAATTTACTGCCGCCTTTTACAACTGGTTTTGCAGGGGCTTGGGCCAGGCTATTTAATGAAATTAAGCCCAGAACTGCTAATAGTATTAACTTTTTCATATCCATAAGTTTGATTGTTAATAATGATAATGTTTACAGTAAAGCTACAGGCCGCCATACCTGTTATAAAATGAGAAAACAACACCCGCTCAACATTTTAAGCAGGTTTTAAATACTGTAATACAGGCATTTGAAAAAACTTTTGATATTTACTACATTTATAGACAGTTAAAACCATTTTTAGCATTTTTTACTAAAACCGATGAGATAGCTTATTAATAAATACCAAACATTCCCCCTAAATTTTGGATTATGGATAATAACCCTGCTCAATTATTATTTTTTAATCACATCAGGTCGCAGCTTGCGCCTCATCTTTCGTTTGTAGATGAGGTGGCCGAACTGCTCGATATCAGTAACGACAGCGCTTACCGGCGCATCCGGGGCGAAAAACCCATCAGTTTGGATGAGGTACAGTTGCTATGTGGCAAGTATAAAGTTTCGGTAGATCAACTTTTACAGCTCAACAACAACACCGTGCTTTTTGCTGGCAACCAGGTTAACAGCGTAACGTTCACGTTTAATGATTACCTGCACGATGTTTTAAATAGCCTTAAACTGTTTAAAACATTAAAAAACGGGCAGATCTATTTTTTTACTAAGGATGTACCGCTGTTTCATTTTATGCAGTTCCCGGAATTGAGCGCCTTTAAGTTCTTTTTCTGGAAACGCACACTTATTGGCTACCCCGAACTGGCCAGGCAACAATTTAATGGCTATGAAGAAGATTCCGAAACCACAGAAACGGCGAAGGAGATCATCAGGCTGTACACGCAGATACCATCTACCGAAATATGGACGGAGGAGAGTATCCATGTGACCATCAGGCAAATTGAATTTTACCGGCATACCAATATTTTTGCCGATAAGGATATTTTACTGCTGGTATACACTCAACTGGTGGAGCTGCTGAACCATATAGAGGCGCAGGCCGAGGCCGGGCGAAAATTTATATTTAACCAGACGCCCATGGCTACAAATGCTCCCTATCACATTTATGTGAACGAATGCCTGATTGGCGATAACTCCATATATGTACATGCCGATGATAAGCAGATTGCCTACCTGAACCATAACGGGCTAAATTTCATGGGCACGCAGGACAAAACCTTTTGCGATTACACTTATAAAAACCTGCAGAACATCATCAGCAAATCAACCCATATTAGCCTGGTAGGCGAAAAGGAAAGAAGTATGTTTTTTAACACATTAAGAGATAAGATATACAAGCGGGTAAGGAACATTTATTAACTGATGCCCCTTGCCTATAAAAAAAGCCCGGGATATGATCTCCGGGCTTTTTTCCTTTTTAAAAATATTGGTTAGAAACGGTAGGCTAAGCGTAAAGCCAGCTGCCCGATAGTGCCGTTGTTTGACCATGCCTCGTAACGGAAACCGGCCTCAAAACCACCATCAAAAGTATAACCAACACCCGGCGAGTAAACGAACAATGTGCTGCCATTGCCTGAGGTGGTAAAGGCCGCGCCTAACTGCCCTTCGCCAAAAAAGCGCTTATCAAAATAATACTTGGCACCTACTTTTACAGGGATAAGGCCCGCAGAGCCGCCATCGCTATGAAACTCATAGCTATAGTTTGGTGAGCTGAAAGAAATGTTAATGCCTTTGGCATGTATGCTGCTGTAACCTGCCGTTCCGGTAATGAACAGATTGTTAGCTACCGGAAGCTCATACTTGAGCGAACCTCCTATAACATAATCGGCATAATTACTTGCATCGCCTACGGGTAATCCGGCTTCGAGGCCTACGCTGAATTTGCCATTGCCAATTTTAGTTTGCGCTAAGGTGGTGAACATTGTTGCTGTAACAATGATTAAGGTTAGTAAGATTTTTTTCATAAAGTGTAATAAGATAACGCGGGTTTGTTTTTGTGTTATATGCGTTTTGAACTATCAGACGCATAAAAGCCGCGAATGTTTAAGCCGCGAAAATATAATTATTAATGGATATTAAATAAATAAGCCTGGTAATAATATCACCGGGCCTTCATAATCATGATCTGTTAATTATTTTAGAAACGGTAAGCTACTCGTAAACCGGCCTGGCCTAAAGTACCGTCTTTTGACCAGCCTTCATAACGGATACCCAGTTCAAAACCTTCGGCAAAAGTGTAACCGATACCTGGCGAATAAGCGAATGCTGTACCACCGCCACTTTCAGTTACAAACGCGGCCCCTACTTGTCCCTCAGCAAAAAATCCGTTCTGGATATAGTATTTAACACCCACTTTAACAGGTATGGCACCGTATGAACCTCCACCAAATACGTCTTTTGCATGAAAAGAATTATATCCGGCAGAAACTGTAAAGTATGTACTTGGAGCTACAGGTAGTTCATATTTTAATGAACCGCCCAATACTGAATTGAAAATATGGTGAGCGTCGCCGGTTGGCAAACCTGCCTCAAAGCCAATGCTGAATTTTCCGGCGCCGCCAGATTTAGTTTGTGCGAAAGTGGTGAATGCTGTGCCCGCGATAAGGGCTAATACTAATAGAATTTTTTTCATGGTTTTTGGTTTGATGTGATTATTATACAGCTAAAGGCGGGGTTCCATTAACTGCGGTTATTGAATAATAGACGCTTATTATTAAAAATAGTTTCAAAATATTTTAAAATAATTCGGCATAATAATTCATTCCGTCTATTTTTTCATTATCCTAAGTATAAAATCACAAAGGTAAAATTCAATTTTCAGCCCTTATTTTCGTAAATTTGTTCAGGTGCTTCCGCAGGGAATTTCTTTTCCAAAAAATCAATCCGGTCAGGGTTGAAAACAATCCGAAAAAAAAAATACAAATCAAACACTTAATAATCAGCAAATTACAACTTTTTAAACCTCAAAAAACAGCGCAAAAACCAATAAAAACGCGATCCTTTGAGCCAATTCCATCAAAAACTAAATAAAACCCTGCCAATTTTGAAGTTTTTTGAACCAAAAAGTGTTAAAATAAAATTTTAAAAAGTTGTAAAAGGGGAAGCCGCTATTTATCAATTGGCGGTAAGGGAAATAAATATTTGCTCGAGGGTATCATTATTATTTTTAGCCCGCAAACCTGCCAGGGTATCATCAGCAACTATTTTGCCTTTGTTGATTATGATCACCTTGCTGCACACTGCTTCCACCTCCTGCATAATATGGGTAGACAGGATAATGGTTTTAGTTTTGCCCAGCTCCTGGATCAGCTGACGTATCCCTATCAGCTGGTTAGGGTCCAGGCCCGAGGTAGGCTCATCTAAAATAAGCACATCGGGGTTATGCAGAATGGCTTGGGCCAACCCAACCCGCTGGCGGTAGCCCTTGGATAGCTGGCCTATTTTTTTGTGCTGCTCGGGACCAAGGCCAGTTTGCTCAATAACCTCGGCTATGCGTTTTTCGGGCTCATGCAGCTGATGAATACCGGCAATAAAGCCCAATGATTCTTTGACATACATATCCGTATACAGCGGGTTGCTCTCGGGCAGATAACCAATACGGCGGCGCACATCCAAAGATTGGCTTACCACATCAAACCCGCAAACAGAGGCCTCACCCGAAGTTTGGGGGATAAAGCCCGTAAGTATTTTCATGGTGGTAGATTTACCGGCGCCATTGGGCCCCAAAAAGCCCAGCACACCGGGCTCAGCGCTAAAGCTGATACCATCCACCGCCTTTTGCGTACCGTAAACCTTTGTTAATGCCTGCACCCGGATACTCATGCCTCAAATGTAAAAGAGTATTTCGGAATTCGGAATTTCGATTTCGGATTTGTTTGATATTTTTCGATACCCTGCCGCTATCTCTCAAAAACAACAGCATCGGCATTGGCGCCAAGGTCGGTCAGTATACCGGTTATCTCCTGCACCATGGCATCGGGACCGCAAACGTAAAAATGCTTGCTTAAGTCTTTTACCTCGGCCTTTAAAAACTCGGCATCAATGCGGCGCTGGTCATGCTCACTGTCTTTCTGATCGGTTATGGTAAACAGGGCGTTTTCACCAAGCATGCTTTTGAGTTCATCGGCCAGTATAATGTCCTGATCGGTTTTATTGGAGAAGAACAGCTTGTTATCGGCCAGTGCACCATCCCGGTTAAGCTGCCTCAGTATCGCCAGGAATGGGGTTATGCCTGCCCCTCCGGCAATGAAATATCCGGGCCCTTTGTATCCAATGGTGCCCCAAGGTTCGCGCAGGATCAGCTCGTCGCAAACTTTCAGTTCGCCCAAGTGGTTAGTAACACCCGCATGGTCGGTATATATCTTAATGGTGAACTGCAGAAAATGATCATCGGTAAAATTGGTAAAGGTAAAGGGGCTCCGTTTATCGGCCCATTCATCCTGGTTAATGGACAACTCGGTTGCCTGCCCCGGTGTAAAGGTAAAATCATCGGGCTTTTCAATAATAAATTGTTTTACGTTGTGGGTAACGGGATGTATATCCAGGATTCTGACAATATGTTCCATGATGAGGCAAATAATTTGGTATATGAAAGATAAGGGAATTACCCGGTATTTGGTTTTAGCTTATTATAAAATTTTATAAAATCGTAGCAAATAAATTCCCAATTCTAAAAATCCAAAAAAAACTATCTTTGCAGCTATTATGAGCAAATCAACCGACGAACTTTTTAAAAATGTTATATCGCACGCCAAAGAATATGGCTTTGTTTTCCCTTCAAGCGAGATTTATGATGGCCTGAGCGCTGTTTATGATTACGGGCAGTTTGGTGCCGAATTAAAGAACAACATCAAAACCTACTGGTGGAAAGCCATGGTGCAAATGAACGATAACATTGTTGGTATTGACAGTGCCATATTTATGCACCCTAAAATATGGAAGGCCAGCGGACACGTTGATGGTTTCAGCGACCCGATGATCGATAATAAAGATTCTAAAAAACGTTACCGTGCCGATCAGCTGCTGGAAGATAAAATAGAGCGTTACGACAAAGATGGTAAAACTGACAAGGCCGAACAGTTGCAGCATGATATGGACGAGGCCCTTAAAAATGAGGATCTGCCTCGCCTGAAAGAACTGATACTGGAACATGAAATTGCCGACCCTATCGGCGGTACCCGCAACTGGACCGATGTGCGCCAGTTTAACCTGATGTTCAGTACCCAGATGGGTGCCGTGGCCGATGATGCAGATACCATATACCTGCGCCCCGAAACTGCCCAGGGTATATTTGTAAACTATCTGAACGTTCAAAAATCGGGCAGGATGAAAATCCCTTTTGGTATAGCTCAAATTGGTAAGGCGTTCCGTAATGAGGTTATTGCCCGCCAGTTCATTATCCGCATGCGTGAGTTTGAGCAAATGGAGATGCAATTTTTTGTACGCCCCGGCACTCAAAAAGAATGGTTTAACCAGTGGAAAGAAACCCGACTGAAATGGCACCTTGCCCTGGGTACCGACGCCGCCAAATACCGTTACCATGAACACACCAAGCTGGCTCATTATGCTGATGCCGCTTATGATATTGAGTTTGAATTTCCGTTCGGCTTTAAAGAAGTGGAAGGTATACACAGCCGTACCGATTTTGACCTGAGCCAGCATCAGCAGTTCTCCGGTAAAAAAATGCAGTATTTTGACCCTGAGGTTGATCCTGAAACCGGCAAACCTTACGGTAACTATATCCCTTATGTAATTGAAACCTCTATCGGGCTCGACAGGATGTTCCTGCTTACTATGATCAATGCGTTTGAGGAAGAAGACCTGAGCACTGAAGATAAACAGGATAGCCGTACCGTGCTTCGCCTGCACCCTTGCCTGGCCCCTGTTAAAGCCGCTATTTTCCCGTTGACCAAAAAAGATGGCTTGCCCGAAAAAGCCCGCGAGATCATGGATCGCTTAAAGGTTGATTTCAACATCCAGTACGAAGAAAAAGACGCCATAGGCAAACGCTATCGCCGTCAGGATGCTATTGGTACTCCTTTCTGTATCACTGTTGATCACCAAACGCTTGAAGATGATACCGTGACCATCCGCTACCGCGATACCATGGCACAGGAACGTGTGGCATCTGCCGACCTTGAAAAGATCATCGGCGACCAGGTGAGCTGGAGAAATCTATTGAAATAAGCAAACTAATGCTCATATACGGAGGGCCCGCTGATCAGCGGGCCCTTTTTGTTTTACAGGGCCGAATGCTCTACCTTTAAGGTCAAAACAATTCAAAGCATTATTCCTTATTGGTATAATTAACCTCCTGCCCCTATGCCTGCTATTAAAGAGTACCCCTTTTATTTAAAAAGTACCGTAACCCTGTTTGGGCTTATTTTACTGGTTTATGTTTTTTCGCAACTGGCCGATGTGCTTATCCCATTGGCTTTCGCTGCTTTTATTGCCATTTTACTTAATCCTGTATGCAACTGGCTGCAAGGGAAAAAGGTACCTAAGATATTGTCTATCATTATTGCCATGTTTATCGCGGCGGTACTGATCATCGCGTTGTTTTATTTTCTTTCTACCCAGCTTATACAGTTCAGTGATTCGCTGCCTACGCTGAAGCAAAAATTCGGGGAGATGTTCGTTACATTTAAAAGTTGGGTGGCTGCTACTTTTAATTATTCTGTTCAAAAGCAGGATCAATTGATCAAGGATGCCATGAATAATAGCCAGGCGCTCATTGGCCGTACGCTCGGCTCGGTATTGGGCACCTTTGGGTTGGTGTTTATTATACCTGTATATGTGTTCCTGATCTTGTTTTACAAAACCCTCATCCTTAACTTCCTGTTTGAGGTATTTGCCGAAGAAAATTCCAGGCAGGTGGCCGATGTTTTAAAGGAAACCAAAATGGCCATACAAAGCTACATACAAGGTTTACTGATTGAAACGGCAATTGTAGCCATCCTTAATTCAACAGCGCTGTTGCTATTAGGTGTAAAGTATGGCATACTGATCGGGGTTATTGGCGCTATACTGAATTTGCTGCCCTACATTGGCGGCATCATAGCCATTGCTCTGCCTGTACTGATGGCTACAGTTACAAAAGATGGTTACTCTACCCAACTGGGTGTTATCATTGCCTATATGGTGATACAGTTTATTGATAATAATATACTGGTACCGCGTATCGTATCATCAAAGGTGCAGATCAACGCGCTGGTATCAATCATTGTAGTACTGCTGGGCAATATGCTTTGGGGCCTATCAGGCATGTTCCTCTCCATACCTTTTGTGGCCGTACTAAAGATAGTGTTTGACCGTATTGATAACCTTAAACCCTGGGGCAAACTCCTGGGCGATACCATTCCCACACGCTATAAAGGACTTCTGCAGAGGAAAGTCAAAAGTCAAAATTAAAAAGCAAAAATTACGGGATGCAGAAATATCGGTGAAACTCAGCTTTGTGAAAAGCTTGCCATTAAGTTGGCATCTTAAACAATAAAATAACACATTATCGCTGTATTTTGTCATTGCGAGCGCAGCGCGGCAATCGCGGATTTGCATTGTTCGCTCTTGCTTCGTACCTCGCAATGACAATTTTTTATTTCTTCCTACTATTTATATTCAGCAACCAATAACTTTTGCCTTTTTAATTTTGACTCAATCAATGACTTACCGGATTATCAGCTTTGTTCAGGGTGCCGTTGATATATAATATCTGGTTCACCTTTTTAGGGTCGCCCTGATAAACCCAAACAATGTTATTGATGTATTTGCGGAAAGCGTCGCTTACTTCCTCTGTAGTCAGTTTCTTTACATCATCTACCAGGGTTAATGAGCGTTTCCAGTTGTTGAACAATACTTCGTTTGATGCTATGGAAAATGCCTGTGCGCTATTGGTTTCGTTTTTATAATAGAAGCCGGTAAGGTAAGTAACCTTCATGTTGGCAACTTCATCACCCTTAAAACCTTCTGTTTTTATTTTATCAACCAGTTTATCAAACACCGCTATATATTTATCGGGCTGTGTAGTTGATACCGCGAATTTAGCCACTGAGGTTTGCCCGACGCTAAACCAGGCCTGCGGGGCATATGATAAACCATTGTTGGTACGTACATCTAAAAAATGACGATTGGCAAATATGCGCATGGCTACGTTGAACGCGTCAAAATCGGCAGTGCCGGGCTGCGGACCGCTGGTGATCCCTTCTACGTAATTGGTAGCCAGTTCTCTTGATTCTGAATTGAAGGAATTTTTATAAACCCTGAAAAATGATTTTTTAAATTCAAACGGGGCACCTTGTTTTATGCCACTCAGCATGGCCTTTACTTTGGCTTCAATAACTTCCTTATCCAGATCGGCAACTACCACAATCACCAGGCGTGAATGGGTTAATATGGACTGGTAATAGGCCTTTGTTTCTTCAGGAGTAAGCTTGCTTACAATATCAACCGTACCGTTAGGGTCCTTAGCGTAATCGCGGTTGGCGAAGGCTATTTTGTCGGCATATTTGTCAATGGCATTATCGGGCTGCGAATCGGCTTGTTTAATGTTGTTGATAGCATCCTGTTTAATACGGGCAAACTCCTTGGCATCAAAACGCGGTTGTGTTAACGCCTCAACATATAGAGGCCAAACCACATCAAAATCACCTTTGATACAATTCATGCGCAGGATAGAGTAGTTCTTGTTGCTGCTGCCTGCTACGGTAGCGCTTACTTTATCCAGCTGATCTTTAAAACTGTTTTTATCGTGCTTTAAGGTTCCGCACTCGGTAAGCGCGTCCATAGCTATCGATTCGATACCCATTTTATCGGCCTTGTAATTTTGTACACCGCCTTTTATAATAGTTTGTATCTCTACAATATCGTTACCGCTTGGCTGCACAATTACCTTTACACCGTTAACCGTGGTTTCGTAAGCCTTATTTTGTGCCTGTACCGGCTTTATATTTCCTATCGCCGCTGCAATCAGCAGGGTGAATACATATTTCTTCATCATGATAAGTTTAAAATTTACTTAGCTACAAAAAACGAAGCTACATTCTGTTGTTTACTCAACGCAGGTGCTATAATGATACCCGCTGCATACGGTTTACCTACCACGTAAGTGTTCAGGTATTTTTGTATATCGGCACGGGTTACCTTTTGATAATTATTATCCAGATCGGTATAAAAATCAAGCGAGGTACTGCACCACATATAGCTCAACTGGCTGGCAAGACTTGATGGTTTTTCTTTCTGATGGATGTTGTTTCTAAGCAGAATGGCCTTGGCATCCTTCAATTGCTCGTCGGTAAAATAATCCGGCTTAACCCACTGGCTTATCTGGTTCATCAATTCATCATAACATTCCTTTAACTTGTTAGGGTTAGGGACAACGTTGATATCAACAGGGCCAACATAGCGGCTGGTTGTGTAATTTAAAGAAGCACCGCTTGCCAGTCCCTTATCAACCAAAGCTTGCTGAAACTTAGATGAGTTTAACCCGATGATGGTCGAGAACACATCAGCTGCAATGGTAGATGCCGAATCGGTCAGGTATGATGGCCCTTGCCAGGTAAGCTCCATGTATGGTGTTTGCGCAATGGTGCTTTCCTTCACAAAATACTCGCTTTTGGTAAGCGGTTTAAAAGGAGGTATAGGATATTTTTCATGCGGGTTAAAGCCGCTGCTGGCCCAGTCGCCAAAAATACTTTCGGCCATGGCAAAGGCAGCTTCATGTTTTACATCGCCGCAAATGGTAAGCAAGCTATTGTTAGGGAAGTAATATTTATCCTTAATGATCATCATTTTTTCGGGCGTGGCCGTGTTGATCACCTCATGGATACCTATTGGGTTTTTACGGGTGATGAGATCACCCCAAAGCTTTTGCTGGATACCGTACCAAAGCTGAAAACCTGGATCGCTCTCGGCACGCTGAAACTCGCCGTCAACCACCGGGCGTTCCTTTTTCATATCCTCTTCGCGATAGATGGGGAAGCGGATGGCCGCGTTCATGAATTTTAAACCCGCTTTAAGGCTATCCCTGTCAAAAGTAAAAAAGTAATTAACCCGTTCCACATCGGTTGTGCCATTCCAGATGGCGCCCAATTCCTGCGTGCGTTTTAAAAATGCCGCCTGGTTTGGATAATCCTTATTGGCCTTAAAAAACATGTGCTCAAAAAGATGCGATAGGCCGCTAAATTCGGGCCCCTCGGTGTAAGCACCGTTTTTTACAGCAATTTCAATGGTTGCCAGCGGCACCTTGCTGTTTTCAATAACCACAACTTCCAATCCGTTTGGAAGCTTTTTCCAGAAGTAGCCTTCCGGCAATCGGGGTTGCGCTATTGCACAGCAAAAGCTAAACACTCCTGCAACACTTAGTGCTAAAGTTTTGATAAAGTTCCTGGTCATATACTTATAATATTTTTTACACTATAAATATATCGGTATATTCTATAAAACTGGAAGATTTTACGGATTTTAAGGCGTGTTTTTTAACTGCTGTTCTGCATAAAGTGATATCCGCACATTTAATTTACTGCCGGCAAGTTTTGCCAGGCAGCAAAAACGTGTTAAATACCTGATTTTATACTGTTATAAGGCAGCCCAAGATCGTCAATCGAATACTGGGTGAGAACACTATCCTTCAGGGTACAATAGTCGCCACGGTGAGTAACCACCAGTTTTTGTATCCCATCTTTATTATCAATCTGCGGTACGGTTGCCGAAACTACTTTGCCGGTCGCATCCAGTTCAATAATGTATATTTCCTTTTTGGGGTCGGTAGCATCCGTAAACGGAATAATTACGGTTTCGTTATAATCATCAACAAAACGGCCCAAAATATTTTTGCCCTGTATTTCTTTAGGGTTTAAAGCCAGTAGTTGTTTGGCAACCTGCTCGGTAAGGCCGGTTATTCTCAGGCGTACCTCGTTGCCATCGGCATCTTTCAGGGTATCTTGCATGGTTACATTGCCTTTGTTTGGATATTTGGCTATGGCGTAAAAGTTGTTTTCGCCGGTGTTTTTATCATTGTGTCCCGGCAGCAGATACCTCAATTGCAGGTTGGTTAATGCCGAGCTATCTTCTTTTACCTTGGCGGCAATACTTAACAGATCTGCCTGGCTCAGGCGTTTGGCTATATTAACTGTCAGCATATTTGCTGTATCGCTTTTAACTAATCTGGATATGGTATAGTGAGGTACTTCTTTTTTAGCACAACCTACAGCAACCAGCATCACCATTAAACAAAACACAAAATTCTTCATAGCGGGCAAAGATAACCGTTGATTCTGATGATTACGCCGATCACGTTGATTTTTTGACCGTTGATTTTGGATGATGGTGGTGATTACGTTGATTTTTGACCGTTGATTGATGGTTTCTTTACTATTGGTTTTGATGAAGGTAATGATTGCGTTGATTTTCATCCAATAGTCTTTTGTCTAATAATCTTTCGTCCGTCTAATCCTCTCACAGTCCAATCGTCCTATCGTCTTATAATCCCACAGTCCCTTAAATAATTCCGTGCAATGAGCCTCCTTTTTCGCCCATTTTATCAACCAGTTTTTCAACTTCGGGGTCTTTTTCCAGGACGGGGGCATGGTGAGGTTTTATACGGGCATCAATGATCAATGGGCCGGTGCAGCCCCAGTGTTTATGTTCGGTGAAACTACCAATGCCATATATATCATGCGATGGATTACTGCGTGTAAATGTTACCCACACAAAATTATTAACGTTTTGGGCAGCAAAGGCGGCATCATCACAAAGTACTATCAGGGCTAAACCGCTGAGTTCATCTTCATCCTCCTTGAGCTTGTATTCCATAATGCTGATAATATTATCAATATCCTTATGGTTTATATGCTTGGGCACTTCAACCATGAGTACACCCGGGAGCGCCATTTTATAGTTATTAACCGGCTTGGGCAAGCTAAACCAGGAAGGCAGCTCAGTCCAAAGTTCACGTTTAATTTCTCCTGCTACCGTAATGGCTACCTTACTGCCCGAGTTTAGTCCACTGCCGCTGTAATCAAGGGTATCAATGGTGGTACGGGTGTAAAAGTGCAGATCGCGTGTAAAATCAACCCGCTGCAATATGTGATTTAAAAATGCCGCTATATTGTTTACATCCAGTGACGGGTCATCTTCCTGTGCCGCTATCAACAGGTATTTGGCCAGGCTCAGCTGGCTTTTGCCCAGTATATGATTGGCTATGGTGATTATTTCCTGTGGCTTGCGCTCTTTGAGGTAAGGTGTATAACGCTCGCTGCCCGTAGCAAATAATAGCGGATGAACCCCTGCCGCATCCACCGCGTTAACGGCGTGCAAACCCGGTATTTCCTTAGGTATGGCAGCTCCGCTGATCTCGTGGATCAAAGCCCCAAAACTGGTATCCTCCTGCGGCGGACGGCCAACTACGGTGAACGACCACACCGCATCCTTACGGTGATACACGTTGTGCACTTTCAATAAAGGAAATGGGTGTATCAAACTATAGTAACCCAGGTGGTCGCCAAAAGGGCCTTCGGGCTTATTATCATGAGGCATAACTGTTCCGGTGATCACAAAATCGGCATCTGCAGAAATGCAAAAGCCCTCATCGTCATAAAAATAGCGGAAACGGCGGTTACCCAGCGCCCCGGCAAAGGTCATTTCTGATAAGCCTTCAGGCAATGGCATCACCGCGGCTACGGGGTGCGCGGGCGGGCCGCCCACAAATATGCTCACCTTTAGCGGCTGCCCCTTGGCATTTGCCTTGGTTTGATGCACGCCTATACCCCGGTGTATCTGGTAATGCAGGCCTATTTCCTGATTTAAAATATAATCGTTGCCGGCCAGTTGTATGCGGTACATGCCCAGGTTGGCATTCATGATACCGGGTTTGTCAGCGTCTTCGGTGTATACCTGTGGCATGGTTACAAAAGGTCCGCCATCCATCGGCCAGTTCACAATCTGCGGAATATCACTTATCTGGCAGCGACCAAAATTAACAGGTGCCCCGCTCTTTTTTTTCATCGGCAGGGCCGATAAAGCAGTAAGCGCCACGTTGGTATATTGAAAGGGATGCCTGATAGCTTTTATGGGATCATTCTTGAGTTCAACAAGGGTTTTGATCTTATCGAGCGTATCCCGGAAAATAAATTTCGAGCGCTCCAATGTTCCGAATAAATTGGATACAGCAGGAAATTTGCTGCCTTTAACATTCTCAAATAAAATAGCAGGCCCCTGGTTTTCAAATACCCGTAAATGAATGGCTGCCATCTGCAAATACGGATCAACCTCTTCTTTAATACGTACCAGATGACCATTTTTTTCAAGATCGGCAATGCAGTCCTGTAAACTTTTATAACCCATGCACGAAAGTACTAATATTTGATTTATCCGGTCAATTGTGCATGGTCACATTAATGACAAATCACATACCCATGAAGCAATGATACAAATGAACTAATGAACATTTTTTTGCTACTTTCGCATTCAAGTTGACTGCAAAATGATGTCGGTAATTGTACTTACACTGATCATATTTATCGGCTCGTATTTCGCGGGTTTATTGGGTTCATTAACGGGCCTGGGTGGCGGTTTTGTCATTATCCCCCTGCTTACTTTATTGTTAAAGGTTGATATTCATTACGCTATCGGGGCTTCGCTGGTATCGGTAATAGCTACATCATCGGGCTCGGCAGCGGCTTATGTGAGGGAAGGGATCACCAATATACGGCTGGGCATGTTTTTAGAAATTGCCACCACCGCCGGGGCAATGGTTGGCGCTTTAATAGCAGTTTATATCCCCACAAATTTTATCGCTATTTTATTCGGTGTTATCCTTATTACCTCGGCTGTAATGTCGTTACGAAAAAAGGCCGAACTTATAAACCAGGAAAAAAACATATTGGCCGAAAAGCTAAAGCTCAACAGTAGTTTCCCAACTGCTAACGGTCCTGTGGCCTATAGCGTAAAGAATGTTGGCAGCGGCTTTTTTATGATGCTTTTTGCAGGAGTAATATCCGGGCTGCTGGGTATTGGATCTGGCGCGTTAAAGGTGCTGGCTATGGATACCGTTATGCGCATTCCATTTAAAGTATCAACCACCACCAGTAATTTCATGATAGGCGTTACAGCTGCTGCCAGCGCGGTTGTTTACCTGCAACGCGGATACATTGACCCGGGACTTTCAATGCCTGTAGCTATAGGCGTTTTGCTGGGTGCCTTGAGCGGATCAAAAATATTGGTGCATACGAACTCATCGGGTTGGTTGCGCTGGATATTTGCCATAGTGGTAACGTTTTTAGCTACGCAAATGATATATAACGGCTTTGCCGGAAAAATATAAATGATATATTAAAAAGATGAGCCGTTTTAAAGATACCGATATGCAAGCCGTTATAGGTTGGATACTCCGCCTCGGGGTGTTACTGTCTATGAGCATTATTTTTATTGGCGGCATTATCTATCTGTATCGCCATGGCCATATCCCAGCCGATTACCACACCTTTAAGGGCGTACCTGATTTTGTACATAATGCGCCGGGTATATTTAATGGTGTTATTACATTCAGAGGCAGGGCCATTATACAGGCCGGTATTATTTTACTCATAGCAACCCCTATTCTCCGGGTAGTTTTTTCGGCCATAGGTTTTATTTTGGAGAGAGATTACCTGTACACCGGAATTACCATTCTGGTACTGCTGATCATTACCGCGAGTATGCTCAGCGGCCACGCCGGATAAGCCTTATTAAAAAAATATAAAATATTTAAAACCTTTTTCGATTTGCATATATTATAATATTATATGCAAAGGCGCATGGTTGATTCATCGGCATTAAATAGCTTAGGCTATGACCCCTCAGCCAAAATCTTAGAAGTTGAGTTTAGGGATAGCGGCGGAGTGTGGCAGTACTTTGGCTTTTCGTCAACAGCATATAAAAAACTAATCAACTCCGACTCCCTGGGACACTTTTTCGTAACCAAAGTTAAAGGCAGGTATCCCGAATTACGTATCAGATAGCTATTAATTTCCTGTACGGCGCTGCTCTTCATCGCCCCCGGTATTGTGCTTAGTGGCCGATTTAACCGATGTTTTACCAAATCGATATGTAAAATTAAGCATCACCCTGCGGGTTTCCCGTTTATTGATACCCGAAAGATCAACATTTTGGTACAGGATATGATACCTTTCGCGGTCGCTGTTAAAGATGTCAATAACGCTCAGTTTTAAGCTACCGCGTTTTTGTAGCACCTGTTTGCTTAATCCGGTATTTACGGTGTAGCTCTGTTTCAACTCATTAACCCCATATAACGTGGGCGACTCATACCTGCCCGAAACCTCTGCCTGTATGCTACTGCTCAGGGAGAAATTTTGAGTAGTGTTGAAAATAATATCCTGCATCCCTTTGTTAAAATAACCGTTTACAGCATAGGCCGTGTAGCGCTGATACGAGGCATCAAGGTTAAAGCTGCCGCTCCACCAGCTGTTAAACTGCACCGGTGCATAAAAAGAGGCTCCATAAACAAAAATTCTCCCGAAGTTTTTACGAATGGTGATATTAACTTTTGATGAGTCATTTTGCTCATAGATCGGAAAATCATACGCATCATTGGTAACATTATAATATAAGGTAGTTATAAAGGTCTCCTTATAGGTATGCGATAATTGTATTGAATTGGTATACTCCGGCTTCAGATTTGGGTTACCCGAAACATAGTCATACAGGTCGGTGTAGTATAAAAATGGATTAATATCCTGGTAATCGGGCCGGTGAACACCCCGGTTATAACTCAGGCTTAAAGTGTTATTTTTATTGAGCTGATAGCTTAGTTGTGTTTGCGGAAAGATGTTGAAATAGCTGTTCTTATTGGTTATGGCCGGTTCAGAACCTACACCAACAGAATTACCGGTTGAAGTAGTTTTTTCGGCACGGATGCCTGCGGTAATATCGAGCTTTCCCACTTTGCCTATGTAGTTTAAATAACCAGCACTTACAATTTCTGTATAAATAAATCGGTTGGTATAATTAGGGTCTGCAACATAGGCGCGGTTCACGAGCGGGCCAAATATCAAGTTGTTATCGCTTTTTACGTTATTATATTTTACGCCTGCTTCCAGCCTTGAGGTTTTTGAAAGCGGGTTTATATAATCGATCTTTGCAGTCCAGATGTGGATGTGTGATGGTGAAAGATTTTGAAGCTGCAACGAATCGCGGTATCTAACACCCTCCGGAGTATAAAAATTATTGGTGATATACTCATTTGAATGACGGGTGTACGTTGAGTAATCTACATCGGCCGAAAGGTTTTTCCCGCTTTTATCAAGCGCGCCATCATAATTAATATTATAATTTAAAAAGCTGGAACCTCTGTCAAGCGACGATTGGGCAACGATCACCGAATCGAGCTTGTTCTGGTTGGATATTTTCAGATTATTGTCTTTCAAGAAATTATCTTCCCTTACAATTCCACTTACCAAAAAGCCTATGGTTTGTTTTGCGGATGGGGAGTAATCAGCCCCTAACCTGAAATTGTGATTATATGAATGTTGAGTATTATTATAATCTACATTATAATTACTCAAAATATTATCATAATTAATATTCCGGTTAGTGTTTATATAGCGGCTGGTCTTGTTATCATCAAGGGAGTAATTACCAAAAATGTTAAGTTTAGATGTGCGGGTGTTAAAAACAATACCCGCCCTGCTTTTATAATATTTTCCATAACCAAAACCCGCAGTAACAGAGCCATTTGTACCAATATTGGTTCCTTTTTTTTGTATAATATTTATAATACCGCCGCTTGATGCATCATACTTTGAGGAAGTACTGGTGATCATCTCTACCTGATCAATATTACTGCTCTGCATACTGCGCAGTAAGTTCACCAGATCATCGCCGGTTAGGTTGGTTGGTTTGCCATCAATAGTTATTAAAGCGGGCTGGCGGCCAACAATACTTAACAGCTCATTACCGTTGTTTACATGTACCCCCGGCGATTGCCTGAGCACGTCATATACCGAGTTACCATCGGCAACTATGCTGTTTTGTACATTAAGAACAACCTTGCCGGGCTTTACTTCAATGTATGGTCTGCGGGCAATAACCTGCACCTCCTGTAACTGACTGTTTATCAGTTTAAGTATAATATTTGAAGCTGTAATATTTGCGTCGTCTGCAACCTTATAAGGCCCTGAATAAACTTTACTGCAACCTATGCTGGTTGCCAAAAGAAGATAACTATCTGGCTTAATCCCCGAAAAAACATATGCCCCGGATCTGTCGGCCAGGCTTGACCTTACTACGGAAGAGTCGGCAGCTTTCAGGAGTACAATAGTCGCAGCTTCTGCACCCTCGTTGCTTTCCATTAACACTTTACCCTGAATTGCTGAAGGTTTTGTTTGCGCGAAAGTAAAACAACACATTCCGACAAAGAATGCCGAAAACAAGCTCCCAAATAAAACCTTCATTAATTAGTAGTGTAGAGATTTCCTTATATTTTCTTTGATTGAAAATGCTACGCAATATAGCAACAATATATTAAAACATATAAATACGTATTGCCAAATTTAGATATGCAAATAATAAATGTTATTTCATTCTTAATTTTTTTACTTTGGTGTCATGATAGCCATCGATTTTTTTGTCCGAAAAATCAATTAAAGCAAAAACAATTCAATTTTTATTAATTTCGGCCTTAACGGTTATTCTACAATTTTTTTACCATAAAACATGAAGAAAGTAAGCTTTTTTATCCTGATCATCTGTTTCGCTACAAAAATAATGGCGCAGCCGGAGCCAGCTAATTATGTAGTTGCCTTAAACAGGTTTAAAGAATTGTATAATCATAATCAGCCTGATAGTATTTACAGCATGTTTAGCTCCGAAATGAAGGAGGCTTTACCTGCCGATAAATTCAGAACTACTACTCGGCAGTTAAAATCACAACTCGGCAACCTGGTACAAGCCGATTTTATGAAGTATGAAGCTCCTCTGGCTTATTATAAAGCCGTGTTTGAGAAAAATACTTTTCTATTAAACTTATCTGTAAACTCACAAACCAAGTTTACCGGTTTGCTTTTAAAGCCATATGAGGCTCCCGCTGCTGCTACCAATGCAGCACCGGCTTCACCAACTATCCCTACCGATCCATCTATAACAGAATCGCCGGTAACTTTAAAAACCTTTTCGGGCTCAATTTCGGGCACATTGGCTATGCCTAAAAATGCTGCCGATAAAATACCTGTTGTGCTAATTATTGCTGGCTCGGGCCCAACAGACCGGGATGGTAACAGCCCTAAATTAGGCTTAACCTCTAACATGTATAAAATGATTGCCAATGAGCTTGGTAAAAACGGCTACGCATCACTACGTTATGATAAACGCCTGGTTGGCCAAAGCGTAAGCTCAACCAAAGAAACTGAACTGCGTTTTGAGGATTATGTTGATGATGCTGTAGGCCTGATCAACATGTTGAACGATGACCAACGTTTTTCAAAGATAATTATCCTTGGGCACAGCGAAGGATCATTGGTAGGTATGATGGCTGCCAACGACCAGCCGGTAAAGGCATTTATCTCTGTTGAAGGCGCGGGCGACTCGGCAGATAAAATCATGACCGAACAGATGAAGTCAAAATCACAATTGATATCTGATGGTTTTAACCGTATGCTTGATAGTTTAAGAAGAGGTAAGATCACCGATAATATTGACCCGGCGCTTTATCCTTATGCAAGACCAAGCATACAGAAATACCTTATGTCGTGGTTCAGGTACAACCCTACCCGCGAGATCAGGAAAATAAAAATCCCTATTTTGATTGTTCAGGGCACAACCGATCTTCAGGTAACTGTGGCCGATGCCGAAAAACTGAAAAAAGCCAAGTCAGACGCGATACTTGCTATTATACCCGGTATGAACCATGTGCTGAAAGAAGCCCCTGCCGATAAGGATAAAAATACGGCCACCTATAATGAACCCGACCTTCCGCTTAAACCCGAATTTGTAAAAGCTATGATCAGCTTTTTACATAAGGTAAAATAAGCCAAACAAAACAGCCCGTGGTTATGAAACCACGGGCTGTTTTGTTTCAGATCAGGATGCTTTCCAAGCGCCCAGCAATCTGCGTATTATAATGATTTCAGCTACGTGGTACGATTCATGGTCGGCAGCCTGCAATACCTCACGCAGGATATTTTGCCCGTCGCCATGAGGTATCTTTTCAAAAAGATCGCCACTTTTTATGAGGTTGATAAACGCGTCTTTGTCGGCTTTTATTTGCTTGACCGATTTGTTCCAGGTTTCATCATCTTTAGGGCTGGTTTCTTTGGGCCAGTAATCATCGGGCCAGTTTGGCGATTGATGATTGATATCCTTGCTAAATTCCAGCATATCCCATTGGGCAATCCGTATATGCTCAACCAGCTGCCAAATGCTGTAGGGTAACTTATCCGGTTTTTCTCCCCGCAAGTTACCGGGTAAACCAGCCAGGGCCGTTTCCAGATCGGCATGTGCGTTTCCCCCTTTTAGCAGGTGAATAAGTTCGTCAATGAGTATCTGATGTTCGTTATTTGCTGTTTTCATAGTACATAAGGTAACAAATTTATCGCCCGATTGATTTATGTGATCTAAATGTTTTAAGTTTATCCGGGCATTTAATTTCATAATCACGTGATAAAAAATATCATCTTAAAACTGTTTTTGGCTGTTGCAATATTTATGGCCGCGTTTACCGGCTGTAAAAAAGACAGCGGCGGCGGAGGCCCTTTGCTGGGTAAAGACAACGCTGCTTTTACCATTTATGAAAACAACTTTCTGGAAGCATTATGGAAATTAAATCCTGATTGGGCAACATCGGTTGGGTATCATAAATATGATAGCCTACTATATATTCCAAATGAGCAAAATCGCCAGAAAATGCTCGACTTTGCCAAATTTCAGATCGACTCGCTAAGCCGTTTTGAAATAACCACCCTGAGCGAAGCTAACCGCATTGATTATAAAATGATGCAGAATCAGATGGAATATGCCCAATGGCAAATTCAGCAGCTTAAGGCCTACGAGTGGGATCCATCATCATACAACGTGGTAGGCACCTTCGCCTATATATTAAATGAACATTATGCGCCTTTAGCTAAACGTCTGCGTAATTTTTATCAGCGCATGGCCGAAGTTCCGCTTTATTACAAAGACGCCGAAAAGCAGATCAAAAACCCGGTTGCGGAGCTTACCAGCCTGGCTATTGAACAAAACCTGGGCGGCCTCAGCGTAATTGAAAAAGACTTTGCAGATTCGTTAAAGAAAACCGACATCCCCAAGGCCGAGCAAAAATTAATGACCGACAGAGCTGCCACCGCCGCGCAAGCCATAAAGGGTTATACCGATTGGTTAAAAGCTTTGAAAAATGATCATCCGCGCAGTTTCAGGCTGGGTAAAGATCTTTATGAAGATAAATTCAAGTATGAAATAGTATCGGCCAGTAATGCCCAGCAGGTTTACAATGCCGCGCTTAAACGTAAAAAATACATCCATGGCGAAATGGCTAAAATAAGCCGCCAGCTGTGGCCTAAATATTTTGGCAGCAAAGCTATTCCTGCCGATACGCTTGCATTAGTTAGCGCTATGATCGATACACTATCATCCAAACATGTGAAGCCTGATGATTTTCAATCGGCCATTGTACAGCTTATTCCTAAGTTGAATGATTTTGTAAAAACTAAAGACCTGCTAACGCTTGATCCGTCAAAACCATTGATCATCCGTAAGGAACCTGGCTACATGGCTGGTGTCGCGGGTGCATCCATGAGCGGTCCAGGCCCATATGATAAAGACGGTAACTCTTACTATAACGTTGGCAGTTTAGCCAGCTGGAGCCCCGAGAAAGCCGAAAGCTACCTACGTGAGTACAACCAATACATTATACAGATATTAAGTATTCATGAGGCCGTACCAGGCCATTATGTACAAGGTGTTTACGCCAACAAGGCGCCAAGCATCATTAAATCGGTTTTTGGTAACGGAGCTATGAATGAGGGCTGGGCAGTATACGCAGAAGAAATGATGCTTGATAACCGCTACGGTAACAATGAGCCCGAAATGAGGCTGATGTGGTATAAATGGCACCTGCGTTCGGTTTGTAATACCATATTGGATTATAGTGTACACAGTGGCAACATGACCAAAGAACAGGCCATTAAAATGCTCACTAACGAAGCTTTCCAGCAACAGGCCGAGGCTGAAGGCAAATGGAAAAGGGTAAGTGTAAGCAGCGTGCAGCTAACCAGTTACTACACCGGTTACAAAGAGATCATTGATCTGCGCGATGCCTACAAAACCAAAATGGATGATAAGTACAAACTGAAAGAATTTAACGAGAAGTTTTTAAGCTATGGCAGCGCCCCGGTTAAGTTTATAAAAGAGGCTATGCTGGCTAAACCGCCTGCAAAAAAGTAGTAATATCTTATGGTGAAAGGCTGAAAAAAAGAGATAGCCCATGAGAAATAAAAACCCATGGACTATGAACCATAAGCCATCACCCATGAACTATCAAAGTCTTTTTTTACTGTGCGTAATGATTTTTTATTTGATGTGCAAGCTGGGTCATAATGTTATCTTCCAGCTTGCCCCGGCAACAAACAATGCTGCTTCTCTGCCTGTCATAATTAACTTCTGCTATAACTCTACCCTGATCAACCACGCGGAATCTTCCAGCCTCCCTATTGGGTAAAACAGCTACAATACGTTCATCATCCTTGAAATTGATCAATACATGAAACTGATGCTGCGGTATAAATGCTATTTGCTGTAACATAAAAACCCCCTTTCAATCGTTAACTTGTGTAGTAAAGTGTGTAAAAAAATGTAAAGCCCACTGATTACTATAAAGTTAACGAAATTACTTTTAAATAATTGTTATAATTTATTGTAATTTTTTGCGCAAATATTATAATACCTTTAGCCGCCATAATAACTACCTCATGAAATATATTATCAGCTCATTTTTAGTAATATTTATAGGTTTTTCATGCCAGGCGCAAAAATTAAAGCTGGCCCTCAGTTTAATAAAAGGTAATACTTATACCATGGTCACCAATACTACGTCGGCCATTAAGCAAACTGTGAACGGGCAGGCCAACAATGTGAACCTTACCATAACCGGCACCACGGCGTTCAAAGTGCTTAATGTTGATGATTCCCTGTATTACATGGAGGTTAATTATAAAAACGTAAGCATGAAAATGCAGCTGCCCACGGGCCCGCTCAATTTTGATTCGCAAAAGAAGGATCCGAACGATGTAATGTCATCTATGCTGGCCGGTATTGTGAATAAACCATTTACGGCCACATTAACCAAAAGCGGCAGGGTGCGCTCGGTAGAGAATGTAGAAAATATGATATCATCTGTTTTAGATGGATATACACAAATACAGGGCCCTCAAAAAGATCAGATCAAAGAACAGTTTATCCAATCGTTTGGCGCAAAGGCCCTTAAAGGAAGCATCGAGCTCTCGACCGCGCTTTTTCCGGAAACCCCGGTATCAAAAAACGATAAATGGACGATAAACACCATGCTCGAGAGTGCCATGACCGCCAAGGTAACCACCGTTTACCAACTTACAGATATAACACCTACCAGCTATGCCATACATGGTGATGGCAAAATAGAATCGGCCGGCGACGGCGATTTTAAGCAGGTGAATGGCATGCCCATGAAATATCATGTAACTGGCACTATGGTAGCCGATATTAAAGCAGATAAGACTACAGGCTGGGTAAGCGAATCAAAAATAAAGCAATCATTAAGCGGCACTGTTGAAATTAAAGACAATCCTAAAATTCCGGGAGGGATAGTGTTCCCGATGAGCGTAGTGAACGAAACTGTAAGTGCGGATAAGTAAATTGTCAGTTGTTGGTTATTGTATAAGTTGAGCTATTTTGCATAAATTACATATATTGCAAATAGCCATTGAACCGATGACCAATTGAACTAATAAAGCAATTTACTAACTTCGCACCTATGTCACCAGCCGAAGCTAAAAAACAGATCCTGGCTTTAACAAGCGAACTAAAACAGCACAATTACAACTACTATGTGCTGGCCATGCCTACAATTAATGATTATGATTTTGATCAGAAACTGGAGCAGCTTAACAAACTGGAAAAGGGATTTCCGGAGTTTGCAGATCCCGACTCACCTACACAAAGGGTAGGCGGCGATATCACCAAGGAATTTGTAACTGTTAGGCACCGGTGGCCCATGCTATCATTGGGCAACACTTATAACGAACAGGAGTTATTTGATTTTGACCAGCGCATCCGCAAGGCCATTGGCGATAATTTTGAGTACGTGTGCGAGCTTAAGTTTGATGGCCTATCCATGAGCTTAACCTATGAAGATGGCAAACTGGTACATGCCGTTACCCGCGGCGACGGTGTTCAGGGTGATGAGGTAACTACCAACGTACGCACTATAAATACCATTCCTAAGCGCCTGCACGAAGGCAATTACCCGAACTATTTTGATATACGCGGCGAAGTTTTTATGCATCGCAAGGCCTTTGAGCGCCTTAATAACGAACGCCTGGAAAACGGCGAGGTAGCTTACGCCAACCCGCGCAATTTTGCTTCAGGCACCATCAAAATGCAGGATTCGGCCGAGGTTGCTAAACGTCCGTTGGATTGCTTTCTGTATTTCCTGTACACCGAAAAACCGGTATTTAAAACCCATTGGGAAAGCCTGCAAGCCGTTAAAAACTGGGGCTTCCATACTAATGAGCATAGTCGCTTATGCAGTAATATCGACGAGGTATTACAATTCATAGCCAAATGGGATAAAGACCGCTTTGGACTCAGCTATGATATTGATGGTATAGTGATCAAGGTTAATAACTATTCGCAACAGCAGGAGCTTGGCTTCACCGCCAAATCACCGCGCTGGGCAATATCCTATAAATTTAAAGCCGAGCGGGTTGAAACCGAACTGCTGAGTGTAAGCTACCAGGTTGGCCGTACGGGGGCAGTAACACCGGTTGCTAATTTGAAACCTGTATTACTGGCCGGTACTACCGTAAAGCGCGCCACCCTGCACAACGCCAACGAGATCATCAGGCTTGATCTGCATGAGGGCGACACCGTATTTGTAGAAAAAGGCGGCGAGATCATCCCGAAGATCATCAGCGTAAATCCTGAAAAGCGGGCTCAAAATGCTGTTCCTGTAGTTTACCGCACCACCTGCCCTGCCTGTAACACCCATCTGGAACGTAAGGAAGGCGAAGCTGCTTTCTATTGCCCTAATGATGAGGGCTGCCCGCCACAGATAGTAGGTAAAATGCAGCACTTTATTGGCCGTAAAGCCATGAACATTGATGGCCTTGGCGATGAAACCATCGAAACGCTGTATTCTCGCGGATATATCAGGCATATTAGCGATATTTATAAACTACATACCCGTGCCGATGAACTGAAGCAGATGGGGCGCTTTGGCGATAAATCAATCAACAACATGCTGGAGGGTATTGAAAAGTCAAAGCAGATGCCTTTTGAAAAAGTGTTGTTTGGCCTGGGTATACGTTATATTGGCGAAACCGTTGCCAAAAAACTGGCCATACACTTTAAATCAATCGACGGGCTAATAGCTGCCACTCAGGAAGAACTGGTTGCTGCCGATGAAATTGGCGAACGCATTGCACAAAGCATCATTGAATATTTCAGCACTGAGCAGCATCATCAGGAAATTGAAAAGTTAAAAGAACTGGGCCTGCAATTTGTTGTGGAAGAAAAAGAGGTTAAACTGGCCAGCGAAAAATTAGCCGGACAAAGTTTCATCATATCGGGCGTATTTGAAAAATACTCTCGCGATGAGCTTAAGGATATTATTGAACAAAATGGTGGTAAAATATTAAGCAGTATATCGGCCAAACTCAACTATCTGGTTGCAGGTGATAATATGGGTCCTGCTAAGTTAGAAAAAGCACAAAAACTGAATATCCCAATCATCAGCGACGAAGAATTACTGGCAATGATCGGATAACACATTAATAATAAGGTAATTAAATATTTTAAAAAAATATTATCTTTGCAAAACCAAACACACTTTAATTACGTAATTCCCATACGTAGTAGTAAAATAATCTTTTATAAAAAATACTTTTAGATGGGGTCTTTTATTGAAATACAAAAAAATATTAATTGTGAACCTTGCAAAGAGTGTGGAGCCAGGCCTGTAATTGAACAGGTAAAAGGAGGCTTCTTAGTGCGCTGCCCAAAAGATCAGCATCACTATAAAACTAAAATAGGCTTGGTTAATATCGAAGACTGGAATCTGAAAAACAGAGTTCACCCTCCCCTTGGTGACGCAAAAAGTCCTCAAAAAGCATCCTAAATATATATATATGTGTTTAAAGCTTACCCCCACTTGGGTGCAGGCCTGCAATATCTAAACATCAGGTTTATTACAGTACGTCGTTCATCAGCGGCATCAATATCAAATTGGCAATCAGGCTGAGGATAAGTTTATAATTTAGTGTCAAGCAGTTAGAACCAGGGATTATGATTCCCCCTTTGAGTTTTGAATGTTTTATATTCGATGCTGAATACATGGTAATAAACCTGAGTATTTTATACAAATTTGGCAAATACTTGATACCCGATACCAGCTACTTGCTACGAACTCACTATATTAGCATCCTTTAATTTTACTCATGAATATATTTTACGGAACAGGGGTAGCCATGGTGACCCCTTTTCAGGCGGATGGTCAAGTTGACTACGAAGGTTTAAAAAACCTTATTGAACATTTGATTGATGGCGGGGTGCAATACCTGGTATCATTAGGTACAACCGGCGAAAGCGCTACATTGAATGCCGATGAGCGAAAGCAGGTTTGGGCATTTACGGCAAAGGTTGTAAATAAGCGTGTTCCGCTGGTTGCAGGTATAGGTGGTAATAACACCCATGAAGTTGTTGAGCAAGTAAAAGAATTTAATACCGAGGGTTATGATGCTATACTTTCATCAAGCCCGCATTACAACAAACCTACGCAGGAAGGCATTTACCAGCACTATAAAGCTATAGCGCAGGCTGCACCGCTACCTATCATTTTATATAACGTACCCAGCCGTACAGGCAGCACCATAGCTGCTGAAACAACAGTGCGCCTGGCCCGTGATTTTAAAAACATTATAGCTATAAAAGAAGCATCGGGCAATTTTGACCTGTTTAACCAATTGATGCGTGATAAACCAGAGGAGTTCATGGTAATATCAGGCGATGATCCGGTTACTTTGCCGATGATGGCTCTTGGGGCGGTTGGCGTAATATCAGTAATTGGTAATGCTTTGCCTAAGCCGCTGTCGGCCATGGTGCAGCTATTGCTGAACAACGACTACAAGCAGGCTCAAAAGATACACAGCAGCCTTATTGAATTTACGAGGTTAATGTTTGTTCAGGGTAACCCGGCAGGTGCTAAAAACGCCCTGAAGCATTTAGGTGTTTGCGGCGAAACACTCAGGTTGCCCCTTGTACCGGTAAGCAGCGGTATTGCAGAGGCCATAAAGAAGGAAACGCAAAAATTAGCATAAACAAAAAACCCGGTTACTAACTAACCGGGTTTTTTATTGGAATAATAAAAATCTTACTAAGCTTCTTTATTTTTCGCTTCCTGTACTTCCAAACGGATAGCCTGAGCCAGGTTTTTAAGATCTTGCATGCCTTTACGAACACGGGTTCCGGCAGCGCTGTTTCCTTTGTTGTAGAATTTGTCGGCGTCGGCCTCCAAAGATGCTACAAGCTCTTTTACTTCAGTAAATTTTTTCATTTAATTACTCCTTTTAAATTATGCGGTTTATTGTTTTAATTTAAGCTAATCTAAAATGTTTTTTTTTAATTAAAAATTTTTGACAAGGAAAAATACTGCCTTAAAAGTGCTTTTTTTCCACATTTTAAACGCTTTTGTTCCATTTACTTATAATTATACAATATCAAAATCACATATTAAATTTAAATAATCTTATTCATAACATAATATACCTTAACTATATTTTAACATACCCTTAGTATATTATTAAATAAGATTTAAAGCAACCAAACACATATATTTAATACAATTATTATATATAAATATCTATTAAATGGTTTTTTGCAATATATCCGGGTAATGCTGATGCGTTTTTATGATCAACTCGCCAAATAAAGTATTGGCCCAGGCAAACCATTTACGGGTAAAATCAGCCGGATTATCCTTATTGAACGACTCATGCATAAAGCCTGTACCGGCATGTGTGGTTTTTAATAAGCGTAAACACTCTGTAATTTCTTCCTTGTTGCTTGATGTTAAACCGCGCATAATAATAGCCATTGGCCATATATAGCCTATACCTACGTGCGGGCCGCCAATACCTTCTGCTGCCGTTCCCTTAAAAAAGTATGGGTTGCTTAAACTCAGTACAAAGCGCCTGGTGTTTTGATACAACGGATCAGTTGCCGGTAATGAATCAAGATAAGGCAATGCCAGCAGGCTTGGCACGTTTGAATCGTCCATGAAAAGCTGGTTACCATAACCATCAACCTCAAAGGCTAATATCTTTCCAAATTCAGGATGTTGGGCTACCGCGTATTTTTTCAAGGCGGCATCAACTTCGCTGGCCAAAGCCCTGCAAGCTGCTGATGTTGTACTATCGTTACCAATAGTTGCAAACATCTCGGCCATCTGATTCAGGCTGGTTACCGCGAAATAGTTTGACGGTATCAGGAAAGGATATATTGTTGCATCATCCGACGGGCGGAAGATAGAGCAGATCAAACCTACAGGTTTAACCGGGTTACCATAACCTTTGTTAGGAGCGGTATCACTGGCTACCTGTGTTTTACGCTGAAAATAGTATGGCCCTTTGTTTTCTTTACGCTGTTGCTCCTTAAAGGTATTTAAGATGGTTTTTCCTGCCTTTTGCCAGTTTTCATCAAAAAAGCTGGTGTCGCCGCTTATTTTCCAATAGTTATAAGCCAGCCTTACCGGGTAGCATAATGAGTCGATCTCCCATTTACGTTCATGCAGTTCGGGCTTCATAACGGTATGGTCGGTATCCCATTCGCTGCCAGTTGGGCCCTGGTTAAAGGCATTAGCATAAGGATCTATCAACACACACTTAGCCTGACGGCTCAAAACTCCCTGAATAAGCTTTTTAAGCGCCGGATCGGTTTTAATGAAGGGCAGATACGGCCAAACCTGCGCAGATGAATCGCGCATCCACATGGCGTTAATATCGCCTGTAATTACAAAGGTATCGGGCTTGCCTCCGGCTTCTGAGTAATTTACTGTAGTATCAAGTGTATTTGGATAGCAATTTTCAAACAACCAGGCCAGTTCAGGATCCTTAATATCCTTTTTAACCTTTTGGATGATGGCTTCAACCGCTTTACTGGTAAATTTCCTGTCGGCCAATTTTGGTCTTTGGCTTTCAAATGCAGGCAATGTGCTTGCAAATAATGATGGCGTAAGCCCAAGGCTCAAGCCTGCGGTAGCAATGCCGTTTAACTTTATAAAATGTCTTCTGGTAAGCATACAGATTTTTTAATGGTAGCTGTAAAAATATAAAAGCCTTTGGTTATCCGAAAGATAATCTATTATTATTTTAAAAGGTTTTAGCAGAGCATTTGCGCCTTTTAAATAAAAACCACAACCTCCATAAATTAGCTTAACCGAAATATCCAAAAGCTTAAAATAACAGCTGTGGTTAATCTACTGTATAGGAATGTGTCGTTTTTTTACACGCTATTTTACATTAATTCACATTTATGCACACTCCATCACAATTTAATGTACAACTATCTCTGAGCAAGATATTTATAATTTGGTATTCATAATTTTAGAATATCAATTATAATAAACCTTAAGCAATATGATAACTAAATTAAACCATGCATTACATCTAAGTAGCTTGTATTCGCAATTTGTTTTATTGTGTGTATTAATAGCAGGCGTTTTCGTAATAGCTGCTGTTTACGTGATAGAACTATTTACCAGGAACACTAAACCAACCGACCCTAATTTTATTGGAAAAGCAGGTTATTATCATTAATACCCAGCTTTAAAAATATCCGTAAAGGGGAAGGTTTATCACCATCATAAAAACAGAAGAGGCCGTATTATATATTATAATACGGCCTCTTTTTTATCTATCCGGTATTGCTTAAACTCCCAGATCCTGCATAATGGTATCTATTTTAGCATCAAGCTGTGCATCAGTTTCATGATAAGCTGCTTTACTGGCCAGTTTACCATTTACGCTGCAGTAAAACTTGATCTTAGGCTCGGTACCTGACGGGCGGGCAGATATGATACTGCCATCTTCAGTTATAAATTGAAGCACATCAGATTTTGGCAACTCGATAGCCTTGGTGGTATTGGTGTTCAGATCAGTCTCTACCCCTTTTTCATAATCTTTCAAGGTAATCACTTTTGAACCGCCCAATGTTGCCGGAGGATTGTTTCTGAATTTTTCCATCATAGCCACAATCTCTTCTGCCCCGGTTTTTCCCTTTTTTGTTATCGAGATCAGTTTCTCCTTGAAGAAACCGTACTGTACATAAGTATCAATAAGCGCCTCAAACAGGCTGGTTCCTTTATCCTTATAATAAGCGGTCATTTCGGCAATAAAGGCGCTTGATACAATGGCATCCTTATCGCGCACCAGCTCACCTATCAGGTAGCCATAGCTCTCTTCGCCACCGCCTATAAAGGTTTGTTTACCCTGTAACTGGGTCATCAGTTCACCAATATATTTAAAGCCGGTAAGCGTGTTATAAAAGGTCACATTTTTAGCTTTAGCTATCTGCTCAATCAGGTTAGATGTTACAATGGTTTTAACAATGTACTCTTTACCGGTTAGTTTTCCTTTCTCTTCCCATGCAGTAAGCAGGTAGTTGATCAGGAGGCTTCCGGTTTGATTACCGTTAAACAGGATAAACTCATTATCGGTATTTTTAACAGCTATACCCACACGGTCGGCATCCGGGTCTGTAGCCAGCACCAGGTCGGCATCGGTTTCACGGGCTTTTTTAAGAGCCAGGGTCAATGCTTCTTTTTCCTCAGGGTTCGGATATACTACCGTTGGGAAGTTACCATCAGGAGTGGTTTGCTCATCAACCAGTATCACGTTCTCAAAACCGAAAAGCTCCAGTGCTTTTGGGGTAAGCGTTATACCGGTACCGTGAATTGGCGAGTAAACAATTTTCAGATCCTTCTGGCGCTTAATGGCCTCTGGAGATACAGAAAGTTTTACGATCTCTGACAGGTACAGATCATCGATATCTTTACCTATTACTTCAATATTTTCATCAACCCTGTTAAATTTAACCTCATCAATACTTTTAATGGCCGCAACCTCGTCCATTACAGCTTTATCATGCGGTGCAACAAACTGGCCACCATCCTCGCCATAGGCTTTGTAACCGTTATATTCTTTAGGATTGTGCGATGCGGTAAGCATTACACCACTTTTACAACCTAAATGACGCACAGCAAATGAAAGCTCGGGCGTTGGGCGCAGTGCTTCAAAATAATATACGTGTATACCATTTGCCGAAAATACCTCGGCTGTGGTGGTAGCAAAAAAATCAGCATTGTTGCGGCTGTCATGCGCAATAGCAACTTTAATTTTCTCGCCGGGATAAGTTTTTTTCAGATAGTTTGCCAGGCCCTGTGTAGCAGCGCCTATGGTGTATTTGTTGATACGATTTGAGCCAGGCCCCATAATACCGCGAAGACCACCAGTTCCGAATTCCAGATCCCTGTAAAAAGAATCGGTTAATTCGGTATATGCCTTATCATCAAGTAATTTTTGAATCTGCTGTTTAACATCGGCGTCATAGTTTCCTTGAAGCCATGTATTCACTTTCTGTAGAACGGAGGGGTCTAATTCTTGCATGTGTATGTTATTAATGGGTAAATTATTGTAATAAGTTTGATAACAAATATGGTAATAAAAAGTGTGAGCGCAATTGAACAATAAAATATTCTACGGTTTTTTTGAATACTATGTTTCCCTGCAATATTTTTTCAGGAACTTCTTGTATCTGAAATCTATTTAATTGAATAAGTAAAATACCCATAAACAAAACGACCTCAAAAATTTGAGGTCGTTTTGTTTATATTTTAATATATGGTTTAAGCTTAAGCTATCTCCAGCTTGTTTTCTTTATAATAGCCTGATTTTAGTTTTTCGGCCATTTCGGTATAGGCATCAAGGGTGCGCTGTACATCCTCCAATGAATGTGTAGCTGTTGGAATAATGCGCAATACGATCAATCCTTTAGGGATAACCGGGTATATTACTATAGAGCAGAATATGCCATAATTTTCACGCAGATCGCGGGTAAGGCTGGTTGCCTCAAACAGATCGCCTTTTAAAAATACCGGGGTAACCATAGTATTGCTGGCACCCAGGTCAAAACCGCGTTCCCTTAGGCCATTTTGAAGGGTCGTAGCAATTAGCCACAATTTTTCACGCAGTTCAGGGCTTGACTTTAACAACTCAAAGCGTTTTTTTAATCCCATAACCATTGGCATAGGCAATGCTTTGGCAAATGTTTGCGAACGCATATTATAACGCAGAAAATGGATGATCTGCTCATCGGCGGCTACAAAAGCACCAATACCCGCCATTGATTTGGCAAATGTTCCGAAATATACGTCGACACCTTCAACACAGTCCTGCTCCTCATGGGTTCCGGCTCCGGTTTTACCCATGGTACCAAAACCATGCGCGTCATCAACCAATAAACGGAAATCAAATTTCTTTTTCAGCTCAACTATCTCTTTCAGTTTACCCTGCACTCCCGACATACCGAACACACCCTCGGTGATCAGCAAGATACCGCCGCCGGTTTGTTCGGCCAAACGGGTAGCACGTTCCAACTGCTTTTCGCAGCTTTCAATATCATTATGCTGATAAACAAAACGTTTACCCATATGCAAACGCACACCATCTATAATACAGGCGTGTGACTCGGCATCGTAAACTATTACGTCATTCCTGTCAACCAGCGAATCAATAATAGACACCATGCCCTGGTAACCGTAGTTCAATAAAAAAGCAGCTTGTTTGCCTACAAAAGCAGCCAGATCATTCTCTAATTCCTCGTGGTGAATAGAGTTTCCCGACATCATGCGCGCACCCATTGGGTAAGCCATACCATAATCGGCAGCAGCTTGCGCGTCGGCTGCTCTTACTTCGGGGTGGTTGGCCAAACCTAAGTAATTGTTCAGGCTCCAAACTAAATGTTCTTTGCCATTAAACTGCATGTGCGGCCCAATCTCTCCCTCCAGTTTAGGAAATGAAAAATAACCGTGCGACCATTTTTGGTGCTGACCAATTGGGCCGCCCAAACTTTTTGTTATTTTATCAAATAAATCCAAAATAGTATGCTTTTGTAGATAGTTTTTAAAGTACAAATATAGCCGTTTTAATAGCTTGCAGCAATAGCTATAACTTTTTAGAATAGGTTATAACTTAAGGAAAAGAATCAAGAGGTTAGAGCCAAGAACCAAGACTTGAAAATCTTGTATTCCTTTAAACAAAAACAGGGAAGATATCTAAGAATTACTCCTACGGTAGCTTAAGGAAAACGAGACAAATGGTTAGATTCAGGAATCAAGACTTGAAAAAATTGGTATCTCTTTAAAACAGAAACAGGAAAGCTATCTGAGAATTACTCCTTCGATATCTTTCCTGTTTTTAATTATTGTGGTCTTATGCCTTGACTCTTTTCTCTTGATTCTACTTTTCAATCCGCATTATCATGCAAGAAGGAGTTATTTTTGCGAATCTCGGTATTGCCTTCGCTATCTGGCATCAGGCTAAACCTGGAGATCTGACTTTCGTCTGATTGCGGGGTTTCCTGAAGGGCAATTTCCTTGCGTTTGTAAGCAGGTACATTTTCCAGCTCCTGGATGTTGCCGCTGCGCAGTTTCATGCTCAGATCTTTCAGGCGCATGATACGCTCGCGCGATTTTTTCAGCTGCTCCTCAATTGATTCATTTGTTTTATTGTCATCGGCGCCAACTACTGGCTCTGGTTCGGGGGCAGGTGCCGGAGCCGGTGGCTCAGGCATTCTTCTCTCTTCCCTGATAACCGGGGCACTGTATGACTCAGGCTCGCTCATTTTGAAAGTAAAGCCTGCGTTATCAGGTTCACTTTCTTCTTCCGATGCCTCTTCTTCTAAATTATATCTTAATACAACCTCTTCTTTTTCTTCAGAGCGGGCAAACATATCAAATAAGCCGGTTTGTTTTGGCTCATCCTTCTGTTTCATATAAGGCTCAGCAACAGGAGCTGCAGCGGCAGCTTTTACCGGGTTAATAAATTCATTAACAGGCTTAACCAAAGGCTTAGCCTCAGGCTCAAGCATAGAGATGATCTTTTTGTTGCTATTCTCTTTTTCGCGCTCATCCTTGGTTTGGAAACCTGTAGCAATAATGGTAACAGACAATTGCTCGCCCAAATTATCATCCACGCAGTTACCCCAAATCAGGTCGGCAGCTAAACCAGCTTCTTCCTGTATATAATCGGTAATGATGCTCACCTCATCCATGGTAACCTCTTTAAGGCCCGAGCTGATGTTAAGCAGGATATACCTTGCGCCTTCAATTTCATTATCCTTTAATAATGGCGATGACAAAGCACCTTCTACAGCTTTTAAAGCACGGTTCTCACCTTCGGCTGTTGAACTACCCATGATTGATACGCCACTGTCTTTCATTACAGTGCGTACGTCTTTAAAGTCAACGTTGATATAACCCGGTAAGGTAATGATCTCGGCAATACCTTTAGCGGCAGTTGTTAATATATCATCGGCCTGTGCAAAGGCAGAGCTCATGGTTAAGTTTCCAAATATCTGACGAAGCCTATCGTTTGATATTACCAGGAATGAATCAACGTATTTTTTCAATTCTTCCAAACCAGCATCGGCCTGCATTTTACGGCGCTTGCCTTCAAATGAAAACGGTGTGGTGATAATACCTACGGTCAGTATATCCATTTCGCGGGCAGCCTTAGCTATTATCGGGCTGGCACCTGTACCGGTACCGCCACCCATACCTGCCGTAATGAACAGCATTTTGGTGTTAACGCCCAACATTTGCTTAATATCGTCGATATTTTCAATAGCTGAGTTTTTACCCACTTCTGGTATTGAACCGGCACCCATACCTTCGGTTAAACTGGCACCCAACTGTACCTTGTTAGGTATAGGGCTTAACTCCAGCGCCTGGGCATCGGTGTTACAAATTATAAAGTCAACACCGGTTATTCCCGACCTGTACATATGGTTTACCGCGTTACCGCCGCCACCGCCAACACCAATTACTTTGATAATTGACGATTTTTCTTTTAACATCTCAAACTGCATAATCTTCGTTTTCAGCTATATGTGATTCAACCAATATTTAGATTTTACCATCGTAATAATATGACTTTTTCAACAATAGTTATCCACAAATGTCTATAATGTGGAAAAGTTATTGGTTGTGAATAAATATTGTGTTTGGGTATCGAGTAGTTAGTATCATGTATCAAGACTTTCTACAATGCTCATATTATTGTGATACTTGATACTAACTTCCTGATACTAATCAACTATTTCAAAAAGTCTTCGTCGTTGATATCATCTTTAATAAATGTGATACTCTTTTTCAATAACCTGTCAAACAAACCGCCTTCTTTGGCTTTTGGTTCAAACTTGGGTTTTTCTGATTTTGTTTCGGCACCCGGGGCCGCGTTCATGTATTCTGTTCTCTGTATACCTTTTATCAACAAACCTATACCTGTTGCAAAAGTTGGGCTTTGCAGCTCCTCATAAATATTTTTTGGTAGTACCTCGTTCTTGGCCAAATGCTCTGTTGGGTAACCCACACGGCAATCTAACCCGGTAACAAACTCAACCAGCTGACGCAGGTGTTTAAGCTGCGCGCCGCCACCTGTAATTACTATACCGGCAATCAGTTTTTTCTCATAGCCTGATGATTTGATTTCGTAGTATACATGTTCTACGATCTCTTCCATACGAGCCTGGATAACGTATGCCAGGTTTTTTACAGAGATCTCTTTTGGTTCGCGGCCACGTAAACCGGGTACGCAAACAATTTCGTTCTCTTTATTCTCATCGGCCAATGCTGACCCGAACCTTACTTTCAATTGCTCGGCGATATTGCGCATTACAGAACAGCCCTCACGAATATCCTCTGTTACGCTATTACCACCGAACGGAATTACCGCGGTGTGGCGAATAATACCTTCGTGGAATATGGCCACGTCTGTAGTACCACCACCAATATCAACCAAAACAACACCGGCTTCCTTTTCCTCTTCGCTCAATACAGATTCTGAAGAAGCCAATGGCTCTAATATCAGGTCCTGGCTATCCAAGCTGGCTTTGTTTACACATTTTACAATGTTCTTGATAGCCGTAACCTGGCCCGATATAATGTGGAAGTTCGCTTCCAGCCTTACACCGGCCATACCTATCGGGTCTTTAATACCCGGTTCGTTATCTACAGTAAACTCCTGAGGTAACACGTGGATGATCTCCTCGCCTGGAGGCATCACCAGGTTGTACATATCCTCAATGAGTTTGTCAATATCTTTACGGCCAATTTCCGACTGCAGATCTCTCCTGGTTATTAAACCACGGTGCTGCAAACTTTTAATGTGCTGACCCGCAATACCCACAAATACCACCCTGATCTCAACATTTGATTGCGCCCCGGCAACATCAACCGCCTGGGTTATGCCTTGTACTGTTTTATCAATATTTGATACCATACCACGGGTAACTCCCGCAGACTCGGCCTTGCCAATTCCTAATACCTCAATCTTCCCGTTCTTGCTCCTGCGACCAACAATGGCGCATATTTTTGTAGTTCCGATATCCAATCCTACTACAATTGGCGAACTTTTTTCTTGTGTTGAGCTTTTATCCATATTCCTAATTTATTTGAGCGCTTGTATCCTTTGTGAGTTTGGCAGCATCGGGCTTCAGGGCTGATGCCTTACTTGCCTTTATTGAGTCTGCCTTCATATTTTCATTTTTAATACCAACTACCTGACCCGAGTACTTAACACTGATCATGCTGTATTTATCCCAGCCTGCCTGTGGCAATACCTTTTTATAAAAGGCCAGCAGATTTTTAAACTTCACCTGCAATGAGTCGGCATCTCCTATCAATATACGCTGATTGCCAACGCGTGGTATCAATTCAATTTCCCTGTCTTTATTTACATATATCTGCGCCACCTGCGCATCCCATAATGAATCCTTCCGGATAAAATCGGCGGTCAGATACAGGTCTTTAGCCAGTTTGGTATGTAAAGAATCAACCTTATTGGCAAACAGTTCTTCAATAAAACCATTGGCCACCAAAACCCTGGCGGTAAAGTTTGTTGACAGCGGAATTTTCAAACCGTGCTGATCAACATAAAAATCCATATCATAATGGTTCATGATACGTAGTATTGGCTGGCGCTGGCTCACTTCTACCCTTAAAATGCCATCCATCTCGGTATAAACCTTAGCAAACTCAATAAATGGGTTAGCACGAAGTTTATTTTCCAGATCCTGTATATAGATATTCTCCAGCTTGCGGCCGATAAGCGTATGGCTGCTGGTTTGTAATATCTGGTCAACCTCTTCTTTATCAATAAAATACTGGTTGCCCGGAATATTCACTTTAACAGCTTTACAAATAACCGATGCCTTTTTTATTTCAATAAAACTCATGAGCGCGATGAGGCTACCCAGGCCAAATACCCAGGCAGAAACAATAAGCAAGCGCCTCCACATGAGTTTTTTATTCATGGTTTAATATTTCTTTTAAAGAGTGAACCAAAGTGTCAATATCACCGGCACCTACGGTGAGCAGTAACTCAGGCTGTTCGTTGGTTACTGCTCTTAACGCATCCTCCTTGCTTAGTTTGCGTTTGTTTAACAAGTGCATTTTATCTAACAACATATCCGAAGTAACACCCTCAATCGGCAGCTCCCTTGCCGGGTAAATATCCAGCATGATCAGCTCATCAACCATATCAAGCACTTCAGCGAAGCCGTCGGCAAAATCGCGGGTGCGGGTATATAAATGTGGCTGAAAAATGGCTGTAAGCTTCTTTTCAGGGTACAGTTTTTTTACTGATGATATGCAGGCCCTCAATTCTTCGGGGTGATGGGCATAATCATCAATATAAATATGCTGTGGTGTTTTTACAATATATTCAAACCTGCGTTTTACTCCCCTGAAAGATCCCAGCGCGCTTTTGATAGCATCAGGATTTACATTCAGTCTTAAAACAGACTCGATGGCTGCAACCGCGTTCTCAATATTATGTGTACCCGCGATACCCATTTTTATGTTGGGTATGGTCAGATCTGTATTTACAAAGTCGAAGTAAAAATCCCCATTCTCAATACGTACGTTAGCTGCATGAGCATCTGCTGTAACATCGGCAATGGCATACGTATAACCTTTACCCAAAGGCAAACCTTTTTTATGAACCAGCGTACCACCTTCTTTTATCTGCGAAGCAAATAGTTTAAACGATTCTGTAAGGTGTTCATGATCGCCATAAATATCCAGGTGATCGGCATCCATCGAGGTAATGATAGCTACATCCGGATACAGCGTCAGGAATGAACGATCATACTCATCGGCCTCAACCACCATTACATTGCTTTTGCCATACAGCACATTGCTTTGATAATTGGTTGATATACCACCTAAAAATGCAGATGGGTCATTTCCCGAATCTTTCAGAATATGCGCCACCATGGTTGAGGTGGTAGTTTTGCCATGTGTACCTGCAACCGCTATGGTAAACGAACTTTTGCTGATTAGCCCCAATACCTGCGAGCGCTTAAACAACTCAAACCCCTTATGTTTAAAATAATTCAGTATTTCTGAATCTTTAGGAACGGCCGGAGTATATATGATAAGCGTATCGTTACAAGGCTTCTGGAAGCTCATTGGTATCCAGTCTGCCCTGTCATCAAAAATAATTTGTATCCCTTCGTTGTGCAGATCATTTGTCAGATCTGTTGAGGTTTTATCGTAACCACAAACAATACAACCTAAATGATGGAAATATCGGGCCAGGCCGCTCATCCCGATGCCGCCTATACCTACGAGGTAAACTCTTTGTATGTTGCGTAGTTCCATTTTTTTGTTTTTAAAAAGGCCCTCCCGCTTTGGGGAGAAGGAGGACCATAATTTTAATTGTTGTTGTTTGTTGTTATTTTTAATAATTCGTGGGCAATAACCTCATCGGCATTTGGCATAGCCAGTTTGCCAATATTTACGCCCAGTTTCTTTTGCTGTTCTCTGTCGTTCAATAATTCAAGTGCCCTGTCAACCAGTTTAGCTTCGGCATCCCTGTCGGCTAAAAATACTGCCGCCTCTTCCTGTACCAGTGCCAGTGCGTTCTTGGTCTGGTGATCTTCGGCCACATTTGGCGATGGCACCAGGATCACCGGCTTTTTAACCATGCAAAGCTCGGCGATGGTACCTGCACCGGCGCGTGATATAATAATATCAGCAGCGGCGTAAGCCAGATCCATCCTTGATAAAAACTCCTTGATCTTGATATCAGGGTGATAATCTTCGCCCAGTTTTTCGATGATCTGTTTATAATAAAACTTACCTGTTTGCCAGATGATCTGCACATCGGCAGCTATCAGTTTATCAAGCCCTGCAAGTATGCTGTTGTTCAAAGTACGTGCTCCCAGGCTGCCACCTGTTATCAGTATTGTTTTTTTAAATGCCGATAACTTATAAAGCTCCAATGCCTGCATGTGCTTGCCGGCCACGTTTACGGCATCCTTACGAATAGGGTTGCCTGTTTTAATGATCTTTGAAGCTGGAAAAAACTGCTCCATGCCATCAAATGCCACGCATATTTTTTGAGCATTTTTTCCGAGCCATTTATTGGTAATACCTGCATACGAGTTTTGCTCTTGTATGAGATATGGTATATGCTTTAATGATGCTGCATACAACAAAGGTCCCGAAGCATATCCACCAACACCAACAGCAGCATCAGGTTTAAAATCTTTAATAATTTTAAGCGCCTTACGTACACTGTTAATTAATTTAATGGGAAACATCACGTTTTTCCAGATAGAACTACGCTGTATACCCTGAATATCCAACCCAATGATCTTATAACCTGCTGCCGGAACTTTTTCCATTTCCATACGGCCGTTAGCTCCTACAAACAATATTTCGGTAGCAGGGTCAATATTTTTTAAAGCATTGGCAATAGCAATGGCAGGGAAGATGTGTCCTCCTGTTCCGCCTCCGCTTATGATAACGCGAAGCCCCCCTGCCCCCTGAAGGGGGAGTTTTTGAGTTGCTTCACTCACATTATTGCTTTCTCTTTTCATTTTCTTTAACTCTCTTTTCTATATATAACTATAGTTCCCCTTTAGGGGTTAGGGGGCTTCTCATGCCGTCCTGATCTCTCCTACTACTACCTTCTTTGGCTCTTCAATATCTCTGCTTACCGATAATATAATGCCAAACGCCACGCTGGTAAACAATATTGATGTACCACCCATGCTTACAAACGGCAGCGGAACACCGGTTACCGGCCCCAAACCTACCGCCACCGCCATGTTAGCGAAAGCCTGTATGGTTAAGCTAAAACTTAAGCCGCAAGCCAGCAAAGCTCCGAAAGCCTTTGGCGCCTTTGTTACAATTTTTATACACCGGTATAATAAAAACAGGTAAATGCCTATTAAGGCAAATCCCCCGACTAATCCATACTCCTCAATAATAATGGCGTATATCTCGTCGGAGTATGATTCTGGCAGGTAGTTTCTTTCGCTACTGTTGCCTGGCCCTTTACCAAATAAACCGCCGCTGGCTATAGCTATCTTAGCATGGTCAGACTGGAAAGATTTATCAGGCTTGGCTTCTTCCGGGTGCAGGAAGGTACTTACACGCGTTGCATACATGTGCCTTCTTGGGCCCAGGAATAAAACGCCCAGCAATAAGATAAAACCTGCTCCGCAAACCACAGCAATTTGCTTAATACTAATACGGCCTATTATGAGCAGTAAAATGCTCACCCCAAACAGCATCAGCGCTGTTGATAAGTTGGCTAATGCAATTAATATAAACACCAGGCAAACCGCACCCATAATAGGCAAAAACGACTCTTTTACGTCTTTAATATTTTCCTGCTTGCGCGATAATGTACGAGCCAGGTAAGTGATCAGTGCCAGCTTGGCCAAATCCGACGTTTGAAAACTCAGCCCAATTACAGGGATGTTGATCCACCGGCTGGCATTGTTGATGTGACTACCAAACAATAGTGTATATAACAATAATGGTATGGTAACAATCATCATGATCTTGGAGATACCTGCATAGTAACGATAATCGAGCTTGTGTGAAATATACATGAGCGCGATACCGCCTACCACCATAGCCAGGTGCTTCATCAGGATCGATTCGACCCCAACTCCTCTCTTATATGCCAGCGTACCGGTTGAGCTGTATACTGCCAACAAGGATATAACAGAAAGCAATATGACTATAAGCCATATCCAGCGGTCGCCTTTTGTGTTACTGAGTATCCGATGCATTGTACCCCCTCTAAATCTCCCCCTAAAGGGTGAGACTTTTATTTAATGTTCAACTATTTATAATTTAAACCCTCATTATTCTCCCTTTATGGAGTTATGGGCTACAATTCCCGCACTGCCGCTTTAAACTGGTTGCCGCGGTCTTCGTAATTTTTAAACAGGTCAAAGCTGGCACAAGCTGGCGACAATAATACAGTGTCGCCCTTTTCGGCCAGGTGATAGGCTACCTGCACTGCTTCCTGCGCCGAGCCGGTGTTAACGATAACTTCTACATCCTCTTCAAAAGCATCATGAATGCGTTTGTTATCCTTGCCCAGGCAAACAATGGCTTTCACCTTTTGCTTTACGAGCTGTTTAAGCATACTATAATCATTTCCCTTATCTACACCGCCTAAAATCAGCACCACATCAGTGGTCATGCTTTCCAGGGCGTACCAGGTTGAGTTTACGTTGGTGGCCTTAGAATCATTAATGAAACTAATGCCTGATATTTTACCAACCGACTCCAGCCTGTGCTCGATGTTTTTAAAGTTGCCCATACTCTCTCTCATCGATTCGTTGCGCAGTTCAAGCACTTTTGATACAATACCTGATGCCATGGAGTTGTAAATGTTGTGCTTACCCTGCAGGGCCAGTTCTTTAATTGACATTTGAAAATGTTCTTGTAGTGTGTTAATGACAATATTGTCGTTTTCGAGATATGCTCCCGGTTTAATCTTAGTTTCTATTGAAAATGGTAATAACTGTGCTTCAAAACCGCGACCGGCCATACCTTTAATGGTTTCCGGATCGTCGGCGCAATAGATAAAATAATCGGCCGCTGTTTGATTTTGCGTTATGCGGAATTTTGACGCCGCATAATTTTCCAGCTTATAATCGTACCTGTCTAAATGATCAGGCGTAATATTGAGCAAAACAGCAATATCTACCTTAAACCTGTACATATCATCAAGCATAAAGCTGCTTAACTCCAACACGTAATACTCAAACTTTTCGGTAGCTACCTGGTAGGCAAAGCTTTTGCCTATGTTACCGGCAAGGCCTACATTCAATCCTCCGTTTTTCAGGATGTGGTAGGTTAAACTGGTGGTAGTAGTTTTTCCGTTTGAGCCGGTGATACCTATAATTTTGGCATCGCAATATCTTCCGGCAAATTCAATTTCAGATATAACCGAAATTCCTTTTTCGCGAAGTTTTTTAACAATAGGCGCCTTTTCAGGTATACCCGGACTTTTAATTACTTCTAAAGCATTCAATATTTCGGCTTCCGTATGCTGATTTTCCTCGAAAGGGATATTCCAGCCCTGAAGCTGCTTTTTGTAATGATCGGCAATGGCACCAAAATCAGAAACAAAAACATCATAGCCCTGCTGTTGCGCAAGGTATGCCGCACCAACACCACTTTCGCCGGCACCAAGAATGGCAATACGAGCCCCCCCCGCCCCCTGAAGGGGGTGCTTTTTATTAGCTATGTTGTTTTGTGTTTCCACTTATTTTCCTTTTATTTTCTTATATCTTGATTCTAATCCTATTTATTTTACTCCCCCTTTAGGGGGCCGGGGGGCCGTTATCTCAACTTCAGTGTTATAATCGTTATAATAGCCAACAGTATACCAATGATCCAGAAGCGGGTTACGATCTTGGCTTCATGGAAACCCTTTTTCTGATAATGGTGATGCAGCGGGGCCATTAAAAATATCCTCCTGCCCTCGCCCGATCTTTTCTTGGTGTACTTAAACCAGCCCACCTGCATAATAACCGATATGTTTTCGATCAGGAACACGCCGCATAGTACTGGAAGCAATAGTTCCTTACGTATCATGATGGCAAATACCGCTATGATACCACCTATGGCTAAACTACCCGTATCGCCCATAAATACCTGTGCAGGATAGGAGTTATACCATAAAAAGCCTACACATGCTCCAACAAAGGCACCAGCAAAAATTACCAGCTCGCCCGAATTTGGAATAAACATGATGTTCAGATAATCGGCCATTGCAATGTTACCCGATACATAAGCCAGTATTGCCAGCGTAATACCTATGATTGCCGATGTGCCCGTAGCTAAGCCATCAATACCATCGGTAATGTTGGCTCCGTTTGAAATGAACGTGATGATCACGATCACAAAAAACAGGAACACTACCAGCGCGTATTGCTCATAACCCGAGCCTAAAAACTTTAATACCTTGGCATAATCAAACTCATTATTTTTATAAAAAGGCATGGTGGTCTTGGTCGACCGTACATCCTGTGTATAAATAGGGTTATCCTTTTTCATGTGGAAGTCAACCGGAACATCGGCCCTTACCGGTAACTTCACTTCCTGCCTGATCACGATGTCGGTATTGAAATACATTGTCCACCCGATGATGAGTGCCAAACCTACCTGCCCTATGATCTTGAACCTGCCGGCTAAACCTTCCTTATTTTTTCTGAATACCTTGATATAATCATCCAAAAAGCCGATGGCACCCAGCCATACGGTAGTGATGAGCATCAGGATCACATAAATATTCTCCAACTTGGCGAACAGCAATGTTGGGATCAGGATGCCTAATAAAATAATGATACCACCCATAGTAGGGGTACCTGACTTTTGCATCTGACCTTCAAGTCCCAAATTCCTTACTGTTTCACCAACCTGTTTAAAACGCAGGTAATCAATTAACCTACGACCATACACCGTAGTAACCAGTAACGATGTTATAACAGCAAGCGCTGTACGGAAGGTGATATATTGAAATACCCCTGCTCCCGGAATGCTGTAGTTTTTACTTAGATATGTAAATAAATAATATAACATCTCTTTTTTTAATGTGCAGATATGCAGATGTGCAAATTTCAAATGTGCAGATATGCAGATGTGCGGTTAATGTTTTAAATGTGTTTTATAGTTACTATATTAATTGGTTTATATTTTGTCTGAATCTTGATTCAGGTAGTTAATTCATTAACTTAAATTGTTCTTCCAATTCCTCCATATCGTCAAAGTGACTTTTCACTCCGTTTATTTCCTGGTATTTTTCATGGCCTTTACCGGCAACCAGGATAATATCGCCCGGATTGGCGAGCATACAAGCTGTTTTAATAGCCTCATGCCTGTTCACAATGCTTACCGTGTGCCTTTTAAATGCCGGATCAACACCTTCTTCCATATCCTTAATGATCAGCGCCGGATCTTCCGAGCGCGGATTATCTGAGGTTAGTATTACTTTGTCGCTCCATTCGCTGGCTACTTTTGCCATTACCGGGCGTTTGGTTTTATCTCTGTCGCCGCCGCAGCCTATAACTGTTATCACCTTTTCATTACCCTTACGAATGTCATGGATGGTACTCAGCACATTTTGTACGGCATCAGGCGTGTGGGCGTAATCAACAATACCTATTACTTTGTTTGGAGCAGCTATATATTCAAACCTGCCCTCGGCACCGGTTAGTTTGCTCAGGCTGGTTAACACCTTGGCCTTATCCTGATCAAGCAGCATAGCCGTTGCATAAACAGCCAGCAGGTTGTACGCATTAAAAGTACCAACCATTTTAAACCACACCTCTTCATTATCAATGTGCAATAACAAGCCGCTGAACTGGTTTTCCAGTATGCGGGCCTTGTAATTAGCCATAGTTTTAAGACCATAAGTTTTTTTATGGGCCTGTGTGTTTTGCAACATTACATTGCCATTTTTATCATCACTGTTGGTAAGGGCGAAAGCACTTTTTGGCAGGCCATCAAAAAAGGTTTTTTTTGCCTTCAGGTAGCTGTCAAAAGTTTTATGATAATCTAAATGATCATGTGTCAGGTTGGTAAAAATACCTCCTGAGAACAGCAGGTTATCTATACGATGCTGCACAATGGCATGTGAGCTTACTTCCATAAAGCAGTAATCACATCCTTGCTCTACCATTTGGGCCAGCAAACTGTTAAGCTCAATTGGGTCGGGGGTAGTATGGGTTGATGGGATCACCTGTCCATTGATCTGATTTTCGACCGTTGACAGCAAACCGCATTTGTAACCCAGATCACGAAACAGCTGATATAACAGCGTTGCCACGGTAGTTTTACCATTGGTACCGGTTACACCAACCAGTTTAAGCTGTTCAGATGGCCTGCCGTAAAAATTGGCGGCAACTATACTTAAAGCCTTGCCCGAGTCGGCTACCATTAAATAATCAACCTCACCGGCAGTATGCGCAGGCAATTCTTCGCATATAACAGCTATAGCGCCATTTTTTACAGCCTGAGCAATATAGTCATGCCCATCAACAAGGGTACCTTTCACTGCAACAAACAACGATCCGGGCTTTACCTGCCTCGAATCGAAGGTTACCGAAGTAATTTCCACATCGGCGCTTCCCTGTAGTTCTGTGAAGGCCAGTCCATCCAATATATCACTTAAATACTTCATTGCAGTTCTAATGTTATTCGTGAACCCTTTGGTATTAAGCTGCCGCCAGTAACCGATTGTGTAGTTACTATGCCGCTGCCTCGTACCGTTACTTTATAACCCGCGTTGCCCAGTACATAAAGGGCATCGCTTAAACCCATTCCGGTTACTTCCGGAACTGTGCCATTCTTGTATTTTACTTCTTCAAAAGGAATACCGTTGCTGGTATCAACGCCTTCACCACCGGCATTAGCCGATGCATATAGTGGCTTTACACCTAACTTGGTATAAACCTTTTTTAATGCCGTTAAATTACCCTGCTTTACTTTTGGTAAGCTTGTGTTGCCAACCAGATTTGTGGCAGGACTTTGGTTTATCTCCATATCATTAGCATAAACCCTATCGGCAACTTCCCTGAAAACCGGGCCAGCTACCAGGGCAGCCAGGTAAACACCATGTGGATTATTTACAACCACGATCATGGAATATTTAGGATGATCTGCCGGGAAATATCCGCAGAACGATGCCTGGTATGTTTTGTTGGCGGTGTAGCCTTTACGGCCATCAGCCACCTGTGCCGTTCCTGTTTTACCGGCTACGCTATATAACTTGTTTTTTACCACATTTTTGGCTGTACCGTTAAGCACCACGCCCTCCAGCATACCTTTCACTTTTGACAGGGTAACATCAGAGCAAACCTGCTCATTAATAACCCGGGCCTGAAACTGTTCGATAGGATTACCCAACCTGCGAATTTCACGCACAAATATGGGCGCTATCATTTTGCCATTGTTTGCAACCGAGTTATAAAAGGCCAGCATTTGCAGTGGCGTCATATTCATTTCATAACCGTAAGCCATTTCGGGCAGGGTATAGTTTTTGTTCCAGCTGCGGTTTGATGGGTTTTTGATTACCGGTTTGCCTTCACCCGCTATTTGCAGTTGCAGTTTTTCATTCAAATGATAACTGTACAGTTTATTAATGTACTCCCATGGGTTACCGCTGTAATATTTGGTAACTAATTTTGCCGCAGCCACGTTTGATGATTCTTCAAAAGCGCGTTTAACGCTCATTTCATAGTTATCATGCTCGGTATCGGTAATGGTTGGCCCTTTCGGGAATTTATACTTGCCACCTTCGGCATTTACAATAGTGCTGGTATCAATCTTATGCTGATCAAGCAAGGTCATGTACGATGCCAACTTAAAAGTCGAACCCGGGTCAATGGCGTTGCTGATAGCATAGTTCATTTTTTCCTGGTAGTCGCCTTCCTTGGTACGGGTAAAATTGGCAATAGCCCTGATCTCACCGGTTGCCACTTCCATCAATACAACGCAGCCATGGTCTGCCTGGCTTTTGATCAGTTGTTTTTTCAGCGCGTCCTGTGCCACATCCTGAAAGTTCACGTTGATGGTTGATATAATATCAGCTCCATCTTTCGCGGCTATCTCATCCTCATCGTTATTAACCGGCATCCAGATACCACCTGGAATACGCTGCATTAAGCGGCGGCCATTTTCGCCATTGATATACGACGAATAGGCCCCCTCAAGGCCCACAGGATTTTTAACGTTATCATTCTTATAGCCAATTGTACGGGCAGCCAATGACTGAAAAGGTCGTATACGTTTGTTTTGCTGTAGTACGATCAGGCAGTTTTTAGTTTTCCGGTTTTTAAATATCTGGAACTCCTTTATCTTTTTTAGCTCCTGATAACTAACCCTGCGCCTCAACAGCAAATAGCGCGAATTATCCTTGCGAGCATCGCGTAATATCCGGGAGTATTCACGTGCACTCCTGTCGCCATACATTTTTGATAGGTTTGCTGCCAGCTGATCTATATTATCATTAAAAACGCCATCATCGGCAATACCACCGGCCAGCATATCCATATGCAACTCATATTCAGGCACCGATGTAGCCAATAAGCTGCCATCAACAGAAAAAATATTACCCCGGGCAGCCTCTACATCACGATACTGGGCCGACATGCTTACGGCCATGGCTTTCCATTTTTTGCCTTGTATAAACTGCACACGACATAACTGTACTATCACAGCAAACGCAAATAACAATATCAGCCCGAAAGCGATATACACCCGCAGCAGAATGTTGGTTCTAATTCCCATCCTGTTCTTCCTCCTTTACTGTTATTTTTTGCGGCGGCTCAACTGATTGCCTTACCCCAAGAGTATCGGCACGTTTGGCCACCTCGGTTAACGTACTTTTAAAAGCCATTTCGGCCTTGGCGGTTTTATAATCCCAGCCACGTTCTTTTACCTCTTTAGTTATATCATCAATATCACGTATCGTTTTTTCGGCCAAGTGCATGTTGCCAATGTATATCATGCCCAACAAGGCCAGGTACATTAAAAACGGCAAAGCGCTGGTAGCCTTTTCTGTAGAGATAAAGCCTTTGCTAAAAAGCTGGGTAAAAAAATTATCCGGAATTTCCCTTACAGGTTTTTCTTCCACGATAATATCCTGCTCAACTTCTTCTTCCTGAATTTCTGTACGTAAACGATTGGTCATTTTTTTACAGCTATCCTTAATTTAGCGCTCCGTGCCCTGTTATTATTCTTTATTTCTTCGTCTGATGCTGTTACAGCACCGCGACTTACCGCATCAAACGGTTTATTATCATTACCATATAAATCTTTCTCTACCTCACCGCTGAACTTACCTTTGGCTATAAAATTTTTCACCAGCCTGTCTTCCAGCGAGTGATATGACATTACTACCAGCCTGCCACCAACAGCCAATATCTCTGATGCCTGCACCAGAAACTCTTTCAAGGCTTCCAGCTCCTGGTTAACCTCAATGCGCAAAGCCTGAAATACCTGCGCCAGATATTTATTTTCCTTGCCCCTTGGGATACGGTTACTAATGGCGTTTTTCAGATCAGCTATGGTTACTATCGGTGCATTTAAACGCGCGGTAACAATAGTTTCGGCCAGCGATTTAGCATTTTGTATTTCTCCGTAAACACCAAAAATCCGATGCAGCTCGGCAGCAGTATAATTATTTACAACATCCTTAGCAGTTAGCTCACCCAACTGATTCATACGCATATCCAACTCGGCATCAAACCTGATTGAAAATCCCCGGTCTGCCTGATCAAACTGGTACGATGAAACACCCAGATCAGCCAGTATACCATCAACCGGAATAACACCATGTAAACGGCTGAAATTTTTGAGATAACGGAAGTTTTGATCTACGAAGATAAAACGCTCATCATCAATTAAATTCTGCTGAGCATCGGCATCCTGATCAAAGGCAACCAATTTGCCTTCCGCACCTAAATGCTTCAATATTTCGCGCGAATGCCCACCTCCACCAAAAGTGACATCTACATAAGTGCCATCGCTTTTGATATTCAGCCCATCAATGCATTCCTGCAACATTACCGGTGTGTGATACTCACTCATTATCCCTCCCTGCTTTACTTCCTAATACCTTTTGCGCTAATGCTGCAAAATCTTTTGGCATTTTAAGATATGTAGACTTATATACCTCAGCATCCCACACTTCAACTTTATTTAACTGACAGGTTAACATTACATCTGATTTAATACCCGCGTGCTCCAGCAAAAATTTAGGTATTAAAACCCGGCCGGCAGCATCAAGGGTTAATTCAGTGGCCCCGCTTGTAAAATATCGTATAAAGTCTGCACTGTCTTCGTCAAATTCATTAAGTTTACCCAGTTCATCCAATCTTTTATCCCATTGGGATTTGGTGTAGATAACCAGATTATTTTTAAAGCCACAATTGATCACAATGCCCTCAGTTTCAATTTCCGGAAGCTTTTTTTTGAGTCCAGCAGGAATCATCATCCTTGATTTAGGATCCAGCTTGCATTCAAAATTTCCGGTTAAATAGGACATTTTCAGACTATGGCATAATTTAATAGGTAAAAGTAGTTTACTTTTACCACTTTCTACCACTTTTTACCACCAAAAAGTTTTCAACATTTTTGGCCCTATTATGCTATATCCTAAAAAACAAAAAACCAGCAAGTTACCATCCAAAAATTGGCAGATGCATCAGGTAAATGAAAACAAATAAAACAGCGTTTAAAAGCGAATTCCACTTTCCTTGGGCCCATATTTGCCTTAATTTTTTGCGTTAAACGGAGATTGATGAGTCAACTGAAGGAATCAGATTTTAAAGCCAGATTGAATAAATGTTTGCTGGAGAAGGAAGAAGGAATTTTGAGCGAATAACCTCAAATATCAAGGCGGCAATGAGATTAATAAAATAAAAAATCCACGGGATTTCAACTTCCCATGGATTTTTCAGTGTTTGTTTAGGATAAATAAATTATTCCAGATCGGGCGTAGCCATCAGCTCGCATCCGGTGCTACTGCTGATAGTTACGTTGTGAAAGGTGTATCCGCCACCACTATATTGATAGCAGTCAACAAAATCTTTATCGGTTCCATCAGGGAGTACTAAATAATGGGTGCGGTAATGATCATCAAGAGTCATAAATGTAATGTCATAAGTACCCTCGGCTACATAACCTAAATTTTCATATCCGTCAATAACATCCCATGAGTGGTAATAAGGTGTTGTAAAACTATACACCTCATGCCCATTCTGGCTAAAGGTAATTATCCAGTCACTATCAAGATAGTTTTGCGCAATAGTTAGGTTACATGGAACGTCGTTAAATTTTGCTCCCGTAGTTGCAGGTTTAATGTCATTTAAAGAGTAATAAGGAATATGGTTCCCCCGCCTTAAAGGTGCATCTTTTGCCAGCACATTACCAGATAATAATGCGCAGAAAATCAGCGCCAATGGCATCATTAGGTTTTTCGTTTTCATAATAAATTGTGATGTTAAATGGTTTATTAATATCAAATATAGATGCTTAACAAAACGGAATCATGTAAAATATTATCAGGAATATATAGCATTTTACCTCCATTAAAATCGATCATTATAAGCTATCGATTTTTTAATTGGGCCACCTATTTAAACTCTTGTTTTTAACCACTTTTAATTATATAATCCTTTAACTTTATGGTAAAAAACAAACCACCATTTAACCCCCTAAAATTATGAATACACAAGAAGTAGCCGACAAATTAGTGCAACTTTGCCGGGAAGGAAAAAATGTAGAAGCTATAAATGAGCTTTATGCCGATAATATTACAAGCTATGAGCCAAAAGGATCGCACATGGAAATAACGGAAGGTAAAACCGCTGTGCTGGACAAAACAAACGAATGGTTTGATGCGGTTGAAACGTTACATAGCTATACCACATCAAACCCAATTGTAACCGGTAATTTTTTCACTATAGCAATGGATATTGATGTTACTTTTAAAGGGCAGGACAGAACCATGATGAATGAGATAGGTGTTTATCAGGTTAAGGATGGAAAAATAGTTAGCGAAAGTTTCCATTATGATTTACCGCAGGCATAACACAAACACTTACTATTATAAATTTAAAATCCCCGGATCATGATCACGGGGATTTTTTTATAGCTTAATCCGATATTCATGCTTTCGCTACAACAGGAGATCAATGTACTGTAGCAGCCACCCATTTTTTATCAAGCAGAACTTCTTTTTTATAGTTCCAGGCCAGCAGAGCTTTGTTTAAACAGGAATTAAGTGATTCACGCACTTTCTTATTGTTCAGTTTCAGTTTCCTGCCTTGTACCTTCTCTTCATAGATCAATTGCTTTTCATCATTATAAAACTGCACAATAGTGACCCTCATGCTGTCTTTATTATTGACCAATACATAAAACCCTGTTTCTGGCAATTCATTTGCCTTGTTTTGCGCATGTACTGCCGAGGCTGATATAAATAAACCACAAAATAATAACAGGTGCCGGAGATTAAGTTTACGTTCCATGGTAATTTGATTTTAATTACGCTATTAGTCGTAACATTCATCCGGTGAGGAAACATCCATTACAACAAATCGTTGTTAACTATATGTGTAATAAATTGTGCTCAAATTGTACAGTTTTTCAAAAAATTTAAAAGCTATTTTTAGAATTAGCAGTTAAATTAATAACTGTACCGAACAAAATTATAACCCATAAGCACGCTGTTCATTTTATTCACGCTATAAGCTTTTTCATTCAGTAACTTTGTAAGTTTCAAAACAAAAAGCACAGCGGCATCATATCAAAATGCAAAACGTTACCGATAAATATCATAAATTGATCAGGGAGGATGATAAGCACCTCGACCCGCTTTTCGACATGAAGGAGGTTCCGAAAAGGTCATATCAACTTGGCCTTGCGGCTTTGTTCACGGGTATCGGGCTTTCCATCTATGATTCATTCATTGGCCTCTATGTATCATCATTCCTGGTGGCATGTTTTTGCTTTGCTATTTTAATGTTCATCCTTTTAAAATATCAGGATGTTATTAAAAACTTAACCATTGCCATTATATCATTAACCTGTAGCATGCTCATTATTGCTGCTGCGCTCGAAGGTTTACAATCTGAACAGTTCCTGTATTTTTTCCCGATACTGGTTTCGGTACCTATCATGGTTGATTTGAAGCGTACCAAGTACCGGCAGTCGTTCATTTACATCTTTATTATTTTGGTATCGGCCGGTATATGTACCTTAATAGGCAGGCACGTTACTCCACTGGCAGATTTTACTACAGATCAAATTACCAAACTGGCATTGATCAATCGTATTGTGGCCATTTCATCAACCATAGTATTTGCTGTAGCTTACATTTTTTTTGAAAAGAAATACATTGACGAGCTCATGGAGCAAAGCCAACGCGTAATTGATACCCGAACGCAGTTCCTGGCTACTATGGGACACGAATTACGCACTCCGCTAAACGGCATTATTGGTGTAATAAACCTGCTTAAACAGGAACATACTCTTAGCCAGCATGACGAATATATACAGGTATTAAAGTATTGCTCAGACCACATGCTGCATCAGGTAAATAACATCCTTGATTTTAATAAAATTGAGGCCAACAAGTTGGATATTTATCCTGTTGAGCTTAACCTGAAACAGCTCCTGATCAACATAGGCATTCCCTTTACAGCGATTGTTAAGGAAAAAGGCCTTGATCTGGAAATAGAGATTGACCCTGTGCTTGATAAGCAGATAATGGCCGACGACCTTAGGTTGATACAGGTTTTCAACAATTTATTATCGAACGCCCTAAAATTCACCGACGAAGGTTTTATTAAACTCAAGGCGGCATGTAAAACCCGGACTGATGATTTTATGGAGGTTAGCTTCAGTGTTGAAGATACCGGGATAGGCATCAGCGATGAAGACCAGGCAAAAATATTTGAAAGCTTTTGGCAGGTTTACGACCCTACCACTAAAAATCTGAACGGTACGGGCTTAGGACTTACCATATGCGTTAGGCTGTTAAAATTAATGAAGAGCAAACTGGTGCTGGTGAGTAAAAAGGGCATGGGCAGCATCTTCAGCTTCGATCTTAAATTTCCTTATGCAGCTACTTCTAAACAGATAAAGGCAGACCAGGCCAAAACCGCCGATCTTTTAGCCGGTATACGGATCTTATTAGTTGAGGATAACCACATCAATATGATGGTTGCCAAAAAATCACTAACCACCTATAAAGCCGAGGTTACTTGTGTATATAACGGCCAGGAAGCGCTTGATGAGCTAAAAAAAGACCAGGCTTATCATGTTATCCTGATGGATCTTGAAATGCCGGTAATGAACGGATACACCGCCATATATGAAATGAAACGGCTATATCCGCAAACTCCTGTTATTGCTTTTACAGCCTCATTGGTTGATGAAAAAATGCTGGCCGATTTATTGAACAGTGGTTTTGCCGATTGCTTACTAAAGCCCTTTCAACCGCAACAATTACTCTCCAGCATTCAGAGGCAGCTTTTGGCTTACCCTTTCTTGCATACACACACGTAAGCTATTATTTCACATCGGCAATTGTTAACTATTTCGTTACAAAGCAATTAATAGTATTTATGTTAAAGCAGTGTGATTATATTAGCTACATAAACCTACTTGTGTAATAATGAAAAAATTATTCCTGCCGGTTATTGGCCTTCTTTGTGTTGTAACCATAGTTAAAGCCCAGCCCGGTAAAACAGAAATAGCCAAATGGCAATATAACCGTAATGGTGCTGTATCCATAACCTGGGATGACGGCTCCATCAACCAGTTTAAGGTAGCCTTACCCATATTGAACAAACTGAAACTACCGGCAACCTTTTTTATCATCACCGGACAAATACCTGGCTCGCAGTATCAGGGTAAATTTATAGGTCGCCCGGTAAAGGATATTATTAAGGAAACAGCGACTATACCAACCAATAAGAATAATTTTTTTGAACGTGCTTCAGCAACCGGTTATCTTGGACTGATAGGGCCGCTTGATTATCATTACAAGGCGGGCTCATTGATAGATGCCGGTAAAACCGATGCGGCTTATAAAGCTATAGATGAGTGCTACGCCAAAGTACGCAGCGGCGAATTTAAACCCGGTGTACAACATAATGATGAGTGGAAAGATGCCCATGGCACCACCTGGCCTCAAATTAAGGCTTATGCAGCGCAAGGGCATGAATTTGCCAGTCACATGGTAACTCACCCTCGCCTGGCCGCCCTTGATGAAACCAACCTGATGTACGAGGCCGAAAAAAGCCGACTGGATGTTTTAAACCATTTGGGATTGCAATATACCTTTAGCGCCGAAGGCCCTTTTGGTACCGAGAACGAGCGCGCGGTAAGCTACCTTAGTAAGGTTTATCCTGCTCTCCGCAATCGCATGCCCGAACCCTGGCTTAAAGAAATAAGTCGCGGCAATAAAGACACTCCCGGCAATACCGATAAAGAATATGTACAGTATCAACGCGGCGCTACTACCAAAACACCGCTGCCCATGATGAAAGCCTGGGTTGATACCGCCATTGCCCGGCACGATACCTGGCTTGTGCTCACACATCATGGTGTTGATGGTATTGGCTGGGAAGCCTTGCCTCATCAGGAACTTGATGAGTATTTTACCTATATTAAAAATAATCAGGATAAACTTTGGGTAGCCACTTTTGGCGATGTTACTAAATACATGCGCGAAAGACAAAGCGCCAAAATACAAAGCAATTTAATGGGTAATAAAATAACTGTAAGTGTAAACAATCCGCTTAACAAAACTTTTTATACCCTGCCGCTTACACTTAAAACCTATTTGCCAAGCAGCTGGAAAAAGGTGACCATAACTCAGGGAATCAAAAAACAAACCGTATCTACAGCAAGCGATGCTAAGGGCACTTATGCATTATACCAGGCAATACCAAACGGCACAACGGTTGTATTGACGGGTGTATAGTATAATTGATCTTATTCATATTATTAATGCCTGTCATTTCGAGTGATAGCGAGAAATCATATAGGATTGACGAAGCGAATTTGCATGTCGTATAAGATTTCTCTTTCGCTCTAAACTCACGCCCTCCAGGCTCAATCGAAATGACAAACTTTTTGATTGATTAGTCTGAATTATATCATCAATCAAAAACAACCTTATCCGGGCCGGCAACTTTAGCAACATGGCAGGCGCAGCCTCCGGTTATTTTTACAGTGATTGATTGTGTTTGATTGGTAGCCGCATTTGTAGCGGTAACTTTTACCTCATCACCCTCAATGGTAAATTCTTTGATATTGCCATCGGTAGCAATAACATGAAAGCCAGAATTTTCGCCCGATGCTGGTGTAGCCTCTGTTTGAATAACTTTGCTTGATCTTAAGTTGACAGCCTTAAAATCTTTAATAGCTACGGCATTACCGGCCTTATCAACAAAGTTTACACCAACAGTTGCAAACATCATGGTACACATGCCCGGATTACAGGGCGCAGCACTCTGGTAGGTCTTTTTGCTGCAGGTCGAGTAAACAACAATCAGCAATAAAAACAATAACGGCTTTTTCATAAATATAAGTTTATATAATTTACGGTCGCAGCTTTATTAATGCTACAAACGCTAAATAAAACACAAAGCAATTTACTGTTTGATGTTCAAATATTTATCAGAAAAATCTCCGGTTATTTTTTTGGTTCGTATGTTATTGATAGCCCAGTCTTCCACATCGGTTTGTTTCACATCAACCTTATCACCCATTTTGATATTGGTGAGTTCTAAAGGAGAATCGATGAATATCACTTTGAACACTCCATTACTAAACCCCAAAACCTGCGACCACATATGTTCATGTTTATCTCCCTCCACAAATTCAGACTTTAAGATGAAAGAATACCCCTCATGATCGTTACCGTTCTTTTTCAAGCTATCTAAAAACTGTGGCATGTATCGCTGCGCGGTATTTTTGATTGCTGAAAGCCGGCCTCCATTCTTAGCCACAGCAACAGCTTTGTTCCTGGCATCCTCTTCAACTTTGGTTTTCTGGCAAAAGGCGTCTGTAACTGCAAACAGCAATAAAACAAACAAGAAGTTTTTCATAATAGTTTACCGGATAAGATTTTGGCTCTTATTAACAAAACTATCCTTTATCAGAAATTCAACATAACACCGCAACCGTTATTTTAAGCCCAAAGTCCCGGGCTCTCTTTTGAAAACCCGGGACTTTTGGTTATATTTTAAGTAGAAGCAACGCTATTCAATTACCCTTACCTTTAAAAAGCTGGCATTATCCTTCGAGGTGTATACTTTGTGGGTTGCCTTTTTAAAATCGGTATCCTTGGCTTTCATAATATCCTGAAATTGTTGTGTATTGCGATCAATAAGCGGAAACCAGGTACTTTGTACCTGCACCATTAAGCGGTGACCTTTTTTTAAGGTGTGCAGCACATCCTGCAATTCAAAATTAACCGGGGTTATCTGACCAGGTACAAATGCTTCAGGCTTATCAAATCCATTGCGGAACTTGCCGCGCATGGCCTCGCTGCGCACCATTTGCTGATAGCCCGATAAATAAACTTCCTTACCCGCCCACTTATCATTTTTTGTAGAATCAGGGTAAACATCAATCACTTTAACTACCCAGTCGGCATCAGTTCCGGTTGTTGATACTTTTAAGTTGGCCCATATATTACCGGCAATGGTAACATCCTTATCAAGCACATCGGTAGCATAGGTAAGCACATCAGCGCGCTGCGATGCAAAACGCTGATCGGCAGTCATGTACTCGCGTTTCATATCCATATCAATGCTGTTGATGAATGGTACAGGTTTGTTAGGGTCTGATACAAATTCATCAAAGCTTTCGGCCGCGGCAGCGGGCGCGTCAAAAGATAATTTACCGCCGGGCAATAGGTACAAATTCTTTTCGGCAGCCTCCTTAGGCGGCCATACATTATATGTTTTCCAGCTATTGAGACCTGTTTCAAAGGTAGATACCGGGGCGAGGCTCAGTTCAGTACCTTTCAGGTAATGGCTAAAAAAGGCAAACTCAATTTTTTCGCGATAGAAAGGCCCGGTAGCTTCGCCAAAACCCACATCGCCCAAATGGTCACCATCTCCGCGTGACCAGCCGCCATGCACCCAGGGGCCCATGGCAAAATAAACCGGCGTTTTTGGATTTTCCTTTACCAGTGTTTTATAGGTGTTGACTGCTCCGTAGAGATCTTCGGCATCATACCAGCCACCTGTTACCAGTACGGCTGTTTTAATATCATGCAGGTGATAAAGAACATTTCTGTCTTTCCAATGCTGATCGTAATTCGGATGATCAAGCATTTCGTTCCATAAGCGGATGGTATCTTTATAATATTTATCGTTACTGTTTTTTACCGAACCCATTTTCAGGAAAAAGTCATACCCATCTTCTGTACCTGCATCAAATCCCTTTCCACGGCGCTGGGTTGGTTTATCGTCCTGGCGATTGGTAAAGCCGGGATAAAAACCAAAGTTGGCTACCAGCATAAAAGCGCCATTATGAAATGCATCATCCCGGTACAGATCGGCGATAGGCGCCTGCGGCGATGCGGCAACTAAAGCAGGATGACGGCTGAGCAGCGCAGTTGTGGTGTAAAAGCCAGGATACGAAATACCCCATACCCCTACCTTACCATTGTTGTTGGGTAAGTTTTTAAGCAACCAATTAATGGTATCATAGGTATCGGTACCTTCATCAACATCGTTTTTGGTTTTATGTACTTCCTTTTCGGGAGTCATTTCTTCATAAATACCCTCGCTCATCCAACGGCCACGCACATCCTGGTAAACAAAAATAAAACCATCATGCGTAAATAATGACGATGGCCCAAGGCTGCCTTTATATAATTCCGTACCGTATGGAGCAACGCTGTAGGGTGTCCTATCCATCATGATAGGATATTTTTTCGATTTGTCTTTTGGTACATATACCGAAGTAAATAGCTTTTTACCATCGCGCATAGGTATCTGGTATTCGTATTTCTGGTAGTTGGCTTTTATGTATTCGGCATCGGGGGCCTTAGGCTGGGCATAAGCGCCAATTACCGTAATTATCAGCAATAAGGTAGCAAGTAAAGTTTTCTTCATTTTAAAAATGCGATTAAAGCCTAAATGTACTTCAATAAAATAAAAGCGACAAACAAGGCTCGGTAACCAACATCAAACTTCAACTAAATGCCCTTTTTCATATTTTGAAATATTTTTTCAATCAGAGCTAATAATCTGCAACTAAGATGATTGCTGCATCCGTATAAATACGAGTCTAAACTTTTAAAAGCAATATCACTTCTTCTCAAACTCCTAAAATCCAATTTCTTAACCATACTCTATTCAGATAACCCTCTTAAACTCAAAACCGCATGCCTATGGATAAACAAACCACAGCTTAACTACTAAAAAACATTATTAATTAAAATCAAAAAACTTTATGAGAATACAATTGAATAAAATACCTACAGCATTATTAGGTATAACCCTGTTATTTGCCGCCGCATGTAAAAAAGATCTGGCACCCGCCCCCGGTGCAAGCAACAATTCGGCATCAAAACTGGGTACCAATGCTATTGGCGTAAGCGGACCGAAAGGCGTTTGTTATGTAGAAGTAAACAATAACGATATTAGAAATGTAGGCAACTACACCCTATCTACCGGACAACAGCTGTTTGATGTAGCCATTATTTTTGCGGCCAACATTAATTACAACACCACTACCCAAAAGGCAGAACTGTTTTTTAACCCGCAAGTGACTAATGTATTGAGCAATGCCTCAACTTACATACAACCATTGCAGGCTAAGGGCATTAAAGTAATGCTATCAATATTGGGTAACCACCAGGGTGCTGGTATCAGCAACTTCCCTACTCAGGCTGCCGCGCAGGATTTTGCCCAGTTACTGAGCAACGCCGTTACTACTTACGGCCTTGACGGTATTGACTTTGATGACGAATACGCAGACTATGGCAACAACGGAACCGGACAGCCTAACTCAAGCTCGTTTGTATACCTGGTTACCGCTCTGCGCCAGTTGATGCCTACTAAACTTATCTCATTTTACTATTATGGCCCTGCGGCTTCGCGCTTAAGCTTTAATGGTGTTACCGTAGGTTCAAAGGTTGATTACAGCTGGAATGCCGTTTACGGATCATACTCCGTACCAAACGTTCCGGGATTAGCTAAAAGCAATTTAGGGCCTGCTGCTATTGATATTCAAAGCACAAGCTCAACTACTGCCGCATCACTGGCTACACAAACTGTAAATAACAGCTATGGTATTTACCTTTATTATAACCTGCCTAATACCGATGTGCATACTTACCTTACAAGCGTATCAAACAAGCTTTACGGCAAAACAACGGTATACACAGGTACGGTGACGCCACCAACTACCGGGGTAACATTTTACCAGGACATTAACTACGGCGGTACAGTCACAACTGCTATACCCAAGGGAACCTATACCTTAGCACAGCTACAGGCTTATGGTATGCCTGATAACTGGGCATCATCAGTAAAGATACCAACCGGATGGACAGTGACCATGTACACCAATGATAATTTCACCGGTACATCATGGACACGCACTGCTAATACACCAAACTTTACTACACTTTTTCCAAATGCCAATGATGTAGTAACATCAGTTAAAATTCAATAATAAATTTCACAATCTTCTAAAAAGCAAAAGCCTCCTCGGTACTACCGGGAGGCTTTTGCTTTAATAATAAAAAGTATTTTATTCGTTGATTGCTTTTACGCCCGGAAGCTCTTTACCTTCCATATACTCTAACAAAGCACCACCACCTGTAGATACGTAGCTTACATCTGCAGTCAGGTTAAATTTAGCAACAGCTGCAGCTGAGTCGCCACCACCGATAAGTGAGAAAGCACCGTTTTCAGTTGCTTTAACTACCGCCTCGGCAATAGCTTTGGTACCTGCTAAAAAGCTTTCCATTTCAAAAACACCCATTGGGCCGTTCCATAAAATGGTTTTTGACTCTTCAACCACTTTGCTGAATAAGGCTACGGTTTCAGGGCCGATATCTAATCCCATCCAGTTGTCAGGAATTTCGCCGGTTTTAGCAACTCCGGTTTTGGCATCGTTTGAGAAAGCATCAGCAATAACGTTATCAACCGGCAGGTATAATTTCACGCCTTTGTCTTTAGCCTTTTGACGCAGGCTAATAGCCAGGTCAAGTTTATCGGCCTCAACAAGTGAGGTACCGATATTACCGCCATCAGCTTTAGCAAAGGTATAAGCCATGCCACCACCGATGATCAGGTTATCAACCTTATCCAGCAATTTTTCAATAAGTTCTATCTTATCAGAAACCTTTGAACCACCCATAATAGCGGTGAAAGGTTTAGCGGCGCCGTTTAATATTTTCTCTGCATTATTCAATTCGGCTGCCATCAGGTAACCAAACACTTTGGCATCAGGGAAAAACTGAGCTATAACAGCTGTAGACGCATGTGCGCGGTGAGCAGTACCAAAAGCATCGTTTACATAAACATCGCCTAATTTTGAAAGTTTTTCGGCAAAAGCTACATCACCTTTTTCTTCTTCTTTATAAAAACGCAGGTTCTCTAATAAAAGCACTTCGCCTTTTTCCAGATCTTTTGATTTTTGAATAGCTTCTTCGCCAATACAATCATCAGCAAATTCAACCTGCTGGCCTAAAAGGTCAGATAAGTGACGTACCACGTGTCTTAAAGAATATTTATCTTCCGGACCACCTTTTGGCCGGCCCAGATGCGACATCAGGATAACTTTACCACCATCTTTCAAGATCTTTTTTATAGTAGGTAAAGCTGCCGTCATGCGGTTGTCGTCTGTAATGTTAAAATCCTCATCCAAAGGCACATTAAAGTCAACCCTGATCAGGGCCTTTTTGCCGGCAAAACTAATTTGATCTACTGTTTTCATACGATTATATGTCGTTTAATGTAAGGCGCGCAAATTCAACATTTTATTCTTAATTCTTAAACGAAAAATGAAAAAGGTGTTTATTGCGCGTTTAAACTTCATGTTATTTTTACATACATCACAAAATGAGGCCCAATGCCAGAGATTTCAAACTCATCAGATATGATCTCAAAACCCGCTCCCAGGTAAAACTGCACTGCTTTTTTGCGGGCATTGCACCATACATAGTTTGTTTTTTGTCCGCGCAGATATACCAGGGCAAAGTTAACCAACTGGTTACCCAAACCTTTACCACGATATTTTTCAATAGTGGCCATCCCCCTTAACTGGTAGGCTTTGCCAGGATAACCTGTATAATTTTGCGGATGAAATGATGCCACACAGGCTAACTCATTGTTTTGGTAATAGCCTAAATGAAACGCCCCCTCTATATCATCAGATGGGAAACGGCATTCATCCAGGGTAAGTTTGCCTTCGCGCAGTACCTCATTGCGCAAGGGAAGTAGGTCTTCAACTGTGATAAATTTGATCATAAAATGAGAAATCTGGGAATATTTTGCCCATCTCCTGTGGCATATATTACACTATATAAATTAATTGTTAAGTATATCAGCTATAAATTCGGCTGAATTAAGTTGGTTTAAGTATAACTATAAAATAATTAAGTTGAGAGGCACATTTTTTGCAAAAGTTAAAATAATATAAAACTAAAGTCATGAAGAAATTACTATACCTAGTCACAGCCACATTACTTTTTGCAAGTTGCGAATCAGCCAAATTAGGCGATCCTAAACCTGTAAGCAATAAACCACATACTACTAACAGTACTGCACCAAACGCGGTTAACCTTTCAATAGCCGACCATGTTGTAAAAACCAGCGTTAGTCACGATACACTTTATTTGTCACTTAACGAAAAAGCTGATCTTATCATCAGTCAGGATGATTATAACAAGGCTTCAGCAGTACACTTTAAGGAAGATTTTTCGGCATCAGGTCTTTCAGGCTTACATTTCAGTACATTAAACGGTGATGGCGATATTGCTTATGATTATATTGATGATAACCTGAATAACGTTAATCTGCCGGCTGCTACAACCGCTATAGTTAATGGTAAAACCGTGGTTAAATTACATGTAGAGCGTACTATCGTTTTCTTCAAAGCCTATCAATCTCAGCAGCTTGCTGTACAGGCACAAACCGGCTACATTAATAAAAATAAAGATATGATCACTTTTTCATCATACATATTTGATGATAAAGATAATGCTGCAGTGAGCCTTACTGTAGGCTTATCCTACACAAAATAAATTAATAAAACCTAAATCTCTCACATCGAATAGCCCGGCTGATGAACTTTCAGTTGGGCTATTTTTTCAACCAGATCTGCCAAACGGCTGCTGTAGCCCATTTCATTATCATACCAGCCAACCACCTTTACCAACCCTCCTACAATAGAGGTAAGCTGCGAATCAAAGATACAGCTGTGCGGATTATCCAATATATCGGTTGATACAATCGGGTCTTCGGTGTACTCCAGTACATTTTTCATAGGGCCATTGGCAGCCTGTTTAAATGCCTGGTTAATTTCCTGAATAGTAGGTTGCTTTTTAAGGCTGCATGTAAAATCGGTAAGAGAGCCATTAAGCACAGGCACGCGGATACCTGCCCCGCCTAACCTGCCTTCCAGATGCGGAAATATGGCTGTTATAGCCTTTGCTGCACCAGTAGTTGTCGGGATTATAGATGCCGATGCCGCACGCGCCCGGCGTAGGTCTTTATGTGGTGCATCATGCAGGTTTTGATCGCCCGTCATAGAGTGTACGGTAGTGATGTAACCATCAATAATACCCCAGTTATCGTCAAGTATTTTCACCATGGCGGCAACGTTATTGGTGGTACAGGAAGCATTTGATAGTATAGGCGAACTCAGGTCGATCTGATCATCATTAACAGCCAGCACTACCGTTGGTACATCTTTATTTGCCGAAGGTGCAGAAATGATCACTTGCTTTGCACCCGCATTGAGGTGCAGTGCAGCACCTTCTTTGGATGTAAATTTACCTGTAGCCTCAATTACAACATCAATATCAAGCGCGGCCCATGGCAGTGCCCCGGGGTTGCGTTCGGCAAATACTTTTATCTGCTGATTATTGATAAACAAATTATCAGCATCAAAATTTACAACGCCTTTAAACCCACGATGAACAGAATCGTACTTAAATAAATGAGCAAGTGTTTGGGTATCGGCAAGGTCATTAATAGCCACCACCTCTATACCGGGTTTAGCTAAAATATTCCTTAAAAAAACGCGCCCTATACGGCCAAATCCATTGATAGCAATCTTCATTATATTTCTGTTAATACAATTCAAAGTTAATGAAGATGTATGGGTAAATTATAATGCTGCTCAATTACTGACGCTAATACTACGCTGGCATTACAAAAACACAATTGACCTTAAACAAACAGATTGCGCAGGGCTAAATTTTCGCGTTCTTTTGAGCGTATACAAAAAGTAACAAGCCAGTTAAATAGCAAAGGGATTAAAAGTATACAGCTAACAAGTAAGGTGTTGCTCAGATTTTTAAAATACAATACCATCACTATTGCACCAATGTTAATTAAGGATAAGCACAGAGTAACCTGAATATGGCCCATTCCCAGTTTTAACATACGGTGGTGCATATGATTACGATCAGCATCAAAAGGTGATCTCCCGTTTAATATCCGGATGGTAAATACCCGGAGCGTGTCAAAAACAGGGCCTACCAATATAGCAACCGTAAGCGCCGGTGCAGGGTAAAAGTTAGGTTCGCTAACGCCTGTAAGCTTACCCAATTCAATATACTTGATAGCCATAACAGCCGATATTAAACCTATGAGCAGGGCCCCGGTGTCGCCCATAAATATTTTGGCAGGAGTTATATTGTAACGTAAAAAACCGACTACCGCGCCAACCATAGCCAGGCAAATAGCACCCAGCTCATACTGCTTTATGTGCATAAAAAGTAAGGCAAAGGTTATATTAACTATAATACCGGTTGTAGCTGCCAACCCGTCAATACCATCAATTAAATTGAAGGAATTAACAATAAGCATGATCAGTAATATAGAAAATATAGCGCTCGGTACATAAGGCAGGCCATAAATATTAAATATGCCAAACATGCTGGTTATTCGTATATCGCCCAGTAATACCAGTATGGCTGCTACTATAAATTGTATAAAGAATTTGGTACTTGAGTTTACGCCCGACAGATCATCTTTAAGGCCCATGGCAAACAAAATGATGCAGGAGATAAGCAAACAACTTACCGGCAATGATTTATCAATTACGCTGAATAAAAGTATGGTGATGATAAAACTTACAAATATAGCTACCCCACCAAGGCGTGGTATGCCATGATCATGTTGCTTACGGAAATGGCCAACATCATCATATAAGTGCCTTGCGCGTGCTACGTGTAAAATAGAAGGAATGGTAATCAGTGTTATAAAAGCCGATATTACAACTATTAAAACATTATAAATCAAGTGATAAGAATGCAATAACTCTGTCATATGAAGTCCCGTTATTGGTTTACTTGCCCGTTTCAGACGCAACGCATATAGCTTACAGCCATGAACTCTTATACGCAGAAGAAAAATATAGGTTTAACTTGAAATTAAAAAAATTGGAAGATTTTTTGAACCGGCTTTAATATAATAGCCATGAGGGGGAATGTAACGCCATTTTTACGCATAGCTTTTAAATCGAACTGCCATGCTTTGATCCTGTTTTTGAAACTCTTACTGCTTACGCCGCCTGTACGCATTTTAACCATCACTTTTTTAAGGTGATGACTATTTACCTTGTTTAAGTGCAGAAAGCGCAGCATCAGCTCAAAATCAGCAGCCGAACCATAGTCAAGGCTGTAAAAGCCTAACCTTTCAAACAATTCCCTCTTGCAGTAAAATGTGGGGTGAGGCGGCATAAAGCCGAAGTTGAAGGAGTTATCATTGCAAGGCCCGGTTCGCCATTTGCGAATAATTTGCTGCCTCTGACCTATAATATCCATATCGCCATATATAACACCGGTATTGTGCTGCTCAAAAGCGGCAGCTACTGATTTTAAAACGTCGGTGTCAGCAAACTGGTCATCTGCATTCAGCATACCAACAAACTGCCCGGTAGCCAGGCGGATACCTTTATTCATGGCATCATATATACCCAGGTCAGGTTCAGAAACTAAAATATTAATGTTCGATCTGTACCGGTTGATCACATTCAGGGTGTTATCTGTTGATCCTCCGTCAACAATAATATACTCCAGATCGGGGTAATTTTGGCTGATGACAGACTCAATACATTCACCGATTGAATCTTGTGCATTATAAACTACTGTAACAAGAGAGAGCTTCAAACCGTACAAATTGGAATAGGATACTAATATTGTACACGCAAATTATGTATTTTTGAAACCAATGCATAATTATTAAGCAGTAAATCCCTTATATGCGTCTTTTTACTTTTACTATTTTATTTCTGGGGATACTATTCACTTTAACATCGTGCTCCAACAAACAATATCAATCACTTTTTGAACAAAAGGGTGTTGCTCATGATACTTTAACCCAAAAATCACCTGCCCCTGATATGGTTCCATACCGCATCAAGTCGCAGGATATATTGCAGATCAGAAACCTTCAAAATATCAGGTATATTGTTGATGAAGCTCCAAGCAACGGCAATAATTCTGGAGGTGGAGGATCCGGTGGAGGGGGCGGCCAAACTTATCAGGTTGAAGATGATAGTACGGTAACTTTACCTGTAATTGGCCATGTGAACGTTGTGGGTTTAACCCGTGCCCAGGCAGCAAAAAAGGTTGAGGACCTTTATCGCAAAAGTTTGTTAAAGGACCCCATTATCGAGTTAAAGATCACCAATTTAAAAGTAACGTTTTTGGGTGAAATTAAAACCCAGGGCAATTTTCCATTAGTAAAAGATAAAACTACTCTTGTTGATATGATAGGTGCTGCAGGAGGTCTGACTGATAAAGCAAATGAAACAAATATTCAAATTATACGAGGCGATCAGCTCAACCCACAGGTAACCATGATCAACCTCCGGAATATACAATCCATAAATGATCCGCGGGCTATCCTGCAAAATGGCGATGTTATTTATATATCGCAAAACAAACGTGCTGTACGGAACGAGAACTTGCAAAACCTTTCAGTCATTACCCAGCCTGTATTACTTTTATTGAATACAGCTTTAATTATTTTCACACTTTCGCGCCGGTAAAATTTGATGGGTTCAGATCTTAATTAACATATCAATTGCTAAACATTGCACAACTTGCTTTGTTAATTTTATTAAAACAACAACTACAGGCTTATTAACAGGCATGCACAAAACCGACCTATCCACCTATAGCAATTATCCTTTTCATCCGGGTGGTAATGCGTTTAAGAGACTGGTATGGTTTTACCTGAATGCCTTTTTTTTTAAAACCAGCCTTATCCCTTCAAGCAGGTTCAAAGTTTCTCTGCTACGCTTGTTTGGTGCAAAAATTGGCAAAAATGTAACCATAAAACCTTGTGTAAACATAAAATACCCCTGGTTTTTGACCATTGGCGATAAAACCTGGATCGGCGAAAATGTTTGGATAGACTGCCTGGTTGGTGTTAACATTGGGGCCAATGTATGCCTTTCGCAGGGAGCCATATTGCTTACAGGCAGTCATGACTACAAAAAAACATCATTTAACTTGATAACTAAAGAGTTAACTTTAGAAGATGGGGTATGGATAGCAGCCGGAGCTATAGTAAACCCGGGAGTTACCGCTGCCAGCCATTCTGTACTTACCAGTGGCTCTGTGGCCACTCAAAACCTGCTGCCTTATGCTGTTTACCAGGGCAACCCGGCAATAAAAACCCGCGAACGTAATATTATTTAAAAATCTACCACATTAACTATAATTATGCCACTACAAACAAGCAATATTCACAAAATAATTCTGGCTGTGCTGAGCGTAATTGTATTAATAGTTGGCGTAATGACCTTTTTATCTCCTGCAGCGGTTTTTCCTGACTCATCATGGGGCTTTCAGGTATTGCAAAAAATGCAGGCCGGCGGTGGCTTTAATTTACTTTTTAAACCCAACGCTGCCGATTTAAGTAAAACTCATTCCGAGTTTTTAACATGGTGGTCGCCGGGGCAATACCTTGCTCCTTATTTATTCATATCGCTTTTTAAACTCAACCTTGGGCAGGCAGCTGCTGTTACAAGTGCAGTTTTTACTTTATCAGGGATATTTGGTTTTTATTCATTTTTTAAGAAGGCCGGCTTCGGGCAACTAATAGCCGCTATCAGCGTTGCCCTGATAGCTTGCCAACAGGCCTTTATTATCCCTTATATTTTTTATAACGGCGGCGAAGTATTGATATTCGGCTTTGCAGGCTGGTTCCTTTACGGTTGCACAGCTATTAATAAAACTGATTGGAAACTACTTGTATTCCTTTTACTTTCCGGATGCTTTGGCTTCTGCTGTAAATCATCGTTTTTATGGATGTACGGGGCGGGCTGCATTTATTTGTGGATAAAACTATCGCGAGGTCAGTATGATATTGTGCAATGGATAAAAAAAGGAATATGGATTGGGATACCAGCCATAGCCTCCCTTTCATTAATTTACATCCTGTATCTTTCCAAAGGTGAAAATCCAGCATCGAGTGGTATGGGTATCAAACTAACCTGGCAAACTTTTAGCTTTCCGCTTGCCTCACCTTTGCTGGCAGGTTTGTCTATTGATGATATGGCTGGAGGATTGATATATCATGATGACTTAACCATACTGAACCCTTTTTGGTCGTTAGTTACGGTTATAACATCGGCTATATTTAGTGTGATACTGGTTATTAACATTGCGCGCCATGCGCCTGATAAAAACTACGCCTTACTGGTTATTGTTTTTTATTCGGTTTCGGTAATATTTTTCAGCTATAACTTTTTAAGGCAGGCTAATATATCGTACGAGGCAAGGCATTTGCGGTTAATTGGCCTGCTGATAACTCCCGGCCTTGTTTACCTGGTAAGCCGGAGCCAACTCATTTATAAGGCTGCATTTGTGTTTATTTGTTTTGTTATTGGCTTTTTAAGCTTCAGATACTTTGTACCTGGATTTAGACAAAACAAACTATTTAATGCCAGGGGAACAACTGGTTTGGCCCAAATAGCAGCCGATCAGCAGTCATTAAACTACCTCATGGATCTGGACAGAAAAAACAACAATGCCATTTTTGTTTTTATACAACCTGATCTTGGCCTGGAGATAAAAAATAACCGCATCATCACTGTAGATCCAATGGATGCGGTTCAGGTTAGTTCAAAGGACTACTATGACAATTTTACCTATAAAGGCCATGCAGGGCCGCTATATATTTTCATGCCCTCAAACTATAGTGGTGTAAGATCAGACATTTTAACCCACTGTTTTCCGGACTATCAGGATTTCAAGATGGAGCAGCTAAGTCCAGATTATGTGCTCTATTCGGCTAAATAACGTTCGCGTTGATCTCTTTCCAAAGCAGATCTTTTAATCCGTCTAAATTTCTTTGAGCTACTGATGATATGAACACTGCAGGTACACCATCCGGAAGTTCCTTTGCCATTTCGGCCTGCAACTCATCATCCAACATATCTGATTTGGTAACCGCAAGCACACGCGGCTTATGTATCAGTTCGGGGTTATATTCTTTCAGCTCGTGCAGTAATATCTCGTATTCCTGTTTAATGGTACGGGTTGTATCTGCAGGTACCATGAACAACAATACCGAATTACGTTCAATATGCCTTAAAAATCTAAACCCAAGTCCTTTCCCCTGCGAAGCGCCCTCAATAATTCCCGGAATATCGGCCATTACAAATGAGCGGTTATTGCGGTACGATACTATACCCAGGTTGGGCACCAGCGTCGTGAACGCGTAATCAGCGATCTCTGGTTTGGCAGCCGATACTACAGAAAGTAAAGTTGACTTACCGGCATTCGGAAAGCCCACTAAACCCACATCGGCAAGTATCTTTAATTCGAGTATGTTCCAGTCTTCCCGGCCATCCTCACCCGGTTGGGCAAAACGTGGGGTTTGTTGTGTTGCGGTTTTAAAATGCCAGTTACCTAAACCACCGCGGCCACCTGGAGTTAATATTTTGGTTTCGCCATCTTTGGTAATCTCAAAAATAACCTCGCCGGTTTCGGCATTTTTAACGGTGGTACCAAGGGGCACTTCCAAAATTTCGTCGCGTCCGGTTTTACCCGATCTTAATGAACTGCCGCCAGAATCGCCATCGCCGGCAATTACGTGCTTACGATATTTAAGATGCAGCATTGTCCATAGCTGGGCATTGCCTTTTACAATAACATGACCACCTCTTCCGCCATCACCACCATCAGGGCCGCCTTTGGAGGTTAAAATATCACGGTGCAAATGCGCAGAACCTGCCCCACCGTGGCCCGAGCGGCAACAGATTTTCACGTAATCAACAAAATTGGAACCTTGCGACATAAATTTTAAGATTTGGTCTGAAAAGTCCGAAAGTCAGTAAAGTCCGAAAGATAAGAAGTTTGATGTTCTTAACTTTCGGACTTTACTGACTTTCCCGACTTCCGGACTTAATTATTATTGTTCAATAACGGCATCAATGGCACCATATATCTGGTCAATTGAGCCAATACCGTTTATACTTTTAAACTTATCCTGATTTTTATAGAAACCGGCAACAGGAGCCGTTTTATCATTGTATTCTTTAATACGCTTGCGAATAACTTCCGGGTTGGCGTCATCTGCACGGCCAGATTCTTTACCACGTTCCAAAAGCCTGCGCTCCAACTCCTCAGCATCTACCTCAAGAGCAATCATATGTGATATGGTAGCTGCCTTGCTTTCCAGCAGGTTGTCCAATGCTTCGGCCTGTGCAACGGTACGGGGGAAACCATCAAATATAAAACCTTCAGCCTCCTTATTGGCATCCAGCTTATTGCTGATCATACCTATAACTACCTCGTCAGGAACAAGCATGCCTTCATCCATCAATTTCTTTGCCTCTAAGCCAAGTGCAGTTCCTTGTGAAATTTCGCCGCGTAAAAGGTCGCCTGTTGAAAGGTGTATTAAACCGTGTTTTTCAATAAGCTTTTGCGACTGAGTCCCTTTCCCTGCTCCGGGAGGACCAAACAATACCAGATTTAGCATGCTCTTAATAAATTAAAAGCCTTTCGGTACAACACAGAAAGGCTTAACGTTTGGTGCACTCGAAGGGAGTCGAACCCCTAACCTTCTGATCCGTAGTCAGACGCTCTATCCAATTGAGCTACGAGTGCTTTTTGAAACGGAATGCAAAAGTAGTTTTTTTACCCTTTATTGCAAACTTTTTTCAAATAACTTTTACAATTATTTTTTCAAACTAAGCCAAACAACTGATTTTATGGCAAATATCTTTCCATATTTTTTTACTATTTGACTTAGTCAGCCTCTTTATTGTTTCACAATTTCGGCAATGGCAGCAAAATCGGGCAGGTTGCCTGCATCTTCCAGTACCTCGGCGTAAATAATTTCCTGGTTTTCATCAATCACAAATGCCGCACGCTTTGATACACCTTTCAATCCTAAAGCAAAAGTTTCATACAAGGCGCCATAGGCTGCAGATACTTCCTTATTAAAATCAGATAGCAGATCAAACTGGTAATTGTTCTCTTCTTTGAACTTTGCCAGTGTAAAAGGCGAATCAACAGATATACCTAATATGGTAGCATTTAATCCATCATAATAACCAAAGCTATCACGCATGGTGCATAATTGCGTGGTGCAAACACCAGTAAATGCTAAAGGGAAAAAGTGCAGCACTACTTTTCTGCCTTTAAAATCGGCTAACGATACACTTTTTAATGCTGATGAAACTAATATAAAATCGGGGGCCTTTTGGCCAACTTGTAATGCCATAGCGTAGTTTTTTATTGCAAATAAAAATAAATAGAAACAGCTAATGGTAATTGGCAGGTAATTAATTGACTTTGCTATTTTTGAATAATGAGATTTATACTGATTGCAGCCCTAATATGTTTTTCGGCTTATGTTAAAGCCCAAACCCAGCCATTCCGTATCAGTACTAAACATTTAACTAATAATGTATATGTACACATCTCTTACGGATTGCCGGATGGTAAAAGCCCCTTCCCTGCCAACGGACTTTATATTGTAACCAAAGCCGGTATTATATTAATTGATACTCCATGGGATGAAGATCAAACACAACAGTTGATGGATACTTTACAGAAACGCTATCATCAAAAAATTGTGCTTTGTATAGCAACCCACTTCCATAGCGACCGTACCGCCGGGCTCGATATGTTAAAAAAGAACGGTGTAAAAACTTACGCAAGCAAATTAACCAATACACTGGCTAAAAAGGGCGGCAACAAACAGGCTGAGTTTACCTTTAACCGCGATACCGTTTTTAACGTTGGCGGCGTAAGCATACAAACTTACTATCCCGGCGAAGGCCATACTAAAGACAATATTGTAGTTTGGCTGCCACAAACCCGGGTACTGTTTGGCGGATGCCTCATCAAAAGCCTGGAAACTAATAGTAAGGGCTTTACTGATGATGGCAACATAGCCGAGTGGCCAAATTCTGTAGAACGCGTTGGCAAGCGCTTTAAAAATATTAAATATGTTATACCTGGTCACCAGGGCTGGCAGGGTGATACAATGCAATTACGCCATACTATAAACATAGCAAAAAGTAAATAAACATAGTTGAACTAAAAATTAAGTTATAAAATTCTTGATTAACTAAATATTTAGTTATAGCTTTAGCAATATCAATTAGCTAAAGGTTATGATCAGGAATTATATCAAAACGGCGTTTCGCAGTCTTTTAAAAAATAAAGGATTTACGTTCATCAATATTTTAGGGCTCTCTTTGGGTTTAGCTACCTGTCTGCTCATCATATTTTTTGTGGTTGATGAGCTAAATTATGATCGCTATAACACTAAATTCAATAGAATATACCGGGTAAATACCGACGTTAAGTTTAACGGTACTATATCCTATTTTGCAGGCTCTCCCATACCTGTTGCAGATGCTTTAACCCGGGAGTTTCCGGAAGTTGAAAAAGCTGTACGGATAACTCCAGCCGTAAATATCCGTTTTAAAAAGGGCGATGAAATTGTTCGGGAAGATGGCGCTACCTTTTATTGCGAAACAGGCATATTTGATATTTTCACCTTACCTCTGCTTTCCGGCGATCCTAAAACTGCACTTACAGAACCTAATAATGTTGTAATTACTGAATCAATAGCCAAAAAATATTTTAATCGTACCAATGTGGTAGGTGAAACGCTTTTTTTGGTTACCGATAGCAGCAATCATAAAATAAGTGGTGTAATGCGTGAGATGCCCCACCAATCACATTTTAAAGCTAATTTTCTGTTTGCCGCCAATGCGGTTGGCAAGGGTAATTGGAACAGTATCAGTCCTTTCATCACCTATATTTTGCTTAAACCTGGCACCAACCCGGCACGTTTTGAATCAAAGCTTGCTCCTTTGATGGAAAAAAACCTTTCAACAGCCAATTTTAATTATCAAAGGTTCAAATCAAACAATAACTACTTTAAACTTATAACCACTCCTTTAAAAGACATACACTTAAAATCAAATCGTCAAGGCGAAATTGGTGTTAACGGCAACATACAATACATCTACATATTTTCGGTAGTAGCTTTGTTCATTTTACTATTGGCATGCATTAATTTCATGAACTTGTCAACAGCCCGTTCGGCAAACAGAGCCCGTGAAGTTGGCGTGCGCAAGGTATTAGGATCATCTCGCAAGCACCTGATATTTCAGTTTTTGGCCGAATCATTAATAGTAACTTTCACCGCTGCCTTCATAGCCATGCTAACAGCCTGGGCCTTGCTGCCAATTTTTAATCATTTTGCAAATAAAGAATTAGTCATCACATGGAATGTACTAACCTGGCTACTACCCTCTATAATCGCTATTGTTATGGTGGTAGGCCTTTTAGCGGGCTCCTACCCAGCATTTTTCCTTTCTGCATTTCAACCCATTGATGTATTAAAGGGTAAATTGGCAACAGGCTTTAAAGGCGGCGCACTCAGAAGCACATTGGTTGTTTTTCAATTTTCTATTTCTATTTTTCTAATTATAGGTACGTTGGTAATATATAATCAGCTGCATTACATTCAAAATAAGGATCTTGGCTTTAACCGCAACCAGGTAATCACTATTAATAGTGTAAATACATTAGATAATCCCCAGATATTGAAACAGGAAATAAAACAACTTCCAGGAGTAATCAATGCAACGCTTAGCAGCTACCTCCCTGTTGGCGGTTACCGGACAATTGGGTATGTATCACCAGATCAAAAAAACAGTCAGTCAACCCAGTTCTGGAAAGTTGATGAAGACTACCTGAACACCATGGGTATCACATTGAAAGAGGGCCGAAGTTTTTCTGCACAGTTTAAAACAGATTCAACAGCGGTAATCATCAATGAAACAGCGGCCAAAGTATTTGGCTATAATAATCATGCTATTAATAAGCTTCTTTACACATGGAAGGGGAAAGAGATCGACAAAAAATACACTATTATTGGCGTTGTAAAAGATTTTAATTTCAGTTCGCTGCGCGATAATGTAAGTCCGCTGGTAATGGTAATGGCTAATGATTGGCTGGCCCGCTTAACCGTAAGGGTGAACACATCCAATTTACATGCGTTAATAAATCTGATGGAAAACCAATGGAAAACCGTTGCCCCTCACGAGCGTTTTAATTATACATTTATGGACGATGATTTTGAAACCACGTATCGTACTGAGCAACGCATGGGTAATCTCTTCATAGTCTTTACTGTTTTAGCTATTGTTATTGCCTGCCTGGGATTATTTAGCCTGGCTGCTTACGCAGCAGAACAGCGTAACCGGGAAATTGGCATACGCAAAGTTTTGGGCGCAAGCGTCCCGGTTATTGTAAAAATGTTATCAAAGGACTTTATAAAATTGGTGATCATTTCGTTTTTGATAGCAGCGCCATTAGCCTGGCTAATTATGAACATCTGGTTGCAAGGCTTTGCCTACAGGCAGAACATCCAATGGTGGGAATTAGCGATTGCCGGCATCGGTTCCGTAGTTATTTGTTTTATCACTATTAGTACGCAATCATTGAAAGCGGCAATAGCCAACCCGGTTAATAGTTTGAAGAATGAATAGAGCTTAAGCAAAAGAGAAACTAAAGAGCATACCATGAATTTAGAACTTTACTTTAGGGTTTAGAATTTGTTTTTTGCGCATTTATATAACATATATTTGCTATATAACTACTTGCAATGAAAGCCATTATCATAACCCAGCCCGGCAAACCCTCGGTTTTGCAAATTGCAGAAAGGCCCAAACCCACTTATGGCGCAAATGAAGTTTTAATTAAGGTTGCTGCCGCAGGTGTAAATCGCCCGGATGTGCTGCAGCGCGAAGGTAAGTACCCGCCACCTGCAGATGTGGTACAGGATATTCCGGGTCTTGAAGTTGCCGGCACCGTAGTTGAAGTGGGTGCTGCCGTTACCCGGTGGAAAATTGGCGATAAAGTTTGCGCCCTGGTATCCGGAGGTGGTTATGCAGCATATTGCAGCGCCCACGAACTGCAATGCCTGCCCGTACCCGAAAATTTGTCTTTTACAGAAGCTGCATCCCTGCCTGAAACATTTTTTACCGTTTGGAGCAATGTATTTGACCGAGGCAATTTAAAAGATGGTGAAACCCTGCTGGTTCACGGCGGCTCGGGCGGTATTGGTGTAGCGGCCATACAAATAGCCAGTGCTTTAGGCCATACGGTTTATACTACGGTGGGTTCTGATGAAAAATGCCACAGCTGCGAGGCGCTTGGTGCCGCGAGGGCCATTAACTACAAAACCGAAAACTTTAAAGAAGTTATTGAGCAGTTAACCAATGGCAAGGGTGTTGATGTGATATTAGATATGATAGGCGGCGATTATACCCCCGCCAACATTCAGTCATTAGCTATAGAGGGTCGGCTGGTGATGATTAATACCATGAACGGCAACAATGCCCAGGTAGATCTGGGCCGGGTGATGGTGAAAAGACTAACCATTACGGGCTCTACTTTACGAGCAAGAGATGCAGAATTTAAAGGTAGGATTGCTCAAAATCTGCTAAAAAGCATTTGGCCATTGCTGGCATCAGGAGCAATTAAGCCAGTTATATACAAGATATTTAAACCCGAAGAGGCAGCCCAGGCTCATGAGCTGATGGAAAGCAGCAGTCATATTGGTAAAATAGTACTCAGTTTTGAGTAACAAAAAACCTCAAAATGACTGTTAAGAAAATATCGTAACAAATGTTGCTTTTGGTATTTAAATATTTGGATAGAAATCTTAACTTTGCGCCTCTGAAATAGCATCTTATATTTTATTGCAACAGCTATTTATTAGAAAAATTCTTTAAAACACCAGGTTATATATGCCAAACATTGGAAAAATATCACGGATCATTGGTCCGGTAGTTGACGTAAGTTTCGCTGATGATGCTCATCTTCCCAAAATTTATGATGCATTAGAGATCACGAAAGAAAATGGCCAAAAAGTAATTTTAGAAGTTCAGCAGCACTTAGGCGAAGATCGTGTACGTGCTATCGCGATGGATTCAACAGACGGATTGCTACGCGGCATGAAGGTATTGGATTTAGAATCGGCCATCAAAATGCCGGTTGGCGAAAACATCAAAGGTCGTGTATTCAACGTTGTTGGTGATGCCATTGATGGTATCGCTGATTTAGATAAAGCCAATGGTCGTCCAATCCACAATACTCCTCCACGTTTTGAGGACCTTTCAACCGAAACTGAGGTACTTTTTACAGGTATCAAGGTTATCGACTTGTTAGAGCCTTATGTAAAAGGTGGTAAAATTGGTTTGTTTGGCGGTGCTGGTGTTGGTAAAACAGTATTGATCCAGGAACTGATCAACAACATCGCTAAAGCTTATGCCGGTTTATCGGTATTTGCAGGTGTTGGTGAGCGTACCCGTGAAGGAAATGACCTTTTACGTGAGATGCTTGAATCAGGCATTATAAAATACGGAGATGCATTTATGCACTCTATGGAAGAAGGCGGATGGGACTTATCTAAAGTGGATAACGAAGCTTTGAAAGACTCAAAAGCAACCTTCGTTTTCGGCCAGATGAATGAGCCTCCTGGTGCACGTGCACGTGTGGCTTTATCAGGCTTAACCATTGCCGAATACTTCCGTGATGGTGAAGAAGATGGCAAAGGCCGTGATATCCTTTTCTTTATCGATAACATTTTCCGCTTTACACAAGCAGGTTCTGAAGTATCGGCGCTGTTAGGCCGTATGCCATCAGCGGTAGGTTACCAGCCAACACTGGCTACTGAAATGGGTACCATGCAAGAGCGCATCACTTCAACCAAACGCGGTTCAATTACATCTGTACAAGCGGTTTACGTACCTGCGGATGACTTGACTGACCCTGCACCGGCAACTACATTTGCTCACTTGGACGCAACAACAGTACTTTCACGTAAAATTGCAGAGTTAGGTATTTATCCTGCGGTGGATCCTTTGGATTCTACTTCACGTATCCTTAGCCCGGCTATCTTAGGCGATGAGCATTACAATACAGCTCAACGTGTTAAAGAAACTTTACAACGTTACAAAGAGTTACAGGATATCATCGCGATCCTGGGTATGGACGAGTTATCTGAGGAAGATAAACTGGTTGTATCACGTGCGCGTCGTGTTCAGCGTTTCCTTTCACAACCATTCCACGTGGCCGAACAATTTACCGGCTTAAAAGGTGTATTGGTTGACATCAAAGAAACCATTAAAGGTTTCAACATGATCATGGATGGTGAAGTTGACGAATATCCTGAAGCTGCATTCAACTTAGTTGGAAGCATTGAAGATGCCATTGAAAAAGGTAAAAAGCTGTTAGCTGAAGCTAACGCATAGTAACAAGTATTTAGTATCAGGTAGCAAGATTGCTATTTGATACTAATTGCATAATACTTGATACTTGATACTAACTACTTGATACAAAAAAAATGACTTTAGAAATTCTTACACCCGATAAAAAAGTATACGAGGGCGAAGCCACATCGGTAACCGTTCCGGGTGCTTTGGGATTATTTGAAATATTAAACCACCACGCTCCTATCATCTCTACTTTGCAGGATGGTAAACTAACCGTGCGTGGCGGCAACGCTGGTAAAGAAGAAGTCTTTTTTATTAAAGGCGGTGTTGTTGAGGTATTAAACAATAAGGTTATTGTGCTTGCTGAAGGTATTCAGCACAAGTAAACCTTATACCCCAATATTTATAAAAACGTTCGGGTATAAATCCCCGGACGTTTTTTTTTGCACTTTTTTCGGCTGTCAGAGAATATTCTTGAAAATTGCGTGGCAGACTCACCCCGACATCGCTGCGCTTGTCGCCCCTCTCTTCGCCTGCGGCGGAAAGAGGGGATTTTGAAAATGGATGAAAGACAAGAGAGTGAGAAAAATATTTTCGTATCCCCTTTCCAGCGAAGCTGAAAAGGTCGACAAGCGCAGCGCAGATCGAGTGAGTCCGTAAACAGCTATTATCTAAACTATGCTCTGCACAAAATTAAGTACACTGAACAAACTGAACCCTTTTTTTACGACCTGAAGTTTAAAAGTTAATTAAATTAAGAGGGCTGAATTTTAAAGTATGAAGTAACCGTAAGGCAACTTCAATAGCTAAAATCACATAAGGCATAGCAAGTAGATTTTACACAAGTAATAGCGGTATTTTACTCGTTTCAGGAAGAAAATCAACAACTTACTATGCATGCATAAAATTTGTACCGAATACCGTTTTGAACTTTGGTATATTTTATAACATATTTAATTTCTATATTTATACTATGTAAAGAATTAAATTTTTTTAATAATTAAATAACAAAATAAAATACTTTTTGAAAATATTTTTTCTGATCCTTGCTATTTTTTACGGCTATATCTACCTTACAAATACAGATTCGCACAGTATACATAAACCCGGATCAGCATACTAAATCATTTACTAATAAGGCTATCATAATAAACAAAAATGAGTTCATCATCAGATACTACAGCGGCTATAGAATTGAACAAGTACAGCAAAACTTTTACGCAGGACGAAACACAGCCTGCCGCCAAGGCCATGTTATACGGAATAGGTTTAACCGATGACGATATGGAAAAGGCACAGGTTGGCGTTGCCAGCATGGGCTACGATGGCAACACCTGCAACATGCACCTGAACGATCTGGCTAAGCTGGTTAAACAAGGCATCTGGGATGAGAATTTGGTAGGCCTTATATTCCATACCATTGGTGTAAGCGATGGCATGAGCAACGGTACAGAAGGTATGCGCTACTCATTAATGAGCCGTGATATTATTGCCGATTCCATTGAGGCTGTTACTGGTGCTCAATATTATGACGGTTTGATCACCCTGCCAGGCTGCGATAAAAACATGCCTGGCTCTATCATGGCTATGGGTCGTTTAAACCGTCCATCAATCATGGTATATGGTGGCACTATTAAACCAGGCCACTGGAAAGGTGAAGACCTGAACATTGTTTCGGCATTTGAAGCTTTAGGCAAAAAGATCGCCGGCCAGATAGATGATGTAGATTTTATGGGCGTTATCAAGAATGCCTGCCCGAGCGCTGGTGCCTGTGGTGGTATCTATACCGCCAATACCATGGCTGCCGCTATTGAGGCATTGGGTATGAGTTTGCCATACTCATCATCAAACCCTGCATTAAGCGAAGATAAAAAGGCAGAATGCCTTGCCGCCGGTAAAGCTATCAAGGTGTTGTTAGAAAAAGATATTAAACCATCAGATATCATGACCCGCGAGGCATTTGAAAATGCTATGGTAGTGATAATGGTATTAGGTGGTTCAACCAATGCGGTATTGCACCTGATAGCAATGGCTAAAAGCGTTGGTGTTAAAGTAACCCAGGATGATTTTCAGGCGGTAAGTAACCGTATCCCGGTTCTTGCCGATATGAAGCCAAGCGGTAAATACATGATGGAAGACCTCCACAACATTGGTGGTGTACCTGCCGTAATGAAATACTGCTTAAGCCAGGGTTGGTTAAATGGCGACTGCTTAACCGTTACCGGAAAAACCATTGCTGAGAATTTAGCTGAGGTTCCGGAGTTGAGTTTTGAAACACAAAAAATTATTTTCCCGGCTACCAATCCAATTAAGGCTACCGGTCACTTACAGATATTGTACGGAAACCTTGCCGAAGGCGGCAGCGTAGCCAAAATTACCGGTAAAGAAGGCACCAGCTTTGAAGGTCCTGCCCGTGTATTTGATGGCGAGTTTGAACTGATACATGGTATACAAAGCGGCCGTGTTAAATCGGGCGATGTGGTAGTTATCCGCAACGTGGGCCCTAAGGGCGCACCGGGTATGCCGGAAATGCTTAAACCAACATCGGCCATATTTGGCGCCGGTTTAGGTAGCTCGGTAGCATTAATCACCGATGGTCGTTTTTCTGGCGGTACACACGGTTTTGTGGTTGGTCACATTACACCAGAAGCTTATGATGGTGGTGGTATCGCCTTTGTAAAGGATGAAGACCGCATATTTATTGATGCTGTTAACCGCACCATCAACGTAATGATAAGCGATGAAGAATTTGCAGCCCGTAAAGCAGCATGGGTACAACCAGCTTTAAAGGTAAGCAAAGGCTTATTATACAGATATGCCAAAACGGTAAGCACAGCAGCCGAAGGTTGCGTAACCGACGAAATGCCATAAGGTTATACGTATAACGTTTTAAGTTGTACACAATTGAAAATGGTAATAAAATAAAAACGTATCACGTAAAACGTACTACGTAAAACAATAATAACATACAACATAATACCCAACACACTATGGAAGTTGCACAGGAAACACTAACTACACCGGCTACAACAACAGCGGTAGAAGTTTCAGGATCAGTAGCATTATTGGAGGCATTAATTGTTGAAGGTGTTGATACCATCTTCGGCTATCCGGGTGGCGCTATCATGCCCATCTATGATGCTCTGTTTGATTATAATGATAAACTGAACCACATCCTGGTCCGTCATGAACAGGGTGGTATCCATGCAGGGCAAGGCTATGCGCGTACTTCGGGCAAAGTAGGTGTTGTATTTGCAACCAGCGGCCCCGGTGCAACCAACCTGGTAACCGGCCTGGCCGATGCCCAGATAGATAGCACACCATTAGTATGTATCACCGGGCAGGTATTCGCGCACCTTTTAGGTACAGATGCTTTCCAGGAAACCGACGTGATCAACATCACCACCCCGGTAACCAAATGGAACTACCAGGTAACTGATGCCAACGAAATTCCTGAGGTAATTGCCAAAGCTTTTTACATAGCTAAAAGCGGCCGCCCCGGACCAGTGTTAATCGATATTACCAAAAACGCGCAGATACAAAAATTTAATTTTCAGGGTTATACCCCTTGCAACCATATCCGCAGCTACAGGCCAAAACCTATTGTACGTACACAATACATACAGGAAGCTGCCGAATTGATAAATCAGGCTAAAAAACCATTTATCATTTGGGGTCAGGGTGTAATATTGGGTAGTGCCGAGCAGGAGTTCAAAACTTTTATCGAAAAAAGCGGTATCCCTGCAGCATGGACAGTTTTAGGTGCAGGTGCCATCCCAACAGATCACCCTCAAAACGTGGGTATGCTGGGTATGCACGGCAACTATGGCCCCAACGTATTAACCAACGAATGCGATGTACTGATAGCCATCGGTATGCGTTTTGACGACCGTGTAACAGGCCGCCTTGATAAATACGCCAAGCAAGCTAAAGTGATCCATCTGGACATTGACCCTGCCGAGATTGATAAAAACGTTAAATCAACCGTACCGGTATGGGGCGACTGTAAAGAAACCCTGCCTTTGCTTACCAAAGCCATTGAGCAAAAACAACATACCGAGTGGATAAATAAATTCCATGATTACACTCAACAGGAAGTTGAAGCGGTAATTCATCAGGAACTTAACCCAACCACGCCTGAAATGACCATGGGCGAGGTTATTAAACAACTGAACGAGATAACCAAAGGCGAAGCTATTATTGTAACCGACGTAGGTCAGCACCAAATGGTGGCCTGCCGTTATGCTAAGTTCAATAACACCCGCAGCAACGTTACCAGTGGCGGCTTAGGTACAATGGGCTTTGCCCTGCCTGCTGCCATCGGCGCTAAGTTTGGGGCTCAAGACCGTACCGTTGTAGCCATTATTGGTGATGGTGGTTTCCAGATGACCTTGCAGGAACTGGGTACCATTATGCAAAGCGGTATCGATGTAAAGATAATTATTCTGAATAACCGCTTTTTAGGTATGGTAAGACAATGGCAGGAATTGTTTAACGAACGCCGTTACTCATTTGTAGATATTCAGAGCCCTGATTTTGTTGCCCTGGCTGCGGCTTATAGAATCCCGGGAAAACGGATTGAAGATCGTACGGATCTGCCTGCGGCATTAAATGAAATGCTGAGCAACAAAGGTTCGTTCCTTTTAGAAGTGATGGTAACCAAGGAAAACAATGTGTTCCCGATGGTGCCGCAAGGATGTAGTGTAAGCGAAATCAGGCTTAAATAATCAGCCCTAAACTTTAACAAAACAAATTATGAGCAATCAAGATACAGAGAAACAGGAATTTAACATCACGGTTTATACCGAAAACCAAATTGGTTTATTAAACCGGATAGCTATTATATTTACACGCCGAAAAATCAATATCGAAAGCCTGAATACGTCGCCATCAGAAATTGAACGTATTCATCGATTTAACATAGTGATCACCGAATCGGAAGATGTAGTACGCAAGCTTACCCGCCAGATTGAAAAACAGGTAGAGGTATTAAAAGTATACTATCATACCAATGAAGACGTGATTTGGCAGGAATTAGCGTTATATAAAGTATCAACAGATGTTATTGCCGAGAAGGTAAGTGTTGAACGTTTACTGCGCGAAAACGGCGCACGTGTGGTTGTGCTGCGTAAAGATTATACAGTATTTGAAACCACCGGTCATCGCGAAGAGACCGACAACCTGATCAATATATTACAGCCTTACGGCCTCATTGAGTTTGTTAGGAGCGCACGCGTGGCTATCATCAAAGATAGCGATGGCTTTAACCGCAAACTGCGCGAGTTTGAAAGACTTGAACCAGGTGAAGATGTTATCGAAAACGAATACCTCAATCAAGGGCAAAAGGTATTTACAATGTAGAAAAATGTTATTGCGAGTGTAGCAATGACAATAGATAAATTATTAACAGCAAATTAATCGGTGATACCACTTTAAAAAGTGGCCATCATCAAAATCAATAAAATAAACAAAACAATGGCAAAACTAAATTTCGGCGGCACTGAAGAAAACGTAGTAACCCGCGAAGAGTTCCCTTTATCAAAAGCTCAGGAAGTATTAAAAGATGAAGTTGTAGCGGTAATTGGCTATGGCGTACAAGGCCCAGGCCAGGCATTAAACCAAAAAGATAATGGTATTAATGTAATTGTTGGTCAGCGTAAAGGCACCAAAACATGGGATAAAGCCGTAAGTGATGGCTTTGTACCGGGCGAAACTCTTTTTGAAATTGAAGAAGCTTTAGAAAGAGGAACTGTTATTTGCTACTTATTAAGCGATGCAGCTCAGATTGCTTTATGGCCAACTGTTAAAAAACACTTAACTCCTGGTAAAGCACTTTATTTTTCTCATGGTTTTGGTATCACTTTCAATGAGCAAACCGGCATTGTACCTCCTGCAGATGTTGACGTATTTTTGGTTGCTCCTAAAGGTTCAGGAACTTCATTACGTCGTATGTTCCTGCAAGGCCGTGGCTTAAACTCAAGCTATGCTATTTTCCAGGATGCTACCGGTAAAGCATTTGACCGTGTTATTGCATTAGGTATTGCTGTAGGTAGCGGTTACCTGTTTGAAACTAACTTCAAAAAAGAAGTATACAGCGATTTAACCGGCGAGCGTGGTACACTGATGGGTTGTATCCAGGGTATCTTCGCGGCTCAGTATGATGTATTGCGCAGCAAAGGCCACTCTCCATCTGAGGCTTTTAACGAAACTGTTGAAGAGTTAACTCAATCATTAATGCCACTGGTTGCTGAAAACGGTATGGATTGGATGTATGCCAATTGCTCAACCACAGCTCAACGCGGTGCGTTAGATTGGTGGAAAAAATTCCGTGACGCCACTAAACCGGTATTTGAAGAATTATACGAAAGCGTTGCTACAGGCAAAGAGTCACAACGTTCTATAGATTCAAACAGCCAGCCAGATTACCGCGAAAAATTAGACGCGGAATTGAAAGAATTACGCGAAAGCGAATTATGGCAGGCAGGTAAAACTGTACGCAGCTTACGCCCTGAAAACCAGGTTGTAGAAGCATAAGCCTTTTTAGTATCAAGTATTTAGTATCTGGTATCAGGATTTTTTGATGCACCAGGTATTAAATACTTGTTACTTACTAATAAAACAATACCAGTATCAGGTTAAAGAGGCTTACTTGATACTTGATACTAAATACTTGATACTATCATGGGACAAACATTATTTGATAAGATATGGGATGCACACGTCGTCAGTAGCAACGAGGGTTTTCCTGATATTTTATACATCGACACACATTTCATTCACGAGGTAACCAGTCCGCAGGCATTTGATGGCTTACGCACCAGAGGATTACCTGTTTTCAGGCCCAAACAAACAGTGGCCACTGCAGATCATAACGTTCCTACAATTGATCAGCACCTCCCAATCAAAGAAGAACTTTCCCGCTACCAGGTTGATATGCTCACCAAAAACTGTAAAGAGTTTGGTATTGAGTTATACGGCTTGGGTCACCCTTTTCAGGGTATAGTACACGTAATAGGCCCCGAGCTGGGCATTACCCGCCCTGGTGGTACTTATGTGTGCGGCGATAGCCATACCTCAACACACGGTGCCTTTGGTGCTATTGCGTTTGGTATAGGTACATCGCAAGTTGAGCAAGTAATGGCAACCCAGTGTTTGCTGCAATCGCGCCCTAAAAGGATGAAGATTGAAGTAAACGGCAAGCTGCACAAAGGTGTTGGTGCTAAAGACATTATCCTGTATATTATTTCGCAGATATCTGCCGCAGGCGGTACAGGTTATGCTGTGGAATATGCAGGCGATACCATCCGCTCATTAAGTATGGAAGGCCGTATGACCATCTGTAACATGAGCATTGAAATGGGTGCTCGTTGCGGCTTAATTGCTCCCGACGAAACCACCATTGAATATGTAAAAGGCCGTGAGTTTGCGCCTAAAGGCGAAGAGTGGGATAAGGCCGTAGCTTACTGGAAAACTTTATACTCTGATGCTGATGCTCAGTTTGATGAAGTATTATCCTTTAGGGCAGAAGACATTGAGCCAATGATCACCTACGGAACTAATCCGGGTATGGGTATTGGTGTAACACAACACGTTCCTGAAACTGCTTCGTTTGAAGCCAAAGAACAAGGATCATACAAAAAAGCCCTGGAATATATGGGCCTGCATGATGATGAACAACTGTTAGGCAAACCTATCGACTATGTTTTCATCGGCAGCTGTACCAACTCGCGCATTGAGGACTTGCGCCAGGTAGCCGAATTTGTAAAAGGTAAACACAAGGCCGATAATGTGACCGTATGGGTAGTTCCAGGATCAAAACAGGTACAGGAACAAGCTATACGCGAAGGGCTCGACAAGATATTTAACGAAGCAGGTTTCCCGCTCCGCGAACCAGGATGCAGTGCCTGCCTGGGTATGAATGAGGATAAAATACCGGCTGGCAAATACTGTGTATCTACCTCAAACCGTAATTTTGAAGGCAGACAAGGCCCTAACAGCCGCACCTTCCTGGCCAGCCCGCTTACCGCGGCAGCATCAGCAATTACCGGTAAGGTTACAGATATCAGAACCTTTCTGAAAGAAGAAGAGTTAGTTAGCTAATAACAATAATATGTCATTGCGAGCATAGCGTGGCAATCGCGAACTGTGCAGAGCGAATAACCTGATTCGCGATTGCTTCGTTCCTCGCAATGACAAAAAGAAAATAGCATGATATTAGAAGTTGCCATTTTAAATGTGATACCGGGCCAGCAAGATGCTTTTGTGAAAGCGTTTTCAAAAGCTCAGGCCATCATATCAAAAATGACAGGGTATATCAGTCATCAGCTTAAGCAATGTATTGAAAACGAAAGCCGGTACCTACTGCTGGTTGAGTGGGATATATTAACTGATCATACCGTAGGCTTCAGACAATCAAAAGAATACCAGGAGTGGAAAGCTTTATTACATCATTTTTATGATCCTTTCCCTACTGTTGAACATTATAAAGATACAGAGATAGCGGGTGCCGCAAGCCCCTCCGTTTCTTATCAAACATCTCAAATCTAAAAAAAGATGGCAACCAAAATATTCAAACATATACAAACCAGCGTGGTGCCTCTGCCTATCGAGAACATCGATACCGACCAGATCATCCCTGCTCGTTTTTTAAAGGCCACTACCCGCGATGGTTTTGGCAATAACTTATTCCGCGATTGGCGTTTTGACGAGAACGATAACCCTAAAGAGGAATTTGTGCTCAACAACCCGAACTTCAGCGGTAAAATACTGGTTGCCGGTAAAAACTTCGGTTGCGGCAGTAGCCGTGAACACGCTGCCTGGGCCATTGCCGATTACGGTTTCGACGCAGTTGTAAGCAGCTTTTTTGCAGATATATTTAAAGGCAACGCCCTAAACAATGGCTTGCTGCCGGTACAGGTAAGCGAAGATTTTTTAAAGAAGATCTTTGATGCTGTTTATGCCGACCATACCGCAGCCGTTGAAATTGACCTGGTTGATCAGTTTATCAAAATAGTAGCCACCGGCGAACAGGAAACATTCGAGGTTAACCCCTACAAAAAAGCCTGCATGACCAATGGTTATGATGATATTGATTACATCCTGAGCAAAAAGGAATTAATTGAGGAGTTTGAAGGCAAATAATTAACCAAGCGTAATTGAAAAAAGCTCCCTCTAAATCTCCCCCAAAAGGGGAGACTTTAAAAAGTTTTTAGAAGCCCTCCCCTTTGGAGAGGATTGGATGAAGCTTTCGTAATGACGAATTGAATTTAACATGGGAATTAAAAAACATATATTAGTAATACCCGGTGATGGTATCGGGCCCGAAGTAACAACATGGGGTAAGGCCGTTTTGGAAAAGATTGGTCAGCAGTTTGGTCACGAATTTACCTTCGACGAAGCCCTGATGGGCCACGCAGGTATTGAAGCTACCGGCAATCCGCTACCCGATGAAACACTTGAAAAGGCTAAGGTCAGTGATGCCATTTTATTTGGAGCTATTGGTCACATCAAATACGATAATGATCCGTCAGCAAAGGTTCGTCCAGAGCAAGGGTTGTTGAAAATACGCAAGGAACTTGGTTTGTATGCCAACCTGCGCCCTATCATGCTGTTTGATGAACTGCTTGATGCATCGAGCCTGAAACCGGAGATATTGAAAGGAACTGATATCCTGTTTTTCCGCGAGCTTACAGGCGATGTTTATTTCGGCGAGAAAAAACGCAGCGAAGATAGGAATACCGCTTCTGACCTGATGATCTATTCCCGTTATGAAGTCGAGCGTATCGCTATCAAAGCATACGAGGCTGCTCGTGTACGCGGTAAAAAATTATGTTCAGTTGATAAAGCCAACGTACTGGAAGCTTCACGCCTGTGGCGCGAGGTGGTACAGGAAATTGCCAAACAATATCCTGATGTTGAAACCGAGCACATGTTTATTGATAATGCCGCTATGCAGCTGGTTAAAAACCCTAAAAAGTTTGATGTGGTATTAACCGCTAACCTTTTTGGTGATATTTTAACTGATGAGGCATCGCAAATTGCAGGTTCAATGGGTATGCTGGCATCAGCATCGGTTGGTGATGGTACCGGCTTTTTTGAGCCTATCCACGGTTCGGCACATGACATTGCGGGGCAGGATAAAGCCAACCCGCTGGCATCCATATTATCAGTAGCATTGATGCTGGAGATCAGCTTCGGATTAAAAGAAGAAGCCAAACTGATCACATCAGCTATTGACAAAACGCTTAAACAAGGTTACCGCACCGGCGACATTGCTGATGCTAATACCGATAAAAGCAAAATTTTAGGCACCACAGCCATGGGCCAAAAAGTGTTAGAGTATTTGAGCTAAATATTTAAGGCCGATGAAAAAAGCAATGAAATGGAACGCCGATCTGTATGATGAAAAACATGCCTTCGTATTTCAATACGGCGAAGATGTGTTGGAATTACTGGATGCTAAACCCGGCGAATATATACTTGACCTCGGTTGCGGAACAGGCCATTTAACAAAACAAATACAGGATAAAGGGGCTATAGTAAAAGGCACCGATCTTTCGCCCGATATGATTGCGCAGGCAAAGGAAAAATATCCGGAAGTTGATTTTGAAATTGAAAATGCTGCCGACTTTTTTACCGATAAGCCTTATGATGCCGTATTTTCAAACGCGGCGCTGCATTGGGTGCTTGATCAAAACGGTATGATGCGCAGTGTATATAATAGCCTGAAACATGGCGGCCGCTTTGTGGCCGAAATGGGTGGCAAAGGAAATGTTGGCCATTTAATTGAGTCGACCCAGTTAGTATTGCAAAATCATGGTTATACCGAGCAGGCTGATACCAAGATATGGTACTTCCCTTCTATTGCCGAGCAGGCCACAAAATTAGAGGAACACGGTTTTAAGGTGACTTATGCTATTCTTTATGACCGCAAAACTCCGCTGCAGGATGGCGATCAGGGTGTGGCCAAATGGGTAACTATGTTTGGTGCACAATTCCTGGAAGGTATTCCCGATGAGGAGAAACCACAGATATTAAAAGAAATAACCCAGAAACTCGAGCCCTACTATAACGAAGGCGGCCAATGGTATGCCGATTATAAAAGGTTACGGTTTGTGGCAGTGAAAGAATGATAGGTTATACGTTTTACGTACAACAGATAATAAATAATTAAATAACGTAAAACTTAAAACGTAATACGTACAACTAAAAAAACAAAAGATATGTTACACGATCCCAACCGCGTTTATGTTTTTGATACCACGCTGCGTGATGGCGAGCAGGTACCGGGTTGCCAGTTAACAACCCCCGAAAAAATTGAGATAGCCAAAGAGCTGGAGCTGCTGGGCGTGGATATCATTGAAGCAGGCTTTCCGGTTTCAAGCCCTGGCGATTTTAACAGCGTTGTTGAAATTTCAAAGGCAGTTAAAGAACCTACCGTTTGTGCACTAACCCGTGCAAACAAAGGTGATATTGATGCCGCTATCGAATCATTAAAATATGCCAAACGTCCGCGTATACATACAGGTATCGGCTCGTCTGATATGCACATCAAGCATAAATTTAACAGCACCCGCGAAGAAATTCTGGAGCGTGCCGTTGAAGCTGTAAAATATGCCAAACGTGCCGTTGAAGATATTGAGTTTTACGCCGAAGATGCCGGTCGTGCTGATGTAGAATATTTAGCTAAAATGGTTGAGGCTGTGATTTCCGCCGGTGCCACTGTAGTTAATATCCCGGATACTAACGGCTACTGCCTGCCCGATCAGTATGGCAGCAAGATCCGCTTCCTGAAAGAGAACGTTAAGAATATTGACAAAGCCATTATTTCGGTACATTGTCATAATGACCTTGGTTTGGCTACTGCCAACTCTATTGCCGGCTTACAGAACGGCGCACGCCAGATTGAAGGTACCATTAACGGCATCGGCGAACGTGCAGGCAATACCTCAATTGAGGAGGTGGTCATGATCCTGAAAACACACCAAACATTAGGTTTACATACCAACATCGACTCTAAAAGATTCTATGAATTGAGCCAGATGATCCGTACGCAAATGCGCATGCCGGTACAGCCAAATAAAGCTATAGTTGGCGCCAATGCCTTTGCACACAGCTCGGGCATTCATCAGGATGGTTTCCTGAAAATGCGTGAAAATTATGAGATCATTCGTCCTGAGGATGTAGGATTCCCGAGTGCCACCATTGTACTTACCGCACGCAGCGGCAGGCACGCGCTTAAATTTCACTTAGAACGCCTGGGCTTCAATTTAAACAAAGAAGAACTGGCAGAGGCATACAACAGCTTTTTAACCCTTGCCGATGCTAAGCTCGACATCAATGATGATGACTTGTTGAGTTTGGTTGCGCATAAGCTGGTAAAAAATTAAAAATGGAAACTGACACTAAGAACCAGCTTGATTTCGAGTCGGCTTATGAACGCCTTAAAGGTGTTGTAAGGCGCACTCCGCTGGAATATAATGCCGGCCTGTCGGCCCGGTACGATTGTGAAATATATCTGAAACGTGAGGACCTGCAAATTGTACGCTCGTACAAACTGCGCGGTGCTTATAACATGATCAGCCAGCTAACTGCCGAACAATTAAGCCGCGGAGTAGTTTGCGCCAGCGCAGGTAACCATGCGCAGGGCGTGGCCTTTAGCTGCAATGCTTTAGGTACTAAGGGTGTAATTTTTATGCCCGAAATTACACCTAAGCAAAAGGTTACTCAAACAGAAATGCACGGCCACGGCAGTGTTGAACTAGTTTTAACCGGCGATACTTTTGACGATTGCCTGCGCGAAGCTTTGGCTTATACCGAAGCTCACCAGATGACTTTTATCCCTCCTTTTGATAATCCTCGTATTATTGAAGGACAAGGTACTGTTGGCGTTGAATTACTACAGGATCTGCCCGGTGTTGAGACCGTAATTATGCCCATTGGCGGTGGCGGACTGGCGGCCGGTACCGGAACTTATTTAAAACAAAATGTATCCGGCATTCATTTGATAGGTGTTGAACCTGAAGGGGCCCCATCTATGCTTAAAGCGCTGGAACAGGGTGAGCCTATCACCTTACCCGAAATTGACCGTTTTGTTGATGGTGCCGCAGTGAAACGCGTAGGTGCTTTAACTTACGAGATTTGCCGTGAAATACTGGACGATATGCTTCTTGTTCCTGAAGGAAAGGTTTGTACCACCATATTAAAACTTTACAATGAGGATGCCATTGTGGTTGAACCGGCTGGTGCGCTATCTGTAGCAGCACTGGATGCCTGCAAGGATAAAATAAAAGGCAAAAAAGTGGTTTGCATAGTAAGCGGAGGTAACAACGATATTGCCCGCATGCAGGAGATCAAAGAGAAATCATTATTGTACGAGGGCCTGAAGCATTACTTTATTGTACGTTTCCCACAGCGCCCGGGTGCTTTGAAATTATTTGTGACCAACGTACTGGGCCCGCATGACGATATTACCCGTTTTGAGTTTATCAAGAAAAATGACAAAGAGAACGGCCCTGCTTTGGTAGGTATCGAACTACAATCGGCCGATGATTATCCTGCTTTGCTTAAACGCATGATAGCACATCGCTTCAACGTTATTGAGCTTAACAAGGATAGGACTTTGTTTGAGTATCTCGTATAAACTAATTTATTATTACTGTAAGCCTGAAGTATTTACGAATGCTTCAGGCTTTTTTTGTTATTTTAATAAACCATTAGTAATTGATAAGGTCATATTGTAAAACACACCAAAAATCTATAACCTTGCATTAAATACTTTTATGAAAAACCTTATTACTTTTCATGCCATCCTGCTTTTGGCTATCGTATCATCCTGCAAAAAAGATAATCCAACACAAAACATCTCTACAGAGGCTAAAAAAGCAGAAATTTTAGGAGTAAGAGATTCGGTATCCTATACCATTGATGGCAAAACTTATATTGCCAATAACGAAGGTACCTTCACATCTGGTGGTAACCAGGGGGTAAATCAAAAAGTTGTATACAACAATAACGGCACCATGCTTAACTGGGATATTGTTGGTGATAAAGATTCGGTTTTATTTTACAGAGGGAATTTGATAACATCAAACACCGCTTATTTTCAGATATTCTTTGCCAAAAAATTTAATAAAAAGGATTTAAACGGCCCCAATTTCTATACGCCATCAAGGGCAGATGTTCTTAAATTATATACAGGCGACCAACGATATGCTGAAGACTTTGGCAGAGAAAACGCTCAGAACGGAATAGCTATTTTAGTATCAGCCGACAATAAATCGTTTTCTTCTTACGGCCCGCTTCCTTTACAAATGAAAACTTCATTAAAACCCGGTTTTCAAAATAATTCATCATTTAAAGTTATCAGTTTTACCCAAACAGATGTCGGAGGTTATAACCTCGAGGCCAAATTCAGTGCCACTGTGGTAGATGAGTTTAATGAGAACCCAAAGAAACTCGAGAATGGTTACCTGCGTTTATATGTTCGGTAATAATGAATAACCGTTTCATTGCCAAGAGGAAGCAATCGAGAACTTTGATAATATCTCTGTAATGTTCGCGATTGCCGCGCTTGACTACGGTTTGTTAGCTACTCTTTTAGCCCCAGGCCGTCATGCCGAATTTATTTCGGCATCCCATTGGTAAAGTTTACGGCATATATAGCGATTGTCATGAAACAAGTTCAGCATGACGATGCATTAATCTCAATACTCCAGCCACTTCCCTACCCTAACGGCAACTTTATCGCCTGGGTTGTATTTGTCTGCTTCTTCGTTCACTACGCGCAGCAGGCTGCCGTTTTGCTCCAGTATAAGGTTTTCAAAAAAGCCTTTGAATTGCACTTCCTTTACTGTCCAGTTTTTGGATTGGGTAATAAGTTTTAGCTTGATCCATTCAGGATAAATTACGGCGTACTCTTTGGTTACTTCCAAACCGCAAAGTTTGGCTTCGGTGGCTGTGAGCACGTTGCAGTTGCTTAATAACTGGGCCGTGTACAAATTTTGCGGATATTGATACAGAGCTTTCGGGGTGCCTTCTTCCAATATCTCCCCTTGCTTAAGTACGATCAAGTCATCGGCCATGGAGAGCACTTCTGCCGGGTCATGTGATACCATTACCACAGTAAGTCCCGTTTCTTTTACTATCAGCCTGATATCGCGTTGCAGCCCCTCTCTGAATGAGGTATCCACCTGGTTAAAGGGTTCATCCAACAACAATACCTGCGGACGGGTTATTATTGCTCGTGCAATAGCCACACGCTGCTTTTCGCCACCGCTTAAGTCGGCCACACGCCTGTCGGCCATGTGGGCCATGTTCAGTTGCTTTAGCACCTGTTCTGTTTTTTGCTGTTTGGCTTTCAGATCGGTTGCCGGAAGCATAGCCGCCACATTATCCCACACCTTGGCAAAAAGGTTAAGATCATCGGTATGCTGAGTAACCATTTTCATAGCATCATGGCCGGGGATCAGTTTCTCTTCAGGCCCCCAGATGCGTTCGCCCTTAAACTGTACCTCTCCTTCATCGGGCGAGATCAAGCCGTAAAGTAAGCGCAGTAACGTGCTTTTACCGCTACCGCTTTCGCCAATAATAGCTGTTATTTTTCCGGGTTGTATAACCAGATCTGTTTTTTTAACGCCGGAAAGCTGTTTACCCGGAAATATTTTACTTACTGCAATGGCCTGCAAAAAAGGAGTATCTGACATGGGTTGCAAAGATACAAAATTCGTAAACCTCCATGAAGTACTCGTAATAAACCAATATAGAACCGATTTGAAGGTTGAAATCTGTCACACTGAACTTGTCGAGGGTGCAAGCAGAGGCCTACCCACCATGGTTCGACGAGCTCACCATGACAGCTACACAAAAAGATCTGCCAATTCTAAAAATTCAAATTTCATGAATGATGATTTACCATATCAACCGGGTTGTTTACCAAAATCCGCGGCAGGGCAATGATGAATTCGGTGTATTCAGACTCGGCGGTACTAAAATCGATGGTTCCGTTGTGGCCGTTCACTATAATATCATAGCTAAGCGATAAGCCTAAACCCGTCCCTTCACCCGATGGCTTGGTTGTAAAAAACGGTTGCATGATCTTGTCCTGAATATCGGCGGGTATACCATTGCCGTTATCTTTGATCCTTATGATAGCATAGGCACCCTCATTTTCGGTCTTGATCTCCACCTTAGGAGTATAGTTATTAGGATTATTTTTTAGCTTTTGGCTCACCGAATAAAAGGCATTGTTAAATAAATTGAGCAATACACGACCAATATCCTGTTGTATGCCATCCACGATCACCTTTTCGCCGGTAAAGTTGGTTACGATCTCCGATGCGAAGGCTTGGTCTTTAACCCGCATACCATGGTAGGATAGCCTTAAAAACTCTTCGGCCAGGGTGTTTATGTTTACAACCTGCCTGTCGCCAACTTGCGTGCGACTATGCTCAAGCATGCCTTTAACAATATTATCGGCCCGCTTGCCATGGTGCTGAATTTTATTCAGATTTTGTTCCAGGTCGTCGGCTATGGAAATGGCTTCCTCCCTGTTTCCATTTTTCAGTTCTTCTTTTAACTCACCTGCCAGTTCAGCACTTACCTCGCTAAAGTTATTAACAAAGTTAAGCGGGTTCTGAATCTCATGGGCTATACCAGCAGTAAGCTGCCCCAATGAAGCCATCTTTTCAGCCTGAACCAATTGCTTCTGAGTGGTTTTAAGTTTGCTCAAGGCACTTTCTATCTCCTTTTTCTGGCTTGTTAGCAAAGCGTTGGCCTTTTGCTTATTGCGGTAAGCATTTCTATATATAACTGCTATAACCGAAAATACAATGAGCACAGCTACAAGAATGATTAGCCTGATCTTATTAGCCTCATCCTGCTTCAGTTTCAGTGCCAGCTGGGCCTGTTGCTTTTTTTCGTACTCATAGTTCATGTTTTGCTCAGTGGCCATGCGTATATTTTTGGTACTCCTGAGCGAATCGATGATCTGCGAAGAACGTTTATAAGTCTTAAAAGCACTTCTGTACGAACCTATTTTTTCATACGCTTCGGCCAGGTCACCGTACGATTGCCCTGTTGCGTCATCAACAATATCAGTTTCCTTAATAGCTTTAAAAGCTTTGTTTAAATAAAAAATGGCATCGCCGTATGAACCCTGCCTTTTAAGTACATTACCTATACTGGCATAAATCTGATATTTGCTGTACGGCTGGTTTGATGAATCGGCAACAGCAATGGATTCCTTTCCCAGCTTTAAGGCCTCAGGTAAAAGGTTTTGATCGGCAAGGGCAATAATAGCCTTTGATAAGCTTGCTGCAGTTATCCCTAAGTCGCCGGTTTGCCTGCCTATTGCAGCCGCGTTCATGGCATAATGATATGACAGATCATATTTTTTTAACGAAGAATAAGTGGCCGATAAATTAGAGTAAGCATACAACTCTACATTTTTTATACCGGCCCTTTTTGCAAGCCTTACCGCCTTTTTTAATGATTGTTCGGCCCTGATGTTATCATCCATCAAATTATAGGTTAAACCCATATTGAGCCAGATGTAGCTTTGCGAATTGATGTCATTGATGCTCTCAAAAAAATTAAGCGCCTTTTGAAAGTATGTGAGTGATTCGGTGTAGTTAGATTGCCGCTGATAGGAAATAGCAATATTTTGATAAGCCTTATTAAGCAACTGATTGTCCTTAATTTCGCCGGCGGCTGCAATGGCCTTTTTATAAAAAAAGATCGACTTATCGTTTTTGCTTTGCATGCCATTCATCATGCCATAGCCCGAATATATTTTGGCCAGCCCGGCTTTATCATCTAACCGGGTATATATTTCTTCGCCCAGTACCAGGTTTTTCTGGGCCGAGGCATAATCGCCCTTGAAGGATAATATGGTGCCCATTAAGCGCCGGGCGTTGGCCTCACCTAAGGGGTATTTTGCCCTCACCGCTTCGGCAATAGTGTTGCTGCCATTCTCCGCGGCCGAGTCAAGGTTCACCTCTATCAATGCGGCGGTTTTATCATTTAAACGGTTAATTCTGGCTGTATCTGATTTGGTTTTCCTGATCAGCATGTTCAGGCTATCGACAGATACCTGGGCATTTACAAGGGAGGGAGTAATGCAGCAAAGAGAGATGATCACTAAATACCGGTAGCACAAAGCAATCATTTTTAAAACATAAGAAAATGAAACCGGACGAGTTATATTTTCCCTCATGTTTGCTGATATTAAGTTTAAAATCAGCAGCTATTCAAATCAGGTACAATACGTGCATAGAGATGTGTAAACGTATTTTGAAAAAATGAGGTTTATAATAGCCTGCCGATCGTAAATAATCTTTAATATCTAAAACTACCTGAATAAGTTTTTAATTTAAGGTTTATAGGTACACATTTTTTGCACAATTTATTGCACAATTAATTCAAAAACATTGCTTTAAAAGCCCAATGTTAAGCCAAAGGAAAAGTTTCTTAAACCAGCCTGCGCGGGGCTGTTCTCAAACATATCGCTAAAGTAATATTTGGCATAAATGCCCATTAGGCCATAACCCATGCGCACAAAGGCCCCTTTACGAAGTTTAGTAAAATGATAATCATCATTAAATTTCTGCTTGCCGTTTTCGTCGCTTATCTGTTTTACCCGGCCATTTAGCAATACCCCTACTTCGGGACCTGCTACCAGCCTGAAATAGTTGCCGCTGGCATCTTCGTGGCTACGGTAGTAAAACGATAAAGGGATGCGCAGATAGCTTGACGAGAAGCGGTTTTTACTGTAATGAATATCATCTTCGGTATAGGTTAACACAGGTGTGTTACGTTGAATGGTAATATCATTACGCAGGCGGATGTGCGTCCAATCGAACCCGCCTGAAACGTATATTTTGAAGGCTGGGTTAAAGCGGTAACCAAACTGCACCAGATCAAACCCAAAGTTGCTTGTTTTCCATTGGCGATAACTTAAAAACCTGTTATTAGGCGATAAAGTAAAGCTGCCATGATCTATCAGTGTTGCCAGACCCAGGTCAATCCTGGAAAAAGTTACGCCGAACGAAAATCCAGGTGCTTTGTGTGCATGATAAGCTGTATCAGGCTCGTTGGATATGGACGGCGCATCGTCACCCATTCCCAGCTTTACCTTAACCTTCTTCTTGTGCACACTATCGGTACGGGCAGAATCGGCAGAGGTTTGAGCAAAGGCGCTTGCAGCGAAAACACATATGATGATGGTAAAAATCAGTCGCTTCATATAACGGGTAATATATAATTTATTTTTCTTTTTTCACTTTGATGATCCCGAGGTTAAGCCCTGTTATGGTGGCATCGTCCTCGTCGGTATTGGAAAACTCAATGAGTTTATCTTCGCGCTTATCAACCGCTGCAATCACCACATTAAACACATCTCCCAGGCTACGTATACGATGCCTTTTAACCTGCCTTTGTTTGGGCTCTGTTAATTGCGCAATTACCTTTTGCTGGTTTTTTCCATTTACCAGCAGATTATTAACAGGCAAACTTATTACATCATTAGCTGCGGCCGCCTGTTCTGTTAGGTTATCCTTATAACTTGCTAATGCCAACTCCGGTTCATCCGCCTGTCTTTCCAACGCAGCATCATGCTTATCAATACTGTATGCTGCCTTTTTATCCTGCTCCTTAGTTTTTAATATCGCCAGGCTGCTAACAGGTGCTATAACTGTCTTTGCCACGCTTTTGTTTTGCTGAAGCGATACTACCGGAGTTGGAGCAGCTTTTGCAGACCGTACGTCTTTAACCGGAGTTACATTTTTAGCGATTTTAACATTTTCAGCAACTTTAACCTTAACCATTTTAGGGATAAACAACAGGCCTGCCGTAACTAACAATAATAAGCCTGCGGCTATACTTAAATAAGGTACAATTGATCTTTTCCTATCAGCTGCATTCAGCTTACCGGCAATCTCTCCCCAAACGTGTGCAGATGGCTCTATCTCCAGCTCGTTAAGCGATGATTGAAAAAGTTTGTCGAGATCCTTATCCTGCATATCCATAACTTGTACCCTCCATTTTTGCAATTTGTTCTTTTAATATCCCGCGAGCTCTTGACAGCTGCGATTTTGATGCGCCCTCGCTGATACCTGTCATGGCCGCAATTTCTTTATGTGAGTAACCTTCAAGAGCATATAAATTGAATACGATACGGTAACCCGGGGCCAGCTGTTGTATCAGGCCCAGCAATACCCGCGCATCAAGGTTTGATATAGCTACCTGGTCAACCGCTGGTTCATGGGCTGCATCATCTGTGTTTACCACCTGCAGCATTTTATGATGCTTACGATAGTATTCAATTGAGCTGTGCACCATGATACGCCTTACCCAGCCTTCAAATGACCCTTCGCCTCGATAGTCGGCTATTTTTTGAAACACTTTGATAAAACCATTCTGCAGCATATCCTCGGCTTCCATTCTGTCAACCGCGTAACGCATGCAAACGCCAAGCATTTTGGCCGCGAACTGCTTATACAGCAATTCCTGCGCTTTACGTTCGCCTGCCTTGCAGCGATCTATCAATTGTTGAATGGTAAACGTTGGTTCCAAAAACATCATTTATAACAGTAAGATGTTATACCTGTATAAATGGTTGCATAGCAGAGAAAAAATATTTAAGAGGATGTGTTTGGAAGGGCTTACGAGTATGAAAGGATAATATAAGATTGTGTAATAAAACTGACCGCATAGTCATCGTCATGCCGAATTTATTTCGGCATCCCACGTGCAGATGCTGTCTGACTATTTATCCTAAAAGGTGCTGAAACAAGTTCAGCATTACGTTCTTTTTACTTTTTATCCCTGTAACGTTTGTAGATCTTAACAGCTATCATCAAAATAATAGCTAATGAAACCAGGCCAACAACGCCGAAAATCCAGTTGAGGGCACTTTTAAGTACCACCAGGAAAACTATGGCGAACAGCAGTATTGTGGCAAGTTCGTTCCAGAGGCGCAGCTGGGTTGATGTCCATTTGAATACACCATTACGCATCTGTTTTATTTTGCTTTGGCAAATATGATGGTAACCGATAAGCACCACTACAAAAGTAAGTTTAAGGTGCATCCAGCCAAAGTGAAGCCAACCGGGTTGTAATACCAGCATGGTGATACCGGCAGCCACTGTAAGCAGCATAGAGGGTACAGTAATGATATACCACAGCTTTTTCTCCATCACCTCAAATTGCTTTGACAGAATACCGCGGTCAGGCTCGGGTTTGTCCTGTGCTTCAGTATGGTAAATAAACAGGCGCACAATGTAAAACAGCCCCGCCATCCAGCAGACTACAAAAATGATATGTATAGCTTTTACGTATTCGTACATGCCCCCAGAATTATGCGATGTCATTGCGAGGAACGAAGCAACCGCGAACTTTGCAGATCGCTCTGTACTGTTCGCGGTTACCACGCTGCACTCGAAATGACATATTTTATTATTAGTTCCTGTACTCTTTGATCACTTCAACCGCGTACTTCACGTTATCAAACGGAATGTCGGGCATAATGCCGTGACCAAGGTTAAAAATGAAACCCTGTTCATCCTTCATCCTGTCGAACAGGCGGTATATGCGATCTTTAATTACTTTTTTATCGGCATACAAAATATGCGGATCAAGGTTCCCCTGTACGGCAATGCCTGCTGGTAAACGCTTTTTGATGTCGAGCAGATCAACGTTCCAGTCAATAGAGATCACATCTGGCTGAGCTTCGGCCATCAGCGGAGCAAATACCGAGCTGCCTTTGCAGAAAGAGATCACCGGAATATCTTTACGGTTAAGCTTACTGATAATCTGTTGAATATAGTAGTGGCTAAACTCTTTATAATCATCCCAGGCCAGCGCTTGTGCCCAGCTGTCAAAAATCTGTACAGCATTTACACCTGCTGCAATTTGCATGTTCAGGTAATCGGCTGTAACGGTAGCTATTTTTGATAACAGCTGATGAGCCAGCTCGGGCTCATTATGCAGCATGAGTTTGGTTAATTTAAAATCTTTGGTGGATCCGCCCTCTACCAGATAACTCATTACGGTAAACGGAGCGCCTGCGAACCCAATTAATGGAATACGGCCGTTAAGGCGTTGTTGTATCACTTTAATAGCATCAGCTACATATTGCAGCTTATCTGTTACATCGGTTTGCAGGTTATCAATATCGGCCTGTGTACGTACGGGATTGGCAAATTTGGGACCCACACCGTTGGTAAAGCTCAGGTCGCCGCCCATAGCCTCTCCGGTAACCAATATGTCCGAAAACAGGATGGCACCGTCTATCCCCAGCAAATCAACCGGCAACATGGTAACATCAGCAGCCAGTTCAGGGGTTTTGCACATCTCCAGGAAAGAATACTTGTTTTTGATATCCCAGTATTCTTTCATAAACCTGCCGGCCTGGCGCATCATCCATACCGGTGGGCGTTCTGTTTTTTCGGAAAAAGCTGCTTTTATTAATAACGAATCTCTCATAATTTTTAGGAGAGGCAAGAAACAAGAGGCAAGATATAAGATTTTTGTCTTACCTCCTGATCCTTATCTCTTGACTCTATTTAATGTCCTTTTATTCTCCTACAAAAAATCAAGAAACATAAGTTTTTGTCTTATTTCTTGATTCTTATCTCTTGACTCTATTTTAGTGTTTTTTCAATTCCTGATGAAGGCGGTTGATCACATCCTTCATTTTAGCGGTAGTTTTATCCGCGTGTTTTTCGGTTAGTTGTAAATAGGCTTTGGCCTTATCATAATTACCAAACCTGATGTTGATGTTAGCCACTGTTACCAATGCCGCCACATGGTCATTTACCGAATGTAATGGATATTGGGCGGCAAGCTCATAGTGCCTTTCGGCTGCTTCAAAATCCTGTTTTTGGATACTGATGCCGCCATAAATATATTCGTAAAATCCGCGCCGCTTTTTACTGAGCCACTGCGGATTGCTGATCTCTTTTAACGAAGCCTCGGCCTTTTCATAATTTTTATCATGAAAATATTTGGCTGCTACCACAAGTGTACCCTGCTTAAAGTAATCCCAGATGAGCAGTAATATCATCATGACAGCTACTGCCACCAGCTCATAAATGCGCAGGTAGAGCAATATTGCCAACGATGCCAGGAACAGAAATGCAATAAATATACGTACCTTATTACTGAACATTAATGCTGATTATCGGTAAACTTATAGCCCACACCGCGGATAGAGTGAAAATAAACCGGGTTTTTAGGATCAGGTTCAAAGTACTTACGGAAGGTTAGGATAAAGTTATCAATAGTACGGGTTGAAGGATACACATCGTAGTTCCAAACCGTTTCCAGTATCTGCTCGCGCGATACGGCATCATTTCTGCGCTCAATAAGTAATTTAAGCAGCATGGTTTCTTTTTTGGTAAGCGGGGTGATAGAGCCATCGGCATTTACCAGCTCAAAGGAGTTAAAGTGGATAGCTTTATCGCCAATTTTGTAGCTGTTAAATTCTTTCAGGTCTTCGCCTTTCAGGCTGCGTTTTACCAGATTATTAACCCTTAAAATGAGTTCCTCCAGGTTAAAAGGTTTGGTTAAATAATCATCAGCACCTTTTTTAAGGCCCGCAATTTTGTCCTCATTGGTGTTTTTAGCAGTTAAAAACATGATAGGCACTTCCGTATTTTCAAGCCTGATAGTTTCGGCCACAACAAAGCCATCAATCTCAGGCATCATTACGTCAAGTATCACAAGGTTAAAACGCTCTTCCTTAAATAATTGTAAAGCCTTTTTACCATTTTTAGCTGTAGAAACCTTATAACCCTCCAGCTCGAGGTTAAGTTTGATGGCTTCCAACAAATGTTCTTCGTCTTCAGCTAATAAAATCCTTTTCTTGTTTGGCATATTACTTTTCTAATTTAGGTTTATCCAAATACTACTTCAAAAACACTGCCTTCGGGGCGGTTATCCCTAACCCTGATACTGGCGTGGTGTTTATCAAGTACTTCCTTTACAATGTAAAGGCCCAGGCCGGTACCCTTGGTATTACGGGTATCTTCGCTGCCTACACGGTAAAATTTATCGAAAATACGTGTTTTTTCATTATCGGCTATACCAATACCCTGGTCGGCCACCTCCAGGTACACTTTATCATCCTTTGAAAACAGTTTAACCTCCACTGCCGAGCATGGGCTCGAGTATTTAACCGCATTCTCAATAAGGTTGGTTACCACTGATGTTAAAGCGAACTTATCGCCGGTGATCTCAATCTTTGGTTCAATTTCGGCATCAATTATCTGCTGGTTGCAATCGCACTTGGTGATCTGCAAACGGTTAACAATACTGTCAACCAGTACCGAAAGGTTAAAGGTAGCCTTAGGGAACGTGTATGAGCGGTTATCAATTTTTGATGCCAGCAGCATGTTCTCTACCATATCGTCCAAACGTTCCACATCAAGCAGTGATTTGCCTACAAAATCAAGCAGCTGCTCTTTGGTGAGCTGGCGCTTTTGGATGGTTTGCAGCAAAATTTTGATAGATGCCAGCGGCGATTTAAGCTCGTGCGTTACAGAAAGTAAAAAGTTTCTTTTCTGTTCCTGCAACTTACGCTCTTTATTGATAGACGCGTGCAGACTGTAGGCTCCAACCACAAATATCAATATGAACATAGAGCCTTCGCCCAGGATCATACCAATACGCTCAGGCTGTAATTTCATCAGCATATAACCCCACCAAACCAACTCGGAGATGGCGTATATGATGAGCGCGTAAAAAATAATAAATGGCTTCTTCATTGTTTTATCAGTTTCGATAATTGGTATCAAGTATCATGATTTTAAATCATGTAATAAACGCAAAGGTCTTGGTACTAACTATCTGATACTACTATTTAGTACTAAATACAAGGTCAAGACTATCAAATATAGCACGTTTTGCCTTTTCCAGATCAATTTTAGTATGGGCCGATGATATAAAGCCTACCTCATAGCCTGATGGACCCAGGTAAATACCGCGGTTTATCAACTCGCGGTGGAACTTTTTGAATTTTTCCATGCTGGAAGCATCAATATCTTCAGCTGTACGAATATACTCTTTATCCGTAAAAGCAAACCAGAATATAGAGCCTATACCAAACACCTTAAATTTATAGTTACGTGCTGTGGCAAAGCGCTGTACAGCATCTCTGAACTCTTCTGTTTTATTGTTCAGATCGCGGTAAAAACCCATCCGTAGCAATTCGCTCAATTGCGCAATACCCGCGGCCATAGCTACAGGGTTACCCGATAATGTACCAGCCTGGTAAACCGAACCCTCAGGAGATATGTTACTCATGATCTCGGCAGATGATCCGTAGGCCCCTACAGGTAAACCACCACCTATAATCTTGCCGTAAGTAATGATATCCGGCTTGATGCCATAATAACCCGAAGCGCCTTCAAACCCTATACGGAAACCTGATATTACTTCATCAAATATAAGCAGGGTACCGTTCTGTATACAAATTTCGCGCAGGAATTGCAGGTATTCTTTTTCCTGTAACAGCAAGCCATTATTGGCTGGTATCGGTTCAATAATAATAGCGGCAATCTGATCTTTAAACTCTTCAAAGGCCTTTGTAAGCGCTTCTTTATCATTCAATGACACTACAATGGTTTCATCGGCAAAAGCCTTTGGTACGCCTGCAGAAGAGGTTTCGCCAAACGTTACCAGGCCTGAGCCTGCCTTAACCAGCAGCGCATCGGTATGGCCGTGATAGCAGCCCTCAAATTTTAATATCTTATCGCGCTTGGTATAACCCCTGGCCAGCCTCAGGGCCGACATAACCGCTTCGGTGCCGGAGCTTACGAAACGCAGTTTTTCAATAAATTTATTATTTTTCAGGATCAGTTCGGCCAATTCGTTCTCCAGGGCGGTCGGTGCGCCGAACGACATGCCGTTTTGCATCACCTCAATAACCTTTTCCCTTACCTTGGCGTTGTTGTGACCCAAAATAAGCGGCCCCCATGAACAGCAAAAATCAATAAATTCGTTGCCATCGGCATCCCATATATGGCTGCCATCGCCTTTCTGGATAAACAAAGGTGTACCATAAACCGACTTGAACGCCCTTACCGGCGAGTTTACTCCACCCGGAAAATACGTTTTTGCCTTAGCATACAACTCGGCAGATTTTTCCCTGCTGATGTCAGGCTTACCCGTTGTATTTAACGGCTCATTAGCCTCTCCCGAAAATATTTTTTTTAATGAATCTAACATTTTTATAAGTCAAAAATCAAAATTCAAAAGTCAAAAAAATCAGCGGTAGCTCCCTCTTTCAACTCTCAAAGTCCGATCTGTTTTATCGAATCAAATATTACTATGAGCCAGATCCAAAAAGTCAAAAATTCAGTATTCGTTTTGAATTTTTACTTTTGAATTTTGACTTATCAAAGCCATTTATTCTCCAGCACCTCTTTGGCGTGGTAGGTTAATATCGCTGTTGCACCTGCCCTGCGGATGCTGGTTAGTACCTCGGTAATGGCACGCTGCTCATTAAGCCAGCCTTTTTGAATGGCCGCTTTGATCATGGCATATTCGCCGCTTACGTTGTAGGCTGCTACAGGAAGCTCGGTATTATCCTTTATCAGTTTTATTACATCCAGGTAAGCCAATGCCGGTTTTACCATTAAAAAGTCGGCACCTTCCAGTTCATCCAGATTAGCCTCAATCAATGCCTCGCGCTGGTTGGCCGGGTTCATCTGGTAGGTTTTTTTATCACCAAATTTAGGAGCCGAATTTAAGGCATCCCTGAATGGGCCATAAAAAGCACTGGCATACTTAGCTGAGTATGACATGATAGAAACGTTTGTAAAGCCGTTTTCGTCCAGCACGTTGCGAATATATCCTACACGGCCGTCCATCATATCTGAAGGGGCTATAATATCGGCACCACACTGCGCATGCGCCAGGGCCATTTTGCCTAATACCTCCAGCGTTTCGTCATTCAGTATCTGACCATCTTTTACAATACCATCGTGCCCGTCGCTGCTGTAAGGATCCATAGCAACGTCAGTAATCACGCACGCTTCAGGAAAGTTCTTTTTAACCTCACGGATAGCGCGCAGATACAAACTATCATCGCGGTGGCTTTCGGTAGCCATCTCGTCTTTTAATGAATCCTCGATATTGGGGAACAGGTCAAACGAGTTTAAACCCAGTTTTAAACAGCTCTCAATCTCGCGCAGCAAGTTATCGATGGAGTACCGGTAAATGCCCGGCATAGAGGCTACTTCCGTTTTTTGGAACGTACCATCAACAATAAACAGCGGGAATATCAGGTTAGCAGCGCTAACATGTGTTTCCTGCACCATTTGGCGTATTACTTCACTTTTCCGGTTTCTACGTGGTCTTTGTAACATATGCCCCCCATCCCCCTAAAGGGGGAGTTTTTTTAATTTTCTATTTTATAATAAAGCCGCCTATAATACCCCTTTAGGGGATAGGGGCTAAAGTCCAAACACAGCCTCAGCCAGCCCAACTTCGTCGGGTGAGTAAGGCAGGGTATATTTTACCCCCATTTCATCAAACTTTTTGCCGGTTGATTTGCCTATGGCCACTACCTTTTGGTATGGGTCAAGCAGGTTATCAACAAAATAAGCCTCAACATTTGATGGGCTGGTGAATACCAGTACATCGGCTCCGCTGGCTTCTACATCTTCTTCCAGTACGGTTTCATATACCGGCAAATCAATGATCTTAGTATCGGCAGAAAGGCCCTGCTGGATGCTCCTCATCGGGCTTTCGGCACCGGGAAACAACACAATAGTACCATTGGCTATCTTAGCAAATTCTTTAGCTACATCGGCGGTATCAGTACTTTCGCCAACATAATTGGTAAAGTAGCCTTTGCGGCGCAGCATCTCTTCAGAACCGCTGCCCATAACCCCAAATTTTACCTTTTTAGGGAATTGCGGATTAAGCTGAAAGAAGTATTCAACCGCGTTTTTACTGGAGAAAAACACCCAGTCGATATTTTTTAAGATGTAAGAATCAAGCTTGGTAATTACCGGTACGGTACGGATAAGCGAGCGGGCCTCTATCTCGATGTTCCTGTTTTCCATTGCCTTTTTAAAGTAGCTTTGGTCAGAAAGTTCGCGCGAGATGAAAACCTTTGAAGGTAGTTTACGGTCTTTGGCAAACTTGGCCACTATTTTTGCGGCAAGGCCTTCGGTAGTTGGAGATTCAATAAACAACCTGTCGGGAAATTCATCACCCTCATCTGCCTTGGAGGTAAACACCTGGAACATGCCCTCATCACGGCGGCAATAACACCCTAATGGTAAGTGACAGCCGCCACCAAACATTTTCAGCACGGTTCTTTCTACAGCAAGCTCTTCGGCCACATCGGGGTGGTGCAAAGCCTGCAATACTTCAAAAACATCATGATTGGTTTCGCGGATCTGGATAGCAAGAGCACCCTGTGCAGGGGCCGGTATCAGTTCGGCAGGAGTTAACTCCTCTACATGAAATTCGCTCAAATCCAAACCTAAGCGGGTTACACCGGCCTTAGCCAGCATAATAGCATCATATTTTTCATCGCGAAGCTTACCTATACGGGTAGGCACGTTGCCGCGAAGATCTTCTATCTCCAGGTCAGGACGGTAGGCCAGCAATTGTGCCTTGCGCCTGTTTGATGAGGTACCTACAATAGCTCCGTATTTTACCGAAAGCTTCTGGTGTACGTCTACACAATCTTTCAAGATCAACAACAGTTCAGCCGGATCTTCCCGTTCTGAAACTGCTGCGATGATGAGTCCCGGAGGGTTTTCAGTTGGCAGGTCTTTGTGCGAGTGTACCGCAATATCAATTGTACCGGCCAATAATTCTTCTTCTAATTCCTTGGTGAAAAAACCTTTTCCTTCTAACTTATCAAAGCTCAGGTTTAGTATACGATCGCCCTGGGTTTTAATGATCTTTAACTCGGCGGTTACATTAATTGCAGCAAGGCTGTCTTTTACAAAATTTGCCTGCCATAGCGCCAATTCACTGCCGCGGGTTCCAATTATCAGTGTTCTGTCCAAAAGAATGAATGTTTTTACAGGTGCAAATTTAATTTTTTATAGCTATGATAAGGCACAAGATTTCCACCAATTATTTCTAATTGCAACAAAATGACCGTTATGCGTGGTTACGGGAAGATATGGTGTAATATTAGCCGATGTCGGGAAAGTTCAAACAATTATCTGAACCAGAATTTACCGGTTGAAACGGGCAGAACCTGTCGGCTTATATGTTTGCCGTACCAGTGGCATATCTTTTGGGTATAAAGTAAATTATAAAGCAAACAGCAGCAACCAGTTATTCATTTTATTCATTTTTATATTGGTAAAACATGAACCATATTCCTAATTATACGTAAAAAGGCTTTAGTATTATTTACTTTATTAGCTATAAAGCATGAATAATTTAAAAGTGACTTAAATATTTTATCTAATTGATAAATCTATATTGACATCACCTACCTTAAAGCCTTTGATCTGCAGTTAAATTAATGGAAAATAAAACGCCGGAGTTCCCCAGTCTTGTAGCCGAAGGGAAATTTATTACCCCAACTGCGTTAACACCCCAACGCAAGCCGGGGCAGGATACCATTCCCGCGGATAACTTATCAAAGTATTACGCCGGGCGAATGGATATTTTGCGCTTTGTGGCTATTTGTTCCATAGTTTGGGGCCATTCACTCTGCAGCTGGGCCGATAAAACCAAATACCAGGAAGATTACAGGATATTAACACTTATTGCCAACCAACTGGGGCGATTAGGAACCATTAACTTCTTCCTGATATCGGGCTATTTTCTGAGTAAGAAGATCAGCGGTTTTAGCCTTGTTGACTACCTGAAGTACAGGTTGCCTACCATTATACTTCCCTGGCTTATTTTTTTAATAGTACTGGCAGCTATACAGGTTTTAAATGTTTATTCATTTCATCAGATACTAACCGGAAACACCTTACAAATACTGAAATACACCTTACAGCTGCTTAACGGTTATATCTTCCATGCAGCGTATTGGTATATCCCGGTTTCTATATTATCTGCCTTGGTATTAATACTTTGCAAAAAGTATATTAATAAAATAGGCTTTGGTTTTATTTTATTGGGCTTTACGCTATTTTACAGTATAAACCTTTACTATAATTGGGTATCGGCCCTGCATACCAAGGCATTTTTGGGCTATGTATTTTTCTTGTGGCTTGGTGTTCAGCTGTATCAGCATAAGGAAAAATTCGAGCTTATCTTGAATAAAATACAATGGAAGGTACTGATACCCCTATTTTTACTGGCTTTTACCGTAGCTTGCTTTGAAGCCGAAATTTTAAGTAAGGAACACAGTAAAGACTCTTTTTCATCTATACGTATCACCAATTTAATAGTATGCCTGCTGTTTTTCCTGGCTGTTTTAAAGTCGAACAAACTAACAGTATTACGGCATTTAAATCCAAGGCAAAATGTATTTGGTATTTATTTGGTTCACTGTATAGTAATAGTTGAAACCATGCCCTTAGCTAACACCTTTATAGGGCAACATAATCTGATATCAAACCTGCCCGTTTTATTTTTGACACAAATTGCTTTTTTCCTAATTATTATGAGTGTCACTTTTGTCTCGGTGTGGGCAATTCATAGTTCGCCTATATCATTCATACTCGGGCGCTCGAAAAGCCGACTGGCAAAACAGCAAAATCCATAAAATTCAGGGCATTACAAATTCAGTTTGCCTTGCTAAACAGCCAAATAAAAAGCACTAACAGGATTTAAAAAGGGTTGGGATTACTACCTTAGTTTTCGTTGATCAATATATCCTTAGCCATAATCATGGGTACACTGATATATTTTTTCTCCATGTAGTTGATCACCTTTTCCAGTATCTCGCGCGATTGTTCATCAAGGCCCTGTACCTCATCGGCAAAAACTGAGTTGATGGCAGTATTGCGGATCTCCTTAATTTTTTCAGGTACCTGACGCATGGCCACTTCAATACGGCGCTGTTTTAACTGGGTTAAAAACTCGGCGATATTTTGCTCAATAATAGCTTCGGCGTGTACCAGTTCCTGGTAGCGCTCCTGCAGGTTGCGTTTAGCAACCTCATTAAGCGAATGTACTTCGATAAAATTAACCGGGAACTGCTCCAATACTTCAGGAGCGGTGTCATTAGGAATAGCCAGATCCACAATGGTTTTGCGGTTGGTTTCGCCGTTAAGCAGCGATTGGTATATTTCGGTAGTGATGATAGGCTCAACTGCCGATGTACAGGTAATGATTACATCAAAACCTTTGCTGTATGTTTTTAAAGCTTCCAGATCATAAGCCTTACCACCCAGATCAACGGCCAATTGCTGTGCCTTTGATAATGTACGATTAAAGACCGCGAAGTTGGTGAACTTATGTTTTTGAAGATACTTTGAAATATTACGGTTGGTTTCGCCTGCGCCAATGATCAGTACACGGGCATCGGTAGCACACAGGTTCAGATCTCTGAGCTTACGGTAAGCTAATGAAACTACCGAAATTGGATTTTTTGAAATATTAGTATGGGTATATACTTCTTTGGCTGTTTTAACAACACAATTCATGATCATGCGCAAACCATCGCCTGTAAGGCCGGCTTCGCGGCAATGCTCATAGGCTTTGCGCAGCTGGGCCAATATTTCCTTTTCGCCAACTATTAAACTCTCCAGTGAGCATGAGGTACGCAGCAAGTGAACCATAGCCTCCTGATCTTCATAAATAGAAACGCTATTCATAAAAATATCTAAAGACTCATCATGAAGTTCGGTATGGAATGCTTCTATAAATTTCCTTGCAAAATCTTTATCAACCACTTGCGGGGTGGTCATAACAAATTCAACACGGTTACATGTAGCCAGATAAAATATCTCTGGTATCCCAAATTGACTTTTAACTTGTTGAAGCTTATCTGACAGATTTTCGTGGCAAACAACCAATCTACCCAATTCCTTCAGTTCAATCTGTTTGTGTGTAAAAGCAATAACCTTTAAATACTTCAAAGCAGTTTTAAATTTGACCCAACAAAAATATCACTATAAATGACATCCTATGTCAATACTTTGTCATACAGGCGTATTTAGAATGGTTATAAATAGCTATGAAATTACGAAAAATGACTTGCCAACCATATTTAAACTGCGTAAAACAATACTTAGCAAAATATTGTATAGTATACAATGCGTTTTTTAAAAAACACAAGTCTTATTATTTTAATACTCGGGTATGCCTTAGCTGGTATCAACCATTTTATTAACCCGGTATCGTATCAGCGCATCATTCCAGCCTATTTTCCCTACCCTGTTGTTATTAATATACTTGCCGGCATATTTGAAATATTGTTTGCACTATTATTAATATCAGCACAAAGCCGGGGTTGGGCTGTTTACGGCATTATATTAATGTTGATAGCCTTTTTACCGGTACACATCAGCATGATAAGCAACGCGCCTTTAAAATCAGGTAACTTAATGATAACACCAGCTATTGCCTGGCTGCGCTTAGCTTTACAACCTGTACTGATGGTTTGGGTTTGGTGGCATCATAAAGCTTAACATTTAAATATTACATTATTAAAAATATGGATCTGCAAAGTGTTGAAATGCGTAACCTGGAAGTTCAGGATTACCAGGAGCTAAAAAAATCAATGAAATCGGCCTATATGGATATGGACGAGGATTATTGGGACGCTAATTCTATCAAAAAGCTCATTAAGCTTTTTCCAGAGGGGCAGATCTGTATCACCGTTAATGATGTGGTGGTAGGCTGTGCCCTGGCTATCATTGTTGACTATCAAAAATATGGTGATAACCACACTTACAAACAAATAACAGGCGACAGCACCTTTAAAACCCACAACGATAAGGGCGATGTTTTATACGGTATAGATATTTTTATACACCCCAACTATCGGGGCCTTCGTTTGGCCCGTCGTTTATACGAGGCGCGTAAGGCCCTGTGCGAAAAACTAAACCTGAAAAGCATTATCGCCGGAGGCCGTATCCCGAATTATCAGAAATATCAGAACGACCTCACCCCTCGTCAATACATTGATAAGGTAAAATATAAGGAGATATATGACCCTACCCTCTCCTTTCAGCTGGCTAATGATTTTCACGTGCGCAAAGTACTGCGTAATTATTTGCCTGAGGATAGTCGATCAAAAGGTTTTGCTACGCTGATTGAGTGGAACAATGTGTATTACGAAGAAGTATCATCCGTTATTAATCACAAAACCGTGGTGCGTATTGGCCTGGTGCAATGGCAGATGCGTACCTACAGTAACATAAGCGAGCTAATGAAGCACGCCGAGTATTTTGTGGATGCGGTGAGCGATTACCAGTCGGACTTTATCCTATTTCCTGAGCTGTTCAACACGCCGCTCATGGCCGATTATAACCACCTGGACACGGCCAAGGCCATGCGCGAGCTGGCCAAGTATACCCAACCCATTATTGAGGAGTTTTCAAAACTGGCGGTATCATACAACGTGAATATTATAGCTGGGAGCATGCCAACCATTTTTGAGGATTCGCTATACAATGTATCGTACTTGTTTAAGCGCAATGGCAGCATGGAAGAAATTTATAAGATACACCCAACGCCGTCTGAAATCAGTTCCTGGGGTATCCGCGGTGGCGATGAACTGAAGGTGTTTGAAACCGATGCTGGTAAAATTGGCATCCTGATCTGTTACGATGTGGAGTTTCCTGAGCTATCACGCATACTTGCCAGCCAGGATATGCAGATATTATTTGTGCCCTTTTTAACTGATACCCAAAACGGCTACAACCGGGTTAAATTTTGCGCCCAGGCCCGCGCTGTGGAAAACGAATGCTATGTAGCCATTGCGGGTTGCGTAGGCAATTTGCCCAACGTGAATAACATGGGTATTAGCTATGCACAATCAGCGGTATTTACCCCGTCTGATTTTGGTTTCCCTACCAATGGCATCCAGTCTGAAGCTACACCCAACACCGAAATGATCGTTATTGCCGATGTTGACCTTTCATTGCTGGATGAGCTGCACGAATATGGTAGTGTACAAAACCTCAAAGACCGCAGGACGGATCTGTATAATATTACTTTTAATGGGAAGAAGGTATAGGTGAATTTCACTTAAATTGAATACATTGTCATTTCGACCATAGGGAGAAATTTTATACGCTATACACAGCACTCGTATAAGATCTCTCCTCGTACCTCGTTCGAGATGACATTTTTTTTATTTTCTTGACAATCAAAACACATCGAAACATTTCTATATATCAATACTAATATCTACCTTTGCAGCGGCAAGTCATCATTAAAATCTTGACTCGCCATAAACAATGGACAATAAAAAAATAGAAAAAATATCCCGTGCCCTCAGCGATGCCAACAGGATAGCTATTTTACAGCAATTCAAGAAAAAGAAAGACTGCCTTTACTGCGCGGAGGTGAACGACCTGCTTGATCTGACACAGCCATCCGTATCCCACCACTTAAAACAACTGGTAGATGCCGAGCTGCTGCTACCTCAAAAAGAAGGCCGTAACCTTAAATATGTACTTAACCAGCAAGTACTTGACGATTACATCACTTGTTTGAACGACTTGAAAGAATAGTTCTTTTCAAAAAAGAGAAAAAAAATTTCGCACTCATTTATATAGAAACATTTGAATATTTAAATACACGAATCAATGAAAAAATCTATTTATATCATGGCCCTCGGAGCCTTCGGCATCATCACTACCGAGTTTGGCGTTATCGGCATATTGCCCGCCTTAGTGAAGGATTTCCATATCACCATTGATACGGCTGGCTGGCTGCTAAGCGCCTTTGCCTTAACCGTAGCTCTGGCGGGGCCATTCACCAATATGCTTACGGCCAAAATGAACCGTAAAACCATCATGTGCCTGGTATTGGGCATATTTGTGCTCTCCAACCTGCTATCGGCAGTGGCACCTAACTTTACGGTGCTTATGATTGCCCGTATCTTACCCGCGTTTTTACACCCGGTATTCTGGGCGGTATCAATGACAGCCGCTTCCAAACAAGCCGGACCAAAAGATGCTCCCAAAGCTATTGCCATTGTAATGGCCGGTCTAAGTGTGGCTACCGTACTGGGCGTGCCCCTAACCACCTACATGGCCGATCTATTTAACTGGCGCGCATCATTCATCCTTTCTGCAGTGATTAACCTTTTGGCATTTGCCGCGCTGGCTATGTTTGTACCATCGATGCCTGCAAGCGAAGAGCAGGCAAGTTCAAAAAGTCAGCTAAAAATATTAAGCAGCGTGCAGTTGTGGATAAAGCTTTTAACAGCCACAATCATTCTTGCAGGCATGTTTGCCACCTACGGCTACCTGGCCGAGTTTTTAGATAAAGTATCGCATATGAACGGTGCGCAGATCAGCGTGATGCTATTGGTATTTGGCGGTACAGGCATATTAGGTAACTGGCTTACCGGTATAGCACTAAGTAAAAATGTGCAGCTTACTACCCGTGTGTTCCTGATCTCGTTAGTGGTAATGCACCTGCTGGCCTATAAATTTGGAGGCTTATTTATACCTATGGTTACCATTCTTTCGGTTTGGGGATTCATACATACCGGCGGTTTTTTGGTAGCCAACCTGCATGTTATCCATGGCATACATGGCAACGCGCTTGATTTTGTGAATGGCCTGTTGCCATCCTTTTTCAATGCGGGTATTACCCTGGGCAGTTTATTGGGTGGTTTTGTAATTGCCAAATACGGTATTCATGAGGTAATCTGGATGACCGTACCCTTGTTGTTACTGTCATTAGGCCTCAGTTTTGTTAAGATCAATGAAAAGCAGGAAGCCAAAGGAGCTACCGAAGAAGAACTCATTGAGGCAGATCCTGTTCAGGCGATAATTTGTGAATAATTATTTATAATTATGCTGTGCGAAGTCTTTGACTTCGTTCCATTATGCCGGTAGTATTCAGACTACCGGCTTTTTAATGTAGTATACTTTCCTCATAAAAACCGTAATTTCCGCCCTATGATCCGTAAAGAAAATTATACCCTGCCGGGCGCTAAGGGCCGGCCCATGCTTATTGATGTAACGTATGATGACGCGCTTAAAAACGCGCAGCTGGTTATCTTCGCGCATGGTTTTAAAGGGTTTAAAGACTGGGGCACACATCACCTCGTGGCCAATTATTTTGCACAAAATGGCTTTAGATACCTGAAGTTCAATTTTTCGCACAACGGCACTACACCTGATAATCCGCTTGATTTTGTCGACCTTACGGCCTTCAGTGATAATACATTTTCTATTGAGCTGGAAGATCTGGATACCATTATTGATTTTGCCTGCAGCGGTTCGGGCATGGCCGTGGCTAATGGTGTGTTTTTAATCGGTCATAGCATGGGTGGCGGCATCAGCATCATTAAATCGGCCGAAGACAGTCGCATTAAAAAGCTGGTCACCATGGCTTCTATATCCGGTTTCCGTAACCTGTGGCCAAAACAAAGCGAGATACAATGGCGGCTGCAGGGTATTATATATATGCACAATTCACGAACTAACCAGCAAATGCCAATCAAATCAACCCTGCTTGATGATCTGGACAGTCATCCCCTGCGCCTGGATATACCGCTGATGGCAGCAGCTGTAAAACAACCTTGGCTGCTTACTCATGGTGATGCCGACACTACCGTACCTGTAGCTCACGCGCAGGACTTGCATGAAGCACAACCCAATGCCGAATTTATAATATTCCCCGGAGCCGATCATACCTTCGGTGGTTCGCATCCTTACGCCGGTGATACGCTGCCAGCATCGTTAAAAGAATTTTGTGATAAAACCATTGCTTTTTTGCGGGCGTAAAAACAAAAGCGGCAACACTTTAATCAAGTGATGCCGCTTTTTATGTATCAATATATAGAGAAGCCCGAAAGGCTGTTGTTTTCTGTTGTTAATTACAGGTTAAAGGCGTAAGCTATTCTTAAACCAACAAAGTTGCTGGTGTTACCGTTAGTATAAAATTTGCTATTGCTTTCAAACCTTACACCGGCATCAATATAATTTTTACCACCTACGTTAAACAATACACCTACCTGCGGAGCATATACAAATGCTGCTGATTTAGTTGCACCCAAGTCTGATTTATTAGCTATAAATGAAGCACCTGCTTCGCCCTGTATGTAAAAGTTTTTAACCGGGAAGTATTTTAAGCCTGCTTTAACAGGTATTAACTGGATATCCGCAGCGTTGCTTACATTATTTGCATATATGTTGTTGAAGCCGGCATTCAAAGTAGCGTATAATTCGCGGTCAATGATCGGGAAGTCGGCTTGTACAGAACCACCAAAGTTCCAGCTATAAGCATCATTCAGTTTGCCGATAGGTAAACCTGATTCAATACCGGCGCTTAACCTGATACCTGATCCTAAATTGGTTGTTTTTGGAGTAACTGGTGTATTTATATCTTGTGCTTTAAGATTCAAAGAAATAGTTGATAACAATGAAAATATTAAAATGCTTAGTTTAATTGAGGTTTTCATGATCGTAGTAGTTTAGATTATATATGATAGTGATTAAGTTGTTCCTGAAAAAATTACCTGTAGATAATGGTTAAAATTTGATAGGTTTCCCAGTAGATCTGGAGAAGCCTTCCTTTCAATTCGTTTAAGTTTGCTTTTTTCATGACCGTTCTTTTTAATTGACATATCAAAGGTACTGCGGCCGGGGAGGCACATCAATCTCAATAAATCGGTTTTAACAACCAATTTTTCCTATTGACTGAAATCATCGTCAGGCAATGGTCATAACGGATATTTATGAAGGGAAACGGGTGAGAATTTACGCTCCGGCGTTCTTAAATTCAGATGGATTATGGCCCGCGAAACGTTTAAAAAAACGACTAAAATGCGAGCTGTTATCAAAGTTAAGGCGTTCAGCAATTTCCTTAATGCTTAGCGCCGACGATGATAACAGGTATTGAGCTTCCAGGTACATACGGTTATGGATAACGTGCAGCGCGTTCTGTCCCGTTTCGCCCTTTACTATCTCTGTTAAATATTTGGCAGATATATAAAGCTCATCGGCATATTCCTGTACCGTTTTCAGGGTTAGGAATTTTTCTTCAACCAGTTTTTTAAACTTATAAACCAGCTGATATTGTTTACTCAGATGACGGGTTGAATGCAGCAGACAGTTTTCGCAGGCCCTGTTCATTTCGTAAAGCAGATCGGCTAGCAGCAAGCGCAAAATTTGAAGGTGAAATGCACCCTGCTCCCGGCTTTCATCACTGATCTTTTCGTACAGTGCTTTTAGCGATGTTACCGCTTTTTGAGGCAAGCCGTAAATTGGCGGATAATCAGGGTTTACCTCCAACAGGTTATTCAGTATATTTTCCTTTAAAAAGTTATTGAGCAGAAACTCTTTTTTAAACAAAACCTGGTACAACAGCAGGTCGTCAGATGCATCCTCAAAAGAGGTAATATAAGCCGGCGATACCAGGTGAACCGAATTTGGATAAACCACAAATACAAAGTGCCCGATTGTTTTTTTACAGGAACCGCTGAGGCATAAAATAACCGAGTAATAATCTGTTTTAACCGGCAAGCCATGCTTTAAACCGCTTTCATTGTTCAATATGGCAAAATCATCCTGTTTCCAGCTATCGCTAACAACACCAAAATCAGAGTTGGCACTATTTGCGAACGCAATATGCCTTTTAAGTGTGGAAGGAATATCTAAAACAGTTATTTTATCACTCATATATCTCCGCAATTAATTACGGTATTAGCCAAAGATAATGGAATTTATGTTTTGGGAAGATGCTTCGGATTGAAACCAGGAAGTTCATTTTTAATTTGAGCGATGGTTAGGGGACACCTACGGAGTCTTTTGATAAATGCTTTAAGCTATAAACACGAGACTCCGCTGGAGTCGGGGAAAGTGTTATAGCTCCGGAGGAGCAACCTGTTTATAGAAGGTATACAGTTTTTAACGGCTCCGTAGGTGCCTCCTTCTTCTAAGAGTGATTTCCTTATGGCTCAAACATCAACCGCTCTGTTTTTAACCTTTTCTGAACATCGTGTTTATAATTGCGCCCAATGGGTAGTTCATGCCCGCCTATTTGAATACTGTACGAATAAAAAGAATCTATTTTGGCCAGGGCCACTATAAATGAACGGTGTATGCGTATAAACCGGTTTTCGGGCAGCATGGCTTCCAGCATGCTGATCTTTTGGCGGGTTGTATATTCATGTTCTTTCACTACCACTTTAACATAATCGCGCTGGCTTTCTATCCATAAAATATCTGCCACATTTACCTTTACCGTTTTACGCTCTACTTTCAGATATATAAACGTATCATGATCACCCAATAGTGGCTCATGTGTAATAAGCGGTTTTGTTCTGTTTTCGGTTAGCTGGTAAATTTTATCAACTGCCCGCAAAAAACGCTCGAATGAGATAGGTTTTAATAAATAGTCGACCGCGTTCAGCTCAAAGCCTTCCAGGGCATACTCGCTATAGGCGGTAGTGAAAATTACCTTAGGCGGATTTTTAAGACTCCTCAACAGGTCTGTCCCTTTTATACCCGGCATTTTAATATCCAGGAACATCAGGTCAACAGGTTTTTGTTGTAGCAACTGAAACGCCTGTATGGCATCCGCGCATTTGCCCACCAACTCCATCTGGTTAAATTGCAGCAAGTACTTTTCAAGTACCTCAATGGCCAGCGGTTCATCGTCAACTATTATGGTTCGGATCTTCATGCGGTTACCAGTTTAGTTTCGGGTTGCTTAATTACATTCAGATCCATATCCAGAACGATCAGGAATGTATCATCCTCATTCATGATCTTTAGTTTTGACGTGGCCGGATATAGCAATTCTAACCGCTTCATCACATTTTTCAACCCAATATGGCCAGGAACTGTCTGGTCGCTGTCGGGTTCCCTCTCAGGATTATTGTTAGCCACCTTCAATTTAAAATGATTACCGGTTACATTAATATCTATATTGATCCATACCTGACCTGTTTTTTCGCTGGTACCGTGTTTAAAGGCATTTTCAATGAAGGGCAATATAAGCAGCGGAGCAATCAGTTTATTGGTGAGATCACCTTTAATGGTGAAGTTAATATCAATGCGGTCTTCGTACCGTACCTTTTCCAGTTTTACGTATTGCTGCATCATGAATATTTCCCTTTCCAGGTGTACCTCATCGGCATTGCATTCATAAAGCATATAGCGTAATATATCTGAAAGGCCTAATATCAACTGCGGCGATTTTGGCGAACCATCCAAACTAAGGGCATACAGGTTGTTTAAGGTATTGAACAGAAAATGAGGATGTACCTGGGCTTTCAGGGCGCTTAGTTCGGCCTCAAGTGCGGCCTGTTTACGCTCGTACCACATTTTAAACAGCTTTATAGCCAGTACAAAACCAATAATAAGGTTAACACCTTTCAGGGCATTTACCATGCTTTGCTTATCTGCCAGTTGCACCAGGAATGGTTGACTGTTGAATTTAAGAATCTCAGGATTATCAACATTAAGCGCCTTTACAATGTGCGGATTTACAAATAATATAGCCACTGCACGGGTTAATAACAACGACACGATAACCAGCAACAGTAGCAGCAAACCAAACTTTAAATATTGCTTAACAAACAAATATTTCGGGATTACCCAATAGGCAATGGCGTAATAATAGACTATCTGAACCGGCATAAAGTATAAATTGTTATGCAGCGATACCCAGAAATTTGTTTGTACCGAATACAAAACCGCCACCAATATATATACCACTGCCCAAAATAACAGGTGCTGATACACCCTCGGTATTTTGATGTTTTGCAGCCGTATATCTAACCTGTTGTTCATAAAGCTAATTTACCTGATATAGGCCGAAAGATGTAAAACTTTTAGCTAAATGCGATAAACCGCATGCTTTTGTCGACATACAGCAATAAATCATTTCATAGGGCTTGTTATTTTTGACCAGTGCTGATCAGGGCGTATCGTTGCCCTTTTATCGCTCATTTATTGTTGAGTATCCTTCTCGTTTTTTAATGGTAGGCCACCAAACTAATTTGGCTCTTGAATTAAAAACAAAGATTATGAAAACGATAATAATAACAGCATTGATCCTGATAAGCGCTGTTTGCTGTCAGGCTCAGGACAAGTTACCGGCTGCTAATGGCTTTTGGGTGGTAGAAAGCAATATGAACCAACCCAAAACACAAACGATAAGGTTTTACAACGATGATGCAAAATTGCTATATACAGAAACTATCAACACCAAACTGAATTTAAGGCGAGAAAAAATAAAACTTGCTTTAAACCAGTTATGCAGCAAACTACAGGAAAATAAGGACTATTTAGATAACAAAAACCTTATTGCACTGGCATTTAACCTGAAACGATAACGACCTTTTTTAATTATACTTTGAACAAGGGTTGGCGCGAGGCCAGCCCTGTTCTGTTTTATAAGGTTTTATGCCTGTTCTTGCTCAACCCAATTACCGTCATCTTTGATGATGCCGATCAGTTCGTCGAGCGCGTTGGCGGCGCTGATGTTTTTCTTTACAGCTTCCTTACCGCGGTACAGGGTAATTTTATCGGTTCCCGAACCTACATAGCCATAGTCCGCATCAGCCATTTCACCAGGACCGTTTACAATGCAGCCCATGATGCCGATTTTCAGGCCTTTCAAGTGACTGGTACGGCTGCGGATCATCTGGGTAGTAACCATCAGATCAAACAGGGTACGGCCGCAACTTGGGCATGATATATATTCTGTTTTGGATATGCGCGAACGCGTAGCCTGCAAAATACCAAACGCGGTAGAGGTGACCACATTGGCGGGTAATTCAGGTGCATCTATCCAGATACCATCGCCAAAACCATCAACCAGCAAAGCACCCAGATCGGTAGAGGCATAAAGCTGAAGTTTGGTAACCAGTTGTGAGTTTTGAGTTTTGAGCGAATTTTCATCTTCTAACTCATTACTCATTACTCCGAACTCATAACTTCTTTTCACTATCACCGGTACTTCCAGCCCCAGTTCTTCCAGTTTAAAGAAGAAACTACGCTGATCGGCCATGCCATGTAAGGCAGTGGTTTCCAGTACCAGCACCAATGAGTTATCAAAAGGCAGGGAACCAAATTCGTCCGATTCTATATCCGAATGCTGTATCCTTACCAGGTTTAATTTTGATGAACGGTCTGCATCGGCGCTAATATATTCTGCCAGTGAAAATACCGGATGGCAATTGGTTTTATCAGCCAGTTTTTGCCAGGTGCTATAGTTATAAAGCTGTTTTAAGTTGCTCGGAAACGTGAACGATGGCAATGCATCGGCCAGGTAAACAAAATCAACCGATTGCTCGGCCATGTTGTATTTATCAAGCAAAGGCGAGTAGATATAACCTGCATCTTTCAGTACAGCCGGATCTTTCAGGTTTTTAGCTGAAAGGTCAACCACCACCCTCGGTACCATATGTCCGCCTATAAAAGCATTGGCTTCATAGGTATGGCGTTTTTTGTACTCGTAGGGGTTGTGTATTGTAAGTGCTGAGTTGTAAGTATTGAGTGTTGAATTTTCCGATCCGAAATTTTGACTTTCAACTTTTGAATTTTTACTTCTCTCCGTATATCGTTTCACCAGTTCAATCGCAACAGGAGCTTCCGCTTCTGGTTCTTCGGTGAGCGAAACGCGAACGGTATCACCCAAACCATCTTCCAACAGTGTACCAATACCCACGGCCGATTTGATGCGGCCATCTTCGCCATCACCGGCTTCGGTAACGCCAAGGTGCAGTGGGTAATTCATTCCCTCAGCCACCATCGTTTCTACCAATAACCGGTAAGCCTGAACCATTACCTGCGGATTGCTCGATTTCATGGAGATCACGAGGTTATAAAAGTTCAGTGTTTCGCACATCCGCATAAACTCCATAGCCGACTCCACCATGCCTTGCGGGGTATCACCATAACGGCTCATAATGCGATCGCTCAACGAGCCATGGTTAGTGCCTATGCGCATGGCTGTGCCATACTCTTTGCAAACCTTAACCAGTGGTGCAAACTTTTTGTAGATACGGTCGAGCTCGCCCTGGTATTCCAGGTCGGTATAATCTATCTGGTCAAATTTCTTTTTATCGGCGTAGTTGCCAGGGTTTACCCGTACTTTTTCAACAATGCGGGCGGCTACCTCGGCAGCGTTGGGTGTAAAATGTATGTCGGCTACCAGCGGTACATTATATCCGCGTTGGCGAAGTTGTTTCTTGATCTCGGCCAGGTTTTGAGCCTCTTTAATGCTGGGAGCGGTAATACGCACATATTCGCAACCAGCATCAACCATGCGGATAGATTGCTCTACTGTACCAATGGTATCCATGGTATCGGTAGTGGTCATGCTTTGTATGCGGATAGGGTTGTTAGCCCCCATGGGCACATCGCCAATAGTAACCTCGCGGGTAACAAAACGTGAGTATTCGGTTAGTGAATTACAATAACGGCCTTGCAGCAACTTTACAGCATCAGTATTCATGCCTGGATATGAATTAATAAGATGCAAAAATACGAAAGATGTTTGATGAGCGCATATGATTTGTTATGATAGCGTAATAAAGCTTCCGATGTAAAGCTATATTGATGAAACATGCTTTGCTAAAAGTTAATAAATTCATAAATTTGATTAATGGCCACTCAATTCATTACAAACAATAAAGGCGAAAAAACCGCCGTAATTATTCCAATTAGTGAGTATGAGGATTTGCTGCATCAGCACCATTTAAACCTCGAACTTACTGATGAATATAAATCGTTAATGGACTCCATGATTGATGAGGAAGATAACGATAAAGCTGAATATGTTTCCTTTAAGAAGATCAAAGACCGCTTTTTACCTAAATGACTTACGAGCTTATTTTCAGGGTTGAAGCTGAAAAAGATCTGGAAGATATTCAGGATTATTACAACAAAATATTACCCGCCATTACTGATAAATTCTTCATGGAATTTTTTGAAACCATGAAGTTCGTTGAAAACAGCCCGCAATTGTTTCAGGTAAGATACAGGGGTATAAGAATAGCTCCATTATATCGTTTCCCGTACGGTATTCACTATAAAGAATCTGGTAAAAAAATCATCATATACAGAGTACTTCATACCAAAAGATATTTTAAATAATCCCCTCTCAAAACAGCCTGTCTTTTATCACCAGCGTACCGGCCATCATATCATGCAGGCATTGCTGTTGTTTATTAAAAAAAGCCAGCAGGTAGCCTATAAAAACGGTTCCTACAGAAAATATCTTACACAGGTTGCGGCCAATGGCCTTACCAACAGTTATCCGGTCACCCTGCATATCTACCACTTTTATTTTGAGCATTTGCTTACCAAAGGTTGCCTGTTTGGCCGAACTTTCCATTATGATATGATAAATAATCTTGGCAAAGGGCACAATCCCCATGATGATGAATGAGGCCATTATCCGTGTTTCTTTATCGCGGATAAACAGCAATACCACCACAAAGGCAATAAGGATAAATACCCCAAAAAGTATAAACCAATCAAGCACAGAGGCCAGCAGGCGTTGGTCAAAGCTGCCAAAGTATTGCATGAGCAGGGCCGGTTTGGCAAAACCCAGCAATTCCCTTAGTTCGGCAATTTCATGAGCCTCTTTGTAATCGTCCATTTCGGGAGTCTTTACAAAGTCGGTAGGTTTAATGTGGAGGTCTTTTAGTTGTTCAAGGCTGAATGGACCCTGGGGTTTACCATCAATTACCAGTATGTAGGTTTGAGCCATTGATTGAAAGTTTATCTTACTGAGGGTGATGAAATTTACATTAAAAGATCGGTTTCTAAAAATGGGAGAATATCCTGAAAGATCCTAAAACAAGTTCAGGATGACGCGAGTATCAATCTCTCACCATCCTGAATTAAAAAATCCTGACAATCTCTAAATCCATTTAATCGTGGTTCAGACAATAACACAGCCTTTTACAAATATGGTTTCCACCAGTTGGAGTTGTAAGCGCTGCTTACTTCGGTAGGTTGGCCCGGTTTGGGCACAAACAGATCAATTTGTTTTTCCTGCGCCAGTACGGTTAAACGTTCAATAGGCTCATACCAGGCATGTGGTGCCAGGTTAAAGGTGCCATAGTGTATAGGCATCATGAGTTTACCCTTAAGGGCAAGGTGCGCATTCGATGCATGATCGGGGCCCATGTGTATGTCGGGCCAGTAGGTGCCGTAAGCGCCAATTTCAAGCATGGTTAAATCAAACGGACCAAACTCTTTACCAATTTCTGCAAAGCTTGGCGACCAGCCTGAATCGGCACCGAAATAAATATTATTTTTTGGCCCTTTAATCACGAACGATGCCCATAGGGTTTCGTTGCGGTGTGTTATGCCACGGCCAGAAAAATGTCTTGCCGGGGTTGAGGTTATTACTACATCGCCGCCAATTGTAACACTATTACCCCAATCCATCTCGTTGATAAAGCTGTCCTTAATGCCCCATTTATGCAGGTATTGCCCTACCCCAACCGAACAGTAAAACGGAATGCCCGAGCCTGCAAACTGTTTAATGGTGCTCTCATCAAAATGATCGTAATGATCATGCGATATGATGATGGCATCAAGCTTAGGCAGCTCGCTCAGTAAAAGCGGCGGTTTAAAAAATCGCTTAGGCCCAAAGTATTTACTGAATGATGCGCGATCGCCCCAAACCGGATCGGTCAGGATGCGTTTGCCATCAATTTCTATCAGAATGCTCGAATGGCCTATCCAGGTAATGCGGAGGCCTCCGGCAGGTGGTGTTTGATATATGGAAGCATCGGTTTTAAACGGCCCAAGTGTTTTTTGGGGCGTATTTTCAGCTTTGTTATTCATATACTCCTTTAAAATAGGGAGCATTTTATCAAAACCGGCCTCATCGGTAGGTATTACGTTTATATACTTTTTACCTAATTTTCTCGATCCTTCTAAACTCATATTAACAATAATAGTAATTACTGTTCAATAAGATATACCCCTTGTTTAAAAGTTACGGTAAACCTGGCACAACAGGCTTTATTGACGCTGCCATGATATTAGGTTCATGATCGGTCGACTATAAAGGAGGCAAATTTTAAAGAGATATGTCATCCCTGGGTATAAACAACTTTTACAGGGCAAAGCAATTTACAATTTTAAAAACTCTTGCAGCCTTATGGAGTTTGCACTATATAATCAAAAACACAATGGCAAAAAACGTTGCAGACCAATTGGTTGAAATGCTGGTGAACGCCGGCATAAAAAGGATATATGCCGTAACAGGCGATAGCTTAAACGAGGTTAATGATGCCGTAAGGCGCCAGGGCAGCATTCAGTGGGTACACGTAAGGCATGAAGAGGCCGGTGCCTACGCCGCCGGTGCCGAAGCACAACTTAACGGGCTTGCCTGCTGCGCGGGCAGCAGCGGCCCGGGCCATGTTCACCTCATCAACGGGTTGTATGACGCGCATCGTTCGGGCGCGCCGGTTATTGCCATTGCATCAACCATCCCCAGCTTTGAGTTTGGTACGGAATATTTTCAGGAAACCAACACCATAAAGCTTTTTGATGATTGCAGCTACTACAACCAGGTTGCTGCCACACCTCGCCAGTTGCCACGCATGTTGCAGGCAGGTATTCAAAGTGCCCTGCATCAGAAAGGAGTAGCCGTAATTGGTTTGCCGGGTGATATTACCAGCCTTGATGCCGTTGAGATCAACACATCGGTTCAAAATTTTAATCCCATCCCGGTTATCAAGCCTGCTGATGACGACCTGCAGCGGTTAGCAGGCCTGGTTAACCAACACCATAAAATAACCATCTTTTGCGGAATAGGTGCTGCCGAAGCACATGACGAGGTGGTGGCATTATCGCAAAAACTGCATGCAACGGTAGCTTATTCGTTCCGCGCCAAAATGGATATCCAATATAATAATCCGAATGAAGTAGGCATGACCGGATTGCTGGGTTTGCCTTCGGCCTACCACAGTATGCATGAAAGCGACCTGCTCATATTATTGGGCACCGATTTCCCATACACCCCTTTTATGCCTACCGACTGTAAAATTGTACAGGTTGATATCAAACCAGAGCGCATAGGCAGGCGGGCAAAGGTAGATGTTGGCCTTTGCGGCACCATTAAGGATACGCTTGCGGCCCTGCTTCCACTTATTATCCAAAAACAGGATGATAGTTTTTTGAAAGCACAACTTAAGGTTTATGCAGATGTAAAAAATAAAATGCAAACCTATGTTGACGACCAGGGCAGCCAGGATAAGATTCACCCAGAATACGTTGCCAGCATTTTAAACAAACACGCTGCCAATGATGCCATATTTACCGTTGATACGGGTATGTCATGCGTGTGGGGCTCGCGATATATTCATGCTACCGGGAAACGTAAAATGATAGGCTCCTTTAATCACGGCTCAATGGCTAATGCCATGCCGCAGGCTATTGGCGCTGCTTTAGCGCGGCCAGGTCAGCAGGTTATTGCACTTTGCGGTGATGGTGGCTTATCTATGCTGCTGGGCGATCTGGCAACTATTGTTCAGTACAAACTACCTGTTAAGGTTATCGTTTTCAACAACCGCTCGTTAGGGATGGTAAAACTGGAAATGGAGGTTGCAGGCCTGCCCGACTGGCAAACCGATATGTACAATCCGGATTTTGCTTTGGTTGCCCAGGCCATGGGGATAAAAGGCATTACCGCCAAACGCCCCGAAGATGTTGAACAGGCCATTACCGAAGCCCTCGCTTTTGACGGCCCTGCCCTGGTAAACGTATTTACCGACCCCAATGCCCTGGCCATGCCGCCAAAAATTGAGTTTGAACAGGTTAAGGGAATGGCCGTATCCATGACCAAGCTCATGCTTAATGGCCACATGGATGAGGTACTGGATACCGTAAAAGCTAACTACAAGCATTTAAAGGATTTGTTGTAAAGGTATAAACAAGCGCATCGTTGGGGTACGAAGCAAAAGTCTTCCCCATTTGGAAATAATAACCCATAAAAAGATATCTCTTGGAAATTCTCAGGCGTATAGTTGACTCACCCGGTCTACGCTTCGCTGGACCGCCCTCTCTTCAGCTTCGCTGTAAAGAAGGCTTAGAAAAAGAAAAAGTAAAACAAAAGAAAATCCCTCTTTCCGCCGCAGGCGAAGAGAGGGGTGACAAGCGTAGCGATGTCGGGGTGAGTCTGATTTTCAACTTTTAAAGAAATCCTTCTAATCCTTTAATCCTAAAAATCACGGTTCAGACGAAAACCTTTTTTACTCCCCTTCAGGGAAATCTGCACCGGTGGTGGTTTCTTCCCAGGTGTCGAAATCTGCTTTAAGTTCCTGCAATTTAAGGCGGGCACCGTTTAGGGCGGCTTTACCTAATAACAGGCGCAACGGCGGATGCTCTGCCTCTACCGCTTTTATAATAGCCTCGGCCGCGCGTTCCGGATCGCCGGGCTGTTTGCCGCTGTAACCCCTGATGGCCTCTTTATTGGCTCCTGCTGTTTCTTTATAATCGGCAATAACAATTTTACTGTTATTGGCCGACCGCCCAGCCCAATCTGTACGGAAACCACTTGGGGCTATAACAGTCACCTTGATACCTAAACTGGCAGTTTCTTTTGCCAGTGATTCTGAATAACCATCAACAGCATATTTAGTAGCGTTATAAAATCCTACTCCGGGGAAGGATCTTAACCCACCAATGGAGCTTATGTTCAGGATATGACCGCTATGCTGGGCACGCGCACCTCCTTGGTCATGTTGGCCAAACCCCAAAAGTTGATCTCGAACATACGGCGTACTTCATCCTCCTCACTTTCTTCAATGGCACCAAAGTAACCGATGCCTGCGTTGTTTACCAGTACATCAATTAGCCCGAATTTTTGCTTAACTGCTGCTACTGCTGCCTTAACTTCATCCGTTTTGGTTACATCAAGCTTTAGTGCAATGGCGGTGTCAGGGTAATCGGCAATAATGTCTTTTACATCATCGGTATTACGCGCCGCCACACCCGCTTTATAACCCAATTTTAAAACAAGTTTTGCCAGCTGACGGCCAAAGCCGGTTGAGCAACCTGTTATTAACCATACTTTCTTATTCATGATAGTGTTGTTGTTTAATATGTAAATTAACAGATAGGCGATAAATTGTTTGTCAGCAAAGCTTCATTGTTACATAGCTTAGTTGTTACAATTAGAATCTCCCCCGTGATTGTCATCCTTCATGTCATGACAACGTACATGGCAACTTAAGAAGTTTTAAAAACCGCTTAAGCATTCAACGGCGCTATTCTACAACTTGTAAATCCAGAAACAGATCCTTCTTTTATCAGGATGACAAGATAAAAAATTGATAAAACAAAAAACCCGGCGTTAACCGGGTTCTTGTTTTATTTTTTCCAAACGTTATTGTCGGGATTATAATCTGGTAATACTTTGTCGGGATCATACGTAACCGATTCAATCTCTTCGGTTGATGGATACTTAAATGTCCATGAGCCATAGCGTTCCCAAATTTCAACCGGCAGATTAACGCGAGTTGTGTTACCACTTTTGGTTTTCACTTCCAGTATAACCGGCATAGCCATTTTACCCAGGTTATCCAAGGTTATCAGCGCGCCTTTTGAGGCATCGCCATCAACATAGGTAACATTGCTCACAGCAACATCCAGACGCCAGTTGTTCACAAACCAGCCTCTCCAAAACCATTGTAAGCTTTCGCCAGCAGCATTTTCCATAGTGCGGAAAAAATCGTCAGGTGTAGGGTGTTTAAATGCCCATCTGTTAATATAAGTTTTAAAGGCGAAATCAAAACGCTCAGGGCCTAATATCTGTTCGCGCAGCAATACTAAACCGGCACTTGGTTTTGAGTAAAGCAGGGTTCCGGTATTTCTTTCTTTAAGGTTGTTTGGCTGGCTCATTACAGGCTCCAGTTCGGGCCTGGTAAAAGTTTCGCCAATACGGTGCATATCAATAGCATGGGTGTTTTTATACTCGCCATTGTTAAAGTTGGCGGTTGAAAGCGTATTGATAAAAGTATTAAAACCTTCATCCATCCAGCCGTATAAACGTTCGTTTGAACCTACGATCATCGGAAACCAGGTATGGCCAAACTCATGATCGTTCACACCCCATAAACCGTTCTTTTTGGCTTTGTATCCGCAGAAAACTATTCCCGGATATTCCATTCCACCTACTATACCGGCAACAGCGGTTGCGGCAGGGTAAGGAAACTCGAACCATTTTTCTGAATTATATTCGATAGATTTTTTAACGTACTCGGTTGAACGGCCCCAGGCATCATTGCCATCACTTTCTTCCGGGTAGGCCGATATAGCCATTGATTTTTTACCGCTTGGCAGATCCATTTTAGCGGCATCCACAATAAAGGCCGCTGATGAAGCCCATGAAGCGTCGCGGGCATTCTTGATTTTAAAGTGCCAGGTAAGTTCGGTTTTACCAGCCGGGCGCGATTTAGGGTCTTTGATCTCATTCGCTGTACGGATCATTACCGTTTTTTCGCTTTCAGCTGCTGCCGCCCAGCGTTTTTGCTGCTCAGGAGTATAAACTTCCTGTGGGTTCAACAACTCGCCCGATGCTACCACGATGTGATTAGCAGGTGCGGTGATGCTAAGGTCAAAATCGCCATATTCCAGGTAAAACTCACCCGGGCCGGTGTAAGGTATGGTATTCCACCCCATTACATCATCATATACGCACATGCGCGGGTACCACTGAGCTATGGTATAAATTTTTCCGTTTTTGGTTTGCAGATAGCCTGTACGGTCAGATCCATAATTTGGCGGAATAAATGAGTACTCAATTTTCAGTTTTACCTGACCACCGTTAGCAGTTACCTCTTTAGGTAAAAATATCTGCATGCGGGTATCATTGATCAGGAATTTTGCATCAGTAAATTCGCCTTTAAGACCTGCGTATTTTACTGATTTTATTTTGTAGCCAGCGTCAAATGCTTCGCCTCTGCCCCAGTTGCGGCTGCCGGTTGGCGGCACAATGGCTGTACCGCGCGAATCAAGCTTGAAAAGGTTTTGCTCCAGGTTCATCCATAAAAAACCCAGGTTTTGCGGACTATTATTGGTATAAGTTAAAACTTCAGATCCTGTAATTTCATTGGTTTGATCATTCAACCTGGCAGCCAATTGGTAATCGGCCCGGTTTTGCCAATATTTTGGGCCGGGCTCGCCGCTTGCCGCGCGGTATTCGGTTCCGTTTTTGGTATAAAACAAGGGCCCGAAGGTTTCATGATAATTGTAATCAGAAGCGGACTGGTTAGCCGGGGCCGCTTGCTGCGCATCACCTACACTAACCGCCAACATAAAGGCCATGCTGAAACCGGCCATCAGTTTTAAATTCATTTCAATCGTTTTTGTATATATGCGGCAAGTATACCATAAAAAAACTTTTGAATGTTCAGGTAAAACGATTGTTACGCGAATATTAATTGATAAAATGAGAAAATTTTCAAATTTGAGCTAAAAACAGGAAAGCCTATAAATCAGGTAGATATACATGATTTATAGGCTTAGCAACAGATTGTACGTTATAATTAAATTATCATTTCTTTAAAAAATGATCAGCGTATACTTTTTCGTCGAAACCAAAAAACAGGAAGTCTCCATCCTCAATCACAGGCCTTTTGATCATGCTTGTTTTTTGCTGTAATAAGGCAAGGGCATCGGCACTGGTTTTTACACTTTCCTTAACCTGCGGGTCAAGCTGTTTCCAGGTTAGGCCCTGCTTATTCATAAACTTTTCGTAACCGGCCTTACCTTCCCACTCCTGCAGCTTTTCGGCGCTTACACCCAGCTTTTTAAAATCCTGAAAATTATAATCAACCTTCTTTTCTTTTAACCAATCAAGGGCTTTTTTAACTGTATTGCAGTTGGTAATTCCGTAAACTTTCATGCTGCAAACTTAATTATTTGAACCGCTACTTTTGCCGCTATTTTTGGTATCATCGTTATTTATACTGCGCTGATTCTTTTTAATTTCACCGTTGAGCTTACCAAATTTGTAGTTAAGCCTGATAGCGAAATGACGGTACGGGTTATCGGTACTGGTACTCTGAATAAAATCGGGCGTGCGAGATGAGTTGGTATATGCCCTGTACTTACTATATGGGTTGTTGGCCACCAGGGTTACGGTAAACTTTTTGTTGAACAGGTCCTTAGCTACCGTATATGAGTTATATATAAAATTACTGGTTTTGCCCTGTAAATTAACATCGCCGCTAAAGAAACCGGCATTATAGCCTAACCTGTAGGTTTCGCCCAGTTTATAGGTAAAGCTGGCGAAAGCATTACCTATATATCCATCATTTTTAAAGAACTGACCGTTGTAAGTCCCCTTTAACCAAACGTGCGAAATCTGACCGTTCAAACTAACGGTAAGCGGTTTTACAATAGAAAAATTGGTATTTACATTAAAGCCCAGATTGCGGTTGCTGCCCAGGTTTTGGTATGTAGTATAGGTTACGCTATCGCGCAAGCTGCTCACATTTTGAATGGAATTATTGGAGAAAGCATAGCTTAAACCTACCGTAACCGATGCTTTTTTGAAATTGCTGTAGGTAAGTTCAAAAGTATTATTCAACTCCGGGCGCAGATCAGGATTACCGGTATTAATAAACTTAGGGTTTGACCGGTCAATAAACGGGTTAAGCTGGTATATGCCGGGGCGTTGGATACGCTGGGTGAACCCTAAGTTGATACTACTGCTTTTTAAACTGCGCTGTAATGATATTGATGGGATCAGGTTATTGTACCCTTTATCAAGTGGGGTGCCCATAAAATCGGCACTGATTGCGGTGTGTTCTATACGTAAGCCTGCCTTGGCTGTCCAGCCGGTTAATTTTATCTGGTACGAGTTGTAAACACTGGTAACATCCTGGTGGTAATCAAAGGTGCTAGTCTGGCTTTCGTTGGGTACGTATTCATTGGTGGTAGGGTCAAGGTCATCGCGTCCAAAATCACTGAAATTAGTACGAAGAATGGCCTTTGCACCTGCTTCAATGTTTATCTTTTTTAACGGATACACATAATCAAGCTGAATAGTATGTTCGCGATTACCGGCATTATTCCGCTGCCTGAAATCGGGATTATCCGTATCATCAAAATTAAAGCGGTTGGTAAATGCGTTGGTATTTGTTTGATCACTTGGCGAGTAGCTGTATTTGTATGACATGGTAAGCAACTCGTCTTTATGATTTTTAAAACTGCGCTGATAATTGACAGATATATCGGCCCCCTTATCTTTACTGTTATTGGTCACCAGGTTGCGGTAAGCCTGATCAAGTATCCCGGCACTGTTAGTGCGGTTTGATTGCAGTTGGCCGCTCTGATCAAAATGACCCTGAAAAATCTCAAATGAACCGGTAAGCAAATTCAGGCTATCTATTTCGTAACTCAGTTCGGCATTGGCGTATTTGTATTTGCCACCGAATGTATTGCTACCGTTTTGATTTAATATACTGGAAACTGCCTGGTTAACGAATTGCGTTTGCGTGTTATGCGTAGCTGCGGTAACATCCTTTTGAGTACCAAAGCCTGCGTAACCCGAAAGGCCAAACTTGCCCTGTTTTACCGTAGCATTCAGGTTATAGCCAGGGCCCCAAACCGTATTGTAGCGGGTATTGATGCTGCCGTTATATCCCTGATCTGCGTTTTTCTTGGTGATGATGTTGATGATACCGGTTAATCCTTCCGCATCATATTTAGCTGGTGGGGTGGTAATTACCTCAATCTTTTCGATATTGGTGGCGGGCATAGCCTTCAACACATCCGATGGATTTTTAGCCATCAATGCCGATTCCTTTCCGTTGATCAATATTTTATAGTTGCCGCTTCCTTTAAGCCTTATTTTATCATCGCCATCAACCGACAACAGAGGCACTTTGCGCATCATATCCAATGCAGAAACCGCTTTACTTTCCGGATCGGCGGTTACATCATAGCTCAGGCGATCAACCTCCTGTTTCATTACCGGCTTTACCGCGGTTATGGTTACTTCCTTTAACTCCTTATTGGAAGTGCCGAGCAAAATTTTGCCGGCATCAAACTCATTGCCGGTGAGTTTTACTGGTAAAACTCTGGTAGCGTATCCGATAAAGGCCACTACCAGCTGATAGGTTTTACCTTCGGGAGCTTTGAGTTCAAAAGTTCCGTTGTCTTTGGCAAGACTGCTTTTTACAGGCGCGTGTGTAGCGGCATCCTGCAGGGCTACTGTAACGTAACCAAGGGGCTTATTTTGGGCAGAATCGATGATAGTCCCTCTGACAGTAATACTCGGGGGCGAATTTTGTGTTTGGGCATAACCAAACGCTGAAAGGCAACAGCATAGCAAGATCAGTAAGAATTGTTTCATAAGGTATTTGGTGGATAAGACGTATCAAGTTAACCATCTGTTGCACAAATCGAAAACTATTTAACATATTTTAACTAAAAAATTAGTTTTAGGTGATGCCGGCACATTTTATTTGTTGTAACGAGTCATGGTAAGCTCGGTACCAATGGTAGTAAAGCTTTTGATCATCTCAATAGAGCGATCAATCAGGGCGGGGATCTCTGGCTTTTCATCATCATCAAAGCCGCTTAAAACGTAATCAACCTGTCGGCCTTTGGGGTAATTGTCGCCAACGCCAAAACGCAGGCGTGCATAGTTGTTATGGCCAAGGGTTGCCTCAATATGTTTAAGGCCATTGTGGCCCGCGGCGCTACCTTTCGGCTTAAGGCGCAAAGTGCCCAGCGGCAGGGCAATATCATCAACTAAAACCAATACATTTTCAACAGGGATCTTCAGCTCCTGCATCCAGTGGTTTAAAGCCTTTCCGCTTAGGTTCATATAGGTAGTAGGTTTAATGAGGTGCAAACCGCGGCCCTTGAATGATACCTCGGTATAATAAGCCAACCGCATATTATGAAACTTTGCCCCCTCCTGTTTGGCAAATTCATCTAATATCATAAAACCGATATTATGCCTGGTATCCGCATATTCCGGACCTATATTTCCTAAACCAACTATTAGATATTTCATGCCCCCTAACCCCCTAAAGGGGGATTTTTGATTTGCTTAATTTATGGCGAAGATATTATTTTAAAATAAAAAAGCGATAGACTTACATCTACCGCTTTTTTAAATGGGCTCTTGTTCCCCCTTTAGGGGGTTAGTGGGCTTATTTTTTGCCTGAAGCAGCTTCCTGCTCAGCCTGACGTAATGCACGTGAAGTGGTTACTGATACGATAGTATCTTCCTGGGCATTAGTGATAGTAAGGTTAGCAAGTTTAATTTCGCCTACTTTTACTGATTTACCAACTTCCAAAGCTTCAATGCTTACTTCAATAGCATCTAAATGATCTTTAGGTAATGCTTTGATGCGCAGTTTCCTTAATTTCTGAACTAATTTACCACCCACTTTAACACCTGGAGAAGTTCCGGTTAATTTAACCGGGATCTCGATAGAGATTGGTTTTTTCTCGTCAAGCAATAAAAAGTCAACGTGGATAATTTGCTCAGTTAAAGGGTGAAACTGAATATCTTTAATAATAGCTTGTGATTTAACACCAGCAACATCAAGATCGATGAAATGAACAACCGGAGTGTAAACTACGGCTCTCAAATCAGCTGCGGACACTGAAAAGTGGGTTTGAGTAGCCCCACCGTAAAGTACTGCAGGCACTAAGCCCTGGTAACGCAGTTCTTTAGCGTCTCTTTTCCCTACGTTCTCTCTTGGAGAACCGCTAATAGCAATTGATTTCATTTTTATATTTATTTATTTGTTATTTAAGTTTGTGGTTCATAGATCATTGTTCATGGTCTAATCCTCACAAGTTCTTTTTCCTTTTAATTGTTAGGAGCAACGGCATTTTTATGAACCATCAACTATGAACTAAAGGCCCCTATCTTAATCTATCTTAAACAACTGGCTTATTGAGCCATGTTCGTTTACATTGCCTATGGCTTTTGCAAACAGCTCGGCAGTTGAAAGTACTCTAATTTTTGAGCTCTGGTGTTTCAATGGTATGGTATCTGTCACTATCAGCTCGGCCAGGGCAGAGTTTTCGATAGTTTCATAAGCCTTACCTGATAAAACCGGGTGTGTACAAACCGCGCGAACACTACGTGCACCACGCTCCATAATTAAACCGGCCGCTTTAGCCAAAGTGCCTGCCGTATCACATATATCATCAATCAGTACAATATCCTGATCGGTAACATCGCCAATAAGCGTCATTGACTCAATTTCATTGGCGCGTTTGCGGCGTTTATCGCAAATAACCACTTCGGCGTTAAAAAACTTGGCGAAGCTGCGTGCCCTGTATGAGCCACCCATATCCGGCGAAGCAATGGTTAAGTTCTCAAGACCCAGGCTTTTGATATAAGGTACAAAAATGATAGATGCATCCAGGTGATCAACCGGTATATCAAAAAAGCCCTGTATCTGCGCTGCGTGCAGGTCCATGGTCATGATACGGTTAATACCTGCTGCAACCAGCAAATTGGCAACCAGCTTAGCACTAATGGCAACGCGTGGTTTATCTTTCCTGTCCTGACGGGCCAATCCAAAATAAGGGATAACGGCACTTACGTAGTGTGATGATGCACGGCGGGCGGCATCAATCATCATTAGTAATTCCATCAGGTTATCAGTAGGCTGGTGAGTGCTTTGAATCAGGAACACATCGCATCCCCTTACAGATTCATTAAAGTGCGGCTGAAATTCGCCATCACTAAAACGGGAGAGTACCACATCACCCAGGTCCCGGCCATAAGCATCAGCAATTTTTTTGGCGAGCTCCTTAGAGCCTGATCCTGCAAATAACTTAACGGGATTAAATTGTAATGGCATTTTTTTATTTGGGATTTGGGATTCCGGATTTCGGATTTTTAATCATCACGAGTCCGAATCTTGAAACGTAAAGCCTATATAAAAAAACAATTTCGGATTTCGACCTTTAAACCGGATTAAATCCGAAATTCAAAATCCGTAATCCGAAATTGAAATGTTGCCCGACCAGGATTCGAACCTAGACAAACGGTACCAAAAACCGTCGTACTACCATTATACTATCAGGCAATCTCCTTTGGTTTGTTATTTACTCCCCGAAAAGGAATGCAAATATAGGAGGATTTTTTTAACTCCAAAAAGAATTTTAAAAAAGTATTTTTAATCGGCTCCCAACACCAAAAAAGGGCCTAAAAGTGTTATTAAGGTACTTTTGGTTTCTTCATCATAATACTTTTATTAATTTCGGGCTGCATTAAACCTTTTTTTATCGTAATATTCAGACATGAACTACAGTAAGATCAACAATATATTTGGCTGGGTAGCCTTTATCATTGCTTCGTTAACGTATATTTTAACCTTAGAGCCGTCCTCAAGCTTTTGGGATTGTGGCGAGTTTATTGCCTGTATCTACCGTTTGCAGGTGGCCCACCAGCCGGGCGCACCATTGTTCACCATTATTGGTAAAGTTTTTACTCTGCTATCAATGGGCGATGTTACCAAGGTGGCCTACTGGGCCAATATGGCATCGGCACTGGCCAGCGGCGCTACCATCATGTTCCTGTTCTGGACTATTACCGCACTTGCTAAAAAGTTAATAGTTAAAAAAGGTGAAGACATAAGCCCTGCAAATCTGATCCTGATCATTGGCTCGGGCCTGGTAGGTGCTTTGGCTTATGCTTACTCAGATACCTTCTGGTTTTCGGCAGTGGAGTCGGAAGTTTACGCGCAATCATCATTATGTACAGCCATTGTATTTTGGGCCATATTAAAATGGGATGCCCACGCAGATGAGCAGCATGCCGATAAATGGATCGTATTTATAGCCTATGTAATGGGTCTTTCTATAGGTATCCACTTGTTAAACCTGCTGGTTATACCAGCCATTGCGCTGGTAATTTATTTCCGCAGGGCTAAAAACATCACTACTAAAGGTACTTTCTGGGCATTCTTCGCGGGTGTTGTAGCTGTGGCCTTTGTACTGTGGGGTGTTATCCAGTTCACCGTTAAAGGTGCTGCCTTTTCCGATCTGCTTTTTGTGAATACCCTGGGTATGGGCTTTGGCAGCGGGGCAATCATGTTTTTTGTATTGCTGATTGCCACCATAGTTTCGGGCATATATTATACCATTAAACCATTAAAACCTGTAATTATAGTATGTGCAGTATGCTTTATATTGGTATTGGGCATTAGCGCCGGTATTATTGGTGTGGTAGTTGGTATTGGTGTACTGGCCTTACTGGAGTATGTAGTAAAGATTCGCGAAAGGCGTTTTGCATTAAATACCTTTTTAATTTGCCTGCTGTTTATATTGTTTGGTTACAGCTCGTTTGTAATGATCGTGGTAAGGGCAAAAGCAAACCCTAACCTTAATAACAGCGATCCTGAAAATGCCTTCGCGCTTAACAGCTACCTGAATCGTGATCAGTATGGCGATACTCCTTTATTATATGGTCAGTTCTTTGACTCTACCCCTACCGAGCAAACTGAAGGAGCCAACATTTACCGTCGCGGCGAAACCAAGTATGAAATTGCAGGTAAAAAACTTACAACCGTTTATGACCGCAATACCCCTTTTCCGCGTATGTTTAGCGATAAGGCCGGTCACCCCGAATTTTACCGTTCATGGAGCCATTTGGCCGAAGGTGAAAAACCAACCTTTGCCACTAACCTGGGCTTTTTTGGCAGCTGGCAGGTTAACCAGATGTATACCCGTTACTTTTTATGGAACTTTGTTGGCCGTACTAATGATTTGGATGGCCAAACCAGCAACAGCGGCATTGATGGTAACTGGATAAGCGGACTGAACTTTAAAAAGCCTCTGCCTTACTCGGTAACCGAAAGCAAAAGCTATAACCGTTTATTCTTTTTACCACTTATAATTGGTCTGATAGGCTTATTCTTCCATTTTTGGCGCGATCAAAAGAACGCCGGTGTTGTGGCCGTGCTGTTTTTCTTTACCGGTTTGGCCATTGTGCTATACCTGAATCAGGACCCTCTGCAACCACGCGAGCGTGATTATGCATATGCCGGTTCGTTTTATGCCTTTGCTATTTGGATAGGTTTGGGCGTGCTGGGCATTGCCGATTTCCTGAGCAAAAAAGTGAATGCCAGAACAAGCGCCGTTATAGCTACTGTAGTTTGCTTACTGGCAGCCCCTGTATTAATGGCTAACCAGGAATGGGACGATCATGACCGCTCAACCAAGCTTACGCCGCATGATATGGCTTATAACTACCTTAACTCCTGCGCGCCGAATGCTATCCTGTTCACATATGGCGATAACGATACCTACCCGCTTTGGTACATCCAGGAGGTGGAGAATGTACGCCCCGATGTGCGTATTGTTAACTTAAGCTTACTGGGTACAGATTGGTACATCCGCGGTATGAAAAATAAAATGAATCAATCGGAGCCGCTGCCTATCAGCATGCCTAATGATAAGTTTAAACCGGGGGTGCGTGATGTTATTTACTATAACGATCAGAAAGTTGCCGGCCACGTGGAGCTGAAAGAGGTTTTTGACTTCATGACCTCTGACGATAAAGCCGCAATGGTTGAATATAATAATGGTGATGTTACCAATTACCTGCCTACTAAAAACTTTAAAATAACCGTCAACCCCGATGAAGTGGTGCAAACCGGCACAGTTCCGGCGGCACAAAAAGATAAGATAACCACCGAAATGGACTGGACATTTGGCGGTCGTTATGTTACCAAGGATGTGCTGGCCATGATGGATATCCTATCGCACAATAACTGGAAACGCCCAATTTATTTTTCGGTAACGGTACCTAATGATAACATGATAGGCCTTGATAAATTTTTGTACAACGAGGGCTTCGCATATCGTTTAATGCCACTGAAGCCTGATACAGCTGCAAGTCCGCTGGAAACGAGCAACACGCCGGTGATGTATCAAAACATGATGACCAAGTTTAAATGGGGAAACATGAAAAACGCCCGCTATCTGGATCATGAATCCATGACCATGTTTTATCCGCTCATCAGCAGGCTTTATTCCAACCTGGCCGATAACCTAACCAAAGAAGGCCATACTGATCAGGCCAAAAACGTGCTGGCAAAATATGATGAGGTAATGCCGGGCATCATCAACTCAACCGAAGTTGCAGTACGTAAATACTACATGATTGAAAGCGCCTACCGCCTGGGCGATATTGCCCTTGCCAATAAACTATCAAACCAGGTTGATGATTATGTAACCAACTCGCTTGATTACAACTATGAACTACTAAAAAATGGTGAAACCAGCGTTGAGAACCGCGATATACAATATTCCATGTCGATACTGAGCGGTTTGGTTGGCTTTACTAAAGACTTCAAACAACCTGCATTAAATGCCAAATTCAGCAATCAGCTGAAAGGCTACGAAAGCAAATTTGGAGCTGCGCCAAGGCAATAAGCATTAATTATAAAATAAAAAGGGAGGGCTTTATAAGAGTCCTCCCTTTTTTGTTAGCGGGTTTGGATTTTTTCTGATATAACTTTTCATGAAGTGTGCTTTCCGGAGTACCAGCACATCTTATGGAGAAACGAAGCAATGACGCGTGTTTTATCACTTGGTATCATTCAGGGAGTGATAACTGGGTGAGTCTACCTCTTCCTAAAAAACGTATCTTTGCATAAAAGAAACCATATATGACAGGAAAAGCGCCCAAAGAATCATACACCATCATGAACGAACTGGTATTACCCAATGATACCAACACCTTAAACAACTTGATGGGTGGGCGCCTGCTGCACTGGATGGATATAGCCGCGGCCATATCCGCGCAAAAACATTGCAACCGTATTGTGGTAACAGCTTCGGTGGATAACGTATCATTCCAGTCACCGATTAAACTGGGTGATGTGATCAGTATAGAAGCTAAGGTTACCCGTGCATTCACCACCTCGGTTGAGGTACGTATGGATGTATGGGCACAGAATATACCATCGGGCACCAAAGTAAAAAGTAACGAGGCTTATTACACCTTTGTAGCACTTGACGGCGATGGCAAAAAAACAACCGTACCTGCCCTGATCCCTGAAACCGATGATGAAATAGCCCTTTTTGAAGGAGCGCTGCGCCGCCGCCAGCTAAGGCTCATTTTGGGTGGCAAAATGCTGCCTAATGATGCTACAGAGCTAAAAGCACTCTTTTTTGGCGAACAGCTTCCGCTAAACCTGCGCGATTAATTATTGCAGTAACAAAAAAGTATTTGCATGCTCTAAATAGTGATGATACGTTGTATCACGGCTTTTAAATTTTATTGCCATGAGATACTTTTTATGTTTTTTACTGCCTCCGCTGGCTATATTAACCACTGGCAGAATTGGCGCATTTATTCTGAATATATTGTTAACTCTCTGTTTCTGGATTCCGGGGGTTATACACGCTATACTGGTAACCAACGATTACTACGACGCTAAAAGGCACCGCCAACTGATGCGTGCGACCCGCCGGGCAGGACGTTGGTAAAACCCTGTTGTTCATAAAATCATCAACGAAATCATCGTGATCACCATAATCAACGGTCAAAATTTGTCATATTTGCTGTGATGCAAAAAGGCAAACTGTTAATTATCGACGACGAGGAACGGCTGCGAAACCTGCTGGCGCGTATCCTGCAACTGGAAGGACACGAAGTAATTACCGCGGCAAACGCTAAAGAAGGGTTACGCAAATTACAACAGGAACAGATACAGGTGGTACTGAGCGATGTTAAACTGCCCGATATTGATGGCATAACCCTTTCCGAAACCATTAAAAAAACATACCCTGCTTCCGAAATCATAGTGCTTACCGCCTACGGTACCATTAATGATGGCGTAAAGGCCATAAAAGCAGGTGCCTTTGATTATATAACCAAAGGCGATGATAACGAAAAGATAATCCCCCTGGTGAGCAAGGCCATGGATAAGGCCCTGCTACAGCAAACGGTAATTGAGCTGCAAAGCAAGCTTAATGATAAATTTGGCTTCGACAGACTCATCGGCAAATCGACAGCGATAAGTGATGTGATCAAACTGGCCCAAAAGGTGGCCCTTACTGATACCACTGTTTTACTACTGGGCGAAACCGGCACAGGCAAAGAGATTTTTGCCGAAGCTATTCACCAGGCCAGCAAGCGCAGCGCTAAATCATTTGTGGCGGTAAATTGCAGTGCTTTTACTAAGGAACTATTGGAGAGCGAGCTGTTTGGTCATAAAGCCGGTTCATTTACCGGGGCACTGAAAGATAAGAAGGGATTGTTTGAGGAAGCTAATGGCGGCACCATATTTTTAGATGAAATTGGTGAGCTTGACCATGATCTGCAAGCCAAATTACTCCGTGTGCTGGAATCGCAGCAGTTTTTAAAAATAGGCGATACCAAACCTACCCAAGTTAATGTGCGCATACTGGCTGCCACCAACCGTAACCTGCAAACAGAAATAACCGAAGGCAATTTCCGGTCAGATCTGTTTTACCGCTTATCGGTTTTCCAGATCACGCTGCCCGCCCTGCGCGAGCGTAAAAAAGACATCAAGCTACTGGCCGAATATTTTATGCAGTACTTTGCCCTGAAGGTTAAAAAACAGATCAATAAACTAAGCGATGAATTTGTTGATAAACTGGAAGCCTACAGTTGGCCCGGCAATATCCGCGAGCTAAAAAACATCATTGAACGCGCGGTTATCCTTACCGATAATAATATCCTGGATGAAAGCCTGCTGCCTTATGAAATTCAGCAGCAACAGGTAAAATCAGGCAGCCCGCTATCGGCATTTGATCTTTCATCGGTAGAAAAACTGCATATACAGCGTGTACTGAACCATACCCACGGCAACCGCGCCGAAGCAGCTCATTTGCTAAACATAGGCGTAGCTACGCTTTATCGTAAACTTAAAGAGTATGGGTTAGAGTAAAACAATATTTTCACAACTACCCAATTCCCACTTTGATAACCGTTTATCATTTTGATAGACTTATTAAGGCTTGAAAATTCCTGGCAATTACATAAAAACCTATTAATCGGCTGTATTAAAGCCTTTTAATAGGTTTCGTTATTTTATGGCATCTGCTTGGTAAAGCACCAGTAAAAACTAATACTATGGATGTTTTACAAGTTGTTATTTATGTAGTGGCCTTCATAGCCATCTTCTGGCTCTTTTTTAAATCAGTTAGTTACTTCGAAAAAATCTAATCACCATGATCGCATTATTCATTGTGGCCATAGCCGTGTTCATATACATGGTGTACGTGCTGCTTAAACCCGAAAAATTTTAATTATATAACCCATGAACTCTGAAATTTCAGGTGTAATATTTACCTACCTGCTCACGCTTGCACTGGCTATACCATTGGGCCGCTACATAGCCCGCGTTTTTAAAGGCGAAAAAACATGGCTTGATTTTATGGCCCCTGTTGAACGTTTCATTTTCCGTTTCAGCGGTATTGATACCAAAAAGGAAATGAACTGGAAACAGCATTTATTTGCCCTGCTTACCATTAACAGCGTGTGGCTTATTTATGCATTTATTTGTTTAATGGCCCAGGGCCATCTGCCACTTAACCCTGATGCAAACCCGGGCCAATCGGCAGATACGGCTTTCAATACTGCTATCAGCTTTTTGGTAAACTGTAACCTGCAGCACTACTCGGGCGAAAGCGGCGCCACTTACTTTACACAGCATTTTGTGTTTATGTTCCTGCACTTTGTTTCGGCTGCTACAGGTATTGCCGCGTTGATCGTAGTATTCAGGGCCTTGAAAGATAAAGTGACCGACAAACTGGGTAACTTTTGGGATTACTTTGTAAAAACCATTACCCGTGTGTTACTGCCTATATCTTTTGTAATAGCGGTTATATTAGCCTTTAACGGTATGACTACCAGCTATGCCGGTAAAGATACTTTCATTAGTATGCAGGGCGATACAGTTCACGTATCCCGCGGACCGGTTGCCGCGTTGGTTGCCATCAAACACTTAGGTACAAACGGCGGCGGCTGGTTTGGTGCCAACTCCGCCCACCCTATCGAAAACCCTAATTATTTAACCAATATTACCGAACTGGTGGCGCAAACCTTAATACCTGTTGCATTGGTATTTGCGCTTGGTTTTTATCTTAATAAGAAAAAATTCGCCTACGTCATATTCGGTGTCATGACACTGGGAATGCTCATGCTGCTTATCCCAACCATGAATGCCGAACTGAACGGCAATCCGGCCATTGCCAAAATGGGTATCAGTCAGCCAACTGGCGCCATGGAAGGCAAGGAAGTGCGTTTTGGCCCGGCCAGCTCTGCTTACTGGAGTATTATAACTACGGTAATATCAACAGGATCTATAAACTCCATGCATGATAGCGCCATGCCTGTATCAGGTATTATGATGATGCTGGGTATGATGGTAAACTGCTTTTACGGTGGCTGCGGTGTAGGTATCCTTAACTTTTACATTTTTATAATCATAGCGGTGTTTATATCGGGACTGATGGTAGGCCGAACCCCCGAGTTTTTCGGTCGTAAAATTGAGGCCCGGGAAATGAAGATAGCCTCGCTGATCGCCCTGCTCCATCCTTTTATCATATTGGTAGGTTTGGCCATATCATCATATGTATTGGTACACATGCCAAATGCCGATTGGGCAGTAAAACCATCGGCCTGGTTAAATAACCCGGGCAGTCACGGCTTTTCAGAAATGCTGTATGAATATACCTCATCGGCAGCCAATAACGGTTCGGGCTTTGAAGGTTTGGGCGATGGTAACATATTCTGGAATTTCACAACAGGTATTGTGATGATCCTGGGCAGGTTTTTACCAATTATTGGCCCGCTGGCAATTGCCGGTTTGTTAGCCAATAAAAAATACATCCCAGAATCGGCCGGAACATTAAAGAGCGATACCTCAACTTTTGGGGTGATGATATTCGCGGTGATCGTCATTATTGCTGCCCTGTCATTCTTCCCGTCATTAGCATTAGGTCCAATTGCCGAACATTTTTCATTAAGATAATCATGAACTCAAATCAAAATACATTATTCCAGGGCGATCAAATGAAGGAGGCTTTTAAGCAGTCATTTATCAAACTGAACCCACGCGTACTGTTCCGCAACCCGGTAATGTTTACCGTTGAGATAGGAACCTTCGTGATGCTTATTGTGAGCATTTATTCTTTTGCCAATAAAGGCCAGGGAAGCTTTGCTTACAACCTAACCGTATTCATCGTTTTACTATTAACTGTTCTGTTCGCTAATTTCGCCGAAGCAATTGCCGAGGCACGCGGTAAAGCGCAGGCCGAAAGCCTGCGCAAAACCCGCGAAGAAACACCTGCCCGTTTGCTGGTTAATGGCAAGGAAGAACGGGTAATGTCATCGCAACTGAAAAAAGGTGATATTTTTATCTGCGAAACCGGTGATAACATCCCAACCGACGGTGAGATTATTGAGGGTATTGCTACCATTGATGAATCGGCCATTACTGGTGAATCGGCCCCGGTAATCCGTGAGGCAGGCGGCGATAAATCATCAGTAACAGGCGGTACCAAGGTATTATCCGACAGGATAAAAGTAATGGTAACCACCCAGCCCGGCGAAAGCTTCCTGGATAAGATGATCGCCCTTGTTGAAGGAGCTTCGCGCCAGAAAACACCTAACGAAATAGCTTTAACTATTCTGTTAGCTGGTTTTACGCTGATATTCGTGATCGTGTGCGTTACGCTGAAACCCTTTGGCGATTATGCCAACACCCCTATCACCATAGCGGCATTTATATCCCTGTTCGTTTGTTTGATCCCTACTACCATTGGTGGTCTGTTATCTGCCATCGGTATCGCAGGTATGGACAGGGCATTGCGTGCCAACGTAATCACCAAATCGGGTAAAGCTGTGGAAACCGCAGGCGATTTGGATACCTTGCTGTTGGATAAAACAGGTACCATCACCATAGGTAACCGTAAGGCCACTCAATTTTGGCCAGCATTGGGCATCTCACCCGATGTACTGATCAATGCAGCGGTATTAGCATCCCTTGCCGATGAAACTCCGGAAGGCAAGTCCATCATTGAGCTGGCTGGTCATGATAAGGCTTTTTTAGATGTTAAAGCTCCCGAAGGTTCGGTATTTATCAAATTCACTGCCGAAACACGCTCAAGCGGTATTGATACGCCGGATGGTTTGAAGATCCGTAAAGGCGCTTTTGATTCGATGCGTAACCTGGCTCATAAAGCCGATAAACGGGTTCCGGAAGAGGTGGAAGAATGTGTAAAACGCGTAGCCTCAAACGGTGGTACACCACTGGTAGTTGCCCAAAACAGCGAAATTTTAGGTGTTATAGAATTGCAGGACATTATTAAAACCGGCATTGCCGAGCGTTTTGAGCGCCTGCGCAAAATGGGGGTAAAAACTGTAATGGTAACAGGTGACAACCCACTCACCGCCAAATTTATTGCCGAAAAAGCCGGTGTAGATGATTTTATTGCCGAGGCCAAGCCTGAGGATAAAATGAACTACATTAAAAAAGAACAGCAGGGCGGTAAGCTGGTAGCCATGATGGGCGACGGTACAAATGATGCCCCCGCACTGGCCCAGGCCGATGTAGGTGTAGCCATGAACAGCGGTACACAAGCGGCCAAAGAAGCCGGTAACATGGTGGATTTGGATAACGACCCTACTAAACTTATTGAAATTGTGGAGATAGGTAAGCAGTTGCTCATGACCCGCGGCACGCTTACCACCTTCTCCATCGCTAATGACGTGGCCAAATATTTCGCCATTGTTCCGGCTTTGTTCATGGTATCCATACCATCACTAAGGGCTCTTAACGTGATGGCGTTGCACAGCCCCGAATCGGCAATTTTATCAGCAGTAATTTTCAATGCTATTATTATTCCGTTGCTGATACCGCTGGCCCTTAAAGGTGTGGAGTATAAGCCAATTGGTGCCAGCGCTTTATTACGCCGCAACCTGCTGATCTATGGTTTGGGCGGAGTGCTTATCCCATTTATAGGTATAAAGTTGATTGACCTTGCCGTTGGGTTGTTTATATAAGTGAAAAAGTTCTAAGAATTTAAATCACTAATTCAATAAATCATTATTCAATAATTATAAAGATGAAAACATATTTGTTGCCCTCATTAAAGTTAACGCTCCTATTGATCGTGATACTTGCAGGCATATACCCTTTAGCTATAGCAGGTGTAGGAAAATTAACACCGGGACACGGAGATGGCGAAACCATCCAATACAAAGGGCGTACAGTTGGTTACGCCCTTATAGGCCAAAAATTTACTAAGGATGAATACTTCTGGGGTCGCCCATCGGCTGTTGATTATAATGCGGCCGGTTCGGGAGGTTCAAACAAGGGCCCATCAAACCCCGATTATCTGAAACAGGTTGATGAGCGTATTGCCGATTTTATGAAGCATAACCCAGGAGTAACCCGTGAACAGATCCCGGCAGAACTGGTTACAGCATCGGGCAGTGGTCTTGATCCCGATCTTTCGCCTGCAGGTGCCCAGGTACAGGTTGCACGTATTGCTAAAATACGCGGCGTATCGGCACAGCAATTAGCACAGTTGGTTAATGAGCATACAGAAAAACCATGGTTAGGCATGTTTGGCCCGGCTAAGGTAAATGTGCTTAAGTTGAACATAGCTTTAGATGAGCTTAAGAAATAGTACGGATTGTTTTGTAATTAATTTAGGTTGTTAATTATAAATTTTGGTTTGATTGACGTCCGTGCTATAAAAGGGGATTTTTCGGAATCTCCTTTTATTAGTTTTAATACAATTTATAGTATATCATTGATCATGAAATTGAAAGGTAAGGCATACCAATCATGAGTGAAGAAAAAGAACAATCGGTTGAGCATTTTCTGGAACTGATAAAGCGTTCGCGAAGAGGTAAATTTAAGGTTTACATAGGCATGAGCGCTGGTGTTGGCAAAACCTACCGCATGCTGCTGGAGGCCCAGGCACTGCTGCGCAATGGCATCGATGTTAAAATAGGTTATATTGAAACCCATAACCGAAAGGAAACCGTAACCCAGTTAGAGGGCCTGCCCCTGATACCCCGCCGCAAGCTGTTTTATAAAGGTAAGGAACTGGAAGAGATGGATCTGAAGGCCATCATTAGCCTGCGGCCCGAAGTGGTGATTGTTGATGAGCTTGCCCATACCAATATTGAGGGCAGCAAAAACGAAAAGCGCTGGCAGGATGTGGTAGAGATATTGAACGCGGGTATCAACGTGATCAGCGCGGTGAATATACAGCACATGGAAAGCCTGAACGAAGAGGTTGAACGCATAACCGGGGCCACCATTAATGAACGTATCCCCGATAAGGTTTTGCAAATGGCAGATGAGGTGGTTAATATCGACCTTACCGCCGATGAACTGATTGACAGGCTGAAGGAAGGCAAGATATACGATGCTACAAAAGTTCCGCTGGCGCTGAATAATTTTTTTCAGTCAGACAGGATATTGCAGCTGCGTGAGCTGGCCCTGCGCGAGGTGGCGCACCAGGTTGAACGGAAAATTGATACTGAAATACCTAAAAACATTAAACTACGGCCCGAGCTTTTTCTGGCCTGTATCAGCACCAATGATGAATCGGCCAAGGTAATTATCCGTAAAACGGCGCGGTTGTCGTCATATTACCGGTCAAAATGGTTATTGCTGTATGTACAAACAGCAAGGGAAAGCAGCGACAAGATAAACCTGGCCTCGCAGCGGCACCTGATCAATAACATGAAGCTGGCTACCCAGTTAGGTGCCGAAGTATTGAAAATAAAAAGTGATAACATAGCCAAAACTATTTGGGAAACAGCCGAAAAACATGAGGTAACTACCATTTGCATAGGGAAACCACGATTTAAATTTTACCAGGTGATCATGAAAACAGCCATATTTACCCAACTACTAAATAAAATGTCAAAAACTGATATCGATCTTGTAATACTATCATAGCCATGACCATTAAAAATAAACTCCGTACCGGCATAGGTTTTTTGTTTGTACTGGCATTAATATGCTGCGGCTTATCCATCTATTTTCTGAATCGCCTTTCGGCAGATGCAGGGGTGATATTAAAGGATAACTATAAATCGTTACAATACGGGCAGCAGATATTAACAGTAATTGATGCTAACAACGGCCCGCTCAGCCAGGCGCAGTTAAAGCTGATTGATAAAAATCTGAGCCTGCAACAAAAAAACGTTACCGAAGCAGGTGAAGGCCGCTTCACCGATTCATTGAGCGCGGTGTACGAAAAAATAAAGATGTTTAACCAGAACCCGGCCCAGCAGGCTGCTTTGCGTGTGCAGGCCAGGCAATTGGTTTACGGCATTATGCAGCTTAATATGAACGGTATATCGCGCAAAAATGATGTGGCCACGCATACGGCCAGCCGTGCTACCATATTGGTTGCTTTTTGCGGCGCGTTTTTGTTTTTGGTTGCCTTTAGTTTTGCAGTGAACTTCCCAGGTTATATAGCTAATCCGCTTAAAGAGTTAACTGCCCGTATCAAAGAGGTATCAAATCGTAATTATCATCAGCAAATACATTTTGAATCTGACGATGAATTTGGCGAATTGGGGCAAGCCTTTAACACCATGACCAAAAAGCTGGATGAATTTGAGAACAGCAACCTGGCCAGTATCCTGTTTGAAAAGAAACGGATAGAAACCATCATCAACAGCATGCACGATGCCATTTTGGGTTTGGACGAGAAACTCATCATCATATTTGCCAATGAGGTAGCCTGTACCCTGATCGGTATGAGTGCCGAGCAGCTGAACGGTCGGTACGCACCGGATATAGCCCTTGAAAACGACCTGCTGCGTAACCTGCTGGTAAACGATCAGCCCAAACTGAAGATATTTGCTGATAATCGCGAAAGCTTCTACTCGCGCGAATCATTATCGGTGAACAGCAAAGGGAAAGTTATCGGTAAAGTGATCATCCTGAAAAACATCACAGAATATCAGCAGTTGGATGAGGCCAAAACCAATTTCATAGCCACCATCTCGCACGAGCTGAAAACGCCTATATCATCCATAAAAATGAGTTTAAAGTTACTGGACGATAGCCGTATCGGAGCCGTGAACACCGAGCAAAAACAGTTGTTGGAAAACATTGATGATGACGCCCGCCGCCTGTTGCAAATAACCGGCGAACTGCTGGATATGGCACAGGTTGAAACCGGTAAGCTACAGCTTAATTTCGGCAGTACGCATCCTAAAAACATTGTTGACTATGCGGTGCGGGCCATCAAATTCACTGCCGATCAAAAGCAGGTAGCCATTAATGTAAATTGTGACGAGAACCTGCCTGAGGTACATGCCGATCTGGATAAAAGCACCTGGGTGCTCATCAACCTGCTCTCGAATGCCATAAAATATAGCCACGAAAAATCAACAGTGGAGCTGGTAGTTAAAAAGCACCATAATGATGAAATAGAGTTTTCGGTTCAGGATCATGGTAAAGGAATTGAAGAGCAATATCTGTCGCGCCTGTTTGAGCGTTACTTTAAAGTACCCAACGCCAGTGCCGATCAAACCGGAACAGGCCTCGGCCTAGCCATAGCCAAAGATTTTATCGAAGCACAATCGGGCCAAATACATGTAGACAGCGAATTAGGTGCAGGAAGCAAGTTTACGTTTACGCTGAAGCGGATAGCTTAGGTAATTTTCCTCCAAACAGAATTTTCCACGCATCAAGAGAGGGCAAGAACCCCCTCTAAATCTCCCTCAAAGGGGGAGACTTTAACATGCTTTTTTAAGCTCTCTCCTTTAGGAGGGTTGGGTGAGGCTTTTGCTTCGTGCTTGGCGATGACGCGTTTATATTTCCCACTCATCTTTCAACTTTGTTAAAAGGTGGGATGGGAAATTATCTAAAATAAATTTGCTTTAAATTTATTAATCGTAATATTGCAATATAATAATTAATGAATTGAATTATGAATAATCTGGAAGCAATGAACTGGGCATCGTTCAAGGAACAAATGCTCAGTCACCCCGACCTTGATTTGCAGTTTCAGTACGCCGAAAACAAGTGGGTTGATGCGGCGTACCATATCACCGAAATTAAGCAGGCTCCGATTGTATCGGTTGATTGTGGTGGTAAGATGAACAGTTGGACAGAGATCATTGTACAATTATGGGAACCAACCAATCAGCAGCAGGAACGAGCCATGAAGGTTGGGAAAGCATTATCCATCATTGAGCTGGTTGAAAAAACATTGCCATTAAATCCACTGGCTACGGTTAAGATAGAATTTGGTAATTCTGAGTTCGACACAAGGCAAATGTTTCCTAATAGCATTATTACTGATGGCGATAACCTCTTGGTTGATCTGCGTCCGGATTCGGTACAGTGCAAGGCTATTGAAAGAGGAGGCAGCTGCGGTACCACAGCCACCGGTGCCGAATGCTGTACACCAGCCGACGTAAAGCCTAAAGTTGAATTAAAAAATTTGGCTTTATCAAATGAGTGCTGCACACCAGGTTCTGGATGTTGTTAAAACAGGACTTATATGAAAGTAGAAGCAGCCAAAAGTCGTCGTGAAGGTATAATGCAATTACTCTCCTCCGTAAAATTGCCGGTTGAAGATTTACCCGAAGAATTAAGCGGATTTTTTGTAGTCTCAAATATCAAAGATGTAGTAATAGGTATTATAGGTTTAGAAATTTATGAAAATTATGGACTACTTCGTTCCCTGGCAGTTGATCCGGAATATCGAAATCTAAGTATCGCAACTAAATTGCTTATTACCGCAGAAAGTTATGCCAGGCTCAATAATTTAAAAGCTGTTTACCTGCTAACTGAAACTGCAACAGCGTATTTTCATGATAAGGGATATGAGCAGATATCTCGAGCAGATGTACCTCCGGAAATTCAGGCTTCGTCTGAATTTAGCCACATATGTCCCTTGTCAGCAACTGTAATGAAGAAAAATTTAATATGAAAAATATATTAGTATTATGTACGGGCAATAGTTGCCGCAGCCAGATAGCCGAAGGTTATCTCCAATTTTATGCAGGTGATAAAGCCAGGGTCTACAGTGCAGGTGTTGAAGTTCATGGCGTAAACCCTAAGGCCATAAAAGTTATGGCCAGCGATGGCATAAACATCAGCCATAACACATCAAACCATGTAGACGAGTATATGGATGTTGAGTTTGATTATATCATAACCGTGTGTGATAATGCCAGGGAAAATTGCCCTTACTTCCCCTCAAAGGCGCAGCGCTTTCATTATAATTTCCCCGATCCGGCTAAAGCAACCGGAACCGAGCAGGAGATCATGCAGGAGTTTGAAAAAGTACGGGATATGATCAAAACTTATGCGGACTATTTTGTGGCTCAAAACCTGTAAACTGCGTTTTTGATTATTAACCGCTTTAATCGTAATATTGCTTGCCATGGGTTTAACCAAAACAGAAAACTTTACCGAGGCTCAAAACGAGCTGGCCAAAATGCTTAAGGCTTTGGCGCATCCCGCGCGCATTGCCATAATTGAGCATTTAATAAAGGCCAATGCCTGTATCGGTACCGACCTGGTTGAAGTGCTTGGTTTGGCCCAGCCCACTACCTCACAACATCTGCGCGAGCTTAAAGAAGCCGGTTTAATTAAAGGTACCATAGAGGGCACCTCCATGAACTACTGTATTGACCAGGTTAAATGGAAACAATACGCCGATAAGCTGAACGCGTTTTTCACCCCGGTTAATTTCTCCGAAAGCTGCTGCTGATTTTTTTTGATTCTAATTATCGTTTCATAGCAATAAACAAATATAATGAGTGCAAATAATTGCAACCCAACACAACGTAAAAAACTTTCATTTTTAGACAGGTATCTTACCCTGTGGATTTTTACAGCCATGGGGCTGGGCGTATTCATAGGCTATTATATACCCTCAACTAAAAATTTCATCAATCAGTTTCAGTCGGGCACAACCAATGTACCAATTGCTATTGGCTTAATGCTCATGATGTACCCGCCTTTTGCCAAGGTGCGGTTTGAAGAATTGGGCAGGGTATTTAGCAATGTCAAAATACTATCGCTGTCGCTGGTCATGAACTGGCTTATAGGGCCGGTGCTGATGTTTTTATTAGCCATAATTTTTCTGCGGCATCATCCGGCTTATATGGTTGGTTTAATCATGATAGGTTTAGCCAGATGCATAGCTATGGTGATGGTTTGGAATGAACTTGCCGATGGTAACCGCGAATACGCTGCCGGTTTGGTGGCTTTTAACAGCATATTCCAGGTGCTTTTTTATAGCGTGTTTGCGTGGTTGTTTGTTACCGTATTGCCTCCGTATTTCAGGCTAAAGGGTATACAGGTGAACATCGGTATAAAGCAGATAGCGCAAAGCGTGCTTATTTATCTTGGCATCCCGTTTTTTGCCGGTTTTTTAACGCGATTTATTTTGCGCAGGTTAAAAGGTGATGCCTGGTATACCAACAGCTTTATTCCGCAAATAAGCCCAATAACACTTATTGCCTTGTTGTTTACCATACTGGTCATGTTTAGCCTGAAAGGCGATCTGATAGTACAGATCCCGTTTGATGTGATCAGGGTTGCTATCCCCCTGGTAATTTACTTTATCATCATGTTTCTGGTTACATTTATTACCGGCAAATGGCTTGGTGCCGATTATGCGCAGAACGCGGCGTTATCTTTTACCGCAGCGGGTAATAATTTTGAGCTGGCCATAGCGGTATCCATTGGCGTATTTGGCATCAACAGCGGCCAAGCCTTTGCCGGAGTAATTGGGCCATTGGTGGAAGTACCCGCTTTAATAGCATTGGTTAAGCTGGCTTTCTGGCTGCGTAAAAAGTTTTATATTGTTAATTACGCCAATAATTGATAACCATATCCCCTATTGTTTTTATGAAGTAAGAAGTAAATTTATGAAACAGATGTTGTAGTAAATTGTAGTTTAGGTAAGCTTTAAAAACAGATATTAGCCGCCTGTTTACAATAACTTGCTTACCCGATTTATGAAGATCCGTTTTTGTAGTTTGTTTGTTTTAATGCTTTGTTTTGGGCTGTTAACAGCTAACGCGCAAAACAGAAGGCTCACTTATTGCAACCCGCTCAATTTAGATTACGGCTATACGCCGTTCCCGAATTTTGCCGGGTGGGGCAAGCACCGGGCTACTGCCGACCCAACCATGACCTTGTTTAAAGGCAAATACTACCTTTTCAGTACCAACCAGTTTGGTTACTGGTGGAGTGATGACATGCTGAACTGGCATTTTATTTACCGCAAATTTGTGCGCCCTTATAATGAGGTGCAGGGTGATGAGTTATGCGCCCCAGCAACGCTGGTTTTGGGCGATACCCTGCTCGTGATAGGCTCAACTCATAATAAAGATTTTACCTTGTGGATGAGCACCAATCCAACTCACGATGATTGGAAAGCTGCCAAAGATTATTTTAAGGTAGGTGCCTGGGACCCGGGCATGTTTGCCGACGATGACGGCCGTGTATACATTTACCACGGCTCAAGCAATACGCTGCCACTGTACGGGCAGGAGATAGACCGTAAAACGTTTGAACCAATTGGCCCTAAAAAGGAGCTTGTAAAGCTTGATCCTGAGGTACATGGCTGGGAGCGCTTTGGCGAACATAACGACAACGTGTTTTTACTGCCTTTTATTGAAGGTGCCTGGATGAACAAGCATAACGGCAAATATTACCTGCAATTTGGAGCACCAGGTACCGAACAGAGCGGTTACGGCGATGGTGTATTCACCAGCGATAAACCGCTGGGACCTTTTACTTATCAAAAGCATAATCCGTTCTCATACAAGCCGGGTGGTTTTGCAAAGGGCGCGGGTCATGGTGCTACCTGGCAGGATAAGTTTGGGAACTACTGGCACATCTCCACCATGGGTATCACGGTTAAAAATAACTTTGAACGTCGCATTGGTTTCTGGCCAGCCGGTTTTGATAAGGATGGCGTGCTGTATACCAACACCGCGTACGGCGATTATCCGTACTACCTGTCAACCAGTCCTGAAGATCACCTAAAAAGCAATTTTACCGGCTGGATGATCCTGAACTACAATAAACCTGTACAAGTTTCATCTACCCTTGGGGCCTACGAACCCAACAACGCTGTTGACGAAGATATTAAAACCTACTGGAGCGCCAAAACGGCCAGCAAAGGCGAGTGGTTTAAAACCGACCTGGGTGCTGTAAGTACCGTGAATGCCATACAAATTAACTATGCCGATCAGGATGCCACCTTCATGGGTAAATCATTGAATGTTTTTCACCAGTATATGGTATACTCCTCTCTCGATGGCAAAACCTGGAACCCTTTGATCGACAAAAGCAAAAATAAAACCGATGTGCCTCATGATTATGTGGAGCTAAAAACTCCGGCAAAGGCCCGTTACCTTAAAATGGTGAACCTGCACATGCCAACAGGCAAATTCGCGTTGTCTGGTTTCCGTGTATTTGGTAAGGGTTCAGGTACCCAACCCGATACCGTTCAAAACCTGATCGTTTTGCGCGGCGACAGCGAGCGTCGCAATGCCTGGCTTAAATGGAAACCTGTTGATGATGCCGTAGGTTACACCATTTATATGGGTATTGAACCCGATAAGCTATACAACAACATGATGGTGTACGGCAAAAATGAGTATTACTTTAATGGTATGGATAAAAACCTGCCTTATTACTTCCAGATCGAGGCATTCAATGAAAATGGTATCTCAAAGCGAACAAAAATAGTCAGGGTGCAATGAAAATGAATGTCGCGCGTTTTTTAACTTAGTTTAAATAACCTTATGGTTAGTGTATTTATAAAATATAGCCTATGCTAAAATCAATATCCTTGTTACTGATCAATCTATTTTTTTGCTGCGCGCTGCACGCCCAGCAGGCTGATAGTACCCTGAAAAAATCGCCGGTAAAAACTTTAAGCGATAAACAGTACACCGCATTGTTAAACGGCGATGATTTTTATAATATGGCCCTGCCTGCAGAACTGAATCATTTCCCGATGCCTGATAAGGTGATCAAATTTAAAAAGGAGCTTGACCTTAGCCCTGTTCAGATAACAAAAATTAACGCTATTGTTGCCGAATTACACCGTAAAAGGGTGGAGATGGGTACGTTCATTATCAACAACGAGAAAACTTTAGATAACCTTTTTCGTAAACAAAGGCTCAATAATGGTGATGTTATATTTTATACAACACGGTCGGGTTTATACTATGGCGAGCTCAGAAACGCCATTTTACAAGCCTGTTTAAGTACTGGCGATCTGCTTGCACCGCAGCAAATTAAAAAGCTGGAAACTTTGCAAAACCGTAATTGATAATATCCCGTTTGATTTACTTAATTTAGCAGCCCAAATAAATAGTATGAAGATTACTTTTGATTTTGAAAAGCCGTTGGCTGAATTGATGCAGCAGATTGAAAAGGTGAGGCAGGTTGAAGACAAGAACAAGCTGGATATGTCTGCAACGGTAGCCGAACTGGAAGCAAAACTGGAAACCGCTAAAAAAGACATATATTCCAACCTTACAGGCTGGCAAAAAGTACAGATTTCCCGCCACCCCGAAAGGCCGTATACCCTGCAATACATTGAGCTGATGTGCGATGATTTTATTGAATTGCACGGCGACAGAACAGTAGGTGATGATAAAGCTATCATCGGTGGTTTCGGAACCCTGAATGGCCAAACCGTAATGTTCATTGGCCATCAGAAAGGGCGTAACACCAAAGAGCGCCAATACCGTAATTTTGGTATGGCTAATCCTGAAGGTTACCGCAAAGCATTAAGGCTCATGAAAATGGCCGAAAAATTCAACAAACCTGTTGTTACCCTGATTGATACTCCCGGAGCATTCCCTGGTTTAGAGGCTGAGGAACGCGGACAAGGCGAAGCCATTGCCCGTAACTTGCTGGAAATGTCGGTCCTGAAAGTTCCGGTGATCTGCGTTATTATTGGCGAAGGTGCATCAGGTGGTGCTTTGGGTATAGGTATTGGTGATAGGGTGCTGATGCTGGATAATTCCTGGTATTCGGTAATTTCACCAGAAAACTGCTCAACCATTCTTTGGAAAACCTGGGAAAACAAAGAACGTGCTGCCGAAGTTTTGAAACTGACATCAACGGAAATGCTTAAAAACAAGCTGATTGATGGTGTTATTAAAGAACCTCTTGGCGGTGCCCATCAAGATCCGGTAGCTATGGCTGCCATCCTTAAAAAACAACTGCTAAAAGACCTCAAAACCCTTGGCGAACGTGATATCAACGAACTTGTAACTGAGCGTATTGATAAGTTCTGCAGCATGGGTGTTGTAAACGAAGGATAATTTTAATTATACCGATATATGAAAGGAGCTGTCTGAATTGGATAGCTCCTTTTTTATAAAATTATTATTTAGAACCGGATAGGCTATCTGTGTTTAGCTCCCTGCTCCATTGAGGCATAAAGCCAGGGGAATGAAATCCAAATGATGACCGGTGAGTTTTTGACTCCCTATTTCTTCACCGTATTCAGCTCCCCGAAACCCACCAGTTCATCCCAGCGGGCAGTAGGCGGGCGATAGTAGATGAGCAGCTGATAATCGTTTTCGGTTTCAAAGTGGCTGCCTTCAAAGGGTATATCATTGGCTCTTTTGGTTTTATTGTCATACCAAACGTACTCATAATCATATACGCCCTGTTTTAAAAGCAGATTGATGTAGTATTTTCCGTTTTCGCCAAGGGTTAGTTTGCTGTGCTCATCTAACTTATAATCATTAAACTGACCAACAATATACACGCTCCCTTCTGATGCGGGGCGGTTTGCGGCAAAGCTAAAGTAGATGTGCGCATAATCGGCATCAATCCGCGGATCGCTGCCGTCCTGGTTCAGTACAAAGAACTTACCATCATTATCATAGGTTAAAATGTAATTAGGGCTATCACGCAACGGATCAGTCAGTAAAACCACATTGTTGGCCGTATCCTTAACAATACGCGCAATGTGCTGCGAATTAAGTTTGAGCGTACGGGTATCAAACAGCCTGAACTCGTTACGACCCGGAAAATCATTGATTGCTACATCGTTATAAATCAGCTGCGTGCCACGTACATAAGTTGGCTGCGTATTCAAAATACCAGTTTGGGTACGCGCGTTCTGCATCAGGAAGGCACGTATATCGTTTGATGGGTTTTGAACCTGCAGGCCGGTGTAATCAATGGTGAAGTTCACTTTTTGATTGGTTTGCCTTGTTTCTGTTCCCGGCGATGGCCCTGTTGTTGCCGCCATGGTTACCTTTTTGCCCAGTACATATAACCGGCGGGTAAGCACCATTTTTGATTGATCGCCATCCTCGTAAACCTTTAGTATATAGTTACCTGCCAGTTTGGGCGCTATGTTGTTATTAGGCAATTTAAGCTCATAGTGTGTATATTTTTGAATGGTACCTGACGAGTAAGTGTAGGTGTACAACCGGTCGTCGGTAAAGCTTTGCAGGTATTCGGCTGTTGATAGGTTTGAGGAGTTCCATTTAGTATCGCAGTGTTCAATGGTGTAATAGTAGTTCCGGCTACCGCCCCGCAGATCGTCAAAAGCAAGCAGCACCTTTTCATCTGATCCTAAATTAATTACCGGGAACGAGCCCTGCTTTTTGCTGTTATAAAACTCCACACTTTTGATAGCAGTGTTATAAACATTGTTATCATACGGCGCCTGCGCAAAGCTTTTAAGGGTAATAAACAGGAGAACGAATAGGTAAAGATGCTTTCTCATTTTTTATATTTTAGGTATCCTCATTTTGCGGATGTAACCCGCCGGTGTTGAGATTGGAAATTTAAGAAATTCCGGAGGAGAAATTGATCCGGCCATCTAATATTTTATATGAGGCTCGGCCAAAACTTTTTAAAATTTTATTTTAACACTTTTTCATTCAAAAATCCATCAAAAAAGGGTTAAAATCTATCAAAATGACATCAAAATGAACAAAATCATGCGTTTTAACTCATTTTAAGCACATTTTTAAAACTTTAAAAAGAACTAATTTATTGATAATCAATAGGAATATTCGTATTATCATTTTTATGCTTCCTGCACCCTTAACAAAACAGCCCGCCTTTCCGGTAAAAGAGAGGCGGGCTGTTGTTGGTTTAAATATACCAAAATTGGCAAATATATTAAAATATCATGTTTGGGTTTATGCTTCCAGCTCCAGGATCTGCTCGGCCAGGGTTTCCCATTTTTGCTGAACCTGTTTGAGGTCGGCTTGCTTTTGGGCGTAGGCGGCATTGGTTTCCTTTAGCTTGGCATTGTCGGTATAAATTTTATCGTCGGCCAGTTTAGCTTCCAGATCTTTCACATTTTTTTCCAGCCCGGCAATCTGTTCTTCCATTTTAGCCAGGTCCTGGTTCAGTTTTTTCAGCTGCTGGTGTTTGTTTTCACCTTGCTGTTGTTTAACCGGTTCGGGCTTTTTCTCTTCCTTTTTGGGCTGAGGGGCCGGAATTGCGGCTTTTGGCTCTAACTTACGTTTTGAAAGCCATTCGTCGTACTCGGCATAAGTGCCTGGATATACTTTTATCTTTTGATCTTCAATAAACCAGATCTTGTTAGCTACATTATCCAGGAAATACCTATCGTGCGATACCACGATCAGCGTACCTTCGTACTGATCCAAAGCCTGGATCAGGATATTTACCGATTGCATATCCAGGTGATTGGTAGGCTCATCCAGCACCAGGAAGTTAGCATCGGCAGTAAGCGCCTTGGCTAAGGCCACACGTGATTTTTCACCTCCTGATAATACCTTGATCTTTTTAAATACATCATCACCAGTAAACAGGAACGAACCTAAAATGGTACGCAGCTCGGTATCGGTATGTTTAGGTGCAAAGGCCTGTAACTCCTGCAATATCTGGTGTTCCAGGTGCAGCGACTCCAACTGGTGCTGTGCAAAAAATGTTTGCGTTACATTATGGCCTGTTTCCGCTTTGCCCGCAAATTCTTTATCTGCACCTGCCACAATGCGTAACAGGGTTGATTTACCCTTACCGTTTGCACCTATCAGGGCTATTTTATCGCCTTTTTCAATAATAGCTTCGGCATTATCCAAAATATCAATAGCAGGATATTTTTTGGTGATATGCTCCATGGTTACCACGTGCCTGCCCGATTGCTTGCTGAAACGGAAGGCGAAATTAACCGTTGGGTTATCATCGTCAACATCATCAACGCGCTCCATTTTATCAAGCATTTTGATACGCGATTGTGCCATTTTTGCTTTAGATGCCTTGGCCCGGAAACGCTCAATCAAACGTTCTTCCTGTTTTATTTTTGATTGCTGATTCTTGAACTCGCCACGCTGAATTTCTTCGCGCAGGGCTTTCTCTTCAAGGTAAAAACTGTAGTTACCCGCGTAAACAGTAAGCTTACCCTTGCGCGATTCAACCGTACGATTAATAACCTTATCAAGGAACCACCTATCGTGCGATACGATAACAATAGCGCCCTGAAAAGCCTTCAAATAATCTTCCAGCCATTGAATAGACGGTAAGTCAAGGTGGTTGGTAGGCTCATCCAGCAGCAGGATGTCGGGAGCCTGCAATAATATCTTGGCCAGCATTACACGCATGCGCCATCCACCCGAAAAGGTGCTTAGCTTACGTTCGCAATCAGCATCGCTAAAACCTAAACCTGCTAATATTTCGCGTGCCTTATATTCAATATTATAACCATCGAGCAACTCAAACTCATGCTGTTTATCGCTCAGTTTGTGTAAAAGATCTTCGGTATAATCTGTTTCGAGTTTCTTGAGTAAAGTCTCAATCTCATCGTGCAGTTGGTTCTGGCGCTCAAAAGCTTCCATAGCCACGTGTACAATGGTTTTATCAGACGAGTATGACAGCAAATCCTGGTTGAGGTAACCCATGGTAAGGTCCTTAGCCATTGATATGGTGCCCGATGTAGGTTTATAGTCGCCTACAATAATTTTTAAGAGGGTAGTTTTACCGGTACCATTGGCACCTATTAAACCAATTTTTTCACCGGGTTTTATATGCCAGTTGGCTTCATCGTAAAGGGCCCGCGCACCAATCTCAAACGTAAGGTTGTTTATAGCAATCATTTGCGCGCAAAGATACGGTTTTGAGGCGAAACCAGGAAGGTTATGGGTTGTACGTAATACGTTTTACGTTGCATAGATAATTAAACCATAAAATACGGTCATTCAACGTGCTACGTAACACGTATTGCGTAAAACGTACAACCTCTTCTATGCTCCTACCGCCTTTATCCAGGTTTGGGCCATCAGGGCTTCTCCGGCTACGCTCGGGTGTACCCCATCAAGGCTCCAGTAAGCTGCCGGTGCGGTAGCCAGCGCCTTATCAAAAGCAGCCTGAAACGGCACAAAAACAGCGTTGTATTCGGCAGCTATATCATGGGCCGCCTTGCGGAACAGATCAAACGTTGGGTACCACTTATCGTCAACCGCCCTTACTCCTTTGGAGGCAAATGGTTCACATATTACCAGCTTTACATCTGGCAGGGCTTCTTTGGTGCGGGTAAGGAGTTTTTTATAATCGGCAATGTAGGTATCAATAGTGCCAGTGTACCCGCCGGTTAAGGTATGCCAAAAGTCGTTCACGCCAATGTGTATGCTTAATATGTTAGGTTTTATGGCCAGGCAATCAGTATCCCAGCGTTCGGCCAGTTGATAAACTTTGTTACCGCTGATACCCTTGTTATATATTTTGAGGCCTTTATCGGCATGATCAAGCAGCAGCTTTGAGGCCGTAATAAGCGCATAGCCAGAGCCGAGGGCCGGAGTGGTATTAAATTCGTCCTTTTTATGGTCGCGCCCCCAGTCAGTAATGGAATCGCCCTGAAACAACACCACATCGCCGGTATTGAATTTTAATTTGGGTGCACTTTTTTCTTTAGCCAAGGCTGCTGATACAATTTGGGGTATGCCTGCAGCTGCCAAAGTACCCACAGAAGCGGTTTTAAGAAAATGCCGGCGACCGGGTTTAAAGGTATCTTTCAGTGTCTTCCTGATCATAAATGGTTTATTTGGTTTGTAAGCAGATGATGAACTCGATTTCCGAATTTACAGTTTTACTGGATTTTTTTGCATTTGTATCAGGAATTGTACAAATGACTCACCCGCCCATCGCTTCGCTCGGGCACCCTCTCTTCAGCTTCGCTGGAAAGAGGGCGTGGGGAAAATGTCTTTACTCCTTTATCCTTTTATCATTTATCCATCGCCCGGAGGGATGAGTCGGCACTTTATTAATAATTCCTAAATTTCTGGTTTACACACATAAAGTAATGTGCTAACTTCGCGGCATGTATTTTTTATTAAAACCCATCCTGTTTAAGTTCGATCCCGAAAAAGTACATTATTTTGTTACCCGCAACTTAAAACGCTTTAACCGCTTTCCGGGCGGGGCAGCCTTGAGTCGGGCAATATGGGATGTGAATAACCCGAGACTTCAAAAAGAGGTATTTGGCCTGCGTTTTAAAAATCCGGTTGGCCTGGCCGCTGGCTTTGACAAAAACGGCGAACTTATGGGCGAAATGGCTAATATCGGCTTTGGCTTTGTGGAGATAGGCACAGTTACTCCCCTGCCCCAACCCGGCAATCCGCAGCCGCGTATGTTTCGCCTGCCGCCCGATGGTGCGCTTATTAACCGCATGGGTTTTAACAATTTAGGGGTTGATGTGGTTGCCGAGCGACTGGCAGCCTTCCGAAGAAATGCTAAAGGGGCTCAAAAACAACTCATTATTGGCGGCAACATTGGTAAAAACAAGGTTACCCCTAATGAGGATGCCGTAAGCGATTATATTAAATGCTTTGACCGCCTGTTTGATGCGGTTGATTACTTTGTGGTGAACGTGAGCTCGCCAAACACACCGGGCTTAAGGGATTTGCAGGAAAAAGAACCTTTAATGCACATCCTGAATACCCTGCAACAGCGCAACGCTAAAAATGGCATCAGCAGGCCTATCCTGCTTAAAATAGCTCCTGATTTAACCGATTCGCAATTGGATGATATTGTTGATATTGTACAGCAAACCCGCATTGCAGGTATCATTGCTACCAATACTACCATCAGTCGTGAAAGCCTTACTGTACATGAAAGCCTGAAAAATGAAATGGGCGGCCTTAGCGGTAAACCACTAACCAAACGCTCAACCGAGGTGATCAGTTACCTGCATAAAAAATCAAACGGATCGTTCCCCATTATTGGAGTAGGCGGTATCCACACGGCTGATGACGCCATAGAGAAACTACAAGCCGGGGCATCGCTGGTGCAATTGTACACCGGTTTTATCTACGAAGGCCCGGCGCTGATTGGCAGGATCAATAAAAAGCTGCTTGACCGTTGATTTGAGGTGATTTCATTGATTTCGTTGATGATTTTGTCTTGAACCAGAATTTATAGAATTAGAGAATTTTCAGAATTTCTTTTTACGGGCTATTTTATTAATTCAAAAATTCTGAAAATTCCGGTTCAGACAAAAGAAATCCTGAAATCTGTTTAATCCAGGTTCAGACAAAATCATTCTACGTCAAACAACGCAATCATCTACTTCAAACAATGCAATCAGCGAAATCAAGCCAATCACCCCAAAAATCAACGGTCAATGACGCACAAAAAAATCCTGCCGGTTTCTTAAACCAACAGGATTTATAAGATCTTTTCAAGCGCTTGTAGCGCCAAAAGCAGATAGAATTATTTTGCAGCTACAGCTTTTGCTAAAGCTTCGTTGTTTTTAGCTATCTGGCTGTGTTTTGACTCAGCAGAACGGCTTCCGTACTCCAGGTTAGTAGCCAGTTTCAAAAACTGTACTTCTAAACGTGAAGTAGTTTTGTTTTTTCTATCTTTTCTTTTTAAACGTGTAACGCCCATGGTGTTTATTCTTTAAATTTTTTAATACCCTTGAGGTCGGGAGCGGATTCGAACCGCTGTAAAAGGTTTTGCAGACCTCTGCCTAGCCACTCGGCCACCCGACCATTTTTTAAGGACTGCAAAAATAGTAATTTATTTTTCAGAAAGCCAACTATAATTTCATTGAATTTCTTTTTATTTCTGAACATAGTATAGCAGTGGCTATGGCCACGTTCAAAGATTCGGCATTTCCGGCCCTCGGAATAGTCACCGCTGCGCCTATTAAGCGCTCAATATCAGCACTTATGCCGTTACCTTCGTTGCCCATCACCAGCAATCCCTCACCGCCAAAATCAGTATTATATATATTTTGTCCGTTGAGCATGGCGCCAAATACAGGCAGGTCTATTTGAGGCAGAGTTTGTAAAAGATCAACATAATGCACATTTACCCGCGCCAATGAGCCCATGGTGGCCTGCACCACCTTGGGGTTATACACATCAACCGTGTCTTCCGAACATATAATATCGGTAATGCCAAACCAATCGGCCGTGCGAATGATGGTACCCATATTACCGGGATCCTGCACGTTATCAAGCACCAGCGAAAACTTTTGTTTCAGGCTGTTATAATTTAAAACGGGCCATATTGGTATCTTAACCAAACCAATTACCTCCTGCGGCGTTTTCAATGAGCTGATTTTTTCGAGTTCATTTAATGAAATCTCCTGAAAGTTTATTTTTCGGGATAAATTCAGCATTTTTGAAGCAATTGCAGGGGTATGGTAAATTGTATCAACCTGGTATGCAGAGTTTATAAATTCGGTAACCGATTTATAACCCTCAACCAGGAAAAAACCATTTTCCCTGCGAAATTTTTTATGTTGTAAGGATGTTAATAAACTGATCTGTGATTTTGAAAGCATATATAATTCCTGCTATTTACCGCCTTACAATATTAAGTATTTTACTGCTCATTATAGGCTCTGGTTGCAGCAGCACCCGTGGACTGGATAAAAACCAGGTACTGGTACGTAAAGTAATCATCAAGGGGATTGATAAGCAGTTTGCCGAAGCCGCTGTAAATTATGTAGATAAAGAGCAGCAACCCAATAACTGGCTTAACCTGCAGCTTTATTACACTTTCAGTAAAAAAGGTAAAAAGAATTACGGCGAGGCACCCTCTATTTTAGACAGTAACCTGGTTGAGTACTCGCGTCTGCAGATGGAACGCTATATCCAGAATCGCGGCTACCTGAAAGCAAAAATAACCGACAGCATAGTTATCAAAAAGCAAAAGGCCGAGCTGGTTTTTACAGCGCAGGAAGGCCCCATGTTCCGCATAAGGAAAATAACCGACAGCATTGCTGATAAAAACATTAAAAAGCTGTATAACGACAATCGCAATAAAATGTCGCATATTTCGCCGGGGGCGCGTTTCGATACCGATAGCCTGGCGCATGACCGTGATGAGCTGTACCTGTTAATGAAGCGTAACGGCTACTTTGATTTCTACCGCCAATACGTAAACTACAATTACGATTCAACCTTTAATAACAGTGTGGTTGATGTTACCATGATTATTGATAACCCGCCGGGCAAAAAAGAGCACCCTATTTATACCATCAATAATACGCAGATCAGCATTTCGCGCAGCAGCGGGCGCACCACCGGCCAGGCCGATACCGTTCAGGTTGATTCGCAATTCAGGTTTGTTGATTTTTCGCACCGGTTTAAGCCCCGTACCGTAATTGATTACACCTTTCAAAGAAAAGGGCAGATTTATAACATTGACCAGCAAACGCTTACTACAACCCGCTTGTCGGAGTTGAATGTATTCCGCAACGTGCCCAACCCTACTTACGAAAAACTGGCTGATAGCAGCAACCGTCTCAACACCAAAATTGATATTGTACCCCTCAAACAAATGAGCGATCGTGTTGAGGGTGAGGTACTGTTTAGCGGGGGCCGTTTTGGCTATAACGTGGGCAACACTTTTACCAACAGAAACCTGTTTAAGCAGGCTGCCATATTGCAGGTAAAATTTAACTGGAGTATTTTGTTTGATAATGGGCAAACCATCAAAAATCAGGAGCTCAGGGCCGGGGCCAACCTCATTTATCCGCGCATTTTAACGCCTTTTGATTTTCCGCTGTTAGGTAAGTTTGGGGTGCCGCATACTATTTTCTCCAGTAACTACTCATTATTTTACCAGAAAGACCTGGTAAAGCGCGAGAGTTTTGTAAACTCTGTAAGCTATGACTTTTTTGAAACCGCCCGTAAACAGCACACGATAACGCCTATAAATATAGAATTTTCACGAGGCGTGCTTGATACGGCAGCAAAAAGACAATTACTTGAACAAAACCGGCGCTCTTACGTAACTCTTATTGGCCGTACTACATTTACAACCGGTAGCCAGTACACTTTTCAATACAATGCTATTGAATTAAACTCCTACAAAAACTTCACTTATTTCCGCGGTAGTTTAGATATTGGGGGTAACTTTCTCAGTTTGGCCAGCAAGGTGTTTAATACGTCAAGAGATACCGCTAACCAGCGTAAACTTTTCGGATATACATTTTCACAATATGCCAAAACCGAGCTCGACCTAAGGTTTTATCGTACTCTGGGGGGCGAACGCCAGTTTGTATTCCGCTTTAATCCGGGTATAGGTGTTCCTTATGGTAACAGCAACCAGCTGATATTTGAAAAAAACTTTTACACCGGTGGTGCAAACGACATCAGGGCATGGCTGCCGCGCACATTGGGTCCGGGTCAGTTTAACCGTGCTACTTATTACGGAAATGATACCAATACCCGTGCGGGCTTAAAATACCTTGATCAGTTTGGCGAAATAAAAATGGTTGCCAACGCCGAGTACCGTTACAAATTGGCCGACAACTTTTTTGGGGCCAAACTAAAGGGAGCAATCTTTATGGATGCCGGTAACGTATGGCGCCTGGGTAAAAAAGTTGAAAATCCGGGCGGCGAGTTCCGGTTTGATAATATCCTGCAATCAACCGCCATTGGTATAGGTACTGGTTTACGGTTTGATCTTGGTTTCTTTATATTCAGGCTTGATGCCGCACTTAAATTTAAAGACCCTCAGTTTACCGGATCAGACCAATGGGTACTCATTAAACATGGCGACGAGCTATTTAAATCAGGAAGTTTTAAAGAGGCTTACCTGAGAGCCAACGCTACAAGTATTGATAAAAATGGCAAAGTCACTGCCGGCGACAGCTACAATTTCATGCAGCTTAACTTTGGTATAGGATTGCCGTTTTAATAGCAGCCTAAACCTGATATGTTATTGAGAGTAACGAATCAATCGCGAAAATTATCTGAACCAGGATTAAACAGATTTGTCGGATTAATGGATTTACTTAGCTTTCGGAGAATCATGATAATCCCTTAATCCCAGAAATCGTGGTTCAGACAAATCACTTGATTGCAACGCAGCAACTCCAATGATATTATACCCCCCTTCCTAAAACAGCCCCTTTAAACCATCAATAACACTTTCAAAAAATGTTGGCATACTTAACCCATTATGGTAGTTAAAATATAGGAATATGCAGAATATGATTACGGCTATGATAATAAATCGCTTAAACATATAGGCCAGCAGTACCAAAATCAGCGGAATGGCTACCAGCAGCATCCAGCTGATGTGCAGCGGACTAAGTTTGCTATCGTGCTTGTAAATGTAGTAGAGTATGGCGTGCGTGCCACTATCATTCATGTGCTTGGCATATAAAAAGGCCGAGCGGTCAAGCTTATGACGATAAAACGCGGTGCCTTTTTCAAACCTTAATTGTTCCTGAAAACCGTTCATCACAAACGTAAATATACCATTTACCCCCTCTTGTATTACGCCTGCGGTATCGGTGGCAACAACGGCCACTTCGTCAACGGCAAAGGGGTTTTCTTTTATTACAAAGTGATCAATGGCTATGCTTTTCGCGAGGCTCAGGCTATGAGCAGCTATAATGAAACAGCACAAGAGGAATAGTTTCTTCATTTTTAATAAAACAGTTCAGTTTAAGCACAAAAATGTATGCAATAAAAATAGTATTTTAAAACTAACTATTCAGTAAATATATACTTGCATTTAGTATCCCGGCAAAGCTCACCCAAAGCAAATAGGGCATCAGCAGCCAGCCCGCTACTCTATTGAATTTGTTAAACCAATACATGGTTAAAATGATACTTACCCAAAGCAGGGCAATAACTATAAATGCCCCTAATACCTGGTGCATCCCAAAAAACACTATCGACCAGGAGAAATTCAAAAACAGCTGTGCAAAGTAAATAGCGCGGGTAACCTTGTACACGGGCTTGCGGCTACGGTGTTTCCAGATGAGGTAGGCGGCTACAGCTATCAGGATGTAGAGGCACGTCCAAACCGGGGCAAACAACCACGGAGGCGGGTTAAATGATGGCTTTTTAAGGGTGCTGTACCAGCCGGTTATTTCCGGCCGGGTAAAAAACGCGGCTACAAAGCCTATGGCCAGCGTGATCAATAAACTGATAAGAAACGGAAAAAATTGAAACTTTTTGAGTGAAACTGCTGAACTCATAAATTAATGAACCAACAAAATGCCGCTAAAGTTTTCAAGGAGGTTCATTTTACAGGAAGATGCTTAGAAGTATCATATCAACTCACCCCGACATCGCCGCGCTTGTCACCCCTCTCTTCGCCTGCGGCTGAAAGAGGGTATTTCCTTTTTCTTACAATTTTCCTACGCCCTCTTTCCAGCGAAGCTGAAGAGAGGGTGGTCCAGCGTAGCGTAGACCGGGTGAGTCGCTTTATACGCCATACAATTTCAACAACTATTTTAATACACCTCTATTGCCCATTAATTTACAATACCATTATGCATACCCGGCATCTTAAACTTGTATAAATTGTTAGCTTAGCTGCCAAAGCCACAGGGCATCAACAACCATGATAAAAGCTTATAGATTATTTACCGGTACCGATGGTAACTCGCATGTACAAACGGGTACTGTGGCCGGCGGTCAGTTTAACCAGGCGGTATCTATCCGCTTTCAGGAATCGCCGCCGCATTCTTTTTACGACTGGCACAATGCCCCTACCAACCAATACGTGATCAACATGTCGGGCACGCTGGAGTTTGAAACCCAAACCGGCGAAACTTTTATTTTACATCCCGGCGAAATCCTCATCGCTACAGATACTACTGGTACCGCACACAAATGGCGACTGGTTGATGACCAGCCATGGAATCGGGTGTACGTAGCTTTCGACCAGGAAAACCAGATAAATTTTATCCCCGATGAGCCGCAGGCACGTTAAACATCATTTGATACGCACGTAGGTTGAACCGAAGCCATCGCTGATAAAAATATCCCTGAAGAAAAGCGAATCGTTACGGATAACAAATGCCTGATCGCTCCCTGATCCGGTAGTATTGATCAGATCAAAGGTTTCGCCTGCTGATGTTTTATAATTACGTTTAATGGAAAACTTGCCGTTGATAGCTACCGTATCCTTATGGTAAAACTTGCAGGTACTATCGGCATTAAATACCCATTTTTGCGTAAAACCTTCGGTTTTGGGCGTAAGGGTGAATCCCCCGATACCACCTACAGATTTTACCCAACGCCATTCGCCAACTATAGAATCAGAAGTCGGCAGTTTTTCTTTATTACATGACGATACGCTGCAGTAAACCATTACCACTAACAATAAGCTAAAATACTTCATAACATTATAAGGTTTATATAGCTCATTACGAGCGCTTAAGCCTAAACGATACAGCACTTTTATTTAACTTAGATAATTATTTGCATAAAGAATACCTGTTTGTAAATTACAACAAAATTCTTTGTACCATCAGTTATGATTATTGTTATTCAGTGTAAAGACCGCGTTGGTTTAGTTGGTTCCATTGCCACTATCCTGGCCCAGCATCAGCTCAATATAATTTCGATGCGCGAGCATGTTGATAAGGCCGAAGACCTGTTCTTTGTACGCCTTGAAGTGGAAGACGGTGAAACCAACGGCATTGAAGGCACTTTAAAGGAGGTACTGCCCCCAGGTGCAATCATATCTGTTAATCCCATCCCCGAAAAAAAGGTGGTGGTTTTGGTAACTAAAGAATACCATTGCCTGGCCGATATACTGATACGCAACTATTTTAAAACCCTGGGTGCTACCGTACAATGTGTAATTGGCAACCATACCACCCTGCAAAATATTTGTGAACGCTTTGATATGCCTTTTTACCACATCAGGCACGAGGATATAAGCAAGGACGAATTTGAGCAGCAGGTAACTGAAACAATCAAACAGTACGAACCCGACTATGTGGTGCTGGCCAAATTCATGCGCATTTTATCGCCCGGCTTTGTGGCCCAGTTCCCGATGCGGATCATTAATATACACCATTCGTTTTTACCGGCCTTTATTGGAGCCAACCCATACAAGCGGGCATTTGAGCGCGGGGTAAAACTCATTGGTGCTACTGCCCACTTTGTATCAAACGAACTGGACGAAGGGCCCATCATCGCCCAGCAAACCATCCCGGTAAACCACTCATTTACTGCCGCCGCCATGGTAAAGGCTGGGCAGGAAATTGAAACCGCCGTACTGGCCAATGCCCTCAAACTGGTATTTGAAGACCGTGTGTTTGTGTATAAAAACAAAACCGTTGTTTTTGGGCAAGTATAAAAACTAAATTGTTTTTTTTAAATAACAAAGGCGGGCCATTTACACGGCCCGCCTTTACTTATATATTATATCAGAAGTCTTATTCCACTATCAGCGTAGCGATAGAATGCGGCAGGCTGGTTGTTTTGGCAGCTTTGCCTTTTATCCACAGGCTGTAGTCAATTTTTTCGTCGGTTTTGTTCATTACTACAACGGCCAGTTTACCATCGGTATTGAGGTAAGCGGTGGTTAACAGTTTATCCCTGCTAGCTACCGCGCTTACACGTTTTGCTCCCGGGTGAATATATTTGGAGAAATGGCCCAGGTAATAGTATGAACTGGTGTAAATGAGGCTGCCGTTGCGGGTATCGGCATGTACCGGGGCAAAGCAAAAATTACCTACATGGTTAGGGCCACCTTTTTCATCAAGCAGGATGTTCCAGTCGGTCCAGGCTACAGTGCCGGCATTAAAATCATTGATCATGGACAGGCCATATCTTTCGCCCAGTGCCCAGTCGTTGATTTTAGCAAAATCAAATTTCTCGATACAACCTTCCGTAAATATCAGGTTTTTATCAGGGAACGATTCATGTACCCTGCGGGTGCTTTCAAACTGCTGCCCTGCGCCTGTCCAGGTTTCGTACCAGTGAAAACCCACCCCCCAAATGTATTTGGCAGCTTCCGGATCTTCCAGTATGGTGCTGGCGCGCTGGTAAAGCAAATCGCGGTTATGATCCCAAACAATTAGTTTTTTATCGGCCAGGCCCTGTTTGTGTAATGTTGGGCCTAAAAAGTTCTTTACAAAATCGCGCTCCTCTTCGGCAGTGTACATACATGATTCCCAGGTTTGTTTGGCCATAGGCTCGTTCTGTACCGAAAGGCCCCATACCGGGATACCCTCTTTTTCATAAGCCTTGATAAACTTTACATAAAAATTTGCCCAGTTTTGATCAAATTCAGGCTTTAATTTACCGCCATGCAACACATCGTTATTATCCTTCATAAAAGCCGGTGGGCTCCATGGCGAAACAAACAGCGTTAACTTACCACCCGCGGCAGCTGTAGCAGCCTTTATAAAAGGTATACGGTAGGTTTTATCATGGCTAATATCAAACGTTTTCAGGTCGGCGTCACCTTCTTTAACGTAGCTATAGCTGGCGCTCGAAAAATCGCAGCTTTGGATGTTGGTACGGCCGAGGGTATAACCAATTCCTTTTTCCTTATCAAAATAAGCGGTTAAAAATTCCTGCTGCTTATCTTTTGGTAGTTTATAAAACACCTCGGCCGAGGCATCGGTCAGGGCTCCGCCTATGCCCATCATAGTCTGGAATGTTTTAGCAGGATCAACAAAAACCGATAATTCGGTTTCAGGGGGTTGAGCATTGTCGGTAAAATGAAGCGTTTCTGTAGTGGTAAACTTATAACCGGCTTCCTTTTCCGAAACAATCACCTTAACCGATTTATTACTCGTGGTAAACGGTGTTGTGCCCTGTGCCCTTACAAGGCCAGCGTTTGCTAAGCTGCCTGCAACTAAGCAGGCAATTAAAAATTCTTTCTTCATCATTTAATGTAATAGGAAAGCCGGGGTTTAAATATTGCTGAAACGAAGCATTTCCGGCAACTCAAATTTATTAAAGTTTATGACAAATAAGCAATACCAAGCGTATAAATAATTGATTTATAACAACTTGACAACTACCTGATACGCTTTAATACCGTGGCTATCATTTACAAAAAATCTAATAATCAGGCTATTCCGTTCCTGAACAGCAAGAGCGGGCAAAAATACGATGCGGTTAAATACATGAACGTTTTTTAGTTTAAAATGTCCCCTATATCGTAAATCATCTATTCAAATACCCACTTATTGAAAAAGCAACTGCTTTTTTAGCGTCCGTCGGCATAATGCCCGTGTTTGATCATGTCTTTAACAGCCTGGGCTAAAAACTCCTTATCGCCTTCATTCAGGATGCTTTGTTTGCCTCCGTCATTAACCTCATAGGTAATTTTACCATTACGGTCACTTTCGGCTGTAAGTTCTTTACCACCTCGCTGGTATTTCACATAACCATTAGGCGAAATACTGCGGATAGCCGTTCCCTCATCATTAAAATAAGTTTGACCCACATATTCAATTTTTACCGTAACCCCATTACCATTTTCCATAATGGTAGTATGACGTTGCCCAAAGCGGCAAGCACTTATTAATGCTACTAAAGCAACGGCAGCAAAAAATGTTAGTTTTTTCATGGTATATTTTTTTAGCGTAAGTGATTCTATACAAATATATACAAAACACAGTACTATACAATACATAGTACTAATATTTATCATTATTTAAGAACTTGTAAAAAACTATTCGGAAAAAAAGCTATCATGACCATAGCATCCCCCTTATCCACCAAACCAGAGGGCACAAAAAAGGCCGGTGCTTCTGACGAAACACCGGCCTTCTATTTTACCTGGCAATTAATTAAAAGCCAGGGTTGTTTGGTAACAATTTAGGATTAACATCTGTTTCAACCTTTGGTAAAGGGAATAACAGTTGTTTTTCTGTAAATGTAGCGCCGTAAACAGTTTTGTGACCTACAAAGTTATCCCATGCACCAGTAACGTCATTGTGTACTTTACGGGTACGCAGCATATCAAACCACATTTTGTTCTCGAAGCAAAGCTCGTAGTAACGTTGGATCCAAACTTCCTGCTCAAACGCATCAACACTTAAAGTGCCTATAGGAGCAAGTTTTGCTCTTGCACGGATAGCGTTTACATAAGCAATAGCATTTGCGTTCGGGCCGTTTTCTGCACGGTTTGATGCTTCGGCATACATTAAGTATACATCAGCCAAACGGTAAACGGTGTAGTTCAAATCTGATTTTGCAGTGGTGGTTACCGCGTTTACATCAAACCATTTGTAAATGTAGTGGTTTTTGAACTGTACCGTTGTACCTGGTACTTTTGAGCTTGGGTAACTGGTGTAAAAGAATTGTCTTTCAGCTACGCGCTTATCGCCTGCCGGGTACGAAGCAATGAACTGATCTGTTGGCCAAACTGAACCGTACTCATCAGAGTATTTAGATATACCTGAGAAGTTAGGAATAGTATATGGGGTAAGGTTATTGTTAATATTAACGCTTGCCGCATATTGTACCTGCAAAATAAACTCCCCTGTGTTTTTGTTTGCAGGGTTGATCATATCAGTATATTCAGGGAACAGGGTATAACCACCATTCTGAATTACAGCAAGGGAACGTTTTGCTGATTCTGCATAATTTGCAGCACCACCGTTTATAGCAGCACCTGCATAAGTTAAGTAAACATCGGCAAGTATTGACTCAACAGCACCCATTGATACTTTACCTGTAGCATCTTTCCATGGCAGGGTTGATTTTTCGGCAGCAAGCAAATCAGGGATGATCACCTCATCATAAATTTGTTTTGCCGGAACACGTGAAACCTGCAGGTTCAGATCCTTTGGTGGTTCAATGATTTTAGGAACAGCACCGTACATACGTACCAGGAAGAAGTAGTACAATGCACGCATAGTACGGGCTTCGGCTACCATGTTGTTTTTAGCCTCATCAGTTAAACCGGCCGCATTAATAAGCGGAATCCTTTGAATAGCCAGGTTGGTTGCGCCTATACCGAGGTACATTTGCTGCCACCAGGTATCAACGAAAAACGATGTATTGCTGTAAATAAGTGTTTGAAAGTTTACGAAACCGGTTTGGCCCAAATCGCTGTTTGCTTTACCGGTCATAAACTCCATGAGGTCCCAGGTGCTACCACCGTATGAGCCCGGCTGGCCTGCCACCAAACCATTAAAGTTTTGATAAGCACCATTGGCAAATGCACGTGCTACCTTAGCACTTGAAAGGTCGGCATCAGGCGTCAGTACAGATTTCGGATGCTCCTCCAAAAACTTTTTGCATGACGAGCATGAAAGTACAAGGCAGGTTGCTACTAATATATTTTTTAATGTTTTCATTTTCATTTGATTTTAGGTGGTTGTTATTAAATCCGTCGCTACTATTTTTCTATCAGTCTTAATCATACCACAAGTTTTAAAATCCTACCTGCACACCTAAGTTCCACACACGCGGACGAGGGTTAGCAAAGAAGTCAATATTCTGTGAGAACGCAGGGTTTGAACCATATGAGTTATTAAAGGTATCAACCTCAGGGTCATAACCAGTATAATTGGTAATAACAAATAAGTTCTGAACGCTTGCGTAGATACGGAAACGGCTAACATGCATGCTTTGCAGTGCAGAAGCTGGTAAAGAGTAGCCTAAGATAAAGTTTTGACCGCGAACAAATGAACCATCTTCAACCCACCAGGTATCAAAGTGTGAATCCTGTGCATATTTGTAGTTACGCACTTGAGAGATCATGGTGTTTTGGTTGCTTGGAGTCCAGCCATTCAATACAGTTTTTAAGCTGTTTGAAATAGTTTGCCTGTCTTCGCTTGAGTGCTTAAAGTTAGCTGCAGTGTTTACGCCTTGTACAAAACGGATATCAAATGAAAAATCCCAGTTTTTGTATTTCATGGTACTGTTAAAGTTACCAGTCCATTTCGGGTTTGAACGACCGATGATGCTATAGTAGTTGCTACCGTCAGGGTTATAGATGTATTTCCTGTCACCTGCTTTTAAACCATGTTTAGCAGCTTCAGCAACGTCGGCAGCATTGTCCCCATAGGTACCTACACGGGTCATACCGTAGAATGAACCGATTGGAGCACCCACACGAATCACGTAGTTTTGACCCAGGAAGTTTGGACCAGGGAATATATCAGCGCCGCCATCATTCAGTTTAAGCACTTTATTTTTGTTAGCTGCAAAAATGTAGCTGGTTGACCACTCAAAGTTTGAGGTTTTAACGTTCACTGTATTCAGGTTTAACTCCACACCTGAGTTTCTTACTGAACCTACGTTTTTATAAACGTTAGCAGTAGTAAAACCGGCGGTATATGGAATAGGTGCCTGTAATAACAAGTCGGTAGTAGTACGTTGGTAGTAATCCGCATCTAAATTAACACGGCCACCAAATAAACCTAACTCAATACCACCATCAATCTGGCGGGTTCTTTCCCATTTCAGATCAGGGTTACCGATATAGTTTGGCAACAAAGAAATCGCTGTTTGACCATTTTGCGCAGTTTGGCCTGTGCTATACTGTGCCAATGATTTGTAGTTACCAATTTCCTGGTTACCGGTGTAACCAAAGCTGGCCCTTACTTTCAAGTTAGATACAGTTTGGCTGTTTTTCAGGAAATCTTCCTGAGATACGCGCCATGCAGCACCTACTGATGGGAAGAAAGAGAATTTATGATTTTCAGCCGGTCTTGATGAGCCGTCATAACGACCTGTAGCAGTGAATAAATACTTCTCGTCGATATTGTAATTGATACGACCGTAGTATGAATTCAATGAACCAGGATAAAGAGCACCTGGAGTGTTTGGAACTTCGTCAGATGTTGATGAACTTCTAACAGAACCTGCACCTAAGTTATTGAATTGAAAAAAGTCGTCGATAAAGTTTTGACTTTCTACAAAAGCTCTTTCATACGTTGAACGGTTAAATGAAATACCTGCTAATGCAGTTAATCTTTGGTGATCATTGATCTTATGATTCCAGGTTAAGTAGTTTTCAGTTTGCCAGAAAATTGTGGTAGCTGTAGTTATGTTAGCTACACCACCCTGGTCAGCAGACATGTGCTGTAAACCTAAACCTGAATAAAAGTTATTCTTTTGTGCAGAAAGATTGTAACCGAAATCTGTTTTGAAATCAAGTTCTTTTGAAATCTTGAACTGAGCATAAAAGTTACCTAATACCTGTAAAGTGTTATTAAGTGTATAACGCTCGTTTGAAGTTTGAACAGGGTTTGGAGCACCTTCTAAACCGGCTATATCGTAGTTACCAGCCCAGGTTCCGTCAGGGTATTTAACAGGAACAATTGGCACTTCCTCACTTACCGCACGAGGTACGTTCAAACCACCGTTACCATCAGATACCAAACGCTGGCGGCTGAAGATACCGTTAAGGCTACCACCTACTTTTAACCATTTTTTAACATCGTTATCCATGGTCATTTTCACGGTATAACGTTTAAAGTTTGAAGTAGGAGTTAAACCTTCCTGATTCAGATAACCTAATGATAAGCTGTATACTGAATTTTCAGAACCACCCTGAATATTTAACTGATGGCTTTGAGAGAAAGATGGTTTGTATGTTTCTTTTTCCCAGTTGGTATCATACAATGGGTTATCGTTGGCATCAAACAACCGAGGGAAGTTTATATGATTTAACGCAGCAGCCGGTTGTTGAACAACGCCATTAGGATCAAATTTTGCACCATTGGCAAATGACTGATTGTAAATCTGTATAAATTCCTTAGAGTTTAATGTTGGTACGCTTCTGTAAAGCTGGCTGATGTTACCGTTACCTTCGTAACTAACAGTAGCAGGGCCTTTACGACCACGTTTGGTAGTTACCATGATTACACCGTTGGCACCACGTACACCGTAGATAGCTGTTGATGACGCGTCTTTCAATACCTCGATAGATGCAACATCATTCGGGTTGATCGAGTTAGGGTCAACACCAACCACACCGTCAACTACATAAATAGGGTCAACGTTTGAGTTAACGGAACCGATACCTCTGATACGAACCTTAGCTGCAGCACCCGGCGCGTTGCTGTTAACGCTTACGTCAACACCGGCAACTTTACCTTGTAATGCCTGCGAAAGGTTTGGTACTGGTTTGTCTAACAATTGCTCGGCCTTTACGGTAGCAACAGAACCGGTAAGGTCAGATTTTCTGGCAGTACCGTAACCGATTACCACAACCTCGTTCAAGGCGCTTTGGGTTTCTTTTAACTGAACATTAATAATCGTTCTGCCGCCTACGTTTACTTCCTGTGTAGCAAAACCTGTGTATGAGAACACCAAGGTTGCGTTGGCATTAGTTAAATTCAAAATATAATTACCGGAAGCGTCGGTTTGTGTACCAGCCGTGGTACCTTTAACTCTAACGCTTACTGAGGGCAAAGGCAGGTTGTCTGACGAACCGGTAACCTTTCCGCTAATTTTAAGCTGGGCCATTACCTGTAATGATAATAGCGAAAACAGGATTGAGTAGATAAGTTTTTTCTTCATAACATTAATTTAAAAATGGGAATTGATCTTAATAGAATATCACCAGGGATATTTGTAACCAACCAAAACTATTAAGGCGGGCGTTGGTAGAAAATGGTACCGGAATGTTCTTTAAAAAAGAACAAACCCGCCCACGCTACCTGCATGGTATTATTGTTTTTCATGAAATTTATTTTTAAGTACTGGTTTTTAAGTTTATTTAATCCGTAGTCTATTTATTGTTAATAGCCCATTGTTTTAAAACTGTTATTGCGTCAAACAAAACACCTGCTTCGCCTCTGAAATCGCCCGAACCTTTGGGTGCTCCGGTTTGTACATCATACCATTCGTAAAAGCCTTTATTGGCAATTGCGCGGTCAATCATCGGCTTTAATTCGGCTTGCGCCTCTTTTACAAAGCCATTGGCAATCAGGGCGCTGGTCATACGCCCGCCAAACCATGTCCAGTCGCCGCTATTTTGGTAGAGGTACGGATGCATGTTTGGAAATTGTTCTTTTGGATATGGCGGATAAACTGTGATACCGATGGTAGCATGTTTTTCCTTTGCTGCTGCGGTCAGCATCTGCCTGTTTATCTCTTTAACCTCGGCATTGGTATTAAAGCCGGCCAGTATGGCGCATATAGATCCGCCGGTGTATAGAATTTCCTGTTCGTTAAAGTCTTTGGAGAAAGGGCTGCCGTTCAAATAAATATGCGGTACGTATTTTTGGGCTGAAGGCATCCACAGGTATTTGCGTACATTGGTTTTAATGCCGGCGGCTACCGTATTCCAGTTTTCTTTCGGTTTATAATTTGCGGCGCTCATGGCCAAAAAGTCATGAATAGCCATTACATACATGGCGTTATCATAAATATCAATGGCCCATTTGGTTTTATCATTGATGGCCACTCCCCACCCTGTTTCTGGCTGAACATCGCCCCAGTCAATAGTAGTTGCTCCGGTAACCAGGTTGTATTTGGCCGACCATCTGTCTTTTCGGATATAGCTCAGGGCATCTTCCATTCTTTGCAGAACCGTTTTAGCACCTACCACCTCATTTAAGATCGTACTGTCGCCCGTTACGTCAATATATTTTTTAACCGCCTGTATCAATGACGATTCCTGATCGGTTTCAACTGTGTTTTTGTGTGCTGCCCAACCTGGCAATAAGCTCGAATAACGATATTTATAACCAACGCCTGCTTTAGCGCTGTCAACCAGGCCATCAACAATATTGCCGTCGGCTCCCTGAATTTTAAAAAACATCAGGAGCATTTCTTTAACTTTTTCTTTGGGATGTACCTGCAATGATCCTTTTATGAACGTGTTGCAATCACGGATCCAGACCTCACTGTATGAGGTACCTGCAGAAAAACCGGAGAGTAGTTTTAAAGCCTTAGCCTGTATAGTATCTAAACTTTTATCGGCGAGGATAGATTGAGCCAAAACAGCCTTATCATTCACCTGCGCATTCGCGTTCAGATAAAATAGCCAGAAGAATATAGAAACACTTAGTAAACGTATCTTCATGCAGGATAATTAAGGATGTAAGGCCAAAACACATCTTTAACAGATAAAAAATGGGCTTTGTAAAAAATTGGTTACAGTTTTATATGTACAAACATACATACATTACTGGTATTTCCAAACTTTTTTGAATTAAAATACAGTTAAATTTTCAGCTGGTTTAATAATTAATTTATGCTTGGCGACTAAAGGTAAATCATTTGTTACATATAGTAGTATAAAAATTTAAACTTAATCGATTAAGGAGTACCGATTTAACTTAGAGATTAATTTCTATAGGCGTATGATATGTCTTTTCATATAATTATATGAAAAGACATATATTGAACAGTGTAAAACGATTTACTTTAAACCAAATTAACGCTCCGAAAACCATGAGTTAATATTCATAAAAACTTCATGATTAAAGCCGAGTAAATAATTGTGTTTTTGGAGCCTTTTTGAGTGATTTTAACGGAATGGGGCAAATTTCCGGTCAACGGCAGTGTGAAAACCGTGTCTGTTTTATGAAAATCAGAGAGAGAATGTACAATTGGATAACGGCTCTAAATTACAATTAGTAATGCAAACCCATACCTATGGAAGCAACTTTTTGGGGGTATAAAACGGCTTACCACATTTATTCAAAACGTTAATGATTTGTTATAACAAACCTTTACGGCTGCTCACTAAATGCTGGCGATGTTGTTTACCCCATTTTTGCAGCGCATCTATCACCTGACCTAATGATCCGCTATAGGGGGTGAGTTCGTAAATGATGGTTATCGGCTCGGCCTGGAAAACCTTGCGTTCCACAAATTCATTTAACTCCAGTTCTTTGAGCTCTTTCGATAATATCTTAGGAGTAATATCGCCCAATGTTCTTTGAAGATCATTAAACCGTTTGGGTCCGGTTGAAAGCGCCACGATAAGCGGAAGCTTCCACTTACCGTTTAAAACATAAAGCGCGTCTTTTACCGCATTAACGTGAGCGTTGCAGGTTTCGGGGGTATGTATTGCGGGATCTCTGTCTGTCAGCATGATATTTACTCTACTATTCAAAAGGGCGCCGCTATCTTTTAAATAGCAGTATCCTTTTGATAGCAAATATATCCTGGTTCAGTAATAAAACGAATATATTAAGTGAATAATGGCCTGGCTATGACCAAAAGCCTTGCACCTTAATTTGGCCCGATGGGTATCCCTGGTTCCTGAGCAGCTTGCGCAGCTGTGTAACCATCGTGTTATTACCTGCCAGGTAAAAAACGGTATTTTCCAAACTGTAATGCTGGTTAAGCACCCATTCCATTAAACTATGATGCCCGTAGATGTCACCTCGGGCAACCGGTTCAAGCGGCGACCAAAAGTATTCGTGAAAAAGCTTTCGGTGATGCTCGTTATCAATAATGAGCCCTCCGGAGAAACGTGTATTTGGCAGTACCATTTTTTGCAGTGCCAGCAAATGTCCCATGCTGCTTTCGTCGCCCAAGGCAACAACTGCAGATGTGGCTACTGGTTTATGATGGGTTGAGCCTATATTAAGATAGCTTACCGTTTCGCCTTTTTCAAGCATCCTTGCCCATTTGCTGCCGGCACCTTCATGTGCAGCATCGATATAAATAGTACAGGTTTGGGTTTCGGCGTCCCAGCCCGATGGGGTGTAATCCCTGAAAGTTAAATCGCCGACCTTAAATTTTATATAGGGTATCTCGTTCCAATTGGCAATATCGGCAAAGGGCATATGAAGATCTATTTCAATAATTGTTGAGGGCTCCCAATACCTCACCTCCAGTACCCGGGCAGGTTGCAGCCGGTTTTCAAACAACATCCCGGCTTTTTTCTTTAATTTTTTAAAAGTGGATATTTCCATGTGTATTATTTTTTTAATACACAAAGAAACAGGGACTTGAGCCCGATAACAATAACAAGCTCGTGGTAATGATTGGACTATTTACGGTAATGCTCTCTAAAAAGCAGTGGCGTGGTTCCCTCGGCTTTTTTAAATAGCCTCGAAAAGTAGGTATGATCATCATATCCCAACACATGGGCTATCTCTTTCACATTCATCTGGCTGTAATATAACAAGCGCTTGGCTTCCAGCATTACCTCCTGCTGTATCCAATAACTTACCGAAAAGCCGGTGACCTTTTTCAGGGCCTCATTTAAGTAACTTTCAGATACATGCAACATGGATGCATAAGCCGACGGACTCTTCACCTCTTTGATATGCCCAAGCAGCAGTTTCTTAAATTCCTGTGACAGCTGCACCGGCCTCGACATAGAAACTTGCGAACAATCGGCAGTGCTGTAGCAGCTGGCCGCCATGCCAATAAATGATTTAAGCAGCGAGTGAACTATTTGCAGGTAAAATGGCCCGGGTTCAGCTTCAAGATATTTTTCCTGCACCAGTGTCAGCAAATTACAGCACTGCTGCTGCTGTGTGTTGTTTAAAACAACAGGCTGCTGCAACAACAACTGGCTTTCAAAAACAGTACGGTAATTGGGCGATATTAATGCTGTATCGATAGCTAAAAACCAGCCATAGGCCACTTCGTTACGTATACGATGATGTACCTGACCAGGCAAAACGTAATACAAGGTTGATGGCTTGAAGGATAATTCATGAAAATCTATCATGAGCGAAGCAACGCCTTCTTCGATCACAAAAAATATATAATGATCATCACGGTGCGCGCCGAGAGAGTCCTTATTATCATAAGGTCCTTCGCCCACAGTAAAATGCCTGATCTCGAGGCCTGTGCTAACCCGTTCCTTCAGCTGATGTACCGGAATATTTTTCATCGTACTTAACGGGCTTAATTTATAGTTATTTAGTTAAAAAAGGTTAAAAGGAAAGTCAAAACTTGATACACAACCTAATATGATGAATATTTAACCAAACAAATACCTGAAACCTTAAACATCTAACCCCGATGAAAACATTACTATTCTTGCCATTTTTTTTAACAATGTATTATACATCAGGTGCTCAACAGACCGATAATGATATTTCTGTGCATATAGAATCAGTTGGCAGTGGTTTCCCACGCAATAAATCTAAAATAGATGTTATTAAACACAACGAAACCATAAAAATTACCTATTCCTCCCTTGATAGCATTGGCTTTAAAACGCTGGGAAAAAATCCCCGATATGTAAGACTAATAAACAATTTCATGCCACAACTCAAGCAAAATACCTCCCAAGATTCGTTGAAAAAAACAGTAAGAGAATTAGACACCTTGACAGGTACACAAGAATACTATAGTACAAATAGCATTTCATTAAATTCTACAACCGATACAGCCTACACTTCATTGTTATACAAACTAAATGCAACCAGTACCGATAGCTTGGAGAACAAGGCAGCAAATCATTCAAGAATAATTATGGACGGCGTGCATATTAAATTCAAAATACAAAACGGCGATTCTACCCGTATTGTAAATGCTCATTCGCCAACGTCTCAATCCAATCCCCTTTTATATGCTTTTATGGAAGAAACCAGCAGGATTTACCGGCAAAAAAAGCAACCCAAATAAACAAAACTATTATTAACTCAACACCGGTTGAGCACGCTTTACACTGCCCTTCTTATTCTTTTTATTACGCTTGCCCCACCATATTAAAAAACCTGTTATAGGTAACGATGCGCAGATCAGCGCTGCTAAGAATGCCATTATTTGCGTTGGCCATCCAAATATGCGGCCAGTGTGAATATATTTATTGGAGTTGCGCCATTTAAGCGCAAGGGGTTTATCCTGATGCTCCAGCTTATCAAACATTTTACCGGTTCGCTTATCAAAGTAAAAGTAACTCATGTTATTCCAGCTATCGGTAGTGCGTTTAACATAAGTAAATACCATTACAGTATTGCTCTTTTTTTCGGGCAAATTAAACCCTATAACTTTATAATTATCCCCTATTTGATGCAGCAGGTTAACATATATTACATCTATGATCTTTGTATTAGTGGTATCGCCTGTAGCAACGACAGGTGCGGCACGTAACAGGGTAATTTTACCGGATGTACCCAATACTTTAAACATACCGGTTTCCCACCATTTAAATGACCACACCAAACCAGTTATGGCTATTATAATAGCAATCGGAAGCACATAAAAGCCCAGGCTGCTATGCAGATCGTAATTTACCCGTTTCCATTTAGCACTCCATTTTACGGTTATGCTTTGTTTAAACTGCTTGTAATTTTTAGGCAGCCATATAATAAAGCCGGTGATCATCATGATCAAAAACAACAAAATGGCCGACCCAATAATTACACTACCCACTGGCTTGGTTAATAAAAGCTGCCTGTGCAGCTGCTCAACTACGTTAAAAAACTCGTACCGCGCATCAATAATTCCCAGCACCGCGCCTGTATACTGATTAATATAAATATCATCCTGGTATTTTGCCTGGCTAAAATAACTGATACCTACATCCTCTTTTTTATTAGCCTTACTGGCAGTAAATACATAACTATGGTCATCGCCTGTAATTTTCAGGTCAGTCATTTGCTTCTTTTTGCCAACCGCCTTTTGGGCTACAGCAAGTAATTCAGAAACCGGCCTTGCGGGGCCGGTTTGCTGAACTTTAACTAAATCATGATGAAAAAGACTAAACAACTCTTCATCAAATACCTGTATACAGCCAGTGACAGAAACTATTACAACTATGACTCCTGTAACCAGTCCTATCCATAAATGCAGCCAACCGGCTATCGCTTTAAACTTTTTCAAAATAATATTTAGTTAATAGTATAGTTTAAGGTTAGTAAATAATTAGATGGCGCCCCTGGGAATAATCGCAGGTAATCATACCCACCAACCCAGTATTTTTTATTGGTGATGTTGTTAGCATTAAATTGCAATAATACCTTACCTACCTGATAATATAAGGCCGCATTCAGTAAAGTGTAAGATGGTATGCCCTGTGCCAGGTTAAGTGATAATGTACGCTTATCAACATAGTTGGCTCCAGCTCCAATTCCCAGGCCATTTAGCATTCCGCGGGAAACATTATAACGTGTCCAGATATTAGCCAGATTTTTGGGTGCGTTTGGTTTTTGGCTGCCCACTTCGGCAGGTACCAAACTTTGGGTAATTTTAGCATCGTTGTAGGCATATGAAGCCAGCACGCTCCAGTTTGGTGTAATGCGGCCGGTAATATCAAACTCAATACCTTTTGAACGTTCTTTGCCTACCTGCCTCAATAAATCGGGCTGATCTGCAACATTGGCATTATAAAGCGTATTGTTCTGATCTATCTGGTATACCGCGGTGCTGATGGTAAGCATATCATTTAACCAGCTGCTTTTGGCACCAAACTCAATCATGTTACTGGTTAAAGGTTTAAATGGCCCTCCGGCATTAGGGTTTGACAGCGTTGAAGCCGTTTGAGGATTATACCCTTCTACATAAGTACCATAAAAATTAATATTCTTTGTGGCAGTGTACACAAGACCAAAACGTGGCAGCCAAGCGCTTGAATGTGTTTTTGCTTCTGTAGCTTTTTTATAATTCGCAAAATCAGTATAGTATTCATACCGTACACCTAACAGGGCTTGAAATTTCCCAAGCCTTACCTGATCCTGCACATAACCGGCATTTAAATAGTAGTAAGTAGGGTCAACCGCTACCTGGGTAAAAAAGTCTTTGCTATCATCCTGCATGCGTTGGGAATTTATCACATCATCCAGGTTAAATGAGGGCACGTTGGGTACAGGGTTGCCATTTTTATCTAACAAATAATTGGCTTTTTTGGTTGGATCATACGAACCAATGCTCCCGGTATTGGCTGCGTTGCGATATCCTGACGCTGTTAACTGCGACGCGCCAACAGGCAAGCGTTCGCTGCCATAATCATACCCGGCCACTATATTATGCTCCAGCCATCCGGTATTTGCCTTATAATTAAAGTAACCACTAAAGTTATCTATGTAACGCTTACGTATGCGCGAAAATATCTGTAAAGCTACAAGATTAGGTATAGCGGTGTTGTTACCATCAACCGCGTAAGCATTGGCGCTGCGGTGCTCATATAGATCTTCCTGGTAACCGGTCCTGGAATAAGCGGCATTAAAGCTCAGGTGATCATTAAACTGGTGAATTCCTGATAGTGTTACGATATATGTTTGTTCATTTAAACGATCATTACCGGTATTGATAGATAATGAGGCAGGTGTTGAATACAAATCATTTAACCGGGTAGACTGCCCCCTATCTAAACGGCTGCGGGAATTGTTATACACCAGGTCAAAATTGATACGGGTTTTAGGAGATGCCACAAATGATAATGATGGCGCTATAATGATGTTTTTATCAAATTGCAGATCGCGAAATGAATTGGCATCCTCATAACCAAAATTTAAACGATACAGTAAAGAGCTATCCTGGTTAGCCGGACCGGTAAAATCGGCCAGTGCGCGCAGCGTGTTAAAACTACCTAATGAAAAGCTTACTGTTTTGCGGTTTTCGTTCAATGGTTTCTTGGTAACCCGGTTAACCACGCCACCAGGGCTGGCATTACCATACAATGCCGATGAAGGGCCTTTTAAAACCTCAACCCGTTCAAGGTAATTGGTAAGGGGCTGTTTCCAAAAACCGGTACTGGTACGTAAGCCGTTTAAAAGCTGTGTATTGCTACCGCCATTTACCCTAAAACCACGTATGGTTAGGTCATCGTAGGTGGTAAATTGGTTAACACCGCTAAAGTTTTTAACTACATCGCCAATGCGTATGGCTCCTTGATCGGCTATAAGTTCTTTACTGGCGTATGATACTGACTGTGGCAGATCTTTTATATCTGTCTGCGTTTTATTGCCGATAAAGGTTTTGGTGGTTTTATAAGTCTTTTCTTTTCGGCCGGTAATTTCTACCGTTTGTAATTGTTGTTCATCACTACTGATGGTTACATTAATATCCAACGTTTCGCCGGCTGTTATTGTGATGGACTTAGTAAACTTTTTATAACCTACACCGCTAAAGGTAAGATTATAACTTCCGGGTAAAACATGAGTAATGGTATAAAATCCACTATTATCGGTAATGGCTCCCTTTGTTGTTCCGGATAGGCCAACCGAAACAGCCTCGGCCGGTTTATTATCTTTAATGCTAACCTTTCCGGTTATGATGGCGTTTGGTTGTTGTGCTTGTAAAATTTTAGTCGATAAAATGAGTGTAAAAATAAGTAACAGCAGGGTAAACTTGTTCATAAATTATTTGGATTTAGTCTAAATTAAGCGCAAAGAAACTTAATTATTTAGAATCATTCAAAATAATTTCCAAATTAAATCCTCAGTTAGATTTAAAATCCATAGAAACAGTTGATGCCTCTCCCTGCATATCAACTATAATCATAAAAAGTAAGCTTTTAGTGGTTGGGTAGCTACATTAAAATAACTTATTAATGTGCGCTACTGCCTTTACGGGTGCTTAAAATAATTCCGGCTAAAACCAGTACTGCCCCGACTACTTGTAAAAGGTTAACCCGGTCATGCAAAAAAACAAGAGCTATCACAAGGCCAACAACCGGATCGAGATTGGCAAAGTTACCCACCTGCGCCGCGGTTAATAGCTTCAATGAGCGGTTATACAGCAAATAACAAACGCCAGATGATATAGCTCCGAGGTATAGGATGACCAGCCATGAATTGAAGTGAATAACAGGCCATGCATGTCCGCGGTTCTCAAATATGGCAGCAGGCAGCAAAAACAACGAGCCTGCAAGCGAGCTTATACTGGTTATTAAAAATGGATTGAGCTGAGCTACTTTCTTGGAAATAATGGTGTAAGCGCCCCAGGCTATTATAGCAATGATCATATATAGGTTTCCCCTGGCGCTATTGGGGACATCATTATTATTGGGTGCCAAAAAACCGATTAGCGTAACGCCGATCAATGATATAATGATCCCGAAAACCTGGGCAGCTGTTAACTTTTCCTTAAGAAAAATGGCAGCAAACAAGGCTATGCAAACCGGGATAAATCCCTGAATCAACGACCCTACCGATGCCGAAGTAAGCTGTGCCGAAAGATTAAAAAAGAAATAAAAACAGGTTACCCCGGTTAATCCCATGCATAAAACAGCCATCCACGGTACTCCAGCCAAATAAGCTTTAAGTGGTTTATCCTTGCTCACAAAAAACAGGATAAGCAGTGTTATAGCACCCAGCGAGCATCTTAAAAAAGCAAGTGTTAAGGGTGGTACATCGTTTATGATAAGTTTGGTTACGGGGTAGCTGCTCCCCCAAACTATCATCACAAATATGATAGTAATTAAGCCTGTTAATTTCTTATTCAGCATTTTTCAAGATACTATTATTTAATTGGCGGCGGGCACAAACAAATTAACTAATAGATTGATTTACATACTAATGCGCGGTGTAAACAAACAATTTATTTATGATTTTATAAAAAGCCGGTCATTAGCGGTGATAAGTACCGTTAACGAAAAGGCTATGCCCGAAGCCGCCCTTATCGGTATTGCCGTTACCCCAAAACTCGAAATAATTTTTGATACCGCTAACATTTCCCGCAAACATCCCAACTTGTTGCAAAACCCAGCGGTTGCCCTGGTAATTGGCTGGGATAATGACATCACCCTGCAATATGAAGGTACAGCAACCCAACTGCCAGATCATGATGACCAATACAAACAGCTATATTTTGATACTATTAAAGGTGCCCGGGAAAGAAGCCAGACCCTGCACGGCATTGTGTACTTTAAAATAAGCCCGCACTGGATACGCTACTGTAATTATAACCCACCGGTGATGATCAAGGAGTTAATGTTTTAGATAAATGACCCTTTAGCAGAAATACAGAGATTGTTGTTTTCATCGGACGAAAAGCAGAGGAATGTGCGATTCCGTCCCCTGGAAGGGAATTAAAAAAACACTGCTACCGCAAGCATCCCGTTTGTGGTAGCGGTGTTTTTGATCATAAATATTTGCTAATCATGATAACCACAAGCGGGACGCTTGCGGTAGCGGAGAAAAAAGAAACCCTCTCCTTTGGAGAGGGTTGGGTGAGGCCCTTACTGATGTCGCCCTACAACTTCACCTGCAGCGTGAGGAAAAAGCTGCGGGCATCGGCAGGGATAATTCCGGGCCCGGGGTAGCTATCGGCACGGCGGGTAAAATATCTTTTATCGGCCAGGTTATTTACCGAACCTTCCAGCGTAAACAGTTTACTTAGTTTATATTGTGCCGATAAATCCATTACCGTATAGGCAGGTATTATGCCATTAATGGCGTTAATGGTAAAGGTGGAGTTAGTAGCATCAGAGAACTGGCTGCTGGTATAAGCCACCTGGTAGCTGGCCGAAAACCTTTTATATTGATATGATAAACCACTTTTAAATATTACATCCGGTGCCAGCTCAACTTTTCTGTTATGATATGCCGACACCTTGCTGCCAGTATAGCGGGCATGGATCAAAGCCAGATTGCTGAATACAGAAACCTTAGTATCATGAGCCCATGGTGCTATAAAATGCAGCAATTCCAGTTCGGCAAATGATTCTAAACCGAGGCTTTGCGATGCCGAAATATTGGTACGATACCGCAGATCATTATTATTAACATCAACCGTATCGGTAGTACCAATGCGGTTATTGTAATGGATCATGAATAGGCTCACATCATAATTAAATACAGAAGATATGTTACCCCGCATACCCAGATCGGCCGAGTAACCTGTTTCATCCTTCAGGTTAGGGTCAACCTGCAAACCTTTAACGCTTGAGTTAAGATCACTAAAATTGATGGCCCTGTAGTTTTGTGATATATTACCATAAAACTGCATGGCTTCACTTTTAAAGTAACTCAGGCCTATCCCGCCAATAACAAACTGGCGGCTGCTGTTTTTAATATCCTGCCGTTCTTCGCGCAGTATCACGTTCCCGGCCCTGTCTGTATTATAAAATATATATGAGCCATTAGCCTTGGTGGTAATATCCTCAAACCTTACTCCCGGTATTATACTGAACTTGGGTGTAAGCCTGAAAATATTTTCAGCAAACACAGCCAGGTTATAGTTCGGGAATACATAGTGAGAGTAATTGTTTACATCTGTTGATGATGTACCATAATTAAAATCAGACGCCTCACCAGTTGAACCATTATTACCTAAGCCTTGCTCCCGGTTGGTGTGCCCACGGTAATACCTAACGCCAACAAGCAGGTTTTGAGGATTGCTGCCCAATTTATAGGTGTACAACAGCCGGCTTTCGTTACCATAGTTTTTATATTGATCCTTGTATAACCGGCGGTCGCCGTTATCATCACCCCTGTTGGTATATTCCAGGAAGCCTACGGCATCGCGGCCCGCGTAAAGACCAAAAAAGCGGGAGTTGAATTTCAGGTTGTCGTTAATTTTATAATCCAATATAAAGGCACCCAGGTTCCAGTTCACTTTAAACCAGTTGCGTGAACGTAAGGATTGTCTTGGATCGGCCGCAAATTCGGCATCAGTTAAACCACCCGGCTGATGTGCCAGGTAATTCATAAAGGTGTATTGAAACGTAAGCGATAATTTATCAGTTGCCTTGTAGTTTATATCAGCATATGCCGTATTTACATTAAACTGCGAATTTGGCCGCCAGCCATCACCTTGTTTGTGTTGAAAAAAGGCATAGTATTGTACCTTGTTTACTGTACCGCCAATACTGTTGGTGGTATTAAAAAATCCCCAGGAGCCTGCGGTTTCGCGCGAGGTGATCTCGAAAGGTTTATCGGTAGCACCCTCCTTTAATTTAAAGTTGATGAGGCCGCCAAATTGAGTACCGTATTGTAACGACGATGCACCTCGCAATATCTCGATCCTGTCGGTCAGTTCTGCCGGGGGGGAATAATAGCTTTCGGGATAGCCTAATGCATCGGCGCTGATATCATAGCCGTTTTGGCGGGTATTAAAGTTGGTTACCCGGTTAGGGTTTAATCCGCGGCCGCCAATACCCAGTTGAATGCCCGCACCATCATTTTCCCATATGTTTATACCGGCCACGCGCGAATAAATTTGGCGGGTATTGTTTGAGGCCTTGTTGCCAACCACATCATCCATCACAATCACCTCGCTTTTTTTACCGGCATTAATGGTAGTGCCTTCTACCGCTTTTAAGCGGGTAACACCAAATGTTTTTTCTTTCCGTGTGCTTACATCCACATTATCCAATTGGTATACTGAGGATTTTAATGTGGCATTGATGGTCAGATCCTTATTTACATTTACCTCCCGCGATAAGGATTCATAACCCAGCTCGGTTATGTTCAAAGTGTATTTTCCTTCTTTTACGTTTTTTAACTCGTAATATCCCGCCGAATCACACTTGATAACGTAAGCGGTATTTTTTAAAGCAATGGTAGCGTTAGCCAGCCCTACGCCCGCTGTTGTGCGCACCGTGCCGCTAACGGTAAATGTTTGTGCCGCTGATCTGAAGGCGGCGGTTAACAATAATAAGCAGATCAATAAGTAAGTTTTTTTCATTGTGCTTTATCATGAAATGGAAGTATCCATTTTTTATGTCCGAAGGTTTCTTCCTGGGTTGCCAGGTTAACTGTACTGTCAATGTACAGGCGTGTGCCGCTGCCGTTTAAGGTTACATAGCTTTCGGCAGTAACTATAGGGTTTCTGATCCCTCTTTTTTGATAATCCTGTGCCAGCATATGTGCAAACTGCAATATCATATCGGGCTGGGTACTCATTTGCGTTTCCTGAAACTGGGTGAGGTATTGCGAATTGATGATCTCCGTTTTGCGACCGGTGGCGGGGTCTTTCACATGAAAGAATGCCGTACCTCCTTTTTCCATCAGCATTACCCGCCACGAAAAACGGTAGCCTTCTTCTGTCCAGTAAAGCTTGCCGGGGTATAGCAAGTAACGGAACGGAAGAAGTAACTGAATGGTAAAATGGATGATCAATAAAGTATAAATAAGTCCGCTTTTAACCGAAGATAAAATATAAACCTTGTCCAATTCCTGTTCACTTTTTGCGGGTATTAATTTTTTCAGATAGCTGATGATCCTAAGGTGTGTTTGCTCCGAAAAGAAAACAATAGTTACAAAGATCATGATGTACGGGAACATACCTATTTTAAAGAACCATGCCGTAAACAAGTGAAACAGCACCACCAGAAAATAAGCAGGCTTCCTGGTGCTTGAATAGCATAGCAAAAAACCTATAAACAAGTCAAATATTGCCCCAAACCAGCTAAAGGCATAAGCCACCCAGGTTTGTGTTAATAACCCACCAATTATGGGTAACTGGCTATTGGCTGGCAGCCATATCCTGAGCGGCATGGCGGCTATGAGCCAGTCGTGATTAAGTTTGGAGATACCAGCAAAAAAGTAAACCAGTATCAGCTGTAATTTAAATATGTTGATACACCATGCGGGCACCGTTATAACCCTTAATCCTGGCTTGCGCCATACATCTGCCGAATAATATCTGTTGGCGGGTACCCATATCATTAAAAAAGCCATTACACTGATAAAGTAGTAATGGTTCAGATAAGTGGTTTTATCAATAAGCTCAACATAGGTAAAGCACAGGAAAAATCCGGTAATGGCTGCATGGTAAAACAAACCAATGGTAACCATTATCGCGGTTATTATAAGCAGAGCAAACACGGTGTACATACCTGCGCCGCCTAAAGGCTTTACCCAACTAAACCCGTAAAAAGTAAAGTGGAGCCTGGGTTTAATGTAAAAGGCATATACCCATCCTTTTAATAAAAACCGAATTACGCTAACAAGCATAATGCTCCCGAATGCCATACGTAAAACGGCAAGGGGAGCAATATGCTGTTGTGCAGTAAATTTTTCCTTTACGGAGATAAACATGTTCTTAGTCCCCGTCTGTATCTCCAAAGGTGATCAGGATACCCAATGCCGATGGCATATCAGTTTTTAACATCACCGTTAACTTTTGCAGCTCGGCGTAGGCCGCTGTTACAGCTGTCGGGTTGGTTTTAATATTATCAGACAATGGGTCTGTTAAAGTTTGCAGCTTAGCTTTTGCTGTAGCAAACTGTTTTAATATAGCATCATTAAGTGGTGTGCCATCGGTGTATTTGGCTGTGGTTGATGCTACGTAATCATCAAAACCCAATCCGTCCTTACCAGTGTAAACATCCAGTACTCCCTGCAGGTGAGCCAATAATAGTTGTAACGATATTTTAGAATAATAAGCTTGAACTTTTTCCGGGAACACCGTACCCATTGACTGTGTACCAGCCGGGATTCCGATCTCATCATTTTTCAGAAACTCATAATCATAAACCAGTTGGTTAACCATTTGCCCAGCCGAACTACCTACATCAGTACCTGTAGCATTTAAAAAAGTAGATTTATAGGTACCATTCCAGGCAGTAAGTATTTTGGCTGCATTAGCTTTTAACTCGGCAGATAATTTGCCTAAAAGTGTTTTCCTGTTAGCAGCGGCAGCATCAGTAGTGTATTGCGTTAGGATGGTATTATTATCGGCACCTATACCAAACAACAGGTAATCAATAGCCGGTAACCCTTTGGCAGAAAGATTGGCCAGCAGGTCGGGGTTATAGGTATTTGAGCTAATGTTGGTATTGATCTGCCCTACATTTGTTGGGTAGGTATCAACCCCCGAACTCAAATTAGCATCGCCCGCCGGGCCAAACTCAAACTCAGATGTTGATTGCCATTGGAGGTAAGCGGTTTTTAATGCAGCCTGCGCGGCAGTAAGCTTGGCAGCATCAGGCGCGGTAGTAAAGGCTGTGATAGCAGCATCTAAATTTGTAGTGGCGGTTTGGTAAGCAGTATAAGCAGGTATAATAACATTATTGCTCATGTTGTTGAGCATGCCTTTACGATCAAACCCGGTACTGTTACCTCCCCCATTTCCAGGGTTATTTCCTGAACCTGATTTGGAGCACGACTGGATCAGTACAAAAGCCGAAACAGCTACTGTAGCTGTATAAATTAATTTGCGCATAGTATTGTTTTTATAGTAAAACCACCCGCATAATTATACGGGTGGTTAGTAGTTTGTTTTCCTATAGGTTGTTGTTGTTTATAGAATATCTTTCACTGATTCAAAGCCATATTGGCCGGCAATCTCATCCCTGATCGCATTAAGCTGATCAAGCGTCAGATCATAAAAGTTTTTCGGAAACAGACCTAAAATTTTATCTATCTCTGCGTCTGAAATTTTACGTTTAGGATTATATTTCAATGAGTAAACAAACCCGTAGCACTCAGATAAACGGCTGTTTCTGGCAATGTTATCGCTTATAGATTCTTTTACTTCTTTAACTTCCTGTAACGCCGCGGCGGCGGTTAACTTTTCAAATGTTTGCAAAATGATGGTAGCTTGTGCATCGCGGGTGGCGTTATCCTTGTTGCTGATAGCGGCACGGCCTTTCAGGAAAGCATCAATTAAAGTTTTGTTGGCTTTAAAACCAGAATCAACCTGCGTGCTGTAGCTGCCCCAAAGTTTAGCACCGGTTTTGTTGGTCGGGAAATCAACCGGAACACCCCAGTAGCCAAAAGCCAGATCCCAGTTGTGCTCCATCGCAGTGCCTTTACCGGCAACAACGTTAGTATTATCAACTGATGAGCTGATACCGGCAGTCATATAATTATTCACTATCTGGTAAGTGATCAGGCCACCCATAATAGCTTTGTTAAACACTTGCGCATAGTTAACACCAGTTGCAGTTAAGGCGTATTTAGATGCAGGACTGGCAGAACTTGCCCCAACACCAGCTACTCCCCTGCTGGCAGGTGTACCTGTTTTGCTCACCTTCACAAGGCTATCAATAAAGTTTGATGCATCTGTTTGGAAAAGTGTAGCTGTTTGGTCTTTTAACTGTAAGCCTGATGTGTTGTAGGCAGCAGCCGCTCCGGTAAAAGGTGAGCTGGTGTTTGAAAACATGTTCTTAAGCGTTTGTCCGTCAAGCGGGCCGGTAAGGGCAGTTTTCATCAGGTTTGACATTTCGGTAACCATACCTAAACGGGTGGTAGCATCCGAGAAATCGGCGTTAGTAAAATTATAGGTTGTTGGTACAGTGTAATTTGGGGCAGGATTACTCTTTTTGTCGTCTTTGCAACTTGAAGCCAGGATCAGCACAGCAGAAAGCATGCTTAGTACAGTAAAGGTTTTTTTCATATCGTTTTAGTGTATTTAGAACGATTCAAAATTAGCTTTAGCAAGCAGGCGGGGCAATACCCCCAGGGAGGTATATTTAGAACTGGTCTAAATAAAGAATTCGTTAAGATAACCTACCAGCATCACCAGTTCGGCGGCATTTTTAAAGGTAAAGCCCAGCTTTTTGATGATGTTTTTACGATGCGTTTTAATGGTATGAACGCTCAGGTAGAGTTTATCGGCAATATCTTTATTGGTTAAACCTTTAGCTATTAAATGAATAATTTCGGTTTCACGCGATGACAGGGGCGGCATATTATCAGCAGTAAGCAGGGCTTGTTTATCACCAAAAAGTATTTTTGAAATATCTTCGCAAAAGTACTCCAGTCCTTTGGCTGTTGCATAAACAGCCTCAATCAGCTCATCTTTTTGGCAGTATTTGGTAATATGGTTTTTTATACCATGCTCAATCAATTCAATTATAGTGCCCCTATTAGGGTTGTTGGAAAGTACCAGCACATTAGTAAAATTGAATCTGGCGTTGATATTCTTAATATCCTCAATACCAAAGTCACTGTCAAAATCATGATCAATGATCACCACCCTTGGTTCCGACTGCCGGATCATCTGATCTAACCTATCGGCCGTAGAAGCATAACCCAGCACATGTATATCTTTAAAAGGCGCCAAAACCGCACTGATACCCTCACGGGTAAGCAACTGATTATCTGCAATAACAACATCAACCATGAGCATATTAAGTCTTATTCCAAATAAGGCTACGAAGATAATTATTTGATGGTTGCCTGCAGATAAAAATAAATCAGTTTTATTTTAACCTTACAACACCGCAAGCGTTATCAACAAAAGGGATTTCATCTATTATTTGCTATTCCTAATGCGTAATTTGGTAACATAAATTTATCGGATAATTTATGATCAATTTAACAGAGCGACATCAGCACATCATTAATAAAATGCAAAAAGAAGGCTACGTTCACGTGGTTGATCTTTGTAAAGAATTAAAGGTATCGTCTGTAACTATACGTAAAGATTTAAAATATCTGGAAGAGAAACATTTGCTTTACCGCACTCATGGCGGCGCAACGCAAAGCAATCCATACACTACCGACAGGCCGGTAAACGAAAAAGAAAAGATACAATCAAACGAAAAGATGCGTATCGGGGAGGCAGCAGCCCGGCTTATAGGTGTTGATGATTCGATCATTTTAGCTTCGGGCACCACCATTCAGGCTTTTGCTAAAAATATACAGGCTCGTGGAGCGCTTACCGTAATAACCTCGTCTTTAAATGTGGCCATTGATTTGATCGATATACCCGGAGTTGAAGTATTACAATTGGGTGGCATGGTCAGGAAAAGTTCATCATCAGTAATGGGGGCTTATGCCGAAAACATACTGAAAGACTTTTTTTGCAGCATGTTATTTCTGGGGGTAGATGGTATTGATATTGAATACGGCCTTACCACTACCAATGCCATGGAAGCCCATTTAAATAAAGAGATGATGGCCATTGCCAATAAAACTATTGTACTGGCCGATTCCACCAAATTTGGTAAGCGCGGCTTTGGCAAAATTTGCAATATTGACGAGATAGACGAGATCATTACCGACGATCAGGTATCGGACCACATTGTAAACACCCTTGAAAGCACCGGTGTTACCGTAACTATTGCCTGATAAATTGCATTATAAAAAAAGCCGCTCAGATCAATGATCTGAGCGGCCCGGGTTTAATTCAATAATTCTTACAAAGTATTAATCAGGGGGTTGTTATTTAGCGGCTTTTGTTTTCAGCTCTTTGCCGGCTATATCTTCCCAACGGTAGTAATGAAAAGTTTTATCGTTGCTCATTACTACAAAAATACCATGTTTAAAAGTACCATTCAACGGAACTTCGGTTACGTCAGAACCATCACTTTGCTGCGCTGCAACATTCGCAATTTTCAATAGCTTGTGCTCAAATGGGTTGCTTTTAGTACCCTCGCGACTGAATATCTGGAAACGGTTTGCACCCTGGTCAGATACCAAAATATAGCCTGTTTTATCGGTCAGTTTATATATTGATATACCTTCATGATCTGCATTAAAACCTGTAGTACCAAATATGGCTAGTTCCTGGTCGCCTTTCTCCGGATCGGCATAGTATTGGCGTACGCCGGTTTGTTCGTCAGAGTAATAAATATAGCCCAGTTCGTTATCTACAGCTATCGATTCTATTTCCTTTTTACCACTGTACTTGCCAAACTTACGTACCAATGTGGCTTTCACATTACCGGTACCGTCATCTTCCAGCAAATACTGCCAGATATAGCCACCAGTTTGCGGCCCGCTTTTACGCCCGACAATAGCGTACATTTTACCAGTTTTGGAAGTATAGATAGATATGCCCATCAGATCACGGTATTCAAAACCTGTTTCGCCGGTAAATGCCTCTATGCCGCCATTGTCAACCTCCTTCATATCAGGCAGGGAATATATGCGCAGCTTGTGCGTCATGCGCTCGGTAGTAATGGCAATATCGGTAGGTTTACCGCCCAGCATCAGCCCGTAAGCCAGGTCAACATTGTTTGGGCGCTTTAAACCACGCACTACTTTATCTTTTACAATTTTGCCTTGCAGGTCAAACACATACAATGCGCCCTCGCTGTTTTTATCGGTACCAATGATCAGGCTTTTAGCCGGATCGGCAGGGTTTACCCAAATAGCAGGGTCATCGGTATCAAACAACACCGGTTCGGTTATCACAACCGGTTTAATGGCAGGGGCAGCACTACCGGGTACGATTGCTCCTTTACTATCGCGCACCTGGCTATGGCAGCATGCCGAATTAAGCAAAATAATACCTGCCGATAGCAGTAAATAGCTATTAAATTTATTCATTAATAATATTGATAAAAGGCAGCCCGGCCGTGTAGCCGGGCTGCATAAGATGTAACGTTAAATTATTTTGTACCGAAAGCGCCTATGTAGTTAGCAGGATCGGGGGAGTTGTAGGTTACACCTACACCGGCAATGGTAATACCTGCTGCATGGTGCCTAATAAAATCGGTTTTACCATGATTAAGTGCAGGCGAACCGCTTTGCAGGTGAAAATCCCAGGCGGTATTAAAATCAGCATTCAATACCGGGGTAGATACCGGGTAGTTTACAAACTTAGGATCGTTATCACCAGCCTTAGTGCTGATAATCTCGTTTACACCGCCTACAATATCTTTAGAGGGCTGAAACTGGTCAACCGTGGTTTGATCATAACCATAATACAGGTTATTGCTGATCACGGTACGTTTATCTTCTGTTGATTTGGTATCTCTCTTGATACCAAAACGGGTATTGGCAAACAGGTTATTGTACAGATCCGCATGTACGTTGCTTTCCAGCCATACCGAACCACCTTTGGCCGATGGCCTGCGCCAGCCTGTATTAACCATGGTATTATTGTAGGCTATAATATAGGCTTGTGGATTACGGTCGCCGGAGTTTGATAGTTTCAGCGCATTGGTATTTGCACTGTAAACAATGTTAAAGCCAACATCGGCCAAACAGCCCGATTTAAAGTTCATGGCCTCACCACCGGTTACACCGGTAGTATAGAAGGTGTTGTTTGCGAAAATGATCTTGCCGCCCTCAATGTAAGTACAGTCTTCCTGAAAGTTACGAACGATACTGTTCACCACAATGAGTTTACCGTTTACGTTGGAGAACCACAGCGCAGGCAGGTTTTCGCCGGCAACGGCTTTATATAAACCCTGTTTTACGGAGGTAGATGCATCTGAAGTGGTATTACCACCATACTCTAAAATGGTATGATCAAGCACCAGTTCGGTACAGGTTGGAGCCGCAAGTATACCTCCCCACATTTTGCCAAACTTTTTGGCCGGGGTTTTATAGGCATCGTTCACGGTAAACTTTACTGGGTTTTCGGCAGTACCCATCGAGTACAGGTTACCTTTTACAATAATTTCCGGCTTGGCAATGGTATCCATCAGTACGGTTACCCCCTCTTCAATGGTGAGCGATTTACCGGCCGGGATAGTGATATCGCCTTTAATAATTTGGGTGCTGCCTTTGGCCCACACACCCGATACCTCGCCGCTTGCCGAACCATTGGCCGAGCTCGTATCTACATCCAAATTGGCCTTTCTGCAACCGCTAACGGCTATGGCTGATAATAACAGTGCCGTGAATATTGGTTTTAAGTTCATCATATTTTCAATTAATAATGATTAATAATTTTTTTAAAGTTTATAGCGTATGCCTATCAGGTATGTTTGTTTGTAGTAATCGCTGCGTATTAAAGTATGTCCGTGCGATTCAATGTCATCATCCTTTAGTGCGGCGTTGGTTGGGTTGGTGCCTTTAATAAACAACTTACTTGGGGTGTTTAACAGGTTACCTCCTTTAATAAATACACTCAATCTGTTTTTAAATCTTTTTTCGGCCGAGGCATCCATCTGGATAAAACCCTGCTGCCACAGATCATTGTTCAGGAACTGCGATACCGTGTTGATACGCGGCCCGGTGTAGGCACCTGCAATTTGAGCGTCCCAACCTTTTTTGGTGTCTTTATAAAAAAACGACACGTTGGCAATATGCTCAGACTGGCCATAAAGCGGGCGGCTTTGGTTTACCGATATTTTACGGGTATCGCCATTAGCATCAGTTATGTAAGTATCCTTAGGCGTTGTGATGCGCGAGTGGGTGTAGGTATAGTTGGCCTTTACACCAAACTTGTTGAAAAACTTAATGAAATCAATCTCGGCACCGTAGTTATGGGCAGTACCAAAATTGCCCGGAGTATAATAGGTATCCTGTCCGCGGGTAGCATCGGCCTGGAAGGTATACTCAATAGGATTTTTAATGTTTTTGTAGAAGGCGCCCGCCAGCAACTGTGTGCTTGCATCAGGGAAAAGCTCGTAACGCAGATCATAGTTATCGGCAATGGCACGTTTCAGATCCGGGTTACCACGCTCCTGGTATTCTTCGTTAACTACCTTGCTTGGTACTATCTCATAAAAGCCGGGGCGATTAAGTGATCTGAAGTAAGATGCGTGTAACTGTTGCTTATCTGTTAAGTAGTATTTGATAGTTAAGCTTGGCAATACATCGGTATATACCTGGTTGCCTACCGGGCGGTTTTCACCTGCCGGGAAAAGCATACGATAGCCCTGATCAGTGTGTTCAACTCGGGCACCACCAACTACCTGAACTTCTTTGGTATTGAATTTAAACATACCATAACCCGCGCTTGTTTTTTCAGAAGCATCGTAGGTTAATGGATTATTTACCGCACCGCCAGGATTAGTTACCGTGAATTGCAGATCGGTATAGTTCTGGAAATCGGTCCCGTAAACCGCGTTTGGATTGACAGGGGTTAGGGAGTAATTGTTATAAAAGCTGCTGCGTTGTTTATCGCGGTATAAGCCACCTGCCGAGAAATCAACATTAACACCTGCAACCGGAGCTGTGTAGGTCAGGTCGAGGTAGCCAGCTTTGTCTTCATCTGTATTGCGCTCCCAGCGGTGATTAACCGGGGTACCGTTGCTAAGCAGGGTACGCCTATCTACAAAGTTTTCACGAACGCCGTTAACATCAATGGTGGTATTATCAGGCACCTCATTCTCTGCCGATGAGTATACTGCCGACCATTGGATTTTCAGTTTATCATTGAACACCTTATGATCGCCACGAAGCATACCGTTATAAATTTGCTGTTCGGTAAAGCGGCTGCGAGTTGAGTAACCTAACTGCGCGTTGCCTTTGGCCGGGTCATAATCTGTAGAGAAATTGGTTGAAAGCTCATCACGCATCTGTATGTTTTGTAAGTTAACGTAGGTGTTAAACAAACTCAGTTTATTGCGGCTGTCAATCACGTAATCAACTTTGGAAAATAACCCGTAACGCTTTTGCTGCTCAGAATATTCCCTGTCATTACGAGCGGTAATTGCTGCGTATTGAGCTGTTGGTACAACCTTGCTATCATAAAAAATACTATTGCTACCGCGATAGGTATTCTGGTAACTGCCTGCAACCAATACACCCAGTTTGCTGTCAAAAAAGCGTTGCCCTAATGATAAGCTGCCCACTACATTAGGTGCAGGATGTTTTAACGAATAGCTTAAAGTTCCTTTCGGAAAATCGGCCTGGGTAGCCTGGTAGGCCTTACCATTTATTTCAGATGGCGAGCGGTGGTTGATGCTACCATAATCATAGCTCATAAACTTACGATCGAAAAACAGCTGGCTGTAGCCGCCTGCTATGTTGGCATTCACTTCAAAACGGTCTGGTGCATCCTTCATCACCATGTTAACAACTCCGCCCATGGCATCGCCTTCCATGTTTGGGGTAAGGGTTTTATAAACTTCCAAACGGGCCAACAGGTCTGAAGGGAAAATATCAAGCGGTACATAGCGGTACTTGTTATCAGGGCTCGGGATTTTCACGCCGTTTACCAGCGTGTAGTTATAGCGTTTGTCCATACCACGCAGGATGGCGTACTGACCATCGCCGTTGCTGTTACGCTCAACCGATACGCCAGATACACGGGCTATAACGTTGGCCACGGTAAGGTCGGGTGATATTTCAATGGCCCTGCCCGATACCACATTCATCACCTGGGTAGATTGCTGCTCCAAACGCCTTGCTGTAGTTTCAGTTGATGCATTCTTTTTAGTTGAAATAGTTACTTCCTGAAGCTCCTTTCCGGCTTCTTCCATGTAAACCTTAAGGCGTGGAGAGTCTCCTTTTTCAATATCCAGTTCCTGAACATTGGTTTTAAACATGATGTAAGAAACCTTTAAGGTGAAGTGCCCTTTAGGTACATCCTTCAATTCAAAAGAACCATCTAAACCGGTGGTGGTTGCCTTCCCGGTTTTATCGAGGCTAACGGTGGCCCCTACCAGGGGTTCGCCGGTTTTGCGGTCATAAACGTTGCCCTTTAGCTTTGTGGCGTTAGCTGCGGTAACGCACAACAGCAGGAATAATAAGGTTTGTAAATATTTACTCATTTTGTAAACGATTAATTCAATTGTGATTGATTTTTTTTGACGCCGCAAAAGTGTTAAACAACTATATCAACCAAAACATTTGACCGTTACAAAAAGGAAACAGCGTTACAAGCAGCATATATGCAACAGCAACACAAAACTACAATTACTTGATTATCAACAATATTACAAATTAAAAAACCTCCATTATCATTAGTTTACCGTTACATTAAGCAAATGTTAAGTGGGTAAAACATCGTTCATACACATGATAGCCTACCTGACATACTTACGAAGTTTTAAAAACTTCGTAAGTATTTATCAGCATAAACTGAAGTAAAATCCTTAAATCCGATGAATCTGTTTAATCATGGTTCATACAATAAATCCGTTATCCTGAACTTGTTTCAGAATCCCGTATGCTGAGTAAATATCATACGCACAACCTTTCTTGTGGGGTGCCGAAATAAATTCGGCATGACGAAATTAACTGGGCTTAGCACCTCAAACTCATCACTCATCTACAAAGCCTGTATAAAAGTAGAAAGGTTGTCACCCTGCTCCAGGTTGAGTTTTTTGCGAAGGCGGTAGCGGGCAACACGAAGGCTATCGTTTGATATGCCCAATAAGCCGGCAATATCTTTCGAGTCCATATTAACTTTGAGGAGCGCTATGAGGCGGATGTCGGCAGAGGTTAATTCGCTGCTGTGTTGCTTCAATTTATCTAAAAAGCTTTGGTGTACCTGTTCAAAAGCTGTGGTAAACTCTTTCCAGTGCTGCTCGTGGTTAAAGCTTTGGTTTATTTGCTGGATAATTTGCTGCATTTGCTTTTTCTGATCGCGCTTATCATCCTTAACCATATCCTGCAGGGTATTACGCATGCTCTCTAACAACTGGTTGTTTTTGATCAGGTTGAGGGTATGTGCCGATAGCTCCTGACCTTTGAGGTCCAGCTGTTGTTTCAGGCTTTCTTCCTGCAGTTGTTTGTTTTTAAGATCAAGCTCCATTACTGCACGCTGGGCCTCAAATATAGATTTGTCCTGTTCGGCTAAAACACGTGCATCATGCATTTTGAGCCGCTGGCGACTAAAGATCACCAGGCCAAGTATTATCACCAATATAACAATGGTAATAACCGCTATAGTAAAAATCTGGTTGGTTTTGCGGATGTTGTTGAGTCTTGTTATTTCATTGCTCTTTTTATCCATGTCATACAACACCTGTAAAAAAGCGGTTTGGTTAAGGCTCTCCTGCGAGTATATTTCCAACGAATATTTCCGGCTCAACTCCAGGTAATGATAGGCGCTATCCAAGCGGTTCATCAACTGGAAACCCTTGCCCAGATCACGGCAGGAAGCAGCCAACTGGTACAGGTTATTGTTTTTTAATGAGAGTGTGAAGGCCATCCGTGATTGCTGAATGCCTTGCTCATATTTGCCGGTTTTACGCAAAATATCGCCAATGTTATTGATCACCTCAATGCTGGCCACCTCGTCATGATGCTGACGGTAAATTTCAAGCGAGTGTTTAAAGCAGGTGTATGATGAATCATAATTAGCAAGGTCTTCATGAATGCTGCCCAGGTTTTCATATATCTTGGCCTGCCCATAGTTATCCCCAATCTGGTTATAGGTTTTTAGTGCCAGGCGCTGATAGTAAAAGGAACTGTCATAACGGTGGTGCTTCTCATACAGGTGCCCAATGGCTCCAAATATTTCGGCCTGTCCATGTTTGTTATTGGTTATTTTATATAATGAAAGGGCTTTTTTGTACAACTGGAATGATTTATCCGATCTTTTATTGTAGTAATATAGTATCCCCATTTTACTAAGGTTTTCGGCAAGCAGATCTTTGTTACCATCTGTACCAAATACCTTATCGGCGTGCAAATAAAAGTCTAAAGCCTGGGCGTAGTGGCCCTGATTAAAACAGATCTGGCCCATTTGCTGCAAACATATACCTGCAGTGTGGTTATCATTATCCTGAACGGCTTTGGCGTGTTGCTTTTTCAGAAGGATAAGGGCCGAGTCTGGATGCTGCTGCCCTAACAGTTGAAATTTCTCAAATTGCTTGCTGTTCTCTATCTGTGCGTATGCAGCAGTATTTATGAGGATGAGCAGAAAGGAGCATAAAAAGGCTAATAAATGAGCTGGCCTGACAAGGAAGTTGGTCATATTAAAAAATCTGAACAGGTAATGATCATTATCAAGCAGCTATATTATTGCTTTAAAGAAAGTTATATCAATAGCTAATCACATAAAATTAGCAGACAAAGGAAACATTTTAATGTGATATTAATGTTAATTGCCACCAGTTGAATTTAAATGAGCAAAACTTGTTTCTGTTAACACAAGGGATTTCGACTAAGGGGATAACAACAATTATTAAATCATTGTGTAACCCTTTTAACTAACCCATCATGAAAACGTTCATTTATTACCCCGCTTTATTCTGTTTATTTTTGGCAGCTGCGGCCTGCAAAAAGAATGACAATATACAACCACGTAACGGATTAAGTTCTCCAAGCTCTTCTTCAGGCATCCCGTCTGCAAAGAGTGACTGTGACACCACGAAAACTATAGATTACCTTTTATCCAATTCAACCGGGATCGATTCATTTGTGATCACATTTTCTGGCCTAGAGAGCTATACGTTTAAATTTCCGGCTTATGGCAGTAAAACTGTATCACTTAAATCCGGCACATACAATGTATCAATCCCCCCAACCGGCGAGTTTGAATCACATGGCTTTTCCATGTATGGCCAAACCTACATCAAAGATAAAGGTGCCAGGTACGAAAACGTAAAGATCGATCCCTGCACAATTCAAAAACAGGTACAAATTAACTGATGGCTAATGTAAAGGCCGCTGCACCCAGCGGCCTTTACCCTATTTAATTATCGTTAACCTGCATCAGTCTGCCATCATAGGTGAGTACAATATAACTTTTACCCCCTGAGTTTTTAACCGGGATCACGTTTGTAAATTCCTGAAAGTTAAATGCCCCGTTGATGAGGTATTCGGGGGCCATAAAACCACCAAGTTGCTTGTTGTAGCGCATATTCATTAAGCCCATGGCATCATACTTGCCCTCGTAAGGTATCACACCCCAAAAGTTCCCATTCAGTAAAATATCGCCGGTTTTATCGCCCTGAGTAATTGTTCTTATTGGCGATTGCTGATACAAATAAGGCAATACTTTGTAAGTATTGGCATGCAGTATATCACTTATAAAAATGCTGTTAAACTGATTGGCGCTTAAACGGGTTTTATCGTCGAGCTTGCCGTCAAATATTTCGGCAGTTGTTTTATCAGCCATCTTTTGATAACTCAGCCATTCCTTTTTCAAATACGGAAGTTCCTGTTCCAGATCATTCTTGGGTCTGAACGGATAGTATGATCCCTTATAGGCATAAGACAGTATCAGGTCATTTTTGCCGTCGTTATCCATGTCGCTGTTGTAAGCATAAAGGGGTGAGTCGGTTGTCACGTTATATTTATTGTTTGTTCCCCAGTTGCCAGCAATCAGATCGGCTTTACCATCGCCGTCAACATCGGTTATTAATGCGGATTGCCACCATCCTTTTTCGTTATCTAAAACGGCAGAAGAAAACCGCTCCAATTTTTTGCCCTTGTTTAAAAAAATATAAACAGGCTGCCACTCGGCAGTGATGAGCAGATCGGGCTGGCCATTGTGGTCAATATCGGTACTGCTGATGCTGGTAATATATGGGATGTGTGTAATGTTATCATAAGCTTTATCATTACTCACAATAAAATCCCCATTGCCCTTATTGATCAATATACTTGATGGCGGATTGGCTGTATAATCGCGATATATGATACTGCTGGTAAACAAAATATCATTCAATCCATCGCCGTTAAAATCAAATATGCCAATGTTGCTTGCCTGATAGGGCAATTGAGGTAAGGCTTTGTACTCAAACTTAAAGTTACCTTTGTTGATGTACAGCCGAGGCTGCATCCGCTTAACGACTTCCAGAAACGGATGATTAGTGCTGATCACGATCAGATCGGGTAGGCCATCTTTATTGATATCGGCCCAGATCGCTTTTTCATCACCATATTCCTTAAATTGATCAAATTGAGGCGCTGTTACTTTATCGTATCCTCCCGTTTTATTGCCTATCAGTAAATATTTGTCCTCGCCAGAAAAACCACCTGCATAAATATCATCTATGCCATCGTTATTAATATCAGCAACCGCAATTGCCGGGGTATGCGGCAGGTAGTTATGAGGCAATAATGAAGCGTAATCAAAATCTGGTATGTTAGATGGTTTTAACTTTGCAAGCAGCGTTGCCTTTGCCGGTTTATAATCAAACTGCTTTTTATCACCGATAAAATTTTTTATGATGCCGGTTACATCCTTTGCCGGTTTCACCAGTTTTGGATCATAGGTAATTACCTGTTTCTGTTTAAAATGATCTATAATTTGCCAGCTGTTATCGGGCCATATTACCAGTAATTGCTTTGGTTTTTCACCCGGCAAAAAGGTGAAAATCCGTTCGTTGCTTTGGGTACTTTCATAGGCATTACTGGTTTGTATTTCCTGATGATCAATATGTTTATCTGATTTGAGGTAAAATTTAGTACCAATACCATCCGGGTTGGCTTTGGTATATTTTACAGCATATTTTAAATAATCGGGCTTATCCTTATGGCTTTCAATAGTGTTGTTTTTATAAATGAAAGCAGGCTCATTCATATTATTGGTCACTATCTCCAAATCGCCGTCATTATCCAGATCAACGGCTACGGAACCTGCCGAAATAGATGGCTGCTGCATATCATTATTTGCCGACTCATCAATAAATTTCAGGTTATCACTGCCATGGTAAAAAACATTATTTACGGCCCCATCGGGCATCATGGCTATCTTTTCTTTATCAAAAATTCGATCATTCTTAAAACCCTCCATTACACTCGGGTTGCCCAGATATTTCAGATAATCTAAATCATTCAAACGTTTTTTGATACCGTTTGAAAAAAACATGTCCTTATGGCCATCCATATCAAAATCCTCAACAAGAGGCGACCACGTCCAGTCCGTAGCCGAAACGCCGCTGTAAAAGCTCAGGTCGATAAATTTATTGCCGTTACCAACATTTAACTGCAAACAATTTTTTGAATACTGATAGCCATAGCCCGCGTTTACCCGCTGATTATAAATATCAAATGGCTCATCGTTTATGGTTGATCGCAGGGCCTTCATATCTCCCGGCAGCATATCAGTAGTGATCACATCAAGGTGGCCATCCTTATTTACATCACTCATGGTATTGCCCATGGAGAAGAGGCTGGTATGCCCGAACGCGCCGTTCAATTCCTCCTTAAAAGTGCCATCATGCTGATTTACATAGTAATAATCCTGCTCAAAAAAATCGTTACTCACGTAAATATCGTCCCAGCCATCATTGTTCAGATCGCCAATACTCAGTCCCAAACCATAACCAATGGGTGCGCTGTAAATACCGGCCTGGCTGCTCACATCGGTAAAATGGCCACCGTCATTGCGAAAAAGATGGTCGCCGGAATCATGGTTGTATTTTTTTCTTAAGGTTGAATCGCCATAGGTGTCATTACTATGTACAGATGAGGTAAGCAGGAACATATCCAGATCGCCATCCTTATCATAATCAAAAAATGATGCCTGGGTAGATAGCCCCGCGAAATCAAGGCCGTACTTTGCTGCGCTTTCGGTAAAAGTAAGGTCGCCATTATTGATAAACAGCTGATTTTTGCCCCTGAAGGTTTTATAGCCAGATACCACGCTCACATAAATATCCTTCAGGCCATCGCCATTAATATCAACTATGGTTACTCCGGTTTTCCAGTTGCCGCTTCCGGCTACTCCAGCCTTGTCCGTTATATCTTCAAACTTTAAACCGCCCTTGTTCAGATAAAGCTTGTTTGAACCCTGGTTTGATACAAAGTACAGATCCTGCAAGCCATCGTTATTAAAGTCGGCTGAGGCCACGCCTGCCCCGTTGTAGAAATACAGATAGTCAAGAATATTAACCGAATCTGTTTCAATATTTTTATTGATAAAGCCCACACCGGTTTCGTCTGCCGAAAGTAGTTTAAAAGTATTCCGGCCTGCATTTTGGCGTTTACAGGCGCTCAGGCAGATAAAACCAATAAAAAGCAGGCAAATAAAAAACCTGAAACGCATCATTATTTATTAGGTTGGCAACGAATTTAAATAATTGTTAGCGTAGTTCATATGGTTAATAACCTGTTGATAATACCGCATCAGCAGAAAAATTTCTCCAGTTAGTCATAAATGGAAAAAGCCGGAAAAATTTCCCGGCTTTTTGTTGTAAGTATATGAGATCAGTTAAGCTTTGGCGGCAACATCATCATGATCTGTCCCGGTAATGGTATCATACCAGTTTTCAATGTCCTTTTCAAAGGCCGCTGTTTTTTCGCGGAAACGTTGCAGGGTATCGCTACCCAAAGGCAGGTGTACCGGAGGGTTTTCAGCATTACCCAACTTTACAAATGCAAGGGCAAGCTTTTCAGGATCGCCAGGCTGCTGGTAGTTTGCTTTGGCGGCAAAGTTGCGCATGGCTCCCACTGTTTCTGCATAATCATCAATAATATGTTCACTGCTGAACAATGATGACTCATCCAAAAAATTGGTACGGAAAAAGCCCGGAGCTACCACAGTAGCGTGAATACCCAGCGGAGCCACTTCCATGGCCAGGGCCTCAGTGATACCCTCGATAGCAAATTTGGTTGAACCGTAAAGTCCCCAACCGGCGTAGGCACCCAAGCCACCAACAGATGATATATTGATCACATGACCTGAGCGCTCTTTGCGCATAAAAGGCAATACTGCCCTGATCACATTGAGCGTACCGAATACATTCACCTCATAATTGCGTTTTACTTCCTGATCGGTAGCCTCTTCCACACCTGAGAGTAAACCGTAACCGGCATTGTTAACCAGCACATCAATACGACCGAAATGATCAATAGCTTGCTGAGCTGCCGCATTTACCTGTTCCTGGTTAGTTACATCCATTGTAACCACGTATAAATTATTATTGTTATTGAATTGTTCTGCCAGTTCGGAGGCTTTGCTGCGTACGGTGGCAACTACCTTATCGCCAGATGCTAATACTGCCTTAGTAATATCTAAACCGAAGCCTCTTGAGGCGCCGGTAATGAACCATGTTTTTGGAGTTTTCATTTTTTTATTGTTTTTATTTGATAGTTCAAATTTCGCAACAAAACAGGCCCTCCCTTATAGCAATAACACAGGTTCTGTTATGAATATCAAAGATTAACGACATAGGATAAAATAAAAACGGTCCTGGTTTTCAGGGCCGTTTTTAAACCGGTATATGTAATAACTTTATTGTTGAATTTCGGCCACTGCTCTTTCCTCGTACAGTTTCCAGAACAAGTTGGCCAATAAATCCGGCGAATGCGTTGCGCTTTGTTCATTTATATACCCAGCTACTGTTAGCAGACCAACGTAAATATTTTCGTTTTTAAGCCGATCATGTAATTGATAGGCAAGACTCCGAAGCCCCGCTTTACCTATCGATAATGATCCATAACCTGCATCGGGTGTAATACCAAGGCCACCACCTGTTAATAAAAACGCGCCTTGTTTCTCCTTTAAACCAGGATAAGCAACCTGCAACGAATGCAGGGCATTAGCTACATTGATAGTAAAATCATGGGTCAGCACTTCAGTACTTTCTTCCATAATATCCTTAGCCTTAACCACAGCCGCGTTGTAAAGTACAACATCAAACCCGTTTACCTGAATTGCCAGTTTTGATATGGCTTCGCCAAGTTCCTTTGCATTACCGGCATTGGCTATCGTATAGCTTACTTCCCTAACTCCCTTTGCCGAAAGCTCTTGTTTAATATTTTCCAGATTGGCTGCGTTACGGCTAATAAGGGCTATGGAAAAATCCTCCTTCGCAAATTTATTAGCCACTCCCTGGCTTAAGCCAGGGCCGGCACCGATAATTAAAATTGACTTTTTCATTTTTATTATGTTTTTGTTTTACAAAGATCAGCCGGATCGATAGACCGGTTTGTACCAAAAACAACGCTTATATTATGAATATCAAGGTTTTTGCCGTTCAACCGAAAATGTACAGAAGTCCCGATCAGTAGGTTCTCCTGAACTCGGCAGGCGTTATGCCTGTATTCTTTTTAAAGAACTGGTTAAAATTAGGCTGCTCGGCAAAACCTATACTATAGCTGATGTCCTGCAAACTCCAATCGGTTTGAACCAGTAATGCCTTGGCCTCATCAAGCAGGCGGTTGCGGATATGAGTGCTGGCGTTTTGACCGGTATGTTTTTTAAGTAAGGCGTTCAGATAATTGGGATGTACATCAAGGCTATGGGCAAACTCCTTGGCAGTTTTTATGCGGATAGGCGTACTGTAATTGATGCCCGAGGTTTCCCGCTCCAGCAGATCAAAAAAGTGATGTACGTGTGTGTAATCTTCCGTAACATCATCGGGTTTGGGGAAGCGGGCCACTTTCATACTTTCAACCATGAGCAGTTGCAAAAATGCCTGCATGGCATCTTCTTTAAATTCGCTATTGCCCAGTTCTTCTTCCTGCATTTTTTGAAAATACTGGCATATCAATGGCACTTCGCTTTCGGTTAAGCGGATAACACTCTTTGGCTTATCCACAAACAAACCAAATTTATCAATCACCGCCTTTAACTGCGGCTGATGGTTAACAAACGTTTTTTTAAACAGCACATAATAACCACCCGGATCATCCGACAGGTTTTTCCATGAAATAATATCATTGGGATGAATGAACAACAGTGTGGGCTCCTCAATATAATAGGTATTAAGCCCCATGGTAAATACCCCCGCCCCTTTTGAAATCAAAAGCACCTTATAAAACTCCCTGCGATTGGGAGATAAGTAGTTACGGCACTCATGCTGTTCCCGGTTAAAAACCCTGATCGTCCAATCCTCAAAATAATCGCGCAGTACCGGTATCATATCCGGCAGATCGCGCAGGGTATCGATGGTTTTGCTATCTAAGGTTGTTTTCATGTTACAATAAATAAGTATTGTTTAAAACAAAGCTAATTTACAAACTTGATAAGCAATTAATCAGGTTTTACCTCTGTTGATGTGGATATTCTCACTCATTTATTTTCCCGCTTATCTCCACGTTATTGTGGGATACGCTGGTCTCATTCAGAAAGTTGGTTAAAATCGGCATCAGGCGTTTTACCTGGTCTTCATTTTTATCGGCCAGGTTTACCCGCTCGGCCGGGTCCCAGGCCAGATTAAACAATTCAACCTTAATGTCGCCTTTGGGTGTTTTAGTACGCCTCAATTTCCAGTCGCCATCACGTACCACTTCGCCAATTGTATTTACATAAAATATGATCTGGTGTTTGCCTTTATACTTAGGATCGGTTAATAATGGAGCAACGGATTGCCCGTCTAACTTGCGGCCTTTAGGTAATGGAGCGCCCGTCCACTCGGCCAGGGTAGGCATTATATCAAGGCATGAAAAGGCCGATGTTATGGTTTTATTGCGCAGCGTATGGTTTTTCCAGTATATGATGAAAGGCACCCTATCGCCCCCTTCATAGGTTTCAAATTTGGCCCCTCTGAAAATCCCCGGAGAGCCTGCATGATACTGGCGGGTAACACCATCAGCATAAACCCTGTCAGGAATATTAAGCCATGGGCCATTATCGCTCGAAAACACAAATATGGTATTATCGGCAAGCCCCTTAGCTTTTAGTACCGACCATATTTTGGCAAAACTCTCATCAAGCTGTTCAATGATGTCACCATACTCGCCACCATCTGAATGTACCTTGCGGTACTTACGCGCGGCAAATGCAATAGGCAAATGAGGCATATTATGCGCCAGGTATAAAAAGAAAGGCTGCTTTGCCGACTGCTGTTTGATGAATTTAACAGACTCATCGGTATACAGATCAATCAAGGTACTATCGGCAGGTTTATAAATAACCGGGGTACGGTTTCTGAATATCTTGATCACGGTATCGGTAACAACGTACGGCGCCCTGTAATCATGACTGTACAGCATACCGAAAAAAGAATCAAACCCTTTGGTATTGGGTAACGTGGTATCCCTGTCGCCCAGGTGCCATTTACCAACCATGCCTGTTTTATAACCAGCCGATTTAAGCATTTGCGCTATAGTAACTTCGGCAGTAGGGATGCCATGATTGGCTCCCGGGCCAACCGGAACAGGCAAATTCATACGATTGGCATACCGGCCAGTAAGTAACGCGGCCCGCGAAGGCGTACATATTGGCGAGGTAACTACATAGCTTGTGGCCCTTATGCCCTCATGAGCCATGCTATCTAAAAACGGGGTTTTAATTAGCGGGTTACCATAACAACCAATATCGCCGTATCCCAGATCGTCTGTAAGGATAAAAATAACATTTGGCCTTTTTTGACTGTATCCCTGAATGGATAACAGGATCAACAAAGCGAAAAGGAATATTTTTTTCATACGTTTAAGTTTTCGTTATGGTAACCGGCCCAGCTTTTTATCCGGCTGCCTAATATACTATAACCAAAACGGATACTACAAAATGGTAAGGATATTATTACAGTTATATTGCTGTAAACCACCTTAATTAAAACCGGACGGCAGCTGCATCATAAACGAACACATTGCGCAAGGCAAAAACATCATAAATAGCACAATTTCAATAACTTAAACCTATGGCACCGGTTTTGAAAATAAAAAAATGATTGGCATTAGCATAATGATTTGATCACTAACACCTGAAAAAAAATGTTAAAAAACTATTTCAAAACGGCACTCAGAAATTTATCCCGCCACAAAAGCAACTCCGCAATTAATATTGCAGGTTTGGCCGTAGGCTTTGCTGCTTATCTTTTAATATTTCTCGTGGTTCAGTACCAACAGAGCTTTGATCAGTTCCATACCAAAAAAGACAGGATATACCGCGTAGGCAGGGCCGGTAAAAATGCCGACAGCCGCGGGTATCGTACCGGTGTTCCGGTACCGGTAACCTCAGCCATAAGAAACGAACTATCCGAAGTAAAAAATGCTGCGGCCATAGCCAGTTTTGGTGATGTGCAGGTAATTGTTCCGAATAAAGACATCTCAGCTCAAAAAAAATTCAAGGAAGTAAGCGGAACCTTTTTTGCCGAACCGCAGTTTTTTCAAATGTTTGATTTTGGCTTGGTAGATGGCGATCTGAAAACTGCCCTGAGTGAACCAAATACCGTGCTGCTGACCAAAGCTACCGCCACTAAGTATTTTGGCGATTGGCGGGGAGTGATTGCTAAAACACTTAAAATGAATGGTCGACTGGTTAAAATTACCGGGATACTTGAAAACCCTCCGGTAAACACCGACTTCCCCATAAAGGCGGTATTGTCTTATATTTCTGTTGCCAGGAATAACGATAAAAACTGGTCGGGTATTGATGATAATAATTATTGTTTTGTGGAGCTTGCCCCTAACCAAGCAGAAACACGGCTTAGCCAATCGCTTGCAGATTTTACCACCCGGCATATCAAACCCGTAAATCCGGGTTACGACCTTACGCTTCAGCCCCTGAGTGAAATACATTATGATGAGCGTTATGGCAACTTTACCGGCCGTACCTTTAGCAAGGATCTTATCCTGGCGCTTAACCTCATAGGCTTGTTCCTGGTGGTTGTGGCCTGTGTAAACTTCATTAACCTTACCATTGCGCAAGCCATTAACCGTGGCCGCGAAGTAGGTGTACGGAAAGTACTGGGTGGCAGCAGGGCACAGTTAATGCTCCAGTTTTTAGGCGAAACTTGTGTAACAAGCTGTTTAGCCTTCCTGCTCTCGCTGGTTATAGTGGTATTTTGCCTGCCTGCCATCAATAATTTATTGAATATTCATATTTCGGTATCCATGCTTTACAGCGCCAGGCTAATCCTGTTTATGCTTGGCTCATTGGTGTTGGTATCACTCATTTCCGGGTTTTATCCGGCGTTGGTATTATCGGGCTTTAAACCTGTTACCGTTTTAAAGGGCGATGGCATGGGAACCGATCAAAAAAAGGGGGTTTTATTCAGGAGAGGGCTGGTTGTTTTTCAATTTATGATAGCACAGGCACTCATCATAGGAATGTTGGTTGTAACATCGCAAATGGATTATTTTCGTGGCACCAACATGGGCTTTAAAAAGGATGCCCTCATTTATGCAAGCTTCCCGGCTGATAGCCTTGGCCGTACAAAAATTGACTATCTGCGCGATGAGCTACTAAAAGTTCCAGGTATTAAAAAGGTTAGCCTGAGCATGTATTCACCATCATCGGAAAGCGGCGGCTGGGCCACCGACCTACGCACCGAAGGCAATAAGAGCGGCAATTCAGACATGATAGTGAATGTAAAAATTGCTGACCCTCAATTTTATGATGTTTATGATCTGCCGCTTGCTGCCGGTAGGGTATATTTCCCGTCAGACACGGCACGCGAGTTTATGGTAAATGAAACCCTGGTTAAAAATTTAGGTATCCACAAACCCGAAGATGCCATAGGCCGCAGAATCAGCATAGGCGGCACCGTTTTACCCATAGTGGGCGTGGTGAGAGATTTCCATACCAACTCCCTTCGCGACCCTATCGGGCCCATAGTAATGACCACTTCAAAAAATGGATATCATTTGGCCAATGTGCAGATAGACCTTAGTAAAACAAAATCAGTATCTGCTGCTATGGAAAAGATATGGGGTAAAGCCTTTCCTGAATATACGTTTGAATATCATTTCATGGATCAAACAATCGCTAATTTTTATGAACAGGAAAACCAGCTTTCGCAGTTGTACAAAATATTTTCGGGTATAGCCATTTTTATATCCTGCTTAGGATTATACGGGTTGATCTCGTTTATGGCAATTCAGCGCAAAAAAGAAATTGGTATACGCAAAGTGTTGGGCGCACCTGTACAGGATATTGTGATTCTGTTATCCAAAGAATTCACCATCCTGGTAATGATAGCGTTTGTAATTGCCTCGCCGGTTGCCTGGTATTTTATGCAACAGTGGCTGCAGGCTTATACTTTTCATATCTCCATCAGCATATGGTTCTTCATAGCTACCATTTTATCATCAATATGCATTGCATGGCTTACTGTGGGTTATACAGCAATAAAGGCTGCATTGGCTAATCCGATAAAGAGTTTAAGAACCGAATAAACGGCATCCATCATCAATAAAAAACACAAAACCCCGCTTTATCGGGGCTTTGTGTTTTTTAAGCTTTACCGGCTAACTGCCTGGCTTTTAATTCAGGCTCCTGTACTCAACAGGTGTTTTACCTATTTTTTGTTTAAAGAGTTTATTAAAATATTGCGGGTACTCAAAACCTAATGAATAGGCTATTTCGCTAACAGATCTGTCGGTACTTAATAACAGGCTCTTGGCCTCCTCTATTAAATGGTAATGAATGTGCTCCTGCGCGTTTTTACCCGTTTCCTTTTTAAGCAGATCGCTCAGGTAACTTGGCGACAGGTAAACCTGGTCTGCAAGGTGTTTAACCGTAGGCAAGCCTTGTTCATTTATGTTGTTACCCTTAAAATATTCGCTCAGTATCTTCTCTATTTGAACCACTACCGAGTTGTTTGAACTTTTCCGGGTAATAAACTGCCGCCCGTAAAATCGGGTACAATAATTTAAAAGCAACTCAATGTTTGATACGATGATAGCCTGGCTATGCACATCTATATTTTCCTGTAATTCGGCCTCAATCTTTAATACAAGATCATGTAATATCTGGTGCTCTTTTTCTGACAGATGGAGCGACTCAGACATTTCGTACGAAAAAAAAGTATAATCCTTCAGTTTGTCATTCAAAGAAGTGGCCCTTATCAAATCGGGATGAAAAAACAGGCCCCACCCTACCATATTTGCAGATACATCAATGTCGTTATCCATTTCAATTACCTGGTTGGGGCCCATGCTCATGAGGCATCCATCCTGAAAGTCAACAATTTTGCGGCCGTACTTTAAATTATTGCGGTTATAGTTTTTAAATAATAACGAATAGAAATCGGCCGAAAGCTTTGTTTCTTCGTTAACCAGATCACGCACCTCGCTAAAATCCACAACTGCAACCAATGGATGCCGTACAGGTTGCCTGAGCCTGAAAAACTTGAACAGATCAGTAATGGTATGCAGCTGGATAAAAGCGTTCATGGTACCTCTAATTTAAGCATTGAACAATTAAAGCCCGAATTGTTTTTTCATTCCGTCGGCAAACGTTTTGTCATCAACCAGACGGCGGTTCTCAATGATCACTTTGGCATCTTCCCCGGCGGTATATCGCAATTGATCGGTACCATCAGTGGCAGCCTGGTAAATTACATCAGCAACCACAGCTGCGGGCGAAGCATCGGCAAAAAACACGGGCATTCCGGCCAGTATTTTACCAACTATCGGCTGATAATCTGCAAGGCTTTCATCATTGCTAAAATCCATTGAACGGGTTGCAAAATCAGTTGCTATGGCACCGGGTTCAACTATCTTCACCTTTCCGCCAAACTGCTCTACTTCGTAATTCAATGATTCGGAGATACCTTCAACAGCAAACTTGGTTCCGTGGTACAGCGCACCTAAAGGGAAGGTCATTTTGCCTCCGATAGAGGATATATTGACAATGGTACCGCTTTTGTTTTCACGGAAATGTGGAAGCAAGGCTTTGGTAACATCTAAAAGTCCTATCACATTGGTATTAAACTGGCGAATGATTTGCTCCCGGCTAAAAGCCTCAAGGATACCATAGGCACCATAGCCTGCATTATTAACCAATACATCTATTTTACCAAATTTTTGAATACCTGCGTTTACCGCCTTGTTTATGGAGTCCGGGTCAAGTACATCCAGCCTGGTAAGCAATAAGGTATCTGAATTGGTTAGTTCTGTTTCGTTTTCAGGATTACGCATGGTGGCAATCACGTTCCACCCTTTTGACCAAAATAGTTTTGCAGTTGCTGCTCCAATTCCACTGCTCGCACCGGTTATTAAAATTGTATTTTTCATTTTTTTAAATTTTAAATTACGGTGTAAAGGTCGGTTCGGGAGTGTAGCTGCTGATAACACTAATTCGGGGAGATTGTATCCTTTTTACGGATTCAATAAAAAGGCATGCTATAAAATGGAATGTTACCTGAGCATTTTGATTTTACTAAGCCAGACTTTAACCTCGTTACGGGTTTGTACTTCCTTTTGACCCTGCATTACAAATAAAACACCATCACGCTCAACACCACCTTTAGTGGAGTAGCCCTCCAACACTTTACTGTGCGGACAAAGTTGTTTTAAAGTGTCAAAACTACTGCCCACCCCGTAACCAGCGTTGCTATTAAAAGGAATAATTGTTTTGCCACTAAGATCATACTGGTTTAAAAAGCTTTTCATTGGCGGCGGCATCTTCATATCCCATGTGGGGAAGCCAACAAATACAATATCGTATTGCTCTATACTGTCTATCCTGGTTTTTAAAGGAGGCAGAAAGCCTGTTTCATTTTCTTTAGATACCTGTTGTACTGTTTGCCGATAGTTTTCCGGATAGGGTGTTTGCAACTCCAGCGCCACTAATTTTCCATCCACGTAACCGTGTATCATCGCTGCTAAAGCTTTAGTATTATTGGTTCTTGACAGGTATACGATCAATATCTTTTTTGATGGCGGAGTTTGTCCGCTTGCCCATACCGAGGTAAAACAGAGGCTGATCAGGAAACAGTAAAAGGCAGCTTTTTTCATTCTGGTGTTATTAATAGTTGACAGGTCACAATGCTTAGTGCTGAGCATCGTTAGGGCTAAGTTGCTTGGTGAAAGATAAAGAACCCAGCTTCCATTTGCCGCTTTCCTTAACATAAACCTCGGTAACAATAAAAGGGTTTGTTACCTCATTACCCCCAACAACAGCCAGTAAAGTAATATTATTTAACAGGATAGCAGTGTTGTCAATAATATTTACGGAAACGGAATGAACGTCGGCTTTTTTATAATGTATGCCGCCGGTTTTGATCACATTTAACTCCGGCGCTTTACCCCAGCTACCACCCATATGTACAAACACAGCTTTTTCATCAAATAATGCGTTCAGGGAATCCACATTTTTGTCGGCCATCCAAAGCCACTTGGTTTTGGAAAGATCAATGATCTCCTGCTCGGCTTTGGCAGGTGTTTTAGCCGTTTGTGCGGAGCAGAACTGTGTCGAAATAAATAATAAAGAGAAACCGAATAGTAATGCTTTCATAATTTTAAATTTTGGGTTTATAACAGGATTTAATTGGAGGCTTTACTATACTCGGCATCGGTTACCCGCTGAAGCCACTGGGTTTTATTTTTGGCACCATTGGTGCTAACCGCTATATAGGTTAAAGCGCTATTGGGTGCTGCACCATGCCAATGGGTTACGCCCGGAACACATTTGATCACATCTCCCTTATGAACAACCTGTATAGCCTTGCCTTTTTCCTGGTAGTAGCCGGTACCATCAGTAATGATCAGGATTTGCCCGGCCGGGTGAATATGCCAGTCTAACTTGGCTCCTGGTGCAAAGGTTGCGGTTGCTATGTTACAATCAATTAAACTATCGGCTTTATTCAATTCTGTAAGCCATACCGTACCGGTGTGATTGTTTACTGTTGATACTTCGCCTTTAGGGAAAATAGACCCGGATTGGGCAAATACCGGTGCTGCTAATACGGTTGCTATGACCGCAAGGAATATTATCTTTTTCATTTTCTGTAATTTTTTTGAACATAAAAAAAAGACGAACCGGCTCGGTTCGCCTTTTTCAAAATATTAACGGTTTACCATTTTTTGAGCTTGCTCAGAATAACGATGACCTTGTACCTCAATATTGGCCAAAGCTTCATTAATTTCTGCCAGATCATGACCTGATAGTTGTATCTCGGCAGCACCTAAGTTTTCTTCCATCCGGTGCATTTTGGTTGTACCCGGAATTGGCACTATCCATGGCTTTTGGGCCAGCAGCCAGGCCAGTGCAATTTGCGCCGGGCTCGCTCCTTTTTCGGCAGCAATGCTTCCTAACCTGTTAACCAAAGCCTGGTTTGCCTTGCGGTTCTCTTCAGAAAAGCGGGGCACCGTATTCCGGAAGTCATTTTCGGTAAAAGTTGTATTTTCATTAATGGCTCCTGTTAAAAAGCCCTTACCCAGCGGGCTAAACGGAACAAAACCAATTCCCAGTTCTTCAAGCGTTGGCAGTATCTCGCTTTCCGGTTCGCGCCACCAAAGTGAGTATTCACTTTGCAATGCCGCAACAGGTTGCACAGCGTGTGCCTTACGGATAGAACCAACACCAGCTTCAGAAAGACCAAAATACTTCACTTTACCTTCCGCAATCAGGTCTTTCACTGTTCCTGCCACATCTTCCATAGGTACATTAGGGTCGACACGATGTTGGTAAAACAAATCGATATGATCTGTACGCAGTCGCTTCAAAGCGGCTTCGGCCACCTCACGGATCCGTTTTGGGCTGCTATCGGCACCTAAAGCAGGTTTACCTTCCATAAAACCGAATTTAGTCGCTATCACCACCTGATCACGATAAGGTGCCAGGGCTTCGCCAAGTAACTCCTCATTGTCAAAAGGCCCGTATGCTTCTGCAGTATCAAAAAAGGTTACACCATGTTCTACCGCTGCATGCAGCAATTTAATAGCTTCATTTTTAGCCGTTGCGGGGCCATATCCAAAGCTCAGTCCCATGCATCCGAAACCAAGTGTTGATACTTCAAGCCCACTTTTTCCTAATTGTCTCTTTATCATAATCTTCTTTAGTGATATTATATGGATACAAAGTTCTGTGCTTTTATTGACCGCAATGGGATACAGATTACGGATGTTTCTACCATTATTACAGATTTGCATAGCGCTATAGGTAACACATTGATTAATAGCGTAAATTTGAATTAAAATAAAGGAACATGGATAGTATGCGACGCTTTAACACCATCAGCGAATACAACGCTTTTAATAATAATGAAACCAAACACCCATTGGTAACAGTGGTTGATCTGTCAAAAGCCGCCCCAAGACAGGGGTCACAAATGTACTTCGGCTTTTACATAGTGTTTTTAAAAGATGTAAAATGCGGTGATCTTGTTTATGGCCGGAATACTTATGACTACCAGGAAGGTACATTGGTATTTATGGCACCTGGACAGATTGCAGGCGTTAACAGCAATGGCGATTTTTACCAGCCCAAAGGCCGTGTACTGGCCTTTCATCCCGACCTCATCCATGGCAGTTCGCTTGGTAAGCATATTCAGGATTACAACTTTTTCAGTTATCAATCCAAAGAAGCACTGCACCTATCAGAAAGAGAGAAAAACATCGTTTTAGATTGCTTTTCAAAGATAGATTACGAATTGGACCAGTCGGTTGATAAGCACAGCAAACGGCTTATTATATCCAACATCGAACTTTTTCTGGATTACTGTGTTCGATTTTACGACAGGCAGTTCATCACCCGCGATCATGTGCACCAGGGCATCATTGAAAAATTTGAAAAAGTACTCAATGATTATTATGCCTCCGAAAAACCACAAACAGTTGGCTTACCTTCGGTTGCCTATTTTGCCGGCGAATTAAACCTGTCGCCAAACTATTTTGGAGATCTTGTAAAAAAGGAAACAGGCAAAACCGCGCAGGAATACATACAATTCAAACTTATTGATATTGCCAAAGAAAAGATCTTTGACCACAATAAAACCGTTAACCAGGTTGCTTATGAACTGGGCTTTAAGTACCCGCAGCACTTTACACGCTTGTTTAAAAAACGTGTGGGCCAAACACCGCAAGAATACCGTAGTTTGAACTGAAAAGCTACCATTTAAAATAGCCAATAATTTCTTTATTCGTTCAAACCATTATTTCACCGGCCTGTTCCATATGGAAATTATATTGCCCTTAATAGGTGGCAAATCACATAACCTTAAAATGTACTGAATTATAAAACTTAATTATGAAAGCATTTGAGATACGGGTTGGCCAAAGCCAGCAATTATTAAGGTTTGAACCACAGGAAAAAACAAATACCTTCAAGATTTATGCTGTCGATAAGGCCGAAGACTGGCTTAATCGTGAACAGGCACGCTCGGTAGACATACCGCCGGATGGATTACTCGGCTTAATTACCATCCACAGTGCTCACCATTTTGAATTTGATGGACCAGCTGCCTTCACCGGTCAGGATCTTTCAAGCATTGCCGCCCAGATCGTGCAGCATCCGCAATTCAGGCAAGAGTAACGTGTTCTGGCTAAGCTCTAAATTCTTTAAGACTTCTACCTCATCAACACAAGCCTTACGTGCATACGCAAGGCTTTTATGTTTCTCTTTAGAGCAATCTTAAATCCACGAAGTAACAGTGTATTTAAACATATTCAACCGAAGCGTTGTTCACATAAACTGACGCTGGGCAAACGCTGCCCAATGTATTAATTGTTAATTTTGCAGCAGATAAAGATTAAAAAATGTCTATAACCACCGAAGACGAAAGAATTGGAATACAGCAGGCAAGCGATGCCGTTGCCATCACGCTTAAAAAAATGCGTGAGTTTGCCAGGCCGGGTATTTCAACAAAAGAACTTGACGAGTATGGCGGCCAATTGCTGGCTCAAATGGGGGCACACTCTGCTCCTTTGTTAACCTATGATTTTCCGGGGCATACCTGTATCAGCATTAATGAGGAGGCTGCCCATGGCATTCCTTCTGCCGAAAAGATCCTGAAAGAAGGTGACCTGATCAATATTGACGTATCGGCAGAGTTAAATGGTTACTGGGCCGATAACGGAGGTTCATTTGTATTAGGCAAAGATATTCACGGTCATGGCAAACTGGTGGAGGCCTCAAAAGAAATACTGAAAAAAGCCATTAGCAATATTAAGGGTGGCGTAAGGATATCAGAAATAGGCAGGTTGATAGAAACCGAAGCCAAAAAGGCCGGTTACACCGTAATAAAAAACTTAACGGGTCATGGTGTTGGTCGCAGCCTGCATGAAGAACCCCACGAAATAGCTAACTTCTGCGACAGATACAACACCACACGTTTCAAGAAAAATTCAGTGGTAGCTATAGAAACATTTATTTCAACAAGATCAACCATTGCTGATACCCAGGCCGACGGATGGACGCTGACCGGAAATAAAGGCGGTTTTGTTGCGCAGCATGAACATACCATTATGGTAACAGGCGGCGAACCTTTCATATTTACAGCGCAAAACGGTATCTGGGATTAAAAATCCTACCAATAATACTTTTTACTATAAAACAAAAGCCCTGCATGTTTACGGGGCTTTTGTTTTTTTATATCCTAAACATGAATTGATCAGGGCTGAAGTAACCAGGCCGACCAAACATTATACTTGTTATCATTATTCCAGCTATTGCCGGCCGAGGCATAATCACATAAAACAACTTCTACTGGTTTGTTATATGATCTTTCTCTTAAACTGCCAGCATAAAAATCTGTCTTATAAGCCAGGTATATGTTTTGCGGCTTATCCTGTATCTCTGTAAGATTAATATACTGGCCGCTAACGTTATGATGGTCAAAATCAAGCGACTCATCGGTATCCAATTTATTTAGCCGGTTGTCGCGGGCCAAAACTACCGGGCCGCGCATAATTGCAAAATGCTTATTTACATCGCCGCTTGTATATTCAATACGGCCGCGCATATCCAGTTTTATGTTGATCATATCGCCATCCTTCCAGGTTCTGTTCAATGTGAGGTATTCGCCGCTTATTACAGGCTGATCGACAGCCACATTATTTATTGAAACCTTATTTTCTTTGCTCCACTGAGGTATACGAAGGTGAAGGGTTAATGGAGACGACGCACCGCCATGTACTATGATTTGAATGCCGCCTGTTTTAGGATAGTCGGTTATTTGTTCAAGCGTAACTGTTTTCTTGCTTACGGCATTGAAACTTGCCTTGCCGGGTATATAACTGTTAACATAAATATTTTGCCCCTGGTACATGTAGCTCACCGCCGGGAAAAGCATAAAAGCTCTTGGCGAATTTGCTATACAGCAATTGATATCCATATTGCATTGCCCTTCGCCAAGCTCGCGTACGCCGCGCAAAACACTGTACTTGGCAAAAGTATTGCCTGCGGGCATCATTGCCCCCATCATAGCATTGTACATGCTTATTTCAATGGCATCCATGTATTTAGGGTTACCGGTGAGGGTTAACAGGTTTTTGCAAAGTTTTATCCAGGTCATGGTAACACAGCTTTCCATAGGATGTATAGCCGGTTCGGCCTGCCTGAGCCCGCCCATGTACCATTTCTCACTGCTTGATGCACCCCCACAGATATTGATCTCGTGCGCCATGATCTCATCAACGGTTTTTACCGTGGCATCCAGATATTCTTTTTTACCTGTAACCCGGTAAAGTTCAAGCATTCCTTCATAGCATGACATCATTTCATAAGCTTTTTGCCCGTGTTCAATACCGGGAGCCTTGTAGCGCTCACTTACCAATACCCCGGCAAGGCCATTGGCTATAAGCTTAGGCTTGCCATGTTCCTCATTTTGCACTATATATTCGGCAAAGTCAAGGTATCGTTTATCGCCGGTGCGGTTATACATCAGCACAACGGGTTCAAGGATAGAGGTACTTGGTAAACCTGCATAATTACCGGTAGCGGCAATATCCCTTTTGCCGGGACCAACTTCAGTCATTAACTGATTTAACAGTCGCTTTGCCGATTCAAGTACCTCCTTTTTCCTGCTGAGATCATAATAATCTATCAGGCCGAGCAGGGTATATTTTCTGCCCCATATATCCCATTGATGCAAGTGACAGCTATCGGCATAGTTGCCTATGTAACCATCTTTCAGCTGAGTTGCCATTAAACCAGCAGCGGCTTTATCTACATTATCACGCAATTTCTTATCATCCGGATCATAACGCAGGGCAGCGATAGCCGATGTGATCCATTTACCCCAAAACTCAGTTTGCCACATGTTGCACTCGTTTTTGGTGCGGAAGGGAGCTACAACCTGTTCAATATCCTGCGCCTCAATACGGTTATGGATACAGGCATTCAATTTATCGCCAACATAGCCTGTTAGTTTTATCTCATTTAGCGGCAGCATGGTTTCCTGGTTAGGAATAAGGCTTTTTGCAATTTGGTTTTGCTGAGCACTGGCGTTTAAACACTGCCCCGCAGCTAATATTGTAAAGCTAAACAGAACAGGCAAACAGCTTCTTTTTACTTTCATTGTTAACATTTATAAAACGCATAAGATAAGTAAAATCATGATTTACTTAATGCGGTTTTATCGATTAATATTTTCAAAAATGCACCTATGCAAAGTAACAATCACCCTCTATAACAGAGCACTAAATTATTTTTTTTAAAACTATTGATAAACCGAATGGTTGCAGTTATATTTGCAACCATTCGGTTTATTATTCAGAAAAAACTTATCATTATGAAACCTAAAATCCTATTTGTGTTATGCTTACTTGTTGGCTTGTTATTCGTTAACGCGGGCCTCGATAAATTTTTTCACTACATGCCTGTCCCGAAAGACATGCCTGAAAAGGCAGCAAAAGCAGGGATGGCCTTTATGACCATCGGCTGGATACTACCACTTGTGGGCGCAGCAGAATTAATTGGCGGCTTACTGCTTATTTTCAAAAAAACAAGGGCGCTCGCCGCCGTTATTCTTGTACCTATTATAACCGGTATTTTGCTTGCCAACATCAGCATGGCACCTCAGGGGTTACCTATTGTTGCGGTAATAATTGCTGTTATAGTTTGGGTTATAGCAGATAACTGGAGCAAATACCTGCCAATGATCAATGAGTAATTGAACTCTTGATCTAAAAAATAAAAATTAATACCCCATGAGAAGAGATGTTTTCCAGGCCATAGCCGATCCTACACGCAGGGCTATCATCGCTTTAATAGCATTACAAACGATGACGCCCGCCGCAATTGCCGATCACTTTGAAATGAGCCGCCAGGCCATTTCAAAACACATGCGGATTTTAACGGAATGCGCGCTGGTAAAGGCAGACCACAAAGGCAGAGAGATATACTACCAACTGGAAATCGACAAGATGAAGGAGATTGATAAGTGGCTCGAACAATTCAGGAAGATCTGGGAAAGCCGCTTTAGCCAACTGGACGAATTATTATCAACCATTAAAAAGAAGAAATAATGAAAAACAACCTGCAATTTGATTTTGTGACCGACAAGGTTAAAAACACGCTGACTATACGCCGTGAGTTTTTGGCAGAACGCCCATTGGTATGGGATTGCTATACCAAGAGTGAGCTACTTGACCGCTGGTTTGCGCCTGCACCGCTTACCACGAAAACAAAATCAATGGACTTTCGCGAAGGCGGACATTGGCATTACGCCATGATAGAACCAAACGGCACCGAATATTGGGGCTATACCGAGTACTTGAAAATCCGGCCTATTGATTATTACACCTCTACCGATGCCTTCAGCAACGAAGCCGGCGAAATTAACCAGGACCTGCCACGTGCAGAATGGCTGGTGACTTTTTTGGATAAAGGTGAAAACTCCCTTGTTGAAACCGTGGTTACCTATAAATCGCTGGCCGACCTGGAAAAAGTTGTTGAAATGGGTATGGAGATGGGAATGACCCTAACCCTTGCCAAACTGGATGACCTCCTGGCAGAGTTAACCAAATAAGCCCTGCGTTGACATTAAAACTGCTATTACTCTAAAATTTGAGTCATAAAAAAAGCCCCGTGTCTGCGGGGCTTTCCTCATTCATAAAATTAGCCAAGTTTTTTTCGCAGCCATTTACGAACCGGCTCATCATACCATTTTAGGGTGATATAAGCTAGAACAATTGCACCTATCAAAATAGCTAAAGCATAAGGCCAGGCCTGAACAATGGTTACGCCTTTATGATTACTGATCCATGCCACGTAAAAATAAACCAGCGGATAATGCACCAGGTAAAGCGGATAAGATATATCGCCGAGAAACTTGCAGATCCTGCTCTCTGTTCGGGTTTGCGCCTCGCCACTGGCACCAAGGTAAACGATAAGCGGAAAAACAATAATAATACAAACAGACTCATATATCCCGTTCATCCAAAGATGGTTGGCACCGCCGATGCGCGGCATATACAACACCACCGCCAATAAAACGCTGCACCATAAAAATGCCTGCCTGATATGTGCGGGCTTAATGATACGCGAAAGTAACAGGCCTGCAAAAAACGGGTAAATGGTACGGGTTATGCCTACACGCACCTGCTCTGCGTTAAATGTCCAGCCGCCGCTTACATCGCCATTGGTAATGGCAAGTTGCGCAAGTGCTACAGCTGCAATGCATACCAGCACGGTCAAAGTAGTTTTTGAGAATTTCCTTATCCAAACCGCATACAGAATATTAGCGATGTACTCAAAGAATAAAGACCACCCTACACTGTTAAGGGGATGCATCTCCTGCCAGCCGCGTATATCCATAGATAGCGGTATCGGCAAAATTGTGTAACCGATGAGCAAAACCAGCAGCATTTTCCATAATGGCACGGTATGAATAAGCGGCCAGATGGTAGAATCTGTAAAATAAAAGCCTATGGCTCCCAATGTCATACCCAGAACCACGAGCGGTTGCAGGCGTTCAATGCGGCGCTTAAAAAAACTGCCGATGGTCATTTTATTCCAGCGGTCGTCATAAGCATAGCCGATAACAAAACCCGACAGCAGGAAAAAGAAATCAACTGCCAGATACCCATGATTAACTATAATATCCAGGTGTCCGGTACCCAGCGGTTCGGTAAGGTGAAAGGTAACTACGATGATGGCCGCAACACCGCGTAAACCATCCAATATAGGATAATGCGGTTTGGTGGTCAGTTTATTATTGTCCATTGTATAAGATCTTGTGATATGAGTTGCATACAGCCCTGCCATTCCCGAAACAGGAAACTGTATGGCTCATATTATGCGTTCCGCGATTATTTTGCTTTCAATTTATCAGCAAGCATTTTCATATAAAAACCACCTACTACGCTCCTTGCCTTAAAGTTTTCCCTGATTCCTGTTTTTGAATCATAAAAATCATTAAGCGGCACACGTGATGGGGTTTCCAGTGCATGCACATATAGCGGCCTGATCAATGCCTCGAACTGATCTTTCTGCGGAGCAAAAGTTGCTGTCCAGGCAATCCAGTCATTTTTGGTATATGATTTACGGCTGTCAAGCGGAATCCCGAACTTATTTATTTTGGTAAGGTAATACCGGGTTTCGGTATCATACACTTTTTGAGGAAACAAATGTAAGCTCAGTACCTTGTCCCAAACCAGGTTATATTTCTGACTCCAGGTATCTTTGTTATCAAAAGTAAGTGCATAATGATCGCCTGCGTCAGCCATTTTTATCCACTCAGGCACCATGCCTTCGGCAATAGCCCGATACTTTTTGGCGGTTTCGGTTTCACCCATTGCCTCGGCCATTTGCGCGTAGCAAGCTATTGCCACTATGGCTTTTACCGATAAGTTGGCGTTGCGGGCCAAATGTCCGGCAAAATCATCCGTACATAATTGTGATTTAGGATCTAAACCATCTTTAGCAAGGTAATCAACCCAGGTGCTGAGTGTTTGCCAGTGTTTTTTGGCATAATTGGCATTGCCTTCCACCTTAGCAATAGCAGCGCAAAGGATGATCATATTGCCAGATTCCTCCACCGGCATCGGCTCACCATAGGTTTGTCCGTTGGCCTTTGGATAAGTGCCCAAGTCATGCGCAGCCCATGGGTGCGGATATTTACCCGTTTCGCTGAAGTGGAAAATACCGTTCAGCATACCCTGCATCAGTTCCGGATTATAAAGCAGGTAAAGCGGTGCCGAGGGATAAGTTACATCCACAGTGTTTATGAAACCACCGCTGTTGTTTTCCTTAGATAGCCACAGGGTTTCGCCCGCAGGGCTTTTAACCAGCGTATGAGCCGCAATACTTTGACGATAGGCCAATACGCACAAATGTGCATACTCGGCCCCTCCCGAACGTAAGGCATCCGCGTAAACCTCCTTATCAAAGGCAGTACATTTTTGTATAACAGACTGGTATTCGTTAAAGGCATTTGTCAATTCGTCTTCAATAGTGGCTTTGCCTGAATTATTCCACCAGGGCCTCAAGTCGGTATTGAAGTATTGTACAGAAAACCGTTCGTCATAACCTAACTCAACAAAGCGCTCCACAGCGTTTTTACCAACAGTTCCGAAAGGGATGATGGTATTCAATGAAAGTGAACGCCCCTTTGATGCTGTTGATGAAACAGCTCCCTTTTTGAATGCGTTAGCTGCCTCGCTGCCTTTGGTAATAAACTGAACCGCACCGTTGTTCTTTGGCGCAGCTACATAAAAATAGCCCCAGTCTATACGCATATCGTCGCCGCCTTTTTGAAGAACTGGCTGCTCAATAGTGCCGGCTTTTAGTACAGATAGTTTCGCGGTGGCATATTTTTGAGCGCTAACATCCTGTGTTGGCTGATAAACCGCGATATCAGATGAGGCGCCGAGGAAAACTTTTACAGCATGGTTTTTCCCGTCGTTCGCATTCACTTTATAAGCAATGTATGAAACCGGGCGGGATAACAAGCGCAGATCATTCAACAGCAATGGTGACGTAAAAGTAAGCTGAAGGTTCACTTTCCCGGCGGCGAAATTGTATACCGTTTGCGTTGCATTTACCTCAACATCCTTTTGCTGGGCCAGTAATATCCGGGCGGCATTGTCCTTTAATCTATCTACAAGGCCAAAATCCAAAAACCTGCCACCGGCAGTATTAGCCAGGTGTATGGCTATCACATTTTGCCCCGCTTTAAGCGTGCTTTTATTGATCGGGAAATATTGAAAACTGCTTGTCCAACCTTTCTTCTCGTAAACGTTCGTTCCGTTCAGGAAAACCTCAATGTTGTCATCGTGGTTAAGTTTTAAAAAAAGCTCATTAATGCTGGCTATGGCATTAACATCAAATGTTCGCCTCACCCATATATCATCCGATTTCCACAATGTTTTTACGTTCTTTTCATCATCACCAATCGGTGCCTGTCCAGACTTCCAACCGGCAGTACTGTACTTTGGCGATGTCCAGTCACCCGCTGGTTTATTTTCTGTATAGGCAACGCTATAAGGCGCTTCATCAGAAGCGCTCAATATGGTTTTGTAGTTGGTTTGCTCTTTCCCAAGAAAACGATAGATCTTGCCATCTACATTGATCAGTCCTAATAGCGAGTGCTCTGCACCTGTCCAATGGGTGGTGGTTGAGTTGTTCAGTTGATCGGTATTTGACCAGATGCTAAAGTAGGTGTTATGGGTGATCAGCGGATAGGCAGGTGCTTTTCTTTCCTGAGCATGCACTGTGCCTGCCATACAGGCATAGGCCAGTAAGACCAATGACATTAGTCGGTTAGATTGGTTCATAGGTAGTATATATAATTGATTTTTTATTCAGCAGGCTAAAATAAATAAAAGCGCGGCAGGTATGTCTTCATATCGTGTCAAAGTCGATGCATATCGTCTCAATTTCGCCCATTTTTGCACCTGGCGATGTAATAACTGATACATGTACCTGAATACTATCTACCGGAAAATTGGAGAAGGTTTTAGTTAAGGGCGATAGCGGTTTTTTTCAGATCATGTGGTGTTTCGGCAATTATCGGAAAAGTTTCCAAACGGAACTTGACTATTACCTCTGCACCGTTGTTATTTTCGGTTTTTAGTGTCCCTTTTAACTGCTTACTTAAGGCCATTATCATTTGCATGCCCAATGTATTATTAGTTTCGCGGTCAAATGTTTCAGGAAACCCTCTGCCGTTATCAGCTACGCTAAGCATAGCCATGTGATCATCTACCATCTTCAACTCCACATCTACCTTACCGCCTTTGCTATCAAACGCATATTTTATCGCGTTTGTAATGGCTTCATTTAAGATCAATCCAAGTGGAACCGCCTGAGCAATATCAATGTCGATTTCTTCGATAAAAGAATTGATGATGACTTTACGATCGTAAACATTGAAGCTGTCTTTTAAATAATAAATTAACTCAGCAACGTACGAAGGTAAATTTATCATGGAAATATTTTTACCTGCATAAAGTTTCTGATGAATTAGAGAAATAGCGTGAACACGGTCTTTGCTTTGATTGAGCGCGTTCAATGCTTCCTTATTTTCAAGAAATGCCGACTGGGTATTTAGCAAACTCATTACAATTTGCAGGTTGTTTTTAACGCGGTGGTGCACCTCTTTAAGAAGCCAGTCTTTTTCGCTCAACAGTTTATCTTTATCACCGATCAATTGCTGCAAGCTATGGTTTTGTTGATTGATCTCCGTTTGCTTGCTATACAATAACCTGTTACTTTTTAATTTATTCCGGTAACCGTTATAAGCTAAACCGGCTATTATCATAAAAGCTGTTATACCGCCAAAGGTTATATTTTTTTGCAACCTTACTTTCCGCAGTTCGGCTTGCTGGCTTTCCTGTTGATTTTTAAGCAGTTTTATGGACGATATTTTTTGTTCTGTTTGGTATTTAATGTCAATTTCTGCAATCTGCTTGCTTTTGGTTGTATTAAATATGGAATCGTTAATTTGCTTATATTGCTGATAATGTTTTATAGCCGAAATATAATTCCCCTTAATTGAATCTAATAAAAACCCATAATAATTAATGTCTCTTTTTGAAGCGGGACTTTCAAGACTATCCGAAAACAATTGCACTCTTTTTAAGTAGTAATCGGCATTATTATAATCTCTGATTGAAACAAAAAATTTAATAGTGGTCAGGTAATCAATAATATGATTATGAATGGTGATATATTGATTAACTATACCACGATCCGCACCCTGCTTTTCAATCACGCTGATCATATTTGTATAGCTCTGCTTTGCACTGCCATAATATTTTAGAGCATCATATATTTTCCCATATGATTGGTAAGCAGATATTTTTTGGCCCTCATCAGTAGGTGGCTTTTTCTTTACAATGTTATTAAAAAAAACAAGTGCATCTTTCTCTTTATTAAGCGCAATAAGATCTGAAACGTACAGCGCTGAGTATAAATATAACAACCCATGATCGGGACGGTTATAAGCCATATTCAGCGCTTTATTGCTCCAGTAAACACTTTCCTTAAACTTTTTCAGATCGTTATAAGTAGTAGCAAGCTTATGATAAAAGTAGTCGGCAGTTGCCGTATCAGGCGTACCTTCTAAATTTTTCACCACCTCCAGCTCATAGTATAGCTTTTTCTGCAAATCGCCTTTTTGCCGGGCTACTTCACCTAACAGATCAAAGGTATATGCCAGTTTTTTATAGCCTTCTTTTTTGTATTGATCAATAACTTGCAGTAACTCTGTTTCGGCCAAATCAAACTTGCCTTCATTTAAATGTGCGTCGCCAATTGCTTTTAGTGCATCTGTTTGTTCCTTCTTCAAGTTTAACTTTTTGTAAACACTATCTGCACGCTGAAAGAAAACTATCTTTTTCGCAATATTGATCTTATTGTTTGCCGGGAGTAAATCTCCCAGATCATACCATGCATTAGCTTCTTCTTCAGGTATTTTTATCTTTTTATAATAATTAATGATCTGCATGTAGCAGCTTATTCCATGATCATAGTTACCAGCTTCACGGTCGCAGATCGCTATTTCAACAAGCGTCTTATTCTCCCAGGTTATATCTTTTAATTTTTTACTCAACTGAAACGCTTTGGCGTAGTTTTCATAGGCGCTGTCGAGGTCATTTTTATACTCACCGGGTTTATAAACATAATAGTTCCCTAATTTTAAAAGGAGGCTGATCTGGGTGGTATCGGGTGAGCTTTTTTTTATCTGGTCAATTAATTCGCGTGGGGTTTGCCCGCTGGCCTTAAACAGCGAAAAAAACAAGATCAAACATACAATGAGCAATTTGTACACCTTATTCAATATCATTTCTTAATTGGGGGATGACAGCATACAAAACAGACTTTATGCTTATCAAGGATAAATTTAAAAGTTTTTTTTATTAAAGATGATTTGTACAAGGTAAAACCAGCATATCTTAATATTTAATGAACACGATACTACTTCATCACAAAGGATGGATACATTAAAATTAAAAGTACTTTCAATTACAAAGTTAATTTTCATAGATTTGTAATTCAGATCATTAATAAAGTTTGTTATGCCTAAGTTAAGAGCCATATATGATGAAGCAAAAGCCGACAAATGGTTTCAGCGCTTCGCGGTGTTCTGCCGAATTGCTTTAGCGCTGAGTTTCCTGCCAACCGGAATTGTAAAGATCATGGGGCAACGCTTTGCCGAAGGTTTGCCACATAATAATCCGCTGGGGCATTATTTTGATGCCTTATTGCTAACAGGCTATTACTATAACTTTATTGGCATCACGCAATTAACCATTACCATCCTCTTATTAATACCGCGAACAGCATTGCTCGGCACTATCGCTTATTTCACCATGATTGTTAATATTACGGTACTCACCTACGCTACCCGCTTTGACGGTACGCGGCTCATTACCTTTATGCTATTGGCCTGCTTATATTTATTGATCTGGGATTATGATCGTTTAAAATATCTCTTTATTAAACCAATCCTGACTGCCTCCCCTACAATCACAAAACCCATAGGCAAGCGGCTGCGCATCTATTTTTTTAGTGGTTGCATAGCAGTTATAACCATCATTATCCTGGGCACTTTTTATCTCTTCAGGATAGTGCCGGGTAACACGGAAGAAGAGTGCCGCAACCAATGCGGAAACAATAAAGACACAAAAGCCTGCCAGGCTTTCTGCGACTGCATTTACAAACAAGGTATGCCATTGGATAGCGCATTAAGTAAATTTGATAAGGCCGCTTCTCATTGACGAGCGTAATCGGATTGTTGACTGGCTGGGGGAGAAATAAACAAAAAAGGCCGGCTTCACTGTCGGCCTTTTTTGTTTGTTTTACCAGATCTTCACTCTTTGATCGTCGGGTTTGTAATTTTTATCGCCTGGTTCCACGTTAAATGCCTTGTAAAAAGGAGCAAAATTCATCAACGGGCCATTTACACGCCACATGGCCGGTGAGTGCGGATTAGTGTTCACATAGGTACGAAGAAACGCATCCCGTGTTTTAACTCTCCATATCCTGGCTATTGACAGAAAGAAACGCTGATTGGGCGTAAACCCATCAATTTTTTCAGAACCCTGCCCCTGCCGTGTCATCTTAAATGCATCATAAGCTATTGCAACACCACCATTATCGGCGGTATTTTCGCCCAAAGTCAACGCTCCCTTAATATGAACAGTATCCAAAACAGTAAATGAGCTGTATAGGTTAGCCAATTGTGCTGTTTTCTCACGGAATTTTTGGTAATCCTCTTTTGTCCACCAGTTTTTAACGTTGCCGTCCTTATCAAACTGTGCACCCTGATCGTCAAACGCGTGTGTCATCTCATGGCCTATTACCATGCCAATACCTCCATAATTGATGGCATCATCTGCCGAAAAATCAAAGTAAGGAAACTGTAAAATACCTGCAGGGAAAACAATATCATTTTGTGATGGATCATAATATGCGGTAACCGTTGCCGGTGTTGTGGCCCACTCTGTCCTATCGACCGGCTTGTTCAATTTCGCCAGTTGAAACTGGTAGTCATTTTGGTTTAGCGAGAGCACATTTTCAAAGTATTTTGTTCTGTTGATCTGGACCTTGTTGTAATCCCTCCATTTATCAGGATAGCCTATTTTTTTTGTGATGGTGTATAATTTTTCCTTTGCCTTTAGTTTGGTACTGTCGCTCATCCAGTCGAGATGATTAATCCTGTTTTCAAAGGATTTCTGGAGGTTGTTCACTAAGATCAGCACACGTTTTTTTGCATCCTCATTAAAATATCTTTTTACGTACAGTTGCCCCAAAGCCTGCCCCAGATAGTTATCAACGCTTGCGGTCATGATCTGTTTGCGCGGTTTTTGCGTTGCCTGTCCTGTTAGCGCTTTATTAAACTCAAATGAGGCATCAACAAAAGGTTTACTGAGCGTTTCGGCGTAATTTTCGAGAACGCTTGCCTTTAAATATACTTTCCAGTCATTTATGCTAACCGAAGTTAACATCGTGTTCAACTTATCGTAATAGGCCGGTTGGGCCATATCTATAGAATCGGTAATTGCACCCAGCTCGGCAAGTAAAGTTACCCACGCTATATTGGGTTCTGAGGTATTGATGGCGGCAACAGCTACCTTATGGTAATTAGCATTAACATCCCTTAGCTCAATATTTGATTTATGCGATCCGGCAATTTGCTTCTCCATTGCATAAGCTGTAGCTGCATCCTTAGTTGCAGCGGCGTGGCTGCTCCCGGTTAATTCAAACAAGGTGCGCACATATTCGTGATAGGCCTGCTGAATGTGCAGCGTGGGCGAATCAGTTTTAAAATAATAATCTTTATCAGGCAAACCGATGCCTCCCTGGTAAACATGGGCAATATTTAAGCGGCTATTTTTATTATCGGGAGAAACGCCAAAGCTAATGATAGAGCGATTACCCGACTTTAATTCTGCCGCAACAAATTTGAGTAATGACGGTACATTGCTGATCGCATCAATATCTGCAAGTATGGGTTTAATCGGCTGGTATCCGCGATGATTGATTGTTGCCATATCCATACCGGATGCATAGAAATCACCAACCTTTTGCTCAATGCTGCCCATCTTGTTATTGGTTTTTGATACACTATCGAGGATATTTTGCAGCAGTTGTTTTTGCGGAATGTTCAGGAACGAGTAAGAGCCCACACCTGATTGATCGTTAGCAATTTTCGCGGTGTCGGTCCAGCGGCCATTAACAAAACGAAAGAAGTTATCACCGGGTTTTATTTGTGGGTTTAATCCGGCTACATCAACAAAACTTGTTTTTTGCGCATGTGAATAGTTCCATAAACTTAAAAATGTGGCCGTTAAACACAAGCAAAATATTTTTTTCATAAACTGAAGATTTGTTTAAAGATATTAAAATTTCATACTCTGCGAAAAATCACCCCGTCAAAAGCTTGCACAGATAAATCAAAAATTCAAGGTAAAAGAAGCTCCGCAGACATGCGGGGCTTTGTTCCTGAGGCCATGCTCGTCCGGATAGCTATCAGGAGGAGCACCAATGATATTACTATCAGGGTTGATAAGCCTATAATAGCTACCTTTATACACCCAGGAAAAAAATATCTTTTTCTTTCTTTTTAATAATTAAAACTGTGAAATAATATTAATAATAATTAATATCCATATATTAGGTGCTTATTTATTTAAATGCCTAAGCCAAGTATCCGTCAAACCTCTTTTAAAGCTTTAATTGTTTTATCAATTTTTTTAGGACTGTTTTATTTCTTTGTTATGGTCTATTATTTCTCTAAATAAAAAAGACTCATATCTCTACGAGGCTCTTAGATTTTAAGTTTACATTATTGTTTTCTGAAGCTGACACTCAGAATACTTTTATCGCCATCCGCAGCAATTGTACTTTTTGGGTGTGTTGATCTGGTAGTATTGGAGAGGCCAATTCAGTTTTTTTACAGGCGGCAAACAAGGCTACCGCCATAAATAATAGTAAATATTTAGGTTTCATAAGCCAATAATAACATCTATATAAATATCATATATAAAACCTACGTTTGAAATAAAAAAAGTTTAACACGACCAGTTTTTTTGATAGGATTTACCTTTCACTTATTGCGTCCGACTGAAGTCATAAAAAACATAATTTCAAACGGTCATTTCTCCGTGTATACCTATGGTAGCAACCAAATCTTAATAAAACCATAACATAACTTCACTGATTTACCAATTGGCGACAATTATTTTTGCCCATGTATGGCAACCCCTAAAACCACGTTAAGTGATCTTGATCTGTTAAGTGCCATACAAGCTAATGATCAGCAAGCCTTCCGGCAGCTTTATGACCGCTATTGGAAGCCACTCTATATCCGGGCAACCAAAAATATTGGAGAAGACGAGGCCAAGGATTTGGTTCAGGAGGTGATGGTATCCCTGTGGAACAGGCGGCAGCAGTTGAACATGTTGCAGGAAAACGACCTGGCCAAATATCTGTTTACCGCCTTAAAATACCGCACCATCAGTTTTTATGCTTATTCCAAAGCACAACTAAAAAAAATCGATCAACTGCATATCGATCTCGCTGTATCACCCGACACCCTCCTCGAAAACAAGGAACTGGAAACTATACTTGATGCCGCCATTGTCAGCATGCCTCAAAAAATGCAGCAGATCTTCCGAATGAGCAGGGACGAAGATATGCCTATAGCAACAATAGCCTCAGAACTTAATCTTTCCGAACAAACCGTAAAAAACCAGATTACCCAAGCGCTCAGACGTGTGCGTGCAACTGTGCTCGATCACCAAAAAGGCGACTGGATAGTTCCCGTAATTTTCATCTTATATTCTTCTTTGTAAATAAAACTTAATATAAGTTTAACACACTTCGTATAGTACCAAAAGCGGCTTGCTCAGATAATAGGTCAAAAGCACAGCTCATGAACGTCCTTCAGATTAAGGAATTATTTAAACGTTATCTCGCACATAAAGGTACTGCAGCCGACAATAACGCCATTGACAAATGGTATGATCAACTGGATCAGGAAACTCCTGTTGTACTGGATGAAAAAAAAGAACAGATCCTTAAGGAAGAGATCTGGTTATCAATCATTCCGGAACTTAAACCGGGTAATGCAGTTGTAAAGAAGCTTAACTACCAATGGATTAAAATAGCCGCAAGTGTAATTTTCATCAGTTCTGCTGCATTACTGTTTTGGAAATCAAGTGCGCCTAAAAAAGCACAACCCGCTATTACCTATAGCAGCATCAGTACTAAAATTGGGGAACGCAAACAGATTAATTTACCAGATGGTTCGGTCATCACGCTAAACAGCGCATCCAATATTCAAATCGCTGACAATTTTCAATCAAAACGTTCTGTGATCATTACTGATGGTGAGGCTTTTTTTGATGTAAAACATGACGAAAAACACCCATTCATTATTCAAAGCGGCACATTAACCACACAGGTATTGGGCACCTCTTTTAATATCAGAGCCTATAGCAAACTTAATAAACTATCAATTGGGGTAACCAGTGGTAAAGTAGGTATTATGTTTAAAAAGGCAACAACACAATATTTAACAACTGATCAGCAACTGGTATTTGATCAAAAACTTGTTCGCTTCGTAGTAACAAAATTAGATAAGCAAAGCCTGGCATGGCAACAAGGTAATATGGTATTAAATGATGCCAGCTTCAGTGAAATGGCTTTGTTAATGTACAAAAACTATGATCTGCGTATCTCCACTCAAGATAAGACTATACAAGATAATCACTTCACCACTGTGCTTAGCACCTCTATGCCGGCGCTTAAAGCCTTGGAGGTTATAACCGCCATTCACCATTTAAAAACCAAACAAAGGAGGGACACGATAGAAATTTTCCGATAAAAACAAAGAGAGACAGTTGCTGGAAACAACCGTCTCTTGGATAGCCGATTAACGGCAATGCTTCAAAATCTTCACATTTAAAAGCCATACAATGTATGAAATTAAAATTTAACAATGCTATAATTAAAGCAATGAGAGTAACTTTTGTGCTGCTTACTATGCTTACAACAGCCTCCCTGTTGCTACCGGCATTTGCCAGTAACAGCCAGGTATTTGAAAAAAGGGTTTCCATTAATATTAAAAACGCATCGCTGGAAACAGCCATCAATGAACTTCAGGATCAAAGCAAAGTGAACTTTGCCTATGATCGTCAGTTGATCAGCAGGTTTAATGATGTTAGTTTAAAACTACAGAACGAAACACTTGAAATTATACTTAAGAAACTACTCAGCCCCCGTTCCCTTGGTTTTAAAGAAGTAAACGGTGTTGTTGTGATCAACGCGCTCACCAACAATGAAATCAAGCAACAGCAACCCGGAAAGCTTGCCGGTAAAATTGTTGATGAAAAAGGCTTGTTTTTGCCTGGTGCAACTATTAAAATATTAGAATTGAATCGCGGCATTCAAAGTGACGACCGGGGTTATTATCAGTTACAGGCACCTGCGGGTAATTATACGGTACTGGTTAGCTATATAGCCTATCAAAGCAGGCGTTTTGAGCATGTGGAAATTAAGGCAGGCGAAACCGCGACTCTCGATGCCCAGCTGCAGCCGGCGGCAAACGGGTTAAACGAAGTAGTGGTTGTAGGTTACGGTACGCAAAAAAAGGTAAATCTTACCGGTGCGGTTAGCCAGGTTGATTCAAAAGTATTTGATGACAGACCAGTAGCCGGTATTGCGCAGGCCCTGCAAGGTGCTATCCCAAATCTTAACATCACCTTTGGCGATGGCCACCCGGGCAGCCAGGGAAAATTCAATGTACGCGGTTATGCTTCCATAACCAATGTAAGCGGCTCACCATTGGTGTTGATCGATGGGGTTTCAGGCGACGTGAATATGATCAATCCGCATGATGTGGAAACTGTAACCGTATTAAAAGATGCAGCCTCATCTGCCATTTATGGTGCAAGGGCAGCTTTTGGGGTGATACTGATCACTACCAAGAAGGCAAAAGAAGGAAAGGTATCCATCAATTTCGGCAGCAATTTCAGTATGCAGCAGGTAGCTACAAAAACTGATTTTATTACCGATGGCTACACCCAGCTCAGACTGGTTGACGAAGCATTTTCACGTAATGTAGGTAACAGCTACAGCGGTTATACAGCCGATGATTATGCGCAGCTCAAACTCAGGCAAACGGATAAATCCCTTCCATCTGTAGTGATTCAAAATCGCAACGGACAAAACCAATATGTATACTACGGTAATACAGACTGGTGGCATTTCCTGTTCAGGAACAGCACACCTGCTATGGAGCACCATTTAAATATTACGGGTGGGAATGACAAAGTAGACTTTTTACTATCAGGCCGTTACTACCAGCAAAAAGGTATATATCAGTCTGATTTACGCGAGGATGTTTACAATGCTTACAATTTCAGAGCAAAAGTTAACGCTCACTTATCAAAATGGCTAACCGCTTTCTCTAACACGCAGTTTGCTGCCAATGATTATGTGTGGCCGGCCAACGGGTACAACTCAAACAATCCGGGATTGTATAACCATGCCATGGCGGCTTATGTTCCTCAAAATCCCGACGGCACATTTACCTACCGTACCAATCTGAATAACTACGGTGCCAATGAGTATGCCGATCTTCAAAACGGCAAAAGCTTTGGCGGCACAAAAAGCTATGATATTACCAACACAGTTGGCTTCAAGGCCGATATTACCAAAGGATTGGTTTTGAATGGAAATTACTCTTTTCAACTTAGCCCCTATTCAGATTTTCAGCGTAAAACATTAATTCCCTGGTCAATCAACCCGGGAGTAGTCAATTACGAAGGCTATGATCAGCTAAAAGAAAGCACCCAACTAAACCAGCACCATTCGGTAAATATTTACGCTACTTACGAAAAAAAGATCAGCGACCACAGTTTTAAAGTTACAGGTGGTTACAACTATGAATTGCAGAAGTACAAATCAAACAGCACCCAACGCCAGAATTTGTTATCAGAAGATCTTAACCAGATTGACCTGGGTACTGGAACACAACTGGCTGGCGGTAATGCCAGTGAATGGGCGCTCTTGGGTTACTTTGGCAGGATCAATTATGATTATAAAAGCAAATACCTGTTTGAGGTTAATGGCAGGTATGACGGTACCTCCCGCTTCCCGAGCAATAGCCGGTTTGGGTTCTTCCCTTCTGTATCTGCAGGCTGGCGCATAAGTGAAGAAGATTTTTTCAAAGCGTTAAAACCCGCCGTATCTGAATTTAAATTCCGAGCCTCTTATGGTTCTTTAGGAAACCAGGATGTTGGAACGGGCAGCGGTAACTTGTATCCGTATATCCCTGTTATTACATCTACTCTTTCTAAATGGGTAATCGACGGAACGCAGCAGCAAACGTTAAGCTCGCCAAAACCGGTTGTCCCTGACTTTACCTGGGAAAAATCAACATCCCTAAATTTGGGTGCCGATATGGCTTTCTTTAACAACAGGCTGCAAACCTCTTTTGACTGGTACGACCGTAAAACCACTAACATGCTGATCAATGGCAAAACATTGCCATCGGTTTTTGGGGCCGATTCACCAAAGCAAAATGCAGGCGATCTGGATACTAAAGGCTGGGATATTACCATTAACTGGCGCGATAACGGCACATTACTGAACAAGGCTTTTGGGTATAATTTCGGGATTGTATTGTCAGATTACAAAGCAAAAATAACCAAGTTTGACAACCCTAATGGCTTACTCAACAACTTTTACAAAGGCCAGGAATTAGGTGAAATGTGGGGCTATAGTATTGATGGCTTTTTCAAATCAGATGACGAAGCTAAAAACTGGAAAATAAACCAGGATTATGTTGACGGGCAGCGCACCGGCTCGCCGGGTGAATGGGCTCAGCTACATGCAGGCGACCTGAAATTTAAAGACACCAATGGTGATGGTGTTATTAATGACGGAAAGAACACCGTTAGCGACCATGGCGACCTTAAGAAAATAGGTAACTCATTACCAAGGTATTCTTTTGGTATAAACGCGGGTTTTAACTGGGGCAACTTTGACCTTTCCTTATTTTTCCAAGGGATAGGTAAACAAAACTGGTATCCAAATACCGAAGCAGGCATGTTCTGGGGAACCTTAGGCAGACCATATTCTTCCTTTATCCCTAAAGATTACGAAAGCAAACTTTGGACACCTCAAAACCCAAATTCTTATTTCCCACTTAACAGGGGTTATGCTGCATACTCAGGCGGTGAGCTGTATTACAACAATGACAAATACCTGCAAAACCTGGCTTATATCAAATTAAAAAATGCAACACTTGGTTATAACCTGCCATCGCATATCATCAAAAAGTGGAAAATAGAGCGCATGCGTTTTTTCTTTAACGGGCAAAACCTGTTTACGTTAACCAAACTCAAAACCAGGTACATTGATCCGGAAGCTGTTACACCAGACGCCTCGGATATTGGCGCCAGGGGGTATCCTTTCATGAAAACGTACACACTTGGCTTAGATGTAACCTTTTAATAATTAACACAAATGAAAAAGATCTTATACATAGCTTTCATAGGTATCACCCTATTATCAGCCTGTTCCAAATCACTTGATCGTGAACCACTTTCACAGATATCGCCCGATAAGAGTTTTAACTCTGAAAATGAACTGCGGTTATACGTGCTTTCGTTTTACGATAAAATGCTGCCTTATTCAGATTATGAAGATAATGGCTTTACCAGCCTTTACGGAGAAAACAGCGACAACATCATTTTAAACTCGCTTGATCAGAAAATTACCGGCAATCGCCTGGTACCTGTTTCAGGCGGTGGATGGACCTGGGATAATTTGCGTAACGTAAATTACTTTTTGCAAAATTATAGTCGCGGAGGTTTAAGCCCGGCTATTACAGACAAGTACGTAGCCGTAGCCAAATTTTTCAGGGCATACTTTTATGCTAATATGGTTGCCCATTTTGGAGATGTTCCATGGTATTCTAAACCCATTGACGCTACCGATAATGCGGCGCTTACCAAAGGACGTGATTCCCGTACCGTAGTAATGGATTCCGTTTTAAATGATATTGATTTTGCAGTGGCTCATTTACCGGTAACAACTTCAACAGTTGAAGTAAGCAAATGGACAGCACTTGCCTTAAAATCAAGACTGGCCTTGTTTGAAGGTACATTCAGAAAGTATCACACGGAATTTAAAATCCCCAATGCCGAAAAATTCCTGCAGGCCTCTGCCGATGCCGCCGGGCAAATGATAGATCAAAGCCCATATACCGTTTATAACAGCACTACAGATAAAGCTTATGGCGATCTATTCAATTCTTTAACGTCTAATCCTGCCGAAATCATATTGGCCAGGCCATATAGTGCATCTTTGCAGATTTTTCATAACGTTAATTATTACACAGTATCCCCATCATTTGGTAAACCCGGACTGGAAAAAAGACTGGTAAATAGTTACCTCATGAAAGATGGTTCAAGGTTTACAGACAAAGCAGGGTATAACACCATGCAGTTTGCCGATGAAACCAAAGACAGGGACCCGCGGCTTGCGCAAACCATCCGTACACCCGGATATAAGCGTGTTGATGGTACAGTGGTGTTACCACCCTCCTATTCGGGCACAGTTACCGGTTATCAGTTAACTAAATTTGTAACAGCGGCCCCTAATGATGCCAATGGTAAATCGCCTAATCCCTTGCCGATATTCAGGTATGCCGAAGTATTGTTGAACTATGCGGAAGCAAAAGCAGAGTTAGGAACTTTGACGCAGGCAGATTTGGATAAATCGGTTAAAAAGCTGAGAGATCGTGTAGGTATGCCCGCAATGGTTATGGCAGCTGCCAACACCTCGCCCGATCTGTATTTGGCTTCTCAGTATACCGGAGTAACAGGTGCAAATAAAGGTGTGATACTGGAGATTCGCAGGGAACGCCGTATTGAACTGGTGATGGAAGGATTCCGATACAATGACCTCCTGCGGTGGAAAGAGGGACATTTACTTACCGATCAGTTTAAAGGAGCTTACTTTCCGGGAACGGGTAGCTATGATTTGGATAGAGATGGAAAAACAGACCTGGTAATTTATACCGGCGATCAGCCTAATGTTCCAAATGCACAATTCTTAAAACTTGGAGTAGATGTTTCGTTGGAGAACGGTACAACCGGGGGAAACATTGTTGTTAACCCCACTACACCTAAGAAATTTAATGAAGACAGGGATTATTTATATCCATTGCCAACCCAGGATTTGCTTTTAAATCCAAATTTAAAGCAGAACCCAAACTGGTAATAAACCAAAACTAATTAATTTAATAAGTAAAGGCTTCAGGGTTAACCCTGAAGCCTTTATGTTTTGCTATTACTCTTGTTAAAAAAATAAAACATGGAGGATGCAATAATAAAAATAACGATCAGCGGAAATATGGTTGATCGTTATTTTACTAATTACTATCTCATGTCTTTTTACACAGGTCAGAATTATCAGGATCAGCTTGGGTAACTCACCAAATTTAGCCCGGATAACGCTGTACCTAACTCAGTTACTGGCGCTGCCTGTTTTAGGCTGCCCAAGTCTATCGCTGCGAAACCTAATTGTGTTATGATCTTGGCAACGCTCTCTTTGGCAAATGGCTGATCACCTGAAAGAAAGAGTACACGTTTACCATTATTTACTGTTGGTTCTGCATCAAGTGTTCTGGCAAATAGTGTATTAAATGCTTTTACGACCATAGCATCAGGTATCAACTCTGCAACCACGGCCGTCGACGGCTTTTCAGGCGCACCTTTATTAGGACGATTGCTGGCGTCAACAACGATTTTTCCGGCAAGCTGTTTTTTTAATTTGTCCAGTACCTCGGGTATTTGTTCCCACCGTACGGCAATAATGACCAAATCTGAGCCGGCGGCATCTTCATTTGTGCCGGCCAATGCCAATGTTCCCAGCTCTTTAACAAGGGGCTGCAATGATTCAACTCCTCTTGAATTAGAAAGAATAACAGGATACGCTGCATTTATTAATTTTTTTGCGAGTGTTTTTCCGATATGGCCCGCACCAATAATTCCGATCTTCATAGGTTTCTTTTAATTTGTTAAACTTTATTTTAAAATGTCAGCATGGATATCGCCCTACTGCGGTTAATTGTCCATAAGACTTTAAGGCATCTCAGAAGCTCGTGCCAATGCTTGCGTGTCGACATACTCCCGCACATGTGATACTTTACCATCACGAACGGTGACGGCGATGATAAAATGATCCTCGAAAGATTTATTCGTGGCTTTGACTTTCCCTGTACTGGAACCGATAACCAGAACCTTATCGCCCTGTGCTATAAATTCGGGTGGCTCCGGAAATGAAGTTTCCAACTCTTCAGCAGACTTCCGGATCAAATCTTCTAAACCTGCATGCCCGAGGTGCGAGCCGGCCAGCGGCCAATCCTCGCCCGGAGTGATCCACTCAACATCATCGGCAACCAGCGCCAGCATGGCTTCCTCATCGCTGCGGCCAAACGCTGCAAAGAGTTCTTTTACAATCCGAAGATTTTCTTGTGTTAGCATGTCTTTCATTTTAATAGTTGTAATGGCACGGATTATAAACCCGCGCCATTTAGGATTAATTATTTTGACAAATAGGTCATACCACCATCAACAAGGAGTTCTGCACCAAGCATGAACGAAGAATCGTCAGAAGCCAGGAAAACGGCTGTTTTACCAATGTCTGATGGCTGCCCGATCCTGCCTATCGGCATTACACTTGCAAAATGTGTTTTCACAGCTTCAATTTGTTCTGCCGGAACAAATTTGTCAAACGCCGGTGTATCTGTAGTACCGGGTGTAATCACGTTCACTCTGATCCTTCTATTTAAAAGGTCGTTAGAGAACGCTTTAGCAAAGAAGATCACAGCTGCTTTCGCAGCGCCATAAACGCCGAATGACGGGTAAGCACGATGTGCTGCATTTGAACCGATCAAAATAATAGAACCACCATCATTCATATAAGGCAGTGCTTTTTGAACAGTGAAGTAAACGCTCTTCAGGTTCAGGTCCATCATATTGTCATAGTCGGCCTCGCTCGTATCGGCCACAGTTCCGGTGGTTCCGGCGCCGGCGTTGGCTACGATCACATCTATCTTACCAAATTTTTCAGCCGTTTCTTTAAATACGTTCTCCAGATCGGCGAGATCGGTTACATTGGCATTAATGGCTGTAAAATTACCTCCAAGCTGTGCCGCAGCACTATCTAAAGTGCCCTGGTTTCTGCCGACAATTGCTCCCACAGCGCCTTCGTTTTTAAATGCTTCAGCAATACCAAACCCTATACCACTATTGCCACCTGTGATCACGGCTACCTTATTTTTTAATTTACTCATGATTTCTTTTTTTAAATATTATTGGACAAAGGTAAACCAGTAAAGTTATTTTAAGTAACTTTGTACTGAAAAGTAATAGTAACATCGGTGTAACTAAGTAACATGACTACGTGTAAAATAACAGAGTTCCAACAGGAACAAAAGAAAAGGATGAGGTCTGTGCAGGATGCCATGGACGCTTTGAACGGGAAATGGAAGATCGCGATAATCTCATCGATCTGCTGTTACAAAAAAAGGCGGTTTTCTGATATTCTGAATGATGTTGAAGGTGTTTCCAACAGGATGCTTAGCAAAGAATTAAAGGAACTGGAAATAAACCAGTTGGTGAAACGAACCGTTTTACCAACGCAACCCATAACGGTTGAATATGAACTTACGGAACACGGTGATACGCTGCAAGCCATCGTCAGCGAACTTTCAGATTGGGGAATAGTACACAGGAAGAAAATTACCGGAAAATAAACATGTTTACTAAGTTCTGCTTTGCACTTGATTGGATAGCTTAATTAGATTGAAAATAGTTAGATACTTGTATGATGTCCAGTTTTGAAGTATTTTTTGATTACATGCAAAAATTGTCAGGCAAAACGCTTTCAGAGGACGATAAGCAATTGCTGATGACGCATTTCAAACCCAAAAAACTCCGAAAGCGACAATACTTTTTACAGGCCGGAGATGTATGCAAATACATCGAGTTTATTGTCAAAGGATCCGCCAGGACATTTACAGTAGATGAAAAAGGACATGAGAATATTTTGAAATTGTCTGTAGAAAATTGGTGGCTGGCCGATTTTGAAAGCTTTTACCTGTTAACGCCAAGCCGCTTTCATATTGAAGCGCTGGAAGATCTGGAAGTTCTGCAATCAACCAACGCGCAAATAGAAGAGTATCTTAAAGCTATCCCTGCCTTTTCGGCAATGGTAAATGTGATCAATCAAAATAACGCAATTGCAACCCAGAAGAGGATGCAGGCTGCTATTAACTATACAGCAGAAGAGCGTTATGAGGAACTTATGAGTACCTACCCCCATTTTCTACAAAGATTCCCGCAAAATATGGTTGCTTCTTACCTGGGTTTGTCTCCGGAGACTTTGAGCAGGATAAGAAAAAACGCTCTAAAATAAATTCCTTAAGTCTTTTGTATTTTAAGGAGCAGTCCTTTTTCAATTTGCCGCCTTTGAATCCTTCTTCAATTTATCTTTCCCAGACTAAAAAACACACTTGCTATTGAAAAATAAGCAGTTGTGACCGGTCCGGCTTTCTGCTTTTTTATTTTTCACCGCTTTTTTAAGTTCCTTTTATATAAGCAGTTACCATGTAAACGTGATTTACATCATTACCCCAACTTGATTTATATCAAGCCTACTTAATGATACATCTCAATATGCAATTCCGCCCAGTGCTGCATCTTTGGGCATGCTTCAGAACTAAAAAAAGCTGAAGAATTAAGAATCATGAGTAAATTAAATAATAAAGTAGCGGTAATAACAGGTGCTTCCAAAGGAATTGGCGCGTCTATCGCAAAACACTTTGCCGCAGCTGGTGCAAAGGTAGTTGTAAATTATGCCTCCAGTAAAGAAGGCGCAGATAAAGTGGTTAACGAAATAACCCAAAACGGTGGTATAGCCATCGCTGTACAGGCCGATGTATCTCAAGAAGCTGATGTAACCAGGCTGTTCGAAGAAACAAAGAAAGCTTTCAGCAGCCTGGATGTTTTGGTTAACAACGCTGTATCTCAGGGATATGCACCGATAGAACAGATATCAGCAGCAGATTTTCATCAGAGTTTCAACGTTAATGTGTTGGGACCTATACTGACTATCCAGGCAGCACTGAAATTATTTGGCGATAAAGGCGGCAATATCATTAATATCAGTTCGGGTGCAAGCAAATACCCACTGCCAAATGCTTCCTTGTATTCATCAACTAAAGCGGCATTAGATGCCTTTACCATCGCACTATCAAAAGAATTGGGGGCAAAAAATGTTCGTATCAATTCTATTTTGCCAGGTGCTACAGAAACAGAAGGTGCGGCCAGCGCAGGCGTTACAGCAGGCAGCGATTATGAAAAAATGTTCATCGCCAATACACCGCTTGGCCGCAGGGGCCAGCCTTCAGATATTGCCAAAGCTGCGGTATTCCTTGCCTCAGATGATGCTGCCTGGATAACTGGTGAGCAAATTTCTGTTTCGGGTGGTATGTACGGGTTTTAATTTATAACACGAGAAAAATCAGAATAATTGGGTCAAATCATTAGTTAATAACGATTAACCTACAAAGCGCCAAAACGATTGTTTCAAAAGAACAAGATCCCAACAAATCCCCGTTTCTTTCAGAGCAGGGATTTGTTGTTTATTCCATAATTATTAGAAAAAATCCTGATAATTCAATATTAAACTTTTTTCGATCGGGCATTCAACATCGTTTCAATGCCCCAGCTTTCCATATGATGCAATACTGGCTTGAGACTTTCCCCCAGCTCACTTAAAGAATATTCTACACGGGGCGGAATCTCTTTAAATTGTTGACGAATGATCAATCCATCCTCCTCCAGTTCTTTCAGTTGTTGGCTTAACACCTTTCTGGAAATAGACGGTATGCGTGCGGCTATTTCGCCAAAGCGCCTGGTATGACCGCTTAAATGGTACAGAATTATCAGCTTCCATCTTCCACCTATCAAATTTGCGGTCATCGTAACTGGACAGGTAGCATTTTCAACTTTATTTTCCATTAGTCACTTTTAGGTTACCACTATTTTTCATTGTTACCAAAAGGTAACTGTTACTTTTTGAAATCATCATTAGTAACTTTGAGTAACAAATGTAAATATTCAATTTAAAGAAAACAAATTTATGATTTTAGTAACAGGTGCAACAGGTCATTTTGGAAATGCAGCAATCCAAACACTTTTAAAGAAAGGCATTCCAGCCAGTGAAATTACAGCCTTGGTAAGGGACGAAAAAAAAACCGGTGATTTAAAAAATCAAGGTATTACGTTTAAGATGGGAAATTATGATGACTATGAATCTCTTGAAAAGGCATTTGAGGGTGTAGATAAACTGTTGTTTATTTCTTCTAATGACCCCGAACACGGTCTTGACCAGCATAAAAATGTCCTCAACGCGGCTAAGAAAAATAATGTCGGTCACATTGTGTACACAAGCCAGGAAACCAGGAACGGGAAGCACACATCCATCCCATTTGTTATAGGGATTCATAAAGCTACTGCTGATCTTATTATAAACAGCGGAATTACCTACACCATTTTAAATAACACACTTTATGCAGATTCAATAGACAAATTTATTGGTGAAAATTACCTGGAAACCGGTATCTTCTTTCCGGCAGGTGATGGAAAGATACCATTTATGCCGAGAGCGGAAATGGCTGAAGCAGCAGCAGAGGTTTTGGCGGGTACCGGACATGAGCATAAGATTTACTCCATCGCGGGTGAAAAGGCTTATTCATTTGATGATATCGCAGAACTTTTATCAGCTATTAAGGGTAAAAAGATCACCTACCATAAACCGGATGCTAACACTTTTATCGATACCGTTGTAAATGCAGGTGTTCCGAAAGAACTCGCTTCATTTTTAGGCTCGTTCGGCGATGGCATGGCAAACGGCGAGTTCGATACGCAAAGAAGTGATGTAAAACATTTAATCGGAAGAAAGCCAATGGAATTAGAAGAATTCCTGAAAATTACTTACGGTAAATAAGTTTCAGTGACAAAAGAGTATTCGGCCGTTTCGGCCTCCGAATAATATATATATAATAGTCTGAAACTACTGATATAAAACAGGCTGCCCCAATTTACCGGAGCAGCCTGTTTTTATTTATTACATATTTTTTTTTGTGTAAAATCAGAGTTTTCCAAAAAAATCCTTCATATCATTGGCCAGCAGTAAAGGTTGTTCAACAGCCGCAAAATGTCCGCCGGCGGGCATAATCGTCCAATGCTGTATATTAAATCCTTTCTCTATATAGGCACGTGGCGGTGTAGGTAATTCTTTAGGAAATTTGGCAAAAGCTACCGGCACATGTATAAATTCATCTTTTTTGAAAGCCAGCGGTTTCTTGCTATTTTCATTGTAAATGCGCATCGAAGAGTGTATCGTTTGCGTAACCCAGTATAAGGTGACATTGGCAAGCAGCTCTTCTTTGGTGAACACATTTTCGATATTTCCGTGGTTGTCACTCCATCCATTAAATTTTTCTACTATCCAGGCACACAACCCCATTGGTGAATCATTGAGGCCGTAAGCCGCTGTAAGCGGTTTTGTAGCATGCAGGTAAGCATACGCTCCTTCTCTTGCCGACCATTCCGCGCCAGTCTTTTGAAAAGCCAGCACTTCATCTGATAGTTTTTCTCCATCAGGCAGGTATGGCTTGTAAGAGCCGGAGATATAATTCAGATGCAGCCCGGTAACATTTGCCGGGTACCGTAGTGCCAGCCACGAACTAATGCCCGAACCAATATCGCCGCCCTGCACGCCATATTTGTCATAACCCAACCCTGTCATGAGTTGATGCCATAAATCAGCTACATACGCACTATTGCAGCCCGGCTGCGTAACCTTGCCCGAGAACCCAAAACCAGGGACTGAAGGAATAACTAAATCAAAAGAATGATCGGGATCTTCTGTAAGCAGGGGGATCATCTTCATCATTTCTAAAAATGAGCCTGGCCAGCCATGGGTGATAATAAGTGGAAAAGATTGCTTGCCTTTGCCTTTAATTTGCATAAAATGAATCTGATGGCCATCTATTTCAGCAATAAAATTCGGATAGGCGTTTATTTCACTCTCTGTCTTTCGCCAGTCAAATTTGGATTGCCAATATTCCGCCAACTCCTTCATGTAGGAGAGGTTAGCTCCGTAATTCCAGCCGGAATCGTTTAGCTGATCAGGCCATCGTGTATTTTTTAAACGAAATTTTAAATCGTCTAAAACGTCTTGCGGAACAGCTGCTTTAAATGGCGTGACCTTCATATTCATTTTATTTGTTATGGAAACGAGGCTTTTAGCATTTGGTTTGAAAGGTAGTAAAAGTGCTGCTACGGCGATAGTACTTTTCTTGATTAATTCCCTGCGGGTGAGTGAGATCATTGCTTCATGAACGTTTAAAGAAGAATTTCTTTTGTCTTATTGGAACCAAAACTAAAGGATATATTAATTCCTAAAAATGCTTATTTTGCATAAACTGATGAATTTTTCTCATTAATTATGAACATACAGCAAATAAAAAACTTCCTGAAACTGTCCAAAGAACTTCATTACTGGAGTACTGCCGGTAAGATGAATATCACTCAATCAGCCCTAAGCAGGCAGATTCAGGCACTGGAAGAAGAAATCGGTGTGTCCTTATTCCTTCGCGATAAACGTAATGTAAAATTGACCTCGGCCGGAAAGTTTTTGGCTAATAAATGGGATGTTCTTCTGGATGAACTTGACCACATCAATTCATTTGCCAGGAAAATAAATCAAGGCGAAATCGGGCATATCAGTATTGCACACCCTGATTCCATATCGGCTTCGTTACTGCCCGATTTTATGTTACGCGTTAACAAGAGCTACCCGGATTTAACCGTCGAATTACTCCAGTTGTTATATGAAAACATCCAGGAATCACTGCAAAATTATAAGATCGACCTTGCTTTCACCCGGCAGGTTAGCTCTTCGTCCGAGATAAGCTCAAGGAAATTGAAAAGCGAGTCCGTGGCTCTTTTTATACCAACCGGGCATCCGTTCACAAATATTGATGATATAACGCCCGAAACTTTGGCCGACCAGCGTTTTATGCTTCCTGTTGCTAAAAGGCAAAGTCATTATTTTCTTTTTTTAGAGAAGATATTTTCAGCTTATGGTGTCAAACCACGGCTCATTTATGAATCTGATTTTGGTTCAAGTATCCTTGGGCTGATATCCCGCGGCCTGGGAGTAGCCATTTTACCCACAGGCTTTGCAAGCCATGGCACACCTGGTATCCGTATTATTGAATTACCTTTTTATAGTGATCTTTTTGTTAGTTGGCGAACTGATGATCAAAGCCCGGCCTTATTGAACCTGTTGACTATTCTTGAAGAATTATGCCCGTAAAAAACAAGCGTCGCCAACAGACTTTCTTAACCTCTGAATTAGTGCCGGAAATTTAAAGATACTCATGTAAACACAGGCCCTTATAAAAAGATTGGCTACAGGTTTAGTCAACCATGAAAGATTTCAGGAAAATTTCCTGATCCTGCGCATTTCCAGCGTCCAGGCAATTGCCAGAATCGCAAGCATAACCAGGTCAACTATCAGCTGATGCGGCGGTTCACCAGGATAGGCGAATTCCGGATCGGTCAGTGCAGTTCCGGGAAAAAGTATTGCGCCCATTTGAGTCAGCCAGTAAAAGCTGGCTAAAAACACAGCGATTCGGGTTTTGAGGATTTCATCTAACTTTTCCAGCCAAAGTATCCATAAAGATAACAGACCAAGGCTAGTACCTAATAACATTGTCTGGGCGTTATGGAACTTGGCATGCGGTGGCCAGCGCGGATTATAGATATGCGTATGGTTCCAATCAAAAATGTAGGATCCGCCGGCAGACCACATGGCTGCAATTGTAATGAGTATTTTCCCAAATGGAATTTTCTGCGCTTTCATTTTTTTAAGTTTAGAGGTTTATAAAAATTTCATTTTCAGGCCTGCGCACCTTCACCTGGTGCTGATAAAGGTCATCGGAGTGGCGATGACCAATACCGGCGATTACGGCTGCGCGCAGCCCACTGTCTTTCAGTCCTAAAATTTCGTCATACTGCAATGGCATAAAACCCTCCATAGCGTTTACATCAATTTTCAAATACGCAGCCTCCATCAGCATAAAGCCCAAAGCGAGATAAGCCTGGTGGCTGGCCCAATTACATTTTTCTTCTTCAGATTTTCGGTTGATCGAGCTTACGACCGAATCACGGTGCTTCAACAAATTACCTTCGAGTTTCACACCGCGTGTTTGGCAAATTTCATTAAAGTACGCATCGATAAATATCTCATTGATGTCGGTTTCAACGGCAAATACGGCCAGACAAGAAGCTTCAGTAACCTGCGGCTGGTGAAAGGAAGCGATGCTTAGTTTTGCACGCAATTCTTGATCGCTGATAAAAAGTACTTTAAAGGGTTGTAAACCGTAAGAAGATGGCGCAAGTCTGATGGCATTTTGCAGCTCCCTTATATCTTCCGGCGTCACTTTTCTTTGAGTATCATAGCGCTTAACGCCATAACGCCAGATTAAATGTTCTTTCATAGTATATACTTTTAATTTATTTGTAAAGCCAATCGCCAACCTGTTTGCGCAGTAAATTAATGGATATGCCCATGAGCGGAACCAGGATAATTGTGGTTAGCAGGGTTTTCAGTAACGGATGCCAGCTGACGATCAGTGGCATAACGGTCACGAATATGATATTGATGAGTGGATAAATGCAAAGCCAGGTGATCAGTGCCATTTTCCATTTTTTTGGTGTTTTCATAATTCAGTTACTTATACACACAAAGTTCCGGCAAAGCGGGACACAAATACAGGTCGGGAAAATGGACAGTTTGGTCAAATAAATGGAAAATGAAATCTATCCTTTGCGGTAGGCTACGGGAGAAAGCCCCTTCAGGTTTTTGAAATACTTTCCAAAAGCAGACTGGTCAGAAAAATGAAGGTATTCAGCAATCTGCGCAACGGTAAGTGCAGGGTTGTGTAACAGGACGCTGGCCTCTAATACAACCGCCTCTGCTATCCATGCTCCCGGAGTTCTACCGGTTACGGCGCTTACCGTTTCGGTGAGGTGATTAGGGGTTATAAATAGCCGCTCCGCATAAAAACTTACGCTGCGTTCGCTGATGAAATTTTGATTCACCAGCTTTTTGAAGTCGGCCGCCAGTAGCTGGCTTCTGGTTTGCACGGCTTCCATGTTTAAATTATACTCTTCATACAACGAAGCAACCTCGTATAGCAGCCCGTTGATGAGTGATCTGGTAACTTCATCGCTAAATTTGTTATCCCGATCGGATTTTTCCTTGATAAATTGCACGAAACGTTTGAGATTTTCCGCATTTGTAGACGACAGCAAAAATATATGCCTGGCTACGCTTTCAAAAAAAGGAAAGCGGTCTGTAAGGGTTTCACCGGAAGAATTAAGGAAGTTTTTTGAAAACAGGATAGCGAAAGAACGAAAGTCATCGGATTTAAAGTGCCATTGTTTAATAACATGCGGAGACATTGCGATCAGGCAATCAGGGATGATTTCATAAGTTTCCAGGTTTGCTGCAAGGCGAGCCTCACCGGCTAAACAAATGCCGATACCATAATAATTGGTACGGTGAGGAATGATAAGCGGCTCTTTGGTCTGGTTCAACGGCTGAGACAAAAAAAGCACATCCGGAATGTCGCTATCCTTTCCATGAAGATTATCTAATGCATAAGTCGGAATATGCTTGGTCATCTCAGTACTTTGAAGTATAAAGCTAAAAAGATATTCAGGATATGCCAACCTATTAATACAGTCAGTTCTGAACGCTTTTTAACCTTAGGAACAATATGTATTTAATGTTATTTTTATGTAAAGTGAAACTAATATATCTTTACATATGATCAAAAAGCTGCTAAAACCAGATGGTGAGTGGTTACCTGTTCACCAAGAAATTAATGGCAAAACCTTATTGCCAAAAGATTTTATCATTCCACGGTTGATGATTAACGGCAGTACTTACACTGTATTATCTGAAAAACCAGATGAAGGAATTATCAGGGTCAAGGGCAGAAATTTAGATATTTACAGCACTGATGGCACAAATAATGGAAGGCATTTAACTGCTATCTATCAGATTGAAAATAGTAAGTTGACGATATGTTATAATTTAAAAGGAGACGTTTACCCGCAGGCATTTTACACTGCACACCATCCTGCTTATTTCCTTTCTGTGTTTAAAAAGATTTAGTTACCCCAAAAATCAGTATTCCAGCTGGCTTTTAGCATCTCAACACCTATGGTCATGCTTTATCATCATTCAGTGGAAGGAATTAGTGAGCTTTTTGTATCCTTTGTCTCAACAACCGGATAATATGATAAATATCAAACCCTTCTGCTGATCGGCTGTTTCATGGAAAAATAAACAACCTGATAATTTATAGGTACTGCCATGACTGTTTCTTATGGAACTTTTCAACCTTTCTATCAGCGTAAATCCCAAAAGGCTCTAAAGAATGATTTTAGATAAGACACAAAGTTTACCGGATAACAGCACACTAAAACATCGAACCGCTAAGACAAGCGAACTCTTTAGTAATATATACTTGATAATAATAGTAATTATAAGGCATAAAAAAAGCCCCTCATCCAACGCGCGGGCTTGTGCTCTCTATACTGAATAATCGTTTGTAACAATAGATGTAGTTTATAATCAAACGCAAAAGATTTTCTATAAATCTTTAAAAACTTAACCCTTAAAATCATCAATGAAAACCAACATTCTGCAAAAAATCTTACACACTTCTTTAACAAGGATCATACTCGGTCTTATTACCTGCCTAGCAACAGTTCGACTTGGACAGTTCTTTATACAAAAGCTACTATTTACAAGCGTAAATAAAGACCTAAAGTCATTGTTAAGCGGATTGTTTGTCGCCATACTTGCGTTACTTTCATACGGGTATCTTTATAAGTTTTACGAAAAACGGAAAATTACCGAATTGTCAAAAAAAGGCATTGTTAAAAATATTGCCATAGGCGCTGGTTTGGGCGCAATTTTACAATCCTTAACCATTTTAATAATATTTTTAAACGGCGGGTATTCAGTGATATCGGTCAATCCCATTCAATTTGTAATACTACCGCTGATCACGGCATTTACTTCGGCTGTTATTGAAGAAATATTATTACGAGGGATAATATTTAGAATTACGGAGGAAAGATTGGGAACTTATTTCGCTATGGCCATTTCAGCCGCCTTATTTGGCGCCATGCATCTTGCTAATCCACATAGTTCCGTTATTGCGGGCATTGGGCTTGCTATACAGGCCGGCCTGTTACTTGCGGCGGCTTATATCTATAAAAGAAATTTGTGGTTCCCGATAGCTATTCACTTTGCCTGGAATTTTACGCAATCGGCCATTTTCGGTGCAAATGTATCAGGAAATACCCTTTCAAAAACTTTAATAACTTCTAAAATAACAGGGCCTGAATGGCTCACCGGCGGACTATTTGGGCCCGAAGGCTCGGTTCAGGCAACCTTATTTTGCACTATTGCAACCATCATACTTTTAATCCTGAGCCGCAAACAAGGAAAAATTATTACTCCTCCCTGGCGGAAGAATCATGAACCGTTAGCAGCAAGTTCCGACAAAACAGGCCAAGTAATAAATGCTGAACTAAACTAATAATTCCGTTATCTCCGATTATAAATAAATCCAAAATTCAAGGCATAAAAAAAGCCCCGCGGACGTGCGGGGCTTTGCTCCCCTGACTGGGCGAAATTCGAACCGATTTTTAGATCAATTACGTCTTTTAAATAAGTTAAGTAGATTCTGATGTTAATCCAGACTGGATTTATCGAACTTCGATTAATTATCAATTCGAACATTCTTATGCCCAAGTGTTAGGCTTTGTTTTACGAGAGGGCCCAAAAATTCATCGGAGTAAAAACTAACAATAGAATCCTCATTCGTTAATAAGTTAAATTTTGGAAGAATCAGCAATTTAAAGTCATTTAGCACCTGCTCAGTAAATTTGCTCAAATCCGTATTGTTATCAATGTGATAACTGTTTGCTCCTCTCCAATAATCATTTTGTATGACTCCGAAATAATTCTCTCTTACGTAAAGAATACCATCGTGAATCGTAGGTTTTTGGGGATTCGTGACGTCACTTATAAAACCTGTTGTAAAGTTGAAACAAAAATCAACTGAATTACGAGAGTTCCAGGAAAAATTCTGAAGTTCGATTAAATTAAAAAATGGTTCGTGTTTTTTCCACCATTTATTGCCAATCGTTTTATAGCCCGCGACTTTTAATAAAGGTTTAAGCGAGTCTTTAACAAAAATTAATTGCTTTTTCTTGGCTGTGATGCCTATTGGCTGTACAATTAATTCTTTTTCTAAAATTATCTCTTTTGAAATCTTACGACGAAATAGGTTAACAAAGAAGTTCATCTCAGGAATTTTATGCTAAAGATAAGTAAAGATGAAGTAGGCTTGTAGCTATAAAACAAAATAGCCCCCCGCTGTCCGAGCTACTTTACTACGTTCAAATATGCCCGTAGTCCCCAACTATAAATAAATTCAAAAATCTAAGGCATAAAAAAAACCCGTGGACGTGCGGGACTTTGCTCCTAAGGCTGGACTAAATTCGAACCATTTATTGGAACAAATGCGCGTTTTAAGCGCATTTGGGCATTTATAGAAAAACCTTACTGGGCGTAGTTCGAACCACCGTTGAGGGCTTCGTCATTTTGAAGTATATTAAAAAAGTATTCAGGGAGAGCTAAGGTTCGCTTGGTTAACACCGAAGAGCGGTGGACCAATTTTTCCGTATAGTTTAAGTTGTCTGTTTTCAAACTTAAATTCTAACAGCCGTCAAATCAAAAGTGACGGCTGTTTTTTAACTTTTAATCTCCTATGTAAATTTTATCAAATGCTTGCACAGATAAAATATGATTATGAGTCGACAGGTTGTTTATCAAGTGAAATAGTTGCAGTTAATACTCCGTAACCGACATTCAATATACATGATATTCCCGCGGCTACGGCTTGCACATCCCCTTTTGTCCAGTTAACTAAAGGAGATATAACTCCGCTCACATTAAACAATGTGTTTCCTGCAATACCCAGTTTATCATTCAGTTGTTTTGTTGATGCGATGTACTGTCCAATCACAGGCCCCTCCCATAAAAAATTTATAATAAGGTCGAGTACTGGCCCCCAAAATTCATAGGTTTTGGCCCCGGGTCTGGTAATACTTGACGGCCCTCTGAGTGTATTCACTACCGGCGCTGGTGGCGCCGCATCTTCACCTTCACCTGCCGCTGGTACCGGCGGAGCGCCGGGAGAAAACTTGACTACATCTACCAGGGCCTTGAAAAGTCCAGCTCCAGAGGCCAGGCTGTTACTCCACACAAACCATGGAGAGCTTTCTTTTTCAAGAAAGGTAATGTTGATTTGCTGTATGATATCTGGCCCGATATAGGGAACATACGCTGCGGTTGCTACTTTTGCTAAAAAAGTACTGTCCTTCCATGCGGGCATCAACCGGGTCACGGTTAAAGCCCCGATTAAGCATCCGCCAATCAAGCCAGCAATATTTCCTGCAAATTCCAGTTTGTCATAAAGCGGTGTTTTGTTCAGTTCTGGTGGTAAAAGCGAACTCCAGTTAACACCAAGTGATTGCGTGTTAGAGGGCTTTACATTGGAAGTTGATTTCGTATAGCATAAATTCGCTATAGCTGTCAAATCTGCTGCATTGGTAAATGTAGTTACATCGCCTGCTGTAAAAGGGGCTTGAGCGTCATTTTCCAGCTTGTAGAATACAGTAACCGGAATTGCAGCCAGCAAACACACCAAATCCAGTATACTTAAATCCGAACCGGTAAAAAATTTGTACACCGGAGAGATAACAGGTATCTTGATCGTGGCATCCAGCACTTTTTCAACACCGGTCAAGGCTGCTTCTATCACATCAAATAACTTAGTGATGATGTTGTTTGCTGAATCAAGCAGTGCGGTTAAAATGATATCTACTATTTGTTTCACCATCTGATCCATAGTCATAGTAGATGCATTGTCAAAAACGCCTTGTAATTTTTGTATTGTTGACCACAGGATATCGCCTTCATCATCCACGGCGTTAATCAGATCGGTCATTACCGATGACGGATCAGCCGCGGATGCGCTGTCCTGGCCGTTAGTTGCATTGTTCTGAGCGTGATGAGATCCCCAATTGGATGACGGTGTACTCTTTGGAGTACTTGTATTGTTTGATGATGCATTGCTGGAGTAACTGTCCGTTGGCAGACCAGCCCATGAATTAAGTGCAGTTTCTAAATTGCTGATCAATACAGACAGGTCTTCCTTATAAGTATCCACACTTGCAATTTTGCTCCTGATATATTTAAGAAATAACTGTTTCAGTACGGCGTGCGTATTGAGGATATCGTGCCATGCAAAAATTGATCCGAGCCACTTCACCATATCTTCAAACGCCACTGCAATTTTATTCAGTACGAAATGTATGCCGTTGGCAATATCATGCGCACATTTTAAAGCGAAATGATAACTTTTCTCTGCTATAGTGAATATGAAATGATTGATTGCCCCAAACTTTTGTATTTCCCATTGCTCTACTTTTGCAAACTCTGATTTCAACCATTTCCATCCGTCACCGGCAAGTAGTTCAAGTGTGTTATCGCTCCCAAGTAGCTTACCCGCCTGAAGCTTTGCAGATTGAACGATGAGCCCTACACCGAGGGCCGCTGCCTCCTCTTCGCTCCCGTAATACCGCATTTTTCCATCCAACACGTGCATGCCAAATACAGCCGATGACGCTACAGCATTTTTGATTGCATTGGCATCATCGGGTTGCGGCGAGCCATTTGAAGGAACAGCTGTGTGGAGTGATATAAACTGCTGAATATATGTAACGAGATCACTCCTTTCCTGAGGAGTAACGGATGCATCCAATAGTGGTTTGCTTTTTCCCATCTCATCAGATACCGAACCATTTACGCTATCGAGATTAATGCCATCCAATTTAGCAACAAGATTATTCAGCGGGTTAACAATTTCCGGAGTTGAGGATCCATCTGTAATACTGAAACATACACCAGCCAGCGTATCTACTGATTGTACCAAGGTAATTACCCCGTTGGTATCACATGTAATAGTAAGCGGATCATCAGGATATAGCACATGATAGGCATCGTTAATATATAAAGTACATGCCGAGCTGGATGTGATTGATACATTCTGATTTACCAATACTACATTCGAGTTATCTGTAAGTTGTATGTGCGTAGTGTAAGTAAAGGACTCAACATAGTCTTCCGGATCAGTACCGGGCAGCACAATATTCCTTTCTATCCAGTGAGTTGTACTGGTATCCTGGGTCATTTGGGTAATTACCGATTCAGTACCTGTATTAACTTGCCCAAAAATAACCAGGCTGTTTTGTACAGTATGTATATATGGTGCCACAGCCAGTACATTTTCCAAAATGGAAACCGGATAACTCCAGGCAGTTGGTACAGCTTCCTGGCCAACGTTACATTTCATATAAAAGATTTGACCTGCCTCATTTAGTCCCCATAAAATGGTTTGGGTGGCTGTATTATTAACCTGCAGCCTTTGTACGCCGGAGAGCAGGTTATGGGTGTAAATTAGTCCGGATGATACATCGGCCAGCGTTTGACGGGAGTGATCAACGAAATAAAGTGAACTTCCGGCAGCAACAAACAGATCAGTTTCGGCGGGGGTGTAATTGTCCGGGTCTGCTGTTGCCAACGCTTGCGATAACCCCATGGCTGTAGTACCTGCGGGTAAATTAAAGGCAATATGGGATGGATCAACCGTTGGATCGATTGAATTATAAAAAGAGCTGAATATCAGTTCCATTTCCGCAGAACCTAAAGTTTTCAAACCGGAAAGGGTGTAAGTGCCGGGGGCAGATTCTGCATTGAGATAGCCTACTTCACTGTAAATATTACCGGCCGAAATAGCTGAAGGCAGGTGTATCCACGTCCATTGCGGGGCACTGTTGTCAGTTGGTATGGAAACATAGTAGCGGTTTACGTAGTTGCCGGCGTTGCTGCCCCCCTGAATAACATCGGCCTGTAACATTTGCAGTTGTCCGCTTTGGCAAAGGTTAATGTCTGATACATTCAGGGTAGCTTTATTATCATGGCTTCCATTATAGGTGGCGGCCTGCCAGGTTAAGCCATTGGCCGCAATATTGCTCCAATCGTCATCTGTATTGGATGTCAGGTTGGCTAGGTACAATGTATCAACCTGATTAACGGTTACTACAAGCGCAATATAAACAATGCCGGAATTAAGGTCCTGCGCAACATCGAACAGCTTGGCAGCAATGCTGCCTCCATTTGGTTTCAATACAGAACTCAGATCAACCCTTGACCATCCGCGCGCACCCAAAGAGGCTTCCCGTGTGAGATAAAATACATTATTTGTTCCGATAGAAAAGAACAGAGCATTGCCCTGTTGTGTTTGTAGTACTTCGAACTGTTTGCCAGGCGCCATAACCACAGCATGTTTCTGATTTTTCATCAGTTCGGTTTGACTGGTAATAATCATGATGATAATTTTATTAATGCACCGCCTTAAAACTGAGGCTTAAAGCGATGCGGATGAATGTAAATTGTTTAATTTAATTTGTTAAGCCGTGATGTATGCCGGCGTTGCATAGTTGATGTAAGCAATCAGGTCGCCTCCACTGGAAAATTGAAGCTCGTTCATGGAGAAGGCATTACCGCCCGGAAACACCAGTCCTTGCATTATGGAAATCGGTATGTCAGTCACATTTTTTGCTGCCAGTGTTTGTGCCCATGATTTGATGGTTGAAATCATGCTGTTAGGATCGCCTTCAAAGAAATTAATGAAGCTGCCGAAGCTCACTTTTTGCGACTTATCCTGTGATACGCTGGTCACTGCCGGCGCGAAATTACCGTTAGTGTCTGTAGCCAAAGTGTAGGAATCTGTTAATATGGTATCTACAACGTTCCCGTGTACATTTGACCCTTCGGTCAATGAGTACCAAATAATTAACTCCTGGGTAACTACAATCGTATTATTTCCGCCCTGGGCAATTGTTAACGTAAAACTTGGTGTTAGTTGCTGGGAGTCACCTTGCTGGTTTTTGGAGTAACCAGTTCCGGATGGAGGAGTGTAACTAAACTTTACTAAGTATCCATCTTGATTTAAAGAGATGACTGGCACTTGACCAGCCTGAACAGAAGGGGTGTTTACCAACCACATTTCTTTATCATCACTCCAAGTCCATCCGGTTGTTGGAAGGTAGCAGTTGGTTTGCACATACGATAACAGCGCTTTGGAAAAATAACTGGCTAATGCTCCCGGACTAACTGCAATAACACCATGATAACTTGTAGGGCCATCAAACCAGTTCCAGTAAGGTAAACCGTCTAAATAATAGTTATCTGAGTCACTGAAATCGGCGGTAGCCTGTCGTGCATCGCCATTCACCGCGCACAGGTAGTCCAGGGTAGGTAAACCTGGCTGATTTTCTTCCGAATCTCCTGATGCATCATCAATTTGTAGCTGAATATCAGTTACGCCAAAATCAGCAGAAGTATTTTCTTTGGGGATAAAATTGAATCCAAGAGCTGCTCTGCCATTGGTTGCCATCGTTTGCGCAAAAAATGGCAGGAAAACAGTATTCAATAGGTCATTCACGGCTGAACCGGAAGGTGCATCCTGAATTACTGGTGCACCATTCCATTGCGCATTATCAAGGTCAAGAACCAGCTGTTCGATGGTGAAAGCATTACCCAAAGCTGCTGCACGAGTTGCCACATCGTCTGAAACGTTTGTGCTGTCTGATATTGATTTTAATGGAACCTTTACGGTGAACCAGTATGGATTGGCTGCATTTTGTTTATACACCTCATAACTGGTAATTGCACTGTAGTTGCTGTTATAGTTAGCAACCGTGAGCGTCAAGTTTTGAAAGCATAATGTATAAATAGCGTACTGCCCGTCATCTACCAATTGCAGAATTTGTGCAGGCATCTTAACAGAACCTGGTTTAGAAGGGTCTGGCGTAAATCCCAGTTCAAAGCTGATGGCATAACGTAAATATGTGTTTGATGGAAAAGGCGGGTAATTTACCATGTATGGCATCGAGAGATTTTTGATGCTTTGAGGCATTGTTCCGATGCCATTCCATGCGGCTATTGAAAGCGGATCAAGATTGACATAATGGTCATAAAGCGACTGATCCCAGGCGGCCGGCAGGGGTACCACCTCCTTAGTGTTGGGTTCGATCATAAAGTACGCATTGAATACCGGCGAACCCCCGCTGCCTGTTTTAGGCTTTTTAAACTCATTGACGTATTGTTTAATAACATAGTTCAACGCCTGCTCGGTTGAAGCAACTACTACGTCGAAACCGTAGGCTGATAGATCTGAATCTTGTGCTGCCATAATAATTGTTTTTTTTGTGTATGAATTGTTTTTATTGTTTACTAATTATATAAATGCCTGGACAGATTGGACAATAGCAAGCCCTACACATGATTATAATGCGTTGTAAGGTGGTTGTACAGTTTTGTTATAAATTGTGACTGATGATACTTATCGTATCTGCCGAAACCGGTATTTTATTACCAATGATTTTGCCTGTTAGTTACATTTAACCGGCATGGTTTGCTGTATTATCTATGTTCCATATCGCTGCTTTTCATGATACAAAGTAACCGCGTTATCAATTGAAAGCCAATAGCTTAAATACGCTATTCTATTGGTCATGAATTTCATTCATAGATAAAAAGCAGGACTTGAAGCGTGTAACAGATAAGAAAATTAGCCAAATTGGTTACGGGAAATAAAGAGAGGAACATGTGCATTATAACCGGCAAGGGCTATTGGCAAAGGCTACAGAAAACAATTGTATTTGTACAACTTAAAAAAACGGGCATCAATTTTAATGCTGCGAATGCTTACGAAATAAGCGTAGTTGAGCTTTTTATTGGAGATGTATTTGCCTGGAATAAAACTTAGCATCCGGCAAATTTAGATTGATTACAGTGGAGTAGTTGCGGAATATATAAAAGCCTGATAATTGATGGTGTGGGTAAAAATAAGGCCTAACAGATTTGGGAAAAGCAAAGTCATGTAAAAAAGAACCCTAAAGTGAGTGCTGGTTGCTACGATGCATTTTCTGATAAATATTCCTGATAAGAAAATTAATTTCCGATACTTCAACAGATAAATCACCGGCAATCTGCATAATGCTATAACCCTTCGAAAATTGGGTGAGCAATATCTCTTCGCTATTGGAAAGAGCTGGTGCATTTTCTTCATTGTTAGCAACACTCTTGTGGAAATAATTTAAAGCGCGATTGGCTATCTCGGGAGTTATGGATGCACCACCATTATACACGGTGATAATTTCTTCGATCAACTTTGAGTTAGTTGTTTTTTTTAATATATAACTGTGTGCACCCGCAACCAGAGCATCAAAAAGATTATCATCGTCTTCAAAAACAGTCTGCATAATAATTAATGTTTCAGGAAAGTACTTTTTTAAAAGTTTTACTCCTTCAAGCCCTGTTACACCAGGCATATGAACATCCATTAAAACAACATTGGGTACTTCTGACGCTAAGTTTTGAGCAAGATCAGAACAATCTTCATATATGCCGATGCATTGCATATTGCTCTGAAAACTTATAAGTAAACTGATCGCTTCGGATCTTTCTCTGTGATCATCAAATATGACAATCTTGATCATATGCTAAAGTTTGTGTATAATCTACGTAATAACTACCCCGATGGTTTTTATTGACATAAGCCCCACTGCCAGTTTTCTGGCATAGGGGCTTATTCTTTTTAATTAAATATGATAGTCTTATTTTCGCATTAATCCAGCGGTTGAGTAACTGCCGTAGGATTCTGATTAGCTGTGGACTTATTATCTGTGGTGGCTGAGGTTGATACAGATGACTGAGGGTCATTCTCTTTTGTTTTAAGTATTACAAAGGTAGCGCTGCTTATACCTGTTAAAGCCAAAATGGTATTGCTCAGCTCAGGCAGATCACAACCTGAAGTAACCAGAGAAACCTTGTAAAGATATACCACCATGGCTATTATAGTCCATATCAAATTTTGGAATCTACTGATGCTGATACCATTACTATCAGACAAAATATCTATAAAGAAGCCCTGTGAGGGTGAGTTTTGATACCGTGGCCGGTTATCGTTAATTTCGTTTTTGTCAATTACTGACGAGGCTACCGTAGTACCGGCAAAAATACCCATTAATACAAGTGCAGTTTGATTAATACTGCCGCTGGCACAATCCCCTTTGCAAAGTGAAAGGTAGATATATACTGATGAAATGATGACTGTCCAAAAGCCAAATTGAACCTTTGTTAAATTAAACGGGGCTTTTTTATCAACAAGCGGCCAGCGCTTGTTCTGTTGCAAAATTTGTGCGTTTTGCTCAAACTCATCGCTATTACTGATTTCATCCCGTAAAATATTACTATACTTTGCAAGTATGAAAAACAAGGTTACAATTAACAGGATGATGACCACAACGGCATTGCACCTGATTTCATAAGAATTGATGTCTTTGCATCCCGAGAAAATAACACACAGGAGTAACAGATAAAGAAACTGTTTCATGATTAAAGAGTTGTAAATTTTAAAATGTTGTATAATAGTTTTTGAATTAGCCGATTAATGTTTCTTAATAATGGGCCTGATCGGGATTTCGGTATACTTTTTTTCAACTGCCTGATCTATATCAAAAACATAGTATTGCTTCAGTTCTCTTATAATATTATTATACGGAAGGTAACTGATGGCTGAGCTTCCGTTGAACGGATGATCCAAAGTGTATAACAGGAACATGCACATACCAATGAAGCTGGATAAAAAGAACAGGTAAATCCGTTTCAAATTTTGTGACGGAACGTTAAAGAAATAGGAAAAGACTACCAGCATTACACTGCCTATTTTTAGGATTAGCCAAACAATTGGGGGCACCTGTGAACGATTATGACTGAGCCTATCGCGGCGCAGGTCACTTATCGCGCTCAAATCAAGGTCAATCACGTTAAAAACGCCTTCCTGCATTTTATCAGCAGGATGATGTTTCAGTAACATCATCCGCAGGCCTGGAATAGCACTTGGCTGATCTTGTTCGTTCGCGGCTTTCATTCGCCATTCCTGTTTAACTACCTGGTTGCAGTAGTTATAAAGTGCAAAATTCAAAGGCGTTTTTAAGCTATCTGGCAGTGTGGAGGTGTGAGCCATGATACTGTTTATTTTATCAGTTTCGTTTTCTATTGTTTTATTCAACCCCTCGTAATTCTCCCATACCGCAACAATTACGAATGCCAGGACTAAAGAATAAATCATACTTATGCCCCCAAACATGATCCCCGCTACTTCGTTACCCTGTTTTGCGGGCTGCCGGTAAATCAGGTTAAAAACGTATAACCCAATTTGAGCGAGCAAAACAAATGTTCCGACAAGTAGTATACTATAAATATTCATTTTTTCTATTACTTTATTTTTTACGCCCTTTAACTCCCCAAACGCAGAACAAAGACGAACAAGGTTTTAACTGAAAGCGATTTACAACAGTTCTGATATGAAATTTCCCCGTATCAAACTTTGAATAACCCTGTTACCGTATTGATTATAAGACCGATAAGAGAACCCTTGAACTGATCAAGCTTTACCTCGGCAAGCCCGGCTTGCTTAAGCGCTGTCATTTCGTTTAAGCCGGCCTCTTCTTTTAAAAGATACCCCAAATCATCTGGAGTAAGTGTACCACTCACAACCTCCTGGGTCCATCGCTCAAGGTTAGCTTTCATGCTTTCCAATGCGTTTTCTCCATCTGCTTTTGCAGCATCATAATATCCTTGCAGCGAAGTTTTTGCAATTGATGCTACGCCCGTTTCAAGGCTTTGAAATACTTCATTGAAATTTATTGCGCTCATATTATTATTAGTTAGTAGCCTGTTGAGTTTTAATTTTTCCGCTTTCCAATTGAGATACCTGGTCAAATGCCTGACCAATCAAAATCTGTGATTCTTTTATAAAAACCGGGCTAAGGGTTCCTTCATTTTTCCATCTCCTGATAAATCCTCCGTAGAGATTTTGGTTGGTATCTCTTAGCATTACCCACATTTTTTCAGACAACTCGTTTTTAGGTCGGTTTCTTTCGTACGCTACCATTTTATCCATGGCCGTATTAACTGTTGTTATATCGGAAACATGCGTGTCATACTGTTGAGAAGCAAGGTTCATAACATTTAATGCATCTACTTTAAGCGAGGTGCTTTGCGCGTAAGCGTATTGGTCAAACCTGGAGATGGTAGCGCAACCTGCCAGCACAATGATTGAAGCGGCCACGAGCATATGCTTTACGCCGGGATAATAATTTCTATTCATTTTGTTGTTTTTATGTTGATCATTTGACATTTCGTCATCAGGCTATCAATTACAATTGCATTGATATTGCACTATCAGCTTCTTAGTCAAAATGATAGGCCTTTGTGACGTTGACAAAGTTAGGGGGGAGTGGTATACCGGAAAATAGCTTAAATAAGCTAATTAGGATTGAGATTAAAAGAGAAAAGGAGATAGATAAATACTTACCTTTAGACTACAGCCGTAGAGATCAGCCGAACACAACATAGTCAAACAATGTTTTTTTGTATAGCGGTGGCCACCGCTTCTGAAACATTGTGTACCTGCATCTTTTGGTAGATGTTTTTCATGTGGTTGTTAACCGTAAATACTGATATAAACAGCTCTGCTGCTATCATTTTTTGGCTGGAACCTTTTACAAGGCAGGAGAGAACGTCAATTTCACGTTTTGACAACTCATACCCAGCTTGTGCTTTATTCTTTTTTATTGATTGCGTACTGAAGTGCTGCAATACTCGCCGTGCAATAGAGGGAGTCATTGGAGCGCCCCCGCCTACTACCTCCATAATTCCTGCAATTAACTGGTCATTTGGTGTTTTCTTCAGTATGTAACCATCTGCTCCGGCAAGCAGGCATTGAAACAAATTATCGTCATCGTCAAAAACTGTCTGCATGATAACGTGAATATGTGGAAAATGGGTTTTCAACAACTTTACCCCCGCCAGCCCGTCAATTCCGGGCATGTGAATATCCATCAATACAACATCCGGAGTATTGTTTTTGATGTTGCGGATCAAATTAGAGCAGTCAGTATATTCACCGCCCATTTCCATATCCGGATGTAGATCGATCAGCAATTTAAGTGCTTCTCGCCTCGCCTGGTGATCATCAAATACCGCTATTTTAATCATGATCTGAAAATTAATTTTTCAACTTAATAATAAACGGTGTGGGTTAAGATATAGGAAGTATCTGCATCAAACGAATGATTTGCGTCGTCAAATCTTCGCTATTACAATTTACGTATATTTTTTAAAACGAAAATACTTAAAATAAATTAATTTAAAAGCTAATATTCTAATTTACAGAGACTTTTAAACTAAAACTTAAGCTGTATCTCCGTTCCTTCGCCGGGCGAGGAAATAATAGTTATTTTCCCTTTGAGTGAGGCTGCTCTGAATTGCATATTGGCCAGCCCGTTACCACTTTTCTTTAAATTCGCCACATCAAAACCTTTGCCATCATCTTTTATTGTTAAACTGATTAGTTTTTGATCCGTTGTAAGGGTAATCCAAACGGTTTTTCCATTTGCGTATTTGGCAACGTTATTCAGGGCTTCTTTATAAATAAGGTAAAACTCGCGCCGTTTTTCCATTGATAATTTCGACCGCTTAAGATTGTCATCAAAGTTAAAATGCAACATATATCCTTTAGCTTCAAATAATTGATAAGCATGCTCTCTCATTCTGCTTATAATATGTTCAAAAGCATCATTTTTTGTATTAATGTTCCAAACAATATCATTCATTGATTCCATGATTTCAGTTGCGTAATCAGCTATCTTTTTCAATAAAGGTTCATTATCGAATGTTGCGTTGTTGACATGATCATGTACAATTTTTGAATAGATAGCAATACTGCTAACAGATGAACCCACCTCATCATGAAGATCTCTTGCGATACGGTTGCGCAGCCTGTTTAATCTGGCCAGTTGTAATAAACGTTCCCTGTAAATCAGATAGGTAAAAGAAATGGTGCTTGATACTGCCAGTGTATAAAACCACCATGTTCTGTACCAAGGGGGTACAACAATAACAACCAATGATCTTGCTTTCTTTCCCCAAACACCATTTTTAAAACTGGCTTGCACAATAAACCTGTACTCGCCTGGGTCAAGATTGGTATAGGTGGCTTCGTAAGTGGTACCTGAGTATATATAATCTTTATCAAAGCCTTCCATTTGATATCGGTAAACGATATTACCTGGTTTCCGGAAGTCCATCGCAGCAAATTGAAAAGTTACTACGTTTTGAGCATATTTTAGTATGATTTTGCTGCTAAAATTGATATTTTCCTCCAGGGGAGAACCTGGTGATGATGCCGCCACAGGCTTGTTGAACAATCTGAGTTGTGTAAATACAACCTCCGGAGCTTTGAGCGGTTTAATGTTTTTGGGATCAAAATAATTGATCCCATTTACTCCGCCAAAGACAAATAACCCATCTTCCGTTTGGCAATAAGCATATCTGTTAAATTCATTACCTTGTAAACCATCTGTAGCATCAAAATTTCTGAACTGGTTTTCCTTAACATTAAAGGCACTTAGGCCCTTATTGGTACTCAGCCATAAATTGCCAAGGCTATCGGGCAAAATTCCGTACACCACATTATTAGCCAAGCCCTTTTTAGTGTCATAACGCAAAAACTTGCCAGAATACTTGTCAAGTCTATTCAATCCTCCACCTTTTGTGCCCACCCATAAATATCTCAACGGATCATTGAAATCTTTACAAAATGACAAGACAAAATTACTGCTCAAGGATGCGCTATCTCCGTGAATGTACTGATAGTTATGTACCATACGGCGTGTTTCTAAGTCGAACTGGAACACGCCGTTTACAGACCCAAGCCAAAGTGATCCGTTTTCTTCATAGATTGCTTGTAAAAAATCGTATTCGTAGTTTTCAAGGTTTATTGGATACTTATATAAATTGAACCGGCGTGTCGCCGGCTCATACTCTACCAGGTTTTTGTTATATCCCATCCAAACATTATTCGCGCTATCTACATAAACAGGGAAAGGTAGGGTGGTTTGACTGGTTTCTGGTAAACTAAAGGCTCTGGTTGTTTTGGCCACCATACTGTAATTCATCAGCTTGCCATTGGTTCCGAACCATAAGTTTTGACTGGCGTCTTTAGCCATAGACAGAACACGGTATTTAGGAAAATTCTTAATGTTGGCCGGATTCAGAATTTTACTGACTTTGACCGAACTGCCTTCTATCAAAAATTTCTGAAAGTTATTGGTGATTATACTTCCAAAATGGCCTGGCAATATTTGATAGGTATCCCCACTGGCTTTAATCAAATGAAACAGCGATATGTCCGGGTCGTATTTTAGTATTCCGTAGCCTCCTGTACCTATCCAAATAAGGCCGGTTCTGTCAATAAAAAAATTAGTTATGGAACTTATAGCCGGCAACTGTGATTTTTCAAACGGAACAATATTTCTGACCTGGGAGGTTTGCAGATTTATTTGTATTAGTTTTTCCCGGTTCAAAAGCCAGAGGACTTCATTTTTGTCTATTACCCACTCTACCTGTAGCGGATTATACTGATAGAGGATGTGTCCGTTCGTGAAATCATATCCGGAAAATTTAATCACGTTTTTATTGTTTAACAATAAAAAATGCCCAACGGTATCTTCAACAATTTCCGGAATGAAAGACTGGTCGAGGGGCTTAAAACGGTATCGTTCCAGTACCTGATAGTCGCTTTTAAATTTGTTGTAAACAATTTCCAAAACACGATCGTTCGTTGTTAAAAACACTTGATTCCAGCTATCAATGAAAATATTTTCAGGACCGCTCCTAATCCGTTCAGCATCAAGTTCGTTTCCAAGGTTTATATGTGTAAACCTAATTCTATCGATAAAAGAAGTATCCGTGTTTTTTTGACTGCGGTCGGGAGGATCTTTGATTTCCATTCGGTCAATTCCACCCACAGTTCTGATCCATAAGGCGCCCGACTGATCCTCTTTGATACCAATGATTTTATCAGATCTTGGACCGTTGGTACTCGAGTGGCGAATATGGATGAATTTGTTGGTCCGCCTATCGAAAAAATCCAACCCATCGTGTCTGGTGCCTATCCATAGTCTGCTCTTTGAATCCTCAAAAACACAACTCAGATCCCCGCTGCCAATTGAAAAATCATTATCTCTGTCATGATTGTAGACCGTAAAATTATTTCCATCAAATTTATTTAATCCATCACTTGTACTGAACCACATAAATCCTTGTCTATCCTGTATTATACCGCTAACATAACCTTGGGATAAACCGTCATTGATGGTTAAGGACTGAAAACGCAATGCATCAATTTGTTGCGCCAGTAATGATCTGGGAAAGAAAAGCAGCCAAACACACACGATTGATCTTACAATATTTTGTTTTAAGAAAAACCGTGAGATCAATCTCATAGGCTTGCTAATATCATTGTGGGCGGAATAAAAGGAAAATTTAATTATTGGCTACTTAAAGCGCTATCCATAAATATTCACAGTACACGATTACTCGATAACTTTAAATAGGTTCTGAAAAAATAATAATCTAAAAATATAGGATATAAAAAGGTTTATATCAGAAATATTAAGAATATTCTACGCTTAGTTTATAAATAAACATCAAACTACCGTATATTTCGGATCACGTGTTCACACTCTCATTTGTTAATATCTTTTTCAAGCATCCTTAAAATGATGATATGAGGATTAATTGGAAAGCTGATAATAGTTAATTAACTATTAAGGTGGATTATGAAGAAACAAGCGAGGTTTCAATGATCAATCGCAATAGCTCAATCGCCGCGAGGCGTGGCAATCTTTGTACTGGTATTGTTGGGAAGTTAAATTGAATGGTATAGGGTTCATTATGCCCCGCCTAATGGAGTTTTAAAGCCGGCGCAACACCGTAAAATTAGATAGCAATCTTTTTTAAGCTATTGAAGAATAGGGCCATAATCTGCTGAACCAGCTTTTTTCAAATTGTGCCTGAGTGGGGTTAGCTGCAACAATTTTCTTGTAATAATCTTTTCTTAAGTTTATAAACTCATTGTATAACGTTTCAGGATTTAACGAATTTACAGCGCTGATTGTAACAGGTCCGATTTCACGATCAACAGTTACCTTAGCCGCACATTGAAGAAATTCGGCTGCTTTTCCAGTTCCACAATTTACGGAAGTATCAAATACCTGGTTCGCGATTTGCTGATTAACAATCGCTCCGGTATCGTTTACGTCCCAATAGTTTTCCTTGTAGAAATTCAATATCAAATTTGATAATTGATCACTTTGCTCAAGTTCGGCATTTAGATTAAGGGAATGTTCCTCCTTGATTTGATCAACGAGCTTCCAGCCTTCCCAGTTTGGATTAAACTTCCTAGATATGCCTTTGAAGGTTTCGCCGCCATTGTCGGCAGGGTTATTGGCATACCCACCTTCCACTTTTGATGTCAGGGCGTAAGCCACGTTAAAATTTGCCATGATTCTGTCCTATTAGTATGAGCTAAAAATACGATAACGACCAATGAATTAGAATAGCTTAAATGAGCTATTTTAATCCATTGTTAAGAAAGTCCAAGGCAGATCGTCTGAAATAGAAATAGTTGCTATATATACAATTGAACACGAACAATCATTAAGACTATGTGTTGCAACCTTCAGTATAACAGTTTGTTATATTATTTATGAAGAAAATAAAGCGTTATCATATATGGTACAGTTAGTTTAAAAGCCGGTTTTAAACTTTAGGGTTAGTGATTCCCAGATTCGTTATCCTGACAATAGTTTATGCTCTCTCTTTTCTCTCATCGTTTTGATAAATAATGTGCAATTCGAGACTTTCAAGTTCTTTGGGTATTCTTGATACTGAAATTTCATCTGCTTGGAAGGAATATTACGAGAATTAATTTGATACAATTTTTGGTTTACCATTTGCATTGAAATTTTCATGGCAGCCAAAACAAAGAAAATATTAGTAGTCGATGACGACCGGGATATCCGGGAGATCATCAGTTTGATACTCCAAGACGAAGGCTATGAGGTGGCTGCTTTAGATAACGGACGAGAGGTAAATCTCGGGGTAGGCTTGTTTGGCGGGCATACCCAATGTGGAAGGATGTTTGCCTGATACACCCAGGCTTGGCCGGAATTTATGAGAATGATCAGGATATCCGAAACATAGTAGAATTGATATTACTGGAACAGGATTTCAGTACGCTAAGTATCCCGGAACCGGATGATCTTTTGAACATCATTCAGTTCGCGCCTGACCTTATTTTACTGGATGAATTTATTAATAACCGCCCCGGCCACCGATTATGTCGTAAGATCAAAAATGAACCTCGATTAGCGGCCACCCCTGTTATCATTTTATCTACGGCCAACAATATCGAACTCCTTGTTAAGGAGTGTGATGCAAACGATTATCTTCGTAAACCCTTTGATATCGACGAAATGGTAGCAAAGGTGCTGCGCATTGTTGATCACCAGCCATTAACATATTATAAAAAGCAATTTTAAAGCTTTATATATTCTTCTTCTGTCATATCAGCCAACCACTGTGTTATTTATAGAAATTCAATAAAATCTCTTTCCGTATTGAGTTTACATTTTTTTACTACCAACCGGGTTTATAAATTCAGGAAGCTTCGTTCGAAAGCTTCCTGAATTTACTAAAGAGTTAGCAACTTGAATATTTACCAGATCAAAAAGAATTAAATGCCCGATAGTACCGAAGAATCTCCAGTTAGCCAAACATTGTCTATCGTAACCCGCTGAATAACCCAAACATTTTCCTGCCTTTTTAGTTCAACATCATACCTGTTTTTCATGAGATAGAAACGTGTGTGATCATTTGAGGGCAGATGCTGCGCTTCTACAAGGGCATCCATAGTTGCGTTGTCCCCATCTATAAACACCCTTGGATTACTAACAGAATGAGTCGTATCGATCTTGGCCAATGAGCCAGAAAGCGCTGCAACGATGTTCTCCCGTCCCTCCAGCACCGGGTATTCGAAGCCTGCCTTTTTACCGGCAGGCCTGAAATCGGATATGGCATCTGCTGCAAAGGCTGATGCAAGAAGATCATTATCGCGCAGGTCAATACCCGCAGCGAATCTGTAAAGTGTTTCAACTACCGCAAATTTGTCTGCGGTTTCCTGTAGATTTATGGTTTGATTTTCCATTATATTAAATTTATGATTTGAATTTTTAAGAAGTTTAATAGCCAACTCCTCTGACACCGCCTGAGGCCCTGATTGATTCTCCTGTTACCCAATTTGAATCCTCCGAGGCAAGAAAGACCGCCAACGGGGCAATATCTTCCGGTTCACCAAATCTGCCAAGTGGCGTTCCTGCAATGAGTTTTTCACCCAATTCGCCATCAAAATTTCCCGCTGTTGCTGGTGTGTTGGTATGTCCTGGCAGTATCGAGTTCACCCTGATCTTACGGGGGCCGAGTTCCCGGGCGAGTGCCAGGGTTAGGGTATCTACAGCACCTTTGGTTGCTGAATAAACACTTGATGCCAGGTAAGGATCTGTACTCAGGATAGAGCTTATATTAATAATGCTTCCGCCCTTATCCATCTGCTTAACAGCAGTCTTCGCTGCAAGCAGATAACCCAGCACATTCAGGTTAAATTGTTTGTGGAAAGCTTCCTCTGTCAGGTCATCGATCATCTCGAATACTGCTAAACCGGCATTATTAACAAGAATATCCACTGGACCGAAGGCTGTTTTCACTTTCTCAAACATCCGGTTGATATCTGCCGATTGGCTCATGTCCGCCTGAATGGAGAAGGCCTTTCCGCCTGATGCCTGTATTTCACCAACCACCTGATCGGCCTCTTTTTTACCCGAAGCATAATTTACAATGACCATCGCACCGGCCTTGCCGAATGCCCTGGCAATGCCTGCGCCTATGCCCTTTGATGCTCCGGTAACCAGGGCTACTTTATCTTTGAGTTTTAATTCCATTTGATCTTTTCTTCAATATATGATGGTTCAAAGGTAGATACCCCTAACTTTACCCATGCTATGGGTTTCCTCAAGTAAACGGGGTTCCCTGTCCAGACATCAACAAATGGAAAAGACAAAAACGATCTACGAAGAAGAGGCAGACTGCTCCAAAATACTTTTTGCCATACAGGATACACTGGACCTGATCAGCGGAAAATGGAAGATCAAAGTTGTAGGAGTCCTGCTCTATGGCAAAAGAAATTTCACCGATCTTCAGCAGCGGATCAACGGCCTCGGTGCCAAAATGCTTTCCAAGGAACTGCAGGACCTGGAAATAAACGGCTTGATCACCAGGACGGTGAATACCACAAAACCGATAACGGTAAGCTACGAACTAACGCCCTACGGCCACACCCTTGAACCGATCATACAGGCGCTTGCGGATTGGGGAATAGAACACCGGCACCAGATTACGGGGCGATAAGTGCCATTGAAATTTAAAATGACTTTATTTTGTAACAAGTGTTCTAAAATAAAGTTAGGTTTGCATTACAAATGGCACGAAACTTAGAGTTCAACGAAGAAGAAGCGATCAAAAAAGCGATGGAGGTTTTTTGGAAAAAAGGCTATGGCGGAACCTCTATCCGTGATCTTGCTGAAGCAATGAATATCAAGATCAGCAGTATTTATAATACTATGGGTGATAAACATCAACTGTTTATAAAATGTATCCGTAACTACACCCAGACACGGGCCATTGAAGCGCAAAACAGCACTTCCAGAATGAGATCACCCTTTAAAGCGATCATCAATTTTATAGAAGGTGCAGTGCATACGATCCTGTATAGCCCTAACAGCTGCCTGGCCATCAAAACCACATTTGAGGTGGCGGCGACAGATCCTGATCTGCAAGCCATTCTCCGTGATGATCATGAATTTACCTACGGGTTATTGACCGGCCTTATCAAAAAAGCGGTAGAATTAAAAGAACTCCCTGAGGATACCGATGCAGGTACGCTGGCTGATTTCATCCTCAACAACTTTACGGGCTGGCATGAGTCGTACATTATCCATCAAAACCCGGTCAGGATCAAAAAAATGGCTAAATACCTGATCGCGCAAATATCAAAATAAAGCTGGTTAATGAATTTTTATCGCGATAAGTCAGGTTTGATTTTGTAACAAGTGTTCTAAAATATTATAAATAATCACATACAAATACATAAAAGAGATGAGTGAAGAATTGAATTTTACGGAAGTGATAGCCCGGTCAGAAAAGATCAGGATGCTTTACCACGAATTGGAAAGAATACATCACGGCAGTGAATGGACCGTTGAAGAAGATGCCCTGGCTTTCTTAACAGATGCGGGTTTGGTGGGCAGGCTAACCATGTCGCAACAAGGTCGCTGGCCAAAGGGAGGTGCCGCGAATGAGGAACTTTCGCACAAATTAGGTGAAAGCATCTGGTGGCTCATCATACTGGCCGGCAGAATGGACATTGATATCAATGTAGCCCTGGAAGGTTTCCTTTCCAAAACAGAGAAACTTTTAAAGAAATAATCACATGACAGATATACAAGACACAAAAGGAACTTTGCTGATCTACGGTGCCACTGGCTATACGGGAACCATGATCAGTCATGAAGCCGCACGAAGAGGAATTAGCTTTGAGATCGCGGGGCGAAGCGCGGATAAACTCGAATTACTGGCAAGAGAGCTCGATATTCCTTACCATGTATTTACGGTTGATGATCAGGCTGGCTGGGAAACCGCTCTTGCCGGTAAAACTGCTCTGCTGAATATTGCAGGGCCGTTCAGTGAAACGGCAGAACTGGCCATTGAGGCCTGCATTAAAGCCAATGTACACTATATCGACATTACGGCTGAAGTAGAAATTTACCGGCTCGCTGAATCAAAAGATAAGACGGCTAAAGCAGCTGGTGTCATGTTGCTTCCGGGCGCAGGGCTTTTTGCAACTTACGACCCGCTGGTATTGCACACCGCTAAGCGGGTGAAGGATCCGGTAAAGCTACGCGCAGCTTTCAAATACTCGGGCGGTTTTACCCCCGGTTCCATCGCCAGCAGTAGCAATATCATCAATGCCGGAATTTTGGTACGTAAAAACGGAAGCATTGAAAAGCTGACAGAAGCCCCTTCGGCTGCTTTTGACTTTGGCAACGGACCTGAAGACTGCTTTCCTACCCCGCTTGGCGGTGTGGTACTCTGCTATCGGTCTACAGGTATCCCGGATATTGAAGAATATTTTCAGATGGCCTTGCCTGCAAACGATCCCGATGCAAAAACGGTGGATACGCAAAATAAGGAAGTAAATGCAGATCAGGCTGAAAGCCCGAGCCTTATCGTTGCGGAGATCACAGGCGCGGACGGAAAGATCGTAAGATCATTGGCGGAAATGCCGTCGGGTTATTTGCCTACCGTAAGATCGGCAATCGAAGTCGCTTACCGCGTACTAAACGGTGATCACAAAGCCGGCTTTCAATCCCCCGGATCTGTTTACGGAGAAGAGTTGCTTTCGTCATTGCCTGGTGTTAATATCATCGATCTGGATTAATCAGGTTATCAAACAAAAACACCTTACAGTTAATCGCTGTAAGGTGTTTTTACTCAATGGTTATTAAGTGATCAATCTAAGTAGGCATCAATATGAGCGATCAGCCCGGCATCATTGACACGGATATCCAGGCCACCGGTCTCATGGCCAAAATCCCCGGTAAAATCTACCTTGGCCAATACCTGATCCGGCCCTGTATAATCCAGTGACAATAGTTTGGTCGAGGTATGATAGCCGATAAAAAAGGTCACGAAGTATTTCCTGATCCCTTCCGTATGCTTAAACCGATCACCTACGGAAACATCCTCAATCACCGCATCTGCTGCGAAAAGTTCGAGCACGGCCTGCGTGTCAAAACGGTTGGCCGCTGCTATGAATTGTTGAGCTATCTGCTCAAGTTCAGAATTTTTCATAAAAAATTTTAATTTAAAGACTGCCTGAAATTCAGTGGAGATACTTTAGTCTTGCTTTTGAACAGGCGGTTAAAAGATTGCGGGTGTTCAAAACCCAGTTGGTAGGCCACTTCAGCTACACTCAGTTCACTTGCGCTTAATAGCTCCTTCGCTTTTTCGATCAGTTTAGCATGGATATGTTGCTGTGTATTTTGCCCGGTCAGCGAACGAAGCATATCACTCAGATAATGTGCTGAGACATTCAGGCTTGCTGCCAGCTCATCTACTGCCGGCAGGCCATTGGCTAATGGCTTACCACTGTCAAAGTATTCAGCGAGCAAACCTTCGAAACGAACCAGCAGATCATTGCTGGCCGATTTACGGGTAATAAATTGCCGGTTGTAATAGCGTTTACTGTAGTTCAGCAACAACTCAATTTGAGAAACCAGTACATCCTGGCTGATCTGATCGATCGCGGAATCCAGTTCCATTTCGATGTTTTTGAACAGCCCGACAATGACCTGCTTTTCCTTTTCAGAAAGGTATAGGGCTTCGTTCACCCCATAGGAAAAAAAGCCGTAGTTTTTAATACTTTTCCCTAAAGTGTATGAACTGATAAATTCAGGGTGTACAAGTAAAGTATAGCCGCCATAATCAGCTTCTCCTTCCAATGCTGTGATCACCTGGTTCGGTGAAACAAAGGATAATCCCCCTTCATCAAAATCGTAATGGCTTTGTCCATACTTTATCTTGCCACCAAAGTCCTTTTTATAAGAGATCTTATAAAAGTTGAACAGCATGCCTTTTTCAAGTTCAGCCGTATCCACGGTAATTGTACTGTAATCGACCAGGCTGATCAGCGGATGCAGGGGTTTAGGTAAACCCAATGCCCGGTGAAGTTCCGAGATCGAATTGAATACAATGGGTTGTTTCCTTACATGTTTCATGCTTGTGGATATGGGCTCTGCAAGTTAAGGTAATTTCTCAAACCGATGCGGTAAGCTTCCGGACCTTCAGCCAGGCGTTTAGCATAAAGCCGTACCGCGTCGTTACCCGCGGGATAGGTCAACTGATCTTTTTCATCGGTCGCCGCTTGGTAAACCACTTCGGCGATCTTTTCGGCCTCTGTAAATTCCATTAGGGTACCATCATTAAAACCTTCGGTCATTTTAGCCATGGTCGCTTCGTAGGCTTTGTCTTCGGTTACCTGCATGGCTTTCATGAAATCACTTTTAATACCGCCAGGCGCTACGTTCTTGATCCCGATGTTAAATTGTGCGAGGTCGTACGACAAGCTTTCCGCCAATCCCTGCATAGCCCATTTTGATGCGTTGTAAATCGCGGATTGCGGATTGGATACCAAGCTGCAAAGCGAGGTGGTGTTGATAAACAAACCTTTATTGCGTTGACGGAAATAAGGAATAAATGCCCGGATAACAGCAAGGCTGCCAAAGAAGTTGGTATCGAATTGAGCCCGGATCTGTTCTTCGGTATGAGATTCGATCGAACCGATCAGTCCATAGCCTGCATTATTAAAAACAACGTCGATATCACTCTGGTTTAATGTCGTTTTGATTGTATCTGCTATTTGCCTGTTATTAGTGACATCCAGTGGTAATAGTGTAATGTTCTTTAATGGCTTAAGTTCCGTTTCCTTTTCTGGTGATCGCATGGTAGCGATAACATTCCAGCCTTTTGACTGAAATAATTTAGCGGTTGCTTTGCCCAACCCGGTCGATGCGCCGGTGATCAAAATAGTTTTCATCTTGTTTTCCTTTTGTGTGATACAAAGGTGCGGCCTCAAAAAAGGAGGGACATAACCGAAACGGAGGGTGTTGTAACCGAAATGAAGAAATATCTCTATGAGTAAAAATCTATGTTATTAGTGATAAGCCCAGAAGATGTTTGTCATTTATTTCTCGTCGAAACTTGACGAAGTGCCTTCTTATGAAAAACAGGTACGATGTTGAGCTGATAAGACAGGGAGATGTTTTGGTTATACAGCGCGTTACAATAGATAATGTTTGGCCTATTGGCGATACAACGGTACTTACCGGAATTTAAAAACTATCCTAAGTTCCCTAGGGTAAGGAATACCCAATTTGGTAGTTAAAACCAATAATGACTACTAAAAGTTAATTTCAGCAATTTATTTCGAATTAGTAAAACCTTCCAAAATAATATTCTTAAGGATTTTACTGTTTTGTACAATCTTTAATAATTGAGCCTGATACAACCTGTAACAGATTGCTAATTCAACACTTAAATTGGTAAAAATACAGCTACAACTTATAAATTTGTAGTAAGAACCTCTGAAGTTGTTAAGCACAAAATATTGCAATAGATGAAGGTTGTTTTTCCTGCCACCGGCACAGCCGCTTATCGAAATTATGTTATCAAATAAGCGCATTTTGAATTACCACTAATACTTTTATATATGAAGAAGACAATTAGCTATTGCATACTTTTTCTGACAACAGTGTGCAATTCATTCGCCGCTACGTACGAAACAGATTGTTCGGACATTTTCGTTAAAAGATATAATAAGATGGTTGAATCGGATACACCTACCATTGCTCCAGGCTTTTTTTGGCGTACCGAGCAAAATTCCAAACCAGCTGTTCAGTTGTTATTATTAGGTACATTTCATTTTAGCAACCCTGGCCTTGATGCCGTAAAATTCAAAAGCGCTGATATTAACAGTGATACCAGGCAGAAAGAGATACAACAGTTAGTTGGTAACATCAAAAAATTTAAACCGGATAAAATATTTATAGAAGCAGGGATAGACCAGCAAGCTTTAATAGACTCGCAATACAATGCTTACTTGAGCGGAAACTATAAATTATCGGCCAATGAAACTAACCAGGTGGGTTTCAGGCTTGCAAAAGAGCTGGGGCATAAGAAAGTGTATTGTATTGATTATTGGGGAACACAATTTCCATTCGATAGCCTTCTGAAAGTGGCGAAGCAGAACAGGCAGGATGAACTCCTTAATTCGATCAATGACAAAATAACCGCTGTAGGTCAGGAATTTAACGCCATGCTTCTTAAAAGTACAATACAGCAATTGTTAGCATGGGAGAATACCGATGCTATGAATGCAGAAAATGTTGGTTTTTATTTTAAACTTTTGAAAGCCGGAGATCTGAAAAACCACGTAGGTTCATACCTTACCAGTGAATGGTATCGTCGTAATCTCATCATCTACGAACAAATGCTCAAGGAATTAGACGGCCGAGAAAAAAGGATATTTCTTATGTTTGGGCAGGGTCATACTGCTATGATAAAGCAATTTGTTCAATATAATCACGAGTTGGAGTTGGTTCCGGTAGCAGACGTATTAAAATAGCCATTTGTCTTTGTGCGGAAATTTTAAGGAATATTCCCTGTAATGAAAACACCTTCAGAGATCGTAATGTTGTGATAAGCCAGGGAGATTAAAAAACTTTTTCATCAAAAAACTTCAAAAATCTAAAGGCCTCTTTATTGAGACTTACAAGCAAGAAACCCGGGTTCGTAAACCCGGTTAGGGGAGCTACAAAGGGCAAGGAATATTTTACTATCGCTTGCCCTTTTTGGCTAATTCATGGTTAGTTAAATAAGCTGAGGTACTCGCGTTAACGGTTAGATGTCGCGTACCCGAATTCTGTAGTTCGCAAATAGCCTATTTGCTTTCATTGTCCAATCAAAATTTTCAGATCAGTAACGGCCATCCGGTATGATAACTGGGCCGAAAACATATCCGCAAGGGCTTTGGCCAATAACGCTTTCGTACTTAACAAATCGGCTGATTTGTTAAGACCCGCAGCTTGCTTATCTTCCTGTATTTTCAACTCCTCTTGCCGGTAGGTAAAAGCCTTTTGCGCAACAGCCACCAGTGCCTGTGCCTGGTTGACTCTCCTGTGCGCTTTTGTAATGTCATTACTTACCTGTAGCTCGGTATTTATTAAATGCTCTTCTGCTTGTTTCAGGCCAAATTGCCTTTGTCTGGTTACTTGTTTGTTTGAAAAAATACTTTGCAGATCCCATTTCAGGCTCAGGCCTATGTACGTATTATTAACCGGTAATAATGCATTGCCAAATTGGTGCGCATATCCACCAATTAATCCAATCTCGGGAATATTGCTTTGCCTGGACGATTTTATACCCAGCGCTGCTTTTGACTTATTCAGGTTGGCTATTTGCAGATCAATATTTGAACTTTTGGCAGTATTTTGATATTCATCAACCGTTTGTATGGGTGCAATATCGAGATCTGTTTCTTTTAAATTTATGGTTGTTGCGATAATACCGGTTATGGTTGACAGATCGCCCATGTAATCCTGCTCTTGTATGTTTAGCTTTAATATGTTTTGTTCCTGGTCGGCAATATTGGCTTGCAAACCGGCTTTATCTGCGATGAGTGTTTTACCGGCCAACAGGGCATTATCAGCATCCAGCAGTTTTGATTGAGCCAGCGCCAGTGTGGCGCCAGCTTCTTCTAAACGTTTTCGGGTTATCAATATTCCATAATAAAGTTGTTCTACCGACTGTTTTAGTTGCAGCGAAATTTTAAGCCTGTCTTTTTCCGTTAGTAGCACATCGGTCTTATCGGCCTCCAAACCCGTTTTTATTTTTACCTGCTGGGTCATGGGCTGATAGGCCATCAACCCAACCAATGAGCTGTTATACTTGCCCACGGTAAAGTTTTTATCGGCACTGGGGCTTGATTGGCCAATGGTGCCGGCCGGAATAGTTAGCTCACCCAAACTAAAGCTGTGAAGGTAGTTACCGCTTAAAGTTGTGGCGGGATATCTTTTTATTTTGTCCTCTTCTATTTTTGCCTGCTTTTCTTTCATCTGCCACAGTTTGGTGGCAAGTATATGGTTGTTTCGTAATGCAGAATCGATTAACTGTTGCAGCGAATAAATCGGTATTTCCTGTGCCTTTACCGGAACATTGCTCCATATTAAACATACCACTGGCAAAATGGATTTTATTGTAAGTTTCATTGTTTAAAAATTTAATGTTTTTTCAACTAAACCTGGTTTAGACTTAATCCACCCGATGTACAGCACCGGGACGGATATCAGGGCCATGGCCATGCTCCATACCACGCCAAAAGCCAATACGCTTGCAAGAGGCGCCCACATAGGCGAGCCTGAAACGATCATGGGCAATACACCAATGGCAGCCGCCATTGCAGTGAGGAAAATGGGGCGCAGTCGCCTTTTACCCGATTCGATGGCGGCTGTTTTAATATCAAGACCTTGTTTAATGAGTTCGTTAGTATGATCAACCAGGATAATGGCATTGCGCACCACAATTCCGGATAGTGCGATGAGGCCGATAAAAGCCGTGAAGCTGAAATAGTTACCGGTGATGAACAACCCAGATATGGCACCGAACAGACTCAGCGGGATGCTGAACATTACTATTACCGCCTCTTTAAGATTTTTGAATTGAAACAACAGGATGAAAAATATAAGCACCAAGCTCACCAGTAAAGCTGTAATCAATTGGCCCATTGATTCCTTTTTGTTAAAATCTTCGCCACCATATTCAATACGGTAACCGCTTGGCAATTGCAGCTTGCTTATAGCAGGTTGTATGGAAGCCAACAGTTCAGAAGGGAGAACATCAGGCGTGACCTCACTTTGTACGGTAAGCGCTCTAACACCATTGCGATGCATGATACGGCCTGTTTGCCATTGCGGAACCAAGTCAGCGATCTGCCTTAGCGGAACCTCGGCTCCGGTAACTGGCGATCTTGCATAAGTATTCTGTAAATCAGTGGTGGTTCGTCTGCTTTTTTCATCCAAACGCAATGCAATGCTTACTGCATCTGGACCTTCATACAGAGTAGAGATCGCCGCTCCACTAAAACCGGTGTAAACTGACCTGGAAATGCTGCCGGTAGTGTAACCCAGGCGGCTGGCCTCTTCGTTTAACCTGATCCCGATGCCATAATAGTCTTCTGCAAAGTCATTTCTGACAAAACGGCTGCCCTTTGTTTGTTTTATAATGTTACCAACTTCTTCGCCAATGCCCTTTAGCTGATCTATATCTTCACCAATAATTCTAACCTCAACAGGAGCCTTTAATGACGCACCTTGCTGCATCAGTTTGATATAAGTTGTACCTTCGGGTATAAGCTTACCTACCCTTGCACTTAAATCTTCGGCAAGTTCTTTGGTGGTTTCTTCAGTGGTAGTATTTATCAGTATCTGGGCATAGTTGTTTGTAGCAAACTCCGGTGAAAAATTATAATAAAACCTGGGCGAGGCGATGCCCGTAAAGGTTGCGTATGAAAGTACACGCTTATCATGCTTTATTAATGCCTCGGCCCTTAAAATGGCCTCATTGGTTTTTTCGAGCTTTGTACCTGTAGGCATCCATAACTCAACCACAAACTGCCCTCTTTCGGCCGCCGGAAAAAATTGCTGCCTGATACCACCTGAGAATAATAAACCCGCCAGCGCAATTGGCGCCAGACTGCTGATAATGGTAATTGCCGGATGTTTTACACACCAGGCCAACAGACTGTTATACCCATTCTGCATTAAATCCAGCAATGATCTTTTCTGTTTCTTTTGCGATTGATGGCTTGCTGATTTTTCATGCAGGCCTTTTTTGATAAAAGTGTAACAAAGCAGGGGCGTTAAAACCATGGCCACAAAAAATGAAGAAGCCAAAGCAACAGCAACAGTGATAGGTAAAGCAAATATAAACTCGCCAACGGTTCCCTTTATTAAAACCATAGGCATAAACGAGGCAATAATAGTAACTGTAGCTGCCAGTACGGGTATCACGAGATCGTTGGCGCTTCGCCATGCGGCTGTCCAGCGTTCAACACCTTCGTCAAGTAGTTCTACATAGTTATCTGCAATAACAATGGCATCATCAACCACCATCCCCAGTACCAGGATCAAAGCAGCCAGCGATACCTGATGCAGTTCAATGCCAAGGGCATGCATCACAGCAAAGGTAACGGCCACGGTCATGGGTATGGCCATTGCGGCTACCGCTGCAATACGTAATGGTAACAGTAAAACAACTACTATAATTACAGAAACTATGGCCAGAAAGAACTCCCGGATAAAGTGTGAAATATTTTCATCCACCAACTGCGGTTGGTTGACAATAGTAGTTATTTTAATATCCGAGGGAATTAACGTCCGGGCTTCCTCAATTTTACGGCTAACCTGCTCTCCAAATTTTACAATATTGTTCCCTTCCTGCATTTGAACAGAAAGCATCATTGCCTTTTTACCGTTTACAGTGATCATACTTTGCGGCTCTTTATAATCTCTTTTCATCACGGCAACATCACCAAGCCTAACTTCAGAACCCGATCTTGAGATACCAATTACCTGATTGGCCAGGTCTGTTTCTGTAGTGTAATACCCATTGGTATAAAGCGGGGCTTTATTACTATTGGTTTTCAGGTCGCCGGTTGCATTAATACTATTTTGCGATTGTAATAACTGCGCTACCTGCTGGGCGCTAACACCATATTGCGATAACTTTTCGGATGTTGATGACACAACGATCTCTTCCTGCTGCTCCCCTATTCGTTTTATTTTTGAAGCTGCCGGTATCGTTCGCAGATAATCCTCCAGTTTTTGGGTGTATTGTTTTAGCTCCTGGTAGCTGGCATTATTACTTTCCAGAGCAATCACCAGGGCCTCGGTATCGCCAAAATCCGAATTAACTATGGGGCCTTTTACCCCCTCAGGCAAATCAAGCTGTTTTGATGTCAGCAACTGGTGCCGGAGCTTACTCCAGAATATATCAGGCTGTTTTACACGCTCGGTAAGCTCCACATTTACCACTACCTCGCCATCTTTGGTGGTAGAGTAGGTTTTAGATTTATCTACTTCCTCGTATTGGAAAAGATATTGTTCCAGTTTCTTAGTTACCTGATCTTCTACCTGTAAGGAGTTAGCTCCCGGGAAGTAAGCTACTACCAAGCCCTGCCTTATGGTGATTTTGGGATCTTCCCGGCGCGGCATATTTAGTAAAGAATCTATACCTACAGCAAAAAGCAGGAACAATACCGACAATGTAACGTGCTTGTATTGCAGCGATGTTTTTATGATATTCATTGTGGTAATTATTTAATTGATAGAGATTAATGAACCGTCGGCTAATTTTTTTTGACCGCTTGTAATAATGGTTTCGCCGGCCCCCAGTCCTGATACAATTTCAATCCTATTATCAAACATGCGTCCGAGGCTTACCCTGCGTTTAAAAGCTTTGCTATGGGCCTTATCAACTATAAAAACATAGCTTTGGTTAGCCAGATCATGCTGGATACATTCGGCAGACAGGAAGATCGCTTGCTTTTTTCTGCCTGCGGTTATCAGGGCATCGGCTAACATACCGGGGCGAATGAGCAAGCCCGGGTTCTCCACTTCAATTTTAATAGCAAAGGCCCTTGAAGTGGCATCGGCAGCAGAACCTACTTCTTTTACTATTCCTGCATATGTTTTACCAAGGGCGGTAACATATACATTTGCCTTTTGCCCAAGTTTTACTTCATGCAGCTCTGCCTCCGGAACAAATGCCAGCACCTTTACTTTCCTGATATCAGATACCACAAAAAGCGGCATACCAACACTTACTATCTCGCCTTCTTCGGCACGTTTTTTAAGCAATACTCCGCCAATAGGAGAATACAAGTGGGTATCGTTCAGATTTTTTTGCTGGAGTTGCTGCTGCAGTTGTGCTTGCCTAAGCGAGAAACTTACTTTTGAAAAATCGGCATCACTCAGACTTTTTCGTATATGTAGTATTTTAAGGCGGTTAAACTCATCAGCAGTGGAACCAAGCTGCACATCTGCCAGTTCTTTGGCAAGGGCATAATTGCTGGGGTCAAGGCTTGCTATCAACTGTCCTTTAGATATGCTTTCGCCCTCTGTTACTGATTCATGATTGATTTTACCAGCCACCATAAAACCTAAATTCACGGTGGTATTGCCTTCTATGTTACCACTTATGGCTATTTCGGTATTAATAGCTTCAGGTTTAATTTCTTCTATTTTTATAGCAATAGCCGCAGGAACACTGCCGGATGCCGGTATTGTATGGTTCTTACAGCTGAAGGCAAGAAACACAACAATAAGTGCAGGGGTAAATAAGGATGATTTCATTTTTATTGATTTATTATTCTGAAAAAAATTGTTCTTGTATCTGTACCTTTTCAATGCCCAGAAAAATAAGCGATAGCCTGATATTTTCTACAAAAGCATCATTACCCGAAATGGTGAATTGCATGTGCTGCATGGTATTGGCATTCAGGATGGCTTCAATATCTTCCTGTTTTATGCCGCAGTGGCCTGCAGATTCTTTAGAATGATAGCTAATGAATAATTGGGTAGGGAAATGCTTTTGCAGTATTTTTAGTTCTTTTTTAAAAAGATGCTGTTTATTTATAGAGCAATAAAAAAGGGAAATGTGCTGGTATTTAACCTCGGCGAGCCTGTTTTTTAAATCGTTGAAGATGGAGGCGATACCTAAATCATCTGCAAAAAACACGCGGTGTACACCAAAATCCTGAATAGAAATAAATGCCTGCATGATATAGTAATTTTATAATGCAAAGCACGCGAAGGCACAGGAGGGTATTTTTAATCTATCTTAAAAAATGAAATTGGCTGCAAATTATTTTTTGCTTCTGATAACGCTCAGCGTTTGCTGGGTAATTCCTAAATAGGAGGCAATATCCCCAAGCGGAGCCCTTAATAAAATATTGGGATAGTTATCAATGAAAATTTTATAGCGCTGCTCCGCAGTTTGAAACTGCAGTGAGAAAAGCCTGTCAGAAAACCGTTTCAACATATCAATAGCCACCAGGAATGAGAAGGATTTAAACGCCGAAACCTTATCCAGCAAATCGGTAAACTCCCTGAAGTGGATTATCCGCAGGGTTGAATCTTCCAGAACCTCCCGGCCATAGGGATCTGGATTATTAAAATAAACGTTTTCTACAGACATGGTGAAATTGTTTTCACCAAAAAAGAAATGTGTAATATCCTTCCCCTCCTGGTTGATGTAAAACAGCCTGATCAGCCCTTCTTCAACAAAATAAATTTTGTGCGATCGGTTATCGGGTTGTACAAGGTTAGTGCCCTTAGGATAACCCTCTTTTTTGAATGCTGCGTTGATTGCTTCGCATTCTTCTGTGCTTAATTTTATTTTGGATTCGATATACTGAATCAGGTCCATAGTTGTAAGTCATGAAAATGAAGCTATTACGAATAATAAGTGAAACGGTATATAAAGATATAGAAATTTATAATTTCATGTATATGTAAAGCACACAAGATTAGGTAAAAGGGCAATCATAACATACAGTGACATTACCAAATATAAACTGTTGGTTTTTTTATGGATTATCCCAGGAATATTCCTGCGAGCCTTATTAACAAAGAAGGAACACATCAATATCGAGCCTATTCCAAAAACGGCAATCGACCGCTTGACGAGAATTGATAATATATACTGTAAATCAAATACTTGCGATAAACGAACAATAATTGGTTCGATGTACCCCGAAAAGTTCACTTTCGGAGAACTACAACATCGAACCGCCAAGACAAACGAACTCTTTAGTAATATATACTTGATAACAGTAATTATTAGGCATAAAAAAAGCCCCGCGGACGTGCGGGGCTTTGCTCCTGAGGCTGGGCTCGAACCAGCGACCCTCTGATTAACAGTCAGATGCTCTAACCGGCTGAGCTACTCAGGAGTATTTTCCGTTTGGAGTGGTGCAAAAGTATAATTTCTGCGGTAATTTCACAATATTTGTGCGAAAAAAATTTAAAAATATTTTACATGAGTTTGTTAGTTATTGGTACTGTGGCATTTGACGCTATTGAAACCCCCTTCGGAAAGACAGAAAAAATCGTTGGAGGGTCCGCAACCTTCGCAAGTTTGGGTGCTTCTTACTTTTTTGACCGTATAAAAATTGTTGCTGTTGTTGGCGACGACTTCCCTCAGAGCGAAATTGAGGACCTTCAAAAACATAATGTGAATACCGAAGGCCTGCAAATCAAGCAAGGTGAAAAGTCGTTTTTCTGGAGCGGAAAATATCATAACGATATGAACACCCGCGATACCCTTGTTACCGAACTTAACGTTCTGGCAAACTTTGATCCTATCATCCCCGATTCGTACCAGGACTGCGAATACCTGATGCTGGGTAATTTGTCTCCGCAGGTACAACAAACCGTTATCAGCCGCTTAACCAAGCGCCCTAAGCTTATTGTAATGGACACCATGAACTTTTGGATGGACATTGCCCTTGAGGAGCTGCTGGCGACCATTAAACTGGTTGATGTGTTAACCATTAATGATGCGGAGGCACGCCAGCTGTCGGGCGAGTTTTCATTGGTTAAGGCTGCCCGTAAAATATTAACCATGGGCCCTAAATATGTGATCATTAAAAAAGGCGAGCATGGCGCGTTGCTATTCCATGAAGATAAAATATTCAGCGCCCCTGCCCTTCCGCTGGCCGAGGTATTTGACCCAACAGGTGCCGGTGATACTTTTGCAGGTGGCTTTATAGGCTATTTGGCCAAAGTTGGTACACCAAGCTTCGAGAATATGAAAAACGCTATCATATTTGGTTCGGCGCTGGCATCATTCTGCGTTGAAAAATTTGGTTCAGAGAAGCTCAGAAATCTGTCGCAGGAAGAAATTACGGCCCGTGTGCAGGAATTTGTTGGCCTTGCCAAATTTGAGATCTAAGAGCCTCACCCCTCTCCTGAAGGAGAGGGTGTAACCTTTTTGTCATTGAGAGCGCAAGCGTGGCAATCGCGAAAATGTCTGAACCACGATTTGGGGGATTAAGAGATTACGAGGATTTTTCCAAACAATAAAAGCAAAATCCTTTTAATCTGATAAATCTGTTTAATCCTGGTTCAGACAATCGTTTGTATTTATATCAGCTACTCAACACCCCTACCTTTTCAAACTTTTCAAATACGACCTCAGTGTGCGGGGCATCGGCCAGCTCGTCGGTCAGGTCCTGTCCGGCCCAGTGTTCGTAGTGTTTGCCATTTCGCCATAGGCGGCTTTCGGTAACATTATAGATCACGCCTTTGTAGGCCACCCATATCTGTGGTTTATCCTGCCCGTTGCGCAGGGCCAGCTGCGATCTGGTGTATTCAGGTAACTGACTCACGACGTTTATTTTTAAAATACTCAAAAAAACCAATGTTCATCAGCAATAGCGCCATCAGATAAAAATGATCTTCAACGGGTATGGTTCCTACCCTCCTGCCCAAATTCTGGCTGTTGTTGTACATCACCACGGGTACAGATGTCAGTATACCATTCACAATATAAAATGGAATGAGGGCCACTATATAGGTCATATAATAACGATTAAGCCAGCCAGGGTTAAACACATATTGCAGCAGCACCGTTAAAACCACCAGTACGCCAAAAGTTACGGCCGTGTACAAATGGTTGTAGTAAAAAACAAGCACCAGTATACTCAGTATGATCATCAGGTTGCTTATGATGCGGGTAAGCCGGTTATCTACCTGCCATTTTATGTAGTAGCTCAGGCAGGCATGTATAAAGATACACGCGAACGGAACCGTTAAAAAAAACAATACTTCCTCCAGCGGCAACCTGAAAAACGTTAACCCGATAATGTAATGCGGATTGAATGACCATACACCTTTTATGGTGAACAGCACATCCCAAAACAAAAAGAACAATCCGGTTATGGCCATACCCGGCCATATAAACTTCCAGCTTTTGTAAAAATGCACCCTTTTATCAAACGATAATACAACCGGGAAAAACACGGTTAATACGTTGATGAGTAAATAGGTATATTTCACTTGAGGGATACTAAATGTTTGTTGAGCTCGGCAATTTGAGTGGGAGTACACCTACGCGAGTTCACCAGGAACTTAATGATCTCAATGGTTAGCTCCCTATCGGCCGTACCATAATTTTTCTTATCCAGCTGGGTGATGATCTCCTGGCTATCGGCAGTTAGGTTTTTATTATAACCCAGAAACTTGGGCACGCTGTCCTCAACAGAAAAGCGCATAAACCTGATCTCGATATTATCGGGATCAACCGCTATGGCTTTTTCAAAAGTTTTTTCGCAGTTTTTGATGTATTTTACCTTTGAATAGGGGTTCCAGGCATGTTTGGCCTTTAATGCCTGTAAACCGGCTATAAAACCATCAATAATACCCGAACGGCTTTTCATGGCGCTCAAACTTTTATATAGCGAATCGGTGGTTTCGCTGCTGTTGATAGCCACCCGTAACTGTTTGCGTATCACTTTCAGGTTAGGCTCTGGACCATCGGCCCTGGCGCTTTGTATCAAAAGCAATAACGAAAATACACTCAGTATAAAAAAAACACTCCTTCTCATTAAATCACATTCAGTTTTTGTTGTAAAACAGCTTTAACGTACAAACCCATTTTACGGGTATCTGAAATACGTATTCTTTTTTGCAGGATAACATTTGCCGGCGTATAGTTTATTTTTTTAAACAACTGCAAATAGTATACATAGGCAATATAAACACCCAGGCGGGTACCGCTGGGCAAGCTTTTTATCCCTTCAAAGGCATTATTAAAGTCAAGCTGTATATCGGCCTCAATAGCCTGTTTATCCTGTTCGATAAAATTATTAAAATCAACATCCGGAAAATAGGTGCGCCCCCGCTCCTGTAAGTCGGCCTTTATATCGCGCAAAAAATTCACTTTTTGAAAAGCCGCGCCCAGGCTGCGTGCCTGTGGTAATAACTCACGGTACCGCTTATCATTATTATCCAGAAAAACGCGCAGGCACATCAAGCCAATAACCTCTGCCGAGCCATATATGTATGCTTTGTAGCAGGCATCGTCATAGGCTTTTTTATCAAGGTCCATTTCCATAGAGCATAAAAAAGCATCTATCAGTTGGGGCTCAATACCATACCTGTGCACCACCTGCTGAAAGGCGTGTATAACCGGGTTTAAACTGATGCGTTCGTCTATAGCCTTAAAAGTATCGCGCCTGAAATCGCTTATCAGCTGCAATTTATCATGCCCATGAAAGGTATCTACAATTTCATCGGCATAGCGCACAAAGCCATAAATGGCATAGATAGGATTACGGAACTTTTTATCAAAAGCCTTTATACCTAAACTGAACGATGTGCTATACTTATTGGTTATCAATTTACTGCATTCAAAACAGGTTTCATCGTACAGGTTCATCATTGCACTCGGGCTTGTGTTCAAAAGTACAAATTCAAAACGTTATTGTTTTTTTAAAGCGGCAAAACAATTTGCTTAACTTGGGCTTCACATATCTACATGAAGCACATTATTATCATTGGGGCAGGTTTTGCAGGTTTATCTGCCGCTTGTGTATTAGCTAAAGAAGGCTTTAAGGTAACCATACTGGAAAAAAATGACCAGCCCGGCGGCCGTGCCCGGGTTTGGGAAAAAGATGGCTTCAGATTTGATATGGGGCCCAGCTGGTACTGGATGCCCGATGTATTCGAGAACTTTTTTGCCCTGTTTGGCAAAAAGCCGTCAGACTATTACCAGCTCGAACGTTTAGATCCCGGCTACCGCATTTATTACGGCCCTGATGATGCTATGGATGTACCGGCAGATATGCAAGCCCTCGAGGCTCTGTTTGAAAAAACCGAACCCGGCAGCAGCCGCAAACTGCAGGATTTTTTAAGGCAGGCTGCCTATAAATACAAAGTAGGCATGGGCGAATACGTCTTTCGCCCCTCGCATTCCATTACCGAGTTTATTGATTTTAACCTGATCAAAAAAAGCTTCAGTATGCAGCTGCTGAGCAGCATGAGCAAGCACGTGCGCAGCTATTTTAAAAATCCGAGGCTTATTAAGCTGCTGGAATTCCCGGTGTTGTTTTTAGGGGCCACACCGCAAAATACACCGGCCATGTATAGCATGATGAACCATGCCGACCTGGCCCTGGGCACCTGGTACCCCAAGGGCGGTATGAACGAGATTGTAAAAGCCATGGTTAACCTTGCAGGCGAATTAGGTGTTGATATTAAACTGAATACCGAGGTAACTAAAATTGAGGTAAAGGATAAGCTGGTAAGCAGCATCATTACCAACAACGGTACTTTTACCGCCGATTTTGTAATAGCCGGTGCCGATTATGAGCATGTTGACCAGCACCTGTTAGCTAAACCCGATCAAAACTATACGCCGCAATACTGGGATAAACGCACCATGTCGCCATCAAGTTTGTTATTTTATATTGGCACCAATAAGAAGGTGGAGGGTATAAAGCATCATAATTTATTTTTTGACGAGGATTTTGAACTTCACGCCGAAGAGATCTACACCTCGCCCGAATGGCCTACCAGCCCGCTTTTTTATGTTTCATGTACCTCAAAAACGGATATGAATGTAGCCCCCGAGGGCGGCGAGAACCTTTTTTTCCTGATGCCTATAGCACCCGGGCTTAAAGAGAATGAAGGCATCCGTGAAAAGTATTTTAACCTGATGCTTGACAGATTCAAACATATTACCGGGCAGGATATCCGCGATACCATTGTGGTAAAGCGCAGCTATGCCCTTAATGATTTTAAGGCCGATTACCATTCTTTTAAAGGTAATGCCTATGGCCTGGCCAATACACTGGCGCAGACAGCCTTTTTTAAACCGGCAATGCGGGCCAGGCACATCAAAAACATGTTGTACACAGGCCAGCTTACGGTACCGGGTCCCGGCGTTCCTCCGGCTATTATATCGGGGCAAATAGCGGCCCTCGAAGCCATGAAATCTCTTTAATACATCCGATCGCTTAGTTGCTATCCATCATGGCGTAAATTTCCTGCATATAAATGGCCTCGTCCATGGCGGCATGAAAATCTTCCCATTGTTCGGTGGTAAAGGTTAGCTGAACATCATTAACGGGTGTTCGCATCACGAGACGATCCTGCCCATCCGGAAAGGAATGCATGTGCTCGGCAAAATCAAGCTCCACCGTAAAATTACGGAACTGTAAAAATTGCTCGGGCGAAAAGCTCAGGATCAGGTTATTGTTCCAGATAAAAACGCATCGGCACTCTGAGCACCGGCTAATTACCGATGAACCAACCTGACTTATAATTTTTGAATCGCACATGGTAATGATGTTTTAAATTTGTGCCTGCCCACCGCAAAGCTATCTCAATACAGCATTTGACCCGGGGCAGGGCTTTTATATTTTTTAAACTGTTTTTTCCAGCACCTGAATTTTAAAATCACTAATGATAGTATGGAACAAAGTAATACCTTATTTAGAATAAATCCAAATAAAAATAAAAAAAGCTTATTTACAGTGGATTATAAATTTACAGATTGAGAAACGAAGAAATAAACCTCACCCAACCCTCTCCAAAGGAGAGGGCTTTAAAAACATATTTGTTCGAAGTCTCCGACTTCATACAAATATGCTGGTAGTTTGCAACTATAGTACCGGTAGTCAAAAGACTACAAACAAAAAAGTCCGAAGTCTCCGACTTCGGACAGCGCGTAATAATTTCTTTGAAGTACTTAATTATAAAAAGTCCAGCTTACGCCGAATTTGAGGAGGGCATTTTGCTGCGGATAGCGGTTCACTGTATAGTATCCTTTGCTTGATAGATTTTGATTGGCATAATCATACGCCACAAACAGGTTGGTACGCTGCAGGGTGGCTTTAAAGTAAACCCTGGCTAACGGGTATGAGGTAAAGGTAACATCGGGTCCGTTGTAAAACTGGCCTATACCTACCGCGTATGAAGGTGCTACGTATTGCGAATTGTATCGCACATCAACACCAAAGCTTGATTGCAGTATATTGAACAGTGTTTTACTGATGTATAAATTGCTGTATGTGTAAAGCTCCGGAGTACGCAGGGTTGACTGGTAATCTGTTTTCTGATAAACAATAAAGTTATCGAAATGCAGACTGCGCCAGCGTAAATTTTTGCCTATGCTAATCTTCAGCAAGTTAATATCGTTGCCCAATTGGGTTGGATGCGCGTCGTTACCACCCTGGTCGGCAGTAAAATACAGGTAATTGGATATTAAAAAATACTCGGCCTTGATATCCAGCTGCAACGGGTTGTTTACATAGTTGAATGATAAGCTGGTAGTTTTTTGATTGCTGAAATCATTATGAAAAATATAATGGTTGGATATCCAGTCGGTATAGATCAATGGCGGCGAACTGTTTTGTGTGTAGGCCTCTAAAATAATTTTACCTGCCTTTTTACCGCCGGCCAGGGTAAGCTTGGCATCATAAAAGTAGTTACCAAAATCACGCCCCTGGGCTATCTGTCTGAAATCGGCATCAAGCGCAATGCGGTCGCTAAATCTGTAACCCAGTTTAGCCTTTAATGTAATATCCTGAAAGGTGGTGTTCTGCACCCTATCCTGATGAATGTATTTGGCACCGTACTGGTTTAGGGTGGTATCGCTTACGTACTGCGCATAGTGCCACAGATCATGCACCAGGCCAAGGTCAAGCTTCAACTCGTTTTTTACAAACTTTACCGATTTGCTGCGGAGGTAAAAACTATACAGAAACTCGTTTTGGATGTGGGTATAAGTTAATGAATCGCGTGATCGTTTATCGCTGTAATAATAATCGGGAAACACGTTGTAGGTGTCCGGATCACTCTGGATATAGTTGTACCTGCCGCCGGTTACGTGAAAGGTATGTGCTACACGCTGCGTTGGTAAAACCTTTGAATTATCCTTCCCTTTGTTAAGGCTATCTATACGGCCCAGGTAATAAAACTGTTTAAGATAAAGGCTTTTATTGTTCCAGTTGGTATAGCTGTTGGGTAAGCGGACCTGTGCTGAATTGGCAAAGAATACCGTACCCGGGGCGCTGGTGTACACAGAATCATTTAAAATAGAACCTGTTTCCGGAGCTTTCAGATTATTAAATGTAGCGTTGGCCAAAAGATTGTACCGCTTACTTTTCGACTCGTACCAGGTAAAAATGGCCGCATCAAGGCCGCTCACGTTTTGCCCAAGCACACTGCTGGTGCTGTAAAATCCTTTTGATCCGTTAAAATTCAGGTTGAAGCCAACATTCCAGTTTTCCTTAACATTTTGAGTGTGGATAACCTTAAAAAGCTGCTCGGCCGAACTACCGAAGCCATTAAAAAGTGTAAGCTGGGTATAGGGAACCCGTGTATTATAGTAATTAATATCCTCAGGATTTAACATATACACATCAAGCGCGTGCAGGCCCACATCAAAGCCTATGGTTTTGCTGGGCTCAAACAGCAAGGGTCTTTGTGAAACACCAATGTTACCCAAGTGTATACGCGGACTTCGGGGCCTGGTAAGCGGGTTATAATTTTCAAAATTGGTTATGCCGGTATCAAGTGCAAAGGTCTGCGTACTATCGTTAAGCAGCAGCTCGTTAGTTATCCTTACAAATTTTGAATTGAAAATTATGGAGTCCTTTTTATTGTCTTCCTTTTTGCGCAGGCTATCCAGCATCTCATCATCACTAAGCACCCTGGTAGGCGCTACGGTATCGCGGGTTGAGAGGGGCTTTTGCCTCCTGGTTTGATTATATTGCGCAAATGCCGAATGTACAGACATGCACACCAGCAACAATAAAAAATATTTTAGCTTTTTGCGCATTAATTACCGGCTATCAGTTCTTTAAGTATCAATGTTAATTTAGGTTCGGCCTCTTCGGCTACCCGTATAATTTCTTCAAGTGATACCGGCTGCAACTCTTCTGTAAAGCCCTCGTCTGTTAATACCGATATGGCAAATACAGGTAGGCTCATGTGGTTTGCAACAATAACTTCAGGTACAGTGCTCATGCCAACAGCGTCGCCGCCAATAATTCTTAAATAGTTATACTCTGCCTTGGTTTCCAAGTTTGGGCCGGTAACAGCTACATAAACTCCTTTATGGCAGGTAATATTGTTGGCCTTTGCTATTGTTAATGCTTTATCAATAAGGCTGCGCTGGTAAGGCTGGCTCATATCCGGAAAACGCGGACCTAAATCATTGTTATTACGGCCAACCAGCGGGTTTTGTGGCTGCAGGTTAATATGATCGGCAATAACCATCAGGTCGCCTTTTTTAAAGGCCGGGTTAAGCGAACCGCTGGCGTTTGATACGTAAAGCGTTTTAATACCCAGATATTTTAATACCCGCACCGGAAAAGTGATCTGCTGCATGCTGTAGCCTTCGTAATAGTGCAAACGGCCCTGCATGGCAACAACTTTTACACCGCCAAGCGTACCAAAAATGAGTTTACCGGAATGAAACTCAAGCGTTGAGATCGGAAAATCAGGTATATTGGAATACAGCAATTGCTTTTCAACCTCAATTTCCTTTACCAAGCCACCAAGGCCAGTACCTAAAATGATGCCTATTTCGGGTTCAAAATCGCCTATGCGGTTTTTTATATATTGTACGGTGCTTTCAATACTTTCTAACATATTCGTATACTAATTTATCAAATTGTGATTGCTGGTTGTTTAAAAACTCAATGCCAATTGGCAGTACCAAAATACCGAGTTTTTTAACAAGCTGCTGCAGTTCCTGTTCCCCTAAACGCTGCGCGTCCTTTTCTGTTGTGATAATCAACTTTTTTTGTGAGGTGCAGGCAAAAAAATCATCGGCAAGTTTACTGATATTTTTCAAGCTAAACTGATGGTGATCCGGATATTTATGATGGATGATGTGCAGCGTTTGTTTTTGAAGATGCGCCAGCAATGGCCCTGCATTGGCAATACCGGTAAGCAGGAATATGGTTGTATTCGCATCAATTGTTACGTTCACCACGCCGCCATAAATATCCTGAAGCGGCAAATAATTGATAGATGTGAAGAATATAGTTTGATGCGACAACGGCTTCACGCGCTCTTTGATAACCGACTGCTCTGGCGAGGATAACGCCGGCGGGCATTTACTAACCACAATTACATTCGCCCGTTTACGGCCGCTGTAAGGCTCGCGCAGGCTACCGGCAGGCAGCATTAAGCGGGGTTCGTAAATACGGTTGTAATCTATTAACAAAATGTTGAAGCCCGGCTTAACGGCCCGGTGCTGGTAGGCATCGTCAAGAATGATGAGGTTATGACCGGCTTGCAGGGCCTCAATTCCATCCATCCGTTTTTCGCAAACAGCAACGGTAACATTCGGAAATTTGCTTTTAAACTGGGCGGGCTCGTCGCCAATTTCTGTTGCCGTCGAATTGGAGTTACCTAACAGAAATCCCTTGGTACTGCGACCATATCCCCTGCTTAAAGTGGCCAGCTTATAATTGGTTTTAAACAGGCGGATGAGGTATTCGGTCATAGGGCTTTTCCCTGCTCCGCCCACATCAAGGTTGCCGACGGCTATTACGGGTAAATTAAATTCGCGGCTTTTAAACATCCCGGTATCATAGCACCAGTTACGCACCACAACCACGAGGCCATATAATAACGAAAAAGGGAATAAAAGCCAGCGCAGGTATTTCATAAGTTTTTATCAGACAATTGATCTCACGCGCGTAATTGCGAGAATTGAAGCAATCGCCGATAGCAGGGCGAACAATGCATATCGCAGAGCGCTCAATTGCCGCTAAGGCTGTTACTTTTGTCTTGATACAAAAGTAACCAAAAGATCAAGACAGAAAAAAGCTTCTTCCCACAGGCAAAACACCCGGCTCGCTTTTCTGTCGAGGCCTTTATCCGCACAACACGTTTAGCTTGAACCGCTATTTTTAGCCAGTAAAGAAAAATCCTTTAATCCGATAAATCTGTTTAATCCTGGTTCAGACAAATTCAATATTTAAAGCCCATTTTTATAACTTAGTCTTTAAACCGATCTATCCCACTATGAAACTAAAACTACTTATCCTTTCTACCTTCATTACTTCAGTATCCTTTGCGCAAACCGATCAAAAACTTACCAGGCAACTGCAAAGTGTTATCGATGGCTTTCATGGCCAGGCAGGCGTGTATGTAAAAAACCTTAAAACCGGTAAAACTGCTGCCATTAATGCCGACACGCTGTTCCCCACGGCCAGCATGATCAAGGTAAGCATTCAGTGCGGTTTAATGGATAAGATAGAAAAGGGCGAAATGCAGTACAACCAAAAACTGGGTTACCGTGATTCGTTACTGTACCCCGGTGAGGATATTCTGGGTTCGTTTAAGGATAAAGACACCATACAACTGAGCAAGGTGGCCATGCTCATGATCACCATGAGCGATAATACCGCCAGCACCTGGCTGCAAAAACTGGTGGGTGGGGAATATATCAACAACTGGCTGCAGCAAAATGGCTTCAAAGTAATGCGGGTAAACTCGCGCGTGCCTGGCCGCGAAAGTGTCAGGAGTATTTATGGCTGGGGTGTGAGCACCCCTTACGAAATGTGTCGCTTGTTTACTATGATCAGGCAGGGTAAGACCGTGAGTGAGGCCGCCAGCGAGCGCATGTACCGCAATATGGTGCGTATTTACTGGGATGATAAGGCGCTGTCAGAAATTCCTCCCTATGTACAGGCTATCTCCAAACAGGGCGCGGTTAACGAGTCGAGATCTGAAACTGTACTGGTGAATGCTCCTCACGGCGATTACGTGTTTTCCATCATCACCAATCATAATACCGACCAGCGCTGGGTACCCGAAACCGAAGCTTATCTGCTCATTAAAAAGGTATCGGCACTGTTATGGCACTATTTTGAACCGCAAAGCACCTGGAAACCCGCCGAAGGAATTGATAAGTACATGAAAAACGAATAACAGTGAGATAAAGTGGGTACGCTATACTTTGCGTATATTTGTATATACAACAGCCCGGTTCCTTTTTAAAGAGGACCGGGCTGTTTTGCCATCGGACCAAACAGAAGCCCGACAATCGTTATTTTTGATTTACCACACTGAAAATCAGCTTTTTAAACTTTTCAAACGCGATTAAAAACGCATCAAAAAGTGTTTAAATTGATTATTTCTTTAAAATATCAATCAATTTTGAGCAAAAAGCTTCCATTTTAAAGCTTTTTTATGTTAAAAAACAGCTTTAAAAAGTTTTGCCGGGAACTGGCCCGGCAAAATATAATTAACTCTTCATTTTTTTCAGCAAGGCCTCAACAACCTTTGGAAAATGATGATGCTCCAGTTGCTGGCCCTTAAATTTCACCATCTCCAGATTATCGCCCGGTTCAATCTTAAATTTTGATTGGTGAATGATCTCGCCTTCGTCAAACTGCTCGTTCACAAAGTGTATGGTGATGCCGCTCTCTTCCTCACCGGCTTCCAGGATGGCCTTGTGCACGTGATCGCCATACATGCCCTTACCGCCGTATTTGGGTAGCAGTGCAGGATGAAGGTTGATGATCTTATTAGGGAAGGCTTTTAAAAGCGAGGCGGGTACCAGCCATAAAAAACCGGCTAACACAATAAGGTCAACCTGAAGGTTTTTTAATAATCTGATCACATCGTCGGTTTCAAAAAATTCATGCCGGGTAAATATGTGCGATGGAACCTCAAAGTTATCGGCCCGTTGTAAAACATAGGCCTGTGGGTTGTTAGTGAGTATCAGCACTATCTCGGCATCGGCATTGCGTTTAAAATGCTCCATTAACTTTTGGGCGTTTGACCCCGAACCTGAAGCAAAAATGGCAATTCTTTTTTTCATTAAAATTAGTTGCTTTTCAAAGGTGATGATGTTACCATGGGCATTTTTAATATTGGTTTGATGTATGCCCGTGGTATTTATTATAACAAACCATTTTCATAATATCCAAATATAAAACTTTTACCTATTGCGTTGTTACTACCTTTTGCCTGATAAATCCGTACCTCATGATCCTGCGCCGCTTGGTTGATGAATAGTTAGGTTCCACATCGCCGGTTTGCAGCACCATAGAGTATGTGCCCAGGTTATATATCTGCGTGTTGGTAAAAGGCTTTATATCCTGCAAGGCACCTTTGCCTCCAGGAACGGTATCCTTACAAACCATATCTGATGCAAAAAACAGCTTGTTGGGTGTAAGTGTCCAGGTGCCGGTTGTGGTTTGACCCTGGCAGGCGTAGTTGGTATAGGTACAGGTATTATTATCCTTAAAAGTAAAAACCTGCGTTAACAGGCAGCTATCATTCAAAGTATCAATAGATATCTGCGAATCGCCAATATAGTTGGTTACCTGCAGGGTTGCCAGTTGCCATGTACCGCTAACTAATAAGTGGGGAATATTGCTGTTATCGGCCTTTTTGCATGAGTTGCTTAACAGGTTGATGATAACTAAGCCCAGGACAAGGACTAACGGGATTTTATTTTTCATGTAAATCACTGTGGCAAAAGTAAAGATTTGGCGCCTATTAGCAGACAACCGGGATGTAATAATAACTGTTTTAAGGTAAAAATATTTTAGCGTCGAGGAGAGCCCTATTTCTTCAATGGCGGAAATTTAAAATCAGGCTATATAATTTTTTACATTTGACTTTAACTTCAAACTACCATGCGTATACCCTATGATCAATTGCAGGCCGAATTTAAACGGATATTAACCGGTTTAAATTTCGGCACCGATAAGGCCGAAAAATGCGCCTCCATTTTTGCAAGCAACAGTCTTGATGGCGTATATACACATGGTCTTAACCGTTTCCCGGTTTTTGTGCAGCATGTAAAAGATGGTCTGGTTAAACCAGATGCCGAACCTACCCGCGAAGCCGATATGGGCGCAATTGAACAATGGAACGGTAACTATGGCCCCGGAATGCTTAATGCCACCGTTTGCATGGCGCAGGCCATTCAATTGGCAAAGAATAATGGTATTGGTTGTATGGCCATCAAAAACACCAACCACTGGATGCGCGGCGGCACCTATGGCTGGCAGGCTGCAGAAGCCGGATATATAGGCATATGCTTTACAAACACCATAGCCAATTTACCCCCATGGGGCGGTCTCGATCCGCGATTGGGGAACAACCCGCTGGTGATAGCCGTGCCGCGAAAAAACGGGCATGTGGTTTTGGACATGGCTATATCACAATACGCGGTAGGCAAGCTACACCAATACCAGTCAAAAAATGAAGCTTTACCGCTCCCCGGCGGTTATGATAGCGAAGGAAATTTAAGTACGGATGCTACGGCCATACTACAGTCGCAACGATTACTGCCTGTTGGGTTCTGGAAAGGGTCCGGACTTTCATTAGTGCTTGACCTGCTGGCCACTGTTTTAAGCGGGGGTAATTCCACAGCCAAAATTACGGCTACTGGTAAAGAGGCAGGTATATCGCAGGTATTCATCTGTATAAAGCCGCAAAGTGATGAACATACCTCGGCCTTAATTGAGGAGATCATAGCTTACACTAAAACCAGTACCCCGGAGCACGAAGGCGGAGCAATTACTTATCCAGGAGAAAACACTTTACTAACGAGGGAGCGCAATCTGAAAGAAGATATCCCGGTTGATGAAAAAATTTGGAATACCGTATTAGGATTATAAACAAGGGTCGCCTTACAGCAACCCTCGTTTATGATAATCTGATTAAGATTGAAAAATTAAGGCAATGAAATTATAAGGCTGCCGCGCCGGCTGAAGCAACTTCATGGTCTTGCTCTACTGAACCGCCTGATACGCCAATTGCCCCAACGATTTTTCCGCTGCTGTCTTTTAACAATACACCGCCTGGAAATGATATTAAGCCGCCATTTGAATGTTCAATGTTATACAGTGGCCCGCCGGGCTGGGATAGTTTGCCTATTTCGCCGGAATTCATATCAAAAAAGCGCGCGGTTTTTGCCTTTTTGATAGCGATGTCAACAGAACCCAGCCAGGCATTATCCATCCGGTGAAATGAAACGAGGTTAGCGCCTTCATCCACAACAGCAATGTTCATGGGTACGCCAATTTGTTTGGCTTTTGATTTCGCAGCCTCAGAAAGTTTTTCGGCTTGCTCTAATATAATGCTCATAAAAAACGTTTTAGGTAAATAATTGAATAAAGGTAACGATGATTATAATCTAAAGAGAGTAACAAATTTATATTTTTCAATAGATGATCCTCGTGCATTTACCCAATCATCATCCCTTCAAACTTTTCCCAGAAACCATCGCGTGGTACGGGGGCTATGATTTCTATCGGTTCGTTTTTTACCGGGTGAACAAAGGTTAGTTTACGGGCATGCAAACAGATACTTTTACGCAGGCTGCCGCGCGGGTAGCCATATTTATTATCGCCAACAATAGGTGTGCCCAGGGTTGATAACTGCACCCTGATCTGGTGCGGGCGACCTGTTATCGGGTCAACCTCTATTAAGTAATAGCCATCGAGTTCCCCAACCAGTTTGTAGCTTAATTCAGATCGTAAGCTCCCTTGCACTTCCTTATCATGTGCTTTGGTTACATTCTTTTGCGGATTTTTAACCAGCCAATGAACCAGCGTACCGGCTTCAGGATATGGGCGTTTGCGTACCACCGCGTAATAGGTTTTATGCATATCGCGGTTCTTGAACATCTTGTTGATCCTATCCAAAGCCTTACTGGTTTTGGCAAACAGGATAACACCGCTTACAGGCCTGTCTAACCGGTGAACTACACCAAGGAAAGCGCCATTGGGTTTATCATACTTTTTGGCAATGTATTTTTTTACCTTTTCGTCAAGCGATTCATCGCCGGTATCGTCTACCTGTACAATGTCGCCGGCACGTTTATTTACCGCAATAAGGTGATTATCTTCATACAGAATATCTTTATCGGTAACGTCTTGACTGGTATAATTAAATTCGGGACGCATTTTTTTATTTCGGATTTGGGAATTTCGATTTCGGATTTGTGTAATTGGGAATGCAAAAATTTAGAATTTCAAAATCTAAATTCAAAATCCCACATCCGAAATCCGAAATACCTTTAATACTGTTCCTGTTCGTTCGGAAAATCTTTTGATTTGATATCGCCAATATAATTTTTGATCGCACCGTTCATCTGGTCGTACAAATTGGCATATTGGCGTAAAAAACGGGGTTTAAATCCTTTGTTAATGCCCAGCATATCATGTATCACCAAAACCTGGCCATCACAGTGGCGGCCGGCACCTATACCTATAATAGGTATCTGCACGCTTTCGGTAACCTCTTTCGCCAGCATGGCCGGTATCTTTTCAACCACAATGGCAAAGCATCCCAGTTCCTGCAAGGCAAGGGTATCCTCACGTAGTTTTTGAGCTTCGGCCTCTTGCTTGGCACGTACGGTATAGGTACCAAATTTATAAATAGACTGCGGCGTTAGGCCCAAATGGCCCATAACCGGAATACCCGCGGTAAGTATGCGACTTACCGATTCGGCAATTTCAACACCGCCTTCCATCTTAACGCCATGCGCGCCTGATTCCTTCATGATGCGGATAGCCGAGTTCAGGGCCTCTTTAGAATTACCCTGGTATGATCCGAAAGGAAGATCAACTATCACCAGCGCACGCTTAGCAGCACGTACTACCGATGAGGCGTGATATATCATCTGATCAAGCGTTATAGGCAGCGTTGTTTCATGACCGGCCATTACGTTTGAAGCAGAATCGCCTACCAGTATAATATCCATCCCGGCATCATCAACAATGGTTGCCATTGAATAATCGTAGGCGGTAAGCATGGCTATCTTTTCGCCACGGTTCTTCATTTCCTGCACAGTATGTGTAGTGATCCTTTTAACTTCTTTATTTACAGACATCGATAAATATTTAAGCCCTTAGCATTGGCTTTGCAAAGGTAGGGCAAAAAATTCCGGATTTCGGATGTTCGATTTGGGAATTTTTGAATACACAAAGCCATCTTATACTTATTACATACACCAAACACCTAAAATTAAAATAAATCCGAAATCGCGGTTCCAAATTCCGAAATAAAACTGTACTTTTGCGCCGTGAATCAGGAAGTTCCTTACTTCGATATTTCTATCAAATTTCACGGGGCTTTGAACCAGGCGATCCGATTTAATAATCCATTAAATTTTTTTAATAAATGACGTACTTCACCAAATTACCGGCTGTGCTGCTACTTGACGATGGAACCGTTTTTCACGGTAAAGCGGCAGGAAAAATAGGTACAACTACAGGCGAGATATGCTTTAACACCGGAATGACCGGTTATCAGGAAGTTTTTACAGACCCTTCATACTTTGGCCAGATCATGGTTGCCACTAATGCCCATATAGGTAATTATGGCATTGCCAACGAAGAGGTTGAATCTAACAATATCCAGATTGCAGGGTTGGTTTGTAAAAATTACAACATAGCTTATAGCCGTAAACAGGCTGATGAGTCGATACAGGATTATTTTCAGCAGCAAAACCTGGTAGGTATATCTGATGTTGATACGCGTGAGCTTGTTCGCCACATTCGCGACAAGGGTGCGATGAATGCCATCATCTCATCAGAGATATTGGATATTGACGTATTGAAAGCTAAACTGGCCGAAGTACCATCAATGGACGGGCTGGAACTATCATCAAAAGTATCTACTACCGAAACTTATACTTTTGGCGATGAGAACGCTTCTTACCGTGTAGCTGTACTTGACCTTGGAGTTAAGAAAAACATCCTGCGCAATTTTGACGATCGTGATGTTTATGCTAAGGTTTTCCCGGCAAAAACAACCTTTGAAGAAATGGAAAAGGATTTTGCACCAACAGGCTATTTCGTATCAAACGGCCCCGGCGATCCGGCTGCCATGCCTTATGCCATTGAAACGGTTAAAGCTATCCTGGCTTCTGAAAAACCGATGTTTGGTATTTGCTTAGGCCACCAATTGCTGGCTTTGGCTAATGATATCCCAACTCAAAAAATGTTTAACGGTCACCGTGGCTTAAATCACCCGGTTAAAAATATTATCATTAACCACTGCGAGGTTACTTCACAAAACCACGGTTTTGGTGTAGTGCCTGAAGCTGTGCGCGCATCTGACAAGGTAGAGATTACTCACGTAAACCTGAATGACCAATCAATTGAAGGTATCCGTGTAAAAGGCAAAAAAGCATTCTCGGTACAATACCACCCGGAATCATCTCCAGGCCCGCACGATTCAAGATACCTGTTTGATGATTTCATCAAACTGATGTCGTAACGAATCAAATCATAATAAAAAAGCCTTTCATTTAAAATGAAAGGCTTTTTTATGCTCTACAACTTGCGCTCGTCTATGACGAGTGCTTAATGTGGTATAGCGATTGCATCGCTAAAAAACCTATTCAATAAATTAGCATTCGCGTTATAAACGCTTAGCCATATTAAGCACTCGTCATAGACGAGCGCAAGTGGTAACGAGCGCAAGTTTACTAATATGGAAAACCGATCAGGTTTTTTGCTTTTTCTTTTTAGCTGCCGGGAATAATACATTATTCAATATGAGGCGGTAGCCCGGAGAGTTAGGATGTAATTTCAGATCAGTTGGCGGGTCGCCTACGGCATGTTGATAATCTTCCGGATCATGGCCGCCATAAAAGGTCCACTGACCTTTGCCAAATTCGCCATGAATATAGCGGGCCTCGTTGGCTGTCTTCATTTCGCCCATAATGGTAACACCGGGCTTCAGCATACTTTTGTTGAAGGCGGTAGTGAGCCCCATAAAGCCTTTGATCACTTTATCATGATCCTGTGTGAGCATACTGGGCACAACATCCCACTTGGCCGAAAAATCAAACAGGGTAAAAAAATCACGGGTGCGGTCAATTTGCCTTGTGCCAGTAACATCAATATTGCTGAACTGGTGCGATACCGGGTTCATATCCAGCGTGAAATTCTGAAAGGCGAAGGTTTGGGTGAAATCAAGTTTAGATTGCGCTTCCGGATCGGCAGCATCGCCGTCAAACATACGCTCACAAATATCAGTATTGGCTGCCGCCAGGGCAATATCAAAAGTATCGGTACCGGAGCACATAGCAAACAGGAAACCGCCACCGGCGCAAAAATCGCGGATGTTACGGGCCACGGCCAGTTTCATTTGCGATACCTTTTTAAAGCCAAGCTTGCGGGCCATCTCCTCCTGCCCTTTCACATCATCATTATACCACTGTGCAAAACGGAAAGCACCGTAAAACTTACTGTATTGACCTGTAAAATCTTCATGGTGCAGGTGCAGCCAGTCATATTTGGGCAGATCGCCTTTAATCACTTCTTCATCATATACTACATCGTAAGGTATCTCGGCATATTTCAGCACCAGCGTTACAGCATCATCCCAGGGCAGTTTGTTCTTAGGCGAATAAACGGCCATCTTTGGTGCTTTCTCCAGCTTCACAACATCCATATTTACAGATGGATCGCTCACCTCGTTCAATATCTCGTTCACTTTAGCATCGGCCAGTACCTGGTAGCTTACACCACGCACTTTACATTCTTCCTCAATTTTAGGATTGTACTTCATCATGAAGCTGCCGCCCCGATAGTTGAGCAACCAATCAACTTCTTCGCCGTTTTTGAGTGTCCAGAAAGCTATTCCGTATGATTTCAGGTGGTCTTTTTGCTCATCATCCATAGGGATCAATATAGAAGCGGCCCGGGATAAAACAGGAGCTAAAAGCAAAAGGCAAAAAGCTAAAAGCTTCATAAACTTAAACGGAATAAAAATGCGGGATAAAAGAGATTGTATGTTTATTATTCCGGCTACCATTGGCATATTTCTTTCTACGCTGATTTACCAAATGTAACGAATAAACAGGTAATGTATTACCGTTAAAGGTATACACTTTGTGGTTGCTTATATAGCTATTACCCAAAAAAGCTTTAAGCCTTATGCTTTTGGCTTTATGCTTTTTTATTACCTTTGCCGTCTGTTTTCAAAAAAACAATAAAATGAGCAAAGCAATTATTAAAACCGAAAAGGGCGATATGACTGTTGAATTTTTCGACAAAGATGCGCCAAATACTGTTGCTAACTTCAAGAAGTTGGCTAAATCAAATTTTTATGATAACGTGATTTTTCACCGTGTTATCCCAAATTTTGTGATTCAGGGTGGCGACCCAACCGGTACCGGTGCTGGTGGCCCAGGTTACAAAATTGATTGTGAATTAACCGGCGACAACCAATATCATGACCGTGGTGTGCTTTCAATGGCTCATGCTGGCCGCAACACCGGCGGATCGCAGTTTTTCATTTGCCATAGCCGCGATAACACCGCACATTTAGACCGCAACCATACCGTTTTTGGTAAAGTAGTTGAAAATGTTGACGTGGTTGACGCTATACGCCAGGGCGATAAAATTTTAACCATCGAAGTAATAGAAGACTAAATTTAGTAATGAGTTTTGAGTTTTGGGTGATGAATTTAAAACAGCATTACCTGTTAATAAATACATTACTCAAAACTTACAACTCAAAACTAATAACTCATAAAGAATGAATTTACAAGGAATTGTAGCAGTATCGGGCAAACCAGGTTTGTGGAAAGCTTTGGCTCAAAACAAAACAGGTTATGTGCTGGAGAGTCTTGATGCTCAAAAAACCAAACTGATAGCCAACCTGTCAACTGCTAAATTGGCTGCCCTGAGCGAAATCACCATTTTTGGTGTTGATGACGATATCAAGCTTACTGATGTTTTTGAACGTATGAAAACTGCGTCGAACATCCCTGATGCTAAGGCTGACGGTAAAAAATTAAGAGCTTTCTTTTTTGAAGTAGCTCCTGATCATGACGAGGAAAAAGTATACGCCTCTGACATGAAAAAAGTAATATTATGGTTCCAGTTATTAAAAGATCTGCCGCTTTTTAATGAGCCTGATCCAACTGTTGCACCTGCACCAGCCGAGGCAGCACCTGTTGCCGAAACAGCTGTTGCAGCTGAAGAAATTGCCGAAGCACCTGCCGCGGCACCAAAACCAAAGGCTAAAAAAGCCACCAAAAAAGCCGAATAATTCGGCTTTTTTGGTTTTAATGGTAATCTCCTTAACAGAATGTCCCCTCTGACTAAAAAGGGCTTGTCAGTCTGAGCTTGTCGAAGACTCACGTGCGGAGGCTTACTCACCATGGTTCGACGGAGCTCACCATGACATCTTAATAAGAATTATTTACTTTGCATCTACAGCATCATACACTATAACCTTTTCCCAAAGGTGGCTGCAGTTTTTAATAAATTCCAGGTGTATAGGATGTGTTTGGTAAGTGGCCTGCCCTGCAAGGTCGCTAAAGAACATCAGCTCAGATACCGCCCAGCTATTATCAACTACATCACGCTTTTCGGTACTGGCCACAACGCCAACACGCAGTTTTTTTACGGTTTCAATCTTGGCCAAGGTTTTAACACCCGCAACCAATTTGTCCCTATCCTCAGTTGAACCTGGATTTTTAAGCCAGAAAAACACGTGGTGAATTACTGGCCATTCTTCTTTTTCCTGAACGTTTAACGGCATTGCCGATGCGGCTATTGTACTTGCTGCCATAGTAGCTGTAGTGGTTATAAATTTACGTCTGCTTGATTTCATTGGAAGGTTAAATAATGCCTTAAATTAATAAGAATTATTTAAAAAACAGTATTAGCTGTCTTTGCGAGGAGGAACGACGAAGCAATCGCTAACTATGCTTTTTCAGGCTGTAAAGTTCTAAACTTACGAAGTTTTAAAAACTTCGTAAGTTTTCAGATGCATGAATATCGTCAACCTTACAAACACTCCGGTTGCTGGCATTTTTCATCAGCAAATTCGGGTTCAAAGGTGCTGTGGCTTATATCAAGATGCTCAAGACGATGGCGCAGATCGTGTTTAATATTATCAAATTCAGCCATCGCTTCAGGTTTAATCACCAGGTGGGCGGTCAGAGCATTTTCTGTGGTGCTTAGCGCCCACACGTGCATGTGGTGTACATCAACAACGCCCTTGCATTTCATGAGTTCCGTCTTGATCTTTTCCAGGTTCAGTTCGGCAGGTACACCATCCATTTCAAGGCGCAGGCTGTCTTTCAACAGACTCCAGGTGCCTCTAAGTATCACCACGCCTATAATAAGGCTCACTACACTATCTATCCAGTATATTTTGGTAAAATATATAATAATGCCCGATACTACCACGCCAAATGATACAATGGCATCAACAGCCATGTGCAGGTAGGCACCTTTAACATTCAGGTCGGTGTCTTTGTCCTTTACAAAAAGCCAGGCCGTGAACGCGTTTATACCAATGCCTATAAAGGCAACCCAGGCCATGGTACCACCTGATATAACTTCGGGGTTCATGAACCGCACTATGGCTTCATATACAATAAAACCAACGGCAACAAACAAAATAATAGCGTTAAAAAAGGATACAATGATGGTCGACCGTTTATAGCCATAAGTATACTGCCTGTTGGCGCTTACCTTGCTCAGTTTAAAAGCCAATAGCGCTAATGCCAACGACGCAACATCACTCAGGTTATGCCCGGCATCTGTTAACAATGACAGTGAGTGGGTTATGAATCCGGCCACGGCCTCCACTATAACAAATACCGAATTTAAAATGATACCTACAATAAAGGCTGTGTTCAAATGATCGAGCTTGGGAGCGTGATCATGGTGATGGTGACCGTGTGCGTGTAAATGATCGTGACCTGACATACAACAAAGATAAGGTTTTTGATGTGTGGATGTGTAGATTTCAGATATGCAGATGATTGTCTTAATCAGAAGTTCATTATTAAAAAACAAACATTTGTTAATCCGTCAAAAATTCATCTGTACATCCGCACATTTACATATCCGCACATTAGTCCACATCTACTCATGGTGATATGGCTCGCCCTTGATAATGGTATAGGCACGGTATAGCTGTTCTACAAAAAACAAGCGTACCATCTGGTGCGAAAACGTCATCCGCGAAAGGGATATTTTATCATTGGCCCTTTGATATACCGATGAATCAAAGCCATAAGGCCCGCCGATTATAAAAATAAGATTGGCCGATGAGCTGATCTCCCTTTTGTTAATATAGGCCGCAAACTGAGTAGACGAAAGCTCCGTCCCTTTTTCATCCATCAGTACTACATGATCAAGCGGGGTAATTTTTTTAAGAATCATTTCTGCCTCTTTGGTTTTTTGCTGCTCGGGACTAAGGGCTTTGGTATTTTTTAGCTCGTTAAGTTCAACCAGTTCCAGCTTGGTATAATGCTTTAATCGCTTCACATATTTATCAATGCCTTCTTTCAGATAAGCATCTTCTGTTTTGCCAACGGTTAAAAAAGTGATCTTCATATAATAAACAAATAAACGTTTATTTGAAATATATGTGTTTATTTAGCTGCAATTTTTTATCGGCATAATGGAACAGGATATCATCAACAATTATAAACAACGCGCTATATTGGCCGCTCAGGAAGCCGCTAAGTTCAAAAAACTGGCCAACACCTATTCGCTGCTGCGCCTGAGCATTTTTGCTTTAATCATCCTGGCTATATATTTTGCAGCAAAGCAGGATAACTTCAGCATTGTGGCAATAGCATTTATTATACTTGTTTTCGCTTTTGCCTGGCTGGTATCGCGCCAAAGCAGATATGAGCGCCAAAAACAATATTTTGACGACCTGGAAAGGGTCAATAACAATGAGATAGCCAGTATACAAAGCCATGCCAACATTTATGCCGATGGCGCACGCTTTGGTAACGATAAACACTATTACACTTCTGATCTGGATATTTTTGGCAACGCTTCGCTTTATCAGTTAGTAAATCGCACGGCCACCTCTACCGGTAATAATAAGCTGGCCCAGTGGTTTGATAAGCCTGCCAATCGTGAAATCATCCTCGCCCGGCAGGATGCGGTTAAGGAAATTGCCAACAAAAATGATTGGAAGCTGGATGTACAAACCAAACTTGTTTTTGCCCTGAAACAGGATGCCAACCAACTGCAAAACCTTTTCAGATACCTGCACATGCCTGTAAATATGCCGGGCGAAAAATGGCTCAGCGTTTACACCAAAATTGCACCATACTTATCCGGGATATTGCTGGCTTTGTGCTGGTTTTTCCCGATGACAAGGATTTACGCTGTTGGTGTATTTATTATAAACATGGGCCTGGTAACCTCAAAAGGGCTGTACATTAAAAAGGCTGATATTATAGCCGGAAAAATAGGTGATACCCTGGCTAATTACGCCACTGTTTTTAAAGGCATAGAAGATGAACAATGGCAATCCCCCCATAACAACAACCTTGCTCAACAGCTAAAAGGCAAGCAAACATCCAACAAAATAAAAGAGCTTGCCGAACTAATCAATAAACTCAATTATCATTTAAACCTGTTTGTAGGCGGTATATTGAACCTGCTTTTTTTGTGGGATATACGGATGGTAATAGCTATTGAGAACTGGAAACGCCAGAACAACGATAACCTGGAAGCCGCCTTTGATGTTATTGCCGAATTTGAATCCCTGATCAGCCTGTCGGGCCTTGCTGTCAATTACCCGGAATGGACTTTCCCTGAAATTGACGACAGGCCCGGCTATACGCTTTTAGCTACCGGCCTGGCACACCCGCTTATAGATGCTAACAAACGTATCGAAAATAATTACGAACTGAATAACGCCTTCAACATAGACATTATTACCGGATCGAACATGGCCGGTAAGAGCACTTTTCTACGCACCATAGGTATCAATACCGTACTGGCACTTTGCGGAGCGCCTGTGTGCGCTAAAGCTATGCAGGTATCGGTAATTACCATTATCAGCTATATGCGTATTAAAGATTCGCTTAACGAAAGCACATCTACCTTTAAGGCCGAACTCGACCGACTGCAAATGCTGCTTGCCGCTGTAGAGAACGAACCGAAGATATTTTTCCTGATAGATGAAATGCTTCGCGGCACCAATTCGGTTGATAAATACCTGGGTTCAAAAGCAGTGATAGAACAGCTGATCAGCAAAAAGGCGGTGGGCATGGTTGCCACCCACGATCTGCAAATTGCCCAGCTGGAAACCAAGTACCCTGATTACGTTCGTAATTTTTATTTCGATATTCAGGTTAAAGGCGGCGAAATGCTGTTTGACTATAAAATTAAGCATGGCGAATGCAAAACGTTCAATGCCTCCCTATTACTGAAACAGATCGGTATTAATGTAGAGGCGGAATAAATAGTCCATCTCTGTCATTTCGAACGAGGTACGAGGAGAAATCTTATGCATCATCCAAATGCCGCTTGTACAAGATTTCTCTTCGCGCTCCCCCATTCCCACTATGCTTTATCGATGACAATTTGATTTTTTTTGTCATTGCTGTAAGGAACGACGAAGCAAAAGCCTCACCCAACCCTCTCCAAAGGGTAATAGCCCACTAAGTGTCAGAATTGCATGGCATATAAACGACTCACCCGGTCTACGCTACGCTTGTCGACCCTCTTCGCCTGCGGCGGAAAGAGGGAATGGCAAAATGGATAAAGGGTAAAAGAAAATTTCCCAACCTTCTTTGCGGCGAAGCCGTAGAGAGGGTCGACAAGCGTAGCGATGTCGGGGTGAGTCGATAATGCAACTGCCTTTTTGTGGGCTATTACTCTCCAAAGGAGAGGGCTTTAAAAAATACATTAAAGTCTCCCCTTTGGGGGGAGATTTAGAGGGGGGCCTATTGCTGCGCTGCTCATCGAAATGACAATCGTTCATAAAAGATGTGATAAAATAATATACATTATAAAACAGCAAAGCCCGGAAAATTCCCGGGCTTTGCTGTTTTTCATAGGCTTGAAATATATTATCGGCCGCCACCGGTTGGGGCACCTTGCCCGCCCTGGTCGCCTTGTTTCTGATCATCATTGTCAACACCTTTTTTCTTCTGGTTTGGATTACTGAAAGTAGTTTTACCGAAGCTGTAGCTAAAGGTTAAGCCAAATGAACGGAACGGAAACGCGGTAGAACTGGTTTGTGTGAATGACGGACTGCTGATGCTCTGGTCAAAGTGTTTATCGCGGGCAAATGGCTGTACGGTGTTGAAACCGATAGCCAGCTTTTTATCCATGAACTGTTTCTTCAAACCAAAGGCATAAATACCAAAAGCAGGATTGGTACCCTGAATGGTACGGCGCGATGAATTGGTAAATCCAAATAACTCCATCAGGAAGTTTCCTTTAAACTGGTATGAGGCGCTTCCGAATGCGGAATACTGAAAATAAGTACCTGTTTTTGATGAAAGGCTTGAAAACTGATCAAAAATAGTTGGGCTATAAGTAAAGCCATTGATACTCGCCCTTATAGTTAACGCCTTCACCGGGCTAATAGACCCAAAGAAGCTGGCCCCAAATGAATTATTACGCCCTACGTTGCGGTAAGTGGTACGGGTACCGTTTACGGTATCGCCGGCTATGATCTCAGTAGCAGGAAGGTTCTCGGCAATCCCCTCTATCAAGTTATTGGTGCGTTTGTAATAAACTGAAAAGTTTAATACCGACGATTTGATAAAGGTGTTATAACCTAACTCAATAGTTTGCGAAACTTCGGGAGCCAGGTTAGGGTTACCTACACTCTGGTTTTGGATATTGCTACGGTTAATGAACGGATTCAGGAACTGCAGGCTTGGCCTTTGTATACGTTTACTGTATGATAACTTAACAGTTTGGTTACCCATTTGCTTTTGGATAGTTAAGCTGGGTATAAACGTAGTATAGTTGGAGGTAAACGGTTGTAAATTCTGAAACAGGTCGCTGTTGGCATCCTGGAATGGGTTCTGCGGATCGCCTGTTATACGGGTGTTTTCCACACGGCTTCCTGCAAGTATAGAGTAGCTTTTAGGTAATGTAAAGGTTAATACAGCGTAACCGGCGTAAACGTTCTGAGTATAATCATACAGGTTAGAGTTCAGTGAATCGCGCACGGGGCTATTGCCATTATCATCTGTATTAAATATATCATAATTACTGTTTATACGGCGCTGAATGGTTTTGCCACCCGCTTCTAACTTTAATACTTTGCTTATTGGCAAAGTATAATCGGCCTGGAAAGTATACTCATTGTTTTTACCATTGTTGTTGCCTTGCTGACTTGGGTTTTGAGCAGTGAATAAGTTGGCATAGTCGGTTTTAATATCGCTATGGCTCCATTGGCCAGATACGGTTAACTCTTCACCTTCTTTTTTGAATTTGTGGGTGTAATCAACGTTCCAGTCAAAACCACCAAAGTGATTATGTGAAACCGTTTTGCTTAAATACTGAATGGGTGAAACAAAGTTATCAATGTTATTAACACCACTACCATCAATATTAAAGCCACCATCATTAAGTCTGAAGGTACTGTTAATACTGTTAAATGCATTAAACTCATAACCAGCAGTTACCGAACCTATGGCGCCATGTCTTTTTATACGGCTGCTGGAGTTGTTAAAGTTATGTATGGTTGGGTTGCCATCGGCATCTTTCAATACCTGATCAAAGGTAGTTAAGGAGGTTTGTGGCCAGGTTAAGTTACCACCTGCATTAATGCCTAAACTAAATCGGTTTTTATTATAGTTGAGGTTTATGTTACCGTTGTTTTGACGGGTACCCACACCACCACTCACCGAACCACTTATGCCCGATACATTTTTTTGCTTGGTGATAATGTTGATGATACCACCTGAGCCTTCTGCATCATACTTAGCCGATGGAGAAGTTACCACCTCGATGCTCTTGATCTGATCGGCGGGGATGGTTTTCAATACGTCAGATAAACTGGCTGATGTGGCACCGGATGGTTTACCGTTGATCAGCACGCGCACGTTTTGATCGCCGCGTACTGATACGTTACCGTTAATATCCACAGCCACCAATGGTACTTTCTGTAATACATCGGTAGCGTTACCACCGGCGGCGGTAAGGTCTTTTTCGGCGTTATAAACTATCTTATCTATCTTGTTTTCAATAAGTGGAGCCTGGCCAACCACATTTACCTGGGCCAGCGCATGAGCGCCCGGAGCAAGCAATATATTGCCTAATTTATTATCGGGTTTTGATGCTGTGGTGGTTACCGGTTCAACAGTTTTTGAAGGATAGCCGATAAAGGAAATCACCAGTTTGTAGGTGCCCGGCTTTATATTATCCAGTTTAAAGTTACCTTTTTCGTCGGTTACAACACCGGTAATGGGCGATTTACCGCCGCTGCGGTACAAGCCAACGGTGGTGTAATCCATTGGTTTTTTAGAGATTGAGTCGACTACCGTACCCGATATACGGCCCGTTACACTTGGCCCGCTCCCGCCAACCCCAAACTGGGCCTTGGCCGTAAAAGTGAGACAAATTAGTGCTATAAATATGTAAAAGTGTTTCATGCTAATTATTTTCGTAATTGGAGGCGAAAATACTTTAAATGTTACACCCTAAAACTTTATTTCTTTGATAAATTAGAAATTGTCATGTATATGTTACACTATGTTGGTGTTATCATATTGTAAACCCCGAAAAAATTCATGAAACATTATTTATCAGAAATTTAGTTCATGATGAGGGTTCTTCTGATAAGAAATCAAGAGAAGACTTACGAAGTTTTGAAAACTTCGTAAGTCTTGCAGATATTATTTGTTATAGCCCTGCATGTCATTGGGATTAATGATGAAGCAATAGCCAAACTTGGAAGTTGTTTCTGTATAGTATGCGATTGCCACGCTGCGCTCGCAATGACAGATTTTATTTAAACCACCATATTCACAATGCGGCCTTTAACAACAATTACCTTTTTAGGGGTCTTGCCATCAAGATAACGTTGTACGTCGGCGTTGGCTAATACAAAGGCTTCTATATCCTTAATATCAAGGCTTAAGGAAATATTAAGGTTCATTTTTGTTTTACCGTTGATAGATATCGGGTAAGCAAACTCATCCTCAACCAGGTACGCGCTGTTAAATTTAGGGAACGGCGCATATGACAACGAGCCAGCCGGATTACCCAGCAATGTCCAAAGTTCTTCGCAAATGTGCGGGGCATATGATGATAGTACGATCACCAGATCCTGTAAAACAGTACGGTTGTTGCACTTCAGGTCGGTAAGTTCGTTAACGGCTATCATGAAGCTTGAAACAGAGGTATTGAACGAGAAACGCTCAATATCTTCCTCAACCTTACGGATAATCTTGTGTAACGCCTTCAATTCGGCTTTTGATGGTTCTGCATTGCTCACACCAAACTCCCAGGCATCGTTATGGAACAAACGCCAGAATTTACGCAGGAATTTAAAAACACCTTCAATACCATTGGTATTCCATGGTTTGCTTTGCTCCAGCGGGCCCAGGAACATCTCATACATACGCAGGGTATCCGCACCGTAACGGTTAATAATGTCATCCGGGTTCACAACATTGAACTTGGATTTCGACATTTTTTCAACCTCAACACCACAGATGTATTTACCACTTTCCAGTATAAACTCGGCTGTCTCAAACTCCGGACGGAATTTTTTGAACTTTTCGATATTCAGCACCTCGTTCTCCACAATATTAACATCTACGTGCAATGGTGATGTTTTATATTCTTTGATCAGTCCATGTGATACAAATGTATTGGTACCGCGACCTTCCTCATCAATAAGGCGGTAAACAAAGTTACTGCGGCCCTGTATCATACCCTGGTTAATGAGCTTTTTAAACGGCTCTTCCTCAACTACCTGGTCAATATCCTTTAAAAATTTATTCCAGAAACGGCTGTACAACAAGTGACCGGTAGCATGTTCACTCCCGCCGATGTACAGGTCAACATCTTTCCAGTATTCAATAGCTTCTCTTGATGCAAATTCCTTGTCGTTATGGGCATCCATGTAGCGGTACCAGTACCAGCTGCTGCCAGCCCAGCCCGGCATGGTGCTTAGTTCATACTCACCTTCGGGATGTTTCCACCCCTCGGCGCGCCCCAATGGTGGTTCACCGCTTTCGGTTGGCAGATATTTATCAACCTCAGGAAGCAACAATGGTAAATGGCTTTCTTCAATTAAATGCGGCAAACCATCTTTAAAATAAACAGGTACAGGCTCGCCCCAGTAACGCTGACGGCCAAATATGGCATCGCGCATACGGAAGTTCACCTTGGCCTTGCCTGCGCCAATGCTTTCCAGCTTAGCAATCACAGCGGCGGTTCCGGCTTTATAATCCAGGCCGTTCATAAAGTCGGAATTGATGTATGTCCCTTCTTTGGTAGGATCGGCCTCGGTTTCGATATTTTGTATATCGATAATAGGAACTATCGGCAAATTAAAATGCTTGGCAAACAAATAATCCCGCTGATCGCCCGATGGTACGGCCATTACCGCGCCTGTGCCATAACCGGCCAGTACGTAATCAGCAATCCAGATCTGTATTTTTTCGCCGTTCAGCGGGTTCAATACATAACTACCGGTAAACGCACCTGATACAGTTTTGGCATCAGCCATCCTGTCCAATTCCGATTTCTTTTTGGTAGCAGTAATGTAGGCATCAATATCAGCCTTTTGCTCAGGCGTAGTTAACGAAGCCACCAACTCATGTTCAGGAGCTATCACCAAAAAGGTAACCCCAAAAATGGTATCAATCCGGGTAGTGAAAACTTCAATATAGTTGTGAGTAGTGAGTGATGAGTGGTGAGTGGTTTTCTCGATCGGGAATTTCACACTTGCACCTGTGCTTTTGCCTATCCAGTTTCGCTGCATTTCTTTCAGCGGTTCGGGCCAGTCAATGGTATCTAAACCTTGTAACAACCTTTCGGCGTAGGCGGTAATGCGCATGCTCCACTGCATCATTTTCTTTTGTTCAACAGGGTAGCCACCACGTTCGCTGAAGCCGTCTTTTACTTCATCATTAGCCAATACGGTTCCTAAAGCGGGGCACCAGTTTACAGTGCTTTCGCGCAGGTAGGTCAAACGATATTTTAATAATTCACTTTGCTGGGCAGAGTTAGGCATAGCCTTCCATTCATCAGCAGTAAAACTTAATACTTCTTCATCACATACGGCATTGATCCCTGCCGACCCGTTTTGTTCAAAATGCTCAACCAGTTTGGTTATGGATTCGGCCTTATCGGCATCCTTATTATACCATGAATTAAACAGCTGCATAAATATCCACTGTGTCCACTTATAATAATCGGGCGAGCTGGTACGTACCTCGCGACTCCAGTCAAACGAAAACCCGATCTGGTCAAGCTGGCGGCGATAGGTTGCAATATTAGCTTCGGTAGTGATAGCCGGATGCTGCCCCGTTTGAATGGCATACTGCTCGGCCGGTAAGCCAAAGCTATCGTAACCCATTGGGTGCAGCACATTAAAGCCTTTTAAACGTTTATAACGGGCAAAAATATCAGAGGCAATATAACCCAGCGGATGGCCCACATGCAGCCCCGCACCCGAAGGGTAAGGAAACATATCCAGCACATAATACTTGGGTTTGGCACTTTTATCTTCAGCTTTAAAGGTTCCGTGTTGGGCCCAAAACTGCTGCCACTTTTGCTCTATATCTTTAAATTGATAGTCCATTTTATTATTTACGCGTGTGAGGATGCGAAATTAAGAAAATCCCTATTAGTTTGGTAGTTAATTGATTGTTTAATGGCGTTTAATCATCAATATTTAACCGGGATGCCAGTAAAAAGAAAAACCCGCCATCAGGCGGGTTTTTCAATATATATTTGAGTTTAATCAATATTAATTCTCAGCGTATACTGGTTTGGCTATGCCGTTGTCATAAGCCTTTAAGTTTTTCTTTAATAACTTGCGGGCTACGTGTATACGGGTTTTTACAGTACCGATCGGGATATCCAGATGATCGGCTATTTCATGATATTTATGGCCTTCAAAATACATGGTAAATGGTACGTAGTAATCTTCAGGTAACCTGTCAAGTGCTCTTTTTATATCATCCATCACAAACTTTGCTTCACCTTGATTTTTTGTTGAACTGAATACCAGGTTTGGTGATGATATTTCATCAGACTTGGTAACAAAAGTGCTCATTTTAACAAAACGGCGATAGTTGTTGATGAATGTATTTTTCATGATGGTATATAACCATCCTTTTAAATTTGTTCCCTCTTTAAACTTATTGTAATAAGTTATGGCCTTCAACATTGTATCCTGGACAAGGTCGTTAGCATCATCTGCGTCATGTGTAAAATGAAGGGCGTAAGACCTTAAAGAACTTGCCTGACGTAGTACTAGGGTGTTAAACTCAATCTTTGTCATTTTGTTAAAGTTTTGTATCAGGTATTAGACAAGCATAGTGCCACTTACCAATTAGCCAAAGGCATTAAACAATGCGCAAACTTTAGTTTCAACAAAAAACAGCGTTGTGTAAATACTACACAACAAACACACTTAATAAACTAAAAAACAAACAGTTACGAACTTAAAATAGCAATATGGAGAGATATTCCTCAATCCCTCATGTAACAGGAATGTTATTGATTTAGAGCAAAAAACGAGGAAAAGGTTTAATTCAAAATAAATTATTTAATTAATAATATTTACTTCGCGTTGTAGCATAACGCCAAATTTAGTGTACACACTGTCTATGATTTGCGACGAAAAAGCATACACTTCGGCTCCGGTGGCTCCGCCATGGTTCACTAAAACAAGGGCCTGATTTTTCCATGTACCTGTATTTCCGACCACTTTGCCCTTCCAGCCGCACTGTTCTATGAGCCAACCGGCAGCTAATTTTATCAATCCATCGCCCCCGGGATAATTAACAACATCCGGAAACAGATCATGTACTCTTTTAAATTCATCTGTACTGATCAGTGGATTTTTGAAAAAACTGCCTGCGTTACCAATGGTTGATGGATCAGGTAGTTTAGAAACGCGGATATGCGACACCACCTGCGAAACATCTTTTATAGTAGGTGAAGTAATGCCCCGGTTGGCCAGCTCCTGCCCTATTGCTCCATACTGGGTATTGATATTGGGGATCAGCGATAGCTGAAATTTTACCGATGTAATGATATACAGACCCTTGAGTTCATTTTTGAATACACTTTCGCGGTAGCCGAATTTGCAATCGTCCTTACTAAACGTTTTAAATGTGGATGTAGCAATTTCAAAAGCCTTGCAGCTTACAAATACATCTTTCAGCTCCACACCATATGCACCGATGTTCTGAATTGGCGATGCTCCTACCGATCCCGGGATGAGGCTCAGGTTTTCGATGCCTGCATACTCATGCGCTACACAATAATTTACCAGATCGTTCCATACCTCGCCGCCGCCTGCATCAACAAAAACATCGTTATGGCTAATTCTATGTTCAATGCCACGAATATTAATCCGGATAACCAGCCCATTAAAATCATTAACCAGCAGCAGGTTGCTCCCCCCGCCTATTACCAGGCGTTCGGTTTGCTGCCACTGTGGGTCGGCAAAAAGTTCAACCAGTTCGCCCTCATGCGCAATCTCTACAAAATAACGGGCGGCGGCATCAATACCAAAAGTGTTAAAATTTTTAAGGGATACGTTTTCCTGTATTTGCAGCATGTTTTTGATTTCGGATGTGGGGTTTTCGATTTCGGATTTATTAAGGGGCGAATTTCGGGATTTTATTTTGCAGTGCTGTTCAACCTCACTAAAAAGAAATGATTTAGCGTGGTTAACCTTTTAGCTTTGATGATAAACGGCAGGGTCATATTCTCATTCGGATAATTATCAAAGGCTTTTACTAATGTAAAAGGAGTATTGCTTTTTTGCAGATTGGCCTTTTGATCATCATTAATTAATACCAGTGCGTTGGGATGTTTAGCAGCCTCGGCCAAATCCATAAAGGTGACTGGCTGGTGTGTGTAAAATTCAAACGCGTTGGGTACGTTGAATGCGGCTATCACTTCGTTGTTAGGGTGATACTGATTGATATACTCACCCGCGTGCACATCGCCTTTAAAAACAAGCAAGGTTGGATATACAACGCTCATGAGATAAGTATTGGCCCAAAGGCCCACGCAGCAGGTAAATAAAAACAAAGCCTGTTGTCTGGAGCCCGCGTTTTTATAAACGTATAAAGTAATTCCGACCAGTAAGATGCAAAGCGGTAAAAACACTACCCAACGCTCGGGCGCAAAAATAAAGCTGAGCGCAACTATGGCCACAATAAGTAAAATACTCACACTGTATTGTGCAATGGTAAAAAACAGGTTTTTATTGTGGATGATACTCCGCACCCAAGTTGCTGTTATAATCCCAAAAAACGGAAACAGGATATTGGTATAAAATGGTAGCTGAAATTTAGAAATGGAAAAAATCAACAACATCACTACCGAACCACTGATAGTGATATATTCGGGCAGTTTAATACCTCTCACCATATCGCGGATGCGACCAAACAGGGCATAATAAAATAAAAGCATCCAGGGAGCAAAGGCCCACAATAACGTATGCAAGAAAAAAAATACACTGCCATGCGTATTGCGGATAAAGCTATTGTTATTGAAACGACCAAACTGGCTATCCCACAAAAACCAGTGAATACCCGAAATTCCTGTTTTGCCAAACACCACTTTTTCTGGGTGCAGATCAAACTGTATATATAAGGTATAAATTTCGGGCAGTGTGAACACGGCTACCAATATGCAGGCCAGCAGCCATTTCCAGTGAAACAGGCTTTTGATATCTTTTTTAAACAGGTAATCGCCCATAATGGCGGCACCTATCGGGATCAGGAGGTAGATACCCTTAGTCATTACCGCGCAGCCTGTAAATAAGGAAGCCAGCAATATATCGGCAAAACTAAAGCGTTCCTTAACCTTATAAAAGTGATAAACAGCCCCCATGAGCAGGCCCATAATATAAGGTTCGGCCCGCACATCGGTATTTGACATTACCGAATGCTGTGCGGTTAACAATATTAAAATAGCAATAAGTGCGGTTTCCAGATCATAAAACCTGCGCGCCAGTTTGTACGTGTAAACTACAGCCATCAGGAAAAACAACAAAGCTGGCAGTTTATAGGCTACCGTGCTAATGCCGAATGCCTTAAAACTGAGCGCAGCCATCCAGAACGGAAAATGCGGTTTATCGAGCCAATCTTTACCGTGATAAATAATATCGGTAAAGTTGTTGCTCTGCGCCATGTTTCGGGCCAGTATGCTGTACAGGCTGGGATCATCTGTAAAATATTTAATGCCAATACCGGCCAGGTTTACCACAATGGCCAAAACCAGCACTACAATATATGGCCTTTTATATGCCGCCGACAAGGAAGATGCTGAACTACTTACCATGGATATTTATACTGCAAAATAAAGCATTATTAAACGCTTTATAAAATGGGGCGGTTGTCTGAACCACGATTAAGCAGATTATAAGATTATCACGATTTGCTGCGTCATTTCAAGATACGACGCAATTATATGTAAACTTGTCATTCAGAACGTAGTGAAGAATCTACTTGCCGATAGATCCTTCGCTCCTGGATTCCTTCATATTTATTTATTCCAAGCCAAATACTTGGGCGATGCCTCCACTAAAGCTGGAGCATTATCATTTAAAGTTTCGCCATTGATCACTTGCTGATACAATTCAAGATATTTCTGCGCCATTAGTTTTACCGTAAAATTTTCAACGGCATAGTCATGGCAAAGCCTGTTATTAAAAGCACCGATATTTTTAAGTCCTTCCACAAGTTCCTGCCGACTATTGCTAAGTAAGCCAACCTCCTGATTTACCAACTCTGGCAACGAACCATAAGGTGTGCCCAATACCGGGCAACCGAAATACAGGCTCTCGATAATGGCCAAACCAAAAGGCTCATGCCATAAAACCGGGAAAAGCAAAGCTTTGGAAGTGTTGAGCACAGCTGATTTCTGTTCATTATCAACCATACCTTTAAACTTAACATTCAGGTTGGGTGTAAAACGCAAGCCCATTTTTAAGTTCAGGCGGCTGCCACCCAGTACAATCAGCTTATTACCGCTTTGGGTGGCTACATCAATAGCACCCTGAACATTTTTCACACGCCAGGCGGCTTTAGCCAAAAAATGAGCATGTGTACGCTTGCTTTGCGAATTGGGCCGGGGGTAATCATCCGGATCGAGGCCATGATGTACAAAAACTTTTGAACCATGGCGTGCGGCATGGTCAGCTGATACAAATACCGAATTTTTATCTAACTGATGACCAAAACCAGGGTTGTTGTGTACATTAACTATATACGGCTTTTTTGTAAAGTTGCTCACCTGGAAATGAAAATGTACCACATCAATATCATCCGGTACCTGTTGGTTCATATCAACCAAAGGATCATACACCAAAACTTTTGCAAACGGACAGCTTGAACCGGCAGCCACCAGGTAGGTTATCTCGTGCCCAAGCCGGTTAAGTTCATTCCCCAACCACCAGATTACCCTTTCGGTACCACCGTATTTTGCAGCAGGTATTTGGGTGTTATTAACAATGAGTATTTTCATTAAGGCGATAATGTAAGCGCCCGAATTTCGGAATTAAATTCGGATTGAGCATTTACTAAACCCCCATTAGTCGATTTCAGGTATTTGCTTTACCATAAAAACTGTTAAATTTAGCCATACACAAGAAAAACAACGGTTACTAAACGTTTATTTCTGCTATTTTTCATTTTAATAATATAATCTACCAACTTTTTTAATTATTTTAGAAACTTCAATAACTTCTTAATAATTTAATTGAATAATATGGATTCTGTTACCGAAATTAAAAACACTACAATTAAAAAATCGGCCATAAACCCAATAGTTATTATTGGCGCGCTGTTTTTCATATTTGGTTTTGTAACCTGGTTAAATTCCGTACTTATCCCTTATTTAAAAATAGCCTGCCAGCTCAACAACTTTGAATCATACCTGGTAACAAGCGCCTTTTATATCGCGTACCTGTTAATGGCCAAACCATCGGCCTGGGTACTTAAATTATTTGGCTTTAAAAACGGCATGGCCGTTGGCTTAATTGTGATTGCACTGGGTGCCCTTATATTTATCCCGGCCGCTTTAACCCGGGTTTACGCTGTTTTTTTGATCGGCCTGTTTGTTCAGGGTACAGGCTTAGCAATTTTGCAATCGGCATCAAACCCATACATTACCATTATAGGCCCGCCCGAAGGTGCTGCAAAACGCATGAGCATCATGGGTATTTTCAATAAGTGTGCAGGTGTAGTGGCACCCATTGCTTTGGGAGCATTGGTACTGAGCAACATTGATAGCTTTAGCGCCAATCTGGTAAAGCTTAGCCCGGCCGATAAAATTTTACAGCTAAACGAACTCGCCTCGAGAGTGATTTTACCTTATATTATTATAGTGGTGGTATTGTCTGTATTAGCCGTATTGATCTATTTTTCGGGCCTGCCAGAGATTGACACAGAGCATGAGGACGAGGCAGTTGCCGCGGCCAACTCAGGCAAAAACAGCATTTTCCAATTTCCGCATTTGATATTGGGTGTATTAGCCCTGTTCTTTTACGTAGGTGCAGAAGTAATTGCCGGCGATTCTATTATCGGGTATGGAACGGCAAGCCACATTCCGCTTTCGGTTGCCAAATATTTTGCATCGGGCACATTGATCTGCATGGTGATCGGTTATTTTGCAGGTATCTTTTTAATTCCACGCTATATTAGCCAGCAAAAAGCGTTGGTTTATTCGGCTGTGTTAGGTGTTATATTAACTGTTATAGCAGTGCTTACTCCTAAATATGTTTCAATAGGCTGTATAGCATTATTAGGTTTAGCCAACGCGCTGATGTGGCCTGCCATTTGGCCGCTGGCGTTATCAGGCCTGGGCAGGTTTACTAAAATAGGCTCTTCGTTACTGGTTATGGGTATTGCCGGGGCAGCCGTTTTCCCGCCGTTATATGGCCTGCTGGTTGATAAACTAAGCGCGCAGGAAGCTTATACCATGCTTATCCCCATTTACCTGTTTATCTTCTATTTCTCAACCATTGGTTATAAAAAGGGAAAGCATGTGGTGAAGGTGTAAAACTTATTCTCCATGTCATTGCGAGTGTAGCGTGGCAATCGCGGACTTTACAGAGTGAATTTGCACACTTCGCGATTGCTTCGTCATTCCTCCTCGCAATGACAATTTTTATTTAATAATCTCTTAAATGCATTTTCTGCAAAACATTATCACAACTGATTATAAAATCGTGGTAATCCCAAAATCTGTTTAATCCCGGTTCAGACGAATTCACCTTCTAAACCATTTCCTGCTGGCCACCAGCAATCCAAACTCTTCAGAAGGGTTCTTCTCCATTGATTTGTGGTGAATTTTATGCGCCCGGCGGATACCCAGCAAGTATCGGTTACTGCTTTTAAATGATTTAAATCGATTGTGTATAAACCAATCGTGAAAAATAAAGTAGATGATACCGTACATGCTGATGCCCGTGCCTAACCAGAAGTAATAATTTAAACTCGTGTGCCCTATCCACATCAGCCATAAAGCTAATGCGGCAAAGCCTATACTGAACAGATCATTAAGCTCAAACCAGCCATGCCTTTCTTGATGATGTGTTTTGTGGATAAACCACAACGGTCCGTGAAACAGGTATTTATGCATAGCCCAGGAAAGGCCCTCCATTATGGTAATGGTAGCTATGGTTATTCCTATATTTATTAATGCCTGCATTTAATTTTTAAACAGATAAATATAACTTAATCATTTAAACATAGTTTGAGTTTTGTTTGACATGAGGTGTACAACACCGCACGTTTACCGTTCATTTACGAACACATTTTTCAAAACAAATCAACATAAAAAACTCATTATAAATACTTTAAATAAATGGCATAAACTTTATACATTACCTGCATTGTATTTACCTAACTTGTATGATAAAGAACTATTTTAAAATTGCCTGGCGCAATTTGTGGAAGAATAAAGCTTTTTCAATCATCAACATTGCCGGACTGGCTGTGGGCATGTGTGGCGCGATACTCATATTTACCTGGATCCAAAACGAGTTCAGCTTTGATCAATTTCACGAAAACAAAGATAACCTGTACAAAGTATGGAACCGGAGCGATAAACAGGCTGATGGTAAAATTTATACCTGGGATGTATCTTCATCACCTATTGCTCCTTATCTACAGCAAAATTTCCCTGAAGTAAAAGCAACTGCAAGGGTTTACTGGCCTAATGAGCGCCTGTTCAATTTTAAGGAGAAAAGCATTGTTGCCAAAGGACTGGATGTGGATAAACAGTTTTTAACCATGTTCAGCTTTCCCATGATTAATGGAAGTAACGCTCATGCGCTTGATGATATTAAAGGCATTGTATTAACACAAACGCTGGCTAAGAAGATCTTTGGCAACGAAGACCCGATGAATAAAATAGTTAAGGTTAATAACAAGGACAGTTACTCTGTTTCAGGTATAGTTTCGGATCCTCCATCTAACACCCAGTTTCAGTTTGATTATTTGGTTTCGCTGACTCCCAATATAGGATTATTTGCGCCCGACCAATGGAGAAACGCCAGCTACAACACCTATATCCAATTAAAGCCGGGTACTAATGCCGAAAGCATGAATGCCAAAATGAAAGGCATTATGGTTAAACATGACCCTAATTTGCATTTTGATATTTTTTTGCACCCGGCAAGTAAATGGCACCTGTATTCGCGTTTTGACAATGGTGTAGCTGTTGGAGGAGTCATTGAAACCGTGAGATTCCTTGCCATAATAGCCCTGCTCATATTACTGATAGCCTGCATCAATTTCATGAACCTGAGCACTGCCCAAAGTGAAAAACGTGGCCGTGAAGTTGGCGTGCGAAAAGTTATTGGCGCAAGCCGTTTTTCCATTATTAAACAGTTTTTAACCGAGTCGGTACTCATAGCTATCATATCCGGTATATTGGCCCTAAGCCTGGCGCAATTACTGTTACCTGCCTTTAATAAACTTTCCGGAACTACCCTCTTCATCAATTATCGCAATATTTATTTTTGGATGTGTAGCTGCGGTTTTGTTTTATTCACTGGCCTTTTGGCGGGTAGTTATCCGGCGTTTTATTTATCATCATTTCGTCCGGTAAAAGTTTTAAAGGGCTTGTTTAAAGGAAGAACTCAGGTTTTATCTCCACGTAAGCTATTGGTGGTTACTCAATTTACCATAGCTATTGTACTAACCATATCTACAATTGTTATATATAACCAGATACAATATGTACAAAACCGCAATGCCGGTTATGTACGTGCCAATTTAATTGAACATCCAATCAATGGCTCCATAGGTCAAAATTTTGATCTGATAAAAAACGAGCTATTAAATACCGGCGCTGCAGTGGCAGTTAGCAAAACAGGCATGCCCGTTACCCTTGATGCTAGCTCAAGCTCTGGTTTTAACTGGGGAAATATGAGTCCTGATCAACTTACCACATCATTCAGCTGTTTCAGAACGGCCAGCGATTTTGTAAAAACCTTCGGTTTTAAACTTGCCGGAGGGCGCGATATTAACATGGTAAGCTATCCTACCGATTCAGCTGCTGTAGTTATTAATGAAGCTGCTGTCAAAGTTTTTGGTTTTAAAAACCCCGTAGGTCAAACTATAAAAAACGACAATCAATTATTTAGAATTGTAGGCGTTATTAAAGATTTCGTTATAGGTTCCCCTTATCAGCCTGTTAACCCTATGATCATTTTCGGTTCAAAAACCGGTTATTTCGGTACACTCACATTCAGGGCTAATGATCATCAGTCTGTATCAAAAAGCTTAAAGATTGCCGAAGGGATATTTAAAAAGTACAACCCGGCATACCCGTTCATGTACAAGTTTGTTGACGAGGAATACGGCGAAAAATTTAAGACCGAACAACGCACCGGAAAAATAGCTTTCACATTTGCGGCCTTAACCATATTTATATCATGCCTGGGCTTGTTCGGTCTGGCCGCCTACATGGCCGAGAACCGTTCAAAAGAAATTGGTATCCGCAAGGTTTTAGGCGCCAGCGTATTCAGTGTAATGCGGCTTTTAACCCGCGAATTTGTAGTGCTGGTTATTGTTGCCCTAATTATTGCCACACCTGTTGGCTGGTGGCTCATGAACAAATGGCTGCAGGATTATAGCTATCGCATACAAATAAGCTGGGTGAGCTTTGCAACATCGGGGTTAATGGCCATCATCATTGCTGTTATAACGGTGAGCTTTCAGGCCGGCAAGGCAGCCATGACCAATCCTGTAAAAAGTATCAAAACAGAATAGAAAAAGAAAGGGCGGTTATTTAAAATAACCGCCCTTTTAATATAAAGCAAATTGCAGTTCAGCAAACTGCCACTTAAAACTGCAAACTGCTTAAATGTGTATAGCCCTGTTCTCAGTAGCTGCTAAACAAGCCTCGCGGAACGCTTCCGTGTAGGTTGGGTGAGCATGACTTATGCGGCCAATATCCTCGGCACTTGCACGGAACTCCATAGCCACAACAGCCTCTGCAATCATATCAGCAGCACGCGGGCCAATCATGTGTACGCCCAGTATCTCGTCTGTAGTAGCATCGGCCAGTACTTTAACAAAACCATCCAGATCGCCGCTGGCACGTGCACGGCCACTGGCTTTGAATGGGAACGATCCTGTTTTATATTTTACACCGGCTGCTTTCAACTGCTCTTCGGTTTGGCCTACGGCAGCAACTTCCGGCCAGGTATAAACAACACCCGGTATCAGGTTATAATCAATATGAGGTTTTTGTCCGGCAATGATCTCGGCAACAAGTGTACCTTCATCCTCGGCTTTGTGCGCCAGCATGGCACCTTTAATAACATCGCCAATAGCATAAACACCTTTAACACTGGTTTCCATGTGATCGTTAACAGTGATCTTACGGCCGCGCTCTTCAACGGTGATACCTATTTTATCTAAACCCAAACCATCGGTATAAGCTACGCGACCAACGGCTACCAGGCAGTAATCGCCTTTAAGCTCTTTCTGTTCGCCTTTAGGAGTATCAAAAGTAATGGTAACTTCCTTACCCTTAACGCTGCCGCCGGTAACTTTATGGCCAAGGTAAAACTCCATACCCAGTTTAGTCAATACTTTTTGCAGTTCCTTGCCCAGGCCTTTATCCATAGTTGGAATAATGCCATCCATATATTCAATAACAGATACCTTTGAACCTAAACGGGCATAAACAGAACCCAGCTCCAAGCCAATAACACCGCCACCTATCAGCACCAGGTGCTTAGGAACTTCGGTAAGCTTTAAAGCTTCGGTTGAAGTGATGATGCGTTTTTTATCAATTGGCAGGAAAGGCAGAGCCGATGGTTTTGAACCGGTAGCAATGATCACGTTTTTGCCGGTGATCTCGGTTTCGGTTCCATCGCTTTTTTTAACGATGACGGTATTTTTATCTTTAAATGATCCTACACCAAAATGGGTGTCGATCTTATTCTTTTTCATCAGGTAGCTAATACCGCTGGTGTTGGCATCAACCACTTCCTGCTTGCGTTTAACCATCTGCCCGAAATCAACGCTCAGGTTATCCAGGTTAATGCCATGGGTTTTAAACGCATGAGCAGCATTATGGTAATGTTCAGACGAATCAAGCAAAGCTTTTGAGGGGATACAGCCTACATTGAGACAAGTACCGCCAAGGGTAGAATACTTTTCAACAATTGCGGTTTTAAAACCAAGTTGGGCACAACGTATAGCGGCTACATAGCCACCTGGGCCCGAACCGATAACGATAACATCATATTGCATAGTAGTGTATTTTGTGGTTGGCAAAGTTAATGGTTATTAGGCTATTATTTTATAGATTTCTGGTCAAATTTCGCGATACATTTCCGCTTGGATTTGCCTGTTTATTGTAACACTGTTGCAATAAACAGGCAATTATGAATTTACTTGCTATTTTAGCAATCAAATTACTGATCTCATGAAGAAAACTTACCTGTTATTTATGCTGGCGATATTCTGTTGCCAAAATTTGCTTGCACAAAGCGATTATGTGAAGGAGCATTTTACCAAAAAAGAAGTGTATATCGCCATGCGCGATGGGAAAAAGCTTTTCACCGCCATTTACACGCCTAAAGATGCATCATCCAAAAACAAATATCCTATCCTGATGCAGCGTACCTGCTACAGCGTGGCTCCTTACGGCGAGGATAAATACCCGGCACGCCTGGGCCCGTCTGAAACCATTATGAAAGAGGGTTACATATTTGTATACCAGGACGTACGTGGACGCTGGAAAAGTGAAGGCACCTGGACTAATATGACCCCGGTCATCGACAACAAGAAAAGTAAAAATGATGTTGATGAAGGTTCTGATACTTATGATACTATTGACTGGCTGGTTAAAAACGCACCTAACAACAATGGCAAGGTTGGTCAGTATGGCATATCCTACCCAGGCTTTTACACCGCTGCGGGCATCTTATCAAACCACCCGGCTTTAAAGGCATCATCGCCTCAAGCACCAATATCTGATTTTTGGTTTGATGATTTCCATCACAATGGTGCATTTATTGAGGGGTACTTTTTCACTTTCCCGGTGTTTGGTGTTCAAAAAACTGATACTACCAGCAAGCCATGGTACACCATGCTTAAACCCGAATCAAAAGATGGCTACCAGTTTTTACTGGATTTAGGTCCGCTTAAAAACGCCGATAAATATTATAAAGACAACTTCTTCTGGCAGGAAACGGTTAACCACCCTAACTATGACGAGTTTTGGCAAAAACGCGGCTTGCTTAAACATTATGGTAAAGTAAAACCTGCGGTGATGCTGGTAGGCGGCTGGTACGATGCGGAGGATTTAACAGGCCCGCTGGCTATTTACAAAACCATCAACAAAACCGACCCTAACGCTTATAATACTATTGTGATGGGGCCGTTTGGCCACGGCCGCTGGTCGCGCGAAACCGGGCACACTATGCACAGCAACGTTTACTTTGGCGATAGCATTGCTACCTTTTATCAGAAAAACATTGAGGCTAAATTCTTTAACCATTTCCTGAAAGGTAATGGCGACAAAAACTCAGGCCTGCCAAATGCCTATATGTACAATACAGGTAAAAAGGAATGGGCAACATTTGATAAATGGCCTGCACCAAACGCGATTCACCAAAAAATGTATTTAGGTGCCGATGGCAAACTGGCCGATGCACAGCCTTCCGCAACAGGTTCTGTTTCATATGTAAGTGATCCGCTTAAACCGGTTCCGTACACGGAGGACAATACCACTACCATGGGCTTTACCCCTCACAATTACATGAGCGAGGATCAGCGCTTTGCCGGTCGCCGTACTGATGTACTGGTTTATCAAACAGATGTTTTAAAGGATGATGTAACCCTTGGTGGCGAGATCAAAGCAAACCTTAAAATTGCTACCACAGGCACCGATGCCGATTTCATAGTGAAACTGATTGATGTTTACCCGGCCGATGAGCCTAACAACCCATACATGCCCAACAAAAACATTATCCTGAGCAATTACTGGCAAATGGTACGCTCGGAAGTAATGCCGGCACGTTTCCGTAACAGTTTTGAAAAACCGGAAGCTTTGGTTGCTAACCAGAAAACTGATGTAAACTTCCGTCTGCAGGATGTGCTGCATACCTTCAAAAAAGGTCACCGTATCATGATCCAGGTACAAAGCACCTGGTTCCCGATCATCGCCCGCAACCCGCAAAAGTTTGTGGATAACCCATACAAGGCCAATGAAAGCGACTACATCAAAGCTACAGAAACCGTTTATAACGATAGCTTTATTGATGTACAGGTATTGAAATAGTCATTTAAAAAACTCCCTTTTAAAAGTATTAGCGCATGAAAAGGTATGATTTAGAAACTTCGGATAGTTTATCAACTCACCCTGACATCGCTGCGCTTGTCACCCCTCTCTTCGCCTGCGGCGGAAAGAGGGGATTTTTTCTTTGCCCTCTTTCCAGCGAAGCTGAAGAGAGGGCGGTCCAGCGAAGCGTAGACCGGGTGAGTCATTTGTGTACTATGTAGTTTCAATGATATGCTTTTGATTGGTTATTACCTATTACCAGAGGGAGTTTTTTGTTGAAGTCACCCCAAAAGGGTGACTTTCGGCTTTGAACAAACTGGAAACGATTTTACTTCATACAATTCAGTAAATTTAGCCTCTAAATATTGATTGATCTTTAACAATGAACAACTCCCCGTTTACTAAACTACATCGCAAAATTGCCTTTTTTGCAGCGGTGCTATGCCTGCCGGTTATTTCCAGGGCACAACTGCTGGAAACTAAAATCAAATACACTCACGCTGATACGTTGCGTGGAACGCTTTCGCCATTGCGCAGCTGTTATGATATTAATTACTATCACCTCGATGTTAAGTTCAATATCGATCAGAAAGCTATCAGCGGCAGCAACCAGTTTAAATTTACCGCTACCCAGGATTTTACTAAACTACAGTTTGACCTGTTTGCCAATTTGAATGTTGATAAGGTGGTATATAAAGGCAAAAGCCTGCCATACACCCGTGAAGCCAACGCGGTTTTTGTAACCTTTCCGCAAACTATTACCCAGGGAAGTAAAGACGAATTTACCGTATTCTATTCCGGCAACCCTACCATAGCCAAAAACGCTCCCTGGGATGGCGGTATTGTATTTAAAAAAGATTCATTGGGTAAACCCTGGGTGGCTACAGCCTGCGAGGGTGTGGGCGCCAGCATTTGGTGGCCCAATAAAGATCATCTGAGCGATGAGGTTGACAGCATGATGATCAGTATCAGCGTGCCCAAGGGCCTGAAAGATGTATCAAACGGTCGCCTGCGTAAAGTTACCGACCTTAAAAATGGCTATTCCCGCTTTGATTGGTTTGTAGCCAATCCTATTAACAACTATGATGTAGCTGCCAATATTGGCGATTATGTACATTTTAGCGATAGTTATATGGGTGAAAAAGGAAAACTAAGTCTGGATTATTGGGTACTGCCTGCCAGCCTTGAAAAAGCTAAGAAACAATTTGCAGCTAATGTAAAACCGATGCTTAAAGCCTTTGAACACTGGTTTGGCCCATATCCTTTTTATGAGGATGGGTATAAACTGGTTGAAACCCCGCACCTGGGTATGGAGCATCAGAGTGCAACAGCTTACGGTAACCACTACCTGAACGGATATTTGGGTCACGATATGTCGGGCACGGGCTGGGGCAGCAAATGGGATTACATCATTGTACACGAAAGCGGCCATGAATGGTTTGGCAACAACATCACCGGAAAAGACCTTGCCGATATGTGGATACATGAAAGCTTTACCTGCTATTCCGAATCGTTGTTTGTGGAGGATAACTGGGGTAAAAAAGCCGGTCAGGAATATAACTACGGCATAAGAACAGGCATATCAAATGGAAGCCCCATTGTTGGCGTTTACAATGTGAATAAAGAAGGATCGGGAGATATGTACCCTAAGGGTGCCGTGCTCCTGAACATGGTACGTACTATTATTAACGACGATGAAAAATGGCGTAACATTTTGCGCGGGCTGGGCAGCACGTTTTACCACCAAACCGTTACTTATGATCAGGTGGTGAATTATATTAATGAGCAATCGGGCAAAAACCTGCTTCCTGTTTTTGATCAGTACCTGCATTACCAAACCCTACCTACGCTTGAATTTGGTGTAAGAGATGGTAAACTCATGAGCCGCTGGATAGCTGATGCCAAAAACTTTACCATGCCTGTATTGGTACGGGTAAAAGGAGGCGAGTATAAATTTATTACCCCCACTACCCACTTTGCCCCTGTTGAATTGGAAGGTGCTACCAAAGACAATATTGAAGTTGATACCTTCAATTATTACATAGGTTTACTGAAAGATTAGTTTCTAATTAATTGATTATTAACATGCGAAATAAGAATTTATATATATATCTGTTTACCGCTTTACTGGTAGGCATTTGCTTATCGCCTGCCCAGGCCCAGCTTGGTGCAAACCGCGAAACTTTTACCCGGGCCGATAGCCTGCGCGGCAGCTTAACGCCGCTGCGTACCTGTTACGATATTAACTACTATCACCTGGATGTGAAGTTTAACATCGATCAAAAATTTATCAGCGGCAGCAACCTGTTTAAGTTTACCGCTACACAGGATTTCACCAAACTACAGTTTGATCTGTTTGCTAATTTAAAGGTTGATAAGATTGTTTATAAAGGGCAGGAATTGCCGTATACACGAGAGTTTAACGCGGTGTTTGTTACTTTTCCACAAACTATAACCAAAGGCAGTGTTGATGGGTTTACCGTGTTTTATTCGGGCAACCCCACTATTGCCAAACGTGCTCCATGGGATGGTGGCGTTGTGTTCACTACCGACTCATTGGGTAAGCCGTGGGTAGCTACTGCCTGCCAGGGCATAGGAGCCAGTATATGGTGGCCAACCAAAGATCATCAATATGATGAGGTAGACAGCGCACTGATCAGTATCAGTGTGCCTAATGGTTTAAAAGATGTATCAAACGGCCGCCTTCGCAAGGTAACCAAACTAAAAGATGGCTATACCCGGTTCGATTGGTTTGTGGCCAATCCTATCAACAATTACGATATTGAAGCCAACATTGGCGACTACGTACATTACGATGGCACTTATGCCGGTGAAAAGGGTAAGCTAACGCTTGACTATTGGCCGCTGAGCTATAACATTAACAAAGCCAAAAAGCAATGGGGCGAAAATGCTCCTAAAATGCTTAAAGCCTTTGAACACTGGTTTGGTCCATATCCTTTTTATGAAGATGGCTACAAACTGGTTGAAACTCCGCACCTGGGGATGGAGCATCAAAGCGGTACAGCTTACGGAAATCATTACAAAAACGGCTACCTGGGTCGTGATTTGTCAGGTACAGGCTGGGGCCTAAAATGGGACTTTATTGTGGTACATGAAAGCGGGCACGAGTGGTTTGGCAACAATATTACCTCCAAAGATGTTGCTGATATGTGGATCCATGAAAGCTTTACCAACTACTCCGAATCATTATTTATTGAAGAGTATTACGGCAAACAAGCCGGGCAGGAATATGTGCATGGCACCCGTATGGCCATCCAAAATGACAGGCCGATTGTTGGCCCCTATGGTGTAAACCGTGAAGGATCAGGCGATATGTACTACAAAGGGGGCAACATGCTCAATATGATTCGCACCATTATTAACGATGATGAAAAATGGCGTAACATCCTGCGCGGCTTAGGCAGTACATTTTATCACCAAACCGTTACTTATGACCAGATAGTGAACTACATTAATCAGCAAAGCGGCATAAACTTATCTCCTGTATTTGATCAGTATCTGCATTATAAAAACATCCCTATACTGGAGTTTATAACCAGAAATGGTAGAACACTTTGCCGCTGGGCAAGCGTTAATGCCCCGGCATTCAATATGCCGGTAAAGGTAAAAGTAAAGGGCGGCGATTATAAATTCATTACCCCAACCACCCGCTTTACTCCTGTAGATTTAGAGGGTGCTACCGCCAGCAATATTGAGGTAGATACTTTCAATTATTACATCGGTGTAATGATCGATTAAAATCAAAAAAGATTATCAGGTTGATTAAGGATTGATAAGTTCGTTCCCTGATCAACCTGATTTTTTTTATCTCCCGTTATTCAATTATCACTTTACTGGCATATTTCTTCCCGCCGTAAACCACGTTAAGAATATAGATTCCCTTGCTCAAAAACGAGCTGTTGATGCTCAGGTTGTTTTCGCCCGTATTAATTTTTATCGATGAACCATATACTTTTCGGCCCGAAAAGTTGGTAATGCTCACTTCGCCGGAATTTTGTACAAGGGAGTTAAACTTCACATTCAAAACATTTTTAGCCGGGTTAGGGAATACCTGCACCGCATTAGCAGTATTATCAGCTGGCGCACTTTCCAAAGAATCGGTAACAGCCAATTTTGTAGCCGCCGGCTGTATATAAGGCGACAACCTGTTGCAGGAAATTGGTATTTCCATAACACCGCTGGGTAACTGCCAGCTAACCGATAAATTATCGCCGGCCGTTCCCTCCTTTTGCAAAGCCTCTATATAATACTTGGTATTAGCCTTCAAAGCTATAGCAACCGATTTTTGCGATGAAAACTTGGTGTATTGCCTTGAAAGCGTAGAGGTAGCTACCGAAGCTATTTTCCTTTTATGTGTGGTAGTTGCATCAGTGCTCAGCCAAAGTTCGGCGGCATCGTCTGCGGCTATAAAAAAGGTATAATTACCGGTTGTAGGCGGAGTAACAAAACCCCGCACGCGTGCACCAAAGTTTTCCCCGGCATTCAGCGGAGCTTCAAATGATGTTAGTTTGGTGGTAGTTGTTGGCTTATTTGGATAGTTAGCGTTCTTGGTTAAATCGCTCACCAGCTTGCCCGGAATATTACTATACTGCTCGCGGGTGATGTAAGCCCCGCTTCCGCAGGCTGGGGCCAGAGGCAGATCTACCTTCCATATTTTGGGCGATGAGCCGCCATATTCCAGCACATAAATGCTGTTGCCTACCATCTCCGCATCAACAGGGTTATTAAATTTCCAGGCTATACGATTTGTTTGTATCTTATAATTATCGGTTGTAGCATCATATATGAACTGGATATGCAGCAGATCCTGTCCTGGGTCTGAGAACGGGCCTATCTCTGTTGATGTTGGGGTAACACCGGCTGTCCATCCTAATATAAAACCGTGACCTTTAAATTCATCTGTCAGCAAGCTGTCGCGATCAAACACCAACCCCAGTGGCGAACGGTGACTGGTAAAGGTGGTCATTTTTAAACCAGATTGATTAGCGTCCAGAATAGCACCGGTTGTGGCATCCCTGAATTTGGCCCCATCCGGGCCAAGGTTTACAATACCGGGGGTAAATACCCGGCCCGGGTTTTTGGGATAATTAGGGTCGTTATAAAAAAATCCTTTTTTGGCGCCGTTGCAATTTGGGTTCAACAACTTATCAGCAGCCGGGTTATAACCCGCAAACTGCATCGGTGTTACATTGCCCCCCAAATTCCAGGGAAAGCCATAAAAATGCCCCTGCCTTATCCAGTTCAGCTCATCAGGATCATCCCTGTCGCCGGAGTTTTCACAACCGTATAAATTGCCTTCGGGGCCAAAGGCCAGATCAAAACTATTGCGTGTACCATCAGCATATAAATATCCAAGGCTGGCCAGCTTCGCCGAATCATTAGGTAATGTCAGGTTGGCCGAATTAATAGGTATCCTGAATATGGCTGATGTAAGTGGTTCTTCCCTGAGGCCCGGTGCCAAGCCTTTTCGGGTTTGTATCTCACCATGATCTGTTCTTGAGCCGCTGCTGATAAACAAATAATTACTATCCGGGCTTACCGCCATACCACTGTAGCCATGATTGTAAGCGGTATTGGTATAGCCATATTTTTGGGTGGTCATCACCAGGCTCCAGGTTCTTTTACCCGAGGTTTGCAGTACCCCCTTCGCAATTCTGCCCTCATAACTTATGCTATCGGCATTCCGGTTTCCTATTAAAAACAAGCTTTTCCCTTTAAAGGCCATGCCCTGTAGCAGCGTAATACCATGATCGGCCTTGGATGCCCTTAAAACACTGCTGTAGGTTCCATTATTATTTAAAACCTCGTACACATTACCGTTTTGATTCACAAAAAATAAATGCCCGGATACAGGGTCGCGCGCCAGGCGGGAGCAACCGGCGGGTACGTTTAAAAGTTTGGTAACTTTAATATCGCTGCGCAGGGCAACGGGCACATTTTGCGCCTTCAGGCCAGTGGTTAAACATAGCCCAAGCGATAAAACTAATAAGCATAGCTTAGTTTGTAGGTTTGCTTTCATGATAAGGACGTTTATAATATTGTTAAATCAGGTAGATCAGCAATATTGATGGGTATAGGTTTATAAAGAAGGAGCGGCTTATTTATTCAGGTATCTTGTTTTCACTTATAAAACCACACGCAATCATATTTATTTAATAGGGAATAATATGAATACAAGTTACTATGAATAATACCGTAATTTGTTGATTTATAACTATTGTATAATAAAATGTGCTAATTTCTCACATCAGGAAAATAGATTATCTTTAATTTTATTTTCAACTTTTTGCAACCAAAGCGCATTGCCTGCGTCTTATTACCAAATACTAAACAACATGAAATCACTAACTAAACTATTACTGGCTATCGCCCTCACTACAGGTACCATAGGCTACACCATTGCAAAAGCAAACACTATAATTATCAATACTCAAAATACTGAAGACCGCCATCTATCCGGATTTAGTTCTGTTGATGTTGGAGGTTCTTTCGATGTAATCATTACCCAAGGATCCACAGAATCTGTTAAGGTTACGGCCCCATCAGATATCATGAACCGTATTATTACCGAGGTTGAAGGCGGCGTATTAAAAATACATACCAAAAATGGATCGGACTGGAACAACATGTTTGGCCATAAAAAAATAGTTGTTTATGTTTCGGCTAAAACATTGAATGGTGTTACCCTTTCAGGCTCTGGCGATGTTAAGTTTGATCAGGGAGTTCGTGCTAACTCATTTAAACTTAAACTTTCAGGCTCTGGCGATCTGAGCGGAAAGCTGGATGTTAAAACTTTAGAAACCAGCTTATCTGGCTCGGGCGATATCAAGATCAGCGGCAGGGCCGATGAGTCAAGTGTGAGTATTGTAGGCTCAGGGGATTTTTCAGGGAAGGAACTCGTTACCAATTCAACCTCTATCCGTGTTGCAGGTTCTGGCGATGCCAAAGTAAATGTTAACCAAAAACTGGATGCCTCTGTTGTAGGCTCGGGTGATATATACTACACCGGCAGCGTTAAAACAATTAACAGTTCAAAAGCAGGCAGCGGCGAAATTCACCGGATGTAAAGGTGAGTCGAATATGTGCCATACAAAAAAGGCGATGGAATTAATTCCATCGCCTTTTTTGTATGTGTATTGCAGTGATTAAAACCTGGTATAAAAAGCCAATTGCGCTACGTGGTTAAGCGTATAGCTTTCGGCTTGTTTTATGTATTGGTTAAGGTAACCTATTTCTACATCAAACATTTTGCTGACGCGGTAGCCTATGGCAACGTATGCCCTGTTTTGATCAAAGAAGTGTTTATTTACTTTGTTCTTGTTTTGCAGGTTAACAAATACCTCATTTTGTAAAGCCAGGAAAGGGCCTTTGGTAAACACTGTCGAATCGTTTTTAAACGGAATTACCCCGCGGGCAAAATACCTGAAACGCTGTGAAAAATAATCGTCGTTTTTATTGTTAGCTGTTTGGCCTAAAAAGCGCTGCTCCAGGCGCAAACGGTGCGATACAGCGATTTGTTTACCCAGTTTATGCGAGTAAGTATATTGTTGCCAGATGCGGTGTTCGGGCCTGAAGGTTTTATCACCTGCAGGGGTACGGCCATTGGTGGCTATGTAGGCGTAACCCAATGCAGCTACTTTATTGTTGGCAAAATAGTAATTGGCCGACGGGCGCAGGAGGATATGCTTGAGATAACTCAATTCATCATGTGAGCGAAATTGCCCGTCAAATGAATACCCCCAATGCTCTGAAAGCCGCTGGCTGTGGAACAGGGCCGCCCATCCCGAAAACTGGTTATCTTGCGCGTATAGTTTTGTTGCAGGAACTATAAACAGCAGAACAAGAAGAACCGATAATTTTTGTTTCAATTGCATAGTATATATTTATTTGTTGTAAGGTTAATTACTATGTATTACTTAGTCTTTAAAACGCAGCAGCGTTTGCCGGCCAAGGTCAAACGTAACCCTGAAGGCTTCCTGGTTGCTCATGGCATATCCGGGCACCTGGTGAAAACTTAAAATAAACTGTCCTTTTATGCGCTTATAAAAAAACGGCGTGTATATCAGGTCAAGCCGGTTGTAGGTTTTAAACTGATAAAACGAATCGCCATAAATAATGTGGCTGCCGTCGCCTTTATAAAACTCATCATATAAAGCAAACTGATGCCAGCCTAAATACGCGCTTGATATAAAGCCTTTCGGTTTTTGAAAACCATCAATACCCCGTGTACGCTCAAACGACATCATACCACCTGCCTCGATACTTAACGAATCTAAAACGGTTTTATGACTGAAGTCGAGCCCTAAACGTATTTGCCCGCCGCCATTATCCTGAATATGGTCATTAGGGATAGGTATACCCGGACCGGCATCATGCAATAATAAAAAATAGTGCGATACATAAAAAGGGCCATAAAGGCTTGGTTTGTATTTACCGGAAAAGCCAAATAAAAACTCTTCGCGTTCGGTATCGGTTTGGCGGCTTACCCAATCAATCCAGCCGGTTTCGGTAAAGTGCTCGTTGTGTACGCGTGCCAGTAAACCTTCTACATTGGGGCGGTAATAACGCAGGGTATCATTCAATAAGGCACGGGGGTAATCATCAAGCAAACCTTCGCGCGGAAAAGCACCCGCGTTAAAGAGCCAGTTTTTACCTGTGTAGCTGTAATAAGCTACAGGATTAACCTTTAAAAAATAAGGCTGGGCGCCAAATTCATGCAGGGCATTGGCACCTACAATAAAATGGTGAACACTATCAATATTTAAACCCATATCAAGCTCGGTACGCACACCAGAGTAAGTACGGGATCTTAATACAAATGGCTTATACTCGCGATTATCTAAAAAGCCCATTCCGTTAAAGTGAATATCGAGGCTGTTTTGTGCCAGTGCAGCCGTGCTGCTTATGATAGTGAAAATTGCTAAAAGGTATAGTTTTTTAAGCATGGGGTAATTATTTAACTGTTAAATTGATGATACCGCTATTTCTGCTGCCCACAAAAGGATCCGTTCGCCAGGAGAAAAACAAGGCGTATGTACCTTTCTTTTGTGGAGCGGTAAGTGTAAATGTATAGTGGGTTTGCTCACCCGGTTTTAATGAAATATTATAAAAGTCTTCGGGAAAGGCTTGCGTACCTACCTGATCAAAACCTACAAAAAAACAAGCCTCTACCGTAAGTGGATGTGTCATGTTCTTATTGCCGAAATTAACCGCAAAAGGGTAAGGATTGGTAATGGTTAAATTAAGGCTTTGCTTTTGTCCGGGAGCCAATGTGACAATCTTCAGATCAGCATCACATATTATCTTTTGATATGTACGGGTATCCTTAACCCAGCCACCGTACCATTTGCCGCTTGTGGTTATGCTATCGGTTGATACGCCAGGTGTTTTATCTACAGTAAGGTAATACACGTCTGTATGCTGCAGGCTATCCTCAAAGGGCCACATATCAAACTGGGTGGTACGGTAATAACGCGAATCATACCCGAACCCTTTTAATGAGTTGGTGTAAAAGCAATATTTGGATGGATTCTGATATTCATCACGCATGATCACATAATGATCACCCGCTTTGGCTTGTACGGCCTTTGCCCAATCCTTAAAACCATAATAGCTGGCCAGCTGCCCGTTCTGCTTCAGGAAATCAAAGCCAGCTACCAGGCATAGCCTGAAGGCAACAATCAGCGCAATATTTACAATGGCTAAGCGGTAAAGCCATACAGGGGCAAACTCTTTTTGTTTAAGATTGATAAGCGCCAGCATAATCAGCGGCACAAACGCAATCAGCGTATAATGGGGCTGTACATTTACCTTTAAGGTGTTCAGGTAAAAGAAAATAAAAACACCCGCCGCGTTCACCATGAGGCAGCGCATAAAGGCATCCTGAATTTTAGCGGTAAATCCTTTATAAAATATAAACCAGCTGATGAGTGGCCCACCAATTAATAATTGAGCACCCAGGTAATTAAACCCGTAGGTAATATTAAAACCTCCGCCGTTGCGTTCAAACAAATTTAAGTTTACAGCCGGGAAGTTATGATGGTATTGCCAAATGATGTGTGGCACAAACAACACCAGTGCCACCGCGGCTATTAAATAAAAAGAGCCGCGTTTTAACAGTTTTAAATTTGATAAAAGCGTAAAGCCTACAAGCAATATACCATGGTATTTGCTATACATAAGGCAGGCTACTATAATACCCAGTATCAATGCCAAAACCAAACTATCGCGATCAAGATACTGCTGATAAAAAAAGTAAAATAGCACCGCGAAGAAAAGCAGCGGAGCATCGGGTGTAGCGGTAAACCCATATACATGAAAAACAAGTATACCGGCTATTAAAAGGATAAACCATTTGGCGCTAACCGCGTATCGCTGCAGCATAAGCCATATCAGGTATATAGCCGCTGTGCTTGATAGCAACGTGATCAATCGCGCTCCCAGTTCATTATGTACCAGTAAATCGCCTATATGAATAAATACAGCCACCATGGGTGGGTGGTAGTAAAAGCCCCAATCCATCATTTTGGAGAAAACCCAGTAATAGGCTTCGTCGGCATGCAGCTCAAGGGTATAGGACTGCAATATGTTTAACGCGGTCCACAACAGCAAAAAATAAATAACGGGGCGACTGTATTTTACAGGATCATCCGGGTTATTTAAAGTGTTGTGCTGCATTAATTACGTTAAAAATTGAATTGGCAAAGGTATGATAAAAGATATAAGGCATAAAGCCTTCGTAATCATCATTAAGTAAATTGATCAAATAATACCGGAATCTTCATTATTCAACAAAAAAGGCCTCCCTTTGCAAGGAGGCCTTTCATATAGTAAGTTGATAAACTTAGTTTGATGATAATGCCGCGGCACCACTTACAATCTCGGTAAGCTCGGTTGTGATGGCTGCCTGACGGGCCTGGTTATAGGCCAGTTTAAGTGCCTTTAACAAATCGCCGGCATTTTCTGTAGCCTTGTCCATCGCTGTCATACGGGCTCCATGCTCAGAAGCATTTGAATCCAATACGGCACGGTACAATTGTATCTTAATATTTTTAGGGATAAGCTGCTCCACAATTTCTTGTTGAGATGGCTCCAGGATGTAATCAACATTTGAAGCTTTTACCTCTTCCTCTTTTGCAGGTTTTGGCACCGGCAATAATTGCTCAGCAACTAAGTACTGAACGGCCGCGTTTCTGAAATGGTTATACACCAGTTCAACACGGTCATAATCGCCATTAACAAAACCTTGCATAATGCTTTCGGTAATTTTTGAAGTATTTTCAAAGTTCAGGGCAAGGTACAGATCGTTATTGTTACCAATTACATTGTACTTGCGGCGTTGATAATACTCCTGGCTTTTTTTACCAATAGCTACTATAGATACATTACCCGCGGCCAATTGCTTACTGTACTTTTCGGCAATAAGGTTGTTGGCTGTTTTAATAACGTTGGTATTAAAAGCACCAGCCAAACCACGGTTTGATGATACTACAATCACCAATACACGTACCGGCTCACGTTCCTGCAAATATGGAGATGAACCATCTTCTAAACTTTGCGAAAGATTTGAAAGCAACTCTTTCAGTTTAGTAGCGTAAGGGCGCAATTGTATAATAGCATTAGTAGCACGTTTCAACTTAGCCGCCGAAACCATTTTCATGGCCTTGGTGATCTGCTGCGTTGATGATACTGATGATATCCTGTTTCTTACTTCTTTTAAATTAGCCATTCTTTTTCTTTAGTATCAAGTATTGAGTATCAAGTATCAAAATTTTGTACCTGAACACCTTTACTAATGGTACCTATATCTGGTATCAAGTTTTGAGTATCAAGCATCGAGATCTTTTTGGTCCTGATACTTGATACTAACTACTTGATACTACTAATTAATATTTTCCAGCCAGGTCTTTAGCTACTGTTTCCAGTACGCCGGTTATCTGATCGTCAAATTTACCTGCTTTAAGGGCAGCTAACACCTCTGGGTGACGAGCCTCTAACTGGTCGGTAAATTCTGTTTCAAATTTCCTGATGTCTTTTACCGGTACGTTACGCATTAAGTTTTTAGTACCTAAGTAAATGATAGCAACTTGTTTTTCAACAGTTACAGGTGAGTACTGACCTTGTTTCAGGATCTCTACGTTACGCACACCTTTATCCAACACGTTTTTGGTTGAAGCGTCAAGATCTGAACCGAATTTAGAGAACGCCTCTAACTCGCGGTATTGAGCCTGGTCAAGCTTCAGGGTACCTGCTACCTTTTTCATTGATTTGATCTGCGCGTTACCACCTACACGTGATACAGAGATACCTACGTTGATAGCCGGACGAACACCCGCGTTAAACAGGTTTGATTCCAGGAATATTTGACCATCGGTAATAGAGATCACATTGGTTGGGATGTAAGCAGATACGTCACCAGCTTGTGTTTCAATGATAGGAAGTGCGGTTAATGAACCACCACCTTTTACGATACCTCTGATAGATTCCGGAAGATCGTTCATTTGCTGAGCGATAGAATCGTTAGAGTTGATCTTAGCGGCACGCTCTAATAAACGGCTGTGCAGGTAAAATACGTCACCAGGGTAAGCCTCACGACCCGGTGGACGACGTAATAATAGCGATACCTCACGGTAAGCAACAGCTTGTTTTGACAAGTCATCATAGATGATCAAAGCAGGTCTTCCGGTATCACGGAAATACTCACCGATAGCGGCACCGGCAAACGGAGCAAAGAACTGCATGGTTGCAGAATCTGAAGCGTTTGCTGCTACAATGATAGAATATGGCATAGCGCCGTTTTCTTCCAGTGTACGTACAATGTTTGCTACTGTAGATGCTTTTTGACCGCAAGCTACATATATACAGATAACCGGTTTGCCGGCATCATAAAATTCTTTTTGGTTGATGATGGTATCGATACAAACAGCGGTTTTACCGGTTTGGCGGTCACCAATTACCAGCTCACGTTGTCCGCGGCCAATTGGGATCATCGCGTCGATAGCTTTGATACCTGTTTGTAATGGCTCGGTTACCGGCTGGCGATAGATAACACCTGGTGCTTTACGCTCCAATGGCATTTCGTAAGTATCGCCGGTGATTGGGCCTTTACCATCAATTGGGTTACCCAGGGTGTCAACAACACGGCCAAGCATACCTTCGCCTACGTTGATTGATGCAATACGGTTGGTACGTTTTACAGTATCACCTTCTTTAATATCGTCAGATTTGCCTAACAATACCACACCCACGTTATCCTCTTCAAGGTTAAGTACGATACCTTGCAGGCCTGTTCCAAATTCAACAAGCTCGCCTGATTGTACTTTTGTTAATCCGTAAACCCGTGCAATACCGTCACCAACTTGCAGTACGGTACCCACTTCTTCTAATTCAGATTCTGACTTGAAGCCTGCCAACTGCTGACGCAAAATTGCTGATACTTCGTCTGGTCTAACCTCTACCATCTTTTTTAATTTTATTTAGAGTTTTAGTTTTTATATAAATTATGCTGCCGTCCCGGCAAATTCTTTTTGTAATTTTTTAAGGCTTCCCAATACACTGGTGTCCATTTGTGTGCTACCCACGGTAAGCACAAAACCACCAATTAATGAAGCATCAACCTTTGCTGTAAGCTCAACTGTACCACCAATAGCTTTTTGAACCTCGGCTATGATAACTTTTTCGTTAGCTGCCGATAATGGCGAAGCTGATGTTACGGTAGCCTTAGTGATGTGCTTTTTAATGTTATACAGGTTAACGTATTCGTAAGCGGTAGCGTACAATACTTCACCACGGCCTTTATCAATCATTAACTTAAAAAAGGATATGGTTACTTTGTTCACCTTGTTTAAAAATACTTCATCAAGTATTTTTATTTTTTTAACCTGGGCAATAACAGGATTACTTAAAACAGCCTTAAGCTCAGGATTAGCCTTAAGGGTATGTATAAAAAGCTCCATATCAGTTTTGATCACATCAACAACATTTTGTTCCTGTGCAAGATCAATAAGTGATTTGGCGTACCTGGCTCCTACTGTTAATTCTGACATATCGTTTTTATTTGGGAGTTGGGATTTTTGATTCCGGATTTGTTAAGCCGATTGATTTTAATCTGTTTAATTAATTATAAATCCGAAATCTAAATTCCGAAATCCGAAATCATTATAATTTTACTTCCTTTAATAGCTGGGCAACCAGTTCGTCCTGGCTTTTTTGATCTTCAAGTTGTTTTTGCAACAGCTTTTCAGCAATCTGTATTGATAAGGTAGCTACCTGGTTTTTAACATCAGCCATAGCAATAGCTTTCTGATTGTTAATTTCAACACGGGCAAGCTCAATCATGCGGGCGCCTTCTTTGTGTGCTATTTCTTTAGCATCGGCTATCATTTGGTCTTTTACCTTTTTAGCTTCATGCAGGATCAGATCACGCTCGGCACGGGCTTGTTTAATTAACGATTCGTTTTCGCCGGTTAAACGTGACATTTCTTCTTTAGCCGCTTCAGCCTTCAGTAACGCATCTTCAATTGACTTTTCACGGTCATTGATAGCGCTCATGATCGGTTTCCAGGCAAATGCTTTCAGTAAAACAAGTAGTATTAAAAAAGTGATCGTGGTCCAGGCAACCAAACCCCATTCCGGTGTAACTAATTCCATTTTTTGTTAACCTTATATATTTATATCAGTGAATCTTCAATTAAAAACCACGGTGCAACCAATCGTTGCACACATGGTTTCTTTTCTTGAGGTAATAATTATTTATTACCTAACAAAGCTACAATCACACCAAACAATGCAACACCTTCTACAAGGGCTGCAGCGATGATCATGGCTGTTTGAATTTTACCAGCTGCTTCTGGCTGACGGCTAATACCTTCCATGGCTTTGCCACCAATTTGTCCGATACCGATACCAGCACCGATAACTGCTAAACCTGCACCTAACGCAGCAATACTTCCAGTCATGTTTTTAAATTTAAAAGTTAATATAGTGTTATTATAAAATACAAATTAATGATGGTGCTCTTCAACAGCACTGCCTATAAACAATGCCATAAGCATAGTGAATATAAAGGCCTGTAAAAACGCAACCAAAAGCTCAAGCACATCAATAAACAAAGTAAATGCTACTGATACCGGAGCTATACCCAGCGTTTGGAAAATAAATATTAAAGATATTAAAGCAATAACAATTACGTGGCCTGCCATAATGTTGGCAAACAAACGCACCATTAACGCAAATGGCTTTGAAATGATACCGGCAAGCTCTACCACCCACATAATAGGATATAACCAAAATGGTACATCAGGAGCAAAGATATGTTTCCAGTAGTATTTATTACCGTTCACATTAACCACTATCAGGGTTATAACAGCCAATACAAATGTTACAGCTATATTTCCGGTTACGTTTGAACCTCCCGGGAAAAACGGAACCATACCGATCAGGTTATTGATCAGAATAAAGAAAAACACGGTTAACAGCAACGGCATAAAGCGCTGGTATTTGTAACCAATGTTAGGCAAGGCCACATCATCCCTGATAAACAGGATCACCGGCTCAAGCAATGACTGCAATCCTTTAGGGGCTTTACCTTCGCGTTTTTTGTAAGCAGAGGCTACACTAAAGAAAATAATGAACAGTAACAGTACCGACATCCACATAGAAGCAACGTTCTTGGTTATTGAAAAATCAATAAGACCGGCGCTTTCGTCAATGGTTTTATCTTCACCTGTAACTGCTTTTATTTTGTCTTTAATCAGCGCATACTTATAGTACTTTCCCTGATAAACTTTTTCACCTTCTTCAAATTGTTCTGATGAAAAAATTTCCAGACCTTTATTGGTATAAAGAATCACTGGCAACGGGAAGGCGATATGCCCACCTACGTGAAAATAATGTGAATCGCCGATGTGCTCAAGTATGGTAGCACTTGGATCAAACTTTTCCGCTTCCTTGCTTTCTACAGCAATTTCCTGCGTTTTTTGTTCTTGTACGGCGAAGGCCTTGTAGGTGAAAAGCAATGAAAAAATGCTTAAAACTACGCTCAGGGTTATTTTTTTTGAGTTCAAAATGTGGCTAAAATCCATTAATTGCGAGATTCTTACTTTAAATTTTGGTTGCGCAAGTTACATAACAAACCATAAATTTCAAAGGCCATATTCAAGAAATATACATAAAAAAAATCGGCCGCGAAAACATACTTATTTACCCTGATTTTTAAAAGAAAAACCAAAGCAAAAATCATACTGGCTAATATTTTAACCGTAGTGGCTGCCAAAAACGCCTGCACATACATTTCGGCATTAATTTTAGCCACCATTAAAATAGATGTTACTGTTAAAAATGTTAATCCGGAGATAAAAAAGAACAACAGCCAAAACTTTGGCACCAGCCAATCTGCATGGCCTGTATAAACTAATGCCAACGGCGGCACAGCTGTAATTACAACAAAAAACAAATACGAGACTAAGGTAGACGGTTGTTTCAATTTTTTACAGATCTGATAACAATATACATTGCAATAAAAACTCCCACCAATGACAATACTGCTGTTACCCATTTTACCTGGTGACCGGCAGCTTCATCAATTTTATAGCCGCCAAAAGCAAACAGCCCGATGATCACAACCATCTGAAAACCTATGCTGCTATATTTGGCATAACTGTTTATCTGACTGCCCCTGTCAGAATCGTCCTGCTGTTCATTTTTTGACATGCGCAAATTTATTAAACCTATTGTATAATCTTTAGTATTTTAGCAATGCTTTTAAAACCAATAACTTATTTTGAGGCAATTATCTATATCTGTCACGTGTAAAAGCAGTAAATTATTACTGTTAGCACTTATTATTATTGTTGCAGGCTGCTCGCTCGAAAAGAAAAGCGGTTTTAATCGTTCTATGCAAAACCTTACTGCGCATTACAACATCCTGTTTAACGCCAACGAATTGTTACGCCTTAAGCAGGAAAGCTATGCCACCTCCTTTCCCGATGCCTATACTGAGCTGCTGAATGTTTATCCCGATACCACATCACAAAGCGGTACTCCTGATAAGGATATGGAACTGGCCATCACTAAAGCCAATACCATCATCAACCTGAAAGAGCAAAGCCATTATATTGGTGATGCCTACCTGGTTATGGGTAAGGCCCGCTACCTGGAAGGCAGCTATTTTGATGCGGTAGAATACTTTAGCTATGTTGGGCGTTCTTTTGGTAAAAATGCTCCACTGGCCCAGCAAGCCCTGATCTGGAAGGCCCGGGCACTTTTATACCTTCATGATCTGCCTCAGGCCAAAACCGTTATTGATTCGGCCATTCAAAACATCGATCCTAAAAAACCTAAAAAAAGCTTTGCTGCCGATGTATACGCTACCCGCCTGCAGTACAATATCATTACACAAAATTATGCCGAAGCTGAGGCTGATGCCAAACAGGCTATTGAATATGACCCTGTAAAAAGGCTAAAACTACGCTGGACGTTCATTTTGGCGCAGCTGCAGGAGCTTAACTTAAAACCCGCGGATGCTTATAATAATTATACCGGCATTGTTCAAAGTAATGCATCTTTTGAAATGGCGTTTAATGCCAACTTAAATCGCATACGAATACAGGATAATCGTGATGGGGTTAAACTAAGCAAGATAGAGCTGCTGCGTAAATTGCTAAAGAACCATGATAATATAGATTTTTTCGACCAGATCTACTACCACATAGCTGCCCAGTATTACCTAACCGGCGATATTGATAATGCCATAAAAAACTATAAGCTATCGATACGTTACAGCACTAAAAATCAAACTCAGAAAGGTGTATCCTACCTGCGCATTGCCGAAATTGATTTTAAGAACAAGGCCGACTATGCCACTGCCAAGGTTTATTACGATAGTACACTAACATTTCTGCCCACGGGATACCCGGGCTACCAGCTTATCCTGAAAAAGAGCAATAACCTGCAGGTGCTTACCGGCCTACTGGAAACCATATCACGCGAGGATACCTTACAGGTATTGGCAGGACTTGATGAAAAAGCCCGCAATGCCCGCATTGATGCTATGGTTGCCCGCAAAATTGCACAGGAAAAAGCCGCGTCTGACGCGGTTACCAATACCGGTGATTCGTTCAGCAACAGTTTTTCATTGAACAATCCCGACATGCTTCCTACCCAAACCCAAACGGGTAAAACCGGTCCAAACGGGCAGAACAGGCAAACCGCACAAGCCAGCCAAAATAACGCTGCAAGCTCTTTCTATTTTTACAATACCAATGCCGTAAGCCAGGGTTATACCTCTTTTAAGCGGCAATGGGGCAACCGCAAACTGGAAGATAACTGGAGGCGCAGCAAACGATCAAACAGTGGTATGCCAACAAACAATCCGGCTTTGGCGCAAAATGGCGCTACGGATAAACCGGCAGGTTCCGGCGGAAAACCGGGAGAGATAGAAGAAGATGCCGGCTATAAAGCACAGCTCATCCATGACCTGCCCCTTACGCCTGATATGCTAAAACAATCAAACATCCGAATCTATAATGCCTACCTTGACCTGGGCAACTTATACCGTGATGTATTGGAGGATAAGAAAGAGGCCATTACCACTTTTGAAAAAATGCTTACCCGTTTCCCCGACAATCAGGATAAGCCTGCTATATACTATAACCTGTACAGGTTATATGCCGATATTGATGCAGCAAAATCAGAGATGTATAAAAACCTGATCCTGAAAGAGTATCCGCAAACGGCATTTGCCAGGGTTATCCTCGATCCTGAATACGGTAAAAAGCTTAATGATGATAATGCCGGGTTCAACGTGTTTTACAATGGGGTTTATGACCTCTATGCACAAAAAAAATACCCGGATGTTATAAGCAGTGCCGATGATCTGTTAAAAAGATACCCGGATAATCGCTTCGCGGCACAATTGTATTACCTGAAAGCTATTGCTGCCGGTCACCAGGAAAAGATGTTGCCTTTTGTGGCAGATATGAAGCAGATAGTACAAAAATATCCGGATGATCCATTGGTAACTCCCCTGGCTCAGCAGCACTTGGCCTATATTGAATCCAACATGGCAGAAGTAGCCGTAAGGCCGGTGGTGTTGACAGATGACGATCCTGACGCCATACCATTCACCCCACCTGTTGCCTATCAAAAGCAAACAGAGTACCGTAAAGGCTTTATTCCATCGCAACCTATTGAAGAATATAAACACCCCGTAAACGCGCCATTAAACGGCCTGGCCTCAGCAAATGCCAAGATCAACACCCAGCTAACCCAACAGGGTAAGCTTACCGATAATCATATCCAGATGCCTGCTTACGAATTGCAGCAGGCCAACAAAACCGGGCAGCCAGATAGCGCAGCAGCCCCGGTTAAGGCTGATGTGAAAGGACTCAACATTACGTCTATATTCTCAAAGCGTGATAGTGCCAATTACTATTTTGCTATAAATGTTACCACCGGTACAACTAACCTGGCCTCTTCACGTTTTGGTATAGGTCAATTTAACCGCACCCGTTACTTTGGTTATGGCTTTAAACACGAGTTGGTTAATGCAGGTCCGGATGATCAGATTATATACGTTGGTCACTTCCGCAGCCTTAGTGATGCCAGAAAATACGCTAAAAGTATTATACCACTGCTACCCGATATCATGAAGGTACCAAAGGATAAATACAGTTTTTTTATCATTACCAAGGAAAATCTGGATAAATTAGCCGATCAAAAAACAGTGGATAGTTATATAGACTATTACCAGAAAAATTATTGAAATGAGAACTACTAAGCCTAAGCTTACCCAGCAGGATATAAGACATTATAATTGGTACATATGGCGAACAGTGATAGCAGGCTTTGTATTTGTAGCTATCATGATAGCGCTTACTATTTTTGACGTATTTGGTCAGCTGCCATCTTTCCGCGATCTGGAAAACCCTAAAAGCAACCAGGCATCAGAGGTAATATCGTCTGATAAAAAGGTTTTAGGCACCTACTACATACAAAACAGATCAAACGTAACCTACAAAGAATTATCTCCATATGTGGTTAATGCCCTTGTAGCTACCGAAGACAAACGCTTTTTTGAGCACTCGGGTATTGACTTTGGTCGTAGCTTTACTATTTTCCTGCACTTGCTTATTGGTCAAAAACAGGGCGGCAGTACCATTACACAACAGCTTGCCCTAAACCTTTTCTCTGAAAGGGCAGCCAACCCGTTTAAACGCATTGTGCAAAAAATGCAGGAATGGGTAACCGCTGTAAAGCTGGAACGCCACTATACCAAAGAGGAAATATTAACCATGTACCTCAACACAGTTGATTTTGGAGCTTATAACACCTATGGCATTAAATCAGCAGCGCGTACTTATTTTAATACCACACCTGATAAGCTTACGCCAGATCAGGCAGCTTTATTAATTGGTATGGTTAATGGCCCGGGCATCTACTCGCCTACCCGGCATTCGGAAAACGCGTTGAGGCGCCGTAACCTGGTACTTAACCGTATGGTTGAAAAGGGCGATCTGAGCCAGGGACAAGCTGAAGAACTTAAGCAAAAACCGCTTGGGTTAGATTTTCACCCGAACAATCACTTTGACGGTCCTGCTCCCTACTTCAGATCGGTGTTAAAAAAGGAATTGCAAAAACTGTTTAAAGAACAGAATATTACCCGCCCCGATGGCAACCCTTATGATCTTGACCGTGATGGCCTGAAGATATACACCACTATTGATGCCACCATGCAGCAATATGCTGAGGAATCGCAACAGGAATACATGCGCAATCTGCAGGTACAGTTTAATGATCACTGGCGCGGGCAAAACCTGGCCAAAAACATCCATAACTTTAAGCTCCTGATCAATCAGGGTATGCTCAGATCTGACCGTTACAAGCAGCTTAAAGCTCAGGGTATGGATGATGAGGATATTAAAACCAACTTTAATACTAAAACCACAGTAAACATATTCACCTGGCACGGCGACATCGATACACTGATGAAACCTATTGATTCTATCGTGTACAGTAAAATGCTGCTGCGCAACGCCCTGATGAGTATGGACCCAACTACCGGCTATGTTAAGGCCTGGGTTGGAGGCACCAACTTTGAGCATTTTAAATATGATCAGGTTAAAAATGGCACACGCCAGGTTGGTTCAACAGCTAAGCCGTTTACATATGCCGTAGCTATTGACAATGGTTTTTCGCCATGCATGAAGATCAACAACGTGCCTGATACTATTCGTGGTTACGGTGAGCCATGGTGTCCGCGGTCGTCACCGTCAGAAACCTTGCCGGGCTTTATTACCCTGCGCCAGGCTTTGGCCCACTCGCAAAACTGGGTAACGGCCAACGTTATGGGCCAGGTTAAACCCGAACCGGTTGTTGAACTGATCAAAAAGATGGGCGTTACCAGTTCGGTGCCTCCATACCCTTCTATTTGCCTGGGTACATTTGACGCATCGGTATTTGAAATGACGGGGGCTTATTCGGTATTTGCCAACCATGGCCTCTGGACCGAGCCTACTTACATTTTACGTATTGAAGATAAAAACGGTAACGTACTGTATACCCATACTCCAAAGGTTGTGCAGGCCATGAACCCGCAAACCGCCTATGTAATGACCTATATGCTTAAAGGTGTAATACAGGATGGTACCGGTTCAAGATTACAGTGGAAATACAAGCTTAATAACCCTATCGGCGGTAAAACAGGTACTACAAACGCCAACTCCGATGGCTGGTTTATTGGTATTACTCCGCAGTTGGTTACCGGCTTATGGACAGGTTGTGAAGACCGCGATATAGCGTTCCAATCAACCCGGCTTGGGGAAGGTGCTAACAGCGCCCTGCCTATATTTGCACTGTATATGAAAAAGGTATATGCCAACCCGGCCCTGGGCATTAAGAAAACAGTTGATTTTGATGCACCCAAAAACGGAGTAAGCATAGTTATGGACTGTGACCAATATAACCAGCAGCAGCAAGGCACTAATGAGGTTGATAAGAAACTGGATTTCTGAGTTGGTTCATTAGTTTAATAGCTCATTGGCGAATAGTTCAATTATCCATAACCTATGAGTTATCATACTCTTGAAGATTTGGAAGTTTATCGCCTGGCGGAAACTTTCAGTGATGAGATTTGGTTTTTGGTTAGCGAATGGGATAATTTTGCAAAAGATACAATCGGAAAACAGATAGTCCGATCAGCCGATTCTATCAGTGCTAATATTGCTGAGGGATACGGCAGATATCATTATAAAGAGAATAGGAATTTCTGTTTCTTTAGCCGTGGGTCAATCCTGGAAACTAAAGGACGGCTCAAAAAAGCAAGGAACAGAAATTTGATAACTGAAGATCGGTTCATTGTGTTATTTGAAAAACTCCAAACCGTTCATCTGAAACTTAACGCGTACTTAAAGTTCATTGGAAAATCTCAAGTTCAAAAGGCAGACCAATGAACTAATGAACAAGTGAACCAATGAGCTTCGACTACAAAATCGCATTAAAAAATATACCTCATAAGCCTGGTGTATACCAATATTGGGATAGTGAGAATGAACTGATATATATTGGTAAGGCTAAAGATCTGCGCAACCGCGTGGGTTCGTACTTTAATCAGGATATACATATTAATGCCAAGACCCGGGTTTTGGTATCAAAGATCCGCAATATTACCTTTACAATTGTTGATACAGAGGTGGATGCCTGGCTGCTGGAAAACAGCATGATCAAAAAGCATCAGCCCCGTTATAATGTAATGCTCAAGGATGATAAAACTTATCCGTGGATTATTATCAAGAACGAAAACTACCCCCGCATTTTCTGGACAAGGCGTATTGTTAAAGATGGATCCAAATACCTTGGCCCCTACGCATCTGTAAGCATGATGCACAATATCCTGGGGCTTATCAAGGAAACCTATCCGCTGCGTACCTGTAATCTTGCCCTGACGCGCGAGAACATCGACAAAGGAAAGTTTAAGGTTTGTTTGGAGTATCAGCTGGGTAACTGCAAGGGCCCATGCCAAAACTATCAAACCGAGAATGACTACGATAACAGCATTGAAGAGATCAAAGATATCCTGAACGGAAAGATCGGGGCAGTATTACGTAGGTTAAAGGGAGAAATGGATGCTGCTGTTACCGAATATAATTATGAGCTGGCCCATCGCCTGAAAAGGAAGTTTGACCTGCTGGAAAATTACCAGAGCAAATCAACCGTTGTTAACTCATCCATTACAGATGTCGACGTTTTTAGCATCGCATCTGAAGATAAGATTGCGTTTGTTAACTTTTTAAAGGTGATGAACGGCACCATCATACAAACGCAAACCATCGAGCTTAAGAAACGCCTGGATGAAAGCGATGAGGAACTGTTAACCCTGGCTATATCTGAGTTCAGAAGCCGTTATAACAGCGATTCTAAAGAGATCATTGTGCCGTTTGATATAGATCTGGAAGACCATCCCGGCATCAAGTTCACTGTACCCAAACTCGGCGAAAAACGTAAACTGCTTGATCTATCGCAAAAGAATGTGCAGTTCTTTAAAAAAGAAAAGATAGACCAGTACGAAAAGCTGAACCCCGAGATCCGCACCGAACGGTTGTTAACTCAAATGATGAAGGATCTGCGCATGAACCAGCTGCCAAGGCATATCGAATGTTTTGATAACTCTAACTTTCAGGGCAAGTACCCGGTATCGGCCATTGTGGTATTTAAGGATGGCAAGCCTTCAAAAAAAGATTACCGCCATTTCCACGTAAAAACGGTTGAGGGCCCAAATGACTTTGCCACCATGGAAGAGGCGGTACACCGTCGCTACCGCCGTATGCTTGATGAAGGTACCGAACTACCTCAGTTGATCATTATCGACGGTGGTAAGGGTCAGCTTTCATCGGCAATGCACAGCCTTAAATTGCTGGGTATTGATAAGCAGGTTACTGTTATAGGTATTGCCAAGCGTTTGGAAGAATTGTATTATCCAAATGACCAATACCCAATGTACCTGGATAAAAAATCAGAAACCCTAAAAGTGATACAGCACCTGCGCGATGAAGCTCACCGTTTTGGCATCACTTTTCACCGTAAAATACGCGATAAGGGCACACTGGCTACCGAACTGGAACTTATTGATGGCATTGGTAAAACTACTGCCGAAAAGCTCCTGAAATACTTTAAATCGGTTAAGAAGATCAGGGAAGCCAGCGAAGAAATGTTATTAGAGGTTGTTAACCTGAAACAGGCCAAAGCCATTGTAACTTATTTTGGTGGCCAAGCTGTTGAGAGTGGGAATGAGTAATTATATTAACATATTTTGTCATTGCGAGGAGGAACGACGAAGCAATCGCGAATTTGTCTGAACCACGATTTTTGGGGTTGATGGATTTCCCGGATTTTATGAAAACTAAAGTAAAATCTTTGCATCTGTTGGTGTTTTCACCATAGGTGTTCGGAAGAAATAAAAGGTGAGAGCCTGTACGATTCCCTCCCCTGGGAGGGTGTAGGGAGGGGTTTTAGGGGGCAGGCTTATTCGTTTGAAATGGCGTTAAACCCCTCCCGGCCATTACACAATTCCACCACCACCCTCCCCAAGGAGGGAATTGAAAATCTTTCGAAAACCTATGGTGAAAACACCAACATTGGCGAATAACAAGGATTAAACATATCACAGCCATAAGAACCCAAAAAGCCAAAATTCATTACCCTTGCGGTTCTGAATTTTGGCTTTTACTAAAATTTAGGTTTATAATTACTTAGTACGACCAAAGGTTAAGCTCCCAGTCCATCAGGTTCTTTTTAACCCTTTCCGACTCATAAAGCTTATCAATACCCTGGGCATAATCTTTTATACGTTCATCCTTATCGTTACTTTCTTTCACGATATAGCTGGTAAATATCCTTTTCATGAAAACATCGTCAAAGCTCAAACCGGTAGCATCACTGTTACGGCTTGCCACTTCTTTGGTAGCCAGTATAGGTCGGGCTTCGGGAAAGTAAACCCAAAATGCAGGCTGGTAATCCAAATCAACATTACCGGCTTTTGGTTTAATTAATGGAGCTATACCAACAATACGTGGTTCAAATACCGAGCGTTGTTTGTCAAAAACCCAATCTTCCTTAATACGGAACTTCACAACGCTATCCGGGTTAAATTCTCCGGCCTGCAGGGATGAACCTATTTTGTTACCATCTTTATCAAACTTGTCAACAACAGAGCTATCGGCTAATTTGGATTTTGCACCACCTGCCGAAAGTGGAATTGTAAAACCATCGCCTCCCGGATCATCTCTCGTTGGTATCGGGTCGTACGCTGTTAACTCGCCCGCCGCAATAGCGCTTAATAAAATATCGATCAAACGCGCTTTAGGCGAAGCCAGGTATTGGTTCATCTTTTCGCGGATGTCAATTTCGCGCCATACGCGTTTAGCATATACTACATCGTTCTCGCGCAGATTAGGCAGCGGGGTAACGCGGGCATTTAAAATATTGTTCTTTTTATAGTATCCATCAAGCGGCCTTTCAAACGGTTTGTTGGCATCAAAGGCTTTACGCTTGGCACTATCAACCGCTGGCTGGCTGGCCACATTATCCTGCTGACTTGATTGTCGCTGAACCTGGGGTGCGGTTTGCTTTGCAGTACTGGTGGTAGTAGCTCTCCTGGTACGCTTTTTAGCCGGGCGCTTCTGCGCAAATACTGCCGAAACACAAACTAAGCAAAGCACAACAACTACCAAACTTTTCTTTTTCATACGCTTTTAATTTGCGGATAATACAATCGGGTCAAGTCCTCTTGGTGATCCATCAGGGCCAACTGCCACTATATCTTTAAAGATAACAGTAGAGCCCGGTGTGATCGTGTTTATCGCGGCACGCATAGCACCTGTTAGTTCAGACCCGCTGCCTGATAATATAACGGCATCCTGGCGAGGCTTTACTATAAGTACGGTGAAACGTGTTACGTTAAATTTAGCATCAAAATCAAAATTATCTAATTTGGCAAATACCCTGTCCTGCGCACGGATGTTAGCAGCACTGGTATTACCGCCGCTTTTGCCGGCAAACTGAGGTTTAGGATCAGGGATCCGTTTAACACGGAATAATGACGAACCTAAAACCATACCTTTTTCGCCTGTTACGGTTACGGTTGCAGTACCCGGGCTACTTACCGTAGCAGTGTAATGACCACCGCTACCGCTGATAGAACCTCCAGACATATTTACCTTCATGCTTTCCTTAGGCACACCAGGCGCCGATACAGAAAGCGGGTTAGGTACACCTATATACAACACGTTCATTTTATCGGGCGATACCACAGCCGAAGGTTTGGCAACCATATACGATGCAGATATTGGATATACCTTTGCAGGGCCTTCAACCTGTTTAACAGATAAGCTACCAGTCCAGGTGTGTAAACCCTCGCCGCTTGCGGTAGCTGTATAAGTACCAACACCATTTGATGTAGGTACAGAAGAACCGCCAACGGTAATTACCGGATTTGATTTTTGATCGTAAGCTGTTAAGTAGATCTCGGCTTTGTATTGCTGCCCTGCCAAAACATAACTGCTTGGTGCAACAGCAACCGCTTTAAACTGGTTTAAAGTTACCTGAGCCACATCTACCTTACCTAATATCTTTTTAACCACTTCGTTTTCGGCGTTTTTATTATCTGCTTGTATCTTAGCCAATGTTGTTAAGGCAGCACCCAATGGAATACCATCACCAAAGTAGGCTTGCTGCCAGGTTTTTTTCTTTGGGCCAATGGCATTTAAAGAAAAGTTTACACCTGTGCTATCCTTACCCAATATTTGTAATAAGTGGGCACGAGTACTTTCAATCTTTTCTTTTAGTACATCAGCCTTTTTATTGTTGATCATTACCTCGGGAGATATGTCTAAACTTTCCCTTGCATCAACGTCACCCGTTTCGGGGTTTATGCCACCGCCTCTTTTTATTAATTCGGCTTTTAATTCTTCAATATATGAGTTCAGATCATCAGCTGCTTTACTTGCCGATTTTGCCTGCCCTTCCAGCTTCTGAGCTTTCTCAGGTTGTTCTTTTAACTTGGTTGCCTCAAATGCTGAGTAAGTGCTTTGTAAACTGGTAGTAACGTTATTTCTTGACTGATCTAAACTGCTTGTAATATTTTTAAAGGCATCTAACAGGCTATCCGGAACATTAAGGGCAATTAAGCCTAAAAGCACCAGGTATAATATACCTATCATCCGCTGTCTTGGGGTTTCCTTACCTCCGGCCATCTATTATAAATCTTACTTGTTAAAAATCTGTTTTATATTAATTAACCCTTGGTTGGTTCATTGCTGTTAACATGTTACCGTAAACCGAGTTTAACGATGCCAGGTTTTTAGCTAAACGTCCCACTTCCTCCTTAAACTGTTTGGAATCATCTAACGATTCGTTGAAGTTGTTCATGGTTAATGACAGATTTTTATAAAAGTTGTTCATTGATTTTAAATGCGCACTTGAATCCTGTAACTCCAGTTCATAAACAGCATTTAACTCGGCCAGGTTGCGGCCCAGTTTGTTTACCTGCTCATGATAAGTTTTTGAATCGATATTTGAGTTGGCCATTTCGGATAAATTAGCTGATGCCCTATCAAAGGCGCTGCTCAATTTGTCATAGCTTGCTGATGCGGTTTTCACTTTATCAGTAAAAGCAATGGTAGCTTCGCCGGCGTCAGTTACCTTTGAGATAGCCGCTACCTTATCGCCAAATGTTCTTAAGCCATCGCCAAGGCTGCGAACCAGCTCAGGGCCTATTTTAGCGTCTTCCAGCATTTTGTCTAAAGCCTGGGTTGTATTTCCAGTGTTGCTGATTGCTGGTCTTGCAGATGCTTTTGGCAGCTCACCGCTAAAATCCTCACTTAATTCAGGGTAAACGCGTACCCAATCAATATCTTTTTCTTCCCGTTGAAAACCCAATAGGAAAAATAAGCAGGCTTCTGCCAATAATCCTACGGTAATAAACTCGGTAGCAAATTTCCAGTGCTGTATTTTAAATAGTAACCCGATGATAACCACCGTTGCTCCCCATGATACTATGTTCCCTATTCCGTATGGTTTTTTCTTCCCAGCCATAATAATTCAGAAATGATTTTTAGTGTAGATAGATGTGTTTATTAGTTTGTTTATCGTTTGTCTTTAATATCCCGGCCCAGGTACTGGGTTACGCAGCGGAAACCAATGTATGATTTCGCGGTATCCTGATATTCATAGGTGCGTGTAGCATTCTGAAGGAAATATCCTACATCCTTCCACGAGCCGCCGCGTACCACTTTACGTTTAAGCACTTCCGGATCGGTTGACTTAGCCTCATAATTAAAGGTTGGTGCCAGATCATGCACAAATGAAGAAGCCGATTCATCGAAAGAAGAAGCTGTCCACTCGGCTACGTTACCTGCCATGTTATACAACCCATAATCATTAGGGAAGTATGAACGCACGTTCACCGTATATGCTCCGCCATCATCTGTATAGTTACCGCGGCCGGGTTTAAAGTTGGCCAGCAGGCAGCCTTTTGCATTTTTAATATAAGGGCCACCCCAAGGGTAATCTGTACCTATCCTGCCGCCACGCGCAGCGTATTCAAATTCGGCCTCGGTTGGCAAGCCATAAGGCTGGCGGTGAGGCAAACGGCGCGAATCTTTATAAGCATCATTGTAACGGGTACGCCATACTGTATACGCCCTTGCCTGTCTCCAGGTTACACCAACTACCGGGTAATTGCGGAAAGCCGGGTGCGAGAAATATCCCTCAACCATAGGCTCATTGGCAGCGTATGAAAAATCGCTCAGCCAAACCAAAGTATCAGGGTAAACAGCTACGGTATCGCGCAAAATAAAGTCAGAGCGCCTTTTGGTTCTATCTCCTTTATAATTGGCGGCATCACGCAGTACCATTATCGAGTAGTTGTATTTTAATATACGAACATCAATTTCATTGCGGTCAAACACACGGTCTTCGCCCTGGTAGTACATGCCCTGTAATTTTTGAGCATTGCCAGTCTGGCCTTTTTTGTTGCTCCAGATCGGGTTTTTCTTTACGTAGCTCCAATTGATGAATTTTTTGCCTGTATTGTTGGCTGGAGTGCCTTTAGGCTGCAGATAATATTTATTATCGTTCACATAATTGGTAATGGCGATAGAGTCGCGAACCCAATATACGAATTGCTTGTACTGGCTATTGGTGGTTTCGGTTTGATCCATGAAGAACGGAGCCACCGTAACCTGTTTGGTTTGCGATATTTGCGCAAAAGTTACATCCTGATCGGTTTGCCCCATCAGGAAAGTTCCGCCGGGAATATAAACCATACCGTAAGGTACTTCTGACCTAAACGACCGTTGCTGAATTCCGGTTACCTCTCCCCTGTCTCCGCCTTTGCTACAACCGCTCAATATCCCGCAAGCTAAAACAACTATTAATAAGTATATCTGCTTCATGTTAAAACCAATTCAGTTATATAAACTATAACACCATATGACACTCCGAATATATCAAAATTTTGCGCTAAGAATGACAAAAACATTTCATTTAAGGCCGCTATATAGCCAAAACGAATGAATTATGCATTATCTGCAAGTTAAATTATGATATATTAAACAACCACTAAGCTAACCACAATGATGTAAATTAGTTGGCATTACTACGCTTATATTACAAAAAAAGTTACAACAGGAACAAATACTTTTTAATATTTATTTGTTTACTAACTTAACATATTGCTCAACAGCCATGGTCATTGACGGGGCCGCAGGAGTTGGCGCCGGAATGTCAAGGATCAATCCCGCCTCGAGCACAGCTTTGTGCGTTGTTGCGCCAAAAGCCGCTATGCGTGTATTGTTTTGTTTAAAATCAGGAAAATTTTTGTATAACGATTGAATGCTTGATGGGCTGAAAAACGCAATTACATCGTAAAACACATCGGCCAGATCAGACAGATCGCTGCAAACTGTGCGGAACAGTACTGCCGGTGTAAAGTTGTAGCCGTTTTCAAGCAGGAAGCGCTGGGTTTCTTCGGCAGCCACATCTGAGCATGGGTAAAGGAATTTTTCAGACGAATGCTTTTTCAATACCTCTGCAAGGTCAGCAGCGGTTTGTTTGCCAAAAAATATTTTACGCTTACGGTATTGAATATATTTTTGAAGATAGAGGGCAATAGTTTCTGAAAGGCAGAAATACTTCATTTCTACAGGTACTTCAAACCTCATTTCTTCGCAAATACGGAAAAAATGATCAGCAGAATTACGACTGGTAAAGATAACGGCGGTAAAATCTCCCAGGTTTATTTTTTCTTTCCTGAAGTCTTTAGCCGGAACACCTTCAACATGTATGAACGACCTGAAATCAATTTTCAGGTTTAGCTTTTTAGCCAGTTCTGCATACGGATTCTTATCGTTTTCGGGTTTTGATAAAGTAACTAAAATACTTTTAACCTTTTTCTTTCTGTCTTCCAAATCAATTCTATTAACTAACTAAATTCTAATATTCAATGCCTTAATTAAAATTAAAATAGGGCAAATTTCGAGGGCACAAAGATACGTAAATAAATAAAACTTATGAAATCGAAAAGTAGAAATTATATTTACGCTGCTTCTCAAATATTGCCATATAAATATCACCACAACAATAATAAGCGTTAAAGTAAGCAAAACAGACACGTATTGGCTGCCTAATAAGCTAAAGCAAATTATTACGGGCAAAAATATAAATGCTATGTTAAAGTAGGTAAGATGTAATATGTTCAGATATTCGCTTACCAACCGGTTTATATCAAAAATAAAGCCAAGCAGTTTCAAAATCAGGAATTTAAGTCCAAACAGTATCATGATGATCACCGTAAGCGACACAAAAAGCCTGCTGCCTGCAACAATGTAATAAATGCCATTATACGCTGCCAGTTGGTATAAAAAAACACCCAGGGTTAGGCAAAACAATAAAAACAAGCCCAAAAAGGCCCATGGGCTCACCAGGCTTTCTTCCTTACCGGTTAGCGAGAGTACCCGCTTACTGTAAAACGATTGCAACACAAAAGTTACATCCTTATTTAAAGCGATATTAAGTATGGCGGTATATATTAATAACCCTATGATAATCCCGATGATCCAGGGATCGCGCAGGGGCCGGTTGTGCCCATCCCTGACCTTATCTTTTGACTTTAGAGTAATATCCAAAAAGCCATAACCCTTGTATAAACTATGCTTCAGTAAGCTATCGGCAAATTCTCTTTGCGTCGTGGAATCAGGCGCGTGTATGTAACGCATGGCTATGGAGTCGGCCACAAAGAGCCTGCGCGATTGCATGGCCTCAGCTACCGAATCAAGCAATGATCTGTTGGCTTTGTATACGGGTTTTGTTTGCTGAGGCAGAGTTTCCGGGCTGGCCGCTACTGAATCCTGCTGTGCAAACACGGCAGAACTAAAAAGCAGAAAAAACAGGAAACACCCAACGGCTAAACGCATTTTAAAGCAAAATATAAACCCGTAAATTTTGCTGCAAATTTATTGTAATAATTGATTGTTTCACAGATACAGAATAATTTATAATCATCTTTTAACACGAAATAAATATGCTTTTTAAATTATTAAAAACACATTAACCGTAATGTTCCTGTGTTTTAACAACCATAAAAAAAGGCCCCTCAAATCAGTATTCAGAGGAGCCTTTTTAAAACTTTATCGCAGTTGTTATTTGTTGTAGGTTATTTTATAAATAGTGCCTTTACTATCATCACTTACATAAAGCGAACCATCGGCAGCCTGTGCCAAACCACAGGGGCGGTGCTCGGCACGGCCAGACGCGGTTTGTTCTGCTGTACCTGCAAAGCCATCAGCAAATACTTCCCATTTGCCATCGGGCTTACCATTTTTGAAAGGTTGAAAAACAACAAAATATCCGGCCTGTGGCTCTGGTGCGCGGTTCCATGATCCGTGGAATGCAATAAATGCCCCATTTTTATATTTTTCGGGGAATTGATTACCCGTATAAAACAGCAAACCATCTGGCGCAAGGTGGCCTGGATATGCAGCCACGGGCTCGGCATATTTGGCGTCGGCTTCTTTTACGCCGTCGCCGCCATACTCGGGCCCTTGCATCTTTTTATGCTTTACATCATCATAGTATAAATATGGCCAACCCGCATTATCACCTTCTTTAAGGGCATACATGCATTCGGCCGGTAAAATGGCCGATTGATGAACGGTATACAAATTAGGGAAAAGCGTATTCAAGGCATCGCGGCCATGCTGCATCACAAAAAGTTGGTTATCCTGCTGGTTCCAGTCTAACCCTACCACATTGCGCAGGCCAGTGGCATACCGTACACCGTCACTTTGTTTCTGATTAAGTTTATCAGCCTTAAACCTCCATATGCCTCCGGCCGAATCCAATATAGGGCAGCCTTTTTTCTGAGGATCAAATTCGCTGCAGATGTTGGAGTAAGCACCAATGTTCACATATAGATTGCCATTATTATCCAGTGCTATGGCCTTGGGCCTGTGCGCCCTTTTAGTAACCAGGTTGCTCACTACAGTTTCCGGGTGCTCCGGATCAATAACCTCGTTATTACTGTTCAATTTAAACCGGTAAACGTCTTTATCTGATGATGCATACAAGTATCCGTTACTAATGCGGATGCCTGTACCGCCAAAAGTACCAAAGGCAGTTTTAACAGAGGTGGCATTACCGTTATCATGCAAAACAACAATGCCTTTACCATCTTTAGGCTTATCCAGATGCACATAAATATCACCTTGCTGGGTAGCTACCAAATGCCTGGCACTGCCTAAATTATCAGCAATTGCGGAGGCCTTAAATCCTTGCGGCAGGGTGAGCCCGGCATTTTCGGCTGGGTTATTTCTCAATACTTTGAAGGAGAGCAAGCCGCCGGCAGCGATGGCCGCGAGGCAACATGCAAAAATTGTCTTCTTATTCATAGCAGATTAAATTGATTATGCGAATATAAAGATATACTATAGGCCGTAAAAAGCGTAAACAGCAATAAATAAGTTACTTTGGTTTGCACAATAGCTAACAGATTTATTACCTGAATCCCATACTTTTAAAGTATCAATAACCTATTTTTATGGCTCAATTACCAATAAATAAAATCTATTAAAATACTACCATGAAATTATACTCTAACCTACGGTTCATTTGCACCTGCGTTTTAATTGTCCTGATCACTTCATTAAACGCGCTGGCTAATGCGCCATCAAGAAATTATTTCCAGCTTAAAATTTATCATTATAAAACCCAGGCCCAGGAAACCGTTATTGAGCAATATTTACAACAAGCCTATGTACCTGCCCTGCATCGCGCTGGTGTGAAGAATGTTGGAGTATTTAAACCGGTTACCCAGCAGGATACCGACAGAAGAATTTATGTATTTACACCGTTTACCTCCATTGATAAGCTATCGGGCATTGAAAACCTGTTGCAAGCCGATGCCAAATACCTGGCTGACGGTAAAGACTACATTGACGCCAATTTTAAAGAGGCCCCATATACCCGCATAGAGTCTATCGTGTTACAGGCATTCCCGGGTATGCCAGGCACTGCAGTGCCTGAGCTTACCGCCCCCAAGGCTGAAAGGGTTTACGAGCTGCGCAGCTATGAAAGCGCAACCGAGAAATACAATGTTAACAAAGTAAAGATGTTTAACCTGGGCGATGAAATAGGTTTATTTAAGCGCCTTGGGTTTAACGCCGTTTTTTACTCGGAAGTGATAGCCGGCCCGCGTATGCCCAACCTCATGTACATGACCACCTTTAACAGCAAAGCCGACCGCGACAAACACTGGGAAGCCTTTAACAATGATGCGCAATGGAAAGGGCTTACAGCAAAGGAAGAGTACAAGAACAATGTTTCGCACGCCGATATCATCTTTCTTCACCCGGCAGATTATTCTGATTTTTAAGGATTAAATTATCAGCCTTCTAATTAAGCGGCGGAAAATATCTGCTGCTTAATTAACTTTATAGTTTTACTAATCAAAAAATCTGCACCATGCCTTTTGTTGTTTTTGTCCGCTCAAAATTTCTTTTTCTTTTCGTGCTTGTAATGTTAATAACCGGGGTAAGTCATGCACAATCATCTATCCCGTTTGAGCTAACACCACAGGGCCATATCGTGGTTAAGGCCAAAATTAACGGGATTGAAGGAAATTTTATATTTGATACAGGTGCCGGTCTAACACTGATTACCAAAACCTTTTCAGATAAAATAGGTAAACTGCATAAACAAGATGGCAGCTATACTGCATTTCGGGCCACCGGTGAAAAATTAACCGCTGACCTATACGATGCTCAAACCGTTACATTAGGAACTTTTGTTGAACATAACCCGGTGCTGACAATTTTTGATGCAAACCTTGGCCCTATCGATGGTCTGATTTCGCTCATGAGTTTTAAAGAACAGCCACTTACTATTGATTACATCAACAAAAAGATAATTTTTGAAACAGATAAAAGCCTGTTCGGTATTAGAAAGTCGGGCCACCAGATCCCATTACAATTGGAAGAATCAAGAGACAAAGCGCTAACTATATTTACTTATTTTACAGTAAACAACAAGCTAACCTTACAATTTTGTATTGATTGCGGGGCCGGGGCCAATGTTTATCGTATAAACTCCAGGTATATTCCGGCTTTAGGTATCGATACCGCAAACGCCAGTAAAATAACGATCCCCAGTGAGTTTGACCCTAAGGTTAAGACCATTATTTACAATGCCAATATTAAATCGATAACTGCAAAGGCATCGCCGGATATTCAATGTCAGGATGTAAAAGCCTCCTTTATTAACGGGCTCATTTATGATGGTATAGTATCATTAAACTGGATTGGAAAACGGGTGACATTTGATTTAAAAAAACATGAAATGATCGTTAATAATTACTAACAGCACAATCACCAATTGCTATTTGATCATCAGAAAAAGCCTTCCACTATTTAACCATTAAAAGGCACCTTTGAAGCCCTGTTAAGAACAGCAATAAGGCCATCGGTTTTTCTTACCTTTGTCCCAAATGGCGGGCATCTATATACATATTCCCTTTTGCAAACAAGCGTGTTATTATTGCGATTTTCATTTCAGTACCTCGTTAAAGTATAAAGATGATCTGTTGCAGGCTCTGGTTAAAGAGATTAAGCTGCAAAAGAGCTATCTGAACAACGAAACTGTTGAAACCATTTATTTTGGTGGAGGCACCCCGTCACTGCTGGAAGCGGATGAGATCAGCAGACTGATCAATACCATTACCGAAATACACACCGTATCATCAACCGCGGAGATAACCTTAGAGGCCAATCCCGATGATTTGGATGAAGCTAAAATAAAGGCACTTCGACAAACCAATATAAACCGCTTCAGTATAGGTATACAATCTTTTTTTGACGAAGACCTGCTCTGGATGAATCGTGCACACCGCAGCAGACATGCAGAAGCATCGGTAAAAAGAGCGCAGGATGCCGGTTTTGAGAACATCACCGCCGATCTTATTTATGGCTATCCCCTGCTAACCGATACCAAGTGGAAACAAAACCTTGACAAGATATTTGAATTGGCCATCCCACATGTATCATCGTATTCCATGACGGTTGAGCCGCAAACGGCGCTGGCAACGTTCATTAATAAAAAAACACAGCCGCCTATGAACGAACAGCAAAGCGCCGCCCAGTTTGTAGTACTGATGGATGCCATGGCTGATCACGGTTTTGAGCATTATGAAATATCAAACTTTTGCCTGCCGGGGCATTACTCCAAACACAACTCAAACTACTGGCAAGGGGTAAAATACCTGGGTATAGGTCCATCGGCACACTCTTACAATGGCCAGGCCCGGCAATGGAACATAGCCAACAATGCCAAATACATACAAGGCATTGAGGCAGGTAAACTGCCTGCCGAAACTGAAAGCCTTACAGAAGAAAACAGGCTTAACGAATACATCATGACATCCATACGCACCATGTGGGGCCTTGATATGGATAAACTCAATGGCATAGCTAGTGCATCGGCAAATGAATTGCTTGTTGCCGCCCGCCGCTATTTTGATAACGGATGGATAACCCAAAAAGATAACACCCTGTACCTGACCCCAACAGGCAAGCTTTACGCTGATAATATAGCGGCTGGTCTGTTCTTTTAAATCAATAGGTTGTAAGAAATTACTGCTTCCTGAAAACCGTTCCTTCGCAGTCCCCGTATCTTCATACAAGTAGCTACCACAACAAATTTAACAAACTATCAAGGGCTCGTGATAGCTTTGTTACATTGAAAAACCAAACAAACAAGCACTTTTGGGTGTCATTAAAAACAATTCGTAAACTAATCACATAATGAAAAAACTGATCATCGCGGCGCTTGCATTAGCAACTTTTGCAATTGCGCCTAAAGTAAACGCGCAAACTAAAATGGTAGGCGGCGCAGAAATGTATCCAACAAAAAACATTGTTGAAAACGCTGTGAACTCTAAAGACCATACTACCCTGGTTGCTGCCGTTAAAGCTGCAGGTTTGGTAGAAACTTTATCATCTGCTGGCCCATTCACTGTATTTGCACCAACCAATGAGGCTTTTAATAAATTACCAGCCGGTACTGTTGATAACCTGGTAAAACCAGCTAATAAAGCTGCTTTAACAAAAATTTTAACTTACCACGTAGTTGCCGGAAAACTGAGTGCTGCTGATTTAATGGCCAAAGTAAAAGAAGGTAAAGGTAAAGCAGAACTAAGCACTGTAAGCGGCGGTACTTTAACCGTTATGGAACAAGGTAAAAAACTTTATTTGGTTGATGAAAAAGGCGGCAAATCATGGATCACCATTGCCGATGTTAACCAAAGCAACGGTGTAATACATGTTGTAAATACCGTATTAATGCCTAACTAATTATTGCAGGTTTATTGTTAAAAAAGCCCCGGTGCATATGCACCGGGGCTTTTTGTTGTGATGTATCAGCCGCCGAACACCATTACATTGGGGTAGTTATTTTGTCAGGAAAGTTTCAAAATTGGCCTAAAAAATTGGGTGTTTTTTTCAATTAATTAATTTTGCGTGTTAATTAATTGTGAATATGAGTATAATTTTAACACCCATAGATACCGTTGATAATATAAGCAAACAGGATTTTGTTAATAATTATTTAAATCCGCGTAAACCGCTTATTATTCGTAAAGCAACTGAAACCTGGCCCGCCTTACAAAAATGGACCTTTGATTACCTGAAGGAAACCGTTGGTGATCAGATTGTTCCGCTGTATGATAGCTCCAAGGCCGATCCCTCAAAAGCTATTAACGCTTCGGCCCAGGAAATGAAGTTTGCCGATTATATCGACCTCATACAATCACAACCTACTGATCTGCGCATATTTTTGTTCGACCCTATAAAACATGCTCCCAAATTACTGAACGATTACCGTTCACCATCTGATTTGATGGGTGGTTTCCTGGATAAATACCCCAATATGTTTTTTGGAGGTGCAGGTTCTGTTACATTTTTGCACTACGATATTGACCTTGCTCATATTTTTCACACACACTTTAACGGCCGCAAAAAGGTAATGCTGTTTGATTACAAATGGACAGACAGGCTTTACTGCATACCATTTGCAACCTACGCGCTGGAAGATTATGATATTGAAAATCCCGATTTTGAGAAATTCCCAGCATTAAACGGTATTGAAGGCCAGGTAGCTACCCTTGAACATGGCGATACCCTGTTTATGCCTACCGGTTATTGGCACTGGATGAAATACCTGGATGGCTCTTTTTCCATATCACTGCGTGCCTGGGATAAATCATGGGCCATTAAAGCCAAAAGCCTGTATAACTTAACTATACAGCGCAAGTTTGATAACCTGATGAAATCGCGCTTTAAAAAAGACTATATGGACTGGAAGGAAAAACTGGCTATCAAGCGTGCCGAAAATGCTTTATTTGCCGGCAGACCATGAGCTGCAAACGCCATCCGTGTCATATTTTTTTAACATAAAAGCTATACCTTTTGGGGTTTTATTTCGTTATTTTGTTTGCTTTTCGGTATTATCGTTAAATTAGTTTAAATAAAACAGCCCGGAAAGAAAACATAATATGAGTTTTATCCTCCGTCCGATTGATACTGTTGAAAATATTTCTCCTGAAGATTTTAAGAAGAACTATCTCGATCCGCGCCGCCCGCTGGTTATAAAAGGGCTTACCAAAAGCTGGCCCGCACGCGAAAAATGGACTCCCGAATATTTAAAGCAAGTAGTTGGTAAAAAAGTGGTGCCCCTCTATGATAATTCAAAGGCCGACCCATCAAAACCCATCAACTCATCGGCAACGGAAATGCCCTTTGACGATTATATCGACATGATCCGAACCAAGCCTACAGAGCTTCGGATCTTCTTTTTCAATATTTTTAAACAGGCCCCTCAATTATTGGATGATATCATACTACCTAAAGACCTCATGGGTGGCTTTTTGGAAAGTATGCCCGCCATGTTTTTCGGCGGCTCTAATTCTGTTACCTTTTTACATTACGATATTGATCTGCCTCATATTTTCCATACGCACTTTGGCGGCCGCAAACATGTAATACTGTTTGAAAACAAATGGAAACGCCGTTTATACTGCATACCAAACGCCACCTATGCGCTGGAAGATTATGATGTACTAAACCCTGATGTTAAAAAGTTCCCTGCTTTGGATGGTGTTGAAGGCATTGAGGTATTTTTAGAACATGGCGATACCCTGTTTATGCCTACTGGCTACTGGCACTGGATGAAATACATCGACGGATCATACTCCTTAAGCCTGCGCGCCTGGGATGCATCCATCAGCCGTAAGGCAGCCAGCTTGTATAACCTGGCTATTAAAGGAGGGGTTGATAGTGTGCTAAAAATGGCATTTAAAGAAAAATACGCGAAATTCCGCGAAGAGCTGGCCGTAAAATGGGCCAATCGCGAACTTGCCGCCGGGAAACCATTTTAACGTTTTACGTTGTAAGTTTTTAAAATATTGATAGCGATGGGTTTTACTCATCGCTATTTTGTTTTACAGCGATCATTGAGGGCTTGGATTTTCATCCCCCTTTTGATTATAATAGGCCTGCACTACATCGGGTAAAAAAGGAAAATAAGTAAAAGGATCATTCCTGATCTGGGTAGCTGAAACCGGTACAATTTTACAAGGCTCATCATATATTACGGCTTCGCAATCTAAAAACCTGCTCATATAGGCACCATAGGCTTCAGATGCAAATATCACATCAATGGGTGGTAGTTGTTCTTTCAGGTAATTGGCCCACAGCTTGGAAAGGCCCTCCGATGATACTGTAGTTTCCGCATCTGACAAGATCAGATCATCATAATTAAGCATGATGGGTTTTACCTTGCCGTTATCTTTATACAGCTCCTGCAGCCACTCCAGGCGTTGTGTTCCGGTAATAGGTTCGTCATCACTGGCGCTTACCAAAACTATCAGTTCATCGCAATGTTCAAGGGCAAATTCAATAAGGGCAATGTGGCCCTTGTGCAGCGGCATAAATTTGCCTATAATCAAACCTGTTTTCATCTGCAAACTCCAGTTTAAAATATCAAATTCAATACCGCAAATCTATGAAGTATGATCACATACTATCTTCCACTCCCCTTTTATTTTTTTAAACCATAAAGTATAGTAACCACCGGGCGCATCCTTAGCGCGTTTTAACTGCCAGGCGCCCATAACAAAGGCATTTGAAGGGTCAAAAACCTTTACCTGTAAAATGGTAAACTTAAGCTGCCCCATGGCGGCCTTATCCGGATATGCTTTTTTATAACGCTCAATGGTAGCCTGCCAGCCATAAAGCGGAGCCGCTTTGCCTATAAACAAAAGCGAATCTGATTTCCAGTAGCTCTGCATAAAACTATCAATATCGCCACGGTTCCAGTCAAGCTCCTGCTTTTGCATCACCTTTAAAATAGCCTGCCTGTCCTGCGCATGTAAAAGGGCCGAACCAAGCAGCATCAAGCAACATAAAATGAGTTTTTTCATGAATTAAAGATAAATAAATTGTACTGATAGCGCTTGAACAGAACCCTGATTTTGTATGAATTTCTGATTGCTGTAAAATGTTAAAATTCCTGCTATATTTGAAATATACTACACCCAAACTTTACATTAACTTTATGAAAAATCAGGTATTAAGCTTCGGCGAAGTTTTATGGGATGCCTTTGGCGATGGTAAAAAGGCAGGCGGCGCCCCAATGAATGTGGCAAGGCATTTAGTGCAGCAAGGTGTTAATGTTGCTTTCGCAAGTTCTGTTGGTATGGACAACAGTGGCGATCTGCTCGTAAGCTTCCTGCAAAAGAGCGGCTTGTACTCACCGCTTATTCAGCGTGATGACGAACTGCCTACCTGCGAAGTTACCGTACAGCTTGATGAAAACAACCAGGCAACCTATATAATTCCTGAACCTGTATCATGGGATAATATCCAGCCCGATTCAGTACTTACCCAGGTGGCTAAACAGGCATCGGCCGTAGTGTTCGGGAGCCTGGCCTGCCGTAATACCACAACCCGCGATACCCTGCTTAACCTGCTTGATGAAACCCAGGCACTGAAAGTATTTGATGTAAACTTACGGCCGCCTCACTACACCTTATCAACCATTGAAACCCTGGTGGCAAGTGCCAACGTGGTAAAGATGAATGAGGAGGAAGCCAACCTGCTTATCGGCGGCAGCAGCGATTCGTTAAGAGATCAGATCAGCGAGTTTCGCTCTAAATATCATAACCAAACCATTTGTGTAACCCGCGGCGAACACGGTGCCATAGTATGGCATGACCATGAATTTTATGAAAGCCCGGGCTGCCCCGTAAAAGTAGGCGATTCGGTAGGTGCCGGCGATGCTTTCCTGGCTACCTTTGTAGCAGGCCTGCTTGCCAAACACCCTATGCAAATGGTTGTTGATAAATCATGTTCGGTAGGTGCATATGTAGCAAGCCAGCGTGGTGCCAACCCGGTTTACCCGCCTGAATTACTACATAGCCTGGCATATTTGTAAAACGACTCACCCGGTCTACACTTCGTTGGACCGCCCTCTCTTCAGCTTCGCTGGAAAGAGGGCGTGTGAAAAGTAAAAGAAAACCCCTCTTTTCGCCGCAGGCGAAGAGAGGGGTGACAAGCGAAGCGATGCCGGGGTGAGTAATTTATACGCTATGCAATTAAAGTAATACTTACTTTACAACCTCTACCTTAAAGTTTTCAAATGTTACCGGGAAACTCTGTTTGCCCGGCGCGGCGGCAACCATACCTATCTGTACCTTTTTATCGGGCGGAAAATAAGCCAGACGCAGCATATCATACTTTTGTCCGTCAAAAGAGTATTTGATCTCCACATAATCGCCTTTGCGCAGCAGCTTGAGCCATACAGATTTGGGGCTGTCATGGCGGGGTACTACAGACCAGTCAGATACCTCGCGGGTTACAACGGCACTTACATTTTGTACGCCTTCTACATACTCTATACCGGTTTTTATCCAGTTCTTTTCATCAATGCGCACCATTAAACCGGCCTGGTGAAAAAGCTCGTGGTAGCTACCGGTTATCTTTACGCTGGCCTCAAAGTTACCGGTCATTTCCTGGTAATAAAAAGGGCCGTTATCGCGCTTAAAGCCATAGTGGGTAACCTGCCAGTAATCGGTACCGGGGTCAACGGTAAAGGTTAGTTTTTGGGCGTTGCCAGTCCATTTTGATGGCTGGTTAAACCAGCTCATGGCCGGGCCGTTTTGGGCAAAGCTACTGGTAATGGCTAACAGGCAGATCATTAGAGTTAGTTTGATTTTTTTGTGCAGGGTGATACAGGATATGTTCATTTTTTTCGGATGGATAGTATGTTGCCAAGATAAGGATTTAGTTTTTGGCAAGAATATTTGAAAACAATCAGTACAGCGTAAACAAAACTTTTATGCTGTTGATTGGTTAAGCATTATTGTTTTATATTTAAACCTAAAAAAATACAAATTTATGAAATTCCCCATAGCCGTACCGCTTGTGCTCATAGCCGCGGTATTAACCCAAAGCTGCGTTAGCAGTAAAAAGTACAAAGAACTTGATGCTAATTACACTCAGCTTCAAAACAGCACCCGTGATATGAGTGTAAAATACCAAACCACAGCACAGGCATTAGCCGTTGCAAATGGCAGGGTATCAAGTTTGGAAGAGCAAATTGCACTGCAAAAATCAAACGTAGCTGCTTTGCAGGATGCCCTTAACAAATGTTTAAACTCCAGCAACCAGGGAAGTGTTAATATTTCAAAACTGGTTGATGAGATCAACAGCTCAAACAAATACATTCAGCAATTGGTAAATGCCAAAACCAAAAGCGATTCGCTTAACATGGTGTTAACCAACAACCTTACCCGCTCATTAACCGCACAGGAAACACAGGATGTTGATGTGAAGGTATTGAAAGGCGTGGTTTATATTTCTTTGTCTGACAATATGCTGTACAAATCAGGCAGCTATGAAGTATCTGACAAGGCCAACGAAACGCTGAGCAAAATTGCCAAGATCATTAAAGATTACAGCACTTATGATGTGCTGATTGAAGGTAATACAGATAATGTGCCTATCACTCAGAAAAATATCCGTAACAACTGGGATCTGAGTGCTCTGAGGGCATCATCAGTAGTACAGGCACTGCAAAATAACTACGCGGTTGATCCTAAACGTTTAACTGCAGGTGGCCGTGGCGAGTACAACCCAATTGCCGATAATAATACCCCAACAGGTAAAGCGCAAAACAGGCGTACACAAATTATCATCACCCCTAAACTTGATCAGTTTATGGATCTGATAGGCAAGGCACCTGAGGCGCAACCAGCACCGGCTACTGCACCTGCCGCACCGCCAAAACAATAATTTTTAAATTATAATAAAAGAGCCGTCCATATGGGGCGGCTCTTTTTGTTTTAGTGGTATTGCTGTTCTAAAATACTGATTTGAAAAAAAATAAAAGATTGTCATTTCGACGAGGAACGAGGAGAAATCTTATACGCGCTGAAAATCTGCAGGCATGTTGTATAAGATTTCTCCTCACCCCAACGCACAATCCAACCCTTGTTCGTCGAAATGACAACCTTTTGATTGGGGATTCCTTCTGAACAATTTCTCTTCCCTCCCGCTACCGCAAGCGTCCCGCTTGTGGGCATGAAGTTTAGTAATTGTTAAGCATGATTTACCACAAGCGGGACGCTTGCGGTAGCGAAGGGTTAAGGAAAAAACAAAAGAAAAACCCCTCTTCCCGCCGCAGGCGAAGAGAGGGGTGACAAGCGCAGCGCTGTCGGGGTGAGTTGATTAACCGCGCAGCATTTTCTGTTTACAACGACCTGATACCGCCATCAAGCAATATCTCGCCGCCAACCATAAAGGCCGAATCGTCCGAAGCTAAATAGAGGTTGGCCTCCGCTATTTCAGCCGGTGTGCCCACACGTTTAACCGGGGTAAACTCGCCCATACCAGCTTTGGCTGCATCAGCTTCTGCTTTACTGCTGGTTACCGATTCAAAAATGTTGGTATCAACCGGGCCGGGAGTTAATACGTTAACCCGTATTTTACGGTCAAGCAATTCGGCCGAGAAACTGCGAGCCAGGGAACGAACGGCCGCTTTTGAAGCGGAGTACGCAGCATGATTAGGCACACCCTTTTCGGCCACTACCGATGAGGTTAGCACTACAGATGCACCATTATTTAAATAAGGAAGCGCTTTTTGCACGCTGAAGAAAGTGCCTTTGAAATTAATATCGCTTACTTTATCAAATTGCTCTTCGGTAAAACTGGCCAGTGGGCCAAGCACATAAATGGCCGCATTAACAATCAGTACATCTATTTTGCCAAATTTATCGGCTACGGTTTGGTACAGTTTTTCCAGGTCGGTAAGGCTGGCTACATCCCCCTGTACACCTATGGCATCGTGCCCTATTTCGGCAACCGCGCTGTTCAGGTTTTGCAGATTACGGCCGCTTATGGCCACTTTGGCGCCCTGTTGTGCAAATAATTTGGCGGTGGCTAAACCAATACCGTTACTGCCGCCGGTAACAACGGCTACTTTATTTTTCAATTTTTCTGACATGATCTTTGCTATTTTTATTTTGTTATTTGATATAGCAAAGTTGCAGTGCCCGGCATTTTTTAACGATGAACCAGGTTAGGAAAAACGGTTGAAGTAGTTCAACTTTTCCGCCGTACTTTATTATTGCGGATCTTTGATAAGAACTCAGTGGTCATGCCCAGGTATGAAGCCAGCGCGTATTGCGGCACACGCTGCGCAACAAGCGGGTACTTTTCTAAAAAGTCAGTATAACGCTCCTCGGCCGACTGGGTAAGGTTAGAGATGATGCGCCGCTGCTGGTAAGCTGCCGAGCGCTCGGCCATTATTCGGAAAAAGGTTTCGTACTTGTGGCCTGCTGCTTTTAGCTTTTGTTCCTGTTCATAGGTAAGCTGTAAAACAATACTGTTATCCAATGCTACCACGAACATGGTGGCGGGCTGCTGATGTATAAAACTGTTGTAATCAGATATCCACCAATCTTCAATAGCAAATTGTATGGTATGCTCCTCCCCTTTACCGTCAATTACATAAGCACGAAAAGCGCCTTCTACCACATAATTACGATGTTTGGCTACAAAATCGGGCTGAATAATAAATTGTTTCTTTTTTATCTTTTTAACGTTGAAATAGGATGTCAGCTCGGCAAGTTCATCATCGGTCATATCAACCCGTTTCCTGATATGTTTAATAAGTGGTTCAAACTCGCTCATGATCGTGAAATATTGTTTTTAAAGCATATGCAATATAAATCAATTTTGATAAAGGCAGGTTCATTGCAGCGTTTACGGCAGCTTTTATGATTCATAATGTTATTATTCAGGCTTTAACATATTTTAACTTATTTATGAAGCAGGAATTTTTAAATTTAGAAAATGTTACGGTTGGTATTTGTATTCATATTCGTGTTTTTGACCTCCTTTGCTTTTGCTCAGCAGCATACATTGGAGGGTGTTGTTTATGAGCTTAAAACGCATGTTGCCTTAGCCGATATTAATATCGAGAACCTGAACGGGAAATTTAAAACACAGACCGATAAGGAGGGGCATTTTGTTATTGAAGCCAAAGCCGGCGACCTCCTGGCGTTCAGTGGCTCAAGATACAAGGCCGACACTGTATTGCTGACCAACCTGCTGGGGCGCGAGTTTTACCTCGCTCCGGTACAGCACATGCTGAAGGAGGTGGTAGTAAACGCCCAGGGTGCCGCAGCCGTAAACCAGTCGGCATTTAAACAGCAGATAGATCCCAATTTTCATAACCAAACCATGGCCTACCAGCGTAATGTTGACGGCCCCAATGCCGATGGTTCCATAAAGGGCGGCGTTAGTTTGCGGATATGGTCGAACAAAAAAACCGAGAACGATGCCAAAAAAAGGGAACAGCAGGCCCAGCGCGAAAAAATAATCACGCAAATTCAGCAGGCTTTCAGCGATGAGAACGTTGAAAAATACGTGCCGCTGCGGGGCCAGGAGCTGCATAGTTTTGCCCTGCGATATTCGCCCGATATCAAAACTTTTACCAGCGAGGATTTTAACCTCGCTAAGTATATCAGTAATTGTTATAAGGAGTTTCTAAAGCTTACACCCGAGGAAAGATTGAAAACCCCGATTTTTGGGGATTGAAACTTTTGGGTAAGACTTAATAAGCCATCAAAAGGTATTGCCAGCTATTTATCGACTCACCCCGACATCGCTGCGCTCGTCACCCCTCTCTTCGCCTGCGGCGGAAAGAGGGGCATTTCTTTTTGCTTTTTTTCTTAGCCCTCTTTGCAGCGAAGCTGAAGAGAGGGCGGTCCAGCGAAGCGCAGACCGGGTGAGTCATTTTGCGTTATGTAGTTTCAACGATTATGTCTATTCATAGGTGTTTAACACAGGAGGCCTCCTACAGAATCTTCAAATACCCCTACTTTTTCTCTAAACAGCTTGCTCCTCCGGAACTATGACGCTTTTTCCAGACTCCAGCGGAGTCACGTGTTTATAGCTTAATAAATTAATATATGGCTCCATAGGAGCCTCCTGAATTTATCAATTCCACCGCTTCAAAGGGAAAGATCAGAAATGGCATGTTACCTTGCAATTTTGTATATTTGTATATAAAGCAACAGCCCGGTTACCTGCAATAGGTAACCGGGCTGTTTGGTTAAACGGTAAAAACAACCGGAAATCATGCATTTTTTATCAGTCTATTGACTATCAATACCATACAACTTTTTAAAGTGAAATAAACTGATCAAAACCGATTCAAAACTCGTTAAAATTGATATTTTACCCTGATTTTTCATCAAAACATTCCATTTTCTGCCGGTTTTGATGTCAAAAAGTGTTAAAATAAAATTTTAAAAAGTTTGAGGCGGGAAATTCTCCTAGCTGCCCAAGGAAACATTATTGTTACAAAGACACTTAAAAACAGCATTACTTTTCAGGTAAAATCTTCGATATTTGATTTTAGCTGGTTGTACGAACCGGCCATTAACCAATTTACCTATCTTCATGGAAAAATCACGCCGTACTTTTATCAGGCAAGCCGCGTTGGCGGGTGCCGGTGTAATGCTTGCAAAAAACAGCTGGAGCGCAAAAAGCTATAAACGTATCATTGGTGCTAACGACCGCGTTAGGGTTGGTGTTGTTGGCTTTTCAGACAGGCATAAAAGCTCGCATATCCCCAGCTTTATGAACCATTATAAAGAGCTTAATTTTGAGGTGGTTGCCGTGTCAGACATATGGAACAAACGCCGGGAGGAAGGCGCAGCTGTATGGAAAGAAAAGATGCAGAATGATGTAAAGGCTTACCGCAATAATGAGGAATTATATGACAGCAAAACTGTTGATGCCGTATTTATCAGTACCGCCGATTTTCAGCATGCCCGCCACGCCATTGAGGCAGTAAAAGCCGGCTGCGACGCCTACGTTGAAAAACCATTTGCCGAAACCATGGAAGATAACCGCGCCGCCCTTAAAGCGGTAAAGGAGTCGGGCAAAATTGTGCAGATAGGTTCGCAGCGCAGAAGTGGGGCCAATTACCATGCAGCTAATGATTTTATCCGTTCAGGCAAATTTGGTGATATTACCATGGTTGAGCTTACCTGGAACGTGAATCAGCCCGGCAGGTGGCGCCGCCCCGAACTGCTTGGTGTATTAAAAGAACAGGATACCGATTGGAAGCGTTTTATCATGAACCGCCCTTATGAGGCATTCAATCCGCGTATATATTTAGAATATCGCCTGTTTTGGCCATATTCTTCAGGTTTACCCGGCCAGTGGATGAGCCATCAGATTGATACCGTTCACTGGTTTACCGGCCTGAAACACCCGCGTAGCGTGGTAGCCAATGGTGGTATTTATAAATGGAAAGATGGCCGCCGTAACTGGGATACCATTTTGGCCGCCTTTGATTATGGCCCGCTTGATGATCCGTCAAAAGGCTTCCAGGTTACCTTCGGCTCACGCATGCATAATGGCGACGAGCATCCGGCCGAGATCTATTACTCAAACGGCGGCGAATTAAACCTGAATACCAACAAGGTTTCGCCAGAAGGTGGTTTAACAGAGAAAATGGCTGGTGCCATGGGTATGAAGGCTAACCTGCTACCAGAATTAAGCCTGGAAAATACCGAACAGGTAGTGGCTTCGGCCAATACCGGGGGCGATAAACTGACCTCGAACCACGTACGTAACTGGATGGAGTGCGTTCGCAGCCGCAAACAACCCAATGCTCCTGTTGAGGCAGGTTACAGCCACTCTATTGCCAATATCATGACCAACGCGGCGGTACATACCGGCTACAAAGCCACATTTGACGAAGCCACCCAGGAAGTTATGGCTAACGGCAAAGTGTTTAAATATTAAATGAAAAACTAAAGCAGGGCACGTGCGATTCCTTCCCTGGGGAAGGTGTTGGAAGGGGTTTTATGTACGATTTAAAAGTATCAGCATAGAAACCCCTCCCTGCATTTACACACAAACAGCCGCACCCCTCCCGTTGGGAGGGAATTTATTTCTCCTCAATACTAACCTTATACATCATAACCCTATGACCACATTTAAAACTTTAGGTATAGCTATAGCAATGGCAACTTTGTCGCCAGTTACATACGCTCAGCAAAGCGAACCTGTTAAAATCGTAAAAACATCAAAAGATAAGATAGATATACTCATCGGTGGCAAACCTTTCACCAGTTTTCTGTATCCTGATACCTTGGAAAAACCGGTATTGTATCCGCTGCGTGATGCTGCCGGTACAGTGGTTACCCGCAGTTTTCCATTAGCCAAACGCGCCGGCGACCCAACCGATCACCCGCATCATATTGGCCTGTGGTTCAATTTTGAAAACCTGAACGGGCTCGATTTCTGGAACAACTCTTACGCTATCCCTGCGGCCAAAAAGAGCTCATACGGCTGGATCCGTACCGACCGCATCCTGGAAACTAAAAGCGGTAATACAGGCGTTTTGGCTTACCATGCCAACTGGACCAATCAGCAAAAGGATGTTATACTGGAAGAAACCACGCGCTTTGAATTTAGCGGCAATGGCAGCCAGCGTATTATTGATCGTTACACTACACTAAAGGCCAACGTAGACGCTGTTTTTAAAGACGCCAAGGATGGTATGCTTGGCCTGCGCCTTGCACACGAACTGCAAATACCCGAAACTGCCGATCAGAAATTTACGGACGATAAGGGGATTGTCACCATAGTAAAGGGTGGTTCGGACCATATTGCAAACGGAACTTACCTTACCAGCGCGGGAAAAACCGGTAATGACGCCTGGAGCACCCGCGGAGTTTGGTGCAAGGTATACGGTAAAATGGGTTCCGATTCGGTAAGTATATCTATTATAGATCATCCTCAAAATCCAAACTATCCTACGTTTTGGCATGCCAGGGGCTACGGTTTGTTCGCAGCCAATCCGTTGGGTGAAAATATTTTCACCAATGGTAAATCGGCTAAGAACCTGACACTTAAAAAAGGCGAGTCGGTAACTTTCAAATACCGTATAGTAATTGAAAATGGTAAAGAAACTACTAATCCTGCACAGTTAAATAAATTAGCAGACGCGTTCGGAAAAAAATAATTAGCTAATTAAGGCAACTTCAAACAGATGACTTCCCGATAAGGAGATATAAGTTTTCTATTGCGATATTTTATTTTGAAATAATATAAAATACAAAATTATATTTCGTATAATTGTTTAAATCAAAATATAAGCCTAAATGAAAACACTTATTCAATTAATTATTGTACCTATTTTATTACTGGTACAACAAACTGCATTTGCCCAAAGCGATACAAAAAACAAAATTCAGCAGGTAGAAACCAACCTTGTAGGCTCCATACAAGTAGCTGGTGAAAAACCGGCTTCTATACAGGAAAGAATGGCTTTTTATAAAGTGAATGGCCTAAGCATAGCCGTGATTCAGAATTATCATATTGCCTGGGCTAAAGGTTACGGCCTGGCTAATGATAGTTTAAAAATCCCGGTTACAACAAATACACTTTTCCAGTCAGGTTCTATCAGTAAGTCGTTAAATGCGGTTGGGGTGCTAAAACTGATGCAGGATAAAAAGCTTGATCTGTATTCCGATATCAATACCTACCTCAATAGCTGGAAGTTTCCCTATGATAGCTTAAGCAAGGGTAAAAAGATCACCGTGGCCAATTTGTTGAGTCACACAGGAGGTTTAACGGTTCATGGCTTTGAAGGCTACAATAAAAACAAACCGCTGCCTACTATTCCGCAAATATTAGATGGCAGTCCTCCGGCCAATTCCGCGGCGGTTCGTTCTATGTATGCACCGGGTTTAAGATCTGAATATTCTGGTGGTGGCGTTACTATTTCGCAAATGGTAGTGATGGATATTACCCATGAACCCTATGCCGACTATATGAAAAGAGAGGTTCTGCAACCGCTCGGAATGGTAAATAGTACTTACGCGCAACCACCTGTGGGCATTGAACCTAAAATGCTGGCTACTGCTTATTACGCCAATGGTAAGCAGGTTCCGGGCAAATACCAGATTCATCCTGAGCAGGCAGCTGCCGGCTTGTGGACCACACCGACAGATTTGGCTAAATATATTATTGAAACGCAGCTGGCTTATGAGGGTAAATCGGCCAAAGTGCTTAATCAAGCCACAACCAAACTCAGGCTTACTCCTTATCTGGATAAAACAGCGGCTCTTGGTGTATTTGTTGATGAGTTGGACGGTACCAAATATTTCCAGCACGGCGGTGCTAACGTAGGTTTTCGTAATCAGTATTATGGCAGTCTTGAAGGCGGAAATGGTGTTGTGGTCATGGTTAATTCAGATCGTGATGATATTATTAAAGAAGTGATCAACAGTGTGGCTAAAGTATATGGCTTTAAAGGACTTTATCGTTCAAATATTAAAACCTTGGTTGTTGTACCTGAAGCGGTATTGCAAACGTATGTTGGCAAATACGCCATAACTCCAACTGTTACTGTAACCATAACCTATGAAGATGGCAAATTGATGGGCCAGCCCACTGGTCAGCCTAAATTAAGCCTGTATCCTGAGAGCCAGACAAAATTTTTCCTCAAAGAAGTACCCGTACAAGTGGAGTTTTCAAAAAATACAGAAGGCAAAGTTGACAAGGTGATATTAAACGAAAACGGGCATAAGAACGAAGCAAAAAAGATTCAGTAGTATAGTATGAATTACTTACCTGATAAAAATTGATAAAACTCCGCCCTGTACATTGTTTATGTGCGGGGCGGATAAATGGAGATGGTTAAAACTGTATTGATAACTATTTTAAAAATCCCCTTACGTAAGCTGCAATCTCTTTTGAGGCTTCGTCAAGTGCAAAATGACCGGCATCCAGGATGTGTACCTGCGCGTTTGGAACATCATTTTTATAAGCATGTGCACCAGCAACGGCGAATGATGGATCATACTTACCCCAAAGCACCAACAGGTGAGGGTGAAAACTGCGGAGCCATGCCTGGAATTTGGGATACATAGCTACGTTGTTCTGATAATCGTAAAACAGATCCAGTTGCGCTTCCAGTACCCCGGGGCTGTTTAGCCATGCTAACTCATCGGTCCAGGTATCCGGATCAATTCTTTCTGGATGTGGGGAGGTACCAACATGCCTTTGCCGGGTAGCTTCGGCAGATGTAAAATTGCTGATAAGGGCTTGTTTGTTGGCTGCACTATCTTTCCAGTAGGCCTTGCGTTTCTCCCACAGTGGCGAAAGCCCTTCTTCATGACTCACAGCATTCTGAATAATAAGTGACTCCAGTTTTTCAGGATGGGCCATCGCTAAGCGTAAACCTATGGGCCCGCCATAGTCCTGCAGGTATAAATGATAATGTTGAAGGCCCAGCGCTTTGGTGAAATCGGCCATGATCTTTGCAATGTTATCAAAAGTATAATGAAAGGCAGAGGTAGATGGATAATCACTATGACCGAAACCCGGATAATCTGGTGCGATTAAACGATAATGATCGGCAATCTCGTTCATCAGCGAGTTAAACATGCGGGATGACGACGGGAAACCATGCAACAACAGAATTACCGGTGCGTTGGCTGGCCCGGCTTCTCTGTAAAATATTTTAAGTCCGTCAACTTCAGCAGTTTTATAGAGCGTTCTTGTTGCCTGTTCCATGGTTGTTTCTTTTACATTGTTGTTTTTTGATACATGCTGTTGAGCATCTGATGTTAAACCGAATAAACTCAGCAAACCACAGCAAATGATTACGGCTAATACCTTCATAACACAGCAGATAATTTATGTGTTTTAATGGATAAGATTGGCTGTTTCATGATAACAGAAGTGGTTTACAATTAATTAGTGATATACAATCGGGTAATGGTAACTATCAACGAGACAGCTGCACGGTATAATCCGGTTATTACCTTCCGATGGTGTGGTTTTACATATGCATCATTAGATGCTGAGGATTGAACATTTTGAACTTCACGACCATAAAAAAATCCGGACAAAACCGACCAAAGAATGCCGCCAATACAGATCAGCATAGCGGCATGAGTAACATAAAATATAATTTCCATGAGTGCCTCCGTTTCATAAACCAAATGTGTGGATATGGACAGTAGGCACGAAGCATGCCAAAGGCTTTATTTCACATAAAAAATTGATTATCAACAAATTAAACTATTCTGTACAATTTTGTTAGTCGTTGTATTTCGTTAATTGGTCATTTAATCTAACGAAATTTAGTCGTTATAAGGTGTGGGTCTAAAAAAATGAAAAGAAATGCTCAGCCTATAAATCTTCCCCATAAGGCATCCGGGCGGTTAAAAACGGTTGGTGCTGTTTCCAATATGGCCTGGTTAAATTTTGTAGAATTACCCGAGCTGCAATGAATTACTTTTTGCATGGCACCGTTTGAAACCACAGATACCAGCCCTACATGCCCAATTTTATTACCGGCACCATAAACTACTATGCAGCCTGGTTCCGGGCGCTGCAGCCTTTCAAATATACCTGAGTCGGAATTGACATCAGCTTCCATGGAATCTGTAAATATCCAACCTCCGAATCTTTTGTAAAAAGGGATATCTGTTTTCCTGGATAAGCCAATTACCCAGCAAATAAATCCACTGCAATCGCAAAGGCCATCTCGGGTAGGTTTAGGGTCATCCGGAAACATACCACCGCTGGCTAATTTGTATAAAATATTGCTGCTAACCACAGAACGGGCACGGGCTATTAATTGTGCCGATTCAACAGGAATATCAAATGGAGCATCGGCAGGAACATCATCCATGTTGGGGATCCTGATGAGTTCACCAACCGAAATAGCATTTATATTGGTTATTTGCGGATTTACAGCCAGTATGCTGCTTACCGGAATTGCGAAGACCATTGCTATTTTACTTAAGGTATCGCCTGGTTTTACTGAATAATCCATGAGGGCAGGGTTTAATGAAAGGTTTGTATACTTGCTTTATATCATGTTCATTATATGCTATTTACGTTATTAACTGAAGTGTTAAGTTAAAATTATATTGAGTAAAAACCTACATATTGTTTGATTATTACCCAACAGCTTTGAGGGAAATGTTTCGGGGTTTAGCCCAGGTTAGTGCTGCTGTAAACTTTAGCCAGGATAAACTCATTAAAAAAAGTTTTTTGACTAACAGGCTTATAACCATTTTGGGTAAAGCAGATTTCAATTTGGGGGAGTTTACTGGCTTCGATACCGCAAATTATTCGGAAGAAAATGAACATGCTTTTCAGTAAAAGCTGCTGCCACCATTTGCCGGTAAGCTGAAAATCGGCATTAAGCCACAGGCCGCCGGGTTTTAACAAAGCATGCAGATGGTTAAATACGGTTTTTAATGTTTGTTCCGTAAAGTTGTCGAACAGAAAAGGGCTTATCACAACATCAAAATCAACATCAAAATCAACATTTTCAATGGCGTTATTGATGTAAACCACCTGGTTGTTACCTGTGTTCCGTTTTTGTGACAGGGTTATCATATTTGCTGCTACCTCCACATAAGTAATGTGTAGGCCCGATGGATGAAGTTTGGTGATCTCTTCTAATATCCACCCGGTGCCACCACCCGCTATAAGTATGCGGCTGCCAGGTTTAATATATTGAATAAGATAAAGTTGGGCCTGAATCAATTCCCGGCCATAAACCAAGCGCGACAGCCTGTCATAAAACCATGCCGAGTTATTGTAATTAGCTGCCATATGTTAAATATGGGCGGTAACAAAACGGGCAGCCATCAATATAACGTATTGCAGTATAAGTACGCCATCCATAAAAAAGAAGTAATAGTATTCGTCTTTTTTCCAGGCCGATTTAAATATGAGCCAGCCTGTTAGGACTACAGTAGCGGTTAACGCCCAGAAATCGGTATTAAAGCCGTTTTTTCTGAAGATGAACAGCAAAACGATATATCCGGCCAGTAAAACCTGGCAAAATAAATAAGCATTTTTTTCGCCCCAGGCTACCGGGATGGTTTTTAAACCATGCCTTTTATCCTGAAACAGATCACGGATATCAAAGGGAATGGTAAGAGCCCCTATAAACAGAAAGCGCTTGGCTATCATGATGGTGGTATCGCGCATGCTCACATCATTGGTATAACGGTGCAGCACTTCCAGTATGGGGAATAAAACACAGCTCATTGTCCATACCAGGGTAATAAGGAAAGGTTTTAAACCGGGAATGTTGCGGAGCCCGAATTTATGATCGCCAACGGTAAACAAGGGCAGGCTATAGCTGAATGATAACACACTCAAAAAAATGAGCAATATTTTTGATTCGGTTGTTATTAAAAAGAAAAGAGGGATAAGCGATAGCAGCGAAACAATGGTAAACGTTACCATGAGCCTGTAATGGGCAAAAAACCATCGTACGCGTTTATAGGGTGATGTTTCGGGCTGTGTAGGACGGGTTATGAGGATACAAAAATTATAGATACCGAGGGTTGATGTAAACAAAAGCCCTAATACCGTAAACATGGGTTTTACGTTTACTAACTGAAAGGTGAGCAATGCCTGTGCAACCGCGCAAAGCGCCATGAAAATATTACTGAACAGCAAAAAATCAAACGCGGATTGAAATAATTTTTTCATTGGTCATGAATAGCCGCTGCATTTGACCTGTTATGATCGGTATCCGGAAGGATCCTGGCCGGCTTTGAGTGTAAATATCGTAATCTCCGGCAATATTCCAACGCGGCCCTGTAAACCAATAAAACCAAAGCCTACATTAACATATAACTGTTGCTTGCCCTCGCTATAATGACCGGCCCATTCTTTGTAAATATACTCAATTGGGCTCCATTGAAAGTGCTCTGTACGCACACCAAACTGCATACCATGGGTATGGCCAGAAAACATGGCATCTATTTGCGGATATTTGGGCAACACCTCTCCCCTCCAGTGCGATGGGTCATGTGATAATAACAGTTTTACCGGAAGGTCGTGCGTATTTTTAGTAGCCAGGTCCATACGGCCGTATTTGGGAAATATACTTAGTTCGCCCCAGTTTTCAACACCCAAAATGCCAATTTCTTCACCATCAATCTTAAGACGGCGGTGTTCATTTAATAGCAGGTCCCAGCCCATGTTTTTATGAGTGGCTATAAGCTGCTCGTGGTTTTTCTTTTTATGTCCCGGAACATCCCAAATGCCATAATCGCCGTAATCATGGTTACCAAGCGAACTGTAAACGCCAAGCGGAGCCTTTACTTTTGTAAAGATGTCCACGTAATCTTTCATTTCATCAGCCTCGCCGTTAACCAGGTCGCCGGTAAAAAATATGAAGTCGGCCCTTTCCTTCATCAGCATGTCAACACCGCCCTGCACTGCTGTTTTATTGAAGAAGCTGCCTGAGTGAATATCTGATATTTGCCCCAGCCTAATGCCATCAAAAGCCCTGGGCAAATTAGGCAGATACATGGTTTGGTATTTTACATGGTAATCATACAAACCGCGGGGCATACTTAACTTGATACCGGCTAAGGGGATTGCCCCGGCCAATAAACCGGCTTTCATCAAAAACTCTGAACGGGGAATGGCATGTTCCTGAGGGGGGATGCTGATGTCCTCAGGTTTTCTGTGCAGTCTGTTGCGTCTTAATACAAGCATCCTGCGCAGATCGTCGATTAACAAAAAAGGAAGAAAGGATATTTTGCCTAAGAATACCAGGAAAAAAGCCAGTAGAGCAGCTGCACGCGGGCCAACGCCAAGGTTAACATATACCGCTAATAAAAGGCCTGTAATGAGTAAAACAGATACCAACCAGTAAAAAAAAGTAAAGTCGCCCGAGTGGGGCAACTTCCATTTTTTGAATGCACCGCGGATACCGTGGAGTACATATAGATCAATAAGCAGCAGTATGGCAATTATCAGGATAATGTTTAGCGCCTGTTCTGTCATTTTTTATGGTTTAGTATCGAGCATTTAGTATCAGGTATCAAGGTACCTGATACTTTCACAAAAAAACCAAAAAGTCGTGATACTTGATACTAAATACTTGATACTTTTTAATTAATAACGATCATCGTCTAAATCCAGATCATCATCGTCATCAGGCTGCAGGTTAAACAGGCTGTTGAACATATCAGAAAAGGCAAAACCGTTATCTAAGAAACCTTTATTAAGCTGCGAAAATTCAGACAAGCCATGCAATACAAACTCCATCAGCAACAATAGCTGGTTCTCTGTAAGGCGAGGGTGACTTTTTTTAACCAGGTCTTTTAAACCGGCAACCTCATTAAGTGCTTTTTTGTAATCCTGCAGCGGCATATCATCAACCAGGGCAAGGTTATTACCTTCGCCAAACCAGTTTATAATGCTGGTGTAAGGGTTTGGACCCTTTGATTTCTTAGCTTTTTCCGGATCGGGAAAAAACTCAAGCAGTAAGCTTTTAATAGCTTTACCAATAAGTATGTTGGCTACCTTTCCGGGGCCTTCCAGTTCGCCCTCATATACCAGTTCAATTTTACCGGTAATGGCAGGTATTACACCCAAAAAGTCGGTGATGCGTACAAAAGTGTTGCTTTCATTATTAATGATCATGCGGCGCTCGGCATTGCTGATCAGGTTTTCATACGCCGAGATGGTTAAACGAGCCGATACCCCTGATTTTTTATCAATGTATTCGGAGTTGCGGGCCTCAAAGGCAATTTGTTCAACCAGGTTCTTCACCAGGTCATCAGCCTCCACATTTTTGCGCTGCTCATCAGTAATAGAAGCTTCCTGCTGGGTTATTTTTCTTGAAATTTCAACAGTGCGCGGATAGTGTGTTAATATCTGGCTTTCAATACGGTCTTTAAGTGGTGTAACTATTGAACCGCGATTGGTGTAATCCTCAGGGTTGGCTGTAAACACAAACTGAATATCAAGCGGCAGGCGCAGTTTAAAACCACGGATCTGAATATCTCTTTCCTGCAAAATATTAAACAGCGATACCTGGATACGGGCCTGCAGGTCGGGCAGCTCGTTGATTACGAAAATACCGCGATGTGCACGTGGAATAAGCCCGAAGTGAATAACACGTTCATCTGAATAAGTTAGTTTCAGTGTGGCCGCTTTAATAGGGTCAACATCGCCGATCAAATCGGCAACGGTAACATCAGGAGTAGCCAGTTTTTCGGTATAGCGTTCTGAGCGGTGAATCCAGCCAATAGGTGTATCATCGCCCATGTTGGTAACTGTTGTATGGCCATACCATGAAATAGGATTGTAAGGATCATCAAACAGATCAGATCCTTCAATATAAGGTACATACTCGTCAAGCAAATTAACCAATAAGCGTGCTATACGGGTTTTAGCCTGGCCGCGTAAGCCGAGTAATAAAATATTATGACGTGATAGTATAGCGGTTTGCAGATCGGGGATAACAGTATCCTCAAAACCCACAATACCTTCAAAACCGCCTTCGCGTTTTTTTAGCTGGGCAATTAAATTGGCGCGTAATTCATCTTTAACCGATCGGCTCTTGTAATCAGTTTGTTTAAGCTGGCCGAGGGTTTTTATATCCAATAGTTTGTTCATTCTTTTTAATGTGGTCCGAAAGTTCGAGAAGTCCGAAAATCCGGAAGTGTTGTTTTTGTTTGATAGTTTACGGGCAGGTAATTTTATCTTTCGTACTTTCCGAATCTCCGGACTTTCCGAATCAAATTATCTTACCGTTTTTCTTCTGTTCCTGGCGTAGTCTTCAAAAATATACTCGCCTAAATTATTCAGTGAGCTGTAAAAAGCCTTACCGCCGTTGGTTTCAGTAAATTTACGAACAAATTGCTGCAGATAAGGGTCTTTCGCAATCATAAAAGTTGTAATAGGTATTTTTAAGCGTTTGCACTGGGCAGCCATGTTCAGTGTTTTGTTCACCACTTTTCTATCCAGCCCGATGCTGTTTTTATAATAACGGGTACCTTCCTTTAAGCAGGTAGGCTTGCCATCGGTTATCATAAAAATTTGCTTGTTGTGCGTTTTGCGCCTGCGAAGCAGATCGGTAGCCAGCTCTAAACCGGCATAAGTATTAGTGTGGTAAGGGCCAACCTGTAAATACGGCAGATCCTGCAGGGTTATAGGCCAGGCATCGTTACCAAAAACTACAATATCAAGTGTATCCTTTGGGTATTTGGTGCGGATGAGCTCGGCAAGGGCCATGGCTACTTTTTTGGCCGGGGTAATCCTGTCTTCCCCGTATAAGATCATGGAGTGCGAAATATCGATCATCAGTACGGTTGAAGTAAGGGTTTTATAATCCATTTCCTCAACCTCCAGATCGCGTTCCGTCATCATGAAATCGCCAATGCCATGGTTAACCTGAGCATTATGGATAGACTGGGTCATGTCTATCTGATCCAGACTGTCGCCAAATTCAAACTCGCGGCGTTCGGCATTTTTTTCATCGCCCTGGCCCGATTGCGGGGTGCGGTGATTGCCTTTGCCTGATTTTTTTAATTTACCGAAAATTTCTTCTAAAGCCGACTGGCGGATGCTCTGCTCCGTTTTGGCAGTAATATTAAAACCACCGTTTTGTTTGTCTTCATCGAGGTAGCCTTTTTGTTTAAGCTCGTCAATAAAATCGCCCATGCCATAATCGTCATTGGTAAGATTATATTGTTTATCGAGCTCATTTAGCCAGGCTAAGGCTTCGCCTGCATCGCCCGAAGTATAATTGAGCAATTCCAGGAATAATTTTAATAGTTCTTCAAATCCGCCTTTAGGGATTTGGTTGGGCTTAAACTTGGAAAATCCAAAACCGCGCATATCGTGTCCTTTCTACATATAAAGAAACGGATAATTATTCTTAATAGTTTAGTATACGGGGTATTAAAACAAATTGTTAGGTAAGTATGACAAATGAAAAATGTGCAAGTGTGCGGATTTTAGATGTGCGGATGAGAAGAGTACTCACCCCCGACATCGCTGCGCTTGTCACCCCTCTTTGCGCATGCGCAAAGAGGGGTTCTATTTTTTAGCTTGCAGTTAGCGTCGTCTTGCGAAGTGTAGGCTGGCGAATGAATAAAACAATCTCTAAGTGATCTCATTTTTTTAGCGAGAGCAAGCCCTCCATCAATTCCTCGTTAAAGCTGCCTATGGTAGTAGTGGCCAGCATAGCGTGTATGCGGTTACGAATGGCTTTGAACTCATTATGCAAGGGGCATGGATTAATCTCCGAACATTGTTTTAAACCGAGGGCACAGCCTACAAATAAACTGTTACCATCCACAGCTTCCACAATTTCACTAAGTGGTCGTGATAGTGCCGGGGTATCTATATAAAAGCCTCCATGCGGTCCTTTTATGGAGCTGATCAGTCCCTTGCGGCTCAAATCCTGTAGTATTTTAGCCAAAAAATGTTCAGGCGAATCTATCCCCTGGGCAATATCTTTAATACCTACCCTGCTGCCTGTTGCTGTTTTATGGGCTATAAAGAACACAGCCCTGATAGCATACTCACATGTTTTTGAAAATATCGCCATAATTTGATACAACAAAATTAACAAAAAAATTAATAAAAGATATTTTTGTCTTTTATTTTTTTATTATATAGATTTGTCCTGTCAATCAACCAAACAAACAGATCATCAGATCTAAATAAAAGATAAAAAGGTATTAATATATTAATTATGACAACCGAACAGAAAACACTCATTACAGCTACCGTACCGGTACTAAAAGAAAACGGCGTATTACTTACCAAATACTTTTACAACCGCATGTTTACCCATCACCCCGAGCTTAAAAACCTGTTTAACATGGGTAACCAGCAAAGCGGCAAACAGCAAACAGCCCTGGCCATGGCGGTACTGGCCTATGCCGAAAACATTGCTAACCCTGGTGTATTAATGCCCGTGGTTGACCGTATTGGCCACAAACATATCAGTTTGGATATTCGCCCCGAGCATTACATTATAGTGGGTAAACACCTGATAGCCTCTATACAGGAAGTTTTGGGCGAGGCTGCCACACCCGCAATTATTGATGCCTGGACAGCAGCCTATAACCAGCTTGCTCATTTAATGAGCGGCCATGAAGCTAATCTGTATGAACACCAAACTAACAGAACCAACGGCTGGACAGGCTGGCGCCCTTTCAAGGTGGGTAAAAAAACACCTGAATCGGCCGAGATCACTTCATTTTATTTATACCCTGCCGATGGCGGTAAAGTGGCTCCTCACCTGCCCGGTCAGTTCATCAGCATACGTATGTTTTTGCCCGAGCTTAACCTGAAACAAGCCAGGCAATACAGTGTATCAAGCGCACCCGGTAACGAATATTACCGCATATCTGTAAAAAGAGAAAAAGGCCCTAACCTGGATACAGATGGCATGATCAGCAATCACCTGCATAATTTTATCAATGAAAATGACCTTGTTGACCTAACCGCGCCGGCAGGCAATTTTACACTGATGAAAGATATGGATGCGCCGGTTACCTTAATTAGCGGTGGAGTTGGCCTTACACCATTAATGAGCATGCTGCATAGCCTGGTTGAAAGTGATTACCCTCACCCAATTACCTGGCTGCATGGTTGCCGTAATGAGTCAGTACATGCCTTTAAAGATCAGCTGGATGAGATCGTGAGCACAAAAGCCAATATTAATCAGCACGTATTTTATAATCAGGCAACCGATGATAATGTAGAAGCCGGAGTTTTGGAAGGCCATCTGGATATCAACAAAATACCATCATTAAACCTGCAGCCCGATGCGCATTACTTTATTTGCGGGCCATCGGTATTTATTCAAAAACAATACCAGGACCTGGTTACCGCTGGCGTAAACAAACAGAACATTTATTTTGAAGAGTTTGGCCCGCAGGTACTCCAGTTAAACTAAGCCGCTTACCGTACTAATTTATTATCAGAACATTAAAATTAATAATATCATGAACACCTTAAAAACCACCGTTCCGCTTAGCTGGACAGCCAAGGAACAAACCAAACATGAAAACTTTAATTTGATAAAAAAATTCAACCGCTTTGCCGATGGTCAGAAGGAGAACCACACCTTATGGTGGTTTGTAAACCTGATGGTGCACGGTACACTTATATTGGCCATCCCTGCTGTTTTAATATACTATTATAACGCGCCGGTAATTGTATTGGCTATTACCATAGCTTGTTTCTTCAGTACTTTTGTAGCCAACATGTGTGGCTCTGGCATACGTACTACGCTGGCCACTTTCTTTATAAGCTTGCTTGTACATGCTGTAATGATTTTGCTTGTTGTTTTCTTGTAACTATATGTCTTTATTTAAGACAGAAAAACCGGCCCGTAGCCGGTTTTTCTGTTTAATATGATTTCAAACACTCCAATAAAACAGCTGCTTAAAACTTATACGTTAAGCCTGCTCCAAAAATTTGTTTAACCTGCAGGGCAATCTTTGAGCTGCCATCATCATTAGGTATCCTGGTTTTGCCATCATATATCATTTGCAAGCCGGCATTTACCGTTACAAACTTGTTCACCTTCATAAAAAGGTTGGCGGTATAGTCGGTATAAATATCACCTGGTTTATGCAGGTAATCTGAATATAGTTTCAGGATGTTTTCAAGGCTGATATTCTGCACCAGGTTAATTTTGTAATAAGCATCTAACGAGGCACCAAACTGGAACAAGCTTTTATTGCCGGGAGTAACGCCAAATGCACCTATGGACGATAGATAATCATCCCTCAATATAATGATACGGGCAGCAGCAGGCGATATATTGATCCTGAAATTATCAGAACGCTTATAAGCAAAACCGGGGCCGAATGTAAGGTAAGCCGGGGCCAGAAAATTGGATATTAAAGTTTTAGGCTCGGTGCCATAATCATAACCCTTGGTAAACTGGGTCTGGAAGTTCATGTAAAAAGTGTACAACCAGTATTTTGATGCCTGGCGGCCCAATAAGCTGTTCAGGATAATGCGGTCGTCGTTTTTTCGCCAGCCGGCATCCTGCTGTTTGCTTAACCCGTAGCCGAGGATCACTTTATTATCCCAGCTCCATTTATCCTTTTTATAATTAAAATCGTAATTAAAGATCAGGTTGCCGGCAAAGGCATTCACACCACCTGCCGACCAATTATGGTAGGAGCTTTGACTGATCAGAAATGTATTTTCGCCGTGTATTTTCCATTTTTTCGCGGTGTCAACCTTGCTAGTGTCCTGCGCGTGAACAGCAAAACCAATGCATAATAATGCCACGAGTACGATGATCTTTTTCATAGGTGTAAAAATGTTTAATGGTTAAAAGCCTTACCTGCCATTCATCCTTACCACTATAACAGATCAATATATGATCATATATCTGATATGCTATTTCATCCGTTTTTTGGGCATCTTATTTATCAATGCCCTGACAGATACCTTATCAAATATCGTAATTAATTATTTTGCGTAATTATTCATATTTACCAAACGCAATTGTACCACTGCATTTTATCGCACTTTTTAGGTAATTGAGCCATTACTTGTTACATTTAGTGCGTAAAATGTTGCTTTTTGTTACCTATAGTTTAGTATTAACTACTCTATATTATATTGTTCAGCTTATTGTGCATACCAATTATTTCATGGCTCATTTTAAACAATTCGTTAAAAAAGGTAAAATTTTCCCTGGCTTGCTCCATGTATAAATGCTGTGCGGGGAAAAATGTGCTATACATGTCTACAACTGTGCATTGAGTTGCTTTATTAGGGTCGGTACCTTTGTTGTGTTCAATAAATGATAACAAACACATTTAAAAAACATAATAACATGAAAACTCCAACTACCCCCAACAAAATTGCATCCGTAATTCTGGCACTTACAGTAGGCGGCTCTGCAGCAGCACAAACTGTACAACCTATTGACCCACAGCAGGACCCACACATTGAAAGTAACATCAAGGCATTTTTAAAAGTGCTTAACTCAGGCACTGGTAAACCTATTGAACAGCTTTCGCCTAAAGATGCCCGCGCGGTATTAACAGGTGCACAGGAGTCGGTTAAGTTTGATTATTCAGATATCACTATTACCGAAAAAACCATCACAACCGATGGGCAAACCATCAAATTACATATTGTTAAACCTTCGGGTGCAACCGGTACCTTACCGGTGTTCATGTACTTTCATGGCGGTGGTTGGGTACTTGGCGATTTTCCTACCCACCAGCGCATAGTTCGCGATATTGTGGTAGCATCAGGCGCAGCTGCCGTATTTGTAAACTACACCCCATCGCCCGAGGCGCATTACCCGGTAGCTATTAACCAGGCTTACGCCGCAACCAAATGGGTAGCCGAGCATGGCAGCGAAATTAATGTAGACGGTAAAAACCTGGCTGTTGCCGGTAATAGCGTAGGTGGTAATATGGCCGCAGCAGTGGCTCTGATGGCAAAAGATAAAAAAGGCCCTGCTATTAAATTACAGGTATTATTATGGCCGGTAACCGATGCCAACTTTGAAACCGGATCATATAACCAGTTTGCTACTGGTCGTTTCCTTACCAAGAACATGATGAAATGGTTTTGGGATAACTACACTACTGATCTGAATGCCCGTAAGGAAATATATGCATCACCATTACAAGCTACCCTTGAGCAGTTGAAAGGCCTGCCACCAGCAGTAGTTGAAGTTGCCGAAAACGACGTGTTACGTGATGAGGGCGAAGCATATGCCCGCAAATTAGACGAAGCCGGTGTTAAGGTAAAATCAATGCGTTACAACGGCATGATCCACGATTGGGGCTTGCTAAACCCTATAGCCACTGTTCCTGGCACACAGGCTGCCATGGTTCAGGCAGGTACCGAATTAAAAAATGCCTTTGCTAAATAACTCGATCCATCATATATATAAAGCTCCCGTCATTAATGTCAGGGGCTTTTTTTATAGATAAAAAAACTCTCCGATATACCGTTTTTGGTGCCCATCGTTAAAACAGAAAATCTATACCTTTGCCCGCTATCACCCATTAAAGATAACACAATGGAATATTCAAAAACATACGTTGCGAAGGAAGAGCACATAGATGTGCAGGAAATTATGGACGGCCTGTATTACCCATTTTACATGGAATATTGCAGGCATGACTATATCAGGGAAGTACTTGGGTTTGATTTTGAAACAGAAGCTAAAAACGGTATTTACATGGTGCTGTCAAACTACAGCATCAGCTTTTTAAGGTCATTAAAAAAGGGCGATGAATTTACCGTTACTTGTACCTTGTTTAAAGATAAAGCAGACTTACCTAAACTGCACTTTAAACAATCCATCATTTTAAACAACAAGGTAATGACCAAAGCTGTTTTCACCGGCACTTGCGTACCGGCAACTGGAGGCCGCCCTTATTTGCCCGAATCGGTACTGGAAAAAATAAAAGACGCGCCCGTGCTGGAAGATTAATTCCATTGCATCCGCGTTTTTGTAAAAAAGCCCTTAGCCACCCGGTTAAGGGCTTTTTGCATATCAAATGAAACTTGCAGGCAAATAACTATCTTTGCCGCCATGAATATCCTGATCCTCGGTTCGGGCGGAAGAGAAAGTGCCTTCGCCTGGAAAATAGCTCAAAGCCCAAAATGCCAGAAACTTTTTATTGCTCCCGGCAATGCCGGTACCAGGCAATACGGCACCAACGTTGATCTGAAGGTTACCGACTTTGCAGGCATTAAAGCATTTGTATTAAGCAACAACATTAACCTGGTATTGGTTGGCCCCGAAGAGCCGCTGGTAAAGGGAGTTCATGATTTTTTCCTGGCCGATGAGGAACTGAAAAGTATTCCGGTAATTGGCCCGCAACAGCACGCCGCACAGTTGGAAGGCAGCAAGGATTTCTCTAAGCAGTTTATGCAAAAGCATAACATACCTACAGCGGCTTACAAAACCTTTACTAAAGATACTTTACAGGATGGCCTTGCCTACCTGGCCACTGCAGGTTTACCCGTGGTATTAAAAGCCGATGGCCTTGCCGCCGGCAAAGGTGTATTGATATGCCTTACCCTTGAAGAAGCACAGCTGGAACTTACCCAAATGCTTGCCGAAGCCAAATTTGGCGAAGCCAGTTCAAGCGTAGTGGTTGAGCAATTTTTACAGGGTATTGAGCTTTCGGTTTTTGTAATGACCGATGGCAACAGCTACAAGATACTGCCAGAAGCTAAGGATTACAAACGTATTGGCGAGGGTGATACCGGCTTGAATACAGGTGGCATGGGTTCTGTTTCGCCGGTACCATTTGCTGATGCCGCCTTTATGAAAAAGGTAGAGGAAAAAGTGATCATTCCTACTGTTGAAGGTTTAAAACAAGATAATATCCCGTATAAAGGCTTTATTTTCATCGGCCTCATGAATACCAATGGCGAGCCATGGGTAATTGAATATAACTGCCGTATGGGTGATCCGGAAACAGAAAGCGTAATGCGCCGCATCGACTCCGATTTTGTTGATCTATTACAAGGCGTTGCCGAAGGTAACCTGAACGAAAAAGAATTAGCAATAAGCCCTAAAACCGCGGCCACTGTAGTAATGGTTGCAGGCGGCTATCCGGGCGAATACCTGAAAAACAAAGTAATCACCGGAACCGAAAACATCAAGGAATCCATCGTTTTCCACGCGGGTACATCTGCCGATGGCGAAAGCGTGATCACTACCGGCGGGCGTGTTTTAGCCATAACCACCCTGCAGGATAACATGTTTAACGCCCTGCAGCAAGCCACCGCCGATGCCAGCCGCATCTACTACGATGGCATGTATTTCAGACGAGATATAGGCTTTGACCTATTGTAGTTTATTGGTTCACTTGTTCATTAGTTCATTGGTGGATGGTTTTATACCTTTTATCATTCCATAAAAAAAGCCAGATCGTTATAAATCACGATCTGGCTTTTTTTTAAGTCTGTTCACTAATGAACCAATTCAACCAATGAACTAACCCACGAATGAACTAATTATATCTTCCCGAACAGCTCTTCCAGTTTATTTTCAAGCTCCTCGCCGTGCAGGTTTTTAGCTATGATCTTACCGTTGGGATCAAGTAAAAAGTTTTGTGGTATACCGCGTACAGCATACAAACCGGCCGCCTCGCTATCCCAGAATTTAAGGTCGGATACATGTGTCCAGGTTAAGCCATCTTTATGTATGGCTGCCAGCCATTTTTCTTTGGCATTAGGCCTGTCTAACGAAACACCTAAAATGGTAAATTTTTGATTTTTGTAATGATTGTAAGCCTGCACCACATTTGGGTTTTCCCGGCGGCAAGGGCCACACCATGAAGCCCAAAAATCTATCAGCACATACTTGCCACGAAACGATGATAAACTCACCATTTTACCGCTGGTATCGGCTTCGGTAAATTCCGGTGCGGTTGCACCCAGAGCCACTGCTTTAATTTTAGGCATCCGATCTGCAAATTCCTTACCTGCATCAGTAGCCTTTAAGGCCGGTGTCAAGGCATCAAACAAAGGAGCAATATCTACGTAATCGGCACTGTAAGCGTATGATTCCAGCGCATTCAGGCTGATAAAGGAATCGGGATTTTGGGCAATGAATTTCTTGTCAACTTCTGCGCTTTGCTTATCAATTGCTAATTCATCAGCCTTGGCTTGTTTAATAAATTCCGGCGAACTCTGTTGTTCCGGGGTAGCGGCTTTTTGTTTTTCTTCCAGTGCCTTGTATGCGTCATTTACAGGCTTCTGTGCAAGCTGATACTTCTTATTATCCTGATTGGTTTTGGGGCCATCTATTGTTGCTTTAGCCATTTCACTGGCAGCATTTATATTGATAACGCCAGGCTCAAGGTAAATATCGCGGTAATCTTTAGCACTACCTACGCCGGTACCTTTAGCATTAAATAACAAATAAGCACTTTTGGGGGTTGAACCTATATTGCCACTAAATTGAAATTTACCTCCAACAACATCAGCAGAATCTACCTGCGATTTGCCTTTTGCTACGCGGTATTCGAGGTAAACCCGCGCAGGTGCATTATAATCACCTATTTTTCCTTGTATTGTATATTTAGCATCCTGTGCAAAAGCAACAGCCGGTAAACCAGCAATTACCAATAAAGCTATTCTTTTAAATTGCGTAATATTCATTACGCAATTTAATATTATTCATATACTGTAAGTAATATGAACTAAAATATTACAAATAATAATCTGCAATATTTAGAAGAGCCCGTATAGCTAATGAACCAACTAAATCTTCCCGAACAGTTCTTCCAGTTTGGCGTCCAGATCCCCGCCACGCAGGTTTTTGGCAATGATCTTACCGGTAGGGTCAATCAGGTAGTTTTGAGGGATGGAACTTACCTGGTAAAGGGCAGCTGCCTCATTGTTCCAGAATTTCAGGTCAGATAGCTGTGTCCATTCTAATCCGTCGTTTTTAATGGCGGCAAGCCATGCTGCCTTACCTTCCGGTTTATCTAATGACACGCCTACTACGGTAAAGTTTTTAGCCTTGTATTTATTGTAATTGCGTACCACGTTAGGGTTTTCCTGACGGCATGGGCCACACCATGATGCCCAAAAATCAAGCAGCACATATTTACCCCTGAATGATGAAAGCTTAACCGGAATACCGTTTACATCGTTCTCCATAAAATCAGGAGCCATGGCACCTATAGCTGTTACTTTTAATGAATTAATAGCGTGCTGTAAATTTTTTCCAGCTTCAGAATCTTTTAAACTTTGTGAAAGACCATTAAACAACGGCTCAATTTCGTTTGGATCAGGCGATGGGCCACCTACCGAATTGATAGCCAGCAGGCTCAAATAACTATTAGGATTACTGGTAATAAAGTTTTTGAATATAACCTTCTGCTCAAGCTGTATATTTTTGTACTGCGCCTGTATGGCTCCCTGAAAACCAGGATCTTTTTGCACATCAGGTGATGCAGATTTGGCCTTGGCCATTAAAGCCTGTGCTTTTTTGTTAATAACTGATAATTGCGATACCAGCTTTTTGTTATCATCATTTAACGGCGATCCGGTTATTACTGCCTTTGAAACCGAATCTTTACTGGTAATGGTTATAGTTCCTTTCTCCAAAAAAAGGTTCAGGTCATCAGCGGTTTTTGAAGGGCCGCCGTCAGGGTAATTAATCTGTACATATTTTTCAAGGCCAACACCTTTATAGTCAAGTGCCAGTGTTGCATTAACCGGGTTTAGCAAGGTGCCGGTAAGCGTAAAGGTACCATTAGCCACATTTGCCGAATCGATCACGTTATTGGCGCCCAACTGGTATATCAGGTAAACCTTTGCCGGGGCACCTACATTGCCCACCTTGCCATTAATAGTAAAGGTATCGGTAGCAGTCTGCGCAAAAGCCATTACGGGCATCATGGCTACTATATAAAAAAATAACTTCTTCATTTTGAATATAAAACTATAAGATGTGTTAACGTTAAAAGGTTGATTGAATTATAATGATCAATTTAATTTTTGATAGGTGCGCCACCAAAGGTCGGGCAGTTCGCCGGATGCGGCCATTTTATAATCGGCATAACTACAGGGCACCAGGTGAAAACGCTCATTGCGCGAGCCTCCGCTTGGGTAAGGTACCTGCATCCACCAGCGATCGGATTTTTTACTTTTTACAAACACAACCTCCTGATCTTCATGCTTTAAGCTTGTTTTGTAAATAAGATACTGGCTTTTAGGATTAAGCGGAAAGTCGCGCTTGCGGTTATAAACCCCCTCAATAAAATACCATATCATTTGCGCCAGTTGCGTAGCGGTTTGGCCGTTACTGTCATACGCCGGGTTAAACTCATAAAAGCCGATAGAACTCAACTTATCATTAAAACCGGCATAACGGCAAAGCTGGCAAGCTTCTTCACCATAAAAACCATTGGGCGAAGCATTCGCATTACCCATGGCATCTGCCGAACGTATGGCCCCCACATCAAAGCTGATCATGCTGGCATTGCGGATAGCAGGTTCAGTAACCGCCACATTACCACTCAGCTCGCCCAGGCGGTGTACATCAAAATATAGTTTATCCATTACCCTTAGGCTCTCCTGGCTCACAAAATAGGTTTGATATCCAAGATTGCTGTAGTTGAACAGGTAATTAGGCTCATGCAAAAATATTTTGTTGAGATAAGAGCGCGAGGTAGTTTCCAAACTATCATGTTTATCATCCTCATCAAGATCAAAGTGCGAATCGATCACCAGCAGGTCAACCTTTTGTTCCAGGTCCTCATAACCCAGGTATTGTGCGTAGGTCAGATCTTGTCCGCCCCCCAATATAATAGGTATAATATCTTTTTTCACCAGTTCGGCCACTACGGTTTTCAGCGCGAAATAGGTATCAGTAACGGTAGCCCCCGCACGGATGTTACCTAAATCGGCAATTTTTACGGTATAACTGCCCTCATAAAGCTGGTAAAGTTTTTCGCGGATATAGTCGGGGCCGAGAGCGCAGCCGCTGTTGTCAACAGCATTACGATCATCCAGCACACCAATGATGGCGAGATCAGTTTTTTCTTCCAAATCAGGAAAATCAACAGAATAATGCACAATTTTATCGCCAAGCTGGCTGGTATAATATCCCTTTTTAGGAGCAATCTTTTTGAGATCAATGGGTGTAAAAAAATCAGCTAAGGACATAATTTTTCAAATGTGCAGATTCTGGATATGCAAATGTGCAGATTTTTGTCTGAACCAGAATTAAAGAATTTAGGAATTGATAGAATTAAAATCATTCACACATTCCCTCATCTGCATATCTAATACACATTTGCACATCTGCACATCTATCACCACATTTGCATTATATGATACTGATCACCGGCGCAACAGGTTTTTTAGGAGCCGAACTGGCAAAATTGCTGGTTAGTAAAGGCGCGCAAATACGCTGTACCAAAAGAGCCAGCTCAAAAATACCTGCGTTACTGCAACCCTTTAGCCATCAAATACAATGGGTTGATGCCGATATGCTGAACATTTTTGCCATGGAAGATGCACTGGAGGGCATTACACAAGTATATCATTGCGCCGCCTGGGTATCCTTAAAACAGGCCGATAAAGAGCCCATGATCAGTACCAATGTTACCGGTACGGCCAACCTGGTAAATTTATGTGCCGCCATGAGCATCCGCATGGTTCATGTAAGTTCCATTGCTGCCATCGGCTTGGCCAAACCCGGCGAACTCATAACTGAAGAACACCACCTGGAGCAATCGGCAGATAATGATGGTTATGCTATATCTAAACTGGAAAGTGAGATGGAGGTTTGGCGCGGCACTGCCGAAGGCCTCGACGCCGTGATTGTAAACCCCTCCCTTATTTTAGGAGCCAGTGCCGGCAAAACAGGCACCGGAGCCTTGTTTGAAACCGTGCGTAAAGGACTTAAATTTTACACAGGCGGCAGCGGCGGTTTTGTTGATGTGGAGGATGTAGCCAAATGCATGGTGGCCCTCATGCACAGCGATATCACTGCCGAACGCTTTATCATCAGTGCAGAAAATTATACCTATAAAGATATCACCACCGAAATTGCCCAGGGTTTCGGTATAAAATCACCCTCAAAATTAGCCAAACCATGGATGATGGGATTGGCCTGGCGCGGAGCCGCCTTTATCGCGGCATTAACAGGCAAAGCGCCCTCGCTTGATAAAACCTCGGCATTGGCAGCCTCCGAACTCAGGGCATTTGATAACTCAAAAATTAAACAGGCTATTGGTATGGAGTTTAAACCGGTTAGCAAAACTATTTTGGAAGTTTGTGAGATGTTGAAGTAATGTCTGAATCAGAATTTACTGAATCATTTTAAGGACTGTCATGCTGTTTCCTAAAGTATACTCCCCATTAACTCTACCGATTCAATATATTAAACTCTGTTTCACCTCATCAGCAAAAAAATTCGCACATTTGCACCCAAGATGGAGCAGTACTTTATTATTGATTTCGACAGCACGTTTACACAGGTAGAAGCCCTTGACGAACTGGCCCGCATTTCTCTCAAAAACCACCCCAACCGCGAGGCTATTTACAAACAGATTGAAGATTTGACCAACGCCTCAATGGAGGGCAAACTGTCATTTACGCAAAGTTTGGAAAACCGGGTTAAGCTGCTCGAAGCCGACCGCGACCATCTAAAACAACTGATCTCTTTTTTGAAGAAAAAGGTATCTACCTCATTTTCACGCAATACCATATTCTTTAAAAACCACCAGGATGAGGTACTCATCGTATCGGGCGGTTTTAAAGAGTTTATTATACCTGTGGTAACCGAATACCACATTAAAAAGGAAAATATTTACGCTAACACCTTTGTGTTTGATGAAGATGGCAAGATAATCGGGTACGACAGGGAGAACCCCCTTTCGCAGGAAGGCGGCAAGGTAAAACTGCTGAAAGAACTGCAACTCCCCGGCGATATCTATGGTATTGGCGATGGTTACTCTGATTTCCAGTTAAAGGAATCGGGCATGATTAAAAAGTTTTTTGCCTTTACTGAAAACATCGAACGTAAATCTGTAGCCGAAAAGGCCGATCATATCACCCCCAGCTTCGACGAGTTTTTGTATCTGAACAAGCTTCCCCGCGCTATTTCATATCCTAAAAACCGCATTAAATGCCTGGTTGTTGGTGATGTAGATGACGACGCACTGGCGCAGATGAAAAAAGAAGGCTATAACATACGCCACCGAGAAAGCATCGAAGAAAAATATTTAGAGGAAGCCGGTGTTTTATTTTGTGACGAAGCCAATCAGCCAAGCCCGGAGCAGGTTCAAAACGCGGGCCGGCTTAAAGTGATCGGTATTTTTGGCAAATGCAATCGTAAATTAGCAGATACCGCCACAGAAAGCGGCATCATTATATTTGACGACCCTAAACATAACCCACATAATAACGATTTTATCCCCCGCAGGGTGATGGCTTTCATGAATGAGGGTAAAACACATACCAGCTGTAACTTCCCCGACCTGCAACCGCCGCGTGTGAGTAATGCACACCGTTTAATACACATCCACAAAAATATACCCGGTATACTGGCCAAAATAAATGAAGTATTTGCCCGCCACAACATTAACATTGTAGGTGAGTTTCTGGTTACCAACCCGCAAATAGGCTACGTAATTACTGACGTTAATACAGGTTACGACCCACAGGTACTCAATGAACTCAAAGCCATTGAACATACCATAAAATTCAGGTTGCTATATTAGCAAGGAGCGGTTTTTGGGTACGATGAGCGAAGTTTTTTTAATTGGAGCGAGGTTTCAGGTGCGGAGAGTGAGGTTTAACTAAATAACGCCCGATCCCCGCACCCGAAACCTCGCTCTTCTTCCTATCTCGCTCTTCGCACCTCAATCCCAACACCTCTACTATGCATGCTCTACAAACGGCACAATCATTACAGGTATGGTGGAGTGGCGTATTACTCCTTCGGCTACGCTACCGGTGAATAACCTGTCGAGGCCCGAGCGCTTGTGCGTGCCTAAAACAATCAGGTCGGCATTAAATTCCTTGCTGCATTCAATTATACCATCGGCCCTTGAACCGTACTGCTTAAAGGTGGTTATCTCTATCCCTTCGCCAAATTCTTTTACCGTGCGTTCAATAATCAATTCTGATTGGTTGGCTTGTATCTCGGCCAGTTCAACCTCCTGTATCCCCATTGAACTATCCATTACTACCCCGCCAAAATTATCGGCCGGGCTGGGAGGTATTACCGCGGGTTCAATAATATGAACCAAGCCTACGGCGGCATTGTAGCTTCGTGCAATATCAAAACCATATGCCGCAGCGTTACGGGCATAAGGACTATCGTCAATACCTATTAATACTTTGCTGATTTTCATTGAGTTTAAGGTTAAGTTGTGTATGAAATGAAATTCAAAAATTTCAGGTTCAGAATGTTGTTATTAAGACATCTGCCGGCTAAAAATGTTTCCGTTTTTTTGAGATAGGCTTGCCCCGTAAGCTCATACCATTTTTATTACCTTTGACGATGCATTTCCATTCTGAAATTGAAGAACGACTGGCGCGTTTGCAGGAAAAATACGAGGCCATGGGCCAGGATATGACCTCATACCTCGACGGCCTCCTGTACGCCGATTTTTTAACCTACTGGGATTATATTCATCTGGATACCCTACTGAGCCTGCAAAACCCTAAAACACCGTTTCCTGACGAGGAGATATTTATCATTTATCACCAGATCACCGAATTGTATTTTAAACTGGCACTGCATGAGTGCAAACAAATTGCAGAAGCGCAGCCTTTAACCGTTGATTTTTTCACCGCGAGATTAAAACGTATTAACCGGTATTTTGGCGCCCTTACCCAATCGTTCGAGATCATGGTTGATGGGATGGAGAAAGAACAGTTCCTGAAGTTCAGGATGTCCTTACTTCCGGCCAGTGGTTTTCAATCGGGTCAGTACCGCATGATAGAAATATACGCTACCGATTTTATAAACCTGGTTGATAAGGATAAACGCGCGGAACTGCTCAATGCCTCCATCGAAGAGCAGTTTGAGTTCCTGTACTGGAAATTTGGGGCTACCGAACTATCAACCGGTAAAAAAACGCTCACGCTTAAACAGTTTGAAAAAAAATATTCCAAAACCTTCATTGACCTTGGCCGGGCCAATGTTCACCTTAACTTTAACGCCCTTGTTACACAGTTTGAAGTAACAGGCCAGTTAACTCTTGAGCTGAAGAACGAATTAAAACAGTTGGATATTAATGTAAACGTAAACTGGCCCCTATCGCATTACAAATCGGCCGTACGTTACCTTAACCGCGAACCTGAAGAAATTAAGGCTACCGGCGGTACCAACTGGCAAAAATACCTGCCACCGCGTTTTCAGAAACGTATCTTTTATCCTTCGCTTTGGACTGCTGATGAACTTGATAACTGGGGCAAAGCCTGGGTTGAGAGTGTACTGGGGTAAGTGAAATAAGTTTTGAGTGGTGAGTTTAAAGTCCCGTTGTCATCCCGAACGAGGTACGAGGAGGGATCTTGTACATGCAGCATTTCGAATGTATAAGATTTCTCCCTTTGGTCGAAATGACAACAGCTTATTATAAACAGAAAAGGCCATCCGCAACGGATGGCCTTTTCTGTTTATTCTCATTAAAATGAAACACATTATATGCTTATTCATATAAAACCTACCAAACCTTCACGCGCTCATTTTCGGGGCGGTAAAGTTTATCGCCTGGTTTTACGTCAAATGCTTTGTAAAACTCAGGAGTGTTTGATAATGGGCCGTTAACACGATACATTTCCGGCGAGTGCGGATCAACGCTGATACGCATACGCATAGTTTCATCGCGCGTTTTAATACGCCATACCTGGCCAAACGACAGGAAGAAACGCTGATCAGGCGTAAAGCCATCAATCTTTTTATCACTTTTACCTTCAGGCGTATTTTTAAACGCCTGGTAAGCTATGGCTACCCCACCTATATCGGCAAGGTTCTCTCCCTGGGTAAGGCTGCCATTTACATGCAGGTTATTCAAAACAGTAAACTTGTTGTACTGACCGATCATTAAACCAACACGACTTTTAAACTTATCGGCATCCTGTTTTGTCCACCAGTCTTTCAGGTTACCATCCTTATCATACTGGCGGCCTTGGTCGTCAAACCCGTGGGTCATTTCGTGACCGATAACCGCGCCAATAGCGCCATAATTAATAGCATCATCGGCATCCTTATCAAAGAAAGGAAACTGCAATATGCCCGCCGGGAAAACGATCTCGTTAAAGGTTGGGTTATAATAAGCATTAACCGTTGGCGGTGTCATGCCCCACTCGCTTTTATCAACAGTTTTACCAGCCTTCTCAATCATTTCCTTGTACCTGTGGCGCGCCATCGACTCCTGGTTTTTATAATAGGTATCCTTATTGATCTCTACATCATTATAAGTTTTCCACTTATCAGGGTAACCTATCTTTTTGGTGAAAGCGGCCAGCTTGGCAAGCGCCCTTTGCTTGGTTTCAGGGCTCATCCAATCCAGCTTTTCTATGCGTTCTTTATATACGCTTTGCAGGTTATTCACCAGGGCAAGCATACGCTCTTTAGCTTCAGGTGTAAAGTATTTTTCAACATAAAGCTGACCCAGCAGCTCGCCAATGCCATTATCAATGGTTTCAATAACGGTTTTCCAGCGTTCGCGTTGTTGCTTTTGACCGCTGAGGGTTTTACCATTAAATTCAAAGTTAGCATCCCTGAAAGCCTTGCTTAAAGCGGTTGAAGCATTATCAAGCGCTGTAAATGTTGCCTTATCTTTCCAAACATCAATCGGCTGCGATTTCAGCAAACCATCCAAAGCTTTAAAGTACGCGGGCTGACCAACCAATACGGTATCGGCATTCAGATCCATACGTTTAAAGGCATCCTTCAGGTCAATATCCGGGATCTGTTTTTGCAGGTCGGCAACGGCGAACTTGTTATAGTTCTTAACCGGATCGCGCAGTTCGGTAGGTGTAAGGTGCGATTTGGCTATCAGTGTTTCCAGCTTTAAAATACCATCGGCCTTTTTAGCGGCAGCCGCGGCATCGGTACCGATAAGGGTAAATAGCTTGGCAATGTATTTTACGTACTCGGCACGTATCTTAACCGTGGCCGAATCGGCATTAAAATAATAATCCCTGTTTGGCAAGCCTAAACCGGCCTGGTCAAAATGAGCAATATTTTTGGTGCTTATCCTGTCGTCAGGTGCTACATAAAAGCCTAATAAAAAGCCGTCACCATCTTTATAGCTATCGGCTACAAGGCTTATCAGCTGTTTGTAATCAGCAACCGCGTTAATTTTAGCCAGCATAGGCTTAACAGGTTCGGAACCCAGTTTTTCAATACCTACGGTATCCATACCGCTGATATACAAATCGGCTACCTTTTGTTCTTTACTGCCGGCAGGGTTTTGCTGCTGGGTTATTTGCTCCAGTATTTTATGCAGGTTTTTCTGATTGTCATCATCCAAAGTATAGAATGATCCCCAACCACGCTGCGATGCAGGTATCTCTGTTTTTTTTATCCAGTTTCCGCTGGCGTACTGAAAAAAGTTATCACCCGGCTTTACCGTGGTGTCCATACCCGATTTATCAAAAAATACGGTACGCTTTGGAACATCATCGGCGGAGGATGATGACTCCTTTTTTTGCCCGCATGATGCCAGAATAACGGCAGGGATAGCCGCTAAAGCCCATTTTGTGATCCTCATAATAATTAATGTTTTAAAATCAGTCTAAAAGTCTAAGTTATAAAGTTGAATTGACAATAACTAAGACTCGACCAACACTAATCTGTTACACAGCGGATTTCACTTCAACTTCGGGCGGTTGTATCTGATTTAATGAAAGCGGAATTAATTTTTTGGTTTTAAGATAAGTGAAACCCACAATAAGCATGGTCATGCTGCCGCCAAATATTACGGCAGGCACGGTACCCAGTAAACGAGCAGCCGTTCCGGATTCAAAAGCACCTATTTCGTTTGATGAGCCAATGAACATTTGGTTTACAGCCGATACCCGGCCACGCATATGATCGGGAGTTAACAACTGCATAATGGTACCACGAATAATTACACTGATGCTATCAAAGGCACCTTCGGTAAATAAAAACACCAGCGATAAATAAAAACTGCGCGATAACCCAAAGCAAATGATAGACAGGCCAAAACCCGTAACCGCGATAAGTAAATTGCGCCATGGCTTGCCCATGGGCGAAAAACGCGCCATAGCCAGCATGGTTAATACAGCACCTAATGATGATGTGGCACGCATAATACCCAAACCCTCGGCTCCTACCTTCAATATCTCATTGGCAAATACCGGCAACAAAGCTACCGCGCCGCCAAAAAACACCGAAAACAGATCAAGGCTCATAGCGCCGATCATCATTTTGTTGTGGAACACAAAGTGGATACCTTCCGATAAACTTTTCCAGATACTCTCTTTAGGAACAAACACCGGCGGATATTTCCTTAACATGAAAACAAGCACCAATGAGATCAACAGGAACAGAATGATAACAGAAAAAGTTGCTGTTATGCCTGTGAGCCCTGGTATAATTTTCCCGGCATAGCCATAAATCAACCCGCCGGTAGCAGGGCCTATAATGGATGCTATCTGCCAGCTCGAGCTGCTCCATGTACTGGCATTAGGATATACTTCTTTCGGGATACTGTGGGCATACACTGTAAAGGTTGCCGGGCCATAAAAAGCGCGCGCGATACCATTACAAAATATCATGGTGTAAATGATAGGCACTATCCATCCGGTTGGAATAATAGCGCTCATGCTTTTAAGAGTAACGGTAAACATTACCGCGGATGCCAATATAACACCGCTGAATATGAACAGCAGCATTTTACGTTTTTCAGATTTATCGGCAATGTAACCACCGTATAAGGCAATGCCTATGGCGGGTATAGCTTCGCACAAACCTACCAGGCCAAGGGCAAAAACGCTTTTAGTAAGCTGGTAAATATAGAAGCCGATAACAACGGCCTGCATCTGGTATGCAAAGGTGAAACAAAAACGCATGCCCACATAAGATCTAAAATCTTTATATCGCAATGCTGCAAAAGAATCAATTTTGGGTTTACTATCTCCGTCGTCGGCCACAGTGTTGATTTAAATGAGTCGCAAATTTACAACACCACTTTGGAATATGGTAATACGATTTGTGGTTTTGATTGGATTTTTTGTAGGGAAGGGGTTGAAAGTTAGTCTGAACCACGATTAAACGGATTAAGTGATTAACGGGATTCGGAGCTATTGAATAATCTGTAAATCACCATTTCAGAAAAATCCAATCAATCTCTTAATCCGTTTAATCGTGGTTCAGACAAAAAAAGAGACGCATTACATGCGTTTCTACAAAAATCGTGGTAAATCAGTTGTTATAAGCCATGCTGATCTATCAGGTAAATAAACGCGGCTATACCGGCGGCACCTAACTGGAGTTCACGTTTGTTTACATTTTCAAACACATCATTTGGTGTATGGTGAATATCAAAATAACGCTGCGAATCCGGGCGGAAACCGATCAGTGTAATACCAGGAAGTTTTTCTTTTAGTGGTTCTATATCCGTACCGCTGCCGCCAGCCACCAGATGGTCTACCTCGTAAGGTTCCAGCAGGGTTTTGTATTTATCGTTTATGTTTTTCAGGAAATCTTTTGATACACCATCAAAGCTAAAGCCGCGCGGGGTAAAACCACCTTCATCGGTTTCAATGGCGGCAATATGTTCTTCTTTGTTTTGCGCGGCAAGCTCTGCATATTTTAAACCGCCTTTATGGCCGTTCTCCTCGTTCATAAAAAACACTGCCCTGATAGAGTTTTTAGGGCGATAACCTGTGGCTTTGAAAATTCTTAGCACCTCGGCCGATTGCGTTACACCTGTGCCATCATCATGTGCACCTTCTGCCAGATCCCATGAATCCAGGTGACCGCCTACACTGATGAACTTATTTGGATTTTCGGTACCGGTAAGCTCGCCGATCACATTGTATGATTGTACATCGGGCAGCAACTCGCAGCTTTGTTTAAAATAGAATTTTATCAACGGCAATTTACGTAAACGCAGCATATTGCTCAGCTTATTGGCTGCCCTGGTTGATATGGCAGCGGCAGGAATCGACTTAGTGCCCGGAGTTGCCATTGTTGCGCCGGTATGCGGATAATCATCATCAGCACTGGTAAGCGAACGTACAATAACACCTACAGCTCCATATTTGGCGGCAGCGGCAGGGCCTGCAAAACGCTGATCGCCGGCTGCACCATAAGCACGACCTGTTTCAATAAAACGCTCATCAAAAGCACGGTTAAAGAAAACTATTTTGCCTTTAATTACGCTCTCACCCAGGGTTTCCAGTTCTTTCAGGCTGCGTACCTCTACCACGTTGGCTGTAATACCTTCTTTTGGTGTAGCAACTGACATACCCAATGCCGCTATAGCAACCGGGATACGCGTTTTACCATCGATGATAAAAGCGGTTTCTTTTGCTCCCCTTACCCAATGCGGCACCATTACCTCCTGCAGGTAAACCTTATCAAAGCCATAGCTTTCCATCAGTTTTTTGCCCCACTCTACCGCTTTTTGCGCATTTGCAGAACCGCTTAAACGCGGGCCAATATTTTTGCACAGGTAACGCAGGTTTTCATAGGCCTTGCCGTTCACCAGGGCTTCGTCATAAATTTTGCGGATGGTTAAGGAATCCTGCGCATGCAGCAGGCTGGCCGATGCTAAAAGTGCAGTCAGCAATAGGGAGAGTTTTTTCATTTGTAAATCAAGATCAGTTTAACAAATGTAATATTTTGAGGCAAAACAACTGATGTCATTTCGAACGATAGTGAGAAATCTTCTGCACTGCGCAAGTCGGCTTACATGGCGCAGAAGATTTCTCTTTCGCTCCTACGCACACACCACCCTGCTCTATCGAAATGATAAGTTTAATATTGATCACGAAATCTTATCCCAGCTTAACCCGGAATTATTACCCTGGAAAGCATGATGAAGTACCTGATTTTCGGAGAGGGCCAGTTGGGGGTCTTTCTCAAATATCTGTTCAACACATTTGCGCACCTTTATTAACAATTCCTGATCGGTAGCCAAATTGGCTACTTTTAAATCAAGTATGCCGCTTTGCTGCGTACCATCCAAATTACCGGGGCCGCGCAATTGCAGATCGATCTCCGATATTTCAAAACCGTTGTTAGTTTTCACCATGGTATCCAACCTGATCTTGCCATCGTTACTCAACTTATGGCTGCTCATTAAGATACAGTAGGATTGCTCGGCCCCGCGCCCTACCCTGCCGCGCAGCTGGTGTAATTGCGATAAGCCGAAACGCTCGGCATTTTCAATGATCATGACCGAGGCATTGGGTACATTCACCCCCACCTCAATTACGGTGGTTGCCACCATGATCTGCGTTTCGTGTTTAATAAATCGCTGCATTTCTGTTTCCTTTTCAGAAGGCTTCATCTTACCATGCACTATACTCAAATTATAAGTGGGGGAAGGAAACTCACGCGACATGGCCTCAATACCATCCTCCAGGTTTTTCAGATCAAGTTTTTCACTTTCCTGTATCAGCGGATATACCACATAGATCTGACGTCCAAGCGCAATTTCTTTTTTCATGGAGCCAAACATGCGCAAGCGCTGGTTTTCATAAAAATGAAGTGTTTGTATCGGTTTACGGCCAACAGGCAACTCATCAATTACGGATACATCCAGATCACCATAAAGCGTCATGGCCAGTGTACGGGGTATAGGTGTTGCCGTCATGACCAGGATATGCGGCGGGACAATGTTTTTGCGCCATAGCTTTGCCCTTTGCTCCACCCCAAAACGGTGCTGCTCATCTATCACTACAAAGCCCAGATTTTTAAACTGCACCTTATCTTCAATAAGCGCATGGGTGCCTATCAGTATTTTGAGTTCACCGTTCTCCAGTTTTTCGTGCAGTATTTTCCGATCCTTTTGTTTAGTTGAGCCTGTAAGCAGGGCTACTTCAATAAAGTCATCACCTACCAGGCTTACTATAGTTTGATAATGCTGCGTGGCCAAAATTTCGGTAGGTGCCATAATACAGGTCTGAAAACCGTTATCAACAGCTATCAGCATACTCATGAGTGCGACAACGGTTTTTCCGCTACCCACATCGCCCTGCAACAGGCGGTTCATTTGTACGCCACGCTGGGTATCCTGCCTGATCTCTTTGAGTACCCGCTTTTGTGCTCCTGTTAAAGGGAAAGGAAGTTTGTGATGATAAAAATCATTAAAATAATGGCCTACTGTGTTAAAAACATTGCCCTTAAACTTTTGGGTATGCAATAGTTTATTGCGCAATAACTTAAGTTGCAGCAAAAACAATTCTTCAAACTTCAGCCGGAGGATGGCTTCGTTCAATAAATTGGCATCAGCCGGGAAATGGATATTACGGTAGGCATCGGCCCGGTTAAGGAGCTTAAATTTATTGACGATGTATAATGGCAGATTTTCACGGATATCTTTTGCGTGGAGTCCTAACAAAGCCGAGGTAAGTTTCTGAATACCCTTACTATCCAGCTGAAACTGTTTTAGTTTTTCGGTAGAATTATATACCGGTTGCAACGTGGCATTGCCTTGCCGCTGCATGTTGGCCGGAGTATAGGCCTCCATTTCGGGATGCGCCATCTGCGCCTGGCCGTTAAAAAATCCTGGCTTGCCAAATATCACGTACACCTGCCCTGGTATCAATGTTTTTTCAATCCAGTTGATGCCTTTGAACCATACCAGCTCCAGAATACCAGTATCGTCCTTAGCATTAACTACCAATCGCTTGGTATGCTTTTCTCCCAATACCTGTTTATTAACAATGCGGGCCAGCACCTGTACATAGGGCAGGTCTGCCTGAATATCTTTTACTTTATAAAAACGGGTACGGTCAATATACCTGAACGGGAAGTGCCGTAACAGGTCCTCAAGATTAGCCAGGCCTAATTCCTTTTTCAAAACTTCGGCCCGGGACTGGCCTACACCTTTTAAGTATACAAGTGGTGTTTGAAAAGGATCCATAGATAAAGCCCCTGTAAATCTCCCCTAAAGGGGAGACTTTTATAAGCGTGTTATAAATTTCAGATTTTTATTAAAAGCCCTCTCCTGATGAAGAGGGTTGGATGAGGCTAATTATTTTACGGCAATAACAGATATTTCCACATTTACGCCTTTAGGCAATGCTGATACCTGTACTGTTTCACGGGCCGGGAAGTTTGATGAAAAATAGGTTCCGTAAACCTCATTTACCTGGCTAAAATTGCCCATATCTGTTAAGAAAATACTGGTTTTAACAATATTTTCAAAGCCTATACCAGCCTCAGTCAGGATAGCTTTCAGGTTTTCCATTACCATTTTGGCTTCGTCAGTTATGCCGGTGGTTACCAGTTCACCGGTTGCGGGGTTAAGCGGTATCTGGCCTGATACAAATACAAAATTTCCGGCTATAGTAGCCTGGCTGTATGGCCCTATTGGGGCTGGCGCGTTATTGGTGTTTACTATTGTCATCATTTTTTAAATATGAACACTTGTATCAGTTTATAAATTATCCCCGCCAAAAACATAATGATAGCAATGGCATTAATAATGTGCATTGCCCTCAAATTAAAATTTGTTGGCCGGTTGGGGTCTTTTTTTCTAAAAAAATACATGTTACAAAACTAATAAAATTTATGCTTCTGTATGTTTATCTACTCACGCCGACATCGCTACGCTTGTCTACCCTCTCTCCGGCTTCGCTGGAAAGAGGGTGCGGGAAAAAGTTGTCATTGCGAGGGTAGCGTGGCAATCGCGAACTATGTATGTTCTCTCCGTAAAGTTCGCGATTGCTTCGTCGTTCCTCCTCGCAATGACAAAATTTCCATTCCTCCTACCCTCTTTCCGCCGCAGGCGAAGAGAGGGTGGTCCAGCGAAGCGTAGACCGGGTGAGTCTTTTGTATACCATGCAAATCAAAGATTCTGCTTTTCATGGCAAGTCCTTTTGATACCTATTACTCCTCTTCCTCCTCCGCTACAATACCTAATATTTCATCAACCTGTTTAAAATTGCTTTTTACGAAGTGGCACCAGTCGCATTCTTTTTTGCCGCAGCCGGTGTTGAAATCGTGGGCCATTATCTTGGCGTAAGTGTCCTGGATCTGTCCACTTACAATTTCTATATCTTCTGGGGTTATCACAAATTTTTCACGGTGGTATTCGCCTTCGCTTACGGGTTCTACAAAATCAAATACGGTGCTTACTACTTCCCAATCATTGGTGCGGTCATGATCAACCAGAATTTTGTAAAACACACCCTGCCGCCAGTAATCGCCGCCGTTGGGAGCATCAAAAGTTGGTCGCAGGAGTTTGTCTTTAGCATTTTTGAGCTTCCCTGTTTTATAGTCGACCACCGTTACGTGCTTGCCGTCAAACTCCATTTTATCCAGGTTACCTTTAATGGGCACTCCGCCTATCTCAATGTTCTTGATAGTGCGCTCGGTAATGGCAATCTTGTTCCAGTTATTAACATTTTGTTCATAATATGGCGGCAGTATCTTTTCACCGTAGGCTAAGCGCAGTTTAAATTCATCCTTGGTGAAGGAGTCACGATTACGGGCCATGTACCACCTAAACTCATTCATGAACTGCTCAGTTGATAAAAACTCGTTATCATTGTCCTTCAGCAGCCTGTAGGTTTTGTTAAGCGCCCAGTGAACTGCCTGCCCAAACGTAGCCGACGGACTTTTGCCCGATGGCACCCTGATCAAACACTGAAAATAAAACCGCAGCGGGCAATCCAGATAATTGCTCAGGTGCGTAACCGACAGGGTATAATTTTGAAGCAGTTGGTTAATATAGTTTTTATCCAGTAGTTCAACCTTAGGTTTTTCGGCCTCACTGAACTGGGTCATATAGAAACCGAGCATGGTATCTTCCGTAACTTTCGGATATTGCACCTGCAAATCGGTACTGGCCAGTATCTCCCCGATAAATTGACTTGCTTCCTGATCTTTTGCTTTTTTATCCTTTCCGGCATAAGAGATATTGAGGTGCTGTTTTGCCCGGGTTATGGCCACATAAAACAGGCGACGGGCTTCTTCCCTTTGAGCAATATCATCAGATGCAGTTTGCGTTAAGGTATCGGGGTAGCTGAAACCACTGTTTCGGCCCTTGCTATCCCAGGTACGTTTATCGCAGCCTATAAAAAATACATGCTCAAACTCCAGGCCTTTTGAACCATGGGCTGTTAAAAAGTTAACGCCATTGTCTGAAAAAATCACCTGGTTCAGATCAAGCCTGATGCTGTTTTTCTTCATCAGGTCGATAGTGGCAATCAGATCAGGCAGTTTTATTTCCGGATTTTTGCGGCTTTCATCTTTCAGGAAATCAAAAAAGCTGGTGAGCATCTGCATATGGCCGCCCTTATCGGTTTGCTGCATAATGTACCGGAGGATACCCATTTTAGCTATCACATCCTGAAAAAACTGCTGCAGAGTTACGCTCAGGGCGGATTTTATCAACTCATCAATATTGTTGATGAGATACTTCATCTCCACATTTTTTGCCGGATCAAACAGATCGGCCTGTGCAGGCAGACGCATTTCACTTACATAACGGCGGATGGAGGTTTTGGGTTTGTTATTGCTTACAGCACCATAGTTTTCTTTAGATACCGCAATGCTGGCCTTGGCAATTTCAATAGGTGCTATATTGAAAAAATCATAGTGCATGATCTCGAACAGCAACTCATCCCCGCTATATGGCGAATCGATCTCCATAGCCAGGTAACGCATAATGTTGATGATTTTTTCGCCAAAGGGCTGCGTAAGCACATCAATTTTACGTTTGGTATTTACCGCTATTTTCTGAACATCCAGGTATTTGATCATTTCCTCCACCTGGCTGTGGTTGCGGTAGATCACTGCTATTTCGCCGGGAGCCACGCCATCATCTATCAGATGTTTGATACGGGCCGATACATCAACCAGTTCCTGGTCAGGATTTTCATACTCGCGTATCACGGGTTCAACCGTAAACTCGGCAAAACGACTGTGCGATGCACGAAGGTCTTTATCCAGCTTCAGCTGACTTGTTAACCTTTCAAAATTATTGTTGATAAGTGCCCTTGAAATATCCAGGATATGCTGATTGGAGCGATAGTTGTGTTTAAGCACCACGGTATGCAGGGTATCCACATAGTCAGTAGCAAAGTCAAGGATGTTTTTCATGTTGGCACCTTGAAACTTAAATATAGACTGGTCATCATCACCCACCACAAATACGTTGGGCACCTCCCAGTAGTTCAGTAAAAAACGCAGCAGCTCATTTTGCGACCCGCTGGTATCCTGAAACTCATCAACCAGAATATACTGGTAGCGTTCCTGGTATTTACGCAGTATCTCTTCATTATTAGCAAAAGCAAGGAGCACCCAAATGATCATATCATCATAATCATAGCGGCCGCGGGCTTTCATTTTGGCATCGTAGTTTTTGTACTCACGCACGGCCGCCACCAGTTTTTTCATTACCTCGTGGGCGGCATCGATGTCTTTCTGTTTAGGATCGCCTACTTTTATGCCAGTTTTAGCGTTGGCGCGTTTGTAAGTAAACTCCTCACGATTGGGAATATCGTCCAGGTATTCCTGAACAGCACGCTCAATCATTTCTGCATCCCAGTTCTCTCGTTTCATGGTCGAGAACAAATCCTTCAAACGTTTGGTATCATAGTAAATATCGCCGGTGAAGCGTTTGAGCAGGTGATCATTATCAAATTCATCCACCAACTCCCTGAACAGCATAGCCGATTCGAGGTCAGATAACGACTCCAAATTCAGCTTGCCAAAATATTCCAGGTTTTCCTGGATGATCTCGTTACAAAAAGCATGGAAGGTATATATATTGATGCGATAGGCATCAGGGCCAATAAATTCAAACAAACGTTTTCGCATGGCCACTGCACCCGCATCGGTATAGGTAAGGCACAGGATCTCGTTGGGCAGGGCATCAGTATCGGTTAATATTTTGCCAATACGAGCCGCCAGTATCTGTGTTTTACCCGTTCCCGGCCCGGCCACTACCAGCACGGGACCATCCATTTTATTTACCGCGGCCAGCTGCTCGGGGTTTAATCCGGCCAAAGCTGCCTGAAATTTATCGTTATACTTATTTAAGTTCGATTGCATAATTGTTGAGTAAAACTACGGAAAACGTACTGGGATGTCAATCGCTAATTGCTAATATTTTTAGGCATGAAGACTCACCCTGGCTTTGCTTCGCTCGCCAACCCTCTCTTCGCCTACGGCTGAAAGAGGGTTAAGCCCCCTCTAAATCTCCCCCAAAAGGGGAGACTTGAAAAAAGATTTTTTTAAAAAGTCATCTCCTTTGGAGAGGGTTGGGTGAGGCCATCCCTACTGCATTCCCGTGCCTGTAGGGAAAAATACGTTTACGCTTACCGGGAGTTTACCGGTTGGTTTTAGGGTACCTGCAATTACTTTGGCTGCTGATTTTTGCAGTTCGGGGGTCATTTGGTAGCATACGATCAGGGCATTGCTTTTTTCGATACCAGGCAAACCGGCAATGGTATAGGCATTTGCAAAAACGCTCATTACGGTATTTTTGCGTGATGCCAGATCGGCTATCAGCAATCGTACATCGCTGCCATAATCCAATTTACTTTGCGGGCGCAGGCGGGTATCATGTATACCCACAATGATTTGATCATAGCGTTTTAACCAGGCAAGTATGTTTTTGAGCTCGATAGCAGATGTATTTTTAGCAACGGTAAATATGCGGCAGGTTGGATAGCTTTTGGCAACCTCCTGCTGAAAAACGGTAGGGCCATCCACGCCAATGCTCACTATGGCTGTTTTCAGAAAAGGGTTGAGCTTTAATGTAGATGTGTTACCTTTTAGCAACGTTACTGAAGCATCGCTCAGTTGCTGCACCAGATCTTTAGCCGATTGCCTGTTCAGATCTTCACTCAAATTTACCGGCGAAATGGTTTGCTTGCGATTAAGCCCTGCCCAGTATTTGGCGGCCAACACCTTCTTCACCTTGGTTTCAAATTCAACATCGCTGATAGCCCCATGGCGCACAGCACGGCGGATCAGTTTTATGGCCCTATCTGAGTTTTCTGAAAGCTCTAAAATATCGTTACCGGCTATGAATGCCTTCACGTCGGCATCGCCATTAGGAAAATATTTAGTTACCCCCTTCATCTCCATCGCATCAGATACTACCAGACCTTTAAACCGAAGTGAATCTTTTAAAATGCCCGTAACAATTGGGCGCGATAATGTAGAAGGTAAATGTTTTGTACTATCAAGAGCCGGAATATTCATATGCGCAATCATGATTCCGCTGATACCGGCGTTAATGGCCTCGCGAAAAGGGTATTCTTCGAGCGAATCTAAACGGGCGCGGCTGTATGGCAGTAGTGGCAGGTCAAAGTGTGAATCGACGTTGGTATCGCCATGGCCCGGAAAATGTTTGGCGGTAGTTAACAAACCGGCATCCTGCATACCTTTAAAATACGCTATGCCCTTTTTGGCTACATTGTACATATTATCGCCAAAAGAGCGGTAATTGATCACCGGGTTATTCGGGTTGTTGTTCACATCCATATCTGGGCCAAAATTGATCTGGATGCCCAAACGTTTAAAATCATAGGCTACCTGCTGCCCCATTTTATAAATGAGGTTGTTATCCTGTATGGCACCGAGCGTCATCTGGTAAGGGTATGATATGGTAGAATCTAAACGCATGCCCAGTCCCCATTCACCATCCATTGATATGAGCAAAGGTACGTTAGCCAGTTTCTGATACCTGTTGGTTAATGCGGCCTGCCTGCCGGGACCTCCCTGAAAAAATACCAGTCCGCCAACTTGCTGATCTTTAATTACGGTGGCAACAGAATCTTCATAAGCCTTGCCTTTATTGGTATGCGCCCTTACAAAAAGCAGCTGCGCAACTTTTTGCCTGCGGCTTAGTTTATTGTATACAGAATCAACCCAGCGATTTTTTGACTTGAGGCTTTCTACATAGCTTTCCTTTTGTGCAAAAGCGTTAACGGCAATAAAATTAAGAGTAATAATTATGGTAAAGCAGTATCTGTTATTCAATTTTGGCATGGTTCAAATGTAGTATAAATGTATGTTTTACCCCTTCGGGGATATTAAATATTATAAAAATTATACCACGAATAAACCTTTGCTTTAATTTTTACTCTATGGATATATAAAAACAAACCAAACATGAAATTATGATGAGCGGTTGCCCAGCATGATTTCGCTACCAAAAAAAACAATTAAAAAAATGAAAAAAATTATCTTTTTAGCAATATGCTTATTTACCGTAGGTTCCGTTAGCGCACAAAATTATTATGGCCCACGCCACAGGCCGCGCCGCTATGTAAGGGAGGAACATTCAAGGCGATACAATGACAATCAGGTTAAAGTTGGTATTACGGGTGGTTTAAACCTCGCTAATTCGCTTGATGCCTATGATTCGCGTTTCAGTTCAAGCACTATCGCAGCATTTAATGTGGGTCTTACACTGGATGTTCCTGTTACCAATTATTTTTCATTCGCCCCTGAATTATTATTTTCACAAAAAGGTTTTAGTGCCGATCTTGAAAATTCGCATTTTACAGAACGTACCAACTATATTGACGTTCCCTTACTGGCAAAATTCAGGCTTGTGCCGGGGTTCAATTTTTTAATTGGTCCACAACTTACCTTTTTAACTTCACAGCGTGACACTTACCGCGACTTCGGCAGCAATGCTGAAACCCGTTTTGATGGGCACCAGGGCGATCAAAGTTATGTTGCAGGTGTAGTTGGTGTTAGTTTTGACATTACCCGCAATGTAGAGATCAGGGGCCGTTACAACATCGACCTTTCCAGGAACGCTTCCAATGAAGCCGACCTGCCCGATTTCCGCAACCAGGTTTGGCAAATAGGGTTGGGATTTAAATTTCAGTAAAAATTCAAAATAGATAAAAAACGACCATTCTATAAGTAGAATGGCCGTTTTTTATATTAAAATGACGCCTAAGTATAAACCAATTGTAGCAATGAGGAGATATTTTGCGTAATGGCTATGTGTAGTAACAAAAACCACTTTTGAGTGTTGCTTAAGGGGTTGCTGTTATATGCGCTACATTTGCTCATAAGTATGATATCGATAATAATATGTTCTGCTAATAAAACGCTGTTGAATGAGGTAAGTAAAAACATTGAAGAAACCGTAGGCTTACCTTATGAAATTATCGCGATTGATAACAGCTCCGGAAAAAAAGGTATTTGCGAAGTATACAATCAAGCAGCACAGAAAGCCCAATTTGAAGCTTTGTGTTTCATGCATGAGGATATTATTATTGAAACAAAGAATTGGGGAAGCATTGTAAATAAATTATTTAAAGCAAACCCTGATCTTGGTTTGCTTGGTGTGGCCGGCGGAGCTTACAAGGCTTTAGCTCCATCCGGATGGCAAACATTTGGAGATATTAATATCTACATGCACATACTGCAAGGCTTTAAATTCAAGCAAAAAGAAAGTTTACTGGTTAATCATAATCCCGACAATCAAAAATTACCTGCTGTTGCCGGTGTTGATGGCGTGTGGTTTGCAACTACCCGAAAAATATGGAACGAGGTTAAATTTGACGAAAAAACGTTTACAGGTTTCCACGCCTACGATGTTGATTTTTCATTAGCTGTTGGGCAAAAATATAAGGTTGCCGTTACCTATGATGTGTTGCTCACCCATTTATCAGAAGGTAATTATGACAGCACATGGGTTTATGAATCAATGAAGCTGCATAAAAAATGGAGTAAACACCTCCCTCTTAATATACAGAGGCTTACACCCAAACAGCAAATGCTTGCAGAAAAAATAACCTTTAAAAAATTCACTGAGCAACTTATTGAATACAAGCTATCCCTTAAATTGGCATATACCATATTGTGGCAGGATAACCGGTACGCGACTACCAATTTCAAACTGTTTGCAAAGCTTAATTTTTATCTGTTCAAGCTAATGCTTAGTTCAAAAAACAGGTCCTGATATTTAATGGTTAATCTAACCGCATTATCTTGTTGCTATTGGGTTTTATATGGGTATACCAAAAGTTTTTGGCTTTAAATCCCCACACCAGTTTAATAACATCTCGCTGCCGGCGGTAATTACTCCATTTTTTGGTGTAGTATAAGATGTTGATATATTTTTCTATAAAAAGAACAAGGCGTAAAGATAAGTAGCTATCAGCCCTATTCACATACAGGTTAAGTAATGTATTAACAACCGCTTGTCGCTTATTTTTAGGGTAAGCGGCACAATACTGTAGCCATTTACTTCGCTGTTTGTAAACTTGCGTAATGGTTCTGTGCCTGTGTTTATCCTTCTTCTCATCTTTTCTGGCCAGCAGATCGGTATCGCTATCATCATGCTGACGGTATTTGACCAGGCACTGCGGCAAGTAATCAATAGTGCCTAAATTAGTTGCTACATAGGCAATCCACCAGTCATGGTAAGCATCCTTCTTAAATGGCCGCACCTCAGCAAGCAATTCCTTTTTAAACAATATGGAATGTCCGGATACGCAATTAAAAAATAAAAATGCTTCCGGTTCATCGCCCCTGTAAAAATTAAACAGATCAGTCATTTTAGCATTCAGCGACTCGTTCTGTTCATTAATAAGTTCCGAATCATGATAGAGCATTACGTTATCATCTATAGCTGCCACCTGTAATTCAATCTTCCTCAAATCCCACAGATCGTCCTGATCGCACAATGCAATCAAGTCGCCTTTGCAATAATCCAGGGCCCGCTCAAAGTTATTTACAAAACCTACATTGGTTTCATTTTTATATAAACGGATGTTGGGATATTTTGAGGCACACTTAGCAAGTATCTCATAAGTATTATCAGTTGAACAATCATCTACCGCAATAATTTCGATATTACGGTAAGTTTGATTTATGAGTGTATCCAGCTGCTGCTCTAAAAATCGGGCGCCATTGTAAGTACAAAGCGCTATGGATACAAGTGGTAGCTGTTTCATGAATGTAAACCAGTGTTGTTAAATATTGTAACCATGCGCCTTGAATATAGGTCGCCAAAAATCAAGGTACAGATCCCATGCATGACAACCAAAGGGTAGTTCATTTTTATTGAATTTAAGCGCGCGCTCAGGGGCAAGCTCAAATGAAAACTTTAATCCTGTTTTATATGATGGTATATTTAATATTTTTTGTTTCCGGTTAACTTCTATGCTCCAAAAAATATCCTCATGAAATTCGTGTTCACTACGCGTTAAATAGATCGCCATTTTATCCCGCATGCTGATACTCAGCTCATGAAACTTTTTTACCCTCCGCAATGAAAAACCTCCGTTACCTACTTTATACTGGTATTGCATTGGTGATGGAAGCCCTTTTTTCTGAACGTTGAACCGCGCATGATAATAAAATTGAATTTTTGATTTGATGGCCTTAATCAAATCCGGATAATCACCTGGTGGTATCCAGGGAGCACCTATATAATCAATTGGCTGGCTGCACCAATATCCTAAATCATCCCTAAATACAAAGGCATCTAACTGATGAATCAAAATAAACTCATAATCTAAAAAACGTTTGTAAAAAGTATCAGAAAGCATCAAAGCGTTGTAACCATCAATACTTTTAAAATAGCTGTCATCAAATGTTTCAATACCTGTAAAATTAAACTGATCAATCTCGTTTGACAAAACAAGCGATTGAGGTTTTATTATGATACGGGGATAGTTAGCTAAAACATTCTGCAGCTGAGTTAGTGCAATCTTTTCAAAATCAGATATTTCATTTTTATAAAAAGGAACTATAACAGCAACTTTCTTCAGCTCGCTCATAAACGCTTAGTTTTTATTGTAAAGCTCCTGTACTAATGATTCAAAATGATCCTGAAAAATAAAATCATACCCATTTTCGCCTTCCGGAACAACATTGATAACATCATAACAGGCTTCTAAAATGCGCGGAACCTTTAATGCTTCGGCAATTGAAAACGGAAATGATTGATTACCGATAAAAAATTTACATCCCGCAATTATCCGGGCCAACTGTAAAAAATCATTTACCTGTATCCATTCAATATTGGGAATTTGGTTTTTAATGTCGTTATACTCCGCTTCAACCCCTATAAATTTTAAGTTGCTGTAGTTTTTCAGAAATTTATAATCTACTCCCCTGCTCCTGTATCTTTCGCTCCGTGCAATAATTATATCATTTGCAAACGATGTATCCGGCTCTACATCAATCCATTTTTTCCACAATTCCGGGTTTACTCCCGTAACATATGAACACCAATGAGCTATATTACATCTATCCATCGGTATATGCCCCGACCTAAAATAATCCAGGTCAATATCTATTTTCTGATCTGTTAACACATCGAATTGACTGATGTATGGTTGCGATTTGATCAAAGGAGCCAACATGGACATCATTTTATCATTGAGCCTTACATTACCCAGTGGATGCTCGGTTCTTGCCGAAATCATCAGTGGCTGCCCAAGTCGCAAGTATAAATTTATAGGCACCTTAACCATTTCGGCCAGTTTTTTAATGGTTGGTAACGCATAAATAATATCTCCGGCATTACCCCCATGATTAAGGTTAAGTTGATGGTTAGCCTCTGCTACGGCGCGTATCTTTGCCGGGCTATTCAACCGTTTATCTCCGATTAAAAAATTGGCAGATTCCGCATTTTTATAATTTTGCAGCTCCCATTTATAATCTTTATAAGCTTGCCTATCGGTATATTTAAGCCAATAAGTACTTATAAAGTTTCTTTTTTTCACCATTTCCATTATCCTAAACCCCCGGCTAAATAGTTTCTATTGATTAGTCAGCATTAAACGTTTGCATATCTATCAGCTTTTTGTAAAGTCCGTTATTTTGAAGTAACTGCTGGTGGTTACCCTGCTCAACCACACGGCCTTTTTCTAATACGATAATAATATCAGCATTTTGAATGGTACTCAAACGGTGAGCTATAATTAGCGATGTGCGGTTTTTCATGAGGTTATTCAACGCCTCCTGAACCAATTTTTCCGATTCGGTATCAAGCGCAGATGTTGCCTCATCAAGCAACATAATTGGTGGGTTGTTCAATACAGCACGGGCAATACAAATACGTTGCCTTTGCCCTCCTGATAGCTTGCCCCCCCTGTCGCCGGTATTGGTTTGGTAACCGTTTTCGGTTTCCATTATAAAATTATGAGCATTGGCAATACGTGCGGCATTTTCAACCTCTTGTTGAGTTACGCCTGTTTTACCAAAGGCAATGTTGTTAAAAATCGTATCATTAAACAACATTGATTCCTGGTTTACAATACCCATTTGCGCCCGTAATGACTCTGCAGTAAGTGACCGTATATCTTTACCGTCAAAATAAATAACACCTTGCTGCGGTTCAATAAACCGAGGCAACAGATCCATAAAGGTTGATTTACCACCACCTGAAGGGCCAACCAACGCAACTGTTTTGCCCTTAGGTATAACCAGGTTCAGGTTATTTAAAACATATTTATCGGGCTCGGCATCTTCATCGTTTTCGTTATCAGCAGCAACCTTAACCTTATAAGAAAAAGATACGTTTTCAAACCTTACGCTATCTTTAAATTCTGTAATGGCAATGGCATCAGGAGCATCCTTTATTAATGGTTTTTCATCAATAAGTGCCAATATACGTTCACCTGCTACCAGGCCCGAGTGAATGTTGCTAAACGCATCGCCAATAGCTTTGGCCGGGCGCATCAGTTGTGAAAACAAGGCTATGTAGGCAATGAACTGCCCGGCGTCAAGGTCTGATTTTTTATTAAAAATAAGATACCCCCCGTAAAGTACTATAAAGGATATCATGGTTACCGACAGCGTTTCAGATATAGGCGATGCCAGCTGCTGGCGCTTTGACATGGCACGTGTTATTTTTGAATAACGGTTATTCTCGTCATCAAAACGCTTAATAATAAAGTCAGTAGCATTGAATGCCTTGATGATCTTGATGCCAGATAAAGCCTCATCAAGGTAACTGATCATATTGGCATAGGAGTTTTGCGCAGCAATAGCTTGTGAACGCAGCTTTTTTACGATACGCGAGATCAGGAAGCCTGCTATAGGTATGATGAGCAAGGATATTAAGGTAAGCTTTACCGATATGATGAACAACCAAACCAGATATCCGATCAGTAATAATGGCTCTTTAAAAACAACCTGCAGAGTACCGGTTACCGAAAACTGCACTGTTTGAACCTCAGAGGCAATCTTCGACATAATATCGCCTTTACGCTCGTTACTGAAATAGCCTAAATGCAGCCTCATGACATTATCAAATACGGCTCTCCTTATTCTGAGTAATGTATGGATGCGCAAACTTTCCATTATACGCTGCGACACGTAACGGCATATATTTCCTAAAAAAACAGCTATTACAATTACTGCACATACAAATTTTAAAGCTCCCCATTCGCCGTAAACAATAATAAAATGGTTAGTATAATACTTGAATAAGCCCGATACATCATAGGTCTTAATATCTTTTAATGATGTAGTTGCTGCCTTTGCTTCGGCTACGGCACCTACATGAAACAAGGTATTTAACAATGGCCCAAGCAAACCCAAAACAGATGTGCTGAAAACAACATATAATAAGGTAAAAATGATATAAGGAATAGCAAACTTTTCAATCGGCCGGGCAAAAGACAATAACCTGAAGTAGATTTTCATTTAAAAATATTAATCCGCAAAAATAGTTAAATACCAGTTATCATCAGATATTTAGTTTTTAGGGCACTTTATTAATATACAGTATTGTATACCTTAACTGATAAGCATACACTTTTGGTATAAAGCAAGATACTGTTTTGCCGTTTGCTCCCAGCTAAATTTAGCAGCGTGTTGCATGATGGAAGCAGAAAGGTTTTTATCGTTAAACTCCCGAAGCCCTCGTTGAAGTGTATCCTGCATTGTATTGGCTTTAAAAGTATCAAAATACCAGGCCGCATCTCCACCTACTTCTGGCAACGATGTGTATCTGGATAAAAATACAGGCTTACCAAAATGCATGGCCTCAATAACCGGTAAGCCGAAACCCTCGGCTAATGATGGGAATACAAGGGCTTCGCAATTGTTATAATACCAGGCTTTATCAGCATCACTTATAGTGCCGGTGATTATAACTCTGTCGGCACATTCATATTTTTGCGCCTCGGCCATAATCTGTTCTTTATAATCCGATTCAATACCGGCTATCACCAGTTCCATTCCGTTCCCTTGCAATAGTGCAGGCAAAACATGAAAATTCTTTTTGGCGTTTAACATGCCAATGGTGAACAAAAACTTTTTGTCGGGCTTGTAAACGGGGGAATGGCCAGGTACAAGTTCGGGCTTTTCGGCTCCGTTATAAATAACCGTTAACTTACCTTTAGCCTGTGGAAAATGTATTAAAACCTCATTGGCAACAAAATTAGAGATTGCTACAATGTGGTCACAGGCATTTATGTAGCCTCCCAGCCTATCCATGTAGGTTTTAAGTTTTGAGGGCGACCAGTTTGTGTCATATAGCTGGTTAAGGTCATGAATGGTCAATATTTTTTTTCCCTTAACCTGATGCGGGTTTAGCCTGCAAAACTGATCGGTGAAATGAGTGATTGCAAACCGCTCCCTTTTAGCGAACCATAACTTATCAAGCGTTACACGATTGAGCAGGTTAACCTTGCCGACAAAGTAGTTTTCGGATTTTTTGTAGATATAATAAGTAAGATCAAAATGATTGTCGTTTTCCCTGATCAGCGCGTTACCCAAACTTTTATCAAAATAAAACAAACCGGTGTTCGGGTATTTCATTGAATCAAGGGTTACTAAAACATTCGGTTTACTCATAGCAATTATTTCTTCTGCTTTTTTTAAGGTGAGGCCCACGCTTTACATTGCCAGGCATTCATCATACAGGTCAAGATATTGTTGAGCCGTTTTTTTCCAATCAAACCGGGCGGCATGCTTCATGATGTCTGCGCTCATATCTTTAGCCATATACTCTTCCAAACCTTGGATAAATGTAGCCTGCATGGCTTCTGGTTCAAAATTATCAAAGTACCAGGCAGCTTTGCCGCCAACTTCGGGCAGAGAGGTATGCTTTGATAAAAAAACAGGTTTTCCAAAATGCATGGCCTCAATAACCGGCAAGCCAAAACCTTCGGCAATTGACGGGAAAAGAAAGGCCTCACAATTTTGGTAATACCAGGCTTTGTCATCATCGCTTATAAGCCCGGGAATAATTACCCTATCCGTGCAATTGTACTTGGCAGCCTCCTCCAGTATTTTTTCCTGATAGCCCGTTATTTTTCCGGCGATGATCAACTCATAATCATTGTTTTTGAGCAGGGCCGGCAATACGTGAAAATTCTTTTTGGCCGAAAGACTGCCTATGGTAAACAAAAACTTGCGGACGGGTTTATATGCAGGTGTATGACCAGAGGCCATGTTTAGCTTATCGGCACCATTATATATCACCGAAAGTTTATTTGCCGCCTGCGGATAATGTTCTACCACATCCTTAGCTACAAAATTAGAAATTACAACCACCCTGTCGCAAGCATCAATGTACCCGCCCAGACGCCGTAGGTATTTACTATAACGCTGAGGCGATCTGTTTTTTTCATGAACAGGGTTCATATCATGAATGGTAAGCACTTTTTTGGCATTTACCCTGTTGGGGTTTAACTTACAGTATTGATTAGTAAAATGCACCAGATCAAACTCGTTATATCTGGGAAAAAACACTTTATGGAGCAGCGATATTAATATGGTGCCCTTAATTTTTTGAAATGTATGGATAGACTTGCGACGCATATAACCATACAGGCTAAAGCGATTGCTGCTTTGTTTGATCAATTCATCACCGAGGCTCCGTTCAAAAAAAAACAATCCGGAGGTGGCGTGTTTTAATGAGTCGAAGGTGATCAGTATAGATGGTTTCAAATGCGGTATGGATTAAAAAAGGCTACCCCCATCATGTTAATATCGGGTTGCCAAAACAAACTTTACAGTATAGTTTAAAGGAACAAATATACAATTTTGATGAATTAACGGGCATTGCACCGCCTTTGTTGTAGTGCTGCTGCAAATCGCCTTATATTTGTTGATATACTCATGCATAAAGAAAACCTTCAATCATCAGCCATAAACTTCAGGTCGGTAGCCCGGGCCTTAACTATTGTTGAAAATGATTTAACAGGTGCAGATGAATTGCTGAGAAATTTGAGTTTCACCAAAAACACACCTATAATAGGTATAACCGGCCCACCAGGCGCAGGCAAAAGCACCCTCGTAAATTCATTGATCAATTTGCTTTTGAATGATGGTAAGAAAATAGCGGTTCTCGCTATTGATCCTACTTCGCTTTTTAACTTTGGCTCCTTACTGGGCGACAGGATCAGGATGGCATCGCATTTTAATCATCCCGATGTTTTTATCCGTTCGCTGGCAACCCGTGGCTCACTGGGAGGCTTATCAGCAAAAACCATAGAAATGACCGATGTACTGCGCGCTTCCGGTTTTGATTATGTGTTGATAGAAACCGTGGGTGTTGGCCAATCGGAAATTGAGATAGCCGGCCTTGCCGATACTACACTTGTGATACTGGTGCCCGAGGGTGGCGATGAGATCCAGCATATTAAATCGGGCCTGATGGAAATTGCCGACGCCTTTATTATTAACAAAGCCGACAGGGCCGATGCCGATGCTTTTGCGAATAACCTGCAAAAGATCATTGGCCAAAAAATGGGTAATCAACCCCCGGTATTTAAAACTATAGCCTCGCAGGCCGGGGGAATAGCAGAAGTAATAGATTTTATTAAGTCGGCCTCAAACCTGAAAAACGAGCGCCGCGAATTACTAATGACCGAAAAAGCATACAAACTTATTCAGCAGAAATTAACGCAACACATTGATAAAAAAAAGCTTCAGCATGAAGTTGCTGAAGCTTTAAGCCACAAAAGCTTTAATTTGTATAGTTTTGTAGATACTTATGTATAGTTTACAATGAATTAATGATTTGATAATTGATTCGTTATTATAACTATACCTTAATTACTTCAATTTAACTGTTCATGATCTCTTCAATATGACCTGCTTCTACCGGAATATTAGCCATCAGATCACGGTTTCCGCTTTCAGTAATTAAAATATTATTCTCTATCCTTATACCTAAACCTTCTTCGGCTATGTATATACCGGGCTCGCAGGTTAATATATTGCCAACCTCAAAGGCCTTATAACGGCTCGCAAAATCATGTACATCTAAACCCAAATGATGAGATGTGCCATGCATAAAGTATTTCTTATAGAGCGGTGCATCAGGGTTTTGCTTTTCAACATCATGTTTATCCAACAAGCCTAAACCAATAAGTTCGCTGGTCATTATTTTACCAACCTCATCATGATATTCATTCCATACCGTACCGGCAATTATCATCTTGGTGGCCTCGCGCATTACACGCAGAACAGCATCATAAACATCGCGCTGACGTTTTGTAAAACGACCGTTAACCGGCACCGAACGGCTCATATCAGCATTGTAATTAGCATATTCGGCCCCAAAATCAAAAAGTATCACATCACCATCGTTACAAACCTGGTTATTATCGGTATAGTGTAACACTATAGCGTTTTTACCTGATGCCAGAATTGGGTTATAAGCATGACCTGTAGCACGTTGCCTCAAAAATTCGTGAGTTATCTCAGCTTCGATCTCGTATTCGGCCACGCCGGGTTTCAGAAATTTCAATACCCGTACAAATGCATCATTGGTAATATCGCAAGCCTTTTCAGTAAGCGCAATTTCGGTTTCGGATTTCACAACCCGCAGATCGCGCATGATCACCGCCGAGCGTTCATACTTGTGCAAAGGATACTTTAACTTCAGCTCATTATACATTCTGATGTCGCGATAAGGCACCGGGTTACTGTACCTATCATTCTCATTAGTATTAATATATATGTATTCTGCATAATTAATTATGCTTTGTAATATAGTTTCATATTCATGCAGCCAGTAAATATTTTCAATACCTGAAACTGTCCTGGCTTCTTCCTTGGTATATTTATGGCCTTCCCATATGGCTATATGTTCGTTGGTTTGTCTTAAAAAAAGTACTTCTCTGTATGCTTTATTAGGACAATCCGGGTATAAAACAAGTATACTTTGCTCCTGATCTATGCCTGAAAGGTAAAAAAAATCAGGGTTTTGCTTGAATAAAAAGGCCTGATCACCACTCCTTGGGAACTCATCATTAGCATGAAAAATTGCTATAGCGTTATGTTTTGTTCGCGAAACGAAATTTTTTCTATTATTTATAAATAGCTTATTTTCAATGATAGGATATTTCATATTTCTGTGATGATTATCATTTTTTTTTCTTTATTTGTGTAACTATTACAAGTTTTGGAACAATGTTTGGTCATGGTTTCAAACATAATTACTAAATTTGAAAAAAATCACAATTAAAATCGTTTAATCTTAAAAACTATGAATTATTCTACATTAAAGAAAACAGTCGCATTGTCATTTGCTTCTTTGATGGTTGTGGGAATCGTAAATGCACAAACGGATTCTACCAAAACAGCCACAGCAACTACAACGTCTACTGAGACCACTACCCCAAAGGTATTTGGAGGAGCAGGTCAGTACAACAAATTTAGCATTGGTGTAAATGTTGGCGCTACCTCTCCATCTGTTGCTACAGGCGGTTCAAATGACTTTACACACAATAAAGTTCAATTAGGCTACGGTATCTCTTTCAGAGAGCAATTAGCTCATTCTTTCGGCTTACAATTGGATTTACACGGTGGTAAAGTTGAAGGCGATAACAGCAAATATCCTGGTACTGGTTCTGGCTACGACGCACAGTCTTTCCAAACTAAATTCTGGTCAGGTACTTTAAGCGGTGTTGTTAACGTTGCTACAATTGACTTCTTACGTCGTAAAAACTCAGTTAATTTCTTCGTTACTGCAGGTGCTGGTTTAGCTTTATATACTCCTAAAGTTACTTTCAAAGACGGTACTGTTGTTGATTATGATGGTATTGCTGGTGGTACTGCAGGTGCTCCAGGTACAAGCAAATTCGTTAAAGAATTAATTATCCCTATCGGTGCTGGTGTTAAATTCAGATTAAGTGATGCGGTTGCATTAAACTTAGGTTACACCGAAACTTTTGTTGATGGCGATAACTTTGACGGTTTAAACAGAGCTTACCCTACAAAAGATAAATATGGTTACGGTTACGCTGGCTTAGAGTTCACTTTAGGTTCAAAATCAAAACCAAGCTTAGAGTGGGTTAACCCAGTAGCTTTGATGTATGATGAGTTGTATGATGCAGCTTTACGTCAAGAAGTTGAAGCTTTAAAAGGTCGTGTAACTAACGTTGAAACTGCTGTTAATGATCTGAAAAAAGATTCTGACGGTGACGGTGTTGCTGATCAATTTGACAAATGCCCTGGCACTGCTGCTGGTAGCGTAGTTGACGGTTCTGGTTGCGTTATCGTATTCCCTAAAGATACTGTTGCTACTCCAACTGCTACTGCTTACTCAAACATCCAGTTTGAATTTGATAGCTCAGTATTAAGAACTTCATCTTACCCAGTATTAGATGCTACTTCAGCCGACTTAAGATCATCTGGTAAAGCTGTTGAAGTTGACGGTTACGCTTCATCTGAAGGTACTGCTGCTCACAACATCAAATTATCTAAAGACCGTGCTAACTCAGTAAAAACTTACTTAGTTAACTCTGGTGTTGATGCTAAGAAAGTAAAAGTAAAAGGCTTTGGTGAAACTAACCCAATTGCTGACAACTCAACTGAAGAAGGACGTGTATTAAACCGTCGTGTTCAGTTCAAACAAAAATAATTTTAAATTAAATATTGTTTGCGAAGGCTCCGGATAACCCGGAGCCTTCTTTGTTTTTACTGCTTTTTGAATTGCAATAACCACACTGTTTAGCCAACTTTGATAGTTCTAATATAATCGACTGAACCCCAGACGTTTTTCGGTGTGTAGATGAGTGGATGAGCAAGATAGTTGTAGCTAATTTTCAATTCCTGAACTATCAATCTAAGCAACCAATAATAAGATTAATAAAACTCAGGAGTTTAATTAAGTAGGCATAGGTTACGCTCTGCAATTGGATATACTAACTTGCGCATCCACACATTTACAAACCCTCCCCATTTATCTAATGCTTCTTTTCAGAACAATAAAGTATCCTCCGATAAATACCAATATGGATATGACGATGCTTACCGGAACTTCTTTAGTAAAAACATCAATTTCAAGTTTATTCGCAGCCTCATTGGCCCTGCTTACCATATTAGCTATAGCAATTGATGGGTGCGCGTATGGAAACAAGTAGCCGTATTCCCAATTATTAATGGCCAAAATAACGCCGGCTATAGTACAAATAAACCCTACACCTATTGGCTTTAAAAAGTTGGCCCAAAGCAGGCTCAGCAAAAACTGTATAGAAAGTATCCCTAATGATGATAAAAAGAGCTTGAAATAAACCTGCAATAGCTGCTTTTCCATATGGTAATTGTCAAATCTCAGCTGTGGTTTTACCAAACTCAGTAAATTGCCAAAGCTAATTGTAAATAGCACAAAAAGGCACATACATAACAGCACCAGGAATAACGCATAAAAATATTTAGCAGTATACACCGCGCAGCGTGAAATGGGTAAACTGAATAGGCTTTTCCAGGTATCGGCATTATGTTCTATATTGTTTACAGAGTAGGCTATAAAAATAACGTACATAGGTAACAACAATGAACCCATTACTTTTAATATAGCGCCTGCAAATTGCAACCATAACATCATTGGAGCCATGCTTGCCAGTTTTTCGCTTTTGGTGTAAAAGCCAATAAAAAGCAGCACACAAATCATCAGAGGTAAAATCACCGCCGCCCAAAAACCAAGTGTTTTCCTGCTTTTAAAAAACTCCGACCGGAACGATAGCAGGAAGCCCTTCATGATCAGGCGGCATTTTGAGTTATAGAAAGAAATAACTTTTCCAGATCCTTTTGCTGTTTACCAATGCTGAATACCTGATACCCGTTTTGAATAAGCAGTGTATTGATCTGGGCTGTTTGATCTCTTGAAGTGTAGTTTACAAATATGTATTGATCTGTAACATCAGTAACGGTGTAGTGCTTCCGGTTAAGCAAATTGGCGGCATCTACCGTATTATCGGTTTCTATCCTTATCTGCGGATGACTTATAGCTTCAAGGTCTTTTACGCTGCCCTGAAACCGTAATTCGCCATTATCAATAATACCAACGTGGGTAGCCATACGTTCTACTTCGACAAGTAAATGGCTTGATATAAATACAGTTTTCTGATGCTGTGAAACCAGTTTTATAAGCAGTTCGCGGATCTCAATAATACCATTCGGGTCGAGGCCGTTGGTGGGTTCGTCCAGGATCAGCAGTTTTGGATCGTTAAGCAGCGCCAACGCTATGCCTAAACGTTGTTTCATTCCTAAAGAATACTGCCCTGCTTTTTTGTTTGCAGCGCCGTTTAGCTGTACCAGGCTAAGCATTTCATCAACCCGGTTTGCGGATACTTGTAATAATAAGGCCCGGTTTTGTAAGTTTTCTTTACCAGTAAGATGCGCGTATATGGCAGGCTGCTCAATGAGTGCCCCTATTTGTGATAATATGCTGATGCGGTTATTGTGATACTCCTGTTCAAAAATATGGATGCTGCCGTGTTGGGTTTTTAGCAGGTTTAACAAGAGTTTGATGGTAGTGGTTTTCCCGGCACCGTTGGGGCCGAGAAAACCGTATATACTACCTTCGGGAACTTGCAGGTTTAATGATTTAATAACCTGCTGATTGCCAAAGTTGAAGGATAACCCCTCAGTACGTATTACCATACATGGTTACTCTTGGCTATGGAGCAAACTGTTTTAAACATGGTAACACCTTTATAAAACAATGAAGTTGCATGTACTGATGCACCAACTATTGACGAATCCTTTTTTTGTTGAAACTGATAGCTTACACCTAATATAAGGGCAAACATTACAGGTATCAGTAACATTACGAAAGGATTTGAATTTTTGATAAGCGTTTTCATTGAGAGTTGATTTTGATACAACAAAGGAATACTAAATATTTTACCCCCTAAAAAGTATTAGACCAACCCCCCGGGTTTATAGATGAACGGCTAAATAAACGAAATAACCAGTTCATCGATTCATAAAGCCAGTTCATCGATAAAATGAAATACTATATATAAATGTATCAACATATAATGCACAAAATATTAAATTAGATGCCAGTAGCCTTTTAAATAAAATGGCGATTAAAAACAAAGCGGATGCAGGCTATAATTTCAGAGGAGAAACAATCGCGTATCATAAAAACAGGCTGGCAGGTTTTCTGGCACCTGCTTTTCTGGCTATGTATTATATCGCTTTTAATATATCTGGCCCATACAGATTCTGAAGTTACCAACCGCGAACTGCTGGTTAAACTACTACTCTTTCCGGCTATTAATATCAGCCTGTTCTATATCAATTTCCTGATCTACATTCCTAATTTTTTAGATAAGAAACGTTACTGGGCCTACGCCGTGTTTGTTATTACTACTGTTATCCTGTATGGTTTTGGCAAGTATGGAGTTGGGCTCATGTACAGAGATATTGTGCTAACGCACATGAATAAGCCCATTCCCTTTCCATCGTACTTTTTAGCTACCGTTTTTAGCAGCCTTGTATTTATTTTCTTAAGTGTGGTGCTCAAATTCACTACCGACTGGTTTTTGAACGAACGTATACAGCGCGATCTGGAAAACCAACGCCTGAGTGCCGAACTGGCCTTTCTTAAATCGCAGATAAACCCCCACTTTCTGTTTAACTCTTTGAACAGCATTTATTCATTGGCCTATCAGCGTTCCGAAACAACTCCCGAGGCTATCCTGAAGTTATCCGAAATTATGCGGTATATGCTGTACGAGTGTAATGATAACAAGGTTGATCTGAGTAAGGAGTTACAGTATTTGCAGAATTATATCGATCTTCAAAAAATACGTTTTGGCAACAAAGCTTTTATTGATTTTAAGGTGATGGGCAATGTGACCAACCAGCAAATTGTGCCATTGTTGCTAATCGCGTTTATTGAAAACGCCTTTAAGCATGGTGTGGCCAATGATGTAACATCACCCATCAAACTGCTCATAAATGTTGACGAGTGCAAGCTTCATTTCTATATCCAGAATAAAAAGCATACCCACAACCGCGACTCTTCAGGCGGCATAGGTTTAAACAATGTACAACGACGTCTTAACCTCCTTTATCCAGAAAAACACACGCTGAAAATAAGAGACGAAGCCGATACCTATACCTGCGAATTATCCATAGTTTTATAGCCCAAGCACCTAGCGTCCGCTCGCTTTTTTATACCGGAAACAAAAAAATTAACAACGAACCATTAGAACGCTTATTTTTACAATATGATCAGATGCCTGGTAGTTGATGATGAGCCTTTAGCGCTGCATATATTGGAAGATTATATTTCCAAAATACCTTTCCTGCAACTGGTGAAAGCCACAACAAACCCCATTGAGGCCTTAACTTTGGTGCAAACCGGGGATGTTGACCTCGTGTTTTTAGATGTGCAGATGCCGGAGCTTACAGGCATCCAGTTTTTAAAAATATCAAATGGCAGGGCTAAAGTTATTTTAACCACCGCCTATCCGCAATATGCTTTAGAGGGTTATGAACTTGATGTGGTTGATTACCTGCTTAAACCTATAGCTTTCGACAGGTTTTTTAAATCGGTTCAAAAAGCGCAGACAATTATACAGCCGGTGGCTAAAACTATACTGACAGAATCTGTGCAGCAGGATGATTTTTCGACCGATTTCATTTTTGTTAAAACTGAGCATAAAATACAAAAGGTTTACCTGCACGATATTTTGTTTATTGAAGGGCTTAAAGATTACATATCCATATTCACCCCAGCAGAGCGCATCATTACTTTGCAGGGAATGAAAAAAATGGAAGATGCCTTGCCTGAGAAACACTTTATAAGAGTACACAAATCATACATAGTAGCCCTTAATAAAATAGACAGCATTGAGCGCAGTCGCATCCAGATTGGCGACAAAATTATCCCCGTAGGCGATACCTATCGTGATGAGTTTTTCAGAATAATTGAGGATAAGAATATTTAAAGCGATATTTCTTTTTTTGTGATTGCAGTAGTTTAGCTCACGAAGAGAAGACTTACTAAGTTTTTAAAAACTTAAGCCCCCTCTAAATCTCCCCCAAAGGAGGAGACTTAAAAAAAAGCCTTACCCAGCCCTCTCCTTTGGAGAGGGCTGGGTAAGGCTTTTGCTTCGTTCCCATTATAAGGAACTGTTTATTTACAAACTCTATTTACTTCACCTCTGCTTCCTCTACCACATCCTTTTCGCCAATTTGCTGGCGCCACATGGCGTAGTAAAGTCCCTTTTGGGCTAACAGGTCATGATGCTTGCCCGATTCAATGATACGGCCTTTTTCAAGTACATAGATGCTATCAGCATGCATAATGGTTGACAGGCGGTGAGCTATCAAAATAGTTATATGATTTTCAAGTTCCGAAACATTACGAATAGTTTCGGTGATCTCTTCTTCGGTAATAGAATCTAAACTGGAGGTAGCCTCATCAAACACCAGGATATCCGGCCTGCGTAATAACGAGCGGGCTATGGACAGGCGTTGTTTTTCACCACCTGATACTTTTACACCTCCCTCACCTATCACTGTGCTCAGCCCTTTATCAGCACGAGCCAGCAGAGTTTGGCAGGCAGCACGTTGAAGTACATCCATACATTCCTCATCGGTAGCATCCGGCCTTACAAACAACAGGTTTTCGCGGATGGTGCCCGAAAACAGTTGCGTATCCTGGGTTACAAATCCAATTTTTTCGCGCAGCTGGTCGAGATCAATATCTTTACTTAAAGTTCCGTTGTACAGAATATTACCATCCAAAGGCTGGTACAAACCTACCAGCAATTTTACCAGTGTAGTTTTACCCGAGCCCGATGGGCCAACAAAGGCAATGGTTTCGCCGGTATTGGTTTCAAAGTTGATATTATTAAGCGCGTTGCGGTTAGCCGTTAAATGCTTAAAGCTAACATCGCTAAAGGTTAGTGTGTTTACCTTTTCAAGCAATACAGGTTTCTCAGGCTTTTTATCAATCGGGGTGCTTAATATGCCTTTGAAGTTTCCTAATGATACTTCGGCCTCACGCCATGACAAAATCACGTTACCAAGCTCCTGTAATGGGTTAAACAAAAAGAACGAGTAAAACAAAAAGCTAAAGTACTGCCCCGGCGAAATGGTATTTTTAAAGATAAGCAGTAACAATACCACCACCATTACACTGCGTACAAAATTTACTGTAGTACCTTGTACAAAGCTCATGCTGCGTACGTATTTTACCTTCTTCAATTCCAGGTCAAGTATGCGATAGGTCGTTTTATTTAACCTTTCAATTTCCTGTTTTGCTAAACCAAGGCTCTTAACCAGCTCAATATTTCTTAACGATTCGGTAGTTGAACCGGCAAGGGCGGTAGTTTCCGAAACTATCTTTTTTTGAATGGTTTTTATTTTACGGCTCATGGCCATACTTACAAAAGTAATGATAGGTATTGCAGCAAAATACACCAGCGTTACCTGGTAGCTAACACTTACCGAATACACAATAACAAATACCATCCCGATGAGAGAAACAAACAAGATCCCGATAAAAGAGGTAATGAACTTTTCGCAATCGAGCCTTACTTTTTGTAATATGCCCAGGGTTTCGCCGCTGCGCTGATCTTCAAAAACCTGGTAAGGTAACTCTAACGAGTGTTTAAGGCCATCGGCATACATGGCCGCGCCAACTTTTTGAGTAATGATGTTGGTAAAATAATCCTGAAAGTTTTTGGCTATACGCGATACCATGGCCACGCCAATTGCCGCGCCAATAAGCATCAGCACTTGGTGCAGGTACTCATCATATTGAAGAACGGTACGTTTTTCAATAACGCGGTCAACTATTCTGCCTGTTATCCAGGGATCAAGCAACGAAAAACCAATATTCATAGCCGCCAGAAAAAGTGCTAACACAACTATCCAGCGATGTTTTTTTAGGTAAGAAATTAATATATTCATGTTTCAACAACAAAAATAAAAAAAGGGAATGGCTAAGTAGCTCATTCCCTTTTAATTTGACATAAGGTTAATATTAAACCGTCATGATGTCTTTTTCTTTAGCTTCAGAAAGCTGATCAACTTTGGCTATATAAGCGTCTGTTAACTTTTGTATTTCGGCTTCCCCTACTTTTATTTCATCTTCTGAAACACCTTCAGTTTTTAATTTCTTGATTTTTTCGTTGGCATCTTTACGGATGTTACGAACGGCTACCTTACCGGTTTCTGCCTCACCTTTAGCTTTTTTAACCAGGTCACGACGACGTTCTTCGGTTAATGGCGGTACGTTGATACGGATAATGATACCATCATTTTGAGGGTTAAGGCCAAGGTTTGCTTCTTTAATTGCTTTTTCAATAGCGCCTAACAATGATTTTTCCCAGGGCTGAACAACAATAGTACGAGCATCTGGTGTGTTAACGCTGCCAACCTGGCTTAGCGCGGTTGGGCTGCCATAGTAATCAACCATCACATCATCTAATATTGATGGACTTGCTTTACCAGCCCTTATTTTATTTAATTCACTATCAGCATGGTCAATGGCCTTGTCCATTAAAGCCTTTGCATCAGTCACTTGTTTTTTAATGAGTTCGCTCATTGGTTTTAATTTTTCACAAAAATAATAAAATCTATCACTTTAGATATAGCCTGCCTGTAGTATATTAAAGCGAATGCACTATGCTGCTTGTAGTTTAGCATCTTTGAAGGCTTATTTTAAATGTATAAACAAATGTTAAATAACACTATTTAACATCAGAACTTCTAATTTGTAAGTATATTAGTGTAAACCTTTCATAATTATGAGAACAACCTGCCTGTTTGTTTTAATGTTTGTTAGCATTACGCAATTAAAAGCTCAGCAATTATCTCAATCTAATATCTCTGGCAAAACCCAGGGTAATTCTTTATACGAGCATTTTAAATCAAAACGTGTTAACAGCCTGCTCAAAACAGCGCCTGTTTCGCCACAGATAAGTAAACCTTCTACAGCTATCCCAACGGTGAGCGAAATTATGAGGGATGAGATAGTTGATAATATGCCGGTAATTAAAACACGATCAGACGACAAAATGCCCGTGGTTAAACCTGGCGATCCTAACACTCATTATACCATGCTGATACAAGGTTATGGCAAACTTAAAACTGACTCTGTGAGCAGGCAGCCTTAGGAATTAAAAATCCTTATTCAATACTTTTTCAAGTTCGGCAAAGCTGATGTTCATTTTAACACGGCCCTGTTTGGCGTAGGAGAGTTCGCCGGTTTCTTCAGATATAATGATAGCCGTTGCCTCGTTGGCTTCAGTTACCCCGATACCTGCGCGATGGCGTAAACCAAATTGGGCGGGTAGGTCAGTTTTTTCGGTAAGCGGCAATATACAACTGGCCGACTTGATTTTATTTTCGGAGATAACCACCGCCCCATCATGCAGCGGACTTGTTTTTTGGAAAATACTCTCCAGCAGTCGCTTTGATATCTTGGCATCCACAACCTCGCAGCTGTTTTGGTAAAACTGTTCATCGTAATATTTTGCGAATACAATTAACGCGCCTGTACGGGTCTGTTTCATGCTTTTGCAGGCATCAATGATAGGTTTTATACGGGCATAATTATTCTTCTCTACCTCGGTTTTACCAAAAAAGTATTGCCACCACGCCTTATTACGCTGCAACGACGCGTTTTTACCTACCAAGAGCAAAAACCGCCTTACCTCCTGCTGAAAAACCACTATTACAGCAATGATACCTACATCAACAAACTTGCCCAGTATAACGGTAAGCAACTTCATATCAAGCGCCTTTACCACAAAGTTGAGAGCAAATATTACGGCGAAACCAATAAATATATTTGCGGCTATGGTGCCTCTGATGAGGTTATAAAGCTGGTATATGATAAAGGCCACCAGCACCACATCAAGAATATCAAAAAATGTGATTTTTGGGAAGCTTAAAAATATGGATTGCATTTACGAAGTTAATAAGTTTAAGGGTAAGTCATAACCGCACAATACCTGATGCGCTTTTTTTAAATCAGTATGACTTTTAGTACCCTGCACAATTTTCAATTCACCATAAAGATAATGGCGCTAAACTAAATTTAAAAGTCTAACGTACGGGAAATTAAATGCTTACTTATTACGCTCGGTAGTAAACCTCACCAGCTGCTCAAGGCCTCGGTGCGAGTCACTGTCGGGGAAAGTGTTGAGGATTTCAAAAGCTTCGTCTTGAAATTTTTTCATTTGGGTTTCGGCGTATTGCAAGCCACCGGTTTCATTTACAAATTTAATGATCTGAGCAATCTTAGCCGGATCATCGTTATGGTTTTTAACCAGGTTAATAATCCGCTTTTTTTCAGAATCACTGGCGTTAGCCAATGAATAGATAAGCGGGAGTGTAACTTTTTTCTCTTTAATATCAATGCCGAGGGGTTTGCCTACATCGTCTGTACCAAAATCAAACATATCATCCTTGATCTGGAAAGCTATACCTATTTTTTCGCCAAACAAACGCATTTTTTCAATCACTTCATCAGATGCTCCGGCAGAAGCTGCGCCACAGGCACAGCATGACGCAATAAGTGATGCCGTTTTTTGCCTGATCACCTCGTAGTAAACCGGCTCGCCAATATCCATACGGCGTACCTTTTCAATTTGCATCAATTCACCTTCGCTCATTTGCTTTACCGCGTCTGATACTATCCTAAGCAAATGAAAATCATTGTTATCAATAGAAAGCAATAATCCTTTTGAAAGGAGGTAGTCGCCAACCAGAACGGCTATCTTATTTTTCCACAAAGCATTGATAGAGAAAAACCCGCGACGCTGATAAGAGTTATCAACCACATCATCATGAACAAGGGAGGCAGTATGCAGCAACTCAACCAGGGCAGCTCCCCGGTGGGTTGATTCGTTAATGCCCCCGCAAATGCTGGCAGCAAAAAACACAAACATAGGTCTGATCTGTTTACCCTTGCGCTTAACAATATAATGAGTTATGCGATCAAGCAGAGGCACCGAGCTTTGCATAGAAGCCTTGAACTTCTCCTCAAACACATCAATATCGGCGGCGATAGGTTTTTTAATGTTGTTGATGCTCAGCATTTAAACTAAACAAGCTTTTTTATGTGTAAAACTACCTTTTGGCAATATGGAGCAAACATAAGCTAAAATTATTTATCTGCATTACGGCTAAATATTTTTTACTTAAATTAAACCAAAGGCCGGCTTAACACTCTATACTATAAATGCCATATTTTTTTAGTTGAGTTTAAAGTTTTCATGTAACGCGGGGCCCTTAACCAGGGCTTCGCTTTTTTATTGCCGGCGAAAGCAATATTATTATACCTTTGCAAACTAATTTTATCCGGAGAGGTGTCTGAGTGGTCGAAAGAGCACGCCTGGAAAGTGTGTATACGCCAAAAGTGTATCGAGGGTTCGAATCCCTCCCTCTCCGCCGTAAGTATATCAAGTTCTTGAAAAACGCCTCAAATCATTGGATTTGGGGCGTTTCATGTTTACGAGCAACGCATCCAAACGCAATACATCTCAATCTGATCGAGACCTCTTGCGAGACCTATTGGACCCTCGTAATTTTAGGTCTCGCGAAACTGCTAAATGTTTACTTATTAATTATTAATTGTTAAAGCGATGATCAGAACTGTCTGTATCAACTTCTCACTAAAGAAGTCCAAAACCCTAAGCAACGGGACCGCCCCAGTTTATTTGAGATTAACCATTGCCGGTGAACGCGTTGAATTTACTTCCAGGCGCTATGTTAAACCGGATCGTTGGAACCCGGACACCCAAAAAATGACCGGTACCAATGAAGAATCGCGGGTGTTTAATCAATACCTTAAAACCTTGGAGCAAAAAGTATTTGAGGAACATCGGTTGATGTTAGATGCAAAAGTACCGATTACTGCTGAAAGCTTGAGAGATCGACTTTTGGGCAAGACCGACACCAAACGATCTAAGATGCTTGTTCCTATTTTCAAAGAACATAACAAACGTATCAAATCGCTTATCGGCAAGGAGTATGCAAGCGGAACACTCGAACGTTATGAAACCAGCTTAAAGCATACCATTGATTTTATAGCATGGCAATACAAAAAAAACGACGTTGACATTTGTGAAATCGACCACGAATTTATTACTTCTTATGATTTTTATCTGAGGTCGGAGAGGAATTGCTGCAACAACACTGCGGTCAAATACATCAAGAATTTTAAAAAAATCATACGTATTTGTATTGCGAATGGCTGGCTGGACAAAGACCCTTTTGTTAACTATAAGGCTAAAGTCAGAGAAGTTGTAAGACATTACCTTACAAGCGAGGAGATACAGGTTTTAGCGGAAAAACAGTTTGTGAGTGACCGGGTTAATCAGGTCAGAGACGTATTTCTGTTCAGTTGCTTTACAGGCTTAGCGTATGCCGATGTCAAAAAACTAAAACGATCGGAAATCACTCGGGGGGTCGATAAGCAGCAATGGATCTTTACCAGCAGGCAAAAAACAGATTCCCCATCCCGTATACCCTTATTACCAGTCGCCTTGCAAATCATACAAAAATATGAAGACAATGCAGAATGCTTATTCAAGGATAAAGTGTTTCCTGTTCTGTCCAATCAAAAAATGAACAGCTATCTGAAGGAGATAGCGGATGTATGCGGTATCGTTAAACAGCTGACCTATCACATCGCCCGCCATACCTTCGCTACCTCCGTTACTTTGGCCAATGGGGTCTCCATTGAAAGTGTTTCTAAAATGCTTGGTCACAAAAATATTCGCACGACCCAGCATTACGCTAAAATATTGGACATCAAAGTAAGTGAAGACATGGCAGCTTTAAAAAACAAATTAACTTTCGTTAATCTTTAAAAAAGCACAAGATGATAAATAATATCACAACTGAAGAGGTCATCAATAGTATTTACCACGTTAGAAATCAAAAGGTCATGTTCGACTTCGACCTTGCAGGCTTGTAACAGGTAGAAACGAGAGCTCTCAAACAAGCGGTCAAAAGGAATATAAAACGATTTCCAGAAAACTTTATGTTTGTGCTCCATAAAAATGAATGGCAACAGGTTATCACAAATTGTGATAACCTGCCGGATAGAATCAAGTTCTCACCGGTAGCACCTATGGCATTCTGAATTAGGCGTAGCAATGTTGTCAAGCGTTTTAAAAAGCGAAACGGCAGTAGCGGTAAATATTCAAATCATGCGGGTGTTTCATAGCGTGACGAGGTTTTTACTCAACAAAGCAGAGATAAGGTTGGCGATCGAGCAATTGAAAAAGAGACTTTCCAAAACCGATAAAAACCTAGAGATGGTTTTCTTGTATCTTGACGAATTAAATGATAAGCAAGAAGCTCAACCAAAAAGAACAAGAATTGGCTTCAAGCCAGACGAAAATTAAGTTAATATGTATTCTTCTCCCTGACCAGTTTAGAAAGTTTTTCGTCTGGTTAGCTGTTGGTTATCTATGACACTCCGTTTTTTGATTTTTGATATAATTCTTATGCTAATATTTCTGAAAAAGCGATTGGCGAATTGATTAACATCTACCACAATTCCTTAATGTTGTCGGAGATTCGCTGTTCCGTGGTATTGCTAGCCAGTTCATAAACAAAAGTAAAGGGAGCCTAGTGTAAACATTAAAATACAAACGAATATGTACATTTATCTTTTTTGGGCTCGTTGCTTTAATTTCCGATGGCCTTATTCCCTAATCGAGGAAAATGATGGTTAGTTATTCGAGTCCTTTCCTTCTTTCGACAGTGGTCAAATCTCGAACTATTTTCTTGATGACTTGAAGCTGAATACATTTTAGATTTGCGCTTCGAGTCCAGGTTTAGGATAAAACGGCCCGAGGTTAAACACTCTCATCGTCGATTGCTCATAATTTATGGCTACAATTAGCATTTTTTTTGCACAGACAGTAGTAAAAACGATAATGGTTACAGATTCATTGTCACTACCATGTAGACGACCATGCTCTATCTATCTTTTTTTTTGACGGGTGTAGCATTTTTGAAGGATGGTCATCTAACAAGCGAAATGACGTTTGACGAAATCTATAAAAATTATTGGGACAAAGTATTTCGTATATCGATGGGTTACGTTAACGATCACGATTGGGCGAAAGATATTGCCCAGGATACTTTTGTTGCCATTTGGAACCAATTGCCAAAGTTTAGAGGCGAGGCTGCGGTCGGTACGTGGATATTCCGTATAGCCACCAATAATTGCCTGCGACAAATAGAACTGAAAAATCGTATGCCACGCGCAGAATTTCCCGAGGATATGAAAGAAGCCATCGACACAAACATTGAACTCAAAGTGCAATTTTTATATCAATGTATCGCCGAGCTTCCTGAGATCGACCGATTGATTATTTCCCTTGAGCTTGAAAATATCAAGCAAGCTGAGATTGCGAAGATTATAGGACTTAACGAAACCAATATCAGGGTAAAAATTCATCGTATTAAAGAACGATTATCAAAAAAATTTAAAAATCATGAGCACTGAACCAGATTTTAAAGCACTATGGAGTAAGCGAGCATCACATGAAAGACCTGACTCCGCTATTTTAATACAAAAGGCCGCGAAGATTCGAAAAGCTTTCCGCTTCAAAATGATGGTTCAAATCGTTGCGTTAACAGCAAGCATCGTCGTTATGTTGAAGGCCGGCTTGAGTATTAATAACCGGGAGTGTACTACCAATATAGGTTTAGCATTAATGATTATTGGGGTTGTAGCCTATCTTATTACCAACAACCAGCTATTGCCCATGCTGTTTAAAAGGAAAATAAGTAGCAGCAGTCAAGAATATATAAACCAGTTAATTCGTATCCAGCATAAGAATGAATTTATGCATAAAGTGATGATAGATGTTTATTTTTGTTTGCTCACGGTTGGTTTATGGTTGTATTTGCTTCAAGGTGCTAAGTCTATCATTGCAATCCTTGCGGCACTCCTTTACTTGGTGCCTTCAGGCTTTTTAGCTATCGCCTGGGCATTTGCCAAGCGCCAAGAGTTAAAAACAATCAAGCAACTGGCTCATACCATTGAAAAACTGGAGTCTTTGAACGGGCAGTTAGTTGACAATGATATCAATAACGCATAACATTCTAATTTCATGTTGAAATCGTCTTGTTTATTTTTATTATTTGCCATTTATCTTCCTATCGTAAGTGCTCAATCTGTTCCACATATTGGAATTTAACGATGAGTAACCTGGTAGCTTAAACATTTCCATTTTTTCGGTTACCGGAATGATCTCCGTCGAGTAGTTTTAACAAATGTTTGAAAGTTAACCGTATAACGCAGTGATATTAAAAACAATGAAGAAATAAAACAGGCCTTGATCATTATATTTAAGAATTAAACTTAAAGAGTTTTTTCAGACGACATGAAACAGCGTTTTTGTAGCAAGGAAATAACAGAGGCGAAAAACATTCGTTTTGAAAATAAAATGTTCAAATTTTTGCTGAGGTGGGTCAAAGCTAACCCCGAGAAAGCCTTGCTTCAGTTTGATCAATCGCTGGACGAATATTTAGCTAACAATGCGCTGCGGGATTACTTCCTTTCCATTGACGCACCCCTACAACAACTATTAAAGAATCGCTTCGTCGCTGATCATTTAGGACGGAGTGCTAAAAATGTTTATTTTGATGAGGTTACCGGGGATCCTGCATTTGCTCCAACCGAACAACGTTTATATAATCTTGCGCGCCGGATGAGTTGCGAAACTATGCATATCCCATTCCGGTCCATCCATCCAGACAAGCAAACCGAAAGTGGCGATAACGCCGCCGTCGATAGCTATCCCTGTGAATCTGAAATACGCTATAACAGTGGCAACCATTTTACCAGCCGCCCTGCAAATGCTCATGTGTTCGATGAAAACAGCAAACGGGGTTTAACACAATCTGAACGAAACTTACATGTGCTATTTCAGCGTGGCTTTTTAGAAGACAGGCTGCATGATGTCAAAAATGTGACCAAATCTATAGCTTATGCAAATGAAACATCGCTGCAATTCTTTGTCATTTGCAGCAGGCATTCGTTGAAAGAAGGTCATTTCGGAACGTCTTTGGTTATCATGAATCCTAAAAACCCGGATTTTCCTCATCGTATTCTGATCTGCGACACACTGCTAAAAGAATTACCGCACCACCCGCGCTGGTGGAACCATTTTATTGCGGAATATACCAATGTTTTTGGGGGCGGTATTGCAGAAATTATTGAAGATATTTCCCATCCATTACAAAAGGTTAACATTAAGGGTGACGATCCTTATCGACATGACTGGGATTGCCCTTATTATGCTTCCAGTATGACTTTTGCATTGGCTGATCTGGTAAAAACCAATCCCGATTTGCTGGCAAAAGAAAGTTCGTCTGTTATTCACGATGCCATGAAAAATTTTATGCCGGATTATTACGCGCCGAACAAACAGATAAAAGACAGGGCGGCCATTAAAAAAGCAAATAAATTAAAACGCTGGAATAGTGGAAAGCTTGTTATAAAGGAAATTTCATCTCCATCAAGACCATTCATACAGGCCTAAATGTAGAAACGAACGTCAGTGAGTGTAGTGGCTGCATACAGTGACACTCCTATCCGGGCAAACCTGAAGTCCATTTTTATACCAGAAAAAAACATGTTGAAATTTTACTATTGCACTGGACGTTACTATCGACGTGCCATCCTAACCAAAGTTCGACATTGATGCGAGGACAGTAAAAAAGTCTTTACTATCCATTAATATTTCTGTCAATGTTAATTTTGGGACAACCGCATAAAATGGTGTCTACAATTGGTCAATTCCTTTTATCTAACTAATTTTATCTTTAAAACGTTTGCGTTAGCGAAATGAACCCTTCGAACGCCTCATTGTTAGCATATGACTTCTTATATAGAAATTTAGGGTAATTCTGATTCATCTCACTCTAATAGTTATCAGCGTTTTGATACATAGGTGTCCCCATCCCAAAGAAATTCTTGATCAATCTTCGATATCATCGAAAGTCATTACGAGTATTATTTATGCCGGTAATATTCGATCACCCTTAGCGTAAATGCCTTTAATTTTTCCTGCAAAGCTTCCAGTTGTTTGTAGCCTGCATGTACGCCAATGTCTGGATGCATAACCTTAATCCTGTGAAATAATTCATGATCATCAAAGTATTTGGCGTAAGCATGAAGGAATTCTTCTGGTGTGTACCAAACTTTATCTTTAGGATCGTATAGCCATGATCCCGATGCCACTGCACGATCAAACAGTTTTTGAGCGTTTAACTTCTTTGCCGCCTTATCTAATTGCTCCTGATATTTTTTGCTGGCGGCGTTCGCTTCCTCTAGCTTCTTGCGCTGCAAATCTTCCTCGGATAGTATTCGAGGTTGAACCCTGTCCATAGTTCAAATCAGAATGGCAATTGTTTATCATCAATTTCGTTTGAATCGTTTTCTGGTAGATAAAGATCTGCATCATAAAACTCTGAAAATTCAGGAACGCTGACAGTGAAGTACTCTACGCCTATTACCGAATGGAAAAAGAATTTCATTGCTTCATTTGTAAGCTTCTTTGATCTTTCAATATCGTCAGTTTCCGTAAGGCTCACTACCTCGAAAACAAAGTATTCATGTTCCCGGTCTTTAGTTACTTCGACATATGCGGTACCTTCGTACAGATATCCGTAATCGTTTTCAGAAAGTTCCCTATCTTTTGAAATAAGCATCTTAAAGTCGGCGGTTTCCAAAGTAATAAAATTCTGTCCGTTTTCTGTTTTGATATTGAAGTGATTCATTGGGTAATTTTTTGTGAATACAAAGCTATGCTAATTTTATTAGCATATGCAATTTTTGAAATCGTTTGTAAAAGTTTATTTCTTATTAGCATTGGCGTAAATTCAACACAAGGACAAGGCTCAAATTTTTGGTTTACACTTCCTGTCGGCCCTTAGCTGTGCAACTAGAAACCTTTCTGCTCAACCTCTACAGTTGTACTTAATGAATATATCCTTAGGTGATACCATTCATCTTTTTAACTTTTAATAGCCAATACTAATAAAGACTCATACGGCACGGTAAATATACTTCGTAAGTAACAAATTGTTAAGCCATAAAAATCGCTGCAAATGTTGCCGTATTAGAATAAGCCTTTGATTAACAATCTTTGACTTAATTGAAACACGACGTTAAACGTTACTAGGCTGTGTAAAAAGCAGGCAAAATATACAAAATACAAATATCCGCCTACGAAAATCAAGCGCCTTTCCAGCGTTTTTTTATTGAGTGTGATAAAAGTAGTATTAATCACAACAAATAAAAAAATTCAAAAAATACTACTAATTGATAACGAAGTAGCTATTGTTAAAATAGTAAATTACATTCTTTCAGACGAAGGATATCAAGTTAATGAATTGGTAGATGGGTATAATGTAAATAGTGCGATAGCAGAATCCAGTCCGGATGTCATTTTACTTGACGTCACGCTTGGTGATGTCAATGAAAGCTATATGTAGTGAATTTAAAAAATTCCCCGGCGACGATGTCTATTCCGAAAATAACCGTTTCAGCAACACATGCCGTAATTGATGGAGTAAAGGCTGTCATGGTAATGATTACCTTCCAAAGCCTTTCGATAGGATCCAATACAAATGGTTAACCCTTTTTCAGCTGCCTAAACCAAAACTATGAAAAAGAAAATTAACCTAGGTGAAAACCAGTTGAGAGAGTTTATTTTCTGTAAGGACAACCGTATTGCTACGTATTAATATATAGCAAATAAATACTTTTGTGTCACCATGTTGGGGTGCGAGTTATGGATGACTGCCAACGTCTTGAACCTCGGATTACTTCCGGGGTTTTTATTTTCTATAAGTGAAACTTTAACACCTCTGCGTTGTCGCATCGATACCTCCGCCCCAAATTAGTTAGCCGTAAGAAATAGCTCATTATTCCCTTGAGTTTTTAAATGACTTTAAACTCGAGCTAATGGAAGATTTTTTTCATATCCTTCAATTGGAAATAAGCAAACAAACTCGTCCAGTGCATAAGATGGCACCGTCTATTAAAATTATAGATTCAAAAATGGAAATGAAATGCTGTTGCGCTGAATCAAAGCGGTGTGTTATAAATTGATGCTCGAAAAATTTACCGTTTTTTTTGAAGAAAGATTACCCTTTGGTAAAAATTGATAAGTGAATGTATTGGTCGGTATCAAACTCTCCGAACAATGATTCAATCAAATATCGGATTGAACATTGCGGCAGTAAAGTAAATACCACCACTCATAATGAGTATTAATCCCCAACTTGTAATGATTTTCCTTTTTATCTTCAAATCAGGTTTTATTATAAATTTTATATGGTTATGTGAGCAGCGAGAGCGACCGTAGCCAATTTCCACCTTCTCACTCCCGGCTAACGGAAATCTTCGGGGAGTAAAGTAAATTAAGTGTACTAATGTTTAATTCAAAAACCTCCAAGCAGCGAGTGTAAGGAGGTTTTATTTTGACTTATTTTGTTATGAACGATTATAAATATGACTTCCAGACCGACGTTGAAAAACAAATTTGTAAAGTGCATAAGATGTCGCCATTAATTGCCGTCATTGACGGTCAAATACGAATGAAGTGCTGTTGCTTAGACTTTAAAATTAAATGTTATAAAATTATCATTGAATCACTATCTATGTATAAAAAAGATTATCCGGTAAAAGATTGAGAGTAGTACATAAAAACGATGCGGACAGTGACAATATTATATAGCTGACACATTTGTTATTCCCATCTACTCATTTGTTATTTTGAAACATTCAATGATTAGAAGAGTTATTTCAGTGAAAGCGGATGTCAGGTTGATAACTGGCATCCTTTTTTATTGATTTTTATTCTTAAACTGTTGGTGTTTCAAACTCAGCATCCATATAATAAAACATAGCTGGGTTGACCTCCAAGAAAATGTCGAACCTTGCTGTTCATTTTCTTACCGTACTCGTTCTGCCCTGAGGCATCTGGACATGCTGGAAAGCCGCGACCATGCACACATCAAATTTCAGCTTATGAATGAAAATACAAAAATGGAAATCCACTATGACAAGATCGTCATAGGTTACAAATATAATGACGATTACCTCATCATCGATGTCGCGGACTTTCCAAACACTGATCAAACAGGGATGGGATGATGCTGTCCGCAAACTTTATCCTGATGAACGCATCTATACTTTTTGGGACTACCTGCGTAATGCATACGGGCGGGATGCCGGGTTAAGGCTTGATCATTTTCTATTAAATGCAGATCTGAGTATCCGCTTAACTTCAGCCGGAGTGGATAAGCATGTGCGTGGCTGGGAACACAGCAGTGATCATGCGCCGGTATGGATCGAGATTCAGGGATGATTATCTGCAAACTTAGGTTGCTGTTTCCTGTTTAAAGTTCATGACTAAAATTGACGAAGGGTTTAACGGCTTCGTTCGCGTGCGCGGAGCGCGCGAGCATAACCTCAAAAATATAAGTCTTGATATTCCCCGTGATGCGCTGGTCGTTTTTACAGGTATCTCGGGTTCGGGCAAATCTTCACTGGCTTTCGGTACTTTATATGCGGAGGCACAGCGCAGGTATCTGGAGTCAGTTTCGCCCTATGCCCGCCGTCTGTTCAATCAGATGGCGATCCCCGAGGTGGATGAGATCGAAGGACTGCCGCCGGCAGTAGCCCTGCAGCAGCAACGCGGTGCGGCAAGTACCCGGTCATCTGTGGGCAGCGTTACGACCCTGTCTAATTTATTGCGCATGCTTTATTCCCGTGCCGGTGATTACCCATCCGGTCAAAGCATCATCTATGCCGAATCATTTTCTCCCAATACGCCGGAAGGTGCCTGTACAGAATGCCATGGTCTGGGCCGGGTTTATGAGATCACGGAAAAAACCATGGTTCCTGATGACAGCCTGAGCATCCGCCAGAAAGCTATTGCTGCATGGCCCTCAGCCTGGCAGGGCCAGAACCAGCGTGATATTCTTACTACCCTGGGTTACAATATTGATATCCCCTGGAAAGACATTCCCCAAAAAGACAGGGACTGGATCCTGTTTACAGAAGAGCAGCCTGTGGTGCCCGTTTATTCGGGCTATACGCATGACGAAATTCAGCGCTTTATCAAAAGCAAGCGACAGCCCGACTATATGGGCACGTTTACCGGCGCGCGCCGGTATGTCAGGCACACTTTTGCCAATACGCAGAGTGCCCTGATGAAAAAACGAGTTTCACAATACATGATCAGCAGCGAATGTCCCGTTTGCAATGGAAAGCGTCTGCGGCAGGAATCCTTGTCGGTTAAATTCGCCGGTTATGATATTGCTGAACTGTCAAGGCTCGCCCTTGACAAGCTGGCGAAGATCTTCGCGCCCTACGCAACCGGTGAAGCAGTTGCTCTAAAAAAGATAGCGGCAGAACACCCTGAAAAAGTAGTGGTAGCCAAACGCATCGCCGAAGACTTCATCGCCCGCCTTCAGGTCATGCTTGATCTGGGTTTAGGATACCTGACCATCGAAAGAAGTACGCCGACTCTATCTCCCGGAGAATTGCAGCGTCTTCGATTGGCTACACAGGTTCGCTCCAACCTTTTCGGGGTGGTATATGTTTTAGACGAACCTTCTGCCGGGCTTCACCCTGCCGATACTGAAGCACTATTAAGGGCGCTGGATAAACTGAAAGCTTCCGGCAATTCACTGTTTGTGGTCGAACATGAGATCGACGTGATCCGTCATGCCGACTGGATTGTCGATGTAGGACCTGCGGCCGGCGAAAAGGGCGGGCATATCCTGTACAGTGGTTTACCGGACGGCTTGCGGCATGTGAAGGAATCACTGACCCGGCACTACATTTATGATGATGCGGCGAAAGTAGTCAGCGATCCGCGTATCCCGAAAGCCTGGCTGAAACTCGAAGGCATCACCCGGAATAATCTTTCTGGCCTGAATGCGGCTTTTCCTTTAGGGTTGCTGACAAGCGTGACAGGCGTCTCCGGATCAGGTAAAAGCAGTCTGGTCAGTCAGGTACTGGTAGAACTGGTTGCTGATCAGCTTGGTTTGCAGGTTGATATCACCGGTGAGACGGAAGCTGATCCCCTGGAGCAGGCTGAGGTACAAACCCTCTCCGGTCAGATCACGGACGGAATGAAAAACATCAAGCGATTGGTAGTGGTCGATCAGAAACCCATCGGCCGCACACCGCGTTCCAATCTGGCTACCTATACTGGCTTATTTGACCACGTAAGGAAATTATTTGCAGCTACACCGGCGGCCAAAGCGAGAAAATTCGACGCTGGGCAATTTTCCTTCAATGTCGCTAAGGGCCGTTGCCCGCATTGCGAAGGCGAAGGGATGGTCATGGTGGAGCTGTTATTCCTCCCAAGCGTGTATACGCCCTGTCCGACCTGCAGCGGCACGCGCTATAACCGCAAAACGCTGGAAGTTAAATACAAGGACAGGAACATCGCCGAGGTGCTTGGGCTTACCGTTGATCAGGCGGCTGATTTCTTTGACGAGGAACCATCGGTCAGCCGGGCGCTGGAAGTGGTTCGTGAGGTCGGTCTAGGATATCTGCGGCTGGGCCAGCCGGCAACCGAATTGTCGGGCGGTGAAGCGCAGCGCATAAAACTGGCGACCGAACTTCAGCGCGCCCAGCATGGGCAGACCCTGTATGTACTGGACGAACCGACGACCGGTTTGCATCCGTCGGACGTAGAACGCTTGCTGCTGCAATTGAACCGACTTGTTGACGCAGGTAATTCCGTAATACTGGTAGAACACGATATGGAAGTGATCGCAGCCAGTGACTGGGTGATCGACATTGGCCCGGGCGCAGGTGAGGCAGGCGGAATGATAGTTGCAGAAGGCAAACCGGCCGATATCATTAAGAATAAACAAAGCCGTACGGCTCCATACCTGGCTAAACATTTATGAAACCGGACACGCCATCCTATTTAAACTTCAACAACGAAGCTTATGCCTGGAAACCGGATATTGATTATCGCCGGCATCCTGAGCTATATCGTGTCGGGAAAGGAGAACAAGGGGTATTGAGCTGTGAACCTTATAAAAGTGAGATCGGCCCACACTGGAGGTTTAAAGACGAGGCAATCGCGCAGGAAAGCAGCAAGAAAATCTATCGTCAGTTTTTAGACTACCTGGCTAAAGGAGAGTTTGTCGGTGCCGATATAGCGAGCAAATATCTGCAAATGGGCTTTACGCGCGCAAGGCGTTATGCCAATTATAAAGGCGGCAGGAAATATGATGCGGCACACGATTACGCTCTAATGCCCAGGGGCACCGGTCAGGAAGAAAAAGCGAAAGCAGCCGCTGTCTTCTATGCAGTCTGGAAGAAGGCAGAGCAAAATGAAACCTATTCGGCTATAAAGTCAGACTGGAAAAAAATGCGCGGTTAATCCGGTTTTCCGCATTAAACAGGTCGGACAAAATTATATTTATAGAAAACACTGACGTGGCGGCTAAGGATGTTCGCGGCTCAGAACATAACATTGACCATGCTCCCGCTGGATCTAACTGATGGTTTTAAAAAGCAGCCCGGTGACAAGGCTACTTTAACTTCGTTGTTATTTCAGTTTAGCTTCGATCGCTTCGATCTGCATCAGGTGGTGTTTCAGCGTCGGCAGCATTGCCTGGGCGAAAGCTTTCACAGCCGGATCTTTGCCGGTGGTGGCGTAGTTTTCGAAAACTTCAACCGTATTGCGATGGCCGCTGACCATTCCGTGTACGTACAGCTGATCAAAATTACTGCCGGCATTTTTCAGCATCAGGTCGGGTTGGATACCGCCGGTCGCGGCAGCCGGTAAGGAGATGCTTATACGTTTGGCCAGTTGTAACAGCTTTTGTTCTGCTTCACCATGGTCTTTAACCATCATCTGGCCGAACATTTTAACGTCGGCCCGCAGGGCTTTCTGCGCGGCCAGATTTCCTGCGCTCGCTTCCTGCAGGTTTTTGATGCTGGCTACGATCAGGAAATGTTTCGCCGTGGTGTCCGGATCGGGCTGCGGGATCTGCGCTTTGGCACTTAATCCGGCAAGGCACAGGATATGAGGATGAATGTGTTTTTCATAGTGTTTTTAGCTTATGGCATGCCGACACCGCCGGATGAACCGTAGATCTGCCCGGTTGCAAAGCTGGCATCAGCAGCGGCTAATTGTACATAGATAGAAGCTAACTCGGCGGGCTGGCCGGGTCTGCCCAGCATCGTCCAGCTGCCGAACATCTGTTGTTTTTCAGGCTGCGCGCCGCCACTGATCTGCAAGGCCGTCCAGACCGGTCCGGGAGCCACGCCATTGACGCGGATACCTTTCGGGCCGAGTTGTTTGGCCAGCGATTTTACGTAATTCATGGTCGCAGCTTTGGTTTGCGCATAAGCATAAAGGTCCGGCGAGGGGTCATAAGCCTGCTCAGAGGTAGTACCAATAATGGCCGATCCTGCAGGTAAATGAGGAAGCGCGGCTTTGATGATCCAAAAGGGTGCGTAGATATTGGTTTTCATGGTCGCATCGAACTCTTCGGTCGTCAGGTCGGCGATAGAGACGACTGACTGCTGGCGGCCGGCATTATTAACGATGATGTCCAGTCCGCCCAGGGCGGTGACAGCTTTTTGCACCAGTGTTTTGCAGAAGTCTTCGCTGCGCAGGTCGCCGGGAACCGCAACCGCTTTGCGGCCTTCCTTTTTGATCAATGCGATAACTTCCTGCGCGTCCTGTTCTTCGCTGGGGTAATAGTTGATCACCACATCCGCGCCTTCGCGGGCGTAAGCGATAGCAGCTGCGCGACCCATACCGGAATCGCCGCCGGTAATCAAAGCCTTTCGGCCCATCAAACGGCCTGAGCCTTTATAGCTGGTTTCGCCGCAGTCAGGAATTGGGTCCATTTTGCTTTGCAGGCCCGGCCAGGGTTGCGGCTGGCTTTTGTAAGGCGGTTTGGGATAAAGTTTGGTAGGGTCGCTGATTTTTGCAGGACCATCGGCAATTGCCTTGTTGCTAGTACCGGTTGCGGCCAATGCAGGTGATACTGCGGCGGCGGCCAGGGTGGCACCGAGCCCGGCGACGACCTGCCGCCGGGTGATTTTATTTTCTTCGTTCATCGGTTCTTGTTTTAAGCGCCCAACTCTTTTAAGATCCGGCTGGTAATGGCTACGTGTTCTTTAAAAACGGCTAAGGATAAAGTCGCCAGGTGCCTGCCCTGGTTTTCAGCGGCTCCGGCCATTTTTCCTTTGCTGATATAATTCTGAGCCAGGTCGCGTAGAAACTCATGGTTTTCTAATTGCGCCTTGATGTAGGCTTTGTCAAACTCAGGGCCGGCCGGGGTTGATTTAATTTTTTCCAGTGTGGCTTTTGCTTTGGCATCCATCGGCGGTACCGGTGTGCCCAGGTCTTTTAGCACGCCAGTTACAGCAATTGCCTCGCCCAATTCAAATCCTGCAAATTCTTTTGCGTTTTTGTTCATGGCTTTACCAACCGCGATCTGGCTGGTGGCCAGTGATAATTCAGCGGGGCCTATCACTCCCATACGGAATTCTTTTTCATTAGCGGCCATCGGACTGCCGGGGGCTACTGCCGCTTCGGCATCGAAAGATTGCAGCAGGCTGCCTGCTATAGTCAGGCCTGCGCTCAGCGCTACTGATTTTTTAATAAAATCCCGGCGTGGGGTGGTGTTGTTTTCCATGTTTATTTTTGTTTAATGATGTTTTGTTGTTGAGGGAAGTTAGTTCTCTATTTTGATGGGTTCATCTTCGTTTTTGGTAGTTTTTCGCTGCTCCCATGGTTTAAGTACTACTTTTACGCAGTCTTCTTCCTTGTTATTAAAGATTTCGTAACCATGGGTAACTTCGCTTAAAGGCAAGGTGTGGGTAATGATATCGTCAAGTACCACTTTTTCAGCTTTAACCAGTTCGATCAGGTGATCGATATAATTCAATACCGGTGCCTGGCCCATTTTCAGGGTGATGCCTTTGTCAAAGGCACGGTGCAGCGGGAAGTTGTCATAGGTAGAGCCGTAAACACCCATAATGGAAACGGTACCCATCCGACGCACGGCCTTCAAAGCCATATCCAATACTTTCATGCTGCCTGCTTCGAAATTAAAGAGGGCTTTGGCCTTGTCCAGCAGGTCACGTTCAGGTTCGAAGCCAACGGCATCCACACAAACATCGGCACCACGGCCACCGGTCATGGCGCGGATAGCTTCCACCACATCTACTTCATGCGGATTGAGCGTTTCTACTTTGTTAACGGTTTTGGCTTTTTCTAAACGGTAGTTGAGCGGATCGATAGCGATTACGCGGCTTGCGCCGTTTAACCAGGCGGCTTTCTGTGCCATCAGGCCAACAGGGCCGGAACCAAATATAGCAACAACCTCGCCGCCTTTTAATTGCGCCCAGTCAATAGCTGACCAGCCGGTCGGGAAAATATCGGTCAGGAACAGTACCTGCTCATCGGTCATGTTTTCCGGTACGACGCGCGGGCTGATGTCAGCGTAAGGCACACGTACGTATTCGGCTTGGCCGCCTGAATAACCGCCATACAGATCGGTATAACCAAATAATGCAGCACCTTTGTTGTCCGCCATGTCGCCTTCAGGTCCGTAATGTTTATAGTTGGAGTTCTCACACGCAGGGGAGGCTTCATGCTGGCAGAAGAAGCAATGACCGCAGGAGATCGGGAACGGGACAACCACGCGATCGCCTTTCTTCAGATTCTTCACGCCTTTGCCAACTTCTTCGACAATGCCCATAAACTCATGACCCATGACCATGGGTTTGGTTTGCGGGACGCCGCCGCTCAGGATATGCAGGTCAGAGCCACAGATCGCGGTAGAGGTAACTTTTAATATAACATCCGTGTCCTGTTCCAGGCGCGGATCTTCAACGGTATCATAGCGGATATCGCCGGGTTTGTGGAATACTGCTGCTTTCATAGTAAGTTTTGATGTCTTTAAGGAACAGGGCTTGAGGCTTATAGTTTGGGCTGTATTTAAATAAAAATTATATTTTTTAACTTATTTTTAAACCCCAGCCCTTCACAGGCATTTCTGCAACATCTGCCGTAAAGTCACCCTGAAACAATTTGTGCTTTGGATTGCTATTCTATTAGCCATCTCTTTTTTCCCACTCTTCACGGTTTAGGAGTTAAGATAAACTTTTAAACATGGAAGCCCTACATGACCCCGCCGCACAAGTTGCCGCATTGACCGCAGAAGTTAAAAGACCGCAATACCCGGAATACAAAGCAAAAATACTTTCGGAGGACAGGCAGTACCAGGAAAGCCAGGTGCGCTTCCGGACACTTTTTGAAGCATCGCGGCTGGGGAATAAGATTATTTCTTGCGAACTGAAGATCCTGCAGGCCAACCCAGCTATGGTGGAACTGCTTGGCTACGAAAACAAGGAAGAAATTATCGGCACGGCGATCTTTGATTATGTACCTAAAGATTGCCATAAGGACTGGCGTTTTTTGCAGGAAAAGCTGTGGCAGCGCTCGACACCCTCATTCAGCCTAGAAACCTGTCTGCAGCGCCGGGACGGTAGCAAGATCTGGTGCCAGGTCACCTCTATTCTTTTTCCCGACCAAGGGGGAACGCTGGGTTATACCATCATCGAGGACATCACTGAAAAATATAATCTTCGCATACAAAAAGAAGAATTCATCAGTGTTGCGAGTCATGAACTGAAAACACCGATCACCAGCCTGCAGGCGACCTTACAGGTTGTCAGCCGGATGATCGCCGGTAGCGGTGAGATCACGGATAACCTGAAAAAGCTGATGGCGAGCGCGGAGCGGCATACGACCAAGCTGAACCATCTGGTCGGCGACCTGCTCAACTCAACCAAGATCGATAATGGGCAACTGACTTTAAACACCACTTTATTTACTTTGGCCGACGTGATTGACGGCTGTTGCAGCCATATCCAGCTGGAAGGAAAATACCATATCAAATATGAAGGCAACCATTCGCCAAAGGTCGTTGCCGACCAGCATAAGATCGGCCAAGTACTGATCAATTTTGTGAATAATGCGGTCAAGTACGCGCCGGAGTCGAACGAGCTTGTCGTGCGGGTGGAAAAACTTGAACACTGCACAAAGGTAGCTGTGATCGATAAAGGCCAGGGCATTCCGCCGGAAAGCGCGGCTAAGATATTTGAGCGTTATTACCGGGTGGAAGAATATAAGCAACGGGCATCCGGTTTAGGGCTGGGGCTTTATATCTGCGCTAATATTATCCGCCAGCATGGTGGGGAAATCGGCGTGGAAACCGAACCGGGTAAAGGCTCTGCATTTTGGTTCACTATACCTGATAATGCTAAAATGGTTTACCACGTGCAGGAAAAAAACTAAAACCATCTCCCTTAAATTAATGTTGGCAAAGCATGAAAGATATCGCGCAGCGTTTCCCTGAAAATCCATTATTGTTGCCCAAGGACTTAAAGCCCAGCAGTGATGGTTTACAGATCATAAGCCTCCTGAATCCGGGCGTATTTTCCTTTGAAGATAAAATTTGGCTGCTGGTACGGGTCGCTGAAGGCGTAGCCAGGAAAGAGGGCGCGATCTTTTTCCCGGCGCTGAATGCTACCGGCAATACGGAGATCATCGAAGTACCGTTAAACGACCCGGACCTAATTGCGACAGACGCCAGGGTCATCAAATATAAGGGCCTGAATTACCTGACCACGATCTCGCATTTACGATTATTGTCAAGTGATGATGGTATTTATTTTCACGAGCCTGATTTTACGCCTTCCTTGTTTGGTAAGGGGTATTTGGAGCGGTTCGGGATTGAAGATTGCCGGGTAACGCAAATAGATGACACTTATTACCTGACTTATACGGCGGTGTCCGACAGTGGTATCGGCGTGGGTTTACAAATCACCCGCGACTGGCAGCATTTTGAATCCGGCGGCATGATCCTGCCGCCGCATAACAAGGACTGCGCGATCTTTGAAGAAAAGATCGGCGGGAAATTTTATTGCCTGCACCGGCCCAGCAGTAAGGAGATCGGCGGCAATTATATCTGGCTGGCGGAATCTTCCGACGGCCTGCAGTGGGGCAATCACAAGTGCTTGATCAAAACCCGTCCGGGGCTTTGGGACAGTTCGCGCGTCGGCGCAGGCGCGGCACCGATACGCACGGAACGCGGCTGGCTGGAGATCTATCACGGAGCCAATGCGGAACAGCAATATTGTTTAGGAGCATTTTTAATGGACCTGGAAGAACCGTCTAAAGTGATTGCGCGCACGGTTGAACCGATCATGGTGCCGACGGAGGCTTATGAATTAAGCGGTTTCTTTGGTTACGTGGTATTTACCAATGGACATGTGGTCGAAGGCGACCGTTTGACTGTTTATTATGGCGCGGCCGATGAGTTTGTTTGCGGCGCTCATTTTTCCATCAGCGAGATTCTCAGCAAGCTCGCTATTATCCAAGCCTAAGATGATCATAAATTATACTGAAGCCGGCTGGGAGATCATTACGCAACGGGCGCACGGCCAACTGGCCGCGCAGATCGCTTATCATTGGAGCCATACCATCCGGACAGAGCGCTGGCTGGAAACGCTGCTGGCTATCGCCGAACATGATGACGCGCAAGTGGAACTAGAACGGGATAACCTGCTGACGCCACAAGGCGGCCCGGTCAATTTCAAAATGAAGGTATTCGAGCAGCGGCATTGTACGCAGACAATGGATTTCGCCTTATCCAAGAGCCGCTATATTGCTTTGCTGTGTTCTATGCATTTGGATTTTATTTATGGTGCAGACTGCGCGGGTAATGCGCACGCCATCAGATTCCTTAAAACACAAAAAGCTTTACAAAAAACCTGGCGACGGGAACTGAATTTGACTATAGCGGAAGCAGAGCGGGATTACCGCCTGTTGGAATGGTGCGATGCTCTGTCACTGTTACTTTGTCAGCGGGAGAACCAGCCGGAGGCGCGGGCGGTGGAGATAAGTAACGGGCCCAATGATAAAAGCTACCAGCTGATCCAGACGGCTGCCGACACGCTGACGGTAGCACCGTGGCCTTTTGAGCTGCCCGCTTTTGAGTTGTATTACGAAACGCGCCTGATCCCGCAATTGACTTTTAAGGATGCAGCGGAATTCCGTAATGCTTTCCGGGCGGCGAAAGTCAGCGAAAAACGCTGGCAGTTTCAAAGATGAGCCTTTAAACAAAATAAAGGCCGCTTAAAATAAGCGACCCTCTCCACACATCACTCCATTTTTGTTCGTTTGCCGGCTCGCTACTGGCCGCTTAGTTTGCCTGGGTTCGGGCGATCTCGGTCAGTTTGGCATCAGCCGTTTTTTCTTCATCCAGCGTCGGTTCCAGCAGTTCTGCCACTTCGTAATAACCCAGCGTCTTGGCCAAAGCGATCATGCTACCGTATGAAGCGATCTCATAATGTTCCGCTTTCTGGCCGGCGAGAATCAGGCCGACATCGCACCGCGCGGTACATTCTTCCGTGGCATCGATGATCTCTTTGCTTCATCCAGGATTCCGGCCGCGGATTCGCATTTACGAATTTCCAGTTCCAATCTCATCCCCAAAGATCTCTTCAAGTCGGCTGCCATGGGTGCCGGTTTCTGTAAAGAGCATTTCGAAGGCGTCTTAAAATCATCCGAGATCGCAGCTTCAGAAATAGCCGGCAGCGTGTCGATTAGTTGTATGACAAACAAAACTTGCTTTATATGTGCAAAAAAAATCAGACTATGAATTTTATAATGAAGTTTAGCAGGGAAACGGCCTTTTCGAATCTGGTTGACAAAATGAATGAGGATAGTGGCATTAACAGCCATAGTCAACTGGTAATGGCAAATATTATTATACAAAAAAAATGTGGCTTCCAACGTCGATAGAAATCAATTTGCAATATATAAACTAACATGTCACGACCTTTATATATTTATATAGGTTAATATATTTATTATATGTTTAAGAATCGCAAGCGGTCAATATCGCTTACTTGTTGATCTTATCCATCATTGTATTGATAATATATTCATTAATAACTGCCTACTCCTATTTCTATAAAACCTAAATATGTTTTCGGAACAATAACATAGACTTGAGCATTGTAATTCAACTTCGCAGGTCGGTGACCAGCTTGCGGTTAACCTTCATTCATGCTGCGATCGTCGCCATCGGCGCTCTCGTTAAGCTATCTGTTATATGGCAACTGGGCCTGATCGCGATCATTGTCGTACACTATTATCTTAAATTAAATATAAAGGCGCTTTTAGATTATAAAGGAACTTTTACTTTATAAAAGTTTAAGTTTAAGCTCTAAAACTGCTTTTTTTTTAAACCAATAAATTGTATTCGAAAAAAGGGATTTCGAAAGAAAAATCGGGAAAATTAGCGAAAAGGGGCAATAGTACAAAAGACGAAAAACCTAAAGCAAGATGCTTTGGAATATGGAGCATATTTGACACAAAAACTGATGGAACAAATTTGGGTTGTCGCAGATTGTAAACGCAAGTAAGCGGTAAAGAATAATTTATCTAAATAAAATGGGATGCCAGTAATGAAACTGACATCCCCCATTTTAGCTCAACTGAAATTTAGTTCACTTGTTTCAGAAAACACTTTTAATAGCATCTAATATCTCAGAAGAGGTCATTAATTAGGGGTGAAAAAAGGGTATTTGGCGCTATGCTAACACACTTCAATTATCAATAAAACCGTTAGATGGAAAAAAAAGCAATTTTTAATTGTTATTTGTCAAATGTTGATTACAGATAACAAATGAAAAAGGGCGTTAGTTAGACGAATACCTCAATACAACAAAAATCAAGAAATCAAAACGACCTCATACTCTGGCACTTCGCTGTGTAGACAACTATATAAGTTTTAATCTAAATTCTTAATTAAAAAGGGTGTTAGAAACCACGCTAACACCCAACTAAAACCTAGGTATGGAATAACTATATCTATTACCAATTTTTCCGAAAAAGGTTTTAAAAAATAAAAATAAACTAATTGAAACAGGAATCAGCTATTAGACTAATACCTGAGTGCCCTTCTGACTTTATCATGAGTATGATTATTATCTAATATGATATTAGAGGTTTAAAAGTTAAAATAGGGAAATAATACGCTGGACTTACGTGATGTTTAACACGTTGTCAATTATCCCTGACTAGATTCCAACTTGTTTTTCAAGGGTATTTATTTAATATACTGTCTAGTAAAATATTGTTGTAGACGCATAAGTCTTTCAACTAAATTCGGTATCATCCTGTTATTTTGTAGAATTTTTTCATGCACCAGTAGCAGATGTAGCGTTTAACGGGTAGCCAGAATAGTAATGTTCTAAATAAGAAACTACGGGGAATTCTTTCTACTGAATCATTTTCACATCTCGTACATCTAACAGATTTCATATCTAAAGGTATGAAAATTAGTATGGGGTGGAACTTTAATTTCAGCGCAATAAAGTCTCTCAATTGATATTGTAAAAAAACGGTGTGGATCGCAAATAAACGTAAATACTTGTAAGCGCCCATTATCAAGCCGACGAATCATACTTACAAAGAAATCAGCAAGAGTTTAAGGAAATTCTAGGAGTTGAATAACGTCAGTATCAGAAAACCGTCTTCGACCATTATTCTGCGACAAAAAACAAAAACGGCTATAATAATACTCTGGCCAGGTACTTTGCTATTTAGTACCCGTTTTCTTGAAAATAAAGTCAAGTAATAATTTACACCCGATGACATACAAAATTTAAAATGCTTTTATCAAATAACATTTCGTTCTTTTTATTCTTGTAGATAAAATCGTTCTAAAGTGTCTCGCGTTTCCGCAATAAGAATCCACTTTGAAAGATCGCGAGAAATATCGAGTTATAATTTTTGATTAATTCTTAATTATGCTGTACATTTTTTTACTTTTTGGAGATGTTTATTTTTTCGATAAAAAAATTACTCCTAATATCACGCCAATTAATCTTGTAGTCAAAACGTTCAATGCATGAAATTATCGATAAGACCGGAGAAGCTATCACGCGTTTTTAAAAAATATCATATCGAAGGGTTACCTTTCCAGGCTTCTTTAAATGAATTTAGCGCGCCAGATGAGGGTGATCCGCATGATCATCCATTCGATTTTGTAACTCATATCTTGAGCGGCGGATATACCGAACGCATTTACACTATTGAATCTGGTGTAGTGATGATCAATGATGTCGAACGCAGTCCTGGTACATCACATTTCGTCAGGGCAACAGATATTCATCAAATCATCAATTTAAAAACAGGTCATTGCGTTACACTCATGATCCCACAATCTGGACACATCCGAGCGACCTGCTTTTACCGTTTCTCCTATGGTAAAGCTTATTATAGATTATGGAATAAGCGTAAGTTCGTTCCATTTATTTAAAATACGATAACAACAATTAAATATTAGTACTGAGGTTGGCAACAACTGTAAAATAGATTTGATTTGAACAGCACATCCAAGCTATCACCAATTGAAACATGATGATATTTTAATATTTAGGTCAGAATCCATTGGTAAAATTTAAAATACACATCCGAAAATCTATGCGGCCGCATGAATACCAAGATTGGTTTATAATTGCAAACCCCGCCCCTAAGATATCGTAAATAAAATTTGGCCGATACTAAAACTATGATTATATAAATAAAATTATTTAATTAGAAATTAATAACAAAAAGCATTAAAGTTTGTCTTTATAAGAAAAACTTTAATGGATTTAACTATAAATCAGACTTTTACAAGCAATTTTCCGAAACTCCCCAAACAGCTTATTATATTTTCGCATCTAAGATGGGATTTCGTTTATCAGCGACCGCAACACCTTGCCAGTCGGTTGTCACAACTTTCAAAACTATATTACATCGAAGAGCCGATCTTTGACGCTCATGAAGAAATTTACTTTGAAAGTGTGGTAAAAAATAAAGTAGGTGTAATGGTACCTCATTTGAAGCCTGGATTGAGTCATGGTTTTACCATTGAAGGGTTAACGCGCCTATTTAGAGAGTTTATAAAAGAATTCGATATGATTGAAACTGCTTTTTGGTATTACACTCCAATGGCTTTAGAATTCTCGGCAAACTATGAACCCCAAATGGTGATATATGATTGTATGGACGAGCTTTCAGCATTTAAATTTGCACCGGAGAATTTGCAAATTCTTGAAAAGGAGTTGCTGGAAAAAGCTGATTTGGTATTAACCGGAGGCAGATCGCTATATGAAGCAAAAAAAGAAGCCCACAATAACATCCATGCCTACCCAAGCAGTATTGATAAGGAACATTTTTTAAAAGCGCGCGAAATTTTTGAATCGCCCTCCGATCAGGTAAACGGGATTATGCCAAAATTGGGTTTCTACGGTGTAATTGATGAGCGGTTTGATATCAATTTAATTAGCGGTATTGCCGAGGCTAAACCTGATTGGCAAATTATTTTGATCGGACCAGTCGTAAAAATTGATCCTAACACTCTTCCAAATCATTCTAACATCCACTACTTGGGTCCTAAAACCTATGAACAACTGCCAGATTATATGGCCGGCTGGGACATTGCCCTAATACCGTTTTTCTTGAATGAATCAACAAGATTTATCAGCCCAACTAAGACCCCTGAATATCTGGCAGCTGGACTACCTGTAATCTCTACTCCTATCAGGGACGTAGTAAATCCCTACGGGATAAATAATCTAGTGAGTATCGGTTCAAATGCTGATGATTTTATAAAACTTGCCGAAGATATTCTGGCCGATGAACGCGCTGATGTTGACCGTTTGAGTGACGTCGATGTCTTTCTCGCACTCAATTCCTGGGACGAAACATTTGAGGGGATAAAAAATGAGATGCTTAAAGTTATCGAGCGGAAAAGTCAACTATTAGCGACGGAGCGTTATGTTTGATTACCTGATCGTCGGTGCTGGATTTGCTGGATGCGTCCTCGCCGAAAGACTGGCTGCAGTTGAGGGAAAGAAAGTTTTGATAATCGATAAACGGAATCATATTGCCGGGAACGCATATGATTTTTATGATGAAGCAGGTATCCTCATTCATAAATACGGGCCGCATATATTCCATACCAATAGCCCTGACGTATTTAATTATTTATCCAAGTTTACAGCCTGGAGAAATTATCAGCACAAGGTTCTTGCCCACACGCATGGACAGTATGTGCCTATCCCGATCAATCTCAATACCATTAATAGTTTATACGGGATGAACTTAAATTCTTCTGAGGTAAGCGATTTCTTTTCATCGTTAAAGGAAGAGGTTCCTCAGGTGAAGACTTCGGAAGATGTTGTAGTTAAGGCAGTGGGACGTGAATTGTACGAAATGTTTTTTAAAGGTTATACTAAAAAACAATGGGACCTCGATCCGTCCGAGCTCGATGCATCCGTAGCATCCCGTGTTCCTACGCGCACCAATAAGGATGACCGGTATTTTACAGATACTTATCAGGCAATGCCCCTGTACGGATATACCAAAATGTTTGAGAAAATGTTGTCGCATCCTAATATTAAAATCATGCTTAACACGGGCTATCACGAAATTATAGATGAGATCAATTTTCGGAGAATGATATTTACCGGCCCTGTAGATGAATACTTTGACTTTTGCTATGGCAAATTACCTTACCGTTCCATTGATTTTAAATTTGAAACATTAGATCAAAAAACCTACCAACGTACCGGGACGATTAATTATCCCAACGATTATGATTTCACTCGAATAACTGAGTTTAAATATCTGACCGGACAAAAGCATAAAAAAACCACCGTAGTTTATGAATTTCCTAAAAGTGACGGTGACCCTTATTATCCAATTCCAAGGCCAGAAAACAATGAGCTCTACAAGAGATATCAGGCTTTGGCCGCGCAAAGTGAAACCATATTTGTAGGCCGTTTGGCTACCTATAAATACTACAATATGGATCAGGTGGTAGCACAGGCATTATCAGTTTTCAAAAAAATAAAGCAGGGGAATGATCTAAACCTTAATCGTGGTTCAGTGATAAACATTAGTCAGGACAACGAATGAGAAATCCTTTTAAATCTTTTTGGATGGGGGGATTTGAATGCGCTGATCACCTGAACGCATTTGGAAACCGCGTTGATTTTCTTGAACTCACTAATCATTTGCGAAATATAGAAAGTGATTATAAAAACCTTGCAGAATTCGCGATTAGTACGGTCAGAGAAGGGATCAGGTGGAGCTTTGTTGAGCGGGTTCCTTATCAGTATGATTTTAATATCGTTAAAATCATGCTGCTAGAGGCTCATAAACAAGGGATTCAGCAAGTGTGGGATATCTGTCATTTTGGTTATCCTGATGACCTTACTCCGCTTCATCCGCATTTCACAGTTAGGTTTGTAGGCATTTGCAAAGCATTTGTAGAAATGTTTAAAGCTGAATACCCAGGAGAAACATTAATTGTCACGCCGATTAACGAAGTTAGTTTTATATCTTGGTTAGGTGGTGACGCCAGAGGCACTTCACCGTATGGTGTTCATTTGGGATGGGAGGTGAAGTACGCTTTAATGCGCGCGTATATTGCCGGTGTCAAAGCGATGAAAGAAATTCTGCCAGGTATTCATATCTTAACCACAGAACCTTTGGTAAACGTGATACCGCCACTTAATTGTTCAGAGGAAGAAAAAATCAGTGCACGGAATGCTCATTTAAACCAGTTCCAATCGGTTGATATATTGACGGGCATAATGTGTCCTGAGTTGGGTGGCTCCCCAGACCTTTTAGATATGCTGGGATTTAATTACTATTATAATAATCAGTGGATTGTTGGAACCGGAGATTTTCTAAAATGGGCCAATGAAGATCTTGATCCCCGCTGGAAACCTTTCAACCAACTATTAAAAGAAGCTTACGAACGGTACCATAAACCGGTAGTGCTTACGGAGACAAGCCACCCTGGAGAAGATCGACCACAATGGATTGATTTCATTGGTAAAGAGTCCAGAAAAGCGATCTCAGAGGGGCTTCCTATTTGGGGAATATGCATTTATCCGATTATAGACCGCCCGGACTGGGACGATACCCAGTATTGGCACCATAGTGGTCTGTGGGATGAGAATTTTTTGGTTTCTGGCGAAAGACGTCGGATTCTTAATCTACCTTATGCGAATGCGTTAAAACAGGCACAAAAAATAGTGCCAGGCAAGTTAAACACTGATTACTTACTTAGCTATGAAATTTGAAGATATACAATTGCCAGCTTTTACGAAAGTAATACCCGACTTTGCTCTCAATGTTTGTGTGATTGTTCCGGTTAAAGACGAAGCTTCAAACTTAAGGGCGACACTTGATTCACTGTGTACCCAACTCCATGTTAATGGAAATAGAATTGATTATCGATCGTACGAGGTTTTGTTGTTAATCAATAATAGCACTGATGACTCCTTACAAATTGCATCAGATTTTAAGCACGATCATCCCGGCTTTGGGTTGATTATTGCAGACTTAGTGTTGCCAGCCGAGTTAGCCAATATTGGCACAGTACGCAGGCTTTTGATGAATGAGGCTTACCGTCGTTTTAGTTTTTTGAAAAGGAATCACGGCATTATTGCATCCATAGATGGCGATACCGTAGCTGATAAATATTGGCTTTATCATATTAGAAAAGAAATCAAAGCAGGTAACGATGCTGTAGGTGGGCTAATTTCTATTAAGGGAAAAGCGGGGTCTGCGGACCGTGCTTATTTAAGAGATAAACAATATCGAAATTTATTGACAGAAGTTGAGCAGTTGTTATTTCCTCAAGCAAATGATCCATTGCCCCGCCATTTTCATTTTTTCGGCGCTAATATGGCGGTTACTTCAGAATACTATCATAAGTCGGGAGGCGTTCCCAATGTTGATTGTTTAGAGGATATGGCTTTTCATGCTGCGCTACTGCGTTGTGATGCACGCATTAGACGTAGCCCGCAGGTTAAGGTTGTAACCTCAACTCGATTTGATGGACGGGTGGCAGTGGGTTTTTCTGAACAGCTCAAGAAATGGTCGCAGGACACTGAAGATCGTGTACCGCAGATCGTAGAGAACAGCGAGCTACATATTTATTCTTGCTTTATCAAAAATACATTACATACGACATGGAAGAATAGAGAAGCAGGCTGCTCGTATAAGCTAATCGAAGATATAGCAACTTCTTTAGGTGTGCCCGCGGACTGGCTAAACGCGCAATTGACCACACATGAATTTTTTGGAGCTTTTTGGGAAACCACATGGCATGCGAGTACCATGCGACAACGTTATCAACCAGCATTCGAACCTATTCAGAGCGCTATAAAAAAACTGCGGAATTTTATGCAAAATCCAGTCTTCAATGCTTCTCAAATAAATCTAACCGATATTTTTCAGCACGGAAATATGTCAAGTGTCTGAAAGGCTTCTCCTTCCCGGATCTTTCCATAAAAAAATCATGTACCAGATCACCTGTTAAAGGAAAATCAGGTACATACGGCGTCCAATGCACTAGCAATAACTGCCCGTTTTCTTTAAGATGTGCAACGATTTTTTCTTGAAGTCTATCTAGATCTTTAATCGAAAAAAAGTAACCCACTTCTGACATAATGATTAAGTCAAATAACTCTTCCGGAAACGAATTGGGTACTGACATCTTTTCTATTTTAGCCTGAGGGTAATTTTGCATCCTAAATTTTGCCTGTGCAATAGGCGCATCAGCAATATCAATAGCTAAAATATTGCGGCATTTCTGAATTAATTTCTCGGTTAAAACCCCTATCGAGCAACCTATTTCTAAAGCGTTGTCATAAAATGCTCTGGGAAGAGCGGCGACGGTGGTGTCATATTTATCGCGTTCGTAACTACTGGTGGCCAGATCCCAGGGATCTTCCTTTTGGAGATATACTTCGTCAAAATAATCCGCTGGTAATGATTGTTCCTTGTTTTCCATTGATGCATTTGTCTTAATAAAATATTCTTTGGGATTATTGAAATGATCCAGCATTTCGGACGACAACACAAATCCGTTCTCATCATCATTGATCAAATTAGTAGTTTGTGATGTATGTGCTAATATGGCTTTGGATTTTGTGTCTAAAGATGGCTCGATGTCTATAGAAAATAATTCTCCCTCATGATCCAGCGGCATGTCTTGGGCTGACGCCCTCTCATATAACCATATGAAATATTCGAATAGCTGAGGTGTAAAATCCGTCAATCTTAAAGCAGACGTAACAAGATCCCACGTAGCGCGATGATCAGGGTGAGGGTCTCTTCGCCAGGGTAGCAATATAGTTGCCGGCTTGATGGTCATTAACAAATCAAACGTTTGTGATTTACACCTCTCAAAATCAGGTTGTGATTTACCTGGTAGATTCCCATCAGGTAAATTCATAAAATGAATACCCGGCTGTTTAACACCCAAAATTGAAAGAGCCGATAAGGCTTCATGTTGTCTCAGTTTGACAAGTTTTTCAAAAGGATATTTTTGAGATCCCGGATGAGACTGGCTTCCATCGGTTATGAAAATTACCTCGACATTATAACCCGCTTTTATCGCCTGCGCAATAGTTCCGCCGCATCCTAATGATTCATCGTCCTGATGAGGTGCAACAACTAGCAGCGTTCCGAGGTTAGGTATACAATCAATAGAACAGTGATTCGCATTTTTAAAATTTTCATTCATCTTCTAATTTCCATAAATTGATAATTTCCTTTTGCTTAAAGGCATAGTTGCCTACATCGGTTAATACAGCGTCAGGCCCAGGCTGTCTCAAATAAGTGGTTAGATCGCGATGTAACTGTTCCAATGGGCTGGATTGCAAAAAAGCTTGCGAACCAATGCTTCTTTCACCCAGTTGCATAACTCTAAGACATATGTCTTCTATTACCGACCTAGTCATATTGGCATAAGCTACAAGTTTACCTGGGTCGGAATCATCGTTGGAAAGTTCATCCGCTAGGAGCGCAGCTTTCGAGATCCACAAATTACCGGTCTCCACCAGGTACGTTATTTCTGCGACACGGGATTGTTGGAACGGGTAATTGGTACGTTCTGAACTTTTCAATATTTTATGAACCTCACTAAATATGGCTTCGGCACCACCAAGTTGTACCGCAGCAAAACGTATCGCGCCGCCACTAAAAAGAGGCTGCTGGTAATAATCACCCGGTTGACCAAGTAGATCTTCGCTATATACCACCATATCGGTAAAAGTCATGCGATAACTTACAGACGCTTTCATCCCCAATGGATGCCAAAATTCCGGGTCACATTTAATTAAATTTTTTTTTTCTTGAGACAAAAGGATCATTTGCCATCCTTGTTTAGGCGATCCGGTCCATTCTCCCGTTATTATTGGTCTTTGAATGTAGTTCGCGCCGGAGCAAAATATTTTAGATCCTTTAAGCTTATAAGTACCATCTCCCTGGTCAATGATTTGTACCCCATCTTTGCCTTGTGTGTTCCAAACTCCAAACAGCTTTTGTTCTAATATATCGTTAGACCATTTTGTTAATTGATAGGAATTCGCAAAAGACTTTATTAACTGTACTGCATTCAGGTGGCCTTCAAATATTCTCCCGCCAGACAGATTTTTTCGTCCGATAGCTTGAAGAAGTTGTAGCAAAAAAGTGTTTGAAATATTATTGCCAGGTTTTGATATAGGTATGTCGATTTTTAATGCGTTGTTATCACGGAGAAAGGAAAAAAAAATTTCTGGAAACTGATTTTCAGCATCAGTCATGACGTAAGTTGACAGTTTAGATAAAATTTGGGCGTTATTGGACAACTTCATCATAAACATAATTTAATCTAACTCCCTAACAACTAATCAGGTTGTCACGATATTTACTTTTTGGATTCTCCGGCAATATTGATATTAATATATTTTTGACATTTCGACAACTTTATCAATACTAATTGCAATCTGGTCAACTTGTGACCGTCTCTGCTCTACAGTCTGCTGTAGTTTAGCCCCAATATATTTCTTCCATGACCTGCACGCGTCCTTATGAGCGTAATTGAGTACCAATGTTTGAATGCTTCTTTTGAGGTAAACTGCATTCGTTTATGCTCCAAGTTTACTAGTACATTAGTTTTACTCGCAATGTGCACTACATCAAAAATATCGAAGCAGCAGTCTAAGCCCTTTGATCTATCTCAATCCGCTCACCATTCGCAAAATAAAAAAATCCATCTCTTATCGTTATAAAATCAACAATTGCACCTTCGACGTCCAATTAATCTATTATTGTCTTGATAAATGCTGCATCTGATTCATCGGCCGCTACTACGAAAATCGACGAAAAGATCGCTTCATGTGAATGTGCACTTGATATCCATCAATGTCCAACGCAGATCGCCTGTTGTAGTGTTACCTTCAGCAACTTCCCCACAAAATTGCCGGGCTAAAATGGTAAGGTCATTAACGTTTTGGATGGTCTCGCCTGATAATTTATCAAATACAGCCAATAGTCCGTTTTCATCTCCTTTCAGGCCTTTACCGGTTTATTAATCCGGCGGCGCGGCAATTGTTAATCTTGATGAGATCATTAATCACATCAAGTGACTTTTCTTTGCTTCATAGGTGGTTGGTAGATTATTGTTTAAGGCAAGGTACTACAAGGTTTGTAGTCTAACATATTTTTTGGATACCCTTGTAACGGCTTCTAAAAGTTCAGTGTCGTCGATTGTCAATTCATGCCATATAACGTTTTATTTCTCTTTGTAAATGACCCTTTGATTAACTTTTTTAGATTTCTTTGGCATAACTCGTTTCTCCAGTAAAAGGCTTGCTAGCTATCCGCCAGAACTATTTAAATTGCTTCTCAATCCCTTTTACATGCTGTAAGTGCCTTTTGAGCACAGGAAGTGTTTTGTCAATATACATTAACAGATCAGGGTCTTTCACCGTCGAACGCGCGTCAACAAAAAGTTTTACATCTTTCTCGTGATCCTTCACCATTTCGCTGATATAAGTTATGTCGAAGTCTTTACCTGATTTTACGGTCAAATCTTTTTTTATCTTCTGCTCATCTTCACCCGGTACCGGAGGTAGGGTGATATTCTTGGATTTGGCTAGGGCGGCCAGCTCGTTATTGGCCTTGGAATGATCTGCCACCATCATTGAACCAAATTCTTTTACCCTTGGATCCTTCGATATCTGTTCTGCAAGATGGCCAAGCTCGACTTCTGCAAGACCTCCGCTGGTGGCCGAAACGGCAAATTTGCTGTCATCTTCTGAAGCCGATGATGCGACTTTCAATGTTCCGCTGTCCGTCTTCGCTTGATTGGCACTATCGGCGACGTTCTTGCTGTCGCTATTTGTAGGGCCTTTACATCCCACAGTTGCAAAAATTGTCAGGAGGCCGAAAATAGAAAGAAATGTTTTCATAGGGTTAATGGGTAATGGTAACAAATAAGCCAAATGGCTATGACTATGCTTTATTTTCCTGATCATGGCCTTCCAGTTTTACTAGTTTATTGTAGACGCCCAATAGTAAAAATGGAGCCGCCCATTGCCCTATGAATAATGCTGTATGTTTCTTGGCCATGATTTTCAAGGTTAGTGACGCAGCCATAGAACCTAAAGCAGCCCATAAAAACAGGTCAGAGGGCAACTTAGCTGTCTGTTTTTCAATTGCGGTTGCAACTTTTCCTTCGCTTTTCAATTTTGTTTGATTTTCCATAATGATGATAGGTAATGTCTTATTACTAACAAAAACAGAATCAGATTGTTATCATTATAAGAAAATAATTATCACTTAAATAAACCCATAACAATACAGTTCAGTATTAATGCGCAGGGCTTAATAGATTATGTCTTTACCATGACTTTGCCTTTACTACCTTAAGTTGGTAAAATAGGATTGCCAAAGGTTTGTTTTGTTCGTTAGGGGTTATTGGATTAGGTTATAGTGCGGTTACAAAGGGAAGCTGGAGGTTAATTAAGATCTTGTCTTTTAGGGTTCACCTGGCCATCGATATAGGTATTAATTGCATATTGATCGGGGCTCCCTGGATGGCGGGCTTCTCAGCAGATAGAAAATCGAGAAACACAATTATAACTTCCGGATTATTGGGTCCGGCAGCGACATTCTTGACCAACACTGAACCATCTTCAGAAAGGGATGACAGTTGCTTTTTCATTTACCGCATTGACCGGCAAGAAGTTTTAAAATAATTCATGCTCCTGAGCAATACGAGCGATTCAAGAGCGATGGAGATGTATTCAGCCCTCAGAACATAACAAGGTAAAAACTATAATTTAGCTTTAAGAGTAGGCACCTGCGTGTTATTAGAATGGGCTTCAGAGGGAAAAGCAACAAAAATATGCAATGTTTTTGCTCGATGGCTTGGAATCAATAGATAAAAATCGAGAATGGTGAAACGGATCTTGGTGATTGACGATGACATGGATACATTGTCTATAATAGGTATTATTTTTTTTGAGGAAGGTTATGAGACAATTCTTTTAGATACGGAGAGGACAGCTGAAGAAAAATTAAACACCTTCAACCCGACCTTATCTTACTCGATGTAAGAATTGTTGTTATTTTAAGAATGGAGCCAAAATTTGTAAAGAAATTAAAAATGAATCTGCATTGGACACGATTCCTGTGATACTGATTTCCGCCGAAAGAGATCTTGAGGATCTAGCCAGAGCTTGCCTGGCCATGGTTTCATCCGGAAACCATTCGACTTAGATAAGCTGCTGATCACGGTGAAAATTTTTTTGAATTAGGATGAATTTTCAATGATTGGGCTCTGAGCTTGTTGCCTATTTTTTCGGCATAGAAATAACTGATACTTTCTGGGATAACATGCCACTTATTATCTTTCCAGAAAATCAAAACATTTTTTTTGCCGGGGATTAGGACTACCCATCCGGGAAAGGAGAGATTACGCACAGGTTCAACTTGCAATTTTTGGATCATCCCAGACTCTGGCTCCTTCATTCTGATGGTTATCATAAAGGTCTGATTTTTAGGATAAATTCCACTTCTGATGAAGATTTTATTACCGGCTGTTCATGTTTCGGTGGGATTGTAATTAATAAGTTGATCCTAGAGATCATGTCATCGATGTCAAATGGCTTGGCGATAAAGTCGTCACATCCATAGGTACCTTTTTGAATGCCCTTGTTGCAATAGGCCGTATAGATAATAACAGGGATAGCGGCAAATTCCAGGCTGCTTTTCAACTGGGCGCACCATTCACCACCATTTTTGCCATGAAGACCATAATCCAGCAAAATCAGCGAAGGTTGACACAATCTCACCAACCCGATGAGGTCATCTGTTGCTTCTACAATAAAAGGTTCAAAACCCTCATAATTCAAAAGCTCCTTCAGTACATCCAGTACGGCAGTGTCATCGTCCAATATGAGGATTCTTTTAACCATCAATTCATCGCACCATTTGCATAAATTTCACTCAGGTCTACCAAAATGATGGTCTCATCAACGCCCTTGGCCATTTGAAGGGGTTCTGCATCGATGCGAAAATACGTATCAAATTTTTGCGGAAGTGTTTTTAATAAGGGCCTGCGCTTAACCGGCATCAGCATGATACAAATGTCCGCATCCTCGCCCACTATGGTAGTGGTTCGCGAAAGACAATACCGGTAACCCTGATTAATCAGGATATCCAGCAGTTCAATGGTTAAGATTTTTTGCATTGCCTCAGGTTTTCGATCAAAGATACCCGGCAGTATTTTATCCTTTAGGGTAATAATACCCTTGTGCTCTGGTGGTTATTACTCCATTTAGTGGTGAGGGTTAGATAACCCCATTAAGGATGGCAAAGCGGATCAATGCAATGGTGTTTCGCGATCCGGTTCGGTCGATCAGCTGCTGACGGTGATTTTCAACTGTTCGCTTGCTGGTAAAAAGTTTATCCGCGACTTCCTGGTTGGTGAATCCTTCTGAAAGCAAGGTTAGGATCTCGATATCCAGGTCAGAAAATTCCATGTCCTGGGCGTCATCATTGATAGCTGTCTCAGGGATGGCCATTAGTCTTTTCAAAAACCGGCCGGATAATTCAGCGCATACGTACTGACCGTATTCGTGGGTATAGCAAATAGAAAATATCAGCTCCGATGCACTGATATTTTTGAGCAAATAGCCCCATGCGCCGGATTTAAATGCTTTGATCACGTATTTTTCTGTGTCCAGTGCGCTTAAAATAATGACCTTAATGTCCGGGTATTGATTCTTTAAACGCTCAGTTAATTCAATTCCGCCCATCACCGGCATATTCATATCGACCAGGATAATATCAGCTTTTATGCCTTGATTCAGTAGATGAAGAACTTCTGCACCGTTGCTCGCCTCGCCTGTAACCACAAAGGATTTTTCCTTTTCCAGCATGGCTTTGATGCCGCCTCTTACAATCAGGTGGTCATCCGCTAAAATGATATTAACAATAGAGTGTTGCATAATATTTTAGTTAGGTGTAACTTCCAGCTGGATCTTTACTTGAGTACCGAAACCGGGCTCAGAACTAATTTCAAGGTAGCCATTGTATAAACTGAGCCTGTTCCTGATACTGGTGAGTCCCGAACCGGAGGCCACGTCCTCGGGTTTCACTGAATCAAAGCCTTTGCCATTATCCGAAACCAAAATTTCTACGGACGACCTGTTCTTTTTGACTTCCAAAGTAATCAGACTGGCCTTTGAATGTTTTAGCGCGTTATTCAGTAGTTCCTGCAGGATCCGGAATATATTGGCTTCGATCGGCAGACTCAGCCTCCCGGTCAGCCGGTTTAGCTTCGTTTTGATCAGCATCCCTTCGGAGGAAAGCCGCTTGGCCATTTCTTCTATCGTTGCCTTTAAACCGAAGTCACTCAAAATTGCGGGGGCAAGTTCGAAGGAGATGTTACGCGTTTCGTCGACGGCCATATCCAGCAGCTTATAGATTTCTCGGAGCACTGTTGCCGGATCATCGGCATCTAAGACCGTGCCCAGCTTGATCCTGATACCGTACAATAGTTGGCTGACGCTATCATGCAGGGCCTCGCTAATCCGGGCCCGTTCGTTTTCTTCGGCATGTATTGTGGCCAAGGCAATATTCCGCTGCTGGTCGTGCCTGACAAGTGCGGATTCTTCCTCTAACATTCTTTTAGCAGTAATATCCATCATAATACCTACGAATCTACTAGGTTGCCCGGTTTCCAGGATCACGTGGCCCCGGATGCTGGCAAAACAGGTATCACCGCTTTGATTATGAAACCGGCAGACAATGTCAATAGGTTTTTGATTATTGAGCGCAATTCTGAATTGCTGATCAACCCCGGCCCGGTCATCCGGGTGTATCAGGCCGATAAAAGTTTGGTAGTGTCCGTCAAACTCCCCTCCGGGAATTGCGCAGGTCTGGTAGTTAAACTCATCAAGATAAAATTTCATCGTATCCAGTTCCAGCTCCCAGGTGCCGGAGGAAGATGCCTCCAGTGCCAGTTCAAGCCGCTCTTTGGTTTTAGCCAGCACTTTTTCGGCTTGTACGCGTTCCGTGATGTCGATCACGGCGATATCGCATTGCAGCGGCATGGAGCGCATGGGCGTAATGGCTATACCCTCCATATGGACATATAAATCGGCACCTTTTTTAGATCTCATTCTGATCTGGCAGCTTTGCTTTTTTTCACTGTTTAATAGCTGCCGGAAAAAGAGGTGATATGCATCCCTGTTATCCTCGGCAACGAAAACTTGCAGCATGCTGCCGATGATGTTTCCTCTACCTGTTTCCAATAGCGAAATGCCGGCGTTATTGACTTCGTTAATCGATCCTTTGCTATCGAGAATAAAATAGCCTATAGGAGCCAGGTCATAGATCCCGGAAAATTTGAGCTGTTGCAGCTCCAGTTTTTCGTTGGCGATACGGAGTTCGTCATTTTGCATTTCCAGCTCTGCCTGGTGCAGATGGAGTTCTTCCAGTAATTTTTGTAACCCCGGCTCCCTGGGGGAAATTGCTTTATTACTGGCTTTTAAATCTTTAAGTTGCAATCTGGCTTTCATAGATCTTCAGAATAAGTAATGGAGTAGTATCCGTTTGCTCAAAGAACGGGATAGCTTGCAGTCGTAATGTTTTGGCTGGTTTTCCCTTAATCGTAACGGTTGCTGAGACTTCCCTGCGTTCATGTAAAGATTGTTTTAAGATTGCTGCGGCTACTCCTGTCTTCCATTTTTTGTTCAAAAAATCATCTGCCTTCAGTCCAAGTATCTCTTGTTCCGGCAGGCCAAACAGGGCGAGGGCAGGGGTATTTGCTCCTATTATAACCATTGCTTTGTCCATTCGCAGCGTGGCTTCGGGAATCCCGTCGAGTACAGAGGCCGAATAATCTTTAAGTACCTCCAGGCTGGATTGCATTTGCTTATAGTCTGTAATGAGGGTAAGGGTAATCACTACTCCGGCGATATAATTGTCTAATGTCCGGTAGGGCATGATCCGCATCCGGTACCATTCGTTAGCCGTTGTCTGCATATCTGATGTTTTGATCGTTAGGTTGTCGATCACCTCCTGTATGTCTTTGACACTAACCGGCTGCACAAAATTAGAAACCACATGACTGATCGGTCTTCCGATGTCGCTTGGGATCAGGTTGAATAAATGCCTTACTTTCGGCGTGTACCGTACAATGTTCAGCTCGTTATCCAAAAAAAGTGTGCAGACCTCCGTCGCATCCAGCAGGTTTTTCATGTCGTTATTGAGCCGGGTGAGTTCTTCTGCTTTAGCCTGATACTGGCTGTTCACTGTCATCAATTCCTCATTCAGCGACTGCATTTCTTCTTTGGTAGTCAGCGATTCTTCATTCGTGCTCTGCAGCTCCTCATTGGTACTTTGGAGCTCCTCGTTACTCATCCTCAATTTTTCAATTGAACTTTCCATCTCTTCCACCGTGGTGATTAGTCGCTGTTTGGTGAAGACCAACTCCTTTTTCATTTCCTTTAGGGCATCACTTTCGGCAATGTCCGGTTGTATCGCGCCTTTTTTATATTTTTTGATCGACCCCTGATCTTCAAATACGACCAATATAAGAGGCGGCATGCCGGTTTCCCGCACTGCGGTAGATTTGATGTTTACGACCCTGGTTATTTTATCATCTTTGAACGAGACATTCTCGGCGATGATGATCTCATCGCGCTGAAGGGCCTGTTGTAAGCTGCTGGAAAGTGTATATTGGAGTTCTTCCCGGGCCAATTTTAGGATATTATTAATGACGGTTTCCCCGCGGGGCAGCTCCAGGTACTTACCGGTATTTCCGTTATTATAAAGTATGTCGCCCCGCTCGTTTACTAAAACCGATGGGGGGAGAAACTTTTCGATCAGTATTTTATTAAAAAGTTCGGTAACCGGACGTTTTTGTTTGGGCATAATTACTTCATCTGGTATTAGGTGTGCAGAAGGTTGCTTAACGGAATGGAACGGAAAATCAAGGATATTACCCACCGTGACCTTGCCTTCGAGCCTGCGGAATATTTTCCATTTTGGATCAACAGATCTAAACATGTCGGTAAAGCCACCAATTGTCTCTGCCGGCCCCATAAACATGATCCCGTCAGGATTAAGGGCGTAATAGAATAGCGGAATGATTTTTTTTTGCAGTTCCGGCGTAAAATAGATGAGCATATTCCGGCAGCATACCAGGTCAAGCTTAATAAAGGGAGGGTCTTTGATCAGATTCTGCTGCGCGAATACGATCAGGTCCCGCAATTCTTTTTTCACGCGGTAACGGTCGTCCTCCCGAAAGAAAAATTGTTTCAAACGTTCAGGGCTGATCTCAGCCGCGATATTCTCATGATAGAGCGCTGCGCGGGCATGGTCAAGTGCCGAGGTATCCAGATCGGTTGCGTAGATCTGGATTTTGCCAACCGGTTTTCGTTTCTGCTCATTGAGCGTCTCCATCACAAGCATGGCAACCGAGTAGGCCTCTTCGCCCGTTGAACAACCGGCAATCCAAATCCGGATAGGCTCCTCGATATTTTTACTTCGGAATAAGTCATGAAGACTATGCTTTAGCGACTCGAAAGCGGCAGCGTCCCTGAAAAATTTGGTTACCCCGATCAGCAATTCGTTGAATAATATGGTAATTTCCTCCGGGTTATCATTTAAGTAGGCCGCATACCGTGCGTAATCAGAGAACTGGTAATAAGCGACCCGCCGGTCAATCCTACGGGTGATGGTACTCTTTTTGTATAGTGCAAAATCATTGCCGGTGTGTGATCGCAACAGCATCAATATCTTTTGAAGCGCATTAACGTTCCTGGCAGAATTTCCGCTGTCTTCATTTTCTTCTTCTGCAATAACCGGATGCTTGAGGTATTGCATGATCTTTAGGGGCATGCCTTCCGGTGGAAGGACATAATCGATCAGATTCGTCCCGATTGCAGCTAAAGGCATGCTGTCATACTCAGCGGTATCTGGGTTCTGCGCAACGGTCAAACCCAGATTCTCCTTTACCATCCGGATACCGGTTTCTCCGTCAGCGCCCATTCCTGATAATATAATAGCTATCGCCTGGTTCCACTGATCATTGGCCAGGCTTTGAAAAAAATAATCGATGGGCTGTCGGATTCCATGTGGTTTTGATGCCGTAAGTAACAGGAGTTTATTGTTATGAATACCCATATCTTTATTGGCAGGAATAATATAAACGTGATCCTGTTCGACTTCCATCCCATCGGCTGCCTCGATCACAGGTATAGCCGTGTATCGCTGCATAACCTCTACCAGCTGACTCTTGTGAAGCGGGTCCAGATGCATAATGATCACGATGGCCATGCCGCTTTCAGGTGGCATCTGAGAAAAAAACTTTTCATAGGCGCTGAAAGAACCTGCGGAGCCACCAATAGCAATAATTGGGAAAGAGCGTTCCTTAGGTTTCTGATCATTATTGCGTTGCTTCTTATTCCCGGCAGTTTCGGGCCGGACTGCTGCTTTTGATTTGGCCATTTGATATGACGATTTTGCTTTCAGGGTTAAAGGTAGCTATAATCGCGTTTAATATTAATGGTTCAGAGGAAGATCCTACGAAGGTGAATCAATCGGATTAGCCTTATCGTTGGCTGATAATATCGCCCTGATCCGGCCAAGATCTTGCCCGATTTGAAGTTAAAGGTTGCGAGTTTGTCTTCAGAAACCTATGGCCGATTGTTTAGTCCATATTGATCCCGTACTTTTGGTGCATCTCTATCGCTCCCTAACACCCGGAAATGTTGCGCTACGATTTCCGTGATTTGTTTTTTGATACCTTTTTTATCTTCAAATGACCGGGTCTGAAGCCTTCCTTCCACACAAACCAATTTGCCTTTTTTTAACTTCAACGCGCCTTGTTTTGCCAAAGTACGCCACATGACGACATGATGCCATTCTAAATGTTGTGACTTTTTACCATCTTCTGATATGCTTTCCGCTGTAACCAATTCGAAACCGGTAACTGCAACGTGATCTTCCAAATAACGAAGGTTAGGGGTATTTCCTACATGACCCACTAATATGACTTTGTTGATGCCCGACATACGTATTGTTAGATGCTAATAGTGACAGAGATATTTGCCGCAATTTCCAGAAATAACCTGCGGTCGGATTTTGATTCGTCAAAACTCTTCTTTATTAACTGTCTGATAGATTCATCAGGTAATTTTGTAGCAGCTATTTCCAATAGCTTGAAAGCGGTCAATTCTACGCTTTCAATCATTGACATGTAAAATAGGATTGAAAATTCCGATTGACTTTTCCTCTCCCTGTAAAGAAAGATCGAAGAAAACCCCGACTCTAAAAAATTGATCAGGTCATTGCAGTCATTTAAAGATGGACGCGAATTCAGCAAAATAAATATATGTTCGATCCGGGCTATTTGGTTGCCAATATCTACCCAGGTCTCCATAATCGCATGCCTCATGTTCTGAAAATTTCCTTGCCGCGCCAATTTTGGTAAGCGTTCATGAAGATGTGATTTTGCACAGAAAATTCGGTTGAGGTGATAGTTAAAAAAAACATCAAATTGTTCCCCTTTTATGACCGGGAAAGAAATGCTCCGTATTTGTGTTGAATTTTCCATTACGCGCAGATTCGGATATATTTTTTGAATAATCTGATTCGTTTACTGCTGATCATCACCATTAGTTTCCGCATTTTTGTGAGGCAGATAATGCTGCTCGTAAAATTGCTTTTTGTTATCTTTATATTCAGCGATCGCACCCAGCCAAAACATTATTTTGATGTAATACCAGGCAAGATCTACCTGATAAGGTTTAAATCCACTTCGCGCGCTTTTGGGATACAAGTGATGATTGTTGTGCCATTCCCCGGCCACCAGGCCCGGCCAAAGTTGATTGATTGATTTATCATTTTTGTTATAATCAGTACCTTCTTTTTGTTTATCCTGGCCCTTGGCATGACCGTCGTAATTGAAAGTCCTTACCCCGATCGCCCAGAATCCCGCGGCCCCAAATAAGCTCACTGCAAGCGCTTGCCCGCCGACTAAGTAAAACACCCCATACCAGAAACTCCAGTTGAGTAGCCAGGAAAGGAGCGCCCGGTAAGGATTGACATAGGAACCCCAGTGCTGATATTGGCTATAAGTATTGGCTTTTATCCCGGTGTGGGCCATCAATGATTTAACTCTGTCGTAATCTGCTTGAGTTAAATCCTTGGCGATTGGCTGGTGATTGACGTCAGCCAAAAAACAATAAAGGAAACCGGCCTGGGCATTATAAGGGTCGCCGGGCTGGTCTGATTTAGAATGATGGACATGATGGGAAATGGCGTAAATTTCTTCTGGGATCACATTAATGGTCAGGTTTTGTGTAACAAACCGCCAGAAATTATTGCGGAATTTATAGGCGCCATGCGTGCAGTACCGGTGATGCCAGATTGTTCCATGAGTTCCCATGATAATCATGCCGTATATGAATGCTGCGAGGACAGTCCACCAGCTTAAATAAAAAATAAGAAATAGTATAAAAAAACTACTCAGGCAAAATACTTTTAACCAACTGAATACCGAAAGCCAATTTTTTCGTGATTTGATCACATTTAACCGGGAGAAAAATTCCTTTAGAATCTTAATCGTAGTGGGCTTAATGAGCACTCCCGCATCATCTTTCCATCCGTATGATGGCTTTTGCAAAACATAATCTAAAAATGGCATTTCTCTTTGTCTAATGAAGGCCAGCGACAGTAAGCCTCTTGCCTTAAAGTTCGTATATAAGATTTTACTTTTCGTGCTGAAAAACACATTCAGGTAGGGGACAAATACTCGATTTCTTCAAAAGCAAATCGCTTATGATTGATAACCTAACACTAAGCTCGCTTGCATGATGACCCTTTTAAAAACTTTATACGCAATTCAAAACAAAGTAAATGTCACCTAATAAAAGAGTAAAAACACCCGGCCTGAGCGATATCGCCTCTTTATCTTTATCCAAGGCTTTTAACACTACAGTTTATAGGGTTACCAGCGCAGCGAGTGTTATGATAACCTGTTCGTCAATCCCTGCAACCCCGGTGTTGATTTCCGGGGTTGTTTTTTCGCTCCGACTTCAAACGTAAAAAGCGCAGCATCACAGGAAAGGAAAGGCGGTCTCTTTTCACATCAAACATTATAACCCGTCATGGAAAATCTACAAAAATTTCAGGATGAACTAAAACAAGAAGTTTGCGACGTCCATCTTTGCTCGCCGTCTTTCAAGTTGAATAATGATCGCTTTGAACTTGAATGCTGCTGCATTGAATTTAAGATAAGGTGTTATGCTATGATCGTTAAAGCACTGTCCAATGGTATTTCTGCACAGCCGGTGAGGAATTTACGGGTGGTCTACAGAAAAGATCAAAATCGTGCGGATGGTAGCTAACCTTTACAGAGGGGAATGCATCAGCTTGCGCATAATGGAGGTAAGCATCTTTTTAAGTGGCCATAGTACAAGAATTTACGGTGATCCGCCGAAGATAAGATCATGAGTACAATATTGCTTTCGTAAACTTAAAACTATAGTATCGAAAATCTCCATCTGCAGGTGGTCGGCGGTCACCATCAAACAAGCCATCGGCAAATAGTTAAATAATGGGCGATCAATTGGGATGGTTAATTCAGATCAAGTATTTTATCCCCCAAATTGAAGTAATTGTACCCAACCTGTAACTTTCCAGCTCACTACATTTACATTAAAAGTGTTCACCTATTTTACCGGATTATATCATTGCAAACCGGATAAAAAAAACGACTTTACAACGGTTACGAAGTTGCCGGGAGTGCAAAATTATCTGTATAGTTTTTATAATTCTAAAACCTCTGAGCAGCGAGTGTAAAGAGGTTTTATTTCACTCATCCATGCGCCTGGTTTATCCAGGCCACGTAAGTAAATGATTATATGTGAACAATATGATTCAAAAGCATTTACGGAGGTTGTGTTACCTTAAAAAAATGATCTATATTAAAAAGATCTGAGTTCAGTGATAGTGCTCAAATGTGATTTATCATGCTATGGTGGTAGATCGGGGCGTTGGTTGTATCGGGCCAACGCCTTTTTTTTGAACTGATATTTTTTTTAAAGTTGATCCTGCGATGCCAAATAAAAAATCGCGGAAAATCCGAAGGTGAAAAGGATATTTTCAGGCGCCAGCACGGCTCATGCAAAAAATTGAATTAACGCATCAGGCTAAACGCCAAGGGCAAAGAAAACACGACTTTATTTCAGCGCTTTTAAGGCACTGTTTGTAGAAATCATTTAAAGTACTCAGCCTGCGCTGCTGTTGTCCTGCAAATCAGCAGATGGATAATTTCGTCTCACCGTCATCAAGTTTGACGGATATTTGATCTCCCGAAGAATCTACAACTTCACCTTCCCCATCAGGGGTAATGACCCGTTGCCCTTTCAAAAACAAATGCTCATTCATACTCTTTCTGTTTTAATTAAGAAATGTTCACCAATGAATATGCTCTTTTACAATTTAATTTAATGTTAATTGTTTGATGCTGCCATTCATTTAGCCACAGCAATGACAAGGCCTTGATAATTTTACCATTTCCAACTTATTTTTATTTGTTGATTTCCTTGAAGCGCATATTCAACATGTCCGTCCTTCCGGTGCAGAGCTGTTTGAGCTTTTTCATGCCCGGTCACTTTAAAACCAGGAAGTTCGATGCCTTGCTTTTTGATAATCATCATCCTGCAGCTCAGTCGTTCGTTGCCTTTTAAAAGGAATGAAACGTGGTTTTTGCGGTAGTGATATCCGGCCGTAGGATAGTCTACATAGATCATGAAATCTTCATCAGGAACTTTGTAAAAATGGCGGGGTATAATGCCAAAAGCTACTCCGGCACCATAAACTTCCTGGCCAACAATTCCTGATTGCTCCCAACCATCGTGAATATCTTCGATCGCTATCCAAAGTTTATGATCGATCTGCCCGGTTTTTACCTCTTCTGAAAACATTTCCCTTGGCAAATTAGGCGGGTAGTAATACGGTGCACGATTTAATATATATTTAAGGAATTCCGGTATCAGCAGGGATACGGATGGAAGGATATCTTCATCCTGTGCGTACAGTAAAAAATTGTGCATCGCTGCGAATACCTCCTGCTCTTCATACGCTGCGGTATAAGGCGCATCATTCAGTGGGAACATAGCAAAAAATGTAGGGTAATTTTTGGCGTAACCATAATTACACTCCCATAACTGAAAGTTCTTAAAAATATTCGCCAGGCTCAGGTAAGCCAGGTCGAGGTATAGCTGCTCTTTAGTTTCTTTATACAGCCATAGCATGGCGTTAGCCCCGAATGCTGTATTATTGGCCTGATAAAACAGGTCGAAGCCTTTTCCCTGCAAAGTTTTGGCGGCCTTTTTTGCTTCCAACAGGAATTTGTTTTTTTTGGTCAGTTGCCAGGCATGCAACATCACAAGCGCGTAGAGCCCCGCCACGTCCTTTTCACCTCCCTTACCCGGCTGCGTTTCCTTTTTTACTATTTCCAGGGTTTGCATGTTGTACATCACCGGCCATTCATAATTAAAATGATGAGCAACCTTAATGGTGAAACCGAGCGAATCGAGAAATAATTGCGTTGATTGTTTATCTCCCCGAATTGCTAAGCGGCCCAAATTTAGCAGTGGATGATGGAGATACCAGGAATCCATTACGTTAGGTTTGAGTTGTTCCTCATCCCCGCTTAATTCACTTGACAAGGCTGGCAGAAACCTGACGACCGTTTTCAACTCCTTGCTGTAGAAAGCGTCCAGGCCATTCTTTATTTTTTCCATAGCGGGCAAATCCGCCTTACACCAATCATAATAATCAGTTAACGGCAATAACACTGCCAGCTGAACCATGAGTTCCGGAGGGGTTTGATAGTCGGCAACATAGGCGTTCAAATAATCCTGCTCCGCGCCGTGAGACCAGCATCCGTGGCTAAACTCTAGATCATGCAGACCCTGGTCTACCATGTCCAGCCAACCATAATATGCTGTATCAGGCTTCGGAAGTGGCACGTATATATCGCCCAACAGGTTGAGAAACTGTTTGGCCTGCATGAATTCATCTTTTGGATACTCAGAACTAAATGCAAGGAAAGCATCCGAAAGAATAATATCCCGGTGTGGGGGCAAAGGTTTGCCTTTCAATGTTGGCGGCAGCGCCAGGCCCAGTTCCGGCCAGGTGCCGCCTACGACGTTTCCCAAAGATGTTTCCGTTGCTTCTGCAAAATCGTTCAGCGCGGTAAGATTCTGGAAGTACAATAAAGCACCGTCTGCGGGCTCATCAAAGGTCAGATATTGTAAACCGCTGCGTGTACCGACTTGGCTTACATGAATGGTACCTTTTGAATCTCGGCTACTATCATTCGGTCCGGTGATCACCATGTCTCTTGGCCAAAACGGAACAAGCAACGGGGCGTTGGCATTAAGTGTAGTTGTATAGTGGATCAGCGGTTTTTCAGTATCCGGAAGCTCCAGCTTTACCCGGTAACTACCGATAGTCGCTGACAAAAGTATAGTGATCCCGTTCTGGTTTTTGATGATTTTTTCCAGTTGCATCTGATCATTAGGCGCATACGCGGGGCGAAGTATTACCTGGGTTTCATTCGGACAGGTAACGGATATCCAAAGCGAGTTCGCCAGATGATGAACCTGGATGATATACCCCTTGAGGTCATGCCGGAAGAGAATGGGGAGATCCTGCCCATGAAAAAGATTTTTGACTGCGGCAGCCCAGGGTGATAATGCATCCATATATTAAAATAGCGTTTTGGAGTGGTGTCGTTCTACCAAGCTTCCGTCAGTAGATGCCGAGGATAACGTGTAACGATAACTTGCTGCTGTACTTATTTGTTTTTATTCTATAATTATTATTTAAAATGAGAAACTTATCCGTTATCGTCCGGTTGATTTTACATTAGAGATCTCGCCCTTCGGTTTCCTGAAAATCCGCTGTCGCTCTCCAAAGATGTAAAAAACCAAGCGCTGCTGGTTTGGAGGTAATCAGCCTGCTCAATCCTGGCCTTTTGATGGCGATCTGTTGACCATTTACTATGGTACGGCAGTTAAGTGGGTTTGTGACGAAAATTCTCTATAACTGAAATTTTAAAAATAAGAAAATTATTTAATTTTAAGTTGAAACATAAAATGATTACCGGAGTTGTATTAAGACATTATCCGCTCTTATCAAGTCAATTACACACTTTTTTTTTACCATCTAATAAAATCATTATTATGTTTCACCACGTTAAATCACTACAATTTAATGCACGGGTTTCCCGCCCCGATCCGCGCTTTGCTAATCTTTTACTGGAGCAATTTGGCGGAGAAAACGGCGAGCTGGCAGCAGCTATGCAATACTTTACCCAAGCTTTTGGTGCTAAAGTGCCGCACCCCGATAAGTACGATATGCTGATGGATATCGCTACAGAAGAGTTTAGCCACCTGGAAATTGTTGGAGCGACCATTCAGATGCTGCTCAAGGGAGTCAATGGCGAGCTAAAAAATGCGGCCGACAGTTCCGAGATCATGCAGGTCATGAACGGAAAGGCTGCCAAAGAAAATATTATACATGAGGCACTGACGGCCAATCCCCAATTTGTGATGATCACCGGCGGCGGGGTTACCCCACGCAATAGCCAGGGTATACCGTGGTGTGCATCATATATTCATTCCAACGGTGACCTGACCGTCGATTTGCGCAGCAACCTGGCATCCGAATCAAGAGCGAAGTTGGTTTACGAACATTTAATGAAATTTACGGATGATCCTTATATCCATGAAACCCTGTCATTTTTGATGACGCGTGAAGTGGCACATTATAAAATGTTCGAGGCAGCGTTAGATAGTATTCCGAATAATTTCCCGCCGGGCGTCCTTGCCGCTGATCCACGTTACACTCAGCAAGTTTATAATCTTTCTGAGGGTGCTGTACGGGGTCCCTGGAATGAAGGAGAGATGCCAGGCATGGGTAAGGAATGGGAATATGTCGAACAGCCGTTACAGCAAGTTCTGGAAACCGAAGGGCAAACCAACCTGCCACAAGACTACAGCAAAGCTTTGAAGGATAAAGATAAACTGGACAAGGAAATGAGCACTGCAAAAAGTGCTGAGGTAAAAAATGCCGAACCCAAAGGTACTGCCCAATGGAGTACCTACGAGAGCGCAAGCGCGCCAACCGAATCGTAATGAAAAAGATCACTCAACATATTTTAGCACTGACGGTCTTTGCGATGCTTTTTACGGCCTGCAATTCCGGCGATGGTCAAAAGAAACTGGGTAACAGCCAGGATACGACCAGTGTTAACAAAGCAGGCGGGCCGGCGATACGGGACACTTCTACGATCAACAAGGATCGTCAGGACTCGGCGAAAGCAAATAAAGCGGATTCGGTGAGTAAAGGGAATGCTGATCCGTCAGGACACCTTTCTGCCAAACCTCCAAAATAATAATGACTATGCAAGAATTAAACAAGGTTAAGCAGATTCACACCAATTTTAAACAAAGCATCTGGCTGGACTTTATCGACCGGCAAATCATGCGTTCAGGAAAACTTCAACAGCTCATCGACGAGGATGGCATACGGGGGGTAACATCCAACCCAGCTATTTTCGAGCAGGCGATCAACTCGAGTGCCGACTATGACGCGGATATTTTGGAGTATGCTAAAGCGGATAGTGATCCGGAGCATATCTTTTTCCGCCTGGCGATCAGTGACATTCAGCAGGCTGCTGACCTCTTCGCACCTGTTTATAATGAAGAAGTTAGCGGAGCAGACGGATATGTCAGCCTGGAGGTTTCGCCGCTGCTCGCCCTTGACGAAAGCAGAACTATAGAACAGGCCAGGGAACTTTGGAAAAAAGTTGACCGCGAGAATGTAATGATTAAGATCCCCGGAACTTTATCCGGCCTGCCGGCTATCCGAACCGCTATCAGTGAAGGCATCAATGTTAATGTCACGCTGCTATTTGGACTTGAACGTTATGAGGCTGTGGCTAATGCTTATATAGACGGATTAGAAGATCGTTTGTCAGCAGGGCTCGATATTAGCCGGATTGCTTCGGTAGCCAGTTTTTTCCTCAGTCGTATAGACTTGCTCGTCGATCCACTTCTTGACGACAAAGATCTGGGAGAGATGAAAGGTGAAGCCGCTATTGCTGCTGCTAAGGCGGCTTATGCGCTTTATATACGGGTGTTCAGTGGTGAACGATGGGACAAACTCGCCCTTGCCGGTGCTAAACCGCAACGATTGCTCTGGGCCAGTACCGGTAACAAAAATCCTGCTTACCGGGATACACGATACCTGGAAGAGCTGATTGGGCCAGATACGGTGAACACAGCTCCCTTAGCGACCATCGATGCTTTTCGCGATCATGGCACTGCCGGAGCGACGCTGGATAAGGGTACAGAACAAGCGTTATACCTGCTGGAGAGCCTTGCTCGCTCCGGAATCAATATGGAGGAGGTTGCTGAGCAGCTGGAAAAGGAAGGAATACAAAAATTTGAGGCGCCTTATCAAAAGCTGCTTCAAGCCATATCAACAAAAATTCATCAATAAACAATAATCTACCAACTACCTATGGAAAACACAGAAAAATCACTTGATGTGATCAATGATCTCATTAAGATTAACAATGACCGCTCCGCCGGTTTCGAAAAAGCTGGAAAGGATTTAAAAGAGGACGAAAACGGGCTAACGGCCGTATTCAGCAAGTTATCGGATGAAAGCATCCGCAACGATCCTGAAGTAGAGCAGGTACTCATCAATCAACAGCGCGGGATAGTCGAAGGTCATGATCTGATCAAATCTCTTCGTGATCAAGCAACAAACGGTGATCATTACGATAACAATCCAAATGATACTGATGTAGCTACAGAAGCTTTTCATGAAGACACAGCAGGTTTTAATTCGCCACAGGGATCTTATGCGCCGGAATCCGAAACCGTTATTCCTGACCAAGAATGGGACGTAGACCAGGCTTCTGCATCAGGAAATTCAAAGCTTTCGGAATTTTTCGTGAACGAGCTTAAAGACTTGCTTTGGGCAGAAAATAAACTAGTGGATACTCTGCCGGAAATGGCCGAGGCTGCAACATCTTCCGAACTGAGAAACGCTTTTGAGCAGCATCTGACGGAAACGGAAGTACATGTAGAACGTTTGGAACAAATTTTTGATATTTTAGGGATCGAACCCGACAGCCGGAAGTGTGAAGCTATGGCAGGAATTGTCGATGAGGGTGATGAGATTATCAGCGCTACGGAGGAAGGTACTGCTCAGCGCGATGTAGGCCTAATTTTTGCAGGTCAGAAAGCAGAGCATTACGAGATCGCCTCCTACGGAGGAATGATAGCCTTAGCCAAAACACTGGGTTACTACGAAATTGCCGAGTTACTGGTGTTAACACTGGATGAAGAAAAAACAGCGGACGCGCTCTTAACAGAAATTGCCGAAAGCCAGGCAAACATTGCAGCGAGCAATGAACCGGCAGAAGAATAACAGGCAGAGTAAAGAGTGAGAACGGTTATCATAGGGGCCGCCTGCCTTCAGGCGGCCCCTTCGTAATTGTATATGCTTATTGCTTATAAAAGACCGTAAACATTTGTTTTATTGATCATTTAAAAACGTTTCGAAAAGCGCATAACAGAGAACTTATATAACGAAGTGCTATGCTTTGTTGTAAACGAATTGTGTCTTTATTTAGCCTGACATTTCAACCAAAATATTGTTTAGAGTTATTCTTTAAAGCCTTTTTCGGTTTTCTTTCTGTCTAGAACAAATTGTGTCTTATTAGCAACAGATACAGATGTTGATAAAACAAATTATTCCTTTAATATTATTTGGTGCTCTGATGAAGATGATACTTCAAGTAGCCTTGTTCTCACAATGACTTTGTTATCGCAGTATACTCGCCGTGAAAGTTATTTCTGGCCAGCTCACTTATAGAAGTTCCCTGTGTGAATCTGCTCAAGATCTCTGCGCGTTGATTTGTTGCAGTATTTGTTGGGCGGCCAAGTTTTACCCTTCACCTTTTGCTCTTGTTAGCCCCGATTGAGTGTGCTCAATCAAAAGGTCACATTCCATCTCAGCAATAGCAACCAACATGCTTAACATCAGTTTTCTGGCAGGGGAGATTAATTCGGATTGGCCGAGCCGCAAGACAACTACCTAAATTTTCCTTGTACCAAGTATTTTGATAGTGACGTAATCAGCACTCTCAATAAATATATTGGGTAAAGGCAAATCGAATTACTTAACCTCTAGATTCAACGAAAATCTTAGTTCTGTTGTTAACATTGATAATATAAACGCAACTTTAGAAACGATGTTGAACTAATTAACCTAACCTATAAAAATTCAGTTGCCTGGATAAAGATGAACTTACCTGCTGTTGTTCATCGTAATCCGAAAAGTAAGGCAATCAACAAGACATTTTCCAATTGCACTCCCTGAGGTTTTACTTAAAGTAAATTTATTCTATTTATAGGAAAAACAACAATTGCTATCTGATGGTTTGATATATATGCATCAATCTATGGAAACGCTTAAAACAAAGGCTTATGTCGCTTCAGGTTCTTTCCAAGGCGAATACGTATAAAATGCTGAATAATGAGGGGATGCCAATTTGTGATCAACATCCGATCCTAAAAGATCAGACAGTTGAAGAATTGCCTCCACTAACAGAGAACTTCTTGTTTTATTCCGAACATTCACTAATTACAACATATTTACACAAACTATGAAAAACACACATCTTTTAACATTCGCAGCCGGCGGGTTATTGCTGCTTGGCGCTTGCAAAAGCAAGACGAGTAGCACATCATCGGATAGTACCGCCACAAAGACGGATTCCGTCAAAACCGCCGATAGCGCCTCGGCCAAAATAAAGCCTAAAGGTTCAGCCCCCGCCTGGGCACCGGATATTAAACCAGAAATGCAGGCTGTGATCGAAAAGCTGGCTAGTTACGGTGATAAACCTATCGAAACACTGACACCTGTAGAAGCAAGAAAGAACCATACGCCAACTGATGCCGTGATGGATTTAATGAAAGAAAATAATATTTCTAAACCGGTATTCAATGTGGATACTTCCGGAAAGGATATTGATGCCACTGGTGGTAAAGTTCATATTCGTATCTATACACCCAAAAGCGGAAACGGTCCTTTCCCGGTAATCGTTTATTATCACGGCGGCGGTTTTGTAATTGCTAATCTGGATGTTTATGACGCTGGGCCAAATGTGCTGGCCGATCAGACAGGGGCTGTAGTAGTATCTGTCGCTTATCGTTTAGCACCGGAGCACAAATTTCCAACAGCTCATAACGATGCCTTCGCAGCTTACCAATGGGTGTTAAAAAATGCTGCAAGTATCAAAGGCGACCCTAAGAAAGTTGCCGTTGCCGGTGAGAGCGCCGGTGGTAATCTTGCCTTAAATATGGCTATCATGGCACGAGATAAAGGTGTTATGATGCCTGCAGCAATTATTGCCGTTTACCCTGTAGCAGGTTCGGATATGAATACGCCATCATATACTAAGAATGCCAATGCCAAGCCATTGAATAAAGCCATGATGGGCTGGTTTGTTAAAAATTACCTGAATAATATGGGCGAGGGGAAAGACCCAAGGATTAACCTGGTTGCGGCTAATTTGAAGGGCCTGCCGCCAACAACAGTAATTACAGATGAAATTGACCCGCTGCAAAGTGAAGGGCAGCAACTCGCTGATAAATTAAAAGCTGCCGGCGTTCAAACCGAAAGTAAAAACTATGATGGCGTTACACACGAGTTTTTCGGGATGGGGGCAATTGTACCGCAAGCAAAGGATGCGGAGGCTTACGCCGTAAGCCAGCTGAAAAAAGCTTTTGGCAAGCAGTAAAATTAGTATAACGTTGTTGGATTGTTTGATGAGATGATTTTTAAGTATCGATCTCTAAAAGTTGCAAAAAAAACTATACGAGCTAATTCTTCCTCATTAAATATAGTAAACGATCCCACGTCAAACTTTCGCTAATAGCCGGTCATCTTCAGACCGGCTATTTTAATGAACTTTCAATAGGGAATTCATAATGTCGCGGTGTTCGGGAACGATAACTGATAAAGTTTTTTCATAAGACAACACTTCGTCGGGTGGGATTGCATGAATGACCTTGGCCTTTGGAGAAACCTCCAAAAGGTCAGAGGCCAGAATGATCCGGTAAATACCCATGCCCGTGGAATCCATGGCGAGCGTGAGCGTGGCGCTGACTTTTTCCAGTTCCAGACGGGAAATTACCTGATCTGTGACATCAGCCGCGACAGCGATAATACCATTAACCAGTTTTTTTTCATCCTTCAGAGCCTCGATCGTCAGATTCACGTAAGCAGTTTCTTCTCTACCGAATCGATTTAAAACTTCAGGTGTTTCGCTTACAACAAAGCGTTCGCCGGTTTCATAAACCGTATCCATGATCTGCCGGAAGCCTTGTGTGTCCAACTCGGAAATCGCGTCAAAAAGCGGTCGTTTGAAGGTCTGTTCTTTACTGCGTCCCCAATAGGCTAGCATTCGCTGATTAGCCAATTCGATAACATGGTTTGGTCCGCGATAAATTGCCATCGCCACAGGTGCCTCTGCCAGCAAGGCCCGCAGCTGATCTTCCGCATGACCACGTGCTTTGTTAATATTGATTTGAGCACGGACTTTTGTTAATAATTTTGCGGCTGAAAATGGTTTAACCAGGTAATCATCAGCTCCGGCTTCCAGGCCGTCAATTCGCGCTCCCTCGCCTGCGCGGGCGGAGAGGAAAATTACTGGCAAACGATAAAGCTGCTCGTCATTTCGAATATGTTCCAATAAGTTTTTGCCGTCCATTACCGGCATCATCATGTCACTAAGTACTAACGATGGTATAGAATGCCTGATTTGGACCCAAGCTTCAGCACCGTTCGATGCTGACCTGACGGTGAAATATGGTTCCAGCAGACGTTTCAAATAAGCCCGCATGTCGGCATTATCATCCACGATCAAAATACGGGTTTCTTTCTGCACCGATCTGTCCTAAAATTCGAAAATTCATACCCATAGACCGGTGGTGCATCTCACCGCAAATCGGACGGTAGCTGTCATTATAAATTTGGATCGTCTCGGGCCCCCAGGCGATCAAGATTGGGAACGTAGAGGATAAACATAAACTGACCGAGGTGCGTAAACTTTGCGGCCAGTTTTCTATAGGCCCTAGAGCCGTTTGTGACCAATCCATCGAACGAATCAATTTTCCCATTTCCCCGCCGCCGGATAAAAATTGCTCGCTGCTTTCAGCGTTGCCTAGGCCCATATAACAACTAATTTAATGGTAAATATAAAGATTTTGTAGATTAGCCATTACAAATGGATAAATCAGGGAATATTCATATTAAGCCAGATAATGATGCGGAAAGAGTCGCAGCGCTGGAGCGATACCAGATCGCCGGCTCCGAACGTGAAACAGCATTTGACAGCATTTGCCGGCTGGCTTGTGAATTGTTTGCTGTTCCGATCAGCCACATCTCATTTTTGGATGCAGAAACGGAGCATATCAAAGCAGATGTGGGCTTGGGTGGTGTAGAACGCTTGGGCCGGGCCGAAGGCTTCTGCACACTGGCTCTTTTACAACCTGAAATTATGTTGATCGAAGACGCAAGGGAACACCATATCTTGGCAAGTCATCCATACGTGACCGGAGAGATCATGATCCGTTTTTATGCAGCAGCACCTGTAATCACGCCGGACGGTTATATTATTGGAACATTATGCTTAATTGATCAGATGCCGAGAGGTTTGACCGGTAAAGAACAGGAGCTGTTACAACATTTGGCCAAAGTAGTAATGGAACAAACAGAGCTGCGCAATGATAATATCAATTTGATTTCCCAGCGAGATAAATTCATTGAGATAGCCAGCCACGAGATGCGAACTCCGCTAACTGCGCTTAAGGCGGCGGCACAATTGTTAGGCTTAAAGCATGCTGATGATGATGCCCTAATTGCGCAAGTCAACAAAAGTGTTCAAAAACTTTCAGGGCTGGCTAACGACATGTTTGATTCCATTCGTCTGCAAGAACATACGTTGGATTTAAAACGGTCTTCAACTAATCTGAAGATAATCGTTGACAGCAGTCGCGATCATATCCGCCTGTCAGCAAAAAAAGAATTAATAATTGAAGGTGACTTGAACATCAAAATAACGGCTGATCCGGAAAAGATTGAACGGGTGCTTATAAATTTAATCCAGAACGCCGTAAAATATGCAACTGGTTCAACGATTACACTTCGCACCGATAAACTACCAGGGTTTGTGAAGGTCACCGTAAATGATTTGGGACCTGGAATTGCTCCTGATAAATTGCCGCATATCTTCCGTCGATACTACCGGTCAGACCCTTCCGGTATACAAACCGGTTTGGGTCTCGGACTTTATATTGCGGCTGAAATTATCAAGCAGCATGGTGGAGAGATTGGTGTAAATTCAGCGCAAGGACAAGGCTCAAGTTTTTGGTTTACACTTCCTGTCAGCATTTAGCTTCGTAACTGAAAAACTTTTTAATTAACCGCTACTGTTTGTACTTAATCTATTATATCCGTAGCTAATAGTATACATGTTTTTGACTTCTAGTAGCCAATGCTGATTAAGACTGATATGGCACGGTATTTATCCTTTGTAAGTAACAAATTATAAAGCCATGAAAACAGCTGTAAACACCACCGTCTTTTTAAAAGCATTTGATTTACAGTTGTCGGCTTTATTGACAACCGATCTTAAATCATAAAGCTGTGAAAAAAGCCGCTTAAATATTAAATGTACTATAAACATCTGTCTACGAAAATCAAGCGCCATTCCGACGTTTTTTAATTAGTGTGATGAAAGTAGCACTAATTAAAAAGAAAATGGAAAAATTCAAAAAGATACTGATAGTTGATGACGAGGCGGATATTCGCGATGTTGTCAATTACATTCTTACAGATGAAGGATATCAGGTTAAAGAATTGGCAGATGGGCAAAATGTAGATCATGCAATAGAAGATTCCAGACCGGATGTTATTTTACTTGACGTCATGCTCGGTGATATGGATGGAAGGGATATATGTCGTGAATTAAAAAATGCCCCGGAGACGATGGCCATTCCGATAATCATTGTGTCAGCGACACATGCCGGAATTGATGAGGGTAAAGGCTGTCATGCTGATGATTACCTTTTAAAGCCTTTCGATATTGAAGACCTGATACAAAAGGTTAACTATTATTCAGCAGCCTAAACCAAAGCTATGACAAAGAAAATTAACCTGTTTGAAAGATTTTCCAACTGGGCAACAACGGCGACAGGGAGCTCGGCAGCATTTATCATTGCTGCGATTACTGTTATTGTATGGGCCGTTACCGGACCACTGTTCCATTATTCTGAAACATGGCAGCTAGTCATAAATACAGGTACTACAATCGTCACTTTTTTAATGGTATTCCTGATTCAAAAATCTCAAAACAAAGATTCTAAAGCTGTTCATCTGAAATTAAACGAATTGCTCGCCTCGCATGAAGGCACCAGCAACAGGATTGTTGATATCGAGAACCTGACGGAAAAGGAACTGGATGAACTTCATCGTTTTTATTCCCGGATTTCCGCCCTGGCAGAAAAAGAAGATGATATTACCCGGACTCATTCTATTGATGCAGCAGAGGAAAATCAACAACGTAAATCATCAGCACGAAATCCAAAAAATAATAAAAAATTTTAGGCTCCCTTGCTTAAACTTAAAGCATTCTACCTTTATTAGCCCCCCCTCTACACCACTCATATCTCACGCGTAAGAATTTAGTAAACCCGTTTTTAATACATAACTGAGCAGCATTCAAAGCATTAATATTTCGCTCATTTATCAATCATCTTTACTATGGAGCCCTAAGAAAGTGGTTGGCTGAGATATCTTGAACTTGCTTGCAAAGTTGGCACAAAAGCTGTTTGGTAGCTCAAATAATTACAAAGGTAAAGTTAGAAACACGCTCATGTAGGAAAAGTTCGGTAGAGGTTCTGAGCTTTTTTTGTTTTCATAGGGCTTCAATTCATGAATTATTTTTTTTATTATTAATCAAGGATTTTTTTAACCTCACCTTGTAGAGTATTTTTCTACATCCTGTTGTCGCACCTTCCCGCATTTTTAGCCATACTCGAACATTTAGAGGTTAGACGAAATTATGCGAAGTAAGTGTTGTCATGCACTCACTATATCGGAAACATTTAATATTATTTATCGTAAAAAGAATATATGTTAATATTTAACGAGCGCTAGTTGCAAAGGACAATCATGTTACCTACTTTACCCGTAAAGGCTATAGAACATGATTTTATTGCCCGGCTGAAGTTGAAATGCCCGATAACTTTTGGTATTTTATATAAGAGGTATTCCAAAAATGTTTATAAAAGAATAATATTTATTACAAAAAACAAGCAAACGGCGGAAGACGTCTTACAAAAAACTTTTACCAAAGCATGGTGTTCAATTCAAGCTTATGAACCCTGCAAAGCAAGTTTATACACTTGGTTAATTATTATTGCAAAAAGAACTTCTTTAGATGAGTTAAGGTATATTGATTATCGCAATTCGATGAAATGTGAAAATTTGGAGGAGTGTTTAGATCTTATTGATCATAGTTACAACTATGAATTATATCCAGATGGTATCGGAGTTCAAAAAGCAATTCAACAATTAAAACGTGAACATAAGATTATTTTATCCCTTGTATATTTTCAGGGATATACCCTTTTGCAAACGGCTTCCACTTTGCATTTACCATTAGGTACTGTTAAAAGCAGACTGAGGGCCGGGTTAAAAAAACTAAGGCTATATTACTATACCGACGAATTACAATCCGGGATTTATGTTCCTTATAGTGTCGAGTAAATTAAACCCATTTTAAGTTTTCAAATCCATAAGGCGGTTATTGTTTTAAAATCCAAACCGATACGGATCCGGCATTTACTTTAAAAGTTGCCCATCCGTTTTCATCAATAATAACCTCATCGATTATTTTTCCAAGCCTATCGACGAACGCGGTCCCACTAAATTGCTTTCCGACCTCCATGTGTTTAGTACCAGGATCTCCGTTTGAAATGACAACCGCACAGCCTGAGCCCGTATATTCGTCATGACCAGAACGTGTCCAGCCAATGCAATTAGGATGATCAAAATAGTCTCGCTGTTCACCATAAGCCAAATTTTTTCTAATGTACAGCATAGCCTCCATATCATCAACCTTATTCAGCGTCACTTTATAATCATTCCCGTCTCCACCTTTGTCTTTGTAATTTGCACCATATAAATCCGTATAAAAGATGCAGGGATAACCAGCTTCTCTTAACAGAATCAAAGCATATGCTAAAGGACGAAACCAGGCCTGTACCGGTTGCTCCAACGATTGCAGTGGCTGGGTATCATGGTTCTCCACAAGCGTCACTGCCAGATCCGGCTTAGCCTTCACCAGCGTCCCGTCAAAGATAACGCATAGATCATATGCATTCCCTTCATTGGAAGCCTTATGAAAGTTTCCCTGCAAAGGCGCATCGAATAGCGACATGCGTCCACCGGTAGCCTCGATATAATCGAGCATGGGCTGCAAATTATACGGCTCCCAGTATTCACCCACCGTAAAAAACTCATGGCTTAATTCAGCTCGCAAATAATCGAGCCACTCATTAAAAAAGGTTGCATCCATGTGTTTGATCGCATCCAATCGAAAGCCATGGACACCTACAGTTTGATAGAACCACTTTCCCCAGTTTTTTAGTTCTTCACGAACATTAGGATTGCGGAAATCGATATCATCCAGCATAAGGAAATCATAATTGCCATTTTCCGTGGACATTACATGTTGCCATCCGTCGCCTGACTCGTTCTGAATGCTGTAAATAGCAGTTTCTTTAGTACGGTCGTCATAATCAACGCCTGCAAAACATTGGTAATCCCAGACAAACTGAGAGTACTTACCATTACGGCCAGGAAATGTAAATTTCGTATAGGCTTCTATTTCGTATGGTTCACTTATAAATTCATTCCGGTTCTCCGGGTTCACTTTTCTGACCGTGATTGTTTCCTTTTCGTCCGCACCCCCCATGTGATCCAGGACAACATCGGCGTAGACTTTTAAACCCGCCGACTTAGCTGCTCCAACCGCCTCTATCAATTGCTGCTTAGTGCCATATTTCGTTGCGACCGAGCCTTTTTGATCAAATTCGCCAAGATCATATATATCATAGACATCGTATCCATTGGCCAGTTTACCTGCCATGCCTTTATGAGCGGGCGGAAGCCAGACAGTATCTATGCCGATTTTCTTTAGGCGTTGCGATTCAGATTTAAAATGATTCCACAGGCTGCCATCAGCCGGGTAATACCATTCAAAAAACTGGAGCATTGTAAAGTTTTCCATTTCAATATGTAAAAAATAAGGCTGCCTACTGGCAACCCCATCTGGTTTTTAGTTTGTTTAACCTTTAAATCATTCTACTATACATCAGGTAGTTTTCTGATCAGTTCAGTATTGTCAATTTACCTGATGCTTAATTTAGAAAAGATCAAATCACTGGCCTACGGCCTCGGATTATTCCCAGGATAATGGAAATGATTGCAATAACCAGGAGGATATGTATTAGACTACCTGCTGCATAGGCGAAAGTACCGATAGCCCATCCAATGATAAGAATTACGGCGATGATATAGAGTAATGAGTTCATGTTTAGTATATTAGATTACCTAATAAACACGCAAATCGCTAATTGTTTTTTGATTTATTTTTTAAATAAATTCAACTATTTACAACCTTCTTTGTTAAAACACTTTTTCGAAAAAGATTTACGCATAATATTTTGACTACCTGACACCATCATTATTATTTAAAACAAAACTGGGTACCTCATCATACGAGTGCCATTCACGAAATTATAAGATAAGAGCGCCATTGTAAGCTGGGTATAGGCTACTGATCGCTTACGATTGCTTGCTTTTTCCGCTGTTTATTTACACTGTGGCCTTTAAGGAAGTTGTATGCTAAACCAAGTCCCATGTACTGGCCCGTTCGACTACTATTTCGCCCATCATAAAAGCAATAACCCTGGGAGATGGAAACCTGCACGTTTTCGGAAACGTTTAAATTAATACTATTGCAAATCTCGGTCATTAGGGCCTGTTTGGCTCCAAACACATATCCTGCTCCCAGGCATAGTGATTCTGCGAACCTCCCTTTTGAAAATACGTTGATAGTTGGACGCATCTCAAGAAATGATACGGTGTCGCGGCCTGTAGTCTTCAATCTGCCGCCGGCGACCCCGATCTCGAATATGCCGTATGCCCTTCCGAATTCAGCAACGGGGGAAAAACGGTCTCCAACCGCACCTTTGGTATTGACATATATATTGCTGTTAATGGACGCATAATAATACCTCGGTTCCTTATTTTCTTTGGAGGTATCTGATTCCATAACCGTGTCTTTGGCAGTAGATTTCGCCTTATCGTGACCAATTATCGCCCGCGACACGGCCGGAATCACAGCCGGCTTTTGCGCAAACAAAAAAGTCGGCACATATATAACCAAATAGAACGTCAGGTAAAATTTCATTTAGGATGGAATGAACAATAGTAAACATTTAAATTATATTTAAAGCTCAAATCTTTAATTAAAATGAAAGACAATCTTAATCAGGAAAATACAGCATTGCGATCTTCTCTCGATTTTACAAAAACAAAAATGGACCGGGTAACCGTTTTTCTAATAGAAATGCTGGGGAGCATGAGCTTTCTAATAGGGTGTGCGGCTTTTTTTTGCTTTTGGATCATATAAAACGTACACCTATTGTCCTGGTTAAAAGCCTTTGACCCGTTTCCTTTTCCAATTTTGGAAATGAGCGTTTCAATTTTTGCCATTGTTTTATCTGTATCCGTTTTGATCAATCAGAACCGACAAGGACGAATTGAGACTATTCGCTCCCAGGTGGAGTTTGAAGTTAATGTGCGGGCGGAAGATGAGATCACCCGTATTTTGGCGATGGTACATGATATACATCAGCATCTGGAATTGCAAATATCGGATCAAGAAGAAATTGATCATATAAAAGAATCCACTGACCTTAAAAGAATTCAACGCAAAGTAGATCGGAAAAAAGGCACTCAAAATTAGCTGTTTAATTAATAGGTGCAATTTCCTTCCAATAGGGAAAATGAAAAAAACTACTTGTTTTAAACAAGGTAACACAATTGTTTTGAACAATAAACATAAGTGTCAAAGACAAATCAATGCATTGTTCGAGACAAATTGTTTCATGTATTAGAATGTTATTTCAACTCAAATATTGTTCCGAACTACTCGTAAATTCTTTTTTCGACTTTTTTCTGTCTCGAACAAATTATGTCTGTTGGTGCTCTTCTGAATTGTTAATAAAACAATTTATTGCTTTTAATTAATCCGTGTGCTGACATGGGGTTTAGAAACATTCCATGCCCCTAAACTATTTTGAAATCAAGCGAAGCCGATAGGCCGTAGAACGACGATAGTATAAATGGGGTGAGCTGGGCCCGATTTGCTCTTTCCCAGATAATTACCAAAAAGGAAGCCAGGCCTATAGCAAGTTTATCCTCATAAGTTGTGAAATCCTTTTTTTATATCATATCTTGATATGTAGTCTATTCTGTTTTTAAACTTGCAACAGGGTTCATTAACGCAGCCTTTATGCTCAACCATGATACGGTAGTGAAGGCGATGATCAATACTATAACGAAAGGCAGCAGGAACAGCGGCGGATTTACTTCCATACGGAACGCGTATCCATTCAGCCATTGCTGAATTGCATACCATGCCACAGGTGTTGAAATTAAAAACGCGACTATAATTAACAGCGCAAAATCTCTATAGAGTAATTGCAGTATGCCTTGTACGGAAGCTCCCAATACCTTGCGGATGCCAATCTCACGGGTGCGTTGTACAACGGTATAGGATACTAAACCAAAAAGCCCCATGCATGCTATAAAAATAGCTATCAACGTAAATATGCCGAACACATTGCCGAAGCGTTGATCGGCCCGGTATTGTTCATTAAAGTGGCGATCCAGGAAATAATAGTCGAAAGGGTCGCCCGGATAGTATTTGGCCCAAATGGTTTTTAAGGATGCTATTGTTTGGGCAGCATAATTAGCATTTATTTTTACAGAAACAAAACCTTGCACCCATGAATTATAATCGAAAATAATCGCATCATATTTATCTTTTAATGATTGCTGATGAAAATCTTCGGTTACCCCTACAACCGTATGCAATCTGCCGGCAAACATCATTTGCTTACCTACTATTTCTTCGGGTTTGCTAAAGCCGAACAAGGCAGTTGCCGAGCGATTAACAACTAATGTTTCTTCATCGCCAGGATATTGCGGAGAATAATCACGCCCGGCTATAATCTTTATACCATAATTCTTTAAAAAATCAAAGTCCACGGAGAGCACCCTGCACTGCACATTGGAGTTTTCGCTTTGACCTGCCATGCGCAACTTACCGTAGTTGGCATACACCTCGCTACCGGGCACATCGCTTGAAACAGTTACGCCTTTTACCGCTGGGATAGCCAAGGCTGCCTCCTTAAATATTCGGGTATCGCGCCTTACGGAATCCACCTGTATCAGCGGCGAGCGGACCACCACGGTTTGATCTATGTTGACACCCAGTTTTTGGTTCTGCATAAAACTAACCTGGCGGTACACGACTAATACGCCGGTCAGCAAAAATATGGAGGCGGCAAACTGAAATACAACCATACCCTTTCGTAAAATAACGCTGCCAGTGGTAATGGTAATATTACCCTTTAATACAGCTGCCGGTTTGTAGCCGGATAGCACGACGGCTGGGTAAAAGCCCGAGAAAAATGAGCCTGAAAAAAACATCAGCAGCACGCCTACCCAAAACAGCGGATTGTAAAATAGCGTGAAGCTGATAGCAAGGCCCGTTATACGTGCAAACATAGGGATCGCCGCCGCGATGATTGCAACAGCCAGTAAAACAGCCAGCCCGTTAAGTACCGCTGCTTCCAGCATAAATTGCATGATCAGTTGCACCTTAGCGGATCCGAGCGTTTTGCGCACCCCCACCTCCTTAGCTCGCGCCATGCCACGGGCGGTAGCCAGATTGATATAATTTATCCAGGCAATGACGATGACAAAAATCGCTATCCCTAATAACAAATAAACGGATTTGCCGTCGCCGTTAGGGCTTGCCTCTAATTTACGGTTTGAATAAAGATGGATATCCTTAACTGGTTGCAAAGTATAGGTTGCGGCTTCGTTTTTAACATCAGCCAAACCTTGCTTGGCAATCGGGACAAACTTAGCTTCGAGCGCCCTTGGATTAACGCCCGGCTTTAACAGTACGTAGGTGATAAATCCGTCAGAGAACCATTGCTTTTCGGGATCAAATGTTGGCGACACTCCCCAAATCTCCCGCATAGTAATATAGGATTCCATCAGTTCGAGCTTCAGGTGGGAGTTAGCGGGCATGTCCTGCATAATGCCGGTCACCTTCATGGGTCTGTTAACTATCGTTACAGTTTTGCCCATTACATTGGCAGCACCAAACAGATTCTTCGCCATGCTCACGGTCAAAACCACTGACCTTGGCTCAGTGAGTGCAGTATTTACATCGCCTTGCAACAATTGATAGCTAAACATCTTAAAAAAATCAGGACCAACGACAAAATTATTCCTGATTACGAAAGATTTGTTGTTGTAAGTTACCAGGGTCTGCCCGGTACTTATCATTTTTACATAACTTTCTATTTCATCAGGTAACGCTGCCTTAAAAGCCGGCCCCGCGGCGGATGCGCCCGCCGCCCAAACTGTACTTAACTTACCTCCGGTATATCGATCTTGATTAACGCGATAAAGTCTATCGCCTTTAATATTAAAGTTATCATAGCTCATTTCAAAGCTTACATATTGTATGATGAGCAGGCATGCAGCCATACCAACGGCCAACCCAACAATATTGATAAACGAGAATGCCTTATTTTTGGTCAGGTTGCGAAAGATAACCATTAAATAATTTTTAAGCATAATATTGGTTTTTGAGGATACCTTCGACCTTACCAATAATGTGCCTTTATTTCAATCTATTGATTATCAAATATTTAAATAAATGAATAATCAGGCAAACCGTTCGAAAATAGAACAATGACCGTACGCTGATGGACGATTTTCGATTAAGAAATGGTATTCGTTTATTTTATTGATAAATAACGATTCGTTTCGGACGGCGTACACTAATTTCCCTTCTGATCGAGGTTATAGTATATCCTGTAAGTTTCCCAGCGACTTGGATCCAGGCCGCAAGGACGGACCTGATAATGCTTTTTGTTTTCCTTTGAAAAAAACCGCTGACACCAGCTTAAGGTCATTTACTTGGAAGTTTAGTAGCCTTTGGATCTATATACGTGTTTTGTCCGGCAGAAAGCAGCCAGGTGCTCTTTGTTTTTACATAAATCAAGGTCAACAAGTTGTCAGTTTCAGGTGTCCTATTCGTGATTCGGTCTATACCATCTGGAGGAAAAAGCGAGCCAACGTGACAAACTAAATGAGCAATAGCCACCTCGCTTGTAATAAACCGGATGTCTAAACTTTTACGTGTGAAAGGAACCCCTTTAAAAAAATAATCAAATCCAGCTTTATGAGATTTTTTCACCTCCTGTTTTCCCTTCCACCACATCCCTACAATGTTAACCCAGTCAACGTCATCTGTTGCATAGCTATCCATGTTATTAAATTCATGTGTATTCCAATCTGAAACCATACGATTAACCTGGCTGTCGATTATTTTTTCATCAACTGTTTTCTGATCGCCCTGAGCGTAACCAAAAAAGCTACAAAATATTAAAGAAAACCCGAGGAGGAATTTGTAATTTGTCATATTTTATGATTTAAATTGAATCGCTTTTTAAGTTAAAACCTATAAAAAAGAACAAGAGCGTCGCTATAACCCGTTCACATGAAACTTTACGCCTACATCAATTTTGTATTTGATAAGGCAGATACCGAAAGTGTGCAGGCGAGGATTTAATCGATCTTTTCATAGCTGGTAAGCGTCTTAATATGCCAAAGCTAATCGCCTAAATAATAGCACTTCAAAAAAATAGACCAGGGAGCTGGCGAAGCAAACGGACAACCAATCACTGGTCATTAAATTTTTTTGTCGACGACTAAATCCTTTAATCCCTGTGAATTAAATTTTTGTCTAATAAGCACCTAATCAGCGCTCAATCAATTTCCCAATTCGTACTTTAGCATTTAAACCGGACAGCTATGCCTCAATTGTCTTTTATTTATGCAACAGAAACGCGCTGGCGAATGATAAGGCATCTGGTATTTTGGTCACTCTGGTTCTTGTTTCAGGTATTGCTTTACTCAGCGTCACCCTCTCCCGGTTTGCAGAAACAATCCTTCTGGCAGCGCCTGATGATCACCTGGCCGGATACCCTGATCTATTTAATACCCAGCATTTTTCTGGCTTATATGCTGATGTACCTGGTCATCCCCAAACTGGTGTTACCGGGAAAATATCTGATGGCAACACTCAGTACCTTAATACTGATTGTACTCACCGCCACGCTTTCGGCTTTGCTTGCTGTTACGGTGATTGAAGCGTTAAGACATATCTATGCAGGCAGCATCTATCGAGACGTGGTTAAGAGTACCGGGCCGCCTTTTTATTTCAAATTTGGTGTAGCTATGCTGGCAGGTTTGCGCGGCAGTATAACCGTGGGCATGGCCGCTGCCATTAAGCTGATGAAGTGTTTTTTTGAAGAAAGACAGGCAGCCCTGCTGCTGGAAAAAGAAAAAGTGAATGCCGAACTGCAGGTTCTGAAGGCCCAGTTGCACCCTCATTTCCTTTTCAATACGCTCAATAATATTTATTCGTTTACGCAGGATGTTTCGGATGAAGCATCGGGTATGATCATGGGGTTATCCCAGCTGTTGCGGTATATGCTATATGAATGCAATAAGCCTCTTGTATCACTGGATAGAGAGTTAGTTATGATTCATCAATACCTGGCCCTTGAAACCGCGCGTTACGACAATGGGCTGGATATAGCATTGCAAATTCCAACACGCCACACGAACCAACTCGTTGCCCCGTTGATGCTGCTTCCTTTCATCGAGAACGCATTCAAACACGGTGCAAGCCAAATGGCGGAACAACCATGGATCAATTTAGATCTGACTATAAAAGATCAATATCTTTCAATGAAGCTTATCAACGGAAAACCGCCCGGACCAAGCAACGGAATCCCAGGGATTGGCATCGCCAATGTACGCAAACGGCTCGAGTTACTTTATCCCGGCGCCCATGAACTGCAAATTCGTGAAGAAGATGAGATGTATATCGTGAACCTGAAATTAAAACTGGCGCCTGATAATGTCATTGCTGTAAAAGAGTTAAATAATGAGCCTGCCAAAAAAGTTTAGATGTCTCATCGTCGACGATGAACCGCCTGCGCGCGAAGTATTGCGTCGGTATATCAGCCAGATACCGATACTGGAATTATGCGGCGAATTCGGGAATGCCATGCAAGCCTTGATATTTCTTAAACAACAGCAGGTTGACTTACTTTTTCTCGATATCCAGATGCCGCAGCTGAGCGGTATTGATCTGATAGGGACACTTAAACACCTTCCCAAAATTGTGCTGACCACGGCGTTCGACCAATATGCTGTACAAGCTTTTGAACTTGACGTAACCGATTACCTGGTTAAGCCCATCCAGTTCGACCGTTTTTTAAAAGCGGTAATGAAAGCATTGCCTGAACATGAACCTCTGGCACCTGTTCAGCCCGCATTAACCGGAGCAGAACCGATAAGCCCATCTTTTTTATATTTCAGGGCGGATCGAAAGATGGTGAAAGTGTTCCTTAAAGAAATACTGTATATAGAAAGTTTGAAAGATTACGTAAAGATACACACCACACGCGGGACTGTCGTCACGAAGCACGCCATGACAGCGCTGGAAGCCATGCTCCCCGAAGAATCGTTTATAAGAGTGCATCGTTCCTTTATTGTAGCGCTTGATAAGATTGACTCCTATACAAAAGAGGAAATAGGCATTCAGAAAAAATTCATTCCGATCGGTAAGATTTACCGGCAGCAAGTGCTTAAAGACTTGAATGGCAAACAACTTTTAAATTAGAAGAGTGGAAAGGTGATCAAAAAGCCTTCGCAAGGATGGAGATGTTGGTAGTTAGCTTTCGCGAAGATTTATCTCGGTTTATGAAAATTTGCAATCTATTCCAATAACAAATCGAAATTTCAAAAATCAAAAACGGGCTGATCTACATTTTCTTGAAATTTTTGATAGCAGGGCCGACTCTTTTAAAACCATGTGCTTCCCTGAATTTATCCTGCTCTTCCTCGGTCATATTTTTGGTCGCTCCTTGACTTATTTGTGTAAAAAATTCTTCCATCTTTCCGGCAGGCTGAAAAAATTGCAGCAAACGGCCATTTCCTTCACCTATCTTCGCAAAACTATGAGGTATCATTCTGGGACCAAAAACACTGTCCCCCGTCTTTGCATGATAAGTATCATCGCCTATTTTTATTAAAAATTCGCCCTCCAAAACATACCACCATTCGTCCTGCGAAAAATGATAATGATGCGCCGGACCACCCTCCTTTGCCCGGCTCGATTCATAGACGTATATATCCCCGTCGGAATCGCCGGTTGAGACCTTGGTAAGAAAAGTATCGCCTTCAAAAAGTGTTATTGGTTTCTCCGTCCGGCTCCCGCCAGCATTTACCAAGAAACCTTTTTGTGTTCTGTATTTTTTTATACTTGCAGCCACGCTGCTGAGAGGTAAAAGCGCCGCGGAACCTAGTGCAAGGCAAGATTTTACAAAAGTGTTTCTCTTCATGAACGTTTTGATTTAGAGCATCTTCATAAAGTTAGCGAATTGAGGCGACAACCAACATTAAATAAGATTTTATCCAACACAAAAATCATGATCAGAATGAAAAAGTGCAGGTTGATTCCTCAATTGCTCATCAAAGCGCAACTAAAAATTATACCTTAAAAATTTCTTTGCTCACCTGGCTCGCCGGATGCGCTCAAGTGGTGAGCTTGACTGTAAACATCAGCTCCCTCAGAATCTTCTCGACGGATATTGGCTAATCCAAAACAGATCCGGCAGGCTATATTGTAACCAAGCAGTGCTGGATGATTTGTAAACTTTTTCGAAAATAACGACCGATTTATTCTTTATATTGAATGTCGTCGATTTTAAAAATATTGTGCCGAATAGCTTAACTTTGCCTCCATCCAACCATTAAAATAATGTCTGTTCAACTAAGGGAGCATATTGAAAAGATCGTACCGCTCACTAATGACGAGTATGCGTTCGTCATTTCCCATTTTAAGAACAGGAAGTTTAAAAAGCATCAGTTCCTGATCCAGCAGGGCAATATTGTACCGTGCCATTACTTCGTTTTAAAAGGTCTTTTGAAGCTTGTATTTACAGATGATACGGAAAAACAACATATCATTTCATTTGCGATGGAAGACTGGTGGGAAAGTGATTTTTATGCTTTTTACACACAGACCAAGGCCACTATGTCACTGGAGTGCCTGGAAGATACGGAAGTTCTTTGCTTGTCTTTCGAAGATTATAAAAAACTTTGTGACGGGTTGCAGAAAATTGAACGGTTTTTTCTGGAAAAGGCAACCTTCGGTTTTCTCGGTGCTCAAAAGCGGATCATATCTTCATTGACCTCCAATGTTAAGGAGCGTTACGAACAATTGCTCAAACAATACCCCTCCCTTATTCAGCGCGTCCCCAAAAGCCTGATCGCTGCCTACCTAGGCGTTTCACGCGAAACTTTAAGTCGTTTATAGGATTAGTGTGATCTGGCTCACATCAAAGTCGTGAGGCAGGTCAAGAGCAATCATCAGTTGTTGTTTATACTTTTGAAGTATTAAACAACGGCTCATTTTGAAAACACAAAATTTAAAATCAATTACTCAAAAAGCTTCGGCACCGATTGCAACGGTGTGCATGAGAAGTATTATATCAATTTTAGCATTAGTAGTCATTATGGCCATGCCTGCATTAGCACAAATTAAAATAACAAAACATATGGAAAATACAACTACGACCTCTAAGGTCAAAACTTTCAATCTCGGTGCCTCATCGGAATACGCCAATATTCTCATCAGTCAGGGTTACAGTGTTAACGGCACCATTTATATTTCGGGACAATATTCTCATGATACGACGGATGCGGTTACGGGCGTTGGTGATTTTGAGGCGCAAGTAAGGCAAACCCTAAAGAATATCGACCGCGTGCTGGCTGGATTCAATGTCACAAAGTCTAACATTGCGGATATGATAATTTATTTAACAAATCCGCCGGAGCAATCTGCACCGCTAGTTCCGCTGCTGCAGGAGTATATGGGTACACACCGCCCAGCCGCGACTGTCATTGGTGTGACAGGTCTGTGGTACCCGGAGCAGCTGATTGAAATCAGGGTTGTAGCACACACCAATTAATAATTATAGTATACCGACTCCCCGGAAATATCGGTAAGACACTTCCTAAAATAGCCCGTTCTCAGTCCGGGTTCGTACAATATTAAATCTTTTTGAAACCAACATCGCTCATAAGGCGGCGCTGACTAACTTCGGTTGGGCTACTTTAATAGCAAATGGCTTTTCTGTATCAGAAAGGCCATTTTAATTTGTATTCAAGCGCGGAGATCACTCGTAGGCACAAATGGCGAGATTCGGGTCGAATTGTACTTTTATTCATAAGTGTTTGGTTTGAATACCATACGCTTGTCTTCAATACTGATTAAGGTTTTCCCATTAAGTATTCAAAAAATTCAGCTTCTTAATAGGGATAAGCGTAAAACCTCAACATCATCCGCAAGAGGAGCGAGTATCTGTCACCCTGTAACTTCAATACTTGTTGTAAGAACAAATGCGTGTATAGCTCCGTGCGGAGCTTAAACAATGCCAAACCGAATGTTGATCAGGTTAATAAAGGTAGCGTAAACCAAAATGTGCTGCCTTTCCCCTCCACGCTCTCAACACCAATATCACCATGGTGTTTTTGAATAATTTCAGCGCAGATATATAGTCCAAGTCCCAGGCCGGAGGACGGAAACCCGTTACTTTCTGCTTTGAAATATCGTTGAAAAAGGTATGGTTGTTTTTCCTGAGGTATTCCAATGCCCTGGTCAATAACAGATACTTTGGCCTGATCATCCTCAACGGTTATCGCTACGGTAATAGTCCGCGAAGTACGGGCATATTTAACTGCGTTATCGACCAGTATCGTCAATACTTGGCCAATTTTATCCGGGTCAGCTCTGATCGCCAAATTAAGATCACCTTCCACGTTAATCGAGAAGTCGCCTTTAGAACGAATATGTAGGCAGCAAACGTTGATGATCTCAGCTAATACGAACAGATTCTTGGTTAGTTTGATATTACCTGCATGATGCGCTGTGCTGTCGAGCAGGTTGTCTACAAGCCTCTTGATCCTGTCTACACTGTCATTAGCACGGTTAATGAGATCAGCGGCTTTTTCTGCTGCTAATGTATTATCTTTTTTGGCAAGGATCTGCAATATGGCTTTCAGGCTAGTGATAGGGGTCTTTAACTCATGACTTGCGACAGACAAAAAATCGTCTTTTTCCTGCTGTAGTTTTAAAGCCTGCTTCAGTTCCTCATCGGTTTGTCTTTGCCGCAATTTACGGTCTGTGATGTCATTTTGAACGCCTACATAGTGCGTCGTTAAGCCGTCTTTGTTTTTTATCGGGGAAATATGCAATTCATTCCAAAATGCCTTTCCATCCTTTTTATAATTCAACATTTCTACAATACACGCTTGTTCTGCCAATAAAGCTTCCTGAATAATAAACCGCCCTTTTTGTTCACGTGTTTGCCCCTGTAAGAAACGACAATTTCTGCCTAAGATCATTTCTTTGGAATAGCCGGTTATCCTTTCGAAAGCTTTATTACAAAAAATGATGGGATTATCCGGGCTTTGACTGTCGGTAATGATAATACCGCTGGTAGACGCTAGATAAGCGGCCAGCACTAAGCGGGTTTGTTCATCGAATTCGTTTGAAAATGAAGGAGGCAGATCCATAGCAGGGGTTTTAAATTTACTCACAAAGTTTTAGGCATCAATATTATTTTGCTAAACAGAATATTTTAACTTGGTAAGTTATTGCGTTAAACCCATTCATGATATCTATACTACATAGTATAAACAAAAATCCATCCATTAAAACAATGACCGCGATTGTGTTGTCAATCGGTTAATAAAAAAAAATTCTGTAGTCTATTTTAGTCGGACTGCCTATCAAATGGCATCACAACCACATAGAAGGTGATCTTACTACGCTAGTTATACAAACGTGAAATGCTGTTGTGAGGATGTTATTATTTAAATTTTTTGATCTACAGCAAAAGCTCGCACGCTACTAACCTAAATATCTAAAACATTCAAATTCAACGGGTTTTATTATTCCATTTCTCGCTTTTTTACAGGAAATGGAATTTCAAATTATGAAACCTTTTTTCTACCTTTCCACCTTATTCAACTTGCCAAGTTTGGATCATATAGTTTAAGGTTTAACCTGTATCCTTCATCCATGTCTCAAAAAACTTATCAATTGCTAAAAAACAAGAAAAAAAACATCCTTGAACTCTGGATGAAGAACCAACTGGCTGACGAAGGCTTACGTGAAGACCTGATCAGTAACGACGAACTGCGCAGCCAGTCTGAAGAGTTGATTACGGCTTTGGTCAGTAATTTATCCGGTGATAATTTCACCAACCTGGATTCTGATGAATGGAGCCCGGTGATCGAAATATTAGGTGGCATTGCTATCACCCGTGCGCGCCAGGGCTTTAGCCCTCGTGAAACTGGTAATTTTGTATTCTCTTTGAAGGAAGCATTATTGGAGGTCTTACAACAGGAGATCAGTGATGATCCTAAAACGCTTTTTACCGAAAGCCTAAAGATCAACCGCATGATGGACAGCTTGAGTGTAGTAACTTTTGAGACCTTCATCAAAGGTCGGGAAGAAGTGATCCTAAGGCAGACTGACGAAATTACCGAAATATCCACACCGGTCATCCGGGTTTGGGACGGAATTTTAGCCTTGCCGATCATTGGAACTTTAGATAGCGCCCGCACACAGATCGTAATGGAAAACCTGTTACAGGAGATCGTGGAGACCGGTTCCAGTATTGCCATATTAGATATTTCAGGTGTACCGGCAGTCGATTCGCTGGTTGCCCAGCATTTGATCAAGACGGTCAGCGCAACTCGCCTGATGGGTGCAGAATGTATTATCAGCGGAATTCGCCCTGAGATTGCCCAGACCGTGGTGCATTTGGGTATAGACCTTTCCAATATCATTACTAAAGCGACCTTGGCCAGCGCCCTGGCTTATTCATTCAAAGTGATGCGTTTAGAAGTTAAAAAAATCAGTACCGTTACAAAATTTTAATAGCATAACTGATGGATAAAATCCCTATTCTCCGGATGGGAGCCTTTTTGTTGGTGACGATTCAAGTCGATCTTTATGACCGTCTCGCCCTCAACCTGGAGGCAGATCTGGTACAAATGGTCAATAAAACCAATGCGAAAGGTGTTTTGATTGATATTTCAGCCGTTTCCATTGTTGATTCCTTCATGGGAAGAATAATTGGCAATATCGCCAGTATGTCCAAAATACTGGATGCAGAAACGGTAGTCGTGGGCATGCAGCCCGCGGTCGCCATCACATTAATTGAGCTGGGCTTGCCGCTGAAAGGCGTGCACACCGCTTTGGATATGGAAAAAGGCATGAATTTGCTGAAATCCATGATTGAAGAAACCGAAGAGGACGCAGACGAAGACCAGACCAACGATGACTTTATCACTGAGTAAAGATACTATACAGATTTTAAAGGAGCAGGATGTAGTTTTTTTAAAGAACCGTGTCAAGGAAACTGCGGTAAAGATCAAAATGGGTTTAGTCAATCAAACCCGGCTGCTGACAGCGTGCAGTGAACTGGTGCGCAACATGATGCGCTATGCGGATGGCGGCGTCTGCATTATCGAGGTGGTATCCGCGGGCCGCAATAATGGTGTCCGCCTGACTTTTTCAGATAAAGGACCAGGCATACCGGATATCGCCGCAGCTATGCGTGATGGTTTTTCAACCGGTAAAAGTTTAGGACTGGGCCTGCCGGGAACCAGAAGACTGGTTAACGAATTCGACATCAAAAGCAAAGTGGGCGAAGGTACAGTAGTAACGATAGTAAAATGGGCAAATGGTTGACGCGACACATATCAGTTTTCCAGCGGATGACCGGAGTTATTTCTCCCTGATCAAAAAGGAGATTCACCGCAAAGCAACAGAAGCCGGCATGAATCCGTCAAAGATCAGTGAACTGGATCTTATCGTGGCGGAAATGACCTCCAATCTTTTTAAATACAGCGACGGTGGAGAACTCCTGATGGGCGTTTTTTCTAATGAGGGTTCGCCTTATATCGAACTGATCAGCATCGACAATGGTCCGGGGATGATTAATCCTGCACGAATGATGCAGGACGGCGTGTCCACAAGTAACACCCTGGGACATGGCCTGGGCAGCATGAAAAGATTATCGGATACATTTGAGCTCTATTCTCAAATTGGATGGGGTACGATCGTTCTAAGCCGGGTTTACAATGAACCGGACAAACCGAAGGTGAAAAACGAAGTGACCATGCGCCCGATCGTGGTTTACAAACCGGGCGAGAAAACAAGCGGTGACGGATTCGTTTATAAAAAAACGGAGAAATACCTAAAAATGATGCTGGCAGATGGCTTGGGCCACGGACCGGAAGCCAATAAGGCCGTAAACGAAGCAGCTGTCGCTTTCAAAGTTTTTCCGGATTACAACCCGACTGAAACGATCCGTTTTATCCACAGCGCCATCAAAAAGACCCGGGGGGCAGTAATTAATATTATTGGTTACGACTATGCGCGAAAGGTATGGACCTCCGCCGGCGTGGGTAATATTGCCGTCAGGTTTTTCGGGCCGGTGAATTTCAAAAACCACATGTCCTATAACGGTATTGTGGGCCATAATATTCCCAATACCATGAATGACCAGAGTTATCATTCAGAAGAATTCAACCAGGTAATGCTTTGCTCCGATGGAATTAAAACGCGTATAGATATGGCCAAATATCCGATGATGTATAAATACGATTTAACTATCTTAGCGGCAGCAATTTACAAGGATCACGCACGCCGCAATGATGATATGTCGGTGATAATTGCAAGAGTAAAATGATCAAAGTAGTATCAATTTCATTGGAAAATGAAATGGACCTGGTGTTGTCACATAAACGGTCCATGAAAGTAGCCGAACGGTTGGGGTTGACCGTGGCGACGCAAACCACTTTTGCAACAGCAGTATCAGAAATTGCCCGCACCGTGATCGAGCATACCGACGACGGCATTTTAGATATTGGGCTTGAACAAAGCAAGACGCGTTACAGTCTGATGGCGACAGTCACTTTCAATAAGGATATCCGTTTCACCAATTCGGACGCAGGATTTTATTACGCGCAGAAATTAGTGCCCGGCTTTGATTTAGCGGAAACGGAGGCAGCAAATATGATTACCATGAAAATTGGTTTGCCGCGCTCATTAAAACTCGACCCTGTGAAGATTGGTATCCTGAAAAAAGATTTTGAAGAGGAGTTACCATTGAACCCCTACGAAGAGATCAAGTTACGGAACATGACGCTACACCGCCAGGCTAGTGAGAAAGATGAAGCACTACGGCAATCCCGGCTGATCGATGAGAAAAAAAATGAGTTTATTTCCATCGCCAGCCATGAACTTAAAACGCCGATAACAGTTCTAAAGGCCTATACCCAGATGGCCAAAGCCCATAAAGAGCCGATCAATGAGCATGTACAAAGTTTGCTTACCAAAATCGATGTTCAATCCAATAAACTCCTGACGCTGGTACAGCAACTATTGGATATCTCTAAGATTGAAAACGGAAATCTGCAGTACAATATGAAGGAGGTCAGCTTCAATGATTTTTTACATGCTCAGGTCGCCATCATGCGTCACATTTTGCCTTATCATACGTTTAAAACAAATTTTTGCGATGATGTCAAAGTGATGATCGATGGATTACGCATGGAGCAGGTGCTTGCCAACCTGCTGGGCAATGCAGCAAAATACTCGGACCGAAATACCAGTATTTCTGTTTCAACGACCTTATCGGAAGAAGGTATGATCACTATCAGTATAACAGACCAGGGACGCGGTATGTCTGCTGAAACCACCCACTCTGTTTTTGAAAAATTTTACCGGGCTAAAGATGTGCTTAAAAGTCACACCGGCCTGGGAATGGGGCTGTATATTACCTCCAAAATTGTCAATGACCATAACGGTAAAATCTGGGTAGAGAGTACGGAAGGATCGGGCTCGACCTTTCATTTCACTATACCTTTATCAACAACATCATGAATACAGCGGCAAAAAGGATCATGATCTTTGATGATGATGATGATATCCAGTCAATCTGCACATATATTCTCGAACAAGACGGCTGGCAGGTGAGCGTTTACGGCAACTGTGCTGGTTTGATTGATCATATTACCGCTTTCAAGCCATCAGTAATTTTGATGGACAATTGGATACCTGATGAGGGTGGAGTTAATGCAACACAACGCATTAAAAGTACTCAGGATACCAAATATATACCGGTTATCTACTTTTCGGCTAATAGCGATATTGAATCCCTAGCCAAAACTGCAGGGGCAGACATGTTTCTGCCTAAGCCATTCGATCTCGATGAATTGAAAGAGATCGTAAATAAAGCATTTCATAGGCCGCAATAGCTAAAATGCTTTAATCCGATAATATCTGGCTTAATAGGAAATTCTGAAAGGTCGGATCACACCATTTAAGGGATGCTGAATCCATCGTACGAAACAACGTGATTGAACAAAAATTTGACAATTAATCAATTTACGAGCTTAAACAGTTTTTTACTTTCGAGATGAAATCTGGATAAATCTCTTATTGCTTAAAAACAAGAATTATGAAGGAACAGCCTCCACTACCTTGTTAGACAACGATCATTGGTAATTAATAATCGATTGTTGGACAAATAAGTAATTCTGAAAACCAATATCTCAACAGGATCAAACGGGGAATTCGATTTTTTGAAAATTACAGGAATACGGATGGCCCGGTGGCGGCTGTAGTTATAGTTAGAAACGTTAGGACGGTAACAATACTATTATTTTGCCTTATTACTGCATATTTATGCGTAATCTATCTTCCTGCCCTTTTAAGATAATTAACAATTGAAATTAAAATTTCAATTTCTTAAAAGAAGTATGTTTTTCTAGTATTTTTTCGACAGCAATCATATCATAAAAAACCACTCCGACAATTTTAGTAAAGGGTAAAGTACCATTGGTTCGAAGATTATGTAATGTTCCAGTGGAAATGTGAAGTAGCTCTTTTACTTCAAATGACTTTAACCAACGCTTGACAGGTTGAGTGGTTTGGGAGGATATAAGTTGCCTAATTTCTGTAAGCAATTCCTTTTTAAAATTGTTTAGATCCTGGACAGTGGTTAGCTGATTTGCAAACAATGGGGATTGACCATTGTCTCTATTGATTTCAGTTTTTGCCATAACGATAAAAGTTTTGACAAAATTTCATCTTATTAAACTTTCAATCATCCGAGTTTATCCGAGTCGGATAACAACTATTTTTCAGTTAGTAGCAAAATGACTCAACCTTCAGATTGTGGCAATATATTATTCTTGGATGCATCGACAATGTAATTCTTCATTTATTAAAGCCCAAAAAATCGGGCAATCGAGCTTGAATGAATCGTAATGAATAATATTATAATGGGCATATAGTAGTCCCATAGTAATCCCATAATAAAAAAAGGCTTCACGAAGTTTCGTAAAGCCTTGATTATCAGGTGGAGAATATCGGAGTCGAACCGATGACCTCTTGCATGCCATGCAAGCGCTCTAGCCAGCTGAGCTAATCCCCCATTGCGGGCTGCAAATATATCATATTAACCAATAAAATAAAATTCTGAGCGATAATTTTTCTGATTGCATTCTGTGTGAATACGTTAGAGAACTTTATCACCCCATCCATGTGGTTATTTCAAAAACATCGACCGCATCCAAGAGCTGATTCTACCTTTATAAACCTGTAGAAAATAATTTAAATAATACCACTATTGGTTAATGGTTACGGATTAAATTAATTAAGTTTATAATACTGATCTCAACCATCATCAAAAGCTTTTTTTACTATTTAACGGCGAGTACTATTGCCTGTACAGACGAATGATGGGTACGCAAAAACAAGGATAATTCAAATTGTAAATAAAACCTAAGTATTTATAAATCCTTTTAAAAATGTACAAGATTGTAAAAAACAGGGTTGCTGCTAAATTGATAGCCGACGTTGAAATTCCCGACGAAGTCTGGAAGCCCGATTTTGATATTGTTGACAGGTACCAAAGCTTTGCCAACGAGCTGATGCGAATAGATCTTCTTGCTATAGGAGGATTCGGTTTTTTGATAAAGGATATTGTTTTGGAGAAATCCAATAAGCTTACGGTAACGTGCATCAGCATGATGATCATTGCCTTAATATGCATTATACTGTCATTATCGGCAGTCTTATACCATAGGTTTCTATCAACGTCATGCTTATATTATCAAGTGATCATTATGAGGAGCCTGAAACGAACCGAGAATACACACTGGTCGGAAGATGAAATAAGTACCGAAAAGGCATTCCTGGCTAAAGCCCGAAAAAATCAAACCTTTGTATCTATCCTAAGCCGCCAAATATTAATGACTGCGGTAATTTCATTTGTTTTAAGCCTGATATTAGTAATGATCGTGTTTTACAAAGCGATATTACCTGTAGTGTTATAATGACCAGTTCATAAACAAATTGCGGCGTACATGTTGGCAATTGATTAATAAAGTAAATTTCCTTTAAATATATCCTGAAATGGTGAGGCTATAAAATAAGTAAAGCCCCTGATGGGCAGGGGCCTTTACTAACCAATTATAAACCTAAATTATGAGAAGACTTTTTCTGTGTATCTTTCGATGGTGTAAAAGTAACACTAAGTTTTTAAATTACCATATGTTATTTTGTAATTTTTTTGTAACATTTACTAAATAACACTACACCAACTACTTGATTGTCAAAATTACCAATAAAACATTAATAATGTAGCAATTTTTTTAAAATTTCACCTCCGAGCCATTAAATAACTAAATAAATGAGATATTATTACACAAACTAAATTTTATTTTAACATTAAATACACTTTCAGATAATTTTAACAACAAATAACACTAAAACAAGATTAAAATATCGCAAAATTCCATATTTTAATAAATAAATTACCAAAATCTATTAAATCACCAACAAAAAGGTAACTTATCAGTCAAAAAACAATTTAAAAACCAATTCAGCTTCTATTATTTTCTCATTATAGTAAACTCCTAAATTTTGTTCTTATTGCTATTGTGTGATAAAAATTACCTTAAACAAGCATCTTTTTAAAAATGCTTTGTCACTTTTGCAGCAGATTTATAAACAGCCTATGACTTCTACCGCAGCAACAAAAAATCATCCGCATTTAACACAATTTACTTTATGGATCATGACCATTGCTACAGCATTGGTCGTAGCCAACATATACTATAACCAGCCTCTGTTAGCCGATGTTGCACACACATTTGGCATATCTGATAAAAAAGCGCAGCAATTTTCTTTATTTACACAAATAGGCTATGCCTGCGGCTTATTATTCATTGTTCCGCTGGGCGATATGGTAAAACGTAAGCGGTTAATCCTGATCGTTTTTATTTTCATGATAATATCGTTACTGATCAGCGCTACTGCACCTTCTATTTTGGTATTAACCATAGCCGGATTTTTGCTTGGTTTATCTTCAATAATCCCACAATTGTTAATACCAATGGCAGCTCATCTGGCAAAACCACATGAGCGAGGTAAAAAGCTGGGTTTTATCATGAGTGGTTTGCTTATAGGTATACTCCTCTCTCGTACTTTAAGCGGTTTTGTGGGCGAGCATTTTGGCTGGCGGGCCATGTACTACATCGCTACCGGCCTCATGGCAGCTATGTGGTTAATGATATTTTTCTTTTTACCAGAGGTAGAGCCTGATTATAAAGGCAATTATAAAAAACTGATGCAATCGCTCGGTCACCTTATTAAAACACAACCTAAGCTGCGCATGGCATCGGCCAGAGGAGCTTTGTGCTTCGCAGGATTCAGCGCTTTTTGGACAACCCTTGTGTTTTTATTAAAACAACCTCAGTTTAATGAAGGCAGTGCAGCGGCCGGAGCTTTCGGTTTGGTTGGTGCATTCGGTGCTTTGGCAGCAGGATTAATGGGAAGGCTAAGCGATAAAATGGATGCATTTAAGTTATCAGGATATACTTTACTGCTGGTGGTGATCTCCTACGTTATATTTTATTTTTCGAGCCATAGCATGGCGGGACTCATTCTAGGAGTTATTGTTTTAGATATGGGAGTACAGGCCACGCACATTTCTAACCAGTCTATCATCTTCGCCCTTATACCAGAGGCCCGCAACCGCTTAAATACGGTGTACATGGTGTCTTATTTTATAGGCGGTGCCTCCGGAACATTCCTGGCAAGCCTGCTCTGGAACAGCTTTGGGTGGACGGGTGTATGTGCCATAGGTGGAGGATTAGCTATTATCGCGTTGATGGTACACCTGTTTAGTCACCATAAAACTGTACGGAATTAACACTACTGTACGGCAACTGACCGTTTTGAACGCCATCCTCCTTATTCAACTTTATACACCTGTATAAAAAAACCGAATTTTTATTTGGTATAAAAACCCGCTTTCTGTGGGTTTTTACATATTGTCGTAATTTTTTTCACACAGTTCCATGACTTTTTTATTGCTTTTGATTTTTTTGGCATTGATTTGGAATAGTACTCATCAAACGTAACTGTTATGGAAACTAAAAAGAATACGACGGTTAAGGAAGATGAGAAAGAATGGGAAAATCCTGTGGAACCCACAAAACCATCAGACGAGCGTGACGAAGAACAGTTATTAAGGCAGTATAAGGAAGCTAAACGCCGGAAAGATAACCTTACCGAAAACGAAGACACCGAAAAAAAGAATTAAGAAATTTAAAACATACAAAACACTAAAACTATGAAAACCTCTAAAAAACCATCAATCAGCAAATTAGTAGCAAGCTTTGATAATCAGCTTAAAAAAATAATCATGAATGATTTAAAAGCTATTAAAGCTAAAAACCAGTTTTTACCTACTGCCGCTTAATCAATAAAAGACACTTACCTACAAAATACTTATCTATGAAAACCACTAAAACACCATCAGCAAGTAAATTAGTTGCCCGCTTTGACACCGAATTGAAAAATATTTTAATGGAAGATCTTAAAAATTTCAGAGCGAAAAATAAAGTAATGAACATCAACACTCAGACAGCCATGGCGCAAACACGCTCAGCAGCCTGATCTATATATATCATCACACCTATGAAAACGATAAAGCCCTGTACCAGCAGGGCTTTATTTGTTTTTAGCGTATTTAATGATCAGCTCGGCCGTTTTTGCCGAGGCACCTGGCTGGCCCATACGCTCATCAAGCAGGTTATAATTGCTCAGCATGGTATCCCGGTAATCTTTGTCATTTAATATCAAATCGAGCTCTGTATTAATTTTTGCGGAAGTACAGGTTTCCTGGATAAGCTCTTTTACTATGCCCTTATTCATGATCAGGTTAACCAGGGAAATAAACTCAAGCTTTACTACCATACGTGCCACCGCAATAGTAACTGCATTGCCTTTGTAAACAACTACCTGCGGTACATGGAACAAAGCAGTTTCTAACGTTGCCGTACCTGATGCCACAACAGCGGCGTTAGCATGGCTCAATAAATTATAAGTGGTATCGAACAGTACAGGAATATCTTTATCGCCCAAAAACTGTTTATAATAATCAATATGGAACGATGGCGCACCGGCAATCACAACCTGATAGTCTGGAAAGCTATCGGCTACCGCTATCATACATGGCAGCAGATTGCTGATCTCTTGTTTACGGCTGCCCGGCAACAAGGCAATGATCTTTTTATCGCCTAACCCCTGTTGTTGTAAAAAATCTGGATCGGGCTTAAACGCTGCTATAGCATCAAGCAGGGGATTGCCAACATAATCAACCTCCATGCCCCAGCTTTTATAAAAATCAACCTCAAAGGGTAGTATACAAAACAGGTGATCAACAATCCTTTTGATTTTGAGTACCCGTTTCTGGTTCCAGGCCCAAACCTTTGGCGATATGTAATAATTTACATCCAGCCCGATGGTTTTGGCGTAGGCCGCTATTTTCAGGTTAAAACCCGGAATATCTATCAGTATCAGCACATCGGGCTGCCAGGCCTTAATATCGTCCTTACACTGCTGAATGTTTTTGAGGATAGCCCGCAAATGCACTATTACCTCTATAAGCCCCATAAAGGCCATTTCGCGGTAATGCTTTACCAGTGTACCACCTTCGGCCAGCATCAGGTCGCCGCCAAAAAAACGAAACTCCGCATCGGGGTCGCGCTCTTTGAGGGCTTTCATCAAATTGGCTCCGTGCAAATCGCCCGAAGCCTCGCCGGCTACCAGATAATATCTCATCTTATAGGCTGTAATTTAAATACAAACACCGCTATTAAAAACAAAAAAGATACGGCCACAATACCTATGACTATTTTATCCATGCCTTTGCGGGCGCAGTAGCGCATGATCAATAAATTTAAAAATACAGCTGTCAGGTACGGTATTCCCGGTTTGTTATATATTAAAAAGTCGCCTTTTAATATGTATAGAAAAATGAACACCGCTATTGCCGGTAATATTAGTCCGATAATAACGCCTCTTGTTATAGTGTTAACTTTAAACATTAAGCTTCCAGTTGTTTAAATATGGGATGGCATGATGAGCTGTCATATCAAACTGAACAGGCACTACCGATGCATAATTGTGTTCCAGGGCATAAACATCGGTGTCTTCCCCATGATCATTCAATTGAAAAACACCGGTGAGCCAATAATACGGACGCTTGTGCGGATCTATGCGCTCGTCAAACTCCTCAGCCCACTTGGCTGAAGCCTGCCTACAAATTTTTACACCCTTAATGTTGCTGGTATTAGGAAAGTTCACATTAAGCAAAGTAGCTTGAGGTAAGCCATTAGTTAAAACCTGCAGGGCAAGCTCTTTAACATATTTAATACAGTGGCTAAAATCGGCCTGCAAGGTATAATCATCTAATGAAAATCCTATTGAGGGGATACCTTCAATAGCTCCTTCCACAGCAGCCGACATGGTGCCGGAATATAAAACGTTGATAGAATTATTTAAACCGTGATTAATCCCCGATACGCACAAATCAGGTTTCTGGCCTTTAAATACCTTGTTTACGGCCAGCTTTACACAATCAACCGGGGTGCCCGAGCAGCGGTACATTTCAATACCCTCATATATATCAACCTTATCTAAACGCAGCGGTTTGCCTATGGTAATGGCATGCCCCATGCCCGATTGCGGACTATCAGGTGCTACTACCACTACCCTGCCAATCTCGCTCATAGCCTCCATCAAGGCTTTTATACCAGGGGCAGTTATGCCATCATCATTTACAACAAGTATGGTTGGTTTAGTACTTTTCATTATGCGAAATTACTTATATTTTAAATGATGTGAGGGAATAAAAAGAGAGGGGGTACCGATAAAGTATGGTAACTATTACGCTTAAACCTTTACATCATACCGGCACTAAAAGAGATGTGTCATGCTGAGCTTGTCGAAGCATGGTGGGCAGGCCCTACGCGCAATGCTTAGACAAGCTCAGCATGACAGCCCTTTATTTGCTTACGCTTCCGTAAGTATCGTAAACTCAAAAGCCAGGGGCTCAAAGTGGCGAACGAGTTCATCAATAAAGGTTTGACCCCATCTTACATACATCAATCCAAAGTTTTCTGTACGTTCCTGCAAGCTATCCTTAGGGAAAAGCTCGGCCTTAATTGCCGATAGTTGTTCCAGTCTTACATCGTAATTGCGTTTTTCGGCTCGAATGAGTTTCTTTTCGAGATTATCGATAGCATGTTTAAGACGAGCCTGCACCGCGGCAGCCGATGGCGACAATGATGGGTCTATCTTATAGGAGCGCAGCTTTATTTTTTCAAACACACAAGTGAGCTCTCGCCATTCTTCTTCGAGCGAAAGATTGTGTTCACTGTGCTTTTTGATCCACTCAGTTTGCAAAAGATCGCTTTGTTTAAACAGGGCGGCCACATCCAGATCCATACGCGAAATTTTGGCTGCCTGCTCTTTACGCACCACCAGGGCCGAATTACGCAGTATCAATATCGGGAAATCAACCTTATAAAAATCAAAGTTTGATTTAAGCTCCAGCCAGTACACTACCTCGGCACCACCGCCTATATAGGCGATGTTGGGCAAAATACATTCCTGGTAAAGCGGACGCATTACTACGTTAGGACTAAAGCGTTCCGGGTAGGTTGCTATCTCCTGCTTTAATTCAGCTTCAGTAAAGCTGATCTCCGTATTCATTACCTGGTAGCTGTCGTGTTCAAAAACAATACGTTCACGAAGTTGATCTTTCAGGTAAAAAAAGTTGATCTCGCGAGGATTTACCTGTATATGCACACCCAAATGATGCAACTGCTCATTTGTAGCGTTGATGTTTTTAAAGCTGTTTTGGCCGATGATGTCCTGCTCCATGATTGGGGCAAACTGCTGCTTAAACTGATGGTCATCGGCATCAATAATAACCAATCCGTAGCTGCCGAACAGGGCATTAACCAGGTAACGGGTAGCATCGGCCAGTTTATCAAAACGGGTGTAGGCGGTTTCTACAATTTCGGCCAGCTCCTGCGAGTAGCCTTCCATGCCCAAAACACCTTTATATTGGTTAAGAGCCTGGCGCATAGTATCAGGATTGATACGCCCGGTAGCACCCGAAGCCTCATACCACCAATGTACTTTTTTGCCGCCAATATTGGTATAATTGATCTCGGCAAAATCATGGTCTTCGCTGGCCATCCAGTAAAGAGGCACAAAATTTTTATCGGGATGGGCGGTTTTTAATTGCTGCGCCAGTTTAATGGCCGTAGCAATCTTGTAAAGAAAATATAAGGGACCGGCAAAAATATTTAACTGGTGCCCCGTAGTAATAGTATAAGTATTGTGGAGCTTTAAAAGCTCAATATTATCAGCAACCGCTTTTGAATTTTGGATTTTGAATCTTGAATTTTCAGTTGCTGCCAAATCATACTGTTTGGATAATACCCTATGCAGTATTTCACGATTGGCAACAACCTTTTTATTCTTCAACAGTTCGGCAAAACCGTCCATATCTGGGCGGTGGCTGTAAAACGGCCTGAGTTCTGCGCGGTTCTCGATGTAATCAATTACCGTTGGCGAAAAAAATCCGGTGTTCTTATAACTTGTACAGGAGGCTTCCATCTTTAATTTTGGATTTCGGATGTTCGATTTGGGATTTTAATAATCAATTTTCAAACATCGGGTAAGCATCAAAATATTAAATGCTGTTGTCGAAATTAGATTTTAAATCTTAAATCGCTTAATAACAAGCCACAAATTAGCATTATTTTACAATTTGTCCATAAAGATCAAAGTCCTCCGCGCTATTAACCTTCACATTTACAAAGCTTCCGATAGTGGCATAATCAATGCTGGCATCAATTAACACCTCGTTGTCAACTTCGGGCGAATCAAATTCGGTACGGCCAACAAAGTAATCACCGTCCTTTTTATCAACCAGCACTTTAAAGGTTTGACCAACCTTTTCCTGGTTCTTATCAAAAGAAATGCCCTGCTGAATTTCCATAATAGCATCAGCACGTTCCTGTTTTACTTCATCAGGTACATCGTCAACCAGTGAATGGGCATGTGTTTTCTCCTCATGCGAGTAGGTAAAACAACCAAGGCGGTCAAATTGAGTATCTTCAACCCATTGGGCCATCTCTTCAAAATCTTGCTGGGTTTCGCCCGGATAACCGGTTATTAAGGTAGTACGCATGGCAATGCCCGGTACCTTATCGCGGATCTGGTTTACCAGATCAATGGTTTTTTGTTTAGTAATACCACGGCGCATAGATTTCAGCATGTTATCGCTGATGTGCTGCAATGGCATATCCATGTACTTGCAGATATTATCGCGCTCGTTCATCACATCCAGGATCTCCATCGGGAAACCTGACGGATAAGCATATTGCAGCCTGATCCATTCCACACCGTTCACATCACTCAGGCGGCGAAGCAATTCATCAAGGTTCCGTTTGCCGTACAGATCAAGACCGTAGTAAGTAAGGTCCTGCGCAATCAGGATCAATTCTTTGGTGCCGTTTTTAACCAAAGCCTGTGCATCCTTAACCAACTGGTCAATAGGAGTACTCAGGTGTTTACCACGCATCAGCGGGATGGCACAAAAAGAGCAGGGACGGTTACAGCCCTCCGCAATTTTAAAATACGCGAAGTGTGATGGAGTGGTTAATAAACGTTCGCCAATAAGCTCGTGTTTATAGTCGGCCCCTACAGAGTGCAACAAATTTTGCAGATCGTTGGTGCCAAAATAAGCATCTACATTGGTGATTTCAGCTTCCAGCTCAGGCTTGTAGCGCTCGCTCAGGCAGCCGGTAACAATTACCTTACCCACCTTGCCTTGTTCCTTAAGCTCGCTGTATTGTAATATGGTATCGATAGATTCCTGCTTGGCGTTGTCAATAAATCCGCAGGTATTGATAACGATGATATCATTTTTGCCTACCTTATCGGCCTCATGCACAACATCAAACTGGTTGCCTTTCAGCTGACCCATCAATATTTCTGAGTCGTATATATTTTTTGAGCAGCCCAAAGTAACCACGTTAACACGGGGTTTAACAATTTTGGCCGGACGAATTATTTCTTTAGTCTTCATAACACACTAATCATTGCAATAACCATATTGTCATTGCGTGGAACGAAGCAATCGCGAACTGTACAAAACGCATCTGCATATTCTGAGATTGCTTCATACCTCGCAATGACGCGCTCTATATCTTTTACTCTTTAAATAAGCTATTCACGAATGCCTGCCTGTCAAACAGCTGCAAATGATCCATGCCTTCGCCAACACCTATATATTTTACGGGAATCTTGAACTGGTCAGATATCCCGATCACTACACCACCTTTGGCAGTACCATCAAGCTTGGTTAATGCCAGGGCATTAACGGCGGTAGCCTCAGTAAACTGCTTGCATTGCTCAATGGCATTTTGCCCGGTTGAAGCATCAAGCACCAGCAACACCTCATGCGGTGCGCCTGGTATTACCTTTTGCATAACATTCTTGATCTTGGTAAGCTCATTCATGAGGCCTACTTTATTATGCAAACGCCCGGCGGTATCAATAATGGCAACATCATCGCCGTTGGCAACAGCCGAACGCAGGGTATCATAAGCCACCGAAGCCGGATCTGAACCCATGGCCTGTGCTACTACTTTAACACCAACACGCTCGCCCCAAAGTTTTATCTGGTCAACCGCGGCAGCACGAAAAGTATCAGCAGCCCCTAAAACCACCTGGTTACCGGCCTGTTTTAATTTATGGGCCAGTTTGCCAATAGTGGTGGTTTTACCAACACCATTAACACCAACCACCATAATTACATAGGGCTTGTGGTTACCATATTCAAAATTCCGGAAATCGTTGCTGTTATTTTCGGCCAGTAATTGCTGAATCTCATCCTTTAATAAGGTATTCAGCTCACCTGTGCCTACGTATTTGTCGCGGGCTACGCGGGCTTCAATACGTTCAATTATTTTTAATGTAGTACTTACGCCAACGTCTGATGTTACCAGCACCTCCTCCAACTCATCCAGAACATCATCATCAACTGTCGATTTACCGGCAATTACCTTGGTGATCTTTGAAAAAAAGTTATCCTTGGTTTTTTCCAAACCGGTATCAAGGGCTTGCTGCTCCTGCTGCGTATTTTCCTTTTTCTTAAAAAAATCAAATAATCCCATAAGCCTCTCCTAAATCCTCTCCAAAGGAGAGGACTTTTTTATAAAAGTTATCGATTAGTATTGGCCGGCCATTATTTACCCCCTCTCCTTTGGAGAGGGCCGGGGTGAGGCCTAACAAAAAAAGCCCTCTCGTAAAAACAAGACGGCTTCCGTATTTTGATCAAAAGTTATTACAGAGTTTTACCTGCAATTGCATCCTTAACAAAATCGTTAGGGACAATTTGTGTTTTGAATGAATAAGCACCAGTTTTTGGTGATTTATTCATGGTGATCACTTTTGAATATTCTTTGCCTTTACCTGCTACTTTCAGTGTTGCAACTACTTTCTTTGCCATGTTGTTTTTGTGTTGTACGTTTTACGTGGATACGTATTACGTAATGTTAAACAATTATAGTTATAAGTTTATTTTGCGAATAACGTAAACCGCTAAACGTAAACTTATTTAATTTCTTTATGAACAGTTACTTTCCTTAAAACCGGGTTGAATTTTTTCAACTCTAATCTTTCAGTTGTATTTTTTTTGTTCTTAGTGGTAATATAGCGAGACATGCCTGGCATACCGCTTGTTTTGTGTTCAGTGCACTCTAAAATCACCTGAACTCTATTGCCTTTTTTTGCCATTTTCTTTTTATGTTGTACGTGTCACCTCACGGCTTACGCAGTTTTTCAAATTATATATTCCGTTTAATGCTTATGTAATTCACAAAGCCTTGAACGCAATATCTACTAAATGTATCCTTTTTTTACAAATTTATTGATACAAGCAGTAATACCATTTTTGCTGATGGTTTTAACAGCCGATGTAGATACCTTTAAGGTTATCCATTTATCTTCTTCAGGGATATAAAACTTTTTCAGCTTTAAGTTAGGATGAAACCTACGTTTTGTTTTAACGTTTGAGTTAGAAACGTTGTTACCTACTATAGACCCTTTTCCTGTTAGATCACAAATTCTTGACATGACAAATATTTTTAATTATCAACCCTTTATTCAAAAAGAGTTTGCAAATATCAGACTTTTAAATCAAATATTCAATGGTGTTTTTAAAAATTATCAAATAAATTTTAAAATACCTATTAAGCTGTGTTTTAACCATGTTATCACTCAAAAAAAGCTTTTTAAAATTATTTAATAAGTTGCGTTTTTAATATGCACATAACACATAAATTACTAATTTACGCCCACCATTATAAATACCATGAAGATTACATCATTTGAAGAGTATAAACAGGTTTATCAACAAAGTGTTGAACAGCCGGAGCAATTTTGGGCGGGCATTGCCGACAATTTTTACTGGCACAAAAAATGGGATAAGGTACTGGAATGGAACTTTACAGAGCCCAGCGTAAAATGGTTTCAGGGTGCAAAACTCAATATTACCGAAAACTGCCTTGACCGCCACCTGGATACCCTGGGCGATAAACCGGCCATTATATGGGAACCTAATGATCCGCAGGAAAATCACCGCGTATTAACTTATCGCCAGTTACATGATAAGGTTTGCCAGTTTGCCAATGTGTTAAAAAATAACGGAGCTAAAAAAGGCGACCGTATTTGTATATATATGCCCATGGTGCCCGAGCTGGCTATAGCTGTTTTAGCTTGTGCCCGTATCGGCGCTATTCACTCCGTAGTATTCGGCGGCTTTTCGGCTCAATCCATTGCCGATAGGATCAAGGATGCTTCCTGTAATATTGTAATAACAGCCGATGGCGGTTTCAGGGGCACTAAGGAAATTCCGCTGAAATCAATTATTGATGATGCCCTGGTTCAGTGTCCTTCTATACAAAAAGTAATTGTGCTTACCCGCAGCCGCACGCCTGTATCTATGATAAAAGGTCGTGATGTTTGGTGGGAAGATGAGGTTAAAAAGGTTGAAACACAAGGCAATATCCCCTGCCCTGCCGAAGAGATGGATGCCGAGGATATGCTGTTCATCCTTTATACATCAGGCTCAACAGGCAAACCGAAGGGTGTAGTTCATACCTGCGGCGGTTACATGGTTTATGCAGGTTACACTTTTGCCAACGCTTTCCAATACAATACCGGCGAGGTTTATTTCTGTACTGCCGATATCGGCTGGATCACCGGGCACTCTTATATTGCTTACGGACCACTATCTCAGGGAGCAACCACCGTATTATTTGAAGGTATCCCTTCATGGCCAAATGCGGGCCGTTTCTGGGATATTGTGGAAAAATATAAGGTAAATATATTATATACCGCGCCAACAGCCATCCGCTCGCTCATGGGCTTTGGTGATGAGGCCCTGCAGGGCAAAGATTTCAGTTCGCTTAAAAAACTGGGCTCGGTTGGCGAACCGCTCAATGAGGAAGCATGGCACTGGTTTGATGAAAAAATCGGCCATAAACAATGCCCGATTGTTGATACCTGGTGGCAAACCGAAACTGGCGGTTTCATGATCGCCCCTATTGCCGGCGTTACACCTACTAAACCGAGTTATGCAACCTTGCCATTACCGGGCGTACAACCTGTATTGGTTGATGAGAACGGAAAAGAAATTGAAGGCACAGGTGTAAGCGGTAACTTATGTATCAAGTTCCCATGGCCGGGTATGCTGCGCACCACCTTTGGTGATCATGAACGCTGCCGCGCTACTTATTTTGCACCTTATCCTAATTTATATTTTACAGGTGATGGCTGCCTGCGCGATGAAGACGGTTATTACCGCATTACGGGCCGTGTAGACGACGTACTGAACGTTTCCGGTCACCGCATAGGTACCGCCGAAGTGGAGAATGCCATCAACATGCACACCAGTGTGGTTGAATCGGCTGTGGTTGGCTATCCGCATGACATTAAGGGACAGGGTATTTACGCCTTTGTGGTATGCCCTAAACACCATGCCGAGGATGATCTTACCCGCAAGGATATCATGATGACCGTATCGCGCATCATAGGAGCCATTGCCAAACCAGATAAAATTCAGTTTGTGAATGGTCTGCCTAAAACACGTTCGGGCAAGATCATGCGCCGCATTCTTCGTAAAATAGCAGAGGGTGATACTTCAAACTTAGGTGATACCTCTACCCTGCTTGATCCGGCTGTAGTTGATGAGATCAAGGCAGGAGCATTATAATAGGATAAAAGATTTGGGGATAAAAGAATAAGGATTTCATCCACTGACAGTCATTCTACAGACTTACGAAGTTTTGAAACTTCGTAAGTCTTCCCTTCATTTTTGCCCCGGCTCCACTTTTCATGCCCGTGCAAACACACCTTATTTTATCCCAATTTTTCAATCTTTCCAAAACCAATCTCTCCTGGCCCTGTTCTTCTAATACATCTAAATAAAAAACATCATGGATAAATTAGAAATAAAAGGCGGATGGAATGAATTGAAAGGCAAAGTAAAACAAGCCTACGGCGATTTAACAGACGACGACCTGATACGAGAAGAAGGCAAAGACGATGAACTGCTTGGAAAACTACAGCAAAAAACAGGCAAATCCCGCGATGAGCTGGTGAAATGGATCAACAGTTTATAATTGCACACGAAAAAAGCAAATCGGTCATTGCAAACTTAGCGTGGCAACGACGGAATAAATAAAAAAGGCTCCATAAGGAGCCTTTTTTATTTATTCCTTTTTATAATCCTTATGCACAATTAAAAAACTGGCTCGTTCCTCCTTATGGAATGGGATGTTCCAGTTACCCTGGTAGGTAATTTTGGTGGGTAATAATTCGCCGCCAAAATTGTTTAGCTCAATGTTCATCTGCACGTTAAAATCAACAAACATATTGCTAAATTTCATATCAATGTAACGACCCAGTATTTGAAAAGTACGTTCATCAAATATGGTGGTCATCTCCTTGATCATGGTATCATCATCAGATGTGCTTGGTTTAAACCTCACCCTGAAGCGATATACCGGTATGGTATCCAGATACTTGCCGCGGGCAAACTCATATAGATAATAATCCTTCATATCACCAGAGAATATCTCGGTTTTGCTGCTAATAAATGGTATGCCCTTTACCTTGCGGCCAGGTGTAAAAATGAGAGTCTTGAGCTTGTCCTTATATGATTCATTTTTACCGCCCGAGCCCGGCAGCGCATCACCTTTTGTAAAATCAGAGTTGTAGGCGTTCATGAAAATATAATCAAACATCTCTACCGTATACAGCTGGTACTTGCCGTTCTTTTTAAACATATTACCGCTATCTGCTTTGGCTATGTACTCCATTTTATGCTTGCCGGCGGCATTACTGTGGATGATTTTCCGGTATATTTTACCATCAACCTTGTTCTTTTTGTCGTAGGTAAAAATGCGGTTCTCGGCGGTGAAACCATAGCGTTTCATGTTTTCAAAAGCCTTATAAAAACCGGTGTCGGCCAGTACAGCATCAATAAAATCCTGCGCATTCAGCTTGTGCGATTTGATATCAACCAGCGAGTCGATAACAATGGTTTTAATGGTATCGGGATTAAAGCGGTTGATTTGCTGTGCAAAAGATGCTGTGCCTATGGTACAGAACAGTAATAATAGCAGAAGTTTTTTCATAGATAGTTCATTAGTCTACTGGTTTATTTGTTCATTTGGCCAACATTTACTAATGAACCAGTGAACAAATGAACCAATGAACTTATATATTAATTTCCCAGTTGTTTTACAGCCAGGTAAGCCATAAGGCCGGTGCTTATTTTAAACGCGTCTTCCTCCACATCAAAAGTTGGTGTGTGTACCGATGAAGTAATGCCGCGGCTTTCGTTGCGGGTACCTAAGCGGTAAAAACAGCTATCGGCCACTTGCGAGTAGTAAGCAAAATCTTCGGCAGCCATCCATATATCCAGGTCAACCACGTTTTCTTTGCCGAGGTAATCTTCGGCATGGCCGCGGGTTTTATTGGTAAGCACCTCTTCGTTGATCAGGAACGGATAGCCACGCATGATATTAAAATCGCAGCTGCCTCCCATGCTTTCAGCAATGCCTTCAGCCATTTTTTTCATGCGTTTGTGGGCTTCTTCGCGCCATTTTTCGTCCATAGTGCGGAAAGTACCTTCCAGGTACACTTCGTTAGGGATCACGTTGGTAGCGCCATTGGCTATTACCTTACCAAATGACAATACTGAGGGGCTTTTTGGATCGGCAAAGCGGCTCACGACCTGCTGCAAAGCGGTTAATATATGCGCCGTAATAATTACCGGATCAATATTTTGTTGAGGCTGTGCGCCATGACCGCCTTTGCCCTTTACGGTAACATAAAGCTCGTCTGTTGATGCCATGTATTTACCGGCACGGAAGCCAACCTTACCGGCATCAATCAAAGGCATAACATGCTGACCTAACACGGCATGTGGCTTGGGATTTTCTAAAACACCCGCTTTGATCATGATACTTGCACCGCCAGGCAGTTTCTCTTCAGCTGGTTGAAATATCAGTTTCACAGTACCTGCAAACTGGCTTTTTAGCTCGGTAAGGATACGGGCCGTACCCAATAATGATGATGTATGCGCATCGTGTCCGCAGGCGTGCATTACACCAACATTTTGCGATTTATAAGGCACATCATTGGCTTCGGTAATAGGCAGCGCATCCATATCGGCACGCAGGGCTACCACGTTGTTTGATGGCTTATCACCTTTGATCAGGGCAACCAAGCCGGTATCGGCCACTTTGTGGTACTCTAAACCCATTTCCTCCAGCTTACCTGCTACGAAGGCCGAGGTTTGCTGCTCATGAAATGATAGTTCTGGGTGGCTGTGCAAATGGCGGCGATTGGCCACCACATCATTAAATATTTTTTGGGATAGTTCCTGTATTTGATCTTTAATCATTGTTAGTATCCGTTTTGGGAAGGTTTATTTTTTCGAATATGATGAACAGGCTCGTAAAATTGGGCCGAAGTTCCTGCATCAATTTTTGTGCTTCCAGGCGGGTTTTAAAATCGCCGGCACGAACTTTAAAATTAGGTTCGCTGTATATGATATAGGTCCGCAGTTCAGGGTATTGATCCTGCAAACGAGCCTGGGCACTATAGGCATCCTTACGGTTTGATCCGCTGAAGATCTGCACCCGGTAACCGTATGATGAAAACGCGGTAGGCATACCGGCCGTGTTATTCAACTCAAACCGCTTAGCTATTAAGGTATCCACAAGCGGATCCTTAACTACCTCTACCCGTCCGCGGGTTTGCTGGGCAAAGGCTTGTGTTGACACTAAAAAGAGTATAAAAAAAAAGCAGTATTTGATAAGTGCCTGTTGAGCTTTATAATCAAATACTGCTTTTTTCATTTTTTATCTATTAAAATAAAGCCCGTCATGCCTCGACAGCTCAGCATGACAGGCCCATTTCCTTTCTTTCCTTTTTTAAAATTTCCCCTTTAGGGGAGATTTAGAGGGGCCCCTTAATTCTGCCCTACGCCGTGGCAGTTTTTATATTTTTTACCGCTACCGCAAGGGCAAGGGTCATTACGGCCTATTTTGTTCTCTACCCTAACCGGGGTAGCTTTTTGCTGTTCCTGAAAATCATCCATCGGGATGCCGTTGCTTTCGCTAACCATCTCGGCTTTGGTCGTTTTCATTTTACGCAGATCAAGCTTTGGTTCCGGTTTGGCTTCCTTTACTTCATCAGGTGCCTGCTGAACCGGGATACCGCCCCTGAACAGGAAGCTTACAATCTCTTTGTTCACGTTGGCCAGCATACCTCTGAATAGTTCAAAAGCTTCAAACTTATAAACCAACAGTGGATCCTTTTGCTCATAAACCGCGTTTTGTACAGATTGTTTTAACTCATCCATTTCGCGAAGGTGCTCTTTCCAGGCATCATCTATCAGGTACAGGGTCACGTTCTTTTCAAACGATTTAAATACCTCAACACCATGATTATCTACCGCTTTTTTAAGCGGTACAGAAACCTGTATGCCATGAATACCATCACTAAACGGCACTACAATGTTCTCAACATACTGGCCGCGGGTATCAAATACATCTTTCAGTACCGGATAGGCCTGATGCGCAACAGCGTCAGCTTTACGTTTGTAAAAGTCCATCACCGCGTGGAAGGTATCATCGGTAAGGGTAGCTATATTTTTAGAAGCAAACTCATCAATGCTCAGTTCAATATCAACCGAAAACAAGCGGATCACCTCAAGGGTAAAGCCTTCGTAATTGTTTGATTCTTTGTATTCGGTAACAATATCCTCAACAACATCAAAAATGGTGTTGCTCAAATCAACGTCAAGACGTTCGCCAAACAGCGCGTTTTTACGTTTGGTGTAAATAACGGTACGCTGTGAGTTCATCACGTCGTCATACTCCAGTAAACGCTTACGGATACCAAAGTTGTTTTCTTCTACCTTTTTCTGCGCACGCTCAATTGATTTGGAGATCATAGAGTGCTGAATAACTTCGCCCTCCTCAATACCCATACGCACCATCAGGTTAGAGATACGCTCTGATCCGAATAAACGCATCAGGTTATCCTCTAATGATACAAAGAACTGTGAAGAACCCGGATCGCCTTGGCGACCGGCACGACCACGCAACTGCCTGTCAACCCGGCGAGATTCGTGACGTTCTGTACCCACAATGGCCAAACCACCCGCATCTTTAACACCGGCACCAAGCTTAATATCCGTACCACGACCAGCCATGTTGGTAGCAATGGTCACGGTGCCGGTTTTACCAGCTTCAGCCACAATATCGGCCTCTTTCTGGTGCATTTTGGCATTCAGTACGTTATGTTTAATACCGCGCAGTTTAAGCATACGGCTTAATAATTCAGAAATTTCAACCGAGGTTGTACCTACTAGTACCGGGCGGCCGGCTTCTGTTAGCTTAACAATTTCTTCGGCTACCGCGTTATATTTTTCACGAACAGTACGGTAAACCAGATCCTGTCTGTCGTCGCGGCTTATTTTGCTGTTGGTTGGTATCTCTACCACGTCCAGCTTATATATTTCCCAGAACTCACCGGCTTCGGTAACAGCAGTACCAGTCATACCACAAAGCTTGTGATACATACGGAAGTAGTTTTGCAGGGTAATGGTTGCAAATGTTTGTGTAGCATCCTCTACCTTAACGTTCTCTTTTGCTTCGATAGCCTGGTGTAAACCATCAGAGTAACGGCGGCCATCCAATACACGGCCGGTTTGCTCATCAACAATTTTCACTTTGCCTTCGTCAAGGATGTATTCGGTATCCTTTTCAAACAGCGTATACGCTTTTAACAACTGGTTAACTGAGTGTATACGTTCAGATTTGATAGAGAAATCGCGCATCAACTCATCTTTACGGGCAATTTTCTCTTCGGCACTCAGGCTTGATTTTTCAATCTCGGCAATTTCGGTACCTACATCAGGCATCACGAAAAAGTGAGGATCTTCGCCGGATGAGGTGATCAGTTCGATACCTTTTTCAGCCAGCTCAACCTGGTTATTCTTTTCGTCGATCACGAAGAACAATTCAGAATCTACCTTAGGCATATCCTTACCCTGATCCTGCATGTAATGGTTTTCAACCTTCTGCAAAAGCGACCTATTGGCGCCTTCGCTCAAAAATTTAATAAGTGCCTTGCTTTTTGGCAAACCTCTGAAGGCACGCAATAAAGCCAGGCCACCGCCATCAACATCAATATTGCCTTCACCTATCGCTTTTTTAGCTTCGTTCAATGCAGTATTTACATATGCTTTTTGCGCGTTAACTAAACGCTCAATACGTGGTTTCAACTCATAAAACTCATGCTCATCACCGCGAGGAATAGGGCCTGATATAATTAAAGGTGTACGTGCATCATCAATCAATACAGAGTCAACCTCATCCACCATGGCATAATGTAACTTGCGCTGCACCAATTCTTCAGGGCTGCGTGTCATATTGTCACGCAGGTAGTCGAAACCAAACTCGTTGTTGGTACCAAAGGTAATATCGGCAAGGTAAGCTGCACGGCGCTCTTCAGAGTTTGGCTCATGCTTGTCGATACAATCAACAGATAAGCCATGAAACTCATACAACGGGCCCATCCATTCACTATCCCTGCGTGCCAGGTAATCATTCACGGTTACAATGTGAACACCCTGACCAGCAAGCGCATTCAGGTATGCAGGCAGCGTGGCTACCAGCGTTTTACCTTCACCTGTGGCCATCTCTGATATTTTACCCTGGTGTAATACTATACCACCAATAAGCTGAACATCGTAATGCACCATATCCCAAGTAACCTCATTACCGGCAGCAAGCCAAGTGTTATGGTGAACTGCTTTATCGCCTTTAATAACTACGTTATTTTTACGGGCGGCAAGCTCACGATCAAACTGTGTGGCAGTAACTTCAATAGTTTTATTGCTTGAAAAGCGGCTTGCTGTTTCTTTAACAACAGCAAAGGCCTCAGGCAAAATATTCAATAATATATCTTCAAGCTCCTTATTGCGGTCTTTTTCCAGTTTATCTAACTGGGTGTAAAGCTCCACCTTTTCGCTCACATCCATATCCAGTTCATTTTCAGTACGTTCTTTGATAGCTTGAATTTCACTATCAATGCCTGAAAGGCCCTGGGCAATGGTTTCTTTAAAATCTATGGTTTTAGCTCTAAGCTCATCATTGCTGATGTTTCCGAGTTTTGCAAATTCAGCCTTAATTTTTTCAACTATAGGCTGTATTGCTTTTACATCCCGTTCTGATTTGCTTCCAAAAAGCTTACTGATAAAATCTAACATATTAATTTGATATGATCCTACAAACTCAACAATTGCGCCAAGGCAACTGACAGAGCCATATTGACAGGTAAAGGTACGATTTTAGTTGAAAACCGGGAAGTTAGTTGAGGGTTTTGTCTGGAGTATTGTGCGTATCAGATGGTTTTGCCCGAACCTGCATTGATGATTTAGTCTGAACCACGATTAAACAGATTATAGGATTAGCACGATTTTAATAAAAATAATCCTGTAATCTCCCAATCCCAAAAATCCCGATTCAGACAAATTTACAACAGTGCCAACACATCTTCTTTATCTTTTGCCAGCTGCGTTTTAAGCTGATCTAAGGATTCAAATTTCACATCACCGCGAACATAATGATGAAACTCCATGCTGATAACCTGGTTGTAAATGTCCTGGTTAAAGTCAAAAATATTCACTTCAATATTACGGGTAACTCCGTTTACTGTAGGGCGACTGCCTATATAGGCCATGCCCTTATGCTGTTCACCAGCCACATTAACGGTAACGGCAAAAATACCATCGGCGGGAATAAGCTTATATTTTTCGGCTACTACGATATTGGCCGTAGGATAACCCAGTTCCCGGCCCAATTGATCGCCGCGGATCACTGTACCCGTAATAAAAAACGGATACCCCAAACATGAATTAGCCAGATCTATCTGGTTACTTAACAGCGCGCTCCGGATACGGGTTGAGCTGATGGCCACCTCGTTAATATCCTGCTCGGGTATCTCCACAACGTCAAAACCATAAACCGGGCTAAGCCTTAGCAGATCATCAAGACCGCCCTGCCTGTCTTTACCAAAACGATGGTCATAACCTATAACAATTTTTTTGGTACCAATTTTATTTACCAGCACATCGCGGATATAACCTTCGGCAGTTTGATTGGAAAAATCCCTTGAAAACGGTGTGATGATCAAATGATCAACACCCAATTGTCCCATGAGTTTGGCCTTTTCATCAATAGTGGTAATCAGTTTAAGGCTTTCATCCTCCGGGTGCAGTATCATGCGCGGATGCGGAAAAAAAGTAAGTATAACGGTTTCGCCGCCAATGCTATCGGCCAGTTCCTTAATGCGTGATATAATTTTACGGTGACCGATGTGTACCCCATCAAATGTACCGATGGTTACCACCGCGTTTTTTACCGCCGTAAATTCGTCAATGTTATTGTAAACCCTCATTTTATGAGTAAAAACACAAAGTTAATTTTTTAGTTGAAGGTATTAAGCCGAGCCTGCTTTTTGACGTAAAGATGTATTATCCTTCTGTTGTTGCGGTACTTGCCTTTAGTTCCCTTATTGTGTTTACCAGTTCCATAACTTCCCAGGCATCAGTTAACTGAAAGTTGCCGCTGCGTGTACGTGTCAGCTTTGAAAGGTACGCTCCGTTGTTAAGCGCGGCACCAAAATCATTCACTAACGATCGTATGTATGTACCCTTACTGCATACTACCCTAAAATCAACTTCGGGTAATTCTATACGGGTGAGTTCAAATTCGGTAATGGTGACGTTGCGTAAACGCAGCTCCACCTCTTCACCCCTGCGTGCCTTTTCGTACAAACGCTCGCCATCAATTTTTATGGCCGAGTGCGCGGGCGGATATTGCTGTATATCGCCGGTAAACTGTTCACAGTTATTACGCAACTGTTCAGGTGTAAGTTGGCTAATGTCGAAGTTTTTATCTGGCTCGGTTTCCATATCATACGATGGCGTGGTGGCCCCCATGATCATGGTACCGGTGTATTCTTTTTCTTCGGCCTGGAAGGTATCGATCTGCTTGGTCATTTTGCCGGTACAGATGATAAGCAGCCCTGTAGCCAGCGGATCAAGCGTGCCCGCATGCCCTACTTTTAACTTAAGCGGCTTAAAGGAATTACGGATTTTGCCAACTACATCAAAGCTTGTCCACTTGTAGGGTTTGTTAACCAGCAACAACTGCCCTTCGGCAAATTCTTCTATTTTGGTATACGTTTTTTTCAATATGCTTTTTAAATCCCGGCTAAAATGGAATTTGGCGCAAAGGTAGGGAAATTGTCGGAATAGGGATTTTAAGGTGTTAATCCCAATCATTAAAAAAACTTGTCATTGCGAGCGAGGCGCGGCAATCGCAAACTTTGCAAAGAGAACTGCATAGGTCGCGATTGCTTCTTCGTTCCTACTCGCAATGACATTCAGACAAAATGATCAATTTATTTGTAACTGGTGCCCGCTTAATATTAAGCCTATAATGACAATACCAACAATGATACGGTACCAACCAAAAAGCCTGAAGCCCTTACGCTCCAGAAAAGTAATGAATGATTTAATGGCCAGCATGGCTACTATAAATGCTATAATGTTACCAATGATCAAAAACTTAACCTGATCGCCGGTAAACAGTGGTGTGTGGTCTTTATGAAAATCCCATATCTCTTTGAGTGTAGCACCAAGCATGGTTGGCACAGCCAAAAAGAATGAAAATTCGGCAGCCGCGGTACGGGTTAATTTCTGGCTCATACCACCAACTATAGTTGCGGCAGAACGGGAAACCCCCGGAATAACAGCCAAGCACTGAAAAACACCCACTTTTAAGGCAGTAGCATAGCTGATTTGGGTTTCTTCCTTTACGGTAGATTTGTTAAACCACTTATCAACAAATAATAAAATAACACCACCAATTAGCAGTGAAAAAGCCACCACAAGCGGGCTCTCCAGCAGTTTATCAATATGCTTTTTGAGTAATACACCTACAATAACCGCAGGTATAACACCTACTACAAGCTTAAAATAAAAATCAAGTGAGCGAAAAAACCTTTTGAAATACAAAATAACAACAGAAAGGATGGCACCTAACTGAATTACTACTTCAAATAGTTTTACAAAGTCGTCTGTACCTATTCCCATTAAGGATGAGGCAATAACCATGTGACCGGTTGATGATACCGGCAAAAATTCTGTTATCCCTTCAATTATAGCAAGGACAATAACGTGGATGAGATTCATAGGGTGGGGTAGTGATTTGAATAATAGGAAGGATTAGATTTACATAAAGATCGGGTTGATCAGGCAGTTGCTGATCTTTTCAAACCAGCTATTCACCAAATCAACCCGAACAGGTAAAAATCTTATTTAACAGCGGGCTTTTTTAATATAGCGAAAAAGCCCAACGCAAAGCCGGCTAATACCACAATTGGAGCTATAACAATCTTGGTAGTACTGTAAATATCTGTTGTACCAGACATTAACACAAAGCCGAACGCTACAATAGCAACACTGATAATAAGTAACCTGTAGTTACTCTTATCAAATATAAATTGTACCGGTTCGGTACCTGTTGCCTTTGATGCCGCCCCTGTTGTTTTTGCAGCTGAAGCTGATTTAAATTGCTGTGCCATATTTTTAATTATTGATTTATTGGGTTTTTGAATTATTGATTTAAATGCTAAACCCTCAATTTAATTTTATTATTAATCATGTCAGTTATCATCCCCCTTACAGGTTTTGAATTTTGACTTTTTAATTTTGACTTATCTATATAGGTCGTATATTTTTAAACGTAAAAATTTGTTAACCGCTAAAAAGGTACTAAAGGCCGAAATAAATATTCCGATACCTATTACGCCCAAAAATACGATACCAAATTCGTAGAAATTCTGTAGTATCACTAAATCGGGCACTTGCCTGTAGCCCAGGTACAATGTTCCTATTAATATAATGATAGCTATAAGGCCGCCTAAAAGGCCATGCCATATACCATAAAGTAAGAATGGCTTGCGGATAAATCCTTTGGTAGCACCCACCAGCTGCATTGATTTGATCAGGAAACGTTGCGAATAAATAGCCAGCCTGATGGTATTATTGATCAGTGCTACAGATAAAATCACAAATATGGCCGCGAATACCAGGATCACTAAACTGATGGAAGTAACATTCTGGTTCATTTGATCAACCAGCGATTGCTGATATTTCACCTCTTTCACCAGTGGATTCTTCAGCAGGTCGGCCTTAAATTTTTCGATGTCTTTATTATTAGTATAATCCGCCTTCAGATAAATATCCAATGATTGCGATAGCGGGTTATAACCTAAGAATTTCACAAAATCCTCACCAAGATCTTTTTGCAGGTTGCGGGCGGCCAGTTCTTTACTTACGTATTGGGTTTGCTTAACCATGGGGTTGGCGTCCAACTGTTTTTGCAGCTGCAGCACATCTGTTTCGTGCGCGGCATCGTCAACAAAAATATTGAGCACTATATTTTCCTTTACATAGCGCGAAAGGTTATTTGCATGTACCAGTATAAGTCCTAAAAGACCTATCATTACCAATACCATAGCTATGCCAAATACGGTAGAGATGTAGATGGTTTTCGTTTTTTTGGCCGACGCGCTTGCTTCAAATTCTTCCATTCTGTATAGATATGGGATGTGAGATTTAAGCTATGAGGTTATACCGCTCATACCCAATCGCCCATCCGGATTTGTGCGAAATTAAGAAACCCGCCCTAAAGGTAAAAGTTTATTGCTTATAAATATTGCTTAATAGCTTATCAGGCTGGTGGTTTTAACATTTATTAACGTATCATCATCTCCAAATTAAACAAAAACCGGCTTCGCTTTGTTATTTATGTATGACAAAGCCAGCAAATTCATCAAACAAACCCTCTCCTTCGGATACTCCAACCAAATCGCCGCATGACAATGGAGGTAAAAGCAAGGTGCGCCAGGAAGACAAACAATATCATGCCGATAAGCCTCATGGAGGCAACATTGCCAAAAAACACGAAAAAGAGGAACAGCCTGTTGATCCGATCAAAAATCCACCTAAAGAAAAAGGAATGAAAAAAGGGAAAGTACAGCCATAGCTTTGAGTTGAGCCTATTTGTATTACGTTATACGTATTACGTTGTACGTAAAAATAATCGAAATTTATTACCATGAAATAACCAAATCCGAGACCAGAAAACGTATAACGTAACACGTAAAACATAAAACATAAAACTTCTCCTTACCTCGCTATCCCTGCCGAATTAAATTGCAGATCATAGAGCTTGCGGTAATGGCCGTTCTCAATTTTGAGTAGTTCCTGATGGGTTCCGCTTTCCATGATCTCGCCATGATCAAGTACGATGATCCTGTCGGCATTTTGTATAGTTGATAGCCGGTGAGCAATAACAATGGCCGTACGGCCCTGCATTAATTTATTGATAGCGTTCTGTATCAATATCTCCGTTTCGGTATCCACAGATGAAGTTGCCTCATCCAAGACTAAAATTGCCGGGTTGTATACCAAAGCCCTGATAAAGGAGATTAGCTGTGATTGACCTGCCGAAAGCGTGGCGCCTCTCTCCATCACATTATAATCATACCCGCCGGGCAGGCGCTCAATAAAGTCATGCGCGCCTACATCTTTGGCAGCCGCTATGATTTGCTCGCGGGTAATGGCAGGATTATTCAGGCTGATGTTATTGGCAATAGTATCACTAAATAAAAATACATCTTGTATCACTGTTGCTATCTGCGAACGCAAAAACTCCACTTTATAATCACGGATATCGTGACCATCAACCTTTACACTGCCCCCGCCTATCTCGTAAAAACGGTTCAGGATATTGATGGTTGATGATTTGCCGGCACCTGTGGCACCCACCAGCGCCAGTGTTTCGCCGGGTTTAATTTTAAAGCTGATGTTTTTAAGTACCCAGTTCTCATCATTATAGGCAAACCAAACCTTATCAAACTCAATATCACCCTGCAGTCTGCCGGTATCTATGTTTCCTGTATCAACAGCAACCTCATCAGTATCAAGTACTTTAAATATCCTGTCGGCACCTACCATACCCATTTGCAGGGTGTTAAATTTATCTGCAAGCTGGCGTATAGGCCTGAACAGCATGTTCAACAACACAATAAAACCGGTAATTACACCTGGGGTAATACCTCCCGGCCTTGCGGAGATGGCAGCCAGCTGACTATCAGACAACATCCGTTTGCAACCATACCATACCAGCAAACCCATGCAAATGGCGAACAAAATTTCGACCACCGGGAAAAATATAGAGTAATACCAGTTTGAGCGGATGTTGGCATCGCGGTATTTAAGGTTAACGGCCTTAAACTTACGCATTTCCTGATCTTCGCGCGCAAACAGCTGGATAATGCCAATCCCCGAAATATGTTCGGCTAAAAAGGTATTGAGGCGGGCCACCTGCGTACGCACCTCCTGAAATGATGATTTAATGGCTTCTTTAAACACATACGTTGATGCAAACAGGAACGGCATCGGTATCAGTGTGATGAGGGCAAGTTTCCAGTCCTGGTACATCATAAAACCGATAACGGCAAACACCAGCAGCAGATCGCCCATGATAGAGATCAATCCTTCAGAAAAAATATCGGCGATGGTTTCCAGGTCAGATACCGTACGTGTTATCAGCATCCCGATAGGGGTACGGTCGAAATATTTTAAACGAAGGCTTGTAATATGATCAAAAGTATCGATCCTCAGATCACGAATCACCGATTGGCCAAGCGCGTTGGTTAAATAGGTTTGATAATACTGGGCCACGGTTTGTACAATGAGCTGCACAATCATGAGCACAACCATGAAAACCAAACCATCATAATTATCATTCAGGATATCAACATCCAACGTGCGCTGAATAAGAATAGGCTGTAATATAGCATTGGCAGCCAAAAAAACAGTTAAAAAGCCAGCTATTATAAAAGTGGTATTATAGGGTTCCACATAGCGCATTACCCTTTTCAACAGTTTCCAATCAAGCGCTTTTCCGGTTACTTCGGCCATGTTTTTATTTCGGATTTCGAATGTTCGATTTCGGATTTATAAAATTATACATTTCTCATCAGCTTTCATTTCAAATTCCGAAATCGAACATCCGAAATCCGAAATAATCAGCTACAGGTACGGGTATTTCACTTCCGTTAAATACAAACCGCAGGCCGGTACGCTGGTACCTGCGTTTGAGCGGTTTTTACTTTCAATGATCTGCCTAACCGCCTCTGGTGCAATTTCTCCCTTACCCACCATCATGAGCGTACCCACTATCGCGCGCACCATGTTGCGCAAAAACCTACCTGCCGATATATGAAAAACAATACCCTGATCTGTTTTTACCCATTCAGCGCGAGTTATTTTGCAATTGTTGGTCTTAACCTGTGTGTTTGATTTGCTGAAACAGCTAAAATCAATGTACTCCATAATAATGGCTGCTGCCCGGTTCATCAGCTGCAGATCGGGCATATCACGTACCTGCCAGGAGCAACCGAGCAAAAACGGGTCCTTATGAAAATGGATATGGTACTGGTATGATCGCTGCGTGGCATCAAACCTTGCATGCGCAGCGGTATTAACCGGGATAATATTTTTTATGGCAATATCGGGAGGGAGAATAGAGTTTAAGCCACGAACCTTGCCAGATAGATCCGGCTGATGGTTAATAACCGACGGTTCATCGCCTGGAGACCATGTGTCGTTAACCTCCACGTCAAAATGTGCGAAAAACTCTTTGGCATGTACACCTGTATCGGTACGGCCGCAACCGGTGGTTTCAACAGGCTGGCGTAAAATAGTGCTGAGGGCCTTATTCAATTCTTCCTGTACGCTTACCGCGTTTTGCTGTATCTGCCAGCCATGATAATTGGTACCATCATAAGCCAGTTCAATAAAATAGCGTTGTTTACCCGTCACCCGGCAAAGTTAATAATATGCGGGATAAGGGTGTTCATTGTTTGGTCAAATGTTGTATTCTCCGCTTGACATCGCCGCTCTTGTCAATCCCCTTCTTCTGGAATTATTTGTCATTGCGAGGAGGAACGACGAAGCAATCGCGAATTTGTCTGAACCAGGATTAAACAGATATTAGATTAAAGGATTTTACTTTAATTTTAGACTATCGCGGTAATCCTATAATCTTCAAAATCGCGGTTCAGACAAATCTTCGCGGTCGCCACGCTATACCTATTCCCCCGCAGGCTCGCTGATGTATTCTTTATAAATAGATTCAAACATGATCTTATCTTCAACTGCCTGGTTAAAAGGTTTATCTAAAAAGCTATTGCTGTAACCTATGGCCTTTGCCAGGTTTTTAAGCACTTTGAAATAGGTAACCTCAATACCTTCGATAAGCTGCAGGTAAAAAACGATAAAAACATCACGTTCCATAGGCGTTTTACCCGCCTTAATGGCCGATATATAGGCTTCCAGCGTCATGGCCTTCATGCCTAATACACTTATCTTCGATTGATCTTCATTAATAGAATTAAATATGCCATCCAGGTGCTGAATCTGATATTCAGCATCATTTTTGCAATCTTCAATGGCATTTTTTAAAAACTGCAGGGTCGCCAGTTCTTTAATTTCCTCAAAAAAGCTGATCAAATGCTGCTTGCCGCAATAAATACTGTTCAGGTGTTCGAGAAATATTTTTTTGAGGTGTTCGTCCTCAAACTTCACATCTTGTGGAGCGAGGTTGTTAATAGGGGGCTGTGTCATCACAATAGTTATTAATCGGAAATCAACTATAAATATACATCATAAAATTCTCATTAAAAGCAAATCATTAGCTCAATAAAATGGCCTGCGGCAATACTTAAAACAATTATATTTGCCGTATTAATAATTTAATAATCATGCTGCAACGTATTCAAAGCATTTACCTTTTATTTGCCAGCCTTGTGCTGTTTGCCCTTTTCTTTTTCCCATTAGCACACAACATTTACGTAGCCGATAAACCGGTAAGTGTTATGGTTACCGGTGTTTTTCAGGACGTGAACGGCTCGCAGCAATATACTGAACATTTTACGGCTCTTACAGCCATAACCGCCATTGTTGCCCTGCTGCCCCTGGCAATTATATTTTTATATAAAAACCGTAAACAACAAATTACTATTTGCTACAGCGCCATATTGGTACTAATTGGTTTTAGCTTTTGGATGGCCCAAACCGTTAAAAAAGCGATAGGCAGCGTTCAGCTGGATACCCGCACCATGGGTATTGGTTTGTTTTTAACATCACTGAGCATAGTGCTGATCATATTAGCAGCAAAAAGCATCCACCGCGATGAAAAGCTGGTACGATCTGCAGATAGGTTGAGGTAAGTTTCCGCTATTCTGCTTTTTGTCTGAACCACGATTTATCAGATTAAGGGATTCTCAAGATTATCTAAAAACCAAGGTAAATTCATTAACCCGATAGATCAGTTTAATCGCGGTTCAGGCATACTACATCTCCATCCAATCTCCTTCCCTCTCCGCACCTCACACCCATTCCCTTACGCTCATATCCCTGATAACAAGCCTGTTTTATATATAAATAACATAAAATATGGCATTTTTAAACACCATAAAATTCTAATATTACAATAAATAAAAAAGGTATAGGAATTGAAAATTAAAGTCGCTATCTTTGCGCCCGATTTGGCGATGTTGCCAAATTCGTTATTTTAATTCATGAACCCATTTATTCAACTGGGAATCCGTCATGATATTGTTAATGCCATCTCTGAGTTAGGGTTTGAAAACCCAACGCCAATCCAGGAACAGTCAATTCCGGTATTGTTAACAGGCAGCAACGATTTTGTCGGATTAGCCCAAACCGGGACCGGTAAGACTGCTGCCTTTGGCCTACCATTATTAGAGCTGTTGGATTTCGAAGAAAATCATCCACAGGCACTTGTTTTATGCCCCACACGTGAACTTTGTTTACAGATCACGAACGACATTAAAAATTACGCCAAGCAAATGAACAACGTTCACGTTGTTGCCGTTTATGGTGGTGCAAGCATTTCTGATCAGTTACGCCAGATTAAACGCGGTGTACAGATCGTAGTGGCCACTCCGGGCCGTATGCTTGACATCATTAACCGCAAGGCGATTGATTTTTCGCAGGTAAAATTCGTAGTATTGGATGAAGCTGATGAAATGCTCAACATGGGCTTTCAGGAAGACATTGATAATATCTTATCTACCACGCCCGACGAGAAAAAAACCTGGCTGTTTTCGGCTACCATGCCTGCTGAAGTTAGGCGCATAGCCAAAAAATACATGGATGAGCCTTTTGAGCTTACCATGGGAACAAAAAATACCGGTAATGCCAACATTGAGCATGAGTACTACATAGTACGTGCCCGTGATAAGTATGCCGCATTTAAACGTATTGTTGATTTTAACCCTGATATTTTTGGTATTGTATTTTGCCGTACCAAAATTGAAACCCAGGATATTGCAGAAGCCCTGATCAAAGACGGCTATAATGCCGATTCTTTACATGGTGACCTGTCACAACAACAACGCGATAAGGTAATGAAACGTTACCGTGAGCGTAACCTGCAGCTATTAATTGCTACGGATGTTGCCGCCCGTGGTATCGACGTTAATGATGTTACACACGTTATTAACTACTCTTTGCCTGACGAGGTTGAAAACTACACCCACCGTAGCGGTCGTACTGCCCGTGCCGGTAAAACCGGTGTATCAATTGCTATTGTTAACGCTAAGGAATTAGGCAAAATACGCCAGATTGAACGCGTTATAGGCAAAAAATTTGTTAAGGCCGAAATACCAAGCGGTTTTGATGTTTGCGAAAAGCAATTGTTTTCAATAGTTCACAAAGTTCATAACGTAACTGTTAATGAAGAGCAGATAGAACAATACCTGCCACGTATTATTGAAGAGTTTAAAGATGTAAGCAAGGAAGATTTCATCAAACGTTTTGCCTCAATTGAGTTTAACCGTTTTCTGGATTACTACCAAAACGCTCCCGACCTGAATGCAGGTGTTGAAGAAGGACGTACCCGTTTTGAAGATCGTGGCGAACGTACTTCAGGCGGCAAATCAGCTTACACCCGTTTATTTATAAACTTGGGTTCTGTTGATGAATTTAACCGCGGCGATCTGTTGGGTTACATTTGCAACACTACCAAAATAAGCGGCCGTACTGTTGGTAAAATTGATGTTAAAGGTGTTTATTCTTTCTTTGAAGTTCCGCATGAGGATGTTGAGAAAGTAATGAGCAGCTATAAAGATATTGAATTTAAAGGTCGCCCGGTAAGGATAGAAATATCTGGCGAGGGCACCAGCGAACGTCGTGAAGGCGGTGGCTACCGTGGTGGTGGCGAGCGCAGAGAAGGCGGTTATCGTGGTGGCGAACGCCGTGAGGGCGGTGGTTACCGTGGCGGCGGCGAACGTCGTGAAGGTGGCAACCGTGGTGGCGAGCGCAGAGAAGGTGGCGGTGGTTTCCGTGACTTTTCAGGCAAACGCCGCGAAGACCGTCAGGATCCTGAACGTCGCAGAAGATTCTAATAAGAAACAAGACTATTAAGAATAGAATCGAGACTTTGAGAGATAAGAATCAAGACAAAAACCATAAATAATGGCAAACATCTTGATTCTTGACTCTTACTTCTTGACTCTCTCCTCTTATGTCTTGAATCTCTTAAAGATTGTTTTCATGAAGCTTCCCTGGTAAAGAAGCATTAGTTTTAGTTTAGTTTTGTTAACAAAGCCTTCACCTGCCGCCAGCAGTTTGAAGGCTTTTGTTTTTAACGGGAAAACTCAACCAGGTCTGAGTCAGGGTAAAACAACGTAAGCTTATGATCATTCAGTTCCTTGATCACAAATTTGGTATAAGGCCTGCTTCCCTCGTATGAGGTAAAAATGGTATCCCTGGTTACAAAATAATCTTCAGTAACGGGTTTGCCATCATCCATGGTAAAGCCTTTGTCTGTTATTTCCAGTTTAACATCGCCGCTTTTTGATGTCCAGTTACCTACCAGTTTCTTATTTACTTCATGCGCAGGTTCAGAGCTGCATGACCATACCAGCAGTACAAGTCCAATTACCGGGATCATTAAAGCATTTTTTTTCATAGTGCGTTTTTTATACCCTAAACCGGCCTTGTTCAGTTTTTTATTTAGCCGGCTTATCTTTCAGGTTTGCTTTTTTAACGTAAATCCTGTGGCCTTTTTTATTCACATAAAAATAATGAGAATTCTTGTCAATATAAATAGTTTGCCCATCCGGACCAACTTTGTCAGCGTATTTCTTATCGGCCACACCTGCCGCGCCTTTAGCAGCAATTTCTGATGTTTTATGGCCAACCTTTTTGGCGGTATTACCTATTTTATGGCCCAGGGTTGAATCTTTGTGAGTTTGGGCAAAAGCCGGCGAGATCATGAATGATCCGGCTGCAAAAAGGGCTACTTTGAATAAATTTTTCATAAATCGCTGTAATTAAGTTTATATGTACTTAATCAGCTCAATTTTTCTGCCAAATTCTTCATCTCCAGTGCAGGTGAGCTTTTTTGATATAAAATAGCATAAACAGCATCGCAAATAGGCATACTCACACTGTACTGTTTATTCACCTGATGTAGGCAATTTACTGCATAATACCCTTCGGCAATCATATTCATCTCTAATTGGGCCGATGTTACTGTGTACCCCTTACCTATCATATTACCAAACGTACGGTTACGGCTAAATTGGGAGTAAGCGGTCACCAGCAGGTCGCCCAGATAGGCCGACTCTTTAATATCCCTGTCAATGGGATGCACAGCGGCAACAAACCTTTCCAGTTCACGAATGGCATTTGATATGAGTACGGCTTGAAAATTATCGCCATAACCAACTCCATGGCAAATACCACTGGCAATGGCGTACACGTTTTTTAAAACGGCACCATATTCCGTACCGTAGATGTCATCAGATACAATGGTTTTAATATAGCGCGTATTGATCATCCCGGCAAACCTTGCGGCCAGCTCCGTATCGCGGGAGGCAATGGTGAGGTATGATAATTTTTCCAGCGCTACTTCCTCAGCATGGCATGGCCCGCTGATTACCATAAAATCATCAAACGAAATACCCATTTTGCGGTTTAAAAACTCGCCAATGATCAGGTTTTCGTCGGGTACAATTCCCTTTATAGCTGATACTATCTTTTTTCCGGCAAAGTCGTCAGGAGTTATCCCGGCCAGGGCCTCCTTTAAAAACGCGGCAGGTACGTTAAGTAATATAATTTCGGCCTGTTGTATGATCTCTTTTAAATCGCCTGATATGTTTTGTTTTGGCAACTTTATTTCAACCGAGCTTAAATAGTGAGGATTATGTCCAAATTTATGCAGATGCTCAACCGCCTGCATGTTACGCATCCACCAAAAAATTTCCTTTTCTGTAGTATTATCAGCCAGCATTTTAATATTGGCCGTAGCCCAGCTCCCTCCGCCAATAACTGCTATCGTATTTTTTTGTGTATGCATGTTAAGTAGTACTGCCAGGTTTTAATTGACAAAGCAAATTAATGAAATATTATGCAGAAAGGGCAAACCTTACCACAGAAACGTTTATACTACGTTTTGAACAAAAAGGACAATGCATCTAACAAAAGACATAAACTAAATTAATTAAGTTTGTTTATATAGTACTCAATTTAAAAAGCGACTATGGAACCATTAGCCAGGAAAACATTTAATGCAGGCTTTACCGATGCTAAATACCAACAGTTTTTAACCCGGCTCAACAGCGGCCTGCAAAACCCGGTTCCTTTCCGCGTAGCCGAAACGCCCGTTTTTTTGACCAAAGATTTTACCGACAGGCTAATTGAGGCCGGCAACAATATTATCGATACCATTATACAGCCGGGTTTTAAGGAGTTAACTGAGCGTTCTATTCCCGACAAATGGCGTGTAGCCAACGAAAATGTTCACCCTCATTTTATCGCGCTTGATTTTGGTGTATGTAAAAACGATGAAGGACAAATTGTCCCGAAACTGATCGAGCTTCAGGGCTTCCCATCGTTGTACGGTTTCCAGGTTAATCTTGGTGATGTATATCGGGAAACATTTGGTATCAACGGTAAGGAAACAATCTATTTTAACGGACTGGAGAAGGACACTTATTTGCAATTGCTGAAAAAGACTATCCTCGGCCCGTATCAACCTCATGAAGTGGTATTGATGGATGTAAACGCGCCCGATCAAAAAACAGCGGTCGATTTTTATATTACCAGCCAGTACCTGGGCATCCCGGTTGTTTCGCTGAGCGATCTGGAACAACAGGGTAACCAGCTTTTTTATGATGCTGATGGCGAAAAGAAGCGCATCAAACGCATTTACAACCGCCTCATATTTGATGAGATAGACGGCGATCCTGATATTTTTAACCGGGTAGTTGATATTCGCCAACCGCTTGATGTGGAGTGGATAACACATCCTAACTGGTTTTATCGCATCAGCAAGTTTACCATGCCCTATTTAAGCGGCGATTATGTACCCCGTACCCAATTTTTGCACGAGATAGGTCAAATTCCTGCCGATCTGGAAAACTATGTGCTTAAACCGTTGTTCTCCTTCGCGGGTCAGGGTGTGATCATTGATGTTACCGAAAATGATATTATTAACATCACTGATCCTGAAAATTGGATATTACAGCAAAAGGTTAACTATGAGCCGGTGATACAGGCACCTGACGGTGGGGTTAAGGCCGAAATACGTTTACTGTACCTGTGGCCCGATGATGAGAACCGGCCCACACTGGCTATTAACCTGGCCCGTTTAAGCCGCGGAAAAATGATAGGTGTGCGATATAATAAAGATTTTGACTGGGTTGGCGGAACAATTGCCTTCATACCCTGTTAAACCTTATACTAATAGGTGCGTCTATACGTATATGTTAAAAATGTAGTATTTTTGTGACATGAACATTCAAGCCATTATAGTAATTATACTTTTTGCCGGAGCTGTTTTTTACATCGGCAGGATGGTGTATAAAAGCCTGACGGCCAAAAAGGGATGCGGTGGTAACTGTAAATGCGGTGTTGATTTTTCGGGCATTGAACCCGGAAAAGCGCATAAATAACAGTGGTTACTCATTAAATCTTCATCTAAAACCAATACTTTTAATTAAAAGGTAAATCTCTTAATGTCTTCAAATAAGCAAGTTTTTCAGGCCGAGTCCCCGGGTAGATGGAATAAATTTAAGTGGCTCAGCCGCATACTTCTTGCAGTGCTCATTATTGGTATAGTTTCGGTAATAGTCACTATTAAGTCAACTTATTATCCTGACCTCCCCAATCTGAATCCGGCACCTAAAAAGATGTCGAAAGATGAGCTTGACCAGTTAAAAAGATCAACCAAGTTCAAATCATTCAAGATCCAAAAATCTGAGCTGGAAGAAATCGAGCGCAAAAGAAAGCAACACCAGCTAAAGCATCCCAACAATAAAGATCGTATCAACGCGGCGTTTTATCTTGCCTGGGATCCGCAAGCTTATAACTCACTTATTAACAACATCAGCCACCTGGATATGGTGGTAAGCGAAGGTTTTTCCATAGCTCCGGGCGTTGATACCGTAGTAACTAAAATTGATACCGGCTTAACCCATATCAACAAAAAGCACAACAAGCCGGTGCTCATCATGCTGTCAAACTATGTTAATTATAACAACGTAAGCGGCGGTTATGATACTAAGGATGTACTGCGAATTGTTAAGAGTAAAAAATTACGTGCCGGTTTTATCAACAGCATTGTTAACGCGCTTAACAAATACAAGCTCAGAGGTATCAATGTTGATTTTAACGAGATAAAAAATCGCAACGATAAAGATTACATGAGCTTTTTGCAGGAGCTTTATAAAACCCTGCATGCCAAAAACTTCCTGGTTACTCAAAACGTGGTACCTGAAGATGAGGCGTATGATATTGTAAAACTGCAGCACTTCAACGACTTTTTGTTTGTAATGGCTATTGATGAGCATTACGACTCTACCAATGCCGGCGACCTCAGCAACCAGCACTGGGTTGAGCAGATATTGGATGATGTGTGCAGTAAGGTACCAAGCGAAAAGGTTATTTTAACTTTTGCCGCAGGCGGTTATGATTGGCCCGAAAACAGTGTGGGTAAATCCATCGGCTATCAGCAAGCTATTAGTACCGCACAGGAAAAGCAAAGCAAGATTATTTTTGATCCTGTATCTGCCAACCTGCACTTTAAATACCTTGATCAGGATAGTCTTGACCACATTGTTTATTTTACTGATGCGGCAACCAATTTCAACGTGATCCGCATGGCCGATGACTGGGCAACAGGTGGCGTGGCTATGTGGCGCCTGGGTTCGGAAGATCCGCGTATGTGGTCATACTTCCAGAAAAATCTATCGATTGATTCATTAAAGAAAACTGGCGTTGATATTAAAAGGCTAACCACTGTAGGCGCAAATAACCGTGCGAATGTTGACTACGACGGCGAAGGTGAGGTGCTTGACCTGATCACCACCCCTACCACCGGCCAGATTGATGTAAAGATGGATAGTTCTACCTTTACCATTACCAACCAGCAATACATTAAGCTGCCTACCAAATATGTAATACGCCGTTATGGTTACGCTCCTAAAAAAGTAGTATTAACTTTTGACGACGGCCCCGATCCCGACTATACCCCGAAAATCCTGGATATTCTTAAAAAAGAGAATGTACCGGCAGCCTTCTTTGTAGTAGGTTCTATGGCCGAAAAAAACATGCAGCTGGTACGCCGCGAGTTTGAGGCTGGGTACGAAATTGGTAACCACACCTTCTTCCACCCTGATATATCCACTATTAGTATTGACAGGGTTGTATTGGAACTAAACTCCACCCGTAAACTTATTGAATCTATAACTGGGCGCAGTACCATTTTATTCCGCCCGCCGTTTAATGCCGACGCCGAACCAACAACCCTGGCCGAGGTTATCCCGGTAGCCGAAAGCCGCAGGCAAAGCTACATTACCATCGGCGAATCAATCGACCCATGGGATTGGCAGCCAGGTGTTACTGCTGATAGCATCATAGCCCGTACCATCAGGCAAAAGGATAATGGCTCCATGATATTGTTACATGATGCCGGAGGCGATACCCGCGAAGAAACCGTAAAGGCACTTCCAGCCATCATTCACTTCTTTAAATCAAATGGCTACCAGTTTACTACCATTGCCGATGTATTGGGTAAAACTAAGGAAGATCTGATGCCGCCCATCCCGAATGATCCGCATACAGGTATACTTGGCCCAATGTATGATGCCGCCGTTCATGGTTATTATTATATAAACTGGATCCTGATATATGTATTTTTATCAGCCATTTTCCTGGCCATCGGGCGTATTGTGCTGATTGCTGTACTGGCTATAAGGCAGCACAACGAGAACAAAAAAATGGTAGAATCGCGCGGCGATGATTTCCCGCTGCCACCGGTAAGCATCATTGTACCGGCCTACAACGAGGAAGTAAATGCCGTTGCAACCATTCAAAGTTTGTTAAAAACAGAATATCCATCGTTTGAGATCATTTTTGTTGACGACGGATCAAAGGATAAAACATTTGAAGTTGTTTCCGCGGCCTATGAAAATAACCCGCTGGTTAAAATATTAACCAAGCCCAACGGTGGTAAGGCCTCGGCTCTTAACTTCGGTATAACTCATGCCCAAAGCGATTATGTGGTTTGTATCGATGCCGATACCCAGCTGAAAACAGATGCCATATATCATTTAATGACCTATTTTACCGATGAGGAAATTGGCGCTGTGGCCGGTACTGTAAAAGTGGGTAACGAAACCAATATCATCACCCGCTGGCAGTCTATTGAATACATTACGGCTCAAAACATGGACCGCCGTGCTTTTGATCTGATCAACAGCATCACCGTGGTTCCGGGTGCTATTGGAGCTTTCCGGAAGTCGGCTATATTTAAAGCCGGTGGTTTTACTTACGATACCCTTGCCGAAGATTGCGACCTTACCATGCGCATACTGAAACAAGGATATATTGTTAAAAACTGCGCCGATGCCATCGCTTATACAGAGGCGCCCGAAACAATTAACATGCTGTTGAAACAACGTTTCCGCTGGAGTTTTGGGGTAATTCAAAGTTTCTGGAAAAACCGCGACGCGCTGTTTAACAAAAAATATAAATTCTTCGGAATGGTAGGTATGCCAAATATCCTCATCTTCCAGATCATACTGCCGCTGTTTTCACCACTGGCCGATCTGATGATGATATTTGCCCTGTTTGGTGCCAAGCCCGAAAAAATGCTATTCTACTATGTAGCCTTTGTGCTTATCGATTTCATCGTAGGCATTATTGCCTTCCGTATGGAAAAAGAAGATTACAGGAAGCTTATATACATTATACCGCAACGTTTCATGTGGCGCCAACTGATGTATTATGTACTATTTAAATCTATCCGTAAAGCCCTAAAAGGCGAATTAAGCGGCTGGGGTGTTTTGAAACGCACAGGTAATGTGAAGGTAGAACCGGAGAAGGAAAATCAGGTTTAAACTTCTGAAAATAACAAAAAAGCCAGGATGATAATCGTCCTGGCTTTTTTGTTATTGCTATATTCTAAAAATTTGATGTCATTCGAGGAGGAACGATAAGAAATCTTATAAATCATGCTAATAAGCCTGTAATGGTGTATAAGATTTCTCCCTTCGGTCAAAATGACAGCAGGAAAATATCAGAAGTCTATTCCCTTTCAATCAAACAAACAGCATAAGCAACTACACCTTCTTCACGACCAATAAAACCCAGTTTTTCATTGGTAGTGGCTTTGATAGATATATCTTCTTCGCTGATGGAAGCAGCTTCGGCTATGTAAGTTTTCATGGCCGGGATATGCGGATTGATCTTCGGGGCTTCCAGGCAAACCATAGCGTCTATATTGCCAATGGTAAACCCTTTCTCTTTAATAAGTACAACTACGTGTTGCAGCAATACCAGGCTACTGATACCTTTCCAGCGGTTATCGGTATTGGAAAAATGAAAACCTATATCGCGCAGATTAGCAGCGCCAAGCAGCGCATCGCAAATAGCATGCAGCAATACATCAGCATCCGAATGGCCATATGCGCCTGAATGGTGCTCTAACTTCACTCCCCCTAAAACAAATGGATGCTGCTCTTTTAACTGGTGTACATCAAACCCAAAACCTACCTTAATTTTACCCATTATATTATGTTAACGTCCTACGTTTGTGATACCGCCAAAATTAGCAGACAGCGTGAAGCGCAGCGTATTGGCCAACGGACTGTTTTGCTGGCTGGCTGCCAGATATGAAAAATCGAAATTGAAAATATTGTACTTCATGCCCAAACCCAGGGTAAGGTAATGCCTGTCGCCTTTGGCCGGGTTTTCATAAAAGTATCCGGCCCTGACCGCAAACTGGTGATTATACCAATACTCAAGACCCGGCGAAAAGTTGATCTCCTTCATTTCTTCGCTGAAACCACCGGGCGCATCGGTAAACGACTGAAAGATACCTCCCGGTACCGATACATCATCGTTTTTGCCTTTTATGATATTGCCGTTGGCATCGCGCAGTGGCGGCGTGGGCACCAGCAGCTTGTTAACATCAAAAGTGGCGGTAAGCTCATTTGTTTCGTCGAGCAGCCAGGTATTGGCCACACCCACTTTTAAGTTGGCCGGTAAAAAATACTTAGGTCCAACATCGCTGTAGCTTAGTTTTGTACCAATGTTTGATATGTGCGCACCGAAGGCAAAGAGATTATTTTCACCGTACGGATTTTTGTAATATAAAGACACATCGGCAGCAACCGCGTTGCCCGGTTTAGCCACCTGGCCCGATCCTTCAGAAAATGATATGCTTGATATGTTTGAGCGTATATAACGCGCGGTTAAACCTAATGACAGGTTCTCGCCAAATTTACGCGCAAATGAAACATCAAGTGAAAGCTCATTGGGTGTGTAGGTTCCCAGGTTGTTTGATTGATCGTCGGTTAGCTGTACCGAACCGTAGTTAAAATAACGCAGGGAAGCGCCCAATGTATTACGATCGTCCAGTTTATGCGCATAGCTTAGGTATGACAGGCTGATGTCGGGCACCAAATGCCTTAACCATGGACTGTATGATAAAGAAAGCGCGTCGTTACTTTCTAAAAAGGCTAGTTTTGAGGGATTCCAGAAATTGGCATTAACATCGGGCGAAATAGCCACACCTGCATCGCCCATAGCACCCGAGCGCGAATCGGGAGAGATATTTAAAAACGGTACCTGAACCGGTATTGCCCTGCCGTTACTTCCATCAGGTGATATACCTGTAGTTTGCGCCATTGCTGCCACAGGCAGTAAAAACAGCCCAAAATAAACAATACGGCGAAAGGTAAAAAAGTTCATTGGGTGCAATTTAGCTTTTTAATTTAATTTGATTATACAGGCACGCGCTTAATTTTATACTGGATACGCCAAAGTTCCCTATTTAATAATTGCCTGGCCAAATAGCCAACCCGTGCAACTAATTTCAACAATTTTTCGTTTAAATGCCTTATAATAGTTTGATTTATTTGCATTAGAGCGTAGTGCTCATTAGCATTATATCCATTTTTTTATAAATTTACCTCTTAATATAACTGTAAAAATATGAAAATACTTTTTACTAAAACTGCTTTAGTGCTGTTGGCTGCGGGTGCCCTGGTAAGCAGCTGCAGTAAGCAACAGCAGTCGCAAAAAACCGGCATTACCTATAACGACAAGAATAATGGCGGTTATGTGCGCTTTAGGCAAACCCACCCTTCACCTGGGCCAGGCCTTGTTCCTATTGAGGGCGGTACTTTTGTAATGGGCGGCAGTGCCGATCAGGATGTTGCTTACGATTATAACAATGTGCGTCGCCGTGTAACTGTTCCTTCATTTTATATGGACGAAACAGAAGTATCAAATCAGGATTGGCTTGATTATTTGCACTGGACAGCCATCACCTTTCCGCAAGACCGTGAGTTATATTACGATGCCCTGCCCGATACTCTGGTATGGCGCAAACCACTTTCATATAACGAACCTTACGTAGATAACTACCTGCGTCACCCTGCTTTTCAGGACTATCCTGTGGTGGGTGTAACCTGGGAACAAGCACAGGATTACTGCCAATGGCGTACCGACCGTACTAATGAAAACATACTGCGCGAAACCGGCAGAATGGTTTCATGGAAAGATTTGAATGGTGGCGGTGGTAAAAAAGGTGCAGCAGCACCAGCAGCTGCTAACGGAGCAAATGCGCAACCTTTTAACACCGACATTTACCTGAACGGCCAAATGAAAGGCGCTGGCGTTGATGGTAAAAAAATGATGCCCGACCTAAGTCCGAACGCTAAGGCAACCGGTACCGGTAAAAACGCTAAACCGGTAAGGCCTGTACGCATGGAAGATGGTATACTGAAACAAGGTTACCGCCTGCCATCAGAAGCCGAATGGGAATATGCTGCTTTGGCACTGGCAGGCAATACCCAGTTTGAAAACATTAACGATGGTAAAATGTACCCATGGAACGGCCTCGGGGTACGTTCTGCAAAAAGCAAAACACGTGGTTTAATCATGGCCAACTTTAAACGTGGTAATGGTGATAATGCCGGTGTGGGTGGTTACCTGAATGATAAAGCAGATATTACTGCTCCTGTAAGATCATACGCACCAAATGATTTTGGTTTGTACAATATGGCTGGTAACGTAAATGAGTGGACTGCTGATACCTATCGCCAAACTTCATTTGAGGAGTTTGATGACTTTAATCCTTTCCGCGGTAACGAATACAGCAACAAACGCATGGCTGATCCATCAAAAGGTCTTTATGCAAAAGATAAATATGGCCGCCCTATTAAAGATGCAGCTAAGGCTAATAGAAAATTAAAATATAGTGAGCTATTAGCACAGCAAGGTCAAAAGGCAGATTCAGCAGCTGCTGCAGGAACTCCTGCTAATCCTAACGCGTTGGCGAGCAACAATGCACAGCTTGCTACTAAAAACTCCGGAAAAGCCTTTAATCCTGATATGCGGGGCGATAAAGATACCGTTAACCTTGCTTTGTATGGTAATACCACTTTGGTAAATAACCGTTCTAAAGTTTATAAAGGTGGTTCATGGAATGATATGGCTTACTGGCTGAACCCTGCAACCCGCCGCTTTATGGATCAGGACGAGGCAAGTGCCGAAATTGGTTTCCGCTGCGCGATGACCATGGTTGGTGCTCCTGAAATTTACCCTGTAGGTAAACCGCACTACGGTGTTAAAAAGCCTAAAGATTATAAATCAAAATAAGAGATATTCTTAGCAAAGTACAAAGGCCGTTCAGTATATGAGCGGCCTTTTTTGTTTCATGGAAAGCGCTTATATTATAGCTATTAATCTCAGCCTTTGCTCAACCTTATCAAAGTATAACTAAATGATCACTCATGGCTAAGTGGGCTTTTATATCTGTAATTATTATAAATGAATAATTACTCCCACCTGCATAATCAATTTAAATATAAAACCCCGGTGTAAATACTTACACCGGGGTTTTATTTATATTAATCCTTATTTATTAATACCCTGCATTTTGCACTAAGTTTTTATTGGCATTAGTTTCATTCAGCGGGATAGGGAATACCACATTGTTGGCATCAAAGGCCGATGGGCCAACATTCTGTTTCAAACGTTTGGCATCATGAAAGAAAAATCCGCCTTCAAATGCGAGTTCCAAAATCCTTTCCTTTAAAACGTTAGCTATAGTGGTGGTACCTACGGTGAGGTTAGGTGCCCCCGCCCTTTTTCTGAGTACGTTGATATCATCTACCGGGCGTGCACCGGTTGTGGTACTTAAACGCAGGTTAGCCTCTGCCCTGATCAGGTATAATTCGGCCAGTCTGATTACGTGTATGTTGCCATACAAATTGTCAAACTTATCGCAGCGCAGGTTACCATCCGAATCTTCGTTGTAAATATCTAAGCGAGTATCTGCACTATTAAACTGGTTTAAAAAGCTTTCTTTTATGGTGATATCTCCACGCCCGCCAAACTCAGATGAGGCGTAAAAAGTGTTAAGTTCATTGGTAACTCCTGTTCCTAACTGGGTGGTTAACTGTATAGCGAATATATCTTCACTGGTATTGTCAACGTGTACGGCTGCCTGGTTAGGGAAAGGAAATTCATCAGTATAAACAGGTACCAGCGAGTAAGCATTTGAACTGATAACTTTTGTAGCTTCAGTAATAGCTTTTGCATATTGGCCTTGTTGCATATACACCCTGGCCAGTATAGCCGAAGCAGCGTAACTGTTGGCATAAAATGAAATGCCTTTACCAAGCTTGGTTTCAGCATCGGTAAGGTCATTAATAGCCTGCGTATAAACCTGGGCCACTGTTGATCGTGACGGATATGATGAAGAATTAATAACCGATGTAGGCGTTAATACAATAGGTACCCCAAGGTTAGCAGTAGGGTCGCCATCATTCCATGATTTACCAAATAGCCTAACCAGTTCAAAATAAACAAGTCCTCTTAAAAATTTGGCCTGCCCTTCAGTTGAGTTCTTATCAGCCGCGCCTACCTTGTCCAAATTAGCTAATACATTGTTTGTTTGGTTAATAACGCGGTAAGCATCAAGCCAAATAGCATTAACAAAGGTATTATCAACCGGAATTTGTTGACTCACCATTTGAGTTAAACCCTGAAACGTACCCGACCAATCTATATAGGTTTGTGTAGCCATCAGATCGGGCTCCAGAAACACACGGCCGCCGTATAGATCAGTAAGGCTCATGCGGTTGTAAGCGCCTATAAGCGTACTCTGCACATCTGTGGCTGTAAGTATTGCCTTATCGGCCTCAATTTGATCGCTCGGGTTTAAATTCAATTCCTTATTACACGCGCCTAATAAAAGCATAGCGCTAAAAGCTGTTATATATATCTTAATTTTTTTCATCTCTGTAGTATTAATGGTTACAAGCCTATGTTTACACCAAAAGTAATTGTGCGGGGTTGCGGAGCCGAGTAAAAATCAACGCCAAGATTATAGTTTTGATCTGCTGCTTCAAAATCGGCATTTACTTCAGGATCCCAGCCTTTGTATTTGGTGATCAGGAATAGGTTATAAGCGTTAACAAAAAGCCTCGCCCTATCAATTTTTATTTTAGATAATATATCCTTTGGTATATTATAACCTAAACTAACTGTTTTACAACGTACATATGAACCACCTGAAAGATAACGGCTTGATGGATTAGTACCGTTAGCATAAAACAAACGTGGTTCGGGTACATTCGTAATATCGCCCGGATTTTTCCAGTAACTTAACTGATCAATAGTTTGGTTATCAAAGCCGTTACTCGCGTTTGAACTCATGTACTGGCCACCGCCATTATAAATTTTATTACCAAACGCTCCCTGAAAAGTAACCGACAGATCAAAGCCGCTATAAGAGAAGGTATTGGTTATACCGCCTGTATATTTAGGCGTTGGGTTGCCTAATACTACGTTTTGCGCAGCGTTGTAATCATTTGTTTTGGTACGGTTAATATTTCCACTGGCATCTTTAGTGTTTAAATAGTACAAGGCATCGCCATTGGCTGGGTCAACACCTGCATATTCACGTCCGTAAAACACACCAATAGGCTGCCCCTCTATAACACGATTCAAATCATTGCTGCCAATAATTAAACCATTTATGTTGGTTACAACGTTTTTGTTGTAAGCAACGTTGAATGAGGTAGACCATTTAAATTTCCCTACAAAGTTGTCTGATGATATGGCAAGTTCAAAACCCTGGTTGTAAAGTTTAGCTAAATTTTGAGTTTGTGTTGCCACCCCTAAAGTTTGCGGCACATTTACTTCCAGCAAACCATCGCGGGTGTTTTTACGGTAGTAATCAAAGCTGGCATTTAAACGATTATTGAAAAAGCCAATTTCTAAACCGGCATCAAACTGAGTAGTCTTTTCCCATTTTAAGTTAGGGTTGGCAATTTGATAAAAGCGCTGGCCCGGTACACCATTATACCCGGCATCGCCAGAGAACAGACCAAAGGCTGCATATTCCGGAATTTCGGCATTACCTGTTAAACCATAACTGGCCTTTAACTTTAAATTGCTAAGCGTGTTTGAGTTTTTCAAAAACTCTTCCTGGCTTAAAACCCAGCCCACTGAACCAGCCGGAAAAAAGCCATACCGGTTATTGGCACCAAACCTTGACGAAGCATCAGTACGACCACTTACAGATAATAAATACTTGCTTTGATAAGCATAGTTGGCTCTGGCAAAGTACGACACAAAGCTGTATTCAGTTTGTGTTGAGGTACCACCAGATATTACGGCTGCAGAGGCAATTTGTTTATAAGCATCAGACGGAAACTGCTGCCCTTTTACATCATTACCGTTATTGCGGCTATACTCATAACTTGTACCCAACGTTGCATCTAAGGTATGATCTGTACCGAAGGTGTTCTTATAGGTGAAGTAGTTATTTACTGTATAGTGTATAATAGTGGTGTTTGTATTTTCGCCAAAACCGTTTGGTTGACTGGTGTTCCGGAACGTTAAACGGCCCGAATAGCTATCTTCATTTGAATTGGTTTGATCAACACCAAACTCTGAGCGAAAGCTTAAATGCTTTACTATATCCCAGTTGGCATAAATATTACCCAGCGTTCTATAGTTATTGGTATGATAATACGAGTTATCAACATTAAGCAGAGGATTGTAATAAAGCGGATAACTGCTGGCGGCACCAGGTAAGCTACCGCTCAATAAACCCGAACGGGGGTCGATGATTGGAGTGATAGGTGATAAAGCCACAACCTGTAAAGGCGTGCCAAAAGAGTTATCATTATCTACCCGTTCATTTAAGGAGTGCGAAAAGTTCATGTTCATGCCCACCTCTAAATCGGTAAAAACCTTTGAGGTAAGGTTTATACGACCCGACATTCTCTTAAAATGATTACCCACCAATATGCCTTTTTGATCAAGGTATTGCCCGCCAATAAAATAGGTGGTTTTATCATTACCGCCAGATACATTCAGATCATATTGCGATTGCGGAGCACTTTGAAATGCCTGCTTTTCCCAATCGGTATTGGTTGTACCCCAATCACTTGTTTTACCTGCCGCATAGGTAGTAAACTTTCCTTCAACGTAAGATTTGTAATCGGCCAGTGCATCGTCCAGTGTAGGATAAAGGTCAGAAGCAAAATCCTGCTTGGCTGCGCCAACACCGGCCTGTTCTTCCATGGCCAGCCATTGGGCCGAATTTAAAAACTCACGATGGCGTGATGGATTGCTTTTACCAAACTGGGCGGTAAAGTCGATCTTGGCAGTACCGGCCTTACCCTTTTTAGTGGTAATGAGCATTACACCATTTGAAGCACGCGCACCATATATGGCCGATGCAGAAGCATCTTTCAAAAACTGAACGTCGGCTACGTCATTAAAGTTAATATCTGCAAGAGGATTTGTTGCTGCTGATGTGCTTGAAATATCAGAGTTATTAAGCACAACACCATCAACAACTATCAATGGCTGCGTACCGGCAGTGATGGATGCTGTACCGCGTATGCTTATTTTAATTCCCTGGCCAAGCTTACCGTTGTTTGCCTGTATATTAACACCGGCTGCCTTACCCTGAATGGCCTGTTCAAGTGTGGTAACAGGAGTTTCCTGTATATCCTTTGATGATACAGAAGCGATAGATCCGGTTATGGATTGCCTTTTCTGTGTTCCGTAACCTACAACCACAACTTCGGTCAGCTGTTTTGAGTCCTGCACAAGTTCGGCATTTATAACCTGGCCATTAATAGATGCTTCGGTTTCCTTAAATCCAAGAAATTTAAAAACCAGCACTTTGGCTGATGCAGGTACCGAAAGGCTGTAAGTACCATTTGCACCCGTTTGGGTTCCTGTTCCGGCTATGCCTTTTACGGTCACGCTTACCCCAGGTAAAGGCGACCCATCTTTTTGATCTGTTACTTTCCCTGTGATAACACGGTTTTGTGCCAAAACAAACGAGATACAAGAAAATAACAACAAAATTGTTAGTAAATTTTTCTTCATGAAGTTAATTTTAGATTTAAAATAGTAAATTAATAAAAAAAGGGGATAAAAACAATAAACTCAACTCAAAATCAAGCACTTCAGTCACAATAAGTGAAAAAATACCTATTAAAACAGGTTAAACTAAAAGCCTATTAAAATTTGCCCTTTTTCAACTTTATCTCCGGGTTGTATCCTGATCTTTTTAATGGTAGCGTCGGCCGGTGATTTGATAATGTTTTCCATCTTCATGGCCTCCAGTACAAAAAGGTTATCGCCCTTTTTTATTTCATCCCCTTCGGTTACAAAAACCTTCAGTACCATGCCGGGCATTGGCGCTTTTAATTCAGCAACCCTTGTATTGTTCATATTGCTTAACCCCAATTTATCAAGCAACACATCAAACTGGTCTTTGGCTGTAATGGAGTAGGTATTATTGTTTACTTTGATTTCGGCGATTTTATCAGCATGGTTAAAATTCACTACTTCTACCCGGTATGATCGGTGGTTTTCAATCACATGGTATATGCCTTCGCCAATATGTGCTATATCAGCATTGGTTACTGCGTTATTGATAAGCAGGTTGATTCCCGCTTTGTTAACTTCAATATTGTGAGAATCATTTATTTTTAGCTGATACATAAGGATAGGGGGATTAGTGATACTTTACGGCTTTGGATGAATTAGGTTAATTTTGTTACTGGGTAAAAACGTACTGAATTAAATTAGTGCCCATTTTCAGCGCTTTTAAGCGGGCTTCCTGGGTATCACCGGCATAAGTACCATAATCTTCCCATCCGTTGCCCAAATCGCACTCATAGGTATAAAAACACACCAACCTGCCCTTGTAAATAAGCCCAAAACCCTGGGCTCTTTTACCATCATGCTCATGAATTTTGGGCAAGCCGTTAGGGAAAGGAAATTTTTGATGATAGATAGGGTGGTTTAGCGGAAGCTCAACAAAATCAAGCTCTGGAAATACTTTTTTCATTTGCGGGCGGATAAACTTATCCAATCCATAATTATCATCGATATGCAAAAAGCCCCCGCCGGTAAGATATTTACGCAAGTTACGTGCCTCCTGATCGGTAAATATCACGTTGCCATGTCCTGTTAAAAAAGTAAAGGGATAGTTAAACAATGATGAGCTGCCTGCCTCAACCACATCGTCTTCGGCCTCAAAATTGGTTTTTAAATTTTCATTACAAAACTTAACTAGGTTGGGCAGCGCGGTACGGTCGCCATACCAATCGCCGCCGCCATTGTATTTGAGCCGGGCAATTTTATATGCGGGTGCCTGAAAGCCAGCCATGACCATGATGGTCATAAAAGCAACTATTACATATTTAGCTGTTTTCATAGGCGATTTAAAAAGTTCACTTCAAAACAGGCTTCCAGGGCGGCTGTTTCGGTGCGCAAGCGGCTATTACCTAAAGTTATGGGTTTAAATCCGTTTTGCAAAGAACTTTCAATTTCGGCGGGGGTAAAGTCACCTTCAGGACCTATCAATATCAGGTATCTGCCCTGCGGGGTGAGTTTCTGTTTAAGGTTCAATTTTTCACCGGGTTCGCAATGTGCTATAAACTTTTGGCCATCAAAAGGCTGCACAAGCAACTGACTTAGCTTTACCGGCTCGTTTAAAATAGGGTGGTATGCTTTGATAGATTGTTTTATAGCGGCAGTGATGATCTTGTTTAACCTATCAACCTTGGCCTCCTTACGTTCAGACCGGTGACTGATGATCAATGATACTTCATCGATACCTATTTCGGTGGCTTTTTCTAAAAACCACTCCAGGCGTTCAATATTTTTTGTGGGAGCTACCGCCAGATGCAGGTAATGGTTGCGCTTGTTATAACCGGTGGTAACTGAGGTGATATTTAATATTACCCGTTTAGGATGGGCATCCTGTATTACTGCATTATAGAACCCTCCCCTACCGTCAATCAGCTGCACCTCGCTCCCAACCTCTAAGCGCAATACACGGATAGCGTGTTTGCTTTCTTCTTCGTTAAGAAAATATTGCGGATGAGCAGGTTCAATATCGGGGGTGTAAAAGAGTTGCATGGTGCTTAGAGTATCAAGTACTTAGTATCAGGTATCAAGACTACTTTACTTGTTTATACAGTTATAAAAAAATCTTGATACATGATACTAAGTACCTGATACCAATATTTTAATGCTAATGTAAATCTACCGCGTCTTCTTCATTTATCAGCAATTCAAGTTTTACGGATTCAATGTTCTGGTCAGATTTGCGGAGTACGGTAATATTATATCCGTTTGATTCTTTTTGTTCGCCAACGTCAGGAATTTTACCAAATATATCGCCAAGCCAGCCAGATACGGTATCAAAGTCGCCATCTTCGGGCAGGTCATGCGGTAAATGCTCGTTTACGTCATAAATTGGCGCAAGGGCATTTACAATAAATTCACGATCGTTCACCTTTTCAACAATTGGCTTTTCTTCATCGTACTCGTCCTGGATTTCGCCTACCAGTTCTTCAACAATATCTTCCAAGGTAACCATACCCGCGGTACCGCCAAACTCATCAAGTACAATGGCAATCTGAATGCGTTTCTGCTTCATTTCGGCCATCAAATCATTGATCTTTTTGGTTTCAGGGATAAAGTATGGCTTGCGAATAATATCTTTCAGTACAATCTCTTCATTATGAGCCAGCAATGGTAAAATATCCTTGGCGTGAACAATACCAATGATCTTGTCGATAACCTCATCATAAACCGGCATACGTGAATACCCCTCGGTTATCAGAATCTCCAGCAGTTCATCTTTAGTAGTATCAACCTCAATGCCAGATATTTTGGTACGAGGCACCATGATATTTTTTACCACGCGCTCATTAAAATCAAATACGTTCTGGATCAGCTCATGCTCGTTGGAGTCAAGAGCGCCGGTTTCGCGTCCCTGTTCAAGCAGGTACTGCAACTCTTCAGAACTGTGATGCGCTTCGCCGCCGGGTATAGTTTGTATACCCAAAAGTTTCAGTATAAAATTAGCAAAGGTGTTCAGTGTCCAGATAAAGGGTCTGAAGGTAACGTAGAATATCCTGAGGGGTAATGAAACCGTCATTACGGTACGTACAGAACGCTGTATGGCCAATGATTTGGGAGCAAGCTCACCAAACACAATGTGAAATACGGTAATTAGTGTAAAAGCCGTAATATGGCTTATATTGATAATAATGTTTGAGGTAATGGTTAAGCCAAGCGCAGAAAACAACCTGAGCATAATGGTAGTAACCACGCCTTCGCCCACCACACCTAAACCAAGTGAGGCAATAGTAATACCTAATTGTGTTGCGGCCAGGTAACCATCTAAATTATACATGATACCCCGGGCTACTTTAGCCATGCGGCTGCCCGTTTTGGCCTGCAACTCAATTTGCGACCCCCTTACCCGTACCATTGCAAACTCCGCGGCTACAAAAAACCCGTTAAGTGCTACCAGTGCAAGCGTGGCTAATATATAATAACCGTTTATTTCGAGATCGGGGTGGTCCATCAATTAGTTATTGGTACACAGGAAAAGTAGACTTATACAATTCCAAACTCTCTTGTATCACTTTATGGGCATAACGTACACCTAACAAATGCTCGATGGTTACGTTTTTGCCTTCCAGTTTTTTATAGTCTTTAAAGAAACGAACGATCTCGGTCATAGCATGCGGAGGCAGCTCATTCAAATCGTTAATGTAGTTAACAGACATGTCGTTTTTAGCTACCGCGATGATTTTATCATCTTGTTCGCCGTTATCAACCATGTGCATCACGCCTACTACTTTTGCCTCGATGATAGACATAGGGAACACATCTACAGAACAAAGTACCAGGATATCCAGGGGATCTTTATCATCACAATAAGTTTGCGGGATAAAGCCATAGTTGGCAGGGTACATTACTGACGAAAACAATACGCGGTCCAATATCAATAAACCGGATTCTTTATCAATTTCATATTTTGCTTTTGAGCCTTTAGGTATCTCGATGATTGCATTAACAATTTCAGGAATGTTTTCACCGGGAGATACCTGGTGCCAGGGGTGTTGCGTACTCATTTAGTATATTTTTATATTAATTCTTTTCTTTTGATTCAATGATCTTTTTACGTACATAAGCCACAATAAGCGGAATTGTTGTTACCACTATGAGGCCCAGAACTATATATTGAAGGTAGTCTTTTAACTGCGGAAACTTTTTGCCTAAAAAAAAACCGCTTAAAGTAAATGTACATACCCAGGTTACACTGCCTATAAAGTTATATAAACTAAATCGCTTTATGCCAACCTTTACAACTCCTGCAAATATAGGAGCAAATGTTCTAACTATAGGGAAAAATCTACCCAAAATCAGTGCCATGCCACCGTACTTGTTATAAAATTCGCTGGCAAGCGTTACATATCTTTTCTTGAAAAACAGCGAATCGTTCCTGTTAAACAGAACCGGCCCCGTTCGGTAACCAAACCAGTATCCGGCAAAATTGCCCAATACCCCTGCCCCTATCAATGAAAAAACTAATGTGGATATAGTTACATCAACCTTACCTGCCGAGCACAGCAGGCCTGCCATAAACAGCAGATAATCTCCTGGTAAAAAAAAGCCAAAGAATAAACCGGTTTCAGCAAATACAACAATAAGCAAGAGATAAAAGCCTCCCCTGCTTATGATGGATTGAGCGTCCGTTAAATTTTGAAGGTATTCCCAAAAACTTTCCATTCACTATATCTGTAAAACTACAAATATTAAATCAATTTGCAGTTATGTACTACGGATTAAATGAAGCGGGCTATAAAATCTGGATAGATACCTATAAGGATAGTTACCAAAGCTGAGAAGCCGAATACAATTTTGTAGTAAGCCGGCACAAGTACTTCAGCACGATCGGCCGAGCGGAAATACATGGCAATAATAACCCTGAAATAATAGAAAATAGCTATAATGGCATTCACTACGGCTATAATTACCAGCCAAACATGGTATTTGGCCAATGCACCGGAAAACATAAAGAACTTACCCATAAAGCCAGCGGTAAGCGGTATACCCGCCAATGAAAGCATGGCCACTGTAAGCACAAATGCCAGGAAAGGATTATTTTTTGCCAGCCCGTTAAAGCTTTCAAAGTTATCGCTGCCATTTTGCTGTTGCACCAGGATCAGGCTGCCAAAGGCAATGATAGATGCGATAGAATAAGCAGTAGCATATACAAATACAGAGTTAGCAGAGCCCGAACCCAAAGCTACGATAGCGAAAAGCAGGTAGCCCGCGTGCGATATACTGGAGAATGCCAGCATACGTTTAAAGCTTTGCTGGTACAGCGCGGTAATGTTGCCGATAAATAAAGTAACGATGGTGATGCCCAGCAATATCGGCACCCAAAAATCAGACAGCGGTGCAAAACATGCTGAGAATAATCTCAGGAAGGCGGCAAAGCCTGCTGTTTTTACTACAGTCGACATGAAAGCGGTAATCAGTGTTGGTGAGCCTTCATACACGTCAGGTGTCCAGAAGTGGAAAGGTGCCGCACCTACTTTGAAGCATAAACCTACAATGATCAATCCTATACCGGTATAAAACATCGGGTCGATATGCGGATGGGCAATAACCCAGTCGCGGATGGCTTCCAGGCCAAATGAACCTGTTGTTCCATATAACAAGGTGATACCAAACAGCAGGAAGCCTGTTGAAAAGGCACCCATTAAAAAGTATTTAAGCGCTGCCTCGTTTGATGAGAAATCGTTTTTCTTGATACCTGCCAGAATGTATAAGCTAACCGACATGATCTCGATGCCGATGAACAGCATTACCAGGTTGTAGAACGATACCATAACAATGATACCGGCCAGCGAAAACAGGATAATGGCATAATACTCGGCAGTGTGCTTGCTTATCTTTTCAAAATACCCGCCTGATAGCATCAGGATCAGGATAGTGGTAATAATAGTAATGCCTGAAAACGCGATAGAGAAATTATCGAACATCATCATACCATGATATATAGGCAGGGCAACATTATTCCATTGAGCAATAGCGAAGCCTAAGGCAGCTAACAGACCAATAATAGTAACCGGTAATAACGATTTTGTAGCCTTATACAAGCCCAGGTACAAAAGCACTATAGGTAAAACGGATATGATGATTAAAGTATTCATTTTATATTTTAAAAGCCTCCTGTAAATTCTAAAACCTAAATATTAAGTACTGAATTTTACTACTTTGTTATTTCTTATTCTTTATTAAAGGGTTTAATTGCCCCTTACATTTATCATTTGCACTAAGTTATTAACAGCTGCCTCTGATATATGCATGATCGGGTGCGGGTATACACCCAACGCAATGATCAGTACGCAGATGATGCAAAGTGTTAATTTTTCGGAACCGCTAACATCTGTGAATGTAGCTGTCAGCTCGTTCAGTTCGCCGTACATTACGTTTTTGTACATACGCAGCAGGTAAACCGCACCAAAAATAATAGTGAGGCCAGCCACAGCTGCCAGTGTAATGTTCAGGTAATGATAAGCGCTGTATTGAAACACGCCGGCAAGCAGTAAAAACTCACCCACAAAACCATTGGTTAATGGCAAACCTACAGTACCCAGCAGTATAATTAAAAATGCTATGGAAAACTTAGGAGCAACTTTAGCGATACCACCAAGCTGGCTGATGTCGCGGGTATTTAATCTCCTGCTGATGATATCCCAAATAAAGAACATACCAACTACGTTGATACCGTGGTTAAGCATTTGGATCATGGCACCTTGCACGCCTAAGGTAGTCCAAGCAAAAATACCTGCCGCTATAAGGCCAACGTGTGCTATTGATGAGTAAGCAATTAAGCGCTTACCATCTTTCTGGTTAAAGGCAATCAGCGACGCGTATACAATACCTATTACAGCCAGTATCATCACCAAACTTTGCCAGTGTATAAAGCCAAGCGGCGCATTTGGAATTAACCAGCGGATTACACCATAAATACCCATTTTAAGCATTATGCCTGATAACAGCATGGTACCTGCTGTAGGCGCTTCGGTATAAGTATCGGGCTGCCAGGTATGGAATGGAAACAATGGCATTTTAATAGCAAATGCCAGGAAAAACGACCAGAACACGATAGATTGGTGATGTGCATCTAAACCTATCTTGTAAAATTCATGCAGATCATATGTTTTGCCTGGCGATTGTAGGTACAGGTAAATGATACCTACCAACATGAATAACGAACCGGCAAATGTGTAAATGAAAAACTTAATGGTGATGCGGATGCGGTTTTCGCCGCCCCACAGGGCACATATAAAATAGATCGGGATAAGCGCTGCTTCCCAGCCTACGTAGAATAAAAATCCATCTAAAGCGGTGAATACAACCAGCATACCGGCCTGCATAAACAATATCAAACCGTAAAAAGCGCCAGCATTGCTATGCTTGTGCTGAAGTGTTGATAAAATAATAAGCGGAACGATCAATGTGGTGAGTAACACCATGATCATGCTGATACCATCAATACCGGCACTAAAATAAATGCCGAATTTGGTGATCCATGGCACATCAATAGTGAATTGGGTTGAGGCATCGGGAACAAAGCGGCTTAAAAATAAGCCTGCTATTACCAGTTCGGCAACAGAGAAAAATAATGCAGCGTATTTGGCAACCTCGTTTTTTAATAAGGCTACTATAATGGCGGCAACTACTGGTAAAAAAATTAATATACTAACAGTCATGTTTATGGTAAACGCTTATCGTTTATATTTTAGTTAATCCAAATATGCTGTAGGCTAATACAGCAATAATTCCAAGCACCATGATAAATATGTAGAAACCCACATTACCGGTTTGCAGTAAACGCAGGCCCTTGCTGCTTTCAACAGTACCCTTGCCAATTCCGTTCACCAGTCCATCTATACCCAAACGATCCACCACGTTGTAAAAAAACGTCGACAGAAAATCCAATGGTTTGCGGATGATCATATCATAAAGCTCATCAATGTAAAACTTATTGTATGATAAGCTGGTAAGTGCCGGGCGCTCTTCGGTATCTGCTACCGGAATGCTTCCGCCTTTTCCATATTTGATATAAGCGTAGATTAATGCTATCAGTGCAACACCTACAGAAATACTCATCAGGATAAACTCGGTGCTGGCCTGTAAATGATGTTCGCCTAAAATGGCATTTGATTTTTCAAAAACCGGTGCCAGGAAATGCTCCAGTTCGTGATGACCGCCCAAAACCTCTGGTACGCCTATAAAACCACCAACCATTGAAAGTATAGCCAAAACAATAAGCGGTATGGTCATACTTGGCGGAGATTCATGCAAGTGGTGTTCCTGCTCATGTGTACCGCGAAACTTACCATAAAAAGTAAGGAACAACATCCTGAACATATAGAATGATGTTAACATGGCGGTAAATACACCAATTACATAAAATGTAGTGCTATGCGCGTAGGCATGAGCCAGAATTTCATCTTTTGAAAAGAAACCTGAGAACGGAGGGATACCCGCTATAGCGATGGTACCTATCAGCATGGTGGCAAAGGTTATTTTAATTTTACCTTTTAAACCGCCCATTTTGCGCATGTCCTGCTCGTCGCTCATGGCGTGAATCACCGAACCTGCACCCAGGAATAATAAGGCCTTAAAGAAAGCGTGTGTTAATACGTGGAAGAACGCGCCGGTGTAAGCACCAACGCCTAAACCTAAAAACATATAACCCAGCTGCGATACGGTTGAATAGGCCAGTACCTTTTTAATATCGGTTTGTGTTAAGGCTATCAGTGCCGCAAACAAAGCGGTTGCCAAACCTATTATAGCTACTATCTCCATAGTATCCGGAGCCAGCGTATAGAAAATATTTGAACGTGCAATCATGTAAATACCTGCGGTAACCATGGTTGCAGCGTGTATGAGGGCTGATACCGGAGTTGGGCCGGCCATCGCGTCGGGCAGCCAGGTAAACAGCGGCAACTGGGCCGATTTACCAACAGCACCTACAAATAATAATATCGTAATAGCGAAAAGCGGTGCAGAACCCACTTTCATGGTGGCAGCTTTCGGAAATATCTCAGCAAATGAAATGCTGCCAAAAGCGTAGATGATCAGAAACACACCTAACAAAAAGCCAAGGTCGCCAATACGGTTCATGATGAAGGCTTTTTTAGCGGCATCGGCATAGCTTGGATTAGTATACCAAAAACCGATAAGCAGGTATGAACATAAACCTACACCCTCCCAGCCTATGAACATGATGAGGTAGTTTGAACCCATCACCAGCAAAAGCATGAAAAACACAAACAGGTTAAGGTAGGCGAAAAACTTACCAAAACCATTATCATTATGCATATAACCTATAGAGTACAGGTGAATCAGGAAACCAACACCTGTGATGATGAGCAGCATAATTGAACTTAGCTGATCAACCAGGAATGCGAAAGGAATCTTTAACTGCCCAACTGAGATCCAGTCGAAATAAGTAATATTAACAGGGTGTCCTGTTGATTTGATCTGGAAGAAAACTGCCACACTCAGGCCAAAAGATACCAGTACCAGCAGGCTGCCAATAAAGCCAATTACGTTTTTTGATAATGAATTGCGGCCAAGTCCGTTAATAATAAAACCGGCTAACGGTAATATGGGAATAAGCCAGATGTATTTATCCATGTTTGCTATACGTTGTACGTGTTACGTTATACGTTTTTTATGTTTATTATCTGATTGTTATTGAGGGCAGTAAAGCAAATTCAACTCGCAGACTTGATCTGCTCATCGGAGATTACCTCGTACCTTGCAATGACGCTTTTGTTATATATTTTAATCTATGTTTCAAATCCGAAATCGAAACTCCGAAATCAGGACCCTACCATTTCAGTCTGTTCAGCACATTGATATCAACCGAATTGGTATTCCGGTATATCATTACAATGATGGCCAGCCCTACTGCAACTTCGGCCGCGGCCAATGCCATAATAAAAAATACGAAAACCTGTCCGCTGGCATCGCCACGATAAACCGAAAATGCTGTAAGCAACAGGTTCACCGCGTTAAGCATCAGCTCAACCGACATGAAGATCACAATGGCATTGCGGCGAATCAATACGCCTGTTACACCGATAGAAAAAATAATGGTGCTTAATAATATGTAATGATTAAGCGGTACCGATTGTATGGTATTAGTTAAACTTTCCATTACGCAGTTTTAGGGTCTTTTGTAGCCAGCAATACAGCACCCACCATTGCCGATAACAGCAATACAGATGATACCTCAAATGGCATTAAAAATTCATTAAACAATACTTTACCTAAGTTTTTAACCAGGCCAAGGTCGGGGTTTTTCAATATAACCGGGTTTGATACGCCCAGCGATTTTAAGGATGCCACCAGGGCAACAATTAAAATACCACCGCCAAACACACCGGCAAACTTTACCATAAAGGGTTTTACCGGCTCACTCTCCTTGTTCAGGTTAATAAGCATCAGGGTGTAAAGGAACAGTACCAGTATAGCGCCCATGTAAACTATAAAGTTAACGATGGCCAAAAACTGGGCATTCATTAAAATATAGTGAATGGTGAACGTAAAAAAGGTAAGTATCAGATAAAGGATACTGTGTACCGGGTTTTTAGCCGAGATAACCAGTATCGAAAAGAATATGGACAAAAACGCGATGAAGTAAAATGTACTCATGTTTATATTTACAAAATACCTTTGCCTTTTGATAAGATCAGGGCAAAGGTATAAAACTTCTTTATTGATTTAAGGGCGCCTCTACTAATTTGTCTTTACCGTAAATAAAATCTTTTCTTAAATAATCGGTAGGTACAATATCCCCGTCAAGGTAAATGGCCTCTTTAGGGCAAGCTTCTTCGCATAAACCGCAAAAAATGCAGCGCAGCATGTTTATTTCATACACAGCAGCGTACTTTTCTTCGCGATACAAGTTTTCTTCACCTGGTTTGCGTTCAGCAGCCGTCATGGTAATGGCTTCTGCGGGGCATGAAAGCGCGCATAAACCGCAGGCGGTGCAGCGTTCCTTACCATTTTCATCGCGCTTAAGGGAGTGCATACCCCTAAAGTTTTCAGAAAATTCGCGTTTTTCTTCAGGATAACTGATCGTAACCGGTTTCTTGAAAAAGTGTTTCATGGTTGTGGCCAGGCCACCCATGATAGCAGGCAGGTAAGCACGCTCTAAAAAGTTGAGTGGCTTTACCTCCAATACTTTGCGCTTATTACTTAATGATTCCATTAGTTATATGCTTAATTTAAAAGAGTAGTTATAACACCGGTTAACACGATATTGGCAATAGCCAAAGGTATCAGTACTTTCCAGCCCAGATCCATCAGCTGATCATAGCGGAAACGTGGAATTGTCCACCGAACCCACATGAAAAAGAAGATAGAAAAGAATATTTTACCAAAAAATACCACCACGCCAATTATAGGGGCAATAGTAGGGCCCACATGTGCAGCAACCCAATCCATACCCGGGTAGTTATAACCTCCCCAGTACAGAGTAGCCATTACTGCCGATGATATGAACATGTTGATATACTCCGCAAAAAGGTAAAAACCCAGTTTCATTGATGAATATTCGGTATGGTAACCACCTACAAGCTCGGTTTCGCACTCAGGCAAATCAAACGGTGAGCGGTTGGTTTCGGCAAACGCGCATACCAGGAACAACACAAAGCCCAGCGGTTGGCGCCAAACGTTCCAGGCAAAACCGTGCTGCTGCTCGGCTATTTCTTTTAAGCTTAAGGTACCGGTTAACATCAATAAGGCGATAATAGATAGGCCCATTGAAATTTCATAGCTGATATTTTGTGAGGCCGCCCGGATAGCGCCTAACAACGAGTATTTGTTGTTTGATGCCCAGCCGCCTATCATAATGCCGTATACACCTAATGATACTACGCCAAAAATGTACAGGATGCCCACGTTAATGTCGGTAACCTGCAAATCAAAGGTATGGCCGCCGATAACTATAGCCTGCCCCCATGGAATCACTGCCGAACCTATACAGGCCGTTAATATAGCCAGCGAAGGGCCTACAATAAACAGAAAAGGTGTTGCATTGGTAGGGATGATCTCTTCTTTCAGGAACATTTTACCGCCATCTGCAAGGGGTTGCAAAATCCCCCAGGGACCGGCACGGTTAGGGCCTATCCTGTCCTGGAAAAATGCAGCTACTTTACGCTCGGCATAGGTAGAATACATGGCCACAACAAGGCTGATAGCGAAAATGATCACGATCAGTACAATCCTAAATATTAAATCAGTAGTTTCCATTATAAGCGTGTATCCCTTTCAAATTGTTCTTTGTTGGCTTCCATCAGTACCGGGTTGGTTTTAACCACCGGCAGCGGTGTAAACTCGTAGTGATTAGAGCTGATAACCGATTTATGTGATATTTTGCGCGGACCTTCAATTACCCAATCAGCGGTTTTCTTTTTATCAAAGCGGCAGGTATTGCAAATAAACTCCTCTACCTCCCCATAAACATCCTTACGGCCTGTTACCCTGATCACATCTTCGCCTTTGTACCATAAGGTAACTTTACCGCAGCACTTATCGCAATCGCGGTGTGCATCTACCGGTTTGGTGAACCATACACGGTTTTTAAAGCGGAAAGTTTTATCAGTTAATGCTCCTACCGGACAAACGTCAATAATGTTTCCTGAAAAATCGTTATCAACAGCTTTGGTGATATATGTTGATATTTCAGAATGATCGCCCCTGTTCAGGATACCGTGTAAACGGGTATTGGTGATCTGATCGGCAGTGAACACGCAGCGGTAGCATAGGATGCAACGTGTCATGTGCAGCTGTATCTTATCGCCAATATCAATCTTTTCAAATGTACGGCGGTCAAACTCGTAGCGGGTTTTTGCTGCGCCGTGCTCAAAGCCTAAATCCTGCAGGTGGCATTCGCCGGCCTGATCACACACAGGGCAATCAAGCGGGTGGTTAAGCAATAACATTTCAACCACACCTTTGCGCGCCTCAACAACTTCGGGCGAAGTAATATTTTGTACTTCCATGCCATCCATAACCGTGGTTCGGCATGAAGCTACCAGTTTTGGCATAGGGCGAGGGTCTTTTTCAGAGCCTTTGCTTACTTTAACCAAACAGGTACGGCATTTACCGCCACTGCCTTCCAGCTTGGAATAATAGCACATAGCAGGCGGAACAATATCGCCACCTATCTGCCTTGCGGCATTAAGTATGGTTGTTCCTGGTTCTACTTCAACGGGTATTCCGTCTATGGTTACTTTCATTAAGTCAAAATTAAAAATTCAAAAGTCAAAACCATTTTACCGGTTCAACTTCAACTTAAATCATTTTTGTAAGTTAATTACTATGGAAGCAATGATCTTAGAAAGCTCATCGGCCTCAGTTATTAAAATATTTATATTTTCTTTCTCATTCGTCAGAATTGTATCTCTGATCAAACAAAGCCAGTATTTTGTTTCGTTGGCAGATTTTAGTGCTATTGTGTAAAAGTTCCTAAAATCTTTAGTCGTACTACCCGACTTTGCCTCTATTATATTTGCTCCTATCGAAGTTCCACTTCTTAGCAGCTGGTCAAACATCGAAAAGTATATTCTTTCATATTTGGCTGTTGATATGAATTGCACTAACTCTTTCGAGAACTGATAACATCTGTGTTTGATGTCAAAAGGCTTTTCGCTCAACGCTTCCTATTTTGAATTTTTACTTTTTAATTTTGACTTAATTACCCCGCTGTTTCCAACTTCGGTAATGGATCAGCATAATGCGCCAGTCCATAGTTTCTTGTTGTGGCTTCGGCGCCGTTTGTTACGTGCCATTCAAATTCATCCCTGAAATGGCGGATGGCGCTGGCTACCGGCCATGCTGCCGCATCACCCAGCGGACAAATCGTGTTGCCTTCAATCTTCTTAGATACATCAACCAGCAGGTCCATGTCGCTCATTTTGCCATGGCCATGTTCTAAACGGTGCAATACTTTTTCCATCCATCCGGTACCTTCACGGCAAGGCGAACATTGTCCGCAACTTTCGTGGTGGTAAAAACGGGCGAAGTTCCAGGTATTACGAACGATACATGCATCTTCGTCATAAGCTATAAAACCTCCTGAACCCATCATAGTGCCAGTTATAAAACCGCCATCGGCTAATGACTCATAGCTCATTAAGCGAGGTTCATTGTTGATGGTTTTCAATATCAGGTTAGCCGGTAAAATTGGCACTGACGAACCTCCTGCTACTACTGCCTTCAGTCGTTTGCCGTTGGCTATACCACCACAATATTCGTCAGAGTATAAAAATTCTTCAACCGGTAAACCCAGGTCAATTTCATAAACACCTGGTTTTTTCAGGTTACCGCCAGCCGAGATCAATTTGGTACCTGTACTACGACCTATACCCAATTTAGCATACTCGTCGCCGCCTTCGTTTACAATAGGCACTACCGCCGCAATTGATTCTACGTTGTTCACCACTGTTGGCCTACCGTATAAACCCGCGATAGCCGGGAATGGTGGTTTAATGCGTGGGTTACCACGTTTACCTTCTAACGACTCCAACAAAGCGGTTTCTTCGCCGCAAATGTAGGCGCCGCCGCCCGGTTGTACGTACAATTCAAGATCGTAACCTGAACCTAATATATTTTTGCCTAAAAAGCCTTTAGCTTTAGCTTCGGCAATTGCTTTTTCCAGTATCCTGATCTGCGGCATCATTTCGCCGCGAACATAAATGTATGAGGTATTGGCACCCAGTGCAAAGCTCGATACAATCATACCCTCAATTAACAAGTGAGGGATATAGGTCATGAGGTAACGATCCTTAAAAGTACCGGGTTCTGATTCATCGGCATTACAAACCAGGTAACGAGGCACTCCTTCGGGCTTAGCCAAAAAGCTCCACTTCATACCGGTTGGGAAACCAGCACCACCACGACCGCGTAAACCCGACTTCTTCACTTCCTCTACCACTTCATCGGGCGACATCGTTTTCAGTGCCTTTTCAACAGCCGCGTAACCACCCTTTGAGCGGTAAACATCAAATGTATTGATGCCTGGTACGTTTATATGTTCTAATAGTAATTTGCGACCCATTTGGTTAAATTCTAAACTCTAATTACTAAAATCTAATCTCTAAATTGTAAAAGCTAAATTGTCCTATCCTTAGTCTTCAGTCCTTTGTCTTTTATCCTTACGTCCTAAAGTCTTGTAGTCCTAATTCTTAGCTTTTGCTGTTAATTCTCCGATCAATTTATCTACCGATTCGTTAGTTAAATTTTCGTAGAAGGTATACTCAGGACCTATTTGTAATACCGGGCCAAAGCCGCAGGCAGCAAGGCACTCAACCCCGCGCCAGCTAAACAAGCCATCAGGAGTTACCTCTCCCTCTTTTACACCCAGCTTTTGCTCAATATGATCCATTATTTTTTCGGCACCTACCAGGCAGCAACCACTGGTACGGCAAACCTCCAGTACATATTTACCCTGCGGGCGTAAAAAGTACATGGTATAAAACGAGGCTACTTCGTAAACCTCAATAGGTAATATTTTCAAATAAGCAGCAACCTTATCCATGGCAGGCACACTTAACCAGCCAAACTCGGCCTGTACAAAATGCAGTATAGGCAGCAAGCCCGACTTTTGTTTTCCTTCTGGATAACGGCTAACTACATCATCAAATTTAGCAATCAGCTCCGGCGAAAATTCAACCGGCACCTGAGCATCTTCAACTCTAAGCATCTAATTCTCCGGCTATAACGTTTAAACTACTCATGTTAATAATCGCGTCTGATAATAGCATACCACGGCTCATTGGCGCATACATCTGGTAATTGATAAAGCTTGGCCTGCGGAAATGCAAACGGTATGGGCTGCGCCCGCCATCATTTACCAGGTAAAAACCTAACTCGCCATTGGCACCCTCAACCGAGTGATATACTTCGGTATTAGGGGTTGGTATCTCGCCCATCACAATTTTAAAGTGATAAATGAGGGCTTCCATGTTATTATAAACTTCTTCTTTCGGAGGCAGGTAAAACTCAGGCACATCGGCGTGGAAAATATCCGTTGGCTCTTTTTCCAGTTTTACAAGGGCCTGCTCAATAATGCGCATACTCTGCCACATTTCCTCGTTACGTACCAAAAAGCGGCTGTAAACATCGCCGTTGGTACCTACAGGCACTTCAAAATCAAAATCTTCATATGACGAGTATGGGTTCATGGCCCTTACATCATAATCAACACCGGCGGCGCGCAGTAAAGGACCTGTCCAGCTGTAGCTTAACGCGGTTTCGGCACTAACGGCAGCCACATCTTTAGTGCGGTCAACAAAAATGCGGTTACGGTTAAACAGTGATTCAAATTCTCTTAACGTTACAGGGAAGTTTTTAAGGAACGCACGCAGCTTGCGGAAGGCAATAGCGTTAAAATTACGTTCAAAGCCCCCTATACGGCCAATATTGGTGGTAAGGCGCGATCCGCAGATCTCCTCATAAATTTCATAAATAGCCTCACGGTGCTCCATCATGTACAGGAAGCCTGTAAATGCGCCGGTATCAACACCCAATACACCATTACAGATGATGTGGTCAGATATACGGGCAAGTTCCATGATAATTACACGCAGGTAATCAACCCTTTTTGGAGTTTGGATACCCAGCAGCTTTTCAACCGTCATGTGCCAGCCCATATTGTTGATGGGTGACGAGCAATAGTTTAAACGGTCGGTTAGCGGAGTGATCTGGTAAAAGGGCCTGTGTTCGGCAATTTTTTCAAACGCACGGTGTATATAACCTATGGTTGATACGCCGCTAACAATTCTTTCACCATCTAACTGCAGCACGTTTTGAAACACACCGTGGGTTGCAGGGTGGGTTGGGCCCAGGTTAAGGGTTGAAAGTTCGCTTTGCGGATCGTTGTCTGTATATACAGGATGATTTTGCATCAGTATAATTGTTTAATCAGTATCGAGTAGTTAGTATCAAGTAGCAAGACTATTGCTGTGTACTTTTTGAGTAATTCAAAAATCCTGATACTTGATACCAACTACTTGATACTAAATCTATATATGTTATCTTCCGAAGAAGTAATCCTTTTTATCAACACGGTTCGGGTCTTCCAGCGGAAATTCTTTTCGCATCGGGAAGGCCGTCATATCGTCAACATTCAATACACGGCGCAGATCGGGATGGCCGTCAAATATAACTCCAAAAAAGTCATACGTTTCACGCTCCATCCAGTTGGCACCATCCCATAATACCGTAGCGGTAGGGATATGCACATCGGCATCACTTAAAAACACTTTGATACGTATGCGGGTGTTGGTGGTAAGGCTGTGCAGGTGGTATATAACACCAATCTGTTTTTCCTGCTCCGGATAATGTATGCCGGTAATATCAGTTAAAAATATAAACCTTAAAGCGGCGTCCGTTTTTAAAAAGGTAAGTACGTCTATGATCTGCTCACGACTGATTTCCACCGTTAGCAAACCATAAGGTTCGCCCACAACGGTTACCTGCTGGTCAAACTTTTCACCAAGTCTTTTTAAAAGTTCTTCGTTGGGTATCTGGGCCATTATTATTGGATTCCGTATTTAGCTAACAATTCCTGGTATTTAGGCTCGTTTCTGCGGCGAAGCGATTCTGTTTGCACCAGCTTTTGAATATTAATAAAACCATCAATAATAGCTTCGGGGCGTGGAGGGCAACCCGGTACATAAACATCAACCGGTATTACTTCATCTATACCCTGTAATACAGAGTAAGTATCAAATATACCACCGCTTGAGGCGCATGCACCTACAGCCATAACCCAGCGGGGCTCGGCCATTTGCAGGTATACCTGCCTTAATACAGGTGCCATTTTTTTGGCGATAGTACCCATAACCATTAAAAGATCGGCCTGGCGGGGCGAAAAGCTTAAACGCTCGGCACCAAATCTGGAAAGGTCATAATGTGAAGCCATGGTTGCCATGAACTCGATGCCACAGCATGAGGTAGCAAAAGGCAGAGGCCATAATGAATTTGAGCGTGCTATACCTATTACTTTATCAAGCGAGGTAGCAAAAAATCCGGCGCCTTCTATTCCTGCAGGGGCATCAACTAATTGAATATCACTCATTGCACTATTTTAATAGAAATTTACCATTCCGATAAGACGGATCAGCGATTACAAATTTACAATAATAACGATGTAAAAAGTACACGATGAGTACGTGAGAGACGTATTTAGAATCAATCTAAAAAGCACATCACTAAATCTTCCTTAAAATGGGAGACTTTACTCTTTCCCTTTTTTCCAAAGCCCTCCTTTATGAAGAGGGTTGGGTGGCGCTGTGGTTAATCCCAGTCTAAAGCACCCTTTTTTATTACGTAAATGAAACCTAATAAAAGTGTGGCCATGAATATGAACATTTCAATCATACCCTCTTTGCCCATTTCCCTGAAATTAACGGCCCAGGGGTACATGAATATCACCTCCACATCAAACAGAACAAATAGTATAGCCACCAGGAAGTATTTGATGGATATTGGGGTACGGGCATTACCTACCACCTCAATACCCGACTCAAAAGGTGTTAACTTATCTTTAGTAACACGCTTAGGGCCAATTTTATGCGTTACAAACATTGTGGTTACCACAAAGCCTATAGCTACCAGCATTTGAAATATGATGGGCAAATAATTAACAGGTAAACTATGTAATTCCATGATGCAAATATACTAATGCAACTATAATAAAAAAGGCCTCTTTTACAAGAGGCCTTTAATTGTATACTAATTTTTATTATTTGCTTTTACCGGCACCGCCCTGTTTGGCAAAATAGGCCTGAACCTGCTTATTAGTAGGGTCATTGTCTCTTGCCTTAGTGTAGCTTTCGGTTGCTTTAGCTGCATCTTTTTCTTTAAAGGTATAGTAGTTACCTAAATATACATAAGCCTCGGCCAGGCTCTTTTTAACTTTGTCATCAGCTGCACCTTTAGCTGTTATCAGTTCAATGTATTTATCGTAGTAAGGTTTAGCGTAACCTACAATGTTATTACGGTCTTTTTCTTTTAAATCGTTAACACGTGCACGGTACAAATAAGCATCGGCAAATGGAGCAGAAGCCGTTTTAGCAATTATATAGCTAAAAGCACTGTCAGCCTTAGTTAACAATGAATCGGCATCAGGTTTTTTAGAGTCATAACCGAAGTAATAGCTGATACCTTCATAAAAATAATCGGTAAGCTTAACATTACGACCACCTTTTTGGGTAAATGTTCTGTAAGCATCCCCTGCCTGCGCGTATTTTTTCTGTCCGTAAAGGTTTTTGGCAATTTCACCATAAACATCAGTTTGGGTACTGTCAAGCTCTAATGCTTTTTTCAGGGTGTTGATACCTACTGAATCCTGACCTGAAGCAACCTGTAAACGGCCCATGTATAAATAGTCACGTGGGATGATACGTTTAGGATCGGCTTTCTGGAACCAAGTGTTCATAGCAGTCATACCTGCAGGGTAGTTCTTGTTTTCGTATGCAGCGTAAGCTAAATAACGGTAAACACGAGCATTTGAATTAGCTGATTTTGACAAATCTGTTGTTACTTGCTCTAATGTTTTGTAATCACCGGCCAGAATTAAGAAGTCGGCATAACGCATTTGAGATTCAACTGAAAGGTCAGTTAAGCTCATGTATTTTTTGTACTCGTCTGTAGCTTGTTTAATTTTTGCAGAAGCCTGTTTAGGATCTGTTAAAGACCAGCGCAGGTCAGTTTCTGCCCATTCGCGGTAAGCCGGGCCAAAGTTAGGATCAATGGCCAATGCATCCTGGAATTGTTTTTCAGAATCTTCAAAGTTGTTGGCAAATTTCCAGAGCACACCAGTAGCCACCTTTGCACCCGGGTTTTTAGGGTCGATGGTTGATGCATCCGAATAAGCCTGGTAAGCTTCGTTGCTTTTTAACTGTGAACGGTAAGCGTTACCTAAAGTGATCAATAGTTCAGCATCTTTAGGGTTTACTACTTTACCTTTTTGTAATACGGCAATAGCTGCGTTAGCATCGGCCGGGCTTACTTTTCCGTCTGGTGTAAGTGGTAATAAATAAGCTTCACCAACATATTGAAATGGTTTTGAGCTTTTACCAGCAAGAGCAACAGCCTGATTAAAGTTGTTTGTTGCACCGGCATTGTCTTTATCTAAACGGGCAACGGCACCTAAACCTGCATAATTTAACGCTGATTTTGCGTTAACAGCAATACCTTTGTTAAATGCAGCTTTTGCTGAATCGGCGTAATCTTGTTTAAGATACGTCCAACCCAGGTAAAAAAAGTTTTCATCCTTATCCGCTTGCGTAGTGGTAAGGTTTTTTAGCATCGATTTAGCTTTCTGATACTGTTCGGCGTCAATAGCTTTTTTGGCGTCGGCGAGACTTTGCGCAAAAACTGATGAACCTACTAATACCAGTCCTAATGATGCCGTGGCTATTTTACTGATCATTTTCATATTTTTAATTCAATTTATTTTTTAAACTTATCTCCCTTGTGGGTATTGAATCGGGTAACAGGCCCGATTTTAAAATTATACGTTGACCTATCTGGCTACCTAAAAAATAAGCAAAGCCCATTCCTAATCCTACTTTGCTTGAGCAATCAATAATATACAAACTCCGGCTCAGGGGGTATTGTTTTAAGACAAGTGATTCCTGCGAAGGTTTAAAATACTGATCAGGGTATTGTTTATTGGCTTCATCTCTAACACCAACAATTTTCACCTTTTCCACGTAACCTGCATAATCCCTATCCGGATCATTAAGCCAGCTAAAGCCCATTATTCCTAATGCATCCGGATGTTCACTAACATATTTTAAAACCTCTTTGTTTGATTTAAGGGCGTAAATGTTTTTTTGTGTAAAACCTTTACTGCCGGCAAGATCCTTCAAATATCTTACCAAACTTGAGTTTGGATTGTCAAAAACTATAGCTCTATTGGTGTCGCCTTTTCCATTAAGCATGCTTTTCAGATCAGCAACTGTAATCAAAGTATCTTTTGATGCGTTGTTTACAATAAGAGTTATGGCATCTGTAGCAAATTTTAAAGATGATACTGACAGTTGCCTTTTTGCTATAACAGAACGTTCCGCCGTATCCAGTTCGCGCGATAATATAGCTACCCGAACGCTGTCGGTCATTAGCATATTTATTGCTTCGTTTTCTGTTTTGTACTGAATATTCAGCTTGGCATTTGGATTTTGGTTGGAGTAAATGTAAAGCTCCTGGTCAACTATCGGTGAAAAAGACTCATCTGCAACAAACGTTGCTTTACCAGCTTTAAAATTATTGTCGACAGTGTACTTTGTTTGTTTTTGCTGCTGACAGGCTGCAAAAGCCATAGACAAAAACACTAAAAAAATTAAGAATTTTCCGTTTAAACTAATCTTCATACTGATCCTTCTTGAACAACCTCGAAAACCGCAGAATGGAGTAACCGATAATAAATGCGCCAAATAACAGGCGTTGATTTTTTGTCAATTGTATAGGCAACTGTTCCCAAAACATAATCATGATGCCTAAAACGACAAAACAAATGAAGGTGACAGTGCCTAAAATAAACAAAAACCGCCTTTTGGGCGATTTTTGTCCTTTATTAAAATTGAATGGCATTATTCACTCGCTAACGTAAAGCTGATTGGAACGCTGTATTGTACACGCACCGGACGGCCATTTTGAATACCTGGTTTCCATTTTGGTGAGTTTTTCAATACACGAACGGCTTCCTCGTCGCAACCGCTACCGATACCTCTTGTAACTTTAATGTCGGTCAAAGAACCATCTTTTTCCACAACGAAAGTTACAATTACACGGCCTTGAGTTCCGTTTTCACGGGCAACTGCGGGATAACGGATAGCTTTACCAAGGTAAGCGCCGAATTTATCCAAACCTCCCGGAAACTCAGGAACCTGCTCTACCGAAGTAAAGATCTGGTTAGGATCGGCTTCAACTACTTGTTTAACATCAGAGTTACCTACTGGCTCATCTATACGGATGTCAGCATTAGGGTCGCCCTTTTGGTCTTTCTGACCAGGGTCAGCTACCTGAAGTTCTTTTACGGTTGGTGGATCTTTCTCCTTAACCTCATTATCCGGTTTTACTACCGGAGGTGGGAAACGTACCTGATCTACCTTTGGTTTTGGTGGTTCAGGTGGCGGCGGAGGTGGTTTTTTGGTTTGATCCACGGGTGGTGGAGGTAACAGAACTACGTCTGTTATCTTCACTTTTTGATCAGCTTTTGGGATAAGTCCCTGAATTCTGTTGATAATAGTAGGTAAGGCAACCACAAATACAAACACAACAATAGCTATAAGAAGCGAGCGTGATGTATTTTTGGAGTTATTTTTCCTTAGCTGGTAAGCGCCGTACTCCTTGTTCCTTTTACTAAAAACAACATCAATCCAATTCTGATCTAATATGTCTAATTTCGATCCAAACATCTTTTCTTAGTTTTTTAGATTTTAATGGTAATTGATAACGTTATTTTAAATTACTTATTACTTTTTGTCGTTGTATAAACCATCCTTCTGCAGCAAAGCTATCTCAGCAGGTAAAATATCAACAATAGCATAGCTTTGTACATTGGTAATGTTCATTTCATCAAGTGCTGCAACCACGTTTTTGTACGTTGATTTAATGCTTGGCTTAATCAAAACAATCATTGGTTTTCCGGTAGCCTTCAAAATGTCGGCACTTTTTTCAACTAACGTTTTCCTTAATCCGTTTTTACCATAGTTATCAATAGTTGGAGCAGATTTACCTGGTTCTCCCAGGTACCACTCTAACTTATCATCACTGCCTAACAAAAGAGTTAATGATGATGATGCTTTTACTGCCAGCTGATCTTTGGTTTTATCATCTTTATCAGGCATGGTAAGGTCCATCGCTTTTGGCTTGGACAATGTGGTTGTCATGATAAAGAAGGTGATTAACAAGAACGCCAAATCCACCATCGCTGTTAAGTCTACACGGGTTGATTGCTTTTTACTTCTAACCTTCTTCCCGCCTTTGTGTTTGCCCCCCCCGGAGGTGTCTAATTCTGCCATGATTTCTTATTTTTTAGCTGGAGCTGGAGCACCACCGTCTCCACCCAAACTTGTTATTAAACTAAACTTGTTCGCCTTTTGCTTTTGCAAAATATTGATAACATCCTTAATAACCGGGTATTCTTCTTTGCTATCACCTTTAATAGCCAACCTAAGCTGCACATTGTGTAATGCAACGGTTGCCTTACGTGCTTCGCGAATCCAGTTAAACAACTCGTTACTTACAGAGTCGCGGGGGATACCTGGTTGGTTTAATTTTTTCTGCTGATCTGCAGACAACGCAATAAACTGCTTTAACTGGTTAAAGGGAACGCCTACTGAAGATAATCCCGAAAACCTGTTCAATTCTTCCGGTGTGAAAGTTACTTTATAAATCTCACCCATCTGAACCAAGGTTTGCTTGCGCAGATCAATACCTTCCATTCCAAAAAACGCTTTTCCTTTACCTACAGAAATAGTTGCAAAGTCAGCATCCGGGATCGGTTGTTGTATCGATGAACTCGGGATATCGATAGGAACCGGATCTTCGGTTTTTGTTTTTGCGGTCATGATAAAGAAGGTAAGCAAAAGGAACGCCACGTCGCACATGGCGGTCATGTCAATTGCCGTACTCTTCCTTGGAACTTTTATCCTTGCCATATCTAATCTTTTTTAAAAAATATATAGTGTTTATTAATATACCATCTGCGCTTGTTGGTTTAATCTTAGTGCAGTATAACACGCAGATGAACTAAAGCACTTATATATTGATTATCTGTTAGATTTGTGTGATGCAGCAAATGTTTGAACGATGCTGAATCCAGTTTCGTCGATAGCGTAAGTCAGTTTGTCAATTTTTGATGTAAATACGTTGTACATTACAATTGAGATAGCTGAAGTACTGATACCGAATGCAGTGTTGATCAACGCTTCTGAAATGTGCGCAGATAATTCAACCTGGTTAGGTACACCTGATGTTGCTAATGCACCGAAGGCCTTGATCATACCCACAACCGTACCTAACAAACCGGTTAATGTACCGATAGATACCAGAGTAGCGATGATAGTTAAGTTTTGCTCTAACATTGGCATTTCCAAAGCTGTAGCTTCTTCAATATCTTTTTGGATAGCTAAAGTTTTTTGGTCAACGTCAAGATTTGGCTCTTCTTCCATTTCTTTGTATTTTTTCAATGCCGATTTGATAACGTTTGCTACAGAACCTTTTTGTTTGTCGCATTCTGCAGAAGCTGCTGCAATGTTACCTGCATTTAATTGTGATTGGATTTTTCTAACGAAAGCGTCAACGCTGCCAGTACCTGAAGCTTTTCCGATAACTACGAAACGCTCGATAGAGAAAACGATAACCATTAATAAAAACGCCATGATCACTGGTACAATTACACCACCGCTATGAACAGTTCCAAAAAGATCTACAGGTCCCGCGTTAGGATCGCCGCCTTTAAAGTGGCTTGGGTCACCCAAAACGAATATAAAAATAAGAGTAGTAACAATCAGACAGATTGGAATAGTTAAAGAAGCAAATATGCCAGATGCACTTGAGCTTTCTTTGTTAACAGGAGTACTTGGTTTTGTTGGTGCGTTTGCCATTACTTTTAAATTTTAGTTTTAGTTTTTGTTTATATTATAAGTTAGTTAAATGTGCGTTTAATTAGCGAATAACAAAAATAGAATTTTAATGAAATAAAAAAATCATTTATGTTATTCTTTACAATTTTTTAATACCAAATATCATTTTGTATTTCAATTGGTCATTATTAACGTATCACTGCCTAATTATTGTGTGTTACCACAACAATTATTTGCAATGAAAACCATTTTTTTTTATATTATCAAGCAATCCGAAATAAAAATTCTGTTATTAATCCGTTACGAGCATGCTTTTTCATGGTTTATAATCGGTAGTGGAGTTGTATAACAACAGCATGTGTTTGTGTTTTAGTGTACTTTGTACGCTTAGTTTAGCTTAAAAAAGGCAAAATAGCCCTTTATTTATCCTCCTGCCTTTTTTGCCTTAAAACCGTCTGTTTGCAGCAGCACTAAAATTTTATCCCTGAAATCGCCCTGTATCAATATTTCACCATCTTTTACCGAGCCGCCAACCCCGCATTTTGATTTCAGCTTTTTACCTACCGTTTCCAGATCATCAGCAGTACCTATAAAACCGGTAACACGGGTAACCAGTTTGCTGCCGCCCTTTCTGTCGAGGTAAATTTTTAAGTTTTGTTGTTGCGGAGGGAGCGTTTGGGCGCTTTCGCCGCCATTTTCCTGGTATTGAAAATCAGGATCGGTTGAATAAACCACGCCTGTAAAGTTTTTCTTTGCCATAATCTTTTATTTGGTGCGGAGAGCGAGGTGTGGGGTGCGTGGTATTTGAATACAGCCGCTTCCACTCCCTTGCTCCTATTTTCTTATTTGGTGCGCGGAGCGAGGTGTTTAGATATAAAGAGGATCGGAGAATCCGGTATCTGATCAAACACCTCTCCTGTCATTCCTCCTGTTCATCGAAGCCCACACCCGCTCCTATTTACTATACGTTGAGCCTACAATAACCTTTAACGAATTTGGTATTATATTAATATGTATACCGGTACCCATTATCTGCGGTTCGCCGTCAAGGTGTATGGGGCCATCCGCCTGCCGGGTTACATTAATATGCTTACCCCGCAAAATTTCAACATAACTGGTGCCTTCCGATTTTTTGGTCAACATCCGGATGCCCATTTCCGGGAAACGCCACAGCGGGAACTTCCTGATCACGCAAACATCAAGCAAACCATCCTGTACTGATGCCTTGGGCGATATATGCGCGTTGTTGCCGTATTGCGATGAATTGGCAATGCTCAGCATAAAAGCCTTACGCTCGTAAACCTTGCCATCAATTTCAATATGATAATCCTGCTCGTTATAAGTGGCAATTTCCTGTAGCGAAGATTTGATGTACGATATAAAGCCGCGCTTTTTACCATGCGAAAAAACCTCGCTGATGTGCGCGTCGAAACCCATCCCCGCCATATTAAAGAATGGTTTGCCGTTAAGCTGGCCCGAATCTATACTTTCAACCTTACCGCTGCTGAGCGTTTGTATGGCCTGCTGCGGGTTCATCGGGATGCCTAAAAAGCGGGCCAGCCCGTTGCCTGATCCGTACGGTACTATACCCAGTGCCGTATTGCTGCCTACAATAGCCGATGCAATCTCGTTTACCGTTCCATCTCCTCCAACAGCCACCACTATATCGTATTTACCTACAGCCTCCAGCGCAATGATGCGCGCGTGCGATACCCCATCGCTAAAAACAATGGTTGCCTCAAAAACCTTTTTATCAAGGTTTTGATCTATCAGCTCAGGTACGCCGTCCTTTTTTTTGCCGCCCGATATAGGGTTTATTATAAATAGCGCTTTACGTTTCAATTAATATGTATATTTCCGGCATCAAAAGTAAATGTATTTTCGGCTTTGTGAAATTTGTTTTATTTTTGCCACCCGAAAGTGGACTGATTTAATTGCCTTTATACATCAAGGCTGGATTGCAACCACGTAAAAAAGTGCTAAAACCAATGCTTCTTTTTACAAAGGATCCGTTAAAACTCTCCCCCTTCAACTTTTTTTAATTATTTCATTTATCTAAATTTTAATATGCCATATTTATTTACTTCCGAGTCCGTATCAGAAGGACATCCGGATAAAGTTGCAGACCAGATTTCAGACGCCCTTATTGACCATTTCCTGGCATTTGACCCTAACTCAAAGGTAGCATGCGAAACCCTGGTAACCACCGGGCAGGTTATTTTAGCTGGCGAAGTAAAATCAAAAGCTTATTTAGATGTACAGAAAATTGCCCGTGAGGTGATCAACAAAATTGGTTACACCAAAGGCGAATACATGTTTGATGGAAGTTCATGCGGTGTGCTATCGGCCATTCACGAGCAATCGCCTGATATTAACCAGGGTGTTGACCGCCAGGCTAAAGAAGAGCAGGGTGCCGGCGACCAAGGTATGATGTTTGGTTATGCCACTGTTGAAACCGACAATTACATGCCACTGGCATTGGATATAGCCCACGCGCTTTTAATTGAGCTGGCCGCTATCCGTCGTGAAAATAACGAAATTAAATACCTGCGCCCCGATGCAAAATCGCAGGTAACGCTGGAGTACAGCGATGATAACAAACCGCAGCGTATTGATGCCATTGTTATATCAACCCAGCATGATGATTTTGATGAAGAGCAAGCCATGCTTGCCAAAATAAGCGAGGATATCATCAGCATCCTTATTCCGCGTGTTAAAGCAAAATATCCAAAATACGCCCACTTCTTTAACGACCAGATCAAGTATCACATTAACCCAACCGGTAAATTTGTTATCGGCGGCCCGCATGGCGATACCGGCTTAACCGGCCGTAAAATTATTGTGGATACCTACGGTGGTAAAGGTGCTCACGGTGGTGGCGCTTTTTCTGGTAAAGACCCATCAAAGGTTGACCGCTCTGCTGCTTATGCAACCCGCCACATTGCCAAAAACCTGGTTGCTGCCGGCGTTTGCGACGAGGTATTGGTACAGGTATCATACGCCATTGGCGTAGCACAGCCTATGGGTATATACGTAAATACTTACGGTACCGCCAAGGTTGGCCTGCATGACGGTGAAATAGCTAAAAAAGTGGAAGAAGTGTTTAACATGACCCCATACGCTATTGAAACCCGTTTTAAACTGCGCAACCCAATCTATAGCGAAACCGCGGCTTACGGCCACTTCGGCAAGCCAAGTGAAACCGTTACCAAATCATTCATTGCCCACGATGGCAGCGAACTGAAACGTGAGGTTGAACTGTTTACCTGGGAAAAACTGGATTATGTTGATCAAGTAAAGCAAGCTTTCGGTTTGTAATACGCAGATATATATCACAATTATAAAAAAGCGATGGGCAGGTGCTCATCGCTTTTTTTTGTTGCTCAAAAATTATTCTCCGGAAAATATATAAATATGTCATTGCGAGGAGAAACGACGAAGCAATCGCGAACTACACAGCTTTTCTCTATAAAGTTCGCGATTGCCACGCTTCGCTCGCAATGACAAATGTTTATTCTTGCGCTCGTCTGCGACGAGTGATTAATATGGGTTTACGTTTAAAACGTAAACCCATTTATTTAACATTATTTAATGAACTGGCGATAAAATCGCCAAACCATGTTAAGCACTCGTCTGCGACGAGGACAATTAGAAAAGCGGAGGACCTTGCGATTCCCTCCCCAGGGAGGGTGTAGGGAGGGGTTTCATTGACAAATCTATTCGCATGGTCAAAGACTTACGAAGTTTTGAAAACTTCGTAAGTCTGCTTATCCAAAAAAACAACAAACAGTAAAAAACATTTTACCATTTGTTAAGTGTTGTATGGGTTTGTTTATCAAACTTTGTACAAGCATTCTAAAAAAACACATTTATCATGAGTACAAAAAAAATAGGCTGGATAGGTTTGGGTAATATGGGCATCCCGATGTCGCAGCAACTGATCAGGGCTGGTTACCCGGTAACGGTTTATAACCGCAGTAAAGAAAAGGAAGAATCACTGAAAGCGGGCGGGGCTGCCACGGCATCGTCACCAAAAGAACTAATTCAGCAAACCGATATTGTTTTTGCTATGGTATCAAACGATGAGGCCATCAACGATATTTTCAATGGTGCCGAAGGTTTGCTGAGCGCCAACACCAGCGGTAAGGTTATTATAAACATGAGTACCGTATCGCCGGGTATCAGCAGGCAAGTGTCAGCACTGATTCGGGCACAAGGAAGTGATTACCTTGATGCCCCGGTATCGGGCAGCGTAAAACAGGCAGAAGACGGCACTCTGGTAATTATGGCGGGCGGCGCAGCCACAACCTTTGAGCAGGTAAAACCTGAGCTTGAAAAACTAAGCAAGCTGGCCCTGCTGGTTGGCGATACCGGTGCAGGCAATGCCGCTAAACTGGCCATCAACACCCTGCTGGGCATACATGCCCAGGGCCTGGCCGAAACCGTATTGTTTGCGCAGCATAACGATATTAAAACCGAAGATATGCTAACTATTATCAACAACAGCGCGCTGGGCAATATTTTTGCCAAAATAAAAGGAGATGCCATTTTGAACGATAACTACAAAGCCGCCTTCGCGCTGAAACATATAGCCAAAGACCTGCGTCTGGCCAAAGCTGAAGGATTGAACTCGCCCCTTGCCCAGTCGGCCTATCAAACCTATCAGGAAGCCGAAGCCGCTCATGGCAATGAAGATATCATTGCTGTAATTAAACAGGTGGCGGGTAAGTGATTTTAATTAGTAAACCCAGTTGTCATCTCGAACGAGGTACGAGGAGAGATCTTATAGCCAAAGCATATTAGTTGCACAGGATTTCTCGCTCTGCTCGAAATGACAACACAAGGCAAACTTTGCTGATCCCGGCAATTTTCAGTATCTTTATATCAATCAACAGCCCGGTTTCTCTTTATGCAGAAAGACCGGGCTGTTTTGTTAAGAAGATAAAGCCCCGGGCACGGAACAATATTCAAAAATACATTAACTATCAGCACTTTAAAACTTTTTAAAGCTCAAAAAACACATCAAAAAGTGTTAAAATGATTGTTATTTGAATATTTCAGGCCATTTTTCATCAAAATTGGACCAATTATGGCTTTTTTTGATACCAAAAAATGTTAAAATTTAATTTTAAAAAGTTACACTTTACCAAAAACGACAATACCGTTATGACCGCCAAAACCAAAGGTGTTGCTCATGGTTAAATTCACCTGGTGATCGATAGTTTCTCCTAAAACGATGTTTAAACTATCGGGCACTGCGGGGTCAAGCAAGGTTGTATTAATAGTAGGCGGAATAACATTATCGCGCATGGCCAGCAAACAAATAATAGCTTCTATGGCACCGGCAGCGCCGAGTAAATGGCCCGTCATTGATTTGGTGGCACTTATCTTAATATTGTTCTTTTCGCCATGTATAAGTCGCAGAACAGCATTCAGTTCAGACAGGTCACCAACATGAGTTGATGTGGCATGCATGTTCAGGTAGTCAATATCCGTGATGGATACACCGGCCTCATCAAGCGCCAGCTGCATACCCTTTGCAGCCCCCAAACCTTCGGGATGGGTGGCCGTCATGTGGTAGGCATCAGCAGTCATGGCAGCTCCGCGAACTTCGCCGTAGATATGCGCGCCGCGCTTTACGGCGTGCTCGTACTCTTCCAGTACCAATGCGCCTGCGCCCTCGCCCATGATAAAGCCATCGCGCTCAACATCAAAAGGACGGGAAGCTGCCTGAGGATCATCATTACGGGCCGACATTGCCTTCATCGAGCTAAAGCCACCAAAAGATGCCGGAGTAATAGGCGCTTCGGAACCGCCGGTAATAATAACCTTGGCCTTGCCGAGGCGTATATAATTAAAGGCATCCATAATAGCGGTATTGGATGTGGCACAGGCAGATACCGTGGTATAATTGATACCCATATAGCCGTTACGGATGGAGATCATACCCGAGGCCATATTGGTGATCAGCTTAGGCACAAAGAACGGGCTAAACCGCGGATGGCCATCGCCAAGGGTATAATCCCTTACTTGTTCTTCAAAGGTTAACATACCACCCTGGCCTGAGCCCCAGATCACGCCAACATCAAATGGGTCCATAGTATTCAGATCGAATCCCGAATCGGCTATGGCCTCGTCTGATGCCACAAGGGCGTACTGGGTAAATGGATCTGTCCGTTTAATATCCGCCTTGTCTAAAAAATCTGCTGCATTAAAATCCTTCAATTCGCAGGCAAAACGGGTTCGGAACAAAGTGGGATCAAAATGGGTAATGGTTGCAGCGCCGCTTTTACCGGCAACTACATTTTGCCAAAAAGTTTTCACCTGATTACCAAGCGGGGTTAGCGCACCCAGGCCTGTTATTACTACTCTTTTTAACATAATTTATTACGGTTGAGTAAATTTTGGCAAAAGTAATTATAAGTATACCCATCGGTATATTTATAATGTAAAATAATTAGCCTGTAAAGCTTAACCTGTTTTTCGTTTTTACCATTTGGTAAGTGGCTGCGATCAATATAGGCAGACCTTTGTGTTATCAAATAATTAATAATATGAATACACAAATTAATAACAGCAAATTACAAGGTAAAAGGGTGGTTATCATGGGTGGCACATCAGGCATTGGCCTGGCTACAGCACAGGCAGCAGCAGCCGAAGGCGCTCATGTAGTAGTGGTATCAAGCAATCAGCAACGTGTTAATGATGCGCTTGCAACTTTACCTGATACAGCCAAAGGCTATGCCATTGACCTTAGTAATGAGCAAAATATCAAAATCTTTTTTAACGGCATAGGCAATTTTGATCACCTGGTATACACCGCCGGTGAAAACCTTAGCCTGATATACCTGAATGATATGAATCTGGAAAAAGCGCATAACTTTTTTAACCTGCGCTATTGGGGGGCACTTGCATCATTAAAATATGGCGCGCCGCATATTAACCAGGGTGGTTCTATTTCGTTGATGAGTGGTACTGCCAATGCCCGTCCCGGTGCAGGCTGGTTGCTTGGTGCAAGCATTTGCGGTGCTATGGATGGACTAACCCGGGCCATGGCCGTTGAATTGGCCCCTATCCGAGTAAACGCGGTTGCGGCAGGTGTTATCAAAACCAACCTGTGGAACAGCATACCTGAAACCGACCGTGAAGGTATGTATAAATATTATGGCGAAGCCTTGCTGGTAAAACGTGTTGGCGAAGCAGAAGATGTAGCGCTGGCTTTTACCTACCTCATGAAACAACACTTTGGCACCGGCCAAATCATCACTGTTGATGGCGGCACAGTGCTGGTTTAGGCTATTATTTAATACCCCTATTTCACCTAAAAATTAAGCTTATGTATGCAATAACAGGCATTACAGGCCGCGTTGGCAGTGTGGCTGCCAATATATTATTGAACAATGAACAACCGGTTCGGGCCATCCTCAGAAATGCGGGCAAGGCACAGCAATGGCTAAATAAAGGTGCAGAAATTGCCATTGCCGAATTACATGATGAACGGGCTCTCGAAACTGCTTTTGAAGGCACAGATGGGGTTTTTATCATGACCCCACCACTGTTTGAATCAACCGATCCGATGGCTGATCATGATGTGATGCTGGCATCCCTAACCCTTGCTATAGAAAAAGCCAAACCAGCCAAAGTGGTTTACCTGTCATCCATAGGGGCACATTTATCTGCCGGAACAGGCGCTATTAAAAAACTGTATGATATGGAACAGCTTTTTCAAAAGTTAAGTGTACCAACAGCCGGTATACGTGCCGGTTGGTTTATGGAGAACTTTGCGGGTGGTATTGTCCCGGCTAAGCAAAGTGGGCGGCTGCATAGTTTTTTAGATCCTACGGATATGCTTATCCCTATGATCGCTACGAAAGATATAGGCAAGCTGGCAGCCGAACTGCTGCAGCAAACCTGGAAAGGTCATCGCATTATAGAGCTTGAGGGTCCCTGTCAATATTCCGCAGCTGATGTAGCCGCGGTATTGAGCGGTCGGTTAAATCAAAGCATCCAGGCAAAGGCTATTCCCAAGGCTGATTACGAAACCGTTTACCGATCATTCGGGGCCAGCCCAAAAGCATCAGCCTTAATGGCCGAAATGACCAGCGGATTTAACAGTGGGCATATCGTATTTGAAAAAAATGGTCATGAGCATATTAAAGGCGAAACTTTATTGGAAGATGCACTGAGTGTTTACATCAACGCATGATCACAAAAGCGGTCAAACTTTTTGGTTTGACCGCTTTTGCTATCGTATATTTTTCCGTATCCGGCTGAGTGATTGTGGCGTGATGCCCAGGTAACCGGCAATATCCTTTAAAGGAACCCGAAGTGCTATATCCGGCTGCTGCATAATGAAAAGCTTATACTGATTTTCGGCATCCTCGCCAATATAGCTGTTCCTCACCCTTACTTTTTCGATCAGGTGCTGCTGGTTTATTTTTTCGATGATCTCCTTCATATAAGGCAGCTCCTCATACAGAGCAAGGAGTTTGCTCTTGCTGATCGTCAGTACCTCCGCATCGCAACATGCCTGTATGCCGGGTTCTGTTGGTGTTGCTTCTTCAAAGCTTTGCAGTATAGTGCATAGCTGATTTTCTTTGTAAAAAAAGTGGGTTACATCAACACCCGTTTCTTTATGGGTTACTATCCGCAGCACACCTTTGCAAACAAAAAACATATCGGTGCACACCCGGTGGCCATTAAACAGGAAATCGCCCTCCTTAAATAATTGATGTTCAAAATGGTTCGCGATTATCTCCGCATCCTCATCTGAAACATATCTTAAAAGCCGTAAAAAATTAATAAGCGGATCAATCATGATGCATCAAAAAATTATAGCAGCAAAGTATCAGCCAAATATATCAAAGGTTTTTATCTCCTTTTCCTGGCCATTAATAATGATAGAAAGCTGATGCTTACCCGGATAAAATTTACGGGTGGTGATCGGTTTAAATGATTGTTTCCTATTGATCGAGGCCTTTTCGCCGGGCTGATACAAACGCTCGCTTATTTTAAACACCTTTTTTGATAGCTGTCCGTTTGCTTTATTGTAGTAAACACCGTACTCCAATCGTACGTTTTGCTTATCGGTATGATCATTACTAACTTCAAATTCAAACTCCAGGCTATCCCCTATTTTAACACTGGGTGCTATGATGTTAAACCCGCTTAGGCTAATGTTTTTACCCTCCAGGCCATAATGATCTAATATTTCGTTGTGTCCCGCTTTTAATAAGGTACGGCTGGCGTGTTTAATGATGGCGTCCGTTTCTTTACTGATTCCTTTCCACCTGCGGGCCACATCCATCATGATGGCCGGATGATCTTTTGAAATATCGTTCAGGTTATTGGCTACACTTTTGCGCACCCACGCTGAATGATCATTCTTCAGATTCTCTAAAATGGCAAGTACCCTATCCGGATCTTTTTTTAGCGATGGTACGGCTAAGCCCCATGGCAATCGCGGACGGCTGCCCTCGCTGGCAAAACGCCTTACCTTGTAATTTTCATGTAATGACCACGCCTGCAACTGTGTAAGCATTTGATCGGTATATTTCAGCAAAAACGGTCGTACGGCAAATTCGCAACTTACAAACTGGGTTATAAATTCCAGTGCCTTTACCGAATGTTCATAATGATCAATACCATAAACTTCAATGTAATCTGGCAAAAACATCATGGCCAGGCTATCTTCCCCAAAGTGTTCGGCACGCAGGCGGTGTATGAGGTTTTCCATCACATCAACGGCAGATGGAAAATCGGCAGGCATAAACAGGTTCAACACAACAGAATTATGCCGCATCCGCTGTTTCAACGCCTTGTTTTCATAACCCTCTGTAAAAATTAGCGAAATAAAGCGTTGCTTATCAAAAGTAGGAAGCACCGCGGCAAGCACATCGGTAAACCTGTTATAAAAGCCTGCCGAATATATATCCTTCAACAAACTGCTCATCGGCTGATGGATCTTACTTTGGCTTGCGGTTTAACAGATTCGAGACTATCTTTAAGGATCACTCTTTTCAGGTGTTCCTGATTGTCATCCCCCCATTTACCCATCAACATAACCACGGGCAGCAGGCTCTCGCCAAAGGGGGTTAAACTATATTCTACTTTTGGAGGTAGCTGCGGATAAATTTTTTTGGTGATCAGTTCATGCTGCTCCAACTGGTTCAGCTGCACGTTGAGCACTCTGCGGGTGGCCTCTGGAATTTCGCGCTGCAATTCGCTGGGACGTTGTATGCCTCTCGAAATATAATATAGCAGATGGATCTTCCATTTGCCGTATAGCACTTCCCTGATCAGATCAAGGCCGCAATTTTGGTCGATAGGAATTTTTCTTTCGTACATAAACAAAGATAAGGCATTCTGCCTAAAAGGCCCATAGGGATAAATTTATCCCTATCTGAATAACTAATCCCTTATTGCACAGCCCATAAATACGGCCGAGTTTTGTCAATGCAATTCAGCAATCAAAATTTAAAAAAGGATGAAAAGTAATATCGAAATAAACAATAAAGAGTTTTCAGGAAAACGAGTTTTGGTTACAGGCGGCACTAAAGGTGCCGGCAAGGCTATTGCCGAACGCCTGGCTTTAGGCGGTGCTAATGTTATAACAACTGCCCGCACTAAAAATGATGAACAAGAACCAAATATTCATTTTATACAAGCGGATATCAGCACGCGCGAAGGTGTTGACCATGTTGTTGATGAAATAATAAACCGTTTTAATGGTGTTGATATCCTGATCAATAATGCAGGTGGATCATCAGCGCCTAATGGTGGGTTTGCAGCACTTAATGATCAGCATTGGGACAATGCTATTAATACCAACTTACTTGCCGCTGTGCGTTTGGACAGGGGTTTGCTCCCTGTTATGCTCGCCAAGGGTTCGGGAGTAATCATTCATATAGCATCCATACAACGATCGTTGCCACTTTATGATTCAACCCTGCCTTATGCAGCAGCTAAAGCGGCCTTAACTAATTATAGTAAAAGCTTATCAAACGAGGTTTCGCCTAAAGGGGTGCGGGTATTAACCGTTTCGCCTGGATTTATACAAACCGAGGCTGCCGAAACATTTATTAAAAATATAGCCGAAAGCACAGGAACTGATTACGAAACCGGCTTACAAAAATTAATGGACTCTCTGGGAGGCATACCGATGGGTCGACCGGCCAAACCTACAGAGGTAGCAGAGCTGGTGGCCTTCCTGGTATCTGCCCGGGCTGCTTATATAACAGGTACCGAATATGTTATAGATGGAGGCACCATCCCCACAATATAATTGTATTATAGAATAATATTAAAAAGCTGAGCATTCCGCATATAAATATTTATGTAGTTACTTATATTAACTATAAATATTAATAACCACATATTACTTTTTATTAAATCATTGTTCAAACACGTGTTATTAAGCGTTTATTCGACACTTAATAACACGTGTTTCATTTCAAAAAATTGCCGGTTTAATTTAGCTTATTAGTAATCAGATAATCTTAAGTAAGCTAATCATTAATTCTGAAGCAATAAATATTATACTTGGCATCAGGCCAGGTTGGAAGCGAAATCATGAACATCCTTAGGCAGCAAATAGTAATAATACCATAACAGAAATGGCAAAAATAACTTTGCAAGATTATATAAACCAAGTCATTAAACAGAGGTAACAAACCAAAAATGAGCAATGAAGGCATATCAAATGCCTTCATTACTCATTACTACCTGATCAGTTAATTGCGATCTTTTACCGCAATATTTTATTCATAAAACTTTGGGTCAATCGCCATCAATTGCAATTCAGTCTTATGTTTGGTTAACAGTTTCATCCACCAGAATTGATATTTTCTTGGATAAATTACCCGTTCCGTAAAATCGGCCTTATGAAGGTCTTCCATTGCAAGCAACTTATACATTACCTTGCGCGAGTGATCAACCACGGCGTGCGAACGTTGTGTATATCCCAATATTCTGTTTATTTCCCTATTGGTTTTGCCTATTAAAATATATTCAAATATTTGCACATGCAATGTTGAAAAACCTTTGGTTTTGAGTAATGGCCTGCTTAACGATAATCTATCCTGCTTAATCATAACCTTATTTTAATTCCTGATTATATAATTCCGTACCTGTTACCTGGAAGCCAGCAACACTAAAAAAAGAGCGCCCGCACTGATAATGATATTAAAAACCCCTATTACAAATTTATCAGACCGCTCAATGTCAACCCTGCTATTTGGCACCTTAAATGCCGTGCTTAGATTCAGAAAACCATAGCCTCCCATCACTATTGCCAACAAAACGATGACAACCACATACGCATTTAGCTGCCCATGAATATTACTTATCATTTTATCCCCTTCAATAATTAAACACCACCTGTCACTCAACTTTCAGCACCTTAAATTCTGTTCGCCGGTTTAACTGACGGCCAGCCGGATTATCCTTTCCGTTGGGCAGCGAATTCGGCGCAACAGGTATTCTTTTTCCGTAGCCCTTTGCATAAATGCGAGGTTGCTCAACACCCTTTGATATAATGTAATCAACACATGCTTGCGCCCGCTCCTGCGATAGCTTATCGTTGTATTTATTTGAGCCTACCGAATCGGTATGTGATGATAGCTCAACCTTAATTTTTGGATTATCCTTAAGCACAATAACCAATGTATCCAAAACCAGCTTTGATTCGGGCCTTAGTGTTGCTTTATTAAAATCATACAATACATTTTTAATCAGGATAGGTTTATCAATGGTGAAGGCCTGCAAGCAGATGTCAGGGCTCTCAAGTGTATCCTTATTCATTCGGCCGCTTGCCGGTACCGGAACATTTTTGGCAAAGTAACCTGCCTTTTCAAGCCTTAGGCTGTATGGGCGTTTATTGGTTACATCAAACGCATAACGCGCGTCTTTACCAACCACAACCTGTTTCATGGTATCTTTTGATAACGAATCAATAAAACTAACTTTAGCTCCTGCCAGCGGCTTACGCGTATCGCAATCAACTACAATACCCGAAAACACATGCCTTGAATCAACAGCTCCAAACAAGGCCAAACAGCATTCAGACTCACGATCAGAGCTCAGATAAAATTTGCGGGCATCGTCATGATTAGGCAAATAATAAAGATCATCCTTTGCCGAGTTCATGGGGTAACCCATGTTTTTAGGCTCGCTCCACTTATCAAGTTTACTGAAACTCTCAAAAAAATCGAAACCACCCAGTCCGATAAATCCTTTTGAGCTATATACCAGTCTTTTATTTGGCATATCATAATATGGCGCTTCTTCATCAAAAGAGGTATTAATAACACTACCCAGGTTGGTTGAGCTTGTGGCATCGCCGTTAAAATCAAGATAACATACCCAAATATCATCCCCACCCTGGCCCCCGGGTTTATTAGAAGTGAAGAACATACGCAAGCCATCGGCCGTTACAAAAGGCTGAATAGAGTTAAAGCCCTCCGCGTTTACATTGCTGTTCATTTTCTTTGGAGCACTCCAGGCATTATCAACCCAACTGCTGTAATAAATGGCGTGTATGGTTTTACTACCCTCTTTATACCAGCGGGTATAGTACATTCTTTTACCGTTTTCGCTAAATGAAGGTGTGCCGTATTCAAGTTCCTTTTTACTTTCATCGCCTTTAAACTCTACAACTTCCGGCGTGCCTGGTTTATCTTTGCTTAAAGTGTAAATCCTGTTCAAGTGCTTTTTATCGTTCTTAACAAATCTTGATGAAGTAAAAAAGCTGTTCCCATCGCGTTGGATCAATGAATAATCAGATCCGTCTGATTTAAACTGATCTTTCAATTCCACAACATCCAAAAGCAGCGGATATTGATACTGTTCTTTAGCAAATCTGCAGTTCCGAATCTCTTTTTTGGCCAGATCAATATATTTGCTGTCGCCATTATAAACAGAGATAAATTGTTCTAATTGTTTAATGGCATTATCAAAATGCTGATTGGCCCTCAAACACACACCATACCAAAGCCGAGTTAATGGGTATTTTGCCTCATAGCTTTCATCTATTACCTTTAAATACCAGCCTTCGGCTTCCTGGTAGTTTTCATATAACCGGTATGATTCGGCCAGTTGAAAGCATATATAGGCACGATCCTCTTTTTTGGCTGGCTTGGTGGTTGTGTTTTCGCCGGCATGATAAGGTATGGCCTGTACCAGGGTAAGGCTTAAGCCCTCGGCTGCTCTTTTATAATAAAAAGCAGCTTCGTAATAGTCTTTGTTATTGAACGACTTATCTCCGTAAACTTTTGGATTGTCCTTGCTATACTGAGCATCAGCGCTTTTAAATATAATCAGGATAAGTATTGTGATAAATATTTTCTTCATATTGATAAGAGTTTAAAGCCTTGGGCAAATTGCATCCGGCTCCTGAATCCGTTTGCGGAAAACATAACTTATGGATAGCTCAATACCACCATTACCAGATGTGGCCCTGGTAAGTGATGAAGTATTAAAATCATAGCTTGCGCCAATGATCAGGCTGTTGATGTGATAGCCAACGTTGGCTATTGCCGCATCCTTAAAACGGTACATACCACCCAATATTAAACCTTTATCGTCCTGTAGTTTTAATTCAGAGTAAGCACCTACGGCTTTCTCCTCGGCTTTTTGCTGCCTCATATAAATGGCATGCGGAATAATGTCAAAAAAATCAGAAGCTTTGATACGTACCCCTGCATGCAGTGTATAGCGAAGCGGTATTTTACTACGACTGCCATCAACTGCAAAAGGATCTCTTGAGCGCGAGAGGTGCCCTACACTTAAACCTCCAAAGAAATTGGCATTATGTATAGGATCGCCGTCATAATAAAAAACACCAGCGCCGGCATCAAAAACGGTAGCATTGGTATTCAAGAAGTTTTCATTGCTTGGCATGGTTGGGTCAAAACCGCTGTTAGGATTAAACTGGCTGCCAAACTGGGCTTTAGAGGCATCAAAACTGCGGTTGATTACACCTGCCTGCACACCAAAACTCACTTTTTTATAGCCATCATTTGATACCGAAATAGCGTAACCAAAAGATCCGTAAGCTGCAAAATAGTTGTAGCCAACATCACCCGCCGCCTGGTTTATCACGTTAAACCCTACGCCAACTTTATCGGTAGGTTTAAGATCAACGGACAACGCACCAGTTTGATAGGCATTGTTAATGGTGGCATACTGGTTTTTGAAGTTCGCATTTATACGCGTGTCTCCATTTATAACACCAGTTAAAGCCGGATTCAGGTATAGCGGATACGCATAATACTGCGAAAAGTGTGGATCTATCTGCGCCTTTAGTTGGCTTATTGCTCCAATTTGAAGCAGTATAGCCATGATAAGTATAATTCTTTTTTTCATAGTGTTTATAAATTGTGACGCGGTTATGAAGTGCTGTATAATGTTTTTCAGGCATCATACAGCACTTCTGCATACCTTATCGTAATAGCGTAACTGTACCTTTCTTCTTCACTACCTGGCCGTCATTCATAGTGGCCTCAACGTAATAAACATATACGCCTACCGGCTGATTAGTTCCTTTATAGGTACCATCCCATCCGCTGGCTTTATTAGTTGATTTGAATTGCAGCTCACCCCACTGATCATAGATGGATAGCGTTAGGCTCTTAACAGCATTACCATATACAAACAGTACATCGTTGCTGCCATCGCCGTTAGGGGTAAACACATTCGGGATGAACAGCCCGTTACCAAACGGATTAGTTGATGTGCCCGTAACAGCTGCCGAGTTAGCACTTTGCTGGCAATCAGAATTACCATTAGCACGTACAATAATGGTTACGGATTGAGCTGGTTGCAAATTAGTTACCGTGTGGGTTAAACCGCCTGCACCCGAGCTTGGCGTAATAAAGTGCTGCCCGTTATCAATACTTATCTGGTAGCCTGTAGCTCCCGTTACGGCCTGCCATACAAAGGTTACGCTTGAAGCTGTTGCTGCATTTGCATCCACAGTAACTACCGGTGCAGTAAGCGGCCCAAGTACGGTAACCGTTACCGGGGTCCTGACAATTGATACGCAGCCTCCGGCTACCTCAGCTTCGGCATAATAAGTAGTGGTGGCCGATAGTGTTGGTGTTGTAAAGCTTATTCCGGTTGCTAACACGGCACCGCCGCTTGCATCTGCATACCATTTTATAACAGATCCTGGTGTAGCGCTTGTGGCCGATATCGTAGCTGATGTTCCCGGACATATTGATGTACCATCTGTACTGGCCTGAGGTGCTATAGGAGCCGATGTTACGATAACCGTAACACTGGTGCGTGAAGCAGAGGCGCATCCGGTAACATTTACAGCCTCGGCAAAGTATATCGTATTTGCACTAAGTGAAGGCGTGGTAAAGCTGGTGCCTGTAGCTAAAGCCGTACCGCCACTTGCCGAGCTATACCATTTGTAGGTTAAGCCCGATTGCGGGTTGGCTATAGTTAAGGTTGCCTGGCCACCCTGACAATCATTAATTGAATTGCCTCCGGCCACTACCGGCGCGTCTGGCGCATCAACTGCAACAACCTGTATACTGGCCAGTGATGTACTTGCACACGAACCGCTAACCGCCTCTATATAATAAGTAGCGTTAGCGTTAACCGGGCCAGTTGTTAAAGTTGGGCCGGTAAATACCAGCGTAGTTTTGGATGCCGAAGTATACCAGTTATAAGTAAGGTTTGCCTGTGGCGAAGCAATAGCGATGTCTGCAGAACTGCCGCGGCATACCTGAACAGGCCCCTGCACCGCAAACGTTGGTGTACTTGGTTGCGGTGCTACTGTTACATTAACCGCAACCCTTGTTGATGGGTTACAGCTTTGTGGATTGGTAGCCTCAACATAGTATGTAGTGTTGGCTGTTAATACCGGTGTATTAAAGCTTTGTCCTGTATTGATTGCGCTTCCGCCTGTTGCTGCGGCATACCAGCTATATACAGTACCAGATACTGGGTTAGTGATGTTAAGTGTGGTAGCGCTGTTTTGACAGGTGATCAATCCGGCGGCATCAACTGCAGGATTAGGTGCTTTCGTGTTATCAATGTTGATAGTTATAGAACCGCGTGTTTCGGATGTACATCCGGTTGCGTTAACTACTGCTTCAACATAATAGGTTGTAGTACCCATAATTGCCGGGGTAGTGAACGGAATACCCACAAATACCGGCGAACCACCCGTTGCCTGGGCATACCATTTAAAGGTAACGCCTGTTGGCGGCGTAGCTGTTGCCGTAAGTGTAGCAAAGCCACCAGAGCATACAGTTGGTGTTGACGACCCACCCTGGGCAATCGGCGCAGGTGTTGTTGGCAGTTGATTAATGATTACCTGAACCGCGGTACGGCTTGCTGATCCGCAACCTGTAGCATTTACAGCTTCGGCATAGTAAGTTGTATTTGCCGTTAATGCCGGAGTGGTAAACGATGTTGTATTTGCAGCTACCGGTGTACCGCCCGAAGGTGTAGTATACCAATTATAGGTTAATCCGCCTTGTGGATTAGCTATGGTTAAAATAGCCGGAGTGCCTGCGCATGTTGGCGCTGTAGCCCCGTTGCCTATCACCGGCGCGGCTGGCGCCGGATCAATAGTAACTTCGGCTAAGGTACGTGAACCACTGCTGCAACCTGTTCCGTTTACTGCTTCTACATAAAAATCTGTAGTTGCTGTTATTGGCCCGGTTACGTAAGGATTGCCTGTAAATACCGGTGTGCCACCACTTGCCGCAGTATACCATTTATAAGTTACGCCAGGCACCGCTGTTACTGTTATTGTAGCTGGGCTGTTTAAACATACCAGCGGATTTGAAGCCAGCACCGGATTGGCAGGAGTAGCATTAACCGTAACTGGTACCGATGTACGGCCCGAAGAAGTACAGCCGTTTCCGTTTGATGCCTCAACCCAATAAGTAATATCGGCAGTTAAAGGCCCGGTTGCGAACGAACTTCCGGTATGTACCAGGTTACCCCCGGTTGCTGCATCATACCAATTGTAGGTTATTCCCGGCAGCGGGTTTTGAATAGTTAGTGTTATACCGGTACCAGAGCAGGTTTGGTTGCCACCTGCCGGAGTTACCACTACCGGGGGAGTTGGTATAGGTGTTACAGTGATATCAACTTGTCCGCGTGTTGCACTGGTACAATTAGTGGTGCCATTAGCGTTCACAGCCTCAACAAAGTACGATATATTGGCAGTAAGGTTGCTGACAGTATAGCTCGTTCCTGTGTGCAACAAAGTACCACCGGTTGCAGCATCATACCAGTTATAAGTAATGCCTTGCGTAGCATTGGTAACGGTTATTGTAGTACCGCCTCCGTTACAAACGGTAGTTGAAGCAGCGCTTAATGTTGGCGTTACCGGTAATGCATCTGGCGTTACGGTAACCTCGGTGCGATCTCCGTTGTTGATACAACCACCATTGGTAGCTTCAATATAGTATGTTACCGTTTGGGTAATAGGCTGAGTTGGGAAATCGATCCCGATATGTGCTATAGTACCGCCCGAAGCTGCCGTGTACCAATTATAGGTAACCCCTGTTTCAGGTAAAAGAACTGATAGCGTTACCGGACTGCCTAAACAAACTGATACGTTAGCCGATTGCACACCTGGCTTTAATGGGAGTGGATTAACTGTTACAGGAACTGCAACTCTGGCAGGGCTCGAACAACCGCCCGCTACAGACACAGCCTCTACATAATAGGTTATATCAGATTGAGGTGATGGGCTGAAGGTTGCGCTGTTAGCCAATACCGGTGTACCACCTGTTTGTGTAGTGTACCAGTTAATTATAGCGCCATTGGCGTTAGTAACATTTAAGGTAACTGCCTGCCCGGCGCAAATAGCCGCATATGGCCCCACTACAGGGTTTGGCGGCAACGGTGTTACGTTGACCGTTGCGGCTACCCTATTGGGGTTAACGCAATTGGTTGATGTACGGCTGGCTTCCACAAAATAAGTGGTTGTTGTCATGATGCCATCTTTTTCAAAGTTGGCACCGGTAAATACCAGATTACCTCCTACGGCGGCATCATACCATTTGTAAGTGATACCTGCGCGGGCATTACTTACGATAAATGTTGCTCTTGAACCCGCGCAGATATTAGATGTATTGCTTACTAATGTTGGTGCTTCTACCAGCTTGCTTGCATAGTAAATATTTAAGCTGGTAAGCAAAGCTACCCCTGCGGTAATCCGTATTTCAACCGCGTTAAATGCTGTTTTTGGTGCAAATGCAATAATTGCTGTTTGTCCGCCAGGTAAAAGGTCAACTTTCAACAGGCTACTGCTTAAATCTATCCGGTCATTATTATAAACAGTACTTCCGGTACCGCTATAAGATGCTATCTGCAAATGACCAAAAATACTGGCATCTAAAACGCCTGCAGGTATTTGTATTTTAACCCGTACGGTATCTCCGGTATTGCCGTCATTATCAAACATTAATTTTTGCGATACATATGCTCCTACGGCTACCGGCAAGTTCAATGTGCTAAAGTTTGTAAGATTGGCATCTACGGCATTATCAGGGTTATCCACCCCACAATTAAGGCATGCTATACCGTTGTTAACATCAAATAATTGGTGCGATGCAAAATCGCACGAGGTAACAAATATTGGATTTACCTGAACAGTAAACGGTGTACGTGTTGAACTGATACAACCGGTAGTTGATGATACAGCCTCGGCATAATAGGTGGTGTTTGATGTTAAAGCTGGAGTGGTAAATGAGGCAGTGGTAGCAATTGGGGTACCGCCGCTTGCCGAAGTATACCAGTTTATAGTAGTACCGGCAGCGCTTGATGCTGTTAAAGTTGCTGTTCCACCAGAAACTATTTGTCCATTGTTAGGGGTGGCTGTAATTGTTGGCGCAACCGGTAACGGGTTAACAGTTACATTAACAGAACCTCGTGTTGCACTTGTACAACCACCTGTTGTGGCAACCGCCTCAACATAATAGGTTGTATTTGCAGTTAAATTAGGTGTTGTATAATTAGCTGTATTTGTAGCAACCGCGGTACCACCTGTTGAAGTTGTGTACCAATTATAAGTAACACCTTGTTGTACCGGCGATACAGACAGCACCGCAAATGAGCCTGAGCAAATTGGAGGCGCGGCAGCTAATACTGGTGTTGAAGGTGTTGGCGTAACCGTAGCGGTTACTTTAGTACGGGTTGAACTGCCGCAGGTTCCGGCAACGGCTTCAACATAATAATCAGCAGAAGCTGTTAAAGTTGGGCTTGTAAAGGTTGCTGTATTGGTAGCAAGCGCGGTACCGCCTGTAGCAGCGGCATACCAGTTAAAGGATACACCTGTAACTGCCTGCGCGGTAAAGGTTGCCTGCGATCCTGAACATACTGATTTGTTTGGCGCTGCAACTATCGGCGCTGCCGGGGCTGGTGTAACAGTTACTGTTACCGGGGTACGTATGGCCTGCGCACAACCGCTTGCAGCGCGACTGGCTTCTGCATAATAAGTTGTGGTTGATGTTAATATAGGAGTAGGTACTGAATTACCTGTTCCGATCAGAGTGCCGCCTACTGCTGCGGTATACCATTTTATAGTTACATTGGCAGGTACCGGTGTTGCCGTTAAAGTACCGCTTGTACCCTGGCAAATGGTAATACCTGCCGGGTTGGCAACAATCGGCTTCGCTACAGATTGGTAAGCGTCATAAACGTTTACCGCACTTAATGCCGTAACAACTCCCGCATTAAAAGTTATCTGTACTCCGTCAAATGGTTTTGTTGCCACAAACGTTACCCGGAAACGTGATGTGCCATTAAGCAGCTTAATATTAAGTAATGATCCGTCAACTGTAAAACGATCTCCATTGTCAGTTGCACCGTTGAAAGTACCAACCTGAATTTGTGACAGTAAACCCACATCGGCCAATGAGCCCGGGATCCCAAGATCAACTGTTACGCTATCACCTGCAATACCGGCATTGGCAAAATGCAGGGTTTGCTCCGATGAGGCACCCAATAAACCCGCCAATATATGTATCTGCGAGAATGAACTGCCATTATTGTCTACTGCCGCGTCATTATTCGTAGTACCGCATAGCAGACATACCGGACCGGCAGTTGAACTTGTTTGCGAAACAGCGGCATCGCAAGGTACAGGACTTGTGCCTGTAGGGCTTACATTGATCACGCCTGCTGCCCTTGTAGCCGATTTTATACCTGTTGCCGGTATGGATGATTCGGCATAATAAGTTGTATTGGCAAACAGGTTTGGACTTGTAAAGGTAGCCGTATTGGTAGCAACCGGGCTACCACCGGTTGGGGTAGTAAACCAATCAAACACTGCACCTGGTGTTGTTGATGTAGCTGTTAAACTACCTGTTGCACCTGTATTAATAGTTTGAGTTGGTGGATTAACTGCTACATCAGGTATTACCACAGGTTGGGTAACGGTAATAATTACCGGGGTACGCTGGGTACTTACGCAACCTGAAGGCAATGTGCTTTCTATATAATAAGTTGTGGTTGTATTTAATACAGGTGTTGTGAATGGTGTACCTGTAAAAATGGCGTTACCGCCTGTTAAGGTTGTGTACCATTTAAATATTACACTTGGTGTAACTGAGGCTGCATTTATTGTAGCTGTTCCTCCGGCAGTAATGTTGCCTCCTGATGGATTTACAGTGTAGGTTGGCGCAACAGGTACAGGATTTACCACCGCGTCGGCTTTGGTGCGGGCCGGACTAACGCATCCGTTGGCTGAGGCCTCAACCCAATAGGAAGTATTAGAGGTAAGCGGTGGTGTATTAAACTGGGCACCGGTTGCTAATGATGTACCGCCGGTTGCTGTTGCATACCAATTGTACACTACTCCATTCTGTGTTGGCGAAACGGTAAACGTGGCCCCAGAGTTAGAACATACAGGAACCGAAGCTTGTGCCAGTACAGGGTTACCAGGTGCAGGTGTAACGTTAACGGTTACCGCAACCCTGTTAGGGTTAACACAACCTGTAGCTGTACGGCTGCTTTCTACATAATAGGTAGTAGTTGCATTTAATACCGGCGTGGTAAAAGTGGTATTAGTAGTTAACGCACTGCCTCCGGTTGCATCTGCATACCACTTGTAAGAAATACCTGCACGTGGATTAGTCACTGTAAAGCTTGCGGTATTACCTGCGCAAATAGCCTTAGCTTTGGCATCCACAGCTGGTAGCTCAACCTGCTTGGTTGCATAATAAATATTAACTGCACCTAATAATGCCAATAAACCGCCATTGAGCCTGACCTCGACACGATCAAACGCTGCTTTAGGGGCAAATTTTATAATAGCTGTTTGTTGTCCGGCTAAAATGGTGAGCTTTAATAAACTACTGCTAAAAGGAATGCGATCATTGTTAAAAGTAGCCCCGTTATACGAACCTATTTCCAATTGATTTAAAACTCCGGCAGAAGCAAGTGTTATCGGAATAGATATCTTAACTCTTACGGTATCCCCAACAACGCCGGCATTACTGAATATTAATTGTTGCCCAAGCATTGAACCTGCTACACCAACAGGCACTACTATCTGACTAAAGTTGGTGGTATCAACGTCTACAGCATCATCTCCTGAATTTACAGCACAGTTTACACAAAGCAAACCGCCATTTAAAACAGGTAATTGTGTTGACGCGAAATCGCACGATGTTGAGAATATCGGATTAACCGTAATGGTTACCGCTGTACGTGTATCGCTGATACAACCAAAACCGGTTATGGCTTCAACATAATAAGTTGTGTTTGATGTTAAAGCCGGAGTAGTAACCGTGGTGCCGGTAAGCACGGCAGTTCCGCCTGTTTGCGCAAGATACCATTTGTAGGTAGTTACTCCCGGGGTGCTTGATGAAGCAGTTAAAGTAGCAGTTTGGCCAGAGGTTATCTGTCCGCTCGGAGGATTAATAGTTACAATAGGCGCAACGGGTGTCGGATTAACCGACACATCCGCTTTTGCCCTCGTTGAGCTGGTACAGCCCCCTGTTGACGCAGCCTCAACGTAATATGATGTACTCGCGGTTAATGCCGGAGTAGTATATGATGATCCCGAACCTACCGGTGTTCCGCCGGTTGCGGTTGTATACCAGGTATAGGTAATATTAGGTACAACTGTTGATACCGATACCACAGCCTGTGAGCCTGTACAAATTTGTACAGGAGTTGGTGATACAATTGGGGGTGCTGGTGCTGGAGTTACAGTAGCGGTTACCTTAACACGGGCAGATGTACCGCAAGCTACAGATACAGCTTCAACATAATATGAGGTTGTAGTAGTTAATGCAGGAGTAGTAAATTGAAGTTGATTGCTTGCCAATAACGTACCACCGGTTGCTGCATCATACCAGTTAAAGGTTACTCCGCTCACAGCATCCGCAGTGAAAATAGCTGGTTGGCCCGCACATACGGTTGCTGATAAATTAACAGATGGCGGCGCGAGTGCCGGTGTAACGGTTACCGTTACAGGCGTACGTACCGATTGCGCGCAAGTACTTGAGGTACGGATAGCTTCTGCATAATAAGTTGTGGTTACATTTAATACCGGTGTAGGGAATGAGTTACCTGTACCAAGTGCAGTACCCCCTGTTGCTGTTGCATACCATTTTATGGTTACATTGGCAGGTACGGGACTGGCTGTTAAAGTACCGCTTGTGCCCTGGCAAATGCTTATACCAGATGGGTTGGCCAAAACCGGTGCAGCTACAGATTGGTAAGCATCATAAACGTTTACTGCGCTTAATAAACCGGCCACACCCGAGTTAAACTGAATCTCGACACCATCAAATGCATGAGTGGCTTTGAATGCTACCCTGAAACGGTTTGTTCCGTTTAGCAAGGTCAGATGCAGCAATGATCCATCAACCTGGAAACGATCGTTATTATTAGTTGCACCTGTATAGGTAGCAATATTAATTTGTGATAATAAGCCAACATCTACCAGTGAACCCGGTATACCCAGTTCAACAATTACACTATCGCCAATGATTCCAGGGTTAGCAAATTTTAACAGCTGCTGTGCAGACCCGCCCGCTAAACCTATCCCAACATGTATCTGTGAAAATGTATTCCGATCCTGATCAACAGCAGCGGTTGCATTAGTGGTGCTGCATAATAAGCAGGCGCCGTTTTGTGAAGTGGTTTGAGATGTGGCTGCATCACAGGCAACAGGATCTGAACCAACCGTAATTACGTTAACTACTGCCGGGGCACGGGTAGCAGATTTAGCGCCAGTAGCTGTTACCACGGCTTCGGCATAATAAGTAGCATTGGCAAATGCCGGTGGTGTTACATAGGTTGCACCTGTGAATAATAGTGTACCTCCCGTTGGCGCAGAGTACCAGTTAAATATAGTTCCGGGAGTGGTTGAGCTGGCCGCGATAGTACCTGTTGTGCCTATATTAACAGATTGTGTTGGCGGCGTAACTGTAACATCAGGTATTACAACAGGTGTTACAGTTACCGGAACAACAGTTCTGTCGGGCGATACACAGGTTCCTAATGATGCTTCGGCGTAGTAAGTTGCATTGGTACTTAAAACCGGGGTGGTAAATGTACTTCCGGTGAATACAGGTGTACCTCCGGTTGGCTGGGTATACCATTTTATGGTGGCTCCATTTACCACGGTAGCTTTAAAGGTAGCCGTTTCGCCGGCGAGTATAACAGAACTTGGTGGCGTAACAACAGGTTTAACCGGAACATCATTAACCGTTACCGGTACAGGTACACGCACCGGGCTTGCACAACTGCCATTACGGTTATATTCAACATAATAAGTAGTATTGGCGGTTAATGCCGGTGTAGTGAAAGTTGCACCATTATTGGTAGATGCAATTGCGGTACCACCTGTTGGTGTTGCGTACCATTTATAAGTTCCGTTAGCCGGATTTGGTGATGTTATATTAATAGTAGCATTACCTCCCTTACAAATTGAAGGAGCAGGTGTATCAAATACCGGTGTAGGATATTGCTGTACCGCGTAATAAACCTGCAATGTAGTAAGTACCGTGGCAACACCTCCGTTAATTGCTACCTCTACGCGGTCATAATTACCTACAGCCGGTACAGATACCGAATAGCGGTCGGTACCTGACAATACACGTAAAGTAAGTAAAGGGTTATTAAGCGCATAACTGCCTACAAGCGTAGTTCCGTTGTAAACGGATATGTTTATACCTCCAAACAAACTTATATCGGCCAAACCACCAGGGGTTTGCAATGCAAGTTTAATAACATCTCCTGCAAAACCTGGTTGTTGAAATTTCAGCATCTGTGAAGTTGATGCGCCCAGGAGTGCAACCGGCAGTTTAATAGTTGATGCCGTGGTAGTATCAGCATCGGCAGCAAGTTCAGGACTGGTAATAGAGCAGCCCAGGCACAGTATTGGTCCACCAGTAATGGTAGGTGTTTGGCTGTTAGCAAACGTACATGGCGCACTGCTGTTATTAACACCCACATTAAGTGTGATGGCCGTACGGTTAACCGATTCGCAACCGGTTGTGTTTACTGCTGCAACATAGTAAGTAATAGTGCTGAATAATGCTGGCGTAGTAAATGAGCTTCCGGTAAATATCGGCGTAGCTGCCCCAACAGAAGCATACCATTTATAGGTGATCCCTGTTTGCGCATTAGTTACATTAATAGTAGCGGTTTGGCCTGAGGTAACAGTTGTACTGTTTACTCCAAGAACCGGGTCGGCGGGTTTAGGTTGTACGGTAACATTGGCCTGTACCCTGCTGCCGCTTGCACAACCGGTGATATTTACGGCTTCTGCATAATAGCTGGTATTGGCGTGCAGCACAGGGCTGGTAAAGTTCACGCCGGTAAAAAGTAAGTTTCCGCCGGTTGCGGCATCGTACCAATTATATATTTGTCCGGCTACAGGCGATGCAATAGCCAAAACAGCCACATCGCCATCGCAAATAGTTGCATTTGGTGCAGTTAATGTTGGTGCAGCCGGCAGTGGGTTTAAAGTTGCAGTTACCTTTGTGCGTGTTGCACTAACACATGTACCCCCAACTACTGCCTCGGCATAATAGCTGGTAGTAGCATTTAATACACCTGTATTAAATGTATTACCTGTAAAGGCCAGTGTTCCTCCGGTTGCGGCTGTATACCAGTTAATAGTTACACCTGTTACCGGCGTTGCCGCAAACACCGCAGAACCGCCCGGACATATTGCAATGTTAGGATTAACCACCACAGGAGCAACCGGAACCTGGTTTACATTAACGTTTACCGCTGCACGGTCAGACACGGTTGCGCAGCCCGGCCGGGTGGCTGATACATAATAAGTGGTGTTTACTGTTAAAGCTGGCGTAGTAAAAGCGGCGGTTGTAGCTACCGGTGAGCCGCCTGTTTTTTGAGCGTACCAGTTAAATGTAGTACCTGGTACGCTTGAAGTTGCCGTTAATGTAATAGTACTGCCTGCACATAATTGTGCATCAGTTACGGCAACGTTGTTAATTGTTATGATTGGTTTGGGTATAATTACTTCGGCCTCGTACAAATCTAACGTTGATAGTACGCTGGCTATGCCGCCCAGCCTGAGCTGAACACGGTCAAATACTTTTGAGGGCGCGTAAGTAACCTGTATACGCTGCCTGTTATTGGTCAGATCAAGCAAACGCAAGCGCAGCAGGGAGCCGCTTAACTGCTGTGTATCGTTATTACTTGTATTTCCATTAAAACTGGATACGGTAATATTGGTCAGCAAACCTACATCTAACAAGGCTTTTGGTATAGATAAGGTAAAGCGTACGGAATCGCCTACGGTTGATGCTGATTGAAAAATAATTGTTTCTTGTGCAAATGCGCCTAAAGCACCCACACCAGCATTTAATGTTGACGCGGTATTAATATTGCCATCAATAGCATTTTGCGGGTTTACCACCCCGCCTATATTTAAACCAAGGTTTAATAATGCAGATGATATGCCATGCAGTTCATCATAAGCGGTATTACATATTGCAGGACCAGGTGTTGTGTAAAAGGCATCATATAAATATATGCTGCTTAAGGCTCCTAATAAACCTCCGTTAAGCGTTACCCTTACCCTGTCATAGGCAGTTGTTGGTGAAAATATCAGCTCTAACTGATTATTGCTGCTGGCCACGCTGGCTAATGTTGGCGCAGAAACCGATGTACCTGCTACGTTACCGTTATAGGGGGTTATAACCACACCACCAAGTGCAGTTACATCAAGCAGATTATTGCCCGTTCCTAATTTTATGGTTAGCGGGGTATTGGCAGCAACCGAAGCCGGAAATATCAATTCCTGGTAGGTTGCGGCAAGTAAGCCAACCGCTACATTTAAAGTGGAATGAGTTTGCAGATTTGCATCCTTCGCATTTAAAGAATCTGTAACCAGGCAGTTTACGCAAAGTAAACCTGTTGCACCTGTTCTTTGGTCTGTTGCGAAATGTCGCTGTGCGAAGATATTGCTGGTTACACACAATAGCAGGCATAAGGTAATTATGTACCTGCTATAAAAGGTAAAGGTTTTCATGCAAATGTAATTAAGGTAGGTGCAAATAGTTACACCTATCAAAACTACGCAGCACTTGATGATAATTATTAATACATCTTATTCACTTATCAGTAAGTGATTTCACTATATTCACTATTGAAATAGTTATTCATTTTGTTCATTAAATATTATTTTAAAACCTATAGCTCTATATTGGATATAAATACGTCAAAACAGGCCCGAAACGCCATATTTAGGTAAATATGATTGCAACATTAATTGATATTACCCCCGTATAATAATTACGATCAATTAATTGTATAAACAACAAGAACCGAGCCTTCAGTTAATTGGCGTATTATTATCCATAACCAAATTGCAAATCTTATGATATCCTTTTCACCAGTTCAATTCGAAACGTTGAAATCACGTGTACTCGCAAATGCTAATATCAGAAGCATTACACCGGGCGATTGTAAGGCGCTTGCATTGCAGATCTATGTTAAAACTAAACTAACCGTTAGTGAAACCACTTTAAAACGGGTATATGGATTTGCTTACAGCAAATTCAAGCCTTCTTTGTTTACTATTAATGTAATGGCTAAATATTGCGGATTTGAAGGATGGGATAGCTTTTGCGAACAGGAAAGCCTTCCCGCCGAAAAATCACAAAATGAGCATATTGACTGGAGAACACTAAGTTATAATGCGGCAAAAATTACACAATTTACGCTGCAGGCCTTAAAAAACCGTTCAGGTATTCCCTTTAATCAAACCATTCGTCGAAAGTTTATCAATGATCATTTTGAGGAATTTTTAAGAGGCGACTATACTGCTACCGTGTTTGCCGCCCCCTCAGGCTATGGAAAAACAATTGGTCTTTGCCACTGGATAGACGAGAAATTAGACTCGGATAGTAACGACATCATCCTATTTTTCAGCAGCAGCGCCTTAATGAATGTTTTTTTAAGCGGCCGTGATCTTAACGACTGGTTACTGGCCCTGCTTGGATATTCGCATGAAGAAGATATTGAAGCACTGTTTGATATCAGTAAACGAAACGGTGGTAAGTTTTACCTCATTATTGATGGCTTTGATGAACATATGTTTAAGAATGACCAGTTTGAACTCGTTCTGACACAGTTGATGGATATTTTTTCCTTTTATCAATCACACGAGTGGTTTAAACTTGTTTTAACCATGCGCTCGGCCAATTGGATAAACAATAAGCATAATATGGAGTTTGGTTTAAAAAACTGGTACACCGGCTTTATTACAGACCATGACCTTACTACCAATGTACCCTTATTTAATATTCAGGAAATTAGGGATCTGTGCCGTACCATAAACCCCGGCATTCAGAACTTTATAGCCATTGATGTTGCCAATAATTTTAATCATCCGCTATATTTTCAATTTTATTATAAACAGCATAAAAATAACTTTTCGCTTAATAATATTGATAACATATCTATATATGAGCTTATTTCAATATTTATACTGAACAAGGTTTACCTGGGACATTATGCTACCGAAAAGGTACTCCTGCTTAAAGGCCTGGTTGATGAAATGGACTTTAAGGCTAATTTATATGAGCTTGATAAGTTTAAATGTAATGATAAGCTGAAGCAGTACAGCCAGGCTTATTATGAATTGTTAAGCATAGGCTTTTTGCGTGAGGTAAATACAAGCAATAATTTTCAATTTAAAACATTGGTTCAATTTGGTAACAACAGTTTCCTGCAATTTACTATTGCCAAAAAACTATTGATAGAAAACAACCAGCGGTTTGATCCTAACCTGATCAAAATAATCAATAACACCTTTAATCAAAGTGAGCATAAGCTGCCTGTTTTAAAATGGTGTGTAATGCACGCCGTTAAAAACGGACAACAGGAAAGCTTTGAACTTTTAGCGCAAGCCAGCCTTGACTCCAAGGAAAAATCAGAGCTCATCTTCTTTTTAGGTGACCTGCTTCAAAGGGTTGGGTTGGGCTCTGCTGATTCGGAGGCTACAGCAAATTTTTTTAAACAGGATTGCAGCGATGGGCTATTCTACTATTTCTTTGGTTTGGAGTTTATACATGCCGACTATAAGAGAGCCCTGCAAACATTACTAAGGTTTGAACTTTCCAATCATAAAAAAATACTTACCTACACTGCATTGGCAACTATAGCCATACTCCAATTGGATATTAAACAACTGGAAGATAACTTAACAAAGCTGAAAGGCTTTCAACAGCACGATTTTGAGCAGTTTAGCATAAACCCACTGCATTGCCTTAATTCTATTTATCAGTACCTTAAATATGGTATTGTAAGGAAAGATTTTTTTGCAGAAATAACCAGATTTTATTTTAACCCACCAAAGCAGCGGGAAGGTGCATACGATAAAAAAGCTAATGATCTTATTTACCTGCTGGCAGCCTATGCCACATTCATATGCAACAAGCCCCTTAAAACGTTAAGGTATATCAACGCTCTCAATAAAATTAACACCGAATCGTCATTTGCATATGGCTTCTTTTTGAAAATGGCACAAGCCGATAAATATTTTTTACTGGAAGAAAGAAGCAAATTACTGGATGTAACCGAACCCATTTCAGCCTCTTACAAAAAAGATGAACATCTGTTCACCTCTTTTATGAAATCGTTGTTTTATGGGCTTAAAATAAAGAATGCTATTATAAATACCGATTACTCTTCCATTATCGGACATTTAAATTGCGTGAATCAGATTTCTGATGAAACCGGAAACAGATTTCCTAAACTGTTCATCTATTTAACAATTTTAAATAATGAACAATTAATGAATGTGGATCCTCAGTTATACAAACATGTATCCTATAACCTTACCAAACTATTACGTGAGTGCGGTTTGGATCCTGATGTTTTTGTGACGCAGATAAAAACTGATGTCATGGCAGTAAAAGTTAGAATAAACCATTAACCTATTAAACATCTATTATTTGCCAGCCGTAAGGCTGGCTCTTACCTTTTTCACTTCCGAAGCCGTAACCAGGCTGCTGTTATTGCCAAAGTTGTTACGGATATAGGTTAAAATCTGGGCAATTTGGTCGTCTTTCAGGAAACTATGTTTAGGCATCACACTATTATAAGGCCTGTTTTTTACTTTGATCGGGCCCTCAAGTCCATTCAGTAACACTCTTATTGCCAAATCTTTTTCCATAAACTTGCCGCCAGTAACCCATTCAGAACCGGCCAACGGCGGAAAAAGATTACCATCACCCTTACCATTTTTTTGATGACAGTTGGCGCAATAGTTATTATATAACTGAGCTCCGCCGGTTAACATAGCGCTTGCCATATTATTACGCATTACATCAGGAAGTTTAAACCCGGGCAGCTTTTTCCGTTGTTCCATTTTAGCCAGTTGCGCTGTGTTAAATTTGGTTATATCACCCTGGTAAAATATTCGCCATACCCTGCCCTTTTCTGTTTCACTTACATATAATGAACCATCGGGGCCCATTGATACCCCCATGGGCCGGTAAAGCGCATCGCTTACGCTAACCACAGTGTTACGACCAGTAAAGCCATCAGCAAAAATCTCCCACTCCCCTGTTGGCTTGCCATTTTTAAACGGCACAAAGCAAACAAAAAAGCCCGCCTGTGGATAGGGTGAACGGTTGGTGGAGCCATGAAAAGCAATAAAGGCGCCATTCTTGTATCGCTCCGGAAACTGGTTACCTGTATAAAATAGCAGATCGTTAGGTGCCCAGTGTGCCTGGAAAGCCATAACGGGCTTGGCATATTGAGTAGTGTTCCCCGTCTTTTTTCCATCACCTCCATATTCGGGATTTAACACGAGCTTCTTTTTAAAAGGATCATAATAATAATATGGCCAGCCGGCATCCATACCTTGCTTTACTTTTAAAAACTCTTCTGCAGGTAAAACAGCACTTTGCCAGGGGCTAAATAATTTGGGGAATTGCAGGCGCAGATCGTCGCGCCCGTGCGCTACAACGTATAAACAACTATCGGCAGTGCTCCAGTCCATCGCAACTACACTCCGCAATCCCGTTGCATATCGTATACCATCTTTTTGAAGCTGGTTGTGCTTAGCTTCATCAAAGCGCCAAATGCCACCATATTCTTTTAACAGCGGGCAGCCCTTTATCCCCATGGAACCTGGCACCCTGTTTTGTAACTGGCATGCATTTGATGGCGCCCCAAAGGCCACAAACATGTGCCCCCTGTTATCAAAGGCAATAGGCTTTGCATCATGCTCATGCGGCGCGTTCTTATCATGCATGATCAGTTCCATTGGGCCATCAGGAACCAATGTTTTGGGGTTTAGTTTGATGCGATAAACGTTAACCTCCGAACTGAAATATAAATATCCCTTATGCACGCGCATGCTTGTACCGTATGAGCCCTTATCCTCATAATTGCCAAACTTTTTAATAATGTCGGCTTTGCCGTCATGGTTAGTATCCCGTAAAACAACATTCCCCCCTATTGAATCCGGGAATCGCAGCTTTACAAAAACATCTCCATTGGTATTAACCGCCAAATGGCGGGCCCGGCCCTCCAGGCTATCCACCACAACCACGGCTTTAAAATTATCAGGCAGGTACAATCCTCCATTATTTTTGCCCGCAACAGGCAACTTGTGCTGCATGGGTGCTATGGTGAAACTGAAAATAAAGAATGCGGAAACGGCTGCTAAAAATATAGGGGTGTATTTTTTCATTGAAGATTTGAAGAACTTAACTTTATTTAAACAACCGACATATCAGCTATAAAGGATTTTACGCCGGAAATGTTTAAATGCGGTTAAGTTTTTACTTGAATTGATCAAACCCGGCCATTTGAACCTCTATAATTTTCCCTTAACCCCGTTTTTACTCTTGAAGTCCTGATAGCTATTTTTAATATAGTTGATAAGGTCATAATCATTCATACTATTGAGTTGCTGTATAGTAGGATTATAATCTGTTCTGAAATCATCAATTTCATTAGCTTTAATAGGAACAATTTGTTTGATAAGCGAATCGTTAAAGCGCTTGTTAATTTCATTAGCCATTAACTCCCGCCTGGCAAAGCGATTAAACCGGCGGGCATCCTTTACTTCGCTCTTAAAATTCTCATAAATAAAAGTCATAGGTTTTAGAAACAAGTAATAGTAATGAGGTGTGCCTGTATAAAAAACGCTCTTTTTACGATAGCCCAGCTGGGTTTCCCTTATTTCCTGAAGTAACGTATTTCCTTTCACCACTACTTCGGCCAGTTCAATAAGGGGTTGGAGATATATTATTTTATCCGATAAATCAGTTACCACAAATTCAGTAGATAAATAATTAGGATCGGTAAATTGCAGTGTATCACCGGGTATGGCGGCTATACTGAAAACCCCTATTGTGTTTGATCGTACTTTAATGCCGCTGTGTTTATTTATTACACTTACGCTCCCCAGCCTCATAGCGCTGGCATTTTTAAGCACCAGCCCTTGCTGCACATGAGGCTGCTGGGCCGAGGCCACAACAACAATAGCAATGCAGATAATATAGGTCAATATAGCAGGCTTAAGTTTCATTGCTAATAAAGCTAACGTAACTATTTGGCTATTAGTAAATTTTAACATTTTTTAACTCCGATATGATTACCCGCTTATTTACCTCATTTTGGTGATAGCGTAAATAAATATGCTATCTTATCTTCGCAAAAAAATTTATCAAAATGCCTTCATCAGCTTCAGCAAAAAACAAATTAGGTTTATGGACAAGCAGCTCCTTAGTGGTAGGCAATATGATTGGCGCGGGGGTATTCTTAATGCCCGCGGCCATGGCCTCCTTTGGTAGTATAGGTTTGTTGGGCTGGGTATTTTCGACCATAGGTTCATTTTTCCTGGCCAAAGTTTTCAGTAACCTGAGCAAATTGCTGCCCCATGCCACTGGTGGGCCTTACGCCTATACACGCACAGGCCTCGGCGATTTTGCCGGGTTCCTGGTTGCCTGGGGGTATTACCTGGCTGTTTCATGTGCCAATGCTGCTATAACTATTTCCTTTGTAAGTGCATTGAGCACCTTTTTTCCGGTACTTGCATCAAGTGCCATTGCTGCTGTAGCCACTGGCTTGTGTACCATTTGGCTGCTTACCTATATTAATACCCGTGGTGTAGTTGCCGGTGGTAAAGTGCAACTGATTACTACCATTTTAAAAATAACACCGCTTGTATTGGTGGCCATTGGCGGTTTGTTTTTTATTAAGGCCAAAAATTTCAGTCCGTTTAATGGCAGCGGTACATCATTGTACAGCGCATTGGCCGCAACGGCAACCATGACCATGTTTGCGTTTATTGGTATTGAAAGTGCAACCGTACCATCGGGCAGCGTAGCTAATCCCGAAAAAACTATTCCGCGTGCTACTTTATTGGGTTTATTGATCGCTACGCTGGTTTATATATTAAGCAGTGTTAGTGTTATGGGTATTATCGCGCCAGCAGCTTTGCAGCGCTCAGTTACGCCCTTTGCCGATGCCGCGGTTGTGATTTATGGCAGCAACGCCCGCTACTGGGTAAGTGCAGGTATTGCCATTGCAGCCTTTGGCTCCCTCAACGGCTGGACGCTACTACAGGGTCAGATGCCCTTTGCCATTGCCAACGATAAACTATTTCCGGCAGCCTTTGCGCGTCAAAATAAGAAGGGTGTGCCTTATGTAGGTATTTTAGTGAGCAGCGTAATGGTATCAATTTTCATGAGCATGAACTACACCAAGGGCTTGGTTGAGCAGTTTAAGTTTTTACTGCTACTTTCCCTGCTCTCCATACTGATCCCTTACCTGCTTTCGGCAGCCGCATATTTGATCATCAGGGTAAAGCAAAAGCAGGTTAGTGATTTAAGCGGAGCAATAACTTTGGCTATCCTGGCTTTTGGCTATGCCTTGTGGACAATTGCCGGCACAGGTAAAGAGGCTGTTTATTACGGTTTTTTATTATTGATGGGTGGTATACCTTTTTATGTGTGGCTGGCTTATAAAAGGAATAGTGATGCGGAGTAATTAGCAGTTTTCGGTGGGCAGTTTGCAGTAACTAACTACAACCACATATAAAAGAGTCGTTGCGAGGTAGTAAGCAAAGGCCCCGTCTAAACTGCGAAGTATTCATGAACACAATTTTAAAATAAGCAATTGTGATTAATCTCCCCAAAAAGGGCAGACTTTAAAATATTTTAAAGCCCTCTCTTTTGGAGAGGGTTGGGTGAGGCTTTTTCTGCGAATCACGAAGCAAAGTCTTTCTCTAAAATCTATCAAAAAGGTGAGTATTAAAAAAACCTTAACCCACCTAAAGCAAAAAACCTGCGAAGTTTTAAAAAACTTCGCAGGTTTAATTTTGCACGTTGGCAGCTATCGAATTTTATTTCTCGTTCGACATTGAATAAGGCACATCGGCAGCTTTGGTACCGCGTACTTTATTTGGCGTGGCCGACATATCAAAGTTCAGTTCGGCACCATTCAATAATGCTTTATGACTTAACCAGTTGAAATCATAGGCTTTACCATCAACATTTAGCGCGTTAACATATTTATTATCAGCACTGTTTTTAGGTGCATTAATGGTGATCTTTTTACCATTTTCCAGATTAACTGTCAGTTTTTTAAATAGTGGTGCTCCTAATACATACTGATCGCTGGCTGGGGTTACCGGGTAAAAGCCCATTGCCGAGAACACATACCAGGCAGATGTTTGGCCGTTATCCTCGTCACCGCAGTAACCATCAGGTACCGCTTTATATAGCTTGTTCATGGTTTCACGTGCCCAGTATTGTGTTTTCCATGGCTCGCCTGCATAGTTGTACAGGTATATCATGTGCTGTATTGGCTGGTTACCATGAGCGTACTGACCCATACCGGCTATCTGCATTTCGCGGATCTCGTGAATGGTTACACCGTAATAGCTATCATCAAATACAGGTGGCATGGTAAATACCGAATCAAGCTTGGCTGCAAATTGAGGTTTGCCACCAACCAGGTTTATTAAACCTTGTATATCGTGGAAAACGCTCCAGCTGTAGTGCCAGCTGTTACCTTCGGTAAAGGCATCACCCCATTTAAACGGATTGAATGGTGTTTCAAACGAGCCGTCTTTATTTTTACCACGCATTAACTTGGTTGATGGATCAAACAGGTTACGGTAGTTCTGGCTGCGTTTTTTATAAATATCAATTTCTGATGCTGGTTTGCCTAAGGCTTTACCTAACTGGTAAATTGCAAAATCGTCATAGGCATACTCTAAGGTACGGGCAGCATTTTCGTTGATCTTAACATCATAAGGTACATAACCCAGTGTGTTGTAATAATTTACACCTCTGCGGCCTGTAGCGTTAGGGCCTTCGTTGTTGGCACCATGTTTAAGAGCTTGGTACAATGATTCAATATCGTAACCGCGTAAACCTTTTAAGTAAGCTTCGGCCACTACCGATGCTGAGTTGTTGCCTATCATACAATCGGCATAACCCGGGCTTGACCACTCCGGTAACCAGCCACCTTCTTTATATGAATTTACCAGGCCTTGCTGCATCTCTTTGTTCATTGACGGATAAACCAGGTTCAGGAACGGATAGAGTGCCCTGAATGTATCCCAGAAACCAGTACCCGCAAAGTAGTAACCTTGCTCCACCTTGCCGTTAATAGGGCTGTAGTGTACAGTTTGTCCTTTAGCATCAACCTCATATAATTTATTAGGGAAGAAAAGCATTCGGTACAAGCTTGAATAAAAAGTGCGGGTTTGGTCAATAGTACCGCCCTCAACGGTTAAATGGCTCAGCGTTTTATTCCAGGTTGCTTTTGCTTTTTGCTCGGTAGCATCAAAGCTATCATTAGCCAGCTCGCGTTTTAAGTTAAGTTCGGCCTGCTCCGTGCTGATAAATGATGAAGCCACACGTAAGTGAACCTGCTCGCCTTTTTTAGTTTTAAAGGTAAGCACAGCGCCAGCATGGTCGCCGGTGTACTCTAATGATCCGTCTTTTTGCCAATCGTGCCAGGTAGATGCTAATTCGAAAGGTTTATCTACATAAATAACAAAGTAGTTTTTGAAGTTAGCAGGCACCGCGCCGCTGTTGCGGGTGCTGTAACCGATGATCTTTTTCTCGCCGGGTATAATTTTAACATACGAGCCTTTATTAAACGCATCAATTATGATGTGCGAGCTGTCACTTTTAGGGAATGTGAACCGGAAATTAGCGGCGCGTTCTGTCGGGGTGATCTCTGTAGTTACATCATAATCGGCCAGGTAAACGCTATAGTAGTACGGCTTTGCTATCTCTGCTTTGTGCGAGAACCAGCTGGCGCGTTTTGCCTCATCTAATTTTAACGAGCCTGTTTCCGGGAATATGGAAAACATACCATAATCATTCATCCATGGCGATGGCTGGTGTGTTTGTTTAAATCCTACTATTTTATCTGAACTGTAAGTGTATTGCCAGCCATTACCCATTTTACCGGTTTGCGGCGTCCAGAAGTTCATACCCCATGGCAGGGCTACAGCCGGGTAAGTATTACCGTTTGAAAGGGCCGGTTTTGAGTCGGTACCCATCAGCGGATTAATGTAATCAACAGGATTCGTGGTACTGCCAACCTGAGCCGACGACATCAGGGGCAGAAAGGCAAATGCCAGGAGAAATATTTTTTTCATTACAACTTATTAAACTACTTTTCGGGGTTTGGTAAAACGATTAAGCAGCCTGCAATATACAGGCTGAAAATCATATTTATATCAGTATTTTCAAATAATAAAAATTACCTGTTAAGGTAACGTAAACGTTTGGAAATATGATGAAATTTAAATCATAAATTAACCATTCCCAAGCTGAGTCAATACCTTCAAATAACGCGGGGAAGAGCAAAATTTACCCCTCCCCGCGTATTATGATTCTTTATCTATCGGGTTTACCATTTCAAATCAACCTTAATACCATCGGGGCTATTGGCAAAACCAAGGTACAGGGTATTTGATGATGCATCCCATGACGTTTTTACATCGCTAATGGTTTGCCCACCGCTGTCAGTTACTTTTGTTTCCTTAGGTTGCCCGGGTAGCAGCACACGTACACTATTTAATGTTTTTGATGGACTTTTAGCCACAAATGAATAACTGTTATCCTGTGTTTGTTCGTCATATATCCTTGATGCCGATGCTAATACCTGCGGTTGTTTTTTGTTAGGCACGCGTTTCACTACATAAAGTAATGATTGCTCGCCAGGGTTAATAACCTTTTCAGCAAGTACCGGTAATTGCGGATCAAACAGATCAATCACCGGGCCTTTGATGGTGTAAGGCTTACTATCAGCGTTTTCATCCATTACAGAAACTACGTCATAAGGGCCGCGCTCCAGGTAAAGGTTATTTTTAAATGTAAGTTTGCCTGCCTTAGCATCTTTTTCATAAGCCTTTTTTACAGCATCAATGTAGGCCGCATCCTTATCAGCCTCCAATACATATTCTTTTGGATTTTGCTTCATTACATAAACCGCTCCCTTACCTACCTTAAATTGCTGATCGGCACCGGTTGGGTTGATATCCAACAGTTTAAACAGGTGCTGTGATGGCGCGCTGAATTTATTCTCATTCGTGTTCCACCATTCCATTACGGTTTGGTATGGATCATCATCACGCCCGCAATAAACCAAAACACCGCCTTGTTTTACCCAGTTGGCCAGGTAGGTGTGTACCGCTGCCGATACAGGTTTCATGTTCGAGTAACTCATCACCAGCACCTTAATATCTTTTAGAGAAGCAGGGTATTCGAGGTTTTCCATATGCACCGTTTGTACTGGAATGCCACGTTTTAACAAAGGCAGCGTTTGCCCGTAAAAGTTAGAGAACTGCGGATCTTCAAACCCGTTATGTGTCGGGAATCGTTGAAACATCAATGTGTTACTCATCAATACACCAATGTCGTTTACCCCGGTTACTTTATTGGTTGAAGCCGGCATGCTGTTTAATGCATTCACCATAATTTGCATCTGGGTTGAGTAATACTGAGGGATCAATACTTTGGTATCGCTGTTGGCAACCTTGTACGGATGAGTATAAATACGCTCGGGCCATGGCATTACTTCATAATCGGCAACCATAGGGTATAATAACTTTGCAGTAAAGGTGGCCTGGTAGTTCCGTTTGTAGTCGCTCCAGTCGCGCGGCCAATCCTCAATCGGGTCGGTCAGGAAAAACACCTTGCGGCCTGTTGGGGCGGTCATGGAAACTACCGAACCATATTCAAGAAATGCGTTTTCAAATACACGCTCCTTACGCTCGCCATTAAAAAATGTAGGCTCGCGTGACGTTCCCGTCCACACCTGCGCTATGTAGCCATCAATACCTGGCAGCGAAGCTAAACTTGCCTCCGGGCTTACAATTTGCCATGACGAATAATTTACCAGTGAGTGTGTAGCAATGAAAACTTTTATATCCAAGCCCTTACTTTTACCATACTCTTTAGCATAGTTGGATACCTGCTTAATGGTTTCATAATACAGGTGATATTTAAGCTTGCTTGACAGGTAGGTGTTTTCTGCCGATGCATCCTGTGGTTTCCAAGGGAAGCCGTAATATTTTTGCCATTGTTCTTTAAAGCCCGCGCTGTATCCGGCACGTGCCCAAAATTCGGGCTCTTCTAAAAAGATGGTGGTAATGCCCGCATTGATCACTTTTTTAACCACGGCGGTTTTCATGTATTCGATAAACGAATCATCGGGCACTACATAAGGCATATCTTTCCCGTGGAAGATGGTATCTCCTTTCATGGTTACCTGGCCTACGCCAAGGTGATTTTTACCATCCCATTTACCCAAAAAATAATCTTTATAGTCGCCCCAGGCTATCCCGGTCATGAAGTTTACCTGATAGCCATGATCTCGCCAGGATTGCACTCTTTGCTCAAAGGTAAGGCCCGGGCGATCATTAGCCCCGTAAACAATGGCAATATCCGATCGCAAATCAATTTCGGGGATCCATGGGCTTCCGGTTTGGAAAGCTGTTTTTTCCGGCAGTTTAACAGGAGCCGGGCTTTGCGCATAACCGGTAGCAGATAAAGCAACAAGGCAACAGGAAAATAGAATGTTTTTCATAGATATTATTACGTTTTTATACCTGCACCAAGTAAACCATAGGGCCCCTCCTGCATACATGTACATAAAATTTTAAGGAGCGTTACCGTTTTAACGTGGCTATAATTATAATAATTTAAACCATAAGCTGCACATACTCTTATTTTAAGTTCATCTGCTTTTTGTTCGCGGCATTTTAGCAGTTCACTAATTCAATAAGAAACTTTAAGCTTTATCATCATCAATAATACTATTTAACTATTGTAATTTTTCATGGTAAAATATTATTATCGAAATTATATTTTTTATTACTACCAGCATATTATTTCAATACTACACAATCCAACTAAATCATTAATAATCTTAGGATTTATCACACCTCTCGTTTTTAAAATAAGTAATTAATAATAAACAACTTATAAAAGTTAACAATTATTAAATGTTGAAATAACAGCTTAAAATGTTAAACCCTTTTAAATACTAAGGTTTTAGTTATACCTTGCGATCACAAATAACCTTATGAAAATCACAATTACTGCATTAATAATACTTTGTATAAGTACTGTTTCGGTATTAGCACAAAGCAATTATTCTATCAGGGGCTCGGTTGCTGATACGGCCTCTAATTCTAAACTCACTAATACTACTGTTAGCGTATTAAATGCCAAAGATTCTATTCTTCAAAAATTCACCAGGGTTCATGATGGTAATTTTGCGATGAATAATCTTAAAAAGGGGAAGTTTATACTACTGGTTACCTATCCCGGTTATGCTGATTTTGTTGACCGCTTTACACTCGACTCGGTACATACCACACATGATTTTGGCAGTATTAAAATGACATTGAAAACTAAGCTGCTTGCCGAAGTTATAGTTAAAGCCAAAGCTGCGGCTATTAAAATAAAAGGTGATACCACCGAGTTTAATGCTGCCGCGTTTACTGTACAGCCAAATGCTAAAGTTGAGGATTTGCTTAAAGAGCTCCCCGGAATACAGGTTGATAAGGACGGCAAAATTACCGCGCAGGGCCAAAGTGTAAATAAAGTATTGGTTGACGGAGAAGAGTTTTTTGGCGACGACCCAACCCTGGTTACCAAAAATCTAAGGGCTGATATGGTTGATAAGGTTCAATTGTATGATAAAAAAAGTGACCAGGCATCATTCACCGGGATAGACGATGGGGTAAAGAATAAAACCATCAACATCAAACTAAAGGAGGATAAAAAGAATGGCTACTTTGGCAAAGTAGATGCAGATGGCGGTACAGATAAATATTATCAGCAACAGATCATGTTTAACCGCTTTAAGGCTAAACAAAAGTTTTCGGTTTATGGCACCATTGGTAATACCGGAAAAACCGGCTTAGGTTGGCAGGATAATTCAAAATACGGAAGTTCAGGCGGTCTTGAATTTGGTGATGGTGGTGAAGTATATTTTTATGGCGGCGGCGGTGGCGATGATGGGCTCGACTCATTCAATGGGCAGTACAATGGGCAAGGTATACCACTGGCCAGAACGGGTGGTCTGCACTATGATACCAAGTGGAATAGCGACAAAGAATCCATCAACACCAATTACAAAATAGGTTCATTAAATGTGGATGGAACCCGCAATACACAAACACAAAACAACCTGCCGCAAACATTTTTCAACAGCAACAGCGACCAAACTTTTCATAATCACATTTTCAGGCAAAAGCTTGATGCTACCTATCAGCTTAAGTTAGACACTTCATCAAACTTAAAGCTGATGATTGACGGCACTACCAAAACTACCGTAACTAATAATGAATATAACACAACAAGCTTACGTAGGGACAGCTCTTTACTTAACAACAATAAGCGCACTACTACTAACAATGGCGATCAAAAGATTTTAAACGCCAGTTTACTTTACACTAAAAAATTCAAAAAAACCGGTCGCAGTTTTTCTGTAAGTATAACTGAAGCCTACAATGAGAGTAAATCAAATGGTTTCCTGAACTCGGAGATCAATTACTATAACAACCAGAGCAAACCCGATAGTACTCGAAAAATTGACCAGTATAAAACCGGCTTAAGCAAAAGCTCTATTCTTAACACAAACATTACCTATTCTGAGCCCATAACTAAAGTATTTTCTGTACTCTTCAATTATGGCCTTAATGTTAATAACGGCCGGTCAGACAGGCGTTCATTTGATATGTCTGGTGCTGATCAATATAACTTGCTGGATAGCAGCCTGAGCAATAATTTTAAGCTTAACCAGCTATCAAACCAGTTTGGAGCAGTTTTTAGTTACAAAAAGAAAAAATCAACCTTCAATTTTGGCAGCAAGGTATCAACTGTAAATTTCAAACAGATTGATGAATTTACCAACAATACGCTAACTCGTAATTTTGTAAACTGGTATCCTCAGGCTACGTTTATGTATAAATTTTCGCAGCAGGAAGCTTTCAGGATAAACTATAATGGCAATACTACCCAACCCGGTATAGATCAGATACAGCCTGTTCGGGTAAACACAGATCCGTTAAATATTACACTCGGCAACCCTGATCTTAAACCTTCATTTACCAACCGCATTAGTGCAAGTTACAGTTCTTATAAAGTAATCAGTGGGCAATCTATATGGATTAATGGTTCATATTCGCGTACTATTAACCCTATCGTTAATAACGTAAACACAGATTCTGCCGGGGTAAGTACCTACCAATCATCAAATTTGAAAGGGCACCAAACAACTAACTACTATTTTAGTACTTATTTTGATCAAAAGATACCTAAAGTTGATATTAATGCGGGTATTGGTTTAAACATGAATGGAAACAACTATTTTAACCTTACCAACAATCAACTCAACGAAACTAAGGCCAATAACTATTCTGCAACCGTAAGGATATCAAAGTATAAACAAAAAAAATATGATTTTTGGGGTGGTGCAGGCCCAACCTATACAGTAAACTCTTCATCGTTACAACAGATCAATAATAACGGACGCGGGTTTAACGCTTATGCAGGCTTTAATATTTACCTGCCTGCCAAATTCCAGATAGGTAGCGATGCCAACTACCAGTATAATGCCCCAACCCAATCCTTTAACCAGGATTTTAGGCGCACCACTTTAAATGCCAACATTACCAAGTCTTTCATGAAGGATGAAAGCTTGAAAATTAGCGTTTCTGGCAACGATCTGTTAAATCAGAATACAGGATACAATCGTACCGGATCTGCCAATATTTTAACCCAGGAACGATATACTACTATTAAAAGATATTTTATGCTTTCCCTCGTTTGGGATTTTAATCATATGGGCGGCGGAGCACCTAAAAAGCAATAATTATGAAACAAATTATATTATTTACAGCCGTAATTTTCATGCTTGGCAACAACGGATTGTTTGCTCAAAACAAGCATTTTACTGAACATGGCTCCATTACGTTTGAAAAAACGATCAACATGTTTGCACTATTTCAAAAGCAGATAACCAAGGATAATGAAAGCTTTTTAAGGCCGGCCTTTGATTCCTATAGAAAAACGCAAAAACAGTTCAAGGTATTAAAGAGCACACTTAATTTTGATAATAACAGAACTCTATTTACACCTATTGAGCCCGAAACCCAATCTAATGGATTTTTTGGTGACAGTCCTATGGCCAACCAGGTAAATACCATTTATACCGATTTGGCAACCAACACTATCATTAATCAGAAAAAGGTATTTGAAGAAACCTTTTTGGTTAAGGACAGTACACGAAAAATTAACTGGAAAATCACCAGCGAAACACGCGACATTGCCGGTTATACCTGCCGCAGGGCCAACGCGCTGATATTGGACTCGATTTACGTGGTTGCCTTTTACACAGACGAAATACCCGTTACCGGGGGGCCAGAATTTTTTAACGGCTTGCCTGGTATGATACTGGGGGTAGCCCTTCCACATGAAAATGTTACCTGGTTTGCCACCAAAGTTGAGGATATACCAATTGAAGAAAAAGCATTAGCCGCTCCAAAAAAAGGCAAAGCTGTGAATAACAAATCGCTTTATACCACCCTCACCTCTGTAATGAAAGATTGGGGCGAATACGCGCAGAAATATCTTAAAGCATTTATAATGTAGCGCTAAGTAAATATTAAGCCCTCACATTATATATTGCTGTAAAACAAAGAAGCCATACATTTAAATGTATGGCTTCTTTGTTTTATAATTGGTTTTAAGCGTTGGCTAATGCCCTATCCAAATGAACATAACCACCGTCAACATATATAAGTTGCCCTGTGGTATGGCTTGATCTTGGCGATAACAGGAACGCTGTAGTATTCGCAATTTCCTCAGATGTGGTCATGCGGTTGCCCAGTGGTATCTTTGATTCTATTTCACGCAGTTTTGCTTCCGGATCACTTAGTGTTTTTATCCAGTTGGCGTAAAGGGGTGTCCAGCATTCGGCTACTACAATGGCATTTACGCGCACGCCATATTTCAAAAGTTCAACGGCCCATTCACGGGTTAAAGCATTACGGCCACCATTTGATGCCGCATAACCTGATGTATGCCCCTGCCCGGTATCCGCAGTTTTTGAGGTTATGTTCAATATAGCTCCCTTTGATTTTTTTAGCTCGGCCAATGCATGGTGGGCCATCAGGTAATAATGCACCACATTTTTATGCAGCGAAGCTATAAAAGCTTCATAGTCGCCACTCTCTAAACCCACGCCATCATTTACACCAGCATTGTTCACCAAGCCATCTATACGGCCAAACTGGGCAACTACAGCCTTAACCGCATTTTCGCAGGCTTCAGGATCTGTAAGTTCTGCCACAACCTGGAAGGCTTTACCCCCGGCTGCTTCTACCTCGTGTACCACTTTTAAGTTATCAGCCTCCACACGGCCCACTATTACAGGTACAGCACCCTCGCTCGCCAGCACTTTTACAATGCCCTCGCCAATGCCCTTGGCACCACCTGTAACTATAATTACTTTATCTGTGAGTTCTAAATTCATTGTTATATGTTATAATTATTTCAATACTTATTAATGTGAAACAGATAGTTTTACCTCTTTTACTTTCAGATTCCGAATGGCAAAATAAAACACAAACAGAAAACAGGCTGCCGGTACCAGGTAAGCAATCTGAATATTGGTTAGGTCAGATACACGACCCATAATTGGCGGGAAAACCGCACCACCCACAATAGCCATGATCACCAGGGATGAACCCTCCTTCGTTTTTGAACCCAAACCACGAATACTTAATGAGAATATGGTCGGAAACATGATCGACATAAAAAACTCTACCGCTATTAAGGCAAACACCGGGAACTTGCCATGAAGGAAAACCGAGATCACAATTAAAGCTACATTGGTGATACCATAAATTGCTAACAGCCTTACCGGGTTAATAAAAGTCATTAAAAATGTACCTACCAACCGGCCGGCCAAGAATGCAAATAGAGCAGCCGATAAATAAATCGCGGCCAATTTTTCGTCCATCCCCGCCACGCGTTCCGAAAAACGGATAAAAAAACTACCTACACAAGCTTGCGCTCCTACATAAAAAAATTGGGCTATAACACCGAATCTTAAATTCTTCTCTTTAAATAATGCGCTTATTCTTTGTATCAAAGGCAAGCTATCGTGCAGTTCCATACCCTCACCCTCCTCAACAATTTGGGGTAAGTGGGTACGGTATAAAAGTATGGCTACAACCAACACCACAACACCAATAATGATAAAAGGTAATTGAACTGATGATGCTTCTTTAAGCAGATAGGTATTCAACTGATCTGCCGACATGGCTGATTCTTGTGCGGACGTTAATGTTTTACCCGATAAGATCACATTACCACCAATGTATGCTGCAGATACAGCTGCAAAACCGTTAAACATTTGTGCAAAGTTTATTCGCTGAGTAGCACTTTTTGGATCGCCCAATACCGTGATGTACGGATTGGCAGCTGTTTCTAAAAAGGCAGCACCCGAAAATATGATAAACAGCGCGCCCAGGAAAAAAGCGTAATTCCTCACTATTGATGCCGGGTAAAACAAAAATGCCCCTGCCGAAAATAATACCAATCCTAATAAGATCCCCCCCTTGTAACCATAGCGCTTCATGAACTGCGCGGCAGGTATCGGCAATAAAAAATAAGCGATATATGATGCCGAATCAACCAGTGATGATTGCAGGTCTGTCAACTGACAGGCCTTTTTTAAGTGAGGTATCAATATCGGATTAAGGTTTAATGCAAAGCCCCAAATAAAGAACAGGGAGGTAATGAGTGCTACTGCAAATAAATTTTTGTCTTTGGCCATTTGGAGGGTTGGTAATTGGTTTATAATTAGGTTTTATAGTTTACTTAAATGTGGTTGTAATATCATGCAATGAAATACCAAGTGTCTTGATCGCTATTTTATTTAAAGCTTCTTCATCACCTGTAAAATGGATTACGCTGTGCTGATGCGATAAGCTTTCACCTGGCTTTAAAAACGCCGCAGGCGATACGCTTTCCAATTCATAAAAAGGGCCCATCTGGCTGCCATTGGCCAATGGCCCGTCGTTGTAAGCATTAACAGCATCGCCGGTAAATGGCTCGGTATCGGGTTTCCATTCCTGGTTTAAATAATCGGATTTACTGTCAAGAGTAAAAAGGGTAATAGTTAGTACCTTGTTGGCTTCATCATAACTACCGGCCATATTTTTGGCATGGTTCGGTGGAAGGCCTAATTTTCCCCTTGATTTTCCATCGGCCTTGAACAATAAAACAGCGTTTTTATAAGCTATCCTGTTATTAGCAATTTCTCCAAAGTAATTTGTGGTTGCTATTTTGCCCGTTGCACCTTCTTGGTAAGGTACAACAATTACCGTTTTAGGCGATGGAGTAAACATATCCAGATTCCACAGGCAGGGTGCACCGCTGGTTTTATCCCAGGTATTGTCTCCGGCATTAGTAATTTTGTTTTGAGTACTGAAACCTACAGATTTTATCTTATCAGTCAATTCAATTCCTAAAGTCTGTTGTATAAATTTCGGTTCCAGTATTTCAATATCACGTTCTAACTTTATAGAAAGTTTAGTACCTGCATAGTTTAGCAGCTGAGTAGTTTTACTGAGTGAAACCTTTGTTCCTGACGATGTAACCTTTTGCCAGCTTTCATTATCAACAGCTGCCGGAGTATGCCAGTTTTCAAACTCCATTTTGGTTCCGGGCTTAAAGAACAGGGAAAACCTGCCACCCTCCGGGCCAAGCCAAAGCCTGTCTTCGCCGCCAAAAGCGTTCATATGTTCATCCGGATGCGGGGCATCAAAGGTTTCATACTTTATCCAACCAAAGCTTTTTCCTTTAAGCCCATTGGCTGTTGAGGTAAAAACCTTAGCCTGGTATTTGGGCGAAACAATGATCTGGCTGTTGCCATCCTCATTTTTTAAAACAACAATACTATCCCTGGCTTTTAAAAATTCCAGATCATACCCAAAAGTTCCTTTAACGGCTGGTTCCATTTTTATATCGCATGCGCTGAAAACGGTGATCACTATAGCAAAAAGTAAGGTTTTGGCCGTTTTCATGCCCTAATTATTTATGTTTTGGATTCAGGTTAATAGTGTTGGTCAGGGTACCAATCCCGTCAATGGTGATCTCCACCACATTTCCCTGCTGAAGCGTGAAAGTGGCCGGAGGAACCAAGCAGGTACCTGTCATTAAAAAACTACCTGCTGGGAAATCACATTCGCTGTATAAATAACCTGCCAGTTCGGTAAAGGAGCGTTTAATGCGCGATACGGTTGTAGCATCTTCATAAACAATTTCATTATTTCGCCTGATGATCATTTTAATGGCCGATTCTGTAGCTATTGGTGTTGGCGATACCAGTAAACATGGGCCAAGGGCAGCGCTCCGTTCGTATATTTTAGCCTGCGGCAAATACAGAGCATTTTCCCCTTCAATGCTGCGCGAGCTCATATCGTTACCAATAGTATATCCCTGAATAGCTCCTTTAGAATTGATGAATAGGGTAAGCTCAGGTTCGGGCACGTTCCATTCGGAATCTTTACGAATATAAACTTCCTGACCCGGCCCAGCCACACGGTACGGCATGGCCTTAAAAAACAACTCGGGCCTTGGGGCATCATATACCTTATCGTATAAACTCGCACCGCCAGATGTTTCAGACTCCTCCATACGCGCGTCCCTGCTTTTGAGGTAGGTAACACCTGCTGCCCAAACTTCCTGGCTGCCAATAGGCGCTAACAGCTTTCCATTTAAAAATTCAGCTTTTACCTCTTCGCTTACCGCTGTAGTATCGGCAGATACCTGTTGAAGGTATTCGGCCAGATTATCGCGATTGATCAGGCTGTCCCATTCATCATCAATAATATAAGCAGCGTTGTTATGTTCCAATAAAATGCCCTTAGCTATTTTGTACAGTTTCATCAGGTAGATTTATATTCAACATTTAATTAACTTCCAGTTGATCACGTGAGGGGAGTTTGGGGAAAGGCCCGTGCGGTTCGGTTTGATACCAGAATACAGTTGAAGCAATATCATCCTGCAACGGCATATATCGGCCATCATGCCGCCAGCCCAATGCCTGAATAGTAACCTTAAGGCTTTTCTCAAACCGGATAGGATCGGTAATATGCCAGCGGTATAAGCCAAAACGTTGTGCTATGTTATAATGACCATCTCCGCGGATCACCTGGTGCAGGCCGCTGTAGGGGCTGCAAAATTCTGTGTATTCGGTTTTCTCTTCTTCCTTGCCGTTGGCATCTTTATGATGAGTATCAAAATCATATGATCCGCAAAAGTAGTCTTCCGTTCCGGTTCCGTTTATAGTAGGAAATTTGGTATCGCCATCCATAAAAAATTTGATCTCACCCTCGCCCCACCAGCCGTTTTTGTTGGAGCCATAAGCGAGATAAGTTCCCACATACTGGCCTTTACCCTGTATGCTATCAACCAAAACAAAATCTTTTTTATAGGGTAGTGGGTTAACGCGCCTGAACTGTGCATGGAAATAGCCGGCATCATCCGGTACCTGTGTAAGCGTATAATCAACCTGATAATATAGCACCATGTCTTTATCGTCGATATTCTCCATAGTTATGCGGCATTTTTTACGAAAAGGCATCGGCCAATAACAATTGAACGCACTGCCGGGATTAACAGCCACAGCCAACGATTGAAGGGGAGCATATTTGCCCCAACCCATGCCAAAAAAATCACCAACAGGTACTTCTACAGATGGGGTGGTTTCGTCGTCCCAATAAAAACGCAGTATAGAATAACGCCAGTTGCCGGTAGGTGTCATCCAGATATGCTGAATAGCTCCCGGGCCATCAATTTCGGCAATAGTATATGTAGTTCCTTTTTTGACAATTACACTTGGGCTCACCTTCCAGGTCTGGCCCAGATCGCGCGAAGCATTAGCTCCCGTTCCGGTTGTGGCCATGCCACCCTTTCCCTTTTCACCATTAAAATTTTCAGGACTGATAGATCTTGTTTTAGCATCCGATAAACGGTAAATATTACCCAGGTTTACATCAAGTCCGTTAAATTTTTGCTGTGCCATTGCCGGCGATGTAAAAAGAACAATCATCCAGATCACTAAAGCATAATTCTTCATCATAAGGTTACCTATTAATAATTACTTCATGCATTTAATTGGAAATGCAATTTAGGTTCAATGTGTATAAAATACCTTCGCAATAAGGGCTTCAGGTATTCACAATCATATCAATAATTTTTAATTTATAAATCCTGCTTTATGAGCATAACATACCTTTATTTTGGCATCAATAACTTCATTAACATCGGCACAGGCACAATTACAGGTTTACTAAAGCTAATTTACATTTTATTAAAAAGAAACATCATTCTTGAAATAATAATTACCTGCACCATTGCTCATTAAAGCAAATAAAACTCATTTTTGCATATGCCACTTAACCTCATACTTCAGAATATAGCCAAACATATCAATCTAACTAAAGAAGAGCAGGATGTATTTACCGCATATCTTCAAACCAAAAAGATAAAACGTAAACAGTTTTTGCTTACCGATGGTGATATATGTAAATATTCGGCCTTTGTTACCTCGGGCTGTTTAAGGGGGTATACTGTGGATAAAGGTGGTATTGAACATGTGCTGAACTTTGCCCCGCCCGATTGGTGGATAGCTGATATGTATAGCCTGTTATCGCAAAAACCAGGCATGCTGAATATTGAAGCCTTGGAAGATACCGAGGTATTATTACTCTCAAAAGCCAACCAGGAAAAATTATACCTCGAAATACCTAAGTTTGAGCATTTCTTCAGAATACTTGTTGAAAACTCATTGGTAGCCAGTCAGCAAAGGCTCATCGATGGCCTTAGCCTTACGGCTGAGGAACGTTACAATAATTTTTGTAAGCGATACCCAACCCTGATAGATAATTTACCCCAAAAGCAAATAGCATCATACATTGGCGTAACCCCAGAATTTTTTAGCCGCATGCGCAGTGAAATGATCAAAAGACGATAATAATATCTTGATTATTATTTCTTAACCTACATCAAGTGCCCCCCATTTTGTGTACCGTAAATTTGATATATAAATCAAAAGGTAAACATCATGTCACAAACGATTTTACATAAGGCCGAAACCCGCGGTCACGCAAATCACGGGTGGTTAAGCAGCTATCAGTCATTTAGTTTTGCAGGCTATTACAATCCCGAAAGAATGAATTTTGGCGCTCTGCGTGTATTAAACGATGATACCGTAGACGGCGGAATGGGTTTTGGCGAGCACCCGCACGATAATATGGAGATCATCTCCATACCGTTAGAGGGCGACTTACAGCATAAAGACAGTATGCATAACAAAGCTGTTATAAAAAACGGCGACATACAAGCCATGAGCGCCGGTACCGGTATTTACCACAGTGAATACAACAACGACAGAAACAGCGATGTGAAGTTTCTGCAGATCTGGATATACCCTAACAAAAGAAATGTAACGCCAAGGTATGATCAGATAAGCTTGAACTTAGCAGACAGACATAACAAATTACAACAAGTATTATCCCCAAATCCGGACGATGCCGGTGTTTGGATACATCAGGATGCCTGGTTTCACTTAGGCAAATTTGATAAAGATATCAGTACCGAATACACTATTAAAAAAGAAGGTAACGGCGTTTATGCATTCATTTTAGATGGCGAAGTTGAGATAAACGGACAAGTACTAAACAGCCGCGATGCACTGGGTATTTGGGATACTGATCAATTTACCATTAAGGCAAACACTGAAGCCGAGTTCTTGCTGATTGATGTACCGATGAAATTTTAAGATCTTTTTTGATGATGAGTGATGTTGTCGGTCCCGTCTCTGCTTTGATGATGCAGGGATGGGTTTCCGGCAAAACTTGTAACCATAAACATTAAATCATGAACCAAACACAGATATTAGTAATAGGCCGGCATCCCGAGATATTACAAACCGTGGTACGGCTGGTAAACAATAATCCGGATTGGAAGGCAACCGGATGCATTACCGATGAAGAAGCAGTTGCTGCCTTCAATAACCAATCGTTTAAATTGGTATTATTGGGAGGAGGAATTGAACCATCTTCGGAAGATTCATTAGCAGCCTACTTTAAGTCAGCTAACCCCAACATTAAGATAGTACAACACTATGGTGGTGGAAGTGGGTTATTAAGTGCCGAAATCTACGAGGCATTAGGAAGATAAAGTCTATTAAAAAAAATATATAAGAAAGTCCAACTCAGTTTTAAGAGTTGGACTTTTTCATTTACCGTCTTTTATAATAATATACTCATCATTAAGAAGGAGCCGAAGGGATTCGAACCCTCGTCCAAATAGCTATTAAGGAAACTTGCCGCATACTTAGCTGTAATAAAGTTAAATGCCACGTATTGATATATACGCAGAATTTTCAGCATTGACAGGATTTTGTCAGAGAAGTAAATCAGATGCACCACAGTGCATAGGTACTCAGCAATGAGCCTGTGTTCACGAACATTCAAAAGCGGTTAAGTAAACCAGTTTTGACTGGTTACCAAAAAGCATGCTGTATAAAAAAGCCCTTGACTGGAATCCAGCAAGGGCATGATT
>NZ_JAUFPR010000004.1 GCF_030409325.1 Mucilaginibacter aquaedulcis
CGCTATCCGTTGTGCTACCGCTAATGACGCTTCCTGCTGGGTGCTGTATACGCTTACCGGCAGCTTCTCGTACCGGGTCTCTTCCAATAAATTTAATCGGGCCATGTGTATTGATTAATAGGTTTGTAAGCTTGTTCAAAACAAATATATCAGATATTTATAAAAAGCCTCACCTAAATCCTCTCCAAAGGAGAGTACTTTTTACCTTTAAACGATCATTTGTTTATTTAGCCCTTCTCCAAAGGAGAGGGGTTGGGATGAGGCTCTGTAAAAGTTAAGTTAATCAAAGCTCCACCTAAACGGTGAGGCTCTTTGCAAACCCAACAACTTATAGTAATTTAAACGCATGTTATCTCTCAATAAAAATTTGCAAAAGCTGGTTGATATTGCTCAAAAACCTACCAAAACGGGCATTGGCCTTATGTCGGGCACATCGCTTGATGGCTTGGATATTGCTTTATGCAGCTTTACCGGCAACGGTTTGCAAACCAAATTCAAGCTGTTACAGTTTGTTACTATCCCCTACCCGCAAAGTTTTAAGGATGAGGTTCAGCAGGTATTTGCCCGCAAAACGGCCAGCCTTGAACAGGTTACACTGCTCAACGCTTTTATAGGTAATTACCACGGCGAACTGGTTTTAGAGGCCCTTGAAAACTGGAACATAACACCTAATACTGTTGATTTTATAGCAAGCCACGGGCAAACTATTTATCATGCCCCTAAGCGTCTGCATCAGCTGCAAAATTTCCCTAATGCCACTCTACAAATTGGCGATGGCGATCATCTGGCGGTAAAAACGGACATCATTACCATTAGCGATTTCAGGCAGAAACACATTGCCGCAGGCGGCGAAGGTGCTCCTTTAGCCTTATATGGCGACGTGCTTTTAGGCAGCAAACCCGGCGAAAACAGGATACTCCTGAACATTGGCGGTATTGCCAACCTAACCTACTTACCTGGCAATGGCGATACTACTCAAATTTTATGCACCGATATTGGCCCCGGAAATACCCTGATTGATGCGGCCTGCCGCAAGTATTTTGATATGGCTTATGATCTTGATTCGGCTATTGCTAAGCGGGGTAAGGTGAACAAGGCTTTGCTCAATGCTTTACTTGATCACCCGTTTTTTGCCGAGCAGCTCCCGAAAACCACCGGACCGGAGCTGTTTGGTCTGCACTATGTAGAACAGGCACAATCGAGATCAGAAACGCAGAACATCAGCAATGATGACCTTGTGTGCACCCTAAGCGCATTCACTGCCACCTCCATCGTCAACTTTTTAAAAACCAATATAACTGCCGATAACCTGAGCATATTTGTGAGCGGCGGCGGTGCCAGGAACCCTTTTGTGATGAACCATCTGAAGCAGGCTTTTGCAGAAACACCGATCACAGATACCGGCGACCTGGGGATTGACCCTGACGCCAAAGAGGCCATCCTGTTTGCTCTGTTGGGTAATGAGGCCCTGTGCGGTGAGCCTTTAACCATTGGTGATAACCCCGCGGTACTGATGGGAAAGTTTAGTTTCCCGGTTTGAGCAATTGTAAAACAAAACCTATAATTCCTTACTTTTAGGATTATATGCAACCATTACTTACTGCCGCCCAAATACGTGAGGGCGATGCTTATACAATCGCCAACGAACCTATAAGTTCTGTTGACCTGATGGAGCGTGCCTCAAAGGCTTTTGTTGGCTGGTTCATCAATCACTTTCCTGATAAGAGAAAACCGATCAGTTTTTATTGCGGCACGGGCAATAACGGCGGCGATGGGCTGGCCATTGCCCGCCTGCTTCATCAGCATGATTATAAAAAACTGCATGTATATATAGCCCACTTCAGCGATAAGGCTACTGATGATTTTAACATTAACCTCGACCGGTTAAAGCAAACAGACATCCCGGTAACTGAAATTAATAAAGGCGGTGACCTGCCAGATGATCATAGTCATATCATCATTGATGCCCTGCTGGGTAGCGGCCTGAACAAGCCCCTCCACAGCGATTATGAGCGACTGGTAAAACATATTAACCAACTCAAAAAAACCGTAGTAGCTGTTGATGTGCCTACCGGTTTTTTTTCGGAAGGAGAAGTGTTACCCGATGCCATCGCTATAAAGGCCGATCTGGTGATCACTTTTCAACAGGCCAAGATCAATTTTTTACTACCTGAATCGGCCCCTTATTTGGATTGCTGGGAGGCGGTGAATATTGGTATCAGCGAAAAATTTGCACGATCACTAAACTCACCCTATCAATTTATTGATGAGAAAGATATTCGACAGGTATTAAAACCCAGGCATCGCTTTAGCAATAAGGGTACTTATGGCCATGCACTTATTATTGCAGGGCAGGCCAAAACCATGGGCGCGGCATTGCTCAGCGCATCGGCTGCCGCGCATGCCGGGGCTGGATTAACAACCGCTTGTGTACCTGAAAGTGGCCTTACAGCCCTGAACAGTTACCAGCCCGAAATTATGGCGATTGTACGTAATGAAGATAGCCTTCCTGAGATTGAGTGGGACAGATTCAGCTCAGTAGCCATTGGCCCCGGGTTAGGTAAGGGCGAGGATAGCGTTGCTTTATTATCAGCCGTTATTAAAAATTATAAGAAACCAATTATTGCCGACGCGGATACCCTGAACATACTGGCCGAACATCCCGACCTGTTAGCTCAACTGCCCGAATGGAGTATCCTCACCCCTCACATGAAGGAATTTGACAGGCTTTTTGGCGAGCATAAAAGCTGGTGGCACAGGCTGCAAACCGGACTTAAACAAGCACAAAAGCTTAATATATATATCGTTTTAAAAAATGATTATACCATAACCCTGTCGCCTGAGGGAAAGGCTTATTTTAATTCTACCGGTAACCCCGCTATGGCATCGGGCGGTATGGGCGATGTGCTTACCGGTATTATAGCTGCCTTACTGGCTCAAAAATATTCGCCTTTACAAGCCTGTCTTGCCGGTATTTATATCCATGGTAAAGCGGGTGATGAACTTGCACTTCCCAATCGTTTGAATGTAGTTTTGCCGGGGAAAATTGTGACGCAGCTTGCTGTTACAATGGCCAAGTTAATGGCATAAAAAAAACGGTTGTAAGTATCGTACAACCGTTTTGATTAACTATTAACTGATCTTATAAAGAACTAAATACTCAAACTCGGGAGTTAGATTTATATGATATAAAACAGGTTTTTTCAATCTAACTGGTTATAAGACGCTCGAAACATCCTATTAGTTACAAAAAAACGAATAATTGATTGAGATTATTATTAAATAACTGTTAAATAAATAAATGAAAGGCAATTTACTCACGTAATTGCTTAACAATCAATACCAAGCAGTTTAACCAAAAGATTAATATGCCCGCAATAGCATATCAAAAGCAGTTATTAATATTATATTAAGAAGTGTTGAAAAGAAGTCTATTTTTTTAGAATTTTCCTAAAACCACCATTTGATCCATGGTAGGGTTTATACTGCCACCTTTGGGTTCAAGTGTTACCGCAAAGGCATCGGCACGGGCAATTGATTTCATTTCTTTCATTTGGGAGGTATCTGCAGGGGCATCAAAAACACCCAGGTCAACAGGTTTACCACCCACCAATGCCCAAAGCTGGTATTGGTGATCTTTATCGTTCTGAGGCAGCTTCACGTTTTGCATATCAATCAGCACCTTTTTCCGGGCCGGACTAAATGCTACCGTAACGGCCAAAGCCGGATTTTTGGCTGTACCCTCTAATTTAAGCAGTTTATATGACGGATCACGGAAAACGCTTATTTCCCTATCCAACAAGTTTACCCGGTTGGTAAAATGCTGATTTTGTAATTGCAGGGTTATTAGTTGTGTGTTTGATTGCTGCAAACGTGAATAAACGCTAATGAGTGCTACACCACTGGCAACCAACAGTGCAAGGCTGGCAGCAAAGGCATATTTATAAAAATTAGGCTCTTTACGCGGCGGCAGGCTTACCACATTGGTTTTATGCGGAACCGCCTTTTGAGGAAAGTTATTATCATCACCAAAATTGGTAAGGATGCTACCTAATACACGGTGTCGTAGTTCTTCAGAAGGCTCAATCTCGTTTTCTTTTGCATAAAGCTCCATTGACCGCTCTATAGCATCCAGCTCTGCTTTTATAGCCGGATGTTTTAAAGCCATGGCCTCAACCTGCAACCTCTCGTCGGGGGTAACATCCCCCAGAACGTAAAGTTCCAGAATGCCAGATTCAATATATGCTTTTATATCTTCCACTACTTCAATTAAAATGTTTTCTGAGCTCCTGTATACCCATTCTTAACCGCGTTTTAATAGTGCCAAGCGGAATTCCTAATTCATCAGCAGCTTCAACATGCGTGTAACCTTTGAAATATACCAGATCGATAATTGATTTTTGCTCAGGCTTTAAGGTCTGAACCAAATCTTTTACCCCCATCAACTCAGGTTTGTAAATCGTACTATTCTGTTCGTCAATAGAAGTTACGTTATTTTCAATCTCCTGGTTTTTATTCTGGTTCCTAAAATCTTTTGATCTGATTTTATCAATTGCAAGATTTCGTGCAATATTGATCATCCAGGTAAACAGGCGACCTTTTTCGGTGCTGTAACTGGAAAATGAATGCCATATTTTTACAAAGGTTTCCTGTAAAACATCTTCGGCAATAGCAGTATCAATAACAATGCGTGAAATAACTCCATATAATGAAGCCGAATACATATCATATAGTGCCTCAATAGCAACCTTTTCATGGTTCCTAAGCGAAAGAACCAGTTGCTCTTCTGTCAGCGATATTTTATGTTTCTTACTCAACGATGTGAATATATAAAGGAATTATCATATTATCATATATCAAACAGATGTTTTTCTGCATGATAAGATGAACGCACCAGAGGTCCGCTCTCTACGTATCTAAAACCCTTATCTAATCCAAATTGTTTTAATCTTGCAAATTGATCTGGATGAATCCAGTCAATTACCGGATGGTGGTTGCGTGTTGGCTGTAAGTATTGGCCTAAAGTTAATATATGAACACCTGCAGCAAGCAGATCGTCCATAGCTTCTAATATATCGTCCTCGGTTTCGCCCAGGCCAAGCATAATGCCCGATTTAGTGCGCAAACCTGCCGCTGAAACGTGTTTCAGCGCCTCTAAACTACGATCATATTTAGCTTGTATACGTACCTCTTTGGTAAGGCGGCGTACGGTTTCCAGGTTATGTGATACTACTTCGGGCCGGGTTTCCAGAACGCGGGCCAGGTTATCCCAGTTACCTCTGAAATCGGGCAGCAGGGTTTCCAGTGTAGTATCTGGGCTTTCGCGGCGTATAGCGTTAATAGTTTCGGCCCATATGATAGATCCGCCATCTTTCAGGTCGTCACGATCAACCGAGGTTATAACACAGTGTTTTACCTGCATCAGTTTTACTGATGTGGCCACACGGTTAGGCTCATCAACATCAACAGCTAATGGCCTGCCGGTTGCTACAGCGCAAAACGAGCAGGAGCGGGTACAAATATTACCCAATATCATGAAAGTAGCTGTGCCGGCTCCCCAGCACTCGCCCATGTTCGGGCAATTACCACTTTCGCAAATAGTGTGCAGTTTATGCTCATCAACCAAACTACGTACGTGAGTGTACTCTTTTCCAATGGGAAGCTTAACCCTAAGCCAATCTGGCTTACGTTGGGGTTGTTGGCTTACAGCAGGAACTACCGATAATTCAATCATGGTACAAATGTAGTTAAAAACCAAATAACCCTTTAGGGGCTGCATGGCAAGTTTTACGAAAAAGAGACAAGAAATGAGAAAGGAGAATCAAGATTCAAGATTAAACTTTCATTGTAATCACTGCGTGGCATGAGCCCCCTCTAAATCTCCCCCAAGGGGGGAGACTTTAAAAAGCTTTTGAAGCCCTCTCCTCTGGAGAGGGTTGGGTAAGGCTCCTACTCTATACCCCGCAATAACTCGGGTATAGTCTCTTTTATAAAATTTCCTGAAAATGTTAGCTTAATACAGACAGGGCCTCGTCAACCGAGATTTGTCCGTGCGATTGGTCAAGTACGCACTCACCGTCTTTGATCAGCAATAACTGCGGCGATTCGTGGTGAACCTGGAAAATTTCTGCAACCTGTTTTGACAGGTCGCGATAAGTAATCAAATCTAAAAAGTAAAGAGGCATATCTTCAGGGAGATCTTCCCAGTCAAGCTCAAAACGTTTTTTGGCCATCATGCTGATTGAACAGCGGGTACTATGTTTAAATATAAGGCTGTAGCCCTGGTGTTGTTTGATACTGTTTAATTGATCTGCCGACTCCAACGATATCCAATTCATAAATGTAATTATATAGTGTACAGTGTTATAACGTAATTATAACACAAAAACTGCTTACAGGTTCAGATGAAAATAAAATATGACAATTTTCTGTTAACGGCCGCTTTTAGGATATGAACCATAAGCCGGACATAATTTATTTGAGCACGAAGAAATCATGCTGCCAACCACCAAAGCTACAAGCGCTATGTAAATAAACTTTTTCATTGTTTTTTAACTAAACAGTTTTACGTTAATCAGCCTTTTAATGTTTCGGCAAGGCTGGCCATTTTTATGGCCGTAATAGCAGCCTCATCGCCTTTATTGCCGTGTTTACCACCTGCGCGGTCAATAGCCTGCTGCTGGTTATCAGTGGTCAATACACCAAATATAACAGGTTTTGAATATTTTATGGCAACATTGCTTACTCCATTTGCTACTGCATTGCAAATAAAATCAAAATGGCGGGTTTCGCCTTGTATTACGCAGCCCAGGCAAATAACGGCATCCAGGTTACCTGTTTTAAGCAATAGGTCGGCCCCTGAGGTTAGCTCAAAGCTTCCGGGCACAGGGTAAGTAAAAATATTTTCGGGCAGGGCACCATTGTTTACCAGGCTTTGGTAAGCACCCTGATATAAGGCATTAGTAATTTCCGCGTTCCACTCGGCCACGGCTATACCAAATTTATAAGGTGCCGCTGATGGTATTTCGGTATTTGAAAAATCAGATAGGTTTTTAAGATGAGTAGCCATTTTTGATTTCGGATTTGGGATGTTCGATTTGGGGTTTATTTTGATTTCGGATTTGGGATGTTCGATTTGGGGTTTATTTTGATTTCGGATTTGGGATGTTCGATTTGGGATTTGTTTAATTTGGGATTCTGATCCTGTTTAAACAAAAAATGTCCGATTCTGGATTTAATGGCTCTGTAAGTCAATAAATCCGAAATCGAACATCCCAAATCCGAAATCTGGATTATTGTTTTGCTTCGGCGCGAGCTATGTACTCGTCAATATTTTGTGCTTCGGCGCTTTCCGGATATTCTGATTTTATCCTTTTGTATGTTTCGCTTGCAGCTTTGTTATCTTTTTGTTCTTCGTAAACCAGGCCTAATTTTTTCAAATAAAGCGGCGATAAAAATTTATTGTGTGCTTTATCAATAGCCTTGTTAAAGTTGGTAGCGGCCTTGTCATAGTCTTTCAACTCAACATACGCATCGCCCATAGCACCAAAAGCTTCCGGAGCTACCATTGCGTCATCACCGCGGTAGTTGTTCAGGTTATCAATTGCTTTGCTGTATTCGCCTTTGTTTAAATAAGCGGTACCTAAATAAAAGTAAGCCAGGTTAGCAGCTTTGGTATTGCTGTATTCGCTAATGATCTTTTCAAAACCAGGGTAGCTGGCATCGCCTTTAATAGCTTTATCCCAATCTTTTTTAGCCCAAAAATCCTGTGCAACGTGCATTTGATCAGCAGCAGTTACCTCGCGCGGACCTAAATAAAGTTTCAGATACAACAGATAAATAGCAATAAGAGCAATAATGGCCCCACCTATAAACAATAGGCTTTTTTGATTCTCGCGCACGAAGTTGCCGCTTTGCCCTAAATTGGTTTCTGGTGCTGCAACTTTGGTATTCGCCTGGATTTTTGACATTGTTGTTACAAAATTAAAGTTTGCAAAGTTACGGTTTTCATAATTTCTGGCAATACCTTTTAAATTAAATAATTGCATTATGGTTTCTTTGTGTGTTTATGCCGTAGTTTATTGGGTTTGATACCTGCAATTGGTGCCATTTTGAGCCTATAAATCGTCTACTTCCATCGTCCCTCATTGCCTGTTCAGATAAAAAACCGCAAATCAAAAAATGTTTTTTAATCCTGAACCAAACACCTCACCAACCATCTAAAATGATTAAATTTGCCCTCCCATTATGTATTTGCAACAGCTGTCAGTCATCAACTTTAAAAATTACGAAGAGGCCGAACTTGTCTTCAGTGAGGGGGTGAATGCCTTTGCCGGTAATAATGGGGCTGGCAAAACCAATTTACTGGATGCTATTCACTACCTGTCGTTATGTAAAAGTTATTTTAACCCGATAGATAGCCAGCAGATAAAACAGGGAACCGATTTTTTTATCGTTACCGGCGTTTTTAATAAGAACGATCAGCCCGAAGCTGTGGCTTGTTCTGTTAAGCGTAACCAAAAAAAGCAATTCAAGCGCAATAAAAAGGACTATCAGCGCCTGGCCGATCATATTGGCCTGCTGCCTCTCGTGATGATATCGCCTTATGATACCAGTATTATTACCGAAGGCAGCGAGGAGCGCCGTAAGTTTATTGATAATGTAATATCGCAAACCGATAATTATTACCTCGATGAGCTTATTACTTATAATAAGGTACTAACCAACCGTAACGCGCTGCTGAAACTTATTGCCGATACCGGGCGTTACGACCCCAGCCTGCTGGAGGTACTTGACGAACAGCTTACCAATTCGGGTAATAAGATATTTGAGCGGCGAAAGGCTTTTATGGAAACTTTTACGGCCATCTTTAATAAACATTACAGCTTTTTAAGCGATGGTGCCGAGCAGGTTGAACTGGCTTATGAATCGCAATTACTGAATGATGATTTTGCAGCCCTGCTAAAAAAGACTGTTGAGCGCGACAGGGCGCTGGAGCGTACCACTGCGGGTATACATAAGGATGATCTGCAATTTAATATACATGGCATGTCCATGAAAAAATTTGGATCGCAGGGGCAGCAAAAATCATTTTTAATTGCGCTGAAGCTGGCGCAGTATAGTTTTTTATATCAGCAAAAAGGCTTCAAACCGCTACTGCTGCTTGATGATATTTTTGACAAGCTTGACGATGAGCGTGTTACCAAACTCATGAAAATGGTATCAAATAATGATTTCGGGCAAGTGTTTATTACTGATACCAGTATGAACCGTGTCAGCGATATCTTTAATAAAATAAACGTGCCGGTAAAATTATTTAAAGTGACAGGAGGGGCAATTGATGCGTAAAGCAAATGACAAATCGTTGAAGGAAGCTATTGAGCAAATGCTGAACGTTTATAAAATTAAACGCCGCTTTGACGAAACCGCCGTGGTAACAGCCTGGCCCGAGCTGGTAGGCAAGCCTGTTGCCAACCGTACCAAGGAATTATTTATCCGTGATAAAAAGCTGTTTTTGCGTATAGAATCATCGGTAATAAAAAACGAGCTGATGATGATGCGCAATCAGATCATAGATAAGATAAACGAGAAAGCCAATAGTATACTGGTGGAGGAAGTTATTTTTCTTTAAAGAAAAACGGGGAAAGCAGATATCCCGCCAAACAATTCAATATAATAACCTATAAGCAGATGCAACATCAGTTACACCTGCTTATAGGTTGATCAATTAAAACTTTTCAAAAGCCGAAAAGAAGAAGTTTCCTTCAATCTCAGCGTTTTCGTCAGAATCTGAACCGTGAACTGCGTTTGCTTCAATTGATTTGGCAAACATTTGACGGATAGTACCTTCATCAGCCTTAGCCGGATCAGTTGCACCAATCAGTTTACGGAAATCTTCAATAGCGTTATCTTTTTCCAAAATAGCGGCAACAATAGGGCCTGATGACATAAAGCCAACCAGGTCCTTGTAAAAAGGACGCTCTTTGTGTACCTCATAAAACTGACCTGCTTTTTCAGGGCTCAATGAAGTATATTTTAGGGCGATGATCTTGAATCCGCTCTTGGTAATCTTGTCTATAATTGCACCAATATGCCCGTTTGCAACAGCATCAGGCTTAATCATGGTAAAAGTTCTGTTAGTTTTCATACTCTTTCTTAAAATTGGCGCAAAAATAGGGTTTTACATCTGTAACATAAAGCTTTTTGAATTAAATTAGATGGTTTGTATTTAATTTATTTATTTAGCTTTGCAACTCTTTTTTAAAATTGATGTTAGATTTAGCTGCGCTTACACACCTTTTAGAACAACCTCAAAAAATAGTGATCACTACCCATCATAAACCTGATGGTGATGCTATGGGTTCGTCATTGGGTTTGTATAATTACCTGATACAACAGGGGCATCATGCCAAAGTAATTACCCCTACAGATTATCCCGATTTTTTAAGCTGGATGCCTGGCAACGAGGAGGTTATTATTTATACCGAGCAACCGGAGCTATCGGCAACCTTAATTGCCGAAGCACACCTGATATTCTGCCTTGATTTTAACGCCCTTAGCCGCATCAACGAGATGGGCGAACTGGTGGGCCAAAGCAGCGCCTACAAAATCATGATAGATCATCACCTGGAGCCTGAAGATTTTGATGATTACCGCCACTGGAACATCAATGCCTGCGCCGCGGCCCAGCTTGTTTATGATTTTATTGTTAATCAGCTGCACCATCCCGAATTAGTTAATAAGGATGTGGCAACCTGCCTGTATACCGGCATCATGACCGATTCGGCTTCGTTCAGGCTGCCAAATACCTCTTCAACAGTACACCGCATAGTAGCCGACCTGATTGACGCGGGCGCTGTTAACTGGCGAATACACGAACTGGTATACAATAGTGCGTCTGAAAGTCGTTTAAGATTCCTGGGACATTGCCTGGCCAATTGTTTGGAGGTTTTGCCGGAGTACAATACCGCTATAATATCAGTGAGCAAAGAAGATCTGGAAAAGTTTGATGTTAATACCGGCGATACCGAAGGCATAGTGAACTACGCCCTGTCAATGGCCAGCATACGCCTTGCAGCGTTCATAGTTGAGCGCCGCGATAAGGTAAAGCTTTCCCTGCGTTCAAAAGGTGAGTTTCCGGCCAATGAGATCTGTAAAAAATATTTCAACGGCGGCGGTCATCGCAACGCGGCCGGAGGGTACTCAAACGGTAACCTTGAACAGGCGGTAAATCAATTTAAATTAATCTTACCCGAATATAAAAAACTATTAATACAGTAAGTAAAACAGTAAAAATGAAAAGAAAATTAATGTTCTTGTCTCTTGCGGCTATAGGTTTAGCAAGTTGCAACGGTGGGTTTAAACAAGGCGAAGGCGGCTTGCTTTATAACATCCACACTTCAAAAGGTGGAGCGAAAATTAAAGAAGGCGATTTTGTGAGCCTGAACATGGTAGTTAAAACCGACGGCGACTCTGTATTAAACAGCACTTATGAAAGCGGTCAGCCCAACAGACTTGCAATGCCTAAACCACAAGCCAAAGGCGATGTTGTTGCCGGTATTGGTTTATTGGGCGAAGGCGATAGCGCTACCTTCAAAATATCTGCCGATTCGATATTTAAAGGTGGTCAGCAACGTCCTCCGGGCTTCAAAAGCAAATACTTAGTATTCCAGGTTAAAATTGAAAAAGTTATTGCTAAAGGTAACCTGAATGACCAGGTTTTCCGTGGCCGCGTTACCGATTACCTGAAAGGTCAGATGGATGGTCTTAAAGCTCAGGAGCCAGCCAAGATCAAAAAATATATTGACGACAACCACCTGAAACTTGAAAAAACAGCATCAGGTTTATTATACGTAATTACCAACCCTGGCACCGGCGAAAAACCGGCTCCGCATGATACCGCTGTTGTAAACTATACCGGTAAAATGGTTAACGGTAAAGTATTTGATACCAGCATTAAAGAAGAAGCACAAAAAGCAAAGATCCCTATGGATCCAATGCGTCAGTTTGCTCCTATCCGTATCCCTGTTGGCGAAGCTAAAGTTATAGCTGGCTGGGACGAAGGCTTACAATTGCTGAACAAAGGCGCAAAAGCCATATTCATTATTCCATCTGATATTGCTTATAAAGATCAGGGAATAGGCCCAATCGCACCTTACACTCCGCTTGTGTTTGAAATGGAGATGGTAAACGTTGTTCACCCTAATCCAAATACTTCAAAACCTATTGTTCGATTACCACCACCGGTAACCAAGTAATTAAAAATATTCACTAAAGCCTTTTTGCCCGCGGGCAAAAAGGCTTTTTATTGTTTACCGATGAAAAAAGCAATTTATATCCTGTTACCCGCATTAAGCCTGCTTACACTGGGCGCTTATGCGCAGGCACCAACCCCAAGGCCTAATATGCAGCCTACCGGTAAAGGGGCATTTTATCAGTTGTTTACCAACAACACGGGCGAAAAAATAAAGCTGAATGATGTGATCACCTTCAACTTTATTCAAAAAACCGATAAAGACTCTATCCTGTACAGCACTTATAAAGCGGGCAAACCGGTACAGGCACAAATACAGCCATCACAAAACGTTGGCGACCTGATGGATGTATTCCCATTATTAACTGTTAAAGACAGCGCCCTGGTTAAAGTACCAACCGACTCTGTTTTTAAAGGCCATGAAGAATCACGCCCCCCGTTTTTTCCTAAAGGCAGCTATTTAACCTTTATCCTGAAAATTGAAAAGGTACAATCATTAAATGATGCCATAGCCGAAAAAAAGGCCGAAGGACAGAAACTAAAGGATGCAGAAGCCGCTTCAGCCGGCAGCTACATCACTTCGCACAAATTAACGCCGGTAACAACAGCGTCGGGTTTAAAATATATGGTTACCCGTCCATCAGTAAAACGTAAGCCATTGGCGGGTGATACCGTGCTGGTAAACTACACCGGCCGTACGCTAAGTGGTAAAGTTTTTGACTCCAGCGTTGAAACTGAAGCTAAAGGCGCGGGCTTAGATCAGCCGGGCCGTAAATACGAGCCTATAAGCGTTGTGCTTGGCCAGGGTCAGGTAATACCGGGCTGGGACGAAGGTTTATTATTGCTTAACGAAGGCTCAAAGGCCACACTGATCGTCCCATCATCATTAGCTTATGGCGACAGGGGTGCAGGTGAAGATATAGCTCCGTACAGCACATTACTATTTGACGTGGAACTTGTTAAGGTAAAACCGGGCAAACATGCGGTTGCGCCTAAAACCGGCATCATGAACCCGGCCAAAAAACGGGTGTACAAAAAACCACTACCAAGTAAAAAGACAAATTAGCCTACCAGCCTTCTGCCAAAAAACAGAAGGCTTTTTTATTTTTGCACCATGGTATTAACCGACACGCATACACATCAATATTACGAAACCATTGCCCATAAACGTGCTGCCTTTATGGAGCGCTGCCTCAGCAACAATATAAACCGTTTGTTTTTACCTAATGTAGATATAGCATCGGTATCGCTGATGTTTGATCTGGTGCGCGCCTATCCTGAGCAATGCTTTGCCATGCTGGGCCTGCACCCCTGTTCGGTAAAGGAAAACTGGCAGCAGGAACTTAACAGCATACGCGATGCGCACCAGCAAAATAAAATTTACGCCATCGGCGAAATCGGTATTGACCTGTATTGGGACAAAACTTTTTTAAAAGAGCAGATAGATGCCTTTCGCCAGCAGATCAACTGGGCCAAAAGTCTTAAACTCCCCATCGTGATCCACTGCCGCGATGCCTTTAACGAGGTATACGAAGTACTGCAACAAGAACAGGACGAAAACCTGCGTGGTATTTTCCATTGCTTTACCGGCACAGTGGAGCAGGCCCATAAAATAACCGGGCTTGGCTTTTACCTGGGCATTGGCGGTGTGGTAACCTATAAAAACTCAGGCCTGGATAAAGTTGTGGCCGAAATTGACCTGAAGCATATAGTTTTAGAAACAGATTCTCCGTACCTTACGCCCGTTCCGTTCCGCGGTAAGCCTAATGAAAGTTCATACCTGATCTACATTGCACAAAAAGTAGCGGAGCTGCATCAAACAACTGTGGAAACAGTGGCCAGTATTACCACTGAAAACTCCATAAAGGTGTTTGGCATATAATACTTGTTTTAATGAATTTATACAGCATACATCTTATTTCATGAGCCAGATACTGATCATCTATACCGGGGGTACAATTGGGATGATGACCGATCCCGTGACTAAAGTGCTTAAACCTATCAACTTTGAGCAAATAATGGACAATGTTCCTGAACTGGAGAAACTTAATTGCCGAATTAAGGTACACTCTTTTGAGGAGATCATTGATTCATCAAACATGAACCCGGTTATCTGGAGCCAACTGGCTGGCCTTATTCAATCAAACTATCATGATAATGATGGTTTCGTGATATTGCACGGTTCAGATACCATGGCCTATACCGCATCGGCCCTGAGCTTTATGCTCGAAAACCTGGGCAAGCCGGTAATATTCACTGGTTCGCAGCTGCCTATAAGCGCTATACGTACCGATGCCAAGGAAAACCTGATGACGGCCATTGAAATTGCCAAATCAAAAAAAGCCGACCGCGCACGTGTTCCCGAAGTTTGTATTTACTTTGATTATAAACTGTTTCGCGGTAACCGGGCATTTAAATATAATTCATCAAAATTTGAGGCTTTCCGGTCGCCAAACTACCCGATACTGGCCGAGTCTGGCGTACACCTGCGCTTCAGTGCGAATGACATCAGGCATCCGCAGGAAAATAGCGAACTCATTATCCATAATAACCTGGTGAGCGATGTGGCCGTACTTAAACTTTACCCGGGCATTGGCACCAAAGTGGTTGAAACTATTTTAAACTCTGATGTTCGCGGCATTGTGATGGAAACATTTGGCGCGGGCAATACTACTACCGACAGCTGGTTTATTGACCTGCTTAAAGGCGCTATAGACAGTGGTAAGGTTGTAGTTGATATTTCGCAGTGTAAGGTAGGAACCGTTGAACTGGGCCGCTATGAAACCAGCCGCCAGCTGAAGGATATAGGGGTAGCCAATGGCTATGATATGACCTTTGAATCAGCCGTAACCAAAATGATGTACCTGCTGGGTATGTTTGATGATCCGGCACAGGTGAAGCACTACATGGAGCTTGACCTGCGCGGCGAGATCACGGTATCGTAATACACACAAAAAAAAGACACATTGCATGTGTCTTTTTTTATTGCGCTCGTTTTAACGGGCACCTAATTTGAGGCTGCAATTGCATCACCACTTATAAATAACGAGTGCTTAATCCGTTAATCCCTTCTAAGCACTCGTTACAAACAAAGCACGTTGAGAAAGATTGTCATTTCGATAGAGCATGGGTGGAAATGTGAGTGGCGCGAAAGAGAAATCTTATACAACATGCAGGCGGATCGACTGCTCATATAAGATTTCTCCTCGTTCCTCGTCGAAATGACAATCTTTTTTAATTCGTTGGCACAAGATCAGCACATCACATCTTGCAACTACATATCATTATTACCTACGCCTGATGTTGCCGTTGCACCCTGCGGTGCGTAACATTCCTGACGGTTTTTGTTTTGGTCTTTTTGCGTTTACCCAGCCAAATGATAAATCCGGTTATGGGCAGCGAGGCACAAATTAAACTGGCCAGAAAGGCGATTATTTTGGTGGTTATCCCCCCTATTTGCCCTACGTGCAAATCGTAGTTCATCTCGTTCATCTTGAGGCCGGGACTTTTCTTAGCTTGCGGGGTTTGCTTTAACAGCTTGCCGGTATATTTTTCAAAAATGTACTCGTCGCTATTATAAAAATGCAGGGCTTGCGCATAGGCACTGATACCTATCACACCGGCAGCCGAAGCATCATCATTAATAAAAAACATTTCGGCCTTAGGTGAGCGGGCTTGGGCTATGGTAAAAGCCCTGTCAACAACCGTTTTATTTTCAATCTTCCCTTTTAACAACGAATCTGATTTCAGTATCTCTTTTTCTGAGGGATATGCCTTGCCCAGGTTGGCGGTAGTGTAAATACCTTCACGCACAGAATCAAACACCATAGATAAACCTGTTATAGATAATATGATGGCTATAGAAGTAGCGTAGAAACCCAATACATTGTGCAGGTCATAATTAACCCGGCGCCAGCGGCCATTCCATTTTATATTGAAACTGCGTTTGCGGTCGCTTTTGCGTTTGGGCCACCATAATATGAGCCCGGTGATCATGATCACCATAAATATGATGACCGATATACCTACCACCAGGCTACCCACTTTGGCAGGTAATAGCAGATACAGGTGTATGTACTCCACAATGATAAAAAAGTTTTTCATCGGGTTTTCTGTATGAGTAACCTGCCCGGTGTAGGGGTTCAGGTACACATAAAGCATACCATCTTTGGGCAAATTAACAAGTACGCCTGCGGGCCTGTCTACCCCGTAATAGTACATATAGGTGGCAGTAGCACCTTTATGGCCTTTAAGCGCTTCGGCTTTTAATACAGATGGCGGCAGGTAAGGTTTATACTGCACCTCCACATGGCGATACTTTTGCATGGCATCCTGTATATCATCCTGAAAACAGAACAAGCAGCCGGTAATACTCACTATAAACACCACCAGCCCGGATATAAATCCGAGCCAGCGATGACAAAACAGTATGATCTTTTTAAAGGTCATGTTTATGTTTTAAAATTTGTAGGTAAAGCTAAGTGCGTAACTTCTTAATCTTTGTGGATTAACGGTGGTGTAACCTATCCAGTATTTTTCATTAGTAAGGTTATCCAATTTAAACCCAACACGGTAACGGCTTACATCGTAAAATACCGAAGAATTTAACACCGTGTAAGATGGTAAGGTAAATACACCTATTGTTTTACTGTTCACAACTTTATTGTCGCTGGCATAATTACCGCCAAATCCAAATCCAAGACCTTTTACAGCACCTTTTGAAATACGGTAGCTTGCCCAGAAGTTAGCCTGATATGGTGAACCTGCAGTTGACGGACGTAGGCCTTCAACAGAGGCATCAGCTGTTTTCTCTAATTTTGAATTGTTATACGAAAAACCTGCCACTATATTTAAACCTACTATTGGGTTGGCTATAACTTCGGCTTCAATACCACGGCTAAATTGTGTACCGTCCTGTACAGACAAGTTTGGCACATCTGAAGGGCGCACAATGTCTTTCACCTTAATATCGTAATAGCTTAGGGTACTGCTTAATTTACCTTCAAATAAATCAACCTTAACACCGCCCTCTATCTGGTTGGCTTGCTCAGGTTTTAGTGGCTTGTTATCAACTGTTGTACCTGTTTGGTTATTAAAGCCATTTTGATAGTTGGCAAAGATAGAAACATGATCCTTTATTGGTTGGTAGATTAATCCAAATTTTGGCGCAAACGCGGTTTGCTTAAACCCTCCTGAAGTAGTTTTAGTATCCGGGCTGTAATTACCTTTATTATCAAAACGATCTACACGTAAGGCTGCAGAAGCCATTAACTGATCTGTTATATTAAACACATCAGAAATATAGGCACTGTAAGTATTTATTTTGTAGATAGATGGATAGGTAAAATCATATTTACCTCCAGCATATAAAGCTTCCATAGCAGATTTATTAAAACCTGAATAGTCATGGTTACCTACGGTAGAAACCGCATCAAGCGTGCTGCCAAAGAAAAACTGGTTTGAGTTTTCCCTGTAAAAATCCAAGCCTCCAACAAAGCGGTTCCTGAATTTTCCTATCTTAAAATCGCCGTTAAAGTTTTGCTGTATCTCGATCATATCATCTGTACTGTTACGGGTTGATTGATCGTTACGGGAAATTGAATCGCCTGCCAGTAAATAAAAGTAAGGGCCAAATCCGTTTGAGTAGCTATGGCTCGCGCTAAAGTTTGTGCTTGATGTCCAGGCATCAGATATTTTATATTTTACCTGGCCAAAAAAGTTGGCAGTTCTTGACGTTTGGGTTAAATCATTTCCGGTATAGCTTTGCTTATAATCAAGGTTAAGTTCATCAGCACGGTTATGTCCTAAAGCAGCAATGGTTTGCCCGAAAGGGAAAAAGAATATCGACTTGCCAATATTTTTGCCGTAGAATAACTCGGCATCAAACGAAATGGTTAACCTGTCTGTAGCTTTGTATAACAGGCTTGGCGCTATTGACCAATTTCTGTTAAAGCCGGTGTTTTGAAAGCTGCCATCATTGTTAAACGCTGTATTTAAACGGAACAGCACTTTATTTTTAGCATCTAACGGAGTATTTATATCAAGTGCAACACGGTGAAAATCGTAATTACCATCGGCAAAGGTAACTTCACCTCCAAATGATTCATAAGGCTTTTTGGTTACGCGGTTAATTAAACCACCATATGAAGTTAAAGTACTTCCGAACAATGTAGCTGAAGGGCCTTTAATAACTTCAATCCTATCCAGGTTTATTGCATCAATAGTTGAAGTTACATTACCTGCAATACCATTTCTGAGCTGGCTTTGAACAATAAAACCACGTGAGTTATAATAAGCCCCGCCATCGCCACCTCTGCCTGTAGCTTCCCACATTTTTTGTATGCCGGGAGCATTCCTTAAAGCATCATCAACAGAAAAAACCTGTTGTTCCTGTAATAGTTGATTAGTGATGGTAGTGTAAACCTGAGCATTTTCAAGATTGCTTAGCGGCATTTTAGCCACATCTACACTCCTTTTGGCCTGAAACTTGTTTACCTTTTTTCCGCTTACGCTTACTTCCTGCAAGTTATTGGTAGCATTATTTACAGTAAACTGAGGTAAAGTAAGTGTTTGTCCGGCAGATACTTCAACCAGTGTTTCCTGGCGTTTACTGCCAATCTGGGATATTACTATTGTATATTTACCTTCAGGAGCTCTAAGTATGAAATCACCGTTTTCATCGGTAACAGTTCCGTATTTGGTATCTTTTAATGTAACCGAAACGTTTTCGGCAGGGCCATCGCCCTGAATTACTACATGCCCTTTAATAATACCTTTAACCTGTTGGGCACTTAGGTTCAGCGAGCCGAAAAGAAGTGTAATGGTTAAAATTGAAAGCAAAAATATTTTGTAAAAATTAAGTTGGGGTTGGTGCATTTTATTTAGACTAATTATAAACAATGGCCAAAAGTAAGACAGATTGCCTTACAATCCAAATTATCTATACTAATTCTAAATAATAGTTGTGATTTTAGTGTATTTATAACACTTAGCCACTTAAATATCCATCACCTCTTTCTTCTTTTTACTCTTCATTCGCTTAGGTACAAATTCAAGTATCTCGTTTTTAAGGGCCTCAATCATACGTCTCTTTAAAAAGTTACGCTGTATTACAATACTTACCTCACGCGCAGGTTCGGGCGATTTAAAGTAACGCACCTTATCAAGCTGTTTATCGCTCAACTCGGCCAGGGCCAGTTCGGGTAGTATAGTGGCGCCATTATTTTGATCAACCATACGTTTCAGGGTTTCTACACTACCGGTATTGTATTCAAAATGCATAAATCCTTTGGTTGATTTACGGCGCTGGCAAATGTTTAAAACCTGCTCGCGCATACAATGCCCCTCGTTAAGCACCCAGATCTCTTCCATATCAATATCCTCGGGGTTAATATTTTTCTTTTTAGAGAGTTTGCTGTTTTTGGATACGTAAGCCACAAAATTCTCATAAAAAACCGGAATCTCGGTCAGCGTGCTTTCATGCAGCGGAGTCGACATGATACCACAGTCAATCATGCCCAGCTTTAATTGCTGTATGATCTCCTCGGTTGTTTGCTCCCAAACAATGAGTTTTACCTGCGGATATTTTTGAATAAAGCCATGTATTATTTTAGGCAGAATGTAAGGCGATACGGTGGGTATAATGCCCACACGCAATTCACCCGAAAGTTCTTTTTGGCGATCGGTGATAATTTCTTTTATCTTTTCACTTTCTGATAGCATCACCCGGGCCTGGCTAATGATCTCAACGCCTATTTCTGTTGGGGTTACGGGTTGTTTGCTGCGGTCAAATATTTTAACGCCGAGGGTATCTTCCAGCTTTTGTACCTGCATGCTTAGTGTGGGCTGTGTTACGAAGCATTTTTCGGCTGCTAATACAAAACTACGGTAGGTATCAACAGCTACAATATATTCAAGTTGCGTAATTGTCATATAGATAAATTCTATTCAAATATAACAATTATTGATTTTTTCTATTAAATTTTTATAATGACTTTTGAAACAGAAAACCAAATTACTCATGGAAACCAACAAAAAAAAATTAACCACAGCCTCGGGCATACCTTATGTTGAGCATGAAAACTCCTTAACAGCGGGCCCAAGAGGACCGATACTTCTACAAGACTTTATCCTGCACGAAAAGATGGCTCATTTTAACCGAGAGCGCATACCCGAGCGTGTTGTACATGCTAAAGGTTCGGGTGCTTATGGCAAGCTGACCATTACTCATGACATATCAAAATATACCCGCGCCAAAATATTTAATACCATAGGTAAGGAAACCAAACTTTTTCTTCGCTTTTCAACCGTGGGTGGCGAAAAAGGATCGGCTGATACCGAGCGCGACCCACGCGGCTTCGCCATTAAATTTTATACGGAGGATGGTAACTGGGATTTGGTTGGTAACAATACGCCGGTTTTCTTTATTAAGGATCCTAAAAAATTCAGCGATTTTATTCACACTCAAAAACGCGACCCTTATACCAATACTAAAAGCGCTACTATGGTATGGGATTTTTGGTCGCTGAACCCTGAAAGCCTGCACCAGGTAACAATTTTAATGAGCGACAGGGGCACACCCTACGGCTACCGCCATATGGATGGTTTCGGAAGCCATACTTTCTCATTTATCAACGCTAAAAATGAAAGGTTCTGGGTTAAGTTCCATTTTAAAAGCCAACAGGGCATCAAAAACTTTACAGATGCCGAAGCCGGCGAAATGCGCGGAAAAGCTCCTGATTTTGCACAGCATGATCTGTTAACTGCCATTGATAATGGCAATTTCCCTAAATGGGATATGAAAATTCAGGTAATGCCCGAAGCTGATGCCAAAACATACCACATTAATCCGTTCGACCTGACCAAGGTTTGGCCTCATGCCGATTATCCGCTGATTGATGTAGGCGTACTGGAGCTTAACGAAAACCCTGATAATTATTTTGCCCACGTTGAACAGGCTGCCTTTGCACCGGCGCATGTAATTGATGGCGTAGGTTACTCGCCCGATAAAATGCTGCAGGGCCGTATACTTTCCTATCCCGATGCGCAACGTTACCGTTTAGGCGGCAACTATGAGCAGATACCGGTAAACAAATGTCCGTACCTGGTGAGCAACTACCAGCGCGACGGCCAGATGCGTGTTGACGGAAATCATGGCTCGGGCCCTAACTATTTCCCTAACAGTTTTGATAATATTGAACCTGACCAAAGCTACAAGGAACCAGCCTGGGATTTTGGCCACGGTGTTGCTGATTGGTATGACCGTAACGCCGAAGGTGAAAATGATCACTACACCCAGCCGGGCAATTTATATCGCCTGATGGATGAGCAGCAAAAACATGACCTCATCAGCAATATTGTAAATTCCATGAGTGGTATAGAAGGCCCTAAAAAAGACCAGATAATTAACCGCCAGCTGTGCCACTGGTTCCGTGCCGATATCAGCTTGGGTATGGCCATTGCCAAAGGCCTGCAACTTGATCTGAACGAAACCATGAAACAAATGCCGGCTTAAGTGTAAGTGGGTTGTACCTGATACGTTTTACTTAGTACGTTATAAAAATATAAACGCCCCGAAGAATTAATCATCGGGGCGTTTTGTTTATTGTGAGTTTTATTGACTCAATAACGTACTAAGTAAAACGTATCACGTACAACCCACTTACTCGACTGTAACCGATTTGGCCAGGTTACGCGGCTGATCAACGTTACAGCCACGCATTACAGCTATATGGTAAGCCAATAGCTGCAATGGTATGGTAGCCACAAGCGGCACAAAAGCTTCATGAGTTTGAGGTATCTCGATCACATAATCGGCCATGTTACGTACCTCGGTGTCGCCTTCGGTAACAATGGCTATCACATGGCCCTTGCGGGCTTTTACTTCCTGTATGTTGCTGATCACCTTTTCGTATGATGAATGCTGTGTAGCTATAAATACAACCGGCATTTCATCGTCAATTAAAGCTATCGGGCCGTGCTTCATCTCGGCTGCCGGATAACCTTCGGCGTGGATGTAGGAGATCTCCTTAAGTTTTAAAGCACCTTCCAAAGCCACTGGGAACGAGCTTCCCCTACCCAGGAACAAACAGTTGGTTGAATCTTTAAATCTTGCGGCAATTTCCTGTATCCGCTCATTTGATTTCAGTGCCTGCTCTACCAGATGAGGTACTTCATTTAGTTCTGTTAAATACTCAATGAGTTTACTTTGGGTTATGGTGCCGCGCTGCTGTGCTATATAAAAAGCTATAAGTGTAAGCACGCTAACCTGTGCGGTAAAGGCCTTTGTTGATGCCACCCCAATTTCTGGGCCCGCGTGGGTGTAAACTCCGGCATGAGTAGCGCGTGGAATAGATGCACCCACCACATTACAAACGCCAAAAATGGTAGCACCCTTTTCTTTAGCCAATTCAATGGCCGCCATCGTATCCGCCGTTTCGCCCGATTGCGATATGGCTATTACCAGATCTTTCTCCGTAATGATGGGGTTACGATATCTGAACTCAGAGGCATACTCCACCTCAACCGGTACACGGGCATATTCTTCAATCAGATACTCTCCTACCAAACCCGCATGCCATGATGTACCGCAGGCAACAATAATGATACGATCAACATTTTTCAGCTTCTCTGCATATTCTTTAATACCCCCCAGCTGTACCTTGCCCTGTTGAGGGTAAATACGGCCGCGCAGGCAATCACGAATAGAACGGGGTTGCTCATATATCTCTTTTAACATAAAGTGATCGTAGCCGCCCTTTTCAAGCATTTCAAGCTTCAGGTCAAGCTCCTGCACGTACGGGGTTTGAACCGAGTTATCGATATTTTTGATCAGCAGGTTATCCCGTTTGATGTATGCTATTTCATTATCATTTAAATAGATCACATTTTTGGTGTATTCAACAATAGGCGTAGCGTCAGATGCTATAAAATATTCACCCTTGCCTACACCAATAACCATCGGGCTGCCTTTACGGGCAGCAATTAACTGGTCGGGTTCATCAGCACTCATGATCACTATAGCATAAGCACCAATAACCTTGTTTAAAGCCACACGCACAGCATCGCGCAGATCAAGGCCTGCCTGTTGTTGTATATCCTCAATTAAATGAATTAATACTTCGGTATCTGTATCGCTTTTAAAAACATGCCCTTTGGCCAGCAAGGTTTCTTTAATAATGCCATAGTTTTCAATAATGCCATTATGGATGATGGTTAGCTTACGATCTCCCGATGAGTGCGGGTGCGAATTTCTGTCGCTCGGCTCACCATGGGTTGCCCAGCGGGTATGGCCCATGCCTATTGATCCTTTTAGGTCGATGCCCTTTACAAACTGCTCCAGGTCATCAACTTTACCTGCCTTTTTATACACCTTGAGCTCCTGATCAAGCAAGGCAATACCGGCACTGTCATACCCCCGGTACTCTAACCGGTGAAGCCCTTTAATAACTATCGGATAAGCGTCTCTATAACCTATATAACCTACAATTCCACACATAATAAATTCTAATAAAATGCAAATTGAATAAAAATAATCAGCTATATAACACAAATGAGCCCTAATTATTTTGATTTTTTCAACTTAATCGTAGAGTTTTCCGGTACTTAAAAATAAATTTTAAAAAGTACAATTGGCTTAAATAAAAAATCCCCTTAGCGGGGATTCTTTTCATTAAAAATAGTATTCTTTTACTTGCGTATCCTGGTGTAAATAATGTTCAGCTTAATTTTATAAGGTGAATTTTTATCGCTGCCAACCGCTATGGTACGGGCGGCAACCTGTGCACTTGGCCCAATATTAGTTGTTACAATACCACTGCTTCCTGAAGTAACTTCAGTAGTATCAATTGGTGCAATGTAAGTTCCATAGTCGATAGTTTTCTTACGGATCAAATCCTGAACGTAAGAGGTAACCAAGAATCTGTATTGTTTATGAGTTTTATCATAACCTCCTCCAAATTGCGCTATTTGGGCACGTATATCACCTGTTGAAGCATCTTGAATATAGGTGCGGCGATGAGCAATATCCAACTGATACATAGTTAACTTAGGCAATGGAGCATAAGGTATACCAGAACCCGGCATCGGCGTAATCACCAGCTCGGCGCGGTTCAATACAATAGAATCAGGATTAAGCTGAGTTAAACCCGGAAAACTAACCTTTGCCCTCAACCCGGCAAGCCCCTGTAAGTAAAATGTATTTTGCGAGTTTGATTTGGCATTTAATGCAGCCTGAATAGTTGTACTATAGATATGGGTGATCTGGGCGTTATGGGTTGAAAAAGGCAGAATTGTGCTTGCCGTATCAATTGTTGTACCGTTAACCGTTTTATAAAACACATCTATATGTGATGAATCAAGCGCAAGTTGTATAACGCCACCCACATTGCTGGAGGCTCCCTTATCTAAAGTAACATACAAACCTTTTACCGCATTCTCAAAAAGAGTTGGAGAAGCCAGCTGGCTTCCGTTTGCGTTAAACAGGTTATCATAAATAAACTTTTTGCTGAAAGGGATACGTACCTGAGGGCCTACCTTTTGTATGGTATCAACCTTTGCGTCACGGATACTGGCAATAGTTACACTATCATGCGTACGGGCTATAAACGTTTTTGAGCCCAATACATTACCTGAATTATACTGCCACTGCTTATTGCTGTAATAAGTTTGAGGGTATGCTATTTCATTCAGCTGGTATACATTAGCTGTAAAACGTGTAGCCACCGAGTCGCCATAAAAGCCATTGGCATAGCGCAGTACCAACACTGCCGAGTCAATAGTTAATGTACCGGCAGGTACGGTGTACGCTGCACCGTTTGGAAGTGTAACGCCGAGCACCACATTAGAAACCGTTGTTCCGAAATCGGGATCAACAAAGTTACCAAGAGGTGTTTTTGGCAGAACTGAAGTTAACACAGAATCTTCCGCAACTGTATTAACTATTACGTTTGAGTCAACAATAAGACTACCATTGATCTGATTTTCAGGAGTAACCCCTAAACCTATCCCATCCTGGCGTTTACAACTATTAAAAATAAAAAGACTTATTAACAGCGTCAATAAGTCTAATCTTAAAAATTTCATATATAATATTAAAGATTAAGCAACATCCACCAATTCGTCGTTGGTAATTTCGTCGTAAAAATTGTAATAATTTTCGAAATCAGCGGTAGAATCAAATTCTAAAACTGATTTATTGCTGTTTTTAACATTATTTAACACATCTGCATCTATATTTTCGCTGCCTAAAACAATTCCGTCAGTGTACTGAATTGCACCAGTGTATAAAGCAGAATTTGTACCTTCTTTGTAAGCCTCAACATGTTGCTCGGTCATGTTGCTCATGATGGCTTTATTCACAAAGTCGGCGTTTAATTTCTCTTTAAAATCATTCTCATAAATAGAGTAAATGATTTTTGAATTTTTAAAAGTTGGGTCGTCCTTATAAGTAGTTTTCAAATAAGCAGGCACTAATGCACTTAGCCAACCATGGCAGTGAATAATATCTGGAGCCCATCCTAATTTTTTAACAGTTTCTAATGCACCTTTGCAAAAGAAGATCATTCGTTCGTCGTTATCGGCGTAAAACTTACCATCCTTATCACCAAACACGTGTTTACGTTGAAAATATTCTTCATTATCTAAAAAATACACCTGCATACGCGCCGCCGGGATAGATGCTACTTTAATGATCAGCGGGTTGTCATTATCATTGATGATGATGTTCATACCCGATAAACGGATCACTTCATGAAGTCTGTTCCTGCGCTCATTGATATTACCAAAACGCGGCATAAGGATACGGATCTCGTAACCTTTCTCCTGCATGGCCTGCGGAAGTTGGCGTGTTATTTCAGCAATTTTTGTGAGTTCGAGAAAGGGAGACATTTCATGAGTTATAAACAGAAGCTTAGATTTACCCATCACTTAATCAGTATTAAATATTTAAAGAAGTCAAAAAATTTGAGTCTGCAAATATAAGCATTATTATATGAACTGTCAACGAATTGTGCAAGTAACTTTTGGTATTTTTTGCGCAAATGTCCACCTTTACCAAATTTTTTTACTGTAATTGCAGTAAAAAAATAAAGGGCAGCATGCCGCAAAAAAATCAATTTTAAGGCTTCTGTTAACTTTATAAATATACAACGCAAACCTTTGCAATGAAAATATTTACCACCAAAAAAGAAACCGAAAACTACTTTGCCAACAAGGGCCAAAAGATTACCGGCTTTGTGGCCACCATGGGCGCTCTGCACCAAGGACATATATCATTAATTAAGCAGGCGCAGCAAAGTACCGATGAGGTTACATGCAGTATTTTTGTTAACCCCACCCAATTTACCGATCCAAAAGATCTTGAAAAATACCCCCGCCCGATAGCCGCCGATATTGCCATGCTGGAGCAGGCAGGCTGCGATGTTTTGTTTAATCCGCCGGTTAATGAGATGTATGATGATAATGAAAAATGGCATTTAAACCTGGGTGATCTGGAACATTTGCTGGAGGGTAAATTCAGGCCTGGACATTATCAGGGCGTTACCCAGGTAGTTTATAAGTTATTCAACATAGTTAAGCCCGATTTTGCCTTTTTTGGCCAGAAAGATTACCAGCAGGTTTTGGTGGTTAATAAAATGATTGAATTGTTAAACATGCCTGTTAAGCTGGTAATGTGCCCTATAGAGCGTGAAAACGACGGCCTGGCCATGAGCTCGCGCAATATCCACCTAACGCCGTTTGATCGCGAAAACGCCCTTATCCTCTCCAAAGCATTAAACTGGGCCAAAAATAATTTTGACAGCAATAATATACCAGCCATACAACAGCAGGCCCAGCAAATGATCAGCAGCCAGCCAGGGGTTGAACTTGAATACCTTGAAATTGCTGATGGCCAAACCCTGCATACCGCAACCTCCGAAACCAAAAACATTGTTGCGCTTGTTGCTGCCCGTGTTGGCAAAACAAGACTTATAGATAATATGTTATTTGATTGGTAGCTGATAGTTCATGGACTAAACAACTGAACTACAGACTAAAATCATTTTACAATCCGTGGACTATGAACTATGGACTATCGACTAAATTTATTTATAACTTTGCACCATGATTATTGAAGTATTAAAGTCCAAAATTCACCGTGCCAAGGTAACACAGGCCGAGCTGAATTACGTGGGCAGTATTACAATTGATGAAGACCTGATTGAGGCGGCAAACATCATCCCCAATGAAAAGGTTCAAATTGTAAATAATAACAATGGCGCCCGTTTTGAAACCTATGTAATAAAAGGTGAGCGCGGAAGTGGTACAGTATGCCTCAACGGGGCAACGGCCCGCCTGGCGCAGGTAGGCGATATCGTGATCATCATGTCATACGCTTATATGGAAGCCCAGGAAGCCCGTGCTTACGAGCCCATATTAATTTTCCCTGATGGTGATAATAAATTATTAAAGTAAATTGCGGTGCTAAACCATCGCAATTATTACCTATAAGCTTTTCATTTAGAGAATATTAACGAGGGTCGGCTCCTATACCCAGCGATACCTTCAGGCTTACATCGGTATCATAAGCTTTACGCAACAGGTAAACCATCCTGATGCGTACACTGTGTTCGCGCACCAGCTCATCTAAAAAGTGCGAGTTATCAATATCAAGCACCATGCTGTTGCCTACGTTGGCGGTAACATCTTTACGCACGGCCACCAGCACCTCGTCGCTGCCGTCTGCTTTGGCCATGTATACCCTTAAAGAAACAATATTACCGATATTGTAATTGGATGGATCTTTTGACTGCAGCCGGGCCGATATAATACGCACTTCCCTGATCTTGCCCGCGTTGTTGCCGTCTTTAGTAAAATCCTGATCAAAACTATTGGCCGTGCTGATGGCCGTATTAGGTTCCCCTACTTTGGCCGATGCCGGAATGCTCAGGTTAGCAGTGTACGGAAAAGTTGATTTTACTATGGTTTGCATCATGGCGCAGCTTCCGAAAAACAAAACGGAGGCAAGTAAAATGAATGTAGGTTTCTTTATCATTCTAATTCAGATATTTATCCTTTGCACTACATGTAAGAGCCAAACGGCTTTGCAGTGTAAATTACGTAATAAAGGTCAGTTATAAATTTTATAATGCCGATTGTTAATAAAAGAGTTTAAAACACAAGGCCCGGTTTGTATCAATTGGTTAGTTTTATATCACTTAAAAATACATATTTTTTATAATCTTAATATTATTTTAAACTCTATAAAACATCAAAATATCGACGAATAAAGCTTTTGTAAAATTTTCTAAAAAAATAGAGTAAAAAGTTTAACAAAACTCTATCTTTGCACCCCGACACTGAGGTCGGGATTTCTCGCCTTCAGTGCATAGGAAAAATCGTTTAGAGGCCCCGAAAAACCTTTAACTTTTGACTTAGAACTTTTGACTTAAAAAAAGCCCTATGCCCAAAGATAATTCCATCAAATCCGTTCTCATAATTGGCTCAGGCCCCATCATTATTGGCCAGGCTTGCGAATTTGATTATGCCGGCTCACAAGCCGCCCTTTCCCTTAAAGAAGAAGGTATCAGCGTTTCCATCATCAACAGTAACCCCGCCACCATCATGACGGATAAAGTTATTGCCGATCATGTGTACCTATTGCCCCTTGAACCTGAAAGTATTGAGAAAATATTACAGGAACAACAAATTGATGCCGTACTGCCTACCATGGGCGGCCAAACAGCGCTTAACCTTTGCATTGCCGTAGCTGAGCGTGGTATTTGGGAAAAATACGGAGTTAAAATTGTTGGTGTTGATTTAGATGCCATCGAAAAAACCGAAAACCGCGAAGCTTTCCGCCAGTTAATGGTTGATATAGGCGTGGGCGTTGCTACCTCAAAAATAGCCAACTCATTCCTGGAAGGAAAAGAAGCCGCGCAGGAAATTGGCTTTCCGCTGGTTATACGCCCAAGCTATACCCTGGGTGGTAAAGGTGCAGGGTTTGTACATAAAAAAGAAGACTTTGACGCCGCTTTAAGTCGCGGTTTGCAAGCATCACCATCCCACGAGGTTTTGGTTGAGCAGGCAGTTATAGGCTGGAAAGAATATGAGCTGGAGCTACTGCGTGATAATAACGATAACGTAATTATCATCTGCTCTATCGAAAACTTTGACCCAATGGGTATCCATACCGGCGACTCGATCACCGTGGCCCCGGCCATGACCCTGAGCGACCGCTGCTACCAAAGCATGCGTAACCAAGCCATCCGCATGATGCGCGCCATCGGTAACTTTGCCGGCGGTTGTAACGTACAGTTCTCGGTTAACCCTGCCGATGAAAGCATCATCGCCATTGAAATTAACCCGCGTGTATCTCGCTCATCAGCCCTGGCATCAAAAGCAACCGGTTACCCTATCGCTAAAATTGCTGCCAAGCTGGCTATAGGTTATAACCTTGACGAAATTGAAAATCAGATCACCAAAACCACTTCGGCTTACTTTGAGCCAACGCTGGATTATGTGATTGTTAAAATACCTCGCTGGAACTTTGATAAATTTAAAGGAGCCAACAAAGAACTGGGCCTTCAAATGAAATCTGTAGGCGAAGTGATGGGCATTGGCCGCAGCTTTATTGAAGCGTTGCAAAAAGCCTGTCAGAGCTTAGAGATCGGCCGTGCCGGTTTAGGTGCCGACGGCCGTCAAAGCCGCAACCTTGATGAAATCATGCACAGCCTGGAGCATCCAAGCTGGGACAGGTTGTTCCACGTATACGATGCACTTAGTTTAGGTGTACCAATTGAGTCGGTTCGTAAAGTAACTAAAATTGACCGCTGGTTCCTGAACCAGATCATGGATGTGGTTAACATGGAAAACGAGCTTCGCCGTTATTCACTAACCAACATTCCTGAAGATTTCTTCTATAACCTGAAACAAAAAGGTTTCTCAGATACCCAGATAGCTTACATACTGGGCAACGTAACCGAAGAGGATGTTTACCAGCGCCGCAAAGCACTGGGCATTAACAGGGTTTATAAAATGGTTGATACCTGCGCGGCTGAGTTCCCTGCAAAAACACCATATTATTACTCAACTTACGAAGGCGAGAACGAATCGATATCGTCAGACAAAAAGAAAATTATCGTATTAGGTTCGGGCCCTAACCGCATTGGCCAGGGTATTGAGTTTGATTACAGCTGCGTACATGGTTTATTGGCTGCTAAAGAAGCAGGTTATGAGGCCATCATGGTTAACTGTAACCCTGAAACGGTATCAACCGACTTTAATATGGCTGATAAGCTGTATTTTGAGCCGGTATACTGGGAGCATGTTCGCGAGATCATTGAGCTTGAAAAACCTTACGGTGTAATAGTTCAGCTTGGTGGACAAACCGCTCTGAAAATGGCTGAAAAGATGCACGAGCACGGTATCAAAATTATCGGTACCTCGTTTGATAACATGGACATTGCCGAAGACCGCGGCCGTTTCTCAGACCTGTTAAAAGAACTGAACATTCCATACCCTAAATACGGTGTGGCCGAAAGCGCAGAAGAAGCGCTGGAAGTTGCTCACCAGGTAGGTTACCCGGTATTGGTTCGCCCAAGTTACGTCTTAGGCGGCCAGGGCATGAGCATTGTTATCAACGATGAAGACCTGGAAAAAGCCGTTGTTAGCTTACTGCGCAACCTGCCAGGAAACCGTGTACTGATAGATCACTTCCTTGACCGTGCTGCAGAAGCCGAAACTGACTCGATCAGCGATGGCGACGATGTGCATATCATTGGTATGATGGAGCATATTGAGCCTGCAGGTATCCACTCGGGCGACTCATATTCGGTATTACCCCCATTTGATTTCTCAGACAGCGTGATCAGCCAGATGGAAGAGTATACCGTGAAAATTGCCAAAGCCTTAAACGTGCGCGGCTTACTGAACATTCAGTTTGCTGTTAAAGACGAAAAAGTATATGTAATTGAGGCCAACCCACGTGCCTCACGTACCGTACCATTTATAGCCAAAGCTTATGATGTACCATACATCAATATTGCTACCAAAGTAATGCTGGAAGCCAACAAGCTGAAAGACTTTACCATTGAGCGCAAACTATGGGGTTATGCTATCAAAGAACCTGTATTCTCCTTTGATAAATTCCCTGAAGTGAATAAGGAGCTTGGCCCAGAAATGAAATCGACCGGGGAGGCTATCCGCTTTATACCTAACCTGCAAGACGCGTACTTCAGGCACCTGTATAAAGAGAAATCAATGTACTTAAGCAAATAAATTAATCAAAACATTAAATTGCTCCCGCAGTTTAATTACTGAATAGCATTTACCTGCAGCCCCCCAGCTGCAGGTAAATTATTGTTGAACTAAGGTTACTATAGATTGAAAGTTAATTCGAGTAATACACAGGTATTCAACCTTAATAATGTTGATCCTGAAGATATAGGTGATGTTCTTGTAAAAATTGAAAGATCCTTTAATATCCGCTTAGATGATACATCCCCTAAAGATGTTAAAACCTTTGGTAAGCTCTGTGACATTGTTGTTGAAAAAGTAAAACAAACCAATAACGATAGCTGTACTACCCAGCAGGCTTTCTACAAAATACGTAATGCCATTAATTCCACCATTTCGCCGCCTAAGGAGTTAATAAAGCCCCAAACCAAATTAGCAGATATTTTTCCGAGAGATACCCGCTTGCAGGTTATTGCCGAAATTGAAAAGGAAATGGGTTTTAAAATAAATCTGTTACAGCCTAAGCAAGGCGTAGTGGCCACATTTGCATTTGTATTACTGGCCTCAGTGGCGGGTTTCTTTTATCAGCCGGTAATGGCTTTTATAGGCCTGATCATAGCATTTGCAGGATTACTGCTTGCCGGCAAGTTTGGCAAGGAGCTCAAAGTAAAAACTCTTGGCGATTTAGCCGAAAAGGTAGCAAGAGAACACTACATTAAATGCAGGCGCGATGCCGCCACCATTAACAGGGCCGAAATTTCTCAAAAAATAAAAGAGCTGTTTTCATCCTCCCTGTACCTGGAGCCATCCGTATTAACCCGCGACGCTAAGTTTTAAGCGTTTTAATGATCATATTTTAAAGGCCATCTGTTTAACGGATGGCCTTTTTTTGTAAAGTTGTGTCATTGCGAGCGCAGCCAGGCAATCGCAAACTGTTCAGAGAAGACTTTCATAACTCGCGGTTGCTTCTTCGTTCTCCTCGCAATGACAGGTTTTTCTTCTTGGCGCAAGCGCGAGCCTCACCTTCGCTCCGTTCACTATAAGTATATCACTTCATTATCAGGCATAATTATTAAATTGCCGCACCTATGAATATCCTGCAAAAAATTTCTAAGATCATCCTTATCATGGCCTGTATTATTTGCAGCGCCAACTTTGTACATGCACAAGCTAAAAACGCTATCGGACTTGGTGTGGGCCTCAATACTTCAAGAGAAGGCGCGGGCTTCGGCGCTATCTTACAGGGAGAGGTTAAACTTACAAACGCGATCAGCATAACTCCTTCACTCGGTGCCGAAATACCCTATGTGGTTCATTTAGGCATTGGAGGCCGGTATTACTTTAGCGATGAGGTTTATGGTGCGCTCGGAACTTTCGGGCATATCGGGGGCGATGATGGTGCTTCTGCCGGGCTGGGTGGAACTGCCGGTATCGGTTTTATTCTATTGGCTACTTCCAGGCATGTTGTTGACCTGAACTTCCATGCCGATCTTTTTGAGAACGATCACCGGCGAATTACCGTAGCCGGTTTACGCCTGATTTACAGTTTTTCCTTATCCCGCTTAAAATAAGCTTGAGTCTGTTTTTGCAGGTTCATTATTTATCTACAAATAAACCCTTCACCTCAAAGCTTACTTTACGCCTTGCATCAGTTTTAATCTTATGCTGCTTTTTACCGCTAACGGTATCCCCAGCCATATGCTGCAGATCGTCGGCTATAAATTGTTTGGCTGCTACGCCTTCAATAATTACAATATGCCCAGCCATAGCCACCGGTAGGGTAACATTATAATCCCTGAAATGAGCAGCTATCACCCTGCCGTTTCCGGCATCCATTTCAAACCAGCCCCCCTTCTCATTTTTAACCCGGAGTACCTTCCCTTTTATAGTAGTGCTTATCCGCGTTTTTTTACCCATAAAATCTTCCACTTTATCGGCATTCATCATAGCAGTTGTATCTGGTTTACTACCGTAAACCATGCCATGCGGCAAGGGTGTATGTTTTTGTGCAAAAGCTGTGGTTGATACAAATAAAACAACCAGATATAGACCTAATTTCATGTTGGTAGATTGTAGAAATGTAACAATTATATAGGCAAAATGTTAACGGCAACCTAAATGTTATTTTTTTCAGGACATTCGCAAAATAAAAACCGTGTTTAGGCATCCAAAAATCCAGTTTTTATACTCACCCTCCTGCAATTTTCGCGCATATGTTAATATATGTTAAAACACCTGTAGCGAAATAATATGAAAACCTGTATAGAGTTAATAAAGTGCTTATATATCACATATAATAAATTGTTAACACACATGAACAAAACCCTAACCAAACCAATTTCATTTGCCGTTTGCCTATTGGCCGTAATTTTTATTGTTTCAGGATGTACCAAAGGCACATCAACTACTCCCGGTGCCGCGCCCACCATAACCACAGCCGATGTTATTATTGATGCCGCAGGCTCAAGCGCACATAGCGGCGGGCTGATCACATCAACCATTACTGAATCTGTAACTGCCTATGGGGTATGCTGGAGTACCAGCAACCAAACCCCTACTACTGCTGATTCTAAAAGTACCGATACCGTTACCCAGGTATATTTTACCAGCAAAGTAACTGGCTTAACCCCTAAAACCACTTATTATTTAAGGGCTTTTGCTACAACCAGTTCTGGTACGGGCTATGGCAACGTAGTTCAATTTACAACCGGTTCTGATCTGTCATCAGCGGCAGGTACAGTGAGTTCACTGGCAGGTAATGGCTCAACAGGCTTTACTGACGGCACAGGAACCAATGCTTATTTTAACAATCCTCAGGGTATTTCTATTGATGCCACCGGCAATTTATACATCGCCGATTCATTTAACAGCGCTATCAGGAAGGTTACTCCGGCAGGCGTAGTTACAACCATATCAGGTACAGGCGCCATAGGATATTTGGACGGACCTATTGCTACTGCTAAATTTTACGCGCCACAAAGCTTGGTTGTTGATGCATCAGGTAATATTTATGTAGCCGATTTAGGCAATAACATGATCCGTAAAATTACTCCCGCAGGAGTAGTTAGCACCTTTGCAGGCAGCGGCGATGCCGGCTATGCAAACGGAACCGGAACTGCTGCCACCTTTAACAGCCCTAAAGGTTTGGCTATTGATGCCCAGGGAAATATTTTAGTTGCCGATCAGGGAAATAACCTGATACGTAAGATCACACCGGCCGGTGTAGTTACCACTGTTGCAGGCAGCACAACCGCGGGTTATCAGGACAATGCCACAGCTACCAGTGCACAGTTTAACAAGCCTGATGGTGTTGCGATTGATGCCCAGGGCAATATTTACGTTGCCGACCTGCTTAATAACGCTATCCGCAAAATAAGCACCGCCGGAGTAGTTACAACCTTTGCAGGTAACCCTAAGTTGGCTGGCCTTATCGGGAACCCTGCCGCAATCACTTTTGATGCCAAAGGAAACTTATTTATAAGCGACCAAAACGGACGCATCCTGGAAATAACAAGCAACAAGGTTTTACTTTCTATAGCAGGTAATGCTACTACCCCTGGCTTTGCCGACGGACAAGGTGCTAATGCATTATTTAATACGCAACAAGGTATCATTGCCGATGCCAGCGGAAACATCTGGGTAGCCGACAATGGCAACAACCGCATACGTAAAGTAGTGCCGCCTTCGGGACTGTAAGACTTTTTGGACTATGAGACATTGGGCTTGGGGACTATGAGACTTTAGGACTGAAGGACAAAAGACTTTAAGCCCAAGGACGAAAAGATAAAGGACGAAAGAACAAAGGATATTTTATATCATCTTTGTTTTATTTCGTCCTTTTGTTTGTTTATACTGATAATTAATATCTTATTCTTTATCAAGAAATCTTAAAGTCTTATAGTCTAATAGTCCCCAAGTCTCACTGTCCAAAAATCATCCAAACAGTAAGCCGAATACTTCTTCAATACTGCTTACTATTTTTATTTCGATGTCATAGCGGGATAGGTCCATCCGTTTTTTGTCCTGTCCGCCCGAAGGCAGGTTATATTTGGATATAAAGATCTGGTTAAAGCCCAGTTTCTGAGCTTCAGCAATACGCTGCTCTACCCTGTTCACTGCCCTGATCTCGCCCGATAGTCCGATCTCACCAGCGAAGCAGGTTTTAAAGGGTATGGGCATATCCTCATGTGACGATATAATAGCGGCAGCAAGGCCAAGGTCAATTGCAGGGTCTTCTACCCTGATACCTCCCGTTATGTTCAAAAACACATCCTTGGCACCCAGCCTGAAACCGCACCGTTTTTCCAGAACAGCCAGCAGCATGCTCATCCGTTTGGTATCAAAGCCAGTGGCTGTACGTTGAGGAGTACCATATGGCGACGCGCTAACCAATGCCTGTGTTTCTATCAGCATGGGACGCATACCCTCAAGGGTTGCCGAAATAGCAATGCCACTTAAAGGTTGATCACGTTGTGATAATAATATTTCTGATGGGTTGGATACCTCTCTTAATCCCTCGCCCAGCATTTCGTAAATACCCAATTCAGATGCCGAGCCAAACCTGTTTTTCACCGTACGTAAAATGCGGTAAACATGATGCCTGTCGCCTTCAAACTGTAAAACGGTATCAACCATATGCTCCAGTATTTTGGGGCCTGCAATCATGCCGTCTTTGGTTATATGACCTATCAGGAATACCGGGGTTGATGTTTCCTTGGCAAAGCGCAGCATTTCGGCAGTACACTCACGCACCTGTGATACACTACCTGGTGTAGATTCTATGTGTGATGAATGCAGCGTTTGTATAGAGTCGATAACTACCAGGTCGGGTTCTAAAGCCTCTATCTGTTTGAAGATGTTTTGGGTAGAGGTTTCGCAAAGCACAAAGCAAGCCCCCCTGCTCCCTAAAGGGGGAGTTTCTTTTTGAAGGCTGCTTATAGCTCCCCCTTCAGGGGGTTGGGGGGCCATGTTGAGCCGCTCCGCTCTCATCTTGATCTGCCGGTCGCTTTCCTCACCCGATACATATAGTACCTTCAAGTTAGGCATATTAAGGGCCAGCTGCAGCATCAGGGTTGATTTACCAATACCCGGCTCACCACCAATAAGTACCAGCGAGCCAGCCACAATACCCCCACCTAAAACACGGTTAAACTCCTTATCAGGTGTTTGTATGCGGTGTTCTTCGGTAAAAGTAATATCACCTACCTCTACCGGCTTGTTAGCGCGCTGTTGAGTATTGGATGGGACTTTCCAGGTAGGTACCGATGTGGTGTTACCTTTATCGATGATCTCCTCAACAAAAGTATTCCATTGCTGGCACGAGGGGCATTTGCCCAGCCACTTAGCCGACTCAAAGCCACAGCTTTGACAAAAATATGCGATCTTGGTTTTAGCCATGTTTCAGATGTACAGATTTTAGATGTGCAAATATGCAGATTTAATCGAATTTTTACTAATTAAATTAGCAAATAGAATTAAGAGATAGGTTATCTGTAAAACCCTTTAAACAAAAAATGCCGGTACTAAATAGCACCGGCATTTTTTACTGCATTGCTGCAAGTCAATCTCTTTACAGTTTTATTTCTTCGTCTTTTGATGAGAAGAAACGAAACTCCGTGATCTGGTAAGCAGGATTACTTTTAACCTTGATCCACTGGCCGTATTTTACAAACCACTTCATCTGGCGGTTATAAATACCTTTTTTAATAAATGCCTCAATATAAGGGTGAACACACAGGGTTATCCCTTTTTCATTTTGCTCATCCAAAATGTAATTGAAGTTATTTTCAATATCGTCCATCAGCAAAATGGTTGGCCTTATGGTACCTGTACCGTTACAGGTTGGGCACACTTCGCTGGTAACAATATTCATTTCGGGCCTTACCCGCTGGCGGGTAATTTGCACTAAACCAAATTTACTTGGAGGTAAAATGGTATGCTTTGCCCTATCGTAAAGCATTTCTGCACGCAGGTAATCAAATAGTTCTTTGCGGTTCTGAGGCTTGTGCATATCAATAAAATCGATAACAACAATGCCGCCCATATCGCGAAGGCGTAACTGGCGCGCAATTTCTTTAGCGGCCTCCTTATTTACCTGGTAAGCGTTCTCTTCCTGATTCTCCTTGTTAGCTGTACGGTTACCGCTGTTCACGTCAATAACGTGCAGTGCTTCCGTATGCTCAATTACCAGGTAAGCGCCGCCGGCAAGGTTCACTGTTTTACCAAAAGCGCCCTTGATCTGTTTATCAACACCAAAATGTTCAAATATAGGCTCCTTATGCTTGTGCATACGGACTATACTTTCCATATCGGGCGATATTTCATGGATGTATGATCGAATTTCTTCAAACATACTATTGTCATTCACATAAATGTGTTGAAAATCGGGGTTCAATATATCCCTGAGGATAGTTGATGTACGCCCAATTTCGCCCAAAACCTTCTTTGATGGTTCAACAGAAGGTAATTTAGTAATGAACTGTTCCCACTTAGATATCAGATCGAGCAGGTCTTTTTGTAATTCTTCAACCCCTTTGCCTTCAGATACTGTACGGATAATAACGCCAAAATGCTTTGGCTTAATGCTTTCAACAACCTTCCGTAAACGATTACGCTCTGTATTGCTCTTTATTTTTTTAGAAATAGAGATAGCCTCCGAAAATGGCACTAATACCACATAACGGCCGGCAATTGACAGATCTGAGCTTAAGCGTGGTCCTTTGGTTGATATCGGTTCCTTAGCTATTTGTACCGGAATAAGCTGGTTTTTTGATAATATCTCAGAGATTTTTCCTCCCTTATTGATATCTGCTTCCAGCTTAAAGCCATCCAAAAGCTTCGATTGGTATCCCCCGCTACGTACTTGTTTGGTTAATTTAAGCAGGCTTTGTACCTGCGGACCAAGATCAAGATAATGCAAAAAGGCATCCTTCTCATATCCAACGTCAACAAAAGCAGCATTTAAACTGGGCATAATTTTCTTTATACGCCCGAGGTAAATATCACCAACAGTATAATTGTTGCTGACTTGTTCTTTATGAAGTTCTACGAGTTGTTTGTCCTGTAATAATGCAATGGTAGCCCCATTTGGGGATGAATCGATAATTAATTCTTTTATCAACTGCTACTCCATTTCTTAAAACGGTAAAAACCGCATGTTAATAAGTGGGTAAAAAAACACTATTAAAGTTACCTTGCCCTTTAATAAAAGCAAGGTAAGCTGCTTTTAATAAAAGCAGCTTATTTCTTTTTATGTCTGTTTTTTCTTAAACGTTTTTTACGTTTGTGGGTAGCCATTTTGTGTCTTTTACGTTTTTTACCGCTCGGCATAATAATAATTTTTAAGTGTGATTAATTTTTTAACTCTTTGATATATTCATCAATGCGTTGCCCAAATACAGGATCGGGCATCATATCTTTACATTTTTGGTAAGCGTCAATAGCTTCCTTTTTCATGCCCAGTTGTTTGTAACTTTCTGCCAGGTAAAAAGTTGGCTCCAGTTCCTGCTTTTGGGCAATTAATGTTTTAAACCTGCCTACCGCTTTTTCGTACTGGCCCGATTTCATGGCAAACATCCCAAGATTAAGGTTTGCATTCCAGTTATTCGGCTCCTTTTTAACTACTTCAAGCAGCAAGGCTATACCTTGCATAGGGCTGGCGCCGCCATTTACGTAAGCAACGCCCAATCCTGTTTTTCCCTCAAGGCTTTCTGGTTTTAATTTAAGGGCACTTTGAAACGCTTCTACCGAGTTGGTTACAAATACGGGTTGCGTCAAAGTGTCCTGTGTAAGTTTGTAAGCATCGTTAAACCTGTTACCTGCGTTTAACCAATCTTCCAGCTTATTTTCTTTGCGGGCCAAAGCCTGGTAGTAAAATGCTGCCGGTGCAGGCTGGTTAACATCATCCCACTGCGTGGCTAATTGCTTTTGAAGCTTTAGCTCATCAGCGCCTGATGCGTTTTTTAACTGACCTTCCAGATCATTTATCTTAGCGGTTAAAGCCGTCCCAATTGCGGTTTTAGCTGCTGCAGATACCATATCAACCGTTACAGTAGCATTAGCCTTGCGGCTGGCAGTCATAACATTGGCTTTATCGGCTTTTGCATCTTTAGGTTTAATTAAACCTTTAACAGGTAATAAATACAAATAGCCTATTATAGCAACAACTACTACACCAACAACTATTTGCTTGTTTTTCATGCTTATAAATTATTTGCTGTTTTTGTTACCGGTTTTAACTTTCTCAACAAAAGTTTTAGCTGGTTTAAAGCTTGGTACAAAATGTTCAGGAATAATGATGGCAGTATTTTTTGAAATATTGCGGGCTGTTTTTTTCGCTCTTTTCTTTACAACAAAACTTCCAAATCCTCTAACGTACACGTTCTCGCCACCAACCATTGAGCTTTTTACTACTTTGAAAAATGCCTCAACCGTTTCCTGCACGTCTACTTTCTCGATACCTGTCTTAGATGAGATTTCAGTTATAATTTCTGCCTTAGTCATATCTGATTTACTTTTATTTAATTATATAAATACTTAACTGTTTTGGGGTTGCAAAAGTATCGCTTTATATTTTAAGAGCGAAATATTTGTCTGTTTTTTTTTATTACCAATGTAAAACGTACATTATCGTTACAAAGTATAGGGTAAATTACTAATAATTAAAGGCAAACACACCGAAGCCATACCCTGTACCAAATACACCATGAGGTGTCAAAAAATGCCTGAACGCCCTGTTCAAAATTGCCGGTAAAGGCCTTCATCCCCCCTTATTAAAAACGTTCCAGAACTTATACTTGATCCGTGAATTTTATGTTGCACACCGGCATATAAAAAAACGTTTAAACTTTTAACTATAACCCTCCGTACTTTTACACTGATGAACTTTACCGACGAACTGGTACAATGGTACCTTGAAAACAAGCGCGATTTGCCCTGGCGAAATACCACAAATGCTTATATCATATGGCTTTCGGAGATAATTTTGCAACAAACCCGCGTTGAACAGGGTCTTCCCTATTTTAACCGTTTTTTAGAACGTTACCCTGATGTAAGCAGCTTTGCCGCTGCCGATGAGGATGAAGTACTTAAGTTATGGCAGGGCTTGGGCTATTACTCCCGCGGGAGAAATATGCTTAAAACAGCCCGCCTGGTACAGGAGCAATATAACGGTGTTTTCCCGAGCAGCTATGATGAGCTCATCAAACTTAAAGGTATTGGCGGATATACGGCAGCGGCCATCGCATCATTCTCAGCCAATGAGGCCAAAGCCGTTGTTGATGGCAATGTTTATCGGGTGCTTGCCCGCTACCTGGGTATTTATGAGCCGATCAACTCCACCACGGGTAAAAAAATTTTTCAATCGCTCGCTAACGATTTTCTTAATAAGAAAAACCCCGCTTTGCATAATCAGGCCATGATGGAGTTTGGCGCTATGCTTTGCAAGCCTAAAAATCCGGGCTGCGGAATTTGCCCAGTTCATTTAAATTGTTACGCTTTTACGCATAACGCAACTACTGCCTTACCCGTTAAATTAAAAACGGTAAAAGTGCGTGAGCGCTTTTTAAATTATTTTTTAGTAACCGATGGCGATACCGTTTTAATGAATAAAAGGGGCGATAAAGACATCTGGGCTAATATGTACGACCTCCCGCTGGTTGAAACCGACACTTTAATGCCTATTCATGAACTAAAGAATTTGCCGCAGGTTAAAGAGATTTTTGGGCCCGATATTGAATTATCCGAAAGTTTGATCCCTGTTCACAAGCATATACTTACCCACCAGCGTCTGTTTTTACGGCTCATAAAAACACCTTCAAAGCCTCTTAAATTGCAACCAAACTGGTTTTATTCATCTGTTGAAAACCTGCATAGTTTCGCATTGCCTAAAGCCATTTTTATATTAGTAGAAAATATTTTTAATTTATAAAATAATTATCCGTTATTTTATGGCATGTCTGGAATTAATAAAGTAATACTTGTAGGTCATTTGGGTAAAGATCCGGAGACGCGCAGTTTAGAGGGTGGGGTATCGGTAACCAGTTTCCCTCTGGCTACTTCTGAAACCTATAATAAGGATGGCCGCAAGGTTGAGCAAACCGAATGGCACAACATTGTAATGTGGCGCGGACTGGCCGATATGGCTGCCAAATATTTACAGAAAGGCCGCCTGGTTTATATAGAGGGCAAGCTGCGCACCCGCTCATTTGAAGACAAGGAAGGCATTAAAAAATACACTACCGAGGTGGTAGCAGAAAACTTTACCCTGCTTGGCCGCAAAAGTGATTTTGATGGCGATTCCCGGACACTTCCTAAATCTGCCGATACTTATTTTAATGGAACAACTGATAATGATTCTGCCTATTGATAAAAACCTTACTTAATCCCATATCATATAACAAAAATGCCCGTAAGTGATTACGGGCATTTTACTTTCGTCTGTTTATCTGCCACCCGGCGGGCAATATTGGTTTAAGTAACGGGTAAATAAGGTTTTTAAATGCAGGTTGGTGCCCTCTCCTTCCGAAATACTGTGTGTACGATTAGGGTATGACATTAACTCAAACTGGCGGTTATATTTCACCAGCTCGTTGATCAGCTCCTCAGCGTTTTTATAATGCACATTGTCATCGCCTGTACCATGTATGTACAACAGGTTGCCGCGCAGATTTTTGGCATAAGTAACCGGCGAGCCTTTGATAAAAGCAGCACGGCCTTCGGCATCAACAGGCACACCCATGTAACGCTCCTGGTATATGTTATCATACGTTAATTGATCGCCAACAGCGGCCACAGCTATACCTGTTTTGTAAATATCAGGATATTGAAACATCAGGTTAAGCGTTGATGAACCACCGCCGCTCCAACCATGAACGGCTATGCGTGTTGAATCAACAAATGGCCATTTCAGTATCTCTTTTGCAGCCATTGCCTGATCGCGGATATTCACAATGCCGATATTCTTGTAAACAGCCTTGCGCCATGCCGTGCCTTTAGGGGCCGGGGCACCGCGTCCTTCAACCGACATGTAGATGTATCCATCATCGGCCATGCTGCCTGCGTACAACCTGTTATTGCCGGCACCCCAGGTATCGGTAACGGTTTGCGAGGCCGGTTCGCCATAAACTATAAATACAACAGGGTATTTTTTATGCGGATCAAAATTGGTTGGCTTTTTCATCCAGCCATCCATTTCAATATCATCAACCGTTTTTACCTTAAAAAACTCGGTTTTATTTTTCGCATCCTTATTTAAGGTCACTACATTGCCGCCGATGTGCTTATGCTCGGGCAGGGTAACAACCTCGCTCACCGGAGGAGTGTAACTGTTCGAAAAATTATGCAGGGCTACCTTACCGTTTGGTGAAATATCATAGCTATGCGTTCCGGGTTCATCCGCAGGCGAAACACGTTCCGGCTTTGTACCTCCGCTAATTTTAATGCGGTATAAATACTTTTGGGTAGCATTATCCGGCGAGGCTATGAAATAAATATAGCCCGATGCCTCATCAATTAAATTAATGCTGATCACATCGTAATTGCCCGGGGTTATCAGGCTTTCTTTACCCTCGCGGCTAACGCGGTAAATATGTTTCCAGCCATCTTTTTCGCTCACCCATAAAAAATCCTTGCCTTTATTAATCCACTCCCATCCGCTTGGGTCGCCGGCGTTCCAGCGTTCTTTTCCATCAATCCAGGCATTGCTTTTTTCTTCGCGTATCATGCGGGTGGTTCCGTTAGATACATTACCGATAAATACACGGCTTTCGGTTTGGGCACGATTAAGCTGCTCCAGGATAATTTCGTTGGAGTTCAGTGTCCATTCCATTCTTGGTATATAGTGTTGTACAGCATCACCCGGGGTGTTTATCCAATTGATTTTCCCAGTGCTGATATCTACCACACCCACTTTACATGAACTTGGGTCCTGTCCGGCAACCGGGTACTCAACCGGCACCACATATGGGTATATAGAATCGGTAGTGTTCAACATCAGGTAGCTTTTTATTTTGGTGGCATCAATTTGCCAGTAAGCTATCGATTTGCTATCGGGCGACCAGCGGAAGCCATCGCGGCAGCCAAATTCTTCTTCATAAGCCCAGTCAAAGGTACCGTTGATCAGCTTAGTACTGCCATCGGTGGTTAATTGTTTAACCGAACCATCGGCCAGTGTTTCCACATAAATATTATGTCCGCTCACATAGGCAGCCTTTAAACCATCGGGCGAAAATTTAGCAAACATCAGCGATGATGCTGGCAGGCTTTTACCCAGTTGCCAAAGCTTTTTGGTGCCGGTGTCGTATACCCAATAATCGCCCCGGGTATCATAACGCCATACCTTTTTGGTATTGTTGTTGATGAGCACCTTTTGACCATCGGCCGATAAAGTAAACCTTTTAACACCTATATATTGCTGCCCCTGCGGGGTAAGCATTTCCTTACTTATCCATAGTGTTTTTTTGCTGGTATCACGAGTGTCCAGTATCCGGATGCCATCGTCAGTAATTTTGTAATACTGGTAACCGTCCTTAGTCCAGTGTTGGGGTGCCCTTTGTGCATTTGCTGTATAGCCAGCCAAAATGAGCAATACAGTTGTTAGGAATAATGATCCCGAACGAAAAAAATTCATATCCGATGTTGTTTTAATTAGATTGCGGCTTCATTTAATAATTAAGCAAAGCCGCCGTAAATTTTGCATTAAATTAGCACATTCAAGCGTCTAAAAATTTTGTGTAATGAAAAAAATACTCTTTTTACTACTTATTTCCATTTCATTTATCACGATAACTCAAGCCCAACATCTCGACCGGAGCAAGTTTATAAAAGATAGTCTTGACCTTTATGTAAGCCGCGCCCTTACCAACTGGCGCGTTCCCGGCGTTGCGGTTTGTATAGTAAAAGACAATAAAATAGTACTGATAAAGGGTTATGGCATAAAGGAACTCGGCCTCATAAACCCCGTGGATGTAAACACCCTGTTCATGATCGGTAGTAATACCAAGGCCTTTACCGCTACCGCGCTGGCCATGTTGCAGGCCAACAATAAACTTTCGCTTGATGATAAGGTAACCAAATACATCCCCGAGTTTAAGCTGGAAAACAAATTGGCGGGTCAGGAGGCCATAGTGCGCGATCTGCTTTGCCACCGCCTGGGTTTTCAAACCTTTCAGGGCGATTTTACTTTTTATAATACTAACCTTACCCGTCAACAGATTATAGCCAAATTAGGCGAACTTAAAGCACCTTATGCCTTCCGCACCAAGTGGGGATACACCAACGCCGCGTTTTTAACAGCCGGCGAGATCATTCCGCGGGTAACCGGGGGCAAATCATGGGAGGCCTATATTAAGGAAGCCATTTTTGCTCCGCTGGGAATGACCAACTCACTGGCCCTGTCTAAAGATCTGCCTAAATCACTTAACCGTACCGCACCGCATACCCTGGTAGATGGTAGGTTAACCGCCATACCTTATTGCCAGATAGACGGCCTTGCCCCTGCTGGAGCCATCAGCTCATCGGCAAGTGATATGAGTAAATGGGTACTGGCATTATTAAACAACGGCAAGGTAGGCAACCGCCAGGTTATACCGCAAGCTGCCATACAAGCTACCCGCGAACCGCAGGATATTGTAGGCAGCCAGTTTCATTTAAATGGCGAAAATAATTTTGAACTATACGGGCTTGGCTGGTTTATTCAGGATTATGCCAACCACCGGCTTGTTATGCATGATGGAGGCGTAAACGGCTATCTGTCATCAGTAACTCTTTCACCTCAGGATAACCTGGGCATTGTGATATTAACCAATACCGATCAAAACCTGTTTTTTGAGGCCTTGCGCTGGGAAATTCTTGATGCATACTTTGGTCGCGGCTATCGCAATTACAGTGATGAGTACTTAAAGGAATTTAAAACACGCGCAAGCACCCAGCAAGCCGAAGATAAAAAACTGCGCGATTCCGTACTATTAAACCTTCGTCCTGCATTACCTGCTAATGCCTACACCGGTAAATACACCAACGGCATTTATGGCACAATGACCGTTACCCAGGGCGAAAACAATGACCTGGAAATGCGTTTTGAGCACCACCCAACCATGTTTGCCAAGCTACAGCCTTTGGGCGGCAACCGGTTTTATGTAACTTTTTCTGATGCTACGCTGGGCAAAGCAGTATTTCCGTTCACGGTTCAAAACGGACAGGTAAGCAGCGTAAAGGTTAAAGTAGCCGATTTTATAGAGCGTAACCCTTATGAGTTTAAAAAGGAGTAGTTTCTTTTAGTTTTGAGTTTTCAGTAATGGGTTTTGAGTTTGAAAATAACTCTTTTTCTAATAAAATTTTAAACTCACTACTGAAAGCTCACTACTCAAAACTATTAAAACTTCAGATTAGCTTTAAGCCATTCCTGAACTTCTTGCTGCAGGGTAATTTCGGGCGGGAGTTTATCATGTATAAGTTTTTCCATTTTATTGCCCGTATTGGCAAAACGGTAATCCCAAAGTATCATGAGTTTATTAATAAGGTAAACCATCTCATTGCCCTCCTCCCTGGTAAACGGGGTCGAATCGGGTTTGCCGTTTACACGCGGATCATTCTGGCCATATATGCTCCATTTATAATCGGTGTAATGCAAATTTCGTCTTGAAAAAAGGATCATATGTTGAGGAATTTCTTTAAAGATACGCATAATTAATCCGTATTGATGGAAACCGGGGTCATTAGCACCCCCAAAAGCTGGTAGGCTAATAATATTTCCTTGAATAATCGTAATTTCAGCGCTACTAATCAGGTTACATGAAAAAACTATTCTTAATTACTATTACCGCCTTATTTGCATCTGCTGCTATTGCTCAGCAGGATCAACAAAAGGCAATTTATTACTCCGTATCGTTCCCTAATGCCGAGCATCATGAAGCAGAGATCGTGATGACTGTACCCAACGCTCCAAATGTATTAAGGTTTCGCATGAGCCGTTCATCTGCCGGGCGATATGCCACACATGAGTTTGGCAAAAATATCTACAATGTTAAAGTAACCGATATTCAAGGCACCCCACTACCCTTTAACCAAGTTGAAGGTGATGTTTATGAAGTGGGCCCTCACCCTGCTAATGTTAAAATAAGTTATACCCTGTTTGCTAACTGGACAGATGGAACCTATGCCAGCATTGAGCCCAGCCATGCCCACCTGAACATGCCTGCTGCTTTTATGTGGGTATTGGGCGAGGATAAACGGCCTGTTAAATTTGAATTTAACGATCTTGATAAATATGGATGGAAGGTTGCCTCCCAGCTAAAACACGAAGGTGCCAACGTTTACAGCGCGCCGAATATGCAGTACATGATGGATAGCCCTACCGAGCTTTCTAACTATAAAGTAACCAGCTGGAATGTTGCAAACAATGGCAAAAACGAGAAGATCAATTTAAGCATACACTCAGATGATGACCAAAGTGTGGTTGACAACTTTGGCAAAATGGTTCAGAAAATGACGCTGGAAGAAAAGGGCGTTTTTGGCGAGTTGCCAGCTTATGACTATGGTGAATATACCTTTTTGGCCGATATATACCCTACTACATCAGGCGATGGTATGGAGCACCGCAACTCTACCTGTATTGTTATCCCGGTTGAAAAAATCGCCGGTAATGAAACCAATCTGTTAGGAGTATTTTCGCATGAGTACTTCCACAGCTGGAACGTGAAACGGATCCGCCCAAAATCATTGGAGCCCTTTAACTTTGAAAAGGCCAACATGAGCAGCGAACTTTGGTTTGCCGAAGGCTTTACCCAATATTATGGCGAATTACTGCTTACCCGTTCGGGCTTTAACTCGCTTGATGATTATTCACGCACACTTGCCGGCCTGGTAAACCAGATTTTGAATACGCCCGGCGCTGCAAATTACCCGGCAACACAAATGAGCCGTTATTCGGTATTTGCTGATGCAGGCGTATCTATCGATCCTAACAATAACGTAAACGATTTTACCAGTTATTATACTTACGGCGGTGCTATAGCTTTGGCTCTTGATCTGCGCCTGCGCAGCGAGTTTAACACCACACTTGATGATTATATGCGCCAGGNAACTGATCTGGCTAAACTTACCAACAACCCTAAGTTTGCTGCCGATTTCTTTAAGCGCTTTATTTACGGTACGGATAAAAACAATTACGAGGAGTTGCTGAGCAAAGCAGGTTTAGTATTGCGCAAGGCACAACCAGGTAAGGCATGGGCAGGCTCACTGGCATCAACCCCAGGCAGAGGCCGGGCAGGGCAGCAACGCGCTGCCGGAGCCGAGGGTTTGCCTATCCTTTCAAGCACCGTTATTGGCACACCTGTTTACAAAGCTGGGCTTGATGCGGGTGATATTATTTTAAAAGCTGATGGCCAAACCATTACCGATCCAAAGTCTTTTAGTGATGTACTTGCCGGTAAAAAGCCTGGCGATAAAATCAGTGTAAATTATAAAAACCGCACGGGCGCGCATGAAACCACAGTAACACTGGAAGAAAGCCCAATGCTGGAAGTAGTTCCCTTTGAAAAAGCAGGTAAACAATTAACAAAAGATCAGGAAACATTCCGCAATAACTGGTTACAATCAAAAATCAAATAACAGGTAATGAAAAAAACTTTAGCAACCGTTGCCTTCATGGCAATTTCGGCATACAGCTTTGCGCAGGATGTAAATAAGCTCATCAGCCAGGACGATGTAACCCGCATCATTAAAACCCTGAGTGCCGATGATATGCAGGGCCGGGCCACATTTACACCAGGCATTGAAAAAGCCGCCCAGTTTATTGAAAGCGAGTATACCAAGGCTGGCTTAAAACCATTGGCAGGTAATACAGGCTATCGTCAGAATTTCACAATGATACGTACAACGCCTGTTAAAGTATCAGCTACAGTAAATGGCCGTACTATACCAACAGATAGCGTCTTTGCAGCAGCCGGAGCATCATTCAACTGGTCAAACAACAGTGATGTGCAGGTAGTACAAATAGGTCCCGAAAAAAACTTTATACAGGAATACCTTGCCAGTGCGAAAAGCGGTAAAAAAACACTATTCCTGGTCGATCCTCGTTTTCAGGCAGCCTTTGCCCGCGTGCGTAAACACGTTTTGGCCGGTAGCGCGAGTTTTAAAACCGATAACAACCAGGCTTCTGTATTTGTAATTGGAAAGTTTGACAGCGTAAAATCATTTGAGGTTAGCTACGAAGGCAAATCGGAAGAGCTGCCTTTATTTAATATTGCCGGCATTATCCCCGGTAAAACCAAACCCGATGAATTTGTGGTGTTCTCCGGTCACTATGACCATTTAGGCATCATTAAACCCATGGAGGGCGATAGCATTGCCAACGGTGCCGATGATGATGCTTCGGGTACTACAGCGGTAATTTCACTGGCTAAGTACTACAAAAAGCTGAACAATAATGATCGTACACTTATCTTCGTGGCCTTTACTGCTGAAGAGATCGGCGAGTACGGGTCACAATATTTTGCTACCCAGGTTAACCCGGATAAAGTTGTAGCCATGTTTAACATCGAGATGATTGGCAAGGCATCCAAATTCGGTCAAAACTCTGCTTTTATAACCGGGTTCGACCGTTCAAACTTTGGCACTATATTGCAGCAAAACCTTAAAGGAACCGCGTTTGAGTTTCACCCGGATCCTTATCCGGAGCAGGATTTGTTTTACCGCAGTGATAACGCGTCTTTAGCAGAAAAAGGTGTACCGGCACATACCATATCAACAGATCAGATAGATATCGATAAATTGTACCATACCGTAAAAGACGAATTTAGCTCGCTCGACGTTAATAACATTACGTCGACCATCAGGGCCATAGCTTTAAGCTCACGCACCATTGTTTCGGGCAAGGATACTCCTACAAGGGTACCTAAGCTCGAAAAATAAAATACACGTTACAAACAACGTAGAAGAGGCGCATGATATGCGTCTCTTTTGCATTATATCCCCATGAAAAACATACCCAAAATAGCAGTAGTAGGTCCCGAATCAACCGGAAAATCAACCATGTCTGATTATCTGGCAGCTCATTACCATACCATAGCAGTACCCGAATTTGCCCGCGGTTACTGCGAAAAGCTTACCGAACCATGCACATGGCAGGATGAAATCAATATGTTTCACGGGCAGCTGGCATTAGAGGCCGAACTACTGCCCCGGGCCAATAAACTCCTCATTTGCGATACTACCTTTATCACCGTAAAAATATGGAGCGATCAAATGTTTGGCAAAGCCCCGCAAGAGGTGCTGGACGAGTTACCCAAACACCCTTATGACCTGTACCTCCTGCTCAATATCGACCTGCCCTGGCAGGATGATCCCCTGCGTAATTTCCCCGATTTGCGCGAACATTTCATGAATGTTTGGCTCCAGGAACTTGATAATCTGCAGGCACGCTATGTAGTTATATCAGGCACCGGACAAGACAGATATGACAGCGCCGTAAAAGCTATAGATGATTTTTTAGCTGCTTTGTAACACCCCTTACAATTCTGATAGTCAACATTTCCATATAAATTCAGGGATATTTAATTATGTATGAACAAAAAAATCTAAGTTCAAACAAATTATTTTTCACATTGATGCAACGTTGCAGAAAATGATGCGTCATTTAGTCTGAAGCCTGATCAGAATTTGGAAGCCACATACATCGATAAACATTACAACCTAGTGGTTGAATGCAAGCAGGGGAGCAAAAAAGCCTGTTACCAGTTGTACCGGTTATATTCTAAAGCAATGTTAAACGTTGCCTTTAGGATTGTGGGCAACATTGGCGAAGCTGAAGATGTTTTGCAGGAGGCTTTTCTGGATGCTTTTAACAAGGTTAAAGATTTTAGGCAGGATACCACCTTTGGTTTATGGCTCAAACAAATAGTTGTTAACCGGTCTATAAACCTGCTCCGCAAACGCCGGCTCGAATTGGTTGAGCTGGAAGGCGATCACCTGGAAAACATTCCCGAGGAAGAGAACGAGGACGAGGATGATATCCAGTACCAGGTGGCTATGGTTAAAGAAGGCATGAAACAACTGCCCGATGGTTACCGGGTTGTACTGTCGCTTTACCTGCTTGAAGGTTACGATCATGAAGAAATTAGTCAAATATTAAATATATCAGAAAACACCTCACGAACCCAGTTTTTGAGAGCTAAAAGAAAATTAATGGAGATTTTAAAAAGGAAAGGAACAGAATTATGAGCAAGCGATTTGAAGATTTCATTAAAAACAACAGGGAGGAATTTGAAGAGGTTGAACCATCGGCAGATCTGTGGAGCAAAATTGAGCAAAGCCTCAACATGCAGGAGGAGCTGCCAAAAAAGCCGGAAACAAAAACTTTTTCTCTTTCTTTCGTGCTTCGGGTCGCGGCATCGGTGGTATTGATCATGGGCATCGGTTTCGGTATATATCTGCAAACTCAAAAAAGCGCAAAAGGAATTGATTTTGCAGCCATAAACCCCGAATACGCTAAACAACAGCTGCATTACGCATCGCTTGTTGAAACTAAACTGACCGAACTCAAATCAGTAGCCAAAGCCGACCCACAGCTGTACAAAGAGTTTAGCGCCGAAATAGCTAAAATGGATTCGACCTATAAAAGACTAAATAATGATTTGGCCACCAGCCCCAACCAGGAGCGTGTTTTACGTGCAATGATCCGGAACTTGCAAATACAAACCGAGGTGCTTAATCAACAATTGAGTGTAATAGAGCAATACAACCAAATGAAAAAAGATCAAAAAAATGAAATCAAAAATATTTAAACGGCCGGTGCTTGCTTTAATGGTCATGCTTGCCATTAATACCATGAGCTTTGCACAAGAAGTTCCGGAGCCTCCTGCCCCTCAGCTTCCTCCTTCTATGCCTCAAATGGCTCCTTTGCAAGGCATGAGCAAAGAAGACACGAAAGCCTTTCAGCAAAAAATGAGGGAACTTAACGTAAAGATGAAGGCTTTGCAAAAGCAAATGGCCAGCATTAATATGCAGCATCAAAAACAAATGCAACTGCACATGAAAAATTTAAACAAGCAGATGCAGTTCAAAATGAATAAAAACCTCAATTTCAGGCTTGATAGCTTAAAGAACTTCAACTTTACACTGAACGATAGCATTAAGGATTACGTTTATAACTTCAGCACCAATATTGCTCCGCAAATAGCTTTGGGTTTTAAGGATTTTGATACCGACTTTACTTATAGCTATAATGACTCCGACGTTAACAATTCAAAAAGTGATGATGGTGTTGAAAAAGTTAAAAGTTACAGCAAAAGCTACACTGTTGATGGTAACGACATCATTAATCTGGATAACCGTTTCGGTAAAATAACTGTGAACACCTGGACTAAAAACGAGGTAAAGGTTGATGTACAGATCAAGGTGGGAGCAAATGATGAGGACAAAGCGCAAAAACTATTAGATAACGTAACTATCAGGGATAGCAAGGATGGATCAAACGTATACTTTAAAACCAGTATCAACACAAATAATGATGATAACAACTCATGGTCGTTATTTGGCGGTAAGCACAACAATGTGCGCAAAATTGAGGTGAACTACATGGTGTATATGCCTTCAAAAAACGCGCTGAACCTGAGCAACAAATATGGCAGCACCAACCTTCCTGACCTGGATGGTAAACTGACCATCAACAACTCCTACGGTAGTCTTGTAGCCAAAGCGTTAAGCAATCCGGCTAACCAGATCAGCGTAAAATATGGCAGCGCTACCATCGGTGCCCTTAACGGCAGCGATCTGGATGTGGCTTATGGAAGCCTGAGCCTTGGCGAGTGTAACAAGCTTAACGCCGACATTAGCTACGGCTCTGCAAAAATTGGCAAGATTACCACATCGGGCAACATCAACGTAAAGTTCAGCGGTAATTTAAATATAGATGAGGTAGATAAAAATGTGAAAAACCTTGCCGTTAACGCTTCGTACTCCAGCGTAAAACTGGGGCTCGGCGGCGATCAAAATTCAAACTTTGATGTAACCGTGCGCTATGGCAGCTTTAACTACGGCAGCCGCGATCTGAGCATTACCAGCAAAACACCTGCCGATGGCGACAAGGGATTTAACCCAACCAAAAACTATAAAGGCCATTTAGGCAAAGGTGGCTCTGATAAAACCATCACCATAAACACCAGTTACGGCAGTGTGAGTTTTGATTAAAACTTTTCATATTTAACACAAATTTGCAAACCTCTGCCATTTACGGCAGGGGTTTTGTTATTTTTAAGGCACAAACTGCACCCTATGGAAATATTTGCCCAGGCCGAATCATGGATCTCCCTCATCACGCTTACTTTTTTGGAGATTGTTTTGGGGATTGATAATGTGATATTCATATCCATCCTTGCCGATAAGCTACCGGCTAATCAGCAGTCGAAGGGACGCAGGGTTGGATTGGGTATGGCCATGATTACCCGGGTATTGCTGCTGCTTTCCATAAGCTGGGTAATGACACTTACCACACCCTTATTTAACCTGGGACACCTGTTCAATGTAACTGATACCGACTGGGTTGAGAAACTGGCCATCTCCGGCCGCGACCTTATCCTGATTGTTGGTGGTTTATTCCTGATCTACAAAAGCACTGCCGAAATTCATCATAAAATTGAGGGCGATGAAGAAAATACAGATAATATTAAACGCCATTCATTCTGGGGTACAATTGTTCAGATCATGTTGCTTGATATTGTTTTCTCGCTCGATTCTGTAATTACCGCCGTGGGTATGGCCAGTCATGTCGAGATCATGATCATTGCCGTAGTGATTGCGGTAGGTATTATGATGTGGGCATCAAACGGCGTGGCCAAATTTGTAAATAACCACCCTACCGTAAAAATGCTGGCCTTATCATTTTTGCTGCTAATAGGTGTTTCGTTACTGGCCGAAGCCTTTGAGCAGCATATCCCTAAAGGCTATATCTACTTCGCCATGGCATTCTCCGTTTTGGTTGAAATGCTGAACTTGAAAATGAAAGCCAAAGCCGTAAAGAAGGGATTAAAGGCGAAAGATTGAAACAGTAAACGTCTTACTCCCTTGCGCTCGTTTATAACGAGTGCTTAATATGTATTGGCGTTTAAAACGCCGATACATGTTAAGCACTTCAATTTAGAGAAGCGATGCAATCGCTATACCATATTAAGCACTCGTCACAGACGAGCGCAGGAAAAACAAACTTTTATCTTCCTCATTAAAACACCCTGCAAAGCAAGCCCTTTAAATATTCCCCTTCCGGGAACGAGGCCCGTACCGGGTGATCTTCGGGTTGGTGGAACTGGTAAATAAACTGTACCTGTTTACCGGCATCAAGCGCGGCCCAGGCAATTACTTGTTTAAAGGTTTCCATATCCATAGCACCCGAGCAGGAATAGGTGGCCAGCAAGCCGCCCTCATTCAATAACAACATACCCAAACGGTTCAAATCTTTATAAGCCCGAGAAGCCCTTGTTAATGCGGAGCGTGATGGCGCGTATTTAGGTGGATCGAGCACAATAACATCAAACTTTTCGCCTTCATCCCTGAATTTGCGCAATTGCACGTTAACATCAGATTTAATGGCTGTATGTTTGGCAGCATCGAGTTTATTTAGCTGGATATTTTCTTTTAAGGTTTCAATAGCCAATGCAGAGCTGTCCACACTGGTTACCGATGCGGCTCCGTTTTTTAAACTGTTCAGCGTAAAGCCGCCGGTATAGCAAAAGCAATCCAGCACTTTTTTGCCTTTAGCATGCAAAGCCAGTACATGGCGGTTATCGCGCTGATCACAATAAAAGCCAGACTTTTGGCCCTCTGTAATGTTGATACCATATACAACATTGTTTTCCAGTACCTCAACAATTTCGGGCGGCGGGTTGCCGGCAAGTACCTTGTTTTCGGTTTCGGCCATACCCTCATGCGCTCGTGAAGCGGCATCACTTTTATCAGATATACTTTCGGGATTCAGCAGCTTTTGCAATTCATCAATAATTACCGGCATCCTGCGCTCCATACCCGATGTAAGCACCTGCACCGCCAAATGCCCCGCGTATTTATCAACAATTAAACCCGGCAGATAGTCTGATTCGCTGAAAACCAAACGGCAGGTATTGGTGCCGTTCTCCAATATATTGGCACGGCTTTTAACCGCGGTAGCCAGTTTAGTCCGAAACCAGGCATCGTTAACTTCCACACTTTCGTCCCACTCCAACAGTCGCAGTGCCACTCTTGATTGATCGTTATAAAAGCCGTAAGCCATAAAATCACCTTTAGTGTTAAGCAGTCGCACTACATCACCATTGGCCGGCTTGCCTTTTACTTTTTCAATAGCCCCCGAAAACACCCAGGGATGTTTTTGAATAACAGCTTTCTCTTTGCCTTTATTTAATATAACATCAATCATGGTGCAAAGGTAATAAAAAGGTGAGTGGTGAGGAGTGAGTGGTGACTGGTTGAAACAGGTTAATTATTTGCATCATTCTCTTTTTATTTAATTGTTTGCATTTTTACTAACCACTCTTAACTCACCATTCTCTATCAACCCAATTAAACTTTTACAAATTTTATTGCTCCAATACAATATTAGCCGATTAAAAACATTTGATATCTTAGTATCGAAAACATAATATGAGAAACACTTACTTATTTTTAGTTACCATGCTATTGGCATGTGTAAGCTATAAAAGCTATGCTCAGATTCCGCGTATTCCGGAAGCAAGTTCAACCCAAACAATAATGCAGGATTTTGGACTGGGAAAGGTTAACATTACTTATTCAAGACCAAATGTTAAGGACCGTAAAATATTTGGCGGCATAATTCCGTACGGTGAGGTATGGAGAACAGGCGCCAACTCGGCCACTACCATTACATTTACCGAAAAGGTGGTTATTGAGGGTAATAGCGTACCTGCAGGTACTTATTCGCTTTTCTCCATTCCGGAAAGAAGCGAATGGACCATTATCTTGAACAAAAAAGTAAAACAATGGGGTGCTTACAGTTATAAACAGGCTGATGATTTTTTAAGGTTCACCGTAAAATCAAAACGGGTAAATGAAAAAAGGGAAACCTTTACCATGCAGTTTGTAAACACCACCACTAAGGCTACTGATCTGTACCTGGTATGGGACCATACAGCGGCCATTATACACATGGAAACTGACGACGATGCCAAGATCACAGCCAATATTGACGAGTTAATGAAAGGCGACCGCAAGCCTTATTATTTTAACGCTATACAGTATTACTACGAAAACAATAAAGATGTTGACAAAGCTTTAGGCTGGGTAGCCGAAGCAGAAATTGAAGAACCCAAAGGCCCATGGTTTAAGCTTTGGAAATCGCGCTTATTATTGAGAAAAGGCGATAAGGCCGGCGCTATAGCTGCGGCCCAGGCCGGTATTCAGCTGGCTAAGGATAGTAATGATGAAGAATACATCAGGCTGAACCAGGAGGCGCTTGATCAGGCTAAAAATTAAGCTTACAGTTATTTTATACTACAGGCCCGGCTCAAGCAGATCCGGGCTTTTTTGTGGCATTAGTGTATTCACCAAATACGCTATAATGATCACCAGGATACATCCAATGGCATTGAGCCATAAATAGGCTATTACATCAAAATATCCTAAAAGACACACAACAATTTCTGTTATCGCCGCGGCTATAAATACGGCGTTGCCTTTTATTTTCTTCAGGTAAAAAGCAACTACAAAAACCCCTAATATGGTTCCATAAATATAAGAGCCCAGCTCATTAACCGCCTCCAGTAAATTGCCAATGCGGCTGGCGTAAAGAGCCATGCCAATACAAACCACTCCCCAGAATATGGTAGCCAACCGGCATGCATTGAGGTAATTTTTTTCAGAAGCTTCCTTGTTAATAATCCTTTTATAAATATCAATTACACTTGTTGATGCCAGTGAATTTAAGGCGCTGGCTGTTGAGCCCATGGAAGCCAGGAAAATAATGGCAACCAGCAATCCTATAAGCCCTTTAGGTAAATACTGGGTAACAAAGGTGAGGAAAACGTAGTTGGTATCATTACCATCGGCCCCGTTACTGTTTTTTTTCATGAGGTCGATAGCCTGCTGCCTAATCATGCGCGATTGTATATCGGCCACCTTTAAAGCATCCTGGGCTCTGTCTATCTCCGTTTGATCCTTACTGTCAAATGCCTTTATCAGCTCGTTGGTTTTAATCTTTTTCCGTTCAAAAGCTTGGGAATATTGCCTGTCGAGATAATGATACTGCGGAGCATAGGCACTCTTTTCTATCCTGTTTACTTCATACTGGTTAAAAAATATGGGCGGTTTGGTAAACTGGTAAAATGCAAAAACCAATACACCAATCAGCAGTATCAGGAATTGCATGGGTATTTTTATCAGTCCGTTCATAATAAGGCCCAGCCTGCTTTGTCCCTCTGAGCTCCCGGTTAAATATCGGCCTACCTGGCTCTGATCGGTACCAAAGTATGATAGTTGCAGAAAGAACCCGCCGATCAACCCGCTCCATACATTATAACGGTTATTAGGCTCGAATTTCCAGTCGATAACATTCATGCGCCCCAGCTTACCCGCCATTTTCAGGGCATGACCAAAACCAACACCCTGCGGCAAAAGATTAACAACCAATATACCCGCCAAAAACATTCCCGAAAAAATAATACTCATTTGCAGTAGCTGCGTATAGGATACAGCTTTACTGCCACCATAAACGGTATAAAATATTACCAATCCACCTATAAACAGCGTGGTATAGGTAGTATTAATATTGAGGATGGTTGATAAAATGATGGATGGTGCATAAATAGTTACCCCGGTTGAAAGGCCGCGCTGTACGAGGAAAAGGAAAGCAGTAAGTGCCCGGGTTTTCAGATCAAACCGCTGCTCCAGAAACTCGTAAGCAGTATATACTTTTAAGCGGTGAAATATGGGTACAAAGGTGATGCAAAGCACAATCATGGCCAGCGGCAAGCCAAAATAAAACTGCACAAACCGCATCCCATCGGAGTAAGCCTGCCCGGGGGCCGATAAAAAAGTGATAGCACTGGCCTGGGTGGCCATAACCGAAAGCCCTACATGGTACCAGGGTAATGATCGGTTACCCATTAAAAACTGATCGATATTTTTATTACTGCCGCTTTTCCATACGCCGTAAAGCACTATGACAAAAAGCGTGGTACCTAAAACTATCCAATCGGTTAAGCTCATTCAAAAAATTTTGTAATGAGCCAAAATACTAAAATTAAAAAAACCAGCCATGCGGCTACAACGCCGTAAAACTGGTTCCAATTTCTTATAAATGAGGGCAGATCAGGATTATGCCTTTTCATTACGGCCTTTAACCAAAACAGTCACAAAGAAACCTGCGGTTAATAAGCCTAAAACACCACCTACAAATATCCAGGTGAACCCTTTATCAATGATACCTCCTACAAAAAGCCCGGATACTAAACCTACAAGGTAAAATATAAAATCAAGGTTCTTTTCTTCTTCGTGTTGTTTCATATTATTGTTTTTTATAACGGAGCAAAAATAGGTGATTAATTGTTTTTTTTCAACATTTTATTTTGCCACAATTGTAATTGTTACAAGAGGTGGTTATAAAGGTATTTCTTCCTGATAAAAACCGCCCGATCCCATGTAGGTAACGCGTTTTTGATCGCCATTCAAAGTGGCCTCGTAAAACCTTACGCCTGCCGTGGCTATGGCATCCATAAATTCAGGAAAGGTTGATTTACCTTGCTGATTATCACGTATGGCCTTAATTACCTGCTCGGTATTAAAGCGCGCAGCTATAACCTTAGGCTCAATATCACTGTCATGAAATATGGTTTCGCCATCTGCCAAACGATAGAGCATTAACCCCGCGGCTACTTCAACGGTATACGATAATATTCCAGAGTCAATTAATTTAGCTGCCAGTTCGGGGTAGCTTTTGGCCGTTGCATAGGCCGTTTTTAATTTCTCTTCAACACTCATATGATTAGTTTTTAGGTTTGCTTAACAAATTAATGAACAAGCGGTAAGCTCCCGGAACACCAGCAGGTAACTCTCTGAAAAAAGCAAGCGAGGTGTAAACAAACCTGCCTTTTCCATAATCAGCAACTATCAATGAGCCTTTGTTGGGCTCTTCGCCTTTATCATTCAGCTGCAAAATGGTTTTGTATTGCTGATCAATATCGCTTACAAAATACAGGCCACGCTCCTGGATCCATCCCTTAAAATCATTTTGGGTTATTTTATTGGGATAGTTTAAGACCGGGCTTTCCTTATCTAAGATGGTAACCTCAGCATCTTCGTCGGTAACCCTTTGGTTTACTACTCTGAAAGGGTACGGCCCTATTTGTTTTACTACCAGCCCGGCGTTGTTATTATATTGCACCAGCAAGTTACCACCATTCTTCACATAATCCATCAAACGGTTTTGTTCATAGGCCAGGCGCTCATTTACGTTGTAGGCACGTACCCCGGTAACAATAGCATCGTATGCAGACAGGTCGGCATTCATGATCTCGCTTTCAGATAATACATGAATATCATACCCTACCTGGTGCAGGGCCTCAGGCATCAGATCACCGGCCCCGGTAATGTATCCTAACTTTTTACCGGCAATTTTAAGATCGATATTAACCAGTTTGGTAACAGCCGGCGGAAACAAGGTTATAGCCGGCACATGATCATACCTTATCCGGCGAAGTGCCAATGAATATGGCGTTCCGTTGGCGGTGGTAATTACTTCAAAACTGCTTGTACGCGGCTTATTATCGGTTGGTGTAACTGTAAACGCAACAGTCCATTCGTCATTTTTGTCTTTCCCTTTAAAGTCAATCTTTTCAGGGCTTATTTTCCAGCCCTCAATTGGTTTTATGTTGATGCTTCCGCTGCTGCTGGTAAAGCTCTTTAATTTTACCTGCACCACCTGGGGCTGCTGTGTGTTAAAAATATAATCCTGGTTTTCAATATTTGCTGTAACAGGTGGTGTAATTTCAAGCGGCTGATAAACCTCGCCCCTTACCGGGTCAACATATTTATACTCAAGCCTGCGTTCAAAACGTATGGGGTTGCCTTCCACAATAAATTCAAAACCAACCTTAGGCATGTCCGGATTTTCGGGATTACCAGCCAGCGTGTCATCGGGCAGATTATATGCACCAATACCATGCGGACTTTGCAGCCAGTAAGGTTGTGTAATTTTATTGGCAACTGCAGTTTGCTCAAAAGTTTGCACCTCATTTGCCGGGATAACCTTGCTATCTAAATTTGAAACATTGCCCAAACTGCTGATGCTGTTAATTTTCACACGGTTGCTATACCTGTTCACAACCTGTGCGCGTATCTGTATCTTATCGCCAAGCGCGTAGGTTGGTTCGGCAGCATAGGCTTCAAACCATAGGCCGGAGCAGGCCGCGATCAGATCGCTCAGCTCTTTTGTTTTTTGGGTTCTCCAGTATACATCTGATATTTTTTCAACCCGGCCAAGCAATTGAACCAGGGCGGGCACCGATTTCTCAGGAGCTTCTGCGTTAAAATCCCTGTTAACAATAGCCAAGCCAGCCCCAATAGATTCACCATCCTTAACTCTTTTCCAGGTGGTGTTAACACCATCCATGAGATCGGCTTGCGGGGCATCGCCCAAAATAGTTTTGAAATACTCGTATGATTGGCCGCGCTGTTTGGCACTGCCAAAACCCTGGGTTTTATGGTTGCTGCGGCTTTCGGCTGCAATTTCGCCATAACCCTTACCTAAAATAGGGTTATAGGTACCAACATTAATTTTAAACTGATCAGCAGCGGTAGTGTTAACACTACCAAAACTGAAGGTATTCCATAACAGGCGTTTGGCTTGCCATGGTTGTACATATTTTAACTGTTCGGGATAACGTTTAGGATCGGCAGCGGCGGTAAACGCCTCTTGCGCCAATATAGCCGATGAGGTATGATGACCATGGCCTCCCTCGCCTGTTGTAGGGAAACGGCATATCATCACATCGGGCCTGAATTTGCGGATCACCCAAACCATATCGCCCAGTACTTTTTCCCTGTCCCATATTTTCAGTGTTTCTTCGGGGCCCTTTGAAAAGCCAAAATCATTGGCTCGGGTAAAAAACTGTTCGGCTCCGTCAACCCGGCGTGCGGCTAACAATTCCTGCGTACGTATCAGACCCAGAAGTTCGCCTTGTTCATTACCTATTAAATTTTGCCCACCATCGCCGCGGGTGCATGATAAATAACCCGTACGATAATGCTTTTCCTGGGCCAGGTAAGTAAGCAAACGGGTGTTTTCATCATCGGGATGGGCCGCTATGTAAAGCACACTGCCCAGGGTGTTCAGCTTTTTAAAGTTTTGCTGAATACTGCCCAGATCAGTTGGCGGCGAAGTTTGTGCTATTGCAAATGAAGAAATATATAAAAAGATGGTAATGAGGTTTATGCGCTTCATGCTGGCAAATATATTGAAAGATGTAGATTTAAGATTTCATGTATCAATAATATAACATTGGACAAACATTATATTATGAAAAACATAACAGTTTAAACATTTAATTAAAGAACTTAAAAAAAATCGTCATGATAAAAACAATTCTGTCATTCAACAGTAATCTTAATCGATTGATTGATTTTTTAACATGGATAACTATGCACTAATCAATCGTTTGATTAATTTTGTGCCATTAAAAACAATGGACAAAGATAAAATAGATAAGAAAGACCATATCCTGGATGTTGCCGAGCGCATATTTGCAGAGATGGGTTTTGATGGGGCCTCTACCCGGATGATCTCGGGTGAAGCCGGAGTAAATATGGCCATGCTCAATTACTATTTTGGTTCAAAAGAAGGTTTGTTCTTTGCGGTGATTGAAAGGAAGATCACATCTTTCCAAAACATTCTGCAAAACATCGGGAACGATGAGAACATCAGCGCCTGGAAAAAAATAGAATCATACATTGAGCTATATGGCGAAAGAGTGGTAAATAATAACTGCTTTCAGAAATTATTATATCATGAAATGAGCATGAACCGCCGCACCGAGCTTTCAGATAAGATACGCAACATACTGATGAAGAATGTATCTGAACTATTTAAAATATTACAGGACGGAATTGATAGCGGAGAGTTCAAGAAAGATACGGATATGCAGATGGTAGTAGCTACTATGTACGGTACTAAAAACTTTATAGTGAATACGCCGCTCATGTCATCAACCATGCTGGGCTATGATATACAGGACGATAAGGTGTTGGAGGAACAATTTAAACCACGCATCAAAACATATTTAAAAAACCTCTTAAAAGCATACTTAGTTAATGAAAATGACAACTCAAAATAAAAACCCAAATCACCTTACACTGTTCAGTGCAGTACACCCCTTCTGCCTTTATGCTGTTACTTTTATAATAGCATGCGCGCTGTTTATGCAATCGGCAAACGCGCAAGACAGAACTATTACTTTAGATGAAGCCGTAAAGCTTGGCCTCGACTATAGTAAAACATTAAAGCTCTCTAAATCAAAAGTTGAGCAGGCTGTTTCAGAATTTAATCAGGCTAAAGACCGCTCGTTGCCAACAGGTAGTGTAAGTTATGGTTACAACCACGCCGAAATTCCGGCAAACCGCCTGGCCTTAGGTTCAGAAAGCTTTAACCTGCCAAGCAGCGCTAATGCTTACTTAGGCATACTTAGCTTAAGCGAAACTATTTTTGAAGGCAACAAATTAAAGTATGCCCGTCAGTCAACAGATCTGTTAACCCAGGTTGCCCGTTTGGATATTAACAATGATAAGGATCAGATCACTTATGATATTATCAGTTCATACTACAGCCTGTACAAGGTTTTGCAAAGCAAAAAAGTAGTTGCTCAAAACCTGGCTACTGTTGACGGACAGATAAAACAGGCTCAGCGCTTTTTTGACCAGGGCCTGGTAACTAAAAATGATGTATTGCGTTTTCAACTTCAAAGATCAAACATTGAGCTTAATGGTATTGATCTGGAAACCAACCGCCGCATCATCAATTACAACCTTAATGTTTTATTAGGTTTACCTGAAGGTACTCAGTTAAATATTGCTCAAATAACCGAAGCCGACAGGGCAGTTGCTCCTTTAAGCAACTACCTGGATACTGCCATGAACAGCAGACCCGAGTTACAGCAATTTGATCTGCGTACCAAAGTGGCCGAAACCAACATTAAAAGTATAAGGGCTAACACATCACCAAAATTAGCGGCATCAGTTGCCGGGTATTATGTTGATGTTAGCAGTAACCCTATACCTAAAAGCGGTAGTTTTATTACCCCGCTAACAGCAGGTTTAACCTTATCATGGAACTTCAGCTCATTGTGGAGCAATAAGAACAAGGTTACCGAAGCTAAAATTCAGCGTGAGCAAACAGTTATTAACAAAAGCATTACTGTTGACCGCATAAAAGATGAGGTGAACCAAAGCTACCAAAGTTACAGCCAGGCACTTAACAGGATACAGCTTTTACAAACAGCTATTGCACAGGCCGGTGAAAACAACAAGATATTAGAATCAAAATACAAAACCAATGTAGCATCAGCTACGGACCGTGCCGATGCCGAAACACTGCTTTATCAGGCCCAGATAAACCTGGAACTGGCTAAAGCTGATGCAGGCCTGGCTTACTATACTTTATTAAAATCAACTGGAACAATCAACAAATAATAATACTAAACCAATCAATAAAATGGCAAACGAACAAGGAACACAGGAACAAGAACCTAAAAAGAAACCAAATAAAGTAATTCCGATCATATTAGGCGTATTACTTATTGGCGGTATCATTTTCGGTATAAAAGAATATATATACTTCAGCAAACACATTGATACAGACGATGCGCAAATTGATGGCGATATAAGCCCGGTAGTTACCCGCGTTGGTGGTTATGTTGATTCTATTTATTTTGAAGAAAACACACACGTGAATGCTAACCAGCCGCTGGTTAAAATTGACGATCGCGATTACAAAGTAAAACTGGAGCAGGCACAGGCAGCACAAGTAGGTGCAAGTGCCGGTATCAATGTAAATCAATCGCAAATTTTTGCTAACGAGGCCAATTCTGCAAGTGCAAGGGCACAAGTAGCTTCAAACGCCGCCCGTTTAGAGAAAGTACAGAAAGACTACGCCCGTTATGCTGATCTCGTAAAAGATGGTTCGGTAACTCAACAACAATTTGATCAGGCAAAATCTGATCTGGATGTTGCTAAAGCTAACCTGAAAGCATCACAAGACCAATACAAAGCAGCTGTTGAACAAATTGGTACAACACGTAGCCAGTTAAAGGTAACCAACACTGGGGTAACACAAAGGCAGGTTGATATTGATTTTGCTAAATTACAGTTAAGCTATACTACTATTAAAGCGCCTACATCTGGCTTGGTTTCTAAAAAGAGCATTCAGTTAGGTCAGCTGGTACAGGCCGGCCAAACACTGTTTTCAATTATTAATGATAACAGCTTGTATATAACTGCTAACTTTAAAGAAACACAGCTTGACGAAATGAAAAGCGGCCAGAAAGTAGACATCGAAGTTGATGCTTACCCTGACCTGAAATTAGAAGGAGCAGTTTATAACTTTTCGCCTGCAACAGGTGCTAAATTCTCTTTATTACCTCCTGATAACGCTACAGGTAACTTTGTAAAAGTTGTACAGCGTGTGCCGGTTAAAATTAAAATAACCGCCAGCAAAGAGGTGTTAGATAGACTACGCCCCGGAATGAGCGTTAAAGTTTCTGTAATTAAAGGATAATCCCTTTCTGAATTCGGATGTTCGATTTCGGATTTAGAGCTTAGGATTTAGAATTTGATTTCGGATTAGAGTTTAGGATTTAGATTTTAGAATTTACAAATTATGGCTGAAACAGGCTTTAAAAAATGGATCATCACTATCACGGTAATTATAGCCTCCCTACTGGAGCTTATTGATACCACGATTGTGAATGTTTCCCTGCCCGATATACAGGGTAACCTTGGCGCTACCCTTGAGGATGTGGCCTGGGTGGTAACGGGCTACGCTGTGGCAAACGTGATTGTACTTCCTATGTCGGGTTGGCTGGGAAGCCGTTTCGGGCGTAAAAACTACTTTATAACATCAATCATTGTATTTACCATCGCTTCGTTTTTGTGCGGAAACGCCAACGGACTTAGCGAGCTGGTACTATTCAGGATTATCCAGGGTATTGCAGGTGGTGGTTTAATATCTACCTCACAAGCTATCCTGATTGAAACCTGGCCGCGCGAACAAATTGGTACAGCAACCGCATTATTTGGTTTAGGTGCGGTTGTGGGCCCTACTGTAGGTCCTACCATTGGCGGGTATATAACTGACCACTCTTCATGGAGATGGATATTTTATGTAAACATCCCGGTAGGTGCACTGGCCGCGTTTTTTGCTTACACCTTTGTGCGCGAAACCCCCAAAGATGAAAAGGGAAAGCCGGTTGACTGGTGGGGAATCCTCTTCCTGGCTATTTCGGTTGGTAGCTTACAAACTATTTTAGAGAAGGGCGAAACCGAAGATTGGTTTGCAACAACCTATATAACTATACTTACCATTACCGCTATATTGGGCTTAATCATGTTTATATGGCGCGAAATGAGCATTGATTACCCTATCGTGAACTTTGCCATATTGCGGCATCGAAGTTTTGCCGTAGGTATGTTCACTTCCTTTATACTTGGGTTTGGGTTGTATGGGTCGGTATTCGTATTCCCCGTATTTTGTCAGAATTTGCTTGGCTTTACGGCGCAACAAACGGGCGAGATATTATTCCCGGGCGGCTTATGTACTATTATCATGATGCCGTTTATAGGTAAAATGCTTAACAAAGGTATTCCGGCACAGTTTATGGCTACGGCGGGTATGTTCCTGTTCTTTGTGTTTACCACCATGCTCAGTAATTCAACACTGGCCGTGGGTACAGGCGATTTCTTTGCCCCATTAGTAATACGCGGTGTGGGTATGGCCCTGTTATTTGTGCCGTTAACGACGCTGGCCATTGCCGACCTGAAAGGACCTGAAGTAGGCCAGGGAACCGGACTTAACAACATGATGCGCCAGTTAGGCGGCTCATTTGGTATAGCCACCCTTACTACTATTATCCACATTCGTCAGGGTGTGCACAGGAATAACCTGTTAACAAACATTACATCAACTAACCCGATGTTTACTGATCGCTTTAATGCCTATATGCATGGCTTTATGGCTAAGGGGCATTCATTAATTGATGCTACGCACATGGCTTATGGCGCTATTGAAGGTGCTGTTACCAGGCAGGTACTGCTTTTAACCTATGATGATGCTTACTGGATCTCTGGTTTGGTAATGTTGTTCTCTATACCGTTACTGTACTTACAGCCATTTAAAAAGGCCGTAAAAATGCCGGTAGATGCACACTAAAATGATAAAAGCCGTTCCTCTATTACCAGGAACGGCTTTCCCCAAAAAAAATTAACAATTAAAATTTAAGTACTCCCCCCGGATACATTAAGCTTTTTGACAAGGATTTTGTAAAGCCGGAGTTTGTTTAATCTTAGGTATAAATTTAGCGGTTTAAAATTAAAAAACACAAATTAATTAGGCATTAAACTATAATTTGTGAAAAAGACATGAAATTTACACACTTCATGTCTTTTTTTTTGCCCGATTTGGCTAACAGCTTAAAAAACTATTTTTCCGGTAGATGTTACCAGCGAAGCTATACGAACGGCATCAAAAATGCGCTCCTCAGTAGTCGAAAGCTTTATCAGCGAGTCTTCATGAGCGTTCACACACATCTCGCAGCCATTAACTGCCGAGATAGCCAGGCTCATTAATTCAAAAAATTCTTTCCCGGTCACAGGCTTCATCATTAGCTGCATACGAATACGTGCAGGTATCTGTGTATATTTTTCTTTTTGTGTAAAATGCCTGAACCTGTAAAAAACATTGTTTGAGGCCAGTAATGAGGCACAGCCTACAGCTTCGGCTATTTCGGCCGCGTCGGCACCCTGTTCTTCAGCATATTTAGTGAAAAATACGGTAAGCGGCTTGTTGTTGTTATTAACAGCGGTGCTTAAGCCCAATAAGGCACATTCTTTAGCTGTTAAATGAGCTGATGTAAGCGTGCTGGTGAAATTCAGCTTCAGATCGCGCAGGTAGCGTGATTCGCCTTTCTCAAGCAGGGTAAGGGCTTCGGTTCTGTAATCGTTATCTAATCCAATACTTTGCAGTATTTCCTGGATCACTTCGGTACTTTCTGTCATGTTATTTTGGTGATTAAAGTTGAAGACATTAGGCTTAAAGCAAAGTGCTATTCAGTATGCTTTCGGCTTTATGCCTTAAGCTTTCAGCTTATATAAGTGTATAAAAAATCCCCGCACAAATAAACATGTACGGGGAAATATGTATTAACAGGGGTATTAAACGGTAAGGGTTTCCTGGCCTTTTTCCCAGTTGCAAGGGCAAAGCTCGTCAGTTTGTAAACCATCAAGTACACGTAAAACCTCTTTAACGTTACGGCCAACGTTTAAGTCATTTACTGATACCCAACGGATAATACCGGTAGGATCAACAATGAAAGTAGCACGGTAAGCAATTTTTTCAGTTGGTTCTAATATACCCAGATCTTCAGCTAATGATTTAGAAGTATCAGCAAGCATCGGGAATTTCAGATCGCGCAGATCATCATGATCGCGTCTCCAGGCAGCGTGAACAAACTCAGAGTCGGTAGAAGCACCAATTAAACGGGTTTCACGGTCACGGAACTCGCCATAAGCCTTGTTGAACTCAGCAATTTCAGTTGGGCAAACAAAAGTGAAATCTTTTGGCCACCAGAACATTACTGTCCAAACGTTATCGTCATTTACCAGGTAATCAGAAGTTAATGTTTCAAACTCTTTACCTTTTTCAATACTTGTTACGGCTGTTTTAGAAAATTGTGGAAATTTTTGTCCTATCGTTAACATAAGTGCTATTTTGTTATTATTTATGCAAATATATGAATTTTAGGACGGGGCTATAATTCTTAAAATCTATACAATATAGATTTTACTTATATATACTTTATATATCTATAATTTTTGTTTATTCAATAATATCAGCTTCAAAAATTTCCGATTTCACAAAAAAAGCGGCGTTTATGGCGCCGCTTTTTACGAATATTGAAAGCGGTTATAATATAAATTTAGTGCTCAGGAAGTTTGAATCGTTATCATTCACAATTTCATTGATGATACGCTTATTGGTGTCATTCAATTTAGCTGCCACCAACGAGCGTATGGAGAATGCCCTTAGCGCGTCAAATACCGAAAGCGTTCCTTCGGCACTATCCTTACGGCCGGTAAACGGAAATACATCCGGCCCGCGCTGGCACTGGCTATTGATATTTACACGGCTTACCAGGTTCACAAAAGGATCAATCAATGAGGCTATCTCCTCGGCATCATTACTGAATATACTCACCTGCATACCATGCGGCGAATCTATCTGGTAATCAATCGGCTCTTCTATTGACTCAAATGGAATTACAGGTATTACCGGCCCAAACTGCTCTTCACGGTAAAGCTTCATTTTTTCGTTCACCGGGTAAACAATAGCCGGGTAAAAGAATGAAGCAAGCGTTTCACCGCCGTTTTCATTTATAATTTTAGCACCGTTGTCAATGGCATCCTGAACTATATCTGTTAAATAGTCGGTTTTGTTTGCCTCGGGCAATGGGGTAAGTTTTACGTCTTTATCCCATGGCAAGCCAAATTTAAGTTTTGAAACTTCTTCACTTAGCAGCTTCAGAAACTCATCGGCAACATCTTTATGTACAAATATTACCTTAATGGCCGTACAGCGTTGCCCATTAAATGATAATGCGCCCAAAACGCATTCACTAACAGCCAACTTCAGGTCGGCGTTTTTAGTTACAATGGCCGCGTTCTTTGCATCCAAACTAAGCACAGCCCGTAAACGGTTTATTTTAGGATGCCGCTTTTTAAGATCATTAGCCACCTTGCTTGAGCCAATAAAAGCCAGCACGTTGATTTTTCCGGTTTGCATAAGTCCCGGGGTAACTACCGCGCCGCGCCCGTACACTGTATTAACCACTCCTTTCGGAAACGATTCCTGGAAAGCCCTTAACAGTGGATAATGCAAAAGCGTACCATGCTTAGGCGGTTTAAATAAAATGGTGTTGCCCATGATAAGAGCCGGAATCAGGGTAGTAAAGGTTTCGTTAAGCGGATAGTTGAACGGCCCCATACACAACACCACACCCAGCGGCGAGCGGCGGATCTGGGCTATTAAGCCCTCAGCCATTTCAAAGCGTGATGATTTGCGGTCAAGCGCCTTCAGGGCATCTATAGTGGCATTAATATATTCAATGGTGCGGTCAAACTCCTTGGCCGAATCTCCGTATGATTTTCCAATTTCCCACATCAGCAGCTTTACCACCAGCGCACGCTGTTCAATCATCTTGTAAATAAAGCGCTCCATGCATTTAATACGGCCATCTACACTCATAGTGGGCCATTCGCCGCGGCCATTATCATAAGCAGCTATAGCAGCCTCCAGGGCTTCGTTAGCTTCTTCTTCGCCGCAAATAGGATATGTACCTATTAATTTGCGCACATACCCATCTACTGTAGGGAAACAAACAGGTGAATATACTTCGCTTACGTGCCCAACCCACTGTTTCATTTCGCCGTTGCAGAGGTATTCACGCTGGTGCACTTCTTCTATCTGGAATTCGGCCGGTATCTGGCTTTCCTCCACAAATATTGAACTGATCTGGTCTTGAAAACTCATATTGTAATTGATGTTTGGTTTGCCTAAAGATAAAGAAAGCCTGCTCTAAAGAGCAAGCTTTTTCATGTAAACAAATTCATCAATTTTGCTTAGGCCGACTCCTTATACAGTACCATACCGGCATGATAAAAAACGTCGCCTTCAAAATCGCCATCGGCCACAAAGCCCGAATCGTCTAAGTATTCTATATGCTTACCATTGATGTTGTAAAATCCTGTGTAAGCGCCTTTTTTATTACCCCGTGCCTCAACATAGCGGCCGTTGGGTAATAACTCATGGCGTATGTAACCATCTTTTGTTACCCAAACGCCTATATGCTGATCTTTCTCCATGTAATTAAAATCCAGTTGATGTTGTTAATTTTATTTGTTTTTAGATGTTTATTATAACCATGTGTTACAGCCAATTAGCGTATTTGTCATTCAGGCCTCAATTCAGAGGCGCATCTCCCGTCACCAAGTAAGTTTAGCGTGTGCATAATATCTGTATGGCGATAACTTTTTATTTGTCAGTGCGATACAATTATTTGCTTTCCAAATCCAGCTCAAAATCTGTTGAACAGGTAAGATCCTGCCACTCCCTAATCTCATCGTGCAACGCGTCCAGTTTGCTTAAGGCCCTGTGATAGGCATCGCCTCCCAACAGTAAATAAAGTGGAGGATTATCCTCACCTGCAATCTTAATAATTGATTCAGCAGCCTTTTCCGGATCACCAGCCTGCTCACCATCCATTTTCAGGTATTTGGTGTGCACCGCTCTTACATCAGTGTAGTCGTCAATCGGGTTAGCGGTCATAGCTAAAGAATCTGGAGTAAGGAAGCTTGTGCGGAAAGCTCCGGGAGCTACAACTGTAACTTTTATACCCAATGATTTAACATCAGCTGCAAGTACTTCTGAAAGGCCCACTACCGCAAACTTTGCTGCACCGTAAATGGCAAATCCTGCTCCTGGTGCAATACCGGCTATTGATGCTGTATTAATGATATGACCTGAGCGTTGTTTACGCAAATAAGGCATCACAAATCTGATCACGTTTAGGGTAGCAAACACATTTACATCAAAAGCCTGGCGGGTTTCTTTGTCGGTAAGCTCTTCAATGGCGCCGCCAATTCCGTAACCGGCATTATTGATAACTACATCTATTTTGCCAAAAGTTTCATAGGTGTGCTGCAGGGCCAGTGATACACTGCTTTCATTAACAAGATCAACCTGCAACGGTAAAAAATTATTGTTTTGGATGTTAACTGCATCAATTAACTCCTGTTGGTTTCTGGAGGTGGCGGCAACAAGCTGACCAGCTTCCAGTAATTGTTTAACTAAACTGAGCCCAAATCCTTTGGAAGCACCAGTTATAAACCATACTTTTTTGTTGTCCATATTTTGTTCTTTTTTGATAGAACAAAATTAAGGCTGTGGAGAGGGTAAAGCATTACGCTAATCAAACCAATGATTACAAAATTCAAACAATTTTAAATTTCAATCATTTATCCGGCTATGCTTTTCCGAATGGATTATAACAAATATACGGTATTATACACATCAAACCAAATCAACATTACGGAAGGAGGTTGGGGTTTGCTGTGTTTGCTTTTTAAAGAAGTTGTTAAAGTGCGTAGGCTCTTCAAAACCCAGGCAGTACCCTATTTCGGATACATTCCAGTCCGTATGCCTGAGTAGCGATTTGGCTTCGTTTAACAATCTTTCGGCAATGTGATCAGTAGTGGTTTTACCTGTGGTTTCGCGGATGGCCCTGTTCAGGTGGTTTACATGCACCGATAAACGTTGCGCGAAATCATTGGCCGAGCGCAGCATAAACCGCTGAGATGGCGTTTCTATGGGAAACTGACGCTCCAGCAACTCGGTAAAAACGGACGTTATCCTTGATTTGGCATTAGCGTGTTTGTACAGATTTTCTGAAGGCTGGGTCTTGAGCGCATAATAAGCCAGTTCGGTAACATAGTTCCTGATGAGCTCATACTTAAAGTCGTAACTGGTATTGATCTCCTCTAACATCTTCATAAATAAACCACTTACGTATTCGCATTGCTGCGGTGTGAGGGCATAAACAGGCTTTGCACCAAGGGCAAACATGGGCAGCTCGCTTAAACCGCCGCGAAAGCGCTCTGCAAAGAAGGCTTCGGTAAATATGCAGAAGAACCCTGTCCTGTTATCAGACATATGCTCAAAAGTGTAGGGCACATGCGGACTAAAAAACATCAGCGAAGCTCCCGAAAGCTTAATGCTCTGATCGGCATAGTGAATGATATTATCACCATGCATGAGGCTTATCTTATAAAAGCTCCTGCGGTTATACGTAACCTGCTTGGTTGCCTTAGGGCCAATACAGTCCTCTATCCGGAAAACGTTGAAGTGACCGATGTTCTGCTGCAGGTTATCGGGCAGCCAGTCAAACTTATTCTTATAAAATTCTTCGAGTGTTTCACTTGCCATAATCAAAGTTACAAAATTCAAACTTCAGTAAAACTATAAACTTGAAAACTAATCAAATTTTAACACTTTTTGATACTAAAAAGACATAGTTTTAAGCTGTTTTTATCCAAAATTGAGCCAAAATCGGGCCATTTCAATACGTTTTGACGCACTTTTTAATAGGTGTGTATAAAGCACACTTCTAATTTTACAATTTTTTCTTGCCTCGTTTATAACGAGTGCAGGTTGGATTTTGTCTGAACCTGGATTTATGAGATTAAGAGATTACCACGATTTTTTAATAAAAAATCCCTTAATCCGATAATCTGTTTAATCGTGGTTCAGACAAGATTCCCTGATTGCTTCGTATTACAATGACGACTTGGATATACGCATGTAATGTTCTTTATGATAGTTTCAAATCCATATCTTATTATATTTTTGTTATAATGAAAATCACCCTATCCATTATTGATATGATCATAATATTTATGGCATTACAGGGATCGGTGATGGCCGGCTTATTATTTTGTTCGGCAAAAAGAATAAGCAGTAACAAGTGGTTAGCTTCTTTCATGCTGGTGATCATATCAGCAACACTGGTTATGGAATTTTTCAATTCCGACTTAGCCTGGAAGTATCCGCTCGCTATTCCCTTCATACCTATTCTACGAATGACCATCGGGCCACTAACCTATTTTTATACCCGCAGCCTTATTTATGGTGATAAAAAGTTAAATCGTAAAGATTACCTGCATTTTTTGCCCTTAGTAATGGATATGCAGCCACAGCTCATTAACCTGCTGTATTTTACTGGTATCCTCGGTATTCCCGGCGTTACCAGGATTTATTCATCGCAGCAAATACAGCAATTTTTATTCAGCGGCAATGTTTTATACAATCTCCCCGCGTTGTGTTCCCTGCTTATTTACACCGGCCTTAGCTATAATCTTATCCACAAGGTTCTCCAACATACAGAACCATCTACCCATAAACTCAAAGATTTGAAATGGTTACAAACTTTCCTTTATGCAGAATTTGCGCTGATCATTATTTTTATGGCTGGCATCATACTAACCTTAATATCAAGCTGGAACAATTACTTTTTATTTATCCCCGCTATTTCGCTTGTGTATTGGTTGGGTATGGCAACTTATTTCAGGCAGGCTAAAATGAGCTTTACTGACGTTACTGAATATAATAAACCACCAGTTAAAATACATTTTACAATAACCGAAGCAGAAAAATATCAGCAACAGCTCTATACGCTCATGAATACAGATCTGATTTATTTAAATCCTGCTTTAAAATTAGATATACTGGCAGGCAGGCTCATGATCTCTGAAAAATTGTTATCAAGCCTGCTCAATCAGCACATGGGCAAAAACTTTAATGATTTTATTAACGAATACCGGGTGATCGAAGCTAAAAAGAAACTTGCAGACCCCAGTCTTAACCATTTCACCATTGCTGCTATAGCTGCAGATTGCGGTTTTAATTCGTTAGCCACTTTTCAACGCTGTTTTAAACAGTTTACAGGTGGTACACCCAGCCATTATCAAAACAGTTTAAAGCCTCAAAACCATTATACAACATGAAAAAGGTTTTGGTGATTTCAGCTACACTTGTTGTTATAACTATTGTTGTGGCAGCAATGATCAGGCTACCCCATCATACTTTAACTGCACAGCAGTTAACTGCTTTTACCGGCAGGTATGAAATGCAAAATAAAGGTTATAGCGCCTATGTGGACGTTACGGTTAAAAACAACGCATTAGAGTATATTAATTCCTGGGATGGCTACGAAAGGGATCTTGGATATTTAAGCGGCGATGATTTTATGGTCAAAGGCTTTGGCTGGTCGTTAAAATTTGGCAGAAACAAACAACACACAGTAACATATTTAACCGCTTTTGATAATACCCGCTGGACAAAGATAAACCGTGATTCAAGCATAGCCAGTGCGGCACGATGGAAGCTGATGATCGATGATTCAAAAATCCACCCTTATGCCATAGATACAGCGGCACTAAAATTATTTACAGGTAATTATGGTAACGTAAAAATATCCTTTAAAAATGGAGCACTCTATTTTACAAACTCAACAGGCTATCAGGCCATGTTAACACCATTCTCGGCAACAGCCTTTACCTTCGATGCCTGCAAAATAGAATTTTATAAAAACACTGATAGCATCAGGAAGCTATCTATACTTTATGAAAATGGTTTTGCCGAACCATACCTGAGCAATCGTTAATTTCCGGCTTTTTATATTCCAAACACTTTTCCAGCCAATAAACAATACTCAAATCCCGATTTGAGTAGGTTACCCTTTCCAAAACAGTTTGTTTTGCCTTAACAAACGGAATTGATTAACCCATTAAGGATAACTATACATAACCTCAAAATCAGAAAAATGAAAAAGTATCTCATACTGCCTCTTGCATTTATTTTATTACCAATAGCCTTTTGCCTGGCTACGCCTCTTTTAAACCAAAAAGATACACTTACTGCTTATGCCGGCCGGTATGAAACCAGCCAGGGCGACAAAATTGTACAGGTTGATGTTGATATACAAAATGGAGAACTGGTAGGCACCAGTTTACGCGATGGTCAGCAGCTGCACCTTGACCACTCGTCAGGCAATTACATTATTAAAGAATCGGGCCTGTCTATCAAATTTATAAAAGACAAAAAAAACGTAGTGACCGGCATATTAGTATCAGGGACGGATGTCTGGAAAAAAACCAGCGCCACCTTGGCTCCAATTGGAGCAAAATCCGGCAATCAGGATGAATATGTTGGTAAGTACCAAACCGGCCCAAATAATCAGCCTCTGATCATTGAAATAGCCGTAAAACATGGCAAATTATGGGGCACACAGCTATGGGATGGCCGTAACAGCCCGCTCGATTATGTATCAGGCGACGAATTCACGATCAACAACTTGGGTTTTCCTTTAAAATTTATCAGGGATAATGATAAAAAGGTTGTAAACATACTCTTCAACGGGACAGACACTTTTATAAAAATCAAATAGCCTTACCATTCATGAAGTTTGTAAAAAGTTTTTTTGCAATTGTTTTGCCGTTGCTGTATCATGAATATTCATTCGCCCAAAAACAATCACTTAAGCTAACTCCGGCTATTAAGGCCGAAATTATTGACAGCCTTGCGTCTCAATTGATAAAAGAATATGTAAGCCCCGACACTGCTGTTAGCTTTGGTAATCATATTAAAGCCTGCCTTAAAAACGGCACTTACCATACAATTAGCAATGGTGCTGATTTTGCGGAAGCCTTAACCTTAGATATGTGGAGGGTTAACCGAGATTTGCACTTACAATTACATTATGATTCGGCGCCTCCATTATCATATGTGCAAAATATGGTTAAAAAGATGAATGGAGCTAAACAGGCTAACTTTGGATTTCCGCAGATTGAGCATTTAGATGGCAATATCGGCTATATTCGGATGACAGGCTTTTGGGAACTGAACGATCAAGCAAAGGAAGTTGTTGACGGAACATTCTTATTTTTAAAAAACTCAGATGTACTGATCATTGACCTTAGGACATGCGGCGGTGGTGAGCCTGAAATGGTTAAATATATTTGCAGTTATTTTTTTAAGGAAAAAACTCATATTGAGGACCACTACTATCGCAGCAGGAATGAAACTGTACAATTGTGGACGACACCTCTACCTAACGCAATATTTACCAAAATACCTATTTATATCTTAGTGAGCCACTCCACATTTTCGGCTGCTGAAGAATTGTCTTATGATCTGCAAAGTCAACATCGCGCCATGATTGTTGGCGAACCTACAGGCGGTGGCGCACATGGCACAAAAGATGTGCCCATCAGATACGGCTTCATCGTGCAGATACCGGTAGGTAAATCTATCAATCCCATCACCAAAACAAACTGGGAAAAAGTAGGCGTACAACCCAATATCAAAACAAATGCCTACAGCGCCCTCGATGCAGCCATATTTGATTTTTATAACCACCAAACACCGCCAATAAGAGATTCATTGATAGCACTGGCAAATTTCAAACGCACAATCAGCAATTCAAAACTTCACCCCCACCCAATAAATCTGTCTGTATTAAAAACATTTACAGGCAATTACAAGGAGCGACTCATAACTTTAGAAAACGGCCTGTTATACTTCAATGCACCCAACACTTACAGAACTGTCTTAACACCACTCTCATTAACAACTTTTACCTTGGATGAACGCCTTATGGAGTTTCATAAGAACGCGAAAGGTATCATTAACGAAATGAGACTTATTTACGCTGACGGAAAGATTGAAAAATTTTATAAGAAATGATTAATAATGACTACATAATTTTGTCAATTCCGACCACAGTTTGGCAATCGAGAATTTGTCTGAGCCAGGATGCATCTACAAATGAACAAAAATCCCTTAATCCGATAATCTGTTTAATCGTGGTTCAGACAAAAAAAAAGACACATGTGATGTGTCTCTACATTGATTAATTAACGCAGAGCCACATTACATGTGTCTCAATATTTCAAAAAAATCTCCTTGCTATTCCTCTTCCTCTTCAGATTCCAGGTTAGCTGCAGCCGGTTCGTCTAAAAACCATGCTGTTTCGCCAGCGATGGAATCGATTAGTTGTGCAGGGTATTCTTCAATATCCTCTTCGTCTTCCAATATGTGGTGTACGGCAATTGCCTTGCCTTCGCCATAAACCAGGAATGCTATGTAGCGGGCATCGTTTATGAGGGGCGCGTTCAGCGTGATGCGCCAAACCTGCTGATCTTCCAGCCAAACTTCTTTTACTCCTGGTGTGGTATCATGCAACACCGGCGTATGAGGGAATAATGAGGCTGTGTGCGAATTATCGCCCAAGCCAAGTAATACCAGGTCAAAGCTTACTTCATCATCATCAAAAAAGGCGGTGATGAGGCCCCAGTATTTTGCAGCCGCTTCGGCAGGTTCAAAAGTGGTATCAACCGCAAAAATTTGCGCCGGACTGATCATCAGCGGCTCAAATAACGCTTTTTTAGCCATCAGGTAATTACTGTCTTTATGATCCTGAGGCACGTTGCGCTCATCGCCAAAGAAGAAATATACCTTTTCCCAATCCAGCTGATCGGCGTAAGAGGTAGAGGCCAGCAACTCATACAGCTTTTTGGGCGAGCTACCACCCGACAGGGCTACGGTAAAACGGCCTCTTTCTGAAATGGATTGGTTACCAATTTTAACAAAATAATCTGCCAGCGCTGTAAGCACTTCATCGGCAGTATCATATACATTTAAGTTCATATCTGTAATAAGTAGTGAGTGATGAGTAATGAGTGATGAGTGATGAGTTCAGACATTAGGAGTACTGAATTATTCATATTTAAACCAATAATTCAGTACTCATAACTCACCACCCAAAACTTAATACTCAATTATCGTTTTTTACCATTTACCGGCAGGGTGAACCAGGTAAATCCGTCGCGGGCAATTAATGCCTCGGCAGCTTCAGGCCCCCATGAATCGGCAGAATAGTTAGGGAAATTCAGGCTCTTTTTATTTTGCCATGTAGTTAAGATAGGCATTACCAGATCCCATGCGGCCTCAACCTGGTCGCCACGCATAAACAGGGTTTGATCACCCAGCATGGTATCCAGTATCAGCGTTTCATAAGCTTCTGGTGCCTGGTTGGTGTAGGTACCTTTATAATCAAACACCATGTCAACGGCGTTCAGTACCATGTCAATTCCAGGGCGTTTGGCCTGTACCTGCAAACGGATACTCATTTCTGGCTGTATGCTGATGATGAGCCTGTTTTGCTGCCAGCTTTCGGCGGCCTCTGTAGGGAATATCAGGTGAGGTACATCCTTAAACTGAATGGTTATAACTGATGACGACTGGTGCATGCGTTTACCTGTACGCAGGTAAAACGGAACACCCTGCCAGCGCCAGTTATCAATAAAGAATTTAAAGGCTGCAAAAGTTTCGGTATTTGAATCGGGGTTAACCTTTGGCTCTTCACGGTATCCAGGTACTTCTTTACCTTTCATCCAGCCACTGCCATACTGGCCCCTAACAGCCGAGTTACGTATCTCATCAGGACCAAACCGGCGCATGGCTTTCAGTACATCCACCTTGCGGTCGCGCACTTCATCGGCACTAAAGCTTACCGGGGCTTCCATAGCTACGTGGCAAAGCAATTGCAACAGGTGATTCTGGATCATATCACGCATGGCGCCTGAACCATCGTAATAGTCGCCGCGATCTTCAACGCCCAATTGCTCGGTAACTGAAATTTGCACGTGCTCAATATAGTTACGGTTCCACAATGGCTCCATAATGGAGTTGGCAAAGCGGAAAGCCATAATGTTTTGAACAGTTTCCTTACCCAGGTAATGGTCAATACGGTAGATCTGACATTCATCAAAAATGTTTGCCAGCAACTGGTTAAGTTCTTTGGCTGTTTCCAGGTCATGACCAAATGGTTTCTCGATGATGATACGCACACGTTTTTTATCGTCGGCCAGTTTAGCTTTTGATATGTTTGAGGCAATGATCGGGAAGAAGTTTGGTGCCACCGCCAGGTAAAACAATACGTTGGCTTTAGTTTTCCACTCGGCATTGTGTTTTTCAATACGTTTGCCAAACTCTTTATAAGTTTCAAAATCATTGGCATCCGATACCTGGTAATAGATATTTTTTACAAATTCGGCCCATTTCTTATCGTCGGTTTTGCCGCTGCGCGAAAACTGGTTGATGTCTCTGTGCAGGTTTTCTCTAAACTGCTCATCAGTTAGTTTGGTACGGCCGGTGCCGATGATAGAAAACTGTTTAGGCATCCAGCCATCTAAAAATAGATTGTAAAGGGCTGGTGCTATTTTCCGGGAATTTAAATCGCCGGTACCACCAAAAATGATGAATATGGTAGGATCTGATTTAGTGTTTGTGCTCATTGTTGTTTTAATTTGAGTAAGGATTTGGGGAGCAAGGAATAAGGATCTTTGTTCTTTATCCTTTTATCTTTATCTCAAAAAATCCTTGTTTTTTGTTCTTTTTACCCTTGGTATAAAATCTTTATTCTTTGCTCCAAAAGTCCTTGCTCCTATCTTATCTCTTTAGTCCTGAACTGGTGCCCACTGTGTATGGAATGTACCTTCTTTGCCTATTAGCTCATAAGTATGCGCGCCAAAGTAATCGCGCTGAGCCTGGGTAAGGTTTGATGGCATCCTGGCGCTGCGGAAAGCATCAAAATAGCTTAACGAAGCGGCAAAAGCCGGTGCAGCAATACCCGCAGCAATGGTTTTTGATAATACCTTCCTGATTCCTGGTACAGCACCTTCAACCAGGGCCTGTACGTTTGAATCAAGCAACAGGTGCTCTAAGGCAGCATCTTTTTCGTATGCCTTGAAAATATCATTCAGGAATTTTGAACGGATGATACAGCCACCGCGCCAGATCTTGGCGATCTCGCCCAGGTGCAGATCATATTTGTACTCTGCCGAAGCGTTTGACAGCAATTGCATGCCTTGCGCGTAGCTAACGATCATGGTGAAATATAATGATTGCTCAAGTGCTGCAACAAACTCAGCTTTATCGGCTTCTAACACAATAGCATCCTTAGCATAAAGCGAAGCCGCTTTTTCGCGCAGTTGTTTGTATTTAGAAAGATCGCGCATGGATACTGAGGTATCTATTGTAGGGATAGGCGCCTGCAGATCCATGGCCACTTGTGATGTCCATTTACCGGTACCTTTAGCACGAGCTTCATCTTTAATATCATCCAATAATAAATGATCGGTGCCCGGAGCTTTGTATTTGAAAATATCTTTGGTGATATCCAGCAGGAATGATTGAAGCCTGCCTTCGTTCCACTCGGCAAAAATTTTGCCTATCTCGTCGTTGCTTAGTTTAAGGCCTTTTTTCAGTATCTCGTAAGTTTCAGCAATCAGCTGCATAATACCGTACTCAATACCGTTGTGCACCATTTTAACAAAGTGACCAGATGCGCCCGGACCAATATAGGTTACGCAAGGTACACCATCAACCTTGGCGGCAATGGCTTCAAAAATAGGCTTCATTACGTTGTAGGCTTGCTTATCGCCACCCGGCATCATGCTCGGGCCGCGGCGCGCGCCTTCTTCCCCGCCAGAAACACCCATGCCAAAGAAGTGAAGGCCTTGGGCTTCCAGTTCTTCCACACGGCGGTTGGTATCGGTAAAGTGCGAGTTACCGCCGTCAATTAATATATCGCCCTTCTCCAGCAAAGGAGTCAGTTCTTCAATTACAGCATCTACAATTTTACCGGCCGGAACCAGCATCATGATAGCTCTTGGCGTAGTAAGGCTTTGTACAAACTCTTTAACATCGCCAAAACCTTTAGCGGCGCGGTCGCCGGCTTCTTCGTTCAGTGATGCTACCTTTGCGGCATCCTTATCATGTCCGGCTACGGCAAAACCGTGATCGGCCATGTTTAGCAGTAAGCTGCGGCCCATAACGCCTAAGCCTATCATGCCAAAAGCGTATTTATCTGTTGTTGCGCTCATTTTTTTATTGGTTCAGTAGTTTATCAGTTCAGTGGTTCATTAGTAGTATATCGGTTCATTAGTTCATTGGTTTATTGGTGAACAATTTGCTAATCATTGGAAAAGCCCAATGAACTAATGAACCTGTGAACTAATGAACCGATATATTAACGACTATTATTCTCCTTTTTAAGGTCCTCTAATATTTGTTTGGTGGTTTTACAGTCAGTATGCTGAAACGCGCGGATACCCAGTTTCTGGGCCGTGTTCACAAACATCATCCTGTCATCAAAATACACGCACTGCTGCGGCGATGCCTGGGCCACACCCATGGCCAGCTGCCATATGCCAGGATCGGGCTTGCGCATTTTCACCTCGCACGATGATACAAAGGCATCAAAGCACTCATGCAGTTTGAACTTTTTAACGCGGTAATCATTCAGTTCCTTACCCTCATTATTGATGGAAATGATACGGAAACCGCAATCTTTTTTCCATTCCTTCAGAAAGGCAAGTGTATCATCCAGTTCAAGAGAACGGGAGTACATGAACTCCTTAAAATCCTCACGAACAAAATCGCGGGGATGATTAAAGATCACCGTATCCAGGTATTCATCAAGGGTGATGGCGCCAATTTCATATACGTTAAACACAAAATTGTGAAGCTCATTCACCTCGGCGTGATCAAGCCCGAATTTATCGCAGGCAGCCTTACGCGAATCGCGGCCCCATCCATTAGTGAGCAGGATACCTCCTACGTCAAAAAAAAGTATTTTAATGTTTGCAGCTTCCATAAAGCAAAGAGGTTTAGTTTACTTTGCTTTTTTGGTCTTCAATAGCGTTTAACAGTTTTTCAAAAGGCTTATTGAATTTCTCGATGCCTTCGTCTTCCAGTTGCTGGGTAATGGCGTCAAGGTCAATATCTAAACCTTTCAGTTTGGCTAAAGTAGCGGTAGCCTGGTCTAAACCACCTTCTAAAGTATTAGCAGCAATACCATGATCGCGGAAAGCATCAATAGTTTCCAACGGAACGGTATCAACAGTATCCGGGCCAATTAATGCCTCAACATACTTGGTATCTTTAAATGCAGGGTTTTTGCTGCCTGTGCTTGCCCATAACAAACGTTGTGGCTGCGCACCCTGAGCGGCTAATTTTTCCCAACGTGCACCGCTGAACACTCTTTTATAAATTTCGTAAGCTTTTTTAGCTGATGCGATAGCTACTTCACCTACCAGTTCTTTCTCGCCTTTAGCTTCTAACTGCGGATCAACAATTACGTCGATACGGCTCAGGAAGAAACTTGCTACTGATGAAATATGCTCAATTTTATGACCTGCGGCTAAGTGATCTTCCAAACCAGAGATGTAAGCTTCGGTAACTGCTTCATAACGATCCAAACCAAACAGCAGGGTTACGTTAATGTTGATACCTTTAGCTATTGACTGCCTGATGGCAGCTAAACCTGGCTGAGTGCCCGGAATTTTGATCATCACGTTTTCGCGGTCAACTTTTTTCCAAAGTTCTTCGGCTTGTTTAGCTGTACCTTCAGTATCTAACGCTAAAAACGGAGATACTTCAAGGCTTACGTAGCCATCCACTTTTTTTGACTCGGCATATATACCTTTAAACAGATCAGCAGCTTGCTGAATATCTTTTATCGCTAAACCAAAAAACAGTTTTTCGTTGTCGTCTGTAGTTTTTGATAGTTCAACAATATCATTATCATAATCAGAACTGCTGGTTATGGCTTTTTCAAAAATTGCCGGGTTTGAGGTAACACCTCTTACACCATCCTCGTCAATTAATTGTTTTAGTTTTCCGGAAGCCATGATCTCACGATCGATGAAATCAAGCCAGATGCTTTGTCCGAAACTATGTATCTGTTTTACATTGTTAGTTGCCATTTTATTAGGTTGTTTTAAAGTTCATTATTTAATTAATTACAGGCAGGAGTATTATTACAAACGGTGGTTGAAACTGCCCAGGCCGCTTCCATTTGTATTGATAGATTAAAGTTCTTAATTTATATTGAAAATACAGTAACCTGAGTATCATTCTTTAAAGATTAAGCACTTAAAAAAGGAATCTTTTTAAGAGGATAACACTCTTTTTAATCTTTTATCTTTTATCCAAAAATCCTTTATCCAAACTACGTGTTTGATGCCATTAAAATGTGCAGGTTGTAGCCAATAAAAAGCCCGCTTTCAATAACACCGGTTATGGATTTAATGTCGCGCTCCAGGCTGTGGCCTACTTCATCAAACATACAATCAAGTATGATGTTGCCGTTTTCGGTAATCACAGGTCCGTCTTTTCCTTTTGCAGGTCTTAAGGCAAGGCTATCGGCGCCAAGTGCCCTGAGTTCCCGCTCGACATAAAGCAGCGCCTGCGGAAACACCTCAACCGGTATCGGGAAGTTGGTACACAGTTTAGGTACCATTTTTGAATCATCAACAATGATGTAACTTACCTCGCTTGAAGCTATAAGCAGTTTTTCTTTGAACATGGCCCCGCCCCTGCCTTTTATTAAACTGTTGTTGGGGTCAACTTCGTCGGCACCATCAAAAAGCCAGTCGGGTTTGTTTTCGTAAAGGGTGGTTAAGGGAACACCCAGTTTGCTGCAAAACATGGATATTTCCAGCGAGGTTGGTATGGCCTTTACATTCAGTTTTTCTTCCCTGATGCGGTTGGCTATAGCAATTAGGGCCAGGTATGAGGTTGAACCCGAACCTACACCCAAAATATCACCATCCTTTACCTTAGCGGCAATTTCGTCAGCTACTTTTTGCTTACCGGCCAGGTTAATGATCTTGTCAGACCATTCGAGGTTTTTTATTAAACTACTGTTCCAATCCATTTTTTTAGTATCAAGTAGTTAGTATCAAGTATCATGACTCTGATACTTAAATAGGAGCGAGTATCAAACATACAAATGTCTTGCTACTTGATACTCGCTACCTGATACTAAACTATAACAGCGCTTTTGCTTTGTTAACTACATTTTCAACCGTAAAGCCGAAGAATTTAAACAGGTCTTCTGCCGGAGCCGATTCGCCAAAGGTGGTCATGCCTAACATGTCGCCTTCGTCGGTAGTATATTTATGCCAGCCTTGCGGCGATGCCATTTCAACTGCCAAACGTTTGCGGCTTGCTTTAGGGAATACACTTTCTTTGTAAGCTGCATCCTGTTTTTCAAACAGCTCCCATGATGGCATACTTACCACACGGGTAGAGATACCTTCGGCTTCCAGTTTTTCCTGGGCCTGCATAATCAGCGCCACTTCAGAACCGGTAGCGATCAGGATCAGATCTGGGCCTTTGCTACCTTCAGAAAGGATGTAGGCACCTTTTTCCAAACCATCAGCCTTACCGTATTTATCCTGATCAAGGATAGGTAAGCCCTGGCGGGTGAATATCAGCACAGTTGGGCCGCCTTTTTTCTCGATAGCTACGCGCCATGCATGTGCAGACTCATTAGCATCGGCCGGACGGATAACAGTTACGTTAGGGATAGCACGCAGCGTTGCCAAGTGTTCTATAGGCTGGTGGGTGGTACCATCCTCGCCTAAACCAATACTATCATGGGTGTAAACGAATATCGGGTTTATTTTCATGATAGCCGCCAAACGGATCGGCGGGCGCATGTAATCAGCAAATTGCAGGAAGGTTGCGCCAAATGGCAGTAAACCTTTAGTTAAGGCCATACCATTTAATGCCGAACCCATAGCATGCTCACGGATACCAAAGTGGAAGTTACGACCATTTCTGTTTTCAGAAGTAAATGAATCGTACTCTTTCAGGTTGGTTTCTGTTGATGGAGAAAGATCGGCCGCACCACCAATAAGGTTTGGCAGGCTTGCAGCAATAGCGTTCAGCACTTTACCAGATGCCTGGCGGGTTGCCATTTTAGGGTCCGAACCTTTAAATACAGGTAACTTATCTGCCCATCCTGCAGGTAATTCGCCTTTGAATGCAGTTTCGTACTCAGCAGCTAATTCAGGATATTTTGCTTTATAATCGGCAAATAATTTGTTCCATTTTTCTTCTTTGCCTTCACCTTTGGCACCTATTCCGTGGTAGTAATCAATTACTTCAGGAGATACGTCAAATGATTTTTCAGGGTCAAAGCCGAAGAATTTTTTAACCAGTTTAATTTCATCAGCACCCAGCGGCGAACCGTGTGAACCTGCAGTACCCGATTTGTTAGGGCTACCATAAGCGATCAGTGAACGAACGCGGATCAGTGATGGTTTCTGAGTTTCAGATTTTGCATTGATTAGGGCAAGTTCCAGTGCATGGGTATCATTCACATCAGCAACTTCCTGTACCTGCCAGCCGTATGCACGGAAACGGGCACTTACATCTTCGTTAAAGGCAATATCGGTACTGCCTTCAATAGAGATATGGTTATCATCATATAAATAGATCAGGTTACCCAACTGTAAATGACCAGCAAGTGAAGCGGCTTCTGATGTAACACCTTCCATCATATCGCCATCGCTGGTTATTGCATATATATTGTAGTTGAACAGGTCAAAACCTGGCTTATTGTAGCGTGCTGCCAGGTGTTTTTGCGCAATGGCAAAACCTACACCGTTAGCAAAACCCTGACCCAACGGACCAGTAGTAACATCAACACCCGGAGCCAAACCGTATTCAGGGTGACCAGCGGTTTTGCTGTGTAACTGACGGAATTGCTTGATATCATCTAAACTTAAATCATAACCCGTTAAATACAAAAAGCTGTATTGCAGTATACAAGCATGACCAGCCGAAAGAATAAACCTGTCGCGGTTTGCCCAATCAGGGTTTTTAGGGTTGTAGTTTAAAAACTTTGACCATAATACATGGCCCATAGGTGCAAGCGCCATCGCGGTGCCCGGGTGACCTGAATTTGCCTTTTGAACAGCATCTGCCGATAGTACCCTTACGGTATCGATTGCTAATTTTTCAATGTCTTTAGTATTTTCCATTGTTGTTTGGGTATTGTATGATTTATTTAGTAGGTGTTGATAGTGCTCTTTTTGTGGTATTTTCATCATCAGTGGTCCATAATCTTGAACCACCTTTTATGCCATCGGCATTGGTAACAATTTTCATGTTTTTATCAAGCTTAAAGGTAAGCTTGTCTGAATTGCCGCCGCCAATATATAAAGTATCATAATTAAATACAGTTTTTAAAACTTTAAAAACCTTTTGCATGCGTTTATTCCACTTTTCGCGGCCCTCTTTTTCAAGCGCCTTTTCGCCTATGTACTTATCATAGGTTGTAGAACCATCTTTAATAGGATGGTGAGCCAGCTCCAGGTGGGGCAGCAAATGGCCATCCAATAACAGGGCGGTACCAAAACCGGTACCCAGTGTAACCACCATTTCAAGACCCTTACCGCTTACAACGCCAAGGCCCTGCATATCGGCATCGTTAACTACCTGGGTGGGTTTGCCTAATGCTTCGCCCAGTTTTTTGCTGAAATCTACCCCGGCCCAAAGTTTGGTATCCAGGTTGGGGGCGGTTTTGATCACTCCGTTTTTCACATAACCCGGAAAACCTACCGAAACCTTATCATAAGCAGGAAAATCCTTTACAAGGCTTTTTATTGACTTTATTACATTTTCGGGGCTGGCCGGAGCCGGTGTTACTACTTTATCATAATCCATTTTAAGCTCACCCTTTTTATTCAGTATGGTGGCTTTAATATGCGAACCACCGATATCGATGGATAGAATTTTTACCTGTGATGGAGTGCTCTTCATTAGTATTGGGTTAGCCGGACTTTAGGTTTGACTTGATTAAAAAAACTTCCGGCACGTAAATATCACACTTTTAATAATATCTGTCTGTTAAATTGTAAATAAAAACCAGTGTATTTTATACAATAAGCATCAGGCATTACAAAAGTAAAGTTAGTGTTGCTTTTTTCTTTTCAAACAGAAATTTCAAGTATTTTACTCAACCATGGCAAAAACAGTGTTAAATGTGATTTCTGTTGATAACCTGTTAACCTAACTTGTTTTTTGCTTGCCTTTTATAAACTTTCAAATGCTCAACTTGTTTTCGCCGGCTGTAATTGGATAACTTTTTCCTTTCCACACCAAAATTCCCGATGTATTTTGGGGCAGCAGTATTTCAATTGCCCATTTATTGCTTTCGAGTTTGTATTTAACCGATAATTTTCCGTTTGGATGCGGCACTTCGCCGCTTAGGCTTTTCATATCGCCCAAGTGGGGTTCTATCTTTACCTTGCCAAAGCCGGGCGCATAACTATCCACACCTAAAATGGTACGGTAAAACTCAATGTTGGGGCTTGCTCCCCATGCGTGGCAGTCAGAGCGGTTGTGTTCCAGGTCGGAGATCTCGGCCCAAGTGGTTAAGCCCATGGCTATATTTTTTCGCCAAATGTCAAGCCATTGGGTATAGTTATCGCCAAAGCCACCTTTTATTAAGGCCTGGTGCAGATAATATTTAAAGTAGATGGTACATTGGGTAAGCGTGGTATCAGTTAACAGTTTTTTACTTAACGCCGTTGCATCGGCACCTGTAACCATACCGGTTAACACGGCCAGTGTGTTGGTATGCTGCGAAAAAAGTTCTTTATCTTCGGTATCGGCGTACAAGCTACGGCCTGCATCCCAGTATCTTTTTTGAATGGTAGCTTTTAGCTGCGTGGCTTTTTCATGATATAGCTGTGCAAAGGCAGGTAAACCCATGCGAGCCTCCATTTCAGCAGCCTGATCATAGGCCCACATCAGCTGCAGATCCAACACCGCCGAGTTTCCGTTGGCACTTTTTGGAGCCTGGCCAAAATCCCAGCCTTTGTTGTTCACCCAGTCAACAAATGTCCAGTAAGGGGTATCTTTCAATGAACCATCGGCTTGCTGATATTTGGCGAAGAAGTCCAGCACATCCCTCACCCCTGCCAGTTTATCCTGAACAAAGGCACTATCGGGTCGGTACATCCAGTAATCATGCAGCATGCCAATATACCATAACGAAAAGGTGGAGATAACCTGCGGTGAAAATGAAGGGTGGCGGCTTAAGGTTAAACCCTCGGCAATGCGCGAGTGATCCATCTGGTTCAGGGCGTTGCGCGCCAGGCGGTCGTCGCCGCTGTTATAATATGATATGAGGGCCTGTATGCGGGAGTCGCCCACGTATTGCAGTTGTTCATAATACGGGCAATCGGTATAGGTTTCACCGGCACAAAGGCGGGCGGTGCGCCAGCCAATATCCAGTATCTTTTGCATTTCGGGGTTGCCAGTTTCCAGGCTGGCATTCTGCTTAAAGGGATAACCCGTAAATGTGCCATAGATATCGTTGATAACCAAGGACTCGGCACCTGTTTTTATTTTCAATTGAATATAACGAAAAGTGCGCCAGGCCAGGGTAGTAAATGTTTGCCCCGCCGAACCATCAGCAATAATGCTATCCCTGCGGCCCGCAAATAGCTTGCCCTCAACCTCGTTACGGTTACCTTTAACCGTACCCTCCCGCCCTTTTAAACTGCTGAACAGGGCTTCGGCATAGCTTAGCTTTATGGCTGCGTTTTTCCCCTTGCTAAAATTCAGCGTTAAAAAGGCGTTGGTTAAAAAAGTTTGATCGAGCAGCAGTGTAGCCGAAGTATTTGCCGGGATAGTGAGCGCCGTTTTTACCGCCGGGAATGATTTTGGCACATTAACACCTTCGGCTTTGCGCAATGTAGCTATACGCTGATAGGTGAGTTCCATTTGCGGTAAGGATGAAGGCACCAGCATCCAGCCGAAAGCGTTTACCGTTCCCTTGGGGTTGCCCGCATCAATTTTGATGGCATTTTTCCATGCGCTGTCGTCAAACCCTGGCTTTGTCCAGTTTTTAATGATCAGGTTCATATCTACCCGTTCGCCAGGGCCGGCTACGTAATAGGTACCATAACCTACACCGGTGATGGGCTGATAGGCTTTATCGCGAATACATTTCCAACTTTTATCAGTATTAACAATGGCTTCAGCATCGGTATTACCCTGCATGATAAAGCCGGTACGAATAGAGATCTGCGCCTCTGGACGATAATCGCCTTCATTCCAAACCAGGGCGGCTATGGTGTTATCGCCTGCTTTAAGGTATGGGGCGAGGTCAACAGTTTCAAAGTTCCAATAGTAGGTATCGCCCCGTGCCGGGCCAAGTGAAACCAAAGTTTCGTTTACGTATAATTTATAGCGGTTATCGGCTGATACATGCACAATGAAGGATGCAGGTTTAGCATCAAGCCTGATGTTTTTACGAAAATGGTAGATACCATAATCTTTAGCCGACTCGCCCTGGACAGTAATCCAGTTGGCTTTCCAGGGGCCCTTCAATAATGCAGGGGAAAGCGTTTGAGCGTAGCCTGGTTTTACCAACAACAGCCCGATTATTAATAAGGCACACTTAAAAAATAGCTTCATTATAAGGTTTGTATTTAGGGTTTACCAGCAGCGGTTTATGCTGTAAATTACAATTGAAGCTAAGTTATTTAATTGATTTAGTAAAACCATCCCCTCCTATCAAAATAAACCTTGGACACCTGAATTTTTATCAGCCATGATGAATGTAAAATACATGTCCGTTCAAATCTCTTATGGTGAACTGCCTGATATTCCAGGGCTTGTTTTCAATATCTTCAATGATATCTGCGCCCCTGCCTTTAAGTTCGGCGTAGGTCAAGTCAACGTCTTCTGCAAAGATCCAATGAATATTTGGCTCGATAGATTTGCTGGTTTGGGCAAAAAATATAGTGATGTTTTCGCGCCCTACTGCACCTATATATTTATCGGGTTCTATCCATAATATGTCAAACCCTAAAACCTCCTTATAATAAAGTTGGGCCTTTTCAACATCCTCAACAGGGAGCTGAGGTACTGCTTGTCCTATCTTTGTTCTTTCCATAGCTTTTTATCAATCAAAGTAATAATGATACTATACTTAGGTATTCAATTTTTGGATAGCCTGGAATAATGAATTATTAAATTCACTGGGATGCTCCACCATAGGAAAATGCCCCGACCCATGAATATACCAGATCTGGAAAGGGATGCCTTTGGCTTTCATTCCCGTGGTGTTGGTTGGCGTAACATCGCTGTTAATAAGGTTCAGTTTCTTTTTAGCTTTTAATAGTTCGGCAGATTCGCTAAAGTTATCCTGTTCCATACAGGCCGCAGCTATTGTTGAATCGGAATGGGCAACATCATTCAGGATACGCGCCTTGATAGCGGCGCTGGTGGTTTTTGAAAAAAGATCATGGTTGAAATACTCAAAAGCTATCCGCTTAAAATCATGCTTTAACGAATCAATGGCTTTTTGATAAGCAATACTATCCTGCCTGCTCGGCGTACCGCCAACACCAACACTTTTAAAATTATCTACCCCTACCAATCCAATTACTTCTTTAGGTACGTTATTGGCTGCCTGCACGATAATATCGCCCGCCATGGAATGGCCTATTAAGATCACATTTTTTAGCCCAAGCTGTTTGATCACCTCGGTAACATCTTTACCAAAAGCAGCGGTGTTCCAGGTTTCCCTGTTTTTTCCTGATTCGCCAAAACCCGGCAGATCCATCGTAACTACTCTGTACCTGTTTTTAAAAAAGCTTACCTGATTAAGCCAGTAACCTTTGTTGATGCACCAGCCGTGTACAAAAAGCAATGTGGTATCGCCGGTGTGGGTATCGGTGTAGGCAATTTTAACACCCTGGTTTTTAATTACCGGATCGGGTGACTGTTTTTTGTTGGCTTCGGGTTGTTTACAGGCGCAGCAGCAAAATATAAAAGCGGCAAAGAACAGCTGGTGAAAGGTTATTTTCATTTTAACATGCAGTTTAGTTACGGCAAATTACTGTATATAAGCCTTATATAAATTTAGTTTAACGTTATTTAACAAACAACCGACGGACGAAAAAGAACTCAACACATGTCGCTTAAAACAACATGATAACGTATTATTTTATAAATCGGCTATATTAGCTTTTGCTAAACCTATAATTCATGGAAATTTTAACCATACTGATACTCCTGCTCATTGTTTATTTGATAGTAAGCCACAAAACAGATACTAACCGTAAACTGACAGATCTTAATAATAAAATTTTACAACTAAAGCAGCTGGCCGAACAGCAGCAAGCCAAAACAGCAACGGGCGAACCGGCAGCGAAACCAGCTTTTGAGCCTAAACCTGTTATCAGCGAAACACCGCCGGTAATTGTTCCGGAGTCTCCGAAACCGGCCTCTGAGCCAAAACCTCAGCCCGAGTTTATTAAACCTGAAAATATTGAGCGCCAGCCTGAGGTAATTGCCGATAGCCTTTCGGCTATACGCAGGCCCATTAAAACCTCTGCCGATTTTACAACGCCGAAACCAAAAGAACCCAAACCATCCTTTTTTGAGCGCCACCCCGATCTGGAAAAATTCATTGGCGAAAACCTGATCAACAAAATCGGTATCGCTATCCTGGTGCTGGCCATTGGCTTTTTTGTTAAATACGCCATTGATAATAACTGGGTAGGCCCGGTTGGCCGTGTAGGGATAGGCATAGCTTGCGGCGCTATTTTAATTGGCATAGCTCATTACCTGCGCAACAGTTACAAGGCTTTCAGCTCGGTAATGGCAGGCGGCGGTTTGGCGGTATTCTATTTTACTATTACGCTTGCTTTTCACCAGTTTCACCTGTTCAGTCAAACTGTAGCCTTTATCATTCTTATCGGTATCACCATTTTTGCGGTAGTTCTTTCATTGTTGTATGATAAGCAGGAGTTAGCAGTAATTGCCCTGGTGGGTGGTTTTGCCAGTCCGTTCATGGTGAGTAGTGGCCACGCCAATTACGATGCCTTGTTTATATATCTGCTCATCCTTAACATTGGCCTGCTCATCATTGCTTATTTCAAAGCCTGGCGAATACTCAATATAATCAGCTTTGCATTTACGGTTATAGTTTTTGCGTCGGTGCTGTATACACTTACCCCAGCAACCTACCATATAGGCTTTGTATATGCCAGCATTTTTTATGTGCTGTATTTTATCATCAACGTGGCCCATAACGTTAAGGAAAATAAAAAATTCATTGCCTCAGATTTTACCATTCTGCTCAGCAACACTGCGCTTTATTTTGCAGCGGGCCTGTACCTGCTCACCGTAATGAAGGAAGAGCAGTTCAGAGGCCTATTCTGTATAAGTCTGGGCGTGGTGAATTTGGTGTTATCCTACATATTATTCCGCAACCGTAAGGTTGATACCAATATCCTTTATCTGCTTATTGGTATTACGCTCACCTTTATTTCACTGGCGGCCCCTATACAGTTGCATGGCCATAGCATTACCATTTTCTGGGCTTCGGAGGCGGTGCTCCTGTATTGGTTATACCAAAGGTCATCTATCCAGCTCATGAAAATCACATCATTGCTATTATGGGCAGCCATGCTGTTTAGCATGCTGATAGATTGGTACCAGATATATGCCTTCCACGCCTCAAGCCTTACGGTTATCGCCAACAAAGGCTTCATCACTACATTGGTGGCATCTATAAGCTCCTACCTGCTTTCCATATTGGTAGGCCGCGACGAGCCATCACGCCTCCGCGGCATTCCGGTAAATAAAAACATTTTCAGCATTGTAGCCCTTGCCCTGTTATTTTTGACCGGCCTGCTGGAGATCAACCACCAGTTCCTGAATCATTACCCGGGTACCGATTTAAATGTACTCTACATGATGCTTTATACTCCGGTATTCATTTATGTATATTACCTGGCATCGTTAAAGGTAACTGCACTACTTTTCAACGAAAAAATAAGGCTGGGCATATTAATGGTTTGCATCACCGTGTATCTTGCTTTAACCCCTGAGTTTTTCAGCCTGCAGCGCCTGATGCTCGAACAGCAAAAACCATCAACCAGTCATTTTGCCGCTCATTGGATAGGGGCTGTTTTCATTGGCTTGTTATTTTACCGCATCATTCGCCTGTGCCAGAGAAACCTGGATGCGGGCATGAAGGTCATGTTCACCTGGCTCATCAGCTTTGCCGTGATCTTATTTTTAAGTTTAGAACTAAGCCTGCTCAGCAACCTGTTGTTTTACAGTAAAACCTACTCTGTTGACCGTGTTGAGACCGTTTATATTAAAACAGGGCTGCCCATATTGTGGGGGCTATTGTCCTTCGCGCTGATGTGGCTGGGCATGAAGCATAAGTTAAAGGTGATGCGTATTGCATCGTTAACTTTGTTTTCCATTACGCTATTAAAATTATTTTTGTTCGATATCAATAACATCCCGGTGGCCGGTAAAATAGCCGCGTTCTTTTGCCTGGGTGTAATACTGCTCATTATATCGTTCATGTACCAAAAGGTTAAAAAAATTATTGTTGATGATGAAGCTAAAGCAAAGAGTGAATAAATTAACAGGCCTCACCGCGCTGTTTTGCGGGTTAATGTTATCGGCATCGGCACAGCGAAATTTTAAGTACCAGGCTACCCTACCCAAAGTTGATAGTACGGGCTTTTATCGCATCAGCCTGCAACCTGCGCTGGTAGCCAAGGCTAGGCCTGATCTGGCCGATATCAGGATCATCGACGCTAAAGGCAACTTTATACCTTATATAACCGCAGGAAGTCTGCCGCAGAAAGACCAGAAAAGCTTTGTGGTCTTTACTCCTGTTGATGCCCGGTTAGCTACAGATACCGGCACCACCTTTACCGTGGAAAATAAAACAGGTCTCGCCCTCGATCGCCTGTGGATCAGGCTTCAGAACACCGCCGTACAACGCAAGGTAAGTTTATCAGGCAGCGACGATCTTAAACAATGGTTTGCCATACAGGAAGATATCCCCTTGCAGGAGGCTGTACAAAACAGCGAGGGCACTTACATGCAATCGTTATCATTTCCCGCCAGCAATTATCGTTACCTGAAACTACAGGTAAACGATAAAAACAAAACGCCTATTAAGTTTTTGCAGGCAGGTATTTATACCGAATATGCCGCCAAGCTTAGCTACGTGCCTGTTAAGCCTGTTGAACTGAGCCGTACCGACAGCAATAAAACCACTTACCTTACCCTAAAGCTGAATGATAACTACCAAATAAACAAGCTGCACATCAATATTACCGCGCCAAAATATTTTAAACGGGAAGTATCGGTTTACCAGATCATAGGCAAAGAGAAACAATTGCTTACCGATGCCGAATTAAACTCGGCCAAAGCTACCGACCTGCTCATTGCTGCTAAAACCAGCCAGTTATTACTCCTGATAAATAACGGTGATAATTTACCGCTGAACATTAAAAGTGTTGAAGCTTACCAAAGTGATGAATCAGTAATCAGTTACCTTGATGGCAAGCAAAGCTATCGCCTGCTGGTTGGCGACCAAACGGTACAAGCTCCGGAATATGACCTTCAATTTTTTGCCGACAGTATCCACAATAACCTTGTTCAAATTAGTCATGGAGCGGTTAGTAAAAATACCGAATATGCTACCCAAAAAGTAAAAGCAGGTCGCGACTATACGGTATTTATTTGGATTGCCATCATAGTTGCAGCAGCCCTGCTCCTTTTCCTGACACTAAAAATGACTAAGGAAGTAAATAAAAAAGCAGGCGGGGATAATGTATAGCTATTTGTCTGAACCACGATTTATGGGATTAGTGGATCACCCCAATTTCTACTAAACTGAAGTAAAAATCATGGTAATCCCGTAATCTGTTTAATCCTGGTTCAGACAAAATCCTGTCAAGGCTTCACACTTCCTTTTTTATACTTAGCGGTACGTGCGTCGCTGATAACACCTTTCCAGTTAAGGCCGTAGCCGAAATCGTAAGTGTGGCCCTGGTCGTCAACGTAACATTTCATATCAAGGGGTACATCTTCAAATTGCTCTTCCACGGTTTTCATATCAGCAGGCATTTGCAGTGGTAACAGGGCCGATGGCTCGCTGCTTCCGGTCAGGATATCTAAAGTGGCCTGACCAAGTACACCAAAATCAACTACTATGGCATCGGCGTTTTTTTCAAACTCCGAAAACACCATCGGGTTGGCCATATTAACCGAAACAATTACCGGCTTACCTTTCATTTTGGCATAAGTATCGTTCACCATACCCAAATCGGTTGTGTTAATGGCCGTTGCCGATTTACCCTTGTAGCTGCGATTGGTAAATTTTTCAAGCGGGTCGCCTCCCGCTATACTGGTTGCTCTTGCATCAGTAGCGGTATAAGGGCCGTATTGTAAGCTGATGGGTACATATCCGGTGCCGCCGTTTTTGGCATCCTGGCTGTTATAACCGCCGCCACTGTTTGGGCTGTTAATGAAAACCAGGGCATAATCGGCCTCATCAGGATTGTCGGTCACTTTAAAATATTTCTTTACGGTTTCTATGTTAACCGGGTAATCCAGTTTTTCCGGTGTCTCCATCCCCAGGAAATTGCGGCCTGCCGGAGTAAATTGCTTAGGCACATACACCGTTTTGTTTTTGGTAAGCGGCAGGGTATTATTTTTGTTTTTCAACATCACTATTGATTTTAGCTGTGCCTGGTAACCGGCGTTCATAAACTCCGGATTACCCACAATAGCCTTTGATGCCTCCGTATCCAGGTAAGGATTTTCAAACAAACCGGTTCTGAAAATATTACGCAGCAACCTCACCGCCGACAGCTCAAATCTCGCCCGCATAAATGATTCGCCATGCTCCTTAACACCAATCTGGTAAGCTTCAATTACTGGAGCCACCTCATTGTTACCGCCAAACTGATCAACACCAGCCATTAAAATTTTATAGTGGCGCTGAGCGATAGACAAACCCTCTACTCCCCATGATTTGCCCGTTAAAAACTGATCAACAGCTGTTTCATCGCCGGTTACCAGCCAGTCGGTGCAAACAACACCATCAAACTTATACTTCTTGCGCAGCAGATCATTAATAATGTAGGAGTTATAGTTATTGGCAACGTTCTCTTTATTCTTAGTATCCTGATTAAAGGATATGGTATAGTAAGGCATTATTGATGCGGCCATGCCGGTTTTGCCGCTTAGTTTAAAGGCCCCCTCGGTAAACGGAATTAAATGCTGTTTAAAGTTATTGCCGGGATAAACCGCGTATTTGCCATAACCGTAATGCGCATCGCGGCCGCCTTCGCCCGCGCCACCACCCGGCCAGTGTTTTACCATGGCGTTCACGCTGCCATAACCCCAGCCCGCGTTAATTTCCTTGTCGCCTTCAGAGGTCTGGAAACCATCAATATATCCCCGGGCCATATCGGCGGCCAGTTCAGGATTTTCGCCAAAAGTTCCGCTTACACGTGCCCAGCGCGGCTCCGAAGCCATATCAATTTGCGGCGATAGTGCGGTAGAGATACCGAGTGCACGATATTCTAAAGCTGCAATATGGCCAAAACCCTCAACCACCTCAGGATCAAAAGTAGCCGCGAAACCCAGCGAACCCGGCCACATGGAAATGGCACCGCCTGAACCGGCATTATATTCAGCATTGGCCACAGTGCCATGCCTTGGGTCAGAGCTGTTATTATTCGGAATACCCAAACCCTGGCCCTCTACAAAAGCCTGCGCGTTATTATTCCACTGGGCAGCAATCTCAGGGCTTTGTACCGATGTGATGAGTACGTGCCGCACATTATCCTTAGCCAAAAACTGTTTTTGCTGATCAGAAAGATCATAAGGTTTGGCACCACTCTCTGCAAATACTTTACCGTTGTAGGTTCCTTTAAAAGGGCCCGCCGGGGCGGCAGGTATAGGCTGATGCTTGCTGTATAACATTAGCCCAGCAATTTGCTCCACACTCATTTTTGAGGCAAGGTCTTTCGCCCTTACATCAACAGGTAAGCGCCAGTCTTCATATTTATCCAGCTTGCCGTTTTTATTCAGATCTTTAAAAGCCAGGCCATCAACCGTTAATATTTTAACTCCCGATGTTGCAGAGTAACCCAGGTTTTGCCCGCCGGTATTGGTCACAAAAACAACATCGCCCGATTTTTTTTCGGTCCACTTAGTTTGTGCCATTGCCGCGGTTGCAGGCAACAGGGATAGCAGCGCTAAAAATTTTAATTGATTGGCCATAAGTTTAAATTGCTTGGTTTATGCAGGCATTGGTATACCCGGCGTTTACGTTTTATTTTTAAAAGAGGTTATGTTATTGGTTTATAAATGGCTTATTAACAGCAATCAATTACTATTGTGTCAACAATACACAATAGTAATTATTATCTTTTTAAAATGCAAATAGTAAATCTTTGATAAAAATTGTCATTGCGAGGAGGAACGACGAAGCAATCGCGAACTTCGCACACGCTCTGTAAAGTTTGCGATTGCCACGCTACGCTCGCAATGACATAATTCTACTCGATTTATTTTTCAATTCCTTTTATTTAATATTAAATTCGTTAATCCTGAATTGCATTTCAGGATGCCTTTTTAAACCATTTACCCTGAAAACCGGCGGCTGTTACGCTGCCTTTAATAGCTAATTATTTGTATGAACAGAACCAAAGTTGCCATACTTGGAGCGGGTTTTATTACAGACATTCACCTGGAATCGTACCATCGTTTTATCCCCGAAGCCGAAGTAGTGGCCGTATACGCCCGCAATCCTGAAAAAGCAAAAGCCTTTGCCGAAAAATACCAGATAGCACAATGGTATGATGACATAGATAAGCTCATTGCCGAATCGGGTTGTGAGGTGGTGGATATTTGTCTGCCTAATTACCTTCATGCCCAGGCTACCATTAAAGCAGCCAAAGCGGGTAAACACATCATTATTGAAAAGCCCCTTGCTGTAACTTTAGAAGAGGCCGATGAGATGATAGCCGTTTGCAAGGAAAACAATGTAAAGCTGATGTATGCCGAAGAACTGTGCTTCGCCCCGAAATATGAGCGGGCCAGGCAACTGGTTAAAGACGGCGCCGTGGGCGAAGTGTTTATGCTGAAACAGGGCGAAAAACATTCGGGCCCGCACAGCGATTGGTTTTATGATATTAACCTTGCCGGTGGCGGTGTTATTATGGATATGGGTTGTCATGCCCTCGGCTGGTTCAGGTGGATGCTTGACCACGCCAAAGTTGCCAATGTATACGCTACCATGAGCACAGTATTTCATAAAGGCCGCACCAAAGGCGAGGATAACTCGGTGATCATTGTGGAGTTTGAGAACGGGGTTACCGCCGTAGCCGAAAACAGCTGGGCCAAGCATGGCGGCATGGACGACCGTTGTGAGATATACGGCACCGGCGGTGTTATTTATGCCGACCTGTTTATGGGTAACTCTGCCGTTACCTACAGCCGCGAAGGCTATGGCTATGCTATGGAAAAAGCCGACACCAGTAAGGGCTGGAGTTTCACCATTTTTGAGGAAGCCTTTAACCAGGGTTACCCGCACGAACTGAAACACTTTATTGATTGTGTACGCAACGACAAAACTCCACTGGTAACCGGCGAAGACGGCCGGGCAGTGCTCGAAATTATTTACGCAGCCTATGCCTCGGCAGGAGCTGGAAAAAAAATAAACTTACCGTTCACCCCCAAAGTGGCCAAGCCTATTGACCTGTGGCTTGATCCTCAATAAACACAAAATGGAACTACAACTTTATAAAAATTACGAAGAAATATCATGGGCCGCAGCATACCTTGTATTGCAGCAGGTACAGCGCAAGCCCGATTCTTTAATTTGCTTTCCCTCGGGTGAATCGCCTACCGGGATGTTTAAGCAGCTGGTAAAATTTGCGCAGGAAGGCAGCATCGACTTTAGCCAAACCAATTTTGTGGGCTTAGACGAATGGGTAGGCATGGATAAAACCGACGAGAACAGCTGTACCTACTTCCTGAACAAACATTTTTTTGAACCGCTGAATATCCCGGCATCGCAAATTCATTTTTTCAATGCCGCTGCAGATAACCTGGATGCCGAATGTAATAAGATGAATAACCACATCAGCCAGCTTGGCGGTTTGGATATCATGGTAGTAGGTATCGGCTTAAACGGTCATATCGGTTTAAATGAACCGGGAACCGATTTTAAAACCTATGCCCACCATTCGCCACTGGAACCGATTACCGCAACCGTAGCGCAAAAATATTTTAAACAGGAAACCATAGTAACCGAAGGTATTACCCTTGGCCTGCGCCATTTGGCCGAATCAAAAACTCCGGTATTAATTGCCAGCGGAACCAAAAAGGCTGATATTATGGCTAAGGCGCTGAACGGTCCGGTTACTATTGATGTACCGGCATCTATCCTGCAAACGCTGCAGAATGCACAGGTATTTTTAGACCATGACGCGGCACAAAAACTGCTTACCCATCAAAGTTAATCAGTGATTATGGCCTGCCATCGATAAAATCTATATAAAATCAAAATAGAATAGTTTTAATATATAACCATAAAACATTATGTCAGCAACTCCGGATAAAGCAGAAAACTTAAGCTATGATGCCATCGTGATTGGCTCAGGCATCAGCGGAGGGTGGGCCGCAAAGGAACTTTGCGAACAGGGCCTAAAAACCCTGGTGCTGGAGCGCGGCCGTAATGTGGAACATATTAAAGACTATCCCACCGCTACGATGGATCCCTGGCAGTTTAAGCACCGTGGTCAAATGACCCGGGAGTTTTTACAGGAGAACCCGCTTATTACTAAAGCAGCAGGTTATGGAGAAGATGACGCACACTTTTTTATTAAGGATAAGGATCACCCATACATACAGGAAAAACCGTTCGACTGGATACGGGGTTACCAGGTTGGCGGCAAATCATTAACCTGGGGCAGGGCCTGTCAGCGTTGGAGCGAGCATGAGTTTATCAACCCCGAGCGTTTTGGCTATGGCATTGCATGGCCTATAGGTTATAATGATGTAGCGCCCTGGTACTCGCACGTGGAGAAATTTATTGGCGTGTGCGGTAGTAAAGACGGCATTGAGGCTATGCCCGATGGCGAATTTCTGCCTCCATTTGAAATGAATGCCGTGCAGGACTTCATCCGCCAAAAACTAAACGAAAACTACCCCGACAGGCGCCTGGTACATGCCCGCTGGGCACATATCACCAAGCCCAATCAAATTCATCTTGATCAGGGGCGAGGCAAATGCCAGGCCCGCAACCTGTGTATGCGTGGTTGCCCGTTTGGTGGTTACTTTAGTTCGGTAAGTTCAACGCTGCCCTGGGCCAAACGTACGGGTAACCTTACTATAAGACCATTCTCAGTAGTACATTCTGTTATTTATGACGAAAAGCTGGGCAAGGCCAGCGGAGTTAAGGTAATTGATGCCAACACCAAAGAGGTGATCGAATATAAGGCCAAGGTTATTTTCATGAATGCTTCGGCGCTTAATACTAATCTTATCCTGCTTAATTCCACTTCGGCACGCTTCCCTAACGGCTTGGGTAACGATAATGGCCTGCTGGGCAAGTACGTAGCCTTTCATAATTACCGGGGCTGGGTACGGGCAGATATGGATGGGTTTCTGGACAGGTATTATTTCGGCCGAAACCCAACTGATCTGATCCTGGTTAATTACCGCAATCTTAAAAAGCAGGAAACTGATTATAAGGGCGGCTTTACCACTTTCATGGGTGCTTACCGGTCACAGGCCCAGCCTAAAGAACAACAAATAGGCGAAGATTATAAAGATGCCCTTACCGAACCAGGTGGCTGGCAGGTATACATGTATCTGCAGGGTGAAACTATACCCAAAGCCACCAACCACGTTCGCCTGAGCAAAACAGAAAAAGACCAATGGGGTATTCCACTGCTCATTACCTCTGTTGAATATGACGATAACGATGAACGCATGGTGCAGGATTTTTTAACCCAAAGTACCGAAATGCTGCAAAAGGCAGGCTGCAAAAACATCGAAACCAGTAATAACAAACAAGCTCCCGGGCTTGATATTCATGAAATGGGTGGCGTACGCATGGGTAAAGATCCTGCAACATCGCTGCTCAATAAATGGAACCAGCTGCACCATTGCCAAAACGTATTTGTTACCGATGGCGCCTGCATGACCAGCACCGGCAATCAAAGTCCGTCGATATTGTATATGGCATTAACGGCCCGGGCGGCAACGCATGCGGTTAGTGAAATAAAAAAAGGAAATCTATAATCTTAAATCATGAAACAGGTATTTTCCATATTGGCGGTTGCCGCATATCTGAGCAGTTGCCAGTCGCCGGCCTCTAAAAGCACATCAACTCCGGGTAACGACAATACACCCAAGGCCGCTACAGATAGTACAAGCTTTGTATCCTTATTTGATGAAAAAACCACCAAAGGCTGGCACACTTACGGCAAAGACACTATCGGTAGCGCGTGGAAAGCCGAAGACGGAGTTTTGCACCTGGATGCCTCGCAAAAAGGCGACTGGCAAACTAAAAACGGTGGCGATATTGTGAGCGATCAGGAGTATGAAAATTTTGATTTTAAAACCGAATGGAAAATATCGAGGACCGGCAACAGCGGCATCATGTTTTATGTACATGAAGACCCTGCCAAATACCAGTATGCCTGGTACACCGGCCCCGAATGCCAGGTTGCCGATAATAAGGAGAACGAGGATGGCAAACTGATCAGGCACCGTGCCGGTGACCTGTATGATCTGCTATCGATATCAAAAGATGTGGTGAAGCCTGCCGGTGAATGGAACCAGGTAGAGATTGTTGCCAACAAAGGCAAGCTGGATATCTATATGAACAAAGAGCATGTGCTTTCAACCACGCTCTGGGATGATAACTGGAAAAAGCTGATTGCCGGTAGTAAGTTCAAGGAGTGGCCCGCCTTTGGCACCTTTAAAACCGGCCGCATAGCCCTGCAGGATCATGGCGCCGATGTATGGTTCCGGAATATTGAGATTAAGAAGCTATGATAGAAGGAAGGTCTTGTTCCGGCATTTCTCAAATAAAAAACACGTCATGCCGAACTTGTTTCGGCAACCCATCGGTAGAGCTATTCACCCGTGTAACTTAGCTTGAGAGATCCTGAAACAAGTTCAGGATGACGTTTTATGGGTGGATAAAAACATGCAACACCACATACCCTACCCACAGTAAAATGTTGGAGTAAACACCGGCCAGCACATCGTCCATCATTACGCCGGCACCGCCGCCCATGTCTTCCATTTTGCGGATGCCGAGAGGTTTTAAAATATCAAAAAAGCGAAACAGCACCAATCCAGCTAATAAAAAATAAAGATTAGGCGGTATAAACAATACAGAGATGAGCATACCTGCTACCTCATCAATCACTACACGCGAGCTGTCTTCGCCCCAATCGGGTTCAACCTTGTTGCTTACATAAACGCCCAGCAGCGTTATGGCAACCGTTATGGCAAATAAATACCATGGATTTTGCAAAGCCGGACTTTGCCACAGCAGCCAGATAAAGCCGCAGGTTACTATGGCAGCATATGTACCACCGCCTTTTAAAAATCCGATGCCAAATATAGAGGCGATGATTTTATTTAAATTCATTTATTAGTTTAGTTCATTTGTGCATTGGTTCATTAGTTCATTGGTTGGCACGCCCTTTTGATCATTACCTATAATTGCCAACTATTAACTGCCAACTGCTATTGTTTATCCAATACATCCTCGGCGGCTTCGGCTACCTCGGGTTCAATGGTGTGCCTTTTAGGGAAGTTGAATAATAGCGATGTTATTACCGGTATAATGAAGATAGCTACGGTAAATACCGAAGTAACGATATCAGCCTTTTCGCCTTCCATTAGTTTGGAGAATGGAGCTTCCGGGTAAAAGTGTATGTATAAAGATGATGACAACTTAATACCCAACACACCGATCACGATAAAGGCTACAGTTTCCAGAAAGGTGAATTTCTCCATCAGTTTTACAAAGGCCTGGGCCACAAAACGCATGGCCAGTATACCTATAAATACACCGATGTAAATCAGCACCACATGATCTGTAAATGCAACAGCTGCAAACACATTATCAATGGAGAAGGCCAGGTCCATCAACTCAACCAAGGCAACTGTTGCCCAAAAAACACCGAATACGCCCACTGTTGAGCGGTAAAGCCAGTTCTTGCTTTTATCAACCTCTTCTTCTTCGCCGCCGTTAGCTGCCTGTATTTTGCCCTTAAAGTAGTTGAAGCATAAATACAGCAGGTATAAACCACCAATAGGTTTTAACCACCATATTTTTACCAGCCATGAGGCTAAAAACAAACATACACCCCGCAATACATAAGCACCTATGATACCATACCTGAGCGCTTTTTTACGCTGACTGGGCGGCAGATCAAGCACCATGGTGGCCAGCACCGCGGCATTATCAACAGAGAGCAAACTCTCAATAACTATCAAGTTTAAAATGATAAGCACACCGGCTTTTATGTCGGGGCCTAATATTGTGTGTAAGAAATCCATAGTAACAGGTAACGAATTATGTTAGGTTAAATAAACTAAATTAAATCGGTATTGAGCATGCTTTTTAAAATATTGGCCTGCACATCTATATTGCTGATATTTTCGAGGAAGTTGATATCCGATATTTTTTTATAATTATCGGCCAGCAGGGTTTTGATCTCCGGCGGCATAAATGATTTCATGGCGGCGGCATTACCTTCCAGCCTATCATTCTTGTCCTTCAGCTCATGTATCAACTTCTCCTTTTTTGACATGTTATTAGTAAGATCGATGTTGGCCAGTTTAGTTACATCCAAAAATACAAACAAACTATCCGAAGGCGAATACAGGAAATACCTGCCGTCGTCAACAAACTTATATACCTCCAAAACCTGGCTGCCAGATTTTAGGCCGCAGTAAAACTCAGTCTTGAAATCGTACTTGCATAGCACGCCCATCAGCTTGCGCTGTATGGTGGCGTACTCATCTTTATAAACATCTTTGTCGCTGTAGGCGGTAAGCTCCTGCTGCAGTTCAGGTGTAATGGTGTAAAAAAAGTCGGCAGCAAAGCGTGAGCTAAACGAGTTGATATTTTTTGAAAGTGGGTTGTCGGTAGAGTTATCAGACAACACCTGGAAAAGCTTGCGTAATGACAGATTGATCTTGAGTGCCTGCCGCTGTTTTTCAAGATTGAAGTTAGCCTCGGTATAAAACGGATCGTTCAGTTTTTCAATCAGTTCCTTATTGATCTGAATTTCATCAAACACAAGGCTGATATTGCTCTCGTTGTTCTTTTTGATCTTCCGGAGCAGATCGATCAGGCTTTGGGTAAACTGCAGGTGAAAAAGGTCGAGTTTATTAGCGTCAAGCTCGGGGTTAGCCTCAAAAAGTTTGTGGATAACCTGGCTGCGCAGGTATATTTTGTAAATTATATCGTCGCCAAAAAAAACAGAAAGCAATTGCAGCTTACTGAGCATTCGGTTGGATTGATTTAAAATATTTAACCGGTTTTCATCCATCAACTGGCGACCTCTACGTTTTGATTAAACGCAAATTTACGAAAAAATAACCCCACCCAAACCCTCCCCAAAGGAGAGGACTTAAAAATTCATAGCACGCCAGTAAATTTAAAAAAGCCTCCCCCATTGGGGTAGAGTTAGAGGAGGTGCTTACGCGTTGGTTACGTGCTTTTTCAATTCCACTTCCAGGTTTTGCAGTTCGGTATTGAGGGTTTTGCGGTTGGCAGTACCTTCATCATGAATGCGTTTTACCTCTGTAAGGGTTTCAATGAGCGACGCGGTGGTTTTCTTCAGCGTATCTAGTGATACCACGGTTTTCTCATTTTCGCGGGCTACGTCAATACTGTTCTGTTTCAGCAGTTCGGCGTTCTTTTGTAAAATGGTATTGGTGGTATCTGATATTTTTTTCTGCATCTCCACATTTTCCTTTTGCCTGTTGAGGGCAACAGCTATGGTGAGCTGGTTTTTCCAAACTGGGATGGTGGTTGACACGATAGATTGTGCTTTTTCGGCAATGGTGGTATTGTTGCTTTGCACCACGCGTATCTGCGCCAGCGATTGCAGCATGATAAAACGAACTACCTTTAAATCGGCCAGGCGTTTGTCTAAACGATTCACAAAATCGCGCAGGTCGGCAATTTCATAATCGTTGTAGGCAGCGGGATTGGCATCCATCTGGGTCAGTTGCTCGCTCAGTTCGTTATATTTTAATTGGCCCGATATAATGAGCTCTTCCATCTGATGAATGTAGCCCACATTGCTGTCAAACATGGTTTGTAACGAGCTGTTATCCTTCAATGAGTTTACACGGCCAGCCTTAATTTTATTGGTGATCTTATCAATGTTGTTGATCACCGTATCATATTTCTGAAACAGCTTTTTGGCATCAAACACCAGCTTTTTCATGAAAGGAATATGCGATATAAAAGAGGTGAAGGCACTTTGGTTCAGCTCATCCACATCAATATAATTAAGCTCGGTAAGCAGATCATTGATCAGCAAACCAACTTCTCCCGAGTTGTAGGTACGTACCGATGTGAGGAAGTTATTGCTGTACTTCTCCATAGAGGCCTGCACATCTGTACCGTAGTTCAGTATAGAGTTTACATCCTTAGGGTCAAGGGCCTTGGCTACCTCGCCGTATTTTTGCACTTCGGTTGGTGTAATGTTGGTTAAGTCAACATTGCCTTCCTTATCCAGCAATTTTGCCGGGGTATTTGCAGACGGAACCGGATTAATATCCAAATTTACCGGTGTTATATTTAGTTCGTTATTACCTGGTGCGCTTTCCATGATCTATTAAGTTTTAAGTATTGAGTTGTAAGTGATGAGTTTTTGTCCTGACCTTGGTTTTTAGGTTGAAAGAAATTATAGAATTTTCTTCATAAAACTCAAAACCATCTCTCAAAAACTCACCACTATTCCTATAAATAGTTTTGAGCTATCGTTTTTACCGATTCCTCTAATTTTCTGTCGCGTGTAGGTTCGCCAATGGCATTAAACTTCCATTCGCCGTTCTTTTTATAAAACACGTCCAACGCCATGGATACATGCCCTGCAAAATCTTTGCTGTTGGCAATATCATAAGTGGCAAACACTTCGTTGACCCGCGTTGGCGTACCTTCATAAATGCGGATTGATGCAAATGGGATAGTACCAAAATCCTGCCCGCGGAAGCTGTTTAATATAAAGGCCACATAGCTTATAGAGCTGCCTAAACCGGCCAGATCAACCGTGATCACTTCATTGTCAAGACCGTCGTTGCCAGCCATATCGCCGGTGAGGTCGTCGCCGCTGTGCCTTACCGCGCCGTCATTTGATTTAAGGTGACCGAAGTACACCACATCTATCAGCCGTTTGCTGTCATCATACAGTGCGCAGCTGGCATCAAGGTCAACAGCTTCTTTTGAGGTGCCGAAACCAAACAGTCCTTTTTTTTCAATAGCCCCCCAGTTTATACCTACGCAAATAGTTTGCAGTTTGCTGCCGTTACTTTTTTCTAGGCTGATGCGCTGCCCCTTTTGAAGATTGATTGCCATAGTTTTTATTGGTATTTATTTAAATAATCCTGAAGGCCACCCTTCATACCTACGCCTACGGCCTCAAATTTCCAGTTGTTATCTTTTTTGTAGATACGGCCAAACTCTACTGCGGTTTCTATCGAAAAATCCTCTTCCAGCTCATATTTCAAAATATCTGCATTGGTGCTGGCATCAAATATCCTGATGAATGAATTACGTACCTGGCCAAAGTTTTGTTTGCGGGCCTCGGCCTCGTGTATGGTTACCACGATGCATATCTCTGAAACTTTACTGTCAATACGTGACAGATCAACCTTGATCTGCTCGTCGTCGCCATCACCGGCACCGGTAAGGTTATCGCCAGTATGCTCAACCGCGCCATCAGGCGATTTCAGGTTGTTGTAAAACACAAAATATTCGTCGGCTATTATTTTTTTATTGTCGCCCAGTATAAAAACAGAGGCGTCAAGATCAAAGGCGCTGCCTGTTGAAGAGCTATTGGTATCCCATCCCAGGCCAATGGTAAATTTAGGTGCATTAATGCTTTCCCTTTGGCCTTTTTGCAAGTTAATTGCCATGTTTTATTAATTTATGTTTGTTTAAAAATAGGTTTTCTTGTATGTAGTTCAGGTTACGTGTATAAGCTTCAATGGTATGATAACCATTGCCCAAAGCCGCATCATAAAGCAAGTTTATAAAATCATCTGTTTGCTCATGTATAAAAATACAAAAACTATCAAAATCGTAATTTAAAATATACTTAACTATGCGGGTGTTAATACAAAAGCTGCCGCTTTTGATAATAGTATCCAGATCAAAAATTGACTTCACCTGGTGGTAATTGATAAAGTTTTCAATATTAGGATGGATATTTTTATTGGTAAGCTCGGCAAAGTAAAGCATAAAAATTTCGTTACTGAGGCCGTACTCCTTCACCATCTTCATGATCATGCGTTCATGGCTGCCAGTAATTTTCACATCATCTAAAAACAGCAGTGTTTTATCCTGTAAAAATTCCTTATCAATATGGAACGAATCGTTACCGATCAGGTTCATCCTTTGTTCGGCATCCAGTTCGCCGTAATCATCTTTATAAGTTATGGTTCGATGCACTTTAGTTTCCTGCGTAACAGGATAACCATGCAGGGCCAGCCAGCGGTTAAGCCGGGCCACAAACCAGTTTTTCATAGCGAAGGTAGCCGTAGGGATAAACGAATACGGGCTCGATATTACTACAATTTGCTTTTTGATAGGATTTTCGGCCAGGTATTGACTGATAAAACCATCGGCCAGTTGCGTGCCAAAGCTTTTGGCTACGGCATCGTCGCCAAATTTAAAGCGGCTGTAATCATCAGGGTTAAACCCAAACGCTTCCGCGTTATTAATATGATGTAATGACCATGTAGTGTTCATTAGCTTATTAATGTAAAAATGGATTGGTTGTTTGAGTTGATGAGCAAACTTTTTATGCCTGCTGCATTTGCACCACCCACATCGGCCCGGGGGTTATCGCCTATATGAATAATGTTGTTTAAAGTTATATCTTTTCCTGGATTTACTTGTTTAATATGCTGAAGCATCAGGTTAAACAGGGCCGGGTTTGGTTTTGACATCCCTACCTCATCAGAGTAAAGCTGAAAATCAAAGTATTGATCCATCTTTAATTCCACCAGTATCCTTTTTAATGTTGCTCCTTTTATAAAACCGGTGTTGCTCAATAAACTCATGGTGCAGCCACCTTTTTGTTTTAGATGATCAAGCACCTCAATTGTTACAGGGCTGTATACTACGGGCATGTTGTTAAACACGAGGGTTTCCATATCAGCCTGCAACTTAACGGTATCAATTTCATGCAAACTGAACTGATTTTCATTAATGAGACTGATGACCATGAGCAACATCTCATCTGCATCTATGTTTTTGCCAGTAACTTCATTAACGGCATTGCACATCAGATCAACCGTACGAAAGGCTTTGGCTACCTCATCAATACTTTTACCCGCCGGGTTAAAATCGCGGTGAAATATACGGGTGCGCTCCAGCTTGTATTCGGGGTTGGATTTTATAAGCGTAAGCCAAAGATCAAAGGAGTAGTGGAGGTACATGGTGGTGTGGGTGTGAGGTTTGGGGAGCGGGGTGCGAAGTGTGTGGTGCGAGAGTTTTAGTTTGGGAGCGAGGAGTGAGGTGCCAAGAGAGGGAAAGACATTTAAAAGCTCATCCATTTTCCCGCACTCCGCACCTCACTCCTCGCTCCATCACCTAATACTGTTTTAAAAGCTCCAAAAAATTATCGGTTTGGTGTGGTTCGCCGATGGCGCGGAATTTCCAGGTACCGTCTTTACGGTAAACTTCGGCAAAGGTCATGGAACACATGCCGTTGTAAGTTGCATCGCCCGATAGGCTGAACTTGGCAATCTCCTTACCATGGTTATCAACAGCGCGGATAAACGCATTATCGATCATACCAAAATGCTGGTTATTTTTACGTCCCTGGTATATAGCTACGATGAATAGTATACGATCAAACCGCTGATCGAGCGAATCAAGCTTTACGATGATCTGCTCATCGTCGCCATCGCCGGCACCGGTACGGTTATCGCCGGTAAGCCATATATGACCCGACGGATGCTTTTGTGAGTTGAAATAAACCACATCACCCTCGTATAAACTCACCTTATTACCATTAGGCTTTTGAAAGGTACGCCCCCTATCGGCCACTCGGCCATTTTTATCTAACAGGAAAGCGATAGCATCCAGGTCGTACTCGGCTTCCTCGCCGCCTCCAAATAATTTCCCTAAAAAACCACCACCACTCTTTTTCACATCCCAACCCAAACCTATAGTAACCGACGACAAATCAAAACTTTCGCCTTTATCATTTTTACGCAGGTCAATAGTTTGACCTTTCACTAAATTTATTGCCATTGTTGTGTTGTTTTTATTGCCTCACCCTGCCCTCTCCAAAGGAGAGGGTTCTAAGAAAACTTTTTTTAAAGTCCTCTCCTTTGGAGAGGATTTAGGTGAGGCCGCTCCTTACTTAATAATCTGCCCTTTAAAATATTTACTTAAAAAGAAGGCCAGGTCCTCTTTATAGCCCACGCCCGATGCTTCAAATTTCCATTGTCCATTGCGGCGGTACAGCCTACCGAACTCAATGGCTGTTTCAATAGAAAAATCTTCGCCGAGTTCATATTTGCAAACCTCGCTGCCGGTAAGTTCATCAATGATGCGAATGTATGAGTCGCGCACCTGGCCAAAGTTTTGCCGGCGTGGCTGCGCCTCATGAATGGTAACCACAAACAGTATTTCCTGAATCTTGGAGTCAACCTTAGTGAGGTCTACATTGATCGATTCATCATCCCCGCCATCACTATTACCACCCGATGGATCATCGCCGGTATGGTGAACAGATGAGTCGGGAGAATCGACGTTATTATAAAAAACAAAAAATTCATCCTGGGGCACAAAGCGATTTGCATCAATCATAATCGCCGATACGTCGAGGTCAAAATCATAACCTGTACCTTCGTTCGGGTTCCAGCCTAAACCAACTGTCATTTTTGATAAACCTATATCTATTTTTTGTCCCTTTTGTAAGTTGATAGCCATGTTAAAAGTATTTTATTAAAACTTGCATCCTGCTATAATATTGCAACATAGCGGTTTGTTTTAGCAACTGGTTAATATTTAAATATGAATCTAATATATACTCTTTTTTAATTACCAACCATAAAATTGCGTAACAAGATTACAGCAATTCTTCTTTGCTTTTACCTGGCTTTTATCTCTTTGTATAACCTACTATCAGCACTTATATCACAATTGCTTATGCCGCAGGCTAATCAAAATCACCAGTATGGATGATGTCAAGAAAAAAGAAACCGCGTTAAGAAAAGTTATTCAGAATTGGCTTTCGCTGGTTGAAAAATAAACTACTTCTTTTTAATTCCTTTTTCCCTTTTGGCAGCTGAAATTGATTTAGTAATGGTTTTGCCCTCTACAATTTGTTTTGGATCCTTAATTTTTTTCCATGAGTTGAGCCAGGCCTCAGATAAAAGCTCGGTCATATATTCCTTCGGAAAATCTGCTATGTTTTTCACTAAGAAGTACCGATACTGATTACCGTTCCCAATGAGCAACTTTTGGGGATCTTCAAGTAACGCGCCCCAGTAAAACCCAAATTGTACATTATGGCTTGTGCGGCCAACGGCTATGTTGCAAAAAACTTGTCCTACCTTTTCTGTCGGAGACCAGCCAAAGGCTACGGCATTGTAATTATCATAAATCAATTCATTAGCCTGCGGGTACAGCTCCCAAACAAAATCGCGCAGCCACAAGGCCTTTTCTTGCACCTCGGCAGGGAAAGGTGATAAAAACTTTAACAGATCGGTACATTCTTCCTTTGGCATATTCAGCTTGATTATTGTTTTATAACCTGCCCCACAAACATCAGCGTGTTGGTATGCGGTACCTCAATGTGAAATTCGCGCATACCGTATTCCCTATCAAACGGAGCCTTTACTTTAATACCATCCAGCCAGGTATTGATGCCTTCCCATAGCTTGTCAATATCATCAACAACCAGGTAAAACTCCATTTGCCCAATGTCTTCGCCAGCGTTAAGGATATGTATGGTAAGGTTATTTTTATATAGTATAACATAGTTGCCATCATCACGCGCTACCTGAAAACCAAATAGCGACGCAAAAAAATCAACCGTGGCAGGTATGTTGTACGATGGTATCATCGGACTCAGGTATAACGCTTTATAACTTTCGGCCATAGGGGTCACAATACTAAACCTAAACTTATTGATAATTGACAGGATACACTTAATAAAAGTTTCATTTTTTATTAGTTGCATTACAAATTTAAGCTATTGCCGTTCGTAAAATAACACCTCTTATTTGTTTTGCAGTATCGGGGTAAAATATTATCATCGTGCTTTCAACCTTATTTAATATTACATGATAAAACCTAAACCACCGGCCTTTAAGCTGTTTGCTTTTTTGCTGATCATTTTTGCCCTGCAAAGCTGCGAGCCCACCCAACCCGGCAGCTGGAAAAACGACCAGATAAGTGGCAGCGACCGTGAAAAATTCCATAAACTGAATGACGAGCTTTTTGCACGGCTAAAAGTTAACGATGAGAAAAACCTGGAGGCCATTATGTCAAAAGAATTTATTGAAAACGCCTACAAAAACCGCTCTGTTGAACTGGTAAGTAACCGGGTAAAAGTAGCTGACTACACCCTTCTTGATGAATATTACACCGTAAACCGGTATATAGATGGGGATACCATAAAAGCTGCATCCACCAGCCTCAACAGTTATTCAGTAATTTACCAGGGCATCACCCATCAAATGTATCTGGCTTTTTTTGTGCCGAAAAACAAAACCATGGCTAACCGGGATATGATCACGGCCATTTACAGCAAATATGATTATGGCTGGAAGCTGAACGATGTTGATGTTTTTCCGTACACCATTAATGGCAAAACAGCTCCCGAACTTTACCTGCAGGCTAAAGAAAGTTATCAGAAGGGTTATTTGATGGATGCCTTTAATATTGCCTCATCGTCAATTACATGCTCGCGTCCCAGCTCATTGTGGAAGTATAGCAACGAAGCTGAATTTAGTTACTTTTATAACACAGTAATGAAAGAGGCCATGAATCATTACACGTTCCCGATAGTTATTGATCAGGTGCCTACACACCCGCGTATTTTCAGGATCTTTAATCAAACCACTCCCGAGGGCGATTTTCCAATGATCTATTATACATCCTCCGTAAATTTAAAAGATGCCAATGCCATAAAGCAGGAGAATGACAACATCAAAAAAGTAATTGGCAAAACCTTACCTGGTATTGATCAAAATAAGAAATATGTATTGTATTCGGCTTTTAACGAACATCCCAACGGCAAAAGATCCGTTGACCATGTAGATATGGAATCAAAACTGAAGTAATTCATATAAATTACTTCAGTTTTGCGCAAGCAGCGTTCAATGAATTCAGGGTGAGATTGTTTTCTTTGAGATTTAGTTGATACCATATCATTTTTTTAAAGCTAATTTATTGCAACAACATTTACAAGCAATGTTTAAATACATTCCATCTTTTTATGCTCCCTCCTGATCTTCTTGATCATTTTTTGAATAATACCTGCTTGGATGGCGCAATAAGCACGAGCCCGGAATGAACGTTTCAACAAAGCAACTTGAACGTTTCAACAAAGCCTCTGGCTCAAATACTCCCGATCTTTGTTATATACAATTAAATATTAAAACAATGACAAAGATTTGGTTTATAACAGGTAGCTCCCGCGGTTTGGGAAGAAACCTTACAGAAGCAGTATTAGCCAAAGGCGATAAAGTAGCAGCAACAGCTCGCAATACGGATCAATTAAAAGACCTTGCCGATAAATATCCCGATCAGCTTTACCCGGTTAAGCTTGATGTTAACAATACAGAACAGATCATATCTGCAGTTGAAAGCACCATTCAACATTTTGGCCGTATTGATGTATTGGTAAACAACGCCGGTTTTGGCATCATCGGCGCCGCCGAAGCATTTTCTGACGATCAGGTTCGCAGCCAGCTGGAAACAAATTTATATGCCCCTATTGAAATAACCCGCGCGGTATTACCTTATATGCGCAAACAGCGTTCAGGCAGTATTCTGCAAATCAGCTCAGTTGGCGGCCGTGTAGGCAACCCGGGATTAAGCATGTATCAAGCCGCTAAATTTGGGCTAAGTGGTTTTAGCGAAGCCTTATCAAAAGAGGTGGCCGATTTAGGCATCCGCGTAACCTGTGTGGAACCAGGCGGTTTCCGCACCGATTGGGCCGGCGATTCCATGACCTATGCGCCGGCAGTGGCAGGTTATGAAAAAACCGTTGATGCCCGTATTGAGTTTTTCAAAAGCGGCAAGTTTGTACCTATGGGCGATCCGGCAAAGGCCGCCCAGGTAATGGTGAACCTTGTTGACAGCCCCGAGCCTCCGATACACCTGGTTTTAGGCAGCGAGGCCATTGCCATACTGAAACAAGCCGATGCAGCCCGCACTGCCGAAATGGAAAAATGGCTACCGGTCAGTTTATCAACAGATCATGATGAGGCCGAAAACTTCCTGGAAACAGAAGGCGGCAAAGCCATTATGGCTAAATTAAAGAAGGATTAATAATATAATTCACTCTATTATTTTTATTCTTCTAAATACCTATTCCAATTACATGCAACAGCATTGTCATATCAAATTTGTACGGCAATGCTGTTGTATTTTTTAGTTAAATTTGATCAATATGCTTACAGAAAATCAACTAAGCCCCCAGTCAGAAATTCACTATTCCTGCTATTATACCAGGAACCGCGGCGGCGAGCAGTTTATTCCGGAGCATGCTTTCAGCTACCAGATCTCTGGCAATCTTACCCTTACGAGCGCCGATAAGGTATATACCTCAGGTCCCGGCGATTTCAGGCTGAGCAGGCGAAACCAACTGGTAAAGTTTTTGAAAGAACCTCCACCCGGTGGTGAATTTAAGTCGGTATCTATTTTTTTGGATCAGTCCACACTCCGCAACTTCAGCATAGAGTATGGTTACAAGGCTGGAAAAAGTTACGAGGGCGATAGTATCATCCAACTAAAACCCAACCCGCTTTATAAAAGTTTTATGGACTCGCTGCAACCCTATGAGCATCTGCCGCAACCTGCCGATAAAAACCTGCTCGCCCTAAAACTGCGCGAGGCCATACTCATATTATTACAGCGCAACCCCGAGCTTAAGGATGTGTTATTTGATTTTAGCGAACCTGGCAAAATTGATCTGGAAGGGTTCATGAATAAGAACTATCATTTTAACGTGCAGCTGAAACGCTTTGCCTATTTAACCGGCCGGAGCCTTGCTACCTTTAAACGCGATTTTGAAAAAATATTCCACATAACACCCAGCAGATGGTTGCAGCAAAAACGCCTGCAGGAGGCTCATTATCAAATTAAGGAGCAAGGTAAGGCTCCATCTGATATTTACCTTGAGCTGGGCTTTGAAGACCTGTCGCATTTTTCTTACGCTTTCAAAAAAACATACGGAGTGGCACCCTCCAGGCTATTATAATGGATTGGTGATTTTTTAATAATATATACCACATTATCCGTAAAAACTACAACCAATACCGCCTGAAAGCTATCTATATTTGTTTTAATTAACGAACAGATCATGGAACAGAAACTACCACTACCTCCGTTCAATTTTGAAACGGCTACCCAGAAAGTTCAGTTGGCAGAAGATGCCTGGAACAGCCAGGACCCGGTTAGGGTATCGTTGGCTTACACTGTTGACAGCGAATGGCGCAACCGCTCGCAGTTTATAAACGGCCGGGAAGAGATCGTGAATTTCCTGAGCGGGAAATGGCAAAAGGAGCTTGATTACAAGCTAAAAAAAGAGCTTTGGGCTTTTACCGACAACCGCATAGCTGTACGTTTTGAATATGAATATCATGATGCCAGCGGACAATGGTACCGGGCTTACGGTAACGAGAACTGGGAGTTTGATGAAAATGGTCTGATGCAAAGGCGTTTTGCAAGCATCAACGATCTGGCCATTAACGAAGCTGACCGCAGGTTATAAACGAAGGATTAAAGCCTCCATTTAAATGAGCGGTCATCAATTGCCCGGCTGGTACAAAGAATACCTTCCAGGTGATCATACTCATGCTGTAATAGTTCGGCCAGGTCATCTTCCATGTGCCACTCCTGGGGTTGCCAGTTTTGGTCAAGGTATTTGATGGTGATCTCTTTGTGCCGCATTACACGTACCAGCAAATTGGGGAAACTCATGCAATCGTCCCATAGTTCAAATAGCCCGGGGCTTAAATAGGTAAGTTCCGGGTTGATGAAAATAACGGGCTTATCAATATTCATGTAGATAAGCCTCTTCATAATACCTAACTGCGGAGCGGCTATAGCTCGGCCAAAATTATATTTAGCCCTGATCTCCCGCATCACATTATCCATGTCAGCTACCCAACCGCCAACCAACGGCAGCTCCCCGGGTAAAACAGGGTCACATTTTTCATACAGACGAGGATCGCCCAGTAATAAAAGATCTTGCAGGGTTTTCATGTTATTTCATTGGGCTCACCGCCACGGCTATCTTTGAATCGGCGGTACCATAATACAAGTACCACTTATTTTCAAATACAGCCAAACCTTCCACAAAACAAACCTGGTTTACCTGTCCAGATAGTTCGTATGGTTTTTCAGGCTTCATAAAAAACGTATCCAGGCGCTTGAGCAGTTTAGTTGGGTCATCCTTATCAAACAAAGCCTGCGATGCGGAGTAAGTGCCATCAGCCAGTTCAAGATCACCAAATGAAGTAACGTTGCGGCTATTATATATCAGCACAATACCTTTATCAGTCAGTATAGCCGGCGGGCCCGATTCAACCAGGTCGCTGTCAAACTTACCTTCACGGGTAGGTAACGCTATTTTGAGTTCAGCAAAATTCAAAGCCTCTGATCTTAATCTTACTGGCGGTTTCTCGCCTGCAGCCATTTTAACCGGCGACCAGTTGATGAGATCGGTTGATGTTGCGGTCCATATCTGGGTATCGCCCCAATACATCCAATACTTACCATTTATTTTAGTGGCCACCACTTTGCCTTTTTTATAAGTAGAAACAATTGAGCCCGATTTGCTCCATTTATCGGCATATTTACCGCTATCTGTTTTGGCAAAAACGCTTCCGTATTTTTTCCAGTTAATAAGGTCGGTAGATGTAGCTATGAGCAAACGGGCAACCTTGCCATCAAAAGCAGTATAGGTCATGTAATAAGTTCCCTTATCATCCTGCACTACACGTGGATCTTCGCAACCACCCTGCCATTCCAACTTTTTAAAATCGTCGTTATCGGGATATAAAACCGGTGTTGGCTTACGTACAAAATGCATGGCATCGGTACTTACGGCCAAACCAATACGCGATGTGCCGTCGGGTTTTCCGGTTTTATCCTGGGCGCGATAAAGCATCCATATTTTACCGCCCCGGTTCACTATAGCCGGGTTAAAAACATCTTTAGCTTCCCACAAAACCTGTGTTTTCAGAATGGGGTCAATAAACTTACCTCTCCCAGGCCCTAAAATAGGGTTAACACTGTCAATCTTGGTAAATGGCAAAATAGCCCAGTTATTGGCAGTATCCTTTAATGAATCGGCCTTAGCATTTGCATTGTTTTGATTGCCTTTGCAACCGCTAACCGTTGCGGCAATAGCAAAAGCGAGAGGAAAGATAAAGTTCAATTTCATGGCAGGGTACTTTATAGGGTGATTATTTCTTCATGACCAATTTTATAGCGATGGAATCGCCGACAATTTTACCATAATGGTTTGATACGATGCAGGAATTATGAAAGTGTATACCTCCATAAAACCGGGCCCAAACATTTTCATTGGCAGCTGCCCGGAACGATTTATACGAGCGGTTTTTCACCCCAAACTCCAGCTCAGATGTATCGGTATAAGCTACATTATCACCAAGCGCGCTGGTGAGCGCTTCGGCAGCGGCAGCAGATATGGTACAATGGCCACAAGTATATTCAGGGAAGGGCGGTGTTTGCAGATGCGGCCTCCACTCGGCATCAATATATTTGTTGATCACGGTTTCGGGGCGGGCGGTATCATAGGTATATTTGGCTGTCCATGATTCAATAAAGGCATCAAACAAGGCTATAGCGGTTTTGGCATAGGCATAAACGGTGGTATTAAAATCGGCCTTTACCTGTTTAGCACCGATACCTACAATACTTAGCCAGTGCCCCGGCGGTGAAAACTTTTTGGTAATAAACTGTACGTGCCCGCTTACATTGAGCTTGCCGGGGTTGTCATCCCAGAAATCGGCCATGTGAGCCTGGTCATGGGTAAGGCTATCAACCGCGTTTTTGATGTACATGACCTCTTTGTAATATTTGCTGTTCTTATCGGTCACGTTAAATGGCGGCGGCGGCGGTATGCTGTATTCTTTAGCGTCATGCATCACCATGGTACGGATCTCGCCCCAGTGAGGTTCTACGGCTTCGCCATACAGCGGGGGTGTTGGTGTCCACCGGCCGGGTACATCATTAATGGCAAACTTGGTGGCGCTGCGGGTTTTAAGGTACTTATCCTTTTTGCTCCAGGCCATGATAGAACCGGCCACGGCTTTAGCAAAAGCTTCTGAATTACTGATCTCTTCGGCGGGCATACCATGCTGTGTGGCTATGTTGTGCAAACTATCGGTATAGTATTTCAAGCTGCCTTCGGGAAAGGTAACTGCCTCGCCCACTTTACAAAAAGCCAGCAGTGCAGCATATTCATAATCGATGACTTTATCAGCAGGTGCCTTGGCTACCGTTTTTAGCCCATTTAATTGTCCAACTAACGAGTTATATTGTTTAGGATATCCGGCAGCTATCACCTCATAGGCTGCTACAGAAGCATAGGCATAATTACGAGAGGCTACCACCGGCGAAAAATTATTGCCCATTACTACGCGGTTAAGCTCATAAACCGTACTGCTGTATAAAGCCGGGTTATGCAGTATGGTTTTATAATCTGATTTTTTGCAGGAGGTGAAAAGTAATAAAGCAGTGGCAAAAATCAGTAAAGGTTTCATAGGTGTAATTTAGCAAGTTAGATGATATGTATTATAAAGAATGTCATTTCGACGAATCATTGATTGAGCATAGTCTGAGGGGAAACCTTATATAATTTGCATCTGCTAATTTCGCTCGTACAAGATTTCTCTTCGCTCCTATTCGCATTCCCTTACCGGCTCATCGAAATGACATCATTTTTGTTTAATTTATATTATTTTACAACATAAGTCTTTTTATCAACACCTACGCCGGTAATAGTTAATGATTTCCAGTTTTTGGGCAATTTACTTTTAAGTTGAGTTATACCTTCAGGTGTTATATCCAAACCGCCAAAACCCATTAGTAAACTTTGAATGATCCCTCCCGCCCCAGTAGCGAAATAAGGATTGGTACCGCCTTTGGTTTCGGCAATAACCCGGAAAGGAGGCAGCAGGTTTGGCTCATACGCATCCTTAAAAAAGTGATAAGCCTTATCACCATTACCTAAACGAGCATACAACAGGGTGAATATCCCTTGGGTCATGGCTGGTGTTCCTTCGTTGGGGACACGGGTTTCGTAATATTCCAGGTCTTTTTTTATTTGTGCCGGATCAGTTATGGTTTTCAGCGGATAGGCCAGCAAATTTACATCGGCCTGTTTAATACCTTCACCTTTGTACGTTGCAAACTCACGGGTTACCCCATCCGGAAATTTTAATATCGGGATATTCTGCTCTACCACCTGCCAGTCGGGATCAGCAGTTAAGCCTAAAATTTTCGCGGTGGCAATGGCATTTTGCAGGTTTGCCTTTGCTGCGGCATTGGTAAAGGCATTGTTATCCACGTTCTCGGCCCATTCATCGGCAGCTACTACATCCTTAATATCATAATGACCATCGCCGTTGCGTTCTACACGACTTGCCCAAAAATCGGCAGTGGCCGATAGTATGGGCCAGCCTTTCTCCAACAGCCATTGTTTATCCTGTGTAACACAGTAATAGCTCCACGCTGCCAAAGCAACATCGGCAGTAATGTGATGTTCAAAGGGGCCGCTCAATGCCCAAACAGGGGTTTCTTCTACTCCGCTATCGGCACTTTCCCAAGGGAACATTGCCCCTTTGTAGCCATGCGAAAACGCATTCTGTTTTGCGGCTGTTAAGCGCTGAAACCTGTACTCTACCAATGATTTGGCTATCTCAGGGTGTAACACTAAAAGCGCCGGATACATCCAGATATCAGCGTCCCAAAAAACGTGCCCGTTATAACCCAAACCAGATAAGCCCATCGGCGATGGTGAGTAAGCCGTACCCGCCCTTGAAAATGAGTACAGATGATACAACATGCTATGCACATCCTGCTGGGCCTGGGCATCGCCTTCAATTTTGATGTCGCTTTTCCATAGTTCATCCCAGGCTTGTTCGTGATATTTTATCAGGCGGTCGCGGCCTTCCAGCTTGGCAAACATGGTGAGGCGTTCGGCCTGGTTCAGCGGATCGGCATCATGGGCCGAGGTAATGGATGAGCCGGCTAAAGCATAGCTGTAGGTTTGTCCGGCAGCCAGGGCTTTGCTAAATTTCATGAGGTGCATGTTGTTATCCCACATCTCATGAATTACTCTTGGTTCCTGGCCATGCCGCTCGTTAAATAAAAAAGTATTGGAGGCGCAAAGCTGCAACTTGCCAGTAGGGCTTTTGGCTGTAGATGTAAGCAGACTGATGGTTACGTGGGGCCTGTCAATCTCGTTATAATAATTCTGTACGTCTTTTAATGCATCAGGAGCTTCCATTACGCTGGCCGCAGTAATGTTGATGGCTTTTTTAGCTGTGATGCTAATGTCCATTAACACGGTGAAAGGCAGCTGCCTTAACGAGTAATAAGTATATTTAATAGATGCTGCATCGCCATAATCAAATGTGGTGGTAAAGGCAGCGTGCTGCATATCAAGCTCCTGTTTAAAGTTGCTGATATTTTTGGCCTCAATACGCTTTCCTCCTATTTCCAGATAGCTGTTAAGCAGGTTAAAACTATTTAAAAAGTTACTCACCCGGCCGCGGCCATACAGATCATAAGCACCGGCAAGCACCACGTTTTTTACCTTAAAAGGCTCTGGCGATGATACAATACCGATCATGCCGTTGGCTACCGTGATGCCGTAATAGTTGGCGGCATCAATTTTATCGGCTTTTATTTGCCAGGCGTTTTGTGCCTGCAGCGTGCTGCCCCAAAAACACAGGCCAGTTAACAACGTGCATACTTTGTTCATATCAATTATTTAATTTAAAAAACCTGATCGGTTTATTATTGAAAGCTACAGCATAAATTACCCCTGTGGCGGTTTTAATTGTTTTGATATCCCTCACTTGTCCGCGTAACAAAAACCCGGATGATACCGGCGAAATGCTTTTCAAATTCCTGTTGTTATCCAGCAACATCATATCACCATAGTCGGCATCATACTTGCCCTCGTAAGGCAGTACACCATTAAAGTTACCGCCACTCAGAATACCCTTGTTATTCCCAGCCGAAAATATATTTAAACCAAAAAGCGGAGCCATTTGTGCCGATGCAGGAAATGCCCTGAACTCGAAATTACCTTCTCCTTTATTATAAAATACACCCGACTGAAATGACGCGGCCTTTAATGGTTTATTATCGTTTAACGAATCGCCAAATAACTGTTCAACAGTTTTACCGGCAAAGTCATGATAATATAGAAATTTCTTTTTAATAAGCGGAACCTGGCGCTCAATATCGCCCTTGCCCAAAAATGTATAATATTCTTTGTTAACACAATATGCCACTATAGGATCAATGGTACCGTTCTTGTCCAGATCGGCCAGGTACAGTTTCAGCGGGGCATCAATAGTTGGTTTAAGTTTTGAATTACAGCCATAATTGCCTGCCAGTATATCTGTTTTACCATCACCATCTACATCGGCCAGTACTATACGCTGCCACCATCCACTTAGTTTATCCATGGAGTTTTGCTGCCGCGTTACTAATTTGCCTTTTTTGTTCAAAAAAAGCTTTACAGGCATCCACTCGCCGGCCACTACGAGATCGGGCCATCCGTCGTTATCCAAATCGGCAAAAGCGGCAGAGCGCAGCATACCTGCATGTTTCAGCTCTTCGGGGATAGCTGCCTGATGGTACACACCATGACCATCATTCATTAATAAATATGATTCAGGAATTTTGCCAAATGCCAGATTATCCGGCGCGCCGCCTACAAAAATATCGGGATAGCCATCATGGTTAATATCAGCAACGGCAACTGCAGATTTATTTGACCTGATGACCGGAATATTGGCCGACCGGGTAAAGTTGCCCTTACCATCGTTCATGTACAGCCTGTCGGCCAAATCAGGTTCGCCGTTTCTCAATTCGTTACCACCGCTTGCCACGTATAGGTCGGGAAAACCATCATGATTGGCATCAAGGAAAACAGCGTCTACATCTTCACTGGCCGAATCGGTTACAAAAGCCGGCTGAGCAGATGGCTTAAAATCGCCTGATTGGGTTTGGATGAAAAGCGCACCGGGCTGGTTGCGTGCACCGCAAACATACAGGTCTTCCAAACCGTCGTGATTTACATCGGCAACTGCCATTCGTGGGCCTTCGGCCGATAGCATATGCGGGATAAGTGGCTGCTGGTTAAAATCTACGAAATCATTTTCCCGGTGTTTCCAGTTGATGTGTATATCACTGGTGATCTCTTTAACAAGCGGTTTTGCCGCAGGGAAAAATTGCTGGTAGTTGAATTTGCCGCCCGCATTCCGTTGATCGATAGTTAATTGTTGATTTACCTTTACGTTTTTTAATACCTGGTACTTTTGGTTGGGCCAAACAATAAGTACGCTATCTATTTGCTGCTTTTTATCTAAACCAAAATGCAGCCGCGGTTCCACCGATGATTGAAAGCCACGGGTCAGCATCAACTGTTCGTACTGTAGTTGTCCGCCGCAAAAAACGTAAGCCTTGGTACCAATGCCAAAACCATTATCCTCATGCCCCGTAAATTTGAGGGTTAAGTAATTAGTTTTAGGAGAGTTATTTTTGTAGATGCCGGCTTCATGGTTTACGTTATTGGTTACCAGATCAAGCCGGCCATCGTTATTCAGATCAGCATAAACTGCGCCATTGGCCAGGTTGGTATTACCAAAGCCCCAGTCAGCGCTTTTATCGGTAAATTTTTCGCTGGCATTGCCTTTAAATAAATAGCTGTGCACATCGCCCAAAGGCATTTTATCAAGTACGGTACTGTCATACCCTGCTCCGCTATTCAGCATACCCTGTACCCTATCGTTTGATACATAAACCACATAGTCCATATCCAAGGCCCTGCGTTTAATGCCGTTGGCTATGAATAGATCTTTGATACCGTCGTTATCAAAATCGGCCAGTAAGGGGCTCCAGCTCCAATCGGTAGCAGCAACGCCATCCATCAGGGCTACATCGCTGAAAGCCTCGCCATTACCCAGGTTTTTTTGCAGAGCATTGCGCGAGTACTGATCCTGAAAACCGTTACGGGTTATTTTAAATTTATACTGATCATATGATTCATCCCCTCCATAACTTTTAAGTGTGGTTTCCTCGCCCGGTAACATATCGGCAGTTACAACATCCAGCTGACCGTCATTATTAAAATCGGCCATATCGTTACCCATACTAAAGCGGCTGTAATGGTTGAAATGTTTAATACCCGATTCGGTAAATGTGCCGTTATGATTGTTGATGTAGTAATAATCGTTTTCATGAAAATCATTCCCCACATAAATATCTTCCCAACCATCGTTATTTACATCACCAACCGCCACACCAAGGCCATAACCCAGCGCGCTGCTATAAATACCTGCTTGTTTGGTTACTTCGGTAAAATGATTGTTTTTGTTGATATAGAGCCTGCTGCCTGCCAGCTTGTTATCCGTTTTGCGCATAACGGTATCGCCGTAAACTGCCACGGAATGGTCTGACTGGTTAAGCAGGAAACAATCCAGTTTGCCATCATGGTCATAATCAAAAAATACAGCCTGGGTAGAGTAGCCCGAAAAGTTAAGCCCATACTCGGCAGACCGTTCTGTGAATGTACCATTATGATTGTTGATATAGAGCATATTATGCCCTTTCAGATTGAGCTTTCCGGCCACTGCACATACGTAAATATCCAGGTAACCATCATTATTAACATCGGCCATGGTTACTCCGGTGCTCCAATCGGCGGTACCGGCAATACCTGCTTTGGATGTAATATCCTCAAACTGATAATTGCCTTTGTTGAGGTAAAGTTTATTGCAGCCCTTTTGATTGGCGGTAAAAAACAGATCGGGCAGGCCATCATTGTTAATATCGCCAACGGCTACGCCCCCTCCGTTATAATAATACAGGTAATCCAAAATACCTGGACGATCTTTATCACTGATCCGGTTTACAAAATGGATGTTGGTTTTTGCTGAAGGTAGTTGCTCAAAAAGCGGTGGTACAACAGTTTTTTGCTTACATGAAGTTATGCCTAAAAACAGTATTCCTAAGGCGGCGAATAGTTTGTGCTGCATTTGATAAGCTGTATTAAAGTACGGGGTAATTGATCTGCATATTTACTGAATCTGTGTCGCTTGCCGGTATCCTGTTATCGAGGTACCGTTCAAACGGAGCTATCTGCTTTGACAGGGAATGATCCTGAATATATTTTTCCATAGCGTTGTAAAGTTTTTGCCTGTCGCTGTATTTCCCATTAAAATCACCTACCAGCATTTTACCACCGGGCATACGCATACAAGTAATGTTAGCAGTGGGCTGTATTTGTTTGTTTACGGGAATACCGACCAATACCTGTACGGAATCGGCCTGATGCGGATAATAAGAACAGGATAAGGGATGAATGGCTTTGGCATTGTTTTGCGCTATAAAAGAATTCAAATCTTTTACAGCCCTATTGATTTCCGGAAATTTATTTTGGATAGGAACTGTTTCCTTTTTAACGGCGATGTAATTTTCGGCAACATCTTTTTCAATGATGTTAAAACCATAATATATACGTGCATTCTCCATAAAAGCTTTCAGGTTCAGGACCAGCGCGTCGGGTTTTACAGATGGTTGTACCTGAGAGATAAGCCATTTAAATACATTGGTTGGGGCGTCAATAGCAATGATGGCATAATTATTTTTGATGCCGGGAGCAACCGTGTAGAAACAATTATAACTCATGGGGCCACAGATTGTAGCTGCACTAAAAACATTCGCGCTAATAGCAGTAATATTAAAATCTTTGCCAGGATTGAATTTTGGAGTTTTCGTTTGATTGCCACCAGCCAATTGCTGGCATACATCAAAGTAGTTTGATTTGATATCAACACTGTTGTGTTGTTGAAATGGGATAAAGCCTATAATTATGAATAATATGAAAACAATTATTGCTTTTTTCATGGTGTAACTAAGAACTGAAATTTTATTAGGTTATAAATATTTGATTACTTGCATTGCCCACATTAAACAAAAAACAATGGAACAGTTATTAGCTGTTCCATTGTCCTTAATTGGTTTATATCAAATATATTAATTAATAACCCGGATTCTGTTTTAACAGAGGGTTAGCAATAATTTGCAGATTAGGAATAGGGAATATAAAAGTATGGGTATCCGGATCCTGAGTTTTACCCGGTAAGCGGGCACCAGTCCAATATTTAGTTCCGGTTGCTACCTCAAACCTGATTAAATCATTTCTTCTCCAACCTTCCCAAGCCATTTCGCGGCCACGTTCAGCTAATAAATTATCGAAGGTCAAATCAGCTGAAGTCCATTCAGGCACTCCGGCTCTTCTTCTGATAGCATTAACCAGCGTAAGTGCAGTATTGGTGTTGCCAAGATGCATATCAGCTTCAGCCTTCATTAAATAAGCATCGCCCAAACGGAACCTTACGCCATCATTACTTGAATTTGGAAATGAACCAGCCTCTGGCGCATATTTAATGCTACGTGCTCCAGCAAACTTAAAGCTATCGGCAGGGTTTGATAATTCGTTAATATACGGGCTCAGGAAAACTTTCAAGCCGGTTCCTTTATCTGTTAAAGGTGCCCCTGCCGAACTATACTGCTGCCCTACAATGAACATTTTTTTACGTGCATCAGCATCTGTGAATGAAGTATAGAATGCCCTTGGAGCAGAAAAGCCATTATAAGGCTGGCCTAAAAGGTCAAAGGTAAACTGGCTGTTGTAGTTTAATGAATAAGCTTCTATCTGGTTACCGGTGATATTAACCTTATCAAAAGGAATAACAAAGATATTTTCAACCGATCCTTCATTAACAACTGCAAAGTTATCCAGAAAGCTTGGTTGTAAACTGTACAGACCTGAACTAATTACAGAATCGGCCGCAGCGCTTGCATTTGCCCAATCAGCTGTGCCTGTGTAAACCTGCGCATTCAGGTAAAGCTTGGCTAACAACATAAAACCACCATGTCTGGTCATGTGACCATAATTGCTGGCTGCTTTTACTGACAAAAGCGGAACATTTGCTTTTAAATCATTTATCAAAAATGTATATACATCTTTACGTGCAACTGTGGTTACTTTGCTCGGGTCGGTATTAAAATCGGTTACCAAAGGCACATTGCCATACATATCCATTAAATAAAACAGATAATAATCGCGCATTACCTTAACCTCGGCATTGATATTATCAATATTGGCCGGCTTGGTAGGTAAACCATTTAATATGTTTAATATGAAGTTAGCTTTACTTATACCTGCGCTCAGGTTACCCCATGCATCGTTGAAGGTTAGCACATCAGCAGTAAAGGAGTGTTTCCATAAGGCCTGCCATTTGCCGCCATCAAACCAGTCGCCACCACGTGTCGGAACAATCATTTCATCAGACGAGGCTTCATTTGCCTGAAAAACACCTTCGGTTTGCAACGGTGTTAACGCGGTATATACCGGCGCCACACCTGCTGCTATCTGAGCTGGCGTTTGATAAAAGTTACTTGTCGGAACATCATTATATACGTTTTTTTCGAGTTTCTTACACGAAACTATAACGCTGCCCATAGCAATCATGGACATCGTAAATATTAAAGATCTATTTCTTTTCATCTCTTTTAAAGTTTTAATTACAAACAGTTTTTAACTATTTGAATGAAACATTAGTTCCAAAAGTAAATATGCGCGTTTTTGGATAGTAGCCATTACCGTTGTAGTTGGCATCAATATATGCCAGGCTACTGCCAGCAACAGTAACTTCAGGGTCAAGACCACGGTATTTGGTTATCACAAATACGTTATTTGCGGCAACATATACCTTTATGGCACTAAAGCCCTTTACATTTTTAAAGCTGTATCCTAACGATGCATTATCAAGACGCAGGAACGATGCACCCTCTAACCATCTGTCTGATGATACCGGAGCATCTGTTACACCGTTTGTTAAAGCCTGCTTGGTTGTATTTGTTCCGGGCAGGCGGGTTACGGTTTCAAAGTTCAACAAGGTGTTGTTAAATATTTTTTGGCCGTATTTACCTCTGAAAAAGAAACTTAAATTCCAGTTTTTGTAAGTAAAGTTGTTACTCAAACCATAATCAAACTTATTACTCGGATCAATATAGTACTTTTTAGGTGTACCGTTTTGAGCTAAAGTTTGTCCGTCAAACAATTGATTTCCGGCGGCATCATGTCCTGTATAATGTGTTAAGTAGAATAAGTTTGGTGCATAGCCCGGCCTTAAGTATGTAATAGGATCGGCACTTAAACCACGGCCTTGTGCATAACCAACCGGAATTTGATCAGTTGTGATTTGGTTACCATTATAAGTTCCGGATAAGCTGGTAATTTTGGTTTTGATGAATGCAATATTACCATTGGCTGTCCAGTTTAAGCCGCTACCAGTAAGTATTTGTGCAGTAAGAGCAATTTCAAGTCCTTTATTAGATAATGAACCTACGTTAGCTAAAGTAGTATTGTATACGTTTGGTGGCGTAGGCACTGCATAGCTGTACAAAAGGTTTTTAGTTTTATCATTATAATAGTTGATATCACCTGTTAAACGATCGTTAAAGAGCGAAAAATCAATCCCGATATTTCTACCATGTCTTTCTTCCCATCTCAAATCATTATTTGGATTTTGAATAGGAGAGTAACTTAACGGATAAGTTTTAGTTACCGGATCATAATAGTGTGTAGGGGTACCTCCTGGCGTTTGCGAGTTAACCAAACCTAATGTAGAATATGGTGAAATACCATCAGAGTTACCTACAACACCGTAGCCTCCTCTTAATTTTAAATCATTTATCCATTCAACATCCTGCAGGAAATCCTTTTTTACGCGCCATGAAAACGCAAATGAAGGGAAATAACCTACCTGGTTATTTGAACCAAATTTATTTGACTCATCTCGGCGAATAGAGGCTGTTAAGTAATACCTGCCATCGTAATTGTAATTGACACGAGCCAGATTTGATCTTAGTTTGTATTCACTTTTGTATGAACCAATATTGTTAAAAGCCGATATACCGCTGCCTAAGTTATTATCAAGGTTTTCAGGCACCAAAAACTGCTGGCCACCTGCCGAGAAATTACTGTAAAGGAAATCGTTATACTCACCAACTAATGTTGCTGATAAAGAGTGCTTACCAAAGGTTTTATCATAGTTAATATGCACATCACCTTTGTAAGAGTTGGTATTATAGTTGGTATCAGTTGCTAAGCTCACGTTGCCCTCATCTGGAAACTGCGGTTTGAAGTAGTGCGCCTGAACATTATTACGTGATGTTGCACCAAATACACCTATTTTAAGGCCTGGGGCTAAAGTATAATTGATACTTGCGTTTATCAGTGTAAGGTATTCATTTTTAGTATTCAGTATTTGGGTTAGGTGTTCAACCGGGTTGGCCTGGTTAAAACCGGTAAATGTGTAAAATGATCCGTCATCTTTATATACCGGGTAAGTTGGTGGTGCGTTAAACACATATCCAATACTGGTATAGTCAGTTAATTTACGAGTAGTATTTACGTTTGAAATACCGAATTGAATATCAAGCTTATCATTCAGTGCTTTTTGCTCAGCGCTAAAACGTACGCCAAGTTGTTTTTTGCCGCTGTTGATAATTACACCATCCTGGTTTTGATAGTTTAAAGATGCTCTGTAATTGAATCCGCCGGTGCCTCCTGATACAGCCAGATTATGGCTTTGTGTATAAGCTGTGCGGGTAATTGCCCTTTGCCAATCTGTATTGCCACCGCCTTCCAAGCTTGGTTGAAAAGTAGGTAAGGCCCTAACGTCCGCTGCGCTTAGCAAATCAAAATATTTGCTTTGTTTGGCCACACTTCCATAACCATTATAGTCAACCTGTGCTTTACCGGCGCTACCTTTTTTAGTAGTTACTATAATTACACCGTTTGCACCTCTTGAACCGTATATAGCTGTTGCTGATGCATCTTTCAAGATGTCATAAGTTGCTATATCACCCGGAGGAATATTTTGAAACTGGGCCGGATCATCTAACTGGATACCATCAACCACAAATAACGGCGATTGGTTTCCTGAAAGCGATGTTTGACCGCGCAAGCGTACAGTAGCAGTTTGGTTGGGGTCACCACCACCCTGGGTGATAACCACACCAGCTACTTTACCCTGAATCTGATCTAATGGGTTGATAATAGTACCCTGGTTAAAGTCCTTGGCCGAAATGTTTGAAACGGCACCTGTGAGGTCCTTTTTACGTGTAGAACCGTAACCAACGCTTACTATCTGCACTTCACTAAGTGCGGTAGCACTACCTACCAGTGAAATGTTTACTAAGGTTTTCCCGGTTATATCTACCTCTTGCTTGGCATAGCCAATAAATGATACTACTAATGTGGTTGTTGAAGCTGGTACCGATAATTTATAATCACCATTAGGCCCTGTATTAGTACCAACAGTTGAGCCTTTAACAACGACTGATACACCCGGCATTGGTGTACCATCGTGCGAGTCTGTAACTTTACCAGTCACTACTTTGTTTTGAGCCATAACGGGCACAACAAAGAAGCAGAAAATGGCAAAACAGCTTACTTTAAGTAAATTTTTTAGCTGCATAAATTTAGTTTTAGTGTTTACTTGGTTTGAATAAATGTACTTAATTAATTTATAATAATAAAATATTAATTATTATATCTCATTAACTATAAATTTAACATACTGGTAGTTAACCAATAGTTATTATAAAAGGTTTGATTTAAGGCGAATTGTAAGTATTTGTATATTTCAAATTCATATTTAGGTTATTTATTTCTCAAAAATTCATCACGCACAGGGCATTATTATGCTGTAGCAGCAAATACTTTCAAAACAAAAGATCAACTTCTTTTGCTATGTCAACGCAGCCAACAGGCGGCCTGCACGAAAATTTTATTATTAAGGGTTTATACGTTTGTGTTGGTATCGGTCATTAATCATGGTCAATAAACAATCTATTAACCTTGGTTTAGCATGATTATCTACAAAGTAATATGTAGTACGGGATATTACCTATTTTTTTTTACAAAATATAAATTTTTATAGGTTTTTAAAAATTCAAATAACTAAAAATCAGATAGTTAAAAAACAAACAAAGCTAAAAAATATAAATCAAATTTAACCCTTTTTAAGGCGTTTAATTTAAGCTGAATCATATTTTAGCCTTTTGCCGATTTTCATTCGGCTTTATTCAGAACGTCGATAGCTTTTATAGCCATTATCTTTTGGTCAAACTGATCACTTGAAAGTACAGATTTTGCCTTAATGCGCATCTTATACACGTATATGGTATTAACTGAGTATTCTAAGATATTGGCGATAGTTTCATTATCATTTATCCCCATTCTGATCAGGGCAAATATCCGCAGATCGGTGTTAAGCACTTCATGGTCCTTGGGCCATATCTGATCTTCTTCCTTAAACAATGAATTAAAAACGGTAATGAAATTGGGAAATATTTTCAGGAATATGTGGTCAAACGTGTAGAATAATAATTCGCGTTCCTTTTTTATGTTTATTTCATTAACTGATACCTGTATCTCGTCATATTTTTTGACTATGAGTCTTCTTTCTATGTTTCTTTTCAGTTTTTCCAGCTTTAAAATATATCCCGATATTACATTGAAGAAATAACCTATATACTCTTCTTTAATGCGCGTATCTTCAATCAACTTCTCATTGATGCTTTCTAACTCGAGGTTTTTTTCTTCAATGATCTTTTCCTTAACTTTTAGTCGTTTAAGCTGATTAAATATGATGAATGAAACCAACAATGCTAATATGGAAACGGCGGTTATTGATAATAAATAAACCAGGAATCTATTTTTCTCCTTTTCCATCAATATCAGTTTTTGGGCGGCTATAACGGGCAAAACAGCCGCGATCTTTATCTTCCGGAGCCGCGCACCATAATATTCAGCATCATTCATGGCCTGGTTTACAAATATGTAGGCATCAATCATATTACCAGATTTATACAGCTGTTCACCAAGCCTGAAACTTGCCGTCGTTTCTTTGGTTGATGATCTGATATCATTAATGGCGCCCTCTATTAGCAGATTAATGCGTTCCTCAGCTTGCGAGGGGTTTAAATAAAAAAAACTAAGACCGGTAGCCACCATAGCGCGCTGATGAGTGGTTAGTTCCTTACTTTTTAACAGCTGAATAAAATATTCTGAGGGTTTTCGGGTATCACCTGTTCTAAGTTGTTTATTGCCTTTCTGCATTAAAAAGTCAAAAGAACCAGACTTGCTGAGCATAATTGCCGAATCAAGATATTTGCTTGATTCGGCATTATCTAAAGGTGTATAATAGGCGTTATTATCATATTCGGCCAAATCAGAATAAGCCCGCCCTTTAAGGGCATAGTATTCAATTTTTAAATTTGTATTTAAAAGTTGTACGTTAATATCATTTAAACAATCAAAAGTCTCTTTAAACATTCCGGCCGAAAGTAAAATGAAACCAAGTTTCACTTTACACTCGTTTTGCTTAGCCCCATCCTTAAGTGTATTACTTATACCCTCCATTTTATGGATATACACATAAGCCGAATCAAATTGATATACCTTATATTCTTCGTAAAGATTGCTGCTGAGCTGGTATTTTGAATTATAATTTGATGCTGGTAATGCTGCCAGTGAGGCTTTCAGCTTTTTTATACGGGCCTCTTTCTGATCATCATACACATTTTTCCTGGCAAGTTCCCTTTTAAGGTCATTAAGCAAACTATCTGTTTTTGACGATGCTGAAGCTCTGTATCCAAAAATTACTAATAATAAAACAGGTAAAAAAAATCTCATAGTAAACCAATTAACTTTTGATGAGGCACTGCAACTCCTTAAATCTATCAAAAAGATACTTGTTGCACTTCAACTTCATCAGCAGTAAAAGAATAAAATTGTTTCAAATAAATGTTATAACTGATCAACCTGGTAATGGTTAAGAAGATGGAGAAGCACACCATTAGTCCATCCAAAGCCATCCTGCAGAGGATACTCTCCCCCTCCGGCTTTTACTTCCGTATCTAACACATTATATTTTTCCATAAGCTTTCCTGTGGCATCAAAAACACGGATATTGGTACGGATCCATGCTTCGGCTACAGATTTGGCCAAACCGTCCTGATGATAATTTTTTAAACCATCAATAGCCATGTATTGCAAAGGCGCCCAGGCGTTGGGGCTATCCCATTGCTGGCCCGATCTGTTAAATGTTGTAACCAAACCTCCCGGCTTCAAAAATTTAATCTTTAATTGTTGAGCCATTATCGCAGCTTGTTTGGCGCTGGCTATTTTAAATTCAAGTGCAAATACACCGGCAAGGGTTTGGTGCGGTGTAATATGTTTTTGCTGCCAGTTATAATCCATAAACCAGCCTGTGGCATCACTCCAGCTATATTTTTGAATTGCCTTTTTACGCTGCTGTGCCTTAGCTAAATAAATATTGTATTGCTTGCTATTATTTTGTAGCTGGTAAGAGCGTGCTATAGAAAGCTCCAGGTAATATAGCAAGCAATTTAAATCAACCGGAACTATGTTTGTTGTTTGAATGGTCGACAGCTTACCCGAGGTGTCAAACCACCGGGTACTAAAATCCCAGCCAGATTCTGCCGCCGCGCGAATGTTCCGGTAAAAATCAGCAGGCATTTGCTGGGTTTCCTTTGCTGCTTCAACGTCCTTTTTAAATGATTCTTCACGCGGTTTATCAGAGTCGTCCCAATACCGGTTCATTAGTTCGCCACCGGACATGCGCACAGCCATACGATGAACCTCACCTGGTTTTAACTTATCTGAGCCCTCCATCCAAAACTTGTACTCTTTAATAAGCTGCGGCTGATATTTGATCAGCACACTATCACCCTTCTCTTTCGCCAACAGGTTAAGCATCAAGGAGAAAAAAGGAGGCTGCGACCGGGTTAAGTAATATGTTCGGGTACCATTGGGTATAAAGCCATATTTATCAATCAGATAAACAAAATTATCAATCATGTTCTCAATAACCTGTATTTTATGGCTCTCCCGCAAACCAAGCATGGTAAAGTATGAATCCCAATAGTAAGTTTCGCGAAAACGGCCTCCGGGAACTATAAAATCATGCGGTAATGGTAATAGTGAAGAGTATTTTGAAACCGTATCATGCCTGCGGTATAGCACCTGCCAAAGGGTATCTATATGTTTTCGTATACCCTTTGATATATCACTTTTAAAAACATCGTTGTGTGTACCCGGAATAAGAAAGTTAGCATCTATAAATTGTTTCAGATCAAATTCAGGAGTATTTTTCTGTGTGTCATAATCCTTCATGATCTCCTCCGGGCTACGCTTTGGTACAGCGTCAACAAATACTTTATTATCCGGAAAAATATTGGATAGTTGTACAGCCTCAAACAAGCCAGGGTATAATTGTCTTGGTGTTAGGGTTTGAGCGTAAACAAATAAAAAAACAAATAACAGTAAAAATGTTAAAAATGCTTTTCTCATAATAAAGGTTAACAGTTAAAATAACGGAATCATGAAGATAAAGAAAAAGCTTATAATATGATTAAAAAGGCCAATAATTAGCATTTTACTATACAAGCAAACAATTATTAGCGCGCCTGATTAAAAACATGCTCACATTACTGCAAATACGTTAAGTATCATGAAGCTTTCGGGAAGATTCTGGCTTTTATAATAAAACGATGATCAATTCATACATAGCCAAACAAGCCATTAATAGTAAATTGCTGTTCCGTTTTGTACAATTCTGTGTTTTGCCGGCATGTTATTTTTGATGATTGAACTTCAACAAAATCAGAACACATGAATATTGCAAGTAAACAATTTAAAGCCCTGCATCAACAAACAGAACCTTTGTTATTGGGTAATGTATGGGATGTAAAAAGCGCTGTTATTTTTGAAAAACAACAATATAAAGCCATTGCAACATCAAGCATGGCCTTAGCAGAAACATTAGGTTATCAGGATGGTGAACAAATGCCTTTTGATGAGTACCTGCTGATCATTAAAAGGATCAAGGCCTCTACGTCAATTCCTCTGTCTGTAGATTTAGAGGCCGGTTACAGCGAAACTGAAGAGGCTATAGTTAAAAACATTAAACAGCTTCATGATTTAGATATCGCAGGCATCAATATTGAAGATTCCGTAGTAAATTCTTCCGGCCGCGCTATTCTTAATGCAGAAGCCTTTGCCCAAAAACTGAAAGGTATTACAACCAGGTTAAAGGCTATTGGCATTGATATTTTTATCAATGTACGCTGCGATGCCTTTTTACTCGGCCTCCCCAACGCCTGTGATGAGGCTGTTAGCAGGATCAAGCTTTATGAAAAATCAGGTGCTAACGGTATATTTTTACCCTGTATTACAGCAATTCCCGATATAAAAACCACTGTAAATTGCACCGGACTACCCGTAAATGTAATGTGCATGCCCGGCCTCCCCGATTTTGAAGTGTTAAGTTCATTGGGGGTAAAAAGAATAAGCATGGGTAGCTTTTTCAGCGGCGCGGTTTTTAAGAGAGCCGAAACGCTTGCACAAAACATCAGCAGGGAAAAAAATTTTTCAAGTCTGTTTTAAATCAGATTTCTCATAGCATTACCAAACAGGTAAACATTATTATTGCAAAAATGATGATAAGTTAGGCTAACATCATTTTTGCAATATATTTTGGTATCAATTGCATATTATATCCATCTTTAAAGTTGAGTACTCAATCAGTAATTATGGATAAGCAGCAAATCATATTAAATGCCTCTTTAAAACTATTTGTAGCACATGGCATTCAAGGCACTGCTACCAGCAAAATAGCTAAAGAAGCCGGTGTTGCCCATGGATCTGTTTTCACTTATTTTAAAACAAAGGATGAGCTGATCATAGCCCTTTATAACTATACCAAAAAACATTTTCGCGCCTATCTGGCCGAGCATGTTAAGCCTGTTCAAAATATTAAGGAGCGCTTTTTTGAGTTGTATTATCACTCCGTACAGTGGTCGCTCAAATACCAGGACGAGTATATGTTTACCCAGCAGTTCCAGTACTCGCCATTGTATAATTTACCTGAGGTAGGCGAACCTTCAAAACAACTAAGTCCCCTCGTTAACTTATATAATGAAGGCCTGCAAGCGGGCGAGCTCAAAACCGTTCCGGTTGATATGATCAGGGCTTTATTCATGAGCCAGATGAGCGGTACATACAATTATATCATACAGGCAGGCATACCCGCAAAAAAACAAAAAGAGATTATAAGCGATACCTTTGAAATGCTATGGACAATGCTGGCACGCTAATAATGCACAAACCAGATCTTTTGCAAGCATAACATTTAATTTTCAACCCACCCTGAAATTGCATTTTGTTCAATTAAGTGTCAGTTATTTTTTACATTATTGAGTGACTACTCACTCAATAATGTATTACTTTTGTATTGTTAAATAAAGCAACAAATAGATTATGGACTTACAACTTAAAGGAAAAAGAGCCCTAATAACCGGATCATCATCTGGTTTGGGCGAAGCAATAGCACACTTACTTGCGGCAGAAGGTGCATCGGTAATTATTCATGGCCGTAACCAGGAGCGTGCAAACGCCGTGGCCAACGCGATCAGGGCTAACGGAGGTGTAGCAGATGTTGCCATAGGCGATCTGGCAACGGATGCGGGTGCTGATGCCGTAGCATTAGCCGCGCTTGAAGGTGGTGCTATTGATATACTTGTTAATAACGCAGGCGCCTATCATCATATGCACTGGATGGAGGCTACTCCTGAAACATGGATGGAAACCTATCAATTAAACGTATTATCAGGTGTACGTATGATACACCGCATTTTGCCGCAGATGCGTACGCTGGGCTGGGGCCGTATTATTCAGATAGGCGGAGGCTTAGCCATACAACCAATAGCCATGCAGCCGGATTATAATGCCTCACTGGCTGCCCGCCATAACCTTGCCTTATCACTCGCCCGTGAATTAAAAGATACAGGGATAACCTCCAATGTGGTTTCGCCCGGGGCCATACTGGTACCTGCGGTTAAACAACTTTTGTTGGATATTGCACCGCGCTTTGGTTGGGGCGAAAGTTGGGAAGATATTGAAAAGGGTGCAGCACGGGATCTTGTACCAAATGATATAGGCCGATTGGGCAGGCCCGAAGAAATTGCCGGTGCTGTGGCTTACTTATCAAGTCCGTTTGCCAATTATATTAGCGGGGCTATTTTACGGGTAGATGGCGGTACTATAAGGTCTGTTTAAATAGCTTTGTAAAAAAGACTCTAATATTAATCCCCATTTTTGGGGATTTTTTGTTTAGGCATATTCAGTCTCTCTGTATTGTAAAAGGTGATGAGCTACACATGTAGTAACTGTCACCAACTACTAAACAATAAAGAAAGTTGACCATGAGCATTTTACATTCTTTCCATCATAAATTTCAGTTATTGATTCTTATCTATATTTACGATTTTTAACAATGTTGTTTAATGTTAACCGCCGCTCCCATTTTCTTATAATATTATTAAGAAGTGGGAGTTTAAACAATATAAGCCAATAGCCAATTTAAATCCTAATTCTATGAACTTTAAGGTAAAAACAATCATCCTTTCCTTGGGGATTATCACTGCAATTACAGAAGTTAACGCTCAGGACACGCCCGATAATGGGCTCATCAAAAATCAGGCACCTGTAACCAATGCCCTGAATTATATCAACAAGCTTAAACCTATCACCTATGAATTTAATCGTGATAAGTTCAGCCGGGCCAACCTGCCTGCCGGAAATCAGTTTGGTTTTGGTGCCGAAGATTTAAAAAATGTTTTGCCAGGCGCTGTGAGTACCCATAATAAATGGTATAGCACTGGTAAAAATAACCTAAAAGCAATTGAAACAAATATCGTTGATATGCAACAACTGGTACCGCTGCTGGTTGGAGCTATAAAAGATCAGCATGCAGAAATTCAACAACTAAAAGCGCGCATAACCCAGCTTGAAGAAAGCAGTATATCAAAATGAATTAGTAATAAGTTTAGCTAATTGTTAAACGCGACCTTTGCAAGGCCGCGTTTTTGCTTTTAGTTCTTTTAAAGACTCAACATAAGCTGAGCATGAGTGTGATTATCTCCTGAATGAGCCCAAGCTAACTTTCACACTGCAATGCCTCTTGGCTTATTATTTTATTTACACCAATACAAGGAGCAGTCATCTGATTAAATAAGCATATCGTCGAGACGTAGAAACTCATTTCAGCTTGAGGGTGGATGGTACAAAAAGCCCCGGAAAAATACATCTCCCGAGGCTTACAATAAGGGTAAATTAAAACAGAACCGGAACGGTTATGTCGGCGCGTGATATTTAAATCAGGAGCACGAAACTTTTCCGGTGCATATATCTATCAAGGGGTCATTGAATTGCTACTTTTTTAGAGGCTGATTGTCCGCCCGATTTGTTATACTGAAACAGCCAGCCAAATTTGGGTTGCTGAACCGACAGGTATTTTAAACCCAGCGGAAAGCACAAACCAAACAGCGTATTAAATACAATGTGTACTAAAGCATTATCAATATGCAGTATTTTCTGTAAAAAGATTCTGAAGCCCGCGGTAAAAAGCACATGCGTTAAAAATATGATCATTGAGTTTTCGCCCAGAAAATTCATTACCGTTTTTGATTGGGTTTTCACCGCATAAAAAGATATCTGCATAACCAGTAAAGTACCCAACAATTGTGTATCTAAACGGTTAAACCAGGTCCATCTTCCATAAACGAAATATAGATACTCCGCCCCAATGAATAGCACAAAAGTTATAAGGATGATGATTTTACTCTCCAACAGATATCTGAGGTAATTCAGATGACGAGCCAGTAAAATTCCGAAATTAAAATATATAAGGTTTTGGAAGGTTTTATCAAACGATCCTAAATTAGGTTTAAGTATTAAAACTATAAGCCACACCAGGCATGACAACAGCAAGCCATATTTTCTTGATATACGATAAAGGCCTACATTAATAACATTAATGAAAAACAAAGCAAATAGAAACCAGTAAACAGACCGTGGTATATAAAGGCAAGTATATAAAGCCTTAGCCGACAGGCCTGTATTTGTTTGACCGGAAAAAAGAACCTCAAATGCAGTTTGTATGAGCGACCATATAACAAATGGATAAAGAATAGTTTGCAGTTTATTGATCAGGAATTTCTTTTCATGATGCTTATCTAAGCTCTTTTCAAAAAAGAAACCTGATAAAGCAAAGAACAACGACATGTGAAAACTGTAAATAAAGGTAAACAGCGGGTTAATGATATTTAAGTTTACCGGCAGATGCGCCTCCCTTGCACCAATAATGGCGTGTCCTAACACGACAAGAATAATTCCCAGGCCTTTTGCATAATCAATCCAATCTACTCTTATATTTTCTGATCTCATTTGTTGTACTTTTTACGCTAACACTTATGTATAACTATATAATATTCCGGCTTATTTCTTACGCCTGTTAACATGGCATAAATTTAAAAACGAATGGTCTTATATGTTAATAAATAACGGTTAGTTTTAGCTTATTACAGCTATATAATTGTTGCTAATTATACTTAATAAACCTGTTGGGAAGATGGTAAAACACAGGCAGAGATTTATAGGAATCGGGACTTACTATCAAATTAAAAGGGGACGCATTTTTCATACGTCCCCTTGTTAAATTTTAAGGCACATAACTCTCACATCTGTACCTTAATTATGAAAAAATAAACTTCACATAAACTTATACGTATAACATTTTCAAATGTTATACGCACATTAAAATAAATAATAAGATTTTATGACTTAAGCTTATAAATTGATTTTATATACGAATGTAGTATTTATTTACAAAACAATAAAGATTTAATAATAATTGACTCAAAAATGTGGCAATTTGTACCAAAATGGGAAAAATCACGACATTAATACTAATTATAACAATTACCCAGGTAAAATTCTCTTATTAAAAAATAGCCGATTTCTTACCTCAAGGAATAAAAAAAGGGCAAAAAGCTATAATGCTTAATGCCCTTTTTATTTTCAACTATTAGTCCCTTTTTTATCAGCCGTTAAGGAACCAATATTTTACTTTCCCAAACTTGTCCTGCTGTTCTTTTGGCTGTATTATGAAATATTTGATATTGCTCTCTGCTATAAACATTAAGTGTAATATTCTGATCTACTTCAGGAGTGATCTTAATGTCTAAATCATATTTAGATTGATAACGGAACACATAAGTTGCCATTGTGCCGTCAACATCAAAATCATTTATCTTATCAATATCGCCGAAAGTAACATGGCATTTCTTTTCGCAGTCAACGGTTAATTTTCCGTAGCCGTAAAAGCTAACGTCATCTACCTGGGCAGCACTATTCTTTTTACAGCCCGATAAAGAGGACAGTGAAAGTATAGCAACAGCTAATAAAAAATAGCGTTTGGTAACTGATGAGCACTTAAGTAATCTGATTGGTCCTAAGTGCGCGAGTGAGGAGTAAGTTCTGTTCATGACGGTGTTTTTTTAAATTGTTAATATTTGATTTCAATAAAGTTTAGCAAAGCATTCCCGGGCCAACAGGTTGACAGCGCCAATAACTATTTATGATAGTTTTAAAAGGCAATACCAATTTGTGTTACCAGGGGTTGTAGTCCAATAAATTGTGAGGCAGAGTTTTTATTGATTATTGTGTAATTGATATCCTAATTACACAGCAATTTTAGAAGTATATAAAAATGCGGCTTGTTCAATCAGATCATCCGAATTAACGATGAGCTGAGCTGGCTGATTTAGTATAAACAAACAATGATGATAACCTAAAATTTGAGCTAAATTTTTGATTTTGTTAAACAATACGCTTTCCCTGCTTTCATGCAACTTGATATAAACAATAAGCGAGAGCAGCCCTTTGCCTGCATTTTCGTTCCTTTTTATCAAAAAGAAGTGTTCAACAGAGGTTAGCATCTTTTCCGGAAATTGTTTTATCATTGGTTCTTGTTCACACAGCTCATAAATTGTTTCGCATTTTTTCAATTGAACCTGAAGTTGATCTTGCAGATTTAGCAATTGTTGTTTTGAAGCGACAAAATTTTCGTGAGCCGACAAAACTGATAAAAACATAATCAGATCCTTTTTACCGGCATAAACATTATTAAGCTCGGTTAGCAACAATTGTTTAAAGTGGCTATCCTCAATGGTTAAGTTTGATGTGTTCGGAAAGGCTAAGTTTGTTTTCATGTCAGGATGAATTAGATAAACTACATTTCAATAAGGTTTACTTTTAAATTGAACATGAGCTTCAATGCCTGTTCAATGTGATAAAGATGTGATTATTAGAGAAATAGTGGGAACCTGTACAGGCTCACTTTTTGGCTACAGAGGCCCATGTTTAAATACACCTATTAATACTTCGTTACCTTAGAGTTATATTTTTATTAAGCAATAAATTGAATAATTACTTATTAAGCATTAAATCTGAGTTATTACTCATTATTTGCATCGAAGCATCAATCAGTATTTAGCTATATTTCAGGCTCTATCAAAATCGGGACAGATCTTCCCAGGTTCAACTTAACATTTCGAATAGTCTACTATTTTGATCGGGTTTAAGTTCTTTTAAGATTGAAAATTTGTTAGGAAAGCAAAATTTCGATCGCTAATTATAGATTAAAATTTCACAACTCCTATTTAAATAAATTCACTCCCTGTAAATTTAAAAGCAAAAAAACATGTTTTTTAAGCATTTCTACCAAATATAACTTAGGCCAAAAACCTGGCATTGCCGTTTCCTATAGGTTAACACTATTTCCCGTTTTGCTGACAGTTACATGTGTTGTTAAAATAAATTAGCATTTTTGGGTGTTTAACACATATCAGCATAGCTGAAATTTGTTAAAAGGGTGAACTAATGTTGGCTATCAGCAAAAGTAGAGCTGGTGAATTGCAATCGAATTCATGGTATATTATATGGCCAAATTAGTATTCATAGTTAATAATAAAATATCATAATTGAAATCAGGCAAGAGGTTTTACACCAATAATAACAACATTTTTACAAAGGTAAAACCTGGAGGAATAACTCAAAATTGATGAATCTGGCTTTTTTTATAAAGAAAAAGGCAATTTTTTTTCAAATAAAGTGTGGCTGATTTTTTTTGAATGTAAACAGCTTAGGAACAGTACTTTTAGCTGATACAAACATTAATTTTTTTTGTTCTTTGAAAGGCTTTTTTTGCGAAATTTTCATTTTAACGCCCAATCCAATACAACTTTTTTATATTAATTAGCGTTTAGTTAATCTAAATGTAGATTTTTTTAACTTTTAAACAACCCCCTTAAGTAATTATTTATGAAACTTTACAAAAAAATAATCCTGGCAAACTCATTATTATTAGTATTTTTTTCATGCAAAAAAGAAAATAATATAGAGCCTGCTCCTTCGGCTGCAGCGGACGTGCAGACGGTGGATGCTACAGCGACTAACAGCGTTGTAGCAGCAGCAGTTATTACAAATTTAAAATCTGGCACCTCTAAAACTTACAATCAAACAACATTAGCTACTAACGTAGTTTATTACACAGACAGAACTTACAAAGTAACTTCTGTTCCTTCAGCTTTATCAGGCGGCTTGTTAATCAGAACAGCTTGCGATGATAAAACAAACACATCTTCAAATCTTACTTTTACATTAACACAAGCCGCAACAGTTTATGTTGCTTATGATTCCCGTGCAAATTCCTTGCCAAGCTGGCTTAATAGCTGGACTAAAACAAGCTCTACTATAGGTATAAGTGATGCCGATGTATCTAAATTTAATGTTTACAGCAAAAGCTATGCTGCTGGCTCTGTATCATTAGGTGCAAATATGGCTGCACCGGCAAGCGATGTTCATTGCAACTATGTAGTTGTAGTTAAAACAGGAGCTGCTACAACTGATCCGGGCGATGCAACTGCTCCAGTTTCTGGCAGCTTCATGTTAGGATTAAACATGCACTCTATGGGTAATTCAGCTTATTCGCCGGTAAGCATGACCAATCAAATGGCTATGCTGAAAAAAATGGGTATGAAAGTAGCCCGTCAAAATTTCACTATCAATAGTGATGGCTCTGTAGCAAACCAATCAAGCTTTATTCAATTGATGAATGCCGGAACTGCAAGTGGCATAACCACACTGGCAATGATCAACGTTACTAAAATCAATTACAGCGCTTCCGAAAGCACAAACTACAATGCTGGTAAAGCTTTTGGTGCAAACATCGGTGCTAAAAACGCTAAGTATTTTACTTACTACGAATTAGGTAACGAACTTGATAATAAAGCAATAAACTCTGGCGATGGTGATGTTGCATCAAACTATAACAGTACTAAATTAAAGACAACTGCGGCCTATTTAAAGGGCTTGGACGAAGGTATCAAATCAAAACAACCCGGAGCCAAAACCATGATTGATGGTAGCTGGAAACACTTCTACTTTTTACAATACATGCAATCATACGGTGTTAAATTTGATATCGTTGCATGGCACTGGTATTCAGACATGGAGAGCGCTACTGCTAAATCAATGCCTGATATCACTAAAAAACTGTCAAGCCTGTTTACTAAACCTATCTGGTTTACTGAAGTTGGTCAACGCTGGAAAAACGTAAGCAACATTGATCAAATTCAAAGCACATTTACCAATGCTTTCATCAAAAAAATGAAAGCTAACAGCCAGGTGAAAGCCGGCTTATTCTACGAGCTTTTTGATGAACCTGCCAGAACCGGTGCAGAAGGACATTATGGTTTTGTAAAATGGACAAAACCTTACAGCTCTTGGGCTTACAAAACTGTAGCTACAAGCTTATTTGTTAACTAAATCACTCTAATTCTTACAGTTCAAAAAAAATCTTCATAGGACAAGAAGCCGCCCCCAAAAAGGGCGGCTTTTTGTTTTTAACTAAAGTTGCAACAAAAAGTGCCCATCATTTTACATTTATGACCCATTAAAATAAATTTCTATCCAACAATGAGTACAAACACTTATATTAGCTTTGTTTAGAGTGAAATAGCAAAATTCACCATCGTATTACAAGTAACAAACGGTTGCCTGAATACGGGTGTAAGTATCGGTTACCATAATACCAACTTATGTTATTAAAAAGAACTATAACATGTACCTGCCTTTTAATTTTATTATCAGCAGGCGTGTCAAAAGCCCAGGAATCCTTTCGCTGGGGCATAAACGGGCATCCGCTCACCCAATTTGATTACAATAAAAACACCTGGGACCAGCAGATCTCCTTTTTAAAAGATCTTAAACTAAACACCTATAGAATTGATGTTCCGCTGAACGCGCAGGGCCTTCCTAAAAGCGAAGCGGCATTTCAAAACATACTTGATAAACTAAACTCCAATTCCATTACTCCATTTCCTGTATTGATAGTTAGCGGCCTATCGGGCTTAAATGCCGATCAGGTTTACGCGCTGTGCAACAATCAGGGAAAAGCTTTTGGTTTAAAATACGGCAAAAATCTTCCTTATGTTGAAGTTGGGAATGAAGAGGATAATAAAATAATTGTTTCTGGAAACGGCACTAAAGCCGATGATTTTGATGCTGATAAAGCTTCGAGGGTTATAGCAAAGCTTAAAGGGTTTATTGATGGTTTAAAATCGGTACAGCCGGACATTAAAGTTAGCCTATCATTTAGCTGGGTGCATTTTTACTACCTAGAAATGCTAAAGCAAAATAATGTGAATTATGATATAGTAGGTTGTCATTGGTATTCGAATATGGGAGGGGGCGACATAACGAATGCAAGTCAGTTTGGTAATGTTTTAAAAACGGTTAAAGACCGCTTTAATAAAGATATCTGGATAACCGAATTTAATTACTGGAAAGGAACCAAAAACGGTGATTATACTAAACAAGCAGATTATTTAGGCAAAAGCCTTAAAACCATTATAGCGTCAAACCAAGTCAAGGGCTTTTTTATCTATGAGTTGTTTGACCAAAATTTTATAAGCCAACGCTCACAAGACGAGGCTAATTACGGTATTCTGAGCAAAAGCGCATCTTCTGCCGATTATCAAAAAAAGGATGTTTACCTGGTTTATAAAAACTTCATAAACGCGAACGTAAACGCCAATAGCAGATAAATAACAAAGCCTGATTATTATTATTTAGGGATAAACGGGCTTTACATTTTCAATGTAGTAAACGTTATCCTGATAATCGTAATTACTGCCCGATTGGCCCAAAAAGTCGCCTCCAATGATATAACTATTCGGAATTTCCTTTCCTTCTAAATCCATCGCTTTCCATATTCTGAAGGCGATCTTATTTTTAAAATTTTTCTTTCTATCGGTGTTGGATGTTCCCATTAACAAACCAAATTCTTGTTGAGGATCAAATGATGTAAAGCTGATATTTGGGCCGCTAAACATTTTGGGCAATAATATTTGATTGGCACTCGGATCATTATAAAACAATTTTGTTACCTGGGTATTGTCTTTATAATAATATCCAAGGGTATCCCCTTCCTTACGTGAATTGCGCGAATGATAAGCCGCAAGTTGTCTTATTTTTACAGGACTATTTAAATCGGCTTTTTGAAAATAAGATGCTGCTATTTCATCAGTATTTGGAATAAGTGCTTCGCCTTCAGATCGGTTGTCATAATACTTAAACCCAATATTCGTACTGAAGTTAAGCGTGTTCAGCATTTTTTGCAAATCTGGCTCCCAATCTCCCTCTGCCCTGTATTGCCATAAGCCGTTTAAATAAACTTTCTTAATTGGCTGAGCCCTGTCATTGGTGTAAAGATAAAGCTCGTCATTCACCCTTAAACAGCTGCTCTGCAACGGCCATTGATAATTCATTGATTTGGCAAAACGTAGTATTTTAAACTGCATGTTAAACAATGCGGCCCACCAAACAGTCTCAGTTCTTTTTTCAATGGCTGCAGCGGTAAAAGTAACCGTAACATCGGCACTGTCATTGGCGTTTATAATTACCGGGAATGCGCTCTTATCAACGTGAAGCTTGTTTATCTTGCTTATCTTCCATAACCCACTGGTTGAAAAAACCGCTTTATTGATGGTTAGCTTATCGTTGCTGTTGTTTTTAATACGCAGCGTAACCTGGTCATGATCCTGTTCGTTCTGTTTCTTTAAACCCAGGTTTGCTACCGCTTTCCACTTATTGCCAAGATGGGTAAAAACCAAATGATCATTACTCAAAAAATCATCTCTGTTCTCGATCACAACATGCTCACCAGCAGATACCACATGAGGTGCATGGTTAGATGCCAGATAGAAATTGCTTTTTTGCCTTTGATTGGTTACTTCGATATTTTTCTTTTGGCTCAGTGACAAATTATAGCTGATCTTTAATGCACAACCTAATATCAGGTTAAACAGGATACAAACCACCAAAATGATTTTACGGGCAATTACTTTCTTAACAAAGAAGAATATAATTACAACTACAATCAATAAACCTATACCAATAATAACTGGTAATAAAACATTCAACAATGCGCCAAGCCCGTCCAAATTTAAATTAACGGACGTTGATATAGCCTCAGCAGCTATAATGCTTAGCAACAGAAATAATAATAACAAACCAACGGGAAGCTTCTTCATAGTTTTAAAACTGAACGGATAAAAAATTGACAATTGAAAAAGTTCTTCTCATAATTTCAAAAGGCAATTAATTGATTGTGGAGGCTACGGAGTGGTTGATCCGAATTTATAGCCAAGAGTAAATCGTAATGTATTAGCCAGGGGGCTTTTGTCCTGGCTTGCTGCCAGGTAAGAAAAATCAATGTTAAGGTTATTGGTCACCAGCCCGAAACCCAGTGTAACATAACTCCTGTTGCCTTTATTGGGGTTTTCATAAAAATACCCCGCTCTTAAAGCAAAACGGTTGTTATACCAGTATTCGAGCCCGGTTGAATAGTTAATTTCCTGAAGTTCTTCTTTCAGGCCTCCGGGGGCATCTGAAAATGAGCCAAGGATACCTGAAACAACCGACCGGCTATCATCCCGGCCCTTAATTATATTACCTACACTATCTCTGATAGGCGGCGTTGGTACCAGAAATTTATTCAGATCAAGTGCAAACGTTACTTTGTTTACATCATCTAAAAATAGCGTATTCGCGATACCTACCTTTAAATTAGCAGGCAAAAACAACTGCGGACCACCTTTTGAATAATTAACCTTTGTACCAATGTTAGATATATTGGCACCGAAGGAGAATGTGGCATCCTTATCAAACTGCACTGTATTGTGGGTTGAGTACAAGGAAACATCGGCAGACACAGCGTTTACAGGATTAGATTGCGCGCTGGTTAACCCGAAGCCGCTGTATAAACCCGAATGAATGTAGCGTAATGTTAAACCCAATGAAAGCTCATCGCCAAATTTGCGGGCAAAAGTTCCGTCAATTGAAAATTCGCTGGGATTGTAGGTTCCCTGCGATACCAGGTTATCATCAACCAGATCAATAGTTCCTAAGTTGAAATACCTGAGCGAAAAGCCTATGCTGTTTCTATCTGTGAGCTTTTGGGCACAACTTAAGTAAGCCAGATTAATATCAGAAACAAGCTTTCTTAACCATGGCGAGTATGACAGGCTTACAACGGAATTTGTTTCCAGAAACGGAAGTTTAGCCGGATTCCAATAAATAGAATTGGCATCTGGTGATATAGCCACACCGGCCTCTCCCATGGCCCCTGAACGGGCATCGGGCGAAATGGTTAAAAAAGGCACTGCTGTTGGCAGAGCTGTATTATTGCTGCCATTGGTATTAAACACTACCTGAGCTTTAACACTTTGGCAGCAAATACCATAGCTTACAATAAGTAAGACACATAATTTAAAACCAGAAAATCTCATAATCTACGGTTAAGGCATAAAAAACTTCACGCCGGGGTGTGATAAGGTAAGCTTAGGTAGCTGTAAGTGCGGAATACTTAATAAGCGTTTGTTTCGCCTTTAAATATGTTATAAATGGTCATGAATACGATTTTTATATCAAGTTTTAACGACCAGTTTTCTAAATACCAAATGTCGTGTTCAACACGTTTTTCCATCAACTCGGTGTTTTTGGTTTCTCCTCTAAAGCCATTTACCTGGGCCCATCCGGTAATGCCTGATTTTAAGAAGTGACGCACCATGTATTGATGAATGATTTCGCCATATTGTTCGGTCATTGATAAAATGTGCGGCCTTGGGCCAATTACACTCATATCGCCAAACAACACGTTGATAAATTGAGGCAGCTCATCGATGCTGGTTTTACGAATAAACCGGCCTATGGGCGTAACCCTTGAATCGTTTTTAGTGGCTTGTATAAATTTACCATCATCCTGTATCTGCATACTTCTGAATTTATAGCAGATAAAAGGTTGATTATCTTTCCCGCTGCGCAATTGTTTGTATAAAATTGGCCCCGGGCTTTGCAGTTTAATGATCAAACCCAAAATTGGATAAAGCCAGCTTAATATAAAAATTAACACCAAAGAGCTGAATACAATATCGAACAGACGTTTTACAAACCTGTTTTCCATCTCTTCAAGAGGTTCTTGCCTCAGGCTCAGGATCGGGAAGTCATCCATGTAGTTTACTTTAAAGGATGCTTTAAAGTAGGTATCCCAATCAGGTACAAATTTTAAACGTACACAGTGTTTTTCGGCAACTTCCATTAAATAATTTGCATCGGCAATTTTATCAATGGGCATGGTAACGTAAACCTCATTAACACCATTTGCGGCGGCGTTCAGGATATATTTTGTTACCGATTCATGGCTGGGATGTTCACTGTCTTCTGCGGATCCGTCATCTTTGTTTAAGAAACCTTTGAACGAAAAGTGATTTTCGGCGTTTTCAAAAAACATTGCCAGCCTTAAGCCCATGCTGTTGTTACCCAGCACAGCAACCGATTTGTTAACGTTGAAAAAGCGTTTGATAATAAATTCAATCAATGTGCCTAAAAAGCGGCTTACAATTAGCCCAATGAAGATGAGGTTAAAGTAAATAACTGTAAACTTTACTGTTTTGGTAAAGTCTTTTGCAATTACTACGAATGACAGGAAGAAAATAGCGAATAATATAAATGTTTTTATTGAGCCATTATAGATTTTAATATGTTTTTGAGTGATGCTTCCTTTATATACGCCGCAAATTGAGGCGGCCAAAATCCACATATAATTACTTACAAACAAAAAGTTTATATAATCTTCAAATGGAGAGTTTAGTATTTTGAAAGCAGCAATGAAACATAAATTAATTAAAATCAAATCTGTAACCCTCAAAACAAAATATAGCAGGTATAGGTATTGTGTTTTCATATAATTGTGATTTATAAAAAATAAAAAGTGAGGATCATTATTTTTTAACTAATCATTTAAACCATTTTAACTTAATACCCTGGCGCTGTAAACAATCACAACATAGTGTATATTAAGTTATCAGAAGTTAGAATGAAGTATTGATTGGAGGCATCGATTATCATTTCTTGAACTAAAATTTTCAATTAGAATATCAAGTTTAAAAAGTGCTTATTGGTGCTTACGACATGCCTTAATCTTCAATATAAAATTTAGGCTCTTTTGCACAGGCGTACAATTTATCGCGGTTTTTATCCAGCAAATTTTTCCACCAGAACAAATATTTACGCGGGTATTTCAGGTGGCTGTAATGATCGGCCCGTGAAAGACCTTCCAAAGCCAGTAACTTATACATTACCCTGCGCGAATGATCAACCACCGAGTGTGATTGTATGGTATAACCATACTCAATACTAATGCGGCGATTTGTTTTATCCAGCAGTATTTGATTAAATATTTCAATGTGGAAGGTGGAGAAACCCTTTGTTTTCAGGAAGGGTTTGTTTTTACATAATTTCAACTGCATAACTTTAAGTTTTAGTAGTCCATGAAAATTGATTTATTACTTATTTCGATGAGTCATGCCCATAGGTATTGGCATGGCTGGTAACATTTGCTAAAGGGCGGCCTATACTGTTATAATAAAAACCTAACTGCTCCATTGACGCTACATCATACAGGTTGCGGCCATCAAAAATCACTTTGTTTTTTAAGCGTTCCTGCATTTCATTAAAGTCAGGATTTCTGAAAACAGCCCATTCGGTCAGGATCAATAAGGCATCGGCGCCATCAAGCACCTCATACGGGTTTTGTCCGTAACTTACAGGCAGGTTGGTATAATTATCAAAATTATTGATGGCTTCCGGGTCAAATGCTGTTACTGTTGCACCTGCAGCTAAAAGCTCTCTGATCACGGTGATTGCCGGTGCTTCCCGGATGTCGTCTGTTTCTGGTTTAAAAGCCAGGCCCCAAACGGCGAACTTCAATCCTGAAAGATCATTTTTAAAATAGTTTTTTGCTTTTTGTACGATGATGGATTTTTGTTTTTCATTAACATCCATAACAGCGTTCAATATTTTAAAATCGTACTCATTTTCGTTAGCCGACTTTGACAAGGCCTGAACATCCTTAGGGAAGCAGCTGCCGCCGTAACCGATACCTGAAAATAAGAAGCGTTTGCCGATCCTGTCATCAGTACCTATGCCTAAACGCACCATATCAACATCGGCGCCTACCTTTTCGCACAGGTTAGCAATTTCGTTCATGAAGGTGATTTTTGTTGCCAAGAATGAGTTAGCGGCATATTTAGTTAGTTCAGATGATCGCTGATCCATAAATATGATCGGGTTACCCTGCCTTACGTATGGTTGATATAAGCGGCTCAATAACACTTTAACTTTATCGCTTTCGGTGCCGATAACAATCCTGTCTGGGCGCATAAAATCCTCAACGGCAACACCTTCGCGTAAAAACTCAGGATTTGAAACTACATCAACTTCTATTGAGGTATTGGCTTCAAACACCTCCTTAACCATATCGGCAGTACCAACCGGAACGGTTGATTTGGTGATGATCACCTTGTAATCTGTAATTAAACGGGCAATATCTGCCGATGCATTTAATATATAGGTCAGGTCTGCAGAGCCGTCTGCTCCCGGAGGAGTTGGCAGCGCCATGAAAATAATTTCGGCATCTGATATAGCTTCTTCAAGCTTGGTAGTAAAGTGTAAACGATCCTGAATAATGTTGCGGTGAAAAAGTTGCTCAAGACCTGGTTCATAAATTGGCAGGTGGCCTTCTTGCATCATTTTCACTTTTTGTTGATTAATGTCAACGCAAACAACTCTGTTTCCTGTTTCCGCTAAACATGTACCTGTAACAAGGCCTACATAACCAGTACCTACAACTGCAATATTCATAAAGGATAAATAAGGTTAAATGATTAATAATTAATTATTTAAATGATGGGGTATTAAATTTCTGTTTGTTACACACGTGATGGTGTTTTGCCTTTCCTAACCAGGAACTTTTCATAAGCGGTAACTATTGAAAGGTAGTACCGTAATTGAAAAACGGTTAGCTTTTGTAATAAGCTCAGATCCTTGCCTCTTGAGTTGATAAGCGTGATACTTTTAACCGGAGGCCGCAGGTCGTAAATAAATCGGGTAATGGTTTTCAGTAAACTATCCTTACCATCGGCCGAAAATTTGGCCTGACCTCCGCCTACTCGTTTAGCTTTTGTTACCAGCTCATCCAGATTGTAACGCGCAGGGTGGTTAACAATAGCAGTATCCACATAATGGATAGGGATACCCGCTTTTTGTGCCCTTACCGACCATTCATAGTCGCCGCCCGACATTAGATTTTCATTAAACAGGCCGGCTACATCAAATGACTTTTTATAAGTGAAAATATTTGCTGTTACGGCTGTAGCATCGTTTTTAACGTAGAGCTCCTGGTTAAAGGCATATATCTTTTCGTACAACTCAACATTCACCAATTTGGGCGAGCGGTAAAATAAGTCTATCCTTCCGGCAATCCGTCCAATTTGTGGGTTGGAAAGCATATATGCTACGCCTTCAATCAGCCAGTTTTTATCAGGGATACAGTCCGAATCTGTAAATGCAATAATTTCACCTTTAGCAATATTGATCCCGGCATTGCGCGATGCATATGAACCCGGTTTAGCTTCGTCAATTATTTTACAGTTATCAGGTACCCTAAACCCTGCAGGGGGTACGGAGCCAGGTTTGTTATTAACTACAATAATCTCAAACAGCTCATGCGGGTATGATTGAACTGACAAAGCATCAAGACAAAGAGAAAGACAATCCCAATCGTTATACGTTGGTATGATAACGGTTACAAATGTATTAGGCATGAAACTTATCAGTTATAGTGTGTGAAAGATCTTTTTGTTACTAAGCAATTTTAAGAGGCTTTAAGTAGCGTTTTAGCTGGGTTTTAAAAACCTTCCCTTTTGATATATCAAGCAAATTATTTTTCAGATAATCATTTGCAAATTCAGGAATATCATCAAGCCTGGTCATCAGCTCCATATAGATGTAGGTATCTATCATCCGGTTGAGCTTTGGCGTAAGCAGATCGTTTTTTTCCAGATATGCTTTGATATTTTTACGCAGGTCTATCCGGTTGGTAATTATCTCTTCAAGCCGTTTTTTGTTCGTACTTTTTGATATGGAGCTTTCTGCCTTGTATATATTAGTTAGCAGTGAAGGTTCGTAAGCAAATTTGGCACCGCTCTTTAGCAACCTGAACAGCAGATCATACTCCTGCGATGATGTTTTTAGCGTATCCCAGCCATTCACTTTTATCAGGCTTTCCTTTTTCCAAAGGTTTGAACTGGTGATGCCTAAGTTTGAGTTGATGAGCCCCTCCCATGGTTTAGGGTTGGCATATTTAGTATGTGTCTTGATCTTATTGTTAATAGAATAAACCAAAACATGATTGCCAATTATTACATCGGCCTGCATGCGTTCGGCCATTAAATACTGTAATTCAAGTTTTGTTGGTTTAAGCTCGTCATCAGCATCCAAAAACTGGATATACTCTCCTTTAGCCTCTGCAATACCCTTGTTCCTGGCAGCGGGTGCTCCTTTGGTAAGCTCGCTCAATACAGTAATAACTTTCGGATTACTTTTTTGAAGATCAAGCAATTTGGAAAAAGTATTATCGGTAGAGTTATTATCAACCAGTATTATTTCATACTCCTTCAGTGTTTGATTTAAAACGCTTGAAACCGCTCTCTCTATAAACTCAGCACAATTGTAGCAGGGTATTATTACTGAAATTTTCATAAGCAAAATCTTGAAAAGAGATTAATTTGAACCCTTAAGTAACTTGAATATTGCCTTGAGCTCCGTGTTCATTAACCAGAATACAACCAGGAAATAGGTAATGAACAGCGCTATACCCCCACTTAGGTAATGTAAATGCGCTACGGCAAACGCATAACCAACGGCACATGAAACAAGTGATGCTACCAGCGGGCCTTTAATGGCCTTTAACATATCAAGTACCCTGATCTTAACTGCTGAGATCTTGGTAAAGCTATACTGCGCAACTACCACTACTACAAACTTGTTAAATAATATAGCCCATGCAGCGCCTACAATGCCGTTATATTTAATACCAAATGCAAGGGTTGGTAAAAAAATCAGGGCCTTTACAATTTGCAATTTCATTTCCAAACCCGGGCGGCCAACTCCGCGTAATAAGGCTGTGTTACCGCTAACCAGGATGTGCAGCATAACCGAACCGGCTAAGATCTGCAGCGGAACAACGGCATCCTGCCATTTAAGTCCGAATACATTTTCAACAAACGGTTTACCTAACACAATAAAGAAAACCATGATCGGGAAAACTACAATACAGTTAAATTGCACCACTTTCAGATAATATCCTTTCAAGGCCAAAGCATCATTCTGTTTGCGGCCGTAAACAGGATACATCACGTTATTGATAACGGCCATGATGCGGCTCCTGAAGGTATCGGTAAGTACAAATGCAAGTGTATAGATACCTAAGACAGATGCGCCCAATAGTTTACCTATAAGCAGGTAATCAATATTGTTATACATGTAGTTCAATATGTTTGAACCGGTTGTATAAGCGCCAAAGCCAAAAATATCTTTGAAAGCTTGCTTGCTCCACATAAACTTGGGTAGCCAGCCGGTTGCTTTAAAATAAAGCGGCATTGATATTACCACAATGGCTACCGAGTTAAATACCAGTGCCCAAACACCTGCACCCCAAAAAGCCAGCGCCAATGCTATTATTCCAGCAGCTATGTTTGATGCATTATCAATAAATGCTATCTTTTTAAAATCCATGCTTTTGGTAAGCTGCGCCTTATGAACCAGGTTAACCGGGCTAAATAAAATGGCTAAGCTTAACACCGGTATAATGGTAACCAGCATAGGTTGGTTATAAAACATGGCTGCTAATGGGCCTACAGCAAAACTCATAATGAGGTATAACCCTACCGACCAGGTAACCCCTGTCCAGAAAGCGGTGTGGAAGTGCTCTTCAAACAAATGTTTGTCTTTACGCTGAACCAGTGCCGCACCTACACCTAAATCATTAAGTACCTGAACAAAGCCGGTAAATATGGTAGCCATACCTATTAAACCAAACTGTACAGGGAACAGCAGCTTTGCTAAAACCAGTTTGATAATAAAAGCAAATGATTGGTTTACAACCATTTGTATACAGTTCCATAAAATACCTTGTGCTACAAGTTTTTTATCAGATTTTGCTTGATAATCTATCATTTATATGAGAGGTAAAAGTAAGTTAGAATGTCCGGTGCAGTTAAAAGGCCGGTAAGTTGAGGTTAACAAACAAACTGAAAGCCCGTGTTGGTTGAGTTGTAATTTGGGGCCTTGTATTCTTTAAATACAAGTAAAATTAAAAGGCCCGCTGTGTTTGTGAATTGCGCATAGCTACCCGAGTTATACGCTATAAGAATTTTTAATTTCATTGTAAATGGTTTGATAACCTTCTACATATTGACGTTGATCAAAGCGTTTGGCGCTGGCAAGGCAATGTGCTTTTTTCTGTTCGATGCTTTGCGGATTGTTGGCAATGTATTCAACCAATGTGCTTAGGTACGTTTCCTGCGGGGTATAAAGCCAGGTACTGATCTCATCATGCAGTTCTGTTAAACCTCCGCTGTTCGATATACAAACAGGCACTTCAAATGATAAAGCTTCAATAACAGTGCGCCCAAATGGCTCGGGCCATAACGAAGGCACGATCAGCACTTTTATATATTGATAAAATACTTCAGGCTTAAGCACTCCGGCAAATTCAATTTCAAAACCATTAGCGATACTTTTCAGATAATCTATGTAATCTGCATCGCCCCGGCCTGCCAGCAGCAGTTTAAATTTGGCCTTTGTTTGTTCGGTGCAGGCGGCCAGCTCTTTTATCATGTATTCAACTCCCTTATCCGGAGCTATACGACCCATGTAGCCAAATGTGAGTTTATCTGAGTGATGAATACCTTTTGCCCCGCCATTAACACTAACTCCGTTGTATACCACAGCCCTTGGCTTTTCATTATCTATCAGCGAATTGTGTTTGTTAAGGATATAGTTACTTATACCAACAAAATAATCCGGGTAGTTCATAAAATTACTCTTCAGGGCATGGGTAATTTTACAGTCTTTACACAGATGCTCACATGAGTGATTGTTGTTGAACATGTTGGTTCGGTGACACATCAGGTAGTAATCGCGCATGGTGTGTACAATTGGCACCTTCCTTAACCTGATAAGCGCCCACAGGCTTGGCGAAAAACCCATGATGTTATTGGTATGTATAACTTCGGGCTTTATCCGTTTAACCAGCGAGTAAATGAAAAACACGTATAGCGGATTAAAGGAATCAACTATGTGCCACATTGTTTTGGCCAGTTTGGAGTGCTTTTCGTTATTAAAGCTTGAATAAATATTCCGTTGCTTAATTCTGATCACTATAACCCCGTTAATCCGGTCAATGCTAAACTTATCGCCAAAAGTTATCACAAATATCTGATTACCTTTCTTCACCAGTCCCTCTGCCAAAAGCTGAACTGATACCTCGGCCCCTCCCACAAATTTGGGAAAGTAAAAAGTATTAAATATCAAAATGCGCACGGTGATAGGTTTTAAAGTTCGTTTACAATTACAGACTTGTTTTGATGTGAAATGAATTTTTCTCCAACAAAATCTCTGATCTTTTTTACAAAGCAGGTATCATCAAAAGTTTCCGCGTGTTGTCTTATAAATTGAGGATCGAAGTTTGAAACCTCAAAAGTTTCAATAGCATGTTTTAAAGCATCGGTATTTTGCTTAGGGAATAATACCGCGGTGGCTTTTGATGCATCATCTTTAAGCGGGATCATGGTATCCAGCACCCCTCCTTTGCCGTATGCTATAACCGGCCGACCCGACGCGTTGGCTTCAAGCGGAGTTATGCCATAGTCTTCTAACTGCGGGAATATGAATGCTTTACAATTAGCGTATAAATCGGCCAGTTCTTTTGCGCTTTGACCACTCAGGAAGGTTACGTTTTCACCAGCCAGCTCCTTCAGTTCTTTCTCGCGCGAACCTTTACCAACAACTATCAGTTTTTTATCAGGCATTAAATTAAATGTCTCGATAACCAGGTCAACCTTTTTGTAGTATTCAAATCTTGAAACCACCAGGTAGTAATCACCTACCTTATCAGAAACATAAAAATTATCGCATTTAACAGATGGGTTAATAACCGTAACTCCCATTGGTGGCTGATAAGCCTCTTCTATACGCGGAACAACCGTTTTTGAATTAGTAAGAAAGTAATCTGTTCTTAAGGCAGATTGCTTATCAAAAATTTTAAGCCGGTTGATCACCAGGTTAACCAGTTTCCTTTTTAAGGAATTGCTATTTGAAATTTCCGCATATGAATCCGGGTTCCAAACCAGCCTGAAAGGCGTATGGCAATAAGTAATTACTATGGTATTAGGATCTGTTTTAATATACTTTGCACAGTGTGTAGTTGACTGCAGTATAACATCAAATCCCTTTAAGTAAAGCTGCTTCATCGCTAAAATTCCAAATGGAAAGAAAAAGCGCTTTAAGTTTTTTTCACTTTTAATATACTTACCAAACCAACTTGTTTTAATATTACAAAGTTTAAATTCGGGATATGAAGTTTCAGGATTGTAGTTCAGGGTATAAATAGGCGCATCAGGAAATGCATTATGAAAGCTTAAAACAACTTGTTCGGCCCCGCCCCTTCTTACAATTTCATCTTGAACTATAGCTATATTCATATTAGTAAATTAATTTTGGTTTGAGTGACCTTGTTTCAAAAGCGGCACTTTGAAGCTTTATAATAGTATTTGGAGCGATAGATTCTGTTACTACACAATTGGGGCCTACAATACAATTTTCGCCAATCCTGACAGGGCCTATTATTTTTGCCCCAGCCCCTAATACACAGTTACGTTGTATGATCGGGAAGCCATCGTCTGGCGGTATTTTTAATCCTTGTTTTTTACGCCCAAGTGTTACGCAGTGATAAATGGTGGTGTTTGACCTCACAATTGCACCCTGACCAATTACAACACCTACCCCGTGAATAATTACTATACCACCTTCCAGAATTGCCTTGTAATCAATATCAATTGCGTAAAGTATTTGTATTACACGGGTTAACAATAGTGGCAGCAGCGGTATTTTCTTGGTGTATAAATAGTGTGAAATGCGATAGTTAATAAGTGCATGAACCCCTCTGTTTGCCAGCAGCGCCATAGCGTTCCCTGCCCCAAACTCTGTACGTAACCGATACAGGTCAAACTTGATATCTTTAATTACGCTCATGCCTTAGTTTATGAATTAGTTTAACCAGCTGATTACATGACATTTCCCAATCGTAGTTAAAACTGAATTGGTAATTATTGATGATCAGCGACTTTAGCTCTGTATCTGTTTTTTTCAGGAAATTATTCAGCGCTATCTTAAGTGTTGATAATGAATTGGGATTAAAGTAGTTGGCTTTCTTCTGAGCAACCTCAACAAATGCCGGGATCTCTGAAATAATTAACGGGCAACCGCTTGCCATGGCCTCTACAACCGGTAAACCAAATCCCTCATAAAACGAGCTGTTGATCAATGCCCTGGCGCGTTTATAATAATCGGCAAGCATCAGATCGTCGCAATTGGTTACAAAGCTGATGTTACCGGTTGCGCTGTAATCTTCATTATGAAACGAGTTTGATGAAGCACCTATAACAACCAATTTAAGCGAACAGTACTCTTTCAGGGAGAAGGCTTTGATCAGTAGCTGGATATTTTTCCGGGGATCATGTGAGCCAACAAACAGAAAAAAATCATCTTTCTGAAAAACCAACGAATCAAGACCTGGAGCAACAAATTTTCCTGATGGAGCATTGTTAATAACCGTAACCTTTGATTTCTGTACCCCAAGCGTTTCGCATATCTGCTTTTTTGAAAACTCACTTACCGTAACTATGTGTAATGATTTTTTTGCCAGCAGCGGTATTAAAACTTTGTAATAGCTTGAAAAGCTTTTTGAAAACCATTTTGGGTTATAATGATATGACATATCATGTATGCAAACAATGTGGTTTTTTAATAAAACCGGCCCTGTATTGCAAAAGCTTATCAGCAGTGCGTTTTTTTTCCGTTTTAGGTGTATACTTAAATCAATCTGCTCCCATAATGTGGTATTCTTGAAAACACCGGCTTTTATAAAAACGTGTTCGGGAAATTCAAAGGCACTTATATCAACGTATTTGGGTACTATGATCTTTACCTCCAGCTCCGATCTCAGAAGCAAGTTGGTAAGTTCATATGCATAACGCTGAACACCGGTTCTTCTCTGGAGTAAAAACTTGCCATTGATAATGATCATCCTGAGTACTGTAAATTATTTTAGGTTTATGATTGGGCTGCCAAAAACTGCAACTAATTATGCTGGGTTGTTGGCCAGCAATGGTTGATACGGCCTCATATTTGTATCGGGCTGAACAGAAGAAATCACTTTCTTAGGAACCGCAGATAAAACATAAGCCAATCCTAAAAATATCCAAAGACTTGGGTAGGCAAACTCGGGCACGGTGGTCATTAATATGAAGTATAATAACACCAGTGCAATTTTGTAAGTGAATTGTACCTGCTCGGGCTTTATTTTATATGACAGTTTGTTATAAAAGAATGATGTAAACATGATAAGGCCAAGTACTCCGTTATTAACCATAACAGTACTAAAAAAATCTGTCGAACGTACATAACCAAATCCTACGCCAACTATCTCGTTGTAAATATTCATGTTCGACCAAAAAGTAAGGTGCTCCTGAAAATGCTCCATCCTGTCACGTGATGATGAAGCAGAGCCACTCATCTTGCTGGCAAAAACTATTTTATAAATACTGTCAAATACATGGCTAAACATATCCAGCTGTAAAACAAAGCAGAAACCAGCCAGTGCTATCAGCGAATAAAATATTAACTGAAACTCTTTTTTATAAACCATCCAAAAACCCAGGAATATTACAATGGCCAGGTAAGCTGTGGTTGAAAAAGTGAAAAGCAAGCAGCCTAAAATCAAGAACATATCAAACTTGCGTTTTAAACCTACCGCCAATACCCAGAAAGGGAAAGCGGTGAATACAAACATGGAAGGCTCACCGGTATAGCTCGTCATACGGATCACGCTGATACCTCCCATGTTCATGGTTTGAAACTGCGATGCTGTTCTGTTGTCATAACCGAAAGTACGGTTTACGATAAAGTCGCCATTTGTATGGAATACCAGGTAAAAAAGCAATTCATAAATGCCATAAAAACATAACAGCCTTACTCCCCAGAAAATATACGTGATAGTTTTTTTATCAGCAAAGTACTTGATATATAAATAGATGGTAAAACCAACCATTAAATTCAAGGTTTGGGTTAAGTGCGATAGCCGGTAAAAATTCTGTGTATAATTTTTAAGGGTAAGCAAAAAGATGTCATTAGGCAATTTAAGATCGCTCAGCAGGTTTACCATTTGCGAGCATATACTTAAAACTATTATGATGCTCGAAAAGATCATAAGCTCCCTGACAAACTTTTCTTTGGTTACACCCAATGGCATAATGAAAATAATAATGCATAGTATACCCGCAAAAAATGTAATTATGGTTGTTCCGGGAATTGACGGAATTACCAGGAATGAAATTACAGGGAAAACCAGCATTAACAGATTAACATACTGTTTAACAAATTTCAGCTTGGAATTCTGTACTAATTCTACAGGTTGTTGTGCTATGTACATTTTAAATATGCAATTAAAATCAATGGTGTTCGCTAAGTGTTATCAGGCAGCTTTTTGATTTAGCTTTCGTTACCGTAGCCTAAGCCATAACCATAACCAAAGTATCCGGCTTTGGCAAAATCAACATCGTTGATAACCAGGTACATGTTCTCGATATTATCTTTTGATTTCAGCTGGTTTACCAAGTTAATCTGCTCGGTATTGGTATAATTATGCCTGCATATGTAAATAGTCATATCTGCAAATTTTTCCAGGATCAAGGCATCAGATACCAGCCCCATTGGCGAGCTGTCAATAATGATATAATCAAACTGCTCTTTCAGTGTGTCCAGCATAAACTTGGTTTTCTTGTTCAGTAACAGCTCGCTGGCATTTGAAACCACCGGACCAGAAGAAATCAGGAACAGGTTTTCGTTTAACTCTGTACGTTTGATGATATCATCCAGCTCTAAAGTGCCCTGCATATAATCAGAGAAACCGGCTATTGAGCTATCCTGGTTAAGTATTTCAGATAATTTAGGTTTACGCAGGTCAAGTTCCATCAGCAATACCTTTTTATCGGTTTTTGCCAGTATGTTGGCCAGGTTAGCACTTATAAAGGTTTTACCTTCGCCGTTAACGCTGGAGGTTACCATGATGATCTGCGTTTCGTCGGAGTTCAGGATGTTCTGGATCTTGGTTCGTAACGTACGGAAGCTTTCGGTAACGGCAGATTTGGCTGAATCTTCAATCATCACACGGTTAGAGAGGGTGCTATGACCAATTTTACCAATGATAGAAACGTCTGTATGATCTTGAATATCCTGCTCAGAGCTGATAATTACATGCGGTTGTGTTTTGTTATTTACATAACCAAACGGTACAATAAAGCCTAATAAAGCAGATAACAGGTAAATAACCGGTTTTAAAGGCTTAGCAGGATCCTTTGTACTTTTTGCATTATCAATGATATGCGAAGTAGGGATATTTGATGTTTTAGCAAGAGCAGTTTCTTCTCTCTTTTGCAACAAGTAAATGTATAATTGCTGTTTCAGTTCTTGCTGACGGCCATAATCATTCAATGAGCGTTGTTTTGTTGGTACAGATTTCAGTGTGCCTTTAGCCAAACTGCTTTGATCGCCAAGCTTAGCGCTTTTAGCTTCCATGGCTTGTTTATAGCTCTTGATGTTCTGTAACAGGTTTTCGCGCGAGATAGCCAGCTGCTCATCAATATTTACCACCAACGGGCTTTCTTCTGTGTATGATAACAGCTTCTTTTGTCTTTGAATAATTAATCCATTATAATCATTCAACGCAGCAGTAAACGAGCCATCCTGAATATTTAAGGCACCAGGGATGATCTGTTTGTTTGAAGGATCTTTCAGGAATTTTTCTAACTGATAGATCACAGTTAACTGTACCTGTTGGTTATTGTATTGGTTTTGATAATCATTAGCATTACCCACCAAAACCCTTGATTGCTCATTGATATCAGCAATACTGTTATCAGCTTTATATTGCTCATAATTTCCTTCAATACCTGATAGCTCTTTTTCAACCAAGGCTATACGGTTATTGATAAATGTTAGCATGCTATCAATTTTGGCTTTTTTGGTAGATATGTTATCTTTTAAATACTGACGCATTAAATGATCAACTATCAATTCGCCTCTTTTTGCATTTGGATAATACAGGGTAATATCAACAGCCGAGGTTGTTTTGTCTGAAAACTCAGCGTCATAATTTTTCAGCAGGGTAGCAATAGCTTCATCTTCTGAAGTAATTTGAACCGAATAAACAGACTGTACTATAGGCGCATGAGGTTTAGGTTGAATAACAAGATCATACTGAGGCAGCTTAACAGCTTTACCAAACTGACCGTTAACTTCCAGATCGTCATCATCATTTGATAAATGAAAGCTTTCTCTGTTGATCACTTCAATTTTATAGATCTTTCTTTTCAGTGTATCAACTTTTTGGTTGCTTATAGAAGCTTCAAACGGTGATTCGTCATAGATCTGCTGAGCCAGTAATCCTGAGCCAGAAAATATGTTAACGTTAAGGTGCAGCGTTTTAACTGTTTCCTGTATCAAATTACGGGTACGCAAAACATCCCCTTCATTTTTTAAATTTTCAGCTGGAGTTATGGTTGATAATCCACCAGCGAAAGCTGATGAAGGACTTGCTTGAGCAGCCTGAGCTTCAACAACAAGCGCGCTACTGATCAAGTATTGTGGAGTAGCCACCATAAGGTATGCCTTACCCAATGCTATGAATACAACCATACTAAATAAAAATAGCTTCCAATGGTTTAAAAGCATCTTTCTGAAGTTTTTTAAACCATTGCTTTTTTGAGGTTCCAATTCTATTGTCATGTTTGCTGTATTTTTCAGTAATTAATTTTGGTGTATTGAGGGTAAGTTTTGTTAAAGGCTATAGCGGTGTAATAACACAATAGCGGTAAGTACGGTGGCCGCAACAGTAATGTATTTAAGCACTGTATTTTCGGTGTTGGTATCTTGTCTGGCGCGGCGTGGTTCTACATAAACCACATCATTTTGTTTCAGATAGTAAAAAGGTGAGTTAACTACATCCTTTTTAGTCATATCCAGTGTTATTGATTGATTTTTGCCGTCGCTGGTTTTTCTCATGATCAGCACATTGGTTCTTTTACCATAAATGGTCATATCACCAGCGTAGCCAATAGCATCAAGTACTGTAACCTGTTGGTTGGGAAGTACGTAAGAAGCAGGACGGTTAACCTCGCCTAAAACGGTTACTTTAAAGTTTGAAAAGCGAACATCAACTATTGGGTCTTTGAAATATTTTTTTGCAGCGGTTCTTACAACCTCTTTGGCTTTAGTTGTGGTTAAACCGGCCAGCTGAACTTTACCAAGGATCGGGATCTCTACAAATCCGTCTTTGTCTACCAGGTAGCCTGAGCTAACACCGACTGATCCGGTTGAGCTGTTAATGCCTGCTACCAGATTGACACCGTTACGGGCGTTGATGATCTGGCCGGCATCAGCCTCGGTTGTATTAACGTTAATTGACAAGATGTCATCGGGTTGTACAACCGGCTCAGTGAAATGAGAATCGCCAAGGTTTGTCAGTTGGTTATTCTCAGGCAGATCCTGGAAGTATTTTAATTTTTTTGCAGTGGTGCAAGCGTTCAATAAAATAACGATGATAAGAAATGGGAAGCACATACCCATTTTCAGGTTTGATTTTTTGATCATGACTTTATTAGTGAAGTGGTTTATGGATTTATGTTACATGATTAACTACACACAGTTAACCGGACAATGAACAATGATGTGGAGTTTTTTAGTTAAGAAAGTTGAGGGTTTTCATATACATTAACGAGCTTCGCTCTCTCACTAACATAGTGACTGTATATTGGGTGACTTTTATAATGTGGTTATGGATAACTATAACCACATACAAATATTAAAAATATATTATGGATAAAAAGCCCCAAACCCAGTTTGACAACTTATTGTGTAATAGCGTGAAATACTGTAGATATTTTACACATATTGATTGTGCCATACCACTTCAATATGGCACAACCGAAAGTTTTATTATTATATTAGTAAATAATAAAACATATCCAAGCCAAAAATTTAACTAATACTATATAATCCCAGGAAATAGGCGTGAATTATTTAACCTTGCCTGTCTTGTCCTTCATTGCATAAGTTTGTGGCATTTCATGCACCTTGAGCAAGGTAATTTGCGATATAAGGTTGGGGTTATTATTCCAGTTAAATTCACTGATGTACAGGTTCCCGTTTATAGGATCCTCTACCAGGTCAAGAGGGTTTGCAAATCCCGACATACCGATCAGCCCTATGTTGGCCGAACCGCGTGCGCTGTTAACAATATCATATATCTTATCACCGCCTTTGGCCGGTAACGTTTTGGCTTTTACCATTGACCCTGGTTCAAGTACCATAATATCGCCCCCGCCGCTAAATCTGCACACTAACAGTTTACCCTTTAAGGCACCGCCAAAGGCATTGCTCTTGTATTCAATTACACCGTTAGGTGAGTGGTTCAATCCAAAATCAAAAGCAGCTCCACGATAATTTATGTCGGTATTTATGCTTTTATCGTATAGCGGATTATCGATATTACCCCTGTTAACCACATACTCGCCGCGCAATGGGTTGGGATGGCCATAGTATCCTATACCTTTTGCTAATGGATTTACCCTAAACAACCAATCATGCTGTACCTGTACAGATTTAGTTGCCGGCACATGTTGCCCGCTGTAAAAGCTGCCATCGGGTTTGCGTGTACCGTTTACAGATTCTGGCGAGTTGCCGCCGCCGCCAGATCCATTGGCAGGCAGGTACAGTTGACCGTTACTGTGCCAAACCAGGTCATAAGCATTACGTATGCCCGAAGCATAAATAGTTAACGGCGATTTTGTACTGTAAGGGTTGTACTTACCATCGCCCATTTTAATATTATCTACCGGAGCTTTATTGATTAGCTTTTGATCGGGGCTTGTTTCTACATCAAGCGGCAAAGGCACTTTAGCCAGCTTGTGCAAATCTAATCTGAGTATGGCACCGGCAAGCAGAGTTTCCTCGCGCTGCCAGCCTTTATCAAAAGCACCCGCCGAGCTATTACTACCCTGGCAAATATACAATGCGCCATCGGGCCCAAAGGCCAGGCTGTTAACCATATGATCCCGGGTTGAACGAGGCAGCCTTTTAACTACTAATTCTTCAATTGACAGGTCAGGTCCGGCCAAACGTGAAATGTTGCCATCAAATGCCGGTGCGCTTGAAAGCCCACCCGAGCAATGTGATACCCATGCAATTAAATTATCAGTGGTTGATGATGGGTCAAAGGTTAAACCAATTGCTGTACGCTCACCGTATTTCCCTTTGAGTGTATTGATCATGGTTTGCTTGCTCAGCGTGCCATCTTCATGATTAACCTCGTAGCGTTCAATTACACCATCCATACGCAGAGCATAAAACCTGCCATCGGGGCCAAATGTAAGCGTGGTATAGTTTTTATTCTGCGTTCCTGGAATGGCTATCTTAATAAAATCAGCATTATATATCTTACTTGAATCAACTGGTAAGGTACCTGTTGAGAAATTACTTTCAAAACCTTCTATCGGAGCACCGGAGTATGATTTTACTCCGCTGGTGATTAAAAATTTATAATGCGTATTTGGCGTAAGTGCCGCGGTTGGTGAAAAGCTTATGGCATCGCCACCGCCTGTACCCTGCACAACTCCTTTTACATTAACGTAAGTACCATTAATTTCCTTTAAAAGCTTTACCGTTTTATTGGTGATGGATGAATTATCAATACCACCCTTAACCCCCTCTACCAAAGGCACAGAAAGGTTATTTGCCGCGATATTTGAGGTATTGATACTTACCGAGGTTGAACCATTAGCCGGGTTTGCAGCCACAACGTATGGCATTGAATCATCCACAACCCGCAATTGGTAAAGCGCCTGTTGTGAGTTATAACCCGGAGCTGTTACAGTTACCTTTACAATGTAAATTCCCGATGCAAAGCTTTTACCTGCCGAGTAATCAAAAGTTAGGTTGTTGTCCTTTTTAGCTTTGTCGGCAATTAAATGCAGCCAACCTGGTGCACCCTTTAAATAATCTATGTGCAAGCCATAATTAATGGTTTTACCTTCCGGATTAATTAAATTCAGGTGAAGCAAATGACTTCCAGTATCATGTTTGGCAACCAACAGGTTGGGGCTAAACTTTTCTAAAAAGAAGTAAGGGTCAAGCTTAACAGGAGTAATCTGTATGTTGTTGATCTTGGTATTGATACCGCCATCGGCATTAACAGTTAAAAGACCATCGCTAACCTTTACCCTGATCTTGGCTGTTTTAAACCTGCCAAAACTACCCTCCTTACCATAAGGAATAAAATCTTTGATGGCTTTTTTACCTTCAATATTGATACATTCCTTTTCTTTAGCCTTGCCCACAAAGCCATCGCCGGATGTAACAACAACATCATAGTATCCGTTCAGCACCTTTATTTCCCAGTAACCTTCTGTTCTGATACCCTTGTAAGGACCATAACGCAAACCAATATCATTTGATTGCATGTGTATAAGCCCTTCAAGCAAAACATCATCAGGGTTATTCCTGTTGCGGCTGTTGCTTACAAAATTTATAGGCGTTCCGTCATCTCTCTTTTTCCATCCGTATTGTAAGCTACCCAATTCAAACACACCAGGTTTTACGCCAAATGGTAAACCATAATCCTTAATCCAGCCAACAGGAGTTGTTACTGCCGAATCCTGAAAGTTTATTTTTAGTGTTGCCATTGATGGCTTGGTAAACTCCACAACAGGCTCTTCTGGTAAAGCATCGGGCTGCCTGGCATTTGCAAGTGTAGGTAAGTAGCTTAATAAATGTCCGGGTAAAAAAACAACTCCAACAAGTACTAAAAAAACGGCAACTGATAAAAACAAAGCTTTTTTCATAAAAGAAAAACTTTAAATGATTAATATACAACAATATATGATTAAAAAATAAATCCTTATTTCTGAAGCATGACCTTTGCTTCCTTACTGCCCGAAGGGCTAACTGCTCTGATTATAAAATAAGAGGTACTGACCACCTTAGGCATTTGTATGGCCGTGTTGCAGTTTCCCTGCAGATCAGAGGTTAGATCAACAGATTTCAACTTAATACCCATAATATCAAATAACGCTACATTCACTTTTTCAAGCTTTTTGTAATTTGAAAGTTGAATATGCAGCACCTCTCCGAGGTTTGGATTTGGATAAACAGTTAATGAACTACCGGCCTTTTTATTAAGGGTATTAATATTAAACTGAAGACTATCAGCACTGCTGCTTCCGGTTGAGTCTGGCTGTAGCTTTAATTCTACCTCTTTCACTGAATCTTCCACACTGGTTACCCTGAGTTTAACACTTTGATTAGTAGATAAATTTGCAGGGGCGCTCACCATGAATGATAACGAAGCATTCTTTTTCAATGTTAAAAGACTGTCTTTAGTTGGCAGTGGTATGCCCTGAATATTAAAGTTTGCAGCATCACGGCCCGTTAACCTGATATCTTTTATTTTCAGATCGCCATCACCCTTGTTGGCAACGGCTACATCATAGTTTTTATAGGTTATTAAACCATGAATATCTGAAGCTTTACCGGCAGATAAACTTAACAACCCGGTTGCAGCATTAGGGCTGTTATTTACTTTCAACAATGTAATCTGAGTTACCAGATTGGCATTGGCATTCCAGTTATATTCAATTACATATAAATTCCCATTGGTAGGGTCTTCAACAAGGTTTATCGGGTTAGCAAAGCCAGACATGCCTACCAAACCGAAATTTCCGGAGCCGGTAGTAACCTCTGTAATATCATAAATATGATCATCACTGTTGGCATTGTTTATTGACCCTACCTTAACCAACGATCCTGGTTTCAGAACCATGATATCGCCACCACCACTAAACCGGCAAACCAGGATCTTATTCTTCAAGGCCCCATTGAAGGTATTACTCTTATATTCAATAACTCCATTAGGTGAATGGTTTAAGCCAAAATTATAGGCGGCCCCGCGATAGTTAGCATCGGGTACCACATTTACCGGATAAAGTGGGTTATCAGTATAACCACGGTTTTCTACATATTCGCCACGCAAAGGATTAGGGTGACCAAAGTATCCCACTGCTTTTAAAGGATTTACCCTGAATAACCAATCTACTTGTACCTGTACATCAGTAGTTGCCGGAATAGCTGGCCCTTGGTAAGTGGTTCCGTTTGGCCTGCGGGTACCGTTAACAGAGGCTGGTGAATTACCGCCACCACCCGATCCATTTGTCGGGATATATAACTGCCCGTTACTGTGCCATAACAGATCATAAGCGTTTCTGACACCAGATGCATAAATTGTTACCGGCGAGACTGTGCTGTATGGATTATATGTACCATCACTCATAGTTCTGGAAGCAGCAGGTGCAGCGTTTATAACACTTTGTGTAGCCGTGGTTTGTACATTTAACGGCAATGTCACAGCGTTTAACTTCTGCATATCAATACGCAGTATGGTGCCAGAAAGTAAGCTTTCGGCACGTTGCCAATCGGCATCAAAGGCACCGGCAGAACTGTTACTGCCTTGCGACAGGTACATGGCACCATCGGGCCCAAACTGCAGACTGTTTGACATGTGATCGCGTGTTGAGCGAGGCAGTTTTGTGATCATCAGTGTTTCTGTTTGCAGATCAGCACCGGTTAACTTTGATATATTACCATCAAAAGATGGTGAATTAATTAACCCTGAGGATGAATGTGTAACATAACAAATCAAGTTAGCAGCTGTAGAGGCTGGGTCAAAAACCAACCCTATTGCTGACCTGTTGCCATATTTGGTAATCAGCGTATTGATAATTTGCTGATTGCTCAGCATGCCGGTACTGTGGTTTACTGTGTACCGTTCAATAGCACCATCAAGCCTTAAGGCATAAAATTTATCATCGGGACCAAAACGTAAAGTGGTGTACTTTTTATTTGAAGTACCCGGCATAGTTACTTTGGTAAACTGTGCATTTAAAATTTTGGTTGTGGAGTCTGTCCTGGCCGAGTCTGTAACAAATGTGGATGTATAAGGCGTAAATGCGGCTCCGCTGTATGATTTTACACCATTGGTAATGTTAAACCTATAAGTGGTATTAGGATCAAGCGCAAATTTGGGTGAAAAACTGATAGCATCTCCACCACCCGTTCCTTGTACTACGCCTTGTACTTCGGTAGCCACATTATCAATAAGTTTATATAGTTTAACTGTGGTACTGGTAATAGTGCTATTATCTACCCCACCTTTAAAGCCGGTTACGGCAGGTACCGAGAGGTGGTTAGCCGCAACACTAACTGTGTTAGGACTTACCTTAACCGCCGCGTTTTCTGGTGATGATGAAATAACATATGGATTATTACCATCAACTACCCGCAAATAAACATTAGTATAGGTACTTGAATAACCTGTTGCAGAAGCCCTGACAGCTACACTGTATGAGCCAATTGGTAATGCAGCCGCAGCGGTGTAATTAAAGGTTACTACAGGCATTACTCCAGTTTGTGAAGCATTCATGCTCAGCCAGCCAGGCGTCCCTGTATTATAGGTTGATGATAAAGCGTAATTAAGCGATTTATTATCGGAGTTACCTACCATTAATGAAAAGGTTTTGGTGCCAGTGCTGCCTTTGGCCACTAAAATATTCACCACTCCGTCTGACCAACCCAGGAAAGGTGAAATACTTACAGGAGAGATATTTGCATAATTAATTTTGGTATTGGTACCGCCATCGGCTGTAATGGTAACGTGTTCGTCTTTAACTGCAACCCTCACTGTGGCTTGTTTAAACCGGGTTATTGCTCCGGGGAGCCCACTTGGTACAAAACCGGTAATTGCCTTTACACCTTCTACAGTTAAATTATCACTTTCAGGGTTGCCATCTCCTACACCATCGCCGGCAGAAACTGATACATCATAGGTTCCGTTAGGTACCTTTATTTCCCAGAATGCCTCCGTTTTTGTCCCTGAAAAAGTGCCACTTATATTATTAGCCTGCATATATATCAAGGTTGAAAGCGTAACATCTTCAGGCTCATTCCGGTTAAATCCATTAGAAGTAATGTTGATAGGGGTTGAGTCTGATTTCTTTTTCCATCCAAACTGCAAGCCTGATGACTGGTAAGGCGCTGTTCTGAAAGCGTAAGCCTGGCCAAAATCCCGGATCCAGTTGCTTGGTGGAATGGATGCGGCATCCTGGAAATTCACATTGGTTGAAGTAAGAAAGACGCCATCCACCACAATGATCCTGATGCCTAAAGTATCAGGTTGGTAACCTGAAGCCTGCGCCACTACCGAACCCTTGTAGGTACCCGGTGCTAAGTCAGAACTTATATTGGCAGGTCCAAAAGTAACTGTACCTACAGCAGCAGATGGAAGGTGAAGCCATGTGGCGTTGAGCGCCTTAAAAGTAACCGTTGGTGTTGCTCCGCCAGCTGATAATGTAACTGATTGAGATTTCACGGCTCCTCCTCTGAATATAGTGTAGGTTAAACTATCAGATGAAAATTTTAAAGAAGAGCCTGGATTAACAGGCACATCATTTTTCACACTGAAATCATCAAACGTATAAGTAACAGCCGTTGTGGCATTACGATGTGTGGCATAAATGGCAGCATAAGCAGTGGCATTGGTTAACCCCATACCGCTTATGTTTATTAACGGTGTTGGATAAGCTGCCCCAGTACTGATATAGGTAGCCCCCCCATCTGTTGAGTAAAAGCCTTCGGCGATTTGCGAGGCTGCATCTATGGATAACCTTAGCCTAACCGTTTTGGTATTCAGGTTGGAGATAACCGCTGTTATGCGTTGGTCAGGATTGGTTGTTCCCGATACCGTGCTTGATACATCGTTAAGCTCCCTACGTAACTCTACTTTATTACCGCTGATATCTAACTTGATGGATGTATGATCATTTAATCCATACCAAACCCCCGCCTGTTGAGATGATGTGCCATTCAAAGGATTGATCACTGATGCCTCTATGTTTATTTTACCAGTTTGCTGCACCTGCACTCCCAGGATGTTTATCGCATTGTTATTAGCCTGATAATCGATACCCTTATTGGTTACCACAGATAAACGCCCGCCGGTTAAGGTAAGCTTTGATGGTTCATAACCTGGTGCGTCTGTATCTGAAGGTGTACCATCCACAGCTAAACGTGTTCCTGAATAAGGCAATGCCATAGTAAAGCCTACCCCTGCTCCATTTTTATCAACTAATGTATTATTAACCGCGGCATCAAATGACAATGAATAAGGCAAGGCAACCTGTATGTTTGCACAAGGCAATGTGCTAAAGGGTGGGCAGGGTGTGTTTGATGAACTGCTACCCGCATCGCTTTTTACGCTGAAATCATCAAAGGTATACGTAACCGGTGTTGTTGCATTACGGTGTGTGGCATAAATGGCGGCATATGCCTGAGCATTGGTAAGCCCCATTCCGCTTATATTTATTGATGCTGTTGGATACGCGGCTCCTGTACTAACATAAGTGGTGCCCCCATCTACCGAATAAAAGCCCTGCGCTGTTTGAGTAGTGGCATCAATAGTAAGCCTCAACCTCACCGTTTTTGTGTTCAGATTAGCGATAACCGCTGTTATACGCTGATCTGGATTACTGGCCCCAACCACATTGCTTGATACATCATTAAGCTCCCGGCGTAACTCTACTTTGTTACCGCTTATATCCAGCTTTATACTTGTATGATCATTTAAGCCATACCAAACTCCGGCTTGTTGAGCCTGCGTACTATTGAGTGGATTGATGACCGATGCTTCTATATTTATTTTCCCACTCTGCTGAATCTGAACACCCAAGATGTTTACTCCATTATTGTTTGTAAGATAATCGATACCCTTGTTTGTAACCAGTGATAAACGCCCTCCTGTTACTGTAAGTTTTGACGGTTCATAACCTGGCGCATCCGGCACTGACGACGCGCCATCTACAGCCAGGCGTGCTCCTGAATTGGGTATTGCCATGGTAAAACCCATTCCCGCACCATTCTTATCAGCCAATGTACCGTTAACCGCGGCATTAAATGATAGTGAATAGGGCAAGGCAACCTGAATACCCGTACACGGCAACGTACTATAAGGCGAACAGGGTGCATCCAGGTTGTTTACACTGTCTGGGTTAAAGTTTTTATTGCTTGCAAAAACCCCAATATTTTGCAGCAAAAAATAAAACAGCGGTAGTAGAAAATATCTGTTCATGATTTCCGAAATAAGAGTGAACTAATTGGTTTCTAACTAAATCTGTAATTCGGCGGGGGTAACTATTCCTTTGTTTTTAACTTTTGCAAGCTAATAACCAGATGAGCAGCCCTTTCAATCAGTAATAAGTTTAGTTTTTCATTGCTGATCAGGCATACTGACAGAAGCGACATGGTAAAAAAATAGTGCCGTATACAACTTAAGATATCTTGAGTTAAAGTGGTTTTTACAACCAGGTATTTTTGCTGAACTAATGAACCTATTTCCTGTCCATTAAGTGTTAGCTGTGTAAATCCGTAGGCATCCTGAACAAGCTGGGTGTTACTGTAGCCGCCGGTATTTGATTTGGGAGGTGCCGAGTTTTTAAAAAGATCTGTAATATCATACCAGTACAGGTACCTGTTAATTTTCATCCCAATGCTGAGATACCAGTTTAATACCCCTCCATTTTTTCCTAATGCATCTAATTGCAGGATATCTACTTCACTTCTTTCATTTTTTATAATATCAAGTGATTTATAAAAAATGCGCGAACCGATATTATTGGCAGCTAACTGATGATTGATGATGATGTTGCGTAAATAAACACTCTGTCCTTCAACTTCAAAGATCACGAATCCCGTAAGCTGATTGGAATCGTTATCACAAGTGTAAAATATGTAAACATCCGGACTATCAACTATACTACACAGGTAGGTTTTAAAATTTGAATCACGATAGATAAAAAAATTTGATAAAGCAGGGTTATATGCATTTTTAAGCACATCACACATAATATCTATAACTTGATCGTTCGGATCCGTTAAACGGGAGAATAGTTGCATGGTAGGCATGCTCATAATGACGGTTAAATATAGCGGAGCCCTCTAACTTACGGGAAGTAAGCTTAAAAAGGCCAGACTACTGATTAGATGATAGTGGAATTTTAAACAATAGTAGGATAATATTTATTTGTTTAAAATAAAATTTATTTATTGTGTGAAATGCGAGAAAATGCGAGTAAGTGCTACAATATTTTTAACTGTCCATACTTTTTTCTGCTTAAAATCAGGCTTTTCCCCAATTAATTACATAGTGAATATTATTCTTATTATGTGTAAATAATACTTTTCACACATGTGTGCATAATTTCACAAATCGCTGCACATAATGAACAGCTGGCACTGTAGGCCAGATAATTATCCTTAAATTATGACTGATTTCTGATTAATAAATGCTTAAAACGTATTGAATTTCGGAACAAAAATTTGTATGGATTCACATTTTAACAACATATAAAAAATTATTATGTAGAAAACATTTACCGAATACAGATAAAATTAAATAACTCTCAATTTAAATTTTATGACAAACTTCACACCAACACAAACCGAGGTTACTGACCTCAACAAGCCTAAATGGATTGTGGTTTATACCAAATCCAGATGGGAAAAAAAAGTAGACAAACTTCTCAAAACACAGAATATAAATTCATTCTGTCCTACTATTAAAACCAAACACCGATGGGTTGACCGAACCAAGATCGTTGAACTTCCTTTATTTTCTTCGTACTTATTTGTGAGGGCCGACCTCAAAGATCAGCTTAAAGTGAGGCAAACAATGGGTGTTGTAAACTTTGTTAATCATTGCGGCAAACCTGCATCGGTTAATAACTCAGAAATAGAGCGAATAAAAAAGCTGATTGAAAATTACGATAATGTAGAGGCTGTAAGCCTCCCCAGGATCAAAGTTGGAGATACAATGAAAATAGAAGACGGTGTTCTTCTTGACTGGCAGGGTGAGGTACTTAAGATCAAAGGAAAATCTGTTGTAATGTTTATGAAGCAGCTTAACTGCGCATTGGTAGTTAACACAGAAAAAACAGCAGTGAGCCTGGTGTAAACAATTGCCAATTCACATAAATAACAGAAAGTAATATCTTAAATCACTCATTTTCTAAAACATATAAAACAAATTTTCATGGAAGAGCACTATGGACATATTGTGGAGATGCTGGTTAGAAAAAAAGGTTATAGCATCAGCGAAATTGCACGCCTAACCCATGTTAACCGGAGATCGGTGTATAACTGGTTTAACCAAAAATATCTAAAAACAGAAATAATTTACCGGATAGGATGTATCCTGAAACATGACTTTTCAGTAGAGTTCCCCAATTTATTTACCAAGGAGGAATTTCAGGAAGTTCATAATTATAAAGAACCTGATAGCGACGATCCGATTTTTTGGGAATTGCCTACTCATCATGTATGGAAAGACCGTTATATCGCATTGTTGGAAGAGTACAATAAATTACTTTTAAACTATACAAAAATCAACGAATATTTTGATCAGCAAAAAGTTGAAGTAGTAAACGATAACCAATAATGCAGCGTGTAAAATAAACCGCATTCTGATTATCCATATCGGTATTCTTTTAGATTTTAAGTAAGGTTAACTTTTTTGATTATAAAATTCACACTAAACAAGGGTGTCCGGCTAAGTTCCGGGCGCACTTTTTACAATATTGCCCCATAAAACCCAACTTATAAGATTAAATTACAGACAAGGCATTTTAACACAATTGCATTACAGTTTAATTCATGAAAATTAATAAGCCAACGTAACTTCAGGCCAATTCAGGAGTCAAAAACTATCATGCATCAATCAACATAAAAATGATTAAAGTATTCATCATAGACGATAATCCTCTTGAACATATTATTGTTGATAAGATGCTGGTTAAGTATACTTATCCATTAGAAACCGTGCATAGCATTGATGGCCGGTTGGCAATAAAACTGCTGCAGGAAAACAAAGAAAATGCCCTTGCCCTTCCTGATCTTATACTTTTAGATTTAAACATGCCCAAATTTAGTGGCTGGGATTTTTTGGAAAGTTTCAGCACTCTTGAGCACTCGCTGATTAAACATGTTGATGTTTTTATATTAACATCTTCCCTTAACAAGCACGATATTAACCGGTCTACAAAGTATCCTTGTGTTAAATCTTACTTTGTTAAACCCATAACCCAAAAAATAATTCAGGATATTTTTTCCAATCAGGTGACTTGATCATTTAAGACCAGGCGTGAAAGCCTGAAAAATAAAAAATTGGAAAAATTAAAAAATGCGGTTAATCAATATGGTTTAAACCGAGTGAAGTTTAAATTTCTTTTTATTGATTGAAAGATCTGTTTAAACCAACTTCATTAAAATGAACATGATTAACCGCTTTGAGAGTGAAGTTTATTTACAAATTATTGTTTCTTTATCTTATTGTGATATTATAAAGATAATTGTAACAAACCTCAAACATAACCTGTTAGCGCCCATACTTTAGCTGTTAAAGCCCAAACAATTAATCATCAATTAGCGTAATCTGATGAAATCAAATTCCAAATTGGAGTAAGCATAGCCAGTAAGAAAACCAGCGAAGCAAAGTCAAACTTCAGGTTAATTGAGTTATTCTTTAACCGTTTATAACAAGCCGTAAAATTGTACGGATTAGAGAAATTAAATATGGTTGCCAACTCTCCTATCCGATACTTTTTCTCTTTTAAATATTGCTCAGCAATATCCATCTGAAGTTTCCTGTAATATATAAATGGACTTACACCGTAAGCAAGCTTAAAATCGCGTTTCAATTTAGAAACCGACATACAGTGTGTTTCGGCAATTAAAGCCAGGCCCGGAAAGTCCATAAGTACTATCAACTTCAAATATTCAGCAACTTTTTGAATTTGGGGATCAATTGCCTCTTCCACCGGTTTTACAGTATCTTCTACTTTTTCGGCAGATGCTGGAGCGTTCAGAATATTGTTGAATTGATTAATGGCCATCATCAGCTCCGGATCAAGCAAATCAACTTCTTGCTTTTCTAAAACCTGAAGATAAAACCCAACTATTTGTTTATCTTTCTTATCCGGATAATATGTAATAATACAAGAGTGAAGACCCTTAAAGTGCGAATTCATGTTTTGTTCAAAAACCTTAGGCTTACCATCCATCACAGAGTTAAGGTATGGCAAATGATTTTCAAATAAAGGCCCTAATAATTCTTCCAGATGCAACTCCCCAATACAATTTTTATCCAAAATTTTAAACCGCTCTAAAAAATCAATAGAGGCGTATCTTAAAACTCTTTTTTTATCCCAAAATGAGACCATAAATTACCTGTTAAATTTGACACCAATTTTTTCTACATCCCTTATAATATCATCGTTTCAGCAAAAAATTTCCTGGCTTTTTTAAATGTTAACCAGTAGTCGCAGAATCATTTAACTAAAATTATATATAATACTACTAAAAAAAAACAATCAATACAAATCCCGTAAAAATTTACACGAGTTAATGGAAATTGTTTACGAAATGAAACTATTTCATGTTAAGTTAACATTTATTAATATATATATGATTTTAAACTTAAATCATTGCAATACAATACTTCAAAACCTAATATTTGTTTTAGAAATATTTATTATAAATAAACGAATTATTGATGCAAATGGATTTTAGAATAAGATCAAAACCTCGTAATTCAGCCAACACTACTTTATATTAATCACTGCATTTCAGCGTGTTACAAAACAAAAAGGCTGAGACCTCTCGATAGATCCCAGCCTTTGAAGCTTATCCTTTTAAACTTTTTAGGAATACGAATTACGGATTTTTGCAACCTTTAAGTTGATGTCGTGCTCATCTTCAAAATCATTAATGGCATAATTAAGCTGCTCCATTTTAAACTCTGACCAGTAATCAATTAATAAATTCAACTTTCTATCAGTAAGTAAAAGGTTGTCAAGTACAAAGGTGGAGCTGGTATCTTGTTTTTTAATTTCAAGGGCTACCTGATCAAAAGGTCTGAAGTTTTCTATTCTGTAGATAAAATCCATTTGTATGGCAATCCGTTCTTTTAAAGTTAGGCGGGGAATTTCAACGATATTTGTACTGTTAATTAAAACATTATCGTTTTTGGTGACTACAAAAAGCTCACTCTGTTGTTTATCGTAGTAATATTTTGCTTCATTATAATTTTCGGGAAGGGTAATGGCTTTACTTAACCACTGATTTAATGACTCCGTCATATATAATAAATTGTTTATTTCAAAGCTCACAGCCGAATCCACATCATTTTGCATTTTCATCTCTTAAAAAATAAAATAAATTAAGGTTAAGGCCAGGGTATGTCGATGTCAAATCATTTGATATTTGGCAATTATACAAAAGCTTGATTAAGTATACGTGAAGATTTATCAGAATGTTCCAAGCTTTACTTAAAAACAACAAAATGTTAAAACATTTTGTTAGCTGAAATGTCAACAGGGATTTTAGGCGTAAATGATTGTCATCTCAGTTAAAATAATTGGACTTTTATGCAGCCTGGATATTACATACATATATATAAGCTATTTAAATAAAAAATCCAGCTCACAAATAATGTGAAGCTGGATTGGCAGGAGGCTAAAATATTTTAACTTTTATCTTTTATTAGTTGTGAATGATTAGTTTACTACATAAAGTGGTTACTCAAATATTGGCTATTGCCCCCCATCAACCATGAGTTTTGATACCAGGTTTCCCGATGAGCTTTGAGCACTTATAATGTAAACACCTTTGGTTAGCGCGTTATTTAATGCTACGTGTACACTGGCGCCACCTAATGCATCGGCCACAAAACTTTCCGTTTGCAGTAACCTGCCCGACATGTTGGTTATCAATATGGTAACCTTTTCATTTTTAGCAAAATTGCTTGCATTCACGAAGAATGAGTTACCCACATTCGGGTTAGGATAAACGGTTATTTTTTTCTCTGTTGATAATGATTCTGGAGCTAATCTGAGCGCGCTCAACTGTTGCGTAGTGTCAGCTGCCACCAGCGATGAAACATTTTGTACCTGGAATATTTCCATAGCTGCAATTCCTAAGCGGTTTGCTGTTGGGTCAAACCTGAAGGTCATAGCACCATCGGTTACAGATACTGCTACATCTTTTACCAATGCTGATCTGTAACCAACTTCCGAAAATATATCAAAACTTGGCAAAGCAAGGTTATTCTCTATGTAAGTATTAAATACCCTTGATCCTACTGCGTTCCAATAATTTTCAACAAAGTGCATACGTACCAGATAGTTACCATTAGCAATTGGAATACTGTATCTTGTTTCTGCAAGATCTGCTGCTGCAGATAAATAAGTTTGATAGAGTATATCATTATCCGTACAGGCCACAGGTCCTTTTACTACCTGCATATCAAGCTTAATTGATCCGCTTCGGTAACTTTTATCAGACTCAAATACAGTTCCATCTGCTGACGTTAAGTTAGCATCTGCCCCACCTTTTATCCGTTTTATTACATTAACCGTTGCGGTATTTGAATTACCTATGCCATAAAGCGGTATCCTGAGTGGGCCTGCCGAGCTGTTATATTTAACCATCAAAGCCGCGTTTTTAATGCCGACCGTGCTTGGGTTAAATTTAACGGTTAAAGTAGTTGTACCCTGTACCGCGAGGTTAGTTGTTGTTAAAGCGCTTACCGAAAACTCGCTGGAATTAGGGCCAACTATCTGTAAACCTTGTAAAGTAATTGGCGAGTCGCTTGAACCATCAGGGTATGTTTGTCCGTTATTTTTCAATGTCAGAATAAACGACCCGGATGAAGCAGTTTTAACAGGACCTAAATCAATCGCTGTTTTTGGAAGAGATACCAGCTCAGAATAATGTTCAGAGCCTGCATCGGGTTTGATGTTTTCAATGTAATAAATATTATCCTGGTAATCATAGTTGGTGAATTGAGTTCCAAGGTAATCGCAATCTAGGAAATAAGCATTCGGAATGATATTGCCTTTAGGATCCATGGCTTTCAGTATCCGCATGCCTATTAATCCGTTAAAGTTTTGTGTTCTGTCTGACGAAGCAGACCCCACTTTTAATCCAAATGAACCTGTTACATTAAAGGTATTGGTTGCCGGTAACGTAGTGCTACCGATAAGCCTTGGAAGCACCGACTGACCATCCAAATTATTGTGTGTGAAGATTAATGAGGATGAGCTTGATCCCTTTTTGAAATACCTGATAGATTCAATTGCAGAACAACAACCATGATAAGCTGCAACCTGATGTACCGTTATCGGTCTTGTAGGATCTGCCTGAATAAAGTACGATGCAACCACCTCACTGGAATTTGGAACCTTTGCTGTACCATTTATATCACCATCATCATGCCCGTAACCCGTTGTTGAGGTAAAACCGGCTGCCGTTATAATCTGCTGGGCATATGGTTCATTTGTACTTTCGCCGGCAAGCTGCGATATGCCGGTGAGTTTTACACGTTTTGTGGGGAAGGCACTATCGTTGCTGGTTATGGTTAAAGAATCGGTAAATATTTTAATTCTTGTGCCTGCATCTTTGGTTATAAACTGAATAGTTACGTCAACAAAGGCTTCAGAATTTACACTGAATGGTACCTTTGCCGTTAAATCGCTCCCTACAGATATTACTTTCCAGGCAGTGGTATTTGACACCTGCAAATTAGTTACTGTAAGTTTATTTACCCCCCGGTTATTGATCCTGAGTTTTATTTTATCATGATTGGCATTAAAAGGCGTTGTATCCGGACTGGTGCGTCTCCATGGAGTTTTGATAAGCGAAAATAATAAGCGATCATCTGCAGGGAAACCATCAGGGTTCTTTAACACCATGTAAACACCAGCAGTGCCGGTAGCACTACCTGACCCTATGCTAAAAGCTGAGGCCGGGCTCGTTTTTTTGTTATTATTAGCATCAACGGCTTTGGCTACAATGCTATAGCTTCCAGCTGCAGTTATGGTAAGCGGAGTAGTGTAGTTAACAAATGCGGCATTGTTTATTGAATATTTAAGCGAGTCCATACCAGCGCCGCCATCGTCTGTTCCTGATAAAAACACTTGTACCGGGCCACTGTAAACGCCTGGTGAGCTTATGGCGCCGGCTATTCTTAAGCCTACTGTTGGTACGGTAGTATCCGTTACCTGGCTGGCTGGCGCAATGGTTACATAATTTATTTTACTGTTAACACCACCATTGGCATCAATAGTAAGCTTTCCGTCTGAAACCGTAACTACACCAATGGCAATTTTATGCTTGGCTGTAGTTGAGGTTGTAAGGTCTGCAATAATGGGTAATCCCTCCGCATTTATCTGGTGGGTACTATCAAAATAGCCCTCATCACCAGCGCCTATAGTAACCCGGTAAGTGCCATTAGCTACAGCACATTCCCAGGTACCGGGTAATTGTCCTTTATCGCTGGCCTGCATTTGAACCACACCCAAAAGCTGCTTTGCGCTTGTGCCGGTACGGATACGCATATTAGCTGTCATATCCTGAGGCGCCTTTGTTATCGGGTTTACCCAACCAAAGCCACGCGCGTCTGTATAAGCAAGGCCATTATCAGGTGTGTAACCGGCAGGGGCGGTTGAGGTTGATGGTAAAAAAGCAATAGTTTTTGTAGTAGTTCCTGTTGCCTGGCCACCACCAGATATAGTGAAACTACTTGCCGTGCTAATTTTTTCATTGTTATTAGCATCAATGGCTTTTAATGTTATACTATAAGTATTAGGGGCTGTTATTGTAATCGGGCTTGTATAATTAACGTATGCTGCGTTATTGATGGAGTACTGTAAGGATTTAATACCTGCGGCTCCTCCATCTGTTGCGGTACCAAAAACTTGTACAGAACCGGTATAAACACCTGCAGATTGAAGACTGCCTGCAAGCCTGATGCTTGCTGTTGGCACTGTGGTGTCTGTTACCGGGTCGGCATTAGCAATACTGATGTAATTGATCTTGCTGTTAATCCCACCTGTAGCATCAATGGTAAGCTTACCATCGGTAACTGTAACCACGCCTATTGCTACTTTATGCTTAGCAGCAGTTGTGGTGATCAGATCGGTAATAATAGGTAAGCCCTCCGCGTTTATTTGATGGTCGCTATCAAAATAAGCCTCATCGCCTGCGCCAATAGTTACCCGGTAGGTGCCGTTAGGAATAGTGTATTCCCAGGTACCTGGTAATTGCCCCTTGTCACTGGCCTGCATCTGAACTACTCCTAAAAGCTGCTTGGCACTTGAGCCCGTGCGGATACGCATATTAGCAGTCATATCCTGAGGCGCTTTGGTTGTTGGATTTACCCAACCGAAGCCACGGGCATCACTGTAAGCCAAACCATTATCGGCGGTATAACCCGCAGGTGCCGCTGTTGTTGACGGAACAAATGCTATATTGACTGTTGCCGGAATTGTAAATTCATTTACTGCAGATTTAGCAGCGTTTGATCGATTCGGTTTAAGATAGATTGATCGATTTTTGTTTGAAGAATTTAAAGAAAAAGCAAATAGAGGTAAAACCGCTAATAATAAAAAAGAAGTTTTGCTCAAATAAAACAAGCCATTGTTTATTTTACTATTTGTAATCATTGGAATCATATATATTAATTAACTAACACGTTTCATTATTCATAATACATAGCAATCCTTTTATATCAATATTACGCAATTTCTGAGGGAGAGGTGGCCTCATAAAAACGCATGTGACCAAAACGTATAATAGTGTGAATGAGACACATCCTGCCTCTCATAGGGAATAAAAATCGGATACTTATTATCATGAAAAAACGCTGTTATTCAAAATATTAACTTTTTCCAGTGATTACAAGGGTATCTTATTTTAACTTGATTTGTGCACAAATTGAACTTACCCGCGGTTTGGATAAAGCAACAATAAAATTGGTTTTGAGATTCGTGACGGCTCGACTTTGACAATATATTAATTATTCAAATCGTATATTTGTATCATAAAAATAATAGAATGCTTAATTTAGAATGGCTTAGAACTTTTAAGGCTATATATGAGACCGGAACGCTATCTGCTGCTGCGCAGCAGCTTTTCATTTCACAACCCGGAGTTAGTTTACATTTAAATTCATTGGAGGCTTACACCGGATATAAATTGTTTGACAGAGCGGCCCGGAAAATGGTGCCTACTGAACGGGGAAAGATATTCTATAACTTTGTTTTAGAACCTTTATCAAAACTGGAAAGTGCCGAACAACTGTTTCATAGAACCTCCAAAGCCGACAGATCAACCATTAGCGTGGGTATGTGTTTTGAAACCTTTCAATACACGTTAGAAGAGCACGTTGCTCAATTACCCTTTAATTTGATCATTAAATTTGGTGAATATCCTCAAATGCAACAAGACCTTGATAATGGGTTGCTTGATCTGATCATTACATCACAAAAAGGGCATCAGCCTAACCTGGAATACAGGCCGTTTTCAAAAGAACGGATTGTGCTCGTTGCCGGGGCAAAATCAGATACCAGCCACCTGAAACAACTATTGCTTTCCAAAAACCTGGTCGAAAGCGAAGAATGGCTAAAACATCAGCTCTGGTACAGCACAGCTGCCGATATGGAACACCTCAAGAATTTTTGGGTAAAAAACTTTGGCAACCACCCCGACTTTAAGCCAAATTTTATTGTTCCAAACATGAGCTCCATTATCCGGTGCCTGAGTAATGGAGAAGGTTTTTCGGTTGTGCCCGATTTTCTTTGCCGAAAAGAAATTGAAGCAGGCAATATTCAATTGGTTTGGGAGGGCGAACTTCATTTGGAAAACATACTTCATTTTGGCACTCGTAAAAAAACCATTTATGCTGCTGAAATTGAAGAATTGCAAAAAATACTCATCCAAAAGTGGATGTAAGGCTACTTTTAACGAAACAGGTCGATCCAATTAATTTTGTTACATGGAAGACGGTATAGGTGAAAAACATATTTTAGTAAACCGAATGACTTAATAGGCCTGCTATAATAATATCTCATACGATACCATAAATGCATCAAAGGGTTAAATATCTTATTTACATACTGCTTGTTATTTGCGTGGCTTGTACACAGAAAAAACAATCTAACTTAAATGCAAAGCAGCAATTAGTATCGCAAAAAAAGGGTAGTAAGATATGCTGTGAATCAAACATACCTGCAAGATTTGCCAGTTTGGAAACTCAGAGGGCAAATTCGCTAAGCGTTTCATCTGCCAACAAAGGCTCACATGAAGGAATGGTATGGATAAATACAGGAACATTCATGATGGGCGCTGATAACAAACAAGCTGCCGATGATGAATACCCCAAACACAAGGTTACGGTATCTGGTTTTTGGATAGATGCTACCGAAGTTACCAATGCACAGTTCGCTCAGTTTGTTAAAGCCACAGGATACATTACTACCGCCGAAAAAAAGCCCGACTGGAATGAACTTAAAAAACAGCTCCCTCCAGGTACTCCTAAACCTGATGATAAACTTTTAGTACCTGCGTCGCTGGTATTCACATCGCCCAAACAAGCAGTTGATTTAAATGATTATGGACAATGGTGGTCATGGCAATCCGGTGCCAGCTGGAAACATCCGCATGGCCCCGGAAGCGATTTGAAGGGAAAAGCCAATTACCCGGTAGTACAGGTTTCCTGGTACGATGCGCAGGCATACTGCAAATGGGCCGGAAAAAGATTGCCCCGTGAAGCTGAGTGGGAATGGGCCGCCCGTGGTGACTTAAACAATAATATTTATCCATGGGGGAATGAAGGCGTAGACGCTGGTAAACCTAAGGCAAATACGTGGCAAGGCAACTTCCCTTACAAAAACCTGCTTACAGACAAGTTTTACTTTGCGGCCCCCGTTAAAACATTTGCCCCCAATGGATATGGATTGTACGATATGGCCGGCAACGTTTGGGAATGGTGCAACGATCTTTATAATAACAAATATTACAGCACTATAAGCCAGCCTGCGGGTATATCAAACCCCGGGGGCCCTGCAACCAGCTTCGACCCCGACGAGCCTAATGCCCAAAAACGAGTGATCAGAGGAGGGTCTTATTTATGCAACGATAGCTACTGCTCAGGCTACAGGGTAGCCCGCCGCATGAAAAGCACGGAAGATAGCGGTATGGAGCATTTAGGCTTCCGTTGTGTTCAGGATAAATAAAATCAAAGAGTAAAGATTAGCAGGTGGCCTACGAGTCGAAACTTAACAGCTCAAAATTTCATATTATAAACAGATCGTGAGGCCTTGACAGCTTACATCAAATTATATATATTTTTAGCGTATTCGACAGAATTAAATTCAAGCCAATAATATGCCCCCTACTGAAGTTCATCTTTTCTTAAAGAAAAACATTCGCATCATTTATTATTGTAAATGAGCTATTTATATTAGCAAAACTGATACAAAACTTTACAAAATGATAGCAGTTCTCCTATATATATTTATAACTATTTGAATTAAAATAGAAAGTATTTAATTTAATAAAATATTTCAGCTTTTATATTTCAACCGCGTTTGAAATCTTAGATACTACCATCACAAAAAGTATTTCAAGTTTAATAAGGCTCTGTTCATTATCGATTTTGATACCAATAAAATCCATAGATCATTACCAAAAACAGGTAATACAAAATGATCATGGTACTGCCACCAAAAATAAACTAATTTTCAATTTTTACCTAAACAACCTGCAAGATGAAAAAAAATTGATGCCGATTTTTGGCTGTACCTTTTTGTTTTTTTTGATGCTGTCAATTGATTGTAAAGCACAAACAATCTATCACTTATACTTAACCCAGGCACAAATGGGGCGCTTATTAACTAAAGCAACAGATTGGGTCATTACTTTTCAATATTATCACAATTCTTCAAATGAATTAACACTTTATGCATGGCCGAAAAAAATTAACATGAATAATAATCATTTTAATGACGGTGAAATCCTTAAAGTTAATAAAGCATACAAAGATTTAACTGGTCAGAAGGTGCTTTTAGCCAGTTTTCATTTAAGCAATGATCGTTTCAAAACACTTTTGGATTCCAACCGTACCGGACACTACAAATTTTATCAATTTCATGCCAAAATTAAATCTGTAGGACTGTTTGGAGTGGGATCATATGTTTATTATGAAATTTGGGGAGCAGATAAAGATAATAAGATAATTTCAGCAGCCAAAATAACTGACACTCCAAATCCCTCACCTCCTCGGTAGTAATTTAGCAATGAATAAGATCATAAGGCTATTCTTTGACTGGTCTGAGGTATGGGCTCTATTCATACCTCTTTTGGTTTGGCTATTTCATAAAAAACAACCCTCTTTTTTAAATTCAGTGGTGATATACTTATGGATTGCGCTTGCGCTTAATTTGTTTGGGGATATCATCGGCGATTTTAAAAAATCGCTTCACTTTCCATTATTCCTTCAAAGTAATAACCCGGTTTATAATATTCACTCTGTTATCCGATTTGTTTGCTTTAGCTATTTTTTTCTTTCCGTTCAACAACATCAATATAAAAGATTAAAAAATATCATCATCGTTATTTTTATTTTGTTCCTGGCAATAGACTTCCTTTTTTTCGAGAAATTTTTCCTGCCTGATCATTTAAGTGGTAACCTATTTTCGGCAGAGGCTTACCTTTTATTGATCTTTTGTATGCTTTATTATTTAACCGTGCTAAATGATGAGGAAGAAGCAGCATTTAAAAGCCCTGTTTTTTGGGTTGTAACCGGGTTAAGCATATATGTTGTAGTCAACTTCTTCGTGTTTTTATTCTACGTTCCCATGATCACACAAAATCCCGATCTGGCAAACAATATCTGGGACATTCACAATGTGTCATATATCATTCTATGTCTGTTTATAACGAGAGGTTTTTACACAAATTCTGAAGAATATGCAATTGTTGGAAATTGATATAGAATACAGGGTTTTATTTGGTATATCAGGCATGGTACTGCTTTTTACCAGCTTCCTGATCGTTTTTATTATCAGCCAGCGAAAAAAACTTCAGTATCACCGGGACCTTCATGATCTGCACGAAGAGCAAAAGCAAAGCCTTATTGAGCAAAATTTATTGTTGGAGCAACGTGTTGAAGAAAGAACCAAAGAATTACGATTTCAAACGAAGGAATTACAGAAATCGCTCCATGAGCTTAAACTAACACAGTTACAATTGATAGAAAAAGAAAAAATGGCTTCGCTTGGGGAAATGACAGCCGGAATTGCGCATGAAATACAAAACCCGCTGAATTTTGTAAATAACTTCTCGGAAATAAACATGGAGTTGATCAACGAGCTGAAACAAGGATTAGAAGATGGGAATCTGGAAGATGTGGCAGGCCTTGCAGATGACCTTCAGCAAAATTTGGAAATGATCAATAACCATGGCAAACGTGCTGATAGTATCGTGAAGGGAATGTTAGAACATTCGAAAGGCGTCACCGGGCAAAAAGAACCAACAGACCTCAACAAACTGGCCAATGAGGCATTACAAATAAGCTACAAAAGTTTTAATCAAAAAGATGCCGGTTTTAGCACATCTGTAAACACTTTTTTTGATGACAGTATTAGCAAAGTCCCCCTTATTCCCCAGTCGATGCAAAAAGTTTTCTTAAACCTGTTTAGCAACGCTTTTTACGCAGTTAACGAGAAAAAAAATAATTTAGGCGCAAGTTACTCGCCCATGGTTTCCTTGACCACAAAAAAAAATGGCGGTAATATTCAAATTACCATAAGCGATAATGGTACAGGCATTTCGCAAACGATAATTAGTAAGATATTTCATCCTTTTTTCACAACCAAGCCTACGGGTCAGGGAACAGGACTGGGACTATCTTTAAGTTATGATATTATAAAGGCCCATGGTGGAGAGATACACGCAGAATCTGCAGAGGAGGGCCATACTACATTTATAATTAATTTACCCGAACTAATTTAGAATATTTAATAGAAGTTGAATTATTCTGCTTAATCCGAAAATAAGAAAGGCTCCAACACATCCTGAAAAAACAAAAAGCCTTACTTTTCAGTAAGGCTTTCACACTTTAGCGGAATGGACGGGACTCGAACCATGTCCTTATATCGTTGAATTACAATGTTTTTGATTCCTAAAAACCTGGTGCTCACCAGATGCTCACCTATTTTTTGCAACTAATTGAATGCAAATGGATTTCATCAAAGTTATGAAAAAATATTATTTGATGAAATCTGGGTCATTAGATATGGCCGTGAAAAAGTACGTGGGGAAAAGTATAAAGGGGCTCGTCTCGATTGAAAATAAGTTATAATCGGTTGAAATTCAGTTTTTCTAAAATATATTTGTTTGGTATTATTTCATTCATGTGATTATAATCCGATATATTTACTTTTTTAGTTTAACCTGACCTTCAACCTCCTAATCATTAATGTTTTCAGAAGACTGGTCCACACATATCAAAATCGATCGTCAGTTGATCAAAGATCAGCTGGAAGAGCAGTTTGTTGAGATCGATCATAAAATCACTTTACGCTTTTATACTATAAAACCTTCGGGTACACAGTTGCTCGTGAATGGAATATGCGAAGTTTTGCACCGCTCATTGGCTTATTTTGTTTATGGGTCGGATGAGATCGAGAAAGATCCGGTTTGGGCAGGAGTCAATGCCGGTCAGCGCTTCGGCTTTAAAGATCCGCAAACTGATGGTAAATATGGCGAACTATTGCTTTTCGTGTTGGTAGAAAGCGTATTAGGTTGTAAGATGGTTGCCCATAAGCTTTCTTCTTTGAGTAATTTTAATGACCAGGTAAAGGGAGGTGATGGAGTTTTTGTCGGAGACTATGTAATAGATGGCAAATCACATCCTGCTTTTTTGATCGGTGAATCGAAAGTAATAGGAGGTCTAGCAGCTGGCTTAACGGACGCTTTCAAGTCGTTAGCTCGGTATTATAATGAGGATGGTGGTCCTAAATTTTTAGACCAGGAGTTAATTGTCGCCCAACAATTTATCAGTACGACACATCATTCGATAGATGAACTTTATAACCGACTAACGCCAACCAAGTCGGAATTTCATGAGCAAGTTTTGATCCATCCTGTGATGATCATGTACAGTAGTGCTTACGATAAATTGGAATTAGCGGCCGCATCGCCAGCTGATTTATCTGCTGCTATTCGTAAAAGACTTCAAGGAAACGAGAAAAAATATTTGGAGAAGGTACAGGCCCAATACGAAAAGCATCCCAATGTCGGGAAGGTGTATTTAGATTTTTTTGTTTTACCCTGCCGGTCGGTCGATGAGTTTCGTGATGCAATGTATCAGCGAATCCACCACGCCCCTTTTCAAAGGAGTTAATCATGGAGGGTAACGAGGAACTGTTGAATGAAATTGCGCTACACCCGGTTTTAAACCAAGTGATCGATGATCTGACGTACAATCAATTTTTTTATCGCGTATTAGGACAGCCGCAAAAGCCAATTATGTTCGACGACCTGCGTAAAGCGATTTGGCTGGCATCCATTTTAGCGCAGAGCCGCCATGATGATCAGCGTAATAAAGCGCAACTAATCTCCTCGCTTATCTATTTGAACAATGTGGATAGTTTGGATTATATGCGAGTTGCTTATGTGTTGTTTTCACGACTCGGTAACTTAACGGGGGCCAAGTTACTACGTAACAATCAAATCAATTTGGGTTCGCGCATGCTTTCTGTGGATCGCCCGACTAAAGTATTTGACCCTGCTTTAACCATGGAAATGGAGATTGAGCGATTTGATAGTTCTATATTAACAAGCGACAATTTGATCGCGGCCACGCGTTTTCAACGTTCGTTATGGGATAAACTGGAAGCAAATAACCACCTGGCCATTTCGGGGCCAACTTCTTCTGGTAAGTCATTTGTGATCAAAAAGTTCATCAGTGCCAAACTGTCCTCCGTAGAAGAATATTCGGCCGTTTATATTGTACCTTCCCGTGCACTCATCAATCAGGTGAGTGAAGACCTACGTAACGAGGTCGATTTGAGCACGGTATCAATAAAAACCGTTTTTATCCAGGACGATGTGGAGACACCGCGTCGGGAGATCTTTATTCTCACACCGGAGCGATGCCTGCGCTTATTAAAAATGCGCTGGCTGACTGATTTCAAGATCGATTTTATATTCGTCGACGAAATTCAGAATGTGGAAGATACTCAGGGTCGGGGTTCCTTATTCGAGTTTGTTTTTAATGAACTGGCGGTGCTTTTTCCAAACGCGAAAGTGGTAGCAGCTGGCCCGAATATTGATGCGCCGGCCGCACTTTACGGCTCGGTTTTTGGCCCGAATGGGCAAATCGTGGAAACGACTGTTTCACCGGTATTCCAGATCAAAACAACTGTTAAACCCTTAAAAAATAATTTAGAAGTATCCATCAGCAGCACACTGAATAGATTCCAAACCCGAACAATTGCTACAACCTCTAATTTTGCGGAGCGGTTCCGCAAAAATGTCGGTGACGGGTTGCAAGCGTTGATCGGCTTATGCAGCAAGGAGGGTGATCAAAATATTATTTATTGCCCGAAAGGTAACCTGGCCACGGATTGGGCAAAATTGTTTGCAGCATCCCGAGCTAAATCCGACGATATCGACCCCGGCTTGCGGGAATTGATTGAATTTGTAGAAGACGAAATTCATCCGCTTTATCAATTGATCCCGTGTCTTTATAATCAAACGGCTTATCACCATGGCAACCTGCCCGAAATTATCCGCAAAGAAATCGAGGATTGTTTTTTGGATGGCTCCATCAAAAACCTGTTTTGTACCACTACTTTATTGCAGGGCGTAAATTTACCGGCCAATAACCTTTTCATTCCCGACCCCCATAAGCGCAATATTAAATTAAGCCCGTTTGATTTCGGCAACTTAATTGGCCGCGCTGGGCGAATCAAAGATTCGCTTTATGGGACAATCTATTGCATCGAGCGCGGTGAAAACGAATGGTCCCAAGAATTATATCACTCGCCTGCCAAGAAGGTAGTGAAAACGGCGGGCGAAATAGCGCTGGAGAAACCGGATGAATTGTTATTTGAAATCAATCGCGAGACGGCTACGATCAGTCATAAGCAGCAGCGCAGCGCGGCCGTATTTTTTCTGCAAAAATATTTGCGCAGTCCAGAAGAATTAAACGCCTACTTAACAGCTAAGAATTTAAGCCAAACCGAGATTGAACGGCTGGAGGCCGCTTTGCAAAAGCAGACAGCCGACATCGAAATACCTCGCGAGTTGCTTAAATTAAATCCGACCATCGATCCTTTGCTTCAAGATGAGTTATTCCGGCAAATCCTGCAGGATGGTGTCGAACATTGGGTGATCTATTCAGCGACAGAAAACAAAAACTTCCATGATTACATAGAACCGGAAGACAAGGCGCTTTGGCCTTATTCGGAATGGACGTTCTATTTGCAACTGGAGAGTGTGATCGTCAGATTGAACGAGATTTTTAAGATGACCAGTGAATCCTATTGGAAATACGGTATTGGCATGAGCGCGCGCCAGTTGGCCTTGAACGCTTATCATTGGCTGCAAAATAAAAGCATTCACGAGATCATCGAGCGTGACCTCGAATTTCATAAAACGCACCGTATACCCGAAGAACGCATCGACCCGAGTGACCCCAAAGATGTGAATAAACGCATCGGCATCGTGATCAAAACAAATTCGGTAGTTGTTACCCATATTTTGGTGAAATACCTGAAACTATTGAACGATTTGCTGGAGCCCCAGATGAGCGATGAGCAAAAAGTACGCTTCAAATTTTCGCTGGCATTACCGACCATGTTAGAATTAGGCACTACCCAAAATGTGGTTATCGCTTTGATATCCCGTGGGGTATCAAGGAGCATTGCGCTCAAGGTTTTTGCAGAATACGAAAAGGAACGCCACCCCGAGGGGGAAGATGTATTTACCTGGCTGGCCACCAAAGACCGTCTCCCGCTCAAACCTATTTACAACCGTTATTTGAAACGCATGCGATTGCTACGTTATGAGAAACCTAAACAGATCACCGATGAACCTTGATATTTATAAAGACGTTAGCTGGAATGGCTCCAGTTTTTGGCATGGTACTTCCACTATTTTTTTGGACTCAATTCGTAAAACCGGCTTGGGAACAATCAGCCCGGCTAAAGATTATAAATTGCTGGCAATGCTAACCTTCCTCTATCAGCATATTCAGCAACAAAATATCTGGCACCCGATTTTAGATATTAACCGCACCTCCATAGAAGCCGCAATCGCGCAAAGCGATATGCTATATGAAGGTCGTTTATTAAATTATCGTCACGACGGTGTTTATGTTTCAGCGAGCGCACTGCGCGCCGCCTATTATGCTTGTTTGAATAAGGTCGGGAGTGAGTTACTGGAAAAATGTTTGATCTTGCTGAGCGTATTGATTAATGACGGTTGTGAACCCGAGTTTCCCGAAGGCTTAGACGTTATGGGTATTCGGCAACATTTAGAAAAGCCGGCCAAGCCCATCATGATCGAAGTGATGGCCGTACTGGATAGCGCGCTGTTACTAGAAGATGGTGGAGATGCAACGGCTATGCTAGATCGTATGCGTAAAACATTGCCGAAACGATCGCAACACGAGCAATTCGAACAATTGCAATTCTGCAATTTTTGCATCGTTATGCCAGTGCCCAACCAACACTTGCGTTTTTATGAAGTCGATTTTAGCGGCAATCCTAAAAATAAAGATTTTGAATATTATTTAACACGCCTCTAATGGACATCGATAAAATCATTGCCGCAAACGCCCATAAACAACCCGTTTGGGACCGCCAATTCGATGAGTACCTGCAAATGCAATTTGAACCAAGCAGTATCAGCCGCGAAGAAAATGAGCGGATCTTTTTTCAGAGCAACGAGTTGCTCATGGACATTGCCGCGAACTTTTTTAGTTACGGCAATTTCAAGGATAAGTGGGATACCTCAAAATGCCACCTCAACTTTGCCGGCCAAGTGCTCTTGCTGAAATCCGAAAAAATGGATATGACCTTTTATTGGGGTACGAACGAAGATAACTTCTATTTAGAAACCTATATCTACCATGGGCACAACCTGCGCTTTATGACAGATGAATTTTGGACAATGATTCTTGAGCTAAAACGCTACGGCGAATTTGAATTTTCGGGCATGGGGAGGTTAAGTGCCTCAGAAAAGCCTTATTTCGAAAATAAGACCAGTATGGTGTTTCAAATGCTGAGAACTTTTATGTTATACCAGGTCGAAAAAATGAACCAGAGCAATTATCAGCAACCTGATTTTATGGAAATCGGCCATTTCACTATCAAATGGAACTTTCATACCGATTGGGATACGCTATTGGAGCAAGCGTGCAAAACCTTCAAATTGCTTTACAACATTAATTATCAGCTTTGGAAGATCAGTGATTTAGCCAATAAAAAAATGAAAAAATGAACGAGGAAGTTGACGACCTATTTTACCAATGTTGTTTCAGGCTATTCCGCGAAGATATCGAAGCTTTCAATGCCGCTGATAATGGCCCGATCAACAATGTAATGGCGGGGATAGATAAACATTGCCTCGGTGTTAACCTGGAGAAAGACATCAAGGGCCTCATCGTCAGTATGTTTTTTATAGATGGGCAGAAAGAATTAAAAGGCGACCTCATCGAATTAAGAATTGCTGATCCAAATTATTATGGCCTATTGTTACGGTTTTGCGTACTGATCGCTAGGGATTACGAAGAAATTGAACCGGTCGATGCTTTCAATACCTACCAAAAAAAATTAAGAGGCTTTTTAGAAAAGGATGGGTATTTTACCGTCACGAATTTTGAATTAGAGCCATTCGCGGGTAAGGATGCTGTGATGTTTGCACCAACGCAGAAAGGAATTATTAAAGTTGAGTTCATTGATAAAGTAATATTTTACCGTGATTTCTTCCAAAATAACCATCAAACGTCCTCCGAGGGTTCGTCATTTGTATACTTGATGATCAACACCGACACTTCGTGTTTTAAAATAGGTTTCAGTAAAAATCCTGCTTATCGGGAACGTACCTTACATTCAAAAGAACCGTGCGTTCATTTGGTGGCTAAATGGCCATGCCCCAACACGGTTGAAAAAGAACTTCACCAGTTATATAAAGCCAAACGCGTTCGCGGAGAGTGGTTTAATTTGAATTTTAAAGACCTCACCGAAATCGAGCAATTCATGAATAATCTTGTTGCCCAATGAAATGTATCAACAAAATCAAACTCAAGAATTTTAAAAGGTTCGACGATTTTAGTTGCCCATTCGACCCGGATTTGAATTTGCTGATCGGCGATAATGAAGCTGGAAAAAGTTCGATATTAACCGCTATTGATATCGTGTTTAGCGGAAGCCGCAGTAAAATTGACACCTTGGGTTTGGATTGTTTGTTTAATCAGGAGGTGATCGATGAATTTTTAGCATCCGATAAAGCTTATGCCAAGCTGCCAGAGATGTTTGTTGAACTCTACCTCAACGAGCAGGGGAACATGGATTTGGAAGGGGAAGTGAATTCTGAAGAGCGCAATCATATCGGCCTGCGCATGTTGTGCGAGCCTGATCATGAATATAGCAAAGAAATACGAGAAATTTTGAAGCAACCAGAAGCAAACTTCCCTTATGAGTTTTATGCAGTGACCTTCAAAACTTTTTCAGGGCTGCCTTATTCAGGCTACCGAAAATATATCAAACATCTTTTGATAGACAATTCCCAGATCAGCAACGAATATGCAACGAAAGAGTTTGTCAAATCGATGTACGGGAGTAATGCTAATAATGCGGAGAAAAGTAAACATCACAATGAGTACCGCAAACACAAGGATGCTTTCAAAGAGTCAATATTGCAAGACCTTAACGACAAACTAACGGATTACGCGTTTGCCATCCGCAATAATTCCAAAGCAAACTTGGAGACTGACCTGACCTTAAAAGAAGACAATATCTATATTGAAAACAAAGGCAAAGGCCGGCAGTGTTTTATCAAAACAGATTTCGCAATCAATAAAAAGAATAGTAAACTCGATATAGTTCTAATCGAAGAGCCGGAAAATCATTTGAGCCACCAGCACATGAAAAGGCTCATTCAAAAGATAAGGGATACCGAGCAAAAACAAGTTTTCATTACTACACACAATACGATGGTCAGTACCCGCCTGGATTTGCGTAAAGCCATCCTACTGAACCATAACTCTCACAACGTCGTTTTACTTGATAAGCTGAGCCTGCCCACGGCAAGATTTTTCATGAAAGCCCCGGACAATAACATCATGGAATTTATCCTATCCAAAAAGGTGGTGTTGGTCGAAGGTGATGCCGAGTTTATGTTGATGGAAGCATTTTATAAAAGAGTTTGTAATTCGGTGCCCGAAGCCGATTTTGTTCATGTGATTTCCATCGGCGGAACAAGTTTTAAACGTTATTTAGAACTTGCGAAGTTGCTCAGCATCAAAACCGCTGTCATCCGCGATAACGATCACGATTATCAATTGTACTGCGTAGACCGCTACAAAAATTTCACTAGTGAAATTATCCATGTTTTTGGCGATACCGATAATGCCCGTCATACTTTCGAGGTTTGTCTTTACGAGGATAACAAGGACACTTGCGAAGAATTATTTGCCGCCGAACGAACTACATTAAGTGTTCAAGATTATATGACCAAAAATAAAACTGATGCGGCGTTCGAACTGCTGGACAAAAAAAGCAGCGATATTAAGGTACCTAACTATATAAAACAAGCGATCGAATGGATAAGAAAGTGATGTTTGCCGTAGCCGGTGCCGGTAAGACCACCTATATTTTAAATCAGCTAAATTTAGAAAGCAGGGCAATCATCCTGACGTACACGATCAGTAATTTTAATAATTTGCAAGACGGTTTACTGCACAAGTTCGGCCACTATCCGCAAAACATCAAAGTTTATACCTACTTCAATTTTTTATATCAATTTTGTTATCGCCCGTTTTTATCCTACAAACTAAAAGCAAAAGGCATCAACTGGAAACCGAACCCCAATCTCTACGCCCAAAATGACGCTCGTTACCTCGACAGTTATCAACGCTTATATAGCAATAGGATTGCCAAATTATTGGAAGAAAAGGATGTTGCAGAACGAGTGCGCCAGCGCCTGGTTAAATACTTTGATGTTTTATTCATCGATGAAATACAGGATTTTGCCGGCCACGATTTTAATTTTTTAAAACAGCTGGCAGCCGCTCAAATTCAAATCTTGTTCGTGGGAGACTTTTATCAGCACACCTTCGACACCAGCCGCGATGGCAGCGTAAATAAAAGCCTGCATGATGATTACGCCAAATACCAGGCCCAATTTAAAAGCATGGGTATCACAACTGATTCAACCACGCTAATCAAAAGCCATCGTTGCAGTCCCTCGATCTGCGATTTTATCACCTCGCAAATAGGCATTCAAATTGGGTCGCACCGAACCGATCAAAAAATCGTAACAATTGTAAGCGACGAACAAACAGCCATTGCGCTATATAATGACGTCCAAATCGTTAAGCTTTTCTATCAGGAACATCACAAATACAACTGCTATTCTAAAAATTGGGGTGACTGTAAAGGCGAAGACAAGTATAACGACGTTTGTGTCGTTCTTAATGGAAAGACCTGGAGCCATTTGCAAACTAACAAAATCCAGGAACTACCCACCCAAACCCGCAACAAACTTTACGTTGCCTGCTCCCGCGCAAAAGGTAATTTGACCTTAGTATCCGATCAGCATTTCAAAAAATTCAAACAGCCGGTTTAAGGAAGTAATTATCAAGGGCTTCCTTTAGTTTTTTGTTCCCCATATCTTTTACCTTTTGCCGGATTTCTTTCGGGCCAAAATAACTGATCTTGTTTTTCCGGTAAGAGGAAACCGCGTCGTCTAGCATTTCGGTCGCATCAGCGTCAAAGCCACCAGTTGACCAATATTCAAATTCTAAACGCTTCTTTTTATAAATTTCCTGTCTATCCACCCAAGCCCTAAAAGCAGGAATGGCACGGGTAAGCCAATCTTCGATATCCTCTTCCTCAACTTCTGACTTTTTGCCCTTGCATTCTGCAATCACAATACGGTCACTGTAAACCGCTAAAACATCCATTTCGTGTTTCGTTCCAGACTGATCAAGTATTTCCCGACCAATCTCCATGCTTTGGCAATCCAATACATGAATGTGGCCCACCGCATATTCAAAAAGCGTACCCCGAATATTGCCTAAGAGGCCTTCATTATAGGTTTTTAACTGCTTAATCAAGTCCAAATACTTTTCGGGATCGGCTTTTAAGCTGGCGGCGGCATTGTTCAAAATCGTCAAAAGCTCTTTAAGTGTTTCGGCATATTTCGCACCGAATAATTCGCCAATAAAGCCCACGACGATCCCTTTTTGTTTCAGTAACTCCAAGGCTTCCTTATCCAGATCATCGACTATAAGAAATGGTAATAAGCGAGGCGCCCGTTTAAAACTTTTGATATGCTCCAATTTAGCGATAAAAAAAAGAACGTCCTGTTTGTAGATCGGGACCCCCAGCAGAATATCAGCCAGCAAATAGCCAAAATTATTCTCGTTGTTACGCAACCCGACTATCGGAGATAAGCCCTTAAAACACCAATTGAATTTGCCGTATTCTGCAAACAACTCACCGCTATTATAACTAATCAATCCAGTATTTTTGGTGATGTTGTGAAAACTATCTAGCACATATGCCTTTACGGTTTCCAATGCTTTATTCATCATCCCATTGCGTGGCCCTCCTTGTAGCTTTGGTGAGAGTATATATTCATCACCATTAAACACCACGATATTTTGGGCAACAAATTTTTGCATCACGATTTTAAAGGGCAAATGGCCCTTTAAAGGGATCACAGGGTAATTGGTATAACAGGTCAAGTATTTCTGGCTAATGATGCCTTGATGTAGTTGTAGAGCATTTAAGGTATACCAATACTTCAATCCATGCTCATACATAAGCTTTGCCAAAATTGGGTACACCAGATCTTCGTCGGCATGTGCCTGCAAATAGATCAACGACTGATTGCTCTTAAAAAAACCTTTGATTTTGAGTACCTCTTTCGCCCGCGATATATTTTGACTAGCTGTGTTCACGCTCATATCTCCAGCTTTTGCTAATAACTGCGCCAGTTCGCTACTGATCAGCGGACCTTTTCTTTTTAAGATGCGTTCGATGGTTGTCATATGACACTATATATAAAAAACTCGTTAGAGTTTTGTCACTATATTTTTTTTTAATTTTTTAGGCTTTTCCTTTATTTTTGAGCTGTTTTATTTTTCAAAAATAAGATTTTTTGCTGTCATATCAGTTTTTGCACCTTGCGAGTAAGGCGAACAAACACTGGCTTATATAAGATGCAGATAAACTTAGCTGCTGCTCAGTGAGCCTTATTTTAAGCTGCAAAATACAGAGTTGGAAATCATTCAATATAAAGCACCAATGCATAAATTCCTGGAAAATTGCCTTAACATCAGTACCTGATGTTGCGATGTTTAAACGCCAACGGATATTAGAACAATTACACCCCTTGGCGACAATCGCAAAAGAGTAATGGCTTTGAATTTTTATTCATCAAGTAAGGTCTTCATATCTCGGGATTTGGTAGACGGATAAAGGGAAAAAACTGGCAGTCATTTCCTGGGAACATTGAATAAGTGAGAAGCGGGCGATGTTGGAATCGTATTTATCCATATAGTCTTCTATGGGCAAATCTTCGACTAATGTAGAAGATATCGCCAGGAGGTAATTGATGTTCTTTTTGAAAAGACGTTTGAATTTACTGAGGGTAAGATCATTATAATCACGGCCAGAATTGATCAATTTGTCGTAGAAATGATCTAAAAAGCTGCTATTATTGCCATTAATAGCTTCTTTTAATCTCCTAGCAGAAATCTGTATTTGATTAGTTAATTCTCGTACTTTAGAATTGAAGCCTGCTTTAACATGGCATAAATAAAGGTTTTTCTTGTCATAGTACATCACATCGCATAATTCTACACCGTCAACGATCAGCGCGTCACAAACGATGTAATCGGGTTCTGTATCATACAAAATGTTATATTCCCTTTCCTGGGCTAATTCATCCCTATTCCACGGGAACTTTAATATTTCCGGCCTGGCGCGGTAAGTGCGGAAAATATGTTGGGCGTTGGTAATCAAATCGGTGATGAACTGTTCTTTAAGGAAATACCATTTGGTGTCAATCAAAAATACAGGGCTGTTTTTATAAGAAAGCTCAGCACCAAAATGAAACATAAATCCAGAACTCGTAGTTACTTTGTCGCCTTTAAGTGCGGCGATATGGACACCCCAGAGGTAATCGCTGAATTTGTATTCACTGTTCATCCCCACTGTTTCAACTGCCCGATCCATCACGCAGTGGAAAATATCTTCGCGATTGTCTAAGGTTGCAAAAAGCTTATAGCCACCCTCTTCGGTCTTTTCTTTTATTTGATAGGTCTCTGCCTCGTAAAAAAGATCAATGCGGTTAGGATTACAAAAATCGAAATCGAATCGGTCACTGGCTAAGCGGCTACCATTGTAAATTACGGCGAGGTTATTATAGAGTTTATGAATCAACAGTTTTCGCAATTCATGAATTTCTTCATTATCATTTATCGGTTGGTAAGAACTTAGGTATTCTTTCGGCGGATGTGTTGCAACGATCGTTAAGTCTTCAATTAATTGGTGTAAACCATCGAAATCCAGGTTTTTACCAATTCTGAAGCCCGCGCCGACCGTCAATTGCAGCCTCTCTCGCTCTTTATTCTTTAAGCGCGGAAAATATATATCTGTCGATTCACGGCATAGCTTAACATGAATCTCTTTAGGTAATTTACCGAACCTTGTAAAATTGATCATTCGGTATTCATTCCTAAATTGTTCATTCATACCGATGCGTTGTCCAGTGATACCCCGTGTTCGGATAGATGTTAATTCGTCTTTGTCCGGTTCGACAATCCGGTCATAAGCGGTGATACCAAAAGCATGATCGATATATGGAATAATCAACGTGTAAGCACTACCACCTACCACAACGTAAAGTTGGAATTCAGTTTCAATGAAAAGTAACAGCGATAATTTCTGTTGTGTAAAATCATTGTCTGCCGTAAGCTGTTCAGGCAAAAACTCGGACCAATCCGACTCATGCTCCGAAGTGTTCATCAAAAATAAATGATAAGTGAAATCTTCACGCTGAAAAGTCGACAAATCATTTTCATCAAAGGCTTTGTCAAATTGGAGTTTTAATCTTCCTCTATTAACAATGTGTTCGATGATTTCCAAAGTGGTGAACCCGGTTAATTCATGATGTTCCTTGTGGATCTGATAAACGTTCGGGGTGATAGGCATAAGATTGGTTGAATCAATAAATAGCTAATATATAAATATTATGAATTGATATTTTATGGATTAATATTCATCTTTAGCCTACAACTTATCACGTATGCCTTATTTACCTGACCGGGTCTCACAAAATCATCAGTTTATTCCGAAATATTTTCGTGATCTATCTGCTGCGAAGCCGAAAATGCTGGCAAACTGGAAGGTAATTATGGTGCTATTGATAACGTTACTCCATTGCGCTCAACTTTAAATCACTTCCTACACCTATTATTAAAATTCGTTTATGGCTTCTAAAGTGTCTATTTATTATGATAACCTATTTAGCTCATTTGCAGATGCGTTAGTCATTCCGGTTTCCACTGCCGGGACGGTGGCAGATGGTATCAGGCGCGAGGTGTTGGAGGTTTTAAAAATAGCTTTACCTGAAAAGTTGCCTGGACGTCCATTAGGTACGGTGGAAAGTTCGCATCACACAAATCTTCGTGCGAATAACCTCAAACCACAGTTTTTTATTTTAATGGCGACTTGTGTCGACGGTGGTACGAGTAGTTATGATGCGATTGCTGACATTGCGGCAGAAATTGCAAAATTTACCCGTCAAAATAAGGAGGTGCGGGAAGTAGCGACACCTTTGCTTGGTACAGGCGCTGGCCGACTTGACGCCTTGCGCGTATACCAAATTCTGCGTGATGAATTTCAAAAAAATGGTTTCGAAGAGGGGCGGCTGGATATCTACGTCAATGATGAAGCCAGTTATGCGAGAATAAAAGAAATGGAGGACGTATCTCCTCAACAACCATCAGTCAGGAAAACCATTGAGGCTGATCTCAACAAATATTTGGACGGCCAAGATTTTTATTTAGTGGGGTCTAACTGGATGGAGGGTGACCAGGCAAGCCGCTTTTTCAAAGAAGGTATTTGGGAGAGCGGCCGGGATGATAAATTCACTAACGTGGTTAGCGGGGTCAAAACCGGGAGTATCCTGCTGTTGAAATCTACTTATGCGACCAAAAAGAAATCAAGTTATTTTAGGTTGAAGGGTGCCGGTATTGTGCTGGAAAATCCGCAAAACGGCCTGTCGTTAATCGTCGATTGGCGCGTAAAGAACCGTAAAGATGACATCGCCGATAAAAGCGGCTACCGAAGCACGATTGTCAAAGTTGATCAGAAAACCTTTTCGGAAATTATTCTTTCGGTAAAAGATTGGGAAACGCTCATACGGCAGTTATTGTTGCAGCGTCCCATGTTCCAGGAAGAGACTTATGTGCCGGCATCAAAAATCGCTTCGTTGATCAGCGATGTGGATAATGGGGTCGATCAATTAGACATCCGCCGCGACGTGATGGCTTTTTCCAAATTGATGGCTGCGAAAAGCTTTCGCCCACCGCTTGCCATAGCGCTTTTCGGCAAATGGGGTTCGGGGAAAAGCTTTTTTATGCGGAAACTCATGGACAGGGTCAGCCAGTTCGCGGAAAGCGGCAATGAACTATATTGTGGTGGCATTGCCCAAATCCATTTTAATGCCTGGTCTTATTTGGATGCCAATCTATGGGCCAGCATGGTCAGCCGTATTTTTGACCAGTTAAACGACTATATCAAAAATGATCACTCCAGTGAAGCTGATAAGAAAGCGATTCATGCGGAATTATCCAGTAAGCTACGCGTGGTCAATGAAGAGGTCGCTTTGATTGAAAAACAGAAAGGCGAAATTCAACAAAAGGTGAAGGAGCTGGAAGCTAATAAAACTTCCTTAAAGAAACAGCTTGACGAAAAGAAAGCATCGATTGGCAAAGCCTCGCTCAAAGAGGTATTGAACAAAGTCGACGAAAAATTTGATGTCAAAAAGGAAATTGAAAAAGCGATCACCGAAAACAAGTCGATAGCCTGGAACAAAGAGCAGTTAGAAAAAATTGTTCCCAAAGCGTATCTAGATGACCCTGAAAAAGCCTATCGTGAAGCGAAATCAGTCATTGCATTTTTGAAAGCTTTTTTTGATAAAGAGAAAATTGTCAGGAATACCATTTGGCTATTGATCGTTGTATTGCTAATCATCATTGTGCCCCTTGCACTGGAGAAATTTACGACTTGGTTAAAGGGCTTTGATTTTGCTATTCCGTCGCTACAATGGATCGCCGCCTTGTGTACGCTGGGGATACCGGTTTGGCAGCGTTTCAAAACCACATATAATAAATGGATGCCGGTTGTCGCTGCCTTCTGGAAAATAAAAACAGACTACGATAAAGAATTACAAAAGGCAATTTCCGAACAGGCACAACAGGAAAAGCAATTAACACTGGATATACAGATCGCGCAAAAAGAAATCGTGGCCATCGATCAAAATCTACAACAATCAGTTAAGATCATTACCGAACTGGAGTTTAAAATGAAACACGCCATAGCAACTGAAGCGCTCTACGGATTTATCGAAAAACGTTGTAAAAGCGAAGATTACCGTAAGCATCTCGGTATCGTTTCGGTCATTCGCGACGACTTCGACACTTTGAGTAAGTATTTCGTTGGCCACCAAGAAGAAACACAAGCTTTCCGTGATAAATTCAACCGGCCGCTGGAACGGATCATCTTATACATTGACGACCTTGACCGTTGCCCGGAGGAACGCGTGGTTGAAGTACTTGAAGCGGTTAATCTGCTTATGGCCTTTCCATTGTTTATCGTTGTAGTAGGCGTCGATCCGCGCTGGGTTAAAAATGCGTTACTCAAGAAGTATCATGTCCAATTTTCAAAAGACAGTGAAATCGAGCAGTATGAAAAAATAGAGGCCTCTGATTATTTAGAGAAAATATTCCAGGTACCCTTTCACTTGCAGCCCGCGTCCGATCAAAGTGTTAAACATATGATCGCAGGTTTACTACCGACGGAAGTAACTGCTCCAACGAATGTCACAGCAGTATTAACAGTCGAAGACGAAGGAGATGAAGAAGAAAATACCAGCGACACCGATGCATCGTCTGATTTATCCCCTGCTCCGGCTGAGGAAAACGAGTATTTGGTATTGTCGAAACGTGAGCGGGAATTGATGCAAGATATGTCCAGCGTAGTCGGTAACAATCCAAGGGCAATCAAGCGGTTCGTGAACATTTATCAAATCGCGCGTGCTCATGAAGATTTTAACTATATGAAATCCAATGAAGACCGCGAACTTTTAGTAGTGTTGTTCTTACTGGCACTTTACAACGGCCAATATCGCAGGTTAGTTAAGCTATTTGTCGACTACATGCATGGTTACCATAATGATACCAAAACGCTAGCCAGTTTTCTACAAGATAAATTGTCGGAGGAGGAATCTATCATCTTATTACAAAATCAACTCGATGTAGTGCTGACAGACCATCCTAGCTATCGACTATTACAGAACGAAGTGATGGCCACTTTTAACCACCATCATGAATTTATACAGCGATTTACTTTCGACGAAATTTAAAAAAGATGAGCCTCGACCATTATTTACCTGCCGGAAGCTATCCCACGATCTGCGATCTTTTTAAAGCGGGGGCGGATGACACCTGGAACCGTATTGCTTTTTCCAGAACGACACCTCGCTTAAAAATTCATGAAACTACGATCACACAGAACCTAGTTTACGAGATGAATTTGTTGCAGACAAAATATCCCCTGCTCGGCTTCACCCTTTACGAATCCCGTCTGGAAAAAACGAACGGGGATGACCTGGAACTTTGCGTCCTACACGATGATGGCAATACTTATACTTACGCAATACAGGCCAAAATCATTTATCATCCATCGCAGAAAAAGCCACCATTTCTTCAAAAAGGACATTACCCACAAATGAAGCATTATGTGGGCAAAAAGCGTAAAAATCAGGTGGAACTATTGATCAATTATGCCAAACGCCCAGCTCATGGTTATGTGCCACTTTATCTGCTATATAATTGTATTTATAAGTCTTTCCGACAAATGGGTTATCGTAAGTCAGCTTACGGTTGTACGGTAGTATCGGCCTATTATTTGAAGCGAAAACATGGCCTTGCTGATGGTAACCTATCCGATAAGGTCACTTTCGCCAATCTACATCCTGGTGCAGCTACACCTTGGGAAAGCTTGATCTGCGAATTGATTTCCACAGATACCGCAGGTCTTGCAACGCGTTTCGAATTACCGCCGGATCATCCATTATCAAAACGCCCTGTAACCGAAATCCTAAGCGATCCAAACTGGCTGCTTTTCACTACAGATCAGGAAACCGGTAAAATCAATGTGCCTTCGCCAGCATATAGGGAGGAACAGATCGATAAGGTGATGAGTAAAGAAAAACTGAATAGGCAGGGATTCAGGCCTAAGTTTAGAATCGTAATTGGAACAAGTACTGAGTTCACTGACCAAAATCAAATTCAATAGCATTCTGCCAAAGCCCGAAGATGCTGCCGCACGTCCGGAGACACCTTGTGCCTCCGGGCGTGCCTTTAACAATTTCCCGAAGTGCATACCGCAAACATAATCTTTCCCTAAGAGCTGTTTGCTTTGCCGGACGGAGAAAATTCACGAATAGCGGGTTTGGTGTTGAGGGATAAAGAGGTGCGGATGCCAGCTGTGGATACTGCAGATTTGTTCACAAAAATACAAAGTATAGAAGTACATTAGTCACTTGAGATTTCAAAGAATTGACGATATAAGACATATTTAATCCTGGTATAAGTAGAGTTTAGGTCAACAGAGGATAACTGAACATTATCTTAAGGTCAGTTAATTTGACCATAACGGCGACAGATCACAAGGAGACCTGGCTATGCCAATGAATTGTCCGGAATGCGCCTTTAAAATGGTGCCAAACAGCTAGCACAACCCCATGGCCAGGTACTAGGAATTTTTGATTTTCATTTTCTATTGTTACCAGGTGGATTAATGAACCCAAAAGCCTTGAATATATTCAATTAGCGTACTTGCGCATTTAAAGCCATCTTGTTTTCTGATCTCCTTAGGAATACTGAAAATTCTGAACCATAAAAGTATTGCAGATGTATACTCAGTTAAGAAGCTAATTATTAAGCATCTAAGTTATCATATTAGAAACTCTTGGGTAAAATTGTCTTGATCTCCAATTTATCAATTGAAAATTCAATATGGCTTTCTTCGATAATTCGACCAATTATTAAACTGTCCAATCAAAGTGGTAGATTTCATATTCGGATAATGCAGCTCCACATAATTCTTAAAAGAACTAATCGTTTCAATATTATCCCATTCCATCGCAGTAATGCAAAGGATCGGTCAACTTTTAGTGTGCATCATAAAGCTATACAACTGCAAATAAGGGGGAGCTTTTTCAATGGCTTGCTCAATAAGTTCAGAATACAAAGATTTCTTAAGTGTTTTTTTGAATTCCATTACGAGATCATAAGTCACGAGATGCAATGTCCCCCACTTTATTAATTCCGCCATGGCAGGTAATTCCTTGTCATCGAAGAATAAATACAGATAAGTAATAAAGTCGAATTCTGTAGCATCACATAGGTCTGTACTAAAGTAGGTGTAAAGTTTTTTAAACGTTTCCAATGAAAAGCCATCTTGAAGCTTGTCTATTACAAAACGGATAACTTCATTTTCCTTTTCAATTATTTGCTTCAGGGCTGGGCCTTTAACTTTGCCATCCGCAAGTTGCATAGCATACCTCGGTTTAGAGAACAATTCAAAATAATAGCTTTTAAAAAAAATAGTTTTCCGCTCATAAGTTACCTGTACGTAGAGTGGATGGGTAAGTTGTCCATGAAAATCCACCTGTTTAAGCCGGTCATTTAGGTAGGTCTTGAAGCTTATTTTCATTTTATTAAAAAAATATTTTTAATAGAATTCTACTGAATTTGATCAAGTTCAACTGCAATAGCAGGGCTATAATAAGTCAAATCTCATCAAAAGTCGCCAAATCTATTTATGTCAATTGCTGAATTAATAATTCAAAGATAATCATTTGTTTTGACATATTTTAATTTATCAAAACATTGCTCTACATTTGTTTTGATATTAATCAACTGTGGTGCAGTTAAAGGGGATCGATTCCACAAATAGCTACACAAATGGATGATAATTATGAAATATTAACAATTAATTTATTGATAATGACAGCAATTGAGTTGATTACAAAAGAAGATCTGAAGGCGTTTAAGAAAGAATTACTGGAAGATATAAAGGCTATTGTTCATCCGGGAAAAGAACAACAAAAGCAATGGTTAAAAAGCAATGAGGTAAGAAAACTACTAAACATTTCACCTGGGACACTCCAAAATCTTCGTGTTAATGGCACCCTTTGTTATACTAAAATCGGTGGCATGATGTATTACAAGTTAGAGGACATTTATAAAATTCTGGAAGGAGGTGGGCATTGAAGTCGATTATCAAAAATAAGGAGTTAGCGATTTATGCCGAGAGGGTTAAGCTTATGGGTAGTAATCAGAATTTATACGCCTCCCACGTAAGCCTTTTTACCGCAGTGTTTGTTAGCTGGCAGCGAAGTGAATTTAATAGTCCGTTCTCAGTCAGTCGTCGACAGCTAATGTTGTACAGCCGGATTGCATCATTTGCTACTTATCACAAATGCATAAAGGAGTTAGTTGCTTATGGGTATATCCATTATAAGCCTTCGTATCATCCAATAGAAGGAAGTTTGATGTATTGGCCGGAGAACATGCCTTAGTAAGTTGTAGATCTGTATGACCCTATATACAACTCGCAAAGTAACAGTATAACTAAGCATCAGTAGAACTTAATATCGAAGTAACGGTGTAATTTAATAACAAGGCGAGATGAATCGAGTTCATAAATGGCAGCAAAGTTCCGACATCTAATAATGCACATAAACAGCTATCTGTATATACCAATATATTGTCCGGTTGTTTAAAGCAAGCCATGTTTCGGGCCTCCCGAAACGCTTGCCGGGACACCCGGACCCGTTATACTTCACTTCGTTCAGCATAAAATTTATGGGAAGACCAGAGTTATCAAAGGAGGAAAAAAGGTCAGAAAGGATCACCTTAAAGCTGACAAAAGAAGAAAAGAAAAAGATAGATAAAGCCGCATCAATTTGCGGTTTACCGCCAGTAGTGCTTGTAAGAGAGAAGCTCTTTAAGGGAAGGTTTCCGGAGGCAAAAATTCCAAAGGTTGATATGGACACCTACGTGGAATTAAAAAAAATTGGGGTAAATATTAACCAGCAAACCAGGCAGCTGAATGCAGGTAAATTACCTATCGGCTTACTTTCACTTTTGAATAAATTAAAAGCGCAGGAGGAAAAAATTATTAAGGGATTATTTTATGATAGCCAGTCAGAAAATAGGTAAAAGCTTTTTAGGAGCATTAAACTACAATCTTAAAAAGCTTTACCATCCTGATCAAAATAAGAGAGCAGAATTATTGGACAGCAGTTTCGCGTCTATTGACTTCAGGATGATCCAACAGGAACTCAGATTAATCAAAAGCTTAAAGCCTAACCTTAGTCGCTATGTTTACCATACCAGCCTTAATTTTTCTATTGAAGATGAATTGGACAATAATAAGTTATTGTCAATTGCCCATGATTATTTAAAGGAAAGTGGATATACGAATAATCAGTATATGATCTTTCGCCATCACGATGCCCCTCATCCTCATATACACCTATTGGTAAACCGAATTTCTTTTGACGGAACAGTAGTTTCAGACAGTAACAATTTTAAACGCAGTGAAGATATTATAAGGAAACTGGAACGAAGGTATAATCTAAAGACGGTACAATCGAGTAAGGAAACCTTGTTAAAAGCAGCTAAAATCGGCGAAATTGAACAAACACTAAGAACAGGCAAGCCCTCGGATAAATTAATACTGCAAAATAAACTAATTAACATCCTCAATCAGGGAAATCTTTCAATCAAAGAATTAATAGAAAAATGCGAGCGACAAGGAATTCATTTTCTTTTCAACCAGGCATCGACCGGTAACATATCAGGCATTACCTATTTTCATAATGGATTTAAGATAAAAGGACAGGCTTTAGGGAACAGGTTTAAATGGGCAGAACTGATTAAACAAATCAACTATGAGCAAATTAGAGATAGCAAAGCAATTAGCGAAGCAAACAGCAGAACGAAAGCAAACTGTGGAGATCAATCATGGCCAAACGGAGAACTCGACTCAGGCCAGCGTGGACGAAAGAGAAGTAATGAATTTTATACAAGCAGTTCAACTGAATCTTACTTTGACGAGGGAGATTCAAGACAGGCAGATAAAATTGGAGAAGAAGGTCGATCAAAATCACAAAGAGATTTTGAGGCAGGTGAGGATGTTTATATTCCTCATGATGATTCCCCTAATAATCGCAATTATGGCCATTATGGTTCTTACGGCTTCGAAATAAGCGATGAAGTAGATGATGAAGCAATACATGGGAGAAGGAGAAAGAAAAGTCAAAGTAGAAGTATTGGCCGTTGAAGTTCTCGGATGATGTAACCACCTTATTCACCACTGCCGCAAAGGTAGCCCAAGCCGGAATAAAAAATCAAGGGTACACCAGCGAGCCGCATCGTAAGCTTTCAGCGGCTGGCTCGCCCTTGACATTTTATCCGGCTTTGCTTTTAGTTGCTTACATGGTGATTAAGGTAGTATCGTTCATAGCTGTCAAAAAAAGAAAACTTAACTCCGCCAGTTCTTCGGGATAAACAGATGTTTGTCGAATGAATAATACAAAGAACAATAAATCTACCGCCTTTCTTTTTAAACAGGCCCTCGACAAAAAACTCACATCGGATATTAGTAAACAGCATAAAGACAGCCTGCGATATGTTTACAATCATTTCATGGCTTTTTTGGGCGAAGATGGTCGCGAGACTTCAATCAAAAAAATAAAAACAGCTCAAATTGAAGAATTCCTCCAGCGATACAATTCATCTGCTACAAGCTATATGAATAAAAGGCGCGACTTAAGCGTGCTTTTTAATACTGCCACAAGGTTAATAGACGAAAATCTAATGACGATCAAAAAGACAGAAGTAAAGAGAATAAAAGCTACGCTTCATTTGGCTTATGAAAAAGAACAATTACAACCTGTACTTGATTTTTTAAAAGGGAATCACATCAATCTATATCGCTGTTGCCTGATGACCTATGGTTGTTTATTACGCCCTCATGAAGAGATACGATTGCTTACAAAAAAGCATTTTAAAAACGGCAACACAGAAATTCATTTAGCGGGAAATGAAAATAAGGGCGGAAGAGTAAGAGTCGCTTTTGTTCCGGATTATGTAAGAGAAGAACTTGAGCCGGTGCTAGCCCAACTAAAAAGAGACGACAATATATTCAGCTTAACTAAAGAGCCCTTCAATTATACCTATTTTGCTAAACAATGGTCGCGGGAAAGAAAGAAACTTCTGAGTCATGGCCTGGTCTATCCAAAACAAACATTGTATTCCTTTCGGCATACTGCCGCAATTAATGTATTTCGACGAACGAAAGATGTTTATATAGTTCAGAAAATGATGGCACATTCCTCGGTAGTTGTGACACTTAAATATTTGAGGAGCCTTGGTGAATTTAATACTGATGAATTAAGAGCAGCAGCACCCGTACTATGATTAGGCTTACCCGTGAAGAGATCTATAACATGGTATGGGAGTTGCCTATGACTGAGATCGCCAAGAAGTATATTATATCTGACGTTGGGTTTCGTAAATTGTGTCTTCGATTAAATATTCCTATTCCCAAAAGTGGGGATTGGTCTAAAGTAAAAGCCGGCCATAAACTTAGGAAGCCTAAATTATCTACAGTATGGAAAGGGAAGGCATTCGCCGAACTTGATGAACGCCCACCAGATCAACAAGTCAAGAAAATTTCCGAATTAGATCGGCTTGTTAAGCAAGTGGCGTTAGAAAAACTTCCTTTTAAAGTTCCTGACCGCCTAACAAAACCACACATTTTAACTATTGCTGCAAAAGAAAGCTTGTCTAAACTTACTGATGTTAATCATCCTGGAATGGTTGTGACATCCAAAGGCCAATTGGATATACGTATAGCCCCATCAAACACCGGTCGTGCGCTTCGCTTTATGGATACGCTAATTAAATGCGTACGTGCAAGGGGCTATTTTTACGAGGTAAATAACGACGGTAATTTCGTTGTTATAAATGATGTAAAGCTTCGAGTCAATTTTCGAGAGCAGACAAATAAATTTAAGGTGCATAATAAGCCATATCAAGATTTTGAATGGCGTCCTAATGGCAAACTTGCTTTTCGGCTTGATAGCAGATTAAAGGCAGAATGGAGAGACTTAAAAACTCCGTTACTTGAGGAGCAGCTACCCAAGATATTAGCAAAGCTGGAATTAGCCGCTAAGCAAGAAAAAGAATATTTAGAAAAAGCACGCCTGTGGCAGGAAAACTGGGAAAGACAAAGGAAAGTACAGGCAGAGCGAGAAATGCGTCAGCGGCAGGAACAAAAAGAATTCCACGAACTAATGCTCAAAGCAAAGCGTCGGAAACAGGCTCAGTTGCTTCGTGAATATCTTACAGCTATACCAAATGTTACCCATGAATGGCTTTCCTGGGCAAATCATAAAGCAGATTGGATCGATCCGATTACTAACGCTTATGATGAATGGCTAACAGAAAAAGATCTGGAGGGGGTTTAAAGCAGATTGCGACTAGCGTGTACTAATGCAACTTTATATCTGTATAGCTATATATCTGGCTATATAGCTACACAGATATATTGTCAGTTTTAATCTCCGCAAATTTGCGGAGATTATAGCTATAATTCTCCGCATAAGTTTAAAACTGGCGAGATATACTATCTTTTATAACCACCTCTATTAGGACCGATATCTTCAGAATTATCATCGTCCCGATTAAATTCTTGATTTTGCCGCTCCCTATCATGTTTTGCTATGGCATCGTTGATGCTCGCTCTTACGTGCTGCCATCTTAAGCTTTTATCTTTAAGAATTACAGGAACGTTAAAATCAATATCATTGTGGTAAAGAAGCGAATTACGAGCTTGACTCCGATCCACATTAGGATATTTGTTACAGTAGAACTCCAGTATGTCATTATATTCAAATTCCTGAAGTAGATAATGAATATCAATAAAGTCTTTAATTCGTTGCCCGCTATGAACTATTGCATTTATTTTCATTGCGGCGATATCTTCTAAAGACATCATTCGAATTCCTTGAATGGTTTCGATTTGTTTAACCACCGGGTATTTATGACTGATCAGGTCAAAATCCACATCAAAAATACTTCCACTGACGTAGTTACTTTTTTGCCTTCTGATTAATGCGTTGTATTGTTTTTCAAGATGCCCCGCTAATTTTTCGGCATCAAAATCCCCGGTATTGAAAAGATCTATATCAATGGATTCTCTATGGCCTAGCTTTAATGCTAAAGCTGTTCCGCCAACAAGATAAAAAAATTGAAAATGCTGATCACGCATCAGCTTGTAGATTAGATCCAGTGTCCCTGGTTTAACTGTTTCTTCGTGTAACATTTGAGCTCAGTTTTGCTCAATTGAAAATATTCACAAACAGCTTCTACAGTCATATCGGTTAAATAGTTGATTTCTTCCTTTAAAGCGTGGATCAGATTATCCTGGCCATAAAATCGTATTATTTCTTTCCAATCTGATTGGTCGCCCTTATTAAGCACCCGCTCAATAATAGTCAGTCTTGACCGTCTCCAATCAATTTTTTCAAACTCAAAGTCCCAGAATAATACAGGCGATAGACTAGGTCTGCTGATTTTTTGTATTAGCGGCTGCCGTTCTATTTTAACCTCGTCATTTTCGAATGGGATCTTTTTTTTAGAAAGATAATTATTAAGGGTATGATAATTAAAATCCGGGTAGCTATCGCAAAAACCTTTCAGACTTGAAAATACATCAATATCTATTCCTGCAAAACGTTTCCATTGTACCAAAACAACTCTTTTATTGATTTCTTTTATCATACCCAAATTTAACCAATAACCATATAAAATGCCTAATATTTGTGAATATTTGTCAATTGAAGGTTAGTGGTTAGTTAATTGATAATAACTTGATCTTAAGTGTAGCCATATCGGAACTGATCTTATGATCCATTACTTTGGCATAAATCTGAGTGGTTTTAATACTGGTGTGCCCCATCATCTTCGCCACACTCTCTATCGGAACACCGTTATTAAGCGTTACAGTTGTCGCAAACGTATGCCTTGCAATATGGAAAGTCAATAATTTGGAAATGCCACACAAGTCGGCAATTTCCTTTAAATAGGCATTCATTTTTTGATTGCTCATTACCGGTAGCAATAGATCATCGACAATACATTGCGGATTATCTTCGTATCGTTCAATAACCTTTAATGCAGCCGGCAAAATGGGAATGCGGGATAATGTATCTGTTTTCTGGCGGTTAGTATAAATCCACAGATCACCATCGATCCCCTTAACCATTTCAGAACGTTTAAGCTTCTTAACATCAACGTAGGCTAGACCAGTATAACAGCTAAACAGAAAAATATCCCTAACCAATTGTAGTCTTTCTACGGGAAATTGCTTATCCGCAATCGCTCTCAATTCTTCTCTTGTCAATACTACCCGATGAACTTTCTTTGTTTTGGGTTTATAATTCAGATAGGGGTCAACAGTAAGCCAGCCATTTCCTAAACAGATACGGACAATCTTGCCCAAGTTTTTAATATACTTGATCGCCGAATTATTTGCACACCTGCGCACACTCCGCAGGTAGTATTCAAAGTCATTTAGGAACTCAAAATTGATTTTATTGATAGGTATATCAGATACGTTGTGCTGCCATTGCATAAAATCTTTGGTATGCATTAAGGCTGTTTCATAACGCTGAAGAGTGCTCTTTTCAAATTCCTGCCCTACCAGGCTGCGCATCTTTTGATTATGATCTTCAAACACGCTAATTAATGTGCGTACCTTTTCTGTTTTACCAATAAAGCGATTTTTGAGATTTTCGGCGGTAACCATTTCGTCATTAGCAGTCATCCATCGATGAATCTCCTGGGCTTTGGCGTGTAAAGTGTCGAGATAAGAGTTTAGCGTGCGAACGTCTTCTTTGGTGCCGATAGCACGGCCTGCTTGTGTATTCCAACGGGATGGGTCACAAGTTTTGCCAGTTGAGGCTTCAGCTCTTTGGCCATCAACGGTAAACCGCAGATAAATGGCTACAGGGCCATTCTTGTAGGTAGAGCGCTTCTTTAAATAAAAAAGCAAATTGATGTTAGTTCTCATTACAAATGAATTAAATAGTGAAACAAAATTGATTATTCCATCATTTGCAATCAAGATGTTCACTCGCTGAACATCTTCTAAATCAGTTACTTATGGTGTTTCTGGTGAGCATTTTTTTAGCTTTAATATGCTCACCGAATTGCTCACCTTTTTTATGCTAAAACATGCATAATTTGATGTTTTCGAGTAAACAAAAAAGCCTGTAAATCGATGATTTACAGGCTTTTAGGCAATTTTGACATTGTTTTTAGCGGAATGGACGGGACTCGAACCCGCGACCCCATGCGTGACAGGCATGTATTCTAACCAGCTGAACTACCACTCCGTTTAGTTCCGTTTTTTTCGGTGTGCAAATATACGCAGCTTTTTGTATTACGCAAATCGTTTTTTGAAAAAAGACACTTTTTATTGTTTAAAAAGCACTTTTAATGTTCAAAAATAGCTTCAAGATCAAATCTTTTAAACACTTAATTAGCTCAATATCAATTTCAAAAACCAATAAATCCGTCACCAAAAATTATTTTTAATTTTTTTTCAAAAATTTCATTTACCTCACGTCAAAGCTGAAATATTGACTTCCAACTTCGCCATTTCGGGTAATTCCTTGTACCAAACCTACGTATTTGCCCTTTTCATCGGAGGTATAAAAAGAAAGTTGTCCTTTACCGCTTATGTTTAAATTAACATTTGGCTGCCAATACAGTAAGTTTCTAAAATCAGGGATCCGGCTTTTTACGGCATCTTCTGTATCATAAACCGGCGAATAAAACTCTCTTTGCAATTGCAATCCTTCGTAATCAAGCACTACTGCGTGAGGGTCTACTTCAACTCCGCCAAGGTCGCCTTTATAGGTGGTGTAACTTAATATGCCCTCCTGCACAGATGGGCCATAAAAATACCTTTCCCGCATTACTTCAAGTTTTCTGACTTTTAAAGGATCAATAGCTATCACCTTGTCCATATTAAATACAGGTACGTCATCCAACATTACCAATGGGTCGCCCTGTAAAAATCCATTATCATTGAGCACTTTTATATGATATCTTTTTTGCGACCTTACTACATTTACCTCCCTGATATACTCACGCAATACTTCTTCCATGGTAGTAAAACGTGTATAATTATCTAACAGATAAGTTTTATATGGCTTCCCATAAAATCCGGAACTATCCACTCCCGGATCATAAAACTGTTTTATTTTATTACCGGCGTATACATTTTGTACCTGCATACCTAAACTGTGTTCTTCTATGGCATTTCGCATGCCTGAGGTTAAATCAAATTTTGATTCGGTATGTTTAGCGTATTGCTCTGAGAAAGGACTCAAAACATCTATCCGGTAGGCCGTATCACGTTCTGAATTTGTTTGCACAATAATTTCACCCGGACCAAATAGCTGTTTGGTATTAAATACCAGTCGCCCCAAAGAATCGCTCTTAGCTGCGTACAACTGCACTCTTTTTCCCGGAACACTTAAATAGGTTACTAAATCAGTAGCAGGTAAGCCAGTAGCTCCATTAACCACCTTAGCGGTTATCAGATGGTCATTATACTCTGGTAAGAAATTAAATGCAGGCTTTGTGTTTTTAAGAACATCATTCCATTGAAACCGTCTCCATCCTTGTGAAAGCATCAGATTATCAATAGCTGCATCTGTTTCTGCATTAGTATTTTTAAAATAATAATCAGGCGATTCAATATTACCCCGCAAATCAGATTTTAGCCACAGGTAATTAACAATATCTTCTGCATCTGTATGCTGCAGCGAATCAATACGATAAACAGATAAAGATAAATTGGCTGGTAAATAACTGCTTGCAGCATTTTTAACCCCAATATTCATACTGACTTTTTTGCGCGTAGCATACTGCGGCTGATCTGCCGAGGCTTCAATAAATAGTTGCTGTTTGGGGCGTTTAAAGTATAGCCGTTCACAAACCGGTTGCCTGGCGCCATTAAAAATAGTAATGTGCGATATGCCTTCGCCCAGTTTTGCTTTATCAATGGTAAAATGCGCTTCTCCTGAATTTAAATATGCATTCTGTGACACTTTAACTATTTGCCTGGTATGGGCAAACAGATATACTTCTCCCGATATTTTATTAGTACTTTTTATTGCAATTTCCAGTTGATCTCCTCCGTTGTCTTTCAACTGCATTACATAACCCTCACTGTTGGTGGCAGGCAGGTCTTTTACCGCTATGGTAACTTTCCCCCCTTTAATAATAGCCTTATAAGCATTGTTTGCCAACGGGGTGAACACGAAGCTGCCCATACCAAATTTTAATGGCTCAAACCGAGCTACAGTATCGTTATGCTGATCAATTATAGCGCCTTTATATGTAGTTAAGCCCTGGCCTTTAAAATTGGTTACTTTAAATGCCACCTTACTTGCAATACCCGCCACTAAATTTCCTCCTTCAGGAAAAAATTGCACATCATAGTTAGCAAGTTGTTCTTTGGCTTGTGGTTCGGGCGATTTAAACGTATTAACTATGGTTATCTGTTTCTCAAAATAATAATCGGGGCTAAAGTTCTTCATACAGCTGGTGTAGGCCCTCAGCTTATAATTTCCACTAATTACTGATACCGGAATATATAACGATCCGGAACCCGAACCATCATTCATTGAAATTTTAGCCTGCATTACGGCATTCTGATTGCCATCAAGCACATCCACATAAACAACTTTGCTCAGGTTAAGTGGCTTGTGAAAGCTGGCGTCAACACAGTAAATCTTAAACCAGATAATTTCTCCGGGTAAATACACGCTTTTATCTGAATGAACAAAAACTTTTTCCTGTAGTGTTAGTTTCTGATTTTGATCAAAATTGTTTTTTATTTGATTTGTTTCCTGTGCCAAACATGCAGTTTGCAATTGCAACAAAGTCAAAACTGATAAGACTATAATTCTAACGGCTCGTGTAATTTTTTTCATAGCCAAAACATGATTGTTTGCATCATTTTATTGCGGGTAGTACGGTTAACTATTTATCTGTCCAGAACGTAGGTTGTTTAGTTCGACCTCTTATAGTACAATCCACACAGGATGGTGATGAATAAAGATAGCCTTCAATACTACTGTTGCCAAAAGCATTAACAGGTACTCCGGTTCCGTTAATAAGCTGGCCCAGAACTTCATTTAGCCCAGAAAGAGGGTTATGAAAATAAGCACTATCCAAGGTCCCGCAGTCATAAGGATACTCCAAATTCCAATCTTTCGGCAATTGACTTTTATTTATATAAACTCTTTTGGATTGTACATTTGTAACACTTATATAACCTATAACGGGTTCGGCTGGGTCTTTTAAATTGTGAATATTTCCTTGAAGTTGTGTTGGCTGGGCATCAAAAATACTACCCAGTTGTTCTGTATTTTTTCTTAAGCTTTCCCAAAACTGATAACCATCCTTGGTTAATGCATATTGTTTTAACAATATGGTATACCTTATACCTATTTTTTCTGAGGTACTTTGTATAGTTGTAATGGGTCCTTGGGATATAATATCCTCTGCAAGTTTTTCAGAGGATGCTAAAATAATGTTACTTGAATTATCGCTTCCAAAACATACATGTATATCCTCACCTTCGCGTCTGGGTCTTATAGATTTGGTAGGAGCATCAACTATAAAATTTGACTGATACTTGCTTTGAAATTTCCAGGCTTCTGAATAATCCCAACGATAATAACGCGTATTATTTGTTGAATTATGCGTATTCACATATAATTGGAGGTCGCCATTTTTGGGAGAAAATCCGATACTATCAATTGATGGGTTTTGCCTAACCTCTACATAATCTGAAGCATATTCTTTACCTGCAGGATCTTTAAGATGCAAACGATATTTTTTTGAAGGGTCAAGATTCATTGGGCCAATATCATATTTGCCATTTCCTTCTGATTTTAAGGTGTAATTATTTCCTTGTGCATCTTCAACAATTACACTAAAATTACTTACTGCCTGTGTGCCCACACCTTCAGATAATTTAACCGTTCTGCTCAGGCTGACCATCGTTGAATCATTGCCGCTATTTATTACCCCCTCAACCACTAAATAATGATTGTCGCTACTTACTACAGGTGGATTATATGGTTTTTTACAACTCGATATAATAATCATCACGACCAATAAGTATCCTATATTATTAATCTTCATCATGTTAAACAAATTGGTTTGCTACCCGGAATCATTAAGATTCCAGTGATATTTTTATGTGTTATTAAAGTATTCCTATATTGATCATCCTTAAATTTCATAACCATTAAAACCTAATATTATAATTGATAAATGGTATTGGTTTAGCAAATATGGAAAGCTTAAATCCGTTTATTACGCCACCTTGTTGTGTAAAATAAGTTGAATAAGCATTTTGCCGCCCGGTAAGGTTATATACCCCTATAGTAAACGAGTTGTGCGTTAACTGGTGTACTTTATGATTACCTTCTATATTCATCGAAAAGTCGGATCTGAAATAATCAGGTATGCGATATTCGTTTCTGTCAGAATAGTAAACACGTTCCGAACCTCCGTAATAATACTTGGCAATAGGCAAGGTAATTGGCCTGCCTGTACTATAAGTTACGTTTAAGGATATACTAAACCTGTGCGAAAACCTGTAATTACCGATGAAATTAAAATCATGTGGCTTATCAAAATTTGCCGGATAATAGGCCCCGCCATTGATCAGTTCGCCAGCATTAGGATCATCTTGTTTTAAAAATGTGCGCGAATAAGTATAGCTTATCCATCCGTTTGCTTTACCTGTTGTTTTTTTAACCAAAAACTCTATCCCGTAAGCTTTACCATCGGTGCCCAAAACATCATTCTCAATATGATGATTAAGTATCAGGTTGGCTCCACTCCGATAATCGAGATAATCTCTCAATCTTTTATAATATACCTCAACCGAAGTTTCGATAGTATTGGATTTTAGGTTACGGTAGATTCCTAAAGATACCTGGTCGCCATATTGTGGTTTAATATTAGGATCGCTAAGTTGCCAAACATCCGTTGGGGCTATGGCTGTAGTATTTGAAAGCAGATGGATATATTGCCTTAGCGTATTATATCCGGCTTTTAAAGATGCGTTATCACCCAGATTATATCGGGCCGAAAGTCTGAACTCGGGGCCTGAGTATGTTTTAATTACTTTGTTTTTTGAATAGCTTGTGCTATCAATAAGGTTTGTGCTCGTTTTTGGCAGGTTAGGAGCATAATTATAAACTGTTTGAGGCCCGAGATAGTTATATAATGAATACCTGATACCGGCACTTAAAGACAGGTCGTCAGTAATATCATACTTATCCCCTACGTAAGCAGCGCTTTCTAATGCCTGTTGTGCAGGTACAGCATCGGGTACTACTAATGATTTCACATTGTTGGGCTGCAGATTGCCGGGATGCAATTTGTAATAAATAGAACTTACACCAAAATTAATTGTGTTTTTACGATTAAGATAATAGGTAAAATCTGCCTTGAGGTTTGTTTGGTTAATATCAAAGTTTAGCTTGTAGGCATTCACTGCATTATCAAAGCTTGCAATATCATATTGATAATGATCTATACCTGTTGTAATAACACTAAACAACTTATCATTAAAGTTATGCTTCCATTTGATATTGATGTTCTTATTGCTGTAACTGTAGGCGGTATCACTGTTCAGCTTAAATTTATCCTTACTCAGGTAACTTGTAATGTAGAGATTATTTTTTTCGTTGAACTGATGGCTTATATCGAGGTTAAAATCATAAAACGATGCCTGGCTATGTTTGTATGCTTCAGGAAGCAATTTGAGCAGCCAGTCAGAATAAGTTACGCGGCCGCCAAATATAAATGAGGTTTTATCTTTAATAATTGGGCCCTCAACATTAAGCCTGCTGGTAAGTAATCCAATACCGGCAGATCCGGTAAACTTCTTTTTGTTGCCTTCTCTGTCTGTTATGTCAAGCACCGACGACAAGCGCCCTCCAAATTTTTCCGGGATACTGCTTTTATATAGCTCAATATCTTTTACTATGTCAGGGTTAAATGCAGAGAAAAAACCAAAAAAGTGCGATGGGTTATAAATGGTAGCATCATTCAGCAATATCAGGTTTTGATCTGCCGAACCTCCGCGTACATTGAACCCTGTTGATGCCTCCCCTACAGTTTGTACACCAGGAAGTGTCAGTACCACCCTCAATACATCCGCCTCACCAAAAACCGTGGGTACCTGCTTAATACTTTTAATATCGAGGTGATTAACCCCTAATTGTACATTACGCACGTTGGCAACCTTTTCGGCCGATATTTTTACCTCCTTTAAACTGGTCACCTGCTCCTGCATTTCAATATTCAACTTTCCATCAGAATACAGGATGATCTGCCTGCGGGTATCACGCATACCAATACCGCGGATGCTTAATATCTGCCTGCCTTTTGGTAGTGCAATGGTAAAATATCCAAATTGATCGGTAGCCACACCGCTTTTAGTATTTGTAACGTAAATGCTGGCACCAACCACCGATTCGCCTGATTTCCCTTCACGTACATAACCAGACAGCGTAGCTTTGCCAGGCTCAATAGTATTTGTTTTTATCCCTATTTCGTAAAGCTTGTTTTCAGTCGTGGCTTCCGGAACTTTTGTTTCTTTTTCATCCGTATAATTAGCCGTAGGGACACTCATAACTACATTAGGTGATTCTTTGTCGCCCGGCTTTTTTCCAAAAAAATCAGCGGCGAGCCTGGTTTGAATCTCGCGCCCGCGTGTAAGAAATACTTGTTGGCCGGTGGTTATCGCATAATGAAAATTTGTATTTTTAAAAGCCATTTCCAAAACAGCCTCAAGCGGCTTATTATTTAACTGAATAGTAACCTTTAAGCTATCAAACTGCGCCGGGTTGTAATAAAAATGATAGCCGGTTTTAGCTTCTAACTCTGTAACAACCTGGTTTATACCAGCCTGTTGAAAGTTTACCGTTACTAACAGCTCCATTTTTTGCTGCGCATAGGTTAACCCACACAGCATCAGGAAACAAAAACTCAAAAAGTAGATTTTTTTCATTAGCAATTTATTTTTCTACTGTATACTCTGCAAAAAATTGCATTGAGTAATCAATACAGCGTATTACCTTATTATAAAGCGCAAATATTTACTTTGATAACTCATCGTATCGGGTAGCTATAGCAACTATGGCGTCCTCCGGAGTTTTCTTAAATTTGATTTTATTGGCCTTTATGTATTGAAGCAACTCTTTCTTTTTATCCTTCAAAATGTTTAATAAAGCATTTTGACTACCGATACCATAATAATTATTGTCTTTTTTCAGATAAAAACTATGGCTGGTAGCTGAAAAATAAGTTTCAAGTGTAATTGTGCCGGAGGTACTTAGGATGGACTTTGATCGTTTCGCCAAAACCTCAAGCCCCGATTTATAAACCTGATCATAAAATCCATCGTTTATTCCTGCATTGGTATTTAATGAATCTACCCTGACATGAATAAAATGATGATTCAATATATCAAAGCTTTGTAACCTTTCACTAAGCAGAATATATTTTGAAAACTTGTTGTATAACCGGGCCACAACGAGGTTTCTGTTAATGTCATAGATGATTGGTACATCTTTATAAAATATACCATCATAAATAACTGAACCTGATACAAAGTCATCTTTATCCAGGAAGTTGGCATTCCCTTTTATCACCGGATTGTATACATCATACTCGGGTCCGTTATATAATCGTGATTGCTCACCTATGGCCGTGTTATAAACATCTTTTATATGATTTAATGCAATTTGCTGTGTAGATGTATCACCATACTCAGTTTGCCCCCAGGCAGAATTACCCACGAGTACAAAGGATATTAGAATAAGATGTAGGTTTATTTTTTTTATCATTAAATGATCTATAAAAATGGAATTTACATCTCTTTGGCTGAAAATCAAACAATAAAAACAGACTGTACGTAAATTAATTGAAATGTATTAATTATGTTACAATAATACATATTGAACCCTTCAAAAAGTGCTTATTGCTAACAAAACTATTTTACTGCTACACCTGTTAACAGCTAAATTGAACATCATGAGTAATGCCTACGAAAATATTCCCGATCAGTACGAAGGAGAAGTTAGCGATGTGATACATTTTGCCGATGCCGGCACACAGCAAAGTGCTCATCAATTATTTTTATTAGCTAAAGAGCGTTTAAAAGATGTTTCAAACTGGCACCAGTTGAGCGGGCCGGGATCTTCAAAGTTTTCCCTTACCGATGCTCAGGGAAACGAACTTTACCGCATGGCCGAAAAGGGCGATCATTTTTATATTGATTTACCAGCGCCAGGAACAATAGCCGGCCGTGGGCTTGATTGGGTTATTATTGAGGATATTGATGAATTAGACGACGCCAATGCAGAAAGCGAGTATATAACCATGCGCGTAAGACCTGTGGTGAATCCTGAAAATCCGGATGCTCCTATCGCTCACTTCTTAACTCACAACTCAACAAATACATTTATTGTTGAACGCTACCTTAATCACGTAAGTGCAGCTGTACATGGGCGTAACGAGGTTCCTAATAATAAAGATACCGGGCTGTATGACAGTGTACGCAATACCATAATAGCACTGGGCGCACGCAAAGGTTTATCCGGCCCACAATGGAAAGCACTTGTTGTTGGCTTGTTAAAAACAGAATAATTAAATATTACGGCCGACTAAACCCGAGCGGTAAGGTTTAGTCTATTACTATAACAAACTATAATATAATTTATAAATAACTATTTTATGAAAGCTCTAAAAGTAATAGCTGTTGCCTTAGTAGCAACATTTGCCTGCACCGCTGCAAACGCTCAAACACATCGTTATCATCGTGTGCACCACCGCCATCATCATCCTGTTGTACATCACCATAAAAAGTAAAATAAAAAAGGCCCTTATCCAGGGCCTTTTTTATTTGATATGATGTTAGTAAAGCTATTACAACTTACGTTTCACCTCTACATTTTCGTAAGCTTCAACTATATCGCCTACTTCAATGTTATTAAAGTTCTGGATGTTTAAACCGCACTCATAACCTGTTGCTACTTCTTTAACGTCATCTTTAAAGCGTTTTAATGAAGCCAGTTCACCAGTGTAAATTACCACACCATCACGTATTATACGTATTTTGCTGTTACGGTTAATTTTACCATCAAGTACCATACAACCTGCAATAGTACCAACTTTGCTGATCTTGAAGGTTTCACGTATCTCAACGTTCGCAACAATCTTCTCTTCAAAGGTTGGCGCAAGCATACCTTCCATCGCGGCTTTGATCTCATTGATCGCATCGTAAATGATAGAGTATAACCTGATATCTATTTGCTCAGCCTCGGCCAGTTTACGGGCACTTCCTGACGGACGAACCTGGAAACCGATGATGATCGCATCTGAAGCAGATGCCAGCAATACATCAGATTCAGAGATCTGACCAACTGCTTTAGATATGATGTTAACCTGTATCTGCTCGGTTGATAATTTAAGTAATGAATCAGATAATGCTTCGATAGATCCATCCACGTCACCCTTAACAATAATATTAAGTTCCTTAAAGTTACCAACTGCCAAACGACGGCCAATTTCATCAAGTGTAATGTGTTTCTGAGTACGTAAACCTTGCTCACGTTGTAATTGTAAACGCTTGTTGGCAATTTCACGTGCTTCAGGTTCGCTTTCCAGGGCGTTGAACTTATCACCCGCTGTAGGCGCGCCCTGCATACCTAACACCTGTACCGGTGTTGATGGCCCTGCAGATTCAACCCTTTGACCACGCTCGTTAGTTAATGCCTTAACACGGCCGCTATAACAGCCTGCCAGTATAGGGTCACCAACTTTTAATCTGCCGGCCTGTACCAATATGGTAGTTACTATACCACGGCCTTTATCCAAGGCGGCTTCAATAACAGTACCTACAGCACGTTTTTTAGGGTTGGCTTTTAGTTCAAGCAATTCGGCTTCCAGTAATACTTTTTCTAAAAGCAAGTCAACATTTAAACCTGTTTTAGCTGATATTTCCTGGGTTTGATATTTACCGCCCCATTCTTCAACCAGGATATTCATAGCTGATAGCTGTTCACGAATCTTATCGGCATTAGCTCCGGGCCTGTCAATTTTATTAAAGGCGAAGATGATAGGAGCTCCTGCTGCCTGCGCGTGGTTTATGGCCTCGCGGGTTTGCGGCATCACGCTATCATCAGCGGCTATTACTATAATTACAATATCTGTAACTTGTGCACCCCTTGCACGCATTGCGGTAAACGCTTCGTGACCCGGAGTATCAAGGAATGTAATTTTACCTTTATCACCTGGCAGAGTAACCTCATAAGCACCAATGTGCTGGGTAATACCACCGGCCTCGCCGCCTATTACGTTAGTTTTACGTATAAAGTCAAGCAATGATGTTTTACCGTGGTCAACGTGACCCATAATGGTTACAATTGGCGCACGTGGTATCAGATCTGCCGGATCATCAGGCTGGTCAAGGTTAGCTTCCTCATCCTGTGGTTTTACAAACTCAATCTGGTAACCAAACTCATCAGCAACAATGCTTAGGGTTTCGGCATCAAGCCTTTGGTTAATAGATACAAACATGCCCAGGCTCATACAGGTAGATATGATCTGCGTTACAGATACATCCATCATTAAAGCCAGCTCGTTTGCAGTTACAAACTCTGTAACCTTTAACACTTTTGACTGTAATTCCTGCTCCAGTGCAAGTTCTTCTGCCGATGAGGCCACGTCATCACGTTTTTGACGACGGAATTTGGCCCTCTGAGCAAACTTACCTGATTTACCTGCACCACTTAAGCGGGCAAGAGTAGCCTTAATCTGGTCTTGTATATCTTTTTCTGATGGCTCCTCCTTAGGAGTATTATTCTGAGGGGCATTACGGTTCCTGAAATCAGGACGATTGCCGCCTCCATGGTTAGGGCCACCTGCATTTGGATTATTGCCACGGTTCCTGAAATCAGGGCGGTTAGGATTAATTGCACCCGCCGGAGGCTGATGCGTACCACCCTGCTGCTGTGGATGATGAGGGTGATTGTTGCCACCACCGCCTTGTCCGCCTTGCTGAGGATTGCCCTGGTTATCTTTACGTTTTCTTTTACGTTTATGATCGGCGTTGTTTGCGTTTGATGAAGATGCAATAGGGTTGCGCTTAGGCGCATTAACCGGTAATTGAATCTTACCAATCACGTTAGGACCCGTCAAACGTTCGGCCTTAGCCCTGATCACATCAGGTTCCTGGGTATGTTGCTCTTCTGCAACCGGTTCAGGAGCAGGTGCAGCAACAGGAGCTTGCGGAGCAGCCGGTGCTTTTGGTTCTTCGGCTTTAGGCGCTTCAACAACAACTGGTTTCGGTTCTTCAGCCTTAGGCATTTCCACTTTGGGGGCTTCTATCACTTTTGGCGTTTCAACCACCGTTTCTTTTGGTGCTTCTGCTTTAGGCTCCGGTTTTGGCTCTGGTGCTACTGTTTCGGCTGGCTTAACAACTTCAACAGGTTTAACCTCTGCTGGTTTTTCAGCAGGTGCCTGCGGTTTTGCATTTAAGTTATTAAGGTCAATTTTACCAACTATCTTAACACCCGGCAAAACGTCGTTACGATCTTCAGTTTTTTCTGGAGCAACAGGTTCAACCGGTTTTGGTTTTTCTGCCTGCGGCGAAGTATATTGACCAGCATTCTTGATCAGTATCTCTTCGTTCTCAAAATCTCTTGAGCGGCGGTTATCAACCGGTTTTTCCGGAAGCGGAGCAGGTTCTTCTTTTCGTATCTTGCCGATACTGATCTGCTTGGCTTCCTCCTTAATACTTTTGTCCACAGCAAACTCCTTCAACAATGCGGTATACATGTCGTTATCCAGCTTGGCCATGGGTTGCTTATCAACTTTATAGCCTTTAGTAGCCAAAAAATCGACAATGGTACCCATACCAATGTTGAGTTCTTTTACTGCTTTAATTAATTTTATTGATTTGTCTTCTGACATTTATTAAATTTTCTCTGCTAATTATCGCAAAAATACGATTTTAATTTTGGTTATTATGCTTATTCAAACTCAGCATTCAATATTGATAACACTTCTTTTACAGTTTCTTCTTCCAAATCTGTACGTTTTACCAATTCTCCTACTGTTAAAGCAAGTACCGACTTAGCCGTATCTAAACCAATTCGTTTAAATTCATCGATGATCCAGCTATCAATTTCATCTGAAAACTCTTCGATATCCACGTCCTCATCATGCTCATCTGCCTCACGGTAAACATCTATTTCGTAGCCGGTTAACTTGCCTGCAAGTTTAATATTGTGCCCGCCACGACCGATAGCCAATGACACCTGATCGGGCTTTAAATATACGGCAGCGGTCTTTTTCTCATCATCAAGCTTAATTGATGTGATTTTGGCCGGTGATAATGCACGCTGAATATATAACTGAATATTGTTGGTAAAGTTAATTACGTCGATATTCTCATTCTTTAATTCGCGAACTATACCATGTATACGTGATCCTTTCATACCCACGCAGGCACCTACCGGATCAATACGGTCATCGTATGATTCAACGGCCACCTTTGCTCTTTCGCCCGGCTCACGCACAATTTTTTTAATTGTGATCAATCCGTCAAATATTTCTGGTACTTCCAGCTCAAATAAACGCTGTAAAAACTCAGGAGCGGTACGTGATATGATAATTTTAGGGTTGCTGTTCAGCATATCCACCTTGTAAACCACCGCTTTTACGCTATCACCTTTCTTGAAGTAATCAGCCGGTATCTGTTCAGTTTTTGGAAGTAATAGTTCATTACCCTCATCATCAAGCACTAAGGTTTCTTTTTTCCAAACCTGGTAAACCTCGCCGGTAACAATTTCACCAACACGGTCTTTATATTTTTTAAATATTTCGTCTTTCTCCAGTTCAAGAATTTTTGAAACAAGGGTTTGGCGGGCCGCTAAAATAGCACGGCGACCAAAGCTTTCCAGCGTGATCTGCTCTATCTGCTCGTCACCTACTTCCAGGTCGGCGTCAAAAAGTTTAGCTTCTGCCAGTTCCACTTCCAGGTCATCATCCTCGCTAAAGCCATCCTCAACCACCTGGCGGGTACGCCATATCTCCAAGTCACCATTATCCGTATTAACAATTACGTCACAATTTTCGTCGGTGCCAAACTTTTTTCTGATCATGCTTCTGAAAACGTCTTCCAGAACGCTCATCATGGTTGGGCGGTCAATGTTCTTGAAATCTTTAAATTCCTGAAAAGAATCAATTAAATTAATATTGCTCATTTTCTAATTGAATGATATTAAAACTTTTGTTTCTGTTATTTGATCAATAGGGATAATGCTTTCAACAGTTTCAGCTTTTTTTCCCTTTTCCTTAACTTTTTCTTCAATGATAACAGCATCTTCTGTTATAGCTGTTAACACCCCTTCTCTTTTGGCCCCATCGGCCATTTTAATGCCTAAGTTGCGCCCTATATTTTTGGCGTATTGCCTTGGCGATGATAGCGGAAAATCAATTCCGGGCGATGATACTTCCAGATTATACGCAGTTTCAATCACATTTTCCTCTTCCAGATGGAAGCCAACATGCCTGCTTACCTGTACACAATCATCAATCCCTACACCGTTATCACCATCAATCAGCACAATAAGTTTTCCGTTCGAGTGCATTTTAACATCTACTAAAAACAAATTGGGCTTATCGGCAATCTTCTCTTCAACCAGCTCTTTTACCCTTTTTTCAATATTCATTATCCTTCGATATTTTTGATTGATAATTTTAATCGATAAAATAAAAGAGGGGACTAATTGCCCCCTCTTTTATTTTATCAGGTGCAAATATACATAATTATATTTGATTTTCAAGCAATTCAGCTCAGTTTATTACTTAAACTCCAAATCAGAATAATGTAAACTACCCGGCCTGTTACGCCCCGTAACAAAATCAGTTACCTGGGTACCTGTATCAAATTTATAATACCGCACAAAATACTTTTGATGTGCTGCAAATGGTGTATCTGGTACAAAAATAACGGCATTATCTTTAACATGGTATGCTCCGGGCTGCACCGGCTGATAATTTTTTAAATCGGTATCTGCCGGCATTCGGTATACCGGTATTAATGCCTGCCAGCCTGCACCTGCAGAATCTCTACTGATCTCTTGTGTAATAGCATTATCTAAGCCGGTGATTTTTACTGCCTTTCTACTATCAACCATGTTAACATTAATTACGGATACTTGAGATTTACCGATACAGCCTGTGCAGAAAAAAAATAAAAATATCCCTATGCTCCAAAAAGTAAAATCCCGGTAAGTTTCTTTTACAAATGGGCTTTTGAACATAGGTGAAGACTCACCCCACCTTCGCTCCGCTTGCCGACCCTCTCTTTGGCTTCGCCATAAAGCGGGTGATAAAATTTCTTTCCCACTAAGCAAGCCCTCTTTGCGCCAAAGGCGGAGAGAGGGCGATCCAGCGTAGCGCAGATCGGGTGAGTTTATTCGTTTTATATTTAAACCATCCATCACTTTTTAAGTGTTTGTTCAAACAGTTTAAATATGCGCTTGTACTCATCAGTCCAGCTGCTGGGTTGTTCAAAGCCGTGATCTTCTACCGGGTACGAAGCCAATTCCCAATTCTCTTTATGCAACTCAATCAGTTTTTGGGTAAGCCTGATGATGTCCTGGTAATTCACGTTTTGGTCAATCATACCGTGCAGCATCAGCAGGTTACCTTTTAAGCCACCAGCAAAATATATAGGAGAACTTTTACGATAAGCCTGCTCATCTGTAAAAGGCTCATTTAAAATATTTGAAGTATAACCATGATTATAATGAGCCCAATCTGTTACCGAGCGGATGGCGCCACCTGCAGCAAAAACATTTGGTTCAGTAAACATGCCCATTAAGGTAATGAAACCACCGTATGATCCGCCGTATAAACCAACATGCTTAGGGTTTACACCAAACTTTTCAACCAGGTATTTTACACCGTCTACCTGATCGGTTAGGTCTTTACCTCCCATGTGGCGGTAAATTCCGGTACGCCAGTCGCGGCCATAGCCTGCGCTTGCGGTATAATCAATATCCAATACGGTATAACCATTATCGGCCAGCATATTGTTAAACATATACTCGCGGAAATAATAGCTCCATGAGTAAGTTACCTCCTGCAAATATCCTGCGCCATGCACAAAAACAACCGCGGGTTTTGCCGGATCGGCATTTTTAGGCAGATATTGGCGTGCATAAACATCATTACCATAACGGTTTTTAAAGGTGATGATCTCCGGATCGCGCCATGGGTATGACGTAAACTCAGGCGAAACAGAATGAGTTACCTGTACAGCTTTTGCTCCCGGTTTATTGGGCTGTATGTAAAGCTCCCAGGGTTTATTGGAGTATGAATAACGGATAGCCAGCCATTTTTCATCGGGCGATAGCGTTACCTCATTACCTCCTTTCATACTTGTTATTTTAACCGGTGTACCTCCGCTAACAGGGATGCTGTAAAAACCGGTAACACCCGGATGATCAATATTGGCCGTAAAGTAAAATGTTTTTTTATCGTTTGATAGCTGCAGCGTTTGCACCTCCCATTTACCACTGGTGAGTTGTTTTTTTGCTCCGTTTAATACATCAACTAAATAAATGTGCGAATAGCCGCTGGCCTCGCTCTGGAAATAAAAATGTGTATCATCAACAAAACCTATATTACCCGCCTCAGAGTTGTCTATCCCAGGCCCTCCTATCCAGGCTTCATCGCGTTGGCGGTCAAGCAAAGTTAATTTGCCGGTTACCGGGTCAAGGCGCATGATCCACCGGTCTTTGTTATCCTGCGAGCTGACTACCACAACCGCGTTTTTGCTATCAGCACTCCAAAACGGCCCGGCTACAGTTACCTGCCTGTCAGTGTTTAGCTTTTTCTTTTCAGTCAGTTCATTGGGGTAGTCTTTCAGGTAATCAGGCAGATCTTTTATGCCCGGAATATCATTGGTTAAAACCGGATACACGGATTGGCGGCGCGTATCAAAAATAAACATCTGGGAGGTTGATGACGGCCGACCTACTTTTGACCGGTTAGGAATATCCTCCGTAAACCCGGAAGCTGTTACATAATTAGGCACAATGGCATCCTTTACTCCAGAAGCTTGTTTAGTAAGCCTGTAGGTTACGTACTTAGTATCCGGGCTTATTTCAAGGGCATTTACCTTATCGTTACCCATCACCAGTTCTTTTAGCTTTTGAGGTTCTAAAGCGGCGGCTTTGGTTGAGTCAAGTTTCTCGTCCTTTGCTTCTTTTTTAATAATATCAAAAAGCTCAAGCTGTTGTTTTTTAAGCCACAATTGCTGGCTATTTAATGACTCCTCAACACTTTTTTTTGCGGTGTGTACAAAGTTGGTCAATTGTTTAAGTTGCCCGCTGTTAAGTTTCAGACCAAATAAATTGCTGCTCTGCTTATAGATAACCTCAGACCCATCTAAATTCAAAACGGGTGCGGTTTCAGACTGTTCTGTGTTGGTTAATTGAATGGTATTACCCGTTTTAATATTAGCCAAAAACAGATCGCCGTTTTTTTCGTACACTTTTTGGGTGTGGCTCTTATTCCAATCACCATCAGAGGCACTTAAACCGCGTTGTTCAGCTATACTTACCTTTTGAGGTTTTGTATTCCCGGTCGAAATATTGTACAGTTCTTCCTCTCCGCTTTGATCCGCGTTCCAGTTAAAATAGATCTTTTTACTATTATCACTCCACCGGATATTTGACGGCGATATTCCTATCCATTTAGGATCGCGCATGATCTTTTCGATGGTAAGTGTATCCAGTTTTTGGGCAAATGTACCTGTGGCACTAAGGGCAAACAGTAGGGTAAACAGTTTTTTCATGAATTAATGGTTGGCTAAGGCCAATAATATGTTTGCAATTTAGCAGTTTCGGCAATCATTGCTATTTTTAAACGTTTTATTGTTACAATATGGAACTTCACGGAACGGGCTTTATTTTGAGGGGATGGTTTGATGGCGACGAGGAGTCACTACAAAAACATGCCGACAATCCTAAGGTATCTACTTATTTGTTAGACCGTTTCCCCTATCCTTATACCATAAACGATGCCGATAAATGGGTTACTTATATGCAGCATCAAAAAATACAAACCAACTTTGCCATTGTTATTGATGGCCAGGTTTGTGGCGGCATAGCAGTTGACCTCATGATTGACGCCAATAGTAAAGCCGGCGAGATAGGTTACTGGCTTGGTGAGCCGTACTGGGGCCAGGGTATTATAACCGAAGCTGTTAAACTCCTTACCAATTATGCCTTTAAAAATTTAGATATCATACGCATACAGGCGGGTGTGTTTAGCCAAAACACGGCATCAATGCGGGTGCTGGAAAAGGCTGGCTATGTTAAAGAAGGTATATTGCGCAATGCCATCATCAAAAACGGCAATGTAATGGATAAACACATGTATGCCATACTGAGGCCTGAATAATTAACCGAAACCTGTTAATTTACCATTCTGCCGCTAAGGTCAACCGTGCGGGCAAAGGGGTTTAAGTATTTGTTGGTCAAAATTGCAAACTCGCGCCGGGTAACCGGCCGGTTCATATCAAAATCAGAAGTAAACTTGTATTGGGCCTTCCATGCTTTTTGCATACCGATCTGCAGGGTTTTAGGATCGGTCAGGGTAATTTCGCTGATGAACGATAACAAGTTGCCCTGGGTAAATTTTTCGCCTGGCTTTTCTTTGTTAAACCACAAAAAAGCACGCGTATAAATTTCTTTGAAAGATGGTTCAACCTCGGCGGTGCTTACTACAGAATCGGGCATAAAAAGTAACTGTGCGGTGTTTCCATTTACTTTTTGAATGCCCTTAAGCAAACCAGTAGCACCAACCTGCTGCATTGACCTGAAATAAGGATCACTTTGTTTAATATCTGAAAAAGGCAAAAGGTAAGCTTTAAAATCAAGCAGTTCACCCTGTATAATGCGTACGTTCAGCTTTTTGGTAGTAGTTTTAAAAAATGCGCAAAAAGCAGCGATTGCGCCCGCACCCTGCCCTACTGTCATTTGTACCGATGGGTACATACTGCTGGCGTTAACCAGGTGCGATACCGACATGGCTTTTTCTGTAACCAGCAAATTATCCATGTCCTTTAAAACAATAGCGCCAAGCGGTATGCTGTAGGCCATAAACGGCGGGTAATTGATATGGGGAGCAGTCCCCTCGCCATAGTGCTGCCCTGGCGATGCATCACCAACCGCTATAGCCGTACGGTACAAATTAGTAGGGCGGTCATAAGGTTTATAAACATCATTAAGCGTCATACGCAGTACGCCCCTGGTACGTTCCGCTTCGCGGATATAGGGGATAAAAGGCAAATGATCAGGCGTTGGGAATTCATCATCTAAACCCAGGTTTTTAAAACCCAGTTCGGTTTGTAAATAATAAATAAGCCCAAGGGTGTGTAATCGTGCTTTAGCATAAAAAGCATCACGATGGGCCGGCTTAAGATCATCAACCGTGGTTGGGTACTGATTACCGCAACCTGCCCATTTGATCATGAACTTATCATTGGGCAGCCTGCCGTCATCAAGCATCTTACTGATATTTTTCCCTTTTAAACAGGCGTATTCATTGGCATCATATCCTTGTGGCTTGGCAATGGTTTTATCTTCCTTTTTGCCAAAATCCTTTAGTAGGGCTATCCAGGTGATATCCTGAATACGGGGCAATGTCGTTTGAGGGGCCAGTTCTTCGCCAGTATCCTGGGCGCTCTCAAAACCCGAAACAAATGTTTCACCCGCTTTGGCAGCCACATCGCCGGTTTCGGTAGCATCGATAACAACTTTGGCCTTTACAGTAGTATTTTTATGATCAATAATAATGGTTACCTGCCAGCTTGTACCATCTTTTTCAATAGCAGTCCACGGAGTATTTAGCTTTACGGTAAGGTTTTTTACGGTATCGACTATTTTTTTGAGGATAGCAGCCCCGGTGTATGGTTCAAAGCGAAGCGTGGCATTTACGGTTGTATCATAACCCAGCCTGTTTTTATAAAAGTCCCTTACATGGCTACGAAATTCGCCCCAAATGCCTGATGGTAAATTCCGGTTCCCTTCAATCACACACATGCCGCCGGCAGTCATACCTCCCCCAAGCCAGGGGCCAGGTTCAACAAGCATGGTTTTTAATTTACTGCGCGCTCCCTGTATAGCTGCAGCCGTACCGCTTGCGCCGCCGCCAATTACTAAAATATCTGTTTTAATAGTTTGTGCATATGAATATGAGATATTTAGGAGAAACAGCAGTAAAAATATCTTTTTAACCATCGGTTTAAGTAAGTAGGTACTAAACGCTAAATTATAGCAAAGCTTGCGGTAGTTTTAAATTATCCCTAAATTAATTTTTTTTTAACCATGACAGACGAACAGATGAAATTCCCGATAGGGAAATTTGCTCCGCCGGCATCTTATACCAATGAGGATATACGCGGATGGATAGAGGATCTTAAAACTTTACCGGGTAAAGTGAGGCATGCTATAAATGGTTTAAACTACCAGGAGCTGGATACACCCTACCGTACCGGAGGCTGGTCGCTGAGGCAGGTGATCCATCATTTGGCCGATAGCCATATGAATTCCATTACACGGTTTAAGCTGGCATTAACAGAAAATAACCCTACCATAAAACCATACGAGGAAGCCAGCTGGGCCCTGCTACCTGATTATCGCTTACCCGTAGAGCCCTCATTAAAAATGCTGGAAGGTATACATCAGCGCTTTGTTGCCCTGTTGGAAAGTTTTACCGAGAATGAATGGGCCCGTACCTTTGTTCATCCAGAATCGGGCGATTCCATATCGCTTGTGAGGGCATTGGCTATGTATTCTTGGCATGGCAGACATCACCTTGCTCATATTACAGAAACCGTGAAGAAATTCGCTGTTAAAGCGTAAAGCTAAATGCCGAGGGTCTAAAGCTTCACTACAGTTGCTTTGGGCCTTTCACTTTAAGCTTTCAGCCTAAGTGGTGGCTGGAAAGCTGAGGTAAAATGAAGTGCCGCTGCCAATCGTTGTTTCAAACCAGATTTTGCCATTGGCATTTTCAATGGAGTTTTTAACAAACGCGAGCCCTAAGCCCGTTCCGGAGCTTTTGGTAGTAAAGTTGGGTTCAAATATTTTTTCGCGCATGTTTTCAGGTATCCCGTTACCATTATCCTTTATGGTAAGCAAAACGTTTTTACTGGTTACCAGATAATTGATCTCGATTATTCCCTGCCTGTCTGGTGGGGTTGCTTCAATAGCATTTTTAAGCAGGTTATTGAAACAACGCAGTAACTGGTCGCGGTCGGCACTGATCATGAATGGTGTTTCGGGCGGCTGATAAGCGATGTGGATGTTATCCATCTGCTTAAATATGGTAACCGCCTGGCCCAGCATCTCAAAAACATTGATCTGCTCAATACGGGTATCAGGCATCTTGGCAAAGGCTGAAAACTCAGATGCTATTGACGACAAACTTTCGATTTGCTCTACAAATGACTTGCTGAAACGCTCAAACTTTTGATCAAACTTAGGGTCTTTATCCTTCCATGATTTATCCAACAACTGCAAACCCAGCTTTAATGGTGTTAGCGGGTTTTTAATTTCATGAGCAACCTGTTTGGCCATTTCGCGCCAAGCACTTTCACGTTCTGACTGAGCCAGCCTGTGCGCGCTATGCTCCAGGGCAGATATCATTTTATTATATTCTTTAATGAGCGCCCCTATCTCGTCATTACGTGCCCATTTGATATGCTCGTTCTTTTTGCCATAGATAGTTTTACTCAAGCTTTCCTGTATAAAGTTTAGCGGTGCTGTAATTTGCCGGGCTATGATGATGGCAAAAAGCCCGATAGCGATAAATACGATGGCATATACATTGATCATCACATTCAGCAACGCGCTGATACGTTCTTTATAATCGGCCTCGTTTGAAAAATATGGCAGTTGAATATAGGCTATCGTTTTATTTGAACTAATAATGGGCGCGTAAGCGGCTTTATAACTTAACCCTCCTATTTTTTCTTCATTTACAAACTCTGATTTTTGGAGTTTGCTTAAATAAATAAATGCCTTTGCATTCATTCTTTTGGCTGTAAGACCGTATTCGTATATTTTGGGCTGGGTGGTTACCAGGGGGATGCCATTGGTATCAAACAAAGTTAAATCGGTTGAATAGTTATTGGCCAATTCGTTGAAACTTACCTGGCTTTCTTCGTTAACATAATAGATGTATTTATTAAAAGCACCGGTTTCAAAGGCAGTAACTATCCGGGTTATTTTATCGCGGATCATTTTATCCTGCTGGGCATGGTACTGCGTACTAATAGATACAAAAGTGATAAAACCTACCATGAGCAGTGTTATCATCACCGCAAATATCATAGAGAACTGTATGCGGGTACGATACAATATCCTGTCGAAATTTATCCTGAAATACCATTTTATTTCGTGGTCATTAATGTTCAGTATCCTGACGCGCAACCAAACCCATCTGATAGTCACTATAATTGCGCTAAATAGCAGCAACAGCACAAAAAAGAAAGTAAGCGATGTTACACTGCTATATAAGGTATTCTCCTCTTTACTAACTATTATTAAATTACGGTTGCTGGGTTTATATATCAGATGACTGTAACTGGTAAAGCTTTCATACCATTCGCCATTGGTGATACGGGTTGTTTTTAGCTGATATTTTTTACTGCGGCCCGTAAACTCCGTATTGTTTAGCGTGTAAACATAGTTCCCCTTTTGGCTCAGAAGTTTATTATCTATATAAAACGCGTAGGAGTAATCTTTAAATTCATCTTCCGATTTGATATGCCCATCTACTAGCAATTCGGGGAACGAGCCTGATGGCTGCAGGGGCTTTGATTTTAGTTCGATAACCAACGTACCCAATTGCTTGCCATTACGGATAACGGGCAATATGGCAAAGTAATTCTGAAACCCGAAGGATTCATTTTCCCGGTAAAAATAATCAGACACCTTGAACGAGCTGTATAATACCAGGTCTTTGAATACGCTTAACGAGTAATTATCATCGGCAATGGGCTGATCCTGCTGATTGTATTCATGTACCTTAAATTCATATTTTGACAGGTAGCCATCAAAATAGAGTTTCTGAAAACGGGTGCGCAGAAAATCATGATTATGCAGTGTGGTATTATTAAAGTAGTTGATAATGGCCGAGTCGGCTATGATCTGGCCCTCAATCTTTTTGAAAATATAATCGGCAGTGGCATCATCCGGGATCTCCAGTTTTTGAATCAGGGCCTTACGCGTTTCCCGCTCTTTTACACTCTCAAACTGATTGAATTTAATTGCCGAGATCAGGGAGCAAATCAGTACTATGCCCAAAAATGTAGCGGCATTTAGTTTTCCTTTATGATATATAAAACCGTATGCTCTTATAATAATGAGCATTAACAACAACACATAAAACGAAGTATACTCACGATACAACGTAAAAACAACTGTTGTTAAAATAGTTGACAAAACCAGTATAATTAACTGGTGTGTGCGTGATATGGCAAGCCTCAGGCAAATAAAAAGGGCAATTTCGTTGATGATATAAAATATCAGGAAGCTAAAGCATAACATCAATACTCCAATCAAACTAAAGCCTGAAAGACTGAGTACGTTATTTACGTTAAAGCCTATTTTTGAATTGATAACCAGCCCATAAAATAAATTCAACAGTAAGGTAGATGACCCTATGAGCGCAATTACGCAGGCTATTGTTATAAGGTAACTTGCGGGCTTGCCTGGGATTGCAAAAAACAAACGATGCCTTTGCAGGTACAGGTAGGCAACAAACCATAGTATATACAGAATATTGATGCAAAAATCGCCGAGAGAGGGATATATGACATTTGAGGCGTAGTATGCCGGGTTGAAAATGTCAAGCGTATAAGAAAAATCAAACAGGTTGGTACGCAGGCTAATATACCTGAACAGTACTATAAATATAGCCAGCAATGCAACAGATAACGGCGCATAACCCTTTAAGGCAATATAACTACATATCTTATGCATTAAAACACATAAAACCATGACGGTTAATATCCAGAAAATCAGCTCATAATATATAAAGGCGTAATTTATGCTACTGGGTTTCAGCTTTATTGAAAATAAGTAACCGCTATTGCTGCTGTGTACCTCGTAAATATTCTTGTCAGAAAAATCGGCAATGTCAAGATTATCATCTTTAATCAGATCTTTATCAAATACATTGTGGAGGTATTCATTTTCAAAGGCATAGGTGGTTTTTACCGGAATAAAAAAAATAACCGAGAAATCTCCTTTGGTTTTTTTTATGGTTTCGTAGTAACCATTAGGCTGTTTAATAAAGGAATAACCTTCTTTTATAGATGTTAAATTATCTGGCAAAACCTTTATGCCGCTCCAAAATGCCAGACGGTTATTGTGGAGCGTTACAAATAAAATGCGGTTTTTAATGCCAACCTCGTTAATATCATTCAGGGCATCCTGCTCATTTTCGGGCAGGTGTTTTAGCGCCTCGAACTTTTGTTTATCGCTTATCAGCCCATTGATATAAGCCTCTTTTTTATGCAGATTATCCTCAAGCGTTAAGCCCGATTTAACCAGGTTATTTACGGGAGAATAAGTTTTTTGAACAATAATAGCCGTAAATAATAAGCCTATGCCTATAAAGGTCAGCAACAAGCGTATTTTCCCGGAGTAAGTCAAATTTCCTTATATAAATAAACTTCTGATAAACGATACAGGCACCTTGCAGTGCCTGTATTTTTCTAATTAATATTATAAAGTTGCGCTGCTTGTAGCTACTGCCACATCAACCTTTTTTACAAGGCCTTGCAGTACTTTGCCTGGCCCTACTTCAATAAAGGAAGTGGCGCCGTCTTCAAGCATATGCTTTACGGTTTGTGTCCACCTTACGGCACCGGTAAGCTGAGCTATTAAGTTTTGTTTAATAAGCTCAGGATCTGTATAAGGCTTAGCATCAATATTTTGATATATAGGGCAAACCGGCTGGTTAATTGTTGTAGCGACAATGGCTGCTTCCAATTCAACCCTTGCCGATTCCATCAGTGGCGAGTGGAAAGCACCGCCAACTTTTAATTTCAGGGCTCTTTTAGCGCCGGCGGCCAATAGTTTTTCGCATGCTTCATCAATTCCGGCAATGCTTCCTGAAATTACTAATTGACCAGGGCAGTTATAATTTGCAGTTACTACTACGCCGGCAGTAACCCGCTGGCAAACATCCTCAACCGTAAAATCGTCAAGCCCTAAAATTGCGGCCATGGTTGATGGTTCCAGTTCGCAGGCTTTCTGCATCGCATTAGCACGGGCCGCTACTAAGCGCAAACCATCTTCAAATGATAAAGCTCCTGCGGCTACCAGGGCAGAAAACTCTCCCAATGAATGACCTGCTACCATCTCTGGCTTAAAATCATCACCTAAAATAGCAGCCAGGATAACAGAGTGTAAAAATATAGCGGGCTGAGTAACGTTGGTTTGAACCAGATCATCGGCTGTACCATCAAACATTACATCGGTAATTCGGAAACCTAATATGTCATTAGCCTTTTCAAATAATTCACGCGCTTTTTCTGATTGTTCGTACAGATCTTTACCCATACCCGGAAACTGGGCACCCTGCCCAGGAAAAATATATGCTTTCATTAGCCCCCTAACCCCCTAAAGGGAAAATTGTTGTAAAATGTTTATAATTTATATTTATTAATAGCTTTTTCTACCTCCCCTTGTAGAGGGCAAAAAGGTTTAGCCAAGCTTTGCTGATATTAAGTTTAAAAACTCTGTACGGGTTTTTTCCTTTAAAAACTCACCTGTAAATGCCGATGTGGTTGTTACAGAATTTTGTTTCTGCACACCCCGCATGCTCATACACAAGTGCCTGCATTCAATAACCACACCCACACCTATAGGATTAAGTGTATCCTGTATACAATCACGTATTTCGTTGGTGAGGCGCTCCTGTACCTGCAGGCGGCGGGCAAACACATCAACTATACGGGGTATTTTACTCAGGCCCACAACGTATCCGTTAGGGATATAAGCTATATGCGCTTTGCCAAAAAACGGAAGCATATGATGCTCGCACATCGAGTACACTTCAATATCCTTAACAATTACCATTTGGCTATACTCTTCTTTAAACATAGCCGAATTAAGTATCTCTTTGGCATCGAGATCATACCCATGGGTAAGGTACAGCATGGCTTTAGCCATACGTTCAGGTGTTTTTAAAAGGCCTTCGCGTTCAGGATCTTCGCCAATTTGTTTTAAAACATCATGATAATGGGTAGATAGGTTATGGATCAGATTTGGATTATACCTGTCAACCTTGGTGTATCCGCCAATTTCATCATCATCGTCGTCGTCACGTGCTGGAGTGTGGTTGTTGTTCATCTCTTCAAGTTATCCGCCAAAGTACTCGGCAGAATTATTTTCGGTTTCGTATAATTTAACCGAGTGTAAAAAAACGCCCTCATAAGCTTCTATAGGAGCTTTGAGCTGATTAAATATCTCAATGCACAAAAGTTCTGTCGAAGCCATTTTGCCTGCCATAAACTCAACATCTTTATTGATGTTCTTATGGTCAAGTTTTTCAATAACATACTCGTTGATAATTATTTTCAGCTCTTTCAGATCCATCAGGTAACCTGTTGCGTGCGTAACCTCGCCCTTAACTGTTACAAACAGGTTATAATTATGCCCATGCCAGTTGGGGTTGGCACACTTGCCAAATACCTCATTGTTCTTTTCAGCGCTCCATTCCTCACGGTACATCCGGTGAGCGGCATTAAAATGTTCTTTGCGCGTAATATGTATCATCATAATAATCGTGGGTGCAAATATACAAAACAAAAATAGCTGAGTTGTTTTATCTTAGCCGTCAAAAAAATGCAATATGCAGATATTGATTGTTGCTGCCACAGCCTTTGAAGTTGAACCCTTGGCAAACAGCCTTGGTCACAAACTTGACATATTGATAACCGGCGCGGGCATGGTACCTACGGCCTTTGCTTTAGGCCGTCAGTTTAGCATGCATAAGTATGACCTGGTAATTAATCTGGGCATTGCCGGTAGTTTTGACAGAAACATCCAGCCGGGCTATGTAGTTGAGATAACAGAAGACACCTTTTCTGAAACCGGTGCCGAAGACGATCAGGAATTTATTCCGATAAACGTACTTGGCTTTGGCGAAAGCACGTTTAAACCCACCACAACCCTTGAAAATGTTTGCAACTCGCTTTTCCTCACCAAAGGCAGGGCTATTACGGTAAATACCGTTCATGGTAATGAGGATTCCATTAAAAAGGTGCAATTGCGTTTAAACCCGCAGATTGAAAGTATGGAGGGCGCTGCCTTTTTTTATGCCTGCCGACAATTCAACTTACCATGTTTGCAGATCAGGGCAGTGTCAAATTACGTGGAAAAACGCAATCGAGCCAATTGGGATATAACGCTGGCCATTAAAAATCTGAATAACTTTGCCATTGAGCTGATAAACAGGATCGGCAATAATTAAGCGGAACGTTTTTAGGTTTTACGTAATACATTGTTCGTTTTACGTAAGCATATCAGGAACGTACAACTTAGCACTTATAACGTACAACTTATGAAACTAACACTTGGCTTTTCGCCCTGCCCTAACGATACTTTTATTTTCGATGCACTGATACATCATAAAATTGATACCGAAGGTTTGGAGTTTGAGGTTTATTATGATGATGTTGAAACCCTCAATCAAAAAGCATTTCGCGGCGAACTGGATGTGACCAAACTCAGCTATCATGCTTTTGCTTATGTAGCCGAGAAATATGTACTGCTTGATGCAGGAAGCGCTTTGGGTTACGGCGTTGGCCCAATGCTGATATGTAAAGGCGATGAAAATGAGCTTCACGCAAAACTTAGTGCCGGAAACCCTGAACTTCGCATCGGCATCCCAGGAAAATATACTACTGCCAACTTTTTATTAGGTTATGCTTTCCCGAATGCCAGCAATAAAACAGAATTGGTATTCTCTGATATTGAGAACGCTGTTATTGAAGGACGAATTGATGTAGGCCTTATTATTCACGAAAACCGTTTTACGTATCAGGACAAGGGCCTTAAAAAAATACTTGACCTTGGCGATTACTGGGAAAAGCAAACCGGCTGCGCTATACCATTGGGAGGTATTGTAGCTAACCGCAATTTACCTCTTGAAGTTCAGCACAAACTGAACCGGGTGTTACGCAAATCGGTTCAGTTTGCGTTTGCCAACCCTAAGTCGGGGTTAGATTTTATCCGCTCGCACGCGCAGGAAATGAGCGAGGAGGTAATGTATAAGCACATTGAACTTTATGTAAACAAATACTCCATTGATCTGGGCAATGAAGGCCGTAAAGCCATTACGCTGCTTTTTGATACAGCCCTGAAAAATAATACCATACCACCAATAAAGGAAGAAATATTTTTAACATCTCCGCCCCCTTCTGTTCCTAATTAAGTGTGGAACAAAACTGGAAACCAGGCATCAGCTTATCATATAAAGCTTTGATGGTACCATCAAAGCTTTATATGATAAGCTGCCTGTATATCCCATCAACATTCGCATTTATAATCCGCGGTAAACGCCTTACTCCGTAGAAGCGCTAAAACATCTCACCACCACTCACCCTTTTAGAGAATCCTTACCCCTTCTTATAGATTAATAATCATTAGCTGCTTTATATAAATCTAAGATTATGACGGGCAGGAATTTTTTTTCAAATAAAATTTGCGTAAGTAAATACTTACATATAACTTTATGTAAGTATTTACTTACGCATTATGATAACTACACGCAGAGACGTATTCCAAGCTATAGCCGACCCAACCCGCAGACAGATCATCAATCTGATTGCCCATCAGCCCCTGAACCTGAACGCCATTGCTGATAACTTTGACGTGAGCCGGCCTGCCATATCGCAGCATATTAAAATTTTAATTGAATGCGGACTTATCGACGTTAAAAAAAATGGACGCGAACGCTATTGCGAAGCCAAACTCGGCCAGCTTAACGAAGTTGCCCAATGGATTGAGCAATACCGGAAAAGCTGGGATGAACGATTTGATAAAATGGATGACCTGCTGGCGCGTTTACAAAAGGAAAATAAAAACACAGATGAACAACAATAAAACCGATACCAATAATAGCCATGAAAAAGAATCAAACCACCATCGCTGCCGTACCCGGCAAACAGGAAATTATTATCACCCGTGAATTTGAGGCTCCGCGTGAGCTTGTTTTTAAAGCTTATTCCGATCCCGAACTGATGTTGCAATGGCTGGGCGGCCAGTGTAACCTCACCATGCGGATAGAAAAGTTTGAAGCCCGTGCCGGTGGCTCATACCGCTATATTCATACCGACCCGGCTGGCAACGAACATGGCTTTCACGGCGTTTGTCATGACCATACCTTCCCTGAAAGAATTATTCAAACATTTGAGTTTGAAGGTTTGCCCGAAGCTGGCCATGTAGCCATGGAAACTACCAAATTTGAAGCTTTACCTGACAACCGCACGAGGGTAACTACCCAATCTGTATTTCAATCAGTTGCCGATCGTGACGGTATGCTGCAATCAGGAATGGAGCAAGGAGTTAATGACTCACACGAACGCCTGGAAGAGTTGCTTGCAACCATTGCGGTATAGGGAGGTCAAAAAAACAAAGAGGCATACATTGGAATGTATACCTCTTTGTTTTTTGCTTTACTTGTGTTATCGAAAAGAGAGTGACATATCTGCTTTAGAAAGAGCTGCTTCCATCAGCTCAATATAACAATTGATCATACGGATACCTTTCAACGTGAATAGTTTTTACCTCATTGTATAACAGGGTTCTGAACTCATCAACGTTTTCTTTTTTAGTAGCAGATATGAATATGGCAGGGCTGTTATTTTTAGCCATCCAGCTATGCTTAAAATCATCAAGTGTAAGCGGTTCTGCTTGTTGCTCAATCTGATGCTGCTCGGGCTTAAAGGCATCTATCTTATTAAATACGGTGATTATCCTTTTATCAATAGCACCAATATCTTTCAGCGTTTCATTAACCGTATGTATCTGATCTTCAAAGTTAGGGTGCGAAATATCAACCACGTGAACCAATATATCGGCCTCACGTACTTCATCCAGGGTAGATTTAAAGCACTCTACCAAGTGATGAGGAAGTTTGCGGATAAACCCAACAGTATCCGATAACAAGAAGGGAACATTTTCAATCACTACTTTCCTTACTGTGGTATCCAAAGTAGCGAAAAGCTTATTTTCTGCAAATACCTCAGATTTGGATATCATGTTCATGATAGTTGATTTACCTACGTTGGTATAACCAACTAATGCGGCACGTACCATCTGGTTGCGGTTTTTCCGCTGGGTTTCGTTTTGCTTGTCAATCTGCCTTAATCTTTCTTTAAGCAGAGCTATTTTGTTCAGGATCAAACGCCTGTCGGTCTCAATTTGCGATTCACCCGGGCCGCGCATACCAATACCACCCTTTTGGCGCTCAAGGTGAGTCCATAAACGGGTAAGGCGCGGTAATAAATATTGTAACTGTGCCAACTCAACCTGGGTCTTAGCCTGAGCTGTTTGTGCTCTATTGGCAAAAATATCTAATATCAGGTTATTGCGGTCAAGCACCTTTACCTGCAGTTCGCGTTCAATATTACGTAATTGCGATGGTGATAGCCCATCGTCAAAAACAACCATATCAATTTCCTCTGCGGTTACATAGGCCTTAATATCTTCCAGCTTTCCCGACCCTACAAAAGTTGCCCTATCTGGCCTCTGCAGTTTTTGGGTAAAGCTTTTTACAGTTTCACCACCGGCTGTGGCTACCAAAAATTCCAACTCCTCTAAATACTCCTTCTCCTGCTCTTCTGTTTCATTCGCGGTTATTACACCAACTAAAACAGCCTTTTCCTGCTTCACAGCAGTATCATAAAATTTTTGTTTCATTAATTAAGTATTATCAATCCAGATGCCAGTTCAACATATGGCATGTACAACACATTTATTAATGCCAAAATTACATAAAAGCAAACTTATATTTCTATATACCTGCAAGGCTGTCAAACAATTGCGCTTGCTTATAGAATAATATTTTTTCTTCAGGCAACTGCTACCTACGACAATAAATAGATATTGTTTTAATTATTTTTATTTTATATCTGCTTATTGTAAATTTAGTACCTGATTTAAACTATTATTTATTAAACCTTATCACATGAATAAAACTTTTACCCTCCTATTTCTGGGGTGTTTAGCATTCGGGGCAAATGCTCAAACTACCATCCAAACCCCAACAGCACAGGCTTTTGGCAAAATTGACCAAAGCGATCTCGAGCTTAAAGGATGCGAATTTGAAAAGGATGCCAATGCGGAAATCCTTTTTGATAAGGCTGGCGTTTATTTTGATACAAATTATAATATTGTAACAGACAGGCACAAACGTATCAAGATTTTTAATGACAATGGTAAATCTGAGGCCAACATCCGCATTGAATATTACAGTGCCAACCGGATAGAAAATATATCAGGACTGCAGGCAGAAACTATTAACTCAAACAATGGCATACCCGAAATTACCAAAATAGATAAAAAACAGATATTTACCGAAATAGTTGATAAATACCGCTCGGCTATAGTTTTTTCTTTCCCTAATGTAAAACCGGGCTCTGTTATTGAATTTAAATATCATTTAACTTCAACGTCTATTGGTGATTTCCCTGACTGGTATTTTCAGAGTCACTTACCTACACGCTACAGCGAATTAGGCACCAACATTCCGGATGTTTTAGATTATAAAAGGCTGGAAAATGTGCATTACCCATATGTGGTTGATAAAACCAATTCGTCAAACATGCACATACAGGCACTGGTTAATATCCCTTCACTGCATGATGAACCTTTTATGGGTTCACGCGATGATAACTCTGAACGTATATTGTTCCAGCTGGTAAGTATAAAACCTACAATGGGAATGATACATACATTTTCTGATACATGGAACAAAGTTGGCCAAAACTGGGCAGATGATGATGATTTCGGAGGGCAGATAAACCGCAAACTAAACGGCGAAGAGGCTATTATCAGTAAAGCTAAAAGCTTAAAAACCGACGATGAAAAAATTGCTTACGTATTTAACACAGTTAAAAACACGCTGAAATGGGATGAGTATAATGCCCGCTATGCCAATGATGGTACAGTAAAAGTATGGGAAAAGAAGATTGGTAATTCGGCAGAAATTAACCTTATACTTACGCATTTGCTTAAAAAATCAGGGATAAAGGCATACCCGATGCTGGTAAGTACACATAACCATGGCCGTGTTAACCCAGCCTACCCTAATTCATATCAGTTTAACAGTACCGTAGCTTACATTCCGGTTGATAGCAATAAATATTATGTACTTGATGCCTCCAATAAATACAACATTTATAATCAGGTACCCACCAACTTTTTAAACTCGTTTGGTTTAAGCGTTAACAAAGACGACAAGATTTATGAACTTAAATTTTTAGACGACCAGGCCCCTGTAAGGCAGGTGGTACTCATCAATGCCGAAATAAAGCCTGATGGAAAAATGAATGGTTTAGCCGATATCAGCAGCTTTAGTTATAACCGCATCAACTACATCAAAAAATATAAAACGGATGGCGAGAAAAAATATCTCGATTATATACGAGATGATAACAACAATTTAAAAATAGCAGCAGTTGCTTTTGAAAATATGGAGGTTGATACCCTACCGCTCAGGCAAAAAATGGATTTTAACCTCGACCTGACCGGCTCAGATGATAACTATATTTACTTCAACTCCAACCTGTTTACGGATCTGAAAAAAAATCCGTTTCTAAACGAAAACAGAGTAACCGATATTGATTTCGGATACAAGGATAATTACTCCATAACCGGAATTTTTAAACTTCCTGCTGGTTTCAAGGTAGATGCCTTACCCAAAAACATCACGATGATGATTCCTGATAAGAGCATTGTTTTCAGACGAATGGTAGCCGAGCAGGATGGCTCGCTTATGATACGCCTGACTGTTGATTTTAAACAATCCATGTACTTTAAGGAAAACTATCCCGAGTTTCGTGAATTTTATAAAAAGATGTACGAGATGCTTAATGAACAAGTAGTGCTCAAAAAATCATAATATCCGTATGTTTATCAAAAACTTTAAAAGGCTGTTGTTAATCATAACGGCCTTATTTGCCTTCTGTAGCCAAGGCTATAGTCAGGACAAAACCATACCCAAGGAACTTTATATTGCTTCAACCATTCCTGATTCATTAAAGCAGGATGCAAATGTTGTAATACGCTATGAGCTACGCGAAACCACAATAAAAGATGCGGGCAAGCAAATAACCAAAGAACACAGTATTGTAACTATCCTGAACGACAAGGGCGACAATGATGCGATACTCGAACTATTCTATAACCGCAAGTATGATTCATATAGCAATATCGAAATGAACATTTACAATGCCGAAGGTGTTCTGATCAAAAAATATCATAAAAGCGACCTATACGATGGCTCTGCCGCCGGAGATGAAACCATGGTAACCGATGAACGCTATTTGTATAAAAAACATGCCATAGCTACATATCCAACAACGGTAGAAATGGTATATGAAGAAGATGAAAGCAGTTTTATCGGCCTTAATAGCTGGTATGTGCAAGATAAAATGGAGCAAGCCATACAGAATGAGTACTGCAAAATTTCCGTAAACCCTGCGATTGGATTTCGATACAAGGCTAAAAACACTCACTTTAAGCCAGAGAAAGGCAACGCAGATGGATTTGATACTTATACATGGACGGTTAAAAATCTGAAAGCGATAAAAAAAGAGGAAAATGTGATGCCATGGAACATTCAATCAAAAATATCTTTCGCAATCGACCTCTTTAATTGTTATGGGTACCAGGGCAATTTTAACAATTGGCAAGCTTTTGGCAATTGGATAAAATCATTGAATGATGATGTATGTACGCTCAGTCCTGAGCGCACGGCCGAAATAAAAAAGATGACTGACACCATTAAAAACGATAAAGAGAAAGCACGCTTTTTGTACAACTACATGCAAAAAAGCATGCGCTATGTAGGCATTCAATTAGGTATAGGTGGCTTTAAGCCCTTTCCGGCAACTTTTGTTGATCAAAAAAAATATGGCGATTGTAAAGCACTATCTAATTATATGCGGGCATTACTCAGCGCGGTTAATATCCCCTCTAATTATGCAATTATCAGAGCGGGTTATAATGAAGAACCGGCCGACTTAGCATTTCCTGCTAATTCATTTAATCATGCTATATTATGTATTCCTTTCAAAAATGACACCACATGGCTTGAATGCACAAGCAATACTACTGCATTTGGCAAACTTGGCCCATTCACAGAAAATCGGAATGCTTTACTTATTACCGATGAAGGCGGCAAGCTGGTTAACACTCCTAAGAGTTCACCAATTGATAACCAGTTTAACAGTTATGTTCATCTTACCCTTGATGCCGATGGTGGAGCCAAAGCACAGATCAAGATTTCAAGCAATGGTCAATACCGCAGCATGTTTGTTGATAGGCTGCCTACTTATAAAACAGACGAACAAAAAGAATATCTTATTAAAGAATTGCATATTAAGCAGCCTTCCGTTTTTGAATATTCTCCGGCAGATGACAAGGATGGGATGAAAGATGTAACTATTGAAATGCAGTATGATAAATTTTGTGATATAGCTACTGGTGATAAACAATTTTATAAGCCACAGGCATTTTTACTTTGGTCTGCCACTTTACCGGCCGAGGAAAAACGCAGATCAGATTATTATTTTGAAACTCCTATGCTCAAAACCTGCACAACCACCATTGAACTACCCGCCGGCTTTGAAGTGGAAACATTACCAACAGACCAAAGCCTAAAATTTACCTATGGCAGCTATGAAGTGAGGTACAAGTACGATGCAATCAAGAATCAGGTAATAAGTACGGCTAAATTTAATCTCACTAATCAGGTAATCCCGGCGGCAAAATATACCGAGTTACAGGTTTATCTGGACGCAGTAGCCAAAGCCCAAAATAAAAAACTGGTGATTCACCACAAAGCGTAAATTTGCGCCTGATGATATTCAGGCTCGACGAACGATTAATATTTCCTGAGCCCGATCTGGCAGAACCAGACGGGCTTTTGGCTGTTGGCGGCGACCTATCAACCCATCGATTATTACTGGCCTACCAAAACGGTATCTTTCCCTGGTATAGTGATGATTCGCCCATACTGTGGTATTCCCCACATGAACGTTTTGTACTATATCCTCAGGAATTAAAAATATCAAAATCCATGAAACAGGTGTTGCGCTCGGGCAAGTTCAGCGTAACCGCTGATACCTGTTTTAACGAAGTGATCAAAGCCTGCTCAACCGTACCACGCGAAGGTCAGGATGGCACCTGGATAACCGATGATATGATAGCGGCCTACAATAAACTGCATACTGAAGGTTACGCCCATTCTGTTGAGGTATGGCAGAACCAGGAATTGGTTGGCGGCTTTTATGGCGTACAGGCTGGTCGTGTTTTTTGCGGCGAAAGTATGTTTAGCCGTGTTAGTAATGCCTCCAAAACCGCACTTATTTATCTTTGTCAAAACAGCCAATTTGAACTGATAGACTGCCAGGTACACACCGATCACCTGGAATCAATGGGTGCCCGGATGATAAGTCGTGAACAATACATGACTGTTTTACAATCCGGCCTAAGCCGGTAAATACTCCCCTTTAAAAATTCACATAAGCTTTCGGCCTATGGTCTTCCGCTTTTAGCTACTATATAATTACCTTTGAGGCGTGCAGCAAGCAAACACCAAAGAACGTATTATTTTAGGCATCGACCCAGGTACGGCCGTTATGGGCTATGGCCTGGTTAAAGAAACCGGCCCCAAAATTGAACTCATTGCCCTCGGCGTGGTGAAGATGAACGTAGCTGATGACCACATGTTGAAGCTGCAGCGCATATTTGAAAAAACAGTAGCCCTTATTGATAACTACCACCCTGATTGTTTGGCAATTGAAGCCCCCTTTTATGGTAAAAACATACAGGTAATGCTAAAACTGGGCAGGGCGCAGGGTGTAGCCATGGCAGCGGCACTATCCCGCAATGTGGAAATAACAGAATATGCTCCCCGTAAAATAAAACAATCTATAACGGGTAATGGTAATGCCACTAAAGAGCAAGTAGCGGCCATGCTGCAGAGCTTATTAAAATTCACCGAAACCCCTGATTTTTTAGATGCTACGGATGGGCTGGCTGTTGCCGTTTGTCATTCCTTTCAGCGCATAAGCACGGGCAGTAAATCAGGCTCGGGCAGTAAAAAATCATACTCCGGCTGGGATACCTTTGTTAAAGATAACGCGAAAAGGATAGTGAAGTAGATGTGGGAATGTGCAAATATGAAGATGTGCAGGTGATTCTGATCTGTTTTATTATGACAAAACGGTTATTAACTCATCTGCACATTTACACATCCGCATATCAATTCCTTATTCTCTAAATGCTGTTTTGATCTTATCGCGTGTAGCGCTCAGTTGCTCAGGAGTGAAACTTAATTTGGGGCGGGCAAAGTTCATATCGTCAACCCGGTTCATGGGTATCAGGTGAATGTGGGCATGAGGAACTTCCAAACCAATCACGGCTACCCCCACCTTGATGCAAGGAACTGCTTTTTTAAGCGCGGTAGCCACAATTTTGGCGAAGATCTGCATACCGGTGTAGGTTTCATCATCAAGGTCAAAAATATAATCAACCTCTTTTTTGGGTATTACCAGCACATGGCCCTCTGCAAGCGGATTAATATCCAGAAAAGCCAAAAACTCATTACTTTCAGCTACTACATATGCAGGTATCTCTCCTGCTATTATTTTTGAAAATATGGTCATTTTTAAAATTTTAAGTTATGAGTAATGAGCAATAATTTGTGAGTTTTGAGTTATGTTGAAAGCCTATTAGCTTATTAAGAAAACTCAAAACTCACTACCCAAGCTATCTACTGATCTCCAGTATTTCAAATTCAATTTTACCTGCAGGTACGGTAATCTCGGTAGTTTCGCCAACCTTTTTACCTAACAGCCCTTTCGCAATAGGCGATGTTACTGATATCTTTCCTGATTTCATATCGGCTTCACTTTCAGATACCAGCTGGTAACTCATAGTGGCCCCGTTTTTCAGGTTCTTTATTTTTACTATAGATAAGGCAAGCACCTTTGACACGTCAATTTTTGACTCGTCAAGCAAACGTGCATTAGCCAGGGTTTCCTGCATCTGGGCAATTTTAGCCTCGTGCAAACCCTGTGCTTCCTTAGCCGCGTCATATTCGGCGTTTTCTGACAAATCGCCTTTATCCCGGGCTTCGGCTATTGCTTTTGATATATCTGCACGTCCGGTTGTTTTTAACCTTTGTAATTCTTCTTTTAATTTTTCTAAACCATCTTTGGTAAAGTATGATACCTCTGCCATAACACTTTAATTATTTAATTATCATTCTGCCTGGTCATCCAAAAAAAACCGCCCCCCTTGTTTTAAGAAGGACGCTATGACCATAAAAAACAAACAAGACTATATGGGCTGGGCCTACATAGTCTTGTTTCTGTATTTAACGAAGATAAGAGATTTAAATTTTAATATCCAAATTTATTAACTGCTGATTTTGACCGTTGATTTTTTTGATGGCGCTGATTTCGTTGATTTTTTTGTCTGAATCACGATTTATTGAACTAAGTGAAATTCCAAATCCTAAAGGAAATTCTAATAACTAAATCCTAAACCCTAACTTGGTTACTCACTACTCACTACTCAAACAGCAACCAGCTTCTCTGCCATCACTTCGCTTATTTTGCGGTACGAGTCAAACGTCCACCCGGCAACGTGCGGGCTCAGCAGTACTTTACCACTTTGGCGTAATTCATCAAACCAGGTTTGTTCTGCCAGGGCCGGAAATTTTTCAACCTCCAGTACATCCAGTCCTGCGCCTAATATTTTGCCTTCTTTAATAGCATTTAAAACAGCGCTTACTTTTGCAGTTTTCCCACGGGATGTATTGATAAAGAAAATAGGCTTTTTAAAATGAAACAGGTACTCATCATCAACAAGTCCATTGGTTTCGGGTGTTAGCGGAATATGCAGACTTAGCACATCACTGTGCTTAACAATATCCTCCATGCTTACTTCGCGGGCATACCTGTCGCTAAAACCTGTTTTATACTTGTCGTAAGCAATAACATCAACCTGAAAACCTGATAATTTGCGGGCAAAGCTATGCCCCATGTGCCCATAGCCGATGATACCCACCGTTTTTCCTTTAAGTTCATAGCCACGGTTTGCTTCGCGTTGCCATTTGCCGTCGCGAATCTCCGCATCGCCGCGGTTAAAGTTGTTCATTAAGGATAGCAGCAAACCTACAGCATGCTCACCAACTGCATCTGAATTACCTTCGGGTGCGTTAATGAGTTCAATACCCTTTTCTGCAGCATAGGCCTCATCAATATTATCCATTCCGGCACCGGCACGGGCCACAAAACGCAGATTTGCACCCGCGTCAAATACCTGTTTATCAACCCTGAATTTCGACCGGATAACCAACCCGGCGTATTCTCCTATTATTTGCAGGGCTTCGGCAGCCGTTATAAGGGGTTTGTAATCGCAATGATAGCCTTTGGCCTCGGCCATTTCCATAAATATGGGATGCACATCATCAACAATAAGAATATTATTTTTCAATGTATTTTTTTTATTAAAAGGCGAATTTACAAAACCACAAGCTATTAACCTGCCGGGGTTTACGATAATGAATAATTTTTACGCTTTAAATATATTTGTTCAGCAACATTATCAATCATTTATGGAAAACTTACAAAAGCAGGTCAGGATATTAAAAATATATGCAGCCATTTTAACATTGATTTTATTAGTATTTATCGGCATTGTGCTGAAACAAGGCAGCAATCCAGATCATTTTAAACACATTACCGCCGAGCGAATTGATATTGTTGACCCTACCGGCAAGATACGTATGGCTATCAGTAACCGGGAGCGTCAGCATCCGGGCACCATTGGTGGAAAAGAATTACCAAAACGCGACCGCCCCGCCGGTATGATATTTTTTAATGATGACGGCGATGAATGCGGCGGATTGGTTTATGACGGCGACAAGAAAAGCGCCAGTATGACTTATTCGATAGATCAGTACCAGAACGACCAGATTATGCAGATCCAATATAGCCAGGATAAGGATAATGGCTGCCTAAAACGCAGCTATGGTTTAAAGCTTTGGGATAAGTATGATAGCTTTCCATCGGCCAGGGTAGTAAAGTATGTTGATTCATTAAGCAAATTGAATGACACTGCGGCATACAACTCTGGTATTAAAAAACTACAGCAGCCCGGTGTAATAACTGCCGAACGGCTTTTTGTAGGCAAAAACGGCCAGGGCGAAGTAGGTTTGTTTTTATGCGACGACAAAGGCAAACCCCGTTTAAGGATTTTCATTAACGCTCAAAACCAACCTGTTATTCAAATGCTCAATGATAAAGGCGAAATAGTGGCATCTAAATAAAACTGGCACGGGAATAGCATTAAGTTATTTGGAGAGAAGCTCGCCTTGCTCTAAATAACTTAATCAGAAGGTAATGAAACTCATTAAATTCAAAAAACTGGGCTCCGATATAAAACTACAAGCCACAAAGCTTGCTGATAGTGGCTTTAAACGGATATTTGATCATATTGATCAGCTTAAGATCAAAAAAGGAGTTGATACACTGGGGCTCGATAAATTTATTAACCAGTGTGCATGTATGGCAGCGGGCTCGGGAGCTATATCGGGTAGCGGTGGCATGATAACTCTTGTTGCCGGTACGCCTATTGATTTTGTAAACCTGATAACCCAGCAGTTCAGAGCAACCATGGCAATTATGTACTATAACAAGGGCAGTTACCATATCACGTATGAAGAATTTATGGCGCTGGTGGCTACATCTTTAAAAGTTGAAGCGGGTGTTGCCTTATCCAAAACTATGATGGAAGGTATAGCCGAAAAAATGCTTATGATATTAGGTACACGAACCGCCGAGCGCTTGGTACCTGTAGTAGGGGCTGTAATTGGAGGCACTACCAATTACCTGTTCATCAAGCGCATGGCCGATCAGGTTAAGAAGATGCAGGGCGACCCTATTGTGATACAGGTAAGCTAAATTTTAGATATAAAATTACCTGTTAGCCGCTACCTCATTGGTAAGCTTCACAAAATCATCAACACTCAGGCGCTCAGCGCGCAGATCAAGTGTGGCGTTATCGGTCATTTTTTCTTTGTTAATAAGCGAAGAAATAGCATTGCGCAGGGTTTTGCGCCTTTGATTAAAACCTGCCTTCACAATTTGCCAAAACAGTTTTTCATCACAGTTTAATGTTTCGGCATCATTACGGGTAAGTCTGATCACTGCTGAAAGTACCTTAGGCGGTGGGTTAAAAACACCTGCCTTTACCGTAAATAAATACTCCACCTTGTAATAAGCCTGCAAAAACACACTTAGTATGCCGTATTCTTTGCTGCCGGGCTTGGCCGAGCAGCGTTCGGCTACTTCTTTTTGAAACATGCCCACTACCTCAACCACCTGCTGGCGGTTATCCAGTATCTTGAAAAGAATTTGCGATGATATATTATAAGGGAAGTTGCCTATGATAGCGAAGGGACTGTCAAACACACCTGAAAAATCCATTTCCAAAAAATCGGCATTAATGAGGCGCTTGCCCAACTGCGGGTATTTTTTTTGCAGAAACTGGAATGATTCCTCATCAATATCTATTAAAGATGTTTCATACTCCGTTTTTTGCAGCAAAAAATCAGATAGCACACCCATACCCGGCCCAACCTCAAGTACATGGTTATACCTGCCGGCCGGTTTCAGGCTATCCACAATTTTAGCGGCAATATTTTTGTCAGTAAGAAAGTGTTGCCCTAAGTGTTTTTTTGCCCTAACCAATGTCATTATTAATCAAATATATGAGCAAATTAAGGCATATTTGTTCTTTATTCGGGAACTATAAGCTTAAAATCTTTTATTTGCAGTAAAAAAAGCCAAAAGTTTAAAGCTAAAAGCCGAAATCAGAGGCTTTAGTTCGATATAAAAAAAATTAAAATCAGATACCGGTTATCATCATTGCTATCACTTGTAAAACCGGTTTAATATAAATAAAGACATGAGCGAAAAAATTAAAGTTGGGATAAGCATTGGTGATGTAAATGGTATTGGTTTGGAGATAATTTTAAAAACCCTGGCCGATAGTCACATTTATGATTATTGCACACCTATTGTTTATGGCCATACTAAAGTAGCCTCATTTCACCGCCGTGCAACCAGCATCAACGAGCTTAACTTTCACGTTATCAGTGATGCATCACAGGCTCAGTATAAAAAACCCAACATGATTAATTGCTGGGAAGAGGATGTAAAAATTGAGCTCGGCTCTGTTACCGAAGCTGGCGGCAAATACGCGTTCCTTTCTTTAGAACGCGCCACCGCTGATTTGAAAGAAGGCCGTATTGACGCGCTGATAACTGCGCCTATCAATAAGGATAATATACAGAACGATCAGTTTAAATTTCCTGGTCATACCGAGTATTTACAGGAACGTGATGGCGCAGCCGAATCGCTGATGTTTTTAGTAAGCGATACCCTGCGTGTGGGTGTTGTTACGGGCCATATACCCATTTCAAAAGTTGCCGAAAGCATCACTCTTGAAAAAATAGTGGCCAAGCTTAAGTTAATGAACCACAGCTTGCAAAATGATTTTTGGATACGTAAACCCAAAATTGCGGTGCTGGGCCTAAATCCACACGCCAGCGATAACGGCCTTATAGGCAGCGAAGAAAAAGAAACTATTATACCGGCTATTGAAGAGGCCCGCAACAATGACATCCTGGCCTTTGGCCCCTACCCTGCCGATGGCTTTTTTGCCAACGGTACTTACTTACAGTTTGACGCTGTACTTGCTATGTATCATGACCAAGGGCTAATCCCGTTTAAACAGATAGCATTTGAGTCGGGAGTTAACTTTACAGCGGGTTTAAACTTTGTGCGTACCTCGCCCGATCATGGAACGGCCTATGATATTGCCGGTAAAAACATCGCATCAGAAATATCATTCCGTGAGGCATTATTCACTGCTATACACATTGTAAAACATCGTCGCGAAACTTTAGAACTTAATGAAAACCCGCTGGTATTTACCAAACTAAGCCGCGACAGAGACTAAATATAAAGTCTGTAATAATAATGTTTCAATTTAATTAACGTTAGATCAAAACATTTGTACAGATAATGCATTTACAAGTTTAATGAATGATTTTTTTAGTCGTGTCCGCTCCATTGACGCCTTTCGTGCTGTAACGATGTTCCTGATGATATTTGTGAATGACCTTGATGGCATTCCGAATACTCCCAACTGGCTTAAACATGCAGGCGAAAACGTTGATGCTTTAGGGCTCGCCGATACTATATTCCCTGCATTTTTATTTATAGTAGGTTTATCCATCCCGTTCGCGTTTCAAAACAGGTTAAAAAGCGGCAATTACAAATTACTATCACGCATAGTTAGTCGCTCATTCGCGCTCATATTTATTGGTTTTTATCATGCCAATATGGAAACCTATAATGAAACTACCTCTATTTTACCCAAGCCAGTTTGGGAAAGCCTGGTAACGTTCAGCTTTTTCTTCATATTTTTAGATTACAGCAAAGAAACCACCAAGCTCAAACGCTACCTGCTGCAGGGCTTTGGCGTAGCCTTGCTCATAGCCATGTCTGTACTATATAAAACCAGCGATCCGGGGCATACCTGGCTGCATTTTACGTGGTGGGGCATATTGGGGCTCATTGGCTGGTCGTACCTGGTTTGTGCTTTGATATATTACTACTCAAGCGGGCATTTATGGATCCAGGCCACGGCATGGATATTCTTCATGTTTTTCAACATCGATTTCCACTTCGGCTTTCTTGATTTTTTAAGCGGACTTCAAAAATATGTGTGGATTGCCGGTAACGGCGCCATGCAGGCCTTTACTATGGCAGGCGTGTTTGTGTCGGTATTATACATGCGCCTTAAAGTGAACAATGAACTTAAATTACTGTGGGCAGCACTTATACTCATTGCCATTATTATGTTCAATATGGGCTTTATTGTACGTTATTTCAGCGGTGGTATATCCAAGGCGCGCGACACCCCTTCATGGGTGCTCATTTGTACAGGTATAAGCCTTATTGCGTATGCCATATTTATTTTCGTGGTTGATTTTAAGCATAAGTACAACTGGTTTAAGATCATTGAACCGGCGGGTACCAATACATTTACGTGCTATATTGTGCCTTTTCTGTTTTACCCGATGTACGAAATGACCAACATAGGCTATCCCGAATACCTGAGCCAGGGCACTGGCGGCCTCATAAAATGTATAGTATTTGCTTTTGTAATGGTTTGGCTCACAGGTTTGCTTGATAAAATAAACATCAGGCTGAAGATATAAGGCGTCAGAGAATTTTTTCGCTTACTGACAACAGCCTTATCAAATAAATCCGGAGTCATTCAGATAATAAATGCCCACTTAACAAAACATCAAAAACTAAGTGACCATTACCGTATTTGGTATATATTTGCACACTGGTTATTAGAAACGAATTGTTCGGGATCGGGCATTTATCCTTAACCCTTAATTCATAGCCTTTTGCATTTTTAAAAAAACACTTTTCAATTGTAGTATTTTTCCATACATTTGCGGGCTAATTGTTGCTCATTGAAATCGCTTAAAAAATATTCGATCCCTTTTACGGGGCTTAAACTGGGGAAACACCAGTTTGAATATATTGTTGATGACGCTTTTTTTAACGAGTTTGATTATTCGCTTGTTAAAAAAGCAAACCTGCAGTGCCAGGTTGAGTTGGATAAACAGGAAACAATGCTGATCCTGGATTTCCATATCACAGGCACCGTTGATGCTACCTGCGACAGGTGTTTGGCACAATATCCGCAACCGCTGGATATAACCGAACAACAGATTGCTAAGTTTAGCGACGAGGTTATTGATGAAGATGATGAGATTATCACCCTAAGCAAAAATGATCATGAGATCAACATTGCGGGGCTAATATATGAATACATAAACGTTGCCATGCCATTTATAACGGTATGCGACAATGAGGGTAACACTTCATATTGTGATAAAGAAATGCTCGACAAGCTGAATAAGCTTTCGGCAAATAATGAACAAAATGAGCATACAGACCCACGGTGGGATGTACTCAAGAAAATAAATAAATAACAAATAACAGGATCATGCCACATCCAAAACGTAAAATATCCAAATCAAGAAGAGATAAGCGTAGAACACACTACAAAGCTGAAGCTCCAACTTTAACTACCTGCCAAACTACTGGTGCTGTACACTTGCCACACAGAGCTTATACTGTTGACGGTAACGTATACTACAACGGTAAATTACTGATAGAGAAAGCAGCAGTAGCATAAGTTTAATTTTCTGGAAATGAAGATTGGCTTAGATATTATGGGCGGTGATTTTGCTCCCAAAGCAACCGTTTTAGGGGCAATCGAAGCTTATAAAGCTTTATCTGCCGACCAAAAACTGGTGCTTATTGGCGATAAAGATCTTACTGTCACTATTCTTCAGGAAAACAACGTAAGCCCCGATCACTTTGAGTTTGTTCATACAACCGAGGTGATAGGTATGGGCGAACACCCTACAAAAGCTATCGTTCAAAAGCCTGACTCAAGTATTTCAGTTGGCTTTCAAATGCTTAAAGAAGGGCAGATACAAGCCTTCGCATCGGCAGGTAATACCGGTGCTATGCTTGTTGGCGCCATGTTCAGCGTAAAAACCATTCCCGGCGTTATTCGTCCGGCTATGACTACCATTGTACCCAAACTTAAAGGAGGTTTGGGTATTTTGCTTGATGTAGGTGCCAATGCCGATTGCAAACCCGATGTTTTGCTTCAGTTTGGTGTGCTTGGCAGCTTGCTGGCACAATCGATATATGGCATTGACAATCCGCGTGTAGCACTGATGAACATTGGTGAGGAAGAAGAAAAAGGTAATATCCTTTGTCAGGCTACCTACCCTTTAATGAAAAAAACATCGCTGTTTAACTTTGTAGGTAACGTTGAAGGGCGTGACCTGTTTAGTGAAGGGGCCGATGTTTTTGTGTGCGATGGTTTTACCGGCAATGTAATATTAAAGCTTGCCGAATCGTTCTATGTGATAACACGCAAGAAACAGCTTAATGACGAGTTTTTCGACAGGTTTAATTATGAACAATACGGAGGCAGCCCAATCCTTGGTGTAAACGCCCCTGTAATTGTTGGTCACGGCATTTCAAGCCCCGAGGCCATCAAAAACATGGTTCTACTATCAAAAAACATGGTAGAGAGCCATTTAGTTGATAAAATTAAACAAGCTTTTCAGTAAAAAAATAAAAGATGACTAAGATACATGCTGCTATTACTGCTGTACATGGTTACGTTCCCGACTACATATTAACCAACCAGGAGCTTGAAACACTGGTTGATACAAATGATGAGTGGATCGTAAGCCGTACCGGCATTAAGGAGCGCCGCATACTAAAAGGCGAAGGCTTGGGTACATCTGATATGGCAGTTCCGGCAGTTAACGGCTTGTTAAAAAAGCGCGGTATAGGCGCCGAGGAAATTGACCTTATTATTTTTTGCACCACCACGCCCGATATGCCTTTCCCGGCAACGGCTAATATACTGGGCAATAAGATTGGCGCAGTAAACGCCTGGGGGTTTGACCTGCAGGCAGCCTGCTCCGGATTTATATACGGCCTTACCACAGGTGCCCAGTTTATAGAAAGCGGCAAACATAAAAAAGTACTGGTAGTTGGCGGCGATAAAATGTCGTCGATAGTGAATTACCAGGATCGTGCTACCTGTATTATTTTTGGTGATGGCTGCGGCGCAGTGCTGCTTGAACCCAACACCGAAGGTTACGGCGTTATTGATTCTATATTAAAAAGCGACGGATCAGGAGTACAGTATCTACACCAAAAAGCCGGCGGCTCTGTAAAACCGGCAACCCACGAAACCGTAGAAGCTCGCGAACACTTTGCTTACCAGGAAGGTCAGGCGGTATTTAAATTTGCCGTAACCAATATGGCCGATGTAGCCCATGAAGTAATGGAGCGCAACCAGCTTACCGGCGAAGATGTTGCCTGGCTGGTACCGCATCAGGCCAATAAACGCATCATTGATGCTACAGCTAATCGCACAGGTTTAAGTGCCGATAAAGTGATCATCAATATTGAACGTTACGGTAACACTACCAATGGCACTATTCCATTGTGCCTATGGGAGTGGGAAAGTAAATTCAAAAAAGGCGATAATCTTATTTTAGCCGCATTTGGAGGTGGGTTTACCTGGGGCTCTGTTTATTTAAAGTGGGCCTATTAAATTTAACATATTAAACTGAACAGATTAAAAATTAAAACATCTGTTCAGTTTAATATGTTACTTATTTTATGGTCAAAACAAAAAAACATTTGCACATTTGCATTACTGTAAATTTGACAACAAACCATTGAAAAACATTTGCAGCCTGCCGTATGCGTATACGCTTATCAGCCGGCTTGCTCATCAGTATAATTTTAGATAATAAACTTTATCCAAAACCAATCAATCCCTAAGTATGGATATTAAACAAATTCAGGACCTTATTCGTTTTGTTTCAAAATCGGGCGTAAACGAAGTGTCAATTGAGCAAAAAGATTTTAAGATTACTATAAAAACCAACGAGGTACAGCCTCAGGTTATACATGCGAGCATCCCGGCACAAACAGCACCTGCTGTATTGCCACCTGCTCCTGTAGAGGCGGCACCAGTTGCACCTGCAGCACCAGCTGCGGCAGCAGCACCGGATACGTCAAACTATCTTACCATCAAATCGCCGATGATAGGCACTTTCTATCGCTCTTCAAGCCCGGATAAACCACTGTTTGTAAACGTTGGCGACGAAATAAAAACCGGTTCTGTTGTTTGTATCATTGAAGCCATGAAGCTTTTCAATGAAATTGAATCAGAAATTTCGGGTCGTATCGTAAAAATATTGGTTGATAACGCATCACCGGTAGAGTACGACCAACCTTTATTTTTAGTAGAACCAGTTTAAGATTTTCAGATGTGCTGATTTCAAATGTGCAGATGATTTTAACTCAATTGTACATTTGAAATTCGCACAATTGATCATCAATCATTAATATTTTCATCTGCACATTTGCCTAATTGCACATCTGCATATTAAAAAGATCATGTTTAAAAAAATATTAATAGCTAACCGGGGCGAGATTGCCTTGCGTATTATCCGTACCTGTAAAGAGATGGGTATTAAAACCGTAGCTGTATATTCAACTGCCGACCGCGATAGCCTTCATGTGCGTTTTGCCGATGAGGCTGTTTGTATAGGTCCGCCGCCAAGCCGCGACTCCTACCTGAGTATTCCTAATATCATTTCGGCTGCAGAATTAACTAACGCCGATGCCATACACCCAGGTTATGGCTTCTTGTCTGAAAACGCAAAATTCTCCGCTATCTGTGCCGATTACGGTATCAAATTTATTGGTGCCACTGCCGAGCAGATTAACCAGATGGGTGATAAAGCATCAGCAAAAGATACCATGAAAAAAGCCGGTGTACCTATTGTACCTGGATCTGAAGGTTTGCTGTCTGATGTAAAGCAAGGTATTTCTATTGCCAATAAAATAGGCTACCCTGTTATATTAAAAGCTACCGCCGGTGGTGGTGGCCGTGGTATGCGTATTGTTTGGAAAGATGAAGAGTTTGAGAATGCCTGGGACTCTGCCCGTGCAGAATCAGGTGCTGCCTTTGGTAACGATGGCCTCTATCTTGAAAAATATGTACAGGACCCTCGCCACATCGAAATTCAGGTTGTGGGCGACCAATATGGTAAAGTATGCCATTTATCTGAACGCGACTGTTCTATACAGCGTCGTCACCAGAAACTGGTTGAGGAATCGCCTTCACCTTTCATGACCGAAAAACTTCGTAAAAAAATGGGTGAAGCTGCCATAAAAGGCGCCAAAGCCGTTAAATATGAAGGTGCCGGAACCGTAGAGTTTTTGGTTGATAAAGACCGTAACTTCTATTTCATGGAAATGAACACCCGTATCCAGGTAGAGCACCCGGTTACCGAAGAGGTGATCAATTTTGACCTGATTAAAGAGCAGATCAAAGTTGCGGCCGGTATTCCTATCTCAGGCAAAAATTACGAGCCAACCATGCACGCCATTGAGTGCCGTATTAATGCCGAAGATCCGTTTAACCAATTCCGCCCGTCACCAGGACGTATAACCAATTTCCACTCACCTGGCGGCCATGGTGTACGTATAGATACACATGTGTACACAGGTTACGTAATTCCACCTAACTATGATTCAATGATAGCTAAGGTTATTTGTGTGGCCCAAACACGTGATGAAGCCCTGAGCACCATGGAACGTGCCTTAAGCGAGTTTGTGATAGAGGGTGTAAAAACAACTATACCTTTCCATCTGAAATTAATGCAGGACCCTAACTTCCGTGCAGGTAACTTTACTACTAAGTTTATGGAAACCTTTGAATTTTAAAATAAATTCAAACTATCTTCACAAAATAAAACGTACTTAGCATTACAGAACGTTTAATCAGCGGTATCCATATAAACAATGAGCGAGAATAAGTTAATAAAGGCCATAAAAGATAAAGGTAAAACGATGGAAGCAGAAATGTCTTTCTTCGATCATTTAGAAGCCTTAAGATGGCATTTGGTACGAGCTTCGGTAGCCATTGTAATATTTACAGCAGTTGTATTTTATTTTTACGACTGGATATTTGATACCGTGATTATGGGCCCAAGCAGGCCTACGTTCTGGACCTACCGTATGCTTTGCGAACTGGGTGCTGCCTTGCACCGTTCAGGCTTTTGTATCGATAAGATCAATATCCAACTTATCAATACCGAAATGGCCGGGCAGTTTACCTTGCAGATCAACTCAGCACTCATCATTGGTATTACATTAGGTGTGCCCTATCTGATATGGGAAATATGGCGCTTTATAAAACCAGCCCTGCATGAAAAGGAACGTAAAGCTGCTACAGGCTTTGTTTTTTACGCTTGTTTGTTGTTTTTGCTGGGAATTATGTTTGGTTACTACGTTATCACCCCGATGTCTATCAACTTTTTATCGGGCTACACAGTAAGTACTAAGATCCAGAATTTATTTTCTATCGATTCTTACATATCATCAGTTGCTACCCTAACACTTGCAACCGGTGTGGTATTTCAGCTGCCAATTTTGGTGTACATATTATCTAACCTGGGTATACTAACGCCTAAATTCATGCGCGATACCCGCAGGTATGCTGTTGTAATTATATTGATCATAGCAGCTGTTGTAACACCTACACCAGATATGCTTACCATGACTGTTGTAAGTATACCATTATTTATATTGTACGAGGTTAGTATCATAGTAGCAGGCCTTGTTGAAAAAAGGAAGTTGAAAAACCACGAAGAAACGATGGCTTAATTATTTTGATAACGTTTATCAAAACACAACAATAAATTTTTTCTATCAAACAAAAAGAGGCTTCCCAAAAAGGAAGCCTCTTTTGTTTATGCTATAACTTTAAAATTATTAATGATGTCCGTGGCCACCACCGTGCCCACCGCCGTGATTATCATTGCCATGACCACCACCATGGTTTTCATGTCCGCGACCGCCGCCCCAGTTGCCGCCATGGTTTTCATGACCATGATTCCAGTTACCACGGTTCCCTGCATAACCCGGACGACCACCGTATCCAGGGCGAGCATAAGAGGTTCTGCGGCCATAGTTGCCTCTCCAATAATGAGCATACCTTGCATCATGACTGTTACGAATAATTACCTGGTCATGGCGGCCTCTGTAGCCCACATATCTTGCCCGGTATACATCATGCCTTAACCATGGGTTTCTGTCGTTTATAACCACCTTGTAGCCGTTGTACAGGTTATAATGACGGTAGCGTACAGGCAGGTATCCACGGTGTACCCAAACATTGTTTTCAAAGTAAACATACTGATGGGTTGGCACATCATAGTAGGTATCAATATCGGGCATGTAGTAATAGTTAGCGTAGTCGTATCCAACCGGGCCCCAGGCAGGCTGGCTGCCAATATTTACACCCAGGCTTACGCTTACCTGGGCAGTGGCGGTTTTAACAGTAAAGCAGCCAAGTAATATTGCTGCAGATAAAATGAGCTTTTTCATTAGTAGTGTTTTAAGTGTTACCTGCTTACTAAACGAGTTTCTATTCCCTCTATTAGTAGCATTGTTCGGATGTATGACAGCAATTATCGAAAAAAGTTTAATGTTTTTTCATGCTTATATATCCCCAATTTTAAGCTTAACGATAAAAAAACCGGCTCAGCATTGCTGCTGAGCCGGTTACATTGAAATTTTAAATATAAATTAATTCCTGTGACCTTCGCCATGACCATCATGATGATCATTGTGGTTGTCATGGTTGTCGCGATTATCTTTGTGTACAACCTTGGTTTTGTGAACTACAACCCTGCGGCCTTGTCCACGGTTATTATTGTTTCCGTTCCAGTGGTTACGGTATTTTACTTCTTTACTATCACGAATAATGGTTTGATCACGGCGGCCCCTGTATGAAGCATATTTCTGCCTGATCACATCATTATGAATCCACGGGTTAGGTTGATTTACCACAACCTTGTAACCATGATACACATCATAATTGCTGTAGCGCGGTGGTAAAGCTACGGTGTGCACCCATACGTTGTTATTCAGATAAACATACTGATGAGCATTAATATCGTAATAAGAGTCGATGTCAGGCATATAGTAATAATCTGCATGATCATAACCAGTAGGGCCCCAGTCGGGCTGGCTGCCAATGTTTATACTTAAGCTTATTTGTGCGCTGGCTATTTTTACAGTTAAGCAGCTAAGCAGAATGGCTGCTGTTAAAATTATCTTTTTCATGTTTATAGTGTTATTTGCATGTATGACAGTGAGTATTGTCAAAAGTTTAGCTAATACACACTCCATAGAGGTAACTAATTAGTTACAACTCCACAACACTATGATATACAATTGATTGACTTATTGCTCGTCGTCGGGATCTTTATCAGTTTCTTTTTTACCGGCCATAGCCAATACCGGTTTTCCGATAACTTTATAATTGCCTTCACCTTTGAGTATAGATGCCAGCTGCACTTTATCCTGCATAGTTTTTATAGCGGTAGCCAGTTCCTTATCGTATTTGAAGTTAACCTCATAACGGCCGCGCTCAAAATAATAGCGTGAAGCAATTTCATTCTCCAGCACCTGTTTTATTTCGGCTTTATGCTGCTGCAGGTCATTCTTTTTACTAACCAGGAGCTTTGATTTCAGAATATCATACTCCGCCTGGATGTCGTTAAACTGCTTCTCTTTAGTGGCTTCAGTTTTAAGGCTGGTGAGTAGTTTTTCTGATGATGTGGTATAGTTGTAATTTTTATCGGCAAGATATTTTACAAAGTCATTGTATTCGGCATCAGAAAGGGTAAATTCCTTAGTATCGCCAATTTTGGGATGGTTGTCCCTGTAAACAGTAGCATAATCAAATATCAACAGCTTACCCACTAAGGCTTGCGTTACGTTGGCAAATTTCTCCTGCTTAACAAATATATCAGGATAGATGCCGCTACCGTCAAATACCGAACGGCCATTTTTGGTTTTAAACTCGTGAATCAACGAGTCAGCAACCTTTACTACGCTGCCATCATCTTTACGGTGGGTATAATCAAGCGCCTGTATACAGCGGCCTGAAGGCACATAATATTTTGCGATGGTGATTTTAACCAGGCTATTGTATGGTAAATTGAATGTTTGCTGCACCAGTCCCTTGCCATAGCTGCGCTGACCAATAATAATGGCCCTGTCAAGATCCTGTAATGAGCCGGCAACAATTTCTGATGCTGATGCCGAATGACTGTTAACCAGTACAGTTAAAGGCAAATTAGGCTCAAGTGGCGTATTGATGGTACTGTAAGTAAAGTTTTTATCCTTGATCTTTCCTTTTTGCGAAACTATCTCAACGTCTTTTTGAACAAATAGGTTTACAATTTTTACAGCTTCCTGCAATATACCTCCACCGTTTGAACGCAGATCAAGGATAATACCGTTTGGATTGTTCTTTTTTAAGGTCACCAGCGCGTTGGTAACCTCGCTAGCAGAATTTTCAAGGAATTTATCGAGCTTAATGTAGCCCATATTGCCGCCAACCATTCCAAAGTAAGATACATTGGGTTGCTTGATCTCATCGCGGATGAGATTTTTTTCAAATGGCTGTGGTGTATTATCGCGTTTGATGAGCAGTTTTATAGGCGCCCCTTTTGAGCCTTTTAACAACAGGCTTACCTGTTCGTTATTTTTACCGCTCAGGTCAACATCGTTTATTTTTACGATCTGATCACCCGGATGTATATCGGCTTTTTGGGCAGGAAAACCCGAAAACACATCTGAAATGAACACTTTCCCGTTGCGCAAAAATATGGTAGTTCCAATACCGCCATATTGTGTGCTCACGTAATGCAGCTTATAATCTTCAATTTCCGATTCGGGAACAAACTCGGTATAAGGGTCAAGTCCGTCAAGCATGGCATCAACGCCGGTTTTTACCAGCTTTGAAGAGTTGATATCATCAACATAGTTAATGTTCACCTCTTTGTAAACCGATGCAAAAACATCCAGATTCTTTGATATCTGGAAGAGGTCATCATTAAAAGCCACCGCACCGCCTGCCAGTAGGGCTATACCGGCAATTAAACCTATCTTTTTGTATCTTTTATTGATCACCATAACCTATAACGCCATTAAGCCTATAAAAATACAAAAAGCTTATCAGTTTATAAAGGCAATGCCTTATTTACAGCCTGTTATTATCAATATTTACAAGTGCTTTTTTCAAAGTGAACACTACGTACTTCCTGTCGCGGTTAACCAGATCCATTAACTTGGTTATCAGGCTTTCTTCCTGCCCTTCTGAGTATTGTAATTGTTCATCGGTAAGGTGGTTGTATTTGCGTTGAACCTTTATTTTAACACGCTCCCACTCTTTGTTTGTGATACTGATCTCAGCCATGATTAATTATTTTCAGCAAAAATATAAAAAATACGTTGCAGGCAACATTTAAAACTTTGGCTCGTCAATTGTTAGGGAACAAATAAGGTTTACTTGTAAAACCCGTTTTATAAAATAACAATTTTAAAAATGCCAACCTGTACTATTTAACCAATATAGTTACAAAGCGGCATCACTAACATCAAAATTATGAAAAAGTATTTATTAGGTGCAGCATTAATGATCGCGGTAAGCATCAGCGCAAAAGCACAGGTTTCATTAGGTATTAAGGGCGGTGTCAATTTTTCAAAGATCAGCACCGACAATATTAAAGAATCAAGCCTAACCGGTTATCAGGCCGGTTTATTTGCCCGTGTTGGCGGCAGCGTTTACTTTCAACCTGAGCTTTATTTAAGCGGAACCGGTGGTAAATTTGAATCGAGCGACAACAACCAGAACTTTAGTGGCAAGGTAAGGTTCACCAACCTGAACGTACCATTGCTTATTGGTAAATCATTCGGTGATAAAGATCTAAACTTCCGGGTAATGGGTGGCCCTATATACACCTATCAACTGGACAAGAGCGGCAGTTTAAGCGATAATTTTAACGGAGCCATTGATAACTTTAATAAAAGCAACATCGGTTACCAGGTAGGTGCCGGAGTTGACATTGGAGCTATTACCGCCGATCTGCGTTACGAAGGCGGATTAACCAAGGTGAGCGATAGTTTTGCCAAACGCCAAAACCTTTGGGCGCTTAGTATAGGTTTTAAAATATTTTAAAGGCATCGATTCTTAATAAACAAAAAGCCGGCGGGGTACACCCTGCCGGCTTTTTTTATTGCCATTTCAATTGGTTTACTTGGCACTAAACTGTATGCCTGTTACACCGGCCTGCATGGCCACGGCTTTTACAGGTTTATATACAAAGTAAATTTTATGCAGTTTACCATCGGTAACCGGGTTAATGGTTAAGTGCGTTACGCCCGATTTTTGATCCTTGGTTGGCACCGGCATGCTGCCTTTACCTACTAATTGACCGCCTGGTGCATCAATATGGGCCTCAAAGTTAAAGCCGATAGATGGGGCCGCCTGCCAGAAATGAGTCAGGTTTACTGAACGTACACCGGTAAGGTCAATATCATTCAGCTCAAACCAACCTTCATTTGTTGGCATAATGGCCAAGTTAATACCATTGTATTTGAACATGGTAAAGCCATTAACTTTTTCGGCACCCGAGAACATATAATTATTGCTGTTTAAAACAGCTACACCTTGGCCTGTTAATGCCTTGATGTTATTCCCACCCTCGTCAGTGTACTTGGCTGATAATACCAGGGTGCTTGTTGGCTGTTTACCCGGATCAGGATTGATAGTACCGGTTGGCGGCAATGATTTCTTTTGCGCGTCTTTATTATCCAACGACAACACCCAGGTAATGATCTGGTCAACATCGCCTTTTTTGATGGATGGATGTGCCGGCATAGCGGTTTCGCCCCAAACCCCGGCACCGCCTTTTATTACCTTTTGGGTAAGCTTGGCCATGGCATCCGGATCTTTTTTGTATTTGGCTGATACATCCATAAACGCAGGTCCTATTGATTTGCCAACCTCTTTATGGCAGCTTTTGCAATCCATGGTAAGCATAATGGCCTTGCCGCTGTTTTCCGGTTCACTTTGTTCCAGTTGCGATGCCGATACAGGCTTTTTGTAGCCATTAATATAGTCTACACTTACCATGATTCGTTTAGGGTCAATCTTTGGCGTGTTGATGCCATCGGTAACTGTAACCGCATAACTGAGAGGTAATCCCGGCAAATAAAATGATTTATTACCCCCGGTTAATTTGACAGATACCTGTGGTTGCTCGTTACCGGCATATACCTTTAAAGGCATCGTTTTATCAGCAGCTCCCTGGTTATCTTTAGCTTCCAATATGATCTTATAATCGCCTGGTTTAGTGTAAGTGTAGGTGAGCTGAGGGGTTTCCGTCTGTTTGGTTTCACCGTTGCCTAAATCCCAGGTGTAAGCTATTTTATCACCTTCGGGGTCTTTAGCTTTAGCGCTTAGCTTAACGGTAAATGGCAACTGGCCCGAAGATTTATCAACCTTTATCTGGGTAATATCAGGTGGCCTGTTGCCCGCTATGTAATCAATACGGAACAAGCCAGCATCCGGGTTACGGGAAAACCATCCGCTTCCATATTCTAATCCATATAGTCTTCCATCGGGCCCAACCTCCATATCAATCATGGAGTTTACCTTCAGCCTGTTAAAGAACGGTTCCATTTTATCAAAATCGCCGTTAGGCTTCATGCTAACCGCCTTAATCCAGCCGCGCATCCAGTCGTAAGTTAAAAATTTACCGTTGTAATAATCCGGCAAGCGGGTTTCTGCTGGGAACATGTCGGTATAATACACCGGGCCCGCCATGGCATTTCTGCCTCCCGCACCTACCTGTGGAAAATCTGCCGATGGCCCGTACGGATACCAAATAAATGCCGGTTGCGCCGGTGGCAAATCTGTTAATCCTGTATTGTTACGTGAATTGTTTACCGGATGCTTAGGGTCAAAGGCAGGCCCGTACTTACCTGTTGCATAGTCGTACAAATGGTACGGTTTGTTATTGCCTACAAAATATGGCCAACCAAAGTTGCCCGCCTTGCGTGCCTGATTTACCTCATCGTAACCCATTGGGCCACGGGTGTCCAGGCTGTCATTATGCGCATCAGGACCAACCTCGCCCCAGTACAGGTTCCCATTTTTCTGATCAACCGAGATCCGGTAAGGATTCCTATCGCCCATAACGTAAATTTCAGGGCGTGTTTTGGGTGTACCTTTCGGGAAAAGATTGCCTTCCGGAATGCTATAAGTACCATCATCGTTAACCTTGATACGCATGATCTTACCGCGCAGATCATTGGTATTACCAGCCGAACGGCGGGCATCAAATTGCAGGTGACCAGGCCTGTCATCTAAAGGACCATAGCCACTGGTAACATATTTCTGGCCTTTTTCATCAAACGGGGTTGAGTTATCCCCGGCAGAAAAGAATAACAGCTTATCCGGGCCCGGACCAAAAGCGATAGAGCCGCCTGTATGACAGCAAATTTCGCGCTGGGCCTTTACCTCTAATATTATCTTTTCAGTTTTTTTATCCAGTGTATCGTTCACAAAAGTAAACCTCGACAGGCGGTTAACCGAGCTATCGGCAGGGCTGTAATAGATATATACCCAGTTATTTTTGGCAAAATCAGGGTCTTTGGCCAGGCCAAGTATTCCCTCTTCTGCATTTACACCCGGGGTATGGAGTGTTTTATAATAAACATCAAAAAAGCCAACCTGCTTTACCTTTTGGGTATCATGCTTGTACAACATGATTTCACCGCGGCGTTGCACCACCATAATATCAAAATTAGGCAGAATAGTCATTTCTGTAGGCTCAAAAAACTCACCGGTTGATAGTTGTGTTTTTTTAAACCTGTCTTCATCTGGTGGCAGCTGTGATTTTGCTTTGGAATAATCCAGATCCTTATTATCACCTATAGCATATTTAATACCACCCAGCAGCAATTTCAGATAATTATCTTCAGTGTAAGATTCTTTAGTGTGCCCTGGCTCTATATAAAATGAACGGCCGCCATCAAAATCATGATACCAAACCATAGGGTGATAGCCCATTCTTTTAGCACCATTGTAACTTTTCTCGTCGATAGTTAACAACACGTGAATGTCAGGACTCAGAGCCTCTTTAAAAGAGTAAAACTCATCTGTACGTTTCCATTCTTTAGGCAGGTGCTTGGTTGCAGGATTATTACCATCAACAACATTAAACACACCCTCCTGTACGTTAGGATATTTATCGTGTATACCTGGATGGTCAAAAAACCAGGCGCCGGTAAGGCGGCCATACCATCCCCAATCGTACTCGGTATCCGTAGCGGCGTGTATACCCAAATACCCCCCACCTGCTTGTATATAGCGCTCAAAAGCTGCCTCCTGGCGGTAGTTAAGTACATCGCCGGTGGTGCTCAGGAAAATAACCGCCGCGTATTTTTGTAAGTTATCCTCGGTAAACAGATCAGCATTTTTAGTAGTATCAACATCAAAGCCGTTGGCTGCACCCATTTTTTGAACTGCGGCTATACCGGCATCAATAGATTCATGATGGTAGCCCATAGTTTTGGAAAACACCAACACCCGCGGCTTGCCCACGCGCTTTTTACTACAGGATAAACAAATACAGCAACACGCTGCAAGAATCATCAGTACGATTTTTTTCATATATGTGCTATTAGGTTAGTTTAGTTTAACTGGTATTTATTGCAACTACCGGGGTTCAGTCACAATCGATTGTGATAATTGGCAATGTACCAAATGTATGATAAATATTTAGATATCAAACACATTGTGTTAAAATGACACAGTAAAATTTGTAATACAATTTTCGGAGGCTTAATTCAAGCGTATGCAGGGATCCTTTTTTACGTGTTTTAATACCCCTTTGTTTTTATTATTTTTATTAGATAATCCGAACCTTATGGCTACTAACCGATTAATCCAAAAAAGCTGGACTTCGAAAAAGGAGATCCGTATTGAAGACGATCATATCGTCATCCATGCCAAAACCCTAAAAGATGAGATGGAATACACCATAAAACTTGGTGAGCTTGGTTTTGAAACTATTAAGAGAATTGATAAAACAGCCAACCTGTCTTACTACACTTTCCTGGTATTTACCATACTTGACTCTTACCTTCTTTTTTCAACATGGCAGGATAAAGGCCCACAGGCCGAATTGTTATTATGGGTATTCGGCTTTGTATTTTTCGCCTCGCTGGCTTTATACTCTTTCACTCAGCGTAATAAAGAGATCATTTATCTTGGCGGCGGGCAAAAAATTTTAGAATTACTTGCAACAAAACCCAACAGGCAAACCGTATTGCTTTTTATTGATGAAATACATGCTGCTATCCGTGCTTATTATAAAAACAAATACACCCATTTTGACAGCAGCATTCCTTATGATGTAAAAATATCAACCCTGAGCTGGCTCAAAGAAATGAAAGCGATAACCCATGAAGAGTTTGAAGAATTAAGTGCAAGGCAAAAAACAGAAAGCATCATCGGGTTTAAAAACCAGGAACATCTGAAGTAAGAGCTGATTAAGATGATAAGCGGGAATATCTACTATGATGATTATAAAAGCCCTTAAAACAGCAAAGCCCCTGATGGGCAGGGGCCTTTACTAACCAATTATAAACCTAAATTATGAGAAGAGCTGTAGGAGAAGGGGTCGAACCTTCACGGAGTGGTTATTTTCATTGCTGAAAGTTTCCCAATTTCTCCGCCACCGCGACAAGGAGGTGTGTCTGCCAAAAATTTCACCATCCTACAGGATTGCAATTAAGCTTTGAGCTTAATAGCTGTTGGGGAAGGATTCGAACCTTCACAGAGTGGTTAGCCCGCTTCGGGTTTTCCAGGATCTCCGCCACCGGGACAAGGAGGTGTGTCTGCCAAAAATTTCACCACCCAACATTGTTTTTATTTTAAAGAACTAAGAGCATTTGTCAATTGCTTGATACAAATTTAATAGACCTATCAATTCCTTGCAAATATTTCAACAAAAATATTTTATTTTTATTCAAATTTTAATTAAACTTGTATTTCAATATAGATATTCAAATTTATGTCCCACAGAAAAGCTCAAAATTTAGAAATTGATAATCTTGATATCCAGATTTTATCAATATTAATGAAGAATGCTACCACTCCGTACACCGAGATAGCTAAAGAGTTGATAGTTTCTGGCGGTACCATACACGTGAGAATGAAAAAGTTGGAAGAGATGGGTGTTATAAAAGGAGCCAGCCTGGAAGTAGATCCTCAGAAATTAGGATATGATATTACAGCATTCCTGGGTATATACCTTGAAAAGGGATCTCAGTACAATGAAGCGGTAAAACAGTTAAAAACCATTAAGGAAATTGTTGAACTGCATTACACCACAGGCGAGTGGAGTATTTTTGCCAAAATTGTTTGTCATGATACTACCCACCTGCGCGAAGTTTTAAATGAGCAGATACAAGGCGTTAAAGGTATTCAACGCACCGAAACTTTCATTTCACTTGAAGAAAGTATCAGGAGGCAGATTACCTTAGAATAAAAACCTTTACCAGAAATAAGAATAAGGGGCTGTCACCCTATTTTAATACAGAATGACAGCCGTTCCCCTACTTAAACTTATTCTTTAAAGCCGCCAATTTTATAGCTATATCCGTTTCTTCCTGTTGTTCGGGTTTCCTGCCGTAGTTAGGTTTATTGCCTGCAGGCCTTCTGTCGTCGCTTCTTTTTTGTTGCGGGGCAGTTTTGTCATTGTCTTTCATTGATAAGGCAATGCGCTTGCGGTTTACATCAACTTCGGTAACGGTTACCTCAACCTTTTGATGTACCTTAAGTACTTCATTGGGGTCTTTAATGTATCGGTTGGTGATCTGGCTCAGGTGCACCAACCCATCCTGATGCACGCCAATATCAACAAAGGCGCCAAAATTGGTAATGTTGGTAACAATACCCGGCAGTTTCATGCCCACTTTTAAATCATTAATGGCGTTTACCCCTTCGGTAAAGCTAAAGGCCTCAAACTGCTCGCGTGGGTCGCGGCCTGGTTTAGCCAGCTCGGCCATAATATCGTTCAGGGTAGGTAAACCCACAGTTTCTGAAGTATATTTTTGCAGCGGGATGCTTTTACGCAGCGGGGCATTGCTCATCAGATCTTTCACGGTACAGTTCATATCTTTTGCTATCTGCTCCAGCAAGCTGTAACGCTCGGGGTGTACCGCGCTTGAATCAAGCGGATTTTCGGCCTGGTGTATGCGTAAAAACCCTGCTGCCTGCTCAAAAGCCTTTTCGCCAAGGCGAGGCACTTTTTTCAACTGATCGCGGCGTTTAAAGGCACCGTTCTGATCGCGGTATTCCACAATATTTTGAGCCAGTTGAGGTCCTAAACCTGATACATAGGCTAATATTTGTTTAGATGCCGTGTTCAGTTCAACACCTACAGCATTCACACAGCTCATTACAGTATCATCCAATGAGGTTTGCAGTTTGTTCTGATCCACATCATGCTGGTACTGTCCTACTCCGATTGATTTTGGGTCGATCTTTACCAGCTCGGCTAATGGATCCATCAACCTTCTGCCGATGGATACTGCACCTCTCACGGTAATATCCTTATCCGGAAACTCCTCCCTCGCCACATCAGCTGCCGAGTAAATAGAAGCGCCGCTTTCGTTCACCATTACAATAACTACACCGGGCAAATTCAGGTTACGCACAAATACTTCGGTTTCGCGGCCAGCGGTGCCGTTACCTATAGCAATAGCTTCAATATTATATCTTTCAAATAAATGCTGAACCGTTTTTTCTGCCTCACGTGCCTGCCCTGCCCCGGTGTGCGGGTAAATGGCGGTATTTTCCAGCAGCTTACCCTGTTCATCCAGGCATACCACCTTACAACCGGTACGGAAGCCCGGGTCAATAGCCATTACCCGTTTTTGGCCCAATGGCGCGCTTAGTAAAAGCTGACGTGCGTTTTCTGAAAACACACGGATAGCCTCTTCATCGGCTTTCTTCTTGGTAAACAGGCGCACTTCTGTTTCCATCGACGGTTTTAGCAAGCGCTTGTAACCATCGGCAATGGCTTGCTTCACCTGATCAGCAGATGGATTGTTGGCTTTTACAAAAGTATCTTCCAGTATGGCAACAGCCTCATCCTCCTCGGGTTTAATATCCAGCCATAAAATTTCTTCCTTTTCACCACGGCGCATAGCCAGGATGCGATGGGATGGTGCCGATTTTACAGGCTCCTGCCAGTCGAAATAGTCTTTATATTTAATACCAGCCTCTTCTTTACCATCAACCACTTTTGATTGAAAAGTTCCCTTTTCAATAAATAACTCACGGATGCGGGTACGTACCTCGGCATTTTCGCTGATGGTTTCGGCAATGATATCCCTTGCGCCTGCCAGGGCTTCTTCTACACTATTAACACCTTTTTCGGCATCAACATAAACCGCAGCCTCTGTAGCGGGATCGCCTTTTTGCTGTAACAACAACAGATCGGCCAGTGGCTGCAGGCCTTTTTCGCGGGCTGTAGTAGCACGCGTTTTGCGTTTGGGGCGGTAGGGCAGATAAATATCTTCCAGCACCACCATGGTTTCGGCCTCGTTGATCTGCTTTTCCAGTTCGGGTGTTAACTTGCCCATGTCGGTAAGCGATTTCAAGATGGCCTCACGGCGTTTATCCAGATCGCGCAGTTGCTGTACACGGTCGCGGATCTCGGTTACTTGCACCTCATCAAGGGTACCTGTAACCTCTTTACGATAACGGGAAATAAACGGAACGGTGGCACCTTCGTCAAGCAATTCAACAGTGGCGCTTACCTGCTTTTCGGCAATTGAAAGCTCCTGGGCTATTTTTTTATAATGAGATATCATATTTCAAAAATTCGGAATGCGAAGTTGGGTACTCTCCGGTTAAAAAGCAAAAATGGTTTGCAAAAAGAATAGACACGTGGCGTCATGCCGAATTTATTTCGGCATCCCACTTGTCCATCCATATAACATGACGTGTGTAATCCTGAGAGATCCTGAAATAAATTCAGGATGACGTTTCGGGGTGAATATCAATTCAACTGTTTCACCACCCGTTCAATGGCCTTGCCCCAAAACTCTCCAAGCGACACCGCCCCGGTTTGATTTGGGTGCAGGTAAAATGTGCCCTGTTTGCCATTCTCCGCTATCAGTTCGGTCAGGTGGTGTTTTTCAAAATAATCAAACGCCTTTTTATCTCCCACAAAAACATGTTTCGGATTTGCAACAGCATAGGCATGTACCAGGCTATCCAATTTAGGCACATAGCTTTGCAGTCTTGATAAACCCTCCTGTAAATACATAGAGCCATTGTAGGTATTCGGACTATACCAGATGGGGTGCTCAAAAATGACGATAGCCTTCGGAAAATCGGCCAGCAATTTATCGGTAATCGTTTTTACGTTTTGGATATAATTATCGGGCGATACCGGTGCGCCGTGCGGGCCATGAATGGCGCTATCATTAGTACCCAGTTTCACCGAAAATATCAATAGGGCATCTTTATCGGTAAAGGCGTTAGCAGCCTCTTCAACCTTGGTAAAAGTATTGCTGCCTGGTAAAAAATCAAGAGTGGTATAGCCGCTATGCCCCTGGTTGCTAAACTCAACCGTACCCATGTTGTTTTGTTTGCGCAGCCAGGCTATGGCCGTTGCCGGTGGTGCTTCTGTAGCGGGATCACTCAGCTGAACGCCTTGAGTTATACTATCGCCTATAAATACCACATTGATATTTGGCTTTTTAACTCCGATTACAGCCGCTGAAACATTGCATAGCAGCAGTATGGTAATAAACAGATATTTCATAAACTTATTAATATACTCATTAGTTCCCCTCTTGAGAGAAAAACAGCCCATCAAGAAGCAGAATCATTGAATCAGGCTGTTATCTACTCACCCCGACATCGCTACGCTTGTCAACCCTCTCTCCGGCTTCGCCGCAAAGAGGGTTGGGAAAACTTTTTTGTTCATCATCCATTTTCAATCCCCTCTTTGTCCAAAGGACAGAGAGGGTGGTCCAGCGAAGCGTAGACCGGGTGAGTTGTTGTATGCCATGTAAATCAAAGATTTAACACTCAAAGCCTTTCACTCATCACAAAAAACTCATTCCCCCTACCACTTCACACCCATATTCCAGAACATGAATGCCCATTTATCAACCTGGCCGCTTATTACCTGCGCGGTACTCTGCCCCGCGCCGTGGCCTGCTTTGGTTTCAATACGAATCAATGTTGGGGCCGGGCCCTGCTGGTACTCCTGCAGGCGCGCACCGAACTTAAACGAATGGGCAGGCACTACACGATCGTCATGATCGGCGGTGGTGATCATGGTGGCCGGGTATTGCTGTGGCTTTAAGGCATGGTAGGGCGAATAATTATACAGGTACTTAAACATCTCTTCAGAATCTTCGGCAGTACCGTAATCATAGCTCCAGCCGGCACCTGCGGTAAATTTATTGTAGCGCAGCATATCCAAAACACCTACAGCCGGGAAGGCAACTTTAAACAGATCGGGCCGTTGGGTTAGCATAGCCCCTATTAGCAAGCCTCCGTTTGAACCGCCGGAAATGGCGAGCTTCTCTTTGGAGGTATACTTGTTTTTGATCAGGTATTCGGCAGCGGCAATAAAATCATCAAACACGTTTTGCTTTTTCATTTTAATGCCCTTACGGTGCCATGTTTCGCCATATTCACCACCTCCGCGCAAATTAGGCACAGCATAAATACCGCCATGCTCAAGCAATATAATGTTTGATGTGCTGAACGCCGGAGTTAAACTTACACCGAAACCACCATAGGCATAAAGCAGCGTTGGGTTTTCGCCGTTTAGCTCCGTCCCTTTTTTATAGGTGATGATCATCGGTATTTTGGTTTTATCCTTTGAGGTATAAAACACCTGTTTCGATTCATATTGCTCCGGATCAAACTTCACGCCCGATTTTTTATATACCGTTGATTGTCCGCTGGCAATATCCAGCTTAAAAATAGTTGGCGGATATACGTAATTGGTAAAAGTGTAATAGGTTTCCTTTTCTTCCTTTTTGGTACCAAAACCTGCCGCTGTACCTACCGATGGTAATGTGATAGTACGTTCCAGCTTGCCATTCATATCATACTGCTGCACAAATGAGGTAGCATCTTTCAGGTATTCGGCAAAAATTTTACCGCCACCGGTACTGGCGGTAAGTACATCTTTAGTTTCGGGGATCAGGTTTTTCCAATGTGTTATGGTTGGGGTAGCAGCATCCACCGTAACAATCTTAAAATTGGGCGAGTAGATATTGGTGAGGATATACAGCTTGCTTCCTACATTATCAAGCACATTATGCTCATTATCAAAATTATCAACCACATTAACAATTGTGCTGTTGGGCTTGCTCAGGTCCTGGATATACAGCTCGTTTCCTGTTGTAGAGGTTGCTGCTGTGATCACCAGGAAACGTTCATCTTCGGTAAGGTAGGCGCCAATATACCGGCGCGGTGTTTTATCGCCTCCAAATATGAGCTTATCCGAGCTTTGAGGCGTACCCAGTTTGTGGTAATAAAGCTTATGATATTGTGTGAGGCCCGATAACTGGCTGCCCGCTTTTGGCTTATCATAACTGCTGTAATAAAAGCCATCGGTACTTTTCCAGGCCAAACCGCTGAATTTAATATCGATAAGCGTGTCGCCAACTGCACTTTTATCTTCTGTTTTTATCACAATGACCTTGCGCCAGTCAGATCCACCTTCCGATATCTGGTAAGCGGCTAAATCGCCGTTTTTAGTGAACTCTATTCCTTGCAACGAGGTTGTACCATCGGCCGAGAACTTATTGGGGTCGAGGAATATTTCGGGTGTACCATTATCGCCTGCTTGCCGGTATAAAACCGATTGACTTTGCAGACCATCATTTTTATAAAAATAAGTGTATTTGCCTTCCTTAAACGGGGCGCTGTATTTTTCGTAGTTCCACAGCGTTTCTAACTGCTTGCGCATTTCCTCACGGTACGGAATTTGGCCCAGATAGTTTTGAGTAACCTTATTTTCTTCCTTTACCCATGCCTTGGTATCGGCGGCTTCGTCGTTTTCAAGCCAGCGGTATGGGTCGGGCACGTGGGTGCCAAAGTAGGTATCAACCGTATCTGTTTTTTTTGTTTGCGGGTATGGTAGCGTTTTTATGCTCATTTGTTGTGCCTGGGTATAACTATAAAGTAAAACTGCTAATGCAAATAAACAGGTAGTTTTTTTCATATTGGTTTTTAAATTACAGGGAAACTAAAGATATGATTTGAGCATGACCGCAGCAATAGCTTTGGCCCAATAAAGGTTAAAAGTTGTTAATTTTGCCCGTTCCTGCTATTTAATTGAGCCGGGCACCCTATATTAGCCCCCGATTATAAAAAACAAGCATTAGCTAAGCTGCGGAACAACTAATTTCCGGATATTTGGCCAAACCCGTAGGTGTAATTATTTATTTATAATAGATTTTATATCCTACCGGCTATTATTGATAATAATGCTTTTTTTTACACGTTTGCTAAACCAAATAACAGGTATAAGGGGCAAACTTATATTTATTAGTAGTATAATTTACAACATGAAACAAACCTTTACATTTCTTACAGCATCTTTATTTATGCTGATCGTGCTTAATGCAAAAGCCCAGGATACAGCAGATACCGACGGAGATGCACCGGCAAAGGCTAAAAGCTATATAGGTATATTTGGTGGCCAGTCAAGGGCCCTTAGCGATTTTAAAAGCACCAATTACAGCAATCCAAAAGCCGGTTTTGCAAAAAATGGTTTTGTAATGGGTATTGACGGAGCCGTTTACTTTTTCAAGAACCTGGCTTTAGGCTATACTGTATCTAAACAAGACCAGGGCAATTTGACTATCGACGATGATCAGATAATTTCACAAGGTTATACCGACGACTTTAAGGCTGATGGATCTACCGTTACTGCCGATAAACGTTACAGAAGTTATAATGTATTACTGGGCCCTCAATACACATTTTTATACCACCGTTTAAGATTTGACCTGCGTGCATCGGCAGGTGTTATAAAAAACACGGCAACACCAAGCGTTGCGGTTACTATTGATGGTGTTAAGGCACAAACAGCGGTATTTACCCAGGAAAGTTCAAAAGGAACAGCATTTGCATACGGAGGCAGCGCGGCCATACGTTTTGACATGGGCGACGGCTGGGACCTGATGCTTAAAGGAAACTACATTAACTCAAAAGGACCAAACATTACTACCACCGGCCGTACCAGCGGCCTGGGCCGTATGGTAACCAAGCAGCCAATGACTGAAGGGCAGATTGTGCTGGGCTTAGTGAAAGAATTTTAATTAACAACATACGGCGGTTGCATCCGCATTAAAAACAAAAGAGCAGTACTGATAACCGGTACTGCTCTTTTGTTTTTAATGCACTTCAAACTGTTCAGGCTTATCGGCAGCAACCTCGGGTTGGTCTTTAAACATTAAAAACGTTCCGGTAACGCACACTTGTTTTCCCTTAATGTGGGTAAAATCAAGCTTGGTTTTATTGCCCTTTACTGCAATGGTATATTTTTGTCGCGGGTAAGCGGCCCCCATATTCAACAGGGTAAGCGTATCACTTACAGTTTTCATAGAGTAAACAGTATCGCATAGGGTACCGGTTTTACCCAGGTTGTTTTTAAAATCGGCGGCGCTAAATGAGTGCTGGGCATTTGCCACACCGGCAAAACCAAATAACATCAAAGCCGGGAGTAATATCTTTTTCATTAATTCATGTGTTAAAGCATAACTGTTATATGCCTGTTAATTCAAATATATCCTGTTAATATTTATTAATTGTTAATTACTGATACATAACACCTGCCTGCTATTATCGTTTTTTCCTTTGATGGTTTAAATGTATTTTTGCCGGGTATGCCAGTCCGTAACAAACTTTACTTTGCATCTGATTTTCATTTAGGTACCGGTGGCTTTGCCGATAGTCGCAAACGCGAAGACAGGATAGTCCGCTGGCTCGATAGCATCAAAACAGATGCCGCCGAATTGTTTTTAATGGGTGATGTTTTTGACTTCTGGTTTGAATATAAAACCGTAGTACCAAAGGGCTACATTCGCTTTTTAGGCAAACTGGCCGAGCTTACCGATCAGGGAGTAAAGCTTTATCTTTTCAAGGGCAACCACGACATGTGGATGTTTGATTATTTTGTAAAGGAGCTTGGCGCAACCATTATTAGCGATGACTTGAAGATAGAGCGCGGCGGCAAAAAATTCTTCCTGCATCATGGCGATGGACTCGGACCGGGCGATGGGTTTTATAAAGTATTGAAAAACTTTTTCCGCAGCGGCTTTTGTCAGTGGCTTTTTGCGCGCGTACACCCTAATCTGGGCGTAGGGATAGCCAACTATTGGTCGACCCATAGCCGCCTCAGCAATCAGAAAAAGGAAAACCCCAAACCCGGCGAACAGGAATGGCTGGTAACGTTTTGCCGCGAGGAGTTGCAAACAAACTTTTATGATTTCCTTATTTTCGGTCACCGGCATTTACCGCTTGATATTCAGCTGAACCCCAATAGCCGCTATATAAACCTGGGCGAATGGGTAAACTATAATACCTATGCCGAGTTTGATGGTACAACACTCTCCTTAAAAACCTTTGAATCAGAAAAATAAATTAAACCTTTGGTAACAGCCCCTCAAACTTACCTACTAATTACTTACAATAGGGTGAATTAATATATGGCCAAAAATGTGTACTTTTGTGCGCTTTTTGCAGTAAAAGCATAACCCGAACGAAACGTAGACACTTTCATAACCGGATATCATTATAATAAACTGCAAATAGCTATTGAATATAGTATATGTTAGAGAAATTAGAACTGATATTTCAACGCTGGAAAACTGTAGAAGCGGAATTGAGCAATCCTGAAGTGATGCAGGACATGAAACGTTACGCTCAGTTAAATAAAGAATATAAAGACCTTGCCAAGATTGTTGACGAGTATAATATTTACCGCAACATCATGAGCAATATCGATAGCAATAAAGAAATTCTGGCTACCGAAAAAGACGAAGAATTTCGTGAAATGGCAAAATCTGAGCTGGATGATCTGCTGATCAAACAGGAAGAAATGGAAGAAGCCATTCGCCTGATGCTGATCCCTAAGGATCCGGAAGATAGCAAAAACGCCATGGTTGAGATCCGCGGTGGTACCGGCGGCGACGAAGCTGCCCTATTTGCCGGCGATCTTTACCGCATGTACATGCGCTATTGCGAAAAACGCGGCTGGAAAACCGAATTAGTTGATTATACCGAAGGTACAAGCGGCGGTTACAAGGAAATTGTATTCAACGTAATAGCCGAAGACGCCTATGGTACTTTAAAATATGAATCGGGTGTACACCGTGTACAACGCGTACCTGATACCGAAACACAGGGCCGTGTACATACATCCGCTGCATCGGTAGTGGTATTGCCCGAGGTTGATGAATTTGATATCGACCTGCAGGTGAGTGATATCCGTAAAGACCTTTTCTGTGCCTCTGGGCCAGGCGGTCAGTCGGTAAATACTACCTATTCTGCTGTTAGGTTAACCCACATTCCTACTGGTATTGTGGCGCAGTGCCAGGATCAGAAATCACAGTTAAAGAACTACGATAAGGCATTGCAGGTATTACGCTCAAGGGTTTATGAAATGGAGTTACAAAAACACCTCGAAGAAACCTCTAAAAAACGTAAAACCATGGTATCAACCGGTGACAGATCGGCCAAGGTACGTACTTATAATTACCCTCAGGGCCGCTTAACCGAGCACCGCATTGGCCTTACTATTTACAATCTTCCAGGCGTGTTGAACGGCGATTTACAGGAAATAATGGAATCGTTACAATTTGCAGAGAACGCTGAAAAACTAAAAGAAGGAACCGTAGTTTAAAAATATAAAAGCCTTTTACAGGAAGATGCCGGACTTGTTTCGGCATTTTTCATTTAAAACAAGTTTAAAGCCACTATCTTAATCCGTAATCAACTGTAATCCAATTGTTAAAAAATGCTAAATCAACAGGCATTACGGTAATTACAATCCCATTTTCATCTTATTTTCATGTAAGCCCAGTACTTTAGTTTTTGTAGGGTAATGCTGTAGCGCTTTTGCTCGTTTTTTCGTAAAGGCATTGATACATTACATTACTGTTATTTTTTTTGACAATAATTAAATTCTTCTTATGCTGGCTATAAAAACTTTAACCAATAATTTAACCACTTTCGGGCGTAGCGTACGCTTAATGGGTGATAAATTTGAAATTAGTGTAGTTGGGAACGACCCCTTACTGGCAGATGAACAGATTGATATTGCCATTAATGAGATCAACCGTGTTGACAGGCTGTTATCTACATTTAGCGAAGATAGTAACATTAACCGCATAAACCGCAATGCAGGTATTGAGCCGGTAAAAGTTAGTTCTGAAGTTTTCAGGCTTATTGACCGCGCTTTGCAAATATCAGAGCTAACCCATGGTGCCTTTGATATTACTTATTTTGCAGGCACCGGCTACACAGGCGATGATGCTGCAATTGCTACCAATGCCGATGTTAAAATCGCGCCTTCGCCGATAATGCTCACCAACTATAAAAGCGTAGTGACCGATGCTGCAAAACAGACCATATTTTTAAAAGAAAAAGGAATGCGCATTGGTTTTGGTGCCAATAGCAGGGGCTATGCTGCCGATAGGGCTAAATATGTGCTGCAAATGAATGGTGTTAGCAGCGGCGTTATCAATGCAGGTGGCGATCTGCTTACCTGGGGTAACCAGCCTAACATGAAACCATGGACAGTTGTGGCTGCCGATCCTACAAAAAGAGATGAACCGTTTGCTAACCTGAATATTAGCAATATGGCTTTTGCCACATCGGTAAATGCCGAAAAATATACCAGCATCAATGATAAAAAATTCGTAAACGCGGTAACCGCGAAGAAAGGATTTCCGGTGAGCGAGATAACAAGCGTGAGCATTGTTAGCCCAACTGCCGAATTATCAGATGCAATGGCCTCCCCTATAATTAATATAGGTGTTAACGCGGGTTTATACTTAATAAATCAACTAAACCAGATTGCTTGTATCATTATTGACGATCATAACCGTATTTATACGTCAAAAGATGTTAATATCTGATTCGGGCCTGTTATATAACTATACTCACAAATCCGCAAATTCTGCATTCATTTACTTTGGTATTTTATTCTCAGAATACCAAGGTAAATGATACTTTTATAAACGGTATCCCTACCCCGTTTAAATTGACCATTATTTGAAAATAATTTTAAGCTTTTCTTCCCCTCAATGATAAAGTGGTTTGCGTATATTGTTCTATTATTAATATTTGCACCAAGTTTATTATTAGCCGGCGTTAAAAACGGCGCATCGGAATCTGTTTACCACAAAAGCAGCAGCATATTGCCGTATACAAATAATACGACACTGGCTGATACCGTTTCAAAAAAACAGGATGAAAAGAATAAAATTAAAGAAGTAGCAAAGGCTAAACGACAAACAAAGCCCGAAAAGGTTGATGATGCAGGGGTACCGGTTATACCCAAACCAAAACCCAAAAGACAACGCCGGCCCGAAGGCTTGGAACGTCCACCGGAAATACCCAGAAGAAATGGCAATTAAACAGGTTGATAAACAATTTACTAATTATTGATGAGGTACCTTTGCTTACTTTTTTTTATTACCGTTAGTAATACACTGTGCGCTGCAGGTATAAACAGGAGCTTTTTTGCCGATACCGGCAAAAAACTACCCGCCGATACCGATACGGTGATCAGGAAAAGATCGGTTTCTGTTGGGGTAAGTTACGGCAGCGATGCATTGTTTTTTGGCCGTACCGGGCCAATAAAGTATCCTTTTCTTACCGGCGATGCCATATATAATTCAAAATCGGGTGTGTTTGTTTATGGCTCGGTATTAAAGGTGTTAGGCTATGCCCCGGTTGATGAGGTTGATTTGGGCGGCGGATATTTTTACAAACTGTCAAAATCATTTTCGGGCGCGGCCAGCTATACAAGGTTTATTTTCAACAGAGATGCCAATGTTATTAAATCGGCATCATCAAATGATATTAACTTAAAAAATGCTTACGATTGGGGCCTTGTTAAAACAAGCGTAGTGCTCGATTACCTGTTCGGAAAATCAAACGATTTTTTTACTACCATCAGCAACTCCAAATACTTTGAAACCAACTGGAGCATTTTTGACGATAAGGATTACCTGTCCTTTACCCCATCGTTCAATATGATATTAGGCACCCAGAACTTTGTGCAGCGATATGAAAAAGATCATCACTACCAGTATGTATTACCACCAAGCGTAATTGACCACCTCGATCTGGAGGCAGCCCGCAGAAACCGTAGATTTAATATGCTAAACTATAGTTTCAAGATTCCGGTAGCCTATAACAGGCCGCATTATACATTGGAAGCCTCCTGGCGGTATTCTATCCCGGTTAACGTGGAAGGCACCTTGGAAAACCGGCGCGAATCGTTCTTTAACTTTACATTTTACTACCTTTTTTATTAACAGCGTATGAATGTGTTGATCATTGAAGACGAAAAAGCACTTGCACAGGAACTTGAAATATTCCTTACCAATTATAATTATATATGCGATGTATGCTTTGACGGTGAATCGGCCTCCGAAAAAATAGCTGTTAACCTGTACGATTTTATTTTGATAGATCTTGGTCTGCCTGATTATGACGGGCTTGATTTGCTAAGGGAAGCTAAAAAATTAGATTCGGATGCAGCCTGTATCATACTAACGGCCCGTACAGAAATTAACGACCGCATTAAAGGCCTTGATCTTGGCGCCGATGATTACCTCCCCAAACCGTTCTCCTTACTTGAGCTGCAAAGCCGTATGCAGGCCATCATACGCCGCAAGTTTGGGGTAAAAAACAATATTGTTGAGCTGGATGGTTTTCTAATCGATCTCACTAACCGTACTATTTCCTACTATAACGACGTTGTAAGTACCATCACCAAAAAAGAATTTGACCTGATAGCGTATTTAATTTTACACAAGAACAGAACATTAACACGCATGCAATTGAGCGAACATATTTGGGGCAACGTAGTAAATAATGATTACGACTCCAACTATATTGACGCGCACATTAAAAATATTCGGAAAAAACTAAATGCCTTTGCCCCGCCCGAATGGCTCGAAACCGTAAGGGGCCTTGGCTATAAAATAAAGATCAACGCTTAAGCATTGAGACTCAGAACAAAACTTACGCTTTTTAATGCCATATCAAAACTGGTAATTGTAGTACTATTTGTATTGCTGGTACCTGTATTGATCAGAAATATCAGCAGCAATTATGTTGACAGCAAGCTTATCAAACAAAAAAACAAGCTGCTGCAAATTGTAAAAAGCCGGGGTATTGAAACCTATATCGAAAACGGTGAAGGCTACGGTAGTTACTTACCTCTGAAAGAAGAGTACATTAGTTTGGAAGATGTTGATCCGGATTACTTTTCAGATACCATTAAACGCGGTAAACGCTCGTTTAGCGAGGGCGATACCCTCGAATACCGCATATTAAGCCACACATTTAAGGTTAAAAATAAAAACTATCTACTGGAGATTGGCAAAAGCGTGGATACGCTTGATGAAACCAGTGTGCCGCTTCAAAATATTGCTTTCCAGGTACTACTCGGTATGATCCTGCTGACCATCCTGGCCGATCAGTTTTATTCCAACTATGTACTTAAACCCCTGCGGTTGATTATCAAAACAAAGCTGGTAGGCCAAAAATTTCCGAATTTCAATTCGTATCGTAAAGTGCGCACCACCACTACCGATTTTGAATACCTGGACATCAGTATACATAAAATGGTGGAAACCATTGCCGATAAGTTTCAAAAAGAGCGTGAGTTCATTTCAAATGCGTCGCATGAGTTGATGACGCCTATATCCATTCTTCAATCAAAAATCGAGAACATGTTTGAAGAGGAAGATATTAACGACGAACTTAAGGTTAGGCTAATTGAGATGCAAAAGATCCTCAATCGCTTAAAAAGTATCACCAAAACGCTGCTGCTGATATCGCAAATTGAAAATGAGCAATTTTTAAAGGAAGACAAAGTTTCGGTAACCGACGTATTACAGGATGTTTACGATGAAATTTCTATACGCCTACAGGAAAAAGATATCAGCTATGAAATGGATGTGCCTCAAAATTGGCAATTCATCAACATCAATAAATTTCTGCTTTTTAACCTGTTTTTTAACCTGATAAACAACGCCATAAAATACAATAATGAGGGTGGCTATATTAAAATAACTGCTACAGCAGGCCATAATAACTTTATCATAAGCATAACCGACAATGGCATAGGCATACCTGCCGAAGCACTTCCATTTATATTTAACCGCTTCAAAAAATTCAGGCAATCATTGCAGCAGGATAGCTTTGGTCTGGGTCTGCCCATTGTTAAATCAATAGCGGCCTTTCATGATATTGAGGTAGAAGTAATTTCAGAAAAAGACAAAGGCAGCACCTTCAAACTCATCTTCCCGGCTACTTTGGTTATGGTTACCTAAGCCATCTACACCTGCCATTTGTAGCGACAATTTTACATTCTTGTACTAAAATTAAGCCATTTTGTAATGCCCTGCCAAAACAAGTTCTGCTTGTTTGAAAATTACTTTCCTAAATATTAAAAAAATATAGCTGTAGTAACCATTTAAGGGCTTTAGTAAACAATACTCATTTTTCACCGCGTTTGGCATTTTGTTTGCAATCGCTAACTAAACTATATCATAATTTCATATATGAAAACTCTTAAAATTAAGATAGCTACGCTGAGCCTGGCTTTAGCCACTGCAGGTATCCTGGGTTCGGGCTGTAATTCGTTAACAAAAACTCAAAAAGGTGCTGCAATTGGCGCCGGTGCCGGTGGTACCGTTGGTGCTTTTATTGGTAAAGCTGCCGGCAATACTGCTTTGGGTGCTATAATTGGCGGTGCCGTTGGTGGTACAGCCGGTGCGTTTATTGGTCGTAATATGGACAGGCAGGCTGCCGAAATTAAACAAACAGTTCCAGGAGCTACTGTAACACGTGAGGGCGAGGGTATCTTGGTGAAGTTTGATTCAGGTATATTATTTGATACTGACAAAGCCGATCTGAAACCAGCTGCACAGGCAAATCTGCAAAACCTGGCCAAATCATTGCAAAACAACCAAAACACCAATATTTTAATTGTTGGCCATACAGATGATACAGGTTCAGATTCACACAACCAGGACCTGTCTGTACGCAGGGCCGAATCTGTAAAATCATATATAGTTGCTGATAATGTAAGCGGATCGCGCTTAACAACCAGCGGTAAAGGTGAAAGCGAGCCAATTGCTGACAACACAACAGCTGCTGGCCGTGCTCAAAACCGCAGGGTTGAAATTGTAATTGTTGCTAATGACCAAATGAAACAACAGGCCAAACAATCGGCCCAGTAATAAATACATATAATAAGATCAAGTTAAGAAAAAAAACCTGGCCGCGAGGGCCGGGTTTTTTTATGCATTTTTTTAACTTTCGTTAACATTATTTTTTAACAAAACAATTTGTAATCAACAAGTTAATGCACTATTTTTGCTTTAATGAAAAAATCAGGAGCTTTATTATTAACCTTGCTATATACCGTTACGGTATTAGGGTTTGCTCTTAATTTACATTATTGCGGTACCTTATTAGCATCCGTTAAAATTGATTCGCCTGCTGCTGCTAACTGCAAAATGGAGTCTGATTGTGGCAAAATGAAATGCTGTAAAGACAAACAACTGCAGATCAAAGTTAAGGATGCACATCAGGCCGAACCTTTCTCTATCATTTCAAAGCTTTTTGGCCTTGATCTTCCACGCCTCTCTTATAACGGTGTTTATGCTCCCTCAAGGCAAGCATCTGTCGATGCATCTTTAGAACGAGGACCACCTGACAGGCCTTTGCTCAACATTGTTACCATTATTAAAAACTGCATTTTTCGTATTTGATAAGCATTAATTGCCAGTATAATGCCCGGTAAATTACCGTAAGTTTATTTTCAACAATTAATCAAGATCAAATGAAAACCATCAAAATATTTATTGTACTATTCTTGTTTACTATTACTGCTGCTAAAGCCCAGTTTACCAAAGCCGAACTGCAGGTAAGCGGCCTTACCTGCGCTTTGTGTGCCAAATCAACAGAAAAAGCCTTGCGCTCCCTCCCCTTTGTAGGTGATATAAAAACCGACCTGATGCATAATTTATACCTCATTACTTTTAAGAGCGATGTACCGGTAAATTTTGAACAGATAAGTAAAAAAGTTCAGGGATCAGGCTTCTCGGTAAACAGTTTAAAAGCCACTTTTAACTTCAATAACACCAAAATTGCCAATAACAATTTCAGCTATGGAGGCGATACTTACAGATTGCTTAATGCCGGCGATAAAACTTTCAGCGGCGATGTTAGCCTCACTGTTGTTGATAATGGCTTTGCTCCAAAATCAGTATCTAAAAAATACCTGAGCCAGGTTACTGATACTGCCCAGCCAGCAAGCGGCCGTCTTTATCATTTAGCTATATAATCTTCCTCAGCAACTATCATCATGAAGAAGATATTATTGGCTTTTTGCCTTATGGCAACGTCATGCCCAGCATTTTCGCAGGAGCTGTACGTAAATACCGAACCTGCCAGCAATATGGCTACCGGTTCCTTAGGATTACGTGTGGAGAATCAGGGCCTTTTTAAGCCAGATTATAGAAACCGCAGCACCTTTGAGGCCATGTATGGCTTAAGCAGGAAGGTGATGGTACACGGCTCGCTGTATACCTCGAATTATTACAGCAATGGTCAGCATTTTGAAGGAGGCAGTGTATATGCCAAATACCGTTTTTTATCAATAGATACCGTTCAGAAGCATTTTCGCGGAGCGTTCTTTGCAAAGGCATCCAGCATCAATAACCCTTTGCCTAACCAGGAAATAACATTGGAAGGTGATAATTCTGGCATTCAAAGCGGCGTGGTGTTTACCCAGCTTTTGCATAAACTGGCCATCTCTGGCTCGGCCAGCTATTTACATGCCTTTGATAACCGCGGAGGTTATAATTTGCCTGTTTCACAAGCCCGCAATGCGGCTGCCTATACCCTTTCTGCCGGGTACTTATTATTTCCAAAAAATTACCGCGATTATCAGCAAACAAATGTAAACCTGTACGTTGAATTGCTGGGTAAAACCAACCCGGGCCATAATCAAAGCTATTTGGATGCTGCCCCTGCTATTCAGTTTATATTTAACAGCGTTTGCCGGCTCGATCTATCGTACCGCACTCCCATCTATAATGATATGCTGCGCAATAGCAAAAACATGTACCTCATCAGGCTCGAGTACAATTTTTTCAACCTATAAACCTCGTAACCTGAATAAAATGAAAAGCCCGTTCCAGATATCCGGAACGGGCTTTTATATTTTGTTAGTTTAGCTTATTTAAGTGAGAACCCTGTTTTTCCCATAGTGCTTCCATCTGCGTAAAGCAATACGGTATAAGTACCTTTTTGGAATGGTGGGTTAGGGTGAACCCAGTCAATGGTATACTGTACACCATCATCTTTAAAGTCGATAGATGTTTTATAGGTATACTGCAGGTCCTGACCATCAGCATTGAAAGTTCCGCCATCGGCAGGGGTGATCAGGTTACCTGTTGGGTCAATGATACGTACATAAATATCATGCAGGCCTTTTACAGCCAATGTGTTGCTGGCTACTGTAAAGTTGATCTTTATTTTTTTAGCCGGATTAGCGCGGGTAACATCAACTTCTTTACCGCTGCCTCTTATTTTATAGGCCACTACATTTGCATTGGCCAGCTTAATTGCCTGTGCCACCTTAACCTTGGCATCCAGATCCTGATTTTGCTTGGTGAGCGTATCGGCCTTTTTAGCCACCGTGGCGAGGTTAGTTTTTAAAGTATCCCTTTCCGTAGTGAGCGATTGATTTTGTTTTTTAAGCTCTTCAATATCAGCCGTGTATTTGGTAACAAAATACCTTAGCTGTTTCAAATCTTCCTGAGCTTTAGAAAGTTCGGCTTTAGTCAGTTTGCCTTTAGCCAGCTGGGTTCTTAATACTTTGATCTTTGCTGTTAGTGAATCATTCTTGGCTTGCATTGCTGCAGATAATTTTGCCTTACCGGCATTTACCTGCTCAATTTGCGATTCCAGGCTATCAAGCTCGGTTTGCAGCCGTGTTTGTTCATCATGCTGATACACTATCTTAGTATCAGATTTGTTTTTCTGCAAATACAAATACACATCAGTGCCCAATAGAGCCAATACCACCACAATGAGGAAATAAATGACGTTTGAGTTTTTCTTAGATGGTTGACCGGATTGATTTTCCATAGCAATTTAATGTTTAATGTTTAAATACAGTTAAAAAGCAAAGCTGTTTTAAAAATTTGCAGCTATTTAACTATCTGGTTTAATTTACAATTGTATCAATATTAAATTGACGTTACTTTTTACCTGTATTTTACAAGCTTCGGCATTTACTGTTCAACGGTTTTAAACGTTGAAACACTAAAAATATGATTTAAAATAGAATTATTGATACTAATTTAAGCTTTACAACGGTTAAAAGTAAGCGCAATATGCTTAAATCATAATAAACCTCCAAATTTTATACTTCATGTAAAACTGCTACGTTATGAGTTTATATCTTTGCAGCTTTTAAATTAATTCTTATTGATGCATATATTCCGCCGTTTCATATTCCTGATCATACCCCTGTTTACAATTGTAACCGTTAACGCACAGCCTGCAGAACCATCTGCCGAGCCTGTTATTGTTAAAACGCAGCCAAAACGTGAGTTCAGGGGCGTATGGATAGCAACAGTGGTAAACATCGACTGGCCAACCAGCACCAGGTTTACTTCAGACAAGCAGAAACAGGAATTGCTGGATATATTGAACTCGCACCAGGAAACCGGCATTAATGCCGTAATGCTGCAGGTTAGGCCCGCTGCGGATGCATTCTATACCAAAAGCCGCGAACCATGGTCAAAATATTTAACCGGCAAACAGGGGCAGGCCCCAACCCCCGCTTATGACCCGCTGGAGTTTGCCATAAACGAGGCTCATAAACGCGGAATGGAGCTTCATGCGTGGTTTAACCCCTATCGTGCCACCTTTGACGGTAACTTCGCGGCGCTTAGTCCGCAACACATCACCAAAATAAAACCCGAATGGTTTTTCACCTATGGCGGTATCAAAACCTTTAACCCCGGCTTGCCCGAAGTGCGCGATTATATTGTGCAGGTGATACTGGATGTGGTTGATAACTACGATATAGACGGTGTACATATGGATGATTATTTTTATCCATACCCTATTGCCGGCCAAAAAATAAACGACGAAGAAACCTTTAAGCAATACGGCGAAGGCTATGATAATATCAAAGACTGGCGCCGCCATAACGTTGACCTGCTGATAAAAATGATTGGCGACAGCGTTCATGCCCACAACCCGGATATTAAGTTTGGGGTGAGCCCTTTCGGTATCTGGGCCAATAAGGCACAGAATGATGAGGGCTCTGAAACCAGCGGAGGCTCGTCATACTATGAAAACTATGCCGACTCGCGCATGTGGATCAAACAAGGCTGGGTTGATTATATTAACCCGCAGCTTTACTGGCCGATAGGTAACCGCAGTGCAGATTTTGAAAAACTGCTTGATTGGTGGAGCGACAACACCTATGGCAGACACTTATACATTGGGCAGGCTGCATACCGCATAAATGAGCGCAAAACGCTGGCCTTTAAAAACCCAACACAACTGCCTAACCAGGTTACCATGATACGCGACAACCCAAGGGTGCAGGGCAGTGTTTATTTCAGCTCCAACTCGCTTACCAACAATCCGCTTGGTTTTACCGATTCGTTGCGCCAAAATTATTACCGTTACCCGGCCCTGCCTCCGGTTATGCTTTGGCTTGATTCTATCGCGCCAAACGTTCCGCGTGAGCTGACTGCCAAATCGGTACAGAGCCATGTGCAGTTAAAATGGGTAGCACCTACATTGGCTAAGGATGAGCAGGCTGTATACGGTTATGTGATATACCGTTTTGACGATGGCGATAAGATCAATATCGACGATCCTAAAAACATTCTGCGTATCCAGTACAACACTAACCTTGGTTTTGAGGATACTACCGTTCAGAAAGGCAAAACCTACTTATATGTAATAACCGCGATAGACAGGCTTAAAAATGAAAGCGACCGCTCCCCAACCATTGCGGTCACGGTACGCTGATGAACTTTGGTTAGCTGTTCATTACCGAACCGCAGTTAATATCAATGGTTTGCCCTGTTATTGATCGTTGGCTTAGCAGGTAGGCCACCAGCCCGGCTATTTCTTCGGGTTGGCTCATGCGCCTGAGCGGAACGCTTTGCATGGCTATTTCGTAAAATTCTTGCTTGCTGATGCCTATGCCATCGGCAATACCCTGCAATCCATCCTGCGACATTTCCGTATCAACCCAACCGGGGCAAATGGCATTTACCAGTATATTTTCCGGAGCAAACTGTACCGCCCACGAACGCATTAAACCCAGTAAACCAGCTTTAGATGCACAATAGGCCGAATAGTTGGCAACCCCTAAACGTGCCAATACCGATGAAGTGATCAGGATATGTTTTTCTCCCGATGATCTTTGCAGCGCGGCCAAAAAGGTATTAACAAAATTATAAGTACCTGTAAGGTTAGTCCCAATAATATCGTCCCAGCGATCTTCATTGCCCCAATAGTTTTCACCGCCAATGCCAGAGTTGGCTATCAATCCGTTCAGGGCAGTATCACCCAATTGCTGATATGCATTGGCAAGGCTCTCCTTATCTTTTATATCGGCAACCAACAGGCTATGTCCACTCCCTGGTAAACCCGCCAGGGTTTCTTTCAATTTTGCCTTGGTACGCCCCAGTAAAATACAGGTATTACCATCCTGGGCCAGTTTCTGAGTAATGGCTTTGCCTATGCCGCTTCCGGCACCGCTTATGATATAGATATTGGTCATAAGTTATATTTCAATAAGTTTCTTTTGTTGCAGCTTATCCAGATAAATATCCACCTCCGAATCGCCCATACCAAATATGGATTCTGTTTCCCAGAACGCTGCGAATATTGCCGGGCGGGTTTTGATGCCGCTGTTATAGATATCAAGCAACTTTTGCTCTACATAGTTTAAGCCGGCCTCATTGGTTTGCAGACGTTTCAGGTGAGCCTGCAAAGCTGGTTTAAGTAAAGGTACCCCACCCCAGAAAGAGTTATCATCTATCCATTTTTGCAGTTCGGCGGCATCGCCGTTGATGTATAGTTTCCAGGCCTCGTCTGCCAGTTCAAACTCCCATTCATTCAGGCGTTCGCGGGCATCGTATAGTTCCTCAAACTGTTCGCCGTTGAGTTCGCCCAGGCCCTTGGCATTTGCAAACTGTACGCAATCGGCCAGGCAAATGAGGTAAATGGCCGGTGCCGACATATCAGTTTTGTGGCTCAGCATCTGCAGTACACCCAGCAGGTTCACCTGGCAATGCAGATCAAACTCAAACCAAAGGTTTATTTCGGTATAGGTACTGTTCAGCTTTCCCAGCTCATCTATTACCTTATGCTGATAGCTGTCAGCATCCTCCTTAAAGGTTTCGGTTATCCATTTTTTGCGGGCGTTCCAGAAACTGCCCGACAGCATATTTTCCTGTAGCGGGCCTTCAGAAAGCACCTCGCGCCATATCATTACATCCCCGTCTAAACCGGTTTGGTTAAAGCCGTCCAGGGCGGCATCACCATTTAAAATATGCAATATGTTTTCCATCGGACTTAAAAATTACAACAGCAAAGCAACGGGTTTAATTGTTGAATGAATATCAATTGTGAAAATAAATTTCATCAACATTTTTTACCGATCTCTTTTAAATACCAACTTCTTAAAATTTTATTTTATCAAAAAACGGTTTCATAATTATTGAAAAAACGACCATAATTTGGCTAAAAACTCTAAAATCGACCAAAAATTGCTGGTTTTAACTCGTTTTGACGTGCTTTTTTTGCTTTAAAAAGTTATAACCAACTGATATTGAGTATATTTTTAAAAATACACCCAATCTCCACTGTTTTAAAGCTTAACAAAACAGCCCGGCTTTCTCGCAAAAAAGAGCCGGGCTGTTAGCCACATAAAGATACGAAAATTCGCTCTGTTTTTCCTTATTTGGTTTTAGTGGGTGTATCGTTCCTGAATTTCTGACTACTGGCTTTGATATAAAGCCTGATGTCATAATCGGTCATTTTTTTGAGCGCATTTATGCCGGGGCGATACCTGTCCATAAAATTCAGGAGCGAATCCTCTTTTAGCCCGGTAAGCTCAGTTACAAGGTCATCGCCGAAACGACTATCGATATAGCGGTTCTGTTCATCCCTGATCAGTATTTTTTTAAACTTATACTCCCGGGTGTGCTTATAGGCTATAGCCCTGATTAGTTGCGAAGGCACAATGGTAACCCCGGCTACAGGAATGGGGCCCGGGCTCGCAGCCACCACTACAATGTCCTTAAATTTGGGTGCCGACGCGTTAAACTCCTTCGCAAACATTTTGCGGTTGTTCAGGGAGTCTTTTACCCTGTCGCGCTTGCCGGTTACATGCACCTCGTTCAGCTCAATAACGGTTTCCTGCAGTGTTATTATTAAGTTTTTGCTTACCGATGCATCAACAGGCAGCACATAGGGTTTGTAGCCCTGCATCTGAACCCGGATAGTATCTCTTGTATTATAGGCCTTAATCGTGAATTCGCCCTGCAAACCGCTGATGGTAGCCGCCTTTGCCGAAGTGATCCACGCCCCGCTGATCCGCTGCCCGGTTCGGCCATCAGTAACTATGCCGCTGATGGTTTGCGCCATGATATTCAGGCTTGTACCGATAAAAAGCAGGAGCAACAGGTAACGCATAGGTTTGAATTGACTTTCAGATCATTACAAACATAGGTTGCGGGTGTGGTTTATAAAATTGGTTTAACGTTTTTTAACGCATTGGCATAATTTTGTCTGAACCAGGATTGAACAGATTTATCGGATTAAAGGATTTTACTTAAGTTTATATAATCCCGGCAATCCCAAAATCTCATAAATCGTGGTTCAGACAAATCCGCGGTTACTCACTACACCGTAATCACCAATATGGGATGCTTTCACGAATCATTGTTCTACAGCCACTTTTTTCCTCCCCTCTTGAGAAGGGGGACGGTGGAGAGTGCGGTGGCAGGGGTGTGTTATTCCCGCGTAAAAAACACACCCCTCCGCCCCTCTCGAGAGGGGAATCGCACGGGCCTGGCTTTTTACTTAAGAGCGGGTCAGCCTGACACACCCACCTATATTATTTTTCTCCCCTCTTGAGAGGGGTGCGCTGGAGAGTGCGGCTGCAGGTGTGTGTTATTCCCGCATAAAAGACACACCCCTCCACCCCTCTCGAGAGGGGAATCGCACAGGCCTGGCTTTAAGTTTAATGGAGATTAAGCAGGCTTTTTAAAGCCCTCTCCCTTGGAGAGGGTTGGGTGAGGTCCCCCACAAAAAAAGCCCCGCTTTGCAGCGGAGCTTACACATTAAACTATTTATAACTGAACAAAAACTTGCAGATCAGGAGCAGCCCATAGAGTTGCCACAGTTAAGGCATTTGTAGCAGGTGCCCGAACGTACCGTGGTGTGGCCGCATACGTTACAGCTTGGGGCATCGCTTTGTACGCCCATACTCACATCAAACGATAAACCCTGACGTTTGCCGGTACCATAGCTATCTGTTTCGGCAGGCTTGTTGACGGGCGCGTACACGTTGCTTTCGTCGGTATTAAAATCTTCGTCGCCCATTTGGGGGTTCCCCAGTACACCGTTTTTGTCGGTGATAATGTGCACCAGGTCGGTACGGTTCTGGTATTCGTAGCCCAGCATCCGGAATATGTAATCAATAATACTGGTGGCGCTTTTGATATTGGCATGCCCGGCTACCATACCGGCAGGTTCAAAGCGGGTAAAGGTGAATTTCTCCACATACTCTTCCAGAGGAACGCCATATTGCAAGCCAACCGAAACGGCTATGGCAAAGCAGTTCATGAGCGAGCGGAAGGTTGCGCCCTCCTTGTGCATATCCACAAATATTTCGCCCAGGGTACCATCCTCATATTCGCCGGTGCGTACAAAAACGGTTTGCCCGTCGATACTGGCTTTTTGGGTAAAGCCACGGCGCTTAAATGGCAGGCTCTTTTTTTGAACCACGCGCGATAGCTGGCGCATGAAGTGGGTATCTTTCGATTTTTCCATAATGGCCATAGCGGCTTCCAGCACCTGTTCGGGGGTGAGGTCGCTCAGCCTTACGTTGGCAGCCTCGCCCAGTACTTCTTCTACGGTATCCAGCTTTTCGTCGGCTTCTTCCTTCGCGTCTGATTTGGTTGATAGCGGCTGACTTAGCTTACAGCCATCACGGTAAAGCGCGTTGGCCTTTAAGCCCAACGCCCATGACAGCTCGTAGCAATCTTTAATTTCATCAACGGTGGCCTCATTAGGCAGGTTAATAGTTTTTGATATAGCCCCGGAAAGGAAAGGCTGCGCGGCGCTCATCATTTTAATGTGGCCATGAGCATGTATATAACGCTCGCCTTTGGCACCGCATTTATTGGCGCAATCAAATATAGGGTAGTGCGCTTCCTTTAAATAAGGTGCACCCTCAATGGTCATGGTTCCGCAGATGTACTCGTTGGCCTCAGCAATTTGTTTTTTGCTGAAACCTAATGCACGCAGTACGTTAAAATCAGGCGCATTATATTGTTCAGGCGTAATTCCCAGGCGTTTCAAACACTCCTCACCTAACGACCATATATTGAACGCAAAGCTGATCTCAAAGGCTGATACCAGTCCTTTATCCAGTTTTTCCAGTTCATCATCAGTAAAACCTTTGGCCTTTAAGCTATCCGTATTAATATGCGGCGCACCTTTCAAACTGGCAGCACCTTTGGCGTAATTTACAATGGCAGTAACCTCATGCTCGCGGTAACCCAGGTTGCGCAGTGCTTCGGGAACGGCCTGGTTAATGATTTTGAAGTAGCCACCGCCTGATAGTTTTTTAAATTTCACCAAGGCAAAATCAGGCTCAATACCGGTAGTATCGCAATCCATCACCAAACCAATGGTGCCGGTTGGGGCAATAACGGTAGTTTGCGCATTGCGATAGCCGTATTTCTCGCCCATTTCAACAGCCTTATCCCAGGCATTGCAGGCGGCAGAAAGCAAATAATCCGGGCAGTGCTGCGGGTTGATACCCGGGGGAGCTATCTCTAAATTTTCAAAGTTTTCGGTGGAGTTATAGGCAGCATAACGGTGGTTGCGCATTACACGCAACATGTGCTGCTTGTTATCATTGTACTTGCGGAAGGTACCCAGCTCGCGGGCCATCTCGGCCGATGTGGCATAGGCCGTACCGGTCATGATGGCTGTGATAGCACCGCCAATGGCACGGGCCTTATCGCTATCATAAGGGATACCATTCACCATTAATGCCGAACCCAAATTGGCATAGCCTAAACCAAGGGTGCGGTAATCGTATGATAATTGAGCAACTTCTTTGGATGGGAACTGCGCCATGAGTACGGATATTTCCAGAACAATAGTCCACATGCGGCAGGTATGCTCAAAGCCCTTTACATCAAACACGCGGGTTTGCGGATCAAAGAAATGCGCCAGATTAACCGATGCCAGGTTACAAGCTGTATTATCCAGGAACATATACTCCGAACATGGGTTGGAGGCATTGATACGGCCACCCTCGGGGCAGGTATGCCACTCATTAATAGTAGTATCAAACTGTACACCCGGATCGGCACAAGCCCAGGCCGCAAAAGCTATATCATCCCACAGTTTTTGTGAGGGGATGGTTTTTGTGGTTTTACCGGTGATACGGCTGGTTAAATCCCAGGGCGAACCACCTTTAAGGGCATGGAAAAAGCTGTTGGGAATACGCACTGAGTTGTTGGAGTTTTGACCAGATACCGTACGGTAGGCTTCGCCCTCATAATCTGACGAATATCCCGCGGCGATAAGCGCGGCCACCTTTTTTTCTTCCTCAACCTTCCAGTTCACAAAACCCTCAATTTCGGGGTGATCAAGATCAAGGCAAACCATTTTGGCCGCCCGGCGGGTAGTACCGCCAGATTTAATGGCCCCGGCTGCCCTATCGCCAATTTTCAGGAACGACATGAGGCCCGACGAATAGCCGCCGCCTGCCAGTTTCTCTGTTTCGCCCCGTATTTTGGAAAAATTGGTACCCACACCCGATCCGTATTTAAAGATGCGGGCCTCCCGCACCCAAAGGTCCATGATGCCGCCCTCGTTCACCAGGTCGTCATCAACCGAAAGGATGAAACAGGCATGAGGCTGCGGGCGCTCATAGGCCGAGGTTGATTTGCTTAATTCTTCGGTAACGGGGTCCACAAAATAGTGCCCCTGCGGCTTGCCGGTAATATTGTATGAGGTATGCAACCCGGTATTGAACCACTGCGGCGAGTTTGGCGCGGCCAGCTGCCCTACTATGGTGTATACAATTTCGTCGTAAAATATATCGGCATCTTTTGGGGTGGCAAAATAGCCATAACGCATACCCCAATTCCGCCAGCAGTTGGCCATGCGGTGGGCCACCTGCTTAATACTTTTTTCTGCATCCCGGCTGCCATCCTGCTGCGGAACGCCGGCTTTACGGAAATATTTTTGCGCCAGGATATCGGTTGCTACCTGGCTCCATGTTGCCGGCACTTCTACATCATTCATTTCAAATACGGCATCGCCAGATGGGTTACGGATAACCGACGATCGCTTCTCGTACCTGAACAAATCAAATATATTTATGCCTTCTTTACTGAAATAACGGGTTGTTTTAAGTCCCTTTCCACTTTTTGCAGCTGATGTTTTTGGGGTTGTGTTTTTAGTCATAGCATGATAGTTTGAAGAGGTGATAAAGTACAGTTTAAAAACACAAGGGGTGTTTTAATCAAAACTATCAGTATCACTATTACCTTGCATTTCAGAGTTTTCCACATGTGTCAGTTAATAGCCCCCTGCACCATATATTGATTTATAAAATACTCATTATTAATAAATTAAATGTGTTAATAACTAAAAACACAACATATTATGCAGGAAAAACGTAGGGAGCAAGGGTGTAGAAATTTGTCTGAACCACGATTAAACTGATTTAGGGATTATGGGATTTTTTAACTACGCAGTCCGAAGTTTCTGACTTCGGACTGCGGGAGTGCGGAATAAGACCGCTGTCATTTCGACTGCAGGGAGAAATCTTATACATAGGATAGACTTAATGTATAGAATTTCTCGTCGTCCCTCCTCGAAATAACAAGCATATTTACCCCAATCAAAAATGAACAATCACCTTAAAGCTCAAATTACGGCCCATATTATAGATACCTGTGTGCCCGCTGGGCGATGATTTAAAGTATTCAAAATATTTAAGCCGGTTTAAATTGGCCTGGTAAGCGGTATCAAATAAATTATCGGCCTGTACAAAAAACTCGTAGAAAGCGGTCTTCGCCCTGGCTGGTTTAATGGTGAAGCCCAAGCCGGCGTTGAACAGGGTATAACCTTTAGTAAAAGTTTCGGTATTGTCCAGCGCATAAAAATGGTTCTGGTCGGCGTAGCTATCGGCTTCCAAACGGGTGTTGAGTTTGGTAAATACCCCATAATTACCCGGCAAGCTAACTTTTAAGGCCGACCGGATATGCAGCGGCGGTATAAAGGGCAGGTATTTGGCATCATTACCGTACTGTGCAATCAACTGCGGGTTTTTATTGATGCCGGTTACCCAGGCCACGCTGTTATCCAAAGCCAGCCATTTTATGCTTCGCGGGTGCAGGTTGAGGGTAAGTTCGGCACCATAAAGGCGTGCCTTTGATTGCTGATACTGGTAGGTGCTGTTGCCCGGTACTATCACCACCGGGTTGCCCTCGGCATCGTTAACCCGGGCCTGGTATATATAGTTGTTGATGTTGTTGTTAAAAATTTCGGCCACAATATCCATATCGGGCAGATAGGCAATAAAGCCAATATCCTGCTGCAGGCTAAATTCCGGGTTAAAGCTGCGATTGCCCAGGTAAACAATATGGGCACCGGGATCAAGGCCGTTTGAACCTATTTCCGTAATGTTTGGTGCACGGTAGCCGCGGGCGATGTTGGCCTTGAGCAGGAGGCGGTCGCTGAGGTTATAGGTGAGCCCCACACTGCCCGAAACACCCTGGTAAGTGTGCCTGAACGATGGAAATTGGAGACCTGCGCCGGCAGTATCGGGCAGGTGTGCCTGCCTGCCGAAACCGGTTTGCGTATCTGTACCTACATAAAAGTTGTTCCAGCTGATGTGGCGGTTATCATACCGCAAACCACCAGATATATCAACCTTACCAAAGCTTTTCTTAGCGAAAATGAATCCACCGGCATCAAACAGATTATAGTCGGGAATAGGGAAATCGGTAGCAGCCTTGCTGCGGTTGGTTTGGTAAATGCCATTAACCCCCACCGTGGTTTCTACCCCGGCTATGGCAGGCAGGTTATACCGAACATCGTAATTAATAGTATTAAGCACCACGTACAAACCTGCCTGTTCGGGAACGGTTGGGTGGTTATATTCCCGCCGGACACTTTGCTGAATACCCAGCGAGGCGCTGACGCTACCCTCCCCGGCTTTAAAAGAGTTAGTAGTGTACACCCGGTAATGCTGTATACGCTGGTGCAGGGGCGCAATGCGGTATGAGCGCAGCTCATCGGGCGAAACTATGGGACGGTTTTTAATATCATCCTGCCCGGCCTCGGCAATCTGTTTGGTAAACTGGCGGGTGAGCGAATCGCGACTGCCATCGGGTATTTCCTGCCGGTTATCATACAGCGTAGCGCCAATTTGTGCGTATCCCCATTTTTTATCAACCCGGGCAATTCCTGAAAGGTTAAACTCGCGAAAACCGGTATTGTATACAAAGCCATCTACCTTGTTCTGGTAATCATGCGCGGTTTTAGCCGTAGCCCGGAAGGCGTATTTCCAGTTGTTTTGTTTGTATGATAACCCGAGTGATGTACCTGCCATGCCGTTGTTGGTATGATAATCGGTTATAAAATCACCATTCAGTTTACCGTCTTCGCCATTAGGAATATAAGGGATCAGGTTAATTACCCCGGCCAGGGCGTCGGAACCATAGGTTAAACTTGCCGGGCCTTTCACCACTTCGGCACGACCAATGCCGTACTGATCAATCTCGATACCGTGTTCATCTCCCCATTGCTGGCCCTCCTGACGTATCCCATCGTACAGTGTCAAAACCCGATTATAGCCCAGCCCGCGGATAAAGGGTTTGGAAATATTTGGCCCTGTGGTAACCGCGCTTACACCCGGCACGCCTTTAATAATGGCATCAATAATATTATTGTTCACATGCTGCTCTATTTCCTTTTTACCCATTACGGTTATAGGCACGGGGTTACTGCGCAGCTGGGTGGCTCGCGATACGCCGGTAACTACCACCTCATTCAGTTTTGATGGTTTTTCTTTCAGGTTGATATTGTGGATAGCTGCCACATCGGTATTGATGGTGATGCTGATGGTTTCGGCCTCAAAACCTATACTGGTTATGGTAAGTCCATAGGTACCCGGTGGGATATTTTTAATTTCAAAATAGCCCTTGGTGTTGGTACTTGCCCCTCGCCCGGTGCCTTTAACATTTACCGACGCGTATGATAACGGCTCATTATTTCCGGTAACACGACCTTTAATAACTCCAGTTTGCGCCATTAACACCTTGCCTGTAAGTAATATAAAAAGTAAAAACAGTATCCGCATATAAATTTTAATTTGCACAAACTTATTCAATTAATTTGACAAACTAAATTAAAATAATTAGACAAGACTAATTTTATAATTATGGGATGTTTTTATTTATGTTTGTGTGTAATCATAAAGCGTATGTACACCCTATCGGAAGAGAATTATTTAAAGTCTATTTACCGGCTTGCACAGCAAAACGGTTTTAAGATAACACCCACTGCCATTGCCGAAGCATTGGGCAACAATCCGGCATCAGTGGTTGACATGATACGTAAGCTTACCGAAAAGCAGCTGATTGCCTACGATAAAAAGAAAGGCGTTGAATTAACCCCACAAGGGCTTAAAGATGCTGTACTTATAGTTCGCAGGCATAGGCTTTGGGAGGTATTTTTGCTGGAGAAGCTTGGCTATCACTGGGATGAGATACATGACATTGCCGAGGAGCTTGAACACATCAGTGATGCCACCCTGGCCGACAGGCTCGACAAGTTCCTGGGGTTCCCCGAGTATGACCCTCACGGCGACCCGATCCCGAAGGCTAACGGAAAAGTACCCAAACCCTATTCCGTAACCCTTACCGATCTTAAAACCGGGGATACTTGCCGGGTAGCCGCGGTTCGCGATACCAGCAGTCCGTTTTTGCAATACCTGCAAAGGCTTGATATTGGTATAGGCACCAACATACAACTGCTTGAAAAAATACCTTTCGATAATTCGCTCGTGATCAGTATCAGCGGTAGGGAAAGCACCACCGTATCGCAAAAGTTTGGGGAAAATATTTTGGTTGATTAGCTTCTGGTGTTATGCTCCCATCACGCGTTATTGTGAGGTACGAATAAATAGTCTCACCCAATCCTCTCCAAATGAGATTTAAAAGAGCTTCTGCTTTGAACCTTATAGCAATACCCGCGGAGAAAGCCATGGCTGGCTATGTTGAAACATGCAATGCGTATCTCATAAACGACTCACCCCGACATCGCTGTGCTTGTCACCCCTCTCTTCGCCTGCGGCGGAAAGAAGGGATTTTCTGTTACTTTTTTTCTCTGCCCTCTTTCCAGCGAAGCTGAAGAGAGGGCGGTCCAGCGTAGCGTAGACCGGGTGAGTTGATTTATCCTCCCAAACATCTCTTTTTCTCCTTATCTTTAATAGTGTAAACCCCGGCTGCTATGGAAGAATCAGAAAAATTGAACCGCATTATTGAGGCCCGCATGAAACTAAAGGCCCGCTTTGAGGAAAAAATGAAGCTCACTCCATCCGTTGCCGATGATATACCGCGCGGGACCGGAAAAACTAACCGGCATGGCATGCCTTCCATACCCATTGGCCAAACGGTAACCTTTAAATGGCCCGTGCTTGACTTGGGTTATCAGCCCAATGTGCCTACAGAAAGATGGCGGCTCACTATTGACGGCGCTGTTGAAAACCCCGTAAAACTTACCTGGAAAGAGTTCATGGCTCTGCCACAAACCAAAGACACTTCCGATTTTCACTGCGTTACCACCTGGTCAAAATTAAATATGCCCTGGAAAGGCGTGAGTCTGCTTGACCTGGCGGCCCTGGTTCATCCGCACGAAGATGCCACCCATGTTATGTGTTATGGTTATGATACCTACACTACCAACCTATCGCTTGAAGAAGCCCTGAAACCCGATGTGCTGCTGGTACATACCTTTGAAGGACAGCCGCTACCTAAAGAGCATGGCGGGCCGGTGCGTATGATAACCCCGCAGTTGTATGCCTGGAAAGGCTCTAAGTGGATAAAGCGGATAGAGTTTTTAACTGAAAACAAATTAGGCTTCTGGGAAGATCGCGGTTACTCCAACACCGCCTACCCATGGCGCAACGACCGATACAGCGATTAAGCGGAAAGCTCAAAGCAAAAAGCCGAAGGCTTAAAGTACACCTACATGGAGCTTTAAGCCTTCCGCTTTCAGCCTTATTGTTGTTTGCCGTTTATTTTGGCCGATTCTTCCAGTTCGTTATCAACCTGGTCATCAAAATACAGACGGTATATTACCCAGTCGTTTTTTGGTTTGTAAAACATAAAGGTAAACCTAACGGGCGAGTTTTGATGTTTTACCAGGTAGCTGTATAGTACCAGGCTGTTTGATGCCTTGCGCTGTACAATAAGCTCTTTACCCTCATACATACCAACCAAAGCACGGGTAGTATCAATTTTGGCTATCAACCCCCTCAGGCTGGTTGAATCAACCTGGGGGTTGGTTTTAAAAATATTGATGATAGCACGTGAGGTACCGTCTTTTTCATAAGTTTTAAAAAACTTATCAATATAACCTGTTACACCGGCAACAGGCGCGACAGCAGCCGGTTTTGGTGCGGTAGCGGCAGGGGTTTGTGCGTAGGCGGCGCTGCAAATAATGCAGGCTAATACCATAAAAAATAAAGGTTTTATTGCTTTAAAGCCGAAGTATTGCATGATCATATTTTATCAGCCTAAAATAGGTAATAAAATAATATCAACTCATGCGGATAGTAAAATCGGGGTAAAATTTATTGAGGCATATTTATTACCGCGGTATTAAACTCCAAAAAATAAAAGACGGAAGGCAGTTTCTTGCCCTGTTTCAGGGTAAGCCGTTACCTTTACTTTCAGGCTTTTGATCAGCGTTACCGAATCGCCATTGTTCAGGATATTACGGTTAATTATTCTATACCCAGGCTTGGTTACTCCTATTTCAAAGCACAAAAAAAGCCTGCTCATTTTGAGCAGGCTTTTTCATATATTGTTATAAGGCGTTATTATTTAGTAACGTACATTACTTCTTTAACCGCTTTAACAACCCTTTCAGGGTTTGGCAGGTATTCCTGTATTAAAGTTGGTGCGTAAGGCAATGGAACGTCGCCGCCCATGATGCGCTGTATTGGAGCATCAAGGTAATCAAACGCATCTTTTTGTACTTTAAAGGCAACCTCGGTAGCAATTGAACCTAAAGGCCAGCTTTCTTCAATAATTACCAAACGGTTTGTTTTTTTAACCGATTCAATAACTGTAGCATAATCAATAGGGCGTACAGTACGTAAATCGATCACTTCGGCGTTGATACCTTCTTTTTCCAGTTCGGCAGCGGCAGCGATAACCACTTTCATGATCTTGCCAAAGCCAACTAAAGTAACATCTGTACCTTCTTTAACAACCTTTGCTTTACCCAATGGTATGTAGTAAGTTTCTTCAGGCACTTCACCTTTATCGCCGTACATTAATTCAGATTCCATGAAAATAACCGGATCCGGATCAAGTATAGCTGATTTTAATAAACCTTTTGCATCATATGGGTTTGATGGAACAACCACCTTTAAACCAGGGCAGTTGGCATACCAGTTTTCAAAACACTGGCTGTGCTGTGAGCTTAACATACCCGCGTTACCGGTTGGGCCACGGAAAACGATTGGTACCGAGAACTGGCCACCGCTCATTGACATGATCTTGGCAGCACCGTTAATGATCTGGTCAATGGCCACTAACGAAAAGTTAAAGGTCATGAACTCGATAACCGGGCGTAGTCCATTCATGGCCGAGCCAATGCCTATACCGGCAAAGCCTAATTCAGAGATGGGCGTATCAATAACGCGTTTAGCACCAAATTCATCTAACATACCCTGGCTTACTTTGTAGGCACCGTTATATTCGGCCACCTCTTCACCCATCAGGTATATTTTATCGTCGTTGCGCATTTCTTCGACCATGGCCTCTCTTAGCGCTTCTCTGAACTGTATTTCTCTCATTATATTTATATAAAATGATGTTTTTTGCGACCGCAAATATAAACACTAATGTGTAAAATGCAATCCTTAGGCTCACACACCTACGGTTTTAATACATATATTTTACAAAAATGGGTACATTAGGTGTGTAAACCTTACGCCAATGAAATTTCTGTCGTTAAAAAACCTTGCCCAAGGTGCTGCCACCACCATAAAGCATTATCCTTTTGAGGTTTTGTTTGCGCTTGCAGGTACTATTGCCGGTACCGGCCAGGTAGAATTAACACATCTTAACCGTGTTAATGAAGGCTGGTGCATACGCATCCTGATGATAGCAAACCTGGGCCTGCTGCTTAGCCTTTCGGCCACATTATATACCCAAAGCATTGGCACTCCCCGAAGCAAAAAACTGATCATCAAATGCATTGCTGCCATTTTCGCGGCATCGCTGATATTTATCATCAACCCCACCAACCGCGAGGCCGATTATATCCGCTTTTTGCTGATGAGCCTGGCTTTTCATCTACTGGTGGCCTTTGCGGCATTTACCGGGCACGGGCAGTTGCAGGGTTTCTGGCAGTTCAATAAAACGTTGTTTCTGCGTTTCTTAACCAGCGTGTTATATGGCGCGGTGCTGTTTCTGGGACTTGCTGCCGCTATTGGTGCTACCAACTTTTTATTCAACTTTAAGTTTGAGTGGGATACCTACGCCATTTTATGGGTGTGGATAACGGGTATGTTTGTAACCCTTTTCTTTTTGGCAGGTGTACCTGTTGATCCAGCCTCGCTTAATGAGGATACCAGCTATCCTAAAGGCTTAAAAATATTTACGCAATATGTGCTCATACCATTATCTACCGTATACGTAATCATTTTACTGGCCTATGAAATAAAGATATTAGTTGAGTGGAACCTGCCCAAAGGCCTGGTATCAAACCTGATATTGGGTTACGCGGTATTTGGTATACTATCACTGCTGTTGGTTTACCCCATACGCGAGCACGACGAAAACAAATGGCTTAAAACTTATTCCCGCAGCTTTTACTTTTTACTGTTGCCGTTGCTGTGCCTGCTGTTTGTGGCTGTTGGCGCACGGGTATTTAAGTATGGTATAACTGAGCTCCGGTACTTTCTGATATTGCTTGCCGTTTGGCTGTTATTTATATCGGTATATTTTTTACTGTTTAAAAAACAGAATATTAAACTGATCCCCATTTCCCTGTGTGTAATTACCCTGCTGGCTATCTACGGGCCGCAAAGCGCGTTTTCGGTGAGTATGTATTCGCAAAGGCGTATCATTATCCGTTTTTTTGAAAAACATAATGCCTTTAAAAATGGAAAGTTAATGGCGGTTAAAGGTATTAAACCGGGCAGCAAGGAAGGAAACCGCGCGGCGGCCAATCTGGAGTATTTTGTATCACATTATGACCTGATACCCCTGCAACCATATTTTGACCGAGATCTATCTGTAGTTGCAGATTCGTTAGGCAAACTGAAAAGCAAAGGCAGTTATACTACATTAGGGCGTTATGAGCTGCAAACCGAAAAACAGGACTGGGTAAAACAACAACTGGGGCTTAGTAAGTTTTCGTCCCGTTATATTAATACCGAGGAGGATGAAAAACTGGTTTATTATCGCATTAATAAATCAGGCACCGTGCTTGATGTTAAAGGATATGACTTTATAATGGATCCCGCCCTGGCAAATGATACCACTAAAGAAAATTTTAATGACCTTACCGTTGAGCACATTATCCTGAAAAACAAGGCTGCTATCCTGAAAATAAACAACGAAACACTCACGTTCGATCCATCAAAAATTGCGCGGAAATTATTAGCAGATCAAACAAAATTAGATACCTATCTCGAAAAGAATAACGAACCTAACAATAACCGTTATGATGTGCCTGTTGAATGGATGTCGGTTACAGCCGAGAGCAAAAGTTTTGAGGTAAAGCTTATTATTGATGATCTGAATTTTGGTACATCAGGCAAGAACATTGATATTACCTATGTGCGGTATTTGTATTTAATAAAGCGGAAGTAGGATTTAGTTTACCTCCACTTTAACCAATTCGTCATCCTGAACTTGTTTCGGGATCTCATATGCTGAGTTAAACACCATACGCACAACTTGTCCTGTGGGATGCCGAAATAAATTCGGCATGACGATCGTCTACATGCCATCCAGCATGCTCATATCAAATTTGGGTTTCAGGGCATAGGTTAGCTGTACCAGGCCGCTGCTGAATTGTTCGCTTTTGAGTAGTACCAGGTCAGTGCGTTCCTTAATATCTGTAAAGAGTGGTTTACCGGCTCCTAAAATAGTTGGATGCACGGATAGCATCAACTCGTTGATCTGGTTCTGTGTAACGAAAGCCGATACCAGTTCGGCCCCGCCGTAAAGCCAGATATTGGCGCCGGGTTGGTGCCTGATCTCGGCTATACGCTGTTTAAAATCAGCCCTGGTAATAATTTCGTTATTCCCCTCAACATGGGTAAGCGTATCTGAAAAAACGTACATCTTTAAAGCTGCGAACATTTCCGGATAGGCCGCCATAAGCATTTCATAACTTTTGCGGCCAAGGAAAATGGCGTCGGTGTTGCCTAAAAACTCGGTCATGCCATAATCCTGATCAGCAAAACACCAGTCGTACTCGCCATTGGGCCCCTCAATATATCCATCAAGGCTCATGGCCAGGTTCAAAATTATTTTACGCATGTTCGGGTTCCGGTTAGAATGGAAGGTTTATTCGTGATCAGTAGTAGTACGGCTTTTTTCCTGCCACTGTTTGGTGAATGATTTTTCGGCCACGTTTGGCATCTCCCGCAAATCTCCCCATGACTTTTTAAAGAAAGTTTTGAGCAAAAAGTTTTTCATTTTGCAGCCAAAAAAATCGGTGAGTTTGCGTTTAAGCATGGCTTTTGTCCACATGTTCCAGCCCCAGCGTTCCTTGTTGGTAACAAGGTGCTCTTTCACGGCATCGCGGCGGTTAAGGAGCAGCATTTTGTGGATATCTATTTTAACCGGGCACACTTCGGTACACCTGCCGCATAAGCTTGATGCGTAGCTCAGGTGCTTAAATTCGGCCATACCTCGTTCATGTGGGGTAATAATAGAGCCGATTGGCCCGCTGTAAGTAGTATTATAGGTATGGCCCCCAATGTTTTTATAAACCGGGCAGGCATTTAAGCAAGCGCCGCAGCGGATGCAGTACAAACCCTGCCGCTGTTCTTTTTGTGCCAGCAGGTTGGTGCGCCCGTTATCAAGCAGTATCACGTACATTTCGTCGGGGCCGTCGGTTTCGCCGGGTTGGCGCGGGCCGCTTAAAATGCTGTTGTAAACAGTCAGGTTTTGGCCGGTACCATGAGTGGCCAGCATAGGCCAAAACAGGTCGAGATCGGTGATAGAAGGGATCACCTTTTCAATACCAACTATAGCAATATGAACCTTCGGGAACGTGGTGCACAAGCGGGCATTCCCCTCGTTTTCACTAATGGCAATGCTCCCGGTATCGGCCAGTAAAAAGTTGGCCCCGGTGATGCCTATATCGGCCTGTAAATATTTTTCGCGCAGCAGTTCGCGGGCTTTCAGGGTAAGCTGCTCGGGTGTGGCGTCAATGGGGGTACCAAAGCGCTCATGAAAAAGTTTGGCAATATCCTCTTTGCTGAGGTGCATGGCCGGGGTAACTATATGGTACGGCTTTTGGCCAAGCAGCTGTACAATGTATTCGCCAAGGTCGGTTTCTAACGATTCAACGTTGTTACTTTCCAGGAACTCATTTAAATGAATCTCCTCCGTAACCATTGATTTTGATTTAACAACAGTTTTGGCGTTTACCTTTTTAATGATGTTCAGGATCTCGCGGTTAGCTTCTTCGGCATCATTGGCCCAAATCACTTTGCCTCCGCGCTTTTGGAAATTGGCCTCAAACTCCGGCAAAAACTTGTCCAGGTTCTCCATCACCTTCCATTTGATCACATGCCCCTTGCGTTTGGCGTTATCAAGGTTAATGATACGGGAAAGGCCACGCGTTACCGCGGTGCTGTACTTATCAATATTGTTATTGATGATACGGCGGTGATCAACATCAAATGCCTTCTCCTCTGAGGCTACCAAAAACTCTTCCGCGGTGCTTCCCATACAGGCGAATTTAATATTTTTTTTCAGTTATAAGTTTTAAGCAGTGAGTTTTGAGTAATGAGTTTTGAGTTTATTATTTGCATTGCACTTTTAAACTCAAAACTCACAACTTAACACTTAAAACTATTCTGATGTTTTACCATCAACCACTGGGCGTTTATCTCGGTTAGCCAATTCCCAACCGGTGTAAAATACCAACTGCGCGCGTTTAGCCAGCAGCGGGAAGTTGATCTTGCTAACCTCATCGCCGGGTTGGTGATAATCATCATGTACGCCGTTAAAGTAAAAAATGATAGGCACGCCGTGCTTGGCAAAGTTGTAATGATCGCTGCGGTAGTAAAACCTGTTCGGGTCATTCGGGTCGTCATATTTATAGTCGAGGTGCAGTTTGGTATAAGTGTTGTTGGCCTGCTCGCCAATATCATGCAACTCTTTGCTCAGCATAGATGAACCTATGGCATACACATAATTAGCAGAATCTGCCTTGCCGATATACTCGTAACCTACACGACCGATCATATCAATATTCAGATCGGTAATGGTACTGGTTAACGGGAATACCGGATGTTCTGAATAATACTCGGAACCCAGCAAGCCCTTTTCCTCGCCCACATTACCCAAAAACAGGATACTACGGCGCGGGCCGTGCCCATCTTTTTTAGCCTGGGCAAACGCGCGGGCAATTTCCAGTATACCTGTAGTGCCCGAGCCATCATCGTCGGCACCGTTATTCACTTTATCTTTTGCAGATGCATCAGGATTTAGGCCGATGTGATCATAATGAGCCGAAAATATCAGCACCTCATCCTTCAGGTCGGTACCGGGCATATAGCCTAATACATCAACCGCCTTTACATCAGTTTTTGAGGTTGCGTAACCAATTGTTACTGCACTTTTCACGGTTTCTGTATGTGTAAGCGCTGTTGCTGAAGCGGCCTTTAGTTCATCAAAAGTTTTGCCCGTAGGTTTTACCAGCTCGTTAGCCAAATTGGTGGTTATGTTGAACAATGGGGCATTGGTATTGGCCGGCTTGGCTGCACCACCCTTAACTGTTAACCGCGGACTTGCCACGCTCCGTCCAAAACGGCCAAGTGCTTCGGCTATACCCGGGTTAGCCGCCAGTATAGCTGCCGCCCCTTTGCTTTGCAAAAACTTGATGGTTTTGGTGCGGTTGGCGGTTAAGCGGTAACTGTTGTTGGGTTTTGCATCACCTTCGGGTTTATCCTCATTTATCCAAAGCACTATTTTGCCGGTAAGGTCGGTAGTACCAACTTCACTTTCGGTTCCGTAGCCTACAAATACAATATCAGTTGTATTGATGGTGTTATCGGGATAGGCACCGTTTAAAAAGAAATCTTTGCCGTACTCAAAGGTTTTACCGTTAACCGTAAATGCGGTTACCTTTAAAGCATTTTGGGTTAATGGCACATCTAAAAAATACGATCCATTAACGGGAGCCTGTAAACCTAATTTTTTAAACTCGGCAGCTATGAAGTTTGCGGCCTTTTCGGCACCGCGGGTACCGGTTTCGCGACCCTCAAACGCGTCGGATGCTAAAATGCTCAGGTGTTTCCGGGCATCATCGGCAGTGATAAGCGCGCCGTACTTTACAGCAGTTTGATTTTGCTGTGCACAGGCATTAAACGCAAATGCGGTTGATAATGCCCATAGTGATATTTTTTTCATTTATAATGTATGTTATGTTCAAAAGTGGTTAGCAGGCAATTTTACCTACACGTGTTGCGTGGCGGCCGCCCTCAAAATCGGTACTTAAAAAGGTATCAACAATTTTCCGCGCTTCATCAATGGTAATAAAACGGGCGGGGATACATATAATGTTAGCATTGTTATGCATACGGGCCAGTTGGGCCAGTTCCTGGTTCCAGCATATGGCCGCGCGGATACCCTGATGCTTATTGGCAGTAATGGCTACACCGTTGGCGCTGCCGCAAACCAGTATGCCCAGGTCAAATTGGCCGCTTTCAACAGCCGAGGCTACGGGGTGCGCAAAATCGGGATAATCGGCCGATGAATCGGAGTATGTGCCAAAATCCTTTAGCCCCTCTGCGGGTAACACCTCCTGTAAAGCTTGTTTATAATCAAATCCGGCGTGGTCGGCGCCAATGGCAATCTTTAACCCTTGTTTCATATCCCTTATACTATAATTATAATTAAAGGCTAAAAGTAAATATTTTGCCTGATATGGGATAAGCGGTATTCATAAGAATCATGACGGATTTTGGCTAAAGCCTTACTGATTTATTCGTGTTCCGTTGGCTAAAGCCAACGGCAATGATATACACCAGGTAACTAAATAAGTTCCATTCATTGCCGTCCCATAAATGGGACGGGTCAAGATCCTGAAGATCGGTTTTAGCCAAATTCAAACATCAAGGCAACAAAAAAGGGCTCCTTTGCAGAAACCCTTTTTCCATTAAAAGTATATTCAATAAGGTTATTCAATAATGCTTACTTTAAGCATATTGGTTTTACCTTGTTTAATAATAGGAACGGCAGCAGTATTGATTACTACATCACCTGCTTTAATTAAATCTTCAGATTTAAGTATAGCGTTAACATCGGCAATGGTTTGGTCGGTACTTTCCAGCTGATCGTAGTAGTAAGAACGTACGCCCCAAACTAAACTCAATGCATTTAACAATTGCTTGTTTGATGTAAATATATAGGTGCTTGCCTTAGGCCTGTGGCTTGATATTTGGAAAGCGGTGTAGCCAGATGTTGTCATGGATACGATACCAACCGCGTTGGTATGCTGCGCTAAGTGTACTGCCGATTCGCAAACAGCATCGCTCAGGTAATTTACAGATTCCGGATCAGTGTTATCTGATTTGCTGGTATTAAAGCTATAACCAAACTCCTCAACATTACGCACAATTTTAGCCATGGTTTCAATAACAATAACCGGGAACTCACCAACCGATGTTTCGCCGCTCAGCATCACCGCGTCGGCACCATCCAGTACAGAGTTGGCAACGTCATTAACTTCGGCACGTGTTGGGCGTGGTGTAGTGATCATTGACTCCAGCATCTGGGTAGCAACAATTACCGGTTTTGAAGCAGCACGGCATTTGCGGGCAATCATTTTTTGCAGCAATGGCACTTCTTCCAAAGGCATTTCAACACCAAGGTCGCCACGGGCAACCATCACACCGTCGGTAGCGGCAATAATTTCGTCTATATTATCAATTGCTTCAGGTTTTTCAACTTTAGCGATAACGCGTGCAGCCGAACCAGCCTGGGCTATGATCTGTTTTAATTCAACAATATCCTGACCTGTACGTACAAACGATAAACCGATCCACTCTACATCATATTTTAATGCAAACTGCAGGTTAATCAAGTCTTCTTCGGTTAAGCTTGGGATAGATACCTTGGTATTGGGCAGGTTAACACCTTTACGTGAGGTAAGGATACCACCGTGTACCACTTCGCATATTACAGTATCTTTCCTGTTGGTTTCAATAACTCTTAACTGTAGTTTACCATCATCAAGCAGGATGATCTCATCGGCTTGAACATCCTGAGGGAAGGTATCATAAGTAATGTAGATCTGCTCGTCATTACCGATACACTCCTGGGTGGTAATTTTGATTTGCGTACCGTTAACCAGGTGTATGCCTCCATCTTTTACCAAACCGATACGAATTTTTGGCCCCTGTAAATCGGCCAGGATGCCTACGTTGGTTTTATATTCTTCATTGATCTCGCGGATGATGTCGATCACAGCTTTATGATCCTCAGGTCTTCCGTGCGAAAAATTAAGGCGGCAAACATTAACACCGGCTTTTATCATAGCTAATAAAACATCTTTTTTAGCAGATGCCGGGCCCATGGTGGCTACAATTTTGGTACGATTATAGTATAGTTTCATATTGTTCTGGTTAACTTGGTTTATTATTCATATTAGTGTAAAACCAACACTATTTTTAAATTCGGCGCTAAAATAACAGATTTTCGCGTGATTTTATTTTTTTCGGATCAATCTTTACGGCCGCCACAATTTCGGGTATCTTATTCAGTGTAGAAATCAGATTATCCAGATCATCATCATCTATATAATTCCTGATCATCAGAAAATAATCGGCACTTTTAATTTCGGGCACTAAATAGCCCTCAGAGCCTTTATTCCCAATAAAATAGAAATCTGTTTCGGTTGTTTCCCAGTGATAATGGTATAGTGAAAATAAAACCGGCTCGCTCCCCTGATAAATATCAACGGCCAGATCATTGGATTTAGTAAAATTAAAATTTAAAAACTTATTAATAAGATAACATACCCTGTAATCTTTCAGCGAGGTTGTAACTGCAATAAGCACAAAATCAAAATCGATCTCAAACTTTAAAAATTTCCTGTTCAAAATCATTACTTTTACGGACATTCAAAAATACAAATCGAAACCGTTTGAATAAAATTTTGTTAACGAATTATATTGTAAAAGTTTTAGATTTGATAATTGACAGAATTTATTTTTCTTTGCACTGAATTTTTATTAATCATTAAACTATAAAGACTATGTCTGATATCGCTTCAAGAGTAAAAGCTATTATCGTAGAAAAACTGGGTGTTGACGAAAGTGAAGTTACGCCAGAAGCGAGTTTCACCAATGATCTTGGTGCCGACTCGTTAGACACCGTGGAATTAATCATGGAGTTTGAAAAAGAATTTAACGTGGCTATTCCTGACGATCAGGCTGAAACTATTGGTACTGTAGGCCAGGCTGTTGCTTACCTTGAAAAAAACGTTAAATAAGACTCCCTAACTGGATTAAATGGAGTTTAAAAGAGTTGTAGTAACCGGGCTTGGAGCACTTACTCCTATTGGTAACACAGTTTCAGAATACTGGAACGGTTTGATCAATGGGGTAAGTGGCGCTGCCTTAATCAAAAGTTTTGATACTGAAAAGTTCAAGACGAAATTCGCATGCGAAGTAAAGAACTTTGATGCGGATGGTTTTTTGGGGCGTAAAGATGCCCGCAAATTAGATCCTTTTGTTCAATACGCGCTGTTTTCAACCGAAGAAGCCGTAAAAGACGCTGGATTAGACTTTGAAAAATTAGATACCAGCCGTATAGGAGTTATCTGGGGATCAGGTATAGGTGGTTTAAAAACATTTTTGGATGAGGTTGTAAACTTTGCCAAAGGTGACGGTTCGCCGCGTTTTAACCCTTTCTTTATCCCTAAAATGATAGCTGATATTGCTCCCGGCCATATTTCTATCAAATATGGTTTACGCGGGCCAAATTTCTCAACCGTTTCTGCCTGTGCTTCTTCAAACAATTCACTTATAGATTCATTTAACTATATCCGCCTGGGTAAAGCTAATATGTTTATAAGCGGTGGTTCTGAAGCAATCATTAATGAAGCAGGTATTGGTGGTTTTAACGCAATGCACGCATTATCAACCCGTAACGATGATCCGGCTACGGCATCACGTCCGTTTGATCTGGACAGGGATGGTTTTGTTGCAGGCGAAGGCGCCGGTACCATAATTTTAGAAGAGCTGGAGCATGCAAAGGCCCGCGGCGCTAAAATTTATGCCGAAATGATGGGCGGTGGCATGAGTGCCGATGCTTACCACATGACTGCACCACACCCTGATGGGCTTGGAGCGGCTCTGGTTATGCGTTCTGCACTGCAAGATGCTAACCTTACCCCGGCTGATATTGATTATGTGAATGTTCACGGAACATCCACCCCTATTGGTGATCCACAGGAAATTAAAGCTATACATGACGTATTTGGCGATGATATTTACCGTATAAATATCAGTTCAACCAAATCAATGACCGGTCACCTGTTAGGTGCTGCCGGCGCGGTTGAAGCTATTGCGTCTATATTGGCCTTAAAAAATGGTATTATCCCACCAACTATAAATCACTTTACCGATGATCCTGCTTTTGATCCGAAAATAAACTTCACTTTTAACAAAGCTCAAAAACGTGATGTGAGGATTGTTCAAAGCAACGGATTTGGGTTTGGCGGCCATAATGCTTCTGTGATATTTAAAAAGTACGAAGATTAATTGTGGTTTGATGCCGATCAGTCAGTTTTATAAGTTATACATATCACCAAATAGAAAGTACGTTAAGATTTTAAAGAACTTGCTCGGCTTTGTGCCGGGCAATTTGTCTTTATACCGACTGGCTTTCCGTCACAAGTCTGTTGCCCAAAATGTTAAAAAAGGGGTAAAAAACAGCAATGAGCGCCTGGAATTTTTAGGCGATGCTGTGCTGGGCAGTGTGGTAGCCGAGGTTTTGTTTAAACTATACCCCTATGAAGATGAGGGCTTTTTAACTGAACTGCGCTCAAAAATTGTAAGTCGCGTAAACCTTAACGCGCTTGGCCGCAAGCTGGGTTTTGATAAACTTATTGAGTATGATAGCCGCATGCTTAACTCAAGCAGGCAGGGATCATTACTGGGCGATGCATTTGAAGCTTTAATTGGTGCCGTTTATTTAGATAAAGGGTACGATTTTACCAAAAACTTCCTGATCAACCACATCATTAAATCACATATTGATATCCATAAACTGGAACAAACCGAAACCAACTTTAAAAGCAAGTTGATTGAATGGTGCCAGCGCCACGGCAGGGATATTATATTTGAACTGGTAACCAACCAGGAAGGCGAAAGCAACAAACTGTTCACCGTACAGGCCAGTGTTGATGGCGAAGTTATGGGTGAAGGCAAAGAATTCAGCAAGAAGAATGCCGAAAAACTTGCAGCCGAAAAAGCCTGCGAAACACTGGGCATTTAATACAATTTCTTTTATTAAAAGTTCAACGCTACCGCAAGCGTCCCGCTTGTGGTGATGTAGTCGGGCTCATTACTACTGCATTCAGTAGTCTAAAGACTATGAGCATAAGTATCCAAAGTCGGAGACTTCTGATAGCATAATGGGCTTATAAGCAACTCAAGTAGCACCGCTCTGGCCATCCCTTCATACTTACCCCAGGAAAAAGATTTTAATTTATTAATTTCTCCTTTTTCAGGCCTTTAAGACTTTCGCCTGGTTGAGAAAGTTTGAGGGTAGAATCGCTTTTGATAAACGTAGGGGCATTCAATTTTTCCAGTCGGGCCTTATCGGGGCTTTTGCTGTAATAATCATAAGCCTTCAGGGTATGTTTAATGAGGTCGTAGTTAGTCCAGCCCTTCAAATCTTCAAATGTTGGGGTGTAATAGTCCATGAATTTTTGCGCCGCGCTATCGGTAGGCAGTTTGGTGTACTCCCTAACAAAGGCAACATTGTATCGCCTGATAATTTCGGCCTGTTCGGCCTCGCCCCTGGCAAAATTCTTAAATCTGCGTGCCCGGCCTGGCGTTTTGCCAAACAGCTCATAAATACCGGTTAGCGGGTTTGTTAAAAATGAAAGTACCGGCGGGCTGCCATTATAAAAGGTACCTTGTTTGCGGTAATCACCTAAAACTTCGTTAAGTTCCTGTTTTTTTGTTTGGCCTAAAACCTTTACCTCATCAAGCTTAATAATGGGTTGCAGGTAAATGGGCATATCGCTGTTGTTGAGCACAACAACCTTTTGAGGAGTAAAATCTTCTTTGGTAAATAACAGGGTATCGCCTACAGCTGTCGCTATCGAAAACCAGCCAACATCGTCGCTCATGATCTGGATGTTGGTTTTTAAATCCTTGACCACTACCCCTGCCACACGCTCGGGCGAGCTCTTTTTAGAGACAACACCTTTGATGGTAAATTGCTGAGCTGATACTTTTAAAACAGAACAAAAGCAAATGGTTACAAGAAGCAGGGAAAAACGATAATGCATTAAATATAGAAAACGTAAATATACCAACTGTATTTTACACCAAATGTAAAAAAGTGTTAAAGCTCAGGAGCAAGCAGGGAAGTTTTTAGTCACCTTTGTAATCACTTTAATGTCTATTATTGGCTTACAATCCCTCTGACTGCTAACTTTTTCCATATCTTTTCAACTTCGGGGTTTCCCTGATTTTCAGACTTTCCAACTTTAAAACAAAAACCTATCTTTGCACATGATAAAATCCATGACAGGGTATGGAATTGCCAGTTCAGATTCAGGTAATACAAAATATACCGTTGAGATCAAATCCCTGAACAGCAAATTCCTCGAACTATCACTTCGCCTGCCCAAAATATTTTCTGAAAAGGAGTTTCAGCTCCGTAATGATTGCAGTAAACAAATTGAGCGCGGCAAAGTAAATCTGTCTATCAATGTGGAGCAGGTAAATGTTGCGGTAAAAGCAGCCGGAATTGATAAGGTTTTGCTGAAGCAATATTACCAGCAACTTAAAGATGTTAGCGTTGAGCTTAATGAGCCTACATCCAACCTGCTGCAGCTTGCCCTGGGTTTGCCCGAAGTAGTAAAATACGAAGACGAAACCGCATCTGATGATGAATGGAAACTGGTTGAAAAAACTTTTCAGCAGGCACTGGCCGCGTTTCAGCAATTCAGATCAGACGAAGGTAACGTACTGGAAAACGACCTGAAATACCGCATCGGCGTTATCCTTAAAAACCTGGAACTGGTTGAGCTTGAAGATCCTAAACGTGTGCCATTAATTCGTGAACGCCTGAATACTTTTTTAAGTGAGGCCACCAACCGCGAAGCTATTGATCAAAACCGTTTTGAACAGGAGCTGATTTACTATATTGATAAGCTTGACATCACCGAAGAAAAAATAAGGCTTAAAACCCACTGCGAATACTTTATTGAAACCCTCAAAAATGCCGATGCCAATGGTAAAAAGCTTGGTTTTATATCGCAGGAAATTGGTCGTGAAATAAACACTCTGGGCTCCAAAGCCAACGATGCCAATATCCAAAAACTGGTTGTGGGCATGAAAGAAGAGCTTGAAAAAATTAAAGAACAACTGTTAAACGTATTATAATAAGCTTATAGTTAACAGTTTATAGATCATGGCCTTTTAGCTGCCATGATCTATAAACTATTAGCCATTACCCAATAACTAATGACTAAAGAAGGTAAACTCATCATATTTTCGGCTCCATCGGGGGCAGGTAAAACAACCATAGTGCATCACCTGCTTGGCAAAATACCTGAGCTTGAATTTTCAATTTCGGCCACCACCCGTGAGCGCCGCGGTGATGAGGTTCACGAGAGCGATTATTATTTTATAAGCAAGGAAGAGTTTTTGCACCGTATTGCCAAAAAACAGTTTGTTGAGTTTGAAGAGGTTTATACCGGCACATTTTACGGCACCCTGCGCACCGAAATTGAACGCATTTGGGCAATGGGTAAAACTGTAATATTTGACATCGACGTAGAGGGTGGTATGCACCTTAAACGCAAGTACGACGGCCAGGCGCTGGCCATATTTGTACAGCCCCCATCACTGGAAGTTTTGATTGAGCGCCTTACCGGCCGGGGTACCGATAGTGAGGAAAAACTTAAAGAACGCTTTGCCAAAGCCGAAAAAGAACTGAAATACGCTCCGCAGTTTGATATTATACTCAAAAATTACGATCTTGATACGGCTTGCAAGGAGGCCGAAGAACTGGTAAGAAACTTTATTGGCACTCCGGCCGTTTAAAGGGCGTTGCTGAAAGGGTTTGTTTGATCAGGGCTATTCATCGTTAATTTTTTTAAATACCCATTTTCGTCCTTGGGAATAAGGCGGCTACCTGATATGAAAATAGGCTTACTGTTTGGTTCATTTAATCCGATACACATAGGGCACCTGATTATTGCCAACTATATGGCTAATCATACCACGCTTGATAAGGTTTGGCTGGTAGTATCGCCACAAAACCCCCTTAAAAAGTATGGAGACCTTATTAACACCTATGATCGTATTGAAATGGCCCGTCTGGCTACAGATCATGCCACCAATATTACCGTAAGCGATGTTGAGCTAAAGCTTCCACAGCCCTCGTATACCATTGATACGCTAACGCACCTCAAAGAAAAATACCCCGATCATGAGTTTGCCCTCATTATGGGTTCAGATAACCTGGGCACACTGCATAAATGGAAGAACTATAAACTGATACTGCGCGATTACAAGATATACGTTTATCCCCGCCCTGGCTATGAAAACGCCGAACTGGCCGATCACCCATCGGTAACCATTACCATGACCCCGCAGATGGAGCTCTCGGCTACGTTTATCCGTAAATCCATCGCCGAAAAAAAGAACGTGCAATACTTTGTACCCGATCCGGTTTTAAAGTTTATTGAGAGCAAGGGATTGTATAAGTAATATATACAGGCAAAAGATAGCTTCGCAAAGCAAAAGCCTCCTCTAAATCTCCCCCAAACGGGGAATATTTCAAAATACTTTTAAGTCTTCTCCTTTGCAGAGTAATGACCCACGAAACGTCAGTAACTAAAAAAAACTGTCATGCTGAGCTCCGTCTAAGCATAATGGCAGGCCTCTGCACTCCACCCTTCGACGGTGCTCAGGGTGACAGCCCGCTTTAGTGTATTTTACCTCTTTCTTCCTTTTGCTGGGCAAAAGGAAGAATTACAGAATCGCATGGCATACAACGACTCACCCGGTCTGCGCTTCGCTGGACCACCCTCTCTCCACCTGCGGCGGAAAGAAGGGATGGCAAAATAGATAAAGGGTAAAATAAAATTCCCCAACCCTCTTTGCGGCGAAGCCGGAGAGGGGTCGATAAGCGTAGCGATGTCGGGGTGAGTCGATAAACAACCTGATTGGATGCAATTGCCTCTTTGGGCTAATTCCCCCTTGAGAGAGTTGAGTGAGGCTCTAACTTCGCAATGACATGAGCTTTTTATTATTCCTTCCTTTTGCCTTTGAGCTCCTTAAACTATCTTTGTACCGTGAGCGAAAAAACTATACTTAAACTGCAGCTGCCTACCGACCCGCTTTGGGTTAAAAATGTGGTGGAAAGCAACATTGAGGAGCTGCTGACCGATCATGCTTTTTGTGAGCAGAAGGCGGCCAGCAACGCCATAACGCTTATTGTACAGAACCCCAACCTGTCTGACCTGGTTCAGGAAATGGCCCTGCTGGTTCAGGAGGAGATGGATCATTTTAAACGTGTTCACGATATTATTATTGAGCGTGGTTATGTACTTGGCCGTGAGCGTAAGGATAATTACGTGAACGAACTGCGCAAATTCATCATCATAGGCGGCGGTCGCGAAGCCCAATTGATTGATCGGCTGCTGTTTTCGGCTATGATTGAGGCCCGTAGCTGCGAACGCTTTAAAGTACTGTCTGAAAATATTAACGACACTCATCTATCAGAGTTTTACCATGAGTTGATGGTGAGCGAAGCAACCCATTACGCCATGTTCATTCGCCTGGCTAAAAAGTATGCTGTTGAAATAGATGTTGATAAACGCTGGACCGAATTTTTAAAATACGAGGCCGAGGTAATCCAAAACTACGGCAAAAGCGAAACCATACACGGGTAGTTCATCTATACAAAGCCCCTAATTACCGATACTTCCTTTTATTACCGGTTTTGAATGCGTTACTTTATATATGTCGCGCTTTAAAGCATTCACGGTTACTATACATATTGCCGGCTGGCTATTATTTATGGCCTTCCCGCTGGTGTTTTTAAATAGCCGGGGGCAGGGTACACCTGCCTGGTCGTTGTTGCAAAAGCACAGTTATTGGTTCTTCTGCTATATCTATATCTTCCTTTTTTACAGTAATGCTTACTACTTTATACCACAGTTCTTCTTAAAAAAGCGATATGTCATTTATACCGTAATTGTGTTGGTGCTGCTTGGCAGCGTTTACTATTTGCGGCCATTTGATAAGCTGCTTCGCAGCAGCGGGAGCCGGCCATATTATCAGCATCCCCGCTTTTGGCAGCCACCTTCGGGTCATATGCATGGTAGTCCGCCGCCTTTTGGAGTCGGACAACAACCTCCACCTCCTGATGGTAACAACACACCGCATCCTTTTTCACGGCACAGGCCATTGGATAGCACCAGCCTGTTCATATTTTTAATGATCATGGCCTTAAGTACCGCCATTCGCACGGTGCAACAATGGCAGCTTACCGAGCAACGCGCCGCACGTGCCGAAGCCGATAAAGCCAGCGCAGAGCTTTCGTTCTTAAAAGCGCAGATCAATCCGCACTTCCTGTTCAATACCCTTAACAATATCTACACGCTCGCGGTCACTAAAGATGATCATGCTCCGGATAGCATCATGAAACTATCAAACATTATGCGCTACGTAACGGATGATGTAACGGAAGATTTTGTACCCCTGCAAAGCGAGATAGACTGCATTGGCGATTATATTGAGCTGCAGCGCCTCCGAATCAGCAATAATACTACCGTGAATTTTACTGTTGATGGTAAGCCCGATGCTAAAAAGATAGCACCGCTGGTATTCATGACCTTTATTGAAAATGTGTTTAAATACGGCATCAGCAAACATGAAAACTCTGTTATTGATATTCGTATCGGCATCACTAATTCAGCTATTACCTTTGTTTGCAGCAACCGGATATTTGCGGCAAGCCGTGAAAACCATCGTACGGGTATCGGCATTAACAATACAAAACAGCGCCTGGCGCATTTGTATCCTGGAAAACATTTACTAAACATCAGCAATGAAAATAATCTGTATACGGTTCGGCTTACCTTACAAACCTGATTACGCATGATACTTAAATGTATAGCTATTGATGATGAACCGCTGGCGCTAAGGCTGATCAGCGAATATGTATCGCGTTTCCCTGCCCTACAGTTAGTTAAAACATTTGATGATGCCATTTCGGGTGCCGAATTTTTAAAGACCCGTCCCGTCGACCTTCTTTTTATCGACATCAATATGCCCGATATTACCGGTATCGACCTCGTGCGTTCATTAGAAGTTAAGCCCATGATTATATTTACCACGGCTTACAAAAACTTTGCCTACGAGGGTTTTGAACTGGAAGCGCTCGACTATATATTAAAACCGATAGATTTTAAACGCTTTGAAAAGGCCGTTGAAAAAGCCGTTGATTACTTCCGCTACAAAAACCAAACACCCGGTGAGCAGCCCGATGAAAGCCTGTATGTATATTCAGAATACCGCATGGTAAAAATTGACCTTAATGCTATTGAATATATTGAAAGCATGGAGGATTATATCAAGATACACCTTACCGATGCCAAAACCGTACTTACGCTCATGCCCATGAAAAAGGTATTGGAGAAACTGCCTGGGGATAAGTTTCAGCGCATTCACCGTAGTTATATAGTGCCCGTTAACAAGATCCGTTCTATTCAGAACCGTAAGGTTAAACTATCAGATGTGGAGCTGCCTGTAAGCGAAAGCTACACCGATTTTATCCGTACGTGGATGAAATTCAGATGAAAAAACCTGCTTTATCGGCACAAATTCCCCATTTACCGATACCCTCCCATATCTGATTACCCCAGCCGGTACATTTACATTGATTAATAAAACGCATTGTTTAACCTTATTAATTGATGTAAAAGATCATGGAACGAAAAAGTTTTCTCCGCACCTTTGCTGTTGCAGCAGCCGCCGGCCCCATGCTGATAGAAGCCTGCAAAAAAGATTCAACAGCAAGCACTGCCGATGCCGCATCATCTACCAGTAATACCTCAACCAATGGCAGCACCTGTTTAGTTTCGCCCACCGAAGTAGAGGGCCCATACCCCTATGCCAGCGGCGAAATTAATAACCCGCTAAACCGGGCCGATGTTACAGGCGGCCAAACCGGCGTGCCTTTATCCATTGGCTTTGTGGTGGTAAATACCAACAATAACTGTAATGTAGTAAGCGGTGCCCGTGTTGATATATGGCACTGCAATAAGGATGGCTATTACTCGGGCTATGCAAACCAGCAGGGTGCGCTGGGCTCCAAAAGTTATATCGGCGAAACCTGGCTGAGGGGTTACCTGCTTACTGATACATCCGGACTGGCTAAATTCAGCACTATTTATCCTGGGTGGTATACAGGCAGGGCAACGCATATACACATAGAGGTATTTATAAATAATGTGCTTAAAAAAACCACGCAGATGGCTTTCCCGGAGAGCATTTCGGATACGGTGCATGTTTCAACCCTGTACGCCACACATGGTGTAAACACCATCCGCAATGCCAGCGATCAGATATTCGGCAACTCGGCTACCGATCTGGCCAACGAAACTATATCGTTAACCGGGAGTGTTGCAGATGGCTATTCCGGCTCCTACACGCTTGGGCTTGCTTTATAGCCGTAACTAAGAATGTAAAACCTACCACTTATAACATAAAACCCTAAAATGGCACTTATTAAATTAGCATACAGGCAAATCATCACTGCATCATCGGCAGGCGAATTTGAAAAAAAGGTATTTGAGGCAACATACCAGGAGTTTTTATTAAAAAGTCAAACCTATAATCCCTTCGGAAAATATAAAACCTTTACCGAGTTAAAGGCTCATGATGGCCGGGCCAACTCGCTGCACTATAAAATGAGTTTTGCAGCGGGTCACTTTATAACAATGCTTGATAATTATATTCCCAACCTGAAAGATAATCTTGGTAAAAGCATCAAATTTGAGTTACCGCAATTTGAGCTTATTGAATCGGCTATTGATAACCTGTATGTGCACCAGGTAGCCATCATTTATACCACCGGCACCCTAACTTTAATTAATCAGCTGGGCGAGTTTATGATACTGGCCGAGGGCGATATTTCTAAATTAACCGCTGCCTCCACATTTATATTAAAAATGCAGCAAAACCTATCTATTGTAAGCTACCAGGAAACCGAAGAACCCGATTTAAAAGAGTTGAATGGTATAAAATATGAATGATGTTCGGAAGAAATAAAAAATTGTCATTTCGACGAGGCACGAGGAGAAATCTTATACAGCATGTTTAACCCACGCAGAAGATTTCTCCTCACTCCGGCTCACAAATCGCCCCATGTTCGTCGAAATGACAACGTTTCGCGATGTTTAATCTAATACAACAACGACAGGGGCATGTCTAAAAATAAATAAAATCCCCTAAGCTTATAAAGCTGCTTAGTACTTAAGCAAACGATTCAGTTTGCTTTAAACCCTACCACATTTTGCAGGTAGTTATCCATCATATCAATATCTATCACATCATTTACAAAACCCAGATACATATCGGGGCGAACGATGAGTGCTTTTTTTTGATTTTCGCCTATTCCGAAAGCATCAAAAACATGCTGGTTACGGGTTGATGGAGGCAGGTAAAAAAAGTTAAGATTAACCGGGTAACTCTGGGTGATCCATTTGGCCAGGGTAAACAGGTCAAGCTCCTGCAGCTTGCCCAGGGTTATTATGGTAAAGCCAGGCTTGCTGCACCATTCGTGCAGGTCGGTTTCCTGCTGTTTCTTCTCGTCGAATACTTTGAGGTAAGACAGCCTGTCGCCGGCCTTTACCGGCGAATTGTGGCTCAGGTGCAGATTAATTTTGCTGTGGCGGTAAGCAATGGCCGTTTGCGATACCCGTTTAAAGAATGTTTCCCTTGATTCGGGCTTACTCCACACCTGTTTTAATATCCGCGGAAACAGCCACTTTTTAAAAAGGCCAACAAACCAGTTGGTTGACAGTATCATTTTAAATATCCTGTCGGTTGTGTTCAGCAGGTCTTTGGCCACAGGCATGCGTTCATCTGCATAGCTATCTAAAATAGCTTCATTAAACTGGTTGTTTACAACTCCGGCCAGTTTCCAGGCGAGGTTATAAGCATCCTGCAAGCCGGTATTCATACCCTGCCCGCCAACCGGTGAGTGGATATGTGCCGCATCGCCAATTAAAAAACACCTGCCCTGCCTGAATTTATCAGCCATGCGGTGGTGCAGTTTGTAGGTGGCAAACCAGTTAGTTTGCTCTACGCTGATTGTTGTCCCGGTAATGATATCCACAAAAGGCAAAACATCCTCCATTTGCAGGTCTTCGCGATTATCAAACTCAGTAGGCAGGGTTCCAACAATTCGGTAATACTGCTCTTCGGGCATCAGAAAAAACGCGGTAAAGCCTTTTTTTGATAAATACAGATTTACTTTATCGCCTAAAACATTCTGTATTTTAACATCAGCAACATAAAACTGATGTTCATAAGTATCACCATTAAATGAAACTTGGAGCTGTTTACGAACAGGACTCCTTGCACCATCAGCCCCGATCAGCCAATCGCAGGTAAGGGTCTGGGTATCATCCCCGGTTTGCAGCTGAACGGTCACTTTTGAGGCATCCTCTTCAACGCTCAATAAAGTAGTATTCCAGTAAACGGGGCAGCAATTAAGGGTTAAATAATCAAGCAGCAAACGCTCCGTTTTGCTTTGCTGATACATATAAATAAAAGGGAATGCGGTTTGTTGTTCTCCAATACCCTCAAGCGATAATGACGCTGCTACTTTACCTTCCTGGTTAATAACAGCCCCCCGGGCAGCCTTGCTGTTGCTAAGTATCTTATCGGCAAGACCCATTTGTCTGAATATTTCCAGCGAGCGGGCCTGTACCGCAAGGGCCTTTGACTTATCCGTTGGCCCTTGTTTATTATCAATTATTATAGGCTGTATACCATAACGCAATAGCTGGGCGGCCATCATAAGCCCTGAGGGCCCTGCTCCCACTATTAAAACGCTGGTATGCTGCTGTGTAACTGTCATAGATTGCTTAATGGAACAGTAAAAATATGGTTGGCCGTTTATGCAGTTCAGGCACCTTTTTTTGCCATTCGGCTATGGTTTTGGTTTGTACAAATTCGGTAGCTGAGGTAAGATCAGCAGCTATACAGAGTTTGGTTTTAGGGTTGGCGGTTTTCAATATCTCCTCCAGCAATGGGTTATTGCGGAACGGCGTTTCAATAAATATCTGGGTTTGATCGAGCTTAATGGCCAAACCTTCCAGCTCCTTGATCTTTTTGCTGCGCAACACTTTATCAATTGGCAGGTAGCCATTAAAAGTAAAGCTTTGCCCGTTAAATCCGGAAGCCATCAGCGCCAGCAAAATAGAGCTTGGCCCAACCAGCGGCACCACTTTTATACCCATGCGGTGCGCCTTATCCACAATTTCGGCGCCGGGGTCGGCTATGCCGGGGCAGCCAGCTTCGCTCATGAGGCCCACATCGTTTCCGGCTTGCAGGCCCTTAAAAAAATCGGCCTTACCCATATCACGGTTATGTTTACTATAATCGTGAATCAGGAGTTCGCTTTGCGGTGTTTTTAACCCGGCTTCTTTTAAAAACCTGCGCGCGGTTTTTTCATTTTCCACAATGTATTCTTTGATGCTGTTAATAGTATCAACCAGGTACGGTGTAAATGATTTGGCAGCCGCTTCTTCGGCCAGGGGTACGGGTATTAAATATAGGGTTCCATAGGGCATATTGCAAAGTTGGTGTTTTTTGTTTAATTTAAGCTATTGAAAGGAACTTGAAAAATATGAATTCATTAGGCGTTAACTGGTTTATTGAGGGTTATATTGATTTTGAGCACAAAAAATACGTTCTGCTGAATTACTTGCAGGAAATTAACCGCCACTTTGATAAAAGCCGCCTCTACCCCAACCTGGCCGATCTGATATTTCATTACAACAACCTTATCGACTTTAAAAAGAACAAAACCATACTACAACAGGCTTTTCCGCAAAGGCTTACCCAGGCAGATATTGATGCGGTAAAACTTACCTACCAAAAAATTATTAAGGACGATCAAAGCATGCAGGAAATTGAGCAGATCATAGCCTTTGCCCTTGCACAGATGGACCCTGCCATACAAACCGGTATGGAGATATATGATTTTGTAGAAAGCCACCTGAATATTGATCCCGTGGGTATTATACCGCTGATGCCTTATCACGGCTATTTTTCGTTACGCAATGGCAAGGAGCGCACCAACCTTATTTATGAATACCAGCTCACCATTTTTGAACGCAAGGACGATAATTACCGTGGTATCAACATTACATTTATCGATACTTACGAACATAGCCTTACCAACACTCCTGAGGCCATTAAACTGAGCCTTATAAACCGCAACAAGTTTTTGCCTAACCCGGCCGTGTATCATGTGCATAGCGATATCACGTTTCCGCTGGAGCAAACTTTATTGCCGGTAGCTAAAAGGAGTTTGGTGAAATTTATTTCAAAGGCGGCGTAATGTTTGTTTGAGTCAGAATGAGATTAAGCGATTGCCCGGATAGGTAAAATCCTGTAAATCTTGTAATCTGTTTAGTTGTGGTTCAGACAAAAAATGCGACCATGTAAATCGTGATTCTGACAAAAATGTTCAAGCAAAATTATACTCATGTCAATAAAATCTTAAAATATTGTGATAGCCTAAAGTTTTATTATTTTTGACCACATAAAATTGAAAAACATGAACTTTCCAGCTGAATTAAAATACACTAAAGACCACGAGTGGATAAGAGTTGAAGGCAATGAGGCTTACATAGGTATTACCGAGTTTGCTCAGGGCGAATTGGGCGATATTGTTTACATCGATATTGCTTCCCTTGGAAAAGAAGTTGGTAAAGATGAGGTATTTGGAACTGTTGAGGCAGTAAAAACCGTATCGGACCTGTTTATGCCGGTTGCCGGAACAGTAAACGAAACCAATCCGGCCCTAACCAACGAACCAGAGCTGGTAAATTCAGACCCATATGGCGAAGGCTGGATGGTTAAAATCACCCTTGCCAACGCGGCTGATGTTGATTCACTATTATCTGCCGACGAGTATAAAGCAGTGGTTGGTGCTTAAATGAAGCTGTTTTTAAAATATCATAGGCTCACTATTTTGTGGGCCTTATTTATTTTAGTGATGTGTTGCGCCAACCTGGGCGATGTTGGTGATTCGTCAATGTTTTTCCCGGGCTTTGATAAACTTACGCATACCGGTTTCTTTTTCACGCTTGTTGTACTTTATTGTAACGGGGCAGTAAGGCAACAAAAGCCTGTGCCATTTTCGTATAAGCAAGCAGTTTTAGTTACCGTAATTGCCATTGTATTTGGTGGGCTGATAGAAATTCTTCAGCTCACTATTTTTACCTGGCGCAGTGCCGACTGGAGCGATCTTTTTGCCGACAGCCTGGGTACCTGTATGGGTATTTTTAGTGTAATGGTAACATTAGCAGCAAGTGGTTATGATAAAAAGTAAGTTTATACTATTAGGGGCGGCAATAATGCTGATGAGCGCATCATCATGCGGCATATTTAAAAAGAATTGCGGCTGCCCTCATTTTGGAAAGGTGAAAACGCATAATAAAGATATGCAGATGCGCAAATATGCGGATGTGCAGATGATTGGATAATCCTCTTTTGTGTATTTGTTTTATTAAAATCCTCTAACCCAATAAATCCATTTAATCTTGGTTCAGACAATTGGAGATTGCCACACTAAGCCCGCAATGACATGTTGCAGAAGAACATGTAACAAATCTTAGTTCCGCAATATTTGTCACATTAAAACAACATTCTCTCATCCCACGTCCATATCTGCAAATTACCCCCTTGGCATTATTTGGATTTAATATAAATAAGACTACATTTGCTTTTGGTTAAAATTATACGATGACACTTTCACAACTTGAAGTAGGCCAAACAGGAATTGTAAAGGAATTTACCGATCTGGAAATGTCGGTAAAGCTGATGGAGATGGGTTGCCTGCCGGGCGAGGAGATCAGGATTTCACGTATTGCCCCCCTTGGCGATCCTATTGCCATTCATGTTTCGGGCTACCAGTTAAGTCTGCGTAAATTTGAAGCCTCCACCATTATTTTGCAGTAGTTTTATAAATTGAAAGCCGACATAAGAGTTGCACTTGTAGGAAACCCCAACACCGGTAAATCAACTCTCTTTAATATTTTAACCGGTCTTAATCAAAAAATAGGAAATTTTCCTGGGGTTACTGTTGACAAAAAAACAGGATTTTGTCAGCTGCCTGATGGCCGCACCGCCGAGATCATTGACCTCCCCGGCACTTACAGCATCTATCCAAAAAGTAAAGACGAATCCATCGTATTTTCTGTACTGGCAGATAAAGCCAAAGGCATGGTGCCCGATTTGATCGTGGTGATACTGGATGCATCAAACCTGAAGCGCAACCTGCTGCTTTATACCCAGATAGCCGATTTAAAGATACCCGTTGTGGTAGCTTTAAACATGATAGATGTATCTGAAAAGGCAGGTATCAAAATCAATATTGATCTGTTTGCCAAAAAACTGGGAGTACCGGTTGTCCCCATTTCTGCCCGCAAGATCAAGGGTATAGATGAGCTTAAAAAAACCATTGCCTACGCCAATAAAATAGCCCTGCAACAGGATACTATTGATGTAGACGCCATCGCCCCACAAATTATAGCGCAAATTAAGGATGATCTAAAGATCGAAAACCCTTATTATGCACTGCAGCTTGCCCACCAGCACGAAACGGTAAGCTACCTCTCCACACAGGAAAGCGACCGTATTGAGCACCTGGAACAGGAGTTTTCATTCCATTCGCAAAAGGCGCAGGCTACAGAAACTATTGCCCGTTATAACTTTATAAATGATTTGCTTTACGATACTGTTAAAAAGCCAGAAACGGCTCATGACGAAACCGTAAGCAATAAAATTGATAAGATACTTACCCACAAAGTATTTGGCTTTGTAATTTTCTTTGCCATATTGATGTTCATATTCCAGGCCATATTTTCATGGTCGGCATATCCTATGTCGCTCATTGAGGATCTGTTCATCTGGCTGCAAAGCGTGGTTACCAAAGCTCTGCCCGCTGGCCCGCTGGTTAGTTTGATAAGCGATGGAGTACTGGCAGGTTTAAGTGGTGTAATGGTATTTATACCTCAGATAGCCATTTTGTTTGCCCTGATCTCTATCCTCGAAGATACCGGCTACATGTCGCGCGTTACGTTCATGATGGATAAGGTGATGCGCAAGGTTGGCCTCAACGGCAAATCGGTAGTGCCGCTCATAGGCGGTTTTGCCTGCGCTGTACCATCAATCATGAGTACCCGCAACATCGAGAACTGGAAAGACAGGATGATCACCATCATGGTAACCCCATTGGTGGCCTGCTCGGCCCGTTTACCGGTTTATACTTTGTTGATAGCACTGGTTGTACCCAACCGCAATGTATGGTGGATTTTTAACCTACAGGGTTTGGCGCTAACAGCCATGTACCTGCTCAGCATTGTATCAGCGGTGGTAGTGGCCTTTGTCATGAAGTTTATTTTAAAGGCCCGCGAACGTGGTTACTTCATTATGGAATTACCGGTATACCGGATGCCGCGCTGGAAAAACGTTGCATTCACCATGTATGATCGTTCTAAAACGTTTGTATTGCAGGCGGGCAAGGTAATTATAGCGGTATCTATCATACTATGGGTATTAAAATCTTACGCTCCAGGCGATACCTTTGCCCGTATCGACCAAAAATACAGCCAGTCGCAGTACACCAAAACCATGACTCCTGATAGTCTGAATAAGGTTATTGCATCTGAAAAACTGGAAACTTCTTATGCCGGTGTGTTCGGCCATATGATAGAGCCGGTGATAAAACCGCTTGGGTTCGACTGGAAAATAGGCATAGCTCTCATCAGTTCATTTGCCGCCCGCGAAGTTTTTGTAGGCACCATGGCCACCATTTACAGTGTGGAAGGCGATGCCGATAAAATGGAGTCGGTACAGCAAAAAATGCACAGCGCCACCAATCCGCAAACGGGGCAACCGGTGTTTACGTTAGCAGTGGCGTTTTCGCTCATGATGTTTTATGCTTTTGCCATGCAGTGCGCAAGTACCGTTGCAGTAGTGTACCGCGAAACCAAAAACTGGCGTTGGCCCGCCGCCCAGTTCGCATATATGACCTTGTTAGCATATACCGCCAGCTTTATTGTTTATCATTGGTTGAAGTAGGCTTTAGTCTATTGTCAACAATCAGTGGTCGATAGATTACGGTCGATAGTTCGCAGAATCTGAAAACTTTACAAACCATCGACTATGGTCTATTGATCATCAACTACCAAAAATCCTTATCTTTGTATTGAGGTAAAAATTGGATAAAGTAAAAGTTTTAGAAAAGTATCTTCCAGCAGAGGCGGCTCCTTTGATAGGCCGCTGGATTGATTACTTTAAATGCGAGTTTAAAATTTCGCGCAACCGCGGTACCAAATTTGGCGATTACCGTTCGCCCTATGGCGGTAAAGGCCACCGTATTTCGGTCAATTACGATTTAAATCCCTACGCTTTCCTGGTTACAACAGTACATGAGTTTGCGCATCTGCATACCTGGAACGAGCATAAGCAAAAGGCCAAACCGCATGGTATTGAGTGGAAAAACAACTTCAAAAAAATGATGCAGCCATTTTTTGAGAAAGATATTTTCCCGGGCGATATCAAACACGCCATCGTTAGTTATTTAGATAATCCCGCTGCTTCCAGTTGTTCAGACTTGAACCTGTACCGCTCGCTGCGTAAGTATGATGCCCAAAAAGAATCAATGCTTACCGTAGAGAAAGTACCCTTCAAAGCACTCTTCAAAATTAAAGGCGACCGCGTTTTCCGCAAAGAAGAGCAATTACGCAAGCGTTTCAAATGCATAGAGATTGCCACTAAACGGGTCTACTTATTTAGTCCGGTCGCAGAAGTAGAATTGGTGCAGGATTAAGGTATTACGCTGAACCGCCGGTTATTAAAACGCAGATCTGCTTGGCGTAGTCCCGCTCTTGGCCGCGGGAAAGGCCAGTTACTTTTTTCTTGATAAAAGAGTAACCAAAAAATCAAGACAAAAAAAAGCTTCCCCCCACAGGCAAAACTCCCGGCCCGCTTTTTTGTCGGGCCATTACCCGCATTTTTTTATCATTCCACGTATACCATCCTTCAGCATTCTATCCTTTATTTTAAATTCTGTTCATTCTCTAATTCAGTGAATTCTGATTCAAACATTCAGCAGACCAGCTTCGGGCGAAAAGCAGGCAGAACATGTTGGCCTGTGTATTGGCAGGGGCATTAGCAAACCTTGCCGAAGCCGTGGCATGAGCGAACGAAGTGGGGTAAGGTTTAGCAGCCCGTGGTTCTGAATGCTTTGAGGGGAAAAGGCCTCGTGCGGCAAAGAAGTCTTTCTGCTGAAAGCCTTTTTGGTTACTTTTGTGGCGACAAAAGTAACTGGCTCTCCCGCGGCCAAGAGCGGGTATACGCCCTACATGAGGAGATTGCTTCTTTCCTGGCAATGACACGCTTTATAACTCAGACAATATTGACAAGCACACACCATATTAAATCCTTACTTTTGCCTCATGACAAACGTTAAATCATTTGTGAATAATCCTTATCAGGAAAACACCTATATTTTATATGATGAAACCGACGAGTGTGTAATTATTGACCCGGGCATGTATACCGCTTCAGAACAAAACGAAGTGGTTAATTTCATCAAAAACAATAATCTTACCCCGGTACTATTGCTGAATACCCATTGCCATATTGATCATGTGCTGGGCAATAAGTTTGTGTTTGATAAATACGGATTGAAACCTAAATTTCACATCGGTGAGTCGGAAGTGTTGGCCGCGGTAGTGTCATATGCACCGCAAATGGGCATACGTTATGAGGTATCACCGCTACCTGATGAATATTTACCTGAAACGGGCACTATACAATTTGGCAATACTACATTGCACCTGATATTTGCGCCGGGCCATTCACCGGCATCATTGTGTTTTTATGATCAGGAAACAAATATTTTAATTGGTGGCGATGTATTGTTCAGGCTCAGCATTGGCCGTACCGATTTGCCGGGCGGCAATTTCAGCACACTGATGGATAGCATTGAGAACAAGTTATTCCGTTTGCCCGACGATTGTACCGTTTACCCCGGCCACGGTCCCGAAACCACTATCGGTTACGAAAAACAAAATAACCCGTTTATGAATTAAGCGTGTGTTGAGGTTGTACGTTATACGTTTTACGTAGTACGTTAGCAAAGCAAAAAATTAGTATTTTACAACTCAGGAAAAACGTATAACGCAATACGTAAAACATACAACTTCAATTGAACACCGCGGTATATATAGCTAAAAGGTACTTGTTTTCGGGCAAGAAAATGCACGCCATTAACATCATCTCGGGCATATCTATGCTGGGGGTCTTGATTGGGAGCGCGGCCCTGATCATTATACTGTCGGCATTTAACGGATTGGAGAAAGTTATACTGGCATCATACAGCAACTTTACTCCCGAAATTAAGATTGAGGCACGTATAGGCAAAACCTTTGATCCTAATACTCCTTATTTCAATAACCTGCGTAAAGATCCGCGACTACTATCATACACCGAAGTTCTGCAGGAAAAAGTGCTTATTAAATACGGCGACAGAACCTTTTTGGCTACCAACAAAGGTGTAAGCGATGATTTTTTGAAGAATAAACGGCTTGATAGTACCGTACAGGTAGGCTCCTTCACTTTAAAAAGCGGTGGTCATTATTTTGCAGTTATTGGCGCAACTATACAGGCTAACCTCGGTATCAATGTAAAGGATGAGCTATCGCCCATACAAATATTTTCGCCAAGGCGCGAGGTGGTAAATTCAGCCAATCCGTTAAACGAATTTGTGGTACGGGCCATCAATCCATCGGGAATGTTTGCCATACAGCAGGAGTTTGATGATATTGTGGTAACCCCCATCGAGTTCACCCGCGATCTGCTTGATCAGCCAAAAGAAGTTTCATCTATAGAGCTTACGTATAAAAAAGGAACTCACCTGTCATCCGTACAAAACAAATTAGTTGATGATATAAGCAGCCGTTTTACTGTAAAAAACCGCAAAGAGCAGGACACGGAGCTATATAAAACCCTCAACTTTGAGCGTTGGTCAATATATATGATCTTAACCTTTGTGCTCATCATAGCAATATTTAACATCATTGGCTCGTTAACCATGCTGGTGATAGATAAGCGGCAGGATATTGCTATTTTAAGCAGCTTGGGGGCCAATAAACAAATTATTCAGGGTATCTTCTTTTTTGAGGGCCTCATGATTTCGGCCATTGGCTGTATTGCTGGCGTGGTGTTGGGTTTGGTGTTTTGCCTTTTACAACAGCACTACGGTTTTATAAAAATGGGTGGCACCATGTCAATGATTGATGCTTACCCTATTGACCTTGTTGCGTCTGATTTTGCTTTGGTATTTTTAACTGTTGGAATTATATCTGTCATAGCATCAGGCATAAGCGCCAGACTAAGCGTTAAAGGTTTGGACGAAATCAAACAGGATTTGTAAATTTGTTAACATGAGGATAAAGTATATTAAATATTCCGCTTTTTTACTTATTTTAATTGCTGCATGCTCATGTAACAGAAATCAGTCAAAAACTAATGAGCCTACTGTTTTTAAAGGTTTATATAGCTTTGGCCCCGAAATAAAATCGTTTAAGGATTGCGATAGCGGCCGCGAATTTTGGGTGGCAGATAGCTCGGCCCAGTTGGAGTTACAATACTCGCAGCTCAACTTTGAAAAACCTTATGAGCCGGTTTACGTTGAAGTTGAGGGCATCAAATCAAAATCGGGTAAGGAAGGCATGGGGTCTGAATATGACAGTACGCTTGTTGTAAAAAAAGTTATAAAAATCACCAAAGAAATACCGCAGGATATCTGCAATTAACGGTTATTGATAAGCCTGTGTAGCTGGCAATTTAAAACCAAATAAATAAAACTCATCTGCCACTGTGGCGTTAAACTAATAATTATGGAATCAAAACGTCAGCAAAAATTTGCCGGAGTAATACAGCAGGATCTGGCCGCGATATTTCAGCGCGAAGGCATGAACTATTTGCCTAATACACTGGTTACAATAACCAAAGTACGTGTAACTCCCGATTTGGCTATTGCCCGCATATTTTTAAGCTTTTTTGGCAATAATAACCTGCAGCTGGCCCTGCAAACCATCAAATCGCATGCTTCCGAAATCAGGTACAAACTGGGTGCCCGCATTAAAGATCAGGTGAGGATAATTCCGCAGCTTGAATTTTTTGTGGACGATACCAGCGAGTACGTGGAACGTATGGATAAAATATTTGAAAAAATAAGCAAAGAGGAACGCCAGCCCGATACTGAATAGTTAGTATTGGGATGAGCCTGCTTGATCAGCTTAAAACTTATTTGCATAACCACCCCAACACCATTGGCAAGGTGGTTGATTATAATGCCGGCACTGACCGGCTTTTTCCGTTAGATTTTACCGCCGCCAATACCGAACTAACTACAGCTATCATTGCCGATACACAGCGATTTACCAACTGGGTTAATGAGAAACTAAAGGCTAATAATTGCCGCTATGGCATTGGCGGTTACATGGAACACCGTACCATTTACGCTGTAAGCTCCCATTTTGATACCGAAGATGAACCCCGCAGGCTGCACCTTGGTGTCGATATCTGGGGCGATGCCGGTACACCTATTTATTCGCCGCTTGATGGTAAGGTGCACAGTTTTCAGGATAATAATAACCTTGGCGATTACGGCCCCACCATTATACTTCAGCATAACCTTAATAGCTTAACACTGTACAGCTTATACGGCCATCTAAGCCGCGAAAGTTTGCAGGGACTCACTGTTGGTATGCCAGTGCATAAAAACCAGCAGATAGCCACATTGGGCAATAACCAGGAAAATGGTCAATGGCCGCCGCATCTGCACTTTCAGTTGATGTTTGATATGGAAGACAGGCATGGCGATTATCCCGGCGTATGTAAATACTCCGAAATGGAAAAGTACCGGATGAATATTCCAGACCCTGGTTTGATATTAGGGTTTTAATCTTTCAGGATAAATTCCACCCCGCTCATTAAACTATATATCTCTTTTATTGTCGATATTTATAGAATGGTAAAGCGCATGTTTATACTTGCTTTTGTTTTGACCGCTACGGCCCTTACAGCCCTTGCCCAACCGGCATTTAAGGGCGGCGACCAAGCATTTGCCACATTTTTAAAGAACAATATTGTTTACCCCGAATATTCCAGCAGAAACTGCATCTCTGGTATTATTGATGTCAGTTTCAGGATCACTAAGAACGGAAAGGTTGTTGACGCTACCGTACAACGGGGTTTAGGGATTGATCTTGACGAAGAAGCGCTACGGATCATTAAGCTAACATCGGGCAAATGGATAGTGCCTGATGATTATAATGAGAACACACGCCTGGTACAGCCGGTGCGTTTTAGCCCCGATCAAACCAATTGTGGCTCATCACCCAACGCTGCCGATATTCAGGCTGCCATTACCAGCTACAAAATAAGGCAGGAACTTGAAAACGCTGTAACCAATTATTACAGCAACAAATACCAGGGCAAGGCCGATACTTCAAAAGAAGCAACCATCATAAATCTGAAAAAACAATTAGGCTTTGATGATGAGCTGATAGGCGACCTGTTGCAGCAGGCCAACAAAAAATTAAAACAGGGCGATCAGGAAGGTGCTTGTACCGATTGGACTTTTATCCGCAACATAGGGAGTAACCGGGCCGATAGTTTTATTTCAAAATACTGTAAGCATTGACCGCTTACAAAAAAAGCATATAGCTTACATGCTTTAAAGTTTGCCTTAATTTTTCAAGGGCAATACCAACCTGGCGCTCCACCGTTTTGGGTGATATGTTAAGCTGGCTGGCAATTTCTTTATACTTCATATCGCTGAAGCGGCTCAGCACAAAAATCTCCCGGCATTTTTGGGGCAATGTATTAATCGCGGCGTTTATCTGTAACGCTAATTCCTTCTCTTCATAGCCACTTTCAACCGTACTGCGCACTTCATCCAAAAGATTGTTCTTTTCCAGATAAGTCACATATAAATTTTCAATTTTTTGGTGTTTTAAATAATTCAAACTCCTGTTTTGAACCATCTTAAACAAATATGAGCTTATTGACGATGCAAATTTAACATCATGCCCATTTTCCCACAAAAAAGTAAAAACATCAGCAACAATTTCTTCAGAAACAGAAACATCATTAACAAAACGGTTAGAAAAAAGCGTAAGTTTTGTATAATAAAGCTTAAATAAAACTTCAAATGTTTCAGAATCGCCCCGAACAAGTTTATTATTTAAAAAATTTTTGCTTTCGGTAATCATTTATTCATGCTTAATCAAAATGAAGTACTTTTTAAAAATCTTTAACAAGTTAGTCATTTTTTTTTAATTGTTTCAAATTTAATATGGAAATAATGTTGAATTAATGGCAAAACATTTGGCATAGTGTACACCCAACACAATTATTTCGGGCTTTTGAAGCTCAATTCCGAACATTATTAAAAAAATATTTCGATCTTCTTTGAGGGTATGTCTCTTTCTAATTGTCTTGCTATTATAAGAGGAATGAATAACGAAGAAATAAAACTGCTTTTAGTAAAATACATTACCCGCGAGGCTGATGAAAATGAGATTGACCAGGTAAAGCAATGGGTAAGCGCTCATCCAGAAAATGAGCAGTACTTTGCACAGCTTTATGAAACCTGGCAAAATTTACTATACCTGAAACCTGAAGTTATTGATGAAGAAAAAGCCTTTGATAAATTTTCGGCAGCTAATATACCAGCGCCTCGCCCAACAAGGTACAGGCAGTTATATAAATGGAGTAAGGTAGCGGCAGCTGTAGTGTTATTTGGCGTGCTGGCAGTAATATTAAGCAGGCACTATTCTAGAAACATTGAAAGCATAAGGGAAGTAGCGGTTAATAAAGGCGGCATTAAAAAAGTTGTTTTAACAGATGGAACCCTTGTTTGGTTAAACGCGGGCAGCAAGTTAAAATACAATACAGATTTCGGCAAAAAGAACAGAACCGTTAACCTGGAAGGTGAAGCATTTTTTGAGATAGCGCCGGGCAAAAAAACAATCCCGTTCATTGTAAATACAAAAAATTACACTATCAGGGATATTGGCACTAAGTTTAACCTGAAAGCCTACCCTACCGATTCATTCTTTGAAACTACGGTTGTAAAGGGAGAAGTTTCTGTTGAAGGCAATGTGGATAACAACGCCAGGGAAATGAGCCGGATATATGTTAAACCCCGTCAAGTGCTGCGTATATATTATCCTGAGCCCAAAGAAAAATATACTTATAAACCCGATGATACGCGCGATCTTAAAAACCTGAACGAGATACAGGTTTTACAAATAGACTCGGCCCGAATGAACCAGTACGATGGGTGGAAACAGGACCTGCTGGTATTTGATGGCAATACGCTTAACGATATATCAAAAGTACTGGAGCGCCGCTATAATGTAAAAATTGTGATGAATGATGCCAGCTTGCAAAATATCCGCTACTCGGGCAGTTTCAAAAACATAAGCAATATTGACAAGGTTTTGAGCCTGATAAAAAGCAATACCGATATTGATTATGCTATTGCCGGCAATACGGTAACCATAACTAAAAACAACAACTAACTATAACAATTAAACAAACTTTAAATAAAACGGATGGCAAAAAAATAACTCTCTCTTCTCAACAAAAAACCCGGTGTGCGCTAACACTCCGGGCTATGTAAAAAATTAATAGCTAATACCCTACGCTTGGGGAAGCATGTATTAACTAATTAACAAACACAAATTTATGATAAATTTTGACAGAAAATCTGTAATGCCTCCGTGTGCGTGGCAAAAAACGATTAAAATTATGAAGCTTGTTACCGTTTTACTCTTTGTAAGTGTAATGCATATACATGCTGCGGTTTACTCACAAAATGTTTACAACTTTAATGTAAACAATGTCTCGGTTAAGCAAATGTTTAAGCAGATAGAAAAAAACAGCAAATTCACTGTTTTTTACAGGCTTGACCAAGTAAACGTAGATAAAAAGATCAATGTAGAGCTGCAGGATGCCACCATTGAAACGGTGATGAAAAATATACTCCAAAATCAGCAGCTCACCTTCCAGGTGGTTGATGATATCATTGTAGTAAAACCAGCCGATGGTGTTTTGATTGCCACACTTACCGTGACCGGCGCAATTAAAGACGCAAAAGGTACACCCCTGCCAGGCGTAAGTGTAAAACTGGTTGGCAGCTCATTAGGTACAACAACTGATGTTAACGGAAAGTACAGCCTTACCCTTCCGGATGGTAATGGTACACTTGAATTTTCCTTTTTAGGGTTTACATCGCAAAGAGTAGCCGTTAACGGCAAAACAAATATCAACGTAACCTTACTCGAAGAAGCCAAAGGCTTAAATGAAGTAGTTGTTGTTGGTTACTCCTCACAAAAGAAGAAGGATTTGACAGGCGCTATATCTGTAGTTGATGTGCAGGCCCTGAACAAACAGGCCTCTGGCTCTGTTAACAGCCAGTTACAAGGCCAGGCCTCTGGTGTTACCGTTATAGGATCGGGCCAGCCAGGCGCCGAGCCTCAGGTACGCATCCGTGGTTTTAACTCGTTCGGCAATAATGATCCGCTGTATGTTGTTGATGGTATCCCTACTCAGGATATCAGCACCCTTAACCCAAATGATATTGAAAACTTCCAGATATTAAAGGATGCCAGCTCGGCTTCTATATATGGTGCCCGTGCATCAAACGGTGTAATTATTATCACTACCAAAAAGGGTAAAGGCAAAGTAACTATACAATATGATGCTTATTATGGCCGTCAGGTACCTAAAGGAGGCAATGTATGGCACACCCTAAATCCGCAGGAAACTGCCGATCTGAAACACCTTGCCTTGGTTAACTCTGGCGTTACCGATTTTCAGGATGATCAATATAACCCCAGTGGTGATGGCTCAACATTTACCCTGCCTGATTATATTTCACCGTCTGGTGCAAAAAATGGCGACCCATCTACCGATCCTGCTTTATATTATGTAAATCCATTTTATACCAACTCTGATGATTATAACAGCTTTTACCGCATAACAAAAGCCAACAAAGCCGGAACAGACTGGTATCATGAAATATTTAAAACTGCTCCTATAACCAGCCATAATCTGGCTGTAAGCTCCGGCAACGAGCAAGGCAACTACTTATTTTCATTAAATTACTTTAATCAACGCGGTACCCTGATCAATACATACGAAAAAAGGTATACCATCCGCGCTAACAGCCAACACAATTTTAACAAAAACATACGCATTGGTGAAAATTTGGCCTATTCAGTTGTAGACAACCCTCAGGTTGGTTTTAATAATGGCGACGCGGTAATAGCACATGCTTTCAGGGAAATGCCTATTATTCCTGTTTACGATATCAAAGGCAACTATGGCGGCGACAATGGCTCCGGTCTTGGCGATTCATTTAACCCGGTAGCTATACAACAACGCACAAGAAACAACAAATCACTGGCTTACCGTTTATTCGGAAATGCTTTTGCCGAAGTTGATTTCCTACACGATTTCACCATCCGCACCAGTTTTGGCGGCGAAACCGCATCAGGCGCATCTCATAGCTTTCAATATCCGCAATATGAAAACGTAGAAAACTCACAAACCAACCAGTATAACGAAGATTCGTACAGCAACTGGAACTGGACATGGACCAATACTTTAGCTTATCATAAAACTCTTGGCAAGCATGACATTAAGGTTTTGGTTGGTTCCGAATCGAACCAAAGCTACACCAGCAACCTGGGTGGCGCAAGGCAAGGCTATTTCAGTTTCGATCCTAACTACACCGACTTGAGCACCGGCGACGTAGGCAGCGCAAGTAATTACAGCTATCGCGGCGAATCGTCACTGTTCTCTTTATTTGCAAGGGCCGATTATATCTTCAACGATAAGTACCTGTTCAATGCTACGATCCGCCGTGATGGTGCATCCAACTTTTCTGCAGTACATCAATATGGCTGGTTCCCGGCTTTCAGTGCAGGCTGGAGAATATCACAGGAAAGCTTCCTGAAAGGCGCCACATGGCTTACCGATTTGAAAATACGTGGTGGCTACGGCATTATGGGCAACCAACTTAACGTAACCTCATCAAACAGGTTTGATGCATTTAGCAGCGCCGTAGGGCAATCATACTACGCTTTAAACGGCGGTAACAGCGTTGTGGCTGGTTTCTATCAATCGCAAATCGGAAACCCTAACGCCAAATGGGAAAAAGATGCCAATACCAACATAGGTTTTGATGCATCCCTATTTAATAGCGCTATAACCATTACTGCCGATTACTATCGTAAAGATATCCGCGACCTGTTATACAATCCTGAAGTTTTAGGAACCATCGGCAACGGTACTGTACCTTATGTAAACATTGCAAAAATGAAAACTGATGGTGTGGATCTTACCATCGCCTCTAACTTTAAAGTAAATCAGGTAGGATTCAACGCATCATTTAACTTAACCACATTCAGCAATAAAATAACCAAGGTATCAAATGATGCCAACTATTTTGACAGCGACAACACCAGGGGTTTTGATGTTGGCTTTGTACGCAACCAGGTAGGCCATTCATATGGTGAGTTTTATGGCTATAAAGTAACCGGGTTCTGGAATTCTCAACAGGAGATAGATGCAGCTAATGCCAAAGTACAACAGGCTTCAGGCGATCCTAACTCTACCTACCAAACAGACGTAGCCGTGGGCCGTTTCAAATATGCCGATGTTAATGGCGATGGCAAGATCACCGATGCCGACAGAACTTTTATCGGCAACCCTAACCCTAAATTCTCAACAGGTTTAAACCTGGGTGTTAACTATGCCGGTTTTGATTTTAACGTATTGCTTTATGGTGTTTTTGGCAACAAGATATGGAACAACGTAAAACGCTGGAGAGATTTCTACTCTTCATTTGTAACCGCCAAAAGCCAAACCGCTCTTTACGATTCATGGACACCAACACACCAGAATGCAAAAGCGCCAATTCAGGAAATCAATTCATCATTTAGCAGTAACGCACAGCCAAACTCTTACTTTGTTGAAAACGGTGCCTACGTACGCGCCCGTAATGCTCAGTTAGGTTATACATTTTCGCCAAACGGTCTTAAAAAGTTAGGTATTCAAAAACTAAGGGTATACGTGTCCGGAACCAACTTGTTTACCATTACCGGATATTCTGGTGTAGATCCGGAACTGCAGGGACAGCCTGACAGCCAGGGACACACCACCTTTGGAATTGACGAAGGTACCTATGCAAGTCCGCGTACTTTTTTATTAGGTGTTAATCTAACATTATAATTAACCATTAAGCACGATTACAATGAGAGCAAAAATATATATCACCCTAAGCATGGCGCTTGCCATAGCTATAAGTTCATGTAAAAAATCATTGGATAAGCCCTTGTTGGGCGCCTTAGAAACTCCCCTTCTGGAAACAAAGGATGGCGTTAACGGCCTGCTGATAGGCACTTATGCTGCCTTGGACGGCATGGCAGGCACATCGGCCATTGGCGGGGGGAATCCCTGGGAAACCTCGCCTGACAACTGGGTTTTAGGTGGAGTGGCTGCAGGTGATGCCAACAAAGGCAGTATAGCGGGCGACGTATCTGAAATTGAGCCCATAATGCAGTTTTACAGCGACCCAACCAACGTTTTTTACAATAGTAAATGGAAGGCCGACTACGAGGGTATTTCAAGAGCAAATACTACTATAAAGGTAGCGGCTAAAGTAACGGGCTTAACCGACGATGAAAAGGCAAACATTACTGGCCAGGCTCGTTTTTTAAGAGGACACTATTATTTTGATCTGAGAAAGATCTTTAAAAGCGTGCCTTATATTGACGAAACCACAACCAATTTTAATCAGCCAAACAATACTGATGTGTGGGCAAAAATTGAAGCTGATTTTGATTTTGCCTACCAAAACCTTCCTGGTACCCAAACAAGTGTAGGCATGGCCAATAAATGGGCGGCAGGCGCATACCTGGCTAAAACCTATTTGTACGAACAAAAATACACCGAAGCAAAAACCGTGTTTGATGCTGTAATTTTAAACGGCCTTACCTCAAACGGCCTTAAATATGCTTTGAATGCTAAGTTTGATGACAATTTTACACCAGAAACCGAAAATTCATCAGAAGCAGTATTTGCCATACAAATGGCTGCCAATGTTGACCCTGATGGCCCAACCAATGGCAACAATGGCGATATGCTGAACTTTCCATACGGTACCAACAGCCCGTTTCCTTGCTGCGGTTTTTATCAGCCATCGGCAGATCTGGTAAACCACTTCCGTACAGATGCTACCGGCTTACCTTATCTTGATGATTTTAACAGTCACCCTATAAAAAATGATATGCATATATCATCGTCAACCGCATTTACGCCTGATGCAGGAAACATTGATCCGCGTTTGGATTGGACAGCTGGTCGCCGTGGAATACCTTACCTTGACTGGGGCGTACACCCTGGCGATTCATGGGTGCGTGACCAAAGTTATGCAGGCCCGTATTCGCCAATTAAAAATGTGTACTGGAATGCCACACAAGATGTTGATGGCGATCAGCACTCCTGGGCACCAGGGTCGGCCATTAACTACAATGTGATCCGCTTTGCCGATGTATTACTAATGGCAGCCGAAGTTGAGGCGCAGTTAGGCAACCTGGCAAAGGCTCAAACTTATGTAAACATGGTGCGTAACAGGGCTGCTAACCCTGCGGGTTGGGTTCATACTTACAAAGACCCTAAAAATCCAACAGGAGGCTTTACCAATACCCCGGCTGCCAATTACAAGGTTAGCCCATACCCAGGTGGTGCATTTTCAAGCCAGGCATTCGCTTTAAAGGCCATATACTTTGAGCGCAAAATTGAGCTGGCCATGGAAGGTCACCGCTTTTTTGATCTTGTTAGGTGGGGTACTGCCGAAACCGAGCTTAACGCTTATTTCAAATACCAAAACACCGTTACCACCGACCTGAGAAGCGGTAAATATGTAAAAGGGAAAAATGATTATTTCCCAATACCGCAAAGGCAAATTGACTTGAGCGCAAGCGGCGGCAGCCCTGTGCTTAAACAAAATGCAGGGTACTAAATAAATTTTATCAAAAACATACCGGAACCAAGCGTTTCGGTATGTTTTTCAGTAGCTTTTTGCTTATCACGCTCCTGTTTTAAGCCGATCAAAACCAAACAAACCAATTTATGAACAAATCATCAACACGATTTTTATCGTTGGATGTATTTCGTGGCATGACTATATGTTTCATGATCATTGTAAATACTCCCGGCAGCGGGGCGGCTGCCTTTTCGCCATTGGAGCATGCGGCCTGGCATGGCTTTACCCCTACCGATCTGGTATTTCCATCGTTTTTATTTGCGGTAGGTAATGCCATGAGCTTTTCTATGAAAAAATATCAGGAAATGGGCAGCGGAGCCGTTATGGGTAAAATATTCAAGCGCTCGCTGCTTATTTTTTTAATAGGTTACCTCATGTACTGGTTCCCTTTCTTTAATTTCAGCGGTGGTCATATATCCTTATTACCTATTGCCAATACACGTATCATGGGAGTTTTACAGCGCATAGCTTTATGCTATTGCTTTGCATCGCTCATGATCCATTTTTTATCAAAGCAATCTGTTATCATTTTATCAGTCCTGTTCTTATTTGGTTACTGGATACTACTACAGGTTTTCGGCAACCCGGCTGATCCTTTGAGCATGACCGGTAACGCGGGAATATTTTTGGATAAATACATCCTCGGCGACAGTCACATGTACCACGGCGAGAAAATAGCTTTTGATCCTGAAGGTATCCTCAGCACTATTCCAGCCATTGTTAACGTGATTGTTGGTTACTACGCCGGCAAATTTATTCAACAAAAAGGCAAAGGCTATGATGTTATTGCCAAAATGCTGCTTACTGGCTGTTTCTTTATCTTTCTGGCTGTTTGCTGGAACATGGTATTCCCCATCAACAAAAAACTATGGACAAGTTCTTTTGTATTGGTTACAACCGGGCTTGATCTAGTAATTTTGTCGTTCCTGATATATGCACTGGAAATTAACAGCTGGAATAAATGGAACTGGACCAGATTTTTCACCATCTTGGGAAAAAACCCATTACCGCTTTATATTTTATCTGAAATTCTGGTGATCCTGTTTTATATGCTTTCTGTACACGGAACATCTTTTTACGACTGGATAAATACCTCGTTATACCAGGTAATTGCTCCGGGAGCTGTCGGATCATTATTATTTGCCATCAGTTATATGCTTATTTGCTGGCTTATTGGCTGGATACTCGACAAAAGAAAGATCTATATCAGGGTTTAAACTAATTGTGTAATAAGAAAAGCGCGGTCATTTACATGGCTGCGCTTTTTTTTGTTTAAATTCCGTCCCGGCTAAGAAAAAATAACGCTTAAATATCGCAATATTTATGCACACTGCCATATAAAAATGTAAATTTTATTAAAACAGTTAAAAAAAATTGCTTTTTTATCAAAAACACTTCATAAATTACATTTTTTAAAATAACTGATTATTAATTTCTGCTTTTTTAAATTTTATCATGGAGGAATCAGCTTATTTTGACAAATATGACCCAATTAATGGCGTTTGGGACGAAATGTATGGCACAAATAGCAATATTCGCGACCATTATCGTAAAGTAATTGAATATATCTCAAAGGAATCGGCCGATGATCTGAACAAAAAGGAAGAATTGGCCAAGAGCCTCTTCATGAGTCAGGGTATTACCTTCACTGTTTACAACAGCGGCGAGGGTATTGAAAAGATATTTCCGTTCGATATTATCCCCCGTATTATCACGGCCAGCGAATGGACATTTGTTGAGCGTGGAATTAAACAGCGGCTTACTGCCTTGAATCTTTTTCTGAAGGATATTTACCACAACCAGTTTATTGTTAAGGATGGGATAGTACCTATTGATATTATTTACTCCTGCCCGCATTTTTTGCGGGAAATGTACCAGCTTAAAGTTCCGTTTGATATTTATATACACATATCAGGTATCGATTTGATCCGTGACGAGGACGGTACCTTTTATGTGCTGGAAGATAACCTGCGTACTCCATCAGGTGTGAGTTATATGCTCGAGAACCGTGAGATCACTAAACGGCTATTCCCCGATCTGCTGCCTCAGTGCGGGGTTCGCAGCGTAACGGAGTACCCTACTATATTGTACAAAAATCTGCTGGCATTATCGCCAAGGCAAATATCAAACCCGACTATAGTGCTGCTTAGTCCGGGTATATATAACTCGGCTTATTTTGAGCACACCACCCTGGCCCGATTGATGGGTGTGGAGTTGGTTGAGGGTCGCGACCTGGTGGTTAACAATCACAAGGTATACATGAAAACCACTACCGGCCTTCAACAGGTTGATGTGATATACCGCCGTGTTGATGATGAATATCTCGACCCGCTGGTGTTTAACCCAGCAAGTATGCTGGGCGTGGCAGGTATCATGGGCGCTTATCGCAAGGGAAATGTTGCCATAGTGAACGCCATAGGTACCGGGGTTGCTGATGATAAAGCCGTTTATGTTTACGTGCCCGACATGATACGCTATTATCTTAACGAAGAACCCATCCTTAAAAACGTACCCACGCATCAATTAGGTAACACTGACGAGCGGGAGCATGTGTTTAAAAACCTCAATAAAATGGTGGTTAAAAAAACCAACGGCAGCGGTGGCTATGGTATGCTGATGGGACACGCGGCATCTGAACAGGAAATTGACGATTACAAAAAGGAGATACTAAAAGACCCGCGCAATTTCATAGCTCAGCCAACCATAAGTCTTTCGGCGGCACCTTGTTATATGCAAGGCAGCTTAAAACCCCGCCGTATTGATCTCAGGCCCTATGCCTTGTACGGCCCCGATGGTATTGAGATAGTTCCGGGCGGTTTAACCAGGGTTGCACTTAAAGAAGGCTCATTGGTAGTAAACAGTTCGCAGGGCGGCGGCAGTAAAGATACGTGGGTATTAAGCCCCCCGGCCCCCTAAAGGGGGAGCAACCGGATAAATTGAATATTTTATAATTAACAATACTTTAAATCTCCCGTATTGCCCCCTTCAGGGGGTTAGGGGCTAACAAATCAAGAAATTCCCCTTTTAGGGGGTTAGGGGGCCTAATATGTTAAGCAGGGTAGCAGCAAGTTTTTATTGGTTAAGCCGTTATATTGAGCGCAGCGATGGTATGCTGAGGATGCTCAAGATAAACTATGCCTCATCGCAGGATACCGTGCAGGAATTTACGTGGGAACCCGTGATCAGGATATTTGCGGGAGCCGAGCAGGCCGAGGCTGATAAATTACAGAACGATAGCCGGTCGGTTTTAAAATATATGGTAACGGGTAAAAACAACCCTAATTCCATATTAAACATCATTACCCTGGCGCGCGAAAATGCCCGGGGCGTACAGGAGCACATCACCAAAGATTTATGGCAATGCCTGAACGAGTACTACCATACTGTAAAAGATCCGCGTATTGAACGCTCATTGCAGCGTGAAGACCCGATAGGCATCTTGGATATTTTAATAAAACAGGTAATGCTTTACTATGGCACTGTTGAAATAACAATGGAACGGGGCGAGGGGCGTAGCTTTATGAACATTGGTAAGTACCTGGAAAGGGCCATACAGTCGGTTGATATCCTGGATACCAAATTCAGTTCGGTAAGTGATAACCCCGACCTGCTGACGGATACAACCTACTGGAAACACTTGCTGCTTTCCTTAGGTGGGTACGAGCTTTACCTGAAAACCTATCGTGAAGGTTTTGAGGCCGAAAACATCCTTGAACAGGTAGTTTTGAACAATGACTTTCCGCGTTCGGTTATTTATTCGGTAAATAATATACAGCGCTATTTCGACAGGTTAAAGAACGACTCTAATGTTGATACTTACCGGGAAATGTCGTTCCAGATTGGGCGTTTACAAAGCCGTATCAAATACAGCTCGGTACGCAGTATCCGGCAGGAAGGCCTTCACGTGTTTCTTACCCAGATCAGGAACGAACTGTATGGCGTGGGTAACTCATTGAACGAGTATTATTTTGCAAACTCATAATTTGAAATTATGCCTGAATTTAAAATACAACACATCACCAAATATACCTATGAGGGCCTGGTGCGCGACAGTGCCAACCAGATCATCCTTTTCCCGATAAAGGATGAGTACCAGGATGTAATAAAGCAGGAGCTGCACATCACCGGTAACCCTGTGGTTGATACCCATATTGATTATTACGGCAATGAGGTTGGCAGTTTCACCTACAGCGATCAGCACTCCATGTTGCTTATCAATTCAAAGGTGGATGTTATTACACGCCAGCGGCCATTACCGGTAAACGATATTTTCCCCGAACAACAATGGGAAGATCTGAAGCGCCTGCAATACATGGTGCCTTACATCGACTTTTTAAAACAGGAGTACTTTGAGGGCTTGCCCGAATTACAGGTTATTGTAGAAAAAGAACGGTTAAAAGACGATACTCCCTACCAGATAGCTTTGCGTTTTTGCAATTATGTATATCAGAATTTTGAATACATAAAAGGTGTTACCACCGTTGAAACCACGCTTGATGAGGTTTGGAAATTAAAGGCCGGTGTTTGCCAGGATTTTGCCCATATTTTAATGGTGATGCTGCGATTGTTAAAAATACCAGCTCGTTACGTTAGCGGCTATATATGCACGCACAGCAGTTCTATGCGTGGCGAGGGAGCTACCCACGCCTGGGCCGAAGCTTATATTCCTGATTATGGATGGCTGGGGATAGATCCTACCAATAACTGCATAGCCAATGAAACGCATGTGCGTTTAGCAGTAGGCAGGAATTTCCCTGATTGTTCGCCGGTAAAAGGTGTGTATAAGGGATCATCGGGCCACAAACTGGAGGTTTCTGTTACGGTTGATGATGAAAACACGTTTAGCTACGATGATAAAGTTGTACATGAGCCGTCTCCGTTGCAACCCGTAACCGAGTATCCTAAAAACAGCTACCAACGCTATATGGAAATCATTCAACAACAACAGCAGCAGCAACAGTAATTGATGTGCAGATGTGTAGATTACAGATGATTTAAGATTCTCTTATCTAACACATCTGTAATCTACACATCCGCACATTTAAAAATTAGGCTTTTTTAGCGGCAGCTACCAGTACCGGTATTGTTGGTACTTTATCGTAGGTTTTTGATATTTTGCCCGTTTTGTCATAAATGGCAATAAACGGTGTATTTTTTATCTGGTAATACCTTTGCACCAGGTAAGTATAACCTTCTGTACCAATGGTAATGTTATGATATTTGGCCAAATCATAATCATGCTGAAAAACCTGGATAGCCTTAAGTTGAGTAACAAATGTGATCATTACTATCTGTACATCCTGCAGGTTTTTTAACTGCGGTTTAAGATCGCTCATCAAATGTTGGCAATGGCCGCAATCGGGTGCAAAGTAAATGATCATTACCGGCTTGTTCTTTTTAAGATTGGCCGGGGTTACATAGGCACTATCGGTAGTTAATATATGGTAAGGAGGGATACCACTGTTAGCGCCAAGGGTTTGAGCCTCGGTACATCCCGCTGCAATGAGCAAACAAAGCAATAAATATATTTTTTTCATCGTATTGATATAGTATTTCATTTTAGCATAATTAAGTACTCTTAGCTTTCCAGCACTTCCAGCTGCCAGGCTACGTGTTCTTCAGTTACAGGGAATAACGCATTTTCCCGCACTGTATGATAAACAGCATCAAATATACCGTTATAATTACCCTTATCTGACGGCACCCATTCAACCGTTTTCTGATTATCAGCTCCCATAAGTACCAGTTTACCTTCGCTGCCTGCCGGTTCAATACCAAAACCTTCATCGGTTGGCATCATTCCGGCATCAAGCTGGGCTTCCTGTACATCGGTACGCAGCTTAACAAAGCTACCCAGTGTTCCGTGAATTACAAAGCCAGGCAGATGCTCGGCAATCAGCAAGCCTGATGTAAGGTACACATTCAGCTGATTAGGGTATTTAAGGTGAATATTAAAATAATCATCAACCTGCGATCCAGGCCTGTAAGCGCCTGTAGTTTTAACAAAACTGAGTGGCTCGCCAAATAAATAGATGGCATTATCCACCAGGTGTGCTCCAAGGTCGTAAGTAAGGCCGTTGCCCGGTGTGTCTTTTGTTTCCTTAAATACTTTTGGTCCTATCGGCATTCTGTACCTGTCAAGCCTGAAATGTACCTCTATCAGCTCGCCAAGCCTGCCGCTTTCAACAACATCCTTTACAGACAGGAAACCACTGTCGTATCTGCGGTTTTGGTAGATCATCACCTTCAGATCAAGCTTTTTACCCAGATCAAACAGCGTTTTCGCTTCTGCAGATGTTACCGCAGCAGGCTTTTCAATAAGCACATGTTTACCCGCGTTGAGTGCCTGCACGGCATAATCAAAGTGGGTATTATTAGGTGTGTTCACGATGATCAGTTCGATCTCCGCATCGTTCAGTAATTCATCTGTAGAATTATAGCTGATTACATCCGGATATTTTTTACCCGCCTTTTTTTCATGACGTTCAACCACTGCCTTGAAGGTAAAGCCCGGGTTAGTAGTTAAAAAAGGCGCATGAAATATCCTGCCCGACATTCCGTAGGCCATAAGGCCAGTTACTATAGGTTTTGATGACATAACTTAATCTTTTACCTTTCATGAGCCAAGAGCCCACAAGTGTTTTTGTTATAATATTTGCTGATAGATTAACGAGTTGCCGTATGATATTTCGGCCCGGTCTAAAATATCGTTTTATACGGGCTAATACAATAGTTTTAAAAAAGAAAAAGGGAGATGCAGCATCTCCCTTTTTCTTTTTTAAAACCGATAATAAAATATTATTTCATGCCTTTTTTAATGGCTTCAATTTCGGCCAGGTGACCTTTTATGGTAGGCAGTGTATTTGTTGCAAAAGCCTTTAATTCGGCATCCTTACAGTTTTTTGAAGCATCCTCAAACAGGGCTATTGTTTTCTTATGCCCATCTACCATGGCATCAACATAGGCTTTATCAAAATCGCTGGTTGATTTTCCAGACAGATCGGTCAATTCTTTCTGTTTATCTTCGCTTGGAGCGGCAGGCAAAGTAATATTTTTAGTTTTGGCAATAGCCATCAGTTCGTCATTCGCTTTGCTATGATCCTTTACCATCATGGCGGCAAAATCTTTAACCTTTTGATTGATTGCTTTCTGTTGAGCAATTTTACCTGCAGCAACCTCTGTAAGGCCTCCATTGGCAGCATCAGTAGCAAATTTAGCATCGCCTGCGTCAACCGCTATGCCTGTTGCACCGGTTGTAGTGGTGTCTTTAACCGCGTTTGAACTGTCGGCACTTTCCTTACTGTCGGTTTTAGCCGCGTTATTACATGCCTGGAACATCAGGGCAGATAACGCTAACATCATTATTAAACTTAACTTTTTCATAGTGCGTGTTTATATTGTTTTTATAAGAAACATATTTTACCGTAATAAGTTTCATTTTCTTATTTGTGAAATAAAACATGAGTATTTCTTATAAATAAAAAGCCGGTTATGTTAAACATAACCGGCTTTTTTAGCAAAACTATGAATGAGTTGTTATTTAAGCTTCAAAAGCGCTTCCCTAACCCGGGGAATTAGCTGCTGTATATCCTGCAATGTACTTGCACCAACCGAAGCACGGAACCAGTTCACATCATCACCGGTACCAAATGCGGAGAACGGCACCAAAGCCACTCCCGCCTCTCTGATGAGGTAGAAATTAATATCTGCAGAATCTTTTAAAACCGTTCCATCAGGTGCGGTTTTGCCTGAGTAGTCTATTTTAAGGGTGAGGTAAATAGCACCCATTGGCACAATAGAATCTACCTTAAAGCCTTCGGCCTTTAATGATTGGAAACCTTCGTGCAGGGCTGTTAAACTATCCTGAATCCTACTTTTAAACTCGCTCAGGAAAGTATCAACCGCAACATCATCCATTATAAAACTGGCCATGGCTACCTGCTCGGCCTTAGGCGACCATGCACCCATATGGCCAACAATAGCTTTCATATTATCAATGATGTTTGCAGGACCAAAACCCCAGCCTACCCTTACGCCTGTTGACGCGAAGCATTTTGAAGCGCCATCAATAAATATGGTATAATCCTTAAGCTCCGGACGTAACGTAACCGGGTCATAATGTTTGAAATCGCCAAAGGTAAGTTGTGAATAGATTTGATCGTACAGTAAATACAATGGCTTTTCGCCGGCTTGGCGAGTTTTATTTTCGGCGATAACCAGGTCGCAGATCTCTTCCAGGTCCTTTTTATTAAACATAGTGCCCGTAGGGTTTAGCGGTGAGCATAAAGCCAGCAATGCCGCTCCCTTTAAATGCGGCCGTATCTCATCTGCCGTAGGCATAAAGTTATTTTCGGCAGTGGTTTGTATCATCACAGGCTCTGCACCTAAAAGGTCAGAGTAGTGATTATTGTTCCATGATGGTGCCGGGAAAACTACTTTTTCGCCTGGATTAACCACCGCTAAAAAGGTAGAATATATCAATGGACGTGAGCCGCCCGAGATCAGTATCTGGTTTGATGAATAATCAAGATTAAAGCTTTTCTTTAAAAACTTAGATACGCTTTCCCTCAGGTTCAACATACCATCAGCTGGCGGATAATTGGTATGGTTGTGATTATATGCATCAACAATACCGGCCTTTAATCCCTCGGGGATTGGATAAATATTAGAGTCAAAATCGCCAATGGTTAAGTTGGCAATGTTTTGTCCCTGCCTTTTCAGTTCGTTAACCTCACCGGCTATCTTAATAATTTCAGAGCCGCTCAAATTTTGAGCTAATACAGAAATACTCATATCAATATATTTTATGAGCGGCAAATATAAGGTAATTGGATAAAAGACTGTTAGAGTTTGGGACTTTTGGATTTAGGGACTGTAGGATTGTGGGACTACGTGACTTTGGGATTGAGAGCGGCATAAAAAACAAAAGCGAATCCGTTACCGGATTCGCTTTCAAATATTTTAAAAACTCCTTTGTCTATTGTCCTAAAGTCCTATCGTCACATAGTCCAACAGTCCAAAAAAGTCCTACAAATACGCTTTACGCAGTTTGATGATGCGCATCCAGTGCATCAGTTTCATTACTGGGTAAACCGGATCAATTTCAAACCATTTGGCGCCAAAGTTGGCCCTGTTAGGGTGTTTGTGGTGATTATTCTGGAACAATTCGCCCAGCATTAAAAAATCAAACGGGGTAGTATTTTTTGATTTATCGCCATTGTCAAAGTTTGAATAACCGTATTTATGACCGCACCAGTTAACAATAGCACCATGAATTGGGCCCATTAAAAAGTGGATAGGGATAAGCAGATACATCCACCATTGTGTAGCAAACACTACGTAAAAAGCAATGTATAATATACCGAATGATATACGTGATACCATTGATGAACCTATATAATCAACCGTGCGCCATTCAGGGATATTGCCTTTAAAACGCTCTTCGGGTTCTTTTAATTTTTTAACATGTAACCTATAGCTTTTAGCTGTGTAGATCATCATCTGAAAAACATCCTTAAAAAAGTGTGGTGAATGCGGATCTTTCTCGGTATCGCTATAGGCATGGTGTTCACGGTGCATAATGGCATAAGCCCTCGGGTTCAGGAACGATGAGCCCTGGCATATGTAGGTAAGCAGGTAAAACGTGCCCTCATAAAACTTATTGGTAGTAAACATTTTGTGTGAGGCATACCTGTGCAGAAAGAACGTTTGGAAAAATAGCGACAAAAACCAGTGCGCTACAAAGAATATGATAATTACCACTGAATTGAATTAATTAGAATATGAATATGTTATTTATAATCTTTCCAAAGATACGATTAAAACCCAAATAAAGTTTCGTTACTTCAGAAAGCATATCTATTTAACGCAAAAAAAAGCCATTCTATGTTTAAGAATGACTTTTTTTGAAAAGTATATTTTCAGACGATACTACAAATCAAATTGCTGCGCCAACAGTTTATATGATTCCAGCCGGTCATTAAAATCTTCAGTAATGGTTACCGCCATGATCTCATCCACATCATAATCATCGGCCAGCCAGGTTAGTTTCAGCTTAATTTGCGATGGGGTACCTGTAATTACCCGGTAACGGTTTTGCCGGATGCGCTCCAGGTCAGATGGCGTATAAACCTTGTCTTTCACATCGGCATAGCTTAAGGGCACAATAGGCCCGCCCTTTTCAAACTGTAAAAAGCGATGATCCATCACGGCCTGGTGCTGTTTTATTTTTTCTTCATCCTCCGAGCAAAATACAAATATAGCCACGTTAACCTGCGGATCAGCCAGATCATCAGATGGCATAAAACGTTCGCGATAAAGCCTAACATTAAGCGGGCCGCCAACCGGATTTATAAAATGCGCAAAAGAAAAACCCATACCAAAATGAGCGGCAAACAATCCGCTTTGCCCGCTTGAGCTCAGCAGCCATTTATCGGGTACGGTTTTTACCTGGGGTATAGCCCTTATCCGGGCATTGATAGTGCCCGGTTCATAAGTATCATGAAAATAATTATTCAGATCGGTAAGCTGCTCCACAAAATCATCCTCCCTGAATTGATTTGAGGGGTTTAATATAGAAGCCGTAATACGATCGGTTCCCGGAGCGCGGCCCATACCCAGATCAATACGCCCGGGAAACAGGGCCTCCAGCATTCTGAAGTTTTCGGCAACTTTTAGGGTGCTGTGATTGGGCATCATGATACCACCCGAGCCAATACGCATGCGTTGTGTTTGCCCCGCCAGGTGAGCGATGAGCACCTCGGGCGTTGAGCCAGCTAAAATGCCCGTGTTATGATGTTCAGAAACCCAATAACGGGTATAACCTAACTGTTCGGTGTATTTTGCCAGCTCAATGGTTTCTTTAACGGCCTGCTCGGCAGTTGATCCCTTTCGTATCGGCGACTGGTCAAGTACACTCAACCTGATCTTTTTTGTGCTCATAGTGGTATAAACACAAATGTAATGATAGGGTTGCTGCTTGAGTTATGTCAAGCGCTTTATGGCATTGGGATTATATAGGCCCCTCTAAATCTCCCCTGAAGGGGAGACTTTTTAAAATCTATTTCCTTTTTTAAACCCTACCTACCCTTCAGGGGGAGGGTTGGATGGGGCTCTCAATCAATAAAATGATAAAGAAAAACCACATCCCCGGCAAAGGCAGGTTTTTTTTGGCCTTCAATTTCAAGTTCAATGCTCATGGTGGTTTTGGTAACACCGCGCAAATTGATCAGGTTTGATAGTTTAACTTTTAGCCTTACTTTATCATTAACCAGTACCGGCTGCGCAAAGCGCAGGTTTTCGATACCGTAATTGATCTCCATTTTCAGGTTTCGGATATCTGCAATCTGTTTCCACAAATAGGGTATCAGCGAGAGTGTTAAATAACCATGAGCTATGGTTGTTTTAAACGGGCTTTCGGTTTTAGCCTTTTCAGGATCAGTGTGAATCCACTGATGGTCAAGCGTGGCATCAGCAAATTTATTGATTTGCTCCTGGGTTATGGTATGCCATTCCGATACGCCTAACTCTTTACCTAATTGCGCCTCAAACTCGTTATAGTTATTGATAATGATCATCTGATATACTATTTATAGCTTTTAGCCGGCAAAGTAATAAAATTAATTCTTGAACTAATATTAATTTATTACTCACCCAACAGCGCCTTCAGGCTTTCAAGTGTATCTGCTTCCTCTTTAGGTTTATCGTGCCGCCAGCGCAATATACGCGGAAAACGAAGCGCGATGCCCGATTTATGCCGGGTTGATTTATTGATTCCTTCAAAACCAATTTCAAATACAAGCTCGGGTTTCACGGTGCGCACTGGACCGAATTTTTCTAAGGTATTACGTTTGATAAAGTAATCAACCTTATTTATTTCCGCATCTGTTAAGCCCGAATAGGCTTTGGCGAAAGGTACCAGTTTATCACCATCCCATACGGCAAAAGTGTAGTCGGTGTAAAGATCGGCGCGGCGGCCGTGACCCTTTTGCGCGTATATCATTACCGCGTCAACCGATAGCGGATCAATCTTCCATTTCCACCAATCGCCTCTGCGGCGGCCTACCTGGTATGTCGCGCTTTTGCGTTTCAGCATGATGCCTTCGGCTATCATAGCGCGCGATTGCTCCCTGAGGCTCCCTAATTCATCCCAGGTGTTAAATGTTATTAGCGCCGAGATCCGGAATATTTCCGGAAAGGGGGTAGTCGATTGAAGATTTTCTAATAATACCCGCCTCTCCGCCTGTGTTTTGTAACGGATATCTTCACCCCCAAACTCCAAACAATCGTAAGCAATCAATGCCACAGGGCTTTCTTCCAGTATCCTTCTACTCAGATTTTTTCTGCCAATACGCGTTTGCAGCACATTAAAAGGCATGGGCAAGCCATTTTGAAAACTGAGTATCTCGCCGTCTATCACAGTACCATCGGGCAGAGCATTTAAGAAAGGGTGCAGTTCTGGGAACTTTTCGGTTGCCAGGTCCTCTCCCCTGCTCCATATAAATATTTCGCCACAGCGTTTGATGAGCTGGGCGCGTATACCATCCCATTTCCATTCAGCCTGCCATTCGGCGGCTTCGCCCAAGGCAATACCCACTTCTTCGGGCGTTTTTTGCTTTTCAGATGTTTCCTGGATGGGATAGGCAAGGAAAAAAGGATATGGCCGCGATATGTTCTCGGCTGCATCTTGCTCTTCTATCAGTTGTGTATATTGGTAAGTTTCGGGCATCCAGCTCCCCATGATACGATGCGTAAGTACGGCAGGCTCCAAACCCGAGATGTCGGCCAGCGCCTTAATCACCAGGTTTTGAGATACTCCTACCCTGAAACTTCCGGTAAGTAGCTTGTTAAATACAAAGCGTTCCTGGCTATCCAGCATGGCCCATGACTGCTGAAGCCACAGTTTTTTGTCGGCCTCAGTTTTATCATTCAGATCGTTGATCTCTTCTATCCACTCGGTAAGGGTTTTGCTGCTGCTGTTGGGGCTTTCGGGCATGAGCAGGGCCATAGTTTCGGCCAGATCGCCCACAACATGGTAACTCTCCTCAAACAGCCAGGCGGGTATGTTTGACGCCTCAACTGCCCAGTTGCGCACCAAGGTTGAGTTGATCTGTCGCTTTGGCCTCCGGCCGGTAAACAGTGCCAGCATGTGCATCTTATCAGTATCAGGTACTGCCGTAAAATACTCCTTTAATACTTTAACCTTTTCATTGGTTTTATTGGTTTCATCCAAAGAGAGAAAGAGTTGGGCGAATGCTTTCATATAGCATTGCCTCCAGCGTTAGCTCCCTCTAAATCTTCCCCAAAGGAGGAAACTTTAAGAGTATCGTTATTATTTTCCTTCTCAGATAAATTAGAAGTTTGCCCTTCCGGGGGAGATTTAGAGGGGGCCTCGTCTTCCTCTTCACCACCATACAACGTATGCACCTCATGCGCATCGAAACCAATTTCACTAAGATATCTGGAGAACGTAGCAGTATAACCATGCGTTAAATAAACACTTTCGCAGCCCGTAGCATCAATGGCGCTGATGAGGCCGTTCCAATCGGCATGATCCGATAGTACAAAGCCACGATCGGCAGCACGGCGGCGCTTGGCCCCGCGAATAGCCATCCAGCCCGAGCAATAGCCAAAGCTATAAGGCTGAAACTTCCGCATCCATGGCGTGCCGACTGATGATGGAGGTGCTAAAATGATCCCTTTCCTTACTTCCTCCTTTACAGAATCCTGGGTAATGCGTTCCGTTGGGTTTAGCAATACCCCGTTACGGCGCAAGGCCTCATTCGTGTTTTCAATAACACCATGAGTATACACCTTACCATTAAACAGATCAAGGTTCTGCAGTATCCGCTGCGATTTGCCTAAGGAGTAACCCACCAGCACCGTAGCTACACCGTTGTGTAAATTAGTCCGCCACCAGTTATTTACATCCTCAAATATCTGCACCTGCGGTTTCCAGGTATAAACCGGCATACCAAACGTACATTCAGAAATAAAATGGTGACATCGCACCGGCTCAAACGGGGTTGATATACCATCATCCTCTACCTTATAATCACCAGATACCACCCAAACCTCGCCCTGGTATTCTACCCTGATCTGCGCAGAGCCGATAACATGACCAGCCGGATACAAGGAAATAGCCACTCCGTTTTTCATCACGGTTTCGCCATACTCCACGGTTTGTAACTGAATTTCTCCGAGCCGGTAAAGCAGTATTTCTTTCGAGAGGTGATGTGCCAGGTAATGCTTATGCCCCCAATAGGCATGATCGGCATGGGCATGGGTAATTACCGCGTCATGAACCGGTTTCCAGGGGTCGATATAAAACTTGCCCCGGGCACAGTAAATTCCTATGTCGGTAAATTCAAGTAGCGGTTTTTTAGCCATGTAATAGTTAAACCGCTGAAAGGCAAATTGGTTTGTCCCCTGTCCCCTAAAGGGAGAGCTTTTTGAATTGCAACATTTAATGCCTTAATTCCTCAATGATAATGGTTATAAAAAAGCCCGGCTCTAAAAGAGCCGGGCTTAAATATGTTAATCAAAAGCTCCCCCTTTAGGGGGCTGGGGGGCTTACGGTTTTACGCTCGTTAGCTTTGGCTCCAGGCTAATATAGTCGGTCATGACCTGGCCTGCTTCGCGTTTTACAAAGTCAAGGTCTTCGTTTTTAGGTTTTGCCTGTCCTTTTTTAAGGGCCGGTAAACCTAAGGCCACACGGCGCAGGTTGTTTCTCTCCAACGATTGTTTCTCGTCTGAGTCACGCTGTTTTTTCAGATCCGACTCATTAAGCGATACGCTGTCTTCAGCATCATGCTTTTTAAAATCGGCAATATCTTCCAGCATGTATTTGTAGCTGTCGCTGGTGGTCATACGCTGATCATGCAGCTTTTTAAGCTGTGGTAAAACACCTGTAAAATCGCCGGTTTTGGTGTAATCAGTTTTGGCGATGATATCAAAAGGCATAGCAGATGGCTCAGTATCTTCACCATATTTATCCAAAGGAATTAATGATGGGAAAGAAATATCCGGTGTTACACCTTTATGCTGTGTTGAGTTACCACTGATACGGTAAAACTTTGCGATGGTTAAGTTAAGCTGGCCATAAGTATTTTGGCTGCCGGTTGATACTTTTTTATTACCACCACCTGCAAGCTGGTTAATTTTATCTTTTAACGGTGAACCTAACACACGGTCAAGATCAATAGCGCTTTGAACAGAGCCTTTACCATAGGTTTGCGTACCCATGATAAGGCCGCGGCCGTAATCCTGGATAGCGCCTGAGAAAATTTCAGAGGCCGAAGCACTGAAACGGTCAACCAGGATCCCCAGCGGACCTGAATAAGCTACTGCCGGATCATCGTCTTTATCTTCCTCGATCTGGTCTTTAGTATCACGAACCTGAACCACCGGACCTGTTTTAATAAATAAGCCGGTTAATTCAATAGCTTCCATTAATGAACCGCCACCATTTTCGCGCAGATCAATGATCACACCATCAACGTTTTCACGTTTCAGGGTATCCAGTATCAGCTTAACGTCGTGCGTGGTGCTTTTATAGTTAGGGTTACCTGCTTTGTAATCATTAAAGTCGATATAAAACGCGGGTATAGCTATTACACCAATTTTAACTGTTTTGCCATTGCTGTTGTAAGTGCGGATCTCTTTTTTAGCCGACTGATCTTTTAAAATGATCTTTTCACGAACCATCTCCACAACTTTTGGCTTGCTGCCGGCGCTGGCACCAGCCGGCAATATTTCCAGTTTTACGGTGGTTCCTTTTGTACCACGTATAATGGCAATAGCATTATCAACCCTCCAGCCAACAATGTTCTGGAACTCGCCGGTTTTACCCTGAGCAACGGCTACAATACGGTCGTCTATATTAATCTGATGGCTTTTATCAGCCGGGCCACCCGCAACCACTGTTTTAATGGTCACATATTCGTTTTCAGAAAGCAGCGATGCACCAATACCTTCTACCTGGCGCGACATCTCGATGTTGAAATTGGCCGCGTTTGATGGGTTAAAGTAGTTGGTATGCGGATCTATAGCCTCTGTAAAGGCATCCATGAAATATTGGAAAACATCCTGGTTAGATAGCTTATTGGCCTGTGATATTAAATTCTGGTAACGCTTTTTCAGTGTTTCCTTGTTTTTAGCCATATCATTGTTGGCCAGCTTCAGGTTTAGCAGATCATATTTTACACGCTGAGTCCACATGGCATCCATTTCTGCCTGGGTTGCAGGCCACGGCAGCTTATCGCGGTCATAAACAAAGGTTTCCTTTTTATTGAAATCAAAGTTATTGTTAAGCTGGGCCAACGAGTAATTTACATGCTCAAGGTACCTTTTTTGAAAAACGTTAAATATGTAAAAAGCATCATTCAGGTTGCCACTTTTTAAATCGTCATCTAAAACGGTTTTATATTTTTCAAAGCTTTTAACATCAGATGCTAAAAAATAGCTGTGATTTTCATCAAGGGCTTTAATATAACGGTCAAAAATAATTGCTGATACAGAATCGTTCAGATCAACCTTTTTGTAATTATAATTTGATATTAATGATGCCACCTGCTTACAAACAACGCTTTGTTGCTCATCGGGCTGCAGATCTGTTGAACCAGGAACTTTTACAGGTTTTGACGGCGATGCCTTGCAAGCAAGGGCGGCGGCCAAAACCAATACTAAATATACTTTCTTAAACATATCTTTCACTGTTGTTAAATCGGGATTTATATAAAACATCAATACTTGTTCCTAAATATCTGAATCGTGAATGTAAATAAAAAGAGACAGTTGATGCTGTCTCTTAATTACAATAACAATAATACGATAATGTTTTGCTTGTAGTATATAACCATTAGCATTTTACGCTAATGTTACATAAAAAAGTTATTTTATGACTGGTTGAGCGTCTGTATCAGTCGTTTCCGCGTAGCGAACTTCTGTTTTCAACTTGGTTTTATTCTCTTCAAGATAGCGCATTTGCCTGTCAACAGCGGCTACATCCATGGTAAGGCCGAGCGAATTGGCTATTGCACGCGCTTCAATAAGGTCTTGTTTGGCCTGTGGGAAGTCGCCATAACCGGTTTTTACAGCCGCCAGATTGATCAGATTGGTAATGGTATGCCTTTTATCATTTTGCTGGCGCGAGATCTGTAAACTTTGCAACAGGAACCACTTGGCTTCCGAAAGGCGGTTTTGCTTCACATACATCTGCGCCAGATCACTGAAATTGTAACTGGCTGAATTGTATACCCTGAAACGCATATTGTGCTGAGCCGTTTTTATTACAGACTCCTCCATAAGCAAAAGCGCATAAGGCGTACGCACAATAGTAGCATTGGTGATCCTGGTTTTTGAAATTTGGGAAACGGGTAATTTTTTGATGGAATTATCATTCAATACGGCAAGCTGCGGAAAACGCTCATGCTTTCTGAATGGATTATACTTATACCACTGTGCAGACACAGAGAGACTAAGCGAACATAAGATTACAAGTAAAATAAATCTCATTTAATCTTTTTAACTGGGCTTAAATAAATTAATCAGTAAACAAATATAATAATATAATGCAGCTAAACAATACTTTACGTACGGTTAAGCTTAACCAGCCACTTTAACGAAGCAACCCAACCTAATGTTATAATTAATTATTTTAATTTATTCAAAAACTTCCATTTCGCCATCGTGGAGGGCCCATACCATGTATGGATGCGTATCGGCGTAATAAATATGACCGTCGGCTGATATTCCAATTGCCCCGGCAAAGCCGTTAAATGGCTTTAACTCATCCAATGTTTTATCAGTAGCCTTGGCTATGCTGAGGCCATCGGTAATGCGGGTCACAATTTTTGATGCTACAGAGCCGCTCACAATATCTTCCCCAACACCTGTGCAAGAAACAGCCGCATGCGGGTTAGCGTAGTTACCCGCTGTGGTAGCCGAATCACTCACGCGGCCGGGTATTTCAAAGCCCTTGCCTCCGGTTGAAGTGGCTGCCGCCAGATCGCCGTAAATGTCGAGCGCTACGCAGCCAACAGTGCCCAGTCTGATAGAATCACTCAGTTTTTGCTCATACTCATGGCGGCGTTGTGGCGTTTCCGGATTAAAGTAGGCAACGCCATTGTTAGTAGCAAAATCGCGGGCTCCCTGGCCGCTTAAAACACGATCATCATATGCCATCAGCTTTTCGGCTATGCAAATGGGATTTTTCACATCCTCAATGTTAATAACACCCGAAAACCGTTGAGTTTTACCATCCATCAGTGAAGCGCTCAGCCTGATCTTGCCATCGCTCTGTATCTGCGAGCCGGTGCCGGCATTAAACAATTCGCAATCTTCCAGCATACGTACAGCATACACCACTGTTTCTAAAGCGTTATGCGTTTGCAGATATTTATAACTTGCCTGTACTATTTCTGCTAAAGCATGTTGTTTGGCTTGTTTTATTTCCTGGTTGGTTTGCGATTCGCTAAAGAAACCGCCATGTATAATGATCTTCATTTTGAATAGAGTTAGGTTGATCCAAAAATGCGTTCCGTTATGCCTTACCCCCGCATGGTGTAGCTATATTTACAGGCTGCCGATCACGCACGCGGAATCCTGACATGAATCAGGATAACATATTTATTTAAACAAAGGTTTAGATTTATTATTGCAGCAAGTTGCTATTAGGGGCGTGAATAAATACGCCTTCCTCTACCTTGGTTGTTTTTTTGATGATTAAACGGTGTTGCGCAAGGTCATAAGTATCAAATATCGACATCACATGCACCTTCAGGCTATCAATGGAAACCGGCGAGCCTAATTCAACATCGTAAATATTAGTTGCTACTATATTACGCCCGTCAACCAGAATGATCAGACCAGAGCCTATGGCTTCCATCATGCTTCCTTCGCTAATCAGCAGGCCGCTATCCTCACCCAAACCTATGCCTAAAATACCTGGGTTAGTAGCTACCGCATACATTAATCGGCCAATACGGCCGCGCTGTACAAAGTGGGTATCAACAATTACAGAATCAACAAAGCCAAGGCCTGCAGTGATCTGAACCTCACCTTTAATGAGCGCCTCGTTACTTTGCCCGCGATAGATCATATGGGTTGATGCCGCAGCCGCTCCTGCCGATGTACCCGCTATTACAAAGTTCTCTTCATGATAGCGTTGTTTCAATATCTGCAAAAACTCGGTGCCGCCAAAAATTGCAGTTAGCCTCAGCTGGTCGCCGCCGCTAAACATTACAACATCTGCCTTACGGATCCTGTCAAGGTAAGCTTCGTTCCCCGCATCTTCCCTGCTTTTAATGTGCAGCACATTTACATTGGTAACGTTTAACTGGCCAAAGGCTTTGATGTACTCATCGCCCACCAGTTCCGGAATTTGCGATGCTGTGGTTATTACCTCAATCTGCGAGCCTTCATGTTTGGCCGATTCGGTAATGATGCGCTTTAAAATGCCCTGTTCAAAAAATTTAATATAATCGGGCTGCATTATGTGCTCCTGGATGGTAACATTGCTTCCCATATCCACCGCGCCGCCTATAATTATTAGCTTTCCTTTCGGGACATTCATAATTTTTTAGTTTTAGTTGATTAAATTGGCACAAGCTACGGCGGTTAAACTAAATTTAATATCATGATAATATATTAGTCACTCGCCAAATTCACTTTCGCACCTAATTAATCAGTTCTACATTACAAATTAAGATAAAAACCTGCACAAACGCAGGCTATTGTGAACATTTAATGCCTTTTTACCTTTAAAAGGTATATTTACACTGTTAAGTTTTTATAGTTTTAAACAAATTAAGCCGGTTTATATTTAACCTACGTATGAAGATTGAGAATATACAAGTGTTGCGCGGACCAAATATTTGGAGCATCCGTCGCAAAAAATTAATACAAATGCGGCTTGACCTGCAGGAGATGGAGCATAAGCCGACCAACGAGATTGACGGATTTTACGAAAGGCTTGAAAAACTGCTCCCCAGCTTGTATACCCATCGCTGTTCGCCCGGCGTGCCAGGAGGCTTTTTTCAACGGGTAATTGCAGGTACCTGGATGGGCCATGTTATTGAACATATAGCACTCGAAATTCAAACACTGGCCGGTATGGATACCGGTTTTGGCCGTACCCGCGAAACAAAAACCAAAGGTGTATATAATGTAGTATTTGCTTACCTGGAAGAGAAGGTAGGCGTTTTCGCGGCCGAATCGGCAGTAAAAATTGCTCAGGCCCTGATCAATAGCGAAGAGTACGACCTGGAGGCCGATATTCAGCAAATGCGTGAGATACGTGAGAATACCCGCTTAGGGCCAAGCACCGGTTCAATTGTTGAAGAAGCCATTGCCCGCGATATCCCATGGATCAGGCTTAATAACCAATCGCTGGTACAATTAGGTTATGGTAAAAACCAGGTGCGTTTCCGCGCTACCATGACCGAAAAAACCAGCAGCATAGCAGTTGACATTGCCAGCAATAAAGACGAAACCAAACGTATGCTGCAGGAGCAGGCTATCCCGGTTGCCAAAGGTATCACCATTACATCTGTTGATGGCGTGGCCGATGCCATACGCAAAATAGGTTTCCCATTAGTATTTAAACCGCTTAATGGTAATCATGGCAGGGGCATATCTATCAATATACAAACAGAGGCTGATGCTGTAGCTGCTTATGAACATGCAGCCAAAATATCATACAAGGTAATTGTTGAACAATATATTACCGGCTACGACTTCCGTGTACTGGTGATTGATAACAAAATGGTGGCGGCCGCATTGCGCGACCCGGCCCATGTTATTGGTGATGGCATACTAACCATTCAGGAACTTATTGATAAAGAAAATACCGATCCGCGCCGCGGCTACGGGCACGAGAATGTACTCACCCTTATCGGCATTGACCGCGATACACTTGATCTGCTCGAAAAGAAAGGCTATACGCTGGAAACCGTACCTGCAAAAGACGAAAAGGTTTTTGTAAAATCAACCGCTAACCTGAGCACAGGAGGCACTTCTGTTGATGTTACCGACCATGTACACCCTCAAAATATTTTTATCTGCGAACGTATATCGAAGATCATTGGTTTGGATATATGCGGTATTGATATTATGGCCAAGAACCTTACCGAACCGCTCACCGAAAATGGTGGCGTGGTGCTGGAAGTGAACGCTGCCCCCGGCTTCCGGATGCATATCGCTCCAAGCGAGGGCTTGCCGCGTAACGTCGCCGGTCATGTTTTGGATATGCTTTATCCAACAGGTAAATCGGCAAGGATACCAATCATTGCTATAACAGGTACCAACGGTAAAACCACTACCACCCGCTTAATTGCACATATTGTAAAAAACAATGGCCACCGGGTAGGCTTTACCACATCTGATGGTATTTATGTACAGAACAACATGATGCTTAAGGGCGATACCACAGGCCCGGTAAGCAGCGAATTTATATTGAAAGACCCTACGGTTGATTTTGCGGTTCTGGAAACTGCCCGTGGGGGTATCCTACGCTCGGGCCTGGGTTTTGGCTTTTGCGATATTGGTGTAGTTACCAATATTCAGGAAGATCACCTTGGATTGTCTGATATTCATTCGCTTGACGATTTGGCACGTGTAAAAAGCGTGGTACTTAACTCGGTTAAAAAAGATGGCTGGGGTGTTTTAAATGCCGATAATGAGCACTGCGTACGCATAGGCAACAAAGCCGATTGCAACATCGCATACTTCAGCCTTAATGAAAATAACCCGATCATTAAATCGCATTGTCGTAAGGGTGGCATTGCTGCCATCTGCGAAAACGGTTTCATCACCATACAAAAGGGCGACTGGAAAATTCGCGTGCAACGCACTATCCTCATTCCGCTAACTTTTGGCGGTACGGTGCCCTTCATGATCGAGAACGTATTGGCTGCTACACTGGCCGCGTTTTTATGGGGCTTTAAAACTGAGGACATCAAAATGTCGTTAGAAACCTTCATCCCTTCGGCTGCGCAAACGCCTGGCCGTATGAACATTTTTGAGTTCAGGGATTTCCGTTTCATGATTGATTTTGCACACAATCCCGATGGCTACAATGGTATCAAGGAGTTTTTAAAGCATATTGATTCGCCACTTAAAATTGGCATAATAGCCGGCACCGGCGACAGGCGCGATGACGATATCCGTGAGCTGGGTAAAATTTCGGCCGAGATGTTCGATTATATTATCCTTCGCCAGGAAAAACACCTGCGCGGCCGTACCGCCGAAAACATTATCAGCCTGCTGAAAGAAGGTATTTACTCGGTTGACCCGGACAAAGGTGTAGAGGTAATCCCAAAAGAGGTTGATGCCATTAAACATGCCATGAGCCTGGCTAAACCAGGCACTTTTATTACGGCATTGAGCGATGTAATTGACAACGCCATTGAAACCGTACAAAACTACCAGGAGCAGGAACGAAACGGCTTGTTTAACGTTTAGCCTCCCAGCCCCCTAAAGGGGGAGTTTTTTTTTATTGGCATATTTTAAGCCCGGCTCTGAAAAGAACCGGGCTTTGTGCTTTTAATAAGATTATTTGCATATCTGCACATCAAAGAACTCCCCCCTTAGGAGGCCGGGGGGGCTGGAGCTGAAAGGTAGTAATGCCACAACAACATACTGGCCACCGTACGATATGGTGCCCATTGTTCGGCTACCACTATCACCTCTTCCCGTGTTGCTTCTTTAGGTAAGCCTTTCACTCTTTTTAATGCGTTTACTGCTGCCAGATCACCCGCCGGGAAAATATCGGCATGTTGCAGTACAAACATCAGGTAAACATCAGCCGTCCAGTTGCCGATACCTTTGAGAGCGGTTAGCTTTGTACGGATCACATCATCTGGCAATTGTTCAAGCTCCTGTAAGTTGATCTGCCCACTGATGATAGCCTCGGCCAGATATTTGGTGTAAGTAGTTTTTTGTCGGCTGAAATAGCAGGCTTTAAATTCTTCGTCGGTAAGCAGCAATACTCTTGCCGGGGTAATTTCCTGTATGTATTTCCTGAGTTTATTCAATGCGGATAGCGCCGATGCCAGCGAAACCTGCTGCTCTAAAATAATATGAACCAGCGTTTCAAACGTGTTTGGCCTTGACCATAGCGGCGGGTAGCCGTGAGCATTGATGATATTAGCCAGATCAGCATCTGCCGATGCCAATTCATCGCAGATAGCATGATAGTTATCGTGGTTAAACTGTTTGAGCATTGGGTTGTTGTTGACTCTATGATTTTGGCAAAATAATAATTATTTTAGCATTAAATTCAATAACATGAACATACAGGCGGAAAAACTGGATCTGTTACAAACCATAATGAATACCAACGACGAAGGATTAATTATGGATGTAAAAGCATTTTTATTGAACAGAAAAACCGATTGGTTTGATGAACTAAATGAGGTACAACAAAAAGACGTTCTGGAAGGATTAGCTCAGGCTGATCGTGGTGAAACGGTTGCCCATGCCGATGTAGTTAAACTATTCGGAAAATGGGGCTTGAAATAGTCTGGACACCAAAAGCTGTTGAAACATTCAGCAAAAGAATAACTTATCTGGAGGAACACTGGAGCGAGAAGGAGATATTTAATTTCACTACTCGGGTAAATGAATATCTGGAAACATTAAAAACACAACCACTAATGTTTCGTAAATCTGCCAAATTAAAACATACCCACATTGGTGTAATTATTAAACAGGTTTCCTTGGTATATCGAATAAAACCCCGGAGCAAAAAAATCGAACTGATAGCATTTATTGATAACAGGCAAAACCCAAAGCGTCAGAACTATTAAATGCATTTTTGTGTTAATAAAAGTATTATTACCAAGACAAATTACTAATTTTTTTAGGATTTAGCATTTAGTTTTCTGAATTTTACCTTTATGAATATGAATAACTTGCCTCCCTTAGCCGAACGTATGCGTCCAAAATCGCTGGACGATTATGTGGGGCAGAAACACCTGGTAGGCCCGGGTGCTGTATTGCGCAAGGCTATTGAGTCGGGTGTACTTCCTTCTATGCTGTTTTGGGGGCCGCCTGGTGTGGGCAAAACTACACTGGCCTACATCATATCTCAATCCTTGTACAGGCCGTTTTTCGCGTTGAGCGCTATTAACTCCGGGGTAAAAGATGTGCGGGAAGTAATTGAAAAGGCATCACTACTCAAAGAACAAGGAGAAACCTTGCCGATATTGTTTATTGATGAGATCCACCGTTTTTCCAAATCACAGCAGGATTCTTTGCTGGGCGCTGTGGAGCGGGGTATAGTTACGTTGATTGGTGCTACTACAGAAAATCCATCCTTCGAGGTGATCTCGGCTTTGCTATCGCGTTGCCAGGTATATATTCTGCAACCTTTAGCCGAGGAAGACCTGCTAAACCTGCTTGATAAGGCCATGAAAGAAGATGTGGTACTGCAGAATAAAAAGATCAACATTAAAGATCATGAAGCCCTGCTGCGCCTATCTGGTGGCGATGCACGTAAGCTGCTCAATATATTTGAATTGCTGATAAATGCTTTTGACTCATCCGAAATAGTTTTAACCAACGAAGTGGTGCTGGAACATGTGCAACAAAACATGGCTCTGTATGATAAAACCGGCGAGCAACATTACGATATTATTTCGGCCTTTATTAAATCAATGCGGGGCTCTGACCCTAACGGGGCTGTGTACTGGCTGGCCCGTATGATCGTGGGTGGTGAGGACCCGCTGTTCATTGCACGCCGCATGCTTATCCTGGCATCTGAAGATATTGGCAACGCCAACCCTAATGCGCTTTTACTGGCACAAAGTTGTTTTGAGGCTGTTAACAAAATCGGAATGCCCGAGTCGCAGCTGATATTATCGCAAACCGCAATTTACCTGGCTACATCGGCTAAAAGTAATTCGGCTACCACGGCCATTGGTGCCGCTATTGCGCTGGTACGCCAAACCGGCGATTTGCCAGTTCCGCTGCATCTGCGCAATGCGCCAACCAAATTCATGAAAAATATTGGCTACGGTAAAGATTATAAATATGCCCATAGCTACGAGGGCAATTTTACCGATCTTGATTTTTTACCCGATGCTATTAAAGGAGCTAAAATTTACCAGCCCGGAAACAATGCCCGCGAAAATGAATCAAAAGAAAAGCTTAGAAAGCTATGGGGCGATAGGTATAACTATTAGTATCGCAAGGAATCAAGACATTAGAGTCAAGAATCAAAATGTGAAAACGAATAGCTATTCGTGTAATTCGGAAAATTTCGTGTAATTAGTGTTATTATGATATCTACCTTTTTCAGGCACGAGTTAAAAGCTTTTTGGCGATCAAAAAACACAGGTAAAAGTGTTGCCATTAAGGTGGTAATGGCTATTTTCCTGCTTATTCTGTTTTTATATGTACTTGCACTTGGCCTTTTTTTAGACGTGCTATTAGAAGCCAAATTTCCGGATGCCGATCAGGTAACAATATTCTGTGGGGTAATCCTTCTGTATTACCTGTTTGATCTGCTGATGCGCTTACAGTTACAGGAATTACCTACCCTTCGTGTACAACCCTACCTCCATTTGCCAATCAGCAGGAATTTATTAGCACGTTATCTGGCCCTGAGTTCGGTTTTATCTATGTTTAACCTTTGGCCCTTTGTTCTGTTTTTGCCATTTATTTTTAAGGTTATCTCTATTTGGGGTACTGTACCAGTGTTGGTGTTCATTACTGCCATTATTGGGCTTACCATTTTTAACAATTATCTGGCCCTATACATTAAAAGAAAATCAAATATGAATGGCTGGATACTTTTAATAGTAATGACTATTTTATTAATAATTATTATCTGCGATTTTAGGTGGCATTTATATTCTGTTAGTGATATTTCTTATGCTTTTTTTGGCAGGCTACTAACTAAGCCTTTATTAGCTGTATTGCCTTTGCTATTTGCGGCTACTGTATACTATTTAAACTATTTATATCTTAAGCAAAATTTTTATCTTGAAAACCTAACAGCCCATAAAGAAAAAAATAATAAGATTAATGCTACTATTCCGTTTCTGTGGCGCTTTGGCCTTGCTGGTAATTTAGCAACAAATGAAATTAAGCTTATTTTACGCAACAAACGTTCCCGGTCCTCTTTGATCATGAGCTTGTTTTTTATGTTTTATGGGCTTATGTTTTACACTAACCCCACACTAGGTAAAAGCTGGTATATTTTTGCCGGTATGTATATGAGCGGGAGCTTTATTGTTACTTACGGTCAATTTATGTTTGGATGGCAAGCCTCTCATTTTGACGGGTTACTGGTGAGTAATATCAGCTTCACTGATTTTATCAAAGCCAAATACCTGTTATTTAACCTGATGGCAACAGCAGCATTTATATTAACTATCCCGTATGTTTATTTTGGATGGCAAGTGCTTTGGGTACATTTTGTAATGTATTTATGGAACATCGGTGTAAATACTACCATTGTTCTATTTTTCGCTAATCGTAATTTTAAACGTATTGATCTGTCAAAAGGAGCATCATTTAATTGGGAAGGGGTTGGCGCAACTCAATTACTACTAACATTTCCACTTATTTTAATTCCGTATGCTATATACACGCCCTTTACGCTTTTTAAACAACCCAATGTAGGGTTGGGGTTGATGGCCATTATAGCGTTACTATTTATACTAACCCGCAATTTTTGGATCAAGCAGCTTGAGGCAGATTATTACACCAAACGATACCAGATAGCCGAAGGCTTTAGAAATAAATAATATGATAGCAGTAAAAGATATTAAAAAGGTTTATAATGGTGTTACCGTTGTAAATGTACCTCATTTGGAGATACGTAAAGGCGAGAGCATTGGCCTTATTGGCAACAACGGCGCAGGTAAAACCACGCTGTTCAGGATGGTACTTGATCTCATACGACCAGACAGTGGTGAAATACGATCAAACGGCGAAGTTGTAGCCGGCCATGAAAACTGGAAAACTTACACGGCATCGTACCTTGATGAAGGCTTTTTAATAGAATACCTTACCCCCGAAGAGTATCTGTATTTTATTGGTGGCCTGCACCAACAAAGCAAGGCCCAGGTTGATGAAACACTAGCCCAATTAGCTGATTTTTTCAATGAGGAGATCCTGAACCGGGGCAAATATATCCGCGACCTATCCAAAGGGAATCAATGTAAGGTTGGTGTGGCTTCGTGCCTTATACAGAACCCGCAGTTGCTGATGCTTGATGAACCATTTGCCAATATCGATCCCAGCACACAATTCAGGTTAAAAAACATGCTGAAGGATGCCAACAAAAACAAAGGCATTACCACCATAGTATCCAGCCATGACCTTAATCACATTACCGATGTATGTGACCGTATTTTGCTGATGGAAAAAGGTGTTATTATTAAAGACATCGCCACCAGTTCATCAACGCTAAGCGAGCTGGAAGATTATTTTGGAGTTGGGCAAACCGTTAGCCCTCCTACCCACTGAAGGCGGAGCTTTTTTGATGGGCAGATATGCAGATTTCAGATGTACAGATGATTTTATAAAAGCACAAAGCCCGGCTTCTTTGAAGCCGGGCTTTGTGTTACAATAGTTAATTCAAAAGCTCCCATTTAGGCGCCGGGGGCTAACGTGCCGGGCTTCTCTCTGCCAGCAGATCGGCGGTTAATTTTTCAAACTCGCTGATAAATTCGGTGTAATGTTCGCCGGTACCCGGGCCGCTGAAACCGGTGTGTATTTTACGTACATCCCCATTTTTATCAATAATGATGGTAGTAGGAAAACCTACTACCTTGGTAAGCATAGGCAGGCTTTTGGCTGTCTCGGTTTTGTTGCTGGTATAGCCCGTTACTAATAATGGGTATTGTACATTAAACCTGTTTTTTACTTGCAGCAAAGCCTTTTTCGATTTTTCAAAATCATTGGTACGCTCATAGGCCAAACCAATTACCTCTACACCTTTGGGTTGAAATTTTTTATAATAGTTAACCATATAAGCAGTTTCATCCATACAGTTAGGGCACCAAGAGCCTAATATCTGTACGATAACTACTTTGTTTTTATAACGTGCATCATTTAATGACACTTCTTTGCCGTTAATATCCTTAAAAGAAAAATCTATTTTTTTATAGCCTGGTTTAAGGGCCGAAAGTGAATATGCATCGGGCAGTTTTGCATTGGCATCTTTAACGGCTGCCCAGTCCTGTACTGATGTGCTTGCGTAAAATTTGCCGTCTGTTAAGGTTTGGGCATCTTTTATGGTCGCAGTAAAGGTGTAAGCATGGCCCCCGTCAAAGCATGAAAGGTATAACTTATCGCCCGATACAGAACCTTCAAGGTAACGGTAATCGCCGGTGGTGGTTAAAAATGTACCGGTAAGCTTTGTACCGTTCTGTTTAAATTCGCCAACCGTGGTGTCGGCTCGCTCGCCTTTACCAATAACGGCCGACCACCTGCCATCAACATTATATAAGGGCTTTTCAGGAACTTTTAAAAACCGCCAGGTGGTATTTGGCTGTGCCGAGAACTCTACAGTGGCATCGCGTTCGCCCAGGTGGCGTACCCACTGTCCTTTTAGGTCTTCACCTTCCAGCTTCAGCTTAAATTCCGAGTCAAATAAAGGCATATGTATAAAAACCGAATCGCCTTTGGTTGTAACATCCGTTACTTTAAGCCTTTCGGCGCTGTTAATAACATACAGTTCCTGCTTGCCGCCTGCAATGTCCTTTACATCAAAATTAAATGGGATCTCGGTGCCTGATTGTGTTTTAAGCGCACCCCGCCAAACACCCGTTTTAAGTTTGGTTTGCGCTAAGGCACTTGTTATAACTAAAGCGAATGATAAGGTACTTATGATGAATTTATATTTCATTTTGAAAAATAGTCTACTAAGTTGATATACTTTGTCAAAAGTATAAAAACAACTCAACTATTTCAAAATTTCACGTGAAATTACAATTCGCTGAATTTCAGATGTGCCCTCATATATCTGTGTAATTTTAGCATCGCGCATCAGTCGTTCTACATGGTATTCTTTAACAAAACCATAACCTCCGTGTATCTGCACAGCCTCAACAGTGGTTCGCATGGCTACTTCTGAGGCAAAAAGTTTAGCCATTGAACCTGCCTGCGTGTACGATTTGCCATGATCTTTTAACCAAGCCGCCTTAAGGCATAATAACCGGGCGGCTTCAATTTCGGTTGCCATATCGGCCAGTTTAAACTGAATGGCCTGCAAATCGGCAATGGTTTTACCAAAGGCTTTACGTTCTTTAGCATACTTTGCGGCCAGTTCATAAGCTCCTGAGGCTATGCCCAAAGCCTGGGCGGCTATGCCTATGCGTCCGCCTTCTAAAGTACTCATGGCAAACTTAAACCCGAAGCCTTCCTCACCTATCCGGTTCTCTTTGGGTACTTTAACATCAGTGAACATTAATGAATGAGTATCGGAACCACGTATGCCCATTTTATTTTCTTTAGGCCCTATGGTAAAGCCCTCCATTCCTTTCTCAACAATAAGCGCGTTAATGCCATGGTGTTTCTTTGTCGCATCGGTTTGCGCCATAACCAGGTATGTAGAGGCAGAATTACCATTGGTGATCCAGTTTTTGGTACCGTTGAGCAGGTAATGGTCGCCCATATCAATAGCGGTGGTGCGCTGCGAGGTGGCATCTGAACCGGCTTCAGGTTCAGACAGGCAAAAAGCCCCTATCTTTTCACCTTTAGCCAAAGGCACTAAATATTTTTGCTTCTGCTCTTCGGTGCCATACTTTTCCAGTCCATAGCAAACCAATGAATTATTTACAGAAACCACAACAGATACTGAGGCGTCAATTTTTGAAAGCTCTTCCATAACCAGTACATAGGATATAGCATCCATACCACTACCGCCATACTGGGGCGAAACCATCATTCCTAAAAAACCAAGCTCGCCTAATTTTTTCACCTGTTCGGCCGGAAACTTCTGATGCTCGTCGCGTTCAATTACACCGGGTTTTAATTCTGTTTGTGCAAAATCACGCGCCGCCTGGCGTATCATTAACTGTTCTTCTGTAAATTCAAAATGCATAATATTTAAAAAAAATAAATATACAAATTACTATGCACGCATAGCAAAATTCTTAAATAAAAAAAGAGAGCCTTTTTCAAAGCTCCCTTTCCCCTAATTAATTTAAACTATTGATTAAACCCAAAACAAAGAACAAAAAATCTCAACTTGGGCGTCTGAGAATTCAAAAAAAAGTTTTTCACAGGTAGGTGATTTATATTTTTCCTTCACAGATATTTTGCAGGGCGAATTGAAGTAAACAATTTTGCTGCCATAATTTTTAATATTTCAAAAAATAAACAACTTTTAATATTTGTTTTAACATCTATTTATTATCAATATTTTACTGAACTTTAAATAAATATTACTGCTTATTTTAAGGTGGTTATTTGAACTTTATTATTTACAAGCCGTTATCGATTATGCTACTTACTGATTTTGAATACCTTAACAACTCAGATGATGCTTTTAAGAAAAAAGTAGCCTTGCAGATCAAAAACCTGAGAAGGCAAAACCAGGTAACTCAGGAAAGGTTTTACAGTGAAACAAACATTAATATTGCCCGTTTAGAGTCAGGGAAGATTGACATCAGGTTAGATACCTTAAGGAAAGTTTGTTACTATTTTGATGTTTCAATGGCCGGTTTTTTTCAAGGCATTTATTAAACAAGTATTTTTTTTACAAAATCGCTATTTCAAATTCTATTATTCCATACATGTGCTGTATTTTTTAACATACACTTAAAAAATTTTATGACCACTAAAACCAATTCGGCAGTACTGATCATTAGCTCCGCGTTTTTTTTATTATGCGCCGGCTGCGAAAGCCATAATAATAATGCATATGCCGATAACGACCCCGTGTTTAAAAACATGGATACCACTATAAAACCGGGTGATGATTTTTTTAAATATGCCAATGGTGCATGGCTTAAGAAAAACCCTATCCCTCCGGCTTATGCCTCCTGGGGAATTGGCAATGTGGTTGAAGAGGAGTTGCGCAACCGCATGAAAAAAATAAATGAGGATGCACTAACCGCTAACGCCTCAAAAGGAAGCAACACTCAAAAGATAGGTGATTTTTACTACAGCGGTATGGATACCGTAGCCATTGAAAAGCAAGGCCTGTCGCCGCTGAAAGATGAGCTAACTAAAATTGATCAGATAAAAGATATTAACGGCCTGATTGATGCCTTTGCCCATTTTAGAAACATCGGTGTAAAAACGCCACTAGGTGCAAGCCCCGGCCAGGATAGTAAGAACAGTGAAAAGATAATACTGCAGTTAGATCAATCGGGCATAGGGCTGCCTGATCGGGATTATTATTTTAATACGGATGAACACAGTGTAAATGTGCGTACCGATTATCAGCAAAAGCATCTCCCCACTGTTTTTAAACTCGCAGGCTTACAACCTGAGGCAGCAGCTGCAACAGCCAAAAAGGTGTATGATATGGAGAAGTTTTTGGCCGATAGCAGCCGCAAGCTTGAGGACCTTCGCGATCCTTATAAAAACTATAATAAAATGCCGGTCGCTAACCTGAACAAGCTGGTTCCGATTGTAAACTGGGCGTCGGCATTTGAAAAAATGGACTATAAAAACGTTGACACCGTTATTGTTGGCCAACCCGAATATTACCGCGCCTTAAACAAAGCACTAACCGCATATAGTATTGCCGATTGGAAAAACTACTTACTTAAAAACCTGGTGACGGCATTTAGTCCTTATTTAAGCAAACCCTTCGATCAGGAAAACTTCCGGTTTTACGACATGGTACTTGATGGTAGCAAAGAACAATTACCACGATGGAAACGGGTTCTTGATGCCGAAAACGGCTTAATGGGCGAAGTATTAGGGCAAATATTTGTAAAGGAATACTTTCCCGAAAAAACAAAAACCCGCTATGTAAACCTGGTAGAAACTATGCGCGCTACCTTTAAAGAACACATTGAAAAGCTCGACTGGATGAGCCCGGCCACCAAAGAAAAGGCTTATTATAAACTGAGTAAGGTAATGCCAAAGGTTGGCTATCCGGATAAGTGGAAGGATTTTTCGACCCTTGAAATTAATCGCGGCCCCTATGCCTTGAATGTAATGCGAGCCAACAACTGGTGGCATAAATACCATTCAGCCAAATTAGGCAAACCAGTTGACCGTACTGAATGGGGAATGACACCGCAAACATATAATGCCTATTATAACCCATCAAACAATGAAATTGTGCTTCCTGCGGGCATATTTACCATTCCGGGAGCTACGGATGAGGATATTGATGATGCGGTGATATATGGCTATGCAGCAGCATCAACCATTGGCCATGAAATGACTCACGGTTTTGATGACGAAGGCCGCCAGTTTGATGCTAAAGGAAATTTGAAAACCTGGTGGCTGCCACAGGACTCTGTTAAGTTTACGCAACGTGCCCAAATGCTTATTAACCAGTTTAATGGTTACAGCATTTACGGACTGCATATAAACGGTAAGGCCACCCAGGGCGAAAACATTGCCGACTTGGGCGGTATTGTTATTGGGCTGGATGCATTTAAAAAAACAGATCAGTATAAAGAAGGAAAAACCATTAATGGTTTAACTCCTGTACAACGTTATTTTTTGGGTTACGCGCTGGGCTGGCTGGGGCAAGACAGGCAGGAATCATTATCGAGCCAGATATTGACTAATCCACACTCACCCGGCTTTATGCGGGTAAACGGGCCATTTACCGATGTACCTGAGTTTTACGAAGCGTTCCATATCAAAAAAGGCGATAAAATGTGGCTCGCCCCCGATAAGCGGGTCAAAATCTGGTAAATCTCAGCTGGGTTTCAGGCATACAACACTTGCACGGTTTTAAAAAACTGCCAAGTGTTGTATATTTAAACAATGCATATCATTCACTTCCTTCAGGAATGGTGGAGCCATCAAACCTGGCCGGAGATCATTGCCGTTATTACCGGCCTGCTTTGTGTTTATTTAGCTGCTGTTAACAACATCTGGAACTGGCCTTTTGCCATCATCAGCGTAGGTATTTATATTTTCATTTTTTTTGAAGCTCACCTGTATGCCGATATGGGGCTGCAGTTTTATTTTATGGCCATGAACATTTATGGCTGGTACCACTGGAGCCACAAATCCGCCCATGAACAAAAAACACCTGTTATACTGATCACCAAACGAGAGATCGGTACAGCGGCAATTGCCATAATATTATTCACCTTTATATTAGGCTCTGTACTTAAATACACAACGGCTTCGTTCCCTTACCTCGATAGTTTTTGTACAGCATGCAGCCTGGTGGCACAGTATCTTTTAGCCCGCAAGGTTTTACAAAACTGGCTCATCTGGATATTTGTAGATGTTATTTACGTGGGGGTGTATGCCATTAAAGATTTGCACTTAACTGCTATCATGTACGCCATATATGTAGCTATGGCCCTACTGGGTTACCTCGACTGGCGCAAAGAATACCGTAAGCAGTTAACTAAAACCCAATTATAGTTGCTTACGCATTACATAATCATTCATCCAGTAAGGGCCAATAGCAATGTCCTCTTCATAAGCTACTGCAAAGCCCATTTTTTCATAAAAGGATTTGGCATTGTTAAAGCGGTTCACATTTAGTTCCAATACATTCTTACCCGCATCTAAGGTTTTTTGCGCAACCTCGTTTATCAGTATTTTACCATATCCTTTACCTTGTGTAGCAGGCAGGCAGTAAAGCTTATGTAGTTTGTAAATGTCGGCATCTTCATCACGCGGAGAGTATCCGGCGAAGGCAACCGGTTCATTATCTTCAAGCAACAGCAAGTAAGTTTGCAGGTTGTTTTCGATCTGTTTATATAATTTATCAGCCGAATAAATTTCATTCAGCATAAATGATATTTGTTCAGCCTCTAATATAGGCCCGTAAGTAACCCACCAGGTTTTATCAGCTATTTGCCTTATGGTTTCAACGTCGTTTACGGTTGCTTTGGTTATCGTGTACATATTATTATTTCAGGCAGGTTAGCTTCTTTCTTCCCATATCATACACAGGTGCAATATTGTTTCAACAGCCTTTTGCATATCCTGTACAGATACCCATTCCTGTTTACTATGAAACGCATGTTCGCCCGCGAAAATATTAGGACATGGCAATCCCATAAATGATAGCCTTGAGCCATCGGTACCGCCCCTTATACTGCAAAGTTTGGCAGTTAAACCGGTACGGTTAATGGCTTCCATAGCGTAGTCAACAATTTGTGGGTGCTTATCCAATACGTTTTTCATGTTGCGGTATTGCTCACTTATGGCCAGTGTATAGGTTGATGCCGGATATTTTTTTAACACATCATCAGCTGTTTTACGAATCACATTGGCATGGCCACTTAACTTTTGTTCGTCAAAATCTCTAAGAATAAAATCAATAGTGGCCGTTTCTACATGGCCCTCTATACCTACCGGATGTATAAAGCCTTCCATTCCTTCAGTATGCTCAGGAGATAATTCATCAGGGAGCGCGGCTATTATTTCACCGGCAATTTTGATGGCGCTTTCCATTTTGCCTTTAGCAAAGCCCGGGTGTGAGCTAACGCCCTGTATGGTTAATCTTGCTCCATCTGCAGAAAATGTTTCATTTTCCATATTACCCGCGCTCTCACCATCCATTGTATAACCGGCAAATGCACCAAGTTTGGCAATATCTACATGATCAACACCATGGCCCACTTCCTCATCAGGCGTAAATAATATCCTGATGGTACCATGTTTTATTTCTGGATGATTGATGAGCTGGTAACAGGCATCCATAATTTCGGCAACACCTGCCTTGTTATCTGCACCAAGTAATGTGGTACCGCTGGCGGTTATAACGTCGTTACCTAATTGGTTTTTAAGGTCGGCATGATCAGCCAGTTTAATTATCTGTGTAGTGTCATCCGGCAATACAATATCCTGACCCTGGTAATTTTTGTGGATAATCGGCTTAACATTTTTTCCGCTACAATCAGGTGCCGTATCCATATGTGAACAAAAGCAAATTACAGGCACTTGCTTATCGCTATTGGCTGGTATAGTGGCATATACATAACCATACTCATCCATATGAGCATCAGCCACACCTATTGCCAGCAGTTCATTAACCAGTAATATGGCCAAATCTTTTTGTTTTTCTGTTGATGGAAATGAAACAGAAGAGGGGTCTGATTGCGTATCAATGGTAACGTAACGCAAAAAGCGCTCGGTTACGGTAAAGCTTAGTGATGAATTGAGATTCATAATGGTAATATTATTAAAACTGTAAGATGCAGGCATCTCACCGGTTTCATTTGTAAATATTGATTAAAATTTAGCTTTGAAAAAATTTATTCTGTTTTTTATACTGGCATTTGCCTCCATTGCTGTAAAAGCACAAAGCGGTTATAACTATTATGAATGGGGCTGGGGCGGCGGAGTAGGCTATGGAAAGGCTTATGCCGATACAAAAAGACAGGATTACCATCCGATATTTAACCTTAATATCGCCTATAACTACAACCCATACCTCCCTATAGCGCTTGAACTGCAGTTTGGTACTCTCTCCGGCGGTGGCCGTACCCGCGATAAGGATCGATTTGGGCGCATCTACAAAAATGCATACAAAGCCCTGATCTTACATGGTGACCAGCAAATGGGCGACCTGTTTGACTACTCGGATAATGGTGTATTAAACATACTTAAAAACTTTTATATTGGTACGGGTATAGGCGCTGTATCAAATAATATGAAAGACATACAGCGTACTAATTTATATGCTGAAAATGACGTTATCGGATCACTCGAGGGTTTTCAGGGGAAAGATAAAAGTATCAACTTCCTGATACCGCTAAGGGTGGGTTATGAATTTAAAATTTATGATGATTATGACCAGGTAGGTTATACCATAACTATTGGCTACGAGCATAATTATACCTTTGGTGAAGGTTTGGATGGCTATAATGACAATCCAGGGAAATTTAAAAATAATGCTCCCGATCAGTATGCACATTTTACCATTGGTTTTCGGTACAATTTTGGTAATACCGTATCATATAATAAATTGGTAAGAAATTTTAGATTTTGAACATAGAAGAATTACGTGATTATTGCCTGCAAAAACCAGGAGCCGCCGAAAGTTTTCCTTTTGGTGAGGAGACCTTAGTTTTTAAGGTTGGCGGTAAAATATTTTTATTGACCAGCTTGGACAGGGGCAACAGCTTTAACGCTAAATGCGACCCAGAATTGGCGGTTGACCTGCGTGAGCGTCACCCTGAAGTACAACCAGGTTACCATATGAACAAAAAAATGTGGAACACTATTGCTATGGACGGCTCTTTAACCCGCAAGCAACTTTGCGATATGATAGATCACTCCTATGACCTGGTAGTTAAAGGCCTGCCTAAAAAACTACAGGCCGAAATTGATGAGCTAAAAGATCAACAGTAAAAATACCCTTACACAGCCGCCTGCTTCTTATTCTTAACCCTATATTTGGGCTACAACACGTTTCATGAAAATATTTCTATCGGCCCTATTCATTTCTTTTATCAGCTTGCAGGCAAAAGCGCAGTTAACACCCTTTGAACTTCATAAGGATAAAAATTATACAGCAACATATGCCCAGGTAATTGATTATTACCAAAAGCTGGGTAAACAGTATCCGCAGCAAATGAAACTGCTCAACTACGGCATGACAGATGTTGGCAAACCGCTCACCCTGATCGTGTTATCGCATGATAATGTTTTTGATACTTCACTTATCAAAAAACAAAACAAACGGGTGCTGCTCATCAACAACGGTATACACCCCGGCGAGCCCGAAGGCATTGATGCCAGTATGATGCTGGTGCGCGACCTGCTCAAAAAAAACCTGTTGCCTAAGGATGTCGTGATCTGCCTGATCGCTTTATACAATATTGATGGCAGCCTTAACCGCGGTTTGAGCCGGTTAAGCCAGAACGGCCCGGAGGCTTATGGTTTCAGGGGCAATTACCGGAACCTTGATCTTAACCGCGATTTTATAAAAGCCGACAGCCGCAACGCGCTTGCCTTTGAACAGATCCTTAACACCTGGAAACCCGAGATATTTTTAGACAATCATACCAGCGACGGTGCCGACTATCAGTATGTAATGACGCTGATTGAAACCCAGAAAGAAAAACAAAACCCCATACTGGCAAACTATACTACAAAAACGCTTACCCCCTACCTGTACAGCCATATGAAAAAAAGTGGCTACGAAATGATCCCTTACGGTGCGGGAGAAGAGGGTTTACCAGACTCGGGAATCGTTAGCTTTTTGGAAACTCCGCGTTTTGCCACCGGCTTTACTGCCCAGCATAACATCATCAGTTATATTACTGAAACACATATGCTTAAACCTTTTGATAAAAGAGTTTATGCTACGTACGATTTTATGCAGCACCTGATTGATATTAACCAGCGTGACGCTAAACTTATTGGTGAGCTTAAACAAAAAACCGACGAACAGGTGGCCCAACAAAAAACCTTCGCCTTAAACTGGGAGGTGAACCGGGAGGCTATAGATACCATTACCTTTAAAGGTTACAGTGCAGAATATAAAACCAGCGAGGTAAGTGGCCTAAAGCGTTTATATTACGACCGTAACAAGCCCTACTCCAAAACCATCAAATACTGGAACACCTATAAGGTTACCGCCACTGCTGATAAGCCTGTGGCTTACATTATTCCGCAGGCCTGGGGAAAGGTTATTGACCTGTTTAGGCTTAACGGTGTGAAACTTAAACAACTAACGCATGATACTACGTTAACCCTTCAGATGTATTACATTGCTGACTATAAAACTTCACAAAGGCCTTATGAGGGGCATTACCCACACACTGGCGTTAAGTTAAATCCGGTTGATATGCCTGTTAAGTTTTACAGCGGCGACTATGTGGTATACACAAATCAGCCAATTAATCGCTACATTGTAGAAACTTTGGAGCCGCAAGGGGTCGATTCGTTTTTTGCCTGGAACTTTTTTGATTCGATGCTGAGCGAAAAGGAGCATTATTCCGACTATGTTTTTGAAGATATGGCCGCCGATATGCTCAAAAAAGACCCGGAGCTACGGAAAAAGCTGGATGATGCCAAAAGCAAAGATCCAAAACTGGCCGGCAACGCCGATGCGCAGCTGTTTTTTGTTTACCGCAATTCGGCGTATTTTGAAAAAACTTTTATGCGCTACCCGGTTGGCAGATTGTTAACAGATACTAAACTTGACTTAAAATAAATGGAATACCTACTACTGGCTCCTGTAGCCTCAATCATATTTGTAATAACAATTATCACTTCCTTAATAGCATTCTCCAACCAGGAACTTTTTGGCAAAATGATGCTGCACCCCTACAGTGTTTCGCGCGGGCGGTATGTGTACACCGTAATCACCAGTGGTTTTATTCACCGCGATTGGATGCACTTGTTTTTTAACATGCTGTCGTACTATTTTTTCGCCTTTCAGCTGGAGCCTCTTTTGGGGCACTGGCAGTTTGGGGTGTTATATATGGTAAGCCTTGTATTGAGCGATATGCCATCAGTACTCAAGCATAAAGAAAACTACAACTATTACAGCCTTGGCGCATCAGGAGCGGTGAGTGCCGTTATTTTCAGCGCTATTCTGTACAACCCTTTAAGCCAAATGATGATCCTGCCTATCCCGATACCTATCCCTGCCGTTTTGTTTGGGGTACTGTATTTGGTTTATTGCAGCTACGCCTCCAAATACTCCCGAGATCAGATCAATCATGATGCACACTTGTATGGAGCGCTTAGCGGGTTGATGATCACCATTATTTTTCACCCGGGTATTTTACCTGGCTTTTTGCAGCAAATTATCGAGCGAGTTCAATCTCTTCTGCACTAATAACGCTGCCATCGGCCTTAAATAAAAAGCTCATCGGCTCTTCCGGGTTCTTGATGATCTCGAAAAGGAGGAAGCCCCAGTTTTTCCAGAAGTTTTCAAGCACCTGCCCGTAAACCTTAGTTACCCAATCGTCAAACAAAGGTTTGCTGCTGGTGCCGCGCAATGGCATAGCCTCCAGATAAATGGTATCTTCAACAGGTAATATATTAAACTCGGGCAGGCGGTTAAATAGGTAGGCCGAATAAAAAAAGCGGGCGTTGAGCTCCTCAAACTGTATGGGGTGCAGCTTTTGGCCTTTAATTTTATCAAGCACTTCTTTATGGTAGCTGGCATTGGCGCCATTATCCTGCAGGCAAATAATCAGTCCGAAATCTTTTATTCTTAACGAAAAAGTAAGCGTATTGATCTCATCGCGGTAGCCAAAAATATCATCGGCATTATCAACCTTAAACAAAACCAAACTAAAGGGTTTAAACCCATCAAACTCGATAGGCAGGTTTAAGCTTTGCAGCATCAAATGCAGGTGGCTGAATTTATGGATAATAGCCTGCGACATATTGAACTCCTCGCCCTGTGAATGCTGCAATTTTATGCCTGATTGTATCTCGTTAAATATAATGCCATAAAGCAGTTTACCTGCCCATTGAAAAAGCTTCTTCTCATCCAATTCTTTTACAGCCTCATATCCGGTATCAAAGGCGGCAGCTATTTCAGTTTCCAGTGGTTCCAGAAACTGTTCATTTACCGCGGCTGCACAAGGTATTTTCAGGTCTTTGTAAGTGGCCATACTCTCGTCGAGCAATTTAAAGGGCTGGTCTTCCAGGTGGTAACGGCTCATGAGCCATTGAGGAAAAACCTGTATCTTTTCTTCTTCAGAATTTAAAGCCTGACCGGTAAGGAAGCATTTACTGTTGCTGAAATTAAAACGCTCGAACGGTGAATAAATTTGTGCCGACATGCCGGCAAAGATAAGCAGGAATACAGATGTGCAAATATGTGGATGTGCGGATATGCCGTTTTTTTACTTAAAGCTGTATTTACAAAATTTTTGATATCATCAGCATAGCTGAAATCTGCATATTTGCACAACTGAAACTTTAGCTTTGGCTTTAACATGGAACTCACATATCAACCTTTTGAACTGCAATTAAAGCACGCTTTTACTATTGCCAAATTTTCGCGCACTTCTACCCCTATCATGCTGGTGCAAATTAAGCATGAAGGCGTAACCGGTTATGGTGAGGCTTCCATGGTGCCCTACATGGGCGAGAGCCACCAAACCGCTGCCGATTTTTTGAGCAAGGTTGATATTAACCAATTCAGCTACCCGATTGATTTTGGCGCGGTGATCAGCTATCTTGATAGTATTGCCCCGGGAAACCCGGCTATCAAAGCTGCTATTGATATTGCCCTGCATGATCTGGATGGCAAAATAAAACAACAGCCCTGCTGGCAACTACTGGGCAGCACCCCTGCCCTCATGCCTGTGACCAGCTTTACCATTGGCATTGATACGCCTGAAATGATCATTAAAAAAGTAAAGGAGGCCGAAGGTTTTAAAGTTATAAAAGTTAAGCTTGGCCGCGATACTGATAAGGAACTCATCAGCACCATACGCTCAGTTACCGATGTACCGCTTTATGTAGATGCTAACCAGGGTTGGACAGACCTGCAACAGAGCCTTGACATGACCTACTGGCTGCAGGAACAAGGCGTACAACTGATTGAGCAACCCATGCTTAAAACCGATCCTGACAGCAATGCCTGGCTTACCGAACGCAGCCCCATCCCTATTATTGGCGATGAATCTGTACAGCGTTTTGAGGATGTGGATAAGGCTAAGGGCGTTTATACAGGCATTAATATTAAACTGATGAAATCGGCAGGCATATATGAAGCCACCCGTATGATCAAACGTGCTCGTGAGCTCGACTTAAAGATCATGATAGGCTGCATGACTGAAACCAGCTGCGCCGCCCTCGCGGGCCTGGCCCTTGCCCCCCAATGCGACTGGGTTGACCTCGACGGCCCCTTTCTGGTAAGCAACAACCCCTATCAAATGCCCGATTTTGCCGATGGCAAGTATATTTTGAACAATGATGCGGGGCTTGGGGTGAGGGTGTAATACAAAAAAGGTCGCACATCTTACGATGTGCGGCCTTTTTAACAAACTATTTACCTAAAATTATTTTGTTTCACCTGCTTTGGTTGCTGCTTCGATGATTACTTTGGCAACGGCATCAGGGTGTGATATGAATACTACGTGGCTTGATTTTATCTCGGTTACTTTTGAGCCGGCCCGTTTGTACATGTTACGTTCAATATCAGGGTTAATGGCTTTATCTTCGGTGGCTACTACAGCATAGCTTGGTTTAGTTTTCCAGGCTGCTTGTGTTATTGGAGCTACGAAACCTTGTGCAGCTATTGGGCCTTGTGAGGCATACATAAAGTCAGCTTCTTCTTTGCTCAGGTCGGCGGCAAAACCGGCGTGGAATTTTTCTTTACTGAAATAAACAAAACCTTTATCATCCGGAGGCAAAATCCCATTTTCCGGTGCAGCAGGTAATGATTGTACCAGTTTCAAGGTTGTTTCGCCATTATCGGGTGCAAAGGCAGCTACGTAAACCAGGGCTACAACTTTTGGATTATTACCAGCTTCAGTAATTACGGTACCGCCCCATGAGTGGCCAACTAAAATTACCGGGCCATCTTGTTTATCAATGGTGCGGTTAGCGGCATCAACGTCGTCTTTAAGTGATGTTAAAGGGTTTTGTACCACAGATACATTATAGCCTTTTTTGGTTAGTATATCATATAATCCTTTAAAGCCAGAACCATCGGCAAAGGCGCCATGTACCAATACTATATTTTTTACCGGTGCCTGAGCCTCAACTTTTACTGTTGAGCCAATAATAGTTGATAAAATAATTGCTGAAGCAGCTAAGCCTGCTTTTAACCTGTTTTTTAGTGATTGAGTTTTCATGTTTGTATATGTTAAATTTTGATGTGTGAATTAACATTACAAAGGTGCAGCAACTTTCAATTCTGCGGAATGGGTATACTTCCCGACCGCTTGTAATTATTTCCCTAACACGGCTACTCCTTTATTATTCCTGAACTCGGTTGGCGAAAAAGAGGTATGTTTTTTAAAAAAGTTGCTAAAATAGGCTGCATCATCAAACCCGAGTTCGTAGGTAATTTGCTTGGCCGATTTATCGGTATAAAACAATAAACGTTTCGCTTCTATCAGTATCCTTTCCTGAATAATCTGGATAGGTGTTTTATAATTATATAAGGCAAAAAGATTTGACAGCGTTTTTGGCGATTTATTTAACCGCCCGGCATAATAGCTTACGCTGTGCTGCGTATGAAAATTCATTTCGACCAGCAAGTTGAATTTCCTAAGAATATGAAATCTATCGTCGTTCAGTTTTACATCTGGAAATTTACCTGCCCGGGCCAATTTGGTTACCATGGTGATGAGGCGCTTCAGTAACATGATCAGCATATCATTCTGAATATCGTCGTTGGTTTTCAGCTCCTCAATAAATATGTCCAGTAGTATTTGCAGCCTCCTGCGTGTTTCTTCGTCCAGGTCAATGAAAATATGATCATTCATCCCGAATAAAAACCCCACACAACTAACTTCAGCGTCATGATCAACAATGCAATAAAACTCGCGGTTAAACTGCCAGGCCACAATATCAGCCGGTCGTTCAAAATAAAACGACTGGTTATACATCAATGGCAGTATGGTATGTGGCATCAGGTCATACGGCGTACCATCAATAGTTACCGTTTGCATTTCACCGCGGTTCCAGGCTATGGTAAAGTATTTATAATCGTAATCGCGGGTATAAAACAAGCGATCAAAATGCGTTTCGTTATTAAGCAGCAGCAGATCACCGCCCGTGTTTTGGTCTGATACCGATAGTTTCATTACGATGATAAAGATATTACAAAATCACCGCATGCTGTAAGCATAGCAAAAACAGGCTCTTAGTTTTACTTTTCTATAACTTTTGAGCCATTAATTTACCGGATAACGGCTGCTGCTGCCTCTATGTGCTTCCTGATCTTTATTTTAACATATTTTGCGGCAGGCATGTTACTCTCGCCAACCACATTATTTACCGATATTAACACATTGGTTTCGGGGAAATAAGTTACCGTGTTGCGTTCAGGAACAGGGTAAGGAACTACTACAAATAGCCTCGCTATCCGCTCAATACCATCATTATAATTAAACAGGTCAACCTTTTCGCCGCTTGCGTATCCGGCTTTGTCCATGTCTTTCTGATTCATGAATACCACACGCCGCTCGTTTTTAATTCCCCGGTATCTATCCTCTAAACCGTAAATGGTAGTATTAAATTGATCATGCGTACGGGTAGTTGCCATCAAATATTCATCTTCGGCCAAAACATTTACAGGTATCTTATTCATGGTAAATGGCGCGCGATCAATAAACTCATCGGTAATAAAATTGCCGTCGCGGGCCGCGTTGGGTAAGTAAAAACCGCCTTTTTGGCGCACGCGTGCATTATAGTTACCAAAGCCGGGAATACACTGCTCAATAACATCGCGTATATCATCATAGTTATTGGCATAACGCTCCCAGTCAACCACAGACCGGCTGCCCAGTGTAGCCATAGCCATTCTGCAAACAATATGAGTTTCGTTGATCAGCTGTTTTGACACCGGCTGCAGGATTCCTTTTGACGATTGCACAACGCCCATCGAGTTTTCGGTGCTAATAAACTGAGCCTCGCCGTTCACCATATCCTTGTCACTTCTTGATAGTGTTGGCAAAATCAGCGCCTCCTGCCCATGCACTAAGTGACTGCGGTTCAATTTAGTAGATACATGAACCGTAAGCCGCTGCCTTCGCAGGGCCTCGGCGGTAAATAAAGTATCAGGCGTGGCCGAAATAAAGTTACCTCCCATGGCAAAAAACACCTTTGCTTTTCCGGCATGCATTGCCCTTATGGCGTTTACAACATCGTAACCATGTTCGCGGGGAGGTTCAAATCCAAAAACTTCTTTTAACCGGTCGAGCTGTTTTTGGGTAGGTTTTTCATTAATGAGCATGGTACGGTTACCCTGCACATTACTATGCCCCCTTACCGGGCATAAACCAGCACCTTGTTTACCTATACTTCCTTTAAGCAACACCAAATTCACTATTTCCTTCAGCATATCAACCCCGTTGGGTTGTTGGGTAAGGCCCATTCCCCAGCAAACTATGATTCTGTGTTTAAGGGTAAGCATGTCAGCAGCTTCACGTAAAAGTTCAACAGACACACCGGCATCAGCTGCCAAACTCTCGAGGCTGTGCCCTTTAAGGTGATCAATAAACTCTTCGTAGCCAACGGTTTTATCAGCTATAAACTGCTGGTCAAACACCTTACCGGGCATTTTTTGCTCGGCCTCGTGCAGCAGCATTTCAATAGCCTTAAGCAAGGCCATATCGCCGTTTATTTTTACGGGCAGATACAGGTCGGCAAGTTGAACGCCACTCCCCAGCACACCACTTATCTCCTGCGGGTTTTTAAAACCCATTAAACCAGCTTCGGGCAGCGGGTTTATGGCAATAATTTTAGCCCCGTTCTTTTTACCCTTTTCCAGCGCGCTCATCATACGGGGAGCATTGGTACCCGGGTTATGGCCTATGATTATGATCACATCGGTATCATAAAAATCATTCAACGTTACCGTTCCCTTACCTATACCAATGGTTGAGGACAATGCGGTACCCGAAGTTTCATGGCACATGTTTGAGCAATCGGGCATGTTATTGGTACCAAACTCTTTGGCAAACAACTGATACAGGAATGAAGTTTCGTTACTGGTTCGGCCCGATGTATAAAATATCGCCTCATGAGGCGATTCTAAGGAGTTTAAATGTTCTGCTATTTTCTTGAAGGCATTATCCCAGCTGATAGGTTGGTAATGTGTAGCGCCCTTTGGCAGGTACATGGGTTCGGCCAAACGGCCTTTTCTGCCGATTTCAAAATCGGTTAATTTAGCCAGATCAACAACCGAGTTCTGCGAAAAAAACTCAGCCGTTACCTTTTTGGTAGTGGCTTCTTCAGCAAGAGCTTTGGCTCCGTTTTCACAATACTCACCCACCGGCGACCGTTCGTCGTCCGGATCGGGCCAGGCACAACTTGAACAATCAAACCCACCCTTTTGGTTCATTACAAATAGAGCACCAGTTCCTCTTATGGGAACACCCTCCTCCATAATATCACTCAAGGCTGCCATAACCGCAGGAATGCCCGCGGCAATTTTTTTTGGCCCTGTCGCTTTTAAATGCAGCAGCTTTTCAGGGTTTTCGGCTGATGGTACATTATTTTCATCCATCGCGGTATGTATTAATTTTTTTGTAATAACGGGTTGGGATAATTATCGCTCTGGTCTTCATCCACATTATCCAAACAGGTAAAATCCTTTTCAACCAGCAGATATATCGGGCCCTCCTTCTCCTCAAAACCTACCTTATCGGTATTTGCCAACTCGGTGATCATTGTTCCCGGAATAAACAGGGTGATCACATTGTTTATATATTCTGCCTTTAGTGTATTGCCCTCACTGGTTTTAATAGCATAGGTAAGCGATTGTTTTAAAAAATTGGTTTGCTCCTGAATATACCCCTCTCCTGCAAGGCTGTTAACATCGCTTTTGGTGAGCCGGTAGCGCAGGGAGTCTCCCTTAATTCTTATCTTCATAATGAGCCATTAAAACACGGTGCACGTGCGTATAAATATTAAATCGATGCTGGCGTAAAAAGCCAACCAGTGTAATTCCAAATTCAAGGGCAAGCTGCACAGCCAGACTTGATGGCGCGCCTACCGCCGCAATAATGGTGATGCCGGCCATGGTTGCTTTCTGAATGAGCTCAAAGCTGGCCCGGCCACTCAGCAATAAAACACTTTTATTAAGCGGAAGCCAGTTTTTTTCAAGCGCGGCACCTATTAATTTATCAAGCGCGTTGTGCCGGCCAACATCTTCGCGCAGCAGCAGTAACTCGCCATTGAGCGAAAACAGGGCACATGCGTGCAAACCACCTGTGGCATCAAAAACAGTTTGATGCTGTCTCAGGCGATGTGGTAACTCGAGTAAAAGATCCTGGCTGATGGTGCAATGATCCTGTTTATCAGGCTGAAACAGGCTTACCGTTTTAATAGCGGCTATAGAACCCTTGCCGCAAACCCCACAGCTTGAAGTGGTATAAAAATTACGGTCGGCTTGTTGTAGTTGGGGGGTAAATGTTTCGTTCAGTTCAACCTGAATTACATTTTCTTTATTTTCTGCACAGGCAATAAAGCAATGATTTACAGAGGCCAGATCATTACGGTTACCGATAATCCCTTCAGTGAACAAAAAACCTGTGGCTAATTCGGCATCATTTCCGGGTGTGCGCATAGTAACAGAAATATTCTTGACCGTGCGGTTCTGCTTTGAGCCGAAGGCAAGCCGTATTTCCAATGGTTCTTCAATAGCAAGCGCATCTGAAATAGCTGTGTGATCGTGCTCGTCTACTTTTACTATTGGAAATTGCAATACTGAGCGCTCCTTTTCCATACCTTTATAAGTTGAACCCATTGAACCCATATTTGGTTTTTAAGCCAAATGATTGTTACATTAAAAAAACAAAATCAGTATGAATTTACTCATTTACTGGCAATTCATACTGATAATCTTTAGCTAATTTCTTTTGGGGAGGGTTTAATTTTATCTGAAGTGGGCGCGGATCATCCAGGCCATTCCTTCATGGGTTTCCATCAGGCCGGTAATGTAATCACTTGTACCCAAGTCATGATAATCATTGGCAAAAGCATTTATATTGCCTCTCAAAAATTCGATAATACTTTCATGATCTTCCAACAGTTCTTTCAGGTAGCCAAAGCTGTCGTTTTTCCGTTCGCTGTATTCAGTTAAATGAGTAAGCTGTAGCATTTGGTTTAATGTGCCAGGGGCATAATGACCAATTTTGCGGATCCGTTCGGCAACGCTATCCATCAGCTCGTCCAATTGTTCGTACTGGCCTTCAAAAAACACATGCATCGAATGAAAATCGGGCCCTTCAATATTCCAGTGCGCATTCCTGGTTTTGGTGTACAGAATAAATTCATCTGCTAATAATTTAGCTAACTGATTGGCTACTGCCTGCCTGTCCTGTTCGGTGATTCCAATGTTTGTTTTCATGTTGATTGGTATAAGTGAATGGTTCGTAATAAGCTTTTTTATCTTTTTTAATCTATGCGCCTGCCAATGCAATTTACACTGATTTATTCATATCTCGAAGGGTGAGTGTAATTACTAAACAAGGCTTTTACAGGGCAATACATAGTAAATGCAGTAACCTCCAGATAAAATATAACAGGAGCTATAAAATACATGGTGTGGGTACCCAAATTCCAGTCAATGGCCGATAATACAGGCATGGTAAATACCAATGCACCACGTATAACTGATCCCTTAACTGTCAGGTTTTCGGGTGTATCTTGGGCAAACCATCTGTGTTTGGTCTTGGCGACGGCAATTTTCGCGTCCTTAACAATGGTCAGGGCAACCGGTTTATTTTCTTTTGCTTTAAACTGAGCGGTTTTGGTTGCTCTATTATTTTGAGGATAAGGGGGTAATTCCAGCAGTTTCATAATATTTATATTTAAAGAGTTTTCAATAAACCAGTGCTTAAACCCGGCTTTGTTTATTACCCTAAAATTAGCGCTGTAAAAATTTCACCGATGTTGAAATTCGTTGAATGGGCCAAATAAGTCGTTAAAAGGTGGCTTTTGCAGATTAACCGTGTTTAGCAAAGGCATTTTTTGTTATATTTAACTTACGTGCAAAACGGATCATTACATCTGCTTACTATATTTGCACTAAACTCATTTTTTGCTTAGCACCCCTATATGAACAGCCTGATAGTAGATGACAACGCAATAGCACGAACAACCCTTAGTCATCTGGCAAGCCAGGTTACCGATTTAACCGTTGTTTGCGAATATTGCAACGCCATGGATGCCTACAACCATTTACAAACCATGGATGTTGACCTGCTGTTCTTGGATATTGAAATGCCTGAAATGAGTGGCCTGGAACTGACAAGAAACCTTAAAAACAAGGATACCGTAATTATTTTCACTACATCAAAAAAGGAATATGCCGTTGAAGCCTTTGAGCTAAACGTGGCCGACTACTTAGTAAAACCTGTTACTCCCGGACGCTTTTTACAAGCAGTTAATAAAGCCCGGGAAATTCTTGAAAGTAAAAACACTGCTGAACCAGTAACAATCGAGGAGTTTATTTTTGTGAGAGACTCCAACATAACCCGCAAATTAAGGATAGATGATATTTTATATGCTGAAGCCATGGGCGATTATGTTAAGTTTCACACGCAGCAAAAGGTGTATGTCATTCATGGCACGCTGAAGGCGGCCGAAGAAAAACTCCCTCTGTCTAAATTTATCAGGGTACACCGTTCATATATTATAGCGCTGAGCAAAATAGATACCTTACAGGATGGTGGGCTGGTTGTTGATGGCAAGTTTTTACCCGTGGCCGATGCATACAGAAAAGCTTTAAACAGCAGGATGAATATTTTTTAGCCAGTCGCTGGTTTTTACCTGTTCAACGATAGTTTGCCCTCGTTTGCCGAATTTGAAATAGTTTATTAAAACGTAGTTAGCACCTTTAACAATCAACAATGGCTTTACCATCTTTTGTAATGGCTAATAAACGTTTCAACTATCTCATTCTGGCGGCATTTATATTAGGCACTTCCCTTTTAATATTTGTACTGTACAATGCAAGCCAAAACACTTCAAAACTTATTAAAGGCAATGCCAACTTACTGCGCGAATTGCAGTTAAGTGATCACCTGCGCGAAATTGACCGTGATATACTGGGAGTAGAAGGCCGCATCAGAGCCGCTATTGCCACAAATGACACCTCGCACCTGGAAGGTATAGATAGCAAGATACAAACGGTTAAAAGCTATCTCGACTCCATCAATATTCATAACACCGACCCAAAGGTTAAACAATATATTGACAGGCTTAATGTTTTGGCGGTTGATAAGGTTAAGGTAAAAAACATACTTATGGGCCGGTTTTTGGCTACGGGTAAGATGAATGATACCAGCTTTATCGCCAATCCGCGGGCAAGGCTTATATCCAACGAGATCATGAAGGTTACCGGCCAGATCTATAACAGCCGGCAAAACCTCATGATCAGGCTGAGTACAAACATTCAGGAAAATGTTCAGAAAACCATGCTGTACCGGAATATCCTGATCACTGTATTGCTATTGAGCGGCGCTATTCTTTGTTTATTTATTATTAACCAGTTCCGGCTGCAAAACCAGCTTATAGTTAAGCTGGATGTATCAGAAAAAAAGGCCCAGGAAGCTGCGCAGATCAAGGAGAACTTTCTGGCTAATATGAGCCACGAGATCCGCACGCCGTTAAGCGCCATTCTGGGCTTTACCAACTTATTAAAACGACAGCAATTAAACCCGGAATCTGACGAGTTTGTAGGCTCTATTCAAAGTGCCGGTGAAAACCTGATGATGGTTGTTAATGATATACTTGACCTTTCAAAAATTGAGGCTGGTATGATGCGCATTGTTCACGCGCCTTTCAGCGTGAGCGGCTTACTACACTCTATCGAAACCCTGTTTAACGAAAGGATAAGAGAAAAGGGGTTGCAATTCCACAGCAAAATTGCCGCTGATGTGCCCGACACCCTAATAGGTGATGCCACCCGCTTAACGCAGATCCTGGTTAACTTAATTGGCAATGCCTTGAAGTTTAGCGAACGGGGCGAAATACGGGTAGACGTTTATAACCAAATGACCAAAGCCGGAAAGATACAATTGGGTTTCAGGATAACAGACACCGGTATTGGCATCGATAAGCAAAAACTTACCGCCATATTTGAGCGCTTTAACCAGGCCGAAGATTCTATCACCCGCAATTATGGCGGCACCGGGCTTGGGCTCTCTATCGTTCGCAACCTAATATTGCTGCAGGATGGCAATATTGAAGTTAATAGCGAGCCCGGTAAAGGCACCGAGTTTAATTTTTATATTCCCTATACTATTGCTGATGAACAGATCAGTAATGAATCATATGCAGAGGCCAACCTTTATAAGGATAAAATAAATACCTCGTTAAGTATTTTGGTGGTTGACGACAACGCCATGAACCAAAGCTTAATGAAGCATCTGCTTACCCAATGGAATGCTACTTTTGATATTGCTGGCAACGGCAATGATGCTATAGCCAAACTAAAAACCAAACAGTACGATCTGGTACTGATGGACATTCAAATGCCGGGTATGGATGGGTACACCGCTACCAATTATATCCGTACAACATTAAAATCAAACATACCTATTATTGCCATGACCGCGCATGCAATGGCCGGCGAACGCGAAAAATGCATGAGCCATGGTATGAATGAATACATTTCCAAACCCATTAATGAGCATGATCTTTTAAAGCTGATCAATAAGTTTATTCCGCCTAAACCAGCGCAGGAAAATAATCCTGCTGTTACCCCTCAAACCGGCAATTACGAATTTATTGACCTGAGCTATATGAAAGAGATCAGCAAGGGTAATATTAATTATGAACGAACTGTTACCAGTCAGTTCCTGGAATGTATTCCTGATGATCTGTCGGCATTGCAAACGGCTTTCGATACAAAAAACTATCAGGAAGTAAGCAGAATAGCACACAATATGAAAACAAGTGTAGCTATCATGGGTCTGCTACCACGGCTCACCCAAATTTTGGATGCGCTGGAGTTAGCCTCAACCCTGAATACCAATATTGATCCATTAATAACTGAATTAGAATCTGTTTGCGCGGCTGCCATCCATGAGGCAAATCATTTTTATAAAACATTACAATAACATTTCTTTAAATTAGTAATACCGCTTTCGTTCATTCATTTAACGATAGTATTTGCCTGTTCACCGAATAAGAAATTTCTGCAAGTGTTAGCCGTATTATTTTTAACAAAAAAATGCCATGAATAACCCTCGTAAAACCTTTTTCAGCAAAAGAACCATACTTTTTTTCACGTGCCTGCTGATCATTTTCATCATCATCCAGTTTATAAGGCCCGAGATCAAAAATCCACCTGTAACCGGCGATCTGCAAGCTCCGGCCGAAGTAAAAACTATTTTAAAACAGGCCTGCTACGATTGCCACTCCAACGAAACGCAACTCCGCTGGTTCGATCAGATTTCGCCGTTAAACTGGCGTGTGGCTCAACATATAAAAGAAGGGCGAAAGGTTCTGAATTTTTCAGAATGGGGTAACCTGGCTGCAGGTGATCAAAAAGCAAAGCTTTGGGAAGCGGTTAACCAGATTCAGGAAGGAGCTATGCCGCTTAAGGATTACGAAATGGTGCACACTTCGGCTAAAATATCCGCAAATCAACTTACCACGCTAAAAAACTACTTACTGGGCACGGTGAAACCGTCAGTATATAATGATACCTCCAAGATAAATGCGGCTGATAAACAGTATAAAAAATGGCAGGATAATCAGTTATCACCCGATAATTTACCGGTGGCTCTTAATGGCATCACCTACATCCCTGATTATAAAAACTGGCAACCTCTTAGCACCAGCGAACGCTTTGATAATAATACCATGCGTATAATTTTCGGGAACGATATTGCTGTAAAAGCAGTTAAAAACAACAATATTCACCCATGGCCAAACGGAACCATATTTGCCAAAGTTGCCTGGGCCCAGATAGTTGATAAAGATAGCACTATACATACCGGTGCTTTTTTACAGGTTGAGTACATGATAAAGGATGATAAAAAATATGCATCAACCGGGGGCTGGGGATTTGCCCGCTTTAAAACTCCTAAAATGGTGCCTTACGGAAAAACAGCGCTTTTTGCTAACGAGTGTATGAACTGCCACCGCCCAATGAAAAACGAAGATTTTGTTTTCACCCTACCTATCAAACACTAAAATTATGAAAAGCATAAAATATGTATTGCTGGCAGCCATTGTTTTAAGCATGTATGCCTGCTCAAACACCCCAACAATTGCCGAGCTGACCAATCCTAAAGCAGCGTTGCCGTCATCATTTAATTTTGATCAGTTGGGTTTAAAGGCGATCACCACGTTCGTCAATAAAAAACAGGGAACTACCTCAACGCTTTATGGTAACCCGTTAGCGTTAAAAACTGCCATAGCAGGAACAAACCAAATTGTAGCCGGCGAGGTGTTTGCCCTGGTTACCTGGAAACAACAAACCGACGCGCATTGGTTTGGGGCCAATATCCCCGGCAACCTGCAGCAGGTTGAAGTGGTGAAATCAACTCCTACCATTGAAAAACCATTGGCTGTTAGTTATGCACGTTATGAGGGCAAAGGCCTTACCTTGAATTCTGATACACTGAATAACCAGGATAGGATTAAATATATACTGAGCCAGAAACCTGCAATAATGCCCTGATCCAGTAACAGGTGTTAATTGGAATATAGATAGTTGCACACCCTTTAATTCATGGTTTGTGCAACTATTTTGTTTTGTGTATATTTCAATCTAATTATCAATGTATTAATAACAAACCCGCTGCCTATAATGCCTGTTTATCATTCATTTGTCCATTTACTTTTTATAGGCATTATAGCGTTATTTCCGGTTGTTAACCCTGTTGGGTCTGCGTTTATCATAACACCATATTTTGCTCACCTCAGTTCGGCCGAAAAACGGAAAGCAGTTGGCAAGATTACTTTCTATGCTTTTTGTATTTGCACGGTATCGCTATTTGCCGGTCAATGGATATTGCAGCTGTTTGGTATCTCCATTCCCATTGTTCAACTGGCAGGAGGTATCATGATCTGTAAAATGGGATGGGAGTTCCTTTCGTCGGATAAGCAGGATGACAGCTCAATCCCCGATTCAGAAAATCAAACCGAATTATCATGGTATCACAATATTGAAGATAAGCTATTTTATCCCATCACGTTTCCGGTTACTACCGGCGCCGGAACTATCTCAGTATTGTTTACGCTAAGCGCCCACAGCGCCTCGCCCGATATGAAGGATTACTATTTAAATACCGGTGCTATACTCCTATCTATCTTATTCATGTGCCTGCTTATTTATATATTTTATCTTAATACCAAAACCCTTATTGATTACCTGGGCTCAAACGGCGAAAAAATAGTTAACCGCGTTACCGCCTTTTTAATATTTTGTGTAGGCCTGCAAATTGCGGTTACAGGCCTAAAAAGCCTTTTTAAAATATAAGGGCTTATCTCCCTATCCTTTCTTTTGCACTATTTTTTATGTAATTTTATTATAGTCAACTATATATTATTGATCATAAGCCGACTGTAAAACAACAGCGCAACCTGTACTTATATACCCAATTACCTGGTATGAGATATTATATAACCCTGTTGCTGCTTTTCTTCATTAATACAGTTTCGGCCCAGGATAGCTACGGCCCTCCACCTGACACAGCTGTAAAAACACCAATCAAAAAGCCCGATTTTGCCCACATTATGCAAAAACGCGGCAGGGATGAGGCTATACGAAGCATTGAAGTATACAACCTTGGCAAGGCCACTATTCACCAGCGTGAGGCTATTGAAAACTTAAAAAGAGTAAATCAGGAAACTAAAATCTTTCTGAAAGAAGGCATAGATACTTTAGCTATCAATAATCTTCTGAAACAAACACGGGCATCGGTTGATATTGTAAAGGATGGCATATTTATTCATAAAGGCACAACCCAAACCGAAAGGAACCTTTCTGTATCATCATCCATACTATCTGAGCTTTCAGAAACAGTTGGTAAGCAAAAAGCTGCTCTTGATAGATACGCGAACAAGCTAATTGATTTCAGGGTAAATATTGATTCACTATACAGCGATTCGCTTTTATACAAATTTGCCCTTGACTCTGTAGCTATCGTAAAATATCTTGACAAAATAAGGGTGGTTGTAAAAGAGATAGGCCCCGTAGATACCAGCCTGAATATTGCCTTAACCCAGGCTCAGGCCCTCCAGTTAAAGGTTGACTATATGGTTTTTGAGCTGCGCTCATTAAAGGAAGATGTTGACATTTACAGCAATAACTTATCGGGCAAGGCTTTTTACAAGGAGTTCCCTTTTTTATGGGAATCTACAGGTTTTACCCGCCCAATTAATGACGTAATAGCATTTTCGCAGGCAAAAGAAAAGATGGTATTGAACTACTATTTAAAAGACCATCGTACAACCCTCCTCATATTATTGTTGATCCTCTGCATTGAGTCATACTTTATATACTCTTTAAAACAGCAACATAAGATCGAAAACAAACTTAATCCTGATTATGCAGGGCAGCTGCTTTTACAACATCCTGTACTATCGGCAACCCTGTTAACGCTCTCCGTTTTTCAATTCATATTTACAGATCCGCCTTATTTATTCAGCTTCCTGGTATGGCTTGTTTCTGCCGTTTGTCTGGCCTTTATTTTCAAAACTTACATCACAGCCTACTGGATGAGGTTTTGGCTCATCATGATCGCATTTTTTGTGGTGGCAAGCCTGGGTAATATGCTCTTGCAGGTAACACGCATTGAGCGGATATGTACGGCGCTCATTTCAATAGGCGGTGTGGTATATACAGGGTTAATACTCTTTAGTAAACGCCGGCAAGAACTAAAAGAAAGAGGGATCCTTTATTTTATTGTTTTAGTTTTCACCTGCGAGATCATTGCTACACTATTAAATGGCTTTGGCAGATTCAATCTTTCAAAGGCATTTTTTATAAGTGGTTATTCGGGCATTGTAATAGCCATAGTATTTTTATGGGTGGTGAGGCATATTAACGAGGGGCTGATGCTGGCTTCGGATATTTATACCGGCCCAAGCCGCAAGTTGTTCTTCATTAATTTTAACCGCGTCGGCAGCCAGGTGCCGCCTTTTTTCTATGTGGTGTTGGTTATTGGCTGGTTTTACCTGGTGAGCAAAAACTTTTACGGCTTTTACAAATACTACATTTCCTTTAATATGTTTATTACCCGCGACAGGATGGTGGGTAACTACCATTTTTCTATCTGGGGTATTTTAGTCTTTTTCCTGATCCTGATCTTATCATTGGTGCTGTCAAAACTGGCATCATTCTTTACTTCAGACCCCTCAAGCAGCCAGGACAAGAACAGCCTGGGTAAAAAGATCAATTTAGGCAGTTATATATTGCTTGTCCGCATTTTTATCATTTGCATGGGGCTTTTCTTTGCCTTTGCCGCGGCAGGTATCGCGCTTGATAAAATTACCGTGATATTCGGCGCGCTGGGTGTGGGTGTGGGTCTTGGCCTGCAGGGGTTGGTCAACAACCTCGTGAGCGGACTGATACTTTCTTTTGAAAGGCCGGTAAACGTAGGTGACCTCATAGAAATCAACGGTAAAACCGCTACTATGAAGTCAATAGGTTTCAGAAGTAGTATTGTTACCAGTTCTGATGGTTCCTGCATTGTGATTCCTAACGGTGAGCTGCTAAACCAACACCTCGTAAACTGGACAATGGGCCAGCATCTGAAACGCATAAGTTTTAATGTTCCGGTAGCCTACAACACCGACCTGAAAAAGGTTAAAACACTCATTATGGAGATACTTGATGCTGACGACAGGATTTTACGAAGTCCTGCTTTTGATGTAGGTATATGCGGTTTTAATGAAAGCTCGGTAGATGTAGAAGTTATTTTTTGGCCAAAGCATATTTCCCTCGCCAGAATAATTAAAAGCGACCTTATCTTAAAAATTGATGAGGTTTTCAGTAGAGAAAACATTGTTATCCCTTTCCCTCAACAGGATGTGTACATAAAAGAACTGCCTGATAATGCACAGAAAAAAGAAAAGGACGACAGCCCTAATTCCCACTGATCTTTAATGGCAACTGCATCCATGCCAGGCCAATATCACGCCCCATGTGACTGGTGCTGTTTCCCTCCACTCCATCATATAACATGGCCAGCTTATTGCCTACCTTGATCACCGTTGGCATGCCTATGGCTCCTTTAGCCCATGTACAATTTGATTTATCGAGCACAACTGCTTTATTCTTTTCGTTCCAGTGATAAATATCTTTTGTCCAGAAAACCCATATGGCATCTGTGTATTCGCCGTTTTCTTTGGTGATGCCAATATGATTTGTAAATAGATACCAGGTTTTGGTGGCATCGTCAAAAAACACAGATGAGTTTTCTACCTGCTCTGTTGGTGGAAATAAAGGTTTAGTATCAATATCCCAGCTGCCATTCAGGTTTTTAGTCCGGGCAAAGCCGAGGGTTCTTTTAGTTTCGTTGGCATCCTGCGAAGCACCGCTAAAAAACTGCAAAAACTCACCGTTTACTTTAACAATAAAACCCGGACTGGAAGTTACCGTGTAAAAGCTATTTGCTTTTTCAACAAATGGCGTTACATCATATTGCTTAACCCATGGCCCTTCAATTGATTTGGCCTGTGCTTTCATAGTAAGGTAGGGAAATGCCGGAATCCTGTCGGGAGCAGGCGAAGTGTGCGGTGTTCCTAAATAAAACATATGCCATATACCATCGCTTTTAATGATCCATGGAGATGAGGCACTTTTAGAATCCATTTTACCGGAGTCGCCCAGTGCCAGGATAGCGCCTTTTTTACTCCATTGCTTTAGATCATCACTTTCGGCTAGGCAGGCTTTCCATCCGTCTTTACCGGCACCATCATAAAACAGATAATACTTATTGCCATCTTTATTCAAAACCGCTTCTCTTGCTCCAAACGTATCACAGCTATCAGCCCCATTTCCGTGCCTTAACACTACACCTTCATCCTGGCATTCCAATCGTAATGATGTGGAGGGCCTGCCGTCTAAATACTGCTGCGCCTTTGATCTTAATGAAAAGCAACAGATAAAAAATGGTAAGAGGGCCAAGATGATTGTTTTTTGTTTCATGCGAATTTTGATAAATATGCTACGTAGCTCAATAAATATATAGATATGTTAACAAACCCTGATGGTTTGCAGACCTAAAAGGTCGCCCAGTTTTTTTATTTTAGATGCAATATGTCCCTTGCCAACAGCACAATGATGCGCCGGGCCCTGGGCATTCCAGCTTTCCACAAAGTTTCTTGCGCCTATCGGGAATTTGTACCTGCTATTGGTGTTCCCTATTTCAAGTATCGGCCCGGCAACCGACTCTGCTTCGGCTACCAGGAACATGATCTTACCGTCGGGCGTTTCCACTACCGATAGCAAAGTGACGGGTCCATGGCTAACAGACATTTCCACAGACAAACCGTTACCTACCTTGCCATGATAAACCAAGAGGGGTTTTACCTTGATCTTACCTTCGGCAATAGCCGGGTGACACGGACCATCATGCCCCATCAACACTACATCATCTGTAAAATCCATCGCATAATACTCGGTAAAGGAGCCGCCTGCGCCAAAACATTCCATAATTTTCATGGCCTGCGCGTTTTTCACTTCATACTCACCAGCCACCGGAATACCCCCAGCCGTAAGCAACGAATTACCAACTATTACTGAACTCATGGTATCCTCGTTGACGGCATTACCTGTTCCTTTATGATAATAGGCCAATGAACCCAGATTATGCTTCTGAACAAGCTTATCTAAGGCAACGGCAGTTAAAGCAGCTCGTTTTATCTCTGCCGGTTCGCAGTCGTCCTGTACATCAAAGCTGCTGTAAAATTCATCAACCTTGAGCTTAACTTCTTCGCCTGATACATCAGCTCTTATCGCCGATAGCTCATCAACCTCAATAATTTCTATATGCCCGCCAAATGTGGCGCAATGGAGGGCAAGGTTTGAATATATATCCAACATGCCCGAATAATAGTTGCCCATAAGGCCAAGCGTGTTGTGATACATCTGGCTGGCAACTTTGGCAGCTTCTATCCATTCCGTTGCTTCATTCCAAACATGGTCGTCGCCATGCAATATGCCTGTTATTTGGTAAAATGGAATGTTTGAACGTTTAAAAATATTAGCTATCTCCGGCACCGGGCATGCAGAACAATAAGCCAGCCACTCCCCTGTCATAGCGGTACGATCCTTCAAATTATTAAAAGCGGTATAATCAATTGAGGCTTCAGGTGCCAGGTTAAGCACAATAACAGGTACTTTAGCTTTTTTAATCACAGGTAATACTGTTGATGATAAAGCATAGGTAGTAACGTATAAAAATATAATATCAACCCCCTCTGTTCTGAAGCGATTGCCGGCCTCAAATGCTTTTTGCGGAGTATCTACCAGGCCCAGGTTCACTACTTCTGTACCGTTGGTTTGGAGCTTTCCGGCTACCACATCAACGTACCCCGAAAGTCTTTTCTCTAATCCTTCAAATTGTTCCCAATAAGCGTTTAAACCGATCCCAAAAAGCCCGACCTTAAGCCCCGGTGCTATTGTTGTTTTTGTTAGCATTTTATTTAAAGTATGATATAAAAAATCGGGCCGGTTGACCATCACATTAAACTGCGCTTTGTGGTTAACAAAGGCAAGGGCTGTTCATATGAAGTAAATATTTTGGTATTAACTGGCTAATTATTGATAGTTCAAAGTTATCCGGCCAACCCTTTTTTACAATGTATGTTTTGATATTTGATTTGTAGTTTTTGATTTAAATACAGCTAATAATCAGCTATAAACTATTTGATATTTTGTTGGTGTTTTTTGACATTATGGCACAACAAAGCGTAGCCTCAATCTACTTTTACTTTAAAGTTTAATATTTTTATAAATTGTAAACCAGGCGGCTACAAACCAGTACGCCAATAAAAACTTATTTTGTATCGGAATGATTAATTACTACAGATACCTGCCGGTTAGTAAAGAGGATGAAAATTGGGGCTTATGTGTTTTAAATGCCGGTTGCACACGGGTAGAGGCATCTGGTTTATATCCTGTTAAAACCCACCCTGCTCATCATTACTTTAACTGGAACGCAGGCCGGGTTTTAAATGAATACCAGATCATTTATATTACCAATGGCAAGGGTGTTTTTGAATCGGACAGCTGTAGCCAAACCGAAGTTAAAGCAGGTACTATCATCATTCTTTTTCCGGGCGAAAGGCATCGCTATAAACCGAATATTGAAACCGGGTGGGATGAGTATTGGATAGGCGTTAAGGGCGAGATCATGGATAATCTGGCTCAAAAAAACTTTTTCAAACCCGACAATCCCTGTTTATATATTGGGTTCAATGAAAAAACATTTGACATTTTTAACTGCATTATCGAAAAAACAAAGCAGGAAGCACCCGGCTATCAACCACTTATATCCGGAGCGGCTTTGCATTTGCTGGGCAGTTTTCACTCCATCATCAAACAAAACGCGGTTGAGTCTGAAGATAAAGAGGTGATCATTAATAAGGCGCGCTTACTGTTCCGCTCAAACATTGCCGAAGATTTTTCGCCCGAAATAGCGGCCGAAAAATTGCAGGTTGGTTATTCCTGGTTTCGCAAAGTGTTCAAAACCCATACAGGCCTCTCGCCCGGTCAGTATTATATCCAATTAAAAATTGAACGCGCCAAAAGTTTACTTAACGATCCTGGTATTCCCATCAAACAGATATCAAGCGATCTTCGGTTCGACTCCTATTTTTATTTTTCAAAGCTCTTTAAAAAAAGAACGGGTTTAACCCCTTCAGACTACCGGAAACGTGCCCTGGGTGGCTTGTGATACATGCCATAAACAGCAAATAAATTATCAAATAACGTAAGCATAAAGTGTGGCTATTAAAATATTTTTGAAGCTGCAGTCCTATGCTTTCAAATATTTAAACCCAATGAAAACAATCATTACTTTATTCTTAAGCGTATTTTTAATTACGCAGATAGCCTGTGCCCAAACCATAAAAAACTTTAGTAAAAACGGCCGGCAACTAACCAAATTTGATAACCTCGGCAATGTTGTTGATGCTCACGATGGCGAAATAGCGCTGTTTAATGGTGTATATTATTTATACGGCACCAGTTATGATTGCGGCTTTGAATGGGGTAACAAATCGGCTCCCTTTTGCGGGTTCAAAGTATACTCTTCAACCGATCTGGATCATTGGACGGATAAGGGCTTTTTATTTGATGCAAAAACAACTGTTTGGCAAACCCGCTGCGATGGTAAAACTTATGGCTGTTTCCGCCCGCATGTTATTTATAATCAGAAAACCCGGTTGTATGTATTGTGGATAAACGTTTATGACAACAGGGTTGGATACCGTGTATTCACCAGCAAAAAGCCTGTGGGGCCATTTGTGGAAGTTAAGGAACCAACTCTTGCTGTAAACAGCGAAATGCCCGTAGCCGGTTTAAACAATGGCGATCATGACACTTTTGTTGATGACGACGGAACGGCTTACCTGGCTTACACCGATTGGCGCACCCAGGGTAGTATCGTGATTGAAAAACTGAGTCCCGACTATCTTACAGGTACAGGCCAGCATGTTAAATCGGTTACTGATGGTAAAACAGAAGCTCCAGCTCTGTTTAAACGAAAGGGTATTTATTACATGGTTTACTCAGACCCTAACTGCGGGTATTGTTCGGGCACAGGTGCTTCTTACCGTACGGCCAAATCACCTTTGGGGCCATGGTCTGCTGGTAAAAAGATCAGTGATAACTCCTGCGGCGGACAGCCTTCTTTTGTATCAACCTTTAAGCTAAACTCAGAAACTGTTTTCCTTTTCGGCAGCGATTTGTGGAACAATGCGGCTAAAAATGAGGCACTGGCCAATTTTTACTGGGCACCCCTCACTTTTGCAGCCGATGGCTCTATAAATCCTTTAGTTTGCGGTGAAACAGCCGTTTTTCCAAAAGATGCCGCTAACAAACCAATTACAACCAACGGGGATTTTACAACAGTGTGCGACATTAATAAAACCAAACAACGCGGCCAGGTATTTTCCGCCGATCGTAGCGGAACGCTCTATCAGCTTAATCTAACTACCTTTAAAAGTGGTTACCCCGATGCTGACCTTGTGGTAGAGGTACACAGTACCGATGATCAGTTAAACCCATCAGGCCCGGCCCTTGCAACTGTAAACTTAAAACAGGATAATTTATCATGGGCACCAAAAAACTATGCGCTAAAACTTAAAGTTGAAGTTGTTAAAGGAAAACGTTATGTGGTAGTTATTAAATCAGCTACTACAACTGGTTGTTACGGTATTGAATATAATGAGGTTGAAACTGCCGATAACGCTGTGATCAGTAATAACGCAGGCGGTCAATTTATGGAAGAAAAAGGAAAAGCCCTTAAATTAAGAGTTGGTATTAAATAAATCCTCAACCATCTTTTAAAAGCAAAAGCGGATAAACATAGTTTACCCGCTTTTTTGGTTATGAATTGTTATGAAGAATGAAAATTAATAACCCGGGTTTTGAGTCAGCTTATTGTTTATTTGCAGCTCGCGGAACGGGATAGCATAAATTAACCTGTTTTGCGTAACGTTAAAGGTTGATGGTAATAAAAATCCGTACAATGCTTTTAATCTTACTCCTTTAGCATTAAGCACATCAATTGCCAGGTTATTACGAACAAGGTCGGTCCATCTGTGGTTTTCGAATGCCAGTTCATGGCGCATCTCATCAGATACGTTTTGCTTGGTGGCCTGCGCCAGATCAGGCAACCCTGCTCTTTTCCTAACCTGGTTCAGGTATGGTAACGCATCGCCGGTTTTGCCTTCGTCAACCAAACATTCAGCTAACAGCAATAATGCTCCCGAATAGCGAAATACCGGCCAGTTATCATTCGTATTGTATTCAACCTGGTATGGCGGATGCAGGTACTTTTTAATAAAGTAATAATAGCCTAAGCCAGGTGTTGGCTTATACCCTACAGGGCTTTTAACCGCGGTGGTAGTTAACACCTCGCTGGCAACAGTACCTTCGGCAACAGCGATGGAAGCTGGTAATCTCAGGTCTCCTGGTTCATAAGAGTCAACCATTTCCTGGGTTGGCACATTCCAGCCGCCGCTGCTAAGGCCGCCACGTGCATTGGTACCATGTAAGCCCAATATAAACTCGGTATTGGTTGTTTTAGGAATAAATCTCCATATAAAATCACTTTGCTGCCCATCGTTACCAATTTTGTACTGCACTTCAAAAATCGACTCCTGGTTATTTTTGTTATTAGGGTCAAACACGCTTGCATAATCAGGCAAAAGCGAATAATTCATTTTGGTAACATCTAACAACGCGGCCTCGGCCTTGTCATACTCCTTGGTAGGTTTTGACATGTAGGTATAAGCCAGCAGCACTTTCGCAGCACCTTGTGTAGCCCTGCCAGTTTGCGGGAATGTTTTAGCCACAGGCAAAACAGGTATAGCCGCTGTAAGGTCCTTAACTATCTGGTTGTAAACATCATCAACCGAGTTTCTTGGTAAAAAAGCACCACTTATATCGGTAACTTCTTCTACCTGAAGTGGTACACCTCCGTAATGCTGAACCAAGTCATAATAATAATATGCCCGTAAAAACAATGCCTCGCCAGATATCTGATCTTTATCAGCCTGGGCAAGGTCCGATTTGGCCAATCTTGTTAATATGGTATTTACCGTTGCAATACCCGAATAATCATTACCGTAGCGGTTACCCGGCGAGTTGGGCTCCTGGCTTGATATATTGTTATCTATAAACTCGGCCATTGCTTCGGCACTTGTTGAGGTACCCCTATCGGCAGAGTAAATGGTAAAAAAGGTATTGTCTGAACGCATTTCGTCCATGTAAATGCCCATAAAGGCAACACCTCTCAAATTAGTATACGCTCCTGTGAGCGCTTGATTGTATTCCGCAGCGTTCTTAAAAAACGTGGCGGAACTTAGCGTTGTTTGCGGCACCAGGTTAAGCGTATCCTTTTTGCAGGATGCCATGCTCAAAGCCGCTATTAATATATATGATAACTTTTTCATTTTATGATTGCTTAATAGATACAACATTAAAAACCCACATTTACACCAGCTGATAATACCCTCGGAATTGGATAACCGGTAAAATCACGGCCCTGGTTTAAGCCATTTAAACCTGCAAGGCCTGCCTCAGGGTTAAGCCCCGGGTATTTGGAGAAAATGAAGGCGTTTTGCGCACTCAAATAAGCTCTGAAGCTTTTAAAATATTGTGTTTTTTTAACTGGTATGGTATAGCCTAGCGTAATGTTTTTTATGGCGATGTATGATGCCTTAAATACCTGCCTGCTGGTAAAGTTCCTGAAATCGGCAGTGGTGCCGCTTCTTGTTCTTGGGTATATACCATCACCAGGATCTTCTTCAGATCTCCAGCGGTTGGCTACGCCTTTCCGAACGTTAAATACACCGTCCAGGTTTTCTGTTGATTGAAATGCGTCATCAGCAATATCATTCCCTACAGAGCCTGCAGCAACTATGCTCAGATCAAAGTTTTTGTAGGAGAAACTGTTAGTTATACCATAAACAAATGTAGGGTTAGGATTACCGATATAAGTTCTGTCATAACTATCAATCTTTCCATCCGGAACGCCATTTGGCCCGCTCACATCTTTAAAGCGCGCTGTACCAACCATGGCTGTAGCATCATGCGGCTCGGTATCAAACTGTTGCTGGGTCATGTAAACACCAGTATTAATGTAACCGTAAAACAAACCTATAGGGTGACCAACTGCTGTTCTGTTATCATCCCAGTATTCGTTGTAACCACCAATTGGCGCATCATTAGTACCCAGTTTTTTAACCATGTTCCTGTCAAAGGAAATATTGAAATTGGTATTCCATTTGAAATCACCCACCAGGTTTTTGGTACCTATAGTAAACTCATGGCCCCAAAAATCAAACCGGCCTACGTTGGATGTGATGGTTGAAAATCCTGACTGAATTGGGATATCTATTCCGTATAACAAGCCATCTGTTTTTTTCCAGTAGTAGTCATAGGTAAATGATACCCGGTTGTTAAACAAGGCCAGATCTAAACCTACATCATAGCTGGTAGTAGTTTCCCACGTTAAGCTGTTATTACCGATGCCACTAAGTGTTTTACCCGGTGTAACCTGATCACCAAAAACATAATTGCTCGTATTTACAGAAGCCAGGTAGGTATAAAAACCAATGTTATTATTTCCTACTTTACCGTAGCTGCCTCTTAATTTTAAGAAACTGATAGGCTTAACATTTTTCAGGAATGCTTCGTCAGAAGCTACCCAGCCTAATGATACTGAAGGGAAGTTTCCATATTTGTTATTATCACCAAACTTTGATGAACCATCTCGCCTGAAGGCAAATGACACTAAATATTTACTGTCATAATTATAGTTGAAACGACCGATGTACGATAATAGTGACCACTGACCAAAATTTGCTGCCGGGTCAAGATTAATATTTCCTATCCGGGTTGTGGCAGCATTTATCCATTGAATGTTATCATCAGGAAACTGGCTGGCATCAATGTAGCTGTTTTCGCCGCTGTATTTTTGAACAGTGTAACCGGCAAGTACATCAAAATTATGCTTGCCCCATAAAGTTTTTTGATAGTTCAACGTGTTTTCACTCAACCATGTTGTAAAGCTGCTGTTACTATACCTGCCAGTGGCCGGTTGCGGTGGTGCGCTGCCTAAACCACCCTGCGCTGTAGATGGTGTAAACTGTCTGTTGGTTGTATTGTTGGTGTTTACGTTGATGGTGGTTTTGAGTTTAAGGCCGTCAACTATCTTCAGCTCGGCAAAGCCGTTTGCAATTACTCTTGCTGCCTTGGTTTTGTTAACTATTTGGGTTAACACCAGGTAATAGTTAGGATTCGGGAACATGCCAGGCTGCGAAAACGACAATGGATAGGTACCGTCAGGGTTTTTATAATTTACAGTTGGGTCCATCAGGAAGGCGTTCTCAATAATATTACGGCCATTATCCAAACCCGGTACTACCTGGTTGTTGCCATAAGATACCTCTAAGTTTGCCCCAAGGGTTAACCTGTCAGACGCGGTATAAGTGTTATTAATCCTGGCATTAAAACGCTCATCGTAAGAGTTGAGCATTACACCATCCTGTTTGTTATAGTTCAGGTTTACAACTGATTTCAGATCCTTTGTGCCCGAGCTAAATGCCAGGTTATAGTTTTGCGTAAGCGCGTTGCGCAGCAAAATATTAAACCAGTTAGTACCTGTAGTACCAGCGTACTGGCTGGGGTTTTGGTATATGGCAGGTACGCCGCCAGTGTAATTTTCATATTTGGCGGCATCTTCGTAATATTCCTTTTTGTAGGTTGCAAATTCCTCCGGATTCATCAGGTCGGGCTTGCCTCTGTCAGGTACAGATTGCACACCGGTGTAGGCACTAAAATCAAGGCTTTTTACACCGTTCTTGGCTTGCTTGGTAGTTACCAGCACAACGCCATTGGCCGCGCGTGAACCATAAAGTGAGGAAGCGGAAGCATCCTTCAAAACCGATATAGATTCAATTTCATCAGGGCTTAGGGTTTGCAAACCACTTTCAGACGGGAAGCCATCAATTACAATAAGCGGATTGTTACCCGCGTTGATAGATGCCGCGCCCCGTATCCTGAACGTCATTTCGGCGCCTGGGGTACCTGAGTTTTGATTGATCTGCACACCGGCAAGTTTACCTTGTAATTTTTGACCAATGTTGGGTACTGGCATATCTTTTACTTCTGTAGCATTGATAGAGCTGATTGCGCCAGTTATTTCCCGCTTGCTCTGCGTTCCGTAACTTACCACCACTACTTCCTTTAAATTTTGCGATAAAGAGCTTAATCGTACATTGATGGGATTGCTGTTTTGTACAGTAACCTGATGCTCTTTATAGCCGATATACCTGAAAATTAACACCCCGCCAACGGGAGCACTAATTTTAAACCTGCCATTCACGTCTGTTTGGGTACCTGTTGTTGTACCCTTGAGGGAAACAGAAACCCCCATGATAGATTCGGAATTTACCGAATCCTTAACAGAACCGGTAACCGCTACCTGGGCCTGCGACCGCAAAGGAATATACATCAGTAGCCCCAGGATGAGCAGGGCTGCGTACTTCCACGGTTTAAAAAGTAAAAGTTTTTTGTTCATGAGATTTAATTGATTGGTTAACGATGGTTAAATTTTGGCATAGCAAAGCCAGGCCATTCTGGGGTGGCATTTTTTTGTTGACATTCAAAAACTTCCGGAAATTTTAAAGGCTGCCCCGGGTTTTAAAAATGAACCCGAATAATTGATGACAGATACTAAAGCAGCGGATTAAAACAAGCCATGTTTAAACAGACGCCTTATTAAGGAGGGCTACCCGAGTCAAAAAAATAATCTACAGTAGTAGTAATACTTTGTTTCATAATCAGATTTTTTAATAATTGATTTTAACTATCCGGCCGGTATAGATGCCCTGCCGGGTTAAACGGTATATAATTGTAAATCAAAATTATTCGATAGTTTAAATTTCTAAATACATTATTTGGACATTAATTTGTACTTTTTGATAATTATGCCTTAACTCAATACTGTGGCTATCTCAAATCATATCAGGCTTTTACCGGGAGATATTTCGCAAAATCAATATGTCAAAAAGTACAAAAAAAAAGCCAGCAAGTAATAACTGCTCAAATTGCATTCCCTATACTTTTGAGATTATAAACCAATTTCAAAACCTAAATGAAAAATGAATTATCGCCGCAGGATATTGCGCAATATCGCCGTGATGGCTTTTTAGTAATTGAAGATTTCCTGTCGCCAGATGAACTTGCTTTTTGGCGAACCGCCCTTGACGAAGCCGTTGCAAAACGAAACGGCAACAAAATGCCCGATCGTAAAGAGGTTTACGGTAAAGGCGATGATGCCGATAAAGCATACTATGATAATGTTTTTGACCAGCTGATTAACCTTTGGCGCGATAATGAAAAAATAAAGCAGATAATGCTTGATGAACGATTAGGTAAAATGGCCGCTGAATTAGCGGAAGTTGACGGAATACGGATATGGCATGACCAGGCATTGATTAAAAAACCCTGGGCCAACCCTACATCCTGGCATCTGGATACACCTTACTGGTCATTCAGTGATCGCCGGGCGTTATCTATCTGGGTTGCGCTTGATGATGCCACGTATGAAAACGGTTGCCTGTTCTTTATACCCGGATCTTATCAGAAAACTACTTTTGAAAATCCGGGTATCGGCAAAAATATGGGCGCCATTTTTACAACATATCCCGAATTTAAAACCAGCAAATCTACAGCTGCACCTATGAAAGCCGGTAGCTGTTCCTTTCATAACGGACTAACCATTCATGGGGCACATGCCAACATGACCCCCGGCTTCCGCAGGGCCATGACCTGTGCCTACATGCCCGATGGCAACACATTTAACGGAATACAAAACATTTTAAATGACGATGTTTTTGCCAGTCTCAAAATTGGAGATGCGCTTAACAACAATGATCAAAACCCGTTGGTTTATCACAAAGCTCAATAAATATTTAACTTTATCCTGCAAGCCCTTTATCACCCAAAATAACCACCCTATGTTTACCAAAAGAATATATACCACACTGTTGTATTTATTAGCTGTACTGCCTCCGTTAACCACTAAGGCAAGTTCAACTCATAAAATAATTGCTTATGAGCCAAAAACAGTCAGCATCAGCACCCCTAAGCTAAGCCTGGTGCTTGATTATGATAACAAGGCCAGCATTACTTCGCTGGTAATTGATGGTAAAAAGGTTATAAGCAGTGCGGATGGTATCTATACTTCGATAAAAGTTGGTGGAGTAACTTATTCTTCCTTGCATTTAAAAGGCACACCGATGTTAACAAAAACAGCAGACTCTTTTAAAATCAGCGAAATTAGTTATGGCGATAAGGGTTTGACCATCAATGAAACGTGGACATTTGTTAAAAAAGACAAATCTTTAAGATGGCTTATCGACAGAAATCTTTCAAAACCAATAAAGGCAGATGAAGCCGCAATGCCTGTTTTTAATTTTGATGATATCAACACCTGGAACGGTGCTTATCAGGGTTATGGCGGGCTAGCCTGGTTTTATTTATTTAACGAACCGCTGTGTACCTACGGTGTTCATACCCGGTCTTCAAGTTTCTGGAACAGCAAAAATGGTATCGGGCTTAATATTACGGTTGATGCACCGGGCAAAGAGGTAGCCATGAAATATACCCGCACCGCAGAAAACAAGCTGGCCTACACCATTACCGTTGCCAACCAGGAAATGCTACCCAAAGCTGATAGCGGAACCAACAGGCGCCGGTTTATCAGGAAAGCGACGGATGTATGGGCAGCCTTTAATATACCTGCAGGCAAGAGTTCGCAAAGTTTAACATTCAGTTATTTTGATTATAACGATAAATATGGCCGGGGAAAATTAGAAGGTATAAACGGCGATCAGGTAAATGCCGTGCTGAGCACCATTGCCCGCATCGGGGTAATTGATTCATTGCATTTTGGAGGAAACAGCTGGCACACGCCTTATGGCCCCGTTTGCCTGCACGAACAATATATTGCCCAACTTGGTTTAGGCATCAATGATCCTAATTACCTGAAAGGCTATAAAAGTTGTCTGGACTTTTACCGTGACCATGCCATAAAACCCGACGGGCGTGTATATCCGCGATGGGCCTACACTAACGAAGACGCCATGCCCGGACAATTTAACGAGTATGGTTTTTATGAAGCGCAATGGGGAATACTTATGGACTCGAACCCGGACTTTGTAACCAACGTTGCCGAACTTTATGATATGACTGGGGATAAAAACTGGGTGAAAACCCATCAGTTATCTTGCGAAAAAGCACTGGACTGGATACTTAAAAGAGATGGTAACGATAACGGCCTTGTTGAAATGATGACAGATAACCAGTCTCAAAAAAAGAGCAGCGACTGGATAGATATTATCTGGGCTTCATATGAAAACGCTTTTGTTAATGCCAACCTTTATCACGCGCTGGTTAAATGGGCAGATATTGAACATCAACTGAATAACCACGCCAAAGCAAAATACTATGAAGACTTTGCAGCCAAATTAAAGACCAGCTTCAATAAACCCACCACTCAGGGTGGTTTCTGGGACGAGGAAAACAAATGCTATGTTCACTGGCGGGATAAGGACGGGAGTATACATGGCCGCAATATGGTTACCCCGGTTAATTTCATGGCTATTGCTTATGATATTTGCGATGACGACAGCAGGAAAAAACTCATCCTTGATAATATTGAAACCCAGATGCAAAAAGAAAACCTATTCTTTTGGCCTCTTGCCATGACATCATATGCCCCCGGCGAAGGAAAAGAATGGCAATGGCCTTTCCCAGGTTATGAAAATGGTGACCTGTTTTTATCATGGGGCTCTGTAGCGGTTAAGGCTTATGCCAGTTACAATCCTGCGCTGGCGGTTAAATATGTGAAAAACGTACTTGAGCGCTATAGTAAAGACGGTCTTGCCTATCAACGCTATGGCCGCCTAAAACAGGATGGCCTGGGCGATGATATATTATCGGGCAATAGCCTTTCTATAGTAGGCTTATACCAGGCTATATATGGGGTAAATCCACTCTATAACCGTTTTTACCTTGATCCGCATATTACTCCGGAGCTTGCAGGTACTGAGTTGAAATACAATTTCAGAGATCAGCGTTTGAATATTAGTCTTAACAATGATAGCTATGCGGTATCAAACCAGCGTTTTAAAATCATCAGCAATAAAAACTTCGGCTTTAATGCTACTCCTAATCAACTAAGCTATTTTAACGGCAGCAACTCAACAGCTTCTTTACAGATCACAACGGATAAGCCGTTAACCATCAATGTAAGTCAATGGAGCACAGACAAAATAGAGTGGCAGCAATCGGCTCCCAAACCATCTGCAAAAGCGCTTGCCTATATAATAAGTCAGTTAAATCCTAATGCTACATACACCTTTGCGGTTGATGGCAAAGTTGTTCAGAAAATAAAGAGCGATGCAAATGGCAGCATTTCGCTCAATCATCGTATGGTACAAACTGCCGAAAAAATCAGCCTTTATAATGGAAATTAAGCTACTTAGCCCTCAGTGGGGCCATGAGCATTTAGAGCTGCAAACATTTTTGGATAAGATAAGAGTAGCCGGTTACGATGGCGTTGATACCTGGATACCCTCAAATACTGACGACAAACGGATTTTGTTTAATTACCTGCAGCAGCACCAAATGTATATGGTGAGCCATCAACATAGTGCCGAAGGCAGCACATTTAAAAAATTTAAACAATCATTCATTAAAAATCTCTATCAGTGTGCCGAGCCCGGTCCACTGCTCATTAATTCGCATACGGGCAGAGATTACTTTTCATTGCAGCAAAACCTGGAACTGGTAGATGCGGCACAGGAATTTTCTGAAAAAACGGGAATCACAGTAGCACACGAAACACATCGCGGGCGGGTGGGTTATTCGCCTCAGATGGCCGGCTCGGTATTTGAGTTACGGAGTGATTTCCGCATAACGGCCGATTTTTCACATTGGACGTGTGTTACTGAAAGCATGCTTGAAAACTTCACGGCAATAGCTGATGAAGCTATCCGCCGAAGCCGTTATATTCATGCACGGGTTGGCTTTGAACAAGGGCCGCAGGTTGCCGATCCTCGGGCCTCACAGTGGAGATACGCTCTGGATAAATTTTTACATTGGTGGGATAAAATTGTCGCTGTTAATAAGCAGTTGAACAGCAAAATATTACCTATCACAACGGAGTTTGGCCCCGTTCCCTACATGCCAGTTATCCCGTTTACGGGTGAACCTGTGGCAGATCAGTTTACCGTGAATTGTTTTATGAAGGATCTGTTAAAAAGCCGGTACGCTTCAGTATAATTGGTTTTGGTTTTTACGGAATACATTGGGCGAAACGCCATTCTTCTTTTTAAAGAGCTTGGAGAAATAAAACACAGAATCAAACCCAGTTTGGTAAGCTATTTCATTGATATTTAAAACCGTAGAGGTAAGCAGGTCTTTAGCCCGGGCCAGCCGCAGGTTTAAATGATACTGATTGGGCGATTCGCCTGTGATCTGTTTAAATGCCTTGCGAAAAGAGGAATATCCCATTGGCAACTCCGCTGCCAGCTTTTCCATATCAAGGGCATCTTCAAACGATTCCTGGATAATGAATTTTGCCTTTGATATGAGTTTCCCCACCGGGTCATTACTGTACTCCTGGTGATGGTGGGCTATGTTATTGATGAGCCCCAAAATTTGCATGGTAATGCCGGCAATATGTTGCGGATAACCCGTTAATGATGCCTGTACCGATTCAATTAAATTACGGAACATGATCAGTATATCCTTGTTTAAACCCAAAGAAACAAAAGGATTTTCCTTATCGAAAAACCCGTTGGCCATCAACTGCTCTATATAATATCCGTTAAACCCTACCCAATATTCTTCCCAGCCCGATTTAGGGTCAGGCTTGTAACGGTGCCATACACCCGGGTACAGAAAAAAACTGGTCCCGGCCGTAATATCAGTTGGCTGTGTTAATGCCGAACCATATACACCCTTCCCCTTTGAAATAAAAACTATATAATAATCATTTAGTATGCGCCCCCTGTTCCAGGTTAAATGATGACTTTGCGGGTGTACCTCGTTAGGGTAATTATCATGGGGTTCAATTTTTGAGTACCCCACGGTGGTAACATACATCCCCCACCGTTCTTCAACAGGAGTTATATTTAAGTATTTAAAATAATTATGCAGCATCCGTAATTGGTTGCGGATATACATTGGTTTATGTATGGTATCCGTATGGTTAATGAGGATTAAAATAACTAATTAAAAGCAATTATGTATACATTTTTAACTCAAAAAGCCAATCCTGATTGAAAGATATTTATTTGTATAAGATGGTTAACTTTCACCCATAGTTAAAATCTATGAATAAATTAATATCTATCAATTATTTCTATAATCAGCTATATTCAGGATAGACAAGGATGGCCATTTCAATCAAACATGGCTATCTTAGAACCTTCAACCAAAAATTCAGCTAATTTAGGTTAGCGAAACATTATCGCATTTATCCAACAACTATACCTCTTCATTCCAATGAAAAAAATCATCTCCCGGAACATCCTGACGAGCATCTTTTTAGGCCTGATCTGCCTTTGTGGCTTAAACGCTTTTAGTAAATCTATACAGCCTGAAGATGAACCCACTCCCAAAATAGTCAACATCGTTAATTTCATTCGCCTGCTTGAACCGCGTGACCCTGCAATTACCGAAGATGTTTTATACCAGACTGTGGTGAAGCAAGTAGAGATCATGAAAAAATACAATCTCGGCGGAACGTTCTTATTACAATACGACGCCCTGATTGATCCCCGGTATCAAAAATTACTGAAAGCCCTGCCACGTGATTCATTTGAAATTGGTGCCTGGTGGGAAATTCCTCAGCCTCAGGTAGAAAAAGCCGGGCTTAAATGGCGCGGCCGTTATCCCTGGGACTGGCGCGCCAATATTGGTTTCTCTACCGGTTACACACCTAAAGAGCGCGAAAAACTGATTGATGTGTATATGGCCGAATTTAAAAAGATCTTTGGTTATTACCCTAAATCTGTAGGGTCTTGGTTTATTGATAGTTATAGCCTCAATTACATGTGCCAAAAGTATCATATTGTAGCCTCAAGCAATTGTAAGGACCAATATGGTACAGATGGGTATACCTTATGGGGAGGTTATTGGAACCAGGCATACTATCCCAGCAAGATCAATTCGTACATGCCTGCCCAAAATGAAAAAAATCAGATTCCGGTACCTATTTTCAGGATGCTTGGAAGCGACCCTATTCGCCAGTACGACAATGGACTGGGAACAACCCGTCAGGGGGTGGTAACGCTTGAGCCTGTTTATAAATTTGGCGGTGGCGATGAGGCATGGGTAAACTGGTTTCTAAAATCGTTTACCGAGGATAAGGCTCTTGGATTTAATTATACCCAGGCAGGTCAGGAAAATTCCTTTACCTGGGATGCCATGGCAAAGGGATTTGAAATTCAGATGCCATTGATAGCCCGTTTAAGAGATGAGCATAAATTACGGGTTGAAACTATGGAGCAATCGGGCCTGTGGTTTAAGAAAAAGTATGCAGTAACCCCACCAACGTCCTTTACCGTGAGTAAAGACATTGACGGCAGCGATCTGAAAACTGTTTGGTTCAACAGTCGTTTTTACCGCATCAATATGCTATGGGAAAATGGCAATCTGCGTATTCGTGATATTCATCTCTTTAATGAAAACTTCCCTTCTGTTTATACCAACCAGGTGGCCACATCAAACGAGTGCACCTTTTTTACACTGCCGGTTATAGATGGATATATATGGAGTAAGCCCAATGAAATTGCCGGTTTAAGGTTAAAAGCATTGGTTGATGGTAAAGAGATCATGATCCAAGGTGGCAACCCCGTTTATACGCACACCAGTAACAGCTCATTGCATATATCATGGCCCCTTACATCTGTATCAGGTTCATTCGAGGTTGATTTGAATGAAAAACAAATTACCATGCGTTTGGTAAGCCCTAAAGCCATCACCTGGTATTTTGACCTTAATACAGCTAAAGCGGCCAAACTACCATTTGAAAATATAAATAATAAAATGATCAGCTGCCGTTTTGAGGGCATGCCATACACATTAAAAGCTATTAAAGGAACATTTGAAAAACCCGGAGCAGGAAGCGTTTTCAGGTTAAAGCCTGAGAATAACACCGTCCTGTTTGATCTGTCGGATATTAAAGGAAATTAAATTTGCCGGCAAATAAACAAGCCCCGTTTATAATAAACGGGGCTTGTTTATTTATTAGGCTTGCCTTAGAAACAAACTAATAATTACATCGGGCGAATTATCATATCGTTATGAGAGTATCACCCTTTCAATTTGATATGAAATAAAACACCATCCACACACACAACAACATAACAAATTACAAATCAACAACTTAAAAAACACAATACCGGATTGGCATTCTTTTGGTTTGGTTCATTACAAAGGTTTATATATAATCTATATGAAAATTCATCGGTTTCAACAGCAGCTTACCAGTGCTTTAAACCATCCGTCGGGTTTACTGATAACTTTAAGACACGGAAAAATACTGATTAACTCTTTGCTGGGATGGTGCAGTGCCGGGCTCATTTCCTCTTACATGCTTACGGTTGCTATAGGTATCCATTTTTACAACCAGTTATTAAGTTTATCGGCATGGATGTCAAACCTGATTCTCGTTTTATTCATTTTACTTTTTACTCTTCTGCTGTTTATCCAATACAGGTATTCTGAAAAAAGAACCGGGAATCTCCCTCCCAAAAATAACGACATCCAACTAAACCTCAGCGGATGTTATAAAACCAATCAAAAATTAATCATTGTGTACTTGATAGCCACCTTGGGAGTATGGCTATCTATCACTTTTATTCCTGCATCCGATAAGTATATCACAACAGGCAGCCTAATGATATCTGCTCTTGCCCTATATTTTTTCGGGTTATTCATGATCAGGAATCTATTAAAAACCAAATGTGCCATCAGGCAACTGATCAACAAAATCGGGTCATTGTAATAAAGCCCGAAATCGCTAATAAATCAATCATGCTTACTGTAGAAAAAATTGGGGGCACCTCTATGAGTGCCCTCCAGGATGTTATTAATAATATTATTTTTTATCAAACCCCACAAAAAGATATTTATAACCGCGTTTTTATAGTTTCTGCTTTTGCCGGGGTTACAGATATGCTATTGGAGAATAAAAAAACGGGGAGCCCAGGTGTGTACCATCGTCTTGCCAAACACCAGGACTTTAACAAATCCCTGAAATCGGTTATCACAAAATTAAAAGCCATTAATCGGGATTATGTAAGCTTAGGTCTTGATTTGGCAGCAGCCGACTTGTTTATTGAAGAGCATATTAAAACGGCCCGAAAGTTTTTATCTAATCTGGCCAATATACTGGCGTCCGGCTATGTGCGAAAAGAAAATATCCTGCAAGCTGCCCGTGAGATCCTGGCCTCCATTGGTGAAAGCCACTCGGCATTTATCCTGACAAACATATTGCTTAACAGTGGCATTCATACGCAGCTAATTGACCTTTGTGGTTTTGACGATCACCGTTCCTTTACTATTGACCAGCGTATAAGACAAGCCTTTAAAGGGATAGATCTTAAAAATAACATTTGCATTGTTACAGGGTACGCCAAAGGCACCGAAGGTATTATGCGCGAATTTGACCGGGGCTATTCGGAAGTAACTTTCAGTAAAATTGCTACACTCTTAAAACCTAAAGAGGCCATTATACACAAAGAATATCATTTATCAACAGCCGATCCGGCCATTGTAGGGGTAGAAAACTGCCTGCCGGTGGGATTTACCAATTATGACATTACCGATCAGCTGGCCGATGTAGGCATGGAGGCCATTCACCCAAAAGCTTCAAAACCCTTAGAGATCAATGGCATCAATCTGCGCATAAAAAACACCTTTCAACCTTCTCATCCCGGAACTTTGATCACCCGGGAATTTATTTGCCAGCAGAAACGCGTTGAAGTAATTACCGGGACCGACAAACTCCTGATGATAGATATTTATGACCCCCTGATGGTGGGCGCGGTTGGAAGCGATCTGAAAATTATGGAGATATTTAGTCATCACCATATCAGTTATACCTTTAAAACAACCAGCGCCAACAGTATTTCTGTAGTGATATGGGAACGGGATTATTCACGCAAACTGATCAGCGATCTGGAAGATGACTTTGAAAAAGTTACTATAGATAAAGTTGCCCTGGTCTGTTTATTGGGCACCAATATGGATCAGCCTGGATTATTGGCTAAAAGCGCGCTCTTATTAACAAACAACAAAATAAATATTATAAGCGCCGGTTTTACCATCAGAAAGGTCAATATTCAATTTATTGTGGCACGCGAAGACTTTAAACATGCCATTATAGCTCTAAATAGCAAAATGTAATTAATATGATATGAAGCTTAAATAATTCTTTTAAAAGACGAAAGGCTCGTGAATAATAATCACGAGCCTTTTGTGCTATAATAAATATTACGGCTTATTCAGCTTTCTCTTCCTCTGTACGTCTTGGGATGAAACCAGGGACACCAGTTGTCACCACGCCGTTATACCTTTCCCTGGTTTGAATATTATTGATTTCCTCAAACGCGTCTTCAGGTAAAGGAGCGATGTCAAAGTTCTCCTGTGCACGAGCCTTACTTTTTGGCGTGGTAAGTAAAGCTGTACCGCGTTGTATAGCCCATGCCAGCAGTACCTGGGCAGGTGTTTTCCCAATACGCGCGGCAATACTTAAAATAACCGGATCCTCAAGCGGACCAGGTTTTATGCCGTGCCCCAGGGGTGCAAAGGCCAAAAACGTAATATCTCTCTCCTTACAATATTCCAGCAACTCTGTTTCCGGCAAATAAGGGTGCGACTCGATCTGAACCACAGCAGGCTTAATTCTTGCCGATTCATAGATCCGCGATAATTCCTCTAAGCCTACGTCTGACAATCCTATTGCCCGGCATTTGCCACTATCTACCAGCTCTTCCATCGCTTTCCAGGTGTCAAGCAATGTAACTCCTTTATCGTAAATAACGTTGCCATTTTCATCACGAGGGTCCTGATTTTCCCCGGGTTGAAATGCGAACGGTGTATGAATAAGATAAAGATCCAGGTAATCAATCTGGAGCCTTTTCAAACTTTCCTCAAATGCAGGTCTTACGTTCTCGGGCCTATGATTCGTATTCCACAGCTTGGTAGTAACAAAAATTTCCTCCCGTGGAATGCCTTCAGCCATACCTGCTTGTAACGCCTCACCTACTTCACGCTCATTTCGGTATCGTTCTGCACAATCAAAGTGACGGAATCCAGCATCGAGAGCATCTTTGGTGGCACGCAAAGTTTCGGCGGGATCAGGGATCAGGGTACCAAACCCGAGCACCGGCATGTTAAGCGCGTTGTTTGTTCTATTCGTTTTCATGATATATTTATTTTATGTGCTTTCTTTTTTTGCCAACTAACACTGTGGCTATAGACACTTAAAAATTAAAATTAGCATGTAATTACGATATAAAGTTACAGGAAACTATGTGATGTATATCACATTTTTGGAGAAGGGTTGAGGATTTATTTCGGGCTAAAACGTCCGATTTTTTATGGATGAATGCATTTGGGGGGATAAAAGATGATTTGTTAGTTATGCTTTTACTCAAACTCTTTTATGGTTGATTTGAATTATACAGTGGGATTGGATGATTACATTCAAGATTAGCTAAGCAAATATCCTACCTTAGTATTAACCTAAAATCACATGAAACAATATCTGACACTTTTATTTTTAATAGCTTTTTTATCATCTTGTGATAAACATTCGCATAGACAAGATGAGATCTCTAGAATTGAAATAGCTACTGGTGGGTGCTTTGGTCCTTGTCAATCAACAATTGTAAGTATAGATAGCTCTCTTGATTATAGATATTTCGGGGGAGAAACTTATTTTACTTTACCGTCTGATGCTAAAATCAACGGGAAGCTTAATGGATATTATTTTGCAAAAATCACTCCTGGTTTTTGGGATACTTTAAACATTAAGCTTGATGAAATAAACTATAAAAAGCTTGATACTTCATATCAACATTCAGTTGACGACCAAAGTTTGGAAGTATTTATTCATTACAATAATAAAATCAAGCATATTAAAGCACAATCTGCGAGTTTACCAGAGAATGCTGTACACATGTTTTACTACGTGATTAACAGCTATAAGACTATAAAACCTAAACCAACTAAGGATACATTCAATTTTGAATCCGAAATACAAAGGCCTATTCCAATGCCTGATGTACATAATGTTAAATTTCCTCCACCATCGAAAGAATAGTTGAAGAATTAAAATTGAGAAGCCTTCAGATTCTAATCTAAAGGCTTCTTCAACAATCTTTCCCATGTATGGGCATAAATGTGGTCCCGACGAGAATCGAACTCATATCTAGAGTTTAGGAAACTCCTATTCTATCCGTTGAACTACGGGACCAGTATTGCTGATAAATGGCTGGGCTATTTATCAGCTTGCAAAGGTGCAAATTATAGATGAAAAATCACACCCTTGCTCATCAAATTTTTATGAGTACCGTTCAGGTTATAAATTACCTGATTACAGCTCCGTTATGGAAATCATCTACAGGAGCCACAAAGCTTAGTTTACCCTCACTATTTTCGGCCATCAGTATCATGCCTTGCGAAAATATGCCTTTAATTTCGCGTGGTTCCAGGTTTACCAAAATGCTCACCTTTTGGCCTATAATGGCTTCCGGTTCGTAATCTTCGGCAATTCCGGATACTACGGTACGTGTATCGATGCCCGTATCAATGGTCAGTTTCAGCAGCTTTTTGGTTTTAGCAATTTTTTCGGCCGTTAAAATGGTACCTGTACGAATATCCATCGTGGTGAACTTTTCGTAATTAATACTTTCTTTAGCCGGCTGTATATCTGCTGATTTCGGCGGAGCGGCAGCGGTCTTTTTTGCCAGTAACTTTTGCAATTGAAACTCAATTACCTCGTCCTCAATCTTCTCAAATAATAAAGCAGACGGGTTTAGCTGGTGTCCGTTATTAAAATATATCTCCTGATCAAAGGTGATCACCTCATTTGGCCAGTTAAGCATTCCGATGATCTTTTTGGCAGTAGCAGGTAAAAATGGCTGCGCGCAGGTGGCCAAATGTCCAATCAGCAGCAAACAATTATGCAGGGCCTGCTTAGCATCCTCCGGGTTAGTTTTAATGGTTTTCCAAGGCTCTTTTTCGGTCAGGTAACGGTTACCCAAGCGGGCAATATCCATTACGCCTTGCAAGGCCTGGCGATAACGGTAAGCTTCCAGGTTTTTTTCAATCTCATCGTAAAAACCACCGATCTCTTTACTCAGATTATCATCTGTCAGTTCAATCCTATCACCATCAGCAATAATTTTACCATCATAAAATTTATGCATCAGTATCATTACGCGGTTCACGAAGTTCCCTAATATGGCTACCAATTCGTTATTGATACGTGCCTGGTAATCTTTCCAGGTAAACTCGCTATCGCTGGTTTCCGGGAGTATAGAGGTAAGCACATAACGCAGCTCATCTTGTTTGTTTGGTAGCTCTTCCAAGTATTCATGCAACCAAACCGCATGGTTGCGCGAGGTAGAAAGTTTATCTCCTTCCAGGTTTAAAAACTCATTGGCAGGCACATTCTGCGGTAAAATATATTCGCCATGGGCATGCAGAATAGAAGGGAAAGTGATACAATGGAATACGATATTATCCTTACCTATAAAATGAATTAAACAGGAGTTATCCTGCTCATCTGCCTGTTTTTTCCAATATAGCTTCCAGTCCTTGTTATTGTCAATAGCCCATTGTTTGGTGGCCGATATATAGCCGATAGGCGCATCCATCCAAACGTATAGTTTTTTGCCTTTAGCATCTGCCAGCGGAACATCAATACCCCAGTCCAGATCGCGGGTCATGGAACGTGGCTGCAGGCCCGATTTAAGCCATGATTTGCATTGCCCCAAAACGTTCACCTTCCAGCTTCCTTCTTTAGCATCTATCCATTGCTCCAGCCATGGCTGGTATTTATCAAGTGGCAAATACCAATGTTTAGTCGGTTTTAATGTAGGTGTTTTCCCGCTTAGGGTTGATACAGGATTGATCAGGTCTGTCGGACTTAAAGAAGTTCCGCATTTTTCACACTGATCGCCGTAGGCATTTTCATTATGACAGTTAGGGCAGGTGCCAATAATGTACCTGTCGGCCAAAAACTGCTGAAAATCTTCGTCGAAATATTGTTCAGAGTATTTTTCAATAAACTCATCCTTTTCATACAGGTTCAGAAAAAACTCTTGCGACAGGTCATGATGTATTGGCGATGAGGTACGGTGATAAATATCAAATGCTATCCCAAACTGCTCAAAACTATCTTTTATTTGCTGGTGGTATTTATCAATGATGGCCTGAGGCGTAGTGTTCTCTTTTTTGGCTTTGATAGTAATGGCGGCGCCATGCTCATCAGAACCGCAAACGTATACTACATCCTTTTTTTTAAGCCTTAAATAGCGTACAAATATATCGGCCGGAATGTATGCTCCGGCAAGGTGGCCAATATGTAAGGGCCCGTTGGCATAAGGCAGGGCCGATGTAATGGTATAACGTTTATATTTGTTGAGTTGTGACATGAAATTAGCGGCATTATAAATAAGCTGCAAAGATAATTCATTTAAGTCGGAAAGTCCGGAAGTCAGAATAACAGAAAGTTTTTTATTCCATATGCATAAACCCTCAGTCAACCCGGAAATTTCAGCGTTTCCCAAACCCAGCCCTATTCCTTATTTAAAAAAGGGCGACAAAATAGCTATCACCTGCCCTGCTAAAAAGCTGCCGCAACCTATGAATGATGCCATTGCCTTATTGCAGTCCTGGGGTTTAGAAGTGGTTTTGGGCGATACTGTAACCGCTTCATACCATCAGTTTGCGGGTGATGATAACCTGCGCGCCCGTGACCTGCAGCGTTTTATTGATGATGACAGCATCAAGGCCATCATTGCGGCCCGTGGCGGATACGGTGTAATCCGGATGATTGACCAGGTTGATTTTTCCCATTTTGAACAAAACCCAAAATGGATTGTTGGCTTTAGCGATATTACTATTCTCCATACCCATCTTTTTGCTAATTACGGAGCCCAAAGTATACATGGGCAAATGCCTATAAACATTCCGGATGCGTCTGCCCGTTCGTTAGCTACGTTGAAAAAGGCATTATTTGGCGAAGAGTTAAGTTATGAATTTAAATCGCACACGTTAAACCGCAGCGGCGAAAGCAGCGGGATATTGGTAGGCGGAAACTTATCCTTACTGGTTGCTGTATCAGGCTCCGTATCTGACATTGATTATACCGGCAAGATCCTATTTATTGAAGATGTTGGCGAATACCTGTACGCTATTGACCGCATGTTGTACAACCTGAAACGCGCCGGTAAGCTGGCCAATCTTGCAGGGCTCATTGTAGGTGGTTTTAGCGAGGTAAAAGATAACGATATCCCCTTTGGCCAAACGGTACCCGAAATTATTATGGATAAAGTAAAAGAATATGATTACCCTGTATGCTTCGATTTTCCGGCCGGGCATATTCCCGATAATTGTAGCTTGATCTTTGGCCGCGAAACAAAACTAACCGTACATGATCATCAGGTTGTAGCTAATTTTAATCCTGATAAAAACTAATTCAACTTATTTACCATTACACATATGGCATTATTCAGCAATTTAAGCAATTACAAAAATTTTGGTCTTTTAATTATCCGTGCAGGGTTAGGAATCATGTTTATCTACCATGGCTATCCAAAACTTCTTGGTGGCGTACATAGTTGGGAAGGGTTGGGGCAATCAACAAGATACATAGGCATCCATTTTTTGCCCACATTATGGGGACTACTTGCTGCCCTGACAGAAGTTTTCGGTGGCTTTCTACTGATCATCGGCCTGGCATTTCGCCCGGTTTGTATATTGCTTATTTGCACGCTTATAGTTGCAGCGGCCACACACTTAGGCAAAGGCGGTGACTTAGGCGATGCATCTCATGCTATAGAAGATGCCGTTATGTTTGCTGGTTTATTATTTGTAGGCCCGGGAAAATATAGCGTTGATAAGAAATAAAATCATCCACAATAAAAAAAAGGAGCAGTCAATGACTGCTCCTTTTTTTTATTTAATTAACAACACAATTTATTTAGGCATATCTGTTTTGTCGAAAAACAACTTGGTTGTTACAACGTCACCACCAATAGCTGCTGAAGCTGCTTTATAGTTTGTTCCGTTAGTGTTTGCTTCGTCAACCGGATATTTAAAACGAACAGGGAATTCGCTAAATGCGCCAGTTGCTGGCTTATGCAATACCGGAGCGTCTAATCTTCTGGTTTCAATCCATGCATCCCAACCTCTGTTGTAGTTAGCAAGCCATTTCTGATTGGCCAGATTGGTTGCATTGTAAGGATTAGCAACTAAGTAAGCAGCTGCACCTGTGGCGGTCCAATAATCAAATGAGGCATTTACACCTGCTGCATAATAAGTAGCAGCGTCACCTGTAATGAAGCCTTTTTGAGCAGCTTCGGCTAAGTAAAACTGAATTTCTGCGTTATCAAGCAATAAGCCAGGAGCTGTTGTTGCTGTTACAATATCGCTTACGTGCGAAAAGCTGTCATAGTTTGCTTTTGATCCAGGATCTGCACCTAAAACGTTACCTGAAGCATCAAGCGCCTTAAAGTATTTAGACGCACGACCATCTTTATTTAAATTCAAAGCATCAGCAATTGTTTTACACGCAACATAGTCAAACCTACCGCTTTGAATAATATCAACCCAAATAGGGTTAGTGTTAGGTGTTGCACTCAAGTAAGCAAATGTGGCGTTATCTGCATTTGCACTGAAAACGTTGGCCGCACCTGAACCAGCAGCAGCAGCTACTGTTGTTTTAGCAAGGGCTGCGTCATAATCAGCAATGGTCATACCCATTTTCAATTTAAATGAATAGGCAAATTTTTTCCACTTAGCTACGCTACCACCGTAAATAATATCAGCTGTACCGAAACTTACTGTGCCATTTAATGCTGCAATATCAGCATCAACGCGTTTCAATAGGTCTTTATAAATTGTGGCAGCATCATCATATTTAGGGAAATTATTTTTAGGATCAAATGCCTGAGTATAAGGGCAATCACCAAAAGTTGTAACCAAATAATAAAATGAATATACCTGCAAAAGATCTACTATGGCAATAGAATTTGCTTTGGCAGCGTCGGTAGCAAAAGACTGATCAGTTGGTATAATTCCCTTCGCCAGTTGCAAATTGTTCAACACATCACGGTATAAACTATTCCACATCTGTTTATTGATGTTACGGGTGTCAAAGTTATAAAGACTCTCGTCGTTATAGGTTGTTTCCTGCCATTGCTGTTCAACCAACCTGAAAACGTTATTATTTACACTTGATGTGGTTACTGCGCTGCTAAGCTGTCTTTCAGCTTGAGTAACCAATGTAGCTGCAGGAACCGTAGGGAAAAGCTTAGGATTCGTATTTAACTTCTCGAAATCCTTTTTGCACGCCCCCAGCATAACTAATGGAAGCAGTGCTAATATATATTTTTTCATAATTGTTAAAATCTAACTTTTAGGTTTAAAGTAAACATTCTGGCTGTTGGGAAAGCACCACTTTGGTATCCTTGAAGGTTACCTGCGCTTAAGGTTTCTTCCGGATCAGAATAAGGAACATTTTTGTGAATGATCCATAAGTTTCTGCCGCTTAACGCCAAATCAACGCCTTTAACAGGACCCCATTTTGATGTTACACTTTGAGGGAATGCATAAGATAAAGAAGCCTCGCGAAGTTTAACATAGCTTGCGTCATAAACAAAGCCAGCAGCCGGATTATGCTCGTAACCATACAAACCTGAACCGGTATTATCAACCCTGATAGCATTTTTCTGACCACCTGGTGTAACACCTTGTATAATTACACCACCACCATCGGTAAGCGCATTTCTTGAAGGTTTACCTAAATCATTCAAGCCTGCAGTTTCTGGATATAAACCTGTATCCATACCATAGTATGTATCTAATGAGAATACATCACCACCTTTACGAACGTCTATCAAGAAAGATAACGTAAAGTTCTGAACACGCACAGAGTTGGTAATACCACCAATCCAATCCGGATTTATGTTACCAATTACGCTTGAGCTACCAGATTGTCTGTAATAACCAGCGTTATCACCTTCCTGATCAACAACCCTGCCACCGTCTTTTTTGGTGTACGGATTTCCGTTGATATCGGTATAAGCTGTACCACGGATATCTCCATATGGACGACCTAAAGTAGCATTCAAAGAAACACCGCCCTGGAACGAAGCTAATAAAAGGTTTTGAGCCTCCTGTCCAGATCCATCTTTATATGTTTCTAAGATTTTGTTGTTGTTTTTAGTAAAGTTTACACCTACTTTCCAGGTTACAAGTTTGCTTGAAACCGGAGTACCATTTAATGAAACCTCAATACCTTTATTCTGAACAGCTCCAGAGTTAATGTATGCAGAGTTATAACCGGTAGCTGTTGATAAAGAAACAGGAATTAACTGGTTAACTGTTTTATTTTGATAATAAGTGAAATCAAAACCGAGACGGCTGTTAAAGAATTGCATCTCTAAACCTGCTTCTTTTGATTTTGAACGTTCAGGAACTAAAGTACCGTTATTTTGAGTGGTACCAATGTTTGCCTGAGGGTTTGATCCGAATGGAGTATTTAGTGTATAAAAATTCAACGTTCTGTATGGATCACCACCATTACCTACTTCAGCATAGTTAACACGTACCTTACCATATGACAACCAGCTGTATTGTTTAAGTAATTCTGAGAAAGTAAAGCCTAAGCTAACAGCTGGGTAATAATATTTGTTGCTTGAAGACGGAAGTGCAGATGAAACGTCACGACGTAATGTTCCGTCTAAAACCAACATTTTCTTGTAAGTGAAGGTAGCTCCACCAAATATACCATCAACTTCGCCTCTGATATCACTTTCAGTTGGTGCAGCCGGTGTATTTTTAGAGTTTGATAAACTGTAAACGCCTGGTACAACCAAACCGCCGTTGGTGGTTCCGATAATTGAACCATAACGGTTTTTCCTGATGTTAACACCAGCCAAGCCTTTAAAGCTTAAATCATTAGAGATGTTTTTATCAACAGTTGCAAGGAAGTCAAGGTTGGTTTCGTTAAAGTTGATATTTCTTCTGGTGTAAGAAGGAACACCTACAGTACCAACTGCTCTTCTTTCTTCCTGGATCATGCTTGAGTTATCCACAGTTACACGTCCCAATAAATTCAACCAATCATTAACTTTGTAATTCAAGTTAACATTGCCGAAATAGTGATTACGGGTATCAGTTTCATAGTTCTGATAACGAATAAAGTAAGGATTATCCCAATAAATAGGAACCAGATTGGTAGGGCTTGCCCAGTTCCAGGTGATATTTTGACCGCCTGAAGCAAAATATTGATCTTTCAGTTCTTTAACATCATTATTTACCTGGTACCATTGTCTGAATGAGTTTAAGATGTTTTCTGCCTGATAACCACTACCGTAACGACCTAAACCGTCTGTACGGGTGTAGTTAATATTTGCACCGGCAGTTAATCTGTTAGTAATTTTGTATGTGCTACCAAAATCAATGCTATTACGCAATTCATTACTATTAGGCATAAAACCGGTTTGATTATTACGGGTATAGCCTAATTTGAATGTTCCTGTTTCGCCGCCATTGGTAATAAATAAACTTTGGTTATTAGTTACAGGGTGTGTAAAAAATGTATTTGGATCATTAGCCGCAGCAACCCAAGGAGTTGCTTTTCCAAAATTTGGAGAGTATTTGCTGAAAGCATCCCATTGGTAAACCAACAGGCTTGGATCAAATGCATGACCATAAGAAGCATCTTCAGTTAATGGATCTACCAGATCTTTAACACCGTCCCCATTAATGTCCCTGTAAAGGAAATAACCGCTTGGATCCTCATAATAAGTACCATAACCACCACCGTACTGTTTTTGATAGGTTGGCAAGGTTGACTTATCAACAGAACCAAAACCCACACTGCTGTTTAAAGTGATACCTAACCCTTTACCTGGTTTTTTTGTAGTGATCAAGATTACACCGTTGGCGCCAATTGAACCATACAATGCACTTGCTGCTGCACCTTTCAATACAGTAACAGACTCGATATCATCAGGGTTAATATCGGCAATTGGCGAACCATAGTCATAACCACCACGACCTGTTTCCACATTACCTGTATTTTGTCCGGTATTAGCACCTGCGTTATTAGTACCTGAGTTACCAGAGCCGGCACCGCCGTTGTTCATTGGCACACCATCAATCACAAACAATGCCTGGTTATTACCCAGTAATGATTTTGTACCCCTTAAAACCACGTTGGTTGAACCGCCTAAGGCGTTGTTCTGCCTGATCTCTAAACCGGCTACTTTACCAGAAAGTCCGCTTACAAAGTTTGAGCCACGTTGTTTACTAACCTCGTCGCCAACAACCTGCTGTGCAGCATAAGCCTGTTGGTTACGGTTTCTGCTTAAGCCTAACGCACCTGTTACCACAACCTCGCCTAATTGTTTGCTTGAAGTTGCAAGTCTTGCATTCACAACAGCACCGTTAACGGTGACTTCCTGTTGTGCATAGCCAATAAAGCTGAAGATTAATACTGAATTGTTTGGCACATTCAAGGAATACCTACCATTGGTGCCGGTTTGAGTACCTGTAGTAGTACCCTTTACCCTTACTGTTACTCCCGGAATGGGCAGCCCGTCTTCTTGGGCCGTAACCGTACCAGTAACTGTACGGTTTTGTGCAAATACCTGCGTTGCGCATAGCAACAGAATGCACAAACTTGCTAGTAGAAGTTTTTTCATTTGTTAATAATAAGATCAGTTAATAGTTAATTAATCATAAAAGTAATGTTACATTATTAAAAAGTCAAGAAAAATCTTCTAAATGCGTGATTTTTTTTTAATAAAGCAGCTTTTTAGTATGAAAAATAATAATTTTAGTACTATGTATTGCATAATACAATTTAAAACATATATCTTTGTATTATGATCGTCGAAAACACACAAACCCAAATGAGGAAAGGCATACTGGAGTACTGCATTCTTTCCATCATAGCTAAGGGCGAAACATATGCATCAGACATAATTTCCGAATTAAAGAAAGCCCAACTGCTTGTTGTTGAGGGCACTCTGTATCCTTTGCTAACCCGTTTAAAAAATAATGGTCTGCTTACTTACAATTGGGTCGAGTCTGTTTCGGGCCCTCCCAGAAAGTATTATGTGCTATCTGAAGAAGGCAAACTTGTGCTGGAACAGCTTGATAAAACCTGGCAGGAACTGGTTTATGCCGTTCAAACCGCTATTGGAGACAGAAAATAATAAACCTATAAAAACCTACAGATCATGAACAAAACTATCATCATAAATATAAACGGCATCGTATTTCATATAGAAGAGGATGCTTACGATGTACTTAAACTTTACATGACCGATGTAAAGCGACACTTTTCTACCTCAGACGATAGCCTCGAAATCACAACTGATATCGAAAATCGTATTGCAGAAATGTTTAACGAAACACTGGCTAACCAAAACAAACAGGTTATTGTTGAAGCCGATGTTAAACTGGTAATTGAGCAGATGGGTACGGTAGAGGATTTTGAGTTTGCCGAAAACGATGCCAGAACAACCGGAAACCCTGCATATACCTATAATACAGAACGCCGCAGGCTCTTCCGCGACCCTGACGATCACCTGGTTAGCGGCGTTGCGGCTGGTATTGCCAATTACTTTGATATACCTGCAGTTTGGATCAGGCTTGCCTTTGCTATATCCTTTGCCTTTGCAGGCAGCGGCTTCATATTGTACGTTATTCTTTGGATTGTGATCCCAAAAGCCACTTCCCGTGCCGACCGTATGGCCATGAAGGGTGAAAAACAGGATCTGAAGGGTTTTAAAAAGAGCTTTGAAGAAGAAATGAGCTCAGTAAAGGAAAACATTTCAAACTTCAGGCAGGAAGCCCGTCCATTCGTTTATAAAGCCCGTGATTTTGCCGGCGATTTCTTTACCCACCTGGGTACCTTTGTAAAGGGTGCCGGAGGTCTGCTGGTTAAACTATTGAGTATTGCAGTTTTACTGGCCTGTTTTGGCTTAGCCATTGCGCTGATTGTAGTGATCATAGCATTTTTGGCATTTGGCAAAACAGATGTATTACATATATTTCCTTTCAATATAGTTAACCAGGATACTAATCTGATATTTTTAACTGGGGGATTCTTATTACTTGCAATTCCTTTGCTCACCATCATCCTGCTCACTATCGGCTTCCTGTTTAAAAACGCAACCTTTAACCGCTCTATTGGCACTACATTACTATGTGTGTGGCTGGCTTCTTTAGGCGCTGTTATTTATTATGGAGCCAAGGCTACTGCAAACTTCAGGTATGGTGCCCGCTTAAGTAAAAATATTAATATTAAGCCAACAGCAAACAACACTTACTATCTGCAGCTTAACGATGCCAAATATTTAACCAATGAAGATAGTACCCGCCTGCGTATCAAAGAGCGCTTTAACGGTATGATCATTTTAGATGATGATTTCAATGGCAACGATATGGATTCGCCGGATAATGTGCATATAGATATAGAAAAAAGCGATGTGGCACAACCTATTTTAGTTGAGTCATTTACAGCACGGGGCCGCAACGATGAGGATGCTTTAATTAACGCCCGCAATGTTAGCTATCGCTTTTTGCAAAAAGACTCTGTATTAAAATTCGACAGAAATCTTGAAAGGCTTGACAATACTAAATGGCGCGGGCAGGAACTACACATGACCTTAAAAGTTCCGCTGAATGCCAAACTGGTAATTGATGGCAAACTTGACCGCAACATGAACTTTAACTTATATGATTGCCAGCAAAACAATACTCCACGCAATCCGGCGGGTTCAGTTTTTGTGATGAGCATGGATGGCTTGCAATGTAAAATTGATACTGTAGCCGCCGCTGCTGCTGCCAGCCGTGATTCGATAAAAAACCAACAACCTGTGGATACCGCCCAAAACAACGGGCAATAAATCAGCCCCAAATCATGAAACCATTTATAAAATATATAAGCCTGCTGCTATTTAGCGGGCTTATATTGCCTTTTTACAACTACAATATTACACATCTCCCCAAATTAAAAAAGCCCGCCCACGCCTCAACCATCCTGGTTAAAACACGCGCCTACGGATTAGGGTTTATTACGGATATAATTAAAAACTCCTTCCCGGTATTAAAAAGTTTAAACGGCGTGTAACCTTCTGCTCACTTTTGGCATCTTACTGTCAAATAAACATTAGTAGAATGATAAGGTAAATTATTCATCGGTGTTTTCAGGTCGTTTACCGGAAGTTTAGCTGTATTCGCCTAAAAGCATTACTCAAAAACTTTTTCTGTTAGCACATTTGATGTATAAAAACACAACACAATGAAAAAAGATCGCCTATAAACATATAATTACTTACAACTACCAGGGAAACAGCCCGCAACAATTAAAAACTTATTTACTGCTTTTAAAAAGAACAACTATTCTTTACTGGCAGCTTATTGCCTTTACTTTTTTAACACTATAAACATGAAAACCACAATAACTAAAATATTTTATACACTACTGCTTGTAACCATCAGCTGGAGTGTATCTTTTGCCCAGGGAGGTAAATCCGGAGGGGCCAAAGTATCCGGCTCATTGTTGAATGAACAAGGCAAACCAATGGACTATGCCACTGTGAGTCTGATCAAGGCATCTGACTCAACCATAGTTAAAGGCGCCTTGAGTAATGACAATGGTGTTTACACTTTTGATCATATCACTGCTGGTAAATATTTGGTTAGGGCCTCTGTAGTTGGATACCAAAAAGCTGTTAGTACACCATTTACGGTAACAGAAAATGCCACAACCGTTACCGCCCCTGCTTTAAGCATGCGCACAGGCAGTACCGAATTAAAAGGTGTAACTATTACGGCCAGCAAACCACTGATTGAGCGCAAGATAGACCGCACTGTAATGAATGTGGAAAACAGCGTACTTGCCGCAGGCAATACCGCGCTCGAAATATTGGCCAAAGCACCAGGTGTTACTGTTGATAAGGATGATAACATCAGCCTGAAAGGTAAACAGGGTGTAACTGTAATGATCAATGATAAGCTGACTTACCTAAGCGCAGCACAATTGGCAACCTTGTTACGTTCAACCGATGGTAATACCATTAAATCAATCGAGATCATTACCAATCCATCAGCTAAATATGATGCTGCCGGTAATTCAGGCATCATCAACATTAAACTAAAGAAAAATTCACAATCAGGCACAAATGGCAGCATCACGGTTGGGGTAGCCAGGGCCTCATTCTGGAGAGATAACACCAGCTTAAACTTAAACCATAAAGAGGGCAACCTGAATGTGTTCGGTACATTTAGCCGCGGCGATAACAAAAACACAAGAGATATATATATTGACCGCACCACCCGTGATACTACCGGCAAACCAACTTACTTTAACCAGTTTACCCGCATGCCCCATGTGTATCATTATAATAACTACCGCGTAGGTGCCGATTATGATGTAACCAGCAAAAACACCATCGGCTTTGTGGTAAGCGGCTATTCAAATTCTGAAGTGGATAATAACAATGGCAACACCAGAATTGGCTCCGTACCAAACACCATTGACTCTACTTTAACCACCATATCAACTATTGATCAAACCTATAAAAACTTTGCAGCTAACTTTAACGACCGGTTTAAAATTGATACCAGCGGTCAGGAACTAAATATTGACCTGGATTATTCTAAATTCAAGAACAATTCCATCGCACAATATGATACCCATTACTTTTTACCCGATGGTAGCCCGCAGCATGCACCGCAATTATTGCGCAACCAAACCCCATCAAACATCACTATCTATACCGGCAAGGCCGACTATACCAAGCCTTTGTCAAAAACTGTAAAATTGGAAACCGGTGTGAAGTTCAGCAGTGTTAAAACCGACAATGACCTTCAAGCTCAGATATTTGATGGCAATAGCTATATCAATGACACTACCCGTACCAATCGCTTCATTTACACTGAAAAGATAAGCGCAGGCTACCTTAACCTGAACAAACAGTTCAAAAAAACATCTATACAACTGGGTGTAAGGGCCGAGTATACACAATCTGAAGGGAATCTGTTAGGCAGCACTCCGGTAAAACGCGATTATCTTAACTTTTTCCCAAGTGCTTTCATCAACCATACACTTAACGATAAAAATGAGATCAGTCTATCATACAGTCGCCGTATCGATCGCCCCGGTTATGACGATTTGAACCCATTTGTATACTATCTTGATCCTTATACCTTTTCAAAAGGCAATGCTTTTCTGAAACCACAGTACACTAACAACTTTGAGTTTAACTATACCTATAATAAAAGCTTCAACGTAAGCTTGGGCTACAGCCGTACTACTGACGTAATCACTGAGATCATATTAACCACAGGCAATAAAACATATCAAACAAACCTTAACCTGCAAACCCAGAACTCTTATAGCGTAAACATCAACGCCCCGTATACCATTACCAAATGGTGGAGTGGAAATGTTAACGTCAACAGTTTTTACCTTGGCTTTAAATCAGATTCGGTAGGCACAGGAAAATTAAACGATGGACAAGTAACCGTACAGGTCAAAGCGACTCAAACCTTAACATTTGGCAGCTATCGTTTCGAGATCATGGGGGATTATCAATCACCGCTTACCTATGGTATATATAAAATAAGACCACGTTATGGTGTTGATGCAGGTGTAAGTCACTCATTTGCCAACAAGAAAGCAAATATAAAACTGGCACTTGATGATATTTTTTACCTTCGCCGCAACAACTTAAGCAGTCGTGCAATAGGTAATGATTTTACGATCAGACAAAATTATGATTCAAGGGTTGGTCGCCTAACTTTCACTTATAACTTTGGCAACAACAAAATAAAATCACGAGAACACCGCACCGGTGCCGAATCAGAAAAAGGCAGGGTAAAGGGAGCTAATTAGCCCCCTGCCCCTTAAAGGGTAGCCCTTTGATTAGCAACTTCAACAAAATAAAACGGCCCGCATATAATAGTGCGGGCCATTTTGTTTTTACACTCCCCCTTCAGGGGGCCGGGGGGCTCACTGCCCCACCATAAATACTGCGTTACTAAATAATAGCTTTCCGTTTTCCCAGAAACTGCGGAACAGCGGATCATCAACCATATAAACAACAGATCCCCGGCCCATGGATTGAACACCGAGCAGCAAGCCATTATTGATCTTGAGTTTTGATTGTGCACCGGCAAAGCCCGCTACGTAACTATTCTTTTTAATGGTGCCTACATTCCAGCCGTCATCGCTACCCAGCAGGTCGTAAATGTCATCATTCAGTTTCAGTGAAAAATAGTAGTTGGGCAGGCCGTAACCAAGCGGATGTGTATTATCAAGGTTGAGTTTGAATATAGCTCCTGGTATGGTGCTCCGGATAGCATCACGATTGCGGTTACCGTATAGTTTGATATTTTCTTTCTCTTTAGCCTCTGCTTTTTCGTCTTTTTTCTCCTCCTTCTTTTTAAGGGCGAAACCTTTTTTATCAATAAGCTGAGCAACAGCATTATCAACGGCAATAAGTCGGCCACCATCCTTTATCCAGCTTTGCAATTTATCTGACGGAAAATCGTCATAGTTGCCATCAGGGAAAATAGCCACATCAAAATCTGATAATCTTGTACGGCCCAGGCTTTGGTAGTTTACCAGCGTAACCGGGTACTTCAACTGCTGTTCAAACAAATGCCATACTTCGCCCATAGCTTCAGAGTTTACCCCATCACCTGCTATCAGCATAACGCGGGGTTTACGGATATATCTGATCACGTCTGATCCAAGATCAAACCCCTTATCAACAAAGCCGGATAATAATGGCACAAGAGGTTCATTGATCTCTGCGGCAATCTGGGTTATTACTTTGTCAAAATCTGCAATGTCATTACCAGCACGGGTAATCAGCAATGACCCCGGGTTAAATTTTTTGCCGGCCGCCTCAAACGCACTTTCGGTATAGCGCACCTTGATCTGTCTTTTAAGCAAGGCTGCTAAAAATTTAGCATCATTAACAGATTGCCATGTGGCGGCATAAGCATACGTACGCGTATTAACCAACGGCTGGGATTGTATTACAGCTTTGCTGCTCGCCGGTTTTAACGATGCTTTTACGCCATAAGCCTTCAACCCATAAGCATAAGGCAGTGCCCAGGCGGTAATATCATAAGTGTTTGAATCGGCTATAAATGTTTTGGGTTCAAGCAATACGTGCAGTAATGTAGCTTTAGATTGATGAGCGTTTACCACCAGATCATTGGGGCCGGGCTTATACTGTTCGGTTTTGCCGGTGAAATAATTATACCCAATTACTGTTTTATTATCCACCCCAAAACCATACTGAATACCGTTGCGGGTAAGCATTTGTGCCAGCGCGTTGATGTTATTGGTATTATCGTTTTTAATAATGTATGTTTTGTACTCGCCCGGGGGATTGCTGCGGTTATCATCATAAAACTTTTTAAACTCGGTCAATAACCTTTGTGCATTGGCCGATGCCACTTCAAGCGTGCTTAATCCTGTGGAATGATGATGTGCAATACGTTGCACCAGCGTAAGCGTATCACCACTGCGGGTAAGCACGGCAAGGCCAGCGCTGATACCTCCCTGCTCATAGGTCATGCCGATTGAGCCGTTATACAAAGGGTAAGTATCGCCATAAGATGGATACAGCAGGTCAAACTCTTGTTTGGTAAAATACATCCAGCCATTTTGATCAAAATATTTGGCGTTGTTTTTACCAATGGTGATCTGAAAATCGCGTTGCCATTTGGTAATATCCTTGTGGTAGGGCTCAGCTGCCGGGGCAAAATAGTAAGGCGCGTTATAACCCTGTTCATGATAATCTACGTGAACTTCGGGCAGCCATTGGTTAAAGAGAGCCACACGTGCTTGTGTTTCTTTTTGCGTTTGCCAGGCCCAGTCTCGGTTAAGGTCAAAAAAGTAGTGATTGGTGCGCCCGCCCGGCCATGGCTCCACATGCTCGCGAGATGTTGGATTTGCATCGGGTTCAATGCCATGAGCAGCATTATAAAAATGCACGTAGCGATCACGCCCGTCTGGGTTTAGGCAAGGATCAATAACCACCAGCATGTTTTTAAGCCAGGCTTTTGTAGTTGCATTTGAAGGATCAACCAGATCAAACAAGGTCCACATGGCTGCCTCGCTTGATGCCGGCTCGTTACCATGCACATTGTAGCTTAACCAGGTTATTACCGGGGTATTGCTAATGGCGGCACCTGTTTCCATCCCGGCAAGGCGTAAATTATTATGCCTGATCTCTTCCAGGCGGCCAATGTTTTCGTCTGATGCGATGAACATAGCCAGCAAGGGCCTGCCTTCATTGGTGGTACCAAACTGCTGCAGCTTTACATTTTTTGATGCCTGGGCAACGTATTTGAAATATTCAACAATACGGTAATGCGGTGTAAACTGGGTACCCAGCTTATAACCTAAAAATTCATCGGGCGATTGTATTTTTTGAGCAAAAACAGCCGATACTGAAACAACGGCCATTAAAACGAGCAGTAGCCTTTTTATCATGATATTTAGAGATACGGTAAGAGATAAGCTAATATGCAGAAAAAATGTGACAATGTGCAGATGGGCAAATGGGCAAATGTGTAAATGTGAGGATAGGCAAATGTGCGGATGGATCTATGCTGGTAATTCTAAAATGCTGTAAATTCAGATTCAGACAATCCACTCATCAAATAATAATCCGCACCTTTGCATAGCTGCACATTTACACATTGAATTGCACTTCTAATAACAACTATGACACCACAACAAGCCCTGCAAAAATATTTTGGTTACAATGCATTCAGGCATCAGCAGGAGGCTATTATTCAACATGTTTTAAACAAACAGGACGTGATGGCCCTTATGCCTACGGGTGGTGGTAAGTCATTATGTTACCAATTGCCTGCCATATTGCTTAACGGCCTTACCATAGTAATATCGCCGCTTATAGCTTTAATGAAAGACCAGGTTGACAGTCTCAATGTGAGTGGCATACCTGCGGCCTTTCTTAACTCGGCACAAACGCCCGATGAACAAAGGCAACTGGTTGAAAAACTAAAAAACAACCAGATCAAGCTACTGTACCTTGCTCCTGAGCGTTTATTCGGTGCCGAAAACAAGTTGGTACCTTTCTTAAAAACGCTCAATGTGGTGCAGATAGCTATTGACGAAGCTCACTGTATTTCGCAATGGGGACATGACTTCAGGCCCGAATACCTGATGCTGGCACAGCTTAAACGGGAGTTCCCTGATATTCCGGTAATTGCGCTTACTGCTACTGCCGATAAGCTCACCCAAAAAGATATTCTCGAAAAGCTCAACCTGCACAAACCGGCTGTATTTGTATCTTCATTTAACCGGGCAAATATTACCTACCGGGTTATCCCTAAAAAGAACAGCTTTAAACAGCTTATCAGTTTTTTAAACGAGCGTGCGGATGAATCGGGCATTATCTATTGTCTCTCCCGCAAATCAACTGAAGACCTGGCGGCCGACCTAAAAGACGCAGGTTTTGCTGCCGAAGCCTACCACGCAGGCCTGAGCAACGAGATTAAAGCCAAAAACCAGGAAGCCTTTTTGCGCGATGACGTAAAGATCATGGTTGCCACCATAGCTTTTGGGATGGGCATCAATAAATCAAACGTACGTTACGTGGTGCATGTTGATCTCCCTAAAAACATTGAAGGCTATTACCAGGAAACCGGTCGTGCTGGCAGGGATGGATTGCCGTCGGAGGCGCTGCTCCTTTATTCTCCGGGCGATGCCGGGAAACTGCAGCACTTCGCCCGCATTGAGGGAAATGAAGAACAAAGCCGCATCATGCTTAACAAGCTGAATGATATGGTGAAATATTGCCAGCTGCAGAGCTGCCGCAGGCAATACCTGATGCATTATTTCGACGAGTCGTTTCCACCCAATTGCGGCTCATGCGATGTTTGCCTTACCGAGTTCAAACGCTTTGATGGTACGCTGATAGCTCAAAAAGCCTTATCAGCCGTATCAAGGTTAAATGAACGCTTCGGTGTTAATTATGTGATCGATTTTTTACGCGGATCAAAAAATGAAAAGATCCGCGAGGAGCATAAACAGATCAAAACCTATGGCATTGGTGCCGACATCAGCAAAGTAGACTGGCAACGCTACATCCGCGAGCTGATTACTATGAACTATCTGCAGGTAACCGACGACGGGTACCCGATTTTAAAACTGACAGACCAAAGCTCGCTCATACTAAAAGGCCTGCAAAAGGTTGAATTTATTGAAACACAAACCACCGAAGAGCACCATACAGAAGCAGCTCCACCACATGAAGCTGAATTGTTAAGCCGCTTAAAGAATGTGCGCCGCGATATTGCAGAACTGGAGAACGTTCCTGCATATATTATTGTATCAGATGCTACCCTGTTGGAAATGGCCACCTATCTGCCGCAAAGTTTAGATGAACTCAGGCTAATATCAGGGTTTGGCGATATCAAGCTGGCCCGCTACGGCCGCGAATTGCTGCATCCAGTTAAGGATTATTGTAAGGAAAAGGGCCTGGAATCAAAAATTGCCTATAAATCACCCAAAAGGGAACGCAAAACTAAAACAGAAAAAACAAGGGCGCCACGAAGCGGCACTGATACCCGAACTGAAACTTTTAACCTCTATCAGCAAGGTAAAAATACAGCAGAAATAGCAGCAGCACGTGGCCTCTCCCAAGTTACTATTGAAAGCCATTTAAGTCATTTTATACAAACCGGCCAGTTAGATGTAAGCGAATTGGTTCATGAAAGTAAATTACCTGTTATTGTAGAAGCTGTTGAAAATTATGGAGCAGAACGTTTAGCGCCCCTGAAAGAAGTTTTGGGCGATGCCTACACCTACGGCGAAATTAAAGCGGTGATCAGCTGGATGAATTTAAACAGTAGTATCAAATAGTTAGTATTGGCTACTATGACATTATATTGTACTGTGTGCAAAAAAATTTCAACAGTTAAGAAAAATTCTTGATACTTGATACTGGCTACTTGATACAACCAATATGATCACTACCGAGCAACTTTACCAGCTATATCTGCAACACCCAATCATCAGTACCGACACCCGCAAAATTGCACCGGGCAGCTTGTTTTTTGCTTTAAAAGGCGACAAGTTTGATGCTAATACTTTTGCACAAAAAGCCATTGAAGCCGGTGCAGCCTATGCCGTAATTGATAACCCTGATTATCAATTGGGCGATCAGTACCTTCTGGTAGATGACGTTTTAAGCACACTGCAGGATCTGGCCCGCTATCATCGCCGTCAGTTAAACATTCCTGTTATTGGGCTTACCGGCACCAACGGTAAAACCACAACCAAAGAGCTGATCAACGCTGTATTATCGCAGCATTTTAAAACCCAGGCCACACAAGGCAATTTAAATAACCATATTGGTGTGCCGCTTACTATACTAACTATTGACAATACTCATAAAGCAGCAGTTATTGAAATGGGCGCCAATCATCAAAAAGAAATTGAGTTGCTGTGCAGTATCTCCCAGCCATCGCATGGTATGATCACCAACGTAGGTAAAGCGCATTTAGAGGGATTTGGGGGAGTTGAGGGTGTAAAAAAAGGAAAGGGAGAACTCTACGATTACCTGCAGAATGCCGAAGACCAGCCTGTTGCTTTTGTAAATGGAGATGATACCACTTTACTAGAAATGGCCAACGCCAGAAAATTGCCTAAAGTGGTTTATTACGGCAGTGATATAAACAGAACCCTTATTAGCGGTCAAATTATAGAAAACGCGCCTTTGCTTACCGTACAATGGAGTAACAATAAAACCGGAGATAAGCACACGACAAAAACACAGCTCACCGGCGCTTACAACCTAAATAATATATTAGCAGCAATCAGTATTGGCACCTACCTTGGTGTAACCGCTGCTGAGATCAATGCAGGGATTGAAGGCTATCAGCCTAAAAACAACCGTTCGCAAATTGTAAAAACGGAAACCAACACCCTTATTTGCGATTACTACAATGCCAACCCCAGCAGTATGGCCGTGGCTATTGAAAATATAGGTAAGATAGATGCAAAACGTAAAGTGCTCATTTTAGGCGACATGTTTGAAATGGGTGAGGAATCGGCAGCGGAGCATGCAAGTGTTATCCAAAAAGCCCTGAATACTCCTGTGGATGAACGCATTTTTATTGGGAAAGATTTTGAAAGTCAACAACCCAAAAGCGGTGAAAGTAAACAGACTGCGACCTTCTATGCTACTGCCGAAGATGCCATTGCCGGATTAAAAGCAAGTCCTATTAAAAACTCCACCATCCTCATTAAAGGTTCACGCGGAATGGCTTTGGAACGTTTGGTAGAATTATTTTAGTTATTTAGCACGAGCTCCGCTACTTCTTCACCAACCAAACTGCCCATGGCTACACCCATGCCATTACACCGTACCGCGCAAAATACATTGGGCTGTACTTGTTTTACTATGGGTGTAATTTCGTCACCAAAGCCCATGATGCCGCTCCACCAGTAATCTATTTCGGCATTTTGGCCGGGTAGTATAACTTCATTAAGATAGCTAATCAACTTATCTTGAACGGTATCGGTATGGCCAAAGTCCCAGGTTTCTTCGGCTTTGTAATCCAGATTACGCCCTCCGCCAAAAAGCACCCTGTTATCAATATTTCTGAAATAATAATAGCCCTCATCAAAATGGTATGTACCCTTTAATTTTAATCCAGGTATAGGTTTAGTGACCAGTACCTGCCCCCTTCCAGGAATCACCTTTAACTCGGGATAAAGCTGATCAGCAAAAGCATTGGTAGCCAGGATCACTTTACCAGCTTTAAAATTTCCTTGCGAAGTATGGAGGGTAATATTGTTTTCTTCATTTTTTATCTCAGAAACAGCACAGTTATTAAGCACTAATACTCCTGCATCGTATACCTTATATAATAGCGTGCGCATCATTTTACCGGTATGTATTTGGCCCTCATAGGGGTTGTATATAATACTGCCTACGTTTTTAAAGCCAAAGTCGGCAATTTTAGCATTGGCTACTGCATAAATGTCAGCTTTACCTATGGCTTGTTCTAATAATTTATTAAGATGATCTATCTGACCGATACAGGTTTCAGCATCTTCAAGCTCATCCTGCATAAACAGCTCATGACCACCATGCTGGTAATATTCAATATTTTCATCACCAAGGTTTTCCCTCAACCTTTGCAAGCCCAGCCATTTATAGGCAACAAGGTTCATCGCTTCCTCTTCTGACGATTGATTTATTGCCGAAATTTGTTCGGAAACTGTACCAAAACACGCGAAACCAGCGTTTTTAGTACTGGCGCCTGATGGTAAAAAGCCCCGCTCCAAAACTAAAACCTTAAGGTTTGGCTGTTGCTTTTTAAGATGCAGGGCTGCGCTTAGGCCAACCAGACCACTGCCAATAATGATCACATCGGCATGGTCAATAAAGGCGGTGTGTTCCCAATAGGAAAATGAAGGTTCCATATAAATCAAATGTAGAGATTGCGAATTATTAGCTAACAATAAAAAAAGCCAGAACGAGAAATTGTTGTGTAAAATCCAGTTATTTTTAACACAATTTCATGCATTTTAACTTAAATCGGAATACTTTTTGAACAGGGATTGATACGTTCATAAACAATTTAACAAATATCACTACCAAAATGAATCACTTATCGTTAATTACGGGATATATAGGTTACAACTCTGCATGGTTCCTGATGATTGCAGTTGCCCTGGTAAGTTTTATAGTACAGTGGCGGTTCAGAAGTAAATTCAAACAATACTCAGAAATAGCGCTGCTCTCCGGTCTGTCGGGCCAGGAAGTGGCTGTGAAAATGCTGCGCGCCCATGGCATATTTGATGTGCAGGTACTCTCTGCTGAGGGGCAGCTTACCGACCACTATAACCCCGAAACAAAAACAGTTAATTTAAGTCCTGATGTATATCATAGCCGCAGCATAGCAGCTGCCGCCGTTGCCGCGCACGAGTGCGGGCATGCCGTACAGCATGCGCAGGCTTATGGATGGTTGAGTTTCCGCTCGGCAATGGTGCCGATTATCAATGTAGCCTCTACCCTAACCCAGTGGACGCTATTTATTGGCATTATGCTGTTGTTTTTTACTAACAATCCATTCGTATTAGCTATTGGCGTGGCGGCTCTTGCGTTGGTTACTTTTTTTAGTTTTATAACACTTCCTGTTGAGTTTGATGCCAGCCGAAGGGCGCTGGCATGGCTTGATAATAACTACAGCATTATGCAAACCACCCAGGAGCATGAACAAGCCAAAGACGCCTTATGGTGGGCAGCCATGACCTACGTTGTTGCCGCTTTGAGCGCATTGGCTACACTGGTTTATTATGCTTCGTTCTTGTTTAACAGGCGAAACTGATTGATAGAAACAAGGGGTTAGAGTCAAGAAACAGGACCATAGTTTATTATTAAAAGCAAAAGCCCTGATAGGTTAACCTATCAGGGCTTTTATATATTTTTTCTTAATTCTTGCCTCTAATCTCTTGTTTCTCAAATAATGCTTAGTTCATCCTATAAGGTGCAATCAGATAAAATTCGGGGATCTGTACGTTGAAACTGGCATTATCAAGCAGGCGGGTCATCTGGTACTCACCTTTCATGCTGCCCATATCTGTTTTCAGGTTACAGCCAGATACATATTCATGAGCATGGCCCGGTTCAATAACCGGCTGCTGGCCCACTACACCTTCGCCTTCCACTTCGCGTTTTGCACCATTTGAATCAAAAATATACCAATGCCTGCTAATAAGTTGTATTGCGTAATTGCTCATATTTTCGATGTTTACCTTGTATGCAAACATGAAATGGTCATTGGCCGGATTTGAGTATTCTGGCTGATATATGGTTTCTATGGAAACCTTAACGCCCTCTGTTATAGTGGTAACCATGCGAATTGTCTCTGTTAAATTTCAAATATAAAGTATCTGAACAAATATTACGCCATCTCAATGGCATATTTTTCATCAATTTCTGCCAAAATTTCGTACAATTCTTCCAGTGTGCCCGCAGTTACCAAACGCATGCGGTATTCTTTAAAGTGATCTATTCCCTTAAAATAGTTGGAGTAATGCCTGCGCATTTCAAAAATACCGGTTTTAGGCCCTTTCCATTCTATTGATTTTTGCAGGTGCGCGGTACACGCGGCAATACGCTCGGTAACGATTGGTTTTTCAAGGTATTCGCCGGTTGCAAAAAAATGTTTGATCTCGCGGAAGATCCAGGGATAACCTATGGCGGCACGGCCGATCATCATGCCATCAACACCATATTCCAGGCGCCAGTTGGCTGCTTTTTCGGGCGAATCGATATCTCCGTTACCAAAAATAGGTATTTTGATGCGAGGGTTCTTTTTGATATCACGTATCAGCGACCAATCGGCCACTCCCTTATACATTTGGGCTCGTGTACGGCCATGTATGGTAAGTGCCTTTATGCCTACATCCTGTAGGCGTTCGGCTACTTCATAAACATTTTTGGTGCTATCATCCCAGCCCAGGCGCGTTTTTACGGTTACCGGAAGGTGAGTTGCATTAACCACAGCCTTAGTCATTGCCACCATTTTATCAATATCCTGTAAAAGGCTTGCACCGGCACCGCGGCAGGCCACCTGTTTTACAGGGCAGCCATAATTAATATCCATGAGGTCGGGGCCGGCAAGTGAAGCTATTTCGGTAGCCTCACGCATGTGGTCAATATCGCTGCCAAAAATCTGGATGCCTATCGGGCGTTCGTATTCAAACACATCCAGCTTTTTACGACTTTTGGCTGCATCACGTATCAATCCCTCAGACGAGATGAACTCTGTGTACATCATATCCGCGCCGTTTTGCTTGCACACATAACGGAAGGGAGGATCGCTCACATCTTCCATTGGAGCCAGCAACAGCGGGAACTCTCCTAAATCAATATTTCCTATTTGTACAGACATGCTTATCTTTAGGCCTGCAAAAATACGAATTTTACATCAAATGATAAAAGAGCCCTACAAGGAATTAAAACCCAATCAATTAAACATTACCCCACTGTTACAATTGGTTATCATATTTTTTTCGATATTTTTTGTTTGCATTATTGGCTTTTTCATTGCCCAGGGAATCATTACACTGCTATACGGTTCACAAACCGCCGCTGATGTATCCAGCTTTAATTTAACAAACCCGCATGTAAAAAGCGGTTTATGGATATTACAAATCGTTAGCACCACTTTACCATTATTTATTGTGCCCGTAGTTTTTGCACGTTTTATAGCCCGCGATACACCTGACTATTTAAAAACTAATTTTAATTTCCCATCTATTTTATTCCTGCTGGTGTTTTCCATTATGTTGTTTTCATCACCGGTTATGGAGGTATTAGTTAATATCAATCAAAAACTAAGTCTCCCCACGCCGTTAAAAACAGTTGAAGATTTGATGCGCCTGATGGAGCAGCAGGCCCAGAAAGCCACAGATGCCATGCTAAGTATGAAAACCTTTGGCGACATGCTTTTTGCATTGCTGGTTGTGGCCCTGTTAACCGCCATTGCCGAGGAGTTTTTATTTAGAGGCTGTGTACAAACTATTTTAGTAAAATGGACCCATAACGCGCATGCGGCTATCTGGATCACGGCTATATTGTTCAGCGCTTTTCATCTCGAATTCTTTTCCTTTTTACCAAGGGTAGCTTTGGGGGTGTTTTTTGGCTATTTTGTAGTGTGGAGCGGCAGCATCTGGACCAGTGTTTGGGCACATTTTTTAAACAACGGCTCGGCAGTGGTAATCACCTACCTTTATCACCATAAACAGATTAGCTTAAGTCCTGATGATCAGCATGTATTTAATTATAGCAGCTATGCTTTTAGCTTAATAATTATTTTAATTTTGCTTTATATATACAGGAATATTGCACTCAAAAGGCCCATGTTTGATTTTTAATGGAAAAAGGCTGGATCAAATTCTTTACGTCGTCCAATTTTTATCAGTCAGAAATTGTGAAGCAAGTGCTTACAGGGCATCATATTGATACAGTTTTACTAAATAAGCAAGATTCATCGCACAAGGCTTTCGGCGATATTGAAGTATATATTCACCAGGAGGATTTTAGCAAAGCCATTGAGATCATGATCCTCAATCAAATTAATTTATGAAAGTACGCGCCATTACCGGCTTCTTTTTTGTTATTGTAATGCTTGGCTCAGTTTTACTGGGCTCCTATGTATTTAGTGTATTTTACCTCGTATTAACCTCGTTTTGCCTGTTTGAGTTTTACAAACTGGTGCGCGAGGGAGGTTTTAAACCCAGCCTTGAAAGCGGCCTCATTAACGGTTTTTTAGTATTCCTTTTTTTTGCGGTACAATGTTACTTCCCCGCGTGGAGATACATATTTTTTCTGCCGGTAACTTTAAGCGCTGTTTATATCCAGGAACTTTATAAAAACAAACCAGCCCCTTTCAGTAACCTCGGTTATACTTTTTTGGGAATATTTTTGGCAGTAGTGCCTTTCTTATTCTTCCACGCTATGGCTTTTATAAATGGCAATTTTAATTTTCATTTGCCATTGGGTTTCCTGGTAATGCTCTGGAGCAATGACACCGGCGCTTATTTAGCCGGGCGCGCCTTTGGCTGTACCAAGCTGTTTGAACGCCATTCGCCTAAAAAAACATGGGAAGGCTTTTTTGGAGGCGTTATCATCAGTGCTGTTGCAGGAGCCATATTCAGTCATTATTATCATGAACTCAGCTGGAAACAATGGGTAAGTATAGCTGTTTTAATATCGTGCTTTGGCACCATGGGCGATCTGGTTGAATCAATGTTCAAACGCAGCATCAACGTGAAAGACAGTGGAGGCATACTACCAGGACATGGTGGCCTTCTTGACCGGTTTGACGGACTGTTATTAGCCGCTCCTGTTGTTTACGCATACCTATACTTCATTTCAAATTAGTAGTTTTGTAATAAATCATCTATAAATATGACTTTTCATAAAGAAGGATATACCTCACTGGCGCTAACTATATTGTTCCTGATGGTATTAAATGCCTTAATACAGTTTTATCTTCCACAGGCGCATACGCTAAAATGGATAGTTTACATTTTTTCGTTCATGTTTCTGGCGGTTATCGTGCAGTTTTTCCGCAGTCCATTCTTTCACGTTAATACTGATGAAACAACTGTTTTATGCCCTGCAGACGGCAAGGTGGTAGTAATTGAAGAAACCGAGGAAACCGAATATTTAAAAGATAAACGTATCCAGTTATCGGTATTCATGTCGCCGGTAAACGTACACGTAAATCGCAACCCTGTAGCCGGCGTGGTAAGCTATTTTAAATATCACAAGGGCAAATACCTGGTGGCTTGGCACCCAAAATCATCAACAGAAAACGAGCGTACCACCATCTGTGTGCAAAACAGCGAGGGAGTTTCTGTACTTTTCAGGCAGATAGCTGGCGCACTGGCCCGCCGTATTGTGTGGTATGTAAAAGAAGGCGACATTGTTGAACAAGGACAGCAGTTTGGCTTTATTAAATTTGGCTCGAGGGTGGATGTGTTTTTACCACTGGGTTCAAAAATATTGGTAAACATTGGCGATGTAGTAAAAGGTGGCCGCACTTTGCTTGCCGAGCTACCGAGCGCTTCAACAGCTGCCGCTACAGAAACTGCTGCAATCAAACCTATATCCATGGAGAGCCTTACTACTCCCACACCTCACGCCCAGCCTACGGTTGATGAAGAACCAACCATCATTGAAAATGAAGGGCATCAACAAGAGCTACCACTGGTAATTGATCATCCTAAAGCAGAAGCGCCTGAAAAAAAGGCGGCTAAAAAACCTGCTGCTACCAAAGCGGTAAAATCAAAAGATAAGAAAGAAGAATAATTCTTTAGCTAAATTATATATTGAAAAGAGCTGGTTATTATCAACCGGCTCTTTTTGTTTTAAGGAATCCCCTAGGGAGCCAAAGATCTCATTATTGAATATCTATAAACAGGATACCCCAATAAGGTATTAAGCAGCTATACAATTTCAGTAACCGGCCTGTGCAGTTATCAACAACCGAAATCAATCGTGTATAAAAAGATAAAACCTCAGCGGAGCACAATTTAACATCAATCCGCAAATTAGGATTACGGGCACAGCATGACACTATCTGCTTTACTGAGCGAATAATATATATTTACGTAAGATGACTTACTGGCAGTTAGATATTGAGGAGGCAACAATGGCCACTCTCATACAAAGATCGACTATAGCAATACATAATGCTAATCACCCTTTGCTAAGCTTGGAATAATTAATCACTAAAGCACATTCGCTTAATAGTATCGAAAACTGATGGGGAGAGAAAACTACCTGAACTTAATTTTAGTCATAAAAAATACCTTCCCGAAATAAATTCCAGAAAGGTCTTTTAAATATCAAGTAGTTACCTGTTAAAAACAGGAACGGATAATTAAACTCTTTTTGATTTGATACGAGCTGCTTTACCGGTAAGTTCGCGCAGATAGTATAATTTAGAACGACGTACTTTACCTACGCTGTTCACTTCAATTTTATCAATGTTTGGAGAGTTAATAGGGAAGATACGCTCAACGCCTATTCCGTTAGAAACTTTACGAACGGTAAATGTTTCAGTTGTACCAACGCTGTTACGTTGAATAACAACACCTTGATAAAGCTGTACACGCTCTTTATTTCCTTCTCTGATTTTATAATGTACACTTACAGTATCACCAGCCTTAAAGGAAGGAAACTGCTTTTTTTCTACTGATTGCTCTTCAACAAATTTTACTAAATCCATGATTTTTAGCTCTTAAAGCGATTTTTAGCCCGTAAAAATCGGATTGCAATTATAGGGATTATTTTTAATATATGAAAGTGTATTTTAAAAATTTCCACATTTTGTTTTTTGTTAATAAAATGTGGCCAATTTTGTTAGTTATGCCTGTTTCTTTAAACCACAAAAAACGGTTCATACTATCAACTTAATTTAACGCCGTGTTTTTTTACTCCAGCAGATCGGGCCTGCGCGTCCTGGTGCGCTCCAGAGCCTGCTCAAAGCGCCATTTCTCAATTTCGGGTGTATTACCGCTCAACAGAATATCGGGTACCTTGTGGCCGTTCCAGTCGGCCGGGCGGGTATATACCGGTGCATCAAGCATATCATCCTGAAATGAATCGCTCAGGGCCGATGTTTCGTCACTCAACACACCGGGGATAAGCCTTACAACAGCATCAACCAAAACCGCGGCAGGCAGTTCGCCGCCCGATAGTACGTAATCGCCAATGGAAATTTCGCGAGTTACATAAATATCACGGATGCGTTGGTCGATCCCTTTATAATGACCGCATAAAATAATGATATTGCCTTTTATAGAAAGCTGGTTGGCTATGGCCTGGTTCAATCTTTCACCATCCGGCGACATGAAGATCACTTCATCATACTCACGCTCGGCCTTTAGCTTTTCAATACAAGCCGCAAATGGGGGTATGGTCATTACCATGCCGCTGCCTCCGCCGTATGGATAATCGTCAACGCTTTTTTGTTTGCTGGTAGAGTAATCGCGCAGATTATGCACGTATATTTCGGCTATACCCTTCTTTTGCGCCCGCTGCAAAATAGAATGAGCAAACGGACTGGTAAGCAGATCGGGCAAAACAGAGATGATATCAAAACGCATGTGCAAATATGCAGATTATTGATTGATGTGCAGATATGCGAATGTGTAGATTTTAAATTGCAGATGATCAGATCAAAGAATCAGCACATCTGCACATTCACACATCCGCACATTAAAATCATCCTCCATGCTGGTATATTCCCCACAAATTACCCGCGGGGTCAGTAAAGTGAGCGGTTATTTCTGAGGCATTCTCGTCTACGGGTTTAATTATTACCCCGCCATTGGCTTTAATAAGCCCGACTGCGGCATTGGCGTCATCAACCATAATCGAGATTACAAAACCAGCAGTAATCATCGGCTTGGGGCCTATAACCCATGTACCGCTTACCTGGCCCACGCCATCGTCAAAGGAAGTATTCCCCGCATTGTCCGATCTGATCTGCCAGCCAAAAACTTTCTGGAAAAATGCGGCGGATACCGCGACGTCTGTCGCCGGTATTTCTATATAACATATTTTACCATTGCCGTAGGTGGGTTCATTTGCCATGACAATCTGCGTTAAAGTGAATACTTATTTTCTCTTATCAAATAGCTTTTTCAATAAGCCATTGATGCCCAAAAGGGTCAACTATTTCACCCTGGCGATAGCCGTAATCATAATCCTGCACGGGCGATTGCAATTGAGCTCCGCTTTGTATGGCCTGTTCAATCACAGCATGTACATCGTCAACAAAAAGACCTATGGTTACCGTGGTTGAATGATGCTTATCCGGGCTAACAGCCGCTATACGCTGCGTTTGTTCATGCAGATGAAACAGGGCTCCATTTATACTCAATTCAGACACATGGATAGTGCCGTCATCATTACTAAAACGCCGCAGCTCGGTAGCGCCAAAGGCATTCATGTAAAAACTAATATCAGTTACACCATTAGGGATAACTAATTGCGGCGCAAAGGTGGGTTTAGTTTCCATAATTACCTTAATATTGAATATATACCTTTTAAAAAATATTTTTAATCTGATTCATTGAAGGAATTATTCCTAAAAAATAAATTGTAAAGATCAAGAAGGCAATCATAAAGATCAAAATAGGCCAAAGATGTTTTGGTTCTAATTTAATTCGTGGATTTGGTTGAAATGGATTAGAAGCAATCATTATAAACAATAACCAAGTAATACCTCCGAAAACAATACCTAAAATCCTATAAAATATTGACCTTTTTAAATACCAAGGAAAAATTAAGATAAATAATAAGCCAAATGTCAAAATAATCAACACTAATCGTTGAAAAAGTATTCGTCTTCTTAAGTTGATGTCAATGACCTGAAATGTATATCTTAAATTTAAATCTACAACTTTTTCAAAAGGAATAACAAGACAATCCCCAGGGACTTCTTTGAATTGACCTGAGGACTGGGAATACCTTTTTGCACCAGTTAAATAGATTGTTTCTAAATCCCCTGTTTTTTGAGATATGGTATGTTGAGTTAAAAACCCCGAAACCATTTTGTTTTTTTCAGAACCATCTTCAATTACAACATCAACCATTGTGGAAAGCCATTTTCCCTTATTTAATGATTTAAACTCCCGCATTGAAACGATTTCACCTCGAAAATAGTAATTCCAGTGATTAGAGAAACGAAAGACAGGAACCTTGACGTCTATTTTTAAAATTCTTATGAGGAAATGAAAAAAAGAACCTAAAAAAAACGCAACAAAAATCAAACAAGCTAAATAACCGAGAATATAGGTTAAATGCTGATATGTAATATCAGGCATTTTGTTGCTCGCTATATTGGTATATATGGTGTTTATTTTGCCTTTAATGCCCGTAAAAGTGAACCCAAAAGAACGACTATAAAACAAAAAAGTTATAATCTGTACAATTATACCCCAAAAAATACTCGTAATAAGCCTATCAGCAAACAACCCAACTCCAAATTGCTTTGCAAACTGTCCTTGAAAATAAAAACGTTTAAAAACTACACCGGGAAAGATGAGCCAAACAATAATAATTATGCTACTTATTGTAAATTGTCCTTCCACGGAAAATTAAGAAACCAATGTTATCTTTTCATTATTGGAGAGAACTATAGTTTCTTCTTTACTACTATCATTTTTCAATTTCTCTACAGCTTCAATATACTTTTTCCTGTCAACGTCATTTGCAAAGATTTTTTTGCATCCTCACTCATAACGTCCATATCGGAAATAAAGTAAGAGCTTAAGATATCCCCCATTCTTTGAGTTATTAGCTTAATTATTCCCATAATATAAATAGTAATGATGATGATTTATTAACGGAGAAATAAGAATAATGTTGGCAAACAACACCCCCACATTAACCTTACACACAAATTTAATTATTTTCTCTTAAAAATACAATCATTAAAAAAATCCTTTGCCTGGGCAATTATCCTTCCAGATATACATCAAGCAAGCCTTCGGGCAGGTCGATATAAATTTCGCCGGCTTCCACATCAATCCCTTTAATGATCTCCACATTTAGCGGAAACAGGATCTCTTTGTTTTGATATTGCACGGTAGCTATCAGCTGCTGTGGGTATTCCTGAACTTCCAATATCTCACCCAATTCGCCATGCGCCTCATCAATGGCAATAAAGCCCTTTACATCGTTCAGTGTAAATTCGCTTTTTTTCTTCTTTGGCTTTAGCTTGTTTGGCAGATAAATATCCCTTTTTACCAGTGTAGAGGCTTTTTCAATAGTGTCCACATCTTCCAGGTATAAATAGGCGTTACTTTTTTGCAGGTATTTGATGGATGCAACAAAATAAGGAATCAGCTTACCGGCCATGTCAATAAAAACGGCGTCGAACTTAATAGCCTCCAGGTTATCGAAATCCACATATACCTGCATTTCGCCTTTCAGCCCCTTGGTTTTTAATATACTGCCTACCCTAAAGCAATCTTCAGTTTTCATGAAAAATCGGGATTAAAAAATAATGGCGAAGAACCTATATGTAGGAGCTTCGCCATTAAATAAATTTTGATAATAAAATTATTCTGCGCTTTCAGCAGCATCAGTTTCAGCAGCAGCTTCTTCAGCCGGAGCTTCTACTTCTTCTGCAACTGGTGCATTTTTAGCAGCAATAGCGGCAGCTTTTTCTTCTTTCTTTTTAGCTTCAGCAGCTAAAGCAGCTTTGCGAGCCTCGTCTTTTGCTGATAACAAGCTTGATTTTTTGCCAGAGATTTTACCGTCTTTTTGTTCAGTCCACTCAGCAAATTTAGCTGCTGCTTGTTCTTCAGTTAAAGCTCCTTTTTTAACACCACCTTCTAAGTGTTTTTTGTACAATACACCTTTGTATGAAAGGATAGCACGACAAGTGTCAGTTGGCTGGGCACCTGTGTTAACCCACTCTAAAGTTTTTTCGAAGTTAATGTCGATAGTTGCAGGGTTGGTGTTTGGGTTGTATGAACCTAAACGCTCAATGAAACGACCGTCGCGTGGAGCGCGGGCATCTGCTACTACGATGTAGTAAAAAGGTTTACCTTTTTTACCGTGTCTTTGCAGTCTGATTTTAGTTGCCATTTTTAAATTTTATGTATTCAACATGTCCCCGGAGTTCTTTCTGCGGGGATGCAAAGGTATAAATTATTTGTAATAAACTAAAACACTTGTAATTAATTATTTATTAAGCACTAACGTATTGGCTTTGATCAGAAAAAATCGCAATTTCAACCGCATGAGCATCAACAGAAAATTACGCGTAGCCATTGATATGGATGAAGTAATGGCCGATACCATTGCCAAATTTATTGACCTGTACGAAATCAGGCATCAAACCAAAATATCACTGGGCGATATGCGCGGTAAAGAGTTCAATGAAATATTGCCGCCCCACCTAAGCGCTACTCTAAGGCAATACATTAATGAAAAAGGTTTTTTCAGAGATCTGCCTGTAATGCCTGGAAGTCAGGAAGTAATCAAAGCCTTAACAGAAAAGTATGATGTATATGTAGCATCGGCCGCTATGGAATTTAAAAACTCACTGGAGGATAAGCTGGAATGGCTTAATGAACACTTTCCATTCATTTCCTGGACCAACATTATCTTTTGCGGACATAAGATATTGGATGCCGATATTATAATTGACGACCGTATAAAAAACTTTGTAACCTTCAAAGGCCGAAAGCTGCTGTTTACCTCGCCTCACAACATGCTTATTACGGATTTTGAACGCGTAAACACCTGGGATGAAGTAGCAGCTAAATTATTACATTAAATACTATTATATTTAGAATAAATCATCTACATTTAATAGATTGCTTTATTCCTTTCTTTTAAAAGTATGTTTAACCATACATCCGCCGTGCTGAATGATTGTGTGCTTGCTTATGACCTTACGGAGCAAAGGTATCTTTTTATAAGCCCGGAAGTTTACACCATTTTAGGCCTAAGCCCTCAACAACTGTATCATGATAATAACCTTTGGGAAACCCTCATTAAACCAAATGAACTTGCAGAGGTAAAGGAGGCTCTAAAAAATCTTTACATAAACCAACCTCTTGAACTAACTTACACGATTAATACTCCACAGCAAACAACTAAAAAAATACTCGATAAAAAAAGGTTTTATATTGATGCTGCAACGGGCCATTCTGTTATGCTAAGTATTATTACTGATGAAGTACCTGCCAATAATAAGACCACAGCAGCAGAGACCTTCAATCAACCGGCAAACGTTTCTGATGATTCGGGATTTGGCAAGCAGTTTTTAAATTTGCTGATTGATTCAAAAACCAGCTTCCTGATAAGGATAGATGTAAACGGCAACTATAGCTTTATTAACGGGCAATATACCAAGATCTTTGGCTACAAACCGGAGGACTTATTGGGAAAACATTTCTCGGTAACTACCGTGCCCGAAGAGGTTCATCTTTGCGAGGATGCCTTTATCAAATGCATCAACAACCCCGGCAAAATTATTTCGCTGCTGCATAAAAAGCCGGATATATATGGCAATTTGCATGATACCGAATGGGAATTTATTTCGGTGGTTAACAAGTATGGCACCGTTTGCGAAATACAGGGTATTGGGCAGGATGTTACCAATCGGCTTAAAACCGAGCGGCAACTGCTTCAGCAAAACAAACGCATCAATGATATGGCCTCGTTAAGCTCGCATGAACTCCGGAGGCCTGTAGCCAGTATGCTCGGGCTTATCAATATTATGGATAAGGAAAACCTTCACAATCCGGAGAATAAACAGATTATGGACTACCTGCAAATCGTAAGCACCGAAATTGACGAGGTAATACGCACTATTGTTGATAACGCCTTTACCGGAAACAATTCCTGACCGCGATAATTACATTGACAATACCTCAACCAGCTTTAGCAGGTTAGGGTTTATCTCCACATGGTGTTTAATGGCGTGCTCAAACGGTGTATAGGCAATTTCATTGTGGATAATGCCTATCATTTCGTTACGATGGCCATCTCTTAAAGCCTCAACAGCTGCAGCTCCTACCCTGCTTGCCAGCACCCTGTCCATACAGCTTGGCGCGCCACCACGCTGAATGTGACCAAGTATAGAGATACGGGTATCGTAATGAGGGAACTTCTCCTGAACTAAACGACCAACTTCAAATGCGCCACCGGCTTCTTCACCTTCGGCAACAATTACAATTCTTGAAGTTTTATCTTTGCGGCCATGTTCAAGGCGGTTAAATAAACCTTCCATGCCGCCTTTGCTTTCAGGTATCAATATAGCTTCGGCACCCGTTGCAATACCTGTACGTAAGGCTATAAGGCCCGAGTCGCGGCCCATTACTTCAACAATAAATAAGCGGTCATGTGATTCGGCTGTATCCCTGATCTTATCTACAGCTTCAACAACTGTATTTATAGCAGTGTCATAACCAATGGTAAAATCGGTACCCAGCAAATCGTTATCAATAGTACCTGGCAAACCAATTACTGGTATTTCATACTCGCTACCAAATACTTTTGCGCCGGTGAAAGTACCATCACCACCAATAGCTATCAGAGCATCTATTTCGTGTTTTTGTAATTGGTCATAAGCTTGTTTGCGTCCTTCAGGAGTTCTGAAGTTGTCGCAGCGCGCAGTTTTTAAAATGGTACCTCCGCGTTGAATAATATTGGAAACCGATTTACGGTTCATGGGTATAAAATCGCCTTTGGTCATGCCGTCATAACCACGGCGAATGCCAACAACTTCAATATTATAGTATATAGCCGTACGTACTACCGCCCTTATGGCAGCATTCATTCCCGGCGCATCGCCACCTGAGGTAAATAATCCGATTTTTTTAATCTGCGTCATTTTTTATACTGATACGGGCAATTAGGAACCCTACCTTAAAAAATTTAAATAATTAGTTCAGTGTGTTTCAAAACTATCACCAAATAAAAACGCGGCTAAGCTTTAAAACTTGCCGCGAATTTACATTTTATTTTTTTACACAGGGACTACTTTTTAAAAGCCGATATGCCGCTGTCTAAATATTGCAGATAACTTGAAATATCATAGTTTGCCGGTGATGTAGGGATTTCCTTACCGCTGGCATCTTTCAATAAATTGCCATCGCTGTCAAGCATTACATATAGCGGCTGCGAGTTTGAGTTAAACCTTTTGGCTTCCAGATCGCTCCATTTACCGCCCAATGTGGTTATTTTTTTACCGCTGTAATCTGATACAAACTGCTCCTGCAATGGCAGAGCCGCCTTATCATCTACTACAAGCTGCAGCAAAATAAAATCATTCTTTAGCCTGCTGAACACTTGCGGATCCGACCAAACATTGGCTTCCATTTTACGGCAGTTAACGCAGTTAAACCCTGTAAAATCAATCAGTATAGGTTTGTGCGTGGCTTTTGATACCTGCAGGGCCTGGTCATAATCATACCAGGAATCAAGCCCCCGGGTTTTTATACGGGTGTAGTTAGCCGCGTATTTCTTCTCGCCAATACTTGATGATATTGCAGCGGCAGCTGATGCCGGTGCAGATGAAGATCCGCCACCATCCGGCACACTTGATAAATTAAAATCCTGTGTTGCCTCTGGCGGTAAAAACGCGCTAATAGATTTTAATGGAGCACCCCATAAGCCCGGTATCATGTATATCACAAACGCGAAGGTTATGATAGCCAAAAATATTCGGGGTATGCTGAGGTAAGGTACATCACTATCATGCGAAAACTTGATTTTACCAATCAGGTATAAACCAACCATTAACCCAATGGCTATCCAGAGTGATAAAAATATTTCTCTGTCAAACCAGTTCCAATGATAGGCCAGGTCAACATTTGATAAAAATTTTAAAGCGAAAGCCAGTTCTAAAAACCCTAAAACCACCTTAACGCTGTTTAACCAGCCGCCAGATTTTGGCAAACTTTTTAATGCCGAAGGGAACAGCGCGAAAAGCGTAAATGGCAATGCCAATGCCAGCGAAAAGCCAAACATACCTATCGCAGGGCCAAGCCTATCTCCTTTTGAAGCTGCATCTACTAATAGTGTACCAATAATTGGGCCTGTACATGAAAACGATACCACTACCAGGGTTGATGCCATGAAGAATATGCCTGCAAGGCCCCCTTTATCAGCATTTTCATCCAGTTTATTTGCTAATGAACTGGGTAAAGTAATTTCAAATGCACCCAGGAACGATATACCAAAAACAATAAGCAGTAAAAAGAAAAATATATTGAATATGCCGTTTGTTGCAAGTTGGTTAAGCGCATCTGATCCAAAAATTATTGATATCAGCAAACCCAGGGTTACATAAATAACAATAATAGATGCACCATATATAAGCGACTGCCCTATGGCTTTGCGGCGGCTGCCGCTCTTTTTGGTAAAAAAGCTTACTGTTAATGGCAACAATGGGTATATACAAGGCAGTATAACCGCGGTAAAGCCACCCAGCAGGCCAAATATAAATATCTGCCAAAGGGTTTTAGGCTTTTCAGATGTTGGAGCGCTCTGACTTACCGCCGGTTTAGCAGCTACAGTTTTAGCTGCAGAATCGGCAGCCTTTTTTCGTATAGCTATGCTATCAGCAGCGGTTGGTATATCAGTAAATTGAACATCACTTGTTGATACGGTATCAACGTTGTTTTTTTGCGCTGCCAAAGCGGTTGTAGTTCCGGTGGTGCAAAAAATTGCTATTGCCGCTATTAAAACAAGCAATACACGCAGGCAGGGGAACCTATTTAATAATTTCATTTGCTAAATCCTTAAGGGTAATTATTTGCCTAAAGGAATAGTAAAATCAACATCTTCCGGCGGAAGGCATTTTTTGTCGTTACAGGTCATGTAGGTAAGTTTACCTGTTACCTTATCAACCTTGCCTGCTGCTTTGATACTTATTTTTTGTTGAAAAACCACCTCTTTTTCAAAGTAGCTAACATTCATGTTAAATGCTTTCTCAAATTTGGTGATAGGAGCCGGTTCAGTGGTTTTGCCAACCGGTGCGTATAATTTTGAAGGAGTAAACTCAAATGAGGTTTTTATAGGGCCGCCATCTTTAACATTAAGCGAGTATATATGCCAGCCGGGTTGAATGGTAGCTTTTAAAAGCACAACGGCTTCTTTATCATTCAATTTTTTTGCCGCGTATGACCATCTTACGGGCGTCTCGATCTGGGCATAGGCCCCTGCGCTTAGTACCAGCGCAACAATAACCAACAGTACTCTCTTCATTTAATTATTTATTTAAAAATTCAATTTGTTTTAAATTAAACTCCTGCAGCCCCTGGCTGCTTTCAACAACCAGCAACCCTTCATCCTTCACATTTCTGATGATGCCTTCAAAAACTACATCATTTGACCTGAAACGTTTTACCTGATTTAGCCAATATAACCTCGCCAGGTAAGTATCTCTAACAAATAAAAGCTTACCGGCCTTTAAATTAAGGTAATAAGCTTCAATATGACTGCAAATTTCAGATAATATTGTTTTTAAATCATAATCCCTGTGTAAGATTTGCTTCACAGAGATGGCGATCCCGGCGTCGGGATCAAAATTATCCTGATTTATGTTAAGTCCTATGCCAATTATTGCATTTTTTATCTGATTTCCCTGCAAGTGGGTTTCTATCAATATGCCGCCAAGCTTACGGTCGTCATAATAAATATCATTGGGCCATTTTATTTTCAATTTATCACCCAGGTAAGGCCTCAGCGCATCGTGAACACCAAGGCTCACTACCCGGTTCAGATCAAACTGGTTGGCTACGGCCAAAAACAAGGGGTTCAGCAAAATACTGAATGTTAGGTTTTTTCCGGGTTCACTATGCCATTTATTTTGTTGCTGACCGCGGCCGGCATATTGGCTTTCTGCCATAATGACCGTACCTTCAGGCAATGGCTTGGAATTTGACAGTAATGTTTTGAGGAAAGTGTTTGTTGAATCAACTTCTTTAATTGTTACTAAATTTTGACCAACAAATAATCCCGAAAATATGTTATTTTGCAAAGTATAATAATTTTTAACTCAAAAACGTTCAAAACTAATTCTTTTTGATGGTAAAAAACAAAGTGTTAAATCAATCAACCTATATTTCTGAACTTGCCATACATGGCATACAGGAAAAAAAGGGGAACGATATTGTAAGGTTAGACCTTCGTAACATATTCAGTTCCGTGTCAGATTATTTTGTGATCTGTCATGCCGATTCATCTACCCAGGTAAAAGCGATAGCTAATAGTATTGAAGATGAAATTTTCAAAGCAACACAGCAGGAGCCCTGGCGAAAAGAAGGACTTGAATACGGAGAGTGGATACTGCTTGATTATGTGGATGTTGTGATCCACGTTTTCAGAACCGACAAACGTGAATTTTACGGCGTGGAGGATTTGTGGGGCGATGCCGAAATTAAATCTTATAAAAGTGCTTAAACATTCGTCACAAAAACCCTTCAGGGCGAGTCATGGTACTAACCCTTTGCAAAATTTTTAAATTATAGATTGTAAGTTTGAGCTCCTAACAAAGAAATGAAAGATAAAGATAATAAATCAGAAAGTCCGAAACCTATCAGAAAGATGCTTAATAAAAAAACACCACCAAAACCACCTAAGTTTAACATTATGTGGCTTTATGGCATTGTTATTTTAGCATTTTTGCTGGTACCCACACTGTTAAGCGGCGGCTCAGGCAAAAACATCAACTTCCAGGATTTTGAGGCAATGCTTAAGCAAAATGATGTTGATAAGCTGGTAGCCTACAAAAGCGGCGATCTGGTTGTTGCCGAGGTTTACATTAAAAAAGAGAGTTTGAAAAAACCTCAGTATGCCAATGCCGGTAAAGAACAGCGCTTATTCAACGCGGCCAACAATGGCCCTCAGTATACTTTTACCGATGCATCATACGAAAGCCTAAAGCAATCAGTACTGAATGCTGAAAAGGATATGCCCGAAGATCAAAAGGTTCCTATCCAGTATGAGCAAGGCCACGAAAGCTTTTTATCAAACTGGCTGGTTCAGGGTGTTATCATGGTGATCCTCTTTGCAGGTGTATGGATATTTATCATGCGCCGCATGAGCGGTGGCTCTGGCGGTGGCCCGGGTGGCCAGATATTCAATATCGGCAAATCAAAAGCTACTTTGTTTGATAAAGAGGCCCAGGTATCGGTAACGTTTAACGATGTGGCCGGTTTGGAAGAAGCAAAGCAAGAAGTAATGGAAATTGTTGATTTCCTAAAAAATCCTAAAAAATATACTAACCTGGGTGGTAAAATACCTAAAGGCGCATTGTTGGTAGGTTCGCCGGGTACAGGTAAAACCTTATTGGCCAAAGCTGTTGCCGGTGAAGCGCAGGTGCCATTCTTCTCTCTGTCAGGTTCTGACTTTGTGGAGATGTTTGTGGGCGTCGGCGCGTCACGAGTTCGTGATCTGTTCCGCCAGGCTAAAGACAAGGCCCCTTGTATCATATTTATTGACGAGATTGATGCTATTGGCCGTGCCCGTGGTAAAAACAATATTGTAGGCGGTAATGACGAGCGCGAAAACACACTGAACCAGTTACTGGTTGAAATGGATGGTTTCGGAACCGACTCGGGTATTATCATTCTGGCAGCCACCAACCGTCCTGACGTGCTTGACTCTGCGCTGCTGCGCCCGGGCCGTTTTGACAGGCAGGTATCTATCGATAAACCTGACTTGGTTGGTCGTGAGCAAATATTTAAAGTACACTTGAAACCGGTTAAACTGGCAGATGGTGTCGATGCTAAAAAATTATCAGCCCAAACACCAGGTTTTGCCGGTGCTGAAATAGCCAATGTTTGTAACGAAGCTGCTTTGATTGCTGCCCGTAAAAACAAAGAGGCTGTTGATATGCAGGATTTTCAGGATGCTATTGACCGTGTGATTGGCGGTTTGGAAAAGAAAAACAAGATCATATCTCCAGAAGAAAAACGTATTGTGGCTTACCACGAAGCTGGTCACGCTATTGCGGGCTGGTTCCTGGAACATGCCGATCCATTGGTAAAGGTATCCATAGTTCCGCGTGGTGTTGCCGCGCTGGGTTATGCCCAATACCTGCCAAAAGAGCAATTCCTGTACACCACAGAGCAGCTGCTTGATGGTATGTGTATGACACTAGGTGGCCGTGTTGCCGAAGATCTTACTTTCGGTAAAATATCTACCGGTGCACAAAATGACCTGGAGCGTATTACCAAGCTGGCTTATGCCATGGTAACTATTTATGGTATGAACACCAAAGTTGGTAACGTATCATTTAACGACACCCAGGGCGAGTACCAGTTTAACAAACCATATTCAGAAAAAACATCTGAATTGATTGATGACGAAGTACGCAACCAGATAGCCGAAGTTTACGAACGTACCAAACAACTGCTTACCGATAAACGCGAAGGACTGGAAAAACTGGCCAACAAGTTATTGGAAAAAGAGATCCTGTTCCAGTCAGACCTGGAAGAGATCCTGGGCAAACGTCCGTTTGATCACCGTACCACTTATGATGAGTTTGTGAACGGCACTGAAGAATCAAACCAGGAGCCGGTGGCTCAAAACCTGATTCATGAGGGTGTAAGCGATCATTCAGGTACCTTTAACCGTAATCCGGAAGAAAAGGACGCCAGCGGAACTGAGAGCAAGTAAAATAAAACATACTAAACAAAGCCATCAGCCAAAGCTGGTGGCTTTATTTTTTTAACTATGAGGGATATCACTACATCAAAAGAAAAACTGCTCAAAAAGATACGTAAGGCTCTTCTGGAAAAAAGGGACAACCCATACCCCCAACTGGAAGATCTGCCGCATTACGCACCAGCCGATGAAATTCCCGAAGTAATTTTTGCCGAACAATTCACGGCCGTGAACGGCCAGTTTATTTTTTGCGAAGATGAGATACAATTCATTGAAACCCTGCTTACCCTTGCCGAAGAGCGAAACTGGCGCAAGATATATTGTTGGGAACCTAGCCTGCAGGAAGTACTTACCCGTTTTGAATATCCTTTTTACGAAACTGATAAAGATTTTGAACAAGCCGATGTAGGCTTCACTTTCTGTGAGGCCCTCATTGCCCGCAATGGCAGCATCTTGCTTTCAAATGGCAACATGGCTGGCCGTCGCCTCAGTATATATCCCCCTGTACATATTGTGTTGGCCTACACCTCACAAATGGTGCTTGACCTTAAAGATGGTTTTAAACTCCTCAAAAACAAGTATGGCTCAAACTTGCCATCGATGATAAGCAACGTTACCGGACCAAGCCGAACCGCTGATATTGAGAAAACACTTGTACTTGGCGCTCATGGCCCTAAGGAGCTTTTTGTGTTTCTGTTGGATGATAGTAACAACGATTGAGCTACAAAAAGTTAACCCAATATTAAATCACATCTCTTATAATAAACAATAGTTCAGATACTTAACTTTTGTTTAGATATTCTATTCAGTCTGAAAATTTGTACGTTATTTAACTACGTATTTAGTAGATTGCCGCAAAAAAACCAACGTTATGGAACAAATTGATTTAGACATTGCTAAAAAAATGGTAGACAACTACCAAGAAACAAGGAAAAAGCTAATTGATAAAACACACAATATTAATGATACTGAGTCTATCTGGATACCACTTGATCATTTTAAAAGCTTTATCAATAATTTACCTGAAAATGCAAGCGGTGTAAGGATCTATCTGGCAGCTTACGATGATACCGAACCACACTACCCAAACCAAACCACAGCTATTTTGATGGGCACAGTTAGCAGCGGCGATGACCACACAGATGTTATAGCCAGTGATGGTACATTGGATGATGGCGATCGTGGCATGGAGCCTTATAACAAGGGCAAAGCTTGTCCACCGTTTTGCTCGTAAGCCAGGGCTAATGCCAATAGATTACTTAACAAAAAGCTAAAAGGATATTTCTATTTTAGCTTTTTGTTTTATAAGGATCGCTATACGCCGGCTCATGTTAGATTATCTGTACTTCTTTTTTGAGATACTCGCTTTAATAAGCTGCTTATATTCCTATAGAAAGCTCGATCAAAATTTTAAACTGTTTCTCCCTTTCCTCCTGTTCATCGTTATTTACGAATTTGCCAACATTTTTAACTGGCTCATGTGGAACCACTCAAACGCCTGGTGCAATAACCTGGAGGGTATTGTTGAGCTAACTGTTTACGGCTGGTTCATGGCTTCGTTAGATAAAAGGCCATCATACCGCAAAAAGGTTTACTGGGCGGTTGCAGCCGGTATTGCTATAACCCTGGTTGACATGTTTTTTATACAGGGCTTCTGGAATTTAGGTACTATCGGCATTGTGGTACAAAATACTATACAGGCAACTTTGGTATGTATTTATTACCGCAATTTGATAAATAACACCGATGAGTATCTTGACCTGTTAAGCTACCCCCCGTTTTATGCAACCATAGGTTTGTTATTTTATTCGTTAGCCAACTTTTTTTACTACGCTGTTTTTAGCTACATGCTTTATAAAAATAATTATCACTTTTATATTTTGGCAAGGGTAATTACAGACATAGGCTGCGTATTCATATATTCACTTTTAGCTGTCTCATTTTTATGCTTTTCAAGGACGAAGAAGTTATCCTGATTTTGATTGCAGGCACAGCTATGTTAATGTTGCTTGGCGTATTTATTGTGAGCTTTTTGTTGATTTATCAGCGAAAACAAAACAAAAACCTGTTTGAAAAGGAACAGCTTAAATCATCTTTTCAACAGGAGCTGCTTAAAACCCGTATGGAAATTCAGGAGGAAACACTTAATACTGTAAGCCGTGAGCTTCATGACAATATAACCCAGGTTTTATCATTTGTAAAACTTAACCTGGGTGTATTAGGAAAAACCCTGGACAGCAGCGGACAAGCAAAGATCAACGATAACCGGGAGCTGATTGCGCAATCTATCAGTGATCTGCGCAACCTTTCAAAAAGCATCAGCTTTGAGCATATTAGCGCCATTGGCCTGGTGAAAACGCTGGAAATGGAGGCCGAACGCATTAACAGAAGCGGGATCATAAACATAACTCTCCAAATTGCTGGTGATGTGTTTGCCCTTGGCGAACAGCGCGAACTGGTTTTATTCAGGATATTTCAGGAGGCTTTAAATAACGCCTTAAAATACGCGCAGGCGGCAAACTTTAAAATCAGCTTGTATTATAAAGCACAAATGTTTAATTTGACCGTCGAAGATGATGGTATCGGTTTCGACCCCCGATCACTGAAAGATAAAAGCGGATCAGGCTTACGAAACATTACAAACAGGGCATCATTAATTGGTGCCGAAACAGCTATAAACAGCTCGCCGGGTAACGGCTGCAGTATTAAGCTATCCCTCAATCCTCTCGAATTACAAACTTATGCTAACGGAACCCATTCAAATAGCCCTGGTTGATGATCACCGCCTTTTCAGAAGTGGAATAGCATCATTAATAGTGAGCCTCAACCGCTATAATATCCTGTTTGAGGCTTCCAACGGTAAAGAGTTAGTTGATAAAATAAGTACCGGTCTTGTCCCAAACATCGTACTGCTTGATATTAATATGCCGGTTATGGATGGCATATCAACAGCGCAATGGCTTAAAAAACATCAGCCCTCTATCCGCGTTATCATATTATCCATGTTTGAGGATGCCGAAAAGGTACTTACCATGGTCAGAATGGGTGTAAAGGGTTATTTACTTAAAGATTCTGAACCACATGAATTTGAAACCGCCCTGCTCAAAGTTTCCGATGGTGACTTATATTACCCCGATTTTGTTACCAAGCATCTGCTAAACAATTTTAATAGTGATAAAACCTCGCAGGTAAAGCTAAACCCACGCGAGATTGAATTTTTACGTCTCACTGGTACCGAACTTACCTACAAAGAAATTGCCGATACCATGTGTATTAGCGTGCGTACCGTGGATAGCTACCGCGACCAGCTTTTTGATAAACTGGGTATTAAAAGCCGCGTTGGCCTGGTATTATACAGCATAAAAAACAAACTGATCGATTTGTAATTTGCTAATTTTATTAGCAAATTTGTGAAATGGCACATGAAGATAATCCCGACTTTTTTAAAGGCCGGGGAGCGCAGGTAAACATCCATAACAAATTTTTAAAAAACAAGTACGTATCCGAACACATTGAGGGCCTGGACGAGCCGCTGCTGGAAAATACTGCCACTCAGCTTTTTGAGGAAACGCCAAAGAAAATTGTTAGCGAATCGCACAGTCCTGATCTGAGTCACATGTACTCCATTAATCCTTACCAGGGTTGTGAGCATGGCTGTATCTACTGCTATGCCCGTAATAGCCACGAATATTACGGCTTCAGCGCCGGGCTTGATTTTGAGCGCAAGATCATCATCAAGCGAAATGCTCCTGAACTACTTGAACAATATTTTAACAAAAAAAACTATAAACCTGTGTGCATTATGCTCTCGGGAAATACAGATTGCTATCAGCCTGTGGAAAGGCGATTGGAGATAACCCGAAGATTGCTGGAAATGTTTCTACATTATAAAAACCCGGTCAGCATCATCACCAAAAACAACCTCGTGCTGCGCGATCTGGATATATTAACTGAACTGGCCTCCATGAACCTGGTTCATGTAAACGTATCCATCACCTCATTAAATGAACAGTTACGCCAAAAATTGGAGCCCCGTACAGTAACTGCAACTGGCCGCCTGGCTGTGATCCAAAAATTGGCCGAAAAAGGTATACCTGTCAGGGTGATGGCTGCTCCTATTATTCCCGGGCTTAACAGTAATGAAGTGCCCAACATTATCAAGGCCGCGGCAGACAGGGGCGCTTTAGCTGCCGGTTTCACCATAGTGCGTCTGAATGGCAGCATTGCTGAAATATTCAGCGACTGGATATATAAAGCTTTTCCAGACAGAGCTGAAAAGGTTTTGAACATGATCAGGGAATGCCACGATGGGAAATTGAACGACAGTGATTTCGGCCGCCGCATGAGCGGCGAGGGAAAAGTGGCCGAATCTATTCACCAAATGTTTCGGATGGCCTGTAACCGTTTTATGGCTGGCCGGGTGATGCCGGAATACGACTATAGTTTATTTGTGCCGCGGAAAGGGAAACAAACGAGTATGTTTTGACCGTTGATTTAAATGTGATTACACTGATTTCGATGATGGCTTTCTATTAGCATCAGTCATTTTTAGGCATGTGTCTATCCCTACGCCAATCCACACACCAACGGTATAGCAAAGAAGGTCGCTCCATAAAAAGCCGGTACCCAAAACCAGGCGCCCAAAAAGCGTATGCCTTAGGTTGTTTATCCATGGCGCCTGATAAAGCTGACTAAACTCTATGGCATAACAAAACAACAAACCGGATAATATCATAAATTTTACCGGCCTTTTGATAAAGAAAAACCGCACAATAAAGTAAATCATGAGCGACCAAAGAATATCACCTATAAACAATGGTATAAAGTCAAAGTGCCGGGATAATAAACCGGCAACTATGGTGATAAATACCAGTATAAGATAGCTAATTCTTTGCCGTATCACTTTAATTATCCAACAGTCGCCTGTGGTAGTTAACCTGCCCCAGGTGATAATTCAGATGGCTCACCACATGTGTTAATAAATGACCTGTGGTAACTTTTTCATCAAAAAGAGGCTGTGGATATTCTTCTTCAAGTTTTGATTCAGGCAAACTATCAAATGTTTGGGCTACAACCTGTATGGTATCATCAAGACGCTTCAACAATTCGGCTCTTGGTACACTATCAGGTAAAAATTCAAGCTCACGCTTCCGTACATAACCTGTATTACCCAGTTGCGCACCAATAAAATGATTAAAACTGCCTATTAAATGCACGCATAAGGTACCGGCGCTGTTAGTGATCTGCTTTTCAGCATGCCATATCCTTTGCTCATCGCGATAAAGCTCAATCTCAGTTTTAAGTTTTCCCAGATCTCTGAGAAGAATCTTTTTAAATACTGCCACCATCATACTCATGGGTTAAAAATCCCATTGTAAATATCATCAATTATAAGCGTTCTTAAATACATTTTATCGCAAACAAAAAAAGGCGCCTTGTGGGCGCCTTTCATATATTTTAAGCTAATGCTTATGCTTCTTCTGCTTCCAGAGCCATTTGCTCATCAACCAGAATACGTCCGCAGTGCTCGCAAACGATGATCTTTTTACGTTGACGGATATCAGACTGACGCTGAGGTGGAATCTGGTTAAAACATCCTGAACAAGAGTCGCGCTGAATAGTAACTACAGCTAAACCATTCTTAGCATTTTGACGCAAACGGTTGTAAGCAGTTAATAAACGCTCTTCAATGTTTCCAGTTGCTTTTTCAGCCTGTGAGGTAAGTTCGTTCTCTTCTTTTTCAGTTTCGGCAGTAATAGTACCTAACTCATCTTTTTTGGCATCAAGATCACTCTTGCGTGCTTCAAGATCGGCAAGGGCTTTTTCGTAGATCTGGGTTTTTGAAGTGATCTCGAAACCATACTCACGTATTTTTTTCTCGCTTACCTGTATATCTAATCCCTGTATCTCAACTTCTTTCGATATGGCATCATACTCGCGGTTGTTCTTAACTTCATTAAGCTGACCTTCGTATTTTTTGATATTAGCCTGAGCTTCTTTGATCAGGTTTTTGCGGGTTACTATTTCATCCTCTACATCATCCAGCTCGGCTTTGATCTTTTGGATGCGGGTTTCAAGACCTGCAACATCATCTTCCAGATCGGCTACCTCCATTGGTAGTTCTCCTCTTACTTGGCGAATTCTATCAATTTTGGTGTGGATAGTTTGTAGTTCGTATAAAGCTTTAAGCTTCTGTTCTACGGTTTGTTCCATTAAATAAAATATTTGACTGGGTTTGTATTTACCTCTGTTAAACGGACGGCAAAGTTAGGAAATTTTTTCCGTATTATTTCATACAATAATTGCGCTGTAAATTGTTCACTTTCAAAGTGTCCGATATCTGCTATCACTATTTTTCCTTCGGCATCAAAAAACTCATGATACTTGTAGTCGGCAGTGACAAAAAAGTCGGCACCTGCCGCAATGGCATGCTTTAATAAAAAGCCACCTGCACCACCGCAAACGGCTACTTTTTTAACAGGCTTGCGGGTTAATGCCGTATGCCTGATCACATGCGTGCGCATCTTATCCTTCAGCTGAAACAAAAACGATTCTTCGTTTTGAGGCAGTTCCAGCTCCCCTATCATTCCCGAGCCTACCTGCTGATACTGATTGGTTAAATTAAAAAGATCATAAGCCACTTCCTCATAAGGATGTGCCAATATCAGTGCCATGATTATCTTACTCTCTAAGTTGGCCGGATAAACGGTTTCCATGCGTACCTCGTTTTCGTGATGGCGTTTGCCTGGTTCGCCAACATGGGGGATAGTAGCCTCGTTACCTTTAAATGTGCCGGTGCCATCAGTATTAAAACTGGTTTCGCTGTAGTTGCCAATATTGCCTGCACCAGCAGCAAACAAAGCATCGCGAACTTCATTTGCATGGCTTTGCGGCACAAAGGTTACCAGTTTTTTCAACAGATTATGCTTAGGCGCCAATATGCGGGTGTTTTTTAAACCGAGCGTATCGCAAATGCGCTGGTTAACACCTCCCATAATATTATCCAGGTTGGTATGTATGGCGTAAATAGCTATATGGTTACGAATGGCTTTCTCCACTACCCTTTCCACATAGGTTTTGCCGTTAAATCTTTTTAATCCTTTAAAAACTATGGGATGATGCGATATAATAACCTGACAGCCGCTGGCAATGGCTTCATCAACTACCGCTTCTGTACAATCTAACGATAGCAGCGCCTGGCTAACTTCCTGTTCAGGATTACCAACAATAAGGCCCGAGTTATCGTAATCTTCCTGGTACACGAGTGGTGCCAGGCTTTCAAGGTATGCAGTAAGTACAGCTAATTTCATGAATAAATATGAGTATAAAGCATTAGGCTGGATATCAACTATTGGGTTGGCTCATTGCCGCCATGCGATGGCTTTCATAAGCCATATTCTTATTATACTCCAAAGTGAGCGATTTATTTTTCACGAGATCAACAATAGTTCCAACCAAACAAAGGCCTCCGGTAAAAAAGTATAGGACACCCATGCCTATCTGCCCCAGAAAAAAGCGTTGTATACCGGCAAACCCAACAAAACCCAGCAAGGTAAAAATCAGTATCTCATTGGTATTTTTCCGTTTGCTGCTGTAAACCCTGTAGAAATAATTTTTCTGTTCATCGCTAAGCTCCCTGGTGGCTTGCTGCAGAAACCCCATTTCTTCGGGGCCCATATCGGCAAAATTCATATAGGGGTCCTGGTACACATTCATATAGTAAGGTTTATAATTGATAGCTGTTTGTTCAAAAATAATTATTTTATGATATAAAACTATAGGCAATTTACAGTAAGGCATTATACAGAAACAAAAAAATTAACATCAATTTCTGTAACGTTATATCACAGCAAACGTCTGTACCTTAGATCGATCCCTTTTCTCTTATAAACCATCGCCATGAAAAAAACAAAAACACAGGCCTGTGCTACCCTAATGCTATTATTTATATCCGTTAGTGCCTTTGCGCAACAGCGCGCAGTTAGCTATGACCTGGACCGCTTAGTTACAGAACATCGGCTTAGTGTGTATAATCGCGAGGCATCACCGTTGAATGATCAAGGCCAAAAGGGTCTCAAATTATCGGCAAAATATAATGATGGTGTAGCCTGGATCAACGATCTTAATTTTACAAATGGCATTATTGAGCTTGACGTTCGCGGAAAAAACGTGCCTCAGGAAAGTTTTTTAGGTGTAGCTTTTCATGGTGTTGATGAAAAAACGCTGGACGCCGTGTATTTCCGCCCGTTTAATTTTCACGCTGTTGATTCTGTTCAGCAGATCCACATGGTGCAGTACGTATCGCATCCGTTGTACCCGTGGAATGTACTGAGAGAAAAATTTAATGCCCAATATGAAAAAAGGATCAGCTCGCCCCCGAACCCTGATGCATGGTTTCATGTGCGTATAGAGATTAGGTATCCGCAGGTATTGGTATTTGTCAATAATCAAACATCACCATGTTTAAGCGTTAAGCAGCTCAATAATCGGCAAAGCGGAAAACTCGGGCTCTGGGTGGGTAATGGATCCGATGGATCGTTTGCAAACCTGAAGGTTACATTTTTCAATTAAAAAAATAACATAAGGCATAGGGGTAATTGAAAAGCCGGTTGTATAACGGGTATGAAAGTATTAGTTACCGGTGCAACAGGTTTTATTGGCAGGCGGCTTACGTTGTCGTTGGCCACAGCAGGCTATGAGGTAAAAGCCTTATGCCGCGATACCAATCATCCATACTTAATTAAACATCAAAACATTGAGCCTGTGCTGGGTAATATCCTTTACCCCCAAGGCCTTAAAAGGGTCATGGCTGGCTGCTCGCAGGTTTATCACATGGCAGCTTTGGCCAAAATGTGGTGCCGCAACCCTGATGCATACCACGAAACCAATGTTATTGGCACTCGTAATGTGCTGGAAGCTGCAAAGCAGACTGATATAAACAGAATAGTTTATACTTCAACCTGTGGTGTATGGGGACCAACTATTAAACATCCCATGACCGAGAATGACCCGCGCATCTGCGGTTTCCCGATAGCCTATGAGCGTACCAAATACCTGGCCGAGTTGGAAGTGCAGAACTTTGTAAGGCAGGGATTGGATGTGGTTATTGTAAACCCATCGCGGGTTTATGGTGAAGGGCCTGTAACCGATAGTAATACCGTAGCCAAAATGGTATTTGGCTATTTAAAAGGTACATGGCGCTTTATACCCGGCAATGGCGAACAGGTAGCCAACTATGCCTTTTTAGATGATGTAGTTGCCGGACATATAGCTGCCATGAACAAAGGCCTCACCGGCGAACGTTACATTTTAGGAGGGCATGACATTAGCTTCAATGATTTTTTTAAAACCTTACAGCAGGTAACAGGCATACAGCAAAGCATGATTAAAGTACCACTAAAGGTCATTGAGTTTTACAGCATGCTGCAATGGCTCAAAACGCGGCTAACAGGCTTGCCTCCGGTGTTTTTGCCCGAGTTTGCACAGCGACTACATTTTGATCAAAAGTATAGTAGTAATAAGGCCGTTAACCAGTTAAACTACACAATCACCCCATTTGCCGATGGCTTGCGCAAAACTGTTGATCATTTGCAGGCCAGCGTTCAACAAACACATCAGGAATCTTCTTCAACCATATCAGAACTATGCCACAATTAACCGCCATAGTAACAGGCGCCAGCGAGGGTCTGGGCAAGTCATTCGCCATTGAGTTAGCCCGTCGTAGTATTAATTTGGTAGTGGTGTCCCTCCCCGCGTCAGGGTTGCCGGAGCTTGCTTCCTTCATCCGAAAAAATTTTGAAGTAAAGGTTAGCTACATCGAGGCCGACCTTACCCAGACTGAAAGCTCTCCGGAAATTTTTAATTATCTGCATGATCATCATATCACGGCTCATGTGCTAATCAACAATGCTGGATTAGGCAATTGGTCATGGTTTGAAGAAAAAAGTGTTTCCTTTTATAAAACGCAGATAGAGCTTAATGTGATGACCCCGGTGCTGCTCACCCGTTTGTTTTTGGCGCAAACAGATGCCTCGGTTACCTCTTATATTTTAAATGTAGGCAGTTTGGGCGGTTTATTTGTTGTGCCCAAAAAGCAGGTTTACGGTGCAACAAAATCATTTATCCGCTATTTTACCCGCTGCCTGCAGTTGGAATTGCATGGATCAAACGTAAAGCTGAGTTTGCTTAGTCCGGGCGGTATCAATACCAAACCTGAGCTGCTGGTAATGAACAACAGCCTGAAAGGAATTTCAAAAGCTACCATCCTTGAACCGGAGCAGGTAGCCCGCATTGCCATTGACGGACTACTAAAGGGCAAAAAGGAGATCATCCCCGGCATAGTGAACCGCATGCTGGTTTTGTTGAACAGTTTACTGCCTGATTATGTAAAAGATAGTATTATTAAACGAAGATTAAACACTATTTTAGAGTCGTGAATTATGATCCTGTCAGTACCCATATACCGGCTTATTAAAAACCTGAGCAGTTACTTTAACCGCACCAGTAATACCTGTACAGTGGTTGATGATGAAACTATCATTATCAACTCGGGCAGCCTGCGCGGACTTATCCTGGAGTTTCATTACAACTTTTGCCAGGTAAAAATTCGTGGCCGCATCAATCTATGTATCGATATTACCCGCGATGTTTCCGTTGATGTACTCATGCGTATACTGGCCAGCCACAACATCATCCAAAGCCCACCGGCTCCCTGAGATTTTGGGGACTGTGAGGCTTTTGGACTGTCGGATAAAGGCTTAAATGACTGTGTAAAGAAGGATTAAGGAATAAAGGTTTAAAGCTGGATTTATCCTGACTATATTGTTTTTTGCCCGAATGTCTTTTGTTTCAACGGTCTGCTTGCCCTAAAGTCCGAAATTCTTTCGTCCTTGCTCCTTTGTCCAAAAGTCTTCTATCTCAGTAGTCCAAAAGTCCCACAGTTCAAAAGTCTTCCAGTCCAAAATCCCTCTCATCACATCAAAAAGTTTGTTACTTTTGTGCCTATTGCTATTTTATTTATGAGCGAAGAAAGATCACTGAATTTTTTAGAGGAAATTGTTGAAGAAAATATAGCTGCCGGTGTAAATGGCGGCGCGGTACTAACCCGTTTCCCGCCCGAGCCCAATGGCTATTTGCATATTGGCCACGCTAAATCTATTTGCCTAAACTTTGGGCTGGCAAAAAAATATAACGGCAAAACCAACCTGCGTTTTGACGATACCAACCCTACCAAAGAGGATATTGAATATGTTGATAGTATTAAAGAGGATGTAAAGTGGCTTGGCTTCGACTGGGCAAATGAGTTTTACGCCTCTGATTATTTTGATAAATTATATGAGCTGGCTGTTGAGCTCATCAAGAACAATTTGGCTTATGTTGATGACAGCACCGCCGAAGAAATAGCCGCACAGAAAGGTACACCAACAGAGCCTGGTACACCAAACCAGTATCGCAGCCGCTCGGTTGAAGAAAACCTGCAGCTCTTTGCCGATATGAAAGCTGGTAAATATTCCGATGGTGCAAAAGTATTGCGGGCCAAGGTTGACCTGGCATCGCCAAACATGCACCTGCGCGACCCTTTGATGTACCGCATTAAACATGCCCACCATCACCGTACCGGCGATGCCTGGTGCATTTACCCGATGTATGATTTTGCCCACGGCCAGTCAGATGCTATTGAGCACATTACACATTCGGTTTGTACGCTGGAGTTTGTGCCTCACCGCCCGCTATATGATTGGTTTATTGAGCAACTGGAACTGTTCCCGTCAAAACAATATGAATTTGCGCGCCTTAACCTCAATTATACTGTAATGAGTAAGCGTAAGCTGCTGCAATTGGTTGAGGAAAAGCATGTAGAAGGCTGGGACGACCCGCGTATGCCTACCATTAGCGGTTTGCGTCGTCGCGGTTATACGCCTGCCAGTATCCGCGAATTTTGCGATCGCATCGGCGTAGCTAAACGGGAAAATATGATTGACGTAGGCTTGCTGGAATTTTGCATTCGCGAGGATCTGAATAAAACGGCATGGCGCCGCATGGCTGTGCTCGATCCGATCAAATGTATCCTGACTAACTACCCCGAAGGCGAAACCGAAATTATGCACGGCGAAAACAACCCGGAGGTAGAAGATGGCGATGGCAGCCGCGAGTTTCCGTTTAGCCGTGAACTTTGGATAGAGCGCGAAGACTTTATGGAGATTCCGCCGAAGAAGTTTTTCCGTTTGGGAGTTGGTTTGATGGTGCGTTTAAAAAATGCCTATATCATCCGTTGCAACGATTTTGTGAAAGACGCAGATGGCAATGTAACCGAGATCCATTGTACTTACCTGCCTGAATCAAAATCGGGTAATGATACCAGCGGCATCAACGTAAAGGGAACTATTCACTGGGTAAGCGTACCCCATGCCAAGACAGCCGAAGTTAGGCTATATGATCGCCTGTTCCAGGTAGAAAACCCGCAGCATGAAGAAGGTGACTTTAAAGATTACCTGAACCCTAACAGCCTGCAAGTTATACATACAGCCTATATAGAGCCCGATCTGGCTAACGCCACACCTGGTAAAGCCATTCAGTTTATGCGTAAAGGCTATTTTACTTTAGATAAATACTCTACCCAGGATAAGCTGGTATTTAACCGCACCGTAACGCTGAAAGATGGCTGGGTGAAAAAGTAGTGCAGGTTCGTAGAAGAAGGTGCGAGGAGCGCCTCTGACACTGTTAAATAAAAAAGGGATTCTCTATGATCAGAGAATCCCTTTTTTATTTAGCGATCTGTCGCCCTGAGTATAATGAAGCATACATTCGCCAATCTACACCGGGAAAAGAAACGCACCTCACTCTCCGATCCCCGCACCCCAACTAATACTTCTTATAAACATTATACAAAACGTTCAAATCAAATTCGGTCATGGTTGGCGTTTCGTCAGTTTGTACAAAGTGGCGTTTAAAGGCTACGATGGCCGCAGTCAGATTGCGGGTATCATAACCGATCAGCCTAAGTGCCGTGGCGTAATCAAAGTTTTCTGGCGGAAGTTCCAGCAGTTCATCCCTCCAGTAGCCAAAGCCTTTTTGTGCCAGCAGTTTCCAGGGGAAGAATGGCCCGGGATCAGGCTTGCGTAACGGGGCAATATCCTGGTGACCAATAAAATTACCCGTGGGTATACCATAACTCTTCTTAAGTTGCGCTAACAAAGCAACCAGGCTGTTCAACTGTTGATCTGTAAAGGGCTCGTTGCCGTTATTATCAATCTCAATACCTATAGAACAGCTGTTCATATCAGTAATGCTCCCCCACCGGCTGATGCCGCCATGCCAGGCACGCAGGTAATCGTTCAGCATATGATATACCTTACCATCCTTGGCTACCACGTAATGCGCGCTCACCTGTGTTTTTACAATGGTAAAGGTTTTAAGCGTTTGCTGTACAGAATCCTGCGCAGTAAAGTGAATGATCACATAATTTGGTTTGCGCAGATTAAAATTAACCGTACCTACCCACTCACCGGGAATAGCAGCACCAACGCTATCCGCCAGCATAGGAGGCTGTGTTTGTTCAATAACCTGGGCCAATGTATCAGCATGCTGTTTATAAACCTTGTTGGTTAAAGCATACGGCCCCTTTGGTGAACAGGAACTAATAACGGCAAGCGCCGATATTAAAAGTATAGTGTAAGTATATTTCATGCAAAGCTTTGTAGATGAGCTAATGTAAGAAAATACGCAGGAAGAGGGAAAGTGTTTTAAACAGCGGTATGGCTGGTCAAGGAATTGTTACGTGATTAGCAAATCTATCGAATTAGGCTTTTTAAGAGTTCGATATTGCTTGGATCCTCTAGACGATGTATCATGCTGTGACAATTTGAGCATAATACCACAAAGTCCTTTCTGGCGTCTAATTGTATTCGTTGTTGAGTTAAATAAGATATTGGCACAAGATGATGTGCTTCTATAAAGCCCCTTCCAATTTCTCCATACCTCTCTTCAAAATTAAGCTTACATACTTTACAAGTATATCCCTGCGTTTCTTTAACTTTCTTTGACAATCTGATATTTCTTTCAATTCGTTTGTGAAACCTAAACTTCCTTAACTCTTCAAATTCTTTGTATTTTTCTTCATCATCTTCCTTTTCAGCTTGAGTTGATGGCAGACCTTCATTATATGATATGAGTTCATAAATATTTAAGATTTCTTTTATATCGTTTTGCAATTGATTATCAGAGGGAATTTTATCAGCTGAATAGAATTTTGAAATTACATTTCCTGCTTCATACAAACTTGGATATTTAGATTTTGTCGTTGAAAGGTTTTTCAGTTTTATTACATCCTCATCAAAATTTGATGGAATTTTACCTATTTGGGCTCTAAAATCTTGCGCTTTTATTTTGAGAACCTCTTTTGCCTCTCGTTTATAAATGGCTTGAATCTCAGTTACCCCTTGGTTCAAAGACAAATAAAATCCGGACATATCATCCCTGAAAAGAAAAACAGGATAATAACCAGATTGAGGAGTATTAGTAATTAAAACATCCAAAATTGCAATCCAAGGTGTTGCACTCCAATTTCCATTACCAGGAGATCCTTTAATTATATATCTTTCCTTATCTAAGATTAATTTAGACATCATATCTGGTAAATGCTGACGAATTAAGGTTCCAAGCGGATGCTTACCAAAAGATTGACTATATGCTTCGTGATAATCGTTAAGTACGTTTTGAAAGAGTTCTTGTAAATCGCTATAAATTACTTCCATCTATTTGTTAGATAATAGTTAACTATAGGCACATCTGCATCCGCCCAATCCAAAGCTAACAATTCATTTCCATGCAACCATTTAAATTCAGCGTGCTCTTTTAATAAAATATCTCCGCTAATATGTTTACAGGTAAATGGGATGAGCTGTATGGTAATATTAGGGTATATGTGAATATTGTTTAGTAAAGCTTTCTTAATTTGAATTTCTATATCGAGCTCTTCTTTTATCTCCCTAATTAAACAAGCTTCTGGTGTTTCGTCGGGTTCAACCTTACCCCCTGGAAACTCCCATTTTAATGGAAGACTCATTGATTTACTTCGTTGTGTAACCAGAACTCGTTCTTGACTGTCAATTATAATAGCACATGTTACTTGAATCACATCTCTAAAATAGCATTTTAAAACAATCTTCTACTCCACCTCCCCACTCGCAAAAGTATCGCCCTGGCTAACATCTCCTGTTTCGTAGCCTTTTTTAAACCAATACATGCGTTGGGCGCTGGTGCCGTGGGTAAAGCTGTCAGGCTCTACATGGCCCTGAGCTTGCTTTTGGAGGCGGTCGTCGCCAATGGCGTTGGCTGCGTTTAGGGCTTCTTCGATATCGCCCGGGTCGAGCACATTTTTAAGGTTTTGTTCGTAGTGCGCCCATACGCCGGCATAAAAATCGGCCTGCAATTCCAGTTTTACGGATAGTTTGTTGTATTGCTTCTCGCTGAGGCGCCTGCGAGCCTGATCAACTTTGGCAGAGGTGCCCAGCAAGTTTTGTACATGATGGCCAACCTCATGGGCTATCACATAAGCCTGGGCAAAGTCACCGGAGGCACCAAAACGGTTCTGCAACTCATCGTAAAAAGACAGATCGATATACACCTTGGCATCGGCCGGGCAATAGAATGGACCCGTTGCCGAGCTGGCATTACCACAGCCCGATTGTATGGCATCAGTAAACAATACCATGCGGGGCTTATCGTAAGTTTTACCCATTTCGTTAAAAAGCTTAGTCCATATATCTTCGGTATCGGCCAAAACAACTTTCACAAACTGCACTTGCTTTTCTTCAGGCGCGTTGGGGTCTTTAGCACGCTGTTCGGTTCGGGGTTGTGTGTTGCTTGCCACTTGGTTAAGCAGTTGCGAGGCATCTATACCCGTAAAATAGTAAATGGCAATAGCCACAATACTTACTATTCCGCCGCCCAGTGCAAAGCGGCCTCCGCCGCCTCCGCGGTCGTCTTCTACATTATCGCTTTCGCGCCTTCCGAACCATTGCATGTTGTTTGTGATTAGTTTGTACAGTAAACATAATTGTTTTAATTATTGTTTCACAGCCACATAACGGTCTTTTTTAATTCCTGAAATCATATTTTACCCAACCCTCTTTCCAGCGAAGCTGAGGAGAGGGTGATCCAGCGTAGCGCAGATCGGGTGAGTATAATGAGTAAATTATATTACCTCCCAGGCATAGGGGTAACGCCTTAATGAATTGTACTACCTGTAGTTAAAAAGAATACAGGTATTAATTTATTAAAAACCATCATCATGATAACCGCCCTGCTTATCTGGCTCTTTAAAAAATATGTGGCCCCGGCTCTCAAAAATAGAAACATCACGCTATCTGTTTTTGTAACCCCGCTAAAAAGGTTGGCCACACTGTTGGCGCTTGTTTGCTTTTCGGTTGCTTCTTTGGCCCAGGAACAAACAGTTAAATATAACGTGCTGCACAGTGGTAAAGTGGTTGGCCATATGGACCTGTACCAAAAACGCGAGGGCGATGATCTGTACCTCAAAATGACCTCCGAAGTAAAAATGCGTTTCATTATGAGTATCAAAGTTGATATTCAGGAAGAGTCGGTTTTTCAGAGTGGAAAGCTGATCAGCTCACGTGTGTGCCGTAATGTTAACGGAAAGGAAAAGGCCAACCGCCAAACCAAAGCCTGCGGCGATGCCTATCAAACCCTGGCCGAAGGTAAATGCGGACAACGAGTTGATCAAAAACACATCGGCCAAAACATGATGCTGTTATACTGCCATGAACCCGATGATAACGCGCAGATCTATTCTGATAATTTTCAACAGTTTTTACAGGTAAAGCGGGTTTCCGAGCATGTATACCGCATTGATCTGCCCGATGGTAATTATAATTTTTACTCATATAGCAATGGTATTTGCAGCAAGGTTGATATTCATCATTCGCTGTATACCATACAAATTAAGCTTGCCTGAAATTTTGCTTTTAACATTCCCTTTGTGAATTTGACCGCCAAACAAGCTATCTTTAATGCAAACTTTCACCTCTTAAAAGTGGAATATAGCGATAGCTCGGTCATCAGTTTATTAAAAGAAGGCAGCGAAAAGGCATTTGAATGGTTGTTTAAAGCACATTTCGACAGTCTGCATGCCTATGCCTATACTTTTTTAAAGGATGATGAAATGGCCGAAGAAATTGTACAAAACGTATTTTGCCGCATATGGGAAAAACGCGATCAGCTAAAAATCGATGGTTCACTAAAGGCTTACCTGTACAGGGCTGTTCATAACGAAAGCCTCAACTATTTAAAACATCAAAAAGTAAAAGCCTCATTTGGGGTATATTATGCCGGGCAGCTGCAACAGGATGAGGAAGAAAATGCCTCTGGCAAGTTAATGACGGCCCAGTTGCAGCAGCGTATTGATAGTGCTATGAGCGAGCTGCCTCAGCAATGCCGGATTATTTTCCAGCTCAGTCGTTTTGAACAGCTTAAATATCAGCAAATTGCCGATCACATGGGCCTGTCCGTTAAAACAATAGAGAACCAAATGGGCAAGGCCCTGCGCCTGATGCGCGAGAAACTGGCGGAATTTTTGCCGGTTATTTTAATTATATTAATGCAATGGTAGTATGATGGGTAATGCCAATACAAATATAAACGACGACTTGTTGGTAAAATACATAGCCGGGGAAGCTTCGCGCGCCGAACACCTGGTTGTGGAAGATTGGATTGCCGCCAGTGAAACCAACCGCGCCCTTTATGAGCAGTTTAAACTCATTTGGGATCAAAGCCCTCAGGCCGTGCGGAACGTAAATAAAGAGGACGCTTATATACGGCTGCAAAACCGGCTTAATAACCCTGCTGCAATGCGCCAGCCTTCGGTACTGACCAAAACACCAACCTCATATTGGGTAGGCCTGGCTGCATCAGTGCTTTTAATCAGCTCCATACTTTGGCTTACTTTTAACCACTTTTATGACAACGGTTCGGTTTCATTTATCCGGATAGAAAGTAACAGTAAGGTTCGTACGCAAAATCTGCCCGATGGCTCTGAGATCACCCTTAATGCCCACTCCACCCTTGTTTATCCAAAAAGGTTCACCGGCAATATTAGGCCTGTGAGTTTACGCGGGGAAGCATTTTTTAAAGTTAGTCCGGATAAAACAAAACCGTTCATAATTAAGGTGAATGATGTAACAGTTCGTGTGGTTGGCACGTCATTCAATATTAAAAGCCGTAATGGCAAAACCGAAGTAATTGTGGAAACAGGCATTGTAAAAGTTCGTGAACACGAAAATACTGTTGACCTTAACCCCGGCGAAAAGGCAACCGTTATTAAAGGATCCTTATTAAAAGAACAAAATAAGGGCAAGCTTTATAATTACTATTTAACCAGGCAACTGGTATGCGATAAAACTCCTTTGATTGAGGTGGTGCAAACCCTTAACGAAATATATGGTGCTCATATCATCATCGCCAATAAATCATTAGAGGCTTTACCTATAACCACAACCTTTCAGGGTCAGTCGCTTGATGAAATAGTGAGCGTCATTAGCGATACCTTTAAGATTACCGTAGAGCGCAAAAATCAGCAGATCATATTTAAATAACCTTTTTACATGGGCTGTTTACGCAGGTATATTATTGTTGCCGTGATCATGTTTGCGCTTCCTATAGTAAGCTATGCCTATCTTCCCGAATCCATCCTCGCCAAAAACATATCTATCCATGTAAATAATATGCGCGTGGGTACGGTGCTAAAAACCATTGAGGAAAAGGGCAACTTCACTTTCTCTTACAACAGTAACATTGTAAAAACCGATAGCCTGGTAACTATCAACGCCGATAACTGGACAATAAAGGAGGTACTTGACCACCTGCTCCTTAACCGCTTTGAATATAAAGAAACCTCCAATTTTGTTATTCTGCGCTATGCTCCGCTGCAACTATCCTTAACTACAGAAAAAGCTGCAGCCGAGGGCGATGAATACCACATCAGCGGTTTTGTAACTGACGAGCAAAGCGGCAAAAAGCTGGAAAACGCAAGCGTGTATGATCGTGTGTTGCTGCAATCTGTGCTTACTGACAAAGAGGGACATTTTGAACTTTTTCTCAGGAATAACGGTCAACCGGTAACAGTTACCGTTAGCAGGGAATTTTATAAAGACACCACCATAACCTTTTTAACTGGTGTAACCGTAAACCCTAACGATAACAAACCAAAAAGTCTTATTGGCTACATTATAAGCGGCGATAACGACGGCATTGAAACCACCTCATTAGGTAGGCTTTTTATATCAACCAAGCAGCAAATACAAGCTGCCAACCTTCATGGGCTTATTGCCCAGGCACCTTTCCAGGCATCGGCAATCCCCGGAGTAAGCACCCATGCCGAGTTTAGCGGCCAGGTGGTGAACACCGTATCATTAAATGCGGTAGGAGGCTATAATGCCGGGGTTGATGGTTTTGAACTGGGCCTCATTTTCAACTTAGATCAGGGCGATGTGGGAGCAGTTCAAATAGCAGGTATATTTAACGTGGTTGGTGGCAATGTAAACGGTTTTCAGCTCGGTGGCTTATATAATAATGTGTTGGGGAATGTGCGGGGCATACAGCTGTCGCTACTGCATAACAGTGTAAAACATGATCTTAATGGTATACAGCTATCTGGAGTGTATAATCATACCAAAGGTAATGTGGCCGGTATGCAGCTGGCCATATTGGGTAATGTGGCCGGTAAAAAAACAAGCGGAATGCAGGTGGCCGGGCTTTTTAACTATGCACGTAACCTGCGGGGAGTGCAACTCGGGCTGGTTAATATTGCAGATACTTCTTCGGGCTATAGCATTGGTTTGATCAACATAGTAAATCATGGTTATCATAAACTGGCCTTATCAAGCAACGAAACGCTGAACGCCAATTTGGGCCTTAAAACAGGAAGCCGGCAACTCTATACTATTTGGCAGGGTGGAATACGATTTGATGATAACAGTAAACTTTATGCATTTGGCTTTGGGTTTGGTCGCGAGCTGGGTTTGGGCAAGCGCTTAGCCCTTAATCCCGAACTTACCCAAAATTACGTTTACCAGGGCAATTGGGCACGCACCAATCTGCTTAGCCGTCTTGATGCGTCTTTAACTTATAAAGCGGCCCGATCATTCTCCATAAACGTCGGACCATCGTTAAACTTTTTTTATTCGGACCAACGTAATCCTGTTAATGGTTACGCCTGGGTAAATGACCTTCATCATAGTTTTATCAGCAGCAGCCGCAACTGGACAGGCTGGGTAGGCTGGACAGTTGGGGTTAGTTTCTTTTAGAGGATTAATTCATTTTTATCGATCTCCTTTTGTCATCCTGAGGAACGAAGGATCTATTCGTGAACTGTATATTTCGCAGAATAGATGCTTTACTATGTTCAACATGACAGAAGTGTTAAATCAGTAAATATCCCCCAAACAAGAAACCCCAACCTTTCGGCCGGGGTTTCACTATTAAATCGCTTTATTCTTTTATTGCACCTGGAACATATTGTTAAAGTTTGTCCCGTCGGGATAGTTACCTGAAATTACCAGGTTACCATTACGCAGGTTGGTGATGGCTTTATCAATATCGGCCACACTGTTTATGGGTTGTTTATTGATGCTGGTGATCACTGAGCCTACCGGTATCTCAAAGTTATCAAATACCCGACCCGGACGCACCTGGGTTACTTTAACACCTGAGTTTACATGGAATTTTGCTTTTTCGGCAGCTGTTAACGGCTGAAAGCTTGCACCCAGTTTGTTAAATAATTCTTCGGCCGATTTAGATACTGCCGCGGTACGGTTTACCGGCGTAGCATCAGCTTTAAGCGTTACAGCAAAGTTTTTCTCTTTACCTTCTCTAAGCACAGTTATATTAACCTTATCCCCAGGTTGTAAACGACCAACATGCTCTTGCAGATCAGACGATTCGTAAACCTGGGTACCTTCTACCTTGTCAATAATATCACCTTTTTTAATACCAGCCTGCTCTGCACCGCCGCCTGGTACAACGTCATTAACGTATAAACCGTTCGTATTGGTTATATTCAGTTGCTGAGCAACTTCGGGGTTAAGTTCGGTAAAGCTTACGCCAACAAAACCACGTTTAACAGAACCATATTTCTTAATATCGTTCAATACTTTTTTGGCCAGGTTAATTGGAATGGCAAAGCCATAGCCTTCGTATGAGCCTGTGTGCGATGCAATGGCAGCGTTAATACCTACCAGTTCGCCTTTTGTATTTACCAATGCACCGCCGCTATTGCCTGGGTTAATGGCAGCATCGGTTTGGATGAATGACTCAATAGCCTTGTTAAGCCTTGGTGCTCCCTGCTGATTGCGGGTACGTCCAAACGGATTTTCATCGCTATTATCCTGGCTGCCGATAATGCCTATGTTACGGCCCTTGGCGCTCACAATACCTGCTGTTACAGTTGATGTTAAGTTAAATGGGTTACCCACGGCCAATACCCACTCGCCTACACGAGTATCGTCTGAGTTACCCAGTTTTACAATTGGCAGATCAGTAGCGCTAACCTTGATTAAAGCAAGATCCGTACTGGGGTCGGTACCAATAACTTTAGCCTCAAACCGACGGTGGTCGTTAGTGGCTACGGTAATTTTATCGGCATTTTCAACTACGTGGTTATTGGTTACAATAAAACCATCTGGCGAAATGATAACCCCTGAACCTGATGCCTGTTGAGGACCACGCTGCGGAGCACGCTGGCCAAACATATCGCCAAACATTTGTTCAAGCTGGTCTTGCCCGCTACCGCCCGATTTACTGCTGTATGTAGTACGAATATACACTACCGCCGGGGTTGCCGCGGCCGCAGCTTCTGTAAAATCAAGCGCTCCGGTTGATGAAACTACCGGCGCGGTTTTATTACTGGTGAAGTATACTTTTTGCTTATCCTCAAAGCTCATGTTATCGGCATATTTGTTCTCGATCATCCTATATGCCCCTAAAGCCAGTGCACCTCCTACAAAAGCGGTTAATAGTGTTAAACCTATCTTTTTCATTTATATTTGCCTTTCTTATTTTATGTTTATATAATTTAACAACTCAAATTTAATACCATATAGACTACAATAGCAACGATAAGTTATTGCGTTTTTTGTTAAATTTTGTTAAATAAAAATATCCCGGCATTTTTAATCATTAGCCAGGAGGTGTGTTAAGCTAAGTAGCTGATATTAAATGACATTATTGTGAATATACGATTTTATAAATACCAGGGCGCAGGCAATGATTTTATAATGGTTGATAACCGTACAAATACAGTGAATCACACCAATCCTAAACTTATTTCATCCTTGTGCGACCGCCGTTTTGGTATTGGCGGCGATGGTATGATGTTTCTGCAAAACAAAGAAGGCTTTGATTTTGAAATGGTTTATTACAATGCCGACGGACAGCCCAGCAGCATGTGCGGTAATGGTGGCCGCTGCATTGTTGCCTTTGCCAAGTTTTTAGGCATTATTGAAACCGATACTGAATTTTTGGCGGTTGACGGCCCTCACCATGCCAAAATTTCAGAAAGCGGCGATTGGGTAAGCCTGCAAATGATTGATGTTGACCAAATTAGCACCGATCATGGCGCTTACGTGCTCAACACAGGATCGCCCCATTATGTAAAACAGGTTGATGATTTGGCGCACCGAGATGTTTTTCATGAAGGTAAGGCCATTCGTAATAATGCTACTTATCGTGAAAAGGGGATCAATGTAAACTTTGTTGAACCAACCGACGACGGGTATTTTGTACGCACTTTTGAACGCGGTGTGGAGGATGAAACTTTTGCCTGTGGAACCGGTGTAACCGCAGTTGCCCTGGCTATGGCCTGCCACAAACAACAAACGGGAAATATTACCACCCCAATCAAAGTATTAGGCGGCGATTTGAATATCCGGTTTAACTATGACGGCAATGCCTTTACTGATATTTTTTTAGAAGGGCCCGCCGTACAGGTTTTCAGCGGTGAAGTTAGCTCCCCAGCGCCCTGAAGGGGAGTTTCTTTAATTACTTTAAGCCTTTCCGTTTGGAAAGGCTTTTTTATTTCCCCACCCATTACAATTTATAGTTTACCTGATTAAGCTCCCCTTTAGGGGTAGGGGGCAAAAAATAAAAGCCCCCCAGACTTGCTCCGGGGGACTTTCAACCTAAACCTTATCACAATTAAACCGGTAAGTTTACCAGTTCGTGTAGGGTATTACAATTACTATACCAAAGTTGCATATGGTGCGGAATTTATGTTCAATACCATGTTACTCCATATTAAAACTTGCCTTCAGATTACACAAAAAAACACACCATGACTAATTGATTGGTCACTTGTCGGTTTTGGGATACACCAACGGCAATTCTATACCTGCTTTGTGGTTTTGCGCCTGCGTAAATAAGCATCAGTTAAAAACAAAGCCAGCACCACATCAAATATTAAGAACCATTTCATAAACGCCGAGCTCAAAATACCCCCGGCATTTGGCAACTTTATATTAGCCGGCAGAGTTACATCGAATTTAATGCCTGAAATATCGATACTTGAAAATGCCATTACCAGCAAAGCCACTATGGTTACTGTAAAGAAAATGGCAATCCCCTTAATGATGCGTTTATCAATAGCGGCTTTGAGCGGTTGCAAGGCATTTTCGGTACGTATAGCCTCCATTACATTAAAAGTGAAGGCCATAGGCGGCTCATCAAGTTCCATTAATGCAAACTCCTGGTTAAGCGCCAGCAGTTCCTGATATTTTTTGGCATATAGCTCATCATTCGCTATAAGCCTGGCAATGGCTTCCTGCTCCGCTTGGGTACAGGTTCCATCAATATAGTTCCAGAGTTTTTCTTCAATCTCGTTCATATCAGTTCTTTCACCTCCTGTTTTAAATTGCGCTCCAGCTTTTCTTTTAAGCGCTGGCGTGCCCTGAATAGTTTAACCTTAACCGTATTAGCCTCTATGCCCAGGGTTTGAGCAATTTCTTCGAGTGATTGCTCGCCCTTGTAAAACAAGGTGATGATGGTGGCATCATCAGGCAACAATTGCTCAATGGCCTGGTTAAGGTAAAACGACCGGGATTTATTTTCTAAGTTATCTGTATCATAGCCCGACTCATGGTGTTCAACCTGTATAAAGGTATGCTCATCATCTATTGAATCGGTTGCTATTCTTTTCTTTCTTAAAAACGTCATAGCCGTAGTATAAACTATACTATACAGCCAGGTACTAAATTTTGATTGTCCCTGAAACGAACTTAATGACCTGTACGCTTTCACAAAACAATCCTGAGCAATCTCTTCGGCATCTTCCCTGCCTTTGGCAAAACGCAGGGCAAGGGTAAATACAAAACGCTGGTGCCGTTTAACCAGATCGGCATAGGCCGATTGATTACCCGCCAGGGTTTGTTGTATAAGTTCGATATCTGAAAGCTTGCTCTGCATGTAATACAACCTCTCTGACGCCGTGTTTATAACTTAGGTTACATGTTTTAAGTAAAAATACTAAAATTTAACCCGCTATGGTATTAATACGATGAAATACAAAGAGATACCTTATAAACAAAAAATGCCTCTGAAATAAACCAGAGGCATTGCAATTATGGTAAAACAGCTTAAACAGCTGTTGGTCGCCTGATGATGCCTAACAGTACGGCAATTATTGCAATAACCAGCAATACGTGTATTAAGCTGCCTACAGAAGTAAAAAACACGCCAATTGCCCATCCTATCAAAAGGATCACAGCAATTATATACAATAGTGAGTTCATAATAATTTGGTTTTAGTTAATGTTTTCACAGATAGATAACTATACAATAGCCAAATGCATTAAAATGTTTTAAAACGTTTGGCTTATTTGGAGGACTAAGCCCCAATTACTTTTTCTCTGATCTGGATGATTGATTGATGCCGGCCTCCGCAATTTGGGTAAGTGTGCTATCAGCATTTTTTTCCTCCTGCAAGGTAGAGTCAAGCAGTTCGGCAGCCTCATTATATCCCAGTACACTGGCCAACGTTTTTAAGGTTCCGTATGATGCAATTTCATAGTGTTCAATTTTTTGAGCCGCCGATATAATACCGGCATCGCGGGTAATGCTGCCCTTTTCGGTTTCGGCTACAATTTCATCACCTTCCTTAATTAAACCGGCCATGGCCTCGCATTTTACAGCTACTGCTTTTTTGCCGATAGATTCAAATGCCGATTCTAAGCGGGTAATGTGGTTTTCGGTTTCGGTGAGATGATTATCAATTGCCGAACGCAATTCGTTTGATGTTGCTGCTTTGGCCATTTTGGGTAAAGCTTTGGCCAGATGTTTTTCGGCCCAGTAAATGTCTTTTAATTCGTCAATAAATAATTCATTTAATGCCGATTCCTGAACATCATCTGTTTGTTCAGGAGCTTTTGTTTTTGTAGTTGCCATGGGTGAAGTTTTTTAGTTTGATGTACCTGGCTTAAAACAAAGGCAATGCCATAATTAATTATTTTAAAATAATATTAATTATTACGATAGAATATTCAATCATTAAAACACTCTACAGCCCAAATAGTGTAGCAATAATATGGTTAGTTGTATAGTAAATCAGAAAAGTGTTAGGCCCCCTTTTTGGTTTTTAGGCTGCTCATTAACTGTTCGTACAAATCATCACTGGTGGTTTTGCGAGGTTTTAGTTTTTTAACTGTTGTGCGTTTGCCTTTTGATTTGGCTTTAATGATGTTTAACAGCTCGCCTGTATATTCATCTTTAAATTTAGACACATCAAAATCTTCGGCGTACTGGTTAATCAGGGCCAAGCCCACATCCAACTCTTTTTTACTTACCGCAACATCATCGGCAATGTTCAAATCTTCCGTACTTCGTATTTGCTGGCCAAAACGTATACGGGTTATTACCAGTACATTGTTCACCGGGTGCACTATACACAGGCTTTCGGTGCTGCGCAGTACAAAACGGGCTAAACCCGCTTTTTTTGATTGCTGCAGGGCTTTCAATAGCAGAGCGTAAGCCTTATTGTTTTTGGTATCAGGTTCTGTATAATACGAGGTTTCATAAAACATAGGGTTTACATCAGCAATATCCACAAAGCTTTCAATTTCTACCACTTTGCTTTTTTCGGGAGCCGCATCTTCAAAATCATGATCATCCATGATCACATAATCATCATTAAGCTTGTAGCCTTTTACAATTTTATCGTACGGCACCTCTTTGTGGGTATGCTCATTTACCCGTTGATAGCGTATGCGTGCATGATCTCGGCTATCAAGCATATCAAAATCAAGCGAGCTTGTTTGCACCGCCGAATAAAGCTTTACGGGGATGCTTACCAAGCCAAAACCAATTGAACCTTTCCAGATAGACCTCATAATACAAATGTTTAAATATTTTTCAAGTATAACCTCTAAAAAGCACAAACAGTTTTTATATTATTGACCATCAACGGCATTGGTCAAAGCCCAATACAAAAATGTAGCTTTATATGCCTTTTGCTACAGCATATAATAGTCTGTTGCTAAACAAATAAATTGCCAACCCTGTTACACATTAAACTTTTAGCACGTTAACATAGTCATATACTCAAATAAAAATAACTATAACGTGAAGTCATCGGCGACAAACTAAACAAAACAGTCGCTGATTGCATCACAACAATTAAAAACAATTATCACATGAAAAAGCTATTTATCCTTGCCGTATTATTAACATTCACCTATGGTGCTTTTGCACAAACTATTGATCTGCGCCGCAAAATTGAGGTAACCGGAACTGCCGAGCAGGAAGTTACCCCCGACATTATATACGTTTCTATATCCCTGCAGGAATATATGAATGGTAAAAACAGGGTAACCATTGATGTTCTGGAAAACCAACTTGAAAAAGGCGTGAAAGACGCAGGCATTGCCAAAGAAGACTTTACCGTTAACAATGTATCGGCCTGGAACAACACCTATCAGAAAAAGAAAGCTCCTGATTTTTTGGCCAGCAAGCAATATCTTATTAAGGTTACCGACCTGAATAAATTTAACCAAATATTGGCTAAGGTTGATGCTAAAGGTATCCAATCAACCAATATTGAAAGCTACGACTATTCAAAAATCAACGACCTGAAAAACACCCTGAAATTAAAAGCCCTTTTATCGGCACGCGATAAGGCCTCTTTCCTGGTAAATGGCCTGGGCGATAAGTTAGGTTCGGCTATTAACATCACCGAAAATGATAACAGCAGTTTCCCTCAGCCACGTACCATGATGTTTAAATCGGCAATGGCTGCCGATGCTGAAAAGGTTGAGTCTGATATTGATTTTAAAAAGATAAAACTGAGTTTCCAGATACAGGCTGTATTTGAAATAAAATAAGTAGCGGGGACTCACCCTGACATCGCTACGCTTATCACCCCTCTCTTCGCCTGCGGCGGAAAGAGGGGTTTTTCTTTTACGTTTTCTATGTCCTCTTTCCTGCGAATCCAAGATTGGGTGAGTTATTAAAAATTTTTATTACATGGTGTAACCTGTTTTTAAAACCTGTAGTCATAGCTTACATATACACCATAATGGTGGTTTAAAAAGAGAAAAATTTAATTAACTTATTAAAACTTAAATACTATGGGCGCAGGTGAATTAGGGGTATTAGCTGGAATAATAATACCTCTCGGCTTTTTTATTATGATATTCGGTATTGTTTATTTAAACAAACGCGAGAAACTGGCAATGATTGAACGCGGGATGGATCCCCGTACTTATAAGCCACAATCAGCCCCTTATCAAAACCTTAAATGGGGATTGTTATTGCTTGGCGCTGGAGTTGGTTTATTGTTAGCATTTATTTTAGATCATTCCTTGTACAGCAATTTAGATGAGGATAGCATACCTCCTTTATACTTTGCCCTTATTGCCATATTTGGCGGCCTTGGATTGTTCCTATCCTACCGTATAGAAAAAAAGGAAGTACTGGATAAGGAAGATGCAACCTTAACAAAATAAACAACATCAATATTCTTAATGTAAAAGGGCGCTGTTCTATCAAACAGCGCCCTTTTACATCTTAATATTCCTGAGTTCAGGAAATTCCGTAGCGGTCTTTAAATACATTCAGGTGGTGCAATTCGTGCCCTGCCAGCATATATACAAATGCCCTTACCGAAAACGGGTGATTACTTGCAATACCCGTGCGCAGCAACTGCTCTTCACTAAAGCCCCTGATCATGTAAATATTTGACTGGCGGGCAGCCTTAAATTCGGCAGCAAGGTCCTGAATGCTTCGGCTGTTAAAATCAGTGTTATCTACATAAATATTCTGATCAAAACCGGGCAACTCAATGTAGTTGCGCGAAAAAACCAAAGCCCGGTAGGCAAATGTGCGTTCGGTATCAATCATGTGCCCAAGTGCCTGTTTAACCGTCCATTTACCGAGAGCATAAGCATAGGATGCCTGTTCATCTGTAAGCTTGCTGAATAATTGATAACTGCTTTCCATTAGCTGTTCAAGCAGTTCAATTACATTCTTGTTAGGCACTAGGCCAACGTATCCCGCGGCAAAGGGCGAATATTCCTCAGGCTGTGGTTTGCTTATCATTTTGCGTGTTTTTTAATACTATCCTAAAGGTAGTTCCTTTACCTATTTCTGAGTCTTTTACAAATATTTGCCCATTATGGTAATTCTCCAGTATACGTTTGGTTAATGACAAACCTAACCCCCAGCCACGTTTGCGAGTGGTATAACCCGGTTGAAAAACGGTATCAAATTTTGATCGTTGTATACCTTTTCCGGTATCTGTTACGTCAATAAATATCTGGTTCTTAACCTTCCCTTTCCCGCTACTGATCTCTATTCTAATATTGCCTTTGCCATCAATGGCATTAACCGCGTTTTTAAGCAGGTTTTCCAGTACCCAATCAAACAGCGGGATATTGAGTCCGGCTTGCAATAAGGGGTTTCCGTTCAATTCAAATCCTATGTTTTTGCTTACACGAACTTTAAAATAGTCAACAAAATCCTTCACCACATCATAAACCAAATGTTCTTCCAAAACCGGTTTTGATCCTATTTTTGAAAAACGGTCGGCTACAATCTCCAGTCGTTTTACATCATTCTCCATTTCGGCCACCAGCACATCGTCTTCCGCGTCAAATTTTTCTTTCATCAGCTCTATCCAGGCCATTAATGAAGATATGGGCGTACCCAGCTGATGCGCCGTTTCTTTAGCCAAGCCTACCCAAACCTGATCCTGCTCCGATTTTCGCGAGGAGCTGAATGCCGTATAGGCCATCAATAAAAATATAGCAATTAAGGTTAACTGAACATAAGGGAACAGTTTTAACTGGGTAAGTAATGGCGAATCTTTATAAAACACCAGCCATTGCGTACCCGGCACCTTAAGTCTGATGGGAGCGTGTTGATTTTTCATATACGCCAACTCCGATTCAAAGTAGGCAGTATCATACTTCATTTTTTTGTTGTTCTCGGCCTGCAGCTTGATAAAGGTTTTTGTAGTATCCAATCCGCGTACATATTTAAAGTCACCGTTTTCATCGGTTACAATAGCGGGAACGGTTAAACTGTCCCTTACAGCAATTACATAACTTAAAAAATCATTATCATCAGATGCCAGGATCTGTTTCATACTTAATGCCCAAACTTGCGCGCGTGTACGCTCGGAACGGGCAATGTTTTTTACCAGGTAATTAGTATAAAACAACGAACTGCTGGCTATTACTACTGCAAACGCGAGCAGGAAGTATTTCCAGCGCTTTTTTTGTTGATATGGATTCATTTTGGCCAAGTAGTCAAATAACGTAAAATTATTTCAAATGTGCGGATGCAGATGTGCTGATTTAAAATGTGCAACTTTTGCCTGCTTAATTCATTTTATTTGCGCATCTGGAACCCGAACATTCGCACATCTGCATATCTGCACACCCTCATATTTGCACATCCGCGCATCTGCACATTGTAAAAAACTTATCTTTGCCACATCATGACCGATAAAAAAGTAAGAGTCCGTTTTGCACCAAGCCCAACCGGTGGTTTACACCTGGGCGGAGTACGCACCGTATTATTTAACTATTTATTCGCCAAAAAACATAAAGGCGATTTTGTTTTAAGAATTGAAGACACCGACCAAACCCGCTATGTGGAAGGTGCCGAAGAATATATTTTAGATTGCTTAAAGTGGTGCGGCCTGGAGCCCGACGAAAGTCCGGTAGCCGGAGGCCAATATGCTCCTTACCGCCAAAGCGAACGTAAAGCCCTATACCGCGAATATGCGGAACGCCTGGTGATGCAGGGCCATGCTTATTACGCCTTTGATACTGCAGAAGAGCTGGACAAAAACCGCAAGGAAATCCCTAATTTTCAATATGGTCAGGCTTATCGTGATAGCCTGCGCAATTCATTATCATTACCACAACATGAGGTTGATGCCCTGCTTGACGCAGGTACTCCGCACGTGATCCGCATAAAAATGCCGGCCGACGAAACCATTAGTTTTCACGACATGATACGCGGTCATGTAAGTTTTGAAACCAACCAGGTTGATGATAAGGTATTGCTTAAAGCCGATGGCATGCCTACCTATCATTTGGCTGTTGTGGTTGATGATTACTTAATGAAGATTTCTCACGCATTTCGCGGTGAAGAATGGCTGCCATCTGCCCCGGTACATTTGCTGCTTTGGGATTACCTTGGCTGGAAAGCCGATATGCCGCAATGGGCGCATTTACCATTGATATTAAAACCAGATGGCCACGGCAAGCTAAGCAAACGCGATGGCGCCCGCTTGGGTTTCCCGGTATATGCCATGAGCTGGTTTGATGCTAAAACTGGCGAACTTACTCCTGGTTTCCGCGAGCTTGGGTTTTTACCTGAGGCGTTTTTGAACTTGCTGGCTACCCTCGGCTGGAACGATGGTACCGATCAGGAAATATTTACGCTTGATGAACTGATAGAGAAATTCTCTATTGAACGAGTAAATAAAGCCGGCGCTAAATTTGATTTTGAAAAGGCTAAATGGTTCAATGCCGAGTGGATAAAACGCTCGGATGCAACTACACTGCTGCCGCATGTAAAAACCATTTTAGCAGAAAAAAATATCAATATAACTGATGATCAGCGATTAATTACTTTGATTGATCTGATCAAAGACCGCTGTGTTTTATTGCCCGATTTTTACCAGCAATTAGGCTACTTTTTTGAAGAACCAAAATCATACGACCTCGCTTCCGTTAAACCGAAATGGAACGACCAGAAAGGTGATTTTTTTAAGGAATACATTGAAAAGTTAGCCAATATTGAAGCTATACAACCCGAACTGGAAGAGCCCGCCTTTAAAGCCTTTGCTGAAGAAAAAGGAATGAAAATCGGCGATGTCATGATGCCATTCCGCATTATGCTTGTTGGCAGCAAGTTTGGCCCGCATGTATTTGATATAGCTGCATCATTGGGCAAACAAGAAACCATTAACAGAATAACCAAAGGTCTGGTTGCGTTTTCGGCCTAAGAGCCTTTGTCTTTATTTATCAAGGCCCTTTCACTTGTGTTATAACGAAGCGAAAGGGCCTTTTTATTTATAAAATATCTCTGTTTATTTTAATTGGTGATCTCTTGCAAAATTTCATTTACCCTGTTTGGCGCTACTCCTTTTTCAATGGCCATTTCAGCCAATAGTTTGGTTTGCGCCTTTTGATATTTTATAAATGTAGGTATGCTGAAAACAAGCCTTGCGGTTAAAATCAGGATAATAACACTTACAATAAAAATAACAGGATATATAAACAGTATAAATTCAGGAGTGCCCATGTGATGTTTGGTTAAGGTTATTAACCAAGGTAATAATTTGTGCTTAATATTTTATGAATAATAACGTAACAAACATATTTCAATTCCGTAATAATGACTTAACCGCTTGAAAGGCTGTATGATGCGTCAAAATATACCATTATAAACACTCGATATAAGTTAATTTATTTTCTTATATGTATAATAAATAAAAAATAGCCATTATAAGCTCGCTTAAAAAGCGCTTTTTGTATCAATATTATTACAAATCGCAATAATATTTTGTTGGTATCATATTTATGATTTAATTTTAACCTGCCCTACTAATTAACTGGTTATGATCAGCATACGATCTAAAAATGTATTACTTGTAGCTCCCGATACTTTTCCGGTAGAGCTATTGCCTGAAAGTCAGCTGTTCAGGCATATTTCGTCCATAGCCACTATTTTTCCAACCATACATGAACTTAAGCCTAATCTGATCATTTTAGATCACGAATATGTGATCAAAGACATAGAAAGGATCTTAAGAAGAATAAGCAGCAACCCCTCTTATAATAAAATTAAAGTTTGCTGCTATAAAAAAACCGCCCACACCAAAACCGACGGCCTTTTAAAAGCATTAGGGGTTGATCATATATTTTACCAGGAAGATTTTAGTAAGGAAGCACAGAGCAAAAACACTTCAGGCGTACTCTCAAGCATTTTAGATACCTCCATTGTGCACCTGCTGGCAAAGGCGGTGCATTAAAAATCAATATTGTTTAGTTTTTAAATGAGGCCGGGTTAATAAAATGATGCGCCAAGCTATTTCCGCGCTTAATAGTGTACCTATTGCAAACGCCGCTGCCTTAAGCGCTTCTGGTGTTGAAGAAAGCGCACCTCCTAAAGCTACCGCATAAACAACAAAGGGCAGCAACAGTGCCAGGCAAAGCCCGGTAACACCTAACGGAATGCGGAATGGCCTTTCTTTGTGAGGCTCTTTCAATCTGAGCCTGATCAGTGAAACATACTCCAACGATAAGCCCGCACCATATACGGTTACATCAATAATAAGCAGGTCGGCAAATGTCCAAAGTATCATGAAGCTTACTACTATTGAGCAAATAATGATAGAGATATAAGGAGTTTTAAACTTGCTGTGCAATTTGTTCAAACCCTTCGGAAGCAAGTTATCTTCAGACATTACCTGAGGCACACGTGATACTGACAGCAATACCGCCGCATATATACCCAGCGTACTGGCCATCCCTCCCGCTGCTATAACAATACCCAACCAACGGCCACCAACCAGCACACCCAATGCAGGAAAACCATCGTTGGTTAAAGTATCATCGTTTATACCCGATTGCTGGGCAACCCAGGTAATGAGCAAATAAACCACCATGACCAACAAAAAAGCGATCACCATTGAAATGCGGTATGAACGCACTGGTTGCTCAACCTCCTCGGCATAGGTAGTAATGTTATCCCAACCCAGGCAATTCCACATTACGGTATACAAGGCCATACCAAATGATGAAAAATTTATTCCCTTTAAAGACGGACCAGGAACCACCAAACCACCTGCATGATGATGAATCGCCATTACAATAAGCACAATTACGGGAGCCAACACCGCCGCACTTAAAAATAGCGATACCTTACCCACAGGTACAATACCCAATATATTTAACCCTGCCGATGCCCATATGATCAGCAGGCAAACCGGCACCTGGTACTGCAGCAATACAGGGAAAAAGAACGAGGCATATTGTACAAACAAAACCGGGTAAATGGCCAGATCAACAAAGGTGTAAAGCCAGGTCCACCAGCCCTCATAAAAACCCCAACGGGTACCCAGCGCATATTTAACCCACTTGTAATATCCACCGGTAATAGGCATCATGCTGTTAAGCTCTAAAACAGTGAATATGGCCGGTACATCCCATAGTAAAGGTGTTAGCAATAGTATCAGCAGCGCGCCATGATCGCCGGCGTAACTAAGTAAAGGTTCTAATCCGTAAGGACCACCTGAAACAGTAAAGAAAATAACAGCAATTAACTGTATAGGCCTGATTTTTTTTAACGCGGCAGCTGATGGCATAAGCGATAAAAATATAATTTATGCAGGGATATTGAAAGGCTATTCAAAAGAAAAGGGACGCATTCATATACGTCCCTACGGTTATTTTTCTATATAGACACCTGTAATGTGTCTCTCAATCATATGTAATTTACAAGCTCAACCATTTTTTGCGAACCTGCAGTTGCTGCGGGCTGGCATTATCTACAGCTACAATTTTATATTTAACGCGGTTGTTCCTGAGCAATGTTACAGGCAAGGTTAGCGGTAACCCATCGCGGATAATGCTAACTTTTATTTGATCACCTACCTTTTTATCGTTTAGCATGGTTGCGGCATCGGTAATGGGGTTATCGTCAATAGCAACCAGTTCATCGTTAACGTTAATACCATTAATATAGGCAGATGTTCCACGTGCAACATTGGTAACTATGATCTTTTTATTGGCAGCAGTTGAGGTTACCACCCCTAAAGCAGGGTCATTACTACCGGCGAGATCATCAACTATTTTATACCCGGCATAACCCAAGTAATTATTATAATCAATTGGAGTTAAGCCATTTATATATTTTTTATAAAAATCACCCAGCTTTTTACCGGCAAATTTTTCAAATCCTTTTTTAAACTCGGCATCCGTATAACCTCGCTGTTTGGTTTTATAATATTCGGTGTACATGTATTTCATTACATCATCAAGCGAGTATTTGCCTTTACTGCTGTTAATGATCTCGAGGTCAAGCATCATGCCTACAATAGCCCCTTTATTATAATAGGATATGGTTGTATTGCCTGAGTTTTCATTTGGGCGATAAGCTTTTATCCATGCATCAAAGCTTGATTCGGCAACAGTTTGAACATTTTTACCCGGCAGATTTTCCAGGATATTAAACTCCCCGGCCAAAACATCCAGGTAATTTTCAGGCGGATAAAGGTTAGTACGGCGTACAACTATCTCCTGAAAATATTCGGTAAAGCCTTCGGCAATCCAAAGGTTGGTTGTATAATTTTCGTTATCATAATCAAACGGGCCAAGTACAATCGGGCGCAAGCGCTTTACATTCCATAAATGGAAATGCTCATGAGCAGCCAAACCTAAAAAATTCTGATACCCTTTTTCAGTTCCATATGCATCGCGCGAAGCACCTAAAACTGTGGAACTCAAGTGCTCCAGTCCGCCCCCGCCCTTTAAATGATTGTGTACTATAAAAACATAATGCTTGTTGGGGTTTTCGCCAAAAATAGCAGCTTCCTGTTCTACAATACTATGCAGATCTTTTTTAAGGCGCTCCTTATCGTAATTGCCTCCGCCATACATACATACCTCATATTTTACACCCGATACATCAAAGCCAAAAACGTCCTGGTTACCTACTTCAATCGGCGAATCGAACAGGATATCGAAGTTGGGTGATACACGTGTAAACGGATCGCCGTTAACCATTTCCAAACTGGTTGATACTTTATCCCACCCTTTATAAGGTTTAATATGAATGGTTGATGGCTGGTGAAGCATATTAGCCGGGTAAATAAATATCCCTGAGGTAGAAAGGAAACCATGTGAAGCATCGATATAGCTGGTACGAACAGATACCTCATTGGCATACACCCGGTATTTAATGGTTATCTCCGATAGGCCCTTAGCGGCAATGCGCCAGGTATTCTTATTGATCTTGGGCGATGCAATCGGTTTTCCTCCGGCTTCAGCACTAAAAGCCTCTATATTTTTTGCAAACTCCCTCACTAAATATGAGCCGGGTGTCCATACGGGCATTTTCAGGTCGAGTTGGTTTTGTTTCAGGCCCAAAACATGCATCTCAACATCTGCATAATGCGCCTGAGCCTCCGGGAAGGTAACGGTATAGGATATGTTAGATGAGCCTTGCGCCTTACTTACAGATTGATTCATAAATAATAGTATTAAGAAAGAAGTAACGGTATGTATAATTGGTTTCATGCCCGCAATTTAAAAATTTTATGTCTTCAAAAAATTTATGCGATAAATACGCACGTGTAAAATGGTTGATACATGCAACTATTTTAATAGCCAACTGTTTAAGTTTGCAGGTACAATTACAATGCAATTGATTGAACCTATTTCGCGAAAACTGATACGGCTTGGTAAATTATACCAAAGCGTACTGGCTAAACATACGGCCTATCTGGATGTGAACCAGTACCATTATATTTTATCGCTGATTTGTTATTATGACGGCCAGCTTTCGCAAAAGGCGCTGGCCGAGATGCTGGGAAAAGATAAGTCGGCAATGGTAAATATCATTAACCTGCTTACCAAAAAAGGGTTCGTATATCGCGAAAACAATCCTAACGACCGCCGCGAACAATTGTTAAAAGTTACTCAAAAAGCTAAAGAAGCTGTACCGCACATCGTAGAAACGTTTAAAAACATTAACACGAATATAACTGCAGGCATATCTGAAGAAGACCTGAAAATATTTGAAAGTGTACTGTTGCGCATGCAAAGCAACATCAAGCCCTTAACTACCGCCTAATTAAAAACTAAATCACTACATGATTAATTCCATATGAGAACAAGGTATATCATTTACACCGCGCTGGCTTTGCTGGTTGCCTATTTAATCTACAACAAGTTTTTCAGCCCCGGAGCTAAAGAATCTGCTGCGGCAATGGCCGCCGGCGGCAAGGGTGGAAAACGCAAAACCGGCCCTGTATCAGTTAATGTCATGATTGTGAAAGATACCGCAGTGAATAATGTTATTGATGTAACCGGATCAATTGATGCTAATGAAAAAGTTAGCCTGGTAAGCCAAACCGCAGGCAGTATTACCGGGATATATTTTACCGAGGGCACCCGGGTACAAAAAGGCCAACTACTGGTTAAAGTATACAACCAGGATCTGGAGGCTTCGCTAAAACAGGTTAAATACCAGGAAACACTGGCTAAACAAAATGAGTACCGCAATAAAATATTACTGCAAAAGGAAGCCATTAGCCAACAGGAATACGATACCTCCTTAACTTCTCTCAACTCCTTAAAAGCACAGGGAGATGTGATTAAGGCCCAAATACAACGTACCGAGATCCGGGCACCGTTTTCAGGGACCATTGGCTTAAGGAACGTGAGCCCCGGGGGATATTTGTCGCCACAAACTCCAATTGCACAGCTTGTAAACATTGATCCGGCTAAGGTTACTTTTTCTGTACCGGAAAGATATTTATCAATAATCGGCTCAGGCAGCAAAATCAAGTTAAATACCGAAAGCTCGAGAGAAACCTTTACTGCTACCGTGTACGCTATTGACCCATCAATTGATGTTAACTCACGCACCATTACCGTACGCGCCAAAGCACCCAACCCTAAGGGTTTACTTACAGCGGGCAGCTTTGCCAAGATCAATTTAACGCTTGATCAGATACCTAAAACCATTTTGCTGCCAACACAGGCCGTTATACCCGATTTAAAAAGCAACCTGGTTTACCTGTATAAAAATGGTGTGGCTACACCCCAGGCTGTAAAAACAGATATGCGTACCGATACCAAAATACAGATCATTGATGGCTTAAAACCTGGCGACAGCGTGGTAGTTTCGGGTATAATACAAATGCGACCAAAGGTTCCTTTAAAAATTGCTAAAGTAATTAAGTAAAAAGCTATGAGTTTATCCTCAGTTAGTATAAAAAGGCCGGTACTGGCTACAGTAATGTCAGTAGTTATTGTAGTATTCGGTATTATCGGCTACAAATTTTTAGGGGTGCGGGATTTCCCCTCTGTTGATCCGCCTATTATTTCGGTATCAACCAGTTACGCAGGTGCCAACGCCGATGTAATTGAATCGCAGATCACCGAGCCGTTGGAGAAGGCCATCAATGGTGTTCCGGGTATCCGTAACCTGTCATCAACCAGTTCTGTGGGTTCAAGTAACATCACGGTTGAGTTTGACCTGGATGCCGATCTGGAAACTGCTGCTAACGACGTGCGCGATAAGGTAGGACAGGCACAGCGCCAGTTACCGCAGGATATTGACGCCCCACCGGTGGTTACCAAAGCCGATGCCAGCGCCGATCAGATCATTACCCTGGAAGTACAGAGCGATACCCGCAACATTAACCAGCTGGACGATTATGCCGAGAACGTATTGCAGGAAGGCCTGCAAACCATCCCAGGTGTAAGTACTATCAACATACAGGGTCAGCGCCAATACGCCATGCGTTTATGGATTGATCCTAATAAACTATCTGCCCAGGGTGTAACCGCAACGGATATTGGCGCGGCGCTCAGCAAAGAGAACGTGGAGCTCCCAGCCGGTAAAATTGAGGGTAACAATACCGAGGTTACCATCAGGGCTCTGGGTAAACTATCAACCGAAAAAGATTTTAACGATCTGATTATCCGGTCAGACAGTAACCGGGTTGTTCGCCTGCGCGATGTGGGTTATGCTGTTTTGGGTTCAGCCAACGAGGAAACTATCTTCAAAGAGTCGGGCGTACCCATGATTGGTTTGGCCATTGTACCGCAACCGGGAGCCAACTATGTACAGATTGCCAAAGACTTTTACAAACGCCTTGACCAGATCAAAAAAGATCTTCCTCCGGATATTAAGGTAAAGGTGGCTTTGGATAACACACGTTTCATCAACCAATCTATCACCGAGGTGCAGGAAACACTGATCATTTCTTTTGTGTTGGTGGTTATTATCATTTATCTGTTCTTCCGTGATTGGCTGATCGCCTTCCGTCCGTTAATAGATATACCGGTATCACTGATAGGAGCATTCTTCATCATGTATATTTTTGGTTTCTCCATTAACATATTAACCTTGTTGGGTATAGTATTGGCAACGGGCCTGGTTGTGGATGATGGTATTGTGGTAACCGAGAATATTTATAAAAAGGTTGAAGCCGGGATGGCTATCCGTAAAGCCGCATTTGAAGGCTCGGCCGAGATATTTTTCGCGGTGGTATCTACATCCGTTACCCTGGCGGCGGTGTTTTTACCCATTGTGTTTTTACAGGGATTTACCGGCAGATTATTCCGTGAGTTTGCGGTGGTAGTAGCCGGGGCGGTACTGATATCAGCATTTGTATCATTGTCGCTAACGCCGATGCTGAATGTAAAACTGATTCGTAAAAACAACAAAAAATCAAAGTTTTATGAGCGTACGGAGCCTTTCTTCGTAAACATGACCAACTCTTATACCGAAACCCTGGTTAAGTTTATGAAAGTACGCTGGGTATCGTTTGTTATACTGGCTGTATCCATCATCATCATTGGCGTTTTGGTTAATGTTATCCCATCAGAGCTTGCCCCGCTTGATGACCGTAGCTTACTGCGCTACAGCGTTACAGGGTCTGAAGGAGCAACCTATGAGTACATGACCAAATACATGGATAAGGTATCGCAACTGGTTGATGATTCTATTCCCGAGGCAAAGGTTAACTTCGAGATCGTTTCACCTTCATTTGGTGGCGGCTCATCCAACTCCGGCTTCGGCCGTATAGGCTTGGTTGCTCCTGATGAAAGGGGGCGCTCGCAACAGCATATTGCCGACTGGCTCAGTAAAAAGCTAAGCAAAATGCCCGATGCCCGTGCCATTGTAATACAGGAACAAACCATAAGCGGTGGTGGTAGCGGTGCGCGTACCTCGCTCCCGGTGCAGTACGTTATACAGAATCAGGATTTTGAAAAGATACGTAAGGTGTTACCGGAGTTTTTTGCCGAGGTTTCTAAAAGCCCCGTATTCCAGGGAACCGACGTTAACCTGAAATTCACGAAGCCTGAGCTTCGGGTAATTACCGATCGTGACCGTGCCCGTGATCTCGGGGTTTCCGTTGATGATATAGCTCAAACACTGCAATTATACTATAGTGCCGGCCGTTTGGATTATTTCCTGATCAACGGAAAACAGTACCAGGTAATTGCCCAGGTTGACAGGGCTAACCGCGATCAACCCCTTGACCTGAAATCGGTTTACCTGCGTAGCACAAAAGGCGGCCTGGTACAGCTGGATAACGTAGTAAAAGTAACAGAAGGCGCTACACCGCCGGCGATTTATCACTTTAATCGTTATAAATCGGCCACCGTATCGGCGGGTTTAGCTCCCGGCCGTACCGTTGGTGATGGTATTAAAGAGATGGACCGCATTGCCGCCAGCTTACTTGACGATACCTTCAGCACAGCGCTTAGCGGCCCATCACGGGATTATGCCGAGGGTTCATCAAACATCCTGTTTGCCTTTGGTTTTGCCTTGTTACTGATATATCTGGTACTTGCAGCACAATTTGAAAGTTTCATGGACCCATTCATAGTGATGCTTACCGTGCCGCTGGCTATTTCGGGCGCGTTTTTATCGCTTTGGCTGTTTAACCAAACTCTCAATATATTCAGCGAGATCGGTATCATTACCCTTGTAGGTTTGGTAACCAAAAACGGTATCCTCATTGTGGAGTTTGCCAACCAGCGCATGGAACATGGTGTAGCCAAATACGAAGCCGCAATTGAAGCCGCTACCGCCCGTTTACGCCCAATATTAATGACCAGTTTAGCCGTGGTGCTTGGTGCCGTGCCAATTGCCTTTGCGCTGGGTGCCGGTGCAAAAAGCCGTGTATCATTAGGCATTGTAATTATGGGTGGTATGTTGTTTTCGCTGGTATTAACACTTTATATCATCCCGCTGATGTACGTGATTTTTGCTTCAAAAACCCGTCGCGACCCTGATCATGACCCTGAAGACATGGAGGTACATGAAGAGAAAACCCCTAAACTGATTGAAAACTACTAAGCGATATGATCACTAAAAAAATAGCTTTCTTTATTTTCTGCAGCATTGTTTTCAGTATAACGGTACGGGCACAGGATGCTCCTGTGCTCACCCTTAAAGATGCCATAGAGATTGCCCTGAAAAACAACTATAATATCAAGCTGTCGCAAAATAACTCAAGCATAGCATCAAATAACGTTACCCTGGGTAATGCGGGAGTATTGCCACAAGTAAGCGGCGATTTTAGCACGACAGACAGTCGCCAAAAAACCAAGCAAACCCGTAACGACGGCACCATTAACAATATCAACGCGCATAACTCCAACAACAATTATGGAGTAAACCTTAACTGGACCATTTTTGATGGCTTTGGTATGTTTGCCAATTACTCCCAGTTAAAAACTTTGGATACCCTCGGCGCTATCCGTTTAAAAGATACTGTACAAAGTACTGTTGCCAACGTAATCACTACGTACTATGATCTGGTTAGCCAAAACGAGCAAATAAAGGCCTTAAAGGGCGCCATTGATATTTCACGTACCCAGTTGCATTATGCCAACGATAAGTTTCAGGTAGGCCGTGCCTCAAGGCTTGATGTTTTAAATGCACAGGTAAACCTCAATACCGATACCGCCAACCTGGTTACCCAATACCAGCAATTTAAGGCCATTAAAATACAGCTGAATCAATTGCTGATCCGCGATCCGCAAACTGATTTTTCGGTAGTTGACACCATGGTTATTGACAACAAACTGGTACTTGCCGAGATTATTAACAGCGCCCAACTGCAAAACCCGGCAATATTATCGGCACAAATCAATAAACGCCTGGCCGAAATTAATTTGAAACAGGTACGCGCAACCCGTTACCCGCAAATTGGCGTAACATCAGGCTATACATTTTCAAACAGTAAAACACCCGCGGGCTTTACCCTATCGCAAAATGTACATGGTTTAAATTACGGCTTAACCGCTACCATTAATATTTTTGATGGTTTTAACCAAAATCGCAGGGAAAGGAACGCCAAAATACAAATTGACAACGCTACGATTACCGCCAAACAAACCCGGCTTAATGTTGAGGCGCAGATCAGCAATTTTTACGTGAGCTATTTATCCGGGCTCGATCTGATAAAACTGGGTGAAGCCAATATGGTAATTGCCAAGAAGAACCTGGACATATCGTTAGAGAAATATAAGCTGGGCAACATTACTCCATTGGAGATCAGGGAGGCCCAACGTAATTATCTTGATGCGCAATCAAAGTTCTTTACGGCTCAGTATCAATCAAAACTTGCCGAGGTTACTTTAAAGCAAATCACCAATAGTATAGATATTAAACAATAACGAAAAAGTATATTTTTTAAATTACGATAAAAAGCTATTTTTGAAGCGATGTTAAATCCATACAAAACCTGCCTTTTAATTGACGATAGTTATATCGATAATTTCATTTCGCGCAGGATTTTGGAAAGCAGCAATTTTGCAGAGCAGATAATTGTTTGCCAATCACCTGCCGAGGCCATTGACTTGCTTAGGGAAGGTTCAGTAAAACCCGATGTTATTTTTTTAGATATCCGGATGCCCCTGATGACCGGCTTTGAGTTTTTGCAGGAGTATGATGCGCTTCCAATGGATAAAGATGGCATTAAAATATTTATGCTATCCTCATCCCTTGATCCTACTGACCTGAAGGAATCGTTAGGAAACAAGTATATTACCCAGTTTATTCATAAGCCATTAACGCTTAAATCGCTCGAAGAAATTTGTCCATGATCTTAGTCGCCGATAGCGGATCTTCAAAAACAGACTGGCTGCTTACAACCCCGCAGCAAGAGTCAATATCATTTAAAACAACCGGGTTAAACCCTTACTTTTTAACCGAAAAGGAAATAGCCAAAGTAATACAGGACCAGGTGCCCGAAATGGTAGCCTACGCCAATGATATTACCGAAATATATTTTTTTGGCGCTGGCTGCTCAAGCCCCGACAGGCATGAAATTGTTTCAAACGCCATCAGTCAGCTTTTTAATAAGGCTTTTATAAGTGTCGATAGTGATTTGTTGGGTTGCGCGTATGCAACCTGCGGGCACGAAAAAGGCCTTTGCTGTGTAATGGGTACAGGCTCAAACATCTCCTTTTTTGATGGCGAGAACATCCACGACGGTCAGCATGGTTTGGGCTTTGTTTTGGGAGATGAGGGTGCCGGAACCTGGTTTGGCAAAGCCCTAATCACCGATTTTTTGTACGGCAATATGCCTGCCGATATCAGCGAAAAGTTTGATAAGGAATATGGCATCAACAAAGAGATTGTGATTAAGAATGTTTACCAAAAGCCTAATGCCAATACCTACCTGGCCACATTCTCAAAATTTGTAAGCGAGATTAAAACAACCCCATACGGACAGGCTTTATTAGAAAAGGGACTGCTGGAGTTTATTGAAAGCAATATCAAATCGTACCCGGAATATCACCGGTATAAATGCCATTTTGTTGGATCTATAGCGTATTTCTTTGCTGAAGAACTAACCGAACTTTGCCATAAACAAGGTGTAAAAACCGGTAAGATCATCAAACAACCCATCAATGACCTGATGGCCTTTATCCTGAAACGAAACGAGGAGTAAATAAACTATCGTCATCCTGAACTTGTTTCAGGATCTCTGGACAAGTATTCCGCATTCGATACAACAAATTAGCTTTTGGGATGCCGAAACAGGTTCGGCATGACGGCAAGAAATGATTAAGCAACCCTGCGCTTTCTGAATCTTGGCCCAACAACCACAAATCCTATAAGCAATACCGCCACCGTGCTTCCTGTTTTGGGCAGGTAATCTCCATGCTTTGTGTAAAAAGTAAGTTCGGAGTTAAGGTTAATGTCCTGTTTAAGAGCAGTGCGTGTCCACCACTTGGTTTGTTGTACCACATCGCCGCGTTGATTGATAAATGCCGAAATACCCGTATTGGCCGACCGCGCCACCCATCTGCGGGTTTCAATAGCCCTAAGTTTGGCATAATCCAGGTGCTGGTCTTTACCGGATGTATTCTCCCACCAACCATCATTAGTAATAACCGCAATAAATTGGGCTCCTTTTTTCACCGAACGGGCCACATATCCTCCCCAGATAGACTCGAAACAAATTACAGGATCAACACCAATACCGCTTTGCGAATAAAAAACCTCCGCATCTGGCTGACTGCCATATGCACCCGTAGCACCACCCAAATGTTCAAATACAGGTTTTAAAAACGACAGCGTGTTCCCAAATGGCAATGATTCGGCCCCCGGCACCAAGCGCGATTTATGATAAAACTGCACCTGATCGCCATTTTCAATATTTAAAGCGGTGCTAAAACTATCGGCAAATAAGCCATCCTGTGTTGGTGTAGCTGTTGAAGTGGCCCGGTTATTATAAATTTTATAGGTTTCACCCCCGGTTAGCAGGTTGCCATTTTTGAATTTTGTTAAAAACCGCTTAGCCTGTATAAATGAATTGCTTGATTGTATGCGATCTTCATCCATATAATCAGGTATAGCTGTTTCGGGCCATAAAAAGAACTCCGTATTACGTTGGCCTATGCTATCCGAAAGATGGCTCATAATGGCTATCTGCTGTAATGTAGGTATAGTTCCCTCCTTTTCATACGGATCAATATTGGGCTGAACAACCACAATGTTCGATGGATTTTTTTGCTCGGTATAATTGTAATAAGCAAACAATGAAAAGCTAAGCGGCAGCACCAAAATCAACGCAAAAGCTACAATATATTTTAAACGTAAAGTTTTTGGTTGTGCCTCGCGTAGTCCTACATAAATCAAAAATGCCAATATATTAAGTGCCCACACCCAAATAGTGCCGCCATAAACACCAGTATACTCATACCACTGCACCCACTGGTGGCTTACAGCAAAGCCGTTACCCAGGGTCATCCACGGGAAGTTTAGGTCCCAACTCTGGTGCAGATATTCATAACCGATCCAAAGGCAAACCAAGCCGGCAAGACTCCAGCCCCTGCTGGTCAATAACCTTAAACGATAGTAAAACCAGCACGCGAAAGCCATAAGCAAGGGTCCCAGCGAATATGGGATAAGCGTAATTGGGATAGCCACCAGATCGCCTACTATCTTTAACGCGTTATAAACCCAATACACCGATGCCACGTTCCAAACAAAAAAGCCGATGAAGGTTACATTAAATATCTGCCGTCCTTTTTTTACTGTTGTTGATTGGATAATATTTTCCATTGCCAGCAGCATAGGTACAAACCCAATAAACAGCAACAAGGTGGTATAAGGTGTTGGCGGCCACCCTATCCAAAGTAATAAACCGGAAAGAATGGCTAACGGAAGATTTTTTTTCATTTATATTAATTTCTTCTGGCTGTCATGCTGAGCTTGTCGAAGCATGGTGGGAGAGCCTTTGCGCTTGTCCTTCAACAAGCTCAGCATGACAGCCTCTTTTATCTTATTCCTCTTCGTCTTTATACTTGTTTTTTGAGCTTTTTGCTTCGGCTCCTGCTACACAAATCACGAACTCTCCCTTTGCAGGGTGCGTTTCATAATATTGCTTAACCTCTGTTACCGTACCACGAACCGTTTCTTCAAACATTTTGGTGAGTTCGCGTGATACAGATAATTGCCTGTCGGCACCAAAATAAGTGGCCATTTCATCAAGTGTTTTCAATAAACGGTGCGGCGACTCATACAGTATCAATGTACGCTCTTCTTCGGCTAATATTTTGTAGCGTGTTTGGCGTCCTTTTTTCAGCGGTAAAAATCCTTCAAAGCAAAACCTGTCTGTTGGGAAGCCTGAATTTACCAGCGCGGGTACAAAAGCGGTGGCCCCAGGCAGGCATTCTACTGCAATATCAAACTTTAAAGCTTCGCGTACCAGGTAAAACCCCGGGTCAGATATAGCCGGTGTTCCCGCGTCAGATATCAGGGCTATGTTTTTCCCTTCCAGCAAAAACTTCACGATCTCGTTTGATGACTGGTGCTCATTATGCTGATGGTGCGAAAACACTTTTTGATGAATGTCAAAATGTTTCAGTAAGGGTGCGGAAGTACGTGTATCCTCAGCCAAAATAAGATCGGCCTCCTTTAAAACACGTATAGCTCTAAAGGTAATATCTTCTAAATTACCAATTGGGGTGGGTACTAAATATAGTTTGCCTCTTTCGCTCATAGTTCATGGATAATGGTTCATGGTATGGCATTGGTGGCATTAATTTTCAAAATGAGCCATGAACAATGAACCATAAACTATGAACTAATTATATCTTTGCCTAAAAATAAATTAAATGCTGCAAGTTAGTTATATCCGCGATAACCGGGAACAGGTTTTGGAACGTTTGGCTGTAAAAAATTTTAAACAGACCCAACTGGTTGATGAAATTATAGGGTTAGATGACAAACGTCGTCAAACTCAAACCAGCCTGGATAACGTTTCGGCCGAGGCCAATGCCGCAGCCAAACAAATTGGTGATTTGATGCGCAACGGTAAAAAAGATGAGGCAGAAGCCATTAAATCAAAAACCGGTGCCTGGAAAGAAGAGATCAAAAAACTTGGTGAACAGCTTACCTTTATTGAAGAAGAACTATATCAAAAACTGGTTTTATTGCCCAACCTTCCACACAGTTCTGTACCCAAAGGTTTAACCCCCCAGGATAACGAGGTAGTATTGGAAAACGGCAGCAAACCCGAACTTCCATCTACAGCCTTGGCTCACTGGGAACTCGCGGCTAAATATAACCTGATTGATTTTGAACTGGGTGTTAAAATAACCGGAGCTGGTTTCCCGGTATATAAAAACAAAGGCGCTAAACTGCAACGCGCATTGATCAATTATTTTATTGATGAAGCCGAGAAAGCGGGCTACAGCGAAGTAAGCGTACCGCTAATGGTTAACGAAGCCTCTGGTTTTGGGACATCACAGCTGCCCGATAAGGAGGGCCAGATGTATTTTGTAGGTTTAGATAATTTATACCTGATACCTACCGCCGAAGTGCCGATCACCAATATGTTTCGCGATGTGATATTAAAGGCCGATGAATTGCCTGTAAAACATTGCGGGCATACGCCATGCTTCCGTCGTGAGGCGGGTTCATATGGGGCTCATGTGAGGGGACTTAACCGCCTGCATCAGTTTGATAAGGTAGAAATTGTACAGGTAGCACATCCTGACAAATCATACGAGATACTGGAGCAAATGAGCACCCATGTTCAGGGATTATTACAAAATTTAGGTCTGCCATACCGCGTGTTACGTTTATGCGGCGGCGATATGGGTTTTGGCTCTGCCCTTACTTATGATATGGAAACCTGGAGCGCGGCACAGCAACGCTGGCTGGAAGTGTCATCTGTATCAAACTTTGAAACATTCCAGAGCAACCGCTTAAAACTGCGTTTCCGTAATGCAGAAGGTAAAACCCAGCTGGCCCATACCCTAAACGGGAGCGCCCTTGCTTTGCCGCGTATTGTAGCAACCTTGCTGGAAAACAACCAGACAGAAAAAGGCATTAAAATACCGGAGGTACTGGTGCCATATACCAAGTTTGAGTGGATTGATTAAGTAATCCTTAAACATACACTCGCGTCATTGCGAGGAACGAAGCCATCTCTAAGCTTTATAAAGAGCCCCCTTTAGACTTACGAAGTTTAAAAACTTCGTAAGTCTTCAAATCACCTTACGTCCCTTGCAGTAAGCCGCTGCTTTAATTACATTTGGGTTAATTCCATCATGTATGAAAAACAGATACCATTACTTACTTGCATTAACCGGATTTGCCTTACTAACCGGATGCACTCAGGATAAAAAGACAGGACAGGAAGCCGCAAAGGCCATGTCAGCCGATGAAATAAAATCACACATTGCAATATTAGCTGCTGACTCTTTAATGGGACGTAAACCTTTTACCGAAGGCGAAACAAAAGCTACAGCCTATATCGCTTCCGAGTTTAAAAAGGCTGGGTTAGAGCCGGGCAACAACGGTAGCTATTTTCAGGATGTACCCATGGTAGAGATTACCAGCACCCCATCCGCAACTATGCAGATCAGCGGGAAAACATCAATGAGTTTACACCCCTCAACTGATTTTGTAACGTTTAGTCGCCAGGAGATCGATTCGGTACAGCTTAAAAATTCGCCGCTTGTTTTTGCAGGATACGGTGTTGTTGCACCGGAATATCATTGGAACGATTATGCCGGCCTTGATGTAAAAGGTAAAACAGTGGTAGTATTAGTGAATGATCCGGGTTTTAAAAACGGCGACCCAACGTTTTTCAAAGGCGATACCATGACCTACTATGGCCGCTGGACCTACAAATTTGAAGAAGCAGCCCGTCAAGGCGCTGCGGGGGTGCTCATTATACACCAAACAGAGCCTGCCAGCTACGGTTGGGATGTTGTTTCAAACAGCAATACGGGTGCAAAACTTTACCTTACTCAAAAAGACAAGCACTTGTCACGTTGTAAGGTTGAAGGCTGGGTAACTGAGGATGCCGGCAAAAAGCTATTGGCAGCAGCAGGTATTACCGGCGATATCCGTGCCCTTGCCCGAAAGAAAGACTTCAAGGCTATTCTGCTGAATATGAATGTATCGTTGTCCATCAAAAACAAGCTTAAATATTCTACTTCGCACAACGTAATTGGCACTTTGAAAGGCAGCACCCAGCCCGATGAATATGTGTTATACAGCGCCCACTGGGACCACCTGGGCATAGGAAAACCCGATGCCAAAGGTGATAGCATTTACAATGGTGCGGTTGATAATGCAAGTGGTGTTGCGGCTATCATTAGCGTAGCTAAGGCCTTTCAGCAAGCTAAGGATAAACCGAAACGTTCTATTGTATTTTTAGCGGTTACCGCCGAAGAACAGGGCTTGCTTGGTTCAGAGTACTATGCCACTCATCCTGTATATCCGCTCAATAAAACCATTGCCGATCTGAACATGGATGCGCTTGGAAATTATGGCGAAACCAAAGACATTGCCATCACAGGTAAAGGGCAAAATGATCTTGAAGATTATGTAGCCGAAGTAGCCAAACAAGATGGCCTTACGCTTATAGGCGACCGTCACCCAGGTTCAGGCAGTTATTACCGTTCAGACCATTTTAACTTTGCCAAACAAGGTGTACCCGCGCTTGATATTAACAATGGCAGCGACAGCAAAACACATGGTGCCGGTTATGGCGAGCAGCAGCAAAAAGAATATGGTGACAACCGCTATCACCAACCTGCCGATAATTACTCCGCAGATATGGATGCAACCGGTATGGCACAGGTAGCCGATATCCTCTACCGTGTGGGTACCAAGCTAAGCAATGAAAGCACTTTCCCTGGTTGGAAAACTGGCTCGGAGTTTAAGGCTGTAAGAGATAAGGCTCTGGCGAAGTAACCCCCGCTCAACTCGTCATGCCGAACTCGTTTCGGCATCCCAACAGAAGGTTACGTCTACCGGTAGAATTAGCTCATGGGATGCCGAAACAAGTTCGGCATGACGAAAGGGAATATTCTAAAACTAAAAAATCCACCTCATAACAGAAGGTGGATTTTTTTTGATATATAGTGAAACTATGGTTCCCGAAGAAACGTTTAGTTGCTCATTTTAGCAATATTGAAGCTTTCAAAAGCCATCTGTTTGTTATAGTCGTTAGCTATATTTTTATAATTAATAAGGTCAACAATAGTACCGATGAAGCAAAAGCCGGCTGTAAAAAAGTATAATAGTCCCATGCCAATCTGATCGGTCAGAAAGCGCTGTACCCCTGATACACCGAGAAAACCTAATAAGGTGGCCAACATAATATCCTGCGGATTTTTTCTTTTACCACCGTAAATACTCATAAAATATCTCAGCTGGTTTTCTGTTAATGAAGCTGAGGCCTGTTGCAAAAAGGCAAATTCTTCGGGTGTCATCCCGTCAAACATCATATATGGATTTTGGTAAGTGTTCATCTTAGTAGTGTTTAAGTTTACTGTTTGTTTTATGATATAAAGGTATAACGCAGGGCAAAAAACGCCAATGTAAAACTGGTTAGCAGCCTCAACAAGTCGGTGAGTTGGCAGGTTTTGGCGGTAAAATAATTTTGCGTGAATAGTATTTATGAAAGCTATGTCATTGCGAGCGTAGCGCGGCAATCGCATACTTTACAGAGAGAACTCGTATTATTCGCGATTGCTTCGTCGTTCCTCCTCGCAATGACAAAAGGAAAACATGTTAAGGATCGATAGCTCTTATTTAAGAAACATGATTCCCCGGGTTCTCAAATCTCCGTCCGTAACCAAGGCGGTCTTTCCCTAAAATATAAATGCGATGAAAAATAATAAGCACAGCGGGAATGCCCAGCCAGTGTGAATGAAAGGAATTGCGGATGTCGCCATGAAACAGGTAAATGATGGCGTGGCCCAGGCCGCAGCCCGGGCACCAGGTAATACCCATTAGTTTTAACGGGCACAATGTAAAATGCGATTCGGCCTGCGGAGCAGTAAAAGCCAGCGACAGCATAGCTGCTATCCAGAAAAGAAGTTCAAAATATTTTGAAAACAGCTTTTTAATCAACCTTGTTCGACTTGTTGTGAAACAGTAACGATACCCCAAAGGCCAGTAAAACACCAACCAGCAAAGCACCAAATATCCTGCCCGAAAAATCGCGGATATTGTTTCCGGCAGATATGTAGCTAATATAGAGTATAGCGCCAAAAACGGCAATAATACCCCCTACTATTAATATTTTAAAGCTTTGTATCAGCGCTTCCAAAAAACCCATCTTCCCCTTACAATCCTGCGCGCGGTAACTTCTGATGCCAAAATACAAACCTATTGCCGGTATCAGGAACGAAAAGTATTCAACAGGCGCTACCTTATCTGTGCTGGGTGTAACCCCCAAGCTGTGCATGGCAAACATCCATATGCCGCTTAATACGCCTATAATAATACCCGATAAAAGTGCATTCTTCATGGTTATAAAATTTGGTTAAAGTAATAGGTTGGCTTGAATAATTAGTTTTACTGAATTTACCATTAAAAAGTAATAATCACTGCATATTGTTTGCATAATTGCTATTTATTTTAGAGTAAAGATTTGGGAACAAAGAGTAAGGATTTTTCGTTGCTCCTTGGTTCTCAAAATCTTTGATCCTTTTCTCCCCCATCTTTTTTGCGTACATTTGCAGCGGTTTGAACATCCGTGATATTTTAGATAGATATAAAGCTGATGAAAGGATCAAAGCGTTGGCAACCGCGCTCAATGCTTCTAAAAATCCAAGAATACAGCTTCGTGGTTTAGTTGGGTCAAGTGACTCGGCCATGGCGGTAGCATTGTATTTTTTGCAGCACAAGCACATGATATTTGTGTTGCCCGAGCGTGAAGACGCCGGATATTTTCAGGCCGATCTCGAAAACCTTACCGGTAAAGAGGTACTGCTTTTCCCTTCATCATACCGCAAACCCTTTGAATTTACCCAGCCCGATAGCAGCAATGTACTGGCCCGGGCCGAGGTACTGAACGAGCTTAATCACTCGTCGGAATTTGGACAGTTGATCGTAACCTACCCCGAGGCCCTGGCCGAAAAGGTAATTGACCGTGCATCACTCGAAAAAAATACGCTTGAGATTGCCGTTAGCAGCAAATTAAGTATCGACTTTATTAACGAGTTTTTAATTGAGTACGACTTTGACCGGGTTGATTTTGTGTATGAGCCCGGCCAGTTTTCGGTTAGGGGTGGCATTGTTGATATATTTTCTTTCTCGCATAATCTGCCCTACCGTATAGAGTTTTTTGGCGATTTTATTGAATCTATCCGTACGTTTGAAATTGAGAGCCAGCTATCTGTTGAGCAGGTTAAAAGCATCACCATTGTACCCAACGTACAGTCAAAATATTTAACCGAAAGCAATATTTCATTACTGGAATATGTTGATGCTGGTACACAGGTATGGATAAAGGATGTACAGTTTACGCTGGATATTATACAAACCGGTTTTAAAAAGGCGGTAAATCTCTGGAAGGCTTTATCCGCTGAAGAGAAGGCTCAAAACCCTGATTGGATAGACCCCAAATTTGGCTTTACCGATGAAAAACTAATAGCTGACCAGCTGCATGATTTTCCGGTGGTGGAGTTTGGCAAACAGTTCTTTTACCAGCCAACAGCCTCTATTAACTTTGAAATGCGTCCGCAGCCTTCTTTTAATAAAGATTTTACGCTGCTGATCCACAATTTTAAAAACAATGAGGCCGAGCATATCGAGAATTTTATCCTGACCGATTCAGCCCGCCAGGTAGAACGTTTGTACGCTATACTGGATGATCTGGATAAAACGGTAAAGTTTACCCCGGTAAGTGTTTCCATTCGTGAGGGATTTATAGATCATGAGCAAAAACTGGCCTGCTATACCGATCACCAGATATTTGATCGTTATTATAAATATAAGCTCAAGAAAGGCTACCAGCGATCACAGGCCATCACCCTAAAAGAACTGCGCGACCTTAAACCCGGTGATTATGTAACCCATATTGACCACGGCATAGGTAAATATGCCGGTTTGGAAAAAGTGGAGGTAAACGGCAAACAGCAGGAAATGATCCGCTTGATTTATGCCGATAACGACCTGCTTTACGTCAATATCAACTCGCTTAACCGCATTTCTAAATACAGCGGCAAAGAGGGCACCGTTCCTAAAATGAACAAGCTGGGTACCGATACCTGGGAGCGCCTCAAAAAAACCACAAAAAAAAAAGTTAAGGACATCGCCCGTGACCTGATCAAACTTTACGCCGTGCGTAAAGCCCAGCATGGTAATGCCTTCTCGCCCGATAGTTATTTACAAACCGAACTGGAGGCATCCTTCCTTTATGAGGATACTCCCGACCAGGAAAAAGCCACCACCGACTTTAAAAAAGACATGGAATCGCCGCATCCAATGGATAGGCTCATTTGTGGTGATGTGGGCTTTGGTAAAACCGAAATAGCCGTACGTGCGGCATTTAAAGCCGTGGCCGATAGCAAGCAGGTAGCCATATTGGTACCAACTACCATTTTAGCGGCTCAGCACTATAAAACATTTACCGATAGACTCAAGGGTTTCCCGGCAAATATTGATTACGTAAATCGCTTTAAAACGAGTAAACAAATCAAGGATACGCTGGAAAAGCTGAAGGCGGGAAAGGTTGACATCATCATCGGCACACACCGCCTGGTGAGCAAAGACGTAAAGTTTAAAGACCTTGGCCTCATGATCATTGACGAAGAGCAGAAATTTGGTGTATCAACCAAAGAAAAGCTAAAGCAAATGCGCGCCAATGTTGATACGCTTACGCTAACCGCCACTCCTATTCCCCGTACCTTGCATTTTTCGTTGATGGGTGCAAGGGATTTGTCCATTATATCCACTCCTCCCCCAAACAGGCAGCCGGTAGTTACCGAACTGCATGTATTTAACGATACACTGATCAAAGAGGCTGTTGAGTTTGAAATTGACCGGGGCGGCCAGGTATTCTTTATCCATAATCGCGTGGCTGACCTGCCGCAATTAGGAGGCATGATTCATAAACTTGTTCCCAAGGCACGGGTAGGTATAGCCCATGGCCAACTGGAAGGCGACGCATTGGAAGATGTAATGCTCAAATTTGTGAACCATGAATACGATGTATTGGTGGCCACTACAATTATTGAAGCCGGTTTGGATATTCCGAACGCTAATACCATCATCATCAATTACGCCCACATGTTTGGCCTTAGCGATCTTCACCAGATGCGTGGCCGTGTTGGGCGAAGCAATAAAAAGGCATATTGTTATTTGCTAAGTCCACCGCTATCTACCTTAACCAGCGAGGCCCGCAAGCGATTAAGCGCTATTGAAGAGTTCAGCGACCTGGGCAGCGGGTTTAATGTTGCCATGCGCGATCTGGACATCCGCGGCAGCGGCAACCTGTTGGGTGCTGAACAAAGCGGTTTTATTGCTGAAATTGGCTTTGATATGTACCACAAAATTTTGGACGAGGCCATACAGGAGCTTAAAGAGGATGAATTTAAAGGTGTTTTCCCTGATGATAAACCCCGTCCGTTCATTTCCTTTACCCAGATAGATACCGATCTCGAAATTCTAATACCAGACGAGTACGTAACCAATATTGCCGAACGCTATAACCTATACACCGAGCTATCCAAATTGGAAAACGAAGTGGAACTGGCCGCTTTCCAACAACAGCTGCATGACCGCTTTGGCAAAATACCACCTCAGGTGAATGACCTGTTAAACACCATGCGACTGCAATGGCTGGGCAAGGTAATCGGCTTCGAGAAAATTTCGCTTAAAAAGAATGTGTTGCGCGGTTACTTTATCAGCAACCAGCAGTCGGCCTATTTTGAATCAGACGCATTCCGCAACGTGCTTACGTTTGTGCAATCAAACATGCGCCGTACCAACCTTAAAGAAGTAAAAAATACCCTGCGTTTAAGTATCGAGGGTGTTAATAGCATTGATCAGGCTGTATTGTTTTTAAATGAAATAGCTGGCATGGTTGGGGTTGATTAAGCCCCCCTCACGTCATGTTGAACTTGTTTCAGCATCCCACATGCAACGTTATACATGTGGGATTGCTTAGCATTTGAGATCCCGAAATAAATTCGGGAGGACGACATCTGGGTATAAATCCGAAATCGAAAATTTTAATTTCGAAATCTCTTTACACTTTCTTATAAATACTATTCAAATTACGGCCCAACTCCTGGTAATCTAAACCATAGCCTACTACAAATTCGTTTTCGATTTCAAAGCCTACGTATTTAAGCTCGTCAATCGGGTTTTGCAAGGCTGCTGGCTTCAACAATAGCGAGCACACGCTTATAGAGTTAGGTTTGCGAAGCTTCAGTTTCTCTACCAGGTAGTTAAGGGTATTTCCGGTATCAACAATATCTTCTATAATGATTACGTCGCGGTCTTTGATATCTACAATCAAATCAATGTCTTCGCGTATTTTGAGTTTGCTTGTGGTACCTCCATAGTACGAAGCAAGTTTGGTAAAAGCAATTTCGCAGGGGATATCGATGTGTTTAATGAGGTCGGCAATAAACAGAAAGCTGCCGTTAAGCACACCCACAAACACGGGCACACTGTTGGGGTAATCGGCGTTAAGTTGCTGGCCAATGGTCTTGGTTCGTTCGGCTATTAAACTTTCACTGATTAGGGGCTCAAACTCAAGATCGGCAATTTTAATTTTCATGGGTAGGGGTATTTAGATGTTTAGGATATTCAAAAATCGTTGATTCATGTAAATCCAGTACGATTTTTCGCCTAAAATAGTATAAATAGGTTACAATAACATCAAAATAATTGTAACGGATATAACGTTATATTTACACCTCATGATAGACTATCAGGCTTACACCTTACCCAATGGCATCAGGATATTGTATAAACATGCTCCGTTTACCATTACCCATTGTTGCTTTATTGTAAACGCGGGCTCGCGCGATGAAAATGCCGGCCAAGAGGGCCTTGCGCATTTTATTGAACACCTGCTTTTTAAAGAAACCGAAAGGCGCAGCACCAGCCAAATATTGAACCGGCTTGAACTGGTTGGTGCCGATCTGAATGCTTATACCACTAAAGAATACACCTGCATACATGCCTCACTGCTTAACCAGCATTTGGAACGTGCAATGGATCTGTTTGAGGATATCCTTTTTCACTCCACCTTTCCGGAAGATGAGCAGGAAAAAGAAAAAGGTGTGATATTGGATGAGATCGCCTCCTACCTTGACCAGCCTGAAGAAGCCATCCAGGACGATTTTGAGGAGCTTCTGTTTGCTGATCATCCTATGGGTAAAAACATCCTGGGAACAGAGGAGTCTGTTGGTAAAATGAATGGCGCTGATATCCGCGCGTTCATCAATAGCAACTACAGTACCTCAGAAATGATATTTGCGGTGCATGGCAATTATGATTTCAAAAAGATCATTAAGCTGTCGGAAAAGTATTTTGGCCAGGTAGCTGTAAACAAGTCCGAAAAAAAACGGACCACTCCGCACTCTAATCAAAGCGGCATCCATATAGTTAAAAAGCCCATTTCGCAAACGCACTGTATCATAGGCAATCAGGCTTATTCATCATCGCATCAGCATAAAAATGGGCTGTTATTGCTAAATAACCTGCTGGGAGGCATGGGTATGAGTAGCAGGCTTAATCTCGAGATCCGCGAAAAATACGGCATCGCCTATACTATTGAATCAAATTATACGGCACTTACTGACACCGGCATTTTCTCTATTTATTTTGGCACCGACGCTGAAAAAGCCAACAAAGCCTCGCGCCTGGTTCATAAAGAATTGAAGAAACTGCGCGATCAAAAACTGGGCACCCTGCAGTTGCATCAGGCCAAAGAAAAATTTATTGGTCAGATAGCCCTTGCCGAAGAAAACAGGATGAGCCTTATTATTTCAATGGCTAAAAGTTTGCTCGATTTTAACCATATTGATACCCTGGAAGATGTATTTGCCAAGATAAATGCCGTTACTGCCGATCAACTATTGGAAATAAGCAACGAAATTTTTGATATTGACAGGCTAATTACACTGAAATTTGAACCTAAATAATAATAAACCTGTATTTTTGCATAATGAAATACCCTATCATAGCTTACGGAGATCCTGTTTTAAGGAAAAAAGCAACAGCAATTGAACCTGATGAATACCCGCACATAAAGGAGTTGGTTGCAAACATGTTTGAAACCATGTATGCCGCTCATGGCGTTGGCCTGGCTGCCCCGCAGGTAGGCATGTCTATGCGTTTATTTGTGGTTGATGCTTCTGTGTTCAGCGATGATGAGCCCGAGCTTAAGGACTTTAAAAAAGCATTCATCAACGCCACTATTTTAGAGGAAGAGGGCGAAGAATGGGGCTTTAACGAAGGCTGCTTAAGTATTCCGGACATCAGGGAAGATGTTTACCGCAAACCTATCGTAAAGATGTCATACTATGACGAAAACTGGAAGCACCACGTTGAAAGCTTTAAAGGCTTAGCGGCCCGTGTTATACAGCATGAATATGATCATATTGAAGGTAAATTATTTACCGATAAATTAAGCCCGCTACGCCGTCGCCTTATTGAGAAAAAGCTGAATGATATTTCAAAAGGGATGGTTGATGTAGACTACAAAATGAAATTCCCTGCCGTTAAAAAAGGCAGATAACTTTAGTTTTGAGTAGTGAGTGATGAGTTTTGAGTGAAAAGAAACTCATCATTTCCAATTAAAGGAAAAAACTCGATACTTAAAACTCAGAACTTCTTAAAACTAATTACTGCTCTTATTATCAGAATCTGTTATCTGTTTAATCAGGCTGCCCCAGGCCAAGGGGTTAAGCAGCGGGTTGGGGGTTAAGGAGTGCGAATTCACGATACTGGTATGCATGCTTTGCGCGTTTGCCGACTGTATTTCCTGCGCATCGCGGGGTAATATATTTCCTAAAGCCACCAATGATGTACGGCTTATATTTTTACGGGCTATCTCCAGGTCATCATCTGCCAGTTTTATAGCCAAAAAATCTTTCTTAAATTCATCAGTAGTAGCCCATGGAAACACATGGAAGGTAGGCAGGTTTATGATTTGCGGTTTAAGCAAAACCTGCATAGTATAGCTGTTGTTGGGCACCTTTGCCGGGATCACAACAGTTAATGTCCCGTAACCCACACAGGTAAACCGCAGGGTATCCTGCTCATGGGCCACAAATGAAAAATATCCTTTATAGTTTGACTGGTTGGCCGAATTACGCGCCGAGGTATTGGTAATAGTTACATAAGGCACTATAACATTAACACTATCCGCATTATGAATAATCCCTGTAAACTGCACAACGGGCCGGTCGTTATGGTTTTGAGCAAAAACGCCTGCTGCTGTAAATAAAAATAATATGGCTATTAAATATTTCATATACCAATCACTTTTCCCGTATATATTACATGCCCCAGCCGGAAAAAGTTTTAAAACTAATTCAAAAGTACGTTAATGCCCTAAATAAGCCGGGCATTTTAACAATACTTAACATTATCTCAAATTTTCGGGAAGCACCGCGTTAGGATCGTCAATATCTGTTAAGTTAATAGCCTCGATGCCTGTAACTTCAGGAACCGCTTTTTTTATGGCCTGCTCAATGCCTGCCTTAAGCGTCATGATGCTCATCGGGCATGACCCGCATGAACCTAATAGTTTTAATTTAACTACACCCTCAGGGGTAATCTCCTCGATCGAAACATTCCCGCCATCAGCTTCCAAATACGGACGGATGGTATCTAAAGCTGTTTCTACCTGACTTAATAAACTCATTTTTACTAATTTATAACAAAAGTAAAGTTACTTAATTATTTACAATATTTTTAATGGACTTAAGGACAAAAGACTATGGGATTTTTGGACTATGAGACCGTGGGAAGCCTATTTTTAATGATAATGACTTCGCGTCCTGTATCTTTCTGTCTTTTATCCTTACTCAATTTTATCCCTGCTCCATATACCTGCTTGCAACAGCCGCGTTATCCAATGCTTTCGCGTTTGAAATAGCTACCTGCTGTGCTACACGGCGGGCCATTTCTAAAAACGCGCTGGTCATCGGGCCATCTTCATCCATTATGGTTGGCTTGCCGGCATCACCCGATTCGCTTATCCCCTTTACTAACGGAATTTCACCCAAAAATGGTACATCCAGCTGTTCTGCAAGTTTGTGGCCTCCGCCTTTTCCAAATATATAATATTTATTTTCTGGCAGCTCGGCTGGTGTAAAGTACGACATGTTTTCTACCACACCCAATATTGGCACATTAATGGCCGGCATTAAAAACATGCCTATCCCCTTTTTAGCATCGGCCAGTGCTACATTTTGCGGCGTTGTTACAATAACAGCTCCTGTTACCGGGAAAGTTTGCGTAACGGTGATGTGTATATCGCCGGTTCCGGGCGGCAAGTCAATCACCAGATAATCCAGATCGCCCCAATCGGCATCATTAAACAACTGTTTCACCGCGGTTGATACCATTGGCCCGCGCCATGGCACAGGCTGATTAGGGTCGGTAAAAAAGCCTATCGAAAGCAACTTGATACCATATTTTTCAATCGGTTCAATCCGGGTTTTACCATCAACAACACTGGCCTGCGGGCGTGCGCCTTCCAAACCAAACATGATAGGTACCGATGGGCCGTAGATATCGGCATCAATCAAACCTACTTTAGCACCGGCCTTGGCCAGTCCTAATGCCAGGTTTGCCGCCACTGTTGACTTACCTACTCCGCCTTTGCCAGATGCAACGGCAATTATATTTTTAACACCCGGTACTCCGGTATTTTTTTGCGTGGTAACCCGCGATGTCATGTTAATGCTCACCACGGCCTCTTTACTTATAAAATGGCTGATGGCATTTCGGCAGGCATTTTCAATTAAAGCCTTTAACGGGCAGGCCGGCGTGGTTAACACAACCGAAAAGCTCACGTTGTTGCCATCTATATGAATATCCTGTATCATGTTCAGGGTAACCAGGTCTTTTTTAAGGTCCGGTTCTTCTACATTACCCAGGGCTTGTAAAACTTGTTCTTTAGTAATTATCATAATATTATGGCAAATTTATGAAAACAGGCTGTTGATTTGCGTTTGTTAAAGAAACAATTTGCAGAAACAACCGTTTGCAGGGGATAAGATTTAGTTTAGTTTTGGAAAAATTTACACATGAAGCGCCTTAATCCTAAATATATACGCATAGCCGCCTTTATACTAATACCCTTATTCCTTATTTTTTTAATAGTTGGGTACACCACGTATTCAAAACGTGAGTCGCTGCTTCAAAAAGCTATTGACAAAGCTAAAGCAAAAGCCAAGAGGGATTATAATTTAGATGTAAAAATAGGTTCGGCCCATTTTACAGGCTCAAGCACGGTATCGTTTACCGATGTAACCATTGTGCCTGAGCAGCGCGACAGCCTGCTGAACATTAAAACTTTGGTGGTTAGTGTTAAGCTTTTGCCGTTAGCAGTTGGCGATATTAAATTGGCTGATGTGATATTGCAGGATGGATTCATCAACCTCACAAGTGTTAAAGGCGTTAAAAATTTCGACTTTCTGTTTAAAAAGAAAAAGGATACCACAACAACACATACCAAAGTTGATCTGGCCGATCTGTCTGACCACCTGATCAACGAGCTGCTTTATAAAATTCCGGATAACCTGGCGCTTAGTAATTTTTCAATTTCATTCAGGGATGATAGCACCAAGCTAAAACTGCTCGCCAAAAACGCCATGATTAAAGATGGCAACCTTACTTCAACCATTGATGTGGATAATGGTGCTGCCACCTGGCATTTTGCCGGCAAAATGCACCCGTCTGATAAAGATATTGACGTAAAGTTATATGCAGATGGCAAAAAGGTAGAACTCCCGATTATCGAGAAAAAATTCAGGCTTAAATTAAACTTCGATACCATCAGCACCAAACTTACCAAAGTGGAACATGGCGGCGGCGAAACAAAAATTTATGGTTCCTGGGCCGTACACAACCTGCTCATTCACCACCCTGCGCTATCATCAGATAATATTGAGTTTCCGGATGCTTCTATTGATGCCAATGTTTTTGTGGGCAGCAATTATGTATCTGTTGATAGCTCTTCGCTCATTCATATTAAAAAATTAACAGCTCATCCATTTATCAAATACACCCTAAACCCGGTTAAAATTTATGAGTTAAAACTTAATACCGGCTGGCTTAATGCTGCCGATATTTTTGACGCGTTCCCTTCTGGTATGTTTGATGCGCTTAACGGCATTCAAGTGGCCGGCAAGCTTAACTATGGCCTTAACTTTTATATGGATACATCAAAACCGGATGATCTCCAGTTTGATTCGCGCCTGAGCAAGGATAATTTCAAGATCATAAAATACGGCAAAACCGACCTTACCAAGCTTAACAGCAGCTTTGTGTATACCCCTTATGAAAAGGGTAAACCCATGGCGCCACACCTGATTGGGCCCGACAATCCCGAGTTTACACCGCTCGAGCAAATTGCACCAACGTTGCGTAACGCGGTAATGACGGCCGAAGACCCATCATTTTATACCAATCATGGTTTTGTTGAGGAGGCCATCCGCAAATCAATAGTTACTGATTTTAAGGATAAGAAATTTAAACGCGGTGGTAGCGGCATATCCATGCAACTGGTTAAAAACGCATACCTGAGCAGGGAAAAAACCCTTGCCCGTAAAATTGAGGAGATCCTGATTGTTTGGATTATCGAGAACAATCGCCTCATGAGCAAAAACCGCATGCTGGAGGTTTATTTTAATATTATTGAATGGGGCCGCAATATCTATGGTATATCAGAAGCCTCACACTATTACTTTGGTAAGTCGCCTTCTGAACTTAGCCTGGGCGAAAGTATTTACCTGGCCAGTATTGTGCCTTACCCTAAGGGTGGTTTGTATGCTTTCCAGCCTGATGGTACGCTTAGGCCTGGCCTGCATGGCTACTTTAACCTTATCGGTAAGTTAATGGCTCAAAAGGGCTATACGCAACGCGATACCAATGCCTACGGGTTTTATTCTGTACGATTACGTGAAGGCCTGCGTCGTGCCATTGCCCCTGTTGATACCGCTACAGCTGATAGCCTGATGAAACAAGGCGGCGACGATAACGAGATTATGCCTGTGCTGGAAGATCCTGTAAAGAAACCGGGCTTTTTCCAACGCCTGTTTGGCAAAAAGGATACTACCGGTAAAGCAGAAGAAGAAAAAGAAAAGCAGAAAGAAAAATCGGCCAAGGAAAAGCTGAAAGAGCAGATTGAGGCATTGAAGCAGGAATATAAACTCAAGATAGATAATATTGATACCACAGGCAAAACCCGAAAAGATATCAGGCAGGAAAAACGTCGCCTCAGAAAGGAACAAGACGACAAAGAAGATGAGTTGAAAGCAAAGGCAAATTTGTAGCTGAAATTATCATGTAAATTAGGTGTTTAAACACCTAATTTACATTTGGGTGATTGTTTTGCATGTTTAAACATTTAACTTTGTTTAAACAACAAAAAAAATACATATCATGTCACTCATAGAAAAATTACAATGGCGTGCTGCCGTTAAACAATTTGATTCAAGCAAAAAAATCTCTGCCGAACAATTAGATAATTTACTGAGCGCTGTACAGCTTGCCCCTACCTCACTGGGTCTTCAATCATTTAAAGTTATTTTGGTTCAGGACGCCGAAACCCGCGAAAAATTACGCGCCGCTGGTTACAACCAGGCACAAATTACAGATTCTGCCGCATTGTTTGTTTTTGCATCATTAACCAACCTTGACGAGCAATTTGGTAAAAGCTTTATCGATCTTGTAGCTTCTGTGCGTAATATTGACCGCGCAAGCCTTGAAGGTTACGAGCAAATGGTTTTAGGCACATTAAGCAGCCGTACTGAAGAGCAAAAATTAGAATGGTCACACAAACAGGCCTACATCGCTTTAGGTGTATTATTAAGCGCCGCTGCCGATTCAGGTATTGATGCAGCACCAATGGAAGGCTTTGATGCTGCTAAATTTGACGAGATTTTGGGTCTGAAAGAAAAAGGCTTAACTACAACCGTTATTGCAGCTGTTGGTTTCCGTTCAGAAGATGATCAATACAGCAAAATGACCAAAGTACGCAGATCAAAAGAAGAACTGTTTTTACACGTATAATTATTCCATTGGACCTGCCTGGTATCCATAATGTCGCTTCTGAGGCAGCCGGCAGGTCCAATTATCCTCCATATCGCCCTTCATTCAGTACACTTTAAGCAAATTTCTTCTTGATAACCACATGTTAATCAATGGCATGTGCTTTGTATTCTTATACCTGAGAATATGAAAACGATGGCAAAGAAGATATTAATAGTTGACCACAGTGAGTTAATGACCGAGGTTATGTCATACATCTTAAGCGGAAAGGGCTACGATGTTATAGCACTGAACGGCCCCGATCACATATTCACCAATATCCGCCAAAACCATCCCGACCTGGTTATCATTGACTCGCTTTTGCCCGGAATTGATGGTGCTGATTTATGCCGCTTGCTAAAGCGAAACAAGGCAACAAAAACACTTCCCGTGATCATTTGTACTGATAGCGAAGATTTAGATCAATCCCTAACTCAAAAGGGAGCACCTGACGATATTTTGCACAAGCCATTTGGCATGAATAACCTGATTGAAAAGGTAGAATATCAACTTGCAGCCTAAATAACTCTTAAATAAGGATACCACTCTGTGAACATTTTTCTTAGCTGATGCGCTGTTAAATAGAAGTATAGGCAAAGAAATTATCGCTCAATTTTCTTTAAAATGCATTTTTTATTGTCAACAGTTGTATATTTACCCCGAGGAGAAAAAGATGGGCCTGCCACTAAGAATTACATATAACGATACCGACCACGTTTATCAGATCAATACAACACCGATCAACAAATCAACAAGTGAGCTTGAAATATTGCTAAACGGCGAGAAAATTGTGCTTCAGAAGGATGCCCGTGGCGCATGGATACAAATGGGCGAAGGGCCACTGATTGATCCTGAACTTGCCCAGGCCCTTGGCCGTTCTGTTTCATTAAGATTCAGGATGTAACCTTAACCTGTTTTTAAATTTCGTTTCCGATATTCCTTTTTATTTCCCTTATTGCCATTCGCTGCAACTAAAGCACGCTCCATATAAAGCTGTTTGAATAACCACCCGCGCTTATGTAAAAATTTTGATCCCTTGAAATAAGGGCCAATACATTACATATCTTGTATTCGATATTCTGAAACCGAAGCTAACCCGCATGCTATGTTATTACAACACAAGACGCTTTCTATCTGTATATGGCTATTATTATTTTCTGCCGGTGTATTTGCCCAGCAAACACCGTATTTAGCAGAAGACCGGGTTGCGGCCGATTTTAAGAAGTTACTGAACAGGCCCCGGGTTGCTGCCAGACCTTCCTTTCAAATCACTAAAACAGATTCGGTTATTATTGAAACGGGATACATATATAGTGAGAAAGATGAAAAGGTACCTATTCTGATCTACAAACCGGTTACACAGGCCAAAGCCTTTCCTGCCGTTATTTTTCTGCATGGTACCGGAGGCACTAAAGATGCTAAGGACATTAAAAACATACTCTACCAGCTTAGCAAAAGAGGCATCATGGGCGTGGCTATTGATGCACGCCATCATGGTACACGCATTGCCGGAGGTGCTCACGGCTCAAAAGAGTATGTTGAAGCCATTACCAAAGCATGGCATAATACCGATCCAACAAGCCAAACACATCCTTTCTTTTTTGATACGGCATACGATCTGTGGAGAGTGACAGATTATTTGGTGAGCCGGCCCGATGTTGAGGCTGGTCGCATTGGCATGGGCGGCATATCTATGGGTGGCATAGAAACCTGGATGGCTGCTTCTGTTGATACCAGGATAAAGGTTGTGGTGCTTGATATTGCCGCGCAGAGCTTTAAATGGTCGCTTGATAATGATAAATGGCAAGGTCGTGCTGGCACCATACAGGCAGCACATTTACAAGCCGCCAAAGACATGGGCGACTCTACTCTCAATAAGAAAAATGTAAAAGCACTGTGGGATAAATTATTGCCAGGAATAACCGGCGAGTTTGACTGCCCTTCCATGATCCGCCTGATAGCCCCAAGGCCCTTATTGGTACTCAATACGGAGCGCGACCAGAATTGCCCCCTACCCGGCGCAAAAATTGCCTTTGAATCGGCCCGGGCCTCATACATATCTAAAAATGCTGCTGACAAAATAAAGATGGATATTGCACCAAACCTGCCACATACCACCACACCAGAGCATCTAAAAATGACGCTCGACTGGTTCAGTAAATGGCTTTAAGCTACCTCCCCCCGCTAATTTTATTGATGCGTTTAAATTTTGTAAAGATAAAACCGTGCCGCGTCACCTTGCTGAGCGGCATTTAAAATTTGAGCTTGCTTCTCAAAATTCGCTATTTCTTCAGGTGTAAAATGTTTATCAAAAGCATTCCACTTATGGGTCTCCGGATCAACCAGCGGTATATCTTTTTCATATAGTTCACTACCCAAAAACTGAAAAGCGGAGGAATCAAATATTACATTCTGTATTTTGAAACCCGTTCTTTCAGCTAAAAGAGAAAGACTTTTCATAGTATGCAGTACATAGTGACGCGGAGCATCCAGCTGAACCCAATTACCCCCATAAATTTCCCATGCCTTTCCCAATAATGGAATACTTATCATAAGTACGCCTCTTTCTTTTAATAACCTGTGGCATTCTTTCATTTCAGCCACCTGATCATCAACATGCTCTAAAACGTGGTGCATGATTAGTAGATCATAACTGTGGGCAGGCAGCTCGGTAAGTTCTTTTTTTAGCACCCTAACCCCGTACCCATGGTCTACTTCTTCAGGTATAAATTTATCTACCCCGGTTACATTTTCAAAACCCAGGTTAAATAGCGCGCAAATTAGCGCGCCTTTTCCGCAGCCAATATCGAGGATACGGGCGCTCGGCGTTGTTTCTATTGGTCTTAGGTAATTGATTAATAAATTGCCTGATACTTTGTATTTTCGTTTTATCCTTAAATTACCAACTAATCGTTTCTGTATTGGTTGCCTTTTCAATACTGGTGTTACTTGGGTAAATGATACGTAGTCAGCAGGATAATACTTATCTATATTTGAAGGAATACTGAGCGTTTGCAGGGCTCCGCAATTTCCACAAGCTGCATAATTAAACAGATCACGAAAACCAAACATCATTTCTCTAAAAACAAACTTCTCAGTAAATGCGCTTCCGCAAATCCTGCAATTATCTATACTCATGTAAAGCATTTAGGGTGATAGGGTGAAAATTCTTTAAATAACAGACGAATTAGTAAAAGGTTACAAATATTGGCTTTCAGCAAGGTATAAAATTTCGCCCGAAGTACAACCGCTTACCCTCTGTTTAAAAACTTTTTAGCTGTTTTGGATAACTGGTACTGTTGCTGTAGTTGTTCTGGTATGACTGTTTGAAAAAACGAGGGTCAACAAAGAGGTCAACAAAACTAAAAAAGCATATCAGAACCGGTTCAAATAACCGCTCAGATATGCTCTTATACTTCTTTTTCTGTCGGGATGGCGGGATTCGAACCCACGACCTCCAGCACCCCATGCTGGCGCGATACCGGGCTACGCTACATCCCGAACTTTATCAAATATGGCTGCGCAATAAACGCTCATCTATGTTTGAAAAACAAATATAATAAGTGCTCACGTAAGTGCAAGGGCGCATTTCAATTTATGAATATTAAAAACTACCGAATTGATTTTCTAAGATTTTAAGCGGATAAATAACCTTTAGGCTCCGGTTATCACAAAACTGCCCGATATGCGTTTTGGCCCGCCATGTTCATTGTAGGTAATATTTCCAGATGTCATTAACCATTTCGATTCCCCGTTGTCAAGTGTTGTCATTCTGTAGTTCTTAACAACACGTTCGCCGCTTTTTATAGCATCGGTAATAGCCTTAAACATTTCCTCCCTAAATTCTGCATCAATCAGCTTTAGCCCGTCGGTAAGGGTCAACCGCTCCCCTTGGGTAATACCATATATCAATCTCCCGTTTTCCGAAATGGATAACTCTTGGGTTTCCAAATCAACCGACCAATATCCAACATCCGGAAGCACTACTTCTGTGCTAAAACAATCCAACGCCTCTAATAGCTTATTGTTGGTTTTATCAATCTGTTCGTAAGCCAGCTCAAGCTCTTCGCCAATATCCATAAGCTCTGCTTTTAAAACACTTACCTCTGTAGTTAATGAAGCAACTGTTTCCTTTAAGGCAAATTCATTATCGTTTGAGTTTTGGGGCGATCCCTCTTGATCGGGTATCTTCTTACCTTTTTTATGCTTTAGGAAATAGAGATTAATGAAGCCCATGAGTGTGATTAATGAATAAAAAAATAGGTTTTGATACCATTTTCCTACACTTAGTATATTTGATATTGAGTCACTTAAGCTACGCATTAAGGCCAGGTAAAAGATTTTTCAAAGTTACTTTGAATTTACAAAAATGCAAATAGTCTCCCGTTATAAATGTCTAAGTAACGATTAACATTCAGTTAACCAGTTATACTATTATTTTTAAGCCTATAAATTCATAAAAAACACTCTTGTAACAGCTCTTTTTTTATTTTAAATGCTTTTTTAATATTTTAGTATGCTCTTCAACCCCTGCTACCAATTAAATCATCACCGATATGCTTACAGATGTGAACCCTAAATTGCCCATGCGCAATAAGGCCATTACCAGAGATTTCTACTTGAACAAACTGGGTTTTCAGGAGTTTGGCAAAGCCGATTACGATGGCTATCTGATGGTTCAAAAAGACAACATCCAGCTCCATTTTTTTGAATTTAAAGATGTAGACCCTGCAGAAAACTATGGGCAAGTATATATCCGTACCGATGATATTGAAGCTTTTTACAAGTTTGCCCAAAGCCAGGATCTCAACATAACCAAACTGGAGTATAAACCCTGGATGCAAAAAGAGTTTTCCATTCACGATCCTGATAACAATTTGCTTACCATTGGGCAGAGTTTAATATAATGAGGCTAAACAAAGTAATTGATAGCGCCATGGTGGCCGCTATGATCTGTATTGCAGGCGCTGCCTGGGCTCAAATACCCATCCGTGATCCGCATACGCCCGGGTACGTATCTGCCACCGCGTTGCCGGATGGTGTTGTACCCTCGCCCGCTTCTAATGGTAATTATATTATCGGCCCAACCCATGATCCTGCACCAGAATCAATCGTACAAAACAATGTGCCCAAGGGAGAGATATTTCATTTTACAATAGATTCTAAGGATAGTAAAATTTATCCGGGCATTGCCCGCGAACCCAATACATTTGGCACTGTTGATCCGGAAAATCCTGCTAAGTTAATTGTAACTACAAGTCACCCGGCAGCTTATACCCGTCAGGTAGCGGTATATGTTCCTAAACAATACGTTGCCGGCACCGCAGCGCCATTCATCGTTGGAGCCGATGGGCCCGATAATTTGTTATTTACCGTTTTAGATAACCTGATTGCTGAAGGTAAGGTACCACCGATGATAGCCATCTCTATCAGCAACGGCAGCGGTGATGCACAGGGTAGTCAACGGGGCCTGGAATATGATACCATGAGCGGGCTGTATGCTGAGTTTGTTGAAAAAGAAATACTCCCCCTGGTAGAAAGTAAGTGCCGGGTAAAACTAACTAAAGACCCTGCTGCACGCGCTACTATGGGTGGTAGTTCGGGCGGTTCATGTGCCCTGATCATGTCATGGTACCATCCCGAATTGTATCACCGTGTACTCACCTACTCCGGTACTTACATCAACCAGCAATGGCCATACAATCCTAAAATACCGCATGGAGCATGGGAGTTTCATGAAAACCTGATCCCGAAAAGCCCTTTGAAACCTTTGAGGATATGGATGGAAGTAGGCGACCAGGACCTGTTTAACCCAAACGTAATGCGCGACGGTATGCACGATTGGATTTTAGCAAACGAAAATATGGCAAAAGTACTCGCGGCTAAAGGTTATCCATACCAATTTGTTTTTGCCTGCAATGCAAAGCACGTTGATCATAACGTAAAAAAGCAAACATTACCCGAAGCATTGGAGTGGCTTTGGAAAGATTATCAACCTGCCGCGGTCACAAAATAAATAGCTATTTCAGCCTTCTAAATTTTTTGATAAATCCGAAAAGACTGTTCTCTGTTAAAACAACAAAGCCTGTAAATCATATCATTTGCAAGTGATATGGTCAATAAACAAATTATATCAATAACACTTTCCAGGCGTCCCTTACCCGGCCGTTATCTAACAATTGCTTGGCTTTTAAATGCAGGTGCAGGGTGAGGGTGCGGCTGTCGCCAATGGCAGCATCAACCAATTCTTTTATTTCATCAGTTTGACTAAAGGCCTTTACCTCCTCATCGGATGGCAAAGTTTCAACTAGCCCCAGTAACCCCAGATTATTCCCGGTTAATACTTCGGAGTTTTTAACCTCATTGGGAAAAGCATCAATGCCGATACCTATTCCGGCACGCCCTATTGGTTTGGAAATTTTAAATAAATTATCGCTGGTTACCCTGCAATACCAATCGCCGCCTAAACGAGCCACCAGATCTATTTTATGCGGGTCTATTTTACCATCAGCATCCAAAATAGCTTCATTGATATGAATACGTTTTACCTCGGCAATAACCAAATTACCTGCGCCTCCGTTTTTTCCTAACGATGTCACATCATTCACTACACATTCCAATTGAACGGTTGATTCCGCTACCCTTGGTGGCTTTACAGTCTCCGAAGCCAATTCAGTAAACCCCGCTTTCGAAAATTCATTTACTCCTTTTTTGTAATCCATACTCGTTAAGTACGTTTGTTGCACCATATCGTAGCTTACGATATTAATCACACATTCAGGAACTTCCAAAACGTTTTCAAGGGTGTGTTTAGTGGTATTATCCCGCGCCCTGCTTGTCGGTGAAAACACACATATCGGTGGATTTATGCTAAAAACATTAAAAAAACTGAACGGACTTAAATTAACCTCACTCCTTTTGTTAATAGTGGATACAAAGCATATTGGCCGGGGGGCAATGGCATAATGCAAATAAACTTGCATTTCGGCCGGTGTCAACGATGATGCATCAATAGTTTTTAACTTCATACAAGTTTTTATTTAAAGCTTAAATCAGCCTAACAGCTATTTTTTTGATTTCAATGTTTTTTCCTCAAGGTAAGTATTTAGTTCGCCTTCAACCTCGGCTACGTTGACTAATTTCAAATATTCTAAGATGTTCTCTGGGAATAACAGGCTTGCTAATGTTTGGCAGGAGTCATGCAATGCTTTCGTGTTCGTTCAACTATTGCATAAAACAAATGATCTTTCTATTACCCCGCAAATTTTCTGGCTTATCTCTGAGTTGTTTTTAGAAGAAATAAAAAAGCCTATAAATCATATGATTTACAGGCTTTGAATGGTATCAGTCGGGATGGCAGGATTCGAACCTGCGGCCTCCACATCCCAAATGTGGCGCGATACCGGGCTACGCTACATCCCGAAACGGTGAAATATTTACACCATTACCTGACTTGCAGGGGCGCAAATGTAAGAAGTTGATTCATATATCAAACCATTTCTTCAACTTTTTTTTAAACTTTATTTAATAAGGCTTTTAATTAAACCGTAGTTATTTGCATAAACACTGTTCAGTTTATTTATTATTGGCCTCTCTACAACTTAAAATCATTATTATATAAATTGCCCCGTTTTTACGTTTTAGTTTAAATTAAGTACCTTTTACGCTTAAATATGAATTCATCTGAAAATTATGAAATACTGATTGGTAAGATCAACATCTTTATCAGGAAGTATTATTTCAATAATTTTCTGCGCGGGCTCATATTTTTAGGTGCAGGCTTGTTTACTGCCTACGTGGTTATTACCCTCAGCGAGTATTTCGGTAACTTCAACATCGTTTTCAGAACCATTCTTTTCTATTTTTTCATTCTGCTCAATGCCGGGTTAATTTGCTGGCTCATTTTACCTTCATTATTATCATGGTTTAAGCTAAATCGTTCTTTAACTCATGATGAGGCTGCTCAAATTATCGGGAAGCATTTTCATGACGTTAACGATAAATTATTAAATACCCTGCAGCTCAAAAAACTGGCTGTTGCCGATGAAAATCATCGCGCGCTCATTGAAGCCAGTATCGATCAAAAAATTGAAGCGCTTAAGCCGGTTAGCTTCCCATCAGCCATAAACATCCGCGAAAACACCAAATATTTAAAATGGGTGCTCGCGCCGTTGGCGGTTATCATTGTACTGGCCTTTGCCGCCCCATCTATTTTAACCGAAAGCACCAAAAGGCTTATCAGGCATAACGAATACTTTGCCCCTGTTGCGCCTTTTAAATTCAACGTTCTTAATAAAACACTTTCGGTAGTACAGGGCGATGACCTGAAACTCGACCTCAGGCTTGATGGCGATAAGCTACCGGCCGATGTATATGTAGAAACCACCAATAATACTTTTAAGCTCGATAAAGAAAACATTAGCCGCTTTCATTACCTATTTACCAACTTGCAGCAAAACACATCGTTCAAATTAATTGCCAACGGGTTCAGCTCAGCTCCTTACAATATCACGGTAAATCAAAAGCCCGCACTGTTGCATTTTGATGTAGAACTCAACTACCCCGCTTACCTGCACAAAAAGGCCGAAAAACTAATCAATGCCGGTGATCTGGTAATACCTGAAGGAACCCGGGTAAACTGGCAGCTGCACACGCAGCATGCATCAGGCGTACAATTTACCATGAATGGCCTTACACAGCCTGCCCGACTAAGCGCACCTGATATATTTGAGCATTCAGAAAAAGTTAACAAAAATTCCATTTACAAACTGGCCCCGGTTAATACGATGGTTAATCACACCGACTCGGCCACGTATCATATTAATGTAATTACTGACGAGGCCCCGGCTATTACGGTACAGGAAAAATCTGATTCGGTAAGCATGAACGCCTTGTATTTCAATGGTAAAATTCAGGACGACCACGGTTTTTCGTCATTAACGTTTCACTACACTGTACAAGCTGCTGGTAATAACAATCAGCAAAAAACGTTTGTAAAACCAATTAAGGCGGCGATGGATCAAACACAGTCGGATTTTTTTTACTTCTGGAATTTAAAAGAGCTCGGTGTTGAAGCAGGCGCCCGGGTAACTTACTTCTTTGAAGTGGCCGATAATGATGGTGTAAATGGCCCCAAAAAGGCGCGCAGCACAGAACATACACTCAACATGCCCGACAGCAAAGCCATTAACGAACAGTTAAATGCCGGTACTCAGGCCGTGAAACAAAAAATGCAGTCGGCCATTAAACTGGCAGGCCAGGTTGAGCACGATTCGCAAAAGCTTAATCAGTTATTGCTTAATAAAAACACCCTCTCATTCGATGAAAAAAAACAGGTGGAGGATCTGCTTCAAAAACGCCGCGACCTGGAAGATCTGGTAAAAGAAATTAAAGACGAAAATCAGAAAAACCTGTACAACCGCCAGGAAAACCAGCAGCAAAACCAGGAGCTTTTAGCCAAGCAAAAGCAAATTGAAAACCTGTTTAACAACGTACTTGATCAAAAAACAAAAGAACTGCTGCAAAACCTGCAGAAACTTTTAGATCAGGAGCAGAAAGATGCCACCCGCGATGAATTATCAAAAATGCAGATGGATAATAAGTCGCTCAAAAAAGAGCTTGACCGTATGCTTGAGCTCTATAAAAAGCTGGAGTTTGATCAAAAACTAAATCAAAGCGTTGATCAATTGAATAAACTTGCTCAAAAGGAGCAGCAATTATCTGATAAAAGCAAACAACAGGGTGCCGATCAGAAAGCGTTGCAGCAGGAGCAGGAAAATCTGAAAAAAGACTTTCAGGATATAAAAAAGGGGCTGGAAGATCTGCAGAAAACAAACGAACAGGCCGAGCATAAACAGGATTTTCAAAACCCCGAAAAAGAAACCCAAAGCATTGATCAGCAAATGGATCAAAGCAAGAATGAGTTGCAGAAAAACAATAAACAGGGCGCTTCAAAGGCACAGCAGCAGGCAGCAAAACAAATGCAGGAACTGGCCGCCAAGATGGAGCAAAATAATGCCGATGGAGAAAGCAAGGAAAACGCTGTTGATGCCCAGCAACTGCGCGAGCTGCTGAAAAGCCTGGTGAATAGTTCCTTTAACCAGGAAAAGGTGATGCAAACCTTAAAAGCAACCAGCCCAACAGATCCGTCGTATATAACACTGTCGCAAAGTCAGAAGGATATAAAGGATAACCTTAAAACTGCCGAGGATAGTCTTTATTCGCTTAGCAGGCGTATCCCTCAAATACAATCAACCGTAAATGAGGAGATTAGCAATATCAATAACCATATTGACCAGTCACTCGAAAACCTGGGCGACAGGCGCACAAGTGAGGCCAACCGTCATCAGCAATATGCAATGACCGCAATGAACAACCTGGCCCTCATGTTGAATGAGGCATTGGAACAGCTGCAAAAACAGATGGGAAAAAGCGGAAAAGGCAAGGGCAAAAAGCAGTCGGTATCTCAGCTGGCCAAGCTGCAGGAGCAGCTGAATCAAAACATGCAAAAGGCACGTGATCAGATGCAACAGCAAGGTAATCAGGGCAAAGGACAGCAGGGCAAAGAAGGTAACCAGGGTAAAAACCAGCAGGGCGGCCAGGGAAATAACATGAGCGAGCAGCTGGCCCGCATGGCGCGGCAGCAGCAAATGATAAGGCAGGCATTGGAGCAAATTAACCAGGAAGAAAATAAAGACGGCAAGGGAGGCTTGGGTAATCTGGATAAAATTTCCAAAGAAATGGAACAAACTGAGCATGATCTCGTAAACAGGAAGATTACAGACGATGCCTTAAAAAGACAACAACAGATCCAAAGTCGCTTATTGGAGGCCGAAAAAGCCGAACAAGAACGCGAACAAGACAAACAAAGAGAAAGCCAGGCCGGTAAAAATATACCGCCGGGATACATAAAAGCGCTGCAGGGATACCAGCAGCAAAGTAACAAGCAAACGGAGCAAATTAAAACAGTATCTCCGGCACTTAATTTGTATTACAAACAAAAAATTAAATCTTACTTTGATCAACTTAATGCCAAATAATATGGAACAGGCAAATGTTCATACCAGCAGTGAATTGTTTACGTTACAGCTGCCGTCAAAAACGGAAAGCATAGCGCAGCTTGAGTTGTTGATTGAAGAAATTGCTGATAAATATCATGTAGCAGAAGATACTTTCGCCAACATGATGACCTGCCTTAATGAAGCTGCCATCAATGCCATTATACATGGTAACAAATTGGATGAAAATAAAAAAGTGATCATTAATGCTGAAGTAGAGCCAAAACGCATCATATGGACCGTTACCGATGAAGGTCCCGGTTTTGACTATGCCAACCTGCCCGATCCCACCGCACCAGAAAATCTTGAAAATTTAACCGGAAGGGGCGTTTTTATTATTAAACACCTGGCAGATCAATGCATTTTTAATGTCTCAGGTAATACTATTGAACTACACTTTAAAATATAATGCCGGCTATCCAGTTTTTTGAAGAAGACATCATATACAAACTTAAAAATAAAGCCCTTGTGCGCCAATGGATCAAAGATACCATAATCGCCGAGGGTTTTAAGTTAAAGGAACTTACCTACGTTTTTTGCTCAGACGCCTACCTGCTGCCCATGAACCAGCAATACCTTGATCATGATACCTATACGGATATCATTACTTTTGATAATTCGGAAGTTGAGGGTGATATTGTAGGTGACATTTTCATCTCTGTTGAGCGGGTACGTGAAAATGCCGCCAAGTTTAAAATAAGCGAAACAGACGAGCTACACAGGGTAATCATCCATGGTGCATTACACCTTTTAGGCTACAAAGATAAAAGTGCTGTTACAAAGCAGAAAATGACACAAAAAGAGGACGAATATTTGGCAAAAAGACCTTTTTAATATCTACATTTACTCTGTTTTACAATCAATTATCAACAAAATGAAATTACTTACTTTAATATTAGCGTTCCTTTTTATTTCGGCGCCATCATCTGTTTATGAGTTTAAACTGAAAACCATTGATGGGCAGGATTTTTCACTGGCCAAATACAAAGGCAAAAAAGTGCTTATTGTTAATACGGCCTCTAAATGTGGTTTTACCAAGCAATATACTGATCTGGAAAAATTATCTGAGCAGTACAAAGGTAAGTTAGTAGTAGTAGGTTTCCCGGCCAACAACTTTGGCGGTCAGGAGCCAGGTACCAATCAGGACATTAAAACATTTTGCAAGGAAAACTTTTCAGTTACCTTCCCTATGAGCGGTAAGGTTAGCGTGAAAGGCCTTGACATCGACCCATTATTCCAGTACCTCACCACTGCCCCTAACCCTGATTTTACAGGCGAAATTAAATGGAACTTTGAAAAATTCCTGATCGACGAAAATGGCAAACTGATCCACCGTTTCAGGTCACAAACCACTCCATTATCTGAAGACATTACAAAGTATCTGAACTAAGATATTTAACTGCAAAACAAAAAGCTCCGGTAATTATCGGGGCTTTTTTGTTGTTCTTTTTATTCACCAAAAAGTGCCTGTTTTTTAGGGCTACTTTTATTGTATATGTATAGTATTCTATATAGTTGTACTTAGTTGTGTTAAGTGTTTGTAAATTTTAGTACACAAAAACTTACACCAATTGATCATTTTAACTGACGAAACACAGTTTAAGTTAAACGAAATAAATTTTATAAACACTTCATTATTTGCCTTTTGGGCATTTTTTGGTTCTGTTTGGCTCCTTTTAATTCCCGTTATCTCCCTTTGAATCTGCCTTTTGTTTTGCGGCCTTTTCAGCAGCTTTTTCTTTCTCTTTCTGCGCCTCTTCCTGCACTTTTTTGATAGAATCCTGTTTGGCTTTGGCAGCCTTTTTCTTTTTATTAAAGAAACCACGCAATAAAAAATTATGCTGTGCCGCTGTCAGATCCTCATTAAGGGTATTGGTGGTTCTATGAACGGTTTTCATAGTGGTTTGAGCCTGCTTAACTGTGCTTTCAATATTTTTAGCCATTTCCTCATTATTGAGCATACGGCCAATGCTTCCCTTGCCGCTATTGATCTTACCAACAATTTGCGACAGGTCGGTAGTCAGGGTTTCGGCGTTGTCGGCTACGCGCGTGAGCTTGGTTATTATCTTATCCACATCAACCGGGTTTATAGATCCCAGTTTACCGCCCGGCTTAACCTCCTCCTGGCTGGTTACACCACCCGGGGCAATCACCACCAGTTTATCGCCCATTAATCCGTCGCTGCCAATGCTGATTTTTGAATCTGTCTTGATGAACTTTTTAACCTTGTTATTCAAGGTCAGATCAACACGTACCGAACTATCGGTCACGATATTGATAGATTGCACCACGCCCACATTGATGCCCGCAAAGCGCACGTTATTACCCACCTGCAGGCCGCTTACATTTTTAAAGGTGCCATATACGTTAAAGGTTGAATTGAACAAGCTTTTTTGGCTGCCAATAAAAAAAATACCTAATGCCAATACCACCAGGCCCACGAATGTGAACAGGCCTATCTTTATTTTCTGTGCAGATGTGGTTTTCATATCTCTTGGTTAAAAAATGATCTTACAATTTTGTTATCCGATTTTTGTAGTTCTTTAAATGAACCCTCGGCTATAAACTCTCCATTATCCATCACTAAAACGCGGTCGGCCGTGATGCGGGCACATTCCATATCGTGTGTGATAATTACCGACGATGTTTTATATTTTTCCTGCAGATGAAGAATCAGCTCGCTTATTTCCCTCGAAGTAATAGGGTCAAGACCAGTAGTAGGTTCATCGTAAAGCATAATTTCGGGCTTCACGATCATGGTACGGGCAAGCCCTACCCTTTTACGCATTCCGCCCGAAAGGTCAGAGGGCAGCTTGTCTATAGCATCCAGCAGACCTACACCATCAAGTACTTCCTCTACCCGCTTATCTATTTCCTGCTGATCATTTAGCTTCAGCACACGGGTTAATGGAAACTCCAAGTTTTCGCGTACAGTCATGGAATCATAAAGTGCCCCGCTCTGAAACAGGAAACCTATTTTTATGCGCAGCTGTTTAAGTTCCTCATCGTTAAGTTCAGCAACCTTTTCGCCAAAAACAGTTAACTCACCTGCATTCGGTTTAAGCATACCTACAATGCACTGGATAGTTACCGATTTGCCCTGGCCTGATTTACCTAAAATCACCATATTTTCACCTCTTTTAAGGTCGAATGTGATATCCCGGAGCACTTCCTTATCTACAAAGCCTTTTTTTAATCCTTTGGCATGAATAACCACCTCGTCCTGCTTTTTAGCTTTAGCTGGTATTTGCTTTTTAGTTTCATTATGTTGATCGGCCGCTTTCATATCAATGATAAAATAACAAACTGGTAATTTGGACGGCTATGGCATCAATAACAAAGATCCACAAGGATGCGGTTACCACAGCCGAGTTGGCGGCTATCCCTACACTCTCGGTACCTTTATTGGAATGGTAACCCTTATAGCAGCCTACAAAGCCTATCGCGAAACCGAAAAACACAGTTTTAACAACAGCCGGCAACAGGTCTGAAAAATCAAGAGAAGAGATACATTTGGTAAAATAAAGAGAGAGACTGATGTTATCTGTAATATTAAGGGCCAGGAAGCCCCCAAACAGCCCTATAACGTCGCCAATGATGGCCAGCAGGGGTACCATGATACTGGTTGCGAAAACCCGCGTAACAACGAGATATTGAAGCGGGTTTGCTCCTGATACCTCCATAGCATCAATTTGCTCGGTAACTTTCATGCTGCCCAGCTCGGCGCCTATGCTTGAGGCTATTTTACCGGCACAGATGATAGCGGTAATAACAGGGCCTATTTCCCTGATCAAGGATACAGCCAGAGTTTTGGGCAACATACTGGCAGCACCCAGCTCAACCAGCGATGGCCGAAGCTGTACTATTAAAACCAGCCCCATGATAAAGGAGGTTATACCTACCAGCATCATGGAGCGATAGCCTATTTCATAACATTGCCTTACAAATTCCGACCATTCAAAACCACCGGTAAAAATGTTTCTGAAAAACCTGCTGAAAAAAATGCATTGTTCACCAATGCCTTCGGCCCATTTTCTCCATCCGGTAATTGCTTGTTCTGCCATACGTTACCATATTTATTTTGCAGTTCAAGAAAATTAACCTTTAGGTTTCGGTTTGCAGGTTTATGACATTGGTACGTCAATGATCAAAAAACGGGAACGTTCTTCGGGTTCAATTATAAATGAACTGGTATCATAAACACCCAGCGCATCTCTTTTGTTTAAAACCGCGCTGTTTATTTTGATCGATCCTTCTAACACAAATACGTAGGCGCCATTGCCTTCAGTTTTTATATCATAGCTTATCTGCTGGCCTGCATCAAAATTACCCATACTGAAAGTAGCATCCTGGTTTATCCAAAGTGTATCGGCACTCTCTACAGGAGATACCAAAGTAACCAGCTGATTAGGCTTTAAAGCCTCTGTAAAGCTTTTTTGATCATAACGTGGCTGTATGTTCCTCTCTTTCGGAAAAAGCCATATCTGCAGCGTTTTGGCCTCCTGTGTTTTTGATGCATTATATTCCGAATGGTATACACCTGTACCTGCCGACATGATCTGAACTTCGCCTGCACTAATTACACCTGTATTACCCATGCTGTCTTTATGCTCCAAACCTCCCTCTAAAGGTATGGTTACAATTTCCATATTATCATGCGGATGGGTACCAAAACCGGTTCCGGCAGCTATGGTATCATCATTTAATACCCTTAATGCGCCAAAGTGCACTTTATCAGCATCATAATACGATGCAAAGCTGAAAGAAAAGTTTGCTTTTAACCAGCCTATATTATTTTTTCCGCGTTCGTTTTCGGGATAAAATATTGTTTTCATGGATGTTCTCCTATTTATATGTTTAAACACACAATTTTTATTCCACAATTTAATTATGCGTACTTTTGCAAAAATTTTGTATACAATGGCGCATAAAGCTATTATTGCAGGTTCAAGCGGACTAATTGGCAGTATTTTATTGGATATTTTGCTGCAAGAGCCATTTTATGATGAGGTGCTGATTCTGGTCAGAAAAGAATTACCAATTAAACATTATAAACTGTCGCAGTTTGTGGTTGATTTTGACCGTTTAGATGCTTACAAAGAGCACCTAACGGGCCATGCCTTGTTTTGTTGCCTGGGTACAACTAAAGCTAAAACACCTGATAAGACTGTTTACCGCGCAATTGACCATGATTATCCTTTGCAACTGGCGCAATTGGCACATCAAAATGGCGTTAAACAATATCATTTGGTTTCGTCAATAGGTGCTAACGCGGCTTCGTCTACTTTTTATTTAAAAACAAAAGGTGAAACCGAAAATGACCTGCAAAAGGTAGGCACCCCTGCCCTGTATATCTACCGGCCATCGTTTTTAACCGGCGACAGGCAGGAAAAACGGGCTATGGAAAAAATAATAAGCTATTTATATATAATAATAAATCCTTTATTGTTTGGAGGATTAAAGAAGTATAAAAGCATCCCGGCAACCACAGTGGCTAAGGCGATGTACAAACAGTCAATGCAAAATACAAAAGGCTTATTTATATATGAGTCTGATCAAATAAAACAACTATCGTGAGCACTTACATTTCTGCCGAGAATCTTGGTCATCAGTTTCATGACAACTGGCTTTTTAAAAACATCACCATTGGTATTAACCGTGGGCGCAGGGTTGCACTGGTGGGTGTTAACGGAGCAGGTAAATCAACCCTGTTAAAACTACTGTCGGGCCAAATAAAGCCTACAGAGGGCAAGGTTGTACAAAGCCGTGACCTGAACATGGGTTACCTGGAGCAAGACCCCCACTTCAAAAATGCCGTAACCATCAGCGATTATATTTTTCATGCCGATGATGTGCAGCAACAACTGATCCGCCGTTACGAAGAGCTGTTGGAGAATGAACCCGACAATGCCAAGGCTATTGAAAAGGTGATGGAAGAGATGAGCGATGTGGATGCCTGGGAATATGAATACAAGATCAAGACCATTTTGGGCAGGTTAGATATTCATCATCTTAACCAAAAGATCAACACCCTATCGGGCGGACAAAAGAAACGTTTAGCATTGGCTAAGCTACTTATTGAGGACCCTGATATTTATATACTGGATGAGCCTACCAACCACCTGGATATTGACACTATTGAGTGGCTGGAGAAACTGTTAACCGAGGGTAACAAGACCATACTCATGGTTACGCACGACAGATACTTCCTTGACAATGTTTGTAACGAGATATTAGAGATTGACCGTGGCAAGATAGTTCCATACAACGGCAGCTACGGCTATTACTTAGAAAAGAAAGCAGAGCGTGATGCAGCCGACGAGGCATCCTTTCAAAAGAACAGCAACTTGCTGCGCAAGGAGCTGGAATGGATGCGCCGCCAGCCACAGGCCCGCGGTACCAAATCAAAGGCTCGTATTGATGCCTATTATGACCTGGAAGAAAAAACAAAGGCCGGTGGTATCCGCGAAAAGGTTGAGCTGAGTGTTAAAACAGCACGCCAGGGTAACAAGATCATGGAGATGGAGCATCTGTATAAATCATTTCGTGACCAAACCTTTATTAAAGACTTTAGCTATGTATTTAAAAAAGGCGACAGGATTGGTTTAGCCGGCCGTAACGGCAGTGGTAAATCAACCCTACTTAATTTAATTACCGGAGCATTACAACCCGATCAGGGAACTGTGGTAAAGGGCGAAACTACTGTAATAGGATATTTCCATCAGGCTGGTTTAAACTTTAAGGAAGACGAAAGGGTAATTGACGTTGTAAAAAACGTAGCAGAGTTTATTACCATGGCCGATGGTAAAACCATATCGGCTTCTGCCCTGCTCACGTTGTTTCTCTTCCCTCCTGCCAAACAGTATGGTTTTATATCAAAACTAAGTGGCGGTGAAAAGAAACGCTTGCAGCTAATGAGCATCCTGATGAAGAACCCTAACTTTCTGATTCTGGATGAGCCTACCAACGATCTTGATATTGATACGCTAAACGTATTGGAAGAGTTTTTAACTAATTACGGCGGTGTATTGATGATGGTATCGCACGACAGGTATTTATTAGATAAGCTTACCGAGCAGCTTTTTATTATGGAAGAAGGCGGTAACGTACGTATATATAATGGTAACTACTCATCATACCGTTTAGAATTGGAAGAAGCCAAGCAGCAGAGCAAAAAAGCACCAGCGGCCCCTGCTCCAGTAGCTGCTTCCACCCCCAAAAAGAATAAGCTAAGTTTTAAGGAAACTAAAGAGCTGGAAACCCTTGAAACCGAAATTGAGCAGGTAGAAAACCAGATAAAGGACAAAACAAATCAACTAAACGCGGTAGGCATTGAACCATCCAAACTAAATGAGATCATTAATCAGATTGAAGATCTGAATAAGAAATTGGATGCTAAAAGCACCCGTTGGATGGAATTAACAGAGTTAAAAGAATCATAATATGAAAACTTCTGATATCATAGCATCTGTTGGTGTAATTATCCTTTTGATAGCTTTTTTATTAAATTTATATAAGAAACTACCATCAGAAAGTAAGTTATATAGCTTATTAAACTTACTTGGTGCAGGTACTTGCTGTTATGCATCGTATATGGTTAGCTTCTACCCATTTGTGGTATTGGAAGGTGTTTGGGGATTTGTAGCTTTAATATCATTATTCAGATCTTCAAGAGGAACATCAATATAGATTAGATAGCTTTGCAGGCTGTACAAGCTTGTTTTAACATAAAACATAGTAATGTTCCACGTGGAACATTACTATTAAACCAAGACTTATAAACGTTTAAATAAGTCCTGTTTAATAACTAAAACCTATTCACTATAATACAATTTTAAACTTATTCAGGGTTAATATTAACCTTATACAATAGGAAAGATTATAATGTTCCACGTGGAACATGGAGGTAAAAATGTTCAAAAAATATAATGTAATAGTTGTTGGTGCAGGTCATGCCGGCTGCGAAGCTGCTGCTGCTGCTGCCAATCTTGGTTCATCTGTTTTATTGATCACCATGAATATGGGAACCATTGCTCAGATGAGTTGTAACCCTGCCATGGGCGGTGTTGCCAAGGGACAAATAGTGCGGGAGATTGATGCTTTGGGTGGTTATTCAGGTATTATAACCGACAAAACATCATTGCAATTCCGCATGCTTAATCGCTCAAAAGGCCCTGCTATGTGGAGCCCAAGGGCTCAAAGTGATCGTATGCGCTTTGCTGAAGAGTGGCGTTTAGCCTTGGAAAAAACCCCTAATGTTGATTTCTGGCAAGACACTGTTACATCCCTTTTAGTAAAGGATAATACTATTAAAGGTGTACGTACATCTATAGGTATAGAGATTGAAGCTGACTCCGTTGTGCTTACCAATGGTACATTTTTAAATGGCCTTATACATATAGGTGAAAAGAGATTTGGTGGCGGCAGGGCTGGTGAAAGAGCAGCTACAGGTTTAACCGAGCAGCTAATAGAACTTGGCTTTGAAGCCGGCCGTATGAAAACCGGTACCCCACCCCGTATTGATGGCCGCAGCTTAAACTATAGCCTCATGGAAGAGCAATGGGGCGATGAAGAACGCGGTCGTTTTTCGTTTACTGATGTAGAGATGATAGAGCAACAACGCTGCTGCTGGATCACTTATACTAACCTCAAAGTACACGAAACACTGAAAGAAGGTTTTGAAAAATCACCCATGTTTACGGGTCGCATCAAGGGTTTAGGGCCACGTTATTGCCCATCTATAGAGGATAAAATAAACCGTTTTGCAGAGCGCGATCGTCACCAGATATTTGTTGAACCTGAAGGATTAAATACAGTAGAGATCTACGTTAATGGCTTCTCTACCTCCCTGCCCGAGGATGTTCAGTACCGCGCACTCACCCAGATCCCAGGTTTTGAGAACGCTAAAATGTTCCGTCCGGGTTATGCAATCGAATACGATTACTTCCCACCTACCCAGTTAGGTTTAACTTTAGAAACCAAACTGGTAAGCAATCTCTATTTCGCCGGGCAGATCAATGGTACCACAGGTTATGAGGAAGCAGCATCCCAAGGTTTCATTGCCGGTATTAACGCACACCAAAAAATCAATGATAAACATGAGCTGATACTAAAAAGATCAGAATCATATATTGGTGTTTTGATTGATGACCTGGTAACCAAAGGTACCGAAGAACCATACCGTATGTTTACTTCAAGGGCCGAGCACAGGTTGTTATTACGCCAGGATAATGCGGATATCAGGCTGAGCCCAATGGGTCATGAGCTTGGTTTGATCAGCGATGAACGGCTGGAAAAGGTAAATCAAAAAGTTAAAAACTCCGATGATATTGTAGCTTATACTAAAAGCAAGTCTATCGATCCATCAAATGTAAATGGTTTATTAGAAGAATTAGGTACCAGCCCCCTATCGCAAAATGCTAAACTATTTAATTTATTGAGCCGCCCTCAGGTGGGTTTTGAAGACCTGAAAAAAGCCGATGCTCCATTAGCCGAATTATTATCAGCCTATGATAAAGAAACTATTGAGCAGGCTGAAATAAAAATTAAATATGAGAGTTACTTTATAAAAGAATTGGAAATTGTTGACCGCATGAAGAAAATGGAAGACCGGGAAATTAACCCCGAATTTAATTACCATACCCTGGTATCACTTTCAAAAGAAGCACGCGAAAAATTAATGAAGATAAAACCACGCACTTTAGGTCAGGCTTCCCGAATTTCGGGTGTTTCTCCGTCTGATATCTCAGTTTTGATGGTTCATGTATCAAGATAACATATAAAATACTAATAATCAGTTATTTATAAAATATCGTTTTAAATCAATTATTTTCAATTTTTAATATTACCGTTCATAAAAATATAAAAATCGCTTATATCGCCTAAAAACCATGTTAAATAAAAAACAGGTCAATTATTACAATTTTATACCCTATTTTACTGTTGTTTTATTCCTTTTTGCGTGTGCCGCGCAGCAACCACCCCAGGGAGGGCCGCGTGACCATACTCCACCCAAATTGGTGAAGGCCGTACCCGCAAATAAAACACGGAATTTTAAAGCAAAAGAAATTGACCTGGAATTTGACGAGTTTATAAAACTGACTAACCAATACCAGGAGATCAGTATGAGCCCGGCGATGGAAAAGTTACCTGAGTACAATTCAAACAAACGCAACCTGAAAATAAAATTTAAAGACACGCTACTGAAAAATACAACCTATGTGATCAGTTTTGGAAAATCAATTCAGGATGTAAACGAGAATAACGTACTTAAAAATTTTACTTATGTTTTTTCAACCGGTAATCATATTGATTCTTTAAGCATATCCGGAAGCGTGACCAATACCTTAACGCAGGAAAAAGAAAAGGATGTAACCGTGATGATATTCCCGGTAAAGCAAGATACGCTCTTCGGAAAAAAGAAACCGAGTATTTTTGCCACTACAGATTCATCCGGAAATTTCAGCCTGAATAACCTGCGCGAAGATGACTACCGGATCTACGCTTTAAAAGAGGCCTCCCCTAACAAGATATTTGATAATGAAGCAAACGAGCTTATTGCTTTTTTAAAACAGCCCATCCACTTAAGGTCTGATACTTCAAACGTTCAGCTTAATTTATTCAAGCAATTGCCCCAGAAATTCAGGATCTCTGAAAAAAGATTTGACACTGATGGTAAGATGGTTTTTGTATTTAACAAAGCCTTAAACAGCCCTGCATTGAAAGTTATTTATCCTGCCGATATTGATAAGCAAAAATCAGTTGAGTTCAGCAAAACCAAGGATACGGCCTCTATGTTTGTACGTAATATGGGCTTTGATTCTATAAGGTTGGCTATTTATGATGATGGCAAACCCATTGATTCTGTATCGCTCACTAAGGGCAAAAAGGAAAGCTTTCAGCGTACACTTACCTTTAAATACAACATTAATGGCAATAACCTGCTTAAGCCAGGTACAGATCTGAAGCTTTCGGCGAGCCTCCCGATTGAAAATTTTGATAACGGGCAAATAACACTTAATGAAGATTCAATACCTGTTGCTGCCAGCGATTACAGCCTGCAAAAGGATACTGGTAATTTTAAAAATCTTAACCTTAAATATCGCTGGCGACAAGGTAGTAAGTATGAATTGATATTTAATGAAGCTGCTTTTACTTCTATTTACGGTGAAAAAAATAAAAGAATATCAAAAAAGTTCCAGGTAGATAAAGTAGAAAATTACAGTACCCTAACCCTAAAAGTTACCGTTCCAGATACAGCCAAAGCTTACGTGGTTGAATTACTAAGTGAGAACGGCGAAAAGAAAGAGTTGCTGCAAAGCAATTTTATCCGGCGCAATACCTCATTGGTTTACAGGAACTATGTGACGGGTAAATATATGATCAGGGTTGTTTACGATGAAAATAAAAACGGCAAATGGGACAGCGGAAACGTAAAACAACGCCGACAGCCCGAAAATATATGGGTAAGCGATAAAGTAATAGCCCTAAGGCCCAACTGGGAAGCCGAAGAAGCCATTACCATACCTAAGGAGCGTATTACTCCTTAAACCAGCTTGAATACATGATATAGTTATTAGGCAGCTTTTTAAGCAAAGCTTTTTGCTCATCAGTTAGTGGTTTTATCTTTTTTGCGGGTATACCGGCATATAAAAAGCCCGATTCGCAAATGGTATTTTCCAGTACTACAGCTCCTGCAGCAATGATCACAAACTCGTTAACCACAGCGTGATCCATCACTATGGCCCCCATGCCTACCAGCGTATGGTCATGTAAAGTGCAACCATGTACCAGGGCATTATGACCTATGGATACATAATTACCTATATTGGTAGGTGCCTTTAAATAAGTGGCGTGTATAACGGCACCATCCTGTATATTGGTGTTATCCCCTATTTTGATGTAATGTACATCTCCACGGATTACCGCGTTGAACCAAACAGAGCAATTGGCACCCATCACCACATCGCCTACAATAGTGGCATTGGGAGCAATAAAACAATCTGCACCCCAAACCGGGCTTTTATCTTTCACAGGTAGTATAACAGGCATATTTTAATTATTGAACGATTGGATTATTGAATTTTTATTTATGTTTGAGTAGAACTAAAAGCGGAAATAGCTCAGCTGGTAGAGCATCAGTTTCCCAAACTGAAGGCCGCGGGTTCGAATCCCGTTTTCCGCTCTTTTTTAATATTTACGAAGTTTTAAAAATTTCGTAAGTATTCTTTTAGTTTGTCATTGCGAGGAGGAACGACGAAGCAATCGCGAACTATGCATATTCCTCCTTAAAGTTCGCGATTGCTACGCTACGTTCGCAATGACAACAAATTTTTATTTCTAAAACACCGTATCCTGAATTTGCTCAGCATGCTCCGGATAATCAGTAGTGTAATGTAATCCCCTGCTCTCTTTACGTAACATGGCAGATTTTACTACTATAAATGACACCTGGATCAGGTTGCGTAGTTCGCAAAGTTTAACGGATAATTTTGTCTTTTTGTAGAACTCTTCCGTCTCCTCATACAATAAACCTAAACGGCGCATAGCCCTATCCAGCCTGAAATCTGAACGTACAATACCCACATAGTCATTCATAAGTTTTTGCATTTCGCGCACGTTGTGTGTAACCAGAATATCTTCGTTAGATAACTGAACCCCTTTTTCATCCCAATCAGGTATACCTTCAGGAATTACAAAACTTTCAAACTTACCTATGGCATCCTCATAAATACGGTGCGCAAAAACCAAAGCTTCTAATAATGAGTTAGATGCCAAACGATTTGCACCATGCAGACCTGTTGACGAGCATTCGCCACAAGCATATAACCTTAATATAGATGATTGGCCAACATGGTTAACCATAATACCACCACACATATAATGACAGGCTGGCGCTACAGGTATCATATCCTTGGTCATATCTATCCCAATTTCCAAACATTTTGCATATATATTAGGGAAATGATTCAGAATATCTTTCTTACTGCGATGCCTGATATCGAGGTAAACAAAATCCTCACCCGATTTTTTAATCTCGGCATCTATCGCACGTGCCGTAATATCACGCGGAGCAAGTGACTTACGCGGATCATACTCCTGCATAAACTCCTCCCCATTGGTACGTTTTAATATACCACCAAAGCCACGAACCGCTTCGGAGATTAAAAATGAAGGATATTCGCCAGGATTATATAAAGCTGTAGGGTGGAACTGAATAAATTCCATATTACGTACCTTGCCCTTGGCACGGTATACCATGGCAATACCATCACCGGTAGCTATAGTGGGGTTGGTAGTAACCGCGTAAATATGCCCCGCCCCACCCGATGCCATTACTGTAACTTTAGAAAGGATCTTCTCAACCACATTACTTTCGGTGTTAAAAGCATATATGCCATAACACGTAATATCCTTACTTGATTTACCTACCAGCTGACCCAAATGATGCTGAGTGATCAGATCAACAGCAAAATAATGTGTTAATATCTCAATATTAGGGTTCTTATGTATCTCTTCTAATAGCGAACGCTCTATCTCCCAGCCTGTTACATCTTTATAATGTAGAACCCTGAATTCGGAATGACCACCTTCTTTAGCCAGGTCATAAAAACCCTCATTGGTTTTGTCAAAGTTGGTTCCGTAATCAATAATTTCGTTAATACGTTCCGGCCCTTCTTTAACAACGGCTTCCACAACTTCACGATCACAGAGGCCATCACCCGATATTAACGTATCTTCTATATGTTTTTCAAAAGAATCTTCTTTTTTATCCACAACCACCGCAACACCCCCCTGGGCATACTTAGTGTTTGATTCATCTTCGTTCGATTTTGTAACTATCAGAACCTTACCGTGCTTGGCGGCTTTCAGCGCAAAACTCAGTCCGGCTATGCCCGAACCTACCACCAAAAAATCAACAGATTTAGTCATAAAATGTGTATAATGTGTAAAAGTATTATGTAATGTTAATAACCGGTATAAAACCTGTTAATTCTATGTAAAGAAAAAGCTAATAATTAATCAAAATGTGGATAACCCCTATTTTTTGTGCTAATATGAATAATTTTTGAGCGACTTTTAAGGAACCAAACAGATATACCTAACATTTTACCCACCACCAAAATATTAACATAAAACTTTTTTAAATAAAATTTGATTGTCATACGAATCACAAAATCAGCCCCATATAAGTTTATAAGATGTTGATAACTGTTGATAAAATGTGAAAACTAATTAATCAGCCAAAATATTTACCGACTTTTGCACATAACTAACACACCAATAAACAATAGTTTTATTTTATATAAAAATTAGTTGTTATTAATTGAATTGTTGAAATGGATACCTTCGAAGAAATAAATGTGAAAGGATTTGCGGACGAATACATCGACCCGACACTGGATCTTTTTGATGAAATTGAGAAACTTAAAAAGGAAAAAAATGCAGTCATTTTGGCCCATTATTACCAGGAGCCTGATATTCAGGATATTGCCGATTATATTGGCGACAGCCTGGGCTTATCGCAGCAAGCTGCTAAAACAGATGCCGATGTTATTGTTTTTGCCGGAGTACACTTCATGGCCGAAACAGCCAAGATACTTTCACCAGATAAAAAAGTTTTATTGCCCGACTTGAAAGCAGGTTGCTCATTAGCTGATAGTTGTCCGCCCCATTTATTTAAAAAGTTTAAGGAAAACTATCCAGATCATCTGGTGATCACTTATGTAAACTGTACAGCCGAATTGAAAGCTTTAAGTGATATAGTTTGTACATCAAGCAATGCAGTAGCCATTGTAGAAAGTTTACCTAAAGATCAGAAGATCATATTTGGGCCCGATAAAAACCTGGGTGCCTATGTTGCTAAAAAAACAGGCCGCGATCTGGTATTGTGGAATGGAGCCTGTATGGTACACGAGATATTTTCGAGAGAAAAGATCACCAAATTGAAAGAAAGACATCCTGGTGCCAAGTTACTGGCTCACCCTGAATGTGAGGAAGTTATATTACAAATGGCCGATTATATCGGTTCAACAACCGGGATACTGAAATATGCAGGAAATCACCCTGATAAAGAATTTATAGTGGCAACCGAGGCAGGTATTTTACACCAGATGCAAAAGGAAAACCCCGATAAGGTGTTTATCCCTGCGCCGCCAAATAACAATTGTGCCTGCAATGATTGTCCGCATATGAAACGTAACACATTGGAAAAGTTATACCTGTGTTTAAAAAATGGTTCACCGGAAATTACAGTACCCGAGCATATTATTGAGCGGGCCGTAAAACCAATTGAACGCATGCTGGAAATTTCGGCACAGCTGGGATTGTAAATAGACTTGAAGAAAGACTTACGAAGTTTTAAAAACTTCGTAAGTTTAAAAAACTCCTCTCGGCATGACGGGTTTGTGATGAAGCCTTAAAATCTCAAAAAATTTTTCCGCCAAAGGCGGATATACTGGTTTTGCGAGGGGCTCGGCTAATATTTAAGCTAAAACAGCGAGGGGACCTAAAAATCCTAAAAAATTTTCCGCCGAAGGCGGAAGACATCAAGGCGTTTTTTGCGACGGCCCGAAAATTTGTAAATAATGCCATGCAGTCAGGAACTAACAATTTTCCTTATTTTTGCAGGCTAAATTTTTTTAAGAAAAAGAAATGTTTGAAAATCAAGACAGAACAAATTTAGAGGACCTGGGCGAATTTGGCCTTATTGGTCATCTTACAAAAAGTATAAAACTAACACAGCAAAGTACCATAAAAGGTGTTGGAGATGATGCTGCTGTACTTGATTTTGCCGGTAAAAAAGCACTTATCAGTACCGATATGCTGCTGGAAGGTATCCATTTCGACCTGTCATATACCCCGTTAAAGCACCTTGGCTATAAAGCTATTCAGGTAAACCTGAGTGATATTTATGCTATGAACGGTACTGCTACGCAGGTTACGGTTTCTATAGGCATGTCGAGCAAGTTTCCTTTGGAAGCTATTGAGGAATTATATCAGGGAATTTATATTGCCTGCGAAAAATATAATGTTGACCTGGTTGGCGGTGATACTACGTCGTCAAAACAAGGTTTGGTGATCAGTGTAACTTCTATTGGTTACGCCGATGAAGCTGATATTGTATACCGTAACGGGGCCGGCGAAGGAGACCTGATCTGTGTATCTGGCGATTTAGGTGGTGCTTACGTTGGTTTACAATTGCTGGAGCGCGAAAAGATGATCTATCTGGAAAATCCAAAAATTCAGCCCGACCTGGAAGGTAAGGATTATATCGTAGAACGCCAGTTAAAGCCTGAGGCCCGCAGGGATATTGTGGAGCTGTTAAAAAGCATAGATGTAAAACCAACTGCGATGATCGATGTATCTGACGGTCTGGCTTCAGAGATATTGCACATCTGCAAACAGAGCGATAAAGGCTGCAGTTTGTATGAAGAAAAAATTCCGCTCGACCCCATGACCTACGAAACGGCCCGCGAGTTTAACCTGGATCCTACCGTTTGCGCACTAAGCGGCGGCGAGGATTATGAGTTGCTGTTCACCGTTAAGCAGGCGGATTACGATAAGATCAAATTTAAAATGGATATTACCATCATTGGTCATATTACCGAGCCATCTGCAGGTTGCAACCTGATTACCAAATCCGGTAATTCGCACCCGTTAAAAGCACAAGGCTGGAACGCATTCAAAAAGGAGCAATAAAATGCTGAACTCTTTATTCAAAAAGCTATATACAAACCAGGATAGCAACAATAACGATAAACCTAAACAGGTAGTTAACGGGGTTATTTTATTGTATATAGCTTTCATACTATCCATGATTACCGACTGGCTCGATGGTATTACTGTAATGCCATTTGTTGTAGTATTTTTAATTATCAGCCTCGTAATTACCGCCACTGCCGAAGGCAAGAAATGGGCGCGTATAATTATGGTTGTACTGATAGTTTTTAATGGCCTGTCATTTTTATTTAACATTGCCCAGGTACTTAGCCATGCCCCCAAAGGTAAATTTACCAACCTGGTAATGGTATTGTATACCATAGAAATCACAACCGAAATATGGGCACTGGTACTGCTTTTTTCAAAAGCCGCCAACGTATGGTACAACCAGCCACGGCCGGAAGTTGTTGAGTAAAAGACTATTATTGAAAAGTAAGATCCTCCACCCGTCATCCTGAACTTGTTTCAGGGTCTCACATAACGGGAATCCTGCATTCAGTAAACTTAGCACGTGAGATGCCGAAATAAATTAGGCATGACGCTCAATAGTTGATTTTCATTTTCCTAATCCTCCCCTATAAACTTCTGATCAATTTGCTTATCGGCTTTGGCGCCCAGTTTTTTAATGCGCTCGGCGGTGTTAGTGAGGTTTCCGCGACCTTCGGATAGTTTATTGATAGCACTGTTGTAAGCGTTTTGGGTGTAATTGATATTTTTACCGATGCTGTCCATATCACCTAAAAAGCCGACAAACTTATCATACATATCACCGCTCAGGCGGGCTATTTCAAGCACGTTGCGGTTCTGGCGTTCCTGTTTCCACATGCTTGCGATAGTGCGCAAGGTGGCCAATAATGTCGACGGGCTAACGATCACCACTTTTTTATCCCAGGCGTAATTAAACAGTTCTCCATCCAACTGTACGGCTATACTGAATGATGATTCAATAGGCACAAACAACAGCACAAAATCGGGCGAATTGATCTTGTACAGATCATGGTATTTTTTTGACGATAACCCATTAATATGGCCACGTAAGGATTCAATATGCGCCTTGGCAAAAAGCTTGCGGTCTTCCTCGGTATCGGCATTTACCAAACGTTCATAAGCAATTAATGACACCTTAGAGTCGATCACCAGGTGTTTTTCATCGGGCAGATCAATAATCACGTCGGGCTGGTACCGGGTGCCGTCAGTGGCCTGCATGGCGGCTTGAATGCGATATTCCTGGTCGCGTACAAGGCCCGAACGTTCCAGCACACGCTCCAGTATCACTTCGCCCCAATTACCTTGTTTTTTATTATCACCTTTAAGGGCTTTGGTTAAATTTTGGGCCTCATCACTTATCTGTTTATTGAGGTCCATGAGCTGGGTAATTACACCTTTTAGGGTGTTACGCTCTGCAGCCTCCATGTTATAAACTTTCTCTACCTTATCCTCAAAAGCCTTAAGGTTTTCTTTCAGCGGATTTAGGATCATATCAAGGTTGCTGCGGTTTACATCAATAAATTCCTTCGATTTTTCTTTGAGGAGTTTTTCGGCCACGTTCTCAAACTCGCGTTGAAACTGCACACGGATCTGCTCAATCTCTACTTTTTGTTCCTGCAGTTTTTCCTGCTGCGATCTGTAGTAAGCCCGGGTACTTTCCAGATCCTGATTGGCCTGCGCCAATTGCCCGCGCTCGTATATTAACTCATCAAGCAGGCGGTTTTTTTCATCTTTTAAAAGATGAATAATGTTTTCTTTTTCATTGGCTATGACGCTGGCTTTTTCTTCGGCCCTGGCCAGCGAAATTTTGAGTTGGTCGTGTTCATTTCTAAACCGGTTTAATTCCTCGGCCGATATCAGCTCCAAAGCTTTAGGCTTCTTCAAAAACAGGAAAACCGCTATAACCAATATTACCAGCGACACGATCAATAAAATTTCACCATTCATTTTGATAAAAATATTAGTAAAATTATGATAATATTTTTAGTAATGCAAGGTGAAATGTTTGAAAACATCTTGCGCTCGATTGTAATGAGTGCTTAAAGGAAGCGAAAGACTTACGAAGTTTTTAAAACTTCGTAAGTCTTATATAAAGTGATAGTATTTAAATACTATTTGGGTTTCTTAGCGGTATCGGTTGTTGGCGCGCTTGGCGAAGCGCCGATATTACTGGTATCTGACGATCCGGGCGTTGCAGCAGCGCCACCTGCAGAAGATGACGTATGTATCAATTGCGTAGTATCGGCCGAACCGCTGTTGCCTTTGGCGGCACTGGTATCATCGGTTCGGTTGGTTTTATCGGTTCCGTTGCAGGAGCTTATAATGATACCGGCTGCTGCAAAAACCATAACAATTAACTTTTTCATAGCGATGTTTATTATTTAAACACCTGCAAATCATAATAGTTCTGATTATTTGGTTTTAAGCCCGCTAAGCAACTCGGGGTTAAGAAGAGCCTGGTATGGATTACCGCTTAATCCTAATGCTTTTGCGAAGGCAGGTTCGGTTTTATAGCCTTGTTTTTTAAGAGTGATGATCTGTTGCCTGAACGCTTCGCCATAGTGTTGCAATAGCTGATGCTCCATCAGCATGTGGCGGTAAGCATACTGCTGCCGCGAAGGTACGTACTGACCAAAAACTTCAACAGGCCAACCTTCTATAATAAAATTGATAATAACGGTTTCCTGTCCGTTGATCAATGTGTCAGCCAATTCAAAATCTTCAAAACCGCCAAAAGCTTTTGTGGCAACCATTTTAAAATTGTATTTATCGGTAAAGCAGCATATAATATCCAGATCGCTGTTTTCAATATCAATATTGATGGGGATTGTGCCGGCCAAAACAGGGTCAAAAGCCTGCAGGGTTTCCATTAACTTGTGTTTACTGAGCAAATGATATGCGGCTTGCTGCCGGGACGTACCGTTAATTAAATATTGGAGATTTTCAAACAAATGGACTGGCATTTCAGCTAAAATATTACTTCGCCTTTTCCACCCGCAAACCCACATCACTTATTTCGTGCAGGGGGTTATCGCGCATGTTTTGTTCTATTTCAAAGTGGTAGCTGCCTTTGGCGGGGAATTTATAGCCGTTTTTAAATGGTACCTGGTAGCTGTACAGGTTTCCCGTTCCGTTGCCCAGCCACTGTCCATCGTGGGTGGCCAGTTTAAGTTCGTAACGGGTAATTTTTACCTTTTTATCGGGCATGGTTTGGCTGATAAGCACAAACAGATTAGAGTATTTGTAGTTGTCGGTAACCCGCACGTTAAAATAAAGATTGTAAGGGGCCTGGTCGTCGTCAATTTTGCAATCAAACTTAACTTTATTCACGTACGACCAATTGTGATCTGTGATGGCTACGTTATTGTCAATGATCGCGTTTTTGTCTGTACAACTACCCAGCAGTATAATGCATAATGCACATACTGTTGGGTAGAATATTTTAAATGCCCGTTTCATTATTGCTGGGTATCCGGAGGGGTGTTATTGTTGCTGTTCTGGTTATTAGGCTTTGGACGATTGGGCCTGTTGCGCCTGTTATTACTTTTACCTCCTTCGCGTGGCTCGCGGTTGCCCGCTACCTGTGGCGGTTTGTTAGGGCTTCCTTCACGTGTTTCCCTGTTGCCTGCTGCCTGCGGTGCTTTGTTGGCCCCGCCTTCCTGTGGTGGGCGGTTTCCCTGTTGCTGAGGTTTATTACCTCCCTGCTGGTTTTGCGGCCTTTGCCCCTGCTGTTGCGGCGAACGGTTTGGTTGCTGAGGCTTGCCTCCTTCAGGATTGGCTTGTGCAGGTTTTTCTGCAGATGGAGCCGCACCCTGAGGCCTTGGCTGGTTAGGCTGGTTTTTTGGCCTGTTATCTGCCTGTACACCATCGGGCCTTTGGCCTTTATTACGGTTTTTGTTATTGCTTTTCTTTTTATTGTTGCGGCTGCGTTCGTCAAGGCGGGTTAGGCTATCCTGACCCACTACGTTTTCGTAGTCAAGCGCTTTTGCAGGTTGAGCTTCTACCTCTACCAGTTCTCCCAGGTCGGCAGGAATAACGCCCTCCTTATTTTGCTGCTGAATTTCTTTTACCTTGCTTATTGGCAACGGTACCCATGATTCTTCACGAGGGTAGCTAAACCACATGATCTTTTTAAATATATCCGTTTTTTGCAGGCGGGCGTCACCTTTTTCGGTCCGCAGCACGTTCACATTATCAGGGATGTATTTGAGCGCGTCCATATAGGTATCCAGCTCATAGTTTAAACAGCACTTTAGCTTACCGCATTGGCCGGCCAGTTTCAGGGTGTTTAACGAAAGATTTTGGTAACGGGCGGCCGAGGTTGATACCGTTTTAAAATCGGTTAGCCAGGTTGAGCAGCAAAGTTCGCGACCGCATGAGCCTATACCGCCAAGGCGGCTTGCTTCCTGCCTCATACCTATCTGCCTCATCTCGATACGGATGCGGAAGGTTTCGGCCATTTTTTTGATCAGCTCCCTGAAATCAACGCGGCCTTCGGCTGTGTAATAAAAGGTAGCTTTGGTTTTATCGCCCTGGTAATCCACATCACTCAGCTTCATGCTCAGGTTAAGGTCAAGGGCCAGCTTGCGCGATTTGTGCATGGTTTCCCACTCCATATCTTTGGCGGCTTTCCATTTATCCACGTCGGCAATGGTAGCTTTACGGTATATCTTTTTTACCACATCGGCTTCTTTCACGTTGCGCTTAACCATTTGCATACGCACCAGCTCGCCGGTGATAGATACGTGACCAATATCATAACCGCCGGTAGCGGCCTCAACGGCAACGAGTTCGCCGGCTTCCAGGTAAATATTGTCAGTGTTTACAAAAAACTCCTTGCGTGAGCCTTTAAATTTAACTTCAATAATTGGAAACGGCTTATAATTTGTCGGCATGTCCATGTGCGACAGCCAATCGTAAACATCTAATTTGCTGCAACCATTAGTAAGGCATGAGCCGTTACTTTTGCAGCCCGCAGGTGAGCATCCGCCACCTGTTGAACAACTTCCACATCCCATAATTAATTCGGTATATATTGACTCCCCTGAGGGATGGTTTTTACATTCAGTATTTTTATGATCTGTAAAGATACATCTAAAAATAAAATTTTAGGATTTGCATTTCTCTCTACATGATAGTGCGCTTTTTCAAGCTCGGTACTGATGTCCTGAGCTTTTGCAATACTGAGTACGCTGGTCATTTTTTGAGCTGTTTCCAGCTCCTTTGCCGGCAGGTGAACCAGGTTGCCAGCCCCCGCCATAAGCAGGCAGCACTCGCGTATAAAGCTGATGCCGTAGCGTAAAAAGTTTTTTTGATTTTCGCGGCCCATTTTGGCAAACTGATCAACAAAGGTTAAAACCTCCAGTCCCTTGTTGCTGAAACACAGGCGAAGCCATTGCACAAAAAGATTATGATAGCCTTTATTATCCTGCTGCAGCATGGTAAGAGCTTCGGTAAGGTTGCCATTGCTCAGGTAGGCTATTTCGGCAGCGGCATCCTCAGTTTGGTTATGCTCGGCAATCAGGTAATTTTTCACGTCCTCATAACCCAGCGCCGGAATTTTTACCAGTTGCGTGCGCGAAAGAATGGTGTTCAGTATCTGATCCTGGTTTTGGGCCACCAATATGAACAGCGTGTTAGGCTGTGGCTCCTCAATAATTTTTAGCAGGGCGTTACCCTCCTTGTCCAGGTACTCGGGCAACCAAAGGATCAATATTTTGTATACCGATTCAAATGGCTTAAAGCTAAGTTTTTTAATGATTTGGTGGCACTCAGCAATATTGATGTTGGCCTGTTTGTTTTCGGCATCCAGGTAACCGCGCCAGGTATCCAGACTTAGGTATGGGTTTGCGGAAACCGCTTCGCGCCATTGTTCAATAAAAGTAAGGGCGGTATCATCCTTATGTTTGGCAAAAAACGGATACGAAAAATGCAGATCGGGGTGCATCAGTTTTTCATACTTGCGGCACGATGAACATACTCCGCAGGAGTCGTCGAGCTGTTTATCTTCGCATGAAAGATACTGGGCATAGGCAATAGCAAGCGGCAGGCCTCCCGAACCCTCGGGACCTAAAAACAGCTGCGCGTGGCTTACCCGGTTCTCTGTCACCGTGTTAAGTAAACGTTGCTTTACGGCTGCCTGTCCTACTATTTGTTTAAACTGCATTTGGTGCAAAATAGCGAAATAGTTTTGAGTTATGGGTATTGAGTTTATAGAAAGTGTGATAATGACGGGTAATGAGTGTTGAGTTATGCGCTTTTACAACGGTTTTTTTAATATTGAGCTCACTTCTGTAGCTCATTGTTCAGAACTCAAAACCGTAAACCAAAAGAGGTAAGCCCGGCCAAAAAAGCTACTTTTGTAACGTATAACCCACTACTTACAACTACTATGAGAATAATGGCTTTCGATTACGGCACCAAACGCATAGGCATCGCGGTTACCGATCCTTTGCAGATCATCGCCACCGGGTTGGATACCATTCACCCGCAGTATATTGTTGACTACCTGAAAACCTACCTGCAAACCGAACAGGTGGAACGCTTTATTGTAGGCGAGCCCAAGCAAATGGATAATACACCATCGCAATCGGCCATGCATGTAAAAGGTTTTGTTACGCTGCTCACCAAAAACTTCCCCCAAATACCTATTGAAATGCTCGACGAGCGTTTTACCTCCAAAATGGCATCAGCCACCATTGCTCAAAGTGGCATGAACAAAAAACACCGCCAGAATAAAGAACTGGTTGATACCATATCTGCGGTGATACTGCTGCAGGGATGGATGGAGAAACGTTTTTGACTGTTGATTTGGGTTTGATTGAGGTGATTTCGTTGATGATTTTGCGCTGGAGATTGATGTATTTTGCTTGTTGTTTTATTAAAAGCCGTTGATTTGTTGCTTTGCTAATTTGTATTCATTAGTAACACGTTTAAATTCCAGGCTTTTTGAGCCGAAATTGATGAGCAGGCCTGTTTCCAGTTTATAAACTTCCAGATAGTTTAATACCTGGGCAAGGTGGGCGTCCTCTAATTTTGATAACGCTTTAATTTCAACCATTACTTTATCAGCAACAAGAAAATCAACCCGTCTGGTTCCAATATCAATACCATCGTAATAAATAGTCATTTCCAGTTCCCGGCTAAACATTAAATTCTGTTTTTGCATTTCAATGGCCAAAGCCCGCTGATAAATTACTTCTTGAAAACCATTACCTAATTCGGAATGAACCTTCATTGCGCAGCCAATTATTTTACCTGTCAGCTCAGAATATTTATAAGCGTTATTTACCACTTCTTTCATTTGAATAAGGACTTAGGTTTTATGTTTGATAAAACTATAAAAACCAATCAAGAATAATACAATAAAATAGCAATCAAAATACATCAATCTCCAGCGCAAAATCATCAGCGCAATCACGACCATCAATCCAAATCAACGGTTCAGACGATAAAGTGTTAAAATAAAACAAGCTAACAATCAAAAAGTTAAGTAAAAAATCAACGAAATCTGCGTAATCAACCCCATCAACGGTTTATCTTTGCCGCATGGATATTCTCCCTCATGCCTTGCTGGCATACTTAGATGACCATTGCGATCCGGAGCCTGAGGGGCTGCAAAAGCTCAACCGCGAAACGCATTTAAAAGTGCTCCGTCCGCATATGCTGTCGGGCCATTATCAGGGCCGCCTGCTCAGTTTTCTGAGCAAAATGATACAGCCAAAACTTATTCTGGAGATAGGAACCTTTACAGGCTACTCGGCAATTTGCCTGGCCGAAGGACTTGTTGAAGGAGGCATCCTCCATACCATTGAGGTGAACCGCGAAATGGAGGAGATCATTAATTCACACTTTAAATCAACACATGTTGAAAATAAAATAAAGCTGCATTTTGGCCAGGCAGAGGCCGTTATTGCTGATTTAGAGGAAGATAATTTCGATTTAGTGTTTATTGATGCCGATAAAAAGAATAATTATACTTACTTTCAATTAGTTTTTGACAAAGTACGGTCCGGAGGATTGATAATAATTGACAATGTTTTGTGGAAGGGAAAGGTTTATGGTACAGAAAAAGATACCGATACCGAGAATATCCGCAAACTAAATGACCAGATAGCTGTTGACAGCAGGATAGAAAAATTAATCCTGCCGGTACGCGACGGGCTGCTGGTTATCAGAAAAAAATAATTATGAAGAAAATCTTACTGATTACAACACTGTTGATATCAACATTTGCTGCTTCAGCACAAAAAAATACTTCACAATCATATATCGAGAAGTTCAAAGATGATGCCATTCGTATTATGCACGAAACCGGCATCCCCGCCAGTATAGTTTTAGGAGTAGCCATGCACGAATCAGGCTGCGGAAACAGCACCATAGCACAAAATTTAAATAACCAGTTTGGTGTAAAAGGCGGCGGCGGCGCGGTGTATACCAAACACAACAAAAAAGTACGCACCTCCTATAAAAAATACGATTCGGTTTTAGAATCATTTCAGGATTTTGCCCGCATCATGACCGAGCGCAAGCAGTTTAGCCACCTGGCCGATGCCTTGAACCATTACGATTATCTGGGCTGGGCCAAAGGCATACAACGCAGCGGTTATGCAAGCAGTCGCAGATGGGCATCGCAGGTATTGGGTATCATCAACAAATATGACCTCCATGATCTTGACGAGAAGCCAAGCGACTCAACCAAGCTGGCCAGCCAAACGCAATTAGCAGAAACAAAACAATAAATACGTTTATAAATCTTATTTTGGCATATTTATTAATGCCTTACGTTAAGGTTTAGCTATATGCAGAAACTATTTGCCTTATTATTTATAGCCGTAATTTGCCTGAGCTCGTGCTCATCGCGCAAAAAAGGTATCTCCGGCGGCCAGGCCCGCCGCAACAATAACAGCATCAAAAAAGGGAATGCCGATGCTGCCAACTATCAATCATACACATCGCTGGCTTATATTGACCGCTTCAAGGATATTGCCATTCAGGAAATGAACCAGAATGGTATCCCCGCAAGTATTACCTTGGCGCAGGGCTTGTTTGAATCGGGCAGCGGCAATAGCGAACTGGCCCGTTACGCCAACAACCATTTCGGCATTAAATGCACCAGCGACTGGAAAGGCCGAAGCTATTACAAAGACGATGATAATAAGAACGATTGTTTCCGGGTGTATGATAACCCGGAGGATTCTTTCCGCGATCACTCTGCTTTTTTAAAACGCAAAAACTACGCTAAGCTTTTTGAGCTTGACAGGAATGATTACGAAGGCTGGGCTCGTGGGCTTAAACAGGCCGGCTACGCCACCAACCCAAAATATCCTGAATTGCTGATTAACGTTATTGTAAAGTATAATCTTGACCAGTATGACCGCCCCGAAGGCCAGATAGCCAAAATTAAACGCGAAGACCGCGTGCTGACCCAGATCAACAACAATATTGGCAAGGCCACAACCGATAGCATCCCCCAAACCAAGCCCGACGATAAAATATACACCGTTAAAACAGGCGATACACTATACAACATATCCAAGCGTTTTGGAATAACAGTTGATGAACTAAAAGGACTAAACAGCATTCCCGACGATCATATTTCCATAGGGCAAAAGCTTGTTGTAGTGAAGTAGGGTTTTGTTGGAGCGAGTTTTTGTTGCGGGTTTTGGGTGCGAAGAGCGAAGTGTGGGTGTGGAAAAATAAAGAATGTCACCCCGTCCTCACACCCCGCTCCCCGCACTCCTCCCACCCCACCAGCTGTTAATTGTTGTTAAATATGATGCTCAGGTACTGCCGAACAGTTATTTTTGGCGCCACCATGAAAATATGGCTGCTTTTATTTTTCAGTACATTATCCTTATCTGTTTTTGCTCAGCAAAAAACGGTTGATGGTATTGTGTTTGATAAAGAGAGCAAAACACGTATTGCCAAGGTTAATGTACGGAACGCTACCACGGGCAAATCAGTTTACAATACGTTTAAAGGCGAGTTTAAAATAGAGGCCAAACCCGGCGATGTACTCATTTTTACCAAGCCCGACCATTTTGCCGATACACTGCAGCTGCAAAACAATACTTCGCTGGCCGTTTATATGAAACGCACGGCCATACAGTTGCAGGAAGTTATTGTGCGCGATACCATGTTAAACCCGCAAAAACAACTGGCAGCTACTAAAAAAGATTATACCAAAATTTATGGGTCGCTTGATAATCATGATTTGCTTTCGGTAGCGCCGGGGATGGGTGCAGGTATAGGTATTGATGCCTTGTACAATGCCTTTAGCCGTAGCGGCCGAAACGCCGAAAAGCTGCGCGAGATCATCGCGCGCGATTACAAGCAGAATGTGATAGACTATCGTTTTAACCGCACCTATGTAGGCTCCATCACCAACCTTAAAGACCAGCAGCTTACCGATTTTATGCAGCGTTACCGCCCCGGCTATTACCTGGTAACCACTGCAAGTGATTACGAGTTCATAGCATCAATAAAAGCCAACCTCAAACGGTTTTTACGCGCACCGCGCAGGTATGCCCTGCCAGTACTTGTTACCCCAAAGGCAGAAGATCTGGCCAATTAAAAAAACGGTTAAATTTACAGTGACATTGATATTTTAACTGGGAGATTTTGGGATTCCAGATACGTTTTTAACTGTTGAATGTAAAAAAGGTCTTCCTTTTTCAATTTAACAAAATTCGCGGTCATAGAGCTTTGATATAATATAAGGCAACTCTTTGTTGATTGTATTTTATAGAATGAAGCCCAATTAAATGTGGCATTAAAAGATTCCCCTGTAATTGAAAAAGTCTTTTCTGAAAAATGGTAAATAATCAATTCTTTGAAGCGTGGATTTTTTTTAAAGCCGAGATAGCATATCAAAAAAACAAATATGGGCAAATAGATTTCTACTACTAATAAAACAAGCCCAAAGGAATATAAATCAGAATTTAAAATACTGTTTTTGTGAAGAATGAAAAAAATCAGATAAGAAATTAGATAAAGTACTGTAATTATCGTCCAAGCTTTGATCCATATTTTTGAATATAAAATATTCATCTGAACACTTAAGTATTCTTTAAAAGTAAATTTATTAGAGATTGCGAACTCCATAATATTGTGAATGGTTTATAAGTTGAATTACAGGCTTAAAATACAATAATTTACATACATATTTTTTTACTGTTAAATTATGGCCGGAAACTTGATGAGTGTAATCAATCCTTCCGCTACTGCAAGCGTCCCGCTTGTAGTTTTCATGATGGTAAACATGGTTCAATACCAATTGTGCATTCCTTGGCAGGATTACCACAAGCGGGACGCTTGCGGTAGCGAAAGAATTGGGTTTTACAACAGCCTTTTTGTTCCACAAACCCCTCAATCTGCTTAATTCCGGCTCAGACAAATTCACCCCAAAAGTTCAAATTTTTAAAACTATCGGGCTCATTTTTTATTAATCTGTTATAAAAGAAGATTTTTGCTTTAATTTGTCATCTATGATAAAAACCAGACTTGCATTACTCCTACTGGTATCTACCACTCTTGGCATTTCGGCCAAAGCACAGCAAACAGACAGTTTAAAACGCGATACCGTTATTAAAATTGATACAGCACAGGTTAACAAATTTCGTATAGATTCACGCAGAAATGCCATCCCTACCCGTGTTAGGCCCGTTCAGCTTCAGCGCACACAGGTGCCGCTCAATATGCTTGATTATAAAGTGAACTATTGGAAAAAGAGCGTAACCTTCGGGCTTAACTTCAGCCAATCTGCCTTTAGCAGCAACTACAGCGCCGGTGGTGTAAGCGCGGTAGCTTTAGGAACAAACTTTATTTACCATACCGAATACAACAAAGCACCTTTTAGTTACGTGAGCGAGCTGAACCTGCTTTACGGCGTTTCAAAAAACAAGGGTCAGGGCAAACGTAAAACTAATGACCGTATATTTTTTGATAACAAGCTGGCCTCGCAATTATCAAAAGACTGGTACATTTTCGGTGCGCTCACCTTCGAGTCGCAGTTTGATAAGGGCTTTAACTATGTTGATCTGGGCAACGGACAAACACAGGCGCAGTATATTTCAAATTTCATGTCGCCGGGATATGTTACCGAATCGCTCGGTTTTGAGTACAAGCCAACCAATTATTTCGATCTGCGTTTAGGCACAGGTACGGCCCGCCAAACATTTGTTTTAGACAGAACGGTTCACCGTTTTCAAACAGATAACTACGGGGTTGATACGCTGAAAACAGTAAAGAACGACCTCGCGTTCCAGATGGTGGCCTTATTTGATAAGGATATTGCCAAAAACATCCACCTCAATACCCGTTACGCGTTATTTATCCCTTACGGCGAACAGTTAAAGTTTATCACTCATCGTGTGGATATGGTTTTATCGGCCAAAGTAAACAGGTTGATCAACGTAACCATCAACGGAACGCTGCTGTATGATAAACATACCTCGCCCGATGCCCAGGCTACAGAAGGCCTCGCGCTCGGGATGCTGTACCGCTTCCCGTAACCTATGCCGGGTTATTTTACAGAGCCCGGTGAATAACCAAAGTACTGCTTAAACGCGCGGATAAACGACGCGTCGGATTGGTAGCCTGTAATGGTGGCTACCTCGCCCACGGTATAACCACCACTCCTGATAAGGTTTAGGGCGTGCAGCATTTGCCTGTCGTGCACATAGCCAAACACTGTTGTGCCAAACAGTTTTTTAAATCCCCGTTTCAGTTTAAACTCGTTCAGCAAAAAATCGCGTGCTATGCCTTTCAGGCTCAATTCATCTAAATAATTACTGTCAAGATATTTTTTAACGGCCATTAGCTTTTCGGTATCTCCTGTGCTTATGATTTCGTAAGCGGGTGATTCAGCGCTTTGCTGATCAAGCGTAAGCAGGGTAAGTTCCGTTATTTTAGATCTGATATAGGCGTTTCGCAATGAATCGGCCACTGGCGGCCCGGTGACCAGCTTCAAGGCACTATGCTGCAACCGGCTTGTTTGTTTACTGCCGGGGAATAAAGAATAGGGCTTGTAATTTTGGCTTTGCTCCAGGATATGCTGGTAACTGCTGCCGCAATCTGAAAGTATCTCCATAAAAAACGAAGGCTTGAGCCCAATGCATACATACTCGTAATGCTGTTGCTTATGAAATATGAAAGAGCTTAGGGGATCAACACAGTTGAGCAAATTAAAGTTGCCTGTACTGAGCGAGAGGGAATTATCAATGCCCGATATATAGGCATCTGAACTGCCCATGAGCTGGAAGTGGATACTTACATGGGTGGCATCATGCATATTGCCGATGTGTAACTCATCGTTAAAACTGCCGCTAAAATGCAGTATGTTAAAGGCATCGCCCATAAGGCTTTGGGTTTGGCAGTTAAATTTATCGGAAACCCCTCCTGCAGCCCGGGTAGTTTGAAAAGACCGGGTGAAATCTCTTTTCAGTATATCGGCAAATTCTGTTCCTTCCAAATAATACATAATCCGTTTATGCTAATTTAAAATCCGTTTGGGCATCATGAAGCACCGGGCTAAAATGCAATTTGCACCCCATGGAAAATATAGGCAAATATAAGGTAGATGTGGCTGCCTGGAAGCGGGCCGCTCATTATAAGTTTTTTAAGGACTTTGAGCAGCCTTTTTTTGGCATTTGTACAACAATTGATGTAACCGGGGCTTACCATTATTGTAAAACTCGGGGCTGTTCCTTTTTTCTGTATTACCTGCATCAATCGCTTTTGGCGGCTAACAGGGTGCCTGAGTTCAGGCTAAGGATAGAGGATAATGAGGTTTACGAATACGAAAAAATAGCGGCATCGGTAACCGTATTGCGGGCCGATGAAACCTTTGGCTTTGCCTACCTGGAGCATCATGAAAACTTTGATGATTTTACATTACGGGCCAGGGCGGTAATTGATCAGGAAAAAACGGAAACAGGATTGCAGATCAGGCCGGGATATAACAGCCTTATTCACTATTCGGTACTAAGGGATATCCGCTTTAGCAGTATGCAGCACGCCCAGGCTTTAGGCTACCCGGATAGTGTTCCGAAAATAGTGTTTGGTAAAATTCATTTTAATGACAACAAGGTATGGCTCCCGGTATCTGTACACGCGCACCACGCCCTTTGTGATGGTTTGCACATGGGGAGCTTTGTGAATTATTTTGAAGAGCAAATGAATAGGGTTGTTACCGCGCAGGCTGTTTAAAGTTTGGTATTTTTGAGGCATGGCAACATTAAAGTTATTTATGATGATGCTGGGCGGCAAACCAGCCGGGCGGCACACCGAACAGCATGACATTTTTTTCGGGATAGGCGAAAGTCCCAAATCGCTGGTTAATGAAATCAACTCGTTTTGGCCCGAGGCAAAAGGGAAACTGCATGTTGACGCCTGGCGTGAGGTAACCTCGGTAAACGGGTGCCGGGTTGAAGTGATTGTTAAGGCTGGCGGCGTGAATGTAGTCAACCAGCAAAAACTGTTCTTTATTAATTTAGGCGGATACCAGGAAGGACTGTTTGATGAGCCCCATTTCAAAGTGATCACCGCGCAACCTGATAAGGCCAAAGCAATAGCTTACGCCAAAAGCACCGTGTTTTATCGTGAGGTACATTTCCCCGGTGCAGAATCACATATAGATGATAAATACGGTATCGACGTAGATGACCTTTACGAGATTGAGGAGATATTGCCCAATGATCAGAAACAAAAATACGCGCTGCAAATAGCCCCCGCCAATACTGAACTCCCGGAAGATCAGATTCACCTGGGTTATTTTAAGCTGAACGCATTGCCGTAAGGGAAATAGTATTCTACAGAAAGGCCAGACTTACGAAGTTTTTAAAACTTCGTAAGTCTTTTGCTCAGTATGAAGAGGGTGAAAGAATTTATTTCTGCAAAGTGGCAAGTTTCAACGCGCCCTCTTCAACAATGGCATCCTTAAGCTGTGTAAGGAACTCGTTAAAATTAACGTGGCGATCCATCATGTATAGCATTTCCTTTTCAATATCGAGCCAGGTATTAATGTCGGCTTCGTTATGCTGTACCTGGGCCTCCAGTTTATCAAGGGCATTGGCAACTTTGGCTTCGTTGGTTACTTTGGCCTCAAACTCATGCCATAGGTCAAAAAATTCGTCGCCCACGGTATTGTCCAGTTGCTCGCGGATATCTTCAATAGCCCTGGTTTCATTTTCAATCTTCAGCTTTTTAACATCTTCGTTAAAAGTATCAAACGCGGGTACATCCCCTACCAGGGCCTCAATAATATCATGTATAATGATCATTTTCATGATCCGGGTAGAATCTACCTTAATACCGAGGTGCGGTTCAACCAACAAAAACATGATGGATACCCGCCAGGTATGTTCGGCCACACTTTCCTGCCTGCCATCAGATAGCCAGCTATGACGGGTTAAACGCTTCAGGTTTTCGGCAACATGTAAAAACTGTAAAATTTTGTTGATCTCGGATTTCATAATGGTTTAGTTAGCACATAAAAGTAAACAATTGCCTTAAATTTTGTAAATTTGTATATACCACAGCCCGGCCTCCACTATTAGGATAGCCGGGCTGTTTAGTTAAGGCAACAAAGAAACCGGTGATTCGGGATATTTGAATTAGTTATTTGAAAATCAATAAATTAAGACTTTTTAAAGCAAAAAAAACGGCTTAAAACCAAGTCGGAAAGTGTTAAAACAGCTTGTTTTGCTCAATTTTGGGCTCATTTCCTCAATTTTTGGCCCTGTTTTCAGCAAAAAAGTGTTAAAATAAAAATTTAAGAAGTTTTGATAGGGCGGGTATTTAAAGCCTGATGTTAAGCCCAAATTAATTTAACGGATATATTTCAAAATCATACCTTTGTAACCTTTAAAAGAGATTAAAGTATTTTATAATAATGTTTGAAAATCTTTCGGATAAACTCGACAGGGCATTTAAGGTTCTGAAGGGACAGGGAACTATTACTGAGATAAACGTGGCCGAAACCATGAAGGAGATACGCAAAGCCCTTCTTGACGCCGACGTTAACTATAAAACCGCCAAAGCATTTACAGATGATGTAAGGCAAAAGGCATTGGGCCAAAATGTGCTCACAGCCGTTTCGCCTGGCCAGTTGCTTACCAAGCTCATGAACGATGAGTTGGCCGAGCTGATGGGCGGTACCACTGCCGAACTTAATTTTCCGGCTACGCCAACCATTATATTAATTGCAGGCTTAAACGGTGCGGGTAAAACAACCTTTACCGGCAAGCTGGCCAATTATTTAAAAACACAGAAAAACAAGAAACCATTACTGGTTGCCGATGATATTTACCGCCCGGCGGCTATTGATCAGCTGGAAGTATTGGGCCAGCAAATAGGCATCCCGGTTTATGCCAACCGCGAATCAAAAGATCCGGTGGCTATTGCCCGCGAAGGTATTGCCCTGGCTAAGCAAAATGGCAACAACGTGGTTATTATTGATACCGCCGGCCGTTTAGCTATTGATGAGGCCATGATGGTGGAGATTGAGCAGGTAAAAGATGCTGTTAAACCGCATGAGATCCTGTTTGTAGTGGATTCCATGACCGGTCAGGATGCTGTGAACACTGCCAAGGTGTTCAATGATCGCCTTGACTTTACCGGTGTGGTATTAACCAAATTGGATGGTGATACCCGTGGTGGTGCAGCCCTTTCTATCAAATCGGTAGTGAGCAAGCCTATCAAATTTATTGGTACCGGCGAAAAGATGGAAGCGCTTGACGTTTTCCACCCTGATCGTATGGCATCACGTATCCTGGGCATGGGCGACGTGGTTTCCCTGGTTGAACGCGCTCAGCAGCAGTTTGACGAGAAAGAAGCTGCCGAACTGCAAAAGAAGATCCGCAAGAATAAATTTGACTTCAACGATTTTTACAGCCAGATACAGCAGATCAAGAAAATGGGTAACATGAAAGATCTGATGGGCATGATACCCGGTGTGGGTAAAATGATGAAGGATGTGGAGGTTGATGATAATGCCTTTAAATCAATAGAGGCCATTATCCAGTCGATGACACCGTTTGAGAAATCAAACCCCGAAACCATTAACCAAAGTCGCCGTACCCGTATAGCCAATGGCTCTGGTACTGATCTGGCTGAGGTAAACCGCCTCATGAAGCAGTTTGACGACATGAAAAAAGTGATGAAACAAATGAGCAACCCGGCAGCCATGGCCAGCATGATGCGCCGTATGCCAAAAATGTAAGTTTCGTTTTCCCTATTCTGAAAAATATAAGGCATCCGGTTAAAACGGATGCCTTTACATGTTTTAATAGAACACATATCCAAAACTCGTTTGGAAAAAATATCGGCCCATATATATTTTAATATGGAGCTTTTTCACAAACTTTAGCGTTAAATATATTGTATGCTTATTATCCGCTCTGTTCGTAAAACACTTGCTGCTGCATTAACATTTGCCGCGTTATCGGCCCATGCCCAGATACCCGGCGCTACCATTGATGTGCAGCATTACAATTTTGCCCTGCAACTAAGCGATAATGACAATACCATTAACGGGCAGGCGACTGTTGCGGTTAAGTTTATAAAGGATGCCGCGTCATTCAGTCTTGATCTGGTTAAAAAGAATAGCAGCGGAAAAGGGATGCTGGTATCGGCCGTTACCGAAAACGGAAAACAACTCCGGTTTGTACAGGATAGCGATACCATTAAAATATACACCGATGCAAGGCTCAACAGCATTCATAACTATACCATAAACTATGCCGGGATACCTGCAGACGGGCTCATTATATCTACCAACAACTACGGCCACCGAACCTTTTTTGGCGACAACTGGCCCAACCGCGCGCATAACTGGCTGCCCTGCGTTGATGCCCCGGCCGATAAAGCCTCGGTTGATTTTGTAGTTACCGCGCCCGATCATTACCAGGTTATATCCAACGGATTAAAAATAAAGGAACAGGCACTCCCAGGCAATTTAAAACTTACACACTGGCATGAGGCTACTGTATTACCCACCAAGGTAATGGTAATTGGCGTGGCCCAGTTTGCTATTGACCACCCCGGCGATGTAAATAAAATACCGGTATATACTTATGTATTTCCTGAAAATAAGGAAGCAGGGTTTAAAAGCTATGCCATTGCCAAGGATATATTACCCTTTTTTATAGAGCGTGTTGGTCCGTTCAGTTATGAAAAACTGGCTAACATTCAATCAAAAACCATATTTGGGGGCATGGAGAACGCGAGTGCGATCTTCTACTTTGAAGGGTCGGTAACATCGCCTGATATTGAATCGCTGATGGCCCATGAAATTGCCCACCAGTGGTTTGGCGATGGGGCCAGCGAAAAAAACTTCGGTCACCTGTGGCTGAGCGAGGGCTTTGCCACCTACATGACCAACCTTTACCTCGAAAATAGATATGGTGCCGATACCCTCAAAAAGCGCCTCATCCTCGACAGGGAAAAAGTGCTCGGTTTTGAAAAAAGGCGTTTAACCCCTGTTGTTGATACCGCAGTAAATGGCCATTACATGCAGCTGCTGAATGCTAACAGCTACGAAAAGGGTAACTGGGTACTGCACATGCTTCGCCGCAAACTGGGCGATGAACTATTTTGGAAAGGTGTACGGGCCTACTACGCTAAATACAAAGGCAGCAACGCCAATACCGACGATCTGCGCCTGATCATGGAGCAAACCAGCGGGCAGGACCTCAAACAGTTTTTTACCCAATGGCTACGTACAGCAGGCCACCCATCATTGGATATAGCCTGGAACTACGATGCTGAGAAGGGAATAATTGACTTTATTGTAGATCAGAAACAGCAAACCCTGTTCAACTTTCCTTTGGAGTACACTATTGATGGTGAAAAACATACGTCAGTAATAAAGGACAGGTTTAACCATTTTCAAATCCCCGCTAAAGCCGCGCCTGCTACCGTAGTTATAGATGCAGACGTAAACCTACTGGCCGATTATGAGATAAAAACCTACATTGATCTGATGCTCAGGAATAAGGTAAAATAGAGGGTTTTTAATAGGTAAAGTCGGTGGATATAAAATACCGGCTTTAATAAATATTATAAAAACCGCGCAATAAAATTTTATAAAAATACGTTATTGCAATATAAAATATTTATATATTAGCTAAAACCTATTATTAACCTAAAACTATAGCATCATGAACACTACAAGATTTTATCAATCCGTGTATGTAAATTTTTACAGGTGGAGCTTTAAAAATTTTGGACAGGCAAGTATGCCAAAATTCAATTCGCTTTTTGGAGTAAACTTCCTGATGATCATATTAATAACCAATTTGATGCTGCTGGCCGAATTTATCTTAAAATCGGGCTGGTTCAACATTAGTCCTATTTCCGGAACATTTATACAGTTGGGTGTGGTTGCAGCATTGCTGCTTAATTATTTTACCCTGCTCAATAACAAACGTTTCAGTAAACTTAATATAGCATTTGAAAAACTAAGCAAACATCACCAAAAAACATGGTCGGTGATGGTGCTGGGCTGGGTAATTGCCTCATGCGTTTTTATGCTGATGTCAACCTCGGTTAGATTGTCACGATAACAACTATTCTTAAACCGGCCATTGCAAAGCAGTGGCCGGTTTTTTTATCCTCCTTGAATTAATTATTTAATATCACTCCCCTTTCCCTCATAAGTAAAAATATTTATCTTTCGCTTTGATTTAAACTTTATCACAGTGTTAGTTAAAACTTTTGGCAGTGCGGTTTATGGTATTGAGGCAATTACTATAACGGTTGAAGTAAATATAGCGTCGGGGACTAAATATTATATCGTGGGCCTGCCCGATGTAGCCGTTAAGGAGAGTTATGTACGTATTGAATCGGCGCTGAAAAATTGCGGTTTCCGGATGCCCCGGCAGCAGGTGGTGGTAAATATGGCCCCGGCCGATATTAAAAAGGAGGGTTCGTCATACGACCTTACCATAGCTACGGGTATTTTAGCTGCCTCAGGGCAAATTGAGCCCGAAAACATGGATAAGTACATCATTATGGGAGAATTGTCGCTCGATGGCAGCCTGCAGCCCATTAAAGGCGCCCTGCCCATTGCCATACAAGCCCGCAAAGACGGTTTTAAAGGTTTTATCCTTCCCAAACAAAACGCCCGCGAAGCAGCCATTGTAAACGATCTGGAAGTTTATGGCGTAGAGAATATTAAAGAAGTGGCGGGTTTTTTTAACGGCGATGTAACTATCAGCCCTGAAGTTGTAAACACCCGCGAAGAGTTTTATAATAGTCTGAGCAATTACGACAGTGATTTCAGCGAAGTAAAAGGGCAGGAAAATATTAAGCGTGCACTGGAAATAGCCGCAGCGGGTGGTCACAACGTTATTTTGATCGGTCCGCCGGGAGCAGGTAAAACCATGCTTGCGCGCAGGCTGCCATCTATTTTGCCCCCGCTAAGTTTATATGAATCCTTAGAAACAACCAAGATACATTCCGTGGCCGGTAAGCTGGCTGCAGCCGATGCCTTGGTTACTATAAGGCCGTTTCGATCGCCCCATCATACTATCAGCGATGTGGCTTTGGTTGGTGGCGGCGGAAACCCGCAGCCGGGCGAAATTTCCCTGGCACATAATGGTGTTTTGTTTCTGGATGAATTGCCCGAATTTAAGCGCAGCGCCCTTGAGGTAATGCGCCAACCGCTGGAAGAACGCCGTATAACCATATCAAGGGCCAAATTCACGGTCGATTATCCATCCAGCTTTATGCTGGTGGCCAGTATGAACCCCTGCCCTTGCGGATATTATAATCATCCCGAAAAAGAATGTATCTGCCCGCCGGGGATGGTACAAAAGTATCTGAGCAAAATTTCTGGTCCGCTGTTGGATAGGATCGATCTGCATGTGGAAGTTACGCCTGTAAATTTCAGTGAGCTATCATCAGACCGCGCAGCTGAGAAAAGTGAGTTAATCCGCGAGCGGGTGATGAAGGCCCGGGAAATACAAGTTGAGCGCTTCGATAAAAGGACAGATCTGCATTCCAACGCGCAGATGAGCCCCCAAATGGTTCGCGACCTCTGTAAAATTGATGCCGCCGGACAGGCCCTGCTCAAACGCGCTATGGAAAAACTGGGTCTATCGGCCCGGGCCTACGACCGTATCCTGAAAGTGTCCCGCACCATCGCCGACCTGGCAGGCAGTGAGGGGATCAAATTGGAGCATTTAGCCGAAGCCATACATTTCAGAAGCTTGGATAGAGAAGGCTGGGCTGGGTAGTATGGAGACGGAGTCTTCAGGCATAGTGTTTCGTAGTTAGAAAACTACGGATAGCGAGACTATTAGGTTTTCTAATCCTGGCGCAAATATGGGTTTGGCCAAAAGAGTAATGGCTACTTAATATTACATTATATACACCGTAACTAATATATTACGAAGCCGGGCAATGCTAAGAGTAAAACAAAGCACCTGAATATCTTACAGGATGTTACCGATAGCAGGCCCTTAATCGGCGCGCTGTTTTTATTAATTACAAACTTAAAATATTTGCTTTTATTAAAATTTATTTATAGTTTCACTTGGAGTATGCGCACGGAAGAGCCTAATAAGAAGATCATCATATTTGATGATGACGAAGATATCCTTTCTATTTGCAGTTATATTTTGGAAGAGCAGGCTTGGGAAGTGCATACTTTCACCAACTGCAATGATATAATTGACAAAGTAGAGCGCATTATGCCGGATGTTATTTTAATGGACAACTGGATACCCGATGCCGGTGGAATTATTGCCACCCAAACGCTTAAAAGTGTTGACGAATTAAAACATATTCCGGTTATATATTTTTCGGCCAATAGCGATATTCAGATGCTGGCCAACCATGCTGGTGCGCAAAGCTACCTGGCCAAGCCGTTTGATCTGGATGAACTGGAACGGGTTATCAATACCGTACTTGTAACGCACTAATTATAAACCTGAATGATATCATAACAGAAAACCCTCACCATTAACGATGAGGGTTTTTCTATTTTAGGTAGTGTTTGTTTGATGCTATTCAGGTGAACCTGGTCCACCTGGGCCTGGGCCGATACCCGGAGGAGGTGGGTTGCCGCCGCCATCTCTTCTGCCACCCCCATCTCTGAAGTTTCTGTTATCCTGTTGTACCGGAGCCTTTCCCGCAAATTTTTGCAGGCGCAGCGTAAACGTTAACAAGTAGTAACGGGCAAGCCTGTTTACACGAGTTTGGGTGATTGAACTGGCTGTTGGTACAGATGTAAAGCCTGTATTTTGATTGAAAAGGTCGAAGCCTGATAGGCGGAGAGTAGCTATCTTATTTTTCAGGAACCTGCGTTCAACATACAAATTTAATATGTTTGGATTGGTAACCTGGATGTTTGAGGCATAGCCATAATTGGTAGCCTTTGTGTAATCATAGCTGAACACCCAATCGCCAAAGTAATTTTTACCGTTTAACCCAACGTTCCATGTTCTGAAGTTTGTTAAGCCATCGTTTAGCTCACTTCTTACAGAGTTACTGGTTCTGTTGATAGAATAATTAGTTAAAACCTGGGCGTCAATTATATTGGCCAAATCAACCCGGAAACGAAGTTCGGGAGTAAGCACAAGGTTTTTTCCAATATTTTTTAACCTATTGGCATCAATATCTGCTTGTGTTGCCGTAAGCGGGTCCAAAGCAGTAAGATTGGTCAAATAACCCACATTATTATTGTAGGTAGCTGTACCGTTAAATGTAAGTGAGTATTTGCGCTGAGCCCATGGTTTTGAGTAGGTTAAACGACCGCTTATATTATAATAACCATCGGCATTTAAATACTGGGTTAAAATTTTGTTTGAACTATTAGAGCTGATAGTATTAGTCACCACCTGGTTGCTTACCTGTTGATATGAGAAATTGGCAAAAAACACATCGCCGGTAGCAAAGCTGAAATTATTATACCGGATAGACACGTTATTGGTGAACGCCGGGTTAAGGTTTGGGTTACCAACAACAGGATAAAGAGCATTTGAATAATCAACCACCGGTTGTAACTGGGTGAAGGTTGGTGCGGCGTTTGAACCATTATAATTCACGCTGAATGATTTGCTGCGTGAAAAATTGTAGATAAACCTTGCAGTAGGAATAATGTTAAAAGTAGATTTATGCGTAATAATATCATTCAAAGGCGAGTCGCCATCTAAAACAGAAGGCTGCACACCCAGGCCTAAGGTGTAGTTATACTTTTTTTCTATAAAGCGATAATTTAAGCCTATCCTGTTGGTGGTAAAGGTATAGTTATACTGGTTACTCAATAAATCAGAGCGGTTATAATCATTGCTGGTACTTAATGTATCTGTTTCCTTATTATTGGCAGTAACAGAATGGTTAAAGGCATAGTTAAGTTCCAGGTATGAGCGCTTGCCCAGCGGTTCCAGATATGACAGATTGGTACCCCAGCTATTGGTACGGCTGTAAGTATTTATCAACTGATTTATGGGAGCTGTAGGAGTACCTGCAGTATACATATATACAGGGTTTTGATATGACCACGTTGGCGCAGAGCTTGCATTTACCAAAATGCTTAAATTACGACGGTGACCAAACCTGTGATTATATAGCGCAGTGATACCATAATTTGGCGCTTGCGAATCACCGTTGCTGATAGAGCTATATTTAGTTATGCCTTGTTTTTGAGTAAGCGATACACTATCAACCTCATTGGTGTTAGTCCCGCCGTAAGAGAACGTTGGGGTTATCTTTAAATAATTGATGGTATCGGGTTTGTACTCCATATTCCAGGTAAAACGATGATTGATGTTCTCATCTTTTTCCAGGCTGTATTGGGTTTGCTGGCTGGGGTTGGTTGATGAAGTATTTTGCTGGAATATGTTATTAGTTGTTGATGTGGTATTATCAGCAAAGCTATAACTACCATACACAGAAAGGTTTTTACCCCACTGATCGCGAAAGTTTACACCGATAGAGCGGGCATCTGTGATACCATTTTGGGCCGTTATCAAACTTCCGGAATTGAAACTGCCACGGCCGGCATTGCCACGGCCGCCGCCGCCACCAAAACCACCGCCTCCGCCTGCTCCAAAGCCACCACCCCCTCCTCCTCCGCCACCACCGCGGGTGCCGGTGCTTCCGAACGAGAAGGTATTTACGTTGGTATTGTTAAAACTACCCTGAACAGCAATCTGCTGATCGCCATTGAAGGTGAATACGTTTAATGACCCTATATAGCGGTTGGCATTAGGAATGCCCTGGCTTTTTGGCAAGGCGTCTTCACCATCACCTGCAGTAGCCTGGCCGGTGTAGCCATAGTTTTTATCTTTCCTGATGGTGATGTTCATGATCTTATCGGGCTCGCCGGTTTTAACGCCGGTTAAGTTGGCCTGATCGCCATAATCATCAATCATTTGTATGTTTTCAATAATATCGGCAGGCAGGTTTTTAGTGGCGCTTTGTACGTCGCCGCCCATGTAATCCTTGCCGTTTATACGTACTTTGGTTACCTGTTTACCCTGTGTGGTGATATTTCCATTTACGTCAACATCAACACCGGGAAGTTTTTTGATCAGATCTTCGGTGGGAGCGTTTTCGCGCACTTTATAGGAGCTTGCATTGTAAACAACGGTATCTTCCTTAATGGTAATAGGGTTGGCCGCGCCAACAATGGTAACCTGATTCAGCATGCTGGTTGAAAGCTGCATCACGATATTGCCCAGATCAACCGGTTTGTTATCATTAGTTAAAGCAAAATGTTTTTTAACAGCAGTAAAACCAATGGATGAGATGGTAAGCGTCATCTGGGTACCTTTTATACCCGAGAAAGCAAATTTTCCGTTAGCATCGGCAATGGATATGGTACTGTCCCCTCCGTTTGATATTAGCTTGATGCTGCTGCCGGGTAGTGATAGTTTGGTAGAATCAACTACGGTGCCACTTACATCATGCGTGCTTTGTGCAAATGAGTTAAATGCAAATAAAAAGGTAAAACTTAAAATGAGGAACAGGGGTTTCATAAAGTGTTTGTTCGGCTTCTGTTGTTATTAGTTAAATCAATAGACACAATCGGAACGCAAATGTTCAATTTATAAAGTATTAAATGCCAAAAGAACATATGATTGTTACATATTTGGGGTTAAAGGGCTATCAATCATAGCATTGTTACAATGTCCGAACACAGAAAAAGCCGGTATTCCGGCTTTTTCTGTGTTTTTATAGTGCGTATATGAGTTGTTAATTCACATGCAAAGCTAAAGCAACTTCGTTATAGTTGCGAAGATTGATACCCGGATGAGTAACCTGTAGTGTGGTGAGGCCAGTACCAGGGATAATTACAACTTTGAAATCAAGTCCTCCCTGTGAAAAGTTAGCTTTAACATTTACATAGCCTACGCCAAAGTCTGAAAGTGTAATAGTGCGGCCAACTTCGCTGTAAGGCAGTGCAAAATACCCGGTAGTGCTGCCGGTTGTTCTGAAGTAAACCAAGATAACACCGCTATCTACAATATCCTGCGTAATAGCCGGTACGTTAAACGTTGTGAAACCGGTAAGCGTAACACTCTTATTAACTAAAAGATAACTTTGAACATTGGCTCCATCTGCACCTGCCGGTCCCTGTGGTCCGGTTGGTCCTGCCGGCCCTTGAGGTCCTGCGGGTCCCTGTGGACCTGCCGGGCCTTGTGATCCGGTTGGTCCTGTTGGCCCCGCCGGGCCTTGTGGCCCAGTAGCCCCTTGCGGGCCTGCCGGTCCCTGTGCGCCGGTATCGCCCTGAGGGCCCTGTGCACCGTCGGCACCATTTGTGCCATTTGTGCCATTAGCACCCGCTGGCCCGGTTGCACCGTCCTTTTTACAGGCGCTGATGTTTAAAAAGCAGGCCATTAAAACGAGGTACAAGAGTCGTTTTATTTTCATAAATCTTGAAAGTTTAATATTGATAGTGCTTTATTACGGATGCAGGCACAATTAGTTTCAGAAGGGGTAAATTCAGGAACAATTATTGTGCACCTCCATGTTTAATTATGTTTTGGAGCACAAGTAGTTAATAAACAAAAGTTTAAAAAAAGAAAATAACAAAGCTGCATGTGTTTCGTTAAGATTAATATAAATTTAACCTATGAAAAATATTAGCAACACATTGCACACCAAGATACACCATTGGATTGATGGAATAGGCTTCAGGCTAAACGCATCACAAACAAACAACAAAAGCCATATCACAACCAATCATTATTTTTTTGAAACGTTCAATTTTTTTGAAAAAAAGAAGCAGGACGATCCAAAAAGCACCAAATTCTTATGTTTTGATGCTTACGGCGAAAAAATCAATGTAAAGTCGTTGCTTGACCTTCAGGTTGCTTTTTTTGAAAATATCAGCCAGCTTAAGTAATTAAACTTGCTGTGTATTATCCAGACCACCAATATCGCTTTTTAAATAATCAGTGCCGCTTTCGGGTACAGCAATAAAAAAAATCCTGCTTAAATTAATAAGCAGGATTGGACGTGTAGGCTAACGGGCTAATCCTGTTACTTATCAGTAACCGTTCTGGGCCAGCAATTCATATAATCATTTACGTTATTTTCTTTCAGCAGCTCATCAGTATTGATGGCGCGTATACCCATTGGCGAAAAATTAACTATTGGCCTGGTTGGGTTCAATGCCTCCTTGATCCTCAGGTGCAAATCGGCAAAATGTGCAGCTGTTAAGGCATCGCCGCCTTTAGGTAAGCCTGCATCTATTTTCTTTAACTCGGCACGAACCATCGGCCTGATGTCAGAAAGGGCAATGTTTATAGGGGTTAAGCCAAATGCAGCCAGCTGGGCCGGGTTTATGCCGGGGAAAGAAGCGCTGGCATCTGTAGTTAGCAGGCCCTTCAGGTTATCTACATAGCCCCGCTGCAAGTTGCGCTTAAAAGCATCGGGTTTGCTATTGTTAAATACCCCTGCACGTATATCAGTAAACAAATTGGCTACGGTGTAGGCATTAGTTCCGTTTTTGGCTTCGTTATCATACATACGCGCCAGTTTTGAAGGGTTAAGTACGTTGCCAAGCACCGCAACCTGGAGCGATTTAATGCGGTTAAGTATTACGCCATTATCAAACTTACTCAATTCGGGCTTGTTGATGAGCCAAAGCGGGGTTTCAAATAACTGCTTGTTTAAAAAGAGCTCGGCATCGCGCTGGCGGGTTTTACTTACAAAATCATAAACGGCACCTTTTTGATCATAGGTTTTAAAGTTTTCGTTCATACCGCCAATATTGGTGGTAACATGACCCATGTACCTGTTAAACTGGTTCAAAATCTCACCATATAACTCGGCCACATCACTGAAGTTTTCGTTTTTTTGATAGGTCCATTTTTCCAGATTAGGCAATATCCGTTTTAGGTTGGCTATACCATAAGTGCCGGCTTTCATGGCATTATCGCCAAGATCTTCGTTTTGCAAACGCGGGTCAATAGAGGTGCCTTGCCTGCCGAAGTAATATAATGGATTGCCGGCCTTTTTATCGGTCCAGCCCGCTAAGATCTCTTTTTCCTGCTGCGCGGTTTTATTGCCTGGGAACCAGCTGTAGCCCCATTTTATGGCCCAAAGATCATACTCGCCTATTTGCGGATAAAGATGGGTAACGCCATCACCTGGCTGAGCTATGTAGTTAAAACGGGCATAATCCATAATTGACGGTGCTGTGCCATGTTTATCAGTAAATGATTTCGACCGCAGTGAATCAACCGGATAAGCGTAGCTTGAACCAAAGTTATGCGGCAGGCCCAGGGTATGGCCAATTTCGTGCGATGATACAAAGCGGATCAGTTCGCCCATTTGCACATCGGTAAACTGAGCTTTGCGAGCGGCCGGGTTTACCGCTGCTGTTTGTATCAGGTACCAATCGCGAAGCAAACTCATTACGTTGTGATACCAACCTACATGGCTCTCCAGGATCTCGCCTGTGCGCGGGTCAGAAACGTGTGGGCCGTAAGCATTCTCCACATCAGAGGCAAAATACCTGATCACGCTGTAACGGGCATCTTCTGTACTAAATTGAGGGTCTTGCTTTGGTGTTGGCGCTTCCTTACCTACAATAGCGTTTTTAAATCCGGCAGCTTCAAATGCTTTGTTCCAATCGTTTATACCCTGAATAAGATAGGGTACCCATTTTTTAGGTGTTGCGGGGTCAATGTAATAAACTATTTGCTTTTTGGGCTCAACCAGTTGTCCGTTGGCATAGGCCACTGGATCTTTAGGTTCCAGTTTCCAGCGATGAATGTAGCCTGTTACCAACGATTTTTGTGCATTGGTACCGTAATCAGTTTGGCGCTGACCAAAATAGCCTACCCTTTCATCGCTGATGCGGGCCTTCATAGGTATTTTGGGCAGTAATACCATTGATGTATTCAGTTCAAAGGTTATTGCTCCATTGGTGTTATCGGTTGGCGAATCGCCGGCGCGGTAAGTTTTGAGGGTGCGCGCCTCCAGGTTTATCGGGAAGCTTTTAATAGTATCGATATATGAACGGGTATTATCAACGCCTGAAATTTTGTAAGCTTTTTTAACATCGTCAGATAATCCAATGGCGCTTACATCGCCATTGTAAAAATCGGTAACATCAATGAGTACGCCTGTGGTATCCTTATTGAATGCCTTGATATCAAATGAGGCCAAAACGGCATCAAGGTTTGAGTTTTTAACAGACTCATACATATCTGAAGTGCTATCGGCACGAATAGAATAGCTGGGCACACGAATAAATATCTGTTTATCATGACGCTCCCATTTCCAAACCTGATCATTCAGCATTTCGCCACCGTATTGCTGGGTAAATGTTTTGAGGCCTCCCGGAGTTTTTACAAAACGGGTAACCACCAGCATTTCGCGGTTAATTAACGAATCGGGGATCTCATAATAATATTTGCCGTCAACTTTATAAGTATTGAAAAGGCCGCTGTCTGCCTTTATCTTATCAGTTATCAGCTCACTGAATTTTTTAATGCCGTCTTTTTTGGGTGTGCCAACAGTTGCTGTGGTAGTGGTTCCGGAGGGGCCGGATGATGTTTTGAGGGTTAGGGTTTGATTTGCTGCATGCTTTTTTGATGCACAGGAGCTGGCTAAAACTGCAAGCAAGCACGCGGCTCCATATAGATATTGGACCGCTAAAAATTTTTGTTTCATTTAATAAGAAGAGTTTGAACCGTAAACATAATAAAATATCAGCTTTTTATGATGATATATGGAGGGCTGGTGATAGTCGCACATTATATGCGCCGTTTTAAAGTGAGTACCACTTTATCAAGCCTTTTATCGTGGTATACATCAAGCAGGAGGCTACGGTCGTTTTTTGATTTAAATATGTCGTCAATTTCTTCAAGGGTCATTTTGGCAACAGGCTTAAAATTGATAGATACAATTTCATCATCAGGTTCCAGGCCAACCTCATCGCCTGCCGATCCGGGTTCTACCCGGTTAATAACTATCCGGTCAAAATTTTCGCCGGCAGCATAATATTCAAGCCCGCTCATGTCATGTTCAAAGGGTTCGCGAAAATTGGGTCCGGGTTTTAGGTACATGGTGTTGTGGGCGTAATCCAGAATAACTGAAAATCTTTTCAGCGTGCCGATACCAAGGTTGCCGTCGCGCTCTACTGATAAATTAAGCTGATTATTATTTACATCCGGAAAAGAGGCTATGGCGTCCTTGACTTTGAATTTACCCAGTTCAATTGCGGCAATGCGCCCCAGGTAGCCATTGATGGGGCCATTTAAACCGATGCCCAGGTTAGCGGAGGTAATGAACTTTTGTGGTAGCCCATAGCGCTTTACTATATTTTCGAGAGATATGGGATGCCCGGCACCAAGGTCGATAATGAGTTTGGTTTTTATGTTTTCACCGCTTTGCAGCGTAATCCAGGCTTCAACATAGGGCTTCCGGTCTTCAATGGTTATAGGTATTGGGACCCCCTTTCTGAATACTTTTACATCTTTGGGGCGCCAAACGGTTAAGGTACTATCAGGTGTATTTATTTTAACGGCGAGATTATTAAAAAATTCGTACCCGATTAAACCATGAATAGGCATACCTGCATAACCCGACAAGCTGAAAAGATCTTTTTTAAGTATAGCCGCTGCTACATCATAGCTTTTTAATCCGGGTATTTCAACATCAAGCGGTGAGGTGACGTAGGCTTCCGCATCTTCGCCCTCGCCCAGCCCCGGGATTTTTAAAGTGCGCTTGTTAGGAATATAAATAGAATCAGCTAATTTGGGGTCGGTTATGATCATGAGGCCAACGCCGGTATCTAATATAAAATTAAAGGGCCCTTTGTGGTTAATATTTAATTTAATAACCATAAGGCTGCGCACCAGGTGAAACGGAATGGTTACCTTTTTTTTGTGGAAATCAAGATCAAAATATTGAGCCCGGGCGGTTAAAAAGCAAAACGACAGTAAACATACCAGCCACAATGTGCGGGATTGCTTTAACTGATGGAATAGCTTAAGTAACAAGAGATTATAGTTGGTATATTAAATTTACAACAATAATTGGTTAAACTGAATATTTTTATGCTAAAATCAACTTTTGTATTTCTGGTAATTATTGGCGGCTTATTGCTGTGTAATGATACCGTTTATGGACGTTCAATTAAAAAACGGAAGATAAAAAGGCAGTTTAAGCACTCGCAAATAGTTAATGATCATTTTACCGGGTTTGCCTTGTATGACCTGGACAATAAAAAAATGATATATGAATTAAATGCAGATAAATATTTTACTCCGGCATCAAATACTAAGTTATTTACCTTTTATACCTGCCTTAAAATGCTTGGCGATTCGATACCGGCACTGCGTTATGAGGCCCGGAACGATTCGCTGGTATTTTGGGGTACGGGCGACCCCTCCTTTTTGCATAGCGACCTTAAAGGGATGAGTGCATACAGCTTTTTACAGCACAGTAATAAAACCCTCTATTACTCGGCAACGGGTTATGATAATGATTTTTTTGGATCGGGCTGGGCTTGGGATGATTATGGCGATTATTACCAGGCCGAGATAAACGGACTGCCCCTCGAAGATAATGTAGCCCTGATCTACGCAGATCATGATGGCAACCTGCAGGTTAAGCCTAATTATCTGAAACGCTTTTTAAGCCAGGATACCAGCTATCACCCTAAACGTTTTAATGTTAAGCGCGATTTTGTAAGCAATAAATTTAGCTATCCGGTGATGGATGTGCCTGCAAATTTTAAACAGGAAATACCCTGGAAAACCAGCACCGAACTAACGTGTGCCTTATTGCAGGATACGCTGAAAAAACCGGTATGGCCAGTAAACCTGCCGCTAAGCAGCAATGCCAAAACCATATACAATGCCAGTGCCGATTCTGTTTACCGCCGGATGCTGCAACCGAGTGATAATTTTATTGCCGAGCAACTGCTACTGGCCTGTTCATCCGTAAAGTTTAATACGCTGAATACCGATTCGGTGATTAATTATTCAAAAACTCACTTTTTGAATGATTTGCCAGATGTGCCCCAATGGGCTGATGGTTCAGGACTTTCGCGCCGTAATTTGTTTACGCCACGCAGTATCATCGCGCTTTTATGCAAAATTGAGGATGTGGTAAAGGACGAGCAGCTTTTGCATAGCATGATGCCCGCAGGCGGCACAACAGGCACCATCAGAACGGCTTATAAAACCGATAACGGACAGGTGTTTGTTTGGGCCAAAACAGGATCATTAGGTAATGTTTATAACCAGAGCGGATACCTGGTAACCCGAAAAGGCAAACGCCTGGCTTTTTCATTCATGAATAATGGCTTTACCCGCCCAACTAAAGAGATCAGGGATGAGATGGTCAGGATCATGACCTATATTCACGAGGAGTTTTAAAGGGAGGGGGAAAGTTTTGTAAAATGTGTCATTCCGATTGAGCGCGGGTAGGGATACGGGGTGTGCGAAAGAGAAAACATTTCTCGTCGTTCCTCCTCGAAATGACAATACTGCAGCACAATTTTTTAAGTTTAGTTCAACCGCTTTACCATTTGCTCTTCTACCATTTTAAATACCTGGATGGGTTTTAGGGTACGCCAGCCAAGGTTATCAAGCACACCGCCAAAATTGATGTAATAATCAATATTGTTGCGCTTAAATTCGTCAATTACATGTTCGCGGAAGTTGATGCCTGCAATCCAGCCGTCCTCTATATCCTGAAACCACTCTTCATAATACAGATCATCGGATGAGTGAAAGTTGAGTACATTCTCCCCTATCAGTATAAAATGATTAATACCACTATCTATCATCAGCTCCAGTAGTTCGCGTTTAAGCAGCATGATGTCATTATTGATAGCATCGTTCCATTCACCTATAAATTCAATAATGGTATAGCCTTTTTCGTAATCGGCAAACAGTACTTTTAGGTACAGGGTATTGGAACCAAAGGAGTCCCACTGTGGGTGCAGCAGATAGTTATACACCTGCTTATCAAACTCAAACTCATTATATTCAGTAGCATAAAAAGGCGAATATTCGTCTTCAGATGCTATATAATCATCTCTCCAGCGGTAATATGGTTCTATCTCGTGCATAGCTCTTTCTCAATTTCAAATATGCGAGTTTCAGATGAGAGGTTGATTTTAATTCGCATGTCTGCACATCTGAAATCTGCACATCAATTCGTTATTTTTTATAGTTGTCAACGGCGCTTCTAACACTTCCGTATTTCTTTAACAGCGCTGCGGCATCATCTTCATTTAACCCGGTTTCTTCCATCACCATACGGGCTCCGCGGTTAACCAGTTTATTGTTGCTTAACTGCATATCAACCATTTTATTCCCCTTTACACGGCCCAATTGTATCATAACGCTGGTACTTAGCATGTTTAAAACAAGCTTTTGTGCAGTGCCGGCCTTCATGCGGGTTGATCCGGTTAAAAATTCAGGTCCGGTTACTACCTCAACCGGATATTGCGCCTCGGCGGCAACGGGGCTGCCACTATTACAAACAATGCATCCGGTTACAATACCATTTTGAGCGGCAGTTTTTAGCCCGCCAATAACATAAGGTGTAGTACCCGATGCAGCAATACCTACTACAACATCCTTGTCATTTATCTGAAATGCCAGCAAATCTTTCCAGGCTTGTTCGGCATCATCCTCTGCAAACTCAACAGCTTTGCGAATGGCGCCATCGCCACCGGCAATAATACCAACTACCATATCAAACGGAACCCCGAACGTTGGGGGGCACTCTGAAGCATCAACAACACCTAAACGACCGCTGGTACCTGCGCCTATGTAGAACAGCCTGCCGCCTGCTTTCATGCGCGAAGCGGTTATAGCTGCCAGCTGCTCAATTTGCGGCAATGCTTTTTTAACAGCAAGGGGAACTGTTTGGTCTTCTTTGTTAATGTTTTCAAGTATCTCAAGAACCGATAGCTGTTCTAAATTCTTGTAGTGCGATTCCCTTTCGGTGATGGTTTCCATTAATTTCAAATAATTTATAACAAAATTCGGTAAAAAACATCAAATGCAATGATGCCAATAAAAATTATTGATAACGCATTGATTAACTTTGCTCACAGAACATGAAAAAGACTGCGGGTGTTATTTTTAGGACAATGATCCTGGTGCTGTTAGGTATTGCTATTGGGTTACTGATAGGCGATGGTAATTTTGCTGACCGTAACCTTGGCTTTTCATTTTCAGGTAATGATAAAATTTCAAAAGTTCTGGAACTGGTTGGTAACAACTATGTTGATAGCGTGAATGTTGACAGTATCGAGGGGGTATCAGTTAATAATATGCTGCAGAATCTTGATCCGCATTCACTTTACTTACCACCGCAGCAGGCACAATCAATTAATGAACGGCTTGATGGCGGCTTTAACGGCATTGGCATTGAATACCAGCTGCTGCGCGATACACTGGTTATTACCCAGGTATACGAAGGCGGCCCCGCAGCCCGGGCAGGCTTGTTGGCCGGAAGCAAAGTGCTTACGGCCGATGGTAAAAAATTCTCCGGAACCAAACTTACTGCGGACAGGGTAAACAATATTTTCAGGGGACAAAAAGATGCGGTTATCCTGTTAGGCGTTGCCGAAGGTAGCGGCATAAAAACATACACTATAAAACGCGGACGTGTTGATTTAAGCAGCGTGAACGCGGCTTATATGGTTAACAGCAATACAGGTTATATCAAAATAAGCAAGTTTGCATCAACTACCGATATTGATTTCAGGAAAGCGCTGAAGCGCCTTAAAACCGATGGCATGAGCAAGCTGTTGCTTGACTTGAGGGGCAATGGCGGTGGCTACCTGAATGCAGCAACATCCATGGCCGACGAGTTTTTGGATAAAGGCAAGCTGATTGTTTATACCAAAGGCGTGCATGAACCGCGTACTGATTACTTTGCTACTGATTCGGGAGCGTTTCAACAGGGTAAGGTAACAGTATTGATTGATGAGTATTCGGCATCGGCAAGTGAAATACTTGCGGGGGCCTTGCAGGACCTGGACAGGGCCACCATTGTAGGCCGGCGATCGTTTGGTAAGGGGCTTGTTCAGCAACAGTTTCCATTTGAAGATGGTTCGGCGGTAAACTTAACGGTTGCCAGGTATTATACCCCATCGGGCCGGTCTATCCAAAAATCATATAAGGGCGGGCTTGATAGCTACCGCAATGAGTTGGCCCAGCGGATGCAAAAAGGCGAACTGTTTTCTGAGCAAAGCAACCGGAGCGATTCAATTTTTAAAGGCACATCTTACCACACCCTTAACGGGCGCAAGGTTTTTAGCGGTGGCGGTATTATGCCCGATGTTTTTGTACCGGCAGATACTACACAAAATACCATGGTAATACAAAACCTGCTTGACCAGCAGCTGTTTTCGGCCTACGTGATTGACAGGATGCAGCCTGTTTTAAACAAATTTACAACCGATACCGATTTTATAAAAAACTATACGATTACTGATGAGGACTTTCATGACTTTATCCTTTACTCATCGCAAAAGCTTAAAGAAATGGATTCGCACGAACTGCTGATATCCCGTGACTATATTAAAAGTGTATTGAAGGCCAACGCGGCCCGCTTTAAGTGGGGCGATAACGCTTTTTACCAGGTAATGAATGATAACGACGAAGCCTTTAAAAAGGCAGTCGCGACTATTAATTAACTTTCGCACTCAGAGACATCCGGATATAAAAAAAGCACCTTTTAAAGGTGCTTTTTTTATGCTGATTATTTTTGTCTGAACCACACCTGTATCGGTGCGCCCGAAAAATCAAAGTTTTCTCTTAGTTTGTTTTCAATAAAACGGTAATACGGTTCTTTTACATACTGCGGTAAATTACAGAAGAACGCGAACATGGGTGATGAACCTGCAATTTGAGTAATGTATTTGATTTTAACGTATTTCCCTTTGATAGATGGCGGCGGATAGGCTTCAATGATGGGCAGCATTACCTCGTTCAGTTTAGAGGTGGATATTTTGCGGGCACGGTTTTGATAAACCTGGTTGGCCACATCAATTACCTTTAACACACGTTGTTTTTCGGTTACTGAAGTAAACACGATAGGCACATCGGTAAATGGCGCTATTTTCTCGCGGATCTGCTCTTCAAAAACTTTTACGGTTTTGTTATTTTTCTCAATCAAATCCCATTTGTTTACCACCACCATGATACCTTTTTTATTCTTTTCGGCCAAGTGGAATATATTGATATCCTGCGATTCGATACCTTCAACAGCATCAATCATCAGGATGATCACATCAGCTTCTTCCAGGGCTTTGATGGTACGCATCACCGAGTAAAACTCGATGTTTTCTTTCACCTTGGTTTTTTTACGCATCCCGGCAGTATCAATCAGCATAAAATCATGCCCGTATTGGTTGTAGTGGATGTGTATAGAATCGCGGGTGGTACCTGCTATAGGGGTTACAATGTTGCGGTCTTTACCGATAAGCGCGTTGATGATGGATGATTTACCTACGTTTGGCCTGCCCACAATGGCATATTTGGGGCGGGTGTTCTCTTCCAGAACAACATCCTCACAATGTTTAACCACTTCGTCAAGCAATTCGCCGGTGCCAGAGCCCGTCATTGACGAAATGCTGTAGATCTCGCCCAAACCCAGGCTGTAAAACACCATCGAATCGGCAACCTGGCTGTTATTATCCAGCTTGTTTACTACCACAAAAACGGGTTTGCTGCTTTTACGAAGGCGGGTGGCAATTTCATCGTCAAGATCGGTGATGCCGGTAGTAACATCAACAACAAATAAAATAACGGTGGCTTCCTCAATAGCAATATCAACCTGCTCACGTATGGCAGCTTCAAAAACATCATCAGAGTTGGCTACGTAGCCGCCGGTATCAATAAGGGTAAACTGGTGGTTAAGCCACTCGGCCACACCGTAATGCCTGTCGCGCGTTACGCCGCTAAAATCATCAACAATGGCTTTACGGGTTTCGGTTAAGCGGTTATATAAGGTTGATTTGCCCACGTTGGGCCTGCCCACTATGGCTACTATGTTACTCATGGTTGTTAGATTTAAGAATCAAGAGACAAGAATCAAGACAAACTTATCTAAAGTCGGTCTATATTTCGCACTCTAATTCTTATTATATTGTTATTAATTTAACTCTTGTATCTTGATTCTTACCTCTTGACTCTATGGATTACTCGTATCCGAATTTTTTAAGGTAATTTTTTTTGCTGCGCCAGTCGGGGATCACTTTGACAAACATTTCCAGGAAAATCTTTCGCTGAAAAAATTCTTCCATATCGCGGCGGGCATAGGTGCCTACAATTTTAAGCATTTTACCACCCTGGCCAATGATGATGTTTTTTTGCGAATCGCGTTCCACAATAATTTCGGCGCTGATGCGGTGCAGTGTTTCGCCTTCAATAAAGGCAGTAACAATAACTTCGGCGCTATAAGGGATCTCCTTTTTGTATTGTTTAAGCAACTGCGCGCGGATCATTTCTGACGCGAAGAAACGGTCGTTACGATCGGTAAGCGCGTCCTTTTCGTAATAAGCGGGGTGCTCGGGTAGGTTTTCAACAACAAAATCCATTACAGATTTAATGTTGTGCTCATGCAGGGCCGATATGGCAAAAACGGCTTTAGGGTTTAGCTTCTCCTGCCAAAACTCTACTTTCTTTTTTACGGTTTCCTCGTCGCTTTGGTCAATTTTGTTAATGAGCACGGCAACCGGGGCCAATGAGCCTTCCAGTTTTTTCAACACATCGGTTTCATCATACTCCTCGTAAATATCAGTAACGAGTAAAATAAGGTCGGCATCAACAATAGAACCATCTACCTGGTGCATCATGCTTTCATGCAGGGCATAGTGCGGTTTGATAACACCGGGCGTGTCTGAAAACACGATCTGGTAATCGTCGGTATTTACAATACCCAAAATGCGGTGACGTGTAGTTTGCGCTTTTGGGGTAATGATTGACATTTTTTCGCCAACAAGGGCGTTCATAAGGGTTGATTTACCTGCGTTGGGTTTACCAATAATGCTTACAAAACCTGCCTTGTGACTCATATAAAAATAATTAAAAATATATTTGGACTGCAAAGAAACGAATTATATCTTTGCAGTCCAATTAAAACGGAGTGCAAATTGCATTTTGACAATTGGAAGGAACTTTCCGAGGTTATGACGGAATGCAACATATAAGAATAACAGTGCGGGATGGAGCAGTTGGTAGCTCGTCGGGCTCATAACCCGAAGGTCGTAGGTTCGAGTCCTGCTCCCGCTACAAAGTAAAGGCCTCTTAGAGAAATCTGAGAGGCTTTTTTGTTTTTCAATATTTTGCCGGTGAATATTCTTGATTTAATGATTTGAACTTAAGAAAGTTTATAGAACATGAGTTAATAACAAGGTTCGACAGCGACCAGTTCTGCTAATTTGGCGGCTATTTCTTTCATTGTTTCTTCTGAAGTGCTAAGACCGCTTCGTGAGCCGAGCAAGGGACTTACATCACGTAAAGCTTCATACGTCGTGTTGTGCATGATTGGAACAAGTAAATCTCTGGCTAATAGTACAGAAAGCTCTTTGTCGGCGATGCCCTCTCCTGCAAGGCGACGCAGTAAAGCCGGAGTTACCAGCACAATTCCAACCCGTGACTTTACCAATCCCTTGTCGATTTCGCGAAGCAAGGATGAACCAAGCAAGACATCTTTTTCGCTGAACCAAACCGAAACATTATTAGATTCAAGGAGATCATGTAATTCCTTCGCAGCTCCTTGTCGATCATCCCATGCATGGCAAAGAAAAATGTCGCGTAGGTCAGGCAAAGAGGATCTCTCCTCTACATTTTCACGGACTGGTGTGAGAGTACGAACCTCGGCGGGCGTATAAAGAACAGATGAACCCGCTTGAGACCAACGAGGCTTAATGCTCCGACCCGACCCGTTGCTGCTACTGCGGCTTCCCGAGTTGCTTGTTGACGAAGGGTTGGTTGGTGAGTAAGACGGGTAGGAATCGTAGGATGGGTAGGAGCGGTAGCTGCGACTACTACATGCTGGACAGGCTGCTGCTCCGCTCGCTGTGCGGTGTCCATATGTTGGGGCTGTACATCTTGCCATGTTTTTACTATTTACTTAATGATTAAGGTTAAGGAATTATTTAAGTTGCAAAATACATAATCTTCTCCATCTTAATAATATATAATTATTAACAACCGCTTAGTAATTAGAAACTTTGACGGAATCCACTGTGTAATTCGATTTTGAGCTTCTGCCTCGCTTCCGCAAGCCACCCCCCCTGCTTCTGCAAACCTCCGGCTTGTGGCTCTTAATAATTTATTTCAAGTTATCGATTAGAATAAATCGCAGTAAAATTTTAATGACAGTAAACCTTTTCTCTACTTCTGTCGTAGCTTTGATATAACACCATTAAAAAATCAAAACAATCTCGCTATGTTAAAGAAATATTATTGCTTATCGTTTTTAATCTTCGGCTTTTCACTTTTGATAGCCAGCTCCGGCTTTGCCCAATCAAAGATGTTATCTAAAGGAGATAAAGCACCTGTGTTTAGCGCCCAGGCCAGTTTGGCCGGCAAGGAATTTAATTTCTCATTAAAAAATTCGCTTGCTAAAGGTCCAGTTGTGGTTTATTTTTATCCTTCTGCTTATACCGGCGGCTGCGATGCCGAAGCACATGCCTTTGCCGAACAAAAGGATAAATTTACCGCGGCAGGTGCTATTATTATCGGCGTATCCGGAGATGATATTCAGCGACTGAACACATTTTCTGCCGATCCAAATTACTGCGCAGGCAAATTCGCCGTTGCATCAGACGCCGGAGGTAAAATTGCACAAACATACGGCCTGGTAATGTCTTCTCCTAAGCTTGGCATGAAAGACGTGCGCGGAATAGAGGTTAACCACGGTTTTATACCACGTACAACCTATGTGATTGGTAAAGACGGTAAAATTATAGCAGTGTTTTCATCAACAAACGATCACATTTCGCCTACTGAACATGTTGACAAAGCATTGGCCATTGTAAAAGGAGCATAATTCAATGGTCCTGGTATAAATTTTGAATTTGTAGTAAAGCCTCTCATAGAAATTTGAGAGGCTTTTTTCGTGATTGCAGTACAGGCATCATTCAATGGCATACACCATAGTTCCCGCTTCTACCATTTCCTGAAACCCTGATTTGATATAGAAATCGAAAAGTGGCCTGCGTGTAAATAGCATAATCATTTTAAGATCTAATTTTTTCACCTCCTCTTTTACAACAGCCATTAGGCCGCTGCCTACCCCCGTGCCCTGGCAATTCACAGCTACAAATAATTCTTTCAAAATAAAAATGCTGCCACTGTAGTAAGGCTCCATATTCCCTATGGCACAGCCAATTATTTGTCCGTTTCTGCGGGCTGCCCATCCCATAAAATTAGGGGTATTGTAGTAGCAGGTTAGCAGGGCTTTTGCTGTCTGTATGTTCCAGTTATCGTTCCAGGGCTTCGCGTTGTATGCCGCCGGGTAAATTTCGACGCATTGTTCAAGTATTTCAATTGCCTTTATGTTATGTATTATAATGTTGTGCTCCATTGTGAATTCTTTTGTTGGATGCATTTTAGTCGGAGTAGTTGTTAATTCCTTACAAACTGTTTTGGCTCCCTCCTGCCCTCTCTTTTGTTTGATTTGGTATACCGCAATGAATTAAATCACTATATTTAATACCGGTCAGATCAATTGATAAACGGAAAGATCCTCGTGTACGACGAAAAGATTCGCCACTTTCCACCTACGGCCGCCAAAAAATAGCAGCTTATTCGTATTGTTAATACAATAAGCCCAAGAGGTTTTTAACAAAAAACAGGTCAATGTTAAAATCTTAGTGACGGGAGCAAAGTTTTTTTGCCTATTATTACGGCATGCATTTTCACGTTGGCTTCAAGGTTCTTGTTTTGGCTTCGTTATCATTGATGAAGCCTGAGCGTGAATCTTTAATAACCAGGCATAAAACAAAAAAGATCGTAAAGATGCACAGATCGCATCACGATCATCCCCGAACGGTTGTGGATACAGCTATTTTAACTGGCTGCACCAGCCCCGACGAGTTAATAGCGTTTGCCAAAACACTCAAGGGGATCAGGTACCGGTACGGTTCTTCAAACCCGGAAAGGGGCTTTGATTGCTCCGGATTTGTTAATTATGTATTTAATCATTTTGGAATAGCCATCCCCAGGAGCTCTTCAGATTTTGCTGGTGTTCAGGGAAACAAGGATCTGAGCGAAGCTAAATTCGGCGACCTGATATTATTTACCGGTACCAGAACACATAACAGAGGGCGGGCCGGTCACATCGGTATTATTGTATCGCAACCGGGCGAGCCTATCACTTTTATACATTCCACATCTGGCGCGGCCAATGGTGTTACGGAAACAACCCTGAACGATTATTATATGGGCCGGTATATCAAAACCATTCGCCTTTTTGCTGAAAACAATGATACGCCTGATGAACATCTTGTTTCAGCTTCCGACTCTACCCAGATCAATAACGGGTCCCTTTAGTACAGGTTTTTGTTTTAATTAAGTAAAATAAGAGGAGTAATCTGCACTGCTCAATTATATATTCGTCAATTACCAAAACTTATTATACATTTGCAGCCCATCAAAACAGTGCGGGATGGAGCAGTTGGTAGCTCGTCGGGCTCATAACCCGAAGGTCGTAGGTTCGAGTCCTGCTCCCGCTACATCGAAAGTAAAAAGCCTCAAGTCGAAAGATTTGAGGCTTTTTTGCGTTCAGGAGATTTGTATATTAGTGGTGCAGTGAAAATACCAACCACAGGCTTAAATCGCTCGGATGAATGTAAAGCCTATCTGAGGGCTTCAGGATGGGGTATACTGTGCTTTTAACAACGCTTAAATTAACCATTTAAAAATAAATTATGAGAACAATTAACCCCTGGATCAACTTCAATGGAAATGCCGAAGAAGCTTTCACTTTTTACAAATCAGTTTTCGGTGGAGAGTTCACAAAGATTATTCGGTTCAAAGATTTATCAAGCGCGGAATTTCAGGTGCCGGAAAACGAAGCCAATAAAATTATGCACATTGCTTTGCCAATTGGTAAGCACAATGTGTTAATAGCCAATGATGTTCCCGAATTTATGGGACGGGTAAATGAAAATGAAAACAGGTCTAAAATAGCCGTTAGCACAGAAAGCCGGGAAGAGGCCGACAAAATATTTAACGGGCTATCAGCAGATGGAGCTATTGAAGGGCCCATTGGCGACAGTCCATGGGGTACCTACGCCGGAATGTTCAGAGACAAATATGGCATCGAATGGATCGTAGAATTCGACCCTAATAGTAATTGATAAATTTAAAACAGAAAAGCCATGCAGCCCGCATGGCTTTTCTGTTTAGTACATAAGGGAATTAGGAATATCTTTACAAAATTCCTGAGGTTTCAAAACCGGACGCTCAGATGTTCGGTTTTATTACAACGGTCGATTTGAATTTTTGCGTAATTTTCTGTTTTTCAATAAATTACAAGTTTGGAATAAGGATTGGGGTATTCCTATAATTGAACCCACATGCACTCCATATTGATCTGTATAACATGGCCTCCCTGGTGGCCATGCTCATCGGGCTGGCTTTCAGCTTGATCGTGTGGTTTTCCAAAAAAGGAAACAGAAGCGTGAATCGCCTGCTTAGTCTTATCCTCGTCACCATGGTTTTGTGGTTGCTGAGAGCTGTTTGTATAGATATCCAATTAGAAAATTATTTTAAACGATGGAGCTGGTTCCCGTTTCAGTTTTTGCTGACACTTGGCCCGCTGGTATTCTTTTATGTCCGCAGTATTGTGCGGCCCGAAGAAAAAGTTACAGCTAAAGATCTGCTGCATTTCAGTCCCCTGTTGTTGGAGCAAGGTATACACCTGTTAACGATTATCCAAAGTGAACACACCGGCGCGGCAACCTATAACACATCGGTTTATAAGCAGTGGCACCCGGTGCTACAGTTGTTGGCCTTTATTTCAATCGCGGTTTATTTGTTCCGGTGCGCTAAACTTGCAAAATATCCTGTGCGGGTTGATCACAATAAGATCCCGGGCAAGGGCATTTTGTATGTGAGCCCGTCCGCAACAGAAAAGCTGATACTAAAAGGATATTGGCTGCGGCATCAAATGAAGATGGGCCGGTTTTATTTAGATGCGGAGCTGAGCTTAAATTCTTTGGCTAAAGAGCTCGGTATTCCTATCCATGAATTATCGCGGATCATCAATACTGGTCTGCGCAAAAACTTCAACGATTTTGTTAATGAATTTAGGATAAAGGATGTAACCCGGAAAATGAAAGATCCGGAATATGACCGGATAACTCTTTTAGGCATTGCGTATGATTGTGGCTTCAACTCAAAAACCACTTTTAATCGTGCCTTCAAACAAATTAAAGGGAAAGGCCCAGCCGAATACAAGGCTAAACTAAAAAAAGAGCGACCAAATCATGATTTGGAACCTCCCTCATCATCTTCAGCAATAATTTTACGTCACCGTGCCGTACCGGTATGGTCTGGTGAAAAATTAAATCGCAATCATATGTTTCGTAATTATTTGAAGATAGCATGGCGCAACACGCTGAACAACAAAGTTTATAGCGTACTGAATATTGCAGGGCTGGCCGCAGGTATGGCTGTGGCGCTGCTGATTGGTTTATGGGTAACGGATCAATATTCGTATGACAGGTTCTTGCCTGATTATGCACGATCATACCAGGTACAAATGAACCTAACCTCGCAGCACAATGGCACATCAACCCAAACATCCATAGCGCTTCCTTTGGTTAACGTGTTACGGAAAGAAATTCCGGGAGTACAATACGTGGCCGAGGCCGACAATATAGGCTGGATGAATCACAATTTATTAGTGGGTGATAAAAAGCTGTATCTCGGCGGAGGGGCCGCCGGGGCCGATTTCTTTAAAATATTTAAATATCCGTTTGTTAAAGGCAATGCTAATTCAGCATTAAAGGATATTTACACCATTGTGCTCACAGAATCAACGGCCAAATCGCTGTTTGGTGATGCCGACCCGATGGGGAAAATGGTGCGTTTTGATAATACACAGAATTTAAAGGTTGCCGGGGTTATTAAGGATATTCCTAAAAATGCAACGCTGCAATTTAATTATCTAACACCTTTTGCTTACAGTGAAGCAACCCAGAGCTGGATCAGGGATGGGCGCACCAAATGGACATATAATTCTTTCACCGCTTACGTGGCGTTACAGCCGGGTGTAAGCTACGCACAGGTTGCACCTAAGATCAGGGACATTGTTGAAAAAAGAAGCCCGGAGATGAGATCGTCTAAGCCGGAGGTTTTTATGCAGCCTTTAGCCGACTGGCATTTGTACAATGATTTCAAAAACGGAAAGGTGGCGGGCGGCTTTGTGGACTATGTGCGTTTGTTTGGTATCATCGGTATACTGGTATTGGCAATAGCTTGTATCAATTTCATGAACCTATCAACCGCGCGATCTGAAAAACGGGCCAAGGAAGTTGGCGTTCGCAAAGCCATTGGTTCGGGCCGTGTGGATCTGGTTTACCAGTTTTTGCTGGAGTCTGTTTTGATCACATGTTTATCGTTTCTGTTATGTCTGCTATTTGTTCAGCTGGCTATTCCCTCGTTCAATACCTTAACAGGAGTTTACATCCGCATCCCGTTTGGTAACATCGGTTTCTGGTGCATCATGATCGCTTTTGTACTGTTAACCGGCTTAGCTGCTGGGAGCAGGCCGGCATTTTACCTGTCGTCATTTAACCCGGTAAAAGTACTGAAGGGAAGTATTCAAATTGGTAAAGCGGCAGCATTGCCGCGGAAGGTATTGGTGGTGGTGCAATTTACCTGCTCAGTCGCACTGATCATCAGCACCGTAATTGTTTACCAGCAAATACAATATGTGCAGGATCGCCCCACTGGTTACAAGGCCGAGCGGCTCGTGATGACCGATATGAATGGAGATCTTCCCAAACATTATGAAGCCCTAGGAAATGACCTGCTATCATCAGGATTGGTGGAGAGCATAGCGTCGTCCACATCGCCTGCAACACAGGTATTCAGCCATTTTTCACTGGAGAAATGGCCGGGGAAAAACGCCGGGGAAGAAGAAGTGAATATTGGCGCGATATGGGTGTCAGACGATTATTTTAAAACATTGGGAATGACTTTTGCCGCAGGACACAATTTTACAGGTGATTGGAAAAGCGACTCACTCAATGTGATCGTGAATGAAGCAACGGTAAGGCGTATTGGCCTTAAAGATCCTGTGAATCAAATGATAACCTGCAATTTCGGCAGCAAGCCGGTAAGAATTATCGGCGTGGTGAAAGATGCCCTGATGGAATCGCCCTACAAGCCGGTAGCACCAGCCGTTTTCGGTCATAATCCTTATGGCTTCGTTATCACCTATCGCTTGCCTAAAAATGCCAATACACACACTACCATTGAAAAGATCGGCAAGGTATTTCAGAAATATAACCCGGCTTTTCCTTATCAGTATAAGTTTATAGATGATGAATATGCGAGCAAATTTAACCTGGAGGTACTTGTAGGCAAACTGGCTGGTGTATTTGCCGCCCTTGCCATATTTATTTCCTGCCTGGGCTTATTGGGTCTTGCTGCTTACGTTGCTGAACAGCGCACCAAGGAGATCGGTATCCGCAAAGTTTTAGGTGCATCAATTATACAGGTATGGATGCTGCTATCGCGCGATTTTGTGGTGCTGGTGTTAATCAGTTGCCTCATAGCTTCGCCGATAGCGTTATACTTCCTGGAACATTGGCTCGATAAATATGCATATCGGGTGAGTATTGGTCCATCGGCATTTATTGCATCCGGAATAGCTGCGATCATCATCACCCTGTTAACCATCAGTTTTCAAGCCATAAAAGCCGCGCTGACCAACCCGGTGAAAAGCTTACGGAGTGAGTGATTCTATTGGTTCACTGAAAGAACTTAGGTCATTAAACATGCGACCTGGGATTTAGTTGATACATTTTGTAATGCGTTCCGGGGTGAGATACGGAACGCATTTTTTACGAAATCGTGTTAACCAAATCTTCAAATTATCTATTTACCGCTGGTGACTAAAATTCCGGAAATAAGTGCACCCATGGCGATTGTTAACAGCAATGCACGGTAACTGATAACACTATCCCATCGTAATTGTAGTGATCGAATATCTGCCGGTGTTTTTTGGGCCATAGCTGCAGCCGACATCTGTACATTGATAGGCTTGGCTACGCGCAAATAAATTATTAGATGTGAGATAAGTGCTATTAAAGCTACACCTGAATAGATAGCCAAGGCAGAGTTATAGTTCAAAACTGTGATTAACAAAGAACTAACAAGGCTGGTAGCTCCGATTAAAGGCATCCTTTTGTCAGCGATTAGATGCGTGTGCCCCATTAAATCTGCAATAGCAGAATCGCTACTCAGGGAAACGGCTTTTTTTACAACGATTGCATGAAAAACATCTGTACCATAAACCACCCCGGTAGTTAAAATAGCTATGGCTAATAGGATTTGATTGATAAGCATATTCATTTCTTTTATTCTTTTGATGATTGTTTACCTGCACGGAATAACAGAAAGCTATTTGCGATCATGATCAGAGCCGTTACACCATGAATTAAAAGGTGTTCAACATCTCCAATGCCATTAGTTGAAAATATGATCAGGAAATCGACCGCGGGAACAATAATAGTGGTTGTAAATACCCAGGCAGTGGCTTTCCGCATCTGCATTGCTAATAGAGGCAGTAAAACAATGCCCGAAAAAATATCGCGAATACCCTTTATTTTGCCATAAGCTGCATCATGTTCATTATTAAATGAAATGCCATATCCTATGGCGCCTACCTGTGGCTGCAGAATAAAACGTGCACCAATAAAAATAATTCCGAGTGCTAATAAGAGAGTGATCCAGTAAGAAACTGAATGAATACCCCAGTGATGTTGTTTTTTGATTTGTGTTTCCATTATTAATTTGAATAATGGTACAAATCTCCTGAACTGAACGTCCTTTGTCGTTCACCTCGGTTAACTAATAAAAAAACAGATTATTTTTGTGTTACCAGTCTTTTCCGGATCCGGGATAAAGATTGAGGTTGGATCCCGACATAAGAAGCTATATAATACTGCGGAATCCTTTGCACAAGATTTGGATAAGACCGCAAAAACTGCTGATATCGCTCAGTGGGAGAATCCTTGTAGAAGGATTTTAGCTGCTCCATGCTACTTAGGAATACATTTTCGATCGCTAAACGGCCTAATTTTTCGCCTTCATTAACACTTGAATACAGCCGTTGCAAATCTGAGAAACTGATTATTTGCAAAAAGGTATCTTCAATGGCTTGTATACTGGTATCAGAAGAAACCTGGGGAAGAAAGCTCTGATAATTAGAAATGAATTCACCGTCCTTATTAAAAAACAAGCTTTTCTGATTACCATTATCATTCATATGATAACGTACCAGGCCTTTTTCTATAAAGCCTACATAACGGCATATTTGCCCCTCTTCGAGAAAATATTCGCCGGATTTTAATTCAAGAGGTTTAAATAAACCGGTTAATATTACTTCTTCATCTGCACTGATCTTAATCAGGTGCCTTATGGTGGCTATAAGTAGGTTCATGGGTGTTATTTAAAGATTTACTCGTTCCTGAGGCTTTTGACCGGATTTGCTAATGATGCTTTTATGGCCTGGAAACTTATAGTTGCCAACGCAATAACTATGGAAACAAGCCCTCCGGCTGCAAACAGCCACCAACTGATGTTGATGCGATAAACATAGTCCTGCAACCATTGATGCATATAGTACCAGGCAATAGGTGCTGCAATTGCAAAAGCAACAGTAATGAGTATGATAAACTCTTTTGAAAACAAATAAACAATACTGCTTGCTGTGGCGCCAAGTACCTTACGAATCCCAACTTCCTTTACCCGCTGTACTGCCATAAAAGAGGCCAAACCATACAGGCCGAGGCAGCTGAGGAATATGGCTATTGCTGCAAAAATTTTGTACAGTTGCGATAACTGATTTTCCTGTTTGTAAAAGCTTGCAATTTTATCATCCAGAAACTTGTATTCGTAAACAAAATCCGGAAAGGTTTGGTCAAATACAGTCTTAATTGATCCTAAAGTAGAAGACATGTTGGCTGTTGTTAGTTTTATGCCAACCTGGTTGTACATGGCTATGTCGGTAGTAATGAGCAGCGGGGCAAGATCATTGCGGAAAGAACGGTCATTAAAATCTTTCAATACGCCAACAACGGTTCCTTTGATCTGGTCGTGCCAGGTGGTCATGTGTTTGTTTAAGATATCCTCAGGCTTTTTGAGGCCAAGCTTTTTTACGAGGGCTTCGTTCACCAAAAACTCTCCCGCGGTATCAGCCGGGCGCATATTTCTGCCGGCTATCAGTGGTAGTTTATAAGCGGATATATATTCCTCATCAGCAAATTTGGTAATAACCTGGAAGTCTGTTTGTTTTACTGCATGATTATACTTGATGATGCTCCACAGATCGGTACCGTTTTCAACCGGGGTATTGGAGCTATAGCTGACGCCCTGCACGCCATTTACTGACATTAGCCGCTTTTTCAGGTAGCTCAGCTTACTGAGGCGAACACTATCTACACGGAAAGGAACGTTGATGATGGCGTCTTTATCAAAGCCCAGCGGTTGGTTCATGAAATAATCCATTTGCTTTACAATGATCAGTGTGCCAATGATCAGCACCTGCGCAATGATGAATTGAAACACAACCAAGCCTCGACGTAATGAAATTCCTTGTGTGTTGGGTATCAGCTTATTCTTTAAAGCATTAACAGGGTTAAAACCCGATAAAACAATGGATGGATAAAAGCCCGCGAGCGCGGTTACAACAACAGTTACCGTTAAAAGAAATAAAATGATTGCCGGATTGCTGAATATGTTGAAGGCAAGCGAGAGTTCTAAAAGCCCACCCACTGAAGGTAATGCAAAAACGGTAATGATTGCGGCAAGTAATACAGCGCATATAACGATCAAAAATGTTTCTACAATGAACTGGAGCTGCAATTGAGATTTATTACTCCCCAAAACTTTGCGTACACCAACCTCTTTTGCCCGGTTAACGGCTTGAGCGGTAGAGAGGTTGATAAAGTTTACACAGGCTATTAACAGGATGAACGCGGCTATAAGCCACAATACATTCAGCAATTGGTGGCTGATTGTTTTATTGCTGTAGTTGCCAACCTGGGTGTCATAATGCACGTCGCTTAATGATTGTAAGATATGGCTATCCTTATTGCCGGAAGACTCTACCGTTCGGCAATAGGCCCTTAATTGCTGATTAAAATTACTGGCAGAGGTGTTTGGGGGCAACAAAACATAACAACCAAAACCGGCTACATTGCCATCCCAATCGGCAGATTTTGCCAGGAAATCCCCTGTAAAGCCTGTTCCGTAAGATACTACCACCTTTAACTGAAAATCTGTATTTGCCGGTATGCTGGCCAATATGCCCGAAACTTTCAATACATCGGTACCGTGCTCAAACATGTAGCCGCCCATTTCCAGTTTAATGGTTCTGCCTATTGCTGTTTTCCAGTCGCCGAAATATTTTTCTGCTATTTCTTTCGTGAGCAGCACGTTGTTTGGGTCTTTTAATGATTCATATGAACCAGCCAGCAACGGAAAATCGAAAACTTTAAAGAATGACGGCGACGCATAGAATACCCCGTGCTGCTCTTTAAAACTCTTTTCGGTATTTCCATTTTTACCAATAACGAGTAGCTGGTCATCATGGCTTACAAATACCGGTGCTACCTGTTCTATCAGGGGGAAGGCCGTTCTTATCCCCACAGGCATAGGAAAAGGGAAAGCTTTTCCGTAAGTAATATTTCCTGTTTCTTCGCTGTGATATTCGGTTAACAGGCGATAAATGCGATCTTTCTTTTCGTGAAAATTATCAAAGCTTGTTTGAAATTGTATAATGATAAATATCACCATACACACTGCAATGCCCACGGCCATACCAGTAACATTAATTGCGGTATAACTTTTATTGCGTACAAGATTGCGCCATGCAATTTTTAAATAATTCCTAAACATATGATAGCCGTTTATTTTTTCAGAAAACCACTGTAGTGCGGTTTTACGATGCAATATTACCGGCGTATTTTGAGTTTGACTGCTCAAGTTATAAGATGGGAACTCTTTTTTCAGGTCGTTTTTATATTCGATCGGGCTTTTCCCCGTCACCTGTTTAAAAATGCGGTTAAATGTGCTTTGCGAGTTAAACCCCGATTCGTAAGCTATACCGAGTAAGGTGATATGGTCATAAGCGGGATCCTGCATTTTACGGGCTGCCGCTTGCACGCGGAATTCATTAATGAAATCATTAAAGCTTTTTTTCAGCACCGTATTAATTACCCGGGATAGCTCATGAGTAGTTAATTCAAGCTTTTCGGCCAATGAACTTAAGCTTAGTTCCGGATCCTGATAATATAGGTTGGCTTGAACAGCTTTTTTTAGCCAGGCACCCTTTTGCCGCAGATCGGCAGGGAGTAACGGCTTTAAGACGGGTAAAGTACCCGTGATTGTACCAATCTGCGGCCTTAAAAAAGCCCGTGCTGCCATCCATATAAGCATCATCATTAAAAGGAGGTACAAGGGGTAATAAGCCTGTGAGGTTAATCGGTAGCTGTAGTAAAAGTAATCCACAGCTACAAAAGGTATCCATAACAGCCATAAAAGACCAAAGCCTGTTACTAAATTATTTATCCATCGCAGCTCGTAACGATACCGGTCGTTTCCGTTAAATTTTTGCTGACTGTAAAAATTTTCTATACGCTTGCGGCAGTTGTGGAGATAAATGATAACCGAAACAAAGGCCATTAATTGCAATGCCGGGTTGAGGTGTTCAAATACCAGCGTGTTATAGGTTTCCGCACCAGTTTTGTTGCTTTCAAAAATGGCTAAACCATGAGCACCCAGTTCCACTAATAAAGGGCAGAAATGCAAAAGATCCTTAAACCGGAATTTGTATTGAGGCTGGGTTATTTTACGTACATAAAAATACATGAGCGGTCCAAGAGCCAGCGAAAACTGAAATGGCAAACGGCTCCAAAAGGGAAAATAAGCCGTCAGCCCGATGTCAATAGCAAATATTCGCGCCAGCCACAATGCTGCAACAGTCAAAGCCAGAGCTAAAAAACGGTTTGCTGGTCGGTTGGCCTTCCTGGTGAACCATAAAAGCAGGATAAAGGTCAGGCTGATAAATATCGCGCCGAAGAACGCAACATCATAAAGGGTAATATGGAATGTGTACGATTTCAAGTAAATAAATGAGTACCAATCGCTGTTTCAAACTCGCAAAGTATTAAGTTATAAATTATCAACGGATTAGTATGAATAGATAACGTATAACTAACTAAAATACTATAATTTCTAAATCAGCACGAAATCGGTTTGATGTTGGCTCTGCTGGTTATCATTAAAAGTGGAGAGTTCTTATTTATTGATAAAAATCCGTTTCCGCTGGCACAAAAACAAAAAAACTGGACCCCTGGCCTACCGCGCTTTCAAAACCGATCCGGCCACCCTGGCGCTCAATAAATTCTTTGCATAAAAGCAGGCCCAGGCCAACCCCTTTTTCGTTGTTTGTTCCAAAATCGGGTTCAGTATTAATGGAGAATATTTTTTGCTGTTTGTTTGGCTCTATTCCTTTGCCATTATCACTAACGGTTATCTTACATTCGTGCTGCACCAAGTGTGCATGTATTTTAATAACGCCGCCATTTAGCGTAAACTTAATGGCATTGCTAATGAGGTTACGCACTACCAGTTGCAGCATATTCATATCCGCAATTACCACCAGAGCGGGGCTGATCTCGTAGCTTAAGGTAATATCTTTTTTAGCGGCCTGCGTTTTACCCATATCAAGCGTGCTTTTTATGGTTTCAAGCAGGTTTTCCGACATCAAATTAACCGCCGGCCCTTCCATTTGCGATTTAGACCATTGCAGCAAATTGGTAAGCATATCCATTGTGCCGTTTGTGGCAGCCAGCAGTTCCTGTTCTATTACTATACGCAATGGGCTGTCCAATTCATTTTCATTCAGCAGCTCCAGGTAATTTTGTATGTTAATTAACGGTGTGCGCATATCATGCGATATGATAGACATTAGCTTATTCTTTTCCGCGTCGCTTTTTTCCAGCTGTTCTTTTTGCAGTAATATATGTCTGTTTTGTGCCTCAATGGCCACTGCCTTTTCTTCTGCGGCTACACGTTCCTTATCATAGCTTTTGCGGATGTATTTTATAACAATATAGATAGCAATAACAGGTATTGGGAATGCAGTGATCCTGTCTATGAGCTCACCCTTACCCGCTTCAAACGGATGTTTAACCAGGGCCGGATAATAATATGCCACCAGGTGCAAAACCATAAAACACAGGATGTAAGTAACCAGCCAGGCCAGGTGCTGCCTGTAAGGGGAAATAGCAAACACCAGCACAAGTATGCGGGCCAAATAATATCAGTTGAGCCATTAATGCCCGAATTGGTGAAATAATTAAGGGAGAAGATAATTAACCCGGTTAATCCCAATAAAAGGCTGCTGTGTGGTTTGTTATGATAACGGGAGTTGTAATACTCGTATAAAAAAAGCAAACCCAATAATAAACTGGATGCAGAGCCAACGTATAGTCCGGCAAAAAAGTTATAAGGGACATAAAAAGCAGCCAATATTGTTAAACCAATACTGATGGAATGAAATATTCTGCTTTCTAACGAAAAATCTGAAGAGCTGCCTATTAGCTTAAGCCAAACCGCATTCATGTTTTTTACCATAGGCTAATAGTAGCGGTTAAAATTAATAATTTAATATTATAAATAAGTTACGCTGGCTTAACATGATGCGATTTTATAATCTGCTGGTTTCGTCTTTCCAATAAATCCTCAATATGCTATCTTTAAATATGTACCATCAAGAATTTGACCCCCCTGAAGAGCTACGGGATACCATTAGGTGTTTTTGGTACAACAAGCGGGAATCTGAGGAAATACCCTCAAGTTTTGAGGTACAGCCCGATGGCTATGCCGAAATTATTTTTCATTTCGGAGGCGATTGCAGTATTATGCGCAACGGAAGCCTGCAGTTGCTGCCGTCACCGTTTATGATGGGGCTGCTTAATCAGCCGGTTATATTTCATACCAAAAGCAGCCTGGAAATTATTGCTGTGAGGTGTTTCCCGTGGACAGTTTTTGATCTGCTCGGCTTACCATCGGGTAAAAACGGTGTGCATATATTTGAGCACCCTATCGCGCAGCTTCAACCCGTGTTAAATAAATGGATAGCGGCGGGTAACATAGATGAAGCAATTGCCCAGGTAAAGCAATATTTTCTGGATGCCCGATCGCACATTGCAGCCAGCAGTATGTTGTTCAAGGCTGGAGTGGCTATGAGGGAAGCAAACGGAACCATGCCGGTAAGCGGAGTGGCTGCAGCGGCTCATGCCACCATTCGTACGCTGGAACGGAACTTTAAACAATCTTCAGGGCATACGGTAAAAGATGTATCTGCACTGATACGCTTTGAGCAGGTACGGAACCATTTATGGATTCAGCCGGATATTAATCTTGCCGGATTGGCGCACGAGCTCGGTTATACAGATCAATCGCACCTAAGTCGGGAATTTAAGCGCTACAGCGGTAGTACACCCGCCGCATTTGCCCGAAAAGCAAAGAAAGGCAAACAAGCGGTGAGCAACGATTTTGTCGCATTTATACAAGCCTAAGGCTATGGCATTGCGGAGTTTTGTAGCTCAATCATTTAATATGAAAGCTATAATCGAAAATAAATCCGCACAAAATAATTCAATTTACGATGTAATTATTTCAGGAGCAGGTCCGGTAGGTTTGTTTCTGGCTTGTGAGCTGGCGTTGGCCAAATGTTCTGTACTGGTACTGGAAAAGGCCGGTGAAGGTAGTTCGCCCTTAAAAAAACTCCCTTTCGGTATCAGGGGGCTTTCCGCTCCTTCCATTGAATCACTTGATCGCCGTGGGTTACTGGCAGAATTGGAGATACACAAGCATCTTAAAAACCCTCATCTTAATGCTGCCCAGGGGCCGCGTCGGCAGGTGGGGCACTTTGCTGGCATCCCATTTCATGAAAGTGATATTGATGATTCAAAGTGGCCATATCGCTTACCAAGCTCAACCGAAACCAGTTTAATTTCGGAAATAGAAGAACTTGAAACCATATTTACCCGCCGCGCAGAAGCGCTGGGTGTACAGATCATGCACGGACTTGCTATTACCGGTTTTCATCAAACCGCAGATGAGGTAACTGTTCAGTCGGGCGACCAATCTTTCCGGGGTAAATGGCTGGTTGGTTGCGATGGTGCCCGCAGCGCGGTTCGTAAGGTTGGTGGCTTTGAGTTTGCCGGTACGGAGCCTGAATTTACAGGCTATACAGCTAAAGTTGATATCACTGATCCGGAAAAACTAAAACCAGGTCGTAATATGACCGAAGAGGGTATGTATATCCAGTCGCAGCCGGGTTATGTTGTGATCCAGGATTTTGACGGTGGGGCATTTCACAATTCAGAAAAGCCCATCACACAGCAACATGTGCAGAAGGTATTGCGCCGGGTATCAAACACCGCCGTTACCATTAGTGCCCTGCATATTGCCACCACCTGGACCGACCGGGCACGACAAGCCACCTCCTACCGCAACGGGCGGGTATTTTTAGCCGGTGATGCCGCCCATATCCATGCGCCGTTGGGAGGCCAGGGACTTAACCTGGGCTTGGGTGATGCCATGAACCTTGGCTGGAAACTTGCGGCCACCATCCATAATAGAGCTCCGGAAAACTTATTGGATAGTTATTACGCTGAGAGGTACCCGCTTGGGATACAGGTGTTGGGTTGGTCGCGTGCGCAGGTTGCCATCATGAAGCCCGATCCGCAAGCCCGGGCATTGAATGCTATTATCCGCGACCTGTTGAATACAAGTGATGGTGCTACTTATTTTGCCTCACGTGTTTGGGGAATTAATATACAATATGACCTCGGCGGAAACCATCATTTAGCAGGCAGAAGCGTCCCCAATTTTGAGTTTGAGGACGGTACCAGAATCGGTGAATTAATGCATAATGGCAAAGGAGTACTGATAGACTTTGATGGTAACGATTCACTGAAAACGGCAATTACTGGATATGACGAGCAAATAGTATATGTTTCGGGCCGGGCGAAAGAACAATTAGGCCAAAGGGCCTTGCTGGTAAGGCCCGATGGAATTATAGCTTGGGCTGCTGATAATAACCCGGATCATGGCGAGTTGCAAAAGGCTATTGATAGTTGGTTTGTGAGCAATTGAGCTTCATGAATAAATTTATTTTTATATGTTTGAGTATTCTCAATAGGTATTCGGAAGCAATAACAATGTTGGAAAGGGTGTCATTTCGATAGAGCCTGGTTGGAATGCGGGTAAGCGCGAAAGAGAAATCTTATACCACATGCCTGTGGATTTGCTGCTCTTACAAGATTTCTCCTCGTTCCTCGTCGAAATGACAATCCTTTTTTGCTCCTTCCAAATCTATGGATATTCAAAAACCAGTAATTATGAATAAAAACCGGATCAGCCCTGCACTATTTTTACTATTATTTATCATTAATTGTTCTCGTTTATTGGCCCAGGTACCTACCCTGCCCACACCCTGGACAAAAGCGGCTACAGATGCTGCAGTTCCTTTCCCTGAATATCCAAGACCACAATTACAACGCGCCGATTGGATGTGTTTGAATGGCAAATGGGATTACCGGGGAGGCAAAAATGCAGCCACCGCGCTTGACCCGGCAAAGCCAATTTCTTTTGACGGCAAAGCCGAACAAATACGTGTTCCATATTGCCCGGAATCGGTATTGTCAGGCATTCAGCGTAAACAGGAGATCAATATGTGGTATCGCCGTAGTTTTGAAGTTCCTTCGGGATGGAAAAATAAGCAGGTAATTATTCACTTTGAAGCGGTGGCTTACCAGGCAACCGTATTTGTGAACGGACATAAAGCGGGCAGCCATGCCGGGAGTTATGATGCTTTCAGTTTTGATATAACACCCTATATAAGCAATGGAAAAAACACACTGGTAGTTGCAGTACAGGACCTGAATGATGGCCGTGTGCCATCAGGTAAAAGCGGCCCGAGAGGCGATTATACCTTTTGCTCTGGAATATGGCAAACCGTTTGGCTGGAGCCTGTAAGCAAAGCTCACATAGAGAATATCCGTTTACTGCCCGATTTGGCCAATAATCGCTTAAAGATACTGGTGAACACCAAAGGCGAAGGAAAGGTAGTTGCGACAGCGCTTGACGGAAACAACGTGGTTTCGGAAGAGAAATCGACAAGTGGTACTTCCTTTTATCTGCCTGTTAAAACACCAAAGCTCTGGAGCCCTGATGATCCTTTTTTGTATGACCTTAACATTACACTGGAAGATGCCCATGGTACCGTTACCGATAAGGTGAAAAGTTATTTCGGCATGCGTGATATTAAATTGGGTAAGGTTAATGGAGTTAACAGGCCCCTGATCAATGGAAAGTTTATCATGCAGCTCGGTTTGCTTGACCAGGGTTACTGGCCTGATGGTATACTCACTGCACCAACAGAAGAGGCACTTAAATTTGATATTCAGTTCACCAAAAAGGCTGGTTTTAACCTGATCAGGAAACATATGAAAACCGAGCCTCAGCGCTTTTATTATTGGGCTGATAAACTGGGATTATTGGTTTGGCAGGATATGCCTGCAATATGGTACCAGAACGAAGATACCACCAAAACAAGGGGCGAGTTCAGGAAGGAGCTAAAAACACTTATTGACCAGCACTATAACTCACCATCTATCATTACATGGGTTCCTTTTAATGAAAACTGGGGTGCTTTTGATGTTAAGAATATAACAGATTGGGTTAAAAAGTATGATCCGTCGAGGTTGGTTAACGGCAATTCTGGCTTTAATAACAACCCCGATTATCAGAAAGCTTACGGAGATCCGAAAAATGGCGATTATGTAGATACCCATATTTATGTAGGCCCGTATGGAGCCTCGGTGCCTGACGAGCACCGGGCAGCCTCATTAGGTGAATTTGGTGGTGTAGGTTTATTTGTACGCGACCACATGTGGCCTGTTGCCAATAACGCTTATGACTATGAACCAACCAAAGCCAGGCTAACAGACAGGTATGTGTTTTTGTTGGATAAGGTAGAACAGCTGATGAAGTACAAAGGCCTGAGCGTAGCCATCTACACACAAACAACCGATGTTGAACATGAAATTAACGGCATGCTTACCTATGACAGGGCTGTTGAAAAAATGGAAATAGACAGGGTTAAAGAGGTAAATGAGGCCGTTATTAAAGAAAGCTATAAAATGATGCCATAAACGCACTTTAATTATGGTCCCTTTAACAAAAACAAAAGCCGCTCAACATGAGCGGCTTTTGTTTTAATATGTGCTGTCGGGTTAAAATAAAGGCCTGCCCATCATGGCATTGGCAAACAATAACGATACGCCAACAAAATATACTAACGAAAAAATTATAACCGGTCTTGCATTTTTAATCCCGGTAAAGATAACGAACAGGGGTACTATTTGAAGCGCATGCATACCGATGAAATGAGGTATACGCAAATCGCCGGCAATACGACTCCAGTTCAGTAATGGCAGTCCCGGGCCGCCATCAGGAGCACCAACCGTGTGGGCAAGGCGCGAAGCCATTATGCCACCCTCAAGCGCAAACAAACAGGCCATAAGTATCCCAAGTCTTATAGCCCAAAGCAAGGCATGGTTTATTTGTGACGTGCTAACCTTGAAAAAACGGATCCCTATGTATATCGCAAACAAGGTTTGTGAAACTATGACAATACCCATTATGGCAAAAAGAATGGCGTTATAGATGCCTGAGTTATTGTAATGTGACATCTGTCCCCGTGCTGCTTGTGAGGCAATGGCCAGCATTTCAAATGCCATGGCAAATACCGTAAACCGGGCAAACCGCCGTTTTAACTGCCCAAACGGGAAGTATTGCAATAACAGCGGCCATGTTAAACAATATATAGCAATGGATATGGCAAATTTAATGGGTTTGATCCACAGGTTAATACCCATCAGTTGCCGGTGATCAAATTGAGCTATAATGATCAGGAGCACAAACAAGGTTAAGTGCGCCACGCCGCAATAATAAAGGGCGGGGCTAATATTCCTGATCCGAATAAACAGAGCTTTCATATGTTTACTGTTTTGGTTTTTTGAATGATCTGATAAAGCAGAAAACCGCAAGGGCCAAACATAAAGGTTAATACAAGGCAAGGAATAACCAGCCAATGTGAAACCGCTTTTTCCTGGGCCGATTTGATGATAGAAAAACCAATGAGCAGATCAAAAGCGAGGTAATGTACCCAGCCAGCCAGTAAAACACCGTCGTTCGCAAACAGGCTGCGTACTTCTGCGATGGAGTTATAACCACCGCCCTGAATGCTGAAGAAGCCGGTAATATATATGCAGTAAATTACCGAAAGCAATAACGGAACGGCTTTATAATTGATAAGCCATTGGGTAACCTTCCATTTATGAAGTATAATTAACAACAGCCACTGTAACATGGCTATTGCATTGACAATTGAAAAGATCTGTACCGGAGTCATAATATTTTTATTTTGATGGCGCGTATAAAAGCGCAATACAAAATTGGCTCAATTAGCAGAGCCTAAAAATGTAACCGGGTTAAAAAAGGATGTTATTTTATTAACCTAAGTTAATTTGATGCTGGATACCTTGGCCCTAATACGGCTGAGGCTTTGTGGCTGAATGCCCAGGTATGATGCGATTAAGTGCTGAGGTAATCTTTCAAAAATATGTGGCTGGTTGGTTAGCAGTTCCAGGTAACGCTCTTCGGCCGATTGGAGCATCAGGTTGCGTTTGCTTTTAGCGGTATCAATAAAAAGCTTTTCGGCAATGAGGCGGCCAAACCTTTCAAAGCGCTGACTATGCTGGTATAATTCCTGCATGTCCGGATAACTTAAGGTAAAAAGCTCACAATCGTCAAGCGCTTCAATAAAATCTGGCGATGGAACCTGCAACAGGAAGCTCTCATAATCACCCATCCATTCCCCTTCAAAAGCAAACCCAATGGTATAGTCGCCTTTTTCGCCTCTTGAAAAATATCTCAAACCACCTTTATACACCAGGGTCATGCTTTTGCAAACCTGGCCTTCTTTCAAATAAAAAGAATGTTTTTTAAGGTTTACCGGCTTAAGCCTTTTCATAAACAAAAAAAGCTCTTCGTCGGTAAAATCAACCAGGTTGCGTAATGATTTGGTGATAACTTCGTACATGTTCCATATGCCGCATTTAGTCCAATAAGGGCGACTATCAAATATACGGGATTATAATTTATCCGGAATCTTCATCCGTTATCTATACTCTCAGTACGATTAAAACTGAAAATAAATAAATGACTTGCTTGATTCCTGGCTTAAAATGATCAATATCAGCATAGCCGACCATATAAGCGCAACGCTCCAGCTGGGTATTCTGCCGGCAACTTTTAGTACGGTGGTTCCGCGCATCAGCCAGTGAAAAATCAGCATCAGCGTTATTACCACAGCTACTTTAATTATGGCAATGGTTGTTAACAATGGTGGATTGCCCGCTTGCCCGCCAAACATATCGCCCAACAGTTGCCAGGCTCCACCAAAAGTGGTTGAGCGGAAAAATACCCAGGTTATGCAAACGAGCAAAAAAGTAAGCAAAGCCTTTAAAAAACCATTGTTCATTTTTGCACTGGATAGTCCCGGAACTATGGAAGCCGTAGAGATCATTGGTTCAGACGAATTACCCATTAAAGGTGTGGTTGACGACTTATGGTAGTTGAGTGCCCTTTCGGCCCATAAGTATAAGCCGTGCAAACCACCCCAGGCCACAAAGGTCCAGTTGGCGCCATGCCACAAACCACCTATAAGCATGGTGATCATAATATTAATATAGGTTTTAAAGTTACCCTGGCGGTTACCACCCAGGGGAATGTAAAGATAATCGCGCAGCCAAGACGACAGGGTGATGTGCCACCGCCGCCAGAAATCAGAAAAACCAATGGCCGCATAGGGATATAAAAAGTTTTGAGGCAGTACAAACCCAAGGCACAGGGCTACTCCTATTGCTGCAGTTGAGTATCCGGCAAAATCAAAAAATATCTGACCGGAAAATGCCAGTACACCCGTCCATGCATCAAGTGCGCCAAGTTTCCCTGGGAAGCCAAACACGGCGTCGGCAGTTGCGGATAAAAGAGAATCGGCCAGTACTACTTTCATAAACAAGCCAAGAGTTAACAAAAGTAGTCCGTTTGTTAATTGCTGTTTGCTGGCCTTGCGGGGCGTTTCAAACTGAGGCACCAGCTGCGGTGGCCTAACAATTGGTCCGGCAACCAGGTGCGGAAAAAAAGTAACGAATAATGAAAAGTCGAGCAGGGATTTAACAGGTTCGCTTTTTCGTTTGTACATATCAACCGTATAACACAGCGTGGTAAACGTATAGAACGAGATGCCTGCCGGTAAAATGATATTTGGATGGGCCGGATGATAATCAAAACCCAGGGCGTTACATATGAGCACAAAATTATCTAACAAAAAGGTCCCGTACTTAAAAAAGCACAACATGCCCAGGTTGCCGATAAGGCTGACGACCAAAAGTAAATGCCGCTTGTTCTTATTGGGCTGTGTGTATAAGGCCCTGCCTACAAAAAAATCTATCACGGTTGATAGCCAGAGCAGCAAAATGAAAGGCGGGTTCCAGGCTGCGTAAAAAATGTAGCTTGCCAGTAGCAGATTTACTTTTTTAACCTTCCACGGAAATGGCAGGTTATGCAGAATAAGCATTATTATAAAAAATGCTATAAAAGTGTAGGAATTAAAAACCATGGTGTAAGGGGTTTACATGTTAATTAATATTACCAACCTTAATGAATAGCGGTTGCCAGCCGGTTTTCCTTTTTCAAAATATCAATAATACCTTTTGTATATAGTACGGCATCATGCGGGTTTAAATGTGAAAATTCGGGACATTGAAAATTGCTCAGTGAAGCATGATCGCCAAAATAGATGCCCTTGCAATGCGTTGTAGCCAGCAACTTATCCCAATACTTTTCTTTTGGATAACCCATTTTTTCGCCCATTAAAAATGGTCCACTCGATGGGGTTCGCAAAAAGAGAACAGAACCTCCCCTCGCCCTGATCTGGTCAACATCGTGTTTAACCGAAAATAAAATAGCATCAAGTGCTTTTCCACTAACAGGCGGATCACTTTTAAGTCGGGCAAGGCTTCCCCAAATTCCTCTTACTTTATTTATCCGGGCTGTATCGGCCAAAAATGAATCCGTCATTTTGTTTTGCCGGCTAAAAAGCGTGCTGTGAAAGCCGATCGGAAAATCAAGTCCGGCGTATACGCCATCGCGGTTTGGTACATACAGATGATCAAGCAAGCCATTAAGCGAATAGAAATCTTTATCGAGCATAACCAACCGTGGTTCAAGCATCTTGTCGAGCCCGAAGCTTGCTTTTTGGGCAGGGGTGCGTTTATGATAATAGCTTATGGCCTCATTAGGAGTTATGCTTACCTGTGGAGCTGGACTAAAAAATAGAATCTCGGTAACATCTACTATCAGGTTCCCCTTAAAATTTGGATCATTAGCCAGATCACTAAATATGGTACGGGGCGATGAGCCTACCATGGCTAATTGGATGGCGTTAGTACCCATCAGGTTTTGCCAGGTATCAACATCCAGGTCATACTTGATCCGCGATGAGCCAATAAAAACCGTTGTTTTATCAGCAGGTTCGTAAACGCGTGCGCGCTTATCGGCCCATAATTCGGGACTGTCGTCAAAATCGGGTTTTAAACCTTTGCCACGCAGGAATAATTCCCAGCAAACAGCGGCGCCGGTTACCAGCACTAATGTGAGTACAATAAGTTTTAAAGGCCGGGTTGTTATCATAATCGGGGTTTATTACGATGGAACGGTTAATTGGCAGAAACTACTTGGATAGATCTAATTTAGGTAATTAATTATCAGAAAACCAATGGGTTATTTTATTTGTGGTGTGTTTTATAAACTTTTGTATACTCATGCACGAAGTGTTAAGGAATTACACTGAAAAATAGTATTGAGCAGAATATTTAAAAAAAGAAACCGCCCCTTGTTTCACAACAAAGGGCGGTTTCAAATGCCATTTAATTAGAGGCTAATAGGTATTAATACACTTGTTTAACGCGGCTGTCGCCTGCGCCATAGTAAAAGTTTACCACCTTTTTATCACCTTTGTTAAGGCTCAGGTAAGTATTGTTTGAAAAAGTGTTGCTTGCAGTATTCAGGTTGTTAGTATAATTTAATGAGTATAAATTACTGTATTGATCATATACATTGGCATTTAAAATAACACCTTTTGCACCCGCAACCAGGGCTCCGTTATTATCTCTTTTTAAATGAACATAACCACTTCCGCCCTCTGGTGAGTTATAGTTAATCAATTTGCCATTGGCATCGGCAATTGCATATAATTTTGGTGCTGATTCAATGATGTTTCCGGCAACGTCAACCATTTGTACATCAACTTGACTATTAGGGGTGTATTGATAAGAATTAAAATCAATGTATGTGCCGTTATTGTAATTGTAGTTATAAGTATAAATTTTTTCTATCTGATATTTACCGCTAATGGCAGATAAGAATACCTGATTATAACCATAGTAATAATAATAGCCCGGAATATACAAGGCTTTGCCGTGGGTATCTGGTGTAATCTTGAAATAATAATAATTAGTTACACTTGGTACAGGCGCGTTAAACTGATTAACATTGAAATAGGTTTTGATGGTGGTAACCCTTGGTAAACTACCAGGAAAAGTGTGAACCGCATCATCTTCGGTAGAATTTACATAAAGTTTTTGATCGGCTGTAATTTGCTGAAACTGCAGGCTATAGCCATTTGGTGCAGCGGGCACTTTAATGGAATAGCTGCCGTTTGCATCGGTATACGCCGGGAAATAAACGGTATAATTACCTGATGGGTTTGATGGTATACTGGCCGATGCAGTAACCAATACGTTGGCACCAACTTTTTCAGGAGTGTTATTTGTTAAGTTGGTATCAATGTACAAGGTTCCGGTTATCTCGTTAGTTAAATCGGTTGTGTTCCACAATTTAGCGGTTCCCGAAGTTAAATTTTGTACCAGTATCTGTGATGCCGCATAACCTGTTTTTGATATCAGGAAAGGAGACGTTGGGTATAAAAGTAAAGCTGAGAACTGTGCTACCCCTTGCGCGTTGGTTTTTGTGGTAACTACCTTTCCTTCTGCTGATACGGTAACATCTGCGTCAGCTATTGGTGCATTTGATACTACATCAACAACGGTAACGCTATAATCCTTACGTTTTTCGGCAATGGCGTTTAGGCGGGCAAGGCTATCGGTCAATTTAAGTTGATTAAGTGCCGCAGTATTAATAAGGTCCTGCAAAGCTGTAGCGCCTTTTTGTTTAAGTGTTTCCAGATCAAGCTCATGCTGGTATTTCAGATTTAGCAATTCCTTTTGAGCGTCTATGGCATCACGTTCGTTGAAGCTGTCTTTAGAGCAGCCTGCAAAAAACAGGGCACATGCCACAGCAATTAAAGTAAATTTAGAATTCATTATGTGTTTTTTGTTTGGGTTTAATAGTAAAAGGGTAGCAGTTATTATTTAACAGCCATCACAATACCAATTTTTGTTATGAAAGAATTGGTTCTGATATTGCTGCCAAAGCCTGCCTTTTCCATGTAGGAGTAACCTTCCCTGGCTGTAGACAGGCCGGTCAGGTACCGGAAATCAAGAAGTAATTTAAATTTTGAGGTAAGCGGAAGCTTTACATTGGCCCCTGTTATAAAGTTGAAGCGGTAGCTGTTAAATAAGCCGCTTACATTTTGTTTACCGGTAACGGTGGCTATAATATCCTCGCCGGTTAGCAGGTCACCTGTTTTTTGATAGTTTTCGGTAACATTAAATGAGTATGCATAGCTTGCACCTGCGTAAAATGTTGGTATCCAACTTTGCTTGGTATTTATGGAATAATTAATCAAAAGCGGAACCTCAATGCTATTCAGTTTGAAAGAACTGTTCTTAACATTTTTTGTGGAGAAACTTTCGGGTAAACCATACCTGGTATCATCCTTAAAGCTGATCATCTGGCCGCCTTGCTGTAGGTAATTTGCCTCCAATTGCAGACTTAACTGTTTATATAAATGATAGTTAACGGAAATCCCTCCATTATAGCCAGTGTTAAAGCCAGTTTGCGGTTGGCCTTTTGTAAAGCGGTTTAAATTAACACCTCCCGATACACCAATCTCAAAACGTGTATTTAATGTATCGGTGGTTGTGCCGGATGATTTTGCTTCTTCGCGGTTTTGTGCAATTAAAGTGCTGCTTGTAAAGATTGAAAATGTTGTTGTTAAAAAAAGAACTGAAGCGATTTTGAATACAAAATGGGCATACGAAGATGCCTTACGAAGAGAACGCATTATTAATGATAAGGTGTTTTATAAAATTTGGGCAAATGTATTATTTAATACCATATATTAATAATAGTACCAATAAATATTTTTTAAGCGGGTAATAACTAACCCCAAAACATGGTTGAGGTATGTAATCAGGAGATCTTTTTTGTTGATACTTCATCATGTTTGTGGGTTCAATAAAATATGTTTAAATTACCTTAGTAATCCTAAGCAATACCGATTATTCCTGCACAAGTATTTACACCTTAAATTTAATGCTGATGAGATCGTTCATTACGTTTGTCGTAGTTTTTGCTTTTTTGCTGCTGGGCAGCAGCCTGGTACGCGCCCAGAAGGCCGATAGTACCGACCGCAAATGGTGGAAAGAGGCTGTGGTTTACCAGCTTTATCCCCGGAGTTTTAAGGATAGCGACGGCGATGGTATTGGCGATTTAAAAGGTATTATATCTAAGCTTGATTATATCAAAAGCCTGGGCGTTGATGTGGTTTGGCTTAATCCCATATACAGCTCTCCCAATGATGATAACGGTTACGATGTAAGCGACTATCGCAACATTATGAAAGATTTTGGCACTATGGCCGATTTTGATGCCCTGCTTAAAGGCATGCATGAACGTAATATCAAGCTGGTGATGGATCTGGTGGTAAACCACAGCAGTGATGAGCATGAATGGTTTAAGCAAAGCCGCAGTTCAAGAACCAGCCCCTATCGTGAATACTATCATTGGTGGAATGCAGAAAGAGGCCAACCTCCCTATCGCTATAGCTTGTTTGATGTGAAGCATAATGCCTGGCGATATGATTCGTTGACCAATGCCTATTACTTGCATTATTTTTCCGTGAAGCAGCCCGATCTGAATTGGGAAAATCCTAAGGTACGTCACGAGGTTTATGATATTATGAAGTTTTGGGCTGATAAAGGAATAGATGGTTTCAGGTTGGATGCCTTTCAGTTTGCAGCAAAGGATACCACCTTCCCTGCTTTTCCACAGGGATTTGAAAAAAACTTTACACAGTACTATGGGATGCAGGGGAATTTGCATGGCTACCTGCAGGAAATGGATAAGGAGGTGCTGAGCAAGTACCCAATAATGAGTGTTGCAGAAGGCGCGGGAAATACTTTTGAAGATGCACATAATTTGGTAGATACCAGCCGCCATGAATTAAACATGGCCTATGCGTTTGATGCGGTAGATATCGCTAAACCTGAAGGTTACAGTCTTTTAAAATTTAAAAATGTGTTTTCAAGATGGGATAGCGCTTTTGCGGCTAACGGCTGGCTATCGGTTTTTCTGGCTAATCATGACCAGGCCAGAATGGTGAGCCGTTTCGGTAATGACAGTCCGCAGTATCGTGACCTATCGTCAAAAATGCTCACTACTTTTATCATGACCATGCGCGGCACGCCCTATTACTATAATGGCGATGAATTAGGGATGACCAACGCTGGCTTCACCAAAATTGAAGATTACCGGGATGTGCAAACACTTAACGAATACAAACGGCAAAAAAGCATCGGTGCCGATTTGCCTCAATATTTAAAACGGATTGGTTTTGAAAGCCGCGACAATGGCCGAACGCCTTTTCAATGGAATAATACCACAAATGCAGGTTTTACAAAAGGCACCCCTTGGATAGCGGTAAATGCCAACTATAAAACTATTAATGCAGCCGCCCAGGAAAAATCACCAGCGAGCACATTAAACTATTTTAAGAAGGTTGTGAAGCTGCGCAAGGATAACCTGGTGTTGGTATATGGTAAATATACCCTGCTTGATGCTTCAAATCCTGATACCTATTCTTACACACGAGAACTGAATGGCAAAAAATTATTAATAATGCTGAATTTCAGGGATAAAATAGCTAACGCTCAAACAGGTATAAATGTCAGTAATGCTAAGGTACTGATAGGCAACTATGAAAACCCTTCAAAAAACGGAACCCTAAAACCATACGAAGCAGTAGTATATGAGCTTTAATTAAGCTATGTCAGTTGAACAGAAAAGCCTCAAATGTATCATTTGAGGCTTTTCTGTTCAACCGCTTTTTTCTCAGCTCCACGTTTTTGGGCAATAAATGTTAGCGACCTTTTAAATCAAAGTGGGGCATTTTACTCTTTTTCTTATTGTTTATAATTGATCTAAATAAAAATAACCTTTAATTTTTAAGATTTTTTCTGTTTCTTCGCCACATTATTTAGAATCATTCAAAATAGCATGAAGACAATCTTTACTTTTTTATCACTCTTTTTAATCAGCTTAGTCAGTTTTGCCCAACAAAACGGAAGCGTAAGCGGCGATGTGAACGCCCGCGATGGAAGCCCTGCAGCTTATGTGGCGGTTGGTGTAAAAGGGCATCAGGCCGGTACGCTTACTAATGAAAAAGGAGCTTACCACATCAATAAATTAAAACCGGGTACTTACACGCTGGTGGTAAGTGCGGTTAACCTAACACCTGAAGAAAAACAGGTTGTAATTAAACCCGGTGAAAATACAGTAGTAAACTTTACGCTGAATATTAATACCTCGCAATTGCAAGAGGTTGTAATTAACGGGAGGCAAAACAAGGTAAAGGTTGATAATCCATCGCCTTCATTGCGTTTGCAGGAGCCTTTGCTGGAAGCTCCGCAAAACATACAGGTAGTTACCTCGCAATCACTGGCCGAGCAGCAGGTGATCAGCATGAGCGACGGGGTGATCCGTAACGTGAGCGGCGCTATAAGACAGGAACACTGGGCCGATCTGTATGCCAATATTACTATGCGTGGCTCGCAGATACAAGCTTTTCGTAATGGCTTTAACGTGGTTAACTCTTACTGGGGTCCGCTTACTGAAGATGCCAGCTTTGTTGACCATATTGAGTTTGTGAAAGGCCCGGCAGGTTTTATGCTTGCCAATGGCGACCCAAGCGGTTTATACAATGTGGTTACCAAAAAGCCTACCGGACAGGAAAAAGGTGAATTTACCCTTACCGGAGGCAGCTACGGTTTATACCGCGCCACGCTTGATCTTGATGGCAAATTAAGTAAAGACGGCAAGCTGCTTTACCGCTTAAATCTGGCAGGGCAAAATAAAGGATCTTTTCGTGCAAACGAATATAATGATCGTTATAGCATAGCGCCCGTAATATCTTATCAGGTAGATGATCAAACTAAACTAACGGTTGAATACACCCTGCAGCACGCAAAAATGTCTGACGTGGGTTCATATTATGTTTTTGGTACAGGTGGTTATGCAACTTTACCGGCCAACTTTACCATGAGCCCTCCGGGCCTTGCACCAACAGTTATTAATGACCACAGCTTGTTTGTGAACCTGCAGCACCAGTTAAACAGTCACTGGAAACTGACTGCTCAGGCTGCATATTTTAACTATGGCCAGCAAGGTTCAGATATGTGGCCAAGTGCCGTTAACCCTGATGGTACCATACTTCGGGCTATCAGCATCTGGGATGCGAAAAGCACTATGGCACTGGGGCAGGCCTTTTTAAATGGCGATGTAACAACAGGCCAGGTACATCACCGCATCTTAGGCGGCATCGACATCGGTAACAAAAAATATGATGCCGATTGGAGCCAGGGCCATGAACTGGATACCGCAGGTGCACTTTTTAATACCAAATTGCCTGTTTACGGTCCGCCGGTAAATGGATACCCGGTTTGGGATCGCAGTCAGAATATCGAAGCCCGCTCGGCACTGGGAGGTGGTCATATCGAACAGCAATATACCGGTATTTATGTGCAGGACGAATTAGGTTTCCTGAACAACAAAGTTCGATTAACACTGGCCGGCCGTTATACATATGTACAGCAGTCTGAGTGGGGCGGTTCACCTTACAATGCCAAAAGGGTTACGCCACGTATCGGTTTAAGTGTATCGGTTGATGATCAAACGTCGGTTTATGGCTTACGCGATGAGGCTTTTATCCCACAATCTGGCAGGGTTGCCGTGGGTACAGTAAAACCAATTACCGGTAACAACACCGAGTTTGGTATTAAACGCGACTGGATGGATGGCCGTTGGAACACTACTTTATCTGTGTATCGTATTATTAAAAATAATGAGCTTACAGCCGATCCTAATGCCTCACCAAACTCAGGTCTTAGCGTAATTTTAGGGCAAAAACGCTCACAAGGGATTGAGTTTGACCTTCGTGGTGAAATTGTTAACGGACTTAACTTAACCGCCAACTACGCCTATACCGATTCAAAGGTAACCAAGGTTACTCCTGGCGTGCCTGATATTAATGTTGGCGATGTGGTTCCGGGTTTTGCCAAGCATGTTGTTAATACATGGTTGAGCTATCGCCTGCAGCAAGGTCCGCTGAAAGGTGTGGGAGCCAATGCAGGTTTTACGGCCTATCTTAAACGTGCAACTGATACCTGGAGCGATACGGATGTAAGGTTACCAAACTACTTTAAGGTTGATGCAGGTTTATTTTGGGAAGGCAGCAAAATGCGTATAGCAGCTAATTGCTTTAATGTACTCAATAAATACCTGTACAGCGGGTCATATTATTCATACCTCAATGCTTTTTACTGGCAGGCCGAGGCTCCAAGAAACTATCGTTTGTCAATTGCCTATAAATGGTAAAAGATCTTTTATTTGGTTTAATATCGAAGTCTCCGGGTGAAAATCCGGGGGCTTTTTTGTTTAATAAAGTATCTGTGTTAAATAAATATGGATGTTGCTGCAACGAATAGGTCAAAACGAGGGTCTTTTATGTAAACCAAACTTAAGCTATATGAAACCATACTTTTTACTATTTGTAATGGCCTGTAAGGCAATTACCGCCACGGCACAGGATAGTGATAACAGAACACCCTACCTCACCAAATCATTAGCGAACGATGCTATTAACAGCGTTGTAGTAAATACATCGGCGGGAGGAATCTCAGTTAGCGGCCGCAGCGGCGAGGCACCAAGGGTTGAAGTTTATATCAGGGGAAATAACAATCGTGAACTTTCAAAAGAAGAGATCAAAAAACGTTTGGATGAGGATTATGACCTGAGCATTGATGTTGTTAACCACGAAGTACGTGCTAATGCCAAAGCCAAACATGATCATACCGACTGGAGACAATCAATCAGCATCTCCTTTAAAATATTTGTTCCGCAGCAAACATCAACAATGTTAAGAACCAGCGGTGGCGGTATCCGTTTGGATAATTTAAAGGGCAACCAAAACTTTACTACCAGCGGCGGCGGCTTACAGGTTGACAAACTTAGCGGCATGATCAAAGGGGTAACCTCAGGCGGCGGTATACAGGTTTCAAACTCTGATGATAACATTAACCTGGAAACCAGCGGTGGCGGCATCATAGCCAAAAATTGCTCAGGGAAGATCAGACTGGAAACCTCAGGCGGCGGTTTACAGCTTGAGGGCTTAAAAGGAAATATCAATGCCACCACCAGCGGTGGCGGTGTTCAGGGTAATAATATTACCGGGGAACTGATCACCAGTACCAGCGGTGGTGGCATTGATCTGAAACAGATGGATTGCAGCTTAAGCGCTTCAACAAGTGCCGGCAGCCTGCACGCGCAGATGAAACAGGTTGGCAAATATTTAAAATTAGAGGCCAGCTCTGGAAATATTGATCTGCAGTTGCCCTTGAAACAGGGCCTTGATCTGGATATAACAGGCGACAGGGTAAACCAACACCCTACAACAATTAGCAACTTTAGCGGAGCCTGGGAAAAAGACCGTATCAAAGGAAGTGTAAATGGTGGTGGTATCCCCGTTAAGGCAGATGCATCCAGCGGAAATATAAATGTCAGCTTTAATTAACTGATCTGATTAATTACGCAACAAAAAAGCCCCGCTCCCAAAAGAGCGGGGCTTTTTTGTTTTCAGCTGATTTACTGTGCGGCCTTAGCAGCGTAAGGGCCAAAGATGCTTTTTACAGGGATGGATGGCACACTATCATCAAGGATGATCACGTAATATTGCCTACCTCCAGGTAATACCCGCACCACAATATGGCCTTGCAGACTTTTGTAGGCCTGTTTGATGAGATCGCCTATTACCAGTTCATTGGCTTCCATCATGTTGGTGGCAAACAGGTCGCGCTTGGCAGTGTACAGGTAGGGTGATGTTATCCTGATCAGCGTTTCATGGCCGGGATGGTCGGCTGTCCATACCTGTTCAAGCCATACGCTTGGTTGCAGGGTTTTAATAAGGTTTTCATTCACAGCATCGCGGTTACCGTGATGGTCCATAGTGGCAACATCTACAGAACCTACGGCCTTTGCTATAGGTGTTTCTACATCGCGCCAGGCTGGGTCACCCAAAAACACATTGCCGGGGCTATCTCCGCCGTTATAATATGCAAACGGTCCATAATGAATTACCAGCACGTTGCTCAGTGCATTTTCATCGGGCCATGTTTTTCTGTCGAGCGAATCAACCGGCGGAAAATGCTGTACTACCAAACTGTCTTTACCGGTCCAGATCCATCCGTTTGATTTTACGTTTTGCACATAAAAGGTTGGATAACTTGAAGCCTGATGCTGCAATCTGACCTGCGAGGCAGAACCTGCCTTAAAGAATTGTGCTTGCATTCCTTTTTTTGATGCTGCAGTAATAAAGTCCTGGTAGTTGGTCCAGGTTTTTTTGTAATTCATTTCTGCAGGCAGGCGTTTTAATGCCGCGGTAAGGCTTACCGGGTAATTATAATCGCGCTGCAAAAGGTAATGTATCGGTAACAGGCTACCTACCCCGGTAATACCAGTGAGCGCATATTGCTTATCGGCAGACAGGGGTGCGCCGGGATAATAACTGCCGAAGTGGTCGTCATGAAAATGGGTGATAAGGGCATAATCGATCCTGGTTTTTTCTTTTTGAGGAGCTACCTGTTTAATATAATCCACTATCCACTCGTACGGGTGTTTACTGTCGTTAGGCCGCATGGGCGTATTGCGTTTTGATGTGGTACGGGCATTGGTAGGGTCAAGTTCACCGGCATCCAGTACCATGGTGGTGCCATCAGGAAATATAAAGAACGATGCATTCCCGCGGCCGGTATTAATATGATGCAAATCCATATAACCCTCCTTCCATTCGGGTAATGATTTACCTACGGTTGCTACCTGGGCCCTGCCGCCAAAATGCACCAACAACAGACAGCATATGATCAATTTTTTCATAGGAATGAGGGATAAAATGATAATAAAGCAGATGCTTTTAGCTTACTAAATTAAAAATATTGAACGGGGAATAGCGGAGTCAGTATACTTTTCAGAGAATGTTAATAGCCGCGTGATATTGCGTTAACTTACAAGGCAAACAAACCAATCAGAGCTTATTGATTTTCCGTTGAATGGCCATTTTGTTGGCTTCTGTTTTAGCAAGTGACAGGGCGATTTTGAAATTCGTTTCTGCCTTTTCAGGATCAACACCGGTATAAAGTTCACCAAGCAGGGCAAAGTAAAAATGATTGTTTGTGAGGTTTAGTTTTTCGGCCTCGGCAATGGCCTCAGATTTGCTTTTCGCTTTTGAAAGGGCATACGTACGATTAAGGGCCGCTATGGGCGAATATGCTATTTGCAGCAGGTGGTTATATAACTGTAATATGTGCTCCCATTTTTCCTGGGTATCAGCTTTTTGGGTATTCCAGTAAGCGATGCCTGCTTCGAGGTGGTATTTTGAAAGTTGGTTTCCGCTTGCGGCGCGAGTTAAAAAATATCCTCCTTTACCAACCAGGTCGGTGCTCCAGAGATCGGTATCCTGATCTTCATACAAAATAAGTTCGCCGGCATCGTCTACACGGGCATCAAACCTCGATGCATGAAAACACATCAGGGCAAGCAGCGCGTTTACCTGTGCTTTATTGGTGCCGGGGTTTTCAACAAGCATGGTACATAGCCTCATGGCTTCCAGGCAAAGCTCTTTACGTACTGTTTTATTCTGGCTGATAGAATAATAGCCCTCGTTGAATAATAAATAAATGGTGGTAAGCACGGTTGATAAGCGCACATCCATTTCGGCATCGGCGGGTAGTTCGATGCTGATTTGTGCTTCCCTGAGTTTTTCTTTAGCCCGGAAAAGCCTTTTGTTGATGGTTTCTTTACCCGTTAAAAAAGCATCCGCTATTTCCTCAATACCAAAGCCGCAAAGTATACGTAACGATAAAGCGATCTGTGATTCCGGTGATATGGCAGGGTGGCAGATGGCAAACATCATTTGCAACTGACTATCATTGATGTTTTGTGGCGAAAGGTCTATTTCCAAAATTTCTTCATCGGCAAAGTCTTTTAGTTCTGCAGTAATTTTGCCGGTGAAAAGATTATCGCGCTGCAAATAGTTTTTGGCCTTGTTTTTTGCTACGCTATACAACCAGGCTGTGGCATTGGCAGGTACACCATTGATACCCCATGTTTGCGCGGCGGTAAGGAAGGTTTCGCTGGCAATATCCTCGGCAATCTCTATTTGTGCAAATCCAAAACGCTTGCCCAGCACAGTAACAATTTTACTGTACTCGGTACGGAATAAATGAGGTATAAGCTCTGCAGATTGCATAGTAAAAAGGCCCCTGCATGCAAGCAGGGGCATTGGTTTGTTTAATCTTCTTTGTTATGTACGCCAGAAATTTTTCTGACTTCAACACTGTTGCCTTCACCTTTTAGCATGGGGCATCCTTTTGCAAGGCTTACGGCTTCGTCAAAATCTTTTGCTTTAATAGTTATAAAGCCTGCAATGGTTTCTTTTATTTCGGCATAGGGGCCGTCGGTTATTACATTGTTTGGCAATAATACCCGGCCTTCTGTTGAAAGGCCTATACCTCCGCTGAATTTATTTTGGGCAGCAATGCCCCCTACCCAGTCATGATATTGTTTCATGTAAACTTCTAATTGCTCAGGTGATGGTGTTTGCATGGTGTTATCCATGCGAAACAGTAATACAAACTTGTCCATTTTAATACGATTTAACAGGTTAATAAATATATGAATTATACCCCCATATCAAATGAGATGAGCGGAATAGGACATCGCTGCGAAAAAATAATTAACTTATTGAATACAATGAAATTGACGCCTGTTTTTTGCAACATCAGATTTTTCCTATCTTTCGTTTTTTTTAACAATGAAAAGACTTTTACTATTAGCGCTGTTCATCTTCTCTACAGCCACATTTACCTTTGGTCAGCAACAGCCACCATTTATTGAAAACAACCTTGATGCTTATATTAAACAAGGCTTAAAAGACTGGAATTTACCAGGCCTCGCCATTGCCATAGTAAAGGACGGTAAAACCGTTGTGATGAAGGGTTATGGCTTAGCCGACATTAAAACACAAACGCCTGTTGACGAAAACACCCTGTTCATGATAGCCAGCAACAGCAAGCTTTTTACAGGCACGGCACTGGCCCAGTTGGATGTTGACAAAAAACTATCGCTTGATGATAAGATCACCAAGTACTTTCCTGGTTATACCTTGTACGATGCCAATACCACGGCATTGGTTACTATTAAAGATTTACTGGGGCACCATTTAGGTACCAAAACCTTCCAGGGCGATTTTACCTTCTGGAACACTACCCTGTCGCGCCAGCAAATTATGGATAAAATGAAGTTGCTGAAACCATCAATGGAGTTTAGGCAGGGCTTTGGTTATTGCAACAGCTGCTTTTTAACAGCAGGACAAGTAATTGAGCAAGTTACCGGCAAACCCTGGGAAACGTATGTGCAGGACAGTATACTTACACCTTTGGGAATGAGCAATACTTATCCGCTTACATTAGGAATAGCCGGGCGAAAAGGGATCTCAGAACCATATACCAACGCCTTTACCGGAACAATGACCGAATTGCCATATGATCAGGTAGATAACCTTGCACCTGCCGGGAGTATTGTGAGCAACGTAAAAGACGTTGCCAAATGGCTCACTATGCAGCTTGACAGCGGCAAGTTTGAAGGTAAACAGATAATACAATGGAAAGCACTTCAAAAAACCCGCGACCAGAATACCATTTTAAGCAGCAGAGCTTCCTCTACTTATCCTACTCATTTCAGGGGGTATGGACTTGGCGTTTTTGAGTCAGACTATAACGGCAAACAAATATTTTGGCATACCGGTGGCGCTAATGGCTTTGTTACCAACACCTGTTTTGTACCTGAGGAAAACCTGGCTATCACAATTTTAACCAATAACGATAATCAAAGCTTTTTTGAAGCGCTACGTTATCAGATACTGGATGCCTATCTGGGTGTAAAGTTTACTGACCGCAGCCAGGCCATGTTGAAAGAGTTTAACAAAGAGCAGGCAGAAACAGTAAAGAAAACCAATAACATGCGCGCCCGTGTAAAAGGAAAGCAACCTGAATTGCCTCTTACAGCTTATGCAGGGCAGTACCAAAACACCCTTTATGGTAATATTGAAATTTCGGTTGACAAAAAAGACCTGCTGATCAAATTTAACCAGCATAAGTTTCTTACAGCTACTTTGCAGTACATGGATAATAACGAGTGGTTGTTAACCTATAACAACGCCGCTTTTGGCATTTTCCCGCTGAAGTTTAAAATTCAAAACAACAAGGTGATATCAACTGAAACTAAAGTGAACGATGGCCTGGAGTATGATCCATACTTATTTGTAAAACAGAATTAATATTTCAACGCTTTTTATAATTAGCTGGGAAGCCAGCCTCTATATGGGGCTGGCTTCTTGATTATTGGCCTTTTTAAAGAGCTGCCTGGTGTGCTGTGGTACTCGTTTTTCCAGGCGTTTGTTTAATATATCTTTTAACTCTTCGTTTTGATTTAGCTCCATGATCATGCGCTGCTGTGCATCGTCGTTTTCTTTTTTTGATAACCATGCTTTATAGCTTAGAGCAAATGAAATAAATAGCAACTGAATAACAAAACAGATGCTTAGGCTATAATAATTAAACCCAGTACCGGGTAACCACCCAATGCCAAAAGCTATGCAGCTTTTAATAACAAAACCGGCCAGTAAAAAAGCGTAGCCTATTACAAAGAAACGGGCGGGCTTATAGCCTTTATATAAAGTGTAACAGCCAGCATATAAGGCCAGCGACAAGGGTATAAACTCAATGATTGTATAATTGAACCAATTATTATTTATCACCAGGCAATCCACAAAATAAAAACAGCGGCACACCATAACCCAGCCAATAGCTTTATTTAGCCAGGGAACATTGGCTTTTAAATTGAGCAGGCTTCGTGTAAATAACAACGCGAAAATACTGACGGCAAACAAGGCAATCCCGTATGCATACTGATTCCATATCGGCGAGTTGGGCCATATATATTGGTATGCAATACCATCGTTGCACATTTCATAAATTCCTATACTTAGGTTATAGGCAATGTAATAGAGGTATTGTACCTGGCACCTAACCATGAACATGATGAGATTGTAGAGGCAAAATGCCAGTATCAGACCATAAAAAATGCCCAAAAAGAAATATTCATTATGGGTAATGCTTTTTAACTGGCTAATGGTGATTTTGCCAGTAGTATCTTTGAGCCAGGTTAATTGGTTATACTCAAATATATGCTGTTGTATAGTGTCATTTATAGGTGCAAGCGCATGCGACCGGGCTCCAATAATAAAGCACGACAATAACACCACAATGGGTATTAAAGATCTCAACAAAAATTTAAACATGCTCTCAGACAGGTAAGAACTTTCGTACCCATAGTTTGCTACAGGCACGAAAGGGTTAAGTTTTTTTGGTTAGCGTCAGGCCGGATACAATAATAATATTTTTCTTTTTATAATCCTATTAAAAGTACTTAATACAGTTATTTAACCCATTGTAATTAAGTATAATGCACTGATTTTTTATGTGTTTAGGGCGCGATAAGCTAAAAAAGCCATGCCTGTGTTTATTAACAATTGTATATTAGTGTGTTGTTATTTTAATAACGGCGTATTTAAATTGATTTAATGCCATGAATAAAAGATTGCTCGCGTTTTTAACGCTTACTGTTTTTTTGATCCATCATAGTTTATTCGCGCAAAATTTAAGGGTGGCAGCGGCGGCCAATCTGCAATCGGTAATTGAGGATTTACAGAAGGATTTTAAACAAAAAACAGGTGTGGTTATCGAGCCTGTTGTTGGCTCGTCAGGAAAACTGGTGGCGCAGATCAGTAATGGGGCTCCTTTTGACGTGTTTTTATCTGCCGATATGACCTTCCCCGAAACACTGTATAAGAATGGGTTCGCTTTAAAAAAGCCGGAGGTTTACGCTGCGGGCAGCCTGATCATTTGCAGTTCGCAAAATATTGGCTTTAATAACTGGGAGCGGCTGCTCATGACCGCACGGGTTAAAAAGGTGGCTATAGCCAACCCATCAATTGCCCCCTATGGCAAGGCTGCTACAGAACTATTGCAGGGTAAAGGAATTTTGGATGATATGCAATCAAAAATAGTATATGGCGAAAGTATCTCGCAGGTTAATACTTACATTACTACAGGCGTAGTTGATATTGGCTTTACTACCCAGGCCCTGATCAAAGAAACAGGCAGCAAAACAAAACTCTATTTCCTGGTTATTGACCCAAGCCAATATCAACCCATACTGCAAGGCATTGTGTTATTGAAACATGCCAAAGGCAATCCCGATGCAGACAAGTTTTATCAATACATTTTAGGTCCATCGGCAAAGAAGATATTTGCCTCATATGGTTACCGCCTGCCATAAAACAGTTATTTTTACTTATGGACCTTACTCCCATTTGGCTTACCTTAAAATTAGCAGGCATAACTACCCTGCTGCTGTTGGTTGTCGGGCTTCCGTTTGCCTGGTGGCTTTCACGGGGGCGGTCATTTTTTAAGATCATCATTGAAGCCATCATCACTATGCCGCTGGTGCTGCCGCCATCGGTGCTTGGTTTTTATTTACTGTTGGCCTTTAGTCCGCAGCATGGTGTAGGTAAGTGGTTGCAGGAAGTATTTAACGTGCAGTTTGTATTCTCATTTCAGGGGTTGGTGCTGGCCTCTGTTATTTACAGCGTGCCATTTATGGTAGGCCCGGTAAAATCGGCTTTACAGCAATTGCCGCCGGCGCTGGCAGAAGCATCGTACACATTGGGGAAAACAGAATGGCAAACCTTCAGGTACGTGTTGCTACCTAATATAAAACCATCGTTATTAACAGCCACGGTGCTTACTTTTGCCCATACCCTGGGCGAGTTTGGAGTAGTATTAATGATTGGCGGCAACATACCGGGAATAACCCGGGTGGCATCCATAGCAGTATATGATTCGGTTGAACGGCAAGACTATGTAATGGCTAATAACTATTCGCTCGTTTTATTTTCGATCACCTTTGTGTTGGTGATAGCTGTTTTTGTAATTAATAAATATCAGGCAAAAAGCCCACTGGGATGATCAGTATAGCCATCGAAAAAAAATTAAAGGCCTATCATGGCCAGCAGCTATTGCAGGTTAACCGGCAATTTGTCGCAGGTAGCATAACCAAAATATATGGCCCTTCGGGGGCCGGCAAAACCACTTTTTTAAAGATCATTGCAGGGTTAATTGTACCAGAAAAAGGAACTATTATTAATGATGGAGTTACCTGGTATAATGCCGAAGCCAAGATAAACATGCCTGTGCAGCAAAGAAACATTGGCTTTGTTTTTCAGCAATACGCCTTGTTCCCTAATATGACGGTAAAGCAGCAAATGGAATATGCGACTACCGACGAGGCCTGGATAAATAAACTATTACTTTTAGGTAAGCTGGATACCCTGCAGGAGCATAAGCCCGAATATCTTTCAGGAGGGCAACAGCAGCGCCTGGCTATATTAAGAGCACTGGCTACAAAGCCAAAATTATTGCTGATGGACGAACCCTTCTCGGCCCTGGATGTTAAAATGAAAACAACGCTTATTGTAGAATTAAAACCGATTTTAAAAGAATTGGGTGCAACAACCCTGATAGTGAGTCATAATCCGCAGGAGCTGGAAGAGCTTGGTAATGAGGAAATGTTGTTTGAGTAAAGGACATAAAAAAGGGGAGTTTTCAAAACTCCCCCCTCTCAGAAACAAAAACAAACTTACATTTTGCTTGCACTGTCTTTCGACATCTTCTTTTTATCCATTTTGCCTTTCTGCATTTTGTCCATTTTTTTCTTCTCCATCTTGTCCATTTTGCCTTTATCCATTTTGCCCATCTTACCGGTATCGCTTACAGCAACGGTTGTCCTTTTTAGTGGAGTTAATGATTTGGCCTGCACATTGGCAGTTAAACAAACGGCTACTAAACCTGCGGCTAACACGCCCGAAATAATTGTTTTCATACTTTGATTTTTAGTTTTTTTGTTTGGTTCTTGTGAACATTTAAACCTTAGTCGGCCGGGTTTGGCAAACCTTACAAAGTATTTTCGTTTTATTTATTCAGCTCGTTTTCAATTCTGTCCTGAAGGTCTTTTTTAAAGTCTTCATCGAGTTTTGCAGTAGAAGCCTGTTGCGCCGAATCGCGGAAAAGCTGCAGTACCATGGTGCTGATCACGTGGCTTTGCTTGTTATAAAGTTTACACATAGAGCATCCTGCCAAATGTATCCTGAGCTCTACACTTTCACGAAAGCTGAGTTTGGTGATCTGCCTTTTCTCGATCAGCAAGGTGGCCTGCTTGCAGTTGTATATAACTTTTTTAAGATGATTCATAGCTAATTAAATCCAGTTTTTTTGAAGGCAGGCCCTCAGGCTCAGTTTAGCCCGGTGAATAATAACCCAAAAGTTTGCCTGTGAAACCCTGAGTTCCGTACAGATTAATTCGGTAGTGGCGTCATCCATATGTTTCATAGTAAAAACCGACATCCACAACGTCGGGAGCTTTTGCATACAGAGTTGCAGTATATGGTTAAACTCCTTACCCCTCAGCGGATCTTGATCTTCAATACCAAATGGCAATGGCCTGTTACTGTCGTTCCAGTGACCTGTGTCTTCGTCAAAAAAATCCTTTTGCTCATCCTCCGCTTGTTTTTCGGTTACATTATTGAGCCCCGATGATTTTTTACGATAAACATCAACTATTTTATTTTTCAGGATGGCGGTAAGCCACGTTCGTTCAGAGCTTTTACCCTCAAATTGACTCGCCCGCTGCAATGCGGCCAAAAAAGTTTCCTGCACCAGATCCTTCGCCAGCTCCTCATTGTTGAGGCGCGATATTGTGTAGGCATACAGGTAATCGGCATGGGTATCAACCCATTTGTGAGGGTTTAACAATTGATTTTCCGTTGTCATTAATAAAGATGTTTGGTACCACTTTATTTATTAGTCGGTAAGATGCGCAAATCCTTACAAAAGAACATTCATTTTATAAGGCCTTGATTATTGATTAAATTTACATATACCCTGTTGATAATAAATAATTTATATCGCTATTGGCAGACAGCTGTCAAAAGAAAAATAAAATTTATTGTAAGGTCTTAGCCCGCAAGCCGACTAAGCGGTAAAAACGTATATCAAATAATTGAAATATGAAACCGATAAAAATATTTGAACTAACCGCAGGCATTGTTATTACGGCAATGATTGTAGCCGCGGCAGTCAATTATAAAAATATAAGAGGACTAAAAAGGGATGATTTAAAATCAGATAATAAAGGCTTTGCAGTTGTGGAACTTTTTACATCAGAAGGCTGTTCAAGCTGCCCTCCGGCTGATGAGCTGGTAGGCAGGATTCAAAAAGAAGATCAGGATAAACCGGTTTACATACTGGCCTACCATGTTGACTACTGGAACCGCCTGGGATGGAAAGATGTTTTTAGCAATGCCGATTATTCAAAACGGCAAAGCAAATACGCCGGCTGGCTAAACCTGCAATCTGTTTATACACCGCAAATTGTGGTTAATGGTAAAAAGGAATTTGTAGGTTCAGAAGAAGGCAAGTTGCGTAATGCCATTACTGCGGGTTTACGGATGCAGTCTTCAACTGTTTTAGCCCTCAGCGCATTAACAGACCCGGGACACGCGCTTATACAGTATGATGCGAAAGGAGCGGAAAAGAATACCAGTTTGCTGGTGGCCTTGATTCAAAAATCAGCGCAAACAAAGGTAAAGAGCGGCGAAAATGGCGGGCATACACTATCCCATGTTCAAATTGTACGTAAAGTGCAAAGCTTACCCTTAACCGGAAATGCAAGCGGCAAAACAACGATTGCCTTACCCGATGGTTTTACTGCACAGGGCTGGGAAGTAATAGGATTTGTACAGAATGATGCCAACGGCGAAATTTTAGCAGCTGCTAAAATTGATTTTAATACAGCTAAATAATAAGGCTTTAAAGAAGATCAGAAAATGAAAGTTATCAAAGAAAAACATCCGCTGGTTATGAGGTGGACGCACTGGGTGAATTTCCCGATACTCACCATCATGATCTGGAGCGGGATGCTCATCTATTGGGCAAACGACGAGTATAAGATAACCTTGTTCGGGCACACCTATTTCATGTTTTTTCCGCAGTGGTTTTATGATAAGCTGAACATTCCCCACCGCCTTGCCGAAGGGATGGCTTTCCACTTTTTATTCATGTGGTTTTTTGTACTGAATGGTATTTTATATGTGCTATATACCATTATATCGGGCGAGTGGCGAGAGCTGTTGCCTCAAAAAAAATCATTTAAAGAAGCCTGGCTTGTGCTGCTGCATGATCTGCATATCCGAAAAATGGCACCTCCTCAAAATAAATATAACGCGGCGCAACGTATTGCCTATACCGCCATTATTGTGATGGGCATAGGCTCTGTAATAACCGGGCTGGCTATTTATAAGCCGGTTCAGTTTTATTATTTAACATGGCTTTGCGGTGGCTATCACCTGGCCCGCATTTTTCATTTTGTGTTAACTATAGGCTACGTCCTGTTTTTTATTATACATGTGGTGCAGGTGGTACTTGCCGGTTGGAATAATTTCAGATCGGTTATTTCGGGGTTTGAGGTTATAAATGAAAAGCCAAAGCCAATTGTTGAAACTAATACACCAAAGGATGAAAACCCCATTCAGTAAAAAAACTAAGGCAGCCAAAAAGCCGCTTACCGTTGATCAAAAGATCACGAGGCGCAATTTTATATCTTTTGGTACTTTCATTGTATTTGGAAGCGCTGCCTACGGCGGATGGAAGTGGTTGTACAATTCGCCCGAAGAAACAGCTACGGTAACCGCCGGTGCACGCAAACCACTACGGCGGGCATTAAATAAGACTGAACTGGCTTTCAGGCGTTTGTTCAGCAATAATAACCTGGTTAAAACCTATCCTAAAGAAATGGCCGCCAAAAACGTGCGTCATAACAGCGACATCGGATCAGGCGGAAAGATTGATACGGCGGCGTGGCGATTACAAGTTAAAAAACAATCGGGCGAGGTGCTGAAGATTTCTATTGATGAGATCAAAACACTGCCTAGAACCGATATTATTTATGATTTTAAATGTGTAGAGGGCTGGGATCAGATATCGCACTGGGGAGGCGTAAAATTCAGCGATTTTATAAGCCACTACAAGCTTGATGATCATGCGCAGCTGGAATATGTTGGCCTGGAAACTCCGGATAAAAACTATTACGTAGGCATTGATATGCCAAGCGCTATGCACCCGCAAACATTGCTGGCCTATGAGGTGAATGAGCAACCATTGCCGCTCAAACATGGGGCGCCTTTAAGACTCATCATTCCTGTAAAATATGGTATCAAAAATCTGAAACGAATAGGCAGTATCAGCTTTAGCAATAACCGCCCCCCTGATTACTGGGCCGAGCAGGGTTATGATTATTATTCTGGTTTGTAATGAACGTTATTTAGTCACCGCTTTTAAAAAACGTTCAACAGTGTAAGTGGCTAATTGCCCGCCCGGTCCATGCAGGTTATAATCAAAGCCATGAGTGGCCCAGGGCAGTTTAAGCAGAAAATGTTTAATGCCGTTTTGCTGTAGCTTTGCATTTAAACGCCTGCTGTGCTCGGGCGAAACCAGTACATCGTTATCGCCATGGAGCATCAGAGTAGGTACAGACTGTTTGTTAACAAACTCAAGCGGTGAACTGGCTGTATATTTTTCAGGCACCTGTCCGTAGGTACCGCCCAGATAGTTTTCCATCACCTTGCGCGAATCCATTACCAGCGGACTGGTGGGTGCGGAATATCCCCATACCATATCTGCAGGGCCATAATAATCAATAACCGCCTTTAAACCGGGTAATTTATACGCGTAGGCAGCCAGTAAAGCTACCTGAGCTCCTGCCGACCGGCCCAGCAGAACAAAGCTACCGGTATCTATATGTAGCTCTTCCGAATGATGGTGCAGGTAGCTCATAGCCGCTTGCACATCCTCAACCGGGGCCGGGTTTTTATAACCCGGCGCTAAACGATAATTGATAGAAGCCACATTATAGCCGATGCTTGCCAGGTAATTACTTAATTCAGGCAGTTGCTTGTTATTGCCCCCGCTCCATGAGCCGCCATGTACCACCACAACGCAAGGCCTTGCACCACCTATAGCCGACGGATAATAATCAAGGGTTAAACTATTATCGTATTTTATTTCCCGGGAGGCTATCTTTTTTGTTGGGCTGAATTGTTTCCAGAAGCTGAAAGGGATTTCCTTTATTTCGCTTTCACGGCCAAAAGTTTCTGTAAGGGTTTGGTTTAAACGGTTAGCTACCTTATAAGCCCTAATAATAGGCGATGTAAATAATATTAAAGCAACAATTCCCGCAATAGTACCTGCCAATTGATGTTTATCTGTATAAAAACCGGTTAAAAGCAACGCGGATGTAATGAGCATAAATATCCACGGGAACTCGGTAACCAGGATAGCCAGCATCCATAAATGATATTCGGGGGCTTTAAAAATGGCCAGTAAGGAAACAAGCAAAAGCGCAATGCTGATGACTAAACGGATCATTGGGCAATTTAAAAAATAAATAGGGATACCTGCTTATAATGCCAGGCAATGGTTTGGGTGGTGCAATGCAATATTCTTGTGTGCAACCAGGGAATGAGCCGGAAACATGTAAGCAGCAGTAAGCCGTTTATTAGTTTGCGCTTCGGCCACACATGAAAACACGAATGATGCAGCCAAAATAAACAGCAAATATTTTATCATCCTGATATCGGATTCCATCGCTTTAAAATTTAATGGCGATGGGTTATATCATTAAATAAAAAACCATCGCTTTATAGTAAAACGATGGTTTGTATATTATCTGTTATTGTAACAAATTTTAAACAAGATTCTTTTTAATGTAGGTGATACTTTGGGTGATGCTATCAAAAGGATCGCCAGGGCATTTATCCTGTTCTACAAAGAAATACTGCAAACCAGCTTTTTTCGATTGGGCAAATATCTTTTTAAAGTCGATGATGCCATTACCTACTTCGGTAAAGTTTCTTTCCGGTGTTTTATCCAGATCTTTTACGTGCCAAAGCGGGAAACGGCCCGGATTTTCATTAAACAAGGCAAATGGGTCCTGGTTGGCTTTAGTTATCCAGTACAGGTCCATTTCAAACTTAACCAGGTTTTTATCAGTGTTCTTTAAAATGGTTTCGTACGGGTACTTGCCATCTTCCTGTATAAATTCAAAATCGTGGTTGTGATAGCAAAGCTGTATACCTGCTTTTTTACAGGTTTCGCCGGCTTTGTTAAAATCATCTGATATTTTTTTGTAGTGGTCAAGGTTGCCACGTTCTGGCTGCGACAAATAGGCGCAAACCATATATTTGATACCAACCTCGGCAGCATCATTCACGGCTTTTTCCCAATCATTCAGGATAGTTCCTTTTTGCGATGCGCCATTCACCTGCTCTTCGCCCAGGCGATAGTGAGCGCTTGGCATAATGAGGCCGCTTTGTTTTAGCTGGGCTTTAAATGCCTTGGCATCCATCCCGTAAAATAATTCAGAGCCGGTGTAAGTTGCGCCCTCAACCGAGTTAAAACCTGTTTGTGCAACCTTAGCCAGCGTTGCGGCTGGGTCTTTAGCCATGGCATCGCGAACAGTGTATAATTGCAGGCCGATATACTTTTTGTCGTACGCAAATAAGTTGGGCGCTGCTAAAAGTCCGGCCGAAAGCAATGCCGAAGTTTTGAGAAATGAACGTCTGGTAGTCATTGGTTTACTTTTAATATTGGTTTACGTAAATATAGTGTAATATGAACACCAAAGCAAATGACGTAATTTTAATTGAATGGTTTAAATCTGTGATGCAGTGAGCGGCTGTAACAATGTTGATGTAATGTGTGTAACCAGCTTGGCATCTGAGTAATCAGGAACGCTGCTTATCTTTTTCCACTCCGGATCGCTGCCAAAAGCTTTCCAGTGGGCAGCCTTAGCATCCAGATCATCAAAAGTGATCATATAAATGAGGTTTGGCCGGTGATCACCAATAATGGTTTCGCCAAAAAATACAGGGTTAAATCCAAGGCGTTTAAAAACATCTATCTCGCCGGCATCATTAAACATTTCCAGCTTCTTTTTGCCAGCACTTTCGGTAGCATGCTCATAACGGCGCAGCTCAAATATCCGTGGGCTTTGCTTGGGTATCTGCATTTTAGGCATATGCGCAAAGGCTTTCAATAAGGAGCTTTCAATGCGCTCATACGCTGGTTCAATGGCGGGTGCTGTTAAGTAAGCAGCTCCTTTTTCCTGGTAAACGGGGTCTTTATCAAGCTTTTCTTGCACGGTTAAAAAATCGGCAAGGCTGTTAAAGGGTATCAGCGCGTAAATTTTGGTTTGGCCATCGGGCTTAAGCTCGGTAAACACGCCAATATTTTTGCTACCCAGTTTGTTTAACGCAGGTATGGCCGCGTTTTGAAAATAGTCTTCAACCAGTTTTTGCTGCGATTCGTTTTTTAAAATGTAAGTACGCAGTTCGTAAAATTGGGTGCCGGTGTCTTTAGCTGATGTTGCCATACTGCTTAGGGGTAATATACTTGCCGCGGCACCTGTTAAAACGGATGCCTTTACAAATGATCGTCTTTTCATTTATTGAAGGTTAATATGCTAAAGATAACAAGTAAACCTTAAACCGCAATATCATACAGCGCTTAGGTTATCTATCAATTAAGTAGTTGTTTTTACATATAAAACACATTCTTTTATATAAACTTGCAATTGTAAAACAGTTGCCACCCTTGGCAACCAAAAGTAAAACATGAGTCAGGAGTTTTATCAGCAAATTTTTAACAAGCAGCAAAGGCTTGAGGCTGTGCCATCTAATAAGGAGATCACCAAATGGGCTCTCCAGGTTATTCATTTGCTGTATCCCGAACAAACTGGAAAGGTATTTGGAAATGTGGATGACCTGAAGGCAGAGTTTGCATTGCTGGAAAAAGAGCTTTGCCATATAATGGAGGTTACCAAAGCCTGCATTAATCACGATAACAAGAAACGGGCAAGCTACTTTTTTGAACAGCTGCCGCAGCTGTACGAGGTATTGAATACCGATATACAGGCCATATTTAACGGCGACCCTGCTGCACGCAGCGAGTTTGAAGTGGTACGCACCTACCCCGGTTTTTATGCCATATCGCTTTATCGCCTGGCGCATAGTTTATATAAGGAAGATGTGCCCCTGATACCCCGGATACTGACAGAATATGCCCACTCCAAAACAGGTATTGACATACACCCTGCCGCGGAAATTGGTGAGTATTTTTATATAGATCACGGCACAGGAATAGTTATTGGCGAGAGCTGTAAAATTGGCAATCATGTAAAATTATACCAGGGCGTAACCTTAGGTGCCTTAAGTGTTGATAAGAGCATGGCCAATACCAAACGCCATCCAACGGTTGAAGATAATGTGGTGATCTACTCGGGCGCTACCATACTCGGCGGCGAAACCATTATTGGGCACAACAGTATTATTGGGGGCAACGTTTGGCTTACCAAAAGCCTGCCGCCAAATTCAAGGGTGTATCACACACCAAGTCACCGGATACTTAAAAGCCTGAGCCGGCGTATATTTGGTGATAAGAAATAAGCATACATCTACATATAAAAGCAATATATTATGGCTGGTATAATTGATATAATTGGTAATACGCCACTGGTTGAGATCAAGAAACTGAACCCCAACCCTAACGTTAAAATATACGCCAAACTGGAGGGAAATAACCCCGGTGGCAGCGTAAAAGACCGAGCCTCGCTCAATATGATCCGCAGCGCTATTGAACGCGGAGAAATAAAACCAGGCACTAAATTGATTGAGGCTACCAGCGGTAATACCGGCATAGCCTTGGCCATGATAGCACGCCTGTTTGATCTGGAGATTGAACTCATTATGCCATCAAGCTCTACCCGTGAGCGTACACTTACCATGGAAGCCTATGGGGCTAAAGTGACCTTAATGGAGAGCATGGAAGCAGCCCGCGACTATGCCGAAGAGAAAGGTGCTACAGCAGGTTACTTTTTGCTGAACCAATTTGCCAACCCGGATAACTATATGGCCCACGTAAAAACAACCGGCCCCGAAATATGGCGTGATACCGAGGGAAAAATAACTCATTTTGTAAGCGCCATGGGTACTACCGGTACTATTATGGGTTGTTCTCGATATTTAAAAGATCAGGATAAGGATATTCAGATAGTGGGCTGCCAGCCAACCGAAGGCTCATCAATACCAGGTATACGCCGCTGGCCCGAACCCTATTTGCCAAAGATATTTGATGCCACCCGGGTTGACAGGGTAATGGATATATCTGAAGCTGATGCCACACAAATGGCCCGGGATATGGCCAAAACCGAAGGCATTTTTGCCGGGATGAGCAGCGGAGGAGCACTATCTGCAGCTATAAAACTGGCAGGGGAGCTTACCGAAGGTGTGATCGTTTTCATTTGCTGCGACCGCGGCGACAGGTATTTAAGCAGCGACTTGTTTGGGTAAACCAAAAGATAGATAGGAGCCCAAAGTAAAGAAAGCAATTCCGTCATCCTGAACTTGTTTCAGGATCTCACAGATAGAGGTTCTTGTAGTAAAAAGGTGACCTGAGCAGTGGGATGCCGAAATAAATTCGGCATGACGTCCTGTTTACAATATTTATTATTCAGAAAAATCAACCGTACAATCTTTTGTCATTTCGATAGAGCATAGGCAGGCCAGAGCTGGGTGCGAAAGAGAAATCTTATACATATGCCAACAGATTTACTGCTTGTTTTATATAAGATTTCTCCTCGTTCCTCGTCGAAATGACAGCTTTTATGTTTAAAAAGTGGTGAGTTTTCCTCGCTATTTCAATTTTCTGGCAGTCACCCCTTCATTGGTGATCTTCACAGGTTGAATGTTACCATCAGCATCAAAGTACATTTTATCAATACACATCACGCGGTGGTTGGCATCGGTTTCTGTTAGCGGGCGGCGATGGTAAACAATATACCATTCATCAGTTCCGGGAACGTTGATCACCGAGTGGTGGCCTGCCCCGGTTGCTATACTTGCATCCTGCTTAAGGATGGTAGCAATACGTTTAAAGGGGCCAAAAGGCGAATCGCCAACGGCATAAGCCACACGGTAATCGGGACCTGTCCAGCCGCCTTCGCTCCACATAAAGTAATATTTCCCTTTGCGTTTAAACATTACAGGGCCTTCTACATAGCCTTCAGGAGTTATCTTTTTATAAGTTTCGCCGTCTTTGAATGGTATAAGACCTGTAAAATCATCTTTTAACTTCGCGATGTTGCACTGACCCCATCCGCCATATATCATATAATACTGGCCGTCATCATCTTTATAAACAAACTGGTCAATAGGTTGTGCTTTGTTAATGATCTGGTCAATAAGAGGTTTGCCTAAAAGGTCTTTAAAAGGGCCTTCGGGCTTATCGCTAACAGCAACACCTATCCCTCCCTTTTCATTATTATTCTGGATATCATTAGCACCAAAAAAGATATAATATTTGCCACCTTTTTCAGTAACGGCAGGTGCCCATAAGGCGCGCTTTACCCATTTTACACCGGTGGTATCAATAATGTGCGGGTGTTTTGTCCAATGCACCAGATCGGTTGAAGAAAAGGCATCCATAAATACCTGCTGGTTGTATTTGGCCGAGTAGGTTGGATATAACCAGTACTGGTTATTGAAAATTTTAGCTTCAGGATCGGCATACCAGCCTTCTACAACGGGGTTACCCGAAGTTTTTTTGTCTTGTGCAAAAGTATTAACGGCAGGCGCAACCAATGCGGCGCCTAATAGTACTTGTAAAAGCAGCTTTTGGGCTACGTTGTTTTTCATTTTATTACTGTATGTTCTTTTTAGGTTTCTTTTTGTTAAAGCGCCTGTTGGGTTTCCTTTTAGCGTCGGATTTTTGATCGTGCTGGCCAGGCAGCGGCTGTATAGCGGCAAGTTCGTCAGGTAAACCAACCAGCCTGATAGGTTTTTCTATCAGCTGTTCAATATTTTTCAGCTTGCGCTCGTCGCGGTGGTTAACAAAGGTGATGGCGGTGCCGGTAGTTGCAGCGCGGGCGGTGCGGCCAATGCGGTGAATATAATCTTCGGGGTCGCCCGGTACATCATAATTGATCACGAGGTCTATACCCTCCACGTCAATACCGCGCGATAAGGCATCGGTGCCGATAATTACCGGTAACTGCTTGTTTTTGAATTTCAACAGTATTTCTTCACGTTCCTTTTGTTCCAGATCGGAATGAAAGGCCATGGCGTTGATCTTGATTGCCTTAAGTTCTTTGTACAGTGATTTTACAATTTCCTTGCGGGAAGCGAAGATGATGGTGCTGGTATAAGCCGAATCGCGCAGGATAAGCTGCAGTAACGGTGTTTTTTGCTGATCATGCAGGCGGTAGATCTGCTGATCGATACCAACGGCAGGTTGAGAAATAGCGATATTGATCTGCTGTGGATCTTTCAGTACCGACTTAGCCAGCGAACGGATGCGCCCCGGCATGGTTGCCGAAAACAGCAGCGTTTGCCTGGTTTTAGGCAGGTAGCTGATGATCTTCATAATATCGTCGGAGAAACCCATGTCCAGCATGCGGTCGGCTTCGTCCAATATCAGATGGGTTAAATGGTTAAGCTTTAAAACACCTGATGTAAGGTGAGCGATTAAGCGGCCGGGTGTGGCAATAATAATGTTCACATTATTTTGTATTCCCCTGCGTTGCTGTTCATAAGCCATGCCATCGCCGCCGCCGAATACGGCAATAGAACTAACGCCTGTAAAATAAGCCAGGCCTTCAACCTGCTGGTCAATTTGCTGGGCAAGCTCACGGGTTGGCGCTAATATAAGTGCGCTGGTATGGTGTTTATTGGTGCTGCTGATGTGGTTTAAAACAGGCAGCAGGTATGCGCCGGTTTTACCGGTACCGGTTTGTGCGCAGGCAATAAGATCCTGCCCGTTCAAAATAACCGGGATGGCCATTTCCTGTATAGGCGTAGGGGTGGTAAATCCCATACTTTGAATGCCTTCAAATAATTGTTCGTTGAAATTAAAATCCTGAAACGTCACTATATGTTGTTAGTAAATTATGCAAGGTATGAAAATTTGTTGTTTAAATAGCAATTAAACAGGATGGTAGGTGCCAGAAGTATTGGCCTGCTTAAAACCATGCCCGCACCCCGGAGAGGTATACTGTTTATAGCAAAGTCATTTTTGCACATTTGAGCTCCGTGGGAGCTTCCTATAATCAGTATATCTATCATCAGGAAGCTCCTCCGGAGCTAAGAGGTTATCAATTGAATGCTAAAAACTGGCGGCCCTGGTGGGGTATTTACCAGCATTAATCTAATTGCTTTAACGGTATTAAATGATTGATTATAAGTTCTTAAAATTTTGAATGATGATTTTTTTCTATCTTTAATTTAACCTTAAAGCATGATGAAAATGAAAACAAAGACTATTCTACTACTCTTATTTTTTGGCCTTTCTTTCGGTAACCTGAAAGCCCAAACAAAAGATGCTTCACAGATTAAAAAGGGAATGATCAAAGTAACCATTCTTTACCCGAACGGCGAGGGTAAAACATTTGATATGGACTACTACACCAAGAATCATATGCCTATGGTGGCTAAACTCCTTAACCTGAAAGCTTACTCAATTGATAAAGGAATAGCCGGCGGCGCGCCAAATGCACCGGCCCCTTACCTGGCGATTGGCTACTTATATTTCGACAAACTTTCCGATTATCAAAGCGCTATCCCACAGCATGTAGATGAGATCAGGGCCGATTTTTCGAAGTACACCAATGTTACGCCTGTTATCCAGATCAGTGAGGTGGTTCAATGATATTTTCGGGATACCAATGGACTATAAAAGTTAACGCCTTGTGTTTTTAATAGCACAAGGCGTTAAGTTGGATCTTTGATCCATTATTTTTTATTTCCACTTCATCAGCATTAACTGATGTTACGAATGGATGTAAGTTTTTAGTTGTTCAATGGTTTCTGCTTGCGATAATATAGTTTCGGTAACAAGGTCATTGATGGATATGATACCACACAGCGCGTCGTCAATAAAAACGGGCAGATACCTGATGTTGCTTTCGCTCATGATGTGCATACAGGTTTCGATGGAGTTATCCGGAAGTATGCGCGGCAGGCCGGTACTCATAATGTCCCTTACCAGTGTTTCATGTGATGATTTGCCTTTCAGGATAACCTTGCGGGCATAATCTCTTTCGGTTAGTAAACCCACATACTCGCCATCATCTTCTAATACTACAACCGAACCAATATTTTTCTCGGCCATTAATTTTAAAGCGTCTAAAACAGATGAACCGGCATCAATAGTAATTAAGCGGCCACCCTTGCGTGCAAGGATATTTGAAACTTTTATCATGGTAATCAGATTAAAATTGGGGAATTGGCTTTAAACAAATATAACAAAACAGAATTGAAAAGCAAACCAAAGTTTTTTATAAATAGCAACAATTCAGCATTTTAATGTTTTAACACGCGTTATGTAGGACTAATAATTACAGACAGCTTTTACGTTTGCTTGACACTGTGTATGCCTTACGGAATAAGAATAATATCTAATATTGCCAACTCAATTCTTAACAGTATTTTAACATGTATTGCTAAGTAAATTGATGATAAAATTCAATTACTATCGGTTAAAATAATACATACTCAATTGACTACTTTACCCCTGAGGGCCGTTATAAAAAAAGCGGTTCGCGATATTAAATTCCTGACCTTGATTTGCTGCCTGCTGGGTTTTACCTTGCCAGGTAGGCTGATGGCTAAAGCTACTATCTTGAATCTGTCATACCACTTTGTATCAGACTCACTGGCTGATTCTGTCTTGTTAAAAAAGCGGCTTATCAATAATGCATTTGATGATATTTTTGTACAAAACCTCAGGGCATCTGAGGGAGGTAATGACTACTTTAACAAGGTAAAAACGTTGCTCACTGCCGATCTTCAACCCAACTTTATATTATTCAGCACGCCTAAATCAAGGTTTTTCGCGGTATTTACCCCACGGGTGAAGATTCGTTTGCTTGATTCAAGAGGAGCTCCCGTAAAATCACCAAGTTTTATGCCGGGCCTAACGGTGTTTTACCATCTTAATGATGATACTTACAAACCAAAGTTCTTATCGTTCGGGTATTCACATCACTCCAATGGGGTGCGTGGGCCCTCGCTTAACCCCGATGGCAGCTTTAACCGCGACAGCGGCAAGTTTACTACCAACTTTTATACCCTTACCTATTATACAGGTAAACGTGTAGATAAAAAGGACCTGATCATTAACCGTTACGATAATGTGGCGCTGGAGGTTCATGCCGGGCTGTTTGGTCTTGGTGCTTCTGAAGGCTTAAAAGATCATTACGGTTTTATCAGGGTTAACGGCAGCCGCATGTATAATTTTGCCAAAGCCTATGAAGATCCATTGGTAAAAGGGAAAAAGACCTACAAAAACTGGCAGCAGGTACGGTTTGATTTTACCTACATTGCCGATAAGTATGACAACTACTCGGCCGCTGATATTAAAAAGCGGCTTAACGTGAGCCTGCGTTATTATTACCAGTTCCCTTTTATGCCAAGTGCAGCACTGATGTTTGGCGGAGGATACCGCGGGCAGGATGATTATAACCAGTTTTTTGAGGATAGCTATGGATACATCACCATAGGTTTGGCATCAAGCCTGGCGTTTAGTTTTCATCAGCACTAAGCCCTAATGGCACCTGATTTTTATATAACCACATTTTTACATTGTCGGGCATAGCTACGGCAATTTATTTTTAAAAGAATCGTTTTAGCATTGAAAAAAAGCCAATATATTAGCCCGAGCTAATGATATATCTTAATTAATTCTAAAACTTTAAATGAAGAAGATCTTTTTAGGCCTTATGGCTATTCCTGTGCTGCACTTTGGTGCGCTTGCACAAACCAAGGGATACAAGCCATTATTTGATGGTAAAACCACTACAGGCTGGCACACCTACTTAAAAACCAACGTTACCGCATGGAAAGCCGTTGATGGCACCCTGCAGCTTGATCCTAATGCCGAAGGTCAGGGCGATCTGGTTACCAATGACGAGTACGAAAATTATGAACTGAAACTGGATTGGAAAATCTCTGAAACCGGCAACAGCGGAATTATTTTTGGTGTGCACGAAGATCCTAAGTTTAGCGATACCTATTTAACCGGTGTTGAAATGCAGGTGCTTGATAATCAAAAAGCATCTGATAATAAAAAAGCCACTCACCTTGCCGGTTCATTATATGATTTGAAAGCTCCATCGGCAGATGTAGCTAAGCCTGCCGGCGAGTGGAACGCTGTTGTGCTGCGCAAAAAAGATGGTCACCTTACCTTTTGGTTAAACGGTACCAAAATAGTTGAGATCCAGATTGGCGGTGAGGAGTGGAAACAATTGGTGGCCAACAGCAAGTTTAAAGACTGGGCAGATTTTGCCAAATATCCAAAAGGACACATTGCCCTGCAGGATCATAACCACGAGGTTGCCTTTCGTAACATTTATATAAAACAATTATAAATTAACAACATAAATGTGTTTAACGCCCGGCGTTTAATATATTTATGCCCACAAACCAACTTAACGCAGATGCATGTGTTAGCATGCATTTTCTTCTGCTAAAAACAGAAGATACACTTGACATTATATGAGCGATCTACAAATCAAAAAATCAACAACTACTTACGATGTGGTAATTGTTGGTTCTGGTGCCGGTGGCGGTATGGCAGGCTATGTTTTAGCCAACGCCGGTGTAAAAGTATTAATGCTGGAGGCAGGCGCGTATTTTGACCCTGCTAAAGATTCGCAGCAGTTAAAATGGCCATGGGAGTCGCCTCGCCGCGGTGCAGGTACTACCCGCCCTTTCGGTGATTTTGATGCTGCCTTTGGCGGCTGGGAAATTGACGGCGAGCCCTACACTACCAAAGATAATACCGAATTTTCATGGTTCCGTTCACGTATGCTGGGCGGCCGTACCAATCACTGGGGCCGTATCTCTTTACGTATGGGTCCAATTGATTTTCAACCTAAAGATGGCCTTACCGACAGCTGGCCAATAACCTATGATGATGTTAAACCATATTACGATAAGGTTGACAAGCTTATAGGTGTGTACGGTACCAAAGAAGGATTGGAAAACGAACCTGATGGTATCTTCCTCCCTCCTCCTAAGCCAAGGCTGAATGAATTATTTATAGTTCAGGGCGCTAAAAAAGCAGGTGTTAAGATTATCCCTGGTCGTGGAGCGGTATTAACCGAAGCGCTTCCGGGTAATAAAGACCGTGGCGCATGTTTCTTTTGCGGTCAGTGCGGCCGTAGCTGTAAAATTTACGGCGATTTCTCGGCATCATCATGTTTGGTAATACCGGCCCTTAAAACAGGCAATTTAAAGGTAATTACCAATGCTATGGTACGCGAGGTAATCACCAATAAAGAAGGTTTAGCTACCGGTGTATCATACGTTAATAAAGAGGATATGCAGGAATACCAGGTAAATGCCAAAACGGTTATACTTGGTGCAAGCGCCGGCGAATCGGCCCGTATCCTGCTTAACTCACGTTCGGCAGAGCATCCGGGAGGTTTGGCTAACAGCAGCGGTGTAGTTGGCCGTTATCTGCATGATTCAACCGGATCAAGCGCGGGTGGCTTTTTACCGCAACTGATGGATCGTAAACGTTATAACGAAGACGGTGCGGGCAGTGTGCACATCTACTCACCATGGTGGTTGGATAACAAAAAACTTGATTTCCCTCGCGGTTACCACATCGAGTACGGCGGCGGTTTACATATGCCATCATACGGTTTTGGCCACGGCATTCAGAATATGAATGGTATGGTACCTGATCGTAATGGCAAAACAAAAGAGGCCGGAGGTTACGGCGCATCATTAAAAGACGATTACCGTCGTTTTTATGGTACCCAGATAGGTATGGCTGGTCGTGGTACTGCTATTGCCCGTTGGGATAACTATTGCGAAATAGACCCTAACGTAGTTGATAAATATGGTATTCCGGTATTGCGTTTCCACTACAAATGGGCTCCTGACGAAATTAAGCAGGCTAAGCACATGCAGGAAACCTTCCAGGAAATTATGCACAATATGGGCGCAATTTACGGTCCGCCGGCAGGCCCAGAAACCAACTACGGTTTAGAGGCTCCAGGTAAGATCATTCACGAAGTAGGTACTATCCGCATGGGTAACGATCCTAAAAAATCGGCCCTGAATAAATGGTGCCAGGCTCATGATTGTAAAAACTTATTCGTGGTTGATGCCGCGCCGTTTGTACAGCAAGGTGATAAAAACGCTACCTGGACTATATTGGCCATGTCTATGCGTACCGCGGAATACATATTACAGGAAAGAAAAAAATTAAACGTTTAACAAGCCCATCCATAACAATTTATTATGAACAGACGTGACTCCCTTAAAGCCTTAGGCTTAGGCACACTTTCGGCAGGATTATTACTGGAAGCCTGTAAAACCGAAACTAAAAAAACAGCAGAAGAAGCAGTACCGGCATCAGGCGAAGTGCCTCCCGGCCGCCAGCCTTTTGAAGTTGAGCGTGATAAAAAGCTAAATGCAGATAAGTTTTTTACCGCTGCAGAAATGGCCACAATAACCGTTTTGGGTGATATTATTATCCCTAAAGACGAAAAATCTGGCAGTGCATCTGATGCTAAAGTGCCCGATTTTATTGAGTTTATTGTAAAGGATATTCCAGAGCACCAAACCCCAATGAGGGGTGGCCTGCGCTGGCTTGATCTGCAATGCTTAAATCGCTTTGGTAAAACATTTACCGATTGCTCAAAAGCTGAGCAAATACAAATGGTTGACCTGATAGCTTATCCTAAAAAAGCTACCCCGGATATGGCTCAGGGTGTTGCCTTTTTTAACCGCATGCGCGATTTAACCGCATCGGGCTTTTTCACCAGCGAAATGGGTGTTAAAGATGTTGGCTATGCCGGTAACGCTCCAAACAAATGGGTAGGTGTACCAGCCGATGTGTTGAAACAATACGGTATGGAAAACGTAAGTTTTTCATAGGCACCAATTTTAATAATTTTAAAAGGCCTGCAGATTTATCTGCAGGCCTTTTGTGTTTTTTATATACTGGTTGAAAATAATTTAAATAAAAAATTTTCTTTTAAGTAAATATTAAATAATTGATTATCAGATACTTGTTTGTTTTTGTGATATGCGATTATCATTTTTTTGTCAATTACCCATACCCCAATATACCAATTCGGCAATTTGATACGTTTATCTACTTTGTAGGTTCACACCTGCAAATAGTGATAAGGTTTAGGTTTAAAGCCCCCAAGCAGCGAGTGCAAGGGGGCTTTTATTTTAAGCCATATTTGCTTGCTCTCAATCTTAATAATTTGTTTTACTTTGTTGCTTTTTAATTGATGAGCCTCCTCGTTTTGGATGGCTTTGATCTTCTGTTTGATATAATCTGATACCTGTAAATGAGCGATCTGAAGAAAAAATTATATGACCTGTGTATAAGCTACGTGCGCAAAAGTATGGACGCCGCTGAGCTGGGTATCCAGGAGGCACAAAAAGCATCAAACGAAGATACCAAAAGCAGCGCCGGCGATAAGTACGAAACGGGCCGCGCCATGATGCAGCAGGAAACCAACCGCAATTTGGCCCAGTTAAATGAAGCTAATAAATTATTGGTTGCCCTGAACCGGATCAGTACAAGCAGTTCCGCTGCCAAAGCCGAAACAGGAAGTGTAATTATCACCAGTAACGGTAATTTTTACCTGGCTATAAGCGCGGGTAGCTTATCGGTTGATGGCAAAACCTATTTCGCTGTTTCACCGGCTTCGCCTGTGGGTTTATTGCTGGCGGGTAAAACTGCGGGCGAAAGTTTTATGCTTAACGGCAAGCAATACCTTATTCAATCAGTAATTTAATGATGTCTGGCATAATATTCTCTGATTTTTAGACCAGCCAAAATAGCATCATAGGCCAATATTTTGTTTTAATTAACCGTTATTTTAACTGGTAAAAAAAAATAAAAATGTTCATTCACAAATTCTTGCAGTAATCATCAAATATCTATTACTATATTTGATGTTAACAAAAGATGGCAAGCAAAATGATCTTGCTCATTATAAATTAAAGATTGATGAACATATTTGTAGGAAGCCTTCCTTTTTCATTAGAGGAAGCCGATTTAAAAGAGCTTTTTGAAGCGTATGGTGAAGTAAGCACCGTAAAATTAATTATTGACAGAGAATCTGGAAGAAGCAAAGGTTTCGGATTTGTTGAAATGCCTGATGATGAGGCTGCTCAAACTGCTATTACCGGCTTAAACGGCTCTGAAGTTAAAGGCAGGTCAATTGCAGTAAGCCAGGCAGAAGAGAAAAAACCAAGCGATCGCAGAAGCGGCGGTGGTGGTTATGGCGGCAACCGTGGCGGCGGTGGCGGCTATGGCGGCGGCAACCGTGGTGGTGGCGGTGGCTACTCAAAAGATAACAGAGGCGGCGGCGGTGGTGGTCGCTGGTAAATTATAAATTAAAAGAAAACACCGGAGGATGTTTCCCCCGGTGTTTTCTTTTAAGATAATAAATCCCCTTTTATCGGTTTACAGGTCATTTGCATTTTGCGGGTACTTTACCTGCTTGAGCTTGCTTTATCAAAAAAGTACTATTTAATACCGTAATGCAATTCAAAATATTGGGTTAGGGTACAACCAAGTACTTCATGAGAGAATCTCTGCAAAACACTAAGATTTTAAAGCACCATTTATAATTTCCAAGATTCCTTCATTTTTCACGATCCACATCCCTAATCGTTCCTCTGTAATACCCTTCTTAAGTTTATAACTATTTATAGGATTGGTTTCTTCAAAAATAGTTTCCATATATCTGAAATTGATGTTTTCAATAGATGATAATTCGTGAGCAACCTCAACAATGTGAGTAGAAACTACAAAAAAACAGTTTCTTACTTTGGCAAATGCATCGATTATGGCGAGAGAGGCATCATACGCATCCTTGACATTTGTTCCCCTGAACAATTCATCAAAAATCACGAAAAGATCTTTTGACTGATTTAATTTTTCAGCTACATGTTTAACACGTAGTACTTCTTTATAAAAATGGCTATGTCCCTGTTCTACATCGTCGGCCAGATTTATCGTTGTAATCAAACCTTTAAATGTAGAAGTCGCCATACTTTTAGCTGGCACCGGAAAGCCTATTTGAGATAAATAAATTGCAATGCCAATTGATTTAAGCAAAGATGATTTTCCCGCCATATTAGTACCGGTAACAAAACATACATTTTTACCTGTGCTAAATTTTACGTCATTACTTTTAGCATTGACAATAAATGGGTGGAATAAACCCTTGATATTTAATTCCCTTTCAATACTTTCATCAATTACCGGAAGTGTGAAACCAAGGGCTTTACCGCTTTGACTAACCGATTGATAAACATCTAACTGATAGGCAACGTTTAATAAAGCCTTCATTCGCTCATAAGCAAGCTGTCTGAAAAGATGGTCTGCTTTGGCTACATCCAAGGCGCTTCTACGAGGTTTCCTTATCAGTTGTTTTAGCCATTTAATCTCATCAGGATAAAAGGTGTTTAAAATTGTTGATCGAAAATCCTGTATCTTTTTTGGCACATTCCCCCGTAATGCCTCAGCAAAGTTTATCAGGCTATCAAGTATTGATAATGTACTTTCCACACCGGTTTTAATTACATAATGATCATTACTATTGTAAAATGTATTGATGATTTTCTCTAAAAAGCGGGTTATACCGGAAAATGGCTTAGCATGATAACGTTTATTAAGATAAAACTCTACGAAATCATAATCATTTCTATTTAAGCTGAGTTTAATATGATGTGCCTCAATGTATGAAAATACTTCAAGCCTTTCCTTTATGTGAGTAGGATTAGTGAGGGGCTTATTAAACATTTCTTGCAATACTTCACTACCGCCAATAGTGCTTGTGTTGCTAAAAAGACTATATATTGACTGGCGGGAATTGTTGTTATGAAATATGGCCAAATCATTTAGCGTTTGCCTGTCTATATCAAAATTCATAACATGATTGTAAGAGGTGCTTAAAACTAAACTTCTGATATTAATTAATACTAAGATTAGCCGCTGCTGACAAGTGTTGGTTTATACATCAACGCATAAAATACTATTGTAGTTTCCATGCGGTATTATTTAATAAGTTAAAAATAATCATCGATGCTTTTACCAAAAATGCCTAACTTGATATGTTTATTTTGCCCTATCAGCAACGCAAATCGTAGTATCATCGTAATGATAGCGTACCTATAATTCAACAATAAAAATCAATCCCAATGAAAAAACTTATCTTGTTTACCCTATTTATCTGTGCGGGAGTTTTTGCCTTTGGGCAAAAAAGAGTGGTGTGCTGCAGCAAGCCCTCAGCTACCAGACAATTTGCCATGTTGGCCTCCAATCCTAAATTTCAAATGGAGCATAAAACGCCGTTGCCTGTTCATTTCCAGAGTGCTATTGGTACAACCATCAACTATAAAACGGCAGATGGTAAAGAATCGGCTGCTTATTTCCTGAAAGCGAAAAAGGCAACCAATAACTACATCCTGGTTATCCACGAATGGTGGGGTTTGAATGATTTTGTAAAGCGCGAATCGGAAAAAATATATAACGACCTCGGTAACGTAAACATTATAGATGTTGACCTTTATGATGGCAAGGTAGCTACCACCCGTGAAGATGCCGGTAAATTTATGCAGGCTGTAAATGACAACCGCGCAAAGGCAATCATTAACGGAGCTATAGCCTATGCAGGTAAAAACGCGCATATAGCCACCCTGGGCTGGTGCTTTGGTGGAGGCTGGAGCCTGCAGGCCAGCTTACTGGCAGGCAAACAAGCGGCTGCGTGCGTAGTGTATTATGGTATGCCTGAGCAGGATGTTAACAAGCTGAAAACATTGAATGCCGATGTGCTGGGAAATTTTGCTAATAAGGATCAGTGGATAAACCCTAAGGTAGTTGCCAAATTTGATGACGATATGAAAAAGGCCGGTAAAAAGGTTTACCTGCACCAATATGATGCCGATCATGGCTTTGCAAATCCAAGCAATCCTATATATGACAGCAATGCCACTAAGGATGCTTATGCCAATACCATCACTTTTTTGAAGGCACGTTTAAAATAAACAAATCATATTAATGTTATGTTATACCGGGCAAGTTAACGCTTGCCCGGTTTTTTTGTAACATTGCATAAATTTTTCTTTTTGACCACTTCTACTAAAAAAATAATCTCTGTTTCATTGAAAGCCGCTGTATTGGTCATGGCGGGCTGGTATATATACCACCAGTTTTACAAAAAGAACAATGATCTGAAACAGTTTGAAGCACTTACTGCTCAAATAAACAGCACACACGTATTAGTAACCATGGGTATTGTGGTTTTACTGATGGTGGTAAACTGGCTGCTCGAAGCCTTTAAGTGGCGTTATCTTACCAAAACCCTCGTTAACATTACCTTGTGGGAAGCTGTAGAAGCCGTTTTTTGCGGACTTACCTGGGCTATTTCTACCCCTAACCGTGTTGGTGAATATGGCGGGCGGGTAATGTTTTTGCCTAATCGCAAGCGCATTCATGGGGTTTTTGCCATGGCTGTTGGGGCTTTCGGGCAAATCATCATGACCAACTTATTGGGCCTCATAGCTATTGTATGGCTCTTTTATAATTATATACCGGTAAGTACGTGGCTGTTTTGTCTTATTATACTGGTATCGGTTTTAACCATGGGCATATTGCTGATTTTTTTCTTTAATATAAAATGGATAGTAAACCTGCTTGACAGGATAGGTTTTCTGAAAAAATATCATAAGTTTTTTGAGATCATGGGGCGCTATAAAAAGCGCGAGCTCCTGAATGTGTTGGGTTACAGTATGGCTCGTTACGTTACATTTACCATTCAGTACTGCTTTGTGTTTCATCTGCTTATCCCCCAGTTCGCGTTTTTCCCGATGGTGATGATGCTGTTTGTGTACTTCTTTGTTACCTCGGCAGTGCCCTCGCTTGATCTGCTTGATGTAGGTGTCCGCAGCTTTACGGCATCACATTTATTCGCATTTGTAACCGATCAAAAAATAGCCGTTATTGCCGGTGTATCGTCAATATGGCTCATAAATTTAATTATTCCGGCTATTTTAGGATCTTTATTCGTTTTTAAACTCAAATTCTTTGATCGCACTGCATAGTTTTGTTTCGCTTTTTTTAACCGGCATTTACCTGCTGTTGGTAATTTATTTGATTCGTGGATGGGGTAAAATAAAAGTTACCACACCCCGTGCTGTCCCCTTTCAAACCAAAGTTACCGTATTGATAGCGGCCCGAAACGAGGAAGAAAGAATAAGCCTGACCATTGAAGATGTGCTGGCCCAAAATTATCCCAAACACCTGTTAGAAATAATTATTGTTGACGATCATTCAACAGATAATACAGCTGCTATCATCAGCAGCTATGCCAATCGCGGGGTAACGTTATTAAAGCTTAACGAGGCAGAACCGCTTAATTCTTACAAAAAGAAGGCTATTTCTGAGGCTATCAAGCTATCAACCGGAGAGTTGATGGTGGCTACTGATGCCGACTGCCGCATGGGACCCAATTGGCTGTCATCCATAGTAGGTTATTATGAAACCCAAAACCTGGTGATGATATCATCGCCGGTAACTTATTTTGAAGAGCGATCCTTATTTGAGCTGATGCAAACTCTGGAGTTTGGCTACCTGATTGGTATAGGCGCGGCATTTATCGGCAACGGCAGGGCATCAACCTGCAACGGAGCAAATTTTGCTTACCGTAAGGATGTATTTTACGAGGTGGGCGGCTTTAAAGGTATTGATGAACTGGCATCGGGCGATGATGAATTACTGCTTCAAAAAGTTGCCGAACGTTATCCCGGTAAAATAGGTTTCCTGAAACAAACAGAGGCCGTTGTTTATACACACGCCAAACATACCCTTCGCGAGTTTATGCAGCAAAGGCGCCGCTGGGCATCCAAATCAACCAAGTACAAGGACAAAAAAGTGGTGGCCTTTGGTATATGCATCTGGCTGTTCAATATCTCATTGCTGTTAAACGCGGGTCTGGGTTTCTACAATTTTTACTTTTTTAAACTTTTCCTGGTACAGATATTATTAAAATACCTGTTTGAGGTGGTTTATCTGCTGCCTATAACTTCGTTCTTTAAACGGAGCTACCTGGTGAGTTTGCTTGTTTTGCTGATACCGCTGCACATTGTATATTTTGTGATCATTGGCCTTATGGGCAATAATCATAAGTATTTATGGAAAGGCAGGGTAGTAAAATAGCCATCGATTGCAAATATTAGCCTGCACGCTTGCTAATTGTGTGTATTTGAGCGATATTTAGCCTCGACGCAAAAATTACTATTGACAGATCTTACTCCTTCAAAACGCACCTGGCAGGCGTTTAAACGCAATAAAATTGCTATCGCCGGTCTTGTTTTTATTACGCTCACCCTATTGGCGGCTATATTGGGCTATTTAATAATGCCCGACCAATCCCCGCACGCCAATAACATGACTATACAGTTAAGTATCAAAAAGCCGGGCAGCTCATTTATGATGTTGCGCATTAGGAAAAGTGAACCTGTTGATACCGTAGGCTTTTTTACACGCATGCTTTTTGGCCAGCCAGGTTTTTACCGTGACGTTCCTATAACCGGCTACCACTTTGCACAGGACTCTATTTATGTAAGCGAATACATTGGCGATGAGGACAAGCCCGAAATAAAGGCCTATAATATTTTTGAAGTGGTGCGGGGAACTAAGCCTTTATATAACCACGATACCATTTCTCTAAAACCGGGTGTTTTTATTAAAAACGAGGCATTATATAAACGATTTACAGACAAAATCATTACCGAACAGATCACCAACAGAACCTTTTGGCTGGGTACAGATATTTATGGGCGCGATATGTTGAGCCGCTTACTGCTGGGCACCCGTATATCACTGGCGGTTGGCCTTATGTCGGTTATCATCAGTATGCTTTTGGGGATAACTATAGGTGCTATTGCCGGTTATTTTGATGGCTGGATAGATAATTGCCTCAGCTGGCTCATGAATATATTGTGGAGCTTACCGGCATTATTGCTGGTTATTGCCATATCATTTGCATTAGGTAAGGGTTTATGGCAAATATTTATAGCCGTAGGTTTATCTATGTGGGTTGAGGTGGCACGAATGGTACGCGGGCAGGTAATGGGCCTGAAGCGGGTTGAATATATTGAAGCTGCCGGGGCTTTAGGTTTTAATAATACCCGCATCATTACCAGGCATATTTTACCTAATATTACCGGACCAATACTGGTATTGGCATCTTCCAATTTCGCGTCGGCTATTTTGCTGGAAGCGGGGCTTAGCTTTCTGGGTTTTGGGGCGCAGCCACCAATGCCAACCTGGGGCGGAATGATTAAAGAACATTATGGTTATATTGTTATGAATTCGGCGTATCTTGCTATAATTCCGGGCGTGGCCATTATGTTGCTGGTGTATGCTTTTAACCTGGTTACCGTTGGTCTGCGCGATGCCTTCGATATTAAATCACAAAGTGCCCGCATTTAAAAATATTTTTTTATTTTAGTCAGACCCACTAATAACAAATGCAATATATAGACGATAGTTCTGGCGAGGACGAATTAATCAGGCTGTTACTCAAAAGACAGTCAGAACTTAACTCCCTTCTGGAGATTACCCGCGCCATTAATAAGAATACGGCTACCCCTATATTGATACAAATGCTTGAGGTAATATTACAAAGTTACCTGCAGGTGGGTAAGCTCCGGTTTTTGATTGAAAAGGAAAATAAATTTGTTTGTATCTCCAGGTACGGCGGCGAAATGGAGTCGGCGGTATTATTAAATAAGGCCTGCAGCAAATTAAGTAAAATTAAATCACCCATTTCCATAGCCGATCACCCCGATCCACTACTTAAAAAATTCAATTACTTTATACCTATATACCATAAAAGCAAGGCCCTGGCGTATGCCCTCATCGGCGATTTCAATACCTCTGGTGAGATGCTTAACAACGATCTGAACTTCATACAAACACTGATGAATGTGATCATTGTGGCGTTGGAGAACAAGAAACTTTTTCGAGAGCGCCTGCAATCAGAACGTTTTCAGCGCGAAATGGAACTGGCCGTTGAGGTACAGAACATGCTGATACCGCTGCGGATGCATAAAGACCACAGCGTGGAGATAGGTGCCAAATACCTGCCGCATCAAAACATCGGCGGCGATTATTTTGACTTTATCAGGCTTAATGAAAGCGAATTTTTGTGGTGTATTGCAGATGTATCGGGCAAGGGAATATCGGCTGCACTACTGATGGCCAACTTTCAGGCCAGTTTGCATGCCTGGGCTGCGGTAGAGAACAACCTCACCAATATCGTTGAACGTCTTAATAAAATAGTACTGAGCAATACTAAAGGCGAACGATTTATAACCCTGTTCCTGGCCCGTTATGATGAAAAAACACGTAAGCTAAATTATGTTAACGCCGGGCACAATCCACCGGTTTTATATGCCAAAGGCGAAGTTTCACCTCTTAAATTAGGAACCACCATGATCGGTGTTTTTGAGGATCTGCCGTTTTTAAATGAAGGAGAGATTGATATGGAGCCCGGCAGCCTTATCTTTAATTATACCGATGGCTTAATGGATTTTGAATCAACCAGTTCCAGGGTATGGAATGAGGATAAGCTGATCAATTTTGTGAAAGACAAAGGACATCTATCGCCAGATGATTTGAACGATTCACTTTTAAACCACCTGAACCACGCCTTCAAAAGCAAACCAATTGATGATATTACCTTGCTTACTTTAAGGATATTTTAGAGTGGTGAGTGGTGAGTGGTGAGTGGTGAGTGGTGAGTGGTGAGTGGTGAGTGGTGAGTGGTGAGTGGTGAGTGGTGAGTGGGATTATGTTAAATAGAAATGCAAAGCCTATTAATATCGTCATGCCGAATTTATTTCGGCATCCCACAGGACAGATTGGGCGTATGACGTTTAACTCAGCATATGGGATCCTGAAACAAGTTCAGGATGACGGTTCTATTCGGCAATGTTGCTGGCAAGACAGGATCAGCTTACGCTTAAAAATCTTGATACCTGATACTCGTTACCTAATACCAACAACAGCCAACATTTTTTATATTTGCCCTCATGTTAGCAGCGAGGTACCAGCACGAGTTTATTGAAGCAGGATGTGACGAGGCCGGGCGCGGCTGCCTTGCCGGGCCGGTATTTGCGGCCGCTGTGATACTTCCGTATGATTTTGACCACCATTTGCTTAACGATTCTAAACAGATTTCCGAAGATATCAGGTATCAGCTGCGTGTGGAGATAGAACAAAAGGCCATTGCTTATGCTGTTGCATCTGTTGATAATTTTGAGATAGATGAGATCAATATCTTAAATGCTTCGTTTTTGGCCATGCACCGGGCCATTGAAAAACTAAGCATGGTTCCGCAGTTTTTAATTATTGATGGCAACCGCTTTAAAAAGTACCCTAACATACCGCACGAGTGTATCATCAAGGGTGATGGTAAATATTTCAGTATTGCCGCGGCATCCATACTGGCTAAAACCTATCGCGACGATTATATGCTCCAGATAGCTGCTGAGCATCCGGAGTATGACTGGCACAGTAACAAGGGCTATCCAACCATCAAACACCGTGAAACGGTAATGAAAATAGGCTATACACCCTATCACCGTAAAACTTTCAGGGTGACCGACCCTCAGTTAAGTATTTTTTAAAGATACTTTGATTAGCACTTGCAGGTTGGTATTTTTACAGCAAACCAAGTAACCATTTGAAGATCCTTATTTTAACCCATCGAGTTCCGTTTCCGCAAAACGGGGGCTATGCTATTGTGGTATGCAACACCATAAAGGGTCTGGTTACGCTTGGGCATGAGGTATCGCTGGTAGCTCTCAATATCAAAAAATACAATGGTAATCCGCAGGAAATAACCGACGAATTACTAAGCAAAATAAACTATACATCGTACAATATCGATATTAGCGTTTCCTTGCTTGATGGTTTAAGAAACCTGATCGGAAAAAAATCAAACGATGTTGACCGCTATTATGATCCGGAATTTGAAAAACTGTTGATACGCGAACTGCGGCAAACAGACTATGACGTTATTCAGTTTGAGGGATTATTCGTAACACCTTATTTATCAGCTATCCGCAAACACTCCAGGGCCAGGGTAATTTACCGCTCGCATAATATTGAACACCAGGTATGGGAAAGATTGGCGCAGCAAAAAAGCGACCTGTTTAAAAAATGGTACCTGCGCACACTGGCCCGGCGGGTAAAGGATTATGAGCTGCAGCAACTAAACAAGGTTGATGCCATAGCCGTTTTTACGGCCGAAGATAAAAGCACCATTTTATCATACGGAACTACTATCCCGGTGGAGATATTCCCGGTGGGGATAGATCTTACCCAATATAATCCCGACTTTAGTCGTACCGAATTTCCGAGCCTGTTTTTTCTCGGTTCGCTGGATTGGCTGCCCAACCGCGAGGGCATTGAATGGTTTATTGACAATTTTCATAAAGACCTTACCGATGGCGACCTGCGGGTGAAATTTTACGTAGCCGGCCATAACATCCCCGAAAGGTTTGATGATTACGAGGTGATGGGTAAGATATTTATCCAGGGCGAGGTTGATGATGCCTTTGAGTTTGTGAACAGCAAATCTATCATGATAGTGCCCCTCCTATCGGGCGGTGGTATGCGGGTAAAAATTGTGGAAGGTATGGCCATGCAAAAATGTATTATCTCCACATCATTGGGTGCCGAGGGCATCAACTTTGAAAATGGAACCAATATCATTATCGCAAACGATCAGGATGAGTTTTATAATGCCATTGAACGCTGCATCACCGATGAGGAACATTGCCGTACCATTGGCATAAATGCCCGTAAACTGGTTGAGCAGCAACATGATGTAAATGTGGTTACCCGCGGCCTGGCAGAGTTTTATACCAAACTCGTATAACCTTCAAATTTCCGGTCAGAATAATTACTTTTGCGCCAATAAATTTGATGATGAAACCTCATTTGTTACCGCTCAAAACAAGGGCGATCAACAGTTGATGGCCACATCTCAGGTATAAAACAATTACTCTGATGAAAAACACGGCTTTAACCGATATCCATATTAAAACCGGCGCCAAAATGGTACCCTTCGCCGGTTACAACATGCCTGTACAATACGCGGGTATAAACGCTGAACATGAAACCGTACGTAAAGCGGTTGGCGTGTTTGATGTTAGCCACATGGGCGAGTTTATTTTAAAAGGCGATAGCGCTATCGATCTTATTCAAAAAGTTACCAGTAACGATGCTTCCAAGCTATATGATGGCAAAGTGCAATACTCCTGCCTGCCCAATGAAGATGGCGGTATTGTTGACGACTTGCTGGTTTACCGCATTGACGAGAAAACCTATATGCTGGTTGTTAATGCCTCAAACATTGATAAGGATTGGGACTGGATCTCTAAATACAACACCATGGGTGTTGATATGAAAAACATATCTGACCGTACTTCACTGCTGGCTATTCAGGGCCCCAAGGCTGCCGAAGCCCTTCAAAGCCTTACAGATGTTGATTTGGTATCAATGGAGTATTACACTTTTAACAAAGGTACTTTTGCAGGTGTGGATAATGTACTGATCTCGGCTACAGGATATACCGGTGCGGGTGGTTTTGAAATCTACTTTGAAAACCAATATGCAGAGCAGATTTGGGATGCCATCTTCAAAGCCGGCGAACCTTTCGGCATTAAGCCAATTGGTTTAGGCGCCCGCGATACTTTACGATTGGAAATGGGTTTTTGCTTGTATGGTAACGACATTGACGATACCACCTCCCCTTTAGAAGCTGGATTAGGCTGGGTAACCAAGTTTAATAAAGAGTTTACCAACTCTGAAGCTTTACAGCAGCAGAAACAAGCTGGTGTAAGCCGCAAACTGGTTGGTTTTGAAATGATAGAGCGCGGTATTCCCCGTCATGATTACCCTATTGTTGATGCCGATGGCAACAACATTGGCAAGGTAACTTCCGGAACACAATCATACTCGCTGCAAAAAGCAATCGGCCTTGGTTATGTGGATACCGCGTTTGCCAAAGAGGGATCAGAAATATTCATCAGCATTAGGGACAGTAAGGTAAAAGCTAAGGTTGTAAAACCCCCTTTTTACAAAGCGTAGATCCCCTATTCTCCTGAAGGGCAAACTATAAATAATAGTTTGCCCTTCAATATTAATTAAAAACTATGTCTAACGAAACTCAAAATAGCACCGCACGGGCGGCCCACGTTTGCCTTACGCCTGCTTTATTGCCTTTATACAATGTAGCCGAATATATTGTAGTGGTTATTGATATTTTCAGGGCAACATCATCTATATGTTATGGTATTGAAAACGGTGCTGAGGCTATTATCCCGGTATCACAGGTTGAGGAGTGTGCCGCGTATAGAGAGAAAGGGCTGGATTACTTGCTGGCAGCAGAGCGCGACGGAAAAGTAGTGGAAGGGTTTGATTTTGGCAACTCGCCATTTTCATACACTGCCGAAAAAGTGGCGGGTAAAACCATAGTGCTTACTACTACAAATGGCACACACGCGCTGCATTTATCACGCAGTGCCAAACGTATTGTTATAGGTTCGTTTTTAAATCTTACAGCTTTAAGTAACTGGCTAAAAAGCCAGCATGAAAATGTATTGCTGGTATGCTCTGGCTGGAAAAATAACTTTAACCTGGAAGATACCCTTTTTGCCGGTGCTGTTATTGAGCAGCTAAAAACCGAAGGTTTTGAACTTGACGATGCCGCCATTGCAGCCAATGATCTGTTTCAATTAGGTAAAGGTGATATTAATGAATACCTCAAAAAAACGTCGCACAGCGAACGCCTCAAAAAACTGGGCATCGAAAAAGATATTGAGTTTTGCCTGCAAACTGATGTGATCACCGCTATCCCCGTATTAGACGGAGAACGCCTGGTGAAGCTGGTTTAGAGCGTTTAATCATCATAAAATGTTTCAAGACTTACGAAGTTTTAAAAACTTCGTAAGTCTTCTCGCCGTTAATAGTTCTGCCGCAAAAAAGCTAATTACTTCAGCTTTTCATTATTCTTATGCCTGTCGGCATCGCGGATGCTTTTCTTTTCTAAATTCTTTAACAGGGCTTCGGTAAGGTCGATACCGGTTTGGTTGGCCAGGCAAATCAGTACAAAAAGCACATCGGCCATTTCTTCGGCCAGGTTAACTTCGGTATCTGATTTTTTATAAGACTGCTCGCCATACTGCCGGGCCATAATGCGGGCCACCTCACCTACCTCCTCCATCAAAATAGCCGTGTTGGTCAATTCATTAAAATACCGGATACCCATGGTATTTATCCATTTATCTACAAGTTGCTGTGCTTCCTTAATCTCCATTGTTAAAATACTTTAATGATTTTCTTTGTCTTTCGTGTCCATTATGATGGTGACAGGGCCATCATTCACCAGACTAATCTTCATATGGGCCCCAAAAATGCCGGTAGCAATTTTTTTACCGGTGAGGTTTCGCAGGGTTGTGATCATCTGCTCATACAGCGGGGTAGCCTTATCGGGTTTGGCCGCACGGATAAACGATAGGCGGTTACCCTTTTTGGTTTGAGCGTACAGCGTAAACTGCGATATCAGCAAAATATTGCCGTCAATATCGGCCAGGGCTTTGTTCATCAGCCCGTTTTCGTCGCTAAAAACACGCATGCCGGCAATTTTATTGGCCAGCCAGTTCAGGTCGTCATCGGTATCGGTTTCTTCGATACCGAGTAGTACGAGGAAACCTGTTTGGATCTCGCCGGTTGTTTGGCCATCAACCCGGCAGCTTGCTTCAGAAACACGTTGTAATACAGCTCTCATAAATTATAAGTGAACACTAATTAACACGAATAAGGCCGAATTACACGAATAAAAATTTAATTTCCGGGTTTATCAGTCGTATTTATGTCAATAAGAATGTATTAGTGCTGTTAGTGCCTTTTTAATTCGTGCCTATTTCCTTAAGTTCGCAACCGCTACTAAATAAACACTGATTGCTCTTGATAATTACCCTGGTGTAATTGGTGCCTTTAAATATTTAATAAAATGACTACTAAAAGAGGCTTTACCACCACCATTTTACATGACGACCGCCTGGGCAAACCAGAGCATGGTTCCTTACACAAACCCATACATACCTCGGTAACGTACGGGCATGAGGATGTACAGGATCTGGTTGATATTTTTCAGAACAAGAAAAAAGGTTATGCTTACTCACGCCAGGGTAACCCAACGGTTACCGCGCTGGAGCATAAGGTAACCAACATGGAAAAAGGAATGGCTTCTATTGCCTTTTCAACAGGCATGGCAGCAATTTCGGCTACGGTAATGGCCCTCATTAAACATGGCGATCATATTGTGGCCAGTTCATTTTTATTTGGCAATACCCGAAGTATTTTTCAAACCTATACCGATATGGGTTTGGATGTTACCTATGTTGATGCCACTGATGTGCAAAACGTACGCAACGAAATTAAGGCAAGTACCAAAATGGTTTTTGTTGAAACCATTGCCAACCCGGCCACACAAATAGCCGACCTGGAAGCTATTGGTGATCTTTGCGCCGAAAAAGGCATCATATACGTGGTGGATAACACCATGACCTCACCCTACCTGTTTAACCCAATTGATGTTAAGGCAAGTTTGATCATCAACTCATTAACCAAATATATTGGCGGCCATGGCAATGCACTGGGCGGTTGCGTTACCGATACAGGCTTGTTTAACTGGATAAAGTTCCCTAATATTTTTGAAACATTTAAAAAGCAGGTAAAGCCAGAAACACTGGGCCTTACGCAGATCCGTAAAAAAGGATTGCGCGATTCGGGTGGTACATTATCACCGGAGGCAGCACATTCCATTTCTGTAGGTGCGGAAACGCTTGCTTTACGTTTGGAGCGAGCAAGTAACAATGCATTGGCGCTGGCTAAATATTTTGAGTCGCACCCGCTTATTAAAAAAGTATTTTACCCGGGTTTAGAGAGCCATCCGCAGCGTGAGCGTGCAGCCAAATTGTTTGCCAAATTTGGAGCCCTGATGAGCATTGAGCTTGATGAAAGCATTGATTGCCTTGCCTTTTTAAATAAATTGAAACTGGTTGTAAAATCAAGCAATCTTGGTGATACCCGCACCCTATCTATCCCGGTGGCTCAAACCATATTTTTTGAGCTTGGTGCTGAAAAGCGTGCCGAAATGGGAATCCCTGAAAGCATGATCCGCCTGTCGATAGGTATTGAAGACCTGGACGATCTGATGGATGATTTTAAAACGGCTTTGGCGTAAGCTGTTTTACACTACTTGTCATGCCGGGCGTAGCATCTATTTTACAGTATACATAGTTTAGGAAGATCCTTCACTACGCTCAGGGTGACAAGTAGTTATTATATTAGTAATATAAGCAAGTCATGCCGAATTTATTTCGGCATCCCACATGCAAGGCTTCCTTTTCGTTGGAGTAGTTTTATCCGAGAGATCCTGAAACAAGTTCAGGATGACGGAAAAGTTGTCTTAACTCTTGATTCTAAACTCTTGGCTCTTCCCAAATCAAGCTCTTGTATCGTTGCCGTTGTAAATGCTTAGGTAGCTTTCATAGCGCGATAGTTCTATTTCACCTTCTTCCAGGGCTTCCAGTACGGCGCAGCCGGGTTCGTTGATGTGGCGGCAGTTATTGAAGCGACATTGGTTCATGCGTGAGCGCATTTCCGGAAAAAAGTGGCTCAGTTCCTGTTTTTCTATGTCGATAACACCCAATTCGCGAATACCAGGAGTATCAATGATGAAGCCGCCTTGGGGCAGTTCAAACATTTCGGCAAAGGTGGTAGTGTGCATCCCCTTGTCGCTCCATTCAGATACCATGTGCGTGCGGAGGTCTAAACTGGGCAGCAAAGCGTTAATAAGGCTTGATTTACCCACGCCCGAATGGCCGGAAAACAACGTTACCTTATCTTTCAACAGGTCCTGAACCTGGTTAATATTGGTACCTTCCAGCGCCGAAACCTCAAAGCAGGGATAGCCAATGTTTTCGTAAATAGCTTTATAATCGGCCAGTATTTCCAGGCCCTCATCGCTAAACAGGTCGAGTTTATTAAAAATGAGCCTTGCCGGAATATCATAGGCTTCGGCTGTTACTAAAAAACGGTCGATAAAGCCCAGAGAAGTACGCGGTGATGCGAGGGTAACCACCAACAGGGCCTGGTCAAGATTGGCGGCGATGATCTGTGCCTGTTTGCTCAGGTTAATGGCCTTGCGAATGATGTAGTTTTTACGCTGATGCAAATTGGTGATCACACCATTTTCACTATCGGGTTCCATATCAAAGTCAACCACATCGCCAACGGCTACCGGGTTGGTGGTGGTGATACCCTTCATCCTGAACTTACCCTTAATGCGGCAATCTATCTTTTGCCCATCGGGTGTTTGCACCTGGTACCAGCTTCCGGTTGATTTTGTAATGAGTCCCTGCATATTATATAACCCCAAAAGTAATCATTACCGTTGGCTAAAGCCAAACGGCAATGAATGAAAAGGAAACATTGACAGGAGTTCGTTAAATTCATTGCCGTCCCATTTATGGGACGGGATGGAGAATGAGAAAGAGGCTTTAGCCAAAGCAATGCCAATAACTCTGTAAGTAACTCGTGCTCATTAATTAATTTAAAATAATGCTTGTTTATTAAAAAATAATCTACTTACTTTACAGACATTATATATGACAATTAACAACACCATTATTACATCTATTATTACCACCGGCATAAAACTCGGAGGAAGATAATCGTATGGTGTAAAACATAAAAGAAAAAACCAAATGAAGCCTTCCTCCGAAACGGGGAAGGCTTTTTTGTTTAAACATTAAAAAGAAAATTAAACAAGGCTAAACCGGCCTCACCTAAATCCTCTCCAAAAGAGAGGACTTTAAAAAGGAGAGTTTTAGAACCCTCTCCTTTGGAGAGGGCAGGGTGAGGCAACATACTAAACCATAAATGAAAGTTTTAAAATTTGGCGGTACATCCGTAGGGTCAGTTGCAAGCATCCAAACCCTTCTAAACATCCTGAGCGATGAAGTTAAAAACGACGAAAAACCGGTAGTTGTGCTATCGGCTATGGGCGGGGTTACCAACCTGCTGGCATCCATGGCCGAAGACGCGGCCAACGGCAATGAGTTTACAGCCGCCCTGGCCGAACTGGAAAGGCGGCACTTTGAAGTGGTGAAAAGCCTGCTTGATGTGCAAAACCAAAACCCGGCCTTTACCCGTTTAAAAATTCATTTTAACCAGTTAGAAGAATTATTGCAGGGGGTACTTACCCTAAGGGAGCTTACCCCTAAAACCCGCGACCAGATTTTAAGCTACGGCGAACGCTGCTCAACCATTATGGTGAGCAAAATTGCCGCCCAGCATTTTAAGGATGCACTTTTTGTTGATGCATCTGAAGTGATAAAAACCGATAGCTCTTTTGGCCAGGCTAAGGTAAATACAGAGCTTACCGAAATGCTGATCCGTAACCTGCACGATCAAAATAAGGATAAAATGCTGTTTGTAACCGGTTTTATTGCCGGTAACGAGGCCGGCCAAACCACCACCCTCGGCCGCGGCGGCAGCGATTATACAGCGGCTATATTTGGTGCGGCCCTTAACGCCAGCGAAATACAGATCTGGACAGATGTTAACGGTATGATGACCGCCGACCCACGTATGGTGAAAAAAGCCTTCCCGCTAACTGAGCTTACCTATACTGAGGCCATGGAGCTTTCCTACTTTGGTGCAAAGGTTATCTATCCGCCAACCATGATCCCGGCATTTTTGAAAAAGATCCCTATCGTTATTAAAAACACTTTTGAGCCCGGTTTTGAAGGTACCGTGATCCGTCATAACTGTAAGCCATCGGTGCTGCCAATAAAGGGTATCTCATCTATCAACAATATCAGCATTCTTAATTTAGAGGGCAGCGGTATGGTGGGTAAATCGGGCTTTAGCGGCCGCCTGTTCTCGTTACTGGCCCGCGAGCAGATCAACATTATCCTCATCACCCAATCATCATCTGAGCATAGTATCACCTTCGCGGTGCAGCCTCAGGATACCGAGCGCGCCAAACAGGTAATTGAACAGGAGTTTGAACTGGAACTGCTGGCCAAGAAACTGGAGCATTTAGTTATAGAAAAAAATCTGGCCATACTGGCCGTAGTGGGCGAAAATATGAAGCAAACCCCGGGTATGTCGGGTAAGTTGTTTCATGCCCTGGGCCGTAATGGTGTTAATGTGAGGGCCATAGCGCAGGGGTCGTCAGAGTATAATATATCGGTTATCATCTCGGCCAATGATCTGTCAAAAGCCTTGAATGCTGTTCACGATGCCTTTTTTGTGCAGCTGACCAAAACCCTGCATGCGTTTTGCCTGGGTACCGGCAACATCGGTAAAACCCTGTTCAACCAGCTTAGCGCTCATAGCGAATATTTAAAGGATAACAACGGGATACAGGTTAAAATAGCAGGTATCAGCAATACCCGCAAAATGACTTTTAATAGTGATGGCATATCGCTGGATACCTGGCAGGATGATCTCATTGCTTCACCACATGCAGCCGATCTGGAAGTATTTATCGATAAAATGAAAGAAATGAACCTGCCCAACTGCGTGTTCATTGATAATACCGCCAGCCCGGTACCGGTAGGTTTTTACGAGGAGGTTTTTAAAGCCAATATCTCGGTGATCACTTGTAATAAAATTGGTAACTCGGCAAGCTACAAACAATACAAAACTTTCCGCGATACCGCCCGCCAGCACGGGGTTGATTTCTTTTACGAAACCAATGTTGGTGCCGGTTTGCCTATCATCAACACACTAAAAAACCTGATGAACAGCGGCGACAGGGTACAGCGCATTGAGGCTATTCTTTCGGGTACTATCTCATTCATCTTTAATAACTTTAAGGGCGATGCCAATTTCCACGATGTGGTGAAAGAGGCCCAGGAAAAAGGTTATACCGAACCCGATCCGCGCGACGACTTAAGCGGTAAGGATTTTATGCGTAAAATGCTCATCCTGGCCCGTGATGCAGGCTACGCTATGGAAGAGGCCGATGTGGAAATTGAAAGTGTACTGCCAAAGGCGAGCCTCGAAGCTAAATCGGTAGAGGATTTTTACGCCAGCCTGAAAAGTGAGGACGCGCATTTTGCCAAACTGAAAAGCCAGGCCGAAAGTGAAAATAAAGTACTGCGCTACATAGGCAAACTGGAGGATGGCAAGGTGGCCATCACCCTCCAAATGGTTGATGAAAGCCACCCTTTCTTTACCTTATCGGGCAGCGATAACATCATATCATTCACTACCGACAGGTATAAGGAGCGTCCGCTGGTGGTAAAAGGCCCCGGTGCAGGTGCCGAAGTTACCGCCGCCGGTGTATTTGCCGACCTGATAAATCTGGGCGCGAATTAGAGCAGGGCTCATAAGCCCCCCTCCCCCTAAAGGGGGAGGGATAATTTGATAAGTATAATCCCTGAAGGGAATCATAATTTGAATATAAAATGGAACATAATAAAGTAGAAGATTTAAACCCATCGGCCACGCAAGTAGCACCCCCTTTAGGGGGCGGGGGGGGCATCCACGTTTTTGCCCCGGCTACGGTAGCCAATGTGGTTTGCGGGTTTGATGTACTGGGCTTTGCCGTTAATGCTCCCGGTGATGAAGTGATCATGCGTATTACCGATAAACCAGGCATCACCATCAGTAAAATCACTGGCGACGACGGACGTTTACCGCTTGATCCGGCTAAGAATACCGTAAGTGTGAGCGTGCAGCATTATCTGCAAAGTGTTGGCCGTACAGATATTGGATTGGATATTGAACTGCATAAGAAAATGCCGATAGGCAGCGGTTTAGGCTCAAGCTCGGCCAGTACCGTGGCGGGGTTGTTTGCCATTAAAACCTTGTTGGGCGATGATGCTGACCCTGCCAAACTGTTGCCCTTTGCCATGAAAGGCGAAGAAATGGCCTGTGGACATGGCCATGCCGATAACGTAGCCCCTGCCCTTTTGGGCGGTTTTGTGCTTATTCGCAGTTACGAGCCTCTGGATGTAGTGCGCTTGCCGCACCCGGCCGGTTTGTGGTGTGCCATTGTATTTCCTGATGTAGATGTACCAACACGCGAGGCTCGCCAGATCATCCGTAAAAACATACAGATGAAAGATGCCGTAACCCAATGGGGCAACATAGCAGGCCTGGTAAGCGGCTTATTTATGCAGGATATTGACCTGATAGGTCGCAGCATGAAAGATGTACTGGTAGAACCTGTACGCTCCATGCTGATACCTGATTTTTACAAAATGCGCGAAATGGCTATGGATATGGGTGCGGTAAGTTTTGGCATCTCCGGCTCGGGCCCATCAGTTTTTGCCTTTACTAAAGATGAGGAAACAGCCACACTCATCACCCAAAAGCTTCAGCAACATTTAACAAGCCTTAAAATTGGTTCAAATACCTACGTATCCCCTATCAACGATGGCGGGCCGAAGGTACTGGCGAGATTTTAATTTTAAGTCAAAATTCAAAAGTAAAAAGTCAAAAAAAGAAAAAAGGCTGTCACCCTGAGCCTGTCGAAGGACGCGCGTAGATGCCTGCCCACCATGCATCAGCGAGCTCATCATGACAGTCGGCTAAAAAGTAAAAGAAACAAAACCAACGTGTCATTATGAGCGTAAGACCCTGTTTAAATCTCCTCTTTAGGGGAGACTTTTTAAAGCCCTCTCCTTTGGAGAGGGTTGGGTGAGGCTTCTTAATAAAGAAAATCAATAAATCCGAAATCGATCATCCGAACTCCGAAATCAAAAAATGAAACTCTACAGCACCAACAATACCTTATCTGAAGTGTCTTTTAAAGACGCGGTTTTTAACAGCATGCCGCAGGATAAAGGTTTATATATGCCTATCAGCATCCCTCGTTTAGATGTTGAATTTATCAATAACCTGGATAAATACATTCTGCCTGAGATCGCTTTCCACGTAGCGCAGAACTTGCTGGGCGATTCCATCCCCGAAGCCGATCTGAAAGCATTGATTGATGATGCCATTAACTTTGATGCCCCCATTGTAAAATTAGATGAGCACGTACATGTACTGGAGCTTTTTCACGGGCCATCACTGGCGTTTAAAGATTTTGGCGCACGTTTCATGAGCCGGGTAATGAGCTATTTTTTAGAAGAAGGTGAAAAACAACTGGATGTACTGGTTGCCACCAGCGGCGATACCGGCGGTGCCGTAGCCCTTGGTTTTTTAGGCGTGCCAAATACCCGTGTAACTATACTTTATCCTAAGGGCAAGGTGAGTGGAGTGCAGGAGCAGCAGCTGACCACCAATGGTCAAAACATCCGCGCGCTGGAGGTTGATGGTACGTTTGATGATTGCCAGGCCCTGGTTAAACAAGCCTTTACCGATACGGAGCTGAACGAAAAATTTCGCTTAACATCGGCCAATTCTATCAACATAGCGCGTTTGGTTCCTCAAACTTTTTACTATTTTAATGCTTACGCGCAGCTATTAAGGCAGGGTGTTAAAAAAGTAATATTCTCGGTGCCGAGCGGTAATTTCGGTAACATAGGCGCCGGTTTACTGGCCTGGAAAATGGGCCTTCCGGTTGAAAAGTTTATTGCAGCAACCAATGCTAATGATGCTGTGCCGGAATTTTTAAAAACGGGTGTTTATCAGCCTAAGCCGTCGGTGGCAACATTGTCAAACGCGATGGATGTGGGTAACCCGAGCAATTGGGTACGTATTGCCGATCTGTTTAAGGATGATATGGACGAGCTAAAGAAACTGGTTACCGGCTTTAAATATAACGATGAAGAAACCGTAAAAGCCATTAACTGGGTATTTGATGCTTACGGCTATGTAGTTTGCCCGCATACAGCTATTGCCTGGCAGGCTCTGACTGATTATCAGCATGATCATAACAGTGCCGATACTGCAGGTGTATTCCTTTCAACCGCGCATCCATGCAAGTTCCCTGATGTTTTCAGCGAAGAAATGACAGCGAAGATAGAGATACCTGCATCGGTTAAAGAATTGGCTTCCAAAACAAAGCTTGCTGTACCGCTAAGTAAGGATTTTGCGGATTTTAAGGCGTATTTGCTGGGTGCTTAGTAAATATAAAAATGTCATTGCGAGGAGGAACGACGAAGCAATCGCGAATAGGGCATAACCGCTCTGTTTATTCGCGATTGCCACGCTCCGCTCGCAATGACATTTATTTTATGGTAGATTGCCCAATCATCTATTCTGTAATAGCAAACCTCATTGGCTGATTCTTATTATATTTGATCAATGAAAATTGGTAGCCTATTCAATAAAAAAATGCTTGTTTTGCCAGCGCTGGTATTGCTGACCTTAACAGGCTGTAAACAACATACAAAATTTAACAGGGAAGAGTGGGATTATGGTGATGGTTTGGAGTTTCCCTTCCGCAACAACATGGTTGATGACCTGTTGAAAACCCAAAAACTCAAGGGGCTTAAATATCAGGAAGTTATTCACCTGCTGCACCGCCCGCAGTTGAGTAACACTACTGAAATGGTTTATGATATTGATGAATACAATAAGCCTAAAAAGCCAAGATATGTTAAAAAACTTATCCTGACCCTGAAAGATTCAGTAGTTACAGATGCTAAGATTTACGAGCACACGGATAAAAAGAAATGATAAACACCATCATATTTGATTTGGGCGCGGTTTTAATTGATTGGAACCCGCATTACATGTACCGTACCCTGTTTAGTGATGAACAGGAAATGAAAAATTTTTTGGCCGAGATCTGTACCTCCGACTGGAACGAGGAGCAGGATGCTGGCCGGGCATTGCAGGAAGGTACGGATATATTAGTTGCCCGTTTCCCTGAGCACGAGGCTAATATCCGGGCGTTTTACGGACGTTGGAGCGAGATGCTCGGCGAACCCTTCCATGGCACCGTTGAGTTGTTAAAACAGCTTAAAGCAAGCGGTAAGTATAAAATTTACGCGTTAACCAATTGGTCGGCCGAAACATTTCCGGTGGCTTTAGAGCGTTATGATTTTTTGGGTTGGTTTGATGGTATTGTAGTTTCGGGCACCGAAAAAATGCGCAAACCTGCACCTGAGTTTTACCAGATCCTGCTTGATCGCTACCAGGTTGAAGCAAACGAAGCCCTGTTCATTGACGATAACTACCGCAACATATTAGCCGCCGAAAAGATGGGTATTAAAAGTATCCACTTTACTTCATCAGAGCAATTGGAAGCAGAGCTAAAGGGGTTAGGCGTGTTGTAATTGAATGATAATTGTGTCATTGCGAGCGTAGCGTGGCAATCGCGAACTATACAAATAAATCTGCAGAGTTCGCGATTGCTTCGTCGTTCCTCCTCGCAATGACAAATAGATAAAATAAAAAGGGCTTTGGAATATCTCCAAAGCCCTTTTTATTTATTACTTCAACAGTAGTGATTAAGCACCTCCGTGTTGTTCTTCATGGATACTTTCTTCCCTGAATAACTTGGCGCTGAAAAAATCATTGTTCATGCGCGCGATGTTGGTAAGCTTAATTTCTTTAGGGCATTCGGCCTCGCAGGCACCGGTGTTGGTACAGCTGCCAAATCCTTCTTCATCCATCTGGGCTACCATAGTTTGTACACGGCGGTAACGCTCTGGCTGACCTTGTGGTAACAGGCCTAACTGGGTTATTTTAGCCGATACAAACAGCATTGCCGATGCATTTTTACAAGCCGCAACGCAAGCACCGCAACCAATACAGGTAGCAGAGTTAAAGGCCTCGTCGGCAATAACTTTAGGGATCGGGATAGCATTGCCATCGGTACTTACACCTGTATTTACAGATACGTAACCGCCGGCCTGCTGTATACGGTCAAATGCAGAGCGGTCAACCGCTAAATCCTTCACTATCGGGAAAGCAGTTGCACGCCAAGGCTCAATGGTAATGGTTTCACCATCTTTAAAGCTGCGCATGTGCAGCTGGCAGGTGGTAACAGCACGTTTTGGCCCGTGCGGGTGGCCATTGATATATAACGAGCACATACCGCAAATACCTTCGCGGCAATCATGATCAAAGTGTATAGGCTCATCACCCTTAAGGGTAAGGCTTTCGTTAACAACGTCAAGCATTTCAAGGAATGACATATCAGGCGAAATACTTTCAGCCTTGTAGGTCACAAATTTACCCGCTGTTTGAGCGTTTTTCTGGCGCCATACTTTTAGCGTCAGGTTCATATTTCCGTTACTCATCTTATTATTAGATTTGAGATATGGTTATTTTGTTGATTAGGTGAGTGGTTGATTAAGTGAGTAGTTTTTGTTAGTTAATGAAACCAATCTAACTTAATCAACTCAATCAACCATTCACTATTTACGCGTAATTACGTTGTGTTAAGTGTACCGATTCAAATACCAGTTGCTCTTTGTGCAATTCCTCGGGTTGGTTTTCGCCTTTAAATTCCCAAGCTGCAACAAATGCAAAGTTCTCATCGTCACGTTTGGCCTCACCGCCTTCTGTTTGTGATTCTACCCGGAAGTGACCACCGCATGATTCGCGACGCATCAGCGCGTCGTCAACCATCAGTTCGCCCAGTTCAATAAAATCGGCAACACGACCGGCTCTTTCCAATGATGCGTTCACTTCTTCGTTTTCGCCAACAACCTTAGCATTTTTCCAGAAGTCGGCTTTAAGTGCCTGTATCAATCCTTTGGCTTTTTTCAGGCCCTCTTCGGTACGCGCCATGCCGCAATATTCCCACATAATGTGGCCCAGATCGCGGTGATAGGCTTCGGCCGTTTTGGTGCCGTTTAATGCCAGCAATTTATTTACGTGCTCAATTACATCCTTTTTAGTTTGCTCAAAAGCAGGGTGGCTGGTATCAACCTTTTTAGGGCCAATGGTAGCCAGATAATCGCCAAGGGTGTAAGGAATTACAAAGTAACCGTCAGATAGGCCCTGCATCAAAGCAGAAGCACCTAAGCGGTTAGCGCCGTGATCACTAAAGTTACACTCGCCCAAAGCGTATAAGCCCGGTACGTTGGTGCTCAGGTTATAATCAACCCAAAGACCACCCATGGTATAGTGTACGGCAGGGTAAATACGCATTGGCTGTTTGTACGGGTTCTCGTCAGTGATCTGGATATACATATCAAACAAGTTACCGTATTTAGCCTTAACGGTATCTTCACCCAAACGTTTAATAGCATCGGCAAAGTCAAGGAACACGGCAAAACCTGATGTACCTACACCGCGGCCATCCTCAACCATTTCCTTAGCGTTACGTGAAGCCACGTCGCGCGGAACAAGGTTACCGAAGGCTGGGTATTTACGTTCCAGGAAGTAATCGCGGTCGTCCTCTTTAACCTGGTCTGCTTTAAGTGTGCCTTTGCGCAGTTGCTCGGCAATTGCAGCAGTTTTAGGCGCCCAAACACGACCGTCGTTACGTAACGATTCAGACATCAGCGTAAGCTTTGACTGGTGATCGCCCGATACCGGGATACAGGTTGGGTGAATTTGAGTATAGCAAGGATTACCGAAGAAAGCACCACGTTTGTGTGCTCTCCAGGCTGCTGTTACGTTTGAACCAATAGCGTTTGTTGACAGGTAAAACACGTTGCTGTAACCACCTGTACATAACAATACGGCATGGCCCGCGTGTGTTTCAATAGCACCGGTAAGCATGTTACGGGTAACAATACCTTTGGCATGGCCGTCAACAACCACCACATCAAGCATTTCTGTACGGGTATACATTTTTACTTTACCGGCATGTATCTGGCGGTTTAATGCCGAGTACGCACCTAAAAGTAATTGTTGTCCTGTTTGGCCACGGGCATAAAATGTACGTGATACCTGCGAACCACCAAAAGAGCGGTTATCCAGCAAGCCACCGTACTCACGGGCAAAAGGAACACCCTGTGCTACGCACTGGTCAATAATATTAACAGATACCTCGGCCAAACGGTACACGTTTCCTTCGCGGGCACGGTAATCGCCACCTTTAATGGTATCATAAAACAAGCGGTAAACGCTGTCGCCGTCATTTTGATAATTTTTTGCCGCGTTTATACCACCCTGTGCTGCAATAGAGTGCGCGCGGCGTGGGCTATCCTGAAAGCAAAAAGATTTTACGTTATAACCTAACTCGGCCAGTGAAGCCGCCGCCGAGGCTCCTGCCAAACCTGTACCTACAATAATAACATCGTATTTACGCTTGTTGGCCGGGTTAACCAGCTTCAGGTTAAATTTATGCTTGCTCCATTTTTCGGCTAATGGGCCTTGAGGAATTTTAGCATCTAAACTCATTTCTTATCTAATTTTATATTTAGTGAGTGGTTGATGGAGTGAATGGTGAGTGGTTTTTAACCCGGCCATGCAACTTGAATCAACCCAATCTGACTTAATCAACTCTATTTAGCGTACGCAAAAAAAGTAGTACACTGGCATGGCAGCAAAAGCCAGCGGAATAATTACCGCGAAAAACCAGGTGCCAATAGCGTATACGATAGGTGTATATTTACGGTGTACCCAGCCCAGTGTGCGGAAAGCGCTCTGAAAGCCATGCAGCAAATGGAACGATAAAGCGCCCATTGCTATTACGTAGATAAGTACATACCAAATGTTGCCAAAGGTGTGTGCCACACGTGCGTGCAGATCTTTCACCCTAACTATCTCTACATTGTTTTCAACAGATACAGAGTGGCTGAAATCGGCAGATGCCGGTGTGTAGGCCGATTCTGTGGTTTGGCCTGTGGCCAGGTCTGTGCGGTACTCCTTAAAGGCAACCTCGTTGGTATATTTGTATTTGAACCAAAAGTCGCCCATGTGGATAACGATGAACAGAAACAGGATAGAGCCTAACAAGCCCATGTTTTTTGATGACCAGCTGGCATCAGATTTGGCCTGTACGGCGTAACCCACCGGACGAGCCTTACGGTTTTTAACCGTTAAAATAAGCGCATATAAAGCATGCACTAAAATTGACAGGTACAGAATGTATGCCACAACTTCTATAGGTGGAAAGTGTGTCAGGAAATTGGCATACACATTAAAACCAAAACCATTGTCGTTGCTAAACAGCAACAGGTTGCCCCCAACGTGTACTATAATAAAAGTACACAAAAACAAGCCTGTTAAAGCCATGATCAGCTTTTTTCCCAGCGATGAGTTAAAGGTTTGTTTAAATTCGCTCATTATGTAATAGATTTATTTTTAGGCAAAAGTATTTATTATATGCCAAAAGATAGAAATGCTTTCGGCTTATTGTCTGTGAATTGTCTATTTAGAATCAATCTAAGAAAATGCGGTGGGGAGAGGTAAGATATAAGAGTCAAGAATCAAGAATTGGAAGTTAGGAGCCAGGGGTTGAGAAAACAGGAATAAAGATAAATGATTGAGTGTCTATTCATTATTGCAGGTTTTTTATTCTTGTCTCTTGACTCTCACATCTTGATTCTCACCTCCCCTACTCAATAGGCAGCACTTTATCTTTCAAAACGGCAAATATCCTGTCGTCTTTTTGGCTGCGGATGGCCACCTTGCCGGTAAATTTGCCAAAGGAAGGTAATATGGCCTGCCTGGAGCCAAAGGCAAAACAAGGCAGCGTTACCGATTGCCTGCCCCTCCCGCTCAGGCTAACCCCGGGATGAATATGTCCACAAAAAACATAACCATCGGCATGCTGCAGTTTTTCGTCAGGTAGCGGATGGTGCAGCATCAGGAACGGGCCTATCAGCAATTGGTGATGCAGTTCGATATTTAATTGTTCATAATGGCTATCAGCAATAATATCATGGTTACCCCTGATCAGAATAATTTGCAGCCCGGGGAACTGGCTGCGCCAAAGAATGAACCAGTCCCAATCGTTATTCATATCGCTATGAAAAAGATCACCCAGGAATAACAGTTTTTTGGGGCGGTATTCATAAATAAGATCGCTTAGTGTAGCCAGATCGCTTTGTTCCATATCACGTGGCACGGCGATACCGGCCTTGCGGAAGTGACCCACTTTGCCAAAATGCACATCTGCAATTATTAAAGCCCTTTGCTGTTCCCAGAATATGGCTTTCTGAGGAAGCAAATGCAGGGTTTGATCAAGTAATGTAAATGGAGTTGCCGCACTAACCGTCATAAGAGGGCAAAGTTAAAATTTATTTTTTGGGGACGAGGTGAGATTAGTGATCAGTGGCTTAGTCTATTAATATTAATAGTACCCCATCGGGGTTAAAGCTTTGTAGCAATAAAATACATTTTAGTGAAGTGCCGTAGGTACTACACTTAGGCTGCATACCTACGGCATGCTAAATATTCCTTCGGTTTTACCTACAAAGCTTTAACCCCTATGGGGTTTGCCCCAGCCTTGATGTAATTCGGATGTTAATGATCAAGGCATAAATTTATGTGCTAAAGTGGTGAGTAACTGTATCATCCGGGTCAAAACTGTCGTAATATAATATATTCCACTTAAAGCCATTATTATTATGAAAGCGCAACCCATGTTAATAACATTGCTGATATCATTGAGTTTAGTCGCCTGTAAAAAAGATAAAGCAAAACCTGTAGGGCTGTCAGGCACATATTCGGGTAAGCTCTACAGTACAAGCCCGGGAGTTACCCAGGCCAATGCGCAGCTGGTTATATCAAATAGAAACTATACTGCTGCAGTTGATATACCCTTTGGCGGAGGCAGCCGTGGCACTTATATGGTTAATGGCAACGAGATAACCTTTACAGATAGCCTGGTTCATACCGCCAATTTTGACTGGGGCCTGCTGCTTAACGGTAAATATACATCAACTACCAAGGGCGATAGTTTGATACTGGTTAAAACAAGTAATAACTATAATTATACCTACCGGCTTAAAAAGCAATAATGTTTTGTTGCGGGTATGGGATTTTGCCGATACCAAAACATCATAAATTTCTTATTACTTTTACGGCAACCAATATGGTTTTACATGAGTAATACCTTTAACCGACCCATTCGTGTTTTAGTTGCCAAAGTAGGGCTCGACGGGCATGACCGCGGTGCACGCATTATTGCTACTTCCCTGCGCGATGCCGGGATGGAAGTGATTTATACCGGTTTGCGCCAAACCCCCGAAATGGTGGTGAATACTGCCCTGCAGGAAGATGTGGATGCCATAGGCATATCTATACTATCCGGCGCGCACATGACCGTTTTCCCCAAGATCATGAAACTGCTTCAGGAAAAGCAAATGAACGATGTGCTGCTTACCGGCGGCGGCATTATACCGCATGAAGATATGGTTGCCCTGAAACAATCCGGCGTGGGCGAACTTTTTCCGCCCGGAACAAATACCGGCGATATTGTTACCTATATAACCAACTGGGTGCACCAGCACCGTGATTTTTAACAGACTATGGAATTTCAAAATTTACTGATAGAGAATAAGGAGCGTATACAGTATATTATAATCAACCGCGAAAGCAAACTCAACGCACTTAATAAAGATACCCTTGCCGAATTACACCTTGCCTTTTCTGAGGCTTTCCGCAATCCGGCTGTTGGCGGTATTATTATTACAGGCGCAGGCTCCAAAGCTTTTGTAGCCGGTGCCGATATCAGCGAATTTGCATCCCTTGATGTAGAGGGCGGCACTGCCCTGGCCCGTGAGGGTCATGACAACGTTTTTAACCTGATAGCCAATGGTAGCAAACCGGTTATTGCGGCTATTAACGGCTTTGCGCTTGGCGGTGGGTTGGAGCTGGCTATGGCTTGTCATATCCGCATTGCTTCTGAAACTGCTAAGATGGGTTTGCCTGAAGTTACGCTGGGGCTGTTGCCTGGCTACGGCGGTACCCAGCGCCTTGCCCAGCTAATAGGTAAAGGCAAGGCCATGGAAATGATTTTAACTGCCGATATGATAACCGCGGTAGAGGCCCAGCAATTTGGGCTGGTTACCCACGTTGCCTGCCCCGAAGATTTGCTGCCCAAAGCTGAAGAGTTATTGCAAAAGATATTAACAAGGGCACCCCTGGCGCTGGCTTCGGCCATACGTGCGGTTAATGCCGGATATATAGATGGTGTAAATGGTTATGAAACGGAGATAGTCGAGTTTGGTAAATGTTTCGGAACAAATGATTTTAAGGAGGGTGTCGACGCATTTCTGGGAAAACGAAAGGCCGAGTTTAAAGGCGAATAAAAATATAGGGCTTTTACGAGCCCTTTTTTGTTGCTTACCGGAAGCAATTTTGGCGATACATTCGCGCTTTTTTGTTAAAAAGTGTTAAAAAAAGCAGAATTAGACCAAAATGCTTCTTTTAGGATGTCATTTTTCAATGTTAAGTCAATGTTAATTTGACAATTCCGGGATGTTAAGAGCCTCGTTTTACATTGTCCTGACCAAAATACCAATCGGGTCAAAAAATAAATTATTGTTAATCAATCGTTTAAATATTCATGACTTTTGGATGAAAAATGATATATGAAACCCTGCTTTACTTTGCTGTGTGTTTATAAAACATATATCAAAAACACACAATTTGTTATGAAAAATACATTTAAAATTTCAGCCTTAGCTTTAGCATTTGCAGCATTTGCATTTAGCGCAAAAGCACAAACAACTACCCCAACTTCTACATCTACTACTACAAAAGACGGTATCCGTTACAGCATTGGTGTTGACGCAGGTTTACCTCTTGGCAACTTCAAAGACAACTACAAATGGAACTTAGGTGGTTCGGTACAAGCAGATATCCCGGTTATTTCAAAACAGTTATTTGTTACTGTTAACGCAGGTTATAATAACATATTTGGTAAAAGCGATCTTGCCGGTATTAACGGTACTACTTTTGACCAAACCGATTTTCACCTGATCCCTGTTAAAGCTGGTTTAAAATTCTTCCCTATCCAGAATTTTTATGTACAAGGCGAAGCTGGTGCAGCATTTTTGTTAAACAAATCTGATGTTGGTGCTAATAAATCAACTGCGTTTGTTTATGCTCCGCAAGTAGGTGTTCAATTCCCGATAAGTGCAAACGGTAACTTTATTGATGCAGGTGTGCGTTATGAAGCAACTACCAAATTTGCCACAGGTGTTGACCAAAGCAAAGTAAGCTTTTTAGGTATCCGCGTAGCGTACGGCTTTTAAATATGGCCCTACTATTACCTATAAAATAAAACGGGAGGCCCAACGGCCTCCCGTTTTATTTTATGCTTTTTTGCGCCTGATGGCCTGTATTTTAATAAAAGGTCCATAAATTAGCAACATTGTTTGTACTTTAACACGTTTAAATACATTTACCGTTACCAGTATTGCACTTATGAAGAAAATCCTCATCATTGATGATGAAGTTAACGTGGCTTTATTGCTATCCAAGTTTTTAACTCGCAATGGCTTTGATGTAAGTACCGCCTCAAGTGGTACAAGCGGCATGGAGGCACTTAAAAACGAAGAGTTTAACCTTGTGCTATGCGATTTCAGGCTGGAAGATACAGATGGCCGCGAAATGCTCAGGAATATTAAAACCCAGTATCCTAAAACGGGGGTTATTATAATAACCGGCTATTCTGATATTAAGATGGCCGTTGAGCTTATTAAAATGGGCGCTTACGACTATATTACCAAGCCCCTGTATCCCGACGAAATATTAAATACGATTAATAAGGCATTTGAAACCCACCACGCTTTGGTGGAAGACGCAGGCAGTAATAATATTGCCGCCGCCGAAAAGTCAAGAAGCCACAATAATAAAAAACAAACCTTTGCCAGCGATTTTGTTGCCGGCACCAGCAAGGCATCTAAAGAATTGCTGAGGCAGATTGAACTGGTTGCACCTACCAATTATAGCGTAATCATATTGGGCGAAAGCGGTACCGGCAAGGAGTCGGTGGCTCAAAGTATTCACCTTAACAGCCTGCGCCATAACCAGCCTTTTATAGCTATGGATTGCGGATCATTAACCAAAGAGCTGGCCGCGAGTGAGTTTTTTGGTCACGAAAAAGGATCTTTTACCGGCGCTTTGTACACCAAGATCGGCCACTTTGAAATGGCCAATGGCGGTACCCTGTTTTTAGATGAGGTGGGTAACCTATCCTACGAAATTCAGGCGGCCCTGCTGCGTACCGTACAGGAGCGTAAGGTTAAAAGGATAGGCAGCACCAAAGAAATTGACCTGGATGTGCGTATCATCATAGCCACTAACGAAAACCTGCAGGAAGGTATTCAGAAAGGCCGTTTCCGTGAAGACTTATATCACCGCTTTAACGAGTTTACTATATACATGCCGCCATTGCGCGAGCGCGGTAATGATATTATGCTGCTGGCCGAGCATTTTTTAAAGATAGCCAATGCCGAGTTGGGCCGTAACGTAACTTCGTTCTCCCCGGAAGTGGTTGATTGCTTTATGAACTACAGGTGGCAGGGTAATATCCGCGAGCTTAAAAATGTGATCAGGCGTGCTGCATTATTGGCAGAAGATAATGAGATAACCATGAAGGCCCTGCCGCTGGAGATCTCGAACTTTAAGGCGCCAACGTATGAGCCAGCCTATGCTGCTCCGCAGCAGGAAGCCGCTGAAGCAAAAGAATCTCGCCATGATCTGAAAAACGCGGCGCTTGAAGCAGAATATGAAACAATAATTAAGGTATTAAGGGAAGTTAATTTTAATAAAACAAAGGCTGCCGAGATCTTAAATATCGACCGCAAAACCTTGTATAATAAAATGAAAGCTATCAACCTTAAATAAATGGACGAGCAGCAACAAAATACGGGTAGTGGCAATGATGAAAGTCTGCGTAAATTGAAACATGATATTAAAAATCAGCTTTCAAACATTTACCTGGCGCTGGAGCAGCTGAGGTATGAACTGCCCGATGATATTTCAGACGACTGCACATTTTATATGGATACTATTTTAACCAGCTCAACTCAGATCAACAACTTGCTAAACAATGCCGATTAGCCATTTTATAGCGTATATATTTCCGAAAACGCTAAAACTTTTTTAGCGTTTTTTTTGTTTTTAAACTATACTACTAACTAAGCCTTTAATGTCGATTTTTAACTATAAGCAGCGTAATAATATTATCCTGGTAAGTATCATTGTGCTGGGCTGTTTTTTGCTTTACGCGCTTAGCGGGCTGTTCAGTTCCATACTGGGAGCTATCGTGTTGTTCACTATTTTCAGACCATTGTATGTAAACCTGGTGGAGAAAAAAGGTTGGAACAAAGTGCTGGTAGCCCTGCTTATTATTTTTTCGTCGCTTATTGTTATCGTTATCCCCTTTCTGTCACTAAGTATCATGGTGGTGGGTAAAATATCCAGCATCAATATTAAATCGTTACCCATTGAACAGTGGACCTCCAAAATTGATGAGTTTGCTTCGGCCAATCTTAATCAACCACACTTTGCCGAAAACACGCTGCAAAAATTAGGAACCTTTGTAACCGAGCTTTTTCCATCTATATTAAGCAGCGCGGCTAACATCATTATAACACTGCTGGTATTGTATTTTTTGTTGTATTTTATGCTTACGCAGATCAGGGAGTTTGAAGCCGGTTTATTAAAGTATGCTCCCTTTCGTGAGCAACATGCATTAAAATTTGCTGCTGCCCTGCGCGATTCTACCTATTCAAACGTTTTAGGGCAGGGAATTATAGCCCTTACGCAGGGTGCTTTGCTGGCCATGGGCTTTTATGCCTTTAAAATTCCCGACGCTGTATTTTGGGGTGTTATAGGTGCTTTTATTTCGTTTTTGCCGGTGGTGGGCGCGCCCACATTGTGCATCCCCGCAAGTATCATTTTATTTGCACAAGGACATACGTTAAGCGGCATTTTACTGTTAGCATACGGGCTGCTGTTTATTGGTAATATTGATAACGCGCTGCGGATGATCATCAATAAGCGCATTGCCAATACCCACCCTATTATATCAGTAATCGGGGTGTTTATAGGCTTGCCGCTTTTTGGTATTTTGGGTTTAGTTTTCGGGCCGGTACTGTTATCGTACTTTTTATTGCTGCTTGAAATTTATGAAACAAACCGCATGGCTGCCGACAGGCTTGAACGCATCAGAACCTCTCCTGAAAATTGACCAGGAAGGCTGCATACTTTTGTGAACACCATGTCAAAAAACGGAGTTGCCTAAAAAAATATTTATGCGGAAATTACAGACAAATTAACTGATTGATGATATTTGGCAAGATATTTAGCCATATTAAAATTGAATGTTCAACTTAAAATTATATTACAATGAATGATAACACAAAAGTAGTTGTTGCATTGCTTGCAGGCTTGGCAGCAGGAGCAGCTTTAGGAATCCTTTTTGCGCCAGACAAAGGTGACGAAACACGTGATAAACTAACTGAATCATTAAAAAACCTTGGAGATTCTATTAAAGAAACTGCAGCTGCCGAAATTGATAACCTGGTGGGGTTAAAAGATAAAGTAGTTGAAAACATAAAATCAAAGATCAGAGGAGCCGAAGAAGAATATCAGGACGATCTGGAACACGCATAATTGAGGAGCAAAGAGTAAAGATTTATGGAATAAAGATTAGGGATTTATAGAGAAAAGATTGATATATGAAAGAACAAACAATTCTTTCATGTGTCGTAAATCCTTCCTCTTTATTCTCCTGCTCTTTGCTCAATAAATCCTTACTCTTTGATTCCTGATAAACATCTATAATACAAACACCTATGGAAGCCAAAAAAGATACACCACCACCAATACCGCCAATTGTTGACCAGCTGAAAGAGTATGCCGAAACGCGTTTTAAGCTGTTAAAATACGAAGCTGTTGAAGGTGGAACTTCAATTTTAGCAAGTGTGATCACCGATGCCATTACTGCTATAAGCATGGTGTTGGCTTTTGTATTTGCCAGTTTTACTTTAGCTTTTTATTTAGCCGATGTATTAGGTTCGCTATGGGAAGGCTTTGGATGCGTTGCGCTTATTTATTTAATAATTGCGGTTGTGATTAAGCTTAACAAAGCGCGAATTGAAAAACCGCTTATGAATCTCTTCATCCAAAAAATATTTAAAAAGTAAAATTATGAGCTTCCAGATAACTAACGTGAATGAGCTGCGTGAAGAAATTGCACGGTTAAAAGGAGTTGAGAGCCAGCAGAGCACTGCCTTGGCGGCACGTTTTAACAGTCCCTCTGCCATATTTTCAACCATAAGTTCGCTGTTTTCGGGCAAAGATGATGGCACAAAGCATCCCGGTTTATTTAATCAGGACCTGTTGGGCCTGATATCAAGGGTGGTATTGCCTGTAACCCTGAACAAAACCCTGTTTAAACACTCTAACTTTATAGTAAAAACGCTGGTAGGTTTAATATCGCAAAAAGCATCAAACTATATTAGTGAAGATGCGGTTGGTGGTATATGGACAAAGGTAAAAGGCATATTTAACAAAGCAGTAAGTGCCAAAACACCAAAAAGGAAACCCGAGCCCAATAAAGGATCATTGCCGCAGGTACCTCCGCCTATAGTTATATAGCATAAAAGATAGGTTATCCTTTATATTAAACATTGAAGTAGCGTAGGGTTTTGCTCCTATGGAGCAATTTTATAATTTTCATTCTTCTACCAAGCTTTAGCCCCCATGGGGCATCCCGACAACATCTCGATTGAATGATTTTCAAAGATTGCGATTCCGAACCTTTGTTACGGAGTAAATAGCTTTGTAGAAAATTGCAACAAAGCTTTTGGCCCTGTAGGAAATCCCGACAACATCTCGATTGAATGATTTTCAAAGATCGTGGTACCGAATACTTTGTTCCGGAGGAATTATAGCTTTGTAGAAAATATCCAATATAGGTTTGGCTCCGTAGGTGCCTCTCAAATCGTCGCCTATTTTGAACCAGGAATTCATGATTTTATGTTATAAACCTAAAAATCAACCATACTCCCAATTAGAATTTTTCAGTTCCGGAGGAACTACCTGTTTATAGCAAATCAGATAGCATTGTTAACGGTTACAGCGTGGCCTCCTGTATTTTAGAAAGGTATATTACCCCCCAGGGTTTCACATTTTGTAGAAAAGGCTATTTTTGCACTTTATTTAAAAAAGTGGGAAAAGATAAATTAAAACGCTTTGCTGAAATTGAAACTTTTAGCAATGTACTACAGTTAGATGCCGGCAAACCATTTAAAGGCGAATGGAGCAAGGGATTTTTTAAAAATGATAAACCGGTAGTTTTGGAACTGGCCTGCGGTAAAGGCGAATATACCGTAAACCTGGCTAACCTGTTTCCCAACAAAAATTTTATTGGTATTGATTATAAGGGCAATCGTATTTGGCGTGGTGCAAAAACTGCCATTGAAGAAAATGTGCCTAATGTTGCCTTTTTGCGCATACAGATAGAGAACCTGCTTGACTACTTTGCCGACGGTGAGGTTGATGAAATCTGGATCACCTTTCCCGACCCACAGCCTCAGCTGAGCCGCGAAAAAAAGCGCCTTACCTCTCCCCGTTTCCTGGATAAATACATTGAGATATTAAAACCGGGTGGTTGTGTTAATTTAAAAACCGACAACGATGGCTTGCACGCCTACACAGCCGAAAAAATTGAAGAATTGAAACTCAGGCTGCACGTTAAAACCGAGGACCTGTACCACTCGCCATATGCCGATGAGGTATTATCGATCAAAACATATTACGAGAAAAAATATTTAAAGGATAATAAGAACATTAATTATCTTAAGTTCTCATTTGCCTAAAGCTGTTGTGTATAAATAGCTTTAGCCTTATGCCTTTAACTTTAAGCTTTTTTGTATGGACGATATTAACTTTTATGATAAGGTATACCAGGTAGCCAGGCTTATACCGCCGGGCAGGGTAACCTCATACGGTGCCATTGCGGCTTACCTGGGTACAAAAGGCTCATCGCGTATGGTTGGTTATGCTATGCAGGCTGCAGGCAAAGTAGTGCCGCAAGTGCCTGCACACCGGGTAGTTAACAGGCAGGGCCTGCTTACAGCCAAATTTCACTTTGGGGGCAATACCATGCAGCAATTGCTGGAGAGCGAAGGCGTAACCGTAAAGGACGACCAGGTACAGGATTTTAAAACCGTATTCTGGGACCCGTCAATTGAGCTGGCCTTATAGCATTTGCAGCAGCTCCATCCTGTTGCCAAAAGGATCGATAAATGAAAAGCGGGTACGCCCTTCTATCAGGGGTTCTTCCAGGAATTTCAGGTTAAATTTTTCTAAATGTTCACGGGCCGCGGCAACATCGGTTATTTCAAAGGCAGTATGTCTTGATGTGTAGGGCAAGGCAGGCTCAACACCAATGTGCAATTCTATATTGCCGATAGTAAACCAATATCCATTTGTAGAAAACATGGGCCTATCCATGGGGTGCAAGCCAATTACTTCGGTATAAAAGATACGGGCCTCTTCCAGCCTTTCGGGCGTAACGCAGATGTGTATATGGTCGGCGCGTTTAAAGTTGATCATGGGCAGTTATTTAATAAAAATTCAGTGGGTACACAAAGGCCGCCATTTTATCTGAATGGCTCAAAGATAAAAAAGGCGACCCGCTCAGGAAATGTTTTTCCCTACCTGAAAATATAATTTACACCAGCCTGAAATGACGACTGATCGGCAGAGAAAAGAGTGTACCGGGTAACTGATGTTGGTAATCTGTAAGTTCCGTACAGTTCTACACGTTTATTGATCTGTACACCTGCTTTTACCGGAACTGAGAATGTAAAATCTTCAAAATTAGGGTATAGGTTTTGCTTATCTACCGATGTTGTGCTGCCATAGGTTCTTGCTATGAAGTAATTATAATTATCATATTTATAAACATTCATAGACAGCCCAATATCAATAAATGCCTTTAATTTATCGGCATTATAAAAGTTGTACATGATCTGCGGGATTCCCGAAAACATATATTGCTTAATGGCAAGTGAACTTTTGGTGTCATAAACGCCCGAAGAAGTTTCAGAAAATTGGTAACTGCCGGTAGTGGCCTGCAGCTCAAATCTAAAAACAATTTTTTCTGTGAACTTATTGGCCAAAAAATCAATCCCGGCAGCTAAAACCGGAGAAACATGATTATCGTGAGTGCCATCTCTGAAGGGAGCCAAATCTGTGTGCCCGTTAAACTGCAGCTTGCTGCGGTTAATGCCCGCGCCCGCAAAAAAGCGTATTCCGGAGCTTGAATGAACCGCTTGTTGTGTTGTCTTACCACCGTTTATCGCTATAGCCACAGCTTTTAACGGACCTTCCAGATAACTGGTCCCCAATATACGGGCCGGTAATCTTTTATTATCAGGCTGGTATCGATAGGCCAGTCGCAGCAACTGGTTGGTATAAATATTTACGTTAGATATGGTTTGATGTTCTGTATCATAGAACTGGTACTGTTTAAGATAATCAATTTCCCGCATGCTTTTATCCATTACATAAAAACTCGATTTGAGATCAGTGGTAAGTACGTATAATGACACTTTTTTGCCATTTACCAGGTTTTTCAGGAAAACGGTATCGGTTACAAAAGCGGTATCGATGTTAAGGCTCAGTTTTTCGGTTTCAATTTCGCTTGTGCTTACCTTCACTATAAATTTTTCGTAATACTCGGCGTTGGTTATGGCAAAGCCATTAGCATTTGCAGGTGAAAACCTTTGTACCGTGGCCCCTGGGGCTTGTTTAAAATTTACTTCTTTGGGATTTTTGATCCATTCGCGGTAATCGATAAAACCTTTAAGGGTATCATTTTTACTGTTAACAACATAGCCGGGTTTGTAATTGCTTTGAGCATGTAAAAAAAGAGGAGCCTGTACTATCAGGAGCAGGAGGCAAAACAGGTATTTCATGTATAAGATTTAGGGCGGCAAATGTAACGGAATTTCTGAAATGAAAAAGTGTAATACTGAGATTGAATTCAAAGTAATTGCCAATAATTTTAGTATTTTTGTTTGTGCAGCAGCCCGGGCTTTTTACATAAAGACGGGCTGTTTCTTTGAAAAACGGAAAACATCAGAAATTGGCCGATTATGGTTTATATGATTGTAAATCAGAAAATTAAAACTTTTTAAAGCTGTTTAAACGACAAAAAACGCGATGAAAACGATTAAAAGTGGAAGATTTGATATGATTTTGATCAATTTTTGAGGTGGTTTGCGCTTTTTTGAGGCCAAAAAATGTTAAAATTTTAATTTAAAAAGTATTAACGGCTATGGTATCTGAGCCGGTAAGTCAACAATAAAATAAAATGGGAAAACTAATAGAAGAATTTGATGCCTACCGTTCCAAAATGAATGATAGGATCATGGAAACTGCCAACACCAATATCAAACGCTTTTTCGCGCTTGATACCACCAGCTATGCCGAAGGCGCGCTGGATGTTAAAACCAAAGAAATGCTTGGCCTGGTTGCCAGCATGGTACTACGCTGCGATGATTGTATCAAATACCACCTGGGCAAGTGCAACGAGGCCGGTGTTAATCATGACGAAATGAACGAGGTATTTATGATAGCCAACCTGGTAGGCGGCTCCATCGTAATACCTCACTATCGTCGTGCTGTAGAGTATTGGGACGAGCTGAACGAAGCTTAGCAAGTAACGGGTTGTAGAATAAGCAAGTTAAGTTTATCCTCGCAGCAATTTTGAACATTGTGTGAACCACAATTTTGGGGATTGCCATGATTATCAGGAAGCAGAAGTAAAATCCTTTAATCAAGTAAATCTGTTTAATCCCGGTTCAGGCAGTATGTAAAATTTAATCAACAAACTATGTCTACTCAAAATTTAAAACGCTGTTCCTGGGCGGGTACCGATCCGCTGTATATCAAATATCATGACGAAGAATGGGGCAAAACCACTCATGATGATAAGGTGCTGTTTGAGTTCCTGGTATTGGAATCGGCACAGGCTGGTTTAAGCTGGATCACCATTTTGCGCCGCCGGGAGGGCTACCGGAAAGCCTTCGCCAATTTTGATGTGAAAAAGGTTGCGGCTTTTACTAATGAGGACGTGGAAAGACTGATGCAGGATACTGGTATTATCCGTAACCGATTAAAAATTCTGGCAGCTATTAATAATGCCCAATTGTTTATTAAGGTTCAAAAGGAGTTTGGGGCGTTTGATAAATACCTGTACAGCTTTATGCCAGATGGCAAACCCATTATTAATCACCCCGAAAGCCTGATACCTGCCAGTACCTCAATATCTGATGCTATAAGCAAGGATATGAAAAAGCGTGGTTTTAAGTTTTTCGGTACCACTATTTGCTACGCTTATATGCAAGCTACTGGCATGGTAAATGATCACCTGGCCAGCTGCGATTTTAAATAACTCAACATTACGAAATTCACTTATTAATTCTGAATAAACGAATTAATAAGTGAAAGCCAATAAATGATTTCTTTGTGCCCATAAATACTATTTTTGCATAGAACCATTGCGCCCCAAATTCGTGTGATCAGATTTAATGGGCGCAATTAGTGTAAAACATCAATGAAAAAACTATTTCTTTTGGATGGCATGGCCCTGATATACCGGGCACATTTTGCTTTAAGTAAAAGTCCGCGGTTTACCTCAAACGGACTAAATACATCGGCTGTAATGGGTTTTACCAATACCCTGCTCGATGTTTTGAAGAAAGAAAAACCAACGCATATGGCCGTAGTATTTGATACCGACGCGCCAACCGAACGCCATACTGATTACGAAGCCTACAAGGCCCATCGCGAGGCTATGCCCGAAGACCTGTCTGCCGCCCTGCCCTATGTAATTAAGGTAATACTGGGCTTCAACATACCGGTTATCACATCTGACGGGTACGAGGCCGACGATATTATAGGCACCCTTGCCAAAAAAGCAGAGAAAAAAGGCTACCAGGTTTATTGCATGACTCCCGATAAGGATTTTGCACAGCTGGTATCCGAAAATATCCGCATCTACAAACCGGCCCGCATGGGTAACGAAATGGAGATACTGGGCGTTAAGGAAGTACTTGACAAATGGGAAATTGAACGCGTAGAGCAGGTAATTGACATATTAGGTTTATGGGGAGATGCTGTTGATAACATCCCCGGCATCCCGGGTATTGGCGAAAAAACAGCCAAGGCTCTTATTAAGCAATATGGCTCTATGGAAGAGATCATAGCCCACAGCCATGAACTAAAAGGCAAGCAGCGCGAAAACGTGGAAACCTACGCCGAGCAAGGTTTGCTCTCAAAAAAACTGGCTACCATTTTATTAAATGTGCCGGTTGAGTTAGACGAGGAAGGCCTGGAGATATGCGCCCCAAGTAAGGATCTGCTGGAGCCGCTTTTTGCAGAGCTGGAATTCCGTACCCTGGGTCGTCGTGTTTTTGGCGACGATTTCAGCATTACCGAAATGAAATCAGTTTCGGTACAAACTGATTTGTTTGGCGATCCGGTTGCCACCGCCCGCACCACCATGACGGTTGATGTGGAAGACATTCGCGAAGACCTGACCACCGCATCTAAAAATATAGATAACGTACCGCACCAATATCATCTGGCCCATACACCGGAAACGCGCGCCGAACTCATCAGCTTGCTATTAAAACAGGAAACCATTTGCTTTGATACCGAAACTACCGGTACCGATGCCAACCATTGCGAGCTGGTGGGCTTGTCGTTCGCTGTAAAACCGGGCGAGGCCTGGTATGTGCCCGTTCCGGCCAATCAGGCTGAGGCTAAAAGCATTGTAACGGAGTTTAAACAGGTACTTGAACATGAAGGCATAGGAAAAATAGGCCAGAATATTAAATTTGATATCCTGATATTGAAATGGTACGATGTAGAGGTAAAAGGCAGCTTGTTTGATACCATGATGGCCCACTATGTTATTGACCCCGATACCAGGCATGGTATGGATGTATTGTCTGAAAATTATCTGGGCTACAAACCTGTTTCTATCACTACGCTTATTGGCCCTAAAGGCAAAAACCAGGGTAATATGCGCGATGTGGAAATTGAAAAAATAAAAGATTACGCCGCCGAGGATGCTGATATTACCCTTCAGCTTAAAACCGTTTTTGAACCCAAACTAAAACAGGTTGAAAGCGAAAAACTGATCAATGAAATTGAACACCCGCTGATATATGTACTGGCAGATATGGAGTACGAGGGTGTAAAAATAGATCACGACACCCTGCGCGAGTTCTCCAAACAACTGGAAACCGATATTGCCGGGTTTGAAAAAACGGTATATGAAAAAGCGGGCGTAAAATTCAACATCGCATCGCCAAAACAGTTGGGTGAAGTGTTGTTTGAAAAACTAATGCTCGACCCAAAAGCTAAAAAAACCAAAACCGGCCAGTACCAAACCGGCGAGGATGTATTATTAGCCCTTGCTGCCAAAAGCGATATTGTAAGGGATATCCTTGATTTTCGCCAGCTGCAAAAGCTGAAATCAACTTATGTGGATGCATTGCCTACGATGGTGAATCCTAAAACTGGTCGCGTGCATACCTCCTACAACCAGGCGGTAGCAGCTACCGGGCGGTTAAGCAGTGTTAACCCTAACCTGCAAAATATCCCCATCCGTACCGAGCGGGGCCGCGAGGTAAGGAAAGCATTTATACCAAGAAATAATGATCATAGCATTGTATCTGCCGATTATTCGCAGATAGAACTGCGCATTATTGCCGAGATCAGTAAAGATCCTAACATGATGCAGGCCTTTATTGATAATCATGATATTCACACCGCTACAGCAGCAAACGTATACGGTATTGCACTTGATGAGGTAACCAGCGATCAGCGCAGGAATGCCAAGGCGGTTAACTTTGGTATTATTTACGGACAATCGGCATTTGGGTTATCGCAAAACCTGGGTATTCCACGCAAGGAGGCCGCCGACATCATTGAACAATATTTTGCACAATTCCCGGGCATCAAACAATACATGAGCGATACCATGAACTTTGCCCGCGAAAACGGCTATGTTACCACGCTCATGGGCCGCAGGCGTTACCTGCGCGATATTAACTCGGCCAATGCTACCGTACGCGGTTTTGCCGAACGAAATGCCATTAACGCCCCTATACAGGGTTCGGCTGCCGATATGATCAAGATTGCCATGATCAATATTCACCGGGAACTAAAGGCCCAAAAGCTGGATGCCCGCATGACCATGCAGGTACATGACGAGTTGGTGTTTGATGTGCCTAACCATGAAATTGAACTGGTAAAACCTATCATTATGCACAACATGAAAACCGCCATTAAAACGGAGGTGCCTATCATGGTAGAGATCGGTACAGGCTTAAACTGGCTGGAAGCACATTAATAAAAAATCTTTGCCATTTTTTGGCTAAAGCCTTATTGCCTTATTGCTTGCTCGTGATCCGTTGGCTAAAGCCAACGGCAATGAACGGACGGAGAGGTTCAATGATAATACACTGTTGTTATTCATTGCCGTCACATTTATGGGACGGATAAAAAAAGAGTAATTGGGGCCTTAGCCAAATACATTCAGAGAACATACAGGTATCATAGCTTATAAGACGAATAAAAATGGTGTCATTTCGAGCGATAGCGAGAAATCGTATATGCCCGACAAATTCGCTTTGGAATAACTTATAAGACTTCTCTTTCGCACAGCGCTCATTCACGCTCCCAGGCTAACTCGAAATGGCAACTGTTGTTTGTCGCCAACAATATTTCTCCTGCCCTTAATTAGGTGTTTTTGGCGAAATAATAATCACTCAATGCTGCGAAGCCCTAATCTTATTTTGGCGCATTTTGCTGTTTTCGCTACAAATACTTCAAAGTAAAGCACAAAACCTTAATAAGTTTTTTACAATAATCGGCCTAAATTTTAAAAACTATATTAATTATTATCGGTTGCTTATTTAGTATATTGTTTGCTTAAATTGAGCCAATAAAACCTAAATGAAAATATTCCATCTGAGTGCCGAATGCTACCCGGTTGCCAAAGTTGGCGGCCTTGCCGACGTTGTAGGGGCCTTGCCAAAATATCAGAATCTGGCCGGATTACAGGCGGCGGTTGTGATGCCTTATTACGACCGGAAATTTACCCGCGAAAACGAGTTTGAGGTGGTTTTTAACGCGGCTACACTGTTAGGCAATAAGAGATATTATTTTGAAATATTAAAGGAGAAAACAAACAAGCTTGGTTTCGAGCTTTTTTTGGTTCATATACCGGGCTTGCTTGACAGGGAAAATGTTTATAGCTACCCCGACGAAAGGGAGCAGTTCATTGCCTTTCAACTGGCTTTTTTAGACTGGATAAGCTATTCGCAGCAAACGCCGGATATTATTCATTGTCATGATCATCATTCTGGTTTGGTGCCCTTTCTGCTTTATCATTCTAAATTATACCGCAGGCTGGCTAATGTGGCTACTGTTTTTACTATCCATAACGGACAGTATCATGGTGCCTTTAGCTGGGAATATGTATCGTTGCTGCCTGAGATTGATTTTACGCAGACCGGTTTGCTTGACTGGGCCGGTGGAATAAATCCGTTGGCATCGGCAGTAAAATGCTGCTGGAAATATACAACCGTATCTCCTACCTATTTAACTGAACTCACCATTAGCTCAAACGGGCTGGAGTATTTATTCTGGGTAGAAAGAGCTAAAGGCTATGGTATCATTAATGGTATTGATACCGAAATATGGAACCCGAAAACAGATGCCATGATAGCCTCCAGTTTTAACGTAAAAACACTGGCTAAAGGTAAACAAGCTAATAAACAGGTAGTGTGTGAAAGATTTGGCCTCAACCCTGATAAACCCCTGTTTTCATTCATAGGCAGGCTGGTTGTTGAAAAAGGCGCCGATTTGCTGCCTGAAGCTATTGAACGCAGCCTTATTGAACTGGAGGGCCAGGTTAGCTTTGCCATATTAGGTTCGGGCGATGAGGAAATGGAGCTTGCCCTGCTGGAGCTTAAAGAAAAATATCCCGGCTTGTGCGATGTTTTTATAGGTTACGACGAAGCGCTTGCACATCAGATATACGCCGGGGCCGATTTTTTACTGATGCCATCACGGGTAGAGCCTTGCGGCCTTAACCAGCTGTATTCATTAAGATATGGTACCATGCCAATAGTACGCAGCACCGGCGGCTTAATTGATTCGGTAATTGATTTTGGCGATGAGGGCGGCTATGGAATCCGTTTTAATAATGCCAGTGTTGATGATATATGCTATTCTATTACACGAGCTCATGGCCTGTACCAAAACCCGGCACAGCTGCTGGCGTTACGTAAACGCATGATGGCGCTTGATTTTTCCTGGGACCGTTCAGCAAAAGAATATATAGACCTATATGAAAGTTTAAATCCTACGATATGACATCTAAAGTAATTTCAATTGTACTTGGCGGTGGCCAGGGCAGTCGCTTATCCCCCCTTACTGCAACACGCTCTAAACCGGCTGTGCCTATTGCGGGAAAATACCGTTTGGTTGATATCCCTATTTCAAATTGCCTGCACTCGGGTATTACACGTATTTATGTGTTAACCCAGTTCAATTCGGCATCGTTAAATAAGCATATCAAAAACACCTACCACTTTAGTAGTTTTAGCGATGCCTTTGTGGATATTTTAGCAGCCGAGCAAACCCCATCAAACGTAGGCTGGTACCAGGGTACTGCCGATGCGGTAAGGCAAAGTTTGCACCACTTGGCGGTACATGAGTTTGAGTATGTACTTATCCTCTCGGGCGATCAGTTATACCAGATGGATTTTGAAGACATGATCAACCATCATATGGAGACCGGTGCCGAGATTTCAATAGCCACCATTCCGGTTGATGCCGCGGACGTACCGGGTTTTGGGATCTTGAAAACTGATGAAAACAGCATGGTTACCGCCTTTATTGAGAAGCCTAAAAAAGACTTTGAAAGCTGGGCATCTGACGTTAGCGACGAAATGAAAGCCGAAGGCCGGGTTTACCTTGCCTCTATGGGTATTTACATATTTAACCGTAAGCTTTTATATGAATTGCTGGAAGGTAATGATCGTACCGATTTTGGCAAGGAGATCATTCCTCAGTCAATTGAAGAACATAAGGTGGCCAGTTATCAGTACGAAGGTTACTGGACAGATATCGGTACCATTCCGTCATTTTTTGAGGCTAACCTTGGTTTAACGGATAATATTCCGAAGTTTAACCTTTTTGGCGAAAATGCCATATACACCCGGGCACGCATGTTACCGCCTACAAAAATTTCGGGTACATTGCTGGAGCATTCTATAGTGGCCGATGGCTGTATTATTAATGCCAAGCAAATTACACGTTCGTTGATCGGTATCCGTACCCGCATAGGCGTAGAGACTGTTATTGAGAATTGTTATGTTATGGGTAGCGACAGTTACCAGACCCTTGAGCAGATAGCCGAGTTGAAGCTCAGCGAATCGCCAATTATGGGTATAGGTGACCGCTGCGAGATCAGAAACGCTATCATTGATAAGAATACCTATATCGGTAACGATGTGAAAATAAACGTTGGAAAACCCCTGCCCGACGGCGATTTTGGTACACACACCGTACAGGATGGCATTGTGGTTGTAAAGAAGCGCGCTATTATTCCAAACGGTACTGTTATTTAATGAAAATTAATGAAAACTATTCATAGTTAATTTGTTATATAAGTGGACAAACTATTTAAAACTTAAAAGAAAGACTATGAAAAAGGTACTATGTATGGTTGCTTTAGCAGCAATCTCTTTTGGAAGCGTTTTTGCTTATGGAACGCCGGTAAAAACCGGGCACGGTACAATGCAAACTGATACCACCAAGAAAAAATGGAAACACAAAAAAATGAAGAAAGATTCGACCAAGAAGGACACCAGTAAAATGAGATAATGGTCTTTCTTCAAAAATAAAGAAGCCCCGTGGTTTGTACCGCGGGGCTTCTTTATTTTACAGGCTTTTTACAGCTCAAAAGGTTCGCCTATTGCAGGCAGTTTTAAATTAAGGCCTGCCTTAATAAACTTTTCAGCAACCTCATCTTTGTTAATTTCAATAACCGGGAAGGTATCATAATGCACCCCGATGATGTTTTTACAATTAATGAACGCGCTTGCTTTTATAGCATCATCAGCACCCATGGTGTAGTTATCGCCCAGCGGTAAATAAGCCCAGTCCAGGTTATCATCGGCCAGGAGTTTCATATCATAGGTAAGCGCGGTATCACCGGCAAAGTATATGTTTTTGCCTTCGTTGGTGTACAGTACAAAACCCGCAGGGTTGCCACCTGGTGCGCCATCGGGCATGGTGCTGGAGTGTATGGCATTAACCATTTTAACACGGCCAAACTCAAAGTTAAAGCCACCGCCGATGTTCATGCCGTGTACATTGTCGATACCTTTGCTGTTAAGCCAGTTGGCAATTTCGGCAATGCATATAACTTTTGCGCCGCTGTTCTTTTGCACCTCAATAAGGTCGGCAACGTGATCGCCATGGCCGTGCGATATCAGGATGTAATCTGGCTTAAAGCTATTGATGTCAATATGTTTAGCCAAAGGGTTATGCGTAATAAATGGGTCGAACAGCAGCTTTTTGCCGCCGGTTTCTATTTCAATGGTCGATTGTCCGTAATAGGTAGTTTTCATATGGATGTTGGGTTTTGTTGATCCGCATCAAAATTAAACACTTGCAAACCAGTGTTGCAACATATAACCATTGCGTGGCGAAAAAGTTACAAACAACCGTGTATACAGCAGTCCTTTTTTTATCTGCCAAACATTCCACCCAGATCGCCGAACATATTTTTAGTCATAGCTGCCATTTCGCTTTGACTTACATTTTCGGCTTGCTCCATAGCTTTATTGATGGCCACTACCATTAGCTCTTCAATTTCTTCCTTATCGGCATCGGCCAAAAATGCGCTGTCAATTTGTACAGATTGTACAACCTTATTTCCATTAGCTGTAACGGTGATCTTACCACCCTCGGCCGAGCCTGAAACGGTGATAGCATCTAATCGTTTTTTTACTTCGCCCGCCTTTTGCTGGGCTTCCATTAATTTATCGAACATGGTGTTTAGTTTATGGTGAGCAGTGAGTGGTTGATTGAGTTAATTGGGTTATAGGAAAACCATTCACCTGATCAATTCAATCAACCACTCACCAAATTTTTAATCTTCGCTGGTATCGCCGTTACCGGTGTAGGCGCTTTTGCGTACTATTGGCATACCCGCGGCCCTGAACAGATCATCTAATTTTAGTAAACTGCCATTAGCTAAATTAGTTAACAGCACAATAGTGATATCGTTTTTCATATCGCGCAAATAAATGTGCCTGAAACCGTGCCACCAGCCAGTGTGGTAAATAACTTCCTGCCCTGGGGCGGTGAAAGTACGCCAGCCATAGCCGTAGCTAAAGTGACCGTGCACCATAGGGTTGCGGGGCACATAGGCAGAATCAAGAGTGGCTTGTTTCAGCAGGCGACCTGCGCTTAAAGCGCGGTCAAACAGAAACAGGTCACCAACGGTACTGTAGATACCTTTGTCGCCCACGGGGCCATCTAAAAAGTTTTGTGCAACGGAGTATTTCCACTGGCCCCTGTCGTGCCCAACCACATCAACCGGTATTTTATCATACACAGCCTTTGAGTAAACATGAGTATGTGCCATACTTGCTGGGGCGAATACATTCTGCTTCATGAAATCGGCATAGCTCATACCGCTTACCTTTTCAATGATGGCGCCAAGCACCATAAAGTTAGAGTTGTTGTATAAAAAGCGTTTATTAGGAACGTTAAAAGGCCGTGGCTTATAATCGGCAATCATTTTCATGGCGTCGGCATTGGTTAGGCCTTTGCGCTGGTTAAGGTGCTGACTGCGGTATATATCATCGATAAAATAAACATAGTTCATCATGCCCGAGCGGTGGGTAAGCAGCAGCCGTATGGTAACCCCATCATACGGAAAATCGGGGAAGAATTTTTTTACGTCATCATCAAGTGTAAGTTTACCACGCTCCAACAGCATTAAAATGGCAGTTGAGGTCATGGTTTTGGTAACCGAGGCCAGCTCAAACTGCGAACTTAATTTAAGACTGTCGCGGTGCAGGTAATCTGCCCAGCCTATGGCATTTTCATAAACTATTTTTCCTTTTTTTGCCACCAGCACGTTGCCATTAAAGCCACGGGTGCGGTGAAGTTCTTTCATTACCTCATCAATTCTTTTATCGGCATTTTTGGGGTTGTAGGCCAGCAGGGCAGTAGTATCTAAAGGTTTGCTGTTGGTGGGGCTTGCACTTGTATTTTTATCGTTGTTTTTTGATTTGCAGGATGTCAATATTACCAGGGAGGCGGCAACAGTTAGTAGGCTTTTGTACACTAATCTCATAAATAAATTTCTCACTCTTAAACGAATGCGAAAATTAGAAATTATAATGCAGGTATGAATTAAAGTTTTACTTTTTTTCGTTTAGAAAATACTCTTTGTATGTTTAAGTATGAATACTGTGAAAAAGATAGGTTTAATTATACACATTTTGTTCCTCGGCCTTTTGGCCCATGCCCAGGATACCTCTGTTAGCGAATTGATAAAGCAGGGCATAGAGCTCAATAATGCCCATGATTATACCGGAGCCATTGAAAAATATAAACAAGCGTTAAGTGCTGAGCCCGATAATCCACAGGCTAATTACCAGATGGCTTTTAGCCTCTCGGCAGCGGGCAGGGGTACAGAAGGTGTACCCTATTTAAATAGGACCATAGCAGGCAGCAATAATTTTACCGGCCCGGCCTATGAACTTTTAGGTAGTATTTATGATGCCGCCAAGCAGCCGCAGCAAGCCATTGACGCCTATAAAGCCGGTATAAAAATTAAGCCCGACTATCAGCCATTATATTTTAACCTTGGGCTGGCCTATTTCCGCGCCAAGCAATTTGCCGATGCAGAACTTGCCGCTACCGAAGCTATTAAGCTCGACCCCAAACATGCCAACAGCCAGCGTTTATATGCGTTGGTAGCCTTCCATCAAAACAAACGGGCCCCTGCCCTGCTGGCATTATGCAGCTTTTTATTCATGGAACCCGATGGCCCGCGCTCGGCAGAGGCGTATACCAACATGCAGAGCATTTTAAAGGGAGGTACACTGAAAACCGAAAAGGCTGATGCTGCTACCATTGCCCTGAACAAAGCCCTATCCACAGCTGCTGCAACCACCGATTTAAGGAGGTACACCTCGCCTGCTGATTTACTGGCCGCCCAGTTAAAAGCTATATTTATAGCCATTGGTCCGCTGACCGAAAAACAAACCGGGAACGGTTTTTTCAGGAATTATTACGCATCGTTTTTTTACAAACTGGCCCAAACAGAACACATGCCCGCCTTTGCCCGGCTGATGGATCTGAGTGCCAACAAAGCCGCCGATAGCCAATGGCTGCAGCAAAATGAGGATAAACGGAAGGCGCTGGGGGCCTGGGTTGGAGGGCAGGAAAGAAAGTTTTAAATATTAAAAGGTATATGACAGATATTTTCGATCAATGTGATGCTATTTTAAATGAGCTTTCATTGTTTTCTAACGAATTGGTTTATATGGGCCCGGCTATAAGTGATGACAGATTGGAATTATTGGAAAAACAAATAGGTTTTGTATTGCCTTTTGATTTTAAATACATCGTTAAAAAACATAATGGTTTCTCGTTAGATGGCAATAAAGTTTACGGGATTGATAAGGAACTGCGAGGGACATCGCTTGATGAGGTGTATATGTTTGAGCATTTTGAGGTTGGAAATAAAATGCCGCTTGAGTTTTTTCCTTTTTCACCTGATGGTTATGGTAATCATTATTGCTTTGATCTTTCAAACCTTAACTTAGGGCAGTGTCCGGTTGTATTTTGGCAGCATGATTACATTTATGAAAATAAGGATAAGGTAGAGGAGTGTAATGCATCTTTTGTTGAATGGATAAAAGAGGTATTGATAAATTGGACACTCGAAGATTATAATTATGATGGTACTTCAAAATAATTCGGGATATAAGCTGGCTATTATGAAATCTCGCTTAAGACGCTTTTACTCATTGCCTGGGATTTTATTTCTTATATTATTGTTAGTTAATAACCTTATCGCGGTTGTTTTTGAAGGGATGGCCTTTTTGAGCGGTCCATCGAAGGGGCATTACGATACTTTAACTCTTGTTATGAAGTTAGCACTTTATGGATTTATAGTAAGCTTAGTATTTTCATTTGTTTCATTGGCTTTGAACTATCTTTTCAAAAAGTACTTTAAATCTGGATTGACCGGGCAACTTAAATTTTTCTTGACTCAGTTGGGAATGCTTTATTTGGTGTTTATTATTTCTTTTTTGGTTGTGTTTATTCTGCCAGCTATAAAATACTAAGTGTCCAGCTTTATATTAAAAAGATTACGCTTACCCTCTCCCATACATCATATAAAACCATAACTTTGCCCTGCTAAAAATTTTAATACTACCATGAGTTTCAGAACCGAACACGATACCATGGGCGAGGTACAGGTACCTGCCGATAAATACTGGGGAGCACAAACAGAACGTTCACGCAATAACTTTAAGATTGGTCCGGAGGCTTCTATGCCTAAAGAGATCATTGATGCGTTTGCTTACCTGAAAAAAGCTGCCGCTTTTACCAATACCGATCTTGGGGTATTGCCAGCTGAAAAACGCGACCTGATAGCACAGGTTTGCGATGAAATTTTAACCGGATCATTAGCTGCAGAGTTTCCGCTGGTTATTTGGCAAACCGGCTCGGGCACGCAATCAAACATGAACGTGAACGAGGTGGTAGCCAACCGAGCACACGTATTACAAGGTAATAAACTGGGCGAAGGCAAAACCTTCATCCACCCTAATGATGATGTAAATAAATCACAATCATCAAACGATACTTACCCAACTGCTATGCACATCGCAGCATACAAAATACTGATTGATGTAACCATCCCCGGTATTGAAAAACTGCGCGATACCCTGCAAGCTAAAGTTGAGGCTTTCAAAAATGTTGTAAAAATTGGCCGTACCCATCTGATGGATGCTACGCCATTAACTTTGGGTCAGGAATTTTCCGGTTATGTGTCACAACTTAACCACGGCTTAAAGGCATTACGCAATACGCTTGATCACCTTTCTGAACTTGCCCTTGGCGGTACTGCTGTAGGTACTGGTATTAATACTCCTAAGGGTTATGATGTAAAAGTGGCTGAGTACATTGCCCAGTTCACTGGCTTGCCATTTATCACTGCCGAAAATAAATTTGAGGCCCTTGCTGCTCATGATGCCATTGTTGAAAGCCATGGCGCGCTGAAACAAATAGCAGTTTCATTAATGAAAATAGCTAACGATATCAGGATGCTGGCTTCTGGTCCGCGTTCAGGTATTGGCGAAATTCATATACCGGATAACGAGCCGGGATCATCAATTATGCCAGGCAAGGTTAATCCAACCCAAAATGAGGCGGTTACTATGGTTGCTGCACAAGTAATGGGTAACGATGTTGCTATATCTATTGGTGGTTCAAACGGTCATTATGAGCTGAATGTATTTAAACCGCTTATGGCTGCAAACTTTTTACAGTCGGCCCGATTAATTGGCGATGCCTGCGTATCATTTAATGATCATTGCGCGGTTGGTATCGAACCAAACTACGAAGGCATTAAAAAGCATTTGGAAAACTCCCTGATGCTGGTAACCGCGCTTAACCCGCACATTGGTTATGAAAACGCGGCTAAGATTGCCAAAACCGCGCTGAAAGAAAACAAATCATTACGTGAAGCCGCCATTGCGCTGGGGCTATTGACCAGCGAACAGTTTGACCAATGGGTTAAACCCGAAGAAATGATAGGCTCATTAAAATAAGAACCTCCACCCCAACCCCTCTCTGTACAGAGAGGGGCTTTTTATTGAACTTGCAGTTTATGCAAATAAAATTCCGTTTTAAATACTTCCCTTTACGCTCCTGGCTTTCGGCCTTTGGCCTGTTGCTTTTAGCTTGTAGTTTTCACGCCTGTACCATGAACCCCGATATGCAAACACCCGGACAACAATATGTGCAGGGCGAATGGCAGCAGGATTCTGTACCGGCACAAAAGCGCCTGGTTGCTTATTCATTGTATAGCCTGAAATTTAACTGCGACTCATTTTTTATGAAGATCAGCTCATTCAGCAAGGTAAATTATGGTGCCGATACCTGTATGAACAGCGGCCACTGGGCCGAGTACATCAAAGGCACTTATTCTCAAAAATTGGATACCCTGCACCTGAAGGGCGAGTTTTGTAATGCCGATGGCAGTTATAAAGACGAGAAAGGCTGTTTCCGCTCGGGCGATTACGAAGAGTATTTTAAGGTGAAGCAAAAAAGCGATTCGCTTATTCAGTTTGCCAGTACATCAAACGTTATTCCCATTAACGCGCATTTAATAAAACGTACAAGTTGTGTCCCAAAACCACTATAGCATGAAAAACCACTTTTTTAAACGAATCTTTATCCTTGTTGCCTTGTTTTATGTGCCTTTGCAAAGCATGGCATGGGGAACAAACGGTCACCGTATTTGCGGCCAGATTGCCGATAGCTACTTAACGCCTAAAGCCCGTGCAGCCATAAAAGCTATTTTGGGCAATGAATCAATAGCGATCACCAGTAACTGGGCCGATTTTATAAAATCAGATCCTAATTACAAGTACCTGTATAACTGGCATTTTATTGACCTGGACAAAGCCTATAACTACCCAGAATTGCAGGATTATTTAAAAGCGGATACTGCTACAGATGCCTATACCAAAATGAACTTTTTGATAGCCGGCTTAAAAAAGAAGGATATCACCAAAGCCAATAAATTGCTTTATCTGCGTATGCTGATCCACATTGTTGAGGATGTGCACCAACCCCTGCATACCGGCCATACCCAGGATAAAGGCGGTAATGACGTTAAGGTGCAGTGGTTTGGTAAAGATACTAACCTGCACTCTGTGTGGGATAGCGAGCTGATAGATATGCAGCAACTGAGCTACACCGAATATGCGGCCATGATAAACCATACTACCGCTGCCGAGCGTGCACAATTACAGAAAGCTCCTATAAGCGAGTGGCTGTTTGAAAGCAACCAGCTTGCCGAAAATATTTATGCAGGCGTTACTCCTCACGAAAACCTGAGTTACAAATACAACTTTAAATATATTGAGCTGCTTAATCACCAGATGCTGAAAGCCGGTGTGCGTTTGGCAGGGATCTTGAATCAGCTATTTGGATAAAATAGTGAGTGGGTTAATTAAGTGAGTGGAGAATGGTTTAAAGATTGTTATAAACCACTCACTTAATCAATCCATTAACTACTCACCTCTCACAAAAATGAAAATATTAATGGTTTGCCTGGGTAATATATGCCGTTCGCCGCTGGCGGAGGGTGTTATGCAACACCTGGCATCTGAAGCGGGTCTGGATTGGCAGGTTGATTCGGCCGGAACGGGTGGCTGGCATGTAGGCGAAGGGCCCGACAGGCGATCAACCCGTACAGCGCGTAATCATGGCATTGATATCAGCAAGCAGGTTTGCCGCCAGTTTAGAACAAACGATTTTGACCGTTTTGATCACATCTTTGTGATGGATAAAAATAACCTGACTGATGTTATCTCGTTGGCCCGGAACGATCAGGATATTCAAAAAGTAAAACTATTGCTCGGCGATAAAGTTGTACCCGATCCCTACTATGATGATAACCAGTTTGAACCCGTTTTTGAATTAATTGAAGGCGGTTGCAAGGATATTATCAGGGAGTTGACGAAGGGGTAAAATAAAATTTTGTCATTGCTGCAAACCATAATTTAGGGACTGTCATAGTGAGCTCCGTCGAACCATGGTGGGCAGGCCTCTACGCGTGATCCTTCGACAAGCTCAGGATGACATGGCCTTTTGCACTACGCGTTTTGAGATGACTTAGTTTTTTAAAGAGGGCTTCTCGCCACCTTAAAAAACGGCAGACTTTCACCGTACCAAAACGCCCGGCCGTGTTGTATAAAGCCAGCCTTGGCCAGTACTTTTTGTGATGCTGCATTATCCGGATGGGTTACCGCGCAAATTTCTCTTAAACCAACATCATTCAGGCCATAAAATACCAATGCTTTTGCCAGTTCTGTAGCGATACCCGATCCCCAGTATTTCAGGTGCAGCCGGTAGCCCAGCTCAATGCGCGTTCCGTCATACTCGCTATAGTTCAGGATGCAAACACCAATAAAATCGTTATCATCCAGGTTGAATATTCCCCACCTGCCTAAGCCGGTTTGTTTCTCGTAATCTCTGAGGGTATCTTTAAAAACCTTTTTACTTTCCTGCTCGGTACGTTTTTTTACGTAACGGGTGAGGCGTGTATCGGCATCAAGATCTAATAAAAGTTGTTCGTCTTCGGCTGTAAACTCCCGTATCAGCAGGCGTGAGGTTTGGGCAATAACGTTCATGGTGCTCAAAAATATATTTTTACGCGGGTGTAAGGGTAAAAAGAGTGTCATTTAAGAGTAGAATGAATGATATTGGATTGTTTCGTTATCCTGAACTCGTTTCAGGATCCCACCGGAAGGGCTCCGCTCGTGAAGTGCCGAAACAAGTTCGGCATGACAGCACGTACTTTATTCAGCATAATTTGCTTTTTTGTACATTTGCCGCATGGCATCCATTAAACCATCTGTACCCAAAGGAACCCGCGATTTTTCACCTACCGAAATGGTGAAACGTAACTATATTTTTGATACTATTAAAAGCGTGTTCCGTAAATACGGCTACCAGCAGATAGAAACGCCAACGATGGAGAACTCCTCTACCCTGTTAGGTAAATATGGCGAAGAGGGTGACAAACTGATATTCAAAATCCTAAATAGCGGCGACTATCTTGCTAAGGTTGATGCTGATAAGCTTGCAGCCAAAAACTCCAACCAGATAGCTTCAGAAATTTCCGAAAAAGCCCTGCGCTACGACCTCACCGTACCCTTTGCCCGCTACGTAGTACAACACCAGAACGAGATCACTTTTCCGTTCAAGCGTTTCCAGGTGCAGCCGGTTTGGCGTGCCGACAGGCCGCAGCGTGGCCGATACCGCGAGTTTTACCAGTGCGATGCTGATGTGGTAGGCTCCGATTCGTTACTGAACGAAGCCGAGTTTATCATGATATATGATGAGGCCTTAGGCAAGCTTGGGCTAAAGGATTTCAGCATAAAAATCAACAATAGAAAAATACTATCAGGTATTGCCCAGATTATAGATAAAGCCGATAATATCATTGACCTCACTGTAGCCATTGATAAACTGGATAAAATTGGCCTGGATGGCGTTATCAAAGAACTGCTTGAACGCGGTTTTACAGAAGCCGACATCGACAAAATAAAACCGGTTATCCTGCTGGAAGGCACTAACGAGGAAAAGCTGCAGAGCCTGCGTGAGGCACTGGCTTCTTCAGAAATTGGCTTGAAAGGATGCGATGAGATTGAAACGGTATTTAACTATATCAAAAGCTGTCCGCTGCAAACCGCTGAGCTGGAGTTGGATATTACCCTGGCGCGCGGATTGAACTATTACACCGGCGCCATCTTTGAGGTTAAAACCAACGAAGTTGCTATGGGCAGCATCGGTGGTGGTGGCCGTTATGACGACCTTACCGGCATGTTTGGCCTGAAAGGACTTACTGGTGTAGGCATTTCCTTTGGTGCTGACCGTATTTACGATGTGCTGGAGGAGTTAAATCTTTTCCCGGTCGCAGCCAATCAAAGCACCCAGGTGCTCATCTGTAATTTTGATAAAGAAGGTGAATTGTATGGCTTGCCATTATTGCAACAGCTGCGCCGCCAAAACGTAAATGCGGAGCTTTACCCGGCAGGTGCCAAGATCAAAAAGCAGATGGAATATGCCAATAACAAAAATATCCCTTACACAGTGGTAATTGGCAGCGAAGAAATACAAAGCGGCCTGCTCGCATTTAAAAACATGACCTCCGGCGAACAGGAAAAACTGACCGCAGAGCAGATTGTGGAGCGGTTGGGGTAGACTGATGTCATTGCCACGCTACGCTCACAATGACAAAGCGGTATCAAAAAAGGGCATCACTCTTAAAAGTGATGCCCTTTTCTTGTTTATAAATTCCCCCTTTAGGGGGCTGTAGCTCCTATTTAGGCCCATAAGTAACTATCGGGATGATCATCTCTTCTAACGAGATACCGCCGTGCTGAAAAGTTTCATTGTAGAAGTTCACAAAGTGGTTATAGTTATTCGGGTAAACGAAGTAGCTGTCTTCCTTGGCAAATACAAAGCTCGAGCTTAGGTGCAGCTTGGGAAGCATGGCATCATGTGGGTTGCGGATGTGAAATACTTCCTTCGCGTTATAGTTCAGGTTTTTACCTTGTTTGTAGCGCAAGTTGGTGTTCGTATTCCTGTCGCCTACAATTTTGCTTGGGTTTTTAACGCGGATGGTACCATGATCGGTTGTGATGATCACCCTTACCTGTTTCTGAGCCAAAAACTTCAGCAAATCAAACAACGGCGAATGCTCAAACCACGACAGCGTTAACGAGCGGTAAGCCGCATCATCACTCGCCAGCTCACGGATCATTTGCATATCTGTACGGGCGTGCGATAGCATATCAACAAAGTTGTAAACCACTACGTTCAACTCGTTGTTCATCAGGTTATTTACCGATTCATTCAAGGCCCGGCCCTCGTCTATATTCAATATTTTATGGTATGAATATTTGCAATCCTTGCGCAGTACACGCTTTAAATGATCGGCAATAAATTCAGATTCGTACAGGTTTTTACCGCCTTCGTCCTCATCATTTTGCCACATGGTTGGGTATCGTTTTTCCATATCCAAAGGCATCAATCCCGAGAATATAGAGTTACGGGCATACTGGGTAGCCGTTGGCAGGATGCTGTAATAGGTATCCTCTTCCTCCATCCTGAAGTATTCAGATATAATGGGATTGATTACCTTAAACTGATCATAACGGAGGTTATCTATCAATATAAAGAACAACGGGCCGTTGCCGTCAAGCTTAGGGAATACCTTCTTTTTAAACAATTGCGGCGAACTGGTAGGCGCAAACTCCGGGTTTTTGATCCAGTTTAAATAGTTGCGTTCAATAAACTTGCAAAATTGCACGTTGGCCTCAGCTTTTTGCAGGGTCAATATTTCGTGCATGCCGGCATCTTCCAGTTTTTCCAGTTCAAGCTCCCAGTATATGAGTTTCTTGTATACATCAACCCATTCCTGGTGGCTAAGGTTATCATTAAGGGTCATGCCCAGCGTGCGGAAATCCATTTGGTAGGCCATGGTTGTTTTTTCGGTAACCAGGCGTTTGTTTTCCGTAAGCTTTTTAATGGTAAGCAGTATTTGTTTAGGGTGTACCGGTTTTATCAGGTAATCATCTATCTTGGAGCCAATGGCATCCTCCATCAAATACTCTTCCTCGTTTTTGGTGATGAGTACAATAGGTACATCGTTATTCAGGTTCTTGATCTGCTGCAGAGTTTCCAGTCCGGTTAAGCCGGGCATGTTCTCGTCCAAAAAAACCAGGTCGAAGTAGTTTTGCTTAAAGGCGTCAACGGCGTCGTTACCGTTGGTTACGGTAGTAACTTTGTATCCTTTTTCGTTCAGGAAAAGTATATGTGGCTTTAAAAGGTCAATTTCGTCATCGGCCCATAAAATGGTGGTGTCTTGCATAGTAGTATATTAAATAGTATTCTGAATCAGAATTTGCAGAATCAGAGAATTTTCAGAATGCTTTATGAGTAAGATTAAGTTGATCAAATATCGGCATTAAGTAGCTTTTATTTTGATAATTCTTAAATTCTGGCAATTCTGATTCAGACATTAAACCTCAAAGCGGTTGTTTTGTTGTTGATAAGTAAAGGTATTAACAAAAATTAACAAACATGATGCGCTTATTTTACCTTTGTTTTACATTTTTGTATTGTAAACAACCAAATTGAATAAAAAGAAAATTATAAACGATCCGGTTTATGGCTTTATCAGTATCCCAACAGAGTTGGTATTTGATCTGATACAACATCCGTATTTTCAACGACTGAGGTATATCAAACAACTGGGCATGACCCACCTGGTATATCCAGGCGCCCTGCATACCCGTTTTCACCATGCCCTGGGCGCTATGCACCTCATGGATATGGCCATTGAAACCCTCCGCAACAAGGGGCACAATATTAATAAAGACGAAGAAGAAGCATTAACCATTGCCATATTATTACACGATATTGGTCATGGCCCTTTCTCGCACGCTCTTGAACGTTCTATTATTGAGGGTGTTGCGCACGAAGATATATCGGCCATGCTCATGAACAAGCTTAACGATCAGTTTGAGGGCAAATTAGGCATGGCTATCAGTATTTTTAACGATACATATCCACGCCGTTTTTTGCATCAGCTGGTATCAAGCCAATTGGATATGGACAGGCTTGATTACCTTAACCGCGACAGCTTTTTCACCGGTGTATCTGAAGGCGTGATCAGTTCAGACCGCATTATCAAAATGCTGAATGTTAAGGATGATCATATTGTTGTTGAGGAAAAGGGGATATACTCGATAGAGAAATTTTTAATAGCCCGCAGGCTCATGTACTGGCAGGTATACCTGCATAAAACGGTTATAGCCGGCGAGGAGCTTTTGGTACGGGTGTTTAAGCGCTGCCGCGAACTGACGCTGCAGGGGCATGATCTGTTTGCTACACCTGCACTTAAGCATTTTATAAAGAACAAAATAAGCCGTGATGCCTTTATGAATGAGGATCATCACCTGGAAATATTTGCCAGTTTGGATGATGCCGATATCATGTCGGCCGTAAAGGTTTGGGCAGAGTATCCTGATTTTGTGTTATCAACGTTATCCAAAAATCTGGTTCAGCGTAACCTGTACCACGTTGATATTACCAGCAACGTGCCAGAAAAAAGCTTTGTTGACCAATTAACACAGCAGGCTATGGAGCAATATGGGGTAAGTGAGCATGATGCATCGTACTTTGTTTTTACAACCTCCATTCGCAATAATGCGTATACTGCCGGCGATGGTAACATAGGTATATTGATGAAAGACGGGCGTGTGCATGACATTACCACAGCCAGCGATAATTCAAATTTAGAGGCACTGGCCAAAACAGTAAAAAAATATATTCTTTGCTACAGTAAGGGTTTATTATAAGTTGGGAGTCATTAATAAAAGGTTTAAATTTTGAGTGATGCGTTTTGGTTGAAAAATGAAGATATTATTAATTATTTAGCTCAAAACACACTGCTTATTATGCACAACTCATTAATAATTTGCTGCTTTAATTTTAACATTTAAATTTGTCGATGCAATTTACTGCCCAGGAAATAGGTTTATTGCTCAACGGAACTGTTGAGGGTGATGCTTTTGTAACGGTTGATAAACTGGCTAAAATAGAGGATGGAGGCGCAGGAAGCCTTACATTTTTAGCCAATCCGAAATACGAACAGTTTTTATATACCACCAATGCCTCGGTTGTTATTGTAAATAATGACCTGGAGCTTGCCGGTGAAGTAAAAGCTACCCTCATAAGGGTCGAAAACGCGTACAGTGCCTTTTCGGTATTGCTCGAAAAATATAACACTATAAAGCTTAACAAACAGGGTATTGAACAGCCTTGCTTTATACACCCAACCGCGCAGGTGGGCGAAAACGTATATATAGGTGCGTTCGCCTACATAGGGCCCAACGCTAAAATAGGCGACTACAGTAAAATATATCCAAATACTTATATTGCTGATAATGTTACCATTGGTAAAAATGTTACCTTGTTTGCTGGTGTAAAGGTTTACTTTGACTGTGTTTTGGGCGATAATGTGATTATTCACGCCGGTGCGGTTATTGGCAGCGATGGTTTTGGCTTTGCCCCTGCTGCCGATGGCTCATACGCCAAAATAAGCCAGATAGGCAATGTAATTATTGAGGATGATGTGGAGGTTGGAGCCAATACAACTATTGACAGGGCTACCATGGGCTCAACTGTGATACGCAAGGGGGCCAAAATTGATAACCTGGTACAAATAGCCCATAATGCCGAAGTTGGCGCGCATACTGTTATAGCGGCGCAAACAGGTATATCGGGCAGTACTAAAATAGGCGAAAAAGTAGTTATAGCTGGGCAAGTTGGTATTGCCGGCCATTTAAATATAGCCAATGGCACGCAGCTATCGGCACAAACAGGTATTAACAGTTCCATAACCGAAGAGGGAAAAGCATGGGGCGGCACACCTTATATGCCGTATAAGGATTACCTTAGGGCTCATGCTAAACTCCGCAAACTGCCCGAGTTGGACAGGAAGGTTTATGAACTTGAAAAATTAATTGAAGAACTCAGAAAAGGTGATCATTAGTTCATCGGTTCATTAGTTCATTAGGCTTTTTCAATGAGTTAATGAACTATTTACCAATAAACAAATGAACTAATGTACCAATGAACATTATAAAATGAACGTAAAACAAAGAACTATTAAAGCGCCGGTATCGGTTTCTGGTACAGGCTTACACACTGGTCAGCGTGTAACCATGACATTTAACCCTGCAGCAGAAAATCACGGTTATAAATTCCGGCGGATTGATATGCCGGGCGCGCCTATAATAGATGCCGATGTTGATAACGTAACCGATACTTCACGTGGTACTACTATTTCGCAAAATGGTGCAACGGTAAACACTGTTGAGCACGTATTGGCGGCTTTAGTGGGTATGGAGATTGACAACGTTTTGATAGATATGGACGGTCCCGAGACCCCTATCATGGACGGCAGCTCTATACAGTTTGTTGATGTGATCATGGAAACAGGCCTGGTTGAACAGGACGCCGACCGCGAATACTATCACATACCTTATAATATACATTATTCGGAGCCCGACCGTAAGGTAGAGATGGTGGCTATGCCGCTTGATGATTACCGTTTTACCTGTATGGTTGATTATAACTCACAGGTGCTGGGAAGCCAGCACGCCAGTATTTCAACCATATCTGAGTTTAAAAAGGAAATTGCCTCGTGCCGTACTTTCTGCTTTTTGCATGAGCTGGAAATGCTGTTAAAGCACGACCTTATTAAAGGCGGCGATTTAAATAACGCCATTGTAGTGGTTGATAAAGATGTTGACGAAGAAGAACTTGCCCATCTGGCCAAGTTGTTCAACCGTAAAGACATTAATGTAGCCCCGCAGGGTATCTTAAATAATATTGAACTGCGCCATCAAAATGAACCGGCAAGGCACAAACTGCTTGATATGATCGGCGATCTGGCACTGGTTGGTGTACCGCTGAAAGGCCATATCATGGCGGCCCGCCCTGGTCATGCGGCCAACGTGGCTTTCGCTAAAAAAATTAAGGCCCTTATTAAAAAAGAAAAAAGCCGTAAGCATGTAAAAGTATACGACCCTAACATGACCCCGGTTTATGATACGGTTCAGATCATGAAGATATTGCCGCACAGGCAGCCCATGCTCATGATTGATAAGATTTTGGAATTATCAAAGAGCCATGTGGTAGGATTAAAGAATGTGACCATGAACGAAGATCTGTTTATGGGCCATTTTCCCGGATCTCCGCTTTTTCCTGGTGTTTTACAGATTGAGGCCATGGCCCAAACAGGCGGTATCCTGGTGCTGAATACCGTGCCAGATCCTGAAAACTACATCACCCTTTTCCTGAAAATAGAAAATGCCAGGTTTAAAGATAAGGTAGTGCCTGGTGATACCATTATATTCCATTGTAATTTACTTGCACCTATAAGGCGGGGTATAGCCCAAATGAAGGGTATAGGGATGGTAGGTTCGCGCATTGTTGTTGAAGCAGAACTGATGGCCCAGATAGTAAAAGTAAATAAAACCAACGAAGCATGATCCAGCCATTAGCATACATACACCCACAGGCCAAAATAGCCGACAATGTGGTGATTGAACCTTTTGTCACTATTCACAAGGATGTGGAAATTGGCGAAGGTACCTGGATCGGCTCCAACTCTGTAATCATGGATGGAGCACGCATAGGTAAAAACTGCCGTATATTTCCCGGCGCCGTAGTATCTGCCCCGCCTCAGGATTTAAAATATAAAGGTGAACAAAGCACCGTATCAATTGGTGATAATACCACCATCCGCGAATGTGTAACCCTTAACCGGGGCACCGCGCTTGATAAAAACACAACTACCATTGGCAGCAATTGCCTATTGATGGCTTATGTGCACGTGGCTCATGACTGTGTTATTGGCGATAACGTAATTATTGCCAACTCTGTGCAGCTGGCCGGGCATATCAATATTTATGATTATGCTTTTGTTGGCGGTTCATCTGCCGTACACCAGTTTGTTGAAATTGGCGCGCATAGCATGATATCGGGTGGTTCATTGGTACGTAAGGATGTTCCTCCTTTCACCAAAGCCGGTCGCGAGCCATTATCATACGTGGGTATCAACTCGGTAGGCTTACGCCGCAGAGGGTTTTCGGCAGCCACCATCAATGAAATTCAGGAAATATACCGCATCATATTCCTTAAAAAATATAATGTGAGCAAGGCGCTTGATATTATTGAAGCTGAGTTTACCCCAAGCGTAGAGCGCGACGAGATCATTAACTTCCTGCAAAACTCGCAAAGAGGTATCATGAAGGGATTCGGGAATACTTAATTGGTTAATGGCGGATAGTTCATGTTTCATAGCAATAAAATGCTTTAATAACCGTGAACTATCATTTGAATCTTTGCCATGAACTATTAACCATCATCTATAAGCTAATGAACATCACCCTCCAAAACATCGGCCGTAGATTTAACCGCGACTGGATATTCAAGGGTATTGATTATACTTTTAACAGCGGACAGGCCTATGCTATCCTCGGGCCAAATGGTTCAGGTAAATCTACTTTACTGCAGGTTTTAAATGCAAGTCTTACACCGTCTGTAGGTACTATCAACTTTAATTTTCAGGATAAACCTGTTGAAATTGATCGGGTGTTTACCCACCTGAGTCTTGCTGCCCCCTACCTGGAATTAATAGAGGAATTTACATTGAATGAGATGGTTGATTTCCATTTTAAATTTAAGCAGTACAAACCGGGTATCAACAAAAAGGAACTCATAGGCTTGCTGAACTTAGCGAAAAGTGAAAACAAACTGATCAGGTATTTTTCATCAGGCATGAAACAGCGCCTGAAACTGATCCTTGCTTTTTGTGCCGATACCCCTATGCTGATGCTTGACGAACCCACCTCCAACCTGGATAATCAGGGGGTAGACTGGTACCTGAGTTTGGTGCAACAGTTTGCCCAGGACAGGCTTACCATTGTTTGCTCAAACCAGGAGCATGAGTATGGGTTTTGTACTCATCGTTTAAGTATTAGCAACTACAAAAGTTAGATTTGAGAGGCATGATTATCAAATGTTTATTTGCCGGCATTTAAATTTTTGCTTTAAAAAATCTCACATCACCTATATTACATCTCAAATCTAATCCCTAATTTTGCGCCTCAATATTATTTTATGGCTAAAGCATCAGATGTTAAAAATGGAAATATCCTGCGCTTCAACGGCGAGTTAGTGCAGGTTGAAGAATTTTTACACCGTACACCCGGAAACTTACGTGCATTTTACCAGGCCCGTATGCGTAACGTAAAATCAGGAAAATTGGTTGAATACCGTTTCCGTACAGACGAAGAGGTAGATATTGCGCGGGTTGAAACTAACGATTACCAATATTTATATGACGAAGGCGATTCATTGGTAGTAATGGATAACACTACTTATGATCAGCATAATGTACCGAAGGCTTTATTTGGCCCTGCGGTTAAGTTTTTAAAAGAAGGCATGAATGTTATTGTTGCCTTTGAAAGCGAAGAGCCGATTATGGGGTCTATTCCAGGTTCTGCCGAACTTGAAATTACTTACACCGAGCCTGCAGTTAAAGGTGACACCTCAAGCGGTGCCCTGAAAAACGCTACTGTTGAAACAGGTGCCGAGATCCGCGTACCATTATTCATCAACATTGGTGATAAAGTTAAGGTTGATACCGCAACCGGCGCTTACGTAGAGCGTGTAAAAGGTTAAGCCCCCTAACCCCCTGAATGGGCAACTTTTGATTTGCATATTCTGCTTGGCAGATGATATAAAAAAAGAGGTTTCGTTTACGAAACCTCTTTTTTCTTTTTGGCCCTGCGTCATTGCTGAGGTACGGAAAAGATGTTTTAATTGTCATTGCTAGGAGGAACGACGAAGCAATCGCGAACTATTTAAGTTTTCTCTGTACTGTTTGCGATTGCCACGCTACGCTCGCAATGACAAAAATTAGTTTTTAGAGTGCGCTGGGGCCTAAAACGCCAGCTCCAGTAACACTGGGCAATGGTCAGAGTGTTTAGCCTCAGGTAGTATAGCAGCCCTTTTAATATTGGCTTCCAGTTCGGTGCTGGCCATAGCATAATCAATGCGCCAGCCTAAGTTCTTGCCTCTTGCACCGGCCCTGAAACTCCACCAGGTGTAGTTATGCGGTTCCTTGTTTAGATGGCGGAAGGTATCAATAAAACCACCCTCAATAAATTTCTCCATCCATTCGCGTTCTTCGGGCAAAAAGCCCGATGAGTTGGCGTTTGATTTAGGGTTGTGAATATCAATCGGGCGGTGGCAGATATTGTAATCGCCACATACAACCAGCTTAGGGATCTGGCTTTTCAGCAGGGTAAGATATTTACCAAACTCATCTAAAAAGCGAAACTTGAAGATCTGGCGCTCGTCGCCACTTGATCCGGAAGGGAAGTAAACACTCATTACGGATACCTCATCAAAATCAACACGAATACAGCGGCCTTCGCGGTCAAAATCAGGAATACCACAACCGTATTCAATATGTTTAGGCAGTTGTTTAGTGAAAATGGCCGTACCACTATAGCCCTTTTTTTCTGCCGGGAACCAATAATGTTGATAACCCAACTGATCAACCAAGCCAAGATCGGTCAGTACATCAGGAGTAGCTTTAATTTCCTGCAGGCAAACTACATCGGCATCAGTAGCTTGCAGCCAGGCCAGCCAGTTTTTGTTAATAGCCGAACGGATGCCATTAACGTTATAGGTGATTATTTTCATTTCAAATTGTGAATATGTATTACCAAATTTTATTGGTTAGTTTAATTAGTTAAAATCTGAAATCTACGAGCGCTCCCCCTTTAGGGGGCAAAGGGGCTTAATATCTTATCTAATTGTGCGCATTCCTTTTTACTCAAAACCTCTACGGTCATTGGCACATCGGCCAGGGGGCGATCACATTCATCCTTTTTTACGGCGGCAATACGGTCGACCATGTCAATGCCCGAAATCACTTCGCCGTAAACTGTATAGTTTTGATCAAGATGAGGTACACCCCCAACAGATTTATACCACTCTCTTTGCCATGCTGGTATTTTTCGGCCCTTTAACCGGGTGTTTTCGAGGGTATCTAACTTGCCATCAGTAAAGCGTTTGCCTTCGGTAATGTAAAACTGGCAACCGCTCGATGCTTTTTTAGGATTGTCGTCGCGGGCTGCGGCCAGCACACCGCGCTTATGAAACAGGCTGTCTCTGAATTCGGCAGGTACGGTATAACCAACATCGCCATCGCCCAGTTCCAGGCCAGGTATGGCTTTTTTAGAATCCGGGTCGCCGCCCTGAATCATAAAGTTCTGTATCACCCTGTGAAATAGTGTGCCATTGTAAAAACCTTTTTTCGCCAGTTTTATAAAATTGTCACGATGCAAGGGAGTTTGATTGTATAACCTAATGATGCAATTGCCGTAGGAGGTTTTTATACGTACGTATTGATTTTTTGGCGGCTTTGCGAATGCCGCTATGCTTAGCAAGAGAAATGTAAGAGTAAGGAGTTTTTTCATATATCATTTACAGGCTTGAATATATTAAAATTAAGAATTTTGGTCAAGCTGTTATATTACTCCCTGTTCCTCAAAATAATTGATAATGAGCGATTTTAAAATCATTTCCTGTTCAAGCAGGGTATAATTGGGGATAACTTTTACGCGTTTCCAGTGTGGCCAGCCATCCTGATCTTGCGCCTCCAGTTCATAAAACCCCAGCATGCTGAACAAGCGGCAGTTGGCAATATGCATCAGTTCTTCTTTCTGTCGTTTGCTGAATTTTCGCGGGCCCTGGCCAAGTTCCTGCACGCCAATTAAAAACAGCATCACTTTCAGATCTGGCTTTTCGTTATCAAAATCCTCAGCAATACGTAGCTGAAGAGTATTCCACTTTGAATTAATTTCGGCAGGTGTCATGGCAGCAAAGATATAGAATAGTTAATTGCGTATATCCGGTAATAATAGAACATTAAAGCCCACGGTGATTTATTGACAGATCAATTAGAATGATCAATATAAAAAGGAGGCCACTACTGCTTTGCAAGCGTTTAATGCACGCCCATCATAAATGTTACAATGTTGCGTTAGATTTAACATATTATTAACTATTTTTGCCTGACCTTTGTAAAATAGGTTATTGAAGGTGAAACGAAGTAAATTATATATCACATACTCCTGGCTATTGCTTATCTGCTTTATAGCCGGGCAATATATGGTTTACTCGCACCAGCACCTTTTAGCCAAAGGCGTAATTAAAACCTCGTACATCAGCAATGATCATCATCAGCCGCAGCAAACCGTCAAGGAAAAATGCTGTATGTGCGATGCCATGCATCATCAGGCCGCAATAATTGGCGATGCTTTTCATTTTAGCCCACAGGTAGCAGTACTGCACATTTTTAAGGCCTGCCATTACAACTTTGTAAGTATAGGTCTTATACTTGCAGCCGGCAGGGCACCTCCGGTGTTTTCATAATAATATTCTTTCTGCAAAATGGGCCACAGCTTGTGTGGCATTTTATTGATCCAAAATTTATTTTATTATGAAATTAAAGCTAATAAGTAGCTTATTTGTCCTGTTTATAGGTTTATCGGCATTTGCTGATACCAGTGTTGTTACTATTAAAAATAATCCGGTTGAAGATGCGGTAGGCAGCCTTTCAGGAACCGTTACCGATAAAGCCGATGGCAAGCCCGTTATAGGCGCCACCGTAAATATTCCCGATTTAAAAATGGGCTCCATTACCGGTGTCGACGGGAAATATACTTTTAAAAGTGTACCAAAAGGCGTTTACCTGGTACAGGTAACCTATTTGGGATACGCCACCTTTAATCAAAGGGTTGATTTTTCTAAAACATCCATACTTAACGTACAGTTGCAAGCTTCGTCATTAGAGGCCGGCGAAGTAATCATAACCGGTGTAAGCAAGGCTACCGAAATAAAACGCAGCCCGGTACCAATGGTTGCCGTAGGCAAAACTTATTTAGATCAGCGTGCCGCCTCGGGTAATATCATTGACCAGGTGGCTAACCTGCCAGGAGTAAGCGCCGTTACTACCGGGCCAAACGTTTCAAAGCCATTTATACATGGTTTAGGCTATAACCGAGTTATCACCTTGCAGGATGGTATACGCCAGGAAGGCCAGCAATGGGGCGATGAGCACGGTATTGAGGTTGATCAAAACTCTATCGACCGTATTGAAATTATAAAAGGCCCGGCCAGTTTAACTTACGGATCAGACGCTATTGGCGGTGTGGTTAACCTGATTACAGCGGCCCCGGTTCCCGAGGGTAAAATTTTAGGTTCGGTGCAGGGTATTTATGGCACCAACCAGGGATTACTTAACGGATCATTCAAATTACAGGGTAACCAAAACGGATTTGTTTGGGGAACGGTAATTTCTGCAAAGGAAGCTAAAGATTACCAGAACCAGCACGATGGTCGGGTGTATGCTACCAGCTACCGGGAAAAAGATGCCCGCTTTATGGTTGGCGTAAATAAATCATGGGGTTACTCCTACTTTAACGCTTCAGTTTTTGACGATGAGCAGTCTATCCCTGACGGCAGCCGCGATTCTATCACCCGTAAATTTACCAAACAAATAACGGAAGACGATGCCTTCCGCCCTATTGTTCCGGAATCTGAATTAAACTCATACCGTATCCCTACACTGCATCAGCATGTACAGCTTTATCGTATCTACAATAACAGCAACTTTATTTTAGGCAACGGAAACCTGCTGGTGAACCTGGGCTATCAATTTAGCCACAGGCGCGAGTACACTCACCCTGAGGATGGCGATATTGCCGGCTTAAACCTGCACTTGAGCACCTACACATACGATGTTAAATACAACTTTAACATGGGTAATGGATATGAAACTACGTTTGGTGTAAACGGCCAGTACCAGAACAATACCATTGGCGATGCTACAGATTTCCCGATACCAGCTTACCACCAGTTTGATATAGGTCCTTTCTTTGTAGTGAAAAAGAGCTATGGCAAATTAGATCTTTCGGCCGGTGCACGTTTTGATGTACGCTCATTCAAAAACAATGCGGCCTATGTAGATACACTTGGCGGCCCTAAAGGTTACCCAGGTTTATATACCGGTACCAACCCAACTACTGCTCCAAACGTAGTTTCGCAGTTTGATGCTTTCAGTAAAACGTTTTCGGGTTTCTCGGGGAGTGTGGGAGCCACCTACAATGTGTCAGATGCATTCTTGTTTAAAGGTAACATAGCGCGCGGCTTCAGGGCACCAAGTATAGCCGAAATATCTGCCAATGGCCCCGATCCGGGTTCGCAGATCTATCACATAGGTGATAAGAACTTTAAATCGGAGTTTAGTTTACAGGAAGATATCGGCGCCTTTTTAACCCTGCCAAATATTTCGGCAAGTGTTGAAGTGTTTAACAATGATATTTCTAATTACATATACCAGCAACAGGTTTTAGGGGCCGATGGTTCTCCGGTTTATACTCAGGGTTATACCACTTTTACCTATGTGCAAAGCAAAGCAAGGATATACGGAGGCGAGGTTAATGTTGACCTTCACCCTATTTCATGGCTGCATTTTGAAAACTCATTGAGCTTAACCTACGGCGAAAACAAAGGCAACGGCGGCAAAGTGGCCGATAGTTTAAAATACCTGCCATTTATACCACCACTGCATACCCACTCTGAACTTCGCGGCAACTTTAAGGGCAGCATTGGTAGTGTTAAAAGCATGTATGTGTTTGTTGGTTTTGATCATTTCAGCGCTCAAAACCGTTTCTTTGCAGCGTATGGTACAGAAACCGCTACGCCAGGCTATAACTTGTTGAGCGCCGGTTTTGGCGGCAATATTGTAAACAAGGCAGGCCAACCAATATTAAAGCTGTTTATCGAAGGCACCAACTTGGCCAACGTAAACTACCAATCAAATATGAGCAGGCTTAAATATTTCGATAATCCAACAGTGCCTGATGGTGTTCGTCCGGGTATTTTTAATATGGGCCGCAATATCAGCTTTAAAGTGGTGGTTCCGTTTGGGTTTAATACTAATAAAAAATCATAAAGATAATTTCCATACCTATTGATGAACATGTAAGTCCTGCCCTAAAAAGCAGGACTTTCTCGTTTGTATTTACCTTAGGTCATTTTTTGCTGAGGTATAAACATTTGCATCGCTACTTGTGTATTACTACTGTGCATTGAAAAATAATATTATTGCTGCTGTAAGCCGAATGTGTTTGATGTTTGCAAACATGTTTCGGATATGGGGTATCGGTATATTCCTTAAGGCACTGGTTGAAAATATTTGATTATTTTTGGGTAATGGATGTTGTTGAGGAGAAGCCTCAGCCAACCCTTTCCAGAAGAGAGGGCTTTAAAAGCTTTTAAAGTCTCCTCCTTTGGGGGAGATTTAGAGGGGCCATCTTTTCAATAACATAGAAATTTAATAACGATCTACAAAAGTGTTACTAACCTTACAATCATTGGCAGAATTGCCGGCTGCCGCCGAAGCTATCATCGGGCATGCGGGCAATAACAGGATATTTCTTTTTTACGGCGATATGGGTGCCGGCAAAACCACACTTATTAAAAGCCTGTGCAGTTTTTTAGGCACAAATGATAATGTTACAAGCCCTACCTTTGCCATTGTAAACGAGTATCAGACTACAGGCGATAAAATATATCACTTTGATTTTTACAGGCTTAAAAACCAGACGGAAGCTCTGGATATGGGTTACGAAGAATATTTTTACGCAGGTGCCTGGTGCTTTATTGAATGGCCCGAAAAGATCCCGGATCTGCTACCGCAGCATTATACACGGGTTAGCATAGCTGCTTTGGGCGATGGCTCAAGGCAGATCAACATTGAAAACTTTTAGTTTAATGATAGCCCCTTTTTTATTATCTTCATCAGCCACAAAATAAAATAACATGAGTTCAGGGATATACAGTGGGTTTTCGGATATTGCGAAACAGGCAATGATGCAACCTCAGGAGTCGATGCTGGAGGTTAAAAGCAAAAAAGATAAGTTATACATCGGCATTCCTAAAGAGATCTCCTTCCAGGAAAACAGGATCCCGTTAACTCCTTTGTCCGTGGCTTTACTGGTTAACAATGGCCACGATGTTATTTTAGAAAGTAATGCCGGATTGGCTGCTAATTTCTCTGATAAAGATTACAGCGATCAGGGCGCCCGGATAGTGTATGATACTAAATCGGTTTATGAGGCAGATATCATTATCAAGATAGCCCCTCCTATGATGCAGGAGATTGAGCTGATGAAAGCCGGACAGATATTAATATCTGCGCTGCAGCTGGCCACGCTTAAAGCCGAATGTCTGCACGCCCTCATGACAAAAAAAATAACCGCTCTTAGCTTTGAACATCTGCGCGACGAGGGAAATACCCTGAGCGTGGTTAGGGCCATGAGCGAGATTGTTGGTGCTACCTCCATACTTATTGCAGCCGAATATTTAAGTAATGTATTTGACGGTAAGGGGTTAATGCTGGGTGGTATTACCGGTGTTCCACCAACAGAAATTGTGATATTAGGGGCCGGTACCGTGGGAGAATATGCTGCCCGTACCGCCATAGCCTTAGGTGCCGAGGTAAAGGTTTTTGACTCATCCATCTACAAACTGCGCCGCCTGCAAAACAATATAGGCAGCCGGGTATTTACATCGGTGGTACAGCCAATAGTGCTTGAAAAAGCCATCACTACCTGCGATGTAGCTATTGGTGCCATTCGTGCCGAAGATGGCCGCAGCCCGGCTATCATATCAGAATCAACTGTGAGTCGCATGAAACGCGATTCGGTGATTATTGATGTGAGTATTGACCAGGGCGGTTGCTTTGAAACATCAGAAGTTACTAACCATACTCATCCGGTGTTTCGTAAATATGATGTAATTCATTATTGTGTACCTAATATAGCCTCACGCGTGGCCCGCACCGCAACGTATGCGCTTACCAACATATTTGCCCCCATATTGCTTGATATTGGCGATCAGGGTGGTATCAAAAACGTGATATGGCAGAAATCAGGTGTTAGGAACGCTGTATACATTTACCATGGTCACTTAACCAATAAGCATATTGGCGAGCGGTTTTCAATCCCTTGTAAAGACCTCGACCTGCTTATCGTATCGCACCGGTAATAATATGATGCGCGGTTGTCTGGTAACTTTGTTATTAATAATTGTCGGATTTGGTGCCAGGGCACAGCATTATAAATACATTGATAGTACTAAAATAAGCGGAACTGACCGTTATAAAAGACAGGTAAAGGCTAATCCTGATAAACAACTGGTAGAAATTAAACGCTACATCCCGCAAATAATACTTGACATCAGGTATGCTACCAATAACAATTTTATGCACAGGCGCATGTACCAGCAAGCCCGCGCATTTGCACGCTTGCCTGTGGTAAAGGCCTTGCAGCAGGTAGAGGCTGATTTGCAAACAAGAGGTCTTGGTCTTAAAATTTATGATGCTTACCGCCCTTACTCGGTTACAGTAAAGTTTTACGAAATGACCAGCGATACCAATTTTGTGGCCAATCCGCGTTTAGGTTCCAAACATAACAGGGGTTGCGCTATCGATTTGAGCCTTATTGACCTTAAAACAGGTAAAGAACTGGATATGCCCACAGGCTTTGATAGTTTCAGCAGAAAGGCCGCGGCAAACTATCCTGATGTTTCTCCGGCCCAATTAAACAACCGCGAACTGCTGAAAACAATCATGCAGGCGCATGGGTTTAAAGTGCTTAATACCGAGTGGTGGCATTATGATTTTAACGGATGGACTGGTTATGAATTACTTGACATTCCGTTTCAGGTGCTTTAATTTATCACTAAGGGTTGTAAAGGCATCAAAATTGCTAAGATTAGTTAATGACGACTAATAATATAACAGGCATGAAAATATATAGCAAGGAATACCTTAAGCAACTGTGGAAAATATTAGTTGCCACATTTTCAGGCTTTTCAAACGATAATGGTTTAAAGCTTAGCGCTTCATTAGCCTATTACACTGTTTTTTCCCTGGCTCCGTTGCTTATCCTGGTTATATCGCTGGCAGGTCTCTTTTTAGGACAAGATGCCGCCGCCAATCAGCTTTATCCTCAAATACAAGGCTATGTAGGTAAGCAGGCTGCCGCCCAGATACAGGAAGCTTTAACTCATTTACAGCTCTCGGGCAAATCGGGTATGGCGGTGGTTATTGGTGTAATAACGTTGCTGGTAGGTGCCAGCAGTATTTTTATTGAGATACAGGATTCGCTGAATATCATTTGGCGGGTTAAGGCCAAACCAAAACGCGGTTGGGTTAAGCTATTGCAAAACAGGTTTGTTTCTTTCTCTTTAATCATAAGCTTAGGGTTTTTGTTACTGGCATCGCTGTTGGTAAACTTTATTGTGGATGCGCTGGGAAAAAGAATTGAACATTTTTTACCTGCTATAACCGGACTGTTACTAAAGGCCGTAAACTTGGGGATTACCCTGGTAGTGATCACCGTGTTGTTCGGAATCATATTTAAGTTTTTGCCCGATGTGAAGATCAAATGGAAAGATGTACGTACCGGAGCGTTTTTTACGGCCCTGTTATTTATGCTGGGGCAATATATTATTAGCTTGTATATCCAGTACACCGCGCAAGGCTCAGCCTATGGCGCGGCAGGTTCTATCATCGTAATTTTGGTATGGATCTATTATACATCGGCCATACTATACATAGGTGCGGAGTACACACAGGTTTATGCTGAAGCCAGCGGCAGCCATATTGAACCGGCCGAATATGCCGTTCATGTTAAGCAAACCGAAGTTGAACAATCTGTAAAAAGCCTCCCGGCCCAAAATCCGGAACTGCAGGGAAATTTGAAGAGACAATAAGGATTGAGGGGATTTTTGGACTATGAGACTATTGGACGAAAGACTATGAGATTGTAAGACTTTTGGATGAAGGACTATAAGACAAAAGATTCTTTTGTCCTTGCTCCTTTTGTCCTTCATCCCATAGTCCAAAAGTCCCATAGTCCCAAAATCCTTCACATTATATTCACAATTTATTCGTAAATTTGATTGTTAAATTTTTAATACAACATGGAAATTAAAGATCCTGAATACGTTTATAAAAACGTAGTACAATTAAACGAAGGCGACGCTTCACGTAAATTCATAGCCAATGTGTTTTTATGGATGTTTGTTGCTTTAGGGCTTTCTGCTGTTTGCGCGTTTTTGTTTTCACAGAACCCTGCCCTGCTTAATATGCTTATTGATCCGGCTACAGGCCGTAATACTGGTTTAGGTACCGCGGTTATGTTTGCACCACTTGCATTCGTATTATTGATATCTTTTGGTTTTAACCGTTTGTCATATGGTGTGCTGGCACTCCTGTTTATCGCGTTTTCGGCAATAATGGGTATCAGCTTAAGCTATATACTATTGGTTTTCACGGCTGGCTCGGTATTAGGTGTGTTCATCACCACATCGGTGGTGTTTGGTGTAATGGCTATTGCCGGTTATACCACTAATACAGACTTAACCAAATTTGGCTCTATCATGATGATGGGCCTCATCGGTATTATTATCGCCTCCGTGGTTAATATGTTTATGCATAGCTCTCAGTTAGAGTATATCATTAGCTACATTGGTATAGCTGTATTTGTAGGCTTAACCGCTTATGATGTGCAAAAACTAAAACGTATTGGCGCAGGTTTAGAGTACGGTCATGCATCGGCCTCAAAAATGGCCTTAATGGGTGGCTTAACGCTTTACCTTGATTTCATCAATCTTTTCCTGATGATACTGCGTTTATTTGGCAGAAGAAGATAATAACAAACAAAACATTATTATTAAAGCTGCCCAGCAACGGGCAGCTTTTTTTGTTTACATAAATTTACTTAGCATACACTTTTGAAGGAGCAGAAACTATTGCATATTAAAGCTTTATTATGCACCTTTGCATTGCTTATAGAGAAAGGCGGAGGGATTAGACCCTGCGATGTCTTAGCAACCTGTACTTCACAAGGTGCTACATTCTACTCAACAGCTTTAAAGCTTTGGGACAGATAAGCGAAAGTCAACATAACACCCGACTTTTCGAGATAAGCTGTATTTTTTAGTATCAAGTAGTTAGTATCAGGTATCAAGATTTTTTAGTCTTTTTTATTTGGTGCTACCGAAATCGACGACAGGTTTCTGTACTCGATACTTGATACTAACTACTTGATACTAACATGGATATTAGAAAAGAATTAGAGAAACGCATACTGGTGATTGACGGTGCAATGGGTACCATGATACAGCGCTACCAGTTATCTGAGAAGGATTTTCGTGGAGAGCGTTTTAAAGATCATGCAACTGATTTGCAGGGCAATAACGACCTGCTGAATATAACACGCCCCGATATTATCAAGGCTATTCATGCCGAATACCTGGATGCCGGTGCCGATATTATTGAAACCAATACATTCAGTACGCAGATAATTTCATTAGCTGATTATCAGCTGGAGGAATTGGCTTACGAACTAAGCTACGAAGGTGCGCGCCTGGCCCGTGAAGTGGCCGATGAATACACTCAAAAAGACCCAGCCAAACCAAGGTTTGTTGCCGGTGCTGTTGGTCCTACTAACCGTACGGCTTCCCTATCTCCTGATGTGAACGATCCGGGCTATCGTGCTGTAACTTTTGATGACCTGGCCGAGGCTTATTATGACCAGGTGCGCGGACTGGTTGACGGCGGGAGTGATTTGTTGCTGATTGAAACCATATTTGATACCCTGAACGCCAAGGCGGCATTATTTGCCGTTAATCGGTACGCGGAAGAATCGGGCAAACACTTGCCTATTATGATATCGGGTACTATTACCGATGCATCGGGGCGTACCTTATCAGGACAAACAGTTGAGGCTTTCTGGAACTCGGTGCGGCATGCCAACCTGCTATCAGTAGGTTTAAACTGCGCTTTGGGTGCCAAGGAAATGCGCCCACACCTGGCCGAATTATCTGAAAAAGCCAATGTGTTTATATCGGCCTATCCAAATGCCGGTCTGCCAAATGAGTTTGGCCAGTATGATGAAACCGCGCATGAAACCGCGCACCAGGTTGATGACTTTATAAAAGCAGGCCTGGTTAATATTGTAGGTGGTTGTTGTGGCACTACGCCCGAACACATTAAATGTATTGCCGATAAGGCAGCTAAACATCCGCCAAGATTAATTCCCGAAATTGAGCCCGACCTGCGCCTGAGCGGTTTGGAGGCGGTAACCATCAAGCCTGAAAGTATTTTCGTAAACGTGGGTGAGCGTACCAACATCACCGGCTCGCCAAAATTCTCCAAACTTATCCTTGCTGAAGATTACGAAGCAGCCCTGGCTGTTGCCCTGCAACAGGTAGAAGGCGGCGCCCAGGTAATCGACATCAACATGGATGAGGGCATGATCGATTCGGAAGCGGTGATGGTGAAATTCCTCAACCTGGTAGCTTCTGAGCCGGATATTGCCAAGCTGCCCATCATGATAGATTCATCAAAATGGACAGTTATTGAGGCAGGCTTAAAGTGTATTCAAGGCAAGGGTATCGTAAATTCAATCTCGCTTAAAGAGGGTGAAGATAAATTTAAGGAGCAGGCCCGTAAAATATTAAGCTACGGTGCAGCTGCTGTAGTAATGGCTTTTGACGAAACTGGTCAGGCCGATTCCCTGCAGCGCCGTATCGAGATCTGTAAACGTTCTTATGATATCCTGGTTAATGAGGTTGGTTTCCCTCCGCAGGATATTATTTTCGATCCAAACATATTAACAGTAGCCACCGGTTTAGAGGAGCATAATAATTATGCTGTCGACTTTATTGAGGCTACCCGATGGATAAAGCAAAATCTGCCCCATGCTAAAGTAAGCGGCGGGGTTAGTAATATTTCGTTCTCCTTTAGGGGTAACAATGTGGTACGCGAGGCCATGCACTCTGCATTCCTTTACCACGCAATCGGTGCGGGAATGGATATGGGTATTGTGAATGCCGGTATGCTGGAGGTTTACCAGGAAATTGATAAAACCTTGCTCGAATTGGTAGAGGACGTGTTGCTTAACCGCCGTGATGATGCCACCGAACGCCTGGTTGAATATGCCGATACCATTAAAAGCAAAGGCAAAGAGGTTGTAAGGGACGAGGAATGGCGCAAGGGAACGGTGCAGGAAAGACTTTCGCACGCCTTGGTAAAAGGCATCATCGAATACCTTGATGATGATGTGGAAGAAGCACGCCAGGCTTACAGTAAACCGCTTGAAGTGATTGAAGGGCCGCTGATGGATGGCATGAACATCGTAGGTGATCTGTTTGGCGCCGGCAAGATGTTTTTACCACAGGTAGTAAAATCGGCCCGGGTAATGAAAAAGGCAGTGGCTTATCTGTTGCCTTTTATTGAACTGGAAAAACAACGTGTTATAGACGCGGGTGAAGATGCAAGCGGGAGCCGGGCCAATGCCGGTAAGGTATTAATGGCTACCGTAAAAGGCGATGTACACGACATTGGTAAAAACATTGTAGGCGTGGTTTTAGCATGTAATAACTTTGAGGTGATTGACCTTGGCGTAATGGTGCCTGCACAAAAGATCATTGAAGAAGCTAAAAAACAAAATGTAGATATTATAGGACTAAGCGGCCTCATCACGCCATCGCTTGATGAGATGGTGCACTTTGCCAAGGAAATGGAGCGCGAAGGCTTTACCATTCCGCTAATTATTGGCGGTGCTACTACATCTCGCATACATGCCGCGGTAAAGGTGGCGCCAAATTATTCGGGTGCTGCTATTCACGTGTTGGATGCTTCACGGAGTGTTACCGTTTGCAGCAGCCTCATGAGTAAAGATAATCGCGAGGGTTATATTCAGGGTATTAAGGATGAGTATGCCAAAGCCCGCGAGGCACATTTGAACAAAAAATCAGACAAGCGCTTTGTGAACATTGAAGAGGCGCGCAAATCGAAATTTCAAATAAGCCTGGATGGTGATGTTGCGCCTAAACCTGCGTTTACAGGTACCAAAGTATTTGAATCATACCCGCTGGAAGAGTTGCTTCCGTACATCGACTGGACACCGTTTTTCCATACCTGGGAGCTTCGCGGCAGCTATCCTAAAATATTTGCAGATAAGTTTGTGGGTGATGAAGCCAAAAAGCTGTTTGATGATGCTCAGGTGCTGTTGAAAAGGATAGTTGATCAAAAACTGCTTAAAGCCAGTGGCGTGATAGGTTTTTGGCCGGCAAACAGCGTTGGTGACGATATTGAATTGTATACCGACGAAACCCGTAAGCACTTGCTTACCCGCATACATACGCTGCGCCAGCAAGCTGAAAAGGTAAAAGGTGAACCTTACTATGCCCTTTCAGACTTTATTGCACCAAAAGAAAGCGGGGTGCCCGACTACTTTGGCGGCTTTGCAGTAACTACCGGTATTGGTTGCGATGAGTTAGTGGCCGAATTTGAGCGCGATCATGATGACTATAATAGCATTATGGCCAAAGCCCTTGCCGACCGCCTGGCCGAAGCCTTTGCCGAAAAAATGCATGAGCTGGTGCGTAAAGAGCACTGGGGTTATTCAAAAGGAGAGCATCTGAGCACCGAAGAGCTGATCAAAGAAGATTACCAGGGTATCCGTCCGGCGCCAGGTTATCCGGCCTGCCCTGATCATACCGAAAAAACAACGCTATTTGATCTGTTAGAGGCTGAAGATAATGCGCATATGCACCTTACCGAAAGCTTGGCCATGACACCGGCTGCCTCTGTAAGTGGTTTCTACTTTGCGCACCCGCAGGCCCGTTATTTTGGCCTGGGTAAAATAAGTAAAGATCAGGTTGAGGATTATGCGGTACGTAAAAATATGTCGCTTGAAGAGGTTGAACGCTGGCTTGGCCCTAATATAAATTATTAATTAAGGAGCGGGGATTGAGGTGCGAGTGCGTACTTAGCTTATTATAATAAAGTAATTAAATGACATTTACAGATTTAGAGGCTTGGAAAGAGGCAAGGATCATTGTTAAAATGGTTTATGATTGTATATTATCTTTTCCTAAAGATGAAATGTATGGCTTACAATCACAAATAAAAAGATCCGTTATTTCCATTCCTTCAAACATAGCAGAGGGTTGCGGGCGTAGCCATCCGAAAGATACTGTGCGATTTTTTTATATTGCCAGAGGCTCGGCTTATGAGCTGGAAACACAGCTTTATCTGTCTTATGATTTGAGTTTTTTAGATGAAATAACACTAAATCTTTTATTAGAGAAATTAACCAGAGTAGGAATATTATTGGCGGGACTTATAAATTACCAGAAGGCTCAAATTACAAATTGATCCCGCACCTATAACCCCGCTCCTCGCACCAAAACACATGAAAATTACGGAGCACATCCAGAACGCCAACGGCAAAACACTTTTTTCTTTTGAACTGATACCGCCTTTAAAAGGGCAAAGCATACAGGGTATTTATAACGCCATTGATCCTTTAATGGAGTTTAAGCCGCCGTTTATTGATGTAACATCATTGCGTGAGGATTATATTTATAAACAACATGCTAATGGCTTATTGGAGAAACTGAGTTACCGTAAACGCCCCGGTACTATAGCTATTTGCGCGGCCATCATGAACAGGTATAAGGTTGATACCGTTCCGCATTTACTGTGCGGCGGCTTTACACGCGACGAAACCGAGAACGCCCTAATCGAACTGGAGTTTTTAGGGATTGAAAACGTACTGGTGTTACGTGGCGATGCGCGCAGCAGTGATTCGTCGTTTGTGCCAACGCCAAACGGGCACTGCTATGCTACCGATCTGTTGCAGCAGGTTGTGAATATGAACAATGGTATTTACCTGCATGAAGATTATGATAATATTGCTAAAACGCATTTTTGCATAGGTGTGGCAGGCTATCCTGAGAAGCATTTTGAGGCCCCTAACCTGAAAACCGACTTTAAATATTTGAAGCAAAAAGTTGATATGGGCGCCAGCTTTATTGTTACCCAGATGTTTTTCGATAATCAGAAATACTTCGACTTTGTGAATAACTGCCGGGCTAATGGTATCAATGTGCCTATTATACCAGGTTTAAAACCTATCACTACATCAAAACAACTTATTAATCTGGCCAAAACATTCCACATTGATATGCCTGAAGATCTGTGCGATGCCATTAACGGATGCAAATCTGAAAAAGACGTAAAAGACCTGGGTATTGAATGGATGATTAATCAATGTAAGGAGTTGATCAAATTTGGTGTTCCCGTACTGCATTTTTATACCATGAGCAACGCCGGCCCAACCCGCCGCATTGCCGAAGCTATATTTTAGTAGCTTGATAATAAGTGTTTTGGAGATTGATTGCTGACTGAAAATTTCTATTTTTAGTTTCATAAACCTCCAAAACACTTATCCTATGGATATTTTTAGCCATATCAAATCAGCCATTGGTATTATCCTGGGCCTTAGCATTACCCATCTGCTTAAAGGAGCGGCCAAGCAAATTCAGCACCCGGGCCGTAGTAAGCCGTACTGGGTACATTCCCTGTGGTCGTTTTACCTTTTTATTTTACTACTTCACTTTTGGTGGTGGGAATATAACCTGCACGATATTCAGCACTGGTTATTTGCCGAATATCTTTTCGTGATCATTTATATTGTGGTGTATTATAGTGTTTGCGCACTGCTTTACCCTGATGACCTGAAGGATTATAAGGATTATGAAGATTATTTTTATTCGCGCCGTAAATGGATATTCGGCATATTAGGGTTTAGCTACCTGCTTGATATTATTGATACACTAATCAAAGGCGAGGCTTACGTGCATCATTATGGAATAGAATACCCTATTCGTAATGTTACCCATTTTGTGCTGTGTATGGTAGCCATGCGGGTAAATAACCGCCTGTTTCACGGCGTATTGGTAATGATTTTTATAGTATATGAGTTTTCTTATATACTCCGGTTGTTTTAAAAAAAGGGTGCCAGTAGTGTGGCCCCCTTGGTATTTATAAGATCAGTTAATAGTTATTATAAACTTAAATAATAAATTTAATATAGTCATATTATATTTATAAAATATCTGCACCGATCGTTTACATTGTGTTAATAATGCGAATAAAGTGTTTATTATATGAGTGATACTAACATTTTTTGGTGTAAAAAATAGCCCCGCGTAATACTACAGTTTTTGATACGTAAAACTACGTAATATTACCTGCTAATATTTTTGGTTTAATGGTATTACTGCTTGTTTATGAGTTTGTTATGTGTTTAATTATTAGGAAACAAAAGTTGTGTTATGCTCTGTAATTGTTGAAATAACTATTAAATAATGTTAGTTTTAAACAATTAAATACAAAACCCTTATTAATTACAATCATGGAAGCAACAACCCCAACGCAAACACGTACAGGAGTAATCACCGGTCATGAAGGTGCTCCGATAGATCTTGACAAGGCGGCAGAATTTACTGCCTATCACAGGCATCGCCACACCAAAGGAGCTACAATTTCACAATTTTTTGGACACGTTATATTAAATAAGATACTTGAGCAGCCTGGTTGCCTGGGTATCCGGATATATTATGCAAACAGACAAAAGCTAAGCAGTTCTCAAAAGTTTTTGGTGGCTATCGGGAATTTCTTTATTAAGACTCTTGCGAATGCTGAAGGTGATATGCGCTTTGTAATATCGGGCGTTACCGAAGATGGAGAAGATATGTTACCTGGTGAAATGAAAGGTAAAGCTGCTATTTCAACAGTAAAAGCAATAGCTGAGAAAAAAGCAACGCCAGAAAAAACATATTCATTGAAAGCACCTGTTACTGTAGGCGATGACTCACACCCTTGTCCAGGATCATCCGGGTGTCCTCAAAATGCGCTAACGGGTGGGTATTAAAAAGCGGATAAAATATGGCGGGTATTGATATTGCATTAGATATCGCTTCTACAGTATCGGGAGTATTTCCTGTACTTGCGTCTTTATATAATTACAGGAATTTTGATAATGTTTTAAAAATAGTAGCCGTATTTTTCCTTATAGAATCTCTGTTTGATCCTATTATGTGGATGCTACCAGAACTATGGGGTGTAAGCAATAATATGCCGCTGATTCATATTAATATAATTGTAACCGTTTTGTTTTTTACCGTTATATATTATAGGTTGTTTTTAAAGCAAATCTTAAAAATGGTTACAATCGCACTTTCGGCGATTACATTGATCATTACATTTTATTATAATTTTAATATGCTGGAATATCCTTCAGTTTCCAGAACAACTGAAGGTATAATGATGATCATATTATCACTGCTTTATTTTTATCAGCTATTAAATCCCGAAAAGTTTGTTGATATTGAAAAACAAGGACTTTTTTGGATCAATGCAGGTGTGCTTATATACTTTTCTGTAAACATGTTTTTGTTTATGATATTTACACGGATACCAATAGCCGACCGGCATAACTATTACATTATTAACAGTGTTACTAATATTATTGCTAACATTTTATTTTCAGTAGGATTACTTTGCAAACCACAGAAAACAACCTTATCCCGGTATTAATTATTGGGACACTGGTAGTTGTTGTATTAATTACCTGCCTGTTTTTCTTTGTGATTATTTATCAGCGCAAAATGATAAAGAATCAGATAGAATTGCGCGCGCTGAACGATCGGCGGCAAGGCGATTTGATGAACGCTGTTTTTGAAACACAGGAAAGCGAACGCAAGCGCCTTGCCGAAGATTTGCATGATAGCGTGGGGCAGGTATTGTCGGCTATCAAATTAAATATGCACCGGCTTCATAAAAATACCGTTAGCGAAAGTTCGCAGCCCCTGCTGGTTGATACACGTAAACTTATTGATGAGTGTATACAGGAGATCCGTAATATTATTCATAACGTTTTACCCCCCGTACTTACCGATTATGGCTTGATGGCTGCATTAGAAGCCCTGTGCAACAAAGTGCAGCAGGTTACCAATATTAAAGTTAATTTTTATAAAAACTTACCCGACCAGCGTTTTTCGCACGATGTGGAGCTGGCGCTGTACCGTATAGCCCAGGAACTTTTTGGCAACGCCATTAAACACTCCAACGCTTCTACCATTAAATTGTCGGTCATCAAAAGCGGTGATAAGGTACTCATTGAATTCAAAGACGATGGAGTAGGCTTTAAACTCAATGAAATAAAGCATGGCTTTGGAATAAAAAACCTCGAGAGCCGGGTGCAGTTGATCAACGGCGAAATTGATATTCAGAGCGAACCATCGGCAGGTACAACCACAACCATCAAATTAAAAGTAGCATAGTTTGCATCTTTAAGCTATATTTAGCCACTATTTGTTATGCAATGCGATGAGTACTATAAAGTTAGGCATCATAGATGATCATAAAATTTTCAGAAATGGTTTAAAAGCAACCTTAGAAGATTGCGAGAATTTAGACTTGATATTGGAGGCTTCCAATGGTAAAGAACTGGTTGGTTTACTGGCCGATAAACTACCGGATGTGCTGTTGATGGATATAAAAATGCCCGAGATGGATGGCATTCAAACGGCCACTTATGTACATCAGCATTACAAACATATTAAGATACTTGCCTTATCCATGTTTAATGAGGATAAGTATATTGTAGATATGATGAAGGCCGGCGCATCAGGATATTTACTCAAAAATGCCGAACCGGAAGAAATTATTGAGGCAATATCAACCGTTTATCATAAAGGTTTTTATTTTAATGAACACCTGTCCATTACCCTCATTAAGCAGCTGGTGGTTAATGACCATGCAGATCAGGCTAACAATAAAGCCGACCTCAACGAGCGTGAAATAGAAGTGCTGAAACTGGTTTGTCAGGAATGCTCGAACCAGGAAATTGCCGATAAAATATTTTTGAGTGTGCGTACCGTAGAGGGCTACCGCGCACGCTTATTTGAAAAAACCAATTCAAAAAACCTGGTAGGCTTGGTTATTTACGCTATAAAGCGCGGTATTATTAGTGTATAGGGAGCTTTAAGCAGATAATTTCTTATCGTCGTCTATCAGGTTACGCATGAATCTTTTGCGGTAATTAAGCGGGCTCAGTTTCATTTTGGTTTTGAACATTTTGTAAAAGTGCGATACATCTCCAAAGCCACTTTCAAATGATATTTCTGATATTGATTTGTCTGTTTGAACCAGCTGTTGTATGGCGTAGTTCAAACGGTATTCAATAATCGTTTCCATGAATGTTTTGCGGGTTACCTTTTTAAAGTATTTGCAAAACGCGTTGGTGGTCATGTTGGCTATACCGGCCGCGGCATCTAAGGAAACCTGTTTTCTGAAGTTTTCAACCAGGTAAGCCAATACCGGGTTTATGCGCTCGCGCTGGGCAAGTGTTCGCTCGGCAACTACACGATGCTGATCAAGCAGGATATGCTCCGATGATGACGCTAAAAGCTGCAATATCTCTAATAAAGTTATCAGTATTCTGAAGTTGCTTTTCTCATCAATAAGGTTCAGCAAAAGTTTTTGGGCCTCGGCCTGGGTGTCTGAATGGAACGAGATTCCACAACCGCTTTTCTGGAAAAGCTTTTTGATTTGCTGCAGTTCAAACTTGTTAAAAAAATCATCGCCCAAAAAAGCGTCGTTAAATTGAATAACAATGGCGGTGGCTTCGGCAGGTAAAACCTCCCCCACTTCCAGTTTCCAGCAATGTGGTAAATTAGGGCCAAGTAACACCAGGTCGCCCGATACAAAATCATCCATGTGGCTGCCAACATAGCGTTTTCCGCTGCCTTTTATGACGCAGGTAAGCTCATACTCCTCGTGAAAATGGTAAGGGGCATCAAATGCAAGCTTGTCAAATTTCCGAACCAGGAACGACTGGCTATTGGCAGGCTGAAGAACTTCGTACGCGGCTTTGATCATTGCATATATTAACGTGATAAGTAAATATGAACAAAAAAAAGATAATATACCCCATAATCGGGGCACTAATCTCATTTTTTATTATATAAAGATAAGCTTCCTTTGAAAAATAACCCAATAAAATTATGAGCACAACAGCTTTGCATCTGCCTGATCTGAATGATTTTAAGGAATTATCAACCGTAAACATAAACGAATTTAGTGAAAAAGGGCATACCTTAACCCGAGGCCTACTGTCAGAATATGAGATTGAAGCTTACAGGCCCATAATTGTGAGCGCGGCAGACCATTACAACACCGAAAAACGCCAGCTGGAAGAACGGGATACTTATGGTAAGGCTTTTTTACAAATCATGAATTTGTGGCAGGTTGATGAGGATAGTAAAAAGTTTGTTACAGCCCGTCGTTTGGCAAAAATAGCGGCCGATTTAATGGGAGTTGAGAACGTGAGGTTATATCATGATCAGGCTTTATTTAAAGAGCCGGGAGGTGGCCCTACGCCATGGCACCAGGATCAGTATTATTGGCCAATTGATACTTTTAATACCGTAACCATGTGGATGCCTTTGGTTGATATTGACGAGGATATGGGTATGCTCACTTTTGCCTCACGATCATACGTTGGCGGGGCCGTATTTAATCACGAAATTTCTGATGAATCGGAAACGCTGTTTGACGATTATGTAAAGCAAAAACAATTTGAAATTAGCCGGCCCAAAACCATGAAGGCTGGCGATGCCACCTGGCACCGAGGTTTTACCATTCATAATGCACCCGGTAACCTTTCAAACAAAATGCGCGAGGTAATGACCATTATTTATGTTGCCGATGGGGCACGTATAACACCACCCAAAAATGAGTGGCAAAAAAACGATCATCAAAAGTGGCTGATGGATAAACCCATTGGTGGTTTTGTTGACTCGGAGTTAAACCCTAAGTTACTTTAGCTGCACCAAAAGCTGTGTTTTACACAGCCACCCAAATAGCATCGGTAAACCATTTTTTAGAATCAAAAAACTCTGCTATCTGGCTAAAACCAGCGCTTGCAGCCATTTGCCCGGCCTGTTGTGTGGTGAATTTTTGTGAAATTTCCATGTAAATGTATTCGTCCTTGGCAAAGGTGATGGTTTCTTTATCGCCAATGTTTACCTGCTGATCTGTGGTGCTAATGAGGTAGCTTTTACAGGCACCTGTTTCAGGATCGTAGGTAGGATAATGTTCAAACTTGCTTACATCAAAATTGGCATCTAATTCACGGTTAATGCGCTCCAGCAGGTTAAGGTTAAAGCGTTTGGTAATGCCCTCCTTATCATTGTAGGCTGCCAATACAGTCTTCGGGTTTTTTTTAAGATCCATGCCGATCAATACCATATCGCCGGGTGATAGGTGCTTGCGTAGTTCACGGCAAAACTCAATGGCATCATTCACGGGCATGTTGCCGATATTTGATCCCAAAAATAAAACCACCTTACGGCGGGATGAAATGGATGCTGCCCTGGTAAGCATCTGGAAGTACTCTCCATTAAGGCCGGTAACCTTTAGTCCGGGCAGGGTTACAGGCAGTGTTATGGTAAGGTAGGATATTACATTGTCTGAAATATCAATGGGCAGATATGTAAATTCGGCCTTTTGCGCCAGCAGATATTTAAGCAGGTAAGTTGATTTCATGGCATCACCGGCGCCCAGTTCTATCAGGTCAAACGGGTTGCCATCAGTGATAATGGCATCTGTGATCTCGGCGGTTTTTTTTGAAAATATCTCCAGCTCGCAATTAGTTGGATAGTATTCCGGACTATTCATGAGGTCCTGAAAAAGTTTATCGCCAACAGCATCATAAAAATATTTTGAACTTAAGCGCTTAGGACTTGAGCTTAAACCGGTTATTACATCGTTATAAAACTGGTTGGTTTTTGTTTTTGATGCCTCGTTCAATTCTGATTGAGTTAAGGTTGTGTCCATATCTCGGTTTTTTTGTGTAATCTACCTTGCAAGTCTTATGCCAGTAAATTGCCAGCGTAAATTTGTTTGAAAAAAGTTGCGATAAGTAATGCGGCTATGCCCCGGCGATGTTACCTCTGAGGCACCACGAAGTACCTTTTGGTTCACCATAAATTTGCCATTATACTCCCCTATAGCGCCGGGTGCCTTGGCAAAGCCCGGATAAGGGAGGTAAGAGCTTTCTGTCCACTCCCAGCTTTTACCCCAGTTAAATTGGTTTGCGGCAGCTTCCCACTCAAATTCGGTAGGCAGCCTTAAGCCTTTCCATGATGCATAGGCATAGGCTTCAAAATAGCTGATATGGCACACCGGATTTTTTAAGTTGATGGTTTCCAGGCCATGAAAGGTATAGTTGTGCCATTCATCATCAATTAAATGCCAGTATAGCGGTGCTTCAACTTGATTGTTTTTTACCCAATCCCAACCTTCGGCATGCCAGTGGCGAAAGTCATGATAACCCCCGCTGTTCATAAACTCCAGGTATTCGGCATTGGTTACCAGGTTGGGGCTTATTTCATAAGCATTTAAATAAACCTTATGACGATTGAGTTCATTGTCAAAACAAAAGCCATCACCTTCAAATCCTATTTCGTAGATACCCTCGTCTACATTGACGAAACCACTATCGATATATGGTACTTTTGGCGATATATAGCTTGTAGAATAAGCCGGAAACAAGGGGTTATGGCCCAGGATGTATTTAATATCGGTTAGTAATAATTCCTGATGTTGTTCTTCATGGTTAAAACCCAGTATTATCAGCTCCTGTACATCGGCGGCTGGTTCAACGCTCAGGAATTTCTCCATCGCTTCGTCCACATAAGCCCGGTACTGGTAAATATCGTTAACGGTTGGCCTGCTTAAATTGCCCCTGTCTGTACGGATAACGCGGTTGCCTACCGTTTCGTAGTAACTGTTAAACACGTAGTTGTAATTGGGATTGTATTCTTCATACCCCATAAAATAGGGCTTAAGGATAAAGGTTTCAAAAAACCACGTAGTGTGCCCTATATGCCATTTTGGGGGACTAACATCAACAACAGGTTGCACTACATAGTCCTCAGTTTGCAGGGGACTACAGATGTACTCCGTATGCTGACGAACTTTTTTGTATTGATCAAGTAAATTCATGTAGCTACTTACTATTCAAATATCGTTTGAGGTTAGAAATTGTTTTAATATTTAAACTTTTGGCTTGCTGTTCTCTCATCATTAAAGCATAGGCATTGTTAAAGCCAATGGGTTTTAACCATTTTATCTGATACCTGTTTTTAAACTCCTGTTGCACATAGTTGTAAGTGCTATCCTTGTTTTGAGTTACCTTGTTTATTGTTTCTGGCGAAGCCTGTAGTATAGCCAACAGGCCGGTGCCGGTATATTCCGGGTAAAAATCTATCTGATCATTAGTTAGGGCATCAAAGCAAATTTTGGTGCCGCCTAAACCTGTTTTTGTTGATACATCATAATTGGTGTAGCCTTTTATAAGCATGCTATACATGTTGGCCAGTATGTATTGCTCGCCAAAAATTTTAGAGCCAACACGCACAATGCCCGCATTGCTTTGGCCGCGAGCCGGTTTCCAAAGGTTATGTTGCGTTAAAAAATCTTTGGCTACCCGTTCCGGGCTTTGGTGAAGATAGTCAGTCCGGTAATTTAAATCGGTCATGACCGAATCATTTATTTTACCCGATAGTAAATTTAAGGTTTTTTCTAATTCGGGAAACTTCCGGAGTGCATCTTCCCGTATTATAGGAGCAGCATAGTACGGCGGGAAGATGCCTTTATCGTCATCAAGCACAACAAGCCCGTAGGCTTTTAAGCGGCCATCAGTTGAGTAGCCGCTAATTACATCAAGCTGTTTTTCATAGGCTGCCTTGTACATTACCGCATCACTGATCACGATGGTGTGTATTTTTAAGCCGTATTTGCTCTCTAAACCCAGGTTGCCATCCTGCCTGCCCATAAACTCAGGCGTAAAGCCAGCGGTGAGTTTGCCGCCATAGGCATTGGGGATAAAATAGAGGGAGGATAGCACCACAAGTAAAACAGGCATAGCGTACGTGCCTGCCTTTATTTTTTTGAAATTGAGCTTTTGTACCCGTGAAAGCAAAAAATCGAAAATAACGGCCAATAAAGCGGCAGGAATAGCGCCTGCCAGTATCATATTGGTATTGTTAAGTGATATACCGCCAAAAATAAATTCACCCAGACCACCCGCGGCTATGTATGAGGCCAATGTAGCCACCCCCACATTAATTACCGTAGCAGTGCGGATGCCGGCCAATATCACCGGCATAGCAAGAGGGAGTTCAACCTTAAAAAGTATCTGCCAGTTGTTCATTCCCATGGCTGTTGCCGCTTCCTTAACTGAAGCGTCAACGCCCGTAATACCTGTGTAGGTGTTGCGAATGATGGGCAGTAAGGCATATAACAGCAGGGCCACAATAGCGGGCTTTGGCCCAATACCCAATATGGGTATCATAAAACCAAGTAATGCAATGCTGGGTATGGTTTGCAGAATACCGGCTACACCTAAAACAGACCCGGAAAGCTGTTTTTTACGGGCGATCAAAATGCCCAGTGGCAAACCAATAAGCACAGCTATAAAGAGCGAAATAAAAGTGAGGCCGATATGCTGCAAGGTTTGCACAGCAAGTTTATCGGCCTGCTGCCGCATAAACTCAATTAAGGTTTGCTGATGCTCACTCATGCCCCTTGTTTGTTTTTATATCGATTAAAAGCCGACATGAGCTGCTCAAAATCGATAGTTTTTATTTCGTTTTCACTTTTGCTGATGGTGAGGGTTTCAGACTTGGCATATCGAAAATTTTCCAGTGCTGTCCACAGATCAATATCGGCGGATAATGAATTACCATTGGATTGTTTTTGTTTATCGGGCAGTAGATCCCATAGGTCGGTAATTTTGATGGCTTTAAACTCCAGGTGCAATCGTTGATCTTTTAAAAAGCTTTCAACAAACTCATTTGCCGGGTTAAACAAAAGATCGGCAGGTGTGCCCGATTGCACAATTTTGCCTTTATCCATAAGGCATATCCTGTTGCCAAGTTCAAAGGCTTCCTGTACGTCATGGGTAACCATGATAATAGTTTTTCGGGTAAGCTCATCAAGCGCTTTAAACTCCTTGTGGATATTGGCCCGGGTAACATTATCAAGCGCGCCAAAGGGCTCATCCATCAGTAAAACCGGAGGGTCAGATACCAAAGCCCTGGCCAGACCTATGCGTTGCTGCTGGCCGCCACTCAGCTCATTTGGGTAGGCGTTCAGATAATCGGCGCCGAGGTGCAGTTTTTCCATCAGTTCGGCAGTGCGTTTCTCTGTTTTCTTTTTGTCCCACTTTAATAATTGTGGAACTATGGCGATGTTTTCGGCTACGGTGTAATGCGGAAAGAGTCCATTGTTTTGTAAAACATAACCAATCTCGCGTCTTAAATTTTCGGGCTGCTGGCTGGTTACGTTTTTACCGTTGATGAAAATATTACCGCTGGTAGGTTCAATAAGCCGGTTGATCATTTTTAGGGTGGTAGTTTTGCCGCAGCCGCTGGTACCCAGCAAAATCAGGTTTTCCTGTTCCTGTACTTCAAACGAGATTGCATCAACCGCCTTAACCTTATTAAACTGCTTGCTTACCTTATCAACCTTTATCATAAGCAATGCTAATCCTCAAGCGACATAAACAGGTTATTCAATGATTCGGCATAAAGAGGGTGCGCGAATATAAAATATTTGATACGGTCATAAGTGATCCCCCCCTCCATGGCCATTTGCAATACGGTCATGATTTCACCTCCTTCGGCTCCCAAAACTGCAGCGCCTAATATTTTTTTTGTTTCCGGGTCAACAAGGACTTTCATAAAGCCACGGGTATCGCCGGTTTCAATGGCGCGGGCCACATATGCCATTGGCATTTTAACTAACTTGTAGTTTATATTTTTTGCCTTAGCCTCACTCTCACTGATACCTATACGCCCCAGCTGAGGGTCAGTGAACATACAATAAGGCAACAGCCGATTATTGGTGCTCAGGTTTTGATTTTTAATAAGATTACGGTAAACTATGGTATAATCGTTATAGGAGATGTGTGTAAAAGCGGGGCCTCCGTTTACATCGCCCAACGCATAAATACCGGGAACGTTAGTTTCCAGTTTATCATTTACAGGGATATGGCCATGCCCATCAGTTGTTACGCCCGTTTTTTGAAGGTTTAACGCCGCGGTTTGAGGCGTGCGCCCAACCGCTACCAATACATGCGAGCAGCTGATTTCATGATCTTTGCCACCTGTGGTTATGGTAACGGTAATTTTGCCGCCGTCTTTTTGTTTGAATTTCGTAGCCTGCGTATTATAGTGGATCTGGATAGCTTCGGCCTCCAGGATCTTCTGCATTTCTTCAGAAATATCCTCATCTTCATGGGCAACTATCCTGGCCGATCTTTCGATTATGGTTACCTTGCTGCCAAAGCGGCGAAACATCTGCCCAAACTCGAGCCCAACGTAATTGCCGCCCAATACTAATAAATGGTCAGGTACATAATCCAGATCAAGTATAGTGGTTGAATTAAGATAATCAATATCATGAAGCCCTTCAATATCGGGGATGGTTGGCAACTCTCCGGGATTGAGGAATACAAGATCGGCTTGTAAAACATGTTTTTCGCCATTATACAAGGTTACTTCGATGGTTTTGTCGCCGATAAAAGTGGCCTCACCCAATAATACATCCAGGTTTTCTGTTTTTTCGGCTGCGCGAAGGCCGCCATTTCTTGATTTAAGTACAATCTCGTCCTTGCGTTTTTTTATTTGCGGCATGTTAACCGAAAACCCGTCAACCGGAACGCCAAGTTCTGCACTTTTACCGGCCGCCATGTAAGCAGCCTTTGCCGATGCCACCATTGTTTTGGTAGGTGTACACCCGTCATTTACACAGGTGCCGCCATAAAATCGTTTTTCGATAAGTACAGTTTTTTTACCGGCACTGGCAAGTTTCTTGGCTAATGGGCCGCCAGCCTGGCCGGCACCAATAACAATGGCATCGTATGTTTTCATGGCTATTCGGTTATTTTAACACCTTTCCAGAAGGCAACATAATTGGTGATTTGCTTAGCCGCATCTTTAGGTTGCGGATAATACCAGGCAGCATCCTTATTCTGTTTACCCTTAACGTTAAGATTATAATATGAGGCCAGACCTTTCCAGGGACAAGTTGAGTGTGTGTCAGTAGTTTCCAGGTATTCGGCCTTTACGCTCTCTTTTGGGAAATAGTGGTTATTTTCAATAACAATGGTATCATTACTTTCGGCTATAACCTCATCGTTCCAGATTGCTTTCATGGCGGTAATTTATTTAGTATATAAAGATAGCTTTAACGCCAGTAGATTTACAATGCTGTGCCAATGATTTTGTTTTGAAAAGCTTTAAAATGACCCGAAATAAATGTTTTGAATTTTTTTTTAAAATTTATTTGCACTTTATGGGTAAAGCTCTATCTTTGCAATCCCAAAACAAGGGAAAATAAATAAAAAAAGGCCCGTTCGTCTAGGGGTTAGGACGTTAGATTTTCATTCTAGAAACAGGGGTTCGATTCCCCTACGGGCTACTTAAAACAATATCGAAAGATGCTAAAAACCTGCAAATCAAATGATTGCAGGTTTTTTTGTTTATATCAAAACACCATTTTATGCACCAAATTGCAACAAAAAAGACGCAAATTCGGTGCGTACCTAAATGGAAAAATGCTACGCACCGAATTGCTCATAATTAATTGATTATCAAGATGTTCAACCACTAAACATCTTGATAATAGCAGGCTACAAACTTACTTTTGTTTCACTTTTAAGCTTGTAATTATGAAAAGTAATTTCCACCTGCTTTTTTACCTGAGAAAGCAAAAAAACTACAAAGGCGGCCCTATGGCCGTCTACATGCGCATTACCGTAGATGGTAAACGTGTAGAAATGTCTGCCGGACGTGAATGTGATCCGGCCAAATGGAACAGCCATGCAGGCCGGGCCATCGGCGCAAAAGAAGAGATCAAATCGCTTAATAATTATCTGGACAGCCTGCTAACCAAAGTTAGAAATGCGCACCAGGTGCTGATTGATGCAAACCAGCGCATCACCACTGAAAGCCTACAAAACCAATTCACAGGAAAAACAGAAAAGAGCCGCTATCTGATGCAACTGTTTGCTGAACATAATGCCAAAGTAAAGGCATTGATTGGTAATGGGTTTGAAGCGAATACATTAAAAGGATACAATACGTCTGAAAAACACCTTACTGGCTTCCTGCAAAAAGAATATGGCAAAACAGATATAGAGATCAGCCAATTAAATTACGCCTTTATTACTGGATTTGAGTTTTACCTGAAAGCAAATTGTAAAATTACCGGTGTATCTGCCGCCAAGTACATTAAACATCTTAAAAAAATAGCTAATCACTGTATTGCTAATGGATGGCTAAAGCAAAATCCATTCATCAATTTTAAATCCACTGCTAAGGCAAAAGAACGCACTTTTCTTACGCAGCAGGAACTTGATAATATTACGACATCCCCAAAGATTACGATTGAGCGCCTGAAGCAAGTAAGAGATATTTTTGTTTTTTGCTGCTACACTGGTTTGTCTTATGCCGATGTCAAGAAGCTGAAAAGAAATGAGATAGGCATTGGCATGGACGGCGAACAATGGATATTTACCAGCCGTCAAAAAACGGATACATCTTCCCGTATACCTCTGCTCCCTGTAGCTTTAGCAATATTAAACCGTTATCAGGATCATCCCCAATGTGAAAATAAAGGATTGCTATTACCTGTATTGAGTAATCAAAAAATGAATGCTTACCTCAAAGAAATAGCTGACCTATCGGGTGTTCTTAAACATTTGACGTTCCACCTGGCGAGGCACACGTTTGCCACAACAGTTACCCTATCCAATAGCGTACCGATAGAAACGGTCAGCAAAATGTTAGGACATACCAATATCAAAACCACCCAGCACTATGCTAAAATATTGGATTTAAAAGTTAGCCAGGACATGGCAGCTCTCAAACAGAAATATCTAACCATTTAATAATTACAGCTCTATAAGGTGGCAAAATGGCACCTTATAGAGTTTATTCCCATCTTATCCTTTCAATCTAAAAAAATGGAAAATCAATTGATCCCTGATGAAATCATCATGAATAAAATCTATTATATCCGTGGGCATAAAACAATGCTGGCAAGCGATTTGGCGGAATTATACAATATTGAAACGTGTGTTTTAAATCAATCAGTAAATAGAAATCTAAAACGATTCCCGCCTGACTTCATGTTTCAGCTTTCGGAAAATGAATATTCATCTTTGACATCACAAATTGTGATGTCAAAGAAAGGGCGCGGAGGGCGAAGGGTATGACCGTTTGTCTTTACTGAGCATGGTGTTCTTATGCTTTCGAGTGTCCTTAACAGCGACAGAGCGATAGAAGTAAATATTCAAGTAATGAGGATCTTTACGAAGATTCGCCAAATGCTTTTCGACAATACGGAATTGAAACTCGAAATCGGCTATGGATCAGGCCTCAGCTTATCTGAGATATATCTAAATAGTGGCGTTCAGATAATTAATGCAGGTAGCTGATTATCTTTTCGAAATAGGCTTTTACCGGGTCGCTGATATCGTTGTTTTTAACAATATGTGTATCGTACCAGTCAAGAATATGCGGAATCACGTCATCGCCTGATGCATGCAATAAATTGGGGTTGAGATACAAATCTTTATCTTCCTGGGTTAGGGTAAACTGGTGCCAGGTAGTATGGTATTGGTTGGTAAAATCGGCGTTTTTCAGATCTAATGCGGATGTGCCATGAAGGACGTAAGCGCTTTGTAGTTTGGCGCGGTTGCCGAACATGTCAGTCAAATCAAAATATTCATCTTCGACGTATTTGGTTTCCAGTACCATGATCTGGCCGGTTTCTCTCGGTGAACCGGTAGCTGCAAAGCTGGCAGCAACGAGCAAATCGCTGCTGACATCCAATAGTGAGGTATCGAAGCCGTAATGCTGCATGATTCCATTGATATAGATTTCTACCATTGGATCGGCCCTTTTTTCTTCAGTTGTCCAAAGGGCGTACTTCAGAAAGGGATATAGAGCGTAACGATTTAACGGAACAGCAGTTTCCAATTGCAGGCCGCTAACCCAATGGTTGATCTCTCGAAAATCTGGGTGGCCTTTTAAATTACGGCTAAAGGTATTCATGGAGGTCGGCCAGGTAATGGTCTTTTCGCCCCGGTACAAATAGCGGGGTTGGGGGCTTAATGGCGAGATTAATGTTTTAAAATCAAAATAATGCAGCTGGACGATTTCCTGCGAAAATTGGATATTGAGTTGGGTAATCAGTTCTTTTAACGAAGGTGTCATGATACAAGGTTGAGTGTTTAAATAACTATATATATTTCTACAAATGGATAATAAAATACTTGGAAAGTATTTAGGTTATATGCGGCTAAAGCTGCCCCTGCGCTGGCTAAAATCACGGCAGCTGCTGGTTTATTTCTTTGGTGCCGTGATGATGCTACACATAATCAGGATATACTATAAATTGCGCGTTGGGGACGCTCAAGCGAAAAGACAATACGGTATTTGGGGTCAAAATCAGGTCTATTCTTGCCACGGGTTTCCACGCTTTTAGTCAGGTCCGCGTTGGTCACAAAACCGATTCGGCCTGCCGGTGTAAACGATGACCAGTCACCGTCATCCCTAACGGTGCTATCTTTACGGAATTTAACTTCGTAACCATTTTTTGTGCCATAGTCTGTCAGTTCGGTTTTCCATGGTTTTGGGAAATGCAGCATCTGGCAGATCAGGTCGGCAAGCGGTCTTCCTGTGTGCGGATGCAGTGTTTTGAAACCAGGTACTTTTTTTACTTTTTTGCGTCCTGTCCGGGTATAATGAAAATACATCACATCAATGGCTATTGCAGGTGCCCATGACACACCCCAATGAGAGAGTTCAAATGCTCGGTAGGCTTGTAAGGCGGTGAGTGTTGCGGGGTCGACTTCATGGTTATAAAACAGGTAACCCGGCACCGCTCCTTCCCGTCTGGCATAACTGATCAAAAGATCGATCTGCAAATCAGGGTCGACACGATGGCCGATTTTTACATATTTTCCATTGCGGTCCATGATCTTAGCCTGACAGGGAAAGCTGGCAAACTCCCCGCCAAGTTCAACAAAAATTTCTACATCATTACCATTAGTCTTTTCGGATTTCGCCTCCAATATCTCAATGCCTAGTTTCGCCCGTTCGGCAAATTGCCAAAGATCGAATATGAATCCTTCGGTGATGGTTGTTTCGCTGATCCGAAGCTTTTTTCGCCGCGAAAAACCGATCTTATCCCAGATGTACGTGGATTGATGATAAAGAAAATTACAGGTTTCATCGATCATACTTCTCATCTTAACTCATCTTGTTATCATCTTCTATTTGCCTTTTAACGAAAAAGTAAAGTTCCTTGTAGCTACCTAAATTGTGTGTAGACCAACTAAAGAATTTCTGAAATTGGTCGTCCCAGAGTTTAAAGGCTAAAGCAGCGATGCCCCATAGCGGACTTGCCTCGTCTGGTTGAATGATGGTGAGTAAATTATTAATACGATCATCAGTATTCGGGTGCGTGGTTCCCTTAGCTGTTCTTCTCAGGAACAATAAGCTGCAAAGACCGATAAGTACGCCGGTATGAATCGTGGCTTTCATTTCTTCGGTCTCTCCGGCTAATATCCATTTAATCGCCCGGTCGTCCGCTGCCCTTTCATTGTTAAGGATGCGCTGATTGGTCATCGTCGCACGGTTTTGCCGGGTATGGCCGAGTTCGATGTGCGCAATCTCATGACAAAGGATAAAGTTCATCGCCTGCAGGTACAAGCCGTTTGATTTTTCTACATAAAAACTTTGCTGTGCATGATATTGCTGAGGGTTCGGAAGGCCTTCATCTAGTGACGACGAGTAAAAGCTATACAAGGATAGACCATATTTGAAGAGTTTAACGGAAGTGTCTATTTGGAGTCTATCAATATCATTTATCTCCCTTCCCGCATGAAGATTCTGGGATGGTCTGGCCACTGCCTCATCATATAGCGTCCACAGGCTGTAGGCCATGCACCAGACATAGGACAGGAAGGTTTCGTGAATAAATATCTCTCCCTTAGCATTGACATAGGGAGTCTGAATATGGCCCTCTATTTCTGTGTTGATCGGGTCCTCGCTTCTCACATATTTAATGCCCGGCTGTAACAGGCCTCTGGCAATAAGATCTCTTGACATCCTGAGAAAGTCACCGTTGGTGTTTTCTAACTGGTGTTCCAGGTTATACTGCAGTACCCGGATGGGTTGGAGTCCGATATGATTAGGGCTAAAGCGGTCAATCAGTGGAAAAAACCGGTTATTAAAATCATTAGCCGCTACAATGTAGGCATCCAGGTTTGTGCGGTTCAGCTTATTGTTGAACCAAAGGACAACGGTTTGGATACAACGGTCAACAGATGATTGGGTTAAAAGGATGGTAATAACCAATTCATCTACCTTATTTTCATTTGTACTTTTATCAAATTCACGTTTGTCAATCCAGGCATCCAGCAAAAACATATTTGGAAACTCCTGTAACTCTTCGGGGTTTACCTGAACAATGCGGAGCGCCTTACTTTTTTCTTCAGAATAATAGCTAAAAATGGGGTTGCCATCATAAAAGTTTTTCCCCGCCTCATTCTTATTTTGTATCGGTTGTTCTGCCAGTTCGATCTTTTGAACTAGGGCTTTTTGCAACTTCCTCCGCCAGTAACCTACATTCAGGTTGTAGGTATTCTTGTCCGTTAGGAACTGGTTAAATAATATTTTCCCCTGATCTTTCATGTTGCTGGTACCTCATCGTTTGCAAATGCCCATCCGGCCCTTATTTCCACATCAACCCTGATGGCCTTCCGTTGTCCCGGATTATTAAATATTTTGATGACCTGGCCCTGATAGCCGGATGCAGGGGCGTCCATTACAAAGGTTCGTGCTTTTTGTAAGGCAATATCTCTTACTTCCAGTTCTCTGCGGGTGAGCTGACCTTCCAGCGCAACCAATAAAGCTGTTGCCGAAGTTTTGTTGATCACAGTCATTTGCGCCCAGTTTTCTGATTTTTCGACATTCTCGCCCTGCGCCTGAAATCTGCCTCTGTGATCCATTAGGTTTAAATTTGAAATAAAGCTAAGAAGAATTTATTTGGGAAAACACTACAGTTAAAAAATGAGCCGAAACCTTGCTTTACCGAAATCCAGCCGCAAGGAAACTTTGGAGACCATTTCCAAGAACCAACTGTCATTATTATTTGATCAATCGCTATTGAACTGTAGCCGAAAAATCAGCGCGACAGGGGATTGATTTCATCGGTGAGATCAAGCAGAATGGGGTGTACACCAACTTCCGCTTTGCGATACAATTAAAACTGGCAGTAATCCTTCGTATTGGCGGCTATAAACAATAAAAGAAATATTGTATTTATAACCAAGCGATGGTGGATCATAGGTCAAATATTGGCAGTATTTGATTAAGCCACATTTGATTATCTATTCAGATAAAGGATTATAAGCCTATCTTAATTCTCTTATTAAAAAGTCGACACGCGACATATGCTTAAATAGTTTCTCAAGTGACCTACATTTATCAACAGGCCAAATAATCTGTTTTTTTCGCACTATTTTAGGGGTTTGATATACAATCGGTTAATCATGGCAGTAAAAGATTTTTTTAGAATTAACTTCCCATACGGAATTAGGAAAAAGAACAATGAAGAATGGTTCGCATTTAACAGAGATAGTATGCCGTTAGGTGTTTATAAAAATACTTTACTGCCCTATGATGAATGGCTGAATACTTTTACAGGATTAGGTTATAGCGGCTTGACCGAAAAATTATTAACTCAATTAGCTATTAGCCGTATTGAAATGGATGATGATGGAAAAATATGCTGTATTTGGCTTTATAATGACGGTACGAATCCGATGAAGAGCGCTCAGAATTGGGAAGATTACATGTCTAAATTGAAAAAACTGGGTAAATTAAAAGTTAAAGCGTCTCATTGATGCCATGCGGTAATATGTATTAAAAACACATCACAACACATAAAAATCTAAATAGCCGCATGAATCCTCAAATACTAAGTTCCAATGCAAGCGCGTTCGACAACATTCCATCTCTTGACGAACAGATAAGTCTTCTAAAGGAACGAGGATTAGATTCTTATCTTAAAAGAGATCTACATATTTTTAAACAGAAATTTGACCGTCTGCGTGAATTGCTGAATGAGCCAGCAAACAATAAGAATTTCGAGGAGGCTTACCAACTGTTCTACTATATTTTTGATGTCGTTCCGATGATGTACCATCGACTGTCCGACATGCCGATCTTCCGTGCCGCTCGTAATAAGATCAACGAAGTGTTTTCTATACAATCACGGATTTCCTATAACAAAAATATTTCAGCTATACCAGCGGGGAAATTCAACGTTTGGTATCAGCCTATGTTTTATGGATGTCTACCTTATGGACCAAGTAAACCGGAATTATATCCACCACCAAGGTTGGTTGCTTCCCTTGAATGCTGCAAAGATCTTTATAATGACAAGACTAAGCTACTAATTCAAGATATCACGATTGGTAAATGGCAAATTAGGGAACCTATTAATGCGATTAACCTTGGCTTTGATCATGTCCATCTTTCGCGGAATCCTGAACTAAAACAAGTAAACGAACAATTTATAAAGCATATTTTTGAAGTTTATTCTGGGGAAGCTGGTCATTTTATTAAAGATTTGCTTGAATACTTTTCATGCCTTTGCCGCACTGGGAGCGATGAAAAATCCTACTACGTCCTAACTGCATTATTCAATGCGTTGAAGATATATCATGAAACAAACAACGAACTAAAGGTTGATGCGTTAATTAGTTCAAGTGCTGCATCTGATGGCCATGGTTTAAATATAGTAATGACACCGGAGATTGTAGATCGTTGCCTTTGGCTTAAGGCTGTAATCATGGATCGCTTTTTTCTTGTCTCGCCGGAGCGTAACACTTACAGCATCTATCCGTGTACTGAAATTATAGAAAATCATTTAGAAGTATCAGATTTCCATTTTCAGTTTAAAAAATATATACAAGTGGCGCAAAACTATATAGAACGATATGCTTTTAAAGATTATGGATATTTACCTTCAGACAAGTAACCGCCCATGACACAGATGATTTTTAGATTTGCATCCGAAAATGAAGAAGAACATTTGTTTGGGGGGAATAAACAAAAGGATCATAAAAGAAGGATTTGTCTGGATCTAATTAATTGGCAGAACAAGGTGAGATCAGTCTCTTAAAGGTTCATTTCTGTTTCTGTAGGACTAAAACATGGCTTGCTTTACACTGCCCATTTAGACCGCATAGTAGTAATAGACTATTTCGAAATCCTACAAACATTATCTTTAATTTCTATCTTTAGTAACTGGTAAATCGTTATATGGACTTAAACAAAATCGGATATTTGGTAAATGAGGGGCTTTATTACCCCGCTGTCCTTAATGAAGTTAGCAAAAATAATGTGCCCTTGCAGCCACTATTTGAAGCCTTTACTAATGCCTTTGAAGCGATAGCACTCTTGAAAAAGGACCCGTCCGAACACCAGATTACCGTTCGTATTTCCTATGATCCAGGACTGTTTGATGAAAAACGGATGAGCCAGATCGTGATTGAAGATACCGGAATTGGCTTCAATGACAATGAATTTCGTCGCTTTCTTACTTTTAAGGATACCCGCAAAGGCTTTCACAATCGCGGTTCAGGCAGGCTGCAACTGATCCACTTCTTTTCCAGTGTGCAATACGACAGCGTTTTTGAGGAAAACGGCCAATTTAAAATGAGAAGATTTCACTTAAGTAAAAGCGCACCATTTCTTAAAGAAAATGCCATTGCCTATCTTGATGATTACAGTTCGAGTAAGGATACGTTTTCTCATACTTCCTTAATGCTTTCCGGGTTACTTTCTGCAAAAGACCAGACTGCCTACGATATGACTTTAGCGAACTACAAGGAGGCAATCATAAACAGATATATCCAATATTTTTGCGCCCATCGGAATGCTTTACCAAAGATTGTATTGCAAGCCTATAATGGTAATGAGCCGGACGAAGTGCTTGAAATCACCGCTGAAGACATTCCGGCTATTGATTCACAGGAGGTCTTTTCGTTAAATTACCAAGCACACGGGGCATTTCAATCTTTGGAAAAACTAGAAGAATTTACCTTGCAGGCTTTTCGTATCCCCAAGACGAAATTAGGGAAGAATGTAATAACTTTAACCAGTAAAGGTGAAATCGTCGAAGAAAAGAATTTTCGATTGACCTTAAGCATTCTGGGACCGGAAGACCATGTAGCGGACACCCGATTTCTATTCCTGATTTCCAGTCCATATATCAATGAGCGCGATTCCGATATACGGGGCCAGCTCCGGATACCTTGGCGCAAGGAGGACCCTTCACTTTTTGACGGAGATGTTATTTACTTGGACGATATTGAATCCGGTGCCAACGAGACCATCATAAAGATGTACGATGAATTAGCGGAAAAGGCAAAAGAAAAGACCCTGCGGTTATCAGCATTGAAAGAAATGTTTCTTCTTAACGATCATTTCCTGAGTAGCCTGAATATCTCCATAAACGATACTGAAGAAAAAATACTGGAAAAGGTCTATGTTCATGAATCAAAATTGGCCGCAAAGGGCGATGCCGAGCTAAAAAAGCAATACGACCAATTGACTACGCTCGACCCCAAGTCGAAAGGCTATGACGGCGACATGGATAGGATTGTTAAGCAATTGGTGAAGGAAATTCCCCACCAAAACCGTGCGGCGTTAACTCACTATGTGGCCAGAAGAAAACTAGTTTTGGAGCTTTTCCAACAAGTATTGGACAGAAATTTAGACATCCAGCGGTCGGGCAGGAATGAAGATGAAAAATTGTTGCATAATATCCTTTTCACGCAAGGGGCCGGCTCTGCTGAACAAAGTGATCTCTGGATACTGAATGAAGACTTTATTCTGTTCAAAGGGGTTTCAGAAACGAAATTAAAAGATGTCACAATCGACGGGGAAAAGATCTTTAAGGATGTCTTAACTGTCGAAGAGGAAGCTTTCGTGAATGCAAACCGGGAAAAAAGACTGACCAAGCGTCCCGATGTCCTGCTGTTTCCGGCCGAGGAGAAATGTATCATATTAGAATTTAAAACACCTGAGACAAACATTGCAGATCACCTTGCCGAGATTAATTATTATGCATCGCTGATCCTGAATTTGACCAAAGACACGTACCCGTTCAAAACATTTTACGGTTATTTGATCGGAGAAACGCTGGAACCCCTGGACATTAAATTCAATGATTCAGATTTTCAGGATTCAGCACATTTCGACTATGCTTTTAGGCCTGCCAAACGCATTCTGGGTGTATTTAAATCCTTCCAGGGGTCGCTATATACTGAGGTGCTTAAATATTCAACTTTATTGAAGCGTGCCAATAAAAGGAACGAAGCCCTGATTAACAAATTATTTCCGCCCGCCAATGTAAATGATGAACCACCTTTTTAAAGCCCAAATCACAACCGATCGCTTGAAAATACAACAAAAGAGGAACTGTACCCGCATTGGTAACTATAGCGCTGATTTTATTTAACAAATAAAGTTTCACCCCTATTACCGGTTTTTTTAATCAATGGTATTCAGCCTAGAGACGCTATATTCATTAATGAAAGCAAATTTTTATTCAAATGGCTACTTCAAATTTCGTATAGATATAAAATCGTATAATTCCTCGATAATCTCTTTTAAAATTTCAGATTCAGCAAAGTCAGCCCAAGTCAGCTCTTTTGCCATCGCCATTCGATAAACAAAATCTGAGATTCCTTTTTTATAACGATATTCAAGTGTTCCGTTGCCTTGTAATTTTTCAATTTTTAAATCTCTCCCGTTTTTTTTGATCTTGTTTTGAAAGTGCTTCCCTAATTTCATAGTATGATCAAAATCTAATGCCTCCAGAATCGATTCCGAATCACATTGCAGGCTTTCAATAAAAAATCGTTCCCAAATAGATTTCGGAAGTAAATTTTCAATCTCTGGCAGGCTCGTGTGCCTATACTTAAAATTTGGCCGTTTTATACTGTCAAATGCCTTATGCTTTTCATCATTTAAATCATTATCTGCCAATACATAAACATTTGAATTGATAAAAAAGGCATTGATCTTTTCGATAATACCATCTTCATCATTTGAATAGCCTTCATCAAAATTGTAATGACTTAAATTTTTTCCGCCGTATTCAATAAATGCATAGTTCAGTCCTTCTTTAGGGCGATAGAAGTCATCCGGTTTACTATTCAAAAATGCAAATAGGAAAGCTTTCAGATATAATCGATCAGTAATTCCTTCGATCCATACTGTACAGTTGCTTATTAATACTGATGTGTTTAATACACCCAGCATTTCCAAAGTATTACGTTCATTGCCGTTGATAGAAGTTATATAAGATGAGCGTTCGTCTCTTCTTTTAAATACAAACACTTCCAAGCCCGTCGTTGTGAGCAATGATTCACTAAGTATATGATTGGAATGAGTGGTAATAAAGTACTTCAGATCCTTTTTTCTTAAAAAATCGTTGCCGGCAAGCGCCTGAATAAAAATTAACTGGTAACCTGGATGCAAGTGGTTCTCGGGTTCATCTATGATGACCCAGCTGCTATTAGGCGCAGTAAATACTGGGAACAGCAGGCTGATGATACCCTGGATGCCATCACCCAGATCATGAATTGAAATGTCTTCCAGTTCATCAGGGAGGCTTATATGTATATGCTCACTCTGTGAATTTCCGGTTCGCCTGGCAATTATATGCACCTCCTTCCCCTGAAAAAAAGTATCACCGATAAATTTTTCAAATGCATGGAAATTACGGATATCATTCCTGCTGCCATTTCGCGCCAGATTAACTTTCTCATACAACGAGAGACCGGTCTCTATTGATAATTTTGAATCTTCTGAAATTTTATATTGCTTCCTAAGTGTTTCCTGAAAAATATCCACGTTTACACCATCCAGTTTTCTGGCAGTACGCAGGACAGGAATATATATAATATTGGGAAACAAGGGGCCGAGCGTGATCTGTTGGAATTTATCAGCTAAGGACAATGCCTTCTGTAATAATTCAAGGCGCTCTTTCCAATACGGGACATGGTCGCCCGGGTTTACCTTTTCAAACCCATAGGATATGGATTTTATTTGTTCGCCAAGTCGACTGCCATCCATATGCCGACCACCATTGCGACCAATGTATTCGTATATAGCTACCGCCATATTAAGGACTGACCAAAGCTCTCCGGCGTGTACTTTAAAAGTCTCGAAGGCTTCAACTGTTGCGATATGCTTAAGTTGCTCAGCAAGTTCAATTACAGCATTTCTTACTGAAACGATATCCAAAGCATTTAAACCGGCTTTACGATGGAAAAAGGATTTGATAATTTTGTGCAGTGGATATTTTTCATCTAAATTATCAAGTGATATCGCCAGCCATTGTAATGTCCACAATTCTTCAGGTTCGTTATTTTTCCGGTTAAAAAGCTGGGTACTCTCTCTGTAAAGACCATTCAGGTCCCCACCGAATGAAAAAATGACTTTGTGTTCCTGCTTGATAATATGTCGGGCAAATCTACTTTTACGAGAGTTGTTTGCACCAATAATTATATTGATGTTCTTAATATCACCAAGAAACAAGATCTCCTCCTCACCTTCAAAGTATTCGGGTAAAGTTCCTTCGGTTAATAATCTAATATAATTCATACCTTTTACCTTAGCTTTAACGATTGTAAAAATACTTTAAATTGGCCTTTAATATCTTGAGAATAGCAGAGAACTGGTTAACTTTTACATTCAAATTCATACGCTTGAAATCACTCCATTTTTTTATTTATATTTCTTGATAAATACGGACTAACGGAAAGCTATGGTCATTAATCCCAAACCTTATATTCCAATAAAAAATCAGGATTATACCGGTAATACCGTTATAGATTTACGTGATATTGATTTTAAAGGAATTAAAGCTAAACCTGGTACGATCCCTGTAACCTTTGAATTTTGTTTTTTTGAGAACCTGAAAATTCAAAATACGGAAGACATTGATTTCAAGGATGTATCTGTTATGTTTAATAACTGTTATATCCGCAACCTGGAAATTTCAGATATCCTTTCAGAAAACATCTCCATTACAATTCATTCCTCATTGCTAAATGGGAGGATATCTGCTAAGAACCTCAAATCCGTTCATTTAAGTAATTGTCTGCTGAATCATGGAGTAACTTTGACGGATCAAAAATCCATCGAATTAGCCTATACCACAGAAAACATTTTCCCATTTCATTGGAACAAGATGTTTAATAAGATAATAGGTCCATCTCATCGCCGGATAAAACCTACATACCGCCGGATTATCCGGCAAAAGCAATATTACCAGATTGAAAATCCTCAACGCTTAAATGTCCGCTCATCCCGTAAAGTAAGTGACAAAACGGGCCTTTACCTCATGGACTGCAATACGGTAAAAATGTACAGGATCGGCTACAGATTAACTAAAGTCGAAGAAGATTCATTAAAGATCCATCTTTCCATCAATTACGGGGAGGGAACGGCTGATTCAGAGACCAACGTCAATAACGTAATACTGGAGGCACTCGCTTTATCCGGTACTCCTTCAGGTAAAATAAGCTTTGAAAATATTGAGGTCTCTAACTGGTATATGTCCGACTTTAACCCACAGAAAGAAGCGGCTTTTTATAATTTAGTACCAAGGCCATTATTGATTGAAGAAACAAAGATCGGGGTACATAAATGTAATTTTGATAATGTATGGTTCGATAATGTTGAGTTCAATAAATTTGAAAGGCTATCCTTTTTCCGTTCAAAACTATCTAAGGCAAATTTTACATCATGCAGTTTCCCGGATCAGTATCAACGTTTCTCCAAATTTTTAGCTATCCCTAATATTCATTACCCGGAACAAAAACCCATCAATTACCATAAGGATCAGTATGAGATGCTGCTGCAACTTAAAAAAGCATTTGATGCCACCGGTAATTTTTATGAAGGGTTAAAATTGCAGGCAATATCCTATGCTGCTCTCCAAAAAATCGCAGTGATCTCCGGTGAGGACAAATTTATCCTTCGCCTGAACAGATGGTCAAATAATCACAGTTTATCAATAAGGCGACCGATTTATTGGTTTTTGAGCCTTACCGTATTCTTTTACATTCTTTATCTTTTAAGTTTACACAGGCTCTTTAATGACACTGCGTTCGATGCAGACCTGATCGGTTACTATTTCTCTTTCCTGGATATTACCCACAGGAGTGATTTCTTAGAGGAAAAGGATAAATTGACGGGCTGGGCGTTGGGGATAGACTATGTAAATAAAGTTGTGACCGGTTATCTAATTTTTCAGTTTATCTCTGCCTTTAGAAAATACGGAAAGAACGGATAGCAATTTACATTTCTTTAGAGTGGCATTGACCGATCATTTAAAATTAGGTTCATACTTTGTAAGCACTTTTATTGCAATAGGTTATGTGGAGAGCCACTCACGCAACAAAGGGCGGCATTGGTCCCAAAGATGATCGAGAGCAAACACTAATACCTGCCATTAGTAATGCCATCTAAATATAGTTGCTCCGAATCGGCAATAAAACCCTTAACGTCATCCCATGCCTGTGATTTGATAATGTTATCGATAAGCGGATGATTGGTAAAAATCTCATCTAACTCAAATAGATTTAGCAATTTAAAGCACTGGAATCCGTTTCTGCAAATTAGCCTGAAAATATCTTGGATGGCATTTCCAAAAGTGTCTATTAGGCCATTAATTAGATCTATTTCCATCATATAGCTGTCCCCACAAACGATCAGATCATTTTCATAGTGAAAAAGGAATATTGCATTTGATTCTGCTGCCGGATGTGAAACCTGGCATAAATAACTATAAAGGGTGTCGATTTGATCGTTTACATCCACAATGGCATTAAGATACTCTCGCACTTGTTTCGCGTTCATGTATTCCGGCAATGTTTTTTGCTGCGCTTTAGGGATTTTACTGGCATGGGAAAAGTGTAATAGGATTTCCTCCAAAGGTTCGTGGGCAACTATGATTTCTGTTTCGCCTGTCAGAGATTTTTTTATTGCATGAAAATCTTTGGCGATAGTGAGCGGCACCTGCCTCATAGTATAAAATGTGTCTGAACATGATTCAACAAACCCACGTAAATTAACGGCAAATGAGTAATAGATACCAGCCTCCCGCGCCGCCTGCATTCCATCAATCCATCGCGCTGCCCTGAATAGCGAAACAGTTGTAGCAGCGTGTATTCTATAGAGCATCTCTTTCCAGTAAATTTCGGCTGCCACCACAAGATCATCTGATTCTTTAAATATTTCAGTAGGCACTAACGGGAAACGCCAATCATCTTTAATATTGTTAAGTTGTTTGATAGCTGCATGAAGATAGGTAAACTCGTCGCTAAATGATATTTCAGCTTGTTCCATGAATAGTGATAAGATTTATAAGTGGTTAAAGATAATAAATGAGTTGTTCAAATTTGCTTAAATCTGGTAGCTTCCTAGTCCCTGGCCAAATGTGGTCAGGGATTCTTTTCTTCTGAATACCGATGTTTACCTTTTGGAGCGGCCCAATGTAACAACACTGGAGCGTATCCTGTGATGTCAACATGGGGCAAATCATTATCTAGCCATTTTGATCTGCTGGAGGTAAAGTAATTCTCACCGGTATCAGAACACACACTGCCGGTAATGTGTAGCGCAGGAACAATATCTAAACCCGATTTTTCAAAAAAGTCTATTTCTTCGTCTTCAAAATCGATTGACCAACCGAAACCCCGAAGCGGATCTTCATGAAATTCATATTTAGATATAACAGTTGTTCTTTTTGCGTAAAGTACCCCGTCTAATTGTATAATTTCTGATATTAAAGGTCTGTCAGGTTTGTAAGGAAAGTTTTCAAGATAGCTTCGCTGTTTTATCAGCCACAAAGTAAATTCTTCTTCGTTTTCGGGAAATGGCATATGCTCAGTTAACCATTTATTTAATACCTCTACATTGCCATAAGCTGAAACCTGAATTATTCGATCATTAACCACGATCCCAAGAGTAGTGGAAATATTAAAATCCACCTTCTGGTTACTCATATTTGTGAATAACAGTTTCAATGCTTTTACACTTTTGCTGAAGAGTTCCCAGGATTGGGTACCATTGTGCATAATTAATGGAATATTCCAGTAATTATCCATGCTTTTGATGAGTAAAACATCTTCGGGTATGTCAATGTTTTCGCCAAGTTTCATCAATGCTTTCTTAAACTCAAGAAAATAATAATCTATGCAACGATAAGATTTTACCGAATCGTCAATTACATCAAAGGAATTGATAAACCTACCTTGATTTATTCCATCTGGGATTTTAAAGTAGGACACAAGCAAACGTAAGCCATCCGCATTATCTATAGAATAGGGTATTAATTTTTCTTTTATCGATAATGGATTATGACGCGGTGCCTTCAACGCTTCAATTTCTTTTTTTAGACCAAAATACTCATAGATAATGGGGTTGCCCCTAAGAAATAGTGTAACTAAAAGCTTCCACGTACCCAACGGAAGTTGACCATTTATTTTAAATAATTTGGTGTAAGCAGATTGTTTTCCGTAAGACTTGAAATCCTTTTCAAGACGCTCAATCATTTCAAATGTGTCGTAAGTGCGAATGGCACCATCAAAATGTTCGAAGCCTTTTGTTTCCTTATCATAAACCGTATGAACATATCTGCAATTGAAATGATCTTGATTTGTTGGCGCTTCCTCATCCATCAATTCTTCCATTTGGAAAGAGAACTTTTGTTTCTTTTTATCCCACTCCCATAAAAACTCGCTGCGACTAAAGCCGTAATAAGCTCTTTCAAATTCGTCGCAATCATGTCGTGCAAGCCCTTCCTTTATTGCTTCTATCTCATCGCTATACTTGGGGCCCCATTGATATTCAAGTTCCAGATATTCTTTAAATGATGGTGCATATCCCAATTGATGGGAATCAATTCTTAAATACAGGTCCAATCCACCATCATCTTTTAATTTAGTGAGTTCATCCAAAAAAATAGCATTAAGTGTATTATGAATCGATTCCGAGCGTCTGAAATATCGGTGCGCGAATACTGTAAAGTCTGTTTTCTTACATTTAAAAACACCCTGTCCCAAATAATCAAAATGTTCAAATAGAATAGCAAAAGGAACCAATTCATCCCGGTAGTCTTTGCTGAATAAAAAGGGATATAAATCCCTTGCTATATTATCTTTATTTGCCGTGGTACAGCTGATATTGGTAATATTACATCCCTCTATGCTATTTTTCTTTAAGAGAGCCGCAAATGGTTCCAAATACTCTTTGGAAGAAGTAAAGTATTTATTGGATCTGAAAACATTATGGTTTTTTAATACCAAACTTTCTTCTTCCTTATTAGTGGGAATGTTTTGAACTGCCAGCAGCCGGGTCAAATTCGGTTCAAGGTAAAGTGCAAATGGCTTTCCCCAACCTATCGGCTTGTGCTGGTTATGCCCATATAACATTGGAATACCTTCGTTCATCCGATCCTTTAGCATCATTTCCAAAGCGGTTATCATAATTCGGCATCCGTAACGGTCTACAGAGTCTGTACTTAATACAATTAGGTCGGTTTTCATGTTATGTTAAAAAAGAAGAGGTATTATTAAATAATATTATTGATAATGCGACATCAATCGTCCGAAGGAAAAATCGTACGTTTTCGTTTATCTACATTCCAATCAAAGCTTCCCCTTTTAGCATTTCCTTGGTATTTGAAGTAAATTTCTTCGTATGGCATACCGTCTTCCCCGTCGAATAGACAAAACAAATGGGGGCAGGAGGTAAATTCATCACCGTCTTTAATAAAATTAATGATGCTATGATAGGCAATGCGGCCAATTGCCTTTACAGGAATCACTTTGTATTCTTTATTTTTCAATCGATAATCGGCAGAGTTCCATATTGGTTCCCAATATCCGTTTTCATCCATGATAATATCAATCCCTATTCCGGGTGATAGCCAAAACTCTAAACCGTTGTGATAGGTATTATAAAAAAAGGTGCGAAAAGAAGTATTGAAAAGTCCTTTTGGTGTCGTTTCTCCAGTTCCATAAGTGTTGTCATTTATAGCACGTATGTAAACATCTTCGCTTACGAACTTGGAACTGGGATCGCCTATTAATGTTGCTCGATTTTTCGGGTTATTAAGGAATTTATGATCGATAATAGCTTTAGCTAATCGCTCTTTCATTTTAAGCCCCCTGTTCAACTTGGCAATACTCATTTTAGTTTCGGATTCTTTATTTATACCAAAAGCAATGGATAATACTTTTGGGTTGGCATAAAGATGAGTTTCGAGTGTGGTGGCTGTCCATATCTCCAATTCGTGTAGTTTTAGAGTAGAGCAATATTTTTCAATTTCATCGTGACGCTTTTTTGATAAGTCACAAGAGAAAATCAATAAAATTTTATCTGGAAATGCATTATTTTCAAGGATTTTATCAACCATTGCCTGTAGTTCATTTCCGGTTACTTTAACGTATCTTTTACATTGTATAGCCCATAATTTATCGCCCTTAGGTCCATTTGAAATCCCTCTAATATCAATTCCCCCATCAGAGCCTGTTTTGCCAATATGGTCTAATTTTTTCCATTTGAACATATAAGACAAAAGCATGTAGCAAATTTCTTCAAATCTGGAAGAATCCAAATCTGAAAAATGAAGGCGATTAGTAGTTTTGGTAGGTGTTAATTTATTATCCATAGTATTGTTATGAATTTATCTAATCATTGATTTAAAAAGACAGTTTAATATTTGACTTCAAACCGTATCATTCTGAAATTTTATTACTGAAAGCCAACGTGAAACTGCCTAAAAAAGTTCATGAGTATTTCCCTCGTTTATTCTCGCTAATCATAGTAACCACCATTTATATTATTTAATGTGTACTGTTATTTAAGAAATATTCAAGTATTAAATAGGTTATCTTTACCAAACCTGCTATAATTTGCAACGTCTTTTCATTCAGCAGTGCAGGTATTACTTTTTTTTCTTTGTTCATATTTGAATCATCCTCGATTTGACCGGACGACCAAATATCCTTATTGATTTAATGCCGATACAGTTGCAGGCAGTTGCGCAACCCTGTCTTTAATATCTGATATACAATATATTAGCTTCAAAAATTTTCTTTGTCTTTCTTTATGAGTTGCATTAAATGCAGGACTTTTTCATGGATCACCTCGATATTTTTAAGCTCTGGGCTATCCATATGGTTTTTAACACTGTCTGCGCTGATCTCACTAGATTTTCTAGTCTCAAAACCGGAGGCGATAAATTTGTAGACCTCGGCTTTGTGTTTATAGTCGAATAAGCCTTCGTCCATTAGCAATTTAAATAGATAAGACAGTTGGGAAACTGTTAAGGTCGATCTAAGCTTAAGCGAAATTGCCTGATTTTCAGTGTTGGATGGCTGGCCTCGATCATCTTGTTCGTTGATGAAAGCCAGCGCCTGTTCAAGATAGTATCCATAAAAGTAGTTGTAAAAATTTTGCCTTATCAGGGCGGAAAATTTATTTACTTCCGGCTCAAAACTCTCTTTAAATGTCTCCGGCTCGCTGGCCAATATTTTATTCAATTCCGTATTAATGAACGGATGCTCGTCAACGGCTTCCCAAAGTGATGTCTCATATTGCTCGAGCCAATTGTCCAGACCTTGCAGTGGAGTATGGGCGTTTTCCATCAATTCATCACAACTGAATTTGATCCGTTTTAAATAAGCCTTTCGGGCGGGCTCGGAAAGAAAGATCAGGTTTTCCAAGATTTCCTTTTTTAAATATTGAAGATTAGTTTTCCAGCGGTTAAGTGAGGAAATAACAGCGTCTTTGTAGGGGTAGTTATAATCAAAAGATTTGATGAAGATATCGAAATTGTCAAAATTTGCGGTTCCTTGTTCTTTCATAAGAGATTTGCGGGTTTGGTCTATAAATGCTTTAGCAGAAAGCAAGCTTTCCCGCTGGAGGCTGTTAAATATGTAAAACTGCAGTTGCAAAAGTGTTTCCAGGGGAGCCCCTGCAACTTGCGCTGAAAAATGCCGGCCCAGTAAGGGCGCAATGCCGTAGATAAGCGGCAACAATTCTAAGAAGCGCTTTTGCGGCATAATATCCTTGCTGAAGATATCCCAAACATCTTTGGTGTATTGACCGTACTTCTCGTTGTATTCATGGGATTTCCGAGCGTCTTCACTGGTCATGAATCCAATCCCTTTATTTAGAAAGGCCATTTCTGGCGCATCATAGTCAGTGGGGATATCCGGTTCTTTGTTATGATATTCGATCACACCGGCCTCATTGATGTCCAAAATATAAAAATCTAGCAAGGTTCGATAAAAGGCGTTCAATTCCCGCCATTCGAGTTTATGTTTAGCCAGCAGTGATAACGCTGCAGTATGATCGATGTACGACGACAAGTCAATAGCGTTAAACTTTTGTGTCAGCCTTTCAAGATAGACTTTTTTTGTGGCGTTGTCCTGATTTAAAATATTAGCCGCCACCTGCTCTGTGAAATTCTTATTAGCAATCGACAGAACTGACTGAAATTCAGATAATCGCCGATAACGGATATACAAATCCGAATCCGTAAAGCTTATCAAGTGAAAGAACTCTTTTTCTTTGTCAATTGCTTTTTCCATCATAATTATAAAACAATAAAGCTAACATTCGTCTGATATCTGCACTCACCAATCAAACCCTAGCAGTAGTATTATTTATTGAAATCTGATATTCGGATTTCAATATAAATGCATGACAGCCCAGCACTTTGGTGAATAAAAACCAAACAGTAGTACCCGGATTAACTTTTTCTAGCACCGACGAGTTTATACTTATTGAATTTCAAGACTGTCAAAAAAATCTGTTTCCATTGTTCCCGCTAGAACAGAATACGGGTAATAATTATTATTAAGGTCCTGCCCGACAATGATGATCCCCCTAATATTAACTGTTTGTTCCTTAAAAAGTATCTCATTAATGATTTCGTTTCTCTTTTCTTTGGTTATTCCTTTATAGGGATATCCCGCGATTACATACCTTCTCCTTTCTGGTCCGCAAGCCATCATTACCCAGTTATGATCTTTAGGCGCGTTGCCTTTCAATATTTGTGTTTTCAATTTTTCAAAGGCCTGTTCAAACATTTTCTGATCTTCTTCCGGGGCATTCAAAAGAATATAAGATGCCTGTAGCCACATTTGGGCCTTCCTTTTTTCAAATTTATTTAATAATGCTGCCCAAAATGGTGTCATCTTCAATCCAGGTTTAGGCACATCAACTCCGCGGCTCTTACCGATAATATAAGGATCAATCTCTTTTGATTTAATGGTAAGATTAATATGGAAGTCCTTATCATATTCATCATCACCAATATTAAACCCGTTGTCGAGGTAAAATGCGAAAAGGTCCATTTCGTCGCCCTGAAACTGTAAGTGTGCCTCAAATTCTCTTCGTCTGGATAAATAGTGTACCTTTTGCGCCTCCAACGGTAAAAGTTCAAATATGACCTCCAAGTCTGTAATGCTGATTGACGGTGCCAACTCTTCTAATTTGTGGCCAATAATTCCGGCATCAGTGAGCTTCTTCAGATTGCACCCGATTGGGCCGAGATTCGATAATGTTATGCCAAGCGGGACATAATATTTAATTGCGCCTGAATCGACTACGTTTATAACTTTATTTCTGGTACTGAACTTATGTATGCCTAGATTACCCTTCAGATAATTCTGGAATCGAATCGCCTGTTCCGAGGGTTCCACTACTAATTCTTTCAATGTTTTATAAAGCCGTTCAGTTGCGCCACGCCTGGCAGGTGGTGAAATTGCTCCGGATTTTGCTTCAATGATAAATGCAAAGTCATTAATAAGGACAATCAGGTCGTTTTCATATTCTTTTTTTGACTTTGGATCCCGCCAGATGCTGCCCGCTAAAAGTGTTGCGGTTGGAAAAGAATTACGGAACAATTCTTCCAACGTATTTTCAAGATATTTCCCCTTCGCTTTCAAATATAATTCTTTAAGGCCCTTATCTTTTGCAATAAGTCCCTCAAGAAGATCAACTCCTAGGTGAAATAACAGGAAATTTATAGCAGAAAAATAACTTTTCTCTTCCAGTCTGATGAACGGTTTCTGATGAACCGGGTTGTTTAAGAATATGTGATCCTTATCGTAATCTTTTAAATCACCAAATTCATAGCTTAGCTCATCAAAGATCTTTGTTATCTGCTCATCAGAACATTCTACCGCGCTTAAATTTTTCAAATCCTCCAAACAGAATGTGAATATTTCAGGTAGTTTTAAGTCCGCATGGGAGAACAGCATGTAATTTAAATTCTTCAAATTCTTACCACTCTGCTTCCAGATCGATAGTCTTTTTTCTTCATCTGTAAAATCAGCATTCGGAAAACTTGCTTCATACCTATCAAAAACTTCCTTATAGTTTTTGGCTTTAATCAGTGGCCTCAGTTTATTTAAATGTACATTCAGCCGGTCGTTGGTTAGTTCTACTGAATTAAATAATATATCCAGCAGTTGTTTCGGACTGATGCCGATTTTGTCGGTAAATTCATTTTCTACAAGAGCAGCCAAATCATAAGCTACTTTCTGCATCTGCGGTTCATATGCCCAGTTTCTTACCGCAAGCGTATGGCTCATCATTTCCATTCTCAGTGTAACACCGCGCAATTCAACTTCGTTCTTTACGTCTTTTGCTATCTCATAGTAACGGTAAGATTGATTGGTGTTGAGGGATTTCAATAATTCATGAAAATCATCAGCCTTCTCCACGAGTGGCCTGACTGAAATTGTTCGCTCATGGAAAAGAGAAAGGCATTGCAGTACTTCAATGTAAAATGGTGGAAATTCATCTTTGCCTTCAATCGCTTCCCGGTCAATACCCTCCTGATGGGCTAAAAAATACATTACCGAAAAGGACAGGAGGTATAAAGGATCAAAATCTCTAAAATAGTCAAGCAGCCGTACGTAGTCCTTTTCAAAATCCTGCGCTGCATTTTCGCCGATCTTTAACAAGACTGCCAATCGCTGATCAAAGTCCATGTCATCAGGAAACGGGTTCCTGTACTCATACATCCCGTGTTTAACGACTTCGTAAGGCTGCGGCTTTTTTACCACAGCTTTTTTCTGTGGTTTCGCTTTTTTCTTTCTTGCTCTACTGACAGGCATTAGGTTGTTTTTATTAAAGGTATACATTTCAGGCCTATTTCTGAATGGAGTAAGTCTAAAGAGATTTTATGCCGTTGCCTTCGATTCGCGCTTTCATAGCAAGCGGTTCGAGATTTGTTCCCCTGCTACTGGCCAGGCCAAAACGTAACCGAACGGCCCCCGAACCGTAAAAGTATTGCAGGCACATGTTTAAATACTAAATCAATGCTGTAAGTCTTTAGGCTATTTTGTTAGAAGTTCTTAGCTAAGATTGTCTTGATCCATAATTTTTTCGTTTAAAATCTACAAAGCCTTTCTTCGATAATTCGGCCAACTATTCACCTGTGCTATCAATGTAGTAGACTTTAACTTTGGATAATGTAATTCCACATATTCCTTAAAAGACCTAACTGTTTCCATATTATCCCATTCCATAGCTGAGAGGCAAAGCATTGGCCATTTTTTGGTATCCATCATAAAACTATATAATTGCAGATAAGGTGGTGCCTTTTCAAATGCTTGTTCAATAAGCTCATTGTATAAAGCCTTTTTAAGCACTTTTTTAAAATCCATGATCAGGTCATAGGTTACCAATTGCAGGGTACCCCATTTTATTAATTCCGCCATGTGTGGCATTTCCTTGTTATCAAAGAACAGGTACAGGAAAGTGATAAAATCGAATTCAGTCACATCACAAAGATCCTTACTGAGATAAGCGTAGTTTTTTTTAAACGCCTCCAATGAAAATCCGTCCTTCATTTTATCAATGACAAAACGGATCACTTCGTTCTCCTTTTCAATGATCTGTTCCATATCAGGCCCTTTTACACTCCCATCCGGCAACTCCAGTGCATACCTGGATTTAGAGAACAATTCGAAATAATAGCTTTTAAAAAATATGGTCTTTCGCTCAAAAGTTACCTGCACATATAAAGGATATGTAAGCTGTCCGTGAAAGTCAACCTGCTTCAGACGGTCATTCAGGTAGGATTTGTAACTGATTTTATTCACTTTTTTAAAAAATATTTTTTGATGCTATTTGGCTGTTTTTGGTGTTCACTTCTTCTAATTAACCGCTGATTATTTATCAAGCTTAATCAAAAATAAGCAAACAAAATGATGTTGCTTTCTGATTGAACATGCCAAAATTAATCATTTGTTTTGACATATTTTATTTTATCAAAACAATAATTTATATTTGATTTATGCGAAAGCAACTGCAATTCAATCAATTGCGGATTAGAGGTAGCCATTCCTATAAAGTAGCGGGTGGCGAGACATATGATTACTATTAATTTAATACAATGACATCAAATGAATTAGTTACAAAAGAGGATCTGGAAGTATTTGGGAATAAACTCCTGGAAAAAATAGAGCTTATTCTTCAGCCGGGAAAGGGACAGAGCAAGCAATGGTTAAAAAGCAAAGATGTGAGAAAGCTATTAAACATTTCACCGGGTACTTTACAAAACCTGCGTATCAATGGTACGCTTAGTTATACCAAGATTGGCGGTATGATGTATTACAAACTGGAAGATATTCATAAAGTACTGGAAGGGGGTAAACATTGAAACCAATAGTTAAAACAAAAGAAATGGCTGCCTATGCCGAGCGAGTAAGGCAAATGGGTAAGAATCCGCATCTGCTCGCTACCCACGTAAGCATGTATGCAGCTTTGTTTGTCTGCTGGCAACGGAGTGGGTATAGTAACCCGTTTCCGGTTAGCCGACAGTTGCTAATGTCATATAGCCGAATCGCATCCACCGCTACCTATCATAAATGTATAAAGGAACTGGAAACGTTTGGGTACATCTGTTATTACCCATCTTATCACCCTGTAAAAGGCAGCCTGGTTGAGTGGCCAGAAGATAAGCATGATAATAGATCGACTGATCACTTGATCTAAGGATAGCAAGATCAGTTGTTCACATGATCTAAAGATCGTTAGATATGTTGATAATCATATACGAAATGAACCCACACAACGAATACTTCGCTCCCAATAGCGAAACGCTATTTCCAAGAGACTTTAAAAACGAAGACATCTCTAATGCAATAACCTGTATGCGCAAATCAAATAATTTTATGCAGAGTAATTGTTCAAGTCCGTTTTTGAAGTTTAGCAGCAATAACTCTATCAACTTTCCTGTAGCAGCGATTTGGAGTGTGCGACAGTCAAAGCGTCCTTTTCTTCTTGGAAGAAAAGGAGCAAGCGGAAGTTGGGCAGAGCCCTACTTTGCTTGCCATTTGCGCTGCAAATGGGGTTTTGCGTATCCTCCGGGGATACTTTACCGCGTTTTTACCTGCAAAGAAGAAGAAAACAGGATACTTGGCAGTATCCTGTATAGATATATAAAGGCATATAGGTCTGTACAGCCTTATGCCAACAAATGAAATGAAGCGATGGAAGATAGCGATGGAAGATATTAATGTAAGATCAGTACGATACCCCATTGTGGTGGACCAGAAGTTTGAAAAGATCGCCCTTAAACTGGGGCGGACAAAGCGCCAGGTTTTTATTCAGATGGTCGATTATTTTTATAAAAGCAAGAAAGATCCTATGGACCTGAATGATGAACTCTTAAAAAATGCGCTGATGAAGAACCACCAGCAGTACATCGGTTTTATTAAGGCACAGGAAACTATGCTGCTCATTCCCCTCAAAACAGAAATGGATAGGGTTTCCCAATCACAGGGAAAGATCATCGACCGCTTTAATTCCGAAGTGCTGAAGCATAATGTGGATGTGTTAAATAACCTGCAAAACCATGCCAAGGCGTTCGGAGAAGTAGCCCGCGTAATGGATGCGATCTTGAAGGTTATGAAAAGTAAGGAAACGCTGAAAGAACAGTTCTTGTTTATCCTGGATGGTTATATCAGATCCAGGGAGGCTTTTGGCATGATGACATCGGGCAGGGAAAAAGATGAACTGATCGCTATTACGAAAGAGCAGATCAGGTTATTATAACGAATCAACTTTATGTTTATAAATATTACCGACAGTAAAGAAGCGGCTAACAAGGGCAGCAGCAGCGGATTGGTTCATTACCTGGAAAAAGAGAACCGGATATATAATAAGGATGAACCCGAGTATTGGTTCAATGGGCTACATGTCAGAATAGATCCATACGTGGCTATGCGGACAATAGATAACAATATCGCTAAGTTAGGTAAGGACGATGCGAAATTCTTCCTGCTTAATATCAGCCCCAGTCAAAAGGAGATCGCCTTTTTAAAGGAACAATACGGCGAGGATGGTGCCAAAGCCCAGATGAAAGGGTTTGCTGTTAGGGTAATGGATGCCTACGCACAGAATTTTAAACGGGATGGTATTAACAGCCACGAAGATCTGATCTGGTTTGGGAAGCTGGAAAACTACCGTTATTACACCCACAATGATCCAGAGGTTAAACAGGGTATTAAAAAACGGGGAGATTATAAGGAGGGCGAGCAGATGCATGTGCAGGTCATTGTCAGCAGAAAAGATGCAACCAACAAAATCAAGCTTAGCCCGATGAATACATCAAGAGGAAAGAATGAAGATCATTCTAAAAAGATGGGGCAGTTTGATCGGGTGGCTTTTAAACAGTGTGGAGAAACACTGTTTGACGAATTATTCGAGTTTGACAGACAACTTAAAGATACAATGGCTTATGCAAATGTCCAAAAAAACGGCAGCCTGGCAGAGCGGGTGCAGATGGAGACCCAAAATCAGAAAGAAGAAGCCGCATACTTAAGCACCGTCCTTAACGAAGATCGGTCCGACATGGAATTATCAGCCGGCATTCATCCATATTATACCACTATAGACCAATCTTTTGACGACTTTATCAGTCCTATCCATATCGACATCAAGGATGATGTGGATGACGAGGCTATACATGGGAGAAATCGCCATAGGAAAAGGCAGGCAAGGACCAATACACGATAATAGTCAAATAATTTTACCTTAATCTTTTTTTGATTTCTTATCCCACTCATCCTCGGGACGTAGTTTCAAATCCTTACAAAGAAAGTCCATTATTTCTGTATAGGGCACGTCAACAGCCAATGCTATTAAATAGATTTCTTCGGCTGTTGGTCGTGATTTAATATCTACATGAAGTTTGCTGATCCTGTCTTTTGATATTCCCGTACGTCTTGCGAGTTTGGCTTGACTTAAAGGTTTCCGAGACAAGTATAATCCTAATAGAGTTAATGTTTCTTTTTCCAATGAGCCTGTATTCTTAAATGTAGATTACATTAAAAGTACAGATGAAAAAAAACAATAGAAAAATCATTGCCAAATGGCGAATAATTATCTATATTTGTTGATAAATAAACTACATTAAGCGCCTATTCACTAAATAAAGCTTTTAAATGATTTAAAATAATAACAAAATATTGACACTGATTGTGTCTGGGTTTATTCAGGAGTCTCGTCGCAAAAACTACCACTTTTAACGACCACGGGAAGATAGAGTAAAGCCCATTCTTGGAATTGTGCATATATTTGTGCAATCTTTAGGGATGGGCTCTATCGAAAGTTATGGTCTGGTTCTAGTGGTAGTACCTTGCGAATAGCGGAAGATAGGGTCCTCCCTATTGTATTTTAATCTGCAATAGAGACTCATAAAATTGAATGTTTATGAGTAAAAATCAAACCAAAACTACATCCTTTTTTAGAATCGAAATCTTTCCCAGACGAGTAAAGAATGGCTATGTCTCTGATATATTGTTGCCCTTTCAAAGGCGTTTAATAAACCTTCTTAAACTGCAATTTAACCCCTCCCCAGGTATTTTCCATTTTAATAAAAAGCATTTACTTTCACAAGGAAAGAGGGTTGATAATGAATTAATTGGCTTGTCTCCAACATTGCCCTTTGTTACGCCGTTCTTAGGAACGGTAATTTTTTATCCGCTGCAAAACCCAATCAAGAATATTATCTGCTCTCCTGAGTGAGGCTTTTAAAAACGGCAACCTAAGATCAGCTTAATAGTTAATAGTCAATTTCGGGTTGCCGTTTTCCTTTTCATAGTCTTACCTGACTAATCTTTTAATCAACTCAACTAAAGAATTTCATGAAAAAAACTATACTTTTTATAGTGTTGGCCGCGCTTTGCCTTTTTTTCAGGGCGGCAGGACAAATCATAAACAAACCACCAGGTCAAATTATCACCGGAAAAGTCACCGATGAACAGGGCACCCCGCTTCCCGGAGCAACTGTCAAATTAAAAGGAAGAGCTGTTGCTGTAAATACAGCAGCAGACGGAACTTATACTATCGGACCGGTTTCTACAAATGACATTCTCCTAATTAGTTTTGTAGGCTATCAGCAAATAGAAATACGCCTATTCGAACTTCAAAAGCAACAATTCACCGTCCGTTTAAAGAACAATACAGGAGCATTGGATGAAGTACAAATAATTGCCTATGGAACCACAACCAAAAGACTAAGCACAGGTGATGTATCTTCTGTCAAGGCGGCCGATATTGAAAAACAACCTGTATCCAACCCCTTGGCCGCATTGGAAGGACGCGTACCCGGATTATCTGTCACGCAAAGCAGCGGCGTTAGCGGAGCAGGATTTAAGGTTCAGATTCGCGGACAAAGCTCCCTTTTACAGGGTTCAGAACCTTTTTACATTGTTGACGGTGTTCCATTTGTAACCGGTAATTCTGCTTTAAACCAGATTTCATCTGCTGCCGGTTCTTCTTCAAACGGCACTGGTATGAGCCCTTTCCAATTAATTAATCCTGCTGATATAGAAAGTATCGAGGTATTGAAAGATGCCGATGCAACGGCTATCTACGGCAGCAGGGGTGCTAACGGAGTAATCTTAATAACCACCAAAAAAGGTAAACCTGGATCTGTTAAAGTGAACTTCAACACCTATTCCGGTGCGAGCAAAGTGTCACGAACAATGGACATGCTGAATACGCAGCAGTATTTGCAAATGCGGCGGGAAGGGTTTAAAAATAGCGGACTTACACCAACGACAACCAATGCGCCTGACATACTGCTTTGGGATACCACGAGGTATACAGACTTTAAAAAACTATTGATCGGAGGTAATGCTCATACGACTGATGCACAGCTTTCCTTATCAGGAGGGAATGTTAATACACAATTTATTATCGGAGGGGGCTATCATCATGAAACAACCGTTTTCCCAACTGATTTGGGCGATACACACGGCTCTCTTCACTTGAGCCTAAATCATCACTCAACTGATAATAAATTGAACATTGCCTTCACCGCAACTTATGCCACAAATAAAAACAATCTCACAACGACGGACCTGAGCAGCTATATCAACTCAAACCCGATGCTGCAATTGTACACGCCTGACGGGAAGTTAAACTGGGCAGAAGGGGGCAAAGCCTATTCAAGTCTCGGTATCCTGAACCCCAACCCACTCGCTTTTCAGTATCAAACTTATGCAGGAAAGTTTAACAACCTGAATAGCAATTTACTGATCGGATATCATATCATACCTGATCTTCTTCTAAAAGTAAGCATGGGGTATAATGCCATAAACAGCAATGAGGTCGCTACTTTTCCAAGTACATCTATTAATCCCTATTCGTTGCAGCTACCTTACAGTAATTTTGCAACCCGGACATTCCAAAGCTGGATAATTGAGCCGCATGCCCAGTACATAAAAACAGTCGGTATTGGAAAATTGGATGTCCTGATCGGGGGGACATGGCAGGATCAATCCAGCAACGGCCTGACCGTAGCCGCCACAAATTACAATAATGATCTGCTGTTAAATTCCATAACAGCGGCAGGTACTATACAGAGCAATAATAGTTACAGCCAGTACCGGTATGAAGGGGTCTATGGGAGAATCAATTATAATTTACAGGATAAATATATCGTAAATATAAGTGGCAGAAGAGATGGTTCGAGCAGATTTGGTCCACAAAGCAGGTTCAGCAATTTTGCAGCGTTAGGAGCCGCTTGGATTTTTTCAGAAGAAAAATTTATAAAAAGCACACTTAGTAACATCGTCAGTTTCGGGAAACTCAGGGGAAGCTATGGTATTACAGGTAATGATCAGATCGGCGATTATCAATTCCTGGATACCTGGACACCGGTGTCGGACACCTATCAAAGTGTCAGCAGTTTAAATCCGACTTCGCTGTATAATCCGTCTTTTCAGTGGGAGAAAAATAAAAAGGCTGAGCTTGCATTGGATTTAGTTTTTTTAAATAACCGGATATTATTGTCTGCCGCTTATTTCAGATCGCTTTCAAAGAACCAGCTTGTTAACTATACTTTACCGACACAAACCGGTTTTACATCCATATTAGAGAATCTCAATGCCACTGTTGTCAATAAAGGCTGGGAGTTTCAGTTAAGCAGTAAAAACATCAGTTCACACGCCTTTACCTGGAATAGCTCATTTAATTTAACCATACCTAAAAATCAGCTACTTGCATTTCCTGGATTGGAAAGTTCAACCTATGCCGGTACCTATATTATTGGCCAGTCCGTATCGAGCAGGTTGGTTTATCACTATTTAGGTGTTGATCCGCAAACCGGCGTTTATCAGTTCCAGGATGTTAATAATGATGGAAAGTATAACCAGGCTGACAGGAACACACTTGTTAATACCGACCCTAAGTTTTATGGTGGATTTCAGAACAGTGTAAGTTATCAAAATTTTCAGCTGGATATATTTTTCGAGTTTAAAAAACAAACCGGCGTTAATTACCTGTCGAACCTTGCCGGAACCGTTCCGGGATACAAGTATTATAATCAACCTGTAATTGTCTTATCCCGCTGGCAAAATCCCGGAGATATTGCCGACATACAAAAGTTTACCAGTGCAGGCGGCCCTGCTTTAACAGCTTCCAATCTTTACCTGCGAAGTTCAAATGCAGTCTATTCAGATGCATCTTATATACGCCTTAAAAACGTATCGCTGTCTTATAGTATTCCGCAACAACTACTGAAAAAACTGCATGTAGCTAATTGCAGGGTTTATTTACAGGGACAGAATCTTTTAACAATGACCAATTACATTGGTGCCGACCCTGAAAACCAAAGCCTTTTTGTACTTCCTCCATTAAGAACAGTTACCGCAGGTATTCAACTAACCCTTTAAACATTACAACATGAAAATCCTATATAAAAAGCTGCTGCTCATTTTATTGCTGGGCATGAATTTATCAGCCTGTAAAAAGTTTGTCGACATTGCTCCCTCACCACAGTTAATAGCTACAGATGCAATTTTTTCAAATGACAATACCGCCCTTTCTGCGGTAAGCGGTGTTTATGTGCAGATGCGGTCAGGCAGCCCTTCTTTTGCCAATGGTGGTATTGGTATTTACGCGGGGCTTACTGCTGATGAGATCTACAATACCTCATCAAACTCAACCTACGATCCATATTACAATAATAATATCCTGTCAAACGATGGGAATATCAGTGATTTCTGGTCTGCGGCCTATAACACCATATACCGCACTAATGCCATTCTGCAGGGACTGGATAAAAGCAACGGCCTTACTTCTTCAGTTAAGGATCAGTTAAAAGGGGAAATGAAAGTTGTCAGGGCACTGATATACTTTTATTTAGTTAACCTTTATGGTGATGTTCCACTGATTACATCTCCTGATTATGCGCAAAATGCTATTGCCGGAGGAACGCCGGTTTCACAGGTTTATCAGCAAATGATTATTGACCTGACCGATGCACAGGGGCTGCTTACTAATACATATCCAAGCACGGGTAAGCTAAGGCCCAATAAACTAACGGCCACCGCATTACTGGCAAGGATATACTTATTTAAAAAAGATTGGGCTAATGCGGAAGCGCAGTCTTCAGCAGTCATCAATTCCAATGCTTATAGTATTCTACCTGATCTAAATGCTGTTTTCCTGATCAATAGCGGGGAAACCATTTGGGAGATAGCACCGGCAAATAATGCCGCAAACTCTGCTGAAGCAAGCGCTTTTGTTCCCGAATCATCTGATGTGGAACCAACATTTGCAATAAATTCCTATTTACTCAATTTGTTTGATGCCAATGATAAGCGCAAAACCGCTTGGCTGGGTAGCAACATTATAGGCGGTGCGACTTATTATTATCCCAATAAATTTAAAAATAGCAGCACAACTTCTATTACTGAATACAATGTGGTTTTCAGGCTTGCTGAACAATATTTAATCCGCGCAGAAGCAAGAGCACAGCAAAATACCAATTTGCCAGGAGCTGTTAATGATTTGAATATGATTCATACCAGGGCTGGCTTGTCCGCCTATCCCACTTCCATGTCACAGGCAGATTGCGTATTGGCGATACAAAAGGAAAGGCGTTTAGAGCTTTTTACAGAGTGGGGTAACCGCTGGTTTGATTTGAAAAGATGGGGAACCATAGATAGCGTTCTTGGGACTGAAAAACCTGACTGGAAACCTTATGCAGCCTTATTTCCCCTTCCTTTAGATCAGCTAACCTACAATGTTAAACTGACACAAAACACCGGTTATTAATAGCATCTGCCAAAGTTCAACACCATGAGAAAGTCAATTGTCCTGTTACACTTAGTAACCCTGATCGTTTTATTAAATAACACCCGTCTGAAAGCACAAAATAAACCGTTAACAGTAGGTGACGAATTGCCCGATCTTACATTCAAAAACATATTTAACCGCAATACAGAAATCAAATTATCGGACTTGCGCGGTAAGCTGGTCATACTGGATTTTTGGGGTGTGTTCTGCATTCCATGCATTGAGGAATTTCCAAAACTTGATTCTCTGCAGAAAATGTTTGGTAATGAAATTCGGATAATTCCGGTTAATCCTTTGGACAGGGATTCTATCGGGCGGTTTTTCAAAAGCCATTCAAAAGTTTACCTGCCTTCCTTGCCGTTTATAACGGGCGATACCATACTGCAAAAGATTTTTCCTCACCAGGGTAATCCTTACATAGTTTGGATAGGAAAAGATGGAAAGATGCTATTGGATGATGTGCCAATTACACAATCCCATATTGAGGCCGTTCTTTCCAATAAAACGATGAAAGTCCCCGAAGCTGTAAAGAATAATTACGTTGAATCATTGTTTGACAAGCGTTGGAGCAACGACATGTTATATTCCTCCTACATTTATAGGGGCAGAGATTTAGGCGTTAAATTAGGGACATCCGAAATTGGTCAGAGTCTTTCAGAAGGCGGAACCGTTATGTTTTTGTATCAAAGGGCATGGGAAGGATTAACAAACGGGAAGTATGGGTTTTTCAGACCAGGCAGAACGGTTATTCAAACCAAAGATTCCACTAAATACTTTGAGCCTAAAAATCTAAACGATTATGATAAACAGGTATGGTTGAGGGATAATATTTATTGGTACCAATCTTCTATTCCCAATGACAAACCCTACCATGTTTATGAATTAATGAAGGAAGATTTAAACCGCGCTTTTCACTTAAACGCCGGGATTGAAAAAAGACCGGTAAGATGCCTTGTTCTGGTCAGAACAAGTAATACAGATAAAATAAAAACACAGGGGCATAAACCCATTGATTCGTTTTTCAACGCAGACAGGATAGGTAAAGACTATGGCCCAACGCGTTCTTTAATCAATCAGCCATTCAGCAAATTCTCGAAAAGGCTGACAGGGTTGATAGAATACGGGCTCAAAAAACCTTTTGTAGATCAAACGGGTTACAATGGCAATATCGATATTCAATTCAAAGCAGACGTATTAGACGGGATTGTTTTAGCAAATCTGCGTAATGCCTTAAAAGTTTATGACCTTGATCTGGTTGAAAAAGATGTTGATTTAACCGTTCTTTCTCTAAAAGAAAATTGAGGTTTTGCGACTAAAAAAACAACGGAATTGGCAATAGGCCAATTCCGTTGTCAGTAAAATATACCGGAAACTGTATCTTAATTCTTTTCCAGTATCCTGTTATCGGGAGCCGGCGTCCCTACATCGGTGCCTACCGGTAATGAAGCGTTTGTGGACCCAAACAAACAAATTGGCTGATTTGCATTGTCCTTACAACTTTGGGTATTAATAACATTTGCTTTTGTGTCGTTGTAAGAGTAGGCCGCAATTGTTTCATTGGTGCTCGGATTCACATGATACCAATACAGGGCTGCCGCCTTGGTTGTATTAACCGGAACTGTTTTTTTCACGTCCGGTTTAAAGGCAAAAGCTACGCCTATAATTGCCACGAAGGCGAATGAAAGCATAGCTCCCAGCCATACTTTTTTATTTTTTAATGTGATTTTTTTCACAGGAATGAACTTTTTATAATAGCAAAAAAGGGCTCCAAAAACTTTATATTCGTATAGTTATGTGACGTTTTGCCTTTAGGCAGGCCTCACCGGAAACTTTTGCGCCCTGGGTGCTGCTGTTTCCATTTGCCCGAATAGCCCGGCACGGCTATTCGGGTTTTTCGTAAATAATGCATCTTTACGGTCGTGAACACTGGTGTGGGTAATTCTCTTTCGGACGTAAGCATGATTAAAAAGAGGCCGGATGTTGATGGTATAAAACCACAGACATGCTGCCATGTACCTCTGGATAAAATGGATGCAAAGCGCTGCCATAGCGGCCAGCATGACCTTTGAGTTATAATCCTCTGCCATGTCCCTGATTGTTGCTGCATCAAACGTTTTCATCCTCTACATTTTTTCTTGTTAATCAACTTAACACCAGCGGCGCAGCCTTGGCGTCACCTATCCTGGGTTTGTGCACTTTATCGCTGTACCCGCGTTCCATGCATCAGCATCCGGTGCCATCTTAACAGTACCGGCCGGATATCCCACTGATAGTTTTTACTTTAGGGGCTGCTATCATGTTGCTGATGCTCTACCGCCAGGAAATGGCGGCTCGGCTCCCGGTACTTCCATCACACATCTTTGCAACAGTATTGATCGTTGCGTTTAGTAAATCTCGGTATCTGGTTTCCCCAAAAGCATAAAAAAACAGAGATAATGAGGATGGAAAAACACTAAAGGAGGTAAGTTTTTTTATGCCTGTTTTTGAGAAAAAAGAGAGAATGGGCATGCAACAAGCCCTAAAGACTATCAGAAGGCGGGTATCCAAAAAATTTCTTGAACTGTATGCGAAAACTTTGCACATCCTTATATCCCACTAAACTATATACTTCGTTGGTGGATAGCTGGCCCGCTGCAAACAATTGTTTTGCCTTTTGTAAACGGAGGTTGATCAGGAACGCGTGTGGTGTGGTGCCAAATTCTTCTTTGAAATTTTCGATCAGTGTTTTCTCCGTGATATGAAAAGTACGGATCAGTGTTTGGTTGCTGAGTTCGGAGTCTGTATAATTTTTTTCCAGGAAGTCCTTAACGCGGTAGACAGGCTGTTCCAGTTTGATCGAAACCATCTCCTCGTATTGGGCCAGCAATTGTTTAAAGAACCGGAGCAGCTCTGCTTCAATATCCGTTACCTTATGATCATTCAGCTCGTATAACTGGAGCAGTGTCCGGTAGATCGGTCCTGCTATCGGGCATCGGGGCATATGTCCATATAAGGAACTTCCGTTATCGAGGTCAAAAACAAATGCTTTCAGTTTGGGATATTGGCCGATATCTTTTTTCAGCCACTCCATTCTTGGAGCAATGTAAAAGATACGGTGAATCCCGGGCTGCAGGTTACCGAAGTATTCGCCTGGTTTGTTGAAAGTAGCATAGCAGGAACCCTTGTCTGCTTCGGTAATGAGAGTACCATCGGGAGTGGAAAAACGAATGTGCCCCTCCAGCATGAAAAAAAGGAACAGGGCTGGTTCATCCACCTGGTAACTCAGGGATAATTCCTTGTCCAGTTTAAATTCATACAGTTCAATATAAAACAAGTAATGGCTATGATACTGGCGGAGCAATGTCCCTCCTTCCAGCCGGATCAGCTCGGCATCGGTATAGTTTACCGGGTAACGACTGTACCCTGGCGGTTTTTGACGAATGGGGCTCCGGGAAATAACCGGAGAAGAAAAATATAAGATGATAGGGTTCTTCATAGGCTTGCTAAAAATCTGGCTGCCTCCTATCTGTATCAGGAGTCTGCCTTAGATGTGTTTAATCATAGATAATTTTAATATTGCAATAGCTTATTTAATTAAGCTGCTTAATCTCGGCGTTATTTATATTCAAAAGTGTGACATGCGTAAATATTTTTTTTCGGGTTGAATAAATGCATTTTTTTAATGCGAAAACAGTGGTAAAAGGGTGGTGACTTTTGGGGGCGAAAAAGGGAGCAAACACCCAATAATTTGCCTGATTATCACTTCAACGCCAACAATTATTGCATAAATCGGCTCTTTTTGGGTTCATCGCGATGAAAAAAAGTAAAAAATAGTTACTACCCTTTACCCCTGTAAAAAATTTCTTCTCTCTATGACAGCAGTTTCATGAGAACCGAACCATTTATTCTGATATGTGTCGGGAGAATCTTCCGGCGAAGTACACTTTTAATTTTCTCCTATTTATCTGTTTCCTTATTTCAGATGATCGTGCACTTATCTTATCTACCCTTTTCTTTGCAATTTTTAGCTAAAGCGTTAACACCGTATTTTATCAGATTAAAGTTATGCTCCTGAAAATCTTTTATCAATCGATTACATTACAAAATGAGTTGATCTACATTACAAAAAAGGTCATTCTACCTTAATAAATGGATTGATATACATCACAAATAAAGTTGCTTTACCTACCCTTTTTTCGGAATTTTTAGCTAAAACCTGAGTTTTATCGCATCGGGTTAAAGCTATAGTATGGATGTCTTTTTGTCAATAAACAAAGGTTCAGAACGTACTTAACAAATGATAAAATCCACATTACCGATTGTTAATTGATCCGTTAACAATTAACAATTGGGTTGACTTATTGCCTTTCTTATTCGCCGAATATTTTTGCACTTTTTATCATCCCATTATTGGCTACCTGAATATTGTGTGTTCACAGAAACCCTACAGGAAAATCGCTCTCCTGATACCTATAATATTCAGGACACATTAATACAAAAACACTTTCCGTTTACACCATAAATTTCAACGATCCGTTCAGGATATGCTAAACGTTTATCGAATAATTTAAAACTTTAACTTATAGGATTTGTCACGGAAAAGTGTGTAGCGATGCTGATTCATCAGGCCCCGTTATTTGAAAATCTGAATGGTAAAAGAGCGTCCAATACTGGTACTTAGATTACCAGTATTGGATTTTTTTTAACCTAACCACTAATCCCGATAGGGTATAAAACAAGCACAAATTTGCAATATAATCCCGATAGGGTATAATTATGATATTAATAGAAGATATAATCCCGATAGGGTCTAGCTAATAAACTTTATTTATATTTGTACCCGAAAGGGTATAAATATGTTGTCAGAATATTTGAAGAAAAAAAGGAAATCACTAAATCTCACACAGGAAGACCTGGCATCTAAAGCGGGAGTGGGACTTAGGGTCGTTCGTGAGATGGAACAGGGAAAACCAACATTGCGGATGGATAAAGTGAATCAGGTGTTGATGTTATTTGGCGCAGAACTCGGAGTGGTATTAAAAGTAAAAAATGATGAGTAGGAAAGGTTTGGTGTATTTTCAGGACACGCTGGCTGGTGTACTTGCGGAAACTGATGATGGTTACGAATTTACTTACCAGGCTGATTATTTAGGGACTAAGAACGCAAAGCCGGTAAGCTTAACGCTGCCATTGTCAACCCAGAAATATGAAAGTAAAGTATTGTTTGCTTTTTTCGATGGCTTGATCCCGGAAGGTTGGCTACTGGATTTGGCAACAACACACTGGAAGGTCAAAAGCAATGACCGGTTTGAATTATTACTATTAACATGCAGGGATGCAATCGGAGCTGTAACGGTTATTCCCGAAATAGATTAAGCTATGGCAAATTGTTGGTTTTGTTATCAGGATGCAGGTACATCGTCTTTTCATGAAAAATGTTCAAAGCGTTTTTTTGGTACGGCTAAGGTACCTGAGCTGGAATTGAATAATAAACTTTTGAAAACGTTGGGCGAACAGACCATCAACGAAAGGATCGCTGTGACCGGAGTTCAGCCCAAGCTTTCTGTTACCCTGAAAAAGACGAAGGAGCACAACCCTCTGACTATAGTAGGACTTTGGGGAGAATACATACTTAAACCACAACATCCTGGTTTTCCAGAAATGCCGCAATCAGAAGATCTGACTATGCATTTGGCAAGCCTGTTTAAAATGCCAACTTGCGATCATACTTTAATGGAGGCATCAGACGGCAGTTTGGTTTATCTTGCCCGTAGATTTGACCGGGTGAAAGGCCATAAGGTTCACATGGAAGATTTCTGCCAGCTTTCTGAATTTTTAACGGAAAATAAATACAGGGGCTCGTATGAAAAGATCGGTAAGCTTATCCTGAAATACTGTACTCAAACTGGTTTTGATGCGCTGACTTATTTTGAACTGGTGTTATTTTCTTTTTTGACAGGCAACAATGATATGCACCTGAAGAACTTCTCTGTGCTATATACGGACGAGGGGGTAAGTTTAAGTCCTGCCTATGACCTGCTCAATGTAAATCTTGTTAATCCACAGGACGATGAAGAGCTGGCCCTGACAATAAACGGCAAAAAGAAAAGAATTGGATTATCTGATTTTGATGTATTGGCAAGAAGCATGAATATACCTGAAACCGCCGTTAGGAATACGTATAACAAATTTTCCTCCGGTAATAAGGAGGTTGGTAAGATGATTGAAGCATCTTTCCTGAGCCCCGAAAAAAAGACATTATACCTGGAAATTTGGAATAGAAAGCAACGGTTGTTTAATTGACAAGCCACAGTTATACATTGTGGATTTTCCTCCTGGTGAGAAAAAAATAAAATCCTTATTCACCGCAGTCGCGAAGATAGCCCACGCCGGAATCAAACGTCAAGGGTACACAAGCGGGCCGCTGTGTCCGCTTCCAGCGGTTGGCCCGCCCTTGACATTTGATCCGGCTAAGCGCTTTTGTTGCTTAAGCGTTGAATAAGGCTCGGTTGTTCACAAGCGCTCAAACTGCAAGCCCTTCACATTCCGAGCTGGACAGCCTGTACAGAAGATTTAGCTTAGGGAAAGCCTAAAAGACCTGATGCCCAACAGCAAGTAAATCAACCCCACGCTATGCACTATGAATAACTGAATTTTTGTATTTTAATGGTTGCCCGTTCCTGTCAGAAAAAAAGGCTTTAATCTCAGCCACTATAGCTAAAGCAATTTCCTCGGAAGTTTCTGAACCGATGTCCAACCCTATCGGACCGTGGATCGCCTCCAGGTCCCTTTCAGTTATGAAAATCCCTGCATCCGCCAGTTCACTCAGCATCCGTTCCAATTTTTTCTTCGGGCCTAAAACGCCGATATATAATGGATGCAATGGTAAAATATTTTGAAGAAAAGCTAATTCATAGTTGTAGTTGTGCGTCATCAAAACAAATGCAGTCCATTCGTTAAAATCTACGATTTCTAAAACTTTTTCCGGCTTAGCAACGATGATCTTATTTACTAAAGGGAAACGATCTGAATTAGCATAATTTGGCCGACCATCTATAATGGTGGTATTCCAACCTAAAATAGCTGCCATTTTCGTTAATGGTATCGCATCGTTCCCTGCTCCAAGGATGACAAGGGAAATTAACGGTTTAACGCACTCGATAAATGCCGAGTAACCCAAGTAGCCGGTTACGATTGATTGCTGACGGGCTAAAACATACGCTACATCTGCCAATAATTCATTTTTATATGGAGTAGACTCAATACCTTTTGAAAGTATTTTTCTATCTGAAAAAAATAAAGTGGAACCTGGTTGCGGAGCTTTCCGGTTTTCGGTAGAGAACAAAGTGACTAACACTGAATATCCTGTAGAATTGATAGCAGCCTTAAGCAAAGCAATAGGGTTGGCGCGGCCATTCATTATTGGCTCTATCAAAATATGGATAATGCCATTACAGCCCAGGCCAACACCAAGTTTGGCATCATCATCATCCATTGTGTCATAGGTAACCAACATCGGTTGCTGTTGCATAATCACCATCCGGGCTTTTCGCAAAGCATCTCCTTCCAGGCAACCGCCGCTTATAGCACCGGTCAATTGTCCATCTTCGGTGATCAGCATTCTTGCACCGGCCCTGCGGTAAGCTGAACCTTCAACGAGCACCACGGTAGCCAAAGCTGTTTTTTTATTTTCGTTAACAGCTCTTTCGTATGCAGCAACAATATCTATAAGTTCTTTCATGCCTTACACCAAATCGATATAATTCAATTAATTGATTAACCCTTCTGATATATCTTATTTAGCGGGGGCAAATGCGCCTGTATTTAACCATGTCAGCCAAGCCTTTTTGAATGCAGCATGGCTCATTGGCGGCAATGTACGGCCTTCGCCCGGATTCCAGCCTGCAAGCACCAGGCCGTCGTCCGCATGAGCAATCAATTTTTTCAAATCCTTATGGCCATTCTGTTTCGGGTCGATCAATTGTTTAGCCAGTTGCCTCGGAGTCCTCCCCTGGAAAACCATTCGCATGTTGGCAGGAGGCAAATGCCAGTTTGGATTACCCGGAGGCGTATGTAAACCAGCTGTATTTGTAGGCTGGTGACAATTGGCGCATTTCATAGCGTAAACACCTTTACCATCAATACCACGTTGTGGCAACATCGTGTGTAGATGACTGTCATCCCCCTGCAGAGGAACGTTGCCCGATGGATGACAATTCATACAGCGTGCACTCATCAAAACGGTATATACCTGCTGGAAAGCTTTTACAGAAGTAACACTGTCCTTTTTAATCGGCGACAATGAGTTACTTTTGACTACTTTCAGACTATTGTCCTTATTCATCGTAAATGCCATTATGCCTATTCCGCCACATAGCAGGCCTATTACGATCAGTAACCGGAAATTACTGCTGTAATTCCGCCGGTTTGATATCTGTTTGTTCATGAATTACCACCCCCTTTCCTTTGCAATTCTGAAGCTAAATGAATAGCCTCACGGATACGCAGATAAGTGCCGCACCGGCAAATATTACCTGCCATAGCATCATTGATATCCTGGTCTGTTGGATTCTTGTTTTCTTTAAGCAGGACTGCAGCCGACATGATCTGCCCGGCCTGGCAATAACCGCATTGTGAAACGTCCAGTTCTAACCAGGCCTTTTGAAGCGGATGATCGTTCTTTTCAGACAACCCCTCTATGGTGACTACCTTTTTACCTACAGCGCGGCTGAGCTTGGTGACACAGGAACGTACCGCTTCACCATTCAAATGTACTACGCAGGCACCACACTGCGCTACCCCGCAGCCGAACTTGGTTCCAACGAGGCCAACATGATCTCGGAGTACCCAAAGCAAAGGCGTTTCCGGGTCTGCATCAATATGGTATATCTTCTTGTTAATATTTAGTGCGATCATAACGTGATAATTACGGTTAAAAATCTATTAATCAAACTGTAGGGATTACCGGTTGAGGCGAGGTGAAGGGCTGCTGGTAATAGCGTTTTCCTGTTGCTTTGTAAAGCGCGCCGGCCACCGCGCCAAAAACAGGAGGAAATGGCGGCTCACCCAAACCTGTTGGATCGATATCATTTTGAACGAAGTGGACATCTACGCTTTTAGGTGCTTCATGCATACGAATGATCCGGTAGGAATGAAAATTATTTTGCGCAACCACACCATCCTTATGCGTTAATCCTCCATAAAGAGAATTGCCGATCCCGTCTATCACCGCCCCCTGTACCATATTGGTTGCGGCATCCGGATTGATCACAATACCACAGTCGATGGCGCTGGTTACCCTTTCTACGTAAGGCTGTCCGTCCTTGATGGTTATATCTACCACGTGAGCCGCGTAAGAGTTATGGCAAAAATAGGCGGCAACGCCACGGCTGTATTTTTTATGCTCCGCACCGTTCCATCCCGATTTTTCTTTAACCAATTTCAAAACACCCGCATACCGGTCGACATCATACTCATTGTTTTTACCAACAGGGTTCTCTTTTGCTCGCTTCAACAATTCCAATCTCATCTCAATGGGATCTTTACCCATCGCTTCGGCTAATTCATCCAGGAATGATTGTTCTGCGGCAGCATTGAAATTAGACCTTGGAGCCCGGAAAGCGCCTATCGTAATATTGGAAGGAATTTCCCAGCCTTCGGCCAAATAATGATCAATGGCTCCTGCCGGGAAACGGTTCGCAGCGATAGCATGTTCCGGTATCCCACCGCCTTTGACATGAAAAGCGATCAGGTTCTTATTCTCGTCTAAAGCGGCGCGGTAAGTAGCGGTATACATCGGGCGATAGATGCCATAGGTTGTGTCATCTTCACGGCTATAGATCAATTTAACAGGAGCTTTCGCTTGCCTGGAAATCAGGGCTGCTTCGATCAAATAGTGCCCGTATGCCCGGCGACCAAACCCTCCGCCCATCCGCGTCATTTGTATCTCGATCTTATCGGCCGGGAGTTTTAACACTTTTGCCAATGTGGGTTGGGTCCACCCTGGCGCTTGCAGAGGGCCTACCAATAGCGCTTTTTCATCGGTAACATGGGCAAAGAAATTCATCGGCTCCATGCAGTTATGTGCCAGGAAGGGTGCGTTGTAAGTCCGTTCAAGAATTTGAGCCGCATTTTTAAAAGCTGTTTCCGGATCACCATCTTTCCTCAATAACTGGGCAGGTTTGCTGGCGTACTCACGCATTTTCTCCATTTGCTTCTCGGTACTTTCAAGCTCTCCCGGAACAATAACTTCCCGCTTTCCGCCGCCCCGGCCCTGCATGGTATTGGTAACGTCGCCGGCAGGTTCCCATTCAACAACGAGTTTTTTACGGGCCTGCATCACTTCCCAGGTCGTTTTGCCAACCACCGCAAGAATTACGTTAAAAGTCCGTGTATCGAAACCGCCCTGTTCAAAGCCGTCCTCATATAATTTAATGGTGAAAACATCTTTAATGCCCGGCATTTTTAATGTCTGCGACGCATCAAAAGATTTGAGTTTTAAACCAAAAGCGGGCGGATGTACGGGCATGGCGATCAGCATACCCTCGTGTTTATAATCCAGGCCAAAAAGTGGCTTTCCGGATACGATTTTTGTACCCTCCACATTTTTTTGTGAATGCCTTACAATGTTAAAGTCTTTAACGTTTTTTGGATTCACATCCTTAGGCACAGGAATGCCAGATGCCTTGGCCGCAAAGTCGCCATAAACACCTTTTCTATTACTTTTTACGTGATAGATTTCACCAGCTTTTGTTGTTAATTCCTCAACAGGCACCGCCCAATTTTGGGCTGCGGCCTGCATCAGCATTTGTCGTGCAGAGGCTCCTGCCTGCCGTAAAGGCTTCCAGTACATCCGCATGGAATTACTTCCACCTGTAAACTGCGGGCCAAGTTTAGTATTATCATGCGGGCCCATTTCAACGATCACTTTCTTCCAGTCTACATCCAGTTCCTCAGCTACGACCATTGGCAGCGATGTCATTACGTTTTGCCCAAACTCCGGATTAGGGCAAATAATTTTAATGATATTATCTGAAGTGATCTTGATGTAGCCGGTCAGTTCATTCCATTCCGGGGATGCTGCATCAATACCTCGTTCCGCGAGCACGGACTTGGCAAGGCCACTAAAATGAAGCAATAATCCACCACCTGCAATGGCAGAGGCTTTGAGAAAAGCGCGCCTGGTAAAATCAGTGTTTGTTTTTTCCATGATAATTGAAATTAGGTGTTGCTGATTGGTTCAAATAACAGGGGCAGTTATTTATATCATTAAGTTAATCCAATTATAACTAATTCATTGACCGGTATTCATTTGGTGTATGTCCTACCCGCTTTTTAAATACGCGTGCAAAGTGCTGCGGATACTTAAACCCCAGCTCACCGGCGATCTGATTAATGGTTTTGTTACCGTCAAAGATCTTTTCTTTGGCCACATCGATCAGTTTTGACTGGATATATTCCTGAGCGGTTTTACCGGTCTCTTTTTTTACCAGGTCACCAAAATAATTAGACGATAAATTCAATTGCTCTGCGCACCAGGTAACCGAGGGCAAGCCTACAATCTCCGGTTTATCTGATTCAAAATATTCGTTCAGCAGGTTTTCAAAACGTTCCAGCAAACCCTGGTGTACATTGTCTCGGGTCATAAACTGGCGGTCATAAAAACGTACGCTATAATCCAGGAACAGTTCGATATTAGCAACGATTAGCCGCTTACTGTGCTTATCTACCCCACGCTCCAGTTCATAATCTATTTTGGAAAAGCAATCCAGAACCAGGCTTCTCTCCCGTTCAGAAAGGTGAAGTGCTTCATTAGATTGGTAACCAAAAAATGTATACTCCTGGATACGTCTGCCCAGTGATGTGCCATGTATAAGGTCAGCATGAAATGCCAGGGCATGGCCTTTAGGCTGATAAATATCATCATTGTCATTAGAGCCTGCTACCTGCCCCGGCGCAAGGAATACCAAAGTACCTTCCTGGTAGTCATAAGTATCGCGGCCATACACCAGGTCACCGCATTTTACATCTTTTAAGAAAACGATGTAAAAGCCGAAATACATTTTTGACAGACTTCTCGGAGCTGCTTTTGACAGATCGACCACGCTCACCAAAGGGTGTTTCGTCTCGTTGTTATTAAAGATGTTGTAATCGTTAATCGAATCAAAGCGGCGCATCTTTTCCATAGCTATTTCTTTATATCCGAATTTACGGTAATTATTAACGTACTGATGCTCAATCACTCGAAATCAGTAATAATGGTAGAAACATCCGTAATATGTATCATATCAACACGGATAAAAGGTTACAATTTTGTATAGGTTCAGTCTGTAGAGCCGGCGTTTGTCTTCCTACGAAACACTTTTAAATTGTTAAACCAATCACCATGAATAAAATTTTATCAGGGCTTATTTTCCTGTTCGCCCTTTCTGCCCAGGCGCAGAATAATACAAGTCCAACATCCGGGCCTTTGGTACATGTTGCCTCAGGTACGCTAAAAGGTATAACAGAAGGAAACGTTTCCAGTTTTAAAGGCATTCCTTTTGCAGCTGCCCCTGTCGGCCCATTGCGCTGGCGTGCCCCGCAGCCATTTCCAGCCTGGCAAGGCGAACGCGATGCTACTAAATATGGAGCAGACTGCGCCCAAATGGGCTGGCCGCGTAACGGCACGGAGATCTCAAAAACATCTTCTGAAGATTGTCTTTTTCTAAATGTATGGAAACCGGCAAATGCTAAAGTTGGTGCCCATCTTCCGGTAATGGCCTGGATACATGGCGGTGGCTTTGTTGCAGGCAGCGGAAATCAGGACGATTTTAACGGCATATCATTTACCGATAAAGGTGTGTTGCTGGTAACTATCAATTACCGCTTAGGGCGGCTTGGTTTCTTCGCCTTTCCTGCATTAAGTAAAGAGCATCCCGAGGAAGCCAAAGGCAATTATGCTTATATGGATCAGATCGCGGCGCTTAAATGGATCAAACAAAACATTGCGGCATTTGGCGGTGATCCTAAAAATGTTACCATATTCGGCGAGTCTGCCGGAGGGGTATCGGTTCAATCGCTTTTAACTATACCAAGTGCGAGGGGTTTGTTTCAAAAGGCAATTGTGGAATCAGGCGGTGGCCGCGACGGTGTATTAACCGGTCGCCCCATTGATAAGGAAAACGCTGACACTTACTATCCTGTGTCAGCAGAAACCATCGGAATTAACTTTGCTAAAAAGCACGGCATCCAGAGAACGGATGCCGCTGCACTGGAAAAACTCCGCTCATTAAGCGTCTCAGAGATCGTCGATGGCGGGCAGGAAACTGATGGTCAAAGTGGCACGCCCATATATTCGGGCCCTATACTTGACGGAAAATTAGTTACCGAAACGGCCCAGAGTGCTTATAATGGTGGCCGGGCACCCAAAATCCCCTTAATGATAGGCTCTAATAGCGCCGAGGTTCCTGCCGGATTCGTTAACGCCAGATCAAAAGATTCTTTGCTTAATTTATTCGGGAATATGAAAAACGAAGCCAAAGCTGTTTACGATCCCGACGGTGCAACAGAATTTCCAAAAATGCTTTCGTTCGTCAATACAGATAAAGTATGGGCAGAGCCGGCAAGGTTTACCGCCAGGGCCATTACCGCTAAAGGCGCGCCGGCATACATTTACTTGTTCTCCTACGTGTCGCCTTCCATGCAACAGTGGATGCGCTATGGTGCGGGACACGCATCGGAGATCGCTTACGCATTTGATAACCTGGTTAGCAGGAACGGTGCGACTATAGCGCCCAAAGACAGAGAGGTTGCCAAGATCATGAATACCTACTGGACAAATTTTGCTAAAACAGGGAACCCCAATGGTGAAGATCTTCCAAAATGGCCGGTTTATGACCCAATACAGAATGAGTTAATTGAATTTCAATCAGATGGTACGGCTATGGGTAAGCCTGATCCAAAAAAAACGAGGCTGGATGTGATCGAAAAAGCTGTTACATCGGGCAATCTGCATTAATCAGTAATAATGGTAGATATCCCCGTAATCTATATCCTGTTTTTTCAGAAACAGGGTATGACCTTTGTATTGATTTAGTAAAGAAGAAATTATGCAAACTGTAAAATTAAATAACGGCGTTGAAATGCCGATCCTGGGATTCGGCGTATTCCAGGTAACAGATCTGGACGAATGTGAAAGAAGCGTAGTAGATGCAATTGAAAACGGTTATCGCCTAATTGATACTGCACAGTCCTATATGAACGAAGAAGCGGTTGGTAAAGCAATCAAACGCAGCGGTGTTGCAAGGGAGGAATTATTTATTACAACCAAACTTTGGATACAATCAAACGGCTACGAAGGAACAAAAAAGGCTTTTGAAACATCCCTGAAAAAATTACAACTGGATTACCTGGATTTATATTTGATCCATCAGCCGTACGGAGATGTGTATGGCGAGTGGCGGGCATTGGAGGAATTGTATAAAGAGGGCAAAGTCCGCGCTATTGGTGTCAGTAATTTTCAGCCTGACAGATTAATAGACCTGATCATCCATAACGAAATCGTACCGGCTGTCAACCAGGTTGAAACGCACCCCTTTCACCAACAGATCGACACCCAACAATTCATGATCGACAATAACGTGCAAATCGAGAGCTGGGGCCCGTTTGCAGAAGGCAAAAACGATATTTTCAAGAATGAACTCCTGAAGGGTATCGGTGAAAAATACGATAAGTCTATTGCCCAGGTGATCCTTCGCTGGCTTACCCAAAGAGGCGTTGTTGCTATTCCGAAATCGGTTAAAAAAGAACGCATGGCCGAAAATCTGAACAGTTTGGATTTTAGGCTGACATCTGATGAAATGGAACAGATAAAAACGCTTGATACTAACGCCAGCCTGTTCTTTGATCATCGTGATCCTAAAATGGTGAAATGGCTTGGTGAACGTGAATTGAAAGATTAGATATTAAACCAAATGAAAACAAGAAAATTAGGAAGCAGCGGATTAGAAGTTTCAGCCCTTGGATTTGGCTGTATGGGTTTAAGTTTCGGCTACGGTCCCGCTACGGATCATAAAGAAGCTGTCAAATTATTACATGCTGCGGTAGAACGCGGTGTAACCTTTTTTGATACAGCCGAAGCTTATGGGCCATTTGAGAATGAAGAATTGTTAGGCGAAGCCTTAGCACCGCATCGCGACCAATTGGTCATCGCAACTAAATTCGGTTTTAAAGAAGGCAAGCCCGGTTTGGGTACTGACAGCCGGCCTGAGCGTATCCGGGAAGTAACGGAGGCTGCTTTAAAGCGCTTGCGAACGGATCATATTGACCTGCTGTACCAGCATCGTGTTGACCCCAACATCCCAATGGAAGATGTGGCTGGAACCGTGAAGGATTTGATCACTGAAGGTAAAGTAAAGTACTTCGGTCTTTCTGAGGCCGGCGTTGATTCGATCCGCCAGGCACACGCCGTACAGCCAGTTACTGCTTTGCAAAGTGAATATTCATTATGGTGGAGGGAACCGGAAGAAGAAATCCTGCCGTTGCTTGAAGAACTTGGCATTGGCTTCGTACCGTTCAGTCCCTTGGGTAAAGGTTTTTTAACAGGTGCGATCAATGATAGAACATCCTTTGATAAAACAGATTTTCGCAATACAGTACCTCGGTTTTCGGAAGAAAACCGAAAGGCGAACCAAGCCCTGGTTGATAAGCTCACACAGATTGCCAATGATAAAAATGCCACCCCGGCTCAAATCGCTTTAGCTTGGCTGTTGGCTCAAAAGCCATGGATTGTACCGATTCCGGGGACAACTAAGCTTCACCGTTTGGAAGAAAACCTTGGAGGCGCGGATATAACACTCACAGATAGCGACCTGAATGTGATCAAAGCTGCATTGAATGACATCGAGGTTCAAGGTCATCGTTACTCCGCTGATGCGCAAAAACTATTGGGACGCAAATAATAGAAAGAAGGGTGAAGTTACCTGCTCCACCCATATTTTATTTAAATGGAACCGAAACACAATAATTAACACCAATTGACAAACCAAAAAATGAGACACATGAAAAAATTAATCTTTGCTTTAATCTTGCTAACCTCAGGCATACAACTATGCCAGGCACAGGCCAATCTGCCAAGCGTGGCCAAAACCCCGACAAAAGAAGAACAGGAATTACTCGACCTTTCTAAAACTAAGTGGACTTTAATGGCCGATAAAAAGGTTGATGCCCTGAAAGATCTGTTTACCGAAAAATGTGTTTTTGTACATATGGGAGGAAGCTGGGGTAAAGACCAGGAATTGAATACCATTAAAGGTGGTTTCATCTGGTATAAAAAAGCGGAGGTTTATGGAGCATCGGTAAACATTTTTGGTAATACGGCTATACTTTTAAATGATATCGACCTGTTGGCTGTAGTTGGCGGCAATGAAGTAGTTCATGCTTTTATGGTCACAGAGGTTTATCTCAAAGAAGACGGCAAATGGAAAATGGGCTCACTTACATTCTCCACATTGATCAGGCCGGTTAAAATGGCCGGCGCACCTGCTACGCCACCACAACAACATTAACATTTAACTAAACGAATTATGAACCGTCGTAACCTTTTAAAATCAGGCCTGGCCATTGCCGGTGGCGCTTTGCTGGCCTCAAATGCTGTTGCCGGTACCATCATTTCTGAAACGGATGCGCCAATCGTCGGCCCAGGAAAGCGCAAACTTGGTGGTAAACTGGAAGTGTCAAGTATAGGACTCGGCGTACAGAACATGAGCCGGACCTATCAAACCACCATCCCATCGAGGCCTCAGATGATTGACATCATTCGAAAAGCTTATGATAATGGCATAACCTTATTTGATACGGCAGAAGCTTACGGGCCTTTTGAATGCGAAAAGATCCTGGGTGAAGCAGTTTCATCGTTCCGGAACAAGATCGTCATAGAAACCAAGTTTGGCTGGGATATTGACCCGGAGACCGGCCGGATGCGCGGTGGCTTAAACAGCAAACCTGACCATATTAAAACGGCTATTGAGGGAATGCTGAAACGGTTACGGACTGACCATATTGACCTGGTATATCAGCACCGGGTTGATCCTAATGTGCCAATCGAAGATGTAGCGGGCACACTTAAAGATCTTATTCAACAAGGAAAAATTTTGCATTATGGGCTTTCAGAACCAGGTCCCGAAACAGTAAGGCGGGCACACGCCGTCCATCCGGTTACGGCGATTCAAAATGAATACTCGCTGCTATGGCGCGGGCCTGAACAAACAATTATCCCCCTTTGTCAGGAACTGGGTATTGGCTTTGTTTGCTGGAGCCCCCTTGGCGTCGGTTTTTTAACCGGTGCTATTGATGGAAATACGGGTTTTGCACCTGGTGATATCCGTGGCATGGAAACCCGTTTTTCAAGAGAGAATATCGGTAAGAATATGCCGCTTGTGGAATTGCTTAAGAAATGGGCGATGCAAAAAAATGCGACTCCCGGCCAGGTATCACTGGCATGGCTTTCGGCGCAAAAGCCATGGATCGTGCCGATCCCCGGAACAACCCAGATGGCACACATGCTCGAAAACGTGGGTGCCGCGCAAATTCATTTCAGTAATGCGGAGCTAACCCAGTTTAATACGGAATTGGCAGCAATTAAAGTGGAAGGTGAGCGGCTGCCGCCGTTTGTACTCGCGTTATCGGGCGTAGAAGCGGTTGCAAAAAAATAAATTGATGTTTATGAAAAAGGTCATCGTTTACTGTCTTCTTATCTGTTTGTGTACCATGACATCATGTTCTAAGGCGCAGCCAACGACAGCAAAAAAGATCCTGATCGTTTACCTCACACGAACCAAAAATACAGAGGCAGTAGCCCGGATGATCCAAAAAAACGTTGGAGGGAAGTTGGTTGCCCTTGAATTAGTTAATCCTTATCCTGCGGATTACCGTGCCCATGTGGCGCAGATGGTTCGGGAAAACCGGGATAATTTCTTACCACCGCTCAAAACAAAGATCGACAGCATCGGCAAATACGACATCGTATTTGTAGGCTTTCCCACCTGGGACATGAAAATACCGCCGCCAATCAAGACATTTCTGAAGCAATATGATTTGAGCGGTAAAACAGTCGTACCATTTAACACCAACGCCGGTTATGGAGTAGGCAGCGGCTTTGAAACAGTAAAAGAATTATGTCCCAAGAGTAAAGTACTGGAAGGTTATTCTACAAAAGGTGGAATAGAAAGGGATGGGATCTTATTTGTTATGAAAGATGATAAAGAAAGACAGGTAAACGCTGAAGTGCAAGAGTGGCTGAAAAAGATAGGTTTGATTAAATAAATGAGCTGAATGAACATACTAATATTAGGGGCGGCGGGACAGATCGGACAATTGCTTACCGATGAACTACTTGCCCGGACAGAATATAACCTTGTTTTATACGCAAAAAACGCAAACAGAAGATTGAGCGGAAGCAATCCGGAGCGTATAAAGATTGTAGCCGGAGATTTTAAGGATACCAAAACATTGGTTAAGGCGATGGAAAACATCGATATCGTTTACATTAATGATATGGGTGATGATCAGTCAACCCAATCCATAATCGAAGCTATGGATAAACATAAGATAAAACGGGTGATCGCAGCCTCTGTTCTTGGTATCTATGATGAAGTTCCGGGCGCTTTTGGCCGGTGGAATAAGATGATGGTTGGCAGCGGTCAGCGGATGCAAAAGCAGATCAGGTCCGCTCAGAAATTGGAAAAATCTGGCCTGGACTATACTTTACTAAGATTGACATGGCTTTATGATCAGCAGGGAAACAACAACTATGTACTTGTGCCTATGGGAGAACCGTTTAAAGAGACCCAGGTTACACGGGAAGCTGTTACACAGGCAATAACCGATATCATTACGTCGCCTGACGACAAATATATCAGGCAAAGTTTTGGGATAGGTGAACCTGGCACACAATGGGATAAACCTTCCTTTTATTAATATAAAGAATCCGCTAAAATTAATAGCGGATACTGAATTGGAATTAACATGAAAAAAATATCGCTGATCATAGCAACTGCAATCTCAACAGGGACAACCATGGTAAATGCGCAATCAACTCAAAAAGGGTATCAATCCAATCCCTATACCCTGGTATACGAAGGAGCGATTACAAAAAATGAAGCAGGAAAAGTAAACATCCATCCAGTAAGCTATAAACTCAACGGGGTAAATATTTCTGCTAATGTTTACACCCCGGCCGATTATGATCCTTCTAGGAAATACCCTGCAATAACGGTTGCTCACCCAAATGGTGGTATAAAAGAGCAAACCGCCGGGCTATACGCGCAGCGTTTAGCCGAAGCTGGTTATATAACGATTGCTGCCGATGCGGCTTACCAGGGAGCGAGCGGCGGAGAGCCGCGCCATACAGATAAACCTTTCTACCGGACGGATGACATCCATGGCATGGCTGATTTTATAAGCCGATACCCTGGAGTAGATACCAACAGGGTTGGTGCTTTTGGTATCTGCGGCGGTGGTGGCTATACTTTAAAAGCGGCCCAGTCTGATAAACGGTTTAAAGCAGTGGCAACACTGAGTATGTTCAATTCGGGTGAAGTAAGGCGTAATGGATTTCAAAACTCCCAGTTGGCTACCATTCAGGAACGTCTGAAAAAAGCGTCAGAAGCTCGCGAACAGGAAGCGGCAGGCGGCAAAATTATCTACGGAGGCGTCGCAAGTATTACAGATGAAGAAATCGCTAAAACGCCGACCGATCTCTATCGCGAGGGATACGAATATTACTACCGGACGCACGCCCACCCAAATTCAACTTTCCTATATACCATGAGCAGCATGATGGACCTGATGACCTGGGATGCCACCGATAATATTGACCTGATCAACCAACCTCTCTTAATGATGGCTGGAAGTAAGGCTGATACAAAATATATGACTGACGAAGCATTCAGCAAAGCGACAGGAACAAAGAATAAAGAACTTTTTGTAATAGATGGCGCTACACATATTCAAAGTTATTATAAGCAGGAATACGTAGATAAAGCGGTAAGCAAGCTGGTTGGCTTCTTTGAGAAATATCTTTAAAAATATTCAGCACTAATGAGCAGCTTAAATTGTAATAATATAAAAATGGAATAAATAAGTTTAAAACACATCAAAGTTGTAGCGGCTATTGACAAGGTTGCGATCATATCAACTTTAAAAAAGCTACCTATGAAAAAATACATCATCATTTTTGTTGCCGGTTGTTTGTTGCTGGCCTCTGCATGTAAAAAGAAAAATACAACCGAAAACACTACCCAAACACCAGCCACAGGAAGCCAGTCATCAGTAGAGACACTGCCGCCGAATTCCAATTTTAAACCTGCCTTTGAAGGACAGACACGAGTAGCTGCTGTAAAAACTACAACTGCTTTCCGGGCCACTGTACTTACTTCATCGCTGACCGCCCCGTGGGGTTTAGCGGTTTTGCCTGATGGCCGTTTTCTCATTACGGAAAAGGCGGGAACAATGAGGCTGGTTACCAATACCGGGCAGGTGAGCTCACCGCTTGCAAACCTCCCGGCTGTTAATGCTGCCGGGCAGGGCGGTTTATTAGGTTTATGTGTAGATCCTGCGTTTTCTATTAACCGAATGGTTTACTGGTCGTTTTCTGAAAGAGGCTCAAACGGTAACGTCCTCGCTGTGGCCAAAGGACGCCTTGCTACCAATGAAACCGGACTTGAAAATGTAACAGTTATCTATCGGGCTACACCGGCTTATACCGGAGCCAATCAATATGGCAGCAGGGTGATCTTTGACCGTACAGGTAATCTCTTCGTAAGCAGCGGCGACCGATCCGATCCGGGTATTCGCGTCCAGGCGCAGGATGAGAACTCGGCCATTGGTAAGATCATCAGGATTACTACTGACGGGCAACCGGCTTCAGGAAATCCATTTATTGGCGAAGCCAATACACGCCCCGAAGTTTATTCGCTCGGTCACCGAAATGAGCATGGTTTGGTGATCCATCCTGTTACAGGCGATCTGTGGGAAGGGGAGCTTGGCCCAAGGGGCGGAGACGAGATCAATATCATAAAGCCCGGTGCAAATTACGGATGGCCGGTTATTACTTACGGTATTGATTATAGCGGGCAACCGATAGGTAATGCAATCCAGCAGCAAACCGGCATGGAGCAGCCCGTTTATTATTGAGACCCGGTGATCTCGCCGAGCGGCATGACCTTCTATAAAGGGAGCCGCATCCCGGAGTGGGAAAATAACCTTTTTGTATGCGCATTAAGCGGTATGCATATCGACCGTTTAGTAATTGCCAATAACAAAGTAACCGGTGAGGAACGTTTATTGGTTAGTGAAGCACAACGCTTCAGGGATATCACCCAAGGTACAGATAACGCACTTTACGCAGTAACCGACCAGGGAAAATTGTATAGGATTGACCGCGAATAAATTCTTAAAAAGATGGACGATTGGTAAGCGGCACACTGATTTTTCTTAAGTAGCTCCTATTATCGAAAAAACGGGTAATATGTAAATCCGACAAGCAAAGGCATGTTTTAAAAGAATAAAAGTTCTTAAATGATGAAAAATCTTCAAAAATTAGCTATATATCTCTGCCTTTCATTCGCCATGAGTTTATCAGTTTACGGCCAACAAAAGAATACAGGCGAGTTATCGCTATCTGCCCGGCAGATAGCCATCGTACCTATCGCAGCATTTGCCGCTAAGGGAGATCAGGACAATCTAAAAAATGCTTTAGACCAGGGTTTGGAAGCAGGTTTGACGGTAAGCGAAATCAAAGAAATCTTAGTCCAGTTATATGCTTATGCTGGTTTTCCGAGAAGTTTGAATGCTATCACTACTTTTCAAACAGTTATAAATACCAGAAAAAATAAAAACGTAGCATCTATTGAAGGCAGAAAACCAGGAAAGGTCAACTTTAGTAGCAATAAATATCAGTTTGGTAAAGATGTTCAGGCAAAACTAACTGGAAGATCAGCGAATTCTACCCAGGATTTTGTTCCCGTGATTGATACATTTTTAAAGGAACACCTATTTGCTGATATCTTCGGAAGAGATAACCTTGATTTTCAAAGTCGGGAAATAGCCACTATTTCAATTCTGGCCAGCATAGGCAATGCCGAAAATCAGCTTCGCAGTCATCTGGGTGTAGGCAGAAATACAGGCCTTACGGAGTTACAATTGAGGGAAATAGCTAATAAATTGTCGGCAAGCGTTGGTAATGAAGCGGGCAATTCTGCTACAAAAATTATAGATATCATGTTTAGTCGCGTCAATAGTCCCACAGATCTCACTGCCGACCAAACGCTTTCAATTGCCCCCACCTTTCCTAAGGGCGATAAAGTATCAGGAGGTAACTTTAGCGGTGATGTATGGGTCAATAGTTTGGCCACCATAAATATGACCATTGCCAACACTTCAGTTGGCAATGTTACCTTCGCTCCAAAATCGCGTACTAAATGGCACAGACACCCATCAGGTCAAATATTGCTTGTTACAGACGGAATAGGTTATTACCAGGAAAAGGGCCAGGCCGTTCGCTTGATCCGAAAAGGTGATGTCGTAAATTGTCCTCCTAATATTGCTCATTGGCATGGTGCAACACCAGATAGCTCTATGTCGCATATCACGCTCGGATTTGATAACGGCAAGGGCCGGGTAGAATGGTTAGGGAGCGTTACAGATGAAGAATACATGCTAAAGTGAAAAAGAAAATCTGATTTGGTTCCAGAGAATGGGCTCGAATCAGCGAGTTTCTCAACAACAGAAGTCACCCACCGAGCAAAACTCGACTCCCGCCGCTCCTTTATCATCTTTATAAGTTTTTCAAAGTGCATTATATTGCTCTATTTATTACAAATATATTACTATAGTTGCAATAACATTAAATAGTGCAGCATATTGCTCTTTTATAACGTAGATTATCTACAGAGGTTTTTTGTTTTCATGTATATTGCCAATTAAAGCCATGCAAATTGAAAGTTTTTTCTATGTAAATTGTAACTTTGTCTGTAATTTCATAAGAGATGAGCAAATTTATACCAAGGCAGATAGCACCTATTATTAAGGCCCAACAAACAAAATTTCCTGTTTTAGCTGTTACTGGTCCCCGGCAATCAGGTAAGACAACCTTATTAAAAGAGCTTTTTAGTGATTATCGTTATGTAACACTGGAAAATCCAAATACACGTTCATTCGCATTAGAAGATCCTATTGCTTTTTTGAATCAATACGATCAGAAAGTTATTTTGGATGAGGTGCAACGAGCGCCAGCTTTGTTTTCTTATATACAGAGCAGGGTTGATGAATCCAAAATAATGGGACAATATATTCTATCGGGCTCACAAAACTTCCATTTGTTAAATAGCATTACTCAAACCCTGGCCGGCAGGGTAGCCCTATTCAAATTACTCCCTTTGGATTTTACTGAATTAAAGCGTGATGACTTATTAGCAGATTCCTATATCCAAACCTGCGTTAAGGGTTTCTATCCGGCTATTTTCGACAGGGATATTGACCCTGTTATTTTTTATGCAAATTACATTCAAACCTATATAGAAAAAGATGTAACAGAATTAATGAATATCAGGGACTTGAAACTTTTTAGGACATTCTTAGGTTTGTGTGCAGGGCGTGCAGGGCAATTATTAAATTTCAGCGCCTTAGCTAATGAGTGCGATATTTCACATACAACCGCTAAAGCTTGGTTATCTATACTCGAAAGCAGCTACATTATATTTCTTTTGCAGCCTTATCATCAAAACTTTAATAAGCGCCTGGTCAAAAGCCCCAAATTGTATTTTTACGATACCGGCCTGTTAAATCATTTGTTAGGAATAAGAACTGCTGAAGAATTGGAAGAAAACAGATTGAAAGGGCACATATTTGAGAATATGATACTGGCTGAATATCAAAAAAAGAACCATCACTTATATCTGCATCAGGATTATTATTTCTGGCAGGATAGTAATGCGCACGAGGTTGATCTGCTGACGACGAAAGGGCAAGGTTTTTCCATTTTTGAGATCAAGGCAACTCAAACTATTAGTGCCGGATTATTTAAAGAAATGGATCGCTTTGAAGAAATTGCTGCTCCAGCCGAAGTAAATAAGACATTGATCTATGGCGGCGCTGAAAATGAAAAAAGAACAAAATATAATGTGCTCAGCTGGAAAAATGCTTCAGAATAAGGAGCGTTAATTAGGCGTTAAGCTGTTTTATTAACTTGATCTTCCAAATTGGAACAACAAGTTATGCAGTTATAAAAAATAACAACTACCTGTATTTACCTGTAAATTTAATACCAATGGGTTCACGTGGTGCGTTGTTTTAAAGATAGCATAATACAGTCTTTTTGTCACATTACAATTGTTAGGTTTTTCAATATTTTGTATCTTCGTTAAGTAAGATTTGCAAATAAAAATAATCTGCATCAAAAAATGGTTGGTAATTCGGTGCGTAGCCAATTTTAAACCATATAAAATATTGTAAGCCAATTGGTTAAGAATCGCGTTCGATTCCCCTACGGGCTACGAAGCCGCTTTACGAAAGTAGAGCGGCTTTTTGCTTTTACTATCAATCAGAATTCACAGCTATTAACCGATAAAACAAGGGTATTTGTAAAATGCTCAAAAACAGATATTTTTACTTTAGAAAGCCATTCAGGTAACTTAATATCGTGTTCGTTTGCATCATCAGGCTAACATGCCCCTGCCCGGGAACGATAGCCAATTGCGATTTTGGCATTTTACCAAAATCAGCAAAAACGGCACCGCCCAATAATTTATAGGTTTTTATCAACTCAATTTTGTCCAGTCCGTCATTGTCGCCGGCTACGATCAGTACCGGTGCAGAAATTTTTGCAATGTTTGCATCACCAAAGTCAAATGGCTCCTGGGCAGAAGCTATCATCTGCTCTAAAAACTTTGTCCATTTTGTTTTATCGGGCGCTACAGCATCATAGGCCGCTTTCATTGGGGTGTTGGAAAGAAATTCGGGTTTCATGCCTTTAAAAGCATTGTTTACTTCAGGCATCCAGCCGCTGCTTTTATACGTTGAAGAAATGATCACTAATTTTCTTAACCGTTTTGGGCTTTGTATAGCAAACTTATAGGCTATTGCCCCTCCAAAACTATAACCTACTACATCGGCACTGTCAATTTTCAGGTGATCCATTACCCCCACCACGTCACTTGCTAAAGTAGCGTGCGATAATTTTCTGTCAGCGTATGGCGTATGTCCGTGCCCTTGCAATTCAATAGCAATCACTTTCCTGTTTTTTGATAGCTCGGGTATCAACTGTCCCCAGTTTCCTTCAATTGTCATAAAAGCACCGTGCAGTAAAACTACTGGTCTACCCTCGCCATATACTTCGTAATAAACTTTTATGCCATTGACAGGTACGTATCCGCTGTCGGCAGGTTTACTTTGCTGGCCCTTTGACCGAAATGCTGTAAAACAAAGCATCATGATCATGAATATCAATTTAGGGCCGTTTGATCTTATAAATTCTCTTTTCATAAAACAATGTTTAAATTTTATTTATAATATAAAGATCGAACGTATTTCAGGATTTTGGCCTGTGCAAAAACGACAATTTGAGGGGTAAATCACGACAAGATATTGCTGATAAGTTCTGACTGTAAAAGCTTAGATACTTTCAGGTGTTTTTTATGCTAAGCCCCTTTCTTTTAGTAATCTTTCAAGCTCTTTATGTTTAGCCTTATTTTTAACCGATATGGGTATATAAATCAATGGAAGAAAGCTTAACAGACCAAATCCATTTTTAACGGCACTGTAAACGGCAACACCAATCAGAAAGCCAAAGATCACAGCATCGTAAATGTTAGTGGATTTGATTTTTTTTGCCTCCTGCAGTAATTCTTCGTTTGTTAACTCTGATAATTCTTTTTGGTTCATGGGTAATATTTGAGTGTTAAGTATAGGTAGTGTTATTCTGAGATGGCAGCTATCAGAGATCTTTAGAGCTGCAGTTATACTAAATTAAAAATTTACTTCGATAGAAAAAAGGCAGACCATTAATAGCCAGGGCGCTATAACCCATGCTTGATCAGATAGTTAAAAAAAGGATTTACGTGTGGGCTATAAAGAAACGGCTTGCTGATTGTCAGCAAGCCGTTTCTTTGTTACAAATACTTTTCTGCAGACCGAACTGTTAAAAGCCTTACCCAAATTTTACTTCTTAAAACTTAAAATGGTGTAAGAATGGGCTGGAAAATCATATTGAATATTATCACCGGCCTTGGTTATCAGCCTTTTTACAGGCTTTATTTTTTCCGGTTCCAGAGGTGTGTTTTCGGCATCAGGATCGCCCGATAACGTAACTGTTTCTATTTGCGAACTTCGGTTTGCAAAGTTTTTCAAGGTTAAGCCAGCTTGTACATTTGCATTACCAGTATTCACTACGTGGATGGCAATTGTTTTTCCATCGGTTGATCGTGTGGCCGTTACGTCAAGTTGGCTGTCTGCCTGCGCATCTACTCTTAATGGCAGATGGCTTGCCGCCGCCATTTGCTGCGCATAGAAAGGAGGCATTCCCCAAACCTGGTTGGGCGTAAAAAATATTTGTCCCTGATCCCAGTCGTTATCATTTTGCAGATAAGGCTGCAGCGCGTTGGCTGGGCATGATGTCAGAACAAAATCTCCATGTCGTCTTACAGCGTTAAGTGTGGTAGCATGGCCAAGCGCGCGCTGTAAGTTATGCAAGCCTCCGTTTTCTTCAAAAATGGTGCATTTTAAGGTTGTATTAGGATCCCATTTTTTGAACAGATCGTGCATGATCTGTAAATTGGTGTCGACACGTGCTCCGGCGTTAGCTTCGTCGGCATCGGTATGCAGATCCCAATAGGATGCTTTCCCGTTAATGGCATTAAATACCAATTCCATATTTGCAGATTTTGGCCGCCACCAGGCCGCGCATATTAGGTGAATTTCAGGATTTTTAGCATGTATAGCATTATAGAGTATATTAACCCGATCTGCATAATGCTGATAATCTTCTTTTTTATCTCCCCATATCACCTCTTCATTCCCAATTTCTATATATCGAAGCTTATAGGGTTTAGGATGCCCGGATTGCGCACGTTTTTTTCCTTCTGCTGATGCTGCATCACCTGTAAGATATTCTATCATTTGTGAAATATCCTGAGCCGAGTCTTCTACATTGATAGCAAATGCGGGTTCAAATCCGGCAGCTTCACAAAATTTTAAAAACTCCTCTATCCCAAACCCGTTGGAGCCGTACGGATACCAGTGCCCTTTATAGGGCGGGCGCTGGCTGGGCGTGCCTTTCATGTTTTTCCACTTATATTCGGGTGCGTTTACCATGGTGCCCCCATAGCGCAAAAAGTTAAGCCCCTCTTTTTGCATCATTGTACCTATATCTTCTCTGAACGGCAAGCCCTTGAATTTCACGTTGTCGGTATTCATCAGGGTGGCCTGATCAATCCATAATTTGCCTTTGTTACTGATGTAAATCACAAAGCGAGAATTGGCATCTGATTGAGCCGATGTAAGCGAAAATGGATATTTTTTCCATGAGGCATCAATCTGCCCTATTTGGGCGGTGCTGTAAGTTGTTTTTCTATCGGCACTTTCAAGGGCCACTGTTACCGGACCTGAAAAAGATTCGGCTTTAAGGTAAACCGAACCATCAAATTGCTGCCCTTTTTTAATTGCAATACCCCAGTGATTAAGGCCGCCATTGGCTACACCAGCATTGCCTACACCACTAATAAACTGAATAACCTGTGATTGCCTGCCGGTGAAGGCATTGGTAGTATCAAGCGCATAACTGGCTTTGGCATTTTTGCTTACCGCTGTCCACTGAAAGGTTACCTGGGTGGCACTTTCCGGCTTTAGGGCATGATTAACCCTTACACCATTAACTGTGGTTATAAGGTTACTGAACGCTGCATCAGCATTATTAGCATAAATACCTATCTGGCCCGATAGTAAAGGATTTTCTGTATCTGTAAATGTTACGGCTGGTTGCTGCTGGTTGTTTGTGTATAGTTTTATTTGCTCGCCCTTTAAATCAACGCGTAGACGAACACTATCGTTAATATCAAGTTCACCAGCACTCCGGGCAACTTCCTGCCATCCATTTAAATATTTTTTGATAACTATACGGCCACGGCCTTTAGATACCTCAATGGCATATCCTTTAGGAGTTGGGTTTCCGGGGATAACATTATTCGCCCTTACCAATAACCCAGCGTTACGGGCCCTGCTGGCAAATGTTATTGTGGCTTCAATGCTTCCGTCTTTAATTATGGTTTTATTCTGAATAAGTTTAAAACCCGGCCCGGGGCTTGAACGATAGCCGTCTCCGCTAATTCTCCATTCTGCGGGGAGCTGAGTCCAGCCGGTAAGCGCATTGGCAGCGGCGGGCTCTTCAAAGCTTTCACCAAACAGGCGCTGATTGTATAAGCCGCCATATATTTCATGATTCACATCTTCTGTACATGATCCGAACATGGCGGATGGAATGTTGTTCAGCACCTTGGCAGGATCAACAGTTATTTGAGCCTTTTGTGCAATCACACTGATCGGTGCAGCGCAAAGTATAAAGGCTGATAGCCGGATAAATAAGGCGTTGTTTTTTAGGATCATTGTAAATTTAGAAGAGGTAAAAGAGTATTGTTCAAATATGTTATTCCTGCACATCAATTGCTTGAACATAATTGATCTGTTTTTAATCAAATTTGACTAAACACCATATCCCGAAACTATTAGTCACTTTTAAAGGGTTGATCGATTTATAATGGGTTAAATGGCATTCATATCAAATGAGTGTAAGAAAAAGTTAATATTGTACAAAAAGTGATGATACATAAAGTTCAATTTGCAGACTGAATTAAACAAGCAAATTTTAATCTTTATAACCTTCTGCAGATGATCATTACCAAAAGCTATCGCCTTTTACTATTATGCGGGAAGTTAACATTTTTAAGTTACCTGAGCCAGGCACAAACAAGTACCACGGGGATCACACATACAATTCAACCGGTTAGTTTTCAGAATGTACGGATAGATGATCAGTTCTGGAGCCCTAAATTCAAGATATGGAACTCCAAAACGGTTTATGATGTTTTTGATAAACTGGAAGGCAAGTACGAGCCCGACCGGCCGGATATTATAAAAGAAAAGGAAAAACTTGGCCGGACCCGGAATGCCTTTCAAAATTTTGACTGGGTTGCCGAAGGTAAAAAGAACACCCAGCAGCATGATGGCCCGCCATGGTATGATGGCTTGGTTTATGAAACCATCAGGGGAGCTGCTGATTTGCTTGAAGAACATCCCGATAAAAAACTAGAAGCTAAAATAGATGCTTATATAGATCGGATTGCCGCTGCTCAAAACGCCGACCCTGATGGCTATATCAATACATACACTACTTTGATGCGGCCAAACCAGCGCTGGGGAACTAATGGTGGCGATGATAAATGGCAGCACGATATTTATAACTCAGGCATGCTGATGGAAGCGGCAGTGCATTACTACAAAGCCACCGGAAAAACAAAATTGTTGAACGTAGCTGTTAAGTTAAGCAACTACATTTATACCCAAATTGGCCCTGCACCCAAAAGTAATGTGATACCCGGCCATGGTGGCCCGGAAGAAGCCCTGCTCAAGGTTTACCAGTTGTTTAAGCAGCACCCGGAGCTTAAAAACAAGATGACTGTACCGGTAAATGAAAATGACTACCTGGCTATGGTGAAGTTTTGGATTGAAGAACGGGGCAATTATGGCGAAAAGGATGGATCACATGCCAGGAAAAGCGACAGCTCCTACAACCAGGATCATATGCCTGTTTTGCAGCAGAAAACAATTGAAGGCCACGCGGTACGAGCTACACTCTTAGCCACCGGGGTAACGGCCACCGCTATGGAAACCGGGGATGCCCGGTATGCTAATACTGCCAATAACTACTGGAATAACATGATTGGTAAACGTATGTTCATAACAGGTGGTGAAGGGGCAATTGCTGATGGTGAGCGCTTAGGTGCCAATTATTTTCTGCCGGAGTCGGCCTATCTGGAAACATGCGCCTCTATCAGTTCGGGCTTTTTTAGTGAACAAATGAATGAGTTAAAAGCCGACGGGAAGTATATGGATGAATTTGAAAGGGTAATTTACAATAACTTACTTTCGGGAATCTCCTTATCTGGCGATCACTTTTTTTATGAAAACCCGCTTGTTGGTAACGGCAATAAACGCTGGGCCTGGCATGATTGCCCCTGTTGCCCGCCAATGATATTAAAAATGGTAGGAGCCCTTCCCCAGTATATTTACGCGTATGATGGCGATCACTTATATGTTAACCTGTTTATTGGGAGCGAAGCCTCGTTTAAAATCAAAGGATCATCGGTTTTATTAAAACAAACTACCGGCTATCCATGGAAAGGAACCAGCAAAATAGAGGTAACATCCGCTACCAGCAGCAAGTTTGCTATTAATGTTCGTATACCCGGATGGGCAGAGGGTAAAGAGAATCCTTTTGATCTGTATCATTCAAAACTTAGTGGTGGGGTTTCATTGAAGGTGAATGGCCAGCCAGTACATGTTAAACCGGTAAAAGGTTACGCCGCCATTACACGATCATGGAAAAAGGGAGATGTAATAGAGCTCGATCTGCCGATGCAGCCAAGATTGATAACCGCTAATGACTCTGTGCAAACCATCAAAGGGAAACTGGCCCTGGCTTCGGGCCCTATTATCTATAGCTTTGAATCGCTTGATAACCCCGGCTTGAAAGATTATACCCTAAAGCCAAATGCGCCGTTGGCAATAAGTTATAAGCCCAATATGTTAAACGGCATAAATATTATAACCGGGCAGGCTTCAAACGCGGCAGGCCAGAAAATTGAATTTACCGCAATCCCTTTTTATGCCATAGGAAACCGGGAGGCGGGAAATCCATATCAGGTGTGGGTAAATGAAGGCGGCAAATAACTAAACGACTTTCGGGGTAGAGATAACTGTATCTTGTACAGTAAAAAATCTTATATTAGATGCGATCTCTACCTGAAAAGCCGTTGTTATGAGAATTTTTCGTGAAAATATAGTGAGCCCCGATAATCTTGTAGTTGTTAAGGAAGAAAGCTTCAGGTATAATGATTTTCCGCTTCATACTCATCCCGAATATGAAATTATCCTGATCCTGGAAAGTACCGGCAAGCGTATGGTTGGCGATAGTATAACAGAGTTTAACGCTGTTGACCTCTGTATGTTCGGTAAAAACCTGCCACACACATTTTACACAAAAGGGTTGAGTGATAACGAAGCCATTAAACAGGTTGTTATTCAGTTTCATGAGGATTTTTTAGGCCCCGGTTTTTTTGACAGAAAACCTTTCATGAAAATCAAGGAACTGTTTCAATTATCATCACGGGGAATTGTTTTTAACGGGCAAACAAGAATTGATCTCACTAAAAGAATACAGGCCCTTACGTCAAAAGGCTTAACGGAAACAGTTATCGATCTGTTAGATATTTTGCATTTGCTTTCGCTCTCCAGCGAATATACACTGTTATCAAGTACTGCATTTATACAAAACCTTAACCACGATGAATCATCAAGGATGAGTAAGGTGTATGAATACATATTTGAAAATTTTAAAAAAGACATCAGCCTTGACGAGGTAGCTTCTATCGCTTACCTGTCGCCCTCTGCCTTTTGCAGATACTTCAAGAAATTTACGCGTAAAACGCTTTCTGAGTTTATGATCGATTTAAGAATTGGTTATGCATGTAAATTACTTCAGGGTAATCATATGGGCATATCCCGGGTAAGTATCGAATCGGGATTTAATAATGTATCTTACTTTAACCGCAAGTTTAAAGTTCTAAAGGGGATTACCCCCATGGAGTATCAAAGGCAATTCATGAGCAGAAAAGCGCGCTAAAAATAAAACTGCCGCTCCAAATGCTTATGCTGTTTCCGGAGCGGCAGTTTGATCATATTATTAATAACCTGGGTTTTGAACCAGTTGAGGGTTCACCCCCATAATATCTTTACCAATTGGGAATATTTCGGTGTGTTTATCTCCATCAGGTTTTTTATCCCACCAGGTACCGGTGCTGAATACACCCCAGCGTATAAGGTCGGTACGGCGGCGGTTTTCTCCTAAAAACTCGCGACCCCATTCGTCAAGCATTTCCTGGTCGGTTAATTGGCTTCCATCAGCTTTGTATAAGCTTGGTGAATTTGCAGGATAATTGCGTGTGCGCACAGCGTTTAATAATGCCACAGCGCCTGGTTTATCGCCCGAGCGGTATTTGCATTCGGCAAGTGAATAATAGATTTCTGAAAGCCTCACCTCTGCGTAAGCCGAAGTTATCCGGTTAGGGTCGGGAGTAGGATAAAGCGGGTATTTTAAAAAGAATACACCTGAGTTATGATCGGCATGGTTCATGTCTGACTCCTTGTCGGCTATTTTTGTACCGGGTTTGGTATTCAGAAACATACCTACCTGGTCGCGGATGTATAAAGGATAATTCCCCTTATTCCCTTTTACAGTATCAGTCACTGTTTTTCCATTAACATTATGCTGATAAGGCAGGTAACCGAACAGGAACATACCTTCTCTTTTGCTATTGCCCAGATTTTTATAAAGCTTAAGGCGATAATCGTCCGGATATCTTTGAAACTTAACAAATGGTTTTCCTAATTGAAAAGAGTACTCTAAACTATCCACATCCCTGCCCGGTTGCAGCGCGTATTTTGGATTAGCCTGACCAAAATCGGTAAAGCCGCAATACAGAGGAGCAGCATCATAGGTCATCGCAAAAAAGAACATGCCACCATCATATTGCCAATGCGTACGAGATAAGCTACCAGGGAAACCATAGATGGTTTCAGACGCAACTGTGCTATTGGTGTAATCAAAAGGGGCATCCCAGCGGGTATCTAAAGCATATGATCCGTATTTACCATTAATAATGTCCTGGCAAACGGCGGCGCATTCGGTAAACTTATCTACCCCGGTATATACTTTTGAGTTTAAATATAAGCGAACAAGTAAAGCGGCGGCACCGGCCTTTGTCCATCTGCCTATGCCCTGATCGCCCAAACTTTCACGTGTTGGTAAATCGGGTATGGCAGCCTTCAGTTCCGATTCTATAAAATTAAAAGCCTCCTGTGGCGGTACCTGCTTGTTACCCTGCGTTGAGGTTTTTACATCGGTAATGATCTCAATATTTCTGTAAAAGTCAAGCGCCCTTAAATTAAACCAGGCACGCAGGGTTTTTAATTCGGCCTTAAAATCGGCCAATTCAGCAGGAGTAACATTTAGTTTAGCCGGGTCTTTAATACCCTCCATATCCTGCAGCGAGTTTGTGGCCAGTGTAATGCCCTGGTAAAAGGCAGTCCAGGCGCCGCTTGTAAAGCCATCGTTGATAGTCCAGGTGTGGTAATGCATACGTTGATAATAACCACCATCCTGCCAGTCGCCCTGGCGGTTAACAGTGGCCAATTCATCGGAGCAATCTTCGTTTACGGCATAAATGTCATTACCCTGTATGCTCCAGTAGGCATGTTCAAAAGGGCGCAAAAAGTCGCGGATCACATCATCTCTGCGGGTCAGAAATTGATCAACGGCAACCTTATCATACACTTTTTCATCAAGTTTGGTACAACTGCCTGTCACCAACAGTACAATAAGCAGGGCACCAATGCTTGTATATTTTAAATTTTTTATACGTTTCATCTTTACAAAAATTATAAGGTTAAAAAGTTACCTGAAGGCCTAACAGTAATTGAAGGGTTGATGGGTAATAATTCAGGGTACCGTTTCCGTCTGAATTGGTATTTATTCCTGGCCTTAAACCGTTCACCGGTATCAGATCGGGATCGCCGCCGGTGTATTTAGTGAAGGTGTGGATGTTTCTGCCTGTGGCATATATTCTAAAACGATGAATATATTTTGATGCTATTGGGTGAGAGTACCCTAACGAAACATTATCAAGCTTCACAAACGAACCTGATTCCAAAAAGTAATCAGACGCAATAGAAGTGGTAGACGAATTGGTAAGTTTAGAATATTTACTATTGCTGTTATATGCAGAGGTAAGTGTATTAATATCAGCCTGAGTAGCGGGTGTACCTATGTAAAAAGCCGGCATATTAAAAACCTGATATCCAAAATTACCACGAAGGAATATGCCCAGATCCCAGTTCTCATACCGGAAAGTATTACCCAATGAGGCTGTCCATTTAGGCAATCCATTACCTATAAACTGCTTATCATCGTTATTGGCGTTATTGGCAGGTACTATACTGCCATCCTTTTTATAAACCAATAGGGCTCCGGTTTTATCCACTCCAGCAGATTTAAAACCGTAAAACTCCCCTATCCTTTCGCCTTCCTGAAGCCTTTGAATATTACCCGGACTACCAGGCGCCGGCAGGCCTACTAAATCAATGTAGGGAGCACCTTTGTAAATATCATTGGAGAACGAAACAAACTTATTATTATTCAACGCGGCTGTAAAAGAAATGTCGTATTTGAATTTTGGCCCTTTTACCGCACTTGCATTCAGTTGTATCTCAAAACCAGAGTTTTTTAAAGTACCCACGTTTGCATAGGTTTGCGATTGCGGGTTTGGCGGTACCGGTACATTATAGCTGCCCAACAGATCCTTATTGGTGCGGATGTAATAGTTTAAAGATCCGGAAAGCCGGTTGTTAAATAGATCGAAATCGATACCTAAGTTGAAGTTGATGGCTTTTTCCCACCTTAAATTAGGGTTGATATTTTGCGATGGTCCATATACCTGGTATGATGTGCCATCAAATGGGAAATAACCATAGCCTCCATATAAAAGTAATGATTGATAATTCCCAAAATCCTGGTTACCGGTTACACCGTAATCTGCACGTAATTTCAGGTCATTTAACCATGAGATCTTATCTTTCAAAAAGCTTTCTTCGGTAACTCTCCAGGCTGCTGACGCGGCAGGGAAGTTGCCCCATTTATTATTAGGGCCAAATTTTGATGAACCTTCACGTCTTAAACTTCCTGTTAAAATATATTTATTATCATAAGCATAGTTTACTCTTCCAAAAAACGCAATAAGGGTTGATCCGTTACGGGTTGAAGCAACAGCACCCTGCCCATTGCCTTTATCACCACCGTTATATGCTCCGGAACCTAAGTTATTCCACAGAAACGAGTCGAACGGGAAGTCATAATTACTGGCCTTAAATTGCTGGTAATCATAAAGGGCATATGAATATCCACCCAACAATTTTAGGTCATGCTTGCCGAAGCTTGTAAAATAGTTAGCTGTCCACTCCACGTTCTTCACATCATTTTCAATCTGCTCCTGCGATGCGTAATTTGTTTTGTTAACAGGGTTTGAATGGATAATGGTACTTAATGTTGAAGGACTGAAGTTGAGGTTTTTGAAAGAAGAGCTTACCTCTGAAACGGTAACGGCGGTATTCAGATTCTTTAAAATATTCACTTTAAAAGTGCCGTTCATGTCCAGCTCTTTAATTTCCTGTTGTGCCTGATTTAATTTAGCGTTTTCAACCGGGTTGTTGGAAAAGAAGCCAGTATTTATAAAATTATACTGGCCCGAGTTATTATAGATAGGTAGTGTGGGGTTGAGCGTCAGGGCATTGTTAAAGCCGCCGTAATCGGCAGTATTGGTATTAGCGTATCGGGGTGCTATATTCAGGCTTACAGTAAAAATATCATCGGCCGAGGTATGATTAACGTTAACCCTTGCGCCGTATTCTTTTTTGTTGGCCCTAAGGTCTATACCTTCCGCGTTCCGGTAATCGGCAGATGCAAAAAAGTTGGTTTTGCCCGAGCCTCCTGAAAATTGAAGAGTATGTTTTTGACCAAATGAAGGTGAATTACTTACTGATTTTAACCAATTGGTATTGCCGCCATAATCCTGTCCTTGTTTATTATCAACCCGGTTTTTGATGAAATCATCTTTTGAAAGCACCTGCAGCTTATTGGTGATATAATCAAAACTGGTATAGCCATCATAAAATATGCTCGATTGTGATGTCCCCTTTTTAGTAGTAATGATAATAACGCCGTTACTGCCCCGGGTACCATAAATGGCCGATGCAGCACCGCCCTTGAGTACATCAATTGATTCAATATCGTTTTGGTTGATGTTATCAATATTGCCTCCCGGCACATTGTTAATAACATACAAAGGGCCTAAACCAGCATTACGGGATGAAACACCACGAAGCTGAACACTGGGAGTTGAGTTAGGATCGGCAGCCGAAGTGTTTGAAATGGTAAGCCCCGGTACCTTACCCTGTAACGACATTAGGGGACTGTTACTGCCAACCGAAAGCAGTTCTTTTGATGACACATGCGTAATGGCACTCGAAACTTCCTTTTTATCAAGAGTTCCGTAACCTACACTCACTACAACTACTTCTTTAAGTGTTTTCTGTTCAGTTGTCAGCTTTATGTTTAGGACTGCTCCATCTGTTACGGCCACTTCCTGGCGTTTGTAGCCAATAAAGGAAACTACAAGCGTGTTTGCCGATGCTGGAATGGAAAGTTTAAAATTACCATTGCTGTCGGTGTTTGTACCTATGGTTAGCCCCTTGGCTGTAATGGCTACACCGGGCAGTGCCGAACCGGTTTCTGAGTCCGTTACTTTACCTGTTACTGTTTTGTTTTGAGCCATAGCAGGCAGGGCAAAACAGCATAACAAGGCAAAGCAACTTAATAAGCGTAAAATTTTCACTTGCATAATTATTGGGTTAATTGGGTTTATAAACACAGTCATTCTACCATTCATGGCAGCACTGGACATTGGCAATCCCGGCACCATGATGGCCTATTTAAATTGGCGGGTCAAAGTAAAACATGATTGGGGTATGTTGCTCAACATGGATGAGTGTGCAGAATGAAAATCTAAATGAAAATGATCTTATATTGTTGATAGTGAGTTGTATTGCTTTTAAACAGGGTCGAAAAATCTAAACAGATCAGGGCTGATTTTCCAGAAAAAGACAGTCTGTGAAGATTTAAAATAGCAGTAGAGCCTTAATTATTTGTAACCCTTAATAAAAATTGCATTGCTGATTGTTCCAAATGAATGAATTAAATTCGGCAGCAAAAGATGGTTGAAGCATTCGCAAAAGGGATACCTCGAAACTTGTGGATGGCCCCCTGTTCAAAAACCTGATCTATGAAAATTAAATTACTCTTTATAAATATTTTTTTGCTTTCAAGTTTTACCGGTTATTCACAAAACGTAAAATCAGATAGCCTCCTAAAAGTTTTAAAGGCAGAACTGGCGCGGGAAAATTTTTATGATCTGAAAAAAGGAAAACAGATAAATCGGTTACGTAACCGATTACAACATACCGACAGCGCAAATTTTGAGGTGCAGTATGATCTCTGTTCTCAGCTTTCTGACCAATACCATTCCTTTAAGTTTGATTCGGCATTTGCATATGTTAAAAAAATGATCGACCTCTCGGTTAAGTTTCAAAACAAGGAAAAATTGATTCACAGCGAGATCTTGTTAGGAACCGTTTTAATAAATACTGGGTTTTATAAGGAAGCTTTTGAGGTAACAGAAAAAATAGATACCAATTGCTTATCTAATTCGCTTAAAACCGACTACTTGGTTTTGCATGCCAGATTGAATGCCGGAATAGGAGATTATGATAACGATGCCTATTTTTCAAAGCAGTATTATAAACAATCGGCAGATGATTTCAAGAGTGCAGAAACAGTTACGCCATCAAACGAATTTGAAAAAACCATCAACCTCGCTTTTCTCCCCGAATCCGAAAAAAGCAGTAAGCTTACTCCGCAGTTTTTCTATAACACCATTATGCAGCGCCGCCTGCCCGAGCATGGTATTGCTATGGTTGCAACGCGCATCAGTTATGCCTATTCCGGCGAAAACAGGATATTTTTTCTGGCGCTTGCAACCCTTAACGATATTCGCTCCGCAACTAAAGAAACATTGGCTGTATTTCTACTCGGCCAGGAATTGTTTAAACTGAACAGAACTGCCGATGCTTACATTTTTATGCAGGAAGCTGCAAAAAACGCCAAGTTTTATGGTACCAGGAATCGCGCTGTGCAAATAGAGTCGATTTTGCCGGTTGTGGCAAGTAAGCTCATAGACGAAAAGCAACATGAAAGAGATAAGCTGTTGATCGGGATACTGATCTTTATGATCGTTGCTGTTTTGTTGTTTTTCCTGCTGGTCATCTATCGCAAACAAATATTACGGATCAAAGCAAATGAGCAGGAAATAAAGGCCAAAAATAAAGAGCTCGAAAGCGTGAACGGGAAACTTTGGGAAGCTTCAAAAATAAAGGAGGAACTTATAGGCTTGTTCTTTAAAACATGCTCGTCATATATTGAAACGCTTGATAAGGTAAAGCGTAAAACACAGCGAAACATTAAACTTGGGAAATATAACGATGCAAACGCGGTTTTGAACAATGTTCGTATCGAACAGGAAAAAGGGCAATTATTTAACACCCTCGATACCGTGTTTTTAACCATGTTTCCCAATTTTATTGATGCCTTTAACGGTTTGTTGAAGCCGGAAGATCAGGTTTGGCCCAAAAACGGAGAAACCCTCAATGCAACACTGCGGATATTTGCCCTGATGCGATTGGGCATAGACGACCTGGAAGTAATTGCCAAAATATTGGATTATAGCCTGAGCACGGTATACACCTATAAAATGCGCATCAAATCAAAAGCGTTGGTTCCGGCAGATATTTTTGAACAGCAAATTATGGATATTAAGTTTATTGATAGCAGAACAGCCGGCTAAACTTAAATCTTGAAAAGATAGCTATTCCATACTCATTACACCTTGTGCTATTTTGATAAAGTTATCTTTTGATGATTCACAGGTGGGGCAAGTGTAATCAGTTAGGGTTTCAAAATCAACACCAGCAGCAACACCGGCGCCATCACCATAGGTTTTATCATAAATGCTTAAGCAGTTTTGGCATTGATAAACGTAGTGTGTTTCTGCCTGGGTTTGGGAGGCCTGGCTTTCAATTAATGAAGTTGGCGGTGATAGATTCCAATCACTTAATATTTCATAAAAATGATTGCATAGCTCAATTAAATATCCGCCAAGATCATCTTTTGCAACACCCTCTTTGTAAATGATATATTCTTTTGAGTTTGGGTTAAAATCGTGGCTATGCCAAATATCAAATACTTCTGCTTTTTGTTTTTTAATAATGATTGAACCCGGCAAACCCGTTTTAGGCTGCATTTTTATGGCGAAGGAAAGGCGGTAAGTACGCAGATCATAGGCCTCAAATTCCCGTACCAGTTGTTGTTTTAGTTCCAGGCTTTCGGTGTTCAGATTTTCCAGCTGCCAATTTAATTCGTTGGATGCATGCCTTACATTTATCCGGTATTTGTTAAGAATGTCGCCCCATTCTTTACGATCGGTATCAGGTATACCTTTTATTAGTAATGATTTCCATGGAGTGGTATATAGTTGGCCAATACGGTTTTTAAGACATAGTTTACAAACATCTTTCATAAAGCTTATCGGGAACAATTCATTACGGCGGTAAATACCCAGCCAGTATTTATTATTCATGTACCGGTTAAGCCCCTCATAATAAGGGAGCTGAAAATCGGGCAGTTTCAACGGCTCGCTAATTGGCTGGTTAACCAGATCGTAACTTGTGGTGACTAATTCATGAAATTTTTGGTGGTCAATATTTTGCCGGTCATAAAACAAGGCTTTATTAGTCAGGATGATGTTTTCGGCTGTTTGACTCAAAGCAGGAATATCTTCTGAGTAAATGAGTGTAGGCCAGCAATAAATATCAGTGGTTTTCGGAAAACGAACGTATAGGTACCAGTAATTACTTACCTGAGATGTAACAAAATTAAAATTGCCGCTGAAGAATGGAACAAAGGCTTGATTTCTGTCAACCAGGTTGATCTTTAAACGGGGAGTAAAATTGAACAGGTCGAAAATATCTTTGTAAACACCTTCTTTTATCCAGCTTTCTGTATTGAATATTGCATCGGTAACATAGGAGCTAATGATGTTTGGAAATTCATCTGTATTTATCTCATAATCTATCCCACCCCGCAGCATATCCATTTCCATATCTTCCAGGTTGGTGGCATCAATGCAAAAAAACAACTGCTGTCTGTTGCCTATTCGTATAGCATCAGCCCCGGCATTTTCAGCAATCAGTAAAAGCTCATACAGGTCGCCTGCCGATACCACGCCGCCAGGCAGATTCACTTTGATGCAGTAGGTTTCTTTTTTCATCATCATTTGTTTATAAAACAGCTGCTTTCAGCATTTCTTCCAGTAAGCGTTTAACCTCGGGCCTGCATGATCCGCAGCCGGTGCCTGCACCAGTGCTGCTGCATAAATCTTTGAGGGTGTTACAGCCTGATGCTATTTTATTCTGGATGTTCTCGCTGCCCACATTATTGCAGCTGCAAACCAGTTTACCCAATACAGGTTCCGTTTTTTTACCACTGCGTAATAATTGCATTCGTTTTTCGCTGAGTTCGGTTTTATTGGCTATCAGTTCTCTAAACTCCAGGAACTCGCTTTTGTCGCCTATCAGTATGGTGCCCACCAGCCTGTCCTGGTGAATGATGCATTTTTTGTAGTATCGTTTGGCTTTGTCAATAAATACGATCTCTTCATAATTTACATTATCGGGGCATTCAGATAAACCAATGCTACAGAGGTCAAAACCATGAATTTTGATGATGTTCATGAAGAGTGTGCCCTTATAGTAGCTGGCAATATCGCCGTTCATGTATTTGGCAATTACTTCGGCCTGCTGCTCGGCTGCGGCAGTGATGCCGTATAAGGTACCCTCAAACTCGGCAATTTCGCCAATGGCATATATATCAGGGTCGCTGGTTTGCAGGCGTTCGTTCACTATAACACCTCGCTTACACTCCAATCCGCAATCTTTAGCTATTTCCAGATTAGGGGTGGTACCTATAGCCAGGATCATGGCATCACAATCAATTTTATTCCCGCTTTTTAAGCCTACGCCAGTTAGTTTTGAACGACCATAAAACAGCTGTACTTCATCATCATAATAAATATCGCAACCCTGATCGGCCATTTCTTCGGCCAGTAACTGGCTGCCTAAAACATCTAACTGACGGTTCAAGAACCGGGATACACGCTGAACTATGGTTACCCTTTTGCCAATTTCGCGCAGGGAGGCGGCCATTTCCAACCCAAGTAAACCGCCGCCAACAATAACCACATGACCACCCTGCGGTACATGCTTGATAAAGGCATCGGCATCATTACGGCTGCGCATGGTAAATATGCCCGGCAACGTAGGCACATTTTTAGGTACCGATGCGCGGCTGCCTGTAGCCAGCACCAATACATCATAAGGGGTTTTAACACCGCGCGAATCTGTTACTACTTTGTTAGCGCGGTCAATTTTTTCAATACTTACCCCACGGTGCATCCTGATCCTGTATTCAGGTTCTTCCGAGTCCTTCATTTTTACAAGCTGCTCCCATGATTGCTCGCCGCTGATATAATCAGGTAGCATAACCCGGTTGTAGAAAGGATGGTTCTCCTTGCTAAAAATGGTGATCTCATCGTCCCGATTCATTTCCCGGTACGATTTTACGAAGCCGTAAGCCCCCGCGCCGGCCCCCACTACCACAATACGCTGGAAAGGTTTCCTGTACTTTTTAAGATTTACTGAGCAATATTTAAAGTCGGGTTCTTTTGATATAGGGTCAACCTTGTCGCTGGTAATGTTGTTGGCGCGGTTGAGGTCGTTATTTAAAATTTTACCCCAGTGCATCGGTAAAAACACCACGCCGGGTTTTATTTGATCGGTTAGTTTGGCCTGTACCCTAACCTCGCCTCGCCGGGAAGTAATAACAGTAATATCTCCTTCATTAATATTCAGGGTAGCAGCATCGGTCGGGTGGATTTCTAAAAAAGCCTGTTTGTAATGTTGATTGAGCTTATTTACCTTACCCGTTTTACTCATGGTATGCCACTGATCGCGGATGCGGCCGGTAGTTAATATAAACGGAAACTCATCATCAGGTAATTCACTGGTGAGTGTATCCGCAACCGGGCTAATCACCGCTTTTGTTGATGAGGTATAAAAAATCCTATCAGTAAATAAGCGGGGAGTACCCTTTGATAAATTCTTCTTTTTATAAGGCCACTGCACCGTTTTTTGTGTCTTGAGGACCTCGTAACTCAGTCCGCTGATGTCAATATTGGTTTTGGCGGTGAGTTTTACATGCTCGGCATAAATAGCTGCGGCGTTTTCAAAATCAAAGCCTTTGTACCCCATTTTGCGAGCAAAGCGGCAAATGATCTCGGCATCTGGCAGTGCCTCGCCGGGTGCTGAGATAATCTTGTTCAGGTAACTGATGCGGCGTTCAGAGTTGGTCATGGTGCCTTCCTTTTCGGCCCAGGCTGCGGCAGGTAGTATCACATCCGCGTAAGCCAGGGTTTCGGGCTTGTTGCTAACCTCTTGCACAACTACAAACTTTGCTTTCTTTAGGGCTTCTTCTGCAAGGCGCACATTAGGCAGACTGGTAAGCGGATTGGTACACATGATCCAGATGGCCTTCAAGCGCCCATCATTCAATGCTTCAAACATTTCGGTAGCCGTTAAGCCCGGTTTGGGTTGAATAGCCTTGCCTCCCCAGAATTTTTGAACCTCTTCGCGGTGCAGTGGGTTGTTTAAATTTCGATGAGCCGGAAGCAGGTTTGACAAGCCGCCAACCTCCCTGCCACCCATAGCGTTAGGTTGCCCGGTTAACGAAAGCGGGCCCGAACCAGGTTTGCCAATATGCCCTGTTATGAGGTTGAGGTTAATGAGGCTCAGGTTTTTATTCACCCCGATGGCACTTTGGTTGAGCCCCATAGTCCACATGGTGATAAAACCTTTGGCCTCGCCTATGTATTTTGCAGCGAGGCGAATATCAGTTTCAAACAAGCCGCAAATCTTAGCGCTTTCGCTTAATGTTCTTTCAAAAACGATTGAGCTGTATTGTTCAAAACCTTCGGCATGGTTGTTAATAAAGTCGATGTCGATATCTCCATTTTCTATCAGCAGCCTGCCAATGGCATGGTTCAGGGTAACATCGGTTCCCGGATTAATTTGCAGGTGCAGGTCGGCAATTGCGCAGGTATCAGTTACCCGTGGATCGATCACGATGATTTTTGTATCGGGGTTGGCAGCTTTATGCGCCTCAACCCTACGCCACAAAATTGGATGGCACCAGGCTGGGTTACCACCCATAACATAAAAGCAATCGGCCAGTTCAATATCATCATAACAAAGCGGAACGGCATCTTCGCCCAATGCTATTTTATAAGCCGCCACCGCACTGCTCATACACAGGCGTGAATTAGTATCAATATTATTGCTGCCAATAAAACCCTTGATCAGTTTGTTAACAACGTAGTATTCTTCGGTTAAACACTGACCAGAGGCATAAAAGGCAACAGAATCGGGCCCGTATTTGTCAATAAAAGTTTTAAAAACAGCGGCAGTACGGTCAAGGGCATCATCCCAGCTTACCCGTTGCAGGGGCATGCTTTTATTGTAGCGCATTTGAGGGTAAAGCAGGCGGTCGCTTTTATCATTCACTGTATAATGCAGGTTCATGCCCTTGCTGCACAGCATCCCTTTATTTACCGGGTGCTCGGTATCGCCCTGCAGTGAAATGGTACCGTTCTTCTCCTTATTGACCACAACGCCGCAACCCACCCCACAATAACAGCAGGTGGAGGTTACGGCATTGGCGGTTAACCTGTTTTTTGATGACGATACCTTTGTGCTCATAATAAATTATACCATGCTACCGGCCATTACCGAATCGGGTTTTGCGTCAGGAACCGATTGTTTATAAAAGCGGGTTAAAAAAACAATTACTGCTACTACCATAACCGTGTAACCGATATAAGTAAAGGCCTGTACATAAGTAATAGAATCAGACTTAAAGAGGAACCCGAATAACATCCCGCCGAAATTTCCGCCGGCGCCAACTATACCGCTCACCAGACCTACGTTTTTGGTATTTACAAACGGGACTATTCCATAGGTTGCGCCATTGGCCATTTTAAGAAAAAGCGCGAACGATAACATAGAAATAATAGCAGCCAACAAGGTGCCCGACTGTGCGAAAAGGATAAGGCCAAATCCCTCAAAAAGTAGCACCCCGGCCAGTAACAAGCCCTTCCCGCGCATACCGAATTTACCGCCGACTTTATCTGACACGATACCGCCCAAAGCCCGGGCAAATAAATTCATGAACCCGAATATGCCCGCCCAAAAGCCTGCCGAACTTTGCGACAAGTGAAAGGAATCAACAAAGTGCAATGAGGCTACGTTATCAAAGGTGATTTCCATACCAAAGCACATGGCGTAAGAAAGGGTCAGCGCCCATATACGCCAGTCGGCCAAAATGCTCCAGTCGGTTTTTAATGATTTGCCCTGGGTGTAGCCAATCTCATCATAATTGCCATTAGGTGTATCTTTGGTATATTTTGAATATAAAAAGGCTATAACCAGCATCATTACTCCCGGCACAATCATGGCATAGCGCCAGGCTTGGGCGCTTGTATAGCCAAACCCAACTATGGTGGCAAATATCAACGGCATTACCATATTGGTTACGCCACCGCCCAGGTTGCCCCAGCCGCCGGTAACCGCATTAGCGGTGCCTTTAAGGTTTGGTGCAAACATCATAGATGTATGGAACTGGGTAATTACGAATGATGCCCCAATAATACCAATGGCCAGTCTGAATAATAAAAAGGTGGTATAATCATGTGCCAGGCCAACAAAAAACACGGGTAGCGATCCTACTAATAACAACCGGATAGCGGTTTTTCGCGGCCCCCAGGTATCGCAAAGTTTCCCAATAACAAGGCGGGCAATAATAGTTGCCGATACCGATGCTATGATGATATTGCCCACCTGCCCTTTAGTTAAATGCAATTCGGTGCGGATAGTAGGCATCAGCGGTGCCAGGCCAAACCAGCCGAAAAAACACACAAAAAACATGAGCCAGGTAATGTGAAACGTGCGCATTTGTACGCCTTTGAGCGAAAGTATGTTGAGTTTGGTCAGTTGATTCTTCATCGTTCTAAATTTTTAATGGGGTAATTATTTGTTTAGAAATTCGGGTTTGATGTTGATTTGCAGATAAGCCCACACCGGTTTTAAGTTAGCCGTGCCAGGTATAATGTTTTTTGCATATTCCATACTACGAGTGGCCGCCATGTAGGAGAAGCCCAGATCAATACCCGTAAACTTATTCAGCTTGTAGCCGGTTGTAAGGTCAAATTCGGTTCCTAAGTATTTGCCTATGGGTTGGCCATCATTGCCTTTTTGATCCTGAGCCAGCAGGAAATAAAGATTGGCCAGTTCGGTAGTAAAGCGGTTATTGGCCGATACATATTTTACTTTTAAATAGGGATTGCTCAAGCCCCCTGTAGGAGAGCCGCTAACCGCATAAAAATAATCCATATATCCCCAAAACTTATGCGGAGTGCCATAAAGGGGATCAAAACGGTGATTGGTTTTTGAGGTGGAAAAAGCATCATTCCCCGAAAGATAATCCCAGCCCGCAGTAAAGCATAAGGTATTAGGCTTATAACTTACAGAGCTGGTAAACATATACGCGTTTAACGATAAGCCTTCGCGGTCATGACCTCCCTGGTAATAGAAGCCGCCCGTTAAAGCCAGTTGATTTTTATCGCCAAAAACAGGATTGGCTAACAGACCTGTGGTGAAACGGGTATTTACGCCGGTTTGATTAAAGCGTTTGCCATACACGTAACCAACATCGGTACCCGAAGTATTTTTAACCGAATCAAGTACATATTTGCTAAACTGATCGGCCAGGAATAAGCCTGTTATTTTTGTTTTTTTGATTTTTTTGGCCGCGTACAAATATTCCAACGCTTTGTAGTTTTGAGTGGCGGCGTTGCTGCTCGGTGTATTTAAATAGGCTGGGCTCCCGTTTTTTGCACTAATACCCGCACTGTTAATCAGGGGGATCATGTTTGCAGGGGTATTTACCAAGTTGCCTTTACTGTCCTTTATGGTTGCCGGGATATTGGCTGGGGTATAAAAGGTACCATTGTAGTTAATCGCATCAGAGTTTTGATTAAACGCTGCGCCCAGGTCAAGCTGCCAGCCGTTTTGCAGCATTTTTAAAACAATGGCATCATGGCGACGACCCTGCTGCATCCAGTCTAAATTGCCCAGCAGACGTTCATCGTCATAAACTAATTCCTGCCTGCCTATTTTGATAGCGAAGTAATCAACCGGGGATGATTTAAAGGATGTGTCTTTTTTGTTGGATAAAATAATTTCGGCCCAGGCTTCATGTAATCCTAATTTGTTACCATCGGCAGCGGTTATGGTGGAGGCATCCTGACCCCAAAGCCTTACGTCCTGAACGGTGGTGTGAAAGATGAGTTTGCTCGATCTGTAATCAAGCGTTAAACGCGTTCGTTGGGAAATAAAGGCTGCATCTTTATAACCGGTGGTTTGCAGCGTACCGTAACCATCCCTTAATTCGCCACGGGTGCGCAGTTGTCCTGAAAATGAAACCTGAGCGTTTACATTGATACAGGAAAAACATACTACCAGAAATGCAATAGCAGGAATAGTGCATTGATTTAATACATTTTTGTACATTTGAGATAGTTTTTTTATTTGTTAAAGCAAGAAAACTGTTTAACCCTGTCTGGGAATGCGACCTCCCGACAGGGCTTTTTTATGTTTATTATTTAAAAGTTTTTATTCATAGTTACTGGTTATAGTTTTATACTATTAGGTTTTTTTGAAGACTTATTTAAGGCTGATGCTCTCGGAGAAAGCTAAGCTATGCCGATATAAACCTTGCCGTCGGTAACTTTTACCGGGTAGGTTTTAATCTGGTATTCCTCACCGCTGAGGCACTCGCCGCTAATGAGTGAAAATGCCTTTTTGTGAAATGGACAGGCCACTTTAGGGGTACAATCTTCACCGGTGCTGCCGATCATCCCCCGCGAAAGTGCCATCTGCTGTTTGTGCGGACAAAGGTTTTGTGTAGCATACCATTCGCCCCGGCGCGAAAAATTATATAGCGCTATCTGCTCATCGCCATGCTTAACGCAGGCACCTCCGTTTTCGGGTACATCATCTGTGTAGCAGGCCAATACCCATTCAATATCTGCAACTGTTTCCATGTTTATGTTTTTTAGTTGTTAGTATAGTTTTATTTACCATTGGGCTTTTACCTGCTCGCGCATAACTTCAAATTTTACCGAAGGATCTTTTTCCTGGGGCGCGTTGATAAAGTGAGCAAAACGCTTGCGCAGATCAGGGTTTTCCACAACCTCTTTCCATTCACAGTGGTACGTATCCACCAGTTGCTGCATTTCTTCATCCAGCTTTTCGGCAATACCCAGGCTGTCGTTAACAACCACGTTTTTCAGGTAGCTCATACCGCCGTCCATTTTGTTTAGCCATGTGGCGGTACGGGTAAGCGGATCGGCAGTTTTAATGTAAAACATCAGAAACCTGTCAATGTATTTGATGCAGGTAGCGCTGTCAACATCGGTTGCCAGTAGCTGGGCATGCTGTGGTTTAGAGCCACCATTGCCGCACACATATAGGTTCCAGCCTTTTTCGGTAGCTATGATGCCAAAGTCTTTTGACTGAGCCTCAGCGCATTCCCTGATACAACCGCTTACGCCACCCTTGAGTTTATGCGGGGCACGTATGCCCTTATATCTGTCTTCAATTTCAATGGCAAAGGATACACTGTCATGTAAGCCGAAGCGGCACCAGGTGCTACCCACACAGCTTTTTACGGTACGGAGTGCTTTACCATAAGCATGGCCGCTTTCAAAACCAGCATCTATGAGTTCTTCCCAAATTTCGGGCAGGTCATTAATGTGAGCGCCAAACATATCAATACGCTGGCCACCGGTTATCTTGGTATACAGGCCATATTTTTTAGCAACCTGGCCAATCACAATCAATTTATCGGGTGTGATCTCGCCGCCGGGTATACGTGGTACTACCGAATAAGTGCCGCCCTTTTGTATATTGGCCAGGTACCTGTCGTTACTATCCTGAATGGTATCTTGTTTTACAATAACATCATTCCAAAGGCTTGATAATATACTGGCTACCGCGGGTTTGCAAACTTCGCAGCCATCGCCTTTACCAAAGTGATCCAGTACCAGGTCGTAGTTTTTAACCTTGTTTATTTTTACAAGGTCATAAAGCTCCTGGCGCGAGTAGTCAAAATGCTCGCACAGAACATTTTTAACATATTGGCCGTTGGCTTTCATGGTTCCGGCTATGAGATCTTTTACTAACGGAACGCATCCGCCGCAGCCAGTGCCGGCTTTTGTACATTTCTTGATCTCATCAATACTGCATGCTCCTTCATTAACAGCCGAACAGATATCTGATTTTGTTATCGCCTCGCACGAGCAGATCAGGGCTTCGTCAGGCAGATTCATAACACCTGCGCCTTCATTAGCTTCTCCTCCACGTGAGCCTAAGATCAGGTCTTCGGGGTTTGGAGGCAATGCGATTTTATTATTTACAGTTTGCAGCAGCATGTTGTAGGCATCGGCATCGCCAATTAAAATGCCGCCCAATAAATACTTGCCATCGTTACTAATGTTGATGCGTTTATATGTGCCTTTGTGGGTATCTTCAAATATAATGGTGCGGCAATCGGGCTCAGTTATAAATGCATCGCCAAAGCTGGCTACATCAACACCAATAAGTTTAAGTTTGGTGCTCATGTCATAACCATAAAAGCCTTTTTCGCCGCCAGTTAGGTAGGTGGCAACAATATCGGCCATTTCATAGCCGGGTGCAACCAGACCGTATATCATACCTTCGTAAAGGGCACATTCGCCAATGGCAAAAATGTGCTCATCACTTGTTTGCATTTTTTCATTTACAATGATACCTCCACGGGTGCCAACATGCAGACCGGCCAACTTTGCCAGCTCATCGCGCGGGCGAATACCTGCCGATATCACCATCATATCTATTGGCAGGCGTGAATCATCATTAAACTGAAGTGCTTCTATTTTGTGCTGACCAACAAAGGCAGCTGTATTTTTATTAAGGTGGATATTTAAGCCCAGGCTTTTTAATTTTGATAACAGCATGCTGCTACCCGCCGAATCAATTTGCCGTGGCATTAGCCTTGGTGCAAATTCAATCACATGGGTTTCTTCAATACCCAGATCTATCAGTGCTTTGGCGGCTTCCAGGCCCAAGAGGCCACCTCCCATTACGGCACCTACTTTGGCGTTGGCTGCGTAGGCTTTAATAAGGTCAAGATCATCTATTGTTCTGTAAACAAAAACGCCCTCTTTTTCAACCCCCGGAATGTCAGGGACAAACGCAGATGAGCCGGTAGCCAATATCAGGTAATCGTACCTAACGGTTAGTCCCTTTAAAGAGTGTACTGTTTTTTCGGTGCGGTTTATTTCCTGTACAGGGTCATTCAGGTGCAGCTTGATGTTGTTGTCTGTATACCAGGAGGCGGTAGATAATGAAAGTTCAGTTGCTGATTTTCCATTAAAATATTCGCTGAGGTGAACCCTGTCATACGCTATGCGGTTTTCTTCCCCAAAAACAATGATATTGAAATGTGATGATTTGGCTAATAGCTTTTCACAAAACTTATAGCCCACCATTCCATTGCCAACAACTACTATGGTTGGTTGAAACATATCCTGATTTTTTAAATGTTAAAGCAAAAACTGTTTTTATAATGCATTAAAGTGCGACCGTTAAGCATTATGGTAACAATATTAATTATTTAAATCAATAATTTGATGTTTTTGGTTAATTAAAATCTTGATTTTTGATAATTTTTATGATTTTAATAATATTTATATTGTTTTATACTTTAATTTTTGCATATTTTTATGATGTGTGTTGTTTTTGGGCAAAATAAAATTGTTATAATTGAATTAAATGCGGCTTTTGGTTGTTTTTTATTGATTTAAAAACATAAAAAGAAAATTTTTATTAAAAAATTCCTATTAAAAAGCTTATAAATGACTCAATTGTCAAATTAAAACTTAATTAATTATGAAAATAAGGATCAAAGGGAACTCGTTGCGCTATCGTTTGAGCAAAACTGATGTGGAAAGCTTTTTTAATAATGGTTATCTGGAAGAAAAAACTGCTTTTGGACATACTATGTTAACCTATGCTTTACAAGTGTATGATGGAGATCGTTTATCAGCAGGTTTTGAGAATAATAAAATTGTAGTTTTTGTACCCGAAATAATAGCCAGCAACTGGACCAAAACCGAAAGGGTTGGGTTTGACGAAACTGACGGGGCACTTTATTTACTCGTAGAAAAAGACTTCCAATGTTTAGATAATACAGCCGAGGATCAAAGCGATAACTATCCTAACCCCTCATTGGTTTGTTAGGTGTTTTTTGTTTGGGGTAAGTTTTTTTCTTATCATTGCACATAACCAAAAAGTACGCATATATGTGATCATAATTTCTTTCAGGAAAATAACGCAGCACCTTACACAGGCAGGCTGTAATTATTCACTCTTTAAAGAAAGAAATTATGCTTATTCTTCAAGACATTACATATATACATCCCAACAGAGATCTATTGTTTGCTGATATAGATCTGATCATCAATAAACAAGATAAGGTTGCACTCATAGGCAATAATGGCTCAGGAAAATCAACTTTGCTTAAAATTTTTGCAGGCGAACTGCAACCCACCAGCGGATTGGTTAAAACCAGTTCCATACCGTATTATGTGCCACAGATTTTTGGGCAGTACAATCATTACACCATTGCCGAGGCGCTGCGGATAAATCACAAGTTAAACGCGCTAAAAGAAATTCTGAATGGTCATCTAACCGAAGAAAACATGACTTTGCTCGATGATGACTGGGCCATTGAGGAAAGATGCCGGGAAGCACTCGCGTATTGGAAACTGGATGAGTTTGAGCTTTCGCAAAAAATGGAAAGCTTAAGCGGCGGACAAAAAACGAAAGTCTTTTTGGCGGGCATCGGTATCCATCGCCCTGAAATTGTTTTGTTGGATGAGCCAAGCAATCATTTGGATGAGTTTGGCCGAAACATGTTATACCATTACATAACCAACACCACGAATACTTTATTGTTTGTAAGCCATGACCGTACCCTATTAAATCTTTTAGATACCGTTTGCGAACTCAGCAATCATGGTATAAGTACCTATGGCGGCAATTATGAGTTTTATGCCGAACAAAAAATGATAGAAAGTGATGCCCTGGGCCAGGATCTGAAAAGCAAGGAAAAAGCACTTCGCAAGGCTAAGGAAATTGAAAAGGAGTCATTGGAAAGGCAGCAAAAGCTTGATGCCCGGGGCAAGAAAAAGCAGGAAAAGGCCGGGTTGCCTACCATTTCCATGAAAACATTTAAAAATAGTGCTGAAAAAAGTACTTCACGCATGAAAGGTGTTCATGCCGAAAAGGTTGGTGCTATTTCGCAGGAACTAACCCAGCTGCGTAAGGAACTGTCCGGTGTGGATAAGATGAAGATAGACTTTGATAATTCTGCTCTTCATAAAGGGAAAATATTGGTCACGGCAAGAAATGTAAATTTTGCATACGGCGGCCAGCAGCTTTGGAAACAGCCTTTGAGCTTCCAAATAACAAGCGGCGAGCGCCTGGCCGTAAAGGGGTTAAATGGGTCGGGTAAAACCACCTTAATAAAAATGATATTGGGTGAACTTATGCCCCGCTTTGGTACAATTGACCGGGCCGATGTTAAAGCCATATATATTGATCAGGATTATTCATTGATTGATAATAAACTGAGCGTTTACGAGCAGGCGCAGCAATTTAACTCGGGTGCATTGCAGGAGCATGATATCAAGATCCGTTTAAACCGGTTTTTGTTTACCAAAGAATACTGGGATAAGCTATGCTTGGCGCTAAGTGGTGGCGAAAAAATGCGGTTAATGCTGTGCTCATTAATCATAAGCAGCCAGGCGCCCGACATTATTGTGCTGGATGAGCCAACCAACAACCTGGATATTCAAAATATTGAGATATTAACTTCGGCAATTGATCAATACCAAGGAACACTCATCGTAGTATCGCACGATGAATATTTTTTAAAAGAAATTAATGTGAAAAATTCAATGATATTGGGTCAATAATGATGCTTTAAACGGGCTACAAATAGTTTATAAGTTAAAATGGAGTTTGATTGCCAACAAAATACAACGTGGCTGGTTATAACGTATAGTTATCAGCGTGATAACTGCCCGCTTTGCCGGTTTTAATGAAGTGTTCATTATAAATTTCAGGCAGGCTTAACCCTGAAATAAGTTATTAATATGCGCCAATATCTTCTCTTACTTATTTGCCTGTTACCTTTTACTCTGTTTGCTCAAGCGCCTATACCTATACCTAAAAGTGGGCCAGCCGTTAAAGATACCGCCAACAAAACCGATTTAATTGATGTCGCTAAGGGTGTATTCCGTATAGCACCGAATAAAATGCGCAGCCAGGGTCAGAAAAAAATATATTTTTCCATTTTGCCCGTGAGCGGTGCAGCACCAGGTGGAAATGGTAGGGCATTAGTTACCAGTACTACAGCGGGTATATATTTGGGGCCTGCAAGCACTACCAATTTATCAAGTGCCTCATTTGCGCCATACTGGAATTTTCACAGTCGTTTTGGTTTGCCGCTGCGTACCAGTGTATGGTTGCCTGATAATACCTGGAATATACAGGGCGATATTCGATTCCTGGTTTATCCTCAATATACCTGGGGTTTGGGCAGCAGTCATGGCACTGATGAAAAAACGCTTGTAAATTACCGGTATATCAGGTTTTATCAGAGCGCGTTGAAAAAAATCACGCCTTACTTTTTTGCCGGTTTGGGTTATAATCTCGATTATCATTCGGGTATTAAAAGTGATGATCCAAACATTAACCTCACACAATACACAGGGTATAAATATGGTACCAACGGAAGCTCGGTTTCTTCGGGTATTAGTATGAATGTTTTATATGATACCCGGAATAACTCCATTAACCCGCTGCCTGGTGCCTACGCCAGTTTGGTTTACCGGGAAAATCCCGGTTTTTTGGGGAGCGATAACAGCTGGCACTCTGTGTATATCGATCTGAGAAAATACATTCCGCTAAACCCCTCCAAACCTAACCAGCAAAACACCTTTGCGGTATGGACATATTACTGGACTGTTTTGGGCAGCAATGCCCCCTACCTTGATCTGCCAAGTATTGGCTGGGATCCCTATAACCGCTCGGGCAGGGGTATGGATCAAAACCGCTACCGGGGCGGCTCGTTATTTTATCTTGAGGGTGAATACAGACGCGATATTACTCCAAATGGTTTGCTGGGCTTTGTAGTATTTGCCAACGCCAATACCGTAAGCGGTTCCGGAACGCTTTTTACCTCCTGGCATCCGGCGGCGGGTACCGGCTTAAGGATCAAGTTCAATAAAGGCTCAGGCACCAATATTGGTATTGATTATGGCTTTAGTAAAGGGTATAATTCAATTACCCTTGGGCTGGGAGAGGCATTTTAACAGTTCAACGATAGTTTTTGCCCACTCACCGAATAATGGGTGCTATATGCGTCCGCTTGTGATAGTTTTATAATAGCAAACTATCAAAACCATGGCAACATTAACCCAATACCCCCAGCTTAACAAAAAGGAAAAATTCCATTCTCAGGCTTTTGGGCAGCAGGCACCCTTTGGTGGGAGCGATTTGCAAAAGCCATTTCCGGGAGAAGTACTTAATCCGTATGCCTTTCTGGTTAATATTTCTGAGCGTTCACTCACAAGAGAAACTGCCATAACCAATGTTTTGACCACAGCCGGAATAGGCATGTGGAGCTACAGTGTATACACTAAAAAATTCCACCTTGATCCGGTGGCCAGTCGGTTCCTGGAGCTAAAGGGCAGTATAACATTCAGTTTAAGTGCATTGATGCGTAAACTGGTTGAGTGGAAGCAGGAGGATATTTTAAACACCGCTACAACTGCCTGCAAAAACAACCGGGAGTTTGAAGCCCAGCTGCAGATTAGTAACAGGACGGATAACCAGTGTAAATGGGTTAAAATAACAGGGAAGCTTTATTGTAATGACGGCATTGCCATGAAAATGATGGGCACCATTACTGATATTACATCCTTAAAAAAAGAAGAAGATTTAAAAAGGGATCTGATGGCCTTTTTAAGTCATGAACTCAGAACACCCTTGAGTGTTGCCAAAATATATATTCAAAATGCCGGGCGACTGGCAAAAACCGAAAATAATACTGTTATAGAAGGTAAAATGACCCAGGCCGACCAGCAAATGGTATTCATGGCTGGGCTTATTGATAACTTTTTAACCCTATCGCAAGTGCAAAATAATCGTTTAGCTTTAAATAAATCCTATTTTGATTTAACTGAGTTGGTCATGAATGTAATGTCGGATATGGCTTGTCTGTATCCTGAGCGCGTGTTTAAGTTCAATTTGACTGAATCAATTTATGTTTGTGCCGATCAGGATAAGGTTGTTCAGGTATTAACAAACTATATAACCAATGCGGTTAAGTTCTCATCTTCAAAAAGTCATATACAGATAGCCTGTAAAAAATCCGGAACTGATGTCATTGTATCAGTAAAAGATAAGGGGTGCGGTATTGAAGCGGAAGGGCAAAAGCTTTTATTTAATAAATATTGCCGTGTTGAGCAGGAAAACCAGATCCGTACCAAGGGTTATGGTTTGGGTTTGTTTTTATGCCGCGAAATTATTGAAAGCCATGAGGGAAAAGTTTGGGTGAATAGCGAAGTGGATAAGGGCTCAACCTTTTATTTCAGCCTGCCGGTAAACGGAGATCGTATTTAACCGGGGATAATGATTTTGTCGTAATTGTCCTCTCAATTGTCGTATTACGCCCCCATTATTTTGCTTTGCAGTACCGATTTTTGTTTTATCGGTAAACTATAGCTGAAAAAGACGCAATGCAATGGCTAATATTCAATCATACCTAACCTTTAACGGAAATTGCCTGGAAGCGATGACCTTTTACCAGGAGTGCCTTGGCGGAGAGCTTGTTGTTCAAACAGTAGGTGAACTGCCCCTTGCCGAACCAATGCCGCCCTGCATGAAGCAATGTGTTTTGCATTCCACACTAATTAAAAACGACCTGGTGCTTACTGCCTCTGATATGGTGCCCGAGGCTGGTTTAATAAAAGGCAATTCGGTTTCACTGCTCCTGAACTGCAACAGCGAAACCGAAGCTTATGATTATTACAACCGTTTATCGGTTGGCGGAGATGCTACCCATCCTTTAAATACTACTTTTTGGGGAGCCATATTCGGCGACCTAACCGATAAATTCGGCAACCAATGGCTTATTAGTTGCGACGGATAGCCAGGGGCTGTTGATCAATAATTAATGTATTCTTCCGTAAAGCTTCCATCGGCATAAAGGTCAAGCACACCATAGCCAGGAGCAGTTTCCCTTCTGTTGCCCTCCCACCAGGCACCACTAACCGCGCCATTGCATATATAGGTAACGTTGTTATAGATCAGTTTTTCGCGCAGGTGAATATGACCGCTCAGGCAAAGCTTAACATTCGGGTGTTGGTAAAACAGGTTTATTATTTTGGCATTATCGGTATGCATATCACCACCAAGCATTACCCATTTATTTACTGTATTTTCCTCAATAAGGTTGGTGGCCGTTAAAACAGGAATATGAGTTAAAACCAATACCGGCATAGTTGGGGCTGTGGCTTTAAGCTCTTGTTCAAGCCAGCTAAACTGTTCGTCGCCCAGTTTGCCAATGTACCAGGTGTTATCAATATCAAGGTGAACACTATCCAGGATGATAAATTTCCAACCGTTTTGAACAAAACTATAGTATGGTTTAACCAGACCTAACTGATCCATGGCATATTTTTTTCCATAGATGGCCTGTCCCTTGTCGTCCTCGTTCCACCAGATGTCATGATTTCCAAGGCAATAACGTACGGGTATGCTGCACTCAGCTTTCATGATTGATTTGGAAAGCTGCCACTGGTCATTAATAGTACTGATATTTTCTTTATTCATATCAAATACAATGTCGCCGCCGTTTAGTACAAGATCAACCTTTGGGCTTTGCTGCTGCATGTGGTGCAGGCATTTTACAAACCGGGCTGGTGCATCAAACTTGTTTTTAAGGTGTATATCAGTTAAGTGGGCAACACGTAATACCGGTTGCTTTTTTGTAGATGTGCTGGCTAATGTTATGGAGGGGACTAACAGTAATCCACCGATGTTTTTAAGTACCGATCTTCTTTGCATAAAATAGAATGTGGCTGTAAAATTGCGTTATTTATATTCATTTTGGCTTAAATCAAAGTTAAATAATGCACCTCCGGAGAATTTGAAAAATTCAACCTTGATCAAAACGGCTATTTATTACATTTGGAAAAAATACAAAATGATAGCACATCACGTTTTATTCTGGCTAAAAGCCGACACTACCGACGATCAAAAAATAGCTTTCCGTAAAGGCCTGCAAAGTTTAGAGCATATTGAAACTATTAAAACAATTCATATTGGTACACCAGCCGCTATTGAGCGTACTGTTGTTGACACTACCTATACCTTTAGCCTGGTGTTGTTTTTTGAGGATATGGCCGGGCATGATGTATACCAGGTTCACGACGTGCATGAGGCTTTCTTAGATGAGTTTCGCCCATTGTTTGAGAAGGTTGTAATTTATGATGCCGAATAAGCATAGTAATATAAAAACGAGAAAGCCGCTTTAGTTTAAGGCGGCTTTCTTGTTAAGGGTGATATAGGGTGATGTTTATTGTTCGGTCACTAAGCTTTTTTCACTTTTTAAAAGGGCCAAAACCTCTGTCCATGAGTTAACCCGTTGATGATGATCAATATTGGTATTATGTGCGGCATTGAACATGATGGTTGTGCCTTTAAACTTATCCAGATTTTTAGGGTGATCATCTATCATGTAATCGGTATTAATCAGGCTTTTATCTCCGCAGAAAACAATATGGGTCCAGGGAATAAAAGGGAAATGTTCTTTTAGCCATTCATACTTTTCGGGAAGCGATTGCGGAAATTCCATAGCTGCCGATACAATATAAATTTCAAAATCTTTCATCAGCTCAGTTATGGCCTCCACGGCACCGGGCATTACCGGCAGGGTGCGAAAGAACCCCGGGGTAAAAGCGAACTTGCGGCAAGCATCCTTTTCAGGAAAGCCTTCGCCTTCGGGTTTTCCCAATATCTGTTCGTACGGAATTTGTACTCCGTAAACATTATAATACCAGGCTAAAAAGTGTGTATCGGTATCGGCCAAAACACCATCCATATCAACGGCTATCCTTTTTAAAGTTTTCATGATGCAATATTATGCAATTATTTTCTATAATTTGCAATTTTAATGTTAATTAATTGCAAATTTTTGCAATGTTTAATTTCTTCTTATACCTATATTTGTTGATGCTTAAAGCGGAACGACTTCAAAAAATAGTTGAACAGGTTGCCAAAGACAATAAAGTGATTCTTGATGATCTGAGCCAATTGCTTAATGTATCAACCGATACGGTGAGGCGCGATATTAAGGAGCTATCAGATAAAGGATTGTTAAAAGCTGTGCGCGGTGGGGCAATTGTTGGTTCGCCGGTACACCCCCACTTTAAGGAACGTCAGCATATTGATACCCAGCAAAAAAAGGTGATTGCTCAAAAGGCGCTGGAGTTTATTAAGCCTGGACTTGTTTTACTGGTTAATGCCGGAACTACCACTACCGCTGTAATTTCTGCATTACCTAAAGATATATCCTTAACCGTGATTACCAATAGCTTCCCTGTGGTATCAATTTTGGAAGATTATCCTAATGTTAATGTGTTTTTTATAGGCGGTCAACTTAATAAGCCTGCTTTTTCAACTATTGGATATGAAACCATCGAGGCCATCAGAAATTTCAGGGCCGATGTATGCCTGCTGGGAATTTGCAGTATTGATTTAAAGGTTGGGATAACAGGTTTTACTTATGAAGAAAGCCTGGTTGATAGGGCCATGATCGAAACATCAAAGTATGTCATCGCGCTATCCACCTATGATAAAATTGGTGTTTCTGACCCCTATTATGTTTGCGCGGCAAATGCCATTGACGCGTTGATCACCGAAAAAGATCCTTCTCTGGCAGATCTGGATGGCTTTAAGGATGCCGGAATAATGATCAAATAGCCTGATTAAACTATGTTGATTGCTTTTAAGGGTAGGCTCATTGTGCTTCGCTGAAGGATAAAAGGTAAATTTATTACCAGACAGCGCCTGACAATGATCCACAAAAACATAACCCCTGTTGAAAACATAATTTGCCTTAATAACATTGAGCAAAAAAACAGGCACAAGGCAGCCGTGGTTTGGCTCACGGGCTTAAGCGGCTCGGGCAAATCGGCTGTTGCTGCAAATGTATGTTCAAAGTTGTTTCAACACAACTGCCAGGTGTTTGTGCTTGATGGCGATAACCTCAGGCTTGGGTTAAACCGTGATCTTTCCTTTTCCCGTGAACATCGTTGGGAAAATATCAGAAGAGCAGGTGAGGTGGCTCATCTCTTTTATCAATCAGGGTCGATTGTGCTATGCTCTTTTATATCGCCTTTTGAAACCGATAGGAGTGTCGTAAAAGAAATGTTCCCGGAAGAGAGGTTTTTGGAGATCTATGTAAAATGCCGCGTTGAAGAATGTATTAGAAGGGATCCGAAAGGCTTGTATAAAAAAGCCTTGAATAATGATATTCCCGATTTTACAGGTATAACCTCTCCATATGAGTGTCCTCAAAACCCCGCATTGACCATTGATACCGAAACAAATGACATTGATGAATCTGGTGATAAAATAATTGCGCTTTTGAGGCGGAAGGGTATTACAGATAGTTTAGCATAAATGCTGGAGCGAGGTTACCCGCACCTTATATTAAGGTAGGATGTGTAAACCATTTTCAACAGGTATCTATATCCTGCCAATAAGGGTCTGCACACCATCCCTGAAAATATCCTGAACACCCGGGCGGGTAACTACTTTTTTAATTGAGAATTCTTAACTTCTTTAAGCAGCCTTATTTTTAATACAATTACAACGCCTGCAATTAATATAGCAGCACCCAGTAATGTAAAGTTCTTGCTTGAATTAGCCTGGTATGCAACAAAAAGGCATAACACGATGCCTACTGTATACAATACATTTAGCACTAACTTAAAACCCATATTAATATACGTTAAGTGTAGGGTCAATTTCTGATGCCCATGCCAAAATACCACCTTGTAGGTTATAAAGGTTGCTGTAGCCTAATTGCTGTAACTGCATAATGGCAGCTGCACTGCGTTTTCCGCTGCGGCACATTACCACAACCGGTTTATCTTTACTTATTTTATCGGCTTCAATTAAAATGCCGCCGAGCGGTATTAATTGGCCACCCAAATTAGAGGTTTCATACTCAAAATCTTCCCTAACATCAATAAGCTGAAAATCTTCACCTTTATCCAGTTTTTCTTTTAGTTCCTGTACGGTTATCTCGTTCATGTCAAATAAATTATAATCCAAAGGTAGCTTTTTTCTGCATCAAATAATTAAGCCCGATTTTTGTAACAATAGGTGTGTAAGTGCGTTTTATATATAATTTTGCACGCCTATTGCCTTTAAAGCGGCATTAGCTATAAAATAACGATGGTAAGTGAATTGTTTAGCATACAAATTACCCCATCGGAAACTAAAAATATAACACATAAATGAAAAAAGTTACACGCTTTTTCTGGTTCTGTTCAGGAGCGCACATTGATACCCTTAAAAAATACCCGATAGAACACAATAAATATGTAGGCATTGGCGCAACCATATTTTTTACAGCCTTGTTTGCCTCGCTCTCTGGCGGGTATGCCATGTACTTTGTTTTTAACGGCGATGCCTTTGCCGTAGGCTTTGCTATTTTATTCGGGATACTTTGGGGCACAGCCATTTTTAACATGGACCGCTATATTGTATCAAGTATAAATAAGGATGGTACTACTAATCAGCAAATATTGCAGGCTTCGCCGCGTATTTTGCTGGCTATTATGATAGGTGTGGTTATTTCGCGGCCTCTTGAACTCAAGATATTTGATAAAGAGATACGCCAGAAGCTAAAAACGGCTTATCTGAAAGGGCAGCACCGTAAAATTGATACCCTTGAAAAAACCTATCAGCAAAAGTATGCTATGGAGATGGGTAAAAACGGAGATCTGAAAAAGGAAAAGGATTCGTTGGAGAAAGACATCAACCGCTCACGCTTTCAACTTAATCAGGAAGTTTTTGGCGATAAAACCAATCAAACTTCAGGTATAACCGGTTACGGAACGTATGCCAAGCAAAAGCAGCAGGTACTGGAAGAAAAGGAAAGCCGGCTGAAAGAGGTTACTCAAAACCTAGGGCAAATGGATGATTACCTTGCCGCCCGGAAAGATTATGAAGGCTTGAACAGTACACGGCTTTTTTCTGAACATCAGTTGGATAGCCTCACCAATATTGCCGGTTTCAGCGACAGGAACTGGGCGCTGGGACAGCTTACCTACAATGAAAACGGCTCACGCGATCTGGATACTTACCTGGCTATTTCGTTTATTGGGTATCTGTTCATTTTATTTGAGTGTTTGCCGGTTTTTGTAAAGCTGATGTCGCCTAAAGGGCCTTATGATGTGGCCATTGCAAAAACTGCCGAAGCGAATATTTACTTTGCCGAGAAAGATAAAGACCGGGATATAGCTGTTACTGATAATATTTATGATCATAACCTGGATACCGACGTTCAGCGGCGCAAAAAGATCATCACCTCACAATCTAATTATGATTTTGAGCGGCATAGTTACGAGTAGATTCAGAAGACTACCCTTAAACACTTACGAAGTTTTTAAAACTTCGTAAGTGTTTAATAGCTAAAATAAGTTTGTGATGCTGAACGACGTGAAGCATCTATTGTAAGATGTGCAAATTCACGAATAGATTATTCGTTCCCCCGATGACAACAATATTTCTACCAGTCTTTCAATTGTTTAAGATAAGCGGTTAGTTCATCAGCTATAAACTCATGTTCTTTCATGTCAGGGTGGCCTCCGCAGCCCTGGTAATATCTCCGGGAGAAAAAATATTTGAAAACCTTTTTGTCGCCATTGCTATTAGCATCGGCGGTAATGGCGGTTATGTAACGCTGCAGCACTGTTGATAGTTTTTCATCGGCCATTGGGCTGCTCAAGCAAACGATATCCGCCGCGGGATACTTTTGCCGTATTGTTTTAAGGAACTTAGTGTAAACATCGCAATAAAGGGTAGAATCCTGTATGCCATCATTTTGACCAAGGCATACAGTAACCACATCGGGCTGGTAACGTTTAAAATCCCAGCTTAACGAATCATTACGAAGATAAATCTTATCAAACACCCGGGGCATTTCAACATCCATATTACAGCAACTATGCACCAAGCCTATGCCCGAAACCGCCGTAAGCTGCCACTGCGCATTCAGGTTGCGTGATGTACGCGGGCCATAGCTCATATAGGCATTATGCTGATCATACCATTCGCCCTTACCGCAGGGCATGATAGATTGATCCATGCCGGCCCCGCTGGTCATGGAGTCGCCAATGTATTCAATTTTACGGGTTGGCTGCGGCAGCGACGGTAAAAGTTCACGGCAACGGATGCCTACAAAATCTATATAACCAATGTTCGATTCTGTATTCTTACAGATCACTATAGTATGCTCCCCATCGGCAAGGCCTTCGGCAACGGTTATTGCGTTGGTTTTCCCGGTAGTTTGTACCCGGTAAGGGGTATTGTTATCAACAGCTATCTCGAGATAATTGTGATTTTTGCCATACAATACCTCATCGTTGATAATCAATTCACATTTTTTGCCTTTAAAGCGTGCCCTGATATAAACACCCGGCGACCACATTCGGGGTTTCAGCGGGTTTGAAAAGTCGATACGGCCAACATATTGTATATATGTATTATTGGCCTTAAATAATTTAAGATCGTTGGTAAGTATTGCTGCATTGGTATTCAATGATATATGCAGGAGTACGGAAAAAAGTAGACCAGTTATATACTTCATCGGCCGCCAATATAGGGGTAAAATCACCTATTTGCCAACACCGGCTTCAATACTTTTATAACTTTAGGTAAATAAATTCTTGTTTGGCTATAACAAAACAGGCTGCCTCTGTAAAGAAGCAGCCTGTTTTATTTAAATTTTATGAGTCTTATTGTTGGCCCTGGTCACCCGGATCATCAGATGGAGTACCTATAATTTTATAGGCCTTATTGCCATTATTGTCTGATGTTTCCTGGTAGTAGTAACCATCCGGAGATACATATAGCTTTTCGCCATTGATCTTTATTTTACGGCTATCTTCAGGTAACTGGCCTACAATATCACCTATCTGAGGAGCTTGCTGTACATCGCCGTTACCACCGTTGTCGGTATTTAACTCGCCATCTTTACCAGCAATTACGTAGGTTGCTGTACCATCATCTTTAGTTATTGGCTGATAGTAAACACCGTTTGATTCATAATACTGCTCGCCGTTGATCATGATAGATTGCGCGTCTGATGGTAATTTTTTGATCTCGGCGCCTACCGGTGGTTCAACAACGGTATATTGATCATTGTATTGACGGTAATATAAACCATCGCTATAGTAATATTGGTAATCGCCCCAGAAAAATGGGTAATAACCGTAAGGTAAAAATCCTATGCTGAAACCAAGCCTTGGCAGGTAATATGAGTTATAATAGTTACGGTATGGATAGTAGTAATGGCTGCCAAAATAACCGCCACGGCCACCGTAACGACCACCATAACCACCACCTGAATAAACCCTGCGGCCGTAGCCATAGTTTCCGTATGCGGCACGGCCACCACTGTAAGCACGCCTGTCAACACTGGCATAACCACGGGTACCATTATAAGTACGGGCACCTGTTCCGGCAGCTACACGGTTGCCACCCGGAGCAACACCTACAGTTTGCCTTTGGGCAAAACCGGTTGTACGTTGCGGAGCCGCTGTTACATTGCTACGCATACTGCTTCCGTAACTGCGTTGCGGAGTAGCTATTGCTGAACGTTGTGCACCACCACCATTATATGACGGACGTGAAAAAGAACTGCCGGAAGGCCTTGAGAAGCTACCGCCACCACCGCCGCCGGATGATCTTGAACCACCGCCGCCACCACCACCGCCAGTGCTGCCACCACCACCCCCTCCGCCGCCTCTGTGCTGTGCGTTGGCGGTAAAGGCTAAAGACAAACTCAAAAGGCTACCTAATGCGATTGAAAATAAATTCTTATATATCCGTTTCATGATGAAAAATTTTAACTGATCAGCAGGCATTTTTTGCTGATTTACAATATATAGACTGATAAATGTTTAAACGGTTTAATGCTTATTTAATTATTTTTAACAAAAAGCACACCAATTAAATTTTTACTGCCAAAACAAGCTTTATATCCTATCCAGATCTTCAGCAATAAATAAAAATGGCTGCTCAAATTGCAGGCTAAAAAAGCCATCTTGCATGGTTTTAAAATCGGTTGGCCCTGTTTGCTGTAACCCGGTGTAAGTTAATGTTTTGGGGCTAAATAATAACCTTATTGTTTCGCCTGCGGGTTCCCATTTACTGAAACCTGAACTTACCGTATAAATTCTTTGATTTTGGTTGAATATTACCACGTTAATTTTGCCCGCATATTCCTCAAAATCATCCAGAACCAATACATCAGTTACGATGTTTACCGCCGGATAGTTGTGTGCTATTAAATATTTTAAAGCCGCACCCGCAGGTGTGTCATCTCCCTGGGGCAGCAATTTGGTGTCTGATTGTAATAACCCATTGTATTCGTTAGCGATCACCCAGTCAACCTTTATCCCGAAGGTGTCCAGTTGTTCGGCTGTTTGAGGGGTAGTGATCACGGTGGGGCTCCATTCCAGCAATTGACCCAGCAGCTCTTCCGGAAAATTATCAACCCCAAGAACCAATAATGCAGGTTCTTGCTTTTCACGTACAATGTGGTGCGAAGACATTGTTAAAAGTAGGGAGATTTAATGAATAATTGATGAAAAATTAAGTATTAGCTGCTGTACGCTAATACACCTTTCTATAAAAGGCTTTTACGGCTGCTGCCGGATCAGGTGAAAGGTTTATAGCTCCTGATACTGCTATACCATAAACACCGGTTTTTAACAGTAATTCCACATCCTGCAGCTGGATGCCGCCAACGGCTATAACGGGGATATCAAGGGGCAGTTTTTCCAATTTGCGATAACCTTCAAACCCGAGCAGGGTATAATCATTGGGTTTAGTATCGGTATGGGCAAAAGGGCCATAGCCACAATAGTCGACTACGCCGAGGCTTTGTATTATTAACAGATCATCGGGGTTAGTGGCCGATGCGCCGAGGGTTTTATCCTCACCTATGACCTTACGGATGGTCACCAGATCCGCATCGAAATCTTCGATGTGTACACCCTGCGCGTCTACGCGGTCAAGCAGTTCATAATGATTAGTAATGATCAGGGTAGCGCCCCAATCATCACAGATTGCGGCTATCTCGTTTATTTCATCAATCAGCTCATCCTCGGGTTTGCTCATGCAGCGGTACTGTATCCAGTTGGCACCTGCTTCGCAGGCGGTTTGCACCTGTTGCACATGGCTGCGTCCGGTTATATCCTGAGTGAGGTAATGAAATTTAGAGATATATTTTTTCATGGTTATTTAGTCGGAAAGTCAGGAAGTCCGAAAGACATAATCTGAAAGGTACAGAAAGTAAAGCGTTTGTTTTGCTTATACTTCTTTCGAACTTCCAGACTTTACTGACTTCCGGACTTTCCCCCGACTTATTTAATATTTTTCCTGAACCAAAGCTTCGCTGATAGTTTTGCCTATGTTGCCGTTAGGCGTTTGTATATGCAAAAGCGATGCTACGGTTGGTGCAATATCAGTCATATGTGTTTGGCGGGTAAGGCTGCCGTGTTTAATGCCCCAACCCATAAATACCAACGGGATATGCGTATCATAAGGGTTCCAGGTACCATGGGTAGTCCCTGTAGTACCATGGCTCGAGTAAATGCCGGGTTTTAAGATGATCTGAATAACGCCGCTATGCTCAACATTATAGCCATTGATGATACGGCTGCGCAATTCTTCAGGCAGGTTAGCTGTTTGCGCTTTTTGCATATCAACAGCAAAAGCAATTTGAGGTTGTTTTTGCAGATACTGGATACAGTCTGATTTTATCGCACCCTCATTTAGGCCTTCTTTTTTTATGGCTGTATTATCAAAGTTAACCTGGTAATTATCCATGCTGATCACCAGATTTTTTACTTTGTATTTATCTTCCAATAGTTTATTCATATCGGTTCTGGTAGCTGCATCGTTCCAGGTACCGGCAGGTATGTTATGATCTGCCAGGAAAGTAGCGTTATGCGCAGCACCATGATCGGCAGTAATGAAAACTGAATAATTACCTTTACCTACAGTTGCATCAAGGTAGCTGAAAAACGAAGCCAGGTCTTTATCAAGCCTTAAATAAGTATCCTCTGCCTCAACAGAATTTGGTCCATATTGATGACCCACATAATCTGTTGATGAAAGGCTTACCGCTAAAAAGTCGGTAACGGTGTTTTTGCCTAATTGCTCACCCTCAACAGCTGCACGGGCCAAATCAAGCGTCATGGTGTTGCCAAAAGGTGTTGAGCGAATCATGCCCATTTTGCCATTGTATAGCTCGGAAGTTTTAACCGGCAGGGTTGGTGCCGTAGCACCCGCAAATTTACCTTCATATCTGGCGCTGTTATCAGGCGCGCTTTGCAAGTAGGTGCTTACAGGGTATAGCGGGTTCCAATCTTGTTTCAGGAATTTTTCAGGCTCTTTTTGATCATTAAACTTTTTAACCCAGGCAGGCAGATCGGTCATGTAATAAGTGCTGCTGATCCAGCTGCCGGTAGCATCATCAAACCAATAGGCTGCATTGGCGGTGTGGCCGGCCGGTAAAATGCCGCCTCTGTCTTTCAAAGCGATACCAATCACTTTTGAGCGGAAGTTGGTAGCCAGTCTTAACTCATCGGTAACGGTAGTAACCAGCAAATTGCGTGGCGACATTTGGCCAGCCTTTGAGGTGCTGCCAACAGCCCTAACGGTGCTGTCGTCAGTACAATACATTGATTTGCCTGTGGCCTGTATTATAAAATCATTACCGGCAATGCCGTGTATAGCAGGTACCGAGCCGGTATAAACGCAGCTATGCCCCGCGGCGGTTACGGTAGGTATATAATCAATGTTGGTGTTTTCGCAAGTGAAACCTTCATTCAATAAACGTTTGAACCCGCCAGACTGGTAACGGTCATAATACCTGTATAAATAATCCCAGCGCATTTGGTCAACCACTAAGCCAACCACCAGTTTAGGGCGGGGCAGCGCGGCCGAAGCAGGGTTAGTTTGATTTGATAAAGCTTTCTTTTTTTGTGCCGATGCCGAAAAAGTAGCAGCGGATAAGGAAATAAGCAACAGATATTTAAACTTCATAGTTAATGATTTGAAAAGGCCAAATATCAGCAATGAAATTAAATTGCTATATAAAGTTTATGTTAACAATAGCTTATTGTTACAACAAATGCCGCTTAATTAAAAGTAAGCAATGAATGTTGGCTGGCAGTATGCAGATCGCGCCATACCTGGTTTATCTCCGCATCGGGGTTGGCAGCCTGCAAACCACAGTATGGATAGAGTTTATTTACACATTCGCGGGCTGTTTTGGCAAGGTTGCGGCTGGTGTTGCTCACCTCATCAAACGAGATTATGTTGTCTGCCGAACCGCCTTGCCATGAGGCATCAACAGCCTTGTAAAACTCGTTGCGTGCGGCATTGAGTTTATCTGTTAAGTCAGCTAAGCTTCCGATCATGATAGCCTTTTGAGTTTCACTCAATTTATCTCCCTTTGTTTTATCGGCAAATATCGGGACACACAGATCGGTAAAATGTACCGCGAGGCCCGATATATTGGCCGCCAGGGTAGCCTCGGCCAGTTGTAAAAATGGATATTTGTATAAAGGCGCATCTATTACTGCATGATCGGGATCGATTTTAAAGCAGCGCTCGTTTGCTACAAACAGGTTACGCACCTCGTAGGCATCGCTGCCTGTACCCATCATGCCAATGAATTTCCATGCAGATAAAAGGGTTACATCTTTACGGTTGAAAATAAAGGGTAATATTAGCGGATTGCCCTCGTCATCCAAAACGGTTTCGTTTCCATTCTTGATGACGCAGTTAGCCGTTAAGTGCGTAGCATGATGCACGCCGCTGGCATATTTCCAACGGCCGTTGATAATGTAGCCGCCATCAGTAATGGTTGCCGTTCCGGTTGATGCCCCGCTGCCAGCCAGGCACAAATGAGGATCATTGAATATTTCGGTTGCTATTTTCGGCGAAAAAAATCCTCCAAACCAGCCTGCACCACTGCAAAGTGTTACCACCCAGCCCAAACTGCCGTTGGCCCAGGCCAGGCTTTCTTCAAGCCGCACCATATCGGGCAAGGCAAGCTGCAGGCCCGAATAAACGTCAGGCACCAGGAACTTGAACCAGCCTTGTTCATATATCAGTTGCATCTGGTCGGGCTGAAGCATGCCTGCCCGCTCGGCCAGCGGAGCAGCTTCCCGTATTGTTTTAACCCATTCGGGTTTGAGGTGGTTTGAGGGATGCATTTACGTTATAGGTAATACGTTGTAAGTTTTACGTTTATTAATAAAAGTAAGTAAGGTAACGTAACACGTACTACGTATAACGTACAACCTTCACTACTTTTTTTCTCCATTCAAAATAACCAAAAACGGCTACTATAAATAAAAATATGGTAAGCAGGGCGAACATAGGCAGGTGTTTGTAAAACAATATAGGTATGGCAAACAGGTTTGATATGTTTAAAAACACCCAGTTTTCTATTTTACGGCGGGCCAAAAGCCACATCCCCGCCCAGGCTGTTGATGAAATGAGGGCATCCCAAACCGGCACGTTTGACGGCGTAAAATACTTAGCCGGGAGATTTTTAAGCAGCACATAAAAAAATACCCAACCTGCAACGCATATGGTAATGCTGATGATCCATTCGTTTTTGGTTTGCCAGCTAATTTTTACCGGGGGCTCATTTTTCTTTTTTATCCAATATATCCAGCCATAAATACTCATCACCACATAATAGCCGTTTAAGATTGATTCGGCATATAAGCCAACATCCAACAGCAAATAAATAGCTATCGATGTGCCCAAAATCCCGGTAGGGTAAAGCCATATATTGTTTACCCGGGCCAGTAATACCTCGGCAACACCTAAAATAAGAGCCAGCCACTGTACCCAGGTGGTTTCCTTTATTTGTTCAATGAAAAGTGATACAAGATTGTGCATAGTTATTTAAAATCCCCTCTTGAGAGGTGTGTGTCTATATGCTATTTGTCGACTCACCCCGACATCGCTACGCTTGTCGACCCTCTCTCCAGCTTCGCCGCAAAGAGGGTGAAGAATCTTTTCTTTTGTGCTTTATCGATTTTTTTCACCCTCTTTCCGCCGCAGGCGAAGAGAGGGTGGTCCAGCGAAGCATAGACCGGGTGAGTCTTTTGTATAGCATGCAATTTCAAAGTGTAAATCGCTAACGATTAAAAACTCAAATTAAGCGATGCCATAAAGTTTCGTGGTGCCTGCGGGAAAAAGTAGTTGTAGTTTACCACATGGCCACCCTCAATATCCGGATATGTGGCACCATTGGCCTCATATTTTTTACTGAAGATGTTGTTAACCTGTAACCCCAGCCCAATGTTTTTTATTGACCACGCATTAAAGTTATACCTCAGCCTTACATCGCTTACAAAATAGCCTTTCAGGTAACGGTTCACAGCATAAGGGTTATCAATATTTTCTGGTGCTATGCCGAAACCCTCGGGGTTGCGGTTCATGGTATTATCAATGTATTGCTTGCTGATGTACTTACTGATAAAAGCTATCTCGCCGCCTTTAACAGGGCTATAGCTAATTACGCTTGAACCGATGAACGATGGTGAAAAGGCAATATCCGTACTTTTAAAGCTCTCACCCACTAAAGTGCCATCATCATAGTTGGAAAAGAATTGCTGGTAGTTTTTAATTTTATTGGCACTCCAGGTAGCTGTTAAACCCCAGTTTAGCTGACTGGTGATTTTTACTTTGCCATCAAGTTCCACACCGGCACGGTAGCTGTCCTTTACATTGGTACGGATAGGCGAGCCTACCTCATTCAGCGCCCCGGTTAATATCAGCTGGTTTTTGTACAGCATGTAAAAGCCGTTGATACCCCCGGTAAATACCGAACTGCTAATGCGGTAGCCCGCTTCAAAATCTTTCAGGTTTTCAGACTTTGGGCGGTTTTGCGATGGCGAATCTACATAGTCGTCGCGGTTGGGTTCGTGATTACCTACCGCAAAGGATGCGTAAACATTGTTATGCTCGTTAAACTGGTAAGTGATACCGGCCTTAGGGTTAAAAAAGTTAAGCTCTGCGTTTTGCTGTGCATTGTTCAGGTTTTTGTCAATGCCATAAAACGAATAGTAAATGTGGCGGTACTGCACATCGGCATAAAGCAGTACCTTGCTCAGGCGCCACTCGGCACGGGCATATATGTTAAAATCATTCTTTTTAGCATTATCACGATAGTATTCATAGTTTGGCGATAAGCCAATGTTCTCCTGTGTGCTGATCACATCGCCAAAATGGGCACCTGAGTATTGGTTGTAAGCACCACCCAGGTTTAAGTTCAAATTACTTTGAGGCTGATATTTCAGGGCATAGGTAACGCCATAAAAGTCATTATCCAGCCACAGCCTGCGTACCAGGTCGGTAGCGCTGATGGTATTATTACCAACTATAACCGGGGCAATGCCGTAGCTGCTCAGCGAGTCGGCATTTCTATACTCTTCATAATATCCTTTGCCCCTGGTGTAATGCAAGGCGCCGCTAAAAGAAAGTTTATCGGATAGTTTTTGATCATACAATAACTGGTAATGATTCTGGATATAATGATCAACCTGGTTTTTGTAGAAGGAACCGTTGCTCATCAAACCAAGTTCATTATAGGTTCTGTTATCTGCACGGGTATTATCGCCAATAACATAATCAGCAACACCATTCCAGGCCTGGTAAGTAGTTTCATAACCCGAAAATACGTTGGCTCGCAAGGTGCTGTTTTTGCCATACCATGCTCCGCTCACAAAAAACGATTTCAGGTTTGATGAAGCCCGGTCAATATATCCATTAGAGTGAATGCGCGATAAACGCCCATCCAAACTAAAATGCCCTCCCAGTAAGCCTGTACCTGCACTCACCGTGTTTTTAATGGAGCCATAAGAGCCTGCTGATGTGTTGATGTCAGCATAAGCTGTATCCCGGCGGGTAGTGGTTTGTATGTTGATACTGCCGCCAAAGGCTCCTGCTCCGTTTGTTGAGGTACCCACACCGCGCTGAACCTGGATATTATCTACAGATGAAGCAATATCGGGCAGATCGACAAAGTATGAACCCTGGCTTTCCGAATCATTATAAGGGATGCCATTGATAGTAACGTTGATACGGGTAGCATCAGAGCCACGTATGCGGATGCCGGTATAACCAATGCCTGCGCCTGCATCTGAAGTGGTTACTACAGATGGAGTTTGGTTTAGGAGATAAGGCAGATCCTGCCCGAAGTTATTTTTTTCGAGGTCTTTTTTGCTGAGGTTAGTGTAAGCCGTTGGCGAGTTTTTACTGGCGCGGGTTGAGCTTATGGTAACTTCCTCGGCGCTGAGTGTACCGTTGGTGAGGATGATATTAACAACCTGGCTGGCGCGTAAATTTATGTTTCTGGTAATGGCCTGGTAGCCAATATAGCTGGCTTTTAAGGTATAATTGCCCGGTTTCAGATCGGCAAAGACATATTTACCGGTAACATCGGCAATGGCATTTGATGCATTGGGTGTAATAGAAACGGTAGTGCCGGGCAGTGTTTCGCCGGCAGCATTAGTAACTTTTCCGGTGATAGAAAGCTGGGCCGATGCCATGGCAGGTAGCAGCAGCAGGGCGGCGATGGCCGCGAATAAAGATTTCAAAATAGTGAGTAAAATAAATTAGTTAAACCATCTGCCCGTCAGGGCTCACGCGCAGTACACTTAACCTGGTTACCTCTTCCCTACGCCGGCATTACCCGGATCAGGTGCAGGTTTCAAAAGTTTTGGGTTCTGGGTCTTAAGTTTAAAGTTGACGGACAACTTTAGAATTTTGACGTTAGAATTTTGACTTTCAAAACCATGGGTTTGATCTCAGCCTGTCTTTCAGTTTGGTAAAACAAATTGTTTTGAACCCAAAGCAAGGCACCCCTTGAGAATTATGCCACAAAGATAGTTTTTTAGTCCGAAAGTGGAAAAAGTCCGAAAGTCAGTAAGAAAGAAGTCCGATAGCAGATAAACTTCCGGACTTTCGATCTTCTGGTCTTTCGGACTTCCAACTAAAAACTTACTTTTGCAAACTTTTACAAAACTATTGCTATGATTAGAACTCACACTTGCGGCGAATTAAATATCAGCAACTTAGGCCAGTCGGTTACTTTGTGCGGATGGGTGCAAAAATCGCGCGATTTGGGCGGTACCACATTTATTGATGTACGCGACCGTTATGGTTTAACCCAATTGGTATTTAACACCGATACTGATGCTGCTTTGCGCGATACAAGCCGCGAGCTGGGACGTGAATTTGTAATTAAAGTTAGCGGTACCGTGCTTGAACGTACCAACAAAAATTTGAAAATACCAACGGGCGAAATTGAAATTGCCGTTGATGGTATCGAAATATTAAACGCTGCCAAACTGCCTCCGTTTTTGATTGAGGACGAAACCGATGGCGGTGAAGAGTTAAGAGCCAAATACCGTTACCTGGATCTGCGCCGTGCGCCAATACGCAACAACCTGGTTTTGCGCCACAAAATGGCACAGGAGATCCGTAAATATTTAGATGGGCTTGATTTCATCGAGGTAGAAACCCCGGTGCTGATCAAATCGACACCGGAAGGCGCGCGCGACTTTGTGGTGCCAAGCCGCATGAACCCGGGCGAATTTTACGCCCTGCCGCAATCGCCCCAAACCTTTAAGCAATTGCTGATGGTAAGCGGTTTTGATCGTTATTTCCAGATCGTGAAATGTTTTAGGGATGAGGATTTGCGTGCCGACCGCCAGCCGGAGTTTACACAGATAGATTGTGAGCTTTCTTTTATTACCCAGGAAGACATTTTAAATATTTTTGAGGGACTAACCCGTCATCTGTTCACCACGGTGAAAGGGATTGACCTGGGTACCTTCCCGCGTATGCAATATGCCGATGCCATGCGTTTGTATGGGTCTGATAAACCGGATGTGCGTTTCGGGATGGAGTTTGTTGAGCTGAATGATATTGTAAAAGGCAAAGGCTTTGGCATTTTTGATAACGCCGAACTGGTAGTAGGTATCAACGCTAAAGGCTGCGCCAGCTACACCCGTAAACAAATTGATGAACTTACAGAGTGGTTAAAACGACCTCAAATTGGCGTTACCGGTATGATCTATTGCCGTTATAACGAGGATGGTACATTAAAATCATCAGTAGATAAGTTTTACAACGAAGACGAGCTAACTAACTGGGCAGCTGCTTTCAATGCCGAAATTGGCGATTTGATGCTGGTACTTGCCGGCCCTGCCGATAAGGTACGCAAGCAACTGAACGAACTGCGTTTAGAGATGGGCAGCCGCTTAGGCCTGCGCGATAAAAACAAATTCGCGCCGCTTTGGGTTCTTGATTTCCCGCTGCTGGAGTGGGATGAAGAAAGCAGTCGTTACCATGCTATGCACCATCCGTTCACCTCACCAAAGCCTGAGGATATCGATCTGTTAGATACCGATCCGGGAGCTGTACGTGCCAATGCTTATGACCTGGTGATCAATGGTACTGAAGTTGGCGGTGGTTCTATCCGTATTCACGACAGGGCCATGCAATCGTTAATGTTTAAACACCTTGGGTTTTCGCCGGAAGAAGCACAAAAGCAATTTGGCTTTTTGATGGATGCCTTTGAATATGGCGCACCTCCGCATGGTGGCTTAGCTCTTGGGTTTGATCGTTTGGTATCTATATTTGCCGGACTGGATTCTATCCGTGATGTGATCGCCTTCCCTAAAAATAACTCGGGCCGCGACGTGATGATCGATTCGCCATCAACCATTGCCGATGCACAGATGACCGAATTAAAGATCAGAACAACAGTTTAATTTAATCAGTGAATAATAAAGCCCTTTTCAGATATCCGGTTTAAGCAGATATTTGGAAGGGGCTTTTAATTTAATTACCAAATGACAAAATACATATTAATACTGAGTGCCTTTATCATGGTATTTACCTCCTGCTCGGGGCCATCTGTCCAGATGGTTAAACAAGCTAAAATGGATGATTCTATCATCGTGGCATACCTCAAAGCAAATCCGCAAATAAAGGCTGTAAAAGATCCCTCTGGTTTGTATTACCAGATAACTGATCAGGGCACAGGTGCCTATCCTGCCGAAAATTCTGTGGTAATGGTTAACTATACCTGTAGTCTTATTGGTGGTCGGCGTTATGATTCGGGAAGTGATTTTTCGAGCCCGCTATCAGGCCTGATCAAAGCCTGGCAAATAGGTATGCCGCATTTAAAAGCGGGTGGAAGTATGTTGTTGTTTGTGCCCTCAGGGTTGGCCTACGGGCCGAGCGGCGCAGGCCCTATTCCCGGCGATGCTGTACTGGCTTTTGATATAAACCTGATCAGTTTTAAATAAAATACCATTTAAGAATATTAATCTCCAGATTGTAGCGTTTACGATACTGGCACGTATGGTGTTATAAGTACACAGTAAATTAATACATGAAAAAACTTCTTCTATTAGTATTCGCTCCTATTTTAATTTTATCCGCCTGTTCAAAAAATGAAGCGACAAGTGTTGATCCGGTAAAACAGGCAGCCGTTGATGAAGCTGCTATTAAAGCGTACATAGCCGCCGATACCAGCATTCATGCCACACGCGATCCATCAGGCTTGTATTACCAGATAATAAAACCAGGTACAGGCAATAATCCTACTTCAAAATCAGTTATAACAGCTAATTATACCGGTAAACTGCTCAATGGTACTACGTTTGATTCAGGAACCATTACCAAGGCCTCTTTGGCTGGTGGCCTTATACAAGGTTGGAGCATCGGTATTCCCTACTCTAAAGTTGGTGGTCGTATATTATTGATCATACCGTCAGCCTTAGGCTACGGGCCTAGTTCGCCGGGTGCGGCAATTCCGGCAAATTCGGTATTGGTTTTTACTATCGATCTGCTTGGTTTCCAATAACCAGCAAAAACATCATATAACAACAGGCCCGGTTACTCACCGGGCCTGTTGTGTTTTAGGGAATGTATCAAATATCTTATCATCCAGAGGTACAGTTTTTTAAAGTATTGTTCTTATATTAACTGTTTCAAAACCCGGTATGAAAAAAAGATACATCCTGATTTTTTCTTTGTTTTCGCTTACAGCATCGGCTCAAAAAAATGATGCGGTAAAAACACAAATAAGCACCAAAGCGGATGCGCTTCAAAATCAGGTGGTAGCCTGGCGTCGTGATTTTCACGAGCATCCGGAACTGGGAAATCATGAGGTACGTACTGCTGGCATTATTGCCAAACACCTGCAATCATTAGGGATTGAGGTAAAAACAGGGGTTGCTACTACCGGAGTTGTAGGGATTTTAAAAGGCGGTAAACCCGGCCCCGTAGTTGCCTTGCGTGCCGACATGGATGGTTTACCAGTAATTGAACGTACGCCCGTACCCTTTGCATCAAAAGTAAAAACTACTTATAACGGACAGGAAGTTGGCGCCATGCACGCCTGCGGGCACGATTCGCACATGGCTATTTTAATGGGTGTTGCGCAAATACTCTCGTCCATGAAAAGCGAACTGCATGGTACCGTTAAATTTATTTTTCAGCCGGCCGAGGAAGGTGTAGAACACGGGCAAACCGGAGGCGCCGAGGAAATGGTTAAACAAGGTGTACTTGAAAACCCAAAGGTTGATGTAATATTCGGCCTGCATATTAATTCACAAACAGAGGTTGGCAAGATCACCTATCGCCCGGGGGGTACTATGGCCGGTGTTAACGATATGCAGATCATTGTAAAGGGGAAATCGGCACATGGGGCCTACCCATGGTCGAGCGTTGATCCTATTGTTGTTTCGGCGCAGATCATTAATGGTTTGCAAACTATTGTGAGCCGTAATATAAATGTAACAGAAAACCCCGCGGTAGTTACCGTTGGTGCCATCAAAGGGGGCAACAGGTCAAATATTATACCCGAATCGGTTGAGATGCTGGGTACGCTGCGTTCCTTCACGGCTGCCGACGAGAAGATGCTGGTTGAACGGGTTAAGCAAATAGCTACCAAAACCGCCGAGGCACAGGGAGCCACCGCCGAAGTAACCATTCCATACAGCACGCATTACCCTGTTACCTATAATGATCCGGATCTGACGCAAAAAATGCTGTCGAGTTTACAGCGTACTGCCGGTACAAAAAATGTATTGCTGCGCCCGCCTGTAACCGGAGCGGAGGATTTTAGTTTTTACCAGGAAAAGGTGCCTGGTTTATTCTTCTTTTTAGGCGGAATGCCCGTGGGCCAGGATCCGCTGAAAGCGCCATCACACCATACCCCCGATTTTTATATTGACGAAAGTGGATTTGCATTAGGTGTTAAAGCGCTTTGTAACTTAACTTTGGATTATATGAATAGCAAATAGCAAAACCTTATTAACTGGTGTACCCATGAAAAAAAATAGATTAGCTGTATTGTTTGTGGCACTGTTCATAACCTTAATGATAGCACCACGGACATATGCCGCCAACGCAATAGGTATTGATACCGTTAAGGTGTTAAAAGCAATTAAGCCTGAGGTTTTGGATGTGGTAAATACGGTACTGAAGGCATCTTATACATTTAAAATTGAAAAGGTATCTGATATGTACACACCCAATGCTGTTGTAAGCGATGAGCAGCAACCTTTTTCATGGAACGGACAACTTGCCGGGGTACAATGGGTAAATTCGGTAGAAAAGGCTGTTAAGGATTTCAAAATAAGAGATTTCAAAGTGAATGTTAGGCGGATCAAGATATTTCAGCAAACTGAAGAGATAGCCTACCTTGTTGTACCCGTAGAATATACCGGCACCATTAATGGTGAGCCTTTTGAAGAAGAAGGCGCATTTTCCTTTGTACTGCGCATGGTAGGCGAAAAATGGCTCATCAAAAGCCAGGCCTGGGTGCCAAAGAATGGGCTGTAAATTTTAACGGTATTTATTTGGCAACCTTCCTTTTCATCTGCAGCAAAAACCAATGGCGAAGCCCAACTGCAGAGCTTTTATTTAGAAACTATCCTGTACATACCGCATCTTCTGCAGGTACCAGCGATAAGGCCCGTATCCGCGTAAATCAAAAAATAATTGACCGGGCTGACGTTGTATTTGTAATGGAGCGTAAGCATAAACAACTGCTTAGCCAGCGTTTTGACATGGCCGACAAGCAATTGATCGTATTGGATATTGAAGATAATTATCAGTTCAATGATCCGGAATTGATCGGGTTATTGAGGGTGGCTTTGGAAGAATATTTATAACTGCCATGCTGAGCAAGCGATGATCGCATGAGTTAGGGAATTTACCCTAATATCTCCTTAATATCATCAGCCGTAAGCGACTTAATGAAACTTTCTTCGGTAGTAATGAGGGCACGACTCAGGCTGAGTTTGCGTTGCTGCAGGGCCAGTATCTTTTCCTCAACCGTATCTTTAGTGATGAATTTATAGATAAACACATTTTTGGTTTGGCCGATGCGGTGAGTACGGTCAATGGCTTGCTGCTCAACGGCTGGGTTCCACCATGGGTCGAGGATAAACACGTAATCGGCTTCGGTAAGGTTAAGGCCTACACCGCCTGCTTTTATAGAGATGAGAAATACCCGTGTTTTTTCATCTTCCTGAAATTGCTTTACCACATCGCCGCGGTTTTGGGTGCTTCCATCAAGGTATACGTATGGTACACCCTCATTGTCAAAGTAATCGCGGTAAATGCTCAGTTGCTTTACAAACTGCGAAAATATCAGCACCTTATGGCCGCCATCAAGTACGTTGGCCAGGGTGTGTACCACGTTTTCAAATTTGCCGCTGTCGCCCTCATAGTCCTTATCAATCATGATTGGGTGATTGGCGATCTGCCTCAGCTTGATAAGTCCCTGCAATACCTGAATCTGTGTTTTGGCGAAAGTACCATCCTCCAGGCTCTTCAATAGCTCATTACGGTATTCTGATTTTACCTTTTCATATACCGAAGCCTGCTCCTCACTCATCTGGCAGTAGAAGAGGTTTTCGGTTTTTGGCGGCAATTCGGTAGCAACCTGCTCTTTAGTACGGCGCAAAACAAAGGGTTTTATTAATGCCTGTAATTTGCGGGCCTTATCTTCGTCCTTCTTTTTCTCAATGGGCGTTACAAATTCGTTCTGGAAAAACTGTTGCCCGCCCAATAATCCAGGGTTAATGAACGACATCTGCGTCCACAGGTCATTTACTGAGTTTTCTACCGGGGTACCGCTCAATATCAATTTAAAGCGCGATTTTAACTGCTTAACCGACTGAAACGATTTTGACGATGGGTTTTTGATGTTCTGACTTTCGTCCAGTATCACGTAATCAAAAAAGTACTCCTTGAACATGCCAATATCAATACGGCTGATGCCATAGGTGGTAATTACCACATCGTAATTGGCAAATACTTCTGCCGAGCGGTAACGCATGGTGCCGGTATGCACCATCAGCCTCAACTGCGGCGCGAACTTTTTGGCCTCGTTGAGCCAGTTATAGATCAGCGAGGTAGGCATAATAACCAACGATGTGGCTTTGCTGCCTTCGGCCTCGGTATCTTCTTTATGTTTTTGCAGCAGGGCAAGGGTTTGTATGGTTTTACCAAGACCCATGTCATCGGCCAGGCAACCGCCAAAATGGTAGCTTTTTAAAAAGTGAAACCAATTATACCCTGCTTTTTGGTATGGCCTTAAATTACCTGCAAAGTTTTGCGGCATATCCACCTCTTCCAGTTCTTCAAAGTCGGTAAGTTTTTGCAGCTTGCGGGTCATGGTTACGTTGGCCATTTCGCCCTCGGCCAGGTCATTTACCAGGCCAATATGATGGCGGCGCAGTTTAAGGTCGTTGCCACCTTCTGAAAAATGCAGCAGGTTACCGTATTGTGAGAACCATTTTTCGGGTATTACCGCTATTTCGCCCGAAGGCAGGGTAAACTCTTTTTTGTGGTTCAGGATATGATTTTTAAGCTGGATAAAAGGAATACGGTATGGCCCAAACCAAACAATGGCATGAATATCAAACCAATCATTATTTTCCTTTACCTCCAGGTCAATTTTACTGTTACCAAACACATAACGTTTTTGGCCCTCGGGTTGCTCCAGCTCAAAGCCAAGTTCAATCAATTTATCATGATGCTGGTTAAGCCACTCAAAAACAGAAAAGGAATGGTCGGCATCTTCATCGTGGTTATCAACCTCCAGGTTCTGGAACAGGCTCGATACAGTTTTGAGGCCCATTTGCTCCAGCTGTTGCATCTTGTTTTTTTCCCAGGTAATGGAACGTTTAATGCGATGAAATATATAATCGTCGCCGTTTTTTTCCATCCTTACAGATATATGCCTGCCATCTCCATAAGGAAATATATAGCCGGCATACTTAAAATATAGTTGCAGCTGCGATGTGCCGCCTTCAATGTAAATAGGCTTCAGGGCAGCCTGTGCATCGTATTTTTCGGTATTGATGGTAAAACCCTCGGCATAAACATTGTGCTTTTCGATAAGCGGCGCCACAAACTTTTCAAAGTACGATTGCTCAGACGAACGCGGGATGGCGATAAACCGTTTATTGAGGAAGGGCACCAGCTTTTTACCCTCAATTTCCTTATCAAAATAGTATAGGGTATCATCAAGCAGCATCCAGGCAGGGTGATTACAAATGATCTCGGCGTTTTTAAACATGAATTCAATACGATACCCTTTGTACTTGATGGTAGGAAAATACCTTATCTCCTCTTCATTACGCCTGAAATGAAATAGTACCGAGGCGGCCTCTGTGGCTATTTGCAATTTACGCTCGCCTGGATAACCCTCCTTACTCATCTGGTAAACCTGTTTGCTGCAAAGCAGGCTCAGGGCTTCGGCCATGCGCTTTTCCATTTTAGGGCGAATGGTATCAAACAGCTGCTCGTTAAATATCTTGGCAAAAAACTCAAACGGGCGGATAGGTTTTTTATAATACTTTTTGATCACATTGCCCTGCTCCATCTCCTCCAGTATTTTAATGAGTTTAATATCGGTTTCATCCAGAAAATGGATAAACTCTTTGGCTGTATTGGAGAATAAACGCTGATGGGTTAATGAAAACTCGCCGTTTGGATTAAGCTGAACAATGTGTGGTTCTATTACGTACGACAAGTACTCATGCCGGGCAATAGCATATATAATTTGGCAAGGTTTTGTACTGTCGACGCGTAACATTAAACTTTTAGTAAAAAATTTATTGAAGCTACATCAACAAAAAATTCAAACGTAATGAGAATTTGCTGTATTTAAAAGGTTTTTTTGTTAAATAATTGTTAACCCGGCTATGGTTTAAGTTAAATTCTTGATTTACTGGTATTGAGGAGGGGATTTGGAACCTTAAAACATCGACTTGCGCTCGTTTGCAACGAGTGCTTAACGTGTTATAGCGTTTAAAACGCTATGGCGATGCAATCATCTTACCATAATAAACACTCGTTGCAAACGAGCGCAAGTAGATATAAAGTGCGCAAATAGTTCCCCCTTCAGGGGGTTAGGGGCCTAAAACTCAAGGGCCAGCTGATCGCCGGGACCTATCTCCTTTTCTTCTTTTTGTTTGGGAACGATGTCGCCGAAATTTGACAGAGAGATACCCAGCAGTCTGATCCTCGCATCCTCGGGGTTGGTGGCAGCCATAAGTTGTTTGGCCGTTTGGCTGATGGTTTCCAGGTCATTAAAAGCCACCGGGAATGATTGATTCCGGGTGATCTGCTTAAAGTCGCTGTATTTTACCTTGAGAGTTAGTGTGCGGCCTTTCAGGTTATATTTAAGAAGCCGGTCATGTACCGTGAAGGCAATTTTATCCAGCTCGGCCTCCATTTCTTCAAGCGTGGTGAGGTCATAGGCAAAGGTATCTTCAGCGCCTAATGATTTTGTTTCGCGGTGCGGTTGCACTTCCCGGTTATCAATACCCCTCACTATCTGGTAGTAAAACCGGCCAGCCTTGCCAAAGTGCCGCGTTAGCTCATCTTCGGTCAGCTTTTTCAGATCAGCTCCGGTGTGCAGGCCCATCTGTTTCATTTTTTGAGCGGTTACTTTGCCTACGCCAAAGAATTTTTCGACCGGCAGGCGCTCCATAAACTCCTCAATGCTTGATGGGCCTATGAATTTTAAACCATCGGGCTTGTTAATATCCGAGGCTATTTTAGCAACAAATTTATTGATAGAAACCCCTGCCGATGCGGTTAGCTGCAGTTCGTCTTTTATAGCCTGTTTAATTTGCTTGGCAATCTCAATAGCCGAGCCTATGTTCAGCTTATCATTAGTTACATCGAGGTAGGCTTCATCTAAGGAGAGCGGTTCAATAAGATCGGTATAGCGGCTAAAGATCTCTCTTATTTTTTGCGATACTTCCTTATAAGCGGCAAAACGCGGCCGAACAAACAAGGCATCCGGACAAAGCTGGAAGGCCCGTTTTGATGACATGGCCGATCGTACTCCAAATTTACGAGCCTCATAACTGGCGGTTGCCACAACACCTCCGCGCCCCTGCGGCAAGCCGCCAACTATCAGTGCCTTGCCCCGATACTCTGGAAAATCGCGCTGCTCAACCGACGCGTAAAAGGCATCCATATCAATATGGATAATTTTACGGAGTATCTGGATGGACTCATTGGGCATGATTGCAAATATAGCCCCCCGGCTCCCTAAAGGGGGAGTAAGAACTTATTTTTTTATTAATGTATGACGCCGACTTTTTAAAAGTCTCCCCTTCACGGGAGATTTAGAGGGGCTCGTCCTGCGGGGGCATGTACCGTAATTGCTTCTGAAAATATACATCCCAGCTGTGTTGTTGTACGCGGTTGGTCATGTGCTGGGTATCGTCATCATAATCGGTATTGAGTTGTTTGTATTTGGCATCAATCCGGTTAAACATATTCATGGCCTCATACTGGTAATTACGGCTGAAACGGGTTTTGCCTATTTCACGCAGTATTTCCTGCTGCTCCAGGTAGGCAATGTTATAGTGCCCCTGTTCATGGTTTATTACTTCGGCAAGTACCTGGGTTGATGTTATCCGGCTCTTATCAATCCATGATTTTTCGGTATTGAGTACCAGCTTTACAAAGGCATTCAGTATGTAGCCACTATTAACGCGGTTTGCCTGATATTTAAAGTCGATTGTGCAATTGGTATATGCTACTACGCCGCGTGTATTCACACGCGGCGCACCTGCAAAGTCGTTAACTGTTAACTGATGGAATTGCTGGGCCGATGCCCGGTTAATTGTTATTATAAACAGGGCTGTTGCTGCCGCCCACTTTATCCACCGTAAATTCATAAAAACGAGGGTTTAAAACTTTTACTTTTTGGTGTTTTTGACACCTTCAGTCTGTAAAAGGTTTAAACCCATCATTTCTTTTAAGGTATGCTGCATCTGATCAGTTGAGCCATCCAGGAATATCACGTTGCCTTGTGAGTTTTCGGCAAAGTGCTTGATAGATTCTGTCCACATGGTAAACATGATCACCGATGTATCCATATTAGCCTCGGCCATTTCTTTGGCAGCAACGGTCATACCGCGGGCCACTTCCTCACGGAACAGGGCAATACCCTGGCCACGCAGCTGGGCGGCTTCACGCTCGGCCTGTGCCGATATTTTAATGGCATTACCTTCGGCTTCGGCAGCTTTGGTTTTGGTGATGAGAAGGGCCTGGCCTTCGTTTTCGGCGGCAGCCTTCAGGTTGTTTGAGGCCACCACCTGGCTCATTGATTTCATGATCACATCGTCAAACGTAATATCGTTCAATTGCAGATCCTGCAGATGATAGCCCCAGCCTTCCAGTATCTGGTCAAGCTGTTCTTTCACGTGTTCAACAATATCACGACGCAGTATCAGCACTTCGCTCTGGCGTTTGGTGGCAACAAATGCCCTGATGGAGCCTTCAACGGTGCGGATAAGCGCCTGCATCAGGTTACGCTCGTCAACAAATTTAAAAGCCACGTTTTTAATGGTTTCTTCCTGCTGGTCAAGAACCGAATACAGCAGCATGGCCTTAAAATAAACATTAGCCTGATCAAAGGTTACTGCCTGAAATTCCAACTCGACAGAGCGGTTCTGGATAGATATTTTAGAATACACATTCTCGATAAACGGGAGCTTAAAGTTTAGCCCCGGTGTAAGTATGCGGCGGTATTTACCAAATACGGTGATTACTACTATTGTGCCCTGTTTTACAGTCACAAAGGAGGTAGATAAAATAATGATGATGATAAGGACAAATAATCCAAAGGTGATTTCGGCTGACATGGTTAATAATATTTATTTAAATAAATGTAATATTAATTATTGGTGTGTTATTTGTTTTTATAAAAAGCTCATAAAAAACACGCATCACCATGAACCTTAAACGAACCTTTGGAGCCGTACTCACCATATTAGGTATTATCGGCTTAATTTATACCGGCCTTGGAGTCATAAACCACAGCGGCCAAACTACAACCCTTGTTGTTACCGGTATTATATCCTTATTGTTTTTCTTCACAGGTGTAAGTTTGATACGTAACACTAAAGACGAGGCATAAAAAAAGCCGGATCAACTGATCCGGCTTCTTGTTTTATATTACTTCTCGTTTGTCATTTCGAACGATAGTGAGAAATCTTATGTTATATGCTGTATCCTGCGTAAAAGATCTCTCCTCGTACCTCGTCGAGATAACAGAGTTTATTATTACTACATCACACTGTTACGCGGATCGGTTTTAACCTTTAATAAATACTCCTGCGGGGCGTCGGCACCCATCAGATTTTTAACAAAATAATCCCAGCGGCGGCGGGTCATGTACAAAGAATACTGGCCGTAACCATGGGCATTGTTAGGGAATACTATCAGGTCATAATTTTTATTGGCCTTCTCCAGGGCTTCCACAACCAGCATGGTATTATACGGAGGTACGTTGTCGTCCATTAAGCCATGTGCAAGCATCAGTTTACCTTTCAGGTTTTTAGCATAATTTTGATTTGCCTGCGCCTCGTAGTTTGATGTTCCATCCGGTTGTTGGGTAAGTAAGCCAATATAGCGTTCGCCCCAATCATCCTCGTAGTTGCGGTTTTCATGGTTGCCTGATTCCGAAATACCTACTTTAAAAAAGTCGGGAAAACGGAACATGGCGGCAGCAGTTGCAAAACCACCGCCCGAATGTCCCCAGATGCCTGCGCGGTTAATATCAATGTACGGATATTTTTGAGCCAGCTGCTGCATAGCGCCAACCTGATCAGGCAGGGTATTTTCAGACATGTGCCCGTAATTCATATCATGATAGCTTTTTGAACGTAGCGGATTGCTGGTGCCTTCTATCTGTACTACTACAAAACCCAGCTCGGCCAGTGCCTGGCAATCACCATGTGCCGATGCAAATGACCAGCTGCCTACACTACCACCCTGAGGGCCAGGGTAGATGTTGTTGATAATAGGATATTTCTTGTTCGGATCAAGCTTGGTTGGCACATACATTAAACCATAGATATCAGTTTGGCCATCATGCGCTTTAACACTGATAGGTACCGGAGCTTTCCAGCCGGCAGCTACTAACCTGCTGATGTCGGTTTTTTCTAATGTGCTGATCAGTTTCCCGTTCAGGCTGCGTAATACACTTACAGGTGCTACAGCTGCGCTTGAATAGGTATCAATAAAGTAATTGTTATCTGGTGATAAGGTGATCTGGTGATTACCAGCTTCGGGGGTTAACAGTGTAAGCCCTTTGCCATTAAAACCAACTTTATATAAATGGGTGAAATAAGGATTGCCCGGTTCTCGGCCATCAGCCAGGAAATAGATCTGGCGGTTCTTTTCGTCAACATTCAACAGTTCAGTTACTGCCCAGTTACCTTTGGTGATCTGGTTTTTAATTTTTCCGGTAGTTGCATCATACAAATAAAGATGACCCCAGTTATCGCGCTCAGAAAACCAGATGATCTCATTTGATTTAGCCAGGTATTTCCAGTTGATACTTCCCTGGCCCGATTCATATTGGGTAGGTACGGTTTCTTCAAAAACTTCGCGAACGGCACCGGTAGCAGCATCAGCAATACGGAATTTTTCCTGTTTATGATCGCGGGAGGTAGATACGAAGGCCAGTTTAGAGGCATCTGCATTCCAGTCAACATCATCAAAGGTACCGCTGCTGGCAATATCATCGCTCAGGGTGGCCCGGTGCGGATCAGGCGCAACCTGTATGTTGATCACTTTTGGCTCATCAACATTGATGATCACACGGCTTATCATGGCAACTTCTTTATCACCCGGCAGTGCATATTTCCAGGCTTTTAAGGTAGGATGGCCAACATTGGTGGTAACCAGGTACATATCGCCAACATTGCGCTGATCCTGCTTAAAAGTGGCTATCTTTTTTGAATCCGGCGACCAGCGCAGAATAGGCCCGTCTGATGATTTCCATCCGGCATTGTCTGTTGCATAGCTGAAGTCTTTTACACCATCGGTAGTAAGCTGGGTTTGTGTGCCTGTTTTAATATTACGTATCCAAAGGTTATAATCTTTAATGTAAGCCACCAGGCTGCCATCGGGCGATGCTACTTCATCATCTCCGCCTCTGCGGCTTCTGCGTGCTTTGGTTGAGCCAACTATGGCATTATCCGGACTGCATTGGTAGGTTTGCAAATCGCATTTCCATGATTTGCCATCGGCAGCAAAGGAAATAGCTTTACCATCCTCAGAAAAACTGAAGGTAAGGAAAGGTAGCTTGGTGCCCTCATAGGTTTTTCCTGTAGCTGTTGATAAAGCTGCAGCCAGCTTTTTATGATCAAAAGCAGCCGCACGTGATTTTTTCGCCGGATCAACCAAAATAAACTCGCTGCCTTGCGGGGTTAAAACGCGGTACCAGAATTTATCGCCGGGTAACCAGTTTGGTGCTACGGGGCCATGGTCAACCAGTGGCGCGGTGTTGTAGCTCATAAAGCTTTCCGCATGGGCATAATCCTTATCGGTTAAGCCGGGTACCTGCTGGGCATTTGCAGCTAAGGCAAATGCAACCGAGGTTAGGGATAGTAAGTATTTATTCATACGTGTTTAACGTGTGTTTAAAAATGATTTTACAATTAAGGATGCAAATTAACGTTTTTAACCCCGCTAATTGTTGCAGGTGTTGTAACTTTTGTGAGCGAATTTTTAAACCCTGGAATGGCCGATATGGCACCATCGTCGGTAATGCTAAGACCTCCGTCGCGGAAATCGGTGTTGGTAAGCATTTTGATGCGGCGGGCAGCCTGATTCAGCGTATCCCTGACCAAACCTTTGTCATGTGCCTGGCTAAATGATATAATACGGCCGCTTAAAAACTTACCATCTTTGTTTACATATACCTTTAATAACGGAGCCATGCCACAAATACCGCTAACGCTTACACTTTTATAGGTGCAAAAGTTGCCGAGGCTATAGGCAATAAGGCGGTCGTTATAAATTTCCATAGCGCGGTTAACATGCGGGCCGTTACCAAAAACCAGGTCGGCACCGGCATCAATGGCGTTGTGGGCAAAGGCATAAACGTCGCCGCGCTTTTCGCCTATGAATGTCTCTAAAGTAAATGGCACGTGTTCAAAATCAACACCCTCACCGCCGCCGTGGAAAGATACCAGCACAATATCGCAGCGCTGTTTCAACTCGCCGATGATGCGTTGAGCCCCTTTCAGGTCATGTATAGATACGGTATTGGCATTAGGCGCAAATGAACAGAAACCATATTTAATACCGTTGAACTCAAACACAACGGAGGGTTTTGCCAGCAAACCGGCATAATTGATGGCAAGGCTATCAAGGGTGTTTGTAGTGCTTTTACGGCCCAGGGCATCAAAGTCATTAACATGATTATTGGCAAGGCTGAGCAAATTAAAACCGGCATCCTTTAAAACGGAGGCATACCTTACCGGCATCCTGAACAGGTAGGGCTTGCTGCGCTGGTGCATTTTAAAATTCGCAGGAGCGCCGGTATCGGCCAGAGCGCCTTCGAGGTTGCCGAATGCGACGTCGGTGTTTTTCAGATCTGCAGTAACGGCTTTGAAACTGTTACGGGCATCATCAGGAGGCAGTGTGGAACTATCAGGGTATGATGTACCCAGCATAATATCACCAACGGCGGCTATACAAAATGAATCGCGCTGAAGCGGTGTAGACTGCGTTGTTGAATTTTTGGGTTGAAGTACTGTTTTTTTTTGCTTAACAGTTACCGTTTTGTTTGGCACAGGAGCGTTGCAGGCAGACAGAAGAAACAGGCTGCCGGTTACTAATAGTGATAGGTATAGTGCTATGTAAAAAAAAAGTCCCCTCATGCGTATGAGGGGACTAAATTAGTTATTTAATTGAAATTCTTTTAATTGCTGTTATTATCCTCATCGGTTGTTGCAGCAGTACCGCCTGTAAACTCATCTTTAAAAGCAGCTAACAAACGGCCGCCTTTATAAAAATAACGGCTGTAATAATTATCGTCAAGGCTGCTGATGGCTACACCTTTTGATGATGCGTGGGCAAAACGGTTATTACCCAAATAAATACCAACATGTGAAATACGACGGCTGTGAATTTTAAAGAAAACAAGATCGCCTTCTTTCAGGTCGTCTTTACCAACAGGGCTCACCATACTGAAAATATCGCGTGAGCTTCTTTTGATATCAAGGTTAAAAACCTCGCTGTATAATTCTTTGGTGAAAGCAGAGCAATCAATACCTTTTCTGGAGCTACCGCCAAAATGATAAGGGGTACCTATCCAATCATAAACAAAATGAAAAAGTTTCATGTTTGAGGTTGCAGATAACGCAACGCCCATAATTTGTGATAAGTAAGTATTTGCTAAACCTTCCTGTTCGTCGGGAGCCTTATCGGTGGTGGTATTTGGGGCTGATACTGTTTGAGCTTGCGAAGCTAAAACGCTTAAAAGCAGTACAGTAGCAAGGATAATTTTCTTCATTTAATGCGTTAGTTTGTTGTTAGGGCCAACAAATTGTTTATTAAATCAGACACTTGTGTCCATCGTTGGATACAAAACTATTTATATTTTTTAAAATTGCAAATAAATGGCACTTTTTTTTCAATAAATATAAATTATTTATCTATCTTAAAAATGTCGTCAATCAAAGCGCTCGCCCGTTACGTTTCTGTTACTTTTAGGTTATTCGATTTTACAATTTTTTTTCATTTTTATTTAAAAAGTAACGCTTAAACCACTTCAAAATTGGTCGTTTTGGCCGTTTAAACACCTTTTTGTCACTAAAAAACTTCGGCAATATGGGCATATGGCAGTATAAAGTTTGGTAAAACTGATAAAGTGCGGCAAACACTATTCATTTACAGGGCTTTTCCTGAAATAAAAAATAAATCTGCATAACAAATTCACCGCAGTTTCGATAATTTAAAGGATATAATTAGATTTGCGCTTTACTCCAAGAAATTGACTGTTTAAATACATGAGTTCAATCGAAATAACCAAAGACACTTACCTGATGTGGTACGAACAAATGCTGTTGATGCGGAAGTTCGAAGAAAAGACAGGACAGCTATACGGACAACAGAAGATCAGGGGCTTTTGCCACCTGTATATTGGGCAGGAGGCAGTTTTAGCCGGAGCCATGTCTGTAATGAAACAGGAAGACAGCATGATAACCGCTTACAGGGATCACGCTCACGCTTTGGCCAAAGGTGTAACACCTAAGGCTATCATGGCCGAAATGTATGGTAAAGCAACCGGATGCTCAAAAGGCAAAGGAGGCTCCATGCACATGTTTGATAAAAGCAAGCATTTTTACGGTGGTCATGGTATAGTTGGCGGCCAGGTACCACTGGGTGCGGGTATAGCTTTTGCCGAAAAATATAAAGGAACTGAGTTTGTAAACATTACCTACATGGGAGATGGTGCCGTGCGCCAGGGTGCACTTACCGAAACCTTTAATATGGCCGCGCTTTGGAAATTACCAGTAATTTTCATTTGCGAAAACAACGGCTACGCGATGGGTACTTCTGTTGAACGTACTACTATCCAAACTGATATTTATAAGTTAGGCTTACCTTATGGTATCCCTTCATCGGCTGTTGATGGTATGGATCCTGCTGCGGTACACGTAGCCATGGACGAGGCTATTTCACGTGCCCGTGCAGGCGAAGGGCCAACCTTTTTGGAAATGCGTACTTACCGCTACAAAGGTCACTCTATGTCTGACCCACAAAAGTACCGTACTAAAGAGGAGTTGGAAAGCTATAAGGCAAAAGATCCGATAGAGCTGACCAAACAAGCCATCATCGAAAATAAATATGCAGATGAAAAATGGTTTGAGGAAATAGAAGCTAAAATTAAAGCTACTGTTGATGAGGCAGTTCAGTTTGCTGAAGAATCACCATGGCCGGATGCATCTGAGTTGTATACCGACGTTTACGTTCAGGAAGATTATCCATACATTAGAGATTAGTTTCGGGTTTTGAGTAATGGGTTTTGAGTTGATAATATTTTAAAGTTTAACTCAAAACTCACCACTTAAAACTTACCACCACTATATAAATACTAAATTTTCTATAAAACATATAAAAGTATATGGCCGAAGTAGTTAAAATGCCTAAGATGAGCGATACCATGACCGAAGGGGTATTGGCTAAATGGCATAAAAAAGTTGGCGATAAAGTAAAATCTGGCGATGTATTAGCCGAGGTTGAAACTGATAAAGCTACCATGGATTTTGAATCGTACCAGGATGGCACCTTATTATTTATAGGTGTTGAAGAAGGTGCAGCCGTTCCGGTTGATGCAGTGATTGCCGTAATTGGAAAAGAAGGCGAGGATTACAAAACCGCGCTTGCCGATAGTGGTAGCAAGCCAGCCGCAAAAGAAGAAAAAGCCGCAGAACCGGCACCGGTTGCTGATAAAAAACCAGCTGCAACTGCCGCACCTAAAGTTGATCTGTCAAGCATTCCGGCTACAGTAATACGTATGCCGCTTTTAAGCGATACCATGACTGAGGGTACCATTGAAAAATGGAACTTTAAAGTTGGTGATAAAGTAAAAGCCGACGATTCACTTGCCGATGTGGCAACTGACAAAGCTACCATGGAAGTGGTAGGTTACGAAGCTGGTACTTTATTATATATTGGTGTAAAAGAAGGTGAAGCTGCTGCTGTTAATGGTATTATTGCCATTGTAGGTAAAGAAGGTACCGATATTACTCCATTATTACAGGATAACGGTGATGCTCCTGCTGCTGCAACAGCTGCAGAAGAGGCTGCTGCGCCTGAAGCTAAAACAGCAATTGCTGATGCCTCACCAGCTGCATCAACTGCTGATGACAGCCGTGTTAAAGCATCACCGCTTGCACGTAAAATTGCAAAAGATAAAGGCATCAACCTTAATGATGTAAAAGGCAGTGCAGAAAACGGCCGCATCATTAAAAAGGATATAGAAGAGTTTAAAACTCCGGCTCCTTCAACTGCTGCTCCTGCAAGTACAGAAGCTCCAGCTGCTGCTGCCGCTGCAAAAGCTCCGATCACTTTACCTACATATACCGGCGAAGAGAAATTTACCGAAAGAGCAGTTACTCAAATGCGCAAGGCTATCAGCCGCCGTTTAAGCGAAAGCTTATTTACCGCGCCGCATTTCTATGTAACGATGAGCATTGATATGGATCAGGCTATTGCTGCACGTACCCGCATCAATGATGTTGCTCCGGTTAAAATATCATTTAACGATTTTGTATTGAAAGCCTGCGCTGTTGCCTTAAAACAACACCCTGCTATCAATTCATCATTCCTGGGCGATAAGATTCGCACTAACGAGCATATCCACATTGGTGTTGCCGTAGCTGTTGACGAAGGCCTGTTGGTACCGGTAATTAAATTTGCCGATGGTAAATCATTAAGCCACATCTCTGTTGAGGTTAAGGAATTTGCTGGTAAGGCAAAATCTAAAAAATTACAACCGGCAGAAATGGAAGGCTCAACCTTCACCATATCAAACTTAGGTATGTTTGGTGTTGACGAGTTTACCGCTATCATTAACACACCAAATGCTTGTATCCTTGCTGTAAGCGGTATACAACAGGTTCCGGTTGTTAAAAATGGCGCTGTGGTACCAGGAAACATCATGAAAGTTACCTTAAGCTGTGACCACCGTGTGGTTGACGGCGCAACAGGTGCCGCGTTCCTGCAAACCTTAAAATCATTATTAGAAGAGCCTGTAAGATTGCTGATCTAATTTTGGATTGTACATATTTGAAACGGGCGATGAAGTTATTTCATCGCCCGTTTTGTTTGAATCCTCTTATTATTACTAACTACCGCGAGATTAGCGCAGCGTATCTCGTGGTGTATCATGATGTAAGCTTCCAGCTTACGTCAGCTGAAAGCTGAAGCCATGCTCCGCCGCGAGCTTGTAGCTCGCGGCAGTAATAAACTTTATTTTCAGGTAAAACTTGGCACACTTACGAAGTTTTCAAAACTTCGTAAGTGTATAATAGCTTTTTAATTTACCGCTAAACCCGCCTGTATATCCTTCAGCTGCTGAATATGCCTTTGGGTATGGTAAACTTGCTGATAGGCCCATTCCAGGCCGGTTAAATAGCCTATCCCTTTAAACTCTGCTGCTAAGCAGGTATCAGTAAGGTCTTTTGTTTGCGCAAGGTTAATTAGGTTATTAAATCGGCTTCTTAACTCTCCGGTTAAGGCTTCCTTATCATAGTCCTTATCCTCAGGCGTAATAATAGGAGCTGATTTAAATTTCAGGTCGAAATTTAAAAACAGGTCTTTTACATCCTTCACGTATTTATCAGGTGCGCGGTCGGTAGCCTGGGTATCTCCGTTAATAAGGCTAATGCCAGATGAAAGTGACAGTACAATATGTTCGGCCAATTGAGCAGCTGTCCAGCTGCCCTCAAACGGAACACGATTAAGGTCGGTAACAGGGGTTAGCGCGAAGGTACCTATCATATCCTGGGCTGTTGCCCCTATTAAAACCGGCAAGGGTTGTATTAAATTGCTTTTTTGTGTTTCCATGATCTGTGATATGTATTAATGGTGGTATTTGTTAATTCAAATATCGGGTTAAAGAATATGCGGGGTGAGTGGTGAAAAAGACAATTGAGAGGGCAGTTTGCGACAAACGGTCACGGAATACCGTTAACGTACTGTCAAATAACGGGCATGCTTTTACAGCTTTTGCTTTTATTGTATATTCACGCAAAAATTTACGTTATGACGCTTTATAGCTTTCTCCAGCATCTTCACTCCGGTTTCAGGTATTTGGTGCTTGTTTTTATAGTACTGGCTATTTTGGCCGCTCTGGTAGGTTTAACAGGTAACAGTCCGTATACAGACAGAAACCGCAAGCTTAATTTGTTTGCCTTAATATCTGCACATACACAATTGCTCATTGGTATTGTATTATATTTTATAAGCCCGTTTGTGCAGTTTACCAAGGAGGCTATGCAGCAAAAAACGTTGCGTTACTTTACCGCCGAACACTGGATTATCATGATAATAGCTATTGTGCTGATCACCATTGGGCACAGTAAATCAAAAAGAGCCCAGCTGCCTCAAGCTAAGCATAAGGCAATTTTTACCTTTTATTTACTGGGCTTAATCATAATTGCGGCAGGTATTATACTTATTCCACGTAGCTAATAGGATTTAGCTAATAAATAATTTCAGAAAAAATTTGGTAATTCATTTTTCTTTATAAATTTGTGACCGCGATGATTAAAAACACACATACAAACAGCTGGTGGCACCAATTAAATTTGGCAGCCGGTTGCGTTTTTTAGTCTGAGACAACTAATCAATTGTAAACCTAAATAGGAAACCCGGCGACCCCAATTCGCCGGGTTTTTTTGTTTAATACACTTTTTGAAAAACTAACATGAATAAATTTAAAATAACCACCTCTCATAAAAAGCTCCTTGCCGATACTACTACCCCGGTGAGCATTTATTTGCGCCTGAGGGATGTGTTCCCCAATTCGCTGCTGCTGGAAAGCTCCGATTATCATAGCCGTGAAAACAGCTTAAGTTATATTTGCTGTGAGCCCATTGCCGGCCTGGTATTGAACAATGGCATTTTAAAGAAGCAGTACCCCGATGGCAGCCAGGAAACGCATGAGGCCGGCACCTTTGAATTGATCGATCAGATCAACCAGTTCATCGGCAGCTTTGATACCGAAGTTAATCCGGGTAAGATCATCTCGAACGGGTTGTTTGGTTATTTTACCCATGAGGCGGTTGAGCATTTTGAAACCATCAAATTAAAGGATAGTGATAATGTGGCCCGCAAGATCCCGGTGATGCAATACCACATTTACCGTTACATTATAGCGGTTGACCATTTTAAAAATGAACTCTATATATTCAACAATCAGTACGTAGATAGCCCGGCAAATGGAGGTATCGAAAAACTGGAGTACCTTATCAAAAACAAAAACTTCCCCGAGTATAATTTCAAGAGCAAGGATGCTGAACAATCAAACCTTACCAATGAGGAGTTTATTGCCATTGTTGAAAAAATGAAACAGCATATATACCGGGGCGATGTTTTCCAGATCGTACCGTCGCGTGCGTTTTCCAGAACTTTCCAGGGCGATGAGTTTAATGTGTACCGTGCACTGCGTTCCATTAATCCATCACCTTATTTGTTTTATTTTGACTACGGCGATTTCCGCATCTTTGGTTCATCGCCCGAGGCACAGATCACCATCAAAAATAGCGTGGCCAGCATATTCCCGATAGCCGGGACCTTTAAACGCAGCGGCGACGATGAAAAAGATGCCGAAATAGCCCGTAACCTCGAAAATGACCCTAAAGAATCGGCCGAGCACGTAATGCTGGTTGACCTGGCCCGGAACGATCTGAGCCGCCATTGCCAGCAGGTAGAGGTTAAGGCATTCAAGGAAGTACAATACTACTCGCACCTTATACACCTGGTATCGCATGTGAGCGGCAAGTTGCTGCCGGGAGTATCATCTTTCAAAATTGTGGCCGATACCTATCCGGCGGGTACCTTGAGCGGCGCGCCAAAATACCGCGCCATGGAAATTATTGATGAGAACGAAAAAGCCAAACGCAGTTTTTACAGCGGAGCCATCGGTTACCTCGGTTTTAACGGCGATTTTAACCATGCCATCATGATTCGGTCGTTCCTGAGCAAAAATAACACACTGCATTATCAGGCTGGTGCAGGCATAGTTGCAGGCTCTGTAGCCGAAAGCGAACTCAAGGAGGTGGACAATAAGATCGCCGCCCTGAGAAGAGCCGTTGAACTGGCAGAGGAACTGTAGCCCCCTAACCCCTGAAGGGGGAACTATAAATAATATTAGACATATCATTTCTATTAAGAGATTATAATACAATGAACGAGCAACAAACTACCTCAAACACCCCCTTCAGGGGGCCGGGGGGCATATTAATAATTGACAATTACGATTCCTTCACCTATAACCTGGTGCATTTGGTTAACGAGCTTGGCCTGCAATGCGAGGTTTGGAGGAACGATAAATTTGCCATTGGCGATGTGGACGCTTTTGACAAGATCATCCTTTCGCCGGGCCCGGGTATTCCATCAGAAGCAGGCTTGCTGCTGGAGGTGATAGAAAAGTACGCCCCAACCAAAAGTATATTCGGCGTGTGCCTTGGGCAGCAGGCCATAGCCGAGGTGTTCGGTGGCAGTTTGTACAACTTACAGCAACCTATGCACGGTATAGCCACACCCATAAAGGTTACCGATGGGCAGGAGAAGCTTTTTAAGGGCTTGCCTGAGAGTTTTAAGGTAGGCCGCTATCATTCATGGGTTGTAAGCGATAAAGATCTGCCAGAGGTGCTGGAGGTGACTGCCATTGACGAGGAAGATAATTCGATCATGGCCTTAGCCCATCGTGAATATGACGTGCGCGGGGTTCAGTTTCACCCCGAATCGGTACTTACAGAGTATGGTAAAGAACTAATGAAAAACTGGTTAAGTTAATAATGATAACTTTGTGTTAACCGGAATGCTAAATAATATGTAATTGCCAGGAAAGCAATGGCATAGTTTAAGAAATTACTACATGAATATACTTGATAAAATAGTTGCCAATAAGAAAAAAGAAGTAGCATCTGCCAAAAAACGTGTATCATACGTAAAGCTGGAAGAGTCGGAATATTTTCACCGACCAACCTATTCATTCAAAGATTTTCTGCTTGACCCGCAGCGCAGCGGCATCATAGCCGAGTTTAAGCGTAAATCTCCCTCCAAAGGCATTATTAATGATAAGGTAAGGGTTAGCGCCGTTACCAATGGATATGCCAATGCGGGTGCCTCTGCCTTGTCTGTTTTAACCGACCGCAACTTTTTTATGGGCCGCAAGGCCGATCTGGTAAAGGCCCGATCTGTAAATACCATCCCGGTATTGCGCAAGGACTTTATGATTGATGAATACCAGATAATTGAGGCCAAATCATTAGGTGCCGATGTTATTTTACTGATAGCCGCCATACTTACCCCTGCCGAGATTGACAGCATGGCCACTTTGGCTAAAAGTCTTGGCCTGAACATATTGCTGGAGGTGCATAGCCTCGAAGAACTGGAGCGAAGCATTAACCCTAAGGTAGATGCCATTGGCGTAAATAATCGTAACCTGGCCGATTTTACCGTTTCTGTTGATACCTCGTATGAACTGGCTAAACATATCCCAGCCGAGTTTTTAAAAGTATCGGAAAGTGCCATCAGTGATCCTGAAACTATCCGGCATTTGAAGCTTGCCGGTTTTAACGGATTTTTGATCGGTGAAACTTTTATGAAGCAAGCCGATCCCGGGCAGGCTATGAAAGATTTTGTTGAGCAGCTATAACCCCAAACTTTTTAAAGTTTTATTTAAACAAATTTCGGATCGAAAAAAGCCAGAAATTCTTGAAAAAATGGCTAAAAGCTTCGGAATTTGTTGAAATTGATCAGTTTAAGCCTGTTTTATAACGTTTTTTAACGCTTTAAAAAGTTTTAATTTATTGTTAGTCAGGTGTTTTTCTGAAATATTGCCCGTTTTGGGCTTTCTCTACTTTTACTAAACAGCCCGGAATCCTTTAGCAGGAGCCGGGCTGTTTGCTTTTGATACTAATATAATGAAAGTTGAGGAGTATCATAGTGACATAATTGAATAAAAACTATGCTGTCCGAAGTCTCTGACTTCGGACAGCAATTAATTAAATAATGACAATCCTTTTCCTAAATAGCCACAATTTACACCTCCACCGCTTTTTGGCTGGCAAGCTTTTTATTGCGCTTATTGGTTAAATATTTTCTTACGGGGATATCGTAAAACACCATGACTACATAAGCCAGCGCGGTGAGCAGGATTAAGCCGGTTATGATGATAATGGTCAGTTGCCCGGTGCCCGGCTTGTGGCTTAGGTAATAATTGCCGTACATCCATATTACGGCGTAGTGGGTCATGTACAAGGGATACGAGATCTTGCCAGAAAATATGCAAAGCTTTTTTAAGCCGGGCGTTAACACGGCCCCTGCCCCTAAGGCCAGCAGCAGCGGAAAGTAAAACAGCACCACCAGTGGTTCTGATAACCAGTTCCATTTTGCCGACGATGGCATAATAAGGGCCAGGAACAGTAATATGGCCACCCCGATAAATCCCAGCTTGTTTTTAATGATCCAGTTGTAGCGGTAAACCAGTAGCCCTGCTAAAAACGAGTATGATATGCGGGCGCTTCCATCCCAAAAAGTGGGACCGCTCCAGCCTCCCAGCAAATTGCCTGAACGGTATGCTACAAAGCAAAGGGCACCTGCCGCAACTATGGTTAACAACAGCAAAAAGCCGCGACTGACCTTACTCAACACAAATGCATAAACAATATTGGCGATATATTCCCAAAATAACGACCACGCCGGTGCATTGAAGCTGAAGAGATTAAAACTACGGTCGGCCATTGTAGGGAATGGAATAAGCAGCAGGGAGCAAATAAATGTCAGGATGATTTTGCCCGGCCCTATTAACTCAGTATGGCCCCCAAAGGGATCAATCAGAAACGCGATCAGCCCCAGTACTGATCCCAGTATAACCAGCGGATGCAGCCTGATCACCCTTGATTTAAAAAACTCGAGAACGCCCATTTTGCCTATACGGTCATCATAAGCATATCCGATAACAAATCCAGATAGGCAGAAAAAGAAATCGACAGCCAGAAAACCATGCCCTATAAAATTTTCGTCGGACGCATAAACCCATTCCATAAAATGGAACCACACAACAGCCAGGGCAGCAACGCCCCTCAGGCCATCCAAAATATCAAAATGTTGTTTTGTTTGCAGAATTGCGGGAGCGGTTTTGTTTGTATTCATTAGGTGTATGTGTGTATGTACCAGGTTAATTTAATGTGGCATTAGCCATAGTAAGGGTAATAGCCCATGAAAATGCAGTAATAAAAAGCTGTCATGCTGAGCTCCGTCGAACCATGGTGGGCAGGCCCCTGCGCTCTACCCTTCGACGGGGCTCAGGGTGACAGCCCGTTTTTCGTTTATTTACTTCTTTCTGCCTCTTGATGGGCTGTTACTCCGATAAGCAGCGCACAAGTTATTTAAATTAATTATTCAATCAAACTTTTCTCCCTATTCACTTTAAATGACCCGATAAAATCTCCCATAACCTAAAAGAGAAGACTTAGTTTTCAAAACTTCGATTTCTAATATAATTTCAAATGGGTATAGGAGTGAAGGATAAATGTATGCTATAGGTAAGCGGATTTTCAAAGTGGATAAGATTTCTCCTCACTCCGTTCATTCGAAATGACAATTTTTAGGTTTTCGGGTATTCTTTCTCTCCCATAACCGAACATTCGCTGTATCAAAAGCGAACAAATTTAAATCTCAAAATATTTATAAATTATTATATATCAGCTTATTACAAAAATGGCATTTTATTGGACTGCCTTGTGCGATATTGTTTGCCTGTTGTAACCTCATAAACACGTTTGTTATGTTTAAAAGCTATTTTAAAACTGCTATCCGCTCTTTGCTGAAAAATAAAACCTTTAGTGTTATCAATATTGCAGGTTTGGCCATGGGTACCTTGTGCTGCCTGTACATTGTACTTTTTGTGGCCCATCAGTACAGTTATGACAAACATTATCGCAATGCCGGCGACATTTACCGGGTAACTACCACCATCAACAATACCGGCGATAAACATACCATTGCTACTTCATCGCCCCCGATTGTTCCGGCTATGAAAGCCGATTTCCCCGAAGTGGTGCAATATACCCGGGTGATACCTACGCTCGGGGTTAGCCGGCACGTGCTGCGCTACAAGGAAAAATCATTTTATGAAAAAGATGCCTTCCTGGTTGATTCTACCTTTTTTGATGTGTTTACCTATCATTTTACCAGCGGTAGCGAAGCCAGGGTGTTATCGCAGCCACATAGTGTGGTGCTCCTGAAATCGGTAGCTGATAAATTATTTGGTACCGAGGATCCGATCAATAAAGTAATTGAGATCAATGATGCCTGGGGCAAACAAAACCTGAAGGTAACCGGGGTTATTGACGAAAGCCTTGGGCAATCACACCTGCAAGCCAGCATGTTTATAGGGTTAAGCGGTTATGCCGAGGATATCAAGAAAAACAATGTTTGGTCGGGAAATAACTATGCCAACTCCTACGTAAAACTGCAGCCCAACGCCAGCGCCGCCGCGCTCGAAAAAAAGCTGCCGGCTTTTATCCATAAATATGCCGGGGAAGAACTTAAATACCGCGGCATGACTAAAGAAATACACCTGCAGCCTGTGGCCGCCATACACACTTCGCAGGGTTATGAGGCCGAGCCTGCCAAAACGGTAAGCAGTTCGTTTTTATACATATTAATACTGATAGCGGTGCTGATACAGGTTATCGCCTGCATTAATTTCATGAACTTATCAACCGCCCGGGCATCCAAACGGGCTAAAGAGGTTGGGGTACGCAAGGTGATTGGAGCAGGCCGCAATAGCCTCATCATCCAGTTTCTGAGCGAATCATTTTTACTATCACTCATCGGTGTGCTTATTGCCTTGCCCTTGTTATACCTGGCGCTGCCTTATCTTAATCACATCACCGAAGCCGATATTCAATTTTCGTTCTTGTCAGATTACCGCCTCTGGCTCATGCTCCTATCCATTGTATTTGTAACCGGGTTGGTTGCGGGCAGTTACCCGGCCTTTTATCTTTCGGCGTTTAAAGCAGTAAAAGTATTGAAGGGCAACTTTAGCAACCAGGTTTCGGCAGCGGGCATCAGGCGCAGTTTGGTGGTATTTCAGTTTGTACTTTCCATTGTGCTCATAGCCGGGGTCATCATCATTTTTAACCAGCTCAACTATATTAAAAACAAGGACCTCGGGTTTGATAAGAACCAGAAAATGGTTTTTACCTTTTTAACTAACGACTCGCGCAAGCACATTGATGCCTTTATGAACGATTTACGTGAACTGCCTGAAATTAAGGGGATAAGCAAGGCTAACAACTATTTTGGACAGGGTGGTTATCATGATTGGGGGGTTTTCCTTTCGGGGCAAAACATGGCCGAATCTGTGAATCAACGCAATATGGCCGCCGACGAGAATTATTTACCTACCATGGGCATTAAGCTGGCAAGCGGCCGTAATTTCAGGCTGAATGATTCGGGCCGGGTGCTCATTAACGAGGCTTTGGCCAAACGGCTAAATCTTAGCCCAGAAAAGGCAATCGGCACTAAAATATTTGATGGCGACCGTCCGTATGAAATAGCCGGGGTAATGAAGAATTTTAATTTTGAATCGATGCATGAAAACATTGGTCCATTCATGCTCATTTATGACCCCAAGGCTTATGATATTTTTAATGTGATCATCAATGCCAGGAGTGCCGACTATCAAACCCTGGTGAAAAAGATCGGTACCATCTGGCAAAAAGATGTGCCCGCGACCCCGTTTGAATACACCTTTATGGACGATCAGATACAGAAACAATACGAAACGGAGATCACCTTGTCAAACATCATCAATTCATTTACGATCATGGCTATCGTGATCTCCTGCCTGGGATTGTTTGGCCTGGCCGCCTTTAGTGCCGAGCAGCGCAGCAAAGAGATAGGTATCCGTAAAGTGCTGGGCGCAAGCGTTGGTGGCATTGTGCAGCTGTTATCCCGCGATTTTTTAAAGCTGGTGCTCATATCAATCATCATAGCGGTACCCGTATCTTACTTTGCCATGGATAAATGGTTGCAGGCTTTTGCCTACCGCATACCGCTTAGCTGGTGGATGTTTGCCATTGCCGGCATAATTGCCATAGGTATTGCCCTTTTTACTGTGAGTTTTCAGGCCATCAAGGCCGCGGTGGCCAATCCGGTAAAAAGTTTAAGAACGGAGTAAAAAGAAACAATCAAAGAAATGTCGTTTCGAGCGAGAGCGAGAAATCTTATACAAGCAGCAAATTCGCCAGCAAGTTGTACAAGATTTCTCTTTCGCACAGCGCTCACTGCCTGCCCATGCTCAACCGAAATGACATGCTTCTTTAATATATTTTACTTCCCTGCCTTTAAAACGCGGCTGGCTTTGGCATAGTCTATATAAATGTATTTGCCCAGTATGGTACGGTGCAGCTGGAGTTTGTAAGTTCCCCAGGGGGCTGTTGTTTCTGTTTCAATAACATCGGTTTTAGCTTTGGATGGCGCTGTGGCCGGAGCTTTTTCGGTTAACAGTTCATATGCCACCCTGCCATCCATTTGCGGGGGCACTGGAATATTTTGCAGGTGCAGTACCGTTGGTGCTATATCCACATTTGAGGTGGGTAACTCGCTGTTATATGCCTTTTTAAAGCTCGGCCCCGAAGCCATCAAGGCAATATGAACCTCATACGGACTAAAACCGCCATGGCCAGCCACACCGCCCGAAAAGCTTGCGCCCGCATAACCGAAACTGTTTTTACGATCGTCCCAGTCTTCATCAACCAGGATATCTGCCGAACGGGTAGGATGGTTCCAGTGGATGGCCTCGAAAGAAAGGGTTCCGTTAACCCAGCCTTTCATGTCGCCGTTTTTGGCACCTTTGGTAAATACGGGGCCAATAAAATCCTGCTGCTGCAGCGTAGCTACAATTTTTTTAATTACTTCAGGGTCATGGTCTTTTACGTAGATAGCTCCCTCGGCAATCACCACATCTTCAGACAGGCGGTCTTTTTTCAATCCTTTCTCTATCAGTAAAGCCGCCATGTTTTGTTTGCCAACATGGGTTACAAAACCATGATCGGTAGAGATGATGATGTTATAATGATCATAAAGATTTTTGGCTTTCAGCGAGTCAAGTATCCGTCCAAACTCATGATCAACCGATTTGATAGAGGCCATAGCACTGACCGAGCCAATACCATCGGCATGGGCGGCACCATCAGGGTCAGAAAACCAGATAGCGCTTACATCCGGGCCATTGGCCGCAAAGCCAAACCTGATGAGCGCGTCGGCTACCCATACATGCTGCAGCGTATTGGGTTCTTTGTTTGGAGGTACAGGCCCTATAGCGTTGATCACGGTATCTTTAAAAGATTCGGGCAATATCATGCTGGGATTCACAATAGCGCCGCCGCTTACCAGGTGGTTTTGCAGCAAGGCCTGCCCGGTTGAGCCGGAGCTAAACACCATCATGCGTTTACCTGCAGCCTGTAATAATTGGCCAAGTGGGGTGGCCGTAAGCAAATGCCCGTCGGTGGCCTTGCTAATGCGGTTCAGTTCGGCAGCCTCGCCGGTGTTGAGGCCCTTTGTTTTATCAACTTCAGGGAAATAAACCGTATTGCCCATAAGGCCGCTCTTGGCCGGGTAGCTGCCCGTAGAGTAAGCCGAGGAGTTAACCCGCGTTACAGTAGGGTATACGCTATGGTGCTGCTTGCCATAAGCACCCTGCTGGCGGAATGCATACAGATTGGGCATAGCCTCGGGTGTAATATAATCGGGCCTTAAACCATCAAAAAATACGATGAGTGTTTTGGGCCTTGAGCTATCCTGGGCATTTACCCCTGTTATAATGGCTATGCTGAACGCGAGTAGTATGATTGATTTTTTTAACATGATAAAAAAGCTGTTTGTGGCTTGCGGCAAAATAAAAACACCGGCATTACCTTTATGTTAACTTCATTGCATAATGAAGGGGGTAAGCGTAATTTCCTGGTTACAAAACAAATATACTGTTGGTGGTTAAATTGTTCCGTTTTGTACAATTTTAAAAATGCATTTTATTGTTGCTTTGTGTTACCAGTTTTTATTTTTTATAACTTTAAATAAAAAGGTAGGTATTTAAAAAATACGGAAAGGGAAAGGCATGGTATTCAAAAAAATTCCTCCGCAGGTTAAGCTCAGGCCATATATTAAAACATTGTATTATTATGAGTCGGACTCAGATGCCGATTATGATGATATCGTGTTTCCGAGCGGCACCATGGAAGTGATATTTAACCTGGGTCAGGGAAGCTGGAAAACCAAAAAAAGACGGCGCATTTTATACCACCCCACCTATTGAACTCTGGGGGCAGATCACCAAGCCACTGGCCATAAAATCTGTAGGTAGAAATGTGATGCTGGGCATCAGGTTTTATCCGCATTCGGCTGCTTATTTTTTTAATGAAAGCATAGCTGAGTTTAATGACGAGATTGTTAGCGCAGCCGACCTGTTTGGCGCATCATTAAAAAACTTGCATGAAAAATTACTGGATACCCCGGGATTAGATATCCGGATAGCCCTGGTTGAAGAGTATTTATGCAGCAGGCTGCTTATTTCAGAAAAACGACACGATAAGATTAAATTCATTGGCGATATTGTGAATAACCTCAAGAGCGATTATAACCGGGAGATCATCGCGGTTTCCGTTCGTAACAATATATCTACCCGTTACCTCAATATGTTGTTTTCGCAATACACCGGCTTGCCGCCAAAACTTTTTTGTAAGATAAACCGCTTTCAGCATAGCCTTAACCTGGTAAATGCCAATGATCAAAAACTAACCGATGTAGCTTATGACGCGGGCTACTTTGATCAATCGCATTTTATAAGGGAGTTTAAACTGTTCACCGGAATAACACCCAATTCCTTTGCAGCGCAGGCATCCCCAATAAATCAGTTTTTGGCAGGTAATTAATAAAAGAGCAAAGGACTGAAAAATCCTCTGCTCCCTTATTATTCACTTATTGCTTGGCAGCCCAGGCATTCATTTTACCTTCAAATACGGCAAGGGGCATAGCGCCATCTTTTAAAACCTGGTTATGGAACTCGGCCAGGTTAAACTTGCTGCCTAATTGTTTTTCGTATTTGGTACGGAGCTCACGAATTTTCAGCGCCCCTATTTTGTAGCCCAAGGCCTGGCCAGGAATAGCCATGTAACGCTCAATTTCGGCAGTTGCACCTTGCTCACTGATGGCTTCGTTATCCATCATATATTTAATGGCCTGTTCGCGGGTCATACCTTTGGTGTGGATGGCAACATCAACCACCAGGCGAATGGCGCGGTGTATCTCATCGCCAAGGGCTCCCATATATTGGTAAGGATCGGTATACAGGCCCAGCTCCTTACCTAACGATTCGCAGTACAGTGCCCAGCCTTCTACATAAGCATTTTCGCCGCCATCAAACCGGCGGAATTTAGGGAGTGATTCGTTTTCCTGAGTTAATGAGATCTGGTAATGGTGGCCCGGAATAGCCTCATGTAAGAATAAAGATTCCATGCCCGAAGTGATGTTGAACTTAGTGGCATCCAGTATCGGTACATAAAATATACCCGGCCTTGTGCCATCTGCCGATCCGGCGTTGTACTCGGCACTTGCGGATGCTGCACGGAAAGCCTCGGTTTGCCTGATCTCGAAAGGAGTTTTGGGCACGTGGTTAAACATTTTTTCGAGGTTTGGCTCCATGCGCTTGTGTATGTTCTCGAACGCAGCCAAAACTTCTTTAGGCGTTTTGTAAGGGGTAAACTTAGGGTCGGTTTTCATGTATTCAAAAAACGCTTTCAGGTCGCCTTTAAACCCAACGCTGGTTTTGATGCTATCCATAATACCACGAATACGGCTCACTTCTTTCAGGCCGGTCTGGTAAATTTCTTCGGGAGTTTTATCAGTGGTGGTTTGCTGTTTTACCAGGTAAGTATACTTGGCAGCCCCATCAGGCAGTGCCGAAAAGCCCGAAGTGCTGCGCGCGTGCGGCAGGTATTCTGTTTTCAGATAATCAGCCAGTTTTTTATAGGTTGGCGAAATAGTGGAGGTGATAGCTTTTTTATAAGCTTCGGTCAGTTGTTTTTTATCGGCATCAGAAAAATCTTTTGGCAGGTTGGTGATCGGGCCGTAAAACAAGCTTTTGGTTGGGTCGGTAACCACCACAAGGTCCTGCAACTCGGGGATGGCTTTTACTACCAGTGCCTTAGGTAAAACCACTCCGGCTTTGATACCCTTGTTAAAGTTATTGATAGCGGTATCGGCCCAAACCGCAAATGCCGAAACACGTTTCAACCAATCATTATAATCCTTAACGGTTTTAAAGGGCTGCGCTCCCGACCCAGAACCCAGCTGACCCATAGTAAGCGGCAAGGCATAAAACTGGTTAAAGGGCATGTATTCAAAATGCTGAGCAAAGCCATCTAATGAAAGTTGTACCTCATAAGTAAAAATATCGTACGAAAGCTGGTCGGCCTCGTTCAGATCCTCCCGGTTAAAATGTTTTACCTGTGCCAGATAGTTGGTATAAAATGCCTTGTCCTTGGCTATAAACTCTGTCGAACCATCATTGGGTAACTGATCGTTATAGCGATTATCGCCAATATAGGTGGCACTAAGCGGGTTTAATTTGAGCGACTCTTCAAAGTAGTTATCAAATACTTTGGCCAGTTCTTTATTATCAGCTTTTGCGGTGCCGGCGGTTTTGGGCTGCTTACAGGCTGCCAATGCAGCCGCGGCAAAAAGATATAGGAAGGCTTTCTTCATTTTAGTGATGCTTTACAGTAAAGCTACTAAAATGGTTTAATAATGGTAACGGCACTGCAATATGAAAATAGCATCATTTTCAACTTTATATACCAGGCGATGCTCCAAGTTAATTCTGCGCGACCACCAGCCGGCTAAGCTGTGTTTTAATGGCTCGGGTTTGCCGCTGCCTTCATAAGGGGTGCGCTCTGTTTCCTTAATTAAAGCGTTGATCTTTTTCAGGACAGATTTATCTGTAGCTTGCCAATATAAATAGTCGTCCCAGGCTGGGCTCATGAAAATTATCTTCATTAGTCAATGAGATTCTTTTCCTCTCCTAAGCCTTTTTCATATTCTTCAATACCTTTAAAAAGTCGTGAAGCATTTGCCGGATTTTTTAGCAGGTAAAAAGTTTCTTCCATACTTTCATAATCGGCCTTTGAAATTACGACTACATCATCGCCTGTGGTACTGGTAACCAGCAGTGGCTTGTGGTCATTACGTACTTTGTCCAGGAACGATTTTAGCTGTTGCCTGAAAGCTGTATAGGTGGTGATCTCCATTAGTTATTAATTCTACATAAAGATATAAAACCAAAACAACATGTACAATTTATTGTACATGTTGTTTTTAAAGATGGTAATATGACTATTTACTTTATCCCCATTTCCTTTTTCAGGAACTGGCCGGTGAAGCTGTTTTTTACTTTACACAAACCTTCGGGTGTGCCTGAAAACAGGATGTTGCCACCGCCCGAGCCGCCTTCGGGGCCAAGGTCAATTACGTGATCAACTACCTTGATTACATCAAGGTTATGTTCTATGACCAGTACGGTATTACCTTTATCAACCAGTTGATAAAGTACGCCCAATAGTACGTTGATATCTTCAAAATGAAGCCCTGTTGTAGGTTCATCCAATATATAAAAAGTGTTGCCGGTATCTTTTTTAGATAGCTCGGTAGCCAGTTTAACGCGCTGCGCCTCGCCACCTGAAAGCGTGGTTGATGACTGCCCTAAAGTGATATAACCCAAGCCAACATCGTTCAAGGTTTTTACTTTGCGATAGATGGATGGGATATGCTCAAAAAATGGCGTAGCATCCTCAATACTCATATCCAGCACATCGCTGATGGATTTGCCGCGGTAGCGTACCTCCAGTGTTTCGCGGTTGTACCTGCGACCTCCGCATTCTTCGCAAGGTACCTGTACATCAGGTAAAAAGTTCATTTCTATCACCTTCATGCCGGCACCCTGGCAGGTTTCGCAACGGCCGCCTTTTACGTTAAAGGAAAAGCGACCAGGCTTATAACCCCTGATGCGCGACTCGGGCAGGGCCACAAACAGGTTACGGATATCGGAGAAAACACCGGTATACGTAGCCGGGTTTGAGCGCGGGGTACGGCCAATAGGTGTTTGATCTATCTCGATAACTTTATCAATATTCTCCAGGCCCTCAATTTTTTCGTAAGGAAGCGGTTGCTTTTTGGCCCTGAAAAAATGGTGGTTGAGGATAGGGTACAGCGTTTCAGTAATTAAGCTTGATTTGCCGCTGCCTGATACCCCTGTAATGCCGATGAGCTTGCCCAGCGGGAAATCGACCGAAACTTTTTTGAGGTTATGGCCGGTAGCCTTTTTAAGGCTCAGTGTTTTGCCATTGCCTTCCCTCCTTTTTTCGGGGATGGCTATGGAGCGTTCGCCATTAATATAGCTGGTGGTCAGGGTATGCTCGGCCATGAGTTGGGCAGGTGTGCCTTCTGCAACAACCTGGCCGCCATGTACACCCGCAGCCGGGCCCATATCAATTACGTGGTCGGCCTCCAGTATCATATCCTTATCGTGTTCAACTACCAAAACAGTATTGCCGAGGTCGCGCAGGTTTTTGAGCGCGTTTATCAGCCGTTCGTTATCGCGCTGGTGCAGGCCGATGCTGGGCTCGTCCAAAATATACATCACATTCATTAATTGCGAACCTATCTGCGTAGCCAGCCTTATGCGCTGTGCCTCGCCGCCCGAAAGCGTTTTGGCGGTACGGTCAAGTGTTAAATAGCTTAAACCAACATCCAACAAGAACACGATGCGGGCACGGATCTCTTTTAATATCTCTTTTGCAATAACGTTCTGACGTTCGGTAAGCCTGTCTTCCAGGTTGGTGAACCACTCCTGCAGGGTACGGATATCCATACAGGCCAGTTCAAATATATTTTTGTTATCAACCTTAAAATGTAACGATTCTTTTTTGAGCCTTGCGCCGTCACAAACCGGGCAGGTTCTGAGCACGCGATAATTTTCCATATCGTCCATACCCTCATCGCCGCGGCGTTCCTGCTGCTCTTCCAACATGCGGATGATACCATCAAAGGTTATCTGGTAACTTTGTACATTCCACTTGTTGTACTCCACAGCCACGGTTATCATATCCGGCGAGCCGTTCAGAATAATATCCAGCTGTTCGCGGGTTAGTTTTTCTATCGGTGTAGATAGCGAGAACTCATATTTTTTGGCCAGCGATTTCAACACCTGGAAAATCCATGTTTCGCGGTATTCGCCAATAGGTGCCAAACCACCGTTCAGGATGCTGAGCTTAGGGTTAGGGATAACCGATGCCTCATCAACCTCAAAAATATAACCCAGGCCGTTACATTTTTCACAAGCGCCATAAGGCGAGTTGAACGAAAATGTATTTGGCTGAGGTTCATCATAGGAGATGCCCGATACAGGGTCCATCAGGTACTTGCTGTAATAGGCTACGTTATTGTCCTTATCGCCCACGCGGATGATGCCCTTGGCAATTTTCAGGGCGGCCTGTACGGATGTATATAAACGCTTGCTATCTTTTTCAGACACCACGAGGCGGTCAACCACAATGTCAATATCATGGATCTTGTACCTGTCCACCTGCATTTTGGGTTCCACATCGGCCATGGCGCCATCTATCCAAACCTTTAAATACCCTTGTTTGCGGATGGATTCAAAAAGCTCACGGTAGTGGCCTTTACGGGCCTTTACTACCGGCGCCAGTATGTTTACCGGTTGCCCGTCGAACTTTTCGGTAATGGTTTTCAGGATCTGGTCTTCGCTCATGCGCTCCATCTTTTCGCCGGTGGTATAGGAGTATGCGTCGCCGGTACGGGCAAAAAGTAAGCGCATAAAATCATATATCTCGGTGATGGTGCCTACGGTTGAACGTGGGTTTTTGCTGGTTGTTTTTTGCTCAATGGCAATAACCGGGCTCAGGCCAGATACCTTATCCACATCGGGGCGTTCCATACCGCCCATGAACTGACGCGAGTAGGCCGAAAATGTTTCCATATAACGGCGCTGCCCCTCGGCATAAATGGTATCAAAGGCCAATGACGATTTTCCGCTGCCGCTGAGGCCGGTGATCACCACCAGCTTGTTGCGCGGAAAAGAAACGTCGATATTTTTTAAGTTATGTACCCTGGCGCCATAAACTTCAACTTCGCTTTGTTCGCCCAGGTCAACAGTTATTTCGTTCATCATGTATTATCGGTACCAAATTTTATTAACCCGGGTAAGCGGGTGTAGTTTTAAAAGCTTGTATAAATTGTGTGCGAGATAGGAGCCTTTAAAAGCAATGCTAAAAAATTACGCAAAGATACAGAAAATTGATGTGGATTTTATGCTAAGCATGTCAGGATAAGGTTAATATTTAGAGGAGGTTGATTGATGGGTCGTAATGAAGATTACTCCTTAGGAGTAAAAGCGTTGTAGCCAAACAAAGTGATAAAAAGAGCATGCCGTAGGTATGCAATCTGAGTTTAGTACCTACGCCACTTGATTAAAACATTTGATTTGTTACAAAGCTTTAACCCCGATGGGGGTTTATCACTGTCATCTCGAACGAACGGAGTGAGGAGAGATCTTATGTGCTTAGTATTCAATGTATTTAAGGTTTCTTCTCACTCCGTTCGTGCGAGATGACAATAAAGGTAAAATGTTCTACTGTATGCTGTCCGAAGTCAGAGACTTCGGACAGCATACAGTAGTAATAAATGGGATGTGATAAATAGGAAGCCAGCTTATGCCGGCAGGTATTTAAGGAGGATCTTATTTTTATAAGTGATAGAATCATCCAAGTTCAATATTTTTTTCTCTTTAAATATAGAGAGTCCGCTCCCGATGGCAACCGGGTTAAGGAAGATATAATATTCGTCAACAAGGTTAAGGCTGATGAGCGAAGTGGCGAAGCGGGCACCGCCATAAACCATAATATCCTTGCCATCTTCATTTTTAAGTTTCTGTATGGCAGTGGCCAGATCGCCGCTCTCTACTTCTAAGTTCCGACCTTTGATGTCGGCTTGGGTACGACTGAAAGCGATTTTGCGCAGGTTTACCATGCGTTGTGCCAACGGTATTTCGGGGCTGTCGGGCTTGGTATCAACCACACTTTCCCAGTAATTGCAAAACTCCTGGGTCATACCGCTGCCCAGTATAATAATATCGCAGCTGTCGGCCAGTTCAATCACTTTATCACGTGCGGCTTCATCAGGAGCACCGGATGCCCACATCCAGTCTAACTCACCATTAGGGCCTGCAACAAAACCATCAAGGGTCATTTGTACCTGTAACTTTAATTTTCTCATAATGATATTAGTTTAATAGATTGATCGTGTGTTAGCTTGTATAACAAATATCAGTAAACAGATGTTTAGATAAGGGGTATGATTACGACAAAACAGGAGGTGTTTTGCGCAAAAGGGAACCTTGCCGTAAATCCCGGATGGTTTGAAGAATACAAGAAAACTTTCCTATCAACTCACCCCAAGATCGCTGCGCTTGTCACCCCTCTCTCCGCTTCGCGCATAAAGGGGTTTTTCCCGGCCCTCTTTCCAGCGAAGCTGAAGAGAGGGTGGTCCAGCGAAGCGCAGACCGGGTGAGTAAACTACGCCATGCAATTTTAAAATTAACCGCATAAAAAAAAGCCAGCCTTCCGTCCTGGAAAGCTGGCTTGGGGGTGCTCCGTAATGTAACCTTTAATTAAAGATGATGATGAATATCAGTGTTAATTAAAGTTCAGCAATTGAGAAGGTTGGGTAAACGCGTAATAGTTGTTGTACCCGTACTCCTTTGGTTGCTGGATAATTGCTTTCATGGCAATAAGCTTGTAAATGTATGAACCGGTTTCGCGGTTCAGGCTCATGCGGAAATAATTATCTTCATTTTGTTTGTTAATAGCTTTTTCCAGCTTAATGGAGCCGTTGTTGTAAGCGGCTGCCGCCAGTGTCCAGCTATTGAATTCACCGTATAGTTCTTTGATATACTTGCAGGCCGCAATGGTTGATTTACGCAGGTTGTTACGTTCATCAACACCGTGACCCACTTTTAGTCCGTAAGTACGTGCTGTGCCTGGCATAAATTGCCAAAGGCCGCTTGCTCCTTTTGGTGAAGTACCTGATTGCAGGCCCGATTCCACCAGCGGGATGTACTTAAAATCATCTGGTATGCCATAAACCTTTAAAATGGGTTCAATAATAGGGAACCATTTTTCGGCCTTACGATGCAGTACGTTTGATTGCACGCTTTTAAACGAGTGTTTTCTTAACGAAACATTCAGTTTGCGCGTAACCCGGGCATCGTTTAATGGCAAAGCTTCATTTGCAAAATTGTATGCATTTGCAGTGCTTTTTATAAAAATAAATTTAGTAGTACGCTTGCCAACATTTTCGCTTTTTACAAGCTTTTCGGTGAAGGTTGTGCCGAAAATGTTAAGCATTGAAATGAGAACCAGCACCAGCATTACGGAGCACGTAAGTAAGTGTTTTTTGATCATTTCTTTTTTTATCATTAACTATACATTTGGTATAATGTGTTGCAAAGGTATGTTATATTGGGCACATTATCAAATACTTAGCTTTTTGGCTTGAATTTCCAGAGCGTTTTTTGGTTCAAAAACGGGGTTTAAAACTGTTTAAAGATAGTTTTTGAACCGTATAAAATTTTTGATCTTTTTGGTTATATTTTGCCAAAAAAGCGTATCTTTGACCCTCACGCTGCGAAAGCGCAAAACAAAAAAAATATGGTATTCAAGAGACCAACAGGTAGTCGCGACGACAATCCAAAAAGAACAACCGGCCGTAGCTCACGAAGCGAGGACAAACCCAAAAGACCCGCAACAGCTAAAGGCAAAGCCACTCCAAACGGAGAAAAAAAGAAATTCACAAAGCCTGAACCAAAATCATTTCAAAGCAACCGTTTTAGCGACGATAAGTCTAAAAGCAGTTTTAGAGACAGCGCATCATCGGGCGACAGAAAATCAACAGGCAGATCAAAACCTTATTCAGGACGCCCGTCCGGCGAAAGCACTTTCAGAAGCGGCGCACCGGCAGGCGATAAAAAATCATTTACACCACGCAACAAACCATACTCGGGCAGGCCAACAGGCGGCGATGACGAAAGACCAAAAAGAAATTTCGGCTCAAGCTCAGCAGGTGAAAGGAAACCATACACAGGCAGGCCATCATCTGATGAAGGCGAAAGACCAAAAAGAAGCTTTGGCGCTGGTTCAGCTCCAGAAAAGAAAGCATATTCATCTCCACGTACCCGCAACTCAAATTTTGACGACAGACCTAAAAGGAGCTTCGGCGCTGAAGGTGCCGGCGATCGTAAATTTGAAGGTGGTTCAAGAGAACGTACAACTGATAAAAAGTTTAGTGAAAGACCAGCCGGCGGATTTAAAAAACGCGAAGGTACCGGATCTTTCAAAGATAAACCATATAACGCCGACAGACCACAACGCAAACCTACATATGATAAAATAACCCGCGACGAGAATGCCCCCGTTAAAACTTTACGCGGCCGCAAAAAAACGGCAGAGCCTAAAGCTAAAGACGATGGCCTGATTCGCCTGAACCGTTACATTTCAAACGCGGGTATCTGCTCGCGCCGCAAGGCCGACGAGCTGATCATTGCCGGTGTGGTTATGGTGAACGGTGTAGTAGTTGATGAACTGGGTGCCAAAATTGATCCGGCTAAAGACGAGATCAAATACAATGGCGAAACCCTGCGCCGTGAAAAAATGGTTTATGTATTGTTAAATAAGCCTAAAGATTATATCACTACTACCGAAGACCCTCAGGAACGCCGTACCGTAATGCACCTGGTTGAAAAAGCCACCAAAGAGCGTATTTACCCTATCGGTCGTTTAGACAGGAACACTACCGGTTTATTATTGATGACCAATGATGGCGAACTGGCCGATAAGCTATCGCACCCACGCAGCAACATCAGCAAATTATACCAGGTTGAATTAAGCAAAAGCTTAACCCAGGGCGATCTGAACAAGATTGGTTTTGGTATTGAACTGGAAGATGGTTTAATAAAACCCGATTCCGTATCGTACGTAGCCGGTGGTTCAAAAAGAGAAGTAGGTATACAGATACACAGCGGTAAAAACCGTATTGTGCGCCGTATATTTGAAAGCTTGGGTTATGAGGTAGTTAAGCTTGACAGGGTGGTTTATGCCAACCTTACCAAGAAAGACTTACCGCGCGGCAGGTGGCGCCATCTTGATGAAAAAGAGATTATACAACTGAAACATTTAATAAAATAAAAAAAGGCCCTGACAAACAGGGCCTTTTTTGTTGGTTTTATTAACTTGCGCAGTATATAACCAATTTCATCTCACATGAAAAAAATTGTTCTGATCATTGCGCTGTTGTCGCCTTTGTTTACTTATGCGCAAAATAAACCAAGCAAAAAAAAGGGACCTGCCACTTATGACCTTATTATAGGTACTTATACCACGGGTTCAAGTAAAGGTATAGCCGTTTACCGGTTTTATGCCGAAAACGGCAGGCTGGCCTATCTGAGCCAGATTGATGGCGTTACCAATCCATCATATTTAACCTTAAGCAGCAATAACAAATTTATATACGCCGTAAACGAAACACCCAAGGGCGAGGTAAGCTCATTTTCGTTTGAGCCAAAAACGGGTAAGATCGAGCTTATCAATAAACAATCATCCGAAGGAGACGACCCATGTTATATAGCTGTTGATAAGGCGCAGAAAAATGTTTTTGTTGCCAACTACAGCAGCGGCAACGTAGTGGTATTGCCGGTAAATAAAGATGGTTCGCTGTCAAAAGCTATTCAAACGCTGCATGCCGATGGTCATGGCCCTAATAAGGAACGCCAGGAAGCAGCACATGCCCACATGTCAATCCTTAGTCCTGATGAAAAATATTTATTGTATAATGACCTCGGTACTGATAAGGTGAACGTACTGCGTTACCACGCATCTGGTGAAAAGCCACTTGAGCCGGCATCTACCCCGTTTGTAAGCGTTAAACCTGGTGATGGGCCAAGGCACATCGAGTTTTCGGCTGATAAGAAACACGCCTACCTGGTAACCGAAATGGGTTCAAACGTTTATGTATTTGATTACGACAACGGAAAGCTGAAAGAAAAACAAACTATTACCCTGCTGGCAGATAATTTTAAAGGGCAAACTGCAGGCGCGGCCATACACCTTTCGCCGGATGGACGTTTCCTGTATGCCTCAAACCGTTTAGAAACCAACGAAATCATTGTTTATGCCGTGAACCAGGAAACCGGCGAACTTACCTTTGTGCAGCGCATACCATCAATGGGTAAAAACCCACGCGACTTTGCCATTGACCCTACAGGGAAATTCCTGCTGGTAGCCAACCAGAACAGCGATAGCATATATGTATTGCGTATTGATAACGCTACCGGCAAACTAACGCCAACCGGTTCACGCCTTGACATCGGCAACCCGGTATGCCTGAAATTTGCACCAGCGCAGTAGAGTGGAGCGGGGAGTGAAGTGAGTGGAGAGTAGTGGAGAAATTTCTTTAAGAGCAATAAAAAAGGCGGCTATGATTTATAATCACAGCCGCCTTTTAGTGTAAGCGAAGCATACTTGCAATTACACGCATTGCTTCACTTCGCTCCTGCTCAACTCATTAATTAGCCTTGCTGAACGAGTAAATGATATATCCTGTTCCGCCGCCAATGGCAACAGGTGATTTTAGGGTCATGGATGAGCCATCGGCTTTGGCAATATCTAAACGGTAACCTTCGGCAACGTTTTTGGCTTTATCGCCTTCAAATAATTTTTTGAACTGAAACTGGGTGCCTGTTGTACCGCCATTATAAACCGACCAGAATATAGTTTGCGACGCACCGTTTGCTAAAGTATACAAACCATTGCCGCTGTTGGTTAATTTCCAGGTACTGCCTACAAAGGCTTCGGGTGGTGCCTGGTCAAATACATTTTGCACGGCATTTTGAACCAGTCCATCATAACTTACGTTGTTTAAGGTCCAGGTGCCCACAAATTTACCGCGCGATACATTGCTTGAAACCGTATTTTTCTGGCTCGAACAGGCCGACATAACAAACAAGATTGACAGGATTGCGATTGAGGTTTGAAATAGTTTTTTCATGACTGAGGTTATTTTAATGCATAAGAACATAAATCCTGCCAAATTTTTGTGCAGGTGCGAGGAACGGGATGCAAAGTAATCGCGAATTTGTCTGAACCACGATTTTGGGGATTAATGGATTTGCTTTTTAGATAATCGAGGCAATCCCTTAATCCCCAAAATCGTGGTTCAGACAATCTTCGCGGTTGCCACGCTCCGCTCGCAATGACATGTTTATTATTTACAATTAAGTTTGACTGAATTTGGTATAGCTCTTAATCAACCGTGCTCAAAAAAGCGATCAGCTGCTCCATGGCTTTGGCGCGGTGGCTGATGCTGTTTTTTTGTTCCATGCTCATTTCTGCAAAGGTTACGTTGTAGCCTTCAGGTTCAAAAATAGGATCGTAACCAAATCCTTCTGTTCCGCTTAGTTCGGTACGGATAGTGCCTTCCACAGCACCTTCAAAAAAATGCTCTTTGCCGTTCCATAGTAACGATATCACAGTGCGGAAACGTGCTTTGCGATTGGTTTGTCCGCTCAAGTTATGTAGCACCTTTTCAATATTGGCAGCATGGTTTCCATGTTCACCCGCGTACCTGGCCGAATAAACTCCTGGCTCGCCGTTTAGGGCATCTATCTCCAGGCCGCTATCATCGCCAAAGCAGTTGAGTTTGTATTTTTCAAAAATGTAATGGCTTTTTATTGAGGCGTTTTCATGAAAAGTAATACCGGTTTCTTCAATATCATCGGTACAGCCAATATCGCTGAGGGTTAAAAGCTCTATTTTATCGCCAACCTTGGCGGCTACTTCATCAAGTTTATGACGGTTATTGGTGGCGAAAACTAATTGCATTTTTGAGATTTTTGGATTTTAGGACGAAGGACTTTTTTGATTTTTTTAAAGTGTTTTCATTTGTTCCCAGAATGCTTTTTTGTTATCAACGCTGTTCATCATCTCGTCAAAGGCAAAGCTGTACAGGGTGTTAAGTCCATCCAACGCTTTTGGTATGTTCATGGGCAGTGATGCTATACCTTGCGGCATGGCGGTTTTTCCTAACAATAAAAGCCTGGTGGGTTTAAAAAAGCCGGTTATTTCGGCAAAGTTACTGTTGCTGTGGCTGGCCATATTAAGTATGGCAATATCATGCAGCTCCAATTCCTTGCGTTTCAATATATTTTGCAGGGCGGTTAAATGTGCTTCGGCAATAAATTCCAGGTCGGGGTAGTGTACCAGTATCAGGAAGTTTTTTAAGTTTTTGCCCAGATAATTAAAGTTAACCGGCTGCGTTTTTACTTCAGGTACAGCTTGTTCAATAACCGGGGCAGGGGTTGGTGTTTTTACTTCTGGCTCCGGGCTTGGTATGTTTGCGGGCTCGGGACTGCTTTTTTGCAAGTGCTCATACAAGGGTTTTTCGGTACCTAACAGGTATAATTCATCTTGTAACAGGTATTGCAGGGCGGCCGGGTTTTCAACTTTCACTTTAACAAATTTTAACCAAAAGTAGTTAAACCGTTTCAAGCTTTATAACCATATTAGCACAATTATAGGCTGCTGTAGTTAATTGCAATTTTTTGTTCAGCCATAATTGATAAATTTTACCGAAATTCGGAGTTTTTAACGGGCTACTGTTCCGTTTAGTTTAAGAGTATAAGAGCATTACATGAGAAAGTTAGGGATATTCGTTTTAAGTTTTATATTGATCATATCAGTTGCCCAGGCGCAAACCAAGGCCGATTCGGCTGCCAAAACGCCGGCAAAGGCTGATACTACATCCAAATTGGCCAAGGCCGATTCGGTTGTTGCTCCGGCAGGTCCGCGCCACACGCTTGATAAAATAGCTGCAGTTGTTGGTAACGCGCCAATACTGCAATCAGATATTGAAACACAGTATGCCCGTTTCCTGGTTGAAGGTAACCAGCCTAACTCTGATGTAAAGTGTAAAATATTACAGTCTCTGTTAACTCAAAAATTATTGGCACAACAGGCCGCTGTTGATAGTATCGACGTAAAAGACGATGAGGTTGACGCCAACGTTGACCGCAGAATGCGCGAAATGACTCAAAGGGCTGGTGGTCAGGAAAAATTGGAGGGCTTTTTAGGCCGTTCGGTTATTCAGTATAAGGATGAGATTCGCCCGGATATAAAAGAGCAGATGGTTGCACAGAAAATGCAGCAGCACATTACCGAGAAACTGAATGTTACTCCTCAGGATGTTAAAAAATACTTTGAAACACTACCTAAAGACAGCCTGCCATCATTTAACAAAGAGGTTGAGGTTGGTGAAATAGTTTTTCAACCGCAGTTGAATAAGGAAGAAAAAGAGCTTTATCGTGAAAAGGCAGAACAGCTGCGCGAAAGGGTTAAAAAAGGAGAAGACTTTGGAACCCTGGCCAGGCTTTATTCGCAGGATCCGGGCTCGGCAGCTGATGGTGGTGATGCTGGTTTTGGCGACAGAACTACCTGGGTAAAGGAATTTACTGCGAATGCCTTTAAGCTTAAAGCAGGCGAGATGTCGCCGGTTTTTGAATCGCCAGAGTATGGTTTCTTCTTTTTACAGGTTATTGAGCGCCGCGGCGAGCAGGTGCACGTAAGGCACATCCTGATCATGCCGGTAGTTACCCAGGCAAGTCTTGACCGTGCTAAGGTAAAGGCTGATAGTATTTATACGCTGTTGCAGAAAAACAAAAAGATTGATTTTTCAAGCGCGGCTGCTTATTACTCTGATGATAAGGAAACCAAGTACAATGGCGGTATGATGTTGAACGCCGAGAACGTTCAAACCCGTACAACCTTTATCCCTACCGATAAGCTTGACCCTAAAGTTGCCCTTACGGTTGATACCATGAAAATCGGTACCATTTCAAAACCCGATCTGTTTACCGAAGCCAATGGTAAAAAGAGCTATAAAATATTATACCTTAAATCGGCCACCGGCGCGCACAAGGCAAATTTAGAACAGGATTTTCCAAAGCTAAAGGATTATGCCTTTGAAGATAAAACCAATAAGATGATAAATCAGTGGTTTGATAAACGCAGAAAGGAAACCTTTATCAGAATTGACAGGGAATACCAATCATGCGATATACTTAAAAAATGGATCACTACACCAACTGCAACAACAACAGCGCAGGCTAAACCTTAATACATATGCAACACCGCTCTGATGTAGAAGCTGCCGATGCTTTAAAGGCGGCTTATCAGCAAATACGCTCCGAAATAGGTAAAGTTATTATTGGGCAGGATGAAGTGGTGAAGTTTGTATTGGTGTCTATATTCAGCAATGGGCACTGTTTGCTGGTTGGCGTACCGGGCCTGGCGAAAACCTTACTGGTGCAAACCGTGGCACGTGTGCTCGATCTGGATTTTAAACGTATTCAGTTTACTCCCGATCTGATGCCTTCAGACATTATCGGGTCGGAGATACTGGGCGAAGACAGGAATTTTAAATTTATACCCGGCCCGGTTTTTTCAAACATCATCCTGGCCGATGAAATAAACCGTACCCCGCCAAAAACGCAGGCCGCCCTTTTAGAGGCCATGCAGGAAAAAGCGGTTACCGCGGCGGGCGTTACCCACAAACTGGCTCAGCCGTTTTTTGTGCTGGCCACTCAAAACCCCATTGAGCAGGAAGGTACCTATCCCCTGCCCGAGGCCCAGCTTGACCGTTTTATGTTTAACGTAACGCTGAACTATCCTACCTTTCAGGAGGAACTGCAGGTTGTTAAAAATACCACCAGCACAGCGCACACCGATGTGAATAAAATATTGAATGCCCAGCAGATCATTTATTTTCAACAATTGGTACGCAATATCCCGGTTACAGATAATGTAATGGAATACGCCGTGAAACTGGTAGCAAAAACCCGCCCCAACACTCAATTTGCAAGCGCGCAGATCAATCGTTTATTAAGCTGGGGCGCTGGCCCAAGAGCTTCGCAATTCCTGATCCTGGGTGCCAAATGCCATGCAGTGATCAACGGAAAATACTCGCCCGATATTGAGGATATACAAGCCATAGCCAAGCCTATATTAAGCCACCGCATAGTACGCAGCTACCACGCCGAAGCTGAAGGCCTATCAGCCGATGATATTATAGAGCAGTTGTTTTAAGTGTTGTACAACACCAACAATGGCGTGAGATTGTCCGGATCAATACCAACAGCATTAAATTGTCATTGCGAGAAGGAACGACGAAGCAATCGCGAATTTGCCTGAACCAGGATTAAACAGATTTGCGAGATTAAATAATTTTATTTTATTATGTAATCGTGGTTCAGGCAAATTCGCGATTGCCACGCTTCGCTCGCAATGACAACAAATTGAAAATCTATTAAAATACCTTGTCATCCTGAAGAACGAAGGATCTATTAGCAAACCATGCATTTCGAAAGATAGGTGCTTCACTACGTTCAGCATGACAATCTTTTTAATAGGGCTGTCATCCTGAGCCTGTCGAAGGATAGTGCCGAGAGGCCTGCCCACCATGGTTCGACGTGGCTCACCATGACAGCCTTTTGTTTAATTGGTAAAACAAAAAAGGGGAGATGTGTTTCATACATCTCCCCTTTTTAATAGGTTAACAAACCCCGTTATTCGTTTTCCACAGCTGAAAATACTTCCAACAGGATATCCCATTTCTTGGTTTTGTCCAGCTCCCAAATGCGTACATAGTTATAGTTACCTACCACGTTGCCTTTGGTAATGCGGGCATGGCCATAGCTGTAAGCCAGGTCATTACTGCTTGAGCGGCCTGCGCTAACAGTTTCGGCGCTGATGGTGATGGCCTGGTTGTTAATAAATTTCATGATGGTATTAGGGCCGGTCATGGGTTCAAAACCAGGGAAATAATAACGGCCATCAGGGCTCAGGAACTCTTTATAGCTGGCCAGTGCCGAGATGGTTAACGAGTGGTTGAATATTTTATCGGTATTAACAATAATGCTTTTACCGGTGAATGGATCTTTACTTGGGCCGGTTCGCGGAGCAGTTGGCTCTTTAAAATCGGTTGGAGCATCGGCATCAGCTTCGGGGTGCTGTATACCCAGGTCAATAAGTAGTTTCAGTTTGTTTTCTGAATCGGCTCTCCAGATAGATACATAATCGCCATATACTTTTTCGTCGTCAGCCTTACCGTTCTGGTAAATGTACGGGCCGGCGGTAAATGCCAGATCGCCGTTGGCAGATATGCGGGCAAATTTTGGCACCCAGCTTAGCTTGCCAGCCTGTTTGTCAATTTTGCTGTAAAAGTCGGTTATTTTAACGGCATCGGGTTTAAAAACAATACCTTCAGGGTCGGCAACGGCTAAAAAGCCATCTTTAATCCCTTTACGTTCAACTAATTTATTAAAAGCTTCTTCGGCACTAACTACCTTATTTACTTGAGCAGGTGGTGTTGTTTGCGCTAAGGCAAAAACGCTATAGCCAATAAACGTAGCAGCTAATATTATTTTTTTCATGGTTGTATTAGTTTTGGGGCAATTTAGTAATAAATTTTAAGTCAGGATTATAATGTGGGCCACTGCAGGGGGCAAATACTCCCCTGGCATTGCAGCTTAATATATCATTATCTGAAACGGAGATGATTATGTTAAATTGTAAATGAGAGGAGTTTATCATGCAAAAATTGATACTCAACGCAGGTTATTTACCAAGCGCGTTGTTGTAATAACCTGATTATATTAATTATGTTTTGATAAAATATGATTGCTCCGCTCCCTGCAATTGTTACAACCCGTTTATGCTTTGGTCCAGTGTGTGCCGTCTTTACTGTCTTTCAGCTGGAAACCTATCTTGGCAAGGCCATCCCGTATCTTGTCAGACATGGCGTAGTCTTTATTTATCTTGGCTTCGCTGCGCAGATCAACCACAAAGTTCAATATGTTCGGCAGGTCATCATTGGCGGCCTGTTCATCCTTCAACCCCAGCACATCAATCACAAAGGTTTGCATCAGCGTTTTCAACAACTGTAAATTGGCCTCATCTATCTTCATTTTGCCGTCATTTACAGAATTGATGATTCTCGATGCCTCAAACAGTTCGGCAATAAGCACCGGGCTGTTAAAATCATCATTCATGGCAGCATAGCAGCGAGCCATCAATGGCTCTATCTCAATTTCGGTACTGGCCGATGTCTTTAATCCGTCAAGCAGAGCAAAAGCATTCATGAGGCGTTTAAAACCTTTTTCAGATGCTTCCATGGCTTCGTTACCAAAATCAAGCGTGCTGCGGTAATGTGCCTGCAGCATAAAGAACCTAACGGTCATAGGGCTGTAGCCCTTATTCAGTATGGAGTTGTTACCGGTAAAAAGCTCGTGCGGTAAAAAACTGTTACCTAATGATTTTGACATTTTTTGCCCGTTCACGGTAAGCATATTGGTATGTACCCAGTAGTTAGCCGGGTTTTTACCGCAGCATGCTACGTGCTGTGCAATTTCATTGGTATGGTGGGTAGGCACCAGGTCAATACCGCCGCCGTGTATATCAAACTGGTTGCCCAGGTATTTTTGGCTCATGGCCGAGCACTCCAAATGCCAGCCTGGAAAACCAACACCCCATGGTGATGGCCATTTCATCAGGTGTTCGGGTTTGGCCTTTATCCACAAGGCAAAGTCAAGCTTGCCATGTTTCTCTTCCTGGCCGCCCAGGGTACGGGTATTATTTAACAGATCTTCCAGGTTACGGCCGCTGAGTACGCCATAGTTTTTGGTTTTATTGTATTTCTCAACGTCAAAGTAAATGGTGCCATCAACCTCATAGGCATAGCCTTTTTCAAGTATCACTTTTACCAGCTCTATCTGCTCAATGATATGGCCGGTAGCGGTAGGCTCAATGCTTGGCGGCAGGGTATTCAGTATCTGCATTACCTCATGAAAACCAACGGTGTACTTTTGTACAATTTCCATAGGCTCCAGCTGTGCCAGCTTGGCTTTTTTTGATATTTTGTCTTCCCCCTCATCGCCGCCATCACCTTCCAGGTGACCGGCATCGGTTACGTTACGAACGTAGCGTACCTTGTAGCCGATTTGGGTAAGATACCTGAACATCAGGTCGAACGAAATATAAGTGCGGCAATTGCCTAAATGAACATCACTGTAAACGGTTGGGCCGCAAACATACATGCCAACATGCGGCGCGTTAAGCGGTTTAAATTCTTCTTTTTTACGTGTTAAAGTGTTGTAAACAAACAAATTTTGTTTCATGAGCGCAAACTTACGATTTTTTCAATTTCAAGCTAATATGCACCCTTTTAAATCTCCGGAGAGCCATGCAAATGTGACATTTATGATATTATTGTTGCAATAGGTATTCAAATGTGTATTTAGGTTGATAGTTGAGCATCCGGGTTGCTTTATCGCAAACATATACCCTGTCAATACTTTGAGGGAATATCCATTTTTTATGCTGATAAATATCCCTGGCCTGCGGAAAATATTGCAAAATGACATCCACAGGAGAATGTTTTAGCTCATATAGATCACCCTTGCCAAATGGCGAACCGCTGGAGATATTGAATACTTCAAAATCATTAAACCAAACATCCAGGCCTAACCTTAATGCCTCTGCACCATCGCGCTCATCAAGCCCGCGGTACAGGCGGTGGTTTATTTTAAGGTTATCACTCTCCGGTAAAAAGCGACCAACACGGTATACGCTTGCCTGCAAACCCTCTTTGTAGAAAAAATCCTTACAAAGCTGTTCGGTGGTTTGCTTGGTTATATCATAAATATCCCTTGGCTTTTCAATAAGCAATTCATCAACCCATACAGCCTTTTCGGCATCAATAAGGGCGCTGCCATATATGGAGGTGGTGCTGATGTATAAAAACTTATTTACCTTATTTTTAATACAAGCGTTCAGCAAATTCAATGTGCCTGTAATATTGGTATCAATAAATGCCTCACGCGGATAGTTTAGTTCGTAGTGCTTGCCATGCAGGGCTGCGGTGTGTATAATGGCATCAAAACCGGCGGTTATCTTTTCAACACTCGGTTTATCCTTAATATCAATTAATTCATGGGTTGTTGCCAATGGTATTACATCTATACCGTAAACATGGTGGCCATACGCTTTTAAATGATTTACTGTAGCCGAACTCAATTGCCCGGATGCCCCGGTGACCAAAACCTTCATAATTATTCAACTATTAATTGCTCAGCACCACATCGCTGCGCAGGGGATAATGGTCTGATAGTTTTTTTTCGATAATCTTGTAGGTCAGTACATCAAACTGCGGGCTGGCCATGATATAATCTATCTGGTAATTGGGGAAGTTGCCGTTATAGGTGCGCCCGAAGCCCGATCCCTTTTCGCGGAAGGCATTTTTCAAACCATCAGCCATTTGGTTAACTGCAAACGATGTTGGCGTATCATTAAAATCGCCGGCTATAAGGTAGGGGTATGGGCATTGAGCTGCATGCTCTTTTACCTTAAATACCTGTTCGCTCCGTTTAATGAAAGCTGTTTTTAGCTTACCGCCCAGCCTTTTGGTTGACTGCATATCGGCCTTGCCTTTTTTTGAAACGCTATCGAGGTACTTGTAGTCTTCAGGATCAAAATGAATAGATTGCAGGTGAACGCTGTACAGGCGGAATATTTTTGCACCCCTTTTCACATCAACGTATATACACTGGTTGTCTGATTTGAAATCCGAAAAGCGGATGAGGCCCTTGCCTACTATCGGAAACCTGGAGAATATGGCCATGCCGTAGGCTTCGGAACTGTTAAAATTGAAAGGCTCAAAATAATAATGCTGTGTGCCGATGATCCTGGTAATGGAATCGCGCATTTCATATGAGCCTTTATTTTTGGTGTAAAACTCCTGAAAATCTATAAGGTCGGGCTTTTGCTCGGTGATGAGGTTTAAAATTTCGTGCCGGGTTGATTCATCATTCCTTGATCCGTAACGCTTAAAACTGTGTACGTTGTAGGTCATCAGCCTGATAGTGTTATCCGTTCGGGGGCGTGCATTGCCCGAGTCTGAAAACCTGAAGCCTATATTGTTAAACAAAACATTGTATCCCACTAAAATGGTGCAGAGTGAAAGTAAAAACTGCCAGCGTTTACGCAGCAGCCAGTACAGCATCATGAGGCAATTGGTTACCAGCAGCACCGGATAGGCCAGGCCGAAAAAGGCGATGAGCCAAAATTTTTGCGGATTAACATGAGGCGCTAAATAGCTGATAAGCAAAGCCGCACAAAGCAACAGGTTTATCCATAACAGTATTGTACCTATAAAACTTCGTTTGCGTTTAACTTTCATTATTGCTTGCGCGGAATAAGATTTCTTTTTCCTGTTTGCTCAGGCTGTCGTAACCGGATTGTGATATTTTGTCTAATATACGGTCAATTTCTTCCTGGCGGGGATACTCCGCGCTGTTTTTACTGGTGTTTTTTACTACCACCTTTAATTTAGGACTCGATTTGAACAGGTTATTAACACCGCCTATCCAATCATGCCCTCTTTGCAATTGTTTAATATAAATAAAGCCCAGCAGCGCGCCACCCAGATGCGCTATTTCGCCGCCCGCGTTAGCACCTGCTATGCCTAAAAAGTCAATAACCAGTATAACAATAACCAGCCATTTTAATTTAACAGGGCCAAATAATATTAAGGATATGGTATAGTTAGGCAGCAAAGTAGCGGTTGCCACTACAATAGCCATAACACTGGCCGAGGCCCCAACCACAGGTACCAGCAACATAGCCGGATTGTGCGAAAAGGCCGGGAACAAGTTATAACATAATATAAAGAAAAAGGCACCTGCAAGGCCACCCATAATATAAAGGCCAATGGTGCGCTTGTTGCCCAGGTATTCTTCAAATATCTGCCCCATCAAGTACAGCCACAGCATATTGAACAGGATGTGCAAAATGCCCGCGTGCATGAACATATAGGTGAGTGGTGTCCAGAAACGGGTAAGCAGTTTGGGCAAATAGGCTGTGGTAGCCAGGTATTCATCGGCATAGGTGGCAATAATGCTCGGTTGGCCAAAACCCGTAAAAAGGTGTTCAATAACCGCGGGGATGTTGATAGCCAAATACACGATAACGTTGATAGCGATAAGCAGGTTTAACTTATTGCCCGAACGCAGCATTTTGTAATGAATATTTTGCCAGAGGGTACTCATAATTAAGTTCCGTTTAATTGATAACTACCGTTATTAATAAAAATTGTTTGGCCGTTGTAACCGCCAGTATTTTACCATGATATATCCCAAAATTGCCCCACCTAAGTGTGCAAAATGTGCCACAGAATCGCCCGAAAATTGTTTTACACCCAAAAATAACTCCAATACCACATATACCGGTATAATATATTTTGCTTTAATAGGCACCGGTAAAAACAGGATCATGAGTTCCATATTGGGGAACAACATTCCAAAGGCAATTAATAAACCAAATATTGCACCAGAAGCGCCAACAACGGGGGTATTATAAAGTTCATATAAACTTTGAGCCTTTGCCCCGTAAGCTAAATATGAAGAATCGAGCCCCGGATGTTGTATGGTGATACCGCCCGTAATGGCATGAACCTCTAAAGCCTGTACCAGCATTTGCAGTATAATGGCCCCAATACCGCAAATAAAATAAAAGCTCAGGAACTTTTTAGGCCCCATTGAATACTCCACTATCGGCCCGAAAGAAAACAGCGCGAACATGTTGAAAAAGATGTGCGCAAAGCCTCCATGCATAAACATGTAAGTGATCACCTCCCACAAACGAAAGTTGGGTGAATTAAAGTAGTAAACGGGTAAATATTTGATCACATCAGGGATAACGCTGCCCAGCGTGTAAGTACCTATGAAAAATAAAACGTTAATGATCAACAGGTTTTTTACAACCGGTGAAATATTTGCAAATGGTGATGAATTCATAGTTTATAAAAGCTCCGGGGCTATTTTTCAAATCGTTCTAAAAGTTCGGCCATGGTAAAGGTACTGATTACGGGCTTACCGTTCAATGCCTGGTTAGGTGTTTCGCAAGCAAAAAGCTGATCAATGAGTTGGTTCATTTCCTCTAATGACAGCTTGGTGCCGGTTTTAATAGCCGCGTTGCGCGCAAGCGAGCGGGCCAGGTTGTCGCGCTTATCTACCTTTAAAATGGCCATGTTGTTTTTAAAGCCTTCCAGCAAATGCTCCAGCAGTTCATGCTCGCCTACATTATTCAGCTCGGCGGGTATACCTTCAACCACAACGGTGTTTTTACCAAACTCGCGTATATCAAACCCGAGTGCCCTTATATCGGGCAAAAGCTCCCTTAATAACTCAAAATCGCTGCCGTTTAGTGTTACCGATTGCGGAAATAAACTTTGCTGGCTCACGCCCGAATGGTTTTGCAATTGCTGCAAAAAGCGCTCGTACAATACACGCTCATGAGCGGCCTGCTGCCCTATCAGCATAAAGCCCGATTTTATTTGCGACAGGATAAACCGGTTATGGATTTGGAATAACTGCCGCTCGGTTGATTTGCTTACCTCCTGTTCATTTACGGCGATACTTTCTTCCGGGTGCAGTTCATGCTGCAAATTGGTTTCCTTTTTACTGATCTCATACAGGGTATCCCAGTTTTTAGGGATGGGGCTGCTGCTTTTGTAACCGCCGCTATCGCGCAAAAACGGATGCTGCTCGCGCGGGGTACTTGTTTTTTCCGACGCGAAAGGGTTAAAGTCAGGGTTAAAGGATATGGTTGGCGCTATGATCTCTTCAAACGGTTTGGGCGTTATCAGGTGTTCAATGCTGTTTTCCTGGTCAAAATCCAAGCTGGGGGTAATATTGTACCTGCCCAATGAGCGTTTCACCGCCGAACGGATGATGGCATAAATGGCTTTCTCGTCCTGATATTTGATCTCGGTTTTAGTAGGGTGTACGTTGATATCGATCTTTGATGGGTCGATGTCAATAAACAGCACATAAAACGGAAAGCTATCATCGGGCAACAATTCCTCAAACGCGGTAAGCACGGCATGATTCAGGTACGCGTCGCGGATAAAGCGGTTGTTCACAAAAAAGAACTGCTCGCCCCGGGTTTTACGGGCAAACTCGGGTTTACCTACAAAACCGCGCAGGTTAATGATGGTGGTATTTTCCTCAACCGGTACCAGGCGCTGGTTATAGTTATTGCCAAACAGGTGTACTATACGTTGTTTAAGCGTGGCACCCGGCAGGTGGTATACTTCTTGCCCATCGTGGTGCAGGGTAAAAAATATTTGCGGATTGGCTAAGGCTACGCGTTGAAATTCATCAATGATATGACGCATCTCTACCGGGTTGCTTTTTAAAAAGTTACGGCGCGCCGGTGTATTGTAAAACAGGTTTTTAACCGATATGGAAGTTCCGGTATCAGCTGCGCAGGCTTCCTGGCTTACCACTTCAGAGCCTTCAATAAATATGCAGGTACCCAGCTCATCTTCATGGCGGCGGGTTTTCATCTCTACCTGGGCAATGGCCGCTATTGATGCCATAGCCTCGCCCCTGAAACCCATGGTACGTATGGCAAACAGATCTTCGGCCTTGCGTATTTTAGAAGTGGCGTGGCGCTCAAAGCACATGCGCGCATCGGTAAGGCTCATGCCGCAGCCATCATCAATAACCTGTATCAATGATTTGCCCGCATCCTTAACAATGAGCTGGATTTTTCCGGCTCCGGCATCAATGGCGTTCTCAACTAACTCCTTTACGGCAGATGCCGGCCTTTGCACTACCTCGCCCGCGGCAATCTGGTTAGCAATGGCATCCGGTAAAAGCTGTATTATATCTGACATTTAAAAAAATTCCCTTCAATTTCCAATTCGATGCTAAATTAAATATTTGAAGGCATAACTTTATGATTTGATAGTTGTATATACATTTAACATTTAATAATTACATTACCAGGATTATACAAACATACCCTATGAAGAAATTATGGCCAGTGCTGCTACTTTTTGCCATAGCCTGCAAACAAAAAGAGTACAATGCCGACCTTTTGATCAAGAACGCACTTGTTTATACCGTTGACAGTAATTTTACTACCGCCAACGCATTTGTGGTAAAAGGAGGAAAGATACTGGCAGTGGGCAGTGCCGATACACTGGAGCAAAAGTACCTGGCCCGTGAAGTTGTTGACGCTAAAGGCGCGCCCATATATCCTGGTTTTATTGATGCACACACACATTTTTATGAATACGGCCTTGGCCTGCAGGATGTTGACCTGACAGGTACCCACAGTTGGGCCGAGGTTTTAGATTCGGTTGAGGCTTACTCAACACGTAACACCGATGGCTGGATAACCGGCCACGGTTGGGATCAGAACGACTGGGCAAAGAAACAGTTCCCGGATAAGGCCAGGCTCGATTCACTTTTCCCGGTGAGGCCCGTGATATTGAGCCGTGTTGACGGCCATGCCGCCATTGCCAACCAGGCTGCCCTGAACATTGCCGGCGTAAAACCCGGCCAAACCATTATTGGCGGCGAAATAGAAACCATTAACGGCAAACTTACCGGTATACTGGTTGATAACGCTGTTGGTATTGTTACCCGCAAAATTCCTGAACCAACAGCACAGGTTACTGAGGATGCGCTTTTAGCAGCCCAGAAAAACTGTTTCGCGGTTGGCTTAACTACCGTTGATGATTGCGGCCTGCCCTATACCATGGTAAATACCATAGCTCAGCTGCAGCATAAAGGAGCGCTCAAAATGCGTATGTACCTCATGCTTGCCGACCGCGCTGAAAACTATGATTACCTGTTTAAGCATGGTATATATAAAACCCCGACACTCAATGTAAGGGCTATTAAGGCTTATGCCGACGGTGCATTGGGATCAAGAGGGGCTTGTTTATTACAGCCCTATGCCGACCAAAAAAACTGGAGCGGCTTTTTGTTAAGCAATCCGCACCATTTTGAGGAAATAGCAAGTAAGCTTTATGCCGGAGGTTTTCAGCTGGCCACACATGCCATAGGCGATTCGGCCAACCGTACTATGTTAAAGATATATGCCTCGGTATTAAAAGGGAAGAATGACAGGCGCTGGCGTATTGAGCACGCGCAGGTATTGGCACCTGAAGATGTTAAACTGTTTGGCGAAAACAGTGTTATCCCATCGGTTCAGCCTACTCATGCTACCTCGGATATGTACTGGGCCGGAAAAAGACTTGGTACAGATCGTTTAAAATCGGCCTATGTGTACAAACAACTGCTGAAACAAAATGGCTGGTTGCCGCTGGGTACCGATTTTCCGGTTGAAAACATCAACCCGCTATATACCTTTTACGCCGCTGTTGAACGTAAAGACCTGCACGGTTTTCCGGAAGGAGGCTTTCAGCCCGAGAATGCGCTTGACCGTACCGAAGCCCTCAGAGGGATAACGATATGGGCCGCCAAAGCCAATTTTGAAGAGAAGGAAAAAGGTAGTATTGAACCGGGTAAATATGCCGACTTTGTGATGCTGAATAAAGACATCATGCAAGCAAAAGGAGCAGAATTACCTAAAATTAAAGTAACTAATACCTATATAAACGGAATAAAAGTATATGATAAAAAGTAAATGGGGCTTGGTGCCTGCAGTATTATTAGGGTTTGCATTATTTAATACCGCCTGCGCGCAAATTCCGCCTGCTGCCATTCCTACCGGCCAGGCTTATATTAACGAAGAACAACAGGTTGAACACTCAACCGTTTTATTTAACAACAGCAAATACCTGATACCGCTGCAAAATCTTGATCAGTTAAAAATTGCCAGTGTCCACTTCTCTAACCGCTACGCCACCGCTTTTGACAGCCTGCTTAATAAGTACAGCAAGGTTGATGTGTTTGATGGTAATACCTACAGCGGCTCAAAAAATCTGATCGATCTGTCTGGTGATCTGAAATGGTACAACACCATTATCCTGCAGGTAAATGATGCCGATCTGAACAACCCGCAGATCATGGATTTTATCAGCTCAAACCAAAAACTGAAAAATGTGATCGTGGCGGCCTTCGGTGGCGGTGGCATGCTTACCAAGTTAAACAATGTTACCGTACCCATTTTGTGGACGGAGCGGGCCACCCCAGTTTCGGCATTTTACAGTGCCCAAGCTATTTTTGGCGGCTTGCCGGTAACGCAGAAATTAACCAGAAGCTACTCGCTCCAGTTTGCATCGGGTATGGGCTTTATCACCAATAAAACAAGACTGCAATATACCGTGCCGGAAGAGGCGGGTATCAGTGCGGCAAATCTTACCGAGATTGATAACATTGCCCGCGAGGCCATATCACAGCACGCTACACCGGGCTGTGTGGTGCTGGTTGCTAAAGATGGTAAGGTGATATTTAACAAAGCGTATGGTTACCATACCTACGATAATACTATCCCCGATAATATCACTGATATTTTTGACCTCGCCTCCATGACCAAAATAACCGCTACTACCGTAGAGGCTATGAAACTTACCGACGAGGGCAAGCTTAACCTGGAAGGTACCATTGGCGATTACATTCCGCTGGCACGCAAAAGCAATAAGAACGATATTAAGATCCGCGATATACTGATGCACCAGGCCGGGTTGATCCCCGATATTAAAACCTTTGAAAAGGTAAAGCCATCTGACCACAGCACCGATTCATCGGCGGCTTATCCGGTAAGGGTATCTGACCATTATTTTTTAAGGAAGGATTACTTTAAGGATGTGATGTTCCCCGATATGCTGAACTCGCCTATTAAAACACCGGGTCAGTATGTGTACAGCGATATCAGCATGTTATTAATGAAAGAGATAGAGGAAAGCATTACCTCGGTACCTGAAAATGTATACGTGCAGCAACAGTTTTACGGTCCGCTGGGGATGCAAACCGCCGGGTTTTTACCTTTGCACCGTTTCAGTGCCAACCGTATTCCGCCAACAGAAAACGACCAGGAATATCGTCAAAGCCTGCTTGATGGCTACGTGCATGACCCAACCGCGGCCATGCTAGGCGGAGTAGCCGGTCATGCAGGTTTATTTGCCAGTGCCAACGATGTGGCCATTATTTATCAAATGCTTTTGAACCGCGGTACTTATGGCGGTGTACAATATTTTAAACCAGAAGTGGTTGATCTGTTTACCTCCAAACAATCGGCAGTAAGCAGGCGCGGACTGGGGTTCGACCGCTGGGATCCAATCGCCGACAGGCATTATCCATCAAAACTGGCTTCGCCGCAAACCTACGGACATACGGGTTTCACCGGTACCTGCATCTGGGTTGATCCGAAATATAACCTGGTATACGTGTTCCTGAGTAACCGGGTACACCCCGATGCCAGCAACAAACTGGGTAGCCTCAACATCAGGCCAAGGATACAAGATGTGGTTTATGATGCGATAACCAAGGGAATGTAGAAATAATGTATCCGCATTAATTGCGGTGATAGCATGACTATCAATATAAAAAGGAGTGTTTTGCCAAGATTGTGGTAAATACCCCTTTTTATACTGGTAGTTTAACTGATTCTGGCTCACTCGAAATATCAATAATCGCGGTTTACTGATTTTAAATTAACATTAGGGTACCCAGAATTATCGTTGTATTTATATGGAAATTTTTGTTCATTAAAGGTAGCGTCCTGAAATATGGCAAAGTTTTTAAGTTTTTCATTATTAAGATCAATACTTGTTTCTTCAAGATATTTAGAAAAATCAGGGAACTTAATATTGGTATAATTTACTGTTGCCGGCGAATTTAGATATACCCATAAGTTAGGGGCTCCGATGTTTACGAAATAAGCAACATAATAATCAACCGGGCCGGAAAAAGCTGGTTTAAAAGTTGCCAGGGTCGAAGTCTGTGTATTGATTATTCCATCATAAGTGTCGGTCTTATCAGGAATGGTACTGGTATTTTGCGTAAAGGAATAATTTAAATCGCCGATATTATAACGCATATAGCAAACATATTCAGAAAAAGGTTCCTGCGGATATCGATAAATAGCCCGGTTGGTTGCAGAGGTTGTGATTCCAAAGTCATAACAATTGTAATAGTTTTTGTCAGGTCTGCCTCGTATATCAATAATAAGGTTGGTTCCTGTTGAAGTAATAGCTTTTGATAGCAAAGGTTTGTTGATCTGAGACATATCAATATCAAATCTCTGCGCATTTTTGGGGATGTCGAAAAAGTTATATAAATATTGATTATTACTGAGCATCCGCACCAAAAGCTTACCATCGCCAGATAACCCGGGATATCGTTCAAAAACTGTATCCATAGCATTTTTTATGCTCGTTGCATATACATCACCTGCGGTAGTTAATTGATCAAAATATGCGAGCCTCTTTAAATGATACTCTAATACATACGCTCCTGATTTTGATGGCAATATCTCTCCCGGCTTATGGTAGCGACTTCCTTTTTTTACCTGTAAATAGCCTCTGATAATTGATTTTGTTATCGAACTGTCTTTAGTAAGATCGACTTCATAAAAATTAAAACGATCCTTTTTATAAGGTTTTAATGAGGTTATTTTTAAGGTGGTAGCAATACCTGGATACTTTACCTCATTGAGTATATTTCCATCTTCATCGGTAAGCACAAAATAGGCACTTTTATAAAAATAGAAATCATCAGTTCTCAAATCTATTGTGATCAAGGTATCGGCAATAGTTTCGGTAGGCTTGGTTCCCTGATCAGAGTTTAATAAGTGTTCTTTTGAACAGCCGGCCAAAATAACGACTGCGGCAAATAGTAAAAAAATAGGCTTTTTCAATGGTGCAGTTTTTAGTGATAGCTTGTTTAGGTGACCGAATATAATGGTTGTAATTTGAATATCCTACGTTTTGCCAAATGATGTTTGATTTAATGTATCGCTTTACTTAGCTCATTTCAAAAAAACTTAACTAATATTTAAAACAATTTTCCCTCCTTGATGTTACCCTACCTTTATGAATTTTAAATGGTAAAAATGAGAAACGTATTCAAAGTAACTTTAATTGCTGTAGGCTTATTATTTGCAGGGCAGGTTTCAAGAGCACAATCAAAAATTGGTTATGTTGATTTTCAGGGTTTAATTGGTCAGATGCCCGAGGCTAAAGCTATTAAACCACAAATTGACGCCTATCAAAAACAGTTTGTTGATCAGTTAACCGCGATGAATAACGAGCTGCAAACTAAAGGAAAGGCTTATCAGGATCAGGGCAAAACCATGACCGATGCTGTAAGGGCCACCAAACAAACCGAATTACAGGATCTGCAAAAACGTATGCAGGATTACCAGACCGATGCACAGCAGAAAGTTGAAGCAAAATCAAACGAGCTTGTTAAGCCATTGGCCGATAAAGCCACCGCTGCTGTTAAAGAAGTAGCCAAGGCAAAAAATATCGCTTATGTTATTGACTCATCGCGTGGTAACCCACTGCTGGTATCTGGCCCGGCCGATGATTTGACGGCAGATGTAAAAGCGAAATTGGGAATAAAATAAATTGGAAAGGCTTTAAAATACCAAAATATAAATGAACGCCTTAGCAGAATTAAAATCCGCTAAGGCGTTTTTTATGTATAGTTGTCATTGCGAGCGTAGCGCGGCAATCGTATACTTTACAGAGACAACCTACTGATTCGCGATTGCTTCGTCGTACCTCCTCGCAATGACAAGAAAATAGAATACTTGCTATTAAGTATCTGGTCATCAATGTTATTTATCAATCAATAAACCATAACTTTATGTAAGTCAGAAATCGAATATCCCAAATACAAAATGAAGTATTATACCATTCCACCGCCGGAAATATTAAAACCTTTTGTGAGGTTTTTTTGGGTGCTGGAGCATGAGCTGCGGGAAGGTGAACCCCAATACGTTTACCGCTCCATTGCTGATGGCTGTACCGAACTGGTATTTCATTACCGGGCAAGTTTTGATGAGCTTACTGCGAGGGGTGGTCAGGAGCTGAGTAAATCGGGCATTCAGTTTCAAACCAATACTTACCGGCGTTTTGTAACGGGTGAAAGCTTTGGCATTTTTGGTGCTTACCTATATCCTTTTGCTGTTCCACGTTTCTTTAATATACCAAGTAGCCATACCAGCAACCTGGCGCTTGATTATGATACTTTCTTAGGTTCGGCAGGCCGCGAACTGGAAGAGCGGATTATGCTGGCGCCCGATAATCAAAATCGAGCCCGGATACTCAGCGATTTTTTATTGATGCGCCTGCGGAATCATGTGCCGGTTGATGATCGTATTATTACCTCTATCAGGCAGGTGATTCATTCCAGTCAATATAAAACGGTAGCGCAGCTGGCCGATGTTTTTAATTTTTCGGCAAGGCAGTTCGACCGGAAATTTAAAGCGTATGCAGGATTTAGCCCCAAAACATACCTGCGGCTTATGCGCCTGCATGATGCCATTAATCAATACGGAAGCAACAAGCCGCTTACCCAGATAGCGCTGGAATGCGGTTATTACGATCAATCGCATTTTATACATGACGTTAAAACTTTTACAGGTTATCATCCCGGCTTTTATTTTTCGGGTAAGGCCGAAGGAACGGAGTTTCGCAACAGCGACTGATGGGGGGAATCAGAAAATTAAAATGTCCGGTTTTTACAATTTTGGAGGGATCGGGTCGGCTAAATTTGAATAAAAACTAATTATTATGGAACAAGTAAAAAGCATTCCTGTAAATTATCAGCGCATTATGCCCTACCTGATTATCAAGGACGCAGGAAAATTTATTGAGTTTATGCAAAACGTGTTTGGTGCAACAGAGCAATACAAGCATATGCGTGATGAAAGCCATATTATGCATGCCGAAGTAAACATTGAAGGCAGCACCATTATGCTTGCCGACAGTACCGATGAATATCCGCAGCAAAACGCAGGTATGTTCATTTATGTTGACAGCTGCGATGAAACCTATAAAAAGGCCATTGATAATGGCGCGGAAAGTATTACAACACCGGCCGATCAGCCATATGGCCGCAGCGCCGGTGTTAAAGACCCTTTTGGTAATACGTGGTGGCTTACCAATCCACTTTAATGGGAATTTCGGATTTCGGATGTTCGGTTTCGGAATTTGCTAAACTGGTTATGTATAGAAAATCACTTGAATTAGTAAAAATAAATCCGAAATCGAACATCTGAAATCCCACATCTACCTAAATCAAAGTATCTGGTTAAACTCCAGGCGTTCGCCATCGGGGCCTGTAGTGTTGAAATATTTGCACCCGTTTTTCCAGAATTGCAGAAAAACGGGTGCTTCTTCCTGTATAGGTAAACCAGCCTGTTTAATTACCTCAAAAGTTTCATCAATATCGCTCACGTCAAAGGCCACATGGTCAATATGGCCGTGCCTGCGCGTCCTGATCTCAGCTAAAGCAGCTTCAGGTAGTTGATATAGCTCTAATATGATACTTCCCAGTTGCATCATTACGCAAGTGCCACTGCCGTCTTTGTCTGTAAAGGGTTCTTCCATCACATTTTTAAAGCCAAGCCTGCTGTAAAATGTTACTGACGTTTTTATATCGGTAACCGGTATGCCGATATGTTGTATGCTGTTGATTTTTAAATTGATAACGTTTTGCATGGTTTGTAATTGGTGTTGAATAAAGTTTGTAAAATAAGTAACTTAACTAAGTTAAATCATTTTACACAGTGTTAACACATTTACCATAAATTGCTGTTAAACTTGCAGCCAAAATTGTATAAATGAAAATAGGAATTGTTTGCTATCCTACCTTCGGCGGAAGCGGCGTTGTTGCTACAGAACTTGGCAAAGCCCTTGCCGATCGCGGTCACCAGGTTCACTTTGTTACCTATAACCAACCTGCCCGTTTAGATCTCTTTTCCGAAAATTTATTTTATCACGAGGTATCCGTATCCAACTATCCACTTTTTGATTTTCAGCCTTATGAACTGGCCCTGGCCAGCAGGCTGGTTGATGTGGTGCGTCATGAAAAGCTTGATGTATTACACGTACATTACGCCATCCCTCATGCTTCGGCCGCCTTTATGGCCAAGCAAATATTGTTAACCTACGGTATTTATATCCCGGTAGTTACCACCCTACATGGTACCGATATTACCTTGGTTGGTAAAGATCGTACTTTTAAGCCGGTAGTTACTTTTTCTATAAATCAATCTGACGGTGTAACAGCGGTTTCTGAAAACCTGATGCACGATACCTATGAGTTTTTTGATATAGAGAACGATATTAAGGTGATACCGAACTTTATTGATCTTAACCGTTTCAGCCTTAAGGCTAAAGATCACTTTAAAAAAGCCATAGCGCCATCGGGCGAAAAAATATTGGTGCATACCTCTAACTTCCGTAAGGTAAAACGCACCGAGGATGTTGTGAAAATATTTGCTGAGGTTGTTAGAAAGATCCCTTCAAAATTACTGATGGTTGGTGACGGTCCGGAGCGTTCTGCCTGTGAGCAGCTGTGCCGCGATTTGAACGTGACCGATAATGTGCGCTTTTTGGGTAAACAGGATGCCATTGAAGAAATACTTTCAGTTGCTGACTTGTTCCTGATGCCTTCACAATCTGAAAGCTTTGGTTTGGCGGCGTTGGAGGCTATGGCCTGCAAGGTTCCGGTAATCAGTACCAATGCCGGAGGTTTACCAGAGCTTAATGTTGATGGCCTTACCGGTTTCCTGAAAGACGTGGGTGATGTTGCCGGAATGGGCGAAAGTGCTATCTATATACTGGAAGACGAAGCCCGCCTGGCTATGTTTAAAGAAAACGCATTGGCCCGCGCCAAAGAGTTTGATTTGGCAACCATTTTACCTTTGTACGAAAATTATTACCTCGAGGTAATTGACAAGTGCAGGAGTAAATGCCCTGGCAAAATGAAAAATAATTAAATTGCTGTAAAGCAGTAACTTAATTTAAAACTAATATTAAATGCTGTTGTTTAACTTTTACAACAGCATTTTTTTTGTGATTCGTTTTTTTATCGACGCCTACGTAACATAGATGATACATTCGCGGTATTTTTTCTAAAGATTAAATTTTATCGTTTATGTTAATTAACTTGGGCTATTGTTTCACTTTTAAAAATTAAAACTTATGGCAAAGCACACAACCCTAAAGCGTGGTCAATTACTTAAGTACATTGGTAAAAGATGGAAGAATTTAAATATCACAAGTAACCATTTTTTAAAATTTTTAGGTTACGATGGTAGTGGCTTTGCTGACATTTGGGTTGAATACCAGGGTCGGCTATTGTTTATCTCAATTAAAGAGATTGAACTGGCTGCTTAAATATCAACTTTAATTATAGCGCCCGGGTTTGTTTATTACTTACCCCGGCTTGTTATGGCTTTTTAAATCGCGCAAAAAAGCTATATTTGCATTAAGGAAATGGTGTCTTCCTATTTAACCGCCCTAAAAAGCTGATGGCGCCTACAAATAATTGATCCGCGGGGTTTTGCTCTGCGCTAATTTTTTGTAGGTGAAAAAAAATCTCAATCAAACATTTTTAAAATTGTACGGCCATAATCCATGGCTGCAATCACTATTGCTTTTCTGTTTAGCTCCTAAACAAAAAAGAACCGTCCTCTTGTTATTACGAGGTACAGGGCAATCACGAGCATCCGATGCTCACTTCAATCGCCCACTTTTCAATCCCGGCATATTTAACCTAAATTAGTTCCCAATAAAATGAACGACAAAAATTTTACGTCCGAATATTTTTTTATACTCAAGCATTTACTCCGGTGGACATTTATCATCGTACCCATCGCCATAGTTATTGGTAGTATGGTGGCGCTGTTTTTATGGTTGCTAACGCTGGCCATCCATTTCAGGTTTGGTCATCCTTACTTGTTGTATCTTTTACCCCTGGCAGGCGTACTCATCTATTTTATTTATAAACTGGTTGGGCAATCGGCCGAAAAGGGAAATAACCTCATTATTGACGAAATTCATAACCCCGGTGGAGGCGTGCCTAAACGGATGGCTCCCATTGTGCTTGTTACAACGGTTATCACCCATCTCTTTGGCGGTTCGGCCGGGCGCGAGGGTACGGCAGTACAAATAGGCGGCAGCATAGCTCAAATGTTTGGGAAATGGTTTAAACTGAATGAGGCCGACACCCGAATTGTACTTACGGCAGGTATAGCAGCGGGCTTTGGGGCTGTTTTTGGTACGCCATTAACCGGAGCCATTTTTGCCATGGAAGTGCTGACCATTGGGCGCATTCAGTACAATGCCTTGCTACCTTGCTTAATAGCCGGTGTAATTGGCGATGTAACTGTAGCTGCCTGGGGTGTTCACCATACGGCTTATCATATTGATGTTTTCAAGCTTGCACCACATTGGTATTCGGGTTATTTGTCGTTTGATTTTGTATTGCTGGCAAAAGTTATCATCGCTTCAGCTGCTTTTGGGCTGGCGAGCTTCCTGTTTGCCTATATGGTGCATGGTATCAAATCGTTTTTTGTAAAACGGGTATCCATCCCTTGGCTTATCCCGGTACTGGGCGGGTTGATCATCATCGGTTTAACCGCACTTATCGGCAAACCCGACTACCTGAGTCTTGGTGTTGATGCCGAACATGCCGGGGCGGTTACCATACCATCCGCATTTCACGCAGGTGGTGCCGATACATGGAGCTGGCTTTTGAAAACTATTTATACCACGCTTACACTGGCTACCGGCTTCAAAGGGGGCGAGGTTACGCCACTGTTTTACATAGGTGCAACGCTGGGAAATACCCTCTCGATATTGATGGATGCGCCCGTGAGCCTGTTTGCCGCGTTAGGTTTTATAGCTGTTTTTGCCGGGGCTACCAATACACCCCTCGCTTGTACCTTTATGGGGATTGAACTTTTTGGTGGCGAGTATGCCTTGTTTTTTGCAGTAGCCTGCTTTACCGCTTACTTTTTTAGCGGGCACTCCGGTATTTACAGTGCGCAGCGCATTGGAGTACCCAAGGTTGATGATACACAGTTTTCGGACGCTGCAACCTTACAGGAGGCTGGCAGCCGCAGGCAAGGCTATATCCAAAAAAAGATACAGAAATATGGTTTTGGAAAGGAATAAGATGATGTATAATTTCTCTCACTAATTAGCTCCCGGTTTTTTTAGCCGGCGGATTGCCGGATGTGTCAGAAACCATTTTTGGTGGTGATGGGCTCCCCTTTTTATTAGCAGTAGTATCAACAGTGGCTTTTATCACGGCTGGTGTTGCCGTATTATTGGCAGCTCCTTTTGCCGCAGCATGAACAACAGTTAAAGGTTTCCCTACTGCTGGTTTAACAAGGTTGGTCTTTTTTATTTTACTCTGTGGATTGGTAATAGTATCCATCGGAGCCTGGGTAGAGTCTGAATTAAGTTTAGGATGACCTTTCAGACTATCCGGTTCCATGTTGTTCAGACTGTCGGGTTGAACCTTATGCGTAGTATCAGGCTTAACCCTTGGCGGGTGTTTAACCGCGACACGCGGCTTTTTAGTGCGTGACGGAATGATGGATTCTTTTGAAACAGGCCGCTCTTTGGGTTGCCAGATAAAACCTTTGAGTTCCTTATCCTCTTCCGTTACCTTTGCTATGGGTATGTAGCGGTTTTCGGGTTTTGTTAAAAACGTAACTTCTGATGCCTGCCCATTTTTAAATATGGTTCGTATCCGGCTGCTGAGTGATCGTTGCATACCGGCCACCTTTCCGCTGTCGCGCTTAAAGTAAATACTCTCGGCATTAACGGCCACAAACAGCCTCTCGAGTTTATCGCTTTTGAAGAAACCTCGCATCTTCCTGCCCGATAGCTGGTTAAAATGAAGTGAATCGGTCTTCTCAATATTCACAACAAATGCCGATGGGAACAGCTCAATGTTGTCAAGCTTTTTGTTCCGCATTTGAAGGTAAACAGTATCCCCCGATAACTGCGACCCCTGTGTCCAGAAAATAGGTTCAACATAGCACCGGATGGTGGAGTCGGCATTACTGTAAAAGATGGAGTCGGCCTTTCCTTGCAAATCCGATTTAAATATCTTGGCATTATGATGCGCGATTACGATCCTGATGCGGGCGGTATCGCTCACATTAAATTCGCGCGTTGCAAAAACAGGATCTTTTTTCATTGAGATCCTCCTGATGCTATCCTGCCGGGCCTTCCTCGCGGCAGTTGCTATATCCTTTTTTATCTGAACGGAATCAACCTTTGGCTTGCCGAAAAAGTTGGGATGCAGGTAGCTGGTATCCTTAGGGATATGTAATGATACCAGGGGCATTCCCTTTAATTTCGCGTTGAAAACGGCACGCTTTAACCCAGCCTCTGATGTATCCCTGAAATGTAGCGCGCGCTGCGTTTCCTGGTAAATCTTGAGATTTTTATAGGTCATGATCTGGGTTTCCAGCGTATCGGCAGTCATGTATATCGAGTCCCGCTTTAGCTTAGTTTTAGATGTATCTGTTAGGTCTGGTGAGGGTTTATCGAGCTTTTTAGGCTTGATATCACTCATCAGTTTAGCCATGTTCATGAGCTTTTTATCGGCATCGGCAGGCGATTTTAAATTTTTGGTTTGTATGCCAGCTGTTTTCGCTATCGAATCTATCTTCACAGAATCAGCCTTCCCGATCACCCCTCCTTTTGATTGAATCCGAGTGGCTATGTTTGATAGCTCGGTAGCTTTTTGCAAGGCATCGCCCGGCTTTAGGTTTTTGTTTTGTTTAATGAGTTCCCGGGCGGCAGAATCTATCCTGACCGAATCGGGTTTGGAGAGAACACCTTTTGGTTTGAGATCCTGGGCCATTTTAGCCATGCTGGTAATGTTTGGCGCACCGGATATTGCTTTACCCTGCTTGGCCTGCACTGTTGGCGGTATCTTGGCAGCACCCGAATCTGTTTGAGTACTGTCTTTTTGTTCGGTAACCATGATCATGTAGGCGTACTGTGTAACAACAGTGCGCTCATCGGCCCTGAAATAAGTACCCAGATCACCTTTAAGGGTTATCTTTTGTTCGTTATCATTAAAGGTGATGTTTTTAACCGCGCGGCCATACCCTTTTAGCCTGTCGTAAAACAGGCTATCACCCTTTAATGATTTGGTACCCTGTTTATACAGGTTGTGCTTGCCAAAAAAAGCCTGCTCGGTAATGGTGTTATATAAACCGTTTTCGGTGTAAAGGGTGTCTTTATCCTTTTTGCCATAGATGTTGGAGGGGCCGTAAAAATAGGCTATCCGTGTACCTGTATTGTACCGCAGGGTATCGTTTTTAATAATGGCATCGGCAGTGTTCAATACCACATCGTACCGGAAATAGGAATCGCGCGAGTTGGCAAAGTAATAACCGTTTTTACTGGTGAGTACGTTGTCTTTATTTATCAGTTTGCCGCCACTGGTATAGGTGCCTATGCGCGTTGCGGTATTGTAAGTAAGGTAATTAGTGGTGAGTATGGCATCCCGGTCAATCATTTTAACGTTATCGGTAAGGATAGCCGTTTTGGTATTACCGTTATAGTTTAGCTTGTCTGAATAAATATTGAGGGTATCTCCCTGGTTAATATTAACATTGCGAAAAGCGTCAAAAGCATTTTCCTTTGGATAAAAGTAGGCACTGTCTGATCGCAAGATCGAAAAATCCTGTTTAAAAACACCTTTATAAACTTTAATAATAGTACGGCCGTTAACATTGTTTAATGTGCTGCTTTCCGACTGTATTAAATTTACTATCGATTTCTTTTTCTGCTTTTGGGCCATAACCGTGCCCGCAATCATCAATAGTAAAACGCTTAAAACATATTTCCTCACGCCGGCAAAATTAGTTTTTTGTTGGGGTTATTAAATTAATAATTTTGATGAATGCTACCACTTAAACAGTTTGTTGATTTTATTGAACAAAATACGTTGTTTACGCCCCACAGCAAAATTTTAGCTGCGGTAAGCGGTGGCATGGATTCTGTTTTAATGACCCATTTATTAAAAGCCGCCGGCTTTAACTTTGGCATTGCCCATTGTAATTTTCAGCTGCGCGGCCCCGAAGCCCTGCGCGACCAGGAGTTTTGCAACAACCTGGCCAATCAGCTTCGTGTACCTTTCCATACTATCAATTTTGATACCGGGAATTACGCGGCCGAAAATAAAATATCTATCCAAATGGCCGCACGCGAACTGCGTTACCAATGGTTTGATACTGTTTGCCAGCAATCAGATTACCAGGTTATTGCACTTGCGCATCACCAAAACGATACAATTGAAACAATATTGTTAAATCTTACCCGGGGCACGGGTATAGCAGGCTTACACGGCATTTTACCACAAAACGGGACATTGGTGCGCCCCCTGCTGTTTTTAAACCGCGACGAAATAGCCGGAATAGTTGCCGAGAATAAGCTCTCTTATGTAGAAGACAGCTCCAACGCATCAGCAAAATATGCACGTAATAAAATACGCCTCGAAGTAATACCGAAGCTAAAAGAGCTGAATCCCAGCCTTGAAAAAACATTTGAAAATAACCTGAGGCATTTTCGCGATCTGGAAACATTACTGGAGAACCAGCTAACTATATTAAAGAAAACAGTATTAAAAACCGATGCCGGCGGACAGTATTTGTTAATTGATGAGGTGAAGCAATTAAACCCTGCCCGCTTATTGTTGTTTAAGTTACTGCAGGATTATGGTTTTAATGAAACTACGATTGATGATCTGCTATCGGCATTGGATAAACATTCGGGAAGGGTATTTGAATCGGCGGGATACTTACTGATACTTGACCGCGACAGGTTGATATTACAGAAAAAAACGAGTGTTGAACCTGTGCCAGCACTCATCAATGAGCAGGATCATGAACTGCATTATGGTAATTTTAAACTGAATGTTTTGCATGATGATAGTCCGCTGATCATAAAAGATAACCCGCTGGCTGTATCGGTAGATGCTGCCTTATTGGAGTTTCCGTTGCAGATACGCGCATGGCAGGAAGGCGATTATTTTTACCCCCTCGGGATGAAGGGAAGTAAAAAGCTTAGCGATTTTTTTATAAATCAAAAAATAGCGCTTCATCAAAAAAATGAAGTTCCTTTACTTATCAATGGCAATGGCGATGTGATATGGGTTGGCGGTTACCGGCCCGACGAAAGGTATAAAGTAAGTGATAACACTAAAAAAGTTACTATCTTCGAATTGTATAAATTAAAATGAGCGATAAAGCAATTTTTGTAGAAAAACAGTACCTGGGCCGGGAGTTTATACCTATTACCATTCGCCTTGTTTTGGCCATGTTTTGTTTCGCGGCCTATTTTTTTACCGACGAACGTGAACGCAACGGAGATCTGCTGGTTGTTGTTGGTTTTGCTATTATCATCATTTCCATTATTATGGGTTTCCTGCTGCATTTTGGTACCCGTGTTCAAAATAAAAGTATTTTACTTAATGGGCTATGGACGGCTCGCCTCGTAAAAATAGACCTGAACAGCATCGTAAAAGTTGAAAAAGGAATATACAGCCGTTACCTGTTCAACAACCCGGTTTATAATCTGCACACCAAAGGAACTATCCGTTTTTACGCCGCAGGTAATGATGCTATCCACCTTACCGATCGCGATGGCCTGCTCTATATTATTGGCTCCCAACATGCCAATGAGTTTTTAAGGGCTATTCATGAAGAGATGAAAAAGTAAAAAAGGTTACCTCTTAACTGGGTTTTTCTTCAGTTTTCCCAATCATCCTGTCTTTCACTTATCAACATTGTAAAGTTTATGCTATATCAAACATTGTATAATTAAATCTATCTATATGAGTTTGTTGAAATGTATATCTTTAAACCGCAATGTTTAAAATGACCCGAAAAACAATAAACGCCCTTACTTTAATAATACTGGGTATCGTTACCGTACTTTATGCAGGCTGTAATAGCAGTGCAAACTCAGGGAATAGTAAAAAAGAGCTTATATCATTTAAGGCTTTCAATGGTATCAATTACAGCGAAGTGGCAAGGCGGCAAAAAAATGGCCTGTCATTTAATGAGTATGGATATCAACTGGAACCTCAGTGGAAAATGAAGTTTGTTTCTGATGATTCGGTAAGTATTTTTAGCCCTACAAAAAATCAGTTTATTAACTTTCCGCTAACCAGAGGGTATGATTCTGTTTTTAACGCCGCAAGATCATGGCTTAAAATAAAGAAAATCACAAAGGATAGTATCATTATGGAGATACTACAGGCAAAAGGCGATATGATTGATATTGGTGGCTCAAAGGTTTATATGCTTTTTTATGCTGATGACTATGTTAAAAATGTTTTGCATTCAGATACCACTATCCTTAGACACCCGAGCCGTAAGGATACCTTGTTTGTAAAAGCGTTGGCCGAAAAGGCTAATCAAGATATAAAAAAAGCATTCGCTGCCAGGCAAACGGTTCAGTTAAAAAGTAATAGCCCTTTAGTAACTGTAAAACAGTGGCATACCAAGCCGGATATTATGAATAATTTTGATTCATCAGATGATTATCTTGATCCCACCTTTGATATAAATATTTATAAAGCCTATCAGGATTTTTCTTATTCATTTTCGGTATTTGTTGATAATCAGGGGCAAATGTCTTACCGGATACCACTTGTTGATTTTATGGGCGACAATGACGTAAAACAATCTTACATAAAGGTATCGCAAAGTATCATGAATACTTATCTGAAATACTATCTACACACAATTCCGGGAAGTACGCTGGGTTTTGTACACGCCAGTACTATAACGCTTAATGTATATGGACATGTTGCGGTGCCCGCAACAGGAAAAAATAAATAGCAACAAAGTAATCACCTTGTTACTACAAAGAGGCTGTTCTCAGATTTTTGAGACAACCTCTTTGTTTTTTTATTACATTTTTAAACCTATCTCTCTCAGGCGCTCATCCAGGTATTCGCCGGCAGTAATGTCTGGATATATTTTTGGATGCTCTGCATTAATGCAGGTTTCCAGGCTTGACAGATCCATGTCTGATACCGGATGCAAAAAGAACGGTACTGAGTAACGGGAGTTTTTCATCTGGTCGCGCGGCGGGTTCACAACCCTGTGCGTGGTTGATTTTAGTTTGTTGTTGGTTAAGCGCTGCAACATATCGCCAACGTTAACAACCAGATCTTCGCCATGGGCTTTAACCGGGTACCATGAACCTTCGCGGGTAAGCACCTCCAGGCCATCGGCACTGGCTCCTATCAGCAGAGTTATCAGGTTTATATCCTCATGTGCGCCGGCACGTACGGCGTCCGCAGGTACCGAATCGGGATCAGGAATAGGAAAATAGTGTAAAGTGCGCAGTATGGAATTGCCGTTATGCACTTTGTTATCAAAATAATGCTCGTCTAAATTTAAATAAACTGCAATGGCCCTAAGTAAGTGAGTACCGGCGCTTTCCAGTTTTTTATAAATTTCACGGGTGGTGGTGTTAAAAGCAGGCAGCTCTTCAACCACAATATTATCAGGGTACAGCTCTTTCAGCGGCGAGCCATCTGTTACGGTTTGGCCTATTTGCCAAAACTCTTTCAAATCGGGCGTTTTAAAGCCTTTGGCAGTTTCTTTGCCTTTGCCGGTATAACCGCGCTGGCCCGCAAGACCCGGTATTTCGTATTTTAATTTAGTAGCATCAGGCAGGGCAAACAAGGCCTTTACCTGCTCATAAAGTTCATCTATCAATTGCTTGCTTAGGCCATGATTGGTGATGGTTACAAAGCCGGTTTCGTTGAAAGCCTTACCAATATCGTCCGAAAATTGTTTACGGTCGGCAGCACTGCCATTAATATAATTGCTCAGGTCAAGCCGTGGAATATTTACTGTGCTCATAGTAATCTTATGGATAATGGAGTGTAAAATTATTTAATTTTTAGGATAGCATATGCAAGTTATAAATAAAAAACCTTCAAGTATAAACGTATACACCAAACATTGTTGTACATCAAAACATTTGTTGGTTTAAACGTTTTATGAAATAATTGGTCATACTTACATATAAGTTATAATCGATCATTTTAATCCTGATAGAAGATGAATTTTATGAAGAAAATATGCGGCTTAGGTTTAATAGCATTTTTGATAATGCTGGCCGCTCCGAATAAAGCCAGGGCACAGGAAGGCGATTATGTTTCTGACCAGGAATTTTACGACGAACTTGACCCCTATGGTACCTGGGTTAACGACCCTAACTATGGTGACGTTTGGATACCTGATGCCGAAGACGGTTTCAGACCTTATGCCACCAATGGGCACTGGGTGGTAACAGACTATGGTAATACCTGGGTTTCTGATTACCCTTGGGGGTGGGCTACCTTTCATTACGGCCGCTGGCGCTATGATGATTATTATGGCTGGGAATGGATACCAGGACATGAATGGGCACCGGCATGGGTTAGCTGGCGCAGCGGCGGCGGTTATTACGGATGGGCTCCACTATCGCCGGGAATAAGCATCAATTTATCATTTGGTAACAGTTATCACGTGCCCGATTATTATTGGGTATGCGCCCCACAGGCTTATATCAACAGCCCTAATATTTACAACTATTATGTACCGCATACCAGGGTAGTAAATATTATAAATCGTACTACTATTATTAACAACACTTACGTTTACAATAAGCGTACTTATGTAACCGGACCGCGCATTGCCGAGATCAGGCGGGTTACCAGGCAAAATGTACCTGTTTATCGTGTTGGTACCGGTACCAGGGTTAACACGAGGCCAAGTATCAGTAATAACCAGCTGAATATTTATCGCCCCGAAATAAAGAGAAACCCTGATGCAAGGCCTGCCAGGGTAGTAAATGCGGCTGAATACCGGAAAGAAAATCCTAATAACGGAATTGCACACCGTGTGGGCGGACAAGCTACCGTAAACCGTAACAATGCAGCCCGGTTAGCAGAAGTGGCAAAAAGTGAAAATAACAAATTGGTAAGTATCAATAACCATAACCGCTCGGCAAGGCCGGCACAACCAGCTAATCAGCAACCCGCGCAGCCTAATGCCGGAGGCGGCCAGCGGGTTAATCCATCTAACCGGGGGCAAGCTAATCAGCAGCTTGAAATACAGCGCCAACAGCAAAATGCACAGCGCCAGCAACAAGACGCACAACGTCAGCAACAGCAAGAAACACAAAGGCAGCAACAGACCCAGCGTGAACAGCAACAACAGGCTCAACGCCAACAACAGGGAGCACAACGTCAACAGGAAGATGCACAGCGTCAACAACAGCAAGACGGTCAGCGCCAGCAGCAAAATGCCCAACGTCAGCAACAGCAGGAAGCACAGCGCCAGCAGCAAAACGCACAACGTCAGCAACAAAATGCACAGCGTCAGCAACAGCAGGAAGCACAGCGCCAACAGCAAAATGCACAGCGTCAACAGCAACAGGAGGCTCAGCGCCAGCAGCAAAATGCCCAACGTCAGCAACAGCAGGAAGCTCAGCGCCAGCAGCAAAATGCACAACGTCAGCAACAGCAGGAGGCTCAGCGCCAACAACAAAATGCACAACGTCAGCAACAGCAAGAGGCTCAGCGTCAGCAGCAACAGGCACAACGTCAACAGCAGGAGGCTCAGCGGCAGCAACAACAGGCACAACGTCAACAGCAGGAGGCTCAGCGGCAGCAACAACAACAGCAGCAAGAACAACAGGGTGGCGGTCACCGTACCAGGCCTTAATTGTTTCACTGCGTTACAAATAGCATTTACTATAGCATATATGAACATATAGTTTATATGTGCTATTTTTATAAACTCAAACAGGAGTTATATTTTTTTATGAAACAACTATTTGCTGTATTAAAAATTGCTTTTATAATAATGTGCTTTGTTGTATGCGCTTTTGGTAGTAAAGCTCAGGGAGTTAATAAGATAAAAGGCAAACCAGCGTCCGAGATCATTTTTATTGAAAACTCATGGAACGAAGCCTTAAAGCAGGCGGCCGCTCAAAACAAATACATTTTTGTTGATGCCTATGCTACCTGGTGCGGTCCGTGTAAATTGCTTAAGGCTACCACATTTAAAAATAATAAGGTTGCCGAGTTTTATAATAGCAACTTTATCAATGTGGCGCTTGATATGGAAAAAGGAGAAGGTCCGGAACTTGCGGCTCAATGGGGTTTGCAAGCCTATCCCACACTGATAGTTTTTACGCCTAAAGGCAAGCCTGTTTACGGAACGGTTGGCTTTATTAAACCCGATGATCTGATAAAATTTGGCGTGCAAGCCTTGAATAAGTAATCTCAATATAAAAAACACCGCATGGCTAACCATGCGGTGTTCCTGAATGAATTTAATAATGCCCAACCTGATTAGGGTGCAATAAATATTTTTATCAGATTTTGCACCTGATCCATAGTTAAGGGCTCATCAAAGGCAGCTGTTGCAATGCCAATATCTGTAGTGCTACCTGTTAATCCAGGTAGTTTTGTAACATCAAAAGCTCCTTGTATTGTATTTTCTTCGCCCTGGTAATTGCCATCAAACTGGCTGATGCCGGTATCATTACCCAATGCGGTGGTACTGGTTATCCATGGCGAAATTTTAAGTATCTGCCGTATTGCTGATGCATGGCGGGCTTCAACCGCATGAATAGACAATACCGATGTTAATATATCCTGATTACTCAATAAGTTTGATGCCTGGCCTTTGTATGCACGCACACCTGTATCCTCAAATGCAAGGGCGAGTTTTAAAAAGGTATTATAATTGGTGAAAACATCAGCAAAGGGGCCTGTGAACGAGCCGTTTCCTCCCGTAAAATCAAATTTTGGAGATGTTATTGGCGTACCGCCAAGTGTGGTTATGGCAGCCTGTAAAAACAATACATGCCTGTTTTCATCATCGCGAATGGTATTAAAATAGGATGATATATTGGGAGGAATCACTGTGCCGTTGCCGGTTGACAAGTTGTAAAATGACGATTCCAGATGTTCTAATACAAGCGCGAAATTCAAAACATCAATTACCGCGGGTGTTGTTGTATCAGCAGCGTAAGCTCTTTTAAGCATGGTGCCCAATGCAAAAGGTACGGCAGCCAAAGCTACCTTTGAACCAAAGCGGGTTATGTTTTTAATTGCCGCCCGGCGCGGGTTTAGCTTATCGTTAAACTCCGGGTCAATTTTTTCTATTTCTTTAATAACGTTAAACAAATTCATAGGTATGGGGGATTAAACCTGATAATCATAATAAACGGCAGCTACTTTGGTTTTCAGATAAGAATTCACCAAATACAGTACATCGGGAATACCTAAAAATTTGTTCAGTCCGTTACCATCAACCTGATCGCCAGCGTTGAAAGTTCCGGGGACTATCATATTGCTGAGTAATGCCGCATGCCTTGCCTCTACCGAAGTTATTTTAGCTGTTATGGTCAGGTAATCTTTATTTTGTACATAATGACCTGAGCCAACATAGGCCAAAACGCCAATATCTTCAAATGATTTAGCAGCAAAAAGTACATTGCTTCTGGTGGTGAAATCAATGGTGCTAAAATCGAAGACTAAGTCTGGAATAGCGTTTAAACCTAAAGCTGCTTTAAAAAATTCGCGGTGTAATATTTCCTGATCACGGATGGTTGTGAAAAGAGCCCGCTCGTCAGTAGTAATATCGGTGTATGGAGTTTGAATAAGCTGGGTGTAAAAAGCTGCCTCTATCTGTTCTAAAGCGTAAGCATAGTTTAAGATAGAAAGGTCACCTTTACCAATATCTATCTTATTAGGTCTAACCATGATCTGGTTACCTTTATGGCAGGCCGCAGTAGCTAACAGGCCTGCCGATACTGCACCAACACCGGCATGGCGTAAAAACGACCGTCTTGGCATAATCACCCCGGGTATATTTTCTTTAGGATATGTTTTCATATAGTATGAAACTTTTAATATTTTTTGTAGATGGGTGAAAATATGATAAAATAAATGAAAAAATATGTTGTTATTCGAAATTTCTAAATTAAACTAACAAGTGCCTGTGTGTCATTTTGTTCATTTTTAATCTGTGTACGAACAAAATGAACAATATGTAACTTGTAAATTTATTTTTGTGTTAGTTAATTCGTATTTTAATAAAGAAGGGAGCTATTATATAACAGGTTAAATATTGACGGGATTATATAAAAGGAGTCCAAATGTTTTACTATCAAAATAAAAAGCATAAAAAAACCGCTTATTTAATAATAAGCGGCCCTCTTAAATCAAGTATATTTTGGTAAAAACGGTTATTTTACGATAAAGCTTCCTGAAAGTAATTTCAATACCTGATCGCTGCTTAATGCTTCGTCAAAAGCCGCAGTAGCTACTGCTACCGAAGTAGTGCTCCCTGTAGCGCTTTTTAACGTGGTTACATCAACACCGCCCTGGGTTACATTTTGTTCTCCGTCGTAATTACCATCAACCAATGATATTTTAGTATCGTTACCAAGGGTTGCTGTACTGGTGATCCACGGTGTTAAGCCCCGTATCTGGCGGATAGCCGAAGCGTGACGTGCTTCAACTGCATGTATAGATAGTGCTGCAGTTAACACAACCTGATTGTTTAACAGGAAGCCTGCCTGACCTTTGTATGCTCTTACACCAGTATCTTCAAACACTTGTGCAACGGCCAAAAAGGTACTGTAGTTAGTTAATACATCGGCAAATGGGCCATTGTTATTGCCACCACCACCGGTTAAATCAAATTTTGGTGAGGTCACAGGAGTACCCCCCAGCTGTTTAATCACCGCTGTTAAAAATGTAACGTGGTTATTTTCGTCGGTAGTTACCTGATTGAAATATTTAGAGGCGGCATCAGCAGGTATTAAAGCTGTTCCCTTTGCTTTACCGGCATTGTAAAACGCCGATTCAAGATACTCCAATGTAAGCGCGTAATTTAATACATCAATAACAGATGGTGCAGTTGTACTTTGTGCATATGCTTTTTTGAACATGGTGCCTACAGCAAATGGTAAAGCCGCGATTGCTACTTTTGAACCAAAGCTGGTTATGTTTTTGATCACGTCGCGACGCTGGCTCAGCCTGCCGTAAACTTCCGGATCAACATTTTCTATTTCTTCTATGATATTTAATAAATTCATGGCTTTGGGTTTAAGATGCTGTGTATCCGTAATTAACTGCGCTAACTTTAGTTTTTAAGAACATATTGGCTATCTTCAAAACTTCAGGAATGCTTGCTGATTTATTTAAACTTGTTGCAGGATCGCTTACGTCAGATGCAGCGAATGATCCGGGAAGGATGAGGTTGCTGATCAATGCCGCATGGCGCGCCTCAACCGAAACAATTTTACCGGCAATTAACAGGTAATTAGCATCGGCAATCAAATAACCTGCTCCGTCATAAGCTGTTACGCCTGTATCTTCAAACGCCTTTGCTGCTGCTAAAACCTTAGCGCGGTTGCTAAAATCAATAGAAGAAAAATCAGGAGTCAGATCCTGAATAGCCTTGGATCCTAAAGCGGCTTTGAAAAATTCACGGTGTAAAACTTCATGATCACGAATATCGGTGAGCAACGCTGTTTCCGCAGAAGTAATGCCACTGTATGGCGTAGCTGCTACCTGCAGGTAAAAAGCGGCTTCCAGCTGCTCTAAAGCATAGGCATAATTTAAAATGGCGAAGTCGTTTTTCGCACCAAGGTCTACCCCGTTAGCCGGAGGAGTTGGTGCCTGATGGTCTTTGTGGCATGCTGCAGTAGCTAATAAGCCCACAGATGCAACACCAACACCTGCATAACGCAAAAACGACCTCCGGGCCATGTTTGCCTGCAATATGTTTTCTTGTGATTCTGTTTTCATAAATGAAAAGTTTTTAGAGTTATAATTAGTTTGTTTTGTATATGATATACGCCCGATCAAACGCATTGGTTTTACCATAACGAAAATTAACTTACTCTAAATAAGAGTATTTTCTTAAAAATTAAATTTTATAAAATGCGGAAAGTGCTGCGGTTTGCAGAAAATTAATTTTGAGGTAAGAAAATCAGATATGTTAAATACGATGAAACAGCAAGGCTGGTTTTTTTTTAAGACAAAAAAAGGCCGAAACCCTCTCGCAGTGTTTCGGCCCTACATCTACCTATGAAAAACAACCCTTTTAGAAGGGTAATAAGTTTAATTCAAATGGAGTGCCAATTGTTAGGCTAAGGTAAATGTGCTGTTAAATGATGGTTTTATTAGCTGATAATCAATTGTCTGTAGAAAATACTTCCCAGAATTTGGGGGCTATTTGCCCCGTATGTTAATTATAGCTTGTGCAAATACTTATTTTAATATAAATGATAACTCCGGAAACCATACGCCAATTGCATTGTTGTTAACGCTATGGACCATAATATTTATTTATTGGCTACCGATCCCAGTAATCCGTGCAGGGATGTAATTCATTCGAGAGATACCCGATTGAAAGTGAGGGTTTTTTGTTTGGATGAGGAAAGGTTTAGTCCGGATGATAATGAACTGCAATTATATGGCTATGCTAATAATAAGTTATTTGCGTTTGAAACGATTGAAGTTATGCCTGAAGACGCCATTGATTTAGTTGACGCCATTAAGTGGTACGCTAATTATATCCGCTACCCCGCCATGGAAATACTTCCTGAGGACCCAAGACCCGGTCAGCACGTGGCTATGAAGGCCTGAAAAGTGATTTTTTAAAGTCAATAAAAAAAGATCAGGCTAAAAATCAGCACCTTAATAAAAAATGAAAAAAAACTTTTGACGAATAGATTAGAGTTTCTATATTTGCAGACCCAAACGCAAGGGGGTTATGCTCGAAAGAGAATAACAAACAAAAGGGAGTTTAGCTCAGCTGGTTCAGAGCATCTGCCTTACAAGCAGAGGGTCACTGGTTCGAACCCAGTAACTCCCACCAAGAGGCATATCAAGCCGTATCGAAACCCTGTAAATTGTATGATTTACAGGGTTTTATGTTTTCAGCCATCTCAATTTAACGCATACTTTCTTAATGTTTCCGGTACCAAAGTGAGTACCAGATTTTGTTTTCTACATTTGTGGTACTCTAAAACGTTGTAATTAATTATTTATCAGGCATTTAACTCTGAAAAATAAGCATTAAAAACGACCTGTATTGAGCCTGTTTGACATGGTATTTCCATCGGTTTGGAGTACCAAAATATCAAACCATTTTAAATTGTATTAAAACAAATTAAGTATGAAAGCAACAAACAGATTCAGTATTCACTTCAAATTGAGGGCTGAAAGGACAAAGGACGGCTTCGCGCCGGTTTTTTTAGGTTTGGTGGTGGATGGCACCAGGAGCTATATGGCTTTGAAGAACTTCCAGGCAGATACAGAACATTGGGACAAGATTAAAGGCGGAGGCAGAAAGGACACCAAGTCTGGCCGGGCGATCAATGAGTATCTCGACGAAGTTCGGATGGCTATAAAGGCGCATTACCGGGATATGGAGCTTAACGGTGAGCGGATCACAAGTGATACGCTAAAAGATGCCTTTTTGGGAAACGTGCAGGATGATACCCCGATCATGTTCAGCGAACTGGTAGCTTATCATAACGAACAGGCCCTGGCGTTACTGAGTACCGGCACAATGCGGCATTATTACGTCACGCAGCGTTACCTCATAAAATTCTTTAAACTGAAATATAAAAAAGAAGACATAGCGCTTTTTGTGCTCAATTACAAATTCATCTCCGATTTCGAAATTTTCTTACACAACCATAAACCGGCCGATCACCAAAAGCCAATGGATACAAACGGGGTATTAAAGCATCTCGTACGGCTAAAGAAAATGATTAACCTGGCTATAAGCTTGACCTGGATTGAAAAAGACCCCTTCAAAGGGTTTAAGATGAAAAAGAAGAAAGTAGAGAAAGAGTTTTTAAACGAATGGGAGCTGGAATCTATCGAAAGAAAGATATTTCAGATAGAGCGTCTCGGAATGGTCAGGGATATGTTTGTTTTTTGCTGTTATACTGGCCTTGCTTATGTTGACCTGATGAATTTGAGGCCGGACCATATTGTAAAAGGAATTGACGGTCAGCCATGGATTAAAACGTCCCGTCAGAAGACCTCCATCCCGGTCAATACGCCACTGCTTGACAGGGCGCAAGATATTATCGCAAGTTACGCTGGTAATATCAGGGCAATTTCAAACGGCACGATATTTCCCTTGTTGAGCAATCAGAAAATGAATAGCTACCTGAAGGAAATTGCTGACTTCTGCGGCGTTAAAAAGAATCTGACCTTCCATATTGCCCGTCACACTTTTGCGACCACTGTAACACTCTCTAATGGCGTTCCTATTGAAACGGTCAGCAAGATGCTAGGTCATACAAAAATTGCGACCACACAAATCTATGCCCGTGTTTTGGAGCAAAAGGTCAGTGATGACATGGCGGTCTTACGCAGTAAAATAAATCTGAAATGTAATGTTTGAACTGACCTGATGAATCGAGCTCACCTTGTAATAAAAGTTGGATTTTTGCCAACCGTTGTTTATCTTTGATCAATCATTTCTGGAAAGTCCTGATTGAACGACGTAAAAATGTAAAAAAATTTAAAATGCAAGGAGGTCGCTGATAGATAACAACAAATTAAAAAACGATGATCATCATCTATCAAAAGAAATTGCAGGATTTTGCCAAAAAACATGCGGATGCTGCTAATAGTATTTTTACCTGGAGAAAGGTAGTACAAGAGGCCATCTGGGAAAAAGGCATAGACATACTGGCTGATTTTCCAAAGGCAAAACTTATTCCGAGTAAACGCGCCCGATTTAAAATCACCGGTAACAAATTTCGTTTAATCATCGAGGTAGATTACGCAGATAAACTTGTCGAAATTAGATTTATTGGTACCCATTCAGAATACGATGGAATCGACGCCAGTTCTGTGTGAGGGTTAAACTTAACAATTATGATAAAAAAACCACAATGGTTTTTAATTGAAACCGAAGAAGCATATGATAATGCTGTCGCAAGGTACGAAGAGGTTAAACATTCGACCCTTGGGGCGGAACATCAGGAGAAGCTCCTTTTGGCGCATCTTATAGAAAATTTTGAAAATAAGAATTGGGATCTGCCGGAGGTTGATCCTATTCAGATGATTAAAATACGTATGGACGATTTCGGCTATAAGCCGTCCGATCTTGCTGCTGTATATGGAGACAAAGGAACCATAAGCAAAGTGCTTAATTATAAGCAGCCGTTGTCGCTCACGATGATTAGAAAATTTAGTGCGTTTCTTCATCTCCCCGCTTCGGTCTTGGTTAGGGAATATGAACTAACAAACTTATCTAAATGAGTCCGAAGTAGGCTATGAATCTTGCAAGGTGATCGTTTCAATTACAGCAAACTTCAAATACCAATCAAAACTCTTTAGTTAACTTAAGATTAATTATTAGACAAAAAATACATGGTTGAACTTGTATTTTGGTTTTTCAAATTGTGGATAGATAATTGTTTGGAACAATAAATTTCACGGATGTTTAAAACAGTTTGTGTTGAAATGTCACCCAAAAAAAAGACACAATTTGTTTGGAACAACACACAATTAATCCAACCCTGAAAAGACGTTCGTTCGGGTATTGCAGCAAAAGGTTGCTGCCACTGGACCCTTCACTCAGGAACAACGAACATATTTATAATTATACAAGTCAGCTGTAGCGATCGCTATTTAGGGCATACAATATAAATAGAAACAAATAAGGGTTTAATCGCTTATTATACAAACATACAATGCCATTTATTGCAGCAGTTTCCAAAATTGAACTCCCTTTTAAAATTAACCAGGTTGATGTTAAGGAACAAGCCAGATTTTTGTTCGCAGAAAATTTCCCTCAGGTAGATAGATTGATCCATGCTTTTGACAATACAGAGATCGTAACACGTAACTTTTGCAAACCGATTGGGTATTATGCCGGGGCAAATACATTTGAAGAGCGAAACAATGAATACATCCGCATCTCACTTGATTATTCGATTCAAGCAATCGAAGACTGCATCAATAAAGCTTCGATTAGCAAGGAGGATATAACGGATATCATCTTCACATCGACCACAGGGCTGGCCACGCCAAGTATCGACGCCCTTATCGTTAACAAAATGCGGTTAAGCCCAAATATAAATAGAATTCCGGTTTGGGGATTAGGTTGCGGTGGCGGAGTATCAGGTATGGCTAAAGCGAATACGTTAGCTATAGCCAATCCAAATGCGGTAGTTTTGCTCGTTGCTGTCGAACTTTGCTCGCTCACACTAATTAAAAATGATTACAGTAAGAGCAATTTTATAGGTTCCAGTTTATTTTCAGATGGCATAGCGGCTTGCATCATTAAGGGGGATAAACATGGTTTAGATCATACAGTAAGCATTCAGGCATCGAGCAGTAAGCTCTATTACGATTCATTAGAAGTAATGGGCTGGGATTTTCAAGACACCGGCTTTAAGGTATTGTTCTCTAAGGATATCCCCAAATTCATTAATGAGAATATCAGGGGCGATATTGAAGCATTTTTAGAGAAACAAAACCTGCAACTAAAAGATATTAAGAATTTTATTTTTCACCCTGGCGGCAAGAAAGTACTCGACGCATATAAAGATGCGTTACAGGTTGAGGGCGACTTCCTACAGAAGACCCGCGAAACAATGAATGATCACGGCAATATGTCGAGTGTGACCGTGTTGTATGTGCTCGAAAAATTTATAACTGAAAGCTATGAAGATGGCTATGGTTTAATGCTGGCGATGGGTCCGGGATTCAGCAGCGAAATGGTTTTATTGAAAATGAAAAATAATTAAGCATGTATTTTATCTTATTTATTTGCTTTGTTGTTCTTCAACGGTTATTGGAATTGGTTGTTGCTAAAAGGAATGAGAAATGGGCAAGAAGCCAGGGTGCAACAGAATATGGCCAAGGACATTACCCCTATATTGTCTTGTTACATACTCTTTTTATAATTGCTTTGATCATTGAGTATCTTTTTAAAAGCGGTAGTTTTAGTTTGAGTTTTATGATCGCCTTCCTGTTATTAATTATGATTAAGGGTTGGGTAATTTCTTCGTTAGGCAGGTATTGGAATACAAAAATCCTAAGGATACCAAATTCAGTTTTGGTTAAAAAAGGGTTCTATAAACTATTTAAGCATCCCAACTATTTTATAGTAATCTGCGAAATCATTGTGATACCAATGGTCTTTAACCTTTACGTAACAGCAATTATTTTCACCTTATTAAATGCCTTAATGCTGAATGTTCGAATCCGCGCAGAAGAAAAAGCCTGGGCGATTGATTAGCCACTTGTAAATGATGTTTTAGTGTTTACCGCATTAATTATTTTACGCCCTGGTAAGTTGTTATTAACTCGAGATCAGCACACGAATTGATTTTTTAGCAATAATTTGATTTAGACACCAATGTGACGTAAATGGGCCTACAAACATCTTGCGATCAATAATAGATCGAAATTTATGGAGTTAAAAAGACACAAATTGTTTCGAACACGCAGAATTGTGTCAAGATGTTTAAAACAATTGGTGTCGATAGCGGTAAAAAAGGCACATTTTTATTTGGAACGACAAGTGCTAATTAGTAAATTACTTAATGCCCTTTTCAAGTTTGGCATTCTGGCCTGCCTGGATAAGCCATAATCCTCCTTTTTTTAATAATACAATCATCCTTCTGAATTCGAAAGTTTCCCCGGGATATCGCGCATCGTCGGTTAAACCCGTGCGAACGTGTGCGACAGCAATGTCTGGTGTAAGATATTGTATGTCTTCGATTGCGCGGGTAAAATAGTGACTGGGTTTAAAATAAGTATTGTGCGTGGTTCGGTAATGGTCTTCAATATCCTGTCTCCCTTTGTAGTAAGCTCCAAACCAGTTTACCCAGGTAGCATCGCTGCTGTAGTTGGCCGCTAAACCAATAGGATCATGCCGGTTCCAGGCCTCCTCATAACGTTTGATAAGTTGTCGAATAGCTCCGTTCTCTTTTAAAGTATCGATCTGCTGGGCTGCTGCTGACATTGAATAGCTAAAAACCAGGAGTAATGAAATGAAATATCTGATGCTTTTCATGCGATCTATTATTTTTGCGTAAGAATATTCAGATTGTGACTTTTACTTTATCCTCATCCGATTCGGAGTAAAGAAAAATCTTCGGGCTTTAAAATACTACTAAATCAATTAGAAATCTATCAAAACAAAACTAATGTTTTAAATTAATAATCAAGTGTTTATGAAATGGCGGTTATGGTAAATGGTAAGGTCTGCTGACCGGAAATGCAGCCGCTTTTGATCAAACTGTTTTTAAAATCCCTGAAATAATTTCAAACATCGTTTCTACAGTAATTGTTACTTGTTAAATGATTACAATAGAACTAAAATATCCATTAAACTTGGAGCTGAAGGAATTTGATTTGCCGTTACCTAATGTATTTGTGGAACGTGTAGATTACATTGCTTTTCTCTTTACTGATGAGAAAGAGTATTTTGGATATCGCGAAACCCTGTGTGATCTTATCGACAATTTATTTTATGAAGCCATCAAAACCGAATTCATACGTAATAAACTTATATGCTTAACCACCCTCGTTTCCCTTTTTAAGGAGTAACCTCAGCATGCCGGTCACTCAAAGTAAGTTTTAAATTAGGCTATTCGCTTGCCGAGTGAATCTACTTTGTATTTGTCTGCCGTAAAAAAGGGTATGGATTTTTCCGGTAAGTTTATGATTTACAAGAAACAAGATCGATATTTAAACAATGAATTGGTATACTGTAAATGACGGATCATCACATCGCTTGACCAAAAGACAACTGGCCCATTTTGAATTAAACGATCTTATTACTCGTTTTTTTTGCAGGCAGGGAAGGCTACTCCAATGCGGAAGATCTTTGGCTGGATATGCGGGCAAACGGGCATCATATCAGTATCAGTTCTTTCTATACCAGGCTAAAGGAGCTGGTTGAGAGACAGGTCATAGAAAAAAAGCCGAATGGCTATAATAAATATGTGTACAGAATAATCAACGCTTCCTAAGAAAATGGCCCCTTTAGGTAGCCAATGGTTTTTAAGCATTATGCCTTGATGTATTCAAAGTGATTATCGTCAGCACTTCGCTCTCTTTTAAGTTTATCTTGTTTGACAAGCGTTAATAAGACCCCGATAATTCTGACGCTTTAATACCAGTATCAAATTCCCGGTTGCAGTGATCAACTATTTCAGCTATTGAACGAGGCAAATTAAAGAAATCAGTAAAAAGTAACTGGCTTAACATTCTGGTGGCCACAGGCCTTTTAGGTCCCGTTGTTAGATTACTTTTATCATCTATAAGCTGATGTCCCCTTCTTTGTTAAAAAGCCCGGAGCTATCAGCCGAATCTATCAGTACCTGCAGTAACCCGTCGATAACTCTAACTTGTACAGCTTCGGACTGGAAAGCGTTGACAATGACTAAGAGTTCAGCGAGTTGGTGTTTAATTTTTTCTATCCGCTTATCCATTATTAACGTAAAAATATACTATTCTATCAATTGAATCCACCTCAATGTGCCATAGATAAACACCGTTTGTTCTGTTAATAATGCAGGAATTGTATCATTACTGTTACCAGCCTTTATTTATTTAACGTGGCACAATAATGGTTATTCAAACCGCATAATAAACCATCATAAGTTTCAACAAGGGGTTGTTTAAATATATAGAATGGCTGGCCTCCAAAACACAATTTGGGGGCTTTTTTGCGTTCGTGTCTTACGTAACATATATCAATCGAAAAAGATCTTTTCCAATAGATCTATCAGTGCAACAAAAAAGTAAAAAGGCTTATCGTAGCAGATGCACTACTCTTTAACGGCTTGTTGTATTTAATTGTGGCCGGTTAAACAGTAGAAGTACCTTTTTGCAGGAAACCTATGATCACGGAAATAATGGCGATTACCAGCAGTACGTGAATCAACCCGCCGGCCGAATAAGCAAACGTTCCAATCGCCCACCCGATGACCAGGATAACGGCTACGATATACAATATTGATCTCATGGCTTTGATGATTAGTGAATAGATACGTTGGCTGCACAATTACAGTACCAAAGGTTGGGTATAATGTTATCTTACAGAACGTTTATTTCCGTTATCTGTAAACTCAATACTTGAATTTTTGAGTGTTAGCTAAAAATCACAGCACCAAAACCACAATGCTAAAATTACCGTACTTGGAAAAGTTCAAATCGAGCGGTTGCGGTTTGACGACATTTAATATATAAACCCCCATGCCAATAGACATGGCCCCTGATGTTGTTATCAGAGGATTCCTTTAGGTAATTATCTTTAAGAATAAGTCTTTCCCAAGTCACCCCATTTACCCCAAGCTCTTTTGGTTGCCTATCAGCTTCGCCTGATTTGAAAGTTGTTTACGGAGCCAAGCATGTCCTAAATAATATCAGCACACGAATTGATTTATTGGTAATAAATTGTTTTATTAACAATTGAGAAGGGCACTAAAAAGACATAATTTGTTTTAGACACCAATGTGACTTAAATAGGCTTAAAAACATGTTTCTGATCAATTATCGATCGAAATTTATTGAGTAAAAAGACACAAATTGTTTCGAACAACTCATGTTTCAAACAAAATGTATGGAGCCTGTATTGTTTATATCAAATTGTGTCACCTTGTTTAAACAAATACTGTCTCTGCTGTTTCAAACAGCTACTGTTTTGCTAAAAAACTTTTTTGCTCTCCTACTTTGGGATTACGGAAATTATTGTTTTTTGGCCGTGGGTTGAGCCATTTTTCCTGAATCCTTAGCAACCTTAGTCCCTCCTGATGCGCTATTATCTAAAGTTCCCGCATCCCCCGTAGCAGTAGTGGTTTTGGACGTATCAATATTCGAAGGCACACTATCGTGCACGTTTTTAGCTGTATCACGAACCGTCCTGTCCGAATGATCTCCATTGCAGCCGATCATTATACTAAGTGGTGCAAGTAGAAATATCGTAGTCAATAACTTTCTCATAATTATTAGTTTTTTAGTTAGCGAGTTTCTGCTTCAGGTCCCTTGTGGCTAATTGAACTACTATTGGAACGAGCTCCAGGTTTGCCATTATCGTTATCTGGAGTGACGGTTTTAACGTAAGGTGCGACCGCGTTTTTGGACGTTTTCACGGTTTTCTCATTATCCGCCTTTATTGTAGTTGCTTTTTCAGTTGTCATGTCTTTTCAATAATAGATATGAAATAAAATAACATTATAGTATAAAATGTTTCATCTAATTTATAGTTAATCAATTTATAGTCACGATGGTGATTATCCTTATGGTTCACTTGGGACTAAGATGTTTGATTAATTTGGCGATAGAGCTATAGTACCATTAAACATTCTTAACAAAAAGATCTGAAAGCAAATTAAAATTCAGTACGTTCCAATACTTCAATAAATTCTGTCTTTCTTAATATTTGCCCTAGGCTGTTGATATGGAAAGAGGCACGTTTGTTGTACCCCATACACCAAACAACAAAACCTGCGCTATGAATTTAACAAACAGCTCAAAATTCCCACTGGTAGTTATTACAGGCGGAGGCTTTGGCGGCCTTGAGGTAGCCAAAAAATTAAAGGATAAGCCCGTTGATGTTTTAATGCTTGACAAGCATAATTACCATACCTTTCAGCCACTTTTATACCAGGTTGCCATGGGTAGCCTTGAATCAGAGTCGATAGCGTTCTCATTGCGTAAAAATTTCGCCAGTCAGAAAAACTTCCGTTTCCGGATTGCCGAGGTTACAAAAATAAATGCTGAAAGCAACACTTTAGATACTACCATAGGCCCTGTTGCCTACGATTATCTGGTAATTGCTACAGGCTCCACCACCAACTTTTTTGGTAATAAGGACATTGAAAAATTTTCGATGCCCATGAAATCCATTCCCGAGGCGCTTAACCTGCGTTATTCCATTTTACAGAACATAGAGGAGGCCTTGCTTAAACCAAGTAAAGAAGAACGCGATCCCTACCTCACTTTTGTACTGGTAGGTGCAGGGCCAACCGGTGTTGAACTTTCAGGCTCACTGGCCGAATTACGTAACCATATCCTTACCAAAGATTATCCTGAATTAAAAAAGGAGGACATGAAAGTATACCTGGTTGATTTTTTACCAAAGGTATTGGGTCCATTTTCTGACGAAGCCTCGCATGCTGCCAAAGATTTTTTAATCAACATGGGTGTTGAAGTACTTTTAGGCATGAAGGTAGAAAGTTACGACGGTGAGGAAATGAAGTTTGAAGGAGGTAAAACCATACGTACCAAAAATGTGATCTGGAGCGCCGGGGTGATGGGAGTTGTGCCTGAAGGTATTGATGAAGATAGGATTGAGAAGGGCAACAGAATTAAAACCGACAACATTTGCCGTGTAGTGGGCACCACCAACGTATTTGCTATTGGGGATGTAGCGGCCATGATCACTAAAGAAACACCTAAAGGCCACCCTGGTGTTGCGCAGGTTGCAATACAAATGGGCCAGCATGTAGGTAAAACCATTGCCCAGCTTATCAACGGTGAACCAACCGATCCTTTTAAATACAACGATAAAGGTTCATTGGCTACTATTGGCCGCAACAAGGCCGTTGCCGATTTGGGAAAAATTAAGTTCCAGGGATTTTTTGCCTGGCTGGTATGGATGTTTGTGCACCTGATATCGCTTTTAGGTGGCCGTAATAAGATGATCGTGTTTATTAACTGGGTATCCAGCTACATTACCTATAATGGCGGTACAAGGCTCATCATCCGCAAGTTTGAACGCGAAGGCCTTACTGAGGACGCGCATTTGCCCAATACGGTGGATTAGCTTTTGGTTCGGTATTTTGAGGAATATATTGAAAAGTCTACCTTTGTCCGTTTGTGAATATTCACCAGCCCTACATCGCCTTGTTGTAATTGGCCCACTGATGTGGGCTTTTTGTGTATTGTTGCAATTATTAAAAAAATCCAATATAAAAGCAACGACGAAGATAACAATAGATCTACTTTTTTCGATCCGGCTATCTGCTATTATCTAATTCGAAAGTTGACACTTGTTTGAGTTATGAGGCTGCAGGAATTATGCTAATCTCCCTTAGATTTAAGGAATACACAGCTACATTTTCTGCCATTTAAAACCGTACGGTGGTAATTTAACAATACCAGCTGGCGATTTAAACTCCTGAGGTTTATCACTAAAATTATAACAAACAAATGCACGCTTACCTTTATCAGAATAAAGTAAAGCCAATACCTCGTCTTTCGAATCAACAATGCGCCATTCACCGTTGTCGAATTCTTTAAATTTCTGACGTTGCAGAATTATTTGTTTGACGAATGCCAACAACGATTGTTCATTATCACTTTCCTTTTTAACATTTACTGTCTTGTAGTCGTATGGTGAGGAAGTGATCAAGGGCCGGAATGGGCTTCCGCTGGTAAAGCCTGCATAATCGGTAGAATCCCATTGCATGGGTGTGCGTACCGACAAACGTTCTTTAAGTGACAAATTATCTCCCATGCCGATTTCCTCGCCCTGGCGGATAACTGGCGTTCCGGGTAAACCGTAAAGCAAGGCATAGGCGAGCCGCAACCGCCGGGGATTGTTGCCGAGCATCGGCGCCAGCCGGCGGCGGATACCCCGTTTATACAACTGCATATTGGTGTCCGGTCCCATTTTAGACGTAACCTGGTTAAACTGATGATGGCTCAGCCGGCCAAGATCAATCTCATCGTGGTTACGCAGGAACCAGGCCCACTGCGCAATACCGGGTTTGGTTTTGGTTTCCAGTAGAGCTTTTTTGAATAAGCCGGCATCGCCTGTGGCCAGGCCGTAGAAAAGATATTGGTTAGCGTAAAAGTTAAACATCATCTGCAGCCCGTCATGATGTCCAGTAAAATATTTTTCATTTTCATTGGGTTCAACATTGGCTTCACCCAACAATACCGCCCCTGGTTTGTGATGAATCACAAAACCGGTCAGCCGGTGTAACAATTCAAAATCAAAATCCGGTTTTTCGGCGTTCTTACGCGGGTCATCAATTACAAACGGCACAGCATCAAGGCGAAAACCGTCAAGGCCTTTATCCAGCCAGTAGCCCAGAATATGTTCCGCTTCTGCGGCCACTTTGGGGTTTTGATAATTTAGATCAGGTTCGAAGCGGTAAAAACGATGGAAATAATAAGCTTTTGCCTCCGGATCAAAATGCCAGGAATCTTTTTCTACGCCCGGAAATCCCATGCCTTTATCCCAGTCAGCCGGTTTGCTTTTTGACCATAAGTACCAGTCGGGCCTGCTTCGAAACCAAGGGTGCCGGATCGAGCTATGGTTCAGCGCCAGATCCATGATTACATTAAGCCCTTTGGCTTTAGCTGCCTTTAAAAACTGCTGGAAATCAGCGTCATTTCCTAATTTGGGATCGATTTTGCAATAATCAGTAACATCATATCCGTCATCTTCCAGCGGTGAAGGCTGAAACGGCGCAAGCCAGATGGTATTAATACCGAGCCCACGCAAGTAATCCAGTCTGCTGGTAAGGCCTTGAAAATCCCCTTCTCCATCTCCATTACTATCCTGGAAAGTCTTAACATCAAGGTTGTAAATGATCCAGTGCTTATAAGGCGCATCGATATTCAATTCTGCCGCCGGTTTTGGCTTACAAGCAGTAAACATGAACAGCGCAATTAATACAAAGGTTGTGTGTCTTTTCATATTGAATTATTTTACTGCCACAGTCCATTCGTTGGCAGCGCAATGCGGGCATTTATCATTGGTCTGAATCGTACGGGGCTGCAAAAGACCGCAGGATTTGCAGGCAAGCTGATTTGATGAAGGCTTGAGGCGGCCGCAGAACTCCTGATCCCACTCCGGCAGGATCAATAGCCCTTCATTTGGTTCTTCATTAATGATGAGGGTGAAGGAACCGCCAGCTTCCATGTAAAAACGTTTCACACTGCCCAGTTGCTTGATTCCGGCGCCGCGAAGCTCGGCCATCAGTCTTTCTTTTGAGATGCGCACCTTTTTTAGTATTTCCAGGTCAATCACAGCATCGTTTACCAAAACATCCAATTTTCCAACAGCATAACGTTCAAACCTCTCGTTTCTAAAGGCGATCGTGGAAATCCCCCGTTCAATATAAATGACGACAATGGCAATAACGACTGCAGGTAATATTCCCCGGTCTGGCGAAGTAAGCGGCGTTCCGACCGCAGCAGCCAATGAAACCATCGCGACCAGCTCGTTCCGGCTCAGCAGCCCACTCATTCGTTTACCCATTAGCCGCATGGACAACATCAGTAGCAGGTAAATTACTGCAGAACGGATGATTAATTCGACGTAAAAGCTTCCCGGTACTTCGCCCAGTAAAATCCGTGACCAATCTGAAAAATAAATGTCCTCTTTCTTCATATTACAAATTAATTGACAGCTCTTAGCCACTTGTCATGACCGCAGGCCATGCAGATTTCCTGATCATTTAAAGTCCGCACGATTCCGCAGCTCTGACAGGCCAGCACTTCCGCAGCATCGGTTTGCATAGCCTGTATCGCCGGATCATCCGGAGGGAGTACCGAAAGTCCGGGTTTCGGGGCCTCCCGTTTGTAAACGGAATACATTCCGCTTGCTTCCAGGTACATGCGGTCTACAAGTCCGAGATTGTAAATCTGCTGGCTCCGAAGCTGTGCAAAAACCTGCTGCCGCGTTACCCGGTAGTCTGCCATCTCGTTGAGCAGCAGCACCCCGTCTTTAACCAGTATCCCTGCTTTTCCCTGTGTAAAATCCTCTATCCGGCTGCTTTTTACGCCGAGGTAACTGATGCCACGCTGGAAACCGAATGCGCAACACAGCAGCAGAAACGATTCCATGATGCCGTGATCCGGGAGCTGCATGGACGCGGATACGATAGCACCCAGGGTCAGCATGACAGAAAGCTCCATAATTGTTAGCTGCCCGCTCATACGTTTTCCAAGCCAGCGAAGCGTGTAAAGCAAAAAAAGGTAAACTATCAGGGTGCGAATAAAAACTTCCAATAAAAAGACTGGTGGCGCTTCTCCGATTAGGATGCGCATGATATCACTGAGATGGATATCTTCCTTTTTCATAAATGGGTAGCGTCTTGTTTCGCCCTTTTGGAAATATTACGAAAAACAAAATTCATAACCATACTTTTTTTATGATTGAACAGGAGCATTTAACTTATGTTTTAATTACTAATTAAAACATTTTCATAAAAAAAATTTATTGAGCAAACATTTTGTCGGAATGATTTTTATACATGCGGCCTGCCGCTAATGATCGGCTCCTTGAAACAAATGACCAAAAGAAATCAAATTTTACCTGGGGAACCCTTTCCTTTAGGTGCTACTTTAACGGACGAGGGCGTTAATTTCGCGATATATTCAGAAAACGCGACGGGTGTCGACCTTTGTTTTTACGACATCGATGACCCTACAAAGGAGACGCATCGCATTGCGCTGAAAGAAGTCACGGATTATATCTGGCATGGATTTGTCAAAGGCATTCGAGCGGGCCAGCTATACGGATACCGGGTAAGCGGGCCTTATGAACCAGAAAATGGTCATCGATTTAATCCCAATAAATTGCTGCTCGACCCTAATGCGAAGGCTGTATCTGGAATCATTGACTGGAATGACGCACTTTACGGGTATGAGGTAGGGCATCCGGATGGCGACCTTAGCTTCAGTAAAACCGACAGCGCCCCCTATATTCCTAAGGCCGTAGTCATTGACCCTTCATTCGACTGGCAAGATGATAAAAGTCCTAAATTGAAATATTACAACACGATAATCTATGAGGCGCATGTCAAAGGTCTTACCAAACAACATGCGGATATCCCGGAAGAGCTGCGCGGAACATATGCAGGTATCGCCCATCCGGTAACGATTAGTTACCTCAAGGAATTAGGGATCACGGCAATCGAACTAATGCCGGTTCATCATTTTGTAACAGACCGATCACTCAGGGGTTATTAGATTTCACAAAGAAACTAATTGCGTTACGTGACAATCATTCCGTATTTTCACGAAAAAACTGGTTTCACGGAAAGCCAACGAAGGAAAATAAACTTCTGGACATCGCCTGGTTCCTGCCGGATGGGCAGGAAATGCAGGAAGAAAACTGGAATCAGGAATACGCTAAGTCCGTGGGGCTTTTTCTCAACGGCAAAGGACTTAACGCGACAGATTCAGATGGTAATCCTGTGGTCGACGACAATTTCTTTATCATGTTCAATGCCCATGATCAAGACGTTGATTTCCGGCTGCCTGAAAAGGCATATGGTAAGCAATGGATAAAGGTGATAGACACCGAAAAACCAGATAAAAAGCAGGAAAAATTTGAAGCATCGGACATGTGCAGTGTACCTGCAAGGTCATTGTATGTTTTTCAGGCGAAAAATTGATTATCAAAAATAGTGAGTTCGACTTTTTCTTATACTTTAACTAAAAGAGAAGTGAAAATCATTTTTGCTCTTTCGTGTTAAACTTCTTTTTTAACTCCTGTACGATCCTTCGATTTTCTCTTTTGGTTTTCTGCGGCGGCATCTATTGAATGCGTGCGGGTCAGGTCATTTTCTTTTTCTGCCAGATCGGACAGGCGGATGTAAAATTTATACAACTGATCCAATTCACCCTCGGTGAGATCTTCGATATTGACCATACGGTTACTGGTACCTTCGTGGGAAGCCAGCAATTCATTTAGTTTCAGGTGGACAGCTTTAGAATCTTTGTTCTGTGATTTTTGAATTAGGAAAACCATTAAAAAGGTGATGATCGTGGTACCTGTATTGATTACCAACTGCCATGTTTCTGAATAATGAAACACCGGCCCGGTCACTCCCCAAAGGATCACTGTTGCTGTAGCTATCATAAATGCGGCTGAACTACCTGTAGCCGCTGTAGCCCAGTTGCTGAAACGTTCGAATAAATTCTTCCTTTTCTTCATTTTGTTTTCCAATTGATATAAACCTCACTGTCCCCGGGAATGGAAAATTCCAGGTGTCCTTCTTGAGTTGTCCTGCCTGTCAGCCCTTCCCTGCTGCCGTTGAGCATTACTAGAAATTTGGGCATCTGACCTTTATCGGTTTTAACCAGCATCAGCCGGCACTGGAGCCGGCCATCGCCCGCTAACTTAAATTTTGCCGGACAGTGCTTTTTAGCAGAAAAGCCATAAGTTGGGTAATCGGTATAAATCATAAAGGGCTCACCTTCTACCTGCATGTAATGACGCGGCAAGATCCCAAAGGCATTGCCGGCGCCATAAACCTCCTGCCCTACTTCTCCTGACTGCTCCCATCCGTCATGTATATCCTCCAGCGCGATCCAAAGGTTGGGATCTACTTCCCCTGTCTTGACTTCCCCGGATAACATTTCTTTAGGTAGCATGGTCGGGTAATAAAACACGGCACGGTCTACTAAGTAGCGTATATATTCAGCCATTAGTAAACGCAGGGAAGGCAGGATGTCCTGACCTTCTGCATGCCGCAGGTAATCATGGAAGGCGCAGAAAACTTCCTGTTCTTCGTAAACCGCAGTATAAGGGGCATCATTCAGCGGGAATAGCGCAAAAAAGGATGGGAAACTCCTGCCGTATCCATAATTGCAATCCCATAGCTTCACGTTTTTGAATACATTGGCCAGGCATAAATAGCTCAGCTCTTTATATATGTCCTTCCCAGTTATCTTATATAAACGTAGTAATGCGCCTGCCGAAAATGAGGTATTATTAGCCTGATAAAACAAATCAAAGCCCAAGCCGTTCAATGTTAAGGCCGCTTTTTCCGACTCAGCCAGATAGCGTTTGTTTCCGGTCAGCTCCCATGCCTGCAGCATCACGTGCGCATATAAGCCCGGCACATCCTTTTCGCCCCCTTTACCGGGCTGCGTTTCAGCCTTGACCACTTCCAGTGTATCCATTTTATAAAATACAGGCCAGCGGTAATCAAAATGACGGGCCACTTTTATCGCGAATTCCAGCGAGTCCAGGAACAATTTTTCAGCAACTTTATCCCCCTTAAGTGCCAAACGTGACAGATTGAGCAGCGGGTGATGCAGGTACCAGGAATCCATGACGAGCGGTTTTTTGTGCTCCTCTTCACCCTCCATTTGATCAGCCATTTTCGGGTGCCAGCGCATGATCGTTTGATAGCGGTCATCATAAAATGCCGGTAAACCTTCTTTGACCTTTTTCATGACCTCCAACTGTGAATCGTTCCATTCTACATAATCCAGCAAAGGCAACAGTACGGCCAGCTGCACCATGATTTCGGGGGGTGTCGCATAATCACACACATAGGCATTCAGGTAATGATTACCGTCAACCTGGGTCCAGCAGCCGGGACTTTCCGTCAGGTCGGTTAAACCTTCTTGCAGCGTTTCCGGCCAGTTTTTATAAGTGGTCGCAGGTCGAGGCAGTTCCAGATAAACTGCCGCCAGTAAATCCAAATATTGCCGAATCATACCCGGCTCATCCCCCGGGACCTGATCATCAAAAGCGATGCATGCGTCACTCAGCGTATAGGTTTTTCCAGCTTCAAGAGGTTTGCCCTTTTCCGTGGGCGGCAGGGCAAATCCGATCTCTGGCCACCGGCCGCCTACCGTGTTGCCGGCTGAAGTTTCGGTCGCCTGGTTGTATTCAGCAAGCGTGGTCAAGTTCTGCAGATAAAGCACCGAACCCGCTTTGGGCCGGCTCAAACTGAAATAAAGCTGCCCCGAACGCGTACCGACCTGGCTGACCTTGACCTCACCTTCAGCCAGCCTGTCGCTGCTCGCTGCCCCCAAAGGGATGATATCCCGCGGCCAGTATGGAAATAAAACCTGAGCTGCCGTTTTCAGCGTTGTGGTGAGCCGCAGTACAGGAATGTCGCTCGGAGGCAACCCGACCACTATCTTGTATTCGCCGACCAGCGAGTGTATCCCTAAAGTTACGTTTTGATCTTTTTCTAGGATTTTCCGGACGACCAATTGATCGCCCGGGGAATAAGCAAGCCGGAAAGCAATTCGGCTTCCTTTCGGCCAGCTTGCTACCAGCCAGCAGGAGTCTTCCACTATATAAACTTTAAAGGAATAGTCCGCCTTCACCTTTTCATAGACAGCGGTCAGGTCAGGACTGTTTAATTTTGCATTAGCGGTTAGTAACCAGGCGGAGGTTGCATTCATCGTAAAAAAATAATTGGTTATAAATTGATTTAATACTTTTTGAACGCGTGCCAAAAGCTCCTTAAAAAGTAGTACAATAACCTTTTTAGGTAAAATATTGTTTTTGAATTTCTTTTTAAATTATTTAATTAATTAAAAACATAATACCGCCCAGGTAGTTTTAGAAGTACCATTTACCTAAAACAGATAATCTTATGCTTCACTATGTAAAAGACCTGCAATTCAACGCCAGGGTATTTCGTCTTGACCCGCATTTCGCCAACTGTTGTTAGCGCAGTTCGGCGGAAAAAAATCCAAGCTGGTAGCAGCCACGCAGACTTCACCCAAGTCTTCCGGGCGAAAGTATCGCCCCGGGATAAATACCACTTGCTGATGGATATGAGTACCGAAGAGTTCAGTCACCTGGAGATTCTGGGTGCTATCATTGAGAATTCCGAGGCAAAAGGCGCAGGTAAATGGAGTACTTATAACACCAACGGACAACAAATGACCATGAAAAATGGATGAGCGATTATTTTTAAAGGGCCAGCGGGTGATCACCCCGGAAGGCAAAGGTGAGGTTGTCGATGCTGTCGGTGACAACATTGTGGTGAAGCTGGATGATGGCGCGACACAAACCTTTCCATCCGCTGACCTGCAGGATAACAGCAGCGCCGGCTGATTAATTACATCAATCTTAAATCTGAATCAATGAAAAAAATCATTATTCCGCTTGCCCTCGTGTTGATGGCAACTTTCCTGAGCAGTTGTTCTGCGATCGAGGGCATTTTCAAAGCAGGTGCTGTTACCGGCATTATCGCGGTGATCGTGGTGATCGCCCTGATTATCTGGGTCATTTCCATGTTCCGCGGAAAAAGTTAAAACCTATTGAACTAATATTCAATTATATCTACCATCAACCAAATACCTATAAAAAAGATAAACGCACTACTTTTAACCCTTGCTGCTGCAGGTCTGCTGCAAGCCTGTTCAGGGAATAAAACATCATCAGGCTCAGATAGCTCGGCTGCCTCAAACGACAGCTCCCAATCTACTGCCGTTCCGGCTGACTCATCCGCTCAGGCGCTGGCAGATACTGCCTTTGCTGCAAAGGAAGCGGTCGGCGGAATGGCAGAAGTAGCTCTGGGTAAAATGGCTGCCGCTAAAGGGGCAGATAGCAAAGTAAAGGATTTCGGTAAAATGATGGTGATGGATCACGGCAAGGCAAACGCGGAGCTCATGACCATCGCCAAAGGTAAGCATATCGCTTTGCCTGCCGGTCTGGATGCAGAGCACCAAGCGAAAAGTGATAGCCTCAGCAAACTGAGCGGAAAGGGATTTGATAAGGCTTACGTGGATGCCATGATCGATGGACACAAGAAAACCCTGTCATTGATGCAAGCTGAAGCATCAAACGGCAAAGACGCGGAATTGAAGGCATTCGCCGGAAAAACTGCACCTGTGGTACAACACCACCTGGAAGAGATCCAGAAAATCCACGACGGTTTAAAATAAAAGCTTAAAGTACAGGTTAAAAATGCCGCTTATTTCTTAGGCGGCTTTCCTGTTTTCAGTATCCAGCGTTTCTCAGTAACCCTGGCCTGCCGGAATGCCGAACGGAATTGTTCGGTACTTTTAAACTCCAGCTGCGGAATTAGACGGACTTCAAAAGAGAGTTCAAACTGATCCTGCTCAAATGGCCAGGGTTCTACGGTCAGTATATCCGGTCCTGTCTGGATCAGCTGGTATTTCTTATCTTCCGGCCCGTTGCTGATCTCCACGGAACGTGCTTCCGGCTGGTTGTCGTGCTGGCAAAGTAACAGTGACAGGGCGTCGCACCATTCCAGCAGGCGATAGTCCCGCTTGGCTTCACTGACCGATAGGTTTAATTCTTTACGCCACTGCTTTTGAAATGCATGTTGTTCTTTAATGAATTTAGCTGCATCCGGGTTATCAGCACATTCCTTTCCGTATACAAACCCGAGATGCATCGAACAAAGCAGCGCGATATAACGGCTTTTCGATAAAGCAAAGTCCATCGTTTGACTGCAGTGGCGTTGTTCAAAAGCTTTCATTTTAAAATCCACCGGCCCTCCCTGAGCCGTAAGCAGATTGCCCCGTTCCAGTTCAACCTGCGCATCGTCATGCTCGGCAATGGCCAGCAAAGTTTCAATCCAGCGTTCGGTACGGATGCTGTGCTTCCATTGCGCTGCGATCTGCGCCGCCAGCAGGCCGTGTGCCCTCTGCGTAATAACTTCCCAGCCTAAAGCTGTATAATTGACGATCATCTGTAATTTCGGTTATCCGTTATAGAAGTTTAGTTAAGATTTCGCTGATCGAAAAATATGCGCCGCACACAAACTCATCCGCAGCACCATAATACACGGTTAACCGGTCGCCATCCACTACATGACCGTTAGTAAAAACCACGTAACCGAAGAAGCCGCTCAATTCATATGCTTCTGCCGGCACCATGATCGGTTGGGTTGTCCGTGAAATTACTTTGGATGGATCATCAATGTCCATCAGAAAAGCCCCAAGACAATACTGATGTTCTGCGTTTGCCCCATGGTAGATCTCCAGCCAGCCCCGTTCTGTCCGGATCGGCGCGGCACCTGCACCAACACGAGCGCTGTCCCATAAGCCCGGCCGGGTCTTGATCAGGCATTGGTGGTTGCCCCAGTGCAGCCCATCGGGAGATTCAGCCAGCCATATATAGTTGCCGCCGATCTCTTTACTGCTGGGCCGGTGCAGGCAATAATACTTACCACCAACTTTTTCCTCAAAGATCGCGCAATCCTTGTTATGCGGCGGCAAGATCATCCCATAGGATTCAAAATGCTGCCAATCCCGTGTTGTTTTCATACCGACCCCGACCCCGCTGTCGGATACCGCGGTGTAGGTCAAATAATAAGTATCATCAATTTGGGAAACCCTGCAGTCTTCTACTCCAAAACGTTCGAGATACCCGTTTCCAAATAACGCAGGATAATTTTCCTGTTCTTCAAAGTATACCCCGTCTTCGCTTGCGAGCAAGCGCAGGTGGGAAATGGTTGTCAGGTAATCCAGGCCTTTATAATTAATCACCCGTGCATCGGTAGCGATCAGGTCCGGATCGTTTAACGGCACCTCAATGATCTCGGCATTTCCCGTGGCATTCAGCGCAGGAAAAAAAAGTACGCCTTCCTTCTGCGTAACCCCCTCGGCTACCCTGACCAGGAGACAGGTTTTTCCTTCATAACGAAAAGCTCCCGGATTCAGCAGGCTGATGATATGCAGGCCTGCAGCGCTGGGCTGCAGGTCCCTGGGTAGCAATAATGGATTCTCCGGAAAACGTTGTGCCAGATCCTGGAAACTTTCTTTAGGTTTATTGATAATCGGTGGCATAATTTGTTTTTTTTAAGATTTGATAGCCGATCCCGGCAAAGACCGCAAACACGAGGTGTGCAGGCACAAGCTGCAGGTAATATTTATTAAAACTGAGTGCCGGCGGTAGCGGATGCATTTTAAAGGTCGTCTTCCAGACGGCCACCGCCAGCAAACCGCTGAGGCCACCCAGCCACAGGTTCGTCTTCAGGTCGGGTTTAAATTTACCGCTCCGCCACAGCTCGGCGTACACCAGCTCAAATAACAGGCCTACCCCGTAATGACCCAGCCAGCCTAAAGCCTGGCTCTGCTGTTTGTCCAGTTTTGGAACAAGGCGGCCGGCCAGTTGCCCGAGGCGCTCCGGCTCGCTGAAGTTTTCACCGTCGGCCTGCGAAACAAGGTAGCTGAACAGGGTCATAAAGGTCGTGCCGGTAAGGCCGCTGGTCAATATTTAGTCTTCATGGCTATTGATTCTGGGCAGGTTTTTCGTTGCAGGTCCGGTCAGTACATTTCCGTCGATGTCATAACGTGCACCGTGGCAGGGGCAATCCCAGCTTTTTTCCTCAACATTCCAGTTCACGATACACGCGGCATGGGTACAAACCGGGCTTAGCGCATGGATAGTACCCTTTTCATCCCGGTAAGCCGCAATCTTTTCGCCGTCTACCTCTACCACTCTGCCGGTTCCCGGCTGCAATCTTTTTAGAGAATCGGTTTCATGAATATGAAAACGGTCTTTCACAAACCGGTAGGCCACATCTGCATTCTCCTTAATAAATTCGCTGAAGCCGTCTATCGGTTTTATGCGCGAGGGGCTGAACAGGTCCTGATATTTATTCGGCCGCTTCCTAACCAGGTCGCTGAGTAGCTTGCCCGCGATACTGCCCAGCATCATGCCGTTTCCGTTATAGCCGGTCGCGCAGTAAATACCATCTGATGCCCGGGGCATCCTCCCGATATACGGCAGACCGTCAACCGGCACATAATATTGGGATGACCAGCGGTATTTTACCGATGATACGTTATAATATTTACGGATATATTTTTCTAGGTCTGCAAAAGCTTTTCCCGGATCGTCATGACCTGTTTTATGATCATTTCCGCCGGCAATCAATAGCTTTTCGCCGTCAATGACATGCGTCCGGAAATAGTGATAAGGTTCCTGCATATCATATACCAGTGCGTCCGGATAGGTATCCGTTTTTAACTTCACCCCCAGCACATAACTCCGGTAGGGTGCGCACTCGAAATTGAACAGGTTAATATGGGGCGGCATGTGCGTGGCATAGATCACAGCCCTGGCACGGATAGCATGTGTGGCCGCTATGGCGGAATGTATGTCATCGGTTGTTTCAACACCAGTGATCAGCCTATTCTCTAAAATCACCCCTCCGGCATCCAGGTAAGCTTTTTGCAAACCCTGTAAATATTTTAACGGGTGGAACTGTGCCTGTTGATCAAAAACCAGGGCTTTTTCATACGTCACAGGCGTCGGCACTTCTTCCGAATAGTTCACAGGCACACCTACTTTTACCGCTCCCTTATAAATCTCATCCAGTTGTTTCACCTCATCTTTGGTTTCTGCATACAAAAAGCCCGGCTTGTTCTCGTAGTCGCAATCGATCTGGTGGGTGTCCACATGGGATTTGATCAACGTGTACCCATCCTTAATAGCGTCCGCAAAAAGTTTTGCCCCCTCCGCTCCAAAGGCACTTTCCGCTTCCCGATAGGTCGTGTCCGCAAAGGTGTTGATATGTGCGCTCGTTCCCCCGGTGGTTCCAAAGCCCATCGAATGCGCTTCGGCCAAGATTACCTTTTTACCTGCTTGTTGGAGCAGTAATGCAGCTGTCATTCCGGTGATCCCACCGCCTACGACCAAAGTATCATAAATGGTGTCCGCGTTAAAAAAAACTGTCGAAGCTATGGTAGCTGTCCCTTCCTGCCAGGGAGCTTGCATCGTCCCGTCGCGGCTTAATATTGAATCGGTTTTCTTACTCATAAATTTACTACAAAGGGGAGACGCAGCACTTTCCAATAGCGCTACTACAAAAAATGGTTATATATCCCACAATATTAGCTGGAATCAGCAAATTGATATCACCTGGAAGCAATAGTTCATTGATTCTTAACGCTGTAGCACCTAATTTACCAACCGGTGGTGGTCTGTGCTGTATGGATATGTTTGTTTACCGGCGCAAAATACAACCCAGGACATCTTCCGATGACCCGGATTGAATTTAACTATTATTCTGACTCAGCTGCCGCGGCTTCATTCACATAGTTTTCTGCAACCTGAGTGAGTAATGAATCGGCATTTTTTTCTTCGGCTAAAGTTTGATCGAATAAGCTTTGTGCTTCGCTATAACCGAGCGTTCCTGCTAACGTACGTAACGTTCCATACGATGCAATTTCATAATGCTCTACTTTCTGAGCTGCAGAAATTATAGCTACATCTCTTACCTCAGTCCCTCTTTCAGTATCCGTTAAGAGCTCTGTAGCTTCATTTAGTAAGCCTTCCATAGCCAGGCATTTTTTTGCTACGGCCTTTTCCCCGATAGCAGCGAATACTCTTTCCAGACGGGTTACGTGATTTTTGGTTTCTTCAAAGTGATTGGTTATAGTTGTTTTTAAGTCTTCTGAAGTCGCCCCTTTGATAAGTTTCGGTAATGCTGATGCCAGATGCTTTTCTGCCCAATAAATGTCTTTAACTTCATCAATAAATAATTCTTTCAGCGCACTTTCTGCTTCAGGAGTACGGTTTGCGGCTGATGCAGCCTTTTTGTTGGTTTTTGTAGCCATGATGGTAAATGTTTGTAGGTAAATTGGTAAACAATAACGTTCCCTACTTATGAAGGCAAGAAACGTTCCAAAAGGCTGGAACAGATGATAAATTCGTTTTGCGGAAGACGTCTGTCTGTATGCTGAGTTTGTAACAAATGAGCACCTACTTACCTTTTAAGAAAAACTATCGGAGTTTTAACAAGGAATGTGCATCATCGTACTCTTTGTTAACGTTCGCCAGTTTGTATTCGTACGGCACGGTATTGACCCAAGGGCGGAATGGGTGCATCTCCAACAATATCAGGTAAATATTTACTGGCTAAAAAGACCCGAGTTGTTTGTAACAGCGCATATGATCATGTGTGCATGGAAGAGCCTATTTCATGTGTGAAGGTTTTGAAAACAAGCCTTCCACTATTCCAGCGTTTCAATTTATTTGCCTTTTTTATGCCCGCTCTGTCCTTAATTTGCTTATTCGAGCCGTAATAATCCCGCATGAAAGTTTTCATTGCATCATGGATAGCAATTGTACTTTCCTTTGCCATCAGCTCTGGATTAGTTTTTGTCAAATCAGCCAAAGCCAAAGTCATGCTCAATGCGTAATAAGGGCAATCCCAGTCATGATTATAAGGGTCGTCACCCTTAACGTTAACCTTTTGTAATGGATGTGAAATATCTTCGATAATTTCCGCTACGCCATCTCCGAACACATGGGTGTACTCCGCGATAAAATGGTTCCACCAGCGCGGGTGTTGCGGTAGTTCTTTTAGCAGCGTATCGCAGATCAAAACGCGTTGGGGAAAATCCGGTTTTTTTGGATCCATGATAACCAACGATGTTCCGAAATGACCCTCTTTAATAGAATGTCTGCTGCAAATCACAAAAAATTGCAGGGATGTCTCATTTGTATGAGCAATAGACGCGGTCAGATGTTTGATGTCCTGGAGCCTATCTACCAAAAAGCCACGCTGAAACATCACCTGTAGATTTCCTTCAGATTTTGCTAAACTCTGTTTGCTATTTTCATCAAACACATGAGCGTTTGCAGGGCGGCTCGTGAAATGGTTACCACTATTATAGCGCACTTCAGATTCAAGGGGATAAGTTTCGATATCCGCGTTATCGCCGGCTTCGGTTTGTTTAAGCGGGTGGATCGACCGGAAGGGAATATGCATTTTTTCGCAACTCATTCGTCGCGCAAGATTGTATAAGCGCTGTTCTGAGGGCGAAAAAACAGGGTCCCCGGTAACCTGATCAAAATAAACTTTTGTTATAGTCCGTCCTAAATGATCGGCGACGAAGCGATTCAGTAATAGCTTTCGGAGAGGTGTTTCCGTGCAAAGGAAATAATCCCGCAGCGCATTGTTAGCCAAATATTCGTCCAGCGACTGATCAAATTGCAAAAGGGCTTTATCCGGGTTGTTTTTAACCCAAGTCCTCAATAATCTGTACATTTTCTTTTCAAAACGAACGTTTTTCGCCTCTGCTATTTCTTTATTACAATAACGCTGTCTCATATAGCTGAAAACATGCTTTAAGTTTAATTCTTAAATATAATGATTCCGGCCTGCTTTTTTCCTTCGTCATTTTAAAAATCACAGTGTTATACGGTTAAGTTTCAAACAGTTGTTTAAGCTGTTTGATGGGTTCAAAAAGGTGAGTTTACCTACTCTATAACTTTTAAAACTAAATAAAAAACGTTGCTTATAATTTAACATCTCTTCAAAAGGCTAAGAAACTTTTTGTCCTTTTGCTTCATTGGTAATACTTTCTTTAAATGCATGGACAAACGCATTTTTAAGAAAACCTACAAAGGTCGCCCAGCTACTTGTCTTCGGATTTTTAATATTCCCTTCAATGGGTATTACGGTTGCAATCTTTTTAGTGTTAGGATTTTCTACGGCTTTAGCAAACAACCCGACTACCGCCTTTTTCACCACTCGCAATATTCCCCCCTTTTTCTTGATATCTTTTTTGACGTTCAGTACTTTCAAATTTTTTACAAAAGGTTTCACAAATCCATCAACCTGGCCATCGGTCAATTTCAATTTACTAAAAACATCCAGGTCGCCTCGTTCTATATCAAATTTAATGTTGGCCTCAAGGAAACCATTCAAAGCGAGCAGGTTGACGCTAGTCAGCTGCATCCCCATATCAAAGTCAGGAATCTCTTTTAACAAGTTGAGCCTCATGTGGGCTTTTAAATGTCCTTTTCCAATTGATATTCCACTCAGGGTAACCTCAGACGGCAGCGGATCATTGGTCTTTTGCACATTAGCCAGATTCAATGCCGTCAGTTGTAGGTGGTCGATATGGAGGTTTACACTTGGTTTTTTCTCCAAATCTACATACGCAAACCGGCCGTTGTTAATTTTCAGCTTATTAATGGTCATTGGAATCAAAGCTTTTACAGTCTTTGTCCAGCTCTCTTTAGATGGTTCTTTTGAGATATCTTCAGTACCCAAAATATGTATATTTGGCGTTTCCGCAATCACCTCGCCTACCAGTCTTCCCTTAAACAATGCATTCCATTCCAAAGAAAGATCCATGTGCTTGATTTGCAAAAAGGGGTACTTGGCGGGATCTGTATTTTTTTTAAGCAACAAACCCTTAATGACGTATGCTCCTCGTAATAAATGAATATCGATATCCTCCACATGTCCCGTGTAGCCGGGCAATTCGTTCAATTTTTTATTTACATAGCCCTTAACTATAGCCGGCAATGCCAGGCGAATAACCAATAATATTATTAGCAGCGCGCTAAGTACAATATAGCCCCAGCTAATCTTTTTAAGAAACATTTTTAATCGATTGGTTTTCATAACGTTTCTTATATGTAGTAGTACTGATAGTAGTACTGAAAGAACAGGCCATTTGCCTTTCTGAACTTAAATTAATTGCTTTAGTGTATGGAAGGTTTTAATAAAAAAGAGTATTAGCTATTTACAACTAATACCCTGATTTACCATCATAGAATGATAAATCACATTTGAGCACTATCACAAACCCAATTCTTCTTACAGTCCAAGCATTTTGAATTAGTTAGCGCTTTCAATATTATGTTACAGCATTTTATTTTAAAGTCATAACAACAACATTTCAGTACATTTTTCCCTTCAACATTTCAATTGAAGGGGACAAATGGTGTAACGCACAAACCTGCTGCTTTAGTTCGTTCTGATTGACCAGGTGATTATTTTTCATAGGTCGGAAGATGAAATAAACCTCCTTACACTCGCTGCTTAGAGGTTTATAATTATACAACTATTACACATAATTTAAACTACCCCGGCAAAACTACTAACCGGAGATAAGTACTGATTGATCATCATCGCACTCGCTGCTCAAATAATCAAAATAAATTTCTAATTGCCTTCATGATAAAGATAAGGCTTCGGAAATTTACAGATTGGGTATTATTACTCCGATTTCAGGTAGAAAATACTTGATCGGCTGGACAGCATACGAAGCCGATTAAAAAAAGAAAGCCGTTAATTGCTTAACGACTTTCCCAATCATCACTCTACCAGTTATTTTAAGCATTTCTGAATTTTAGTGATTTCCTCCAGGTGTATCTGTACTATCCGTTCCGTTTGCGCGGCAGACTAATAACTGGCTTTTTTCATAGTTGTGGCAGGATTATTTTTTTCTCTTAAACAAACTTACGAGCACAAGGCTTGCCAGGGTAACCGCAACTGCTTTTCTAATTAATCCTGCTCTGTTATGCTTCCATTCCACAGCAAGACCGCGCTCTTTAATGATATTCGGTATTTGTCCTTTCTTAAAATCTTCAATCAGACCCTCCAACATATTGATGCGGTCGGCAAGGATCAGGGGTATCCAGTGCCGGTAGCGATCTTCGCTGTGCTGGAAAGCATAGCGCCTGATCATACCACTAAATCCTGAAGGTGGTACTGATGTGCCGAATACCCGGGTGATTGCAGGCCTTTCATTGGACCTTAGTATCTCGACCAATTCAGGCTGTTGGTCAGAGCGTTCATAATGGATACGATTATGGTCATCGCCCGTGTACTTTTTCATCGGGTACGTTGGTTCATTTTCCGGATCAGCATCCATGCCCCAACCGGGGATCAGTTTGTAGTCTTCGTTGCTTGGTTCCATAATGTTAATGTTTGGCGGATGGGATCAGTACAGTTTTAATACAGTTGTCCAGTTTGGAGGAAAATAAGCGGTATGCCTCCGAGACCTCTTCTAATGGAATACGGTGCGTGATCAATCCTTTAGGATCGAGCCTGCCCGACATCACATGATCGATTAGTTTAGGCAGGAGGCGTTTTACGGAAGTTTGATTAGCGCGGATGGTGATGCCCTTGTTAACGATGTTACCAAACGGCACTAAATTAAAGGGCGGGCCATAAACACCGACGACAGACACGATACCGCCTTTTTTGACCGAATTAATCGCCCATTGCAGCGCGGTAGCTGCACCTGCCTGCAATAAGGTAACACGGCCGCTGAATGTTTGCAGGGTATTACCCTCCGCTTCACATCCCACGCAGTCAATACACACATCCGCCCCGTACCAATCCGTAGTCTTTTTGAGAAAAACCACGGGATCCTCCATCTCTTTAAAATTGTAGGCTTCGCATTTGGCATAGTTTTTCGCAAACTCGAGCCGGTAGTCAATATGATCAATAATGATTACGCGCGAGGGGCCGAAGAACCAGGCGCAGCGAGCTGCCATAATCCCTATGGGGCCGGCGCCGAAGATCACAACCGTGTCTCCTTCTTTAATGCCTCCCATTTCCGCAGCCTGGTACCCGGTCGGTACCACGTCCGTTAAAAGGACAGCATCGTCCGGATCCATTTCCGCAGGGATGACCGTCGGTCCAACGTCTGCATAGGGCACGCGGACATATTCAGCCTGGCCACCGTCAAACCCTCCAGCCGTGTGTGAGTAGCCAAATATCCCTCCAACCGCGGTTGCCATCGGATTGGATTCATGGCAGTTTCCAAAAAGACCCTGCTTGCAAAAGTTACATTTGCCACAAGCGATATTAAATGGCACCAGCACCTGGTCGCCTATCTTCAGCTTTTGAACCAGCGGGCCTATTTCCTCCACGATGCCTGTAAATTCGTGCCCAAAGGTCGATCCAACGCGCGTATCCGGCACCATGCCGTGATACAGGTGGAGGTCAGAGCCGCAAATGCAGGTCCGGGTAACCCGAATGATAGCGTCTTCCGGATGCAATATTTCCGGCACCGGTTTTTGTACGGCCCGGACGCGGTACGGCCCGCGGTAGTTCATAGCTAACATAGGTTTTCGTTTAGTGTGTTATTTTACTCAGAACAGGGAGATAGGCTAAGTATGCTGCTTGTCAAACATCGCCCTCCCTATGAAATATGCAGGCATGGGCACAATCACTTAAGAAGCAGTATAGTCTTTTTCATGACTATCTTGATTTACCCAGCGCTACTATCATCAGTGACGTCATCAGATGCAAAAGTTTTTACTTCACCTGAATCCAGTTTGACCTCTATGTTATCCCCTGTCGTTTCCAATACTTCTCCGTTTCCATCGGGTGTGATTACCCGGCGTCCTTTCATATCCATATTTAGTGTGTTGATGGTTTTGACATATGGCCTGAAGGATCAACGTTACCCTTGCTGGTAGAATCGCTGGCCGGTCTGTTGGCGGAATCCTTCCTATCGTTGTTAATTGTCGAAGTGTCCCTGATCGGCGGTCCTCCGCCTTTAAATACACTACCGGTGTCTTTAGTATTGCCAATGGTTTTATGGGTAGAACTGGATTCGCAGGCTGAGAACGTTAGCATAGTCAACGCAGCAAGCACGATCCCGCAGTTTGCCATTTTCATAAATTTGTGATTTAATTAATTACTGATTCGTATGTACTCCATTGCGCCACGCCTTCGGGGTCCGTGCGCTTTACCTCCGCACTTTTGAGTGCGCTCATATCTTTATTCAGCTCTTCGGTTGCCGTTATGGCATCGCTAAAATCCTTCGTTAAAATGGTTTGACCCTCGGTTTGCTGAACTTGTTCTAACGGATTTTCGATATAAATGAATTCCTGACCCATGCCTTTCATCTCGCCTTCGTTCCAGGGGCCGCGAACCGTTCCGTCAGATAAATTATAAACGTTCTGCACGTATCGTGGATCCGCAGCTAAGACGCCCGGCGGGAAGTTTGGCTGTATGCTGTTCAATGCAGCTTCGAACATTTTATAATGAGTCACTTCCCTGGTCATCAGGAAGGATAAAGTTTCCTTTACATAAGGATCATCGGTGAATTTCATCAGGTGTTCGTAAACTAATTTGGCGCGTGATTCAGAAGCCAGATTGCTCCGCAGATCTACTGTCAAGTCGCCATTGGAGTGAATATAAGTAGCACACCAGGGAACGCCCTGGCTATTTCTCAGTGTTGGCCCGCCACCTGTAATGAGCGGAAACTGGGGATTTGCCAATAGCGCCGAATGGATTACGCTTTCTTTTTCAGCTTTGCCATTCATCGAAACCATAATCTCGCTTTGTTCTGCGGCATCTTTCAATTCACCGTTAACTCCTTTAAGCAACATTTGAATAGTCGCACCTACGATCTCCAGATGACTGAATTCTTCAGTTGCGATATCCATCAGCATATCATATTTGTCGGGGTGTGGCTGTTTAGCGCCAAATGCCTGGGTGAAATACTGCATGGCAGCAGCCAATTCACCGTTTTCCCCACCGAACTGTTCCAGCAACAAGTTGGCCAAACGCGGATCAGGGCGGGAAACCCTTGCATTAAATTGTAGATCTTTTACGTGATGAAACATAATTATAAATTTTTAGTGGTTAATGATTGAATTAGATGGGGAAAGGCTGAGTAAACTGAATTGCTTTGGAGTCGCAACCAAAATCTACTTGCGTTTAGGGCATGATTTTATCCGTTATTGATAAAAGCAATTTCTGATATGGGGCTTTGAATTTCTCGATCCCTTCTTGCTCTAACTGTAGAGCAATCTCCTCCATTTCGATACCTTCCTGCGCAAGTCGCTCCAGATTACGGATCGCTTTTTCCGGATTATTTTCCAGTCCTGCCTGCAACTGACCATGATCCCGGAAAGCTTCCAGAGTACTCAGAGGCACGGTATTGACCGTCCCTGGCCCGATAAGTTCTTCGATATAGCGGGTATCCCGGTAAGCAGGGTTTTTATTGCCGGTACTCGCCCACAGCAATCGTTGAGGCTTGGCTCCCGAATCTGCGAGCACTTGCCAGCGCGAGCTGCTAAATATCCGTTGGTAGAGTGCAAAGGCAGCTTTTGCTGAAGAAATAGCTACCTGTCCTTTTAATTCCGGAAGGTTCTTTTCTTCGAGTATCGGATCTACCAGCAGATCGATCCTGCTAAGGAAAAAGCTCGCGACTGAGGCCACCCGGGTAATTTCTTGTCCTGCCGCAAGCCGTTGCTCCAATCCTTCTATATACGCAAATGCAACTGCTTCGTATTGTTTAAGTCCGAAAATCAAGGTAACGTTGATATTGATCCCCTCGCTGATGGCCGTAGTAATTGATTTAAGGCAAGGCCGGGTACCGGGAATCTTGATCATCACGTTTTTACGATCGACCTCCAACCAGAGAGCCCTGGCCTGTTCGGTTGTCTTCCGCTCATCCAGTGCATATAGTGGCGATACCTCCAGGCTGACGTAGCCGTCCGCTCCATTTACCTGCTCGTTATACAGTGGTTCAAAAAGGTCAGCTGCATTTTGGATATCACGGACTGCCAGTTTGTAAAATATTTCTTCCGGATCTGAGGTCACTGTAATATTGCTCAGGATATCGGTATCGTAGTCGGAGCTGGAACTGATCGCCTGCTCAAAGATCGCGGGGTTGGAGGTGACACCACGTACGCCATCTTCGTCGATAAGTTTTTGCAGATTTCCGGAACGCATGATGTCCCGGTCAATAAAATCCAGCCAGATGCTTTGTTTAAAATCCTCATGTATCTGTTTTACCTTGTTGATTGTAGTCATGTTATTTAAATAAATTCAGCCGGATCAGCCGGCACTGTTATTATCTTGCAAACCGCCGCAAGCACATTTTCTTGTGTCTTGGGTATGCTTAACGGAAACATGGCCTCCTAAAAGTTCACTATTCCTCCTTCGGCCTATGGCAAACAAATGTTCATCCACTTTTTTGTGTGATTAGTAGTAAAGCGGCCAGTTAGAGGGCTTCTGTAAACTACGCGTAAATTTGTTACGCGCCTGCTATCAAAATATCTTGATAGTGATTGAATAATCAGCGTATAGCAGCTGATCCTAAAATCTGTGCAGCAACATTGAAGTTCCATCCGCCCGTCGATTACCTGAAAAGATGGTGACATATGATGGACGGCGCAAACCTGTTGTTTTAGTCTATCCTGGAAGGTTATTAAATTTTCCATAGCGGGTAATGTTAGATGTGAATTAAGACCTCCTCCCACTCGCTGTTCGGAGGTCTTTTGAATTAAACGATATGCTTTGACCCAAGAAAGTCCAGCTAAAAAACAAGCCCGGAACATGCAATTCCGGGATTGTATGAATTGACGAACAGGCTACCATTGCACTCGCTGCGCTGATACCTAAATAAACTGTAGTGTAAAAAGCCTGTAGTAAAAGTAAAGAGTTGATAAAGTACAGGCAGGGTATTATTACTCTTTAAATGGTGAACAATTACTTTGTTTTTGGCGGAATATAGCGCAACCCCAATGCGCTTTTGCTGTGCCATTTTTTATAGTTTTATAATTTCCGAATTAATAGGGAAACACCGAAATACAGCATGTATAGGTCGATATCGGATGCCCGTTCTGCCGATAGATGACGTTCAACGAACTTCGGTTAATCATCCAGCCGGAAAGCGATGCAAACGCTAAATATTAATCAGCTCACCTAATGCTCTTGGATAAAGGCTGCCGCAAGCCTGCTCAATAGGCCAACAAGCGTTTGGGTAAAGTTGCACTATTTGTAGGGTAATACCTGCAGGATGCGAATAGTTTGCTTCGATCACAAGTCGAGTATTTGACCACTACTGGGAGGTGTTTTTCCGCACGAAGTGTAAAATCCTAAACACGAACTTTAAGCCGGCAGGTAAATATGCCGCTGGCCATCATTTATAAAAAAGAAATGCCATTTTTAGATTATGTTTTGCAAAAGCCATCATATGGCTGGAAAGATGATGCGGGAGTGCTCATCAAGCCCACTACGATTAAGATTCTAAAGGAATTCTTCTCCCGGCTAAATGTGATAAAATCACGAAAAAATTGGCTTTCCGTATTCAGCTGGTTAAAAGTTTTTTGCCTTTCCGGATTTTTTGTATTGTTTATTATTTTTTACTTAAGCTGGTGGACAGCGCTTGCGGCATTTGTCTACGGAATGATCATTATGGGTACCCACGGCACCATTTGGCATCATCGTTACTGTACACATGGAGCCTATAAATTCCGGAATAGTTTTTGGCGCTTTGTTACACAAAACCTAACCATCAATGTAATCCCGGAGGAAATATATGCTATATCCCATCATGTCCATCATTCCAAATCAGACCAGCCAGGCGACCCCTATAATGCACAAGCCGGCTTTCTCTACTGTTTTTTGGCTGATGTCAATCACCAGCCTATCGCTAAGGATTTAACTCAAGTCGATTATGAAAGAGTGAAATCATTGATGGCCCATACCGGCATAAAAGCCAATACCTATTCTCAGTATTTACGCTGGGGATCCTATGTCAACCCTTACCGCGCGCTATTGTCCTGGATACTAAACTGGAGTTTTTGGTATGGCACATTTTATTTGCTCGGCGGACATGCACTCGCAGTCAGTTTATTCGGAGCCGCGGGATTCTGGGCTGTCGGTGTCAGGACTTTTAATTACGATGGTCACGCCAAAGGCCAGGATAAACAAAAAGAAGGCACTGATTATAACAAAAATGATAAATCAATAAATCAGCTCTGGCCTGGAATAGTTGCAGGGGAATGGCACAACAATCACCATTTATATCCCAAAAGCGCACGAAGTGGTTTCAAACCTTACCAGGTAGACCTTGCCTGGTATTTTATTAAAATGATGCACTGGTTCGGCGCGATTACTCAATATAAAGACAACAAGAAACAATTCTACGAGCGGTATTACTTGCCCCATAAAAATGCTGAAAACTAACTGGAACGAACAGCAGTGAACAAACCAGGGAGCTACCCCAAAAAACAATCTGAATCTACGAATAAATGAAAAATCATGCACAAATACGGAGCACCTCTTTTCCAGTTTTGAAAGGAGAACAACTCGATGTTTTTTTTATATATCACCTCAACCGGATCTTCTGCGCAAAATCGCACTTGCACGAACGATTACCGGAACTGGCGCTTCAGGCAGATTTTCAAAACTTGAAATATGCTATTATAGAAACCTGGGAAGATATTGGCAAACAAATCGCAAGGATCGAAAATATGTTTATTTTGCTAAAATCCACACCTTCTCTTAATGACTGCGACGACCTGATCAATTTTTTGGAATCCGGGTTTTCTGCCATCCATTTTAAAAAGGAGAACACAGCTTTAGCGGATTTTTCAATCTTATATTACATGTCCATTATTGAGAGCGTAGAACTGGGTTCTTTCAAGCTGCTGGAAATGGCAGCCATTAAATTACCTGATGATTCGATCAAGCAATTATTGAAGGAATGTTTTGACGAATCAAAAGCTGACCGCAGGCTTTTCCTGGAAATTGCGGCACAATATCTCCATTAACTATAAGACTCTAAATAATATTATGTCAGGAATAAATAAAGTCATGTTGGTGGGTCATATAGGAAAAAACCCTAACCTTCGTTATTTAGAAGATCATGTCGCGGTCACCAGTTTTGAATTGGTTACTGCGGAAACTGTGGTAAAAAACGGGATTAAATCAGAGCATTTCGAATGGCACCATGTCGTCATGTGGCGTACAATGGCAGAACAAGCCGCATTGAAGCTAAAAAAAGGCAGATTGGTTTGCGTGGAGGGAAGGCTTCAGACCCGGTCATTTGAAGATAAAGCCGGTGTTAAAAAACACATCACCGAAATAGTAGCGCAGCATTTCCGCGTATTAGGTAAGGATAGGGATACCCAAAAGGGGCAAAATAGGCCTGACAACCTGGCGTAAGGGCATGGCAAATAAGGACAAACCCACAGGTTTTAACTCCAAGTCCGGCAAGATCGTTGTCGTTGGGACATCTGCCGGAGGAATGAGTGCAGCAATTAAACTTTTACAACAATTACCGGCAGCATTTCCAGCCCCGGTGCTTATGGTTCAGCATATTTCGGGCGATGCAACCGGTAACGCACTGCTGGACGCGTTAAATAAAAATTGCAGCCTCAAGTGCATACATGCCGTAAACGGCGGCCAGCTTGAAAAGGGAGTGGTTTATTTGGCACCCTCCGATCACCACCTGATGGTGGCTAAAAGCGGGCGAGTGCTGGTCACCAAGGGTGCACAGGAAAACCGCTCCCGCCCAGCTATCGATCCCTTATTCCGTTCAGCGGCAGTGGCTTTCGGCAACCGGGTAACGGGCATCATCCTGACAGGTTACCTGGACGACGGAACCGCGGGACTAATAGCCATCGATAGATGTGGTGGTGATTGTATTATCCAGAACCCCCACGACGCCGAATATCCGGACATGCCGCAAAATGCGTTAAACCAGGTTAAAAAGTGCTATTGTCTGCCCATAGCTGAGATGGGAGGCCTACTGACTGCCTTAATGAGCGCCCCCCGTAAAAGGCAGATCAAAATACCTAAAGATATTGTGCTTGAGGTCAGCATAGCAGAACGTGTCCTGAGTGATATTTCCGCGGTGAATGCGCTGGGCACACAAGTTCCGTTTAACTGTCCGGGTTGCGGCGGAGTTTTGTGGGAAATTAAAAAAGGGCCTTTTTTACGTTACCGCTGCCATACGGGACATGCTTATACCGCGTCTTCGTTACTTGCAGAACAAACCAATAAAATAGAAGAAACAATGTGGGTTGCACTGCGCATGTTCGAGGAAAGGCGAAACCTGCTAACTACGCTTGGCAAAAAGAGCACAGGAGCTGCGGCGCGTTCTGCACATGAGCGGGCGACTATGTCGCAGAGACATATTGACCGGATCAGAGCGATTTTATTATCCGACGATAAAGCGACTCAGGGCGATTCACCGGCGTAAACTGTTTTGATTGTTCCTGCAGATTGCAAGCGAATATAGCTACCTTTAACCTGAAAAAAGTAAACCAGTCCATCGATAATGGCCACATCAAAAGCAGCGATCCGGCCCGAAATAGCCGTTAATAGAAACCAGGATGACAGTGAAAAGAAAGCTAAAGCCTTTTCTTTTCCAATCATTGCCATTGGTGGCTCCGCGGGCTCTTTTAGCGCTTATGAAAAGTTTTTCTCCCAGATGCCACCTGACAGCGGCATGGCCATCGTGATCATTATGCATCTGGACCCGCTTCATAAAAGCCAGCTGGTCGAAGTAATGCAGCGATACACCGCTATACCTTTAATCGAAGCTGCCGATGGAATGGACGTTGAGCCCGATCACGTTTATATTATCCCTGCCAATAAGGATATGGGTATCCACAAACGGAAACTCCTGTTACTTGCAGCATCAAAGCCACATGGCATCCGGCAGCCCATCGATTATTTTTTTGAAAGCCTGGCTAATGATCAGTGGAGCCAGGCGATAGCCATCGTATTATCCGGAATGGGCGCGGACGGGGAAACCGGTATGCGGATGATCAAAGAGAATCTCGGGCTAACTGTAGTACAAGACCCTGATACAGCAGACTATGACAGCATGCCCCTGGCTGCTATCGGGACAAACCTGATCGATTACGTTCTTCCGCCTGAGGCCATGCCCTTAAAGATCATTCAATATTTGAAGCACCCGGCTATTGCAGAAGAAGGAAATGACGAAACGAAAAGTACGGCCAGGAATATCAATGCGCTTCAAAAGATACTGATGCTGTTACGCGCGCATACCGGCCATGATTTTTCTCTATATAAAAAGAGTACCATCAGCCGCAGAATTGACCGGCGGGTCGCCTATTACCAGTTCAGTGATTACGCGCGGTATGCGGCCTATTTAAGTGATAACCCGGAGGAAATTACCACACTGTTCAATGAACTGCTGATCGGGGTAACCAAATTTTTCAGGGACGCTGCCGCTTTTGAGTCGCTCAAAAATAGCATTAATGATATAATCCGAAGGAAACGCGCAGCCGAGCCGATCCGGATCTGGATTGCCGGTTGTTCAACAGGGGAAGAGGCCTATTCGGTCGCCATGCTCGTGATGGAATCGGTCAATGAACAGAAACAAAAACTCATTCCCAAGATTCAGATCTACGCGACCGATCTGGATACCCCGGCACTGGAGCATGCCCGCTCAGGGCTCTATCATGAGAATATCGCGGCTGACATAAGCCCCCAACGTTTGAAACAATTTTTTTTTCGCGAAGAAGATCGGTACCGCGTGAAAAAAGAGTTGCGGGACATGATCGTATTCGCGCAGCAGAATCTAATCAAAGATCCCCCATTTATTAAGCTTGACCTGGTATGCTGCCGGAATATGCTCATTTATTTTACGCCTGAACTGCAAAAAAAGATCATCCCACTGTTTTATTATGCCCTTAATCCTGACGGGATCATGTTTATGGGGCCGGCAGAGACAATTGGTGGCTTTACCGATCTATTCAGATCAGCCGATGCAAAATGGAAAATATTCCGCAGGCTCGAAGGCAAGGTCACGGTGGGTAATATCCTTGATTTCCCGTTCCATTCCGTTAAACAACCTTCCGCACACTTAATACAAGATGAAATAATTATGCCCAAACAAAAACGTCCGGTTACCGAACTTTTTAATAAGGTACTGATCGAAAAGTTTCTTCCTCCATCCGTTTTAGTAAACGAGCGGGGCGACATACTCTATAATAACGGAAATACCGGTAAGTACCTGGAACTACCCCGCGGGGAAACCGTCGTTAATAATATCCTAAAATTGGCCCGGGAAGAGCTTAAATATGCAATCTCCACTACCATGCACCAGGCTCTCCAGGGCGATGAGATCATTATCGCCGAGAACGTCTCGTTCAAAGATGATAAAATAATCAGGGTCGTTAACATCAAATCTACGTTAGTGCAGGAAACCGGCATGCCGCCTCTTATTTTAGTCGTATTTGAAGATCAAGGTTCGATCATAAAACATAAAAAAGGCGCGATACAACCGGACATCGCCGATAGTGATGCCCTAAAGGAAATGAAAAAGGAGTTGGTCTACACCAAACAGCGTCTAATCACCACGGTGGAAGAGATGGAAAGTTCGATTGAAAAGTTGAGGATGAGTAACGAGGAGCTCCAAAGTACAAATGAAGAATTACAAAGTACCAATGAAGAATCGCTGACTACTAAAGAAGAAATGCAGTCGCTCAACGAGGAATTGATGACCGTGAACAGCCAGTATCAGTCTAAAGCAGAGGAGTTAACCAGGCTCAATAATGATATGAAAAATCTGCTGGACGCGACTGAAGTCTGCACGCTTTTTTTGGATAATGAGCTGAACATTGTGCGTTACACGCCCAAGGTGCGGCATCTTTTTAACCTGATCACAAGCGACATCGGCAGGCCAATCAGTCATGTGGTTTCTAATTTTGACCAGCCGGTTGATGTCAAGGAAATCAGGGAAGTGATCGATACCCTGACGATTAAGACTTCAGATATCCGGACAACCGCTAACGAATGGTACCGGATGCGGATCATGCCTTACCGAACCTTAGACAATTATATCGCCGGTGTAGTAATCACCCTCACACCCATTACGGACTATAAGCAAATGCAATCCACCCTTGCGGTGCTTAAAGACTATTCGGCCTCTATACTGGATGAAATCCCGCAAGCCACGTTGCAACTGGATAAAACGCTGTTCATTAACGGGGCGAACACTGCGGCCCTAACGCTATTTGGCCTGTCGGAAAAAGAAGTTGTTGGATTTAAGGCAAATGAATTCCTCAAACAAAAATGGAAGACAGGAGTACCTGCGGAAATCTTAAAACAATCTTTAGTCGAACGCAGGGAAGTCTCAGCAATTATTACAATTAAGGGAAAACCAGCCAAAACATTACAATTGCAAGCTATCCCATTCTTTGAGCAAACGGATACTACTCCATTACTTATTCTGAAGATATATGAAAGTCAGGTTGCAACTTAAAGATTTAAAAGCCAGTAATAAAACAATTTCCCCCAGGGAGCCGGGGTTGCAAAAATTACTGGAAGAACTCCATCTGCACCAGGCAGAGCTGGAGATGCAAAATGACGAACTCCGTATCGCAAACGAAAAACTGGAGCTGCAACAGCTCAAATTTTCCGGAATTTATGACCTGGCTCCTATAGGCTATTTTATTCTCGATAGCAAAGGATTGATTAACGAAGTCAATAATGCCGGCATTGCGCTACTGGAAACCGGCAGAGGAAACATTATCGGCAGCATGCTGCAAGCGTTCGTTGCAGAGGATAACCGGGATGGTTATCACCTATTCTACCGGCAGCTATTAAACAGCGGAATAAAGCAAAGCTGCCAGATCAGAATGAGATCCACAAAAGGTACTGATATTTATGTCCAGATGGAAGGCATCGCCATTAGGCCTATGCGCACCATGCCGCTGCAATGCGATATCGCCGTGATTGACATCACGGAACGTGTACAAGCCGAAAAAGTCCTGGCCAAAACAAAAGAGCGATTGGAATTGGCGCTGGAAGCGTCATCCTCTGGCACCTGGGAGCTTGAACTGGATACCATGAAATTTTACCTTGACGAATTTAATTACCAGACATGTGCGATCCCGGGCGGGGAATTCGATGGTCGTTACCAGACCTTTATTGGATTGATCCATCCGGATGACCGGGCCGGTGTTGACCAGCAATTCAGGGTTGCGCTCAATAATCAGAAACCTATAGATATCGTTTGCAGGTTCCATAACCAAAGCGGTGCTATTTGCTTTGCCAGTATCCGGGGCCACGTAATCCTGGAAACCGGCCAGCCCAGCAGGTTCGTAGGTATAATGATGGACATTACCGCAAAAAGGTTATTAGAGGAAGAGTCGGCATTAGTCAGGCACGAACAGCAGCGCAATATCGCGCTGGCAACCATTCATGCCGAAGAAAACGAACGGGCACGGATCAGCGAGGCACTGCATGATAGTGTTAGTCAGCTATTGTACGGCATCAGGATCAAGCTGGGTACGGTCTTAGATGCCGATGATCCGGCAACTGTTTTGCGGGAAATTTACAAGCTGCTGGACATGGCCGTCCAGGAAACGCGCAACATCTCCTTCGAACTTGCCCCGGCTATTTTGAGCGACTTCGGTTTAAAGGCAACCATAGAAGAGATGGCTAAGCGGCTTTCCACTCCAGGGATGCTAATCAAAACCAAGCTGAACAGGCTGACCGGAAGACTAAGTTTGCAGCTCGAAGCAAATATTTTTCGCATCTTACAAGAATTGCTGAACAATGCCCTGAAACATTCAAAGGCAAGTCTAATTGTTTTGGAAGTCAAAAGAAATAGCTCATCTATAGATATAATGGTCTCGGATAATGGCAAAGGATTTGATTCAGTAAAACCAGAGGATGTAGCATCTGGTTCGGGACTGACTAGTATCAGGAACCGGCTCAGTTTATACGGTGGCTGCCTTGAAATCAATTCTGAACCCGGCACAGGTACTAAAGTAAAGATTCAGTTGGAGATTACACCAAATTAACTCATATGAAACAGTCCATCGTTCATATCATTTTAGCAGATGACCACCTGATTGTAAGGGGCGGCATCAAAGCCATGCTGGAAAAGGAAAAATCCTTTCAGGTAACAGGTGAGGCTGGCAACGGCGCTGAGGTACTTGACCTACTGGAGCAAGGCACGGAGGCTGATATTATCCTGGTTGATATGAACATGCCGGTTATGGGCGGAATTGAACTGACTGAGCGATTAAAGCGAGATTATCCAGACATCAGGGTTATTATTTTAAGCGCGTTGGATACCGAAAAATACGTGATCAAAGCATTTAAATCAGGGGCATGGGGCTATTTGCTCAAAAATATCAGTAAACCGGAACTGATATTTTCCATTTGCTATACCTTCGAATATGGTCAGTACGTATGCGCTGAATTATCCGGTCGGTTTTTGAAAAGACTAATGGCCATCCCTGAGACAGCTATCAATTATGATGCCCAGGACATGGAATTTTCTGACCTGGATGTTGAGATCCTTACCTTGCTTTCAGAAGGATTTACCAACCAGGAAGTCGCGGATAAACTTTTTACCAGCAAACGCACCATTGAAAATCACCGTCAGCAGCTGATCGACCGAACCGGATCGCGAAACACCATTGCATTGATCCGCTTTGCCATCCTTAACGGGGTGATCTAAACCTTACCACTAAATGGAGTAATAACCACCAGAACACAAGGGTATTATTACCCTAAAGGCTAAAATAATGCCGGGTATCTTTGATCGAGAACCTAAGGCAATGCAAAAAATCTTAACAATCGAACTGCTGGATATCCTGATTAATCAGGGTTACCGGTATTGTCTTTCGCGAACCACTAACATAGTGGGCGAGGATGCTGACATTTGTATCACCCTGATGCCGGTTAAGCGCCGGCCCTTATTAAAAACACTTCCGCAAAAATTTGATACGTATTTTCGTATCGATGCAGAACCCCTTCAAATGGCCAAGGGCGTTGATGAGACCATCATTTTAGTAGACCTGAGTGAAATTTATGCAAACGGTGCGATCAATTGATGATAAAAAAAATCCTCATATTGGACGATGACACTGCCGTACTGGATGTACTGAAGGAGCTTTTGGATTATGAGGGTTTTGAACCTTTTATAGTAGAAGAAACAGATGACCTCATGGGGTTGGTGAGATTGTGTCAACCCTCGCTGATTTTGCTGGATTATGGTCTTCATGGTAAAAATGGGGGTGAATGGTGCGCCCAGTTGAAAAGCAGCCTGGAATTTTCTGCTATCCCTATTATTATCTATACGGCATATTGCAACAAGGGTATTCAAAAAGGTACCTATGGATGTGACGACTTTATCGCCAAGCCATTTGACATCGATGATATGATTTCCCGGATCAACTTATTGATTAAGCCCCTGCCGGAACACGATCATCCGGTATCCAAATATCAATCAGAAGTGGAATTTATCCAAAAAATCAGACAGTTATGATAACTATCCGAATAAAGGAGCCTGGATCTGGCATGATCCAAAAGTTACAGGTGGAACCTGTGCGTAATCTAACGTTTCCTGGATGGGTAGTCCTGATCCCCGGCAAAAAAAATGTGTTGATTTTCTGGAAAGATAATAAGTGGCATGTTATCCCAGAAAGTATCAGTTATTCCTACGCCGAAAAAATAGGAAACAAGCTCAGAGCCCAATCATTGAAAATTCAACCTAATTCAAAAAATTTTTTACCATGATCAGCAACTTATCTAAGTCGAATGGTTTCCGGATGAACCCATTGGCTAGGCAAGCTCTGGCTAAATCCTCAAGATCTCTTTCGGCGGAAATCAGGATCACAGGAATGGTGTCCAATGCAGATTCACTTTTAATATCTTTACAAATTTCAGCTCCATTCTTAAAATAACCAACAATTCTTACATCGAGTAAGATAAGGTCGGGTCGAAGATGTCTAATTTCTTCAGCTGTCCTCCCCGTTTCTAAAAGAACTGTCTCATAACCTTCCTCAAAAAAAATAATACCTATTATAGACAATATATCCATGTCATCATCAATCACCAAAATCCGTTTCACCATTTCTATTTTTATCTATTAATTCCAAGCCATCGTGCAAAAACACTCCATATTTTTGTCGCTTTTCCCTTTGAAGCCCATTCTAATAACACGCAGGTGCCTACTCTTAAAGCTAATATAATGTTTTTACCCTATTATGTTCTGAGGCTGAATACATCTCCATCGCTCTCGAATCGCTCGTACTGCTCAGGAGCATGAGTTATTTTAAAACTTCTTGCCGGTCAATGCGCTAAATGAATAAGCAACTGTCTTCCTTTTCAGAAGATGGTTCAGTGTTGGTCAATAATGTCGCTGCCGGACCCAACAATCCGGAAATGATGATTGTGTTTCTCGCTTTTCTATCTGTCGCGAAGTCCGCCATCCAGGGAGCCGCGATCAAAATGCAATTAACACCTATATCAATGGCCAGGTGATCCTTAAACGGCAATATTTAAATTAACACCCATCTTGCTTTTGTAACAGCACTATAACCTAAGACAATGGCCCCCACCGAACGGGATAAAGCTTTGGCAACTTTATTTTTTTTTAAAATCAACAATTTCAGGGAGTAAGGGCAAAGTCAAAACGAAAGCATAATCTATGAAGCCGTGCGCATTTTTACTTAATGGTTTCCACATGGTTTTTATTTAGGCGATAAATATTTTCTTATAATGATAACAATCTGATTCTGTTTTTGTTAGTAGTAAAACATTATTTAACATCATTATGGAAAATCAAACAAAATCGAAAAGCGAAGGAAAAGTTGCAACCGCAATTGAAGAACAAACAGCTAAGTTGCCCTCAGACCTGTTTTTATGGGCGGCATTAGGGTCAATGGCCGCGTCACTCACGTTAAAAATCCTGGCCAAAAGACACACTGCATTGTTTGTGGGACAATGGGCAGCACCATTTTTATTATTGGGCGTTTATAACAAGCTCGTTAAATTGGAAGGTCACGATCAGGAGGATAAAGACTAATCTCAAGTTACAGTCATTCAAAAATCCAGCAAGATACAAAAGTTCGAAACGGCTATTGCCGGAAGTTAATTATAGGCCGGCGCTATCGATTACAAGATTATAGAAACAGGATCCAACCTTGCTAATACCGTTAAGATTAAAATTCAATTTCTGTTCGTCAAAATAAGGTACTTGTAAATATAACGATTGTAATATGAGGGATTATGACTTGATAACCACTTAGAAAATATTGACATATGAAAACTTACAGACTTGTAATACTGCTTACCTTTGTTGTAATGCTTGCGGCTTGTCATGGGCCAAATAAAGACAGTAAGGAGAAAGCGGATAGCGTTAATAATCAATACGATTCCCTCAATAATAAAAACGCAGGCACGGGGGATCGGGCAATCAGTGGGCCTGATGCGAAGTTCGCCGTCGACGCAGCCAATGGAGGTTTGGAAGAAGTCGAATTGGGAAAACTCGCGCAAGCAAAAGCATTACACGCGCAGGTAAAAAATTTTGGTGCGATGATGGTTAAGGATCATTCGATGGCTAACATGGAATTGAAGGAGCTGGCCAAAAACAAAAGAATTACGCTGCCGGATTCTATTGGTATGGAAGAGCAAGCACTCAAGAAGCAGTTATCCGCCAAATCGGGTGCCGAATTCGACAAGGCTTACGTAGCGGCGATGGTAGAAGACCACAAGAAAGATATAGCAACTTTTGAGGAGGCCCGAAAAAAAGTAAAATACCCCGAAATGACGGCCTTAATCGATAAATCGTTGCCAATGCTCAAAAAACATTTACTGGTTATTGAAGGCATTAGTCAACACATAAATAAACAATAAAATGATTAATATTGATTTTCCATAATCAATAGATCTTCTCAATCTAAAATTTGAGTAAAGTGCATGTGAAATAATACAATGGTCTTGCCGCTTGACAATTTTCGGGCAACAACTTTTTTACTTACTTGTATATTTCCCCGCCATAATGTTTGAATTAGCCTAGACGGGTAGTGCTGCAGTTGATTGAAATATACAGAGTTAGGTATAATATAAGGAGTAATAGCTATGTTTACTTAAACTGTTTGGTTTACATATTGAAACGTGTTTAGCGACCCTATTTGCATTTAGCATCTCAAGTTACAATATATTTTTTCTTCCCAGTTTAAATATTTAGGTTAGCCAAATCTCGCTCAATAGATCGCAACAACATTCTTCTGACCTTTACAAAAGCGTTTCTTTTGATCGCAATCAACATGCCTTTGGATTTAATAACCGGCATTTTTTTTCGATGAATTGAACGGTTCCAGCAGACTGTAGACATCCAGCCAGGTTTACAATGGTAAGTTGTTTGATAACGCCATCATATCTTGCCAATAAGCGCTCAAGTGTTGCAACGTCTGCTTGACAAAACTCTTTTAAACCGCCGATTTTTTTTTCCAGCCCCTTCATCATCTCATCGATATCGACCTGCTTATAAAGATAGGTACTGTTCACTTTATGATAGGGCAACTTCCCGCTCTCCCGCAGGCTGACGATGGTATTACTGGAAACGCCCAGCAAAGCCCGCACATCCTTGTTCGCGATGGCTGCATTTGCCGCAGGAATTGACCAGTGTTCCTATGCCGGCCAGGTCGCCAATTTTAAAATTTTTCACCTGTGCGCCTACCTGACTGATACGGCCAACGATCTCCTGACCAGGCACCATCGGGAAGATTCCGGGGAACCATTCGTTATTGATCTGCGCCAGGTCGGAGTGGCAGACCCCGCAGTATTGAATTTCAATTTGCACATCGTGCGGGCCGACGTCCCTTCGTTCGAAGTTCCAGGGGGCCAGTGTTTCGTTCGCGCTTTGCGCGGCATATCCTTTTGCTGTTATCATAGCACAAAATTAGCGTGGTGGGACGTTTGCAGAATTGCCGCTATCAAAGGAAAAACTGTAAAAATCAAAGAATGATTTCCTGACAGCCGATTAACAGTTAACTTTGAAATATGAATGAATTGCACCAGGATTTGAAAAATGACGCGCGCGTCTGGATGCCGGGCGATATCAGCAAGGATGTCCAGCACTTCAATGTTTTCTACATACACCATAACCGCGACGATAAATTTGACTGTAAGCCTTTCAACCGAAAATCGCTCTATAAGATCAGTTTGCTTAAAGGAAGAACGAGATTGGAGTACGCGGATAAAACCATCGAGTTTGACCGGGCGCTGTTATTTACCAATCCCAATATCCCTTATGCCTGGGAACACCTCGAATCGGAACAGTCGTCTTATTTCTGCGTGTTCACCGAGGAGTTTTTCGATCAGTTCATCGCCATCAAAAGATTACCCGGTATTCAGGCCCGGGGGCATGCCGCTCTTTCAGCTTGATGAAGACCAGTATCGCCTGTTGAGGATATTTTTAAACAGATGCTGGAGGAGATCACCCTGGAATTCAGCTATAAATACGATTCGCTGCGGTCGATGGTATTGCAGCTGATCTTTTCGGCGCTCAAACTCGAACCTGCTGCGTTTCAGCCCTACAAAGATTCCAACGGCCCGCAGCGGATCGTATCCATTTTCAGCGAATTGCTGGAAAGGCAGTTTCCTATCCAAACAACGATGCAGCGTATGGAACTGCGGAACCCTGCAGATTTCGCGGGCCGGTTGTCGGTTCATATCAATCATCTGAACGCCGCCTTAAAAGCTGTAACTGGTAAGACCACTTCTCAGCTGATCGCCACGCGCATTATGCAGGAAGCCCGGAGTCTGCTCCAGCATACCGACTGGAACATCTCCGAGATCGCCTGGAGCCTGGGATTTGACGACCTGCCACATTTCATCAATTTCTTTAAGCGGAACCAGCAGCTCACCCCGAAAGTTTACCGGAAAACAGCCGCTGTTTAAATCCGTCCGGTCAGGCGGCTGCCTAGTTCCGGGAGGCGGATCACGCTGCACTTTCATGAACTGTAGCAACTGATCGACAAAAGGTTTTTACATCCCTGTGATCGTTTCAAAAACCGGGTGGTAGAAATTTGTGGATACCCAACCCATAGCCTATGACCGCAGATGAACTGCTGACCAAAAAAGACCTGGATAATTTCAAGAAAGAATACTGGATATGCTTTCGCCTTTACTGGGTGGCAAGCTGCCTTCCCAGCAAAAATGGCTCAAAAAGAAGGCCTGGAGCAATACTGCAAGGAAGGTGTGATACCGACCTATAATGCCCTGGATAAATTCGGCGATGGCCGGCCGACCTATGGCGGTTACTCGAATACAATCGTTGCTAACGAAGACTTTACGGTACACATCCCCGAAAAACTGAACCTGGCCGCGGCTGCCCCTTTGTTATGTGCAGGTATCACCACTTATTCGCCGCTGAAACACTGGAAGATCGGTAAAGGACATAAAGTAGCTGTATTAGGCTTAGGCGGGCTGGGTCACATGGCCGTTAAATTCGCGGTAGCGCTGGGTGCTGACGTGACCGTTTTAAGCACCTCGCCAAAAAAGGAGACTGATGCCAATAGACTGGGCGCGCAGCACTTCGTAGTGACCAGTGATGCTGCACAAGTAGAGAAAGTTAAAGACAGCTTTGATTGTATTGTGGATACCGTTGCTGCCGAACACGACCTTAACTTTTATTTATCGCTGCTGGGCTTGAACGGTACACTCATCTGCGTGGGCATCCCGGTGGAAGGTATCCACCTCAACGGCCCGCTGGAGGCATTTACATTAATTGGCGGCCGTAAAAGTATCGTCGGTTCGCAATGCGGCAGTATCGCCGAGATCCAGGAAATGCTGGATTTCTGCGCCGAACATGATATCGTCGCCGATATTGAATTGATCGACATCAAAGATATCCACGCCGCCTATGACCGTATGCTGAAGGGTGACGTAAAGTACCGTTTTGTGATCGATATGGCTACGTTGTAGCGTTTAAGATCAGCGACAGCATGTTAAGAGGAGAACAAACCGATGGTTTCCCCGCCGGGAAATCGCAGGTAACAAAAGGAAAACCCGCCAACATCATCCGTTCTTTCCTGCAAAATGATGGCGCCTTTTTCGAATGCCAACGTAATTGCGGTTGGTAGGTCATCAACCGGATAGCTGACCACCGGTGCTTCACTCTTCAGGTACGTCGGCGGCTGTGCAGCCGCGGTCAAGAGTTGCAGGACAATACCCGGTGCCGGTTGCAAAACCGTTAATCCTGGTGCTGTACAAAGTCTGCACACCGGAAAAAGCCCGCGGAGCAGGCTGAACGCAGGTTCCGCGGGATCTTCGCTATACAATGAGATCATCAAATTGATCTTTTCCATTAGATCTGCGCCATACCGCCGTCCACGAACAGATCGATACCGGTGATAAAAGAAGAATCTGAGGAAGCCAGGAACAAAGCCGGGTAAGCGATCTCTTCCGAGGTACCGAAGCGGCCCATCGGCACTTTGTGAAGCTAAACCATCCTGGGCTTCCTGCGGCACGCCGTCGAAGGTCGCGGTAGCAATCGGACCGGGGCTTAATACATTGATACGGATCTTGCGTGATTTCAATTCCAGTGTCCAGGTACGCGCCAGCGAGCGTACGGCGGCTTTACTCGCATTGTAAACGCCCATGCCTTCCATGGCTTTTACGCCGGCAATGGAGCCGGTCATGATGATCGAAGCGCCTTCTACTAATAAGGGCAAAGCTTTTTGTACGGTAAAGATGGTGCCCTTAACATTCACGTCAAATGTTTTGTCGATCACCGCTTCAGTGACTTCGCCGATGGGCACGCCGAAATCTCCTACACCCGCGCTGGCATACAGCACATCGATGCGGCCTTTCTCATTTTTTACAATTTCATATAGGTTATCGAGGTCCTCCGGGTTGGCCGAATCGGCGCGGACACCTCTGACATTGGAACCGATCTCCGCAACGGCGGCATCCAGTAATTCCTGGCGGCGGCCGGTAATGAATACATAGGCGCCTTCGGCTACAAATAATTTGGCGGTAGCTAAAGCCATCCCGCTGGTTGCGCCGGTAATAACGGCGACTTTATTGGCTAATTTCTGTGACATGATATTTTGCTTTTGTTATGAAGCAAAATTGGCTAAATCAAGTCCCTGGAACGATGACCTTTGTTAAGAAAACAATTGACAAATGTCAATGCCTTTTGCCCCGCAGCCGGCTCAGGGTTTCCGGCGCGATCCCTAAATAGGAGGCGATCATGGACTGCGGCACCCGTAAAGCGAATTCCGGGTAACGGTTCACAAAATTATGGTATTTCTCTTCGGCCGTGCTGCTGATCGCCTCGTGAATACGGTTCTGCGAAGTGATAAAACTCTTATTGAGGATGCCATTGATCATTTTGCTAAAGCCCGGCAACTGGTCCATCAGTTGCTCCATTTCAGCCGCGCTCCAAAGCAATACGGTGGAATCTTCGATCGCATCAATATTACACTTACTGGGCTGCCCGGTCAGCAAACTCTCCCAGTCGCTGATCCACCATTCCTGCATCGCAAAACGAATGATGTGTTCATTGCCCTTCTCATCCACCGAATAGGTCCGCAGCAGACCGCTCAAAATAAAACAATGGTCACGGCTGACATCGCCCTCCTGAAGTAAATATTGCTTCTTCCGTAGTTTCTTTACCCGGGAAACCTTTGCTATCGCCGCGAACTCTTCTTCACTCACCTGCGCATGCCGTAAAACATAAGCTTTAAATATGTCGAACACCCTGATCTTTTTGAGCAGAGATAAGATACTGGCGGGCTTATTGTATGCTATTATCCAAACATCAAAATTATGGACAACAACATACAAGCTTCCTCCCTGAAAAACAAGGACGAAGTGATCAGCGACCTGAAGGAATTACTGGAACTGGTGAATGATGGCAAAGAAGGCTATCATACCGCTTCCGAAGCGACCGAATCACCTGAACTGAAAGCCTTATTCAGCAAACTATCCGGCGAGCGCATTGTGTACGCAGCTGAACTGAAAGAACACATTACCGTTCATGGCGGCGAAGCCGACAATGAAAGCGGTGGTATTTTAGGCGGATTGCACCGTACCTGGTTAAGCATCAAAGAAAAATGGAGTGGGAACGATAACAGCTCACTGATCGAAACGATTATCACCGGGGAAAAAGCCGTTATCACTAAATATAATGAACTGATAGCGGATTTTGCCGACCATGCTGACCATATGGAACTGCTAAAAACCCAACGCGAAGGCATACAAGATGCGTTAAACACAATCGAATCTGAAAAAGCCATCTACGGCAAGACAGGTGAGTAAGCCGCCTTTATTTAACCACACATACCGCCTTGTTTTCAGGGCGTTGAATTTTAAAACCGGGGCAATCCCGAATTGTTTAAAAACTAATTAATCAAACAAAACTATAATTTAACATGGCAAAGAAAGGCGCAAAAGTGGAAAGGACTTTCGTATCGGAACAGCCACATGAATTAAAGTATGAAGCAAAAAAGGAAGGCACGACACCTAAAAAGGTAGAGGCCGCCAAAAAGGAGACCGGCAGCAATAAAAGGGCGGCCGTCGAAAAGAAACTCGAAAGTAAAAAATAACCAAAGCCCCGCAAGGGGCTTCGTTGTCTATGGAAAAGCTCAAGGAATACAACAAGAAGCGGGACTTTAAAAAGACCGCCGAGCCCAAAGCGGGAGCAAGTAAGGATAAAAACCATTTGATCTTTGTCGTGCAAAAACATGACGCCTCCCGCCTGCATTATGATTTCCGGCTGGAAATGGACGGCGTATTGAAAAGCTGGGCCGTGCCGAAAGGCCCCAGCCTGGACCCCAAAGTGAAGCACCTGGCCATGATGGTTGAAGACCATCCGTTCGATTACCTCAACTTTGAAGGCATCATCCCTAAAGGGGAATACGGTGGCGGCACGGTGATCGTCTGGGACGAAGGCACCTATGAACCGATCGAGCCTATCAAAGGCAAGAAAGCCCAGGAGAAACACCTCCTCAAACAATTAGCCTCCGGCCAACTCAAGATCAAATTGCACGGCGAAAAACTCAACGGCGAATTCGCCATGGTCAAAACCCACGGCATGGGCGAGAACGGCTGGCTCATGATCAAACATAAGGACGAGTTCGCGACCAGCAATGATATCACCAAGCAAGACAAATCGGTGCTTTCCGGCAAGACAATCGAAACCATGGAAAAGACCAGCGAAAAGGTCTGGCAGCATGGGCATGAAGAAGACGTGGTGCCTGATGAAGAACTGGCAGAAGAAATCGAAACAACTGAACCGGAAACAACTAAGGCTGATGTCGCTAAACTCTTAAAAGGAGCGCCAAAGTCAAAAATCCTCACCAGCATCAAAACCATGAAGGCTACGCTGGTGGACGAACCTTTTGATGAACCCGGCTGGCTGTTCGAGGTGAAATGGGACGGTTACCGTGCTATTGCCAACCTCCAAAAGGATGAGGTATCGCTCATCTCCCGCAATAACCTGCCTTTTGAGAAATATTATCCCATTAATGAGGCCCTGAAAAAATGGGGCATGAACGCTGTATTAGATGGTGAGCTATTGGTGCTGAATGATAAAGGCATCTCCGATTTCGGCGCCATGCAGAACTGGCGGAGCGAGGCAGATGGTAACCTGGTCTTTTATATTTTTGATATCCTTTGGTACGAAGGCAAGAACCTGATGGGCCTGCCGCTCAGCGAACGCCAGGCGATCTTACAATCCATTTTACCAACTGACAACGACCATACCCGCCAGAGCAAAGTATTTGATGCGAATGGCATTGACTTCTTTGCGGCGGCAGAACGCATGGGGCTGGAAGGTATTATCGCAAAAAAAGCCGACAGTGTGTACACCTCCGACCTGCGCAGCAAAGAATGGCTGAAGGTCAAAGTACAGAGGCGGCAGGAAGTGGTGATCTCCGGCTTCACCAAAAATGAAGGCACCGGCAAATCCTTTAGCGCACTGGTACTGGGTGTCTATGATACGAAAGGCGACCTGCAATTTGTCGGCAAGGTCGGCACGGGCTTTTCCGATAAACTGCAAAAAGAGATGATGACGCAATTTGAGCCGCTCATCACCAAGAACAGCCCTTTTGACTATGAGGTCGATGTCGATAAACCGACCCGTTTCCGGCCTAAACGTATGGGTGCTAAACCCACCTGGCTCAAACCCGAACTGGTTTGCGAGGTTGGCTTTGCCGAAGTGACCAGTGACGGCGTGTTTCGGCAGGCCTCGTTCAAAGGCATGCGTACCGATAAAAAAGACAAGGACGTAATTTTGGAAACACCGGTCGATACCGAAGAGACCGTAGCAGAGGCCGATGCGGTACCAGACCCAAAATCTACTAAGTCCAAAAAAGCAGATCTAAAACTGGAGCCAGTCAAAAACACCGAACGTAAAACCTTGCTGAACCCAACGGAAGACACCCAAACTAAAAAAGTCTGCGGTCATGAACTCAAATTCAACCATGTCACCAAACTTTATTGGCCGGAAGATAAAGTAACGAAGGGCGATATGCTCAATTACTATTACAAGGTCGGCGAGTATATGATGCCCTACCTGAAGGATAGGCCCATGTCACTCAACCGTTTTCCCGGCGGCATCCATGGCCAGAGTTTCTATCAAAAGAACGTTACCGATAAAGCGCCGGACTGGGCCAAAACATTTGATCATGTGACGGATGAAGGCAAGGTCACCAAATACCTAGTCGGTACTGACGAAGCCAGTTTATTATGGATGAACTCTTTGGGCTGCATCGAGATCAACCCCTGGTTCAGCCGTGCCGAAACGCCGGACAACCCGGATTACTGCGTTATTGACCTGGACCCTGATAAACATACCTATGACCAGGTGGTGGAAGCTGCCCGGATCGTCAAAGATATTTTAGATGCCATTGATGTGCCGAGCTACCCGAAAACCTCGGGTTCCACCGGCATGCACATCTATGTTCCGCTGGCCGGTAAATATACTTATCAGCAAAGCCAGCTCTTTGCCAATATCATCGTCAAGCACGTACACGAACAGATACCGGACTACACCAGTCTGGAGCGCAGCATCGCCGCGCGTAAAGGCAAAATGTACCTGGACTATTTACAGAACCGTCCCGGCGCCACCATTGCGGGGCCCTATTCTCTGCGGCCTAAACCCGGTGCGACCGTTTCCATGCCCCTGAGTTGGGATGAAGTTAAGCCAGGCCTGACCATCCAGCATTTCAATATCCATAATGCGCTTGATCGCCTCAAAGAAACCGGCGATCTGTTCCATGGGGTATTAGGCGAAGGTATCGATCTTGAAAAAACACTTAAAAAAGCACAAAGCGTCTTTAAATAAGCATTATGAAACTCATCAAAAATATCATCGGCGGTTTAGCCGGCGCCGTAGCGCTAAATATCCTGCATCAAACCGTTAAACAATTTGACCATGATGCGCCGCGTGTTGACCTCGTTGGCGAAGAAGCGCTAACCAAAGGAATGGAGTCGATGGGCCTCGAAGCCCCAACCGGCAACGCCCTCTTCACCGCCACCCTGATCGGCGATATCGTCAGCAATGCGCTTTACTTTAGCACCATTGGCTTTGGAAAAAAGAAATACTTATTACTGCGCGGAACCACCATTGGTTTAGCCGCCGGAATCGGCGCTTTAACGCTGACCAAACCTATCGGACTAAGCGATGCGCCGGTGACCCGCACAAATAAAACAAAAATCATGACCGTTGGTTGGTACACCCTGGGTGGAATCGTAACGGCCCTTACCATCAAAGCGATGCAATCTAAAACCGTCTAATTTTAAAACCTGGTAAGCTATGGCCCAAAGTCCTTCCCCGGAAATGCTGAAAGCGCTGGAAACAGCACCGAACCAGTATTTGATCCTGTCACCGGAACTGCGCATCATCACCGCCAGTGACGCTTACCTGGCAGCAACGGAAACCAGACGGGAGGTTATTACGGGTAAACATATATTTGAAGCTTTTCCGGACAACCCGGACCTGCCGGACGGCGACGATGGCGTACAGAATATCAACGCCTCGCTGCAAAATGTATTAAGAACAAAGCAACCGGACCATATGCGGGTACAACGTTATGATGTACCTGATATCAATAACCCCGGTAAATTTATCCCACGCTACTGGGACCCAAGTCATACGCCGGTACTGGATGAGAACGGAGAAATCTCCTATATTATCCAACTGGCCAATAATGTCACCGATAAGATACTGACCGAACGCGCATTGCTCAACAGCCAGTTAGAACAAACAGATACCATGGAGCAGATGAAAGCGCTTAACGAAGAATTACTGCTGACCAACGTACAGTTGCGCGAAACCCAGCAAAACCTGTATACTTTAAACGCGCAGCTCGAAGAGCGGGTGGCCAAGCGTACCAAGGAACTGGCTGACAGCTACAATGAGCAGCAGACACTTAACGAAGAACTGGCGGCCACCAATGAAGAGCATGCCACGGTCAACCAGGAACTGACCGATATACAGCAAAGGCTGGTCGATACCAACGTGGAACTGGAAACCAGTTCGTCGCGGTTGCGGATGGCCATCGAATCCACGCAACTGGGTACCTGGGACTATAATCCGGTTAGCGGCGAACTTTACTGGTCCAAAGAATGCCGGGATATCTATGGCATCCCGCAGGAACTCAAGGCCAGTTTTGAACTATATGCTCAATTGCTTCATCCTGATGACAGCCAGTGGGTACAGGAGCAAATTGCCGCCTGCATCCAGCCCGACCTGAAAGGCCGTTATGACCTGAGTTACCGCATCAACCGCTACGATAGCGGGGAAACCCGCTGGGTCAAAGTGAAGGGGACCGTTTATTTTGAAGAAGAACAGGCCACCAGGTTCATTGGTACCGTGCTGGATATTACCGAGATGAAACTGGCCCAAGAAGAAAGCGCCAAGCTGGCGGCGATCATCGCCTCGTCGGACGATGCCATTGTCAGCAAAACCCTGGACAGCATGATCACCAGCTGGAACCAATCGGCGGAGCGGATGTTCGGCTTTACCGCCGAAGAAATGATCGGAGAAAGTATCTACAAATTAATTCCGCCGGACCGTACCGACGAAGAACCGCTAATCCTGTCCAGATTAAAATCCGGTCAACGCGTGGAACATTTTGAGACTAAGCGACTGACCAAAGACGGCCGGCAGATCGATGTTTCCGTATCTGTATCGCCCATCAAAGATAAAGACGGCCGGATCATCGGCTTATCCAAGATCGCCCGTGACATCACCGAACGCAAGCAGGACGAAACCCGCAAAAGCGATTTTATAGGCATGGTGAGTCATGAACTCAAAACACCCCTGACTTCGCTCAATGCACTCCTGCAGGTAGCGGAACTGAAGCTAAAAACTAGTGAGGACAGTTTTTTACCCGGCGCGATGCAAAAAGCCAACGTCCAGGTGAAGAAAATGACCAATATGATTAATGGCTTCCTCAACGTCTCCCGCCTGGAGTCGGCCAAGATTCTGATCGAAAAAGAACCATTTCAATTGGAAGAACTGATCACGGAAGTTGTCGATGAAACCAACCTTACCGTGGGCAGCCGTCAAATCGATTTTGACCCTTGCCCCCCTGTCGCCATCAAAGCCGACCGTGACAAGATCAGTTCGGTGATCTCTAACCTGATCGGCAATGCCGTGAAATATTCGCCGAACGGCGCGGCCATCGCGGTCAAATGCGAACTGATCGGTCAAAACGTGGTCTTTAGTGTAAAAGACCAGGGTATGGGTATTGCTGAAGCGGATGTCAAAAAGATTTTTGACCGCTATTACCGTGTCCAATCCAACCACAGCAAACATATCTCCGGATTTGGTATCGGCTTGTACCTGAGTGCGGAGATCATTAACCGGCACGATGGGAAGATCTGGGTGGAAAGCGAAATGGAAAAAGGCTCTACCTTTTATTTTAGTTTGCCTTTATAGATCAAATGCGAATAAAAATAAAGGCGCCCCGAAAAATCGGAACGGCGGAAAGCGGCTAATAAAAGGATCACATGCGTAAGAAACAGCGCGGCTGCGGCAAATGTTAAGACGCAAGCATCAGCTGTACTTTAGGTAAATATCGGAAATTTCCAAATCGTTGGCAACGCAGCATTAATCGCGTACCTTTAACCACCCAAAGACAGCACCCAGCTCTTAGCACAGTTTCTTTCTTTTTTTGGCCAAAACAAAAAAAGATGGAAATAATTCTACAGGAAACCGACCAGGACATTCTGGATATTTTAAAGTACGCGCTGGAAGCGGAAGGCTACCAGGTTTATGCGTTAACGGATAGTACGGCAGATTTCATTGCGCTGATCGAAGAACACCGGCCCCATGTGGTGATGCTGGATTTCAGACTGGATGGCAAGATCTGTTTAACCATTTTGGAGACCATCAAAACCAAGTACCCACACTTGCCGGTGATCGCCATGAGCTGTAACCATAATATCAACGACGAATATAGCATTCATGGCTTCGATGATTATATTCCCAAGCCTTTTGACCTCGAACACCTGTACCGGACCTTACGTAAATATATTCCCAAGCAACTCGCCAAAGAATTGATAACAGAGGTTATTAAAAAACCGGCTTCTGCTTAACCGTACGGCTAAGTGTTTTCTTTTAGCCGCCAGCCATAATATAAAGCCCAGCTAATGAGTGCCGCCGCTACGAAAAAGATGAAAGGTAAAGCAAGCAGTGCCGCCGCACTGGCCAGCAAAGGGCCTATGGTTTGCCCGATAGCCGCGTAAGATTGATTGATACCCATGATCTGTCCGCGCTCCTTTTCATCCATCCGGTCGGCGATCACCGCATTTAACATGGGGTTCCGCAAACCGTTGAATAAGCCATAGATGCCAATACCCAGCGCGAAGCCAAACAAACCAGCCACCATACCGCACCAAACCATCGCCGCCGCACAGATCAATGTGCTCACTAATAATACCCCGGCTTTGGCGGGCAACAGTTTACTGATCCAGGGAACGAGCAACTGCATCAATATCCCGCTAACGCCGAATCCCGCATAAAACAGACCTGTTTGGACTGCTGATAGCTTGAATTGATCCGCGCAAACGGTTTGAAAGCCGATCAGCATGGCGAATTGCGCTGTAGTCAGCAGGAAGCCCATAAATACCGAGGCGCCAATAGCCGGTTTTTTCAAAACGCTGACCAAAGCACCAAAATTGAAAAGCTTATTTTGCTTGTTCTCCTGCCGGGTTTTGTCCGAACTGGTTTCCTTTAAAAAGATCAGGGCCAGCACCATGCCCACCAAAGCCATTGCGGCTGCAAAAAAGAAAGGCACCCGGTCGCCCAATTTGCTGAGCAATCCGCCGATGGCAGGCCCGATCACGTAGCCAAACCCGAAGGCCGAACCCAATAACCCGAAATTCTTGGCGCGGTCTTTAGCCGATGACATATCCGACACCATGGCCTGCGCCACGGAGATATTGCCACCCGTGATCCCATCCAGGATACGCGCGGCGAATAAAAGCAGGAGACTGTTAGCCAGCCCGAACAAGATAAAGGAAAGACAGCTGCCCAGCAGGCTAAACGCCAGTATCCATTTACGTCCGATCCGGTCCGACCAGGAACCTAGCACCGGGGTAGCGAAAAACTGGGCGATGGAAAAAGAGGCCGTCAGCAGGCCTATCGTTTCCTTATTGACCCCGAACTTTTTGCCGTAAGAAAGGATCAGCGGAATGATGATCCCGAAGCTCATGGAGTTGATCACCGCGATAAACAGCAGTACCCATAATACTTTATTAATTTTCATTAGGGCTGCGTTGGACTAACCGGCTTGATCGCCATCACGCTGTCAACGACGAACACACTCACGCCGCGCCAGGGCAGCGTATGCAGGTATTCTTTGTAATGCAGTTCCAGGTAAGCACCCGCATTTTTATTTAGGATATCCGCCACATGCGCATCGGTTACCGAAAACATAAATTCATTCGATTGGATGCTGCCCTGTACCGGCCTGCGGATACCGCTCTGGATGAGCCGCCCTTCATAGGTTTTGAACATATAGCCTTTATGGACAAAATAATTCATCGTCCCGGCTTTCGTGCCGTCACCAAATACGAATTCATACCGGTAATAAAATATACCGGCCAATATAGCGATGACCACCAAACCGGCGATCAGAACGATCTTTTTCCATTTACTGCTTTGTTCCATAATTTAGGAACAAAGCCAAGTCCATAATGTGAGGCTTATCCCGGTTTATATTTTATTTTAAATTAATTTATATTTAATTTATTTAATTCAAGATACGGGGCACCGTAATTGCAACCTTGACCGAAAGGCCATTATGCATTTCAAAGGGATACCCCAAAAACAACACGTCTACGCCGACTATAGCTATGTACCCCTGGTACTGGCCGCACCCGTATTAGCGGGATTCCGCGATAACAAGCCTGCCGCGTACCTCTGCCAAGGCTTTGCTTTATCTGCCTTAAGCTACAGTCTGTGTACAAAAGCGGAATGGGGCATCTGGAAACTGATCCCTTATCGTATTCATGCGTCGCTCGACCTGGCATCGGGGGTATTAGCCCTGGCCGTCAGCCAGGTGCCCGCCATCAAAAAAGACAAACCAGCGATGCTTACTTTTTGGGCCATGGGCCTCACGGGCCTTATCGTCGGAAGCCTTTCACTCATCGCCGCCAAACCACACTAAAAATTTAAGATCATGAGCCATTTAAAAGGACAACGCGTGACTACACCCGACGGAAAGGGAGAAGTACTGGAAGCGACCGGCGACCAGGTCGAAGTTAAACTGGATAACGGCGAAACTAAAAAGTACCCGTCCGATGACATTGCCGATGACAGCAGTGCGGGCTGATGATAAAACTACTCCTAAAAATAAAATATGTTAGCAATGAACTACCGCGGTCCTTACCGCATTCGGACCGTGGATAAACCCATGCCGGAGATCCTGCATCCCGAGGATGCCATCATTCGCGTGACCCGCAGCTGCATTTGCGGCTCGGACCTGCATTTATACCATGGGATGGTGCCCGACACGCGTGTCGGCTCCACTTTCGGCCATGAATTTACCGGCATTGTCGAAGAAGTCGGCCCGCTGGTGCAAAAACTGAAGGTCGGCGACCAGGTTTTGGTACCTTTCAATGTCGCCTGTGGCAAATGTAATTTTTGCAAGCAGGGACTTTTCGGGAACTGCCATGAATCCAACCCGATGGCCACGGCTGTCGGCGGCATTTTCGGTTACTCGCATACGGCCGGCGGCTATGATGGCGGCCAGGCCGAATATGTGCGCGTACCCTATGCCGATGTGGGCCCTACGGTCATTCCGGCTGAAATGGACCCTGATGATGCTGTGCTCTTAACAGACGTAGTACCCACCGGTTACCAGGCCGCAGAGATGGGGGGCATCAAAGAAGGCGATACCGTCATAGTGTTTGGCGCAGGTCCGATCGGTATCATGGCCGCGCGTTGCGCCTGGTTCTTCGGGCCGGCACGCGTCATCATCATCGACCATATCGACTACCGATTAGAATTCGCCCGGAATTACGCCAAATGCGAAGCTTATAATTTTAAAGAGATGGCTGACCCGGTCGTATTCCTGAAAAAACTTACCGACTGGTATGGAGCGGACGTTTGCATTGACTGCGTGGGTTGTGAAGCCGAAGGCAATACTTTGCAAACCTTCAGCGGCCGCGTTACTTTAATGCAGGCCGGTGCAGCCACCGCTTTTCAATGGGCCATTAATTCCGTAAAGAAAGGCGGTATTGTCTCGGTGGTTGGTGTTTACGGCCCCCCGTTCAATCTTGCGCCCATTGGAAATATTGTCAACAAAGGCATCACCATCCGCGCCAACCAGGCTTCGGTTAAACGCCTCCTGCCCAAACTGATCGACCATGTGCTGTCGGGCAGGTTAAGCCCTAAAGAGTTAATTACCCACCGTGTTCCCTTAGCCGAAGTCGCAGACGCTTACCGCCTGTTCTCTTCCAAACTGGATAACTGTATCAAAACCGTATTGATCCCATGATAACGCAAAACGAAGACTATAAAAATATACCCGGCTGGGGCATGGATGCCGACCCGGAAAACGAACCGACCTACCCGATGAAAAATTATACCGGGGATGATCATAGTCGGATCAATTACGAACGCGCCGAACATCAGCCACAGGACGTGGAGATCCTGATGTCCAATGAACGGCCGGCGATGACCCGTGTTTTCGGTACTGCTGTACCGCCCTCGGGCTTGAGCGGCATGATCCGCCGCTATGCTTTCCAGCACAGCGAGGACCGTTACCGGCATTGGATACCCCTGATCCTGGCTGACCGGGTCAACGTATTCGAAGGTCTTATAGCAGACATCGGCACCGGCCATTTACCCAACTTCATCAAAGAACGCGGCCTGGCCATGGAATGGAAATACAACCGCACCGGCCTCCTTAAAAAGGCAGCTACAGCAGCGGTCATCGGCGTCGTATTAGTTGCCTGGATACGCAAAAAGAAATAAAGAAAAAGGTTGAATAGTGTAGAGGTAGGGCCGTCCCGGTAAAATGGGCGGCCTTTTTTGTCTACAAGTCTGCTAGTTCGATCCACACCGGCGCATGGTCGCTGGAATGATCCCAGCCGCGAACATGCTTATCGACGGCAGCCGATGCCAGCCGGCAAAGCAAAACGTCATTCAGCAGAAAATGATCTAACCGCAGACCCGCATCCCGGCCATAAGCATTCCGCAAATAATCCCAAAAAGTATAAATCCTTTCGTCAGGGTACAATTTACGGATGGCGTCTGTCCAGCCCGACTTGACCAACGCCCGCCACAGCTTGCGAGCCTCCGGTCTGAACAAAGCATTTTCGACATACTTTTCTGGTTTATACGTATCCAGTTCCGTCGGCATGATGTTATAATCACCGATCAAGGCCACCGGTAAACCAAAGCTCAATAATTTATCCGCATGCGCCTGCAGCCGTTTGATACAGCGCAGCTTATAATCAAATTTTGGCCCCGGGAAAGGATTACCGTTCGGCAAATACAAACAACCGATAACGACGCCGTTAATAAACGCTTCGATATACCGACTGTGCAGATCTTCATCCTCGCCATCCAAACCGCGACGGGTTTCCTGAATTTCTCCGTATCGGGAAAGGATCGCCACCCCGTTCCAGCTTTTTTGGCCCTGCCAGATCGCATGATAATCCGCGTCTAATAAAGTCCGTTTCGGGAACTTATGTTCCTCGCATTTCAATTCCTGCAAACACACCACGTCCGGCCTGGCATCCGCCAGCCAGCGCAGCAGGTTGTCGATGCGGCCATTGATACCGTTAATATTATAGGTTGCGATCTTCACCCGATGATAACACCAGTTATCCTTTGTAGTTTTCAATCGTTTCGCCGGAACGCATCTTCGCCCGTTCGGGATCATCACCCGCATCCCGGAATGCCCGGCGCTGGCGCAGCAAATCCCAGTACTGGTCCAGTTCGGACTGCACCGCATGCAGCGTTTTGATATCATCCTCACTCAAGTCCGGGTTGCCATACAGGTCTTCTTCCTTTTCGGTCAGCTGTTTAATGTGGTCCAGTACAGACTGGTCTTTGGTGTTTTCTTCCATGATCGTATATTTTAATTAGTCATTTTTCCATTGCCAGTCCAGAATCTCCGGCATATCTTTTCCGTTCGCGCCGATATAATGTTTATGCTCGATCAGCTTGTCCAGCAATTGTTGCTTCAGGTGGACACCCTTGCTGCCTGTTTGGGGCAAGCGGTCGATGACATCCATGACCAGGTGGAAACGATCCATCTCGTTGAGTACGGTCATGTCAAACGAGGTGGTGATCGTACCTTCCTCTTTGTAACCCCTGACGTGCATGTAAGCATTATTCGCGCGGTTATAGGTCAAACGGTGCACTAACCAGGGATAACCGTGAAACGCAAAGATCACCGGCTTGTCCATCGTGAACAGTTCATTATAAGCGTCGTCTGACAAGCCGTGGCTATGCTCACTGCTTTTTTGAAGCTTAAATAGATCCACGACATTAATTACCCTGACCTTGAGTTCCGGCAAATGTTCCCTTAAGATCGACACCGCCGCCAAAGTTTCAAGGGTAGGTACATCACCGCTGCAGGCCATTACTACATCAGGTTCCAATTCCTGCTCATTACTCGCGAAATCCCAGATTCCGATACCACGTGTACAATGGTTGACCGCCTGTTCCATCGTCAGCCATTGGGGCGCAGGGTGTTTACCTGCGACGATCACATTCACGTATTGCACACTGCGCAGGCAATGATCCATCACTGATAATAAACAATTGGCATCCGGCGGTAAATAGACCCGCACGATGGTTGCTTTCTTATTCACCACATGATCAATAAAGCCTGGGTCCTGGTGCGTAAAACCGTTATGGTCCTGCCGCCAAACGGTAGAGGTCAGCAAAATATTTAGCGAGGCAATGTTTCGTCTCCAGGGTAATTCCGAACTGGCCTTTAACCATTTCGCGTGCTGGTTAAACATCGAATCGACAATATGGATAAAGGCTTCATAGCAATTGAACAGACCGTGTCGGCCGGTTAAGAGATAACCTTCCAGCCAGCCCTCGCACTGGTGTTCGCTCAGCATTTCCATCACCCGGCCATCGGCGGCCTGGAACTCGTCTGTATTCACGACCGGTCCTTCCCATTGGCGGTTCGTCGCTTCAAAGATCACATCGAACCTATTGGAAACCGTTTCATCCGGCCCAAAAATGCGGAAGTTCCGTTCCTGGTCATTGGCTTTAATAATGTCCCGCAGAAAGCGGCCCGAGACGTAGGTGTCACCTTCACCCGCACAACCGGGCGCGGCTACTTCCGTCGCATAAGCCCGGAAGTCCGGTAAATGCAGTTGCTGGAGCAATTGCCCGCCATTGGCATGCGGGTTGGCACCCATACGGCATTTGCCCTGTGGGGCGAGTTCCTGGAGTTCGCTACGTAAGGTGCCGTTTTCGTCAAACAGCTCTTCCGGGTGATAGCTTTTCATCCAGTCTTCCAGCAGTTGCAGGTGTTCCGGCGGTGCCGATGCGGAAACCGCGAGCGGGATCTGGTGCGCACGGAAGTTGCCTTCTATTTTAAACCCGTCTACTTCTTTTGGCCCGGTCCAGCCTTTTGGCGAGCGCAGCACGATCATCGGCCAGCGCGCTCTTTCGGTCAGGCCGTTCGCTTTCGCATCGCATTTGATCTGGTGGATCTGGGTGATAACCTTTTCTAAGGTATTCGCCATGGCTTCATGCATCAGCATTGGGTCGTCGCCTTCCACGAAATAAGGTGTCCAGCCATATCCCATAAATAACTGTTCCAGTTCTTCATGAGTGATCCGCGCCAGAACCGTAGGATTAGAGATCTTATAGCCATTCAAATGCAGAATAGGCAGCACCACACCATCAGTTAACGGGTTCAGGAATTTATTGGAATGCCAAGCCGTAGCCAGCGGGCCCGTCTCGGCCTCGCCGTCACCCACCACGCAGGCCGCGATCAGTTCGGGGTTATCCAGCACTGCCCCAAAAGCGTGGCTTAATGAATACCCCAGTTCCCCGCCTTCATGGATAGAACCGGGTGTCTGGGGCGAAGCATGGCTGGAGATCCCGCCTGGATAAGAAAACTGCGTAAACAATTTCTGCAAGCCTTCCTCATCCTGCGAAATATCCGGGTAAACTTCACTGTAGGTTCCTTCCAGGTAAGTGGAGGCTACTACCGCCGGCCCGCCATGGCCAGGCCCGGAGATGTAAATCATGTCCAGGTCAAAGCGCTTGATCACCCGGTTCAGGTGGGTATAAATAAAGTTCTGTCCGGGCGTCGTTCCCCAGTGGCCCAGCAGCATGGCTTTGACATGCTCCAGCAGCAGCGGTTTTTTGAGCAAAGGATTATGCCGCAGGTAGAGCTGCCCGACCGACAGGTAGTTAGCCGCGCGCCAGTAAGCATCTATTTTTTGCAAAAGCTCATCCGTTAGGGTATCCTGTTCAGGGTTAATCAATACAGTTTCCATATCTTTTTATTTATTATCGTTTGGTATAACCCGCGTAATTAAGCGGGCCATCATTAAGGCTTCGTTGGTGGGTATCACATAGACTCGGGTCTTGCCGGTTGAAATAACTTCGGCGTTAATTAAATTCTGGCGGCTATCCAGTTCGATGCCCAGGAAGCCCAGCTTGCGGCAGATCTGGCCGCGGACTTCCGGTAGGTGTTCGCCGATGCCGCCGGAAAAGACAAGCGTGTCGATGCCGCCCATTGCTGCGGCATAAGCCCCGATATATTTGCTGACTTGGTAACAAAACAAGTTGATCGCATCAGCGGCCCGGTCATCCTGCTCCCGGATCTTTAGCAGCTCTTTGATATCCGGACTGGTTCCTGAAACCGACAGCAGGCCAGATTCATGGTTGACCAGGTGGTTGAATTGTTCACTATCTGATTTGACTTGCCGGAAGAGGTAGGCGGCTACGCCGGGGTCCATATCACCGCAGCGCGTACTCATGACCAATCCCGCACCCGGTGTAAAACCCATGCTGGTATCCATGCTCTTCCCGTTTTGGATGGCTGCCACACTGGCGCCGCTGCCCAGGTGAGCTATTACCACATTTTCATGTGGGATAGCTGTACTGACCTGTTCCAGATATTCGCACAAGTATTGATAAGAAAGACCATGGAACCCGTACCTGCGTAAGCCCAGCTGGCGATATTTGTCGGGGATAGCAATGGTTGTAGCCACCGCCGGCATCGTCTGATGAAACATCGTATCAAAGCAGGCCATTTGTTTAACTTCGTGAAATGCGGCAACAAATTCTTCGATCAGTTTAATTTCAGCGGGCATATGTTCCGGATCATAACTGACATAGGTTTTGAGTTCCGCAATGAGTGCCGGTGTGATCATTTCTGGCTGCGTATGTGCCATGCCATGGACAACCCGGTGCGCGATGGCGGAAAGCTGACCGATACCGGGCTGCTGCCGCAACCAGTCTATCAGATCCTGGTCTGCCGGCAGATCGGCCGTGTTCCCGGAAAAGAGCAAAGTTTCTTCGGCTCCCAACTGATAAAGCGCGAACTTCACGCTGGACGAACCGGCATTGATGGCTAAAACAAAATTTTGAGTGTCCCGCATGATCAGTTTTTTACGGGCTGGTGGGGTGGTGATCCAATCCCCGGACCGGTTAGCGGGGAAAAGGTAGTGTAATATGTAATTGAACAAGCACTCAAACCGTTTTATGTTTGAGCAAAGACGAACTATACTTAGGCGCCAGCCTTTCCGATCAGCTCAGCTACCAAGCCGGTCAGTCTGGCCACATCAAAAGGCTTGCACAAAAAACCGTCCGCACCACAAGCCTTACAGATGAGGTTCAGGTCGCATTCGGCCGACAAAAGGATAACCGGCAGGTCATGGGTAGCGGCAACCGATTTCAAGAGCAGACAGACCGCATCCCCGTTCTTTAACGCGCCTTTAAGCTGGACATCCATTAAGATCAGGTCCGGGAAAGGCTCGGCCATATCCCCCGCGGCATCACCGTTCTCTGAAAGTTCGACCTCGTAGCCTTCTTCCACAAAAATGTAGTAAAGAACCGCTTGAATATCCAGATCATCTTCAATGATCAATAATTTTTTGGGCATAATCGGGTATGGGTAAGCACTACTGCAATAAACCGCCCGTGATCGGCCGGCCAAGCCTTTTAATCCTTAACACGCTGCTTTGCACCACAATAGAAATCAAGCGTAATTTGGAGTCAGTCAATGCGCCGCTGTTATTAAGCCACAGCCGACACTTTGTTTTCATAAGTAGTCGTTTTAGGAAATATACCTTGCCCTATATAAAACTTAATTAACACCCAACGCTTGTATAGTCTATGGCAACAATCAAAAATGTGCAGCCACTCAGCGCGGAAAAGCTGTTTGACGTATTAAAAACAGGTTTCGCGGACTATATTAATGATAAACTGGGTTCCAACCTTGCTATCGAATACGCGCATGTATTCGATGAGATCAACGTGTCTTTTCCCGAAGTGATCGAAGGACCGGCGCTGAATATTACCGTGACCGATGTAGAACTGACGGTTAATGTATTGGCAACGGAGTCCGACTATAATACGGAATTATTGGAAGAGAACCTGATCAGTTTTTTGGCGCAACAGGCTGGGTAATGGGCAATATCGCTTTAGTCGTCGGTGCCAGCGGCATTGCCGGCAGCAACCTCGCCAAACAACTCATCGCGCAAGGCTGGGAAACATACGGCCTGGCCCGGAATCCGGCACCGATCGAGGGTTTAAACCCGGTCGCGGCAGACCTCTTAAATATAGCAAGCTTGCAGTCGGCCTTAGCCGCTGTTTCGCCGACACATGTCTACATCACCACCTGGATGCGAAATGATACGGAGGCGGAGAACATTCGGGTGAACAGCCTGATGATCCGCAATCTGCTCAACGCGCTTTCTCCAAAAAGATCGGTTCAGCACGTCGCGCTGGTTACCGGCCTGAAACATTATTTAGGCCCGTTCGAGGCTTACGCACAAGAAGGCTTTCTACCGGAAACCCCACTGCGGGAAGAACATCCGCGACTGACCATCGAGAATTTTTATTATGCCCAGGAGGACGAGGTCTATGCAGCCGCCGAACGCGACGGCTTTAGCTGGAGCATCCACCGCCCGCATACAGTCATCGGCCAGGCCGTGGGTAACGCGATGAACCTCGGCACAACCCTGGCGGTCTATGCAACAATTTGCAAAGAAACCGGCCGCCCTCTTATCTTTCCCGGTTCTGCCGCCCAATGGAACGGCTTATCCGATGTGACCGACGCAAGGATACTGGCCGCGCAACTCATGTGGGCATCGACTAACGATGCCGCCAGTAACCAAGCGTTCAATATCGTCAATGGCGATGTCTTCCGCTGGAGCCGCTTATGGAACCGGTTGGCGCGGTATTTTGCGATTGAACCGCAAGGTTTTGACGGCACCATTCATCCCTTAGAGCAAACCATGGCGAACGATAGCGACATCTGGAAAAATATCGCGCAAAAGTATAATTTGGAAGAAGCCGAACTTAGCCGCCTCGCCAGTCCGTGGCATACCGACCTGGATCTCGGCAGGCCCATAGAAGTGATGACCGATATGTCCAAAAGCCGCAAATTCGGCTTTACCGTTTATCAGGATACAGAAGATAGCTTTTATGACTTGTTTGCACAATTAAAGGAAGCAAGGCTTATTCCGTAAAGCTTAGCGCTTCAGACAAATAGTTCCTGCACCTTGGTATAGTAAGTCGTCCGTCCGCCGATCTTATCTTTTAAAATCTCTTCTCCCCTCGCCGTCTTTTTTATCGCCGGGTTATGGATAGCCATAAAATCGCGCAGTTCGCCGGTAAGTTCATCACCATTCGCTTCAGCAATATCCGCAATCGCCTTTTCTAATACCACCCGGATACTTTTAAAAAGCCGGAGCGCGGCTTTGTCCGGAATGGCATTGGCAATACTAAACGGCGAAATATGCGCATGGTAAAGAATTTCGTCGGCATAAGAATTGCCGATCCCGCGCATCACTTTTGGGTCCATCAGCAGGGTTTTAATGACCGAGCGTTTTTTTGCTAATAAATTGATAAAAGTGTCCTTTTCCAATTGCAGGGCATCCGGTGTTTCCGCCGGTTTGGGCTGCAAAGTCGGTGTGGCTGCTTTTTGCAGGTCAACGACCGCAAAGCCTCCGCCACCCTTGAAATGAAAGGCTATGATCTGAAAGCGAGGTACTTCGTCACTGTCCAAACTGATCACTTCGCCCCGGAGCATCAGGTGCAGACCTAAGACCTGGCCGCCCGCAAAATGAAACTGCAGGGTCTTGCCCTCACGGGAAACACCGGAAAGCTCGCGACCTTCCAGCGCTGACTTCAGTTCCGCTACGGTAACATTGAGTTTTTTAGTCACGGTCAACTCTACATGTGCCAGCACTTTACCTTTAAATCTCCTGGTCAGGATCTGCGCGAATACGGTCAGGTCGGGTAGTTCAGCCATGATGGTCTTTTTAAGGTCAACAGCTAAGCAGCTAAACTGTTGCCGGAAAACATAAAAACAATGGCGCCGGGCACCTGTTAGCAAAGGCATGGAATTTAAAGGGTTGGTAAAAGTTAAAGGTGCTCGGGAACATAACCTCAAAAACGTCAGCCTGGAAATTCCGCGGGATGCGCTCGTCGTGTTTACCGGTATCTCCGGCTCGGGCAAATCCTCCCTGGCATTCGGCACCTTATACGCCGAAGCGCAGCGCCGCTACCTCGAATCAGTGTCTCCCTATGCCCGCCGCCTGTTCAACCAGATGGCTATCCCCGAAGTGGATGAGATTGAGGGATTGCCGCCTGCCGTGGCTTTGCAGCAGCAGCGCGGTTCGGCCAGCACCCGTTCCTCGGTCGGTAGTGTCACCACCTTATCGAACCTGCTCCGCATGTTATACTCCCGCGCGGGCGATTACCCCGCAGGTCAGGAAATTATTTACGCAGAATCCTTTTCACCCAATACACCTGAAGGTGCCTGTCCGGAGTGCCACGGGCTAGGAAGGGTTTATGAGATCACGGAACAAACCATGGTGCCGGATGACAATTTGACCATCCGGGAAAAGGCTATTGCCGCCTGGCCCTCGGCCTGGCAGGGGCAGAACCAGCGCGACATTCTGACGACCCTGGGATACGACATCGATATTCCCTGGAAGGATATTCCCCAAAAAGACCGCAACTGGATCCTGTTCACCGAAGAGCAGCCGGTCGTACCGGTCTATTCAGGGTACAATCATGAAGAAATCCAGCGGTTCATCAAAAACAAGCGTCAGCCGGATTATATGGGCACCTTTACCGATGCCCGCCGCTATGTTCGCCATACGTTTGCTAATTCGCAAAGCGCGCTGATGAAAAAAAGGGTAAGCCATTACATGCTGAGCAGCGAATGCCCTTTGTGCCAGGGCAAAAGGCTGAAGCAGGAATCACTGAGCATTAAATTTGCCGGTTATGATATTGCCGAGCTGCCCGGCCTGGCGCTGAACAAGCTGGCTACGATCTTCCAGCGCTATGCCAAGGGGGATGCACCGGCACTGAAAAAGCTGGAAGCAAAAAATCCGGAAAAAGTGATCGTCGCCAAACGTATCGCCGAGGATTTCCTGGCGCGGCTGCAGGTCATGCTGGACCTCGGTCTGGGTTACCTGACCATAGAGCGTAGCACGCCGACCTTATCGCCGGGTGAGCTGCAGCGGTTAAGACTGGCCACCCAAGTGCGCTCTAATCTATTCGGTGTGGTTTATGTGTTGGATGAACCTTCAGCGGGTCTGCACCCGGCCGATACGGAGGCTTTGCTCCGGGCGCTGGATAAGTTAAAGGCGTCCGGCAATTCACTGTTCGTCGTCGAACACGAGATCGATGTCATCCGCCATGCCGACTGGATTGTCGATGTCGGCCCCGCACCCGGTGAAAAAGGCGGCCACATCCTGTATAGCGGTTTGCCCGAAGGTTTAAAAAAGGTGGAAGCTTCGCTGACCCGGCATTATATCTACGGAGAGGCAGCCAAACCAGCTAACGATCCACGGGAACCCAAAGGCTGGTTAAAGCTGGAAGGCGTCACCCGCAATAACCTCAACCAGTTAAATGCAGAATTTCCCCTTGGTGTGCTGACCAGCGTGACCGGCGTATCTGGTTCCGGTAAAAGCAGCCTGGTCAGCCAGGTGCTGGTGGAACTGGTCGCCGAACATTTAGGCGTGCAGGTGGATATCACCGATGAAACCGATGCGGATCCGCTAGAACAAACCGAAGTCCAAACGCTTGGGGGACGCATTACCGCGGGTGTGGATCAACTAAAACGGCTGGTCGTAGTCGACCAAAAGCCCATCGGCCGCACACCGCGTTCCAACTTGGCCACCTACACCGGACTGTTCGACCATGTGCGCAAACTCTTCGCGGCAACACCCATGGCCAAAACTAAAAAGTATGATGCCGGCCGCTTTTCTTTTAACGTGGCCAAAGGCCGCTGCCCGCATTGCGAAGGAGAAGGTTTTGTGATGGTCGAACTGCTGTTTCTGCCCAGTGTTTACACGCCCTGCCCGACCTGCGTCGGTACCCGTTATAATCCCCAAACCCTGGCCGTGGCTTATAAGGAAAAAAATATCGCTGAAGTGTTAGGCCTGACCGTAGACGAGGCGGCCAATTTCTTTGATGAAGAACCTGCCATCAGCCGCGCGCTGGAGGTCGTCCGCGAAGTAGGACTCGGCTATCTGCGCTTAGGTCAGCCGGCGACCGAACTTTCCGGCGGCGAGGCGCAGCGCATCAAGTTGGCCACTGAACTGCAGCGCGCACAGCACGGGCAAACTCTTTATATCCTGGACGAACCCACCACTGGCCTGCATCCCTCGGATGTCGAACGGCTGATGCTGCAACTGAACCGCCTGGTAGATGCCGGCAACACCGTGATCCTGGTGGAGCATGATATGAGCGTTATCGCAGCCAGCGACTGGGTGATCGATATCGGGCCGGGCGCGGGTGAAGACGGGGGCATAATCGTCGCCTCCGGGACACCTCCGGCCATTGCCCGGCACAGCTCCAGCCGGACCGCGCCCTACCTGGCCAAACACCTGAACTAACAATCCGGGGCTGACATTGTAGTAACAACATGGGAATTCAAACAAAGCATGGCTTAATGATCGATATGGATGGCGTGATCTACGCCGGTGAAGAACTCATCAAGGGCGCGGATGTTTTTATAAAACGGCTGCTGAAAGATAAGATACCATTCACCTTCTTGTCCAACAATAGTTCCAAGAGTCGCGCCGATGCCGTTGAAAAACTCGCGACTTTGGGCATAAAGGTCACTGAAAAACATATCTATACCAGCGCCATGGCAACGGCTACTTTTCTGACCGAACATTACCCGGACTGCAGCGTCCATGTGCTGGGCGAAGGGGGCTTATTGAAGAGTATCAAAAACGCCGGCATCCGTATGGTCGACAAAAAACCGGACCTGGTCGTCCTGGGTGAGGGCCTGGAATTCAGTCTCGATAAGGTTCACCAGGCGGTCGATATGATCCTGGCCGGGGCGCGGTTCATCGCTACGAACCGCGACCCTTCACCACGGCGCGAAGGCTGGAACAACCTGGGGATTGCCGCTACGGCCGCGATGATCGAAGAAGCTACGGGACGCGAACCATTCGTGATCGGTAAGCCCAGCCCGGTGATGATGCGCTCGGCCGCAGCTTATATGGACCTGCGGCCGGAACAGGTCACCGTTATCGGCGACACCATGGAAACGGATATCATTGGGGGGATCTATATGGGGTTCAAAACGATACTCGTCCTTTCCGGGATTGCGGACGAGGAAGAACTGATCAAGTATGGCTACCGGCCCAACCTCGTCGTTGGCTCCGTGAACAAGATCGAATTCCCGTTAAAGTGGTGGGCATAAGGATCGCACCTATTCGAACAACTCCTGACCTTCCGTATAATACGTTTTCCGGCTGGCGATCTCGGCAACAATGATAGGCTCGCCCTTGGGTGTGACCTTATGCTTAGGCAGATGCACCTTGAGAAAATCCCGTTCCTTTTCGGTAATGGTATCGGGGAAGTTCTTGCGGATATGGGCTTCCGCTTCTACCAGTACTTCTTCAATTGCTTTGGTCAGGACGCCGATCTTCTTTTCCGGTATTTTAGCAGCAATGGAGAATGGCGATAAATTCGCTGCATAAAGGATCTCGTCCACATAAGCGTTACCAATGCCCTGCACGACCTTTCCCTCCTGCAGTACGGTTTTGATGGGTTTGTTCTTCCCTTTTAACGCCTTTACGAGGTAGCCGACAGGCAAATGCAGCGCGTCAGGTACTTTGGAAACTTCCGGGTCAAGGGATAAGATCACCGCCTTTTGCCAGTCGGTAATGGCCAAACCGATACCGTCCGAAAACTGCAGCTCCGCTATCGTGAACTTGTTGTCGTTCTTGCCCTCGTACCAATGCATCGACCCGTAGAGCATCAATTGCAGGCTTAACACATGCTTATTCGCAAACTCGAAATACAATTGCTTACCGACCCGGTTGATCGCTACCAGCTTGTGTGCTTCCAGCGCTGTTTTGAAGTCCGCTTCCGGCAGTTTCAGCCTCCGGTCAATGAGGATACGGATATCTTTTAGCTTTTTCCCGACCAGCCGCTCAGCGAGGTTGGTACAAAATATATTCAGATCGGGTATTTCAGGCATAAGTGCTTTTATGATTGATTAAATATTCGGCTCCTGGTAGCTATCGATAAAAACCGCTAACCAGGCTTGCTCGGCATGGCTAAGGACATCGCCTTCAAAATGCTGCAATTCACCCTGCTTAAAGACAAATTTCCCGAGGTAGTCCGGGTTTTGTTCGTCCGGCAGTGCAGCATGTTCCTCGCTTTCTACCGGCTCGGTAAATAAATGCGTTTCGTCGCCAAAAGCGTCTTTATTACCTTGAACACACCGGTTGACCGCAGGCCCTGATCGCCATTCTTTTCCAGGACCGGCTCAATGATCACATAACGGTCGCTACCATCCGGCTGCGGGATCGTCGTTTGTACAGGATTGATCATCAGGCGCCTTTTTTTACTTTTAAACTGCTCATCAGCTGATCGTACAGATCATCACCCTTGGCCGCTTTCGGTTTTAATTTCTTGATGGTCGGGCGTTTGCCTTTAGCTTTCTGCTCAATAATATTCATCAGTTCCGTATGGTACTCATCCTTATATTTGGACAGGTCCAGCGGTTCGGCGTACTGTTCGATCAGCGCCAGGCCCATTTTTAGTTCCTTATCGCTGACTTTGATATCCTCATCCAGGTTAAGGTCTTCCTGGCTGCGGATCTGCTGGGCGAAACGGATACGGGTGACCACGATATCATTTTCTACCGGGTGCACGATACACAAACTCTCCGTGCTGCGCAGTACGAAGCGCGCCAGGCCTGCTTTACCGGATTTCTTCAAAGCGGCAAGCAGCAATGCATAGGCCTTATTTTTCTTGGTCGCCGGTTCGGTATAATACGAAGTTTCATAATACATCGGGTTGACCGACGCTACATCTACGAAGCTTTCGATCTCGATCACTTTACTCTTCTCCGGCGCCGCGGCCTCGAAGTCTGCATCCTCGATGATCACATAGTCCTCATCATATTTATAACCCTTAACGATCTTATCATAAGGAACTTCTTTCTTCGTGTTCTCGTTCACCCGCTGGAACTTGATATGCGCGTGGTCGCGGCTGTCCAGCATGTCCAGGTCAAGCCGGGTTTCCTGCACGGCCGAAAATAGTTTAATGGGGATGCTCACCAGGCCAAAGCCGATCGAACCGGTCCAGATACTTCTCATAGCTTTAATTTTCTAATGTTATCATTGATGCCATGCGGGTGGTGCCCTTCAATTTGGTCGGCCAGTAAGTGCAGTACTTCTTCATTAATCTCACCGGGGTTCTGGCAGACATGCAGAAAGTCCTGCGCATCCGGCTCAAAGCTGGCGACATACACGCCATTCTCAAATACTTTATACTTGCACTGCTCCTCATTATGGTGGGGATATTCGCCCACCTCGAAATGATGCATTGCTTTATCGACACTGATCGTGATCGGGTAATTTGCCATACTTACATAACTGTTTAACAACCGCATTGTTTAAGCGGTGCCTTTTGCGGATGTTTCCTGAATGATCTGGTCGAACTCATCGGCGCTCAGGGCCAGCATATTCATCAGTTCCTCACGCTCGGCCTCACTTTCTGCGCTGCGTAATAATTTGGTAAGGCCCATGATATTGGCGAGTGGCTTCCGTACCCCATGAGACTGGATAAAGCTGATCTCGTCCAGGTGCGTTTCGGCCAGGTTCAGTTTCGTTTTGATGTCTACAAACTCGGTAATATTATAACCTATGCAGAAAATATCCTGGGGCAAACCCTGCTTATCCAGCATCGCCTGCATTTGCCATTGGGTGGTCACGAACCCGCCCTGGCCATCATGTTTACGTAAAGTGACGGGAAAGAGGCGGCCGGGGTCCTGGAAACATTGCGGGCCGGCGGCTTCACAGAGGCGTACATCTTCCGGATGGAGCGTAACCGAAAAATGCTGTCCGCGCAACGTACCCTTGCCGAAACTAAAGTTCCGGTCATAGTTCGGGCTCACATAGGTATAAACGCTGTCCATACCGATCGCGATCGTATAAAAGAACGCCGAGGCATTTAAGAATTGGTTGATCTGTTCATAACGATGCATGCTGTCATAAGCGGGCCGGCGCCGGATTTGTTTTAAATTATTAATCACAACAATCCTTATAAAACTGCTGAATGCGATCCGGGAAAACATAGACTTATAGTTTAAGTCCGATACGAATTGGTCCTTTCACCGGTTCGCCGGTAACGGGCATCCCTTTTTGGGTAATCACCACCTGTCCTTTCTCCTGTAATTGAAAAGCTACGCCGCGCACTTCGTCCATGTGGCTACGCCATTCCGACGGAAAAAGCGCCCGGGCAATCTCGGAAGGGCAGGTCGTTTTCAAAGCACCGCGTTCTGCGGCGCTTTGCAGGATCGCTTTGGCGATATCAGGCTTAACGGACATGAGGTCAAAATAATCAGGACGCCTGTTTTAGTTTGGCGGCCATGCTCATGGTCGTATGCGGCACGGCGCGCAGGCGTTCTGCCGGAATCAGTGTTCCTGTCACCTTGCAAATACCATAAGTTTTATTTTGGATGCGGACCAGCGCGGCTTCCAGTTGTTCGATGAACTTTTTCTGACGGGCTGCCAATTGGTTGGTTTGTTCCTTTTCATAGGTCGCCGAACCGTCCTCCAGCGTTTTACCCGCAATGGCCGCATCATCGCCATTGCTGTTCGATGAGCTCAAGGCACCGGTCAATTCGCCCAGTTCTTCCCGGGCAATTTTTATTTTATTTTCTATGAGCTGCTGAAATTCCTGCAGCTCGGTGTCGTTATAGCGGGTTTTGTTGTATTCGTTTTGCATGTGCTTTCAACAACAGAACAGCCGGATGGTTTGCTGAAAACCTTTAATGTTCATGCTTTGTCCACACCAGTTTGGAGAAATCGTAACCTAAGCCCTGCGCCTGCTTAAGGTAAGCGCTCTGAATGGCCGGCGTGATACTTTTTTCTCGGGACAACAACCATAAATAGTTCAGTTTATTGCCGGCCACCAGGGCGTAACGGTAATCCGGATCTACTGCGATCACATTATAACCGGCATAGAACGGTCCAAAGAAGGATACCTTCAGGCGGCCTGTTCCGGCATCTTCGGCCGGCTTCGCTTTACCGATGCTTTCTTTCCATTTTTGCTGGACATAGTTATAGCCTTTATTATCCACCCGGATCGTACCGTCTGCGTTCAGCGAATAGGTCGCGCTCACGTCGGACAGGTTCTTTTCGAATTTAAAATCCATACGCGCTATCTCGTACCAGGTACCCAGGTAGCGGTGCTGATCGAAGGGCCTTACGGCTTTAGCGCCTTTTGGAATAGTGACACAGGAATTTAATAATACGGCAACGGTCGCAGCAGCGAGGCCGGTAGCGAGGCCGATCTCCCAGGTTTTTATTTTCATACAGGATTAACGCCTGAAACGCCGGTATGTTTAGTTACCCATACCGAACTATTTAGCCTCGGCTTTGTTGACAACCTATCAAAGCATATTAAAACACCAGATAATGAATAATTTTTTTCGTGGAATCATTGCCGCCTGGGGCGCCAAAAAACTGGGCAGCGGCTGTCTGTCCACTGTAGTGATCTTTGTGGTGATCTATATGCTGCTGGGTAAATGCAATAACGATCCCCGCGCCGAAACTATCAAACCCAAGCCGGTGGCTGTATGCGGCAAGATGCCCGGGAAGTGATACGGCACAGTCTTTGTAAAGCTTTGATGAACAGGCTAAAACATGACTGCATGATGACCTCGGATGAATTCAGAACCCTTAGCTATACCGAAAAAACAGAAGCTGTTTTAACCGGGACATTCCTGGCGACGCGGTCGAATGAGCACTGTTATATCAAACTGTATAATGTTGAAAATTTCTACGTGGAGGTATTCTTCGATAACCGCAGCCAGCTGATCATCCATTTCCGCGCATTTGAGCATACGCTTTTTGTGCTGCCTTACCTGGAAGATCTAAAGATCGCGGTTTAAGCGGAGTGTTCCCCCCTGATCTTTTCCCGGTGCTGCTTACCCATTTGATCATTTCCAGGATAATTTCACCAAAACTCTGGCAATAATCGGTCACGGTATACTCGACCGACACCGGCGTATCTGCAGTCACGGTGCGCTTCAGCAATTGATTCGCTTCCATTTCTTTGAGCTCGCGTGAAAGCATGCGGGTCGTAATGCCGGGGATACTCCTTTCAATATCGCGGAACCGCTTATTCCCGTTACATAATGAATTGATGATGGGAGCTTCCACTTCCCGCCAATAACATAGATCGTGTCCTGCAGAGCCTGAACCTCTTCCCGTTGGTTGCGCGGGTCCGATAAGATCGCCGCCGCCTTTTCCTGTTTCGTCATATTGGTATACTCGGTGATACTGGTAACAAATTTATACCAATTCCACGATAGATTTGCGGCATGGAAACACTAAAAAACAAAATAGCTCTGGTTACCGGGGGTAACAGCGGCATCGGCTATGCGACTGCCATGGAATTAAAAGCACAGGGTGCTACCGTCATCATCACAGGACGCCGCCAGGAAGCGGTAGACAAGGCAGCTGTGGAATTAGGCGTCACTGGCCTGATAGCTGATCAGTCCAGCGTCGCACAAATAGCAGCACTCGCACACCAGGTCAGCGCGAAATTCGAGAAGATCGATATCCTGTTCATCAATGCCGGCATCGTCGGCACAGCCGCCATCGCCGAAACCACAGAGGAACTTTTTGACGGCGTTTTCGATATTAATTTTAAGGGCGCATATTTTACCCTCAGCAAATTCATTCCCCTGCTCAACGATGGCGCTTCGGTCGTATTACTATCCTCCAACACCGCCAGTATGAACGGGGTCAATTCTTCGGTTTACTCTTCCGGGAAAGCGGCGCTGAACGCCGTGATGAGGATCGCGGCACTGGAACTGGCACCACGCCGTATCCGGGTCAATGCCGTCAGCCCGGGGCCGACGAAAACCGAGATCCTGAACAAACTGGGCCTGGACGAGACCGCCCGCAAAGGGCTGGATGACTGGATGATCGAAAGGATCCCGCTGAAAAAGATCGGTACCGCAGATGACGTCGGCCGGATGGTGGCCTATTTTTGCGGCGATGCGGCCAGCTTCATTACCGGAGCCGAAGTAGTCATGGATGGTGGGATGTCGCTGGCTTAACTAAACAAAGTCTGGGGCAATGCGTTCTTCCTTAAAAAGGAGGAAACCATGCCCTGGCCAAAAGGAGAATACCCGCCATCGTATAAGAACCAACCCAAATACCTGCGCGACAAAGCGGTCGAGATCGCTAACGAGGTATTAAAGACGACGCATAATGAAGGCGAAGCGATCGCCACCGGCCTCAAGCAGGCCCGTATCCATTTTGAACACCACCCGGAAGAAGTGCCGGCCGGACGAAAGAAAAAACCATGAGCGAGTTGAAACGTTTTTTGGAAGCCCAGCAGCGGGATTATGCAACAGCCCTGAGCGAGATCAAAGCCGGCCGCAAACGCAGCCACTGGATGTGGTACATCTTTCCGCAGATCGATGGGTTGGGTTATAGCGATATGGCGAAACGCTACGCGATCAAAGATTTGGCTGAAGCAACGGATTACTTAGCGCATCCAGTACTTGGAAAACGTTTAAAGGAAATTGCTGCGGCGCTACTGCAACTACCTGGCAACAATGCTACTCAGGTCATGGGCAGTCCCGACGACCTGAAGCTCCGTTCATCGATGACACTGTTCACACTTGTGGAGGGTAATGATTCGGTATTCGACAAGGTGCTCAAAAAACTCTTTGACGGCCATAAAGATCCGGCTACGCTGCAATTGGTACGGTAAGCTTAATATTCCTTCTCCACCGTGATCTTGAGTGTTTCCGGCAAACAAGGATGGCTCTGTCAATAAGCCGTGCGCTGCTGCCCGGTCAGGTTGCCATTCAGCCAGGTCTTCACATCGCCGCGCTCCAGGATCGCCGGCATCCGGTCATGGATCTCGGCCATCGCCCGGTTCGGCGGCATGGTGATCATCAAACAGGTTGGCAATAACACGTTCGTATCTATATCCATCCAGATATCCCAAAGCCCGGTAATATAGAACGGCTTCCCATCGGCGCGCTCGATGCGGTAAGATTTCTTTTGCTCCTTGTTGTATTCAAAAAAAGCCTGGATACGGATGACGCAATGCTTCCTGCTCAACTGCTGACGCCAAACGGTATGCAAATTTTCAATTTTCGCATGTTTGTGTCTTGCATGGATCTTCTCATCATCGGCTGTTTAACAGTCCCTAACGGTACTGCTGCACCTTATCCGGCAGCGCATCCGTCACCACCGTCAGCATACTGCCCGGGTTGCCGGTGCTGTTCGGCTTGGGCTTGAACTGCCGGCCATCCCGGCCCGTGATCACGATATCTTTCTGTTCGCCTACTAAAACGCTTCCGCACATAATAAATCCTAAACGAACAAAATTACTAAATATTTTAGTAATTAATTGAATTTATTAACTCAAACGATTTTGGAGTTCATTCCTTATTGCTTTATGAAACGTTTGCTTTGCCTTTTACTCCTGATCTCCTCGACGGCCCTGGCCCAGCAGAATATCATGTTAAGTACTTACGAGTATCCTTATCTCGTTAGTTACCTGGAGCTGAATAGTCAGCACCAGCAACTAAAGATGGCCTATATGGATGTTAAGCCGCAACGTCCGAATGGTCAGGTGGTCGTACTTCTCCACGGCAAAAACTTTGGTGGTGCTTACTGGAAAACGACGATAGCGGCGCTGAGCGAAGAAGGCTACCGGGTGATCGCACCCGACCAGATCGGCTTTGGCAAATCATCCAAGCCGGTAGGTTACCAGTTCACCTTTCAGCAACTGGCTATTAATACCAAAGCGCTGCTGGATAAATTGGGTATCAAGAAAATCTTCTTACTCGGTCATTCGATGGGTGGCATGCTCTCCATGCGTTTCACCTTAATGTATCCGGAGATAGTTGCTAAACTCATACTGGAAGATCCGCTCGGATTGGAAGATTGGAAACGCATGGCGCCTTACGCATCGATTGATTCCAATTACCAAAAAGAATTGAAAACCGATTTCGCCTCAGCCAAAAAATACCAGCAGGAAAACTATTACCACGGCAGCTGGAAACCTGAATATGATGAATGGGTCAAACTGCAAACAGCCGCTGTCGGCGACCCGCAATACCCCGTAGTGGCGATGAATAATGCGCTTACGTCCGACATGATCTTTACCCAGCCGGTGATTTATGAACTGAACCTGATCAAAGCGCCGACACTGCTGATCATTGGCAGCCTGGACAAAACCGCGATCAATAGGGACCTGGTCAAAGACCCGGCGGTGAAAGCACAAATGGGCAATTATCCCAAAATCGCTAAAGCAGCACAACAGCAGATCCCCGGTTCACAACTGGTCCTCATCGACGGCGTGGGACACCTGCCGCACATCGAAGCCTTTGACCGCTTTATCGGGCCTTTGGAACCTTTCCTGAAGAACTAAAACGCAACGCCGGTCAATCGCGCACATTCGGCCAGTAAGTGATCCTGCGCTGTAACATCGTACGCGGCATGATTGTACCGCGCCTGTTGCTGATGGTGAAAATACTGCCCGCTTACCTGCGTTGCCTGATCGTCGCTGGTAGCGAGCCAAACCTGCGTTTCATAACCTTTTTGCAGATTATCGGGGGCGCCTTTGCCGCCCATCTTCGTCGGCACCCAACCCGGATCGACCGCATTGGCATAAACCTCCGGCCATTTTCTGGCCAGTGCCTTCGCCAGCATCAGCATATGAAGCTTCGTATCCGAATAAGACGGCCGCTCCGTCCAATCCGGCTGGCCGGATAAATGCATACCCGAACTCAAATAGATCAATCTTTGGGGTCGGTGCATCAGCGCTGTAAGGCTATAGGGAGCTAATGTATTGACATGTAACAATTGCTGCGCACTTGCTTGATACACACCGGCATTGTGGATCACCGCGTCGAAAGTACCTAAAGCGTTGGCTTTTGCTGCCAGCGCTTTAACTTCCTCGATATCCGACAGATCGGCGATCAGCACCTCCTTGGCACCGGGGGCTTGTTGCAAAGCTTCTTGTCCGCGTATTTCACTGCGCGCATGAAGGACGACTTCGTGCCCTTGTTTTACTAATGCTTTTGCCGCCAGCAGGCCTAAGCCATCAGCTGAACCGGTAATAAATATCTTTGCCATGATTTGATAACAGCGTTCATTCATCTTTGTTGCAATGAAAAAACCGATGCCGTTTGATTTTTTGCTGGACTACCTGCCAGTAAATGTAGTGGTCAAACCCGCTATCGGCATGCACTATATTTATTTTGAAGGCAAGATCGTTTTGATCTTCCGCAAGGTCGCTAAAAATCCCCAGCTTAATGGCATTTGGATCGCCGCCCGGCGTGAAGATCACGCCAGTCTGAAATCGGCCATTCCTGCTTTCACTGATTTCGATTTTGGCGCGGAGGTTTTTGAACCCAATTGGCTGCAATTGAAAGACGGCCATGAAGATTTTGAAGCAGCCGCTATCGCCCTTTGCGAACTGGTGACCCGCCGCGACCCGCGGGTCGGCAAACCAACTGCCAAAGCCGTCCTGTTCACGAAAGGATAGCCGGGCAACCATTCATAAAAACATCTTTTATAGCGATCATTGCGGTTGTTTCTTTATTTTAGCATTTATCAATCGCTTAATCCTTGAAATAGCTCGCCTCCAAAATAAGCCGTTGCACATTAAAGTTGCTTTTAGTTTAATGACAGCAGACCGGTTATTGAATGAAAACAAACCTGATAGTGCGAATATGATAATACAGCCTATTCATCTTGAGAACCCGGATCTAATAGAACCACTATTATTATACAAAGCAAAAATAGCGGATGCTGCCAATCTTACTAAAATGGGTTACGATAGTATGGTTGTGCACTACAGTAAGAAGCCAAGTGGCAACTTGCAGAGAGCGATGGTTTTTTATGGAACCAAACTAGGCCTAACAAATGACGAAATAAGAAGGCAGGTTGATCGGCGACGTGATTCGACCAGCTATATCGCAACAAACTTTAGCCTATATAATTACCGGACCCTAAAAAGCGTAAGCTTGTCCGACTATTTAGGCAAGGTAATTTTGCTGACGTACTGGTACCCCGGATGCGGGCCCTGTCGGGCGGAATTTCCTTTTTTTGAGAAAGCAATAAAAAAGTTCAGCGGAAAAGATGTAGTTTATTTAGGTATAAACACATCAGAGTCTCAAAGCGGGTTTGTCCTCCCTTTTCTTAAAACAACAGGACATAGTTTTATACCTTTACTGGATAGCCCAAATCGAAACAAGGGAACGTTACCATCTCCATATGAACCTGCGAACTACCTAATTAATCAAAAAGGTAAAATTGTATTCAAGGACTTCCAAATCAGCGATCAAAATGAAGAAACCTTGGTATTAATGATAAGTGAATTATTAAAAGAAGGTCTCCAATTTGAAAATATGACTTCACTGGATTCCGCTAAAATGAAATGAAGCCATTACATATTGGTCAAAATCGAATCGTCAAATTTTTTCATAGTACTCTAGACATATTCATCATCAATTTTAAAGTAAAGTTGAGCGTAAAAGATTTCCTGCGATTGCCAAATTAGAAATATTTGGTAAGTGGCGGAAATGAAAGTGATATCCTTGCTTTGGTAGTAAATAAAACGGTCGTTTTGTTTACCAAACCTTTTTGAGTGTTCGCTAAAAATCACAGCACCAAAACCTCAATGTTAATATTATCGTATTTGGAAAAGATCAAAGCCCGTGATTGCGGGTTTGACGACATTTATTAAATCAACTCTCACTTCCGTAGACATGGCCCCTGATAACAATATCAGGGGCTTTCTTTTAGGTAATTATCTTTAAAAGAACAAGTCTTTCCCAGGTCATCCCACCTACCCCATGCTCTTTTGGTTGCCTATCAGCTTCGCCTGATTTGGAAGTTGTTTATGGAGTCAAGCATGATCCTAACTCGATATCAGCACACGAATTGATTTTTAAGTAATAAGTTGTTTTATTAACAATTGAGAAGGGCACTAAAAATACACAAATTGATTTAGACACTAACGTACCGTAAATAGGCCTAAAAACATCTTTGTGATCAATTATTGATCGAAATTTAAGGAGTTAAAAAGACACAAATTGTTTCGAACGACGCAAATATCTTAGGTTTGGGTTCGACGGCTTTTTGAAAAAGCTATTCGATCTGGAAACGTCGTACGCTTCAATACTACATTTCTCCTATAAACCTAAAAGGCATCGCGCTCCTAAGAATAAAAATATCTCCTGAATGCCTAAACAAAATTTTCAACAAATTCTCTTTAGGGTGTTGATCATACTATCAATCACATTAGCTGTTATATACTTATTGGCAACAGGATATTACTACTTTATTAACATTAAAATATCAATGGGTTGAGAGGCTATATGATTTTCACTTTACCGATGACCAATTCATCATATTTAGACCAATAATTCAGAAACTTCGATTTCCAGGTAATCAGCTATTACCATCAGGTTCAAGAGCGTCAATTTAGTTTTTCCTGTCTCTAATTTGCTATAAGCATTCTGAGAAATCTGTAATCTTCGAGCGACTTGTTCCTGAGACTTTCCTTTTGCTTTACGACTTTTCCGTACGTTGGACGCAACATTTTTTACTTTACTGTCTATTTCCCCACCCATAATGTTTGAATTAGCCTATACGGGTAGTGCTTCAAATGAGTAACATATACGGGGATAGATATATATAAGGAGTAATATCTATTTTTGTTTTAACTGTCTGATTTACAGATTATTTAAATGTGTTTAGCGAGGCTATCTATAAGTCGCGATCCCAAGTCACCAATATACATTCTTCCTCTCATTTAAATATTCAGGTTAGCCAAATCTCGCTCAATAGATCGCAACAACATCCTTCTGACCTTTACAAAAGCGTTTCTTTTGATCGCAATCAACATGCCTTTGGATTTAATAACCGGCATTTTTTTTTCGATGAATTGAATGGTTCCAACGGACTGTAGATATCCAGGCAGGTTTACGGTACTAAGGTGTTCGATAACGCCGTCATATCTTGCCAATGAGCGCTCAAGTGTTGCAACGTCTGCTTGACAAACCTCTTTTAAACCGCTGATTTCATTCTTGATTTCTAGTAGCTCTTGATGATAATTTTTCACTTCTCCTCCAGTTTTGTCCAATGCTAAACTTCAAAATTAACAAGCTTTCATGCACCGCAACGAGCGGGTATTAAATAGCTGTTAGTTAATAAGTTCTCCAGGGTTCTTTTGCTATCGATGGCTTCCTTTAAGGATAAGTTCATTAAGGCCGCAACGGTTCTGGGATAAAGATTTACGGCAAGATCAGAAAGAAGCTTAAAGGAGGCGATCTCGATAGCTTCCGCAACGATCAGGTGTGTTAAGATGATGGCATCTGTCTCTATGGATTTTTCCCCCACATGACCATGAAGAAACTTATCCAGGTCAAGGTTCCCTATTATATCTTTGGGTTCGGCTCCTTTTTGCAGTAACATAATTGCTAACCGAAGTCGAATCCGCTGCCCGTTGATGATCGTGCCTAAGTTAAGAATCGTGAACTTTAATTCATTTGATGTTGTTTTGCAAACGATAGAAGGCAGTAGGATCATCAGACAACTCTTAGACGTATATACATCTGCCAGGGTGATCACAAATAGGTTTACTATCTCCTGATGGGTTAACTTAGGTTGTTCTTCGGACGGCATTACCACGGAATTTTCCATTGGGCATCAATTTAAGGTATTGACAGCCAGGGACTCGTAGGTGCAGTAAATAATTGGTTTCTGAAAAGAGCTGTAACGTAATATACAATTTTTCCTCCAGGTTTTCCTTAAATTATTTAGTCTCTCCTATGACTTTTAAAATGAAGTTGTCTTAATGTTAAAGTGTGAAAATTTATTGTTCCTGATCTGGCAGGGTAAACCAAAATGTTGCACCTTCGCCCAAAGTGCTGTTAACACCAATTTCTCCCCCGTGCCGGCTGATTATCTGAGCGGAAATGTATAAGCCAAGACCCAATCCTGAAGTTTGGTTCTTATTGAATTTGGCGCGGTAATACCGGTCGAATACCTTGTTAAGGTCATCAGCGAGTAAACCTTGCCCCTTGTCGGTCACTGAAATTTTCACATCGTGCAATCGTTTTTCGGCCCGGATAATAATTTCCATTGAATTTGGTGCATACTTCACGGCATTGGTAACAAAGTTGACCAATACCTGGTCGATCTTCTGATGATCACCAAACACCTCTAAGTATTGTTCCCCATGAAATTTAATATTGTACTTACCTTCCATTTGTATATGACTGCAACAACTTTCAACAAGTTCGGATACAATAAAGCGGCTCTTATTTAAGGCAAGTTCTCCCTGTTCAATTTTTGTTGTATTGAGAAGATCAACAACTAAAAGGGATAATTTAGTAGCGCTTCGCTCTGCACGAACAAGTAGTTTTTTTAAGTTATCGGGAAACTGAATATCGTTAGAAACAATTCTGGAAATCAACTGCAAGGTAGCTTTTAAACTGGTGAGAGGCGTTTTCAGTTCGTGACTGGCTACGCTTATAAATTCCTCCTTTTGCTGACGGAGATTATATTTTTCAGTTACATCTTCGATGATCGTATAACCGAGAGTTTGCCCGTTATCGGGAAATAAAATAGACGTAATCTGGCACCAAATGATCGTACCATCTTTTTTTATTAGCTGTGTTTCCAGGCTAAACGATGGGGTTAATTCCTTCCAAAGCTTTTCCTGTAAATAAGACCAGTCCTTATGATGATCTATTGGAGCGAAATCAAGAATCCTTGTACCTACCAAATCCTCTTTTTGATCGTAACCGAGCAACTGTACCAAAGCTTGATTAACTTAAATAATTTTTAAGTCCGGGCCAATGATCTTATTGCCCAGACGCGAATTTTCAAATATCGTAGTGAAGCGCAGGTGTGTCTCCCGGAAAGCCTGGTTTTCTTTTTTGAGTACCGCGATTTCTTGCTTTAGAGATTGGGTTGTTTCCGGCATAGCATTTTTATCAGTGGAACCTAATAAAATGAGCCGGTTAAGCAAACTTAAGCGATCCTTCGTTTAGGAGTTATGTTAATAACAAATGCTGTCTAAATTGTTTGAGTGGCTTAACGTAAAAGGGGAAATTATTTAGTTAACAATCAGAAATATCCTTAAATAATAATGATTTGTTTTAGACACTCAATACTCACAAAATGCTTTATTCTACAATTGCTGTGTCGTACAGCAAAGCTTAATTTAAATAACTAATGAACTTGCATTTTGATCCGGCAGTGTGAACCAAAAAGCCGATCCTTCCCCGGGTTTACTTTCAACTCCAATATCGCCTCCATGACGCCGAATAATCTCTGCCGAAATATAGAGGCCGAGTCCCAGGCCAGAGCCCTGATGTGTATTTTCTTCTACGCGATAGTAGCGTTCAAACAACCGGCTTAGATGTCGCTGCGATATTCCCGCTCCCTCATCAATTACTGTAATTTTCACGCCAGATAGTAAGCGCTCCACACGCATGGTGATGACCAGACTTTCCGGAGCGTATTTCATAGCGTTATTAACCAAGTTCATAAGCACTTGCTCAACCTTTTGTTGATCGGCAAACATGACAATGGAATGATCGCCCTGAAAGGTCAACAGATACTTTCCTTCCAGTTCAATATGATTACAACAGCTATCCATAATTTCACTAACGGGAAAAGTGGTTTGGTTTAAGGCCAGTTGACCCTGCTCAATCCTAGTGGTGTTTAAAAGGTCTGTGATCAGATAATCTAATTTCCCGGTATTCTTTTCAGCTCCGCCTGCCAAACGGCGCAGGCCTTCACTTCCAATCTGTTCTTTATCCAACATTCGGTTCAGCAACTGCAAGGTCGCCTTCAATGAGGTTACCGGGGTTTTAAGTTCATGGCTGGCGACGCTTATAAATTCTTCCTTCTGCTTGCGTAAGTTATATTGTCCTGTGATATCCTCAATGATGGTATACCCCAGGGTTTGGTTATTATCGTTAAAAAGTATGGAAGTAACCTGGCACCAAACAATAGTGCAATCTTTGCGGATAAGGCACGTTTCCAGACTGAAAGAAGGGGCTGTAAGTTTCCATAGCTGTTGTTGAAGGTGCCTCCATGCTTGATGTTCTTCCGGCGGCGAGTAATCAAGGATTAGTTTACCTATTATATCATCTTTAGCGGTATATCCAAGTAGTTTTACAAGCGCTGCGTTAACCTGTAGAATTTTTAAATCGGAAGCAATGATTTTGTTTCCCATGCGCGAGGCCTCAAAAATCGCCTGGAAACGCGATTGACTTTCCTGATAAGCCCGGTTAACTTCTGCCGTCTGAATTGCAAGTTCGCTTAACCGCTCATTCTCGGCAGTAAGTTCTGCATTCTGTTTTTTTAGCGAATTGATTATATCCATATTATATCATAAAACAAAACGACACTTGAGTCATTTAAGTAGTGCCTAACACGTGACCAAACGGCTAATATCGTTGCCTGGTGGAGCCATTTATAAGTTTTAAAAAGAATAATATCACTGGTTCATACCTTTAAATTTAAACTCGTACATATTTAAAGCGACTATTATCATCACTTCTTTTTCTGTGGAGCCGTTTCTGTTTTACAAGCTTTAGTAAAATGTCGGAAAATTCTGGAGCCCTTACCTTCGAGCCGAATTGTTCTTTACAATGGTCAACAATGGCAGCGATCGACCGAGACTCGTTAAAGAAAGCAGTTTGAAGCAACTTACGCAGCATTTTAGTGGCACCAGGCTTTTTAAGTGCTATGGCCCCCATGTTTTTATTAGCTGCATTAATTTGACTTCCTTCGAGTGCAAGAAAATCGGAAGCACGATTTTCCATATCTTCAAATCCCATCTCTTGCAGTAATCGATCTACAATTCTGATCTGGACGGCTTCTGACTGAAAGGCATTTACAATCCTTGCCAATTCAGCAAGTTGATTTTTGAGTTTTTCTATGTGTTTGATCATTTACTACCTTAAAGCTATATATAGAAACTCGCGCGTTCGTATTCGTGTACCCACACCCCTTGGGAAGCAACGGCTATGCATAAGCGTAATCTATAAGCCCACGCGCATCTTTACTTAACGGTTTTCACGTGAGTTTATTTAAGCGATAATTATTTTCTTATAATGATAACAATCTGATTCTGTTTTTGTTAGTAATAAAACATTATTTAACATCAATATGGAAAATCAAACAAAATCGAGAAGCGAAGGCAAGGTTGCAACAGCAATTGAAGAACAAACAGCCAAGCTGCCCTCTGACCTGTTTTTATGGGCTGCCTTAGGGTCTATGGCTGCGTCACTAACCTTGAAAATCATGTCCAAGAAACATACAGCATTATTCATAGGGCAATGGGCGGCTCCATTTTTACTATTGGGCGTCTATAATAAACTGGTAAAACTGGACGGCCATGACCAGGAAAATAAAGCGTAGTCATAGCCCTTTGGCTTTTTTGTTACTAATTACCCATTAATCCTATGAAAAAAATTCTTTCCATTTTCGGCCTCCTAACAGTTTTCGCAGCTGTAGGGTGTAAGGGCCCATCAACCAGCGACAGCAAGGATGCAGCTGATAGTACCAATCAAGCGAAGACAGATAGCGGAACAATGAAAGTCGCATCATCGGCATCGGTGGATGACAGCAAATTCGCGGTCGCGGCCGCCAGCGGAGGTCTTGCAGAAGTCGAGCTTGGCCATCTTGCAGAACAGACATCGAAGGATCCAAGGGTGAAAGAATTTGGTTCCATGATGGTAGCAGATCATTCCAAAGCCAATAACGAGCTCGCTGACCTAGCCAAATCCAAGAACATCACCTTACCTCCGATACCTGGTGAAGAGGAGCAGAAGATAAAAAAGGATTTGACCGTAAAATCAGGTAAATACTTTGACAAAGCTTATATCAGCGAAATGGTGAAAGATCACGAAAAAGATATAAAACTTTTTGTCGACGCGCGTTCGACAGTGAAAGACCCTGATCTGTTAATGTATATCGACAAAACGCTTCCTGTGCTCAAAAGGCACTTACAGCATGTAGAAGGCATTAAGAAGAAAGTTAAATAGTTCTGGCGGATAATAGCATTACAAACTGGCAGTGAGTTGATTAGGCTAATATTACGTCAGACGGGTCTACAATTTATTGTATTGATAATTATTATGTTCACCTGAACGAGATCTTATAAGACGTTGTTTTTTAACAAGCTGTAACAAAACGCCAGATACTTCGGAAGCTTTGATATCAGCGTCAAACTCATTGTTTCCATGATCAACAATTTCCGCAATTGAATGCGGGGTATCGAAAAAATCAGTGAGCAATATTTGATTTAGTATTTTTGTAGCACCAGGCTTAATTGGCTTCGCCTTTGTAATTGAAAGAGCCGGATACTCTGGATTAGCTGTTTTATCTTGCATCAAAACCTGTATAACCCAGTCCACAACGCGGGTCTGTACAGCCTCAGACCGAAATGCATTAATCGCTTCTGCCAACAGCATTAATTGATTTTTTATTTGCTCTACTCGTTTGCTCATATTTTATAAGATGGACCGCAATCTGCTGGTAAAATGTTAACTCTTATTTAATAAGTTAGTTTGGGAGGTATCTACATATTTATATAAGGTAGGTTTGGTAATACCGACAAGTTCGCAGATTTTGCCTACCGTCATTTCGCGTTCATTGTAAAGCTTGATCACCAACTCCTTTTTATCCTTGTTCAATTTTTGGGGCCGTCCTCCTACCCGTCCCCTTGCCCTGGCTGATGACAGGCCAGCGTGCGAGCGTTTTTTAATAACGTTACTTTCAAATTCCGCAAGCGCACCGAAAATTTGAAAGATCAGTTTTCCGGACGATGTTGAGGTGTCCATGTTTTCCTGCAAACTCTTAAGTGCTATCTCTTCCTGCTCCAGCCAGGCCATCCACTCCAGCAAGTTTTTTAGAGACCGCCCAAGGCGATCCAACCGCCAAACTACAAAGGTGTCCCCTTTCCGCAAAAGTTCGCGGGCGTTCATAAGTGCTGGCCTTTCATTGGAGCTGCCCATAATTTTATCATTAAAAATCTATTCGCAGCCGGCTTGCTTCAAGGCATCAGTCTGCAAATTTGAAGTTTGGTCTAAAGTTGATACACGTTAATAGCCGATTAGCATGCAAAATAAATCTAAGAGTGAAACCATATTTTAATAGCAAATTAAACGGTCGTTTTATTTACTCGCAAAGGCCGCTATGTTGTTGATCTGTAGGGAAGCCACAGAATGGGCGGCATTAATTGGTTTCTCGAATAAGTTGAGGTGGCATAATATCTGAATAAGTTTAAATAGGTTGTCTCCACTAAAATTATTTTAAAAAATTATTTAAGAATAATTAATCGTTACCTTCACCTTGAGTTCTCCGTACTTTGTCATCTTCAGAAGTGCATTTTCGCACCCCGGCCATACTCTTTACATTTTTAATTCTTATAGTATGTGTACGGTTGAATTTGCAGTAAAATATCTATATGCTATTGAAAGAAAAAATCAAAAGTATTTAGTGACTATTATACCACAATAATGGCTTATGTTTTAATAATTGGCAAACAACCAATAAGTGTCCATGTCATTAATGAAGATTTACCCTTCGAAATTAAATATGAGATTGAATCTCTGTTTTGGATAAACTGAATAAAATCATCGTTTACTTGCCCCCTTTAAATCGACCGTCACAAGATATCCTTGTTAATTAGTTTCGTATTAGTTAACTTTGTTTTATTTCAAGCCGATACGTTTAAGCCGATACTACCCGTCTAATGACGGGTTTTTTATTTCAAGCCCGCCTACTCTGTTGGGTCAATTAGCGCCTTTTTATAAACAACTTTTTAATTTTGGCTTTACCTTGAAGTTTCCTAACGGATGTTCTGTTTTGTAATTGGTAAGTTCTTCAATGATCATCTTGAGGCACTCTATTTTGAAAGCAACACAACAGCATTTCAATCAATATGGCCGTCGACAAGATTTATCGTGGGTGACATTTGATGTTCCTGACAAATCAGTTTACGTACTTCATTCTGAATAAGTAAGCGGAAAATTTCCATAACTGTAAGTTAAGGGTAAGTTATAATCACTCAAGGGAGAGATGAGTCTTAATTTGGGCTTTAAAAATCGTTACGGAAGACGGATAACTAATCTAATAATGTGTAAGTTAACTAATGTTTAACGAGAGATTGCATTTAAATTTACTATGTCCAATTTCTCACTCTACTACACATTCAAAGCAAGCGGCTATATCTCGGGTATTTTAGGTTATACCTCAAATCGACTCAGCAATTCCATAGTAACAAGTATTTAGGGGTAAAATAGCATAATTGGAATATGTTGTTTTATTAACAATGTAAAAGCTACTAAAAATGGAATAATTTGTTTTATACACTAAGTGTATGTGATCGGCGACCATAGAAGGGCTTTTGAGATGACATCAGTGATTTCAAGACGGAACAATACACCACTTTTTTATGTATTGTCTAAAACAAATTGTGTGCGTTGTACCAAATAAATCACTCCCCATTAATAAAACAATTGTTAGTGATTTTATTTTATGGGGTTGTTCTAAACAAATGTAGTCGATGTTGAAAATTTATCGTTGTCAAAGCTTTCAGGACTGTAATGCGCCAATTTGCTGTAATAAAGCCAGGAAATCCGGTTGACCGAACTCTTCAATAATTTGACCATTTGAAAATAGGTAAAAATTAATCGCCCTAACTTCAATGCTTTTCCCAGTAGCTGGTATCCCTAAAAACACACCTTGATGGGTGCCTCGCATTGTAAACCGGGCAGCTATCTTATCGTCTTCTGAGATCATGTCCTCCAGTGTCCATTGAATATCTGGAAAACCAGAACGCATCATATTTATAATATCTATATAGCCGGATGGGCCTTTCAATGGGTTAGCTTGACCAGGGACGAAAAATAAGGCATTAGTTGAAATCAGCTCTTTTGCCAGTTCTTTATTCGCAGAGTTGATGAATTGGACAAAGCGCTCCATCGTTTGTTTATTATTCATATCCATTAAATTTTCTGTCCAAAGATCGATTAACCACATGAAACAATACCTTAATAAGTTTTAAGAAATAACCATAAGATATCTTAAGTTTCGTCTATTTTTTCACCAGATTGTTGCGAATGGTGCTCAGAAATTCAGGCGTAATGCCAAGATATGAGGCAATTTGTGATAGAGGAAGGCGGTTCGCAAGATGGGGAAATTGACCGACAAAAAACAAATACCGCTGCTCTGCAGTCGCGCTGATGTTTTGAAGTACTCGATCTTGAAGTTCGATGTATTTTTGTTCAATAATAACGCGAAAATTGCGATCAAATTTTGGATAGTGCGTGTACAAATTCAACATATCGTCATGCGAAATTTGCAGTACGATCATTGATTCTACAGCTTCGATATATAACTGGCTCGGCCTTTCAGAATAAAAGCTGCTTAGATCGGTTGCCCATTCATTTTCAATAATGAACTGGATATTATGTGCTTTTGCGTTCTGATCAACAGCAAACATCTTCGCACAACCTGTTATGACAAACGTAAAGTGACGACAAACATCACCCTGCTGGAGGAGGAACTGTTTTCTTCTAATCCTTCTTTCTACAAAAACAGATGCAATTGCGTCGAACTCCTCATCATTAAGTGGTAGGAAGTTATTGAAGTGTATATTTAGTTTTTCAATGGATAGCATCGCATAGTGTTTGTATAGAAATGGAAGTAAATTGCATAACTAAAGGCTTTTTTCATTCATTGACAATTTATCAAAAATAATCCAACCCGTGATTTTGAAATTAACAACTCACCGATTTTGTCCCATTACGAATTTACTATTATCAGATATAAACTTAAAGTTAGATAGCGCAAGCTACTGTTCTCCAAAAAAATTGTTCAAAAACGGCCGTTTTATGAACAGGGTGAAAAACAGCCATATTTCATGTGTTCAAATATTAGCCTTCAATAATGAACATGTTCATATATATTTGATACGTTATTGAACAGCTTGATCAAGTCTAAGGAACGTGACAAGTGGATTGAAATACGAATCAAGGCATTGATAGTTTCTTAAAAACGGCGATCTGGTAAATTTTTCCAATAGGTATTTCCAGTCTGCCTAACTGTATATGTGTCTTATTGAAAGAGATTACTTGGTTTATTGCGATTATATATGACCGATGTACCCGCAAAAACATCCCAGCTGGTAGCATCGCTTCCATTGCTGCCATGGAATACTTGGTAATAACCTGGCCGTCTGGGATTACAATTTTTACATAATCCTTGAGGCTTTCCACATATAGAATTTCTTTCAAAACTACTTTCACCATTTTGCGGTCAGCCCGGAAATATAGAAAATTTTCTTTTGCCAAAGTAGAGATATCTGCTTTTGTAACTGGGGGAGGTTGGTAATTCGGAAGAGCCCTGTTCACCGCTTTTACAAAGCGTTCAAATTTTATGGGCTTGAGCAGATAATCGGTCGCCTCAAGATCGTAACTTTCCAATGCATATTCGCTGTAGGCTGTTGTAAAAATAATCTTGGGGCGCCCCACTAGGGAGCTCACCAGTTCAAGCCCATTAAGCTGTGGCATTCGAATATCTAAAAACATAATATCCACCGGATTGGCGTGAAGGAAAGCAATCACCTGAAGCGCGTTGCTGCATTCACCTATAAGATTCAGCATGGGCAGTTTTGTTATGTAGCGTTTCAACACTTCGCGAGCGGGAGGTTCATCATCTACGATGAGGCAATTATATGTAGGCAGACTCATAATTCGCTTTCCGGTTGAGTTCAATGTTTAACGTTACAATGTACATTTCTTCTTCAGCGAGTATCTGCAGATCATGCCGCTGTGGGTATAATAAATTTAATCTCTTTCGGACATTGTCGATACCGATCCCACCTGGCTGGGGTACCAGTTCCTTGGTTTTGCCGTTGATGATTTTTAATGACATGGAATCCCCGTTCATGTTTAGTTGAATATTAATCCAAGGCATTTCCAGCACATCACTGGTTCCATGTTTGAAGCAGTTTTCGATAAATGGCAGGATCATCAGTGGCGCGATTAATAACTCAGCAGGAACGACAGGTAGCTGCACACTGATCTCCAGGTTATTGCCGTAGCGCTGCTTTTCCAGTCCCATGTATTCCAGCAACATATCTAATTCTTGCTTTAAAGGAACCAGCGGAGCATTGCAGGAATAAAGCATGTATCTCAACAGGGCAGAAAGTCCCAGGAGCATATCTGCCGCTACAGGGGCTTTATCCTGCGCATGAGCATAAATATTGTTTAGGGTATTGAATAAAAAATGTGGATGCAATTGTGCTTTTAGTGAGTGCAGTTCTGCCACCGCTTTTTCCTGTTCCAATATTAGTGCATGCTGTTGCTTTTCATAAAAGTATTTCATCAGTTTTATAGCCGCTGCCAGACCGCCTATGGTGATACTTCCGCGAAGCCCGGAGATCCATGCTAGAAACAACTGGATTGCGAATGGTGTTGGCCCTTGCCCAGGTAATAATCCCGGATGGCTAAGAAGATATTGTTGCCGATAATATTCTATGACAGTTAACGATACCAGGGCAGATAAACCGCCGGTAACGAACAATAGGCTAATGATGGCCAGAATAGCTTTAAAGTACTTAGCTGGTATAACAAGATTAGGAATCACCCAATAAAGCAATGTATAGGTAAGAAACAAAGCTGGAAACATATACCAGAAACTTTCGCCAAGGTTGACGCCGACCCGCTGCCAGAACGTTAACTTATTGAGCACGGGAGATGGTGTAAAGGAATAAAGGTAAACCTGAAAGACATACCAGCTAAACCAGAAAGTAATGTGGCGGCAGGCGCGCCATTTGAATTGACCCGAGAATACGAAATTTAATTGAGTCACAGGCATCGTTAATTTCATTAAAGGTAAGCAGCAGAAAAACTAATCACTAATCATTTCCGATAAAATAGACTAAGACCATTTTTTTAACAATGAAACGGTTTTGTCGTCGATAAAAGTTGTTTGTCATTTACAACCACCTTTGTAACCATCTTTAAGCCCCACTGGTCTACTTTAATAAAAAGCAACTATGGTAAATAATATTTTTGATGAAACATAAACTCAAATGATGAAAAAAGTATTTGTTATGCTATGGATCTTGGCCGGCACAATCCTCATAGTCAAAGCGCAAGACAGGTCGCTCGATGAAGCAGGCATCAAATCTACATTAGCACGTTTCGGAAACAGTTGGAAAAAAGGAGACTTTCGTGATATGAACGAATACCTGACGCCGGATTGCCACTGGATAAATATTGTCGGTATGCATTGGCATAATCTAAAAGAGGTGCAGTTCGCACACCAAGCATTTATTGGCTCTGCGTTAAAAGGCGTAGAAACAAAAGAGATTAGTATTGCTATCCGTTTTATAACTCAAGATGTCGCGATTGCCTATTGGCTCACCCATATAGGCACATTTTATCCGCCTGATGGTATTAACCGTGGCGGTAATAAACAGGGGGATAAAGATAATATTGCAACGGTGGTGCTGGTGAAGCAAAAGGGGCAGTGGTGGATAACTTCAGCGCAAAACAATGACGTGATCTCCCAGGCCGCAGCGAGCGACCCGGTCTTGCACATGAACAAGTAGGAGCTGATTTCCGAACTAAATTAAAGATGGATGCTGTCATCACTGCCGAAAAACTGAAACAACAATTGGAACCTTTGTTTAAAGCGAGCCAATTAGCGACAAGTGTCGTCGAATTAACTGTTTATAAATCAGGAAAAGGATTAAACGTTATCCGTAATTGATGAGAAAATACAAAACATCGAAAAATATTTAAATGAACCACAGTTAGCAGAATATCGGAAAATTTTGTCGGAGAACGACCTTTACTTATCTGACTGATTGTCCAATCGGATTGTGACGTTGTTTTTTGCAAATCCCTTTTAGCGTTCACCTATCTATAAGGGCTAAACTAAAAACAACTCACGTATTTCCCGCACGTTAAATCGGTAAAAACCATGATTATATGCATTTGATTATCACAGATATTTGAATGATTTAACGATCGAAATTCTGCTTCCGGCGCTTAAGGGTCGGCAAGTGAGCCAGTTTAATACCATTATTATTAAAAACAACTCTATGAAAACAACTCTTTACACCCTATTCTTTTGCTTAATTTTAGCACTGGGATCTTGTAAACCCGAAAGTCCGGTTGATCCTGAAAATCCATCAATTTCATTGGCGAAGACTGACGACAAGCCAAATCCTTTACCAATGCCTGGTGTTCCTTCTGCACTCCTACCCATAGTTATCGCGGGACAACCGAATGCTCCCGGTTTCGTGAACGGGCCGGGCCAGGTTGCACGGTTCAACCAGCCGCTGGGCATCTTTGTGAATCTTGACGGATCGATATTGGTTGCTGATTATGCAAATCAGTCCATTAGAAAGATCATTAGCAATAATTCAGTTAGTACGTTGGTCAAGGCAGACGATGTGGTACTTGATGTTGCCGCACTGAATAACGGAACCGTAGGAATCATCACCGACTCCGAAATAGAGTTTTACAAAAATGGTGTATTCAGACAACCATTTTATGAATGTTTTCATTGTACATTAACGGGTATTGACAAAGATCCTCGCGGTACTTTCTTTTGGTATACCGATTCAGAATCGGCCGGCCTCAACACTATTCAAAGTTACGTAAGCTCCATTACTGAAAACTTAACCACTCCACAGCCATCTAAAGGGATTACGAATACCTATAGTTCATCAATTAGCGTGTCTTCTAAAATAAATAAATTTTTCACTACGGAAAATGGTCTGTTCACATGCACCCAAAGCGGTTCCGTATCGGAAATATTACCAAACGTACCGTTTGCAGGACTGCAAGCCGTGGTTACAAATAAAGATAATACCAAATTGTATATAGCTGACGGTCGGGATATTAAATTAATAACACGATGTCCAACCTGCCCGACCTTGCTTACCAAATTAGTTTCAAACGTAGACGCTTCAGGGCTCGCCTTATCAAATAGCGAAAAGGTGCTTTATTTCACGAGTGCAAAACATCATACTGTTAGTAAAATCAACTTGTAGGATCATATCCTTTCATAGGAAGTATTAGAGTGGTAATAATATACTTAATAACCAATGGGGCATGTTAGTCATGTAACAGTGTCTTTTGCTTAGCTGGCGGCCAGGATACACAATCAATTTTTCAAAGACCTTCAATACAAAGTTATTATCAGAGGCATTTCTTTGTGAAACTGGGGTCATTTTTTTACTTTTAAGATTTTAAAAATGGGAATCATCATGGAGAACTTTTGAATCAGTCAGTTGTTCGTTTATTAGACTTAAAATAAATTTACCGTATTTTGAAAAGATCAAAGCCAGCGATTGCAGGTTGACGACATTTACTAATCAACTCTCATTTCAATAGACATGCCCCTGATGTTTTTATCAGGGGCTTCCTTTTAGGTAAGTATCTTGAAAAGAACAAGTCTTTCCCGTTCATGCCATTTACCCAATGCTCTTTTAGTTGCCTATCAACTTCGCCTGATTTTAAAGGTGTATAGAGAGTCAAACATGTTCCTAACTCGATATCAGCACACGAATTGATTTAAGTAATAAATTGTTATATTAACAATCGAGAAGAGTACTAAAAAGACACAATTTGGTTTAGACATGAATGTGAGGTAAATAGGCGTAAAAACATCTGTGATCAATTATTGATCGAAACTTAAAGAATAAAAAAAGACACAATTTGTTTGGAACAAGCATATTTATGAGCTGTTCCAAACAAATTAGTATCGTTCTGAAAAAACTATCAGTTTTTAATATAATAAACGGATCCAAGTTCAAAATAAATTTCAAATCAGTACGACGTAAAATAGCCTCCTGTTTGTACTTGACCTTAAAGCAGTTACTGTAAAACTATTGAATAATTACAGTTACGATTTCATTTAATTTGATTGTGCAAGAACCTATATAATATTCATCAGAAACGCGCTGTAAATAATTAATTTATTATAACAAACTGTTTATTAATATTTTATGGATATTTTTATTCTTTAATTTTAGCTATGAAAAAGTCTTGGACTGGATTTGTAATCTTGATAATTCGTATAACCTACATTGTATTTTGTGTAGCGCCTTTCATTCTTTATGCCTATTCTAAAATCTCTCCACTGTTGTGTTTGTCAATTGCATCTTTAAACGCTGTGTTAATAATCATTTGGTCATCTAGAAAAACCAAAATTACCTTCAAATATTTAAAATTTGACCGGCAGAAAGATGCGATCTCTGATGATCTGAAGGTAACAATGGTAGCTGCAACTTGTGGCCCAAATGACTCAAAAACGTTAGCCGGTCATTCGGAGAGATTTCCGAAATCAATACAAGACTTGGACATTGGTTTTGTTAAACATAAATTTCCAGAGGAAATGAAGGTAGGCGTTCAAGAAGAAGCTAGCATACAAATTTCGTTTAATAAAGAGTCTTTTTCTTTCTTAGAAAGTGAATCAACAGTTGAGGAACTGCGCATTACAAAGCTTATGAAAGCTTTTCTTCTAGATCAGGATGGGAAATTTGAGATCATTTCAGCAAATAATCCAGATCAAATCATTTTAGAAAACGACGAAACTTCTTGGAAGTGGTACATCAAACCAATAAAATCTGGACACGCATCTCTTGAATTAATAGTTAGTGCATATCTAAATGCAGATGGCCTCGGTTTAACAATGAAAGATATCGAGTCCTTTAAAAAAACTATTATTGTGCACATTAATCCATTGTATAGCACTAATCAGTTTTTGTTGAAAAATTGGCAGTGGATTATTGGAACAATTTGCGGTTCAGGTATATTCTTCACAATTTTGAAATTGACACATGTCATCCCAAGTTAATTTAGGAAGATACCCTTCCCAACGTAGCGGAATGCATGAACTCGTCCAAGAACAAATCGATCAACCTTTAGAAGAAGTCCGCCTCCATCTTGCCGACCGAGGCACGTACCAGGTCGAGCGGGCGTGAATTTAAACCTTCTTAAGGTGTTGTATTAAATCTATTAGTCAAGAATGACAAATAGGTTTGCTCTGAAATCAGGTGGTCAATATCAGCATGGCGCGGCTGAAAAGAAGTTAAGTAAGAAATAAGTAGTACTGATGCTCCTTAATTAAGCCCTACGATACTTATTATTACTCTAACATTGATACGCATAAAACCCAAGCGGCATAATCAAGTAAATTATCTCTTTAAACATATATATAAAATATACCGTGATTTGTTTACTAGGTTCTTTACTATTCATCATATGTAGGCAAATTAAAATTATTTGAATTATCTCATCAACTGATCAATTACATAGGTTTTATGTTCGTTTATCAGCGCTGGCAGAGAAAGAGGATGATTCAACCTGTGCCCATTCCATTGATGCAGCCGAAGAAGATCATATGGTGAAATCAAATAGATATAGTGGTAGTAAAACGGGACGCAAAATACTCCGATTGGTGAAGCACCACCGATTAAAGGAAAAAAGCCTGAAAAGCGTTAGAATTGTCAAACCAAAATTTGGCGAAAACGGAAGCAGCTGAAAGAGCGCCACCACTTTGTAGGATGAAGTTAAAAGTATGTTGCCAAGGTATAAAAAAAGGTGCTTAAGGCTCCTTTAAGTATTATTGTTGGAATGTATTATTTGTTCGGTTGGTGCTGAATCGTTAACCACATTCACTGCGATTTTCGTAAGCAGGCCATTAGTTTTCTTTTCTTCCTCCAACGTTTGCGTGAAAGTAACTCTTCGGCCTCCATATGTCTCAGTACGGCGGCAAGAGTATTTAATGTATCATAAAAAGCTATTGTGAGTAATAGGACCAAAACATGTTTTGTGAACTATTATTGATCAAACTAATACATGTCCCATTTATCAACGCTGATTTTTTGCTTTAAATTCACTTTGTTTTCAATTACTAATCTGTTATCAAATCTCATCTTAGAAACTAAATATCGGACATACAATTTGCGAAAAAGATGATGTAGGTTAATAAATGAAAATACTGACCCGGATAATATCCTAAGTTTTATTGAATTCTAAACCGCGGCTTGACCCTGTATCAGCAGGCGAGATATTGTGAAATGCAATTAAAAGAAACCCATTATTTATTTCGAACGATTTTGTTGCGCATCCTGCTGAGAAATTCCGGCGTTATGCCTAGATAAGAAGCAATCTGTTTTTGTGATAAGTGATCAACCATAATTGGGTAGCGCTTGCAGAAATTACTGAATCTTTCTTCAGCGGTCAGGGTGATATTATTCAAAAGGCGTTGCTGATTGGCAACCAATGCATTTTCAGTTAAAATTTGGAGAAAGCGTTCAAATTTTGGCACGTGATGATATAGGTTTCCTTATTCGTATTAGAAAGCATGAGGGTAGTTGTATCCGTTATCGCCGCAATATATAAACTTCCGGGGCGTTGGGAGAACAGGCTATACAGATCGGCAATCCACCATCCTGGTGGAGCGAAACTTAGCACATGTTCATTTCCCCGCTTATCAACTGTATAGCCGCGTAAACAGCCTTCCGTAATAAAAATAGAGTGTTTACAGATTTCACCATCAGTTAAAAGAAACGCTTTACGCTTCAAAAATTTAGTTTGAAGCAAACTAAGAAAGAATTCCTTTTCAAATTGATCAAGGTGAATGTGTTTTGAAACTTTATTTAACAGGAGTTCGAAGGTCAGTGCCCAGGAAATGCAGGTTCAGCAATTGGAAATAATAGAAATTGCAAAATTTATTCAGAAAAAGCAATCCTTGTAAATTTATGCTATAACGTTTGACTCGGGAATTGTAATGACATTATCAGCTATTACAAGTTTTGACAGGGTCAAATATCAGCCAAATATCAATAAACCGTTATGGGGATTGTAGGCTCCTGTTGATCAGATGAACGCTGAGGGATCAAACTCGCAAAATAATGTTATCCGAGTCGGATCAACTCGGATTAACTTTCAATTTTCTTCAGTCAATTTTGTATCAAAACGATGCATCTATTAGCGCGATGCATTAGGTTAAGCTCATGTCATCAGACATTTACGCAACCCAGATCAAATGATTTAACAAAATTGAGGATTATGGCAACAGAAATTATCACAAGGGAGGACCTGACCGAGTTCGGAGAAAAACTCGTAGGTCAGATCAAGGCATTATTGTTAGGCGGGTCGGCCGAAGGTCAACCGGCAAAATATCTTAAGAGTTACCAGGTCAAAAACCTGCTCAAAATCTCCAGCAATACCCTCCAGACACTCAGGGACAACGGTACCATTCCGTTCACCAAGATCGGTGGCATCTTATATTACAGCTTCGAGGATATTCAGAAAGTTTTGAGAGGGGAAGTTCAGAGCAAGCGAATTCGTATAGCAAAATAAAACTGTCTTTATAATATGGAGCAAGCCATGTTTTCGCTACGCTTAAACGGCTTGCTCCTTCGGAGGTAAGCAAGATTTTGCACTTCGTTTAAAATTAAAGATCATGGGAAGACCGGCTTTACAGGAATAGAATAAAAGGACTATTCAGGTCAATATCCGGCTCACGAAAGAAGAGAACGATATGGTTTGCAACTATGCCCAGGCATCGGCCATGACACCAGCTAACTGGATCAGGCAGAAAGCATTTACCGGCAGGTTCCCTGCCATCAAGCTGTCACCTATCAATGCAGCGCTTTACCAAGAGCTGCATAAGATCGGTGTTAACCTGAACCAGGCTGTTAAGCAACTGAACGCAGGTAAGTTATCTCCAGCTTTCGTAACGATACTGACTATTTTGATAAAAACCCAGAAGGACATACTTAACTGCTTAATGAAATGACAGCGGACCAGGTAAAAGGAAAGGGATTTAGGGGCGCATTGCGCTACAACCTGCAAAAGGTCGAGCATGGTAAGGCGAAAGTTCTGGATATGACTTTTACATCGGGCAAAGAGGATTCTATCATGCGTGAGGTGGCTTTGATCAGAATGTTAAGGCCAAACCTTCAAAAGTACTTCTATCATACCTCCCTCAACTTTCCGCCGAATGAGAACCTGGGTGATGAACAAATGAACATTATTGCAAATGAATATTTGAACAACATGGGATTTGACCAGCACCAGTTTGCCATCTTCCGACATTATGATGCGGATCATCCGCACCTGCATATCCTTGTTAACCGTATCGGCTACGACGGCAAAGTCGTTTCGGACAGCAAAGACTACCAGCGCAGCGAGCAGGTACTCAGAATGCTGGAAAAGCAGTATGGCTTGACAGAGGTCATCTCAAGTAGACAAGCCCAAGAAAGGGCGATGACGAAGAACGAACTAGAAATGATGAAGCGGACGAAGGAGCCGTCCTCCAAAATGAAATTGCAAGAAATCATTAAAGATGTGCTCAGCAAGAAGCCCAATACAGCACAATTCATTCAGGCCTTGGAATCTAAGGGTATCAACGTATTGTTTAACCGGGCCAGTACCGGTTTTGTGAGCGGCATATCCTACGGCTATGAAGGTATGCAGTTCAAAGGCGCTCAATTAGGTAATGTTTACAAATGGCAGGCCATTAAAAATGCTATCAGTTATGAACAAGAAAGAGATCGCACAGCAATTCACCAGGCAAATATTAGGACAAGAGCCTGGCAACAATCAGCAACAGCCGGTGAATCCGCCGCAAGAGGAACAGCAGCGGGAACTTACGGAGATACAAAAGTTGCTGCCGGAAATAGAAAGGCTATACAGCAAGGCGCTGGAAAACTACAGGATCAGATCAGAGCAAAAGATAGCAGAGACCAGCAGGCGGCTGGAGCTGATGGACAGCACAGCAACCAACCTCGCCTTTCAGATTCAAAGAATAGTCTCCAGCGCGGAACAGATCTACCAAGCCAACAACAAGTTCGGCAGCAGATGGTTCATCAGACTATACCTGGTAGCAATCTTATCGGGAGTTTGCTCGGCACTAATCACCCTACTGGTGATATGGATCAAAATGCATTGAATGAGTTCAAACGCAAACGTAAGAAGAGAAAAGGGCAAAGATTGGGTTAGTTATTAAGCTGGTTATTACAAAGTCCTTCGTGGCCTTTTCTTTCGTTCCTCGCTGCCTGGCCTAATTACCTTTTGATAAACGGGCTGTCTTTGCGGAGAAGAGGCTTTGGGCGAGTAGCTCGGTTTTGCAGCTGTTTCCTCATTGAGCTTAACGGTGAGTTGTTTCCCGTTCAGGTCAGAACCGTCCAATGCTTCCACTGCCGCCTCAGCTCCTTCCCGGTCATTCATTTCGATAAAGGCATAACCCTTACAAATCCGTGTTTTCTTATCACGGACGATCTTAATGGTGCTAATGTCACCATGCGGTGCAAACAACTTGGCCAGTTCCAGTTCGTCGATCTCCAGCGGGAAGCCGCCAACAAATAGTTTTACCAATTCCATAAGTAGCCTGCAAATGTAGAGATATAGAATCTAGATTTCTGTATTTGTAGAAATGAACATTTCTGTAAATGCAGAAAGTTAGAAATGCAGAAATATGCATTTCTAATAAACGAACTATGAAGGTCACGATAGCAAATAAAAAAAGCCCCTTTCGGAGCTTAATATTATTTGGAGTTTTTTAGAAGCTCGGTTTTTTCTCGTTCACTGGCTAGTAACCTTTCATAAAGATCAACAATTTTTTCTATCGTATTAAAAGTAGGTTGGTAGTTTAATGAACTTGCAATCAAGGTTGAACTGTCACTACTGGTATTATGGAATGTATTTGAAATGATATTAAATACGGCTTCTTCTGTAAAGGCTTTAATTGCTTCAGGCGTAAGGCCTAAGACATTAGCGATTTTGGCTAAAGCATCATCTTCCACCTCGGCGCTTTGTTCAATCTTGGAAACGGCTTGCTGACTGATACCAAGTTCTAAGGCAAGCGTTTCCTGCTTCATGCCGCGCAACTCACGAAGCTTGCTGATTTTTCTTCCGATGTGTAAAGTCTCTGCCATGGCGTAAATGTATCAATTATTGTAAATGTACGAAACAACCGCATCATTGTAAAGTACAAAATCGCTATGGTTCGGCACGTGGGTTTACTGCTATTCTTTTGTGTTGTCGGTCAATGCAGGCCGGTCACAATCCTTGAGTATGATCTCCACCAACTGGTTTAAGCCAAGCTGTTCAGCGGGTGTAATAGCTTCGTTAAACCTGCAATTGAAATTCATTAATGGCAATCTTACTGAATACCTCTTTACCTGCGTAGATGCTAACTCACCAGATCCATCTACGCTCTTTTTAAACGTTGGTTCGATCTCTCGCTGCTTGATGATCCATGCTGCTTCGTAAAGCTTTTGCATGTTCTCATATAAATAGATCACATCGCTGGTATCTAAGAACTCATCTGCCGAATGATTGGACAGGCCCGTTTCCAGCCACTCGTAAAGAAGATCAAGGTACTGATCGACTGTATAGACCTTGAAGAAATGACTAATGGCCAAATATGGGTTAATGCGTTCAACAGAGGACAGGTGAACAGGATAATGAAGCCATTCCTGCTCTTCCTGCTGCAATTGTTGATCGAAGTTAATATTAATCGCATCGGCAAGCTTCGACGCTCTTTTAGTACGGCTGATTAAGTAAACTGCCTCCACCAGCTTAGCATTTAACTGGTGCGTAAAGAGCAACCCGGCCGGACTTTTCTTAGGTTCATCCGTATAATAACCCTCTTCGATCACATGCTTACGCCATTCCAGTAAGCTTTCTAAATGTCCGGGTAGCCAGTCTGCGGAAAAGAAATCACTGATCACATTCAAAGGCTCGTCGATCTCATCCGGATCAAGATGTTTGGGATAAAAGTTCTGTACATCATATTGCTTTAAGTCCATGACTGATGCTATTGGTTGAGTCTGTATTAATGATCCTTCACCTTGGGACACATCCAGACCCTGACACCTTTTATCTTTTGATAATCACTAAGGAGCAAGACAAAACATCGGAACATCAGCTCTTAGATAAGATCGAGAAGAAATGCGGTCATCTGATTAATGTTTGTGCTATCGTTCATAAATCAGATGCTTTTATTAGGGGGCTTGAAGACGGAAGCCGCTTTTTCATCAATACATTACAAAAAAATAAGATTGCTTACCGGTCATCAAAGCTGGAGTTACCCGAACTACAAATTCCGGATGAAAAGTCTATCAGAGGTCAGGTAGAAGCTATATGGAACCGTTGGGGTAAGCAAGCAAAGGACTTTCTCGATACATCTTTAACTTGCGTTGATGATGGTAATTATAACTTAGCGGTGTTCCTGATGCATCAGGCAGTAGAAAGCACGCTAGTTCCATTATAAGAGTTAATTTAGGTTACCGGCTCTCCATTCATAATCTGGCCAGACAGCTAAAGATAACGTTGATCTGCACGGATGACTTAAAGAATGTATTTGACTTTAGTGTTGTAAGCGATGTGCAGCTTTTTGAGTTGTTACAAACGGCCTATTCGGCAGCAAGGTATAAAGACGATTTTTACGCTGACAAGGAAACAGTAAAGGCGTTATCGGACAAAGTTTGCAAGCTGTTCATAACTGCTGAAGGAATGTTTCAACAGATAATAGAGCAAATGAAAGATTAGCCCTTGCAGGAAGGCAGACAGTTTAACCACACGCTATCGCTACGGGTTCCATTACACCGACAACCTTCTTGCCGCTCAGGCAATACTATGGCTCGTTATCTCTCACCATAGCATTGCTTTACTCTCTGCATGGCAACTGACCACTACACCGCCATCACAAAATTAGCATCGCAGTAAAACTATCAAGGGTACATGAACGCTGCAACTATTTGATTTTATTGGCAGCAGCGCCCTTGACAGCTTTCCTGCTTGCTGCTGCCGGTTGTTTAAGCGATGCAATGGAGAAGTGTGTTTGAGAAAGTATGAAACATACTAAACAACTTCATCGTCTAGCATGTTACGGTTTTTAGGAACCGCATTTGCCATACAATGTTAAGGGTTTAGCAGACTATTATATCCCTAACATCTTTCATTTAGGGAAGATGTTACCATAATCCTACCCCACTACTAGCCCACTAGCCCAAATAAAACTATCTTTTAATGCCAAGGCTAATCCTCCAATGAGTTCCCCGGATGGATAAGCTTTGATTTCAGCTGATGTAGTTGGCGTGTGGCTTCCAAAGTTTCCAGCAATTTTCCGGATGGAAGTTAGCGTAGAAAAAACGTGTACAGGAACATCATCGTGATCATTAAGGTAATCCAAAATATCTTTAAGCCTAGTACCCGGGCTGTGTATTAAAGCTGCTCCAGCGAGGTACTTATCATTGATAATGTCTACAAGATGTTCGACTGTCCTACGCAAGGCGGACAAATTGTTTATTCTTAAAGGCACACTGGAAGAGAAATAGTTTTTGTTAATAAACAAATTGAACAGTAGTGCGAATGCTGCATCATCAAAATAGTTGTCTGCGAATTCAAATATTTCTGGATATGACCCAAGAAGGATTGCTTTATCAGTTTGCAAGTATTGCTCCCATATATGATTAATTAGCTGGTCTTCGTTACCTTTTTCGTAGATCGGACATTTAACCCTACTGGATAACCTTAACTTTAAGTCTGCGAATCCTGTGTTTATACAATAAGGTAATGTTAAACAATATTCCTTTTTTAATTCGTCTAAATCTCGCAATATAGCTACCAAGTTCATCTCATCCTCGGTTCCCTCTGCTTGCCCTTCATGCATATAAGCACGCGCATCTAAAACTACAAACTGATACTTCCTTGGGGAAGCTTTGATGATTTCAAATAATTCATCTGCATTATCAACCCATTTTGTTATAATACGCTGTTTTTGGGCTGTTGTCTTAAAACTTCCTGCATAATCTGCTTTATCGTCATATAATAAAATACTGATCGGTTTATCTGGTCTGGTCATGGAAGATAAATTTTAAAACGTACTTTAAATTGTGATTCACCTATTTCCTTCTTATCGGCTAAATGTAGCTCTCCATGGTGACTTTCTATAATTCTTTTAATATGGAAACCACCAAAGCCGGTACCTCTATGCCTATTAGTAGTTTGACCAACCATTTGGAATTTGGCTATATCAAATTCGACAGGAAATTCCTTGCCGTTGTTTTCTACAATAATCTCGTTAAAATCCTTGTTTACCGATTTATTTAAGATTCTTATGTTGATGAGGTTTTCCGCTTTTTTTAATCTTCCATGAAATCCGTGTTTGATGGCATTCTCAATTAGTCTTTTAAAAAGCACCTCCATCTGATATTTATCAGCCATTATTTCACGTTCATCGCCCTGTATAGAAATAGTACAATTAGTATTTGCAAATAAAGGCTTTATCACTTGGTTCAGGTATTGTTTTAACGGTATTTTTTCAGGAGCAAATACTCCTCCGCCTATATTAAGAATTTCCTCTGCTTTTGTAAGGGTGGTTTGCGCATCCTTAATTGCTGACACCATTCGATTCATGACATTCCTAAATAGCAAGTGCTTTTCTTCATCTGGATTTTGCCCTGGAAGTAATGGAACTACATGCTCATTCCAAGACAATGGGTCACCTGATTCAATTTTTCGTTCAAAAAAATCATTAAGAGTCGAAATGTCCATCCCTAGTGAAGAGACAGGTTGTTTCAACTCATGTTTCAAACTTGCTATAATGTTGTAAAGATCATCCTCCCGCTGTAGATCAACTGTATTTTTTACTTCTTCTAACTTTTTTCCATAGTATGAAGCAATAAAGTTTCGTTGATCCTCAATGGGAAGTGCTTTAATATGAATGTTGGTGAAGTCTGCCTTACTAAAATGCGGGACACCAATATTATGTCTTATGGCGTCAATCTGTTTAAGGACGTAATCACTTTGAAGTTGTGTAATTAAATATTCAGGCAGTAATTGACCTTCTAAAGTTTTTACAACTATGATATTCGGGTTACATAATGCAGGGCCATCATATCTGTACAAAGACGGTTTAAGTTTACTGCCGACCTTTGCTATCAAAACCGCTTTGTTAGGAATATATCTAGGGTTTTTCGTCAATAGTTCTTCATCACTGATAAAGTATTCTGCCTTAGAATTATCAACCTCATTTAGTCCTGTTGTTTCTGTTAAATCACCTAATTGCAAATAAGGTACACCGTGATCTTTATTGATATTACTTTTATTTACCCCCATTCCGGTGTAAATAATCTCACATAAACTTTGAAGAGGAACGTAGTTGCCGCCAATTGGCAATTCAAGAAGATAGCGCTTAGGGCTTAGATCATAATTTTTAAACGGAATTTCGTCTGGATTAACAAACGTGCTACTTTCTATACGAAGCTCATTATGATAGGCATTTATTATTTCAATTGACTTTGCTTCGAATGCATCAACAGTAAGTTTAGAACTATCAAAAAGAAATATTCCGCCCTTACGAGTTGTGTTTTTCTCGATAATTAATAGTGAGGTAGAAACGGAAAAATAAGGACGGAAGGTTGCACTTGGTAAAGAGATAATACCCTTTAATAAATTGGCGTGAATAAGCACTTGCCTTAAAAATAAGAAATCACGTTTTGCGCTAAAAAGAACGCCATCCGGAACAACAATGACCGCTTTGCCACCATCCTTTAACAAAGAAACAGTGGACAATATTCCAGCAGCAGTCGTATCAATCGATCCATCAAATGAGTTCCATTGATAATTGCTGAATAATCCGGGGTAGACACCTTTAAGTTCATATAGATATTTTTTTTGTCTTAATCCGAAAGGTGGTACTGTAACTACTAGATCTGCAGATTTCTCGCCTAGTGGACTTTCAAAAAAGTCATTAACAAAATATTCCACCTGATGATATCCGCTAACATATATATTCAATGCACCTATTATACTGGCAGAAAGAGAAATGTCATTTGCGATAAGCTTTGGCAAAAATTTATAATTGTGTTTATATGCTTGAAGCAAAGAACTTGCCGTACCGGCAAACGGGTCAACGATTGTTCCTTTTTCCGGCACCGAGAATATTGAACCCATGAAGGTGGAAAGAAATTGCGGGGATGAGTACTCACCGTTATGCAGGCTGTCTGCATTAGTAAACTCATTTACAATATCATTAAAGAATTTACTAAAATCACGCAATGGTGGCTTTGTAAAAGAACCGAATCTGAACAAGGAATTCCAAAACCAATGGAAGCGCTTATCATTAGCTCTCCGGATGAGACTATAGACTTCTTCCTGGCCGTTTGTTGGCAAAAAATCAAGGTTCGTCCTTATAAGTTTTCGAATATTATCTAAATCTGGAGTAATGAAATGTAACGTTGGGTCGTTATCTCGCCATCCAATAAATAACGCGATTACAGCAAGAAGTTTGTATTCAAAATAGCCGGACTTATCATCTCTTAGTTCATTTAAGATGTGGTAATATTCGTTTTTGAATTTTATAATATCTTTATTCACCAACGAAATATTTCCTTCAGGACTGATGTGGAATAACTGTGAATACTGGTTTACTCTAGCTGCTATCTGAGTAGCACTAACAGGCTGGCCATCCTTTCTTCTATAAATTTGAAGGGAATTAATTTTTTCAGCAATTTCTAGACTCGATTGCGGACCTTCTGAAAAAATCAATAGCTCTTGTATAGCCTCGTGTAACGTCATTGATGCAAAGATTATTCTCATCTGTGCAGTGTATCTGCACAGAACTTTATTGATCAAAGTTAACTACGCAAAGTTTGATTTGCCATTCAAATCATCGATTATGCCAATAATTTTCAAAGCATCATCGTCCTTAAAGATGCCAAGTATCCCCTGGTGATTAATGTCGGTGAACGGCCTATCAAAAAGCATAGCCCTATCTATAGTGCCGTTAATAGAAAGGTAGTTGATCAACGTGTCGATGAAGGTAATCTGCTCGGCTGATATTCCTTCTCGGTTTATGAATTCTGCAAAAAGAGCTTTTGCTGCTTGTATATCCAAACCAATGATGGAACGAACAAACTGGATAAAATGCTTACCGCTTAATACTTCTTCTAAATGCTGTGCGGCATCAGGATCTTCAGTAAATAGCAGGTTTTTAACCTGCTCAAGTTCCTCGGTAGAAATGGGCTCGTTATGCTTGATCTTGTTGATAGCGATATAATTAGCATGTTTTCTGATAAAAGAAGCCACCCGATCGTTATATCTTGCCAGTCCTGCTAAGGGGCCAATAATATCGACTACTTCGATTTCGCCGGTCAGTTCATCCTCAAAATCGGTATATACTTTGGGTTGATTCTGCTTTTCAATGAACTTCATAAGAGAACGGATATCCTCCCTTAAGCTTTCAAGCCCTTTTACTGTTATATTTTGCCAGTAGGTTTCGTTAAGCAGTGACTGCAGGACTTCCTTTTTCGCAGCTACTTGGGGAATAGTCGTTTGCTTTAAAAGTTCAACGGCTAAGTTTTTTACCAGCCTTATAAAACTTGCCAGTTGTTTATCCTCTCTAAGGTATGCGTCTGTAAGCCTATAACTTACAGAGTCGAATTTACGGGCATCAAAATCCGTGTCGGCAGACATTACAAGCGGTGCAAGATTTCTTTGTAGATCACGCACCTTTTCTTCAGTCAGACTGTTCCAATAATCACGATTGGAGAATTGCTCTATGAGGCGTAAATGCGGACGGTTAACGAAACTATCGCGGTTAAGCGCTGAGACATCCGAACACAGCTCATTTAGTAATTGTGCACGGTACTCACACAATTCGTCATCCTCTACAAGCGATTCTAAAGTAACAGCCAGCTTAACCTTCAACAGAAAGATGCGCTGTGTGAGTGACATGGAAGCGCTTGGTTCAACACCGTTGGGATTATCGCCAAAAAACTCAATGTTGCCGCAATAGTCAAATAGGTAAAAGATCTCTTTGTCTACGCCCGGCCCAAACACGTCTGGGCATAAGCGCGTACCTCTACCAACCATTTGCCAGTATTTTGCACTTGACTTTACCTCTTTAAAGAAAATGAGATTTAATATTTCCGGAACGTCAATACCGGTATCCAGCATGTCCACAGATACTACTATCTGTGGCAGCTTATCGGCTTGCTTAAACAGGTCAATTGTATTTTCAGGTTTATCAGATGCATAAGTAACTACTTCTAAAAAGTGCCCTTTAAGCATCGGGTACATTTGGTTAAAACAAGCTTCGATAAATTTTGCATGATTCTGGTTTTTAGCGAAGATGATGGTTTTACCTATCGTGTCGCCATTATTAACTTTTAAACCATTATCCATTAAAAGCTGCAACACTTTGTTGACTGTGTTTGCATTAAACAACCATTCGTTTAAGGCAGCCGAGTCAATTTGATCAGGAACATATTCGCTGTTCTCCGCAAATGTATCCTCGTATCGTTGTTTGTCCTCGTCAGATAATTCTGCGTATTTGATGCCTTGCCTTGGGAACTTAAGCGGCACTTTCATCGCCAGCGGCGGCCTCAAAAATTGATCGCTTACTGCCTGGTTCAACTCATAGGAGAATGTCGGTACACCTGTTTCGCAATGAAACAGTTCATAGGTGTCTTTTTGTGTTTCAGCTTTTGGCGTGGCTGTTAACCCCAACCGGATAGCATCAAAGTAGTTAAATATAGCTTTATACTTTTGGTAGATAGAACGGTGTACCTCGTCAAAAATGACCAGATCAAAGTACCCGACTGTAAATAATCGACGATCCCCCTCGAACTGCTCATCAATCTGATTGATCATTGTTTGATAGGTGGAAAAAACCATCCTAACCTGATCAAAAGCTTTTTCCTTTGAAAGGTTAACAGATGTCAACTGCGGTAGATATGCATTAAAGTTGTTTTTTGCTTGGCTTACCAGAGGTGTGCGGTCGGCAAGAAAGAGCACCCGTTTTACCCTGCCGCTTTTGATAAGTACATCGACGAGTGCGGCAGCCGTACGGGTTTTACCGCTGCCTGTCGCCATAATAAATAGCAAATCGCGCTTATGGGCTTCTAACGACTCTTTTGCGCGTTGTATGGCTTCTATCTGGTAGTGCCTGCCTGCAATATCGGTATTGACAGCTTGAGTGCTTAGCGGCTTCGCGGTAATGCGGCGGTTGATCAGCTTCTCCAGATCTTCTTTACTGTAAAATCCTTGTATCTGCCGGTACGGGTAATTGGTATCATCCCATATGTAATGCTCAAACCCGTTACTCACAAAAATAACGGGGCGTTTTCCAAATTCTCTTTGCAGCGCGTCGGCGTAGCGTTTGCCTTGGCCCAACCCTTGGTCTTTGCCGTCGACAGAGGTCTTTTTAGCTTCTACCACGGCAAGCGGTTTGCCATCGCTGCCTAACAGTACATAATCGGCCTTATCAGAGCCATTGGCGCTGTATTTTAAATTATACTCAGCAATGGTGCTGCTATCGCCAACTGTCCACCCGGCTTCTTTAAGCAATATGTCAATGTAAAGCTCGCGGGTAAGCTTTTCTGACGGCGAATGATAAACAACACCTTCCGGTGTTTCAGTAACGTTTGCCTCGGCAAGCGGAATTTGGGCTAACTCTTGGATTGGTGCTGTTAGTGCAACCTCTTCCTGAATTTTTGAGGTACGGAACGGCTCGCGGTAAACCGTATCGCCGTAATAGCTGGCCAGCCATTGCGCAAAGGCATGCAGGTTAAGCAGGCAAGTATACGCATCCTTGGTAGTTACCTTTCGCTTATTGTCTACGTGCACGGCCAGGTTACCTGTTTTACGAATGATATTGACATCCGTAAATAAGCTTTGGCCAACCAAGCGTATAAAGCCGGGCTTGTGCATCAGGATATTCAGTGTAGCATCTTCGTCAGGATGAATGGTTTCGAGCTGGCGATCTTGGTCGAACATCCAGATCACCATTTCTTCCAATGCTTTACGGCAAAAAATAGCGCAGGCTTCTTCATCCTGCTGCAAAAAGGTTTCGGCCTTCCGAGCAGCTTTGTAAAAAGCCCCGAACCTATCTGTTAAAAAATAAAAGTTACCCTCTTGCTGCATTGTGAAAAAGCCCTGGTTTTATAGGCTAATATAAAAAATTAATTTAAACCGCCATTGAACGCCTGTTGCAGTAGCGCCTGGAATAAATGTTCTGACTCCTGCATTTGGGCCTTTACTTTTTGCTTTTGCTGTTCTATGTTCTGAAATGTTTGAGCAAAATCGTTTTGAAGCTGGATTGGAGGAACGGGAGCCCAAAAGGATTTTACATCTTGTTGATTTATGCTCGATTGATTTATTGAATCTTTCGCTCGTCCCAATATTTGAGCCTTCATAAAGGGTTGTATAAGTATACGTGTTAAAAATACTGGATTGACAATGCTTTTATCAATTTCTAACCTCATCATATTTGATTCGAACAGTGTAGGTTCCTGAAGTTTGGGAATTAATGCACATTTTCCTAAATGACTTCTACTGTTTACACGATTAATGACTATATCACCCTCATAGATTTGAAACAGTTTTACTTCTTTCTCTGTTGCGTTGACTCTTTTCAATTTATCAACATTATACACAACACCATCATAAAACGAATCTATTCGCAGGATGGGTATCCCTGATCCATAGTCGTTTGCACTTTTATAAAGTCCATTTTGTGGCCCATCAAAGATCAAATTTCCTAATGTCTCAGTATTCCATCCTTTCTCATTTCGCAAAGGATCGCCAAACATATCAATGAACAAGCTTTGGGCAAGGTCGTCGTAGTGCTTTAGCAGTTGCTGGTTTTTTTTGCGCAAGGCGTCAGCTTTGTCTAATATTTCGGCGATGCGTTTTTGGGTGGTGAGGGGTGGTAGGGGAATTACTAAGTTATCAATATCTTCATTCCGTATATTATTGATATTTGCACCAGCTGATAGATGAGAAATTGTGCGTCTATAAGATGACGACCGGAAGTAATTAGCTAAATATCCATGGTCAATTCTCTCATTGGGTCTTACTACTTTGCAAAATGCGCCAAATGATGCCTCAATATCGTTCTCAATTGAAATTGCGCGACCAACAATATGCTTACTTCCACTACTAGCGGCAATTAGAATATCACCTTTCTTTAATAACTGCTTTTCAGAAATGCATTTCCGGCTAACATATACTAAATCATCTAACTTGATACCATATTCAGTAATGTTGTTGGCACGCAATATTGTTAAATAGTCTTTCGATAAAGTATCCGAAACGTCGGATGGCTTGTATGATACTCCTCTTATTTGTTTAGCGACATCATGTATTTTGACAATACTCATTTCTTCTATTTATACTGCTTCAATCCGTTGTTCACTCTGTTAATTATCGGTATTATTTTAATAAGGTTGTATATCTTAAGCCGATTCTCAGCAAGTCTGGTGTAAGAATTATACTGTGGCATTTTGCTGTTGAAGTAAGGCTTTTAATTCGGTCATCATTTCGCTACGTTCTTTATCCAGTTCAGTAATTCGCTCAATTATCACTTCCGGAACATCATAGATTTTCTCTTCGTGCTCCACCTCTTTGTAACGGTTAATGCTCAGGTCGTACCCGGCAGCATGTATTTCGGCATGAGGCACAAAAAAGCTTTGTTCGGTACGTAGGCGGTTAGATTCTGCATGGCGGTTGTTCCAGCGGGCAATAATATCCGGTATATTATTCTCGGCAACAGGCTGGCGCTTATCATCAAGACTTAGCCCGTCAGCCTTCATATCATAAAACCAAACTTTGTCCGTGCCGCCTGCACCGGTTTTGGTGAAAAATAACACGGCCGTGCTTACTCCTGCATAGGGCTTAAACACTCCACTCGGCATACTGATCACCCCGGTAAGCTGGTTGTTGTCCAGTATTTCTTTACGTATCTGCTTGTGGGCATTCGACGAACCGAAAAGCACGCCATCAGGCACGATGACCGCTGCACGACCGCCAACTTTAAGTCCCCGGAGTATCAAGGCCAGGAACAGCAATTCAGTTTTGGTAGTTTTCACAACGCTGCTCAAGCTGCCGTCAACCGAATCATGATCTAACGATCCTTTGAATGGCGGATTGGCCAGTATTAAAGTTGCCTTGTTCCTGAAGCTGCTGTTGGCCTCGCTCAATGCATCCACGTCCACCAATTGCGGATTTTCAATACCATGCAAGAGGAGGTTCATAGCGCCAATGCGGATCATGGTAGCATCGAACTCCATACCCATAAACATGTCATTCTCGTAATGCTTGCGCATTTCCGCATTCGTTAAAAGGTTGGGATGCTTTTCCAATATATATTCAGCAGCCTTTACCAAAAATCCGGAGGTACCCGCAGAAGGATCGCAAATCACATCTTCGGGGCCGGGATTGGTCATCTCCACCATCATGCGAATAATATGCCTTGGCGTACGGAATTGTCCGTTAGTGCCTGCGCTGGCTATTTTACTAAGCAGATACTCGTATACATCACCTTTGGTATCCCGGTCGTTCATGTCCACCGCCGAAAGCAAATCTACTACCAGTTGTAGCAAACGAGGCGTAGGTATCATAAAGGTAGCACCCTTCATGTACTTATTGAAAGACGAATCTTTAGATGCGCCCTTATTCTTCATAAAGTCGAAGACGCCGTCAACCTTTCTAAAAAGCTCGAACATAGATTCGGCGTCCATGTCCTTAAATACACCCCAGCGTAATGGCTGATCATCGATCTGATATATCGGGTCTTCCACAGATGTCCCTAATAAGGTAGCCTTACGTTCCTTTAAGGTCTGCAATTCGTCCAACCGACGGATGAACAGCAGGTAGGTAATCTGCTCAATTACTGTCAAAGGGTTGGATATACCACCCGACCAAAAGGTGGTCCATATCTTGTCTATTTGTGATCGTAGAGATTGGTTAAGCATTTAGTTTAAATATAAAATCGGTCCAAATTTAATCTTTATATTTCGTTGCAGCTTGTTGTAGCCGTTGATTTATTTTGTCTTGTAAGTGCAGTGGCGAAATAACCTTAACCCTATCTCCAAATGACAGAAGCAAGCTTTCTAACTCGAAATTACACATCACCTCGATAGATATTAATGTTCGTTCTTCCGTCTTAATTGTCTTTTGCGACCCATGCAGTGGTTTAGATAATACATAGGGTAAAGTTGATTCATTAAACTCTAAAAGTATCTTTTCAATTACACCTTCATCCGGCCTCGTTACACCAATAATATCTTCAAAATATTCGTTGAAATTATATTTGTCGTTATCATGATACGGCACGTCGCAAGTTGCTATGGATACTATCCGGTCAAGCGCTAGGTTAGTTAGTTTTTTAAGTTTTTCGTTAAGCCCAAATAAGAACCATCTGTTATTGTATTGCTTTAAATGATAAGGATGGATAATAAATTCGCCTGGCGCCAAACTTTTGTAAGATTGGTAACTGATTCTAACAACCTTCTTGTTTAGTACAGCATGGAATAGAGGACTGATATGTTCTACTCCTTTTAAATATTCATTACCGTCCAGTCCAATTATTGGATTGTCCGATTCAACTGTTAAAGATTGCTCTAATTTGGGAGCGAACTCATTTACCCACTCAAACTGCGGTAAACCTTTAAATCGCGATAGAATTTCGGCAGCAGCACTAAGTTGTTCTATCTCAGCGGAATTTAATGGCTGATTATCGATCGAAAAATTGATATCACGATACCTGAAATGCTTTTTCTTTCCAAAAGGTATGCGATCTATCTCTGCAGACCAGCCTTCTGCACTTTCCATGTATTGAATATCGTAAAGAATCTGCCTACGTTGAATGCCTTTTGAGTTGGGATCTATTTCAAAAAGTTGCTTATTACATTCTTCAATTAAATCCTCTATAAAATATTTTTTACCTGGATTGCGGAAACATCGATCTAAGATTTTATACCTTATAAGTGCTGCTTTATTAACTGCCATAGCTTCAATTTGTGATAGTGTTGGGCCTTTAAAAATACAAAATTCCTGTGCAGATACATTGCACAAGTACTTCTCACCTTTGATTTTATAAAGGAACGAATTCAATCAAAAGGAGATTCACAATGCAAGATTACAGACAACTTACCCGACAGTTAAGAAGCAGGCTTGATCCTGAAAATTTAATATTTGAGAAATCCATCAACGAAGAGCTTTCGAGTATCAGCTATGCAGACGTTTTGGAATATGTTCGATATGCAATGAACGGTGTTGAGCCAGCTTATACACAGCGAAGCAAAGAAGCTGGTGAAAGGGTGAAAACGCATTTAAAAAATGGTGGCATTTTAGATGCCGATTTTCAATATCAAGGTTCTGTATTGACTGATACTCACATTAAAGGATACAGCGATATAGACTTATTAGTTATTTCGAACAAATTTTATAGTTGGGATAGTGCAGGTGTAAGGCAGATTCTAAATGAAGGATATACCTCCGGTTATCAAACTACACAGTTGCAAAAACTTCGCTATGAGACAGAGTTAACTAACTATGCAGGAAACGCTTTAGACGATTTAAGAAAGCTAAGACTCGACAGTGAAGTAACTCTTCAAAGCAAATATCTGGTTTGCGATATCAACAAACCTAAATCCATTAAGATTGAGAACAAGGATTTGAAGAGGGAGGTAGATATTGTAATTGCCAATTGGTACGATGATGTGCTATCAATAGTAAATAATAAAGGTGCTTATCGCGGAATACAGGTTTATAATAAACATGAACACGCCAAGGGTAAGGTAGATTATCCATCTATAAGCATTGAGCGAATTAATGAAAGGAGCGCTTTGACTGCAGGCCGATTAAAGAAAATGATACGTTTTCTAAAAAATCTGAAAGCAAAGTCTGACTTGACCATTGACCTTACAAGCTTTGATATTAATGCAATTTGCTATGATATACAAGTATCAAGGTATCAAACAGCCGCGTTCTATCAACTTGTACCTATTCTTTATGCGCAACTGAAGCGACTTGCTGATAATATCAATGCTGCATATGCTTTGAAATCTGTAGATGGGAGAGAATATATTTTCTTTGGCAAACCGGAGAAGTTACAAAGCTTGCGCAACCTCATGACTGAAATAGATTCTATTTTAACTGATCTCAAAAACTCCCGTATAGTATTATGAAGAAACGAATTTTTATCGGATCATCATCCGAGCAGCTTACTACTTTAAATGAGATTATTACCCTCTTAGGTGATTCCGTTGAATGTATTCCCTGGACTGACGCTTTTGGATTGAATAAAAGCGGGCTTGACTCGCTCATCAAGCAAACAAAGTTGGCAGATTTCTCTATTCTATTAGCCACCAAAGATGATTTAACCAAGCAGCGCGGCGAGTCTTTAACTAAACCCCGCGATAACGTCGTTTTTGAGTTCGGATTATTTTTAGGTTCTGCAGGTTCAGAAAAATGCTATCTAATAGCTGAAGAAGATGCCGATTTACCGTCAGACCTGGATGGCATCACCGTAGCTAAATTTACCAGAAACCCAGGCCAGTATAATTCGCTGGACAAGATAGTAGAAAATATAAAATCGCAAATTGCTAAGGTCGGGGAAATGGCTCAACTTGGTTTGCTACCATCTACAGCGCTAGCTATAGGTTATTATAACAGTTTTCTAAAACGTGTATGCGAGGAGCTTCACAATTCTGGTGTTATAGAAATTGAAGGAAAGAAGCTAAGTGTAAAATGCTTTAAGATAAATGTAATAATTCCTGAGCGCCTTGATGATAATGGCGTTTCAAATTTTACAACACTATATAATAAAAAGCATAAGCTTAGCAAAGCTTCCACAACGAACAACACAGTAAGTCAAGGTACGCGTGGCTATCCCTTTCACTTTAAAGTTGACCCACCAGACGCCAATCAAGACAACCCTGTTGAAATTCAATTGTCTGACATACCTTCAACTTTAAGCACTATAGTAGATAGTCTCAAGCTATACTTGCCAACAAATCAGGTAGGACAAGATTTTGATACTGATTATCTTGAAATGAGAGAGCTCGAAAACTTCGCAAAAGTGTTAAATTTTCTCATTGGTAGGAACGCTGCTACCAAAGGGTTTGTGACGGTTTTCACGAATGTGAAACTTTAAAATGATCCGTTGAAGAAACTTGCAAATAATTCGTAAAAAGCACAACACAAAGAAGTTTTTAAAGATTGGTGCCATCGCTTAGATGCAAAAGTTATTATATTTGTATAACGATAGTACTTTAAAACGACGCAATTAATACGGTGGCCAATTAGTGCCTTCTGATTTTTGCGGTATATAATCGATTGAAAATTAATCCCTTATAGGAGTGGTTCGAGTCCCGTCCAAGCTGAATCATATCACGCAATATTTGAAATATTAGCATCAAAAGCAACCTTTGCTTGACAAGTTGTCATGAATTGATTATTTTTGCTAAAAGTAAAAAGCATGAAGACGATGACCGTTGGCGAATTCAAAAGCCATTTCTCGGATGTAGTTGACCAGGTTAAGGCCGGGGCTAGCTTTGCCGTCACTTATGGGCGCAAAAAAGAAATTGTTGGTTATTTCCTACCGGAAGCGCAAATAGTTAAACCGAAACGCAAACTGGGAATATTGGAAGGAAAGGCTAAGGCTACTTTCAAATCGGACTACCAGATGACTGAAGAAGATTTTTTAGGATGAATTATATTCTCGATTCCCACGTCTTCCTCTGGTCTTTGTTAGCGCCCAATAAATTAACTAAAAAAGTAAGGAAGATACTGGAAAACTCAGGTAATAACGTATTTATCAGCGCTGTCACTTTTTGGGAGATATCCTTGAAATTTGGTCTCGGAAAGCTTGATCTTAATGGCGTGTCACCCGATGAGCTGCCCAGGCTTGCAGAGCAAACAGGATTTGAACTGTTACCATTATTTTCGGAAGAGTCCGCAACTTATCATAAAGTGGAGGCGGCCTGGCACCGCGATCCATTCGACAGAATGCTGATTCGCCAGGCTATTTTAAAAGATTTTATTCTGATAAGCAAAGACGAGAAAGTCGCTCTTTACAAATCAATTGGTCTGAAGGTTGAGTGGTAGTCTATTTCTACAACTGCTACAATATCGATTAAATTGACCAAGAGGGTTGGAAATCGAAATGGGTTGAGATATTTCCGTTGTTGTGAAAAATACTTAATTTTGGGATGTCATCAGGCAGTGTACCAAAGTGAGTACCAGTTAAATTGAGCGGTCGATAACTAATTGTAGATCAGTCTATAATATTACAAGGTTCGGGGACAGTAACTCCCACCAAACGAAGCCCTTCAGATTAAGTTCTGAGGGGTTTTTTGTTGTAATAAAGTTTTTTGTTTAGCTTAAACAAGCTATAGTTTGTTTTCTTAAACAGCATGGCATGATTACTATCTATATAACTTAATTAATGGTGAAAACTATACTTATAAATTTTATCTGTAGTTTATATTTATGCGGATGTGCGGGCACAGGTAATAAGCATGAAAGTTTAGATTCAGCGCAAATTTTAAAGAGCCTATTTAACTCTGACAAAGTAATGGATGGGATTCCAAAAAACGTTAATACAATTTATGTAATTAAATCGCACAGGTTTAAATATTATAATAAATCCTGGCCGGGGGAAGTGAATAGGTTGAAAATTAGATATATTGAGGAAACCAAGAACTCAAATGAATCTCTAATACCCAAGGCAAAAATAACTGATAAACCTTTGAGGTATGTTGTGTCTAAGTTTTCTATAAATAGTAACGATTCGGCATTAGTTTCTCTTTATAGCATAAATCAGCGAATAGATTACAATTGCAAGTTTGTTAAAAAGAATGGTAAGTGGATAATTTCGCATATCAGTTGGCAAATCGAATGAAGGGGAAATCGAATGAAGGAGTTTACATGATCAAATCTGCTCTCTTCCACCAAATGAAGCCCTTCAGATTAAGTTCTGAGGGGCTTTTTGTTGGAATAAGGTTTTTTGTTTAGCTTACTCATAGAGCAACTATTTATTATTTTCTCTTCCAAATAAAACTAATGTAAACTTAAGGTTTACTCAAATTGTGTCAATTTAGTTTTATCTACAAATTATTATCAGTGCACTTTATCCAAAACGGGTTGTACGGGTGCTATGATCTGCTTATGAGCTAAAAATTTTGTGATCGTTGTAAATGATAGTCCTTGTTGCTTAAAACCCGCTATAAGTTGATGCATACGTTCGCTCATTTGCTTGCCGCTGTTTTTTGACACGTAGCCCGGAAAGCCAAAACGTGTTTTATCCTGCAAATCGGTAAACTCCCAGGGATGAAAGTAGATGTTTAAATAGCCATCGCGCCGATAGGTTTTATTGCACAACAACCTATAAAGCCATAGTGGAAAATTATGGAATGAGAGCCAGAATAAAGGGATACGCAACAGCGGACTTACCGATGCCGGTAATTGAATTACACTCTTTTCCAGAAAACAGGTGCGCGGCTTTTTCAGATTGTTGTACCGCCCGGGTAAGTATGTGGGGTTAATAGAACTGTTGTAAACATAGCCGGCTTTGTACACCTCTTCTTCGTCAACAGGCATCATACGCGCCATCCTGAAGCCATTTACAGGCTCGCAGGTAAGTTGCTCAAGTACTTGTTTGGATAGGGCCAGATGACTTGTCTCAAATTCTGAATGAAAATAACCATGCGAAGCCACTTCATGCCCTGCCTCAATTATATTTTTTATTAACTGTGGAGCCGCCAACGCAAATGTTGCTGTGCAAAAAAAGGTCGCTTTTACATTGTGCTTTTTCAATATACTCAATATCTCCCGGGTGCCTTGGGTAGATATTGCCATCTGATCATCAAACGAGATAGTTCGACCGTATTCAAAAGGCATGTCAAATTCCTCTATATCAAAACTTAGCAAGATCATAGCGCTTATCTAAACTGGTATTTCTGATGATATAATTAGGTCTTAATTTAGTTTGCAGGAATATTTTGCCTACATATATGCCTATCACTCCCATAAGCGTGATCTGCAAGCCGCCAAAAAACACAATGGTGGTGATGATTGACGCCCAGCCGGCAATAGCTTTACCGGCCATCAGGCTGTAAATTACATAAGGAAAGTATAACAGGGACAAAAAGGAAATACTAAATCCGATAAACACTGCGGTATACAAGGGTCTGATGCTAAATGAGGTGATGCCCTGCATGGCCAGCCTGAACATCTTTTTCAGTGAGTATTTACTTTTATCGGAAAAACGCTGTTCGGCATCGTAATCAATAGCATATTGCGAAAAGCCTACCCATTTCACAATTCCACGCAAAAAGGGCTCAATTTCGTTGAACTGCAATAAGATATCGGCAACCTTACGGTCAATAAGGCGAAAGTCGGCCGTGCCTTGTTCCAGCTTTACTTCAGATACCTTGTTGAGCAGGTTATAGAATAAGTTGGATGTGAATTTTTTATAAGCTGAATTACCTTCGCTGGCCCGGCGACGGCTGTATACAATTTCGTGCCCTTCTTCCCATTTTGATATGAATAGCGGCAGTAATTCGGGAGGGTGTTGCAGGTCACCATCCATCGAAATAATGCAATCCCCGCTGGCCATATCCATCCCGGCCTTTAAGGCATTCTGATGCCCAAAGTTTTTACTTAGTTCAATGTAATGGATGTTGCCGTTAAGTTCATGCATGCTTTTAAGCACGTCGGCTGTTGTGTCAACACTACCATCATCCACAAAAATATATTCATGATGATAGTTGAGCCGCATAAAAACTTTGTCTAACCGTTCGATGACTTTCAGAATATTGGTTGATTCATTGTATACAGGAATCACTACCGATATTTTTCTCGACGGATTTTCCCTCGAATAATTGTAATCAATTACAGATACCATAACCTGCTAATAATAGCTTAATTTAATTGTGAATAAGGAGTTGGTGTATTTCGTTTAAAGAGCATTTGATAGATCACTGCAAGCCAAACCAGCAGGTATGGTAAAACCTTTAACCTATAGGGTTTAATAATATTTACCCGCCATGATTTAGGAAAAAGATCGGTTGCGAAAAGGCTGCCAAAATAAATGGCAAACAACAATAAGCCTATTTCTAATTTGTTTACAGGTTGTTCAATCGACATATACCAGATGCCCACACCTGCAAACGCAATGATGTAAGTAACAAGTTCTGACCCTGAACTGAACAATACGGTAAACATCAGTATTGACGATAATGCCAGAAAACGGAACGATTGTTCGCTATATCTGCTGATACGTAAAAAGGGTAACGCCAACAGCAACATACCGCCGGCAATAAAAGGTAATGATGGTAAGCCATCATTATTAAATATTCGCCGTATCATCCCTGCTACAGATACGTCCTGGTATTGGCTCAATACATTTAATTGATTTTTTTGTACCAGGGAGTGATACCATCCCCCATAGGAGTTAATGATAAACTGCGGCGAAAAGAAGATCATTGGCAATACAAAAAGTATTACCGCCCAAAACAAAAGGCTTCCGATAAACTTCAGCTTCTGTTCGGAAAAAAGGAAAAATACTATCCCTACAATTCCGTATAGTTTAACGTATAGGCCAACTATAATACAAAATGCCGCCCAAAAGTCACTTCGGTTTTGGATAAATACCCAGCTTAAAATAATAAGCGCTGCAACAGCCCCATTGGTTTGAAACTCAATGAGCGAGGTATAAAGTTCCTGCGTGCATACAAAGCAAATGATGTTTTTATTTAATGTAGAAAGCGGTAATTGATGTATGGCAAAAAACAAAAGAAATACGTTGAAAATTTGCCAGGCATATAATTGTATCACATCGCTCATAATGGCGAAGGGAGCCATTATTAAACTGAACAGCGGGCCATAATGATTAGTGTCTCCATAAAATGTAGATGCTGCGTACAGATCTGTATGGTTTACTGCGTTTATAAACGCGTATTTAAATATGAGGTAATTATTAATAGCGTTTGCGTTTAGCCTGCCGTTGGTTATAAATACCGCCATGATAGCCCATATCACGAGCATTGAATATTTTCCGGTTGACAGTTTTTGCGCAACGCCCAGGTATTTTGAAAAAATACCGCGTTTTTCAGGCAAATCAATAGTATTAGTCATTAAAGCAATGCCTTATGGGCTTATTTCTTAATATTAATCAGGATTGTAATAAATCTATTACAAGATTACGTATAATGTATCACATTCGTTACAATCAAAGTGTCAATAATTTTCAATTTTTTTAGGCGCAAAAATAAATAGACGGGGAGTGAAACTAACTCGGGTTTATAGTGTAAAAAGGAGAAAGAATAAGCACCAAAAAGCCGGGAATCCAATTGAAGTTCCTGAATATAAATGATGGCAATATATTCCATTCCGGATACTATGATATGTCAATCTCTGAGGCGGGTAATGAACTTAGATTTTAGCCAAAACTTAATTTTAATTACAACTAAAAGAAATGGCGGTTAATTCGTGAATTAACCGCCATATATGCGTGAATGTAGCTATATTAAAATCGTTTATTCATTGCTTACTATCCAATTCGCCTCTTCTTTTCCTGATAGCATGATCACTGTATTTGAATCGGTAGTTTCCTTTTTTGACGGGGTAACAAGCTTAAATCGCTTTTCTTTAAAAACAGCAGACAGGTCGACAGCAAAACGACGCGGCTTGTTTGATAAATTCTTTAGCTTGAAACCTTTTGATGTAATTGTATAACGAATATTGTATTGCGGATTAGTAAACTCTATTGTTCCATAACCGTTTAGGTTTGGTTTGATACGTAAATCGGCATTTAATGCATGTTGGATACCTAAAAAATTATCTATAAGTACAGAGGTATAAACACATGGATATTCATAATACATATCGGCACCGTGCCAGTCTTTGTTATCCACATAATATACATGGTTCATGTCATATCTTTCACCCATGTAATAGGAGTCTTTCAGGGCTTCAGCGGCAACAGTTTGGAGTTGTTTATAAAGCATATCATTGTTGTTTCGCCATTTCCAGTATGAGGCATCCCACCACCAATAGCGCCCGGCGGCACAAAGATCATATGGGCCGCCGTCACCAATTTCATATTTATTGTAAGCCGCAACATCTGCCGAAATAAAACTTGGAAACCTTTGAAATTCGGCCAGGTTTGCATTCACCAGATTGCCCACCGCCTTGGTTTGCGCTTCTGTAGTATAGCCAAACATTACCGGCAATATGTTTGCCAGCAAGTGTATATGGTTATGTTTTACCCCGCTTCTGTCTACCCAATCTACAAACCGTTGTTCCTTTTCGTCCCAAAAGCCTTGTGGTAATGGCTGAACCAGTTGCCGGGCAATTTTTTTGGAGATACCGGTGTAATAGTCTGATTGTTGGCCCCGGTTCAAAATGCTTTCCATTTGCGCCAATAATTGAAAAGTGTAAGCAGCCAATGCACCCGACATGGTTTCCCGCCCGTCTTTCATTACCTGGTCCTCATAATATACGTCTGACCATACACGCCCATACTGGTCGGTGTTTGCGATGGTAAGTGCAGCTGCTTTTTCAAGGTTCCCAATATTTTTATTGAGCCATGACGAATCTTTGGTAGCTTCAAAATAGTGAAACGATTCTTCAAGAACTTCCATATTGCCCGTTAACAAAAACATATTGGCGTTCACCTTACCATTTTGGCTATTGCGGCGGATATGGTATTCCCGCTCACCACTGGGTTGCACAGAGCACGGGTCACGGAATAATCCTTCAGGGTCATCCTGCATTAATTTGAACTGAAGTTCAATCATTCGTTTCACCACATCAATATCAAGGTCGGAGGCAAAGGCAAGTCGTCCTTTTATTTGGAACTCATGATCTACATCGGGGTAAGAACCGGCATAAGCCTTCGGGTTTAATGTGCTGATCACGTATCCGCTTGAGTAGGGATAGTTTTTTGCTTTGGTTTTTTCAATTACTGATTGCAGCATGGTTCCCCAGTAAAAGCCTGCTAAAGTGTTTGCAAGGTTATCGCCACCTTGTATGCCGAGTGTATAACGGTTGTTAAAGCAATCGCTATGTGGGCGGGCTTCGGCTGTATAAAGCTCAAACCTTTTAGCATACACTTTTACTTTTAAATTGCCATTTTCGGTGATACTTGTGAGGGAGTCGGTGCCTGATAATTTGATCAGATATGAATTATCCTTTGAAAGTGCATCCTGAGGCAAAACCCACAAATTGGTGTTCGCGCTAATTTTTTCAGACAATCCATTTACGGGAAGTACATACCATTTATTATCCTCGCGATTTATACCTACGCAGGTTTGCGTTTGAAATGTTAGTTCAATGGGATTGTTGCCATCCGCGGCATTTACTTCCGAATGATCTTTTACAGTTTTGGTGTTTGCATTTTTAATGTTTAAAAGAATGCCCTTATGGTTTGATTGAGCATGGATCGCAAAGCTGTTGAGCAAAAGGATTGCGACTAAAAATTTTCTCATATATAATTGGTTTTGGGAAATACAAGCTTATTCGGGAACCAATATAAATGTTTAATGCCGCCTTCGGAAATTTGAGGGAAGGGATAAAGTAAGTAAGTACATCCTCCTAAGGTTTTTAGAGTATCACACCGCTGGCACAGGTTTTCTTTTAACTATTTTAAACAACGCAAAGGTAAGTAAGCCAGATGCCAAACCTGCAACAATGGCAAGGGATATGCTGCCGTATAAATATTGTTCGAGGTGAAGGCTTATTGATTTTAGAGAGAGGCTACCATCAAAAGGCATATCTGTAGTTTTATCACCAACCCAAAAGCCACCGGCTTTATAGCTCAGAAAAATAATGACCGGTATCATAGGGGCAAAGCTAATGTGGGCCGCTAAAATAACCAATGCTTTATTTAACCTGAACAGCATGGCCAGGGAAAACGCCACTAACAATTGAAAGCCCCATATAGGTACTATACCCATAAATATCCCGAAACCGATTGATAAAGCCTTGAGTTGCGCAGAATGATCAGGGTTAAACAGGTGTTGCTTTAAAAACTGCCTGCCTTTTTCTTTACTGAACAAACCGATGAAGGTATTGCCGTAGCGGGCTATCCAACGCCAAAGTTCTGAAAGTTTTATGCCTGCTTTTTTTATATAACTCATTGGTTTTAAGTTAAACAAAGCTTACCCAGTTAGGCTTCATTAAACCGGTGCAAAGATATGCATCTTTATTATACAGTAAGGCGATAACCACAATTGAGTTGATAATATGCTGATGCTCGCCCCCAATATAACAACCTAATGCACTAATGTAAATTGCAAGTTATAACGCACATTATTAGATAAATACGTGTTAAATTTTTATTAAAAAATTAGTCTACTAATCCTATAGTGCATATATTTGTAACAATTGTTAATTATCGTTCTAACCAATTAGTTCTTTATGGTAAATAATGAGGTCAGTCAACTAAAAAGAGAAAGCCATAAGCTTTCTCTTTTTCTCCCCCTTTAACAGCTGAGCCCTTTATTTTATTTGCCATAAAATTAAACAACCACTCATAGATGGTGTTAACCTTAAAACACATCACGCTATGATCGATCCTAAAGACACCTCACCTGCTGCCAAAGATGGCAAGTATGAATTTCATATCAGTTACTCGGGCCGGGAGCTGGCCTGCCGGGTAGAAAAAGAGCAGAACAAGTTGCATGTTTTTATAGATAACAACATCAACTCGGAACTGGAGATACAGCCGGATGGTAGTGTTATTCAAACCGGAGGTACTGATCTCCCCGATTCAAGCATTGAGTTTATTAAGAAACATGTTTTAGAACATTCGGATCAGTAGATCACGACAGTACTTCTTCCAGCACATCTGCCGAGCGTATATTGCCGAAGCCCTCAATATGCAGGGCATAGTACTCCAGTATTTTTTGTATCAGGTAACGGCGTTCATCATTGCTGAACTTTAATTGCTGCATATTTTCAAAACTGCATTGCAGCAACAAGCCAAAGTTTTGGGTGTGCGGTGGGGAAAGATATAGAAGACTATCGGGCCTGTACCTGCTGAAGGTGCCGTTTTTCATATCAAAATAATCGGCATTGGAGGCTAAATACCTGTCGGGGAAAAAGCCAAGATAGCGGGTAAGGTGAGCCAGGAACAGGAGATGGAAGTTGGATACATTGCCTGCCTGATGATCCAACCACTCTATGGCACTAAACACAAAGTCAAATAAACTTTCATCAGCCGATTGTTGCTTGATGGCCTTATATAACACTTCGTTCAAAAAAATAGCAATACAGCTTTTAATAACATCATAAGGGATGGTTTGCAATACCGGCGAGTTTTTTAGCTCGGATATGCGCTGTACACTGCCGGTGCTTTTATGATAAACCACCAGGTCAAGCAGGTGCAGCGGTTGCAGCATATTGCGGCCTATTTTGGCCTTTGGCTTTTTTGCTCCGTTAATGATGTATGATTGCAGGCCAAATTTTTCGGTAAACAGCTGCACTATCACGCTGCTTTCGCCATAATCAGTGGCTTTAAGTACAATACCCCTTGTTTTGTGCAGCATGTTTAAAACAATGAAATAATTTTAGGCACAAATATGATGGCTCCTGCCAGCAGGGCAAATGCAGCAACTATAACAACAGCACCGGCGCTTACATCTTTCACATGGCCGGCTTTGATATTGTAAGTAGGCGAAACCAGATCGGTCAGTGTTTCAATAGCTGTATTTAAAAGTTCGGCCGAGAGTACTGCCGCAATGCACAGGATTACCCATAGCCATTCCCCTGCAGAAATTTGCAATACAAAGCCGAGGGCCACAGCAATGGAGCCAGCCGTTAAATGTATCCGGAAATTAGGCTGGGTATCAAAGGCGTATTTTATTCCTTTAAACGCAAAGCCAAAACTTCTAAACAGTCTTTTCATATACAAAAATACACGTAATTAAGCTTTTAAAATCCAGTTATTTGAACTTGGCATCATTAAAAATTACAATTGAAGTTATGGTTTTGTCACAATGTCAACACGGGCAATCCGCACATAGATCAAAATTCGTAGTTTAGCAGCGCCCTTAATTCACTTATAATGTTCTGGAAATATATTGCTTCTTTTATCCTCAAAAACAGGCTCACCGTATTTATATGCGTTTTAATATTGAGCGCCTTTATGGGGTTTGAGGCATCAAAAGTAAAGATAACCTTTAACGGCGGCAAAGTATTGCCCGTTACCGACTCGGCCTATATACGGTACAATGAGTTCAAAAAAACCTTTGGCCAGGATGCTTCATCCATGGTAATCGGTATCAAATCAGACAAGATCTTTGATAAAGATGTATTTAACGACTGGTACCAGATAGGCACTCAGTTAAAAAAAGTTAAAGGCATCAAGGCAGTGGTATCTGTAGCCAATGTTTACAATCTGGAAAAAGATACCGCCCAGCACCGCTTTGTAGTAAAACCCCTGGTTAGTGGCATATTGCCATCGGCACAGGCGGTTGACAGCGTTAAGCAGCAATTGGCAAAGCTTCCTTTTTATAAAGGCCTGGTGTTGAGCAACGATGGCAAATCAACCCTGATGGCTATCACTTTTGATGATAAGATCATCAACACCCCATACAGGGTACCTATCATTAAAAAAATAGATCAGCTTGGCCATGAGTTTGAGCAAAAGCACGGCATAAAGGTACATTACTCCGGTCTGCCGCTTATACGCACTGTTGTGGGCGACCTGGTTTCGCATGAGTTTTCCATGTTTCTGAGCCTTTCTATTCTTATTACTGCACTAATACTGCTGCTATTCTTCCGCTCGTTTTTTCCAGTCATTTTCCCTGTGCTTATTGTGGTGCTTGGGGTAGTATGGAGTTTGGGCACGCTGGTTTTAATGCATTACGAAATGACCATCCTTACCGGTATCATCCCGCCGCTGGTGGTAGTTATCGGTATCCCCAACACTATTTTTATACTCAATAAATATTACCACGAGTTTGAACTATCGGGCGATAAAATGGGCGCCTTGAAAATAGCACTTGAAAAGGCAGGTATAACCACCTTTATAGCTAACATAACCACCGCTATTGGCTTTGGTGTATTGTGCTTTACCAACAGCGAATTGCTTACCCAGTTTGGTTTGGTAGCCTCTTTAAGCATACTGGCAACATTTGCGTTAAGCCTTATATTGGTGCCTATTGTATTTAGTTATTTGCCTCAGCCAAAGGCAAAACAGGCAGGTATTAAAGATGGCAAGTTAATGAAGAGCTTGTTGATTGGTTTAGATAATCTGGTGCATAACAAACGCAAAACTATCTACATCACCACCTTGGTATTGCTCATCATTTCGGCAGTTGGTGTTTACCGTATCAATATTAATGGTTATGTGGTTGATGATCTGCCGCAGCATAATCATACGCTGGAAGATCTTAAATTCTTTGAATCAAACTTTAACGGGGTGCTACCTTTGGAAGTAAGTATTGACAGCAAACGCAAAAATGGTGTGATGAACCAGGCAGTTATGCGCAAAGTTGAAAAGCTTGAAACCCTTATTTCTTCGTACCCGCAGTTTAGCCGGTCAATTTCCTTGATCCAGGTATTGAAATTTTCAACCCAGGCATTTTACGGCGGCAACCCTGAATACTACCGTTTACCCGATGGCATTGAACAAAATTTTATCCTCAACTACGCCAGTAACTCGGGCAAAAGCTCCTCGGGTGCGCTGAATACCTATTTGGATAGCACCCGGCGTGTAACCCGCGTAACATTTGAAATGGTGGATGCAGGGTCAAAAAAAATGAATGCCGTACTGGCCGAACTTCAGCCCCGCATCGATTCAATTTTTAATCCGGCTAAATTTCATGTAGAACTTACCGGCTCGAGCATTATATTTATAAAGGGGACTAATTACCTGTTAAAGAATTTATATGAGAGTTTGGCCTGGGCTATTTTTCTGATTGCCTGCGTTATGTGGATATTATTCAGGGGGGTGAAAATGATTGCTGTTTCGCTGGTGCCTAACCTGATACCGCTTATCATTACGGCCGGTATCATGGGCTTTTTCGGCATCCCCTTAAAACCATCAACCATACTGATATTCAGTATAGCAATGGGTATCTCGTCTGACCAAACCATATATTTTATAACCCGCTACCGTCACGAGTTGAGGCATACCAATAAAGGGATATCGCAAATAGTATCAGATACCATTCGCGAAACCGGAGTAAGTATGATATTTATTGCAACGGTACTGTTTTTTGGCTTTGGTATATTCGCGGTATCTAAATTTGGTGGTACCGTAGCTTTAGGGATCTTACTATCCATAACACTGTTAGTGGCTATGATCAGTAATTTAACCCTGCTGCCCGCGTTTTTGCTGAGCCTGGAAGGCGGCGTTGATCGTGATAAATTGAAAGGGCCGGATATTGACGAGGCTTAATGCCTCACCCCAGCTCTCTTCAAAGGAGTAACAGATCGTGAAAAGACACAATCTTTGAAATGGTCTGGAGTATAGTTGACTCACCCGGTCTACGCTTCGCTGGACCGCCCTCTCTTCAGCTTCGCTGGAAAGAGGGCAGGGAAAAAATAAAAGAAAATCCCCTCCTTTCGCCGCAGGCAAAGAGAGGGGTGACAAGCGCAGCGATGTCGGGGTGAGTCTAAAAGAAATTTAAATAAACGCCGAATAATTATTACCATGGATCTGAAACTCACCAACAAAGTAGCGGTAGTACTTGCCGCCAGCAAAGGATTAGGTAAAGCTATAGCCACCACGCTATCCGCTGAAGGCGCTAAAGTGATCATCGGCTCACGCGATGAAACGGAGCTTGCCAAAACAGCAAATGACATCAGCCAGCTTACGGGTAATGATGTAATAGCGATACCTGTTGATGTATCCAAAGCCGATGAGATCGAATTGTTTATCAAAAAATCAGCAGAGGCTTTTGGGCATATAGATATATTGCTCAATAACGCCGGTGGCCCTCCATTTGATAAGTTCGAGAATTTTGACGACGAGCAATGGCAAAAAGCATTTGATTTAAACCTGCTTAGTTTTGCCCGCTTGAGCAGGCTGGTGTTGCCCCATATGCAAAAAACAGGGAGCGGGCGTATCATCAATATTATCAGTGGTTCGGTAAAGGCGGTACTTAATGGTTCGGTGCTGTCAACCAGTATGCGCATGGGTGTTGTGGGCATGGCTAAGCTAATGGCCGATGAATTTGGCCCATATAACATCACGGTAAATAATGTAGCTCCCGGCCTCATCCTGACCGACAGGATAAAGCATACCCTCCCCAAAAATGTTGATGAGGAAACAGCTTTAAAAGAGAAAACCAAAAGCATTCCCCTTGGCCGTATTGGCAAACCCGAAGAGCTGGCAGCCATGGTGTAGCCTTCCTGGCATCAGAACAGGCAGCTTATATAAGCGGAACAACCATACAGGTTGATGGCGGAGCAAACAGGAGTATATATTAAGATTGTCTGAACCGGGATTTTTGGGATTAAGGGAATACTACGATTCATAAAGAAGATTTCAAATAAAAAAAAGGCACATCACATGTGTCTCTATATCATTAGAGGAAAAATCCAGTTAATTCTTATAAATCGTGGTTCAGACAAACCTACGCGCCCCTTTTACTTTCCCTTAAATAATCAATAACGAGAGTAACAATGCTGATGATACCGGCAAGCGTTAAACCTAAGGCGCCGCCCTGTACCAGGTCCTTCCATTTTGAATTATGTAACGCGGGAATCACCATTGATGCCGAAAACAGTATCACCGCAACTAATAACATTAATACTGTACGCTTTACTTTATTTTTCACCCGTCTAAATTAAAAAAATCATTTATAAATTCCGTATTTTTGCAACCTCTTAAAAAAGAGGTTATAAAAGGTATTATATATAGATGTACAAGGAATATAAGCAGTTAAACTTATCGCAAACAGGCAAAGAAATACTGGAGTTTTGGAAACAGAACAACATATTTGAAAAAAGTATCAGCAGCCGTCCGGCAAATAACCCCTATACGTTTTACGAAGGGCCGCCGAGCGCTAATGGTATGCCCGGTATTCACCACGTAATGGCGCGGTCAATAAAGGATATTTTTTGCCGTTACAAAACCCTGAAAGGTTTCCAGGTAAAGCGTAAGGGCGGCTGGGATACCCACGGCCTGCCTATTGAGCTGGCCGTTGAAAAAGCATTAGGCATAACCAAAGACGATATTGGCAAAAAAATAAGCGTTAAGGATTATAATGATGCCTGCCGCAAGGAAGTAATGCGCTATACCGACGTATGGAACGACCTGACCGAGAAGATGGGTTACTGGGTTGACCTTAACGATCCGTACATCACCTACAAAAACGAATACATTGAAAGCCTTTGGTGGATACTAAAGGAGTTTTATAATAAAGGCTGGTTATACAAAGGATATACAGTACAGCCTTATTCGCCAAAATCGGGTACCGGTTTAAGCTCGCACGAACTTAACCAGCCAGGTACTTACAAAATGGTGAAGGATACTTCAATAGTGGCCCAGTTTCATTTAAAGAACAATCAGCCGCATCCGCTGATCCCGGTTTTGTTTGAAGATGAAAACGAGATCACTACCATTTTAGCATGGACAACAACGCCGTGGACACTGCCATCAAACTGTGCGCTGGCCATTGGCGAAAACATCGACTATGTAAAAATACGCACCTTTAACCCTTATACCCATGAGCCGGTTAGCGTAGTGCTTGCCAAAGCGTTGGTTGGTAAATACTTTAAGGCTGAGGGCGAAAATGCACCGTTCCAGGATTATAAAGGTGGCGACAAAATTATCCCATGGGAAGTAAGAGCTGAATTTAAAGGTATTGAATTGATTGGCCTGCGCTATCATCAGCTGATGCCTTATGTAACAAATGAAGACCTGGAGCAAAACGCTTTCCGCGTTATACCGGCTGATTTTGTTACTACAGAAGATGGTACCGGCATAGTACACACAGCATCGGTTTTTGGTGCGGATGACTTCAGGGCCTGTAAAGAAAATAACGTGCCATCAGTAATGGTGAAGGACGAAGCAGGCAAGGACGTTCCTTTGGTTGATAAACAAGGCCGTTTTGTTGATGAGGTTACCGATTTTGCCAAACGCTACGTTAAAGACGAATACTATACCGATGCAGAACGTTCGGCACCTGATTTCAGGGGTACGGATGTACTCATCTCCATCAAATTAAAAACAGAAAATAAGGCGTTTGACGTTAAAAAATATGAGCACAGCTACCCGCACTCATGGCGTTCAGACGAGCCTATATTATATTACCCGCTTGATAGCTGGTTTATCCGTACAACTGCGGTAAAGGATAAAATGGTGGAGCTGAATAAAACCATCAACTGGAAACCGGAATCAACCGGAACCGGCCGTTTTGGTAACTGGCTCGAAAACCTGGTTGACTGGAACCTTTCCCGTTCACGCTACTGGGGTACCCCACTGCCTATCTGGCGTGAGGAAAACGGTGCCGAAGAAAAATGTATAGGTACCATAGCCGAGCTGAACGCAGAAATTGAAAAATCAATAGCAGCCGGCTTTATGCCAGCAGGGTTTAAGCTGGAAGATATGCACCGCCCGTATGTTGATGATGTGATATTAACTTCATCAAACAGCAACAAAATGTTCCGGGAGCCTGACCTGATCGACGTTTGGTTTGACTCGGGTGCTATGCCTTACGCGCAATGGCATTTCCCGTTTGAAAACCAGGAAGAATTTAAGAACGCCTACCCGGCCGATTTCATTGCCGAAGGTGTTGACCAAACCCGCGGTTGGTTTTTTACCCTGCACGCCATAGCTGTTATGCTTAGCGAAGCAAGCGACAAGGTAAAAGCTGTTAATGAGCAGGTTGGTAATAAAGGTGTAGCGTTTAAAAACGTAATTTCAAATGGTTTGGTGCTGGATAAAAACGGCAACAAAATGTCGAAACGTTTAGGCAATGGCGTTGACCCGTTTGAAACCATTGAGCAGTTTGGTGCTGATGCGCCACGCTGGTACATGATCAGCAATGCTTCGCCATGGGATAACCTGAAATTTAACACCGAGGGTATTGACGAGGTTAGGCGTAAGTTTTTTGGTACGTTATACAACACTTATTCGTTTTTTGTGCTGTATGCCAACATTGATAAATTTACTTACAGCGAGCCGGAAATAGCTATTTCGCAACGCCCGGAAATTGACCGCTGGATCATTTCGTTATTAAACACGCTGAGCCGCGAGGTTGATGGTTTTTATGCCGATTTTGAGCCAACGAAGGCTGCCCGTGCCATACAGGAATTTGTTGACGAGCACTTTAGCAACTGGTTTATCCGCTTAAGCCGCCGCCGTTTCTGGAGGTCAGATAATTCCGAAGATAAATTATCGGCTTACCAAACGCTGTATACCTGCCTGATCGCGATCAGCAAATTAATGTCGCCCATAGCGCCGTTCTTTGCCGATAGGTTATATAAAGATCTGAACGCGGTAACAGGTAAAGAGGAGTTTGAATCGGTTCACCTCGCTTACTTCCCTGAGTACCACGATGAACTGGTTGATGCCGACCTGGAAGAGCGTATGCAGCTGGCGCAGGATATATCATCGCTGGTATTATCATTAAGAAAAAAGGTAGGTATAAACGTACGCCAGCCGCTAAGTAAAATATTATTGCCTATATTGGATAAAGGTTTTGAGCAGCATGTGGAGCAGGTAAAAGAATTAGTTTTATCTGAAACAAACATTAAGAATATTGAGTATATTACCGACACGGCTGGTTTCATCAAGAAGAAGATAAAACCAAACTTTAAAGCCTTAGGGCAAAAGGTAGGTAAAGATATGAAGGCGGTTGCCGAAGCAATTAATAATTTTACGCAGGAAGATATAGCCAGACTGGATGCCGAAGGAAGTATTCAGGTGCTTGATAATAAGTACGATATAGGCTTAGCCGACGTTGAAATTATAGCAGAGGATGTTCCTGGGTGGCAAGTTGCAAATTTAGGAAAACTAACTGTCGCTTTAGATGTTACCATTACCGACGAACTGAAACAGGAGGGGATCTCGCGCGAGTTGATAAACCGCATCCAGAATCTGCGTAAGGGAAAAGAATTTGAGGTTACCGATAAGATAAATGTAAGCATCAGCAACCATCCGTTTATTAAAAAAGCGGTGGATAGTAATTTATCCTATATTTGCGCCGAAATTTTAGCCGAGAGCATAGTGCTTGAGAATGAGATGAATGATGGCGAATTGGTTACCATTGACGAAAATGAAATTTTTATTGTTATTAGTAAAGTATAAATGAAAGTAGAAACCGAAAAAACCAGATATTCTGAATCAGATCTGCAAGAGTTTAAAGCTCTTATTCTTGATAAACTGCGTATCGCTAAAGAAGAGTTAAACTCTTTGGCAACTTCATTAAGTTCGCCAAATGCTAACGGAACCGATGATACTGCAGGTACTTATAAAACTTTAGAAGATGGCTCGGCCACGCTGGAAAAGGAACAAATTAACCAGTTAGCCGCCCGCCAGAAAAAATTTATTGACCAGCTGGAAGCAGCCCTGGTACGTATTGAGAACAAAACTTATGGTATTTGCCGCGAAACCGGCAAGCTGATACCTAAAGAGCGCTTACGTGCTGTGCCGCATACCACCTTAACAATGGAAGCAAAATTAAAGCAATAAATGAAGGCTGCTTACACCAAACCTTTTTTAACTGCTATATTTATTATTCTTGCCGACCAGATTATTAAAACCTGGGTACGCGGACACATGTTCATGGGCGAAGAGATTCGCCTTTTAGGTAGTCGCGGCATGCTGCATTATACCGAAAACAATGGTATGGCGTTTGGCATGGAATGGGGCGGTGATGCAGGTAAGCTGGCTTTAACGTTGTTCCGTATTGTTGCGGTTTGTGGTATTGGCTATTGCCTTGTTTATTTAATAAAACACAAGTACCATCGCGGGCTTATCATGAACGTGGCACTTATTTTGGCAGGCGCCGTGGGTAACATTATCGACTCAACCTTTTATGGTATCATGTACAACTATGCTCCCCTGTTTCACGGGCGTGTGGTTGATATGTTTTACTTCCCTTTGTTAAGAGGTATATTCCCTGCATGGGTGCCTATTTGGGGTAATGAGGCTTACGAGTTTTTCAGACCGGTATTTAACCTGGCCGATGCCTCTATATGTGTGGGTGTTATCATGATACTGGTATTTCAGAAACACTACTTTAAACATGAGGTGCCTGAAGTAAACAGCCCCAACAGCGAAATGGTTGAAGAATAACAGATTTTAAAATTTACTATTAATAAAAAAGAGCCGCGATAAGCGGCTTTTTTTATATCTCAAAGTGTCATTTCGAACGATAGTGAGAAATCTTATACAGCTTTAAATACCGCCGAGTAAAAGATCTCTCCTCGTACCTCGTTCGAGATGACAGCTATGTTTTTTATATATTCCTCACCTATCTCAACTTCATATTCACCGGGTCCCAGTTAATAACCTTGTTTTCAAAATAGCTGTCGTTGCAGGCCAGGCACGGGGCTGCCGCGCGGAAACCAAAAGTGGCATCCTCAACAACCGGTTTGCCTGTACGTATGGAGTCGAAAAAATTGGCAAAATGATCATTAGATGCATTGTAGTTTTCCGGCTCGCGATAGATAATACCATCCATTTTTGGGGCCTGCTGATCGGCAGCCGAGTACTTTTTGTTGTACTCATCCCTTATTGCTTTTTGCATAGCTTCAGGATAGGTATTGAACGAATCCCATCCGCCATAGCCGGGAGCTACAGGCATTTTGCTTTTGTGTATGGTAAAACCATCACCATCGCTCATATCAATAACCCCTTCCGAGCCTATTATTTTGGTTACGGCCTTGTCGCCTTCGCCGCTTACAAAGTTTACCTGCAACGTGGCCTGAAAAGCCGGGTGCTCCGGCGACTCGGGATACGAAACTACAGCACTCATTACGTCAGGAACATTCCGGCCGTCTTTCCAGTAAGTTAAATCTCCAACAGAGAATATTTTCTCCGGACCTTTGGAGCCGGTAATAAAATGTATCCCCGAAAGCAAGTGCACAAATAAATCGCCGGCTACTCCGGTACCATACTCCCGGTAATTGCGCCATCTGAAAAAGCGGTTACTATCATAATCATATTTTTTCTTGCTGTTGGCCTGAAACTCATCCCATCTCACGGTTTGTTCCGATGCATCAAGCGGAATAGTATACTGCCAGGCGCCCAATGCGCTTTGCCTGCTAAAGGATGCCTCCACTGCGTTTATTTTGCCTATAGCACCGCTCTGGTACAGTTCCTGTGCCTTTTTAAAGGCAATGCTGCTTACCCGCTGACTGCCTACCTGAAAAACCGCTTTGGTTTCCTGCTGGGCCTTTATCTCCTTCAACCCCTCACTAATATGATGCACCATGGGTTTTTCACTGTAAACAGCTTTACCCTTGTGCATAGATTCAATAGATATAGGGCTGTGCCAATTGTCGCTGGTGGCTACAATAACGGCATCAATATCTTTTCGGTTTAATATATCCTGGTAGTTATCCGTTGTGTAAATATTAGCGCCATAAAGTTCTTTGACACGCTCAAGCCTGCCTTTGTACAGATCGCAGCAGGCTACCAGCTCTACGCCGGGTACGGTAAGCGCGGCACGGGTATCGTTAAAACCCATAATGCCCATACCTATTGTGGCAATCCTGATCTTATCGTTCGGTGTAATGCGTTTTTCAGCCTGTAGTATCCGTTTTTCATATTCCTCTTTAGCGGCTAGGCTACTGAGCGATGCCGATGTTAGGATAACCGAGGTGCCAAATTGTTTTAAAAACTTTCTTCTGTCAGTTGCCATAAGCAAGATAATTTAGGTTAGGTAAATGGGTAATAATTGGTTAATACCATCCGGATAATTGCGGGGAACAAATGCGGGGATCGTATTTATATGCAATATAAAAGAACAAAATTTAGCCTGCAACTTTTTAATATTATTTAAAAAGTTTAATTTGCGGAAACATTTCCAATTACTATAACCCTTTCTGTATGAAAAAACTATCCCTATTGCTCTGCTGTTGCCTGGCACATTTTTTATCATTTGGTCAAATAGCCCAGAGTGGCTTGTCAATTATTCCCGAACCGGTGAAAACCGCAAGATTCGCCGGCCAGTTTGTGCTGCCCAAAAATGTAATAATTGAAGCTGGCAGCAAGCCAGAACTTTTACCGGTAACCAGTTATCTGAAAAGTAAACTTACCACCGCCGCGGGCTCAACTGTTACTATAAAAAGCCTTGCACCAACCGCATCCATCAAATTGGTGTTGAATAAAACAGCCGATACAGTGTTGGGTACCGAGGGATATAATCTTTCAGTAAAGGCAAAAAAGATAGTGATCAGGGCTAATGAGGCTGCCGGTTTATTTTATGGTGTGCAAACCCTCATGCAGTTGTTGCCTTCAGAAATTGAAGGTAAAGAGCTTGCGAAAAACATAAAATGGACTGTTCCTTGTGTAGAAATTACCGATTACCCAAGATTTGGCTGGAGGGGTTTAATGTTTGACGTTGCGCGCCACTTTTTTACCAAAGCCGAAGTGAAACAATATATAGATGCTATGGTGAAGTATAAACTGAACCTGCTGCACCTCCACTTAACCGATGACGAAGGCTGGCGTGTGGAGATCAAAAGCCTGCCGCGCTTAACCGAAGTAGGTTCACATAATGTAAAAAAAGTTGGCCAGTTTGGCACCTTTACTCCACCGGCTGTTGATGAGCCCCGCACCTATGGCGGATACTATACTCAGGAAGATATTAAAGAACTGGTGCAATATGCTAAAGACAGATTTGTAAATATATTGCCTGAAATTGATGTACCGGGCCACAGTCTTGCCGCTGTTGTAGCCTATCCGGAGCTTTCATGCACCCCAGGTGCCGACAAATATGTGGTTAACTCCGGCGAACCTTTTATGGATTGGAGCGGTCCGCATAATAAGGCCATTGTTGACAATACTTTATGCCCGGCCAACGAAAATGTTTACACCTTTTTGGATAAGGTTGTAACCGAGGTAGCCCAGCTGTTCCCATTTGGATATATACACATGGGCGGCGATGAGTGCGCCAAGAATTTCTGGGAGCAAAGCGATGCCATTAAAGCATTGATGGCCAAAGAGAACCTGAAAACACAACAGGAGGTACAAAGCTATTTTGAGAAACGTTTGGAGAAAATAGTAGAATCAAAAGGTAAAAAGTTCATGGGTTGGGATGAGATCATTGAAGGAGGACTTGGCCCCAATGCTGCTGTTATGAGTTGGAGAGGTATTAAAGGCGGTATTGAGGCGGCTAAATTGGGCCACGAAGTAGTAATGAGCCCAACTACCTTTGCTTACCTTGATTACATGCAAAGCGACCGTGTGAATGAAACTAAGATATACGCCTCGCTGCGTTTGAGCAAATCATATGAGTTTGAACCGGTTCCGGATAGTGTTGATGCTAAATTGATCAAAGGAGGCCAGGCAAATTTATGGACAGAGCAGGTATACAACATTCGTCAGGCCGAATATATGACTTGGCCAAGGGGGATGGCTATAGCTGAGTCTGTATGGTCGCCTAAGGCAAAGAAAAACTGGAATTACTTTTTTGGCAAGGTAGAAAAACAGTTTAACCGCTTTGATGAAGCCGAGATCAAGTATGCACCAAGCGCTTATGACCCATCATTTACCGCTATAAAGAACACTGATGGTACCTTAAAAATAACGTTGACCAACGAAGTAGAAGGACTGGATACTTATTACAGTTTTGATAACTCCTTCCCCGACAGGTTTTACCCTAAATATACCGAGCCTATTGATGCCCCTAAAGATGCCACCACGCTAAGGGTGATCACCTACCGGGGTAAAAAACCAATTGGCCGTATGGTTACCATGCCGATCGCTGAGTTGAATAGCAGGATCAAATAAATACCCTTATAATAAGAAAGCCTTGCAGGTTATCCTGCAAGGCTTTCTTATTTGCTTGAATGTCATTGCAAGCATAGCGAAGCAATGACATTTTTTTAGCAGTTTACTTAATCAGCCCGCTCGCCTTTGGTTTTTGCTGCTATTTGTAAAGCCCTATAAGCATTCACTATGCCGCCGGTTTTGCTCAATGTGGCAAAATCAACCTTGATGGTTTTACTGCCTGGTTTATATACTTCAGTGCCTGTTAAAGGTGTTGCCGATTGCAGGATGATCTGTTTAAGCTGCTTTGCGCTCAGGGTTGGATAGTATTCTAAAAGCAGAGCAGCTACCCCCGCTGTAATAGGTGATGAAAAGCTGGTGCCATCTTCGGTCATAAATTCAGCATCGGTATCAACAGTAGTTACTTTAACGCCGGGTGCAAATATATCCACGTTTTTTTTGCCGTAATTGCTAAAGTCGCCTGCCAGGTGTTCATCTAACTTCGGTCCCGATGCACCAACATTGATCAGGTTATCAGCATCTGTTGATGAGCCATCTAAAAATGTATCGTTCGGAAAATCTGGCTTTACATCCATATCCTGGCTGTCGTTTCCAGCTGCCTGTACCAGTAGTACATCTTTCGCTGCTGCATATTTAAAAGCCTCGTCAAGCCATTCTTTGTGAGGTGATACCTGTTTGCCAAAGCTCATGTTAATGATCCTGGCACCATTATCAACAGCGTAATGAATAGCGTTGGCAATATCCTTATCATACTCATCACCGTTAGGTACAGCCTTGATGGCCATGATGCGAATGTTATCGGCCACACCGTTGATGCCATAGTTATTATTGCGAATGGCACCGATAAGCCCGGCCACGCCTGTTCCGTGCGATGCATCTGAAAATTTAAGGAGGTTATTGCCGTAAGGCTTATGATCCATACTGTCCACATTATCGCCAACAATGCGCTTACGTGCCTCCAGATCGGGCGAAAGATCATTGTTTAACTTGGCCAGGTATTCGCTTAGGTCTTTGATAATAGCAGCATTGTTTTTATTGCTGCCCTCCTGCGAAAATATGGAGTCCCATACATATTTGCTTTGTGAAAGGGTATCATTGGTCATTTTAAGCTTTACCAGGTCAGCCTGTTTAAAAGTGCCGTTGGCTGGCAGGCTAAGCCCTCTTTTAATATAACCGCTGGTAACCATAAGGGCGTTCATGATAGGCTGTAGTTGCTCGGTTTCTGTGCGGGCCTTGTTAACGGTGCTATCATATACGGTTTTAACGTGTTTCCAATAGGTATAATCCTTTTTGTCAACCGCATTGGTATCGGTAAGGGTAGCATATTTGTCTTTTAACTTATTGTATTCCCTAACCTCTTCAGTAGTTTCATTAAAGTCGGCTTTGCCATCGGGACCGCCTAAAAAATTCCAGCCGTGTATATCATCAATATACCCGTTATGGTCATCATCAATGCCATTACCCGGGATCTCTTTGGTATTTATCCATAAAATACTTTTCAGGTCTTTCTGCAGCGTATCCACACCGCTATCAATAGTGGCAACAACTACGGTTTTGCTTTTTTTGCCCTGCAAAAAAAGATAAGCAGGTTTAAGGCTGATGCCATAAAAGCCGTTTTCTTTTAAATCCATCAGCTGCCAGCCTTTGGGTGGTTCAGGATCTGGTTTAGGAAGTACTTGTGCCGAAGCGGGTAAACTTAAAGTTAATGATAGTGAAACTAATAAAGCGGTACCGGTAATGTAGTTGCGGAAATTGAACATGTACAAAAGTTAGTAGTAAAATATTTTAGAGGTCAAACTTAATGCCCTGCGCTAAAGGCAACGTTTTTGAGTAATTAATAGTATTAGTTTGGCGCCTCATGTAAACTTTCCATGCATCAGAGCCCGATTCGCGGCCGCCGCCGGTCTCTTTTTCGCCACCAAAAGCGCCGCCAATTTCAGCGCCCGATGTACCTATGTTTACATTAGCTATGCCGCAATCAGAACCCGCGTATGATAAAAATTGTTCTGCCTCACGCAAATTATTGGTCATGATGGCTGATGATAAACCTTGCGGAACACTGTTTTGCAGTTCGATGGCCTCATCAATAGTGCTGTATTTAATAAGGTATAATATAGGAGCGAACGTTTCGTGCTGAACAATTTTAAAATGGTTCTCTACTTCGGCAATGCATGGTTTTACGTAACATCCTGATAAATAGTTATCACCGTTAAGTTTACCTCCTTCTACCACAAACTTTCCACCTTCGGCCTTGCATTTTTCAATGGAGTCAAGATAAAGATTTACAGCATCGTGATCAATGAGTGGGCCCATATGGTTGTGCTCATCAAGCGGGTTACCAATACGGATCTGGCCGTATGCATTCACCAGTTTTTGTTTAAAGGCCTCATAAACGCTTTCGTGAATAATAAGCCTGCGTGTACTGGTGCAACGCTGGCCCGCGGTACCCACTGCGCCAAACACCGCGCCGATAAGCGACATATCCAGATCTGCGTTTTCGGTAATAATGATGGCATTGTTGCCGCCCAGCTCCAGCAGGCTTTTGCCTAAACGCGCGCCTACGGCAGCGCTAACCGCCTTGCCCATACGGGTAGAGCCGGTTGCTGATATTAGGGGCACACGGGTATCGGCGGCCATCAGCTCACCAATGTTTCGGTCGCCGATAACGAGGTTTGATACTCCATCCGGGATATTGTTTTGTTTAAAAACCTCCTGAACAATATGCTGGCAGGCAATAGCCGTTAAAGGTGTTTTTTCTGATGGTTTCCAGATACAAACATCGCCGCATACCCAGGCCAGCAGGGAGTTCCAGCTCCAAACGGCTACCGGAAAATTAAAGGCCGAAATGATACCCACAATTCCCAGCGGATGATATTGCTCGTACATACGGTGCTCCGGCCTTTCGGAGTGCATAGTGAGGCCGTAAAGCTGGCGGCTTAGGCCAACTGCAAAATCGGCAATGTCAATCATTTCCTGCACTTCGCCCAGGCCTTCCTGCAGGCTTTTACCCATTTCGTATGATACCAAGGCGCCCAGATCTTGTTTGTTGCTACGCAATGCTTCGCCAATCTGGCGTACAATTTCACCGCGTTTGGGAGCCGGTGTTGTGCGCCAAGTTTTAAAGGCTTTGGCAGCCTGCTCAACAACCTGGTTGTAATCGCTTTCGGCAGCAAATTTTACCGATGCTATTTTTTTACCGTCAACCGGTGATATAATATCTTTAACCGTAGAAGCGGCACTGCTGCCCCAGTTACCGCCAGTACTAAAAGCATCGTTAATATCGTTTATATGTAAACGTTTTAGAATATCTGAAATATCGAGGTTCATAATTGTTACTTTTGTCAAAGGTAAAAATCTTAAGGCAATTTTTTGTTTACCCACCTTTGGCCTGTAAATTGATACTAATTAATTATCAACGAATTGCACTGGAATTGTTGTAAAAGTGTGTGAATGTTGAAAACTTAATTGTCGTTTTGACGCATAGTTGTTGTATTTTGATCTCAATAAGTCTTTAAAAGCAATAACAATTGTTAATATAAAGCGGATGTTCTGCAAACAAAATTGAATGGAAGAAGAATTTGAATTTGGTTTTACCGAAGATCCAAAGTTTTCGGTAGAACGGTACGAGGAAATGATTCGAAATCACGACCAGTACTTTTTTGATGCCCAGGCGTTTGAGAACATAATCGACTACTACATCGAGAAAAATGATCCGGCGAAGGCATTACAAGTGGCAGAGTATGCACGTAATCAGCACCCTTTTGCAGCAGTATTTTTAATTAAACAGGCCCAGTTACTGGTGGTAACCAACAAAGTAACAGAGGCTTTTGCTGCTTTGGAGAAAGCTGCCATGCTTGAGGCTTCTGACGCCGATATTTACATAATCCGCGGTAATTTGTATGAGAGCATGGAGCGTTTTGGCGAAGCTCTTGAAAATTATGAAAAAGCATTAGGCCTTGCCGAAGAGACTGATGAGATATTGCTGCATATTGCCTACGTATACCAAAACATGGGCGATTATGATACCGCTATAACTTATCTGAAGCTTTGCCTAAAGCAAAACATGGAAAATCAGGATGCCCTTTACGAACTGGCTTTTTGCTACGATGTGATGGACAACCAGCAGGAAAGCGTTCAGTTTTATCAGCAGTATATTGATAACGAACCTTACAGCTATGCCGCATGGTATAACTTAGGTAACGCTTACACCAAGCTAAGCCTGTTTGAAAAAGCTATTGACGCGTATGACTATGCCATACTTATTAAGGATAGCTTTGCATCGGCTTACTTTAATAAAGGTAATGCCCTGGTTAACCTGGAAAAATATGCTGAGGCCATTGAGGTATACCGCCATACTTTTGAGTACGAGCAACCTAATGCCGATACCTATTGCGCCATTGGCGAATGCTATGAAAAGCTGGAGCAGATGGATGATGCCCGCGCTTTTTACAAGAAATCGGTTAAAATGGACCCTAAACTGGCCGATGCCTGGTTTGGGATTGGTGTTACCCTTGATTTTGAGGAACGTTATTTTGAGGCACTGCACTTCTACAAAAAAGCGCTTGACCTTGATATAGCCAATGCCGATTACTGGTTTGCCATTGCCGATGCTGAATACAAGCTGGGGCACATGACCGAGGCAGAGCAGGCTTATGAAAAAGTGGTAGAACTAAACCCGCTTGATGTTGATGCATGGCTTGACTATTCATCTATATTGTATGAGCAAAGCAGACTGCAGGGAGCTATCGAAATTATTGCAGAAGCTATAAAGAACAACCCGGAGGCGGCAGAACTATATTACCGTATGGTAGCTTATTTGTTTGCCAAAGGCGAGTATAATGAAGCGCTGAACCAGTTAGAACTTGCACTTGCATCTGACCCTGAAAAGCATTACATATTATTTGATTATCTGCCGCAATTGCACGAGAACAAAGTAATTGTGGATATTATAAACAGGTATACCAAGTAAATTGATCAGGTAGCTGATTAATATGCGCATTGATTGCGTAGTAATTTAATTGATTAAGCATATTAAGTATATATCTGCCGAAAGATCATTTCAAAAAAAGCTCAAACCTATTTAGGGTTTGAGCTTTTTTTGTATAATAATGTTGATATACAATGCCTTATAATATATTATCTTTGTATTGATTATGAGCTAATTAACCCCTAATGTTATGGCAAAGACTAAAGTGCAGCCCCCAAAGCCGGATGTTCAGATGTTAGCAGGTAAGGTTGGAACCAATCCGCTTTATAAAGGTTTTGTTAAAGCAGGGATTCAGGCAACAGACCCTAAAAAAGATCAGGACGCAAACAACAACAATCCAAGCAACATGGCTTAAGTAAAAACAAATTGTACTTGGTATGATTTCTTTTGAGCAAGTACAATTTGTTTATCGATCTTCTTCGGAAAAAATCCTCTCTAAAATTAAACTTTCCGTAAAATTTTTATTGTGTTAACCTAAACTACGGGATAATTTCCGACATTTGCGCCATTAGAACTTTTAGTTATAGGCTATAACCAAATATCTCATATGAACTACAACATCAATAATCTGCCCGAACGTACAGTTAAACCCCGTGATAAAGGTATTACCATGGTTATGGACAAGGGATTAAGTTTAAGGCAGGTTGAAGATTTTTTAGAGGTAGGTGGCCCATATACGGATATTGTTAAATTAGGCTGGGCAACTTCATATGTTACCCCCAACCTTACCGAAAAAATAAAGTTGTACCAGGAAGCGGGCATTCCGGTATATTTTGGCGGAACTTTGTTTGAAGCTTTTATTGTGCGCAACCAATTTGATGACTATTGTCGTATACTGGATAAATACAAACTGGAGCACTGCGAGGTATCTGACGGTTCAATTGAAATTGAGCATGATGTTAAATGTGAATACATCAGCAAACTGGCCAAACAGGTAACTGTAATATCTGAAGTTGGCTCTAAAGATGTACAAAAAATATTTGCGCCCTATAAATGGATCAAATTGATGAACGCCGAAATTGAGGCCGGTTCATGGAAGGTTATTGCCGAAGCCCGCGAAAGCGGTAATGTAGGTATATACCGTGATTCGGGCGAGGTAAGGCAGGGCCTGGTTGATGAGATCCTGACGCAGATACCGGAAGGAACCATTATTTGGGAAGCCCCGCAAAAGGCCCAGCAAGTTTGGTTCATTAAACTTATAGGCTCAAATGTAAGCCTGGGTAATATAGCCCCGGCAGATATTATCCCGCTTGAAACATTGCGGCTGGGTATTAGGAGTGATACATTTGATCACTTCATTAATTTGTAACTTTTTGACTGATCTTACTATAAAGTTAACGGAGCCCTCGGATTAATTTCTGAGGGCTTTTTTGTGTTATGGCGGGTTAACAAATTGGGTTCAATTTACTATCTTACCCTATGTAATGCCGAGGCTCATTTATTGAAACTTGAAAATAAATGCAATGACAACAAACGCCGAAACCACAAGTGAATCCCCGGTGCAGGTGTATTCAGATAATTCAATTGAAGTGGCCGCCCTGCTTACCCTTTCGGGCGGTTTTCTGGATGTGTTCACCTACATTGGTCATGGGCATGTTTTCGCCAATTCCATGACGGGTAATATTGTGTTTTTGGGAATGTATTCTGCAACCGGCAACTGGCAACAGGCCATGCGGCATATCCCTCCCATCGTAGCGTTTTTAATAGGAGTATTTATAGCATTCCGGATGCATTTGCCCTCGGTATTAAAATATCTGCCTAAGCCGGCATTAACCTGTTTGGGGTTGGAAATCATTGTGCTTTTGGGTGCCTCTTTTTTATCAGACTCCTTTCCAGATATATTGCTCGTACTGGCTATATCACTTGTGGCTGCCATGCAAAACTCAAGTTTTACTAAGCTTGAACTGTGGACATACAATTCGGTAATGACAACCGGCAACCTGCGCCGTTTTGCAGAAGCTTTTTTTAGGGGAACAATGCCTGCTCATGACCGGGTTGCACTCCGCGAGGCTCGTTTGTTTGGTTTCGTGTGCCTGTGCTTTTTGTCGGGAGCTATTTTAGCCGCGCTGGCTACACCTAAATTGCATGACTATGCTCTTTTAATACCTACCGGCACTTTATTTATTGCATTTGTTATTTGCTGGCGTCGACAGGAGGCAAGGTTTTTGTACTTTAAGCTAAAAGGAAAATTACCTCGTGCGCATCGGTAGTTTTTCATAACTTATTAAATTGTTGCTAATATTACGCCATGAAACAATACGGACTTATAGGCTATCCGCTTTCACATTCTTTTTCAAAGAAGTATTTTACCGAAAAATTTAAAAACGAAAATATTACCGATGCCGCTTATGAGCTGTATCCGCTTGAAAATGTAAAAGACCTGCAGGATCTGCTGGATAAGTATCCTAATATTAGTGGCCTTAATGTAACTATTCCGCATAAGGTAGCTGTATTGCCTTTTTTGGATTGGATTGAACACGATGCACGTAAAGCGGGCGCGGTAAACTGTATCTGCGTAATTGCCGAAAGTCCGCTGCAAGCTGCCTTTACCGGGGAGGTTGGTGTTGAAGGGCACGATTTCAGGCTGGAGGGCTATAACACTGATCTGTATGGTTTTGAAATGTCGATAAAGCCGCTGATTAAAGATAGTAATGACGAAGCCCTGGTACTGGGTGATGGCGGTGCTGCCCAGGCTGTAAAATGTGTATTAGAAAATTTGGGTATTGCCTTTAAAACAGTGACCCGCAAACCGCATCCCGGCTATATTTTATTTGATGACCTTAAGTCGCATCATATTAAACAACACAAGATCATTATCAATACAACACCGGTAGGTACAGCGCCTAAAATAGATGAATGTCCGCCAATTCCTTACGATGCCATTATGGATGAACATTTATTGTACGACCTGATATATAACCCGGAAGAAACTCTGTTTTTAAGAAAGGGCCGCGAACGTGGTGCTACAACCAAAAATGGTTACGAAATGCTGGTACTGCAAGCAGAGCGTTCATGGGAAATATGGAATATGAAAGATAACCGTTTATGAGATATACCGGTTTATTAATAGCGCTGTTCCTGTTTCTTTCAGCTTGCGGCGGCAACCATGATTATTCGCCCAAACCGCGTGGGTATTTCAGGATAACTTTCCCGAAAAAGGAATATCGGGAGTATAACACAGGCTGCCCTTATACGTTCAGCTACCCTAAGTATGCCATTATTGAGCCTGACAAAGCCAAAGGGGCAAAATCCTGCTGGGTAAATATGCAGTTTCCGCAGTTTAAGGCTACCCTGCACCTGAGCTATCAACCCGTAACTTCAAAAAAGGTGTTTAATGAACTGGTGGAAGATGCCCGCACATTTGCATTTAAGCACACGGTAAAAGCAACCTCCATTGATGAGGGCGTTATTGGCTATCCCGATCGTAAGGTTTATGGCATTTATTATACCATTGATGGCAACGCGGCATCATCAGCACAGTTTTTTCTGACTGATAGTACCAAAAATTATTTGCGTGGCGCTCTCTATTTTAACAGCGAACCCCGACTTGACTCTATACAGCCTGTCCTTAACTTCATTAAAAAGGATATGGAAGTAATGATCAAGAGTTTTAAGTGGAAGCAATAAATAAAGCAGGTATCTGAATCTGAATTAGTGCTTTTCTTAACTTAATAAAAAAATATTTTAATTTAAACCGAATTATTGAAATCCGCCCGTCAATTAATTTCGTTAGTATACCTAACCAATATACTAACGGGATGAAAGATTTGCTAAACTTTAAAATAAGAGCAATTGCAGCTAACATCAGAAATACCAGGGAAAGCTTGAATTATACCCAGGAATACCTGGCTGCAAAGTTGTCGATATCGCAAAATGCTTACAGCAAAATTGAATTAGGCTATACCAAAATAACAGTAGAAAGGCTTTTCCAGATAGCTGCCATATTAGAGACAGATGTGCATGAACTTATTGATACTGAAAAGGTAGTTGCTGCCTAATATTTAACCTGTTAAGCACAACAGGGCCTTTAACGATACTTATACCCCAATTTATCAAAGGCCTTCTGTTTTGCATTACCTCATTTTTTACCCCTGCTTTCTTCTTTATGCCATAAGCTTTAAACTTATCTTTGCGGCATATGGAAAACAACAGCCTTATAAATTCAACCGTGCAATTTGTACGTGACACCCTCCAAAATGCAGAGGGCGGACACGATTGGTGGCATATTCACCGGGTATGGACAAATGCCAAACTTATAGCGCAGACGGAAAATGCTGATATACTTGTAGTTGAGCTTGCTGCCCTATTGCATGATATTGCTGATAGTAAATTCCATAACGGCGATGAAGAAATTGGCCCTGCCACTGCCGGTAAATATTTACGCAGTATGAATGTTGATGAAGCCATTGTTGAGCATGTGCAGCAGATTATAAGACATATGTCGTTTAAGGCAAGTTTTGATAAGCAAGCTTTTCACTCATCTGAATTAGCTATCGTGCAGGATGCCGACCGCCTGGATGCTATTGGCGCCATAGGTATTGCCCGTGCGTTTACTTACGGCGGTTTTAAGGGCAGGGAGCTGTATAACCCGGAAATTAAGCCCAATTTAAATATGAGTAAAGAAGAATATAAAAACTCTTCGGCACCAACCATCAACCATTTTTACGAAAAGCTGTTATTGCTCAAAGATAAAATGAATACCCAAACCGGTAAAAAGCTGGCACAGCAAAGACACGATTTCATGCTGACTTATTTACAACAGTTCTATATGGAGTGCGGAAGCTGAGTTTTTAAATAAAGTTTAGTTTCTTTGCGCAAAAATTGAGGCTTATGAAAAAAACCTTATTGCTTGCTCTTGTCCTGCTGAATATCGCTTTTGTTTCCCATGCACAAGATACTTTAAAACAGCAACGTTTTAATTTACATTTCCAGCAAACCGTAATTACCCAGGCCAAACCTTCGTTTGGTGCCGATTATTCAGGGCTCAACAGTTTAAGCACTAAAGGCGAAACGCAAAGTTCATTAACTACTACCCTTTTTGGCGGGGCCCGTTTATGGAAGGGTGCCGAAGCTTATTTTAATCCTGAACTTTCCGGTGGTTCTGGTTTAAGTAAAACGCTGGGTGCTGCAGGTTTCCCCAACGGTGAAACGTTCAGGGTAGGTGCTGCTGAACCAAAAATTTACATTGCAAGATTGTATTTTACCCAAAACTTTGAGTGGGGTAAAGAAAAAGATACCCTTACCGATGATGCCAATCAACTGGCTGGGTTAAAAAGTAAACGCTATTTTTCTGTTACGGTGGGTAAATTCGGAATGGCCGATTTTTATGATGGCAATGAGTTTAGTCATGATCCGCGTACGCAGTTCATGAACTGGTCGTTGATGGATAATGGTGCCTGGGATTACCCTGCTAATACCCGGGGTTATGTGATAGGCTCGCATTTTGAATTGGGCCAGCCTACCTGGACACTGCGCTTCGCCTTTACCATGTCGACCACGACGGCCAATGGCGCCATATGGGATGCTAAGATCGGACATGCCAATACCCAAACCTTAGAGTACGAAAAACGCTATACCCTGAACGGTAATAAAGGGACTGTACGTGTATTAGGTTTCCGCAACAACGGTAAAATGGGCGACTATCGCCAGGCGCTCGCTGTAAATCCTACAAACCCTGTTGTGGATACCAACCTGGTTTATGGTAAGCATAAGTATGGCTTTGGTATTAGTGCAGATCAATACCTGAGTAAAGATTTTGGCGTATTTGCAAAAGTAAGCTACAACGATGGCCATACAGAAACCTGGTATTTTACCGAGATTGACCGCTCGCTGAGTTTTGGTGGTGTATTAAAAGGTACTTCATGGAAACGTACCGATGACGAACTTGGGCTTGCTTTTGTAGCTAACGGTTTATCGGCTCCGCATAAAGATTACCTTGCTGCCGGTGGTTACGGTTTTATAATTGGGGATGGTAAACTCAATTACAGCCATGAACTTATAGCAGAACTCTATTATAAGATTAACGCTTATCAAAAAAAGGTATGGATCACGCCCGATTACCAGTTTATCCTGAACCCGGCCTACAATAAAGATCGCGGCCCGGTGAATGTATTTTCACTGCGGGCGCATGTGGAGTTTTAACTAAGGAGTAACTTCGAAGTAAAGATTGTCATTTCGACGAGGAACGAGGAGAAATCTTGTACACTGTACTTATTTGCTTTTATCTTGAACAAGATTTCTCTTTCGCCCACACGCTTTTACCGCCTCATGCTCTATCGAAATGACATAGCATAATTTTTATTCTTCCAATAATCTTTTCACCCCCACACAGCCAACGCCCCAAAATAAATCAGCATACAGGCTGAACTTAAAAAGTTCATGCGCATAGCATTTTTAAAATTTGCATGCTCGGTTGACTGACCAACTTTGTAAAACCAGTAATTGAAAAACAGGAAGATTGGTAGGGCGCACAACAGGAAGAAGTAAAAATTAAGTATCATACCAGCGATATGCCAGTAATAGTATGACAGTCCGATGCCCGCGGCAAATAATACTCCCGAAAAAATGAATGAACCTTTATAGCCCAATAATAAACTTAGCGTGCGGTCGCCACGGCGGCTGTCTTCTGCATGTTGATAAACCTGGGTGAGCGGGTACGATGCACCAATTAAGCATGAACATATAGCACCCGCCACAATAAATCCGGTATCCCAATGGTCAAATAAGCTTGATCCACTTAGTGCCGTGTAGGTAGTATAATAAATAAAGGCACCCTGAAAGAAGAAAACCGTGAGGAAACTAATAATAGGATACTTTTTTAACCGGGTAGCGGGGTGGCTATACAGTTTTGACATAATGCCATACAATAACACAGCAAAAGCAAATTCCCAACTGATAAAAAAGCCCAGTAAAAAAGCTGCTGCCTCCAGCAATATCGAAAAATAATAAAGGCTGATATCAACTTCGGGCGGTTTGGCCAGGAGCGCTATACTATCCTCGTCGCGGTCAAAATAACTGTTGTAGCCGTTGCTTGCCGGGAAAGCCAGTACATGCCATATAAAAAATATCAATACAGCCTGCCATGCATGAGATACCTGCGCCTGACTAAACGCAAACAAATATACCGGAAGCAAAAAAATAGAAAAAACGAAACGAAGATGTGCCCATGCCGAGTGTGTTGGTATTAGCTGTTTGAATTTCATCCGGAAAACTTTATTTTAAGGCAATAAACAGTAGTAAACTTAATTAAATTTTTAAAGGCAACCCCTTATAGCTTAAAGTACGTACCTACATTAAATATAGTTGCTTTACTATTTTATATAAAAACGCATCAAAATTGCTACTGTTTAATATGTTATGTTTAATTGCAGCGTTTACTAAGCACACACTTGTATATCAATGAAGAAAATTTATGTTATCGCACTTTTAGCACTGTTAAGCAATACCGGTTTTGCGCAGGTTAAAACAGCCATCACCAAATCGGCTATCACTTTTACGATCAAAAATCTTGGACTTAATACCAGTGGTAATTTCAGTGGTTTACAGGCCGAAATACAATTTAAGCCAACAGATCTGGCGGGAAGTAATATCAATGCTACGGTTGATGCGGCTACCGTTAATACAGATAATACCATGCGCGATGACCACCTGAAAGGTGCCGATTATTTTAATGTAGCCACCTATCCCAAGATCACGCTTAAGTCGGTATCATTTAAACATACCAAAGGAGACAACTATTCAGGGAATTTCAACGTAACTATAAAAGATAAAACAAAGCTGGTTGAAGTGCCTTTTACTTATACTGAAACAGGGAACACTGCAAGTTTTAATGGCAGTTTTAAAATTAACCGTTCGGATTTTGGCATAGGTGGTAAAAATATGGTACTCTCAAATGAGGCTACCGTTATGGTAAATGCGGAAATCAGCAAGTAAATAGTACTTAATCATTTTAAATGAATAGTTGTATTAGCGCTATCGGGGTAGCCAACCCCGACAACCGTATTGCTCAAAATGATATTTACCATTTTATGGTGAATGCTTTTGGTTTGGATGCCAATAACGCGGCAAGACTTAAAAGTATTTATGATCATTCGGGGATTGATTATCGCTATTCGGTTATTCCTGATTTTGCGCATACTGATCCATCTCTATATACCTTTTTTGAGCAAACGGCCAATCTTGAACCTTTCCCAAGCACCAAAGAACGCTTAAAACTATACCAGACCGAAGCCATTGCCATAGCTGTTAAGGCTGTTGAAAATTGTTTAAGTGGTTATAAGGATGGTGTTCTGCAGCAAATAACGCATTTAGTTACGGTGAGCTGCACAGGTATGCATGCCCCCGGGATTGATATTGAACTTGTTGAAAAACTGCAGCTCAATCGCGATACTGAACGTACATGCATTAATTTTATGGGATGTTACGGTGCTATCAACGCGCTTAAAGTAGCCGATTACATTTGCCGTGCCGAGCCCAATGCCAAGGTATTGGTGGTAAGTATTGAATTATGTACCCTCCACTTTCAAAAAGCAAACACGCTTGATAATTGGGTGGCCAACTCACTGTTTAGCGATGGAGCAGCCGCTGTACTGGTTGAGCATACTGCTAATCGTTTAGGTAAGGGAACTTATCTATCACTAAAAAACTTTTATACCGAATTTGTAAGCGAGGCCCGCGATGATATGGGTTGGTATGTTGGCAATACCGGTTTTGAGATGATATTGACCTCAAGGGTATCTAAACAGATCAAAAAACACATCAAGCCTCTAATGGATCGCTTTTTACAAAAGGTTAAGCTTAATGCCGGGGATATAACATCCTATGCTGTTCACCCCGGCGGCCGTAAAATACTGGAAGCGGTTGAAACCGCTTTGGATCTGCCTGAGGAGAGTAACGTATTTGCTTATCAAACGCTGCAGGAGTACGGCAACATGTCATCCGCCACTATATTATTTGTTTTGCAGAAAATGCTGGCGGCGCAAAACCTCAATGGGCAAAAAATAATGAGTTTTGCTTTTGGTCCGGGTTTAACGGTTGAAGGCATGATCCTTGAAATGCACTAAGCCATGAATGATGTAATTGTAGTAGGCGGTGGTTTGGCAGGCTTGTTTAACGCCCTATTGCTTAACCGTGCAGGCCTTAAGGTTACAGTCATCGAAAAAAAAACGTACCCGATGCATCGTGTATGCGGCGAGTATATCTCTAATGAAGTTATCCCTTTTCTGCATACGCTGGGTATTGATCTGGATGAGCTGAATGTTGCCCGCATCAACAGGCTCGAAGTAACTGCTGTATCTGGTACCAAACTATCACAAAAGCTTGATCTGGGTGGTTTTGGCTTAAGCCGCTATACTTTTGATAATCTGCTGTACCAAAAAAGCCTGGCCGAGGGAGTGAATTTCATGACAAGCGTCCGGGTAGAGGATATCTGTTTTGTAAATAACCATTTTGAGGTAATAACACCGGGTAATGTACTGACAGCTCCCCTGGTGATCGGGGCATTTGGAAAGCGGTCTAACCTTGATCAAAAATTAAAGCGACCTTTTTTTTTAAAGCGAAGTCCATACCTGGCTGTTAAATTCCATATCCGTATGGATCTGCCTGATGATCTGATACAGCTGAATAATTATAAAGACGGTTATTGCGGCGTAAGCAAAACTGACGGCGACCGCTATTGCGTGTGCTATATGGCCCATCGGGATGATTTGCGCAAATATGGAACGCTGCAAGGGCTGGAAGAGAACGTGATCCGCAAAAACCCGTATCTGGATGACATTTTTCGCAATGCCGACTTTTTACTGGATAAACCCGAGGTAATTAACGAGATATCTTTTGAAAAGAAAGCTCCTGTTGATGATCATATATTGATGAGTGGTGATACCGCCGGCATGATAGCCCCGCTTTGTGGCAACGGCATGACCATGGCTATCCATTCGGCAAAAATATTATCTGAAAAGATCATGAAATATTATCGTCCCGGTAATTTTAGCACGAAAAACCGTGCGGCTCTCGAAGCTGATTATACCCAAAGTTGGAACAGCCAGTTTGCGCGTCGTTTATGGGTGGGGCGACAACTGCAGCGCTTATTCGGCAACAATAATTCAACCGCGCTTACTTTACATGTTTTAAACAACATGCCTGCGGTATCACGTTTTTTGATCAGTAAAACACATGGCAAACCTTTTGCCTGATGCCGACGTATTGATTACATGACAGACTTATCCGCGCGTGCCTTTGATGCCGAAATAATGGACGATTTTGATCTGCCTGCCAGTGAAGTTGCACCGGTTTTGGCAGGTTTAGGTAAAATGAACGCTTTATTTGGCGGGCATAATAACATTATTAAGGCATTAAAAAAGTTTCCCATACAAACAGGTTATTCGGTAAGTGACTGGGGCTGCGGCGGGGGCGATGCTCTGATAGCTGTTGCAAAATGGGCTGGTAAAAATGAACTTAATTTAAAGCTAACAGGTATCGATGCCGCCCGTTCTGCTGTTAATTTTGCTTTGGAAGCATCAGCGGGTTTTAGCAATATCAATTATTTGCAGGCCGATGTGATTGCCGATGCCTCTCTTATTCCTCAGTTTGACATTATCATCAGTAGCTTGTTCACGCACCATTTTGATGATCAGGATTGGGTACAGCTCATTAAAAATATGTATGCCTCGACACGTAAGGGTATCATCATTACTGATCTGCACCGGCACTGGGTTTTGTACTATGCTATTTGGATAATAACCCACGCTTTTACCCGCAGCAAAATGGCGCGTAATGATGGCCCGCTGTCTGTAAAACGCGCCTTTAAAAAAGCTGAATTGGTGGCTTTACTTAAAAATGCAGGAATTGATAACTATAATTTAACATGGCGCTGGCCATTCCGTTGGCAGTTAATCATTCGCAAATCGTAACTTTACGGATATGAATTTGCGTGTATTGGTTTTAATAACCGCTTTGGGCGTTGCTATAACGCTATCATCAGTTAATTTTTATTTTCAGCACAAGTGGTACGATGTAATGGTAACTTTTTTAGCTACACTGGTTACCAGCTATGTAGTTTTTTATTACCTGATTGAAAAATACATTTACTCGCGTATAAAACTTATATACAAGCTTATCCATAACCTGAAACTGGGCCGCGACCTGCGCGATGCCCTGGGCGAGCATGTGAGCGCCAACCCTATAAACGATGTGGAGCAGGAAGTAAAGGAATGGGCCAAGCAAAAGAAAATTGAAATCGACGAACTGCGTAAGCAGGAAAAATTCCGTCGCGATTTCTTGTCGAATATATCACACGAGTTTAAAACACCGCTTTTTGCTATCCAAGGATATATTGAGGCCCTTCAGGATGATGATTTTGACGACCGTGAAATGGCACGTCAATTCTTAGATAAGGCATCAAAAAATGTTGACAGGTTAAGTTATCTGATCAAAGATCTGGATGAAATATCTAAATTGGAATCAGGTGAAATTCCTATCAACTACAGCAAATTCAAGATCAACGATCTTATAAAAGAGGTTTTTGAATCATTGGAGATCAAAGGCAAGCAATATCATATTAAATTAATATTTAAACAAAAATATGATGAAGGCATCCTTGTGTATGCCGATCGTGAAAAAATAAGACAGGTTTTAGTTAACCTGATAGATAATTCTTTTAAATATGGTAAAGAAGAAGGCAGCACTGCGGTAAGCCTTTTTGTGCTGCATGATCAGGTATTGGTTGAGGTAACTGACGATGGTATTGGTATTGAAGAAAAGTTCCTTCCTCGTTTATTTGAGCGGTTTTATCGTACCGATACCAGCCGTTCAAGGCAAATTGGCGGCTCGGGCCTGGGACTGGCCATTGTTAAGCATATTATTGAGGCCCATCAGCAAACCATTAACGTGCGCAGTACCGAAGGACTGGGTTCTACATTTGGGTTCACATTGCAAATTGCTAAACAGACTATACATTTACCCAATATACCAGTGTTGAAAAGTTAACATTAACTTAACATTCCGACCGTACCTTTACTTTTAATTTAGAACAACTATGTCACTTAACAGCATATTCCAATATTTTGTACCCAAGGATAAAAAAATATTTTTTCCTTTATTTGAACAAGCGGCAAACAATGTAGTTATCATGGCTACCGTATTGGTTGAGGCTGTTAACTCCAACAATTCCGCTACGCAGGAAGAACTGTATAAGCAAATTGATAAATTAGAGAACAAAGGCGATGAACTTACCCACCAGATATACCTGGAGTTGGGTAAAAACTTCATTACTCCTTTTGATCGCGAAGATATACATGCCCTGGCAACTGCCATTGATGATGTGGCCGATTATATTCACGGAGCCGCAAACCGCATGAGCCTGTATAAAATTGATGATTTTAGCGAGCATATCCGCAAATTATCTGACCTGATCCTACAAGCCAGCATTGACCTTGAAAAAGCGGTTAAGGAATTAAAGGATCTTAGAAACGTACGTAACATTGCCGATTCGTGCATCAGGATAAATAGTGTGGAAAACCAGGCAGATTACGTATTTGACCGCGCCGTGGCTGATTTATTCCTTTACGAAAAAGATGCTATCCGCCTTATTAAATATAAAGAGATACTTGCTGCCCTGGAAACCGCAACCGATATGTGCGAAGATGCAGCCAATGTGATGGAATCAATTTTAGTTAAAAACGCGTAAGCATACTTAATCACCCCCATAGATGGTTACCTCCCTACTCGTAGTTGTTGTTGTTCTTGCCCTTTTGTTTGACTATACCAATGGTTTTCATGATGCTGCCAACTCAATTGCCACTATAGTATCAACTAAGGTACTAACCCCTTTTCAGGCAGTTTTAATGGCTGCCATATTTAATTTTATCGCCTACTTTTTTATTAAAGATCATAAGGTAGCCAATACCGTATCAAAAATTGTATTGGAGCACTTTGTTACCATACATGTAATACTGGCCGGCTTAATAGCTGCAATTTCCTGGAACCTGATCACCTGGTGGTTTGGTATCCCCTCAAGCTCATCGCATACACTGATAGGCGGTTTTGCGGGAGCAGGTATGGCAAATGCGCTTTACATGCACGTAAACCCGTTAAAAGCCATTGAAATGGACTATGTGCTTACCATTATAGCCTACATTGTGCTGGCGCCTTTTATTGGTTTGGCCATAGCCTATATTGTAACTATCCTTATACTACATATATGTAAAAGGGCAAGGCCGGCTGTTGCCGAGCGTTGGTTTAAAAGATTACAGCTGGTTTCGGCAGCTGCCCTAAGTTATGCTCACGGTGGTAACGATGCCCAAAAGGTAATGGGTATATTGTACGTAACGCTGGTTACATCAAACGTAATCAAGAGCGGAGCCCCAATGCCCGAGTGGATCCCGCTGGCCTGTTATTCGGCCATTGCAGCAGGTACCATGTCTGGTGGCTGGAAGATCGTTAAAACCATGGGTTCAAAAATTACCAAGGTAACCCCATTAGAGGGTGTGAGCGCGGAAAGCGCCGGTGCTATAACCCTGTTTATCACAGAGCGTTTTGGTATACCGGTTTCAACCACGCATACTATTACCGGTTCAATCATTGGTGTGGGCTTAACCAAACGGGTTTCGGCAGTACGCTGGGGTGTAACTATTAACCTTGTTTGGGCCTGGATTATTACCATTCCAATCTCGGCTCTCATTGCTGCCGGTATATTTGCTTTGTTAAGAGTGATAGGATAGCCTTTTTCATCTCCTGCTTTTTTTACTAAATTTAACCACCTATGAAATCAAAAATTTTAGTAATAACAGGCTTGCTGGCGTTCATAACTTTTGCCAGTGTTGATACGCTTCATCAATCGGCCATGGCCGCTACACCTGTACAGATTATCCCAACCAACTTAGAGATAGGCAACGGGTTAAAACAGGCGCTTGAAATTGCCACAAATAAAAGCTCTGATCAGCTTTCGTCGGTGAATGGCTTTTTTGGTAACGCTGCTGTTAAAATACTTTTCCCTCCCGAGGCGCAAAAGGCCGAAAAAACCTTGCGCAGTTTAGGTATGGGTAAATTGTGCGATAACGTTATATTATCCCTTAATCGCGCGGCAGAGGATGCAGCCAAGCAGGCTAAGCCTATTTTTGTTGATGCCCTTAAGCAAATGACCCTGCAAGATGTAAGCAATATTTTGTTGGGTAAGCAAGATGCCGCAACTCAATATTTTAAACGTACTACTACCACCCAGTTAACTGCCAAATTTAAGCCGGTGATTCAAACCAGCCTAAACAAAGCTAATGCAACCAAATATTATACAGATGCTGCGTTAACTTATAATAAGGTGCCCTTTGTAAAAAAGCTTAACCCAGATATTAGTGATTATGCTACCCAAAAAGCTATTGATGGATTATTTATGGAGATTGCCAAAGAGGAATTGAATATCCGCTCAAACTTAGGCGCTCGCAGCACCCCGTTATTGCAAAAGGTATTTGCCTTTGCAGATAAAAAGAAATCCTGAGAAAACTGCTTTTGTTATCCTGAGGAACGAAGGATCTATAGTGAGTAGAAATTCTTCGTTCCTGAGAATGACAAAGTTTTGTTTAGTTTAAATTATACTTGAAACCTTAGTATTAATCTTTAACTGAACTATCCGCTATTGCTTCTGAAATTTCACCTTCACATTAACTGTTTCAGGTTTGCCATTGGTATTACCTACCCAGGCCGAGCCATTTTTTATGAGGTCTGTTGCTTTTTGATCGGCTGCGGGATTAAGATTCTTTTTAATTTTGAAATCGCTTACTGTACCATCAGAATTAACTACGAAAGTTACATTTACAGAGCCCTCGGTACCATCCGGTAAATTGGCGTTATCGTGCAAGTATTTCTTAAAGTCGTCCCAACCAATTTGCGGATGAGCACCGGTAGTTTTTTTAGTACCGTAGCCAACTGTTACCACTTCACTAAGTGCACCACCAATCTCTTTCAGTTCAATTTTTACGCTGTCCCCTCTTTTTGCGCTTATTTGTTTACGTTCATAGCCTATGGAGGCAATATCCAATGTTTCGTTATCACCAGATACAGGCAAAGCAAAATATCCTTTAGTATCGGTTACGGTTGATTTATTAGTGCCTTTAACCCTTATAGCGGCACCAATTACCGGCGCCCCATCGGTTTTTGAGGTTATGATACCGGCAATACGGCGCGGATCATATTGTGCTCCTGATTGACTTGCAGGTACTGCGGTAACTCCGTTCACTCTTCCCTGTAACATGGTTGTGGCAGGTTTTCCGGAAGCTTTGGTTTTATTATTAGCGGCGAGATAATCCAGGCTATCCTGTTTGCTTTTTGAGGTATAATTCATCACCACTACCTCGCTTAGCTGCTGTGTATTATCTTTTTTTTCTTCCTGAGCTTTAACAGGAGGTGCGGAATAACCTGCCGCAACATTAGTTTCCGGAGCAGAAGCAGGCATACTGGCATCAGCCGCTGAAATTTCCTGCTGATACACAGACTTTTTCTCTAATGGCTTAACGGCTGGTTTTACTACCGAGGTTTCTTTAGAGACTACTTCGTTCTGGGCAACTAAGGGTGCTTTAGCTTTAACGTCAGAAGTAGAAGTAGGTGATGTATCTTTAGGTAATTCAATTTTGGTGTTGTCGGCAGGTAAAGCATTAGCGGTTTGTTTTTGCTCAGCGGGAGGTGTTTTTTTAAGCCATAGCCCCCCGATAGCTAATATGATCACCACAGATGCTGCTATTGACCACACCTTCCAGGGAATGATGCGGCCTTTTTTTTGCTCAGTACGTTGATGCAGGCGCTCGGTCATGAGGTTTAAATTAACCTGCTGGTCTTTGCCATTGGCTTCATACCCTTCCAAAGCCTCCATCAAAAATGGGTCATCAAGAGCCTCTTGCTCCAGTTTATGCATAGCCGGGGCATTAAGTTCGCCATTCAGGTACTTCCTTATCTGCAATATGTCTGCTTGTTTATTCCTCACTGCTCTTCTCCAGGCAAATTTTTAAGTTTCGTTTGCCGTTTTGTATATAACTCTTTACTTCATTTAAACTGAACCCGGTAATATCGGCCACCTCTTTGTAACACTTTTCCTTTAAATAAAACAGATCAATGCTTTGTTTTTGGCCTCCGGTTAGCTTATCAATACAGTTTTCTAAAACTTTATAAGCTTCTTCGCGGTTGTTAGTATCAGGATGCAGTAAAGGAGTAAATTCCATAACTTCATCCAAAGCAACTACATCCATCTTTTTATCAGTCCTTAACTGCATCAAGCAATAATTGCGCCCAAGTACGTATAACCAGCTTCTGAAAACAGTGATATTATGCTGTTGTACTTTCATAACCAGTTCTTCAAATATGCCCATCACCGCGTCTTTGGCTAAATCTTCATCCTTGAGGTACTTTAAGCAAATACCGTAAACCAAAGGCATGTACCGCTCATAAAGCTGACCTAATATAGTTAGGTCGCCGTTGTTGCGGTATGCAGACAGCAATTCGTCGTCAGTTGATGAACTCAGTTTATTTGGTTTGATAAAATTGGTCATTAAAAAGCGCAAAATAAATTTTTTAAACCGTTTATGGAAATTAAGCAGCTATTACATCCTTATTAAAAAAAGATCAGGATATGAAACAGCTACTATTCATTTTAATACTTGCGGGGTTTACAGGATTTAAATCTGCAGGTAACCGTCACATTAGCGGAACGGTTTATGATAACAACAAATCTGCATTGCCGGGTGTGCACGTACTGATAACCGGCACGCAGACCGCCGCACTTACCGATGTAAAAGGGCATTACAACATTGATGTGCCTGAAGGTAAAGCCAGTTTAACCTTTAGTTTTATTGGCTTTGAAACACAAACAGTAAAAGTTGGAAAAAACAATACTATTGATGTTTACCTGCAGGCATCAAACCTGCAATTGAATGAAGTGGTAGCAGTGGGTTATGGTTCCGAAAAGAAAAAAGATTTAACAGGTGCAGTAACAAGTATTAACCCGGCACCAGTGGCAGGACTACAGGGAAAGCTTGCCGGAGTTAGCGTTGCATCGGCACCGGCTGCCAAAGTGATGATAAGAGGGACTAACAGCATCCGCCGCTACAGTGCCAATGATATGATGATGATGCCCCCACCTGCTGAAAATACAGAAAGCTATAAGGGTATTACCGAAAACGGATTTAAGACTACCGAAAGCGAACCGCTATCAACCTTTTCTGTTGATGTAGATGCGGCATCATACAGCAATGTGAGGCGTTTTATTAACAGTGGGCAATTACCTCCTGCAGATGCGGTGAGGATAGAAGAAATGATCAATTACTTTCATTATAACCTGGCAGGCCCTACAAGCAATGAGCCTGTAGCCATTAATACTGAACTTTCCGCAGCTCCATGGAACAGTAATCACCGCTTATTGCGTATCGGTTTAAAGGCCAAAACTATTGCTACAGATAAATTACCGGCTTCAAACCTGGTGTTTTTGATAGATGTTTCTGGATCAATGGATGAACCAACGAAATTGCCTCTGGTACAATCTTCATTAAAAATGCTGGTTAACCAGTTACGGCCGAAGGATAAGGTAGCCATTGTAGTATACGCCGGTGCAGCTGGTGTAGTATTACCTGCAACATCCGGCGATAAAAAGACCACAATTAATAATGCCATTGATAACCTGCAGGCCGGTGGCTCAACAGCAGGCGGAGCAGGAATTAAGCTGGCCTACAAAATTGCACAGGAAAACTTTATGAAAGGCGGCAATAACCGTGTTATGCTGGCTACCGACGGTGATTTTAACGTTGGGGCATCAAGTGATGATGATATGGAAAAGCTGATAGAGAAAGAACGGGAAAGCGGTATATCATTGTCTGTTTTAGGGTTTGGTATGGGTAATTATAAAGATAGCAAAATGGAAACCCTTGCCGATAAAGGCAACGGTAACTACGCCTACATCGATAACATTACAGAGGCTCGTAAAACACTGATCAGCGAGTTTGGCGGCACCTTGTTCACTATTGCAAAAGATGTAAAGCTACAAGTAGAATTTAACCCCGCCAAAGTACAGGCTTACCGGCTGGTGGGCTACGAGAACCGGGCATTAAATAAGGAGGATTTTAACAATGATAAAAAGGATGCCGGGGATATGGGATCGGGACATACGGTAACGGCGTTTTATGAAATAATACCTGCCGGAGTTAAAGATGATTATTCGGGAAGTGTAGATCCGCTTAAATATCAGAAACCGAAGCCCGTGCAGTATACCAATATATCTGATGAAATGCTGACCATTAAGTTTCGCTATAAACAACCAACCTCATCGGTAAGTAAAATGAGCCATGTGGAGGTGTATGATAAACCGCTTGCATTAAATTCAACCTCAACCGATTTCAGGTTTGCGGCTGCTGTTGCCGAGTTTGGTATGCTGTTGCGCGATTCGCAGTTTAAGCAACATGCTACTTATGATCAGGCTATTAAAATGGCCCGCGCCGCCAAAGGTGACGATGCTGAAGGTTACCGGGCCGAGTTTATTAAACTGGCCGAAAGCGCCAAATTATTAAACCCAAACAAGACGTTGGCATCTGAAGAGTAATGTCAATTTTAAAGGAGAATATAAGCGGCTGCATTATAATTATAGTGCAGTCGCTTATGCATTATCGGCGTTATCTTCTCTTTGTCAAAAAGTTTATTGAGAACGCGCCATCAATGCAGTGCTTATCATTTATATGTAAATTGCAGTAAATTTTAAAAATTGAAACTCTACATAAAAAACATGGTATGCAACCGCTGTAAAATGGCGATACAAACCGAACTTGATAAGGCCGGAATTGAACCGTTGAACATGGAACTGGGGGAGATCACCCTTAAAGAAGCACCCACCTCATTGCAGTTGGAAGGTTTAGCAAAAGAGCTGAAAAGTTTGGGTTTTGAAATGATTGATAACCAGAAAAGCCGCCTCATAGAGCAGATCAAAACACAGATTATTAAACTGGTTCATTATACTGATACAGCTTCTCCATTAAAGCTTTCAACCATATTAACCGATCAGCTTAATCATGATTACAGCTACCTGAGCAACCTGTTTTCGGCAGTTGAAGGTACTACCATCGAGAAATATTATATCGCGCAGAAAATTGAAAGGGTAAAGGAACTGCTTATATACAACGAACTCAGTTTGTCAGAAATAGCGTATCAGCTTGGGTACAGCAGCGTGGCCTACCTGTCGGCGCAATTTAAGCAGGTAACCGGGATGACACCATCCACATTTAAAAACCTGCAAAGCCATGGCCGCCGAAATCTCGACGACTTGTAAAGCGATCTTTCCATCGCAGGAAAAAATCTTATAACATCTATCAATAATTCCGTAATGCTTGGGGAAGGCGCTGAAGGTAAATTTGTGTCATTAATTTAATCAATCAGAGATCATGACACATACATATCAAATTGCCGGCCTTACCTGCAGTGGCTGTCAAAATAAGGTTCAAACCCTGCTTTCGCAGGTAAAAGGTATTCAAAACGTAGACATTTCACTGGCCGAAGGCACAGCGGATATTACTATGTCTCCGCATGTTCCCACATCGGTACTGCAGGATGCTTTAAAAGATTATCCAAAATATCAACTTAGCGAGGCAGCCCATAGTCACCATAATATGAGTATGGAAATGATCGGCGAGGAAAACTCATCCTGGCTGGCTACCTACAAACCCATATTGCTCATATTTGGTTATATTTCAGTAATAGCAGTAGTTGCAGGCTATAGCATGGGGCATTTTATGACCATGACCGCCATGCGTGTTTTTATGAGTGGGTTTTTCCTGGTATTTTCTTTCTTCAAATTGCTTAATCTGCAAGGCTTTGCCGATAGCTACTCTATGTATGACATTGTAGCCAAACGCTTCAGGGCATGGGGATATATTTATGCTTTTATTGAACTGGGTTTGGGTTTGGCCTTTGCGTTGGATATTGAACCGTTTGCCGTGAATGCTATCACATTTGTAGTCATGACCGTGAGCCTGATAGGTGTATTGCAAAGCGTTTTGAACAAAAGAAAGATACAATGTGCCTGCCTGGGGGCGGTATTTAACCTGCCTATGAGTACCGTTACCATAGTGGAGGATGCGCTAATGATTGTGATGAGCGGGGCAGTATTGTTAAGTGTATTTTAACAAAATTTAAAAATGACATACGCTTATGTATGTCATTTTTTTGGGATGTAGCCATCATTATACACTTTAAAAGCATCTTATTCCCTACATTTGCGGTTTGCTCTAAATACGAAACAGGAAGGGCAATTTATCATAAACAGAAACTTCATGTACGATATTTGTTGCATAGGGCATATTACGTTAGATAAAGTGGTGACACCGAGGGCGGTTGCACACATGGCCGGCGGTACATCTTTTTATTTTTCAAGTGCTATCCGTAATATGGATGTAAGCTACACTTTGGTAACCTCACTGGCCGAAAGTGAAATGCATGTGGTAGAAACCTTGCGCGCCAAAGGCACCGAAGTACATGCTTCAACCTGTGCTCATACCGTATATTTTGAAAATATTTATTCAGGAAACCAGGATCACCGTACGCAGCGTGTGCTGCAAAAGGCCGATCCTTTTTCTGTTGAACAACTGGTTGATATTGATGCCAAAATATTTCACCTGGGCCCGCTGCTGGCCGATGATATTCCGGTGGAGCTGATCAAAGAACTGAGCAGCCGCGGCAGGGTATCGTTGGATGCTCAAGGTTATTTACGTAAGGTGGAAGACAAAAATGTGATCCCTGTTGATTGGCCCGCTAAAAAGGAAGCATTGCAATACATTGATATTTTAAAGGTTAACGAGCACGAACTGGAAGCGCTTACGGGCCTTACAGATATTAAAAAAGGTGCAGAAGTACTGGCGGATTGGGGTGTTAAAGAAGTGGTAATTACATTGGGCAGCATGGGTTCTGTAATTTATGCAGATGGGCTGTTTTACAACGTGCCCGCCTATATCCCAACCGCAGTGGTTGATGCTACGGGTTGTGGTGATACCTATATGGCTGGTTATTTATACCAGCGTACTAAAGGTGCTTTATACCAGGAAGCAGGCGAATTTGCCGCTGCAATGGCCAGCTTTAAAATTGAATCGTCAGGGCCATTTACCGGTACCAAAGAGGATGTATTGAACCTGCTGGAAGTTGGTCAGAAGACTTTTAGTTATTGATCGATTCCAAGTGAAATACGCTTGAAATGTTAAGCGAGTTAGCCATATAAAAATAGTCATTTAGATAGAGCATAGCGCTATGCGAAAGAGAAATCTTGTCCTGCTTAGTAAGCGAATTAAAAGGGGGTATAAGATTTCTCCTCACTCCATTCGTTCGAAATGACAACCTCCTTTTAATAAGGAGAAGGCCGACAAGCGACAGCATGTCAGAATGAGTCAATGGATTAATTTATATATCCCTTACATCATTAGCGCCAATCCAGCCCTCGTTGCCGTTAACAAGCCTGATTTTAATCCAGTCGTTATTGTGCTCCAGTACCTCTACTTTGGTGCCATCGTGCAGTACAAATAAATCTTTTGCTGTATGGGTAGGCGCGCTTTTAATAGTAACAGAATTGCTGAAAACAATAGCCTGCTGATGGCTTTCAAAATAATCGGCTTGCCTGCCTGCAATAAAAATAAATGACAGACCTAAAAACACTAAAGCTATAGCCGTGTAAAACGAAGCTTTTTTAACACCTACCGATTGGGTAAAACGATACAGGATAAGCGCCCCTGAGCCAGCTAATATGCTCAATACACTTAACACAGCCAGCGTACCTAACGAAAATGCCAGAATAAAGCTATGCCACCATTTGCTGATAAAAAACTCAGGAGCCTCATCAAGCTTGTCGGTAGTTTTCAGATTGGCCAGCTGCAGGTTTAATTTTATATCGTCATCGCCTGGCGAAAGCTTGTGTGCCTTTTCGTAATATAACAAAGCGGGTGCTATATCGCCATTTTTATAATAGGCGTTGCCAAGGTTAAAATATACAGGCACCGATTGGTAACCGCCATCAACCAGTTTTTGGTATGATGATATAGCCTCTTTATACTGGGCCTTAGCGTAATGATCATTCCCTTTTTTAAACAATGCCGATGTGCTGCTATCGCAGAAAGCCAATACCGGCGTTAGTATGAACAACAAGCATAAAATGCGCCTGATCATGTTATATTTTATCTTCAATGTCATTGATCATGTTTTTTGCTTTGTCAAATATCTGCTGTTCTGATATGCCCGACACCGGCGCATAACGAGCCATATCGCACAGGTCAAGTGTATCCAGCAGCTCATTGACCAGGGGTTCATCAAGGTTCCTGGATTTGAGTTCTGCGGCTATTTTTTCACGGTTAAGATCGGCGGCGGCAATATTCAGTTTATCACTTAAATAACCATAAAGGCCCTTGAAAACATTTTCATAAAACGCGTTTGAGTTTTTGGCCGACAGCTGCGCCTGAGCACTGGCCAGGTGTTTAGCTGCTATTTTGCTGGCCTTACGGCTCTTTACCTTCACCATGTCGCTGTTGGCACGCTCATACCAGCTACCATAAGCTAATGCGCCTAAAAATAGTAATGGACCGAATACCAATAAGCTATAGTATAATCCTGAACCATAAAAACCTTCGCCGCTTTTGCTGATATTACCATCATCACGTTTAATATAGCGAATATCTTTATTCAGCAGTTTCACATCCTGCTTATCGGCACCTGAATAGGCAGTCACATTATTTTCTGAAAGGCCTTTGTTAACCTTTATCTGGAATGGTTTTGTAGGCAGGGAAACATATTTTCCTGTAGTTGGGTTAAAATACGAGAACTTAACCGGATCAATAGTAAAATTACCCTGGTGCCTTGGTATCAATAAATAAGTATAGGTGCGGCTACCTGACTGGCCGTTAGCGTTTTCGGTGATCGTATCAGCTATTTTGGGATCGTATTTTTCAAAATCGGCTGGGAACGAAGTGCCCAGCGGTTTAATAAGTTTCAGGTTACCAGTTCCGGAGATCTTAATTTTGTAGTTAAGCGCCTCGTTTGCTTTAAGTTCCTTTTTATCTATACCCATACTTATGGAGAAACGGCCAACCGCGCCGCCAAAGCCATCCGGTTTGCCGGCAAGCGGCAGTGGCTTCACGTGAATAACAACCGGGGTACTTTTAATACGATATTTTACATCGTTGTATGAACCAAAAAACTGACCGAACATATCATCATCACTTGCACCGGCAGCTTCTCTTACTACGAAGAAAAAGGAGATAGGATCAAGCGTGATATCACCAGAGTGTTCGGGGAAAAGGATGGTTTGCTTGATATTGGCAACGTTGAATTTAGAGCCGTTATAAACCTCGGTTCGCCAGTGTACATTCTGATCAGGGTTTTTAATATCCTGACTGTAAAAGCCGTTCAGGTCAGGAAGCTTTTCGGGTTCGCTGCCTACAATGGCTACGCGGGTATATAGTTTGTAAGTTAATGTAATCTGTTCGCCCAGAAAAACACTCTTTTTATCAACATCAGCCCTGATAAATAGTGATTTGGATATATCGGTACCTGCTTTGTGCATGCTAACCCTGGTATCCGGACCGCTTTGCTGTTGTTGCGAAGGCGCAGCAGCGTTGTTATTTTGCGGAGCAGCCTGTCCCTTAACTACTTTAATGTTGATGGGCTTAGTGCTCAATTGCTTCCCGTTTACCACTATACTGGCCGGGCCAATGGTGTAGCTGCCAGGTTTTGCGGCAATAAGGACATAACTATACTCCATACTTGATGAAGCGTTACCATTAATGACCGACATGCTTGTAGATACATTAGGGCCGGCTACTATTAAAAACCCTGTGAACGATGGCGGAGTAAAGCGGTCGCCGTTGCCGTTTATGGCAAAAGTAACTTCAAACTGTTCAGTAGTACTTACTTCAGTTTTACTTACCGTGGCCGTGAAGTGGATATCGGCAGCAAAAAGCAGGCTGCTTTGCAGCATTAACAGCAATACTATGGAATATACTCTTTTCATTTATTTACTGTAGTAACGCTTACCAGTCTTTAGTGATACGCATTTTTGCGCCTTTTAATTTCTTGTTCTTCAGCTTATCCTGAGTTTGCTTTTCGTCGTTATTCAGGGCTTCCAGCATTCGTTCTGCATCATCTTTTGATACATTGTTTGGGTTAGGCTGCTGCTGATCTTTATTGTCCTGGTTCTGCTTATCCTTGTCTTTATCCTGGTTCTGCTTATCCTGGTCCTTTTTGTCTTTATCGTTCTTGTTCTTATCGTCTTTGTTTTTGTCCTTATTTTTATCCTTGTCCTTGTTGTCTTTATTCTTGTCTTTGTTGTTCTTATTATTTTTGTTGTTCTTGTCCTGGTTTTGCTTTTGTTTCAGCTTTTCCTGGGCATAAGCAAGATTGTAGCGGGTTTCATCATCCTGCGGGTTGTTGAGGAGCGATTTTTTATAGGCCGCTACACTTTCTTCCAGTTTTTTTGATTCCAAGAGGGAATTACCAAGGTTGTGATAAGCTTTTGCCAGTACCTGTTTATTATTTGAGCCCGATGCTATTTTATTAAACTGAGCACCTGCTTCAGCATATTTTTTTTGTTTGTATAAGGCATCGCCCAGGTTAAAGTTACCTTCAACTGTTTTATCTTTTTTACCTACCGATAGGCGGTAGCTTTTTTCGGCATCCTTGTAGTTTTGCTGCTGGTACAGTTCGTTACCCTTTTTAATATACTTTTTTTCTTGCTGGGCAAAAAGGAAAGAAGCCTGCAGCATTAATAATACGAGTATGATAAATTGCTTCATGACTTTTTTACTTCAAATAACTTTAATCCGCTTAACCGCATATTTTTACGGTTAGAGATGAAAAACTCTATCACTAGCAGTGCCAGCGCTATGGCCAGGAAAAACTGGAAGCGGTCCTCAAAATCCTTATACGTTTTGCTATCGTACATTTTACGCTGTACTTTACCAATCTGATTCATTACAATATCCAACCCGCTGTTGGAGTTATTGGCTCTTACATAAACGCCGCCACCAGCAGCCGATATGTCTTTACCCATGTTTTCGTCAAGCTTACTTACCACGGGTTTGCCTGCACTGTCGGTATGGAAACCGGCCGGCTGTCCGTCTTTATACATAGGAATAGGGGCGCCATCCGCCGAACCTACACCTACTACATTAATCATTACGCCTTTGCTTTGAGCCTGTGTGGCAGCCTCAACAGCATTGTCCTCATGATTTTCGCCATCGGTAATGATGATCATGGCCTTGCCGGTGCCATTTTTAAAATCAAACGACCGCATACCCAAATCTATAGCCGCCCCAATAGCAGTACCTTGAGTAGGTACCATATTGGTATTAATAGTATTTAAAAACAGCTTAGCCGCAGAGTAATCGGTGGTGATAGGCAATTGTACATAAGCCTGACCCGCAAATACAATGATACCAATACGGTCGTCATGCATTTTATCAATAAGCTGGGCAATGGCCTGCTTGGCGTTTTCAAGACGGTTAGGAGCCAGATCCTGTGCCAGCATACTGTTTGATACATCGAGCAATATCATAAGATCGGCACCTTTGCGTTTTACCTCTTCGGTTTTTGAACCCATCTGCGGATCGGCCATGCCAACTATAACACAGGCGTAAGCCACTATAAAGAAAATGAACTTAAGCCAGGGCCTTGAAAACGATACCTGCGGTATCATGAGCCGTACCACGTTTTTTTGACCAAGCGAAGCAACGGCCTTCTTTTTCCACCGGCTTACCAGTAAAAACAGCAGGATAAAAACCGGAATAACCAGCAGTCCCCATAAAATATCTATATGTGCAAAACGTAGCATTTTATTAGGTTAAAGCCCCTTTAAACAGGGTGTTTTTTAATAAAAATTCAAGCGATAGCAGCAGCAGGGCTAAAATGGCCCATGGCAAAAACATTTCCGTTTTTTTGCGGTACTGGGTTACATCAATTTTAGCTTTCTCTAATCTGTCTATCTGGGTGTAAATCTGTTTCAGGGTTTCATTATTGGTGGCCCTGAAATATTTACCACCGGTAATGTTGGCAATTTTCGATAACGTACCCTCGTCAATATCAACCTTCATACGCTGATATTGTATTCCAAATGGCGTTTGTACCGGATAAGGCGCGTAACCATTGGTGCCTAAACCAACTGTGTAAACACGCACACCAAACTGCTTGGCAATTTCAGCAGCGGTTATAGGCGGTATAGATCCCGAGTTGTTTGAACCATCTGTAAGTAAAATGATCACTTTACTTTTGGCATCGCTGGTACGTAAACGGTTTACAGCGGTGGCCAGGCCCATCCCAATGGCGGTACCATCCTCTATCATGCCATTTTTAATATCGGCATACAGGTTTATCAGCACATCATGATCAATGGTAAGCGGACATTGTGTAAAGCTTTCGCCGCTGAAGATCACCAGGCCTATACGATCATTGGGGCGATTCTTGATAAAATCGATAGCGATGTTTTTACCAGCCTCTAAACGGTTGGGTTTAAAATCTTCGGCAAGCATACTGCCCGATATATCAGAGGCAATCATAATATCGATACCCTCAGTAGTGCTATCCTGCCAGCTTAATGACGATTGCGGCCTTGCCAGTGCCACTATTAATGCCGCCATGGCTAATGAGCGCAGCACAATACCAACATGTCTGAAACGGGCCACATTGCTCTTTCTGCCTACAGCGAAACCTTTTAACGTTGGTACGCTCAGATTACCCTGCAGCTGGCGCTGTTTCCAGATATACCATGCAGCCATTAACGGTATAATGATCAGCAGCCAGAAAAATCCCGGGTGGGCAAATTCTATTCCTTTAAACCAGCTCATTTTTTATCCTCTTCCTTTGCAACCGGCGGCTGAAAAACCTGCTGTGTTTTTTTAACAAATGCCACGGCATTATCCATGCTTTGCTCGTTTTCAAAAGGCAATGGTTTTTCCTTGGCAAATTTTACTAAATCGGCCAGGATCAATACCTGCCTGAGCGCGTTCCTGTTCTCGTCAGAAATTTCCATGTAACGCAGGCTGGCAAATATCTCATCAGAGGTTTGCTCCATAGCCTGAATTGAGTAACGGCTTTCCAGGTACTCACGTATCACATCGGTTAATTCGGTATGGTACTGCTTGGTTTGTTCCTGCTGCCATAGTTTTTTATCGTTTATGGCAGTTAATTTTTGCAGAGCAATAATATGAGGAGGTACAACCGGAGCTGGAGGTTCAACCACTGTCTCCTTTTTAGGTCTTTTCTTCAGATAATAGATAATACCAGCAATAATGAGTGCAACGGCCAATACGCTAACAATCCATACCCAGTTATCGCGCAGCCAATCCCAAAAAGTATAGGAAATAGCAAGCGGCTGTTTAATATCATAAGCTGCCTTGGTGGTATCAACAATAACGGTGGCTACAGTAAGTTTTAAAGGTTGTGTATTAACATCGCCACCCTGTGTATGGAACGCGTAAGAAGGTATTACGTAATCGCCGCTGTCAAAAGCGGTAATAGTATAGTTGTGTCTGATGGTTTTCAGGCTTACATCATCTTTGTCAAATAAGGTATCGGCCTTGCTGCTTACAATTTGTATTTTGCCGCTAATGGTATCCGTCAGTTTTGGAAATTCAACCTTATCATTGGCATGAAAGCGCGCAATAAGGTGAAGCTGTGTTTGCTCGCCTATTTTAATGGCAAAACGATCCAGCTTGGCCTCTGCCTGCACTGTTTGTGCGCTGCTTTTATAGGCAAACGCGGTAAGCAGCAGGTTTAGGAACAGTACGTATTTAAAAAAACGCTTTATCATCTTTTGCCTTCCCGCTTTTTAAACAGTGTCATTAATGGTTTAACATATGATTCATGTGTGCCGATGCTGGTAAAATCAACTCCCGAGCGGCTAAAGGTTTCCCGCAATTGCCCGTTTCTTTTCAACGCCTCTGCTTTGAATGCCTTGCGTACGGCCTCATCGGCAGTATTTATCCAAATCAGTTCGTCAGTTTCTTCGTCTTTTACAGGGACGAGGCCGAGGTTTGGAAACTCTTCCTCATGCTTGTCATACAAACGCAAAGCAATAATATCATGCTTTTTGTTAGCAATCTTGAGTTCATCCTCAAAACCCGGACTAATAAAATCTGATATGATGAAAGCCGTACATTTTTTCTTGATGGCGCGGGTAAAAAACTTGAGAGCCTCGCCAACATTTGTTCCCTTATTTTCAGGAGTAAAAGCAATCAGTTCGCGAATGATCATCAGGATATGACTACGGCCTTTCTTTGGCGGAATAAATTTCTCTACCTTATCACTAAAGAACAGCACACCTACCTTATCATTGTTTTGTATGGCCGAAAATGCCAGTACGGCGCAAAGCTCGGTGGCTATATCCTGCTTTTGCTGGTTCTGGGTGCCAAAGTTTTCAGATCCGCTAACATCGATAAGGAGCATGAAGGTAAGCTCTCGCTCTTCATCAAAAACCTTAACATAAGGGTGGTTAAAACGTGCAGTCACGTTCCAGTCAATGGTTCTGATCTCATCGCCCAGCTGGTATTCACGTACCTCGCTAAAAGCCATACCACGGCCCTTGAAAGCCGAGTGATACTCGCCCGAAAATAGGTGGTTACTTAACCCCCGGGTCTTGATCTCGATCTTCCTTACTTTTTTAAGCAGTTCTTTGGTATCCTTAGCCATAATATTGGTGAAGAAGAATCAAGAGGTAAGAATCAGGAATCAAGACAAAAAATTAAATTTTCTGTCACAATGCCTCCTCTTATTTCTTATCTCTTGATTCTTATCTCTTAACTACTATCTCTTGGTTCTTGTCTCTTATTTCTTGCTTCTATCTATGGTACCTCCACCACATTCAGTATGCCGGTGATGATGTTTTCTGAGGTAATATTTTCGGCCTCAGCCTCGTAGCTTAAGCCAATACGGTGGCGTAGCACATCATGGCATATAGCGCGTACGTCCTCAGGTATCACATAGCCTCTGCGTTTAATAAAGGCGTAAGCTTTTGCAGCCAGCGCCAAATTAATACTTGCCCTTGGCGATGCGCCAAAGGTGATGAGGTTTTTATAATGTGCCAGTTTAAATTGTTCAGGGAAACGGGTGGCAAAAACAATATCAATAATGTACTGCTCAATTTTTTCGTCCATGTATACTTCCCTTACAATTTTGCGCGCACGCACAATTTCTTCTGGCTTAATAATAGGCGAAGGTTTTGGCATACCGCCCGGTAATATATTGGCACGTACAATTCTTTTTTCTTCTTCCTTATCCGGATAGTTGATCACTACCTTGAGCATAAAACGATCGACCTGTGCTTCGGGCAGTGGATAGGTACCCTCCTGCTCAATAGGGTTCTGGGTAGCCAGTACCAGGAACGGGTTGGGCAACGGGAAAGTGTTATCGCCAATGGTTACTTGGCGCTCCTGCATGGCTTCAAGCAACGCGCTCTGCACTTTGGCAGGGGCACGGTTGATCTCATCGGCCAGGATAAAGTTAGAGAACAGCGGGCCTTTACGCACAATGAACTCTTCCTTTTTCTGATTATATATCATGGTACCCAGTAAATCGGCAGGTAACAGATCGGGTGTAAACTGGATACGGCTGTAATCGGCCTGTATGGCTTTTGCCAGGGTATTGATGGCCAGCGTTTTTGCAAGCCCCGGTACACCTTCTAAAAGAATATGCCCATCGGCCAGTAAGCCGATCAGTAATCGCTCTACCATATATTTTTGGCCGATGATCACTTTATCCATCTCCATTTTCAGGAGGTCGATGAACGCGCTTTCTTTTTGTATCATTTCATTCAGCGCCCTGATATCGGTTGAATACGATAAGCTACCAGGTATAGCGCCTGATGAAACATTTTCGGTATTACTTTTAAATTCTTCCATGCAATCTTTTTAATTCGGTAGGCAAACTTAAACACACAAACTTTTTTTCGCCAAAAAAATTCCCCGCTTATTTGTTAAAAAGTGTTAAATTTTTGTTGTCAGCCGTAAATATATAGGTTTTTAGCAGGCGATTGGGCTAACAATTGCATGTTGTTGGGCTTTATTGCTTAAAGGAGTATTTATTGCTCTAATTTTCAATGCAAAGCAAAACTGATTAGTTATTTTTAGCCGCATATTACATTATCGCAGTATCATGTTTAATATCCCCCGTTTATTTAGTTTGCTGGTCATCTCATGCATTGGTTCATTGAGTATGGTTTATGGGCAAAATGCTTATAAAAATATCCCGCTGCCGCAGAGCATCAACGGTGTAAATGAAGAGTTTTCGGGGATGACCATGTATAACGGACGGGTTTACCTGGAGCCGCAATATGGCAACTATAAAGAAACCAAGCTTGATGGTGACTTTTACATATACAGCCTATTGGCAGATAGTGTTGGCCGGGTAATTGACGGGAAAGATACGGCACTCACCAGCTATCGTACTATCAGCGTTAAAAACCTTAATAAACTGCCCGATTCTGTAAAAACTTACTATGAAGGCTTTGAGGCCATTGCTATTATAAACAATACAGTTTATCTCTCCATTGAAACGAACGACACCTATGATTACTGCTTTTTATTGAAGGGAAAACTGAACGAAGCAAAAAATGAGCTAATTATCGATCCTCATCATTTTGTAACGCTTAAACGCCCATTGCATGTTGATAACGCTGGTTTTGAAAGCGTTGCCTGGCTGCCTCATGAAAAGAAACTGCTGGCGTATTACGAATACAATGGAGAGCCAAAAGGCGGTAGTGGTTATTTAATTGATATCGATTTTACAAAAGCTCCTGAGAAAATAGAAACTCCGCAACTTTATTTCAGGGTAACAGATATAGCAGTAACCGGTGATGATAAAATATATGGTATCAATTATTTCTGGAATGGCGATTATAATGCTTATCTGAATAACGGAGTGCTTAAAAACGAGGAAGAAAACATCAAACAAACCATTCCTGATCTTAAAGCAGGTTTGGATGCCGATACCGCATACCTGAAACAGAAAAGCACCAGCTATGGACGCATTGTAATGCTCAATAATTATAAAGATAAGCAGTGGAAACAGATTACCTCAGCTTTCCCTGCACCAAAAAATAACTGGGAAGGCTTAGCACTTTACCGTAAAGGAGCGCTTATTATTACTGATGCTAACCGCAGCAATAAGCAGCTTACCACGTTTGGTTATGTAGAATTTCAGGAAAATTAATTCATAGACTCATTTGCACATCTACACATTCGCATTAATGCTTATCGCCAAGGCCGAACTCTCTGTAAGTGTTAGGAGCGCTATCGGCATTTTTAAAAGCGAAGGTGAAGGTTGCTCCCCAGCTTTCAAAATCGGCGTTTTTGTCGGTTGATGCCTCGATGTGTACCGAGCTGATCATGTAAATGCCTTCGCGGCTCAGTTTAAAATAAACTTGCCCCTGGCCGTCTGAGCTTAATTTTTGCGGGAACACATTGCCGCTTATGGTGCGCGTGTAAACAATTACAACAGCATCTTTCAAAGGTTTGCCTTTAAATAATATCTGCGCGGTTACATCGTCGCCATAGCTGGCTTTATATGGGTTTTGTTGGATCACTATCTCGTAGTCCTCGCCCAGAGGTTTGTCAAAATCTTTACCGTTAGCTTTATCAATGGCTATCAGTGTTTTAACATAACGGTTTGATTTTTCAACAAAATATTGCTGATTGCTGTTTTTAGCATCTTCGGCAATTTTATCAAGACCTTCGTTACCCAGGTTTTTTAAAAACTTATTTCTTTCAGATTCTATGCTTTCAGTTTTTACAACTTCTATCAGCGCAAGGCCGCTATTTTCAAGTGTGTAATTCAATATGTTGGCCGAAGTATCTTTAGGGAGGTTATTCAGGTCAGTTTTTTTTGATCCCTCATACAACGTGAATTTTGAGATCTTGGCGTTTTGAGATTTGTATTCGGCCTCCTTTTGAAACTCGTTTCCGCTTAAAAGATGCAGGTTAAGCTTTTCGCCCTTCTTCATATAAAAGTTTTCCGGCAGCAAAAAGTAGTCCTGCGAGCTGGCTGCAAAACCGATCATCAATAATAACGCGCACAATAAAAAACCGAATTTTTTCATAGTTTCCAGATAGGATTGCCAAACATACAAAGTTTTAAAAACTTCAGTAGTTTTACGTTATGATTTTTGACCGTAAAACCCTGAATAACGAAAATTTAACACTTTTTTACAAAAAATTGTTAATGCCGCGCCTGGTTGAAGAGAAAATGCTGATCCTTTTAAGGCAGGGGCGCATTGGCAAATGGTTTTCAGGAATAGGGCAGGAAGCCATTGCCGTTGGCAGTACGCTGGCCATGCAAAATGATGAATATATTTTACCCATGCACCGTAATCTCGGTGTTTTTACCTCAAGGGATATTCCGCTTTCACGGCTCATGGCACAATGGCAGGGCAAGCCTTCGGGTTTTACCAAGGGGCGCGACCGCTCATTTCATTTTGGTACGCAGGAATACAAGATCATTGGTATGATATCTCACCTGGGCCCGCAGCTGGCTTTGGCTGATGGTATTGCACTGGCCGATGTTTTAGCTGAACGGAAAAGGTCAACCCTGGTGTTTACCGGCGAGGGGGCCACCAGCGAAGGAGATTTTCATGAAGCATTGAACATCGCCGCTGTTTGGAAACTGCCCGTTATATTTTTGATCGAGAATAACGGCTATGGCCTATCTACCCCAATCAACGAACAGTATGGCTGCCATAGCCTTGTTGATAAAGCCGTAGGCTATGGTATGGAGGGACGACGTATTGATGGAAACAACATATTAGAGGTTTACCATACCATTAATGAAATTAACCAAAGCATCCGTGAAAACCCACGACCTGTTTTAATAGAGTGCATGACCTTCAGGATGCGTGGTCATGAGGAGGCATCGGGTACTAAATACGTTCCGCAGAATTTATTTGAATGGTGGGCCGGTAAAGACCCGGTAGTAAACTTTGAAAGGTATTTACTTGGCGAAGGAGTTTTGAAACCTGAGGAGGTACCCATGATCAGGAAGGAAATGACTGCCCTTATTGAGGCTGAGATTGAAAAGGTTTATACCGAAGCAGATATTATCCCCGATGTTGAAACCGAAATTCGGGATATGTATTACCCCTATCGGTTTCCCGCAGCGCAGCCTGCCGCCACACCAGTAACCAGCAAACGTTACATTGATGCCATAAGCGATGGTTTGCGGCAGGGAATGCGCAAACATCATAACCTGGTGATCATGGGGCAGGATATTGCCGAGTATGGCGGCGCGTTTAAAATAACCCAGGGATTTACCGATGAGTTTGGCAAGGCACGCGTACGCAATACGCCAATATGTGAATCGGCAGTGGTTGGTGCAGGCATGGGCCTGGCACTCAATGGTTATAAGGCTATTGTTGAAATGCAGTTTGCCGACTTTGTTACCTGTGGTTTCAACCAAATTATTAACAACCTGGCCAAAACCCACTATCGCTGGGCGCAGGCCGTAGATGTTGTGATACGTATGCCCGCAGGCGCTGGTACTGGTGCCGGCCCTTTTCACTCACAAAGCAATGAGGCCTGGTTTACCAAAACTCCCGGACTTAAAGTGGTTTACCCCGCTTTCCCGGCGGATGCCAAGGGTTTGCTGCTGGCCGCTATTGATGATCCTAACCCGGTAATTTACTTTGAACATAAATACCTTTACCGCAGCATTAGCGGCGAGGTGCCCGATAATGATTGCCTGATTGAAATTGGCAAAGCCAATACGGTAAAGCAAGGCCAGCAGGCCAGTATAATTACCTTTGGCTTGGGTGTACACTGGGCCTTAGAATGTGCCGAAAAGCATCCGGAATTATCTATTGAGATTATTGATCTGCGCAGCTTGCTGCCCTGGGATCAGCAAGCGGTTGAAGCGAGCGTAAAAAAAACGGGCAGGGTATTGGTTTTGCATGAGGATACCCTCACCAGCGGCTTTGGTGCCGAAATAGCGGCCCATATTGCCGAACACTGTTTTAAATATTTGGATGCGCCGGTAATGCGCTGTGGTAGCCTTGATACGGCCATCCCGATGAATAAGGCCTTGGAAGACCAGTTTTTGGCTAAAGCAAGGTTGAAGGAAACTATGGATAGGTTGCTGGCCTATTAAGTGGATAATATAAAAAATGCCATCCTGATTATAGCTTTAGCTACATTTCGGGATGGCATTTTTTTAAGGGATAGCTTGCCGCTCTACTTATTCAGGTACATCGTAACTTATCACGACTGTTGGCAGTAGGGTTGCATACTCCAGAGGTACCTGATTGTAGGATATAATAGGCTTGCGCTGGCTGTAAAATTTATAAGCCTCCTTAATGGTAGCATTGCTGGCCATTGCAGGTGGATTAAAACTAATGGAAAAAGGGATGATAAAATCATGGAACTTTTCATGATCAGGAATAACCCATTTATGGTTCGATTTTTTTAGTGCTTCAATAATTGGCCCGGTTAAAACATAATCATCGGCATAGTAAACAATGATCTTTTTAATGCTACCCTTGGTATCGGCAGTGAATTTGAATACTGCGGTGCCGGTAGCTTTCTTTTTAATAATATCCGGCGATACCATCAGGCTATCTTTAAAAAAATGATTCATAATCGACGCACCGCCCTGAAAAGGAAATGCCAGTTCGGTTTGGGCCTTGCAATAAACAGACGATAAAATAGCTATAGTTAAAAACAGAATCTTCTTCATTTATACTTCTTTTGGTTCTCTTTTGCTGCCTTCATACAGCTCATATTCCAGTAAGCGGCAGTCAAGCTTACCATTATAAAATTCAATCCGGCGGGCCGGGCGCAAGCCAATTTTTTTGGCCAGATCCGGGTTGCCGGTAAATATATAACCACGGTAACCAAGGCATTTTTTCTTCATGAAATCGCCCATGCGTGCATAGGTGGCTTCCAGTTTGGAGTGTACACCCAAGCGCTCGCCGTATTCAGGGTTAAACATTACGATGCCCGCATCTTCCGGTACATCCGTATCCGCAAAGTCACAAACGCTAAAATCAATTAAATGTTCTACCCCGGCGGTTTTCGCGTTTTTCTGAGCGATGTCAACGGCATCGGCAGATATATCGGTAGCTATGATTTTGAAGTTGGTTTCTTTTTTTGATTTATCCTTCAGTTTGCGGCGTTCGGTGAAAAATACAGTTTCGTCATATCCTAAAATATGCATAAAACCATAGTTCATCCTGAACAAGCCCGGGCATTTATCGGTAGCCAGCAAGGCCGCCTCAATAGCCAGTGTACCTGAACCGCACATGGGGTTTATAAAAGTGCTTTGCCTGTCCCAGCGGGTAGCCATAATGGTTGATGTAGCCAGGGCTTCCAACATAGGTGCTTTGCCCGGTATTTTGCGATAGCTGTGTTTGGCCAGGGTTTCACCAGATGTATCAATGAATATATCGGCGTCGCTATCCTGCCAGTAAAGGTGTATGAGGGTTTTATTGGCTTCGGCACCCGAATTAGGCCTGATGCCTTTAACTGATTTTATTCTGTCGGCAATAGCATCCTTTACCTTAACGTTGGCAAACAACGGGGTAAGGATGTGCTCGTTATTAACATTAGATGATACGGAGAAATAACCCGAAAAATCAATTAGTTTTTCCCATTCAATGGTTACCAGCTCGTTATAAAGCTGGGTTGGGTCATCGGCTTTAAAGCTTTTTAATAAATATAATACCTGGCTGGCACAGCGCAGGTTAAGGTTAAGCACTATGGTATCGGTTACGGTACCTTTGAGCTCAACGCCTGTTTGAAAAACGCGGGTTGGTGTAAAACCCAGTGCCTCAACTTCCTGTTGCAGGTATGGTGACAACCTTTTATTACAGGTGATGATGATTTTACTTTCGGTGTGGAAAACTTGCATGATTATTTTGCGAATTTATGAATTAAAAACCCCTGATTTTAATTTCTTATCTATTAACTTTACATTTTAAATTTTTTTGAGAAGATAATTATGGAAGTTAAAGGTAAGGTATATGAAGTGTCGCCAACAGTGCAGGTAACTGAGTCACTTAAAAAACGCGAATTAATACTTGAATATATTGAGAACCCTCAATACCCTGAATATTTAAAGTTTGAAGCTATACAAGATCGTTGCAGCTTATTGGATGCTGTTAAGGTTGGCGATGATGTTGAAGTTTTCTTTAACCTGAAAGGCCGCCCATGGACTGATAAAACAGGTAAAAAAAGCTATTTTAACTCATTACAATTATGGAGAGTAAATGCTTTGGCAGCAGGCGCCGGTAGCGCAACTACACCAGAATATGCAGCACCTGCAGCAGATATCAGCTCATCAAATGATGATGACGATTTGCCATTCTAATTCATACGAACAATAGCATATATTGTTAATATAAAGAACTCCCTTTTAATTTTATTAGAAGGGAGTTTTTGGGTTTTAAAGGGTTTTTAGTTGCATATCCCTTTTATGCGCCTTCTTTAGATTTTCTCATCCCCTTTTTGTATATTGTATAATGGCTGATTTGTATTTTACTCAGGTAAAATAGCAAAGGGCTATATTTCAAACTGTTATTGCCGTAGGTAATTGTTAAATTTTGTTAAAAGCAATTATTATGTGCTTATTTAAAATAATTTTGTTTGTTAATACATGAAGAAAAGAAGTATCGGGTTGATCATTGGGCTAATGGCTTTTGCACTTTTGGGTGTAATGGCCATGCAATTGTACTTTTTAAGGCAATCGTACCAAATGCAATCTGAGCTTTTTGACCGGTCGGTTAACGAAGCGCTTAATAATGTGGTATCTAAAGTTAGTAAGCAGGATGCTGTTAACTTTTTAAACAACAAAGCGCAAAGAAGCGTTTCTGTTCCCAGCGATGATGTAAATGCCGGTATAAAGCAATTAAAAAGCAACGATAACGAACAATACGCTTTCAGGAAAAAGAAACAAAGCATCCGCGAAAAAAAAATAGCCCTGCTGCGTGATAGCCTTGAGCGGATGATCATGCATAAAAAAATGGATGATGAACTTGCCAGTCTGTTACAGCAGGAAGGTACGGTTGATTTTCAGGTAAGGGTTGAGGAATATACCGATGAATTTGGCGTGGTACATGGGCGGTTTACACCGCAAATAGTACGTACCCGTATTACCCGGACCCTAAATCGCCCTAAAAAGCTGCATAAATATGATACACTGCGATATGTTTATATCGATCCGCAGTTTGGCAAGCAATTAATTTCTGTACCTCAGATCAATCCGCTTTGGCAGCAGGATCAGATACGCAAACAAAAGGAACGGCAGGTTGCGCAGATCAAAAAGATGCTGGAAACCGATTCGCTGCAAAACCTCAACAGCGGTAAAACCACGGTAATAGAAAACCTGGCCGAAGAGTACCGCAAAACCGGCGAACCCCTGAAAAAACGCGTAAACCCGTTCTGGATAGATTCTTTATTACGATTTGAATTGCATAACAAAGGCATTTCCCTGCCCTTTAGCTATGAAGTAACAACCGCCAGCAACGATTCGCTTATATTTTCGAGTGCTATTGATAATGAAGGGAAGAAGCCTGTGTTTATCGCGGCTAACACCTATCAAACCCCCATTTTTAGTAAAGATGTGATCAATGATCCGGGTAAGATTAAACTGGCATTTCCACAGAAAAATTCATTGATACTACGAAATATGACAGCTACGGTGGGCACATCAGGCGCTTTGTTATTGGTACTTGTATTTTGTTTCGCCTATACTATCTTCTCAATTCTAAGGCAAAAGAAGGTGTCTGAAATGAAGATCGACTTCATCAACAACATGACCCACGAGTTTAAAACTCCCGTATCAACCATCATGATAGCCAGTGAAGCTTTGAGGGACGCAGAAATTACCGAGGATAAAAGTCGGGTATCGCGCCTGGCCAATATCATATTTGAAGAGAATGCCCGTTTGGGTAGTCATATAGAGCGGGTATTGAATATTGCCCGTATCGAAAAGAATGACTTTAAACTGGATAAAAAACCGCTTGATGTAAACGATATGGTGGCCGTTGTGCTGGATAGTATGGCGCTTAAACTACATAAGTTTGGAGCCAAAACTACCATGAACCTCACAGACGATAACACCGTTATTGTGGCCGACGAGCTGCATTTTTCAAATGTGCTTTACAACCTGATAGATAATGCGATAAAATACAGTGTTGGTACTCCCGAAATAACTATCAGCACCCAAGTGAAAAACGGACATGTGCTGATCCGGGTGGCTGATAAAGGAATTGGCATGAGCCGCGACCAGCAAACTAAAATATTTGAACAGTTTTACCGTATCCCCACCGGTAATTTGCACGATGTTAAAGGATTTGGCTTAGGGTTAAGCTATGTAAATACAATAGTAAAAAGACTTAACGGAGCCATAAGTGTAAAATCTGAAAAGGAAAAAGGTTCAGAATTTGAACTTAAGTTTTCATTGGCATAAATCGGAGCTTCCGGACTAAAAAACAAACATGAAAAAAATATTACTGGTTGAGGACGATGCCAATTTAGGGTTGCTATTACAGGACTACCTGCAGTTAAAAGGTAAATTTGATGTTGTTTTGTGTAAAGATGGCGAAGAGGGTTTACGTGCCTTTACCAAGCAGGTTTACGATTTGCTGATATTGGATGTAATGATGCCCAAAAAAGACGGTTTTACCTTGGGTAAAGACATCAGAAAAATTAACCCTCATGTGCCTATTATTTTCGCTACAGCTAAGGGCATGATTGAAGATAAGATGCAGGCCTTTAACCTTGGCGGCGACGATTATATTACCAAACCTTTCCGTATTGAAGAATTGTTGCTGCGTATCAACGCGCTTTTAAAAAGGACAGAAAACACTGATAAAAAGGAAGAAGAAAGGCAAACCACATTTAAAATAGGACGTTACACTTTTGATTATACCACGCAGTTTATCACCATTGGCGATACGCAGCAAAAGCTATCAACCAAAGAAGCAGAGTTGCTGCGTTTACTTTGTATGCGCAAAAATGAGGTGCTTACCCGCGAAGAAGCCCTGCTGAACATATGGCACGATGACAACTATTTTAACGGCCGCAGCATGGATGTGTTTTTAAGTAAGATACGTAAGTATCTAAAGGATGATCCTAACGTTGAGATCATCAACGTACACGGCAGGGGATATAAATTACTCATCAATTAGCCCACCTGCAATATTGCAACTACAGCGCATATAGCAGTTTTTACCCCATTGATTTTGCTTTCAAATAATTATTTTTATTGTGAATAAATACCTATACCTGTAACAACTTTGTTATCGCAGGCTTGTCCTTTTTAAATTTGATAATTTAGGTTTTTAATAGCTGATCACATTAATTTATTATTTATGAAACTAAAATTACTCTTTTCATGCCTTATTTCGGCGGGTTTAGCGTTCCCTGCTTTTGCACAGGAAACGGTTGATCCGGCTGTTGTTCAAAAAATAAGGGAAGAAGGGCTGAACCATTCAAAAGTAATGGAAACGGCCTTTTATTTAACCGATGTTTCCGGGCCGAGGCTATCAGGCTCGCCTGGTTTAAAACGTGCTCAGGACTGGGCTGTGAATCAATTGAAAACCTGGGGACTTGCAAATGCTAAATTGGAAGCATGGGGTAAGTTTGGTAAAGGCTGGGAAGTTCAAAAAAACTATGCAGCCATTACAGTACCATATTACCACGCCATCATAGCTATCCCAAAAGCCTGGACACCCGGTACCAATGGGGCAGTTAAAGGCGAAGTGGTGGTTATAAAAGCCGATTCGGCCGCGGAGCTTGATCAATATAAAGGCAAGCTGCAGGGCAAGGTGGTTATATTTGATGTGAAGCCGCTTGTTGAACGCAGCTTTAAATCAGATGCGGCACGTTATACCGATGAGGAACTGACCGAAATGGCCAACGCTACTGCTAAGCCGGCCGATGGCCGTAGGGGCGGCGATGCCAACTCCGCACAGTTTGTTGCCATGCGTAAATTACGTGCTTTCCAAACCACTGCCCGCGCCTTTTTGTATGACGAAAAAGTTGCATTGATACTAAGCCAGGCCCGCGGTACCGATGGTACTGTATTTACAACCAATGGCGCATCATATGCCGATACGGCTAAAACTGTAGCTCCTGAGCTGGAAACCAGCAGTGAAGATTATCAGCGCATTTTACGTTTGGCTAAAGCCGGACAAAAAGTAGAAATGGAAGCCGATATTAAAACCCAGTTTTTAACTAATGATCTGCAAGGATACGATGTAGTAGCCGAGATACCGGGTACAGATAAAAAGCTGAAAGACCAGGTGGTTATGATTGGCGGACACCTTGACTCATGGCACGCAGCTACCGGTGCTACTGATAATGCCGCTGGCAGCGCTGTAATGATGGAGGCTGTACGTATTTTAAAAGCCATTAATTTTAAACCAAAGCGTACCATTCGCATAGCTTTATGGAGTTCGGAAGAGCAGGGTTTGTATGGCTCACGCGGCTATGTGCTGAACCACTTTGGCGATCCTAAAACAATGCAGCTTAAACCTGAACAGGCTAAACTATCGGCTTATTATAACCTTGATAACGGTACCGGAAAAATCAGGGGGATATATCTGCAGGGTAACGAAGCTGTAAGGCCGATATTTAAATCATGGTTAGAGCCTTTTAAAGACCTTGGCGCTACAACAATAACCATTAATAATACTGGCGGAACCGATCATTTATCATATGATGCGGTAGGTATCCCGGGTTTCCAGTTTATTCAGGATGCTGTTGATTATGGTACACGTACACACCACAGCAACCAGGATACTTATGACCGTTTGAGCGAGGATGATCTTAAACAAGCGGCAACAATCATCGCTTCTTTTGTGTACAATACATCTGAACGTGCCGAAATGATACCAAGAAAAGAGTTGCCTAAACCGCAACCTGCAACAAGGTAGTATCAAAATAATCTAAAATAAAAGTTTGTCATTTCGACGAGAAACGAGGAGAAATCTTATACAAAGTGCATGGTTGTTTTGCAGGCCGTATAAGATTTCTCTTTCGCCCTATGCTTAAGCACACCTGTGCTCTCTCGAAATAACAAACTTTATACAAATACTACTCCAGCTCTATCTTCTGATGCTGATAGGGTATCTCGATATGTTTAAATCCTTTTTCTTTTAGCTTGTGACTAAAATGCTGCTGTACATCATACTCCCCATGAACAAGGAATATGGTTTTAACCTCTTCAGGGTTTTGTCCAGTCAGGAAACGGATCAGATCCTCATAGTCGCCGTGGGCGCTCATTGATTTGATAGATCTTACTTCGGCCTTTACCTCATATAACTCACCATAAATATGTACCTCCTTATCACCATTGATCAGGTGTCCGCCCAATGAATTTGGCTCTGCATAACCTACCATTAAAATAGTATTCTTATGGTTATTGATGTTATTTTTAATGTGATGCTTTACTCTCCCCGCTTCGGCCATGCCCGATGAGGAGATGATAACACATGGGCGCTCATCATTATTTAAAGCCTTTGATTCTTCAGTCGACTGTATAAATCGCAATCCCTTAAACCCAAACGGGTTGGCATCGGTTTTTAACACCTCCTTAACTTCTTTATTATAAACCTCTGGGTGGTTCATGAGTACTTCGGTAGCTTTTTGCGAAAGCGGGCTATCTACATAATACGGTATATCCGGCAATACACCTCTGATTTCAAGCGCATTTAAGGCATATAATAACTCCTGCGTACGGCCAACACTAAAGGCAGGAATAATTACCTTGCCTCTTTTTACCTCGCAGGTTTGTTTAATAATATCCAGTAAGGCATCCTCAATTGGCCCCAGATCTTTATGCAGCGAATCGCCATAGGTTGATTCAAGCAGGATATAATCGGCCTGATCAAATTGTTCCGGATCATTCAGCAGCATATCGTCATAACGGCCAACGTCGCCGCTAAAAGTAATACGGGTAAGTTTGCCGTCTTCCAAAATAGATAAATGTACAGCCGCGCTTCCTAAAATGTGCCCGGCATCGGTAAAGGTTAGTTTAACCCGCGCACTAATTTCATGCTCCTCATGGTATTCCACTATCTTAAATAAACGAAGGGCTTCCATGGCTTGTTCGTCGGTGTATAAAGGTGTTAATAACGGCAAGCCTTTACGTGAGCGCTGTTTATTGCTGTATTCTATATCCTGCATTTGTATATGTGCCGAGTCCATAAGCAGGATACGGGCCAGACCCATTGTTGCCGATGTGCAGAATATAGGTCCGTTAAAGCCCTCGGCAACCAGACGCGGTATTAATCCGCAATGGTCAATGTGCGCGTGCGACAAAACCATGCAGGTTACCTTTTTGGGGTCGAAGCCAAAATGCTCGTTCAGATCTTCAGAATGTTCGCCCATGCCCTGAAACATGCCGCAATCCAGCAAAATAGAAGTATTATCTTTTAGCTTGATCAAATGCTTGCTGCCGGTAACATTACGGGCAGCACCATGAAAGGTTATATTCATTATAAGTGGTATAAGAAATTGCTAACGAAGATGCACAATAAATGTTTACCAAAATAAAAACTAAAACTTTAGTTGTTATTTTGGTTTATACTATTTAACTTAGTTTAACCAATTGGATATTTTGATGTAGTGTTGGTTAATACATCAAAATTTTATTATGAACTATTATGGAAATTAAAGAGTTAACGCGCGCCGAAGAACAAATAATGCAGGTATTATGGCAACTTGAAAAAGGGTATGTAAAAGATGTGATCGATCAGCTGCCCGAACCCAAGCCTGCCTACAATACGGTATCAACCATTATCAGGATATTAGAAACCAAGGGTTTTGTGGGGCATACAGCATTTGGCAAAAGCCACCAGTACCATCCGGTGGTGAGTAAAGACCAATATCAGAATTTTGCTGCCGATAAACTGTTAAGTGGGTATTTTGATAACTCGGTTAATCGTATGCTATCGTTTTTTGTAAAAAAAGAAAAGATAGACCTGAAAGAGGCCGATGAAATCATGAAACTGATTGAGAAACTCAAAGACAAATAATTATGAGCTGGTGGCAATACCTATTACTGGTAAATATTTACCTGGTACTGTTTTATGCGTTTTATATTTTACTGCTGCGGAAAGAAACCTTCTTTCAGCTTAACCGGATTTACCTGGTAACGGCCGCGTTACTATCGTTCTTTATACCACTTATACAGGCAGATTGGGTTAAGAATTTGTTTATTACACAGCAGGTAAAGTATACCATTTACAGCAACCCGGTAATGATATACAGTTTTAGGCCGCCAGAGCCCTCACAAATTAGCATTGGGCAGATACTTGCAGTTTTATATGGTGCCGGAATATTGTGTTTATCCATACGCCTTATATGGCAGCTGATAATGTTGAAGAGAGTGATCAACCAACCGCGGGCAACCGCGGCTTACTCTTTTTTTGGCAAAATCAGGCTTGATGAGGCCAATGAGGATAACCGCATTATTGAGGCGCATGAGCAGGTGCATGCCCAACAATGGCACTCGGCCGATGTATTACTTGTTGAACTGGTAATGATCGTTAATTGGTTTAACCCAGTGGTGTATCTGTACCGGGTTTCGGTTAAGCACATTCATGAATACATTGCCGACAGGCAGGCCGTAAAAGCTGGCACCAACAAAGCCGAATACGCCCTGCTGCTGCTGAGCCAAACGTTTGAGACGCCCGCTCACCGATTGGTAAACCCATTTTATAATCACAGTTTATTAAAACAGCGTATTATCATGTTACAAAAAAATAAATCACAGCGAATATCGCTCATCAAATATGGCCTTTCGGCACCGTTGTTTATACTGATGCTCATACTGTCATCAGCAACAATAAACAACAGTAAGCCGGTTACGGTTATCAATAGTAAAGCCCATCAATTATTTAATGAACCTGCTCAAACAGATTTTTTAGAAAATACGGTAGTGGATGAACAACTGATAATTAAAAATGCGGCTGTTGTTAAGACTGCTGTAATTGATACAGTTAAGAAAAAATCAAACGTGTACACCTCTGTTGATAAAGTGCCCGAGTTTCCGGGTGGCCTTGAAGCATTTGGAAAATTTTTAGGTGCAAACGTTAGGTATCCGGCAGATGCGCGCGAACATGGCATACAGGGCAGGGTTATTGTAACTTTTGTAGTTGAACGGGATGGTTCCTTATCTGGCTACGAAGTGCGGAGAGGTGTTAATAAACAATTGGATGATGAGGCTGTAAGGGTACTTAAGCTATCGCCAAAATGGGAGCCGGGAGTACGTGGTAATGAAAAGGTACGTACCCAATATACAGTTCCGATTAACTTCAGCCTCGCTAAAGAAGATAATAAGCCATCTGCATCAAAATCAGGTGCTGTATTTACTTCCGTTGAACGGGTGCCCGAATTTCCGGGAGGGCTTGAGGGTTTAGGCCGCTTTTTGGCTACTCATATTAAATATCCTAAAGAAGATCGGGAAAAAAATATCCAGGGAAGGGTAATTGCTACGTTTGTGGTTGAGCCCGATGGTTCACTGTCTGATATTAAAATAGTCAGAGGTGTTAGCAAAGGCCTCGACGATGAATCGCTGCGCGTTTTGGCATTATCGCCAAAATGGAAACCGGGTTATCAAAGCAATACGCCTGTAAGGGTTCAGTATTCCATTCCTATAAGCTTTACTTTGGATGGGAGTAATGATGCTAAGAAGCCAGCGCCTGATAAAACCGGAAACATAGAAACAGGCAAAGGAAATACTAATTCTATGAGTTTCAAAGCTGTAAAGGATACAGCAAAAACCAATTTAAACAATACCAGGATCTCTTTCATGGACAAGGCAGCAAGTTCATCTAATCCGCTGTATGTGGTGGATGGTAAGGTGCTGAATTCTGGTGATTTAAGCACAATAAACCCTGATAATATCCAAAGCATAAACGTATTGAAAGATAAATCGGCCACAGCTATTTATGGTGCAAGAGGAGCAAATGGAGTTATCATAGTTACCACTAAAGGTTCAAAAACGAAGACTCCGGAACCTAAAGGTTAATAACCTAAAACCCGTTTAAAACAAAAGCCCTTTCGTATTTTACTACGAAGGGGCTTTGTCATAATTTGTCGCGGATTTTATTTCTTCTTTTTAGCGGCTTCGCCAATTGGTTTTACCACATCTTTTTTGCCCGATTGATAATCTGATGGCGCTTTTTTACTGCCTTCTGCAGCGGGTTTCTTTTTTTCTTTAACCGCTTGTCTGTCCTTGCTCATAGTTTTAATGTTTTAAAAGTTAGTATAACAGGATTGCAGATTTTGTTTTCCTTGCCTGTATTTATCGCAGAAGTTTACCGGGTTGTAACTTAATGCTCCGGCTTATTGAAAGAAAAGGATTGCTTTAATTTTTGAAACCTATATATTTGGCCCGTTATTGCAGCAATTGATTAAAGATAGCTTTTTTTAATTGGTAATAGATATAATACAGGGTAATTTATAATTATGCACATTTTAATGTGGAAACTGCCTGTATAATTGCTTAACTTTGACACGATTTTTGATACACATATATTTATATAGATAATTACATATCTCGCTCAAGATGAAAAGTTTTATTTCGCCAACACTGTATGCAGGTTTAAACTATGTGATAGCTCTTGTGCTTATAGCATCACCATGGTTATTTGGTTTTGAAGGTCATAAAATAGGTGCTGCTTTACTTTTACCTATGATCATAGGTTGGTTTCAGCTTATTATGGCTATTTTTAGTAACAACAGCTTAGGCTTTTTAAAGCAATTTCCTATGCAAATGCATTTCTTTTTAGATGTGCTTTCAGGATCATACCTGTTTTGCTCTCCATGGATATATGATTATGCTCACGTTACTTTTTGGCCGCAGGTTTTGATGGGTGGTTTATTGGTGATCATGGGTGCCTTTACTAAAGGTTCAAGGTTTACCACTCCTCCAGTTCATCACTATGACAAAGGCTTGGCCGGTATCAACGACTAATTACTGATCATCAGTTTCAAAATAAAAATAAAGGGCTCTGCAAAATATTTGCGGAGCCCTTTATTTTTAGACCAGTTTGGATTAATAGTTTAAAACACCTCGTTAAGCCCTAAAAAGAAGCCACTTGATCCGTAACTACCCCTTCCATAATCAATACACAGGTTTGATCGGGTATATTTATTGAACAGCAGCCGTAGCCCTACCCCGCCACCTGGTTCCCAATACCTGAGCAGCTTGATGTTGCGCTGGTTATCGGCTGATTCAATATTTACAAAAGTGACACCACTCAGCAGCTTATTATCCGTGATCGGGAAGCGGTATTCCGCCTCGTTATATACAAATGATAACCCTTTAAAACGGCCGATAATAAATGCCCGACCTATGCGGCCATAGGCATCACTGCCGGTACCGGGTAAATCAAGGTATGGTAATGAACCACTGATAAGATAGTTGGCCCAGTGCCAGAAGGCCAATACATTTTCAGGGTTTGAGCTTGACAGGCTCCAGTATTTCCTGAATTCGGTTCTTAATTGTAGCGCTTTGCGGTTACTGCCCAGCCATGTTTCGTTTTCCTTTAAAATAACGTCGGCGTAAACTCCCCTGAAGGGGCGGTTGGGCTGGTCGCGGTTATTGAACTGAAAGTTTATCAATATACCATTGGCTTGGTAGGCACTTGTTGGGTAGCCATTTTGAACGCTGTACCTGAAATTGTGGGTTTCGGTTATCGGGATGTTTTTACGGTCGTCATCTATATGACTGTAAAAATTAAAGCTCAGGCCCGCGCCAACATAAAATGCGGGGACAATCTTTCTGTAAATACGTTCATTCACTTTCAGATAAACATATCTTACCGGAAACTCATTAGGGTTGTTGGCAAAGTGCTCATTATTCATGTGTAGTTCGCCATCGCCAAAGCTACGCCTGCCGGTACCCAGGCCATTATCTTTAGCTATGGTTTTACCTACCTGAAAAACGCCCTGCAAATTCCATTTGTTTTCAGAAGAAAAAGCATTATGCTTAAGCTCAAATGTGGAGAGCTTGTTTGTTGAAATGTAAACACCCGCATTAACAACCGAAAGCGTGGTGTTGGCTGGATTGCCAAAATATTTACCACCCGACGAAATAGCCCCGATGGCAAAACCAACACTGGGGTTGTAAGCTGCAGATGGCAGGACCGACCAGCTACCTTCTTTGGTCATATCAACAACTTTTGGCGGCCTGTTTTTACCACTAAAAAAGTCACTCAAAATGCCATTCGCATCCCTCTGCGACTCCAGCGAATCGGCATGGTTTGCATATGATTGCGCAAACAAGGTTGAATTGAAAGTTAGGAGGAACACGGCAAGCGCATACCTGCAAACAGATCTGGTCAATTAGGTTAATTAATTAGTGTTTACCGCTAATATAAAATTATATGATGATTATAAAAATGACTTAACTATGAATGTTCTGCTGATTTTGACAAGATTTATAAAAAGATATCACAAGCGTGCCGTAGATACGATCCACCAAAGTTATCTACCTACGGTACATTTTAAATTCATTTTTATTATGCTACAAAGCTTTTGCACCGCTGGTGCAACTATGTGTATCTAATAAAGCTGCCTATATTTTACTAAGATTACTCATCAGAGAATCTCCCAGAGGGAGTATAGCTTTGTAGGAAAAAATATATTATGCAAACGTGCCGGAGGTACGAAACATATTGATATTAACCTGTTGGATCAATAACTCCTTATACCTCAAAGTTTTCTTCAAAACCATTTGTTTATAATATAAATAGCTGTATCTTTGCAGTCCCGAAAATGCGGGGTATAATAAACGTTTAAACAATTTAATTTAAAGCAAGTGAATACGTTAAGTTACAAAACTGTCTCAGCCAACAAAAAAACCGTTAACAAACAATGGGTTGTTGTTGACGCACAAGGCGAGATTTTGGGGCGCTTGTCCACTAAGATCGCAATGATCATCAGGGGTAAAACCAAGCCAGATTTCACCCCGAACGTAGACTGTGGTGATAATGTAATAGTTATCAATGCAGACAAGGTAAAGTTGACCGGAAACAAATTCAGTGACAAAACTTATGTTTCGTACACTGGTTATCCAGGTGGTCAGCGTTTCATTTCTCCTAAGGAGTTAATGGCAAAACATCCAACCCGCGTAATTGAAAAAGCGGTACGTGGTATGTTACCTAAAAGTCGTTTGGGCAAAGCATTATTTGGTAATCTGTATGTATATGCAGGTTCTGAGCATCCTCATGCAGCACAAAACCCAACAACCATTTAACTTTTAATTTTTAAAGGAGAAAAGAAATGCCAACAACTAACACTTCAGGCAGAAGAAAAACAGCCGTTGCCCGCATCTACCTTTCAGAAGGAAATGGTGCGATCATCGTAAACGGTAAAGACTACAAAGAGTACTTCCCAACATTGCCATTACAATACATCGTTACTCAGAGCACTGAGGTTTCTGGTTCAGCCGGAAAATTTGATGTTAAAGTAAATGTTGCAGGTGGTGGTGTAAAAGGACAGGCAGAAGCCGTTCGTTTAGCCATTGCTAAAGCCATCGTTGAACTGGATCCTGAAAAGAAACCAGCACTGCGCGCTAAAGGTATAATGACCCGTGATGACCGTATGGTTGAGCGTAAAAAACCAGGACGTAAGAAAGCACGTAAGAGATTCCAATTCAGTAAACGTTAATCAAAGGAGGACAACAAAATGGCAAGAACAACTTATCAGGATTTACTGGATGCAGGTGTACACTTTGGTCACCTTACCCGCAAATGGGATCCGAAAATGTCACAGTACATTTTCATGGAGCGTAACGGTATCCACATTATTGATTTAAATAAAACCTTAACCAAGGTTGAAGAAGCTGCTGCAGCTATCAAACAAATTGTAAAATCAGGCCGTAAGGTATTATTCGTTGCTACAAAGAAACAAGCGAAAGATATTGTTGCTGATTATGCAAAAAGCGTAAACATGCCATACATCACCGAGCGTTGGTTAGGTGGTATGTTAACTAACTTTGCAACTGTTCGTAAGTCGATCAAAAAGATGTCAAACATCGATAAATTGACTAAAGACGGTACTTACAGCAACCTTTCTAAAAAAGAAAGACTGATGATACAACGTGAGCGTATCAAATTAGAAACCCTTTTAGGTGGTATATCTGATTTGAACCGTTTACCTGCAGCATTATTCCTGATCGACGTTAAGAAAGAACATATCGCGGTTTCAGAAGCATTAAAGTTGAATATCCCTACATTTGCTATGGTTGATACCAACTCTGATCCTTCAAACATCGACTTCCCTATTCCTGCTAACGATGACGCTACTAAATCAATTTCATTGATCACCAGCATTATCATCAAAGCTATTGAAGAAGGTTTAGATGAGCGCAAACGCGAAAAAGAAGACGAAGCAGAAAAAGAAGCAGCTGTAGCGAAAGCTAAAGCAGATGCTCCTGAAGTAGCTGACAGAGCTGAAGGCGCTAAGAGAGCACGCAAAACTGCTGAAGTAGCAGACGTTGCTGCTGAAGCTGATGCTGAAACTCCTGCTGCCGAAACAGAAGAGTAATTAAATTGTGGGTTGTAAGTTGTGAGTTATAAGTTTTCTTGTAATTACAACTTACGGCCCATAGTTTTAATATTAAAAATAGTTTTAAGTTATAAGGGTACGTTAATTTCGCTCAACACTTAAAACTCATAACCCAAAACTTAAATTTAAAAAACATGTCTACAGTACAAATATCTGCAGCCGACGTAAATAAACTGCGCCAGCAAACTGGTGCCGGTATGATGGATTGCAAAAAAGCTTTGACCGAAACTAACGGTGATTTTGAAGCAGCTATCGATTTTTTAAGAAAAAAAGGTGCTAAAGTTGCAGCAAGCCGTCAGGACAGAGAATCAAATGAAGGTGTTGTTATTTCACGCACTTCTGCTGATGGTAAAACTGGTGTGATCATTGAATTAAACTGCGAAACTGATTTCGTAGCTAAAAATGCTGAGTTTATTGCTTTTGCAAATGAAATTGCAAACAAAGCAGTTGAAAACCAACCAAAAACTATCGAAGAGCTTTACGCTCTTTCTATCGATACTGATAACACCACTACTACTATTGGCGAAGCAGTTATTGATAAAACTGGTAAAATCGGCGAAAAGATCGGTGTATCTAAATTTGAAGTTATCACCGGCGAAAAAGTTGTTGCTTACGTACACGGTAATTTCCGTTTAGGAGTATTGGTTGCTTTAAATGCTAACCCAGCTGGTGTTGAAGAAGCAGGTAAAGACGTAGCTATGCAAATTGCTGCTATGAACCCAATTGCAGTTGATAAAGATGGTGTTGATGCATCAGTAATTGAGCGTGAGTTGGAGATTGCTAAAGATGTGATTCGTGCCGAAGGTAAACCAGAAGAAATGGTTGAAAAAATTTCTTTAGGTAAACTGAACAAATTCTACAAAGACTCAACCCTGTTAAATCAGGAGTTTGTTAAAGACCCTTCAAAATCTGTTGCTCAGTTCCTGAGCACTGTTGAAAAAGGTTTAACGGTAACGGCCTTTAAGCGAGTAGCTTTAGGAGCCTAAATATTTAATCCCTTCCGTTAGTTCGGAAGGGATTTTTTTTGCGATAATATTTTTGGCCCCGTCATCCTGAGCTTGTCGAAGGATCGCGCGGAGAGCCCTGACCTTCATGCTTCGATAAATTCAGCATGACATCTTTCCCTTTATGGGAACTAAGAACGACGTTACAAAGAATAATTACTATGATAACAGCGCTTCACAATCTCAAACTTATTTCTGGTGGTAACATCACCGAAGGCAAAGCCGTTTTAATATCAGGCAGCCAAATCATTGACGTAATTGCTGATACTGCTATTCCTCATGATGCGGAGAAGGTAAATCTGCAGGGTGCATATCTTGCTCCCGGTTTTATCGACCTGCAGATTTATGGCAGCGGTGGTCAGTTGTTTGCAGGCACCCCTACGGTTGAAGCATTAAGACAACTGGAAGACGATCTGCTAAATCAGGGAACCATCGGTGTTTTTGCTACTATAGGTACTAATACGAACGAAATTGTAGAAAAAGGTATTGAAGCAGCAAAAGCATTCCGCCCGCAAAGCAGAGGCGCTTTCTGGGGCCTGCACCTGGAGGGTCCGTATTTAAATCCAGCCAAAAAAGGAGCACACCCTGAAAAATTTATAAAAAAGGCTACGCTTGCTGAAGTAAAAGGCTGGGTTGAGAGTGCTGATGGGGTTATTAAAATGATCACCATAGCACCCGAGCTGCAGGATCAGGAAGTGATAGACTATTTACACAGCCAAGGTATTATTATCTCATCCGGACACAGTAATGCAACCTATGCCGAGGGTAAGGCGTTTTTAAATAAACCAATTCCGGCGGTAACACATTTGTTTAATGCCATGCCGCAAATGCATCACCGGGAGCCCGGCTATATTCCTGCTATTTTTGAGGAAAAACCCTATACCAGCATTGTTGCCGACGGTAACCATGTTGATTGGCCAATGATCAGACTGGCTAAACGTGAGTTGGGCGATAAACTATTTTTAATTACTGACGCTGTAACCGCGGCAACCGAAGGTGCATATCAACACCGGTTAGAGGGTGACAAATATGTAATGCCCGATGGTACGTTAAGCGGATCGAGCTTAACGATGTTAAAAGCAGTTGAAAATTGCGTTAAACAGGTAGGTATTGATTTGGCCGAGGCCGTAAATATGGCTTCACTATACCCGGCAGAATTATCTAAACAAACAAAAAAAGGCAAAATTGAAAAAGGTTTTGATGCCGATCTGGTTATTTTTACTGCCGATTTTGAAGTTAAAGACACTATTTTAAAGGGTGAGTTTTTAATAAATGCCTATGCGCACTAATTATTGCAGCCTTGCTAAACAGTCCTTTTATTGTGAAAATTCAAAAAATTATAGCTAATCAGCATATATTTTTTAACAAACACGAGATAAAATTTTAACACTGACTTTAATTAATTATTTTTGGCGAACTACTCCTGATATGAACAGAGCTTTATCAATTCATGATATACACACAAGCGAGTTCCATCTATTTCTATTTACAACAAATCACACCCAATGAAATACAAAAGAATCTTACTAAAACTTTCGGGCGAATCGCTCATGGGCACCAGGCAATATGGTATTGATAACAATCAGGTTTTACAATATGCCCATGATATTAAAAACGTATATGATGCAGGTATTGAAATTGCGATTGTAGTTGGTGGCGGTAACATTTTCAGAGGATTAAGTGCCGAAAAATCTGGTATGGAGCGTGCTCAGGCCGATTATATGGGTATGCTGGCTACCGTGATCAATTGTATGGCCCTGCAAAACGCACTGGAAAGCATCGGTGTGGAAACACGCTTGCAATCGGCCATAAAAATGGAGCAGATCTGCGAACCTTACATCCGTCGTCGTGCAATGCACCACTTAGAGGTTGGCAAAATTGTAATATTTGGTGCCGGTACAGGTAACCCTTATTTTACTACCGATACAGCCGCTTCCCTGCGTGCTATTGAAATTAAGGCCGATGTGGTATTAAAAGGTACTCGTGTTGATGGTATTTACACTGCCGATCCGGAAAAAGATCCTTCTGCAACTCGTTATGATGAAATTTCTTTCCAGGAAGTATATGACCAGGGTTTAAATGTAATGGACATGACCGCAATTACCCTTTGCCGCGAAAATAAATTACCCATCATAGTATTTGATATGAATCAGCCTGGTAACTTTATGAAAATAGCCAAGGGTGAAGACATAGGTACCCTGGTACGTTAATTAAATAAAATCTTCTATTGCCCGGGTATAACACGGGAGTATAAAAAGCATAAATGAACGCCATTAAAATAATGGCGCTTATTTATGCTTTTGTTGTTATAATACTTTTCAAATAGGAATGAATTTGCAAGAAAATGAAGATTATATGAAGTTAACCGTATAGGATTATAGGATACTGGTATTTTTATGTAATTTGCTTGCACCTAATGAATTATCGCCTTTTAGTTGAGTTATCCAAAATAGAAATTTATGGAACAAAACTATATTAAGGCAAAAGCTGGATCAGGTAAGATTACCACCATCGATAAACGGTCTGGTTTATCAAAAAAAGAACTTTATAGCGAATATGTAGATCGCAGTTTGCCTGTGATTTTAACCGATGCCATTGATAATTGGCCGGCGCTGGGCAAGTATACGCCTGCTTTTTTCAAAGAAAACTATGGGCATATTAATAAAACCATTAATGGGGTTACTTACAACATGAGTGATTTTATTGATCAAATGCTGGTATCCACTTCAGAAAATCAGGCTGTTTATCCTTTTAACTTTGATGTGAAAAAGGTGTTTCCGGAATTAATGGCCGATTTTACGCCAGAAGTTATTTACGGTAAAATGGATAGGATTAACCATCGTTTAATGCCTCAAACCATACTCAGAGGCACCACAGTGTATGAGCTATTTTTAGGCGGTAATGGGTCAAGCTTTCCGTATTTGCATTATGATGCCTTGTATATGCATACTCAGATATCGCAGTTGTATGGATCAAAGGACTTTTTAATGTACCCGCCAGAGTGTACACCTAATATGTACCCCTACCCAAATATGACCAAGTTTTCGCAAGTAAATTTTCTTGATCCTGATTATGAAAAGTTCCCTTTATTTAAGGAGGTGGAACCCATAACCGTAACTGTAGAGCAAGGCGAAACTATATTGTTCCCGGCTGGTTGGTGGCATACTACCAAAATAAATGAGCCTTGCATATCTTTAGGCAGGGCTCAGTTAAACGGCTGGAATTGGGATAACTTTATTAATGACCGGTATGATAACTGGAAAAAAAAGATATCCGTTTTAGCTTCCCCGATATTGGTGTATGGAAAAGTGGTTGGGGGCATCATGAATGCCCAGGAGCAGAAATTGAACTGATAATAAAAAGGCCACCTTTCAGGTGGCCTTTTTATTAGGGTATTATGATGGTTTACTTAACCTCTTTCAATTGTTTGATAGCATCATCAGCAACTGTTACCGACTGCGTATCATGTAATTGTGTACGCTGGGTTTCTATACTTTGCATAATTTGAGCAGCAAAATCAGCAGCACCATACATTTTATATTTGATACCAAAGGCTTTCAGCTCATTGATGCCCTGCTGTGCATATTCCGGCTTTTCAACACGGCCGGTCATTTCGGCAAATTTACGTACACTGTTAAATTTAACCTGGATACCTGCATTTTTAAATGTTTCCAATACAAAAGGCCATTGCTCAACACCGCCACTGGTAGCGTATATATTAAATATAGCATCAGATAAGGCGCCTTTATTGTCCTTTTCAAAGCCTTTTGCCAGTGTTAAAGCCTGAGCAGGCTCCAATTCGTTGATAGCTGTTAAAGCAGCTCCTTGTACGGCATATGACTCACTACCAAGTGCCTGCTTAAACAAGGTTAAGTTACCAGCCGATTTTAGTTTACCTAAGGCGCTAATAGCAGCTGCGCGTGCCAGGGTAATATCATCTGTTTGTGCAAGTGAAGCCAACACAGGTTGTGCTGCATTACGCACATCTTCATTAGTAAGGTTTAGCGCTTTAATAGCTTTAATGCGTAGGCCATAATACTTATCTTTTAAAGCCGCGATCAGTATTTTTTGGTTAGGTTTTTCTTTTTGATTGGCTGCCGCCGCCTCAATAGCCTCAAACCTGTCCATGTATAAAGGAGCGTTGAAATACTGATAAACAAATTCGTCTATACTTTTATTATCCGTTTTTTTGGCCAAGAGGATTTTATCACCGTCCACATTTACCAGGTCGGGTTTGGTGGCTACTTTGAAAGTTAAAGTATCAGCCTTGCTGTTCATCCAAACCTTATGGCGCTCTTTTTTACCTCCGGCGTAAATATCAATAGCCATTGGCAGTTTAAAGGTTTGGCCGTCCTGGCTTTGTTGCAGGTATACAGTTTGGGTTTTATTGGCATCATCCCATTTGTAGCTGATGTTCAGCACCGGATTGCCTGCGCCATAATACCATTGATTAAAGTACCAGTTAAGGTCCATGCCGCTGGCTTCTTCAAATGCAAGACGTAATTGTTGTGCCTCGCCATTTTTAAAGGCGTTGGTTTTCAGGTAAATATTCAGGCCTTTGAAAAAGGCTGCATCACCTAAATAATTGCGAAGCATATTTAAGATACGGCCACCCTTTTGATAGGTAACCACATCAAAAACATCCTCTTTATCTGCGTAATAAAAACGCACCAGGTTTTTAGTTTTGGCATCGCCAGAACGTAAATAGTTTACAAGGGCTTCATGATTATGCTCATCGCCTGCATCTTTACCGTATTTATGTTCGGCCCAAAGGGTTTCACTAAAATCGGCAAATGATTCGTTCACGGTAAGGTTGCTCCAGCTCTCGGCAGTAACATAATCGCCAAACCATTGGTGAAACAGCTCATGTACAATAGTGCTGCGACCGGCATTATAGTAAGCATCTATCAGCTCACGGTGTGTGGCTTGCACATATTCGCCGTGTAAAGTGGCTGTTGTGTTCTCCATAGCACCGCTCACATAATCGCGGGCTACAATCTGCGAGTATTTGTTCCACGGATAATCCACGCCTAAGGTTTTAGAGTAAAACTCCATTACTTCAGGTGTAAAACCGAATATTTCTTTGGCGTAGGGCGCATATTTAGGCTCCAGATAGTAATTCACCTCTTTATCGCGCCACTTATCCTTGTAAATTTTAAAATCGCCCACAGCCATCATAAATAAGTATGGCGAATGCGGTAACTCCATTTTCCAAGTATCGGTGCGTGTGCCGTCGGCATTAGTTTTTTGAGAAGCCAGCCTGCCGTTTGATAGGGTTACGTATTTGGCCGGTACGGTCATGCTTATTTCCTCAGTAGTTTTTTGGCTTGGCTTATCAATAGTTGGGAACCATGCCGATGAACTTTCAGTTTCGCCCTGTGTCCATATCTGTGTAGGTTTATCCTTTTCGGTACCATCAGGATTTATAAAATACAAACCCTTTGCATCGTTAATGGCGGCGCTTCCTTTTTGTTTCAGTTCATTAGGTTTGGCGGTGTAATCAATATAAACGGTGTAGCTTTCATTGTTTTGATAAACCTTATCCAGCTTAATGGCAACCGAGAGGCTATCCTGGTAAGTAAATTTAAGCGGTACATTCTTACCGTTTTTTACTATCGATATGTTTTTAAGGTCCATTCCCTTGGCATCAAGCCTTAAACTATCGGTTGGATAAAAGTGTGGTTTTAAAGTAACCCATTCCTTACCGTATAAATAGCGTTTTTTATAGTCAAAACGTACGTCCAGTTTGGTATGTACCAGATCATTGATCTTGGTGGGTACTGCACGATAGATTTTTAATGCCGGGTTTTCTGCTTGAGGCGCTTCCTGCGCAAAGGATGAGGTAATTGCTGCCGTTAACGCACAGGTTAACAACAACTTCGAAAAGTTTTTCAGATCAGTCATGCGCAATATTAATATTTTGCTTTGTAAAAAAATGTGTGGGATTCACAATTTATGATCAAACAGCCTGAGTAATTGCATTTTAAATACAATTGTGTTTTAAAATAATTTCTAAAACTGCGCAATGATGTGTTTATGATAAAACCGAACACCAATTGTACGATTACGAACGGTTTGTTATTTGAATTATTCATAACTATCACTAAATGAGTTTATTGTGAAATTGGCATACAAGTTATTATATAGTGTTGTTAAATTATGCTTTGCTAACGGATTACACTAAATAGATTACCGATGATCAAAAACTATTTAAAAATAGCTGTGCGTCAGTTGCGTAAACAAAAATTGTACGCTGCAATTAAAATCGGGGGCTTTGCGCTTAGTATTGCTGCCTGCCTGTTGATTGCCTTATATATTCGTCAGGAATTAAGTTTTGATAAAAGTTATCCAGATGCCGATCGTATTTACAGAATTGTGGGTGAATACAATTTTGATAATATCCATGCCAAAGGAACTGATTGGCCTGCGGCAATGGGCAAAACTGTTAAGGCCGACTTTCCTGAAGTGGAAAAATCTGGCAGGTTAATGTCTAACTCTCTTTTTTGGGGTGCGGGCAGTAACGAGCTAAAACGTGGCGACTCTCCCGATAATACCCATGAGGAGGGTTTTGCCTATGCAGACCAGTCCATGCTTGATATATTAAAGCTGCCTATGGTTTATGGGGATGCATCCCATGCACTCTCTGAGCCCTTAACTATGGTAATTTCAAAAAGTAAGGCAGATAAATATTATCCAAATCAAAATCCGGTTGGGAAGGTGATGTATCTTAATAATGATAAAAGCAAGCCGTATAAAATTGGCGCTGTTATGCAGGATATTCCGCCAACATCTCATCTGCACGATTATAGCTTTTTCCTGACACTGGAAGGTGTTGAGTTCTGGAAAGGCGAACAAACTACCTGGGGCGCAAGTAACTACAACATTTATGTTATGCTAAAACCCGGAGCCGATGTAGCCCGTTTCAACCATAAGCTAACCGATGGGATAATTAACAATTATTACCTCCCCGACTTGGTGAAGAGCGGAAATAAATTTGCTTCGATAATTAAGAACTCATTGAAATTGCGTTTGCAGAATGTTAAAGATATCAACCTTAAATCGTATGATATTCATGATGGCATGTCGCATGGGGATATTCGCTTTATTTGGTTATTTGGTGCCGTTGCCGGCTTTATACTGGTAATAGCATGCATCAACTTCATTAATCTTTCCACAGCAAAATCAGCTAACAGGGCCAAGGAAGTTGGCCTGCGTAAGGTAGTAGGCTCACAAAGGAGCGGCTTGATTAAACAGTTTTTAACTGAGTCGTTACTGTACAGCTTTTTTTCTTTTGTGTTAGGGTTATTTTTGGCGGCTTTATTATTACCATATTTTAATACGTTAACAGCAAAATCATTAACAATACCCTGGCTGCAATGGTGGCTATTACCAACTGTATTGGCATCAGCAATTTTAATTGGCGTAGTAGCGGGTATTTATCCGGCCTTTTATCTTTCAAGCTTTAAACCGGTTGAAGTTTTAAAAGGTAAGCTAAGTGCAGGCAGCAAAAGTTCAGTGCTCAGGAATGGTCTGGTTGTTTTTCAGTTTACAACTTCTATCATACTTATCATTAGTACTGTGGTCATATACAGCCAGATGCAGTACATCCTCAATAAAAAAGTAGGATTTGAGAAAGACCAGGTGGTAATGATTCAGGGTACTAATACCTTAGATAATGAAGTAAAAAGTTTTAAGAACGAATTATTAAAGTTGTCCTCAGTACAAAGCGTATCAATCAGCGACTTTTTACCAATAGCCGGTACCAAGCGTAATGGTAACCCATTTTATAACGAAGGGAAAAATAAGGTAGATGCTGCCATTGATGGCCAGCTTTGGGATATTGATTCGGATTATTTAAAAACCTTTGGCATGAAGCTGGTTGCCGGTCGCAATTTTAACCCGGCCATGAAAACTGATTCGCAAGCGGTTATTATAAATCAAACCTTAGCCAGGAAGCTTGATCTCAAAAATCCTGTTGGGAAAAGGATTACCAGTTGGGGCGATCCATTGCTGGTGATAGGAGTGGTTAAGGATTTTAATTATGAATCGTTCCGCGACGAGATAGGCGCTTTGGTAATGCGTCAGTCAAACAGCCCTTCAATTGTTTCCGTAAAAATAAAGGCCGATGACGTAAAAAATACGCTGGCACAAATTGAGGCAACCTGGAAAAAGTTTTCACCTAATCAAGCTATCCGTTATACGTTCATGGACGAACGCTTTGCCAATATGTATGCCGATATACAACGTATGGGCCGCATATTTACCAGCTGTGCCATACTGGCTATCTGTATTGCCTGCCTGGGCTTGTTTGCACTGGCCGCTTTCATGGCCGAGCAGCGGAGTAAAGAGATAGGCATTCGTAAAGTGCTTGGAGCTACTGTTAGCAATATTACTGCTTTGTTATCCATGAATTTTATAAAACTGGTATTCATTGCCATTATTATAGCATCGCCAATTGCCTGGTGGGCCATGACCAAATGGCTGCAGGATTTTACCTATCGCATAACCATAAGCTGGTGGATGTTTGCAACTGCCGGTATAGTAGCTATAATTATAGCCATTGCAACGGTTAGTTATCAGAGCATTAAAGCCGCGGTGATGAACCCTGTAAAAAGTTTAAAAGCAGAATAAAACCAAGAGTAATAAATAATTAAATAAAAAAGTTAAAGGCTTTTGACCTTTAGCTTTAAGCTAAAGTATATGATCAGGAACTATTTAAAAATAGCGTGGCGCAATTTGGTAAAGAACAAGGTTCATACTTTTATTAATATAGCCGGGCTTTCCGTTGGCCTAACTTGTAGCCTGCTCATTTTATTATGGGTACAAAATGAACTGAGTATTGACCAATATCCTAAAAATGGCAACAGGTTATATTCAGTATATGAACGTCTTTACTATGATAATAAAATTGCAGGGCAGTACGCTACCCCCGGACTTTTACCCGAAGAGCTGAAAAAGCAAATCCCCGAAGTGGAGGCAGCTACCGGTATTGCCTATGGCGAGGAAAGTACGTTTCAGTTGGGTGATAAAATATTAAAAATGAATGGTACCGATGCCGGGGCCGATTGCTTTAAAATGTTCGGTATACCACTATTGCAGGGGAACGCAGAAACAGCTTTAAACTCACCAGTAAGCCTGGCAATATCGCATAAAATGGCGGTGGCCTTTTTTGGCAGTCCAGAGGCCGCTATTGGTAAAACCATTCGTTACGAAAACAAAAAGAATTTTACGGTTACCGGGGTATTTGAAGATCTGCCTAAAACCGCATCTGAGCGATTCGACTTTGTTAAAAATTGGGACGATTATCTGCAGGAGAACAAGTGGGCAAAAGACTGGGACAATAATGGCCCCGGTACTGTTATTATGCTTCGTGCCGATGCAGACCCGGTAGCGGTTGAAAAAAAGCTTACTCACTTTTTAGATAACTTGAACAAAGCCCAAAAGAAAGGAACCTTTACAGAAGAGCTGGGCATACAACGTTTTGGCGACAAATATCTGCACAGTAATTTTGAAAACGGCAAAATTAGCGGTGGCCGCATTGAATATGTTCACATGTTTACCATTGTGGCTATTTTCATTTTATTGATAGCCTGTATCAATTTCATGAACCTGACCACTGCACGTTCGGTTAAGCGGTCGCGCGAGATTGGTGTGCGCAAAGTAGTAGGCGCTTTACGGTCAACCTTAATTAAGCAGTTCATTGGCGAATCGTTACTGGTAACTTGTATAGCGGTATCTGTATCATTGCTATTGTTGATGTTAATACTGCCCTTGTTTAATCAAATTACCCAAAAGGAGATAGCCCTGCCGTTTAATCAGCCTTTGTTTTGGTTAAAACTTACTGCCATTACGCTGGTAACCGGTTTAATATCGGGTAGTTATCCGGCTCTGTTCTTATCCTCATTTAATCCGGTTAAAGTGTTGAAAGGCACGCTGAAGTTAGATTCGACTTCTGTCATATTTCGTAAGGGACTGGTTGTATTTCAGTTTGCACTCTCAGTTATATTGATAACAGCTACTATAGTTATTTCCAGGCAAATGACTTATGTGCAGTCAAAGAACTTAGGGTATGACCGCGAAAACCTCATATATATACCTATGAACGGAACGCTGATACCTAAATACAGTACCTTTAAAGAACAGGCTATGCAAATGCCGGGCATACAATCTGTTAGTCGCGTAACCATTGCACCTACCAACATTGAAAACGGTACCGGAGATGTAGAATGGGAAGGGAAAGACCCCAATGTGAGTATTCAGTTTACGCAAGTATCAGTAGGCTACGACTTTGTAAAAACCATGAAGCTGAAAATGCTTGCCGGGCGGGATTTTTCAAAAGACTTCCCTACCGATTCAACCGGATATCTTGTTAATGAAGCCGCGCTTAAAAGGTTGGGATATACTAATCCGATTGGTAAACCACTCACTTTCTGGAAAAAGAAAGGACAAATCATAGGGTTGCTAAAAGATTTTCATTTCGACTCGATGCATGAGCAAATACGGCCGTTGATCATCCGTTTCGGTGAGCAGGATTACTATGGTAATATATTGGTTAAAACCCAGCCTGGTAAAACAAAGCAAGCTTTAGCCAGTCTGGAAAATATATGTAAGGAAATCAATCCTGCATTTCCGTTCAGCTACACTTTTTCCGATGAAGAGTATCAGAAACTGTATCAAAATGAACAGATTGTGACCAAACTCTCCAACGCGTTTGCTTTTCTGGCCATATTTATTTCTTGTCTTGGTTTGCTGGGACTTGCCATGTTCACAGCCGAACAGCGGGTTAAAGAGATCGGTATACGGAAAGTATTGGGAGCAAGTGTAACATCATTGTTTTCACTGTTATCATCAGAGTTTTTACTGCTGGTAGTTATGTCATTATTGATAGCGCTGCCGGTATCATGGTATGCCATGGGATATTGGTTACAGGGGTTTGCATATCGTACGCCTATGCAATGGTGGATGTTTGCATTATCGGGAGTGATCATCATATTCATAGCTATGGCAACCATAAGTTTCCAGGCCATGAAGGCAGCATTAATTAACCCTATAAAAAGTTTAAGAAGCGAGTAGTTGAGGTTTAGAATTTAATAATTGGTTTTAGAGTTTAGTAATTAGGTTTTACAATTTAAGAGAATCATGATCAGGAATTATCTAAAAACAGCCTGGCGCAACTTGATAAAAAACAAGGCGCACACGTTTATTAATATTGCTGGCCTATCGGTAGGGCTGGCCTGTAGCTTGCTTATTTTGTTGTGGGTGCAAAATGAGGTAGAGGTTGATGCCTTTCATAAAAATGGTTCACGGTTATATTCTGTAATTGAGCGGCAGTATTATGATAACAAGGTTGTTGGGCAGTATAACGTGCCCGGTTTGCTGGCCGATGAAATGAAAAAACAGATTCCTGAAGTTGAGTATGCCATCAATGCTGATTTTAACGATAAATATACTTTCCAGGTAGGCACTAAAATATTGAAAATGGATGGTGGCTTTGCCGGTACCGATTTTTTTAAGATGTTCAGCTTTCCCTTATTGCAAGGCAATGCTCAAACGGCTTTAAACTCGCCGGTGAGTATTTCCATTTCTCGCAAAATGGCCATAGCTTTTTTTGGGGACCCGCAGCAAGCTTTAGGCAAGACAATTCGTTACGAAAATAAAAAGGACTTTAAGGTAACGGCTGTATTTGAAGATGTACCAAGGGAGGCTTCCCAAAAGTTGGATTACATCATAAACTGGTTTACTTTTTTAGATGAGAGCGGATGGGCGAAAGACTGGGGCAACAACGGTCCGTTAGCTATGGTAATGTTGCGTGCAGATGCTAATCCTGCATTGGTTGAAAAAAAGGTAACTCATTTTCTGGATAATTTAAACAAAGATCAAAAGAAAGGAACCTTTACCGAAGAGCTTGGTCTGCAACGCTTTGGCGATGTATACCTGCATGGCAATTTGGCCAATGGCAAAATTGAGGGCGGCCGCATTGAGTATGTACACTTATTTACCATTGTAGCTATTTTCATATTGCTGATAGCCTGTATCAATTTCATGAACCTGACCACAGCACGATCGGTTAAACGTGCGCGCGAAATTGGGGTACGTAAAGTAGTAGGTGCCGTGCGTTCGGTGCTGATCAAACAGTTTATAGGTGAATCATTATTGGTAACCTCCTTAGCTGTAATAATTGCATTGGTACTGCTGGTACTGCTGCTGCCGGTGTTTAACCATGTTACCCTAAAGGAGATCGATCTGCCTTTTAATCAACCTGGTTTTTGGATAAAGTTAGTTCTCATTACTTTAACTACAGGTTTAATATCTGGTAGTTATCCCGCCTTGTTTTTATCGTCATTTAATCCTGTAAGGGTTTTAAAAGGAACACTGAAACTTGATTCGGGTACAACCCTATTCCGTAAGGGCTTGGTTATATTTCAGTTTTCACTGTCGGTTATATTGATAACAGCCACCATAATTGTGTCGAAACAGATGGATTATGTACAGTCTAAAAACCTGGGGTATGATCGTGAAAATCTCCTGTATATACCCATGAGTGGTGAGCTTATCGGCAAATACAGTACATTCAAGGATGAGGCATTGCGTATGCCGGGCGTACAATCTGTCACCCGTATCACTAATACTCCTACTGATATCGGAAGCAGTACAGGTGGGGTAAACTGGGAAGGTAAAGATCCTAATATAAATATTGAATTTACACAAGCCTCAATTGGTTATGATTTTGTAAAGACCATGAAATTGAAGTTGGTTGGAGGGCGCGATTTTTCAAAAGATTTTGCTACAGATTCAGTTGGGTATATCATCAATGAAGCCGGACTTAAAAGGATCAAATATGCCGATCCTATAGGTAAACCGATCACCATGTGGGGCAAAAAAGGAACCATTATAGGTGTGATCAAGGATTTTCACTTTAAATCAATGCATGAGCAAATTCAGCCGTTGATACTTCGTTATGGCGAACAGGAAAAGTATGGTAATATATTGATAAAAACACAACCCGGCAAAACCAAGGAAGCGCTGGCCAGTATCGAAAGCCTTTATAAACAAATTAACCCGGCGTTCCCATTCAGCTACAGTTTTTCTGACGAAGAGTATATGAAACTGTACCACAATGAACAAATAGTAACCAAGCTATCAAACGCGTTTGCCTTCCTGGCCATATTTATATCATGCCTTGGCCTGCTGGGATTGGCCATGTTCACTGCTGAGCAACGCATTAAGGAGATCGGTATCCGCAAAGTGTTAGGGGCAAGCATTAGTTCATTATTCTCACTATTATCTGTAGAGTTTTTATTGCTGATCATTATTTCATTATGTATTGCCTTACCTGCATCATGGTATGCAATGAGCCACTGGCTGCAGAGTTTTGCCTACCGTACGCCTATACAATGGTGGATGTTCGCGCTTTCTGGAGTGATAATCGTATTCATAGCCATGGCAACCATAAGTTTCCAGGCCCTGAAAGCAGCATTAATTAACCCCATAAAAAGCTTAAGGAGCGAATAACCGGCATTTAGAATTTAATAATTGGTTTTAGAGTTTAAAAGGATCATGTTAAGAAACTATCTAAAAATAGCCTGGCGTAATCTGGTGAAAAATAAGGCACATACCTTTATTAACATTGCCGGATTATCGGTTGGGATGGCTGTGGCCATGCTCATTGGTCTTTGGATCTGGGATGAATTATCATTTGATAAATATCACCAAAACTATGATCGTATTGCTGCGGTTATGCAACAGGAAACCCTGAATGGCGGCATAAACACGGGCAATACAATTCCGTTACCGCTTGATGCTGAATTGCGCAAGAGTTATGGGAGCGATTTTAAACATATCGCTTTATCATCATGGACAGAGAAACATGTTTTAATTGTTGGAGATAAAAATGTTTCTTTTTTAGGCAATTTTATGGGTGAGGAGGCTCCTGAAATATTTTCGTTGAATATGATAAGGGGAACCCGCAAAGGGTTAAAAGGACCTTCGTCAATCCTCATCTCCCAATCAGTTGCCAGGGCATTATTTGGTAATGCCGATCCCATCAACAAACTTATTAAGCTTGATAATAAAGCTGATTTTACAATTTCAGGTGTTTATGAAAATCTGCCCGCTAACACCACCCTGCATGATGTAGCTTTCATAGGTCCCTGGGATTATTACATCAATGTGCCTGAAAATCAAAGATCACCAACAGATTGGGGTGATAATTCGCTGTTCATGTATGTGCAAATGGCTGATAAGGCAGATATGACAAAAGTATCGGCCAAAATAAAAGATGTAAAGCTCAACCATATGGCTAAAGAGGATTTAAGGTTTAAGCCAGTACTCTTTTTGCAGCCTATGAGTAAATGGCATTTGTATTCTGAATTTAAAAACGGAGAAAATACGGGTGGCGCTATTCAGTATGTTTGGTTGTTTGGTACAATTGGGGTGTTTGTGCTGTTACTGGCCTGTATCAATTTCATGAATTTAAGCACAGCCCGAAGCGAAAAAAGGGCTAAAGAAGTAGGGATACGCAAAGCTGTGGGTTCAATCAGAAACCAGCTAATTAAACAGTTTTTCTGCGAATCGGTACTCATTTCAGTACTGGCTTTTACACTGGCTATCTTATTGGTGTGGGTGGCAGTTCCGTATTTTAATGAAATATCAAACAAAAACGTATCCATTTTATGGGATGCACCTGTGTTTTGGATGGCCTGTGTAGGGTTCACTTTATTTACCGGAATAATTGCAGGGAGCTATCCTGCCTTTTATCTGTCGTCATTTAGCCCGGTAAAGGTTTTGAAGGGAACGTTTAAAGTTGGGCGTTTGGCTGCTGTACCCCGTAAGGTGTTAGTGGTAGTTCAGTTTGTGGTTTCGGTAGTTCTCATCATTGGCACCGTTATAGTTTTTAAACAAATTCAGTTTGCTAAAAATCGCCCGGTAGGCTATAGTCGCGATGGGTTAGTAAATATTGAAGTAACCAATGACGACTTGCATAAACATTTTGAAGCATTGCGTACAGACCTGATCAATTCGGGAGCAGTGGCCGAAGTTGCAGAATCAACAAGCCCCACTACCGGGGTATATAATAACCGGGGTGATATTAGCTGGAAAGGAAAAGATCCTTCTCTGACTTCCTTTTTTGGTAATATCGCTGTTACTGCCGAATATGGTAAAACGGTGGGATGGCAGTTTGTTCAGGGGCGCGATTTTTCAAGGCAGTTCCTTACAGATTCAGCTGCAGTGGTATTAAACCAGGCGGCGGTGAAGCATATGAACCTTAAAAATCCGGTTGGCGAAGTAATAAGAATAGGCAAGAGGGATATGACAGTGGTTGGTGTGGTAAAAGATATGGTGATGGAATCACCGTATGAACCGGTTAAACAAACCATTTTCCGCATAGGCCGCAATTTTGATAATGTATTAATAAAGATCAACCCTAATTCAAGTACTCATGATGCGCTTGATAAAATAGCCGCAGTCTGTAAAATATACTCTCCCTCAGTCCCATTCTCCTATAAGTTTGCTGATGATGAATATGCCAAAAAATTCGCGGCCGAAGAGCGTGTTGGTAAGCTTGCAGGATGTTTTTCGGGCCTTGCCATATTTATCAGTTGCCTTGGCTTGTTCGGTATGGCCTCGTTCATGGCCGAGCAGCGGGTGAAAGAGATAGGCGTACGCAAGGTACTGGGTGCATCAGTGTTTGGTTTATGGCGACTCATGTCTAAAGATTTTGTAACGCTTGTACTCATATCATTATTTATAGCCATGCCAATAGCGCTTTATTTTATGCGCAGCTGGTTGCAGCATTATACCTATCGGGCAGAGCTTTCGGGGTGCATATTTGTGATAACGGCATTTGGGGCCGTTTTGATCACATTGTTAACGGTAAGCTTTCAGGCCGTTAAAGCGGCACTGGCCAACCCGGTAAAAAGTTTAAGAAGCGAGTAAAAAAAGCTAAAAGCAGAAGGCGTAAAGCCTAAAGCAATGTACCAATGAACTAATAAACAATCGAACCAATAAACTAACGGTCATGATCAGGAATTATTTAAAAATTGCATGGCGCAACCTTACTAAAAACAAGGTTCATTCGGCTATAAACTTGATAGGCCTATCGGTAGGTATGGCAATAGCAATGCTCATCGGTCTTTGGGTATGGGATGAGCTGTCGTTTGATAGATATCATAAAAACTATGATCGCGTAGGCCAAATCATGGTTACCCAAACCAATAATGGCGAAACGGGTACATTTGGGTCGACCGTTGTACCATTGAGTAATGAACTTCGTACTAAATATGCGGGAGATTTTAAGTTAACGGCCCTTACCTGGGAGAGCGCTCATATATTAGCGGTTGGCGATAAAAAGATATCTCAAACCGGGATGTGGGCCGAGGCTGATATGCCTGCTATCCTATCACTGAATATGGTAAAAGGCAGCTATTCGAGCTTTAAAGATCCTTCGTCATTTATGCTATCGCAATCAGTTGCCAAAGCGTTATTTGGTGATGCAGATCCCATCAATAAAACCGTACGCATCGATAATAAAACGGATATGAAGGTAATTGGTGTATTTGAGGATCTGCCTCATAATACCACATTTTACCAAACAAAGTTTATGTTGCCCTGGAATAACGCGGCAAACTGGTGGAGTACACAGTTGCAAGCATGGGACAATCATGGCAGCCATTTATTTGTGCTGATGAATGATCATGCCAGGTTTGATAACGTATCGGCTAAGATCAGGAACATTACCAAACCGCATTTTAAAATGAACGATGAAACTATTCAGGTTCATCCCATGTGTAAATGGCATTTATACAGCGATTTTAAAAACGGAATAGCTGCCGGCGGGCGCATAGAGTTTGTGTGGTTATTTGGCATTATAGGTTTATTTGTATTGCTATTGGCCTGCATCAATTTTATGAACCTAAGTACCGCCAAAAGCGAGAAACGGGCAAAAGAAGTGGGGATACGCAAAGCTATAGGTTCGCTTAGGAAACAACTTATAGGGCAGTTTTTAAGCGAGTCTTTATTGGTAGTAGCCTTATCATTGATATTAACCATTGTAATTGTACTGTTAACTATTCCCTATTTTAATCATATTGCTGATAAAGCGGTTTCTATCCCCTGGGGTAACCCCTTGTTTTGGCTGCTGACTTTAGGCTTCACTATTTTTACAGGTCTGATTTCGAGCAGTTACCCGGCGTTTTATTTGTCGGCGTTTAATCCGGTAAAGGTTTTAAAGGGAACATTCAGGGTTGGCCGTGTTGCCGCTATTCCGCGCAAGGTGCTGGTAGTAGTGCAATTTACAGTATCTATTGTTTTAATTATCGGAACCATCATTGTTTTAAGGCAAATTCAGTTTGCTAAAGACCGCCCTGTTGGCTACACACGTGCCGGTCTTATTTCTGTTGAAATGAACACCCCCGATATTTACGGTCATTACGAAGTAATGCGTTCCGATCTGCTGCAAACCGGAGCGGTAGAGGACATGGCCGAATCAAACAGCACAACAACCCAGATCTGGGCAAATAATGGTGGTTTTGATTGGGTTGGTAGAGCACCTGGGTACGATCCTACCTTTGGCACTATAAGCGTAACCTATGATTTTGGCCACACCGTTGGATGGAAGATATTACAGGGCCGCGATTTTTCACGTAGTTTCCCTACCGATACAAACTCCGTTATACTTAATGAATCGGCTCTTAAAGTGAGCGGGATTAAAGATCCGATAGGTAAAATCATGCGTTGGAAAGGCAGTAACCACGTAATTGTAGGTGTAGCAAAAGATATGGTTATGCAATCGCCCTATGAAAAAACTGTAAGTACCGTATTTTTTATGGATCCGGCTTGGGTTAACTGGATCACTGTACGTATAAAGCCAAATATGCCTATACGTGAAGCTTTGAGCAAAATTGAGCCGGTTTTTAAAAAATACAACCCCGGCAGCCCTTTTGAATATAAATTTAACGATGATGAATACGCTAACAAATTTTCTGATGAGGAGCGCATCGGTAATTTAGCTTCTACATTCGCGGTATTGGCTATCTTTATTTCATGCCTGGGCTTATTTGGGTTGGCATCATTTGTAGCTGAGCAGCGTGTTAAGGAAATTGGAGTACGCAAAGTGCTTGGCGCATCGGTAGCCAATTTGTGGCGACTGTTATCAACCGAGTTTGTAGTGTTGGTTTTTATATCGCTGCTTATAGCCATACCATTAGCTTATTACTTTATGCAGCACTGGTTGCAGGGCTACCAGTACAAAGCAGCAATTTCCTGGTGGATATTTGCTTTTGCCGGTGCCGGCTCTATAATCATTACGTTAATAACGGTAAGCTTTCAGGCTGTTAAAGCAGCTATGGCCAACCCGGTAAAAAGTTTACGTAGCGAATAAAAAGGTGAAAGAGTAAGGAGAACAACAACGGATGAACTAATGAACAATTGAACTAATAACCTGATTGTTATGTTAAAGAATTATTTAAAAATTGCCTGGCGTAACCTGATAAAGAATAAAGCACACACCTTTATCAATGTGGTTGGTCTATCGGTAGGTATGGCAGTGGCCATGCTTATCGGTCTTTGGATCTGGGATGAGTTATCTTACAATAAATACTTCAAAAACTACGATCGTATTGTGCAGGTATGGCAGCACCAAACGTTTAACGGCGATGTGGGCAGCCAAACAGCCATGCCTATTCCATTAGGGCTAAAGCTGCGTGAAGCTTACACAAGCGATTTTAAATATGTGGCACTTTCTACATGGACAATGGAGCATATCATTACCAACGGCGATAAAAAATTCACCAAGCTGGGTAACTATGTGCAGCCGGAAATGACTGAAATACTTACGCTGAAAATGCTTAAGGGAACGCGTGCAGGGCTAAAGGATTTGTCATCTATCATGATTTCCGCTTCATTGGCAAAAACACTTTTTGGTGATGCCGATCCAATTAACAAAACATTAAAGATTGATAACCAATGGGTGGTAAAAGTAACCGGTGTTTATGAGGATATGCCTAATAATACCGAATTTAGAGAAGTTACCTTTTTTGCACCATGGGATCTGTACATGACAACCATGCCATGGCTCAAAAATGCCGCTACCCGCTGGGGTAATAACTCATGGCAAATATTTGCGCAGATGGCACCCAATGCCGATGTTGATAAGGTATCGGCCAAGATCAAGAATGTTAAACTTATCAATATAGCAGCACAGGGCGACAAATTAGGAGCCGATTTTAAACCTGCCGTGTTTTTGCACCCCATGTACAAATGGCACTTATACTCGGAGTTTAAAAACGGAGTAAATATGGGTGGCGCTATACAATTTGTTTGGATGTTTGCCATTATAGGTGTGTTTGTGTTATTGTTGGCCTGTATCAACTTCATGAACCTGAGCACCGCCAGGTCTGAGAAAAGGGCCAAGGAAGTAGGTATCCGTAAAGCCATAGGTTCACAGCGGATACAGCTTATCGGGCAGTTTTTTATGGAATCCTTGCTCATAGTGGCCTTTGCCTTTGTTTTTTCAATAGTATTGGTACTGCTTACCCTGCCATGGTTTAATGGTGTTGCCGATAAAAAAATGGCAGTGTTATGGGGAAACCCCTGGTTTTGGATGCTTAGCCTGGTTTTTAGCCTGATAGCGGGGCTGGTCGCCGGTAGTTACCCTGCACTTTATCTATCATCGTTTAAGCCTATAAAGGTTTTAAAAGGAACATTTAAAGCAGGGCGGCTGGCTGCTATACCACGTAAGGTATTGGTAGTTTTGCAGTTTAGCGTTTCGGTAACCCTTATAATAGGTACACTCATTGTTTTTAAGCAGATACAATATGCCAAGAACAGGCCCATTGGCTACAGCCGGGAGGGGTTGGTTTATCTGGTGCAGAAAACGAACGATATTCATAATCATTACGTTGCTTTTAAGGATGAACTGATAAAGTCAGGAGCTGTTGTAGAAACCGCAGAGTCGGGCAGTCCGGTTACTGGTGTATGGAGCAACAACAGTGGCTTTGATTGGAGAGGAAAACCCGCAGGGATGCTGGATGATTTTGCAACTGTAGGTTTATCGCCCGATTTTGGCAAAACAGTAGGCTGGCAGTTTAAAGATGGGCGTGATTTTTCAGTAGCATTTAAAACTGATTCAAACGCTATCGTGATCAATGAGGCAGCTGCAAAGTTCATGAACTTTAAAAAACCGGTTGGCGAAATTGTAACCACAGATGGCAAGCCATACCACGTGATTGGGGTTATTAAGGATATGCTTATGTCATCGCCCTATGAACCGGTTAAACAAACTTTCTTTTTTCTTGATAAAGATCCTCAGGGCGTTGTAAACATCAGGATCAACCCGCGTATGAGCACACATGAAGCGCTCGATAAAATTGCTGTCATATACCAGAAATATGCACCTGCAGCGCCGTTTGATTATAAATTCGCAGATGAGGAATATGCCAAAAAGTTTGATGGAGAAACACGGATAGGAAAGCTGGCCGGCTTTTTTACCCTGCTGGCTATATTCATTAGCTGTATGGGATTGTTTGGAATGGCCTCATTCATGGCAGAGCAGCGTACCAAAGAGATTGGCGTGCGCAAAGTGCTTGGTGCATCGGTATTTAGCCTGTGGCGGTTAATGTCTAAAGACTTTGTGGCACTGGTAATAATATCATTGGGTATTGCCATACCTGTGGCCTATTACTTTATGCATGGCTGGCTTCAAAATTACCAATACCGGGCAGATCTGTCATGGTGGATATTTGCCGTAACAGGTGTAGGGGCTATCATTATTACTTTGGTTACGGTAAGTTATCAGAGTATTTCCGCTGCACTTACCAACCCGGTTAAAAGTTTAAAAACAGAGTAAGCTCTTAAAAATTATAAACCATAAAAAAAGCTGAAAGGATTACCCATTCAGCTTTTTGCTTTTATGCCTTTAGCTTAATTAGCAATATTGTTCAAATGCACCAATCAGGTTATCGGCAATCATTTGGGCAGGGCGGCCTTCTATCTGATGGCGCTCTATCATATGTACCAGTTTACCATCTTTAAATAATGCCATTGCTGGTGAAGATGGAGGATAAGGCAACATGTAGTTACGTGCAGTATCAACAGCATCTTTCTCCATACCTGCAAAAACTGTTACCAGTTTAGTAGGGTGTTTTTCATTAGCTGCTGCAATTCTTGCTGCCGGGCGAGCGTTTGCTGCGGCACAACCGCAAACAGAATTAACCATTACAAATACAGTTCCTTCACTTTCAATAGCTTGCTTTACAGCTTCAGCATCTTTCAACTCCTCAAAGCCAACTCTTGTTAAATCTTCCCGCATTGGGGCAACTAAATATTCTGGATACATAATTTTTTATTTACACTAAAATTTACCTAATACAAAAATAATAAATGATTAACAGTTTGTATCTATAAATCATAATAATAACAATTTGCTGACGATGCCCGCGTACGGAAACGCAACCGTTAATTTGTTTATTCCCACAAGTTTTATTTAAAACAGGCGTTATATTATTAAGGGTAATAAGTATCTTGCTGCCCCTAATTAACGAACTTGATGAACAAAAAGCCCTCCGACATTAGTACAGTTGTTATTATTAACAAGAACCAACAGCACACCAAATCTTTACAGATAAAAACAAAACATATTAACAGAATATGGCACTACGCATACAGCATTGTATCGGTAGTACTGGTATTAATTGGTGTTATTATTTACCTAAGATCGCAAAATTCAAAACAGGAACTGGAAAAACAAAGGCTGCTTGCCCAGATAGTAAAGCTTAAGGGAGCTATCCCTGTAGTTGCTGTTGAAAGTAAGGAAGTTAATGCCCAGTCATACATTCAGGCTATTGAAGGCAAGCTCAAAACCATTAACGGTTATTTAAAAAGACGGGGCTTAAAAGGTTTTTCAACCAAAGGGCTTGGCGGTGATGCCAATGCAGAAGGAAATAAGCTTTCCGACAAAGAAGTTTATTCATTATATAATGATTATTTAAACAGGCTGGTAGGTACCATAGCCTTTACACCTATGGGCTATCCGCGGGTAAGCTCTTTTACTTCATTTTTTGGATACCGGAGCGATCCTTTTGATGATGGCCGCGCCGAATTTCACCCTGGTATCGATTTTAAAGGACACAAAGGTGATGAGGTAAAATGCACCGCGAGCGGTAAGGTTGTTTTTGCCGGCTGGAGTGGTGGATATGGAAATTGTATCCGGATAGCTCATATCAACAACCTTGAAACTGTTTACGGGCATTTGTCACGCATTAAGGTAAAAGTAGGCCAGGAAGTAAATGTTGGCGACGAGATAGGTTTGGTAGGTTCAACCGGACACTCAACCGGGGCGCATTTGCACTATGAAGTGCGCAAAAACGGCCACCCGATAAATCCCGTTAATTTCTTGACGCTTAATAAGTAGGTTGTACGTAATACGTTTTACGTGATACGTGTTGACGTTTTTTGGTAAAAATTTGAAAGTAAGATGAAACACACAACCCAAAGTGTGTAAAAAACGTAAAACGTCGGACGTAAAACATCTAACCTAAAAAGTTTCCAAACTCAACATGGCTATTTTTGGTAAAAAAGACAAAGTTGCGCTTGATCTGCAAGCTATATCAACCCTTATAAGCGATGGTACCATTTTAGATGGCAATATTAAAGCCCCTGCCTTTGCGCGTATCGACGGACAAGTGAACGGGAATGTAAATATTGATGAGGGCCTTATACTTGGTGAAAAGGCATTGGTTATCGGCAACATTGATACTAAAGAAATTGTGGTTTACGGTACAGTAAAAGGTGATATCCAAACCGATTCGCTGGAGATTAAGGCAACCGGTAAAATTACCGGCGAAATAAAAACCCAAGCCCTAATGGTAGAAACCGGTGGCGTTTACAACGGCCGTCTCTCTATGCAAACTGCTGATAAATGATCTTTTAGGTTAATGTTTAATTATTGAGAAATGGCTCGCATTTCATTTTGATATTTTTATAAGTTAACTTTGCATTTCAAAATTGAAATGTTATGTCATCAGTAGAAACTGCATTCGTTAAATACAAAGTAAAAGACTTATCACTGGCCGATTGGGGCCGCAAGGAAATTGAACTCGCCGAAGCCGAAATGCCTGGCCTGATGGCTTTGCGTAAAGAGTATGGACCGTCACAACCTTTAAAAGGTGCGCGTATTGCAGGTTGCTTACACATGACCATCCAAACCGCTGTTTTAATTGAAACTTTAATTGAACTTGGCGCCGAAGTTACTTGGTCGTCATGTAATATATTCTCAACCCAGGATCATGCTGCTGCTGCAATTGCTGCTGCCGGTACCTCTGTTTATGCCTGGAAAGGTATGAATGCCGAAGAGTTTGACTGGTGTATTGAGCAAACCTTATTCTTTGGTGAAGATCGCAAACCACTAAACATGATTTTAGATGATGGAGGTGATTTAACCAACATGGTATTAGATAAATACCCTGAGCTTATTGCCGAAATAAAAGGTTTATCTGAAGAAACTACTACTGGTGTACATCGTTTATACGAGCGTATGAAAGCCGGTACTTTGCCAATGCCTGCTATTAACGTTAACGACTCAGTTACTAAATCAAAATTTGACAACAAATACGGCTGCCGCGAATCGTTGGTTGATGCAATCCGTCGTGCTACTGACGTGATGATGGCTGGTAAAGTTGCCGTTGTTTGTGGTTATGGCGACGTAGGTAAAGGCTCGGCAGATAGCTTGCGTAACTCAGGTGTACGTGTTATTGTTACCGAAATTGATCCTATCTGCGCGTTACAGGCAGCTATGGAAGGTTTTGAGGTTAAAAAATTAGGCACTGCTATTAAAGAAGCCGACATTGTAGTTACTGCAACCGGTAATAAAAACATTGTTCGCGAAGAGCATTTCCGCGCGTTGAAAGACAAAGCCATTGTTTGTAACATCGGTCACTTTGATAACGAAATTGATATGGCCTGGTTAAACAAAGCCTATGGCAATACCAAAATTGAAATTAAACCACAAGTTGATAAATACACCATTGATGGCAGCGATGTTATTGTTTTGGCCGAAGGCCGTTTGGTGAATTTAGGTTGCGCAACAGGTCACCCAAGCTTTGTAATGAGTAACTCATTCACCAACCAAACTTTGGCTCAGTTAGAGCTTTGGACAAATGGTTCTGCTTACAAGAACGAAGTATATACCCTGCCAAAACATCTTGATGAAAAAGTAGCCCGCCTGCACCTTGCCAAAATTGGTGTTGAGCTGGAAGTTTTAGACCAGGATCAGGCTGAGTACATTGGTGTAACTGTTGAAGGTCCGTTTAAACCTGAATACTACAGATACTAATTCAAAAGTAAAAATTCAAAAGTTAAAAGGCATGGTTTTAGGATCATGCCTTTTTTGTTAGTTCAAATAGATCATATGCTTGCTTTTATCTTCATTGTAATTGGTGTTTTATATTTTTTAATGAAACAAATCATTAATCACAAGTCAAGTCGGTTTTATTCTATTAATATAATGTTGATTATTATTTACAACGTTATTGGTTGGTGGTATATTTTTGAATTCTTAGGCACAGGAGGTGCAAGTTTAGGTCCTGGAATGATGCTAATATTTCTTACAGGTGTTCATTTAGTGTTATTGATTTTGATTGCAGTAATTAAAGGAATTATTAATTCTGGAAAAGAGCAAAATCGACTAAATTAAACCTCAATTATAAATAATATGATCAAGTAGCAGGTGCTGTTTGTAGTTCCTTAAATCGATATAAATAGAAGTTTTTAGAATATGCTTAGCGGTGAGGTAAATGCTTTTCTTTTTGTTGCCGGAAACGGTTTTGGAAAAAATTTGACTAATGCACTGTTCCAAAATGCCGATAGTTTCAACAGATGCTTGAAACTTGCTGTTGCTCATGCAATATAACTGTTCAATAACAGCATCGTACCTTTTTAACAGGCATTGCAGCAGATAGCTGTTTGATGGCGAGTACTCTACCAGATCATTCAGCAGTTCGTTGAGTTCGTTGAGCTGATTTACATATTCGGTCATATCGCAGGTATTTTGCAAAAGGGTTAGCGATTTTTTATAATCCCCTATTGTAAAAGGTTAGCTAAATATGTTCATTAATTAATTATAAGTCAATTTTTTATCGCAAATTGTAAACCATAACAAGCATTTTGTATACCAGAGTATCAGTATTTTACAAGCTTTGGAAGGTGATTTTCTCAGTTGGTCCCTTCAAATTCTTCTTCCACGCTTTCGCGCAGATCATACAGTAACCACTGTTTTTTTGCAATGGAGCCAGCTTCAGATTGCAACAATTTTATAAAATCGTTAACACCGGTAGGTTCATTACCGTTGCCATGTATCAACACAATACTGCCCGCCTGTGGTTGCTGCCCTTTTGCAAGCCATGCATCGGTGCCTATGGGGATAAGGCCGTAATCGGTTAGCTTATATACCAGCTGCTGGTCAGATACCAGACCCGGAAACCTGAAAAACACTGAAGGTAGCAATCCGTTTTTGAGCATGGCCTTTTCTGTTTCCAGTATCTCATAATTCATATCGGTGCCAGGTTCCAGTAAAAAGTTTTCTTTTAATGGTGCTTTCATACTCACCCTATGGTTGAAAGAATGATTTATCCAGGTGATATAAATTTCGCGCTTGGCTTGCATTTGTTTAAGCCATTCCAGATCCTGAGGGTGTTGGCGCATCCAAACGCCGGTAACGGATAACGCGATAGGTGCCGGACGCTCCACTTTTTGAAACTCCGTGAAAATATCAGTAAATATCCGCCTATCTAAAGGGCGATGCGAAGGGCAGAGATCAGCAGTTAAACTAATTCCTGTTTCTTTTGGGATACCGCTTTCTATCCCGGCATCCTGTAAAGCGATGGATTGTTTTTCGGCCTTACGCAGGGCTTTTTGATACGGTGTGCTTTTGAAAAAATCCCGGGCTTCTGCAATGCTCATTGGCTTAACCTGATAAAAACTGGGCTCGTCAATCTTTGTTACTAATGTTTGAGGATTCACGAGGAGGTAATAGGTTTTTCCTTCGTTTTCAAACTGGCGTAGTATCATCCAGTCCTGCGGTGCATCGTGTGCCCAACCATAGTATGGCTTATAGTTTTCTATTTTACGAAAATTGGCTTGTGCCTGTGTGGTTAACTGTAAGCAGATAGAGGCAAAAAATAAGAATAAGTTTTTAAGGGATTTGCTGTTCATTTTTGCTAAAATTCCAGTTTTTGCCTGTAAGTATAGATGTTATAACCAATATAAGCATAAAAATGATGATAGTGCCCGGTGTTATTTGCTTTATAAAAAAGAGCGTATTAGCGCTCCGATCATTAATCAGAGATTCAGTTTTCATCAAAGACGAAGATGGTTGATAAAATCTTTGCAAAGGTTTGGACGTCGTATCCATCAAGATAGATAAAGGATATAATACAGTGAGAAATGAAAAATTAGCGATCACCAACACCAGATTTTGTAGCTTTCTTTTATATCGATAAAAGCCCTCCCTAATCAAATAGATTAAGGTTACCATCATTAAAAATACTGGGATAACTAATACAGCAAAGCTGATAACGTAATAAGTATCATTGAAATTGATATCAAATGAGGCTTTTTTCCCCCACAAATCAATAAGTGGAGAGGCAAGCAATCGTATTGTTATATAAATAGCCAACAGCACAATAAACTCAATGATAAAGGTTTTGGGTTTCATGATTTAAATATAAACTTATCAATTCATAATAGGTTTATAATTATATTAATGAAACATTAACTTTGAGCCATGACCCGTTTATCTGTCAACATCAATAAAATAGCTACCCTGCGCAATTCGCGCGGAGGCAATAATCCCGATCTGATACAAGTTGCTAAAGATTGTGAACGTTTTGGTGCCCAGGGAATCACTGTGCATCCACGACCAGACGAAAGGCATATCAGGTATAACGATGTGTTTGAACTTAAGAAAATAGTTACAACGGAGTTTAACATAGAGGGGAATTGTCAGGAGCAAAAATTTATTGACCTGGTTTTGGCCAATAAGCCTGAGCAGGTTACTCTGGTGCCAGATGTATTAGGACAGATTACCTCAAATCATGGCTGGGATACCATCACCAATTATCATTACCTGACAGATATGATAGCAGTATTTAAAAATGCCGGCATACGGGTATCAATATTTGTTGACCCCGTTGCCAAAATGGTTGAAGGTGCTGCCAAAACCGGCACCGACCGTATAGAATTGTACACCGAAGGTTATGCTACCCACTTTCATCAGGGTAAGGAACTGGCTATTGCTCCTTACATTGAGGCTGCTAAAACAGCCCAAAGCCTTGGTTTAGGTATTAATGCCGGGCATGATCTTGATCTGCATAATCTAAAATATTTTGCCGAAAATATTCCTGGTTTACAGGAAGTTAGTATTGGTCACGCGCTTGTTAGCGATGCTTTATATTATGGGCTCGAAAATACCATACAACAATATTTAAGACAGTTGGCTTAATTATTCAGTGATGATCGCTCTATAGGAGCAAAAGCTTTGTAGAATACATAATTCAACATTTTTGGCGTGCCATTGGTACGCCATCCTGTTTTTTGCTGCAGAAGTTTTCACCCGTTGGGGAGAAAATATACTAATTGAATGATCTCTTCTGTGTTGGAATGAAAAGCAGCGAATTTTTGTCCCTTTATCTTTTGCCCTTTACCAAAAGATCTTGTAACCAATCTGTCAATAATATATTAGGCAATTGTTACTCAGGTTGCAAAAGTGTACCTTTGCGCTAAATTTAGAGGGACCCTTGATTCATGAAGTTGAACGCAGACTACCAGGAGAAGTTTCAATCGAGACATATTGCTCCAAATGAGGCCGATACGGCAAAAATGTTAAAAACTGTTGGTGTTAATTCATTAGATGAATTAATATCGCAAACGGTGCCTGAAAAAATCAGGTTAAAAAAACCACTTAATTTACCGGCCGCTAAAAGCGAATTTGATTACCTGAATACTTTAAAGCAAACAGCTTCAAAAAACAAGGTATTTAAATCGTATATCGGTAAGGGTTATTATGATGTTATTGTTCCTGGTGTAATACAGCGTAACATACTTGAAAATCCCGGATGGTATACACAATACACTCCTTATCAGGCCGAAATTGCACAGGGACGTTTGCAGGCGCTGCTTAATTTCCAAACCATGGTAATTGATTTAACCGGAATGGAAATAGCCAATGCATCATTACTTGACGAAGGTACTGCAGCAGCTGAGGCGATGTTTATGCAATATAGCCTGCGCAAAAATCAAAACGCAAATGTTTTCTTCGTATCTGAGGAGCTGTTTCCGCAAACTATCGATATTTTAAAAACCCGTTCAGAACCTTACGGTATCGAACTTCAAATAGGTGATCACCGTACAGTAGAGTTAACCGATAATATGTTCGGTGCCATTGTACAATATCCTGCAGGTAACGGTGCTGTATACAACTATACTGATTATGCTGCCAAAGCACATGAAAAAGGTATTAAGCTAACCGTTGTTGCCGATATCATGAGCCTTGTACTACTAACTCCTCCGGGCGAGTGGGGTGCTGATATCGTTGTGGGTTCAACTCAGCGTTTTGGTGTGCCAATGGGTTTTGGTGGTCCGCACGCCGCATTTTTTGCTACCAAAGAAGAATACAAACGCTCTATACCAGGCCGTATCATTGGTGTTACTATTGATAGTGCCGGTGATTATGCATTGCGTATGGCACTGCAAACACGTGAGCAGCATATCCGTAGAGATAAGGCAACTTCAAATATTTGTACTGCGCAGGCATTATTAGCCATTATGGCCGGTATGTATGCCGTATACCATGGTCCGCAGGGCATAAAATTAATTGCCGAAAGAATCCACGGTTTAGCAATATTGCTGGCGGGTTCATTGGAACAATTGGGCTATGAGCAATTAAACGAATCGTATTTTGATACCCTGAAGTTTGATGTTGGCGTATTAGCTGGCCCGATACATTCAGAGGCATTGAATAACGAAATGAACCTGAGCTATGAGGGTTCTGTAGTTACTATCGCTGTTGATGAAACCACCTCAGTTGAGGATATAAAAACAATAGTTAGGTTTTTTGCCAAAGTAAAAGGCAAAACCATTAATGATGTTGATTTAGATGGTTTAAAGGCTAACCTGGAAACAGTTATCCCTGCCGAATTGCAACGTAAATCTGCCTATTTAACACATAGTTTGTTCAATACGCATCATTCAGAGCATGAAATGCTGCGTTATATCAAATCGCTGGAGACCAAGGATCTTTCTCTTTGCCACTCTATGATAGCGCTGGGTTCATGCACCATGAAGCTTAACGCTACTACCGAAATGGTACCGATTACCTGGCCTCAATTCAGCAAGATACATCCCTTTGCCCCTGCCGATCAGGTAGGTGGTTACATGCAGCTGTTTGATGAAATCAACAACTGGTTAAGCGAGATCACAGGCTTTGCAGCCATGAGTTTGCAGCCAAACGCGGGAGCACAGGGCGAATATGCAGGCTTAATGGTTATCCGCGCGTATCATAATGACCGTGGCGATCATCATCGTAATATCGCGTTGATCCCTTCATCAGCACACGGTACCAACCCTGCATCAGCAGCAATGGCCGGCATGAAGATAGTTGTGGTTAAATGCGACGATAATGGCAATATTGATGTTGCCGATATGAAAGCCAAAGCCGAGCAATATAAAAATGAACTTTCGTGCTTAATGGTTACCTATCCATCTACTCACGGCGTATTTGAGGAGTCGATCATTGAGATATGTGATATCATTCACCAAAATGGTGGTCAGGTTTATATGGATGGTGCTAACATGAACGCCCAAGTAGGTTTAACCAGCCCGGCCAACATTGGTGCCGATGTTTGCCACCTTAATTTGCACAAAACCTTCTGTATCCCTCACGGTGGAGGTGGCCCAGGTATGGGGCCTATTGGTGTAGCTAAACATTTGGTGCCATATTTACCGGGCCATGCTGTGGTTGATATTGACAGAGGTAAATCTATACATGCTGTATCAGCAGCTCCATGGGGTTCTGCTTCTATCCTGATCATATCACACGCTTATATTGCTATGATGGGTGCGGATGGCTTAACCAATGCAACCCGTTATGCCATACTGAATGCTAATTATATCAAAGCCAGATTGCAGGATCATTTCCCTGTATTATATGCAGGAGCTAACGGTCGTTGTGCGCATGAAATGATATTGGATTGTCGTTCATTTAAGCCATTTGGTATTGAGGTTACTGACATTGCCAAGCGCCTGATGGATTATGGTTTCCATGCACCAACCGTATCGTTCCCGGTTGCGGGTACCGTTATGGTTGAGCCTACAGAGTCTGAGCCTAAGCATGAGCTTGATCGTTTTTGTGATGCTATGATTGCCATACGTCATGAAATTGCCGATGTTGCCGACGGTGTTTTAGATAAAACAGATAACCCGTTAAAAAATGCTCCACACACTGCCGCGGTAATTACCGGGAATAACTGGGAGCATTCATATACCCGTCAAAAAGCAGCGTTCCCGCTGCCTTACGTGGCCGCGTATAAATTCTGGCCTTCGGTTGGGCGTGTTAATGATACCTATGGCGACCGTACATTGATCTGTTCTTGCCCGCCATTAGAAGATTATGCTTTTGAAGAAAGTGTGATAGAGTAGTGTAACATTTTTGTTAATATACCAAGGAAACGCGTAGATGATTAAAGATCATCTGCGCGTTTTTGTTTAAGTTAATCAGTTTACTATTAAAACATTCTCATTTTGGTCATTTAGTTGACTGCTAATCATTTTATTCAGTATTCTATTGTGTTTTAAATCTTGAGTCTTAAATGTTTCCGGTACACTATAAAAAATAACGGTAAATTTTATTGGGTAAGAATATTGTAAAAAATGCCTTTTTTTGCTTCTGGGAGCTGTTTTTGTTTTAAAGAGCATAAAAATTGTACAAATTATGTATAATTTCGTTACACTAAATATGTTGTACTTAACATACAATATTACTCTTCATGAAATAAATATTCCGGTTTTGGATTATAATCATTATAATTAAAACAATATTCGGCAATACAACTTATGGGAATATAACTTTTTGATTCGACCAGCGTATAAAGCATTATCTATTTTAAATATAAACTAAGTACATCTATTCAAAGTGCCTTATGACAATTAACGACAAGCCTGTTAGCGTATTATTGGTTGATGATGATGAGATCAATAATTTCATCTCCATTAAATTAATAAAGAAGGCGCTGCTTAATACGGAGATTATGGCCTGTTTAAACGGAAAATTTGCTATAGATCAGCTGGCAGATATCCAGAAAAGAGATCCAAGCAAAATGCCCGATTACATTTTGCTGGATATAAATATGCCCATTATGAATGGCTGGGAATTTCTGGAAGAATTTAAGCGTTTGAATATAGACCCACTGGGTAAGAGCAAGATATATATTATTTCCTCATCTGTGTTTAGTAATGATATCAATAAGGCAAAATCATATCCGTTGGTGAAGGATTTTATATCCAAGCCACTAAACGTTGAAAAAATAAAAGAGCTATTTGAAGTTCAAAACCACCATTAAGCCGAGATCACTTTAAAGTGTTCGTCAGTTCGTTGTACGTTTCCTATTGCAAATGATTTAGAATGATAAAAAAGGCAGGTCCATCCTTCCTCAGCTGCCTTTTTTCCATATTCTTCACGTAGCATCATTGCTTTTCGCCCGTCCATATCATACTTGGCAATAAACTTTCGGATTAATTGCTCTGGTTCGGGAAGTTCATCGCCCCCAAAAAATACCTTTTTTCCTTCTGTCTCAATCCAAAATACCTGGTGGTATGGGCAATGGCCTCCTGAATGTTCATATCTTATACCTGGCTGTACTTCACCATTGCCCTCAACAAAGGTAATATTGGCGTTCTTCAACGCTTCAAATATTTCCTTATGATATGATGATGTTCGGCCGGCAAGCCCGGTTTCCCACTCCTGGCGTTGTATTACATGCTGAGCCCGGGGAAAGCTGGGTTTAAGTTTACCATTTCGTTCAACCACCAAACCACCTGAATGATCATAATGAAGGTGCGACATCAGTACCAGGGAAACATCCTCCGGGTCAAAGCCTGCATTGCGAATGTTTTGATGAATCAGCAGCTCGTCACGGGTATCTTTAAAACCAAGGCCGGTGTCCAGTACAATAAGGTCATGATCTGTTTTGATCAGAAACGGGTTTACATGAATAAATAACGATGCCGGGCGGTCTTTCGGGTTATCAAGCTCGGGATTAAAAGGGATAAATTTTTTGGTTGCATCAACCGAATATGAGCCTTCACCCAACGCGAAAATTTCCATAGTATATATTTTTAGTATCAGGTAGTTAGTATCAAGACTTTGAGGTCTTTACAAAAAAACGCAGATGTCTTGATACTTGATACTAACTACTTGATACTCGATTTAGTTATCTTTACTGCTTTTAAGCTACAAATGTAATGAATAAACGCTGGACGGTAAGAGATAATGCAGATCATGATGTGGTCAAAAAATTAGCTGCCGAACTTAATATCGATAGCGTTTTAAGTACTCTGCTGGTTAACAGGGGTATACATACTTTTGACGAGGCACGTTACTTTTTCAGACCCGATCAGCGGCACTTGCACGATCCTTTTTTGATGAAGGATATGGAAAAAGCCATTGAGCGCATTGAAGATGCCATAGCTGCCGGCGAAAAAATATTGATATACGGCGATTATGATGTGGATGGCACAACAGCTGTTGCAACTGTGTATGGCTTTTTTATAGAACGTTATGAAAACCTGGAGTATTACATCCCCGATCGTTACAAAGAGGGTTACGGTATATCAACCCAGGGTATTGATTACGCGGCAGATAACGGCTTTACGCTGATCATAGCGCTTGACTGCGGCATTAAATCTGTTGATAAAATTGATTATGCCAATAGCCGCGGTGTTGATTTTATTATTTGCGATCACCACCTTCCCGGGGCCGAGTTGCCTGCCGCGGTGGCGGTACTTGATCCTAAACGTAACGATTGTGAATATCCATATAAAGAACTTTCGGGTTGCGGTATTGGTTTTAAGTTGATACAGGCTTATGCAGAAACGCATGATATTCCATTTGAGGAAGTTGCCCGTTTTTTAGACTTGGTAGCTATCAGCATATCCTGCGATATAGTACATATTACAGGCGAAAACAGGGTACTTGCACATTTTGGCCTTCAAAAGATCAATACTGATCCCTGCATTGGTGTGAAAACACTGATGGAAGTTTCGGGCAGGACGGGGAGCTTTACTATATCTGATGTGGTGTTTTTGCTTGGCCCGCGTATTAATGCCGCCGGCCGAATTGATGATGCCAAACATGCAGTTGAACTGCTTATAGCCTGTGATGAAGATTTAGCTAAAGAAAAAGGCCAAATGATCAATATCCGTAATACGGAGCGCAAAGGTCATGATATGGACATTACCGGCGAGGCCTTAAACATTATAGATAATGATGAAGAGCTGATTAACCGGAAATCAACCGTTGTTTTTAATGAAAACTGGCATAAAGGGGTTATTGGTATTGTGGCATCGCGGCTTACCGAAAAGTATTACCGGCCAACTATTGTGCTTACCCGGTCAAACGGTCACGTGGCCGGTTCGGCCCGCTCAGTTTTGGGTTACGATCTTTACGAAGCTCTGTGTGAGTGCAAAGATCTGCTGATACAGTTTGGCGGACATAAATATGCCGCGGGCTTAACCATGGATCCCGAAAATGTAGAAGCTTTTAAAGCCCGTTTTGAGGAAGTAGTGAGCGCAACTATAGCGCCAGAACAATTGATACAGCAGATACAAATTGACGCTGAATTACGTTTAAGCCAGATAGAACCGAAATTTTTCAGAATATTGAATCAGTTTGCACCATTCGGGCCCGAAAATATGTCGCCGGTTTTCATTAGTAAAAATGTGTATGTTAGTGGCAATGCCAGCTTGGTTGGTGCCGCACATGTTAAAATGGCGGTAATGCAGGAAGGGTCGGTAGCGTTTGATTGCATTGCCTTTAACCATGGCGAGTACCTGCCGCAATTGAAAAGCGGTGTGCCGTTTGATATTTGTTACAGCATTGAAGAAAACGTATGGCGCGAAAGGCGAACCATTCAATTGAATATTAAAGGAATACGGATATAAGTCAAAATTAAAAGTTCAAAAGTCAAAAATTAACCGGCTTTTGAATCAGATATATAAGGCAAAACTAAAGTTGAGAATACTGTTTTTAAACTTTGGGATTTTGACTTTTGAATTTGCAACATGATTTTAAGAGCAGAGCATTTAGTAAAAAAATATAAGCAGCGTACGGTTGTTAATAACGTGTCGTTTGAGGTGGCTCAAGGTGAGATAGTTGGATTGCTCGGCCCAAATGGTGCAGGGAAAACCACCTCTTTTTACATGATAGTGGGGCTGATAAAACCTAATGAGGGTACCATTTTTCTGGATGATAAGGACATCACCGGCGATCCGATGTATCGTCGTGCTCAAAAGGGAATTGGATACCTGGCGCAAGAAGCTTCGGTATTTCGGAAACTTTCTGTAGAAGACAATATTAAAGCTGTTTTGGAAATGGGGGGAATGCCTAAAGACAGGCAGCGTGATAAACTGGAAGAGTTGATTGATGAGTTCAGCTTGCACAAAGTGCGCAAAAATCGTGGCGATCTCCTGTCTGGTGGTGAGCGGCGCCGTACCGAAATTGCAAGGGCGCTTGCAGCTGAGCCTAACTTTATTTTACTTGATGAACCTTTTGCCGGGGTTGACCCTATTGCGGTAGAAGAGATCCAGGCAATGGTAGCCAAATTGAGGCACCGTAATATTGGTATCCTGATCACCGACCACAATGTGCAGGAAACATTATCGATTACCGACAGGGCTTACCTGCTTTTTGAGGGCAAGATACTGGAATCGGGTGTGCCCGAGGTACTGGCCGAGAACGAAATGGTGCGTAAGGTGTACCTGGGGGCCAATTTTGTATTGAAAAGAAAAGTATTCCCGCAATAAGAATCAAGAGGTTAGAATCAAGCATCAGGACCTATCATGCTTTGTCATGAAACCCATGCATAGTCCTTTTAGGGATTAACCAAATTTTTCCTATCTTAACTCTTGATTCTAAATTCTTGACTCTCTTAGCATATTTTTCATATCTTGACTCCAGATTCTAATTTCTTGATTCTTTAATATGACAATCTTTAATTCTGTATTTACCTGGTTCATGAAAAAGCGCATTCACCAGATTGAGCTTTTTATGAAATATCCTAATGAGGTGCAGGAGGAATGGTTTGAGCAGCTGATATCAGGTGCAGAAAGTACAGAGTGGGGGCGAAAGTATCATTATAAAAGCATCGAAAACCTCAACCAGTTTAAGGAAAGGGTGCCCATTCAAAGTTACGACACGCTTAAGCCTTATATTGAGCGGATGCTTACCGGCGAAAAAAACGTGCTTTGGCCGTCTGAAATTAGATGGTTTGCCAAATCATCAGGAACCACTAATGACAGGAGTAAGTTTATACCCGTTAGTGAAGAGGCCTTAGAGGAGTGCCACTTTAAGGGCGGAAAAGATTTGCTCACCATCTATTTTAACAATCAACCTAATGCCCGTATGTTCACGGGAAAAATATTAACGCTGGGCGGCAGTCACCAGGTGAGCCAATTAAGTGCCGACACCTCCTTTGGTGATCTTTCGGCGGTAATTATGAAAAATCTTCCCCTTTGGGCCGAATTTCACCGCACCCCAGATCTGGATATAGCCCTGCTTGAAAACTTTGAAGAAAAGATAGAAAAGATTGCTTACGCTACCAAAGATGTTAATGTAACCAGCATTAGCGGCGTACCTACCTGGAACCTGGTGCTATTTAAGCGCATATTGGAAATTACCGGCAAAAAGAATTTGCTGGAGGTATGGCCAAATCTTGAAATGTATTTTCACGGAGCGGTTAATTTTACACCATATCGGGAGCAGTTTAAGGGCCTGATTCCAAATGATGATATGTATTATTTGGAGAATTATAATGCATCTGAGGGCTTCTTTGGTATTCAGGATACAAAAGAACCTGGTGAGATGCTGTTAATGCTTGATTACGGCATATTTTATGAGTTTTTGCCTCTCGAGCATTTGTACGATGATTATCCTGATACACTTACACTTGATGAGGTAGAGCTGGATAAAAATTATGCCCTTATCATCACTACCAACGCCGGACTATGGCGCTACATGATTGGTGATACCATTAAATTTACTTCCTTATCCCCGTTCCGTATACAGGTAACCGGGCGTACCAAACATTTTATTAATGCTTTTGGCGAAGAAGTGATCATTGATAATGCCGAACGCGCCCTCGAAGAAGCCTGTACGCAAACTGGAGCCATTATCCGCGAATATACTGCGGCACCTGTTTACTTTAACGGCGACCAATGTGGTGCCCATGAATGGATCATTGAATTTGAGAAAAAGCCCGCCGAGTTTGAACGCTTTGTGGATCTGCTTGATGAAACCCTGCGCCGCATTAATTCCGATTATGATGCTAAACGCTTTAAAGATATGGCCCTGCGTAGGCCTATAGTTCGCAGGGCTCCTGAAGGTACTTTCTTTAACTGGATGAAAGAAAAAGGGAAATTAGGAGGTCAGCATAAGGTACCCCGCTTAGCCAACAACCGCGAATATGTGGATGCCATTTTAAAAATAATGGAACCGGTGGTGTAGATAGATGCAAGACTTTTAGAGTCAGGATACAAGAGTCGTTTTCTTTCGCTGCCATAAGCGTCCCACTTGTGAGTTCAATTTTAAGTATTGATCTTTTGCCGTCATGCTGAATTTATTTCGGTATCCCACTTGCATGGCTCTGTATTGACTTGTAAGATGGGATACTGAAACAAGTTCAGCATGACGCTTTTATAACAAAAAAGCCTTGCATAAAAAATGCAAGGCTCCATAGTAATATGATAATAGGTCGGTTACGACATTTTGAGCTTCTTCTGAATGTCTGCAACGTAACCTTTAAATTTCTTATCGGTGTCAATAAGGTCCTCAACGGTTTGACAAGCGTATATTACGGTAGAATGGTCACGGCCGCCAAAAAAGTGGCCAATTGATTTTAATGAACTTTTAGTATGTGCCTTGGCCAGATACATAGATATTTGGCGGGCCTGTACAATTTCGCGTTTGCGGGTTTGTGATTTTACCATCTCAATAGGCACTTCAAAGTACTCGCAAACCAGGCTCTGTATATACTCCATCGAAATTTCTTTGGATGAATTTTTAACAAAGTTTTTCAGCATTTGCTTAGCCAGGTTCAAATCTATCTCCTTACGATTAAGGGTTGACTGTGCAAGCAAAGATACCATGGCGCCTTCCAACTCACGCACATTGTTATCAATGTTGTGAGCAACGTATTCGATAACGTCGTTTGAAAGCTCAATACCGTCCTGGTAAATTTTGTTTTTCAGGATAGCCATACGGGTTTCCAGATCAGGGATCTGCAAATCTGCAGATAGGCCCCATTTAAACCTCGAAAGTAAGCGTTCTTCTAAACCAGCCAGATCTTTAGGTGCTTTATCCGATGTAATGATCAACTGCTTGCCAGATTGGTGCAGGTGATTAAAAATATGGAAAAAGAAATCCTGGGTCTTTTCTTTACCGGCAAAGTTGTGTACGTCGTCCATGATCAGTACATCAATAGCCTGGTAAAAATTCACAAAGTCGTTAATGTTATTATGTTTAAGCGCGTCGACAAATTGTTGTGTAAATTTTTCGCACGATACATAAAGTACCAGTTTATCGGGCAGGGAACGTTTAATTTCGTTACCTATAGCTTGTGCAAGGTGAGTTTTACCCAAACCTACACCGCCATAAATCATCAAAGGGTTAAATGAGGTGCCACCTGGTTTTGCAGCTACGGCATAACCGGCAGACCGTGCCAAACGGTTACAATCACCTTCAACAAAATTTTCAAAGGTGTAATTCCTGTTCAGCTGCGGATCTACATTTAACTTTTTCAAGCCGGGTATCACAAAAGGGTTTTTGATGTCCTTATTAATTGAGATAGGAATCGGCATTGACTGATTTTTTGACTCGGCCCCATTTCCGTTTGAAGGCATATTTGTTGTGTATGGTTTACTTGATGATTGCTCAACAACTATATTATACTCTAAACGTCCTTCGTCGCCTAATTGTTTTTTAATTGTTTTGCGCAGTAAACCTACATAGTGCTCTTCAAGCCATTCGTAAAAGAACAAACTTGGTACTTGTATCGTTAAGACGCTTCCTTCCATACGCAAAGCTTTTATTGGTTCAAACCAAGTTTTAAAGCTTTGTGCCGGGATGTTATCTTTTATGATCTGGAGGCAGCTATTCCAAACGTTAGTACAAGTTTTTTCCATATAGTTTTTAGTAAAATATTGATTTCCAACCCTCAGCGAAACATCTTTTGGGCCTGCTACGGAACATCGAATATTGCCATAAAAAAGCTAATAAAAAAATTATATTTTCACTTTTTTGACAAATAAATTTATGATATGATAATCGCTTTTTTGATAAGAAATCCACATAAAATGTTATGTTCCACAACAAAAATCGCAATCATAAATTGAGCCTGTTCCTTGCCGATACCGATGGTTTAATTTAACAAAATATTCACATAAGTATCAGTGTTATAATAATTTATTATACGGAAGGCCGCCTGCAAATGTTGAGCCATTTAGGTATTAGCTCTACCGTTAATGCCTAAAACTCTGGTATTCTGCCTGATAAAATTCAAGGCGGAATTTAATTTTCCACATTTTTATTTAGGGTGATTTTTCTTTAAAACCAGAGGTTGTATCAGTGCTCTCCAAACACCTCTCTGAGGGTGTCGGCTATCTCACCAAGGGTGGCATATTGTTCCACTGCTGAGAGGATAAACGGCATTAGATTTTGCTGGCCTTTAGCGGCATTTTGGAGTTGATTGAGGCTGGATAAAACCGCCTGATTATCGCGGTTGTTTTTAAGTAAGATCAATTTTTCCGTCTGCATTTTGCGGATGCTATCATCAACCCTGAACACATTGATGGCGGCTTCTTCCTGCTGGGTAAAACGGTTCACACCTACCAATACTTTTTCGCCGCTTTCAATGTCGTTTTGATATTGATAAGCAGAAGCAGCAATCTCCTGTTGAATGTAATCCTGCTCAATGGCTTTCACCGCCCCGCCCATGGCATCTATCTTATCTATGTATAATTGTGCGGCTGCCTCAATCTCGTTGGTTAAGGCCTCTACAAAATAGGAACCCGCCAGCGGATCAACGGTATCAGTTACCCCACTCTCAAAAGCAATAATCTGTTGTGTTCGCAAGGCTATTTTGGCTGCTGCCTCTGTAGGTAAGGAAAGTGCTTCATCATAACCATTAGTATGTAACGATTGTGTGCCGCCCAATACTGCGGCCAAGGCCTGGTTACTTACCCTTATAATATTATTAAGCGGTTGTTGCGCGGTTAAGGTAGATCCGCCGGTTTGGGTATGGAAGCGGAGCTTTTGAGCCCCGGCATCGGTAGCGCCAAGCTGTTTGGTAATATGCGCCCACATGCGGCGGGCAGCTCTGAATTTAGCTATCTCCTCAAAAAAATTGTTATGACAATTAAAAAAGAAGGATAGCCGTTTGGCAAATACATTAATATCAAGACCCTTATCAAGGGCTGCCTTAAGATAGGCTTTGCCATTGGCCAGGGTAAACGCCAGTTCCTGAACCGCCGTTGAACCTGCTTCACGGATGTGGTATCCTGAAATAGAAATAGTGTTCCATTTGGGCACTTCTTTACTGCAGTATTCAAAAACATCAGTTATCAATCGCATGGAGGCTGCAGGTGGATATATATAGGTACCGCGCGCGGCGTACTCCTTTAATATATCGTTTTGTACCGTACCCGAAATCTGCGTTAAATCGGCTCCCTGTTTTTTGGCCAGCGCTATATACATAGCTAATAATATAGGAGCAGTAGCATTAATAGTCATGGATGTAGTGATATCCTTGAGGGCTATCCCATCAAACAGTATCTCTATATCTTTTAACGAGTCGATAGCTACGCCTACTTTACCTACCTCACCTTCGGCAAGATCATGGTCAGAGTCATAGCCAATTTGCGTGGGCAGATCAAACGCTACTGATAAACCTGTTGTGCCCTGGCTTAAAAGGTAGTGATAACGTTTATTCGATTCTTCGGCTGTTGAAAATCCAGCATACTGGCGCATGGTCCAGGCTTTGCCCCGGTACATATCCTTTTGTATGCCGCGGGTAAAGGGAAACTCACCCGGCAATTCGTTCATTCCCGAAGGTTCGGTGTAAACCTCCTTAATTTCGATACCTGAAGTGGTGCTGAATTTTTTTTTTGCCATAAGGTTAAAATAACTCTTCCATATCCTGCCTTATTAATCCGGTGGCTATTTCATATGGGTCTTGCTCCAGTTTACTTAAATGAATAAGAATGGTTTTAGCCATATCGGTACCTGAAGCATCAGGCGGTAAGTTCTTAACAGCGCTGTTTACCAGGCTCAGAGTATCTTCTTTTACCCGTTTAACTACGTTCCAAACACGATGGCTTACATAAATTTGTTGCGTAACGTTATGCTGAAATTCATTACGGACCTCGGTGATAATCAAAAGCTGCAATTCGGTTGCCGACATGCCCGAGGCGTTGAGCCGCACCAGCATGCTTGCAGGATTTACCCTTTCTATAAATAGTACAACGCGCTCGTAAGCCTGTAAGCGCAGCGGAAGTGTTTGATTGCTTATGGTTCTTTTGAGCTCCAGTAACTGTACATGTTCGGCCCGGTCAAGATAAGGTTTAAACAGATACAACGCCACCCATACAACGCCAATGCCGGCAATGGTATATTTTAAAATATCAAGTAAGTAGGGTAAGGTTTGCATAGATAATGAAAATGTTAAACAGAGGTCATAAAATACCGGTTGCAACAAAAATCCACATTTTACCTTATATTTGTGTAGTTAAATAAAAATAAGATGAGTACTGCTGTTGAAATTGCACCGGTATCCTTTACTCCAGGAGCCGTTAAAGAACTTTTTAAATTAAGAGATCAGCAAGAAATAGGTGAAGACTTTGGCTTGCGCGTTGGTGTTGAAGGTGGTGGTTGCTCAGGCATGAACTACATTTTGGGTTTTGACCAGAAAAAAGATGGTGACCAGGAACATTATATCGACGGATTAAAGGTGTTTATGCATAAAGCCCATGGTATGTACCTGATGGGAATGCAAATTGATTTCCAGGACGGCCTTAACGCTCGTGGATTTACATTTAACAACCCGAACGCTGCAAGTACCTGCGGCTGCGGAACTTCTTTCTCGGTATAAATTAAATCATATGATATTATAAAAGGGCAGCCATTGGCTGCCCTTTTTTTGTGCTCACTTTTGTGGTTTTTAACGGCAACTCCGAGGCTGATTCGGTCACATCGATCAGGGTGTTAAATGCCTTTGGTATCATATATAATCTTACACTATAAATATCCTAAAATAGTTGATTTTCAGATATTTTATGCGTAAATTCAATTAACCAATAAACGCGAAACCTAAATTTATAAGAAAGGAGATCTATTGCCTTTTTATGGCTTTTTCATGAACATTTTTACCTCTTGGTAAGGTATGTTATAAATAATAATCCTCACAAATAAACCAATCAAAATCACCCTTAAACTTAAACGATATGAAAAAAATCATGATAGTTGCAGTTTTGATAATTTTTGCAATTGCAGGCTGCAAGCAACCGAAAAGTGCCCCTCCAGTTACTCAGGCTGGTGTGTATAAATTGGAAAAGCAAATGGTTAGTGGTGGTGGAAAGGATACAGTTTATAAAAGGATTCAACGGAAAATATATACAGATGATCATTTTATGTATGCGGCATTTGCTCCCGACTCATCAGTTGGGTTTGGCGTAGGCTCTTATAAAATGGATTCAGTTAATAAAATGACCGAGCAAAATATTTATAGCAGCCGCCTGCTTGATTCGGCAGGTACTTTTAACCTGGAAATTACCAGAACCGCGAGAGGGTACACCCAGGTTATTCCTACCCTGGCTAAAGTGCGGGATGTAACCTATAAGATGATTGAAGATTACACCACTGTACCGCCTAAGGATACAACTGCTCTGGATGGCCTGTGGAAAATGGAATCGGCTTATGTGGTAACCGGAAAGGACACTGTAAACCTGAAGCCATCGCAGTATAAAATATTTCAGAAAGGATATTTTATGTTTGTTCACCGGTATACGATTGATAAAGAAGGTAAAAAATTCAAGAACGGTTTTGGATATGGCGTTTTCAGCCTAAGAAACGATACACTTAGAGAAGAGGATGAGCTGTCAAGCCACGCCCAGTTACTGCATAGGAAATTTGCCATCAAAATTACTTTTAAGGGTAATGACGAATATTCGCAGGTAATAACCGATTCTGTGCAAAAATCAATAGAAATTTACAGACGGATAAGGTAAAAGGGTGCTTCCGGATTTATGTAGGGCAAAGGCCGTTGTGAATTATATTTCAATAATTCATGATGGCCTTGTTTATTATAATGGCATTTAGTAGTGAGGTTATTTAATAAATATTATATATTATTTTAAAGGTGTAATCATAGCAGCTATATTTATATAATGTGCTGTAACAAATTGGTATAATGCACAGTCAAAACCGCGAAGATTTTTTATTTTTATACCATGCCGGTTAAAACATCCTATAAAGAAAATATTTCCATAGCGCTACAATCTATAGCCGGCAACAGGCTCCGTACATCTTTAACATCACTAATTATTGCTATCGGTATCATGGCCCTGATAGGTATCTTAACTGCTATTGAAGGTATCAGGCAGTTTACAAATGATGCTTTTTCTGATCTTGGTGCCAACTCATTCACTATTCAAAGCCGTGGAGAAGGCCTCAACTTTGGTAATGGCGGCCATAAAAAAGCTTATCCTCCTATTACATATGATCAGGCAGAGCGCTTTAAAAAAACTTTTAAACTACCTGTGGTAACAGCCATTAACTTAGATGTTACCGGTACTGCGGTAGCTAAATACGGCAGCCTGAAAACCAATCCTAATATTTCTATATCCGGGTCAAACGAAAACTACCTGGCTACTTCCGGGAAAAAGCTATCCTTCGGTCGTAATTTTTCAGCTTCAGAACTGGAGCATGGCGCTAATGTGGTATTGATAGGCGATGAGATAAAAACAAAGTTGTTTAAACAAGAGAACCCGGTTAATAAATCGCTTTTTATAGGTAATAATAAATACCGCGTAGTTGGTGTAATTGCGTCAAAGGGTTCAAGCTCATTTGGTGGTGATAAGTTTTGTATCATCCCCATACTTAAAGCAAAGCAAATTGATACTGCACGTAATTTATCTTACTCCATAACGGTTAAGGTAAACGGCCCCGGCGCTTTGGATGCCAGTATAGGCGAGGCAACATCCCTGATAAGGAACGTGCGCAGCCTTAACATCGCCAATGAAGACAATTTTGAAATAACCCGCAGCGACTCGATACAACAAGAACTATCCAGCCAGTTGCTTGGTATTACCATTGCAGGTTTTGCGGTAGGTATCATTACCTTAATAGGAGCAGCAATTGGGTTAATGAATATTATGCTGGTATCTGTTACCGAGCGTACCCGTGAAATAGGTGTGCGTAAGGCTATTGGAGCTACCCCGGCCGTAATACGTAAACAGTTTTTGATTGAGGCTATTGTGATATGCTTTATTGGAGGTATAGCAGGGATGGTACTGGGCATAGCTGCCGGAAACCTCATAGCTGTTCAAATTAGCGGGACCTTTGTTGTGCCATGGGGCTGGCTCATTTTTGCCATATTGCTATGTACATTCATCGGCCTTATATCTGGATATTACCCGGCCAAGAAAGCTGCCCGGCTTGACCCGGTTGAAGCGTTAAGATACGAATAGTAGAAATTGAATAACAAAAGAACAAGGGCTAAGAAATTTACTTTCTTAGCCCTTGTTCTTTTGTTGCTTACTTAAAAGAGTAAGCTGTTTTTTAATGGATAATCAAAAAGCAGCTTTTCGATATAAGTAGTATTGAGTGCATCTTTCAAAGCAGCAGCGTGCTTGGTATGGTGCATATCGCTTGATATAAAATCAATAAGCTCATGATCTACCAAAGTTTCTGCCAGCTTTTTTGATTCCTTGCCATAATATCCGGTTAATGATATGGTATTGAGCTGGAAGCTGCAGCCCCAGTTATGCAGGTTTTTAAACTGCTCCAGATCCATGTAAGGATATCTTTCCGGGTGTGCCAGAATGGGTTTGTAGCCCAAATCATTCATCTTTTGTATAACCGGTACAGCATTGGGTGGCTTATTGATAAATGAAAACTCAAATAGCGCATAATTATCACCCAAGGTAATCAGCCGACCTTCTTTTACCCTGGCTTCAAAGGTTTCATCAAAATAGTGTTCGGCAGCAGCCTCAACAGGTATATCGATATTTTCTTTTATCAGCTCGGCTTTGAGTATGTTAAGCGCGTTGGTAATAGTTTCAGGAGTGTTCCTGTAAAAATCAATCATAACATGAGGAGTGGCTATAATTTTTTTTATACCCAGCTCCATCATTTTTCGTATCAGTATAATGGAATCTTCCGGTGTTTTGGCTCCATCATCAATTCCAGGAAGCACGTGCGAGTGCATATCAACCATGATTGATTCATAGTTAAAATTCGCATGTCTTTTTTCAGGTTTCTTTTTAAATAAACCAAACATAATTAACGGTTAGTATGCTATTCATCATGGTATAGTCTGATTTAAGGCTTAGGCAAAATAAATACAAGCCTTAAACCAGTACAATCATAAACAATCTTTTGTAATGTTTAATTACAAAGGATTTTGTGATATGTATTTTTCCCATTCCCAGGCCGATGACATCATATCGTCTATCCCCAGCTTGGCTTTCCATCCTAATTTATTGGTTGATTTAGTTACATCTCCCCAAACCTGCTCCACATCTCCGCCGCGGCGAGGGCCAATTTCGTAATTTAACTTTACGCCAGTGGCACGTTCAAAGGCATGTATGATCTGTAGCACAGTAGTACCGTTGCCGGTACCAATGTTAAATACATCGTATCCTTTAAAATTATCTTTTTGCATTAATTTAAGAGCCGCAACGTGAGCCTTGGCCAAATCAACAACATGTATATAATCACGAACGCAGCTGCCGTCAGGTGTATTGTAATCATCGCCAAAAACAGTAATTTTTTGGCGTTTGCCGATGGCTGTTTGGGTAATAAACGGCACCAGGTTTTGAGGAACACCAATTGGAAGTTCGCCGATAAGCGCGCTGTCATGGGCACCTACCGGGTTAAAATAACGTAACGAAACTACCTTGTAATCGCTGCCAGAAGCTATCATATCCTGTAATATTTCCTCAGCAATTTGCTTAGTGTTACCATAAGGCGATTGCGCAGATTGTACCGGTGCAGCTTCGGTAACTGGCAGTTGTTCAGGTTGCCCGTAAACTGTACAGCTCGACGAGAAAACAAAATTTAATGCCTTGCCATGATAAGCCTCCAATAAATTGATAAGGGAATAAAAATTATTACGATAATACTTTAATGGCTTTTGCACCGATTCGCCTACGGCTTTATAGGCGGCAAAATGAATAATACCTTCAATATCGGGTTCATTAACGGCCAGTTCTTTTACGCTGTGCTCGTTGCACAGGTCAAGTTTATGAAAAACAGGTTTGTAACCTATAATTTTGGCTATCTGATCTAATATCTTAGGATCGGAGTTTGACAGATCGTCAACAATAACAGGTTCGTAACCTGCATTTACCAATTCAACAACAGTGTGGGAGCCTATAAAACCCAGGCCGCCTGTTACTAATATTTTCATTTTAAGTAGAGTATGTTATCGTTTATTGTAATATGCAAAATCCTTATGGTTTATTTCCTTTTCGGGGAGAGATTTAAAGTACTCAAAAGTGATCTTTAGCCCCTCGCTCCTGGATACCTTCGGTTCCCAACCTAAAATGCTTTTGGCCTTGGTAATATCCGGGCGGCGTTGCTTAGGATCATCAACCGGCAAAGGCAAACTAATAAGTTTTTGATCGGTACCTGTTAGTTTAATGATCTCCTCGCCAAATTGTTTTATGGTGATTTCATCAGGGTTACCAATATTCATCGGTTGTGCATAATCGCTATGCAGTAAACGGTAAATACCTTCAACCAGATCATCAACATAGCAAAACGAACGGGTTTGTGAACCATCGCCAAACATGGTTAATGGCTCGCCTCTCAGGGCCTGGCCAATAAATGCAGGCAATACACGTCCGTCATTCAGGCGCATACGAGGGCCATAGGTATTAAATATACGTACTATACGTGTTTCCAAACCATGGAAAGTATGGTAAGCCATGGTTATAGCTTCCTGAAAGCGCTTAGCCTCATCATAAACACCACGCGGTCCAACCGGGTTCACGTTACCCCAGTATTCCTCAGTTTGAGGGCTTATATTCGGATCGCCGTAAACCTCAGATGTAGAGGCTATCAGCATCCGGGCACCTTTGGCTAAAGCCAGGCCTAATAAATTGTGAGTGCCTAATGAACCAACTTTTAAGGTTTGGATAGGTATTTTTAAATAATCAATAGGGCTTGCCGGAGAAGCAAAGTGCAATATATAATGCAGCTCGCCAGATACGTGCACAAATTTGGAAACATCATGATTGTAAAACTCAAAGTTTTCGAGTTTAAATAGATGTTCGATGTTGCGAAGATCGCCGGTGATCAGGTTGTCCATACCAATTACATGGTAATCTTCCTTGATAAATCTGTCGCACAAATGCGATCCTAAGAATCCGGCTGCTCCGGTTATTAATATCCGTTTACGAGTTGACATTTATTTCCTCCTGGTTGTTTGGTTTAATTTGCACACAGTTACTTTTATATAGTTAATGATAAAATCAGCACTATCAAAAAAAGACTTATTTTAATAACATTTTTATATTCTTAAAATTGGGATTACTGTAAACCATTTGCTTAGTTAAAGAAGTTACAGCATACGGATGACTCATACGTATTTATTGTAATTATTGTTATTACTTTTATGCCCGGCTAAGATAATCATTCATACTTAAATTGATGTTTTTATATAACATTGGAATCAAACTATATTACTTTGCTGTATGGCTTGCTTCTTTTTTTAATGCCAAGGCAGGCTTATGGATAAAAGGCAGAAGACAGCAAAAGCTTACCTCATTCAGCAGCAGCATATGGTTCCATTTTGCATCATTGGGCGAGTTTGAACAGGGTAGGCCAATTTTAGAGGCCATGAGAAATAAGCATCCCGAAAAAGAAATCGTGGTCACTTTTTTTTCACCTTCGGGTTACGAGATCAGGAAAAATACCCCCCTTGCCGATGCGGTTTATTATTTACCCTTAGATACCGCCAATAATGCCCATGAGTTTATAGATGCCATAAAACCTACTATGGCTGTATTCACCAAATACGAATATTGGTACCATTATTTTAATGAGTTGCATCAACGGCAGATTCCGCTGTATATCATTTCGGGAATTTTTAGACCCGGACAAGTATTTTTTAAATGGTACGGTGGCTTGCATCGCAAGATTTTAAGCATGGTTACACACTTTTTTCTGCAAGACGAGCAATCAAGGCAATTGCTTAGTAATGTGGGTTTAAATAATACAACCATTAGTGGGGATACCCGTTTTGACCGTGTTTGGGCTAATGCCGAGCAGCCTAAACAAATACCCGGTGCGGGCGAATTTAAAAACGGGCAAAAGTTATTTATTGCCGGAAGTACCTGGCCCGAAGATGAAAAGCTATTGGCTACTTTGCCAGCCCTATACCCCGATTGGAAGTTTATTTTTGCCCCGCATGAGGTTGAAGCAGAAAAAATAAACAACCTGATTAACTTATTACCAAAAGGTTCGGCAGTAAAATATTCAGAATGGGTTAAAAATAATTCAAAAATCAAAAGTCAAAAGCCAAAAGATGGAGTGGAAATATCCGCACCCCGTTCTCCGCACCTTGGGCCTCGCACCTTAATAATTGATAACATTGGTATGCTGTCGTCACTTTATGCATATGGTGATATTGCTTATATAGGTGGCGGCTTTGGAGTAGGTATACATAATACGCTTGAGGCAGCTGCATTTGGTTTGCCGGTTATTTTTGGTCCTAATTATTCAAAATTCAATGAGGCCCGCGAGTTAGTTGCCCTAAAGGCAGGTTTCAGCATTAATAACGAAACCGAACTGCAAGGTATTACGAACACTTTGGTCACCGACAGGGGATTCTACAACCTAACCAGCAAAAAAATATACAGTTACGTACGTGAACATACCGGGGCTACACAAATGATCATGGAACTGGTAAACCCTCCTGACCCCTATAGTGGGGCATTAATGTAATTGCTCATCAAAAAGTTCCTCCTTCTGGGAGTTAGGGGGCAAATAATTCTTAATATTGCCTTAATGGGTTTTTTACATCTACCCGGTTTGGGTAAAGCGCATTTTCACGAATATGGTACGGGTCAGAAACCGTTGCTGGCCTTTCACGGTTACGGAATGACGGGCAAACAGTTTCATGTGCTCGAAAAATCAATACTGCCCAAATATCATATTTACGGCTTTGATCATTTTTTCCATGGTGGCAGCCAACTTGAAGGGTGGACAGATGAGCAGATCAGGGCAGGTATGCCCAAGGAGATGGTGCGCAGTTACATGCAGGAATGGTTTAAAACTTACGGTGAACAGCGTTTTTCGGTTATGGGGTACTCGATAGGTGCAAATCTTGCCTTGATACTGCTTGAAGAATATGCCCACCTTATTGATGATGTGATCTTAATGGCCCCGGATGGTTTGTCTGTATATAAAGGATTTCATTTTTTGTTACATAACCCATTGGGCAAATTTCTTTTTCGGGGCGTTACAAAAAGCAAATGGCTGGCACCTTTTGTGCTTAAGTGTGCAAAAAAAGCAGGTATGATAGATAATAGCCTGTACCAGATTGCCTATAATGAAATTGACACCGAACAAAAAAGGCTGGATACTTATTATACGCTAAATTTGATACGTTTATTAAAGCCCGATGTTAAAAAAGTGGCCATGCAAATAAACCGGTATAAAATTAATTGCCTGCTGATATTTGGTAAAGATGATAAGCTGTTCCCAAAATCGGCGGCTATGCCGTTTATTGAAATGCTTGATAATGCCGAGGTACATGAGCTGGCTCTGGGCCATTGGCTCGTTATTAAAGCACTCGACGAATACTTAGTACAATAAAATATGCTGCCATCACGCCAAAATGATACCCTAAGTAAAATGTTCTTCCGCTTTATGCGCTGGTGGATGGGGCGTAATTTCAAGGAAATTAACATACAGCCTTTTGAGCCCATGCCTGGGCATTCTATCTTGCTGCTCACCAATCACTTTAGCTGGTGGGATGGCTTTTTTGCAAACTATGCTGCTTTCAATAATTTAAAGCGCCGTCTTTTTATCATGATGCAGCACGATCATTTTGTAAATCACTGGTATTTTAAATATTTGGGCGCTTTCTCTATGAAAAAAGGATCAAGAGAAATACTGGAATCACTTACCTACTCGGCAAATTTGCTGAACAATCCTGAAAACCTGGTTACCATATTCCCGCAAGGCGAACTTTGTTCTAACCATATTACCCACATCCATATTGAAAAAGGAATAGAGCGACTTATTAAACAAATAAAAGGCCCATGCCAGGTTGTTTATCAGTGTACGTTAATTGATTATTTTGAAAGTTTAAAGCCGCGGGCCTACATACATCATTTTAACTGCGGTATCGCCGGCGAAATATCTTTTGAAGAACTTAAGCAAAGCATTAATGATTTTCACCAGCAGGCATTAAAAAATCAGGTAAACATGGCTCACTGATTGAATTTGTTTTTCAATCAGTATCTTGCAACTCATGATCCGTTCGCAAAAAAACAGTTTAATACATTGGTTTTTTCATCGTTATCTGTTGCGGATAGTGGGACGTAATTTTCATGAAGTAAAGTTTGAACAGGTACCCCCACGTACAGATAAGGCTGTTTTGCTATTGGCTAATCATTTTAGCTGGTGGGACGGTTTTTTAATGTACTGTGTTAATCATAAATTACTGGGTAAAAAGTTTCATATCATGGTATTGGAAGAAACCGTGCGCCAGGTTTGGTTCTTTAAATATATGGGCGCATTTTCGGTTAATAAAAACTCCAGGGATATGATTGCTTCGCTTAACTATGCCGCTGAATTATTGAACGATCCGCAAAACATGGTGCTTATTTTTCCGCAAGGCAAGCTGTATTCTAATTTTATTGATCGGGTATCATTTCAAAAAGGGTTAATGAAAATTGTAGATGGAGCGCAACAAAACTTCGATTTATTGTTTGCGGCAACATTTGTGGAGAATTTTAAACATAAAAAGCCTACTGCAACCGTTTATTTAAAAACCATTACAGGTAATTTAGCTTATAAAAGCATAGATGAGCTAACCACCGCTTATCAACAACATTACAATTCAGCAAAACAACTGCAAACCGAAATAGTATTATAAAAAGTGATCATTGCCATATCAATAACCCTCTTTTTTATCATCCTTCGTTTTTCGGTTACACTGTTTAATTTTATATCGAACCCTAAATTACACCGGGTTGGTAAACAGTATACCGATAGGGTATCCATATTGATACCGGCCCGTAACGAGGCTGGTAATATCCTAACGCTGCTGCAATCTATTCATGAGCAGGAATATGAGAACTACGAAGTGATAGTGCTTGATGACGAATCGGCTGATGATACTTATGCTGTATGTTCGGCATTTGCTGCAAAACATTCGCGTTTTAAAGTTATAAAAGGTAGTAAACTACCAGATGGCTGGATAGGTAAAAATTACGCCTGTCACCAATTGGCCCAACAGGCCGATGGCAAATATTTGCTGTTTCTGGATGCCGATGAGGAGGTAAAACAGGGTTTAATAAACAGCGCGGTGCACCGGATGCATCTGCACCAGCTGGGCTTGTTGAGCTTGTTTACCAATCAGCTAATGAAAACCCCGGGAGAGTGGGCTGTTGTGCCGCTCATGCATTTTATATTGCTTAATCTGCTGCCCTTACGATTAATATACCTCGTAAAAAATGCATCGGTTGCAGCAGCAAGTGGGCAATTCATGATGTTTGACGCTGCTGTTTATCATAAAAATCAATGGCATAAAGCAGTAAGAAGTAAAGTGGTTGAGGATGTGGAGATCATGCGACTGGTAAAGGCAGAAGCTTATAACGGCGAGGCATTACTGGCTAATGGTATGATCAGTTGTCGCATGTATAGAAGCCATAATGAAGCCATTGCCGGTTTTAGTAAAAACTTTTTGGCGGCTTTTAATTACAGTATTATTGGTTTTCTGGTTTACATAGTGATCATTATAGGCGGCCCTATGATCGTGATCATGACACTGAACCTTCCGCTGTTATTTTTTATGTTTGGATTGATCATCCTTACACGTGTCATGATTTCGCTCCTTTCTGACCAAAGCCCTGTAAAAAATATTATCCTGCATCCTTTGCAAATGCTGAATATGCTGATTATTGCGGTTACCTCTATACAGCGCTACTTAACTAAAACTACCGTATGGAAAGGGCGCAAAATTTGAAAGCATTAATGCGTTACGCGCAAACCCCTAAGGAGCGGGTAGCTGTGATCATTGTAATACTATTTCACATGGTTGGGCTTATCGGTTTCATAGTGCCGCCGTTTGATTCTATTTTTTTAGATATAGTTCCCTGGCATTTATTGCTCATGATGGGTGTGATACTGTTTAGTCACAGCGAGTTAAATGGCAAGTTTTTGTTATTTGCCATAATAATATTTGTCATTGGCTTCGGGGCTGAATTTATCGGGGTACACACAGGTTGGTTGTTCGGCAATTATTCCTATGGTGAAACACTGGGTGTAAAATGGTTTAATATCCCTTTAATGATTGGCGTAAATTGGTTTTTGCTTATTTATTCAACCGGGGTGAGTATGCGGCGCAGCCGAATAAGGAATAGTTTTATCAGGATAATAATAGGTGCCCTGATACTGCTTGTGCTTGATATGCTTATAGAGCCTATTGCTATTCATTTTGATTACTGGCACTGGGCCGGCAATGGGATTCCTGTTAAAAACTATGTTTGCTGGTTTCTGCTAAGTGCTGTTCTCCTTTTTATTTTTGAGCAGTTTAAATTTAAGCAGCAAGGTATAGTGGCGCCTGTGTTGTTAATTATGCAGTTTGTGTTTTTTATGGGATTGGGGATATTTAATTAGGACTTGAAGACTCCTTATTAAAATTCACACAATGATTACTATCAACCGTTATTTTTGCTGTAAATTTGTAACGCAATGGGAGAGTATCAGTTAAAAGTTACTATTGATCAGGATTCGGGCTTTTGCTTTGGCGTAGTATACGCCATTGATATGGCCGAAGAGATATTGGCCGAAGAAGGTTATTTGTATTGCCTTGGCGATATAGTTCACAATGATGAGGAAGTAGAGCGTTTAAAGGCCCTTGGTTTACGCATCATTGAACATGCCGAACTGAAAAATTTAAACAACGAAAAAGTACTTATCCGTGCCCATGGCGAGGCTCCCGAAACTTACCGTGTAGCCTTAGAAAATAACATTACACTTATTGATGCATCGTGCCCTGTGGTTTTAAAACTGCAGAACAGGATAAAAACATCCTATGATGCCAATGAAAAGATCCTGATATTCGGGAAGCATGGCCACGCCGAAGTAATCGGTTTGCAGGGACAAACCAATGACGAAGCTCTGGTTTTTCAGGACATTGCTGAACTGGACAATGTAGAGCTGCCGCAAAATATTACGCTATATACTCAAACTACCAAAAGTATGGAGAAGTTTTACGGTATAAAAGACGAGCTTATTGCCCGCGGCTATAACCTGAAAGCTAATGATACCATTTGTCGCCAGGTATCAAACCGTGATAAAGACTTGCCTAAGTTTGTGAGCCGGTTTGATAAAATTGTGTTTGTATCGGGGCGTAAATCATCAAACGGAAAAGTGTTGTTTGAGGTATGCCGCAAGCACAATCCTAATACTTATTTCATATCCTCATCAAGCGAACTGGATAAAAACATGTTTTCAGCAAATGATACCATCGGCATAGCCGGTGCTACATCTACCCCAATGTGGCTGATGCAGGAGGTAAAATCCGAGCTGGAAAAATTTTAACAGCACGCTTTTTGCTGTTATATCAATTACATGCAAAAAAGCCAATCAAATACAGGTTTATGGATTGCCCTGCTGGTAATAGGTTGTTGGGCAACGTCCATCATATTATTGATGCAATGGCAATTTAGCTTTGCTAATCCTCTGGTTTATCTTTTTATTTTAGTGCAGATGCATTTATATACAGGTTTGTTTATAACTGCTCATGATGCAATGCACGGTACGGTATCTCCAAACCGAGGAATAAATAACTTTATTGGCTATCTCTGCACATTTTTATACGCCTCGTTCTGGTATCCGCAGTTGTATACCAAACATCATAAACATCATAGCCAGGTGCATACCAGTGAAGATCCCGATTATCATCAGGGTGGCTTCTGGAGCTGGTATATAAGGTTTATCCGCAATTACCTTTCACTATGGCAAATTGTGGTAATGGCTATATTATTCAATATTTTAAAACTTTGGATTCCGCAGCAAAACCTGATCATGTTTTGGGTGGTGCCGTCACTGATCAGTACACTTCAGCTGTTTTACTTTGGTACCTATCAACCTCACAAAGGTGAGCATGATAATTCTTATTTCGCCCGGAGTCAGCCTAAAAACCATGTGTTAGCTTTTTTTAGCTGTTATTTTTTTGGATATCACTATGAACATCATGATTCGCCGGGTACTCCCTGGTGGAAATTGTGGAAAGCCCCCCGGCCCCCTAAAGGGGGAGTTGCTACGCATATTAGCAATCATTAGTTTGTAAATTGTTCTTTAATTAAAAGGTTAAGGGCTTTTATTTTATATTTTTGCACCTGAATATTATGGGTAAAAAAGCAGTTTTATTGGTGAATTTAGGTACACCAGACAGCCCTTCAACGGCAGATGTACGTACCTATCTGAATGAATTTTTAATGGACCCGCGGGTAATTGACATCAACCCAATATCCCGGGCGCTTTTGGTAAGAGGTATTATTACCCCTTTCAGGGCTCCAAAATCAGCTAAATTATATCAGGCTATTTGGGATAAAGAAACAGGTTCTCCATTAATGCATTATAGCCTTTTACAGCAAAAAGCTTTACAACAACGCCTCGGCAATGAGTATATTGTTGAGTTGGCTATGCGATACCAAAACCCATCAATTGAGTCGGCCCTGAACAGGCTTAAAGCAGCTTTGGTTGATGATATACAGGTGATCGCATTGTTCCCTCAATACGCATCGGCCAGTACAGGCTCTGTTTATGATAAAGTGATGGAGTTGTTATTAAAATGGCCTACAAAACCCACAATTTCGTTTGTTAATTCATTTCACGATAATGAGGGCATGATAGCCACATTTGCCGATAATGCATTAAAGTACAAACCCGAAACGTACGATCACATATTATTCAGTTTTCACGGTTTGCCACAAAGGCAACTGATTAAAGCCGATCATACCCAACAACATTGCTTAAAAAGTGCTGATTGCTGCCAGACTTTAACAGATGTCAATAAATTCTGCTATTCAGCACAATCGCACCATACGGCTCAGCTGATAGCCCAAAAACTGAATATTCCCAAAGAAAAATATACCATTTGCTTTCAATCTCGCCTGGGTAACGACCCTTGGGTACAGCCTTACACCAGCGAAATTGTAGCCAAATTGGCCAAAGAAGGTAAGAAAAGCCTGCTGGTATTTTGCCCTGCATTTGTGGCAGACTGCCTGGAAACTGTTTACGAGGTTACCACCGAATATGGCGATGAGTTTAAAGCCTTAGGTGGCGAAAAGGTTCAGCTGGTAGAAAGCCTGAATGATTCGCCTATATGGATTGATGCTCTGGAGAAAATGGTTAGGGAAAACCATGTAGCAGCGTAAATTATAGTTTGTCATTGCGAGGAACGAAGCAATCGCAAACTATGCACATTCGCGATTGCTTCGCTCCGCTCGCAATGACAGGAGAATTATATCACCCTTTCAAAGCCTCTATTTCCTTTAATGTTTTAGGTAAATATTTTCCTAACAAATGACTGCCGGTTTCGGTAATCAGGAAGTTGTCCTCAATGCGGATACCACCAAAATCGCGATAGGTTTCCAGCACATCATAGTTGATAAAATCAGCATATTTCTTTTCAGCCTTCCATCGGTCTATCAGTTCAGGGATAATGTAAATGCCAGGCTCAACAGTTAATACATAACCTGCTTCCAGTTCGCGGCCCAGGCGCAGCGATTTTAACCCAAATATAGTTTCTTTTTTCAGCGTATCGGTATAGCCAACATATTGTTCGCCCAGGTCTTCCATATCGTGGGTATCCATACCCAGCATATGGCCTAATCCGCATTGAAAAAACATGGTGTGTGCACCTGCAGCAACAGCTTCGGCAGCATCGCCTTTCATGAGGTTAACCTGGGTTAGCCCTTCCACCAGTTTCTGGCAGGCGGCTAAGTGAATGTCTTTGTATCTTACACCTGGTTTCAACATGCTGATGGCATGATCCATAGAGGTTAATACCACCTCATATAATTCTTTTTGACGATTGGTAAAGCTTCGCCCTACAGGGAAAGTACGGGTAAGGTCGCCGCCGTAATGCATGTCATTTTCGGCACCGATGTCGCTCAGTACCATGTTACCATCCTGCAGGGTGTTGCCGTAATAGTGAGTATGCAATGTTTGGCCATGAGTAGTGATAATAGCGCCGTAGCCTAAGCGGCCATTGGCAGCCAAGGCAATTTCATTGGCTTTTGCCACCAGTTCAAACTCTTTTATACCCGGGCGGGTGGCTTTAATTACAGCCAGCTGCATATCGATACTAATGTCAACCGCTTTTTCCATCTCCTGGATCTCCAAAGGCGTTTTGATCACTCGCTGTGCGATAACCGTCTTGATCAGTTTCAAAGAAACATGATCCTGAACATCCTGTAAGCTCACATTAAACCAGTTAGCAAGTTTAATGCGGTTTTCCGGACGGTATGGAGGCAAAATATGAACCTTTCTGCCGGCTATAACTGCCTTATGCACATGATGAATGATCTGATCGTAAGGTTTGGTTTGGTTAACCCCAACCAGGGCCGCCATTTCACGAACAGTAGGCAAGGTGCCTGTCCAGATAATATCATCTATACTAAGTTCATTACCAAAAATAAATTCTTCGCCGGTTTCGGTATCAATAACGGCAGCAAGGTTTTGCACGTCGAGCCCGAAGTAGTACAAGAAACTGCTATCCTGCCTGAAAGGGTAGCAATTGTCTTTGTAGTTCATGCTGCTGTCTTCGTTGCCCAGCAACAGGATGATACCATCCGAGCCGATATTTTGCTTTAGCACCTGCCTGCGATCAGCGTAAACCTGCTTATCAAAAAGTTGAAGTTTCATAGTCGTGTTTTTAAATAGCACTGTACTACCCTATCCAATCGCTCACAATTTTTGCCGAAAGCAAGCAAAGGGGGATACCCCCGCCAGGGTGTACACTGCCGCCACAAAAATAGAGGTTTTTAATTTGAGAAGCCTTGTTGGCTTGTCTTAAAAATGCTGCGAATTGACTGTTTGAGCTGGTGCCGTAAAGCGAACCCTGGTAAGAGGAGGTTTTGCTTTCAATACTACGCGGGTCGAGGATGCTTTCGCAAACAATCAGCTGACTGATGTCTTCGCCGAGCAGGTGGTTCAACTTTTTTAATATGTTTTGCCTGGCTTCGGTTATCAGGCTATCCCAGTTTTGCCCGGTGTTGGCAGGTACATTGATCATGGTAAACCAATTCTCGCAGTCTTCGGGTGCATCGTCAGGTTTGTATTTTGAACTTATGTTGAGGTATACCGTTGGGTCATGATAAATATTTCCCTGCTTCCAGATATGGTCAAATTCAGCCTTGTAATCTGCACTAAAGAAAATATTATGAAGGTTGAGCCTGTGGAATTGTTTTTTAATGCCCCAATAAAATATTAATGCCGAACTGCTGCGCTCCTGTTGCAGGATCTTTTTAGGGAATAGCTCAGGATGTTGTTTTAACAGTTTGTGATAAGTGAACCAAACATCCATGTTGGATACGATCAGATCACCCTGAATAATTTGATTATTCACCTTGATACCTTTCGCTAATGATCCTTCTAAAATTATTTCCTCAACCAACGAATTATAATAGAATACAACACCCAATTCCTCTGCCAGCGTTACCAGGCTGTTAATAATACTGTACATGCCACCTTCAGGAAAATAAGCACCATAATGCTGCTCCAGATGAGGTATCACATTGAGTGTAGCCGGAGCCTTATAAGGGTTTGATCCATTATAGGTGGCGTAGCGGTCATAAAACTGCACCATGCGGGTATCCTTAAAAAAGCCTCGATTGGCTTTATGCATGCTGCGGAACGCATCTATCTGCGGGAACAGGAATATGGATTTCACCGCATCCCAATTCAAATATGTTTTTAGGCGATGCAATGATCGTTCTAAAAAAACATGGTTGGTGATGCTGTAAATATTGCTGCTGTTGTTCAGGTATTTTTCTACAAAATCTGTCGGTTCGCCGGTTTGTTTATGAACTTCTGCTGCAAATTTATCGGTATCTGCATAAGCTGTAAGATGTGTGCCATCTGCATAAAAGTATTTACAAACCACATCCAGCTTTTGGTATCTGAAAAAATCGATAGGGTTTTTACCGGCCATGGTAAACAGCTCATCAACATATTGAGGCATGGTGAAAAGACTTGGGCCGGCATCAAACCTGAAACCCTCCTGTTCAAACTGGCTAAGTTTACCACCCGGGTAATTGTTTGCCTCAAAAATCTCAACCTGATAGCCTTTTGCAGCCAAACGAATAGCCGAAGCAATTCCGGCAATCCCGGCACCTATGATCAATACTTTTTTTGAGGGCATGGGGTAAAGATAAAACCTGTAGCAATAAAAAGGGCAGAACCGCTAACGATTCTACCCCCAGTTAGGTTATTGTACTGAATTTGCCTTTTGAGTTAAATTAAACAGGCTTCACAGCGTGTTTGATAGCAAACTCTGTATAATAAGCATGATAAAATTACAGGCAGGATAGCTATATGGTTTTGACTATTTGAAATTAGGTGGTTAAATAGCTGATTTACAAATTACTGTATTTAGGTTATTTCCCTTCAATATGCTGCAATGCGAAATTGATAAAGTTGCTCGTAAGTCCATAATCCTCGGTTCCTTTGCGGCGTATAAAAAAGAAATCACGGGTGATTTTTAGTCCTTCAACAGGTACTTCAATCAGATCGCCATCGGCAAGTTGGCGAATGATGGATGGACGCGGCATAAAGCCCAGGCACTGATCGGCCAGGATAAAATTTTTCAAAGCCTCGGTACCACCCAGCCTGATCTTTACCGACAGATCTGCCGGCTTAATGTGCAGGGCCGATAATGATTTTAATACCGCGTTTAACGTACCTGAACCGCGTTCACGAACGGCAAGGGGTGTTTTTATCAACTGCTTTAAGGTAAGTGATTTACCCGCCAGCGGACTTTTAGCCGAGCATACCGGTATCACCTCATCGCTCATAAAGGGTTTGTAGGATACGGTGGTTAATTTATTATCAACCTCAATAATGCCAATATCAACCTCATGATTAAGCAGAGCGTTAAGGATATACTCGGAGTTTCGGTTTACCAGCTGCACATCTACATTGGCGTATTCACGCTGAAAACCGGATAATATAGATGGTAAAATATATAATGCAATAGTAGTACTGGCGCCCAAACGCAAATGCCCGGCAGCTTGCGACAGGTTACTCAGAACAGAAAGATCATACTCTATCTTGCGTTCAATTTCGGTAGCCTGCTGCAGGTACTCGTTCAGTTTGTTGCCCGCTTCAGTAAGCAGAATACTGTTGCCTTTACGTTCAAATAAAGGTACTTTGTATTGATCTTCCAGTGCTTTAACGTGTTTGCTGATAGCGGGTTGTGTTACAAATAACACTTGTGCTGCCTTGCTAAAGCTAAGGTTAGCGGCAACTTCCATAAAAACACGGTGAGCAAAGGATATCATTAGGCTAAGTTAACTTTTTAACTTCTCAAAAAAACGGCCGTTGAATTTATAGGGAATAAATTTACGGGTCATTTTATGATTGTAATCAACCAGCGGGGTGTAAATGGTTTGTTTAGACGGATCGAAATATATACTTGGGTATGATTTCCAGTCGGCAATAGAGCTTACGTCAAAATCATAATGTAACTGACTATATACACCTGTAGGAGTTTTTATCAGTGGAGGGTTACTGATCAGCGAACCTTTATCAATGGTAAAGATCCTTAAACCCTGTCCGGCTTTTGCAGGCGAATAAACAGAATTATAAGGTGCTAAATAGTAAGTTTTATTGCTGTTGGTAAAGGTGTAAATTTTTGAATACCAAAGTGGTAAACTTCCCTTTTTGCCCACGGTATCCATTTTTAAAAGTGCAGTGGTTTTTCCGTTGTTTTTATATTGCAGTACGTTATAAATGTCAAAGCCTTTAGTGCCAAGCTGGGTGTTCCATGAATAAGTACGAAACTGTCCGTCGGCAGAAGTTGCTATTACCAATTTTGCTTTGATCAGCGAAGTAAAGGGCTGGCTAATGGTTGCCGGGTATTTGGAAGTGTAATATTTGAGCTTAAACCCAAAGATCTTGTTTTGCTTTTGCAGAGAATCAATGGCTTTCCACTGTTTTTTGTGCGAGCCATAATAGTTTACCTTTTGAAGTATACGCAACAGATCAGCTTCAATGGCTTGCGGGCTGTCTTGGGCAAACAAGCGGGTTGAAGCTAAACAGCAACAGAAAACAACTATTAGTTTAATGGTTTTCATGGCAGGCAAGTTTAAATAAAAAAAGGGATAATCAAATGATCATCCCTTTTATTTATCTTGTTCAGATTGAAATTTATGCTTCAACCGGCTGGCCAATTAACTGAGCAGCAGCAAGGTATTCGGCAATTTGTACAGCGTTGGTAGCAGCGCCCTTGCGCAAATTGTCTGATACTATCCAGCAGTTTAATGTATTGTCCTGAGTTTCGTCACGACGGATACGGCCTACAAAAACCTCATCTTTATCATGCGCGTCAAGCGGCATTGGATATTTAAGGTTAGCAGGATCATCAACCACAACAATGCCTGGTGATTTTGCCAATAGCTCACGTACCTCGGCCAGATCAAAATCATTGGCAAACTCAATGTTCACTGATTCTGAGTGCCCCCCCATAACTGGGATACGCACAGTTGTAGCGGTAACTTTTATGCTATCATCGCCCATGATCTTTTTGGTTTCCAGGATCATTTTCATTTCCTCTTTGGTATAACCATTCTCGGTGAAAACGTCAATCTGAGGGATAACGTTAAGGTCGATGGTGTAAGGATAAACCTTAGGGCCGTCGATACCTTTACGCTCGTTAAACAGCTGGTCAACAGCTTTAACGCCGGTGCCGGTAACTGATTGATAGGTAGATACAACTACTCTTTTAATTTTATATTTATCATGCAGTGGTTTTAAGGCCACTACCATTTGTATGGTTGAGCAATTAGGGTTGGCAATTATCTTGTCATCGGCAGTTAATACATTGGCGTTAACTTCGGGCACAACCAGTTTTTTGGTTGGGTCCATGCGCCATGCCGATGAATTGTCAATAACGGTTGTACCAGCGGCTGCAAATAAAGGAGCCTGCTGTAATGAAGTGCTTCCGCCGGCCGAGAAAATCGCTACGTCCGGCTTCATCTTAATCGCATCCTCAACAGAAACTACCTTAAACTGCTTACCCTTAAAAGTAATTTCTTTACCAATACTTTTTTCTGAAGCTACGGGAATTAATTCTGTAACGGGGAAGTTGCGTTCTGCAAGAACCTGCAACATTTTGGTGCCTACTAATCCTGTAGCACCTACTACTGCGACTTTCATTTTGTTAAACTGTTTTTGATCTGTAATGAAGCTTCCATTGGAGGTTTCATTTTGTTAATTTGTTATATAATAAAAACTTGAACCCCAAATATGCACATTTTTTTGGGTTTATTATAATAGTTGTCCTATAAGATTAGTATATTTTAATGAATGGTTAAACGGGGGTAAACCGGAAGCTGAAAAAATCAATATGTTCATTTTAGTTAAATAAGCTGTTACTTTCCCTATAAACTTGATGAACTACCTCAACAGATTTCGCCCAAATTTTTACCTTTGCGCAAACTCAATATTGCATGAGCGAAAAGATTATAGTGATTGGCGCCAACGGCCAAATAGGTACAGAGCTGGTTGTAGCTTTGAGAAAGATACACGGTGCAGAAAATGTAATAGCATCTGATATAAATGATCCGAGTTATGCTATACGCCACGGCGGACCGTTCGAGATTGTGAATGTGCTTGATAAAGATAATTTGCACCATATATTTGATAAACATCGCCCTACCCAGGTTTATCTGCTGGCCGCCATACTATCGGCCGTAGGCGAGCAAAAACCCAAATTGGCCTGGGATTTGAACATGACCGGCCTTCTCCACATACTTGACTTTGCTGTTGAGTTTAAAACACAAAAAGTTTTCTGGCCAAGTTCAATCGCTGTATTCGGCCCCAACTCACCACAGTTTCATACACCACAATATTGCGTAATGGATCCAAATACAGTTTATGGATTCAGCAAACTGGCAGGTGAGCGTTGGTGTGAGTATTATTTTAATAAATACGGACTTGATGTGCGCAGCATCCGTTACCCGGGGCTGATAGGCTGGAGAGCTAATCCGGGAGGCGGCACAACTGATTATGCCGTACATATATTTCACGAGGCATTAAAAAAAGGAAGCTATACCAGTTTCCTTTCGGCCGATACCGCTTTACCTATGATGTATATGGATGATGCCATCAGGGCCACCATTTCATTAATGGATGCACCGGCCGAGCAACTTACCATCCGTTCGTCATATAACTTGGCAGGCATTAGCTTTACCCCTACACAACTGGCAGCCGAAATAAAAAAACAGATACCTGATTTTGAAATAAGCTATTCCGAAAATGATCCGCGCCAGGCTATTGCCGATAGCTGGCCAAAATCAATTGACGATAGCTATGCCGAAAGGGACTGGGGCTGGAAATTAGAATATGACCTGGCTGCCATGGCCAATGATATGCTGACTAATTTGAAAGATACTATAATAAGTTAAAGGGCCAAAAGCGTAAAGCAAAAAGCTAAGCGTTTGAAACTTATATAAAACAAATATTATATTTAACCACTTTACCCTTATTGGGTGAGCAGTTAATCAATACAAGGGTTGATGTATCAGCCAAGAATAATGAACTAAGAAAACATGGGAAGAGCATTTGAATTCCGCAAAGAAAGAAAGTTTAAACGCTGGGCTAAAATGGCCGTGCAGTTTACCCGTTTAGGAAAAGAGATTGTAATGGCCGTAAAAGCGGGCGGCGGTGATGTTACTACCAACTCGCGTTTAAGAACGGCGGTGCAAAACGCTAAAGCCGTAAACATGCCGAAAGATCGTGTTGAAGCCGCTATAAAAAGGGCTACTAGCCGGGATGAAAAGGATTACGAAGAATTAGTTTACGAAGGGTACGCTCCTTACGGCGTTGCTGTATTGGTTGAAACAGCTACCGATAATACCAACCGTACCGTGGCCAATGTGCGCAGCTACTTTACCAAAACCGGTGGTTCATTAGGCAAAACAGGCTCGCTTGATTTTATTTTTACGCGCAAATCTGTTTTTACATTTATTCCCGGCGACCGCGATCTGGAAGAGTTGGAATTTGAATTAATTGATGCGGGTTTGGAAGATTTGTTTGTTGAGGCGGATGAAGAAGGAAACGATATTGGAGTAATCCACACGGCTTTTGAGGATTTCGGTAAGATGCAAAAGACCCTCGAGGAATTAGGCATTGAAGTAAAATCGGCCAAATTGGAGCGTGTTCCCCAGTCATTTCACCAGGTAACCGAAGAGCAGGTTGCTGATATCATGAAACTGATTGATAAGCTGGAAGAGGATGACGACGTGCAGGCGGTTTATCATAATATGGCCGAGTAAAATTGATTTCGGAAATCGGATTTTCGATTTCGGATTTATTTTTAATAATTATCTCTCATTGCGAGGTACGAAGCAATCGCGAATATTGTATTCAAAAGGCTTTTGACTTTTGAATTTAACTTTTGAATTAAAAACATGCCATTATTCAGCTCACGTAAGGAAGAGAAGAAAGTAAAGGTAACCTTTGCTAACGGCTTACTTTTTGTTGAGAAACCGGATGGCAAACAACAGGCGTTTCCGCTGGAATGGTTTCCGAAACTGATGAACGCCACCGATGAGGAACGTGCAGACTGGAAGCAGACAGATAAAGGTATCCACTTTAATCAGCTGGATATTGATGTTGCATTTTAAGCAGATATGAGATATTAGATGTGAGATGTTAGATAAGGGAGAATAGTAACTTAAGCAAGTTAATGTCTCATATCTCACATCTCATATCTCAAATCTAATGATATGACCTTCGAAGAGTTTTTTAAAAAGAAAAAGATTGATCTGTTGGCTCTGCAGCAGGGTGAGCAATCGTTGTTTTCTGAATTTAAAACTCATTACGAACAGATGGGCGAAAAAAGCTTTGATCATACCAAAAAATATTGGTTCAATAAGCTCAGACGCCGTTTTCCAGCATCACCGGAAATAAAAACAGAAAAGTTACGGATAGAAAATCAGCTGGCCGAACAAACCATTACCGAGAGCCTGATAGAGCCGGTAAAAGCTACGCCAAAAATTGGGTTCACGCCCAAATTCAAAGCAGCTGGTGTTACTGCCAAGCCTGCCGAAGAAAAAAGTGAAATCAAGCCAGAAGAAGGTACTACGCCGTCAGGAGAGTCAACTGCTCCAAAACCGGCTTTTAAGCCTCGTTTTAATCCGGCTATGGTAAACCCAAAGGCCGAATTAGATGAGGCAACTCCTGAACAAAAGCCTGAAATAAAAGAGGAAGAGGTTGTTAAGGATACTACTGAAGCCCCTAAGCCCGGCTTTAAGCCACGTTTTAATGCGGCAATGGTCAAACCAAAACCTACAGAAAACACTGAAACGCCTGCAGAAAAAGCTGAAGCTAAAAGCGAAGAAACTAAGCCGGCTACAGAAACTCCGAAGCCTGGTTTTAAGCCCCGTTTTAATGCGGCCATGATGAAACCTAAACCGGTTGAGAATGAACCACCTGTAGCTAAAGAGAAACCCGAGGTTAAATCAGAAGCAGAGGTTGTTCCCGAAATTGAGGCTCCTTCGGCCAAACCTGCATACAAACCTCGTTTTCAGGCAGGGATGGTAAAGCCCAAGCCTGTTGAAGACGAGGTTAGGCCCGAAGAAAAGCCAGAGGATATGTCAAATGTATCTTCGCCAGATGGACCTGCCGCCAAGCCTGCTTACAAGCCCCGGTTTAACATGAAGAATATCCCACCAAAGCCTAAAGAGGAAGAATAGTCAATAATTTTAAGAAAGGCTATAATATCAAAACGGTTTTTATTCAGAGCGTATAAATTTTGTCATTGCGAGCGATAGCGTAGCAATCGCGAACTGAAAGGAAACTTGCATAGCGTGCGATTGCTTCGTCGTTCCTGCTCACAATAACAAAAGATCAAATTCAAAGTGTCGTCTTTAATAGAGCGGCTGATTATTTACTGTGCGAAAACAGCCAGCTTAATAATTCAGGTTCTTTGAAGGCATAATCCCAGCTGTTGTGGTCAACGCCTTGATAAAGGGTAAATTTAGGATCGCCGCCTGCTTCTTTAATGGCTGCTACTATAACTTCTGAATGATCGGCAGGCACCACACTGTCCTTACTGCCGTGGAATATCCATAGCGGAACTTTTTTTGCATACTTTTTAGCATTAAGGGTGTTATCGCCTCCAGCAATGGAAAAAGCCGCAGCAAATATTTTAGGTTCACGCCCAATGATCTCCAATGTGCCCATGCCTCCCATACTTAAGCCTCCAATGTAAACGCGATGTTTATCAACAAAGGGTTTGTCTAAAAACTGATCAACCAAGCCCATTAGTAGACTCATAGCTATGGTAGGTTGTTCATTTACCTGAAATACGAATTTTCTTTTCTGTGTTGCCGGGTCGGTTTCCTGCTGTACGTTTGACCAATAACTATTCGCCGGGCATTGCGGAAAAACCACAATAGCTTCATATTTTTCACGTACGCTGTCCTGCAAAAGGCGTGAAGGTCCATATTTTAGCTGAGCCTCGTTATTATTGCCGCGTTCGCCCGAACCGTGCAGAACAAATAGCAGAGGATATTTTTTGTTAGGATCAAAATGTTTAGGAAATAATAAACGGTAAGGAAGTGTATCGCCTTTCATGGCAAAACTACCCCTGTCAAAAGATGATAAGTTTTGTTGAGAACGTGCTGAAAAAGAAAATGCTAAGAGCAAACTTAGCATTCCTATAAAAACTTTTATATGATTCATGGGGCTGTGTTGGTGACTCGTTTTGCAGATGTTTGTTAGTTAAAACAAATCTAACGCCTTTTGATTTACAATGTTTAATATTTTTTATTGTTCAAGTCAGGTATTATTTGTTTTCAATTGTCATTTCGACCGAAGGGAGAAATCTTTTACCTCAGGCGTTGCAGCATGTAAGATTTCTCCTCGTTCCTCGTCGAAATGACAAGAATGTTATTTTTTAGCCAGCTCCGGACTTTCGAAGCCAAGTTTTTTAAGGCCGTTTTGTATTTCGGGGCAGCTCATGAATAATTTCCATAACAAGCCGGTGCGATAGTTCTCGATCATTACTATAATTGGACCCTGATCGATAGCCAGGTATGATTTAGCATACCAGTTGTGCGATTCGCTAAAGGCATCGGTAAAGCCATATTCGCCCCATATCTTATCGCCCAGGTCATAATAAAAATGACGTAGTGCTTTCATAGAGTAATCCGGCGTGTAAGGGAATGCCGAAAGCGCACCTGTTGGAGTGATCACCCCCAGGTCATTAGTTGGCGAGTGTGCATTATAACCCTCAAAGTTATCACTTGCGGTAAGTCCCCAACAGTTTTCGCCATAACCTTTAAACTTTTTAGGGTTATCAACACAGTAAGCATGATTAATAAGCGTATGGTTTTTATTTTGCTCCCAATAATCGGCATATTGATCTTTTAATCCTTTAGGGTTAAGACCCAGAAATGAATATTGCGAAAAGAATAAAGGCCCACCATAATCGAAGCCTAAAGGCAATTTAATCCCATAAAAGGTTCTGCCGTTTTTAAAGAAATCACTTTGTGCCCAACCGCGGTTGTAAACTTCAGGAGGAGCCGGATAACGATTGGCCGATGCAGCCAGTATATAAGTGATCAGGCATTCGTTAAAACCATGTATAGGGAAATTCATGGCCCAGCCATTATTTGGCGACCAATGCCAATATAGGGCATCGCGGCCGTCGCGGGTGTACCAGTTCCATTCCATATCGTCCCACATCCCATTAATCATATCACGTATATGGCTTTCTTGAGGAGTGTTGGCAGTAAAATATTGCCGTGCACATAACAAGCCTTGAAAAAGATAGGCAGATTCCACTATGTCGGCACCATCATCTTTTCGGCCAAAACGGATCACTTTGCCAGTTTCGCCATTTAACCAATGCGGAAAGGCACCGTGAAAGGAATCGGCCTTGTATAAAAACTCAACAATTTTAATCATGCGGGTAACTGCCTGCTCATGACTTATCCATTTGCGACTATCGGCTACTATGAGGGCCATGATGCCAAAACCGGAGCCACCTGTGGTTACTACTTCGTCGCCATAATTAAAAGATTTATTGCTGCGCTCACGAGCCAGCCCGCTCACCGGATGACCAAAATCCCAGAAATAACGAAACGTTTGTCGTTGAACTATCTCAAGCAGCGCATTGTCAGAAAGGTTTTTAATAATACCAACAGGTTTAATGGTATCAGTACTGCTTGTAACTGGCTTTTGAGCCATACAGTAAATAGCAAGCAGCAATAAAACAGGGGTTAAAAAGAATTTTTTCATGTAAAGTATGTATTTGCTTCAGCAGGTAAAGAATATTAAAAGGCTGCCTGCTTATAACGCGAGGCAGCCTTAACTTAAATCAACCCCACTAAATTAATATCCTGGGTTTTGTTTGAGCCTGCCCCCGCTTAAATCAATTTGTGTTTGCGGTACAGGAAACAAGGCATTTTTGGCACTCCATGTTTTGCCATGAGCTGCAAATGCAGTGGCAGCCCGGCCAGGCATTACCGCATCCTGACGAACGATATCAAAGAAACGATCATGTTCTTCGGCCAGTTCCATGCGACGTTCATGCCATATGTTTAATAGGGATGCGGTAGATGCTGGCAACCCTGCCCGGGTACGTACCATGTTAAGATCTGTAGTGGCTTCACCTGCACGACCGATCTGGAAAGCAGCTTCTGCATTTATCAATAGAATATCCGCATAACGTAAAACGCGAACCTGTTTAGGCAAATGGTCAGTATTACCTCCGCAATTATCTTCGGCTGTACGGCTATGGTATGCCTTATAGCTATAAGTCCCATTTTGAACTGAGTCGCGGCTCGGAATGCGGAAACCATCCCACAGCACGGTTCCATGATCCTGTATGGTAATCACGGTTGCAGCCTTGCGTACATCGTTGGCTTCATATTCGGCAAGCAGACTTGCTGATGGGTTATTGAAGCCAAAGCCCAGATCGGCCCAGCCAAACTTGCCCCCGGCGCGTGGCCCCTGTGATACCGTGTATAAGTTGATACCTGAAGAACAATCCTTATTTATACCCGCCTGTATCTCAAAAATTGATTCGCTGTTGTTATTGCCGCCATCGCCATTAACAGCTTTTTGCCGCCAAATAAGCGAATAGTCTTTAACTAATGTGTACTTGCCGCCATCCATAACAGCTTTTGACAGGTCATAAGCTTTTTGATAATTTTGCATATACAGATAAACTTTAGCTTCGAGTGCCTGGGCAGCGCTTTTTGTAGCCCGGCCAACATCCGTAGCACCTTTGTCAGGGAGATTAGCAGCCGCGAAATCCAGATCACCTATAATGAATTTATAAATATCATCCGAAGATGCGCGGGTTTGGTACTTATCCTGATTGGCCTCACTCGCTGGCGGAACCTGGTCAAGCAAAGGCACACCTCCATATAAGCGTACCAGGTTAAAATAGAACAAGGCTCTTAAAAAACGGGCTTCGCCAATAAGGGCATTTTTAGTGGCTGCCTCAAATTGGGCGTTTTGAAGCTGCCCTAATGCCTGGTTAGCTCGTGCTATGCCCTGGTAATGACCTGCCCATACATTATTTAATACCCCGTTTGATGCTGATGGAGTAAGATTATCAATTTGTAATGCATCACCATAATCATCGGGCGAGCTTCCTTTATCAGCATCGTCAGAGGCGATATCGGTCATGATCACAAATTGAAAGCTATCGATATCGGGATCAAAGCCTCCTATGTAAAATACATTATAAATACCTATTACCAGGTTTTTGGCGGCATTAGGGTCAGATGCGATCTCGCTTTGGGTTATCTGGCCCTGAGGGGGCACCTCCAGGTAATGTTTACAGGCGCTGAGCGTAGCGGTAATAACCAGCATGCAAACAGCTATCATATTTAAATTTTTATTATATATCGTTTTCATGTTGCTGATAATTAAAATTGAAGATTTACACCGAGAGCAAAAGTGCGGGTTACCGGATAGTTGGTTGCATCAATACCCGACTGTAAAATATCGGTCTGGAATAGTTCTGCTGATGAACCGCTGTAACGCTTAAGGGTGAACAGGTTTTGCGAAGTGAGGTAAATTCTCAATCGTGAAATATTAGCCTTTTTTAACATGGCCGATGGCAGGGTATAACCAAGCGTTAGGTTATTGCAACGTAAATAAGCACCTGACTCAATAAAATAGGTTGATGGCGGTGTTGAAGAAGTAATGGTGATAGGATCGGTACTTGATGGCCGGGAGGTTGTAAAACGGCTATCGGCATAAGAGGCTTCAATGTTGTCATTTTCACTTCCTCTCGAGTTCTTTTTGCCGTTATAAATTTTATTACCCCAGTTACCGCTAAAATCGGTACTGAGGTCAAAATGGGTGTAATTAATACCGAGGGTAAAACCACCATAATACTTAGGTTGGTATGAGCCGGAAAAGGCACGGTCATTTGCATCAATTTTACCATCCTTATTTAAATCGGCATACTTGAAGCCGCCAACCTTGTTAGCCTCATATGTATTGGTTGGTGCGGCATCAACCTCGGCCTGGGTTTGGAAAATGCCTGTTTCCTGCAATACATAATAGCTGGCAATTGGTTGCCCATTGTCTGTACGGGTAACTGTTTTGGAGTTTATGCCACCGGCATCTAAAAACTGGCCGCCATTTAAGCCAATAACATTGTTTTTATTATAGCTGAGGTTAAAGCCAATGTTATAGGATATTTTATCATTGATCTTATCATTCCATTTTAAACCTAACTCCAAACCTTTGTTACTGTATGAGGCGGCGTTGGTTATAAATAAATTATCGGGGTCACCTAAAATAGCGGGAATTGATATTTTTGTTAAGGCATCAGATACCTTTTTGTTATAGTAATCTAAAGTACCGCTTAAACGATTGTTCAATAAAGCGAAATCTAAACCGATATCATATTGTGTGGTGGTTTCCCATTTCAGATTGGTGTTCTTGATATCCTGAATTACGCTGCCTAAGTTTAACGTTCCGTTATAATAGTAAGGCAGGTTGGTTGTAGCGGTTATAATGTATAAGGCCTGGTCAATATTATCGTTACCTAATTTACCATAACTACCACGGAGTTTCAATTGGTCAAATATCTTATTGTCTTTCATGAAAGCCTCTTCAGAAATAACCCAGCCACCGCCAAAGGTGTAAAAGTTGCCCCAGTGCTGATTAAATTTGGAACTACCATCACGGCGAAAGGAAGCACTTAACAAATATTTTCCATCGTAACCGTAATTGGCTCGTGATACTAATGATTGGCGGGTAAATAAACCACCACCATTAGCGTCAGATGCCCCAACATCTGGATTACCCAGGCTCAGGAACCACAGTTCCTGACTTGCCGGAACATCCTGGCGGGTGCCATTTAAAAAGTTTGACCGATTTTTTTCTGTTACAAAACCACCCAGCAAAGTAATATGGTGCTTGCCATAGGTTTGATCAAAGGTTATGGTATTATCCCATGTATATTGGTAATTGTTATCATTTTGAACAAACAAATTACTTAAGTTTTGATATTGATTACCGCCACCAACATTGTACGTATTGTTATCGGCTAAAAACTGGTAGGTGTAGTTCTTTTCGTTATTGAAATTAATATCAGTATTAAAGGCAGAGTGTAAGGTGAGCGAGGTTATGGGCTTATAATCCAAAGCTACATTTCCCTGTACCCGGTTATTAAGTTTAAAATCGTTGCCCTTATCTAATTGAAGAAGCGGGTTACCTACGTTTCCCCATGCAGAGGTGTTTCCATATTTTCCGTCTATTTTAGATGGGATAATAGGCGCTGCACGGTAAACGTTGCCGTATATGCCGCCAAAATTGATGGCTTGCTCAGCTCCGCGAGTTAGCGACAATTGTTCACTGAATTTTAACTTTTTAGAGATGTTTACCTCGTTGTTAGCGCGAATAGTAAAGCGCTGGAAGCCGTTGGTTTGTATAACGCCCTTATCATCAAGATAGTTTGCGCTGATGAAATAGGTATTGGTTTCGCCGCCGCCAGATACTGAGATGTTATGATTGGTGGTAAAGGCATTCCTCGAAACCGCTTTTAACCAATCTGTTGTACCCGGAAATGTAACCGGCGAATTAACATCGGCAGAGGGGTTGGCATCCTTCAAATAATCAGAATATTGAGCCCGGTTTGCCATTTGAATGGGGCTGGCTATCTTTCGCACGCCTACAGTTGCATCGTAACTTACAGTTGGCGGGCCGCTTTTGCCTTTTTTGGTGGTAATTATTACCACACCATTGGCACCACGCACACCATAAATGGCCGCAGATGCATCCTTAAGTACATCAAGCGTTAAGATGTCTGAGCTATTAACATTTCGTATATCATTGGTTAGCACCCCGTCAACTACATAAAGCGGGTCGGCACCTGCCAGTACAGATCCTGTACCACGAATACGCAATATAGGCGCTGAGTTTGGCTGACCGGATGATAACACCTGTACGCCTGATACTTTACCTTGTAATGCCTGGGTTGGAGTTTGCACAGGTTGCTTGGCCAGCAGATCGCCGTTTACGCTGGCAACAGAACCGGTTACATCGCGTTTCTTTTGTGTACCGTAACCGATAACAACCACCTGTTGCAACTCTTTTGCCTCGGGCTGCAACTTTATAACTAATTGGGTTTGATTATTGACCGGTACCGATAACGTGGTATAGCCAATATAACTTAAAACAAGAGTTGCATCTGGTGGTGCCTGCAATGTAAAGGCGCCATTAACATCGGATTGAACTCCTGTGGTGGTTCCCTTTATTGCAACACTTACGCCAATCAGCGGTTCGCCGGTTACAGCATCGGTAATTTTGCCTTTTACCGCGGCATTTTGAGCGAATGAAGCATCAGCAAAAAATAAAGAAAATAGCACTAACACAGGAATAGTAAACATTCTTTTCATAACGGTTAGCTAATAAGAATTGGTTAGAAAATAATTGATCTATTATTTTAATAAAACGGAATGGATATTGTGTGCTTATTAAAAAAATAAACTCAACATTAATACATCACAAAACAAAGGCATTCTCAGTGATTGTGGTTTAAATTTTTATTGTAATGACAGTCAGATGTTTATTGGCTATTGGTTTGTGACAACTATAATACAAGTATGCGAGCAAAGTGTTTGAGTAATGTCTATAATATCTTTATCAGTTAAAAAATTCGGATTCTGTTGTCCTTTATTTATATGGCATAACTATTGATTTATATATGTATATGATATTATATATAAAAATAAATAAGCATCCGAATGAATTTATAACATGCTGTTGATCAAGTTAAAGTATAGCAATGGGTTGTTGTAGATGTTGGTGTATTTGGTTATATTGCATATAAACAATTCATAAATCTTTAAAACATGAAAAAACTTCTCACGATGCTATTGCTCGCTGTAATGAGTTTTGGCGCAATTACTACTTATGCTTTGCCGCAAACCAAAAAAGACGGCACGCCTGACAAGCGATATAAAACCAACAAAGTAAAATTAAAATCAGACGGAACACCGGATAAGCGCTATAAGTCAAATGCAACTGCTGCACCAGCTAAAGCAGATAAACCGGCTAAAGCAGAAAAACCTGCTAAAGACAAGAAAAAAAGCTAAGATCTGATCGAAATTCACTTAAAAAAAGAAGCCCTGTGAATGTATCACAGGGCTTCTTTTTTATCAGGCTGTTATGCCAGCTGAATTTTTTCTTTTTTCAATGTGTTTACCGGTTGCGGAACTTTTACGTAGTAGCCTGTACCATCATACTCGCGCTTGCGGGGATGACTTTGGCAGGCATCGCTGCAGCAGCCTTCCATTTTGGTGCCACATTCATCGCATTGGGTAAAATGCTCATTGCACTCCGGATTAGCACAGTTGATCATTTTAGGTGTTGTTTTACCACAATTGCGGCAGGTTGATATAACAACAGGATTCACATTATTTACATCAACAGAAAGGCGGTTATCAAAAACATAGCACTTGCCTTCAAAGTCTTCGCCGCCGGCTTCCTTGCCGTATTTAATAATACCGCCATGTAGCTGGTATACTTCGGGAAAACCTTCGTGCAGTAACAGGGCTGATGCTTTTTCGCATTTTATGCCGCCTGTACAATAAGTTAGTATCTTTTTATCCTTGTATTTGGCCAGTTCATTGATCATAGCCGGGAAGTCCCTGAAATTTTCAATATCAAGCGTTACCGCGTTTTTGAACTTGCCTAAAGAATGCTCATAGTTTGAACGTACATCCAAAACTACCACATCATCCCTATCCTTCATGGCCAAAAATTCTTTTGGGTCAAGATGTTTACCAGTTTTTTGCTGTGGATTGATGATTTCAGGATCACGTAAGCCGGAGTGTACGATCTCTGATTTATAGCGAACATGCATTTTTACGAACGAAGGTGTATCAACTTCATCTATCTTGAAATCAATACCGGCAAAACGTTCGTCGGCATGTACAGTGTCCATATAGGTTTTGCAGGCCTCGGCCGTTCCGGAAACTGTGCCATTGAGCCCTTCGGTAGCCACGATAATGCGACCGGTTAATCCTAAGCTTTTACAAAATTTTAAATGATCGGCAGCAAATTGCTCCGCATCAGCTATTGTTGAATAACAATAGTACAGTAGTGTGTTATATAATGCCATAAACCATTGATACTGTTGCAAACAGTGTTAAATGAGGCGCAAAGATAGTTAATTGAGCAGAAAGCTCAAAGTAAAAACCTGAATGCCAAAAGCTTTAAGCCTTTCGCCTTAGGCTTTCAGTCTATCTTATACCATAAAATATTCTGAAGCCCTGGATGTATTTTTGATTTCCGGCGTAGGATATACCATAATCAACCCGGAATATGAGGCGTTGTACACCTATGTAAAATTCCCGGTAATTGGTATTGCCTTTGGTGGTAAGATAATTGGCTCCAATTACTTCTTCCAACTTAAATTTGCGGAGGATAGGTACTTTGTTGAGTATGGAGCCTGCAAAATTGTGCTGAAAATGGGCCTCGAAAAAAGCGCCATTTGTGCTGTAAGTATAAAACGGTAAAAAATGGAAGCTACCCACATAGGTTGGGTCGAAGGTAAGGCCCTGGTTGCCTAAAAAGTGGTTGTAATCCATGTAATATAGCCTGTTGTTATTAAAAAAGTCGCCGGCGGTTAGTTTGAATGACGAAAATCCGGTTAAACCCAGGCGAATATTATATTGCGAGATATCAAGTGAGGCAAAATCATAATCAACATCTGACCCGAAAGCGCTTTTTATACCCTTGCGGTAGTTAACCGTTAATGTAGGATATTTTGATGGTATGTTAAACTTGGCAGTTGGGCGGGTTTCATAACGTTGATCAAAGGTAAAAGTTGCCGCGAGTGCAAAGGTTAAAGCTTGATTTTGCGGAAATAGAACCGAGCGGTCATCGGCCGGTGTACCTGCAGGTGCCAGCGGATTGTTTGATGTATACTCACGGTCTTTCACATTTTTAATATGTCCGAATGCGGTGTTATAAAGTTGACTTCTGCTGGCATAGGTCAGGCTTCCGTTCAATAAAAAGCCATTCAGCACTTCGCGCTGATACCCGAACATACCATATTGCGAGCGGTAATATTTTACATAATTGTTTTCGCTCAGCAATGTACTTAAGGTATTGAAATAGAGAGAACGCGTACCTACATTGTTGAGGTCAAGTACATCGCTGCCAAAGCCTCCAAAAAATTTGGCTGCATGAAACGGATCATTTTTATACTCACTATATATGTTGGCGCTGAACAGTTTATTTGAAAATCCGTAGCGTGCATCAGGCGTAATGCTAAATGAATGAAAATCATCAATGGTATGGGTATACCTTACCTTGGCATTAATGCCAAAGCCTTCTACCGTATTGTAATAAAAGGTTTGTATAAAGGGGAATATATATAGTGAATCTTTCTCGTGGCGATTGCTGGCGCTATACCCAAATATCAGATACCCCGGATAATTGATGCGGTTTTTGGTATGCTGTAATGTATCCAGATACTGATCTGTTTTTTTGTAAGCATCTATGCTGTCCTTTTTATGAAAATCACGTGCCTCCTGCCGGGTTGAAGGAACGGGGCGCACCGATGTCCAGTAATCCTCTTTTTTAGAGTTTGCTGTTGTATCAACCTTTAATATTTCGCCCGTAAAATAACCGTCGGGAAAAGTTGGGTTGATTTTATAATTGTTGTAAATAGTATTGTAGTATCCACCAAATTTAAACCCGAACACCTTTCCTTTAAAACTCAGCTGCGCCGAGGCGGGCATCCATATACTATCAGTAATAGCGATGTATTGCTGTTTTATTTGCAGTGTATCAATCAGGTTGATGTTACTCATGGTATTGGTAACATACAGGTCGGCGCTGTAAATGCGCCAGTCGCCCTCCACAATATAAATATTACCCTGAAAATACTGTCCGTGCTGGCGGCGCGGTATCACCTGAATCTTATCAATGGTGCGGCCATTTTCAATGGAGGTGCCCAACAGTTTATACTTGTAAAAGATATTTGCATAAGATGCCAGCGGCGATACAAAACCCCTGGTGCTTAGTCCGTTTATACTGAATACATTTCTGTAAAAGTTTACATCAAGGTCTGATGCTTTGCTGTAACTGAATGCGGTATTTAAACCCGTAATTCTTTTGGCAATGGTTACCTCCCTGATCTGGTTAGTTTTTTTAAAGCTGTAATCAGATAACGATTCTGATTGGTAAAGAATGCCCCTTCCGTTTGAATCGAGATCAAGGGCATTTACCACTTCTTTTGAAAGCAATGCCTTTGGGGCACTCATTAGCTTTTGTACCCCCTTTACATAAACCGCGCAGGAGTATGAGGTAGCTTCGTCAAGATAATATTTGCGTTTCTGAATAACCTGTTTCATGATGGTATCGGCAGCATCGCGATTTTTGATATAGACAGATGCTACACGATTTGTGGCAAATACTTCATCATCCAGCTGCACATCAAGCCGTTTGTTATCGGCTCCAATTGTAACCTGTATTACCTTTTCCTGATAACCAACTATTCGGTACACAACACTATAATCACCCGGGGATAGTTTAAACTGGTACAACCCGTCCTCGTTACTTGTAGTGCCGTATGTAGAATTTTTAATATAAACAGAGGCAAACGGGATAATATTATTTTGATGGTTGGTAACGCGACCCGACAACAAATACTGCTGTGCCGATGCGTTTAAGGTGTATAAGGTGATAATAGTCAGGAGTATGTGTTTTTTCATATGCTATAAATCAACTAATACTTATTAACCATAAAATGTTTTAAACTACGCTTAATAAATAATTAAGGTTCAATTAACCCTGTCAAATGCCTGTTAATGCTTAATTTTGCACCCTCTAAATAGCATATAATATGTATAACACACTAAAGCCGGTTTTGCAGCAGGAGCTTGCTGATATTGAAAGTGCCGGATTGTATAAGAAAGAACGCATCATTACATCAGCACAAGGTGCTGATATTACAGTTCAGGGTGGTAAAGAAGTGATAAACTTTTGCGCCAATAATTACCTTGGCCTTTCGGGCAATCCAAAAGTAATTCAGGCAGCTAAAAACGTGATGGATACGCATGGGTACGGTTTATCGTCTGTGCGTTTTATTTGCGGTACACAGGATATTCACAAACAGCTTGAAGCTAAAATATCTGAGTTTTTAGGCACTGAGGATACCATATTATATGCCGCGGCGTTTGATGCCAACGGAGGTGTTTTTGAACCGCTGTTTAACGATCAGGATGCCATTATATCCGACGAGCTGAATCACGCGTCTATTATTGATGGTGTGCGTTTGTGCAAGGCTCAGCGCTACCGCTATAAGCATGATGATATGGCCGATCTGGAAGAGAAATTAAAAGCTACCAAAGATCTGCGTCACCGTATTATTGTAACCGACGGTGCCTTCAGCATGGACGGAACCATTGCCCAGCTTGATAAAATTTGCGCCCTTGCCGAGCAGTATAATGCCCTGGTGATGATTGATGAGAGTCATTGCTCTGGTTTTATGGGTAAAACAGGTCGCGGTACGCATGAGCACCATAATGTAATGGGGCAGATTGATATTATTACAGGTACCCTGGGTAAAGCTCTGGGCGGTGCATCAGGTGGTTTTACATCTGGCCGTAAAGAAATTATCGATATGCTGCGTCAGCGCTCACGTCCTTACTTGTTTTCAAACACGCTGGCTCCGGCTATCACCGGTGCATCTATTGCGGTGCTTGATATGCTGAGCGAAACAACCTCCCTGCGTGATAAGCTGGAAGCTAATACCCAATACTTCCGTCAAAAAATGACCGAAGCTGGTTTTGATATCAAGCCAGGTGTGCACCCAATTGTGCCGGTTATGTTGTACGATGCAAAACTTGCCCAGGAATTTGCCGCCAAAATGCTTGACGAAGGCATTTATGTTATCGGCTTTTACTATCCGGTAGTACCTCAGGGTAAAGCACGTATCAGGGTACAGATATCTGCCGCGCATGATACACAACATTTAGATAAGGCTATAGCCGCTTTTACCAAAGTAGGTAAGGAATTAGCGGTAATTAAATAATAGTTCTGCTTTTTTTATATTTGCACACTTGCCGGTATTGTGAGGGTTCACTTTACCGGCAAGTTATGCTGGTTTAATACCGGTAAAATTTAAATAATATCATACAATGCAAGCTCAAATTGATCAGTATACGTCCGAAATAAATGCATTTTCACCGGCCAACGCCGATGAACTGGAAACATTCCGCATCAAATTTTTAGGTACCAAGGGAATTATCAAAGACCTTTTTGAGCAATTTAAAACCGTTGGTCCGGAAGAAAAGCGCACTTTTGGTAAAGTACTTAACCAATTTAAACAACTGGCTGAGGCTAAGTATAACGAACTGAAAGAGCAGCACAGTGCCGAAAGCAGCACCCAAAACGCGCAGGATCTTACCTTGCCGGGCGATGACTTTGCTGTTGGTTCACGCCATCCGCTTTCGCTGGTACGTAATGAGATCATTGATATATTTAAACGTTTAGGATTTGTAGTTGCCGAGGGTCCGGAAATTGAAGACGACTGGCATAACTTTTCGGCACTAAATTTTCCGGAAGAACACCCTGCTCGTGATATGCAGGATACTTTCTTTATTAAAAAGAACAATGGTAAGGATGATATTGCCTTGCGTACACACACTTCATCAGTACAGGTGAGGATGATGGAGCATGGTAAACCACCGTTCAGGGCTATTATGCCAGGCAGGGTTTACCGTAATGAGGCTATATCTGCGCGGGCGCATTGCTTTTTTCACCAGGTAGAAGGTTTGTATGTTGACGAAAATGTATCATTCTCTGATCTGAAGCAAACACTTTATCACTTTGTACAGGAGTTGTATGGTGCAGGTACTAAAGTACGTTTCCGCCCGTCATATTTCCCGTTCACAGAACCATCTGCCGAAATGGATATATCATGTACCATTTGCGGAGGTTCTGGGTGTAACATGTGTAAACACACTGGCTGGGTTGAGATATTAGGATGTGGAATGGTTGACCCTAATGTTTTGGAAAACTGTGGCATAGATAGCAAGAAATATACAGGCTTTGCATTTGGTATGGGTATGGAAAGAATAGCCAACCTGAAATATGTTATAAAGGATCTGCGTTTATTCTCAGAGAACGATGTTCGTTTCTTAAAACAGTTTCAAACAGAAATGCTATGAGGAAGCTCGTACTGGTACTATTAACAGGTATTTGTATTTTTTCATGCGGAAAAGGGAATCAAGTTCCAAGCCCTCCTATTAATTTTCAGGCAGATATTAATCCCAAATATAGTGCACTTAACAGTGTAGGTGGTTATGCTTATGTGCCAGGATATGGTGTAGCTGGTTTGCTCTTATATCACTCACAAACGAGGGGAATTGTTGCATACGATCGTTGCAGTAGTTATCAGCCTGAAAAAAAGTGCGCAGTTACTGTTGATGATACCGGTTTTCAGGCTGTTGATGCATGTAGTGGCTCTAAGTTTTCATTGGAAGACGGCACTCCAGTAAAGGCACCCGCTACTCAATCACTGCGATCGTACCAGGTAGCAACCACTCAATTCACTATTCAAGTCTTTAATTAATAAATGGAAGCCGATAAAATAAAAGATAGTATTAAAAGGGCGGCGCAGGATCTGTTCCGTAAATTCGGTTACCATAAAACCAGTGTTAACGAAATTGCCAAGAAGGCAAAAATTGCAAAGGCCACTATTTATAAATACTTTGATAGTAAAGAGGCTGTTTTGCACATTTTGTTAATGGATTATATTAAAGCCAGTGTTGATGACCTGGTGCAAAGCAACACGCTTGATTTGGATGAGGAAGCCTATTTGAACAACCTCATCATGAAAACCTGCCGCTTGTCATACACCATATGTAATGAATTTATAGGCTGGGATTTTATCAGGGAATCAACCAATTCGCAGGATTTTTTGAAAAACCTATCGAACGAACTCGAGGAGTTATTGATGGCTTCCTTTGTTCAGTTACCGGGTATACGTAAGTATGAAACTTATCAGCAGCGCCTGCGTTTCCTGATCAAGTGCAGTAAAAGCATTGTGTTCAGTTTTGCCTTTACATCAGTAAGCGATTCAGATGTACGCAAGAATTTTGTTTCTTTTCAAAAGGAGATCCTTCCATATTTAGTGAAAGCGGCTATTTCGGTTTAGTTTTTTTGATGAATAATTATTTGGAATGATAAAATCTTCTTTGTTACTTTGAAATACAAAGTAGATTTGAAATTTGTAACAGGCCAAATGGCCTTAATTTTTAGATGTTTACTTTGTAATTCAAAGTACTTTATAATAAATCATCATTATGCATACAAGCAATTATTGGATAGGTCATTTCAAGATAAATGCATCTATAAAAAGAGTAAACTGGAATTTACGTCCTGTAATAACTCCTGAAGAAGTTAAGGTGATATTGCCATCTTTACAAGCCTGGCAGTTAGGTGAAACATCAGACGGGAAAAACTTAATCGCCGCATCTACTGAATATGCAGATAAAATGGACGCCCCGGATTATGTGGAAGCCGTAAAGCTTTTTATAAAGGAAGAACAAAAGCACGGCAATAATCTGGGTATGTATCTGGATGCCATCGGGCAACCCCGGATTAAGAAAGATTGGGGCGATAGCCTTTTCAGAAAAGTTCGATACCTAAATACAAGCATGGAAATATGGACATTGGCTGTTATTGTTGTTGAAAGTACTGCACAGATATTTTACCAATCATTAAAAGATGCTACAAATTGCGGTCTGTTGAAAGAGATCTGCACGGATATTTTAATAGACGAAGCATATCATATTACTTTTCAAACAGAGCGGTTGGCTATGATATATGAACGCAAAAATTCCTTCTCACAAAGCTGGCGCAAACAAGTTTACCGGTATTTTTTTTATGCCACATCAACCTTAGTATGGTTGGCTCATAAACAAATATTTAAGGCTGGAGGCAATACCTATGAATCATACAAAAGGAAAATGGAATATAAATATATCAAAACCATAAAAATGATCACCAATACGCAGGAAATCCAATGGGATTACTAAGCATTGTAACAATTAATAAAATACTGTATACTGATTTGGTTTTTGGTATTAAATTTACTATGTTAGCATAGTAAATTTTTTATCATGAGCCGCGAACTGACAGAATTTTCAGACCAGATTGATGAGCAATTTGACATAGCCATAGCCGATATGGATGCAGATGATTTTGTATCTTACATTATGAGCTTGTTTGCTTGATGGTTCTTCTTTCCTTATCGTAATTCGCTTTTAGCGAAATGGTATTTTATTGCCTTATCTTGTAAACTCTTTCCATGTTTTCTTATTTCTTGAATCTTATATTTTGACTTTACTATCCCGTTAGCTTCATAGTTTTTCTTATTTCTTGACTCTCACCTCTTGCTTCTCTCTCCCCCGCCATTTCAGGATTAAATAAATACGGTTAACTTTGCAGCCTGATGAATAAAGTTGCTAAACAGAAGTTTTTTGAGGATGTTCGGATCATTGATATTGCCGAAGAAGGTAAGGGCGTAGGTAAAACCGACGACTTTGTGCTTTTTGTGGATAAAGCCATTCCCGGCGACGTAGCCGATGTACAGGTTTATAAAAGCAAAAAGAATTTTGGTGAAGGAAAGATCGTGACGCTTAAACAGCCGTCGGAATACCGGGTTGAACCGTTTTGCGAGCATTTTGGTACCTGTGGTGGCTGTAAATGGCAGCATATGGATTATACAGGTCAGTTGAAATTTAAACAAAAATCTGTAGCCGATGCACTGGGTCGTATAGCTAAAATTGATGTTGAAGATATGATGGATATTGTGCCATCCCCTGCCGATCGTTATTACCGCAATAAACTGGAATATACTTTTAGCGATAAGCGCTGGTTATACGATGGCGAGAATAAAGAAGACGAAACACTGAACATGAACGCGCTGGGCTTTCACATCCCTGGCCGTTTTGATAAAATATTGGATGTAAAGCACTGCTATCTGCAAGCTGAACCATCAAACACCTTGCGCAACAGCATCCGCGATTTTGTAATTGCTCAGGGTTATACTTTTTATAACCTCCGAAACCACGAGGGTTCGCTGCGCAACCTGATCGTACGAACCTCATCAACCGGCGAGATTATGGTGATTGTGGTATTTGCCTATGTAAGTGAAGAGGAGGTTAACAAGCTGATGAACTTTATTGATGCCGGTTTTCCGGAGATCACATCACTATTGTACATCATCAACCAAAAAAAGAACGATACCATTTTTGATCAGGATGTTGTAGCCTTTAAGGGCCCTGAATATATTCATGAGGAAATGAACGGGATAAAATTCCGGATCGGTCCAAAATCATTTTATCAAACCAACAGCATCCAGGCTCTGCGCCTATATGAAATAACCCGCGACTTTGCAGGTTTTAAAGGCGATGAACTGGTTTATGACCTGTATACAGGAGCTGGTACCATAGCCAACTTTATTGCCGGCCATGTAAGGGAGGTAGTTGGAGTTGAATACGTGCCAACCGCTATAGAAGATGCTAAAGTAAACTCGGCCATTAATAATATAACCAACACAAAATTTTATGCCGGTGATATGAAAGATGTGCTTGTAGCCGATTTTGTAGCAGAACATGGCAAGCCGGATGTAATTATTACCGATCCTCCCCGCGCAGGTATGCACCCTGATGTAGTAAACCGCCTGATGGAAATTGAAGCTGAAAAAATTGTTTACGTAAGCTGCAATGCTGCCACGCAGGCTCGCGATTTGCTGGTACTTAAAGAAAAATACGATACTGTAAAAATACAACCAGTTGATATGTTTCCGCACACACAACACGTAGAAAACGTAGTGTTATTAGTGCTAAGGAAAGACTGATAAAGGATTTATAGACGAAGGACTAAGGGATAAAAGAGTAAAGACAAAAAATCCAATAATCTTTTAATCTGTTTATTCCTGGTTCAGACAAAAAAGTATCAACGAAATCAACGTAATCAAAAATAAATCAACGGTCAAATTATGCAACCCGAAGATCTGTTAAACGAAGGTAATGAAAGTAAGAAACCGGCAGCTGATAGCCCGCTGTTGAGTGTGGAACGTGACCTTAAAATATTTAAAGAATCTATCCATGAGGTAGCTGTAGAAATTATGATGGAGGGACTTTCATCTTACCCTATTTTTATAGCTCACCAGCATGAACTTAAACTGGGCGAGGTAATATTGGACAGGAACGATTTAAACTCTGAGTGGAGCATTCATGCCTCAACACTTGAGGAGTTTGAAGAGCGAGGCGTTATTAAGCCAGAACTGAAAGACCGCTTTATTAATAGCTACAAAAATCCTAACGAGTATATGTGCGTTTTTGTGGTAGTGCCCGAAGGTGCCAATTTTGTATACTTTCCGTATGCGAAGTAGTAATTGAAGTTATTGGTGGGTAGTTAATTTTATATATTTACATCAGTATTTTATTATCCGAACATGTCCGAAAAGAAACTCCTGATATTAAACCAGCAGCAGATACAACAAAAGATTGACCGTATTGCCTACCAGATACTGGAAGATAACTTTGACGAAGAGGAAATACTGATAGCAGGCATATTACCCCGGGGTAACCATATAGCTCAACGTATAAAAAACATTTTAGATACAATTGCGCCTTTCAAAAGCAAGCTGTTAACCATCGAGATTGAAAAACAAAGCAGCACACTTCAGGCCATTATTGATTTTGATAAACAGGAGTGCAATAATAAAGTAGTGATCCTAGTTGATGATGTACTAAACAGCGGCAAAACCCTGGCCTATGGCTTTGGTGTTTTTCTGGATGTGCCATTGAAAAAGCTGCGTACTGTAGTACTGATCGATCGTAATCACAAAAGCTTCCCAATAACAACGGATTTTGCAGGTGTTGCCCTTTCAACCGTGATCAAAGAACACGTAGATGTTGTTTTGACCGAAACAGGTGGTGAAGACGCTGTTTATTTGATGTAGAATCGTTAAATTTGTTTATATACTTTCGATTATGTCAGTAGCTGAAATCAAAAAAACAAAATCAAATTTAATAGCCTGGATTGAGCAGCTTTCCGACTCAAATATGTTGCTGGTTTTAGATGGATTGAGAAATAGCAAAACTGATAAGGATTGGTGGTACGATTTATCTGAGGCGCAAAAGCAACACATTGATGAAGGAATAAGTGATGCCGAAAGTGGCCGGGTTATCTCATCAAATACGTTTTGGAATAATCTAAAGGATGCCTGAAAATGCCTCTGTCGGTATTATTTTTACCAAGCGTTCAAATACCGACGCAATAGCTACCAAAAATTATTTACTCAATAAGTTTACTCAAAAAGAAGTAGCCAAATTTTACCGATTACTTGAAATATTTGAAAGCGTGGTAACAGTATTTCATGAGCTTTATCCCTTAAGTTCAAAAGGTAAAAATATTCGTAGGGCGGTTTTAAGCAAGCAATTGTCAGTTTTTTACAAGATTGGCGAAAATCAAATTACGGTACTAACGATATTAGATAATCGGTTAGATTATTCTAAATGGCCTTAATTCCCAAAGCCTCTTCCAGTTTTTCTACTGACATATCAATTCCTTCAACAATATTGCTCGCTTGCAGGTAATAACTTTCGCGCTCTGCAAGTTTACCTGTAATAAATTCTACAAGCTCGTCCCCTTTTTTGCCTTGCAATACCGGACGTATGGTTTTGCTGTTTTCAAGCCTGTCGGCAAGTGTTTTTGGTGATAATTTGATATATAAACTCTTGCCATTGGAATTCATCCATTGCATATGGTCAAAAAAGCATGGTAGCCCGCCACCGGTTGATACCACTACATTTTCAGGATATTCAGTATGCTTTAGTACATCTGATTCCAGTTTGCGGAAAGCGTCTTCTCCAAAGCTCGAAAAATACTCGGCAATGCTCATACCGGCCTTTGCTTCCAGTACATGGTCAAGATCAATAAATTCGTAGCCTAATTTGGCTGCCAGTTTTCGGCTCCAGGTGGTTTTGCCACAGCCCATAAAGCCGACTAAAAAATACTTCATAATAATATATCAGCTTAATTTTACCCGCGGATCTATCCAAACATAAATAATATCAACCAAAATACTGATCACCACAAAAATAAAAGCGATGAAAAGTATAGAGCCCATCACCACCGGGAAATCTGACATTTCCAGTGCATCAACCGTAGCTTTACCCAAGCCATTGTACCCAAAAATGTATTCTACAAAAAATGATCCGGCCAGTAACGACGCAAACCAGTTGGCAATAGCTGTGATTACAGGGTTTAACGCGTTTTTAAGTGCATGGCGGTAAATAATTGTACTACTGCCCAAACCTTTTGCCCGGGCGGTACGGATATAATCCTGACCCAAAACATCGAGCATGGCATTGCGTGTTAACTGAACTACAATAGCCAGCGGACGCAAGCCCAAAGTGATCATGGGCAATATCAGATTCCGGATACTGATCACCTCACCTCTGAAAGGGTCATAACTGTACAAACTGCCCGACATGTTCAAGCCGGTATACTTACTCAGTTCAAACCCGAATATCCAGGCGATAATGATGCCCGCGAAAAATGATGGAGCTGATATTCCTAAGGTTGAAAAGCTTATAGCCAATTTATCAATCCATGTATCCTTGTTCACCGCGCTCAACACACCTAAAAATACGCCTATAATTATAGCGAATATCATAGCTGTGGTTGCCAATACCAAAGTGTTTGGAATAACATCCATTAAAAGACTTGCTACATCCTTACGTGTTTGGTATGAACGGCGCAGGTAGGGCCATTTTATAGCCAATACTTTTGTTGTACCAATCGGGAATAGCTTGGCGTAATGGTATCGTTGCTGTTCGTCGGCATTATTTAAATGGATACCGATAGGTGAAAGATCATTAAGGTAGTAGGCAAATTGTACAGGGATGGGTTTATCCAATCCAAATTCTTTACGTACTGCCTGTAAGGATTGTACATCAGCACGCTGGCCCTGCGTCATCCGGGCCGGGTCAACAGGTAAAATATTGAAAAGGAAAAAAACAACCAGCACCACGCCCAACATTACGGCCAGTCCGTAAAATATTTTGCGGATGAGGTAGCTGATCATTATTACTGGTGTTGAAAATATTTTTTTACCATACCGTCATAAGTAGGCACCGAGTGGTAATGCCATTTATTAACGATGGTTCCGTTTTTAAGCAGCAGCACCCCAGGGTTGGCACGCACCATTGATTTAAGTGGTACACCATCGGCATAAAAAATTTCAGTGACCAATTTGTGAGCTTTGGCAAAGGCCTCCGCGCTTTGGGCAGAATTTGAGGTAAGCAGTACTGTACGAATATTATAATTCTCCGTAGCATTAATAGCCAGGGCATTTAAGCGGTTAATGGCTTCTCCGCTGGTTTTATCCAGGTCATAAGCTACTATAACGAGGCTATAAAAAGGATTGCTAAGCAGTTCTTTAGTATAGTCGTTTCCCTGACCGTCTTGTATCGAAAGGTCGCGGATCTTAGGCTCAAAACCTTTTTTAATGAGGCGGCTTTCAGGGTTACCTACTACTTCCCAGTTAGCATCTTTCCAAATGTTGGTACTGAGATATTCCTTATCGCTCATTGTTTTGCTTTCACCTGTCTTTTTGTTTTTAAGATTGTAGGTAACCTCAAAAATATCCAGAGGAGCGCCTGCCGGTATCTTCATTTCGTCTAATATATTGGCTCCTACCTTGTAAGGTAAAAAGTCAATAACAGGCATAAAGTTGTAAGTGTAAATACCAAACCCTACCGATACAATGGCTGCACCTATCAACCATTTATCACCGGCTTTAGGTTTAAACAACGGGCTTATTTTGGTGCGGTTAACAAAAAGAACTAATACAAGTACAAGTAATACCATATCCTTACTAAACGATTGCCATGGTGTAAGCGGAATGGCATCGCCAAAACAGCCGCAGGTTTGTACCACCTTAAAAAAGGCCGAATAAAATGTTAAAAAGCCAAAAAATATAATGAGTAATAACAGGCCCCAGGTTATTTTTACAGCCCTCACGCCTATCAGTAATGCAAAGCCAAGCAACATTTCCAATGCACAGAGCAATATAGCCATGCTCAGCGCAAACCCGTTCAGGAACATGATGTGGAAAACTTCAAAGTATTCTTCCAGCTTGTACGAGAATCCTAATGGGTCATTAGCCTTGATCAGGCCCGAAAAAATGAATAGCAAGCCAACGGCTATTCTGCAAAACCAAATAAGGCTGTTTTTCATTCAGGTAATATTATGCTCCAAGTTTAATTAAGGCAAATACCGAATAGTTAAGCATATCCTGGTAATTAGCCTTTACTCCTTCTGATGCTTCGGTAAGGCCCTGGTTATCCTCAATTTGCTTAACGCGCAGTAATTTCATCAGTATCAGATCAGTTAATGAACTGATACGCATTTCGCGCCAGGCTTCGCCATAATCATGGTTTTTAGCAAACATGAGGGCTTTGGTTTCCTTCACCTTTTCATCAAATAATACTTCTACGTGATCAGGTGCAAGTTCGTTAGGGGTATTGGCAGGGCATTCCAGCTGCATCATGGCTATAACGCAATAGTTTACTATGCCAATATATTCGCCTGTGATGTCTTCGCCAACTTTCGACACCTTTTTTTCTTCCAGTGTGCGTATGCGCTGCGCCTTGATGAATATCTGATCGGTGATGGATTGTGGGCGTAAAATGCGCCATGCGGTGCCATAATCACGAGTCTTTTTCATGAAAAGGCCCTTGCAAATGTTAATAACTGCGTCGTATTCTGCTGATGTATTGCTCAACTTATTGATCTGTTTTAGGGGTTGATGTGTTTTATTTAAAAGCTGTTAGGGCTACGTAAAGATTAAATTAACTTTGCATCGTTCATCTAAACAGCGTTTATATAAAAACAGTGGCTAAAGATACATTTTTTCATAAAAAGGTTACCCTAAATGCCGGCGGTAAACTTATCGACATATCCTCGCCCAAAGTTATGGGTATTATTAACCTAACGCCCGATTCATTTTATGAAGGCAGCCGTAAACCCGGTATTGAGGAAGCTCTGAAGCAAGCCGAAAAAATGATGACCGATGGTGCAACCTTTTTAGATATCGGAGCTTATTCCTCTCGTCCGGGCGCTACAGATATTTCCATAGCTGAAGAAACAGACCGTTTGCTGCCCATTGTAGAGGCAATTATTGCCGCTTTCCCCGAAGCTATACTTTCTATCGATACTTTCCGTGCCCTGGTTGCCGAGGCCGCCATTAAAGCCGGAGCGCATATTATTAATGATATATCCGGCGGGCAGTTGGATAACGATATGTTCGCTACGGTAGCCCGTTTGCAAATTCCCTATATATTAATGCATATGAAGGGCACACCTCAAACTATGACACAGCTTGCGCAGTATGATAATGTGTTTTTGGATGTGTATGATCATTTGGCATCCCGCTATCAACAGTTGAAACAGTTGGGTGTTCACGATGTAATTATTGATCCCGGTTTTGGGTTTGCCAAAAAACAAGAGCATAATTATGCCTTGATGAACCGTTTGCAGGATTTTCAGGTATTGGGCTTACCCGTACTGGCAGGTATATCCCGTAAAAAAATGATATACGGTTTGCTGGAGAACACTGCAGCGGAAGCGCTGAACGGTACCACTGTTTTGAATACCATAAGCTTGATGAAGGGCGCAAATATATTACGGGTGCACGATGTGAAAGAGGCGGTGGAAGCAGTTAAGATCTGGGGGGTGTTGGCACAATCTTAAACTAAGGTGATATTGGCAGGTAAACATTATCGGCGATTAATTATATTAGTAAGTCAGTAATCTTTATGAAAAAATTGATCACACTAATCGTTATCATGATCCTGTCTGTTAGGGGTTATGCTCAGCAAACCGATCAGGATGCTATCAAACAAACCATCAATACCATGTTTGATGCCATGCGCAAGGGCGATAGCACTTTATTGCGAAGCACTTTTGCCAAAGGGATCGCTTTTCAGGGTGTAGCCAATAAAAAGGATGGCTCAGTAGCTTTGGAAACTGAAAATGCCGATGATTTTATAAAAGCGGTGGGTACACCGCATAAAGGTGTGTGGGATGAGCAGGTTATTTTTAAAGATATTAAGATTGATGGCCCTTTATCCAGTGTTTGGGCTCCATACAAGTTTTACCTCGATAAAACTTTTAGCCATTGCGGTGTAGATGTATTTCAGCTGATGAAAACTAAAGATGGCTGGAAGATCATTTATATTGTAGATACCCGCCGAAAAGATAATTGCCCGGAGTAGTTTACTGATTTATGAAAGCAAAAAGACTTTGGATTGATATTAGAGTAAATAACTCGGGGATCGCAAAATATGAGGATTTTACAAGGTATGGCGTTTTCGTGGGTAATTTGTTTACCTTTCACCTCCCTGAGATTGCAGTGAATAAGGTGAGTAAAATTGTGGTAGAGTTTTCTCGTCATCCCGATGAAATAGATATATCATCTTTTAACAGTATTCATACCATAAAAGAAACGTTCCCTTTTAATAAATTTAGTAAACAGGATTTTTTAGGGAAAGTTAAGCTATTATCAGAATGTGTGTATAAATGTTTAACTGCTCTGTATGAGAAGTTAAATTTTAATTTAGGTCAGTTAGATTTTGGTTACCAAGAAATATTAAATAATGGTTTTAAGTTAAGCAAGGAGTTATTTAAAGGAGCTAAGTATAATAAAACCAAAACCATCAAAGCTGTTGTAATGGCCAACTTCCTTTTTGATTATACAGAAATAAAAATCAGTTTTTTGGATAAAAAAGGTGTAGTAGTTACAGAACAGATATTGTTTAAAACTCATCCGGGATGGTTTTTCTATACGCGATTACTAGAATCTGCAAAATGGGTAGATAATGATACATTTGAATTGTCCGGTTTAAATAATGAAATAAAATTGAGAATCAGGGTTGATGGGCAAATCGCTCCTTATTATAGCCCGATAAACAGAGATATAAGCGGCATCAAAGAAGAAATTCGATACTTCACATCAGAGGTTATGTTCAAAATGTAACTACAGCAATTTTTTTAAATTATAATACTCCGAGCTTTACCATACCATAAAATAAGCCTGCGCAGTGCATGGCTTGTACTATCTTATTTTCAAGCAGTAACTGCTTTACCTCATCTATAGTATATTCTTCAACAATCAGTTCTTCGTGATCATCAAGTGCCTGGCCCTGCACTTTTTTACCGCCTTTAGCCAGGTAGGTAAATGTTTTGTTGTTTGCAGTTGAAGGATTGCCGTAAACTGTACAGATCAGTTCAAAATCATCAAATTGGTAGCCGGTTTCTTCGAGCAGCTCACGACGCAGGCCCTCTACTGGCGATTCATCACCATCAATTACACCTCCGGGTATTTCCAGCGAAACAATACCTGCAGCATGGCGGTATTGGCGTACCATTAATACCTTATTATCTTCGGTTATAGCTACGGCATTAACCCAATTGCTATATTCTAATACGTAATAGTCATTTACAATGCGGCCGTCGGGCATTTCACATTTATCAATGCGTAAAGTAGCCCATGGGCCTTTGTGTATATAATGTGATGAAAGTAATTTCCAGGTGAGATCCATGTATAATAATTATTGAATTATCTATTAAGTGAATTATTGATTGGAAAGAAGACCAATTGAATGAATTATTGATTTTATAAATCATGATGGCTCAATAAACAATCAATAATCCACTAATTGCAATGTTTACCAGCTGCCGCTTGAACCGCCGCCGCCGCCGCTGCCTCCGCCAAATCCTCCGAAGCCGCCACCGCCACTATCGCCGCCCCCTCCGGAGAAACCTCCCCAGTCAGAGCCGCCGCTCCTGCCGCTTCCGCCAAGCATATTGCCCGCTAAAAACCACCAGAACGGGCTGGCACCACCCCTGCCACCAATGATTTGCCTTCCGCCACCACCGCCTCCGCGGTTACGAAACACAATGATGAGTATCACAATCACAATGATAATCAATATAAAAGCGCTGCCGCCACCTTTATTGGCTTTTGACTGCTTTTTATCGGCTTTATATTCGCCTTTGGTGTATTTGATGATGCTGCTGGTAGCTGCATCAAGGCCGCCATAATAATCACCCTGTTTAAAACGTGGTTTTATATCGTTCTGGATAATCTCCTGGGTTATAATATCAGGTAAAGCACCTTCGGCTCCGTATCCGGTTTGGATGGATACTTTGCGGTCGCCAACGGCAACCAGCACCAAAATTCCATTGTTTTTATCTTTTTGGCCAATACCCCATTTACGTAACAGCGCAACACCGTAGGCATTAATATCGTAACTACCCACCGATTTCAGGATCACCACAGCAATCTGCGTACTGGTTGAGTCATTAAAGGCAACGAGTTTATTTTCGAGTTTTTGCTTATCGTCTGCAGACAGAGTGTTGGTATAATCTGTTACGAGTGTAGTTGAGCGCTCGGGAAAATCCTGCGCCAAAGCTATAAAGGTGCTTAGCAACAGGCTAAAGAACAATATGATTTTTTTGAACATGAGTTTAAGTGTTAATCGCCATCCATGAAGGCAATGTCATCGGGCAACTCATTAATGTCGCCCTTGTTATGAGGGAAATATTTTTGCAGCTGTTCTCCCGCTATTTTAAGGCCGGTAATGATGCCTTCTACAATATCACCATATTTAAAATGCTGCATCATATCCTCTTTGGTGCTGTCCCAAAAATTGGGTGGAACAACCTGGTTTATACCGGCATCGCCTATGATGGCAAACTTACGGTCAACGGTGGCTACATAAATAAGTACACCGTGACGCAGCTTGGTTTTTTGCATATTAAGCTGAAAAAAGTACTTCGCGGCGCGGTCAAGCACATCTTCGCTGCACTTTTTTTCAATGCACACACGAATCTCGCCCGAACTCCTGTTCTCCGCCTCTTCAATAGCTTTGCGGATTCGCTGCTGCTCTTCTTCGTTAAATACTGCCATGTTTTTTGTTGATGATTTAGTGAATTATCGATTTAGTGAGTTTTTAAATATTGAATTATCAAGTCCGCAGATCCGATGACCTGTAACTTCGATAATTCAACATTCACTAATCATTCATTAAAACTGAACCTTTGGTGCTTTATCAGCTCCTGGCTCGGCAGTGAAATAGCCTTTTTCACTAAAGCCAAACATTTTAGCGGTTATATTAGCCGGGAACGAGCGAATGGTGGTATTAAATTCCTGAACGGCGGTATTAAAATCCTGGCGGGATACCTGTATGCGGTTTTCGGTACCTTCTATTTGAGCTTGCAAGCCCAGGAAGTTTTCGTTGGTTTTTAAATTAGGGTAATTTTCTGTTACCACCAATAACCTTCCTAATGCCGAACTTAATTCGCCCTGAGCAGATTGGAATGCCTTGATAGATTCGGGGGTTAGCTTAGTAGGGTCAACCTGTACCGAAGTGGCTTTGGCACGTGCCTCAACAACTGCGGTTAAGGTGCTTTTTTCAAAATTAGCAGCACCTTTCACTGTATTTACCAGGTTAGGTATCAGATCGCTGCGGCGTTGATACTGGCTTTGCACAGCTGCCCACTTGGTTTTAATGTTCTCGTCCATTTTAACCATGCTGTTATAGCTGCATGAGCTTAACGACATGGCGGCTGTTATTATTAATATTACAGATAATAGCTTTTTCATTTAATTATGTTTTTTTGAGATGTGATTTTTCTGTTAGATTACAAATTGCGTACCGTTGTTACAACCGATTGCGGTTAGTGACAACATGGCAATATACACGTCTATAAAGATAATTAAAACATTTAAGCTATCAGGAATATTAGAGAACACTTAAAAAAATAAGCGTGGCCTCCTGCCGCTTCGTGGTTCAGGCTATGAGTGCCTGAACTTTGCGTATTTAGTAATCTTTCGAGGGGAGGACTTGAAGAAGAACAACAAGTAGGGTAAGGATTACCCTGCCATACAATGTTGTTCGCGGGAGGTGAGTTTGGTTATCATTTCTTTCAGTACGTTACGGGCACGATATAGTGTGGTGCGTGAAAGTAGTTCAGTCATGCCTAAGGAGTTACCTATTTCCTGGTGTGAGTACCCTTCAATGGCATACATGCTAAATACAGAACGGTAAGTTTTAGGCAGCTTTTGTACCAGTTTCATCAGGTCTTTTGCTTCCAGTCCGTTTTCGTTATATGATTTGCTGATAGGCATATTACTTTCAGCCGCAAAATCATCAACCAGCATCATTGGCTTTAATTTGCGGTAGCGTGATATGGCACAATGTACCATGATACGACGGATCCAGCCTTCCAGGCTGCCATCGCCCCGGTAGTTGTTCATGTTCCTGAACATTTTTATAAAACCTTCCTGCAGTATATCCTGTGCTTCGTCTTTATCGGTTGCATAACGCATGCATACAGCCAGCATTCTGGGTGCCAATAATCTGTATAGTTGTTCCTGTTGCTTACGGTCGTTTTTTAAACATCCTTCCCAAAGGGTCATTAAGCGGTCTTCAGCGATATTCATTTTGTGTTGTATTTTTATACTGTGTCTATGCCAATACAGGTGCCATTTTATAAGTATTTGATTTTCAATAAAATAATTTTATATGGCCTTTTAAAACTGTTCGATAGCGGACGGTCAATGTGCACGTACGGACGGTTTTACTCACTCTTACATCGCTGCGCTCGCTATCCCTCTCTTCGGCTTCGCCGGAAAGAGGGAGTGAGGAAAAGTTTGTTATAGTTCCTTATTTTATTTCCCTCTTTGCGAAGCAGAGAGGGTTGTCGAGCACAACGATGACGGGGTGAGTTAACTCTGCTTATATGATTTTGAAGTGCGATTTTTCTTACCTTTGTACTAATCCGGGATAAAAACTCGGCCGCATGTATGATCAAAGAAGTAGAAATAGTTTGCCCCACCGGGCAGCAGGAAGATGAAACCGTAATAACCCGCTTAGCGGCGGCTTCCCTGAATATCCAGCCTAAAAATATATCGGCAGTAAAAGTTTTAAAGCGCTCCATTGATGCCCGCGGCCGCAAGGTGGTGTACCGTATGCAGGTAAAGGTGTTTTTAAATGAGGTTTATCAGCCCGAAATATTTACCATTAATTATCCTGATGTACAATTTGGCCGACCTGTTATTATAGTAGGTGCGGGCCCTGCTGGTTTGTTCGCTGCATTACAGTGTATTCAATCAGGATTAAAACCGGTTATTATTGAGCGGGGTAAAGATGTGAAACAACGGCGCCGTGATTTGGCCAATATCAATAAACAAGGTCTGGTAAACCCCGAATCAAACTATTGTTTTGGAGAAGGTGGGGCCGGAACTTATTCGGATGGTAAGCTTTACACGCGCTCAACCAAACGTGGTGATGTAAACCAGGTGCTAAAAATGTTTGTGGCCCACGGGGCAGATGAAAATATTTTGGTAGATGCGCGTCCGCATATCGGTACCAATAAATTACCGCAGATCATCACTGCCATGCGCGAAACCATATTAAATGCCGGCGGCGAAATATTGTTTGATACCAAGGTAACCGCTCTGCTGGTTGAGTTTGGTAAAATAAAAGGTGTAAAACTGGCCAACGGTGAAAAGCTAACATCCGATGCGGTGATCCTGGCCACAGGCCATTCCGCACGTGATGTTTTTGAAATGCTGCATCATCAAAATATCCTGATAGAAGCTAAACCTTTTGCTTTGGGTGTAAGGATTGAGCATCCGCAGGAAATTATTGACCGTGCACAGTACCATTGCGAATACCGCGGTCCCGATCTGCCTCCATCGTATTATAACCTTGTTGAACAGGTAGATGATCGTGGTGTGTTTTCTTTTTGCATGTGCCCGGGTGGTATCATTGCTCCCTGCGCAACAGAGGCCAATGAAATTGTGGTAAACGGCTGGAGCCCGTCTAAACGTAATAATCCATTTGCCAACTCAGGTACGGTAGTACAGATCAATATGGAGGATGTTGAAGGTGATGACAGCGATCCGTTTAAGATGCTACATTTTCAACAACAGATAGAACATGCTGCGTATATTGCAGGAGGCGGTAGCCTGGTAGCCCCTGGCCAGCGTATGGTTGATTTTGTAGAAGGGCGATTGTCAAATGATCTGCCGGTAAACTCTTATTTGCCCGGCACCAAAAGCATTGAGCTAAAAGAGGTACTGCCACAGTGGATCCATAAACGACTGCAAAAAGCATTACCGGCCTTCGGCAAAAAGATGAAAGGCTATTATACTAACGAAGCCATATTGGTAGGTGTAGAGTCGCGAACTTCATCGCCGGTAAAAGTTCCGCGTGATAAGGAAACGTTGCAGCATCCACAGGTTCAGGGATTATTCCCATGCGGAGAAGGTGCTGGTTATGCGGGTGGCATTATTTCTGCTGCAATTGATGGTATCAACTGCGCGCTGGCAACTTTAAAAATATTATCATGAGCATTTCTGAAAAACTTTCATCACAATTAACCAACGTATTATCTGGCGATCCCTGGTATGGGTTTCCAGTATATACTATAATAGAAGGTATCAGCTTTGAGGCAGCCTACGAAAAACCACCAGGATCGGTACATAATATAGCAGCTATAGTTTTACATATGGTAGCGTGGACGGAAGAAGTGATGGACAGGATGAACGGCTTGCCATCGGGCTTACCAACCAGCGGTGACTGGCCCCCTATCGGTACGCCCGACGAACAAAAATGGCAGAATTATGTTGAAGATTTGAAACTGGTTAATGTAAATTTGATAGGCATCATCCAAAAATTTCCGGAGGATCAATGGAGCTTGCCAATTAATGATGAACGTAACCGCGAACTGGGAACCGGTGTAACTTATGAAGAACTGATCAACGGATTGATACAGCACCATATATACCACTCGGCCCAGATAGCATTATTGAACAGAATAATTAATGGCTAATAATCAGGATTTCGCAAATCAACCGGTGCAAATCCGCCTTAATAATATGGCTGACAAAAAAACATTGGTGTTAGGCGCTACGCCCGATGCCAGCAGATATGCTTACCTGGCCGCCAACAGGCTGGTAAGTAAAGGACACACTATAGTAAACGTAGGAATTAAAACAGGCGAAGTAGCAGGAGTGCCCATTGAGAAGCCCGAAACTATCCACAATGATATTGATACAGTAACCTTATATGTTGGCCCGCAAAACCAACCGCCACTGTATGATTATATATTGAACACACACCCAAAGCGTATCATATTTAATCCCGGAACTGAAAACTCGGAGTTACGCCGTATGGCCAACGAAAATGGAATCGAAACAGAATATGCCTGTACACTGGTGCTGTTATCCATCGGAGATTATTAGCCCCCAACCCCCTAAAGGGGGAGTTTCTGATTTGAAAGGTTTTTTATGTAAAGACACATCTAATGTGTCTCTTTTTGTACCATCTAACTAATAACTCCCCCTTTAGGGGACTGGGGCGCTTCCTGGTTTAGAATTCTGATCTCTTTCGGATAATAGTTATTGATACGATTGGGCAATAATTTAGCCCAACCCAATGCATGCCCTTCAAAGGTCATCAAACTCCATCCTTTTTCTGTAGGGTTAAGGTCGATGTTATCACGACGAAGATATTGTATGGCCTGATCGTGATTTAGCGGGGTTTGCAAAACCGCATCCTTATTAATAATAGAGCTTAAGGCCAGTTCATGATCGGGTATCAGATCTTTTCCCATCAGCTTACCGATCCTCACTCCTGATTTTTTCAGGTATAAATGCCGCTGTAAAATATTGAGACTTTCTTTATGCTTACGGTTAATAGCCAGCCATTCGTCGTTTACCGTAAAATAATAAAAGCTATCCGGATCGTTGATATAGGTTTTTACCTGATCAATTTCGCGGCTGCTTATTTTTTGCGACATGTTATTTTTAAAGTTACCCAACTCGCCGGTATTGTTTTTCTTTTGCAGGCAGGCGGCAAACAAGCCCTCACCCTTTACCTGTCCTGGATAAAAGCGGTAGCCCCATGCTTTTTGCTGTGCCGACTGGCTTTCTACAATACCCCAATCCTTATTTATAGGTATACGTATACTTTCGAGCTCAAACTCCTGGCAAAGCCAATCCAATATATCTTCGTTTTCCTGATGCGAGTAAGAGCAGGTACTATATATAAGGTAGCCATCCTCGGTAAGGGCGGGCAGTATGTCGGCCAATATGCGCTCCTGCCGCTGGTGGCACAGGTTCACGTTATCTTCTGACCATTCATTCATAGCCTGCGGATCTTTACGAAACATACCTGATCCGGAACAAGGAGCGTCAACCAATATAATATCAAAGAAGCTTTTCAATCGACCTATATCTCTTGGGTCGTTATTACTTACTATTACATTGGCCTGTCCCCAGCGTGTTAGGTTATCTGTTAATATCGGTACACGGGTTTTAATAATTTCATTGGCCACCAACAGATCATCGGGCCCGATGGCCGAATTTAGCAGCGTGCTTTTACCGCCTGGAGCAGCACAAAGGTCAAGCACCTTTACATATTCTGCTTTGTTTTGCCTGATATGTTTTACAATATGATCAATAAACATCGATGAAGCTTCCTGAACATAATAGCATCCGGCATGAAAAAGCGGATCAAAAGTGAACGACGGGCGCTCATTTAAATAAAAACCATCGGCGCACCAGGGTACCTGCCCATCTGTTTTTTGTGCCGATGGCTTAAAAGGATTCAACCTTATAGAGGTAGGGGCATCCGAAAATTGATGAGCTTTGATGAAATTTTGCTCATCAAAGCCGGTTTCTGCGCTTAATGAAGCCAGGAAGTTTTCAGGAAATGTGGTTTTATTCATATACTTTTCAAATATACAAATTAGAAGAATGCTATCATTTATAAGATATAGCTGGCTTCGGGACTTAAGTTTAAGGTTAGTTTACAGTGAGTTGCAAAATTGTTTTAATTAATTGAAAATTTCTCTTGGTGCGTAACAGGTTTTGTGTGTACATTTGTGGCCGCTCAAATAAAAAGGGCGTTGTTTTTTGAAGATTGGCAGATTGAAAAAAGGTTTAAAAAAGTGAAAATTTCGCTTGATAAATCAGAATAAGATTTGCACTTTTGCAGCCCGCTACGGAGGGCGCAAGTCTGAGTGTAGAGGGTTCTGAAACTTATAAAAATTCGAAAGAAAAATAAAAAAAATAAGTTTTGGAAAATAGGAAAAGGTTTTTACCTTTGCACTCCCGAAACGAAGGAAGAAAAA
>NZ_JAUFPR010000005.1 GCF_030409325.1 Mucilaginibacter aquaedulcis
ATGGCCCGATTAAATTTATTGGAAGAGACCCGGTACGAGAAGCTGCCGGTAAGCGTATACAGCACCCAGCAGGAAGCGTCATTAGCGGTAGCACAACGGATAGCGGCACTGATCCGCGGCAAACAAAGCAAAGGCGAAAAGGCCGTGCTGGGTTTGGCAACAGGCGTAACCCCCATCGGTGTATATGCCGAACTGGTTCGTTTGCACCGTGAAGAAGGGCTGTCTTTCAGCAACGTGATCACTTTCAACCTGGACGAGTACTACCCCATGAAACCCGATGCAGCCCAGAGCTACGTAACCTTCATGTACGAGAACCTGTTCAGCCATGTAGATATCGATAAGGCCAATGTACATATACCCGATGGCACGCTTGACCAGGATGCCGTGGCAGCGTTCTGCCTGAACTACGAACACCAGATCGAGGAACTGGGCGGGCTCGACCTGCAGATCCTGGGGATCGGCCGTACGGGCCACATCGGCTTCAACGAGCCGGGCTCGGCCCCCAACTCCGGAACCAGGCTGGTCACTTTGGATGACCTGACCCGTAATGATGCCTCGCGTGATTTTGGCGGCAAGGCCAATGTACCCACCAAGGCCATCACCATGGGTATCGGTACCATCTTCAAGGCCCGGGAGATCATCCTGATGGCCTGGAGCAAAAAGAAGGCCCCCATCATCAAGAAAGCCGTAGAGGGTGAAATATCGGGCGAGGTACCGGCCACTTACCTGCAGCTATCGGATAGTGTGGAGTTTGTACTGGACGAAGCCGCGGCATCCGAACTCACCCGCTTTGATACCCCATGGTTAGTAAAAGACTGCTCCTGGGATGATAAGGTACTGAAAAAGAAAGCCGTGATCTGGCTGGCCGATACCATCGGCAAACCGGTACTGAAACTCACCGAGGAAGATTACAACAACCACGGTATGGCACAGTTAGCCGTAGAACAGGGGCCGGTATACAATATCAACATCGATATCTTTAACCAGATCCAGCATACCATCACGGGCTGGCCGGGCGGCAAACCCGATGCCGATGATTCGCAGCGTCCGGAAAGGGCATTGCCGGCCAAAAAACGTTCCATCATCTTTTCACCGCACCCGGATGATGATGTGATCTCGATGGGCGGTACTTTTATCCGACTGGTTGACCAGGGTCATGA
>NZ_JAUFPR010000006.1 GCF_030409325.1 Mucilaginibacter aquaedulcis
ACAGATTCTATTATTAATAATAGGGTCAGAGACAAACAAAACATTTTACAATGGAGAGTTTGATCCTGGCTCAGGATGAACGCTAGCGGCAGGCCTAATACATGCAAGTCGGACGGGATTGGAGAGCTTGCTTTCCATGAGAGTGGCGCACGGGTGCGTAACACGTATGTAACCTACCTTCGTCAGGGGGATAGCCTCTCGAAAGAGAGATTAAGACCGCATAACATTATCTGGTGGCATCATTAGGTAATCAAATATTTATAGGACGAAGATGGGCATGCGGAACATTAGCTAGTTGGTAAGGTAACGGCTTACCAAGGCTACGATGTTTAGGGGATCTGAGAGGATGACCCCCCACACTGGTACTGAGACACGGACCAGACTCCTACGGGAGGCAGCAGTAAGGAATATTGGTCAATGGGCGGAAGCCTGAACCAGCCATGCCGCGTGCAGGAAGACGGCCCTACGGGTTGTAAACTGCTTTTGTACTGGAATAAACCTTTTCACGTGTGAGAAGCTGAATGTACAGTAAGAATAAGGATCGGCTAACTCCGTGCCAGCAGCCGCGGTAATACGGAGGATCCAAGCGTTATCCGGATTTATTGGGTTTAAAGGGTGCGTAGGTGGTTCATTAAGTCAGGGGTGAAAGACGGCAGCTTAACTGTCGCAGTGCCTTTGATACTGATGAACTTGAATGAACTAGAGGTAGGCGGAATGTGACAAGTAGCGGTGAAATGCATAGATATGTCACAGAACACCAATTGCGAAGGCAGCTTACTATGGTTTGATTGACACTGAGGCACGAAAGCGTGGGGATCAAACAGGATTAGATACCCTGGTAGTCCACGCCCTAAACGATGAATACTCGATGTTGGCGATATACGGTCAGCGTCTAAGCGAAAGCGTTAAGTATTCCACCTGGGGAGTACGCCCGCAAGGGTGAAACTCAAAGGAATTGACGGGGGCCCGCACAAGCGGAGGAGCATGTGGTTTAATTCGATGATACGCGAGGAACCTTACCCGGGCTTGAAAGTTAGTGAATGTGACAGAGACGTCACAGTTCTTCGGAACACGAAACTAGGTGCTGCATGGCTGTCGTCAGCTCGTGCCGTGAGGTGTTGGGTTAAGTCCCGCAACGAGCGCAACCCCTATGTTTAGTTGCCAGCACGTCAAGGTGGGGACTCTAAACAGACTGCCTATGCAAATAGAGAGGAAGGAGGGGACGACGTCAAGTCATCATGGCCCTTACGTCCGGGGCTACACACGTGCTACAATGGATGGTACAGAGGGCAGCTACCTGGCAACAGGATGCCAATCTCATAAAGCCATTCACAGTTCGGATCGGGGTCTGCAACTCGACCCCGTGAAGTTGGATTCGCTAGTAATCGCGTATCAGCAATGACGCGGTGAATACGTTCCCGGGCCTTGTACACACCGCCCGTCAAGCCATGGAAGCTGGAAGTGCCTGAAGTGCGTAACCGCAAGGAGCGTCCTAGGGTAAAGTCGGTAACTGGGGCTAAGTCGTAACAAGGTAGCCGTACCGGAAGGTGTGGCTGGAATACCTCCTTTCTGGAGCAGTATCAAAGCAAAGCTTATGACAGTGTTACCTACATGATTATTTCTTAAATAAAAAAACAAAAGGAAACCCAAAAGATGAAGCCATCTGTGTGGCTCGGATCATCTGATGGTACGAGATTGTAAGCGATTACGATTGACGATTTACGAATTGATGAGGAAAATCTAAAATCGTAAGTCTGAGATCCGAAATCAACCCAGTCCTGTAGCTCAGCTTGGTTAGAGCACTACACTGATAATGTAGGGGTCAGCAGTTCAAATCTGCTCGGGACTACAAGCGGCGCAGCCGCGGTAAAACAGGGAATGGAGAATAGAGAGTAGTTAATAACCACTCACCAAATCAACCACTCACTAACGATCATCTTAAGGGGGATTAGCTCAGCTGGCTAGAGCACCTGCCTTGCACGCAGGGGGTCAACGGTTCGAATCCGTTATTCTCCACCACACCCTCCGTTTCCTGAAAGGGATAGGATATCATGCAAGTTGCGCGGTCGTTTGCCGGGCATAGGGTAAAGTTCTTTGACATATTGGAAGAAGTAATTGAAAAAGAGAAGACAACAGTATAGAGGACTGTTGTAGACTTTGGATCAAAGATAGAAAGAGAAAGGAAAAAAGACTTCGGTCCTTGATCCTTGATCTGAAAATCGTTAATCCGAATTACAACAAGAATCAAAAGCATACATACCGAGCAAAAGGCGGTATAGTAGAAGAAAGTAAGAAAGGGTACACGGGGGATGCCTTGGCTCTCAGAGGCGATGAAAGACGTGATAAGCTGCGATAAGCTACGGGGATCAGCAAATATGAATTGATCCGTAGATTTCTGAATGGGGAAACCTGGCTAGTTGAAGACTAGTCGCATAAAAGCGCGAACCTGCTGAACTGAAACATCTAAGTAAGCAGAGGAAGAGAAAATAATAATGATTTCCAGAGTAGTGGCGAGCGAAATGGAAGAAGCCCAAACCTATGCTGTTACGGCAGCATGGGGGTTGTAGGACCACAACATGAAAATCAGACAAAACCGGAACGGGGTGGGAAACCCGGCCATAGAGCATGAGAGCTGCGTACGGGTAATGAATGATGGGATAGTGGTATCCTGAGTACCGCGAGGTCGGAGACGCCTTGTGGGAATTTGCCGGCACCATCCGGTAAGGCTAAATACTCCTGAGAGACCGATAGTGAACCAGTACCGTGAGGGAAAGGTGAAAAGAACCCCGAACAGGGGAGTGAAATAGAACCTGAAACCGTGTACTTACAAGCGGTCGGAGCACAGTAATGTGTGACGGCGTGCCTTTTGCATAATGAGCCTACGAGTTACTCTTCCCTGGCAAGGTTAAGTGTTTAAGACACGGATCCGAAGCGAAAGCGAGTCTGAATAGGGCGTATAGTCAGGGGAGGTAGACGCGAAACCTTGTGATCTACCCATGGGCAGGTTGAAGGTGCCGTAACAGGTACTGGAGGACCGAACCGATAAACGTTGAAAAGTTTCCGGATGACTTGTGGGTAGGGGTGAAAGGCTAATCAAACTGGGAAATAGCTCGTACTCCCCGAAATGTTTTTAGGAACAGCCTGGCGGTTGAGTTATAAAGAGGTAGAGCTACTAATTGGGTGCGGGGGAGTCAAATCCTACCAAATCCAGATAAACTCCGAATGCTTTATAATATACGCTGGAGTGAGGCTATGGGTGCTAAGGTCCATGGCCGAGAGGGAAAGAACCCAGACCATCAGCTAAGGTCCCCAAATTATTGCTAAGTTGAACTAACGAGGTCCGATTGCACAGACAGCTAGGATGTTGGCTTGGAAGCAGCCATTCATTTAAAGAGTGCGTAACAGCTCACTAGTCGAGCGATCGGGCATGGATAATAAACGGGCATCAAGCAGTATACCGAAGCTATGGATTTGCAGTAATGCATCTGGTAGGGGAGCATTCTATGTTCCGGCGAAGCAGGAAGGACAACTGACTGTGGAGGATATAGAAAAGCAAATGTAGGCATAAGTAACGATAAGGCGGGAGAGAAACCCGCCCACCGAAAGACTAAGGTTTCCTGATCAACGCTAATCGGATCAGGGTTAGTCGGGGCCTAAGGTGAAGCCGAAGGGCGTAGCCGATGGACAACTGGTTAATATTCCAGTACTTTTTATAACTGCGATGCGGTGACGGAGTAGTGACACTGACGCGAACTGACGGAATAGTTCGTTAAAGGCCGTAGGTATATCAACAGTAGTTAAGTACGCTGATGATGCTGAAAGCTGATAGTACACCGAATCTTCGGACAAGGTGATAGTTCAGGTAATCAGACTTCCAAGAAAACCCGCTAAGCTTCAGGTTATAAAAACCCGTACCGTAAACCGACACAGGTAGTCGAGGAGAGAATCCTAAGGTGCTCGAGTGAATCATGGCTAAGGAACTCGGCAAAATGGCCCTGTAACTTCGGGAGAAGGGGCGCTGGCAGCAATGTCAGCCGCAGTGAAAAGGCCCAGGCGACTGTTTAACAAAAACACATGGCTTTGCAAAATCGAAAGATGACGTATAAGGCCTGACACCTGCCCGGTGCCGGAAGGTTAAGAGGGGATGTTAGTCGCAAGGCGAAGCATTGAATCGAAGCCCCGGTAAACGGCGGCCGTAACTATAACGGTCCTAAGGTAGCGAAATTCCTTGTCGGGTAAGTTCCGACCTGCACGAATGGTGTAACGATCTGGGCGCTGTCTCAGCCATGAGCTCGGTGAAATTGTGGTATCGGTGAAGACGCCGGTTACCCGCAACGGGACGGAAAGACCCCATGCACCTTCACTACAACTTAACATTGATATCGGATACAGGATGTGTAGGATAGGTGGGAGACTGTGATCCAGCTTCGCTAGGAGTTGGTTAGTCAACGTTGAAATACCACCCTTTCTGTATTTGGTGTCTAACTCGATAAGATCGAGGACATTGTTTGGCGGGTAGTTTGACTGGGGTGGTCGCCTCCAAAAAGGTAACGGAGGCTTTCAAAGGTAAGCTCAGTACGCTTGGTAACCGTACGTGGAGTGCAATAGCATAAGCTTGCTTGACAGTGAGACAGACAAGTCGAGCTGGGTCGAAAGACGGATATAGTGATCCGGTGGTTCTGCATGGAAGGGCCATCGCTCAAAGGATAAAAGGTACGCTGGGGATAACAGGCTGATCTCCCCCAAGAGCTCATATCGACGGGGAGGTTTGGCACCTCGATGTCGGCTCGTCACATCCTGGGGCTGGAGAAGGTCCCAAGGGTTGAGCTGTTCGCTCATTAAAGTGGCACGCGAGCTGGGTTCAGAACGTCGCGAGACAGTTCGGTCCCTATCTGTTGTGGGCGCAGGAAGTTTGAGTGGGGCTGACCTTAGTACGAGAGGACCGGGTTGGACTAACCTCTGGTGAATCTGTTATGGCGCCAGCTGTATTGCAGAGTAGCTACGTTGGGAATAGATAAGCGCTGAAAGCATCTAAGTGCGAAACTAGCCACAAGATGAGACTTCCATTGAGGGTCGTAGCAGACTACTACGTTGATAGGTTACAGGTCTAAAGGTGGTGACATCAAAGCCGAGTAATACTAATTGCCCGAAGCTTTCTCATAGCAGGTAATAATGGGTTGTACGTAAGACGTTTAACGTTAAACGTACAACCCGAACAATACAATACTGTTGTTTTCTCAAAATCAATCACTTCTTTCAATAATATGTCATTGTTTGTTGAGGACAAAAGATGAGTGGAACAAAGAGTAAGGAGAAAAAGTCTTTATTCCATGCTCCCCAAATCCATACTCCAATAACAAACTATAAAAATATTCAGGTGCCTATATCGGCGGTGTCTACCTCTTCCCATTCCGAACAGAGAAGTCAAGCCCGCCAGAGCCGATGGTACTGCGGTAAAACGTGGGAGAGTAGGTCGGTGCCCAATCTTA
>NZ_JAUFPR010000007.1 GCF_030409325.1 Mucilaginibacter aquaedulcis
GGGCAATACCGCCGTATGGGATGATGACGTACTGCGCTACATGGAGTTTGCCATCGACTTTACCAACAGCATTGGCGAGGACAGTAACCACCTGCAAAACCTGTATGAAGAGATGCGTGCCTTTTTCCCGCAGAAACAACCTAACCAGATCGATACCCAGGAGATCCGCAACGTGAAGGGTTTTATCCGCAAAACGGAAGCCATCTCCGGCGCGAGGTATGCGGGTTTACCTGACGACCATATCCACTTTATGGCCCTGCCGTTTTACGAAACCGGCAAGACCAAGAAGAACACGGCAGGCGAGGCGGATATCCAGCTGACCATCGACCTGCTGCAAAAAGTAAAACCACAGCAGATCTTCGCTGCCGGTGACTTTGCCGACCCGAACGGAACGCATTTGGTATGTTTCAACATTATCCTGGCGGCATTGAAACGCCTGAAAGGCACAGAAGCCTGGGTAGACGACTGCTGGCTGTGGATGTACCGCGGTGCATGGCAGGAGTTTGAGCCATTCGAGATCGAGATGGCGGTGCCGCTTTCACCTCAGGAAGTGATCCGCAAGCGTAACGCGATCTTCAAGCACCAGTCGCAGAAGGATCGTCCGGTGTTCCCGGGTGATGATGCCCGTGAGTTCTGGGTACGTGCCGAAGACCGCACCCGCGACACCGCCCAACGCTATGACCGCCTCGGACTGGCCGAATATGAAGCCATGGAGGCGTTCGTAAGATACCGATTTTAATCATCCACCTATATTTGTGAAAGGGCCGGTGCTTGCACTGGCCTTTTTTATTTACAGGTTGCCTATCTTCGTTTATCCTTTACAATTCCTCTCATGAAAATTACCATTTGCCAACTCAGCGATAACGAAATTGAATTTGCAGAAGACTGGAAAAGTTTGAAGACCCACCTCAGCCAAAACCAAACCGATCTGTTATTATTGCCCGAAATGCCTTTTTGCAAATGGGTGGCATCAACAAAAACGGTTAACGAAGCCGTAAAAGCTGATAGCGTTCAGAAACATGAAAAGTGGATGGCTGCTGTGGAAGATCTGGAGGTACAATATGTTGTTTATTCTAAACCGGTTATCGAGAGCGATCAATATTTTAATACGGCTTTTGTTTATCAGCAAGGTATCGGTCATCAAAAAATCCATACCAAGGCATTTTTTCCTGAAGAACCTCACTTTTGGGAAGAAAGCTGGTATGATCGTGAGGCAAATCCTTCCTTTGATGTTGTAGACTTAGGAGACATTAAAATTGGCATATTGCTTTGCACAGAAATGTGGTTTAACGAATACGCCCGCAAATACGGCAAACAAGGCATCGACTTACTATTATGCCCACGCGCTACCGGCGAAGGTTCCATTAACCACTGGACACGCTGCGGGCAAACACTCGCAGTAATTTCGGGCGCTTATTGTTTAAGTTCCAATAAATCTGGCACGGGTGATGACGATTTTGAATGGGGAGGCACCAGCTTCATCGCCGAACCCATGACAGGAAATCTGTTAGGAACTACCTCTGAAAATGAAAAATTCATCACCTGTGAAATAGATTTGAACAAAAGCCGAGAAGCGAAGAGTGATTATCCTTTGTATGTGAAAGAGTAAATTCCCAATCTGTCATTGAGGAAGAACGACGAAGAAAGAGAGCCTCACCCAACCCTCTCAAAAGGAGAGGGCTTTAAAGTGCTTTTGCTGTTAAACACTTACGAAGTTTTAAAAACTTCGTAAGTCTGTCCTGTTAATTGCCATGGCCAGTAGCAGCGAAGAATAACATAATCTATTTTGCTTACAACCCTATTTTGCCATTCACCAACTCAATAATCTCTCCCTCCAGTGCAATGGCCTTACGTTCCATTTCGTTGCCACGATAAATAATATCGATCACAAAATCTTTATCCTTATAACCTGAAGCATTGATCTTTACATTCATAAAAGCACCCAGCACTGCGGTACGGGCACAAAGTGCTGCTACTCCGGCATCGGTTACAGAGTTGGGATTACCAGTAAGCGCCATGGCTTTGATCACCTCCATACTATTTAGCGCGGCCTCCATTACTTTAAATGGAATCTCTATTGCCTGTTTGGTAGCATCCTGAATGGCTTTAGTGCGTGCAGTCTTTTCCTCATCTGTTGATTTGGGTAATGCAAATGCCTGCATAATACTATTGAACGCAGTGGTATCCAGATCAACCAGACTTATCAATTCCTGTTTATACAACTGCGCCTTTTCGGCCCAGGTGCTAAACTCCTCCCAACGGCTGTCCCACCCTTTTTTGTGCGAACTCAGGTTAGCAACCATTCCAGCCAGTGAAGCACCCAATGCACCTACATAAGCCGATATGGAACCGCCGCCTGGAGCCGGACTTTCACTGGCTGTTTCATCGGCAAAAGCGGCAAGACTCATACTCACCAGTTTACTATCAGCCTTATCTTTTAACGAATATTCAATAATACGTTCTTCAGGAATAAAAGGGCCAAGCTCATCCAAGCCCATTGATTTGATGGCTATTTTGATGAGTTCCTTTTCGCTTACCCCTACCGAACGCTGTTGTTTACGCAGAAAATATATTCCGGCATCCAACATGGCCTTTAAGGGGATTAATCCCACCAGTTCGCTACCTGTTACCCGGATGCCACGGTTGCTGGCTTTGGTGCAAACTTCATCAAAAGCTTTGTGTACCGGGGTTACCTCAATATTGGTGAGGTTCATAGAAATTTGAGCAATACCGTACTCTTCAATATACCAGCCAATAGCCTTTACCGCTTTTAATGAGCCGGGGATATGTTGAGGCTTTCCACTTTCGTCAGTTATTTTTCGGCCAGCCTCGCGTACATCAAAAGCTATGGCATTAGCCCTGCGGGTTGATGTGGTATTCAGATTCACATTATAAGCCACCAGGAAATCGCGCGCGCCAATTACCGTAGCACCACGTTTTACATCATTTTCAGCCGGGCCAAAATCGGGTGCCCATTCTGGTTGTTTGATCTTCTTGAAAAAGCCTTCATATTCCCCTGCCCTGATCACCGATAGGTTACTACGAATTTTATTGGGCTGGGCCTGCTCATATAAATAAACGGGAATCTGTAATTCTTCACCAACCCGTTTGGCTAATTTTTGTGCATAAACAGCGGTTTCTTCCATGCTGATGTTGCTAATAGGTATCAGCGGACAAACATCGGTTGCACCCATCCGCGGATGCTCGCCTTTTTGCCTGCTCATATCAATGAGTTCACCAGCTTTTTTTATGACCAGAAATGCAGCTTCAATAACCCGATCGGGCTCGCCCACAAAAGTTACCACAGTTCGGTTGGTTGCCTTACCCGGGTCAACATTTAACAATCGCACACCTTCTACAGATTCTACCTGATCGGTGATCTGTTTAATGATGTCGAGGTTTACACCTTCGCTAAAATTTGGCACACATTCTATTAGTTTCTGGCTCATTGGTTTAGTAGTTTAAGCAAATCTATTATTATAATTCCCCTCTTGAGAGGGGGAGCGCAGGATGGTGAAATGGCAGGGGTGTGTTATTCCTCGCGTACAACAAACACACCCCTCCACCCCTCTCAAGAGGGGAACCGCACCGTCCCTTGCTTTCAAATCTCTAATCAGCGGTCCACACACTATCCGGTTTCAATTTTCCCTGCTGATATAGTATTTCCCGGTAATCATCACACGGGTAGGCCTGCATATCAGCAAGCTTTCCCGCGGCTAAAACACCGCGGTCATTTAGTTTCAGTGCCGATGCTGCCCGGAAAGTTAATGCTGCAAAAACTTCGGCAGTGCATAGCTTTTCTGCAGCACCTATTACAGCAGCCTGCATCAGCAGATCGCCCATTGGCGCCGAACCGGGGTTCCAATCGCTGGCAATAGCCACGCAGGCACCGGCATCAAGCAGTTTACGGGCCGGGGCATAATGCATACCCAAACCCAACGATGCGCCCGGCAAAGTTACAGCAACCGTATCAGATTTGGCAAGCATACTGATCTCATAATCGGTGCTGGCCTCCAGGTGATCGGCTGATGCCGCCCTTGCCTTAATCGCAACATCACTGCCGCCGGTAGTAAATTGATCGGCATGTACGGTTACCTCAAAGCCCTGTTGCTTGGCCCGGCTCAAGTAATAAAGTGCGTCACTTGTGTTAAAGGCACCTTCCTCAATAAATATGTCAACCCGCTTTGCCAGTTGCTGCTGCTTAACAAGCGGCAGCAGGTTATATAAAATATGTTTCAGATAATCCTGATGTGAGCCGTCAAAATCCTTTGGCAATATGTGCGCGGCCAGGCAGGTAGCTATCAGGCTGGCACGGGTTTTATCGGCAGCAGCTTTGATTGCTTTTAACTGCTTCAATTCGGCATCAATACTTAAACCGTATCCGCTCTTAACTTCAATAGTAGTAACTCCTTCGGATAAATGCCGCTGTACACGTTTTAACAACAGGTTTGTCAATGTTGCTTCATTGGCAGCACGGGTTTGGCTAACCGAATCCCAGATACCACCACCTGCTTTGGCAATTTCCAGGTAAGTTTTGCCCGCTGTGCGCAGGGCATAATCATTGGCCCGGCTGCCTGCAAAACAAATATGTGTGTGGCAGTCAACAAATCCCGGCAGCAATACTTTACTACCCGAAACTTCTTCAATTTGTGCCGGCGGGTTGGCCGATCTTAATTTTTCAAATCCGTCAACCGCCAGGATCAGTCCATCCTCCACCAATACCCCGCCCTGCTGGATGATCTGCAATTGCTCATCTTTTAATGCGCCTTTTAACGCAAGCCCTGTAAGCGGTAATATTTGAGTGAATGGACCTATTAGTTTTTTCATATTGAAGCCCCCTCTAAATCTCCCCCTAAAGGGTGAGACTTTCAAAAACTTTATTTAATTAACAACCTTATTAAAACCCTCCCGCTCCGGGGAGGGTTGGGTGGGGCTCTACACCTTCAACCCAAACCTATCTGCCCATTCCTGGGCCTTGTCGTAACCGGCATCGGCATGGCGAAAGATTCCCATTGCAGGGTCATTGTGCAGTACCCGTTTCAGGCAAGTTTCAGCACGTTCGGAACCATCAGCTAAAACCACCATGCCTGCATGCTGTGAGTAGCCCATGCCTACGCCGCCACCATGGTGGAACGAGATCCAGGTGGCGCCCCCTGCAGCATTGGCCATCAGGTTAAGCAGCGGCCAGTCTGAAACTGCATCCGAGCCATCCCTCATTGATTCTGTTTCCCGGTTGGGCGATGCTACCGAGCCGCAATCTAAATGATCACGACCTATCACAATAGGGCCTTTTACTTTGCCGGTTTTCACCAGTTCGTTAAACAGCAATCCGGCTTTCTCCCTGTCGCCCATGCCCAGCCAGCAAATACGTGCAGGTAATCCTTGAAAGGCTATTTTTTCCTGCGCGTTTTTGAGCCATTTAATGAGTGGCTTATCTTCAGGAAATAGTTCCATTAAAGCCCTATCGGTAGTATAAATGTCTTCCGGATCGCCCGATAAGGCTACCCACCTGAATGGCCCTTTTCCTTCACAAAACAACGGGCGGATATAGGCAGGAGTAAATCCGGGGAATTTAAAAGCATCCGACTCACCGCCCTGCCGGGCAAATTCGCGCAGGTTATTCCCGTAATCAAATGTAATGGCACCTTTCTGTTGCAGTTGCAACATAAGGCTAACATGCCGGGCCATACTTTTAAGAGATAACCTTTTATATTCTTCAGCGTTGATTTTGCGTAATTCGGCAGCTTCTGTTAATGATAAACCATTAGGAACATAACCATTAATCGGATCATGAGCCGATGTTTGATCGGTTAAAATATCGGGGATGATACCATCATTCAGCAACTGTTGCAGCATATCACCGGCATCGCTCACCAGGCCTACTGAGAGGGTTTCCTTTTTGGCGATGGCTTCCTTTATCCAGGCAATGGCTTCGGTATATGAATCAGTTATACGGTCGATATACTGTGTATCTACCCGTTTTTGTATACGCGAGGCATCAACATCGGCCCCTAAAAACACACCGCCAGCCATAGTGGCTGCCAGGGGCTGAGCGCCACCCATACCTCCTAAACCGGCACTTACGATGAGTTTACCGGAAAGGTCGCCACCGAAATGTTGGTTACCGCATTCCACAAAGGTTTCGTAAGTTCCCTGTAAAATACCTTGTGTACCTATGTAAATCCAGCTGCCGGCTGTCATTTGCCCGTACATCATCAGGCCTTTAGCACGTAGTTCGTTAAAATGCTCCCAATTGGCCCAGGCGGGTACCAGGTTGCTGTTGGCGATCAATACCCTTGGTGCCTCGGGATGGCTGCGGATAATACCCACCGGCTTGCCCGATTGTACCAGTAAGGAATGGTGCTCATCAAGCTCCAACAGTAATTCAATAATTTTACAGAGCGCCTCGGGGTTACGGGCTGCCTGGCCAATGCCGCCGTATACTACCAGCTCATCAGGATTTTCGGCCACCTGCCCGTCAAGGTTGTTGAGCAACATCCGTAAAGGGGCCTCTGTTTGCCAGCTTTTGGCATGCAGCTGCATACCTCGCGGTGCCTTGTACACCGGATGACTGGCATATGTTTTAATAAATTCCGAACTCGTCATGGCTGAGGTTTATATGGTTTTTAAGTGCTGCTTCATTGGCTATTGCCAGCAAAGAGCCATCTGTAATTAGCTGATGCAAACTATTGATATCATCGGCAAAAACACGATCATCCTGTATATGCGGCACGTGCTGCCTCACTTTATCATGTATGGCCTCAATAACCGGAGTTGATTTTAAGGGGCGCCTGAAATCAACGGCCTGGGCCGCGTATAGCAGCTCAATGGCCTGTATATATTCCAGGTTATCAATTACTTGGTGCAGTTTGCGCCCGCTGACAGAACCCATGGAAACGTGATCTTCTTGTCCCAGCGAAGTAGGTACACTATCGGCACTGGCCGGGAAACACAGTGTTTTATTTTCGGTAACCAAAGCAGCAGTAGTATACTGTGGTATCATTAAGCCCGAATTAAGCCCGGCATCATTAGTAAGCAGCTTAGGCAAACCATAACGCCCTTCGCTCATGAGGTAACAGCGCCTGTCGGCAATATTGCCCAGTTCGGCAGCGGCCACGGTGGCATAATCAAGCGGCAAAGCTAACGGCTGACCATGAAAATCGCCGCCGCTGATAGTATCATCAGCATTAAAAATCACCGGGTTATCGGTTACTGAGTTTAGTTCTATTTCGGTCAGTTCCTTCAGATGCAGCCAGGCATTGCGCGACGCGCCGTGTACCTGCGGCATACACCTTAAAGAGTATGGGTCCTGCACCCTATCGCAATTAATGTGCGATGAATTGATCTCCGAACCTGTTAATAAGGTAAATAACCTATCGGCCACCATTTTGATACCTTTAAACGGGCGGATGGCATGCAGCCTTGCATCAAATGGCCTTGCCGAACCCATTAAGCCCTCTAATGATAATGCACCAATCAGATCGGCACGGTTCAGTGCATCGTTTAATCGCTGTACCGCTTTCACGGCAAAGGCCAGTATAAATTGAGTACCATTGATAAGCGCCAGACCCTCTTTCGGCCCTAAAACAAGGGGTTGCAGATCGTGCCTTTTCAGTAATTCACCGGCAGATATCAGTTCATTATTTTCATAAACCTTGCCTAAGCCTATCAAGGGTAAAAACAGATGCGACAGCGGCGCCAAATCACCAGAGGCACCTACAGACCCTTTTTCGGGCACTACCGGGATAATATCATTATCGATATGCCAAATGATACGCTCCAGCGTTTCAGGAGCAACACCCGAATATCCCTGGGCAAGCGCCTGTACTTTGGTAATAAGCATAAGCTTGGCAATTTCCTGCGGGATGGGTTTTCCTACGCCTACGCTATGGCTTTTGAGGATATTACTCTGCAACAAGCTGGTATCAGCTTCGGAAATACGGGTATCGCACAATGGGCCAAAACCTGTATTAATTCCGTAAACCGGGTGATGGGCATGTACAATTTTTTCTACCTCGCGCCATGATGCGTGGATGGCTTGCCCAGCTTCCTTATTAATAATACCCTTTGTTTTACCCGCTGCAATATCCAGGCAAATACCTATGGTTAAATGATCGGTACCGTAATTAAATACACTATTCATGATTGACAGGTTTTAGGTTAGCAACTAAGTTCTGGCTGATAGCATCGGCAAGGTTAGCCTGCCTAAAGGCGTTTTCCAATCCGGTTATTGCGGGCAGCAATTGCTGCGCTTGCTCATTACTTTCAACCAATTTGGTCATTGCTGTGCTGATGGCATCCCATACGGGTAATATCTGAGTCAATAGTTTTTTGCCGCTATCAGTAAGTGTTACCAACTGCCTGCGACCATCATCATTACAAGTGGCACTGGTAACCAGCTCCCGTTTTTTTAAATTGGTAATGAGCTGGCTGGCGGCCGGGTGTGATACCTCGATTTGTTCACTTAATTCCTTGATAGATAATGCCTCGTTCTTTGATAACAGGTAGAATACCGGGAACCAGCTGGCATCAAAATCAATACCTTCTTTTTGATATACACGGTTAATTTCGGCCAGGAAAGCTTCGCTCAAACGGCGCAGCCTGCTGCCCAAAACTAAATACCCGAGGCTTTGATATAAATTCATGATGCAATTTATATAAGTGCTTATATAAATACAAGTAAATTTATCAACCAATGTTCAGGAAAAGTTATTCCCTGGCTTTCTTTTGTTCTCTCAGCATTTGTCCGTAATCCATTCGGCGGGCCATAGCACTAATGGTACTGGCTATTCGATTAGCCCGGGTAGATTCGGTTTTGGCGCTATCAATCCATTTGATAAAATAACCCCTATGACTTTCGGCCAGACTATTGAAAAACTCCCAGGCTTCGGGTTGTTCATATTCAAAGCATTCCTGCAGATCGGCAGGTATTACATATTTGAAATCATCATCAGGTTCCAGCTGTACCCGCAGCATAGCGCCGCGGTGTTTGTGAAGATTTTTGCATACCTCACGTTTTAAGGCCATTATAAAATTGCCCTCACCAATAGGCATTAAAGCCATTCCACGAATGGGTAGCTCATCCAGTTTACCCTTTACCCGGAACGATTTTCTGTTTCCGGGCTTCATTTGCAGGGCCACATCGGCCGGAACTTCAATGTATGTCCAACCGGTTTTTTCGCCCTGTTCGCCAAATTGTAAAATAATGGTAGTAAAATCAACCATAGAGGTTAGCGTATGGTACTTTTTATTGCCAAGTATTTAAAATAACCCGCAATATGTTAAATGATTGTTAAATCGTGAATATTTATTAGATAATCTGTAACGCAGGCTATACTTCTGCTGTCTTATGAGTATAAAATTAATTAATAATAATCATTCAATCATTAATATCAAATACAATGAAAACCTTAAAATCAATAGTACTCGGATTAGCTTTACTTGTAGTTTGCAGCGTTGCAAAAGCAAATACATATACAGATGGTGACAACTTAACCAAAAACTACGCCATCAATACTTACATCGACGCCATGACACATGGTAAAGTAAAAAACTTTAGCGAAGTAGTAGATTCGGATGCTAAATTCAGCATGCTACGCGGTACTAAAGTATTAAATTTTTCAAAGGACGAAATTCTTGAATCATTAAATGCTTCAAAAAATACAGAGCAGGAATGTACTACCACCACCACTATTGTTGAAAGCAACGAAGCTATGGCAGTAGTAAAAGTTGATATGCAGTTTGAAGGCTTTTTACGCACCAATATGGTAACCGTTACTAACACCGGTAAAGGCTGGAAAATAACCAATGTATACAGCGTATTTAAATAAGTTTAGTTTTAGTTTAGTGTTAATATGTATGTAAGTAAGAGGTCCCGCTGTGCGGGGCCTTTTTTTTGCCACATCCAACCCTCTCCTTTGGATTGGGCTTTATATATTAATTTACCAGCGGCTGCAACACGGCCTGCCATTTATCATAACCTTTAGGATTAAGATGCAGATAATCACTCTTGAACAAGCTTGAATCAGGGCCGGTGGTACCTGGTTTGTATATGGCAGGCACCAGGTTTACAAAATGGCTATGCGGCTTATTTTGCAGATAGCCTTTTATCAGCTCATTTGCTTTGGCTACTTCGGCATAATATTTTGCACGTACAGGGCTCGGTTTTATCGACATATAATAGATCTCCGTTCCGGGTAGTTTCTGGTGGATCATCTCCCATAGCTTGGTAAACTCTTCCGAAACAAATGCGGCTGGCTTACCATCGGCAATGTCATTTTCGCCGGCGTAAATAAATATTTTGCGCGGCTGGTACGGGAACAATATGTAAGGTGTATAATAATCAACCAATTGCGCTATGGTTGATCCGCCAACTCCCCGCTTAATGATCGGTTTATCGGCAAAGCGTTGTTCCAGATCGGCCCAGAGACGGATGGATGAGCTGCCGATAAACAATATGCCGTTAGGTTTAGGAAAGCTTAAACTATCCTGATGTTTAAAGGCCCTGATCTCATTATCAAATGGGAAACCCTGCTGGGCAAACACATTCGACGCAAAAATACAGCCCAGGAAAAATAATAACAGTTTTGATTTCATGGTTTATGTAGTTAGTCGTTCTTCAAAAAATAAAAAGGGTAGCTGGTTTTCTATTCCCTTTATTACCCATACCGGCCCTTCTTCTACATATAAGATGATCTTGATGGGTTTGTTCTGTTTTTTTTCAACTTCGGCCAGTACCTGCAGGCATGAGCCGCATGATGTTACCGGTTTTGAAAGCTGAAATTCATTTGTTTGAGCTGTAACTGCCATAGCCTCAACCGGGTCATCAGGATGATTGGCACCCCAGTAAAACAGCGCTACACGCTCGGCGCAGAGGCCCGAAGGGTAGGCCACATTTTCCTGGTTACTACCATAAACTATCTTTCCGCTTTGCAGGCGCAGCGCGGCCCCTACCCTAAACTTTGAATATGGTGAATGCGAATTTTTTAATGCATTGGCCGCCTCAACACACAAATCATAATCGGCGGTTTCCAGTTCTTTTATCGAATCATATTCGTCAAAAGCAATTTTTATCTCGTGGTTAATCATAATTATCCCCCCATCAAAAAACCGGGGGAAACAATATAAGGATTATTTTATAAGATCAAAGCATTATTCAAAATTGGAGTGTTTTTGAACCGTCAATTTTATCCTTGCCAAACTTTTTAAAATTGTTTTTTAACACTTTTTGATTCAGTTATTGATCAAAAAACAATCAAAATTCTGTGTTTTTTGATAAAAAGAACCTTTTTAACTCATTTTGATGGCATTTTTGGATGTTTTAAAAGCTTTAAAAAGTTTTAATTAATTGACAATCAATTCAATGAACAAATATTGGACTATTTTCACCACTTGGGTTCTTAAACAATCAGCCCGCTTCTCTGCAATATCAGAAAGGCGGGCTGCTATGATATAAAGATACGAAATATTGGGCACAATTGCTATTTTAGGTTACGTGCCTACGGCGCGGTACAAATGGTGTTTACATTGGCTGCAAAGCTTTAACCCCCGACGGGGTTTGTTCATCCTGATTATGAAAAAAATCTGACCAATCCTTTAATCCCATAAATCGTGGTTCAAACAAAAAAAGAGGCACATGTAATGTACCTCTTTAAATTCCAATTAATCATATCGGAAAAGGAAAATCCAACTAATCCCTTAATCCCAAAAATCCTGGTTCAGACAAACAATCTGACAATTACACCGCTACCGGCAAAGCTAAATCATCTGCTTCTACGGCAATCAGCGGGTTGATGCTTTCATCATCTTTTTCAACCCTGAGGTTATTTACAATGTGCAGTTGGCGGCTTGGGGTGTTTTTACCCATAAAGTACTCCAACAAGCCCTTGATGTTGGCATCTTTCAGTATCACCGGATCAAGGCGGATATCTTTACCTATAAATAAGCCGAACTCATCAGGTGATATTTCTCCTAAACCTTTAAATCGGGTTATCTCTGGCTTGTTGCCCAGCTTGGCAATGGCGTTTTTTCGTTCTTCATCGCTGTAGCAATAAATAGTTTCCTTTTTATTACGTACACGGAAAAGCGGTGTTTGCAAAATGAACACATGCCCTGCCTTTACCAGGTCAGGGAAAAACTGCAAAAAGAACGTCATGAGTAGCAGGCGGATGTGCATACCATCCACATCGGCATCGGTAGCTATTACGATATTGTTGTAGCGTAACGCATCAAGACCATCCTCAATGTTCAGGGCGTGCTGCAGCAGGTTAAACTCTTCATTTTCATAAACCACCTTTTTGGTAAGCCCGTAGCAGTTTAGCGGTTTACCCTTTAAGCTGAAAACAGCCTGCGTCATCACATCGCGCGATTTGGTGATGGATCCGCTGGCCGAGTCACCTTCCGTAATAAACAGGGTAGTATCCTGGCGGCGCTCGTGCGTATCTTCAAAGTGCAGCTTACAATCGCGCAGTTTGCGGTTATGTAATGATGCCTTTTTAGCACGTTCGTTGGCCAGTTTTTTGATACCGGCAATATCCTTACGCTCACGTTCCGATTGCAGAATGCGTTTCAGCAATGCATCGGCAGCAGCCTGGTTTTTATGGAGGTAGTTATCTAATTCCTTTTTAACAAAATCATTGATGAAACCACGAACCGACGGGCCTTCCGGACCAATATTTTGCGAACCCAGCTTGGTTTTAGTCTGCGATTCAAATACCGGCTCCTGTACTTTAATAGCAATGGCTGCTACTATAGATGCACGGATATCAGCAGCGTCATATTCTTTTTTATAAAACTCGCGCACGGTTTTAACCACTGCCTCACGGAAAGCCGCCTGGTGGGTGCCGCCCTGTGTAGTGTTTTGGCCGTTCACAAACGAGTAGTATTCTTCGCCGTAAGCCTGGCCGTGGGTCATGGCTATCTCAATATCTTCGCCTTTAAGGTGAATGATAGGATAACGCAGCGTTTCGGCATCGGTATGGCGGGTAAGCAGATCATAAAGACCCCGCTCTGAAAAATATTTTTGTCCGTTAAAGTTAAGTGTAAGCCCAGAGTTCAGATACACGTAATTCCAGATCATGCTCTCAACAAACTCAGGTATAAAGCGGTAGTGCCTGAAAATGGTATCGTCGGGCGTAAAGTTTATCGCAGTACCGTTGCGTTGAGTAGTGTCTTTTTCCGCCTCATCGCGAATCAGCTCACCTTTGGCAAATTCAGCCAGTTTGGTACGGCCATCGCGGTATGATTGTACCACAAACGCATTTGAGAGGGCGTTAACTGCCTTGGTACCCACACCATTTAAACCTACTGATTTTTGAAAGGCCTTGCTGTCATATTTACCACCGGTATTAATTTTTGATACGCAATCAATCACTTTACCCAGCGGGATACCACGGCCATAATCACGAACAGATACTTTGTGATCGCTCATGTTTACTTCAATGGTTCTGCCCGATCCCATTACAAACTCATCAATGGAGTTATCAATGATCTCTTTAAGCAATACATAAACACCATCATCATAAGCTGAACCATCGCCCAGTTTACCGATATACATACCGGGGCGTAAACGGATGTGTTCCTTCCAATCCAGCGAGCGGATACTATCTTCACTATAATTAACTGCGTCTGCCATTTACAAAGTGGATTTAAAAAAAAGCGCAAAATGCACCTCATGCAAAAATATAGTTTCGGTTCCGAACTTTTGATTCAAAACTGTCAACTTATCAACATTTGTAATTTTGATAATGGTAAGTGGTAAAATAAAGGTTTGATTCACTCAGGCTTGAAGATTGCCTGGTGCAGTTGACTCACCCCGACACCGCTTCGCTGGTCGACCCTCTCTTCGGCTTCGCCGGAAAGAGGGCGCGGAGAAAAAAAGAAAAATAAAACCCCTCTTTGCCCAAAGGGCAGAGAGGGGTGACAAGCGTAGCGAAGTCGGGGTGAGTCGACCATACGATAATCAAATAGCAAGTTACAAGCGTAATCAACTCACCCCGACACCGCTTCGCTGGTCGGCTCTCTCTTCGGCTTCGCCGGAAAGAGGGCGCGGAGAAAAAAAGAAAAGAAAAAGAAAAACCCCTCTTTGCCCGAAGGGCAGAGAGGGGTGACAAGCGTAGCGCAGTCGGGGTGAGTCGACTAAAAAAACAACCCCGGCTAACATCCTTAAACTTTAAACTTAAGGCAGTTAGTGGCCCTGTCAATATTTTTAAAAAACTCGGGATCTTTCTCGTTAGTAAAGCAAACCATTACAATGGTGCCTGTATGGTTGCGCTGCAGGGTAATAAGCAGGGCGTATTTGTAATGTTTGGTGGCAGGCAGATCGAGCAGGTTAAGCAGGTATGATTTTCCGGCATCGGCATTGTAGCGAGTTAATACGTTTTGCGGCATGTTGCGCACAAAGTAATTCCTGTCGCCGGTAAAGGCAGTGGCATGGGCCTTACCCATATCTATATATAACGAATCGGGATTAGCCAACTCCTTTCCATTATCACTATCCGCACGTTCGTAACTGGCCCAGTTTTCTTTCTGCGATTTTACCTGGAACCAAACCTCAAAATCTTTCCCTGGCATTTGCATGGCATAGTCAAAGGAAAAATCTTCGTTATTAACAGCACGTATCTCTTTAAATCCTTTTGGAAAAGTAAAAGCAACATTGGCCTGGTTCAACAATACTGAAAACTCTCTGAACTGGGCGCTCCCCTGAACTTTTGCCTGTTCGGCAACCAATGTTTTACGCTTAGCCGGTTTTAATGAATGGGATTCTGTTACCTGAGCTTCACCAGCGGTAACAAAAAATAAAAGCACAAACTGTATAAATAGTTGCCTGGTCAGTTTAACAATAGCTTTCATTTCGGGGCGAAACACAACGTGCTTTAAAGTAACTTTATAAAAATTGTATAAAAGTAGGAATACAAATCAAAACTAATTAAAAATTTAAGCAAATAGACAAAGGCCAGCTGCTTTTGACTATTCATTTTAACCGTATTACAAACGGATGATTGTTCAATTTATTTGAGCCGCAAACAAATATCATCAATTAAAATTACTTATGTTAGTGATACTGACTCTTGCTTTTATCTTTACATCAGATGCAAACAAGGCCGGTATGTTACCGTTTAATTGTTTTTTTGTTACACCTCATAACCGCACCATAATATATGAAATATCCTGATATTCCACTAATTGATAATGAGCCCATACATAATTATGAACTTATAGTTGACGGAACCCGCTCTTTTGTTGATTACAAAAAAAGAGGCGACAATGTATACCTCATCCACACTGAGGTTCCTGAAGAAATGGAAGGCAAAGGTATAGCTGCCGATCTGGTTGAAAAAACTTTCCTGTACCTGGAGCAGCATAATTTAAAAATGGTACCGCTTTGTGCCTACATCATATCCTACCTGAAACGCCACCCCGAATGGAACCGCTTAAGGGCCAAGTTTGATTGAGGCATTTACGGTTAGCTTAAACATCATGTCATTGCGAGCGAAGCGTGGCAATCGCACAGAGGCTGAGAGAATAACATAGTTCGCGATTGCTTCGTCGTTCCTCCTCGCAATGACAAATTATTATTCAATAATACAAATCCCCGTTCAGGCAGCCCGTTAATCAATAAGGCGATGTACTCACTGCCGACCAGCCGCCATCTACCACAATGTTTTGCCCGGTAATTTGTTTGGCCTGCGGCGATACCAGGAACAACACCGCGTTGGCCACATCCTGTACGGTGCCTGCCCTGCCCATAGGGGTGATGCGTGCCCAGGTATCCTGGTAAGCGGCATCTTCCATAGTTCGCTCAGTTAGGGTGGCTCCCGGAGCTACTGTATTCACCGTGATCTGATGTTCAGACAGTTCAACCACCAGGCTTTTGGCCAGCATCTCGAGCCCGGCCTTGGTCATGCCGTATGCAGCCAGGTCCTTATGTGCCTGGTGCCCCGTTACCGACGACATGAACAATATGCTCCCCCCGCTTTTTTGATCAATAATTTGCCGTGCCGCGCGCTGCGCCAAAAAGAAACTCCCCTGCAAATTCAGGTTCATAACGCTTTGTAACGACTTTGCCGGATAATTTAAAAAATCGCCAAATAAGGTAATCCCGGCATTGGCTATAGCTATGGTGAGCTTGCCAAATTGCTTAACCGCAGTATCAACCATGTGCTGTATAAAGTCAACATCGGCAGCGTCGCCATCCAAAGCAATACAATTGCCGCTCAGTTTAGTGATGGCCTCGGCAGCATTAGTAGCCAGCTGCGGGTTCACGTCATTAAGCAGTACAGTGCCACCCTGCAGGGCTATTTGTTTGGCAATTTCAAAACCTATACCCAGTCCAGCGCCGGTTACAATGGCAACCTGTCCGGTAAAATTTCCGTCTGTCATATTTATTTAGGTTGATATAATTCATTTTTTCATTCCCCTCTTGAGAGGGGGAGCGTAAGCCAGTGTGTTGGCAGGGGTGTGTTCTTCCGTTTGATAACACACCCCTCCGCCCCTCTCAAGAGGGGAATCGCACCTGACCCCTGCTTTCAGTCCTTAACCCAATCAATCTTTCCATTTCCCCTCTCGAGAGGGGGAGCGTAAGCCAGTGTGTTGGCAGGGGTGTGTTCTTCCGTTTGATAACACACCCCTCCGCCCCTCTCAAGAGGGGAATCGTACCTGACCTTTTACTTACCAACAAGAACCTCACCCAACCCTCTCCAAAGGAGAGGGCTTAAAAAAAAAGACTTTAGAGGGGGCTTCTGCCACTCTACGCTCGCAATGATATATTTATTTCCCCCGCCCTCTTTCCAGCGAAACATCGTCGGGCGAGTATATTCCGCAATCAATAATTCAATAACTCATTAATTCAACAATTAATCAGTGCGAATCTCTCACCACCTCGCTGCCCGAACCTCCTTTTAAAAAGTCAAAGTCGGCACCCAGGTGGGCCTGCTCCACGTGGGTTTGGTAAAGATGCACGTAGCCCCGTTTGCTGATGTTGGTATGCAGTACCAGCTTCTCCTTACGGGCGTTTATCTCCGCATCACTTACGTCGAGATGCAAAGTACCCGCGTAAACATCAAGGCTGATGATGTCGCCATCCTGTACAATAGCCAGCGTACCGCCTACCGCGGCCTCGGGCGAAACATGCAGCACCACCGTACCAAAGCCGGTGCCGCTCATGCGCCCGTCAGATATCCGTACCATATCGCGTACGCCTTTATCCAACAGCTTTTTGGGGATAGACATATTACCCACCTCCGGCATACCGGGGTAGCCTTTAGGGCCAACGTTTTTGAGCACCAGTACATTGGTTTCATCAACCTCCAGGTTAGGGTCGTTTATTTTGTTCTTGTAATCTTCAATATCCTCAAACACAATGGCACGGCCGGTATGGATCATGAGTTCGGTACTTGCTGCCGATGGTTTCATTACAGCCCCGTTCTCACATAAATTACCCTTCAGCACTACGATGCCTGCAACCTCGTTAAAAGGTTTTTTCCAGGTGGCTATCATGTCGCGGTTAAAGCATTCACTGCGTTCGTAATTGTGTTTGATGGGTTTGCCGCTCACGGTGATGGCATCTTCGTTCAATACTTCACGCAGCTCTTTCATCAGGGCGGGCAGGCCGCCGGCATAATAAAAATCTTCCATAAAATACTGGCCCGATGGTTGCAGGTTGGCCAGCAGCGGGATCTTTTTGGCGGTGGTATTAAAATCGTCCATATTCAGATCAACTCCAATGCGTGCCGCAATAGCCAGCAAATGAATAATAAAATTGGTTGACCCGCCAATGGCTGCGTTTACGCTGATGGCATTTTCAAAGGCCTGGGGCGTAAGTATGTCTGACATTTTCAGATCTTCTCTAACCATATCAACAATCCTGTTGCCTGATAAATGCGCCAGCACTTTTCTGCGCGAATCAGCAGCAGGAATAGCGGCATTCTCGGCCAGCGAAAGCCCTAACGACTCCACCATACAAGCCATGGTTGATGCCGTGCCCATTACCGCGCAATGCCCACGGCTGCGGGCCATGCAGGCTTCGGCGGTGTACAACTCCTCGTCGCTCATGTGGCCGGCCCGGTGATCTTCGGCAAAGCGCCATATATCTGAGGTACCAATGTCATGCCCGCGGTATTTACCGGTAAGCATGGCGCCGCCCGATACCACGATGGTAGGGATATCCACACTGCAGGCCCCCATGATAAGGGCAGGTGTGGTTTTATCACAGCCGCAAAGCAGCACCACCCCATCCACCGGGTTGGCGCGGATAGATTCCTCCACATCCATACTCACCAGGTTACGATATAACATGGCAGTAGGTTTTATTAAAGTTTCACCCAATGACATTACGGGGAACTCCACCGGGTAGCCCCCGGCCTCATAAATACCGTTCTTTACAGATTCGGCCAGCTCCCTGAAATGCGCGTTGCAGGGCGTAAGTTCCGACCATGTATTGCAAATGCCTATCACCGGCTTACCCTGTAGCTGGTGAGCAGGAATACCCTGATTTTTCATCCAGGCGCGGTAAATAAAGCCGTCCTTACCCGTTTTTCCAAACCATTGCCGGCTTCTTAGCGGTTTACTCTCCATAAAATTATTGGTATTATAGGTTCAATAAGCAAATATAATTTTCTGTAAATCGTTTTAGGTATTTAAGGGAAGATAAAAGTTGTGGGGGTTAGAACCCGAAACGTATATGAGATTGCCACCCGGAGCGAGAGCGAAGGATCTATTCTTGAACAATGCAAACTGCCGAATAGATGCTTCACTCCGGTCAGCATGACAAATCGTTTTTTGTTTTTCCCTATATTAGCACAGGCCAACCGCTAATTCATCATGAAAAAATACTTCCTGCTTTTGTTGCTGCTTGTTTCGATTAATTGCTTTGCTCAAGATCATAAAACCCAGATAGCGGAGTTCCGCAAAAGCTATATGGCCGATTTTTTGACCGACCCGCGCTCGCCGTTAAAACAGGAAGACCTGCAATACCTCCGTTTTTATGATGCCGACAGCACTTACCGGGTAACTGCCAAAGTACAGATATTGGTAAACGCGCAGGCTTTTATTATGCCGGTTTTCAGCGGAGCGGGAAAAGAACACAGGCCTTATGCCCTGCTCAAGTTTACCCTTAAAGGTAAACCGCTTGAACTTACCGTGTACAAAAACACCATGCTTTCTCAAAACCCACAATACAGCGATTATATTTTCCTGCCTTTTATGGATGACACCAACGGATCAACTACCTACGGCGGTGGCCGGTATATTGACCTGCGCGAGGGCGATTTTAAAGATGGTACAGTGATAGTTGATTTCAACAAAGCCTATAACCCCTACTGCGCTTTCGGCAATGGCTATACCTGCCCTAAACCACCCGACGGCAACCGCCTCCCCATAGCTATTGAAGCAGGTGAGAAGTTATACGCTAAGGAAGTGAAGCATTGATTGGTTAACTAAGCAATCGCAATATTTGTCTGAACCACGATTAAACTGATTTATCGGATTAAAGGATTTAGTTTTATATAATCGTGGTTCAGACAATACGGCACACTTACGAAGTTTTAAAAACTTCGTAAGTGTTTAAAACAATAAACAGCCCATATTCTTTCCCCGCACCACGCACCACGCACCCCACTCCCCCCTCCGCACCACACACCCCACTCGCCGCACCTCCCCTCAAAAAACTCTTTCTTAATTTAAAAAACAACCTTATATTCACGTTTTCAAAAGTGTTATTCGTACACCAACTGTAAACCAATTTATTGACCTTCAAGATGATCAAATGCTGCATGCATTGCTTTCGTATCAGATACATTACATAAAAGCAATCTGAATTATTATTAACTTAACCCCGCCAGTAAATCGATTTAAAAAACCCAAACAAGCACTAATTTGAACCTCACTTTTACCTTTTCACCAGGCAAATTGCTATGCATGCTTTTACCATTTTGCTTGTTTGCATACACAGCATCGGCTCAAAATCAAAAAAAGAACGCGGCATTTCAGTACCACATACGCAGGGCGGCAGGGCCAATTGTTATTGATGGCGCAATGGATGATGCCTGGCTCAAAGCCGATTCGGCCAGCAGCTTTTTCATGGTTACCCCTATGGATACCAGCAAGGCCAGTGTACATACCGAAGTGCGCATGACCTTTGACAATAACAACCTGTACATTATTGCCACCTGTTACAACAAGCAGGAAGGCCAGTACATGGTTGAGTCTTTAAAACGCGATTTTAACTTTGTAAAGAACGATAACTTCATATTTTTTCTGGATCCCTTTGATGCCCGTACCGATGGTTTCAGCTTTGGGGCCAATGCAGCCGGGGCCCAATGGGATGGTACCATGTATGAGGGCGGCAAAGTTGACCTGAGCTGGGACAACAAGTGGACATCCGTAGTAAAAAATTACCCCGACCGCTGGGTTTTTGAAGCCGCCATCCCGTTTAAAAGTATCCGTTATAAAAAAGGTGTGGGCGTATGGGGTGTTAACTTTAGCCGTAACGATTTAAAAACCACCGAAAAATCGGCCTGGGCACCAGTGCCAAGGCAGTTCCCTACCGCATCGCTGGCCTATACCGGCTCGTTGATTTGGGACGAATTACCGCCTGATGCTGGCACTAACATTTCCCTGATCCCCTATGCACTAAGCGGGATCTCCAAAGATTACCAGGCCAAAACCGGTACTGCCTGGAAAAAAGAAATTGGCGGCGATGCCAAGATAGGCCTTACCTCATCCCTCAACCTCGACCTTACCGTAAACCCCGATTTTTCGCAGGTAGATGTGGACCAGCAGGTAGTTAACCTGAACCGCTACGAACTCTTTTTCCCCGAAAAACGTCAGTTCTTTTTAGAGAATGGCGACTTGTTTGCAAACTTTGGTTATGCTGATATTCGCCCTTTCTTTTCGCGCCGTATCGGGCTAAATGCCCCTATCAGGTTTGGCACCAGGCTTACCGGCAAACTCGATAAAGACTGGCGCGTAGGCCTGATGGATATACAAACCGGCGAATCGGATGCGGCCGCTTCGCCTGCCGAAAACTTTGGCGTGCTTACCCTGCAGCGCCGGGTATTTGCCCGCTCCAACATCGGCTTTATGTTTATTAATAAAGATGCTACAGGCAGCACCACTCCCGGCAATCAGTACAACCGCAACGTGGGTATGGAGTTTAACCTGGCATCGTCAAACAACCTGTTAACGGGTAAGCTGCTGGGTATAAAATCATTTTCGCCCGGTTTAAAGGGGCATGATTTTGTGGCGGCCGGGCACCTGCAATACCTGAGTAAATACTGGACAGCCTATTTGCAGGAAGAGTATGTAGGCAAAAACTACACTGCCGGAGTCGGCTATGTTCCGCGTACGGGTTATAACAAGATCAGTCCGCTGTTGCTGCGCAACTTTTTTCCAAAATCTGGCGATGTCCTCATCCACGGTATTCAGCTTACCTCCAATTACTATTTCAACGAACAGTTTAAGCGTACCGATAATGAAAGTACCCTGGCTTACATTATCACCATGCGTAACCGCAGCACGTTCACGCTATCGGCCATTAATGATTACATCAAACTGCTGGTTCCCTTTGACCCTACCAATACCGGTAAAACCCCGCTGCCCATCGGCACCGAAAATCACTGGAACACGGTGGACGCCCAGTTTGTATCAAAGCCCCAGTCTGTATTCACTTACCTGGCCGAAGCCGCTTATGGCGGATATTACCAGAACGGCCATAAAACAAGTATCATAGGCCAATTGGGTTACCGCTTTCAACCTTATGTAAACATCGCTATCAACAGTTCATATAACGATCTTCAACTGCCGCAGCCTTATGGTAATACCAGTTTCTGGCTCATAGGCCCCCGTACCGATGTTACCGTAAGCAATACGCTTTACTTTACTACCTACATTCAATACAACGGGCAGGTTAAAAACATCAACACCAATATCCGTATGCAATGGCGTTACAAACCGGCATCCGACTTTTTTATTGTTTATGGCGATAATTCTATCCCTTCACCTTACACCGTTAAAAACCGCCAGCTGGTTATTAAATGGACTTACTGGTGTAATATTTAGGAGTGAGGATTGAGGTGCGAGGGTAAATGGATGTCATGCTGAGCCCAGTCGAAGCATGGTGGGAGGGCCTTTGCGCGCGATCCTTCCCATAAGCTCAGGATGACAGGCCCTTTTAAACTGAGATTATGATGAAACTGCAAAAAATATCATTGCTGCGAGAAACGAAGCAATCGCGGAAATGCAAGTTTTCTCTGTAAAGTTCGCGATTACCACACTTCGTTCGTAATGACAATTTTTCCTTTACTTCTTCTGCTACCGCGAGATTAGGGCAGCGTATCTCGTGGTAGGCATGCAGTAAGCTTCCAGCTTACATCAGCTGAAAGCTGGTTAAACCCTATGCGCAACATTACTATTATACCCATGGTTTTACAGGTTAAAACACATATTTTTGGGTTCTACCTATGTGTTTATGTTAAAAACTTATACTACACTTGTTTTGGCCTTTGCAGCCGTTATTAGTGCCAGCGCGCAAACCAAAAAAACTGCGACCAAACGAGATACTACCCATTTGCAAACCGTTACCGTTAAAGGTTACCTGAGCGAGCAGCCGGTGATCAGCGTGCCCGCCTCTGTAAGCGTTTTGGGAGCGGCCCAATTAAAATTACAGCCCGATAATTCGTTTGTAAGCGCGTTGAATACTGTACCGGGGATAAGGGCCGAGGAGCGGTCGCCGGGGAGTTACAGGCTATCTATCAGGGGGAGTTTACTGCGGTCGCCTTTTGGGGTGCGCGATGTAAAGGTTTATTTTGATGAGATACCCCTAACTGATGCAGGCGGCAACACCTATTTAAATAGTATTGATATAGCCAGCGTACCCAGCATTGAAATTTTAAAAGGCCCCGATGGCAGTTTGTTCGGCGCCAACTCGGGCGGTGTAATGCTGCTGAGCCCCACCAATCGTTATGCTGATAGCAGCTACCGCTCAATCGGTATCAACACCGGCTCATACGGGTTATTTCATGAAAAAGCCAATATTCAACAGCAGTTTGGCAAAAACCTGCTCAGCATTAATCAAAGCTACCAGGCTTACCAGGGCTACCGCCAAAATAGTAACATGAGCCGCAATTATGTGCAGATGGCCGATAAATGGAATTACAGCGGCAAAAACGAATTACGTTTTCTGGGCCTATACTCCGACCTGGCCTACGAAACACCGGGTGGTTTAACGCTGGCTCAGTTCAATACCGATCCGCGGCTGGCCCGCTTGCCAACGCCGGTAGTGCCCGGAGCTTTACAACAGCATATCGGCATTAGCACCACTATGTACCTCGGTGGCCTGGTGAATGAGTATCATTTTACAGATCGTATTCGCAACGTGCTGGCCGTTTTTGGCAACCGTGTTGATTTTGCCAATCCTTTCATCACCAACTTTGAGCAGCGCAGCGAAAACACCTTTGGTTTCCGCACTTATTTTGAGCTGATAGGCCTGCCTAAAGAAAACCTGAACTGGAAAGTGAATCTGGGCATGGAGTGGCAGCAAACCAACTCCATCATCAGCAATTATGGCAATAACAAGGGCGCGAAAGACACCACCCAAACCAGCGACTACATACACACCAACCAGCATTTCATATTTGCCCGCTACCAGGCCGATATTTACAAACGCCTGCACCTGGAAGCCGCACTGAGCCTGAACTGGTACGAGTATGATTTTAAAAATATTTACCCGCTTGCCCAAACCGATTTTACCAACCGCAACTTTACACCGCAATTGATGCCGAGGTTGGCGCTAAGCTACCAGCTAACCAACAGCTTTATCTGGCGGGCATCGGTAAGCCGTGGTTACTCTACCCCAACCACAGCCGAAGTTAGGCCTACGGACAATATCGTGAACACTGCCCTGCAAGCACAAACCGGCTGGAACTATGAAACTGGTTTCCGCCTGCGCAACCAGGACGAAACCATGTTCCTGGATGTATCAGGTTTTTACTACCGCATTAGCAATGCCATTGTGCGCCGGGTAAATGCCGATGAAACGGAACATTACATTAACGCAGGCGGTACCAATCAACTAGGGATTGAACTTTCCTTTACCGACTGGCTCATTCGCCCGAACAGCCATAATTTTGTGCGTGGGCTGCAATTCAATGAATCGTATACCTACAGTAAATTCACCTTCAGGGATTATGCCAATGCGAGTACCAGCTACTCGGGCAATAACCTTACAGGTGTACCAAGGCAGGTATTTGTAACCAGTTTACAGTTGAGAGTGCCGTATAACCTATCGCTGTTTGCACAGCATAATTATACCTCCCGCATTCCGCTGAATGATGGCAATACCGTTTATGCCGCGGGCTATAATCTGTTACAGGCCAAAGCAAGCTGGCAACCAACCATCGGCAGCAAAACACACCTGGAAATTTATGCCGGTGCCGATAATATCCTGAATAAAAAATACAGCCTGGGGAATGACCTGAACGCCGTTGGCAACCGTTATTATAATGCAGCGCCTTTGAGGAATTATACTGTGGGCATGGGTGTTGTTTTTTAATTTGAGAAATCCGGCCTGTGCGATTCCGTCCTTGGGGAAGGAGGAGGAAGGGGTTAGCAACCTTTGATCCATTGCGTGCAGCCCCCCTCCCTCCCGGCTCCCACCCGGTCCGCCCCTCCCGTGGGGAGGGAATTGAATAATTTCTTATCAAAAAAGGCACATGTGATGCGCCTCTACAGTTACAGAAAAGGTAGAGGCGCATCACACATTTCTTTCGTTATTCATTTTCAATCTATCTTTCAATTACGTTTTTTAATTCATAAGTTTAACCTAAACCAACCTTTAAACAAAATGATAATTAGCCTACCATTTTTTAACGAATTAGATTCTGAATCTTTAACAGATTACTATGAAGTGATATCGATATAGAACAAGATAAAGTTCAGCTGGATATAAATTTCGATGAAACAAATATAGATCCCGCTAAACTCTCCATTTTAAAAGAATATTTAGATGAACCGCAAGCTATTATCAATACTGCTAAAAAGGAAATTTTTAACGACTTCAAAAACGGCGAAGATGTTAAAGATTTTTTAGCTTATCATATTGATGAATTTGATCAAAGTGAATTGGATGATCTCTTGAATCATGCAGACAAAACTCTATCTATAGAACAGCAAATGCTTTCCGTATTGACATTGAGAAGGATAGGCTTTTATCCTGACAACGATGATGTATTTGCTGTTTTCGATTTTGTATTTAGCGGAGACGTATCACAGTATATTTTGGTTGTTAACATGAATGATAGCAAAACCGTGGATTCTATTACAATGGAAAGTTAAATCTAAATTGTTTTAAACACTTCTTTTTGTTTTGTGCGAAAGAAGGGACTCAAACCTCACACATTCTTATGTGATGAATCCCCTCCTTTATTCAATCCTTATTAAAGAAAAAAGGCGCATGTGATGCACCTCTACAATGATTATAAAAAGGTAGAAACGCATTACATGCGTCTCCCTATATCTTACGGATTCAAACCATTGCTTCCGCCCTCGGCTACATTACCGCCGCGGCCTTTAACATCAAACGCGCGGAATTTGATCTCGCCACCTTTATAGTTAACCGGACCATTGTAAACCTTGCTTTTATCGTCAGGGTCTTTACCGTTGGTAGTATAGCGGATGGTTAAACCCGGAAATTCTATATTGCTCAGATACTTGCCATCCTGCAGGCTGATGCCCGGTTTAGGGATACGATAATTAAAACCGCCTTCGTAATAACTTAGTCGAGGCAGTTCACGCTTGCCCAGCACATTTAAAAAGTTCGACCATGCCTGCTGATACAGTTGCTGAGCCTTGGCCGGATCAGGTTCTGTAGCCCATTGCGGGTCTTTGGCCCAGGCGCGTTCGGCCAGCGCAAGCAGGCGGGGGAATATCATATAATCCATCCGCTCGGTACTTTTAACTGTTTCGGCCCAAAGCGCACCTTGAAGGCCTACAATATTGCTTTTTCCATAATCGGTAAGGCGCTGTTTGCCTATGAATAACGCCCGGTTAATAGGCACGCCGTTTTTATCCACATCGGCATTTTTAAAGTAATCAAAAGGGATAAACGAGAAAAACTTATCGATGCCTAAAAAGGCTCCCCAGTAATATCCCGGCTCATCAAACGACTTATAGTTGGCCATGTCGAAATACAAATTGGTAACGCAGGTAAGCACTACCTTGTAGCCCGAGTTGGCTAAACGATAGGCCAGATCTTCCTGTCCGTCGCCAAGCACATTGTTCCATACATCGGCCTGTAAATGTTCTTTGGTAAAATCGGGATTGGGCACATAGGCCGGTTTGCCATCCAACATGGTTTTGCGCAGGGCCATCTCTTCCCAACCCGAAAGCAGCAGGCCTTTGGCTTTTAATATATCATTAACGCGGCCGTAAAAATAATACCACAAGTCGTTAGTGCTTTGTATCTCCGGGTGCGTTGCTTTTAAAGCCACGTAAGCAGGCGATTTCTCCCACACATGCGCAGGCACTTCGTCGCCGCCAAAGTGGATGGTTTTTAACGGTGCCCCGGCTTCTTTATATAAAGCGGCAACATCATTCACCACAGTTTCCACAAAATTATAGGTTGAGGGCAGCGATACATCGATCACGTTATCGTTCCAGTATTGAACCGAACGATATTCCGATTTATCATTCAAGTCGCGCAGCAGGTATTTTTCGGCCTCGGCCTTTTTACCTTCGGCCATCAGGCGGTTATACCTGTTATCCATAGCCTTGATGGGTGCCCTTGCATGGCCCGGGGTTTCAATTTCGGGTACCACCATAATGTGGCGGTCGGTAGCGTATTTCAATATTTCAATATACTCCGCGCGGGTGTAAAAACCTGTGCCAACAGTATTATTTACATCGGGGCCTGAACCGTGCGATGGCGGTAAAAAATGCTTGCTATCCAGTGTATGCCCGCGTTTAGAACCCACAGCTGTTAACTCCGGTAGCGATGGCAGCTCAATCCGCCAGCCCTCGTCATCAGTTAAGTGCAGGTGCAGCGTATTCAGTTTGTACAAGCTCATGGCTTCCAGCAGTTTTAACACCTGTTTTTTAGGCTGAAAGTTACGGGCCACATCAAGCATCACAGCACGATAGGCAAAGCGGGGTTCGTCCTTAATTTCGGCACAAGGAATCTCGATGTTCTTTTTAGGATCAGCAAATGCCGATGCCGGGATCATGCTTTTTACTGATTGCACCGCATAAAATGCGCCAGCCGTGGCAGATGCGAAAATGTGGATACCCGCCGGCGTAATGCTCATTTCGTATCCTTCGGGATTTATACCTTCCTTATATTTAATAACAATGGTTTTTAACCCTCCGGCTTTTGTTTCGGTCTTGGATTTTTCACCGCTTAATGATGCAATATAATCGGTTAGCAAACGGGCCTCTTTTTCAAATCTTTTGTCGGAGAAACCCGCTATAGGTGCCGGGTTATTCAAAACAAAATGATCGGTACCTGTTTGCTGATAGCTTAACGGTGTAGGGAAAACCTGCGGCAGGTTATCGGCCGGAATATCGGTAATGATCTTGTTCCTGTCAAAAACTATCTCGGGAGTTACCAGGCCCTGGTAATTGGGCTTGTAAGGCTCAATGTTAAATGAGGTGATCGTATATCCTTTTTCGGGCTGGGCATCCCAAACCAGGTAAATACCCTCTGGGGCGTCGGTAACGTTCACCACAGGATCGTCATTAACATATTCTATACGTACAGATGCACCGGGTTTCAGGTCTTTAAAACCATCTGTCGGGGCAATACAATATAAATCGCCGTTTACCTGGGTAATTTTAGCGTTATTACTCACCGCATGCTCGGCAAAGCCACGGCCCGAGTTAAAATAAAACTTCCAGCCGGTGGCGGACAATACATCGTGCCCGGTATTGGTAAGTATCAGCGCGGTTAGGGCTTGTTTTTTATTCTGGTAATCATTATCAACCACCTGCCAGGTAACGCGCAGATCGGATACCTTGAATTTTATTTCGTCATGAAGCGTAAATGCCGTGCTCATAAAAAACACCGCGACAAGCATCGTTGTAAAAATTTTGCGCATAATATAGTATTGATTGATAATGGATTGAAAGGTAAATATAATTAACCTTTCAAAATTTCAACTATACTTTTTAAATTATTTTAAGAAGATATTCATGAGGACTTTTGGAGGAAGGACTATGAGACTTTTGATAGCGCATCCCAAACTTACGAAGTTTTTAAAACTTCGTAAGTTTCAAGACTGTCTTTTATCTCATAGTCCAAGAAGTCCTAAATTCCAAACCTGATCCAGCCTTCACCTTCGTAGCCAAAGGCAAATTGTTTGGGGCGCATGATCTCGGCCAGTATCTCGATAGAATCAACTATGCGCGGACCGGGACGATTAAAGTAGTGGTTACCGTCGGCAATAAACAGCTGGTTATTTTTAACTGCTTTCATATCGGTAAAACCGGGCAGCTGCATTAAAATATCGATCTCTTTGAGGGTGCGCTCAATAGAAAATCCGCAGGGCATCACAACAATAAATTCGGGCTTTTGCTCCTGAATGTCGCTCCACTGTACATAGGGCGAATGCTTACCATCCTGCGCCAGCACCGGTGTGCCACCAGCTATATTAACCAATCCCGGAACCCAGTTGCCCGATACCATCATTGGGTCGAGCCATTCTATACAGGCAACGGTTGGCCTGCTTTCGCTGAATTTTAATTTATGTTTAATGATATCTACCCGTTCAATCAGGCGCTCCAAGAGGTCGGCACCTACTTCCGGCACATTCAAGGCTTTGGCAATGGTAGTAATGTCGGCAAAAATATCATCCAGACTGTTGGGCTGCAGGGATATAATACGTGCTTTTTTGTCGAGGTAATTGTCAAGTGCAAACTCCACATCGGCCAGAGATACTGCGCAAACCTCGCACTGATCCTGCGTGATCACCACATCGGGGGCAAGTTGCTTAATTTGCTCGCGCTTTACCGTGTAAACCGAAAGTGCATCGGCCAGGATCTCTTTTACCTTAACATCTATCTGTTGGCTGCTTAAATTATCAGGGAAATTAGCTTCGGTACATACCGGCAAATACTTTACCGATTCGGGATAATCACACTCATGCGAGCGGCCTACCAGGTTATCTTCAAGACCCAGGGCACAAACTATTTCGGTGGCAGATGGCAGTAAGGAAACTATTTTATCAGTTGGCATGTTATCAATGTGCAGATTTCAGATGTGCAAATATGCGGATTTTTTGTCTGAACCAGGGATTGTTTGGACTTAGTGACTTGTGGACGAAAGACATTTAATTAAAAAAAAAATCGTCAACTAAATCCCAAAAATCGTGGTTCAGACAACTCCACAAACTTCACATATGAAATTTGCACATCTGCTTATTTACAACTTATCTTTGCCTAAATGATATTCCTGACCTTTTTTATAGGGCTCATCGCCAATTTTATTGGTTACATACCGCCCGGAAACATCAACCTTACGTTAATACAGATCACCATAAACCGTGGCATAAAAGAAGCCATCCGCTTTATAACAGCATTTTCATGCGTTGAATTTTTCTTTACCTATTTTATTATGCATGCCGCGCGCTGGCTATCAGGAGAGTTAAGGCTTGCTGTTATTATCGACTGGGTAATGGTGATATTATTCGGCGTTTTAGGTACTATTACCTGGATAAACCGTAATAAACCACCCGAAACTAATTACTCTGAACATGCCAGCATCAAATACGGCATACTGCTTGGCTTTTTAAACCCCATGCAGGTTCCGTTCTGGATGGTTACAGGTACCTACCTTATTACCCATGAGTGGATACTGGATGGTAAAGTGGCCCTTGTTATTTTCAGTATAGGTTCGGCCGCGGGCGCCTTTTTGTGCCTGTTTCTTTATGCCAGGTTTGCCAAATACATACAGGAAAAATTCGCGCTTAGCACACGCTTTATTAATACGGGTATAGCCATACTGTTTTTTGCATTTGCGGCATACCATGTTATTAAACAGATATACCTCACGTTTTTTAAGCATTAACCCCCAGCCCTATAAAGTTTAATAGCCCATGAAAAGGCATAGTCTTTGATTGTATGGCATACAAAAAACTCACCCGGTCTGCGCTTCGCTGGACCACCCTCTCTCCTTGCCTTCGGCGGAAAGAGGGTAGTGAAAATGCATAAAGAAAAACTTCCTCACCCTCTTTACGGCGAAGCCGTAGAGAGGGTCGACAAGCGTAGCGATGTCGGGGTGAGTCGTTTGATGAAACTGCCTTTTCATGGGCTATTACTCTCTAAGGGGGAGTTATTGTAACAATATAAAGTCTCCTCTTTAGGGGAAATTATTCACGATGGTTTGTTTTTAAATTGTATTCATGAATGCTTCGCAGTTTAGAGGGGCTTTTACTATTTTTAACGCCATGCATCATCCTGAAGAAAATCCCTGGAAAATCACCTCCGAAAAAAATGTTTATGATAACCCCTGGATCAACGTTACCGAGTTTCAGGTGATCAACCCCTCCGGCAATCCCGGTATTTATGGCAAGGTGCATTTTAAAAATATGGCTATTGGCGTGTTACCGCTTGATGACGAGCTAAACACCTACCTCGTTGGCCAATACCGTTTCCCGCTCAATCAATATAGCTGGGAGATGCCTGAAGGCGGGGGGCCGCATGGTATTGATCCCCTGGAATCGGCCAAACGCGAGCTGCTGGAAGAAACAGGCCTTAAAGCCAGCCAGTGGACCGAAATTCAACAAATACACCTCAGCAATTCGGTAAGCGATGAGTGGGGCATTATTTACCTGGCCCGCAACCTTACCCAGTTTGAGGCCGAGCCCGAAGATACCGAGCAACTCATCATCAAAAAACTACCCTTTGCCGAAGCCTACCGCATGGTTTGCAACGGCCAAATCACCGACTCGATGACGGTAGCCGCTATACTCAAAGTACAACTGCTGATATTAGAAAACCAGTTGTAAATTATCCTTTTCACAAAAAAAATATAAATTTGGTGGTCGATGAAAAAGTTTTTAGGCTACATTTTGTCCCCATTTGCTATTATAGCATTCTTTTTGGCTCTGCTTATCTTCCATCCTATACAATGGTTGTGTTTTCGGTTTTTTGGATATACCGCACATAAACGGGCTGTTGATCTGTTAAACCTGTGTCTGTTGAGTACCGCTTATATTGTGGGTAATTCAGTTACTTTCATCAATAAACAAAACCTGCCAACCGATAGGCCTATCATTTTTTTAGCCAATCACCAAAGCTTGTTTGATATACCGCCACTCATATGGTATCTGCGTAAGTATCATGCTAAATTTATTTCAAAGGTTGAGCTTACCAAGGGCATACCATCCATATCATACAACTTAAAACATGGCGGCGGCGCTAATATCGATCGTAAAGATTCGCGCCAGTCTATTGCCGAAATTGTTAAGCTGGCCAACCGCATGAAAGAGAATAACTGGTCGGCAGTGATATTTCCGGAAGGCACACGATCAAAAAACGGCGAGGTAAAAGCTTTCCAGGTGGGCGGTATTGCTACCATATTAAAAAAATGCCCAAATGCCCTGCTGGTTCCCATCGCTATTAAAGATTCATGGAAAATGATCCGCTATGGCCTGTATCCGCTCAATACCTTCACCCCCATGACCTGGGAGGTGCTTGCTCCAATTGAGCCTGGCCAAACCCCATATGAAGACCTCGTGCTTGAGGCCGAAAACAAGATCAGAGCTGCGTTAGCGTGATTTCGGATTTGGGAATTTCGATTTCGGATTTCTTAATATTCAACATAAAGTTTGATTCACGCAATCATAACTTACAGCCTACAAGGCACAAGTAGCCTTCACGCATTACCCCTCTGCTTCATCCTTGCGCCAAATAAAGGAGGAACAAAGCAAAAGCTCCCTCTAAATCTCCCCCAAAGGGGGAGACTTTAAACACTTTTTTTTAAACCCTCTCCTTTGGAGAGGGTTGGGTGAGGCACTGATAAGTAACACTCATCCTCCCTCCCCTTCATACTTGCACCAGATAAGAAAACATCCGAAATCGAAATTCCCAAATCCGAAATTGAAACCCCTCTTTAAACTGTTTAAACGTAGGTTTTTGCTTTAGCCGCTGCAATTGCGTAAATTTATAGTTCAGAAAATAATCATAATCTGTTAATAATCAGTGAAATGTTAACAAATAAATCATAGCATATTTACGTTAATATGAAACCTTATCACTTATTTTTATAGACCTATAAAAAAGGTCAGCTAAAATTAACTTAAAACAATTTTTATGACCTGGAGAAAATTCAGCGGCGAGGTTATCCAATCGCCAATTATGGAAGAGGTTGAAAAGGCAATTGAACGCGAAGCCGCCCTCGGCAATAAACTCAAAGTATGTATCGGTACCGACTCACAGGTGAAAGGCAGTGTAACTGATTTTGCCACCGTTATTGTGTTTGTACGTGAGCAACGCGGCGCTTTTATGTTCATTCACCAGGAACGTACATCGCAAAAAATGAGCATTAAAGAACGTATGCTGAGCGAAGTACAAAAATCAATCGATATTGCCTACAAACTTTGCGATTTGCTTGACCTGTATGATGTAGAACTGGAAGTACATGCCGATATTAATACCAATCCACTGTTTAAATCAAACCAGGCCCTGCACGAAGCCATGGGTTACATTTTGAGCATGGGCTTTGTATTTAAGGCCAAACCTGAAGCTTTTGCAAGCTCTTACTGTGCCAACAAAATAGTGCAGTAAAAACCTTTAAACTACCCGCGGTGTAATTATATTTGGTTTTCAATAAAACCAGATACACTATGTCGCCATTAATTGAAATCAACGATCCGGCTTTAGCCGGCCCGAATACTATTCTTATCGATGCCCGTGCCGGGCAGGATGCAAACCAACGCTACCTTGCCGGCCATTTAAAAAACGCGGCATTTGTTGACCTTGATAAAGACCTGGCATCTAAAGTTACCGATGCTGCCATAGGTGGCCGCCATCCCCTGCCCAATATTAATGATTTTGCAAACCTTTTAGGTAAATTAGGCATTACCACGCAAAGCCATGTTGTTGTTTATGACGATAAAGCCGGTGCTTTTGGCGGTGCACGTTTCTGGTGGATGCTGAAAGCCATTGGACATAAAAACATACAGGTTTTAAACGGAGGGCTGCAGGCCGCAAAAAATGCAGGCATTGAGTTAAGCACCGAAGAGTACACACCAACCTCAACAGCCCCATACCGAGTGCCCGATCTGTTTGAGGGTACGGTTAACATTGAACAAACCGGCGCTGCGGCCCATGACGAAAGCTATATTGTGATAGACGTACGCGAAACGCCCCGTTACCAGGGCCAAACCGAACCGATTGACCTCATAGCGGGCCATATTCCCGGAGCAGTTAACCTGCCCTATATTTATAATTTAGATGCCGAAGGCAAATACCTCTCCGCAGAAACGCTGAAAAAGCTTTATGAGGATACCATTGGTAATATAACACCTAACAAGGTCATCGTACACTGCGGCTCAGGCGTTACGGCTTGCCATACGCTGTTGGGTATGGATTATGCAGGCATCAGCGGGCCAAAATTGTACGTGGGGTCATGGAGCGAATGGTCGCGCAGGGATTTGCCAATAGGTAGTACCAAAATATAATTACCCGTTATCTGAAACAAATAGCCGCTGCGGTTTGTCAGCCTTTTGATGAAAACATACGTATTAAAAACCGAACAGGCCATACCCATTAGTTTGGATATGGCCTGGGATTTTTTCTCATCGCCACTGAATCTGGCCAAGATCACCCCCAACGATATGAAGTTTGTGGTAACATCTGATTATACCGCCGAAACCAAAATGTACGCGGGCATGATCATCACCTACAAAATATCGCCTTTACTGGGTATTAAAATGGACTGGATGACCGAGATAACCCACGTTTCCGATAAACAATACTTTGTGGATGAGCAACGCTTTGGCCCATACGCGTTGTGGCATCATCAGCACCATTTTAAGGAAATCAAAGGCGGCGTAATGATGAATGATATTTTGCACTATGCCATCCCTTATGGCCCCATAGGCCGGTTAAGCAACAGTATTTTTGTAGGCGATAAGGTGAAACAGATATTCGCCTACCGGGAAAAGGCTATTGAAAAGCTGTTCGGCGTTTATAAGGTGTAATGACCTTTTTTATATCGGTATGATCGCGCTTTATACAATTGATTTTTCAGATGCCGCTTTATACCTGATCAAGAAATCAGACTTGCGGATGTAATGATTAAGCGGCTCTTCGATCAGTTTAAACAGCGTTACCGATAATATATTTAATAAGATAAAGGTGTACAACAAGTTTAAGGTATCGAACTCAAAAGGCGAATACCATGATACACCCCATTTATCAAACAGCTCAAACGTATAATCATTTAAGTGGTCAAAACCCGAATGCAGGAGCGTGTATATCCAACCGAGGTGAATAAGGTAAAATATATATGAGCTTTTCCCCAGTAACTCAATAAACGGCAAAGCCAGGAATTTTTTAAAGATCGTGGTTTCGGTTAATATGCCGTAAAAGAAAAGGGCCACCGCTATGCATAAGAAGTAGTTGTTAACAACAATACCTACCCTACTTTCAACCCCGGCCAACCAGCCCTTGGGCACAGGCTGCAAGGCCATTACCAGTACACAAACAAAAATCAGTATAAAGCCTCCGTATGTATAATTTACTTTGTTAGTTCGCTTAAAACCTTTTTTTAGCACATAGCGGGCCAATTGCATTCCCACAAAAAATTCAAAACAGCGGCCCAGAAAGGTAAACAACATTACAAATGTAAAATTGCCAAAAAAGCCATACCAGTTAATATGGCTAAAGATCAGGTACAGTAAAATACCAATAAGCGTAATGATAAGCGGCTGCACATAAAATTTACCATAACGGCGGGCAACCAAAAATATAACGGGCGCCGAAAAGTAAAAACATTCTTCTACCGTTAATGACCATCCTTGGGCTATTCCGGTATCCCAAAACTGGTAAAAAAAACCGCGCACAAATGTAATGTTCATGAGCAGGAGCGCTACCGGGTGTTCGTAACCTTTGGTAATGGTTTCGTCTTTGGTGATAAAATAGTAAATAAATGCTCCCACGGTTAACAGAAAATACATGGGATAAATGCGGGCGACGCGGTTTTTAAGGTATTGCAAAAACCAACTTTTAGTTAGGCCCTCAAAATTATTATAATACCTAAAGGTGATCAGGAAGCCCGAAAGCACAAAGAAAATACTTACCCCAATGTGAAATTCGCCCAAAAAACGTTGCAGGATGTAAGGGACACTACCATCAAAGATATAGGCAAAATGCGATATAAAAACCAGGTAGGCTGCCATTGCACGCACCCCGGTTAAAGCTGGAATATAGTTTTGTTGCGCTCGTTGTGACAAAGTAAATGCAAATTTAACTAACAGATCAATATGATATAATCAATGATTTACAAAGTGATACCAAAAAGCCTCACCCCAGCCCTATCTGAAGGAGAATGAGTCAAAGTAGCATATCAAAGTCCTCTCCTTTGGAGAGGATTACTCGCAATCAAATATTTCTCGTGCTCGTGAGGTGCTCCGCAGTTTAGGTGAGGCTCGATCCCTGCACTACGCCGCGGCTTAATATCCTTTGATCTATATAGTATTGTATCTCTGATTTTTTGAGGCCCCAGTTTGGAGCAATCAGCAGTTCCCTGTCGCTCAGGCCAAAAAGGCGCTGTATCACAATATCAGGGCGAACGAGGGGTAAAAGTTCGCACAGAAAATCGGCATATTCATCAATACTGAAAAGCTTGAATGGCTCGCGTTTGTATTTAACACCCATCACTGAACCTTCCACAATATGCAGGTGATGAAATTTAACAAATTTAATTTGCGGAAAACGGTTGATCTCATCGGCATACTTTAACATCATATCATGTGTTTCCCACGGGAAACCGAATATGGTATGAACGCAAATGTCAAGCTTGCTGTTTTCAACAAGTTTCAGGGCTTTTATAAGCTCCTCATGGCTGCAACCGCGGTTTATCTGGTTCAGGGTATCGTTGTAGATACTTTCCATGCCCATTTCCAGGTCAACGTCAAACCGGTCGGTATAGCTTTCCAGCAGGGCCACCTTTTCCGCGTCGATACAATCAGGGCGTGTGCCAACGCTAAGGCCAACAATGTCTTCGGTACCATAGCTCAGCGCCTCGTCATACATCATTTTGAGGTAATGTGCCGGCGCATAGGTATTGGTATTGGGCTGAAAATAAATAATGAATTTATCGGCGCGGTTGCCTTTACGCGCGCGCTCCATACCCTCCATTACCTGCTGACGCACAGTAGGCGCATTACGGCTAACCGATGGTGTAAACGAATCAACATTGCAATAGGTGCAACCGCCATAGCCCTTAGAGCCATCACGATTAGGGCAGGTAAACCCACCATCAACAATTACCTTAAACACCCGCTGCCCTTTATATTTATCGCGCAGCCACGGGCCATAGTTATTGTAGCCCTTTTCCCAAACCGCTGTTGTTGATCCTGTTAATTGCATTTGCGGCAAAGATAGGTAATTTTTGGGAGTGCATTGCTAATACCTCTTCGCCGCATGCTTGGCTTACTGATCTGCAGTGCCTGGATCGGCAGGCTGCACGCCAATGTCAGTACGGGTGGTTGTACCGCTGGTTATGCTGGTATTGTCGCCTTTAACGTTAAGCTGCGTGGGCAAGGTTCTTTTAGAGGTTATGCCCGGGCTTAGTAAATTGAAACAATAACCAACCAAAGTGCCTATAAAAAATATAAGCACCTGCCGGGCTGTTTCCACATTGGCAAGTGGAATAGGAATAAAAGTTATTAGAAAGCAGTATACAATAACTGCCCCTATAACATATGCACAAAGCTTAAACAGCTTATCCCAATGATTATTATCTTCCTCAATATCCCTGCGTGCGTCCTCAATATCTTTCTGCGGATCTGCCATAATAAAATAAGGTTTTATATTGGTTTATATATGGTAAACTTTAAGTACAAGTTAATTTTAAATAAACTCAAATGCAACATGAGCTACTTTTTGCACACAAATTGTATACATATTGCACACTTTTTTCACAACAATTGTGTAGCATCAGTATGTGCTTATCAAAAGTAAATGACTACTTTTATTTAACTAAAATTCAATATTTTACCCTACAAGCTACCCCACCCCGCCACATCAATTGCAAATTAAGGCTGCATATTTCCCGCTAAATAGCAAGGAGAGATGCGGCTATTGCCGGGCGCATGGCAATCCTGCTAAAGAGTATTTTAATAGCTGAAAAATCTTAGGTTATTTATGTTTAAATAACCGGCAGCGAGTTTTTACCCACCACCGGTTTATATAATAGGGGCATTATCAGAAACTTATTTTCGACAAGCCATTACCGGCTATGTACAGCGTTTTACCATCATTTGAAAGGGCTATTCTTTTATTCTCCACATTGGTGGCAATCAGTTTTACTTGCCCGTCGCTTATTTTCATAATTTCGCCCATATTGCTGATACCGCCGCCCGGTTCGGGATTATCGGTACCATATTCGCCTGTTTTCAGATATAGTGTTTTACCATCCTTACTCACCTCAATGGCAACCAGTACATTAAACTTAACACTGTCTATAGGCCCTTCTCCGGGAGGCGAAGTATGATTGGTTGGTGCTACACCATAGCGATTGCTCACCAGGTAGCCATATGGCGCTGTGTTTAATGTACTTTTAAAAAGTTCGCTGTAAAAACTATTGCTTGATGCTCCTAAACCGGCATCCCATAGTGTACCGGGATTACCACCGATACCGAAGGTACTGATAAATTGTTGTGTATCATCAATACTGCCGGTATAGGTAAGATCACCAAAATGACCGTCTTTAGTAATTTTCGACAGTGAAAAGAACACCGAATCAAACCCGCTCCTTACCGTTCCGAAAACTACAGAATGATCCGTTTCATCGGTACCAACCTCAAGGTTGCCAAAAGTTGCAGGGGTAAATTTTTGCAGGGGCGGCTGGCCAACTTTATAAAATTTAATTTCCTGCCCTCCCTTAATAATTTTGATGCCATTGCTGGCCCTCAGGTAAAAGGTATAATCTTTAGAGATGGTAAGAAATGTAGGATGAAAATTGGTATAAACTGAGGCAGGCAGATCAACATCAACCAGCTCGGAGCCAATGAGCCGTTTGAGTTTGCCATTTTCAAGCAAAAATATTTTATCATCATAACAAACCTGAATATCGGTAAAAACATGTTGGGCTGCTGTAAAGATAGGTTCAGGCATCACCGTTTGGGTTTCGGCGTTTACCGGGGTTAATTTTTCGGGTACGATACCGGCTTCATTTTTACTGCATGATAAAAAATAGCAAATGAAAATTAAACACGCAATTTTGCAAATGCTAATGGTTAATACTTTCATAATAAATGGTTTAAAAAGGCAAATTGGTTTCGATAGATTCGATAAATACAAGTTAAATATTTAACTCGTATTTAATATTAGCTTGCCGCTATTGTGTATTAAAGTGTAATAAACCGCGAAAAAGAGAGTATTCATGAGCATTGGCAACCCAGGTCTAATGGTAAAACCATTGTCGTAAACACCCTGTTTATTGTCGCTTTTGCACCTTTTTTTAGGTCATAAATAAAAATATCTTTACTCAGGCAATACCACAAACACCATAAGTATGAAAACCATATTTGATCAAACAACCCGTGATGAGCTGATAAACAGGATCAATACACTTGATGAAAACAGCAGGGCGCAATGGGGCAAAATGAACATCAACCAAATGCTGAAGCATTGTACCCTTTACGATGAGGCTACATTAGGTAAACGGAAATTTAAACGCGTATTTATTGGTTTGCTGTTTGGTAAAATGGCCTTGAAAGAAATGATAAAAGACGAAAACCCCATAAGGCGAAATATGCCCACTCTCGCCGAGCTCAGGGTAACAGAAAGTGATATTGATGTGGCCGCCGAAAAAGCGAAATGGATAGAGCTGATAAATGAATATGCCCATTTTACCAACCACAACTATGTACACGCCTTCATCGGCAAAATGACCGATGAACAGACCGGCCTTTTAGCTTATAAACATATTGATCATCATTTGAGGCAGTTTGGGGGATAATTCCAATCATTAGTCTGAACCTCGATTAAACAGATTTAGTGATTAACAGGATTTCCTTAATCAATTGGTTAAATCTATAAATCCGTGAATCTGTTTAATCGTGGCTCAGACAATAGTCATACACAGTTCGCGATTGCTTCGTTCCTCACAATCACACGTCGAAAAATATCATTCCTCCTTCGTCCAAAATCCTTTGTCTCAAAGTCCTTCGTCCCTCATTCACTTTATTACTAAATTTGTGATAACCAACTATAACCCTTCATGGAAAGTATTGCCCCGTATAAGTCCCGGTACAAGATCCGTTTTGTTACAGCCGCTTCACTGTTCGACGGGCATGATGCCACTATCAACATCATGCGCCGCATACTGCAAAGCAGTGGGGCCGAGGTAATACACCTGGGGCATAACCGCTCGGTTGATGAGGTGGTGAACTGTGCCATTCAGGAAGATGTGCAGGGTATTGCACTCACCAGCTACCAGGGCGGCCATCTGGAATATTTTAAATACATGCATGATCTGCTGGCCCAGCGCGGGGCTGGCCATATCAAGATATTTGGCGGTGGCGGCGGCGTATTCCTGCCGCATGAAATTGAGGAGCTGCAGGCTTACGGCATCACACGTATCTACTCGCCCGATAATGGCCGCACTATGGGTTTGCAGGGAATGATCAATGATATGCTGAACCAGTGCGACTACCCTACCGTTACCCAGCTCAACGGCGAAATGGATCATCTACCCGAAAAAGACGCGGGTGCTATTGCCAGGTTAATCAGCTGGGCGGAGGGAGCCCCACCCAAACCCTCCCCAAAGGAGAGGGCTTTTGAAAAGCAAACAGATCAGGAAGCTTCACCCTTAAAGAGAGATTTAGAGGCTGTTACCCTCGGCATTACCGGCACGGGCGGCTCTGGAAAATCGTCATTAGTTGATGAAATTGTTCGGCGCTTTTTGATGGCTACAGATAAAACGCTGGCCATTATCTCCGTCGACCCATCCAAGCGCAAAACGGGCGGTGCCTTGCTTGGCGATCGCATCCGCATGAATTCCATTAACAATCCGCGGGTGTATATGCGGTCGCTGGCTACGCGGCAGGCTAACCTTGCCCTGTCAAAACATGTACAAGAGAGTATTGATATTTGCAAAGCTGCCGGATTTGATCTGATCATTGTGGAAACATCGGGCATTGGCCAGTCAGACACTATGATCACCGATTATTGCGATGTTTCACTTTACGTGATGACCCCGGAGTTTGGTGCCGCCACCCAACTGGAAAAGATAGACATGCTTGACTTTGCCGATCTGGTAGCACTTAACAAATATGATAAACGCGGCGCACTTGATGCCCTGCGCGATGTTCGCAAGCAGTACAAGCGCAATCACCAGCTTTTTACCGCTAAGGATGATGAGCTGCCAGTGTATGGCACTATGGCTTCCCAGTTTAATGATCCGGGCATGAACAGTCTGTTCACCGCCATCATGAAAACCATTAAAGCCAAAACCGGGGTGGATTTGTTGGAGCGAGGTGCGGGGAGTGAGGTGCCGGGATTGGGTGAGGAACACGTTGAATCTGAAAAGATATATATCATTCCGCCTGATCGTAACCGCTACTTAGCCGAAATAGCCGAAAGCAGCAAGGCTTATGATGAATGGGTAGATGAGCAATGCCTGATAGCCCAACAGCTATACCAGCTAAAGGGCGCGATGGAATTGATAAACCAGAGCAAGGACAAAGGACAAAAGAACAGGGATAACAACATGCCGGAAGAAGTCCCCCCCCTTGGGGGAGATTTAGAGGGGGTGCTTGAGGTGCTCGAAGCCCGCCTTCACCCCGATTGTAAACGCTTATTACAAGATTGGCCCGAAACCGTTAAAAAATACAAGGCCGAAAATTTTATTTACCACGTTCGCGATAAGGAGATCAAACAGCCATTATATTATACTTCGCTGTCGCAATTACGGATCCCTAAAATAGCTTTACCAAAGTACCAGGCATGGGGCGATATTTTACGCTGGCTGCTTACAGAAAATGTCCCTGGCGAATTTCCTTACGCTGCCGGGGTGTTCCCCCTGAAACGGGAAGGCGAAGACCCAACCCGCATGTTTGCGGGTGAGGGTGGGCCCGAGCGCACCAATAAGCGCTTTCATTATGTATCGCTTGGTCAGCCGGCGCACCGGTTATCAACCGCTTTTGATTCGGTAACTCTTTATGGCGAAGACCCGCACACTCGGCCCGACATTTATGGTAAAATTGGCAACTCAGGCGTAAGCATTGCCACGCTTGACGATGCCAAGAAACTATACTCAGGCTTTGATCTCTGCGCGGCATCAACCTCCGTATCCATGACCATCAACGGTCCTGCACCCATGCTCCTGGGCTTTTTCATGAATGCAGCTATTGATCAGCAATGTGAAAAATATATCATGGAACATGGGCTGGAGCATCTGGTAGAAGCCAAGTTTAAACAACTGTACCATGATAAGGGGCTTAAAAGGCCAGGGTATCAAAGCCTCACCCCTGCCCTCTCCAAAGAAGAGGATTTAGGTGAGGCTTCTCTTCTCCCTCCTGGCAACAACGGACTCGGCTTAATGTTGCTTGGCCTTACCGGCGATCAGGTGCTGCCTGCTGATGTGTATGAGAAAATAAAGGCTTATGCTATATCCACCGTTCGGGGTACGGTGCAGGCTGATATTTTAAAGGAAGACCAGGCTCAGAACACCTGCATATTTTCTACCGAATTTGCCCTGCGTATGATGGGCGATATGCAGCAGTATTTTATTACGGAAAAGGTGCGCAACTTTTATTCCGTATCCATATCCGGCTACCATATTGCCGAAGCAGGGGCTAACCCTATTACCCAACTGGCTTTTACACTCTCTAACGGGTTTACCTATGTAGAATATTATCTGAGCCGGGGTATGCACATTGACGATTTCGCACCTAACCTATCCTTCTTTTTTAGTAACGGTATCGATCCGGAGTATTCGGTGATCGGGCGTGTGGCCCGACGCATTTGGGCTAAGGCTATTAAAAATAAATATAAGGGAAACGACAGGTCGCAGAAATTGAAATACCATATTCAAACAAGCGGTCGGTCGTTACATGCACAGGAAATAGATTTTAATGATATCCGCACTACTCTGCAGGCTTTGTATGCCATTTACGATAACTGCAACTCCCTGCACACAAACGCGTATGATGAGGCCATCACCACCCCTACCGAAGAATCTGTACGCCGGGCCATGGCCATACAGCTCATCATTAACCGTGAACTTGGCCTCGCCAAAAACGAAAACCCTTTACAAGGAGCTTTCATTATTGAAGAACTCACTGACCTGGTTGAACAAGCTGTACTTACCGAATTTAAAGCCATTAACGAACGCGGCGGCGTACTGGGTGCCATGGAAACCATGTATCAGCGCGGCAAAATTCAGGAAGAATCTCTCTACTATGAAACGCTGAAACATAGCGGCGAATACCCTATTGTTGGGGTTAATACCTTCCTGAATAAAAAAGGATCGCCTACGATTATCCCCTCCGAAGTAATCCGTGCTACTGAAGATGAAAAGCAGTACCAGATAGCGGCTTTACAGGCATTTCAACAACGTAACCAGGAACGCGTGCCGCTACTGCTTAAAAACTTACAACACGCAGCTATTGTCGGCGATAATATTTTTGAAACCCTGATGGAGGTTTGTAAATATTGCTCCCTCGGGCAGATCAGCCACGCGCTGTACGAAGTTGGCGGGCAGTACAGGCGGAATATGTAGCAGCGGCCCCAAAAAGGGGTAATGGCCAAGACATTAATTAAAAAGCTGTCATGCTAAGCTCCGTCGAAGCATGATGGGTAGGCCTCTGCGCTCTACCCTTCGACGGAGCTCAGGGTGACAACCCACTTTTCCACATGTTTTTACCTCTCCCTGTCATTTGTGAGCTATTACATCCTGAAGCGGGAGTTTATTGCCGCATCAACTTTGGCTTTTATACTTTTATCCGTTGGCTAAAGCCAACGGCAATGATAAATACATGAATAACAAACATGCTTAAAGAATTCATTGCCGTCCCATTTATGGGCCAGTTTAAGAAATCAAAAACCGGCTTTAGCCTAATAAATCTTGACTGGCATTTTAATTAATGCTTATAAATATAACCTTACTTTAAAACGAGGGCAAGGCAAAATGTAATACAAGAAATATAAATTTGCTGTATGCAACCTCAACACCAGGAAGACCAAACTTTTACCAAAATAAGTGCCGACCAGATAACCGGGCACAATCGTACTTATGAAAACTGCCGCTTTGCTAACTGCGATCTATCCTATGCCAACCTGTATAGTATTATTTTTATTGATTGCAGGTTTGAGGATTGTAACCTTTCCTTAGCCGATGTTAGCAGCGCCGGTTTCCAGAACGTTAGCTTTAAACATTGCAAATTGAGCGGGGTAAATTTTGGTAAAAGCCTCGATTTTTTATTTGAGGTACATTTTGAAAACTGTATTCTTGATAATGCCATCTTTTATAAAAAGAAAAATAAAAAGGCACGCTTCAATGATTGCTCCATGGTTGAAACCGACCTGACCGAGTGCGATCTTACAGATTCAAAATTTATTAACTGCAACCTGCACCGGGCGTTTTTCAGCCGTACTATATTAAAGGGAGCTGATCTGCGCAGTTCTTACAACTTTACTATTGATCCGGATGATAACCAAATAAAAAAAGCCATGTTTTCCTTACACGGCCTTCCGGGTTTATTAAGCAAGTACGATATTAAGATTGACGGGTGATAGTTTTTAGGGTAGGCCGTCATGGTGAGCCCGTCGAACCATGGTGCGCAGGCCATCCAGCACGATCCTTCGACAAGCTCAGGATGCCTCCCCCTAACATCCTCTTTTAACCATCTACCTTTTCTCAACCTTATTGTAAAACCCACCGAAGGAGTTAACCTGCACGGCATCTTCATTAAAAAAATCACCGGGAAAACCGAGTTCGATGGCGCTGGCATCGTTTAATCTTTTGAGCTGCTCGTTGTTTAAAACCACGTCAACTGTTTTCAGGTTATCCAGTAATTGATCAACTTTAGTGGCACCAACTATCGGGATACAGGAAAAACCCTGTTGGCGTGTCCAGTTTAAGGCCACGTGGCTTTCAGATGCCCCCAGTTCTGCAGCAATATCCATAACTACCCTGGTGATACCCTCGGCTTGAGCATTTAGTCTTTTACTTTCGGTCTTTATACGTCCTTTATCGCCTTTTAAATATTTACCTGTTAAAGCACCACCAGCTAAAGGTGCCCAGGGAGTAACCGTCATCCCGAAGTGTTTGGCCATCGGTATCAGTTCCCGTTCGGCTGTACGGGCAAGCAGGCTGTACTCAATCTGTAAGGCAATAAATTGGCTCCAGCCCATGAGCTCGGCCAGGGTATTGCCTTTAGCTACTACCCATGCAGGGGTATCACTTATGGCGGCATAGTTTATTTTACCTTGCTTTATCAGATCGTCCATGGCGCGCAGCACTTCATCAATCGGGGTAATATCATCCCAGATGTGCAGGTAAAGCACATCAATAAAATCCGTCTTTAAACGCTTCAGGCTTTCCTCCACGCTTCGCATCATGTTTTTACGGTTATTACCCGATGCGTTAGGGTTGGTCATATTATCCTTCAAGCTGTACTTGGTTGCCACCACAAAATAATCACGATCATGATTGCTCATATATTCGCCAATGATCTTTTCGCTGGTACCCAGTTTATAAATATTGGCCGTGTCTAAAAAGTTGCCTCCGGCATTGGCGTAGGCATCCATAATAGCAAAGCTGGTATCCTTATCGGCGCCCCATCCGGCTTCGGTACCGAAACCCATGGTGCCTAAACATAGTTCAGAAACTTTAAGGCCCGAGCGGCCCAGTAATTTGTAATTCATATAGGTGATGTTTTAATTATATAAATCCCGGTTACGGCATAATATACTAAGCTTGCCAAAATCCTGATTGAAACAATAACAAAGGTGCTTTGTAATATTAAACAATGCAAATGTACTACCATGAAAATAATAACACTGCATACCCCAGTTGATATAAATGAACTGCATAGCCTGCTGCAGCAAAAGCTTAACCCGCTTTTTCATGAACGCAGGAAAGGCGATAGTGATATTAATTTTACGATTGAACGTAAAGGCGATGCTATTGAAATATATGGCCCCGAGATATATGAGGGATTTTTGTTTAGCTTAACCCTTAACGGTGCCGAGCTTTGGATAACCCGCTCGGAGCATTATGTTGATGATGTAAACTCGCTCACCATTGAATCTATCCTGAACGATCTGTTTAAAGATATCGCCGGCGATCATGGCACCGACCTGGTACAAGAGGGCTAAACTAAAGCTGATAGGCTAAAATTACATACCAAAACAGAGACTTTAAAGAGCAGGCAAATTAAGTGTAATTGTCATTTCGATCGCAGGGAGAAATCTTATACGCTATATATAACACATGTATAAGATCTCTCCTCGTATCTCGTTCGAGATGACAACAATATTTTTTCCAAACAAAAGAGGCGCATAAATGCGCCTCTTTTGTTTAATATCTTAATAGGTAAACTATCTATCCGTTTATCCAGCTGAATTTGTATTCGAGCATTGGGTTTTTCATGCGTTCGGCAACACGCAGTAAGCGGTTTGGCAGGTTCATGATATAGTCACGTGCTTTTTCGCCGGCTTCGTTCAGGTCGGTAGCGCTTTCAATGTGCCAGTCTTCAATCAGCTCCTTCAATATATCAACATAATCAACAGCTGTGTAAATACCCAGGCGCTGAGCGGCATCAGTAAAGTGGCCAAACGTTTGCCCTATTTTTAAACCTACCTCACGTAAAAAGTGAGCAGGCATTACAATCTTTTTGCGCATCATGTCCTCAAAGGCTATCATGGCTTCGCTCGGATCAACCTCAAATATCTTTTCAATAAAATACTTGTAGGCTTTAGCATGACGAGCTTCATCACCCGCAATAACACCACACATTTTTGATAAAAGGGTATCGCCATCCTTTTTGGCCTGTGATGCTACACGCCTGTGCGATACATTGGTAGCCAGCTCCTGGAAAGATGTATAAATAAAGTTGCGGTATGGGTCGGTACCGGTACCAATATCAAAGCCATCGGCAATCAGGTATTGGGTTGATACTTCCATCATGCGCATATTTACACGGCCCGATAGGTAAAGGTATTTGTTCAGCAAATCACCATGGCGGTTCTCTTCAGCAGTCCAATGACGGGTCCATTTCATCCAGCCGCCATCTTCGTCCCTATTCACACCTTCAACCATAGTAAGCCATGACTCATAAGTAGGCAGTGCTTCTTCGGTAATGGTATCACCAATTAAAACTGCTATCAGATCGTAACTTAAACCCTGCGCGCTTTCCTGCAATTCTTTAATCTCACTAAAAAAGGAATCTCTTGAAGAATCAGGCAAAAAATCAGATGGTTGCCATATAGAATCAACAGGTTTCAAATATTCAAACATCTTTTCGAGCATATATTTTTCAATATGGCTCATTACTTCCCGACGTTTTTCTTCAAAAAATTTCATAATAGTATATTACATGACAAAGGTAATCAATTAAAAAATAATTACGTTATTTCATTTCACAGTAGTATCTGCCCTTAGACTCACGGCTGGAAAAATTTCCGCACTATATGGAAATGATACCCCAACAGCAACTCTTAAATTTCAATGGCTAATAAATAAAAATAGTATTGATCAATATGTTAATAATATTACAAAGGCGCACATAATTAGGTACTGAGGCTATAAAAATATTACCTAACAACGTCTCACTAAACGGGTACAACGTTTTACAGGTTTTGCCCGTTATATCCTGTAACTAAATCAGAGTTCGTATAAGCAGATGCATAACCTCAGATCGATATTTTTATTGTAAATTCTACACTTTTGGACTACTTTTTGTTTCTACGCAACTCATTGCTGGCAAATATTTTAGGATGTTATATTTTACAACAAAACGTTGTAAAAACTCAAAAAACAGGTAGCTACGCGTGGTTTACGTATAATTGAAGATAACAAATAATGCTTGTTCAAATTACAAGAAACGAATTAATAAAAGAGATATCAAAAAAAGGGTGGTTTCAAACTAATAATATTATTTGGCCAATTATTTTCATATATCCGTTTTTAAGTATTGTTGATTATATATATGCTCCTCATTTGTGGATACCATTTCTCATTATCCGGTTAACAACCAGTGCGTTAATATGGGGATTGCAGGTTATTTTTACAGCTAAAAACTATGACTATCGCTTATTGCTGCATATCAGCTTCTTTATAATTGCGGTAACATCGGCCATATTGTGCAATAAGGTATCAATAGAGAGCCTTAATATCTACTATCTCATATTTTCAACAATAGTATTATTTTTTAATATCCAGACATTTTGGGAGCCTTTTAACTCCTTTGTACAACTATTATTTGCATTATTATTACTATCTATATTCTTTAATGCTTTAAGCCAATATAATCTGGATATTGTAATAAATAACGGGGCGCAATTTTTTTTTGTTACTACCATGGTTTCCTTAGTTATCCCTGTTGTACGGTTTAAGGTAACTACAAATAATGTACGCTCGCAATTATTGATTGTAAAATCAAACAAACAAATAGAACAACAAAACACGGATATCAACATTAAAAACAATGTTATCGACGCGCAATATGAGCAGTTGCGTAAACTGGATATACAAAAGAACAGCTTCATTAACATAGCTGGTCATGATCTTAAAAATCTAATCAGCTCCATAGTAATGAGTAATGATATGATACTGGAAGAAGATTACCGCCTCAGTAACGATCAGAAAGAGCTGCTGAAGTATATATCAGAAGCTACCGATAAAATGCATTACATGCTTAACAAACTGATGGATATAAAGGGGGGCGATTCACCGGGTATGAAGTTTAACCTTGAAACATTTGATGCCAATATGGAAGTAACTGATGTTTTTAAGGGACTGTACGAAACTGCCAAAATGAAGAATATCGACCTTATTAATTGCATATTGAAACTACCCCTACACGTAAAACTCGACCGGGTATTTGCCGGGCAGGTTTTTCAAAACCTGCTATCAAATGCTATAAAGTTTGCTCAAACTAATAACACCATAAAGGTAGTTACGAGTTTACAACGCCAAAAATTTGTTTTTGAAATTATTGATGAAGGCGCGGCTATTGGCCTGCAGGAGCTAAACATGATGTTTGATAAGTTGAAAACCCTTAACGACACATCAATTGCTACGGAGAGCCGCCTTGGGCTGGGTTTGTCCATAGCTAAATTAATGGCTCATGAAATGGGTGGCGAACTTAGCTACCGCAGCAATGATAATGGCAATTATTTCAGAGTAGAATTTAACGTTATCAATTAACATTTACCACCTAATGAATAGATTTCTATCCTTATTGATCTTTGTATTCTTTTCTTTTACAGCCGCTTCGGCACAAAACATAATAACCTTAAAATCTCTCGGTCATGAAGATGATGTGATATATGGGATAAGTGGTGCCAATTCATTTTCTGTAAAAGTTACCCCGCTTACAGATATGAAGGGAAGTAAATTGGTGCTGTATTTTGAGCCATCACAGGCTTTAGTAAAGCAGCGATCGTTTATCAATGTTCTTATTAATAATAAACCGGTATTTAGCAACCGGTTAACCAAGGATTCTATTCAAAAACTCACCTTAAATCTTAGCCCAGCAGATTTGCCGGCCGATAAATTATTAAAGATCCAGGTTAAAACGCTGTTAACCATAAGCGATGATGATTTTAAGGATTTGAATAACCCTGCGTTGTGGCTAAAAATTAAAAATTACTCATACCTGTGGTTGCCTAAAAATAACAGCCTTAGTGCCGATAAAATAAATATCAGTAATTGTTTTGATTCAAAAAGAGCAATAGTATACCCATCAAACCCTACACTCCATGATCTTAAAGCCGTGGCCTGGTCATACTCCAGGTTAAAAAAACAGCAGGTACAAAACATACAAGTATATGAAGAGGGAAAACTGCCTGATAGTATTCAGAATTACATACAGGTTGGCAACATCAATAGTTTACCTGCAACCAAACGTAAATTGTTAAAAGTAGATCTTAAAACCACACAGGGTTTATTTTACTTACACAAAACATTAAATGAAGATAGCATCACACACAGAGCTGTAACCTACAATGATCCGGGGTCGATTAAAATTGTAAAGCAGCCAGATGCCACGCAAAAAGAGATATTATTTATAACCGGCAATGGTGATGATGGATACGAAAAAGCCATTAGCACTTTGGGTAATATGAATATCTTAAATTCATCTTTTGGCGATTATCTTCTGATTGAAAAAGCTGAAACCTCATTTTTTAAAAACAATGAGGCTCCAGCCACAAAGTTGTCCCTGAAACAAATGGGAGGTATTGGAGATTTTCTGTCAGGAATTGGATCTTTAAAAAGTACCTATACCTTTAAAAACAGCGATTTTAACTTTACACCAAAAGAAATTGAAATTCATTTTACAGCTAATTACAGCGCATTAAGCATTGCCGACCGTGGTTTCTTTAATATTTACCTGAATGGGTTATTGATCAGTAGCGAAAAGTTGGATGCAACAGGAAAACTAAATAGTTCAATAACCATTAACCGTTTTCAGCGTCGTAAATATAATACGCTGGAAGCCGAGTTTAGGTTTTTCCCATCTGCAGGCCGCTCTCGTGACAACTTCTACAATTTTTTTGCGCAGGTTGATATCGACAAGTCATATCTGGAACCGAAAAATGCTTATGTAACAGGTAATCTGAGTTTTTACCAATATCCGGAAGCTTTTAATACCGGTAGTACCCTCATAGCAATTAGTAGAGATTATTCAAAATTTACAGCGGCAGCACTGGGCGAGATCATTTATGAATTAAATAATAACATCAACACGAAAAACTTTCCTGAGTTTATTTATGCAGATGAAATTAAACCAGCCGATCTGAAAAAATATAACATCATTGCATTGCTTTCAAAAACAGACAAGCTATTGAATGAATTTCCTGATGCTCCCATCAATTTTAAAAAGAACTTCAGATTATATAATACAGACAACAACGTTCCTATTTATTCTTTATCTGATACGGTATCAAGCGGCCTTGCCCAGATCTTTTATGGACGAAGCAATAATGCCACGCTGGTATTTACCGCTACTGGAAAACACATACCTGAGGCCTTTTCAGCGGCATCAAAAGCAGTAACTGAGCAGCTTTCGGTTTTATCAAGCAACATATGCCTGGCTGATGTTAATACCAACACCTACTTATTCAATGTCAATAAACCGGGCGATAATTTTGAATATACAGATACGCAAAGTGGCTTAAATATTTTCTGGGAAAATTATAATCTGTACATCCTATTGGCTATACTAACACTTATATTGCTTTCATTCCTGTATGTTCGTTCAAAAGTTCAAAAATCGCAGGAGTTTCTTAATGATTAATTTGATGATTTGCCAATTCATTTAACAATCCCTCACGATTACAGATTTCGGGCTGAATAAGGATCCAGCCTTTGCCGTACATTTTCCGTTGGAATGACGAAACACTGTTACCATATAAATCGATTGTCCCGTTTAATTTTGTTTGAACATTAAGATTTCCCATGTAATAAACTTATATAGCAACATTTCAGCCTTAAATTCAACGCCCTTACTGCTAAGAAATACTTGAAGAGTTCTGTAAGATTACATTGACTTGTTAACGGCTTCAATCTCGACATATCAGGATAATTTAAGCAATAACCATAACTGCAACTATCAGCATCTCGCTATCTTTTGCTTGTAACAATTGACAGATAGCCATAAATAATACGAAGCTTTAGGGCGATAAAACCTTTATTTAAACAACAATCCCTGTGAAGCCGGAGGGATTCGAACCCTCGTTCAGATGTGATATGAGGTAAGTTATAGCAAATAAGAGGGTGGTTCCCGTTCTGAAAGGTGAAACGCTGAAGCCTTAGGTTGTTAAAACCTCGTTTAGCTATTGTTTTCAGGAAATTCCTTAAACGCAAAAAAGCCTTAGTGATTAGCTAAGGCTTTTGATTTTACATCCTGTATTCGGATGATAAGATTGGGCACCGACCTACTCTCCCACGTTTTACCGCAGTACCATCGGCTCTGGCGGGCTTGACTTCTCTGTTCGGAATGGGAAGAGGTAGACACCGCCGATA
>NZ_JAUFPR010000008.1 GCF_030409325.1 Mucilaginibacter aquaedulcis
GGGCAATACCGCCGTATGGGATGATGACGTACTGCGCTACATGGAGTTTGCCATCGACTTTACCAACAGCATTGGCGAGGACAGTAACCACCTGCAAAACCTGTACGAGGAGATGCGTGCCTTTTTCCCGCAGAAACAGCCTAACCAGATCGACACCCAGGAGATCCGCAACGTGAAGGGTTTCATCCGCAAAACGGAGGCGATCTCCGGCGCGAGGTATGCGGGTTTACCTGACGACCATATCCACTTTATGGCCCTGCCGTTTTACGAAACCGGCAAGACCAAGAAGAACACGGCAGGCGAGGCGGATATCCAGCTGACCATCGACCTGTTACAGAAAGTAAAACCGCAGCAGATCTTCGCGGCGGGTGACTTCGCCGACCCGAACGGAACGCATTTGGTATGTTTCAACATTATCCTGGCGGCATTGAAACGCCTGAAAGGCACAGAAGCCTGGGTAGACGACTGCTGGCTGTGGATGTACCGCGGTGCATGGCAGGAGTTTGAGCCGTTCGAGATCGAGATGGCGGTGCCGCTATCACCTCAGGAGGTGATCCGCAAGCGTAACGCGATCTTCAAGCACCAGTCGCAGAAGGATCGTCCGGTGTTCCCGGGTGATGATGCCCGTGAGTTCTGGGTACGTGCTGAAGACCGCACCCGCGACACCGCCCAACGCTATGACCGCCTCGGACTGGCCGAATATGAAGCCATGGAGGCGTTTAAGCGGTATATATTTTAGGCAGGTGAAAGATGCATGTGATGTGTTTCTACATTTTTTGTTTTTGTAGAGACACATCACGTGTGTCTTTTCATCAAATTAATAAATAATGATGTCATTACGAGCGTAGCGCGGCAATCGCGAACATTTGTCTGAACCATGATTTTGGGGATTAAGGGATGCCCACGATTTTCTAAAAAATTAAAGCAAAATCTTTTAATCCGATAAATCTGTTTAATCCTGGTTCAGACAAATATTCGCGATTGCTTCGTTCCTCGCAATGACATGTTTTTCTACCACGTAAAACGTATAACCCTCCTATGGCCTTACAAACCCAAAGTCCGCGATTACTTTCCCTCGACGTTTTCCGAGGAGCAACCATCGCCATGATGATACTGGTAAATGACCCCGGCGATTGGGGGCATATCTACCCGCCGCTGGAGCACTCCAAATGGAACGGCTGTACACCTACCGACCTGGTTTTTCCTTTCTTTTTGTTTATGGTTGGGGTGGCTGTGGTATATGCCATGGAAAGCAAAAAAGCTACCATGCCGCATGGCAAAATGATATTAACAGCGCTACGCCGTACGGTGATATTGTTGCTTATCCCCTGGATAACACAGTTTATTTTTCATCCGGAGAACGGGCTGGCGCATCTGCGTTTGCCTGGGGTGTTGCCGCGCATCGCCTTGGTTTACTTTATTTGCACAATCCTCTATCTCAAAACATCACAAAAAAGCCGCGACTGGATCTTTGCTTCTGCCTTAATAGGTTACTTCATCATCATGACCTGTATCCCGGTGCCGGGAGTAGGCTATGCCAATTTGGAACCTGCCACAAATATTGGTGCATGGATAGACAGGCTGGTTTTTACGCCTAATCACCTTTGGAAAGAATCGAACACCTGGGACCCGGAAGGTTTACTGGGTACTATACCTGCCGTAGCTACCGGCCTGTTCGGTATCAGGGTGGGTAGCTGGCTTAAACGTAAAGACCGTGACGAAAACGTAAAAGTAAGCTGGATGTTCACTTATGGTGTATTGGCAGTAATTGCAGGTCTTATCTGGGATCTGTTTTTTCCTATCAACAAGGCATTGTGGACAAGCTCATTTGTGTTGTTTACCGGTGGATTGGCCACCACAGGACTTGCCTTATGCTACTGGCTTATTGATGTGCAGGGACGCAAAAAGTATACTTATTTCTTTGTGGTCTTTGGCACCAATGCCATTACCGCGTATGTACTGTCGGGCTTTATTCCTCATTATATGGGCATGATCAAAATTCACGGAGCCTCACTTTATCAAACGCTGTTTGCTCCCTATTTTTCGCCTGTAAATGCCTCGCTGGTCAGTGCCCTGTTCACTGTAGCTGTACTTTGGGTGGTAATGTGGGGTTTCTATGCTAAAAAGATCTTTATTAAAATATAATTCGATGAGATGGAGCATAAATACACACCTGCCAGATCAATCGCCTTTCGCTTGAATGGCACGCAGTTGACTCACTCGACCTACGCTACGCTGGGCCTCCCTCTCTTCGCCTGCGGCAGAAAGAGGGGATTTGAAAATGGATAATAAACAAAGGATTAGGAAAATATTTCTTTCACCATCTTTCCACCGCAGGAGAAGAGAGAGTCGACAAGCGTAGCGAGTCGGTGTGAGTAGATAAAAAGTTTGATGTACTATTGCTCTCCCAGGGAGGGAATTAAAAAATCTAAATAAGTTATAAGCAACAATTTGTAACTAAGGCTTTCGTTTAGCATCTTAGTACATATAAATACTCCTTAATTATATGAATTTAAACTTAAAGCTTTCTGTTGTTGCTTTGGCCCTGGCTATAGCCTCAGGAAGCGTTTCTGCTCAGGTAAAAAAGAAACCGGCAGCTCCCGCCACAGGCAAAACCGTAGCTGCTGCGCCACAGGCAAAAACCGAATTATTACCAATTGATAAAGATGTGATCATAGGTAAGCTGCCCAATGGCCTAACCTACTACATCAGGAAAAATACCGAACCTAAAAATAAAGCCGACCTTTACCTTGTAAATAAAGCCGGATCGGTACTGGAAACTGACGATCAGCAAGGTCTTGCGCACTTTACTGAGCATATGGCCTTTAACGGTACGCGCGATTTCCCTAAAAATGAAATGGTTGATTACCTGCAGAAATCAGGTGTAAAATTTGGTGCCGATTTGAATGCCTACACCTCATTTAACGAAACCGTATATCAGCTGCCTATACCATCTGATACGGTTAAAATATTTGAGAACGGCTTCAAAATATTGGCCAATTGGGCAGGCTACGTAAGTTTTGATCCAACCGAAATAGATAAGGAACGCGGTGTTGTGTTGGAAGAAGAACGCTTGCGCGGTAAAAACGCCCAGGAACGCTTGCAGCAGCAGGTATTACCTGTAATACTTAACAACTCGCGCTATGCTTTGCGCTTGCCTATTGGTAAGGAAGATATCCTGAAAAACTTTAAGCCCGAAACCATCAAAAGTTTTTACCATGATTGGTACCGTCCCGATTTACAGGCCGTTATTGCCGTGGGCGATTTTGATCCGAAGAGGGTAGAGGAGCTGATAAAACAAAACTTTTCACAACTACAAAACCCTCAGGGCGAAAAACCAAGGGTAAAATACGCCGTACCGGCAACACCTGGTACTGTAGTTAAAATAGCTACCGACAAGGAGTTTCCGTACACCCTGGCTCAAATTATAGTCAAACACCCCGGCACAACCACTAAAAACACTGCTGATTACATGCAGCAGATAAGGGAGCAGCTGTTTAACCAAATGCTGAACGCCCGCCTTGGCGAGCTGATGCAAAAGGCTACGCCGCCATTTTTATACGGCCGCTCAAGTTATGGCGGTTTCTTTGGCGAGCAGGATGCCTTTACCTCCATAACCGTAGCGCGCCCCGGCGAACTGGAAGGTGCTGTTAAAGCTTTAGTGGCCGAAACGGAACGTGCCCGCAAATTCGGTTTTACACTTACTGAGCTTGAACGTGCCAAACAGGATGCCCTGGTACAAATTGGCAACGCTTACCGCGAAAAGGATAAAACACGGTCGGCAAATTTTGTGCAGGAGTACCAGCAGCACTTTTTAACAGGCGAGGCTATCCCCGGTATTGATTATGAGTACAATTTTTATGTGAACAACATTGGTAAAATAACCCTGGCCGAAATGAATGCCCTCGCCGGTAAATTCATCAGCGATCAAAATCGTGTGGTTATAGTTGAAGCGCCTGATAAGGAAAAAGACAAGCTACCTAACGACAAAACTATCCTGCAATGGATAAGCACTGCCGGGCAAAATGTAACTGCTTATGTTGATAACGTATCTTCAGAGCCATTAATAAAAAAAGTACCTGATGGCAGTAAAGTTACCAGCGAGGTTAAGGACGATGCCATTGGCACAACTACCCTTACTTTGGGCAACGGCATTAAAGTGATTTTAAAACCTACCGATTTCCGTAACGATCAGATATTGATCAACGGCTATGCTTTCGGCGGTACGTCATTAGCCAGTGATGATGATTTTACATCGGCAAACCTGGCCTCCAGTATTATCAGCAGCAGCGGTATAGCCCAGTTTAACCAGGGGCAGCTGGATAAAAAACTGGCCGGTAAAAACGTAAACATTTCGCCGTACATCAGCGAAACTACACAGGGTATCAGTGGAAACACATCTCCTGCCGATTTTGAAACCGCCATGCAGCTCATCTATCTGTACTTTACCCAACCACGTAAGGATAAGGACATCTGGCAATCACAAATTGACCAAACACGGTCGGTATTGGCCAACAGGAGCCTTGACCCAACCAGCGTTTTCCAGGATACGGTATCGGCAGTGATGAATAATTACAACTTCCGTGGTATGGTAACTACACTGGCCCGCTTAAACTCGGCCTCGCTTGATAAGGCTTATGATTTTTATAAAAGCAGGTTTGGCGATGCCAGCGGCTTTACCTTTAGCCTGGTAGGTAACTTTAATGTTGAAACGGTAAAACCTTATCTGGAGCATTATTTAGGCGGCCTGCCGGCAACCAACAGCAACGAAACCTTTAAAAACTTGAACATTCAACCGCCAGCGGGCCTGGTTAGCAAAACAGTTAATAAAGGTGTTGGCGAAAAAAGCAGTGTACAGCTGGTTTTCAGCGGCGACTATGACTACAACGAAGCCAATAACATTCAGCTGGATGCTTTGGAAGAGGTGTTGAACATAAAGCTGATTGAGCGCCTGCGCGAACAGGAAAGCGGTGTTTACGCGCCGGGAGTTAGGGCAAGCTATCACAAGGTGCCTTCAGGTAGATATACTGTCTCCATTTATTTTGGATGCGCGCCAGAAAATGTGGATAAGCTGATCAACGCCACCATGGAAGAGATAGGCAAGATCAAACAAAACGGGGCACAGCCTACTGATATTCAAAAGTTTGCTGCCGAAGAGGCCCGCTCAACCCAGGAGCAGCTGAAAGAGAACGTTTTTTGGGCTGGCTACCTGGGTTCAACCTCGCAAAACAAGGAAAACCCCGACCAGATCCTGAACCACGTAAGTAACCTGAGCCAGATTACCGTGCAAAGCACCAAGGACGCCGCCAACAAATACCTGAGCGGTAAAAACCTCATTAAACTGATACTAATGCCCGAGAAAACAGAAAAGAAATAAGGTTTTCCCGTAAAACGAAAAAGCCCTGCCTGATGATTCCGGGAGGGCTTTTTTGTTATTAGCTCATAAATAAGGTATGCCGTATAGTTAACTCACCCTGGCATCGCTGCGCTTGTCGTCCCTCTCTTCGCCTGCGGCGGAAAGAGAGAATTTGAAAATGGATAAAGGATAAAAAGACACAGGACTAAGGAAATATTTTTACGCCCCCTCTTTCCGCCGCAGGCGAAGAGAGGGTCGACAAGCGTAGCGATGTCGGGGTGAGTCAATAAAGCAGCCTATCAACCTCGTCAAACTCAATGCATATTCAAATAAGCTACCGAGGTATCATGCGGCTTATGCACCACAACGCCCACGCATTTGCCGGCAGCATCTATCTCAAATGAGATACCCTTATCCAGATCGGTGTAAACCTGTACTTTGCCGTCCTTGTTCTTATAATCGCTGGTGGGTTTCAGGTCGTAGCTTTTTTTGATATCGGCTTCAGGGCTGCCCACGCCAAAACCCTCGGCGGTTTTAAATTCGGGCGAGGTGATAAGTATCTTTTGAATACGGCTGATGATCTCGTCTTTAGCGCCCATATTGCGGTGAGCGAATACGCTGGTGCGGTAACCCGCCGGGTTATGTTTGGCAAACCAAACCATTAATGAGCTGCCCATGGCGGCGTCTGAACTATCGGGCCTGCCCAGGGTGGTGCTCACGTTGGCCACATCTTCGCCCAGTTGTATATTGCCAATACTGCGGCCCGGGATAATGAGCTGCGTGGCGGTTATGGTTTTAGTTTTGCCGGTATCGGTACTTGCAGGGCTTTTGGCCAGCGAATCGTCAAGGATGGGTTGTTGTACCTTGCCGGTATCGGCAGTACTGGCAGAGCTTTCGTTTTTTGATGGTTGATTGCAGGCAAATAGAGAGCCGCATAATAGTATTATAAAAGTATTCCGGATCATGTATCAAATAACAGCATTATATTTATTTTGTTGGCAAACTAATTACGCCTAACCAAATTAACATTAATTTGTTCAACTACTGATGAAATCAAAGGGCCAACAGGTTATACAGCAATGGTACAAGCAAAAAAACTGGAAGCAGTTTCCCTTTCAGCAGGAAATGGAGGCGGCCTATCTTTCCGGCTATTCGGGCTTGCTCAATGCGCCAACGGGCAGTGGTAAAACCTTCGCGTTGTTTTTGCCTTTCCTGGCTGATTTTATCAACAAACATCCCGATACCTATACCACACAAAAAAATAATGGCCTGCTCATGCTGTGGATAACCCCGCTGCGGGCCCTCACCAACGATATACGAAAAGCCATGCAGGAGGCCTGTGAAGAAATGGGCCTGCCCTGGCAAATTGCCACCCGTACCGGCGATACTTCCGCAGCCGAAAAACAGGCCCTCAAAAGAAAGCTGCCCGAAGTACTGCTCACCACTCCCGAAAGCCTGCACCTGATGCTGGCGCAAAAAGAGTACCCTAAAATGTTCAGCCATCTACAGGTAGTAGTTATTGACGAATGGCACGAACTGTTAGGCACCAAAAGAGGTGTACAGGTGGAGCTGGGGTTATCGAAGTTGAAAGTATTAGGAGCGGGTGTTGGGAACGGGGAACGGGGAGAGAAGATTATGGAGAGTGAGGAACGTAGAGCGAGGAGCGATGAGCAGGGAGCGAAAAGCGAAATGGAAATAATAAGAAACGATGAGGATACGGTATCTTCTGCCGCACCTCATACCCCACACCCCGCTCCCCATACCCCGCCGCTTCCCGCACCTCGCACCCCACTCCGAATCTGGGGTATCAGCGCAACTATCGGTAACCTGGAGCAGGCTGCGGAGGTGTTGCTTGGCAACAACTTCCCGCCCGAGCGGATCAGAATGGTGAGGGCCAACCTGGATAAAAAGCTGGATATACGGTCGATCATTCCTGACAATGTGGAGAACTACTCCTGGGCCGGGCACATCGGACTAAAACTGCTGCCCCAGGTAATGGAGATTGTGGCCCGCAGCAAAACCACACTGATATTTACTAACACCCGTTCGCAATCGGAGATCTGGTATCATGCCATTTTAGATAACTATCCTGAGTACGCGGGCATTATGGCCATGCATCACGGCTCGTTGGATAATGAACTGCGCAACTGGGTGGAGCAGGCCCTGCATGCCGAGGCCCTGAAGCTGGTGGTTTGCACATCGAGTTTAGACCTTGGAGTCGATTTTCGTCCGGTAGATACCGTGGTGCAGGTGGGCAGCCCTAAAGGTGTGGCCCGTTTTATGCAGCGCGCTGGCCGGAGCGGTCATCACCCCGGAGCAGTATCCAGGGCTTATTTTGTGCCTACCCACTCGCTTGAACTGCTGGAGGGCGCCGCCCTTAAGGAGGCTATTAAAAAAGGCATTTTTGAAAGCCGCGACCCTATGCTGCTCACCATGGATGTGCTGATCCAGTACATGGTTACACTGGCCGTATCCGACGGGTTCCGTGCCGACGAACTATTTACCGAGGTAAAAAGTACTTATGCCTTTGCCGATATTACCCGCAATGAGTTTGGCCAGTTGCTGGAGTTTATCACCAGCGGCGGCAAAACCCTGGCGCAATATGATGAATTTTTAAAGGTAGAGGTAGAGAATGGCCTCTATAAAGTGAACAGCCGCCGGGTAGCTATGCGCCATCGCCTTAGTATTGGCACCATTACCAGCGAGATGAGCGTTCGGGTAAAATGGTTGAGCGGCGGCAGTTTGGGGACTATAGAAGAATCATTCATATCCAAACTAAAACCCGGTAATACCTTCTGGTTTGCCGGCCGAAGCCTGGAATTTGTACGGGTAAAGGAGATGACGGCCTACGTAAAAAAATCAAACTCAACCAAAGGTATTATCCCCAGCTGGAACGGCGGGCGCATGCCGTTATCATCGCAGTTGGCAGCCGTGTTCAGGGATAAGCTGGATGAGGTGGCGCATGGGGTTGAAAAGGATGAGGAGGTTATCGCCCTAAAACCCCTGTTCAACTTGCAGCAGCAGCTTTCGCACTTGCCCCAGAGCCATGAGTTTTTAATTGAATCGTTCAAATCGCGCCAGGGACATCATTTGCTTTTTTATCCTTTTGAGGGGCGTTTGGTGCATGAAGGTATGGCATCGCTGCTGGCTTTCCGCATCAGTAAAATAAAATCGGCCAGCTTCTCCATCGCCATGAATGATTATGGTTTTGAACTGCTTACCGATGAGGATGTGCCTATAGAGCAGGTGCTGGAAGATGCCAGCTTTTTTTCGATAGATAACCTGTTGGATGATATCCAACACAGCCTTAATGCTAATGAAATGGCCCGCCGCCGCTTCCGGGATATTGCCCACATCGGCGGACTCGTATTTACCGGCTATCCCGGGCAGCAGGTAAAAAACAAACACCTGCAGGCATCCACCTCATTATTGTTTGAGGTTTTTACCGAGTATGAACCCGATAATCTGCTGATACGGCAGGCCTATAACGAGGCGCTGGCCTTTCAATTGGAAGAGTTCAGGCTGAGGGCGGCACTGCAGCGCATAGCCACACAAAACATCATCCTCAAAACCATTGAGCGCCCAACCCCCTTCGCTTTCCCAATTATGGTTGATAGCCTGGGCCGCGAAAAGCTAACTACCGAAACCCTGGAAGAACGCATAGCCAAAATGGCCCGCAGCTATGGCGCCGAAGGCGTAGCCGAACCCGCCGCCCGCAAAGCCCGCAAGCCCGGTATTACCCGGAAGAAGGGGTTTTGATGAGCTGTTATCTGAATCACGGTTAAACGGATTTAGGGATTACCGCAAAACGACTCACCCGGTCTACGCTTCGCTTGTCGACCCTCTCTCCGGCTTAGCCGCAAAGAGGGTGAGAACAATTTTGTCATTGCGAGCGAAGCGTGGCAATCGCGAACTGTGTAGATAAAAACTGCATAGTTCGCGATTGCTTCGTCGTGCCTCCTCGCAATGACAATTTTCCTTTTCATCCCCTCTTTCCGCCGCAGGCGAAGAGAGGGGGGGCCAGCGGAGCGTAGACCGGGTGAGTCGTTTGTATGCCATGCAATTTCAAAGATCTGCCTTTTCATAGCTAATTACTCTCGCGGAGAGGATTGGGTGTGGTTCTCGCATTTCTACCGCGAGATTAGCGCAGCGTATCTCGCAGCAGTTGAAACTTAAAAACGAATTTTAAAGCCCTCTCCTTTGGAGAGGGTTGGGTGAGGTTATGGACGTGCTGAGAGTTGTTTTGCACATTTGAAATCCACACATCTATAATAATTACCCCAGGCTTTTTACCTTTGCCGTTATGGATACGATTACCTGGCATGATTTTGAGCAAGTAGAACTGAGGGTGGGCACCATACTGGAAGCTACAGACTTTCCCGAAGCCCGTAAACCCGCCATTAAGGTTAGGGTTGATTTTGGCGAGTTTGGTATTAAATGGTCGAGCGCGCAGATCACCAAACATTACACCAAAGAAGAGTTACCCGGCAGGCAGATAGTAGGGGTTATTAATTTCCCGAAAAAGCAGATCGGCAAGTTCATGTCGGAGTTTCTGGTTACCGGTTTTGCCGATGAAAACGGAGACATCGTGTTAGCAGCTGTTGATAAACCTGTGCCTAACGGCAGTAAACTTATTTAAATGAAATATATCAGTTTTGAGGACGAGCCCGCTATTTCGCCCGATGATTTTTTTATGGGCGAAGCTTTAAAAGAGGCGCGTTACGCCCTTGAAGAAGATGAGATACCTATTGGAGCTATAGTAGTATACGGCGGCAAGATCATTGGCCGGGGCCACAACTTAACCGAGCGCCTGAACGATGTATCGGCCCATGCCGAAATGCAGGCACTTACAGCGGCGGCAAACTCTATGGGAGGCAAATATTTGCAAGGCTGTACGCTGTATGTTACTATGGAACCCTGTGTGATGTGCGCGGGAGCATCGTACTGGTTTCAGGTGAGCAAAATTGTGTTCGGCGCCTATGACACCAAACTGGGTTTTGGCAGGCTCAATCAAAAAATAACCCACCCCAAAACGGTAATTACCGGCGGCATCCGCGAAAACGAATGCTCCGAACTGGTAAAAAACTTTTTTAAGGGGAAAAGGAAGAAATGAGTATCTGAATCAGAATTTATAGAATTTATGAATTAACAGAATTGAAAAACGGCGCCTGTGCGATTCCCCTCTTGAGAGGGGTGGAGGGGTGTGTTTTCTTCGCGGATAAACACACCCCTCCAGCCGCACGGTCAACCCGCCCCCTCTCAAGAGGGGAGTTTCAAATGCTGTTTGTAGTCAAATTCCAAAATTCTTTAATTCAATAAATTCGGGTTCAGATGATTACTAAATTCCGAAAATTCTTACATTCTGTTCATTCTGATTACAGACACAATACTGACAAACTTTTTAGAACAAAAACTCCATTCATCTCTTATATTTGTTACGTCACAACGTTAAACTTTTAAACTTTAATAAATAACCATTATGGCATTTACACTACCGGCGTTACCTTACGCTACCGATGCTCTGGAACCGCACATTGATAAACTGACCATGGAAATTCACCATGGCAAACACCACCAGGCTTATGTAACTAACTTGAACAAAGCCCTGGAAGGTAAACCTGAAGCTGATAGCAGCATTGATGACATCATCAAAAACATTTCAAAATTTCCGGCTGCTGTACGCAACAATGGAGGTGGTCATTATAACCACTCTTTATTCTGGACATTGCTTTCTCCAAGCGGCGGCGGCGAGCCTACCGGTGCTTTAGATGAGGCTATCAAAAGTACTTTCGGTTCATTTGCCGATTTTAAAACTAAAGTTTCTGAAGCTGGTGCAACCCGCTTTGGTTCAGGCTGGGCCTGGTTAATTGTTACTGCCGATAAAAAACTGGCTATCACTTCAACCCCTAACCAGGACAACCCATTAATGGACATCGCCGAAGTAAAAGGTACCCCAATTTTAGGTATCGACGTTTGGGAGCACGCTTATTACCTGAAATACCAAAACCGCAGACCAGATTACTTAGCAGCTATCTGGAACGTGATCAACTGGAAACACGTTGCCGAGCTTTACGCAAAAGCAACCGCTTAATTTTATTTAAGCTCTTATAAACAAAAAGCGGCCGGGTTTACCCGGCCGCTTTTTGTTTATAAGATTTGCATATTATAAAAAGTCCTATCAAACCGCTATCCGAAGTCAGAGACTTCGGATAGCGAAAGACTTCGGATAGCTTGCAGCCAGTAAAAACTATAATCCCCCGCTCCCCGCACTTTCTCACCCGCACCAATCCTCACTTCCCAATAATTTTTCGTAAATTCGTATGTATAGCAGCCCGGGTATCTTTTATCAGATATCCGGGCTGTTTAGTTAAGGGCAGGAACAAGCCGGGATTGTTTAAAATGTTGTTTATTTTATTGTATATCAGCTTGTTAAAGTTTTTAAGCCTTTAAATAATTGATCGAAAACCTGTTAAAACAGTTGATTCCTGATCAGTTTTGAGAATTTTCGCCACTTTTTACCCGTTTTTTGAACTAAATCATGTTAAAATACAACTTTAAAAAGTTTTGGAACAAAGCGGAAGTTTGGAGGTTTTAAAATCATTGTGTTTTTGTAAACACCTGCTTATTCTGTAATTTTATTTAATTGTATCTCCGAATTATGAAAGCCGTTGTATTAGAAGCCGCCGATAAACCTTTGGTTTGTAAAGAAGTTGAAAAACCAACCCTCGCCCCCGGCGAAGTGCTGGTACACATTAAAGCAGCCGCCCTTAACCGCCGCGATTACTGGATAACCATTGGCAGGTATGCCGGAATTAAATACCCAAGTATTTTAGGGTCAGACGGGGCTGGTATCGTGACCGAAGTTGGCAGCGAGGAGGATAACGGATGGCTTAACAAGGAGGTGATCATTAACCCAAGTAACAACTTTGGGCCCAGTGATGACTACCAGGGTGCCGACTTTAAAATATTAGGTTTGCCCGATGATGGCACCTTTGCCGAATATGTGAAAACCCGAGTAGAATACCTTCACGCAAAACCTGCCCACCTTAACTGGGAACAGGCCGCTGCCTTACCGCTGGCGGGCTTAACAGCCTACCGGGCCTTATTTACCAAGGCAAGGGCAAAAAAAGGCGATACGGTTTTAATATCAGGCGTTGGCGCGGGTACGGGCACCTTTGCCCTGCAATGGGCAGTTGCTGCCGGCTGCAAGGTATTTGTAACATCGGGCAGTGCTGCAAAAATTGAACGCGCCAGGCAAATGGGGGCTTCAGCCGGGGTAAATTACAAAGCACAGGATTGGGCCGATCAGCTGAAACTTATGGCACATGGGTTTGATATTATTGTTGATAGTGCCCTGGGTTCGGGCTTCGCTAAGTTTCCTGACCTTTGCAATCCCGGCGGGCGTATAGTGATATTCGGCGCTACAACAGGCGATATACCTCATCTTGACGGGCGCAAGTTTTTCTGGAAACAACTGCAGTTATTGGGCACCACTATGGGTACCAAGGATGATTTTACGGCCATGCTCAACTTTGTGAATCAGCATAAGATTGTTCCGGTAGTTGATGAAACCTTCGACCTGAAGGATGCGCAGAAAGCGGTTGAAAAAATGGGTAATTCCTCACAGTTTGGTAAAATTGTATTGCTGAATCTTTAAGGGTGTATATTCAATTTTGGGTTTATAGGTTGATTGCCCCATAATCTACTAATTTTGTGGACTTATTTTAGGCATGATCAAGAAACCCATAGACCTGCTGTTGAAAGAATCGGCAGAAGAAGGCGAAAACTCATTAAAACGCACACTTGGCCCGGTTAACCTTATCCTCATTGGGATAGGTATTATTATAGGGGCGGGTTTATTCTCGTTAACAGGAATAGCCGCCGGGCAGCATTCGGGTCCGGCGGTAACCATATCATTTTTAATAGCCGCGTTGGGTTGTACTTTTGCAGCATTGTGCTATGCCGAGTTTTCGGCCATGATACCGGTTGCGGGTAGTGCATACACCTACTCGTACGCTACTATGGGCGAGCTTTTTGCCTGGATCATTGGCTGGGATCTGGTGCTGGAGTACTCCGTTGGCGCGGCTACAGTGGCCATCAGCTGGTCGCAGTACCTGACCAAATTTTTATCCTGGTTTGATCTGTACCTGCCGCCGCAATTAACCTTGTCGCCTTTTGAAACAGCTAAGGCTGCCAATGGCGATGTAGTTAGTGGTATTATCAACCTGCCTGCGGCGCTCATTGTGATTTTGGTTACCAGTATCATTGTCAGGGGTACTAAAGGATCGGCTTTGGTTAATGCCATTATTGTGAGCTTGAAGGTAGGGGTGGTACTGGTATTTATAGCAGTAGGCTGGTCGTTCATCAATCCACAAAATTATCACCCTTATATACCCCAAAATACCGGTGTTTGGGGCGATTATGGATGGTCGGGCATACTGAGAGGTGCTGGCCTTGTTTTCTTTGTATTTATCGGGTTCGATGCTGTATCAACAGCGGCGCAGGAAGCTAAAAATCCTCAGCGTAACATGCCTATCGGTATCATTGGTTCGCTGGTGGTTTGTACCATTCTGTTCGTGATCTTTGCTCACGTAATGACGGGCATGGCCAATTATAAGGAGTTTATCGGCTCGGGCGCGCCGGTGGCTATAGCTATCGAAAAAACGCATTACCAATGGTTAAGCAAGGCTATTGTGCTGGCTATTTTAATCGGGTATACCTCGGTGATCCTGGTTGATTTACTGGGTCAGTCGCGTGTGTTCTTTTCCATGTCGAAGGATGGGTTGCTGCCCAAGGCGTTTTCGGATGTTCACCCTAAATTCCGCACACCGTGGAAATCAAATATACTGTTGTGCAGCTTTATAGCCCTGTTCGCAGCCTTTGTACCCATTCGCGTAGTTGGGGAAATGACCAGCATTGGCACACTACTGGCTTTTGTAATGGTTTGCGCGGGCGTACTTATTTTACGCAAACAGCAGCCCGATGTACACAGACCGTTTAAGACCCCTTTTGTACCTTTGGTGCCTATATTGGGTATATTGGTTTGTTTTGCCATGATGACCTTTTTACCCGGCGATACCTGGCTGCGACTAATAATCTGGCTGGCTATAGGTTTGGTAATATACTTTACCTACGGTAAAAAGAACAGCGTAATACGCAAAAGGCTTGCAGCCAAACAGGGATAGCTTTCATGACTGAGGATATATTAAAATTAAGAATTGAACAAATAAAGTGGGAAACTAAAGATACCGCTACATTTTATTTAAGTAACGTTTCGGGCAATCCGGTTCCGTATAAGGCCGGGCAGTTTATTACCCTGATATTTAACCATCGCAACGAGGAGATCCGCCGGTCATACTCTTTAGGGTCTTCGCCGGATGAGGATCTGCTGGCTATCACCGTTAAGCGGATAACTAATGGCGAAATATCACGGTTCATGCTGGCCAAAGAACATCCAGGCGATATTTTAACCGCGCTTGCTCCGGCCGGCAGGTTTACAGTAAAGGCATTTGAGCAGGAGAAAGATATTTTATTTTTTGCTGGCGGTACTGGCATTACCCCCATATTTTCGCAAATAAAATACATCTTAAAACGACCGGGAAAAAGCAGGCTTACGCTTATCTACAGCAACCAGGATTCCCATACGGTTGTGTTTAAAAACGAGTTAGACGCGCTCGCAGCACAACACCCCGATAGGTTCACCATTATATATTTGCTCAGCAGCGAGGCTAACCGCCTTAATACCAACAGGGTGGAAAAAATCACCAGGGAAATTGTACGACATGATTTGAACAAAGCGGAGTTTTATTTGTGCGGCCCGTTCCCTTATATGCGCATGATCAGGTTTGCACTGGTGTATATGGGTATTGATCCGGGACAGATACGCCGTGAAAACTTTGTGCTGGAAACTGTAGCGGTTACCAGCAGCACCGTTAATTTTCCGCCCCGCAATATCCGCATCAATTTTAAAAACGAAGTGCATGACCTTGCCGTTGGCGAAAATCAATCCATATTACAGGCTGCTCTGCAAAATAATGTGCCCTTGCCTTATAGTTGCCGTAATGGGGTATGTTCTACCTGTACGGCCAAATGTACCAGTGGTAAAATTGAAATGGTTAAAAACGATGTACTTACCGATGCCGACATTAAAGAGGGGCTGATACTCACCTGCACCGGGCACCCCATAAGCGATGACGTGGTAATAGATTTTGAATAACAAAAAAAGCGACCTGCCTTTACAGCAAGCCGCTTTCATCTATTCATCATCAATTAATTAAAAGTGTTTTTGAATGTTTGGTTAATGTGTGCCAGTTCCTGGACAGTGATATTAAGATCCATTGCTTTGGCATTATCAATGGCCTGGGTTGCATTGCGCGCACCGGCCAGTACTACAGTGATACCTGGTTGAATGGTGGTCCATCGTAATATTAATTGAGATAGGCTAACCCCTTTCTCATCCGCCAGCGGGCGGATAGCATCTAAAAACAAATTTACCTTATCAACCGGAAACTGGTTAAAATAACCATTGCGGTGATCATCATCATTCAATTTAAAACCGGTTTTGTATTTACCCGTAAGCAGGCCGCGTTCAAGAGGGCTATAAGCTATAATGCCGATGTTGTTTTGCAAGGAATAAGGCACTATATCGGTTTCAATAGCGCGGTTAAGCATGCTGTAAGGTACCTGATTTGATGCCAGCTGTATGGTTTGCTGTGCCGTTTGCAACTGTTGCAGATCATAGTTGCTGACACCGGCAGCCCTGATCTTGCCCTGTTGTATGAACAATTGCAATGTTTCCATAGTTTCAGCAATAGGAGTGGTAGCATCGGGCCAGTGAATTTGCAGCAGGTCGATGTAATCGGTGCCTAACCTTTTCAGGCTGGCTTCCACCTCGCGGATGATGCTTTCTTTACCGGCATATTTATAAACAGGGACTTTATTGCCATGATCGTCTGCTGCGTCAAAAAAGTATTCGCCTTTGGCGTTATTGCTTTGGTCCCAAACCAGGCCAAATTTGGTTAACAATTGTACCTTATCGCGGTTTAAACCAGCTATGGCTTTCCCAACCAGTTCTTCGCTGCGGCCGAAACCATAAAAGGGAGCAGTATCAATAGTAGTTACACCATGATCAATTGAGGCTTGTATAGCTTTTATAGATTCTGTTTCTTCATTGCCTCCCCACATGTTACCACCGATAGCGAATGCGCCGTAAGTAATAGCGGAAAGCTGCAAGTCTGAATTTCCTAATTTTCTGTATTCCATTTTAGTATCCTGTTATTATTTAACCACAGGTTGGGTTTTGTGAATAATGATATCGCCTTCGCGCAGATCATTAGTGTTATTTATAAAGTTGAGGATGTGGGGTTGGGTGTTATGCAGGTCCAATCCGGCAGCATCGCTCCACTCTTCGTGAAAAATGAAGGTATCAGGGTCACTATCAACCTGGTGCAGATCGTATTGCAGACAGGCTGCTTCTTTGGTGGAGTGACTAACCAGTTCCAATAAATGTGTTTTTAAAATTTCGGCTTGGCCGGGTTTGCTTTTAATTATCGCAGTTAAGTAGATGCTCATGTTTTGATGTTTTATTAGTGATAAAAGTTTTTGTGAGGTGATCTCTGTAGATGCCCAGATCGCGCTGGATATCGGCATTCTTTTCAACGTCGTGGAAGTGAAGGCTTTCTAAGGGAGTCATGCCGGTAAATGCATTCATACGGTGAAAGCCGAACAATGCTCCGTCGTCAACATTGGTTTCGTTAAAAAATTCGTTAGGTAGGGTAAACGCTTCTTTAGGGGCATTCCATGAGCTGGTAATCATGTATTGCCTGCCATGCAGCATGCCCCCGGTTCCGTAGTTTACAGCAGGGTTGGCAGCCGAGCGACCATCACTGTGATAAATACCCTTGGCATGGCCTTCAGTAAATACTACATCGATGTATTTTTTTAATCCGTGCGGAACCTGGAACCACCAGATAGGCGTGTGGTATATTACTACATCAGCCCAAACGTAATTTTCAACCTCCTGGGCAGGGTCGTAATTGTCATTTATATCAGTGTACCGTACTTCAAAATCGGGATTGTTCTCAAAAAAATCAACGGTGGCTTCAGATACGGTTTTGTTGAATCTTCCGCCAGAATGACCAAATTTCTGACCTCCGTTTATTACAAATATTTTTTTCATTGTGTTGCTTTAAATTTTACAACACAAAATTACGCCGGACTTAGTTACTATTAAAATAACTTAACTTATACGTTTGTATCATAATTATGATACTTTTAACTAAAGATAGATCAAGAGAAATCCTATACGATATGCGAAACAGATCTGCAAATAATATAAGATTTCTGGCACATAACCCCACAGAACAGTTAAAGGTAGAAACACCGGAAAGTGAAGATAAATATGCACTTAGCGAGGAATCGTTAATTAAATCAGGCATGCCAAAAGAAAAGTGGCCTTTGAATAATGGATTTATAACCTATTGTATTTCTAAGGTTACTCCTAACTATGAAGCAACTGTATTGAAGTTTCCCATATATGATTTTCGCCCTTTGATGGATAAGAAATAAGTAACTCTGTTAATAGTTTATTATCAATAGCCCTTGCTAATGCTTTTGTGTTTTCGTCAATATTTACGTTAATCTCAAGAAAAACATCTGAATGACTAAGGGTTATGAATAAATCAAAATAATGGTTTACTTCTTTATAAGTCACATTTATAGTAGCATCAATAGCCAATATGGGATAAATTATTGAGGCGGCTGAATCATTACTTACAAAAAGTATTAAGTAATGTGTACCATTGGGTTGGTTTGTTATTTTAAACCCCGTAAAAGAAAAATCTATTTTGGTCATTGTGGTTTTTGGTTTCAGACTTACAATGTAAGTGTTATAACCCAATTACCAATGTTAATTTATCATTTTAACTGGCTACCTTTGTAGTATGAGTAAGAAAAAAGAGCAAAAGGTTAAGCCTAAAGAACAGCCTAACCCAAATCATAAAGAGGATTTTCTAAGTGTGTTAACTAAAGCTGTACAGCCTAAACAACACGGCTTAAAATAGTGTGAAACATTTCCTGTCCTTTTGACCTATGAATGTATTTAAACGTACATTCATCAACATATTTTTTCATGTGTTTACGGCTAACATGAATGTGTGTTCCCTTAATAGTTCTCTTTAAGTGGCTAAAATATCCCTCAACTGTATTCGTGTGCATCTTACCAATTACATATTCATCCTGTTCGTGGTTTACCACACTATGTTCAAATGATGTATCAAGCCCTTTATAGCCTCTGTGCCCATCTGTAATTACAACACTGCCACCTTTTACATTATCGTTTATGATAGGCTTTAAAACCGCTCCTGTTGCTTTGGGTATTATTTGTGTCCTGATGTTGCCGTCACGCTCTAACATAGCCATAACAGCTACTTTAGGGGAGTTAACACCTTTACCATTTTGGTTAACTGCTTCCCTTACCTTTTTATGTTTATTCTGTGCTTTACCGCCAATATAGGTTTCATCAACCTCAACAACACCGCTTAACATTCCCTCTAAACCTCCATTAGCCATTAACAAGCGTATTTGATGCCCCATACGCCACGCGCATTTATAAGTTACACCTAATTGCCTTTGTATCTCTTTACCGCTTACACCATTGCGTGTTGAAGTCATTAAGTAAATCACATAGAACCAATCAACCAAAGATGTTTTAGTCTTTTCAAACACTGTTCCGGCTGTTGGATATAATTGGTATTGGCAATCCTTATCAGAGCATTGATAACAACGTCTGCCTACAATTCTTTTAAATGTGGTTTGCTGACTACATTGAGGGCAACAAGGCATTTTAGCAAATCTCAACTTAAATATCATATCCAAACAAACATCATCATTTGGGTAATCTTTGCGGAATTTATTGATAGTATATTTCATGGCATTAGGTATATTTAAATATTATAAACTAAATCTTATCAAAATGAGCAATTACGAAACAATCAAGAGTGCTATTGAAAACAAACATCAAATTCATGCTATCTATCAGGGACATTTAAGATTAATGTGTCCTCATTGTTTGGGCACTAAAGCAGGAGTTCAACAAGCTTTATTTTATCAGTTTGGAGGTTCATCAAGCAAGGGAGCAATTATCCCTGACAGCCCTCAAAATTGGCGTTGTATTCCTATAGACACTCTTGAAATTGTTGATGTGGTTAGTGATACGTGGCATACATGTGGTAACCATTCAACACCAAGTAAGTGTATTGATGATAAACACATAGAAGTTTGTTATTAACGCTTATTATCTGCGTTCCATTCTTTCAGCATATTAAGTATTTGGTCGGAGGGCAAAGTGTCCCCCCATGAACCTATAATGCTTAATAAATCTGATTTTGCACCTAAGGTGTGCATTGCATAAGCAATTTCATTACTGATTAAAATTGTCATGGGGGATAATACTTCTACTTCATTACTAATTGATGCTAACATAATCTATCATTTCCCCTCATAAGCATTAACTCCATTGTTATACTGCCCTAAAGGGATAATAGCCAGATTTCTCCTCGTTTCTCGACGAAATGACAATATTTATTAAGAAAAAACGGCTTTTTTACTTTTTCCACTCGTTATCAACCATTCGCCAGATGTTAAGCGGGTTGTTGTTTTGCAGGGCCAATGGTAACAAGCTCTCAGGCCAGTTCTGATAACATACCGGGCGTACCCATCGTTTTACAGCATTTATGCCAACTGCGGTAAAACGACTATCGGTAGTGGCAGGGTAGGGGCCGCCGTGAACCATGCTGGCACAAACCTCAACACCGGTTGGTGCGCCGTTGAATAGTATGCGGCCAGCCATTGATGGTAACAGATCAACCAGTTGGGCGTGATTTTCCAGATCATGAACGGTACCCATCACTGTGGTGGTAAGCTGACCCGATACCGATTTCAAAACTGTTATTAGTTCCTGTTCATCCTTACAGCTAACCATTAAAGAGTACGGCCCGAAAACCTCCTCGTGCAATATGGGGTTGGCTAAAAATGTTTGTCCGCTCACTTGGGCTATAATAGGTCTGGCTTCTATATCATTTATGGGGGTGCTAACTTGCTCAACTACGGTAACCCCATCTTGCTCCAGTGCATCATGGCTCTTTTTTTCATAGGCCGCGTGGATACCTGCATGCAGCATTTTGGCTGGCTGCACTTCTTTAATGCGGTTGCTTAAATGATCAAGAAAAGTATGTAATGCAGGGCTTTCTACAGCCAGCATCAAACCAGGGTTGGTGCAAAACTGGCCCATACCCAGGGTAATGGAATTTGCATATTGCGTAGCCAGATCGGCTGAACTATTTTGCAGCGTTTCAGGTAAAAAGATAACCGGGTTTATGCTGCCCATTTCCGAAAAAACGGGTATCGGATTTTTTCTTTGTGTAGAATAATCAACCAAAGCCTTACCACCCGCGGTTGATCCTGTAAAACCTACAGCGGCCGTATGTTCTGCCTGTACCAGTGCTTTACCGCTTTCAAAAGATGTGCCGTGTACATGTTGAAAAACATCATCGGGCATATTACAGCTGCTTATTGCTTTTTTGATGGCCTGGTAAACCATTTCTGATGTTTGGGCGTGGGCCGGATGTGCCTTAACAACAACTGAACAACCTGCTGCAAGCGCGCTGGCAGTATCGCCACCGGCGGTTGAATAAGCAAACGGAAAATTACTTGCCCCGAAAACAACAACCGGCCCCAGGGGGATAAGCATTTTCCTGAGATCGGGTTTTGGAATCGGGGTGCGTTCGGGTATAGCTGTATCAATGGTAGCCTCAACCCAGCTGCCTTCACGAAGCATGTTGGCAAACATACGAAGCTGACCGGTTGTACGGGCGCGTTCGCCAGTCAAGCGGGCAATAGGCAGATTAGTTTCTTCGGAGGCTTTTTGTATAAGGGTATCGCCCAATGCTTCAATTTCATTGGCTATGGTATCCAGAAAAATGCTCTTCTCTTCAATGCTCTTTTTTTGAAAAGCTTTAAACGCTGTGTGAGAGCGCTGCATTACCTGGTTTATTTCCTGAACGCTGATTTCTTTAAATGAGTTGGTCATGGCAGATGTTGAAAGATGTTTATAGATAACACATCCAAGTGTTATTTATTTTAACAAATATATTTAAACAGGGTTCAATATAATTCATAAATACTATCCTTTAATGCTATGATTTTAACATGAATTGGATCATGAATCGATAGATACCTTTTGGACTTTGAATTTAATTAATATTTAAATAGATTGATATGTGATAAAATAGCTTATCTTTAAGAAATTCCTCTTCGCTGCTGCATAATTTCTTATAAATTACCGATTCTGATATGATGGTAATTAAGCTTTGCAAATACAAATATATCAGCCTGATTATATATATCTATGAAAACTGGCATCAGGTTTTATAGATATTAATTTTTAGTTAATTGACTTCATGTGCAAAGAGGGTGGTGGCCAGAAACAATTCATCAATAAACAATAAATTATGATAATGGATAAGCAAGTAATTGAAAGTCAGGTTCGCATGTATATGTTTGATTTGCTCAATACGGCAAAAGAGCATGGTTTTAAAGGAGAGGATAGCTGGGAGCTGAGTATGGTTACCAATTCTGAAAGAATAAAGATTCAGAAGGATTATTATCCCACCCTTGCCGCTAAAATAGTTCCGGAGATATTGTTGCAGGTATTACACACTATCAGAACAAGGCTTAATCAATCAAACAAAGGAGAGCAAAAGCCTGATGATCGTAATGCTTTAAATGAAGATTTGAACTATTTAGTTGCCTTTAACCCGAAAAGGCCGCGTAGTTAGCAAAAGGCACTATTTGAATTTTTCCTGACAGATAGATAAAGATCAATTTGAGGTGTTGAACTGTGTTTAAAAACAGCTATTTTATTGGGAGCATGTTTTGAAAATTTAATTTGATGAGTCAGGCATCAAATTAAATAGCGATTCAGGTATATGAGGCTTTACTTATCGGGTGCTTTCTACCGTGTATACAAAGCTATCGGCCTTATAGTAACCGAGGTTATATTCAATCGGCCTTTCGCCCTGGTCAAAAACAAATCTTTTGCGAAGCAATACGGCGCTGCCAACACCTATTCTTAATTTATCGGCAATAAAAGTACTGGCGGCTTTGGCGCTGATCTCTTCTTTTGATAAGGTAGCAATTACAGAGTGTTCCTGCTCAAGCATTTCGTACAGGGGCTTTTTAAAATCCTCATCGCCGGTAAGGCCGACGCGGGGATGAAAGTAAGATGCAAAATATACAAAAGGCTCATCTGAACGGCCCCTGACACGTTCCATCTTGAGTATCTTCTTGTCGGTTTTTATTTCAAAAAATTTGGCCAGCATTTCATCCGGATAAACCCAGGTTACATGCAATTCAAAGTTTTTGATGGGGATTCCCCTGAGTGCCATCTCCTGCGAAAAGCTAAGCCAGTTATTTGATTTGGAGCTTACAGCAGCCTGGGCCACCTTGGTGCCGAATCTTTTTTTACGAACCAGTAATCCTTCAAATACCAGTTTGTTGATAGCCTGCCTTAAAGTTGTGCGTGATATGGCCAGTTTTTTAGCGAGATCAACCTCGTTTGGTAGTAGTTTTCCTTCCTGGTAATCGTCCTCTGCTATTAACTTTCTTAAAAGGGCTTCAGCCTGTATGTGTAAAGGAATAGGGCTTTTATGATCTATAGCGTATTTCATTTATGGGTGTAAATTACAATAATAACTATTTTAATTTGTAAGTGTATTTGTTACTACATAGAGACGCATTGAAATAGCTTTTATTATTGACTGCCTGTACATTTGATTAGAAAAATAAATTAATTTGAAAACTGTCTGAATAGTTAAATTATTTATATGTTTGTACATAATAAATATCAAGCCAAATTATTTTTGTACTATTTTATAAAAAGGATATCCTATTGAATTTTTATAAATATAATTTAATATGTGCATACATTAATACAATAAATGAATTTCAAACAATCTAATGCAAATAATTCCAGTCAGCAGGAAACTGACGGAGCTTTGTTTCGGAAAACCTCACAATATTTAATGCCCGTAAAATTGAACGGGACTGATACTGCACAGCACGAATACAATATTTATCCCGTGTCTTCTTTAGGAGCCGGCAAAATTTTTAACGGTTTTAGTTCATTGGCAGATTACATTGCCGGGCAAAAAACAGTTGTTATTGATGGCTATGCCGGTGTTTTCTGGAGCAGGATAATGACCGCGCTAAACGAATGGTTTACCGCAAAGGGCTTAACAATTAACTGGATTGAAACTTCGGCCTATCTGAAACCGACGGAAGAGGTTGAAAAATTAGTCAGTCCGTTTTTAGGCACCACCGATTCTGTTTGGGGTACTAAATGCACCTTGCAGCTTCATGACCTGTATATGGTGGATCAACTGGCCAAACAAATTCCGGATAACAGCTATAATATTAACATTGTAATTGGGCCTGGCGCGGCATTAAGCGGTTGGGATGCACCGTTGATTTATATTGATCTGCCTAAAAATGAGCTGCAGTTCAGGATGCGTGCAGGTTCCATTACCAACCTGGGCGCTGCCGGAGTTGAGGAGCCGTTTAACATGTATAAGCGTTTTTATTTTGTTGATTGGGTTTTGCTGAACGCTTATAAAAAACAAAATCTTGATAAAATAGCCATCATTGCCGATGGGCAGTGGCCCAATAATATTAACTGGATGCACGCCGCCGACTTTAAGGCTGGTTTAAACCATCTGAGTCAATCGGTATTCAGGGTTAGGCCTTGGTTTGAACCCGGAGCATGGGGCGGTCACTGGATTCGTGAGCGTATTAAAAACCTTAATAAGGATGTAGTTAACTACGCCTGGTCATTTGAGTTGATCGTGCCCGAAAATGGGCTGGTATTTGAAAGTGATAGCTACCTGCTTGAGGTATCATTTGATTTTCTGATGTTCCATAACCAGCAGCAGGTATTGGGTGCACATGCTGCCAGGTTTGGTGATGAGTTCCCTATCCGTTTTGATTTTCTGGATACGTTTGAAGGCGGAAACCTCTCTATTCAATGCCATCCCAAATTAAAATATATACAGGAAAACTTCGGCGAAACCATAACGCAAGACGAAACTTATTACATATTGGATTGCCAGGATAAGGCCCAGGTATATCTCGGCTTTCAGGAGAGCATTGATCCGCAGGAGTTCAGAACAGCGCTGGAAAACAGCCAAACCGAAAGCAAAGAAATTGAGATAACCGATTATGTACAATCGCATACAGCCCAAAAGCATGATCTGTTCCTGATCCCTAACGGTACTGTACACAGTGCCGGAGCCAATAACCTGGTATTGGAGATCAGCGCTACACCGTACATATTTACCTTTAAAATGTATGATTGGCTACGGCTTGACCTTGATGGTAATCCGCGTCCTATTAATATCGACCACGCCTTTAACAACCTTGATTTTGGCCGCAAAGGGCAAAAAGTACAGGATGAACTGATATCGAAACAAGCAGTTATTCAACAGGGCGAAGGCTGGCAGCTGGTTCATGTGCCAACTCACCAGGAACACTTTTACGATGTTCACCGAGTTGAGTTTGACAGCGAGATTACCATTGAAACCAATAACCTTTGCCATGTGATGATGCTGGTTGAAGGCGAGGCCGTGTCGGTTAAAACAGCTGATGGTACGGAGCAGGTTTTTGCGTATGCCGAAACATTTGTGGTGCCTGCCGCTGCAAAATCATACGTGTTAACCAATTTGGGTAAAGGTCGTGCAAAGGTTATTAAAGCATTTTTAAAATAATTTGATGGTTGCAGCAAGTGTAACCAGTTACTAAAGATAACGGCAGATTTAGGCCAATTTTTAAATTAGATTTGAGAGACGTCGCTGGTAGGGATACTGCGACGTTTTTTTATTTGTAACGAATAATGAAAAAGCTTGTAAGGATTGTTAATTATAGCCGACTAATGTTTAAAATATTTATTTTTATATAAAGGAACCAATTCTTCAACCGGGTTGGTTTTATTTTGGATATCGTTATATTAATTAGAACATATCGAATAGCAATTTACCTTACATCACTATGCAAAAAAAGTACCTGCCTCTTATCCTGATGCTGCTTGCCGGCAATTTTATTTATGCCCAAAACGGTAAAAAAACAACGAAACCCGACACAGCTTTACAGAAAAGCGATACCACCCAGATCAAGAAACACGAACTGAACGAGGTTGTTATATCTGCCTCGCGAATTAGCGAAAGTATTTTGCGGTCGCCGGTAAGTATTGAAAAGATCAGCTCAGCAGATTTTAGGCGGTCGGCAGCACCATCTTTTTTTGACGCCCTGGAAAATGTAAAAGGAGTACAGCTGATAACACCCAGCCTCGGTTTCCGTATCATAAATACGCGCGGCTTTGCCAATACTACCAACGTGCGCTTTACCCAACTGGTTGATGGTGTTGATAACCAGGCCCCCCATATAGGTGCACCTATTGGCAACGCCCTTGGGCCAAGCGATCTGGACATTGAAAGCGTGGAGATTATACCCGGCACAGCATCGGCACTGTATGGCTTGAACGCCATTAACGGGTTAGCCAACTTTATCACCAAAGATCCATTTACCAGTCAGGGTATCAGTATTCAGCAAAAAACAGGTGTTAACCACGTGGGGGATAAGGAAACTTCGGCAAAGGTATTTTCTGAAACCAGTTTCAGGATAGCTAAGGCGTTGTCAAAAAAATTCGCCTTTAAGCTAAATGGTACTTATACCACAGGTTACGATTGGATAGCCGATAACATGAACGACCTGAATGCAACCGCAAACGCCAAACTGGGTATACCCGGTGGGCCGGATAACCCCGGATATGATCCAACTAATGGGTATGGCAATGAATCGTCTGACCGTAAAACCATAACACTCGGTGGTAAGCAATACTCTGTGGCCCGCACCGGTTATGCCGAAAAGGACGTTACCAGCTATGATCTGCACAATGTTAAGATTGATGTTGGGCTGGCTTATAAGATTAATGATAATACCCGTATTAATTATACCTATCGTTTTGCCGATCTGGATAACATTTATCAGCGGGCCAACCGTTTCAGGCTGTCGGGTTATATTTTACAGCAACACGCCATAGAGGTTAAGAACAATATTTACCAGGTGCGTGGTTATTGGACAAGTGAAAATACCGGTAAATCATACAACCTGCGCTCGGCTGGCGAAAACATCGACAGGAATTATAAGGATGATAATACCTGGTATGCCGATTTTACCAAAGGTTTTAATTCGGCAACCACCGCTGGCGCTACGGTTCAGCAAGCCTTGCAGCAGGCAAGGCAACTGGCCGATGCCGGTCGTTACCAGCCGGGCACAGCCGCCTTTAACAATGTGTTGAATAAACTATCAGACATTAATAACTGGGATATTGGCGCGGCGCTGAGGGTTAAGGACGATCTGCTGCACGTGGAGGGGCAGGTGAATATCTCCAACGCCATATCACCAACCTTCCAGAAAGAAACCGGGCTCGATCTGCTGGCCGGCTTTGATCATCGTACTTATATTATCCATCCCGATGGTAATTATTTTATTAATTATGTACCGGGCAAGGCTTACAGCAATATTGATTACAGTAAAACAGGTGGCTTTGTACAGGTAGCCAAAGAACTTTTTGACAATGAACTAAAGCTATCGGCCACCCTGCGTGCCGACCGTAACGATTATTTCGACCTGAAACTTAACCCCCGTTTTACAGCGGTTTACTCGCCTGTGGTTGAGCAAAATTTTAGGGTGTCGTTCCAAAGCGGTTATCGGTTCCCAAGTATTTTTGAAGCTTTTTCAAACGTAAATAGCGGCGGCGTAAAACGCATTGGCGGTTTAAGGGTAGTATCAAACGGGATATTTGAAAACTCGTACCTGCGTACCTCTATTGATGCTTTCCAGGCAGCAGTTAAAAATGATTTTAACGCCGGACTTACTACAGATGCCGCCATTGAAAAGGAAAAAGGATTACTCAAGAAAAATCAATACACTTATTTGCAACCCGAGCATATCAATTCGTTTGAGGCGGGTTATAAATCTATTTTGTTTGATGGGCAGCTTAGTGTTGATGCCGACTTTTATTACAATAAATACAACAACTTTATTGGCCAGGTTGAAATCAATGTGCCCAATACCACTAAACCTGATTCTATACCCTATTATCTCAATGATAAAAATAAACAGGGCCGTTACCGTGCCTGGACAAACTCGCGAAGCACGGTTTACAACATCGGGGGCAGTTTAGGCTTATCCTATAAATTGTTTCAAAACTATGTGCTTACCGGTAATGTATCCTACGCTAAATTACAGCGCACCGCCAATGAAGATGCACTGGAAGATGGTTTTAATACCCCACAATGGATCACCAATGTGGCCTTTGGAGGTAACCATGTTATAGGCAATTTTGGTTTTAATGCGAGTTATAAATGGCAAAGCGGCTTTTATTGGCAATCATTTTTGGTAAATGGCAATGTTAATGCCTATGGCACTATTGATGGCCAGGCAAATTATGATTTTGTAAAAACCGGACTTAATTTAAAAGTGGGTGCAACCAATTTAACCAACAAATATTACAATTCGTTTTTAGGCGGTCCGGCAATTGGCGGTTTTTATTACACCACCCTCACGTTGAATATAAAATAATGAAATTGTCATTAAATGCAATAATGTTGCATTTTTAAAAAGCTATTATGTAGCTTTCAGAAAATTTTCTGAGCTATGGATTTTGAAGTAATTATTATAGGTGGCAGCTATGCAGGTTTGTCTGCAGCAACATCGCTTGGGCGTGCATTGCGCAAGGTTTTGGTAATAGATGGAGGTAAGCCCTGCAACAGGCAAACGCCATATTCCCATAATTTTTTAACAAACGACGGCGAAACGCCATCGGCAATAATTAAAAAGGCAACGGAGCAGTTAAAGGCATATAAAACCATAACCTTACTTTCAGACATAGCTATTGATGCTTCAAAAACAGAAAACGGTTTTGAGGTACTTACTTCGGCAGGGAAAATATTTACAGCGGATAAATTGTTATTTGCCACCGGAATAACCGATGTATTACCGGATATTGATGGTTTTGCCGAATGCTGGGGCATCTCGGTACTTCATTGCCCATATTGTCATGGGTACGAAGTGAGGCATCAGCCAACCGGTATCCTGGGTAATGGTGAAGCCATAGTTGAATATGTTAAACTAATCAGTAACTGGACAAAAGATATAACGCTTTTTACAAATGGGAAAGCGACTTTAACAGATGAACAACTCCAGGAATTAAGGTCGGGAAAAATAAAAATAGAAGAGGGCAGCGTTAAGCACCTTGTTCAGGAAAGCGGAAAAATAAAAAGTATTGTATTACAAGATGGTAGCAGCTTCAATATTAATGCTTTATATGCCAGGCTGCCTTTTACACAGCACAGTAACCTGCCGCAACAGCTGGGATGTACCATTACAGATGAAAGGTACATACATGTAGATAGTTTTTACAGAACCAGTACCCCCGGAATATATGCCGCCGGAGATAATAGCGCTTTTATGCGTTCGGTTGCTGTAGCGGTTGCTTCAGGAACCGCAGCAGGAGCAGTTATTAACAGAGATATGGTAATTGAAGCGTTTTAATAAGATTGGGTTAGTGGCTCGTGAGGTTTAGATCTCTTTATAATGATTAAAACCAAACCTGCTAACACAAAGGGGATGCTCAATAGCTGCCCCATATTTAAAGCCATATTAGCTTCAAAGTCTGATTGATCGGCCTTTACAAACTCTAACAGAAAGCGGGCGCTGAAGATTAGTATCAGGAACATACCCAGCAGAAAACCTTTTTTTGATGGTCTGTAATGAGCCAGCAGATTAAGTATGATAAATATACTGAGGTAGGATAAGGCCTCATAAAGTTGTGCAGGATGACGGGGAATACCATCATCCTGCACAAAAATAAATGCCCAGCTTACGTCGGTTGCTTTGCCAATGATCTCTGAATTTAAGAGGTTACCCAGCCTGATGCAGCACCCGGCCAGCGGAACCACCAGGGCCAGCTGATCCATAATCCAAAGCAGGTTAACATACTTTTTGTAGCGTTGGTTGTAAAGAAACAGCGCCACAAATATACCTATACCACCACCATGGCTGGCCAAACCCTGGTATCCGGTTATTTTTAGTTTGGGGCTAAACTGAAAGGGTAAAAATATCTCGGCAATGTGTTTGCTGTAATAATCCCAATCATAAAATAAACAGTGCCCAAGCCTTGCCCCAACAAGCGTACCCAGCACTACGTAAATGGTCAGCTTTTCGAGTAGGTACGGATTAAGGTGTTCTTTTTTAAAACGTTCTTTTAAAATAATGAAGCTTAACACAAAGCCGCATAAAAACAAAACAGAATACCAGCGTAAAGCATAAAAGCCAAGATCAAAAATATCAGGACTGGGGTTCCAGGTTATATAGGCGAATATGTGCATATGATTTGTTCAAATATAAACTATAGGCTGGCTAATAAAAGCACAGCCTATAGTTTAATAAGTAAGCGTTAGGCCGCCACCTAAGCCCATATCGCTATCGTAATGGGTGGAGAAGGCAAAGTTGCGGGTAACAATGTACCTTAAACCTGCCGAGTATTCCTTATCGGTATTACCCATAAATGTAAAACGCAGGCGACTGGTAACCGGCACATCATCACGGCTTATTTGAAATCTTAACTTGCCGTTACCGTCCACACGGGCATCGGCCACAACCAGCATGGGCAGAGTATAGGCCAACCCGGCAACCACCGTTTTACGGTTATTCTTATTACTGATCTGTCCGAACAAGTTCTTTTCCTGCCCGCTTTCCTTTTTATAGTGATAGTCGAAACCTCCATAGGCATACAGCCATTGGGTTTGCCCAAAGTAGCGGCCAACCATGGTTTCGCTTTCATAGCCATCATGATCATGTAAGCCAAGGTGCCACAAGGTCGATAATTTCCAGCGGGTGTTGGCAATGGCTGCTGTACCATCGCTGCCGTTGCTTTCCAACCCTACTTTTGCCGAAGCATAAAAGTGCTGGTCATCAGCATATATTTTTTTGATGGCCGCCGCTGGATCAGGGATCTCGGGACTGGCCGGCGAGTTTTCATAACTGAATATGCGCCCCATACCGCTCATCATGTGGTACAAAATATGGCAGTGGAAAAACCAATCGCCGCTTTCTGTGGCTCTAAACTCAATGGTATCCCTTTCCATCGGCATAATATCCAGCGTGTTCTTTAATGGCGAGTATTCGCCCTGGCCGTTCAGCACCCTAAAATAATGGCCATGCAGGTGCATAGGATGGCGCATCATGGTGTTATTGTAAAGTATGATTCGCACGTTCTCGCCGTTCCTGATCAGTATCTTGTCCGATTCCGAAACCGTTTTGTTGTTAATGGTCCACACGTAGCGATTCATGTTTCCGGTTAAATCAAACTTTAACACTTTGGTTGGGCCTGCAGGCAGCGTAGTAACCCTGGTTGATTTGAGCATACCATAATTAAGGGTAACAATATCAGCCTGTGCACCATCTCCCATGTTCATACCCGGCATGTTATTCATCTTCATATCATCCATTTGGTGATCCATTTTAGCTGCATGATCATCTTTTTTAGCGGCTGGTTTTTCTGCATCTCCGGTAATTTCAGGGTACATCACGGTGTTCATGTCCATCACCTGGTTATTCATCACCATGCCATCCATTTCCTTCATGTTGCCATTCATATCCATCATGTCATTCATCATTTTCATGCCCTCAAAATATTTGAGTTTAGGCAGATGAACAGCCTTATGCTGGGTTCCGGAGCCAAGCCATAGGGATGTGAAATTGGTCCTGTCTTCGGGCGTAGCCAAAAACTCGTAGCTGCCATCTTTAGGGATGGTAACCTCCACATCATAAGTTTCGGCAACGGCAATAATCAGTCTGTCAACCTGAACAGGTTCTGTATCCTCGCCATCATTGGCCACCACGCTGATCTTGCCGCCCGCGTAATTGAGCCAGAAATAGGTAGATGAGCTGCCATTAACCACATGCAGCCTTACCTTATCGCCTGCTTTAAACTGTGGCGCGGCATTTTGAGTCTGACCATTGCTAAAAAACCGATTGTAGAACACATCGCTTACATCCATTGCAGGCATCCTTTTCCATTCAGCAGCCACTTTGGTTTTAAAATGACCGGCCTTAATAGCTTCCAGATAATTTTGGGTACTTCCTTTTTTTATGGCAAACCAGTCACTGGCATTGTGGAGCAAACGTTGAACCTGGTCGGGGTTTTCATCGGTCCAATCGCTGAGTAATAGGGTATAATCCTTTACCTGCGAAGTTTGTTTTGGATTGATGATAAAGGCCCCATACATACCGCTTTGCTGCTGTGTCATGGTGTGCGAATGATACCAGTAAGTACCATGCTGCACCAGCGGGAATTTATATTGATGTGTTTCACCCGCCTTTATAGGCGAAGTGGTTAAATAAGATACCCCATCGTACCGGTTGGGCAATATTAAGCCATGCCAGTGAATGGAGGTTTCCATCATCATATTATTATGCACATAGATCTCGGCAGTATCACCCTCGGTAAAAGTGAGGGTAGGTGCAGGGATGGAGCCATTGATGGCCATAGCAGGCCTCGATTTACCGGTGTAGTTTACAGTAGTATCGCCAATGTACAAGTGATATATTTCCCTGTTACCAATTTTGGTGTAAAAGGGCTGCCGTTGGGTTGCAGTCCCTTTATCTGTTTGCATAACCATATGATGCTGGCCAAAGGCCATTGCCGATAGCAATACATTAATAGCTATTAAAAAAAGCTTTTTCATTGCCTTGCTATTACTTAGCTGCCGGAGCCAGTGTTTCCGTTGTTTTACCGCAGGTAAGCATTTGTTTACCATAATATGGGTTTTTAACGGCATTGCTTTCACTTAACCAGGTGGCTTTTTTCATGGGGCAATATTGCTCGTAAACAGTTGATGTGTTCAGCTTTAAAGTTTTAATAAGCTCATACATGTTTTTGGATAGGCTGGTAAAATGCTCGCGCTGGTGGTCAATGGCATCGCTTTCGCTGATATGGCGACTGTCAAACTGTAGCTTTTCGCTGTAGGTCATCCAGGCTTTATGCTGGTCGGCGGTTAGCTTATCCATCGGCACGACATTAATGGCGGCTACCAGATCTTTAGCTTTCGTTTTTGTGGCCGCGGTATTATCGGCTGTTAAGGCATTTTTAACATCAAGGTAAGCAGTTAATACATTATTTACTGCAGCGGTTGCAGATTTGTCCTGGGCCTTAGCGCTTGAAAAAGAAACAAATACGGTTAATAATATGATGAATGTTTTTAACGTTTTCATGGATTTTATTTTAAAAAGATTTTAAATTTTAAGTATTGATGTATAACATCAAATTAGCAATAAAGTATATTTAATGCTACCGGTATGCTAAAGCAGCATAAAAATACCAGTAACTATCCGGCTGCACAGGCAGCGGTGTTTATGATCAGATCTGGAGTGAGCGTAGTTTTATAGAAATGAATTTACCCGACAGCCCTGGCGGAGCCTTTCCATATTTTAATTCGGGCAAACTTGCAGAAGAAAAACAAGCTGCTGTAGCGGTATAAGTAAACAAAGGGCTTATTGTGGCTAACTGAGGGCCTTGAAAATCAACAGCAGCAGGTTTTATGTTTTCTTTAATTACATAATTGCCATGCTTTTTGCAGCAATCGCAATCTTTGTCTTTGGTGTTATGCTGGTGTTTACCATGATGGTCATCAGCATGATTCATGGCCTGCATAGCCATTTTAGGTTGAAAAATGCTTTCGCCGGCACAATGTATAAGGCACACAAACATCCCTGTTGTGAGTAACAGATAAAATGCTGCTATACTTAAAATGGCTGCCTTTTTCATTGAAAACAAAACTAAGCTATTACACGCTATATGTTTTATAAAATTTTGTCTGCTATTTATAAAATTTTGGGTACTAAACCCTGCGGCTTATTTGCTTATCCAGTTCCAGCGCCGCGCTGATAAGCGCCAGGTGTGTAAATGCCTGTGGAAAATTGCCGAGATGTTCTCCTTTTTTGCCCAGTTCTTCACTGAAAAGCCCAAGATGATTACCATAGCCAATCATTTTTTCAAAGTATTCAACAGCCTGGCCAATTTTTCCGCTTTTAGCCAGTGCCTCAATATACCAGAACGAACACATATTGAAGGTTCCCTCTTCGCCATCAAGTCCGTCAACTTTTTCCGTCGCGTTTTGATAACGGTAAAGTAGCACATCAAGCCTTAGTGTTTTATCAATGGCTTCCATGGTTAACAGCCACCGGGGTTCCAATGGTGAAATATAATGAGTTAAGGGCATCAGCAGCACACTGGCATCTACCACTTTAGCGCCTTTGTACTGAACCCAGGCCTTGATGTCCTCGTTCCAGAAGTTGTGATAGATGTCGTTATAAATATCATCCCTTACCTGCTGCCATTTTAAAACAGGATAGGGGAACGATCGATCGTTCGCTATTTTTATGGCCCGATCCATGGCTACCCAGCACATTAAACGGGTGTGTAAAAACTCGCGCTTTTCGCTTCTTATTTCCCATATGCCATGATCGGCCAGTTGCCAGTCCCTGATCACCGCGTCAACCAGCTGGCAAATCATCGACCAAAACTCGTAAGTAATGGGTTTGTACGATTTATTGTAGATGTAAATAGTATCAATTAACTCGCCGTAAATATCAACCTGCAGCTGATCAACTGCGGCATTGCCAATGCGCACAGGCTTTGATTTTTGATATCCCTCTAAATGATCAAGCGTTGTTTCTTTTATTTCGGTACTGCCATCAATGCCATAAATAAGCTGCAGTTTATTTTCCTTGCACAGATCAAAGATCCATTGCAGGAAGTCGGTAGCCTCATCGGTCATCCCTAAGCGTAAAAATGCATACATGGTAAAGGCTGCATCCCTGATCCAGGTAAAGCGGTAGTCCCAATTGCGGTTGCCCCGCAAAGTTTCGGGCAAGCCGAATGTTGCCGCTGCCACAACCGAACCATACTGGCAGGCGGTAAGCAGTTTTAAGGTAATAACCGAACGTTGTACCAGCTCGCTCCACCTGCCTGAGTAGGTTGATTTAAGCAGCCAATGCCGCCAATCGTTTATAGTTTCGGTGTAAGTGTTTTTGGCGTAATGCTTAATATCCTGAAAACGGTGTTCGTCTCCCTCTTCTATCGATTCAAGAACAATGTGTACAACCTCATTTTCGGGCACAGTAAATTCGGCATAAGCATCTTTGTTTTTTAGTTGTAAGGGTATATCGGCAATGAGTCTTACGCTGGCATTGCCATCATCTATTGATGAAAATTGTATGTGGTTGCCGCTTAATTTGCTTTTGTGTTTGGCTTTTGCATAATCAAACCGTGGAGAGCAGTACATTTTAAAAGAGATATTACCCCTTATGGTTTTTATTTTACGAACGATAGCGCTGGAGGAATTTTCGTTTGCCTTATTCATAGGCATATAATCAATGATCTCGGCAATACCCTCGTCCGAAAAAAAGCGGGTAAGCAGAACAGCCGTGCCTGGTAAATATAGTTGCTTGCTTTTATAGTTTTTCATTTGCGGCTCCACAGAAAAGTAACCGCCTATGTTGGCATCAAGCAAGGCCGCGAATATGGTTGGAGAATCAAACCGGGGGAACGACATAAAATCAATTGACCCTGTGAGCGATACCAGCGCCACCGTTTTCAGGTTGCCGATAATGCCATAATTTTCAATGGGTTGGTAGGGCCGGTGTTGATGTTTCATGCCTGCTTAACAAGTAATTGAGCAGGTTGTTTAAAAACCGTATAGCTGCAAGAGGAATAGAGGGTGTTCAGGCCGGATATTTCTCTTTCAGGTATTTTACGGAAGCGGTGGCTATGTTGCGCAGCACATCTGTATTAATATCCTGTAGCTTCTTAATGCGGATGCATCCTCCGTCGGTTTTGTATTTACCCAGATTGGCAAGCAGTGCCTCCCGTTCTTCGGGGTTTTGCATCAGGTAAATTGAAATTTCGGCTTTACGGGGAGAAAAACCAACCATGGGTGCATCGCCTTCGCGGCCGCTTTCATACTTATAATGATAACTGCCAAAACCCACAATTGCCGGGCCCCACATTTTGGCTTTGTATCCGGTTTGCTCTTCCATGATCTCCACCAGTTTAAAACTGTCGGTACGTTTGGTATCATCAGCTACAGCATTCAGAAAATCAGTGACGCTGCCTGTGTTTTCAGTTGTTTTGTTCTGGGCCATGGCGTTATATTTATGTTGATGGGGGTTTGATACATAAATATAAGAGTTTAATAGCTAATGCTAAATACAGACACGGTAGTCTTGAGATTAGAAGCATAAAAGTCCGGAGTTGGAGACTTCGGACAGCGGCCACTTACATGAATTAAAATGAATTTAAAAGCGAGGGCTGTGCGATTCCCTCCCCCGGGAGGGTGTAGGGAGGGGTTTCGTCAATGGGATTTTTAAAAAGCCGCATAAACCCCTCCCTGCCACTGCACAATTACAACGCGCCCCTCCCCAAGGAGGGAATTGAAAATCTTCAGAATACCAACAATGGCGTAGGGCTAACTATACTGAATTACCTTAAAGTTGAATAATTAAAGAATTGCAATCTCCCGGTGCCGTTTATTTTTATGGTTTTGGTTTCATCAACACCGCGGGCGTTTTTCATGGTAATGGTAATCTGGTTTTCGCCTTTTTGCAATGGGATGCGGGCATAGGAAATGCTGGCAGGTAAGGTTTGCCAGTTACGGGTATCGGCCTTTTCAGATAGTAAACTATACAGCTGTACCCCATAACCAAGACCCTCTAACAATGAATTGTTTTTACCGTCGCCGCTTTTGGCACTTGCGCGTAAGGCGTACTCCGCGATTTTTTTAGTAGCCAGTCGGCTCAATACTTTGCCCATTTCGTTCAGCGTGCGTTGTTGCAGTGTTTTAAAGGCCAGTTCATTGATATCTTCTGCTTTTTGCAGTGGTATCTGGGTTTGGTTGGCGGTAATTACAGCGCTCGAAAAATAAGGAGTTTGTGCCACGTATTTTGGCCAGGCCACACGCAAACTCTCTACCGATTTCGTGTTAACCCTATTTCTATCACCATTGTAATAGAAGGGAAGCACCAGGCCACCTGCCGCATCGGTAAAAAACAGATCGCCATCGCTATTCCTGATCAGGCTAAAAAACAGATCGACCTGTGTTTTAACCGGGGCAAGGCCATTTTCCCAAAAGAATATCAGGTCGCCGCCTTCACTTGGTTTTTGAGGTTGATAGGCGATGCCAAACGTTTTTTCAAACTGGTCGGCCTCGGTTGTAAAGCCATTCAACGATGCCGTACGGATCACATCCTGCTGTAAGCCTAATGGCATGGGCGTGCCATAATAAGTTTTATCAGGAGTCTTCAAATATATTTCGGCAGCGTTACGATATGAAATAAAGGCGTTGTTAATATCATTATTGCTTTCATAAAGCATGCCTTGCAGCATAAGCGAAAACGCGTCATTACTGTAGCGTTTATCCTTATTGTTGAATTTATCGCCCTGCTCCTGAGCTTGCAGGGTGATGCGCCTGGCTTCAACTATAGCATCTTCAGTATTGTTCAGGTACAGATAATTGAGAGCCTTGTAGTAGTGGATCATGAATTTTTCAAAATCCTCACCTTTATACCTTTGCGACATTGGGTTCAGCAGCACACCAACAGCTTCGTCGGCGGTGCTTGTCAGGCCTTGCTCAAGCAGGGAATCTGCCTCATTAAAATATTTGTTACTGTTGTTATATTCTCCGTTCAGATGGGCCACACGACCTTTTTCCATCAAAAAAAGCAGTTGGTTACGCGGCTTTTGCAGCAGGCTGTTTTTGTCGAGCTCGGTTTCTGCCGCCTTATAGTTTCCGGCCGAAATATTTTTATAATACGGAATAATGCGGTCGTTATAAGATGCACAGCCCAACAAAAAAAGCATCAATCCTATTACAGATGATGCCTGGAGAATATACCTGCGAATATTTATCATTATGAAATATAAATTGCCCCGAACAATGGGTTGCAAGGTTCAGGGCAATGAAAAATGCTGGATCAGTTTTTAACGTACTTGGCTATTTTCTTTTCTCCAATCCAAACTACTTCATTGGTTTGGATATTGGTAAGCTCCAGGTTTACCTGGTAATAAACCACTTTTTGACGTTTGTGCGCATCAACTATAGAATTGATAGAGCCCTGCAGTATGTAATCGGCACCGCTTTCCAAACCAAATTTTTTCATACTTGAAACAGTAGCATTGGTTTGCTGATCTGCTTTCTCAGCACGCAGTTCTTCACGTTTTTTGCCGCCCTGTACCAAACGAACTTTTTGAGTTTGAATAAACGCGCTTTCTACATCTTTCACAAATGTTTCGGCATCAATATGCTCGTGGCTTTTATTTTGAACAAAGCCTACAATAACCACAGGTTTTTTGCCCTGATGTTCTTCCTGATGGGTGTTTATCCAGCCGGCGTTTAATATTTTGTCTGTTAGGTCGGCAGCAACCATTCTGGAGTCGCTGTTATTCCAGTTTCCGCTGATATCTATGGTTTCGTCTGTGCTTACGCGGGTAACCTGCCTTGAGCATGATGCAATAAGCATCCCTGAAACTGCAATTGCAGCTATTGTTACGAGTTTATTTAATTTCATTTGTGTTTGTTCGTGTGGTTTTTATGATGTTTTAGATTGTATTAGGTGTAAATTGTTACCAGCCATAGCCAATACCAATGCTGGCCCGGCCTCCCCAGCGGCCGCCGCCCCAACCGCCCCAGCGGTTTCCGTAACCACCACCCCAACCATAGCCAAAGCTGCTATATGGGTATGAATAGCCACCATAAAGGCTCCATGATGGCGAATAATCATATCCGTTCAGACGCTCCTGGTGCCTCCACTCGCGGTTTTGCTGGCGACGCTCCAATTTGGCCTCATACCAGTCATAAGCCTTATATGTATTTTGAATTGTAGTGCCATGCAGGCTGTTCAAAGTGTCTGCATTCCTGACATATTTATACTCGCTTTCCAGATACCTTGGGTTTTGATCTGGAGCCAGTTTGGCGGTTTGCTGGGCATGTACAACCCCGCTATAAAAACTACTGATGAGCAAGCTGGCAATGATTATTAATTTCCTTTGCATGACTTTAAATTATATATAGCAAAAATAAGCAAAAACTATGCGCATGTATGTAAGCAAAGTTGACACACAGTCATTTATTTAACTTTTTTTAACCTAAAAGTGGCATATTAAATAAGTAAAAACGCAGGTATGGTCTTACTGTGAATAACTGCTGCTTTGTTTGACTGATATTTTTGCAAATGGATTAATCAAGTACGAAATTTTAGCTAAGCGGGGATATTTCAAAAATAAACGCCCTGCAACGGAGGATTGCAGGGCGTTCATGTTCTTAATTTTATTCAGAGGTTAAAAATTCGGATCGAAATTGAAGTAAATAGGATTTGATAAGCCAACCATATTACCACTCAATGCAGCCGATTCAGGAACTTGTGGATAGGCTGTAGGGGGGCCTTCTACAGTAACACGGTAATAGCTGCGGCCAATTGTTGCCGGCGTATCGGTAAATTCAACAGTTGGTGCTTTACCGGTAGCTTTAAAAGTACCAAAGGGGTTGCCATCTTTAACAACATTAACGGTATATGTTGCGTCGGCAACGGTGTTACCTGTTATCTGCACACGGAACTTTACGGGTTTACCGGTGGCTTTAATATTGTCGCCCATCATCATATCCATTCTGCCATCCTGGTTAATATCTGCATAAAATTCAACACGAGGGGCATAAGGGTTTGAGCTTACACAAACACGGCCGTTGGTAAGCGCGTCAATAATAGCCTGCGAAGTACGTGCCGTTGCATATACCCATGTAGTTGGGGTGCCCACATAATTGGCTTTAGTCTGGTAGCTGTTTTTGGTTGCCTTATCAGGGCTGTCGGGAACGCCGTGGTGAGCATCGCTCCCGCCGCGGCCAGTAAGTTTACGGCCCGATGAAAGCATATCATCCCATATCATAATGGCATTGGCATTTTTAGGCCATACCGCAGAGTTCCACACTTCAATAGAGTTAACCATATCGTAAGAATATCCGAAATGATCTTTTCCACTGGGGTGATTGGCTGAAAGGTGAACACCAAGCTCTTTTTTAACTGCCCCTACAACTACGTCGCGCTGATCACGAACGTCATACAACCGTTGATGATCATATGGCTGTGCCGAAAATACGTTACCGTGGCCTCGGGTGGTTGTCCACTCGGCACCATAAAGCAACAGGAGTGAATCATCTGATTTGAAATCAGGATCTGTCCAGGTATTGTGTGCAACATCGCCATCAACGTGGTTATCATGATCAGTGATACAGATGTAATCCATACCTACAGACTTTGAAAAGGCAATTATTTTTGAAACCGGGTTGTTAGACGATTCTTTACTATGGCTGGAGTGCAGGTGAAGTTCGCCTTTTAGCCATACACCGTTGCTAAGGCTGGCAACGGGTGGTAGTATACCTAATTCTGTAGGTTCCCAGGGGCTTTTGTGCTTTGATTGCTCCTGCGCGTTGCTGCTTATGCAAGCCGTCATGATAACAATCAATCCGGCGAAGGCCCTGCTGATAAACGGGCTCATTTTTCTTTTGAATAACATAAATTTTAGTGGGTAATACATTTCGGCAGGCAACATACCCCACTGATATTAACAGAGCATTAAGTGCAGGAAAATGAAGTATAAATGTGACAAAGCGGGATGTTTATTCAGTGTAAAAATGAACGGCAGGGGCGGGTGCCCAGCTACTGATACCGTTAGTAGTAAGTATGTTGAATTTTTCGCTTGTGCCGCCCAACTCCCCGCAATATCTGCTAAATACTACCGAAGCAATTTTGTTATGCCTTATAACGTATGAGCAAAGTATACAAGGTTCTGCATTTGAATATAATGTTGCTCCCTCACATGTACCATGTTTTTGAACGGCATCTAAAATGGCCACTACTTCGGCATGGCGGGTAACATCTTTAAACTGGCGGCTTTTTTCGTAGCCCTCGCCTATAATTTCACCGTTATGTACAATTACGCTGCCTACCGCGCTTTCTCCCTGTGCCGCCGCTATCGAAGCCAACTCAAGACAACGATCCATATATATTTTATGCGTGTTGCTATCCATAGCAGGTACTCAGTGCAGGCTTAAATGTTTTAGTAAAGGTATTAAAAATGCTAAAAACCTGTCATTGATAACAAAGTATCAATAACAGGTTTTTATGGTGATGTTATTTTCCTGTTTTTTTATCAAGGAATTGCCTTATAGTATCGGCAATTTCAATACCGTTGCTTTCTAAAGCAAAGTGACCGGCATCGTACAGGTGATATTCCAGGTTTTTGATGTCTTTTTTGTAAGCCTCGGCACCGGCAACCGGGAAAATATAATCGTTTTTGCCGTAAACGATCAGCATTTCAGGATTGTAGGTGCGGAAGTATTGCTGCCATTTTGGATACAGGTCAACATTGGTGCGATAATCATAAAACATATCCAACTGGATCTGGTCGTTTTCTGGTCTTTCCAGGTGGCGCAGGTCAATTTCCCAATTATCCGGGCTGATCACGCTTTCATCGGGCACACCATGAGTATATTGCCATTTTAAGCCATTGGCATCATGAAATGTTCTTAATGTAGCTTCGGCTTCTTTATCATTTTTGTTTTTCCAGTAAGCTTTGATGGGGTCCCAGAAAGCTTCCAGGCCTTCATCGTAGGCACAACCGTTTTGAACAATCAGGGTTTCAATTCTTTCAGGATGATTTGACGCGATGCGCCATCCTACAGGTGCGCCGTAATCCATCAGGTATAAGCTGTATTTTTTGATGTTGAGCTGATTCAACACTTCCTGCACTATCACTGAATAGTTTTCAAAAGTGTAAGAGAATTCGGCAATAGGAGGCTGCTCGCTTCTGCCATAGCCCGGGTAATCAGGTGCTATCAGATGATATTTGTCAGACAGATCATTGATCAGGTTTCTGAACATGTGCGATGAACTTGGATAGCCATGCAGTAATACCAATACTGGTGCATCTTTTGGCCCTGCTTCACGATAGAAGATGTTCACTCCATTGATGTTAATGTAGTGATGCTGTGTTTGATTTTTCATGTTGTTTGAATTTTAAGTTATGTTAGTAATTGTTTTGATTTTATTTTACCGAACGTTCGGTAAAATAAATGAAGTTAAAAAGTTTGTTTTTATAATTAGTACACTCATGCTGTCATTAATATAACATTGAGTGATATTGGTTAAATCATGCTGCTAATAATTCAGGTATTTGGGCCAGGCTGTTTTTAAAATAACTTTTATCACCGGTAGCACCGGCCAGTACAAGGGAACCCTGAATTAACGGGGTTATAAGCTTAGCTTGCTGCTTTGCTGCTTTTGGCGATAAACCCATATCAATGGCAATATCTATAAAAGCATCGGCCAGCAGGTTAAAACAGTTGCTTACCTTTTCTTTAAATGCGTTGGCATCTGTGCCTACGGTTAATGTTCTGAGCAGACAGTTATTTTCGCCTCCGTTGTACAATTCATCAATAGCGGCAATAACCTTTTTAAGCCTGCTTTCGGGTTTCAGATTTTTATTGGCCGATACCGAAACAATATTTTGCAGAATCCATCCCTCAACAATACTTAGGGCGTATTGTGCCATTTCCCTTTTTCCATCAGGAAAACGGTGATATAAGCTGGCCTTTTTTAATCCTGTTGCCTGGGCAAGCACCTCCATAGAAGCGCCATCGTACCCCAACTCGCTGAAGGTTTCAAACAGCTTCATATCTACATTTTCAGGATCAACTTTTTGAGTTCGCATATCTTATAATAGGTGTTTAAATATAAAAGGTTCTGTTATTATGAGCTATCCTGTTTTTACAGGCGCTCATTTTAGCAGGCCCTGCAGCTTTATTCATATTAAAATAGGTGAGCTTTTTTTAACTGCTACGGGCAATACTTTTAAATGGTTGCTTATAATCAGTATGTTAAAACTTCTAACCGTATTTTTCATCAATAATGCATTTAAATCATGAATCAAATTTACTGAACGTTCGGTAAAATAAAAATTATTTAAGCAATTACAATGAAAAGTACCATACATGCATTGGATAGTACCACAAATGAGGTTATATGTGTATTTGATTGTTCAATCTGCATCTGTTTTGCATCGCCTGACCGAATATTGCCGCAACAAACTACCAATTGTGTGCTGTAGGTAAAATACGCAGTGGGGGCCTGTGTTATGCTTGTGATTCATCTATTTGTGCCTTATCTTTATTATATTAAAAAAGAGGAAGCTATATGAATACTGAAAAAGCCATTTTGGCCGGAGGATGCTTTTGGGGGGTGGAGGAATTGTTTAGGCAATATCCGGGTGTTGTTTCAACCGTAGTTGGATACACTGGTGGTGACGTGCCTAATGCTACTTACCGCAACCACGGTACACATGCCGAAGGTATAGAAATTGAATTTGACCCATCAAAACTATCCTATCGCGGATTGCTTGAGTATTTTTTCCAGATACATGACCCAACAACCCGCAACAGGCAAGGCAACGACATAGGTACCTCGTATCGTTCAGCTATTTTTTACCTGGATGAAACACAGCAGGAAACCGCCAAAGCCTTAATTGCAGAAATGGAAGCATCTGGTAAATGGCCCGGTAAAATAGTAACAGAAGTTGTTCCGGCGGGTGATTTCTGGAACGCCGAAGTAGAACACCAGGATTACCTGCAAAAGAACCCATATGGGTACACCTGCCATTTTGAAAGGCCCGACTGGAAATTGTATTGATAACTAAAATTCAAAATAGGTTATTTTACTATTTGAATTTCTCAAAAAAAGCGGTTAAAACTGATCAGTTTTAACCGCTTTTTCTTTTTTTAGACAAAATTTCCACATTATTAAGACAGTTGAAAGATACTTGATTTTTCAGACTTAACCATTTCTTTACTTTGGGAACGTATTTTTGGGCATGTTTTCAAGTAAGGTGTCAGTTAAAGGTGAGGATCTGGTTTTACTGCTTAAACAAGGTAAACCCTACGCTTATGACAGGTTATACCAACTATATTGGAAAGAACTTTATTTAACGGCATACAATCGTGTAGGCGAAGAAGATATTGCAAAAGACCTGGTGCAAAACCTCCTTATTGATGTTTGGAAAAGGCGTGATACACTCAACATCAAAGAAGACCTGAGTCGTTTTTTATTTGGGGCACTCAAACTCCAGATCCTGAATTATTACCGGTCTGAAAGTATCAAACAAAAAGTTTTAGACAAAGTGCTTGAACGCATGCGCAACCTTTTTTCATCTATGGATGAATTGGCTTCTTATCGTGATATGGAGAAGGTGATTGCGGATGAAGTTTTGGAAATGCCGCATAACATGCAGCAGTCATTTCTGCTCAGAAGTGATAATCATAGCGTAAAAGAAATTGCCGGCGATCTTAACCTTGCCGAACAAACAGTATCAAATAATATTACCGAAGCGCTTAAAAGGCTGCGAAAAAGACTGGTAGCCGAATACCCCGACCGCCACATGGCCTGTTTTATCCTGATCTGTTACCTGCTTAATAATTAGTTAACGAAAGATTAACTCAAAATAGAAGTAGTAAGGCCCTGTTTGTGCAACATAAGGTTAAATAGCACAAACTGTGAAGCCATCTGAGTTCAAATATCTGATCAATCGTTATCTAAATCGGGAAGCCGATAACTATGAACGTGAATTAATTGATGTATGGTACCAATCATTTGACGAGCAGGGCGAAGAACTATCCTACCAGAAAGAGCAACAGTTAAAGGCCGAAATGCATGACAAGATAAAACATGTTTGGCATGGTTCGGCAAAGCACGTAAAATTATTTCCTGTTTTTAAATACGCGGCAATTGCGGCAACCATATGTATTGCGGCGTTCATTGGCTTTCATAAATATTTTACCAAGCCAGGTAAGCAGGCACAAGAAAATTATTTATCCATAAATACCGGCACCCGCGAGGTGAAAAAAGTGGAACTGCCCGATGGTTCGGCAGTGTGGCTCAATGCAAATAGCCATATCCGCATTAGTGATCATTTTCAGAAACAACAGCAACGATACGTTTACCTTGATGAAGGGGAAGCTTTTTTTTCGGTTAAAAAAAATCCTAAAAGGCCGTTCATCGTATTTACCAAATCAATCAGTACACGCGTTTTAGGAACTTCGTTCAACATCAATTCTTATAACACATTGCATAAAGCAATTGTAACTGTAGCAACCGGACGTGTTCAGGTTAGCACCAAAGCTAAAGTGCTGGCTGTTGTAACCCCTGGCCTGCAGATCAACTACGCCATCGTTACCGGGAAATACCAGGTAGATAAATCAGATGCTGGTCAGGCCCAATCCTGGAAAAACGGGCAAACCATCCTTAACCAGGCCAACTTTGATGAGCTTGCACTGATTATCAAAAACGTGTATGGCGCGCAGCTCATCAGCCAAAACAAAGCGGCTGCACATTACAAATACAACTTACATATTAATACCACCCACACCCTTGATGAAACCATGAAGATCATCTGTTCTGTTCATCAAAATACTTTTAAAAGGAGGAACAACAATGAGGTAATTATTTACTAATTAATAAAAAAATGAAAAAGCCGGCCTGCAGCAGATCCGGCTTCATACAATGGCTGTGTTAAGTTGGACCCTTAGCAGCTATTGCCTTAGTTATCATTATAAATTTCACTAAGTAATCAAAAATATGAAAAAAAAGCCACGTCGCTTGAATAAAGCAACGCGTACAACTATTATTGTTTTCTGCCTGCTTTTTGCAGGTTTAGGCCAGCTGTTTGCCGAAGCCCTTAACGGCATATTTGAAACACGAATCAGCCTTGCCTTTAAGAATGAAACCTTAGCACATGCTATTAAAAAAATAGAACAACAAACTAAAGTGGAGTTTGCCTATGATCCGGATTTCCTGGGCTTACAAAAACTACTGGTTAAAGAAGGTCGTTTTACCGATGAACGTTTAGATGTTGTTCTCAAAGCTTTATTACAAAATACAGATATCGCTTTTAAGGAAGAGATAAAAGGTACTATTACCCTGTATAAAAAATCAAACTCAGCTAAAATAGCCTTTGGCAAAATATCGGGCCGTGTTGTTGATGAAAAAGGAGAGCCTTTGCCCGGAGCTACGGTAAGGCTTAATGAAATAAACAAAGCTATCCAGACAAATCCCGATGGTTCATTTTCAATTGAGGCCGATCCGGGTGTTTATACCATGCTGGTAAGTTTTATTTCGTACCAAACTTACCGCGTACCCGGTGTTAAAATTGTTGCCGGCGAAACCATTACTTTGGGCAACATAACCCTGGTGGCCGAATCTGGTAGTTTAAATGAAGTGGTGGTAGTAGGTTATGGTACACAGAAAAAAGAAAACCTTACTGGTGCTGTTGATCAGGTTACTTCAAAAGTTTTGGAAAACCGGTCGTTGCCGAACCTTACCCAGGGCTTGCAAGGGGTAATCCCCAACCTTAATCTGGTGCCTTTGGATGGTAAGCCTATTCAATCGCCCAGCTTTAACGTGCGTGGTACAACATCAATTGGTCAGGGAGGTAATGCATTGGTATTAATTGACGGTGTCGAGGGCGACCCAAGCCGTATTAACCCCAGCGATGTGGCCAGTGTATCGGTATTAAAAGATGCATCGTCTTCGGCTATCTATGGGGCAAGGGCGGCTTTTGGTGTTATCCTTATCACTACCAAGAGCCCGGCTAAAGAAAAAACAAGTATCACTTATTCTTTTAACCAGTCCTTCAAAAGCCCTACTACCGTTCCGCAGCTGGTAACCAACGGTTACACGTTTGCCAAAATGTTTAACGAAGCCTGGACAGCGGCCAACAACTATTCGCAAACTCCGCAGAACATCAATAAAACGGTAAAATTTTCGCCAGAATACCTGGCCGAATTAAAACGTCGCGATGCCGATCCTTCTTTACCCAAAGTTGAGGTTAACCAGAATGGCGAATACGTGTATTACGCTAATACGGATTGGTATAAAGAACTTTATAAAAACCATAATGCCTCAAGAGAGCATAACCTTGCCATTTCAGGTAACAGCGGCAAGTCTGATTTCCTGATTACCGGAAGGTACTTTGCGCAGGATGGTTTATTCCGTTACAATTCTGACGATTACAGTATTTATAACTTAAGGGCTAAGGGATCATTGCAGGTATTCCCATGGTTGCGCATTTATAACAATGCCGACTACTCTAACATGAAATACCATAACCCATTAAACGTTGGTGAAGGCGGTAGTATTTGGAGAAACCTTGCCGATGAAGGCCATACTGTTGCTCCAATGTTTAACCCGGATGGCACTTTAACCTACTCAGCCGCTTATACCGTAGGCGATTTTGTATATGGTAAAAACGGTATTAATTTCGATAACAGGGTATTTCGCAATACGGCAGGTTTTAACGCATCTTTTCTTGATGATGTTTTCAGAGTAAAAGGTGACTTTACTTTCCAGAACACGGATAATAACCAAGATCGTAAACGCGTACCAGTGCCTTACAGCCGCAAACCAGGGGTAATTGAGTACGTAGGTACCAACTATAACGATCTTGAAAACCTGAACCAGCGTACCCAATACGTAGCCACCAATACATACGGCGAATTTGAGCCAAAGTGGAGCCAGGATCATCACTTTAAGGCATTGGCAGGTTTTAACTATGAGCAGTCGACATTTAAAAAGTTAGATTTGGTACGTAACGGCCTTATTTTCCCTGATGCTACAGATATTAACCTGGCTCTTGGTCAATCTATCACTACCGCTGGTGGATACGACAGATGGGCGGTTATGGGGGGCTTTTATCGTTTAAATTATTCGTACAAAGACAGGTATCTGGTAGAGGCAGATGGTCGTTATGATGGTTCTTCAAAATTCCCTTCTGATCAGCGCTACGCATTTTTTCCTTCAGTATCTGCAGGATGGAGAGTTACCAACGAGCCTTTCTGGACAATGTCAAAAAATATTATTTCTGATTTAAAGATCAGGGCATCATACGGATCTTTAGGGAACGGAAGTATCAAATCATATGCTTTTCAGGAACAATTCAGCATCAGGCAATCAAACCGTGTTTTGAACGGCGTACGCCCGCAAATCACCAATCAGCCGGGTGTATTGCCTGATGGATTAACCTGGGAAACTGCAAACGTTCAAAACTTAGGTGTGGATTTGGGCTTGTTGGGTGGCCGTTTAACCGTTAGTGCCGATGGATACATCCGCAAAACCAAAGATATGTTTACCGTAGGTAATACCTTGCCTGCGGTATTTGGTACAAGTGTACCTAAGGGTAACTATGCCGATATGAAAACTCAGGGTTGGGAGGTAACCATTGCCTGGAGAGATAAATTTGACGTAGGTGCTAAACCGTTTAATTATGGATTTAGGGCAACCCTGGCCGATTATCAATCAACTATTACCAAATACAATAACCCTGATAAAAACCTGAGTGACCCTAATAAGAGCTTAACAGATCAGATTTATTATGTGGGTGAAAAAGTAGGCGAGATATGGGGATTTGTAACAGATGGATATTTTAAATCGGCAGCTGATATTGCTAATTCGCCAAAACAAAACCTGATTAAAGCCTCTGGTGCCAGCGATCTGCTTCCCGGCGATATCAAGTTTAAGGACCTGAATGGTGACGGCGTAATTGATTACGGTAACCAAACCGTAAATAAACCCGGCGATCGTAAAATTATCGGTAACAATACCCCACGCTATACTTTTGGTTTTGGTATGGATGCCGACTGGAACAGCTTTTTCTTCTCGGCCTTTTTCCAGGGTGTTGGCAAACGTGACTGGTATCCTGGTTCGGAAGCCGATTATTTCTGGGGACAATACAACCGCCCGTACAACAAGATACCTGTATCGCAGCTGGATAAGATCTGGTCAGAGAGCAATCCAAACGCTTACTTCCCAAGATATCGCGGATATTCTGCGCAGAATGGATCGAACGAACTTGCTCAGGCACAAACCAAGTATTTACAAAATGCGGCTTATGTGCGGTTAAAAAATATCCAGTTAGGTTATCACCTGCCTTTAAGCCTCATCAAAAGGATAAAATTGGGAGATGCCAGGGTATTTGTATCAGGTGAAAACTTATGGACATGGTCGCCTTTGTATAAGATCACCAAAGATATTGACCCGGAAAGTATCAACGGATCTGACAGGGTTTTAACAGATGGTACCAGTGGTAATGGTAATAACTACCCAATACTAAAAAGCATAACCCTGGGTATCTCAGCAACCTTTTAACTGCCAAACAATAATTTGAACATTTTAAACTATTAAATATGTTTATCCAACGTATAAAATCAATCAAAACTTATTTATACATCTGCCTTATAGGCTGTATTGCGGTAAGTTGTAAAAAACTGGATCAGGTTCCGCAAAGTACTGCTACAGGGGCTGCCGTATTTGGCAGTATCAGCGGTCTGGAACTTTATACCAGCTCATTCTATAATATTTTACCTAATGCCGATACCATACCGGTATTTCGTGCAGATGCTACTGCCGATTTTGCAGCCAGAACTTCTTATCCTGACTTTTTAAGGCCCGGGTTTTTTGATGCCAGGCAAAGTTCGGGCTGGGACTGGAGAGATCTGCGCAACTTTAATTACTTTATACAAAACTGTAATAACCCGGCCATATCACTTGCTCAGCGCCAGCATTACATTGGTTTAGCCCGCTTTTTCAGGGCCTGGTTTTATTTTGATAAAGTAAAACGCTTTGGAGATGTTCCATGGATAAGTAAGCCTATAGCCATAAATGATCCGGCGCTGTTTAATGGCCGCGATTCAAGAACACTTGTTATTGACTCCGTTATTGCCGATTTGGATTATGCCTGCAAGTATATCACCACCAATGATAATACACGCAGTCTGATCACCAAGTATGTTGCTTACGCTTTTAAATCAAGGGTATGCTTGTTTGAAGGTACATTCAGAAAATACCATGATGAGTATAAGTTGCAAGGCTCTGTCAATGCTTTACTTAGCCAGGCTGCTGATGCTGCCCAGAAAGTAATGACCGAAGGCGGCTTTAGCCTGAATACAGCCGGAGGCTCTGATAAAGCTTACAGGCAATTATTCATATCACAGGCACCGATTGCTTCTGAAGATATTCTGACCTCGGTGGTTGACCCAGCCCTGGGCATATTCAGCGATGCTAACTGGTATTGGACAAGTGCTACTTATGGCGATAGGGTAAGTTTAACCCGTACTTTTGTAAACACCTATCTTAATATTGATGGTACCCCTTTTACAAATAAAGCAGGTTATCAAACCATGACCTTTAACCAGGAGGTAAAAGGCAGGGATATGCGTTTGCAGCAAACCATCAGAATGGGTAGCTACCAGCGCTTAAACGGCGGAGCACCCGAAGCAGCACCGCCTGTATTTTCATATACCTACACAGGTTACCAACCTATGAAATGGACTCAGGATGATGTATCATTAGATGGTGGTAAAAAGAATACCAACTCGATGCCGCTTATCCGTTACGCCGAAATTTTGTTAAATTATGCAGAGGCCAAGGCCGAGCTGGGTACATTAACTGATGGCGACTGGAACCAAACCGTTGGTGCCTTACGCAGGCGTGCAGGCATAACCGGTAACACATCTTCAAAACCGGTTGTTATTGATCAGTATCTGCAAACTAATTATTTCCCGGCCATTTCTGATCCTTCTGTTCTGGAGGTGAGGAGAGAGCGCGGAATTGAACTGGCACTTGAAGGCTTCAGGTTTTATGACTTGGTACGCTGGAAACGCGGTCCGTTGATGGATCAGGTTTGGAATGGTTTTTACGTGCCTGCGCTTGATGTACCAATGGATTTGAATGACGATGGTGTATTGGATGTATGCTTTTATAAAGTTATGCCGGCCAACCCGGTAAAAGGAGTAACCTATGTTAACGTGGCCGAAACTATTAGCGGTGGTACACCAAATCCACAACGCTTGGCTCATGATACTTATGGCGAATTAACCTGGTTAACTACCGTGCCTAAAAAATGGGATGATAAATTTTATCTTTACCCCATACCAGAAACCGATAGATTACTGAACCCTAAACTGGGCCAAAACCCTGGTTGGTAAAAACTTTAAACACAAAAAAATGAAACTAAAACACACCCTGCTGGTGGCTTTAGGAACGTTGCTTTCCTTTTATGCCCATGCTCAAAACCTTATTGTGGGCACTTATAACCTGCGTTATGCAAACGCGCGTGATACAGGTAATATGTGGGTTAACCGCGCACCTATCATCGCATCGTTGATTCGTTTTCATGATTTCGACGTTTTTGGTACCCAGGAAGGTTTGCTGAATCAGCTGCAGGATATCAATGCCGCCTTGCCGCAATATGAACGCTATGGTTTAGGCCGAGATGATGGTAAGGATGCCGGCGAACATTCGGCCATCTTCTTTAAAAAAGAGAGGTTTAAATTATTAAACAAAGGCGATTTCTGGTTGTCGCAAACACCTGAAAAACCATCATTGGGATGGGATGCTACCTGCTGTAACCGCATATGCTCATGGGTTTACCTGCAGGATAAACTAACCAAAAAGAAGTTTTACTTTTTCAATGCCCATTATGACCATCAGGGAAAAGTGGCCCGTGAAGAAAGCAGCAAGCTGATTTTGGACAAAATTAAAACCATAGCAGGCAAAGAGCCAGCGATATTCACTGGTGATTTTAACGGATCGCATGAAAGCAGCTGGTATCAGCGTGTGGCAACGTCAGGTATTATGTTTGATACTTATACCAAAGTGGAGCACCCTTATGCCAATAATGCTTCGTTCAACGGTTTCAGGAACTCTGTTCCGGGGACCGAGATCATTGACCACGTTTTTGTTAGCCCGGCTTTTAATGTAAAGCGCTGGGGGATATTAACAGACACTTATCATGGTAAGTTCCCGTCAGATCATTTCCCTGTTTTGGCAGAGGTAGCTTTATAAACGATAGCCCATATTAATTCAAAAACCCGCCTTGCAAACAGGGCGGGTTTTTATTTGGAATTGTGAAAACAGGATGGTTGAAAACCTGTGAATTATTTGGTTACATGGGCTCGTAGCATCCAGGCCATTTCTTCGTGTTCTTCTAAAAGCTGGGTTAAGTAATCGCTGGTGCCCTGGTCATGATATTTAGAGGCAATAGGATCAATGTTACCCCTTAAAAACTTAATGATACTTTCATGATCGGCTAATAGCTCTTTGATATAGCCCTGGCTGTTATTACTGTTTTCCAGCTTTTCCGATAAGTGGGTTAGTTGTAAAAATTGGGTTAAGGTGGCAGGAGCGTAATGGCCTATCTTCCTCATACGTTCCGCTACACCGTCAACCACTTCTTCAAGCTGTTCGTATTGTGATTCAAAAAAAACATGCACTGTATGAAAGTCTGCACCTTCAATGTTCCAGTGTGCATTTCTTGTTTTGGTGTACAGTACAAATTCGTCTGCCAGTAATTTACCTAATTGGTCCGAAACGGCTTTCCTGTCCGCTTCATTGATTCCGATGTTAGTTTGCATAATTTAATTTTTAATTCTGATTTTATTAAGGTTGTTGTAGTCGTTTTAATGATTAATTTTTATCATCAGTAAAATTGTTATACCAATGGGTACCATCACAAAAAGGCTTGTTTTTTGATCCGCCGCAACGGCATAATGTGTAATGCTCGGTTGATGCCCCCTGCAAAAAATCGGCATCTAATTTTATACTGCCTTTTATGCGGTAAGGGCCGTTTTTTGAAACGGTTATGGTGGGCTGGTTAACAGGTGTTTCGGCCCCGTTATTTAATTTTGCATCAGTAAAGCTGAAACTAAGGGCACCCGATGGGCATTTTTTGGTTTGCTGAGCTATACGGGGAGCGCTTGCCGCGGTTTGGTCTACAAAAGGCTCTTTACCAAGCCTGAAAACTTCTGGCAGTTCATCCGTGCAAAATCCAGAATGCTGACATATACCCCGGTTATCACATACTTTATAATCGGCAGTTGGGTATTCGTCCAGTATGTCAGGAGTTCGTCCGGGTAGTTTCCTGCTGTCAAAACCTATCCGGGCATGCGTCCCATCGCAAAATGGCTTATTGAATGACCCTCCGCAACGGCACAGGGCCATCTGTGGTTCAGCAGGCAATGCCTCGCCCTTTGAGTTTAGTAAATTACTAACCCCTTTTACAAGGTATGGGCCGTTTAGTGAGGGATAAATTTCAGGGGCAGGTGAATGTTCCAATTTGGTAAACTCACTTTTAGGATCTGTCTTTTGCCGCTGCGCTGTTTTCCTGATAAAAAGCTCAGAAAGTGCCTGTAGGGCGGCCGATGCTTCTTTAACTTCAACCGGGGCTATTGCTTTCTCAGCCAGTTCTGTTGCCTCTTTTGCGAGGTTAAAAAGCCGCTCAGAAAAAAATATCCATGCAGAATCCTTATGCGGTAACAGATTTATATCCCTGTTGTAGCCAAAGCCTGGGCCGGCCGTTAATGAGGTATTAGTTGGATCGCCAAGCGGCATTTTAGCCAGGGCCTCACCCATAGGGCGGATAACCGTAGTCATAAGTCGTAAAGTAGCACGCGACAGCATTTCCAATTCCTCTTCAGTTTCATCGTTATGGGCAAAAAAGCGGAGCAGCATTTGCAGCATGGTGTCATAACTCATATTAAAGATATCTGCGGCGCAGTGGGTATCTTCATCAAGGATGAGGGTGCCGCCTGTAGTATCATCATAAAACCTGGTCATGGGGTTAGCTGCTGTTTTCCTGACAGGATCAAACACCGTATTATTTTTCAATGCCTTTTCTGTTTCGGTTATCAACTGTGTTCTGATGGTATCGAAGATCTGGAAATGACAATCAGGATGGGCCTGTGTTGGGGCTTCGCCCTGTTCAACAATCATTTCAATAGCTTGCAGGGCCGAAGCTCTGTTCACGATAGGAATTAATTTGCCGCCAAGGTCAACAAAACGCGCGTTAGCCTGTGCCTCGGGTGGGCCGATAAATAAAAGATCCTCTGGGATGCATTTAAAACCTGATGCAATTTTGTTGTAGAACTCTCCAACCGTTTTAAAATCTACCTCATAGGGTTCCTGGAATTTAAAGGCCTCGGCACCGAAACGTGCTACCAATTCAGGTTCGGCCCGGAACTGTCTTGGTGTTAGTTCCGATATATCTAACTCCTGCGCCTGGATCACTTTAGTACGCAGTGCATCATATTGGGTAAATAAATCGGCTTCCAGCACACCTTCCTCGGGTAATTCAAATATTACAAAACGCTCAATTGTTGCAAGAGAAAATGGCTCGAGCGTTAATTTAATGCCGAATGGGAAGGCCGAAACAGGCAAGGGAAAATTCGTTCTGCGAAAGTTTGGTGCACCACCAATCGCGGTTAACATATTATTAACCTGGGCAAGGTGCAGCATCTCCTCAACCGCCACGGCGGCCAGCTTCCTTTTCCAGGTTTTTACCATCAGTAATTGATCTTCGGTCAATCCTCCTTCGTCAATGCTCGACTTTAATGAATAGGCAGCATATAGATAAACACAGGCCAGGCCGTGTTCTAATTCGGAAGCTCTCGACAGCAAATAAATGAGTTCCTCCCTGCTTTCTACTTCTTTAACCACAGGCACATTTTGAGTTGGATTATTCATGATTGTTTGTTTTGAGATAGGTTATCTGTAACTATTTTAATTTGGGTTTTATACATGAGTTTAATTAAGCAAAATTATTGAGCGCCCGATATCAAAAGGGGGCCAGAGGGCCATACCCGGGTAATCCAGGTTTACGTCATAAGCCGGACCTTCTTATGTTATGTCAAAGTAGGTAGTCATTCTTCCCAGTCATCAAATCTGTTGTGCTGATCCTTGTGCGGGGCAATAACATATGCTATTGCCGACAAGCAACAAAACAATAATGCGCGGGTTAAATAAAATATAAATACCTCCATGATTTAAAAGTTAGGTACACAGCGTGTGACTGACAGTTTTTATGCCATTTATTTAAATTTCTGATTTACAGAATGTTGGTTTTTTTTATTGTGCCTAAATCCTCTTTATTTAGCGAGTTATCGGTGGTAAGAAACGATATATGGCTATAATTGAGACTGTACAGATACCTCGGATATTATAATTCATGACAGCACAATCTTGTCAATTCATCTGGACCCGCTATTGGAGCACGGCTGGTACCCATAATGAATTATAGCTAACTCTATTTTTACCTGTATTAACATGTATTGTTGATAAAGGAATTATAGTTAAGAAGTTGGTTTAGTGTTATGAGGAAGTTGCCTGGTTTAATTATATTTTTAGCTATTGGCATAGCTGTTTTTACGGGTTGTAAAATGGAAGCGCATTGCGATAAACCTTCTGCCGGGAGGGCGAATCTATCGCGTGTTATTGCGGTAGGGAGTTCTTTTACAGCTGGTTATATGGATGGTGGTTTATACCGAAATGGGCAGCTTCATTCTTATCCCGCTATTATAGCTCAACAAATGCAAATGGCGGGCGGAGGGAGTTTTCATCAGCCTTTGTTTACCACCGAGCAAGCCAATGGCTCAGGTTATCTTAAACTTAGCGGTTATAATGAAGATGGTACGCCACAGTTTGATAGGGTTAATACAAACCTTGGCGTACGGGGGTATGTTAGCGCTTCATGTTTTGGAGAGTTGCGGTTATTCACCAAGTTTACCGGCGAGATCAATAACTATGGTGTACCTGGTATTAAACTGAAAGAGATCACGTATAAGCCTTATGGAAATGTGAACGGTTTTTTTGAGCGGATGCTGCCCGGTAAAGCTCCCGACAATATGGTTAGTTATCTTGATTTTATAACGGCTAAGCCATTTACATTTTTTACAAACTGGCTGGGTACAAACGATGTGCTGCCCTATGCAAAGAGCGGTGGAACCGCTGATCAGCTTACAGACCAGGGAGCTTTTGAGCAATTATATAAACTATCCATCAATAAACTTACCGCATCGGGCCAGCAGGGGGCGGTAGCTACCATTCCTGATTTTACCACTTTCCCGTTTTTTAACACCATCACTGTAAATGGAATACTGGCTCAGGCGCGAAAGGTGAATGTGAATATTAAGGGTTTGTACATTACCGCAAAAGACTCAGGCTCAAATTATACTCCCCGCCTGGCTACCACAAAAGATCATATTATTCTTGATTTCAATACGCAGGAAATCGGAAAACCGATTTTTACAGAACATGGTGACCTACCCTATGGCTTAACCGAATACACACCAATTGAAAGTGAATACGTACTAGATGAAAATGAGGCATTAAACTGCCAGCGTTATATCACATCATACAATAACTCCATCAAATCTATTGCCAACGTTAAGGGGCTTGCTGTTTTTGATGCTTACTCCTTTTTTAATAAAGTAATGGTAAAGGGAATAATGGTAAGCGGCCGAAAGTTGAACTTAAAGCCGATAAAGGGTGGCCTGTTTTCTTTAGATGGCGTGAACTTTAACAACCGTGGTTATGCCGTAATAGCCAATGAGTTTATAAAGGCAATAAACAGGCAATATGATGCTTGTATACCAACTGTTAATATTGCGGCTTATTAGTGGGGATAATTTATATTGGGTTAAAAAACAAAAGCCCGGATAATTCAATTGTCCGGGCTTTTGTTTAAAAAAATTATGCTATTAAGTTGTTGAGATACCGCCATCAACCGGTAATATTACTCCGGTTACCCAGGTTGATCCCGAATCAATCAGTAAGGCTGTGTTTAGTACAATATCGGCCACGCTACCTCTTCGTTGTAGGGGGATGGTTGCTCTTTCGCTTTCGTGAATGGCCTGTACAACATCGGGCGGTAAACCTGCATTAGCCAATACCGGAGTATCAGTTGGGCCCGGTGCTATAGAATTAACACGGATACCTAAAGGAGCTAACTCTAAGGCCCAAATTTTGGTTAACATATTCATGCCTGCTTTAGCCGAACCATATGCGCTAAGCTGTGCTGATGGTTTAATACCAACGCTGCTGCTTATATTAATAATCTGGCCTTTGGTTGCTGTTAAAAATTCAATACAGCCTGATGTAAGCAAGCTGGGAGCGATAAGGTGTGTTTTATACATATCCTCAAGCTCTGCAGGATTAATATTCTGTATCGGGGTTAAAGCTACGTGCCCGGCATTATTAACCAATACATCAAGCCTGCCATTCCAGGTTTGGCGGATGAAATTTAATAAGGGTTTTTCCTGATCTGCCTTTAAGCTGTCATACTCCAATGCATGAATGCCTGGCATTTCGTTAGCTAATTTATGCAGACGCTCTGTATTGCGGCCGGTGATCAATACTCCCCAGCCCTTATTATAAAAATAGCGTGCAAGGCCTTCTCCAATGCCTGAAGAACCGCCTGTGATCAATATATTTTTTTGCATTTTGTTAATATTTTAAACAAAATAATGGCTTAATGAAATGATAAACAATAACTTACCGTATGGTAAGTAACTGTTGATAAGGTTTGCCATGTTCATAATTAGCACTTTACATAAAATGCTTTTTATAAGTATAACAGACGCATGACAATGTAAGCCAGCACAATACCGGTGGTTTTCAGTACTGAAAAAACAAAATCGGGATGCCCGCAGCTCAGCTCTCTTTTTGATTGATATAAGCTTTGCCCCAATCATGAAGAGCGAGAAATACAGGCTCTAATGATTGCCCAAGATGGGTTAATTGATATTCGACCCGGGGTGGAACTTCAGGGTAGATCATTTTACTAACGATCCCATCGTTTTCCATTTCTTTTAATTGCGAGGCGAGCGTTTTTTCTGAAATATTGATAAGGCTTTTATTCAGGTCCGAAAATCGTAGCGGCTTGCCATCCCTTAATACCTTATATATTTTAAGCTTCCATTTACCGCCGATAAGTGATAAGGCAGCCTCAACGGTACAATCGGCGTCCTGGTTAGTATCACAGCTTATGGTGATTTGTCGGTTATAACTCATCTATTTACTATTAAAAAACTAAATAAAAATTCAGTGGGCCATCACGAGGTTATTTTTACCAGGATATCCACGGCTTTTATCATTTCTTCTTCCGTAAGTGAGGCAAACCCGAACCGGATACCATTATCATTAGGATCGCCCGGTTTACTGAACGACATGCCGATCATACAAAGCCCTGCATGTGATGCATTGCTGAGTATCCTGTTTATAGAAAACCCTGATTTAAATTTTAGCCATATGGCCATACCACCAAGCGGTTTGGTAAATTCAATGGCATGTGATAATTTCTGGGTTAAAAGGTTGCAAATAAAATCACAACGCTGGGCATACAACTTATTTGATTTGTTGATATGTCTTGTGAGATCGCCGGTGATGATCATCTGGGCAAGCATATATTCTATAAAGGTATCTCCCCTTAAATCTATTAAGCGCTTTAGTACTATTGCTCTCTTTACAATATCAGGTGCTGCAATCAGGTAACCAACCCTGATAGATGGCGCCAGTAATTTGGAAAATGATCCTATATAAATTATTTTACCGTGATGCGGGGCGCTGGCCAATGGAAGTATAGGACTATTCTTGTAATAAAAATCATAGTCATAATCGTCCTCAATAACATAAAACCCATATTGCTCAATAAGTTTCAGCAATTTTTGCCTCCTCATGGCAGACATGGTTACAGTTGTGGGATGATGATGGTGGGGAACGATATAAAGCACTTTAACCGGAACGCGTTTCAGAAGCTCCTCTAACTGGTTAATATCAGGGCCTTCATCATCCACTCCAATCTTGTTGATGTGGGCACCGGCATGCTCAAAAATATCATTGGCAAAGCAATAGTTAGGTTCGGTTACAACCACATGATCATCTTTGGAAAGCAGCAGCATTGCCGTTATATATATAGCCATCTGGGCACCACGGGTTATCACTATATCATTTTTTTTAATGTTGAGGCCCCGGGTTTCATTTAAAAACAATGATGCAGCATCTTTAAGTAGGGGCAGCCCCCCCTCATCTCGCAGACACATAAGCTGTTTTATTCGTGAGCTAATCCCTTTGTCGCGATAAATTTTGCTGATCTCTTTGAACGGAGCGAGTTCCGGATCGGGGAAGCCGTCATTAACTACAATGTCTGAACTTTTTGTATCCCGGTGCTCAGGCTGTGGGGGGCATTGCAAAACCAAGCCTTCTGAGCTTATAAAAGCGGTAGAGGACGGTGGTGAAAAATGGCTCGGTGGCTGAAATGATCTTGGCTTAATTACAGGAAGCTGCGGAATAACACGGTATCCTTTCCGGTCAACCGATTCTATCCAGTCTTCGGTCAGCAGCTCTTCGTAGGCGTTGATAATTGTTTTGCGGTTAACGGTAATCAGCTCAGCCATTTGCCGGGTTCCTGGAAAAAAAGTGCCGGGAGGAATCATACCTTTCTGTATCAGACCAATAAGGCGGTTGGTGATTTGCTTATAAACAGGAAGTTGATTTTCTTTATCAACAATGATCAGGCTATCGTAAGGGAGCATTTTGTTGTTCTTTGTGATTAAAAGCTAATTAACCCGGGCAGGATGAACACTTACCGGATAATTTCTGTTCCGGGAAGGCAGGATTACATTCAGGCCCGATAAACTTAGTTTTGCAACCAATGTGCCACTTTGTAAGTGTTTAATTGTTAGGTATTTGTAAAACATAGGCTGCTTTATTTATACCGTATTTAGTCAGTTAATACTATGCTGCACCATATTTAGTGTGTGCAAATAATCTTCAAGAGCTTTATGATTGATACAGAAGCGAGTTTTCGGGCTTGTCAAGATCGGCTATCCAATGCTCCAGGTAGGTCAACAGGTCTTTTTGATTTGTGGTGTTATTTTTTTCGCCCATAATAACAAAAACCGCAATACCGAGAGCTATGCAATGAGCTATATCCATTTGCATTAATAAACCGCTGCTATGGCCGGCAACAAAATTGTCTCTTGCATCTTTCGCGAATTCAATACTATGATCGGCTTTTTGCCGGGCCAGTACAAATTGCTGATCCTCGGTAAATACTATTACATCGGTAAAGGAATAAATGGAAAGGCAATAAATGCTCATGGTTCTGAATATAGAGAAGTATTTTCTTCTCAGATCGTCGGGAGCATAGTTTTTTTGAATGCCATCCTCTTGCTCGCCGTTAAGTACCTTCCACAATTTGATAGCTTCGGCCTCGTCCAGGAAGAAAGTCACTTTACCGGTATACGAAAAATCGCTTATGATATCCAGGATCTCATCTACCTGAAAAAATAACATTTTTACCGGGTCGCCAAGGTAAAATATAAAATCAAGGTCCTTTTTTTTAAGGGGTTTAATAACATCGAAGAGAAGCCCGGTCCATAAATCTGAAGCATCTGATACATTAGCCCAATCGCCAAAAGCAATAGTTCGGCAGTGTTTGAACAATGCCTGTAATGCAGCTATAAGCTGATCATTCTTAATATCGCGCCAGTGTTTTAAACTTACAATTTCTTCAAAAACTATGGCATCAATGGCTGATATTGAAAGGCTATCGCATTGCGAATCTAAAGTCATGCCCCGGATACCTAAGCGCTTTAAGAAGTTGGGCAAACCTAATTCATTAATACCCGCAATATTCTTATGGTCATCAGCTGGTACAGCCTCGTTTGAGCGGTTAACGCTGAGGTAAATGTCGCCATTGTTATTAAAATTTTGAAGGTCTGATATCAGGTCTGCCAAAACAGGGCCGGGGTTTAGGGCATGCACATTTAAGGTTTCCATGATTGCTTGTATCGGTTTGTTAATGAATTTAAGGTGGTTTACAAACTGAAAATATTATTTCAGTTTAAGGTCATTTGCTGTTTGCAAGCCTTATGCCATTATGGTAAGGTGTTTATTATTAAAGGGTTGTGGTTGGTGGTTGGGTTTTAAAGTACGTCATATCGTGAACAGGAGATGTTTTCCACGATATGCGGTGTAATTATGATTGGATGGTATCTCTTCGTTTCTTGTCAATCAAAAGTTTACGGCTTTGGCGGTGCCTGGCCCGTGCAGCCTGGAGAAACCATTAACAGAAAAGTTCCCGATATTTCCGTAGTGTACCACCCATTTGATCGAAAGCTTTTTTACCTGGGGATAAAAGGATTTGCAGGCATTAATCTCGTTGTTAAATGACTTAAGCATAGCTTTAAATTGGGCAAGGATAACATCTGTAGTAAAAGCGGGGCCAAGGCGGTAAAAAAGTATGGCATCAACTTCGATCTCAGAGATCAGGAATGAAAGGTTGTTTGCTTTAATAATAGCATTTAACAATTTGGCTATAATAAGCGAACCCATTTCGTTGCCAATTTCACTTACAAAATGATCATACCCGCTAATATTCACAATAAATATGGTTCCTTTCAGGTCGGCATCCATGGCTTTAATTTTAAAAAACTATTCACTCAGGTATTAATAAGCCACAATGCTGGTACTTATACAATATCATTAAAATGGCCTCTGCAAGTGCAAAGACCATTTAGTGTTTAGGTAGGAATGTTAAACGGCCTGACGAATTTCAACCGTGCCGCCAAGTTCTAAAACCGGGCAGGTTTGGGCAATGGCAACAGCTTCATTATAATCTGCGGCATTAATGATCACTAAGCCGCCAATTGATTGTGATACCTCGGCATAAGGCCCATCGGCTATGGAGTTGCCTCCTGTGATGACCTTGCCCAGCGGATCAAAGCGTTGAATAGGCTTTACCACCTTATCTTTAATGCTGGTGAAAAATATCTGCCAGTGGGCCAGGTGCTCCTGCAATTTTTCGGGTGAAGGTTGGATCTCTTTGGTTTTATAGTCTCTGCGAAATACTAATAGAAATTCGTTCATGTTATTGTTTTAAAGTGGTGATTATTTATTTGATTACTGTTTATAAACCCTGCCGAATTTCCACACGCCCGCCAAGTTGCAGAATAGGGCAGCTACCCGCCATCTCTACAGCTTCATTATAGTTTGCAGCTTTCAAAAAAAGCAAACCTTTAACTGATTGCATTACTTCTGTGTAGGGCCCGTTGGTAACGTGGCTGCCAATTACCTTACCCTGGGCCGAAATGCGCCTTGCGGGTCTTGATAATTTATCATTTGCGGCAAGGCTCCGGAGCCAATCGGCCCAGAGCTTGCGGTATGCTTTTAACTGTTCGGGTGATGGTTGAATTTCCCTGGTTTGGTAATCTCGCCAGAATACCAATAAGAACTCGCTCATTTTAAATGTCAGGATATTTTGATCTGTTATTTTATTCTTCAGGCCCATCCTCAAAGGGCTGTTCTACCATTCTTAATGAATCATCAAGATATTCGCCACCCTGACTAAAGCTTTCATCAAAGTTTGGATCGGCATCATTATCTGTTGATTCCTGTACTGATTTTTGATCTTTGTTACCGGGATCCGCATGGGATCCAAAAAAGAAATAGTTCATGTCGCTTTGAATTAAGTTTATGATTTGTAATGAAACATTTATCGCTTTTAAATTTTGCCATATCTGGGCATATTAACTGATTTACAACCAACGTGCCAATGTTTTAATGTTTTGAATATTAGTTACTTGTCATTGTTTTGAAATTCATTCTACACTTTATTTAGCCGATTTAAACAGGATTACACGAAATGAAGAGGTGTTTTACATATTTTACCACCGCCCTGAGCTTTTGTGAATAAAAAAGTCCGGTAGCTTTGCTGCCAGACTTTCTTTTTTAACAGATGGGGTGATGCACATTAAACTGATGCATCTTTAAGTATTCAGAAAATTATTTTAAGGTAGCAGTAGCCCGTCGACTCTTCGAGTTGCTGACCGGTTTTCACAGGGACACTGTGCCGGCGTGGGTTTGTCCCGAGCACGAACGGGTGGAAAGTGCTCGCCCCTTACAACATCCATGAAGAGCTGACACCCGTCATCTTCGTTTTACGCCGGGCCCATGCAAGCCTTAAAAATTTCTATGGTTATGCCTTTTTAGGTTGATTTACATACCAGTTCTCAAAATCTATTTTGAAAATTTTGGCATCATCGCCCGGAACCAGCATTTGATCATTTAGTAATACACCATAATAGCGTGCATTAGTATCGGCAACAACCTTGCGCGAATCATTATTCTTATCTAAATATTTCTGAGCAAGCGCAGCAAGGCTAACCTTATCCGGGCCGCCTATTTCAAGGATACCATTTATTGGTGCGCCCAGAGCAACCTCAGCTACGGCCGTAGCCACATCGGCCGAGGCGATAGGCTGGAAAAGAGCCGGCGACAGGCGAACGATCTCTCCTTCGGTTGCCGGAGCAATAATACCACCCAAAAACTCAAAAAACTGGGTTGAGTGTACAATAGAATAAGGAATGCCAGAGGCTTTAATTAAATCTTCCTGTGCTTGTTTAGCCCTGAAATAACCGCTTTCCTGCAGGCGATTAGTGCCTACTACTGATAATGCGATGTGATGTTTTACACCAGCAACTATTTCTGCAGCAAGGAGATTTTTTCCGGAGGTTTTGAAAAACTCCATTACAGCTGCATCTTCAAATGAAGGGGAGTTTGCAACATCCACAACAACATCAGTATCCTTCAGGGTTTCAGCAAGGCCTTCGCCTGTGATTGTGTTTACACCGGTGGCCGGAGATGCCGCTATAACTTCATGACCAAGTTGGGTAAGCTTATTTACAAGCTGCGATCCAATTAGCCCGCTTCCTCCAATTACTACAATTTTCATAATTTGTGTTTTTATGGCCTTTTAACTCGGCCGGGTTTACAGTGTTTTAATAAATGCAATTGCTGCTTTGCAATCGCTATGCCATTGGTTAAGTTGTTGGATTTTAGGTTTTTAGTGCAAATATGAATGCTTCTTTACACTCTATTTCGTGGAAGCCGCTTTAGTGACACGATATTTAGAGCCATTACCGCTACTAATCGGGTTCGCCTTAAAACACAAACTGCGACACGTTATATGCGTGCCGCAGTTTGTGTACTTAGACAGATCTTTAATTTAAAGAAGGATGTGCTTTTTACGACTTGGTTTTGGCAAGGAAATTTGTGTTTGAGGTTTTTTTAAATGTTCCTCATAAACCATTTCATCAAAGCCAAATAATAGAAAATCGACATCTTCAATCACTGGACGTTTGATAATACCCGGATGTTCTTGCAGTAATGTTAATGCATCCTCTTTGCTTTTTATTGATTCCTTAATCTCCGGGAGCAATTTTTTCCAGGTCAGGCTTTTTTTATTAAAAAAAGAATCGCAGCCCAGTTTTGCGTCCCACTCCAAAAGTTTGGCCGGGGATATACCATCCTTTTTAAAGTTTTGAAATTCAAAGCCCATATTATGTTCTTTGAACCAGGCCATGGCCTTCTGTGTTTTTCTGCAATTGGTTAGTCCGTAAACTTTCATCATTTTGTACCTAATAACTTAAGGTTAGTTACGTTATTTGGCTTCGGTTATGAAAGGCAATTCCTTAGGGCCAATAAAATAAACTAACAGCTTAGCCTGTTTAGTTTTGCTCATGTTCTTGCTTTCTGCATGCAAGCCGTTAGGATCTTCCCAAAATGCTTCTCCTTGCTTGTAAATATGAGTTTTACCATTAAATGTTGATGATATGCTTCCTTGCAATACGTAAGCAATTGTTGGGATAGGGTGGCGGTGTGCGCCTGATACTTCACCCGGTGCAAAGGTTACTATCACCAGTTTGGCTTCCTGGCTCTTAATTTCCGGAGTGGTTATAATCTTTTTAAAAATAACTTCTGGGGCATACTGCGTAACATTTACTGATTTTGGTTCGTGTTGCGCTTTTGCATTAATGGCAAATGCTGCACAGAATACCAATAGGCTTAAAGTGAATTTTTTCATGATAAATAATAATTATACACAACCCATCCATTGGGTTTGATATGCAAAATTAATGAGCGTACAAAGTTTAAACTGGTCCAGCTATTAACGGTGAGAGGGTCCAACAGGGTTTTGATCTTGTGGTGCATAAGGTTTAAGCCTTAAATTAAGTGTTTGGTAATAAGGTGTTTGTTGTTATCTGATATAGCGATTTTCTTGTTCATTTGTGATAAATGCAGTATCTTGTATTGTAATTCATTGCTGAAAACTCATACTTATTATGGCACGGAAGCGGATTGTAATTATTGCCATGCCTGAGGCACTGTCCTTTGATGTTATGGGGCCTTCTGATGTATTTTCATTGGCCGATTATTTTCGTTTGTCTGGCACTGTAGGTGAAAGCAAAGAGCCTTTTTACGAGGTGATGGTAGTATCTGCAACTCCCGATTTGATAGTACGTACTGCAAGTGGAGTTACCATAGCCTGCGAAGAAAGTATATTTTCCTTAATCGGTAAAGTTGATACCTTGATTATTGGCGGGCTCTCGCTCACCAAACCCAGGGGCTACTACCCCGAGGTTGTTAATTGGGTAAGGCAAAATGCAGGGCAGTTCAGGCGGGTATGTTCTGTGTGCATTGGTGCTTTTATTTTGGCCGAAGCCGGATTGCTTTCAGGCAAAAATGCTACTACCCATTGGCATTATTGGAAAGAGTTAAGCACCAATTACGAAAATATCAAGGTAAATCCCGATCCTATTTTTGTTAAGGATGGTAACATATACACCTCTGCCGGTATCAGTGCAGGTATAGATCTGGCTCTTGCCCTTGTTGATGAAGATCTCGGACGCGATGTATCATTACGCATTGCGCAGATGCTTGTGCTTTATCTTCGCCGCCCGGGTAATCAATCGCAGTTCAGTCAGATGCTTAGCCAGCAGCTATCAAATAAACAACCAATAAAGGAATTGCAGAATTGGATAATGACCAACCTGAAAAACAATTTAAGTATTGAGCTTTTAGCAGAGCGTGCAGCTATGAGCCCACGTAATTTTGCCAGAGTTTTTTCCGTTGATGTGGGCATGACTCCGGGCAAGTACGTTGAAGGACTTCGGGTTGAGTCATCAAGGCGATACCTCGAAGAAACCAATATGACCATGGAGCAGATAGCAAGTGAATGTGGTTTTGGTACGTCTGACACGATGCGCAAAATATTTCATCGCAGTATGAACATGACACCTTATGCATACCGGAGTCTGTTTGGTTCGCAGCAAGCCCAGGCTGTGAGTTGATGATCAGATACTGCTTAATTTTACTCTTAATGATCTTCTAATATGTAACTGGCAGGGAAAAATGTCCAGTAGTAGATACCCATTGTCCATTGCCCGGGTTTAGCTGCTGAATGACCTTTGTGTTCTATAAATACAAGGGCTTTAAACAGTAAATCTTAAGAAATCAAAATCATGAAATCAAAATTTAAACTAAACTTGGGTATTGGGGGGCAGTTGATTGCCGCAGTAATTGTTCTGGGCTTCTTGCTTGCACTACCCAACTTATCAAATGCACAGAATAAACCTGTAAAGAATATTGTACTTGTGCATGGTGCCTTTGCCGATGGATCTGGCTGGCGTGGGGTATATGATATTCTTGTAAAAAAAGGATATAATGTAAGTATTGTACAAATCCCACTTACTTCACTTAAAGACGATATAGATGCCACCAACCGGATATTAGATAGGCAAGATGGGCCGGTTATCCTGGTGGGCCATTCATGGGGCGGAGTTGTTATTACCGAAGCCGGTATGCACCCAAAAGTTGCAGGTCTGGTATACGTAGCAGCCTATCAGCCGGATAAAGGCGAAAATACTTTGAAATGGGCAGCTTCACAGCCTGTTAAGCCTGAGTATGGCATTTTGCCTCCGGACGATAAAGGTTTTGTTTATTATGATAAAGCCAAATTTCATGACGGGTTTGCAGGCGACCTGAGTAAGGCGGAGACTGATTTTATGTTTGCCTCGCAAGAGCCCATTTTGGCAGAAAGTTTTGCAACCCCGGTTGCCGACGCGGCCTGGAAAACCAAACCGGCGTATGGTATTGTGGCAACGGAAGATAAAAGCATCAATCCGGATATTGAACGTAATATGTACAAACGCTCAAATACCCATACTACCGAGATTAAGGGGAGCCACGTAGTTTTTATTTCGCACCCCGATGCCGTGGCCAAAATAATTGTAGCTGCTTCTGAAAATAAATAATATTTCTCTCTGGGTTTCTGAACCCTGTATCATTGCAAAAAGCAATAATCTTATTATAAACCGGATGTGTCTCCTAAAACACATCCGGTTTTATTGTTTTAGGCCAATACCTATTGGCAGTAATCCATTGATAAATGGCATCCGCAAACGGCAGTTTTTACTGTAATTTTGATTGTACATATCAGATATAGGGCTAAAGATTTGACCTCGCAATAATCCAGCTCCTAAAATAGAAATGACGGTTAAGAAATACTTTTTTTTAACTAAATGTCCAATTCCGAAAAGTCGATTGTTAATGACCTGAAAATGCCCTGGAACTGATCTCTTTTTTAACCAATAATACGGTATAAAAATTTGAAAAATCAAAGTACGCCTATGGGCAAGTGAAAATACTGTCATTAAAATAAAAGATAAAAATTCTAAACCAGGTATACGTTTAGAAAAAGGAAGCGAAAATATTCGCTGTCAGTTAACAGACCTTCGGGTCTGCTATAATATTATTCTAAGATTAACAATCTAACCATCCTATCTACAGGCCTGGTAGTTTGCTTTTGGTATCCTGTTTAACCAATTTTTTGTACAATGGAAAAGCCCCTGTTTTTAAAACTGATGAATGATTTCAAAGCTCAATCAATAGATGAGAAGAGCTTTTTTGAAATGCTGCATAGGCAGATAGACGGCTATGAAAATGAAAAAGATATTCTGCAGGCTCTGAGTAATGATATAACAAGAGCCAGGGTGAAAACCGACCTTATAAAAGTTTTTTCGTCAAGACTTAAAGGGTTCTTTTATTTTACCCACGCGGTTGTTTCCCTGATAGATCAGCGCGATAAAACCTATTATCCTTTTTTGCTTGATGTGGATGCGTTAAAAATTAAACACCGCACCGAACTTCCATCGCTATTGGCCACACGTTTTTTTCTTGGTGACCCATTTATTAGCCAGGTTGATGGGGCCGATGTACCTGTAGCTTTCCTGTTGGATGAAATCATAAATAAACCGGGAGTACCTGCATTTATAAAAGTAAATTATGAATGCGGAATAAGGAAAGCCATGATTGCCCCGCTGAAAAGTAAAACAGGGACAATCGGGTTTGTTTTTGTTTATTCTGATCGTACAGATAGCTTTTCTGATGAGTTTCAGTCCATTTTAAGACGCATAAGTCCGCAGCTTTCAAGTGCCGTTTCCAATATCATCATCAATGAAGAAATTAAATTTAATGAATGGGTTAACGAGGTTTTACTTACCATAAGTAATGATCTGGTTACCGTTAGGCACAGGAAAGATTTACTGAAAATTGTTAACTCCGGCCTTAAAAAGCTCGTGAATTTTACGCATAACGTGATGACCATAATGGATGAAACGGAAGAAACATACAATGTATATGTGACCGATCCGGATTCACCTAATCGCGGATTACCAAGGTTTGAAGAGGCAGTAAGTAAGGCAAATCCTGTTAAGGACGGTATTTATGATGTGGCTTCGCTGTCTGATAAACCCGTGGTGTTTGATATGGCCTCATTTGGTATAGATACGGCTCCGCTTTGGTTTAAATTAAATTATGCGGCAGGGGCGCGCGAAATGGTTATTAAGCTGCTTCCGGATAAAGGAATCCGAAAATTAAGCTTAATACTGTTTGCTAATAAGAAGGGGAGTTTTGATGAAGCAGCTTTAAATATAATTGAGCGTATTTCCAGCCAGCTTTCTACCGCGGCATGCAATATTGCCGTGAATGAGGAAATATTATGTAAAGAAAAAGAAAAGTCTTTTTTGCTGGAGTTTAGCCATGATGTTGCCGCCGTACGCAGTAAAGATGATTTGTCATTGGCTGTTGAAAAGGCTGTGAAAAAACTGAGCTTAGTAAAAGGGTATGTTATCCGCCTTATTAATGACGACCGCAGTACAACAAATTCTTATATCTATGATACTAAGATTTCATTTCTTGATGATGTTGAGTTTAGAGAAATAATTACCCGGAAATTTAACATAAAGGATGGCTTGCAGGACAAAGTTCTGCAAAGTAACGAACCTGTATTATTTAAAACCGAGGAAGAAATAAGGCGAAGCTGTGCCCCCCGTTATGTGCATTTCTGGAACCGGGTTGGATTTAAAAAGGTAATAGGTGTGCCTTTGCGAACAGGAAATAAAGATCTGGGGATTTTGTTTATGGAAACAGATGCAATCAATATGCCTCTTTTAAAAGGAATTTGCGCGCAGATTTCTATCGCCATTTCAAATGTGGTAGTTAATGAACAGCTTATTACGTACAAAAAGATGCTGGAGGTTGAAAACGACCAGCTTAAGGAGCAAATAAATACCATCTACAATTCTTCTGACATTATTGGTAATGGCCCCGAAATGCAGAAAGTGTATCATTTAATGTCAATTGTAGCCAAATCCAACTCAACCGTGCTGCTGATGGGTGAAACCGGAACCGGCAAAGAATTGATTGCCCGCGGTATTCATAATGCATCGCCGAGGAAAGATAAATTGATGGTTAAAGTTAATTGTGCTGCATTACCTGCAAATTTGATTGAAAGCGAGCTTTTTGGTCATGAAAAAGGGTCATTTACCGGGGCGATAGAACGCAGAACGGGTAAGTTTGAACTGGCACATAACAGCACTTTGTTCCTGGATGAAATAGGCGAACTTCCGCTTGACTTACAGGTGAAACTACTGCGTGTTATCCAGGAACGCGAATTGGAAAGAATAGGAGGAAAAAGTGTGATAAAGGTTGATGTAAGGATCATTGCTGCAACCAACCGCAACCTGGAGGAAGAGGTAAGTGCCGGCCGGTTCAGGGCCGATCTATACTACCGGCTCAACGTATTCCCGATCAATTTGCCACCGTTAAGAAAACGGATAGAGGATATACCACCGCTGGCAAACTTTTTTCTTACCCGGCACAGTAAAAATACAGGTATAAAAGTTACCTCCATATCAAACAAAGTTATGCAGGAGTTAAAAAGTTACCAGTGGCCCGGAAATGTGCGAGAGCTTGAGCATCTGTTAGAGCGTAGCATTTTAATGTCGGGAGATAGTGTTATACGTGAGGTATATCTACCCAAAAAACATATGGGGGTGGAGGTAAGTACAAATCAAACACTTGATGAAGTTGAACGCGCGCATATCATTCAAACTTTAAAGGTATGCGGTGGTAAAATAGCTGGTTCGGGAGGAGCGGCCGGGGTATTAGGTACTCCATCAACCACTTTACACGCAAAAATGAAGAAGTTAAAAATTGCAAAAGCTGATTATTTACCTAAAGCATCCTGACCTTCTTTTATTGGTGAAAAAAGTACCGTAATGGTTGTTGTTTGTCCATTGTTGTTTTTTGAGGATCGAGATATTTTTGAGTTCAATTGAGATGAAATAAAGCTCAAAAATTATTGATCAAGTAAAATTTAAACAACATGAAAACAGAAACAACATCTGCGCAAGACGCGCCCGTAAAAAATATTGTGCTGGTACACGGGGCTTTTGTTGATGGTTCTGGCTGGCAGGGCGTATTTCAAATATTATCAAAAAAAGGTTATCAGGTATCGGTTGTCCAAATACCGCTTACCTCACTTCAGGATGATGTGGATACAACTAACCGTGTTTTAGACAAACAAGATGGCCCTGTAATACTGGTTGGCCATTCATGGGGAGGCTTTGTAATTACCGAAGCCGGAATGCACGAAAAGGTAGCCGGTTTGGTATATGTGGCTGCGCTTCAGCCTGAAGTTGGCGAAAATACAATTCAACTTTCAACAGCACTTCCTGCAGCTCCGGAAAACGGGGTTATGGAACCTGATGACAAAGGCTTTGTATATTATGACAAAGCTAAATTTCACGCCGGTTTTGGGGCCGATCTGAGCACAGAACAAGCTGAATTTCTATATGCTTCGCAAAAGCCTATTGCGGCGCAGTCTTTCGGTGCTTCTGTTACCAATGCAGCCTGGAAAACTAAACCCAGCTATGGCATAGTTGCCCTGAACGATAAAACTATTAATCCGGTTACGGAACGCTGGGTGTATAAACGGTCAAATTCCAGGATCACGGAAATTGAATCGAGCCATGTTGTATTCATTACGCATCCAGATAAAGTTGCCCAGGTAATCATTAACGCAGCTGATAAAAAATAAGGTTTTAAATATTGTTTTAATTGAACGGGGCCGGTGTGGTTTTATATAGCAATGCTTTGATTTTAAGCTTGTTGTTAAACCATGCTGGCCCTTGTTCATTTGAGGTGAGTTGAAGTTTTTCTGCTTTCCGTCTGCAAAATTCTGGCTTAGTGTATGCTAAGCTTAAAATAATCACACTATTGATGCTCGGAATATCGTGAGAGCGGGTACCAATTCGCAATATAAAGTGTAAATAATAAGATATTTTTTTTCAAGTATTTGATAATCAAACATTTATGTGATGGCACGCCTGTTGTAATTGTCTGTCAGATGGATTTTGGGTAGGTAACAACTTAGTACCCAGTAAAATATCGCTATCTGTATAGAATCATTAGGAGATGAAATACTTGAAACAATGTGCCTTTAAAAAATTTGGTATCCTGGAGTTTTGTAACCAAAATCCGGTAGATGAGTTCATTGATCAATTCAGGGACTATATTAAAATTATATACCTCAAAAAAGGCGGCCGGGTAAGCAGCGACTTTACTGATATGGAGGTAGGGCAGGATAGTTTGCTTTTTGTAAATGCCGCGCAGTTTGTCAGGCTATCTGAAAATACAAAAGGTTGTATCATGTTTTATGACCAGGGCCTTTATGGTGTGCGGTTACATGATGAGGAAATAGCCTGCGATGAGCTGCTCTTTAGCAATTTTCATACTATGCCCCTTGTAGAGCTGGACGCCATCAACTCAACAACTATTGCATCTGTTTTTGATGAAATAAGACGTGAAATAATTCAGGATGACATTAACCAGGAAGAGATGATTCGTGTGTTATTAAAGCAAATTATTATCCGGGCTACTCGTTTTTGGAAAAGGCAGCATAATATACATGACTTAAAGCCACAGCATGATTCGGGCTTTTTAAGATATTTTATGCAATTGGTTGAACACAACTTTTCAAAATATCATGACGTTGCCTCGTATGCAAATATGTTGAACATGAGTGCCAAGGCACTGAATAAACGTATTGTAAAATACCGGAGATGCACACCTAATGAAATAATTAAAAAGCGGATCATATTAGAGGCACAGCGGTTGTTGGTTTACACGCATCTATCGGTAAAAGAAATTGGCTACAGGCTTGGCTATGATGATCCATCATATTTTATCCGGTTTTTTAGCAAGCAGGTTAAAATAGCGCCGCAAACTTTCCGGCTTCATTTTCAGGGTGTTTTAAATGCAGTTGCGTAACGGGGGCGTGAATACTGTGGTGAAAATTAACAATCAGGAAAGCTGGGGTAGATATTCTGGTTTGGTAATATTCAGCTTTCGCATTTTAGAGTGGAGTGTTGTTGGTTGTACCTCCAGTACCTCGGCAGCACCTCCGTTTCCCGAAATTTTGCCCTGGCATTGTTTTAAGATCCCGATAATATGGCTGCGCTCCATCTCTTCAATAGTCTGGTTAAAAAGAAGTGTAGATTGGTTGTTAACCTGGCCCGATTTAGGTAAATGTACCTCGTGCAATATGTGATCATTAGCCATTAAAATACTCCGTTCAATAACATGCTCCAGCTCCCGCACATTTCCGGGCCATAAATAAGCCTTTAATTGCTGTAAAGCCTTGGGTGCTACTGAGGTAACCTTATAACCCGTTATTTTACTGTATTTGGTCAAAAAGAAATCAACAAGCAGGGCAATATCTTCAGCGCGGTCACGCAAAGGGGGCAAAGTAATCGGGAACACGTTGAGCCGATAATACAGATCTGACCGGAACTTGCCGGCAAGTATCTCAGCCTCGAGGTTACGATTTGTGGCAGCAATTATCCTAACATTAACTTTTATGGTTGTTTTTCCGCCAACCCGCTCAAATTCCCGTTCCTGTATCACCCTAAGCAGCTTAACCTGCAATTCAATCGGTAGCTCACCAATTTCGTCTAAAAACAGGGTGCTGTTATGGGCTAATTCAAATTTTCCAATCCGCTGTTCAAAAGCTCCGGTAAATGAACCCTTTTCGTGACCAAAAAGCTCGCTTTCAATGAGGTTAGGAGGCAATGCGGCACAATTCACCTTGATCATTAATTTATCTTTCCGTTGAGATGCATTATGGATACCTCGTGCAATTAACTCTTTACCGGTACCTGTTTCACCCAATATCAGCACCGTAGAGCCAGATTCGGCCACGCGCGACATCAAGCGGTAAACTTTTTCCATCTGAGGTCCGCGACCAATGATCTCCGAAAAGTTATAAATGGTTTTGATCTGCTCCTTTAAATGATCGTTTTCAACCTCCAGCTGCTGTTTGTAGGCCAATAGTTTTTCGTTGGCTTTGATGTTAAATATGGCTACAGAAATTTGTGAACAAAGGCCCCTAAGCAATTCGTAGTTTATATCATTAATTAGCAGCCAGAGTGTTCCTATGTTTTCGTTCCCGACACATAAGCGTACGCCGAACATGTTTTTATATCCTGTTTTTTTCCAGAAGGCTATGTATGGGCTGTTGTTTCCGTTTTTCTCTTCCTGTTCAATATTAAAAATAACCGGATCATTCTTACTGAGTACTCTTGCCGATAGTGGTTCGTCAACAGTAACATTTTTCCCCAATAGTTCTTTATAAAGGCTATCATTGGCATAGGCCGCATTTTTATCGTAGAGGTAAGGGATCAAAAGACCGCCATCTTCTATTACCCTGATCATGGAAAGTTTTACACCAACAAGATTGTCTAAAACCTGAAAAATAGCTGTTTCCAGGTCTTCTTTTGTTTTTACAGCGGCCAGATCCTTACTAAATGTAAGTAAATGCGATTTATCTCGTTCCTTGTTTAAAATAGCTTCATTGGCGGTGATATTATTGGCAGCTTTGGTAAGTTGTCCGGCCACACTTTCTATAATTTCAATGCTCGTGCCATTAAATGAGTTTAATTTATCGGCAAAAAGAATAATGCTATGCTTCGGAATCCCATTATAAGGCAATGCCTTTATCAGTAACTCGCGGGCACCGGCTGCATAATTAAGTTTGAGCCACTGAGGTGCCTTACTCAAATCAAAAGACCTGATATCAAAAACCAATGGCCTATCAGCAGCAAAAGTTTGGTCACAAATGCCATCATCAGCTGGGTATGTTAACAAATGGCTGCCGGTATCATTTGAATAGTTTTGTAACTGGTTAACGCTTTCCGTTAAAAAAGTTTTGTAGCCGAGCTTATCGTTTGAAAGAACGGTCATTACGCTATTTGTAAATCTTATTAGTTTGCTGAGCCCTTTATTAATTACATGAAGCAGATGCTTGCGAGTTTTAACATTTGCTATTTCACGGCTCAAAGCAAGCAATACTTCATTTTCGTAATCTTTTTTCCGGTTACCCTCGTTAACAATAATGTTTGATACAGCGCTGGACAGTTGTGGTGCTATCCCGTTTAAAATCTGCTTAAATTCGTTAGTGAAGCTACCAGTTGTGTTTGAGTACAACGAGATAAATCCAAGTGTTTCCGTCTGATTTCTTAACGGGGTGATCATTATTTCCTTAATACCGCACTCATATATGATGTTTACAAATGGTAGTAAATTGGGCGTTTTAATGATCTCATCAAGTAAAAAGGTCATAGGGCCTTTTGAGTGGAATACATCTTTGATAATAGGTGCATCAATGGAACAAATTGTTTTTATCCCCTCCGGAAACTTGCGATGGTTTGTATATAATGGCGATTCGGGATCAACTAAAAAAGGAATAAATGTTTTAGTGGGCTTATCAACCAGCATAATAGTGCTGTGGAGAAAGTGAAACATATTTTTTAACCGCGATGAAAACAGCCGGATCAGATCATCTTTTTCGCGCACTTTGGTTATATCGGTGCTTAAAGCAAAAATAATGTCACGCTCCTGCTCATAAGCAGTTATCTGCTTCAGTAGTTTATCCTCACTTAGTATGTCTTCTTCTATCTTATTCGGCAATATCTCTTCTTTCATCTTGCTTGCTTGTTCCTTTCTGTGAGCCGTTTACCTGTAATCTTCTTTGGTAATGTTTAACCTTTTCATTTTAGAATGAAGTGTTGTTGCCGGAATATCCAGTATTTCTGCAGCTCCGCCTTCTCCACCTATTTTTCCACAACACCGTCTTAATGTACCAATAATATAATAGCGTTCGCGGGCGTCTAAAGTGAGCGACAGCTCAGGGGCCGGCAAATCATCCTTACCTCCGGGAAGATATACCTCCCGCAATGTATTGCTGTTTGCAAGCAAAACACTGCGTTCAATTAAGTGTTCTAATTCTCTCACATTGCCTGGCCACTCATAATTTTGCAGTTTTCGGGCAACATCCGGGGTCATGCCTTTTACCGTAATACCAGTTTGTTTGCTGTAACGGGCCAGGAAAAAATTGGCTAATGGAACCACATCCTGCTTCCGTTCCCTTAACGGAGGCAAAAGAATTGGAAAAACATTGAGCCTGTAATACAGATCGGGCCGGAACCTGCCGGCAGTCATTTCATCTTCCAGATTTCTGTTTGTGGCAGTAATAATTCTTACATCTACCTTAATGGTATTTTTGCCGCCTATCCTTTCAAATTCGCGTTCCTGTATAACTCGCAGCAGTTTTACCTGTAATTCTATAGGTAATTCACCAATCTCGTCTAAAAACAGGGTACTGTTATGTGCCAGTTCAAACTTGCCTGTACGGCGTTCAAACGCGCCGGTAAAAGCTCCCTTTTCATGGCCAAACAATTCACTTTCAATAAGGTTGGCAGGCATGGCCGCGCAATTGACTTTGATCATTAATTTGTTTTTACGGGGAGATGCCTGGTGTATTGCCCTTGCTATCAGTTCTTTGCCGGTTCCGGTTTCGCCCAGTATCAATACAGACGAATTGGCACCTGCCACACGGGTTATGAGCTGGTATACATGATGCATTTTTTCATGATCGCCAACAATTTCCGAAAAGTTATAAATATTGTTAAGCTGCTCGTTCAGGTGCTCATTTTCATACTCCAGCTTTTTTTTGAAAATGATCATTTGCTCGTGTGCCTTAATATTTGAAATGGAAATTGATACGAGCGAGCAAATACCCTGAACCAAAGGCATGTTGATCTCCTCCAGTCCCAGCCATAAGATACCCCATTTTTTAGAGGCTGTTTTTAGAGGCATGCCCACTACTTTTTTAAATCCTATGAAATTCCATAGGGTAAAGTATCTTGGATTTCGGCCCTGTGCCATTTCTTCATCAACCGTTAAAAATACGGGTACCTCACTGTTCAACACCCTATCCTGAATACCATCATTAATTGGCAAGCGTGTTGTAGTAGCTTCCAGTACCAGCGGGTCGTCAGGTAATGTGAAGCTAACATCATGAATATAAGTGGTGGTTGTTTTGCCATCGTCATTGATCAGCCTGATGGCATAACCCTTAAGCACATTTAGTTTTTTTAAGAAGATCATTACAGTTTCTGCCAGATCTTCCTTGCTGCGCACAGTGGCTATAGCGTTGCCAAAATCGAGCAGAAATGATGTTTCCCATTCCTTTTTGGTTATCTGTTCATTTGCGATAATATTTTCTGCTACAGTAGCCAGTTCGCCGGCAATGCGCTCAATTATGGCTAAGGCCCCGTTACCAAAAGTTTGCAAACGGTTTGAAAACAGGATGAGGCTATGATTTTGACCTTTTTCTCCGTGTAATACCTTGATCAGCATTTCACGTGCCCCAGCACTGTAATTTAATTTAAACCAAAGAGGCGCTTTGGTTAAATTGACAGATCGCATATCAATTACTAAAGGTGTATCTGAAACATTAGCTGCATCGTAAATTCCATCAGCAACAGGATATGGTTGATAAGCGGCGGCCTCGCTAAGTTTGTTGAAATCAGCTTCTTCTGATTCTGTTAAAAAGACATGATATGTTTTACCGTTCGGGTTTAAAACGGTCATCATGCAACTGCTGAAAGGAATAAGTTTTTTAAGGCAGGAGTTAATAACGTTTAACAGGCTTTTTCTCTCTCTTATCACCACCATTTCTGTACTCAACTCAAGTAAAACGCTATTAATAAACTGTTTTTGCCTGATCTGTTCGTTGATCATGATATTGGTTACCGCGTTAGAAAGCTGAGGCGAAATATTTAGCATCAGGTCCTGGAAATCGGGTGAAAAAACGCCCGGAATATCGGCATATATCAAGCTGAAACCAATAACCTCATTTTTATTTTTCAGGGGAGTGATGAGCATTTCTTTTACACCGCATTCATAATTAACACGCACAAAAGAAGGTAAGCCCGGAGAGTTTAAAATTTCGTCGAGATGATAATGCAGAGGCCCGGATGCATGCAGTATTTTGCCTACAATCGGTTCGTTGAGTGAGAATTTTGAAGTAGTAAGTTCCTGATATTCCTGATGATCTTTTATAATTGAGCCAACAGGATCAAGTAAAAATGGTGAGTATGAATTGCTTTCAGCGTCTATCAGCATCACAATAGTATGTGAAAACCTGAAAAGCGGTTTTATCCTTGCAGAGAATAAGTTTACAAGATCATTTTTTGCCCTTACCTGGGTAATGTCATTACTTAGTAGTAAAAATATCTCCTTTTGCCTTTCAAATTGAGAAACCTGTTTTTGAAGTTCGATCAAATGCCCATGTGCAGACGCGGTAGATGGGCGTTCTTTTGAATTACGAAAGTAGTGGGATTTATCCATAACACTCTTGGTGCAGTTACCTATTTTATGTTAACCGAGACGCTATATATAAAATTATGCCATTTTTTTAATGTATTGATTTTGAGTAAGTTGTTTATTTATTGTTAACCCAAGAACAGACGAAATAACGCCTCCCGGTATTTAGGCCACCAAATAACGTTACGTATTTTGTATTTAGTTAATAGTGTGCCTGATCAGCTATACGAGATCGGTAAGAACGATGTTGATTACAGAAAATAAACTACGGGCTTTTAAAGAGTTAAAACGGATGCATTTACAAATGCCCAATTAATTACCCATTTTACTTTTTAACAGCTCAATGTTTTTATTCATCATTTGCTGGTCTGGCTTGGAGGTAGCCAGTTTTAAAGCTGTTTCGTAATTTTTTAACGCTTTACGGTTGTTAATATCCGTATAAAGATTGCCGAGTAATGAGTAATAAAAAACATTATCGGTGAGGTTTAATGTTTCGGCTTCTTTAATGGCCTTTTCTTTTCCTTCAACTTTTGAAATGGCGAAAATCCTGTTCAGTGCTGCAATAGGCGAATATTCTAAAGCAAGTAATTGATCAAACAGTTGCAGGATATTTTGCCATTTTTCAACAGAATCTGTTTTATGGGTATGCCAGTATGCAATTCCGGCCTCTAAGTGATATTTACTCAGATGATTTCCGCGCGATGCCTGATTTAAAAAATGCGTGCCCGCCGCAATGAGTTCCTTGTCCCACAGGTTTTCATCCTGATCCTGATAAAGAACTGTTTCGCCTGTTTCATTTAAACGGGCATCAAAACGCGAGGAGTGAAAACACATGAGTGCTAACAGGGCGTTTGCCTCTGGGGTATTTGTTTTATCATTTCCTAAAAGCAAGTAAACCAACCGCATAGCCTCCTCACAAAAATCTTTACGGAGCGTAATGTTTTGGGAGGTAGAATAATAACCTTCAGAATATAACAGGTAAAGTGTTTTCAAAACATTTTCAAGCCTGTCGTCAATTTGTACCAAGGTAGGTTGCTCAATCCTAATTCCGGCTTCCTTGAGTTTTTCCTTGGCACGGTTTACACGCTTATAAACTACTTCCTTATTGGTTAAAAACGCGTCGGCAATTTCCTGAAAGCCAAAACCGCAAAGTAAATTTAAAGCCAGGGCAACCTGCGAATCGCTTGATATTGCGGGATTGCAAACGGTAAAGATCATAGCAAGCTGACTATCTGTTATGTTTTTAACAGATAGATCAAGTTCAATTTCTTCACCGGCAACTGCACTTGTTTTTAATTCGTTAACAAGTTTTTGTTCAAATATTTGGTTTCTTTTAATATAGTTCCTGGTTTTGTTTTTGGCTACGGTGTATAACCAACCGGTAGGGTTTTCCGGAATGCCCTTTGATCCCCAAACCTCGGTTGCCGAAAGAAATGTGTCACTAACAATATCTTCGGCTATTTCCATATGCTCGATACCGAATAAATAGATAAGTACCGATATCATTTTCTGATATTCGGTACGGAATAAATTGGGTATGAGTTCTTGCTCTTTCATAGAAAAACCTCCGTAAAAATACAGCGGCATTTTTATAAATCATTGTATTTTTTTATGCTTATGATCCCATTCTGATCTCAACAGAACCGCCCAGTTCAAGTATTGGGCAACCCTGCGCAATCTTCTCGGCAGCTTCATAATCTAAAGCTCTAACGATGATCATACCGCCAATTGATTCCTTAATTTCGGCAAATGGGCCATTAATGGCACTCTTGCCACGCTGTACTATTTTGCCTGCTCCATCCCAGCGCTGAATAGGCCTGGCTAGTATTCCTTGCTTAGAAAGTTCTTCAAACCAAACCTGCCAGTGCTCCAAATGTGTTTTAAATTCATCAGGGCTCGGCTGTACTTCAGGATTCTGGAAGTCCCTTCTGAAAAGAAATAGAAACTCTTTCATAATTATTGGTTTTTGTATTGTTAAGTAATGTTCTGTTTAATTACTGATATAAATAATTGTTATCAGCTTTCCTTATATCGGCTACCCACCTGTTAATGTATAAAATTAGATCTGCCTGATTAGGATTGGTTTTTACCTCAGCATGTGCTCCAAATACGATCATACCTAATGCAATGCATTGGTAAATATCCAATTCTCTTAATAACCCAAAGCTGAAGCCGGTTATAAATTTATCCCTGGCACTGGCAGAGATCTCAGCTATATGATCAAGTGCCCTACGGGCAAATGTAAATTGTTGATCATCTGAAAAAAGAATCACACTGTTAACTGAATAGAGTACCAGTCTGTTAATATTCATTGTTCTGAATATAGAAAAGCACTTCTTTTTTAAGCTAAAAGATGTATTTACGTTAAAGCTTGTATTAGGCAATTCACCGCTGAGCATCATCCACAGGTTTATAGCCTCATGCTCGTCAAGCACTAACGTAACTTTGCCTTGCGAGGTGAATTTACTTATTATATAAAGTAATTCATCCATCTGGAAAAATAATGTTTTTGAAGGGTCGCCGAGGTAAAAAATAAAATCAAGACCGGTTATATGATTTGGCTTTAAAACATCATTCAGAAGCCCCAGCCAAAGCGGCGATGCGTTCGTTAAATCTGTCCATTCATCAAAAGCTATGGAACGGCAATTTTTAAACAGGTGGCTAAGCTTATCAAGCAGCTGGTTAGTTTTTATGTTGTTCCAGGTATGGGCTGTGATGTTTTCAGGTAAAACAGGGAAATTATATGTTGTTAGTGCCGATGTGTTATAACCTTCCTTCAACGCAATACTTTTAACACCTGATTTTCTTAAAAAATCGGGCAGTGGTAATTCATCTATTCCGAATACGTTTTTTGATTGTTTGCAAGCAACAGGGCTTGATAATATCTCATTATTTTTCAGGTCAACATTATTGAATGTCCCTGCTTTTTTTATTGTTTCAATAAGACCTGATAATATTGGAGTTGAATTGATGATTTCCATATCTGCTGCAAAAATTATCGTATTGTTTTAAGGTTAATGTTGGCAAATTGACAGGTGATAATAAATAGCTGCTTTTTCATTATTGGTTTTGTAAAATAAGGTGTATTTGAACGCTTAGTTAACAGGTAAGAGGTGCTTTCTGTACAAGTAAAATACAATGGATGTGCCGCCAATTAATTTATTGATAAATAGATGATTGTATTCGCATGGTGGTTTGAGTTGCACTATATATCGACAGCAGGAGTTATGTGTAGCGAAATACAGAGCTTTAAAATGATCAATACAATGGGTTGTTGAACTTTAAGGAATTATAGCTATAAAATATAAAAATAAATTCTGTCAGATTTGTCCAATCCCGGGAGGCCGATTGTTATTAGTCTTTAAAACATTTAAATACAATGGAAAAGAGACTTAATTTACATGCAAAAGGTGGCAGCGCTTTAAAACCCTTATATGGCATTACAGGTTATTTAAAAAAATCAACGGTTGAAGACAGCATATTAGAGCTGGTATTCTTCAGGGTATCTCAAATCAATAATTGTGCCTATTGCCTTGATATGCACTCAAAAGATGCACGTGCAGCGGGCGAAACTGAACAACGTCTTTACGGCATCAGCGCATGGCGCGAAACACCTTATTACACCGAACGTGAAAGAGCAGCTTTAGGCTGGGCCGAAGCGGTAACAGCTTGCAATGTTCCGGATAGCATTTATCAGGAAGTATTAAGCCAGTTTTCGGAAGAAGAAACTATTGACCTGACACTTGCTGTAACTACCATTAATACCTGGAACCGTATGAACCTTGCTTTCCCAAATGAGCCGGGTACCTATAAAGTTGGAATGTTTGGTTAATTAACAATAGCCTAAACCATACTAACATGGCAGATTTCTTATTGATATATTGCCGAAACCATGACTTAATGGAAAGGCAGCCCTCGCCGCAGCAGCTCCAGGATTCAATTTCCGATTGGAAGCGTTGGTTTAAAGCCATTGATGTGCAGAACCGGAAAGGTAAGCCCCTTCAGTTTTGTGATCGTGATGGAGTGGTTGTGCAGTTTCGGAAAGTGAACATAGGTGTTTATGTTGAAGTGAAGGAGTCGATAGGTGGGTTTACATTTCTGCACGCGGCAAACTATGAGGAAGCGGTAAAAATTGCCGGTAGCTGCCCAATATTGCAGTTAGGTGGAAATATAGAGATAAGAATGATCTGTGTAGGAGGAGGAAGCATATAAGGCAGGGTGCTTGCGATAAGCAAACGCCCTGCTTTGTTTAATGAGTTCATTTGGCAACAAACAGGATGAAGTATGGAGGTAATCCAATTTGATTGCCCTATTCTTAATCCCTCAATTACTAATAAATTGAAAATTGAAATTTGGTCTGATGTGGCATGTCCATACTGTTATATCGGTTTAAAACATTTGGAAAATGCCATCAGGCAATATTCTGATGAACAGCCGCAGGTTGTTCTTAGGAGTTTTGAGCTTGAACCTGAAATTGCTGTTGATAGCGGCGAAACCCAATATTTAACCATGATCAGGCAGTATAATCAATCCTCGTTAAGGGCAAGGCAAACGCTTAACGCTATTAGCAATGCCGGGAGAGTAGCCGATTTAAAAATGGATCTGGATAAGGTGATCAGGACAAACACTTTTCACGCCCATCGGCTCATTCACTTTGCCAGGAAAAAGGGAAAAGCAATGGAAATGGCATACCGGCTTTTTAGCGCCTATTTCCAGGAAGGGCAGCATATTGGCGATAAAAATGTATTAACAAAGCTTGCTGCTGAAGTGGGAATTGATTCAACGGAAGTTATAGAAAGCGACCTGTATGCGGCAGAGGTTAGGGCAGATGAACACCGATCGCAATATATGGCCATTAACGTGGTACCATTTTTTCTGTTTGAGGAAAAATACGCTATTGCGGGTGCCCAGCCGGCTGATCATTTTATCAGACTCATGAAAAGGCTTAATTCCCCGGGTTTGCCTGCATAAATAAGTAAACTAAGAAATTCAATTTTTTATAAAGGCCCGCGTATTGAAGTTGAAAATACGCGGGCCTTTTATATAATAGGATTTTGATATTAATTATTCTCCCATACGGTTTTCACGATTCTCTGACCTGAAGATCATACGCAGGGCCTGATCATGGGTAAGGTATGCTATTGCCCAGTTATAAAATGTTTTGATTTTATTATTATAGTTGGCAAGAGATACAAGGTGGATAAAAAGCCAGCTCATTAAACCTAAAAAGCCACCTAAGTGAAGTTTATGTTTAAAAAGATCGGCCATGGCAACTCTTCTGCCAATGATGGCCATATCTCCGCGATCAAAATAAATGAAAGGTTTCAATTGCTGTCCTTTGGCAACCAGGTTAAGGTTTTTTGCCAGCGCTTTTCCGTGTTGAATGGCTGGTTGAGCAAGCTGGGGGTGCCCATTAGGGTAATCCGGATCAGAAAATTGCAGACTTATATCGCCAATGGCATAAATGTTTTCGTAGCCATTAACCCGGTTAAAAGCATCCACAAGCATACGTTTGCCTTTTCCGATACTTTCTTCAGCTATACCTTCAAATGTGTTAGCTATTACACCGGCTGCCCATATTAAAGTTTCGGCCTCAATGGTGCTTCCGTCAGATAGCTGCACTACGCCATTTTCATATGAATTAACATGAGTGTTCAGTTTAATGTGTACGCCCAGATCGGCTAAAGCCTTATAAGCCGTTTGGTGCGATTTATCGCTCATAGGTGCTAAAAGGTACGGCGAGCCATCAACAATGTGTATCTCGGTAGTTGCTTCCAATAGCTGAGGGTAGTCATTGCCCAAAATATAGCGTTTCATTTCGGCAAGCATACCGGCAACTTCCACACCAGTTGGGCCACCGCCGGCAATAACCACAGTTAACAACTTTTGCCTTACCGCAGGATCGGTTTCAATGGCCGCTTTCTCCATCGTTTTGATCAGCTCGTTGCGCATATACAGCGCATCGTCAATGCCTTTAAGCGAAAAGGCTTTGGAACGCACACTTTCGTTGCCAAAAAAGTTGGTTTTTGAGCCGGCCGCAAATACAAGGATGTCATAATGCAGTATGCCGCCATCGCTCAAATGAACCTCATTTGCGGCAGTATCTACTTTTTTTAAAGATGCCATTCTGAAAGAGGCTCCTTTATTTTTTAATACCTTACGAAATGGGTAACTGATACTTGCGGGTTCCAGGAAGCTTGTGGCCACCTGGTATAGTAAGGGAGTAAAATAGTTGTAATTGTTTTTGTCAACCAGGGTTATCTGGTAGTATTTGTTCTTCAGCATGCGGCTAACAAAATTTAGCCCGGCAAATCCGCCTCCAATAACTATGATGTGCTTTTTATTTGCGGCACTATATTCCATTAGTTTTTCTTTTAAGGTCTATTTGATAAATATCAGTTCGGCACTGCAATTTAGTGACTATCAAATATATTTTTTCCTTTTTTCATTGTTTCTTCTAAATCAATTCCAGGTTCAAGTATGCCTTTAAACAGGTCGCCGGTTTCTTTGAGCCGGTCTATGGCATTAAAGATGGTGAAGTCGCGCATTTTTAAACCAGGTTTTACTTCATCCCAATGCAAAGGCATAGATACTGTAGCACCAGGCTTAGGCCTTAATGAGTATACCCCTGCTATAGTAGCTTCGGGGCGGTTTTGGAAAAAATCAAGATACATTTTATTATTACGGGAGGCTGTCTTCCTTTCAAGCGTTGTAAACCCCGGAAGTTCCTGGTTAACTTTATTAACAATGAGTTTAGCAAATAACTGCGATTGTTCATAGCTATAGCCCGTACCTATCGGAATATAAATATGTATTCCGGTTGAGCCTGATGTTTTCGCGAATGATGGGATTTGAAGAGTATCTGCAATTTGCTTTACCATCAGGGCGGCTTCTATAACCTGGTCAAACGTGTTGCTATCGTCAGGATCAAGATCAATAACACAATGATCAGGATGCTCCGGCGAGCCCACACGACTAAGCCAGGGGTTGATCTCGATACAACCTTGTCCTGCCATCCACAGCAGGCTTGTGATGTCGCCCCCAACAAGGTAATTATGATGTTCGCCCTTAGCTGTATCGTGCGCAAATGTTTTAGCCCAATCAGGCACTTTGCCGGTAACATCCTTTTGGTAAAAATGCGGTCCTGTAATACCATCAGGAAAACGATTTAATGACATTGGCCTGTTTTGCAGGTGCGGCAACATGTATTCAGCAGCAACCATGTAGTAGTTAAGCATATCCCGCTTGGTTACAGCTTCCTGCGGCCAGTAAACTTTATTGAGATGTGTAAATTGCAGATCATTACCTTGAAAATTTACCACCGCCGTATCATTGCCCCGCGGCAGTAGTCCAGTTTGTTCTGTATCTGTTTCAATAATGGGGGAGGTGATTGTTTTATTAACTTGGTTAATGGTTTTGGCTGTATTTTTAGGTATTTCCAATTCTACATCGAGTGCTTTTTTATCAATGCGCATCCCTTTAAATGAGGCCTGCCTGAAAAGACCATCTTTGGTAACTTCCGCAAAGTTCACCTCACATATCAGCTCGGGTATAAGCCAGATAAAGGTTTCGCCGGTAGTTTTTTTAGTTAATGGAGATATGTGGCCCGCTGTTTCTATATCAAAAGGATTTACGCCGCTGATATAAGAGGCAAAACTCTCCATCATTTCCATTTGCAAAGCCACAGAAAAACCGGTGCCTACCTTGCCGACAAACCTTAGTTTCCCACTTTCGTAAACGCCTAACAGCAAAGCGCTGAATGGCTTTGATGTATCTTTATTTTTGGTAAAGCCACCTATTACAACTTCCTGCCTGCGCTGAACTTTTATTTTAAGCCATTCTTTTGAACGTTGATCGGGGCTATAAACGCTATTGGCTTTTTTGGCAACAATACCTTCATATCCATGCTTTTCGGCATTTTCAAAAAGCTGTTTACCGCTGATGGGTATGGCAATACTTTGGCGTATCCTATCGCTGTTGTTTTTTGATAAAACCTCCTGTAATATTACCTGTCTTTGTTTTAAAGGCAGGTTCATCAGGTTTTTGCCTTCGTACCATAAAATATCAAATACACAATATTCAAGCAAGCTATCTTTTTCGCTTTTCCAGTTTTGGAGTGCTCCAAAATCTGTTTTTCCATCCTCACGCATTACCACAATTTCGCCGTCAATAACCGCATTGCATGGCCATATTTTCAGTATATCAATAATAGGGTAGTATTTAGTGAACGAAACATCGTTACGTGAAATCAGCTTCGCGTTAAAGTTGTTGATAGTCGCTATTGCGCGGTAACCATCCCATTTGTTTTCAAATAGCCAATCAGCGTCATCAAACGGAGCATCTACCAGGGTAGGCTTCATAGGTTTAATATCCTTTGGCATTTCTGCTTCAGGAGCCTCGGTTAAAATTGAGGAAATATCCATTGGGTTTGAGTTAGGGTTGTCATCTAAATGCTTCTGATTATCAATATTATCAGACATGTAATTTACTATCATGATTCCATACGTTATCTGCAGAAATAGCCATTTCTTCAAGGTTTTTGTGTGATATAACAGAACGATCCTGCAGGGTAATATCGTTGGCGCTTGCAAATTGATCATTGTGTTTAATAAGCAACCAGTCGTTCTCGCCCATGCCATGGGTTTTAACCAGTGCAAACTCGCCATTTAGCTTTTGCCCGTGTAGCTTTATTTTAATAGAACCGGTTGATAACTGCTTTAATAGCGCTTTTTCCCGGGCTGTCTTTCCTTCTATCGGCTCAATGGGTTCATAAGTACCCTGATCCCAAACAATAACAGTGCCTCCACCGTATTCTCCATGGGGGATGTTACCTTCAAAATTCCGATAGTCGAAAGGATGATCTTCAACCATCATAGCCAGATGTTTGGCTTTCGGATCAGTTGATGGTCCTTTGGGGATTGCCCAGCTTTTTAAAACACCATCCATCTCCAGTCTGAAATCATAATGTAAATGAGATGCCGCGTGTTTTTGTACTACGAAAACCAGATTGTTTTTATTAGTGCTGGTACCTGCTACAGGCTCGGTTGTTTTTGTAAAATCGCGCTTTTCGATATATGGTTGAAGATTCATGTTGCCTGAGTTTAATTTGAATACCGATATGATTTGTACTGCATGTATGGCTTGATAAAGGACAGTTTGAATACATGAGCAGGTAAGAGATATACTTGATCATTTAAAGAGACGGCATGTTTAATACCGCCTCTTTAAATAAATGCATTAAGCAAATTGCCCTACTTTGTAGGTACCCACAGCATTTGGAAAAGCAAGGTTAAAACGGTTCCAGGTATTGATGGTAGTGACAGCAAGTGTAAGGTCTATCATTTCTGCCTCGGTAAACAGCGGACTAACCTCTTCATAAATGCTATCAGGTACATCGCAGTTGGTTACTGCTTCGGCCCATGCCAGTGCGGCGCGTTCCCGGGCCGAAAAATAAGGTGTTTCGCGCCAAGCGCTGATCCCATAAAGGCGTTGTTCGGTTTCGCCGTGTGAGCGGGCATCTTTAGAGTGCATATCTAAACAGTAAGCACAATTATTGATTTGAGAAACTCTAAAAAATATCAGCTCCAGGAGTTGTTCTTCTACAGGTGAATTTTTTAGATAAGCACCTATTTGAAACAGGGGCTTTAATGCATTTTGTCCTTTTGCAAAGACGTTGATTCTGTGTTCCATCGTAATTAGATTAGTGTTAATATTTATTCATACAGGTGCATGCTTTCTGGTTTTTGCAGGTCATCTATCCATTTTTGAATGTATTCCTGTAAGTTTTGCCGGCTTGGGGCAGCATTGAGTTCGCCGTAGGAGCCAAACACAATAAGGCCGAGAGCAATACAATGAGCAATGTCAAGCTGCTTTAATAAGCCAATGCTAAAACCCATAATAAAATTCTGACGGGCATTCAGGCCTATTTCAATTTGATGTTCAACCTTTTTGCGGGTTAGTACAAACTGCTGATCCTTAGAAAATAATATGGCGTCGTTTGCCGAATAGATGAGCAGGCGCGCTATATTCATGATCCTGAAAATGGAGAAATACTTTCTTTTAAGATCGGCAGGGCTTTGGGGAGCAAGAGATACTTCGGGGTTTACACCGTTCAGCACCATCCATAGCCGCAGGGCCTCGCTTTCGTCAAGAGCAAAAGTTACCTTGCCGTATGAGGAAAATTCACAAATGAGTTCAATTGCCTCATCTACCTGGAAGGATAGCTTACTTATCGGGTCGCCCAGGTAAAAAATAAATTCCATGTCTGTTCTGCCTAATGGGCCAATCACATCCGCTAACAAACCCTCCCATAAATTGGAGGCTCCGGTAAAATCGGCCCAGTCGTCAAAAGCAATTGTTTGGCAATGGCTAAAAAGCAGGTGGAGTTCGTTTATAACATTTGGGTCCTTGAAAAAAGCCCACAAATATTGCTCTACCTCTGCCGAAGGTAATGCAACTGTAAGCTTTGCAAGTCTTTCAAAGTCATGACCTGCTTTTAAGGTAACACTGCGGATGCCCAAAAGTATCAGTATTTGGGGCAGGGCTCTTTCATTAACACCCAGGGCATTTAATTGTAAACCGGACGCAGGGTTATCCTCATTCAGGGCGGTAAGGTATATATTATCCGAAACGGTGCTGGTTTGTACCATTTGTAACAACCGGGTTAAAACCGGCCCGGTGTTTTTAATTTCCATATTTAGTGTTTCCATTGTTCAATTATTTTAAGCTCATTTATTGTCTTTGATATGCTGTTGGCCCGAAGACATATAATTACAGGATAATATCGTTTTGAGGCTGCAACTCTGCCGGAAGGTCTATTTCTCCCAAAAACTCCCGGAGCTCAATTTCAATACTGCGGCTCATTTGTGAAATGGGTACATCATTGGCGCTGCCCTCGAAGGGGTTTTCCGTACTTTCGCCTACTTGTTCAAGGGAGATGTAAATCCAGGAAATAATGGTGCTGAACGGCACAACCAACCAAACCATATATCCTTTCATAGCGCCCTGTACCACATCATTAAGGCGGTCAAAATCTTTCAGCATTCCAAAGGGCAGCATAAAACAAAACAGCCATATAAAAAACGTGTTGATAATGGCATACTGGCGTGGATAGGGCGAGTTCTTCATCTGTTCGTTTCTGGCCTGCTGGGTATAAAAATCACGCAGAGAGCGTTCCATTTCTACAAATTGAAGTACTACGATCTCGTCCTGTTCATACAGTTGCTTTATAGTTTGGCTTTGTAATGAAAGTATTTGAGTGGCTTTGTTATTTGTGCCAAGAATATATTTTAGCTCTTCGCCCGAAAGGTATTTTGCCAGCTCACTTTCAAATGAAGTTTCCCATTCGGGAATGCAATAGTATTGTTGGTATTCGGCATTATGTTTTTTGTTGGCGCTTTCCCATATCCTGCCTTCTCTTAGCTGATAACGCAAGGCGGTAAGCCAGGCCATATGTCTGTAAATAAGCAGGCGGCTTTTTTCCGGATTGTTGAAAAAGTCGCGGCTTATAATACCCCATGATCTGCTGAGGCTGAATATGGTTGTCCACATTTGTTGGCCTTCATCTGTACGTTTATAGGTTTGGGTATTGGTGAAGCCCACTATAAAGGCTGCGCTTGTACCCATAAACCCTATTATGGGCCACGGAATATCAAGCCATTTAAAATCTAAAACCTGGTAAAGAATTACCGGTATAAGACCGATAATAAAAAGGGCATAAATTTTTCTCCTCGTCCAAACCAGGAATTCTGATAGTTTGTATGATTTTCCGGCGTGCATAATGTTATAATTGCCAAAGCAGTTTGCAAGTGATGTGCCATTGAATTAAGTGCTTGATTTTTAGTATTTTGGTGTTATGTTGGGCTCGCTGTTTACACCTTATATCGTGGATGATAAGTATGTTTCGCTAAATACAGCGTGTTAATCAAATAACGGCTGCTTCTATTAAATCAGTTATTGCTTACTAAACGGTTGTATAATTTTTATTTTCACAATTAAGCACTTTTAAACTAAATTGCAATCGATTGCAATTTAGTTTGTCATTAGATGAACGATGAGAACTAACGATCAGTCATAAAATTCAAACCGAGATAAAAATGCGCCAAAAGAAATTATTCTTTTTGTTAATGTATGCTGTACTTTTTGCTTTTAAGGCCCAGGCCCAGCTTTACAAAGACCCGAAGGCTCCAGTACAAAAACGGGTTGCCGATCTGTTGAAACGCATGACGCTTGAAGAAAAAGTAGGGCAGATGAGTATGTCGTCGCTCACCGGAGCCAAAAACAGTAAAATAGCCTACGGCGTTTTAGAGAGCCCATTCACCACAGTTTATGACGTGGCCATAAAATCTGCAGATGCAAAAAAATTTAGTCGGGAGCAAACCCGCCTGGGAATCCCACCCATACAAATAGGGGAGTGCTTGCACGGGCAATTAGCTGCAGGGGCAACCACCTTTCCGCAGGCCATAGCGCAGGGCAGTACCTGGAATCCGGAACTTATTGAGCAAATGGGCAAAGCCATTGCCACAGAAGCATCCACATCGGGTGTTGATGAAGCCCTGTCGCCCCTGTTTGACCTTATCAGAGATGCCCGTTATGGCAGGGTAGAAGAGTGCTTTGCCGAAGATCCGTATTTGGTTGGTCAGCTTGGTTCGGCATTTGTAAAAGGCATGCAGGGCAATCCGCAGCAAACCCGTACCAGCTTTGCCTTTGATAAAGTAATGTGTACCGGAAAGCACTTCGCGGCCTACAGCAAACCCATCGCAGGTATAAATCTGGCACCTACAGAAATTGGAGAACGCGAATTACGATCCATGTTTTTGGCACCTTTTCGTGATGTGGTGCAGGATGCGAACATAGCCGCTATTATGCCCTCCTATAATGAAATAGATGGTATCCCGGCTCACAGCAATGAGTTTTTGCTAAAACAGGTATTAAGGAAAGAGTGGAATTTTAAAGGCTATGTGTTTTCTGATTACGGTGGTCTTAGCCAATTATATGATTTTCATAAAATAGCCAAAACCAAATCAGAAGCTGCATTAATGGGGATAACGGCAGGCGTTGATCTGGAGGCAGCACGTCCTGATATTTATCCTCATTTAATAGAGCTGGTTAAAGCCGGTAAAATTAAAGAATCGCAAATTGATACCGCGGTAGACCGTATCCTTACCCTAAAATTTAAGGCAGGCTTATTTGAAAAGCCACTCGCCGATACCGCCCTCCTAAAAGACAGGGTACATACTCCTGAGCATATCAAACTATCGCAGCAAATAGCCGAAGAATCAATAGTTTTATTGAAAAACAAGGATAACCTGTTGCCACTGAATATCAGTAAACTGAAATCAATAGCCGTTATAGGCCCCAATGCTAATAAGGTACAATATGGTGATTATAGTTTTACCAGGGATAACCTTTCAGGTGTAAATGTGCTTGAAGGCATCAGGCAATTTGTAGGCAACAATGTTAAAGTGAACTATGCACCAGGATGCGAACTTAGCGGCCTGGATAAAAGCGGGTTTGATGAAGCCGTAAAAACCACGCAGGAAAGTGATGCCGTAGTGGTTGTATTAGGAACAACCAGTGTAGTGTTCTCGGGAATTGGCTGGAACGGCCAAGCACCGGGTAATGAACCCAAAGACCCATTTACCTGTGGTGAAGGATATGATGTTACTGATATTGACCCGCAGGGTGTTCAGCGTGAATTGTTGCAGGCGGTTTATAAAACCGGTAAGCCGGTTATCCTGGTATTAGAAAATGGCCGGCCATGGAGTATCAGCTGGGAAAAGGAAAATATCCCGGCTATTTTAGAGGCCTGGTACCCGGGCGAAAAAGGAGGTACGGCTATAGCGAATATCCTGTTCGGTAAGGTAAACCCATCGGGCAGGCTTAATATGAGTGTGCCGCAATCAACAGGGCATATACCGGTATTTTATAATTATGTAAACTCAGCGAAAGGTATCAACCGTGAGCCAGGAACCCTTGAAAAGCCAGGCCGTGATTATGTATATTCATCAACAGATCCGCTGTTTGCCTTTGGTTTTGGTTTAAGTTATACGTCGTTTGATTACAGTAACCTCAAAGTATCAAAAACAGAATTCAGCAAAAATGAGCAGGTAACGGTTTCTGTAGATGTAAAAAACACAGGAAGTATAGCAGGTAAAGAGGTTGTGCAATTGTATTTGGGCAATAAGGTAAACTCTGTAAGTACGCCAGTAATAGCCTTAAAGCGTTTCAGTAAAATAGCTATTGAACCGGGAGAAACCAAAACAGTGAATTTTACCATTAATGCTAAAGATATAGCTATCTGGAATCGTCAAATGAAAGAGGTTACAGAACCCGGCACATTTGATGTAATGATAGCTAAAGCTGCAAATAATGTGGTGCTGAAGAAACAATTGGAATATAAAAACTGATATTATTTTTAAACTAACTGAGTGTAATAAAAAAGGCTTTCTGCTATTAGCTGAAAGCCTTTTTTATGCAATTGATTTACTGGTTTACAAATATCTAAGCACTAAGACCGGACAAAATGTTCAAGTGGGGTAAGATCGCAGTTCAGGTCCTCATTCCAGTTGCCTGTATTAGCGGCAGCACTGTAAGTTGATTTGAAAAAATCGAGCAACATTGTTTCCGGCTCATCAGATTTTTGCACATCAGAATACCTTAAAAGAAACTCGCCCATTTCGGAAGAATAAAAGGCTTCAGGAGGGCTAATCGCTTGTTTTGCGAAAGCTTCCGTAGTTGGATAGCATGAACCATAGAATAATGGCGTTGGATGTGATTTGCTGCCCGGCCAAAATCCGATGCCAAATTGTTCATGCGAGTAGGACTCCTGCATAACAGGCTCTGGCATGTGTGGTTCCGAACCCACAAACTGCGGAGCTCTACGGCCAGAAAACACGGAAAGCGACAGATCAAAAGCACCCCAAAACAGTTGGGCCCTACTGCTTTTGCCATTAAACCCGGCCCTGAATCTTACCATTGCAGTTTCTATCCGCAGTAGGGCCTGCCAGTAATTATGCATCTCCTCCTTTATGTAAACACGCTGCTTATGGTCTTCATCAAAAGGAATGGCATGAGCAATTTCACTGGGCATGGCGTGTATATTGGTATTGATGCCAAATTCATTAAGTAAACGGAGCAAATGTGCGTAAAAACTTGAAATACTGCCCGGCTGTAAATTGATGAGCGCGGAGGAGCCGTTAGATAAAGTGATGGAAAGCTCGTGGCTGATAAAGTCAAAATCTATCTGAAAACTACCCTGGTCAAAAGGAATGGTACCCGTAGTTAACCCTCTTGAGGTCAAATAAAGTGTTACGTGCCAGCTATGGTTGATCCATGGGGTGTTGGCCATTCTGATCTTACCAACTATTTGTGTCCACAGCTGAACTGTTTCAAGCGTGTCTTTTAAAGATTCATAATTAAGCTCAGGCCATAAGTTTCTTTTCGCTTCCATAAAAGTTTTGTTTTAAATGTAAGCTGCTATTTAAAAAATCATGCCTGTTATTAATTGTTTGATTGTTAATGATTTATTATGGTATTCAATGTGTATTGGCGCTGTATATCGCCTCTTTAACAAGTATTCCGCTAAATGTCGTGAGGCAAGGCTCTCCAATTCCTGTTATTCCCAGCTACCTGAAAGGGTGATGTCCATGTCTTTGTTGCTTACATTCATTGATAATGGAAAACTGATCTTGTATAAATCCATGTTCATCTTTGCAGAGCTAATCATCCCCGTAGAATCGCCCCAAAGCTGAACATAGCAGGTGTTTTTGTAGAGCGTTTGCTTCTGGCTTGACGGAACAGCAAGTGTTACAGGTAAAGGCAGATTTGAGGGATATGATTCCGACTTTCCGATCAGCCGTTGTGTATCTACTGCATCAATCACCCGTACATAAAGCCGTTGAGCCGGAAATTCTTTCTTAGTGTAGGAGTTTATAGTGATGGTTTTTAATTTAAAATTTTGATCATCCTTTCTGCAGGCAATCATACAAATGGCCACAAAGGCTATTAACAGTATATTTTTCATCGTTTTGATATTGGATAAGTTATTTACGCCGGTGCCAGCCCGCGCGAGCGTAAACGAACAATTGTTTTATTGAGGTAAGGAAAAATGGCGATGAGCAATATGGTAATTATGAGCAGGATAGACATGATCTCGTAATAGTCCATAGCGAATCTTAATTGTAACTGCCGGTTCAGGGCCAATACCAGTTGTTTATTTGCACCCTTAGCCGATTGTTTTAATGATAGGCCCCTGGCTACAAGATGAGAAGTATTTCCTGACAAAGCCTGTACAGTGAATTTATCAACCTTAGTAAGGTGATCCTGAAAGGCATTGTAATGGCGGCTTTTTTCGTAAAGTTCATAATAATTGATTGTCGCAGCACTGAGGCAAAAACCTGTATATCCGGCGGTTGAACAAATAGCCGTTGCAGATGGCCCCATGTTTAGCGGAACGGAAGATATAGCGTATACTATTGTTGGGACTAAAACCATACCTACGCCTAATCCCTGTATAAAGAGCGGCAAGTAATAATTATTTTCATTGGCTTCTGTATCAAATATGAAAAACATGCTTACATGAAAAGCCAACAGCAGTAAAAAACCAGGGAGCCATATAAACCTGATGTTCTTTTTCTGAAGAATCATTGAACAGGAGATAATTACCCCAAGTGTAAGTCCGCCGAGGTTAAAGCTATTTACATAACTGATATGAATTGGATCGAGTTTTAAAACTCCGGCAAAAAACACATTGGTTACATTGCCTGAAAAACGGCATACATAGTAAATAAGTAACAGTAGTATGCCAAACTTAAAGTTTCTGGAACTAAAAATACCAAGATGCAGATATGGCCGTTTTAAGCTTCCCTGACGAATAATGTAAATAATTGTACAAACCGCTATGGCAGCTACACTGTATAATATCCGGTTATCTGCCAGCCAATAATATTCCTGACCATAAATAGTTATATACCCCATGAGTGTGAGTATAATGCTCCACAATACAAAACTCTGCCAATCCAGTTTATATAACGGAAACTTCACATTAAGGCGAACATTGTTCATACTGGCCATTATAAAGCACAGGCAAGGGAGATAAGAAAATAGCGCCCCCTTATACACAATATTAAAGTTGTAGGAATCAATAAGATTAGCTGTAACAAGGTTATTAAATGGAACAACACATATCAACATACCAAAAAAGATGGAAAAGCTGATTTCGCGCGCCCGCTCACTGTGTAGCCTGGTGAACATCAATGATAGCGAAAGATTTACTGTGCTGGAAAACAATATGCCCTGAATAAACCGGGTAGGAAATAATATGTAGATATCATTTGTTTTATAACAAACTAAGGTTGTTAATATTTCTAAAATGGTGAACATTACAAAATACTCCTTTGTAGCCAGGAAATTAAAAAATCGCCGTTCCAGACTGTAAAACGCTAAGTATCCCGAATAAAAGAGGGCTATAGTGAATTGTATGTCTGATGGTTCACATCCATAATAACCGGCGGCAGCATTGATGTTTGTTAGCGGCAGAAAAAAGAGCACGAGTGTTGGCAATATCAGTGAAAACAGGATGATCTTAATAGCCCAGCCGGGAACCCAGCTTTTAAAAATTGGGATAGTATTAACCATGATGCCGTTGATTTTTAGGAACGTAAACATTTACATTCATGCCTACCTTAAGCAAGGGGAGTTGTTGCTCATCAGCATCAATCTTGATACGTACCGGCACGCGCTGAACTATTTTTACATAGTTGCCTGTTGAGTTATCAGGAGGCAGCAATGAAAAGCTGGAGCCCGTTGCAGGTGAGAGCGAAATGATAGTGCCTTTAAATTCACGATCAGGAAAGGCATCGGCTACAAACTTTACGCTATCCCCAATATGCATACTGGCAATCTGGGTTTCTTTGTAATTGGCCACCACCCATTTGTCGGTTTCGTTATCTACTATATAGGCCAGTACTTCGCCGGTGTTGATCATTTGGCCCACCTCAACCGTTCTGCGCCCCATTCGGCCATCATAAGCTGCTGTTATTACAGTATAATCAACATCAAGCTTATTACGATCAAGCAAGGCTTTCAGGCGCACTATCTCTGCTTTTAACACAGATTTTTCGGCAATAATGTCGTCAATCTTTGATGCTGCAGCCCCGTAGTTTTCCTGTGCCGATTGATACTCGCTGCTGTTGATATCTAATGTAGCCTGTACATTTTCAAGCTGTTGTTTAGTAGCCGATTCTTCTTTATAAAGATGTGAATAGCGATCAAAATCAAGTTTTTGCTTCCACACTTTGGCGGCACTGGCCTTAATTTGTGCCTTGGCTGAGCCCGCATTTTTTTGGAGGGTATGAATGTTGCTTTCCAATACCTGTAATTGTGCCTCAGTTTTTTGTATAGCGGCTGTTGTTTGCGCTGCCTGTAAGGTGTATTCCCTGTTATCAATAAGCAGCAGTGTATCGCCTTTTTTTACATGCTGATTTTCTTCAAACTTTACCGCCACAATAAAGCCGCCCGCCCTGGAAATAACCGGGTTCACATATTCCTGTACCTGTGCGTCATTGGTTTGCTCGTATTCATGAAACTCCCAGGCAGAGTATATGGCCCAAACTGCTAAACAAAGAATAGTGATACCGGCAATCCATCCGGTAACTTTTGTAATAATGCGATCTGTAATGGTATATTTTGTTTTCATTTTAAAGTACGCCGGTTATATTTTGAAGTAAATAATATTTGTTTTGAGCCATGATTTTTGCTGCTGCCAGATCAAAGCGTGTTTGCAATACCTGCACATCGGCATCAAGCAGGTCTGTTATCAGTGAGGTTTGATTGAAGTAGGTATTTTTGATGATGCGCGCGTTTTCCTGGGCATGTGCAACATTGGCCTCAGCCACACCAATCTGCACCAATGATTCCCGGTAACGCAGGTATGCCTCCTTAACCATTTGCCTTACTTTATCCTCGGTATCCTTGTGTGATATCTCTTCTTTCTCCAGCTCCAACCTGGCGGCGCTTACCTTGTGTACGTTATGATAAAGCTGCGAAAGCGGTAATGTAACCTTAACCCCGGCAACACCAAGGGAATACCAGGCAGCGTTATACGGATAAAGGAATATCTGGGGGTTGGCAAATGAAAAATCGCCATACAAACCAACCTTGGGTTTGTAATTGGCCTTAACCTGTTGTAAATGCAGTTTACTTACTTCTGTTCTGTTTTCAGATATGTGGTATGAAAACGAGTATTGTAATGCAGCGTTCAGGTAATTTTCATAGGATTGGTCAAACTGCCGGTCAATGCCAAATTCTGTTGGCAGCACCTGCTTTTCATCGGGTTCACCCATAATAATGTTGAGCTTTTGAGTAGCAACCAAAATATCATTCTCAATGGTTACAAGAGTCATCTTGCGTCGGGAGAGGTCAAGCTCAACACGCAATACATCACTTTTTAAAACAACGCCATGCTTTTGCAATGTCTTGATCTCCAGTAATTGTTTTTCCTGGTCGGCAATGTCCTTAATGATCAATTTCTGGAAGATCAGGGATTTCTGCAGATCAAGATAAAGCGCTGCAGTTTTATACCTGATATTTGATACAACCTCGTTGTTCTGTATTTCTGTAATTTTGTGTAACAGCTTGCTTTCCTCAATTTTAAGATTGAGTTTGTTTCCATTGTACAGGTTGAGGTAAAAGTCTGTCCCCAACTTATACAGGGTATGTATAACCTCATGCTCCTCAGTATGCCCGGAGAAAAGGCCGTTTCCATAAATGGGCAGGTTGGAGGCTTTTTCAACACTCCCGAGTAGTCCCACTTCGGGTAAACGCTCCATTTTGGCATCTTTGATCTCTTCTTCTGCAATAGAGCTTGTTTCTTGGGCAATTTGGATTTGCCTGCTGTGGATTTCAGCTTTAGCCCAGGCATCCTGCAGTGTTAACCTTGCGGTGTCATCCGGCAGGCTAAATGCCGTATTGCCTGCTAACATGCTGGCAAATAGGATAACTATGTTTTTATACTTCATATTCGGGGAGCAAAATTAGCGAGTGTGTAATAGAGTGGTTTCGCCTAAATGGTCAATCTTTTCCTTATTCTAGCCAATTTTTGGTAATTAGGAAACTGTAGGGTAGCTTAGCCTTATCAAATGGGAATAATTGCTTCTTTACCGGAAATTGAAAAACGACCCGATACCGTTTTTGTGATGCATGAGAAATCAGAGAAGCTCATACCTTTTCATACACATTCTAAAGGTCAGCTGGGGTATGTAGAAGGAGGTTTGGCCTACATTACGGCGCAGGACAAAACCTTTGTGGTACCGGCCAGGCATTATTTCTGGATTCCGATGGGGATGGTGCATGAATTGAAGGTAGGGGTATCAGCTACTGTTTTGAGAACTTTATATTTTTATGCTTCAGACGACTCCAGGAATGAGTTTTACGGCAAGCTGGGCATATACCCTGCCAGTGAGGTCTTGATACAAATGATCAAATACACAGAGCTTTGGGACGAACGGCATATGGGAAAAGAAGATGAGAACTTTGAGTTTCTGGTGGCCTTGAAAAATCTGCTGCCTACGCTGAATCAAAGATCATTGCCTATTGCACTTCCCAATACCAATCATGAGGTATTGCAAAAAGTTTTAATATACCTTAATGAAAATGTTGGTAACAGGCTTGTAATTGCAAATGTTAGCAAACATTTTGCAATGAGCGAGCGATCCTTTACCCGGTTGTTTCAGTCGCAATTGGGTATTTCATTTTTGCAGTACGTAAAAACTGTTCGCATCATTATGGCCATTGAGTTGTTGGTAAAAACCCATAAGCCCATCTCCGAAATTGCCTACGAGGTTGGTTATGTTACAGTAGGAGCCTTTAGTGATAGTTTTTATGATTTTACAATGTCTCGCCCTTCAGATCTGAGAAAGAATGACAGGCTGTAAGGAAATAAAAACGTATCCGATTTTAAGAACCGTAAGGTTCAATATGTACCAGTACATCTTTAATACTCAGCCCGCTTGCCAGCAGTTTATCTTTTACAATGTGTGCAATGCGGTGCCCCTCGGCTACGGTAATTTCCGGATCAATTTCAATGTGGAGGTCTACAAAATAATCGAATCCCATTTTACGTACATAGCACTTTTCAATCTGCTTAACCTCGGCAACTTGAGCCGCTAATACCCTTACCTTGTTAACAATCTCGGCCGAAGGGGCAGCATCCATGATCTCGGCTAAACCAGGTCTTAGTAATTGTATCGCATTGTAAAAAATTAAGCCAGATGCAATAAGAGCTGCCCAATCATCGGCACCTTCATAACCTTTGCCGGCAATAAGGGCGATAACAATTCCAATAAAAGCAGCTACAGAGGTAATGGCATCGCTGCGGTGATGAAAGGCATCAGCCTTAACGGCGTTGCTATCTATTTCTTTACCCACCTTCATAACATACCTGAACATGGCCTCTTTAATGATCATTACAAGAAGCAGGATATAAAGGGTAAACCTTTTGGGCATATCATGCGGGGTGCGTACATATTCAATAGCGTGCCACGCTATCCAGGCCGCTGCACCCATGAGGCAGAATGATATAACAATAGATGCTATAGGCTCTGCCTTACCATGGCCATAAGGGTGTTTAGTATCGGCAGGTTTCATGGCGATCTTTAATCCGATCCATAGCAGGGTTGAACTGAAAATATCGGCGCCAGTTTCTGTAGCATCTGCAACCAGCGCGTATGAGTGACCAATATTCCCTGAAACAGCTTTCAGAATAACCAAAAGAATGCTTATTCCGATGCCTATCTGCGTAGTTCGGATTGCTTTTACGGATGGGTGAACATCAATTGCGGCCATGATTTAAATTAAGCCGCAAAGGTAAAATGATATTGGCATAAAAAATCACAGAATTTGCTTAAAACAAATTTATTTACCCTGTTAGCTCATCTGTCATGTTAATTTAATAATAAATAGACTGGTCTATCTATTTAAAAAACTTTTATAGTTTTGTGCTTATATAAAGCACATAAAATAGTGTGTTTAAATAGTAATTGAAGTACAGGATAACATTGAAGGCAAAAAGCAAATGCTATGTTGTAAATTTATGTTGGTAAATAACATGAAAACGTTTTCACTTTCAAGGCATAGCCGGCTTTTCTCTGTTCCTGACAATAATAACACGGAGTACCTCTTTGTAAGTTCCGGAGACACTCCATATCAGGAAGAACCTTACCGGGCAGAAAGTTATGCGATTGTTTACATCAAAGAAGGCGGCGTAAAACTGAATGCCGGTTTAGTATCCACAGATGTTATTGCACCATCCATCATTACGTTGGGCCCATCGGTTATCCGGTATTTTAGTAAGAGCAGCGAGCACCTGAAAATGGATGTTATATTTTTTAAGGACACCTTTTTGCTGGAGCACCATGCCGATCTTTTTTTCCTGGCCAAGTATGATTTTTTTGAGAATAGCGATCTTCATGTTTTACCTCTTCAGGAATCAAACCTTATCAAATTCAGCAAAATATTTGAACTTATTCAGCTAACCCAATCTACAGCCAATTACCGGCAGGGCGAGATCATCAGGAACTACATTTTTGCCCTGATCTATGAGGTTGATGCCTATCGCAGGCAACATAACCTTGATGCGCCATCCCGACTAAAAGAACATCCTTTGCTTACCAAATTTAAACTGTTGCTGAGCAGCAGTTATATGTACGAGCGTAAGCTTGAATATTACGCAGAGCATCTCCATTTAACTCCAAAATCACTTTCAGCAGCCATTAAAAAATATTCGGGCAGATCGGCCGGAAAATGGATAGATGATTCTATTATTCTGGAAGCTAAAGTTTTACTTCAGAATAAATCGCTTACAGTATCGCAGGTAAGCGGGATGCTTAATTTTTCAGACCAGTCTGTTTTTGGAAAATTTTTCAGAGCAGGCACCGGGATGTCGCCCGTTGAATATCGTAAAAAATTCAACTAAATTTTATTCCTTCTTCTCGTACTAACATAAGCCACATCGACGAATAGTGAGGTGCTTTCGTCTATTTTTCGCTGCCCTTTATCCGGAAATTTGTTTATCAAAAATTCAAAAGGGTTTGAGATATGATAAGATGCGGATAATACGCTGCTTCATATTGATCCCAACCCTTGAGGATCATAATCAATTAGCACAAAGAAATCATGTATAACTATATCTACTATTACAGAAAGTCATATTTTATGGCTGCTGTATCCATGACGCTGCTTATGTTAAGTACAACGTTTGCGAGCGCACAGGCACAACCTGGCAATGGCTATAAATTAAGTCTTACCGAGGCAGTACAATTTGCCAAGGATCAGAATAAATGGATAAAGGCTGCCAGCATTGAGGAAAACGCCGCTGGCGAAGATCGTAAAGATGCATATGATGCCGCGTTACCAACAGTTAATGTGAATAGCTCATATCAGCGTTTTTCTGACCTTACCTTGTTTTCGCAGGGGCTAAGCCATTCAACCACCATCCCATTACCGCCAACCAAAAATGCCGCGGCATTAGGTGTTGATGCTTTATTTAACATTTATGGCGGGGGCAAATTAAAAGCATTGCAAAAGGAAGAAACCTCGCGTTTTAAACTGGCCGGTCTGAATGCACGTGATCAGTCTGGAAATATTGCTTTACAAACAGCCAGTCAATACCTGGATCTGGTAAAGCTTAATGATCTGCAGAAATTTATCCTTGACCAGCTTAAACGGGCGCAAAGCAGGTTAAAAAATATTAACTCACTCTATAAAAATCAAAAAGTTACCAGGAGTGATGTGCTGCGGGCCGAGGTTACGCTATCAAATGTTGAACTCTCTTTACAACAAAACGAAAATGATATTGCTATAGCTAATCAGAAACTGGATGTTTTAATGAATGTGCCGGATTCTGTACGGATAGCCCCTGCTGATTCTGCCGGGATGACTAAACCCGAGAGTAGTTCGCTGCTGCCGTTTATTGAGGCTGCAGGAGTGTCATCGTACAGCGTACAAAGAGCAGCAGAAAACGTTGAGCTGCAACGCGCCAGGTTAAGAGGTGTTCAAAGTAATAACAAGCCCACTTTAAGCTTTTATACCGCATACGGAATTAATTATCCTAACTTTTTAGTTTTTCCACCGGTTAATCAGGCTTATGCACTCGGTTTCGTGGGCTTGAAGGCGCAGTATAACATATCATCGTTATACCACAATAAAAGTAAGGTAGCGGCCGGTAAGTTACGGGTAAAAGAGCTTGAAATACAGCAGGCAGCTTATACCGATAATGTACATACAGAGATCAAATCTTACTATATCAAATATGGTGAAGCGCTCACACGTATCTCCGTTAATGAGCATTCTGTTGAGCAGGCCGAGGTAAACTATCGTATCGTAAATAACAAATACTTAAATCAGCTTGCCTTATTAACAGACCTTCTGGATGCGGATAACCTGTACCAGGAATCAAGATTTAATTTGGTAAGGGCACAAACCGATGCCCTGGCTATTTATTACCATATTCTTTATACCAGCGGAAATTTATAAACCAACACAATATTTAAAACAATGAAAAAAGAAAATCATAAAATACATCCGGGGAACATCGTAATCACAGCCGCGGCAGTGATCTTGCTCCTTGCGGGAATCGTATATTTTTTCCAATACTGGAAATACAGTGAACATTATGAAGAAACTAACGATGCCCAGGTTGAATCATACATTAATCCGGTTTCGGCGCGCGCCGGAGGTTATATACAAAAGGTTTTGTTTAACGAGCATCAGTTGGTTAAACAGGGTGATACACTTGTTGTACTGGACGACAGAGAATACCGCGCTCAACTGGAGGCTGCAGAAGCAGCTATTGAAGATGCACACGCGCAGCTAACCGTACTTACAGCAAGCATCCGCTCGGCCGAAACCGGTACCAGTGTTAACCAGGATCAGATCAATGGGGCACATGCCCGGTATGTGCAACAGCAACAGGATATAAAACGGTACGTAAACCTGGTGAAAGAAGAAGCTGCCACTGGTGCCGATCTGGAGCAAGTACAAGCACATTATGATGTGGCCGAAAGTGATTACAGTGCCGCAAAAAATTCCCTGCGTACCAACGAGGCACGCATAGCAGAGCTTAAAACGCATTTTGCCTTATTACAGGCAGATATTAAGCGTAAACAAGCAGCACTGGAACTGGCCAGGCTTAATTTATCATATACCATTATCCGTGCGCCATACTCAGGCAGGCTGGGACGTAAAAACATTTTAGAAGGCCAGCAGATACAGCCGGGGCAACCATTGGTAAGCATCATTAATGAAAGTGAAAAGTGGATAACTGCGAATTATAAAGAAACACAGGTAGCCGGCATGTATGTAGGGCAGCCTGTAGAGATTAGGGTTGACGCAATTGATGGCAAAGTATTTCATGGCAAGATCATGGCTATAGCGGGCTCTACCGGGGCACGTTTCTCGCTTTTGCCACCTGATAATTCAACCGGAAATTTCGTAAAGATCATTCAGCGGGTACCGGTAAAAATTGAGTTTGCAGATGAACATACCAGCAACGTGGTACCAGGCATGAACGTTAGCGTTGCTGTAAAAAAGAGGTCATAATCATGAAATCAGCATATTTTAAAGATTGGATAACAGGCTGGCACTGGGGAGTGCGTATAGCTTTGTTCCTGGTTCTGTTATCAAGCCTGGTGCAGTTGGGCATGTTTGTACTTACTCAGGGCTATATGGTTAGTGCGCTTGGTGCACAGCCCGAAGATATTTCGTTTGCCTTATTTGCAACATATGCCGGTATTATTACTGTTTTACCGGTGCAATTTAGGTTTTTCAGATACTTTCAAACCCGGAGCTATTTGTTAACAAGTATGATGGTGGCTTTATTGCTCAATTTTATTTGTTTGCATCTACAGGATATTACTTTGTTTTTGATAGTGAGGTTTTTTCAGGGACTGGTAACAGGTAATGTTATTGTGTTTGCCTTGTTGCTGATATTTACCCGTTTACCCTCAGATCGCGCGCAGAAGATAGCTCCGGCCGTGTTTTATGGAACGCTGCTTAGCCATACCGTATTGATTGGTTTGCTCGCTGGGATAGTGCTGGAATCGGCCGATTGGAAGGTTACCTATTATTACCTGATCATGTTTCAGCTGATAACGATGTTCATGACTTTGCTGATGTTAAAACAAAAGTCGGTACATAAGCGCTATCCACTATATCAGATTGATTGGGGGGGCATGGTGATATTCGCCTTCAGCGCGCTTTCTGTTGCTTATACTATTGTATATGGCTCAAAATACTATTGGTTTGCCGATCCCCGCATACGGTATAGTACTACTGCGGCTGTAATAGGTTCCGTATTATTTTTTTACAGACAAAGCATCATCAAGAGGCCGGTGGTTCATCTCAGTGTATTTAAATCGCGAAACTTTGTAATGGGTATTTGTTTGCTGGCAATTTATTATGGCTGTAAGGATAGCATTAGCCTGGTATATGGTTACGCCGGCGGGATCTTGAAATGGAGCGCCCTGCAGGTTATTATATTAGGCCTGTGTAATATAGCCGGAATGATAGGTTTGTTAGTTTTGGCTATCAGGCTGCTGCTGGCAGAAAAGGTTACCATCAGAGTGCTTTTGATAATTGGCTTTGCAATGTTGGGTGGGTTCAATATATGGATGAGCTTTATATTAACACCAGATATGTCATTTACCAACCTGCTGCTGCCTGTTTTTGTGCAGGGTGCTGCTTCGGGGCTTTTGTTTATTCCTATTATGATCTATGTGCTTTCGTCGGCTTCCGGAGCGGGAGTAAGTGGGATGGTACTTGCAGCCTGTACACGTTTTACTGCTACTGCAAACTCATCTGCCGGGTTTTATAACCTGCAGTTATATTTCAATCAATATTTTAAGGAGGGTTTTCTGGGGTATATCACGGCAGATAGTCAAAATACAGTTATACGCTTGAATGCCTACAAGTCGCTTTACATGTCAAAAGGATTTACGGCCGAACAGGCATCGGGGTTGGCAAATGGAGCGGTATGGCAAAGTTTAACGCAGCAGAGCCAGTTATTAACAAACCGTGCAATCTTTGTGCTATTTGCCATAGTACTTATAGCTATCTCCGTCCTCATCCTGATTATTCCGGCTATAGGTAAAACGGTAACACATTGGAATAAGCGGATGCTGGTTCCGTCCTTTAAGAATTTATGATCTTTGTTGTTTTAATTGATGAGCTATATGAGGAGCGAGGCAGCTATTATTTTTGCATTTTTAATAGAGGCTTCGCCCTTGTATAAGCTTGCTGCAACAGTTGATCCTTCGAGGAGTAAAAAGATGGCTTCGGCAATCATATCGAGGGTTAATGCTGCCGGGCTTTTTAAATGTATCTGAACTAACAAACTTTTGATATACTGCTTTAGTTTATCCTTTTCGTGGCTAACCTGTTCGTATATCTTCAGATCGTCTTTGGTCAATTCTGCAACTACTTTGGCAAACTGGCAGCCACGGAAGTCGGTTTTAAACTGCTCTTGTTCGCGAAAATCAAATATGGAAAGTAATTTGGATCTCGGGTCTTTAATCGGTGAAAGATATTCTTCCAAAGCGGTAAACCAAAGGTTTTCGGCTTGTTCAATATATGCGGAAAGCAGGTCTTTTTTTGAAGGAAAATGATTATAGAGAGAACCCCGGGCTATATCAGCCTCATCAATGATTTGATTTATACCGGTAGCATTGTATCCCTGTTCATAAAATAACCGTGAAGCAACATTAAGGATTTTTGTTTTAGCTGCAGATTCCTTCATTTACAAAAATACTAAAATTAAATTTTCTGCTGTTTTCGCAGAATGGATGTGCTTACCAGTGATTATTTGGTAACAACTAAAGGGATGCTACATGATTGAATGCTCTGCCCCCGAATTACAGGGGCAGATACATTTCAATCTATCATCATCATCAAACACTCAAACAATTAGTCCTTTGGTAATTTCATTTAAGAAATGTTCCGAATATGCATCGGGCAACGGGTTTAACCTTTCAAACTCTTTTAGTTTGCTATTAAAGCCATCGCTCTTTTTTATAATTGCCACTCTTGCGCTGCGCACAAACTCAATAAGGCCGTAAGGCTGCAAAAGGGTTATCAGGTTATCGGTTTCCTCGCGGTGGCCGGAAGCTTCAAATACGGTATAATCCTTTCTGATTACCACAACCCTGGCTCCATATCTCCGTAACAGGCGTTCAACGTTTAACTGCTCTTCAATAATACTTGTTGGCATTTTATATAGGGCCATTTCCTGCCATATAACATCATTGTTTGAATGATAGTAAGCCTTAATTACACCGTTTAATTTTTCCAGATGGCGAATGAGTTTATTCATCAGCTCATCCGTTTCAATGATCACTACATTAAAGCGATAGATACCCTCAACCTCTGATGGTGATGTGTTAAGGCTTTCAATATTTATTTTGCGGCGTGTAAAGATGGAGGCTACCTGACTTAACAGCCCAACATGATTTTCGGTATACAGGGTGATGTTAAATTCCTGTTTATTTATCTCCTCGTTTTGCATGTTCTTCATTATTTAAGCCTGATCTCACTTAAACTGCATCCCTGGGCTACCATCGGGAAAACGTTGTTTTCTTTGGTCACCATTACTTCCAGCAAAAACGATCCCTTACTATTCATCATTTCGTTTAATGCCGCCGGAAGTTCTTCACGGTCAGCTACGCGCTTTGATGCAATTTTGTAAGATGTTGCTAAAGTCACAAAATCAGGGCTCTCAAGATCCGAAAACGAATACCTGCTATCGTTAAACAACTCCTGCCATTGGCGTATCATTCCCAAAAAGCGGTTATTTAAAACGATGATCTTCACATCTATTTTGTTTTGCATAATGGTGCCTAACTCCTGTAACGTCATTTGAAACCCTCCATCTCCGGCAATTGTAATTACAGTTCGTTCGGGTGCTCCGTATTTAGCGCCAATGGCCGCAGGCAAGGCAAAGCCCATTGTGCCTAATCCGCCGCTGGTTACATTGCTGCGGGTTTTATTTAGTTTAGAGTAACGACTGGCAACCATCTGATTCTGGCCCACATCTGTTACAATAACAGCTTCGCCGTTGGTAATATCATTCAGGTGCCGTATAACTTCGCCCATAGTTATTTCTCCGGATGTGGGGTTTAGTTCCGGGTAAATAACCAGCTCAAGTTCATCCTGGTAATAGGCCTGAAATCTGGCCAGCCAATCTGTATGTTGCTTCTTTTCAATCAAAGCAGTTAGCATAGGCAGGGTCTCCTTGCAATCGCCCCAAACGGGCACTGTTGCTTTGATATTCTTATCTATTTCAGAAGGGTCAATATCCAGGTGAACTACTTTTGCCTGTTTAGCATATTTATCTAACCGGCCGGTAACCCTGTCGTCAAAGCGCATTCCGATAGCAATCAGCACATCAGTTTGGTTGGTTAGCATATTTGGCGCGTAATTGCCATGCATGCCCAGCATACCCACATTAAGGGGATGATCACTTGGAATGGCACCGGCGCCTAAAACTGTCCATGCGTAAGGGATTCCGGATTTTTCGATAAATGCTTTAAATTCAGCCTCCGCGCCCCCTAATATTACACCCTGACCCAATAATACCATTGGCCTCTGGGCCTGGTTAATTAGTTCGGCGGCTTGTTCAATATAGCTTGGTCGCACAATTGGCTTTGGCCTGTAGCTGCGTATATGATCACATTTGGTGTAACCTTTGTAATCAAACATTTGCAGTTGAGCGTTTTTGGTTATATCAATTAACACAGGTCCCGGGCGGCCGCTCCGGGCAATGTAAAAGGCCTTGGCCAACACCGATGGAATTTCGGTAGCATCAGTTATTTGGTAGTTCCATTTAGTTATCTGGCTGGACATGTTAACGATGTCTGTTTCTTGAAATGCGTCGCTTCCTAACAGGTGGGCGTAAACCTGGCCGGTTATACAAACCACAGGGGTACTATCAATCATGGCATCAGCAATACCGGTTATCATGTTGGTTGCGCCGGGGCCGCTGGTGGCCAGGGCAACGCCAACTTTCCCCGATGTACGGGCATACCCTTGGCTGGCGTGAATAGCTCCCTGTTCGTGCCTCACCAAAATGTGTTTTAGTTTTTCGCTATAATCAAATAAGGCGTCATATATAGCTATTGTAGCACCTCCCGGTACGCCAAAAATAACGTCAACGCCTTCGGCAACCAGAGCCTCTAATATGGCTACTGATCCGGATACTTGTTTTATTTCGCTTGTAGATATTGCTGTTACTATTTGCTGGGGTGTGGTTTCCATAGTTGAATTTTAACTTATGCCTATACTATTATTTAAAACGGTCTGTTTATGCCCTGAACTTGTTGAATTGACGTATTCTCGTATCTCTTTTTTAACGTTAATTACAAATTTAGACCAGTCAGTCTATTTTTAAATTTCGATAATGGTCAAAGTTTTGATGATTCCGGCCATAAAGGCGTTTGGATGAAGAATTGAATGAATAAGTGCTTACATTGTTTACCGCTATATGACGGGTAACCAGCAGGTAATTCGGATATTAGACAAAGTAATAAAATGAGTTTACCAGCGTCTCTTGAAGAAATCGAATTACGTGACGATTCGATATTTGTAATGCATGAAAAATGCGAAAAGTATATCCCTTTTCATAAACACTCCAAAAATCAACTCACCTATGTGGAGGGTGGGCTTGGCTATATCAGATTCAGGGAAAAGCTGTTCGTGATACCTGCGCGCCATTATTTCTGGATACCTGCGGGTGTAGAGCATACGATAACCATAGGCCATTCGGCAACAAAGTGCAGAACGCTGTTTTTTCATACCAATGGCGATGCGGGAAATGAATTTTACACTAAAGTGGGGATCTACCCGATAACTGATCTGCTTTTCCAGATGATCAAATTCACCGAGCAATGGAATGCGCATATTTTGCCCGGCGATGAACCATTTGCGTTTTTGCAAAGTATCAAGAATATTCTGCCGCAGGTAAGTAATCAAATACTTTCGGTTGCTTTACCATTTACCGAGAATGAGCGAATGTTGAAGATTTTGGCCTACATGGAAGATAATCTTGCGGAAAGCCATACTTTGCAAAGTATCAGCCAAAGGTTTGGTGTAAGTGAGAGAACCTTGTCGCGGTTTTTTCAATCAACACTTAACGTTTCTTTTCTTCAATATCTTAAGTTGTTAAGAATGGCAAAGGCATTTCAACTAATTGTTGCCAATGAGCATTCACTGGCCGAGGTAGCCTTTTTATGCGGTTATCAGAGTTTGTCGTCATTCAGTAACACATTTTACCAGGTTACCAAAACCCGCCCTTCTGAACATTTAACCGCAGTGCATAGCCCGGTTTAAATAAGGATATTAACTGAAGCCCATTTACAGGTCAAGATCAACGGGGCTTATGGGTATGCTACAGCAAAGCAATACATTACCATCTGCAGGAAGGTCGAGGGGATCGGGAGAGTAGTTAACCTGCCCATCAATCATTCCTGTTTCGCAACGATGGCAAACACCCATGCGGCACGACCATAAAACTGGTACATCACAAGCCTCTGCCGCTTCCAGTAAACTACCAAAGCGCGGATGCCACCGAAATGATATTTTGCTTTTACTAAAGGTAACCAATGGCCCATGGCCGGTATTTTCTATTGGTGGGTGAGGAGCCTTTCCGTTTGCTCCCAGCGCTTCCGGCTGGCTGCCAAATAGCTCGAATTTAATTTTATTGTCTGCTATCCCGATAGTTTTCAACGCATCTGTAATATTATGGAGATAAGCCGATGGTCCGCAGAGGTAACACTCACTTTCTTTGGGTAGTTGCAGGGCTTGTAATTGCTGCAAATTCAGATGGCCTTTAATATCATAGTCGGTGCCGCAAAGTTCATGATCATTAGGTGAGCTGTATATCATCACCCTGTGAAATGCGGATAACCGCATTCCGATAGATCTAACCTCATCGCTAAAAGCTTCGTAAAGTTTGTTCCTGCATGAATGTATCCACCAGATAGGGCGGTTAGAATCGTGACAGGCAACTTCATGCAGGATACTTAATAATGGGGTAATGCCCACGCCTGCACTCAGGAGTACTAACGGGGCTTTACCTTCGGCCAATGTGAAAGTGCCGCGCGGCGCACTAATCTCTAAAGTATCGCCATCATGTACGTGTTCATGCATGTATGTACCCCCTGCGCCATTGGGTTCCAGCTTTACCGCAATGCGTAAATTGGTTGCACCCTGTGCTCCGCAAAGGGAGTACATGCGTATCAGCGGAGCACTCCCCGGTGTAGGATATATTTTAACCGCGATGTGCTGCCCCGGTAAAAAGGAAGGTATCGGGCTGCCATCGGGCGTAGCAAGTTCAAATGAGCGTACTCCTTCGCATTGTGTTTGAGTGCGTTGTACCACAAATGGCCGAAAACCGGTCCAGGCAAGTTGTACCGATGCACCGCTCAGGCCTGCATTTCCCTTCGCTACGCCTTGCAAAGCGGCGTTGAGCAAATCATGAAAAGAACCTTGCCAGGCCTTGCTAAGTGCAGGTATCTTTAAAGCCTTTTGTAATTTATCTGCCGGATGATCTTTCAAATAAAGGAGGCCGTCAATTTCGGCAACGCTCATTTTTTGATCTCCGTTTGCTATCTTTTCTATTTTATCCCCTGCGCCAACATCACCTTCCTGTATAACGCGGAAGTAAAACCCCGGCCGTTTGTGTTTAACAAGTAAAGCAGGCATTTCCGGAACACCCGTGCTGATGCCAACGCGCCAGCAAGTAACCCGGGGCTGAGTAACCTCAAAAATAGCCGAACCGATATGGAAACGGTCGCCAATACAAACCTCGTTATCGGCCAATCCTTCTACTGTAAGATTTTCACCAAATTGCCCGTAAACAAAATCCTGGCGTTGGAGCGTATCACGCCAGTATTGGTATGATTCGGCCTGATAAACCATTACGGCACGGTGTTCGCCTCCATGACCTATAAGGTCTGCCTGGGCATCGCCGTCAAAATTGAGCTTTCTGATGCGTACACGTCCGTCAACAGGCGTTTTGTAAACGGATGTTCTCACCATCTGACCGCGCCAGGAAATTTCCTGTGGCTGGCCTACATTTACGGATATGACTTTCATACTGAAACGCGTTATACCTGCTCATTTAATATTGGCTGTTGATATCTTAGGCTATTTAGAGCTTTTATGGGCTATCACCTGATAGTGTAAATATGCCAGCTTAGCTTACATACCTATATCAATTTTAAAGTAGATAAAATTACCCTTTTAATGATGCAAGCACAAGCAATGTTTATTAAATATTAAAGCTTGTTTTTTTATTTAAACTTGTTGATTTTGTGGTTTTTATATAGGGGATATAGCCTCGTGTAATTCCTTGTAGTGAGTTACAAGGTCGGCCAGCGTAAATCCCCGGTTTAGGCCGCTTGGGTTAGGTAATACCCATACCCTTGCTCCGCAAAACTCCTCAACCTGAAGCCCCCACTGAATCAGTTTTTTACCAGAAAAGGCGATGTAGGCAGGCTTGCCTAAAAATGCAATGTACTTTGGCTTATAATGTGTCATTTTGAACTTGAAGGCTTCAATAGAATCGGCAAATTCATCTTTTGAAAGTTCATCTGCACGAACCGTAGCCCTTGCAACAGCAGTAGTTAAGCCATAGCCAAAATCAAGTATGGATGCATCATTTACTGGTGCGATTTCGTGCGGAGTAAAACCTGCCTGATGCAAAACTTTCCAAAACCGGTTACTTCGTCCGGAAAAATGGTGCCCGTCCCACGCAGATTTTAAACCGGGGTTAATTCCGCAAAAAATCACCGTCAGATTTTGGGCAATAAGATCAGTTAATATCGGGGGCATTGGATTAATTTAAGATGATCCGCGATTCCTGCAAAATTATGGCTGCCTATGTATTTGTTGAATACGAATATGGTCAAAGTTTATCCGAAAGCAGACAAATTGAAGGACGATTGTTTACAAAAAGGCCTGCAAAATATTTTCCTGCAGGCCTTTATATCTTTGATAAGCTTCATTGCACCGGTTTTAAACCATAGTGCCGTGAATAGTAAATATGAATTGTTTATTCTTCTTCAACAGTGGGGGCATTCGGTGCATTCTTTTTAACCGACTCAATACCATTATCGCGGCCGGCAGTGCTTTCATACATTTCGCTTTTACCAATAACCTGGCCGTTAGAGGCTTTGAGGTTAAAATAGTATTTGCCGTTTTTTGAGGTTTCCCTGTCGTAGCGGCCATCATCGGGGGCATTCTTTTTTACTGATTCGATACCGTTATTCATGGCCGATGCAGAAGAATAGCCTTCGCTTGATAGAATTACCTGACCGTTTGTGGCAACGAGATTAAAATAGTGTTGACCGTCTTTGCCTGTTTTTGTTAAAAACTTTCCCATAATTTTAATTGATTTTATAAACAAGATATATATTATTTAAAAATAATTAAAATCATCAAAATTTATTGATAATCAGGTACATCATATCAAAAAATATTTGCAAATTTATGTAGGTTTAAAAAGTATCTAAACCCGCAACCTATTACAAACTGAATAAATTTTCTGTAACACATTTAATCAATTTTAAAACTTATTCTTTTTTATGAAAAAACTATTCACATTGGCGCTTTCGTGCTTCATCTTATTAAGTGCGAGCGCATTTGCTCAAAAAACGGATTCGCTGAAGAAAAAATCTAAGGCAAAAGCAAAATCAAGTATTACCAAAGCTGATAAAAAAGCTAAAGATGCAGCTACAGATGCTTCTGCAGCTACCGAAACTGCTACAGCTAAAAAGGCAGATGACGCTAAAGATGTAGCTAAAAAGGCAACCAAAACTAAAACCGCTGCTGCAAAAACTGCTTCTGAAGGTGTAAATAAATCAGAAGATAAAGCCATAGGAAAAGATGCTAAGGGACGGACTATATATTTAGGTCCTAAAGGCGGGCAATACACTGTATCGGAAAGCGGTAAAAAGGTTTACCTGAAAACAGCTGATAAGCTTAAGGTAAATTAAAATTTTCATCTTGGGTAAAAAGAGCCTCAGAAATTCATTTTCTGAGGCTCTTTACGTTTCCAGAACATTGGATATCATAGAATACTTGTGCCGCTTCGTTTTCAGCGGGGAGGTCGTTTATGCCATTATACAACTGAGGGGATTGGAATACAACAAAACCCAGTTATTAAGTTGATTTTGTTGTATTCTGGCGGAGAGGGAGGGGTTTGTACTTAACAACTTTCTACCCCTATATGCTCCATATATAGTGTTTTTTTAAAACAGGTCTCTAATGAGACCCCCTCAAAAGGACTCAACTTACTCAAAATGATATGTAAATATACGGCAATTTCTTCCCTAAACCCAAGACAAGTCAGAAATATTAAAGTTCCATTCTTTTTGAAATTGTGATTTATCTACTTAGGTTAAAAAATTTAACATTTGCAGGTTGCTGGGCTTTATTGCGTGATTAACTCTCCTTATAGATTAAATATGCAAGATAGATTCCCTTGAAAATAATTTTTTATAACGAATTATCAATCGGACATAAATGGTACATATCACTCTGATATTTACAATGAGTTATGACTATGAGAATTTAAGCGACAAATATAATGTATAATAATTACTTGACTTTGAATAGGTTGCTTCTTATAGCATACAATACCAACCCCACACGTGTTTTAACTTGAAGTTTAATGAACAGTGATTCCCGGTGGTTGTCTACTGTTCTGGGACTAACGAACGGTCTTACTGACCAATAGCCGCGGGGCAGACAGTCTAAAGGATAAAGCGAAACAACTTGGTGAACTGGCTTCACCTGCTGACTTAAAGGATGTCGGGGACGCAGAAGTTTTCTTTCTAATGGTACCCTGGTCAAAAGTCCGTGTGGTATCGGGCTCGCTGCCCGACCTGAAAGGTAAAGTGCTGGTTGATGTCACCAATCACTTCCTAGACAATATGGAACTGGCGAACCTGGAGGGTAAAGCCTCCAGTAGCATTGTAAAGGGTTACTTGCCCGGTACAAAATTGGTAAAAGCCTTAAATCACTATTTTGAAAAATGGGTAGACGCGAACCCGGAAGTAGAAAATGGCCGAAGGATGGCTTTTGTAGCCGGTGACGATCAGGATGCAAAAGCACTCGTTTCGGATCTGTTATCAGCGTTCGGCTTTCAACCCGTTGATATGGGCAACCTCGCGACGGGGAGCCTGCCACAGCAGGCTGGTGGACCACTTGCCGGCTTGAATATTGTTAGCTTTCCCGTTTGATGTTACTTTGCCAGTATAACTTCAAGTATTAATCTTACTTAGAAACCATCCTTCATTTTGTCGTGCATCATTTTGTCTTGAACAGGGGCTTTAGCTGCTGCGTTTGTGTTAGCTATGGCGCTTTAGCTCAATGCGCCCTCCAAGCAGGCTTTCATTTATTATTTCATGTTATTTAATTTTAATATACCAACAGCTGTGAATATGACGCTACTAAAATGGAACTCTGAAACAGGCGGCAAAAACGCCCTAAAACATGGCCAGCAACAGATTCGGACCTTTCTTTATTTAACCGCTAGGATGTCCACCTTTTCAATCACCGGGTCGGCAGCCAGCAGTTCAGGCGCTTTGGCCATTAAGGCAGCAGCGATCTGTCCGCCCAAATGCGCCTGGCGGCCCTCTTCGGTCTCAAAAGTATCGAAGATGCCGAAGGTCGAAGGGCCGAGCTGCAGCGCATACCAGCTGATGGTTTGCGATTCTGCCGCTGCCAGCGGCAGCGCGCTTTTGATGAAGTCGGCGACTTCCTGTTCTTTTCCGGGTTTGGCCTCGAGGCGGGCCAGCAGTGCAAATTTTATCATGAAAGCTTGTTGTTTAATTAAATGATCAAAGATAAACTATCCGTGAATATTTTCGCATCAATTTCTATTAGATCAGTTAAGTCATACTCCCGGAAAGAATAACTAATAGTTTGCACTCCAGCATCCAGCAGGGCGAAGTATGCGTAGTTCTTATAAACACACCTATGAAAAATTGGCTGCTGGTACAACAATTGATCCGCCTGGAGCGCGGTTCCATCGAATGGAAGGCCAGAAACGGCCTTAATATCCTGCGAATTTCGCTCGGTCTGGTGTTTATATGGTTCGGGGTGCTTAAATTTTTTCACGGTATCAGCCCGGCTGAAGAGATTGCCGGCCGGACCATCCTTAAACTCACTTTCGGCACTGTTAAGCCAACCGTTTCCCTACCCGTACTGGCTGTATGGGAGTGCACCATCGGTTTAGGGCTATTATTCCGACGCTGGCTGACGCTGACCCTTGGCCTTCTTTATTTACAAATGGCGGGAACTTTTTTGCCGCTCTGGTTTTTCCCCCACGAAACGTTCAGCGCGCTTTTTATACCGACTCTGCTCGGGCAGTACATTATCAAAAACATTGTGCTTCTATCAGGAGCTATCGTTTTAGGCGCGACGGTTAGAGGCGGCAGGCTGACTGCAAGCGCCGATACTATTTGGCCGCTGAACCTAAAGCTACTGAACTTGCGTAAGCAGGCGCCCAAAAGCGTTTGAATTCAGCCAAACAACTTTTCCGAATTCTTGTTAATCCTAACAGACTGACCCCTGCGTACTTATCTTTAATCCGGCTTGCCAGACCCACCGATAACCATTCAGATTAAAGGTCACCAGTAAAACATGGCCAGACGCAAAATCAAACTCAGCGAAGAACTGCTGATCCGTGCAATACAGGAAAAAACCGAATTGGGTGCTAAAGCATTATATGACATGTATGCAAGCTCGCTGATGGGGGTCATCAGCAGGATTGTTCCGGACCAAATGGTGGCAGAAGATATCTTACAGGAACTGTTTCTTAAGATCTGGAACACTTTTGATAAATATGATGCCGTAAAAGGCCGTTTATTTACTTGGGTGGTCAACCTCGCACGGAATATGGCCATCGATGCCCTCCGCAAAAAAGTTTACCGGCAGCAGGCGCTGCACGTGGACCTGGCCGAATATGGCAGCGAACTGGCGCAGGCGTCCCCGCAGTTTGACCCCACCGACTTCAAACTGGTGCGCTCGGCAGTCGTTAACCTGCCGGACAAAGAACGCCAGGTACTGGAACTGATCTATTTCAAAGGCTTTAAACATACCGAAGTGGCCGACGCCCTGCAAATGCCGCTCGGCACCGTGAAAACACGTTGCCGCGCCGCAATAAAAAAATTAAGGGAATACTACCTGTCCGACAGGCGAATAGTTGCCTGTAGCGCTTAACTTAAACTCGGTGCCGTTGTTTCTCCGCGAAAAAACCAAATAAAAAGGCGGGACCTTGTCCCGCCTTATAAATGTTGAGTATTTAAATAATAATTTTAAGCACCCAATTCTTTTAATATCCGGCTCGTAATGGCCACATGCTCTTTAAATACCGCAAGTGACAATGTGGCCAAGTGTCTGCCCTGGTTTTCAGCTGCACCAGCCATTTTTCCTTTACTGATGTAGTTTTGCGCGAGGTCTCGTAAAAACTCGTGGTTCTCTAATTGCGCCTTGATATAGGCTTTGTCAAATTCAGGACCTGCCGGGGTAGACTTGATCTTTTCCAATGTGGCTTTTGCTTTGGCATCCATCATCGGTACTGGTGTTCCCAGGTCTTTCAGCACGCCCGTTACCGCAATAGCTTCCCCGAGTTCAAAACCCGCAAATTCTTTCGCGTTTTTGTTGGTGGCTTTATTCACCGCGATTTGGCTAGTCGCCAGAGATAATTCGGCCGGGCCGATTACGCCCATACGAAATTCTTTTTCGTTGGCTGCCATTGGATTGTCGACAACAGTTGCTGCTTCGGCATTAAAAGATGTTAGCATACTGCCCGCTACTGTCAGGCCTGCGCTCAATGCTATAGATTTTTTTAAAAAATCTCTGCGCTCAATGGTGTTGTCTTTCATGTTGATTGTGTTTAAAATTTTAGTTTTTGATATTTTAAGGTTCTTCCTAAAGAACTAAAAGCATTTACTCTTGACTGATCACCACAGCGTCACCCGGCTCTCCCGCACTGTAAAATTTAATATTGTTCTTTTCAAAATGTTCCGTGTAATTTTCATACCGCTGTTTTAAAAAGAAAGGTTTCGCATAGCCGTCGTGTACCGGCATCACCTCTTTCGGCTTGATCCGGTCAGCAAACCCGGCAACCGCAAGTTCGGTAGTAAAGGGCGCCATGATTGGTAGGATCAGTAGGGGAATACCCTGATATTCATTTAATTTTTCATCAAAGGAATCTACGGGATGAAGGACAAGCTGATCAATGACATATGCCTGCATATCAGGTGCCGGACTATCCAGTAAAGGCTCATGTTTAACATTAATAACCTGCAACAGAAAATGCCCGAGCGTCATTTCACCTTCTTCGACAATTATACTTTCCAGGCCGGCTTCCTCAAGTTCCTGGGAAACCTCTGCGTTGGTATAGATGGTCGCCTGGCTCAACTCGATGATCTTGCGAAGGTTTTCGGTGTCCATATGGTCAGGGTGGTTATGGGTGATGATCACCGCGTTGATATCTACAAAGGTGTCAGGCTTGACCAAACCTTCCGCAAAGGAAAATTTGCCGGGATCGAATAATAATTTAAAACCGTCTTTTTCAAAAAGCAAACAGGAATGGATGTATTTGGTGATTTTCATGGATTGCGTATTAAGCGGCGGCGTAAAAGCCGACCTTTTGGATAAGTACGTCAATATCGAAAGGTTTGGCCAGGTAATCATTGGCCCGGCAACCCCCGTCTTTTAGAACTTCCTGTTGGTGACTGGCCGAAACCATAATGATCGGTATCGCCTCGGTAGCGGCTGCCAGTTTAAGTTCCCGGCAAATATCCCGGCCGTCCATATCGCCCAGCATTACATCCAGCAGGATCACATCCGGATGAAAATCATCCACAGTGCTATTGACGCTGTGCCCGTCAGCAAGTTCGCTGACCTCATAACCCTCGCCTTCGAGGATCAGGTATATCATATTGCGGATGTCGTCATCGTCATCCACGACAAGTATTTTTTTATGATTTTCCATTTTAATCAGTGTTTTTCATCACACTAATTAAAAAGAGCGGCCAAATCCGCTTTTCCTTCACAGGTGGATGTAGATAAATATTTTAAGCTGCTTTTTTCACAGCTTTAAGCTGCTGCAAATCGCTTTTCAGCAAAGCCAGCAATTGCAGGTCGAATGATTTTAACAAAACAGCGGTTTTGGCGGTCGTTTTCATAATTGTTGATTTGATAAGCTAAATGGGCTAATAACCGTGCCATACGGTTTGCAGGCGGCGACACGCTTACAACCGGCTACGGCTGTAGCCTAATCGCTACAGCGATGACCTAATCAGCGGTTTAAACTATTTAAAGAAAAGCGCGGGCTGCAGATCTCAGCCCGTCCAATCAGCGAGATAAAATATAAAGTGGTATTTCAGCAATATTTCGCCGGTCCATATCGGTCCGGTCAACCAGAGCTGGGGTCGACGGGAATTTTATGTGACTGATGCGGACGGGAATACTTTGCGGTTTTGCCAGTAATTATTTTCTTTTAGGAAGTACATTCAGTATTTATTTCCACTTTGATGTAGAAGGTTTGCGCACTTTACTCTAATTGTCGTGCCGAGATTCCCATCATTTAACTCCTTTGATTATCAGACATAATTCAAATTTTTTAGGCATCAGTGGAGCAATTTCCGTATTTTTATTTGCTGCCGAGAGGGATATCGGCAATCGCAAATTAACTTCATTCAAACCCAATGTGTATTAACATTGTATGACCAAAAACAACGAAGGCAGTAACATTTTCATGTAACTGCCTCGTTATCAGTAGCGGGGAGCAGGATCGAACTGCCGACCTTAGGGTTATGAATCCTAAATCTTTATCAATAATTTCAAATCCGACTCGGACAACCTCGGATTTAATTCCCATTTCGTTCACTCAATTTTGTATCAGAGCATTGCAGACCAAATCAAGGCGGATAAAAGTCCAACTCAATTGAATCGCTTAAACTCGAAAACATTACAAAATTGAAAAAGGATGGCAACAGAAATTATCACAAGAGAAGACCTGACTGAGTTCGGAGAAAGACTCGTTAATCAGATCAAGGCATTATTGTTAGGCGGGTCGGCCGAAGGTCAACCGGCAAAATATCTTAAAAGTTACCAGGTCAAGAACCTGCTCAAAATCTCCAGCAATACCCTCCAGACGCTCAGGGACAACGGGACCATTCCGTTTACCAAAATAGGCGGAATCCTGTACTATAGTTTCGAGGATATCCAAAAAGTCCTTAGGGGTGAAGTGCAAAGTAAGCGAATCCGGTTGAGTAGATAAAACTGTCTTTACGATATGGAGCAAGCCATGTTTTCGCTACGCTTAAACGGCTTGCTCCTACGGAGACGAGCGTGATTTTGCACTTCGTTTAAAATCAAAGATTATGGGAAGACCAATGGTAAATAAACAAGACAAAAGGGTAGTTCAGGTCAATATACGGTTAACTATTCCTGAGAACGAACGAGTTTGCGTTAATGCAGAAGCATCAGCCATGACGCCCGCCAACTGGATAAGACAAAAAATCTTTACCGGCAAATTTCCGCAGGTCAAAGTATCGCCGCTAACAGCGGCTATGTACAGGGAACTCCATAAGATAGGAGTCAACCTGAACCAGATCACCAAGCAAATGAATGAAGGCAAACAGCCAAATTTCATAGGTGTGATCGCAGAACTGGCCAAAAAGCAAGGGGAAATTTTAAAAATGTTGATCCATGACAGCAGACCAGGTGAAGGGTAAAGGATTCAGGGGAGCACTGAATTATAACCTCGAGAAAGTGAGTAAAGGGAAGGCCGAGGTGCTGGATTCCTCCTTTACCGAAATTAAGGAAAAGGCGATCATGGAGGAGATAAAAATGGTGAGGATGCAGCGGCCAAACCTGGCCAAATACTTTTATCATACCTCGCTGAACTTTCCGCCCGCTGAAAACCTGGGCAATGAACAAATGAACATGATTGCAAATGAATATTTGAACAATATGGGCTTTGACCAGCACCAGTTTATCATTTTTCGCCACTATGACGCTGATCATCCGCATCTCCACCTGTTGGTTAACCGTATCGGTTATGACGGCAAGGTATTATCCGACAGCAATGATTACCAGCGCAGCGAGGCTGTTTTAAGAAAGCTTGAAAAGCAATACGGTCTTACGGCGGTAATTTCCAGTAACCAGGCACAGGAAAGAGCGATGACCAAAAACGAACTGGAGATGATGAAGCGAACAGACGCGCCATCCGCCAAAATGAAACTTCAGGTGATCCTGAAAGAGGTATTGAATAAGAAACCAACCACGGAACAATTCATCAGCCAGCTGGAGATCAAAGGCATTAACGTCCGGTTCAACCAGGCCAGTACCGGCTTTATAAGCGGCATTTCCTATGGTTTTGAGGGTTTGCAGTTCAAAGGACAGCATTTAGGTAGCGCCTACAAATGGTCATCTGTAAAAAACAGTATCAGTTATGAACAAGAAAGAGATCGCGCAGCAATACACCAGGCAAATCTTAGAACAGCAGCCGGAAAAGGAGCAACAGGAACCGATACCAGATCAAGCATCGCAGCTGCAAAAAGATATCGAGAACGCCAGGAAACTGCTCGTGGAAATACAGTTGCTGCACCTCAAGGCACAGGACAATTACAGGAAAGGATCAGAAAAGCGGATAGCGGAAACCGTTTATCCGCTTCGGGAACTGGAGACGCTGGCCAGAAACATCGCCTTCCAGATCAAAATGACGGTAGCCAGTACGGAACAGATCAGGCAGGACAACAACAGGGTAGGCGGCAGATGGCTCATCAGGGTTTACCTGATCGCGGTCTTATCAGCGATCTGCTCAGCGCTGACCACCATGATGGTGATATGGCTGATAGCACGTTAACCCAAAACCTGCGCAAAAAGCGGAAGAAGAAACGCCGCCTTTCGCTGTAAATACCTATTGCTGCAAATGAAGAAAGCTGTAATTGTAGAAACCTATCATTATAGGAAAACAGCAATACAGCAATAAAGAAATACAGCACTGGAGATTTGAAGAAATGTAGAAATGAACAATGAGGTTATTGAATAAATGAAGAATCAGGACAATGAATAAATGAACATTTAAAGAAAAGCAGTTGGCGACTATAACCCTATGACCAAGGCATGACAATTCAGTTAATATTCACCGCAAATTGAAATCGTATGAAAAGGAAATGGAAAAACACCCTGATCACCGGCGTGATCATTACCTGTACGCCACTTTGGTGCAGTGCAAACAGTATCATCGGCAATCTTCAAGGTCTGCAGGGGACATTGGATAATGTTTATGAGGAGATGCTGTCAATGTGCAGCCAGTTGATCGGCGCCGGAAGAGCTATAGCAGGTTTTGCAGCGCTTATCTATATCTCGGCAAGACTATGGCGGCACATCGCGGCAGCAGAGCCGGTAGATTTTTATCCGCTGTTAAGACCATTTGCATTGGGTATGGCAATCCTGCTTTTCCCGGCTGTGATCGCCGTCATGAACGGGATTTTAAAACCAGTAATAACGATTACCCAAAACATGGTGCAAAATTCAGATGTTTCCATCGAACGCCTGCTCAAAGCAAAAGAAGAAGCATTGAAAAACACGACGGAATGGCAAGCCTATATTGGGGATAATGGTAAAGGGGATGAAAACAAATGGTATAAATACATGCATCCGGATGACAAAACAGGCAGCGGAAATGACGGCATGCTGGACGGCATCACCAACGGTATGAAATTCTGGATGGATAAACAGGCCTATGCATTTAAAAACAATATGAAACAGTGGATGTCGGGTGTACTGGAAATAGTGTATCAGTCCGCCGCGTTGTGCATCAATGCCATTCGGACCTTTATACTTATCGTATTGGCCATACTTGGCCCAATAGTTTTGGGGTTAAGCGTATTTGACGGGTTCCAGCATACATTGACGCAATGGATAGCCAAATATGTGAACGTATATCTTTGGCTCCCTGTAGCCAATATTTTCGGGTCGATCATCGGTAAGATCCAAGAAAACATGCTTTCACTGGATATCTCCCAGGTGCATGGAACAGGGAGCACGTTTTTCAGCTCGACAGATACGGCTTATATCATATTTCTCATTATCGGTATCGCAGGCTATTTCTGCGTGCCATCAGTAGCGGGGCACATTGTTCACGCAGCTGGCGGAGGCGCATTATTGCAAAAAGTAATACCATGATCATTCAGAGCAGTTCGGGCGCGGTAAATAGTACCTATCAGGCAGGTTCTGTAATTGAAAAATTAGGTAGCTGGATAAAGTCCGATAAAAATCAAAACTCCAATTCAGATTCTTATATGCTGAATAAGCTTAGCGGAAAGGATAAACACTAATTAGACGAAAAAACGGATGCACAAATAAAGGCCTTTGGTCCACACTGAAGGCCTTTGCTATTTAATATTTTCGGTTTTTTGCTGACAGATTTGTTATCGCCAAAATTATCTTACAAAGAAATCAATAGTTCCACTAATCTGTAGGACTCTATCCATTGAGTCCTTGCATTAACTGATTATGTGGCATTGTTCGACAAAACCTAATGGATTTCTCTTTTGGCGAATCACGATAACTATTTTTTACTTAGTAGCTCATTCTTTTCTTTTTCTGCCTGGAGCAGGCGTTCTAATAAGGCGACTTTCTCATTATACAGCTCCACAATTTTATCAATCGGGTTGAAGGTACAGTTATAATTAAATCCAGAACTGTTGTCGTGAAAGTTATTAAAATAATTGAACACAGCCTCCTCGGTAAAGTTTTTGATCGCTTCTGATGGTATTCCCAACACGTTAGCAATTTTTTGAAGGGCGTCTTCTTCGACATCCGGACTTTGTTCAATCTTCGAAATTGCTTGTTGGCTGATACCTAAGGCGGCAGCTAATGCTTCTTGTTTCATGCCACGCAGTTCACGTAGTTTACTAATTTTTCTGCCGATATGTAAAGTAGATTCTGACATAATTCAAAGGTATTAATTATAGTAAATGTACAAAACAACTGACAATTTGTAAAATACAACTGCGCATGGTTCGGTACGTTTAAGCCACGTCTTTCTTTTGTGTTTCCGGTTAATGGAGACCGGTTCTAATGGAAAAGATTATGGAAAACAATCAATGTAACTCCCGTTTATTTTATCCTAAATACCTTGACGCGGAGGAGATCAATGACCCTTTGAATGTAATACAAGATTTTTTTTCAGTAGACTGGCTGCCGGGGCACATGGAAAAATTACGCGAGTGGCGAAAATATGTCATCGAGCAAAATCATTACGATGAAGTAAAAAACAGCTCGGCCACCTTATTGTATACACATCAGCTCAATGCGAAATTACTGGAAGCTTTATACATGCTGAGCAAGACTAAGCTAGCTAATAAGCTCGCGGATGCAATTAATATCCATTTTGAGGAGCAATTACACCACGAAGAAAGTACCTGGCTTCATTACCCGGTATATCTTTCTCCGATTCAACGCATCAATCCATATTTGGCCTTAAGCAATATTTTCCAGGTTTATTCAATTGACCAGTATCGTGATTTTCTCTATGAGTGGCTGGAAACAGGTTTTTCAAATGATTCGGCGGATGAAACACTTGATATAAGTGACGTCATTTATTTTTACGAGAACATGCAAAAGCTTTATGAAGTTGCATGGATCATACGGCAGCGAGAATTCGATCCCATTTTAAAAGAGAGTTGGGACAACAATGAATTAGAGCTGGGGGTTAAGTCACAAAAAACTTCGGGCTTATCGCTGATTAAAAACAACTGCAGTTTTAACGAACAACCAAACCCAACCGAATGGACAGGTATTAATCAATTAGTTCAGTTCATATTGCAAAAAGTTCTTTCGCCGCAACTCATTATCTTTTTAGGCACACATCCCCATCCCAGCACCATTTACCTATTGATCATTGTCGATGATCGGGAAAAAAGGCCGGACCATGAGATCGTTAAAAAAATAGAAGATAATTGCGGGCATCTGATTAACGTTTACGCTATTGTCCATAAAAGCGGTGCTTTTATCAAAGCAATTGGAGAGGGTGATCGTTTTTTTAACAATGCATTGCTCAATAATAAGATTTGCTATCAATCGGCAGATATCATATTGCCGGAGTTAAAACCGAGAGATCAGGTGGATTTAAAAACGACCATCGAAGGTTATTGGAGAAGATGGGGCTGCCAAGGTAAAGACTTTTGGAACGCCGCCTTAAATGCTCATCATGACGATAATAATAACTTAGCTGTGTTCCTGATGCACCAATCTGTAGAAAGCACACTCAATGCCATCATACGAATTATCTTAGGATACCGCTTAACTATTCATAATCTCAAAAAATTACTGGGGCTCACATTATTGTTTACTGATGACCTCATAAATGTATTTGATTCAAGCTCGATCGAAGATGTGCAATTGTTGACCCTCCTACAAGACGGTTACTCCGCTGCCCGATATAAAGAAGACTTTAATACTGAATCGAAGGCAGTCAAAGCACTATTAGACAAAACAGATAAGATTGTTCGACTTGCAGAAAATTGCTATGAAAAAGCTAGGAATATATCAGATGATGAAATTCTTAACATAGAGAATCTATGCGAAAATTGTTCAGAGCATGAGTTATAGGAGCGTTCGTCCTTCGCTTCTCGTCCCTACAATATGTTGAGCTTTTAGCAATTGGCTACATCTCTTTTTTATGGAATGGTAGTTGTTCTTTATTGAAAATATTAAATATGAAATTATGGCAACTAAAAAGAAAAAAGATCCTTGCTGGTCAGGGTATAAGAAAGAGGGAATGAAAAAAAAGAATGGTAAAAATGTCCCTAATTGTGTTAAAGAATCTTCTAAAAAGGACGAATAAGTTTCTACAAAAGTTTAACAGCTTAAAAATACCGCTGGCGGGTTTCCCGTCAGCTATTAGATTTGGCGTATAGTAGCATACGATCATATAACATGGACCAGACCATTAATTCTTAATTTCTTCTGATGGAAATTGAAAACTCATTTATAATTACCTATTCAACGGTGGCAGTTTTAAACCGATTTAATATTCTATTTCCCTTGATCAAACCAAGCAGATTGTACAACAAAGTTAATATACAGGAAAAAAGCAATTAATACAGCGGATATTTATGACTCGTTAATCCGCAAAACTACCGCCAGCTGGGCCATCGTAAGTATTGCTTTAGTTCTACGACTAATATTAGGATACTTTTTTAAAATGTCGTTCAACTTTGGCTGTCCTTCTGGCCAGACTTTGCGCTATATTCTTTCCCTGAAAAAGATGCCGTCTCAATCCTGGACAGGTGGAACTTTAGCATTCAGCACCCCAAAACAGCTGCTGCATTTTTGCTCCGCTGCAAAAGCATTCGCTTTCCTGCAATTATCAAAAGCTCCGATTAAGCGCATCATTCAGGACCTCACTTGTTTACCCGCTTCATTTTATTACGGCGGGAAAAGCTGCGCTTGCCTTCATCCTGCACTTAACCGATTGCTATAATAAAAGATTTTTCAAGGTGCAATTTTCCAAAGAAAACGGACAAAAGCGGCGTCAAGTTCGGTCAGCCCCGGTCGTACGAACGCATAATGTCCTCCGCTTTGCTGCGGCCACCCTTCGGGACTTATAGTTCTCCCGCCCGGGTTTTCCGACCGTCTTTTTGACTTTCTTTTTTACCGTTTTTTCTTTTTGAAAAAAAACTTTTCAGGGAAAGTCTTCGGGAAAAGAGGTAAACAAAAAACAAATTTTTAACCCTTTTAAATCATTCAAAAAATGAAAACAACAGAAAAAAATGCGAACGGCGTACAAGGTGCCACCGCAAAAGGCAACCAAACAGTTAACCGCACCGAGAACCGTCCAAGTCTGACCGGAAAAGAGGCTAAACCTAATGAAAACCCAAAAGATCAAACACCTGCCGAAAACGCGCAAGCCGACAAAAACGGCCAAGCCGGGGTTAACACTAATAGCCCTATACCTGCTAAAGCTACGTCGTTCACCACAGGTCACGGAATAGTTGAGCCCAAACTGGAGCCTACAGAAACCGGGGAAATGAATACGAGTAAAGAGAAAGCAGCACCCGCTAAAACCGAGGAAATAAAACACGAGGCTAAAAAAAACTCTTTGAGTTTAGAGCAAACTTTGAAATCGGTAGAAGGCTTGCACCGGCTAAGCATTCAACGCATCACCCTGTTATCCCGAATCAAATTACTGGAAGATTTTGAGGTAAAACTGATTGAGGGAAACGACGAGTTAGAATATAATCCTTATCAGGGTTGCAAGCTCATTATCAAGGATGATAAAGGCAGGGAGTTCTTTACCAATACGCCGAACCTGATTCGCCTTGTTGCACAATTTATTTTCGATGCGTGCCACGAAAAACTGGCCGAAATTGAAGGAAACATCATTTTCCCCAATGCTTAAATTTTGCTTCCATCTCAAAAACTATTGAGATGGTGAGCATTTTTTATGATTTCACAAAAAACACCAATCCCTATATACATGCAATTTATAGAACTGACCAACTGAATATTTTGAGAGGACACCCCAAAAAATTGGCTAAAGAGAATTTCGTAAGGTTTCAGTGAGGACTCATCGATTTTATGAACAGCTACCAATTTCAAAGCGATTCAGGACACAATTTTTTTACCAGTCAAAGTGAAAATTAAAACCAGCTACCAAACATTCACGATGCTATTACCGAACTGCAGACCGAAACGGATCACACCATCGGCAGCACCGAAAATGTACAGATAATTGAAACGCAAATAATTACTTAAAAACTAAAAATTAAACATCATGGCACATCAAATAAATTTCAATCAGAAAACATGCAAGGACAGCTTTATGAGTGTTAAAGAAAAAACCTGGCACGGGTTAGGGCATATTATAGATCGTTATCCCACCAGTAGCGAAGCGATTCAGCACGCTGGTTTAGATTACATTGTCGAAAAACGCCCTTTATTTACTTATGATACCGCCAACCATTTAGGCGAGGGTAGCGATGATATCATGATCCCCGAGATAGAAGTGCCTAATTTGTTTGCAACCGTTCGTGCAGATACCGAACAGGTTTTGGGGGTAGTAGGTAATGATTACGAGGTAGTACAAAACCGTGATGCGTTTTCGTTCTTTGATGAAATAGTAGGCGGTGGCGATGGTATTTTATATGAAACCGCAGGAGCATTGGGCAATGGCGAGCGTATATTCATTACAGCTAAACTTCCGGATTATATCAAGGTAGGCAGGCAGGATTTAATTGAACAATATCTGTTCCTGACCACCTCTCATGATGGATTCGGCAGCATCACCGCAGCTTTTACACCCGTGCGTATTGTTTGTAACAACAGTGCGACTCGTTGGGCAGCCTAATAAGCTGTTCGAGTCTCACCCGTAAGGGTGGATTTAACTTTTAATCAATTCAGTGAAATGCTGATGATGGCGGCTTATCCATCAAAGTCCATCCGACCCTTAACCTGCCAAGAGAACAGGGAATGGGAAGCTCGGAGAAAAGTCAAACCGACGGAGCGATGCCGTATGAGGGAGATGGGACGAACTAAATATGATAACCTCGTTGAGGTATCGTGAGCAGATACGCTGTACCCACATCGTATGGTACAGTCTTCCAGTCAACAGGAGCCCAGTCTGTTAGAGGGTAATCCATAAGCTTGTATAGGACTGGCGGTATAGAGAGGGGTCTAAGTTTAGGTAAACATTGGTTAAAGGAACGAGGAAACCGAATATCACTTTGCTGTGAAGCAATAAGTACTCTTGAACGAATGTGATATATCGGGTAGGAACAACGACCAAGCAAAGGCTGGTTGGCTACGGTTGACCAGATACGCCAAATTCGTTGTGGATTTAACAAAAGGTACAAATGAAAGTAACTAAAATGCTGAAAGTTAACAGATGGGAAGACATAGACTGGAAAATAGTCGAACAATGTGTCTTCCGAAAGCAAAATCAAATGTATCGGGCAACGCTTGCCAGTAACATTACTGAAGTAAGAAAATTACAAAGGGATTTACTGAAAGACTCGTACGCCAAATTATTAAGTGTAAAAAGAGTTACATCTGAAAACACAGGAAAGCACACGCCGGGTGTAGACGGGGCAATCATTCTAAAGAATACGGAAAGATTGCGACTGGCTCAAAGGATGAACCTTGATAAAGATTACAAGGCCAAACCATTGAAAAGGGTCTACATACCAAAATCGAACGGTAAGTTAAGACCGTTGGGTATTCCAACGATTGAAGACAGAGCCTATCAGGCGTTGGTCAAAATCGCATTAGAACCTGAATGGGAAGCAAAATTCAGCGAGAACACTTATGGTTTCAGACCTGGAAGATGCACCGCAGATGCCTGCATGGCAGTATGGCACAACCTAAAGAACCGTAAAGGAGAAGTAGTTGTGCTGGATGCTGACATCGAGGGATGTTTCGATAATCTCAATCACCAGTACATACTGGATACAATGAAAGGGACAAGTAGCAATATTCTAAGGGCAGTAAATCAATGGTTCAAGTGTGGTTACATTGACGACGGAATACTACATGATACAGAAGCGGGCACGCCGCAAGGCGGTGTGATTAGCCCCTTGTTATGTAATATCGGATTATGGGGTATCGACTTTGAACTCTATAATCACCTGATAACAACAAGAACGCCAAAGGACAGAAATCTTAAACCTTTTGTAGGGTTTGTTAGCAACATCAAGAAAAGATGTAGGGAGCATGCCCCATCGGTGGGTTTTATGCAGTATGCTGATGACTTTGTTATCGTATGCGAAAATAAAGGCTACTTAGATAAGGTGATGGAAGTACTTCCGCAGATATTGGAGAAACGAGGCTTGAAGCTAAGTCCATCCAAAACTCGTCAAGTAGCATTCCACAAAGGTGAGAGCTTTAAGTTCCTCGGCTTTGTGTTCGATAAATGGAAAAGCGGTAAGCATGACAAATTACATAAAGTCACGTTCTACCCTGATCCTGATAAAGTGTACGCTTTTGCTAAGAAAATCAGAGAATGGACGAAAATGGTTCGGCTATTTGAGTACAGTAACAAAATTGAATTTACTAAAAAGGCAGACTATTTGAGAAGAATGGTCAACGGGTGGCTGAACTATTACAAATGGGCTATGGATGCTTCACACGGATTTATGAAGCTAAGGCGAGAATTGGATACAATCCTTTACAAAGCTTATGAAGACGTACACAAACACCGTAGCAGTAGATTTGACTTTATGACGCGGTACGTAGGGAAAGTTGAACGAAGAGGGAGACTGGTAGACCGCTACATATTGGGTAACGTAGCATTTGGGATATTTGATATTAGCACAGAAGTATCATGGAAGAAAGTTCAAACGGCAAGAAGTCCTTTTGATGGAGATACTGAATATTGGAGTTGCAGAAACGCCATATTAACGGGTACGGTATCAGAAAAGCTATATAAGATACAAAAGAGCAATTGCGCTATGTGTCTGAATAGCCTACACTGGTATGAATCATGGGAACGACACCACAAGAACAAAAATCGGATGGATAATAAGCTATCAAATATTCAATTAGTTCACAAGCGTTGTCACCGCAAGCAACATTATGCGGATAAGTTAAGTCTGGGAGCTGGATGCCCTGAAAGGGGCACGTCCAGATCTGTGGGGAAGGTTGAGGGGCGACCCTTGACCTCACCCTAACCGCTTAACGCTGCCATGAATAACCATTCAGGGGCTATTAAAATACGTCATACAGCCTCAGCAACCGAGCGCCTGAAACAGGCGCATACACTAATGGGCATCAGCAGAACATTAGGTGGTGAACTGGAGGAATTATTTAACCACTGGGCGAAAGTACGCATTACTGATGCCGAATTAAAAAAATTGATACAGATTGCAATGGCACCTAATAAGGAGGTTTTAGAAAATTTAGCCGGGGGGAAATTAGACTTGTTATCTACCCATTATACCAATATCGTAGATAACGTGTACGAATACGCATTAGGTAGCCAAACCCAGCAAATGGAAACCACAGCCGGAATGGTGTTTGGTGCTTACAACAGTGTAACAGGTTATTTTCAAAATGTTCGCAGTTTCAAAAATGACGAAGCAAAGTTTAAATCTATCATGGATGGAACAGCCAAACAACGGGCGCAGACCGCTTTTAATCTTTGCCGTGATTTTGCAGTGCGGGGTAGCGAAGCCCTGATTTACAATTAATCATTACAAGGGGGAGCAATCCCCCTTGTTTTCAAAATGCCCGGCGGCGGACTATCGCCCGCCCGAACAACGCCCCCTGTTTTCGTATCGTTTAATGATTCTTTGGTGAAAACAGGGGGCGCTAAATATGATTATAGTGACTTCTTCTGCAAAAAAAAACAGAAGGTCTCCGAAATATCTCTCCAAGGTTTCAGCCAATAATTCAGATAATTGATCCTTGATCAAAGCAATCGGGTGTTTACGTCATAGCTTACATTTAAATTTGGCTTGAGTTTTCTATTGTTCAAAACATCCAGATATGTTTCTCCAGCAGGTTCAAATTTTCCTCAAGTAATAAACATCGCTTTGCTTTTAGTGTCTGGGTAAGCCGGCGCTTGAAAGTATTTTACAAAAGACGGAAATGTGCGCTCTAAGACCATCTAAGGGTATTTTCTTTTCCTACTCGCCGAGCGATGTAGTGGTGTTAGTTATGGTCTCCTTAAGTTCTACAGCAATAATTTTTTTGGTCTGCGTAGAATGGTGGAGAATCGCAGATGCTTTTTATCGGGTAATGACAACTCCGCAAAATTGCTGTCCAGCAACTTGGCTCGTTTAGAACGGTTGGGGAGATCAACCTTTTCAGATTGTAATCCATGAAGCTTTTACCTATTTTCAGGATGGCCGTCATAAATAAGATTGGGTGTGATGGGATCGCGCTGCTGCTGCAGCTTCATGATCATTTTATAAAACACCAGCGCATAACATTCCTGCCGGAATTTACCTTTCGGATAAGCTGGTTAAAGTCAAACCCTACTTTTTTTAATACAGCGTACGTTTGCAGATCAATCCGGGGTGCGGCAGTTTTAGGAAATCTTCCCTGGGGGATTTTACGCCGGACAATGGCACTTACAGACTTGCCAAAAACTTTTAAATATTTTTCCAAAGTTTTTAACTCATCCATTGTCAAGCGGAATATAAAACGGGCTGATATTTATTTTTACCGTCTGATTTGGATCTCGCCATAGCCTTATAGTTGAAGTTGTATGTTACTCGGCGCTGGAAGGATTGTGCGTTAAAAGCGCAAGTATTGAAACCATCGTTGAGGACTTGGTCATTTTGAGGAATAATAAAAAAGTCTTCGGAGAGAGTTAAGGTCCGGCTGGTTACGTTACATTTAGCCTGCCAAATAAATTACCTAGCATTATAAAATAGGCCTTAAAAAAAGCGGCAGTGCCTGCTTTTAAAGCATTCTCTTGGGTAATAACTTGTGATTATTCCACAAGAAGCATTTTGAAATAATAGCTGAGCTAACAACTTTTCCCATTATTAGCACAGATATTACTTTAAGGATTAATACGTATTAATTAGAAGTATATTTATTAATTATAAGTAACAACCACCCGAACTAAGGAGAAGCCCTCATTTTTGTATTAAAAGTTTTTTAAATCCTGTAAATTTTTAACCATGAAAAGAATTGTTGTACTTATGTCTGCAGTGTTGTTAATTGCAGCATTTTCCTGTAAGCGCAGTAACGAAGTCGAACCGGAAGCCCCGGCCACTGTTTCCACAAACCCTAGCCTGATCGTACAAGATGTTTCACCTGTGCCCATAATTGTCGCGGGGGCGAAAGATCAGGCCGGCTATACTAATGGTACTGGGGGAAGTGCTAGGTTTAACCAGCCTTATGGAATTTTTGTAAATACTGACGGGACATTGCTGGTTACCGACCAAAAGAACGGTGCTGTAAGGAAGATAGCCAATAGTGTGGTATCGACTATTGTAAAAAACACAATTTTGACAGGAAGTACCAGCATAGCCGCCACAAAGGATGGGACAATAGGACTTAATGATGAGGGCACAATTGTCTTATATAAAAATGGATCTTTTAATGTTATCGAAGATGACTTTTGTGTACATTGTTCCGTAGGAGGACTGAATAAAAATGCTGATGCGACCTTTTTTTGGTATGCTGATAATTATTATGATGGCGACTCTTGGGTTAGTTTAGAATCAATAAAGCCTGACGGAAATGCGGCTGTGGGCAACAGACCGATATACAATAGTCCAGATGGTTCTTTGGTTCAAGCATCAGCAGTAAGTACCTCATTGAATGACAACAAGTTTATCACGCTGCAACATGGAGTTTACCAGGTAACCCATTCTGGTGTGATAAATAATATCTTATCCCCTAATACCTTTGGCGGTCTTACAGATATCGCAGTTAATAAAGATGGTACAAAATTATATGTGGCGGATAAAGGAGATATCAAGCTGATTACCCGTTGCAGTACATGTCCAACCAAATTGACAGTTTTGGTGGCTCACGTTGACGCCACAGGATTAGCATTGTCAAACAGCGAAAAGGTACTATTTTTTACCAGCGTCAAACATCACACCGTTAGTAAAATCAACTTACCATAGCAGAAACAGACAAGAAAGCTTGTAAAGCGACACCACCTGATGACTTAAGATGCATCAATCTGTCCTCCCTGAAGCGGTAAGTAGTGCCGGCAAAAACACTACCACCTTCCGCAACCCCAATCGGTTTCTATTTAAGGTGATTTGTTAGCTTGATCAGCATTGGCTGCCCGGTTTTCAATGCGGCCATTTGATGCTTTTTAAAAATTAACTTGCCTTATTGGCGGTAACCAATTCTAAGTTGTTTATAACAGATTGTAAGCGTAGCCCAAGTAATAAACAGCGCCGATACTGGGTCATGGAGGTGTACGTGATTCAGGTAATTTGAAGCGGTAGCTGACCAGGAATAATAATAATTTTTAGAAAATCTTTTTGTTTGTGTGCCGCCCGAAGACTCCTTGGCAAATGACTACTTTCCAGATCTAATATTTGTTTTCTGGTATATTCGATAGGATATGACAAAGTTGAGGTATTAAAATAAAGAACGCAGGACACAACTGGAGACAGAGGCAATTTAATTACAAGGAAATCGTATTTACGTGTCAGGTTTCCAATTTGAGCGCTAAGTAATCGATAATTAAATGTGCATCCTAATGTTTAAATCTACATTTTTCCAGTAATTTAATTATGCTTGGAGAGAAATTTGTGATTAGTAATGCCTTAGAGTGGTCATTAAAGCGGTGTGTAGTTTCTTTATTTATATTTGACTTATAGCTGATTACTTTAAAATAGGGCGCAGCTGATAGTGCAAATCTTCTAAAACGTGGGTAGAAAAGTTTGGCTAATTGAAAATTGGCATGCGGAGGGCATCTTCGATGGTCTTGATAACGCGTTCATGTAAAACCTGGTTTCCGCAGTTCATGCTCAGGACAAGAAACTTTTTCTTTTGCAGGTATTTTTTGGCGTGCTTTAAATCGTATTTCAGCACCCACTGGATATTATATAGCAGATCGGCATATTTTACCGTCTGTGCGGCGGAACTTACATATGTTAAGCGCGCTGCCTCGCGTTTCTTGCGCGTTTTTTTATCCACGTCCGGGAATGATTCTTTGGTAAATACATTAGTCAATTCGCTAACACAACCTGAGATCAATAAAGTTTCCTGGTCATCGTAGCCAACGCTTCTAAGTTGGTTTTGCAGTTGCAGCTTTGTTACCCCGGTTTCTTCCAACAAATCATGGCAAAGACCGATTTCATAACCCAAGGAAATAATAGCCGCAAAACCGGCCACCGCAGTCAGGTGATTTAAATAAGGCTCCGCAGTCCGCCTGATCAGCTGGCCTTCATGACGATGTTTCACCCATTCCAACAGTTTTTCTTCACGGCTCATTTGATTTTATCCAGTTTGAAATAACCTAAATGGATTTTATCTTCGGGCAAGCCGGTCCCCTCATCAAATACGATCCGGTATCTCGCTTTCAGTTCGGGAGATAGCAAATCTTCAATGTGGTGTACGCTATCTATATCTACGCCATATTTCTCATCTATATGTGCAGTGGCTGTACCTTTTAAAGAATTGGTTTTAAAGAATAAACTGCTTTTGGCAGCCTGTATTGCTTTTAAACGATTTTCCTGGACCGCCAGCACCGTGTAGTGTTGTTCTTCTAGTTTACCCGAAGTATATCCACCGAGATTTAAAAAAAACAATTGACGGTTAGCGATGTAATCCTGGTCGTTCTTGCCGACCACGCGCACCGCATAATCACCCACCTTTCTAACCTCCCGCCAGCCGTCGATATGCAGACTTGCACCTGCCTCCGGCCAGAATGCTTTTACATCAGGGATCAGCGCCGGAAGACTTTCCGCAATGCCAAAGAAATAATCATGCTGTTCGACAACTCTTCCCGGAATTTCGGCACCTATCAGTAATAAGTAAAGTTTCATGGCAGTAGTCGTTCAATTATAATACCAGATGCTTCTTCGCTGAAATCCAAACCGGAATAATCCGGGTTATAACCACCGATATAGGGTACTGCCATCATATAGATCCGGTCGTTAAATGCACCGTATGCGTCAACGACCTGGAAATAATCATTGATGGTAATACCCGCAACCTGGAGATAATAATCATCGTTATCATCCTTTATCACCGGTTTTCCCTCGTTCATCGTTTTGATACCCTCCTGAGGGTTCTTGAATTTGAGTTTTGCGGGACTAATCGTATGATCGTTGATCAGGCTTTTAAAAGGAAATTCTTCAAAAGGTAAATGGGGCTGTCCAACGCAATCAACATAAGTCTGGAAATACACGGCTTGTTCAATTCCGGATGGATCGGCATAACGATATATTGCGCCCCCTTTTTCTCGTGGTTCTACCGTACTATCATCCCCAACCGGAATCAGCTCAAGCACACCTGCGCGGTGTAGCGCCAGTAGTTCCTGGCTGGAACTTTGCGGAATGTAGGCAATCACGATAGAGATAAGTGGTGTTAAAGTGGTTTGCAGCCTTTGCATATCTTCCGCTGACAAGTGCTTAGCCGGGTAATTTAAGGCAAAGCTTAATACGCCCAGCATCTCTTTCCAATAAATAGATTTCTCCCGCTGAATAGATTTTTCTGCTTCAGTATATTCCCCCTTTAATAACTGAAAGGGATCAACACGCTCTCTGAGGTCTATCATTGTGGCAACAAACTCCTCCATCCGCATGTCTTTAATTTTTTCGTAAAACGCAGGTTCCTTCGACTTGATGGGTAGTTTGAAGTCCTTTTCGAATATATAATCTAACGACAGAAAACCCCCATTGCTTTTGATGTGCGCCTTAATCTCCTCTTTAGTTAACAGGCGGTCGTTCACCAGGTGGGAATTATCCAGGTGAAACCTGACGGCGGGCAGCATCCCGTTGCGGGTGTGTAGCACCATTTTAAAACTGAGGCTTTTCGCAGATAGTTTATAAATCAGCTGTCCGTTTGCATCTTTGTCAAAAATGCCGTTATAACGGGACAATGTCCTGATCGCATCAACCGCCGTAAGCGAAGATCCCTTGATCGCCACCGCATGATTAAGCTGTAAAGCGATTTTGGATGGTGGGTAAGGCGAATCAAAATAGTTGGGAATTTTGCCTTCATGCTTGTGCGGCCAGTTATGCCCGGTACAGATGACTACGTGATCGAAGTCGAACCTCTCCAGCCCGTCAACCTCCACGACAACGATGCCTTTTTCCGGCTGATCGATGATATCTGTTATTGTGCTATTATACTGCACTTTATACGCTATACCGGCTTCTCGGGCCTGTTTCTGTAACAGATCAAATTGCGCCGTAAGATATTGTCCGAATAAAAGCCGCGGTAGAACCTTAAATTCATTAAAATTGGCGGCATCCATGTGATATTTATCCAGCGTGTCTTTAGAAACTTTTTTCACCCATTGGTCTAAAGGGGTTACCAGCGGCGGTATTTCGTTACCGGAAACATTGGTAATATGTTCATCATTAGCGCCTTCTGCACTGTAAGGCATACCAGAACCGAGTTTGTTTTTACGCTCAAAAATTGTGACGGTAATGGCTGTATTGCCGGATTCAACCAGCCTCTTAAACATAAAAAGTCCGCTCGGGCCGCCGCCAAGAATAGCTATTCGTATGATGTTTTTCAAGTTGGTGATTCAGGTTAAAAGCAAAAAGTACTTTTTTGCATCGCAGGATACAGGAAAAAAAAGTCGCCTTTTAATGGGCGACTTCTTTTGAGTACACTAAATCTACAATTTTGCAACGTCACGCAACGCTTTAATTTGGTCATGGGCTGCTTGAATTTCATTAGCCTGGTTAGTGACGGTTGAAACGGCTTCAGTTGGTAGCTCACCACTGCTTAAGGCATCCTGATAAGCTTTTTTAATTGCGTCTTCACCGCGTTCAGCTTCAGATAATATACTTGCACGGTCGCTACCCCCGAAAATTGATTTGACATCGATCCAGGCGCGATGCAAAGTACCACTTACGCTATTGCCGGTTTCAACATCTTCAGCTGAACCTACTAAAGCGGCCAGTTCCTGGCCGTTTTTACGGCTTTGTGCCGCGTAGCCCTGGAATAATTCTTTCAGGTCGATGTTTTCATCTTTAATGTCTGAGATAGCTTTTTCAAAACCAGCTACACGGTCATTATTAATCTCGATCAGGTCGTTCAATACACCTGTTGCATTTTCTGTAGTTGCCATACTGTTTTTCTTTTGATAGAATACAACTAAGTCTAATATCGTGCCAATGATGTTACATAAGGAAAATAGAGTAATTCTTATCGATTCCAATTGTACAAATAGGAAATTAATGTTGTTATGCCACCGCAAGTTATTTGATAGTGACATTCATAAAAGAAAGGTCTAACAGAGGTTTTGAAAAAGATCAACGATGAAAGCCTTCATATGAATAGACACCGCACTTTTCACTTCCCATGTAGTATGTAAAAATTGTCGAATGAAATTATATCGATAGCATATCGGGTTTTTTTGCTGGATAGTCTTCAAAATATTGCCTTGCCCGTTTTAATCCCCGAGCAATTGCAATACCTTTATCGTTGCTGTCTTTTAGAATCTCATTAGCAATTTCAATGGTTTTTTTCCGCAAATATCTGGGCTGGTTTTTATAACCGGGTGGATAATCTCCCGGATACCAGTGCATAATTTCTTTTTTTTAGTTTAAAACAACCGTTGCGGATTTTTGGTTGAAAACTTTTGACAGCTGCTAACTTATAATAAAAAAAAATATGATACGCACGATCGCCCTTGAAGAGCATGTTGTATTCCCTGAGCTTTCTAAAAAAGTTATTTTGGAATCCGGAACTCCTAGTAACCGTTCGTCCGGTTCGGTTGCTAATCTGAGCGACCAGCTTGCTGATGTTACCGGCGAGCGTTTGGCCGCTATGGATGCTGCAGGCATCTCAACGCAGGTATTATCTGTAGTGGGCCCAGGTGCTAACTTGTTACATGGCGATGCAGCGGTCCGGATAGCTCTTGAATACAATGACACTTTAGCAAAAAAAATAGGTAGTTATCCAGATCGCTTTGCTGCATTTGCGCACTTGCCTACAACGGAGCCGAACGCCGCTGCGAACGGACTGGAACGGGCTGTTAAAATACATCATTTTTGCGGCGCGATGATTAACGGCATGACTGATAATAAATTTTTGGACGCCCCGGAATTTGCTCCCATTTTGGAAAGGGCCCAGCAATTGGATGTTCCTGTTTACCTGCATCCGGGCTTACCCCCGGAACAGGTCGTAAAAGCCTACTACAGTGACCTGCCAAAAGAGTCCGGTGAACGCCTCTCGGTTGCAGGCTGGGGCTGGCATTCAGAAACCGCCATACATGTATTACGGCTCATCATTTCCGGGACATTTGATAAATACCCCAATTTAAAACTTATTATAGGGCATATGGGTGAGATGCTTCCAATGATGATGGCGCGATGCGATACCATGTTCAAGCCCGGCGAGGCAGGCGTTAATCAGCGCAGTATTTCGCAAACCTTAAAAGATCAGGTTTTTATTACAACCAGCGGAATTTTTACAACACCGCCCTTTCAAATCGCATTGGAGACATTCGGAATAGACCGGATCTTATTCTCGGTTGATTATCCTTTTGCGACAAACGATAGCGGCAGGCAATTTTTAGATAATCTCCATTTATCCGATAACGATATGGAAAAGCTTTGTTGGCGTAACGCTGCACAATTGCTCAAGCTTCCAACGGGGGAGTAATTCAAATCTGCAAACAGGCTGCTTGCAATAAAGCCGGTTTAAAAATTGGAATTTAAAACATAACTCCGGCATTGCCGGAAGTTATGTTGAGTACAATTAAACAACCTTGATTACTATCTTTCCTCTCGTACTGCCTTAGCGCTTAACATTTCGGCCTCACCGGCATCTTCCAGGTTAAGAACAGTGGATACTACCGGGCTAACGATACCCTGGTCTATAAGACGGGCGATCTGCTCTAGGTCTTTAGGATAGGATTGCGCGGTGAAGCCTTCCAGCTGGATGTGTTTTTCTTTGGCTTCCTCTTTAAACTGCGGCATAATAGTGGTAATTAACCGGCCGCCGGGCTTGATCACCTGCAAAGAGCGTTGCTGCGTATCTTTCCCGATCAAATCAAAAACCAGGTCAATGTCGCTCACTTTCTCCTCGAATTTTTCTTCTTTATAGTTGATGGCTTCATCCGCACCTAATTGCTTAATGAAACCGAGGTTTTCCCCTGAACCGGTGCCGATTACATAAGCGCCTTTCCATTTAGCAAATTGTACGGCAAAACTTCCTACACCGCCGGATGCTGCATGGATCAGCACACGCTGGCCTTTTTCCAGTTTGCCAAATTTAAATAACCCCTGCCAGGCTGTTAAACCAGCCAGGGGAACAGCGGCGGCATTGATATGATCGATACTCCTGGGTTTTAACGCGATCTGATCAGCCTTAATAACCAGATACTCCGCAAAGGCGCCATTGGTAGTCGGGAAAGGTCTTCCGTAAACTTCGTCGCCAATACTGAAATAGCGCACCTGGTCACCGGTTTGTTCAATTACGCCCGAAACATCCCAACCGATAGTTAGCGGAAATTTAGTCGGAAATTTCTCCTGCGCTTCACCTGCAACTATTTTCTGGTCAACCGGGTTAACGGCGCTTGCATATACCTTAATCAGTACCTCATCCGCTGCGTGTTGAGGTATGTCGATGTCATCCAACTCTAATACATCAGGGCTGCCAAATTCATGAATTCTTATTGCTTTCATAGTAGCGTAGTTTGATTTTATTCTTCGTGATGCTTAAACCTGGCCACATCTTCTCCTTTATGAAGATGGGGTTTGGGTGCTTTAATTCAACGTTTTCAGCCGGTGCTCCGGTGGCATCGTCAATATTGAGACTTTATCTCGTTTTCTGTTTCCGGATCGGTACCTGTAAAGGCTTCATTCCCGCTGCAATTGCCAGTTGGCTTTTCCGCGGAATATCGTTTACATTTTCTCGCTTTGCCATGATCTTACTTTTTAAAGTTGTTTATTTATTGTTTTGATCTCTTCTAAGTGATGCTTTAGAGTAGGCAGCATCTGCTGCGCCCAGGCCTTCACCGCCGGGTCTTTACCATTCACAGCATAGTTCTGAAATACCTCGACCGTGTTTTGATGTCCGCTCACCATACCATGTACATACAACTGATCAAAAGTGCTGCCAGCATTCTTGAGGGTCAAATCTGGCTGTATGCCTCCCGTAGCCGCAGGGGGCAGAGTGATGCCCCTGCCTTTCGCCAGTTGCAGCAGCTTTTGCTCTGCCTCACCATGATCTTTTACCATCATCTGGGCGAACGATTTAACGTCAGGCCTGCTTGCTTTTTGAGCAGCAAGCTGACCGGAGCTGACCTCCTGCAGGTTTTTGATACTGGCCACGATCAAAAAATGTTTAGTTGTAGTGTCCGGATCGGGTTGAGGAATTTGAGCCTTCGCTACAAAACCACCCAAACCCATAATTAACATGATAATAATCTTTTTCATCGTGTTTCGAATTAAGGTTGTCCGACCCCACCTGATGAACCATAAACCTGTCCGCTGGCAAAGCTGGCATCTGCCGCAGCCAGCTGCACGTAAATTGATGCTAACTCAGCTGGTTGCCCCGGTCTGCCCAACATCGTCCAGCTCCCGAACATCTGTTGTTTTTCAGGCTGTGCTCCACCGCTGATTTGCAGGGCTGTCCAGACAGGCCCCGGGGCCACGCCATTCACACGGATACCCTTAGGCCCTAATTGCTTGGCCAGTGATTTCACGTAATTCATTGTCGCGGCTTTTGTTTGTGCGTAAGCATACAGATCAGGCGATGGGTCGTAGGCCTGCTCAGAGGTCGTACCGATGATTGCTGAGCCCGGTGGCAAATGCGGCAGCGCTTCGCGGATAATCCAGAACGGTGCATAGATATTCGTTTTCATCGTGGAATCAAACTCTTCCGTAGTAACATCCACGATTGAATTGATAGATTGCTGGCGACCCGCGTTATTCACGATGATATCCAGTCCACCTAACCCGGCGATGGCTTTTTGCACCAACGACTTGCAGAAGTCCTCGCTGCGCAGGTCGCCGGGAATGGTGATGGCTTTACGACCTTCTTTTTTGATGAGGGCAATTACTTCCTGGGCATCCTGCTCTTCGGATGGATAATAGTTAATAGCCACGTCCGCGCCCTCACGGGCATAGGCAATGGCTGCGGCCCGTCCCATACCGGAATCGCCTCCCGTGATCAGTGCTTTTCGGCCCTGCAAACGGCCTGAACCTTTATAACTTGTTTCACCACAATCAGGCACCGGGTCCATCTTGCTTTGCAATCCCGGCCAGGGCTGGGGCTGGCTCCTGAAAGGTGGTTTAGGGTGCAATGTAGTTGGGTCGCTGATCTTTGCTTCCATGCTGGTATGATTTGTTGTTTTTGTTCCTGCCAATACGGGCGATACCGCCGCTGCAGCAAGGGTCGCACCTAAACCCGTCACCACCTGGCGACGTGTCATTTTTTTATCCTCTTCCATATCAGTCTTTCTTTTTAGGTGCTTTAGCGCCTTCTTTGCGAGCTTCTGACAAGCCGATCGCGATGGCCTGTTTTCGGCTGGTTACTTTTTTCCCACTTTTACCGCTTTTTAGCGTGCCTTCCTTTTCTTCGTGTAAAGCCTTGTGGACCTTGTCCTGTGCTTTTTCTGAATATTTTGCCATAATGATATTAGCTATTTTGCTGTTGTTGTTCCTGTTCTACCGGTTTTTGTTGCTCGTACATCTGGTGAGCTACGGTACTGTCGGGCATCAGGTTGGCCGCATTGACTTGCAGCTTGTTTTTGAAGCCGGCAATCACGCGGTCCTTACCCGCCATCAGTGCTTCATAACCTTCTTTAGCTACATCTGCAGCATCGGCCAGTGCCTCTTTGTCCTGAACAATCTTGCTATCCTGCATATCGGCCTTGTTAAAGAAATCGGTATCAGTTGCGCCAGGCATGAGTGCAGTTAGGGTTACGCCACTGTCTTTGACTTCCTCACGAACTGCTGTAGTAAATGAGAGCACAAATGCTTTGGTCGCATGATAAACCGCTTGCCAGGGCCCCGGAAGCTTGCCGGCCACTGAACCCAGGTTAAGGATTCTGCCTTCTCCGCGAGATACCATTTCTTTCAAGAAATGTTTGCTGAGGATGACCGTTGCACAGATATTCAGGTGGATGATTCCCAGTTCGCGTTCCAGTTCATTGTCCGTAAATAATCCGTAAACACCCTGCCCCGCATCATTGACTAATACATCAATCGGAGTGTTCACTTCATCGCAAAGTGCTTTCGCTTCTTCCATTCTCGAAAGATCTTTAGCGATTGTTTTTACCTGTATCCCCGAAGCGTTTAATTCAGAAGCTGTAGTGTCAAGTTCCTGCCTGTCCCGTGCTACGAGGAGTAAATTATAGCCGTCCTGTGCAAATAGTTTTGCCAGTTCTTTGCCGATACCGCTTGTTCCGCCGGTGATCAGTGCCCATTTTCCTGTGTTTTCCATGTTGTATGTTTTTATAGATAGCTATTGAATTTTAACCGTTAACTACTTCGCCACCGTTTACGTGGATAACCTGGCCGGTGATAAACGAGGCGTCATCTGACGCCAGGAATACATAAGCGGGACCCAGTTCTGAGGGCTGCCCGGCTCTTTTCATAGCCGTTTCACCGCCGAAGCTTTTAATCTTTTCTTCATCAAATGTGGATACGATCAACGGCGTCCAAACCGGTCCGGGGGCAACTGCGTTAACGCGGATTCCTTTTTCCGTCAGGTTGGTAGCCAGGGAACGGGTAAAGGTGGTAATGGCTCCTTTCGTTGACGAGTAATCAATCAATGAAGGCGATGAGCGGTAAGCTGTAACCGAGGTTGTATTGATAATACAATCGCCAGCCTGCATGTGCCCAACTGCTGCTTCTGCAAAATAGAAGTAAGCAAAAATGTTGGTTTGGAAAGTTGTCTCCAACTGTTTCTTATCAATTGCTCTAACATCCTTTTGCGGGAATTGCATGCCTGCATTATTGACCAGTATGTTCAACTTTCCGAATTCCATTATTACTTTTTCTACCGATTTTCTACAGAAAGACTCATTTTTAACGTCCCCTTTGATCAGTTGGCATTTTCGTCCGGCCGCCTCCACCAGGTTCCTCGTAGTTTCGGCATCTTCGTCTTCATTCAGGTAAACAATCGCTATATCAGCGCCTTCCTCAGCGAAGTGAACGCTAACCGCCCGTCCAATGCCACTATCGCCTCCCGTTACGAGGGCAACTTTGCCTGTTAACTTTCCGGCAGCTTTGTAGCTATCTTTAATGTATTCCGGGGCAGGGTTCATTTTTGCTTCAATGCCAGGCTGCTTATTTTGCTTCTTCGGTGTTTTTTCTTTCGTGATCATATTGATTTCCTTTCAGGCTTTTTAATCAAGTAAAATTATAATCTTATACAATTGAACCTATAACACTCCCTTATGCGTGGGGATCCAGAACGATCTTGACGCAGTCCTCTTCTTTTTCGTCGAATATTTTGTAGGCATGCTCCACCTGGCTGAGTGGGAAGCGATGGGTGATGATATCGTCTAATTTTACCTTCTCCTCTTTGACCAGGTCAATCAGGTGATCGATGTAATTCAGCACAGGCGCCTGGCCCATTTTCAAGGTGATGCCTTTGTCGAACAGGCGGTGCAGCGGAAAATTATCATAGGGTGAACCATAAACACCCATAATGGATACCGTTCCCATACGGCGTACCGCTTTGAAAGCCATCTCCAAGACTTTTATGCTGCCTTTCTCGAAATTCACAGTTGCTTTTACTTTATCAAAGAAGTTGCGTTCCGGTTCGAAACCAACAGCGTCAACGCAAACATCGGCCCCTCTGCCATTGGTCATCGAGCGGATAGCTTCCACCACATCCACTTCATGCGGATTTAAGGTGTCTACGTTGTTAACTGCCTTGGCTTTTTCCAGACGGTAATTGAGCGGGTCAATGGCGATCACGCGACCGGCACCATTCAGCCAGGCAGCTTTTTGAGCCATTAAACCTACCGGGCCGGAACCGAAAATGGCCACCACTTCACCACCTTTTAACTGCGCCCAGTCTATGGCAGACCAGCCTGTCGGGAAAATGTCTGTCAAAAATAAAACCTGTTCGTCGCTCAGGTTATCTGGTACGATGCGCGGACTGATATCTCCGTAGGGGACCCGGACGTATTGTGCCTGTCCGCCGGAATAGCCGCCATACAGGTCGGTATAGCCAAACAGCGCAGCACCCTTGCCAGTCGCCAGGTCTCCTTCCGGTCCGTAATTTTTATAGTTGGAATTTTCACAGGCAGGTGAAGCACCATGCGTACAAAAAAAGCAATGTCCACAGGCGATCGGAAACGGCACAACCACCCGGTCACCGCGTTTCAGGTTTTTGACTTCCTTACCTACTTCCTCGACAATGCCCATGAACTCGTGGCCCATGATCATGGGTTCCTTTTGTGGTACTGCGCCGCTGAGGATATGCAGATCAGATCCGCAGATGGCGGTCGCCGTAACTTTTAAAATGACATCGGTGGCCAGTTCGATGCGCGGGTCTTCGACCGTATCACAAGTGATCTGGCCCGGTTTGTGAAATACTGCTGCTTTCATAATGGATAATTGATGTGTAAAAACAACAGGTCGGCCATATTATAGTTTTATGATTTTTAAATAAATAGAAGTTTATATTTTTAACTAATTTTTAAATTTAAAAACTTATACATGTGGCCGAGGTTACTCTGAAAGATTTAAAGCAATACAGAAATGTTAGATAAAAAAGACAGACTAGCTGGCAAAACTATTGTTATAACCGGCGCATCAAGCGGAGCAGGACGCGCAGCCGCTTTAGCTTTTGCGCAGTACGAAACCTTTTTGGTATTGGCTTCAAGAAACGAAGAAGCACTACGATCCATCGCCGCCGAGTGCCGGGAGTTTGGCGCGGAAGTGTTGATCGTACCCACTGATACAAGCGACAGCAAGGCGATGATCGCACTTGCCAACGCAGCGAACGACTGGCAGGGAGTAATTGACGTTTGGATCAATAACGCAGGGGTATTAACTGCGGGTGATTTTGATAAGACACCAATGGCGGTTCATGAGCAGGTCATGAAGACAAACCTGTTAGGATACATGAACGGCGCGCACGCGGTCTTACCCTTTTTTAAGGCACAGAAAAAAGGGATACTAATTAATAATATTTCTATCGGCGGTTTTTTACCGGTGCCCTACGGCGCAGGATATACGGCCGCGAAATTCGGTTTGCGGGGTTGGTCAGAAGCGCTGAAAGCGGAACTGTCGGACTGGCCTCATATTTATCTATGCGATCTTTATCCCGCGTTTTTGGATACACCCGGAATTCAGCATGCTGGTAATCACACTGGTAAAGTGTTGAAACCCGCGCCACCGGTCTACGATCCTGTGCGTCTCGCCCAGGCAATGGTGAAAGTAGCTGTAAATCCATCTTCAAACACCTACGTTGGCAGTGTTGCTCTACTGTTAAAATTTTCGCATGCCATCTTCCCGGAGCTTACAACGAAAATAACAGGGTTGGTCATGCGCAGATATTTCAAATTTGCTGATCCAATTGAGCTGACCGATGGCAATGTTTTCAATACCGTTGATTACGGGATGTCGGTACATGGCGGTTTTGGTTTGCCGGGTAAGCCGAAAGCTCACCGGAAATATATTGCAGGAGCTTTATTAAGCGGCCTTGTTTTGAGTTATTTCCTTGTTAATAAGAAGAATTAAAGTCCGTTTCCGATTTGACAATCACTTTTTAACGAACACAAACCGCTGAAAATATTTTTAATAGCGTAAAAACGGCAATCCAATGTCGCCTGAATAACACCGGAAATTTATTAGTATAGTGGTCAATAAAGAAAAGGTGAAAGGACGGCTATAAATGGCATATCGTTTAAGCCAGGCAATAGGCTTGTTAATCATCTCCAGGTTTTTTTTGGCTTAGGATTTAGAACGGCTGATTTACACTGCTGATTTTGGCAGCGGCGTCGATGGAATGTGTGCAGATGAGGCCATCTTCTTTTTCGGCTAGGTCCGACAGCGTCACCTAAACAAAAGTTAATCCATTAATTCTCTTGATGATAGCCGAGAAACTGGTGTCAGTTTTTAAGGCATCTTTTATGCCTGTCCTAAGAGGTCAGCAGACGCGCTGTTGGTTTTAATCCCGCGGGCAACTATCTGCCGGCTGCTCATGTTAAAGATGCTCGTTTTTCATAAGTAGGGTAGAAATGTTGTTATGATTGCGTGCTTTCTAATGCCCGATAGATCAGCAGCGGCTGGAAAGCCAGTCGAATCAAACGCGTATGATCGGTATCTAAACCAAAACCATTGCGGGGACGGGGGTATTGCGCGATATTTCCGGGAAATAATGCGGCAAAGAAAGCGGCAGCAAATTTCCCGACTGTTTCGCGATGTTGCTTGGGCGTTCCGATCAAAGCAGCACCAAGGCTGAACTCTGCAAAATCGGAGTAAATAACGGTATCATCATTTTTTTTTAACGGTACCCAATTGGATACCTGTGCACGAAATTCTTTGCGGAGAATGTTAGATGACGGATGCCTGCGAGTATCAATGCACTGCCTAATAGGATCCTCGAGCCATTTTTTATGATCTTCTTTTCCATGTTATTAATCCTCCTTGTCGCTTTCTGCTTCAGCTTTTTTGCCTGCTTCAATCAGGTTGGCAGTAAATGGATTGGAAGCAAGTAATTTGGCCATAAAGGCAAGGTTCCCGGTCATATAACGGAGGCTCTTATTGGTATAGAGGTAACGCTCGCCACCGGCTTCCACGTAATCTTTCTCGCCACCAGCTTTGCCCACCCAATAGGCGTAAACATTAGGCGGAATGGTAAAACCAACTTCCTGCAATGACCATAGCACTTGTGCCGCACAACTGTGAGCGCCATCTTCATTGCCAGTAATTAGACAACCTGCTACTTTGCCATATGGCATAAACTGCCCGGTCTCTTTATCGCTCAGGTCTTCATCTCGAAAAATGGCATCTAGCCGTTCAATAACTTTTTGGGAGGTTGAGGCCAGGTGTCCCATCCAGATCGGTGTAGCGATAATCAAGATGTGACATGCTTTGATCTTTTCAAGAATCTGAGGCCACTGATCACCGTCGCCTTCATCTGATGAATTACCTGTTAATACATTGTAGTCGTTTAAGCGGATCACCTCTGTTTCAAAATCAAACTCCTGCAACTGTTTAGCGGCTTTATCAGCCAAAGCTCCTGTATTGGAAAAATCCGGAGTTCGTTTCAAAGTGCAGTTTATAATTAACGCTTTCATAGGTTGATGTTTACAGCTTTAAATCGATTGATTAGGAATGTTGTTTTCTTATTGCTTGAAAAATTACCTTTGAAAACCAAGTATTTTTCTCAAATAAAAGTGCATTTAAACGTTGTGAGGGCACTTTTCATTTTTTGAAAAACATCGATTTCCCTCTTTTTGCTTCAATTTTGCCCCCGTTTTAAGTATAAATAATTTCTTTCAAGGGCAGTGAAAACAGGCATAGAACTCTGGTTTTAAGATGATAAATCCAATTGGGGACACAGGGAAAAAAAGAGGTAATGGAAGAAAAATTAGATTTGCTACAAGGTCAAATTAATTTAATAAAAGCTGACCTCAATGAGTTTAAACTGATGATGATAGAACTCCACACTATCCAAACTGGTAAGTTTTTTAATACAGCAAGAAAACCCACAAGAAAGAAATTGGAAAAGATTAGATTTCAACAGTTACAAAATAATGGGCACCGGATTATGTTAAACAAGAAGAAGTAAAAAAAGATGCCAGCTACTTCACTGACATCCTCCCACTTTTACATAATTTCAGATGTGGCTCAGACATCTTATTTAATCAACTGTGCTAAAGGCTTAATGTTTGCATTTATCTGACATTAACAGTATAATAAAAAAAATGGGATGCCAGTTACCAACCTGACATCCCCCACTTTAGCTTAATTGAGAAGAAGTTCACTCATCTCATCATCACAACTCTTATACGCACTTAATGTTTCGAAATTTGAAGATTTAGTAGGAATTAAAAAAGGATGTCAGAATCCACGCTAACATCCTTCAACCTTTAAATAAAACCATTACATGGAAAAAAAGCAACCTCTTATTTTTATACGATAGGTGCTAATTAAAGTTGTCGCATTGCGATAATAAAAAAGGGTGTTAGCAACGACACTAACACCCCACATTCAACGCTTCTTTCTACAAATCTAACTTTCTAATAAAACACTGATCTATCTAAATGGTTTAAAAAACTTTAATTTTTTCGATATCCATTGATATAAAACAAATGAACCCCGAACACAAGCTGTATCCGAGGTTTTACACATTGCAAGTCATCCCTAACACTCCAATGCTTTCAGGGGTTAAATTTAATATTTATCGTTTAATTATAGGAATCCAATTTATAATATAAGAGTTGAAGTGGGGGATAATCAATGACTTATACTTACTTTTTGTGAAAAATATATATGGTTATTACTATTAATAAAATTACAACGGCTGTTGTCCGTATCAATACTCCCTTATTCTCGCTTTTCATCTTCTTTTCAAAACTCCCGGATTAATTACACCAGGAGAGATAACATACCAAACCGTTATGGATAACACGCTTTTATACGAGATAATTAGAGTAAATGTTTTGAGATAAGAAAACCCCGACCTATTCAATTGAGATAGAGCCGAGGCAATTAAACGATAAAATAACCCCTTACTTTATCATCATTATAACAACCTGAATTATAAGAAGATGTTTGTATTATTTCAATATTGTAAAATCTCTAAACTGATTTATACTCTTCACAGTAAAATGTATATCATACTTTCTAATTCGGATATCTTTTACTCTTTGGCTAACCAAAGAAAATACTTTATCATAATTTAAATTGAAGGACAGACCATTATCGGGTAGCTTGATAATAATGGTTTCATCTTCAATTTATATGTCTTAAAAAATCGTGATCTTCTGGTAATCAAATAAATTGAGAGCTATGCTGTTCAACTCCCCTTCCATGTGTAATACAAGTTGGTAACCGTGGTTGTGCAATTAATGATACCGTTATCGGTATAAAGCTTTTCAATAATCACCAGTTCATAAGCCTGTACCATGTCAGCCGCGTTATCAGTAATGTTTGCTGATGGCAATAGCTGGTAATCAACTGTATTTTTTGATATGCCTGATAAGTCAATAAATGAACTCAATCTGTTATCCGGGGAAGTGTACAGTCGAAGATTTGTAAAAACAGAGTTGTCACTTGCCAGTACCTGTAATCGAAAAATTGATATAGCAGCATTATCTGAACTAAATGACCCGATTATAGGATTATTTGATGGTGTATACGGTGCAGGTGCTTGATTAATGGCTATCATTATGCCTATTTGTTTAAATACTTAATAGGCTTACAGGTATGATTAACGGATTAATATTTGGAATAGGTAAAGCCATTAACCTTCATAACCTGCACAATGAAAGAAGAATTAGAAAAATGGCTGCAAGAATTTGTGGAAAATAAGCGAAGCAAAGGAATTGATTGTAAGATAACGCCTTACAGAATGGGTAAAAGTAGTAGGTATATGTTTGAAGTTAGCGGAGAGCTTAGGAACATTGAAAATTATCTGACAATGGCGGAATTACTTCACTACAAAAAATTAATTAACGGTCAGAAGAACAAATTAGATATTAAATAAATCCGGCCCAGTTTTTGGCTTATAGTATTCGATAATTTCTAATTAAAACCTAAACCTGTTTAAAAGTTAAAACATTTTATGTTTGAGAAGAGGTCAGAAGGGGTTCTGACCTTTTTATTTATAGGATACTCTCACTTCTATATATATTGGCCCTTGATGATAAAAAGTCAAGGGTTTTCTTTTATCCTATCGTGAGGAAATATTTACCCATACCATTTCCTCAATTCCCCAAAATTCAGCAATTTGCCTTCAAAATGTACCTTTAACTTCGGTTTGTCAATGTAATATGGCTGTTACAAATTCTGATTTTTAATAGAATTTCCGCTTTACCAAATCATATATGATCTCATTTTTCAGATTATACAATTCGGTCTCTGTAATTAATTTGTGAGAAACTTTAATCATATAAGTAGGTAATGCCAATCCTAAATATTTTTCAATCTCAACACTCATATCAGATAGAAAATTTTGCAAGGCAACTTCATCATGTGCTTTATTTTCAGAAACATCAAATTGATTATCCTTACTAAATACCGTTTGCGCCACAGTTGTGGTTTTATCAATAGAGGAAGAAAAAACTATATCAATTGTGATAAATAAATAATTTTCATTATCGATTGAACTGATTTCAAAAGTTAAGTCTGCGTTATGATTAACTTTAGTATGTAAATCTTTAAAATCGGGGTTGATGTAAAGAACATCATTGGTCAACTCATTAGGATGGAAGAACATATTGAATCTAAAATAAGCCTAAATATACAATAAATCAGTTACTTACGCTTTGCCTCAATAATATTCCGTAGCTATCATAGATTTCAGTTTTTAATTGAGTAACAACAAAGTTTTTGGCCACAGCTTTTAAATCAATTTTTAATTGCTGCTTTTCTTCTTCCCACTTTACAGGACGTGGTCTAAAACCATCTTGATAAACCTTAGTTGCCATAACCCAAGCTAATTTTTCTTGTTCTTTTCTTCTGTCACCTTTTGAAAAGGTGATGCATTACCATAGTATTTTGGATTGTTTACTATTCGTATATTCTTTGATTGAATGTAGGGTAAGAACACTTCTACAGGTGGTCGCTTCTATCCATATTTAGGGTGTATCATATAGCGCCACCTTTGAGCCATTAACACCATAAGATTGCCAAAGTATGTGGCCGGGGGCTTTAATATGAATTTCTTGACAATCCGTTTCAAGTGATAAACTAGTTATTTTACCAGAGTTTATGAAATCAGGGATTTTATTGATGTTGTTAATACTCGCTCAATAAATGCTCCGCATACAGATTCTGCTGCACCTCATGCAGTTGTAAATTGCGACTTCTCCGAACCAAGCGCAACAAGTACATCAAGTTGCTTTAATGGGGGTGCTGCCGCGTAGTTAAATTTCCATTCTTATTCATTTCCATAATACATTGCTTTTTAAGCAGCGTAGCCACGGTTAATACATTCATTACATTGTCTTCCAGTACTTCCAAAATGTTTGTTTGGTAAAATCGCCGACACTGTGAGCTATCATCCAATAGTTCCACCTACCGTTGAAGCTGTTTTGGATGTTTTGCGATTTTTCCAATAATGGGTTATCACTATCGGTATTGCTTTTAGATGCATCTTGAACTGGCTTTTCAATAAAAAACGCTCCATCAATGGTAAATTAGCTACCGCACTTGAAAGAATATCCGGCTTCAATGAAATCTAGATTTAACTTCTGAGATGTTATCCAGATATCATATGATTGTTCATCATATTGCTTGTATTTACAGTGGTTTTAGCTTCTACAGGAGGCATTGATAAGAACTCTTTACGCTGATCAATTGTGTTAGTTCACCCATTTTAAGGGCTTCTATTGCCTCCACAGATACATCTGTTAATAAGCTTAATACATGTATATTTTTATTCAAATCTAATAGCATCTTAACTGTAACAATGTCTTCATCTATAGGTTCTGTTTCATCATCATTTAGTATTGGTGATAGCTTGATATAATCTTTTAATGTTCGTTCCTCCCAAGTTAATGGTAGTTTTTTATATAGTTCTTTGAAATTCATATTGTTATATATATTTTCGGTCAATCATTTAACTGATTTAAAAACCCCCTGCCTAAGCCCATTCATTAATTTGAGTGGGCTTTATGTTTAATATATCCAACCTGCGTAATTAGCTAATGCTGCTTGTTTTAATGAGTGAAGGGCTAAACAGGTGGAAATGATCGTATCATCTTGAAAGCCAGATTGTTCGTTATGGATTATGCTACCTGATGGTATTATATTATATTCGTATTCACTACATTCATACAGTCTTTAAAACATATTGTGGTAACACTTTAATCCTTTCGATGGTTAAAGCTCACGGTAATCTGAATCTGTCAAAGTAACTCATCCTGCCATCTTCATCTAATCCAGTGATAACGGTGTAGTCATTATATTTACCTAAATCTATAACGGTGGCTTTAGTTTCTTTTTGAGATAGTTCTTAATAGTGGTATTAATGATATTTTGTATTACCAAACACGTTTGAAGTAGATTTACCCGGTTCTGCTGAATACTCTTGCTTAAATGTTGCTTCTGGTAACTTTGCTGCTGCTTCATCAATTTCGCTAACTGCTATGTTTGGATTATCATAACTGGTAAAATAGAATGATTCATAACAATCTTCTTTATTTACTGCCTCGTTTTAGTAATGCGTAAAAGTAATTCTTACCTCTTGGTGTGCTAATGGACAGCGCATTACCCTGATAATCTGTTGACGTAGGTCATATACTAATTAACCATGCAGATTCAAGGTCTGGTATATATGCATCCTCATCAATAATAACGGTGCTGAACTTGCGCCCTCGAAAATTGTTTAACCTTCCTGCTGTTAAGAATTACACCGTGCCTGGGGTTATCAAGGTTATGACCAAATCAGTCTTATTTGCTGACTTTATTGATTTGGCCGGTACAAGCTTTAATATATCTTGAAAAATTATCTTGGATAGTTGAGATGTAGGAGTAACGTAAGCAACATGTTTTCCATTAACGATACCAAGAATTGAAATAATTTGGGAAATTAGGCTCTTACCGAATCTGCGACTCACTAAAATACATATGAACCTTTTTTTTGGTTACACCGTTCGTTCCATTTATACAATCAAGAACTTTGTGCTGTTCTGCATTTGGTTTCGGTAAAGTCAAATTGATGTTCAAACCCTGAAAAATCCCCGTAATTCTGTCCCCTGTTTCCAAATTGAATTAGAATGGGTGTTCTCCTTAAAACAAGTTGTTTTAAGTAAAGCAGAATTAGTAATGAACCTCTGTATTATTATCTCCAATGGGATCTGTATCGCTATCCTGAAAGCTTACAGTGATCTTCACTTCACCGGAATGTTCAACGGTATCATCATTCTTATTTAATGCAGGTAATACATACTTAATCACCATTAGATAAGATACTAACTAAAAGTGGAAGGAGCTAATAAATAATATGGAAAAATTGTTAACAGAATACTTGACATTAGGGATATACTGAGCAATGTTCAAATGAACTACAATGTTGCAAATAAGATAGCGAAATATTTAGATGTTATTGAGAATAAAGCACGCAAAGAAGCAAAAAAACCAAATGCTATTGAAGATTATGAAATAATTGTTATATGGAAACTTTTTAATTGAATCAGAAGTAAAATATAAGTTTATTTAAGCTGGTGTGAGAGTTATGCTTGATTAACCCTCCCGGTAATACTGTAGGTACTCTTATATTTCATCATTTTGAATTTAATTTAAAGGAATTGATTTTTCTCCAGAATTAAATCAGAATTGGCAGCTAAATTTGCAATCTTATCACTATCTATGATTTTTCGTGGTTTTAAAATTGGACAATTGGTTACTCTCAAATCGGAAGGAATTTTTATGCGGGTTTACAATATTAAAGATGGAGTAATCAAGTGCGGGTGGTATGATGAAAATAAAATATTAAGATTCAAAAAATATTATATTTCAGAATTAGCTTCGATGGATGAATATTTTGAACATAACTTAGATGATTAATTAGGATTTCGTAAACATTAATTCATAATCTACTCAGAAAAACAATGGTTCGTTACTTACGTTTTTAGCCCGCTCTCACGGGCTTTTTTTGTTACTGACTTTGGCTAATTTTAAATCTAAAGCTGTTTACCGCTCAGCCTAAAAAAAGGGAGCCTAAAATGTTTTTTCTGATCAGCGGTCAGTCAGCGAGTGTTTAGCCTTTTTTTATTGAATAAAATGAATTGGCAATTACTAACTATATTAGGAGAAGTATGAAAGGTATTGAAGAAGAAGTTATTACAGCAAAGCTAAATTCACCTGGTTTTTATGAAGGTATTATAATAGCAAACAAGTTGTTTGAATTTAAATCATATAACCATTTTCAAAAACATTGGAGGTACATTAAGCAATATCTTAGTTTATATGAAGTTCCTGTGGAAGGGGAGGAATCAAAAGCAATAAATTTTAAACCATTTAAAACTGATGAAGACTTTGAGATAGCTAAACATGTGATGTTGAATTTATATAACTAATTTTCAAAACCATAAACTCTTTCTTTTTGTTAATGCATAACTCATTAGTAATGAATCTTCAATAAAATCTTGTTCGTCAAATCGGCTTTTTAAAGCCTTGTAACTCTCCAGGGCTTTTTTTATTTACTCCTTATACAGGTAATAAGCCTTAATCAGTAGATATATAACTAAAACAATTATAGATAGAATTATAAGATATAGGGAGATAGGTTTTTTCCGATTACTAAACATAAAACATAAATCTTTATTCATAATCCAAATATAACGTTGTATTATTTAGAATAATATGTAAATTTATATATGGAAAGTGTTGAAGAACTTGAAACACAATTCCTTTGTTTAGCTCTAATTATGCTTTTATGCCTTATGTTTTTTTGTTGGTGCCAATGGATAATACACGATCTACAGCAAAAGAACTAAGAGAAAATCCTTATAAATATCCGGGAATGGTGCCTCCACCAGAACGCTACCCCCAATAATTTTTTAAAAGTCTTTAAGTGTTTTTTTACTATCCGTTTGGATGCTACTTATCTTGTGCTTTAATTCCCACGCTTCCAGTTCAGGATTTTTAGACCGAACTGAAAAGCTTCTCAATCTTTTTTTCGCATTGGCCATCGTATTTAACCCACATAAATGAGTATGCATAAATCTTGTTTTACTAGTTAATTTGTTCAAGCATGTATATTTCTTTTTCGTAAAATCTACTTTGCCTTTGCCATATTTTTCATCCATTGCAAAGTCGATTTACACAGAACCATCTGAACTAAATTTAATCAGTCTGTTTTTGAAGTACTTTAATCGGACGTTTTTAAAATGAATGTTAGCTACTACATATTCTGTAAAAAAGTATTCTTTGACATCGGGGTTACTGCTTAGATTAACTATGTCGAAAGTCCTGTTTGTATTGGGCTCCAACCTCAATAATTGGATTACTGGATTTTGCGTAGCTTATATTAAGTTTTCTGAATCATCGCAGTCTGTTATATACTTTGCTGCATTACTTGCATAAGATAATAAAACTGATGTGTCAGAGTCAACTTTGAATAAACCAATACCCATAAAGTTATTCGTGTCGAGAACGGCAGGTAAATCTTTAGACTTTGTCTTTTGAGCAGTCCGATTTTTAGGAGGGGTTACAAAATAATATATTAATCTCACTCTTTTCCGTCGCACATATATTAAATAACATAACCTATTAGCTATTCAAATTAGAATTAAACATAGATATGCCATTTGAGAAGGGAAGGGAAAAAACCGGAGGTAGGACAAAGGGTACAACCAAAAAAATCTACCATGCAATAATTTTGTTCCAAATGAATCATTGGGGTTGTCAGCACTATTTTTCTTGATACGGAACTGCCATTGCGCTACGCGAACCGAGACATTCTCAATCGTTCCTGTTTGGTCATAGATAGCAAATAATTTTTTTCGGCATTGTAGTTAAATAAGTCTAACCATACATTAGCTTTTATATCTTCCGCTATGTGGCTTTTATTAGTAACATACTACCTGTAGCAAATACTTTCAACTCTAGCTTTTTGTTTACCTGTAGCATAATATGCTACAATTATTTCTTTTTTTCTTTTCTCGTAATTCAATTTAATTCACTTCCTGGCAGACTTTGGTAAAATCTGTAAAAAGCACAAACTGTAAAGCCTGATGTGAGTGGTAGGGATACCAAATTCAAATTTTTGAGTGTATATCAGAACTACTACGGCTGTACATGTTGATAGACATAGAATTCAGTTCAAAGGTTTCTTATTTATATTCAGCTTATCTAATAATCATGTATAAAAAGGATTTAGTAAAACCAGGAAAAATAACAACCCATAATTATAATTTACATGTGCTATGTGATTTTATTGGTTTGCAAAAACTAAGGGGATAATTTGCTGTTTGTCAATCATGGAAAAAGAAATTACAAAAACAAAATACAACGATAACGAACTGCAAGAATTCAGAACCCTGATCGAATATAAAATTAAACTTGCACGGGAGGAATTAAATGAGCTGGCAGGTACGCTAAGCGCTTCAAATACTAATGGTGACGACGCTGCAATCGCAGGTAAAACACTGGAAGATGGTTCGGCCACTTATGAAAAAGAACAAACTAATCAACTGGCAGCAAGGCAAAAGAAATTTATTGAGCAGTTAGAAGCCGCGCTGGTACGTATTCAGAATAAAACCTACGGTATTTGCCGCGTTACAGGAAATCTTATCCCCGCTGAACGTTTACGCGCGGTGCCGCATACCACGATGAGCATGGAGGCGAAATTAAAACAAGATTAATGCAGGAAAGCTTATTTTTTGGTGGAACAAGTGGCCTGATCGTCCCGGTGCCTAGACGTGATTTTCCTGTTGAATTCGCAGCGCTTTCAAGACTGTCTTTTTATGGACTGCGGGAAAATAGTATCGAGATCAATAGTTCGTTTTATAAATTGCCGAGACAACCTACCATTCATCGCTGGGTTACCGAAGTTCCGGCAGGGTTTCGGTTTACTTTTAAGTTATGGCAGGAGATCACACATCAAAAAGGTCTTTTATTCAATGCAGATAATCTCCATCAATTTATGCGGGCCATCGAACTAGCTGAGGGTAATAAAGGTTGCCTGCTTATACAGTTTCCACCAAGTTTACAAGTAAGTGCATTGCCTCAATTAGCTGAATTACTTTTTTTGCTGTTAGCTTATGACTGGCGGATTGCAGTCGAGTTTCGGCATGTCTCCTGGTATAATGATTCAGTTTATGATCTGCTTAACACCAATGGGATCGCAATGGTGCTTCAGGATATGCCCAAATCATTAACGCCAATGGAACTTACAGCTGATAATTTTGTTTATCTCCGCTTTCATGGGCCGAGCGGAAATTACAAAGGAAGTTATACCGATGCGTTTATTTCTGAATATGCTTCCTGTATCCGTGACTGGCAAGAAGAAAAGAAAACTGTTTATTGTTATTTTAACAATACGGCAGGTGATGCACTACAAAATCTTAGCTTTTTGAAGCGCTGCCTTAATGAAAATTAACCGTTAAACATAAATTTTTTAAGCAACTACAGATGAAACGGCAAACGCTCTTCAATGCGTTTATATTCAGCTCTCAGAAAGTAAACAAGAAGAATCCTCAGTTAATTCCGGAATGGGAGCAGTAGACTGGAATCATCTAATTCGCATCGTTTATGAACTGACAAGGAAATTGACAATACTTTTACTGTGGGGTTAGTTTTCTACTCCTTTTGATCGATGCGCTGCCGGAGCTTTTTAAGGTCGGTATTTTTTTTCATCTCTTCCAGCTCTTGGTCGGTATCGCTGCTGATACCCAATTTTTGGTGTATTTCATGTAGCATCGTGAGCATTTTGGTAATTTCCTCTTCCGCTTTAATATTGACCTCAAACTCCACTTGCTGTCTGATCTTTTCAATTCTGCCCTGGCGGTTCTGATTGATCAGTACTGATACCGACAATATGATCGCAAACAGGGAAACCAGCATTTCCAGTATCGGGAACGGAAAGGGATCAAAGGGCCTTAGACCAAGCAACCTTGCGTTCCAACTGATCCACAAGAAAAAGAATGCGAGGCAGCTTATGAGAAAACTTATACTGCCTAAAACATTGATAACGCCTATGGCAATTTGATCGCCCCGAGTTTTGGTGAGATCTAATGAAGATTTTAAGCCTGTTTTTTCACTCGCCGCTGTGTTTTTTTCTTTTTTCATGTTACGCTGATATTGAACTAAGCGCAAGAACAACAATCCACCGTTGAAATAGTTACATCCGTAAAATGCATGTTTAGGCGTATTACCGCTTAACACTAAACTCAGCTGGCACTAAATATGCACAGTATAAGGTGCCCCCGCCCAATAAATGAAAACCTGCACCAAATTTTCAGATGCTAATATGGTCAAACTAATCCGCTCTCAAAGCAAGGCCGGCGCCTAAAGTGCTATACGACCAGTATGCTCCGGTTTCGTAGATAGCGATCATACGTATCTGTCAAAAATCAATTGCTGAAATAATTCTGGAAAAATCATTTGTACAGATATGGACTACAGTCGACCTGCTTGATGAACAGGAAAAAACCTTGCTTTCCTGGATGCTAAGCATTGCCAAAAAAACACTCGTCCGGGAAAGCGCGAGCCTGAAGTTGTAAAATTTGCCTAAATCTACTACGCAGACGTTGTCTAAATATTATTGATTATAAAGAGCTCATTCCTCAAAAGTATTTGTTCAAAAAGCTACCGAAAAAATTGAGAGCTCGCTATTGGATGACAGTGCGTAGCTGTAAATTGATGTTCATTATTTGATTGAATTGTTTTGATGTAATCGTACATCCACGTTTGCTTTGTGGCGCGATTGTTGAACATTTAATTACAAAATACGATTATGGCAACGAAAGAAAAGAAAGACCCCTGCTGGTCTGGATACAAAAAAGCTGGAATGAAGAAGAAAGATGGTAAGACAGTGCCTAATTGTGTGAAAGAAACAAAGAAGGACAAATAATTATAAGATAAGGCTAAGCTTGAAAAAATAGCAGTTGCCGATTAGGCATCTCTTTTAAGGCTGATTTATAATCAGGCAGGTCAATTTCATCGTTTGTCGCATCTTTCGCTTTGTCACCAAATAGTTTGCTGATCTTTCCAATGATACTGCTCGCTAATATTCCGGCTACCGCATTAACTATAGCTACACCAAATTTAGTTTTTGGATGGGCAAGCCACGGCACGCCAGGCGGAAGGCTTTGAACTTTTTTAACAAAGGGACGCATTCTTTTTTCGTAGGCCAGAAAGGCATCTGTATGTTTGATATGTTGTGACAGTTCCCCCGCTAACAAGTAAGCGCCGACAATAGCTAATGTTGTACCCATACCCGTTAAAGGAGTGGGACAATAAGCTGCGTCACCGATCATCCCGGCACGGCCCTTAAACCATCTCGGAGCCTTAATCTGACTAAGGCCGTCGAAGTAAACATCATCGTTTTTTTGAATTTCTTCCTTCAGCCGTTCTTCTTCCCACCCTGCGCCGTTTAGTTTTGCTTTTAGGAGTTTTTTCTGTTCGCCTAGAGATAACTTTTGCATGTCAGGATCATCCGATAGGAAACTAAACGATGCACGAACGGTACCATGATTATCCGGCCGGATCAACATGACTCTCGACCCAAGTGCCGTGTACCAGCGAGCCCACTGGGTATCCGTTTCTTTTTTAGGGATGGTATACCAGGCATTATATAGACCGATAAATTTAACTTCAGGCTCATCCCCAAAAAGCAAAGTTCGCGTGCTTGACCGAACACCGTCGGCGGCAATCAGCAAATCATAAACTGCTTTTTTACCATCGCTAAATGTTATATTCACATGGTCATCATCCTGGTCAATTGCTGTTATATACTTACCAAAAATGTAGTCAACATCATCTTTCGTATGGTTGTATAGAATCTTAACTAAGTCGCCGCGCAGTATTTCTGCTTCGCTCGTGAAGCTGCCGGCACCATCACTCGGAAAGGTGGCCTTTATTTGATTGTTGCTATTCACAAACTGAAGGCCGATCTCCCCAGTATTTGCATCCAGAATCTCTTCTTCTATTTTCATCATTTTTACGATAGCGCGACCAGCGCCTCTGACATCAAGATTTTGGCCACCCATTCTCAATGATTTTGAACGTTCCACAATTGTGACATCAAAACCTTAGTTAACCAGCCAAAATGCCAATGTAGGACCGGCAATACTTGCACCGGAAATCAGTACTTTTTTGTTTTCGCGCATTATTTCTATAGGTTAGGTTTTTCCGATTATCTTAGAATGCTGATTAGTATAAATGAAGCGGGATTATCGAGCATAAAAGTGAGCTAACTTTATAAATCAAAGTGATGAAATTGATATCGTTAAGTTGACAACGCGCAAACCCTAAGAGTGTTTTCAATCTTTATTTGACAATAAAGAATACTGCATCGACTTAATAAACAAACACTAATATTTCCAAAGAACTTAATCCAAGCGGCCCGGGTATGGAAATTATCGCCATATTCGATCCAGGCGTGTTTCGGCATCAAAATAAAAACTTGCTACTTACTCCGCGTTGCCCAACACGCATGACAAAATAGCTTCATTTGAGCTCCGCACTAATTGCTATCGATAAATATATATTATCGAAATGCGTCTTGGGAGCCCCAAGGTGATTACAGCCTGCGAGATTATCAGTGATTAGGTTATCAGACTAATAAATTTACATTTATACTTACTCATGTAGCAAAGATGACATTGTTCATACGTTCGGCTCGGATTAATATAAGTTATGCTTTACATTACCGGAAAGTCGCAAAAATCTCAAAAAGCATAGAAAACCTAAAAACATTGTCCAGAGAATTAAAACATCAATAAGCAGTTGGAATTATTGACTTGCTGGAACATCTGCATCTGACTGGGGGCGAATAAATTGTTGCGGTAACTAAACTTATCAAAAAGGGTAATGGAAGTTATTATCCTTTTTCGTAATAAACTAAACCAAACTGAGCACTTTGATAAAGTAATTTGGCCGTCACATACTGTTGGTTGGTACAGGAGATGGTCCAGGACATACATCTTTTATGGTAATAATGGTCTGGATTGATCTAATGCCAGATTTAATTCGTACATTACTAACTTATTAAAAAAATATAATGCAAAAAGAAGGAACAGTGAAATTTTTTAATGCCGAAAAAGGCTTTGGGTTTATTTCACAAAATGACAACAGGAGCGAAATATTCGTTCACGCTACAGGGCTAATCGATGAGATCCGTGATAACGATCAGGTAGTCTATGATGTAGAAGAGGGCCGTAAGGGGCCAAATGCGATCAATGTAAAGGTAGTTTAACAAGTCAATACATATTCGTGAAAAGCATTCCTTCAAAAAGAGGAATGCTTTTTTTTTTGATCCGATGGATACTTGAGGGTTGATTAACTTTTACCCCCATAACTAAATTCTGATCAATAGTAAAATAGGTGATTTTTGAATTCCTTCCGATGGCCTTTCCATTGCATGCAAAAACTTAAAGCTTCGTCTATGACTTTATGATTAGTATTGGTAATGATCCAGCGTTAATACCTATTTCGTTCAGCGAATAGAAAAGCCGATTGGATGTGTGATTAAAACGAAGGCCGTCATCAAATTACGATAACGGCCTTTGTTTTTGCTATTGCACGGAACTTAAATAGGTTATGTTGCGACTATTTTTTTCTTGATGGTTAGCTTTTTAGCCAGCCGGTTTTGTTTAGGTTCCTCATCGCCAAGTATGATGCCCCAGGCTTTGAGGCTTTCAACCCGATCAAAGATTATTTTCAGGACAGCGATTACCGGTATCGATAAAAACATTCCGGGGATGCCCCAAACCATTTCTCCAATGATTACTCCCAAAACAGTGATAAGCGCATTGATCCTAACCTTAGAACCCACGATTAGCGGCAATAATATATTACTGTCTATCAAGTGTATAATTACCAGTGTGATGATGACATAAATAACTGTTATTTGTTCCGGTGAAGTAGCGAAAGTAACGGCAGCGCTCAAAACCAAGGCCGTAAATATACCGATATAAGGAATAATGTTGAACAAGCCGGTGATCAAGCCTAATAAGATTGCGTACTTGACCCCCAGGATCATAAAGGTGCCACTGACCACGATAGCTACTATTAACATTTCGATCAGCAGACCAGTGATATATTTTCGGATCATAAACTTCACCTTTTCGATGATATCATGGACAATTTTTTTATTGTCTTCTTCGAAAACAGACTCGAGAAACCGCATGATCAGTTTACGGTAAAGCAAAAAGAAAAAGGTATAAATAAAAGTAAAGACTAAAAACAAAAGCATTCCCGATAAGGACAAAAGCGTAGCACCCACGACCGATCCGCCGGAAGCAACCACTTTGTTAGTCGTATTGGTTACAAAAGTAAGCTGCTTGTGCCTGGTGATATGGAAACTCGACCCGACCCACTCCATGAGGTCATTTTGCGTTTTATGCAGCTGATCCTGGAATTGCGGCCAGTCGCTCGCCAGGTCTGAAACCTGTGAGCCGATGACGTAAAGTAAACCGCCAATACAAGCCAACATACTTATCACAGCTATCATGGAAGCCGCACTTCGAGGTATCCGGAGCTTGTTTTCTAAGAAATCAGCGAAAGGGAGTAATAAAATGGAAAACAGGCAGGAAAAGATCAATGGCGAAAGGATTTCTTTCGCGATGATTACGATCCATACCAGTGCAATCAGGCTGAATAGCACGGCGGCCAGTTTTAAATAAAACGGCAGGCTCTTGAATTGTTTGATTTCCACAAAATCAGTTTAATTTTTCTTTTATGGTTTTCATCACTTCCGCCATTGCATAATCCTTTGCCTTGTTCAAAAATAAGGAGGGATTGTCCAGCAAGTCGTCCAGTATAGATGTGTCGTCCACTCGTTTCCTGGTGATGAAGTAGACAGCGTAAGCTGTTGCTGCACCTAATAAAAAAGTCTTGATCGTGCTCATAGGTTTTTCCTATATATAATCAAGTATGGTGCCATCAAATGGATCCGGCCATTAAATCTTGTTTAGAGTGGAGAATTTCAAAATCACGATAGCGCCTGCTTCCACGAATTTTAAAATGCCTCCCCTATATTTAATACAATGGCATTATACCCTTTGCTGAAAGCGTAATCGATGCCAATATTGGTATTAGAGCCTTTATTGAATTTTACACGGAGCCCGGTACCGGCCGCAGGGTGCCAGGACTTAAAAAAAGTGCCCGAACCGCTAACGGTATTGACATCGGCAAAGAGAACGAAACCCAATAAGCCGTTGGCCGTGATATCCCTCCGGTATTCACTTTCCAGATAAAACAAGGATTTTCCGCGGTAACGATTCTGGTCCATGCCCTCGCCGGAGCGATTGTAGGGATCCCAACCAATACTCGGCAGGTCGAGATACGGCGCATTACTGTTGAAGACGGTCCAGTAATATGACCAGAAGGCCAGGGTGTTTTGTTGGTTTTTGTTGACCGGGTTCAGCGGAAGGTATTTTCTGACGTCAATATACACAGAATTCCAGTTTTCATTACTCCCCAAAAACTTCGGGTTAATGCGGTAAACGACGTTAACATACGATCCCGGCATCGGGTTAATGGAATTATTGCGTGTATCGTACAGAAGGCTCAGGTTTATACCCGATGAAACAGAATTTCCACTGGTGCCATAGGCATAGCCTGTAAATTTCTTCAGTTCGATCCCACGATCATCACTTTTTATGCTGTTCCTGTAATCAATATTGTAACCACCACCTACAAAAAAATAGGGTTTGATTTGTTTGAGCGCGCTCTGATAAAAGCGGATATAGTTGTAGTCAACCAACGTCTTCTCGCTGGCCGCGTTCTTACTGCCCAAGCCCCAGGTATATTGCGGATAGACCAGAAAGCGAATATCCCCCTGAATATTCCACGTATTATCTTTCAGCCAGATACTAGAACGCAAAGGAAGGCCAAAACGACTTTTCAGGTTCCAGTACGGCGCGAAGTTAGCGCTGGATAAGTTTGTGGTGCTTGTCGGTCCAAGGTAAGTTCCGGCCGTAGTGCTGGTGATCAATGCCTTTCCTGCACCACCGGGTACTGTGCCCGGAACGGGAAGAATTGAAAAATAGATTTTCTTTTCCCGCTGTACTCTTGGTTCCTTCGGATTAATACTGAACAGATTTTTTGCGATATCAATCAGATCTTTCTGGCGTGACGTATCTTTTACCGCACTCTGTTTGGGGATCATATTGGATGCATCCTGGGCAATTGCAACTACTGGAAAACAACATGTAATTAATATAGCGCATCCTAGCGTTATCTTATCTTTCATTTCGATTATCGCCTGACCCGATTTGGGCTATAAGCTACCAGATACTGCAAATGTTGCTGACGGATCGTGGCCAGGTCGATAGGCTTTCCCGACCCCACCAATTGTTGGGTTAGTTTATATCTGACAACGCGCAACATTTCGCAAAGCATTTCTGGCAATACACTTGCCGACAGCGTCGGAGCATATTGCTTTTCGATCGCTGATTTTTCTTCGCGGCTGGCCATGCCTACTTCCCAGTACTCATCAGCTTTAAAGCCAAATTCACTGGCGCAGTTTTTCAGGTCGTAGACATACATCTTGGCCTGGTATTCAATTGTCGGGTTATTCATGATTATTTCTTTTTGTTAATAGATACATCGTCTTTCGATACAGTTTTCTTACCCGCTTGATAATCTGATGTTGCCTTTTTTCCATCTGTGGCCGCTGTCTTTTTAATGTTTTTGCCGCCTTTGTCTTTACTCATAGTGCTATTAGTTAATGTTTATTTTAGAGTTTAATATGTTTTCCTCAGTTGAATTATGCGCAACCAGTGCATCACTTTCAATAGGGGGTAAACCGGATCTATCTCGAACCAGCGGTTACCGAAATTCGCATTGTTGGGATGTTTATGATGATTGTTCTGAAAAAGCTCACCCAGCATCAAAAAATCGAATGGTGTTGTGTTTTTCGATTGGTCCTTATTGTCAAAATTAGTATAACCATATTTATGACCGCACCAGTTTACAATGGCCCCATGTATGGGGCCCATCATAAAGTGAACAGGCAAGAGCAGAAATAACCACCAGTGAGTAGCGAAGAAGACATAAAATGTGGTATAAGCTGCGCCGAACAGCAAACGAGATAAAATTGAGGAGCCCATACGGTCGATCAGTGGCCATTCGGGGTAATGTCCGGCAAACTGTACTTCGGGATCTTTTACACGCTGAAGATAGTCTCTAAAAGTGGCGATCGTGGATTTCATCATCTGATAAATATCCACGAAAAAATGAGGAGAGTGCGGATCCTTCTCCGTATCGCTGTAGGCATGATGTGCACGGTGCATTAAAGCATAAGCTCTCGGGTTTAAAAATGAAGCCCCTTCAAACAGGTATGCTAAAATATAAAATACCCCTTCCCAAAATCTATTCGTGGTGAACATGCGGTGCGAAGCGTAGCGGTGCTGGAAGAATGTTTGAAAAAATAAAGACAGAAACCAGTGGCCAATAAAAAATGAGAAAATGATCAACATAAAAATGAATTAAAAATAGGAGCAGAATTTACCTGACACCAGATATAGTCGGGTGTGGTTAGATTATTGAAATAAACAGAGAGGATTTTTTCACTGTGGCCTGGACTTCACCTGGAAAGGCAGCGCGTTCATGATTAAGTTGCGCTGACCGGCCAAAAAACAGCAGGTTCTTTAAATATCTATATATGGGACAATCAAGGATCCTAATTGTTTTGATATTGTTAGGTAGCGTAGGAAGATTGTCAAATCTGAAGGTTACGTGTATGATACATAAAAGGCCTTATGTATTAGGTATAAGCAGTTCTTATCTCGGTTAGAGCTGCTTTACTCAAAACCTCAAACTTTCTAAAATATGGCACTTATGTATACCATTGCTTATTTTAGACCTTTTTAGCATTTCTCGCCGTAATTGTACCATTTCAGCTATTTTTTGCTTTGGCAGTATTTTCTGCTGACTGCTTTATACATTGTTTCGCACGTCGCAGGATAATGATGCCCGGGCGGGATATTATTAAACAAAAGCAACCATGATGACTGCTTTTGTTTTTTGGAAGGTTTTAGAAAGTGTGAATTTGTTTTGGAGGTAAATCAATCATTTTCCAAACCACGTCCGGTTTTGTGCTGTAATTCCTCGATGCGTTTGGATGCTTCGGCTTTGGTCAGATTCTCATCGAATTCTTCACCGGCTTCCGTGCTTAGCGTTGTTAGATAGGAATGCTGGGCACCGGTCATCTTTTCGTCACCAGTAGTCCAGTTATCAGGATTTTTGATGGTATTTGAACCTTTATCGTTATCGCTGCTGAGGTTTTCGTCTCCCCGAAAAAGTTTTTCCTCGTTATCGTTGCTTGGTATCATTTACTTGCTAATTTATTTAGTAACAAACAAATGTTCTTTAGGTTTTAACATAATTGTATTTGATTTACAAAATGTTGAATAACGAGGATGTTTATCGATTTTTAGATTATGAAGATGCTTGTCGGTTTCTACTTTTACAGTTAAAACTTAGTAAGCGCAAAGGCCGAAGGCATAAGGATAATTATTTTTTTCGTCCGGGCATACTGATACGCGTTTGTCGCTGCCAAATTCTTAAAACAGGAAATGGCGATATTTCAGCATTGCAGGATAATTGCAACACCAACGGCCATATGGAGAGTTTACGACAACGCCCATTGGCCTAGTGATGTCGTAGCAGGGGGACGGGATTTTAAACAAAGGCTGCCTATCTGGTTTATCCTACCATCAAAAAACAATTTTCATCGGGAGATACAATACGGTCCGATGATATGTAAACTTATCAAAAGCCAAATCTTGGATTTCAGCCTTTTAAAACACTTTAGGTCAAGGTCGACGCCAATAATGACCAGTTTTTCAAGTTAAAAAATACTAACCATTTGTTTTTATTTGGTAACAAATGGTTTCGAACACCGAAAACAGTAAAACAACAAAAGCGTTCGCATACCGAACGCTTTCAATCTTAGGTAGGTGATAAGTATATAAACTATTTTGTTAATTAAGCTGCAATCAACTGCAGGAAGGCAGCGCATCGTACGTTACCGTTATCAATTTTCCGGATGTCTTTTCTAAGAATAGCTTTCAATTGTTTGTCGATATTTTTTATCAGTTCTGTGGTGTTAATTTGAGTGGCTTTCATGTCATTGGGTATATAGATATGATACTTAATCTCAAATACCTATCTGGTTTCTATGACCCGGCTGCTCCAAGTATTTTTTATCGACACGGAATTGATCCTTTGTTTCTTTCAGTGCAACACGTCTGTAGAGCTTTGAGTTTCGCAATATGTCAAACAAAGGCAACGGTGCGTTGTCTTATTAGTACTTAACAATCAACAACATGTTCATTGCTACATCATCACTCGAGCTCTCGCGCTCGGACGGAACGAAATTGTACGTCGAGATTGAGCCGGTAACCTATCAGGAAGAAGGCAACCATGTTTATACCGGCGTTTATCAACTGTTGGCCACGCGCCATAATGACCCGGCCGGTGAATACGCTGAAGATAATCCCGGTGATACGACCGCGATCGGATCATTTGCCCATAAGCAGGACAATAAATACGATTGGGTGTATCTTGGGGATTTTCTGGATGACGAAGAACAATCACAGGTTGCAGGTCATATCCAGCGGCTGGAGGATAAAGACAAATCACCATCAAGTTTTTATGCCCATGCGTACCATCATGGCGGCATGAACAGTTTTGAAGTGAAAGCAAAGGATGGAAGCTTCACCGTTGCACATGATACCAAGATTATCGCTGAACTGGAGCATCCTGAGAAGTGGAAGCAGATGAGCGGCGAGCCGCTGGATCAAGGTGTTTTCGTATCCATCAAACAAGCGATTGAAGCAAAATTCGAATAAATAGCTAATGGCCTCGCAGGATCTAACGCGGGAACTAAATAAGTAAATATGGGCCTGACTGAATACGCCAAGAAGCGGGATTTTAAAAAGACCGCTGAACCCAAAGCCGGGAAAAGTAAAGACAAAGACCACCTGATCTTTGTGGTACAGAAACATGATGCCTCCAGGCTTCATTATGATTTCCGGCTGGAAATGGACGGCGTTCTGAAAAGCTGGGCTATACCGAAAGGGCCGTCATTGGACCCGAAAGTCAAACACCTGGCCATGATGGTGGAAGATCACCCCTTCGATTACCTGAATTTTGAAGGGATTATCCCTAAGGGAGAATATGGCGGCGGGACAGTCATCGTTTGGGACGAAGGTACCTATGAACCTATCGAGCCGATTAAGGGTAAAAAAGCGCAGGAAAAACACCTGCTAAAACAATTGGCATCTGGTCAGTTAAAGATCAAACTTCACGGTGAAAAATTAAATGGTGAATTTGCGATGGTAAAGACTCATGGGATGGGTGAGAATGGATGGCTGATGATCAAGCATAAAGATGATTATGCGACCAGCGACGATATCACCAAAAAGGATAAATCAGTACTTTCCGGCAAAACCATAGACCAGATGGCCAAAACCAGTGAGAAAGTTTGGCATCACGGCCATGAAGAGGACGTGATGCCGGATGAAGAACTGGCTGAAGAAGTTGCGGCCAACGAACCTGTAGAAGTCGATGTAAAGAAGCTATTAAAGGCAGCACCCAAATCGAAAGTGCCGGCGAACATCAAACCGATGAAAGCTACTTTAGTGGATGAACCTTTTGACGAACCAGGATGGTTGTTTGAAGTAAAGTGGGACGGCTACCGCGCTATCGCCAATATCCAGCAAGATGAGGTATCGCTGATATCACGTAACAACCTTCCTTTTGAGAAATATTACCCGATCAATGATGCCCTTAAAAAGTGGGGCATGAACGCAGTTTTGGATGGCGAGTTGCTGGTGCTGAACGAAAAAGGGATATCCGATTTTGGTGCCATGCAGAACTGGCGCAGCGAAGCGGACGGTAACCTGGTTTTTTATATTTTCGATATTCTGTGGTACAAGGGCAAAAACCTGATGGGCCTGCCGCTGGGTGAAAGGCAGGCGATCCTGAAAGAAATACTGCCCACTGATAATGACCACATCCGCCAAAGCAAAGTGTTCGACGCCAACGGCATCGACTTCTTCGCCGCAGCGGAAAGAATGGGTCTCGAGGGGATCATCGCCAAAAAAGCGGACAGCGTATATACTTCCGACCTGCGCAGCAAAGAATGGCTGAAGGTCAAAGTACAGCGCAGGCAGGAAGTAGTCATCGCCGGTTTCACCAAAAATGAAGGCACAGCCAAATCGTTCAGCGCCCTGGTGCTCGGTGTGTACGACGGCAAAGACAACCTGCAATTTGTAGGCAAAGTCGGTACCGGTTTTTCTGATAAACTTCAAAAAGAAATGATGGTACAATTTACGCCGCTCATTAGTAAAAAAAGCCCGTTTGATTATGAAGTGGATGTCGATAAACCCACCCGGTTCCGACCTAAACGCATGGGTGCCAAACCGACCTGGCTAAAACCAGAACTGGTTTGCGAAGTGTCCTTTGCAGAAGTAACCAGTGATGGTGTATTCCGTCAGGCCTCCTTTAAGGGTATGCGTGCGGATAAAAAAGCTAAAGATGTGATTTTAGAAACGCCAGCGGACACGGATGCAACGGTGGCTGAGGCAGAATCCGCTACCGAAAATAAACCGGAGGCCACTTCAAAGCTCAACGGTAAAAGCCAGAGCAAACACAGCGAACTGATACTTGAACCGGTTAAACATACTGACCGAAAAACACTCCTGAATCCGACGGAAGATACGCAGACAAAAAAGGTTTGCGGGCATGAGCTCAAGTTCAACCATGTGACCAAACTTTACTGGCCGGAAGACAAGATCACTAAAGGTGACATGCTCAACTATTATTATAAGGTGGGCGAATTTATGATGCCATACCTGAAAGACCGGCCGATGTCGCTGAACCGTTTTCCGGGCGGAATACATGGCCAAAGCTTTTATCAGAAGAACGTAACCGATAAAGCGCCGGACTGGGCCAAAACCTTCGATCATGTAACCGATGAAGGTAAAGTCACGAAATATCTGGTAGCTACCGATGAGGCCAGTTTGTTATGGATGAACGCTTTGGGTTGCATCGAGATCAATCCCTGGTTCAGCCGTGCAGAAACGCCGGATAACCCGGATTACTGCGTGATCGATCTGGACCCGGATAAACACACTTATGACCAGGTGGTAGAAGCGGCAAGAATAACAAAAGATGTACTGGATGCCATTGATGTACCCAGCTATCCGAAAACCTCGGGTTCCACAGGAATGCACATCTATATCCCACTGGGCGGGAAATACAGTTACCAGCAATCGCAGATCTTTGCCAATATTATTGTCAAGCACGTGCATGAACAGATCCCTGATTTTACCAGCCTGGAGCGGAGCATTGCTGCGCGTAAAGGTAAAATGTACCTCGACTTTTTACAGAACCGCCCTGGTGCTACAATTGCCGGCCCTTATTCACTGCGGCCAAAACCCGGCGCGACAGTTTCTATGCCACTGAGCTGGGATGAAGTGAAACCGGGGCTGACCATCCAGCACTTCAATATTCACAACGCACTTGACCGCCTCAAAGAAACAGGCGATTTATTTCATGGCGTATTGGGCGAAGGTATAGACCTTGAAAAAACTTTAAAAAAGGCGCAGGCTACATTCAAATAGCATGAAAAAAATAACAAGCAGCATCATAGGCGGGATCGCCGGAGCTGGCGCATTAAATATCCTGCACCAGGCGGTCAAACAATTTGATCACCTAGCGCCGCGCGTCGATTTGGTGGGCGAAGAAGCCATCACCAAATCCTTAGAGAAAGCAGGCATTACACCGACTACCGGAAATACTTTATTTACGATCACGATGGCTGCTGACCTGCTCAGTAATGCGGCCTATTATAGTTTGATCGGTACCGGTAAACGAAAACAACTGCCTTACATCGGTGCGATTACCGGTTTTGCGGCAGGTTTTGGCGCTTTAACACTCACTAAGCCAATGGGCCTGAGCGACGCACCGGTAACGCGGACAGGTAAAACAAAATTTTTGACCGTTGCCTGGTACACATTAGGTGGTTTAGTTGCTGGTAGTATAATGAAGGCTTTGCGCAAGTAAAGCTTTTGCCTTAAAGGCATTGGGAAAGGATTTGAAGGCTGAAAAACTATTTGCAGCGCCTGCATCTATCCGAGCAAAATTTAACTTCGTCCCAAACTTTTTCCCACTTTTTTGCGTCAGCTAAAAAGCTTTCCGCAGGTGGCGCAAATCTTTTCGGGCAGATTTACTTTCTTAACCCCTTTCATGTTTCCACTGTTTTTTTAACCGGCTATATTGTTCGTTGGCTTCAGCGGTTTTCCAGCTGCTGAAAAAGACGGCCGCTGCTCTGGCTTTTTCGACTTCTCCGGTGCCTTTTTCTAATTGCTGATAATGGTGTTCCTGATCATATTTTTTGCCTCCCTTGTAATTGGCATACCGACGGGCACGGGTAAAGCCCATCTGTAAATATTTGCGGGCCATATCAGCGCCAACAAAATCGTCTTCAGCGAGGTACTTCAAGAACAGCTCGTAAATTTTGGCACTGCTTTCTTTGGCAATGGCTTCTGTTTTAAACCGCCAGTATGGGCCGATCTCACTTTTGTAAGGCTCACAGATCAGCACGCCTTGTTCACCTTTACCAACCTGGTATTGTTCAGGATGCGCCCGGTAATCGGTTCCAGGGTACCAGGCATATTTGCTGCTATCGAAGTTAAGGTAACTGGGCTGATCAGACATGATTAAATTTCCTTTAGCTGAATCCATACGGGCGCATGATCGCTGGAATGCTCCCAGCCGCGCACCTCGTTATCTACGCCTGCCGATTGTAATCGCTGCGCCAACATCGGATCAAGCAGAAAAAGATCCAGGCGTAAACCGGCGTTCCGGCCGTATGCATTCCGGAGATAATCCCAGAAAGTATAAATGCGTTCATCAGGAAATAGCGTGCGGATGGCATCTGTCCAGCCTGTTTTAAGCAGTTCCCGCCAAAGCTTGCGGGCTTCCGGGCGGAACAATGCATTATGTACATATTTCTCCGGTTTGTAAGTATCCAGCTCGGTGGGCATAATGTTGTAATCACCAATCAGCGCCACCGGTAAACCGAAACCCTGCAATTTCCTGCCATGTGCATTCAGCCGCTTGATCCATTTTAACTTGTAATCGAACTTGGGGCCGGGAAAGGGATTTCCGTTAGGCAGGTACAAACAGCCGATCACTATGCCGTTAATGAAAGCTTCCAGGAAACGGCTGTGCTTATCATCCGGGTCGCCATCCAGTCCGCGCCGCGTTTCCTGAATCTGGCCATAGCGCGATAATATCGCCACCCCGTTCCAGCTTTTTTGCCCCTGCCAGATCGCGTGATAACCCGCCTCAAGTAGCGCTTGTTTGGGGAATTTATGATCCTCACATTTAAGTTCCTGTAAGCATACGACGTCCGGCCCGGTTTCCTTGAGCCAGCGCAATAGGTTTTCCAGGCGGCCATTGATGCCGTTGATATTATAAGAGGCGATCTTCATGATTGGGGATCAGTGGTACCGTCGGGATTGCGCGGTTGCTCTTCGGGCGGGTGAACGCCCGGAGGTAATTCTTCCGGTTCACGCGGCGGGTCTTCTTCAGGAATTGCTGGTTCTTCCGGATCGGTGGGCCGCTCAATCTCCGGCTGTTTGCCCGGTAGCGGCATTTCAGGTTGCTCGCCGGGAAAAGTGTTGTGCTTTGTCATACCAGAACAACCGCTATTAAGTGTTTTTGTTCGTAATTTAGCCGCAATGGAAACTGAAGGTTCGCAACTGATCACTTATTCACCAGCCGCCGTATTGAACTTATTCAATAATTCGATTTCCGTTAATCAGGCCAGGCGGATCATTCAACTAAAAGGTGTTTACATTCCCGGAAAAAATTCCGTTTACAGTGGTTATTATTATGACACTTTCCGGGACGAATCCTCGGAAACCGCGATCACCATATTGGTGCCGCCGCTGATCCGCAATGAGCTTCAACCCAATAAAACGGTAACCGTTACGGGTTTTATTACAAGGCGTATTGTTAATGCATCCGGCAGTATCCAGATCCAGCTGACGGTTACAGATTTGGTGGAACAAACGCAAAACAAGTATTCGGATGAGGAGATCAAAAAGATTGAACTCATGCAGGCGAAAGCCAATGCGGGTTACCGGGATGTTTATAGCTGGCTGAAGGAAAATATCATCACGGAACAAACTTTCAAAATCGGCATCATCATCGGAAAATCCGGTATTATTGATAGCGACATTAAACACCAACTGCGGGAATCTATCGGATTTTATAACCTGAGCTTTCACCGGGTAAACCTGAGCTCGGAGCAGGAAATCCTGGCGGCAATGGACCGGCTGAATGCCGAGCATTACGGTCTGATCGCCATCTCGCGTGGCGGGGGTGAGAACCTGGATATTTTTAACAAATTGAATTTGGCAGAAAAGGCGGTCGGCCTGGAATCTTTATTTATTACAGCCATCGGCCACAAAGATGATGTGACCCTGCTGCAAAAAGTTGCCGACAAGTCTTTTATTACGCCCTCTGAGCTGGGCCAGTTTTTCAATGATACCTACAATCATACGGTTGAGGAATTGCAAAATTCCCGGGCCAAATTGATAGATTCCGTCAAAGCCCAGCTCGACGCCAATTATCGCAAAGAGATCGATAATTTGAATGAAAAGCTGAAGGCTAATGAAGAACTTCGCGTTAAAACTGCCGGCGATCTGGAAAAGGTGTACCAGGAAAAGATAGCCTTACTGAACAGCCAGCTCAACGGCGGCCTGCAGTTGCAAACAGAAAAAGTCGCCGTGCTCCATGAGCAGATCAGTGCTTATAAGGCGCAGGTTTCCAGCTTGGAAAATAAAACAGGTACAAACTGGACACTGCTGGTGATTGCCATTATCCTGGGTGTTGTGGTCGGCTACCTGCTTAACCGGCATTAAGGTTTAACTGTTCAAATATCCGGCTCCTGATAGGATTCGATGAACACAGCGAGGTATGCTTGTTCGGCGACGTTTAATACCTGGCCTTCAAAATGCTTAACACTGCCCTGCTCAAATACAAATTTTCCAAGATAATCCGGATTTTGCTCGTCCGGAAGCGTCTCATGATCTTCATGTAATTTGGCAGGCCAGGTAAATAAATGCGTGTCATCTCCTAAAGCGTCCTTATAAATTTCAAAAACACCGGTGCTCCTCATGCCTTGTTTTCCATCGTTTTCAAGGAGAGGTTCGATAATAATATATCGGTCGTAGCCATCTGCCTGGGGAATGCTGGTTTGTACGGGGTTAATCATATCAGGCTCCTTTTTTAGCGGTTAAACTGCTCATTAACTGATCGTACAGGTCATCGTTTTTTGCCGCTTTCGGTTTCAATTTTTTTATAGTCGGGCGTTTGCCTTTCGCCTTTTGCTCAATAATGTTCATCAATTCTGTATGATATTCATCTTTATACTTCGATAAATCCAACGGCTCGGCATATTGCTCGATCAATGCCAAACCCATTTTCAACTCTTTATCGCTGACAGAAATTTTATCATCCAGTTTAAGTTCTTCCTGGTCACGGATCTGCTGGGCGAACCGGATACGGGTAACCACAATATCTTTCTCTACCGGGTGTACGATACATAAACTTTCGGTACTGCGCAACACAAAACGCGCTAGTCCTGCTTTACCCGACTTCTTCAACGCTTCCAGCAACAAGGCGTAAGCTTTGTTATTTTTAGTTGCAGGTTCTGTATAGTAAGATGTCTCATAATACATCGGGTTAACTGACGTGACATCCACAAAGCTTTCGATCTCTATAACCTTGGATTTCTCCGGTGCCGCCGCCTCAAAGTCGGCATCTTCAATGATCACATAGTCATCATTGTATTTGTAACCCTTCACGATCTTATCGTAGGGGACTTCCTTTTTGGTATTTTCGTTTACCCGTTGGAATTTTATATGCGCATGGTCTCTACTATCCAGCATATCCAGGTCAAGCCGGGTTTCCTGTACCGCCGAAAATAATTTGATGGGTATGCTTACCAGGCCAAACCCAATAGAACCTGTCCAAATGCTTCTCATTGCTTTAGTTTTCTAATATTATCATTAACACCATGCGGGTGATGTGCCTCTATTTTATCGGCCAGCAAGTGAAGGAGTTCTTCATTCACCTTGCCGGGGTTTTCGCAGATATGCAAAAAATCGTGATCGTCCGGTGTGAAGCTCGCGACATACGCACCGTTCTCAAATACCCGGAATTTGCATTTGTCCTCCACCTGGTGCATAAATTCTCCTACCTCAAAATGGTGTACCTCTTTATCCTTGCTTATCGTGATCGCATAATTTTCCATAGCTATACAACCATTTCATAATCAGATTGTTTAAGGTTTAAATTGCCTGGAGAGGAATTCCGCAGGTTCCCTATAGCCAACACCTAACGGCGTAGTGAAAATTATCATATTCGGGATACGTTGATCGCCATGCCGTCCGAGGCGACGGTGTGATCATCGCGAAGGAGTACACGATATCCTTGGAGCTGGCGTGTGACATACGGCCAAACAGGGAATTACTCAAAGATATTTGTAATCATATTGCAGTGCACTACGATCAAATGAATATGAATAATACTGACCTAAAACGATTTCTCGACGCCCAATTGCGTGATTATAAAACGACTTTTTCGGAGATAATGTCAGGCCGCAAGCGCAGTTACTGGATGTGGTATATCTTTCCGCAGGTTGCCGGACTTGGGTACAGTGAACGGCACAGTTTTATGCAATCAAAATTAGGAATGAAGCAATAGCTTATTTACCTCATCCGGTTTTGGGTAAACCTCTTGTAGCGTTAACAAATGCGCAGCTTGATCTCCGGGAGAACAACACCAAAGGGTGATAGGTAGCCCCGACGCAATGAAGCTTAAAGGTCAAATAAACCATTTGTTTGTCTCTTTTAAAATGGCAAAATTTTCAATACGCAGATCCCCGCTAATCCAAGCCGACACCTTGATGAAGGCCTTTATCGAATCGGAGACAGGTGTCGCGGAAAAAACGAAAAGCGTTTTCCCGCATTTTTCCTTACTTAACCGCAACCGTTTCAGGCAGATAATCGGTATTAAAGGCAAGCAGCGGATCAGCGAGATTTGACATGGTTGTTTTGGTAGGGTCTTTTATAATTGACAGACTTGCGGTGCTGATTTTCATTGGCTGCGTCAATGGAGTGGGTGCAGGTGAGGTCATCTTCCTTTTCAGCGAGGTCAGACAGCGTCACATAAAATTTATGGAGCTGGTCCAATTCATCCTCCGTTAAATCTTCAATATCCACCATACGATTACTGGTACCTTCATGTGACGCCAGCAGTTCGTTTAACTTCAAGTGGATGGCCTTGGAATCCTTGTTTTGTGATTTCTGGATCAGAAAAACCATCAGGAAAGTGACGATCGTCGTCCCGGTATTGATCACCAGCTGCCAGGTATCGGAATAGTGAAACAACGGGCCGGATATACCCCATACAATGATCACTCCAAAGGCGATCATAAAAGCGGCGGAACTGCCGGTTGCGATCGTAGCCCAGTTGGCGAACCGCTCAAATAAGTTTTTCTTTTTTTTCATAAATCATAGATTATTATTCTCGCAGGTCAATGAATAATCAAAACTGGACTTATTTGTTTGGATCGGCTGGATTTTGTTATGATCTACCATCTTGTAGTTTTATTTTTAATTTATAATTTAATAGCCTGAAATATTCCATAGCGTCGGATTATCACGGACATGGCTCAAATGTTCGATTATCTCCTCTACTTCGTCTCCATCAAGTTCGAGCATATCTCCAGGATTATACGTAAAAATATGCCCAGGCTTTTCAAAAGTGATGTAACCACAATAATTAGGATCATCTATTTTTTCGAGATGCAGGCTGTCTTCTCTTCGCCTTTTTCTAAGCGGATGGCTTAAGCCATCATCCGCAAAAATGCTATAGGTAAAGGTTAAAACAGCATGCCCGTTAAGGTGTGCGATGGTATCCGGAATGACCAGTAGCTTTTTGCGATTTCCCAAGGTAAATCGAAGTGGTTCCATAGTAGGTGAAATAGGTGTTTTAACCCAACTATTCGCGGCTGTTTATGTTTGGTGTGGCTGGTAATTATATTTTTTTGAGAAATAAAACATTTTTAGCTGGCTTTTCCTTTTTGATGGAAAAAATACTTCATGAAGCAACAAAATGATACATTGATAAAAAAAGAGATTCCAGGAATGGGGGCCATTATTCAATCGGATGGTGTATTCTTCCGGGTTTGGGCTCCAAACGCAACCGGCGTTTACGTCGCCGGCAGTTTTAATGACTTTGACAAAAATGCGCAGGCACTGGAAGCCGAGGAAAACGGATACTGGGGCGGCTTTGTAGAAGGCGCAAAAAACGGCGATGAATATAAATTTTATCTGGATACCCCGTTTGGTGAATTTTTTAGAAATGATCCTTACGCCAGGTCAATGACTAGTTCCGTGGGTAATTCGATTGTTTACGATCCAAACACATTCGATTGGGGTGAGTCTGCCTATGATATGCCTTCCTGGAACAAACTGGTGATTTATGAATTGCATACCGGCACTTTCAATGTTAAAGAAAAAGGTAAACCCGGAAATATGTACGGGATTATAGAAAAGCTGCCCTACCTTCGTGATCTCGGTATCAATGCCATTGAAGTTATGCCACCGTTTGAGTTTCCGGGCGGCTTCTCCTGGGGTTATAACCCCTCACAGCCATTTGCAATAGAATCTGAATATGGAGGGCCGGACGCGTTCAAAAGTCTGGTTAAAGCAGCACATGAACACGGGATCGCAGTGATCCTAGATGTGGTTTATAATCATTTTGGGCCCAGTGATCTCGACATCTGGCAATTCGATGGCTGGAGTGAGAATGATAAAGGAGGAATCTATTTTTATAACGACTGGAAATCGGAAACTCCCTGGGGAGACACCCGCCCGGATTATGGCCGTAATGAAGTCAGACAGTATATCAGGGATAACGCCCTGATGTGGCTGGAGGAATACCGCGTAGATGGTTTAAGGATGGATATGATCCCCTACATTCGCAATGTCAAAGCAGATGAAGATCCGGGTAGCATCCTGAACGACGGATTGAGCCTGCTGCAATGGATCAACAGTGAGATTGCCGAAAAATTTCCATGGAAATTAACCGTTGCAGAAGATTTGCATGGGCTGGATAGTATCACCAATCCCGTAGGAGAGGAAGAAGGTCTGGGCTTTGGCGCACAATGGGATGCTGATTTCGTTCACCCGGTAAGAGAAGCGCTGATCGCACAGGACGACAGCGAACGTAGTATGGCTGCTATGGAAAAAGCGCTGATGAGCCAATACAGCGGCAACCCGTTTAAAAGGGTCGTTTATACCGAGAGTCATGATGAAGTTGCGAACGGGAAGGCCAGAGTGGCTGAAGAGATCGCGGATGGAGATGTGAATAACTGGTATTCCAAAAAGCGTGCATCACTAGGTATAGCCATGGTGTTAACGGCGCCAGGCATCCCGATGATTTTCCAGGGACATGAGCTACTGGAGGATAAATGGTTCTCGGACACGGACCCTATAGACTGGAAAAGAAAAAAGGAATTTAACGGTTTTGTGAAACTGCATCGTGACCTGATCAGGCTGAGGTTGAATTTTAGTGATGTAACGGAAGGCTTGTCCGGTCAAAGCACCGAGGTAATCCGGGTAGATGAAGAAAAGAAACTGCTGATATATCAGCGCTGGCACGAAGGTGGCAAAGGAGATACGACAATCGTTATCCTGAACTTTTCGGGGCAAGCATACGATAATTATCGGGTTGGTATGCCGGCTGAAGGACTCTGGAAGATCAGGTTCAATAGCGACTGGGAGGGCTATGACCAGGAGTTTGGCGATTTTACATCGCTGGATACCGAGGCCACGGCAGAGGAATGCGACGGTTATCCGAATTCCGCGAACATAGCCATAGCACCTTATACTGCGCTGATATTATCCCAGGATAGGTCGTAACAGATTCGAACGATTATTGAAAACATTTTCTTAACAAAAAGGCCTGCATCGATTGATGTGGCTTTTTTGTTTTCTGAAGTGTAGGTTTTTAAATAAAGCAGCCTTGTCTTAATTCAAATTAAAAAAATAAATTAAAAATTAAAAACAAGCGCGAGTTTCAAAGCTTTAACTAAAGTAGTTTAACAACGATCATCTTACACCCAATTTACCTTTATTATGAAAAATGAAAGTGATGCTGAACCCAAATTCAGTACCAAAACATCCGCTAAAGCTGAACCTGCGCTGTTGGAACTTTTTAAAGACGGCATCATGGATATTTACTGGGCTGAAAACCACCTGGTGAAAAACCTGCCCAAATTGATCCAGGCTGCTACCTCTTCCAAACTTTCCAAAACCATTGCAGATCACCTGGAACAAACCAAAGACCACGTTAGTCGACTGGAGCATGTATTTGAGTTACTTGGTGAAAAGCCATTGGCAAAAAAATGCGATGCCATGGAGGGCCTGACCAAAGAAGGGGAGGGCATTGTTGAAAGTACGGAATCAGGCACGGCCACCCGCGATGTGGGCATTATCCTGGCATCGCAAAAAGTGGAACACTACGAGATCGCCACCTATGGCGGACTAAGCCAGTTGGCTAAAACATTGGGCCTGGATCAGGTAGCTGAACTGCTTTATCAGACGCTAAAGGAAGAAAAAGCGGCTGATGAATTGTTAACTGGTGTAGCAGAAAACGATATCAATTACAACGCATCTGTAGAAGCATAAACCTATGACTAGTCAAAAAAAAACTGAGAAAGGTAAAGACACCACTGGTGATACCAAAAAACTGGATAAGGGTGTGCAAGGCGTTAATGCCAAAACCGAGAATCTGGCGCCTCATACCGCGGATTCGACAGGCGAATTTCTCACAACCAACACCGGGTTAAAGATCAATGATGACCAGAACTCGCTCAAAGCCGGTGAACGTGGACCGACTTTACTGGAAGATTTTATTTTACGGGAAAAGATTACTCACTTTGACCATGAACGTATTCCCGAACGGGTGGTTCATGCTCGCGGCTCAGGCGCCCATGGTGTGTTCAGGGTTTATGAATCCCTGGCGCCAGTTACCAAAGCCTTGTTCCTCAACGACACTGGCGCCGAAACGCCGGTATTTGTACGGTTTTCCACCGTAGCTGGCTCTAAAGGTTCTACAGACCTGGCCCGTGATGTGCGCGGGTTCGCCGTACGTTTTTATACACAAGAGGGCAACTTTGATCTGGTGGGAAATAATATGCCGGTTTTTTTTATACAGGATGCCATCAAATTTCCTGATCTCATCCATGCGGTGAAACCCGAACCGGATAACGAAATTCCTCAGGCCGCATCGGCCCATGACACTTTCTGGGATTTTATATCGCTGACGCCGGAATCCGCCCATATGATCATGTGGGCAATGAGTGACCGTGCCATACCCCGTAGCCTGCGCATGATGGAAGGGTTTGGCGTGCACACGTTTCGTTTGGTCAATGCCGAGGGCGTGGCCAGTTTCGTTAAATTCCACTGGAAACCTTTATTAGGGGTGCATTCGGTGGCCTGGGATGAGGCGCAAAATATATCCGGTAAAGATCCGGATTTTCATCGCCGGGATCTCTGGGATGCCATTGACAGTGGCGCTTTTCCGGAATGGGAGCTGGGCATTCAGGTAATACCTGAGGCAGATGAGTTTAAATTTGAATTTGACCTGCTTGATCCAACCAAACTGGTACCCGAAGAATTGGTACCTGTTCAGCGTATCGGTAAGATGACATTAAACCGTAACCCTGATAATTTTTTCGCTGAAACAGAGCAGGTGGCCTTTCATTTAGGCCATGTCGTTCCCGGAATAGATTTTAGCAATGATCCATTACTGCAGGGCAGGCTGTTTTCTTATACGGATACGCAATTATTGCGTTTGGGTGGTCCTAACTTTCAGGAAATTCCAATTAACCGACCAATTATACCTGTACACAATAATCAGCGAGACGGGCATATGCGCCAAACCATTAACAAAGGTAAAACCAGCTATACTCCAAATACCATCGGGGGTAATGACCCGCATCAGGCCAAAGCTGCCGAGGGGGGCTTTGTAAGTTACCCGGAACGCATTTCGGCCAGCAAAGTACGGGCAAGGAGCAAAAGCTTTTTCGACCATTACAGCCAGGCAAAGTTATTTTTCAATAGCCAATCGGACCCCGAAAAGAACCATATCACCGATGCCCTGAGTTTTGAACTGGGTAAAGTTAAAACGGTAGTTATCCGCGAGCGGATGTTGGCGCTGCTGGCACAGATTGACAAAGGACTGGCTGCAGCAGTGGCTTATGCGCTCGGTCTGCATATCCCCGAAAACATGGCTGAACAACTGAATCAGAATATTCCTGCTGATGCTGATCCTGCGGATTATGCTTCGACGCAGGTAGAAAGTTCACTCGCCAAATCTGACGCTTTAAGTATGGCCAACACGATAAAAGACAGCATCAAAACCCGTAAAGTTGCCATCCTTGCGGCCGATGGTGTTGATGAAAAAGCCTTAAATACGGTGAAAGCGGCTATTGAAGCTGAAGGCGGCGTGGTAGAAGTGATTGCGCCGAGACTTGGCTTCATTACCTCACTAAATAACGAACAGGTCCACGTGGACGAAAGCATGCTAGGAGCGGCATCCGTTTTATTTGATGCGGTGTATGTTCCAGGTGGTGGAAACAGCGCCGCTACTTTAAAGGCGGAAGCTGATGCGGTTCATTTCTTGAATGAAGCTTTTAAACATTGTAAAGCGATTGCCGCAGATGAAAGTGCTTTGCAAGTTCTGGATGCGACTTATTTTAGCAAAAAGATAGAAAACGATGAGGGCGTGATTGTAAGTTCAGATGCCAGACAACTTGCAAAACAGTTCATCCAAGCCATAAAACAGCATCGCTTTTGGGAAAGAGAAAAAGGGCGAAAGATCCCTGCATAATTATAAATACTTATTTTTAGTATAAAGAAGCTTCCCGCATTTGTAGGAGGCTTCTTTTTTCAATCATTTAGTAATCCAATAGCGCCTGCATTGCCCTGTTGGATGGCATGGTCAAGAACCGTTAATCCTCGTGAATCCTGAATGGTTTTGTCGGCGCCATGATCTAGCAGTAGTTCGACGATGTCGTTACGGCCAAACATGGTTGCGAACATGAGCGCGGAGCCACCATTTCCGTGCTGCTGGTTGATATCAGCCCCATGCTCCAACAAAAGTTTGGCGATATCGATATAACCCTTGAATGCAACGCCCATTAACGCCGTATTTCCGCCAACATCAGCCGCATTAACTTGTGCTCCGCTCTTAAGAAGTAATTCTGCGGCGTCAAGTTGATGATTATAACAGGCTATAATCAAGGGCGTATAGCCTTTATCGTCTTTTTCATTAAGATCGATTCCTTGTCTTATTAATTCCTTTAAAACCTCTATGTTTCCTTTTCTTGCAGCTACAATAAGCACGTCTTTCAAATTTATCATGATGACAGTCGAATTTTGATAGTTTTATTCGCATGATAACAAGGTCGTATGGCATATTTTTGTTTGAAATTCAACTGAAATTATTTCAATGGTTACGGAATAATTTACTTTGGTTGATTGCCTTCAAATATTAATTTAAATTAGTTTTCTTTCATTAATTCGCTAACTTTTTGTTGTAATTGCTCTTTATCAGGCAGATAAAGCTGGTATTTGGACACAAAGATTTTATTGGTGATACCCCCAGTAGCGTATTCTACTAATATTTCATCTTTATCAGCAGATAGGATAATTCCAATTGGGTCATTGTCTTCCTTAACGTTTTCTTCACTTTTAAAGTAATTTAAATATAAATTCATTTGACCGATGTCATTATGTTTAACTTTTCGGATCTTCAGGTCTATTAAAACAAAACATTTCAAAATGCGGTGATAGAATACCAGGTCAACATAGAGATGCGTGTTTCGAATTGAAATTTTATATTGCCTAGCGACAAATGCGAAACCTTTGCCAAGCTCCAATAAGAATAGCTGTAGATTATCTATTATTTTCTGCTCCAAATGCTTTTCCGTCACCTTATGGGCTTGAGGTATCTGTAGAAAATCTAATATGTAAGGGTCTTTGGTAATATCTTTTGGGTTGAGCAAAACCTGCCCTTTTTGGGCAAGTTCCAATATGCTGGCTTTATCCTTACTTAATGCGAGCCGTTCGAATAAGGAGGTATCAACCTGTCTTTCCAGTTCGCGCGTACCCCAATTTTCATTTAACGACTGAGCCTCATAAAATTTGCGGGCAGTAAGATCAGAAATACCTAATAATATGACGATATGTGTCCAACTCAATTTGGCAGGCACTGCCTGCCATTTCTGATAAGCCAAATAAAACCTGCGCATGTCTAATACATTGCGCCTGCCAAATCCTTTGCCGTAACGCAATCGCAAATCTTTGGAAAGTATTGACAATAAGTCGCTTCCATACTCTGCTCGCTCTTGCCCGTGCTGTTCATATTCAACAATGTGCCTGCCAATTTCCCAATTGGCTTTGACCAATTCTAAATTTATTGCTTTTGCAGCTTGTATACGGGCGCCTTGTATAGTGTTCCCAATATTATCCAGCAGCTCGTGATATTTGCTTTGATCAAGTGTCATATATAAAATAACAAAAACATTTTACGCTTTATGCATCTGCTTTAGTATTGCGACAGCAATCTTGCAAGTGCTACTTGCAAAATTGCAGGCAAAACTCCTAATTGTACAAGGCCCGCTTGCATAATTAGGATAAGCGTCAGCAACAGATTGCATGTAATTCAAATTCCTTGAAAATATTCTTTTTGATATCAGAGAACGCAGGTCTTAATTCATCGATAACGCTTAGTAAAGTTCGAAGTCCAACCTTAGACTTTGCGTTCATAATAAATTTTGTGTCCAATCTTATGACATTCAAATTTCTACTTAATTAGTTTTATTTATCATATTAATCCAATGCCTCTTCAATACTGCTTGATACTAATTCATCGTCATATTCCTCTAAATAAATACGAGTAATTTCCTCGGTTTCATGACCCATTGCTTCCTGAATGATACATATATCCACTTTTTTGTGCTTTAAATTTGTGGCAAAGGAATGTCTCGCAACATAGGAAGTCACTGTTCGGTCAATTCCTTTGGCATCCTTTATTGTTTTGAGGTCTTCATTAAGATCTTTCAATCCACTATCAATTCGCGCATCAATTTTGGCAGCGGTATCGTGTTCAGCTTTTAAAATAGGGAAAATATACCCACCATCACTTTGAACAGGGTAACTTCTGAAAATTTCGATGATTGCTTTTGCTTTAGAATGTAACTTAAAGTCATAAATCCTTTTGTTTTTGCTTCTGGTATATCGTAAAATATCGCCCTTGAAATTTGTTTCTCTTAGCTTGACGATATCATTGAAATTAATGCCTCTGCAATAATAGCTGAATAAAAAGATTTGTTGGCTCCTGAAAACCCGCGAACCATATTCTGCATCATAGGTCTCAATTGATTTCATATCCGCAGCGGAAATAGCCCGTTTGCTGGTTTTGTACTTTTTATAAGGTTTAAACTTGATAAACCTTTTTGGATGATGCTCTTTTGAACACATACCCGCTACGATCGCCAGGTTCCAGATCCGGTAAAAAGTTCGCAAATAAGCGCTCATCGAGGTTTCTTTCAACTCCTGCCCGACAAGATAATTTTCCAGTCCCTCAAAATCGGTCTTTGTAAAGCTCACGAAGGCTTTGTCTTTTTCACCAAACACATGTTTTAAAACGTAATCTTTCAAATATTGAAAGGTGTTAGCGTAACCAATTTTGTCATGAGCAATCAGATCGTCAATGATACTTTGGGTAAAGGCGTACAGTTTAGCCGCTACTAAGGGCTTATTCGATTTTTTAACTTTTGAAATCAATTCAGCCAGGGAGATAAATTCGTGACCATTCTTTTTCAAAAGCTTTACCTCGAAATCGATCTCATCGAACTTGTCATCAATCTCACGGCTGATCTGTTTGTATTGAGGGTGGGTCAGTTTAGGCCCATTTGTTTCGAAGTCCCAATGTTCGGGTGTTGACTTATACCCAATGGATAAGAATTTCTGCTCTTTGTAAAGGGTCAGTCTGATGCGAATTTCACGCTCACCATGCTCACTGATCCTGTCTGTCCTTAAGGTGACTTTCTTTAAAACTTCCATAACATCAGTTAATTTTATAGATTTATCACAAAATGGGATTACTAAATGCCCAAAATCATAGTAATCTCAGTATAATATGGGATTACTATGGGACTACTAAAGTCTGAAAAATTGATGATTTTATGAAATAAATTGAAAAATAAATTTTGTTAAAACATTGATTATAAATGATTTGACATTATTTGAATTCTATTGAATATGGTGAAATATTTTATGGCATGCAAGAGGTCATCGGTTCGACTCCGATATTCTCCACTGATTATTATCATCAAGGCTTCACGGAATTTTCGTGGAGCCTTGATGCTTTATACTATTCCTGTAAGGTCAGTACTCTTGAAATAAACAAAGCTACTGCCAGTCTTTCAAAAAATCTGAAAAGCCGATTTTGTATTGCTCTGTAACAGGAATGGTGGTTTCTCCAATCTGAACGGTATTTTTGGTTACCGATTTAACAGCATTCCTGGCTATGATGAACGACCTGTGAATACGGAGAAAGCCAGCAGGCGAAAGCTTTTCTTCCAAACTTTTTAGGCTTGTTAAGGTAAGTAAGGGTTTGTCGTGGTTTTTCAGAAATAGCTTTACGTAATCCTTCAATCCTTCTATATAGAGGATATCCTCTGTGTTGATTTTTACCAGCTGATAGTCGATCTTTAAATAAATATAATTTTTTTCGGCTTTGTGATCGGCTGGGTTTAAGTTGTTGCTCTGGCTGCTGTTTTGCAGCATAATGAAATAGTCGTATGCCTTTGCGGCTGCCTTTGAAAAATCGACAAAGCTGAAGGGTTTCAGTAAATAATCTAATGCGTCAACCTTAAAGCCTTCAAGGGCATAATGGTCATAGGCCGTTGTAAATACTATGCGCAGGCTTTTTTTCTTTCCTGATTGCTCAATGATCCTGGCCAGCTCAACACCGCTTAAGTCAGCCATCCTGATATCTAAAAATATCAATTGTATATCCGGTTGCGCGTGAATTGCCTTTAGTGCCTCTACAGCATTAGTATAAGTCCCCTTTAAAGTTAAAAAGGGGGTTTGCTCAATATAAGAAGCCACCAGTTTAAGAGCTACCGGTTCATCGTCAACGGCTATACAGTTAATGATCATTTGAAATCGAAAATTAATACTACGGTGAATTCCCTGGCAGCTTCGTTCCGTTCTACACTTAAAGTGTATCGTCCGTGATAAAGCAGATCGAGCCTTCGTTTGGTGTTTACAATACCGATGCCATTACTATCTTCCAGATATGCCGATTTTTCTTCAAACAGGGAATTTTTGATCTCTAGTTTCAATTTATCTGCGGTCTGGCTTATATCTATATAAATATAACTTGGGTGAACAGAACTGATACCATGCTTAAACGCGTTTTCAATAAAGGGAAGAAAAAGCATAGGAGCAACCTCGTGGTTTTTGAGATCGGCTTGTTTTTCAAAAATTATCTGTACATCATCACTCAGCCTTAACTTCATGAGCTTGATGTAATCCTCCACAAACTTGATCTCTTTTTCCAGGCTGGTGAGGTTGTTTTTGTTTTCGTAGATAACATAACGCATCATGTGCGACAGGGTATAAACCGCATCCTTTGCCGCCGCAGGGTTACTGTCAGACAGCGCGTATATAGTATGCAGAATATTGAAAAAGAAGTGAGGATTGATTTGTGCCCTTAAAAAGGAAAGCTCCGAACTGATCTTCTCCTGCTGTGTAGCCTGAAAAACGGCTTGATCGGCTTTTATCTTCTTGGATACCGCTATGATTGTGCTTACCCCCAGTATTACAAGTGCTGATATGATTGTCCAGTAGTTATAGCTGTGATCATCGCCTGATGATTTTTTACCTAAATTCTTGAAGAGTTTCCCCATCGCTGCCTTACACCCTGTAACATCATCAAGCCAGTTATTAAGATAAACCATCAATACAAGAAGGGCTATCATCAGGAGCACAAACACCACAACCCTGTTTTTATAAAGGAGTTTTGGTGTAAAAAACAGCATGTTGGAGTAAAACAAAGCTGCCCATACCATATGAACCAATACCTGTTTCACCCAAAATTCGCCGGGCAGCCTTATAGGCCACGATAATGGAAACAGCATCAGCGCAAAAAGGCAGGTCACTATGTAAAAGTGTACCGAAAAGAAAATTTTCTTTAAGCTTGAAAAAGCCATATTGGGTTTTTACTATAAAAGTAACAGAAAAAATAGTGCGTTTTGTTTCTCAGGCAAAACGCACCTTACTATATCAAAATAGTAATCAACTAAATCCCATCTCACCGGGATGATACAAATGACACAATAATTTTCATATCTGGAAAATGGAATAGACGGCTTAGGCTGTTTCATAGACAGAATGGCTGCTTTGATCTATTGCGTTGTTACCCATGCTGGAATATGGTACAAAAGGGCTCATATTAAGCGTAAATAAAGCTGATTTTACGGCCGTAGATATAAAAACGGGTTTCGTCTATTTTTAAGGGCCTACCGTCTATTCGGCAAATTTTGATCAAATGAATTGTCTTGATTTGTTTAAAAGATCCGCAAAATGAAACCTGAAAATTATAAACTGCAACTATATAAGGCAACTAAGTTATGGCCTGTTAAATTAATATTTTGGTTCCTTTTTGTTCCCGGAATTGTACATGCACAAGGTCGCGAACAAACAGGAATGCCCGCCGGGGTTCCTAAAAACGGTGGTACACTATCCGGAACCGTGATAGATTCCCTGACAAAGAAACCGTTGGATTACTCTACCGTTAGTTTGTTTAAAACGGGCGTGGCAGCCCCCTTAAATGGCAGCCTTACCGATGAAAAAGGGAATTTTAAAATTACCAATGTTGCTCCGGGCAGTTACCGCATTCAAATCGCGTTTATTGGTTATGCCACCAAAACAATTAATAGCATTGTTTTAACGGAAGCAAAACCCGACAAAAACTTGGGGCAGGTAATTGTTGCCCCGAGCGCCAAAATGCTGGCCGCTGTTGAGGTAACCGGCCAAAAGGCACTGATAGAAAACCATATTGATAAGCTGGTTTTTAATGCCGAAAAGGATGTGACCAGCACCGGAGGCAATGCCTCAGACATGCTGCGGAAGGTACCTATGGTATCAGTTGATATGGATGGAAACGTTGCTTTAAGAGGGAGCCAGAACGTGCGTATCCTGATAAACGGAAAACCTTCGGGCGCGCTCGTGACCAATGCCGCGGATGTATTGAAATCAATGCCTTCAGATCAGATCAAGAATATTGAGGTTATCACCTCGCCATCGGCCAAGTATGATGCGGAAGGTTCGGCCGGTATCATCAATATTGTAACCAAGAAAAAAGAAGTTTCGGGTGTTAGCGGTTCCGTTAGCGCAGGCATAGGTACCCGTCAAAACAATGAGAGCGGTAACATCAGCTTTAACAAAAATAAACTGAGCCTTACTGCCAACTTTGGTTATAACACAGGATGGCCGCAAACAACGTACACCGCGTTTAGCAGTCAGAATACGGAGTTGGGAACATCATCATCATCCAGCGGACAAAATACTTCAAACAGGCACTTCACTAACGGATCGGCATCATTGGGTTATGATTTTGATAACAATAACACCTTGTCATCTTCCTTTAGCATGAGGGGCGGAGCATTTAAAAATAACGGTAGCAGTACCAACAGTAACACTTCTGCCGAAGAAGGAACGGTTGATTATACAGCCTTAACCAGTAACGAATTTAAAATTTCAAACTTTGACTGGAATACCGATTTTACGCACAAATTTAAAAAGGAGGGTGAAGAGCTGAGCTTTGCCGTACAATGGACTCATGGTACTTCTGATATTAATTACCTTTCTGAATATACAGCTTTTACGCAAAATCAGCAGGCAACCAATAACGGGATCAACAATGAATATACCTTTCAGGCAGATTATGTGCTGCCCATAAGTAAGGTATTTAAACTGGAAACCGGTGCCAAAAGTATTTTAAGGCGAATTACAAGCGAATACGATTTTTTTAATCCGGATGCATCCGGCGCGTATGTATTTAATCCGGCTACATCCAACAGCTACAACTATGATCAGGATGTATACTCGGGTTACGGATTGGTAACGGCTACGCTTAAAAATGGCTTTACAATTCAGGCTGGTGCGCGTTTGGAAAGCACGAAGATCAACGGTAACTCGGGGAATACGAGTGTTGGCTTGTCGCCCTTTAATAATACCTATACCAATTTTATACCCAGTTTTGTAATATCAAAGGCATTAACGCCAACCCAAACATTAAAATTAAGTTACAGCAAGCGTATACAAAGGCCAAGCTTACAATTTCTGAATCCATTCCGCAATACCAGTAACCCCTTAAATCAAACACAGGGTAATCCTGAATTATCACCTGAGGTTACACAAACGGTAGAACTTAATTATTCAACCTTTATTAAATCCTCAACAATCAATGCATCAGTATACTACCGCAAAACCGACGATATTATCGAAAGCTATGTAAGCACAGTGCCTTTTACTACGGTTGATAATGAAGGGAATATGGTAACCCGTGATGTTTCGCTTACTAATTACCTTAACGTTGGTAACAATAATTCAATAGGGGCAACACTTTTTGGCTCAACAGAATTATTTAAGATCCTTACCATAAGGGGTAACATTAACGCGTTCACTTACAAACCGCAGATCATCAGTACACTGCAGCAGGGGAGCCAATCCACCTATATTCAATACAATGCTTTTGTGAGCGGGACGGTAAAACTTAATAAAACACTTTCTGCCGAAACTTTTTTGATCCAGAATTCGGCCCGGAGAACTTTTCAAGGTACCAACCCATCGTTTAATTTATGGGTAATTGGTTTAAAGCAGGATGTATGGCAAAAACGAGGTACCATTGGTTTAAACATTACACAGCCATTTAAGGATTATAAAGACTTCACCTCAAACATCAATAGTGGTCCACTTACCCAAAGCAACCGGTTTTCGGTACCGTTCAGGTCATTCGGCGTTAGCTTTGCCTATAATTTTGGTAAAATGAATTTCGGCCAGCAAATGCCTAAAAAGAAACGTGGTGTTGATAACGATGATTTAAAACAGGGTGATAGCAATGGCCAGGGCGGACAAAGCGGCCATTGAGTTATAATAGCGGAAGGCGCTATTACAGAACTTCTCCTGAGAGTAATGGCCAACCGAATGATAATTTCATCAAAGCAGGCTGTTTATTCACTCACCCCGACATCGCTACGCTTTTCAACGCTCTCTGCGGCGAAGCCGAAGAGAGCGTGAGAAAATTTGTCATTGCGAGGAGGTACGACTAAGCAATAACAAATTTTCTTTTTACCACCCTCTTTCCGCCGCAGGCGAAGAGAGGGTGGTCCAGCGAAGCGTAGACCGGGTGAGTCTTTTATAAGCCACGCAATTGCAAAGATTTATGCCGTTTCATAGGCTATTACCCATCTGAGGCACGTATCCCGCGCTGAACATATTAACAAAAGAACGCGGTGTTAAAACCGTTATCTCAGCAACATCAGGGAATGCAATATCGATTTCATAACCACCCGGTGTCCATAAATATAAACGGCCATTTTTAACCAAATATGGTTTATCATGGTAAGTGACAAAGGTGCCGTTAGGCAGTCTATTAAGGTTTGCCTGATAGGTTACCTTTGTTTTATCGCTTGCAATACGTTCGGTTTGGAGGATATTATCTATCTCTGCAACGGGTATATTCATGTTAAAGCCGTATTGAGGGTTTCCCTTCAACCAAAATTCCTTAAATAGCATGTGATCTTTGTATCGGCATTGGAAACAGGGCCGGTGCCCTGCCGAAAATGCTGTAGCTTCATCCAGGAAAAACAGCTCGGTCCATCTATCGGGCTGCATGATCTGCCTGTGCCGGTTTTTATACTGCAGCAGGCAGGTGATCCAGGCTCTGATCTTAAATGGGCGTACAATTTCCTGATCGTTATTATGTATCACTCCACGGTTACCCAGCCATGCACCGCGTTCGGGTGTTTTTATCAATTGCCCTAATGGATTTACCCGGTTTTGCAGCATTGTTTTTTAGTTGAATTTATGAAATAAAAGGATTTGCTGTAACGGCCATGCAAAACAATTTGTCATACGACCTTCACAATAATTTATTTAGGAATGATCATTCCGAAAAGTAGCTACATTTACGGAACGATTATTCCAAATATAGAAAATCAGATCACATCATGAAAAAATTAGAAAATAAAGTAGCCGTTGTTACCGGCGCATCAAAAGGAATCGGAGCCGGCATTGCCAAACATCTGGCTGCTGCCGGTGCAAGTGTTGTTGTTAACTATGCATCTGCAAAAGCAGGGGCCGATCAGGTGGTGGCCGATATAATTGCCAATGGCGGCAAGGCAATAGCCGTACAAGGCAGTGTATCAAAGGAAGAAGATGTTGAACGTTTGTTTGACGAAACTAAAAAAACATTCGGTGCTGTTGATATCCTTGTTAATAACGCGGGTGTTTATCAATTTGGCGCTATTGAAGAAATTAAGGCCGAAGATTTTCACAGGCAATTTGATACCAACGTGTTGGGCTTGTTATTAACTACCCAGGGCGCTGTTAAAAACTTTAATTCAACAGGCGGAAGCATCATCAACATAGGTTCGGCTGTTACTGCTATTACACCCGTGCAGAGTGCTGTTTATACAGCTACCAAAGGCGCGGTAGATGCCATTACAGGTGTATTAGCCAAAGAATTGGGTGGAAAGAAGATTCGTGTAAATTCACTTAACCCCGGAATGGTAGAAACCGAAGGCACGCATACTGCCGGATTTATAGGTAGCGATTTTGAAGCAGAGATGGTTAAAACAACTCCTTTAGGCCGTATAGGTCAGCCTGATGATATTGCTGAAGTAGCTGTGTTCCTGGCTTCTGAAGAATCGCGCTGGTTAACCGGCGAGATCCTGGTAGCCAGTGGTGGTGTAAGGTAATGACACCCGCTTAACTAAAAAATAACTAAAAATGAATAGCTTTGCTTTTTACAAGCAAGGCTATTCCCGCTTATGGCACGAACAAAAGATTTTGATGAAGACGAGGTACTGGCCAAGGCTATACAGCTTTTTTGGCACAAGGGCTACAACGGTACATCCATGCAGGATTTGGTTGATGGCCTTGGTATAAGCCGTTCGAGCCTGTACGATACCTTTACCGATAAACATACCCTTTTTGTAAGAGCGTTGGAACGTTACCAAAGTTGCGGAACGGCCAAGATCCAGGCGCTCATTGATGAGGCTGGATCAGCCAGGGCAGCTGTAAAAAAACTACTGGAGTATACCATTAATGACCTGCTTGATGATGATCAGCAAAAGGGCTGCTTTATGGTTAACGCCAAGGTTGAGTTAGCAACACACGATGCCGAGGTTAACAGCCTGGTTTGCCAGAACGACCAGCAAATGGAGGAGGCCTTTTTACAGGTGATACAAAAGGGTAAAGATAGCGGCGAGATCAAAAACGGTCAGGATGCCCGCGCGCTGTCAAGGTTTATTTTTAATGCGGTAAAAGGTATGCAGGTTACCGCCAAATCAACCAATGATAAAGCCATTTTTAATGATATTATTAAACTGACGGTATCTGTGCTCGATTAAAATCTTAAGGCTGATCTAAGCCCTTAACTTCAATAGCTTATCCGCGTTTCCGTGAGCTATCTTCGCTTTTTCTTCATCGGGCAATTCTATTGCGTTTAAAAATTCAATGCCCATTTCATTGGTGCTGAACGGATAATCAACAGAAAAAAGAATGTTATCCACACCGAATGTTTCCAGCGCTATTTTTAGTGGCGGTTGTGTAAAGAAACCGCTTGTGGTAATATGAACCTGCTGGCGTAAGGTATCAGTCAAGGTACGTTGGTTGGCACCTCCGTTGCCGGGTTTAAATGCCCTTTCGGATCTGGCCATCATCATTGGCAGCATTTCGCCCATATGCCCGATGATCAGGTTGAGCTTAGGATATTGATCAAAAACACCCGAATAAAGCAGCCTTAAAACATGAAGGGCGGTTTCCGAATGCCATCCCCAGCCATAACATGCCAGGGCCTCAGCCATCCCGGCATGATTGGGCGAGCCGCTGTAGTAAATATCGGCCACTCCCTTTGGCGGTAGGCCCGGATGCAGGTATATGGGTACATTTAATTTTTCGGCACGTTCAAATATCGGTGCAAATTCAGGTTGATCCAGAAATTTATCCTGCGTTAAACCCCTGATCATGGCTCCGCAAAAGTGATGTTCCTTTACTGTTCGTTCCAGTTCATCGGCCGCTGCAAGCGGGGCCGTTGTTGGTAAGTGTGCAAAAGCTGTAAAACGATCCTCAAAACCGACTATTCTTTCGGCTATCAGGTCGTTATACCGGCGGGCAAAGGCTGGGCCATCTTGCGGGTTTAACAGGTTAGCTCCAGAACTGTCAACCGATAATACCTGCATGGTAATGCCGGTGGCATCCATTGATTGTAAGCGCTCGCCGGTAATATCTGCCAGCTTTGGCGCAAGCTGCTGCATCCTTTCCGATTGGCCAAAACCGCCCAACGCTTCCTTTGGTATCTGGCTGGCCATTTCCGGGAATGAAATATGTTCTTCAAGTGTTACTATTCGCATGTTATATGAATTTTGGGCTATGATGTTTAATTTTTATGATCGGGTAAGGTTCAGGCAATTATTGAGCCATATCCTATAAAAACACATTGGAGCCTCAATATGCCCGGTTCCGCCTTGAAATTGCCTGCTTGCTATACTTGGTAGTTGAATGCTCTTAAAATTAAGCTCAATTTTGTTAACAAAGCAAAACTAAAAATCAAGACCATGAAAACTCCAAAAAACATCTTCGCCGGCATTATTACTGTAATCGCCCTGGCCGTGTTCGCCATTCCGGGCTCAGTAATGGCACAACAGCCGGGAATAAAACGTGCAATTCTTCAACAGCATGATCTGAGCATAGCCGGGCATGAAACCGTGCAGGCCCGTATTGACTTTGCTCCCGGCGCTGCATTCGGTAAGCATACGCATCCCGGCGAAGAGATCATTTATGTGCTGGAAGGCCTAATTGAGTACGATGTTGAAGGTAAACCGTCGGTAACGCTCAAGGCAGGCGAGGTGCTGTTTGTACCGGCAGGCGTTGCACACGCGGCAAAAAATGTGGGTAAAACCAATGCTCAGGAATTGGGCACTTACGTTGTTGTAAAAGGGAAGCCGCTGGTTACATTGGTTAAATGATCCTTGTTATAAATTATGTATCATGAAAGAGGCTGCACATCCACATCTGCGGCCTCTTTTGCGTTTTATAATTTTTGGTTATTTTAACGTCAGTTCTGAATAAAAAAACCTATTTGTCATTTCGACGAACCCGGAGTGGATTGTGCACTCGAGGTGAGGAGAAATCTTATACGTCATGCTTTAACGGGCGCATAGCCGCTTAGCAAGGCGTATAAGATTTCTCTTTCGCCCCACGCTCTTGCTCACCCGGCTCTATCGAAATGACATTTTTTATTAAATGGATTGCATTCTCCTTATCCCGAACTCACGTTGCTGTTTAATTACCGGCGGTTCAAATCCCAAACTTTCAGGGTTTTTATTGCTGATTTTCCTTCAGAGAACGCGGAAAGCCCGGTTGCATCCTTGTCGGGATATATCATGGTTGAGATAACTTTTTCGCCATCGTTACCAAATACCTCCAGTGATGATTTATCAATCAACACCTGGATCTTTATTTCGCCGTTCACCGCCTTCATAGGTGCCGTTTGTATTTGATTCTCGGTTGATTTGTTGGCGCTTTCAGCTCCGGTGCAATCCACATAGAGTATTTGTTTTTCAACATCGTAACCAACAAGTACCTTTTTTGCTGTGCCTTTTTTTTCGGCAACCGTAAAGCCAACTTTTTTGGCCCCGTTTAATTTGATCACGGCATCAATCCAATTAGAGTTTCCATCAAAATGGCCAGGGGGAGATAACTGCAAGGTGTTTTCGAGCGTTAAGTTTGTTTTTGATAGCGTACCCTTTGCATATTTTGCCAGTGAACCGCTTACAATGGTGCTTGGTGATTGTTTAAGCCTCAAACCTTCGCTGGTTGTTTTTACCGAAAGATCATGTGGGATAGACATTTGCCCTTTCCACGGATTGGTTTCCTGCTTGCCGTTTTGCAGCCAGCCCAAAAGGATCTTTTTGTTCTGCGGAGCATCCCTCCATGGTATGGCAGCGTAAAAGGCATCACCATAATCAACGGTAAGCACTTTATCTGCCGGGTTGTCATTTTTAAATGTAGTGCCGTTAAAATCACCTACATAATATTGCATCAGTGGGCCATGGTCGCCGCCTGATGATACAAACAATACCCATTTAATTTTAGCCGGGTTATTATCTACAACCAACGGCACCAGGGATGGGCATTCCCATCCATTTTTGGTATATCCCGCAGGGCCAAAATCGCTCAGTTTTGTCCACTTCTTTAAATTCTTTGATCCATATATACGTACCATGTGTTCATCAACCATTGCCACGGTCATGATCCATTGTTTGGTTGGCTCATGCCAAAACACGTTAGGATCACGAAAATCTTTCATATTAAGATCAATAACCGGGTTATGGGCATATTGCTTATAGCTCAAACCGCCGTCATTACTATAGGCAATAAACTGCGACTCCTTCTTTTGCTTCGGCTGATCGGCGGTAAAGATGGCTACGATAGGTGCCTTGCCGTTTTTGCCAAAACCGCTGGTGTTGTTTTTATCCAGCACTGCCGAACCGGAATAGATCCAGGTGGTAGTGTCTTTACCAACAACCTCGGGAATGGCAACGGGCAAATGTTTCCAGGTTACGAGGTCTTTACTGGTGGCATGCCCCCAGCTCATATGCCCCCACTTGTTTTCAAACGGATTGTGCTGGTAATATAAATTGAACTGGCCATTTAAAAATATAAGACCGTTAGGGTCATTGGTCCAATTGGTGGGAGGGGTAAAATGATACACTGGGCGCCATTGTGGAGTAGGCGTAGCGGCTGGTTTTTCCTGCGCAAACAATCCGCCGGTTAAGGCCGCAAACGCCAGGCTTAAAAAAGTTGCTTTGTTCATGATGTATAGGTTAAAATGTTTTTAATACTATTTCGTGTTAGCAGGTAATAGTGAAGGCTTAGGCTGATTTTTGGTTATGTTGCTTTTAGCGTTTTTAAAACCATACCAGTAGGTTGTTGCCGCGCAATCGGCAGTGCCATTTTCCCAGCCCAGCATTTCCAGGCTGTAGAGAAAATGATCTTTAAACGGAACGGCATCAAGGTTCCTTGTTCGGGTAAAGGTATTATATCCAAATGAATCTGCGTTATCTGCACGTGGCGCATTGGCAAAAGGCGTTTGATATAGTATTACCGGAGCCCAGGAGGTATTATAATAATCCTCGGTCCCCGTTCCGTATTCATCAGGAAAAACAATATTATCTGTCCAAAGTTTTTGGTCGCCTTCGCCGTACCATTTGTGCATATGGTTGTAAACGGCAAAAGTATCGCCAATGAATACGCCCTTACCGATAATCTCGTTAAAATCCCACTCCATGGGTTGGTACTGTTCAGTTTGTTTAATGGCTACGTTGTTTTCGCCTTTCCAGTTAGCATGAAAATACATGCTGCTGTTATCATCCCATTTCCATTGACTGGTAACTGCTGATAATGAGGCATTAACCGCGCTGCTACTTAAATTCTGCAAAGATATTTCAGCATTAGCCTGGTAAGGCATTACCCACCTGCTGATCAGGCTGCCATCGGTTTTTACGGTTCTGTACCAGCTTTGTAATGACTTGCTGCCTACGCCGCTCCCGGCAAAATCTCCGAGGGGGCACCTTACAGTTTCCTGCCCGTCAAATTTTATTTTGAGTATGGTTGAGCGTAAAGCCTGTTCATAATCCTGGGCGTTGGCGGTTGTGATCTTTATGACTATATAACGTATGGCCGCAGTGCCTGCGGGTAGCTTTAAGGACGCCTGTTGCCCGGGTTTAATTTCCTGCTGAAGATGGGTGCGGCTTCCATTTACAATACTATCCGGATGCAGCAATTTTTCGTTTACAGCTGCGGCTAATTTTTCAAGCGTTTTAAACTCCTGCAGGCTAAACGTTTTGACGTTGGTACCCGGTGCGTAAGTGCGGTAATTCACCTGGTAATAGCGTGGCTGATTGTCGGGGTCATTATCCTCAAAAGTTATTTTGCAATGTTTGACGTAGGGCAGAGGAAGATATAAAGTGCTGCCGCCTTTTTCCTTAGCCTCATAGCTGGAGTGTGCCTGCAGCAAAGCAGTGCCCAGATCCAAACCTATTTTCATCAGATCATAGGACGGAATGGTGATCTCCGGGGTTTTATTATTGTCGAAATATATTCTGATGATACCGTTGCGTTTAAAGGTGGTAAGCCAAAACCTAACTACCGCACCGGGGCCGTCGGCATCCATCATCACCAGCTCTTTGTGGCCGTCATTAGTTTCAGAGCGGATGTATTGCGATCTGTCGTCATTAGCAAACCAGCCGGGTTTGCCGGGTGATATGGATTTGCGGTCATAACTGCTGGACTGCATTTCTTTATAATACGGATCAGGCCATTTTGCAACAGCGGTATTGTCCTGCAGCTCTTCCAGCAGCGATTTCAGGTTCACCTGCTTTTGCGCAAAACAGGAAATTCCCGAAAGGCATAACATGCAGATCATGACGGTTTTAAGCATAGGTTATCTTTAGTAGGTTAGGTATAATATTTAATTGGTTTTCAACACACAGGCATTGCTGCTATTCAAACCGCTAATATCCTTGATTTAGTTTATATAAACTATTAGTAAAATGCGCACTTTGAAAAATAGTGGCTAATGCGGTTAATATCTGTTCTTCGCCAATATCGGTAAGGCGCTGCTCTATGTTAATTATAATATCACAAAAAGTTAACAAATTTACAGGCACCTTTACCGCATTCTTTATTCCGGATCACGGATCTACCTTAACTCCCGCGAAATCCGGATGGCATTTATTATGAAAAAACAATTATCGATCGCACTACTGGCCTTGTTTATTTCAACAGGGCAGCTTATGGCACAAAGCGCCAAACACGTTATCTTCATTACTATTGATGGCTTTCGCCCCGATTTTTACCTCGACAGCCAATGGCAAACACCTAACCTGCATACCTTAATGAACGACGGAGCCTACGACAAAGGCGTAAACAGTGTTTTCCCATCCATGACCTATCCTTCGCATACCACGATTGTAACGGGCGTGCAGCCAGCCAAACATGGTGTATTTTATAACAATATATTTACTCCAGATGGCGCACCGCAACAGCCTTACTGGCAGGATAGCTCTATTCATGCACCAACCATCTGGAAAGCGGCTAAAGATAAAGGTATGACCGTTGCTTCGCTTTACTGGCCGGTATCTGCCAATGCGCCTGTTGATTATAACATCCCTGATATAGGCAGCCTGGGCGATGGGGTTCGTGAGCAATACTCCTTACCGCAAGGTTTTTATGCCGATGTGAAAAAAGAAGTTTTTGGAGGTGTTGACAAGATAGATGCCGGAAAAAACCAGAACATAGCTAAAATTGCGGCCTATGTGATCAGGAAAAGCAAGCCCGGACTGATGACCATTCACGTATTTTCTGTAGATGGTGCAGAACATGCCGAAGGGCGTTCTGGTGCACGTGTGCAGGAAGCGGTGGCTGATGCGGATGCTGCTGTAGGTATTATTGTAGATGCTTTGAAAGAAGCCGGTATATGGGAAAGCACAGTACTTCTTGTTGGCGGCGATCATGGGTTTTACGATGTTAAGAAATACATCTCACCAAATATATGGCTTAAAGAAGCCGAGTTGATCAATGACCTTAAAACAGGCGACTGGAAAGCCCAATTCAATGCAGTAGGCGGCTCTGCTTACCTGTACCTTAAAGATCCAGCTGATAAAGCTACCGTCAATAAAGTAAAAGCATTATTGGAGGCACAGCCCGACAGTGTGAAACAATACTATCGCATCATTAGCAGGGAGCAGTTGGATAAAGGCGGCTATAACCCGAATGTTGCTTTCGCGATTACCGCTGAGCGTGATGCCGCATTCAGCTCGGCAGTTACAGGTAATGCTGTAAAACCTGGCAAGGGTGGTACACACGGGCATTTTCCTGATACTAAAAATATCCGTACCGGCCTGATAGCCCACGGCCCCGGAATTAGAAAAGGCGCTGTAATAGAAGAAATGAACCTGCGCGATATGACACCGATCATGGTAAAACTCCTGGGTATCCCATTCCCGAAAGTGGACGGAAAAATACCGGCAGGATTATTAAAATAATGGGCTTAGTTATATGATTTAAAATAAAGCGCTATCGTAAATGTAATACCACTGCCCGGCTAATTGTAAATAGTTGGTTATATAACATTTATGTACCGGCTAAGTGATATTAGATGATACCTTTGTGGTAAACTTAAATTATTAAACATGATCAAGAAATTGCTGATAGTAACCTTACTCTTATTATCAACCATGGGTGCAACCGTATTTGCCCAAAGCGCTACCAGGGCCAACCACGTAGCCATTTATGTAAAGGACCTTAAAAAAAGCGCGGATTTTTACAAAGATGTAATACAGCTTGAAGTAATTCCGGAACCTTTTCATGATAACAAACACGTGTGGTTCCGCACCGGCGACCATACCCAGCTTCACGTTATTCAAGGTGCTGCATCTGTTGAACAACATGACATCAACACCCATTATTCTTACTCGGTTCCTGATCTGGCTGTTTTTACCAAACATCTCGACGAAATGCATGTAAAATATGGCAACTGGAAAGGTGATTCAAAATCACCACAGTTAAGGCCCGATGGTGTTAAACAGGTTTACCTGCAGGACCCTGATAATTTCTGGATAGAAATTAACGACGATAAGTTTTAATGCTGGCACATCACTGTAGTTTATCTTAATCAATATTAATTCATGAAAAAAACGCTTTTATTAATATTTTCCATTTTGGGGATTACGGGTGTAACTTATGCACAAAATGATCATCAATGGCATTACCTGTTTAACGGAACATCAGTTAAGGAACTCAGAGGATATAAAATGGATGATTTTCCATTTAAAGCCTGGAAAATGGAGAACCAAGCCTTGGTAGCACAAACGGATGTTCCGAATGTGGACTTTTTAACCAAAGAAACCTATACCAATTTTGACCTCACTTTTGAGTGGGCGGTTTCTAAGGCCGGTAACAGTGGCGTATTTTACAACGTACAGGAAAATTCGGCCCATCAATCGGGCAATGGTAACAGCCCTAACTGGCTTGATAATTTTGAAATGCAGTTGTTGGATGATATTGATTTTAATGATCATGAACCCAAACGGTCTGCCGGTTCGTTATATGATCTTATTGCTCCACAAAATAAACAGCTTAAAAAAGTAGGCGATTTTAATACCGCAAGGCTTTTAGTGAATCACGGCCATGTAGAGCAATGGCTTAACGGTAAAAAAGTGGTTGAATATGAATTAGGATCAAAAGAATTGACCGAGCTGATCAATAACAGTAAATATAAGGATAATCCGAATTTCGCTAAATCGACAAGTGGACACATTATGTTTCAGCATCATGGCCAAAAGGTATGGCTTAAAAACATCAAAATAAAAAGCTTGTAATACATACAGTTCTGAAACTAAAAAGCCTAAAGACAATTACTGTTCTTTAGGCTTTCTTAGTTATATAAAGTAAGCTTATTCACAAATAATATTATGCCACGATATTCAGGTACTGCTAAAGCGTATCAGGGTTCGGGATAAAATTCATGAAGGCCTGAAACTTGGCATAGTAGTTCTGCATATTGAGCTGGTAATAATAAGCGCCGCGTTTAGAGCCCGCCTTGTCCTTATCGGCCAGTTTAATAAGCAGGCCAGTAGCCAGTACCCTTTTGCTGAAATTGCGTTTATCAATAGTGGTGTTAAAAACGCACTCGTAAAGATTCTGCAGCTGCGGGATGGTAAATTTTGTAGGCAAAAGCTCAAATAGTATAGGATGCAATGCCGCTTTGTAACGAATGCGCTTGCGGGCCTGCTCCAGCATTTCCTGGTGGTCAAATACCAGTTTGGGGGTACGCTTAAGCTGAAACCACTCGGCATGGTAATCAGAGCTCATTTGGGTTTGATATTTTTGAATATCTATCAAGGCAAAGTAAGCAACAGATACGGTACGTTCAATAGGGTCGCGGGTAGGTTCACCAAAGGTGAATAGTTGTTCAAGATAAACGCCCTCAAGGCCGGTAAGTTGTTTCAGGATCCGGTTTGCTGCCTGGTCAAGGCTTTCGTTATCCTGCACAAATCCGCCCATTAAACTCCAGTTACCTTTTTCGGGCTGAAAGCCTCTTTTGATCAGCAACAGCTTTAAAACTTCTCCGTCAAATCCAAAAACTATACAATCAACAGCTAATAATAATCGGGTTTGTTTGGAGTATTTGAGCATTTTGTATTATTAAAGTTGCTGAAAAAAGCATAGTTTACAATCGGGGTAATTATAAATAAAAGAAACAGAAAAAAAAATATCGAAGCATGGGTTTATACTCCTGATGTAACAACTAAAGTGTTTAAATGACAGGAAACAAGCAATTGTGCCCGGCATAAGCCTTAAAGTGCATTAATTTCTTTTGCCCTTTTTTGATGATCTGGCCAGTTTGTTAAACAGAAGTGCAAGCTTTATCCAATGATCAAAATCCTTGTTGGTTTGCAGGTTTTCCATATCTACATATACAAAATCCTTCATCACCCGGTTGCCATGCATCATTTGCCGGCAGTTGTCTTTTTCAAGCTCAATGGCTGCCTGTTCTTTTCCAATGCGGCAAAGCAGACCCTGGTCGCGTATGCAGATGCACATTTTATCGTTAACCATAAAACATATCCCCTGAAACATCTTTACTTCATCAACAACAAGCTGTTCGCTCAATGCTTCGCGCACACGGTTGGTTAATAATTCGTTGTAAGCCATATCCCGAAATTTTTTAGACGAGGCAATTTATTAATTACTGATAAAAACAAATGCTTTTTGATAAGGCATTGCTTATATTTGCTTTGTAAATAAATGACTTTTATTTACTCCCTGAAAATCAGGCTAATTAAATGTAAAACTTATAATTACGGTACCTGCAAACTATACAGGTAATACACATAAGCGGCGCGGCTGTTAAATCTGTTAAATAAGCGTAAAACACCTATTTTAAATTTTAGGCCCACGGCTTGAAACAAATCTGTAATCTTAGCATCTAAAAAGGTATGGAAGGCTCAAAAATAATTCAGGCAATTAATAATTTATTTAAAAGCGTGGATGATCGCGATTGGGAATACATGCAAACCCTGTTTGCTGATAGTGTATTGCTTGACTATACCTCAATGGTTGGGGGCGAGCCAGCTATGCAAACTCCGCTTGAAATAAGGGAAGCCTGGGCATCATTCATGCCTGGTTTTGACAGCACCGAACATCATATTTCGGAGTTTAGGGTTAAGTTGCACGGCCATGAGGCCGATGTGCATTACATTGGCAATGCCGATCATTTTATTGACGATGAGGTTTGGACAGTTTCGGGATCATATGATACCAAGCTTGAAAAAATAGATGGTAAATGGTTAATAACATATCTTAAACTCAACTACGATAAGCAAAGCGGTAATATCTATTTACCCAAACGTGCCAGGGAACGCCTGAGTAAGTTGCAGTCATAAAATAAATTACCAGCCTGCTGCCTGAAAAGCGACCGGCAGGTATTTAATTAAGATATTCAATATCTGCGAGGTTTTATGGGATGCTATTCCCGGTGTGCTGGTTGGTTTTCTGCCAATGGGCTCTGCATATGTCAATTAATGGTAATATTCATTAAAAATGGCGGTGATAAAATGCTAAAAAACTTAACTAAGTAATGGCGTTTGATATTTATCTGTAATTTTAGTTTTTATGCCTTTTGTACGAATAAGTTTACTAAAAACATTGTCCGCAAGTGATAAAGATAAGATATCAAAAGCGGTGCATCAGTCATTAATGGCCGAGTTTAATGTACCTGCCGATGATTACTTTCACGTTATTGAGGAGCTGGATGCCGGGCAGTTATATTACCCCAAAAACTATTTAGGCATCGCGCATTCAGGCAATATGGTATACGTACAAATAACTGCCGGCTCGGGCCGCAGCTATGAGCAAAAGGAAAGGCTGTATGCTGCCATCGCCGGTAAAATAGCTGCCGAAACCCCGGTTTTAATTAATGATGTGATCATTATACTGGTTGAAAATGGCGGCAAAGAAAATTGGTCGTTCGGGGAAGGTAAAATTCAGAACCTGAGCCATATAAAAACAGATAAGCAGGCATCGGGCCAGTAACAGCGCTTATTGCAATATTTTATTTTGCCGGTTTTATCCAATTATCATTAGCTCAGACCTGATAGTTTTGGAGCAGAACACGGTGCTATGTTTAGGCTCAAAATATTTTTTAATGAATAAAGAATAACAACGGCTTAACCACAAACTATTAACAACTTTTACGGATCAGCTAATGACAATGATAGCAGCAATCGGGTTTTAGCTGGTTTAAGCTCTTTTTATATTACATCTATGAAAAATCATCATTATCAAACAAAAGTAACCTGGACCGGCAACACAGGAGAAGGGACAAAGGACTACAAAGCATATGAACGGTGCCACGATATTAATATTGATGGCAAACACCCTATTTTGGGCTCATCTGATCCAAGTTTTCGCGGCGATAAATCAAAATACTGCCCCGAAGATCTGCTGGTGGCTTCCGTTTCATCATGTCATATGTTGTGGTACCTGCACCTTTGCACCACGGCAGGTATTGTGGTAACAGCCTACGAAGATCAGGCTGAAGGCGTAATGATGGAGAACACCAACGGAAGCGGATGCTTTACCCTCATCCTGCTACGGCCGGTTATTACCCTTACAGACGAGAGCATGATTGATAAGGCCAATGAACTGCACAAAGAAGCCAACAAAGTGTGCTTTATTGCCAACTCATGCAATTTCCCCATCCTTCATGAACCACTATACAAAATAGCTGCCGCCGGAAACGTAGAGGCCTAACTCTCCGCAGAAAAAGAGCGGGGCATTTAATGCCCCGCTCTGCATATAGCTTTCATTTGGTTAGGCTTATCCTAAAAGCAATATTTACCTGTCATTGCGAGAAGGAACGACGAAGCAATCGCGAATTTGCCTGAACCACGATTAAACAGATTTATTGATTGCCAGGATTTTACTTTAGTTTTAATAAAATCCGGGCAATCCATTAATCCCCAAAATCGTGGTTCAGACAAATTCGCGATTGCCACGCTGCGCTCGCAATGACAGGTAAAATTAAAATGCGTTATTGCATTACCTCCTCCTTAACCCGTCTCATATTCCTTGCCACATCCATATCCGGACTTTTGTATTGATGCTCCGGGATGCTGGCCAGCGCCGAACTATGTACCTGCGGACCTAAGCCGTAAAACTGCTGGAAGCTCATGATGAGTGGTCGCCATTTGTTTGGATCAACCCGGTTTGGGTCGCCGTTCATGATGATGGAATCCTCCAGGTATACCTGAACAATTTTTAGTTCGAGGGTAATGATTCGTCCGCGTTGCAATTCGTTATCCTCACCAATAGGGTGTATCCCGGCTACATGAGCTTCCAACTGTACAGGACATTCCATGGCTCGTGGTGCCAACACCTTTCGCGAGGGAACAGGGGTAAAGCCCGATACTCCAAACTTATCCGGCTCATAATAATACCCTCGATTTTGCTTTGCTGCCGGCACCGGGTTCACCCCCGTTTTGAGGGCCAGCCGGTTTACCGCCTCCACCTCATTAACTGACGGCAGGTTTAATACACACTGCCCGGTGCGCTGCAGGTTTTGCGCTGTTTTGGATGTGGTGGCAATGCCGATAATACAACGCCAGCCCAACCAAAAGGCTGATGATATAGGAGCCAGGTTATAAGAGCCATCTTCATTAACGGTACTGATGAGCACTACCGGAGTGCCGAAATATAGAATGTTAGGTTCACTGATCTGATGCATATGAGTATGATTTTACTATGCTGTTTGTATACTCAAAATTGCTTGATTGCACAGCCTTTTAAAACCCGGAACTTGCTGAGTTGTGGAACAGTAGAGCGAATATGTACGGTGGAGATTTGCTGGGCGAGGTCCCGCTCTTGGCCGCGGGAGGGCCAGTCACTTTTTTCGCACTGTTATTTGTCTTTTTAAGGTACTCAAGAGGGCTTCGCCGTTTGTCGCCACAAAAGTAACCAAAAAGGCTTTCAGCAGAGAGGCTTCTTTGCAGCACAAGGCCTTTACCCTGCAAAGCAGTCAGAACCACGGGCTGCTAAACCTTACCTCCACTTCGTTCGCTCAATGCCATTGCTTCGGCAAGGTTCGCTAATGCCCCTCCCAGCACATAGGCCAACATGTTCTATCTGCTTTTCGCCCGAAGCTGATCTGCTGAATGTTTGAACCAGGATTTTTGGAATTTAAAATATAGCTGATAGAGCTCTCTCTAACTTGTCATCCTGAGGAACGAAGGATCTAATAGCAAACTTTGCATTACCTAAAAAAATAACAGTACGAAAAAACTAATTGGCCCTCCCGCGGCCAAGAGCGTGACTTCGCAATGCACCCTTTCAAAACCTGCTAAAAAAGTGTTAAAATCATAAAATTTCGCTTGATTTTAGTCCAAAACACTTCAAAAGTGATGCTTTTTTAGCGATTTTTATGTTAAAAAACAGCTGATTGAAGAACCATTCAAAGATTTTTGCATAACTTAAAGTAATAATGTCTTGGATTTAAATCAGTGCTTAATTAAATCTTTTTTAACAATTTATATGAACATACAAGAACAAATTGAAACCTATATTGCAAGCCAACCCGAACCAAAACGGAGTGACATGGAAAAGCTGCACCATATGATACTGGAAACCCTGCCGGAAGCAAAATTATGGTTTCTGGATGGCAAAAACAGTGAAAATAAAACTGTTTCAAACCCCAATATCGGATACGGTTCATACCTGATGAAGTATGCTAACGGAACAACAAGAGAGTTTTATCAAATTGGGATGAGCGCAAATACAGGCGTAATATCTGTGTATGTGCTTGGTATTGAGGATAAAGCGTATTTAGTCTACACTTACGGGAAGGAAATAGGCAAGGCAAGTGTGAGCGGCTATTGCATTAAATTCAAAAATTTGAGAGATATAAATACCGGCGTACTTAAAACCGCAATACAAGATGGTGTTGCGATTTCAAGTAGTAACTAATTTTTTATCAGGCTTTAAAGTAACCGAAATACCATGCCATCCATATCCTCACTAATGTGAATCTGGCAGGCCAGGCGACTGTCGGGTCCGGCGTTGGGCAAGGTATCGAGCATATCGAGTTCGGTATCTGTGGCAGTGAAAAAGTGTTCTGGCCCCTCCAATACCTGAACATGGCAGGTGGCGCATAGTGCCATACCTCCGCAGGTTGCAAGTACTTCATATTCAGAAGCCTTTAAAACTTCCATGAGGCTAAGGCTGATGCCTTCGGGGATTTCAACCGGGGCGCGGTGGCCTTCACGGTCTTCAATAGTTAAGTTGATCATTGTTAAAACTCGGTAACGCCGTAAACAGTAGTGTATTTAAAACTCAGCTTTTGTTCGGGATAAACGTATTTAAAGGCGCTCTGGGCCATCAGCGCGGCCTCATGAAAACCGCAGAGTATCAGCTTTAATTTACCTGGGTAGGTGTTAATATCACCAATGGCATAAATACGCTCCACGTTGGTGCTGTAATCGCGGGTGTTCACTACAATGGCCGAAAAATCAATGTTGAGTCCCCAGTTGGCAATTGGTCCGAGTTTTGGGCTCAGACCAAACAAGGGTATCAGATGATCGGCTGCAATGTGGCTTACATTGTTATTACGATCAAGCAGGGTAACTTCCTGTAAATGACCATCGCCGGTTAAGGCTACCACGTTTGATTTAAGCACAAGATCAATTTTGCCCTCCTTCGCCAGCTCAAAAACCTTCTCGGCCGAATCGGGTACGCCCCTAAAGGTATCACCCCGGTGAACCAAGGTAACACGCTCGGCCACATTGGCTAAAAATATGGCCCAATCCAATGCCGAATCACCGCCTCCGGCCAGTACTACTTTACGGTCGCGAAACATTTCCGGATTTTTCACCATGTAGGCAACACCCTTACCCTCAAACTCCAGCAAACGGTCAATTTCGGGCTTGCGAGGCTCAAAACAGCCCAGTCCGCCAGCTATAACCACCACCTGGCAGTGTACAGTGGTGCCATCATTGGTTTGGATGGTGTATGAATTATCGTCGTTCTTATTAAGCGTTTCTACACGTTCGCCCAGGCTAAAAGTAGGGTGAAAGGGAGCTATTTGCTCCATAAGCCGATCAACAAGCTGCTGTGCAGTAACTTCGGGATAACCAGGAATATCATAAATAGGCTTATGTGGATATATTTCAGAAAGCTGACCGCCAACCTGTGGCAATACATCAATCAGGTGGCAGCGCATTTTGAGTAATCCGGCTTCAAATACGGCAAATAAGCCAACCGGGCCTGCGCCTATAATGCAAATATCGGTATTGATATGATCCATAAACAAATGCTTTTAATGTGCACTCAAATGTGGATAGAAGTAAGGCAGTTATCAAATCATATAAAGTAATGTAAGATTACTTTAGGTTATGGTTTGTGAGGCAAAAACGCTTAAAAAGCTCTATTAATCTGCTGTTTTTTCCGTGTAATTGAATGAACTGAAAAGTGCGAAAAATCTCCATTCCCTTAACATCAATTATACTGAGCTCATTATATTTTAACTCGCTTAATACCGATTGAATTGAAAGAAAAGTGGCTGTATCTGAGTATAATAGATATTGTTTTATAGCGATGCTACTCTCCAGCTGAATTTCAATGTTAAGATCTTTCGGCATGATCTGCACACTGGCCAGGGCATTGAAAATTACATCGAGTGTACCAGAACCGGCCTCGCGCAGCACCAAGGGGATATCCAACAACTGCTTTGGGGTGATTTCGGCCTTTTTGGATAACTTATTGTTTGCTCGGGTTACCAGCACAATTTCGTCCTTAGCAAAGGGGGAATAAGCGAGTTGAGAGGAATGAGCAGCACCTTCTACGATAGCGATGTCAATCTTTTCATCAAGGATGAGTTGCGAGATGTAATCAGTATTGCCTTGTATAAAGTTGAAAGTGATTTCGGGATAGGTCTTTTTAAACAGGGCCAGTATTTTGGGTAAAATGGTTTGGGCCACTGTAGTACTAGCGCCGATATGCAAAGTTCCGGCTTCTATATTATTGAGCTGGGCCAGTTCGGTTTCCAGATCAGTATAAATGTGGAAGATTTTCTCGGCGTACTGCAAAAGTATTTTACCCGCCGGGGTAAGTGCTATGTTGTTGCCGTTGCGTTTAAACAGTTGAGTATTTAGCTGTTGCTCGAGTTCTTTGATATGCTTGGTAACAGCGGGCTGGGTAATAAACAATTCACCGGCGGCTTTGGTAAAACTTAGCCTCAGTGCAACCGTATAAAAAACCTTTAACCTGAAATCGAAAATCATTGGGTTAAATTTAGGAGTTTTAACGGAGAATATAAGGCCCGGCTACCGTTGAGATTTTTATTCCCCGGAGGATTTGCCTGTGCCCTGTAACGGTATGATGGTACTGGAAAGGATGACTAAGCACCCAACCAGAACTATTCTTGTTATGAGATAGATGATTGTTTCCATGTTATTGAGATTTAATAAAGGCAGAAATGTTACAACAGAAATCCTTAATTTTCGCCCCAAAAATCATTATAGTATGCAAAACAACCTACAGCAAACCTTTGGCAATATTGATATTTACCTGTTTGATCAGTTATTGAAAGGGCGGTTTGATAATTGCAAAACCGTATTGGATGCAGGCTGCGGTGGCGGGCGAAATCTCGTTTACTTTCTGCAAAATGGCTATGAGGTATTTGGGGTTGATCAAAATGTGGAGGCAGTGGAAGAGATCAGGCAATTATCAAACATGCTTTCACCTCAGAATGATTTGAACAATTTTAGGGTTGCGGATGTGGAAAACATGCCTTTTGCGGATGATTTTTTCGATGTGGTGATTTGCAGCGCGGTGTTGCATTTTGCGCAAAATGAACAGCATTTTGATAGTATGGTGCACTCCCTTTGGCGGGTATTAAAACCGGGCGGATATTTATTTACCCGGCTGGCATCAGACATCGGTATTGAGAAATTGGTACTTAGCATAGGGAATGGTCGTTACCTGCTGCCGGATGGTTCCGAACGTTTTTTGGTGAATGAACAAACCCTGCTCAGGTATACTAACCAGCTTAACGGGATACTGTACGAGCCGATAAAAACCACTAATGTGCAAAACCTGCGCTGTATGACCACCTGGTGCCTGCAAAAACAGTAGTGTTTATTTGTTTGCCTGCACCCGCCATATTTTATTGGCAGAGTCATCAGCTACCAGCAGCGATCCATCTTTGGCAACGGCTACCCCAACCGGGCGGCCGTACACTTTGCCTTTGGCGCTATCGGCTATAAATCCGGTTAAAAAATCTTCCATTTTACCGGTTGGCTTACCATTTGCAAAAGGTACAAATGTTACTTTATAGCCCACCAGTTTTGAACTGTTCCACGAGCCGTGCTGCCCAATAAAGGCGCCGTTTTTATAGTGTGCCGGAAAATTATCCCCGTTATAAAAAACAAGTCCTAATGAGGCGGTATGCGCGCCGAGGGCAAAATCGGGAACGATGCTTTTCTTAACCATTTCAAGGTTCTCGGCTTTGTGGTCTGGGTCTTCATGCTGGCCAAAGTAAGCCCATGGCCAGCCATAAAAGCCACCATCTTTTACACTGGTCAAATAGTCAGGAACTAGGTTGTCGCCCAGGTTATCACGCTCATTAACCGCGGCATACAGCACTTCGGTACCTGGTTGAAAATCAATACCTGCCGGATTGCGCAACCCGCTGGCATAAACACGTTCGCCGCTGCCATCAGGATTAATCTCGAGAATATCGGCACGGCGTTTTTCAACAGCCATGCCTTGTTCGGCCACGTTGGTGCCCGAGCCCACAGATACATAAATTTTCGTGCCCGCTTTGTTGGCGCGCAGGTTGCGGGTCCAGTGGTTATTATAGCCACCTGCTGGTAACGATAAAATTTTTACGCCCTTACCGCTCACGGTGGTATCACCCAGTTTATAAGGGTAACGCCACAGCCCATCGGTATTGGCTACATAAAACCAGTTGCCCAGGGTTAATATGCCGAATGGCTGATTCAATTGCGCTAAAAAAATGATCTTAGTATCGGGCTTGCCATCACCATTCGTGTCTTTAAACAGTAGGATCTTGTTGGCGCTTTTGCCCATGTTTTGCGATTTGCTTACACCAATAATATCGGCACCAATCTTTTTTAAACCCGTAACTTCGGTGTTGGCTTCCGCCACAAAAACATCGCCGTTGGGGGCAACGTAAATATTACGGGGGTTAGCCAGGCTATCGGCATACAGGCTTACGGTAAAGCCTGTAGGAGCAGTAGGAGTTTTGTCTTTTGGCCAGCCAATTACCTCGCAAAAGTTTTTAACCGCCTTGGTAGCATAAGGGGCATCAAGCTTAACTTCCTGCTGGCTTTTATTTTCAACCGTATCAGCAGTATTGTAATTGGTGGGTTTTTTATGCTGACAAGCGCTTACAGCCAGGCCAATGATAAGTATATGCAGCTTATTGATCTTCATAATTACCAAACAGTTATTTTCTTAGTAATTAACTTTTTTACTTAGTTTTTGTTTGGTTAGCATGACGGAGGGAAAGCTTCGACCAATAAAATAGTTAAGCCTTAAAAGGCAATGAATTTATCTATCTGCTCATTTGTGAACTTGATGGTATCGGCCTTAAATAGTTGTCCGTTCTCGTCAAGCTCTTTATGAATGGAGGCAATATGGATCTTTAACGACATTACATTAAGGTGGATATAGTGGCACACACCTGTAAAATGATCAACGCCGCGAATGTTGCCATATTTTCCTGATGATAAACCCACGAGAGCGGCTTTTTTATCATAAAAACTTTCGGGGAAACTGCAGGCGTCAATCAATACTTTCAGCACTCCGGGGTAGCTGCCGTTGTATTCGGGTATAATAAATAAAAACTTATCTGTTTGGGTGATAATATCCTGAATGGGTTGAAAATCAGCACTGCGCTTGCCATACAAATCGCTCTGAAGTAAATTGCAAGGCAGGTCGGTAAGCGATAGTATGCCGGCCTCAGTCCCTTTTTCGCGAAGTTTTTGCTGATAGTACTGCGCCAGTTTATAGGTATGGCTTTCGGGCCGGTTTGTAGATGATATGATAGTGATCATTTATTACTCAATGAGTTATTAAATATTGATTTGGTGAATAACGCCATAACCGCAAACAATTTAAATATTATTATGACCAACGGCGTTATTTACTCCACAAATTGTTTAATTCAATAAAAACATTGAATTATTAATTCACCAATTGTTGTTGAAATTGTTTGTAAATAGCCAAAACCTGTGGATTTCGGAATTGTTTTAAATCCGTATCTTTATCACCAGATAAAAACTTTACGAAAGTAGAAATTTCTGATTCTATTTTGCGTTGTTATAAATCATTGTAATATAAATTTTTGAAAATATAGAATGAGTAAAATAATTGCTTTAGCCAACCAGAAAGGTGGAGTAGGGAAAACTACATCATCTATAAATCTGGCCGCAAGCTTGGCCGTATTAGATTTTAAAACTTTGTTGGTTGATGCTGATCCACAGGCTAATTCAACATCGGGAATCGGTTTCGATCCCCGTAATATAAAGAATAGTATTTACGAGTGCATCATTAACCAGGTTGACCCTCATGAGGCTATTCAAAAAACAGAAACACCTAACCTTGACCTGCTGCCCGCGCATATAGACCTTGTTGGTGCCGAAATTGAGATGATCAATTTAAGCGGACGCGAGTACAAAATGAAACAAGTGTTTGATGCCGTGCGCGATGAGTATGATTTTATCATTATTGACTGCTCTCCTTCACTGGGCCTGATCACCATTAATGCACTAACCGCTGCCGATTCGGTAATTATACCGGTACAGTGCGAGTATTTCGCGTTAGAGGGTTTAGGTAAGCTGTTAAATACCATCAAAATAGTTCAATCGCGCTTAAACCCGCAGCTGGAAATTGAAGGTATATTGCTTACCATGTACGATGTGCGCCTGCGTTTATCAAACCAGGTTGTTGATGAGGTTAAAACGCATTTTGAGGATATGGTTTTTGATACCATTATTCAGCGTAATACCCGGCTTAGCGAGGCGCCAAGCTTTGGTGTATCGGTAATTATGCACGATGCAACCTGTAAGGGTGCAATAAATTATTTGAACCTGGCCCGTGAAATTATTGAAAAGAACGGCCTTACCAAAGACACGGCAACAACTGCCGCAGCAACAGTGTAAATAATGAGTAGTGAAAGAAGAAATGCCCTGGGCAAAGGATTAAGTGCGCTGTTAAATGACTCTGTAAACGTACAACCTTACCATAAAACAAAAGATCACGATAAAGATAGGGAAGCCTCAACATCAGCTGTTGAGGTTAATAGCCTGGGATCGGTAAATGAGATACAACTGGCCGAAATTGAGGTAAACCCTTTTCAGCCCCGTACAGATTTTGATGAGCAGGCCCTGTCCGAGCTCGCCGATTCTATCAAATTGCAGGGACTTATTCAGCCCATCACTGTAAGGCGGGTTAACGCGCATAAATACCAGCTTATATCAGGCGAACGCCGTTTGCGTGCCTCAAAAATTGCCGGTTTAACGCAGATTCCTGCGTACGTACGTACCGCCAATGATCAGCAAATGCTGGAGATGGCGCTGATCGAAAACATCCAGCGAGAAAACCTGAATGCCATAGAGGTTGCATTGAGTTTTCAGCGTATGATTGAGGAGTGTAACCTGAAACAGGAAGAACTGGGCGGCAGGGTAAGTAAAAACCGGTCGACAGTTACCAATTACCTGCGTTTGTTGAAGTTACCCCCAAGCATACAGGCTTCCATTCGTGATGGCGAACTGAGCATGGGTCATGCCAAGGCGCTTATAACCATTGAGGATCCTGCCAAACAATTATATTTACATCAGCATATCATTCAGCAAGGTTTATCCGTTCGTAAGGTTGAAGAACTGGTTCGTGAAATGCAGAAGTCGCCGGTAAAAAAGGAAGGCAAACAGCCCGAGCCGGTAACTTACCAACTGCAAAAAATACAGGACGATCTGGCTTCAAAGTTTAGCACAAGGGTAAAACTTAAAGTAGGCAGCAAGGGTAATGGCGTTATCGAGATCCCATTTTTATCAGAAGATGACCTGGGCCGTATCCTTGAGATGCTGGATTGGTAAAATGCACAGATACATAGTAATGTTTTTATGGTTAAGCACGTTGGCCTTTGCCGCAGTTGCACAAACCAGAGCCGATAGTTTAAGTAAAAGAGCTCCTTCGGGCTCATTTGCACCACCCATCAAAGAAAAACGTTACCATCCGGATAGTACACATAGACCGCATACGGCTGTTATGCGGTCTTTATTTTTACCCGGCCTTGGGCAATTGTATAATCACCGGTGGTGGAAATTGCCTATAATTTATAGCGGCCTGGGGTTTTTAGGAGCGGCAACCATCAGCAATCAAAAACAATACAACAAGTATTCGGCCCTGGCTATTTTACAACGCGACGGAGATCCCTCCTCGCCCAAAAGCCGTAATTATGCTTTGTACCAGAAGCATAAAACCGATTATAAATATTTTAAGGATGTGCCGCGCGATCAAATAAACGGTCAGGCTAACTACTTTCAACGTTTCCGTGATTTAAGTATATTAGGAGTTTTAGCATGCTGGACAATCAATACACTTGACGCTTATATTGATGCAAAATTCATCAATAGTTTTAGTGTAGATAATAATTTAAGTATTAACCCAGTTAGTGATGCAGGCGGTAAGCCTGTTTATGCTGCAAACAGTATGAACATATTTAATCCCGGTTTAAAAATTACCTTTGTTATAAGGTGATGCTGTGAGTTTAATATCATCATCAAAGTATTAAATATTGTATTTATAAAATGTATAGATTTTTGTTGGTTACCGGCTTTATAATGGCGTTTACCTTAACGGTTCATGCACAAACGGCAGATACAGCTGTTGCGGGCAAGGCCGATACGCTAAAAAAAGCCTCAAATACGGCACCGGGTTCTTTTGCACCACCAATCAGGAAAGAAAAAGCCTATCATCCGGACACTTTGCACAGCCCGCATAAAGCGGTAATGCACTCTTTGATGATACCGGGATGGGGCCAGGCATATAATCATCAATGGTGGAAAGTGCCGATTGTTTACGGTGGAATTGGATTGCTGTTTTCTGCAGTGATATTTAACCAGAATTACTACAACCAATTTGTAACATTATCCAGGTACCGGAAAAGCGGCACAGCCCCCGGACCTAATGATAAATATTATAAAGAGTATACGATTTATGCAGCAAATGGGGTGCCTGATCAAAATATATATGATAGCGTTGATGCCTACAGGCGTAACCGCGATTTAAGTATTCTCGGTATTTTGGCAGCATGGGGCATACAAACAATTGATGCATATATTGATGCCAAATTTCAACACTCGTTTACGGTTGATAACAACCTGTCAATGAGGGTTACTCCGGGTTTGATAGGCCAGCCGGTTTATGCACAAAATGTTAACAGCTCGTATATTCCGTCGGTAAAAATTACCTTTACGTTTTAAAATAGTATCAGATATGTAGTATCAAGTAGTTAGTATCAAGATTTCCGAAATTCTACTCTCATGGGACGTATGTAGCTGTCTTGATACTTGATATTAACTACTTTATACTAAACTTGATGCCAACCGCTTATTACTAAAAACTTAATAATGAAAATAGCATTACTGGGCTATGGAAAAATGGGTAAGATCATTGAAAAGATCGCCATTAGCCGCAAACACGAAATTGTACTAACTGTAGGCGTAGATAACCTGCATGATCTTACTACAGAAAACCTGCAGAAAGCTGATGCTGTAATTGAGTTTTCGACCCCGGCTGCGGTAATAGATAATATAAAGCATTGTTTTACTGCCAATGTACCCGTTGTAGTTGGTACCACAGGCTGGTATGATCAGTTACACGAAATAAAACAGCAATGTGAACAGGGCGACAATACTTTATTATACGGATCAAACTTTAGCGTTGGTGTAAATGTGTTTTTTCATGTTAACAGGATACTGGCTAAAATGATGAACAACTACCCTTATTATGATGTACAGGTTGAGGAAATTCATCACATGCAAAAACTTGATGCGCCGAGCGGTACGGCTATAACCATTGCCGAAGGCATTATTGAAAACCTGGACTCAAAATCAGAGTGGGTCAATGTACTCACCACTGATGATAAGGATGATGACGGCCAGGCCGCAGGCAACCAGTTACTGATAGAGTCTATGCGAATAGACAGTGTTCCCGGTACCCACACAGTTATTTACGATTCTGAGGTTGATACCATTGAATTTAAACATACCGCGCATAACCGTAACGGCTTTGCGCTTGGTGCTGTACTTGCCGCCGAGTGGGTACACAATAAAAAGGGTTTTTATTCGGTTGAAGCTATGTTTGATTTTAATGGCTAACCATTTATATACATGAAAACAGGGGCTTATATCGGGGCTTATATTATTGCCGCCCCTTTATTAATTTTAATAATTACAGGCTTCTGGAAATTATTTGAAAAAGCCGGCCGTTCTGGCTGGGAAGCACTTATCCCTGTTTACAGTGCCTATATCATGTTAAAATTGAGCGGCAAGCCCTGGTGGTTATTGCTGCTTTTTATTGTTCCGGGTGTAAACATCATCATAGCATTAGGTATTGTTATTGATTTTGTAAAATCATTTGGCAAGTTTAAAATGAGTCAGCATGCTGCGGTTGTATTGCTGCCTTTTATTTATTTGCCCAAATGGAGTTTTGATAAAAACACGCGTTACTTGGGTCCTTCAGCAAGCTATGAATTTAGGGAGCAGTACAGTAAGCATCTGAAAAAAACACCCACACGCGAGTGGACAGAAGCCGTTGTTTTTGCTGTGATAGCCGCTACGCTTATCCGTACCCTTTTTATTGAGGCCTACACCATACCTACACCATCAATGGAAAGTTCACTCCTTGTGGGTGATTTTCTGTTTGTGAGCAAGGTGAATTACGGTGCCCGCTTACCTATAACACCTGTAGCATTTCCGTTTGCGCACCATACTATGCCGCTTACCGGTACCAAAGCTTATTGGGATGGTATTAAACTACCGTATTTTCGCCTGCCTGGGTTCAGCGAGATCAAAAAAGGTGATGTGGTGGTATTTAATTATCCCATGGATGCCGACTCCCCATTTTACCGGCCCGTTGATAAGCAGGAAAACTATATAAAGCGTTGTCAGGGTACTCCCGGCGATACTTTAAGCCTGCTTAACGCTCGGGTTTATATCAACGGCAGGCCCGCTGTTACGCCTCCCAACGGCGAAATGGAATATGTAGTAAATACCAATGGCAGGGGTTTTAGCTCTCAGGAAATATATGATCTTCATTTATCCGATATTCAGCAGTTTGGCAGTCAGGATTACATGATCAATATGTCGGCGCAATCGGCCAATACATTAAAAACCGATGCAAATGTTAAAGGACTTAGGCCTAATATCAGGTTAAGGGGTATCTATGATCCTGAAATATTTCCGCATAACCCAAACTTTCAGTGGAATGTTGATAACCTGGGTCCTATTATCATTCCCAAAAAAGGATGGACTGTAAAGCTGGATAGCCTTACGCTGCCTCTTTACAGCAGGGCTATAGCGGTATATGAAAATAATAAGCTGCAGATTGGTAGGGATGGCATCACGATAAACGGCAAAAAGACCGATACCTATACTTTTAAAATGAATTATTACTGGATGATGGGCGATAATCGTCATAATTCCGAAGATTCACGTTTCTGGGGATTTGTACCCGAAGATCATATTGTGGGCAAGGCCATTTTTATATGGATGAGCTGGGATGCCTTGTCGCCATCGGCCAATAAAATCAGGTGGCGCAGATTGTTTAACGAAATAAAATAAGTTACCAATTGAAATTGGCGTGCACGTATTTTTTTATAGTAACATATAGCTTACATATCAGTCATAGGGAATAAAAAATAAATACATACATTAGAAAAATCTGCACATTTGCACATTTTGAAATTTGCACATCGATCATTATATGAACTGGAAATTTTGGAAAAAAAATAAAGGGGAAACTAAAAAGAAAAAGAGCGCGACACGTGAATGGGCCGATGCTATTGTTTTTGCAGTTATAGCCGCTACACTCATCCGTACTCTATTTATAGAGGCGTATGTGATCCCCAGCGGGTCAATGGAAAGTTCCCTTTTAATTGGCGATTACCTGTTTGTGAGCAAAGTGAATTATGGCGCCCGTTTGCCTATTACACCCGTTGCCTTTCCATTTACACACCATACCATGCCTTTGCTGGGTACCAAAGCGTATTGGGACGGAATTCAGCTGCCTTACTATCGACTGCCGGGTTTCAGTGATATTAAAAAGGGTGATATTGTTGTTTTTAATGCACCTATCGAAGCCGATTCACCATATTTTCGTCCAGTTGATAAGCGGGAAAATATTATTAAACGCTGCCAGGGTACCCCCGGCGATACTTTAAGTGTAATTGACGCGCAGGTTTATATTAATGGAAAGCCTGAAGCGACTGCTGTTCATGGTGAGATGGCCTACAACGTAAAAACAGATGGCAGTCAGCTTAATTCGCAGGTGGTGGAAGAACTTCATTTAACCGATCTGGCCTATTTTACGGATAACTCTGGTTTCAGGGTTAATACTACTGTAGAATCGGCCAAAACGTTAAAGGGATATTCTAATATTAAATCGGTTACGGCTGATATTAGCCCTAAAGGGCTTGCAGATACGCTTAATCCTGTTTACCCGGTGAAATATCCCCGTTATAAAACAACGGTCAATTTTCCTCATTATAGCTGGAACATTGATAATTACGGCCCTATCATTATCCCTAAAAAAGGGTGGACGGTAAAGCTGGATAGCTTGACTATTCCGGTTTACGGGCGTGCCATTGAAATTTATGAGCATAATAAAGTAAAGATTGTTGGTCATGATATTTTTATAAACGATAAAAAAGCGGATACTTACACTTTTAAAATGAACTACTATTGGATGATGGGCGATAACCGCCATAATTCTGAAGATTCACGTTTTTGGGGCTTTTTACCCGAAGATCACGTAGTGGGTAAAGCGTTGTTTACATGGATGAGTATTGACAGTACTGCATCTTTTGTGAATAAGATACGCTGGAACAGATTATTTAGAGGAATACATTAATTAAACTAAAAACAAAAAGTGAATATTATACTCGCTATTATACTGCTGGTTATACTGCCTTATGTAGGTTTCTGGAAATTATTTGAAAAGGCCGGCAGGCCGGGTTGGGAAGGCATTGTACCGCTGTATAATGCTTACGTGATGATTAAGCTGTGCGGAAGGCCAACTTGGTGGTTTATACTGGTACTAATACCAGGTTTAAATATATTGGTATTTATAGGCATTTTAGTTGATTTTGTAAAGTCATACGGTAAGTTTAGCCTGCTTGATCATATTTTGGCGGTGGCGCTGCCATTTATATATCTGCCCAAATGGGGCTTTGATAAAAACACTAAATACATTGGTGCCTCTGCTACTGCACCCTTTAGGGAAAAGTATAAAATTGCGCTTAAAAAGACCGCGACACGCGAGTGGGCTGATGCCATCATTTTCGCAGTTATAGCTGCCACGCTGATCCGTACGCTTTTTATTGAGGCTTATGTGATTCCGAGCGCATCTATGGAAAGCTCATTATTAATTGGCGATTATTTATTTGTAAGTAAAGTAAATTACGGTGCCCGTTTACCAATGACACCGGTTGCCTTCCCATTTGCACATCATACCATGCCGCTGATAGGCACTAAAGCCTATTGGGATGGCGTTGAACTACCTTACTACCGCCTTCCTGGACTTAGCGATATTAAAAAAGGTGATGTAGTTGTATTTAACTATCCGATGGATGCCGATTCGCCATTATACAGGCCGGTTGACAAGCGCGAGAATTATATTAAGCGTTGCCAGGGTACACCCGGCGATACGCTGAGCGTGGTTGACGCGCAGGTGTTCATAAACGGCAAAGCCGCGCCTACACCTCCGCATGGCGAAATGAGCTACACGGTACAGTCAGACGGTAGCGAGATCAATCCGCAGCTGATCAATGACCTGCACCTGGAAGATCTGGCACCGGGTATCAACAATACCTTTACCGTGAACACCACATTGGCTTCAGTTAATGCACTAAAAGGATATTCAAATATTAAATCAATAGTGCCTACACTGTCGCCAAAAGGAATGGAAGACCCATTGTATCCTGTTTACCCGGTAAAGTTCCCGAACTATAAAATAACGCCTAACTTCCCTAAATTTACCTGGAACCTGGACAACTACGGCCCCATCATTGTTCCTAAAAAAGGCTGGACAGTTAAGTTGGATAGTTTAACCTTTCCGGTTTATGGCAGGGCCATTGAGATATATGAAGGTAACAAAGTGCAGGTACAGGGAACAGATATCCTGATCAACGGCAAAAAGGCAGATAGCTATACCTTTAAAATGAACTATTACTTTATGATGGGCGATAACCGCCACAACTCGGAAGATTCACGTTTCTGGGGATTTGTACCGGAAGATCATATCGTAGGTAAGGCCCTTTTCATCTGGATGAGTATGGACGATAATGCATCATTCCTGAACAAAATCAGGTGGAGCAGGTTGTTCAATATTATACATTAAGGTTGAAAAAAAACGAATCAAAAAGCCGACTTATCACATAGGTCGGCTTTTTGATTCTATTCCATTCCTGGCGCAAGTATGAAGAGTTTGCTTGCGCGGTGGTTACTTGTGCCTGACATAGCAGTATAAAATATATTTTTGTCATTGCGAGGAGGAACGACGAAGCAATCGCGAATTTGTCTGAACCAGGATTAAACAGATTTATCGAATTAAAAGGATTTTTTTATTTTATATAATGTTGGTAATCCGTTAATCCTAAAAATCGTGGTTCAGACAAATTAGCGATTGCCACGCTATCGCTCGCAATGGCAGGTATTGGAGTTTATCATTCCCCCTTTAACGTGTCAACCCCGAACCTTTCCGCCAAAATATTCAGATCAGTCACCACTGCATCAACCAATGGGATGCCATGGGTTGCACGGTGTGTTTCGGCTTCCAGCTCAGGTTCACCGGGGATGATCACTTTTTTGGAAACATCCACTGTAGCAGATGTTTTAAAGCGTTCAATCCAGTTGTCCAAATGGCTTTTAAACTCATCAACTGGCCTAAAGCCATCTACCCGCATGGCACCCAAAAAATGCCCTATGCCCTGGCCAACCGGGTTGGCAGGCGGATCAAGAAATGCCACAAAAGGAGGTACCCATGGCCCATAATTAGCCCCTGATAACACTGCCGACAAAATATCAACCGTAGCGCTTAATCCAAAACCTTTATGGCTGCCATGGTCGCGGTCGCCGCCTAAGGGCAGGAGAGCGCCACCGGTTTTCAGCGCATGTGGATCAGTAGTATAGCCACCATTCTTATCCTGTATCCAGCCCTCAGGTACTTGCTTGCCGAGTCGCTGAGCTATCTCCAGTTTGCCATTGGCAGCCGCGGATGTAGCCAGATCAACCACAACAGGCGGATATTGACCTGCCGGGAAGGCATAGCACATGGGGTTGGTACCCAGCAAGCGCTCGCTCGAAAAAGTAGGTGCTACCAGTGGACTGGCATTGGTCATGGCAAAACCTATCATGTCTTTTTCCACAGCCATTAAGGCATGATACCCTGCAATACCGAAATGATTGGAGTTACGTACCGATACCCATCCCGAGCCATAAAGCTCAGCTTTTTTGATAGCCACCTGCATGGCAAAGGGAGCAACCACAAGGCCCAGGCCTGCGTCGCCGTCAACGGTGGCTGTAGTGGGTGTTTCGTGTACTATCCGGATGTTGGGTTTGGCATTGATACGGTTCTTTTCCCACAGGCGCACATAGCCGCTTAGGCGGGCCACGCCATGTGAGTCGATACCCCGCAGATCTGAACGTAACAAAACATCGGCAGCAAGTGTTGCGTGTTCGCTACTGCAGCCAATGGCTAAAAAAATATTTTCTGTAAAAACACGCAGAGAAGAGGGGCTTACAAGCATGGTGTTGCTGAATAAATTTTCGGATTAAATACTAAAACCAAACGACATTGCTTTATGAAGCAATAAACCTCACCCAACCCTCTCCAAAGGAGAGGGCTTTAAAATATTTTTTAAAGTCTCCCCCTTTGGGGGAGATTTAGAGGGCTCATTACCTCGCAATGACGATAACGGATTATTTGAAAGTGTTAAATATATTAATTATCCAGTTGCTTCAGCAATTCCAGTCCTTGTGGCCAATCCCCATAGCCGGAACCAACATTAATATGGCCGGCATCACCGATGTTTATAAACTCGCTGCCCCAGCTATCGGCAAATAATTGGGCACGTTGCAGGGTTACATAATAATCATTATTGCTGCTTAACACGATGCTTTTAAATGGTAGTTTGATTAAGGGGACGGGTGTAAAGCCGGTAGTGCCGGGCGGATAAGTATCGGCTTCAGTATCACTTGGGGCAACCAGGAGCGCGCCTTTTATAGCTACATTATATTTTTGTGCCCAGTAGGCAATAGCAGTACACGCCAGGCTGTGGCCAACTAATATAACATTGGCAGGGTTGTGCTGATGCAAGTAATCATTCAACAGGCTTATCCAGTCATTGCAAATGGGTGTTTCCCAGTCGTGCTGCTCAATACGGGTAAAGTTAAACTGTTTTTCCCAGCGTGATTGCCAGTGTTCGGGGCCTGAATTTCCAAGGCCGGGGTGAACGAGTATGGTAGATTTGAATGTCATGGTATACTTGATATTTATCTTAGCTCATTTCCGCTATTTCTTTGATGAGTTGGTTACGTTTTTCTAAAAGGCGGGTCATGTAGTTTTTCAAAAAAATAAAATCGAAGATCATGCCTCCCGGCGATTCAAATCTGAAAATATCTTTCATAAGTGTTTGCGCGTTTATGGAATAAAAATAATGCTCATGCCTGAAATTTTTGAAGGCTCCCTCTACCAATTCATCGGTAAAAAAGTTGGGGTATTCCATCTCCGTAATTTTTGAAGTGAGCGTTTGCCAAAAGCCCAGATGTTTTGCCCGCCAGGTTACAGTTTCGTGAAGTTCAATAAGGCCACTGGTACGACCTGCTATGGCCCTTTCGCCGGTTCGTTTGGTTGATGCCATGTGCACATCAATATTGCGGGCCAGATTAAAACATTTGCCTATAGGGGCGTTGATATGTGTAGCTAATTCAATTACAGGCATAGGCTAAAAATACAAAACCCCCTCCAAAATGGAGAGGGTTTATCATATTTAAAACTCGGCGTTTTTCGGAAATCTTGGGAAAGGGATCACATCGCGGATGTTGCCCATTCCGGTTACAAACAGCACTAGACGCTCAAAGCCAAGGCCAAAGCCGGCATGGGGGCATGAGCCAAAACGGCGGGTATCCAGGTACCACCATAATTCATCTTTAGGTATGCCCATTTCGTCCATGCGTTGCTCCAGTTTATCCAAACGTTCTTCACGTTGTGAACCACCTACAATTTCGCCAATGCCCGGGAATAAAATATCCATGGCACGTACGGTTTCGTGGCCGTTGGCATCAACCTCGTTTTGGCGCATGTAAAACGCTTTGATATTCTTAGGATAATCTGTCAGGATCACTGGTTTTTTAAAGTGTTTTTCAACCAGGTAACGCTCATGCTCGCTTTGCAGGTCGGTTCCCCAACCTTCAACAGGGTACTGGAATTTTTTCCTTTTATTCGGGGTGGATTCTTTCAGGATCTCGATAGCCTCAGTATAAGTTAATCGCTCAAAGTCGTGATCTAAACAAAACTGCAGTTTTTCAAACAGTGTCATTTCTGAGCGTTCGTTCTGTGGTTTTTGTTTTTCCTCTTCCTGCAGGCGTTGAGTTAAAAACTCAATATCGTCGGCATTTTTATCAAGGGCGTATTTGATCACGTATTTAAGCATGTCCTCGGCAAGGTCCATGTTATCATCCAGATCATTAAAAGCTACTTCGGGCTCTATCATCCAAAACTCGGCCAGGTGGCGGGTAGTATTGGAATTTTCGGCACGGAAGGTAGGGCCAAATGTATAAATATCGCTCAGGGCCATAGCGCCCAACTCACCCTCTAACTGACCAGATACGGTAAGGTTAGTTGATTTACCAAAGAAATCCTGTTTATAATCAACTTCGCCGGTATCTGTTTTCGGAACGTTTGCCAGATCGAAATTGGTTACGTGGAAGGCTTCGCCCGCACCCTCAGCATCCGACTGGGTAATAACAGGTGTATGCAGGTAGACAAAACCACGCTCATGAAAAAACTGATGTACCGCGAATGCCAGGCTGTGGCGTACCCGGAAAATGGCGCCAAAAGTGCTTGTGCGAAAACGCAGGTGCGCATTTTCCCTCAAAAACTCCAGGCTGTGCTTTTTAGGCTGAATAGGATATTTTTCAGGATCGCTGTCACCTAATATTTCAATATCGGCGGCTATTACCTCAACGGTTTGGCCTTTACCCTGTGATGCTACAAGTTTACCAACAACGCTTATCGCTGCACCTACTGTAATGCGTTTTAGCAATGCAGGATCGGTGTTTTCAAAATCAACAACAATTTGGATGTTATTATTGGTTGAGCCATCATTCAAAGCAATAAAACGATTAGAACGGAATGCACGTACCCATCCCTTAACTGTTACATCAACATCGGTTTGCTGGCTTTGCAGCAATGCTTTGATCTTTACTCGCTGGCTCATATATTATATTTTTTTTAGAGCCGCAAAAATACAATTAATTATGTAAAGCAAGTATCGGAGCTCATAGCAATTTTACTGCCATGTTGCTTTATAAAAGCCACTTTTAAAGCTAAGCGTATCAGGGTATGCAGTGGCCGGATTGCCATAAACCCGGTTAAGATTCAGGGAAAAAGTGCCTTCTAAAACTTTCCCACTATCACTTACAATAGTTGAGAATTGATTGTTTGCTGATTTAACTAATACATAGCTATTTACTATAACATCTTGCCCAACCGTGGTAAAGAAACTGGCATCTGTAAAGACATAACTATTAGAAGAGACCTTTTTTAGTATTAAATTTATGTTCTCTTCGCCAACATGTGCTGTTAAAATAACCGTATCAGTGCTGGCAGGTGTTTTATAGGCTATTTGTGAGGGGCCACGCCAGTCGTTACCATTCTTTTTCGCAAAAATTTGGTTAGTCGGTTTTGGTAGTACACAGCAACTGGTTTGTTTAGTGCAGCCTGCTATCAATAAGGTTAGTAAAGATGATAAGATAAATAGGAAGGTTTTCATGTTTATTGAATTGGTATTATAGTAATACGCACCGTGTTTTCTAAACGCTACAATATCATTAAGTTAATGATAAATAGCGTAAGTTTGCCACTCATTTTATTGTTCGGTATGAATCCTAAACTAAGCCTGGCTATTGGCATTCTGTGTATCTCGTTTTCGCCAATATTTGTAAAGCTTGCAGGGGTGTCGCCTATAACTACGGCTTTTTTTCGTGTTTTTACTGCCTGGGTGGTTTTGGCTCCATATTGCCTGGCCAAAATCGATCTTAAAATAGCTCAAAAAGATATGATGACGGCTATGTTCGGCGGCCTCATTTTCGCATCAGATATAGCTGTGTGGAATATTTCATTGCAGCACATCAGCGCCACCGTATCAACTCTGTTGGCCAACCTGGCTCCGGTTTGGGTAGGTTTGATTAGTTTTTTCATCCTACGTAAAAAATCAGGCTTGTTGTTTTGGGCCGGTACCTGTGTAGCCATATTGGGCATGATCATACTGGTAGGTTATCAGAATATTATGCATTTGCAGTTTAATATTGGTATTGTGCTGGCGCTGCTGGCCAGTTTGTTTTATGCCATTTATATAGTGATCACCAATAATATTTTAAAACGCATCGGAACGTTGGTGTTCATGTTTTATAATATGCTGGCAGCAAGTGTGTTTTTACTGGTCATCGGTATCTGGCAGGGGAATAACATGGTTAGTTTTTCTTTAAACGCGTGGTTATGCTTTTTAGGCATGGGCTTGTTATGCCAGTTAACCGGGTGGATAACCATAAATTACTCCCTTAAATTTTTAGAGGGAACAAAAGTATCCATAGCATTATTGGGGCAAACGGTTATAGCGGGCATTATGGCTGTATTCTTATTGCATGAAACCCTGGCGCTGAAAGAAATTATTGGCAGCGTCATTATACTTGCCGGAATTGCCATAACATTTTTAAAGCCATCACAATCAATTAAATAAAACCGTACCTTAACGTTTGTTAATTATCATTTGATGATTTGCCCTACATTTGCATTTTAGCGCATGATCATAAAATCCACTATCGACCGTATTATGGAAGCCACCGACATTGTGGAGGTGATAGGGGAATTTGTGCAGTTAAAAAAACGCGGTGCTAACTATGTTGGCCTGTCGCCGTTTGCCAATGAGCGTACCCCATCGTTCACGGTTTCGCCGGCAAAAGGCATTTTTAAAGATTTCTCTACAGGTAAGGGAGGCTCCGCGGTTACCTTTTTAATGGAGTTGGAAAAATTCAGCTATCCTGAGGCCCTGAAATGGCTGGCTAAAAAATATGGGATAGAGGTAGAAGAAACCGTAGATGCCCCTGAAAACCGGGAGGAAGAGCAGCGCCGCGAGAGCCTCATGATCGTAACGGGCTTTGCATCCAAATTTTTTCATGAAAGTTTGCTGGATTCCGATGAAGGTAAAAACATTGGCCTGAGCTATTTTAAGGAACGCGGTTTTACCAACGAAACCATTAAAAAGTTTGAGCTTGGCTACTCGCCCGATCAATGGGAAGCTTTTACGGGTACTGCCATCAGGGAAGGCTACAAAGAACAATTCCTGGTTGAAAGCGGATTATCCGTTAAGCGAGATAACGGTGCGTTATATGACCGCTACCGTGGCCGCGTGATGTTCCCGATACATAGCTTTACAGGGCGTGTTATTGCCTTTGGCGGTCGTACGCTTAAAAAAGATAAGAACGTACCCAAATACGTGAACTCGCCCGAGTCTGAAATATACCATAAGTCGAACGTACTTTATGGCCTTTACTTCGCAAAAAAGGCCATCAGGGATGAGGATAACTGTTACTTGGTTGAAGGCTATGCCGATGTGCTTTCAGTTCATCAGGCAGGCATCGAAAATGTGGTGGCATCGTCGGGTACATCACTAACGTCTGAACAGATCAGGCTGATAAGCCGTTTTACCCAAAATATCACCATTTTATATGATGGCGATGCGGCCGGTATCAAAGCATCCCTGCGCGGACTGGACATGATATTGGAAGCCGGGCTAAACGTAAAGGTGGTTTCTTTTCCCGACGGGCATGATCCTGACTCATATGTGCGCCTGGTGGGTACCAGCGCGTTTAAAAAGCATATAGAAGAAAACAAGAAGGATTTTATCCTCTATAAAGCTAACCTGCTTTTAAAAGATGCCGGTAATGACCCTATCAAGAAGGCCGAAATTATCCGGGAGATTGTTGAGAGTATTGCTAAAATACCCGATTCCATCAAGGCGTCGGTTTTTATAAAGGAATGCAGTTATTTATTACAGATAGATGAGCGTTCGCTGCTGTCTGAACTAAATAAAATGCGCCAGGCCAAAGCCAAGAAGGACGGGCAGCAGCAACAACAAAGCTCCAGATTTAACGAACCGCCGCCCGATGAACCCAACTTTTTTGATGAACCAGAGGTAAACGTAGCTAAGGATGAAAGTATTCAGGAAAAGGAGATCATCAGGCTGCTGCTTTTATATGGTAATAAAATGATAGATTGGGATGGAATCGCCAATACCTATATTGGGCCTTTCATCATAGCTGAACTAAGCGACGTTACTTTTGAACATCCCGACTGTAAGCAGTTTATGGAAATTTACCGGCAGGAAGTTGAAAATGGCGTTCTGCCTGATGATACTTATTTTATCCATCATAAGGATAAAGGCATTGTTGATATTACGGTAAACCTGTTATCTACCAAATATATTCTGAGCGAGAACTGGTACGAGATGCACAAGATCATGGTGCATGATGAAACGGCCAATATGAAGGCTACCATTTTAGGGGCTATATTTCACCTTAAAAAATACAAGGTTGGCAAGATACTCGAAAACCTGCGTACCGAACTGCAAAAGGCCGATACCGAAGCTGATCAGGAAATTCTGCTGAATCAGTACATCCGCATGAAAAAGGTTGAAAAAAGTATCTCCGATTTCCTGGGCTCGGTAATCATCAAATAATGGCCCAACACCTCGACCTGGGCCGCACCGGCGAAACATTAGCTAAAACACATCTGGAAAAATCCGGTTATGAAATACTGGACGAAAACTGGACCTACGGCAAGGCCGAGATTGACCTGATTGCTTATAAAGACAAGGTTATTATATTTACCGAGGTTAAAACCCGCACAGGTAATAGTTTTGGCGAGCCTGAGGATTTTGTGGATGCACGTAAACAAAAATTACTGGCAAACGCGGCAGATGAATATATTTACCTGATGAACCACCAGGGCGAGGTACGTTTTGATATTATCGCTATTTTGTTCGACAGAAATAAAAATTATATACTAAACCATATTGAAGATGCGTTTTGGCCATCGGCTACATAACATGATGAATAACAAAATAAAAGGCTTTTTTATTGCCGCTGCATTACTGGCATTTGGTTGCCACAACAGTACTACAAATACCGGAGGTAGTTATAGTATCAGCCCCGAAGCGGGCGCTACCTATAAAGCGGGCGACGAAGTAAAGATCAAAGTAAGCTACCCTGCAGATGCAAAAGTAGACTCGATAGTATATATGCTTGATGCCTTAAAATTAGGTGTGGGTAAAGATACCTCAGGCATCAGTTTAAAAACAGACACCATTCCGCTGGGTATTAAGGTAATTACCGCCAAAGTTTACGCGGCCGGGAAAGATCAGGATGTAACTACCAATATACTATTGCTGGCTGGCAAAGCTCCGGAACAGCTTACCTACAAGGTTGAAAAAGTATTTCCGCATGACACCAGCGCCTACACAGAAGGTTTACAATATGAAGATGGTGTGTTATTTGAGAGTACCGGAGAACCGGGTCACTCTACCATAAGAAAGGTTGATCTGCCAACCGGAAAGATCCTGCAACAAACTAAACTCGGCGATCAATATTTTGGCGAAGGTTTATCAGTGATAGGAGATAAGGTAGTACAGGTTACCTACAGGGAAAAGGTAGGGTTTGTTTATGATAAAGTTACTTTGAAACTGGAGAAAACCTTTGCCAACAATGTAGGTGTTGAAGGCTGGGGCATGTGCTATGATGGTAAAAAGCTATACATGGATGATAGCACCAACCGCATATGGTTTTTGGATAAGGACACTTACCAGCAAAAAGGTTTTATAGATGTGTGCGATGATCAGCGGCAAATAGATTCTATCAATGAGCTGGAATATATAGATGGTAAAATATATGCCAACGTGTATCAAACAGATACTATTTTGGTTATTAACCCTAAAACCGGTGCAGTATTACAAAGGGTGGATATGAAGAACCTATACCCCATGTCTGAAAGGCCACAGGACCGTGACTGGGGCAACAATGTGCTTAACGGTATAGCTTGGGATGCCAAAGGTCAGCGCCTATTTGTAGCGGGCAAAAAATGGCCTCATTTGTACCAGGTGAAGTTTGTGAAGAAGTAATTTTGAAATTATAGCATATAAATACATACATTAGATGAACCTTATCATTTAATGTATGTTTAAAAATCTCTTTTCTTTTAATGGCCGCATCAGGCGTACTGAATACGGTATTAGCTTTATTATTTATTCGGTTTGTTATGTTGCCATTCGCTTAGTAGTGGACGGTGATAACGGGCCTAAAATTTTACTTTTGGCCGCTATTCCACTTCTATGGTTCTTATGGTCACAGGGTGCAAAAAGATGTCATGATTTGGGCAAAAGTGGCTGGTGGCAAATAATTCCCCTGTACTTTCTTTGGCTGATATTTGAAGAAGGCATACCTGAATGGAATGAGTATGGAGAAAACCCAAAGGGCTTAGGAAGTTTTGATGCCAACGATTACCAAGATTCTTTTCCATTACAGGAAGAAAAATAATCTAAATCAAATTTACTTCTTTAGGCTTTAGCCTATGTAAGTTGATGTAAAAACAAAAAGAGCCCGCATTTGCGGGCTCTTTTTGTTTTAGTATGGGGGGCTTACCTCCAGGCCTTGTATTGATTGATCAAACCGTTGGTTGATGAATCATGGCTGCTGATCTCGCTGTTATCTTTAAGCTCAGGTAATATTTTGCCTGCCAATTGTTTGCCTAACTCAACTCCCCACTGATCAAAGCTGTAGATGTTCCAGATAATGCCTTGTACAAATATCTTATGTTCGTACATCGCAATTAATGAACCTAAGCTATGCGGAGTGATCTTTTTAAGCAGGAATGAATTGGTAGGTCTGTTACCCTCAAATACTTTGAAAGGTGCAATTGCTGCAATTTCTTCATCTGTTTTGCCGGCTGCTTTTAACTCTTCAATAACAACCTCTTCGGTTTTACCGTTCATCAAAGCTTCTGTTTGAGCAAAGAAGTTTGACAGCAACATGTTATGATGCTCACCCAGCGGATTATGCGACTGAGCAGGAGCTATAAAATCGGCAGGGATCAATTTGGTACCCTGGTGTATCAGTTGGTAAAAAGCATGCTGACCGTTGGTGCCTGGCTCACCCCAAATGATCGGGCCGGTAGAGTAGTCAACTTCCTTACCGTTTCTATCCACATGCTTACCATTGCTTTCCATGTCGCCCTGTTGAAAATAAGCGGCAAAGCGGTGCATGTATTGATCATAGGGTAAAATGGCGTTGGTTTCGGCCTCAAAAAAGTTATTGTACCAGATGCCTATTAATGCCATAATAACTGGGATGTTCTGCTCAAACTCCGCAGTACGGAAATGCTCGTCGGTAGCATGTGCACCTTCTAATAACTTAACGAAGTTATCGAAACCAATGCTCAAGGATATAGAAAGACCGATAGCGCTCCATAACGAATAACGGCCGCCTACCCAATCCCAAAATTCAAACATGTTTTTGGTATCAATGCCAAATTTTTCAACCGCGGCAGCATTGGTTGATAAAGCGGCAAAGTGTTTAGCCACATCAGCTTCAGTAGCGCCTGCAGCCAAGAACCAGTCGCGGGCACTGTGGGCATTACCCATAGTTTCCTGGGTGGTAAATGTTTTTGAAGCTATCAGGAACAGGGTGGTTTCAGGATCAACAACTTTTAATGTTTCAGCAATATGAGTACCGTCAACATTACTAACAAAGTGAAGGTTCAGGTGATTTTTGTAAGCTTTTAAAGCTTCGGTAACCATCACCGGGCCCAAATCAGAGCCGCCAATACCAATGTTCACCACATCGGTAATAGGTTTGCCTGTATAACCCTTCCAATCGCCGGAAATAATAGCGTTGCTGAAATCTTTCATGTGTTCAAGCACGCTATTTACATCGGGCATCACATCTTTACCGTCAACATAAATAGGTTTGTTACTGCGGTTGCGCAGCGCTATATGAAGCACGGGACGGCCCTCAGTAACGTTAATTTTTTCGCCAGAAAACATGGCTTCAATTGCCTCGTTTACCGAACATTCTTTTGCCAGTTGTATCAGCAAAGCAATGGTTTGGTCATCGATACGGTTTTTGGAATAATCAAGCAAAATATCTTCAAACTGAATTGAAAATTTTTTAAAGCGCTGATCATCAGAGTCAAATAATCCTTTGAGGCTTTTCGCTACAATATCAATGTAGTGATCGGCCAAATATTTGTAGCTCTGGGTTGTGGTGAAATCTGTATTTGGCAACATAATTGTATGGTTTTTATCAAAAGTAATAAGTTAATTGTTAGGTAGATGTTAAAAGTTAAACTAATGATTTTTGGATGATTCTTCGTGTTATTTTAACACCGTATACATAGTGTTTGTTTTACACTGAAAAATTACGATAATTTTAAAAATATTTGACAACTGTTTTGAAATTTCAAATGTTTATTTAATATATTTGTTCGGATGGTAATCAAATGAGTGATTTGCCATCAATTTGTAAATTTAAGTAAAAATATAGAAGGTTATGTTTGAAAAACTTTTTTTGCTTGTAAAAAATAACGCCGGGACGGCTGTTATTAACAACCCCGAAATTCCTGCAAAACACCACAACGCAGTGATGATTGAGGCCTCGAGTTCAATAATTGAGGTTTTAAAGGGCCAGATGGAAAATGGTAAATTGAAGGATCTTATAAAGTATTTTCAGTCATCGGGTATTTACAATCATTCATTAGTATCAAGCATAGTTAACAGGTTTGCTAACCGTTTAAATACGTTTTATCATATAGACCCAATTCATGCGCTGGAAACGGCAAACTCACTGATCCCTGCTGTTATGCAGCAGCTGGTACGCGAATCAAAAAGCGAACAGATCAAAGAATTTGGTTTAACCAATATGCTAACCAAACTCAATGGTAACCGTGCCGATTTGAGTATTTTGGTTAATAAACTAATGGTGGCTTAAAATATCGTAGTACACTATGTCCGGGCCTGCAAATTGTTTGATCAATTTGCAGGCCTTTTTATTTAAGCCGATTATCAAATTGTATATATTTGCCAAATGACTAAAGAACAGATTCAGGATTTAAGGGATAGAGTAATTTCCCTGAGGAGGCATCTTTGACATCGACAAGAAGCTTGAACTATTACATACAGAACAGGAAATAACTGTAGGTCCGCATTTTTGGGATCACCCTAAGGAAGCCGAAAAGGTATTGGCATCCATCAAAGCAAAGAAAGTTTGGACAGACGAATTTCAGAAAGTGGCATCAGCTATTGATGATACCGGTGTGTTGTTTGAATTTTACCAGGGCGGAGATGCTACTGAAGCCGAAATGCAGGAACAATACAACGCGGCCATAAAAGTGGTTGAAGAGCTGGAGTTTAAAAACATGCTCTCGGCCGAAGAAGACCAGTTTCATGCCGTACTGCAAATAACCGCAGGTGCCGGTGGTACCGAAAGCTGCGACTGGGCAGGTATGCTCATGCGCATGTATATCATGTGGGGAGAGAAAAACGGCTATAAAGTAACCGAACAGGATTACCAGCCCGGTGATGTGGCCGGTGTTAAAACGGTAACCCTGCAGCTGGAAGGCGATTTTGCCTATGGCTACCTTAAAGGCGAAAACGGCGTTCACCGTTTGGTAAGGGTATCTCCGTTTGATGCCAATGCCAAACGCCATACTTCATTCGCATCGGTATATGTGTATCCGCTGGTTGATGATACGATAGAAATTGACATTAATCCTGCCGATATTGAGTTTGAAACTTTCCGTTCAGGCGGTGCCGGCGGGCAAAACGTGAATAAGGTTGAAACCGCTGTGCGTTTATATCACAAACCATCGGGCATTATAATCAAAAACCAGGAGTCGCGCTCACAGCTTCAGAATAAGGATAATGCTATACGCTTGTTAAAATCGCAATTGTATGAAATTGAAATGCGTAAACGCATGGAGATCACCAATACCATTGAGGGTAATAAAAAGAAAATAGAGTGGGGATCGCAGATCCGCAACTATGTGCTGCACCCATACAAACTGGTGAAAGATCTGCGTACAGATCATGAAACCTCCAATGCGCAGGCAGTGCTCGACGGAGATATTAACGATTTCCTGAAAGCTTATCTGATGGAGTTTGGCGGGCCAAAAGGTTAATTTTTAAATAATTACCACTATAATGTTACAATAAAAACGGTGCTGCATCAACAGCACCGTTTTTTGTTTCGGGTAGAAATAGTATTTTGCCCTCACCATATTAAACTGACCTATGAAATTTATCTTATCTGCCTTTATTTTAACCATTGCCACAACTATGGCTTACAGCCAGGAAAAATCAATCCCTTTATATCAAAAAGGTGTGCCTAATTCAAAACCGGCCCCGGCTGCTTATGTGGAAAGCACCAATAAGGATTTTCATATCTCTAAAGTTACCGACCCTACTATAACACCTTATTTGCCTGCAAAGGGCACGGCCAATGGTGCCGCTATTGTGGTGTGTCCGGGTGGCAGTTACAGTATTCTGGCATCGGCACATGAAGGTACAGCTATTGCGCAGGAGTTCAATAAAATTGGTGTTACTGCCTTTGTTTTAAAGTATCGCCTGCCCAGTGATGATATTATGGGCGATAAATCAATTGGGCCGTTGCAGGATGCGCAAGCAGCTATCATGACAGTGCGCAAGCGTGCTGCGGAATGGGGTATTGATCCGGCTAAAATTGGTATCATCGGTTTTTCTGCAGGAGGGCACCTGGCCTCAACAGCCGGAACGCATTTTGATAAAGTGGTGATTGAGAATAAGGAAAACATCAGTGTTCGTCCTGATTTTATGATGCTCATTTACCCGGTAATTACTTTCGGCGAACATGCACATACCGGTTCAAGAGAAAATCTGATCGGGAAAACACCATCCGCAGCGCAGGTTGACCTGTATTCAAACGAAAAACAAATTACTGCCAATACACCACCAACATTTCTGATACATGCGCAGGACGATCAAACAGTTCCGGTAGAAAACAGCCTGTTGTTTTATGATGGCCTGCTCAAAAACCATGTAAAGGCCGAAATGCACCTTTTTCAGGAAGGCGGCCACGGCTTTGGCCTAAATAATTCCAAAAGCAAAGACAAATGGTTTGATTGGGCCGCCAACTGGCTGGATGAGAACGGTTTTTTGAAGGGTGGAGCAAGTAAATAGTTATTTACCCATCATCAGCCGCTGAATAAAATTTGGTGCTTTGATCCTGTTATTTTGAAATGAGGCTATCTTCCAATCGGCGTTTTGCTTTACAAAAACGTTTGTATTGATGGATAGCCTCTTTTTATTAACCTTTTTTTGCCAGCGGAATTTGATAGCTCCCGTGGCAATAACTATAGCAACATTTTCGGCCGGGAATTTAATTTGCTTAATGTCTGTAAACAATTCAGCGCCTTTAAATAACCAGTTATTTGCCAGGGCGGTATGTACTCGTAAGTTTTCTTTGATGCCTTTTAAGTGCTCACCCATAAAGGTGATATAATCACAATCGGCTGTAAAAAGAGTGTTGAAAAGCTCATCGTTGGGGTTTTTAAAAATATCACCGAGGGTGGTAATTTTATCCCTGATTATTTGTTCGTCTGTCATGGCTTCCTGTTTTCTGAACAAAAATATTTTCCATATCACAGAAGAAAAAGGCTTATTAGGTTAATAGCCTAATTATGAAGGGCAAAAGGGTAAGTTTAATCGGCGAAATTCAAATAGTTAAAAGGAAAAAAAAGCTCAATTTAAAAGGTCTTTCTTATCTCTTTCAAATAAAAGAACATATTCCATACCATCGACATCATCTATTGCTTCGCCAATTTTTGTAAAGCCAATGCGGGTTGCTAACTGGAGTGATGGCTTATTTTCGGGTGACACGGAAGCAACAAATTTATTGATGCCAAATTCAGTTTGCGCCCAGGTCATCATTGCTTTGATAGCTTCAGTTGCATAATTGAGCCTCCTGTAGTTTTTAAATATGCGGTAACCCAGCTCAACGGCATCGCGCACATAAGTGTGCAGATATTCAGGATCGGGACGGGTGTGGAAACGAATCAGGCCGATCATCACCTTTTCCTCAGGTAAAATCAGCGCCCTGGCCGACCAAGGCAAATAATCAGGATCATCATTAAGTTGCTGCTGCCCATATTTAAAACTGCTGGTATGCTCCAACAGATCTTCTGGAATGCTGGCCCCTAACAGGCGCCCTGCAATGCGTAAGTTTCCTGCCAAACACGCTTCAATAACTTCATTACTCATAACCCGGAGTATCAACCTGGGGGTAACGATGTCATTTGATGGAGTATTTGTCATAAATGGGGCAGGGGAGGATCAATTATTCCAATATTTCCAGTAATTCGTTCATCTCGGCAACTTTTTCTGCGGCACCTAAATTTTCGTAGGCGCTTATGAGGTTACGGATCACCCGTTTAATAATATCGGTGTTGGAGCAGGGTTCGTAAAACTGCTTGTCAAATTTAAGGTTAAGCTGTTTCAGAAACATATCCACATCCCTGCGGCCAAATATAAAGCCCTTGTTAAAGGCATTTATATAAAACAGTATGCCACTCTCAAATTCGCTTTGCTGGCTTTCGTCCAAATAGGCCAGGATAAAGTGTTGCGGCAGGTTTACGCCATAAACGGGTATATCCAGCTTTTGGGCTACAATAGAATATATAATGGCCAGCGATATCTGGTTGCCTTTTTTGCTTTCCAACACCTGGCTCAGATAACTGTTCTGCGGGTCAAGATGATTTGAGGTATTGCCGCTAAAGCCGTATATATTGTAAAAAACGTGGTTAATGAGTTTGATCTGTTCTTTTGGGCTGGCCTCGTGCATCATTTGTATCCAGATGTCGCGTTTAATACCTTCAATCTGGTTAATGATCTTTTGCTCGTCAAGATCAGGGTATTGATAACGGTTAATGATCAGGATACCCTGCAGCAGGTCAAAAGCGCCGCTTTGGTGCCATAGCCTGAGATCGTTTTTAAGTGTGGCGAACTGAATTTCGTGAACCAGGTTGGCAATGCGTTCCTGTTGTACGGCATCAAAAGCCTGCTCAAAAGCGGTTTCAAGATAAGAAATAGCTTCTACACCATATGCCAGTAACTTGGCATGCACATGTTCATATATCTCACTGTCAGGGTCGTCAAGTAAGCGGATCAGGGAATTTACTTCATTCGGATTAATCATACGCTGCAATGCTAAAATACTAAACCTTTATTTATTTTTACAGCGATGTTAAATTTTAGGTTTGTTAAGGATTACCTGTTGCACCGCCTCAGGGCAAAAAACAGGCACGGCTTACACTCTCCGTTTGTTTACAAGCTGGTTGATACTGTGATCTACGATTATGCCGACCAAAAAGTATACCATGAGGTTGAAAATATACGCCAGAAATTACTTGTTGACAATCGCGTGATTTCCGTTACCGATCTGGGCGCTGGTTCGCTTCTGAACAATAACAAGCAAAAACGTATAGGCGATATTGCGGCTAATGCCCTAAAGCAGCCTAAACTGGCACAATTGCTTTACCGGCTGGCAGCGCATTTTAAGCCCCGAAATATTATTGAATTAGGCACTTGCCTGGGCACAACCACCCTGTATCTGCAAAATGCTGCGCCAGATGCACATGTTTACACGTTGGAAGGGTGTCCGCAAACTGCAGCTGTAGCTAAGGAGAATTTTGAGCAAGTCGGGTTTACAGCTATTGATCTGATAACCGGAAATTTTGACGATAACCTTCCTGCTGTAATAAAGGATATAGATAAACTTGATTTTGTATTTGTTGACGGCAACCACCAGAAGGATGCTACCCTGAAGTACTTTGAGTGGTGCCTGCCAAAAGTACATGAGGGCACGTTATTGATATTTGATGATATTTACTGGAGCGAAGGCATGAAAGAAGCCTGGGCCCTGATCAAAGCGCATCCGCAGGTTACCGTTACAGTTGATCTGTTTTGGATAGGTCTGGTGTTTTTTAAACCTGGCAGAGCCGAAAAGGAGCACTTTTTGATCAGATACTGATTGTTAGTAGTTTATGGTTCATAGATCATAGGATTTAGAAAATTATTAACTATGATCTATGAACTAACTTAAAAAGATTGCCCTAAACCAACATAAAAGCCGCTCTGCCTGGCTTCGCCTGCAATTTTTTGACCAATGCCGTAATCGGCACGGATGCTCAGACCTTTTTCTATGTCGAAAAAGTAACGCAGACCGCCTCCGTAATTTGGTTTCAGTTCGCTGAAGCTAAAATCTTTGTTAAACACTTCGCCGGTGCCCACAAAACCAACTACACCAATACGCTCGCTCAAACGGTAACGCAGTTCAGTTTGGCCAACGGTTAAGTTACGGTCGCGATAACGGCCATTGTAGTAGCCCCGCATAATTTCGTCGTTACCCATGGCTGGCAGCAGAAAAAACGGCGATTGGCCGCCGAGCATGCTTTGGTCCTGAATATCTATCCCCAGTACTAATTTTTTGGTTAGCAAAAAGAACTGGCTGTACTCGAAATTAAAAAAGCCTCCCTTATAATCAAAGCCTGAAATGCCTTTGGTTAATTGCAGTGAAGTAGTGATTAAAGCGCCACGGGTGGTATAAGTATTATTATTCCTGCTATCAAAAATAAGGCTTGGGCCTACATATACACTCGTGCCGCCATCCCTGAACTGCACACGAGGGTCGGTATAAAAAATACTGTTGGCTTGTCCATCACTAAAGCTATAATGGTCGCCGCCGGCAACTACGCCCACATAAAAATTATCAGCTACTTTTTTTTCAGCAGCAAAGTTTACTTTAAGGCGTTTCTGGCCAATACGGTCGGTATTGGCTTTGAGTGTATTATTGCCGATGCCGTAAAAGTCAAAAGGGAAATTGATATAACCAATGCCTGCAGTAAAGTGATATTTGTTTTGAGGTGTCCAGTAGCTGGTGCTCAGGCTTAGCCTGTTTTGTCCTTTAGTAGTAAGGGTGGCATAACCAAAAATGTTTGATACCCGGGTTATGCGACTTACTGTATCTGTATAAAAGGAATATAAACCGGCACCTCCGGCTTCAAGCCCTGTTTCGGGCGCCGAACTGAGTACCGGTAAAATAACAAAGCTACTTTTTTTAGTAGTATCCTTATCAAAATACATTTTGCGGATAAATTTTGGAAGCAGCTTGGTTTGTGAAAAGGCGCTTTGAACGCCTGTTAATATAAGCAGAGTGATGATTATTTTTTTCATAGGTAATGCGGCCGCAAATATATGATTATAGATGTGGAAATGTGCGAATGCGTGGATGTGCAGATATGCGAATGTGAAGATGGGTAGATGATGAAAATGTGCGGAGTCTCGATAATGAAAATAACCTGCCTAAAATACGTACCATTAAAATACGTGAAGAAACCGCATAATTTTTATTCCAATCCATCTGCACGTCTGAAATATGCATATTTCCACATCCACTCATTTGCACATCTGAAATTTGCACATCCTCACATCAATAAAATGCCTACTTTTGTGCCGAATTTTATTGATACACTATGAGCATCACACGAGGACCTATTTCGCAGTTTATTGAAAAAAACTACCTGCACTTTAACTCAGCAGCATTAATGGATGCCGCCAAAGGATACGAAACGCATCTTGACGAAGGCGGTAAAATGATGGTTACCCTTGCCGGTGCCATGAGTACAGCTGAGCTGGGTATTTCGCTGGCCGAAATGATACGCCAGGATAAAATTGCTATTATATCATGTACAGGTGCCAACCTGGAAGAGGATATCATGAACCTTGTAGCACATTCGCACTACAAAAGGGTACCTAACTACCGCGACCTGAGCCCACAGGAAGAGTGGGACCTGCTTGAAAATCACTATAACCGCGTTACCGATACCTGTATCCCGGAAGAAGAAGCTTTCCGCCGTTTGCAAAAACATATCCACAAAATATGGAAAGATGCTGATAACAGTGGTGAGCGTTACTTTCCGCACGAGTATATGTACAAAATATTACTAAGCGGCGAGCTGGAGCAGTATTATGAAATTGACCCTAAAAATTCATGGATGCTGGCTGCTGCCGAAAAGAACCTGCCTATTGTTGTTCCGGGTTGGGAAGACAGTACCATGGGTAACATATTTGCATCTTATATTATTAAAGGCGAGTTAAAGGCATCAACCATGAAAAGTGGTATTGAATATATGGCCTGGCTTGCCGATTGGTATACCAAAAACTCATCGGGTAAAGGCATTGGCTTTTTCCAGATAGGTGGTGGTATTGCCGGCGATTTCCCGATTTGCGTTGTACCGATGCTTTACCAGGATATGGAAATGCATGACGTTCCGTTCTGGAGCTACTTCTGCCAGATATCTGATTCAACAACATCATATGGCTCATACTCAGGTGCTGTGCCAAATGAAAAAATAACCTGGGGTAAACTGGATATCCATACGCCTAAGTTTATTGTAGAAAGCGACGCCACAATTGTTGCTCCCCTGATATTTGCCTGGATATTAAAACAATAATTTAAATTTTCAATTGGCCGGCAATGCAATCGATCCGCAAAAAATGGCATTGCCGGCCAAAAAGGCCTCTATTTGTATTTAAAAGGCTTTTTGCGATTATTTAGAACGATTATAAATTATAGGTTGGTGTCATTTATGTGTCAGCGATACTGTAATAAATTTTACTTTTGTGCCTGTAAATATCAGATGGTGCATACATCTTTACAGCGGGTTCAAACATTAATATAAAAATTATTTAGCATAATTACACTTTATGAGAAGCTTCTCATTGATTTTTAAACAATTCTCAAGGTCGGTTGTGTTAATTGCCGGGTTTGCTTTTTGGGGTCTTTCAAATGCTTATGCTCAGGCCGACGCGGCTAAAGGCGAGGCAATATTTAAAGCCAAATGTACAGCCTGTCATAAGATCGACGTGCAGCTTGTTGGTCCCGCCCTGGGTCCGCAGCTTACCGAAGAAACGGACGACAAGTATCTTATCCAGTGGATCCAGAACAACCAGGCGTTGATCGCAGCAAAAAATCCAAAAGCGTTAAAGATCTACAATCAGTTTAACCAGGCTGGCATGACCGTATTCACCGAGCTTTCTGACGGTGATGTAGGTAACATATTAGCGTATGTACGCGGCTCATGGAAAACCATGCAGGACGAAAAGGCCAAAGGTGGCCCAGCCGGTGGCGCTAACGCTGCTGCAGCTGAAAGCGGTCCGAGCAGTATGGTTATCTGGGGATTGATAGCAGTTATTATTATTGCGTTTATCGTAATATTAGTATTAAACAGGGTAGTAGCTACATTAGAGCGCTTATTACTTAAAGGTAAAGGTGTTGTAATTGAAGAAGAAGCTGAGCCTGCTGCTGCCGAAGCTGCTGATAAGAAAGCTGAACTGATTAAAAGTATCCTTAAAAATAAGAAGCTTGTTTTCTTCATTATCCTTTGCGGTACTATCGCTATGGGCAGCTGGGGATGGGTTACGTTATGGAACACTAACGTACACACAGGCTACCAACCGGTACAGCCAATTAAATACTCACATGAGCTGCACGCTGGTACAATGAAAATTGATTGTCAGTACTGCCACTCAGGAGCTTACAAATCTAAAAATGCTTCTATACCATCATTAAACGTTTGTATGAACTGCCACAAGGTTGTTAAAACCGAGTCGCCAGAGATTCACAAAATATATGATGCTTTGGGTTACGATCCAAAAACACAAAAGTATGACAGCACTGCGGCTAAGCCTATCCAATGGATACGCGTTCACAACCTGCCTGATCTGGCTTACTTTAACCACTCACAGCACGTAAAAGTTGGCGGTATCAAATGTCAAACTTGTCATGGTCCGGTTCAAACCATGAAAGAGGTTTACCAATACTCACCGCTTACCATGAAATGGTGTATTCAGTGCCACAAACGTACCGAAGTTAACGGTAAAGGAAACGCTTACTATGATAGCATACTTGCTGCTCATGACAAGATCAAGAAGGGCGAGAAGGTTACTGCCGCAGTATTAGGTGGTATCGAGTGCGGTAAATGTCACTATTAATTAATAAGAATTTTTAGCATTACAGTTTATATAACTTAAATGGACAGCAATAAAAAATACTGGAAAGGTTTAGAAGAACTAAACAGAACACCAGAATTTGTTGAGAAAAATAAAAACGAGTTTGCCGAACCGATTCCAATTGAGGAAATACTTAGTGGCGACGGTTTATCGGCTAAAACTCCACGCCGTGACTTTTTAAAAGCGCTTGGCTTTGGTGTGGGTGCGGTAACATTGGCTGCCTGTCAGCGTGTTCCTGTACACAAATCAATTCCTTACCTTATTAAACCTGAGGAGGTTACTCCTGGTGTAGCTAACTATTATTCTTCAACTTATGAAGGACAGGCTATCCTGGTTAAAACCCGTGAAGGCCGCCCTATTAAAGTTGAGGGTAACCCGAATGATGTTTTCGCTAAAGGTGGTTTGGGTGCACAGGCTCAGGCATCGGTACTTGATCTGTACGATGTAAACCGTTTGAAAGATCCAAAACTGAACGGCAGCGATGCAGGTTGGTCAGAAGTTGATGCTTTTGTTATTAAAGAACTTGCAGCTATCAAAGCAGCGGGTAAAAACATCCGCTTAATAACTTCAACCGTACACAGCCCTTCTACTTTAGCTGTTATTGCTGATTTCATTGCGCAATATCCAACTGCTAAACATATTAATTACGACGCGGTGTCTTATACAGGTATAATTCAGGCTAACCAAAACAGCTTTGGTAAAGCCGTTCTACCTCACTATAACTTTGATAAAGCTGATGTTATTGTAAGCTTTGGTGCTGATTTTCTTGGAACCTGGATCTCGGGCGAAGAGTTTACCCGTCAGTACGTATCAAACCGTAATGGCCAGTCGCTTAAAAACAAAAAGATGTCGCGCCATATCCAGTTTGAAACTGGAATGAGCTTAACTGGTACCAACGCAGATAACCGTTACCCGGTTAAACCATCTGAAGAAGGTATCGCGCTGATCAGCTTATATAACGCTATCTCTGGTACAACTTTACCAGGTTCTAAAAAATTAACTAATAAAGCGGTTGATAATGCAATCACTTTAGCTGCTAAAGAATTGGTTGCCGCTAAAGGAAAAGCTTTAGTTGTAGCAGGTTCAAATGATGTAGCTACTCAGGTTTTAGTTAACGCCATCAACTCATTATTAGGTAGCTACGGAACTACTATTGATTTGGATAACCCATCAAAACAATACGCCGGTAACGATGCTGAGTTTGTTGAGTTTATCAATGAAGTGAATCGTGGTGAGGTTGCAGCAGTATTTTTACTGAATGTTAATCCTGCTTATGATTACTTTAAAGGTGCCGAATTTAAAACCGCTCTTAATAAAGTTCGTTTAAAAGTATCATTTGCTGATCATGATGATGAAACAGCAAGCTTAGCAAACGTAGTTGCTCCAAATCATCACTACTTAGAGTCATGGGGTGATTCAAATGCTCTTGAAGGATACTATACTGTAATACAGCCAACCATTAACCCGGTTTACAATACCCGCCAGGCAGAACACAGCTTGTTGGTATGGTCAGAAAACGCGGTCAAAGATTACTACACTTATGTACGTAATAACTGGAACAATGGCCTGTTAGCAAAAGGTGGTTTATCTGGCCAAAAAGGTTGGGAAACCTTATTGCAAACCGGTATGATCAATACTCCTGCAAATACTGCAGGTGCTTATACCTTCAGCCGTGATCTGAATGCAGTTGCTCAAACCATATTAACTCATAGCGCAGCCCTTGTTGCCGGTGATGGTAAATTTGAGTTACAAGTGTATCAATCACAAGCTTTAGGTGATGGTAAACGTGCTAACAATCCATGGTTACAGGAGTTGCCTGATCCGGTATCGAAAGTTACCTGGGATAACTTTGTAGCAGTTTCTGTTGCTGATATTAAAAAATTAAAGCTTGACGAAGGCGATGTAATCAAAATTACAGCTAATGGTTATACAGTTGAACTTCCTGTACTGGCACAACCAGGTCAGGCTCAGGGAACTATCTCCATAGCTTTAGGTTACGGCCGTACACAAGCTGGCCCTGTAGGTAATAATGTAGGTAAAAATGCATTCCCTTTCTACAGCTTCCGCAATGGAACTTTCCAAACCAGCGCTATAGTTAGCACTTTTGATAAAACAAGCGTTAAATCTCCGCTTGCGCAAACACAAACGCACCATTCATACGAAGGTCGTAGCGTGATCCGCGAAGCTAAATTTTCTGAATACAAAAAGAACCCTGCCGTACATAGCGGTAACGAGGGTGGCCATAAAAACTACGACGAAGAGAGCTTATGGGATGTGCCAAGTCACGACCGCCCTGTTTATGACTGGGTTATGGCTATCGATCTTAATGCATGTACCGGTTGTGGTGCCTGTGTGGTAGCTTGTAGCGCAGAAAACAATATCCCTGTTGTAGGTAAAGACGAAGTACGCCGCCGTCGCGAAATGCATTGGATACGTATCGACCGTTACTACAGCTACGAAGAGAAAAACGAAAACGTTACTGAAGAATACGAGATTGCGAAATTGGAAGATGATGCTTTTGACCGTGTGTCAGTAGTTCACCAGCCTATGCTTTGCCAGCACTGTGATCACGCACCTTGCGAAACAGTTTGCCCGGTATTAGCAACCGTTCACTCATCAGAAGGTTTAAACCAGATGGCCTACAACCGTTGCGTAGGTACACGTTATTGCGCAAATAACTGTCCATACAAAGTTCGCCGTTTTAACTGGTTCAACTACTGGAACGATTCTCGTTTTGATAACTACCTGAACAATGAGCATACTCAACTGGTATTAAACCCTGATGTTGTTACCCGTTTCCGCGGTGTAATGGAAAAATGCTCAATGTGCGTACAACGTATACAAGCTGGTAAATTAAAGGCAAAAATTGAAAAACGTCCGTTGAAAGATGGTGAGATCAAAGTTGCCTGTCAGCAAACATGTTCTGCAAACGCCATTGTTTTTGGTAACAGAAATGATCCTAATTCAGAAGTTTCAAAAGCATTGAAGAGCGAAAGAACTTATTACGTGCTTGAGGAATTGAACGTACAGCCAGGTATTGGTTACCAAACAAAAATTAGAAACGTATCAGAATTAGAGGCTTAAAATTTTTATATACAGAGATTAAAATATATGGCATCTCATAGTGAATCAATAATAAGGGAACCGTTAATAACGGGTAAAAACATTACCTATGGTCAGATTACTGACGATATATTGCGCCCTGTAGAAAATATGCCGGGGAAAGCCTGGTGGATAGGTTTTACCGTAGCATCATTAGGAGCATTACTTTGGGTGTTTTCTATAAGCTACACATTCTGGTACGGTATCGGATCATGGGGTTTGAACAAAACTGTAGGATGGGCCTGGGATATCACTGGTTTCGTATGGTGGGTAGGTATCGGTCACGCCGGTACACTGATCTCGGCTGTATTGTTACTGTTCCGTCAAAACTGGCGTAACTCAATTAACCGCTCTGCCGAGGCGATGACCATCTTCGCGGTAATTTGCGCGGCCACTTACATCGGTGCTCACATGGGTCGCCCGTGGATGGCTCTTTATTCGCTTCCATTACCAAACCAGTACGGTTCTTTATGGGTTAACTTTAACTCACCGCTTATCTGGGACGTATTCGCGATTTCAACTTACTTCTCAGTTTCATTAGTATTCTGGTATACAGGTTTATTGCCGGATCTGGCTTCAATCCGTGACCGTGCAACCGGTCTTCGCCGCCGTATTTATTCGGTAGCATCATTCGGTTGGACCGGTTCTGTTAAAACCTGGCAACGTTTTGAAACTGTGTCACTTATTTTGGCAGGTTTATCAACACCACTGGTACTTTCGGTACACACCATTGTATCTATGGACTTTGCTACATCGCTTGAACCGGGATGGCATACTACCATTTTCCCTCCTTACTTCGTTGCGGGAGCTATTTTCTCTGGTTTCGCCATGGTGCAAACACTATTGCTGGTAACGAGGAAAGTATTAGGACTTGAAAATTATATCACCATGTTCCACATCGAATCCATGAATAAAATTATTCTGGTAACAGGTTCGGTTGTAGGTGTGGCATATATTACTGAGTTCTTTATAGCTTACTACTCAGGTGGCGAGTATGAGCAATATACCTTCTTAAACAGGTTTATTGGACCTTACTGGTGGGCTGCTTGTATGATGTACGGCTGTAACGTATTGATGACCCAGATGATGTGGTCGAAAAAAGTTAGAACAAACATCCCTATCTCATGGGTATTATCTATCATCGTAAACATCGGTATGTGGTTTGAGCGTTTTGTGATCATCGTAACTTCTTTACATCGTGATTATATTCCATCAAGCTGGGCTATGTTTTACCCAACCTGGATAGATGTGGGTGTGTTTGTGGGCTCAATAGGTATATTCTTTACCATGTTCCTTCTTTTCATCAGAGTATTACCTTCAGTAGCTATTGCCGAAGTGAAATTATTACTGAAGAGCTCAAGTGAGCAGGCTAAGAAGAAATTAATAGCAAAAGGACACTTCGAGGCAGAGCATGTAGAGTTCTACAAAGATAACTTGATCAAGTTTGATAGCGTTGACCATTCTGAATACGAAAAAGCATAACAAGCGATGAGTAGCACTAAATATATATTAGGCATTTTTGATGATCCCGATGAAATGATGCACGGGATTGACGGACTACAAAAAAATAGTGTCCCTATTTATGACGTTTACACGCCAATGCCTATCCACGGTATTGACGCTAAACTTGGCATAAAAGATTCAAGATTAGGCTATGCAGCATTTATGTTCGGCTGCATGGGCGGAACAACCATCTTTACCATAGTTTATTACTTTTTGGTACATGACTGGCCAATGGACATCGGTGGTAAAAACTTTTTCGCTATACCCGATTTTATCCCGGTAACTTTTGAGTGGACGGTATTATTTGCATCATATGGTATGGCATTTACCTTCTTCTTTGCAACACACCTTTTCCCGGGCCGCGCGCCAAGGGTAATGGATCTGAGAGCAACCAACGATAAGTTTGTGATTGCTATTGATGCTAAAGGAAATATACCACACGAGGATATCAACAATATATTAAAAGAAGCAGGGGCAGTTGAAGTTAAGCATAACGACAGAAAATATGTTAGCTATGAATAAATTTAGAATATTAGGAACAATAGTTATCATTATCGCGGCTTCGATCGTAGTAACGTCGTGCAAAGATAAAAGGAGTACCGGATGGGAGTACGCCCCTAATATGTATGAGCATCTCGCATACGATCCGGATCAGAAAAACCCGAACTTTAAAGACGGTAAAACCGCGCAGGTACCACCAGCCGGAACTATACCTGTAGGATTTACAAAGTTTGATTATCCAAATACAAAGGATGGTTACGAACTGGCAAGCGTTGAGGTTAAAACCGTAATTGCACAAACCCAGGCAAACTATAAAGACGGGAAAATTTTATTTGAGCATTTTTGCTCTCCTTGTCATGGTGTTAATGGTCAGGGCGATGGTTTGGTAGTTCAGCATGGTTATCCTGCTCCTCCGTCATACTCAAAAGGCCAGTCATCACGTGGTGGTGCCATGAAAGATTTAACTGACGGTAAAATATATCATACCATTACTTACGGTGTAAATGCGATGGGTTCTTACGCTTCACAGCTGGCCCCAGAAGAACGCTGGAAAGTGATTATGTATGTTCACCATTTACAAACTTTATAAGAATTAGAATTGAATGAATACTCATAATAGTTTAGACGAGCAATTTGTTTTTACCGGTAAGGCAAAAACATGGAGTTTAGCTGCCATAGCCATAGGCGTTTTGCTTGCAGCCATTGGTTTTTTAACCGGTCAGGGTGAGCGTACATTTGCTAATTTATTGCTCATGGGTTACTACTTTACCTGTGTATGTACAGCTGGCGTATTTTTCTGCGCACTACAGTACGTAGCTCAGGCAGGTTGGTCGGCTTCATTACTTCGCGTACCCCAGGCATTTGCAAGGGTACTGCCAATAGCAGCTGTCATATTGCTGGTAATTATAATTGCCGGTTTAAATTTAACGCACCATACTGAAATTGAAGGTAAAGACGCGATTGCGCCTTACTTATATAAAATTTGGCATCAGGCTGGTGTAACTACTCCCGGCAGCGAAAATTATGACCCGGTTTTGGCAGGTAAAGCAGGCTTTCTGAATGTACCTTTCTTCCTGGTTCGTTTAATCGTGTTTTTAGGTGCTTACGTTATATTTGGCTGGTTACTGGCTAAATACTCAGAAACTGAAGACGAATTAGGCGGCTTATTTTACTATAAGAAAAGCTTTACAATTTCAGCTGCATTCTTAGTGATCTTCGGATTTACTCAGCCGGTGTTTTCTTTCGACGTAGTAATGTCATTAGAGGCACACTGGTTTTCAACCATGTTTGGCTGGTATAACTTCGCCGCTATGTGGGTGAGCTGCTTATCAGTTATTACATTAACAATTATTTTGTTGAGAGCAAATGGTTATATGCAATGGGTTACTCAGGATCACCTGCACAATCTTGGTCAGCTGATATTTGGTTTCTCTATCTTCTGGACATACGTATGGTTTGCACAGTTCCTGCTTATCTATTACGCTAACATCCCTGAAGAGAGTGTTTACTTCCTGAGAAGATGGGAGCCTGAATATAAATTCTGGTTCTGGCTTAATATCGTGATCAACTTTATGGGGCCTTTGCTGATCATCATGGCGCGCGACTCAAAACGTACCACGAGCGTGTTAAAGGCTACTTGTATATTACTGATCGTAGGTCACTGGCTTGATTACTTTATCATGATCATGCCAGGTACAGTAGGTGATAAAGTTGGTTTCAGCTATATTGAATTAGGTGTTGCCGTAGGATTTATAGGCTTATTTACATTCCTGATGTTGAATGCATTAAGTAAATTTAAGTCGCTTATTCCTAAAAAACATCCGTTCTTGCAAGAGAGCCTTCATCATCACATATAATAATTGTTATTTTTGCATCAAAATACAGAATACCAAACTGACACTAAAATGGGATTCAGAAACTTTATAAAGTCTAAAACATTACTATCATTCATCACTGCGTTTATGCTTTTGGGCACAAACGTATTGATGGCACAAACTGAAGCAGCCGCGACCCCGGGTGGCCAGCCTGACGCTCCGCAAGTTGACTGGACTGGTGTATCATATTATTTGCTGTTGTTTTTTCTGATATGCCTGGGCATAGCAGTAGTAGGTAAAATCCTTAAAATATATGACCTAACCCTTAAAATACAGGGAAAAAAAGGCATGAAGTGGAATACAGTTATGGCTGTATTTTGCCTGGTGTTCCTGGCTGTAGGTTTATACGGTGCTTACTGGTCATTTACTGTTCAAGGTAGCATGACTTTGCCTGAGGCAGCATCTGTTCATGGTGTTAAAATTGATGAGATGTTTACCGTCACTACAGTTTTAACAATGATAGTGTTTTTTGCAACCCAGATATTACTGTTTACGTTTTTATTCAACTACAGGCATTCTGAAAAACGCAGAGCTCACTTCTTGCCGCATAACAATACTATTGAAAAAGTTTGGACTATTGCACCAGCTATCGTGTTAACCATATTAGTAGTGTTTGGCTTTTTCACCTGGCAAAAAATTATGGATAACACCGATGCTAAAGGTGAGGTGGCATCAATTAACGTTGATATTACCGGTCACCAGTTTGCATGGGAGTTACGTTACCCTGGTAAAGATGGCAAGTTAGGTCCTAAAGATTTCAAAATGGTTTCAGCCGCTAATAAGTTAGGTGTTAACTTCAAAAAGAAATCAAGCTTTGATGATCTTTCTGCAGATACAATGTATTTACCGGTTAACAGATCTGTAAGGTTGAATATTCAGGCTCAGGATGTGATCCATAGTGTTTACATGCCTCACTTCAGAGTTCAATTGAACGCGGTACCGGGCTTACCTACTTTCTTTAAGTTTACCCCAACAATTACAACAGCGCAAATGCGCACCAAACTTGACGACCCTAAATTTGAATATTTAGTTTATTGCAACAAAATATGCGGTGGCGGTCACTATAACATGCAGAAAGTTGTGCGTGTTGTTACCGAGGCTGAATACCAGGCATGGTTATCAAGACAAAAACCTTATTTAACTGATCAGTTAAGAAAAGAGTTGCATTTTGCGGCGGCAGATCAGCCAAAAACAGGTATACAGAATAGGTTAGCATTAAATAATTAATATAAGAATTAAGATAAGCGATATGTCAACATTAGCAGTTCACGACCACGGAGTAGCACATCACGACGATCACGGTCACGAACATCATCATAATCAGTCTTTCCTGTCTAAATATGTATTTAGCATGGATCATAAAATGATTTCCAAGCAATTCCTGATCACAGGGATTACTATGGCTGTCATTGCAATGATATTATCTATTTTATTCAGGATCCAACTGGCTTATCCTGATAAAACATTCCCTTTGTTAACTACATTGCTTGGTCGTTTTGCTCCTAACGGACGTATCAGTGCCGACTTTTACCTGTCGCTGGTAACCATTCACGGTACCATCATGGTGTTCTTTGTGTTAACAGCCGGCTTGAGCGGTACTTTTGCCAACTTACTGATACCTCTTCAAATAGGTGCACGTGATATGGCTTCGCCGTTCATGAATATGCTATCATACTGGTTTTTCTTTATTGCCAGTGTTATCATGTTATCTTCATTCCTGGTTCAAAAAGGGCCTGCAAGCGGTGGCTGGACAATCTATCCTCCATTATCAGCATTGCCGAAAGCGATGCCGGGTTCTGGTATGGGTATGACGCTGTGGCTTGTTAGTATGGTATTCTTCATCGCGTCATCACTGATCGGTGGTATCAACTATGTGAGTACAGTATTGAATATGCGTACAAAAGGTATGGACCTTTGGAAAATGCCTTTGACTATCTGGGCTTTATTCCTTACCGCTATATTAGGTATGCTTGCGTTCCCGGTGTTAGTTGCGGGTGTTGTATTATTGATATTTGACCGCAGTTTCGGAACAAGCTTTTACTTATCTGACATCGTATTAAACGGTGTGCAGCAGCCATATGAGGGTGGTAGCCCGATCCTGTTCCAGCACTTATTCTGGTTCCTTGGTCACCCGGAAGTATATATCGTAATTATGCCGGCTATGGGTATCTCATCTGAGGTTATGTCTGTAAACTCACGTAAACCAATCTTCGGTTATCACGCGATGGTTTACTCTCTGATCGGTATTACTGTATTATCATTCATTGTATGGGGTCACCACATGTTTGTAACCGGTATGAACCCGTTCCTGGGTGGTGTGTTTATGATCACTACGCTGATCATCGCGGTACCATCTGCGGTAAAAACATTTAACTGGCTGGCTACACTATGGCGCGGTAACATCAGGTTTACACCTGCTATGTTATTTGCTATAGGCATGGTGTCATTCTTCATCTCTGGTGGTTTAACAGGTATATTCCTGGGTAACGCTACTTTGGATATCAACTTGCATGATACTTATTTCGTTGTTGCTCACTTCCACCTGGTAATGGGTTCGGCAGCTATATTTGGTATGCTTGCAGGTGTTTACCACTGGTTCCCTAAGATGTTTGGTAAAATGATGGACGAGAAATTAGGCTATCTACACTTCTGGTTAACCTTTATCGGTGCTTACCTCGTGTTTTTCCCAATGCACTTTATGGGTCTTGATGGTGTACCACGTCGTTACTACGCATTCACTGAGTTCGTGAGCATGCAACGCTGGTTAACTGTAAATACTTTTGTGACATGGGCAGCTATCATGGCTGCATGTGCGCAGGTTGCTTTCCTATACAACTTCATTACTTCAATATTTATTGGTAAAAAAGCAACTCAAAACCCTTGGGAGTCAAATACACTGGAGTGGACTACTCCTGTTGAACACTTGCATGGTAACTGGCCGGGCGAAATACCAACTGTTTACCGTTGGCCATATGATTACAGCAAGCCAGGTGCCGAAGAGGATTATATACCTCAAACAGTTCCTTTCTCTCAAACCATGAGTTCAAATCTTCCTACAGATTTTGAAGATAATCCTAAAGGATTAGAGGAGTTGAACAAGTTCCAAAGTACGCTGAAAGCAAACGAACAAGTAAAATAATTATAAGTGGTAACTAGTGAGTGGTGAGTAGTAAGTGGTGAGTTCACGTTAAAACTCATGACTCACTACTCACCACTCGCTGTTAACTACTATCGCCATTCATGAGCATATCCGCATCTAAAAACAGGTTCCAAAAGATCAATCTCATAACAATCATTCTGCTTTTTGTTCTGATATTAGCTGGTGGTGTTGTGCGTAGCTCTGGTTCCGGAATGGGATGTCCTGATTGGCCAAAATGCTTTGGAAGATATATTCCACCTACAAGCAACGCTGATTTGCCTAAGGATTATAAACAGAAATACGTTGACAAACGCTTAGCCAAAAACGAACGCTTTGCCAAAACATTGGATGTATTTGGCTACAGTGATTTGGCAAAACGTATCCGCGAAGACAAATCGATCCTGTTACCTGAAGAATTTAACGCCGGCAAAACCTGGACGGAATATGTGAACAGGCTTATTGGTGCTATATCCGGCTTATTTTTACTGCTATCGGCCATATATTCATTCAGTTATTGGAACGCAAATAAAGGCATCGCTCTTTTAAGCATATTCAATGTTATACTGGTTGGTTTTCAGGCCTGGCTGGGTTCAATAGTAGTATCTACAAACCTTGTGGCGTGGATAGTTACTGTGCATATGCTATTGGCTCTGGCTATACTTGCAATTGTTATCTATACGTATCATAAAGCAAGAGTAATAGATAATCCGGCATTAAAAACAAGTACGCTTGTATTCATTATTACAGTTGTGGCTTTGCTGTTAAGCATCCTGCAAATTGCGTTTGGAACCGAGGTGCGTGAAAAAATTGATGCTGTAGCAACTCAGTTTCAGGGTGGCTATCGTAATAGTTGGGTAAATAATGCGGGCGAAATATTTTCGCATCACCGTGATATGGCCATATTGGTATTGGTAATTAACGTAATGTTGTATGCACTTATACGCAAACAATTTAGCAGGCATTCTATACATCAGCAGTTAATGAGTTTTACATTTCTTATAATCATGCTGCAGATAGTTACCGGCATTTTATTATCATATTGGTCGTTGCCGCCATTTGCACAGGCAACACATATTGTTTTGGCAAGCCTGATATTTGGGGCGCAATTTTATTTGCTTTTGAATTTACACAGGTCGGTTAATGTTAGGGGGCTAAGCAAATGAATTGGAAAGATTTCTCAAAACTGATTAAAACAAGGCTAACCTTTTTAGTGGTTTTTTCGGCATCTATATCATTTTTGATTGGGAGCATGGCTAACAATCACGAAAATTGGATGAGCGGAATAAATTGGATAAACTGGGTAAAATTAATTGTAGGTGGTTTCCTGGTAACAGCAGCAGCTAACAGTTTTAATGAGATCATTGAAAAGGATCTGGATAAACTGATGAAGCGTACGATGGATCGTCCAATCCCTTCAGGTAAAATGAATACTGGGCAGGCCCTGGTTTTAGGTTTGGGTATGGGAATGGCCGGCACCTATTTGTTAGGTAGCCTTAACTTATTGACTGGCTTGTTATCAGTGTTCTCTATTTTACTTTACGCTTTTGCGTATACACCTTTAAAGCGTAAATCGCCGATAGCTGTATTTGTAGGAGCTATACCTGGAGCATTACCACCACTTATTGGTTACGTAGCAGCCCAGCAGCATGGCCGTATTGATGAAATAGCCCTGATATTATTTGCGATACAATTTGTATGGCAGTTCCCTCATTTCTGGGCTATTGCCTGGGTTTTAGACGATGATTATAAGCTGGCGGGTTTTAGACTGTTGCCTACAGGTAGCCGTAATTTAGGAAGTGCTGTAATTACCTTTATCTTTACATTAATTTTACTGCCAGTAAGTTTATTACCAACTATTTACCATCATGGTGGTTATTACGTTGGCGGGGTATCCTTAGTATGCAGTTTAATATTCTTATACCAGGCCTTTGGCTTGTTACGCACCAGGGAAATTGAGGCGGCCAGAAAATTGATGTTTGGCTCGTTTATGTATTTGCCCGTAGTTCAATTAATGTTTTTATTTGATTTTATAGGAAAGTGAAATGATGGCTCAGGTTCAGAAAAATAACGACAGGCTTGATCTGGCTCCAAAAAAGTTTAACATGTGGTTATTTATATTCACATCGTTTATGTTTTTTGCAGCTATAAGCAGTGGTTTTATAGTTTACAGCGGTAGCAAGGGGCACGGCCTTAACGTAATTATGCCCGATGCTTTTAAATACAGTACCATTACTATTATTTTAAGTAGTGTGACTTTGTTTTTGGCTCAAAAGGCAGCAAAGGGATTGCAATTTGGTAAACAGCGTATGTTTTTATGGCTTACGTTTTTATTGGGCGTAGCCTTTTTTGTAATTCAGATATATGCCTGGTATGTATTGGCATATAAGATGGGCGTGCATCTTACAGACCCTAACGCGTCGCGTTCTTTTGTTTATATTTTTACCGGCATGCATTTATTACACATAATTGCAGCCATATTATTACTATTAAATACCCTTTGGGGGACATACAAAAATATTCCGCAGGTAAGGAACCTGTTTAAAATGGAAATGACATCTATTTTTTGGCATTTTCTCGGAATTATATGGATTTATCTGTATGTTTTTTTACTTTTGAATCAAAATTAATACACCCATATTTAAGTACAAATGAGTACAGCAACAGCAGTATCAGAAATAGACGAGGTTAAATCAACCTCATGGTCTGGAGGGAGATCGCCCTTCAATGTTGAATACGGAAAAGTAATGATGTGGTTTTTCCTCCTTGGGGATGCTTTCACCTTTTCATCGTTATTAATTTCTTATGGTTCATTACGTTTTAGCGCAAGTGTGTGGCCGGCGGCAGATAAGGTTTTCCAATCGGTACCTGGTTTAGTTGATAGCGGTGCCCCACTGGTATTTGTGGGTATAATGACCTTTATCCTGATCCTAAGTTCGGTTACTATGGTATTGGCTGTTGAGGCAGGCCACCGTAATTCTAAGAAAGAAGTTATTGGCTGGATGATAGCTACAGTTATAGGTGGTTTAATGTTCCTGGGTTGCCAGGCTTTAGAGTGGAGCCACTTACATCACGAAGGTTTTTGGTGGGGTAGTACTCCTGCCTTAGAGGAGTTAGGAAAGTTCTTTAACGAGGGTGGCACAGAAGCTGCAAGGCATATGACTGCTCAGGAATTTGCAAACTTATTCTTTACCATAACAGGTTTTCACGGGTTTCACGTATTTACAGGTGTTTTAATCAACATAATTATTACCGTTAACGTATTGTTAGGTACTTACGAAAAACGAGGTAGCTACTTAATGATCGAAAAAGTAGGTCTTTACTGGCACTTTGTAGACCTTGTATGGGTATTTGTATTTACATTCTTTTATTTAGTATAAAAACATTATATATATGTCAACAGAATCACACGAAGTTCACCACGAAGGTGGCGAGCATGAGTCAATGAGCAAGGGAAGAATAATTAAAGTAGCTCTTATCTTGTCGGCTATTACAGCTGTAGAGTTTATTATAGCACTTTTATTAGTACCTCACGGTTATTTGGATATCAAGTATGCAAACCCTGTATATATTGTTTTAACTCTATTTAAAGCATTTTATATAGTTGCTTACTTCATGCACTTAAAGTTCGAAAAACTTGGTTTAGCATTGTCTATTATAGTTCCGATATTGTTCATCATCGGTTTAATCCTGGTACTTACTAACGAAAGCCACCACTGGATTGATCTGCGGAGATAATAATGGCCACTATAGGGAAAAAAATTATAATCCTGGTACTCATATTAGCAGTGCCAGGATTTTTATATTATCTACTAACCGCAAAGGGTAAAAACAGGTATAAACCATTGGCTATTTACGGGCCTAAAGCGGTTGCTAAAACCGGCCATAAATTTCATGGCAAGTATATTCCGGATACCATTTATCATCAACTACCAGCTTTTAAGTTAACTGACCAGTATGGTAAGTCGGCATCTGAAGATAGCTTTAAGGGTAAAATATTTGTAACAGGCTTTTTTTATACCCATTGCCCGGCTGTTTGTTCTACCATTAACCGTAACATGGGTTATCTGGTTGATACTTACCGTAAAAACAAGATGGTTTATTTTGCCTCCATAACTGTTGACCCTGACAGGGATTCGGCCACTGTTTTAAAGCAATATGCCGAAAGTCTGAAACCGGCATCAAACCGCTGGCTGTTTTTAACCGGTGATACTTCATCAATTTACAGCCTGGCCCGTAAAGGGTTTTTGGTTGATGCGCTGAAGGCCGGTGATGACGATTTTATTTACAGCGATAAGCTTATCCTTATTGATCAGGAAAGGCGTATCAGGGGTTACTATTCGGGTGCCAATACCAACGACATCAACCGCCTTACAGACGAAATTAAAGTATTGATTGCCGAAGAACTGCGAAAAGTTGATAAGGCGCTTTATTAGATAAAAGAACAAAAATTAAGGACAAAAGACCGCAGCTTATAACAAGTCATTTATCTTTTGTTATTATTCCATACTCCAACAAAATGACTGATAAATTTATAATCCGCTTTGTTGCGGGAGTTACCATATTTGTGATTGCCGTGGTGGTGGTGCTTAACCGCCATTTGATCCCGGGGCCTGCAATTGCGCCATCATTTACACCTTATTTGCCCATGCTTAATGCTTTTTTGAATGGCACATGTACGGTATTGCTACTGGCTTCTCTTTACTTTATTAAGCAGGGTAATATTAAGGTGCACAAAAGACTTAATATCATTACCTTTTGCTTATCATCATTATTCCTGGTATCATACATTTTGTTTCATTACCTGATGCGCAATGATACCCTATATGGTGATTCAAATTTCGACGGTGTACTTTCGCCTGAAGAGCGTGCCGCCGCCGGTGGTATGCGCACATTGTACCTGGGTATTCTGGTGCCTCACATTATATTGGCAGCCGGTGTTTTACCATTAATTTTGCTGAGTTTTTACCGCGGTTTACAAATGCAGGTAGCCAAACATAAGAAACTGGTAAGATGGACGTTTCCATTATGGTTGTATGTTACTGTTACCGGTGTTATTGTGTATTTGATGATAAAACCATACTACCATTTTTAAACAATTATTAGTTAAATTTGCCAATATGAAAACGGGTTTTAAAATTTTATTATTTGTAGCAGCTCTGAGTCTTTTGATTGGCAGCAGGCAGCCTGTACAGGCTCAATGTGCCCAATGCGCCGCCACGGTTGAAACCAATACACAAAGCGGTGGCAATGCAGCCAAAGGCTTAAATAATGGTATATTATTTCTGTTAGGTGCACCTTACCTTGCTGCCGGGATATTAGGTTACATATGGTATAAGAAATACCGCCGTAAAAACATTGATATCAGCATGCGTAAAGAAAAACTGCATCTGAATTAATAATTCTTATTCTCCTTAAAGAGAGCGCTCTCCTAATAATGTCCCAAACGTCAAAATCGTGGGCTATGCTGCACTGTAAATGCCCGCGCTGCCGCAAGGGCGATATGTTTCAGGGTACGCCTTACAGCTTCTCGAATAAAATTAATTTGAACTGCCCCCGCTGCAATTTGTATTTTGAAATTGAGCCGGGGTATTTTTATGCAGCCATGTATGTAAGTTATGCCTTAAATGTTGGCGAAGCCTTGATTTTGGCCTGGCTTACTTTTCTGGTTACGCACAATTCCGATTCGCCATGGTTGTATCTTAGTGTCATAATTTTAGGCTGTTTTGCATTGGCGCCTATAAATTTCAGATATTCGCGGGTGCTATTGTTATATTGGTTATCACCAAAAATACACTACCAATCATATTTAGATACCGATGATACACCAGGAAAGTCTTGATTTTTTAAAAGATTTGGCAGCTAATAATAACCGTGAATGGTTTTTAGACAATAAAGACCGTTATGATAAGGCCCGTGAAAATGTAATTGAATTTACAGGACAGCTGTTGAAAACCATGCATAAAATAGATCCGGGAATTGACGAAGCGCTTGATCCTAAAAAATGCGTAATGCGCATATACCGCGATATCCGTTTCAGCAAAAATAAAACACCGTATAAAAATAACTTCGGCATTAGCTTACCCACCACAGGTTTAAGGCCCGGCGGTGCCGAATACTACCTGCAGATACAGCCTGATAACTCTTTCATTGGCGGAGGTTACTGGATGCCCGAAGCAGCGCACTTAAAAGCGATACGCCAGGAAATTGATTATAATGCCCATGATTTGCGGCAGATAATTGATGATAAAGAATTTATTAAGCTATTTGGCGATTTTAAGCAGCAGGAGCAACTCAAATCTGTTCCGAAGGGGTATGAGCCCGATAATGAAAACATCGACTTGCTGAAGCTAAAAAGCTTTGTAGCCTGGCATAAAATAACCGATAAGGATATCATTAAAAAAGATGCGCCAACAGAGATCGCCGAAGTGTGCAGCCGTATATACCCGCTTAATGTTTTTTTAAGAAATGCACTTGCATAGTACAGATAAACCCAATATTACAATGAAGATTACTTATTATTTGTTGGCCGTAGCTATGTGTCTTACTTTTTACTCCTGTAAGATCATGTCGCCGAAGGCTTACAAAGCTTTAATTGCCCAGCGCGACTCACTTACCACCCGTACAGAAAATTTAGAAACACAGGTTTTTCAGTTAAAGGCCGATACTATGCGCCTTAACCGTGAACTGGCCAACTTGCGAAATAACAACAGCGCGCTGAACAGTAACCTGAGCACGAGCTCATCAAAATTAAAACGTTTAGCTGCCGATCTGGAAAAAAGGGAGGCCCGCCTAAAGGAAGTAGAAGATATTTTACGTAAACGCGATGAAGCGGCCAACGCGCTTAAAAACAAATTGCAACAGGCATTATTAGGCTTTCAGCAAAGCGGCCTGAGTGTAGATATCCGTAACGGCAAGGTGTATGTATCGCTGGCCGATAAACTATTGTTCCCGTCGGGCAGTATTGTTATTGACGATAAGGGTAAAGCAGCATTGAAACAGCTGGCTGCAGTGCTTAATAAAGAACCGGATATTAATATGGCCATTGAAGGTCATACAGATGATAAAAAGGTATTGAACCTGGGCCAGATCAAGGATAACTGGGATTTGAGTGTGCTGCGTGCAACATCAGTTACCCGTTACCTTACCGAAACCGAAAAGGTTGATCCGCACAGATTAACCGCCACCGGTAAAGGCGAGTTTCAACCAATTGACCCGGCCCCAACCAATGAGGCCCGTGCTAAAAACCGCCGGATAGAAATTGTGTTGACACCGAAATTGGATGAGTTGTATAACCTCATCACCAAGTAAAAACAAAAGGGGCGCTTTGGAAAAAGCGCCCCTTTTGTTTTAAAGCCGTAATCCTGAACTTGTTTCAAGATCTCTCAAGCTGAGTTAACGTCTTGTTTATAATTGTCTTGTGGGGTGCCGAAATAAATTCGGCATGACGAAAATTGTAATGCTTTGCAGTCTCAAGCCCGCTATGTGAGCAATCTTTTGATAGCCTGTCATCCTGAGCTTGTCGAATGATCGTGAGCAGAGGCCTACCCACCATGCTTCGGGAGGCTCAGCATAACATCCAGTTTATTATTTACTCCACCGTTTCCATCAGGGTGTTGAACATCACAAACTTATCAGGAAACTGTTCCTGGTGTATCGCCTGAAACTTGTGCAGGTGGTTCATATAAAATTGCTGAAACTGCTGAATAGTATCGGCATTGTACTGAATGCAGTAGGTAACCCCTTCGTTAGGTGAATCGATAACGGTTAACATCTTGTACGATTGAAAACAGCCCGTAGCCATTATAGCAGGTATTTGAACAGTTTTGATCCAGTTAAGCCATTCGTCGTGAATGCTTTCTTCAATTATTATAGTGTCGTTATATACAATCATGGTGATGCAAAAGTAATTAATTAGTTCATTGGTTTAGTTGTTCATTGGTTCATTGGTGAAAAGCCCATAATCATCCTTTAAATCTCAAATAATGCAACAATAAACTAATGAACAAGTAGAACCAATGAACCAGATCAAGAATCCGCTTTATCACCTCGCAATAGCCTGAAACGCTTGCGAGCCTCATTAATCCAGAGGCTGCCGGGGTAGGTGGTGATGATTTTTTCGTACCATATTTTGGCGCTGGCTTTATCATTGAGGCGATTATCGTAAATATCACCCAGCATAAAAACAGCGTCGTCTGCCCACAGATCATTAGGATGATCATCGGCGATTTTCTTTAACAGAGGCACAGCATCCGAGTAGCTTTTTTGCTGGATCAATATCCTTGATTTTGACATCAGAATATCATCGCTGAGGCTGTTGTTAGGATATTTCTTATCAATACTATCCAGGGTAATTAATGCCTTGTCAGGGCGTTCGGCAAAAATTTGCAGATCAGCCCGCGCATAGGTTTTTAAAGCACCTCCGGTGCTGTCGGCCGCGGTATTATCTTCAATCAATAGCAACAGATTAAGCGCATCATTGGCAATCAATTGCGATGTAGCTGCTTTAAGTACATCAAGCTGCCCTTTGGCCCAGGTAAAATCACCAGTATAGTAGGCCAGCTTGGCATTGCGGAACTTAGCATCCTGGTTAATATCGGTATTGGGGAAATCTTTTTCAACCTGGCTGTACAGCAGGGTAGCCTCCCAGGGCTGATTGTTGATCAGGTATATATCACCCAGGTCAAGCTTGCAGGATGCCAGCAATTCGGGCCTGATGTTAGGTATGGTTACGGCGCTTTCCAAAAGCTTTTGAGCCTCTGCCAATTTATGCAGCTTAAATGTTTGTAGCTGTGCCAGCTTTTGCATGGCGAAAACAGTGCTGTTGCTTCGCCCAAATTCGGTAAGCAGGTCGGTATAATCCTGCTCCAGACCAAGCAGATCGGCCTGCACATATTTGCCCGATGTTACCTTTAAATTTTTGGTATTAATAAGCTCAATTTTTGCAGGAATATACAGGGGCAGGGTTTTGCCTTTGCTGATAATAAAATCGTAGCCACGAATAGCGGTATCATAAGCCTCGTTAGCGGTTAGTGTTCGGCAAAGTTCAAAAATGCTGTTGCCGTCGTCATTTTGCCTGCGGCTTAACGCAAGCGATTGGTTAAGGGCAAGGTCAAATTCCTTTTGCTGCATGTATTGCCAAGTAAGCAATTCGGTATAAATGATCTGCTGCGGGTCTTTCTGTATGCGACGAAGAAGGGCGCTTTTTAGCATATTATAATCAGCATCTCCCTCAAATACGGTAGCAAAAGCGTTTTCGGCCTGGGTAATAAAATTTGGATTAGTAGGCAAAAAATTAAGGTATTCTTCGGTAAGGGAGGCTTTATCTCTTTTAAACCGGTAAAGGTTTATGAGCTCATAGGTAAAGGCATCATTGCTGTTGAGTATTTTACGGCCCTGTAAAAATATTTTGATGGCATAATCAAGGTTTGATCCCTGGTAAAACTGCCCGGCAAGCATGGCAATTTCATTACGATCAGCAGGGAGATTCTTGATCAGATCATCATATATAGCATCGGCTTTGTTCTGGTTGCCCTGTTGGGTGTAAATGGTGCCCAGTAAAATAGGGTACTGATGCTCGTTAGGGTGTTTGCGGATCAGTTTTTTAACGGTGCTTTCGGCCTCATCAAACTTTTTAAGGTTCAGCAGCGTACTAACGTAATAGGAGTAGTAAACCTCGTTATTTTGACGGTATAGTTTCTGGTATATATCAAGTGCCTTCTGTGGTTCGCCATTAGTGTTGTATTGCTTGGCCAGCTGCAGGTCGCTATCGCTATCCTGTGCAAAAAGCCTGGTGCTTGTTATAAAAGCAAGAATAATAACACTGATTATAGCCCTCATCTGTTCAAAAATAATGATTTAATTTTTAATGGTTTAAGCAGATCATGTAATTGTTAATACAACGTTATAAGCGGGTAAAATTGTAGTGACATTTTGATAACGTTGAGTTATTTGACGTATTTTGACCAGATTAGTAAAATGGGGCAATTTTATATGCTTGGCCAGTTTAAATATCTTTTAGCAGTTGCTTTTATCCTAACCTTGTTTTCCTGCAAGAATAAAGTTAGACAGATACCTATTGTCGATTTTTTCAGGACCCCTGAAAAAAGCTTTTATAAAATATCTCCCGATGGTAAGTACGTATCTTACTTAAAGCCATATAAGGATAAGCAAAACCTTTTCATACAATCGCTGGCAGATGGTAAGGAGCATATGGCCACTTCATTCAATGATTACTCCATAAGGCCCGATTATTTCTGGACGTATAATGACCAGCTTGTATTTAGCCAGGATGTTATTGATTTTGATAGTTTGAAAATGTACGCCATGGATGTGCCAACCAATAAAAAGCGGATCATTATGGCGCAGGCAAAGGTAAGGGTGAGTTTGCTTAACCGTAATAAGCAACAGCCTGATATGATCACGATTAAGATGAATAAGCGCGATCCTGCTAATTTTGATATTTATAAGCTTAACATAAATACCGGCGAACTAAAACCTTACCTCGTAAATCCGGGTAACATTACCGAGTGGTTTCCTGACGCTGATGGTAAAATACGGCTGGTAAAGGCATCAGATGGCGTAAATGAAACCATTTTATACCGGCCCGATGATAGTACACCCTTTAAGCCAATCATTGAAAATAATTTTAAAAACTCGGTTAAGCCTGTTGCCTTTACGGGGGTAAAAAATTATTTCTACGCCCTATCTAACGTTAACCGTGATAAAACCGCCCTGGTTGAAATTAATGCTGAGGACGGTAAAGAACAAAAAACAATATTTAGCTGCAACAAAGCTGATGTATTGTATGTTGAATATTCAAAAAATAAACACCGGGTTGAGTTTGCCTCATGGGAAGAGGCGAAACCCCATAAACATTTTTTAGCGCCCGATATTGAACGCATATACCATAACCTGCAGCAACGCCCGCAATTGATGGGTAATGAAATAAAGGTGGTAGACCGTGACAGCGCCGAAAACAAGTACATTTTAAATACTTATACAGATCGTAATCCGGGTTCATATTATTTGTATGAAAGCACTACAGATAAGCTGACCAAACTTGGCGATATGAATTCAAGTTTGAAACCCGAGGAATTATGCTCCATGAAACCGGTGGCTTATAAGGCACGGGATGGTTTACTGATCAATGGGTATTTAACATTGCCGCAGGGCGATAAACGATCAAACTTGCCCATGGTTGTGATGCCACATGGCGGTCCCTGGACTCGTGACTCCTGGGGCTATGATGAGCAGGTACAATTTTTGGCTAACCGGGGCTACGCTGTTTTCCAGGTTAATTACCGCGGATCAACAGGATATGGAAAGGCTTTCAGGAGTGCAGGATTTAAGCAGGTAGGCGGTAAAATACAGGATGATATTACCGATGGCGTAAATTGGCTCATAAACCAAAAAATAGCCAACCCTAAAAAAATAGCTATTTTTGGTGGTGGTTTTGGTGGTTTTTCGGCTTTATACGGTGTGTCATTTCACCCGGGGCTTTACAATTGTGCGGTTGTACAATATGGGTTGATCAACTTTTTCACCTATATAAAAGATGCTCCGCCGTTTTTGAAGCCATATTTAAAAATGACCTATGAAATGGTTGGAAACCCAGAAACGGATGCTGACCAGCTAAGGGCTATTTCACCGGTATTTCATACAGATAAAATAAAAGTACCGTTAATTATTTTTCAGGGAGCAAAGGATCAGCGTGCAAATATTAGTGAGTTAAACCAGTTTGTGCGCGAGTTGCGCAAAAAAAATGTTGATGTGAAATACTTCTTAAAACCTAACGAGCGCGCCTTTTTCAGAAGTGAACATACTCGCATGGAAATGTACGCCGAGATAGAAAAATTCCTGGAAAGTAATATGCGGGTTAAACCTTAAGCCCCAGATGCCAGTACAAAAAAATGTTTACCGTAAAAATTTTTCGCTGATCATCATATTCCTGGTGCTTATATCGGTAACTTTTGTGGTTGCGCTTTTTGTATCATATAACCTTACCGCCAAATATGTAGAAAATGAGTTTGCCTCAAAAAAAATAGAAGTATTGGAGCAAACCATAAAACCGTACAACGATTTTTTCCAGAACAAGATACCTGAAATAACCTCGTACCAGGGTTTTTTAGATTCAACATCGGCGGCAAAGTATGCAGCCTCTGTTTTCCATGATTATGCCTTTTTGAAAAAGATTGTTTTTTATGATGTGCTGATAGGCAGTAAAATGCCAATAACGATCCGCAGAAATAATCTTGATATATCAGTGAAAGCCATATTCCAATATTGGTATCAGAATGGCAAGATATATAGTGCTCGTCAGAGCCGCCCGGCTGATGAGTCTGATTTTAAAGAGATGGGGGACAAGCTGAGCAACTTTATCGCTTTTTCAGATACTTCCCGTGTATCTACGCAGGATGAGCTGTTTAAAACGTTTTGGGATGTAAAACCCGATAAAATAACTTATACCAATATTTTAAGGCGCGAAGACATTAAAATATACCGTGAGCTGCAGCAGCGCGATAACATTACGTCAGCATCATATAAGCAAAATATGATGACCTTTCACCTTGACCCATATTTGCTGAAAGTTAAAAATACACGCCATGAGTTGTATCAGAGCGTATCTATACAGCCGGTGGTATATGATCCCATTGATAGCGAAGGCGGCAAACTGATCACCGAGGTATCATTCCCCGGAGCATTTTCTGATTATAAATTATTTTTTAGCTCGGGGCAAGGCTATTTAACCGCTGAAATTAATCGCAGGTTTATGCCTATTGGCGCGGTGGTGCTGTTAATATCGCTTTTCCTGGTGTTGATAGGCTGGCTCATTTACCGCAACCTCAATGTTAACATGAAGCTTTTTAAACTGCAGTATGATTTTATAAACAATTTTACGCATGAGTTTAAAACTCCGGTAAGTGTAATAAAAATAGCAGGCTCAAACTTACGTGGCGACGGTGAACTGACCGAAAGGCAGCGCAAGCACTATGGTAAAATATTAGATGAGGAAGCCGATAAACTCAACGAGCTCATGAACAAGTTGCTTTCATTTACGCAGCTTGAAAATAAATCTATCATTCTGAAAAAAGAGGAAATAGTTGTAGATGATTTTGTGAGCAGATATACTGATACCTTTAAAATAAAATACCCCGATTTTAAGCTGCATTGTAAGGTAAGCGGGGTACATACTTTTTATACAGATCCGGTATTGTTGGGTAGTGTATTTCAGAATTTGATTGAGAACGCCTACAAGTATTCGCACCCGCAAAAAAAGGAGCTCAATATTAATATTACACATAAGAAAGGAAATATCGTATTTTCATTTATTGATAGAGGGATAGGTATCCCCAAGGTAGAGTTGAATAATATTTTTAAAAAGTTTTACAGGATAGAAAATCAATATAACCAAAATGGAAGTGTAGGTTTGGGTTTGGCATTTTGTAAAGAACTGGTTAATTTTATGAATGGAGAAATAACTGTTCATAGTAAGGTTAACGAGGGTTCGGAATTTATAGTTACGCTTCCATACGAAAATTAAAATATGAACAAAGAAATCAAAATTGCGCTGGTTGAAGATGATGAAAACCTGCGTTTCCTGGTTGCAGAACGTTTACAATCTGAAGGATATAAAGTATTGGAAGCTGATAACGGTACTGATGCCGAGAATATAATACTGGAAGAACAGCCCGATATTGTTTTATTGGACTGGATGCTGCCCGGCCAGCCCGGATCGCAGGTATGTAACAATATCAGGGAAAAGGGATACGATAAACTGATCATCATGATGACGGCCAAGGCCCAGGATGTTGATAAGATTGAAGCATACAATTTTGGCGTATCTGACTACATCACCAAGCCATTTAATATGGATGTTTTGGTAGCGATGATTGATAACAAGATCAAGTTTTCGTTAAACAGCGAAAAGCCAGAATCATACAGGTTTGCCAACATGGAGCACCTGCCAAATACCCACCTGTTGATCAGGGATAACCGCAAAATTGAACTCACCATTCTGGAAAACAGGATATTGCTTTACTTTTTGAAAAATAAGAACAAAGTGATAAACCGCGAAGAACTGATGATGGAGGTTTGGGGTTACAATGCCGATGTTAATACCCGTACCTTGGATATGCACATTGTACGTCTGCGTAAAAAAATTGAAACCAATGCCGATTCGCCTCAATACTTACAAACCGTTAGGGGCATAGGATATAAATTTGTTTATAATCAATAACAAGCGCACTGTTTATAAATACAACATAAGCCAAGTGGTTTGTGTTGTATTTACTTTTTGGTCAGTGCTATTTTAATTCCCATCAGCACAAAAGCCAGGCTCGAAAACTTATTTAACCAGGTACCAATCATAGCATTGCTTTTTAGCCTGGCAGAAAACGAACCTGCAAAAAAGGTTAATACCATAAACCATAATAAACCCATTACAGCATAGGTTACTCCCAGAAAAATAAAGGGGAGGGCACTGTGCATGTATGCGGGTTGTATAAACTGAGGGAAAAAGGCCAGGAAAAATATAGCGACCTTCGGATTAAGCGTATTGGTGAATACTGCCGAGACATAGGTTTTTTTAACCGATACCAAAGGCTCCTGTTTACTTTCTTTCACTATGCTTTCACCCGAAAAAAACTTGGTTATGCCTAAATAGATTAGGTAGGCTGCTCCTAAATATTTCAAAACCGCAAAAGCCATGGCCGATTGTGCAAGGATCAGCGATAGTCCAAAAGCTGCCAGGCTGGTATGAACCAAAACGCCCGTTGTAATACCCAAAGTAGCGAATATGCCCGATTTACGCCCCTGCGTAATGGATTTATTCAGGATGAAAACAGTATCGATGCCTGGTGAAATAATAAACAGGAAAGATGCTATTATGAAAGCCGCGTAGTTAGTTATACCCATATTTTCAAAGTTACAGATTTTTTGTAAAGTACACTTTGAGTAACGTGGCAGATAAGTACTTAACTTTATGGTAACTATTTTCCTATTGATTTTTTCAAATTAACTATGCCCTAATACAGGGTGTGGCTGGTATAACTCTTCCAGTCTGGTAATTTCATCAGCAGATAATTTTACCGACAGCGCGGCCACGGCATCTTCAAGGTGCCCTGGTTTACTGGCTCCAATTATTGGGGCGGTAATAACGGGCTTAGTAAGCACCCATGCTAAAGCCACTTGTGCACTGGGTAAGCCTTTTTGCTCGGCTATTTCGGCTACACGATCAGCAATGGCAAAATCCGAGTCGTTATATAAGCTTTTTCCGAAGACATCGGTCTTGGCTCGTTCTGTTTCGTTACGTTCTTTCGTACGTTTGCCGGTTAGCAGGCCACGTGCCAGCGGCGACCATGGTATCACCGCAATTTTCTGATCGGCGCATAAGGGCAGCATTTCCCGTTCTTCTTCCCGATAAAGGAGGTTATAATATGGCTGCATGGAAACAAAGCGGGTCCAGCCGTGCTGCTCGGCAATGTGCTGAGCCTTGGCAAACTGCCAGCTAAACATTGATGACGCACCGATGTAACGAGCCTTGCCGGCCTTAACAACATCGTGCAGGGCCTCCATGGTTTCCTCAATCGGAGTGTTGTAATCCCAGCGATGTATCTGGTACAGATCAACATAATCGGTACCGAGACGTTTTAAGCTGGCATCAATAGCACTCATGATATGCTTGCGCGATAGTCCCTTATCATTAGGGCCCGGGCCCATGGCATTGAAAACTTTGGTAGCCAGTACAATATCATCGCGTTTGGCAAAATCATTCAATGCCCGGCCAACTACCTCTTCGCTGGCACCGGCTGTATACACATCTGCAGTGTCAAAAAAATTAAAGCCCAGCTCCAGTGCCTTTTTAATAAAAGGGCGGCTTTGCTCTTCGTTGAGGGCCCATGGCCAGCGTTCGGTAGGCTTGCCATAGGTCATGGTTCCCAGGCATAAACGCGATACGCTCATGCCGGTATTTCCAAATCTGATGTATTCCATAAAACAATGTATTTATCATTTAAAATTACTGAACAAGCATAATACCTGGTGTAACAAAGAGGTAACAAATTAAAAGGTGTTTGAAGGTTTTATGAAATACAGAGGCATCAATAACGATTGCTATTAAAAGTGTAGTAAATAATGATTAATGTACATACATATTAACATTTATAGCTTATATTTATTAGCTGTAAATCAATAACTTAAATCTATAAATTCATGAAAAAATTGCTTCTAAAAATCATTTGCCTGTTTATGGCTTTGGGTTTTATCATTGCTGGTCACGTACAGGCTGCGGTAAAACCCGCAGATCCGCCTGCCAACTTTATGCATCATATGGCTAAAGTTAATGGCATAAATATTCATTACGTATCGGGTGGCAAAGGCGAGCCTTTACTTTTGATCCATGGTTTTGGTCAAAACTGGTATATGTGGAATCGTATACTGCCCGAATTGTCAAAGCACTTTACTGTTATTGCGCCTGATATGCCGGGAGTTGGCGAATCTGATAAACCTGCAAGTGGTTATGATAAAAAAGCGTTAGCTCATGATATGCATGAACTTATGAAATCTTTAGGCTACAAAAATATCAACCTTGTTGGTCATGATATAGGTTTGATGGTTGCTTATGCCTACGCCGCGCAATATGGCAGCGATGTAAAAAAGGTAGCCTTGCTGGATGCCTTGATTCCAGGGGTTGAACCGGTATGGACTCAGACTAAAGCGCAGGCCTGGTGGTTTGGTTTTTTTGCTTTCCCTCATTCAGGCGATCTTGTTAATGGCAGGGCAGGGTTATTTTTAACTAACTTTTGGCCTGTAGTGGGTTACGTGAAGAATCCATTTACTACTGCAGAGAAAAATGAATTTATAAGGGCTTATTCGGAACCTGGTGCAACAACCGGAGCTTTCCACTGGTTTGGAGCTTTTGAGAAAGATGCCGCGGATAATAAGGAGTTAATGAAAAATAAGCTTAAAATGCCTTTATTGGCCATGGGGTCTGAACATTTTGCTGGATCATATCTGGCTGCCCATTGCAGGTTGGTAGCTGTCAATGTGAAAGAATCTATAATTAAAGGTTCGGGGCATTGGATTGTTCAGGAAAATACTCCGCAGGTACAAAAGGATCTGCTTGATTTCTTTTTAAGTAAATGATAAGCGGCGAGTAACGATAAATAGCAAAAAGCCTTCAGTATATGCTGAAGGCTTTTTGTTATTTATCAAATTTGTTTATGATCACAGATTGGTTAAAAGCGTAAGCAACTCTAATTGAAAGCTTTTCCCTTTGTCATTATTGTACCATTGCTGTAAAGCTATTTTTCGTTGATCCATCTCTACGTTATCTTTAAGCATCTGGTAATATAATAACTGACACTCTGCCGGGCGCGAACCCCATACAGCCTGGTGGTTGCTCTCAACATCCGTAATGATGAGTTTAGGGATAGATTTGGTTCCGTTGGTGAGATATTGTTCAATAAGAAAGGGGGGCGAATCCCTTAGCTGATAATCAACTTTAATGAGTGGATTTAGTTCGGCAATTCTTTGTACAAAGGGTAAAGTATGGGCTGCATCGCCGCACCATGGCTCGGTAATAATTGTCCATGTTTGCTCTTTTCTGATGTTTTCAACAAAATCCATCAACTCGGTGTTAAGGATGCCTGTTTTAAACCATCGTTGCTGGCGCGACCAATTTAACTCGGTGTAATGCACATATGCAGGATTATCATAAGGCGCCGGAGGGTTTGGATTAGTTAAAATGCCCTCGAATAATTGCTGATAGGTAATAAAATCCATTAGTTTTTTTGTCTGAATTTTATTAAAGGTAAATCTTTTAAAAGAATACTTATGTAATAATTATGGTAATGACCAATAACTGAATTATTTGAACATATAAATTCCAAAAGTTATCATTTAAACGATTGCCTGAACTCTAATGGAGAAACCTTGGTTTTTGTTTTAAACAGCTTGCTGAATGATTGCGGATGTTCAAAGCCTAATTCGTAAGCTATTTCACTTACTGATAAGCCTGTTGTAGATAGTTTCTCTTTTGCCTTGGCAATAAGGCTGTCGTGAATATGTTGCTGGGTGCTTTTACCTGTTAATGTTTTTAATAAGCCACTCAAATATCCGGGCGAAATATTTAATGTGTCGGAAACGTACGCTACCGTAGGTAATCCCTGTTTTATGAGATCATCGCTGTTAAAATAATCGTTGAGCAGCGTTTCCAGGCGATCAAGGATTTGGTGGTTGGTTATTTTACGGGTGATGAATTGTCGCTGATAAAACCTTTCGGCATAGGTTAACAGCAGATCAAGCTGGGCAATAATAACATCCTGGCTAAACTTGTCGATGTTGGAGCGGTACTCTTGCTCAATATTCTGCAAAATGTTGATAAGAGTTGTTTCTTCTTTGTCTGACAGGAACAAGGCCTCATGTACCGCATAGCTAAAATATTCGTACTGCTTTACTTTTTGAGCCAGTGCTGTGTTCCATAAAAAATCGGGATGGATAAGCAGGCACCATCCCGAATGTTTTAATTCGCGACCACCCTCAATTGAAAATACCTGGCCGGGCGAAATAAAAAACATAATACCCTCATCAAAATCGTATTGTTGCTGGCCATATTTCATCTTGGCGTTGATATTCCTTTTTAACGAAATGGAATAAAAATCGAGGGTGATGCTTTTGGGCTCGTCATCGCGCAGCTTTTTAATGTTTTCAAAGTTGATTACGCTTATCAACGGATGTTCGGGCTTGGGTAAAGCCCTGAACTGATGAAACTCGCTAATACTTTTAATGCGGTGTGGTTGTGTGCCGGCCATATCCTAATATACTTATTTTGCGTTATATGCAGTTGCAAATTCTTTTGCAAAATCGGTTAGCTTTACTTTGCCCATTTCCGGTTTGTGACGATAATAATCTGTCGCTAATACACCGTTATGCAGGCTACCGTACATTTCTGCCATTCCGGCGGCAATACCAGGGTGCATACCGGCAGCTACCAAACCATCGCGCATTTGATCATCAGTAATAATTGTCCATTTTAAATCGGGCTTTCCGATGGCTGCTCCCAGTATAGTGGCTGTTTGGTTGCAGGTCAGTTCCTCGCTGGCAACATAGCGTACTTTCCGGCCGGTGGATGGTGTGGTAATTTCTTCGGCAATGGCAGCTGCAATATCAATGGGTGATACCCACGGAATTACATCATCAGCTCCGTAATTGGCTGCTATAACGCTCTGCGATTTAATCATAGCAGTATAAGCATACAGGTTGTAGTAAAAGGAAGTAGGACGCATGTGGGTGATGGCTATATCTGCCGGCAATCTATTCAGAATGCCCTCCACACCGTGGGCACCCAGTAATATGCCCGATCCTTTTTCCAGATCAGCGCCAAAGGTGCTTAAGTTTACAACTTGTTTTATTCCTGTTTTTTCAATTGCGGCAGCATAGTTACGGCCCAACTGATGATAATAGCCAACAAGATCAAGACCATGATCAAAGTAATTGGCAGGCGGCACCATGGTATAAACTGCATCTGCCCCGGTAAATGTTGTTGTGATAAATTCTGCGTCTTGCAATGAACCAATCGCGGCGGTGGCACCCAAGGCTTCAATCTCTTTTTGTTTTTCGGGATTGCTGCTGATAACCGTAACTATATGCCCGCTTTGCACTAAGGTAGCAGTAAGCGGTTTGCTGATATGCCCCAACGAGCCTGTTATTATAATTTTCATAATTGTTTCTTTTTGATAAAGTAAAGGTCTGCAGTAATGACTAAACACGCTTAGCCTAATCTGCTGTTGTTGTAGCCAAAAATGAGGTTGGGATTTATTTAATTTACAGGCAATGAATATGGCTGATTTTGACAAATATTTGATCAATTTTTGATGATTTTTGAACCTGCTAACCGGCTTTTATTTATTAATTTTAGGTTTTTCAGCCCGGCTTTGGTTCCCACCTTGATTTGTGCGGTATTTGGTATGTGACCACATCCCATATTTGTTTGTAACAGCATAAAAGAATAACACATTACTGTATTGCGACCAAAGGCATTTTCCCAGCATTTTATTACATCACCATAATCAAAACAACAATGAGTAAGATTACAGTAAAAGACGGAACCGAAATTTATTACAAGGATTGGGGAACAGGACAGCCTCTTTTCTTTCATCACGGTTGGCCCCTATCTGGCGATGATTGGGATGCACAGCTGATGTTTTTCCTGAAAGAAGGATTTCGGGTTATAGCTCATGACCGCCGCGGGCATGGCAGGTCTACCCAAACCTCTGGCGGACATGATATGGATACCTATGCATCTGATGTTGCCGCGATAACTGAGGCGCTTGATCTGAAGGATGCTGTGCATATCGGCCACTCAACAGGTGGAGGTGAAGCTATTCATTACGCCGCGAATTTTGGAAAAGGCCGTGTGGCCAAGGTTGTGCTCATCAGTGCGGTTACCCCGATCATGGTACAGTCTGATAGCAATCCGGATGGTGTTCCTATGGCTATATTTGATGAGATACGTCAGGGTACAGCATTTAACAGGGCGCAATATTTTCAGGACTTTACAATTCCTTTCTACGGATATAATCGTGAAGGCGCGAAAATATCGCAGGGAATCAGAGATAATTGGTGGCGCCAGGGAATGATGGGCGGAGTAAAAGCGCATCACGATGGTATCAAGGCTTTTTCAGAAACTGATTTTACTGAAGACCTTAAAAGTGTAGATTTTCCGGTGTTAGTTTTGCATGGTGAAGACGACCAGATAGTTCCTTTCCATATCGCAGGAGAAAAGGCGGTAAAGCTTTTGAAAAACGGAAAATTAATCTCTTATCCAGGCTTCCCTCATGGAATGCCGGCTACTGAGGCTGAAACCATCAACAAAGATCTTTTGGCTTTTATCAGATCGTAAATAACAAGATTTGTTGTAAACAAAAAAGAGCCGTCGCTATAAAAGTGACGGCTCTTTTTTTGGTAATGCCCTATAGAGGTTTAACTCTTGCTACAAATAACTCAGCCACCATTTTGTTTTATTGTTAGATTGCTTATAGGCATCGTATCGTTTACATAGCGGATACAGGCCTGCTACTATCACTATCCAGATGAGGTAAGCCACTGGCAATGAAAAGCCATAACCTTTCAGATCGGTAGTGAACCAGATGGGTTTTGTCAGGAACCATAGTTTCCAGTTTTGACCGGGTAAAAACGCAGAAGAAACAACTGCTACTAAATGTATAATATAAATGTGGATGAGATAATAAAACATAGGAACCCTGCCATATACCGAAACTACTTTTACCACACCACCTTTTAATTTTTCGGTTAATGAGAGGAATAAAAAAGCTCCGCCCAGAGTAAGCAAAACATAGAGTAGGGATGGCGGGTATTTATTTACCTTTATAAATGATAAAAAGGTGAAAAATGCATCCTTTTGCACAGTCCACTTTACAGGGTCGCCATAAAGGTTGGTATAGCGCAGAATAATGAATGCCGCAATGGTGAAACTGCCTAATAACAATAGGTTTCTTTGTCTTTTATGCTCGTCGTAATCAGCAGCATACCAGGAACCCAGGCAATAGCCCAAAGGCATAATAGCCATTAATGGAACAATGGGGTAACCTACTAAAAGCATTTCCTTATGCCACATAAAAAACTGCTGATCATGAATCAGCGACCAGCCAAAAGCAGGCAAAGAATTACCTGCCACGTGTACATTATCTAATAAGTTATGGCCGGCAATAATGGTGATACAAATAACAAGGATAAGTTTTTTGGGAAGATGAATAAATGCTGCCAGTATGATCATGCTGGTGCCCAGTGCCCATATGGTAATAAATAGAAGCATGGGGAAGGTTATATTGAAATTCCACCCAAAATTAACAACTACCAGCTCCAGAAATACCAGCCAAATCCCTCTTTTTACCAGAAATATGGATAATTCTTTTTTGTTTTTCTTTTGCCCGATAAGGTATGCCGATGTTCCGGCCAGGAGCATAAATATAGGAGCACAGAAATGGGTGATCCACCTGGTGAAAAATAATATGCCGCTTGTTTTGCTGAGATCAAGCGGATCATAAAGAAACGAGCCTGAGTATAAGTAATCCCTTACATGGTCAAGCGCCATAATGATCATGATGGTGCCCCTAAGAAAATCAATGGATGTGATCCGTTTCTTTATGACTGTGTTCATTCAGGTTTAAATAAAATATAAAAGTAATGCTTTTTATAGGTTGAATTTTAACGATGCGTTGTTTTGTTTTTAACACTGCAGGTATTTTAAATCACGTTTCTTCCAAAACAACTAATAAACCTACAGCTTTTAGCAGAACGGACAAGAGGATTTTACTAAGAGGTTCAGGCTTTTCTTCCTACCAGGAAATAGGCTTATTAATCGCTTTTGCATAAGCAATCTTCTTACAAAAAAAACTTTCCTTCTGGCCCCTCCAAAATCTAATAACTGGTACCTGATACTTTAACCGGGAGGCTTTATCTTTGATTTTAAAATAAAAAACAAATGAAAAACGCATCTGGAATAGCCCAGCTTATTTTAAGATTAGCTCTCGGGGTTGGGTTTTTATTACCTGTAATGGATAGGCTTGGTTTAATGGGGCCTCATGGTTCAGCAGGAGTTACATGGGGCGATTGGCAACACTTTATTGACTATACCAACACCCTGGTTCCGTTTGCCGGTCGGTCAATTGCCAACCTGATGGGTTTGTTTGCTACAATTGCCGAAGCCGTATTTGGTATATGTCTAATCATAGGTTTCAGAATTAAAGAAATTGCCTTGGGCGCAGGTATCCTGACAATGGTATTTGGTATATGCATGGCCATTTTTTTAAGCATCGGCGCTCCGTTTGGCTACCCGGTTTTTGTTTTTACGGGTGGTGCTTTGGTGCTTTCGGGCATTGATCATTACAAATGGAGTATTGACGGCTATATCCAGGGCAGGAGTTTGTAATTAAATTTTGTTGTAAGTAGTAAGAATAATTTATGGAATTCAGAAAAGCAAAAACTAAAGCTGATATTGAGATTTGTAAAGAAGCAATCCTGGAATTTCGCGGGAATTTAGATCCGAAAACGGTAGTTGACCAGGTTTTTCAAATGATAAACCAGGAAGGATTTGAATTGGTTTATATCCCCAATGCCGATAATACCAAAGCTGGTGCGTTTATAGGTTACCGAACCATCAATATGCTACGTACCGGCCCTATGATCTACGTTGATGACCTGTTTACATTTTCAGAATTCAGGGGACTGGGTTATGCCGGTGCACTGTTAGATTATGTTGCCGGTGAGGCGGCAAATGAAGGGATAAAGAGCATTCATCTTGATAGTGGTTATGCGCTGCATACCGCACACCGCCTATACCTTAATAAAGGCTTTCATCTGGCATGCAATCATTTTGCCAAGCCGATCAATTGATTTGTATCGCTATCAATATTTAAGGGTATCGATAGCGATTTATAATAAACACAGAGCGCAAATCTTTTAAGATTTGCGCTCTGTGTTTGCAGCCATTTCGGCTATATTAAAATGAACATCTTTTTTTGATTGCTCAAACAACTCCTGGTCAAACGCGCTTCCGTTAAGTGCTACTTCTTGAATATCGGTAATACCCATGATATTGAAAACCGTTTTGAGGTAATCCGTTTGAAAATTCATGTGTGCATAAAACTCACCTTTTTCATAGCCCGCGTTACCTCTTGTTAATAGCAGATAAACTTTCTTATTCTTTAATAAACCGGTATACGGATTTTTCGGATCAGCATTACTAATAGCAATAGTTTCGTTAGCTCTTATTACCTGGTCAAGATAAGCCTTTAAAGCGCTTGGTATAGACCAATTGTACATTGGGGTTCCCAATACAATTACATCAGCGGCTTTTAGCTCGGCAATTAGCTGATCGCTTATCTTTAGTGCATTTACTTCCTCCTCGGTTCTTAACTCAGCAGGTTTAAATGCGCCTGCTATCCATAATTCAGATACATGGGGTATGGCTTCCTGTCCAACTTCACGGTGCTGAATGGTATAATCGGGGTTGCTTTCTATCCATTTAGTACCAAACAAATTGGTAAGGTTCCTGCTGGTTGAGCGCTCGCCTCTTGGGCTTGCGTTAATGATCAATAAATTTTTCATTTTGTTAACTTGTTTAGTTTGAACAAAGGCTATGCTTTGTTGCCCAACGGGTATCACAGTTATTGATTAAATCTTTTTGATTGTGATATCTTTGAGTGTACAAACTTAAATATGTATGTTCACCGCTTTGGGTACCAGCTTTTCGCATTCAGAGGGACCAGCACAATTTGATGTTTCTGTGATAAATCTTACTTTGTTTAATTATGCTTCCCTTTAAAACCTTATTAAAAATAGACAAGAACAGCCCCGAGGCAGTGTTTAAGCAAATTGCTTCGCAACTTGTGCTATTAATTCAAAAGGGAATATTAATGCCCGATATGCAGCTGCCCAGCACGCGCCTGCTTGCGACAGACTTGGGCCTGCACCGGAAAACAATAATGGCTGCTTATAATGATCTTATTACCGAAGATTGGATCATAAGCAAGGAAAGGAAAGAATATCGGGTATCAACTCTTTTACCAATAGTAAAGCCGCGCACTTATGCCAGTAAGTCGAGGTCAAGCTATAAAGCTAAGTCAGCGGTTTTATTTGATAAGCTGGAGCATGTGCCTTCATTAACCAAGATAACCACCGATTTTAAGGTTATTGTAAACGACGGTTTCCCTGATGTAAATATATTCCCGGTTGATAGGGTTTCTAACGAATACAGGCGGCTGCTTACACACCAGGCATTAAAAAAAGCTTCTACAAGCTGGAGTGTTGATGGCAGCCAGATCTTTAAGGAGGCCTTATCTTTATTTTTGAACGATACCCGCGGACTGAACATAGAGCCGGAAAACCTGATGGTAACCCGGGGCGCCCAAATGGCCATCTATATAGCAGCTTCATTAATAATAAAGCCCGGCGATAAGGTTTTAGTCACCACGCCCAGTTATTTTTTGGCTGATGCTATTTTCAGGCAATTGGGCGCGCAGCTGATCACTATTCCGGTAGATGGTGAAGGTGCTGATGTTGATGCTATAGAAGATGCACTGATCAACAATCAAATAAAACTGTTATATATTATTCCACATCACCATCACCCAACTACGGTTACGCTAAGCTCAACGCGCCGTACAAAGCTGCTGGAGCTTATAAAGACTTACCAGTTAAGTGTTATAGAGGATGATTATGACTACGATTTTCAATATCAGCATAGCCCATACTTACCATTGGCCAGCGGCGTGCATAACGGCAACGTGATCTATATAGGCTCGCTTACTAAAGTGCTTGGTCCTAATTTCAGGCTTGGCTATATGATATCAACCCCTGATTTTTTGCATAGTGCCATTAAATTAAAAATCCTGATAGATTTAAGAGGCGATGCATTGATGGAAGAGATTATAGCATCACTTATGCAAAGCGGTGAATTTTCAAGGTTTATCATGAAGGCCAATAAATTGTATAACCAGAGATGCAATTACGCTTCAAATCTTATCGGCAGCGAGCTTAGTCATCTGGTAGAATTTAAGAAACCGCAAGGAGGAATGGCGCTTTGGCTAAAGTTTCATGAAAACTATCAGCTCCGAAACATTATTCATAAAGCTTCTGCTTTAGGCTTGCAGCTTACCGGGGCCGCCTATCATAAAGGAGAAAATTTAACATATGATGCTATTCGGTTTGGATTTGCCTCAATAAATGAAAAAGAGGTAGAATTTGCTGTTGAAGTGCTCAAGAAGATCACTTTATGAAATAAACCCTATTTAAACGGATTGACCTGCGTATATCCAAGATAATTTTCTCGAATTATTTCACATTTTACAAAAATCATTTGCTTTAATCGTTTAAAGTATTACATTTGGATTACAATTCCAATTTAACCAAATTATAATACCTTTATTTCCGTGAAAAAAGTGGTGCTCAAAGATATCGCTCAGTACGTTGGTGTATCCACGGCGCTGGTTTCGTATGTGCTGAATGGCCAGGCGGAAGAGAAGCAGGTAAGTAAAGAAAATGCGGAAAAAATAAAACAGGCTGCTATTGCATTAAATTATCAGCCCAATCAGGTAGCTAAAAGCCTGCGAACTCAAAAAACACACACTATAGGTCTGGTGGTTGCCGATATCAATTATCGATTCAGTACCGGGATAACACGATCCATTGAGGCTGAGGCAAAACGCCGGAATTTTACGGTTATCTACGGAAGCAGCGATGAGGATGCGGAAAAATTCACACAGCTTACCAATGTGCTCATAAACAGGCAGGTAGATGGACTTATTTTAGTGCCGGGCGAGGACTCAGAAGAGCAAATTGTGCTTTTACAACAATCAGGGACACCTTTTGTACTGGTCGATCGCTATTTTCCAAACATAGATACCAACTATGTAGCACTTGATAATTATAAGGCATCATACGATGCCATTTCATACCTGGTTAAAACAGGGCATAAAAAAATCAGCTTTGTTAATCTTGAAACCTCGCTTTTCCATCTTCGCGAACGTGACCGGGGATACCGGGATGCATTAAAAGATCATCACCTGGAAGCTAATCCGGAGTGGATGAGGCATTTGCGTCCGCAGCACCTGAAAGAGGATATGGAATTGGCTACCAGGCAGATACTTGACAGGCTGAATCCTTGCGATGCCGTACTGTTTGCTACCGACAGGCTTTCAATTGCGGGGCTCAAGCAGTTTAATGATTATGGTATTCGTATACCTAAGGATATTTCTGTGCTGAGTTTTGATGAAGCGGATGCTTTTGATCTGTTTTATTGCCCGGTGAGTCATTCGCGGCAACCCCTGGAAAAAATGGGAGAGGCAGCGGTAGATATATTGGTTGATCTGATTAATAAACAGAAGACACACAAGCAATTATATTTTCAAACCGATTTTATAGCGGGTAAATCCTGCAGAGAATAATTTTTTATCAATTGCCTTAATCGATTAAGGTAGACAATTATAGATTTTTCACCAATAAACTAACGGATAAACCGATGAGCAAACGAATGATAAGTTACTTTAATCGATTAAGGTGGAATCCGCCTTAGCTATATCTCCTCCTGAACAAATTATGAAACCCAATATTAAACTTTTTTTTATGAAGCAAATTTTAACAATCATGTTGTTTTTTTTCTGTACAGGCGTTTTTGCCCAACAGAAAACGGTGACCGGAACGGTCACCGACAAAGACTTAGGTAAGCCGCTGGTAGGCGTTACCGTAAAGTCGGGTCAGGCCACGGTTATTACTGATGTTAATGGGAAATTCAGTATAAACGCGGCTTTAAACTCCCAGATTAATTTTTCATACGTGGGTATGCAGGCTTATACTTATGTAGTAAAAGATGTGCAAAACCCAATAACTATTGTAATGGAGTATTTATCAGGGAATTTGAATGAGGTGGTAGTAACCGGTTACCAGAGCCAAAAAAAGGCTGATCTGACTGGTGCGGTTTCTGTGGTGAAGATGACGGATATTAAAGACATTCCGCAGGGAAACGCCACAAAGGCACTGCAGGGCAGGATTCCCGGTGTATTGATCACCACTAACGGTTCTCCTGAAGGAGGTGCTACCGTTCGTATCCGCGGTGTAGGTACATTAAATAATAATGATCCGCTTTATGTAATTGATGGAGTGCCAACCACAAGGGGGCTTGAGGAAATTAACCAGGCCGATATTGAATCGATGCAGGTATTGAAGGATGCATCATCGGCCACTATTTATGGTTCAAGGGCGGCAAACGGGGTAATTATCGTTACCACCAAGAAGGGTAAAAAAGGTATTAACCGTATTGATGTTAATGCCTCAACCTCATTGCAGTATTACAACTCCAAACTATCTATGCTGAATACGCAACAGCATGGCGAGGCCTATTTTAAAGCCTCTGTTAATGATGGCACCGATCCTAATAATAACCAGATCTATCAGTTTGACTGGAACAAGGATTTTACCAGTCCGGTACTTAACAGTGTTATTTTACCCGAGTTTATTGATGGTGCTAAAACCATGAAACCGGCCAATACCAACTGGTTTGATGAAATTGGCCAAACCTCGTTATTACAGAACTATAACGTGGCCTTTAGTAATGGCGGCGAAAAAAACAACAGCTTTTTTTCTGTAAGCTATTATGATAACAAGGGTATTGTTAAGGAAACTCACACCAAAAAGGTAACATTAAGATTAAACACAGATTACAGTTTTTTTAATGGCCGATTAAAAGTTGGGGAAAACCTAAACACAAGTTTTATTAACGACAGGCTGATTGATGTGAACGGCGTTCTGTTTGGGGCTCTTGTTCAAAACCCAATTGTGCCGGTATATACCGTTACAGGTGGATGGGGTGGTCCGGCCGCGGGAATGACCGACAGGCAAAATCCTGTTCGTTTGATTCAGGATAACAAACAAAATCAAAGTTATTTCGGAAGGATAACCGGAAACGCTTTTGCCGATCTTGCCATTATACAAGGCCTGCATTTTAAAACCACATTTGGTGTTGATTATGATGGTCTTTATGAAAGAACATTAAGAAAATCATACGTTTCAGGTTTTCTTGTCGATCCTTCAAATCTTACCGCAAACTCACAGAATTTTGATGGCAACCTCATCTGGCAAAACCAGTTGACCTATGATCTTGATCTCAAAAAAAGCAAGTTCAATTTTCTTGCCGGTCAGGAGTCTATCCACTACATGAACCAGAACTTTTTTGGCAGCAGGCAGGGTTATGCGGTGGAGGATATTAACTATGCCTATCTTGATGCCGGTTCAACCAATATTTTGAATGGTGGTAATGGTGGCGCTTATTCTTTGCTTTCTTATTTCGGAAAGGCCAATTACACTTATGATAATAAGTACATCGCCTCGGTTACAGTCAGGCGAGATGGTTCATCAAGGTTTGGGCAAAATAACAGGTATGGTACATTTCCATCAGCATCATTGGGCTGGCGTTTGAGCGAAGAATCATTTGTTAAAAAACTCTCTTTTATATCCGATCTGAAACTGCGTTATGGCTATGGCGAAACCGGGAATCAAACAGCGGGTAACTATGCCACATATGCATTGTACTCTGCTATTTATGGTACCGATCCTACATTTACAGCCGACAGGGGAACTGCTTACGACATAACCGGTGCCGGAACAGGTACGCTTCCATCAGGTTTTGTGAAGATACAGGAAGGTAACAACTCATTAAAATGGGAAGGAACTAAAGAATCAAACTTTGGTATCGACTTTGGATTATTTGGTCAGAAGATAACCGGCTCGGTTGATTATTTTATTAAAAAAACATCTAACATATTAATTACCCCAGGCTACCTGGCTGTTATTGGCGAAGGGGGTACCACAACCTTCAACGGTGCCAGTATGCAGAACAAAGGTTTTGAAGCTTTATTAAACTATGACGGGCAGATCAGCAAGGACCTTAACTTTTCAATAAGCGCCAATATCGCCACTTTCAGAAACAAGGTTACCTTTTTGCCATCGGAGGTGTTAACGGCCTATCCGGGTAACGGAAGCACACAAACCATTGTAGGGCACTCTATCAATTCTATTTTTGGTTATGTTGCTGATGGTCTGTTCACAAGCCAGGCCCAGGTAGATGCCTCGCCTGCCCAGCCGGGAAAAGGCTTGGGTCGTATCCGGTACAAGGATCTGAATGGCGATAACAAAATTGATGATAATGACCGGACTTACATCTCAAATGGTAACCCTGATTTTACCTATGGGTTAAACTTCAACCTGTCATATAAAGATTTTGACATGTCGCTCTTTTTCCAGGGAGTGCAGGGTATTCAGGTGTACAACACATATAAAACCTATACCGATTTTTCATCTATCTGGCCGGGAACAAACTGGGGAACACGTACGCTGAATGCATGGTCACCTACTAATACGTCATCTAACATTCCGGCGCTGACACTGGTTGACAGGAACAACGAGAACAGAACATCTACTTACTATCTCGAAAATGGATCGTACTTAAAACTCCGTAACATACAGATCGGCTATAATCTGCGGAATGCTTTAAGCAGTATTAAAGTTCAGCGGGCAAGGGTGTTTATCCAGGCAAATAATCTGTTCACGGTTAAAAGTAAATCATACACCGCAACAGATCCTGAAAACCCAAGCGGCGCATACCCTATTCCGGCTATTACAACCATCGGTTTAGACCTGTCATTTTAGTAGAATCTCAAAAATTAAGGAAATGAAAAAATATCTATTATACATAGCTTTTTTACTGGGAACGTTGGCATCCTGTAAAAAATCACTTAACGAGCAGCCGCAGGGTGTGTTGGCGAGCGATCAGCTCAATACCCCTGTTAACGTAGAAAAAATGGTGGTGGCGGCCTATTCGTCGCTCGGAAACGAAAATCTGCATACATCCAACAGCCTATGGCCCTGGGGTAGTATGCGCAGCGGTGATGCCTACAAAGGTGGAGATGGCGTAGGCGATAACAGTGAGTGGAACGATTATGAAACTTTTGTAACCAATCAAAATACCAACAGCCTAACCGATCAGATGTGGGCACAGATATACAACGGTATTGCCCGTGTTAATAATGCACTGCTCCGTGTTAATAACATCAACGCGGCCGATTATCCGCAGAAAACACCAAGGCAGGGCGAAATGCGTTTTTTGCGTGGTAACTATTACTTTATGGGTAAAATTTTATGGAACCGTATACCCTATATTGATGAAAACCTGCCTACTGATGAGTACAGCAAAAAATCAAATGTTGAGCTAACCAGCGATCAGCTTTGGGCCAAAATAACCGACGATTTCAGGTTTGCTGCCAATACCTTACCGGCAACACAATCAGACAAAGGAAGGCCTAACAAGTATACTGCGTTGGCCTATCTTGCCAAAGCATTGCTTTACCAGGCTTACACGCAAGATGATAATCATAATGTTACCGGGATTGATCAAACCAAGCTTAATCAGGTAGTAACCCTGTGCGATAGTGTGATCAACTTAAGCGGTTATGCTTTAGCTGGCGATTTTGGGGATAACTTTTTGGCAGCAACAGAAAATGGTCCCGAATCGGTTTTTGCGATTCAATATTCTAAAAATGATGGCACCCAGTTTGGCCGGATAGATATGGGGCATTCGCTTACCTATTCTATGAACCCTGAATATGGCTGCTGCTGGCAGCATATACCAAGCCAGGATCTGGTGAATAACTTTAAAACAGATGCGAATGGCTTGCCGATGTTTACCGGGTATAATGATGTGGATGCTACTAAAGTAAGCGATTTTTTAAACCAGACGTTTGACCCAAGGCTTGATCATACTGTTGGTATTCCGGGCCATCCGTTTAAATATGTGCCTACTTTTGTTTACCAAACTTCCTGGGCGCGTGCACCTGCTATTTACGGATTTTTCACCAGTATGAAAGATGACGCGGCTGCAAATGATCCTTCGTTTCAGAAAATCCCGCCGTTTATGTCGAGCTCAAAAAACTGGGAACTGATCAGGTTTGCGGATGTACTACTTTGGAAAGCCGAGGCGCTGATAGAGCTAAACCGCCCGTTAGAAGCCTTGCCGCTGATCAACATGGTTAGGCAAAGGGCCGGCAACAGTACCGCACGTTTAAAACAGGTTGATGGGTCATTTATATCCAACTATAAAGTAGGTACCTATCAGCCCGGTGTTAATTGTGTTTGGACACAGGATTTTGCCCGTCAGGCTATGCGCAGGGAGCGCCGTTTGGAATTTGCTATGGAAGGTAACCGCTTTTTTGATCTCGTTAGATGGGGAATTGCGGATACTTACCTGAATAGTTATTTTGCTTCTGAGTCAACCAAGCGAACTTATCTGAAAACTGCTAAATTTACCAAGGGCCGTGATGAGTATTTACCTATCCCGCTCAATCAGATCAATTATAGCAAGGGATTATATAAGCAAAATCCAGGATTCTAAACCAAACACTAAATTATATGAAATTAAAATCCAATGTCCTTCTTATCGCGGTTATTGCAGCAACCGGTGGTCTTTTATTCGGTTTTGATACCGGGGTTATTTCCGGTGCACTACCTTTTCTGAAACAATACTGGCAGCTTAGTGATGCCAGTATTGAATGGATCACTACCACAGTGCTCATTGGCGCGGTGGCAGGCGCGGTAACCAGCGGCAAGCTGTCTGATATTATTGGCAGGAAAAGGATGATCATCATCAACGCGATAATTTTTACTGTTGGTGCACTCGGTTGTGCTTATGCGCCCAGTGTTACCGTACTGATCATTATGCGCGTGATCATTGGTTTTGCCATTGGTATTACTTCATACGTTGTGCCTATGTATATTTCAGAAATATCACCGGCACGGGTAAGGGGGGCATTGGTTACACTAAACCAGCTCATGATAACCCTGGGTATTCTGCTATCCTATATTACAGATTACTGGTTATCAAATGATAATAATAATGAAAGCTGGCGGTGGATGTTCCTGGTAGGCTTTGTACCGGCGGCTATCCTGCTGTTTGGAATGTTCTTTTTACCCGAAACACCACGGTGGCTTATGAGCAAAAACAGGTGGGATGAGGGCAAGAAAATTTTATTGAAACTGGAGGATGCCGACCTGGTTGATAAAACCATTGCCGAGTTGGAAGATGAGATCACCTTATCATTCAAAGCTAAAGTATCATCAGGCGAAATACTGAAACCATGGCTCAGGGCTCCGCTTATCATTACTGTAGGGATCTTCTTCTTTCAGCAATTTTCGGGAGTGAATACCATCATTTATTATTCGCCAATTATTTTCAAAATAGCAGGTATAGTTAGTAATACAGCAAGCATTATCCCGGCCATTATTATTGGTGGGGTAAATGTGCTGGCTTGTTTACTTTCTGTATTTATGTTAGATAAGGTAGGCAGGCGTAAACTTTACTTCATAGGCATTTTCGGCATGATCCCTTCGCTGGCATTACTGGGTGCCTGTTTTCATTTCAAGGAAGCTTTAGGAGCAAGCTTGCCGGTATTTGCCGTAATAAGTATTGTGTGCTACATTATTTTTATAGCTATTAGTCTGGCGCCTTTGGGTTGGTTGCTCATCTCTGAAGTGTTTCCGCTTAGTGTACGTGGTGTGGGCATGAGTATCGGTTCGCTGGCCCATTGGGGATTTAACGCGGTTATCGCATTCACCTTTTTAAAACTGGTTAACGCGCTCGGTATCGATTATACCTTTTGGAGCTATGCGGTAATTTGTGTTATTGGCGCGGTTTGGGGATACTATTATATACCCGAAACCAAAGGAAAATCGCTGGAGGCTATTGAAAGCCACTGGCGTAACGGGGATAGTCCCAAAGACATTTAATCTAAACATATCAAATGAAAAAACTACTATTTACCTGTGCATTTGCCTTCATGGCGTGGTACGCGCAGGCGCAATTGGGTGTTAAATATGATCCCACTATACAAGCTACCAAAAGTATGCAGTACTTTAAGCCAAAGGGAAACCTCTTTGTTGGCGACTGTATCCCTTTTTCTAAGGATGGCGTTTATTACTATTACTGGTTGCTTGATTCGGCCCATCATAAAAGCTTAAATGGTTTGGGTGGCCACCAGTGGGCACTCAGTAAATCAAGCGATCTTAAAACCTGGCAACAATTTCCGCTGGTGCTCAAAATTGATGAGCCCTGGGAAAAATCTATCTGTACAGGCTCTGTAGTGTTTTATAAAGGAAAGTACTATGCCTTTTATGCAACCCGCTTACTTAATGATGGTAAGGTTAACGAGCAGTTAAGTTATGCCATAAGTAATGATGGTGTAAACTTTGAAAAGCAAAAGCCCAATCCCTTTTATACATCGGCACCGGGCTACAGCAAGCGTGATTTCAGGGATCCGAAAGTTTTTGTAGATGAAAAAACAGGTGAGTTTCATTTGTTTGTATCCAGCTGGCAGGAAAACACCGTGATGAAAAACAATGGCGGCGCGTTGGTGCATTTATCTTCAAAAGACCTCAAAAACTGGACTGTTCACGAACCGATACTAACCGGTCAGCCATCTACACCTGAATGCCCGGATTACTTTTTCTGGAAAGGCTGGTATTACCTGGTTTATAGCGACAACAGCAATACATCATACGTAAAATCACGCAAGCCTTATGGTCCGTGGGAGGCTCCGCGTTACCAGGCTTTAAATGAAGATTGGTCAAACGTGGTTAAAACAGCCGAATTTAAGAATGGCAGGCGCATAGCAGCAGCCTGGGTGCCTAACCGTTTTGAGGGTAAGGATAATAATGGAGAGATCTTCGGCGGAAACTCTTTGTTCAGGGAGGTTGGTCAGGAATCAGATGGTACTTTGACAACCAGCTTTCCGGCAGAAATGATCCCCGAAACAGCTGAAGCTTTAAATATTAAAATTGTTAATGATCTGCAATCATCATCACCGGATAGCCATAGCGTTAGTATTAATTCGCCGGGAGGCGTAGGCTCTGCACATGTTGAAAACGTGCCGGCCAATTGCCGCATTACCATGGAAATTGAACCTGTAGGTTTAAACGAGGAATTTGGCCTGTATTTGCGCTCGGGTGCGAGGGCCGATGGTGGTTACAGGCTCAATTTTTCGGCAGCTAATAAAATAGTAAAACTTGGCAATACCGCTATAGAAGGGGTTGATGGCCTGAATAAACCTATCAAAGTTGATGTGGTGATCAAAGATGGAATTATTGATGTAGATGTTGATCACCGGCGCACTATTGTTAACCGTACTTATGAACAAAACGGAAGTTTTGTTTGGTTTTATGCCAAGCACGGCCAGGTGAATTTTAAGTCAATCACAATTAGTCCCCTTAAAGAAGATTAAAATATATGTTGTTAGGATTTGATATTGGTGGCACCAAATGCGCGGTGGTAATAGGTAGCGTGGTTAATGATGAAATTGTGATTGCAGATAAACGGGTTGTTGCAACAGATAAGCCGGTTTATGAAATGATTGAGCTGTTATTTTCCACAGCAGAAAATTTATTGCAGGAGCATCACCTAACAGCAGCCGAACTCCAGGGCATTGGCATAAGCTGTGGTGGCCCCCTGAGCAGTAAAAAAGGACTGATTTTATCCCCGCCAAATTTAATTGGCTGGGATAAAATTCCCATCGTAAAAATGGCCGAGGAACGTTTTAAAGTTAAAACCCTGCTGCAAAATGATGCTAACGCCTGCGCAGTTGCCGAGTGGAAATATGGAGCAGGTAAGGGTATTGATAACCTGATATTTTTAACCTTTGGCACAGGGATGGGTGCAGGTTTGATACTTAATGGAAAGCTGTATTCGGGCCCGTCGGATCTTGCCGGCGAAGTGGGGCATATCCGCCTTTCAGAAATGGGGCCGGTTGGTTTTGGTAAGGCTGGGTCTTTTGAGGGGTATTGCAGTGGCGGCGGTATTGCCCAGTTGGGCCAGATAAAAGCCCGCGAAAAACTACAGGTTGGCGAAACGGTGAGTTTTTGCAGAACCATAAATGACCTGCCCAACATTTCTGCAAAAACAATAGCCGAAGCCGCGTTGCAGGGCGATGAGCTGGCAATAGAAGTTTACAGGATATGTGCTCATTATTTAGGCCGGGGGCTGGCTATGCTTATAGATGTTTTAAACCCCGAAATGATAATACTGGGCAGTATTTACGGGCGTGCCCGGCAATTGCTTGAACCGGTAATGATGGAGGTTATTAAACAGGAAGCCTATGCCGAATCTGTAGAGGCCTGCCGCATAGTTCCGGCAGGGCTGGGTGAAAATATAGGCGATATCGCGGCCCTTTCACTGGCATTAATGAGCCAGGAATAAAATTTAAAGACGCTCAGTCAGCCATGTTGTTCTTCATGCTTTAATTCTGAATTTATCCATGCCCGGTCTGTTGTGAAAGATTGACCGGGCGTGGATATGCTCGGCTGTTTGGAGCTATTTTTCCTTCCGTTCTAACTGCTTCCAAATCGTTCTGTATATTGCTGCCAGTTTAACTATGAAAAAATATTCCTTTATCAGTGCTGTAACGTGTCTCCTGTTTCAGATAGGTATCATGTGCGCTTACGGCCAAACCACACAAATGGCGGCGGGTGTAACCAAAATCTCAACCGGAGAGATTGATCAGTTTACGCCTTATGGTTTTTGTTCGGAACCTCCTGCAAAGGCTGCGCTGGATAAATTACCCTCAGGGAAATTGCCTTTCAATATGGCTGATATCAGGATCAGTATTAATAAGCGGGGTGTTGTGGTAGAAGTTCCTTTAGACCCGAGCGAACAATTATATGGGTTCGGTTTGCAGATAGGCTCATTTAACCAACGGGGATTAAAGAAACGGCCGATTGTTAATGATAACCCGCTGAATGATCTGGGTTATACACATGGCCCGGCAACATTTTATGTATCAAACAAAGGCTATGGTATTTTAATTAATACCGCGCGGTACACCACTTTTTATTGCGGCAGTACCGCCCGGTTAACAAATAATAATGCCGTAAGTGCTGAGGTAAAGGGTGGCAATTCGGTAGAAGAATTATATAAAAGTGACCATAAAGCCTCCGGATATGTTACTGCGGATATTCCGGGAGCTAAAGGCATTGAAGTATTTGTTTTTGAAGGCCCCGATCTTAAAAATGCAATGCAGCGGTACAACCTGTTTGGCGGCGGTGGGGCTTTACCGGCAATTTGGGGATTGGGCGTTAAATATCGTGTTAAGGCCGATTTTAAGCAAAGCCAGGTTGATAAAATGGCAGCTTATTTCCGCGACAACCACATTCCATGCGATGTGCTTGGTTTAGAACCTAAATGGCAAACGGCGGCATATTCGTGCTCATATGTATGGAATAAAGATTTTTTCCCTACCCCTAACGAATTTATCGACAGCATGAAACATAAAGGTTTCCACCTTAACCTTTGGGAGCATGCATTTGTATCGCCTAAATCTCCAATATATAAATCGCTCAAAAATAAAGCAGGGAATTACCTGGTTTGGAACGGATTGGTGCCCGATTTTGCTGATACCGCCGCAACCAGCATTTTTGCAAACTATCACCAAACAACATTTGTGCAGCCAGGCATCTCCGGTTTTAAAATGGATGAGTGTGATAACTCAAACATATCATTTGGCAGTGATACCTGGAGTTTTCCGGAGCTGAGCCAGTTTCCGTCAGGCATTGATGGTGAGCAAATGCATCAGTTATTTGGCTTGCTTTATCAGAAAACAATATATGGCATCTATAAAAAGTTAAACCAGCGCACCTATCTTGATGTGCGGGCATCTAACGCCTTTGCATCATCATATCCTGCAGCTTTGTATAGTGATACTTATGTGCATGAAGAGTATATCCGGATGATCCTCAATTCAGGTTTTTCGGGAATGATCTGGTCGCCGGAGGTACGTGAATCCAATTCTATAAAAGATTTCATGCGCCGCAGTCAAACGGCGGTACTTTCTGCGCAAACGCTGTATAATTCCTGGTATCTGCAAAATCCGCCATGGCTGCAAATAAACCGCGAAAAGAACAACAAAGGTGAACTGATGGATAATGCCCAGACAGTAGAGGCCGACATTCGTAAATTACTCAATTTCAGAATGAGTCTGATCCCATACCTGTACAATGCTTTTGCCGATTATCACTTTAAAGGGATTCCGCCTTTCAGGGCTTTAGTGATGGATTACCCCGATGATAAAAACACTTATAATTTAGCTGATGAATATATGATAGGCAACAGCATACTGGCAGCGCCTTTAACCGAAAAGCAGGATGGAAGAAAAGTTTACCTGCCCCAGGGTACCTGGTATGATTTTAATACCAACAAACCTTATGAGGGCGGCCGGGAGTATACTATAAAGCCTGATCTGACTCAGTTACCCATATTTATAAAAGGCGGTACTATATTGCCTTTAGCCAGGCCTGTTGAGTATGTTACACCCGACACCAGGTTTGATATTACCTGCTATGTATATGGCAAGGCCGATGCCAGTGCCACTTTGTTTGAAGACGATGGCATAACCTTTAATTATGAAAAAGGCAGCTATAATATGCTCAACCTGATCTGGAACAAAAATAAAGGTCAGACTAAGCGCGATGGGAAATTTAAAAACACCAGGTACAGCATTAAAAAATGGCAGGTTATAAACTAAAACAGATTGAGCGGTTTCCGTTTCTAAATTGTAACTTAAAATTTATAACCTGTTATTAGCATCAGTAACAATGAACCATTATTCATGGGATAATTTACGAAAACACATCGAAGAGATCACGCCTATAAGCGATGAGGAGTTTGAGCACATCAAAACATTTTTTACACCTAAAAGAGTTAAAAAGCATCAGTATTTAATTCAGGAGGGCGATCATGCCACCTTTGAATTTCTGATCATGTCGGGTATTTTCAGGATGTTTTACCTGGATGATGAAGGGAAGGAGTATATTGTACAATTTGCCGGTGAAAACTGGTGGATGGCAGATTACCAGGCCTATTTTAATGAAAAAAAGGCAACATTGCATATCACCTGTATGGAGGATGCGGAAGTACTGTGCATGACACTTCATGGCCGGGAAACACTATCTTCTGATCTTCATAAAATGGAGCATTTTTTCAGGGTAAAGCTCACTAAAGGATACGTTGCCCAGCAACGTCGCATCATTTCGCTGCTCTCCAGTACACCACAGCAACGGTACGAAGAATTTGGCCAGCTGTATCCGCATATGATACAAAAGATACCCAAAAAATATATAGCCGAATATCTCGGTGTAAGTCGTGAAACTTTGAGCAGGCTTTACTCTGCTAATAAAGGGAGATAAGGGTATAGTGAACTGGGCTTAATTTTTAAGCGGTTCAATTCCAGTTAGTTTAATAGGCTGATATATAGAAAATTTGGTTTCATCTTTAAGAGTAGCTTAATGGTTGTAGTGCCCGTAACTTAAAAAAAAAACGTCGGCATTAATAAAGAATATAAGCAAACTGTATTAGATGTTTGATAAAAAGTCTTGTTATTTTGCGTTTTTCATTGATTTTTAAAGATGTTTTATTAATATAAATTCTTCAAATGACAAATTTATTGTTATTTATTTGCCGTATTTGGTAAATAGTTCATTCCTGCATTTAATGGCGGCTTTTTTTTAATGATATAGTGACTTTAAATAAAATAGAAAAAAATATTTCATTTAAAGTAGTCTTTTATAGTATTTTAAGTAATTTTTGATGGACTTATCTGTAAATTATACAAAAAAAATTTGCCAAAACACTTTATTAACGTAAGTTTGGTAAAACGTTTTATTAATGTATTGTGAAAGTGCCCTTTACATTCCCACTGTGTTATCTGACGGGATTTCCAAAAGCTCATGTTCGGGTCTTTTAATAAGGATACGAACAAAATGTAAATAGCGGCCATTGATATTAAATGTTGAGCACCGCTCAAAAATAAAACAATTCAATTTCTCTTTGAACTTATACATGTAGATGAATTAATAAAGCTAGGATTTTGACGACTAGTTGATAAAACGTTTTGTCAATTTAATTAATAATTTAAAATTGAAAGGAGGATAAAATTACATAAACAGCAGATTTTCAATAACTAAAATGAATAAATAATAACTAAACTTTAACTACTAATGAATAAATTTTTACAAAAGTGTTTATGGCTTTTAATGTTTGTTGCCGTAAGTTCAAGTGCGCAAACGCTTAAAATTACCGGTAAAGTAACAGCAAAAGATGATAATGGCCCACTTCCTGGAGTGAGCGTAGTTGTTAAAGGTACCACTACAGGTACCATGACCAACGGCAATGGTGATTTTACAATAACTGTACCTAACAAAAACAGCATATTAACCTTTAGCTTTATTGGATATACAAAGCGAGAGTCAACTATACCTGCAAATGGAAACCTGATTGTGAGCCTTGATCCTGATAGCAGACAGCTACAGGAGGTAGTGGTAACCACAGCCTTGGGTATTAAACGTAAGGCTAAGGAACTTGGATATGCTACCCAATCAGTTTCTGGGAAAGACTTAACAAAAAGTAAACCTACTAACTTAGCCGCCGGGCTTTCTGGTAAAGTTGCCGGTTTACAAATTAACCAGGCAAACAACCAGATTGATGCGGGAGACCAGATCAGGGTTGTATTGCGTGGCAACAGATCATTTGTTGGTAATAACCAGGCGCTTTTAGTTGTTGACGGGGTAACTACAGATTTGAGTTACATGAACTCTATTAACCCGAACGATATTGAAAGTGTTAACGTGTTGAAAGGTGCCAATGCGGCAGCGCTTTATGGTTCGGCAGCCTCAAATGGTGTAATATTAGTTACAACTAAGAAAGGTCAGTCTGAAGGTGGCGGATCAATTACCTTCACTAACACCACCATGCTTAACAAATTATCTTATTTCCCTAAACTGCAAAACCAGTTTGGTGGCGGTACTGATGCAGATGCCTTTGGTTTTCCACAGTTTACTCCTTTTGAAAATCAAAACTTTGGCGACCGTTATGACGGCAGCGTTAGAGGGATAGGTCGCCCGTTGCCAGATGGCAGCATGCAAATGGTAACCTATTCAGATAGGGCAAATGAAAAGAAAGACTTTTTTGATACCGGTCTTGACGAACAAAACGATCTGACTTATTCTGGTGGTGATGAAAAAGGTTCGGTTTTTATAAACGCTCAACGTGTAGACAGTAAAGGTACCACACCTGGTGATAAATCTAACAGGACATCGTTCCGTATCAATGGAACACGTAACTACAAAAACCTGAGTGCTAATTACTCTATTGATTATAGCCAACGTAACTACAATAAATCATACAATCAGGTTTATAATAACGTAATCAACACACCATCTGAAATTCCGTTGTCTCAATATTCAGACCTGCATTCTTTATATGGTGATCCCAATAACTTTTATAATGATTATTACCAGAGCCCCTATCAGGGTTTACAGCTTCAGCGTCAAAATGAACGTAAGGATGCATTGTTAGGTAACTTGTCATTAAACTATAAAGTAAATGATTGGTTAAGCTTATTGGTGCGTGGTGGTATCAGTACTTCAACAATTGTAGGTAAATATACCCAGGCTGCTTTTACCTATTCTGATTTTGCAAAAGCAAGCGGAAAAGCAATTGCTGCGAATAATGGTCAGGCTTCTGAGAGTGATTACGATCAGTTTAAAAGCCGTTATAACGGAGATTTTCTTGCTACGTTTGACAAAAAACTGAGCAAAGATTTTTCGTTAAAATTTATTGCCGGTGCGCAGTATATTGATAATTCTCAACAAGATATTGGGGTAGGAGCAAGCACTTTAGTAATACCTGACTTATATAATGTTGGTAACGTATTGGGGGTTCCAAATGCCTCCGAAAGCATATCTCACTCTCGCCAATTTGGTGTATTTGGGGATTTAACGTTGGGTTATAAAGATTATTTATTCTTACATGCAACAGGCAGGGAAGATACTGATTCAAGGCTGTCAAAAGATAATCGCTCATTCTTTTATCCTTCTGTAGATGCATCTTTTATATTTACAGATGCTATACCGGCATTAAAAAATAATGCTATCCTATCTTCAGGTAAATTAAGAGCAGGTATCTCCAAAGTGTATATGGTTCAGATAGATCCTTACACGCTGCAATCTACGTTTGCAACAGGAAGCGGTTTCCCTTATGGTAATACAGCTGGGTTTTCAGTTGGTAACATAGTTTACGATCCTAACTTAAAACCAGAGCAAACCGTAGCAAAAGAAATAGGTCTTGATTTAGGATTTTTAAATAACCGCATAACACTTGAAACATCTTATTACTATGAAGTAACTAAAGATCAGGAAATAAAAACTGGTATTAACATATCCAATTCAACCGGTTTTTCAAACGCTGTTATTAATACCGGAAGTGGTATTAATAAAGGATATGAGATAGCCATAGCGGCATCTCCGATCGTTTCTTTAAACAATGGTTTTAAATGGAATATGAGCATTAATTTTTCTCATAATCAAAACAAAGCCACTTCTTTATACCAGGGCCTGAATCAACTTAGTATTGGTAGCAGTAACTATATCGTAGTGGGAGAATCTTACCCTCGTTTATTAGGAACTGATTATGTAAGGGATCCTCAGGGTCGTGTTGTAGTTAATGGTACAACAGGTTTACCATCGGTAGCTAACGCATTGAAAGATTTTGGCCAAACAAATCCTAAGAATATCATAGGTGCTACCACCAGTTTCTCGTTTAAAAACTTCACATTGTCAGGAACTGCCGAACTTAGAAGCGGAGCCGTATTTTACAATGGAATTGCCAGCACACTTGATTTCTCGGGAGTAAGCTATACCTCGGCAGAGGGAGGCAGAGAGCGCTTTGTATATCCAAACTCAGTAATACAAACATCACCTGGCGTATATACACCTAATACCAATATCACTACCAACACTGGTGGCGGCGGTTTTTGGGCAGATGGTATCCGCAATAATGTAATGTCAAACTACGTAGTCAGTGCCGATTTTATTAAGATCAGAGAATTGTCTTTAAATTATGATGTACCTGCGAGTTTCTTAAGAGGAATTAAATTCGTGAAAAAGGCCAGCATTGCATTGGTAGGCAGGAACCTGTTTATGTTCAGGCCTAAGTCTAACATTTATACAGATCCGGAAATAAACGTAGGTACAGATAATGCGCAGGGTTACAATAACCTTAACCAAACTCCGCCAACACGTATATATGGTTTTACCGCAAGCATTACCCTATAATTTAAACAGAAAAGATGAAAAGAATATTTACAGTGGCACTTCTTGCGCTCAGTTTGGGTGCCTGCAAAAAGAGTTTTGATATTAATGACAATCCAAATAACTCTACAAATGCTTATCCGGGTTTAGTATTAACCAATGCGTTAAATACAACAGTATCTTCAACAACAGGATCTTACGAATTTTATCGTTTTGCGTCACCGTGGATTGGTTATTGGAACTTCAGCGGTAGTGTTTCGGGCTTTTTAGAAGAACGTAGTTATAATATTACATCAAACTATGACGGAGCAACGAAAACATGGCCTAACCTATATGATAATCTTGAAGATTATTATTACCTGGAGCAGCAAGGTAAAACACTTAACAAGCCTTATTTTGTAGCCTTCGCGAAAGCTTTAAAAGCTTATGACTTTCAGTATCTGGTTGATTTTTATGGAAATATTCCATATTCTCAGGCTTTGCAGTCAGTAAAATTTATTCGCCCCAAGTATGATAAAGACTTAGCCGTTTATGAAGACCTGGCTAAACAGTTAGACAGCGCAGCAACCTTGCTAAAAAGTTCCCCTAAATTAGCCAGCAGTGATTTATCTTATGATATTGTGTACGGCGGCGATTTAACCAAATGGGGCAAACTGGTAAATACCATTAAATTACGCCTGTTGCTTCGTCAAACAGAAATGCCGGGGAGAACAGATTACATCAAGGCGGAAATCGCTAAAATTACAGCAAATGGCTTTGGCTATATTGGTGCCGGTGAAACAGCAAATGTTCAACCTGGTTATGTTAATAGCAATGGTAAACAAAACCCTTTTTATTCACAATTTGGGTATACCCCGGCTACTGACAAAACCACAACCGGTGGTCATCAATATTATTTAGCGTCAAAATACTCGGTTGATTTTTATCAGAACAATAAAGATGCCCGTTTAGGCAGGTTTTACACCACTATTAACGAGGGTAAGGGAAGTACTTACGTAGGCCGTCAATTTGGCCCTACGGCAACCATCAATGATAAGATAGACTCTGTATCTTCTATAGGTCCGGGCCTGGTTGCCTTCCCTTCCGATGCAACTAAACCACAACCTATAATTACCGATTTTGAAAGTTTGTTTTTACAGGCCGAGGCCGCTCAAAGAGGTTTAATCAACGGAGATGCCAAAACTTTTTATCAGGCTGCTATAACACAATCATTTATTGCGCTTGATTTAACAGCGGCCGATGCTGCGGCATATTATAACTCACAACCTGTAGCTAACTGGGATGCACCGGTTAACGCGGGTACCAGCCTAAGTGCCGAAAATGTAAGTTATGATAATAAGCTTGTTTTGATCATCAAACAGAAATGGGCTTCAATGAACGGATTTAACGACATTGAATCATGGTGTGATTACAGAAGATTAGGGCTTCCGGCTGATATTCCGATATCAAACAATCCGGCTGCCACAACCCGTAAGGTTCCTGTGAGGATGCCGTACCCGCAAAGTGAATATAACTACAACCCCGATAACGCTTTGGCCGAAGGTACTATAAGCCAATTCACATCAAGGGTGTTCTGGGACGTTAAATAATAATTGAAAATTTTACAAGAATGAGGATGAAAAAGAACAGTGTATTAAAATGCCTGATGCCTTTACTGGCTACGGTTTTATTGGCTTCCTGCAAGGATAGTCTTCCACAACCCGATTTTACAAAAGATACCCCTATAGTTGAATTGCCAACAGCCAGTCTGGCAGGCAATGGTGGTGGAAATTCTATGGATGTAAAGGCAGCGGTACAAGCTACCCCATATGATTATTACATATATGTAAACTATGCTGCACCAAACGCAAATCCAGCTGATGTAGCAGTTACAATGGCGGTTGATACAGCCGTTTTAAATAAGTTTAACAAAGCCAATGGGAAATCATACCCATTACTGCCTGCAGCAGATTATACGTTGTCAAACAAAATAACTATCCCGGCGGGTGAAAGGAAGGTAAAATACCCTATTAAATTTAATACAAACCTAATGGACCCTAAAGTTACCTATGCATTGCCACTGAAAATTGTTGATGCTTCAGGAGTTACCGTAAGTGGTAATTTCGGAACGTTGAATTTGTTAGTGAATGCCAAGTAAAATAATAAATTGAATAAAGGGGTGTCTGATTTTCAGATGCCCCTTTATTATATAGACATTGATGAGATCATTAATCCTTGAATTCAACTTTGAAATTTAATGCCCTAACTGTATTCATTGGTTAAATTAAACTCAGCGTTTACCGCAAATTTCAATCGCCTGAATCTATAAATCTGCCCAATAGGTTATTTAATTTTTTGATCTCTCCTCAAAAAATGATTGACAAGTCCCATCCTGCGAGCCTGGTAAATCTTTACTCCAATTGATTCACCTATTGGAGCTTCTCCACTGATCAATATATATTGAAATTGTTGAACGGTTCATTCATTGAACGATTGCTGCCATTATTTTAAAGACAGAATTGGTTGATATGGCGGTAATAAGGAGCAACTGCCATATAATCAAATTATTAATTTCTGATTTGAGCTTGATTTTACTTATTTGATATAAGCATAAGCAGCCATGAATTTCGTTAACAAAAACAAAAAAGCCTGCTACAACTAAATGCAACAGGCTTTTTTCAAGTAGCGGGGAGCAGGATCGAACTGCCGACCTTAGGGTTATGAATCCTACGCTCTAACCATCTGAGCTACCCCGCCGTTTTATTAAGAATATGGTTCTCCCTAAAAAGGATTGCAAATATAGCAGAAATTCGTTTTACTTTTAAAAAATATTAAATTTTATGCATCAATCTGCTAATCAGATATATAATTACTAATTGGAGCGTGTTTTTACGGGTTTGTATGTGTTTAGGTGTTGATTTGCTGGTAGGCTTGCTTTTATTTGCATGTCAAAATAGCGGTTTTACGCATTATTTTGTGGGTTTGTAAGGGCGTTAACAATCGGTAGGTCTAAAAAGTTTGGATATATAATAGAAATTCGTTTTCTTTAGAAAAAATGCTAACATTTACGGCTTTACAGCCTACAAGTATAAACCCCAATGTCCGAGAAAAAGAAATTTGTTATTGAGTATGAGATAAAATCATCTCCCAGAATACTGTTCCCATTTTTAAATGAGCCTAATGGCTTGGCGCAGTGGTTTGCTGATGATGTGAACATAAGAGACCAGGTTTATACATTTATCTGGGATGGCGAACCGCAAAAAGCAAAGCTGCTTATTATAAAAGAAAATAAACTGGTTAGGTTTAAGTGGGTTGAGGATGATCCGCAGTTTTATTTTGAAATGGAAATTCTGCAGGATGAACTTACCAATGATGTGGCATTAAGCATCACTGATTTTGCCACTGAAGATGCCATTGCCGAGCGCAAGCTGATATGGGATAACCAGATCGAATACCTCATCAGTACATTGGGTGCTTAAGGGAACTTAATTTTAGCTAATTTTGTATGGTGAATTACTTTTTGTGCGTTAATGAAGGTTAGCGGGTTCAAAAGGTAATTTACGCCTGTTAATACAAATTGTGCTGATGAAAAAGATACATCTTTTACTACTAAAATCATTTATAAGGCCTTTCGTAGTTACGCTTTTCATCGTAATGTTTGTATTGTTGATGTTGTTTTTATTTAAATACATCGATGATCTGATAGGCAAAGGATTTGCCTGGTATACCATACTGGAGCTTATGATGTACAACTCGGCCACTAATGTGGCTATGGCCCTGCCTTTGTCCGTACTACTTTCAACCATCATGACCTATGGCGCTCTTGGCGAAAATTATGAACTGGTAGCCATCAAAGCAGCGGGTATATCCCTGCGCCGGGCTATGTACCCCATGATCGTTATTGTATCGATACTGAGTATTGCAGCATTCTTTTTTTCAGATTATATGTTGCCGGTAGCCAACCTTAAATATTATTCGCTGCTATATGATGCGCGCAAGCAAAAATCGGCCGATCTGTTGCCCGAAGGCGTTTTCAGCAATAACTTTACCGGCTATGCCATCCGGGTAAAACACAAAGACCCTGATGGCCAAACACTTCGTGATATTACCATATACCAACGCTCTGCCGATGGCAGTAATACAGATGTAACTATGGCGAAGGAGGGAGTGATGTTCAGAACGATGGGCGATAAATTCCTGGTACTGAAGTTGAAAAACGGTGTTAGCTACAAAGAATCTAAAGCTGAAGGTGATTTTGACCCAAGACGACAATTACAGCGATTCCGGTTTAAGGAAACTGAGCAGAAGTTTGATCTTTCAAGCTTTAAGCTGGCCCGTACCGATGAGAATGAGTTTAAGTCGGCATCACAAATGATGAACTTAAAACAGCTGAAGTTTTTTGTTGATTCTGTCCAGCAGCAGGTTAACGGCAGTATTGTAGCGAATTATAAACTAATTACCCCCTATATCAAGTACTTTGCACTTCCGGCGAAGCCAACGCAGAAAAAATACCTGCCAGCCGATAAGGGTGGGGTGTTAAAAGCCATGAAACCTACAGAACAGGTTATGGCATTATCAAGTACCATGTCAGAAATCAGGTCTGTAAAGGATGTATTGAAAAACCGTACCGACCGCTACAAGGCCGATTCTATGACCATACGCCGTTATGCCTCTGAAGTACAAAAAAAATTCACGCTTTCTGCAGCCTGTATAGCTTTGTTTTTAATTGGAGCCCCATTGGGTGCTATTATACGTAAAGGCGGATTGGGTTTGCCGGTAGTAATTTCGGTGATCTTTTTCCTCATATATTATATCATATCAACCATTGGTGAAAAATCTGTTAAGGCGGGTAATGTATCAACCTTTTTCGGTATGTGGATAGCTATCATAGTGCTTACCCCTATAGGGCTTTTCCTTTCCTATAAAGCTGCTACTGATTCTGTTATATTTGATATGGAGATATATAAGCGCTTTTTTAATAAATTAATTAAGCGTAAAAGCAACTCAACTGTATAAGTTATTCGTAATCATGTATATCAGCATTATTTGCAGTTACATGCATTTTACATAATACCGACCAGAATAATTTATATATATCATAAATTTGTTTATTATTTAAATACTTATGGCTCATTTATTTGAGCTATCCCAAATTCAATATAATGCTAAATACGATACAGGAAGCCATAGAAGATATAAAAGCCGGTAAAATGATCATTGTGGTTGATGATGAGGATCGTGAAAACGAAGGCGATTTTTTAACCGCCGCTCGTAACGCCACGCCCGAAGCTATCAATTTTATGGTTCGTTATGGCAGGGGACTGGTGTGCGCGCCAATTACCCAGCAACGTGCCCGCGAACTGGAGCTTGAACCTATGGTTAGTCATAATACAACATCTCACGAAACTAATTTTACAGTTTCTGTTGATTTACTTGGTCATGGTTGTACCACAGGTATTTCCGCATCTGACCGTTCAAAAACTACCTTGGCGCTGATAGATCCATTAACCAAACCCGAAGATCTGGGCAGGCCGGGACATATTTTTCCGCTTATTGCCAAAGATGGAGGTGTACTGCGCAGAACTGGCCATACCGAAGCTGCCATTGACCTGGCTGTTTTGGCCGGCTTTGAGCCTGCAGGTGTAATATGTGAGATCATGAAGGAGGATGGCGAAATGGCTCGCCTGCCTGATCTGATGATCATGGCTAAAGAATTTAATCTCAAAATAGTATCTATAAAAGATCTTATTACTTACCGCTTGGGGGCCGAAACATTGGTTAAGAAAGAGGTAACTGTAAAGATGCCTACCCAATGGGGGGATTTTGATATGATTGGCTATACCCAACTTGATACCGGCGAAAACCACCTGGCCCTTGTTAAAGGCACCTGGGAGCCCGGTGAGCCTGTTTTGGTACGTGTACACAGCTCATGTGTTACCGGAGATATTTTTGGCTCATGCCGCTGCGATTGCGGTCCTCAACTGCACAAGGCCATGGAGATGGTTAGCAAAGAGGGGAAAGGGGTTATAGTTTACATGAACCAGGAAGGCAGGGGCATAGGCCTTATCAATAAATTGAAAGCCTACCAGTTGCAGGAAAATGGATTTGATACTGTTGAAGCCAATATTCAATTAGGCTTTAAAGGCGATCAGCGCGATTACGGTATCGGCGCGCAGATATTACGTAGCCTGGGTATTTCAAAAATGCGTTTGATGAGCAATAATCCTAAAAAGCGTGCCGGCCTTATCGGTTACGGTTTGGAAATTGTTGAGAACGTGCCAATTGAAATAGCATCAAACCCGCACAACGAATTATATTTACGTACCAAGAGAGATAAAATGGATCACGCCATCATGCGCGATCATTAATTAATTCTCCTCGTCATCAGGTTTAACAGCCGGTGTTCCGCCAGTATTGGTGGGTACCGGGTTCGGAGTAACCGGCGCTCTGTCGCGCCGGCTTCTCCTGAATATGTTTCTGATAAACTCGCCGAATGTATCAAAGTCGCGGGTGTACACTAAACCAATACCGTTTACATACTGAAAATCCAGGTTGTTTAAAGTATTGAGCGATGTATTGTTCAAAAGCCGGTAGGAGTACCTGGCTGTAAGGTTTCCATCTTTCCTGATCTGGTATAGCGCCTCAAAGTCTTTAGTTAAATTGCCTCTTGAAAACAACGTTGTATTGTTGTTATTGAATGGGTCATTTGTGCCGTTATTGTTGAATAAGCTGCCGCTAAAAGATAGCCTGCCATCATAAAATTTTAACGACGCGCTGGCCTCATTAAACGAGCGTATATTTAAATCGAAATACTTGATGTTTGATTGCGATATAAGGCTGTTTAGTTTGTTAAACGCAAACTCACTTACCGCTTCGCTGGCAGTACTTACTACTTGGTTAGTTAAGTTATTGTTGTTGTTTGACGAAAAAGAACGGCGTACAATGATACTGATAGCCTGCTGGCTGCGGTTATTATTATCGGCCAAGTAGGTTGACAGATCATCCTTTACCGATGGATCAGTAGGGAAGTTAAAATCAAAATCTATCATTGGCTGCAATAACGATTTGGTGAGGATCAGTTGAGCCTGTACCAACGTTTGTTGCGATGATGTGGGCGCCTGCAAGCCTGCCGCGGTATAAAGCGGGGCCTTGGAGGTACGCACCTCATACAGGGCCTTAAGGTTTATCTCGGCGTTTGATGGGTTGCCCGTCCACCTGATGGTACCTCCCTGACTAACAGTAAAGTTTTTACTGATGAAGTTTTTGGCTGTAAACTCAAACTTACCGGTACTTATTAAAAAGTCGCCATACATTTCAAAATCGCCAAGGCTGTTGATGTTCAGCTTTAAATTGTTGGCAACACCACTGCCCTCCAGCAAGCCGTAGTCGGTGGCAATTTTAACAATTGTTTTCTCATCGGCGCTAAGGTCAAAGTTTAGGGTAACACCATTAAATGCGCGTTGTTTTGCAGGAGCTTTAACGGTATCCTTGTGACTTACAAACTTAATAAAGTCATACTCGCTGGCGGTTGATGAGGTATTAAGCGGGATATTGAAAATAGTACCCGCCTCAGTACGTGCGGTAATATCAATCTTCATATTATCAACCGGGCCCTTAAAGCTAAATCGGCCGGTGCCGTAAGCAGTACCATAGTAAAGGTGGTTATCTTTAAAAGTGGTGTTAAGGGCCATCAGGTTGCGTGCATCAACAACCACTTGTATATTGGGGTTATCAATATTGTTTAAGTCAACAGTTCCGTTGGCGGTTCCTGTACCTCCTTTAACATCCTTCAGCACCATGTTTTTGATATCAACAACGCTGTTATTAACATTAAGCTTATTATTAACTGTATAGGCGGTTTTCAGGTAGTTAACCGTTACCCCGGTATTTTCAAGTGTTAAGGTACCGTTCAATTGCGGATTTGAAGGCTTGCCGCTCAGCTTCAGATCGGTTGAAATATTGCCTTTAACGTTTGATACCAGATCCTTGATAAAAGGGGCGAAGATGATAGCCTCGGTTTGGTTCATCTTAATATCAAAGTCGAGGTTGTCATCAGTGTTTTGCCCAAAGGCATATATCCCGGCAATATTCATGGTTTCCAGGCCGCGGTTCAGGATGTTCAACTTCATGTTAGCCTGCTTACGGTCGTTACCCAGAGTTGATTCGATCTTCACCTTGCCAATGAGTGTCTTGTTCATTGACAGTGAATCAACGATCAGATGGGCGTCTACCCCGGGCGATTTAGTAATGGAGGTGAATTTTACATCCCCATCCAAATTGCCTTTTAAAAATATGCCCGATGTTCGGGTAAGCTGATTGAGCGTACCCATATTGAATTTTTCAAAAGAAAGCTTAAGCTCATCGGCAGGGTTATCAGAGATAAAGCCGTTGATGCGTACCTTTTGCGGGCCGTTGGATAACTCAAAGCCCTGAACCTGTGTTTTGCCATCAAGCAGGCGAATGCGCACCTGCTCCTGTATGTGCCATTTTTGTTTCTCGAGTATTACATCAGAAGGTAGCAGCATCAGCTTGGCTGTAGTATCGCGCCCAAACTGCACCAGGCCGTAAAGGTCGAGTTGGTTTACCGCGTTTTTATCAGATAGCTTAACGTTGAAATTTAAGCTGTCGTTTTTAACAAAGTTGGTAATGTTAATATCCTTAATAAATAAACTGTCAGTAAGGTCAACCCGGCTTAATGATAAGTTGAGGCCCAGCATGCTGTCGGTCGTGTTTTCGTCAATAATAAAATCGTGGAAAACAGTTTTGCCATATTTAAAGGTCTTGATATAGCCCGAAAGTGTGGCCATTTTCTTTTCAGAATCAAACTGCCCCACCAACGTTCCCTGATCGGGAATCTTTAAATCGGGTACAAATATGGCCGTAAGCGGGTCTAAGTTTTTAAGCCTGAGGTTAAACGCAAACTGCTGTGGTTTGGGCGTAACAATGGTTGTTTTTATTGATGGAATATACTTTTTAGCAATAGTTTTATAATACGATGGAAGCGTAGCCAGGTCAAAACGGCCCTTGATGCTGGCATCTGCAAAGTCTGACCGCAGGGCAATCTCCCGGTTATTGCCCGTTCCTGTAGATGAAAGGTATAGCGAATCGACCAGGTAATTATTCCGCGGATCAACCACCCGTGCCGGGGAAAGTAAAATGTTACCCTGTATATTATCCAGCTCGGTACCCGAAAACGCGGTTTTTAACTGGGTGCTGATGGTAATGGTATCAGTGATCAGTTTTAGCTTGTTTAGGCGTGCATCCTTAACAGAGGCAGTCAGATCAAATGCAGGCAACTGAGGATTTAAATTTACGCTGCCCTTTAAATCAAGTTTAACGTTTTTATCATTAATGGTGATGTGCCCATTGGCCAGTTTCTTGATAAATGAGCCGTTAACGGTGAGGTTATTGTAGGTATATCCTTTAAAATCAATGGAATTGATGTGGGCATCAACCACTTCGCTCAGGTTTTTAAGCTCATCGCCGCTGCCTTTAATATCGGCATTAAAGGTGGTGCGGCCAAGGGTTTGCTCATCAAGGAGGGTACCCAGATCAAAGTTAAAGGCATCAAGTTTGCCGCTGTAGCTTGGGGTTCCTTTTTTATCAATCTTAAGGTTAATGTCTGAATCAAACCTGCCCAGCCCGGTTTTGAATACACCGTAGGCCACAAAGTCATTTTGTAAACCGGTGAACCTGCCCGTAAAGTTAATATTGCCAAACTTGCCAATAATAGCCGGTGCTTTCATAGTAGGTGTACCCGAAAAATGACTGATCAGGTAATCCATGTCTTTTTTGTTTGATGCTATCTGGTCAAACTTCAGTTCAAGGAAGGTGTTATCCCAATCGGGTAATCCGCGCAGGTTAAAGTCGCCTTTGATAAAGGTGGCCTGCCCGCCGGTAATGGTAACGTGTTTAGCTCTCAGGTTATTTACCAGGCCTTTAGCCTGCCCATCAATACCGAGATCAAAACTTACCTTGCCCATCCCGCTGGTAAAGTAGGCAATATCGGTTGATGATATGCGCGATGTTTTGAAATTGGCATCCATATTTACACGGTTCTCAAAGTTGTCAAAATCATCAAATGACTTAAACCTCATCCGGAAATAATCTTTCAGATGTGAGTGTTTGGTTTGTATGGATAAATGCAGCAGCAGTATCTGGTTGGTATCAATAGTGGTATGGGCCGTAAAGTCCTTAACATAAAAGCCACTTTTTTCCTGCAGGGTAAGGTGCTGAACATTTCCCTTAAAAAGGTGGTTTTTAATATCCATTCCTGTAACCACCGTGCTGAAATGGTTTACATCTATATCATCAAAGTTAACCTTGTTCTCTACCGTATCAATCAGCTGATTTTTATAGCGGAAATGGAAGTTGTTGATAACGATCTTATCAAAGTTAAGTGTCCACGGTTTGCCTGGAGTTTTTTTAGTGGTGTCTTTTTTGGTGGTATCGCCGGCAAAATAATCAAGAATAAATTTGAGGTTAGTGGTGCTGTCCTTTTGTTTTTTAAGATAGAACGAACCATTATCCAGTTCAATAGACTCAAAGTTGATAACCCGCTGCTTAATGCTGCTAAAAAGCGAAAATCCATCAATATCAACAGCCAGTTTGGGCGTGCTCAATAGCGTGTCCTGTTTTTTATCAAGTACGTAAAGGCCTTCCAGTACTACAGAAGTAAAAGGACGTATATAAAGACTTTTGATAGCAACTTTGGTATGAAGCTCGTCGGTAAGGTAGGCAGTGGCTTGTTTAGCCGCCCAGGTTTGTACGGGTTTAAACTGAAAAGCCAGTAAAAGTATGCTCAGTGTCAATAAAATGAACAACACTATCCCTAACGCTATATTGAGTACTTTTTTAATAACTTTGTGTTTAATTAAAATTTCAAAAGTAAAATTCAAAAGCGCTTGAAATGTTTTACTTTTTTAAAATGTATTTATAACCCATCAAAAGCTAAGACTGTTATTTTTGACTTTTAACTTTTGATTTTTGACTTAATAACGTGCCTGTAATTTTAGGAATTGAATCTTCATGTGATGAAACCTCTGCATCTGTTTGTGTTGATGGGTTGATACTAAGCAATGTAATTGCAAATCAAACCATTCACGAAGCGTACGGAGGTGTTGTCCCTGAGCTTGCCTCAAGGGTTCATCAGCAAAATATTGTTCCTGCTGTTCAACAAGCTTTAGTGAATGCAAAAGTAAACAAAAATGATGTTGATGCAGTAGCTTTTACGCGCGGACCGGGACTTTTAGGTTCGCTTTTAGTAGGGGTGTCATTTGCCAAGGCATTTGCCCTTGCCAGAAACCTGCCGTTGATAGATATTAACCACATGCAGGCTCATATTTTGGCTCATTTTATTGGCGATCATAAACCGTCGTTCCCGTTCCTGTGCCTTACCGTATCGGGCGGGCATACGCAGATCGTGCTGGTGAAAGACCATTTTGACATGGAAGTTATTGGCGAAACACTGGATGATGCCGCGGGCGAAGCCATGGATAAAACCAGCAAAATTTTAGGCCTGCCTTACCCCGGCGGTCCCCTTATTGATAAATACGCGCGCCAGGGTAACCCGGATGCCTACAAATTTCCGGAACCACAAATCCCCGGACTCGATTTTAGCTTTAGCGGGCTTAAAACCTCCATCCTTTATTTCATAAGAGATAACGTAGCTAAGAATCCGGATTTTATTAGCCAGAATCTGCCTGATATTTGCGCCTCGGTAGAAAAAAGAATTGCCACCATACTGCTTAACAAACTGCAAAAGGCCGCTAAAGAATACGGCATAAAACAGATTGCACTGGCTGGGGGCGTATCGGCAAATACAGGCCTGCGCGAAGGGTTAAAGGAAATGTGTGCCAAAAATGGCTGGGAAAGTTTTATCCCCAAAATGGAATACTGTACAGATAACGCGGCCATGATAGCCATTGCCGGTTACTATAAATATTTAAAAGGCGAGTTTACCGGGCAAAATATTGCACCGCTGGCACGTATGCCTTTTTAAGCCCCCTAACCCCCTAAAGGGGGAATTGGAGAGGTCAGGTACAGAGAGATAAAAACACTCGAAAAGAGGGGCATCCTAAGCTCCGTCGAGGGATAGAGCGCAGAGGCCTGTCCACCATGCTTCGACGGAGCTCAGCATGACCGCTTTTTAGTTACTGTCATCATTGGCTATTACCCCGAAAGAGAGAATAAGGGGGCTCACTAATAAATATTTTGATAATTTTACAAACTAATTTATCCTCTTTAGGGGTAAGGGAGCGCATATGAATATTCCTTCACTTATTTTCTGGGCAATTTTTGTGTTGCCATTGGTAGCTTTTTTGATTTGGCTAATGCGCCAGGATAAAAAGAAAGGAGTTACCGGCTTAATAGTGCTTGCCATTATTGTTGTTGGCGGCATTATCTATATGTACCTGAAAACAGGCGGGCAGTAAGAGCCTAAAGGATTTTTAAGATTACTATGAAGCTTGAAAATGACTGGCGTTATCAATCGCTGTTTAATTTAAAGGCGATGCCTGTGGTCCACCCCGATGATGTTCAAACACCTTTAATAAAAAGAATTTACGAGCTCGTTAACCGCCCTCTTAGTGAGTATACTATAGAGAATTTGAGATTAATGATAGGGCAGGAGATTGGCTTATCATTTCTTATTCCGCTTGCGATGGAAAAATTAAATCATGATTTATTTGCTGAAGGTGATATGTATGAGGGTGATCTGTTATCAAGCGTTGTAAATATTAATCCTGATTTCTGGAGGCATAACCCTGAGTTGAAGGCCCAGCTAAATGATCTTGTTGAAAACAGAAGAGAGGAAATAGATCTTCGCGAAATTTCGTTGGAGAAATTTTATAGCTAATTATAGTCCATTCTAATTTTCGGCCACAGCCTGCTCCGTTAGTCCTTTGTAAAAAGTTTTGGCATAGCCTGCAATAGTTGCTGCAAGATCGAGGCCATTGATTATTCTGCGGGCGTTGATCCAGTCGGTAAGGTTAACGTTAAAATAGCTGCCCAGGCTTTTGCCGGTGAAAAAGCCTCCCGTCATCCCTTTGATCATGATAGCAGCTGCTACAGCTGGCTGCAAGGCGAGTTCGGGGTTATTAAGCAGATCAATGTGCAGCAGCTTTCCCATGGCATCATAATTTTCGTACCAGGTTAACTGTACGTAGCCCCGGCCATAATATAATTTATCAGGAGTATTGTAGGGGATGCGCTGGCCAGGTCCGCCGCCCATTTTTAGCTTACGGCCGTAATCGTGCCCGGCACCTTTTCCAAATTCATTAATGGGCTGCATGGTTTTGGCTGTTTCATGAAAAGCGGTAGCCAGCATATAGGCAGTTTTTCGGTCATCAGTAATGCCGGCATTTGCTACAGCTGTTAATATACTTTCAACGCCATCAACCTGGCTTTGCGACATATGCCCATCAAACAAGGTACGTATATCATCATAAAACTCCTTTGTACCAGCCATGATACTTAAAATTTAAAAAAGTGTGTTTAGGTAATGGACAGTGACAGGTAAGGCGTATCAGTAAATTTAAATATTCCGTTAAGGAATGTCAAGATAAAAGCTTAATTGTATACTTTTTTCACAGTATACCTGTAAACAAAAACGCCTTTCTGCAAAACAGAAAGGCGTTTTAATATCAAACCGGTTTGTTTACTTACCAAACCGCTCTTTTAAATAAAAGCCGGTATGTGATTTTTTCTCTTTAATGAGATCCTCAGGAACTCCTTCAAATACCACCTTGCCACCACGGTCGCCGCCTTCAGGGCCAATGTCAATTATCCAGTCGGCGCATTTAATAACATCCATATTGTGCTCAATCACTATAATAGTGTTGCCGTGTTCCAGCAAGGCATCAAATGACTTGAGCAGTTTTTTAATATCGGCAAAATGCAAGCCGGTGGTAGGTTCGTCAAAAATAAAGAGTGTTTTGTGGGTATTATTCCCTTTCACCAGGAATGATGCCAGCTTGATACGCTGTGCCTCGCCACCCGACAAAGTATTTGACGATTGCCCCAACTGTACATAACCCAAACCAACATCAACCAAAGGCTTTATTTTGGAGATAATCTTAGGCTCTTTGGCAAAAAACTCCAGGGCCTCGTCAATGGTCATGTGCAGCACCTCGGCTACGTTCTTTTCATTGTAGGTAATATCGAGGATGTGTTGTTTAAAGCGATTACCTCCGCAGGTTTCGCAGGTTAGGAAAATATCAGCCATAAACTGCATCTCAATTTTTACTTCGCCTTCACCCTGGCATACGTCGCAGCGGCCGCCTTCAACGTTAAAAGAAAAGGCCGATGGTTTTAGTCCGGCTGCCTTAGCTGCCGGCTGCGATGCATACAGGTTACGGATCTCATCCCAGGCTTTTACATAGGTTACAGGGTTTGAGCGCGATGAACGGCCGATAGGGTTCTGGTCAACCAGTTCAACCTGTTCTATTTTAGCGTAATCGCCATCAATGCTGTCATAAGCTCCGGTTTGCTCGCCCGAGTAATTGCCTAATGCTTTTTGCAGGGCAGGGGCAAGTATGCGTTTTACCAAACTGGTTTTACCCGAGCCCGATACGCCTGTAACTACAGTAAGCACCCCTAAAGGAAATTTAGCGTTAACATGCTGCAGGTTATTTTCGCGGGCGCCTTTGATCTCCACAAAATCGTTCCATTTGCGGCGGTGCGCAGGGATGGCTATTTCATCCTTCCCGCTCAGGTAACGGCCGGTTAAGCTGTTATCATCCTTAATGATCTCGTCATAGGTGCCGGTAAATATCAGTTCGCCGCCATGAGTGCCGGCTTCGGGGCCGATGTCAATAATATGATCAGCGGCTTTCATGATCTCTTCCTCGTGCTCAACCACCAATACGGTGTTACCCACATCGCGAAGCGATTTAAGCACACCTATCAGGCGCTGGGTATCACGTGGGTGCAGGCCAATACTTGGCTCATCCAGTACATAAACCGAACCCACCAGGCTGCTGCCCAAAGAGGTAGCCAGATTAATACGCTGTGATTCACCGCCCGATAAGGTGTTTGATAAACGGTTGAGCGTTAAATAACTCAAACCCACATCATTTAAAAATACCAGGCGATTGGTGATCTCCATCAGCAGGCGTTTGCCTACTTTGGCATCAGTATCGTTAAGTTGTAAACCCTGAAAAAATTCAAGGGCCTTATCCAGCGGCATCAATACTACATCGGTAATAGAGCGTTCGCCTATTTTCACGTACGATGCATCTTGACGCAGACGGCTGCCCTTACACTCCGGGCAGGTAGTTTTGCCCCTGTAGCGCGACAGCATTACCCGGTATTGAATTTTATAGGTTTGTGCCTCCATCTCCTTGAAAAACTCATCCAACCCGCGGAAGTATTTATTACCTGTCCATAAAAGGCGTTGTTGTTTTTCGGTGAGCTGGTTGTACTGGCGGTGTATCGGGAAATCAAACTGCAGGGCATGCTTAACAAGCTGGTCGTTCCACTCGCGCATTTTTTCGCCGCGCCATGGAGCTATGGCACCTTCATAAATACTTTTACTTTTATCAGGAATCACCAGGTCTTCATCAATACCAATTACCTTGCCGTAACCTTCACATTTTTTACAGGCACCGTATGGGTTGTTAAAGCTGAAAAAGTTTGGTGAAGGTTCTTCAAATTTTATTCCGTCGAGCTCAAAGCGGTCGCAAAAAAAGCGCTCCACCTCACCATCGGCATCTGGCTCCTGGTACCGAACATAACAGTCACCCTTGCCTTCAAAAAAAGCGGTCTGTATAGAATCGCCCAAACGGCTTATGGTTTCGTCCTCTTCGTTTTTTGATACACGGTCAATCACAATTCTTACACCAGGGTAATGGGTTGGGTTTTCGGTATCTACAGTTACGGTATCTTCAGTTTCAGCTTCGGCTTTAGCTTTTTTGCCTTTGGCCTTTTTTTCGCCGTGTACCTCAGCAACTAATGAGGCATTGCCTATGGATTCATCCTCCAGCAGGGCTTCAATTTTTGATAGCTTATTTTCATACTCAACCCTTACAAAGCCTTTTTGCATTAAAACGGCAAGCTCTTCCTTTAAGCTGCGGTTGTTATGCGGGTATAGGGGTGCAAGTATGGTGACCTGGCTTTCATTGGGCAGCGACAGGATAAAGTTAACCACATCGGTAACTGAATCCTTTTTAACCACCTGGCCTGATACCGGCGAAATGGTTTTGCCGATGCGTGAAAACAACAGCTTTAAATAATCATATATTTCTGTAGAGGTACCAACAGTTGAGCGTGGGTTACTGGTAATAACCTTTTGCTCAATAGCTATGGCTGGTGCTATACCTTTAATATAGTCAACATCGGGTTTATTCATACGGCCCAAAAACTGGCGGGCATATGAAGAAAGACTTTCAACATAGCGGCGCTGACCTTCGGCATATAAGGTATCAAAGGCAAGTGATGATTTGCCTGATCCTGACATGCCCGTAACCACTACCAGCTTGTTTTTGGGGATGGCCACATCCATGTTTTTTAGGTTGTGTACCCTGGCCCCTTTAATGATGATATGTTTTTGCGGGTCTTTTTCTGCTTCTTTAGTCATTCGTTGAATTAGTTCATTATGGCCATGGGTTCATAAATCATTTAATTGTCAAATATTGCGTTGCAAACAATATTTATACCGTGAACAATGATGTACTTGCCATGAACTTTTTTGAAAGTGCAAAAATCCTAAAATATTTAGCAGAATCCAAATCGGTTTTGCTTTGTTTTTGGCTTTGCCTTAAATAAATTAATGAGTTTACAGTTTGTTGACTTTTAAACACTTAATGCGGCAAACAGAGAACAAAATTTCAAAATAATTGAAAGCCTGATTAAACCTTTTGGAGTTCCTGAAGTCAAACCCAGGGGATAATACAATTATGAACAAAATGGGTGTAATTGTGGCCCAATTGAACTGATAGACAAGAAGAAAGTAAAAAAATATAATTTGTTTTTTAGCCCGGAAATTGTTTTATTTGGGATAACAATTTCTTAACCCCTAAGGAGCACGCTATAGGATATACTTTACTTCAGACATTTTTATTAATTAAAAAATTAAGTTTAAGTAGTACCTTCTATGGATTTTCAATTGAAAAGTGATCAGGATTTAATCCATCTATACATTGCCGGTGATGAAGCAGGGCTTGTAGAATTGGTGAGACGATACCAAACTAAAATATACACCTCCATTTACCTGCTGGTAAAAGATGAATACCTGGCCGAAGATATTTTTCAGGATACCTTTATAAAGGTGATTAACACCCTTAAGGCCGGAAAATATAATGAAGAAGGTAAATTTTTGCCCTGGGTAACCCGCATTGCACATAATTTAGTTATTGACCATTTTCGCCGCGAAAAACGTGCCCCTATGGTAAGCAATGGCGACGACTTTGATATTTTTGAAGTTTTAGGCAATTACGATGAAAGCACCGAAGACCGCATGGTGCGTGAACAAACCCATAAAGATCTTAAATCATTGATACAGCTGCTGCCATCTGAGCAAAAGGAAGTGTTGATTATGCGTCACTTTGGGGATATGAGCTTTAAGGAAATTGCTGATATTACCGAGGTGAGTATTAACACCGCCCTTGGCCGTATGCGTTATGCGCTCAATAATCTGCGCAAAATGATGCAAAGTAAGGAGATGAGTTTGAAGAATTAAGCAGCCGCGGAAGATTATTATTGCTCAATAATTAATTTATATAGCGTAATAATAAATAGTTAGGTTGCGCATTAATCAATTATTCAGCTACTTAGTTAAAAACAGTGCGTTAACAGCAATAAAAAAATTCATTTAATTTTCATTTAACAAAATATTATCTTTAAGCCACCGTTATAAATCATATAAAATTTATTACAATAAAGCTTATGGATGAAACCTTTACAAAAACGTTAAATGGAAGTGCTAACCAAGCTCTAATGAACGAGAATGGACAAGAAAATCTGGATGCCGACGAAGTGATTTTTTATAATTCAATTCGTGCTGATTTGGACCTTTTGAACAAGAAACCAAAGGTACAAACCATACACCAGATACTTGATTACTCGAAAAGCTTACGTTAAGCCACCACGGTACTGGTTCATAGATCATAATTGTTGATAAGGTTGATGTTTTGCAAATGGCAGCAACCAAAACCCAATAAATGATTTATGAACCTTTCTATTTTTACACAAATTTTATAGCATCATACATATGGTTAATACATATTATAATATATGTTTAACCATGTTTTTATTATGATCAATTGATCCTTATTTTCCATTCAATTTAAAAATGCTTAAGGCCGAACGTTACCGCCATTTTGTTGAACATTTTTCAAAACAGCAGCCCAATCCTGTTACCGAACTTCATTATAATAATCCGTTCCAGTTATTGGTAGCCGTAATATTATCTGCCCAGTGCACAGATAAACGTATTAACCAGGTAACTCCTTCGCTGTTTGAGCGTTTCCCTACGCCCGAATCTCTTGCGGCATCAACTCCAGAAGAGGTATTTACTTATATACGCAGTGTAAGCTATCCAAACAATAAGGCCAAGCACCTGGTAGGTATGGGCAAAATGCTGGTTGATGTTTTTAACAGTGAGGTGCCATCAGGTATTAATGATCTGCAAAATATGCCTGGCGTAGGCCGCAAAACCGCCAATGTTATAGCATCGGTAGTGTTTGATGCGCCTGCCATAGCGGTTGATACCCATGTTTTCAGGGTGAGTAACCGCATAGGGCTTACCACCAACGCACGTACGCCGCTTGCGGTTGAAAAACAGTTAACAGAGTTTTTACCTCAGAATATATTAGGTGTGGCCCACCATTGGCTCATATTGCATGGCCGGTACATTTGTGTGGCCCGCGGCCCTAAATGCGAAATATGCCCTATAACCTGGTTTTGCAAATACTACGAACGCAACAATACCGAGACCGCGCTGCTCCGTGCCGAGGCCGCCAAAATTAAAAAGGCCAAAGAGGCCAAAAAGAAAAAGGCCCTCAACACCATTACCAAAGAGCTCAAAAAGCGAAGTGTGGATAAAGATATTTAGCGTATTAGTTGGTTGAGTTTATCAGGTTGACTAAGTTTGTTAGAGGAGTTTGTCCTAAAAAGGGCCTGTCATCCTGAGCTTGTCGAAGGATCGTGTGTAATGGCTTCCCTCCATGCTTCAACTAAGCATGACAACCTGAATTTAATATTTTACTAAAAAAATTAGTAAATCAAAAATAAACATTTATATTTGTTGAAGATAATTTTAAGATGAGCACAGATAAAAATAATTCAGATAAATTAAAGGCACTGCAGCTTACGTTAGATAAGCTTGAAAAATCATACGGAAAAGGTACCATCATGAAGTTGGGCGATTCTGTTATTGAGGCTACAGAAGTAATATCAACAGGCTCATTAGGCCTTGATATAGCTTTAGGTGTAGGCGGTTTGCCAAAAGGAAGAGTTATTGAAATATACGGCCCGGAATCGTCAGGTAAAACAACCCTGGCCATTCATGCTATTGCAGAATCGCAAAAGAAAGGCGGCATTGCTGCATTTATTGACGCAGAGCACGCTTTCGACCGTTTTTACGCTAAAAAATTAGGTGTTGATGTAGAGAACTTACTGATCTCTCAACCTGATAACGGTGAGCAGGCACTGGAAATTGCAGATAACCTGATCCGCTCGGGAGCTATCGATATTTTAGTTATCGACTCCGTTGCAGCGTTAGTTCCTAAAGCTGAGATAGAGGGTGAAATGGGTGACTCAAAAATGGGTCTGCATGCACGTTTAATGTCGCAAGCCTTACGTAAGTTAACTGGTACCATTGCAAAAACCGGATGCTGCTGTATATTTATCAATCAGCTGCGCGATAAAATTGGTGTAATGTTCGGTAACCCCGAAACTACTACCGGTGGTAATGCTCTTAAGTTTTATGCTTCGGTACGTTTGGATGTACGCCGTATATCTCAAATTAAAGATACTGACGAGGTATCTGGTAACCGTGTTAAAGTGAAGATCGTTAAGAACAAAGTGGCACCTCCGTTCCGTATTGCCGAGTTTGACATTATGTTTGGTGAAGGTATTTCAAAAGCCGGTGAGATCATTGACCTGGGTGTTGAATACAATATCATTAAAAAAGCAGGTTCATGGTTCAGCTATGGCGAAACCCGCCTTGGCCAGGGCCGCGACGCGGTTAAACAACTGATATTGGATAACCCGGAACTACAGGAAGAACTGGAAGCCAAAATTAAAGATACCGTTACCGGCGAAAGCCTTGTTGAAGAATAAAAGGATTTCGGAATTTTGATTTCGGATTTATGATATTAAAAAGCCTTCTCATTTGAGAAGGCTTTTTGTTTTATAGAAAAACTATGTTTGTCATTCTGAGGAACGAAGAATCTATTATTGAACTTATCTGCTACGAGATGCGTTGTGCTAATTCCGCGGCAGCACGGCTCTCCCAACGTCATGCCGAATTTATTTCGGCATCTCATAAGATGAGGGAATCCTCCTGAGCTTACCTTATTCACCCGCAATAAATCGGTAAAGCTTAATTACGCTAAGCCAATAATTATTACATTAGCCCTTAATGAATAAATGGCTCTTATCACTGTTTTGTGTGTTGTTGCTTCAGCTTACAGCTTGCCATACAGATGCTCCGGAATCGCATAAAACGGTTTTTAACATTAATCTTGAAGAGGGCTTAACCTCGCTCGATCCTGCCTTTTGCCGTAACCGCTATACTATTTGGATGGATAACCAGATTTTTAACGGTCTGGTGCAAATCAATGACAGCCTTAAAGTAATACCCTGTATTGCCAAAACGTGGAATGTATCTGCCGATGGTTTATTATACACCTTTCACTTACGCAACGATGTTTATTTTCATGACGACCCTCATTTTACCGGTGGCGTTGGCCGCAAAGCAATAGCTGCTGACTTTGTTTATAGTTTTAGCCGTTTAATTGACCCTAAGGTGGCTTCATCCGGTTCCTGGATATTCAGTGATAAAATAGAAGGGAAAAATGCATTTACAGCGCCTGATGACAGTACTTTCCGCATCAGGCTTAAACAACCTTTCGCACCTTTTTTGAGTATGCTTACCGCGCAGTATTGCTCTGTAGTACCAAAAGAAGTGGTGGAGTTTTATGGTAAGGATTTCAGAAGTCACCCGGTAGGTACTGGCCCTTTTAAGTTCAAATACTGGAAGGAAGGGGAGGTGATGGTACTGCTAAAAAACGAAAAGTACTGGGAGAGGGATAAAAATGGTGTCCGTTTGCCTTATCTGGATGCTGTTAAGGCTTCGTTCATAGCCGATAAACAAACCTCTTTTCTGGAGTTCATAAAAAAGAAGCTTGATTTTTTAAATGATATTGATGGAAGTTACCGCAATGATATACTAACCAAATCGGGCAAGGTTACTCAAAAGTATAAGGGCAAATTTGTTTTAAACACAGCGCCTTATTTAAATACCATGTACCTGGGTATTTTGGTTGATAGCAACCTGGCTATTGTTAAAAAATCACCCCTAAAGATACTCAAAATAAGGCAGGCCATTAATTATGCTGTCGACAGACAAAAAATGATGAAATACCTGCGCAACAGTATGGGAACGCCCGGCTACGCAGGTTTCATCCCGGAGGGGATGCCGGGCTTTAGCAGATCAGTAAAAGGTTACACTTATGATCCTGAAAAGGCCCGTGAACTCCTTGCGGAAGCCGGCTTTCCGGATGGTAAAAACCTGCCAGAGATTTCATTAGCCACCACAGTAGGCTACCGGAGCCTGATTGAGTATGTACAGGGACAGCTGGATAGGATAGGCATTAAAACTAATGTAGAAATTACCCAGGGCGCCAGTCTGCGTGAGTTAGTATCAAAAAATGGCATCAACTTTTTTTACGGCCAATGGATAGCCGACTATCCCGATGGTGAAAATTATCTTTCCGTTTTCTACTCCAAAAACAAAATTCCTTTCGGTCCTAATTATACGGGTTTCAACAATAAACAATTTGATGACCTGTTTGAACAAACCTATCATGTTAAAAATGATTCTACCCGGTATGCCCTGTATCAGCAAATGGATCAAATTGTGATGGAGCAATCGCCTGTGGTAGTATTATACTATGATAAGCTGATTAATCTTTACCAGAACAATATAAGTGGCTACAGCCTCAACGGTCAAATTCTGTTGGTGCTGAAAAGGGTGGTGAAGAGCCCCTCAGCCCTCTAAAGGGGGAGTAATAGTCCACCTGAACTCTCTACACTTCTTAACTTGCGCTCGTTTATAACGAGCGCTTAATGTGGGATGGCGATTGCATCGCCACTAAAAATTTATATTTTAGTGAAAACCTAAAACCATGTCCCATCAATATCGTGTCAGAGACCCCGAGGAAATTTATTTTGTAACATTTACCATAGTGGATTGGGTCGATATTTTTACCCGTCCCGCTTATAAACAACTTATTGTTGAATCATTAATTTATTGTCAACAGCAAAAAGGACTTGAAATTTATGCTTATTGTTTAATGAGTAACCATTTGCATATGCTTGTTTCTTCCAAACATCCGGCCGTATTGCCAGACATCATCAGGGATCTTAAAAAGCATACCAATAAGCAAATAATTAAGTTGATAAATGATGAGCCGGAGAGTCGCCGGGATTGGATGCTTTATCGCTTTCAGTACAATGCAAGATACAATACCCGGATACAGGATTACAAAGTATGGCAAGACGGTTATCACGGTATAGCGTGTGATAATATTTATATTCTAACGCAAAAGCTTGATTACATTAATTACAATCCAGTTAGGGCGGGTATTGTAGCTGAGCCGGAACATTATTTATATAGCTCTGCCGCTGCTTACGCCGGGCAAAATGGTATAATAGAATTAGTATTTATTGATAGTGGTTTTGCGTTATAAACGCAAAACCACGTTAAGCACTCGTCACAGACGAGCACAAGGCAGGATAACTTACCTTATCTCTTGCGCTCGTTTGCAACGAGTGCTTAATATGGTTTAGCGATTGCATCGCTAACAAAAAAAGCCTCCTGATAAGGGAGGCTTTTTCAATATTCAACATTCCGAAATCGAAAATCCTATATCCGAAATAATTACGATGCCATTTGTTTGCGGATGATGTTTAGGGCGCCACCAGCTTTAAACCACTCAATTTGCTGAGCGTTATAAGTATGGTTTACCGGGAACGATTCAACCGAACCATCTTTGTGGTTCAATACAACGGTTAACTGCTGGCCAGGGGCAAAAGTAGTTAAGCCATCGATGTCGATAACGTCATCCTCCTGAATTTTATCATAGTCTGCTGGATCAGCAAAAGTGATACCTAACATACCTTGTTTTTTAAGGTTGGTTTCGTGGATACGGGCAAAAGATTTTACCAATATGGCACGTACACCAAGGTGACGAGGCTCCATAGCCGCGTGCTCACGTGATGAACCTTCGCCATAGTTTTCGTCGCCTACTACGATGGTGCCGATGCCATGCGCTTTGTAATCACGCTGGGTAGCAGGTACCGGACCGTATTCGCCTGTAATTTCATTTTTAACGCTATCAGCAGTATTGTTAAAATAGTTGATAGCACCGATAAGCATATTGTTAGAGATGTTATCCAGGTGACCACGGAATTTCAACCATGGGCCAGCCATAGAGATATGATCGGTAGTACACTTGCCTTTAGCTTTAATTAACAGTTTCAAGCCTTTAATGTCGGTACCTTCCCATGGAGTAAATGGCTCCAGCAATTGCAGGCGTGATGATTTTGGATCAACAATAACCTGAACTGTGCTGCCATCTTCGGCTGGGGCCTGGTAGCCTGCATCTTCAACAGCGTAGCCTTTAACCGGCATTTCAATACCTTGAGGCTCGTCAAACTTAACTTGCTCACCAGCTTCGTTGGTAAGAGTATCAGTTAACGGGTTGAAAGTTAAATCACCGGCGATAGCAAATGCGGTAACAATTTCCGGAGATGCTACGAAAGCGTGTGTGTTAGGGTTACCATCCTGGCGTTTAGCGAAGTTACGGTTAAACGAAGTGATGATAGAGTTTTTACGGGTAGGATCGTCAGTATGACGGGCCCATTGACCAATACATGGTCCGCATGCGTTAGCCAGTACCACACCGCCCATCTGACCAAAAGTATCCAGGTAGCCGTCACGCTCAACAGTGTAACGCACCAGTTCAGAACCCGGAGTAATGGTAAACTCAGCCTGTGTTTTTAATTTTTTATCAATAGCCTGTTTTGCGATAGATGCAGAACGGGTAATATCCTCGTATGAAGAGTTGGTACAAGAACCGATCAAACCAACTTCTAATTTTGCAGGCCAGTTGTTTTCTTTAACAGCGGTAGCAAATTTAGAGATAGGCCATGCCAGATCCGGAGTGAACGGACCGTTCACGTGTGGTTCCAATTCGCTCAGGTTAATTTCGATCACCTGATCAAAATATTGCTCAGGGTTAGCGTAAACTTCCTCGTCGCCGGTTAAGTGCTCGGCAATGGCGTTAGCTAATTCAGCAATGTCGCCACGTTTAGTACCTGAAAGGTAAGCGGCAGCTTTTTCATCATATCCGAAGATAGATGTAGTAGCGCCAATTTCGGCACCCATGTTACAGATGGTACCTTTACCTGTAGCTGAAAGTGAACGGGCACCTTCGCCAAAATATTCAACAATAGCACCGGTACCACCTTTTACCGTAAGGATACCTGCTACTTTTAATATAACGTCTTTTGCTGAAGTCCAGCCAGAAAGTTTACCGGTTAACTTAACACCAATCAGTTTAGGGAATTTAAGCTCCCAAGGTAAGCCGGCCATAACGTCGCAGGCATCGGCACCACCAACACCAATGGCGATCATACCTAAGCCACCCGCGTTAGGCGTGTGCGAGTCGGTACCGATCATCATACCGCCCGGGAAGGCATAGTTTTCTAAAACAACCTGGTGAATGATACCAGCACCGGCTTTCCAGAAACCGATACCGTACTTATCAGAAACAGAGGCCAGGAAATCATAAACCTCGCGGTTTACATCAACGGCTGTATTTAAATCGGCAACGGCGCCAACTTTTGCTTGTATAAGGTGATCGCAATGAACGGTAGAAGGCACAGCAACCTGCGGACGGCCAGCCTGCATAAATTGCAGCAGGGCCATTTGAGCAGTTGCATCCTGCATCGCCACGCGGTCTGGTGCAAAATCAACATAATCCACTCCGCGGCCAAATGCTTTTTGAGCATCGCCTTCAGAAAGGTGGGCATATAATATTTTTTCGGTTAAAGTAAGATGTTTACCAGTCGCTTTGCGGGCAGCATCCACACGGGTGCTGTAGCGGTCGTAAACTTTTTTGATCATATCTAAATCAAAAGCCATTTGTATTTGATTTTTTAGGTGAAAAGTAAAATAATTTACCACCAAATTCACGATGTGAACTCAGTGCGGCGAATTTACAAAAATTACACCTAAAACCTGTTAGTCAATCGGGTAAATGTTATTTGGAGTGGTTCTAAATAAGTTGAATAAGAAGGGAGGATTGGAGTAATTTTGAGCGCGTAGTAAGAGAAACGAAGCAATCTCATTTTCATATTGACGTGTCATTCTGAGTATAGCAAAGGATCTATAGCGAGCAGATCTGGCGTGCACCCGCTCTTGGCCGCGGGGAGGCCAGTTACTTTTGTCGCCACAAAAGTAACCAAAAAGGCTTTCAGCAGAGAGGCTTCTTTGCCGCACAGGCCTTTACCCCGCAAAGCAGTCAGAACCACGGGCTGCTAAAACCTTACCTCGACTTCGTTCGCTCATTGCCCTGCTTCGGCAAGGTTTGCTAATGCCCCTCCTAACACACAGGCCAACATGTTCTGCCTGCCTTTCGCCTGAAGCTGATCTGCTGAATGTTTGAACGAGAATTTATCGAATTAAGGAATTAACAGAATTTATAATATTGAATAAAAAGCTTGGAATGAAAAGATTGCGGGTAAATACCTGACAAAAAAGCTGGCCGGGAGTTTTGCCTGTGGGTAGAAGCTTTTTTTTGTCTTGATTTTTGGTTACTTTTCATCAAGGAAAAGTAACTGGCCCTCCCGCGGCCAAGAGCGGGTATACGATAGGCATTGTTCGATTGCTTAAAAAGATTGCTTCGTACCTACCAACCAATCTTTCACGCCAATACCCCAAACTCATACCCCGCTTTACTCCAAATTTCCAATGCCTTTGGCAGTGCATATTTTACCCTGTCATAAGCCTTCAGGCTGTCGTGAAAAACGATTATCGACCCGGCTTCGGTATGTTTCAGAACATTTTGCAGGCAGGACTCGGGGCTTAGGTTGATGTCAAAGTCACCGCTGAGTACATCCCACATAAATATTTTAATATCGGGGCGGGCTACCTGCAGGGCTTTGATCTGCTGTTTTTTGATACGGCCATATGGTGGGCGAAAGAGGGGAGTGTTCAATATCCCGTCGGCTTGCAGATAATTATCGCAGTATACTGTCGTGTCTGTTTTCCAGCCTTTTAAGTGGTTGTAGGTATGGTTGCCAATGGCGTGGCCATCGGCCGTTAGTTGCTCAAAAATATCGGGATGCTTGGTCACATTATCGCCAATGCAAAAAAAGGTGGCTTTGGCATTATATTGTTTTAAAATATTTAATATGTGTGTTGTAACAATAGGTATAGGTCCATCGTCAAAAGTAAGATAAATGCAGCGGTTAGTTGGTTGGTTTATTTTCCAAATGAGTTCGGGATATAGCTTTTTAAGCAACCAGGGTGTTTTAACCAGATACATATAAAAATCGAGAGTTAAATGTTTAATTTAAAAATAAACAAAAATGAACATTGCAAGGTAAGCATCCGATGCTTACCATTGTAACAGAAAAACTTTATGAAACCGAAACTATCACTACCCGTTAAAACAACTCTTGTTTGCACTTTTCTGTTCACAGCAATAAGTTTTTATGCTAAGGCCCAGGAAGTAATAACCCTGCAAAAAGCTATAGATCTTACCCTTGAGCGTAACCTGACCATTAAGCAGGCCCAGTTTACCGAGGCCTTGACTGATGAAGATCTGAAACAATCAAAAAATAATCAATTACCCAGCCTTACTGCAAACCCACAGGGAACATTCAACTTCGGTCGTAATATTGACCCTTCAACCAACCAGTTCATTAACCAACGCATCTTTGCCATCAATGGTAACGTAACCGCCCAAATTACTGTATTTCAGGGTGGGCAGTTGCGCAATCAGGTAATTCAGAACAAAATATTGCTTGATGCCAATAAAACCTCAACCGCCAAAGTTAAGAATGATTTAATACTAAACGTGGTTACAACCTTTTTGCAGGTATTAACCAACCAGGATCTGGTAAAGGCATCGCAACAGCAAATTGATATTTCAAAGCTAACTTTAGACCGTGCCCAAAAGAACTTTAACGTAGGTAATCAAACCCTGGCAGATCTGTCGCAGGCCAAGGCACAGGTTTCCACTTCCGAACTGGATTATACCAATTCAGAAAATCAGCTGGAGCTATCCATGCTTGCCCTGAAGCAGTACATGGAAATGAACCCGGCTACCGAAATAGTGGTTGAAAAACCGGATATCAGCAAGCTTAATGATATTAAAACACTATATGATCCACAGGATATATTAAAAACAGCTTTAACCGTGAACCCGGATGTGCTGCTTGCCGAGATTCAGCAAAAATCATATGAGCAGGCTATCAGAGTAGCAAGGGCCGCTTATTACCCAACAGTTACCTTATTTGGGCAGGCGGGTTCTTACTATTCAGGAGCCAAAAATATTCCGTATAATACAGCGCTCACCGGACAGTTTAGCCCCATAGGTATTGTGCAAAACACGCAACAGGTAGTGGTTGCTCCGGTTGCCCAAAGTTCTTTTAAGGCTAATCCGCTTTTTACACAGTTTAGTGACAACTTTAACCAGGCCGCAGGTGTGAGTTTACAGATACCTATTTTTGGCAGATTTAGTGCCCGTACCTCCGTACGTAAAGCAAAGATACAGGCTCAAAATGCTGAGGTAACCGCTCAACTGGCTCGCAATAACTTAAGCAAAATTATTTACCAGGCAGTTTGGGACCTGCGTGCGGCCGAGAAAAAGTATACATCAACCACGCAAACCTATAATGCTAATAAAGACGCGTTTAATATTACCCAGCAGCGTTACACAGTTGGTTTAGTTAACTCGCTTGATTATAACACCTCGTTAACCAACCTGAATAAATCGCAGTTTGATATGATAGAGGCAAAATATCAGCTGATTTTCAGGAGCAAGGTGATTGATTATTATTTGGGCAACGCGATAACGCTTTAACAAACAGGCTTAATTTAAAACATCATAAAAATATCCAACCGCATAATCATGGGAAAAACTACTAAATATATTTTGATTGGCCTGGGAGCTATAATTGTGCTGCTCATCATAGCTAAAGCTACCGGTTTAATTGGTAAACCGCCCCTTACCCAGATAGCAACCGAAAAGGCTGATGTGCGCGATATTGATGAAACGGTATCGGCCAGCGGAAAAATTAAACCGCATGTGGAGGTTAAAATAACGTCGGAAGTTTCTGGCGAAGTGGTTGAGCTTCCTATTAAAGAAGGTGATGTGGTTAAAAAAGGCCAGCTGGTTTGCCGTGTACGTCCGGATATATTAAAGTCGGGGTATGACAGGGCAGTGGCATCATACAGCACTCAAAAAGCAAGCGTTGGTAACTCTGCCCAAATGCTTAAGCAGGCTCAGGCTACCTTTGTAAACCAGGAAGCTATTTTTAAACGCAGCAAAACACTTTTTGAAAGTAAGGTGCTTACTGTATCTGAATTTGATAATGCCAAGGCCAGTTATGAAAACGCTAAAGCCAGTTTGGAAGCTGCCAAGCAAAACCTGGTAGGAGCGCAGTTTGGCCTGCTGCAATCAGGAGCATCAGTTAAGGAAGCTCAGGATAACCTGGCCAAAACCAGCCTTTACTCGCCTGTTGACGGCGTAGTGTCAAAACTACTGATAGAAAAAGGTGAGCGTGTTTTGGGTACCCAGCAATTTGCCGGTACTGAGATCATGACGGTATCTGACTTGAGTAAAATGGACGTGAATGTTGATGTAAACGAAAACGACATTAACCGCATTAGCTTAGGCGATGGCGCGAATATTGAAATTGATGCCTTTTTGGGTAAAAAATTCAATGGATCAGTAATTGAGATAGGAAGCTCGGCCAACGTGGTAGGCACCACTGCCGATCAGGTAACCAACTTTACCGTAAAGGTGCGGATAGATGCCAACTCTTACGCCGCGTTGTTGAAAAAAACGGTTGATAACCCGTCGCCTTTTCGCCCGGGATTAACCGCTACGGTTGATATTAATACCAATCATGTTAAAGCGATGTCGGTTCCTATACAGTCGGTAACCACACGTGAGCAAAAGAAGGAAACAGCAGCCCCAGGAAAGGATGATGATAAAAATAAACCGGCCATTAGCGCACCGGCAAAGGAATATGTATTTATTTACAATGCCGGTAAGTTAAAACAAGTGCAGGTAACCACAGGTATTCAGAACGATACTTATATACAAATCCTAACCGGATTGAAAGGCGGTGAAGAAGTAGTGTCGGCCCCATATTCGGCCATATCCAAAACACTTGCCGATGGTATGATGGTTGAAAAAGTTGATAAGTCAAAATTGTTCAATACGGATAACAAGTAATACCGTTTAAAGGATATTAAAAAGAGCCATCACGCAGTTTGCATGATGGCTCTTTTGGTTTTATATGGGGATATTCCAGATTCGACTCATCCCGACATCGCTACGCTTGTCTACTCTCTATTCAGCTTTGTTGGAAAGAGGGTGAAGGAATTTTTCTTTAATCTTTTATCCATTTTCAAGTCCCCTCTTTACGCCGAAGGCGAAGAGAGGGGAGTCCAGCGAAGCGTAGGTCGGGTGAGTTGTTGGTGTGCCATACAATTCCAAAAATCTGCCTTTTCATAGGCTATTACTTTTTTGAGAGAATTGGGCGAGGCTTTTACTCTTTAAAATCCCCCTCTTTGCGAAGCAGAGAGGGGCGCTGCGCGAAGCGCAGGCGGGGTGAGTCGATCTTACACCTTTAGTCCGCCAAAAATGCTGAACATCATTACGCTTAGCACAATGAGGGTTATCAGGATATAAAGCTTGTCTCTTTCAAATACGAATCCTACCAACGAGAAAAAGATGCGCAGGATTGGTGTCGCGATCAGCACCAAAACCCCGAATTGTATAATGCCCTTGGCGTTAAGAGATTCAACCCCGCCAAATATCTGTGTCAGGGTGGTATAGCCTGCCTTTTCGCCAATAAATACATGGTATTGGGGGATAGCGCTGTGCTGATACTGAAATAAATAAATAATGCCGCCTGTAAGTACTATAAGGCTTGCGGTTACTACGCCATACCTGAGCAGGTAGCCTATTAGTTTTTCAATATCCTGATCGGGGACAAGTGTTTTTGAAAGTATCTTTTTCATGATAATGATTTTTAAAATTTGTGGTTATAGCCGTTAAATATCATTTCGGCAGCAACAAAGGTGATGGCAACGCAAAAGATGTATTTAAGTATTTTAGGATCCATGCGGGTAAGCAATTTTGAACCGGTGAATGCTCCGCCCAAAACACCGAGCATTACCGGAAAGGCGATGCCCGGGTCCATATATCCGCGCTGCAGATATACCACGGCACTGGCCGCGGCAGTAACACCTATCATGAAATTACTGGTAGTGGTACTCACCTTAAAAGGAATGTGCATGGTTGAATCCATAGCCAAAACTTTCAACGCCCCAGAGCCAATACCTAACAGACCAGATAAAACACCTGCCAGGGTCATGATGGAGAAGCCAGCACCCACATTTTTAAGTTTATATTCTACCTCGCCGTTTTTGGTGGGGTAGCTGCTATTGAGTTTTAATTTGTAGGATAATCCGCTGCCCTCGGTTAATGCCTCCTGGTTTTTTTTGCGGATAGTCATAGCGGCAGAAAATAGCAGGATGGCACCAAATAATATAGCTATGGTGTTGGTAGGGGTGTACACAGCTATTAATGCGCCGCACACCGCACCTATGGTAGTGGCAATTTCCAGGAACATGCCTAAGCGTACGTTGGTAATGCCCTCCTTGATATATGCACTTGCAGCGCCCGATGAATTAGCTATGGATGCCAGCAGGGCCGCCCCAATGGCGTAACGTATATCTACATGGAACACGAGGGTTAGCAGCGGTATTACAACTACCCCGCCGCCTAAGCCGGTAAGTGAGCCAACCAAACCGGCCAGGTAGGCACCGGCAAGTAATATCAATGTGAAAGTTAGTATGGTCATGATTTATGTATTAATAATTATTATCTAAAATTTGCTGTATCAACTGGCCGGCTTGTTTAACTTTCTGCGCCTTGATGGCCTTAAACAGCTGCTCATGTAAGTGATGGCTCATGGCAAAATGACTGATGCCCTGCGCCTCCCTTTTTGAAAAAAAATCGCGGATGATGAGGGTGAAGCTTTCGTACAGATCGGCCAGTACGTTGTTGAGAGAGGCCTGGGCTATAGCCATGTGGAAGGCAATATCGGCATCAACACAGGCCTGGCGGTTTTCTGATTGTATGGCCAGTTTACGTTTTTCGAGGTTCTGCTCAATTTGAGTTATGTGTATTGCAGAATTATTTTGGGCTGCCAGCTTTACTATTTCGCCCTCCAGTAGTTTACGTACAGCGTTAATCTGGTCAAAATCGGCACGTTTGAGGCGTTGTTCAATGGTTTCGGCACTCACAAATGAGTTTACAAAAGTGCCTGAGCCCTGTTGTACTTTCAGTATGCCCGATATGGCGAGTGTTTTAATGGCCTCCCTGATGCTGGAGCGGCCCACGCTGTATAATTGCATCAACTCGGGCTCGGCAGGTATCTTTTCGTTGAGCTTAAACTTACCCTGTGCAATATCATTTTTAATTAGCTTGATAACACGGTTGCTAAGCGATTCTCTCTTTTCCATGATGTTAATTATTTACCCCACAAAGATATGATGTTTTATATTAAACATCTGATGTTTAAATTTGTTTATGACATTAAAATGAGATGCACATCGTTAAAGTTCTCATTCGGTGTAACTATATGGCTAACTGAAGCGTCTGAGTTTTACACATTCATATACCATGATCAACCTTTACAAAAGCTGCCTTTTATTGTGTTTTACCGTCATTATTTTTGGCAATTGTGCTGTTGCCCAGCAAACCAAATCCGAAAAAATAAAGGCTTACCTGCAACATGCCAACCAGCTTGGGCTTTTTAACGGAAATGTTTTGGTTGTTGATCAAGGCCAGGTAATATACAAAGCCGCGATAGGTTATGCGGATGCCTCAAAACAAATACCGCTTACAACAGCATACCGTTTTCATATAGGTTCAATTGCAAAGGAATTTGATGCCGTTGGCCTTATGGTGTTGCAGGAGCAGGGCAAATTAAGTCTGGATGATAAGGTATCAAAGTTTTTCCCCGATTTGCCTTCCTGGGCTAATAAGATCAGTATTAAAAATCTGTTGCAGTATACCAGCGGTTTGCCCGAGGTAAAATATCAAACCGTGCATGGGGATGCCGATAACTGGAAAGATCTTAAAGCTTTACAGCAGCTTGATTTTGAGCCCGGCAGCAAATATGCATATAACAACAACAATACTTTTTTGAGGAGGCAGATCATCGAGAAGATATCGGGGCTATCTATCAAGGATTTTATCGAACAAAAATTATTAAAACCCTATGGCATCGAGCATGGGATTGTTGACCCAACCGATAATGATACACTCGTAGCCAAATCATTTAATGACGATGGCAAACAGGATGTGTTAGATTACCCTATCATGGGATGGACCTGCCTTAACCTCGATGATTTTTACACCTGGGCGCAGTGTCTTCAAAACTTCAGGATCATCAGTCCTGCTTCAACCCGGGCTATTATTACCCCTGTGGCTCCGGGAAAGCAAAGCGGTCTGGGTACCGGCGCTATGAATGGTGATCAGCTGATGAGGCATGTTCATGATGGTATAGCCATGCGTTACCAGGCTCAGGAAATAACGGACGGCCCAAAAAACAGGACCATTATTTTGTTAACTAACAATAGGCATGATAATGTTTACCAATTAAGTGATGCCATTGAAGCTATTTTAGATGACAAGCCTTACCGCCAGGCAGCTCGGTCTGTTTTGACCGAAATTCAAAAGCACCCTGATATAAAGAACGCCAGGCAGGTGCTGGCATTTTATAAAAGCCTGAAAGCTCAAAAGCCCGACGAGTATGATTTTGATAATGAGAGCACACTGAATGAGATTGGATATAATTATTTAAGCCATGATGAGTTAAGCGACGCGATAGCCATTTTTGAATATAATGTGAAACTTTTTCCGGCATCAGGGAATGTTTATGATAGCTTGGGCGAGGCCTATTACAAACAAGGCGATAAAAAGAACGCTTTGCTGAATTATAAAAGATCGTTACAACTTGATCCGGATAATAGCGAGGCTAAAGACATCATAATTAAACTGAAACAGTAAAACTAATGGTAGAACTCTGACCCTCAGTTATAAATGGGCATAGTATTTGACTTATATTTAACCTAAATCAAATATCATGGGCTTCGGACGATTACTTAAAGTAGGAAAGGCGCAATTTGAAAAGGTTCTGTTAGGCCTTATAAAGCGCAAAAATTATGATGTACATTATAGTTATACCAATATGGATTACTATATATCTGGCGATGATGCCACGCTGAATATTTTACAGCAGGCCATAACCGGGTAATAATGTCTACAATTGGCAACAGTATAGTATACTATGGCAGAGCGGGCATATATAATTGAAATAGAGCAAAACACGCACAACAGCTTCTTTATCAGCTTTGCTGAGGAAAGTTGCGGTGTTTTATTATGCCCTATAGCTTACGCCCCCGGTGAGTATGTTTTTACTACCAGTATGCTGCTTGCTTTTATCGATTGCCTTGACCTGAATTTTTACCGTTTCTTTAACTCTGATGATGCCCTCACGGCCGAAAGAATGAAGAGTTTAAACGATCTGCTGGTTTACCTTAACCAGCAGTTGATCAAAAACGTAGTTTCTTAATTTGTTATATAGCATCCTGCAAACTCAGCACCGCCTGGTCTAAAAAATTAGGGATGAGTGTTTGGCGGGTATGAGTTAACTTATCCGGATCGTTCAACCGGTCAAGCATTTCATTGTATTTGGCTTCGCCGTGCTCATTTACCACTTCCTGCTTTTTTTCATCTTTTAGCAACAGGTTTTTCATGCCGATAGTGCCCGCCTCGGGGTGAAACTGGGTTGCAAAAAAATAATCATTATAGCGGATGGCCATCATTGCCCGTGGCAGATCAATGTGTGGGCGCTCTTTTTCAATAGCTACCAGCTGCATACCCAGCTCCTCAAAACGTTGTTGGTTAGGGTTGATCACCTGCCAACTGCGCGAATCAACAGCATAAAACGGATCGGCAAGGCCTGCCAAAACAGGTTCATCAATACCTGCCTGGGTTTTATTTACGGGCAAGATCCCAAATGAAGGTGATCTGCGCATATTAATATCGCCCAGTTTATAATGGCGGCACATGAGCTGAAAAGAATGGCACACAAACAACATATGCTTTTTATCACTGTTGTTTGAAAGGTTATGATCTTCCAGCTTATCGGTAAGGTTAAAATATTTTTTCTCCCATTCGGTACCTTCGGTGATCAGCGGATCGCCGGGGCCGCCGCTCGAAATATAGATGTCAAAATCTGTTCCCGGCATTTCGCAGCGCTTGCGCACGTCAAAAATGGTGTAGTTTAGGTTCAGATCGTGTTGTGCTTTGTAGCTGTTTAAAATATCCTGGAAACCGCGCATCCCCTCGTTTGCTATCCCATCATACAGATCAAGTATCGCTACCCTGATCTCCGGTTTATTTATTGCCATTTGTTATAATCCCTTTAAAGTTTGTGAGGTAATAAAATCTACCACGTCTGCAAAGTTATTATTTTGTTGGTAAATGGCTAACTGCCTGTCGGCGCCGGTGCCGTGTTCCAGTATCTTGTGAACATATTGCAGGTCATCGCGCGAGCCCAGATCGTCAACCACATCGTCAACAAAGTCAAGCAGCTCTAATACCAGCGACCGTGTGTTCACTTCCATCTCTTTACCAAAATCAATCATCTTGCCGTCGATACCATAACGGGCGGCGCGCCATTTATTTTCGTTAATAAGGGCTCGCGAGTAGGTGATAAACTTCATGTTTTGCTGCCTCAGCTTATAAAGTTTGGCACATAATGCCTGAAACAGCGCTGTAAAGGCAATGGTTTCATCAACCAGCATAGGGCAATCGCAAATGCGAAACTCTATGGTTTCAAAGAATGGGTGTACCCGGATATCCCACCATATTTTTTTGGCGTTATCAATACAATTGGTTTTTACCAGCAGTTTAATATAGTTATCATACTCCTCAATACTGCTGAAAACATCGGGTATGCCGGTTCGTGGAAATTTGTCGAAAACCTTAGTCCGGAATGATTTAAATCCGGTATTACGTGCTTCCCAAAAAGGCGAATTGGTGGATAGCGCAAACACATGCGGTAAAAAATACCTTACCTGGTTGGCAATATGAATAGCCATATCGCGCGATTGGATACCCACATGCACGTGTAAACCAAAAATGAGGTTTGAGCGGGCAGCCTCCTGCATTTCATCAACAATTTCAAAATACCGCGGATGGTCTGTAATCAACTGGTGCTGCCAGTGCGAAAAGGGGTGAGTGCCCGCAGCACCAATACGCAGGCCAATATCGCCGGCAAGCTGGGCCACAGTGGTGCGAAGCTTACTTACCTCGGCACGGGCTTCCTGGGTATTATGGCAAATGTGGGTGCCAACTTCCACCACGGCCTGATGCATTTCTGCCTTTACCTGGTCTTCATGGATCTTTTGCGCACTATCCACAATTTTTTGCTCGTGCGATTTTAGCTCCCTCGTTACAGGGTCAATCACCATAAATTCTTCTTCAACACCTAAGGTAAACTCGTTCATAATTGGTTTTCTTTTCTAATCTTCAATGCCATTTCGCCCGTAGGAAGAAACTATCTCTTGAGCGATAGCGAAAAATCTTGTACTCGAGTATGCTGCATGTATATGATCTCTCCTCGTACCTCGTTCGAGATGACAGTTTGTGTTTTTTGCATGCTTGCAAAACCCCTTCCTCCTCCTTCCCGAGGGAAGGAATCGCACTTGCCCTGCACTTGTATATATTTTTCAAACTCCCCTCTTGAGAGGGGGTGTGTTTGGCAGTGCGGTAGCAGGGGTGTGTTCTTTAGTATGATATAAAACCTTAATACTCAATAAACACACCCCTTCGCCCCTCTCAAGAGGGGAATCGCGCTTACCCTGCACTTATATTATATCTTTCCGGTTTTTTGAGGTTTTTCTTTTTCTTTTGCTGCTTTTTCTTTCTTTACTTTTTGTTCGGCTTTTGCCTTTGCGGGGGCAGCAGCTTTTGCCGCCGGAGCTTTTGCTTTAGCTACCTTCTTTACCTTACCCTCAGTTTCAATAGGATGATCAACCTTGCCCACAGAAACATCCTCTTTTACCTGTTTGGGTTTCGCGCTTACCAGCGGTGTTTTGGCAGCCGAGGTTTTTACATATTCGCCCCAGGTAAGGTTATCCAGGCCGTCTTTCTGGCTTTTGGCGCGTTCAATAGCGTAATCGGCGGCAGTTTCTACTACCCAGTCAAAGTTTTCCTGGCCAACGCTGGTTACTTCGGCATCGGGAGCCGGGTTGCAGAAATCAATAGCGTAGGGGATACCATCACGTACGGCAAACTCAACGGTATTAAAATCATAGCCCAGGTATTGGTTCAGTTTTATAACGTAATCTTTAACCGCATCCAGTAGTTTTTTGCTGGCCGGGGCCTTGCCATGCTCGTAACGCAGGTGGTGCGGATTGCGCGGTTCGTACTGCATAATGCGCACATGTTTGCCACCAATGCAATAGCAGCGGAAATAATCATCAAACACTACCTCTTCCTGTAGCATCATTACGTATTGTTTGGTTTGATCGTATTTGTTAAAAAAATCCTCGCGGTTTTGCAACTGGTAAACTTCCTTCCAGCCACCGCCATCAAAGGGTTTCATATAGGCCGGGAACCCTACATAGTTAAATATCCCGTCCCAATCTAAAGGGTAGGCAAGGTTGCGGAATGATTTATCTGTGGTATCATCTGGTAGTTCTTTGGAAGGCAGGATCACCGTTTTGGGTACGGGCACGCCCAGCTTTACAGCCAGGGCATTATTAAAAAACTTTTCGTCGGCACTCCACCAAAAAGGGTTGTTGATAACCGCAGTACCACTTATAGCAGCGTTTTTGAGTGCCGCCCGGTAAAAAGGGACGTCCTGCGATATACGGTCGACAATTACAGCATAGTCCAGCGGTTCGGCCTGCAGCACTTTATCAATGCGAACAAACTCTGCCGAGATGTTTTTTTCGGCCTTTTGGTTGATGCGGTCAACAAAGGCTTGCGGAAATGAATTTTCCTGTCCGAATAAGATGCCTATTTTTTTCATGATGTTTTTCAGTTTGCAGTTGGTAGTTTGCAGTTAATGTTAATTTTATCTTGAATCTTAGTTCTTAACTCTTGCTGTCCTTAGTCTTTTTTCCTTTAGTCTTTGTTCTTTTCTCTAACCTCACTCCATCGTCTATTTGATGGTTGATAAATAATGCGGGAACATCTCGCGCCAGATTGGCCAGTCGTGAATGGCATTTGGGCGGATATCCAACCAATGATTAATGTTTTTTTGGGCTAAAATGTTTGATAGCTGTATGTTATATTCTTTGCAGATGTCGTGCTCTGATGTGCCGAGGATGATATTGATGTTCCACAACGCCTGGTTATTATCGCCCGGTAAAAAGTCGACCGGGTTATTAAAAAACACATCGTTATTGTAAAAGCCGTCGGTAAACATTCTGATATCAAAGGCACCGCCCATGGTAAACAGGTGCGCCACCTTTTCGGGGTGTTTAAAGGCGAAGTTTGCGGCATGGTATCCGCCAAAACTGCAGCCTGCCATAGCTACTTTACCTACCCCGGTTTCATGCATGGCCCAGGGTACCAGTTCATCAACCAGCATTTTATCATACCAGGTATAGTTGCGGGCGCGGTCGGCAGGGTGTATGCCCTTATCGTACCAGCTGCGATCGTCAATAGTATCAGGGCAATATATTTTTACCAAACCTTCATCAACAAACCAGCGTACACTCTCTATAAGTCCAAAATCTTTATTTTGGTAGTAACGGCCTTTGGTTGTGGGGAAAAGGATCACGGGGAAACCGCGGTCGCCAAATACCAGCATTTCCAGGTGGGTGTTGAGGTTGGGTGAGTGCCAGCGGTGATATTTTTCGGTCAAAATAATGTCTTTTTTATTTGTGACTGTAAGTTAAGAGGTTTGTTTGAGAAAGACAACTGCTTGATTGATTAAAGGTTATATTGAACGTAAAAGCCTTACCCTGCCCTCTCCAAAAGAGAGGGTTTTGAAGGATTTTAAGTTAAAGTACTCTCCTTTGGAGAGGATTTAGGTGAGGCCAATTTTCTGAAAAAATAAAAAGATAGCTTACTTTTGCGGCCTTAAAATTTGAATAACGATGTATTGGGGCTGGGCTGAAACTGAAATGACGATAACCGAAAAAAATATAATTATAAACTCTGCTTTGCTTAACCGCGAGGTTACCTGTACCCTTTTAATGCCCGATGAGCATGAAGTTACAGAACCGCTAAGCCTGTTGCTATTGAACGACGGGCAAGAGCTGGATAACCTGGAAGTGAAAGCAGCGCTTGAGCAGTTATATAATACCAACCGCATAAAGCCCGTATTGGTAGCTGCCCTGCACGCAAGTGACGACAGATTGCAGGAATACGGCGTAGCTGGCAAACCCGATTTTAAAAAGCGTGGCTCAAAGGCCGATGCGTACACGCAGTTTATTATAACAGAATTATTACCGCAGATAAAAGCAGAAACAGGTATCAGTGATTTTGAAGTTACTGCCTATGCCGGATCTTCATTAGGAGGCTTATCGGCTTTTGATATTGCCTGGAACAACAGTGCCACGTTTGATAAAGTGGGTGTATTTTCGGGCTCGTTCTGGTGGCGGAGCAGGGATTTGGGCAAAGGCTACAGCGATACCGACCGCATTATGCATTCAGTGATCCGTGATACCGCAGGCAAACCTGAGTTAAAATTCTGGCTGCAAACCGGTACAAAAGATGAAAGCACCGACCGTAATCAAAACGGCATCATAGATTCTATTGACGATACCATTGACCTGATCAAAGAACTGGAAAACAAGGGCTACACCCGCCCAGCCGATATACAATATGTAGAGGTAGTTAACGGCAGCCATGACACCACCACCTGGGCCAAAGCTATGCCTAAGTTTTTGGTTTGGGCGTTTGGGAGGTAGGTGATTGGTGGGAGTGTATGGAGCGGGGAGCGAAGATAACGCATAAAATTTCTGTCATTTCCATAAGTTGGGAGGGGTGGGTGCGAAGAAGAAATCCTGTACTCCCTGTAACTGTCGGCAGAGCATAGCGCAGAAGATTTCTCACCCTCGCCTGGCTTTTGCCCCAACGAGAGGATTCGAAATGACAACGTATATAAGTTAGCCAAAAGATACAGTGAGTATCGCTGTCAGAAGCTTACATAATCAAGCAAAGTTTGTGTTGCCGAACATCTTTAATTCTGTATTAAAGTTATGCAAACTTTGCCTAATCAATGTGTTAAGTTATCTCAGATTGGCAGTTATTGACATGATTTTTACATAAATGTTTGTCTATAAGTTGCCAATACTTTAAAATCTCATATATTAAACGTACCTTTGCGCCAAATTTTAGGGAGCATTTTCATGCAAAAAATAAGAAACATTGCGATTATCGCACACGTTGACCACGGTAAAACCACATTGGTTGACAAAATATTACACAGTTGTTCAATATTCAGAGATAACGAATCAACCGGTGAGCTGATACTGGATAATAATGACCTGGAGCGTGAGCGAGGAATTACCATCGTATCCAAAAACGTTTCAGTAAGGTACAAAGATGTTAAGATCAACATTATTGATACCCCTGGTCACGCCGATTTTGGTGGTGAGGTTGAGCGTGTATTGAAAATGGCTGATGGTGTGTTATTACTTTGTGATGCTTTTGAAGGCGCCATGCCTCAAACCCGCTTTGTAACTCAGAAAGCATTGGCTTTAGGCTTAAAACCTATTGTTGTTGTAAACAAGGTTGATAAGGAAAACTGTCGCCCTGATGAGGTTTACGAACAAATTTTTGAATTATTCTTCAACCTTGAAGCAACTGAAGATCAACTGGACTTCCCTGTTATCTACGGTTCATCAAAACAAGGCTGGATGAGCACCGACTGGAAAACACCTACTGAAGATATTTTCCCGTTAATGGATGCCATACTTGAAAACATCCCGCCTGCACCTATTGCCGAAGGTACACTGCAAATGCAGATCACCTCGTTAGATTATTCATCTTTCGTAGGTCGTATCGCTATCGGTCGTGTAGCTCGTGGTACCATCAAAGAAAACATGCCGGTATCATTGGTAAAACGCGATGGCACTATCCAAAAATCAAGAATTAAAGAACTATATACGTTTGAAGGTTTAGGTAAAGTACGCGCTACTGAAGTTAGCTCGGGCGATATCTGTGCCGTAGTAGGTATTGAAGGTTTTGACATCGGTGATACTATTGCTGATTTTGAAAAACCAGAGCAACTGGAAGTAATCCACATTGATGAGCCTACTATGAACATGTTGTTCACCATCAATACTTCACCTTTCTTTGGTAAAGAAGGTAAATTTGTTACTTCACGCCACCTGCGCGATCGTTTGTACAAAGAGATGGAGAAAAACCTGGCGCTTAAGGTTGTTGAAACCGAATCGCCTGATTCATACTTAGTGTATGGCCGTGGTATCCTCCACTTGTCAGTACTGATTGAAACCATGCGCCGTGAAGGTTATGAGTTGCAGGTTGGTCAGCCACAGGTTATCATCAAAGAAATTGATGGTGTTAAATGTGAGCCGGTTGAAACCCTGATCGTTGATGTACCGGGCGATGTTGCCGGTAAGGTAATTGAGTTGGTAACACAACGCAAAGGCGATCTGTTGATCATGGAGCCAAAAGGCGATTTACAGCACTTAGAGTTTGATATTCCTGCACGTGGTATTATCGGTTTACGTAACAACGTGTTAACCGCTACCGGTGGCGAGGCTATCATGGCTCACCGCTTTAAAGCATACGAACCATGGAAAGGTCAGATCCCGGGCCGTTTAAATGGTGTATTGGTATCAATGGATACTGGTAAAACTACCGCTTTCGCTATTGATAAACTACAGGATCGTGGCAGGTTCCACGTTGATCCGGGAGTTGATATTTACGAAGGTCAAGTTTTAGGCGAGCACATCCGTGATAATGATTTGGTTATTAACTTAACCAAAGGCAAGCAGTTAACCAACATGCGTGCATCAGGTAGTGATACCAACGTACGTATAGCACCTGCTATTAAATTCTCGTTAGAGGAATCAATGGAGTATATCCAGGCTGATGAATACATTGAGGTAACTCCTCAAAGCATCCGTTTGCGTAAAATATACCTGAACGAGAACGAAAGAAAAATCAACGCTAAAAAATTTACCAGCCAATAATTGGTAAGGTAAATTAACATACAGGGCCCTCCGCAAAACGGAGGGCTTTTTTGTGTTATATACTGCTGCATTTGCATAAAAAACTTAGATTTGGCCCCCATGAAAGGCAACAGGCTTAAGCCAACCCTATTTAATCCGCGTTATGTATCCCTGTATAAATTAAAAAACAGGACTATTGAAAAAATAAAGGAGCTTACCCAGGCTAACAAGCAACTGCTGCTGGCCGATTTTGGCTGCGGCGATATGCCTTACCGCGAAGTGCTTGAACCCATGGTAGGCAAATACCTGGGCATCGACCTTGACCTTAACCCCCTGGCCGAACATCATATTGATTTTGACAGCAAAACCACCCTGCCCGATAACTATGCCGATCTGGTATTATCAAACCAGGTACTGGAACATGTGGATAGCCCCGCAGGCTATTTGCAGGAGGCCTACCGCATTTTAAAACCAGGCGGTTCAATGCTCATCAGCACGCATGGGTATTGGTTTTATCACCCAACCCCTAATGATTACTGGCGCTGGACGAGCGCCGGCCTCCGGAGGATCATCGAGGCTGAGGGCTTTCAGATCAGTTCGTTTTTTGGTTTGCTGGGCCTGCCGGCAAGTGGCCTGCAGTTGTTTCAGGATGGTATATATCAAAAGCTGCCTGGTTTTCTGAAGCCGCTTTTTGCTCTCATTATGCAAACATTCATTATTTTGTTTGATAAAATCAGCTCGCAACCACAGCGCGACCGCGACGGAGCCATTTATGTAATTGTAGCTCAAAAACCGCTTTAATATTATTTATTAACTTTGTAGCGCAAGCATAGCTTTAAATATATTCTCTGTATTTGTAATGGTCCAAAATCTGAATCGCGAAACCGTTGTGTCTTATTATGATGAGCACGTTAAAAATAAACTGAACGATTATATCAAGATCAATCCGCGCATTGAATATGCCTGGAAAACCATTAAACGCTTTGCTCCCTCAAAACCCCTGCGTATTTTAGAAGTTGGCTGCGGCATGGGCAACGTATGCTCACGTATGCATAAACGCTGGCCCGATGCCGTAATTACCGGGATAGACATCAGTACGCTCTCCATCCAGATAGCCCAAAAGCTTTTTGCTGATGATAAACTGAACTTCAGGGAAACCATATTACTGCCCGATACTTTTAATGAGCAGTTTGACCTGATTGTTTTTATGGATGTTTACGAACACATTGCCGTGAACGACAGGCCCGACGTGCATGCCGCATTAGCCAAAATATTGCGCAATAAAGGCAAGATCATTTTAACGGTACCTACGCCGCATAACCTTAAATGGTCATTAGTGAACAAGCCCGAAACCATGCAACCCGTTGATGAACATATTTCCTTTGAGGTGATTGGCAAACTGGCTGCCGATACCGGTACCGAGGTGATCCTGTATCAGCGTAAAAACGTTTGGAACGTGGGCGACTATGCCCACATCGTGCTGGAAAAGAATGACGACTTTGAGGCAGCCTTCTTTCATCCCAAACCTGTTAATGCCACACAAAAAGGGCAACGGATGTTCAGCAAGCTCAAATCAAAAATTGAAAGTATTTTCAGAGGATACTATGTTCGTAAAAAATTGAAGTAATGGGTATGGAGTATAATTTATGCATCATAAAGCCCAATAAAAACTCCTATTCAGAAACTTTTGTACAAGCCCATGTTGATAGGCTGGTGGGCCATAAAAAGGTTTTGTATGGCGGCGCGTTCCCGGTATATGATGATAAAGGGAAATTCCTGATCCGTTCGCCGCTGGCTGTGCTGTTATATCTTATTAAAAAACGTATCTTCAAAAAGGATAACATAGCTGAGCTTAACAAAGCCCTCGCTAAATATCTTACCCAACAAAAAGTTGATGTGATACTTGCCGAGTATGGCATGGTTGGCGCTCGGGTAGCTACGGCCTGTAAAATGGCGGGTGTACCCTTAGTGATCCACTTTCATGGGGCCGACGCGCATCACCAGCCCACAGTTACCGAATACAAGGCATTGTACCAAAAAGCCTTTGCCTATGCCACCGCCATTGTCGTAGTGTCTGAAGATATGTACCAGACACTGCTTAATTTAGGTGCCCCGGCCAATAAGCTTTTCCTGAATCCTTACGGTGTAAATGTAAACCTGTTCAGCCCGGTTAATGTGGCACAATCGGCACCAAACTTTTTGGCGGTAGGGCGCTTTGTAGGTAAAAAAGCACCATTGATAACGCTGCAGGCTTTTGAAACGGTAACCCATGCGTTTGCCGATGCCCGTTTATGGATGGTAGGTGAGGGCCCACTGCTTGATGCTGCCAGGCAGAAGGCTTGCGAATTGGGTATTGCTGAAAAGGTTACTTTTACTGGCAAACAATCAACCCCGCAGATACTTGAACTGATGAAAAAAATGCGGTGCTTTGTGCAGCATTCGGTTACAGCCTATGATGGTGATATGGAAGGTACGCCCAATACCATACTGGAAGCTTCGGCCTCGGCGTTGCCGGTTATATCAACCCGCCACGCCGGTATCAAGCAGGCTGTAGTTGATGGTGTTACCGGCTTACTTACTGATGAGTATGATGTTGCCGGCATGGCACAGCATATGATAACTTTGGCAGGTTCGCCTGAATTGGCCGCGCAAATGGGCAAAGCAGGGCGCGAACATATATTGGCTAACTATAACATTGAAAAAAGAATAGCCATATTGGATAGTATTATTCAGCAAAGCTTAAAGGATAGAGCGGGGAGATAAGTGCGGGGAGCGAGGGGAGTTCAATGCATTGTATGCAAAAGACTCACCCGGTCTACGCTCCGCTGGACCACCCTCTCTTCGCCTGTGGCGAAAAGATGGGAGGAGAATGGATGAAAGATAAATGGTAAAGAAAAAACTCCTTTACCCTCTTTCCAGCGAAGCTGAAGAGAGGGTCGACAAGCGCAGCGATGTCGGGGTGAGTCGATAAATAGCCTGATTTGATGAAGCTACCTCATCATGGGCTTTTGTCTCATCACCGAGGGTTTGAAATGACAACGTTTAAATAAAAAAATGGCTATGCTTACTCAGCAAAGCAACAACTAACATATTCAAATGAACCTATTACAAAAGCAGGGCTTTTTAAATACTTTAATACTGTATGGCGGTGTTGCCCTGGGCTTTGTTAATGGTATATTTTTATTTCAGCGATTTTTAACGCTCGAGCAGATCGGCTTTTTTCAGCTCATGATCACTATATCGCTGTTGTATGCGCAAATAGCATCGGTAGGTATCAGTAATATCATTTTAAAATATTTTCCCTATTACCGCAGTGACGATAAAACCCACGGCGGCTTTGCCACATTTACCGCCTTGTGGACTCTGTTGGGCTTCGCGTTGTTTACCCTCGTGTTCTACCTGTTCAGAGAGCCTATATTAAACCATTATAGTCAAAATAAGGGCGGGGCATTACTGGTAAAGTATGCCTACTTTATAATCCCGCTATCATTTTTAACTATGGTTTATGCCACACTGGAAAGCATGGCTTCTACTGTTTTTAAAAATGTATTGTCGTCCTTTTTACGGGAGATCGGTTTGCGGTTATTTACACTGGTGAGTGTGGTGTTGCTGGCTTTTACGGTTATCAGTTATCACGATTTTTTATTTATCTACATTGTAGCCAATGTATGCGTGTCGCTCATTTTGCTGGTATATATCTCCAAAGGCAAAAATTTTAAGTTCTCGCGCATGTCGCCTCAGTTGTTAGCCGATAAAGGTAAATTTTTCAACTACGGTTTTTACACGGTTTTAAGCGGCAGCTCCTATGTGCTTATTCAAAATCTGGATAACATTATGCTCAGCTTATTAACTAAGCAGTCCTTAACTTTTGTTGGGGTATATGCCACGTTTTTCAGCATAGCTGTAGTTATTAGTTTACCGGCCAAGGCCCTGAGCCGCACCTCCCTGCAAATCATAGCACAATCATGGGCGGCAAATGATCTGGCCAAGATCGGCAAGATTTATCATAAAACATCGGTGGTGCAAATGCTTATAGGCTGCCTGTTGTTTATAGGTTTGGTGGTTAATAAATCGTTTATCATCATGTTATTGCACAAGCCGGAGTATGCCAATTTTTATGGTGTGTTTATAGTAGTGGGTATAGGTTTTCTGGTTGATATGACCGGGGGGGTAAATGGTTACATCATGAATTTTTCAAAATACTACCGCCTCACTACCGTATTTATCGTATCGGCAGTTATTGTATGCGTGTTGTTAAACTGGGCGCTTATTCCGCGGTTGGGGATGATGGGGGCAGCTGTAACTTACGCGCTTACCGTATTTCTGCTTAACCTGGCTTATACCGTGTTTGTGAAGATAAAATTCGATTTGCAGCCTTTCGGGCGCGAACATTTATGGGTGTTGCTTATGAGTACCTTATGTTTGCTGGTAGGTCTTTATTTACCGGCCATTAAAAACGTATATATAGATATGGTGTACCGCAGTATCATTATAGGTATTATATATACCGCACTGGCTTACTTTTTAAAAATATCAGAAGATATCAATATTATATTCGACCGTATTTTGAAGAAGAAAACGCCCGGTACCAGTGTTTAAATTTTATTACAATTTTGCTCCTTTGGCGATAAAAAAATAATTTTTTATTTATTTGAAACAGAAACTAAAGGGTATAGTTTTACATTCGTAAACCCATGCAGGAATCAATAATTAGCGGTAACGTTAAAACCGCGTACGATCAGTTTTATGAAAAGCACGACGAAGCCTGGCGTACGCTGAGCGGCAAGTACAAGGGGCAGCACATTATAGAGGTGTGCCGCGGTCTTTCCTTTAAAAATGTGCTTGAAGTTGGCGCCGGGGATGGCAGTATACTGAAATTTTTATCAGATAATAGCTTTGCGCCCGAGTACCAGGCGGTAGAAATATCGGCCAGCGGGGTTGATCATATCCGCTCGCGCGGAATCAAAAATCTTACCGCGGTGCAGGTGTTTGATGGTTATAAACTGCCTTTTGCTGATGATAGCTTTGATCTGATCATCCTGTCGCACGTGCTGGAGCATGTAGAGCATGAACGTCTACTGCTACGCGAAATGAGGCGGGTGGCCAAATATTGTGTTATTGAAGTACCGCGCGATTATAAATTTAATGTTGATACCCGCATTAAGCATTTTCTGGCTTACGGGCACATCAACGTGTACACGCCAACATCGCTGCGTTACCTGTTAAGTACCGAAGGTTTTGAGGTAGAGAACGATCTGGTATCGCTTATTGATCCGGAAGTAACCAGGTTCAATACTTACATCAACCAGAAAAAAAAGAAGAGCCTGCTCACCAATCTGCGCATCACTGCCGAGTTTAAAGTGAAGCAAAATCTGAGTAAAATCTTCGGAAAAAAAGTAAGTGAACAATTTGCGAACGCTTATACCGTTTTGTGTAAAAAAGCCAGTCAGCAACCCGAATTATTCTGATTTTTTGATTACCCATGCAGCAACTTGCCCCTATTGCGTTATTTGTTTATAACCGGCCCGATCATACGCGCCGTACGCTGATCCATTTGCAAAAAAATGTGCTTGCAGATGAGTCAAGGCTGTACATATTTAGTGATGCCCCTAAAACTGATGCCGACCGTGAAAAGGTGGAGCAGGTGAGGCAGGTAATCAGGGAAACGTGGAGTTTTAAATCAGTAAAGATCATTGAGCGCAGCCAAAACCTTGGTTTGGCCGAATCCATTATCAGCGGCGTAACCCAACTGGTTTATGAGTATGGCAAGGTGATCGTTTTTGAAGATGATCTGCTGTCGTCACCCTATACCCTCGAGTATTTTAATGAGGCCCTAACCTATTATGCCAAGCAGGAAAAGGTGATGCATATTGGCGCGTACATGTACAACCTGAAGGATAAGGGCCTGCCCGAGTCATTCTTTTACCGTGCGGCCAGCAGCTGGGGCTGGGCAACCTGGGCACGCGCCTGGAACCATTTTGAACCCGATATTGATAAACTGATAGCCCGGTTTGATCCGCTTGATATTCTCCGTTTTTCTATCGAAGGCAAAATGAATTTCTGGCGACAGGTACAGGAATTTAAAGCCGGCAAAAATAATTCATGGGCCATACGCTGGTATGCCTCCATCTTTTTAAGAGGCGGTTTAACGCTGAACCCCTCACGCTCGCTCATCAACAACATCGGGCACGATGGTACAGGCGTACACTCCAACCGTGAAAGCATGTATGATGTGCATATCTCACAGCAACCCGTAAAAAAATTCCCCGATGTAATAGAGGAGGACGAAAGAGCCTACCTCGCCATCAAAAACTTCCTGGCCCACCGCAAAGGCAACCTGCTCAAACGCGTAGTACGCTACGTAAGGCAAAAGATGGGGTAAGCGCTTATTATTATACTTGTCATCTCGAACGAGGTACGAGGAGAGATCTTATGCTCACGATATGTTGAACATTCGAGATTCCTTACGCCTTTCAAAATGACTGCCTGCCAGAAATTCCGTATCTTTATATAATAATAGCCCGGCATACTAAAAAAGTAAGGCCGGGCTATTGCATTAAAAGCCGGGAAATATCCAGAATTAGCAGGTGGTTACCCAGTGTATTGATAGTCAATATATTATAACTTTTTAAACCTGAAAAAACCTTATCAAAACGCTTTAAAATGGGTTAAATACGAATAAAAGCCCCCGATTTTCATAAAAAGCGATCCGTTTTTGAAAATTTTCTGCTGAAAATTTGTTAAAATAAAACTTTAAGAAGTTTTTGCCCGGCGATGTACCTCCAAAAACAAGACGAGTTTTTGCCCTTCAAATTTTATTCAGGTTGCTACTAATAAATGTATTTTTGGGCCATGTTAAAAGTAGTGCATCTGAACACTTATGATGGCAATGGCGGCGCGGGCCGGGCCTGTATGCGCCTGAACCGGGCACTGCTCAGCCAGGGTATCGATTCAAAGGTTATTGTACATTATAAGTTTGGAAAAAATCCAAAGGTACTTACTTTTAACTCCAACGCGGTACAAAAGGCATACACGGCTGCAACCATTATCCTGGAGCGGTTACGGGCCAAAAAGTACCTGAAACCCCTATCGCGCACGCCGTTTTCATTTACCTGGTTCGGGCGGTCGGTGATTCATAACCAGGAAGTTAAAAATGCCGATATCATACATCTGCACTGGATAAACCATGGCTTTTTAAATCCTCGGCACCTTGCCGAGATAGCCAAACTGAATAAACCCGTTGTATGGACTTTCCATGATAGTAATGCTTTTACCGGCGGTTGCCATGTACGCTATACCTGCGATCATTATATGCGCCAATGTGGCAATTGCCCACTGCTGATCGAGGCTTCAGAAAATGACATCTCACACCGGATCTGGCAGCAAAAGCATGAGGCTTACAAGGTGCTTGATTTTGCCATTGCCGCCCCAAGTTCATGGATGAAACAGTCGGTACTCAGCAGCAGCCTGATGCGTGGTAAGTTGGTAAAACAATTGCCCAACACTCTTGAAACCGATGTTTTTAAACCGGTCAATAAAAAGCATGCGAAAGAAAAAGCGGGCTTGCCTACAGATAAGTTCATTTTCCTGAGCGGCTTTATGCCCTCACGAAAAGACCTGCACAAGGGCACCCAGTACCTGCTGGAAAGCATGGAATTACTAAAACAACGTTTAGGTGCCAAAGCCGACCAGGTAGAACTTGTTGTTTTCGGTAACCGAGGCACCGAGGGTGTGCCCGATTTTCCGTTCAAAACCAGTTTTTTGGGCACTATCAATAATGATGAACAACTGGCACTACACTATGCCGCTGCCGATGCATTCCTGATCCCATCGCTGGAAGATAATCTTCCATACACGGTAATGGAAAGCCTTGCCTGCGGAACCCCTGTTATAGCCTTTACAACAGGCGGAATACCCGATATGGTGCAGCATGAATACAATGGCTATTTGGCTACTTATCGTTCATCTGAGAGCTTTACAGATGGCATGGAGTGGGTGATAGGCTATGCTGATAAGGATAAACTACAGCAACAGGCCCGGCAAACGGTAATGGATACCTTTTCGGAAGAAGTTATCGCTAAAAAGCATATCGCTCTGTACCATGAATTGCTGAGCTACAAAGGAGGTAACCATGTTTAACCCTAAACTTACGGTTATTACCATTGTATACAACAACGTGCGCGATATCGAACGTACCATGCTTTCGGTACTTGGGCAAACATATGCTAATATAGAATACATTATTATAGATGGCCTGTCAAACGATGGTACGTTGCAGGTTATCGGTAAATATGAAAAGCGTATCAGCAAGCTTATCAGCGAGAAGGATAAAGGTATCTATGATGCCATGAACAAGGGCTTGGCTATAGCAACAGGCGACTATATAATATTCATGAACTCGGGAGATGAGTTTTATGATTCCGGTACAGTGGCCGCGGTTTTTGCCAGTGCAAATGATGCCGATATATACTATGGCGAAACCGAAATGATCAATGATGAAGGTCAAAGCCTTGGCCAGCGCAGGCATAAGGCGCCCGCAAAATTTACCTGGCGCGGCTTTAAATATGGCATGAGCATCAGCCACCAGGCTATATATATCAGGCGTACACTGGCTGAACCCTATGATAGCAGATATCAACTTAGTGCGGATATCGACTGGATAATCCGGGCGGCTAAAAAGGCCAAAACTATAGTGAACGTAAATCGGCATGTAGCCAAATACCTGGTAGGGGGAATGTCGAAAAAGAAGCACAAGCAGAGTTTGCAGGAACGTTTCGACATTATGAAACGTTATTATGGGCTGGTACCAACAATACTAAATCACGTAGTTATAGCCTTTAATCTGGGTTGGTATTGGCTCAAAAACAAACGTACCAACGACTGATCAACCCATAAAAAAAGCGATGAGTTGTTAACCCATCGCTTTTTCTTATATCAGTTAAAGTTTTATACTTTTTTAGCAGCCGGTTTCACTTCTGCTTGTTTCTTTTTGGTTTCGGTATAAAGGGCACCACCCAGTGCCAATACCAATAGTATTGAACCTGCTAAAGAGATTTTTTCTCCAGCATAGTATGAGGTTGGGTGGAAATCGAATTCGATAGTATGGTTACCAACAGGTATTTGCGCTGCACGTAAAAGATAATCGGCACGGAAGTATGGTTTCTCCACGCCATCGATCAGCATTTTCCAGCCTTTGTTATAATAAATTTCAGAGAAAACAGCGATCTGCGAAGTAGTAGAACCGCTTTTATAAGTCATATGATCGGGTGAGTAATGAGTAAGCGTAATTGTGCCGGCAGGGTCGCTCCCTAATGATTTTTCGTCGATAATACTTTTGTATTGCTTGTCAACAATGGCCTCATCTTTAGGAGAAAAACTACTGATGGCCTGCATTTCCTGGTCGGCATTATCTGCATACTTAACACTCTTCACAAACCACGCATGGCCACACGCAGTAGGGTTGGCCTGCATCTTTAGGTTTTGATTTTTAGGGTCAGATGAAATAATGTATTTGGTGTTCAGCATATCCAAAACATCCTGATTAACGCTTTTGGTAAACTGGCTTAAATACAATTCCTCATATCTTTTTAACCTTGCAGCCGAATAACCTGTTATAGACTTATGGAAAAAAGGATTGAATGAATCTGACCTGAAATCAGCTGTTGCATCAAATACACGGTAATCCGGATCGGGATCTTTCACGATAAACTGATCAACTTCACGAGGTTTAATAGCCTGGGCTGTTTCAATCTTATCCTGAAAGTTTTCATTTTTTAAATAGCGCCTGTCTATCTGCCACATATCAATTAATGTTAAGGCAAGTAAAACTATGGATAAGGTAAGCACATTCATTTTTTGTTTGATAAATGCCCAAACAACTCCAAAAGTTAAAAGCACAAATATCAATGAACGTATGGCATCCATCCGGGCCAGGGATATCCTGTCTCTAACAATAGCAGCAGCAACATCATTGGCCATGGCTGCATTATTTTGAAAAGCCTGAGTTAAATAACCAATACCGGTAGCCTGATCCTCGGCCCTGAAGCTTAAGATAAGATCAGGAACTACAACAAATAATAAGGCAAGACCACCCACGATGTATAATGAAAGCAATAGCTTTTTCAGAATAACAGTACGATCTTTTGATTCAATAATTTCCTGAATTGCCAAAAAGCCAAGTATGGGGAAACAGATACTGGCCACAGCCAATATAGACTCAACCGCACGGAATTTATTGTATAAAGGGAAATAGTTGAAAAACAGGTCAGACAAAAATGGTAGATTTCTGCCAAATGAAAGGAACATGGTTAATATTACTGTAGCTAATAACCACCATTTAATGCGGTTTTTGATGATAAGCAAGCCAAACAAAAACAGAAAGCAAACTACTGCTCCAAAATAATATGGGCCTGCTGTACCTGGTTTATTACCCCAATAGGTAGTCATGCCCGGTACTGAGGCGGTGATTTGCCGGGTATAATTTACGGCCTGATCTTCCGGAACCCCTTTTGCTATCAGTGCTTTAGCAGTTTCTGAATTTTGATCAAGTACTTCGGTTCCTGAACCGCCGCCATAGGCGTTAGGTATTAAAAATGTGAATGATTCACCAACACCCTGGCTCCATTGGTAAGCGTAATCTTTATCAAGGCCATTACTTGGTTCTTTAGCAGTTTGTGTTAGGTTTGATTTTCCACGAATGGTTTCAGTTCCGTAATCATAAGTGCTCCATAAGCTTGAAGCATTTACAGCAAGTGCCAGCAAAGTTGCTCCGCCAATGTAAGCCATTGACTTTAAGTATGCCTGTAAGTTTTTTGTTTTTATTGCATGATACAGTTCAATCCCAATTAATATTATTAATGATAATAATAGGTAATAGGTCATTTGAACGTGGTTGGCCCTTATTTCCATAGCCAGGAAAAAAGCTGTTAAAGCTCCACCTAAAATATGTTTACCTCTAAGGGTTAGAATAATACCGGCAAGTATTGGTGCAAAAAATGCTATAGCAAAGGCTTGATTGGAATGCCCAGCAACCAGTAAAATTATATTATATGAGGAAAACGTAAAGGCAACTGCACCGGCTGCCGCAAGCCATGGGTTTAACTTAAGTACAATGAATAAAAAGTAGGTTCCCAATAAAAGTATGAGTACGGTATCAACCGGGTTAGGGAATGTAGCTTTTATTGCCGACACAACATGCGTGGTGATATTATCAGGATAAGGTGCCCAGATCTGAAAAGCGGGCATTCCGCCAAATATTTGATTGGTCCAAAGTATGGTTGTATCCTTGGCCCGGTAATCCATTATTTCTTTTTGGGTAGATTGGGCTCCAATAACATCGCTTTGGCCTAATGTTTTACCTTGAAAAGCAGGTGTGAGGAAAAAAAAGCATATAGCTATAAAAAGTGCAATAACGGCCAAATGAGTACCATTACGTTTAAACCAGTTGTTCATTTACGTTTTTTTGGAAAATGGGTAATATATATTCCTCAAAAATAGAAATTTGAATGAGAATAGGAATTATTAGTTTGTAAAGGAATTGCTTAACAATTGAGGTCGCGGCTGCGCATCAGGAAAAACAGCAGCAGCAGGCCGCCAATGCTTATTATGTAAGCTATAGCCTGGGGTTTGCCGTAATCCTCACGATATTTACGGATGCTGAAAAAATTGTAAAGGGCAAGCGCACCTAAGGCAACCCAAAAAAAAGTATTGATTTTGGCGCAGGTGGCAAACAATTGTAAGGCAACTACAAATACAATATAGTTGATAACGATCAGTGTGATAGACTCAGGGGTATTATTATGATTAGGGCGTCTTTTATATATTTCTTCGGGTATCATACGAATTATTTTATCTCTTCGTAATCAACAAATTCACCTTCAGAATCGGGAACAGTATTCTTTTTGCCCTGCGGAATGTAATCAACCTTTATAGCGCCCTCAGGCTTTCTTGACTGACGTTGCTGTTGCTGGCTATGTTGTTGCTGCGCTTTATTTACCACACTTTCAAAAAGTACCGGTAATAAGTACCGCGCTAAGCTGCGTATTATATATAATATGCAAATTGATATGAGTAAAAAACGAATTAGAAGCATCTGATTAATTTTTAGCTTACAAATATAAGTTATATAACGTTAAAATTGTTTTATTATGATATAAGGTTGTCTGAATCAGAATTCCAGAATTGAGAAATAACAAAATGACGTAATTACATTCTAAAATTCATAAATTCTGGAAATTCTGATTCAGATGTTTTTCATCTAAAACTTTTCCTCCATCATTTTTTCAAGGGCAAACATTTCGTCGCGTAATTTGGCGGCCTGTAAAAAGTCCATATTCTTGGCGGCTGCCAGCATTTCTTTTTTAGTATTGTCAATTGATTTTTTCAGATCGGCCTTGGTCATGTACTGCACTATAGGGTCGGCAGCCAGTGATACAGTGTCAGCCTCTACATAGGCTTGCTGCACGCCACCTTTAAAATCAACAACAGATGTTTGCTCCATGATTTCCTCGCGGCTTTTACCTACTGTTGTAGGGATTATACCGTGCTGGGTATTATAAGCAATCTGAATATCGCGCCGGCGGTTAGTTTCGTCCATAGTGATCTGCATCGAGTCGGTTATTTTATCGGCATACATGATAACCCTGCCTCGATCATTACGGGCAGCTCGGCCAATAGTTTGTATCAACGATCTTTCCGAACGCAGGAAACCTTCTTTATCGGCATCCAAAATAGCTACCAGAGATACCTCCGGCAAATCGAGTCCTTCGCGCAGCAGATTGATACCTATCAGTACATCAAATTCGCCCAGGCGTAAACCTCTTAAAATCTCCACCCTTTGCAGGGTTTTTACTTCGGAGTGTATGTAGCGGCATTTAATGCCAAGCCTGTCCATGTATTTAGCCAGCTCTTCGGCCATACGTTTGGTGAGGGTGGTAACCAATACCCTGTCGCCCATTTTTATGGTTCTGTCAACCTCGTCAAGCAGGTCATCAACCTGGTTTATCACCGGGCGAATCTCAATAACGGGATCAAGCAGGCCAGTTGGGCGTATTACCTGTTGAACCACTACACCTTCAGATTTTTCCAATTCAAAATCGCCGGGGGTAGCACTTACATAAATAGTTTGGGGAGCCAATTTTTCAAACTCCTGGAAATTGAGCGGCCGGTTATCCAAAGCCGCAGGCAGGCGAAAACCATAGTCGACCAATGAGATCTTACGCGACCTGTCGCCGCCATACATTGCCCTGATCTGAGGAACGGTTACGTGACTTTCGTCAATCACCATCAGATAATCATCGGGGAAATAATCAAGCAGGCAGAAAGGACGTGCCCCGGGCTGCCGCCCATCAAAAAAGCGCGAATAATTTTCAATGCCCGAGCAGTAGCCCAGTTCGCGTATCATTTCCAGATCGTAGTTAACCCTTTCTTCCAGGCGTTTGGCTTCCAGGAAACGGCCATCGTCAATAAATTGCTTTTTGCGGGTTTCCAGTTCTTCCTGTATAGCCCAGATAGATTGCAGAAAACGCTCACGGGGGGCCACGTACAAGTTGGCGGGATAAACCACCATGTGAGTCATTTTTTCAACCGTTTTGCCGGTGCTCACATCAAAGCTGCTGAGTTCTTCAATATCATCGCCAAAAAAAGAGATCCGATAGGCATAATCCAGATAGGCCGGAAAAATATCAACTGTATCGCCTTTCACCCTGAAAGTACCGCGTTTAAAATCGGCTGTGGTGCGGGCATATAAAATTTCAACCAGGCGGTGCAAAAAAGCGTTGCGGCTAATGCGCGTACCTACCGCGAACTTGAAAACCGAGTCGGCAAAATCATCGGGGTTACCCATACCGTAAATACATGATATGGACGATACCACGATAACATCCCTGCGGCCCGACATCAATGCCGAAGTGGTACGTAAACGAAGTTTTTCAATCTCCTCGTTTATCTGCAGGTCTTTTTCAATATAGGTATTGGTGGTAGGTATAAATGCTTCGGGCTGGTAATAGTCATAGTACGATACAAAATAGTTTACCGCGTTTTCCGGAAAAAACTGTTTGAATTCGCCATAAAGCTGTGCTGCCAGTGTTTTGTTATGACTTAATATTAATGTTGGCTTTTGCGTTTGCTGTATCACATTAGCAACCGAAAATGTTTTGCCCGATCCGGTGACACCCAGCAGGGTTTGAAACGGATCGCCATTATTTACACCTTCAACCAGCTGCCTGATAGCTTCGGGCTGGTCGCCGGTAGGTGAGTATTGTGAAGTTAAATTAAAATCCATGTTACTATGTAAAAATACGAATAATCCGGTAATAGGTTTTGATGGATCAAAATAAGTACATGATAATGACAACTGTATGTCAGCAATAGTTTATCGGCCCAATCATATTAATTTAAAACACGACATACGTTATTGTGGTTTAAAAGAATTAAATTTAAGTCATGATTTTTATCCTGAACAAAACAAACTCCGTGGCCAACCAATTTTTGGCCCAACTGCGTGATGCCGAAATTCAGCAGGATAAAACACGATTCAGATATAACCAGGAAAAGCTTGGGCAGATACTGGCTTATGAGATCAGTAAAAGCTTCAAGTACGAGCCCAAGGAAGTGCAAACATCATTGGGTACAGCTACTGTAAATATTTCTGCTGATGAACCGGTGCTGGGAGTTGTTTTAAGGGCCGGGCTGCCTTTTCAGCAGGGTTTCCTGAATTATTTTGATCAATCACCTTCGGCGTTTATTACCGCCTATCGAAAAGTAAAACGTAACGGAAGTTTCATTATACAGGTAGATCATATATCAACCCCAAACCTCGACGATAAGATATTTATTTTGTGCGATACCATGCTGGCCACCGGGCAAAGTGTAGTGGTAGTTTGCAAAGAACTGATGGCCCAATACAAAATTAAGGAGCTGCACATAGCTGCCGTTATAGCCAGTAGCGAGGGTGTTGCCCATGTACGTGCTAACTTGCCCAAGGCAAAAATATGGGCATGTGCTATTGATGAAGAAATGACCAGCAAGGCCTATATAGTTCCCGGCCTGGGCGATGCCGGCGACCTTGCCTTTGGCGAAAAAGCCTGATGATTTTGGATTTCGGATGTTCGATTTCGGATTTGGTCGTAGAAAATTTTAATTTTGAATTTTTAAAAGTGTTTTGATTTTGAACCCCTGATTTAAATAAATCCAAAATCAAACACCCGAACTCCGAAATGAAAAACTACAAACACATTTTCTTTGATCTTGACCATACCATCTGGGATTTTGATAAAAACGCCGAAGAAACCCTGCATGAGCTTTATCATATTCACCAGCTGCATACCATAGGCTTATCATCGGCCAATGTGTTTATTGAAACATATACCCGCCATAACCACCAGCTTTGGGCGCAATACCATGTTGGGCAGATCACCAAGGATGAGCTGCGCGAGGCTCGTTTCAAAAAAACATTTATAGAGCTTGGCCTCGACCCGGATGTTATTCCTGTTGATTTTGAGGATGCTTACGTAAGATTATGCCCTACCAAAACTAACCTGTTCCCGCACGCGCACGAAACCTTACAGTATCTTCAAGCCAAGTACACACTGCATTTAATATCAAACGGGTTTAAGGAATCGCAGCAGTTAAAAATCGCGGGCTCCAACCTGGCGGGCTATTTTCAGCACATCATTGTATCTGAAGATGCAGGAGTGAATAAACCCGATAAAGCCATATTTGAATACGCTTTAAATTTGGCCGGTGCTACTAAAGAGGAAAGCGTAATGATAGGTGATAGCCTGGAGGCCGACGTATACGGCGCGCTTAATTTTGGTATGGATGCTATTTATTTTAATCCTTTCAATGCCCCGCAGCCTCCTGATGTGCCGGTGCAGATTACTCATTTAAAAGAGCTAACTTTAATGTTATGAACATTGCCAGGGAGTACAGAGCCATTGAAGCGGCATTAACTACTTATCGCGAACAACTGGATGTTATCCCTGATGAGCTATTTGCCGAAACCCCGGCCGATGGAAGCTGGTCGTTTTCGGAGGTTTACAGCCATATCATGAAAGCCTCATCAGGCTCAATGATAGCTATGGAACGCTGCTCAAACAGTAACTGTCCGCCAACTTCAAAGGGTTTATCCCTGCAAGGACACTTTGTTTTAATGTTTGGCTGTTTTCCTCCGGTGCCCATCAAAACCCCTGATGGTACCGAGGGCAACAAGATCACAGAAGAAGATGCGAGAAACCTGCTGATCAAATTCAGGCAACGCATTGAAAAGGTTATGCCCATGGTAGCAAATTCTCCGGCCAAGGTACGTTATGCGCACCCTAACCTGGGTATGCTTAATGCTAAGGAGTGGTTTAAGTTTACCCGTATACACCTGCAGCATCATTTAAAGCAGATTGAACGTATAAAAAAGAAATTTCACCTACCGAAGTAACCTTTTATATTTAATAACGTCTTAACAATAAGATAATTTGGTTTACCGACATTTGTTAAAATCATTATGTGATGAATTTTGAATACGCCTATCTGGTTGTTATAAGTTTGCTGCTACTGGTTGGCGCATTTTATATGAGCCCTTATGAACTAAATGTTAATGAAGACGAAGACGACGAGTAATCGTTTGTTAAGCAATTCAATGAAAACCATTAACTGGCAATATCTGCCGGATGAGCAATTAACCCCCCAATTTTAATGTCGAAACGTGAAGTTGATATCGTAGTAATATCTGACGTGCACCTTGGTACATATGGGTGCCATGCCAAAGAACTGCTTAAATATTTAAAGAGCATTAAACCTAAAATGCTTATCCTCAACGGCGATATTATTGATATATGGCAGTTCAGTAAATCATACTGGCCCGAATCACATATGAAGGTGGTACGCCGCATCCTCAAATTTGTAACAGATGGCATCCCCGTACATTACCTCACCGGTAACCATGACGAAATGCTGCGCAAATTCACCGATTTTAACCTGGGGTCATTCCAGTTACTCAATAAAATAGTACTCAACATCGATGGTAAAAAGGCCTGGATATTTCACGGCGATATATTTGATGTTACCATGCAGCACTCCAAATGGCTGGCCAAGCTGGGCGCCGTTGGTTATGATTCGCTTATCCTGATCAATAGCCTTACCAATTGGTTTTTAACGGCTTTTGGTCGTCAAAAAATGAGCTTTTCGCAAAAAGTAAAAGCCAGGTTCAAAGAGGCTGTAAAATTCATTAACCAGTTTGAACAAACCGCCGCCGACCTTGCCGTCGACAAAAACTACCAATACGTAATTTGCGGTCACATTCACCACGCCGAGATCAGGGCTATTGAAAATACCGATAAAACGGGTTCAGTGCTATACCTAAACTCGGGCGATTGGGTAGAGAGCCTTACCTCGTTGGAATATATGAATGGCGAGTGGAAAATATTCAAATATAACCCCGACGATTTTAATACCGATGCCGACGAAGATGATAAAACAGATGCCGAAGATCTGGATGCCAAGCTTGATGTTAAAACTTTGTTGGAACGCTTTAAACAGGAGCCTCATTAATTGTATCAGGTAGTTAGTATCAAGTAGTTAGTATCAAGTATCATGACTTTAAAAAGCGATCAGCTGTTTACAAGAAATCCTGATACTTGATACTAACTACTTGATACTAATTTGTAACTTGACCGCCGCAACTAAAACTATGAATCATCACGTTTAAAACTATGCAAAGGTTGGCTTATGCTGTTGCCTTACAGGAGTTTAAAACACCGTTACTATCATGAAAATACTTTTTGCCATACAGGGAACCGGTAACGGACACATAAGCCGGGCCCGCGAAATTGTGCCTTTACTACAGCAATATGGCGAGGTTGACCTGTTAATAAGTGGCACCGAGGCCGAAGTTTCGCTTACGCAGCCGCTTAAATATAAATTTCATGGTTTTAGCTTTGTGTTTGGCAAAAAGGGTGGGGTTGATAACTGGGCAACATTTAAGATCATGAACCTGCCCCAGCTTTGGCGCGATATGCACAGCTTGCCGCTAAATCATTACGATTTAATTATTAATGATTTTGAACCGGTAAGTGCCTGGGCTTGCCGCCTGCAAAAGGTGCCTTCAGTATCATTAAGCCATCAGTGTTCGTTTGTATCACCAAAAACACCAAGGCCTGCCAAATGGAATTATGCCGAGTGGTTGTTTAAATATTATTCGCCAACCACTTATCATGTTGGTTTTCATTTTGACCGGTATGATGATTTTATAAATACCCCGGTGATCAGGAGCGGCATCCGCGAAATGGAAACGGCCAACCTGGGGCACTACACCGTATATCTGCCGGCTTATGATGATAAAACACTTTTGAAGCACCTCAGCCTGACCGATGCCAAGTGGCAAATTTTTTCCAAACGGCAAAAAACACCATACCGGCAAGGTAATGTTGAGATATTTCCGGTAAATAACGAAGCCTTTAATAAAAGCCTGGCCAATTGTGAAGGCCTGCTTACGGGCGGCGGCTTTGAAGGGCCTGCAGAAGCCTTATTCCTAAAAAAGAAAGTGCTGATGATACCCATGAAAGGGCAGTATGAGCAGCAATGCAACGCGCTTGCCGCATCAAAAATGGGTGTGCCCGTGGTTAATGAAATCAATGATAAATTTGCCGGGCATCTGAATAACTGGATACAGGACGATAAAAAAGTAATCGTAAATTTTCCTGACGATACCGCCCGCATAGTTGATGATTTGATAAAGCGATATGCAAAGCCACAAAGCATTGTAGCTTAAAAGGTTTTTGTGCTAATTTTACCACCCGAAAAACAGCGCGCCTTTATGATCAATATTTTCAGAGCCTTTAATCCACTGAATGCTTTATGGCTAATAGTAGTATTGTTCTTGTCGCGCGTGGGGTACCTGTTCCATGTTCCGGCCCGGGTGGAGTTTATATTTGTTGAGCCCTTTGCCAGGTTGCTGGTACCTATCTCGTATGAATACGCTTTTTCGCCGGTTTTAAATATCCTGCTGGCCTCGGTATTTGTTTTTATACAGGCGCTGCTGCTCAATTACCTCATTAATTTTTATAATCTACTGGGTAAACCCACATTTTTACCGGCGTTGATGTATGTAACGCTGTCGGGTTTGTTTGCGCCTTTTTTGGTGCTGAGCGCCCCGCTTATCTGTAATTTCCTGATCATTTGGATGTTGTTTAAGCTGTTCAGTTTATACAAAGGCGATGATGCAAAATCTACCGTGTATGATCTGGGGATGATCGTGGCACTGGGGTCATTGATCTATTTTCCGTTCATCTATTTATTTTTAGTGATCTGGATAGCACTGGTGCTGTTTAAGCCATTCAACTGGCGCGAATGGATATCTGGCATGCTGGGTTATGGTACCGTGTTTTTTTTCCTGGCTGTGCTATATTATTTAAACGATAAACTCTCCAGTTTTTCCAATATCTGGCGGCCGCTGGCTACAAAGTTCCCGGATCATATCAGCATCAACTCCTATAATTACCTGCTGCTTGTGCCTGTAATTGTGATCCTGGTGCTCTGTTTTTTCAAATTGCAGCAAAATTTTTTCAAAAGTTACGTGCAAATACGAAAATCTTTTCAGCTGTTATTTTTTATTTTTTTTATCACGGCATTTTCATTTTATGTGAACGCCTCATTCCACTTAAATCATTTTTTATTGTGTATAGCGCCTGTTGCGGTGTTTTTTGCCTATTTTTTTCTGTATGCAACCCGCAAATGGTTTTACGAAAGCCTGTTTTTATTGCTGCTAATCAGCATCATCTGCTTTCAGTTTAACAATTTTTAACTTTTACATTCGTTCAAATTTCAGCGGTTATATTAGTTTTGTAACATGAAATTTGGAGTAGTTATATTTCCCGGATCTAATTGTGATGAAGACATCATATATGTATTAGAAAAAATAATGGGTCAGCAGGTAGTAAGATTATGGCATAAAGACCATGATTTACAGGGTGTTGACTTTGTTGTTTTACCAGGGGGCTTTTCTTTTGGCGATTATCTTCGTTCTGGTGCCATATCACGTTTTTCGCCAATTATGCAGGAAGTTATTCAATTTGCAGCAAAAGGTGGTTATGTGATGGGTATCTGCAACGGTTTCCAAATACTAACCGAAGCCGGTTTGCTGGATGGTGCATTACTGCATAACGAAAATCGTAAGTTTATTTGCCGCAACATTTATTTAAAGCCGCAAACAACCCAATCATTACTTACCGCTCAATTAGTACAGGAGCAGGCATACAGGATCCCTATCGCTCATGGCGAGGGTAATTACTTTGCCGATGCTGATGTAGTGAAAAAGCTTAATGATAATGAGCAAATATTGTTCAGGTATTGCGATGAGGCAGGTAACATTGTGGCCGAGGCTAACCCTAACGGATCTTTACAAAACATTGCGGGTATCTGTAATGCTAACAGGAACGTATTTGGTTTAATGCCACACCCTGAACGTGCTGCTGATAGCCTGGTGGCTAATGAAGACGGACTTGCTATTTTTGAATCAATATTATCATTGGTGAAGGCCTGATGACCAATCTGGTTATCGATATTGGTAATACGTATACAAAAATCGCGGTTTTTAGGCTGAATGAATTGCTGGTAGTTGATCAGTTTGAAATGGTTGATGCTACCGTGGTGGAAAATTTTCTGAGCAATTATAAGGTTGACAGGGCCATAATATCGTCTGTTAAAAAACATATTGAGCCCTGGCAAACCAACTTGAGCCAAAAAGTTGAGATCACTTATTTCAGCACCCTGGTTAAAACCCGTATACAAAACCATTATTTAACTCCAGAAACACTTGGTACAGACAGATTAGCGGCCGTTATTGGTGCAAACCATTTATATCCGCACTTAAATAACCTGGTAATTACCGGTGGCACAGCCATAACATATGATTATATAGATGCCGGGGCAAATTATTTTGGCGGCAGTATATCGCCGGGTTTAAATATGCGTTATAAGGCTTTAAATCATTATACGGCAGGCCTGCCACTGATTAGTGCAGATGCAAACTTTAACACAGCCTACGGCGGCAATACAGAAGCTGCCATACGCTCAGGTGTGCAAAACGGAATAAAATATGAATTGTGCGGGTTTATTGAAAGTTATAAAAGCAAAAGCCCGCAATTGAATATTATACTAAGCGGGGGCGATAGTATTTTTTTTGATACTCTATTGAAAAATAGCATCTTTGCCCCCTATATTAAAATTGAACCTTATTTGGTTTTAAAAGGATTAAACGCAGCTATACAAAAGCATAATGATTAAATATACCAGGTTCTTAATAACATTTTTATTTGCTGCTATTTCATTCGCGGCACATTCACAATCAACTGCTACTTCAAGCTCTCCATACTCACGGTACGGTATAGGCGATATCGACCCTCAGTTAATGCCTCAAAATGTGGCTATGGGCGGTATAGGTGTAGCTACCAACAAGATTGGCTATTTCAACAATATCAATGTTATAAACCCGGCTTCGTATGGCGCCATAAACCTTACTACTATTGATATAGGTGTTTATGCAAACTTTTTAACCTTAAACCAAACAGGTTCGGCCAGCCAAACCAACAGTAACTTCAGGTTAAGCCATGTGGCCTTTGCGGTACCGGTAACCAAACGTTCGGCATTAAGCTTTGGTTTATTACCTTACAGCGAGCGTGGCTATAACTATAAAAACTCGGTTAAAGGTTCAGGTACAACGTCACCTGCCGATACCAATGTTACCAATTATACTTACAGCGGCGACGGTGGTTTATCAAAAGCATATTTTGGTTATGGTTTTGGCATAGGCAAACACTTGTTATTGGGTGGTAACGTATCGTACATATTTGGTACATTAAAAGATATTAGCACTACCGAGATCCCTGGTCTTGGCGGAACTATTAACTCAAAAATTGAGCAAAGTAATTCCATTGGAGGCTTAAACTATGATTACGGTATCCAGTACTCGTTTGATTTTTCTGAAACCAAACACCTTGTTTTAGGATACTCGGCATCGGCCAGTTCAAAACTTAATTCAACAAGCAGCTTTATTGTGAGCCAGTACACCAATGACTCAAACGGTAATGAGGATATTCCGCTGGATAGTGTTGTTAGTAAACAGGATCCAAAATCAAAAATTAAACTTCCGCAAACCAACCGTTTCGGTATATCTTTTCAAAGCGACGGTAAATTCCTGGTAGGTGCCGATTATACCATGAGCAAATGGTCAAACCTTAGCATTGGAGGCGTAAACCAGGGTTTAACAGACAGCCGTACCATTAACATTGGTGGTCAGTATACTCCTAACATATCTACCCTGCGTAACTATCTTGCTTCTGTTGATTACCGTTTAGGTGGTATTTATGATGAAACCTACATGGTTGTAAACAACACCAGGATCAAAAGATACGCGGTTACTGCGGGTTTAGGTTTGCCGCTGCGCCCTAACAATGGCAGCTTTTATAAAATAAATATTTCGGCAGAGGTTGGCCGGAGAGGTTCATTGGTAAATGGTTTAGTGAGAGAGAACTATGTGAACCTTCACCTGGGCTTTACCTTGAACGACAGGTGGTTCCAGAAATATAAATTTGATTAACAACATGTATAACCGGGTGAAAAATTTACAAAGGCTGAGCCTGTTGTTATTGCCCGTGCTTATGTTTTCCATATCATCGTGCGAGAATGATCTGAATAAGGTTAAGGAAATAGCCTCCAATGAAGTGGGTATTATAGTAGCGCCAACTATCGGTGTTGATCTCATTATGAGCGATTCGGCAAAGGTGGTTTTCCATTTAACTGCACCATTAGTATTAGAGTACAATCCTGAAAATCCTAAAAAAAGTTATAGAATAGCACCTAAAGGTATCAAGGTGATCCACTACGACAAACAGACCGGTAAAGAAGATGGTACCATTATTGCCGACACCGGCATCATTCATAACGGTGATAAACTTTATGAATTTAAGAAAAATGTAGTGGCAACTAATGCCAAGGGCGAAACCTATAAGTCTGAACAGTTATTTTGGGATTCGGCCACTAAAACAATATATTCTCATAAAACCGTTGAAATTACTATGGAAGGCGGCAATGTGATGAATGGTGATGATTTTGTGAGCGATGATAAGTTTGTGCATCCCAAATTAAGGAATAGCAAAGGCTTGTTTCACGTAGACGAAAATGCAACGCAATAACGTTTTTTTATCAGGAAAATTTTGTGTTATAGAATTTTACTAAAAATTGTATCTTGCGCCCTCTTTTGAAGAATAGAACAATAATTATAAAAAGTATATGGGGATAATGGGTTACATGCGCGAAAGAATGGGGACGATAGTTGCCGCATTTATTGGTTTCGCGCTTTTTGCTTTTATTGCAAGTGAAGTAATTAGCAAGGGCGGCTCTTTTTTTAGAGACGACAACAATGAACTGGCCGTTGTAAACGGCGAAAAGGTGCCTTATGATGTGTTTAATAAAAGGCTGGAGCAAAGTACAGCCCAGTTTAAACAATCTGGTCAAAACATTTCACCGCAGATCACCAGCTATTTGCAGGAAACTACATGGAATTCATTCCTGTCTGAGCTTCTGCTGAAAAAAGAGATCGAAAAAACAGGTATCGTAGTTGGTGACGACGAAAGTACATCAATGGTTAGCGGTAACAACCCTGATCAACAGATAGCACGTCAGTTCTCTGATCCTCAAACAGGTCAGTTCGACAGAAACAAATTGGAGCAGTTTAAAGCTTACTTAAATTCAGGTAAGGCAGATCCTACCCAGAAACAAGCATGGGCCGATTTCCTGATGCAATTATTTGAGGCAAAAAAACAGGCCAAATACATGGCTTTGGTTACAAGTGGTTTGTATGTTAACTCACTGGAAGCTAAAGACGATTACGAGGCTAAAAATAAATTGGTAAACTTTAAATACGCAACTCTGGAGTATTCATCTATTCCCGATGCGAAAGTTACCTTAACTGACGATGACTACAACACTTACTACAATGCGCACAAAGGTGAGTTTAAAAACCCGCAGGATGTAAGGTCATTTGAGTATGTAAGCTTTAATGCAGCGCCATCAAAAGAAGATTCAGTAGCAATTAAGACTCAGGCTGATAAACTTGCCGAAAGCTTTAAAGCCAGCACCAACGATTCGTTGTTTGTACAGATCAACTCTGAAACAAAAGCGCCTTTGGCATTTCAGAAAAAAGGTGGTCTTGAGCCAAAGTTAGATACCGTAATGTTCAATGCAGCTAAAGGTTTTGTATATGGTCCTTATGTATCAAACGGCAGCTACAAAATAGCAAAGTTAACAGATGTTAAAACAACTTTTGATTCTGTTAAAACCAGGCATATATTATTTAACCCGGCTACTGAAGGCGGTGTAGAGAAAGCTATAGCCCGTGCCGATTCTGTTAAAAAACTGATTCAGGGTGGTAAATCATTTGCAGAACTTGCAGCAATTTTCTCAGTTGATAAAGGCAGCGGCAGCAAAGGCGGTGATATTCCATCATTTGATGTTAACGGTATGATGGGTGCAGGCGGCCAGATCACTCCTGAGTATGCCAACGCGGCTTATAAAGCCAACAAAGGTGATCTTATTGTGGTTACTTCACAATTTGGTGTTCATTTGATTCAGGTAGAAGATCAAAAAGGTTCAGTAAAAGTTATTAAGGTTGCTGTTGTTGATAAGCCGATACAGGCCAGCAGCAAAACGCAAACTATTGCTTACAGCGCTGCTCAGAAATTTTTGGGAGCGTTAACAAAAGATAACTTTGATGCTGAGGCTAAAAAAGAAGGATTAAAGAAAAGAGCTGCTGAAGACTTTGCCGGTACTGCCGCGAGCCTGCCAGGTTTAGACAATGCAAGGGAAGTAGTTAGATGGGCTTATAAAGCTGAAAAAGGTGACATTACTGATAAAGTATTCACCGTTGGCGATCAATATATCATTACCCAGTTAAGCGCAATTAAACCCAAAGGTGTATTATCACTTGATGCGGTTAAAAAACAAATTGAGCCTGCCGTACGTAACGACGTTAAAGCAAAACAACTGGGCGAGAAATTCCAGGCAGCACTGAACGGATCATCATCAATTGATCAGGTTGCTCAAAAAGCAGGCACCAAAGCTGTTCCGGTTCAGAACATTGTATTTGCTAACCCGGTTATTCCTGGTGCATCGTTAGAGTACAAGGTTATCGGTTCTGTTTTTGGTTCACAGCCAAACAAATTATCAAAACCGGTTAACGGTCAGCAAGGTGTTTATGTTTATGTAGTTGATGGGTTTACTAATCCACCGGCACTTACAAACACGGTAAGAGAAAAACAACAGATAGCTCAAACATTATTGCAGCGTTCACAAGGACAAATATTAGAGGCCTTGAAAGATAACGCCAATGTAAAAGATAACAGAGCAAAATTGTTATAAGAGATTTTTAAAGTAATTTTACATCCGGGAGCAGCTTAATGTTGTTCCCGGATTTTTTTTATCTAATATTCTGACTTAAAATTTAGTTTTTAGAGTTTAGGTTTTAGAATTTAGAGCTTGGAATTTTAAGCATTTATCATTTTCAACAATTATGGATATACAGGAAAATATAGTGAATAAAGTGGCTCAAAGTGGTTTGGTTACTTTAGACCCTGCGGCATTTTATCCTGCCGGTGAGCGTGTTGTTTATGACATCAAAGAAAACCTGTTCCATGGCCTTATCCTGCGTGAAAAGGATTTTAGGGAGTTTGTAAAAGAGCACGACTGGGTACAATACGAAGGCAAGAACGTAGGTATTACCTGCAGTGCCGATGCCATAGTACCTGCCTGGGCCTATATGCTGCTGGCCAATCGTATGGCACCTTACGCGCGCGAAGTTGTATTTGGTGATAAGGATGTTTTGGAAACCGTGCTGTTCGAAAAAGAAATGGCAAAGGCCGATTTTGAACAATACCGTGATCAGCGTATTGTACTAAAGGGTTGCGGCGATACCGAGGTGCCGGTTTCCGCCTATGTGGAGTTAACCAAAAAGTTGACGCCTGTAGTTAAAAGCCTCATGTTTGGCGAACCTTGCTCAACTGTACCTATTTACAAACGCATTGACTAACAGATTTTTTATTTCAGGGATTACTGAGCTATTTATATGACAGGGCAATAAAAGTGGATTTAAACCATTTATAATTGCAGTTGTCATATCTTCATCCTGATGTATCAGGAACTGGCTTCATTAATCTTAAAAAAATCTATGAGAAAATACTCATTCTGTGTTTTGTTTTTGCTTTTATGTTTTGGCAACACGTTTTCTCAGGAACTGAAAAAAATAGATGATCCGGTTTTTAAGGTAGGAGAGAAGCTGAGCTATAAAATGAAATATGGCATTTTTACCGCAGCTGAGGCCAACATAAGGGTAGAAGCCAGTGATAAAAAATTTGACGGACAACCGGCCTTCCATTTAATTGCCGAAGGTAAAACGGCCGGTTCGTTTGATGTTTTCTATAAGGTGCGTAACAAATATGAATCGTACGTTGATGAAAACACACTGCAGCCCTATTTTTACACCGAGAACAGGCGCGAGGGTAAATGGAAACATAGCGATAATGTAACCTTTGATCAAAAAGACAGCAAGGTTACAGCTAATAAAGGGGTATATCAGTTTAAAGGCAAAACATTTGATTTTGTATCGGCCTATTATTTTGCCCGTACTATTGATGTTTCAAAGATGAAGATCGGCGAAAAGTTTGAGTTGCAGTATTTCCTGGAAGATGGCTTTCACTCCATGGGGATAACTTATGCAGGTACCGAGGTAGTAAGTTGTTCAATGGGTAAGTTCAATTGTTTAAAATTTAATCCAACCATTATTCCGGGACGTATTTTTCGTAAGGATAGTAAGTTGTACCTTTGGATAACAAATGATGGCAACAGGATACCTGTAAAGGCGCATGTTGAGGTTATATTGGGAAGTGTTACAATGGATTTGCAGGGAGCCACAGGTTTAAAATATCCCTTAAACCCAATAAAAAATTAAAAATAAAAGTATGATAGAGGTTGGCAACGTATTAGTGCACGAGGATGTAGTGAAGGAAAATTTTGTATGTAACCTGAATAAGTGCAAGGGAGCCTGCTGTTTGGAAGGTGATTCTGGCGCGCCCCTGAATGCCGATGAACTTGATATTTTAAATGAGATATATCCAAAAGTAAAACCATACCTTACTGCCAAAGGCATCAAAACCATTGAAAAGGTGGGTACTTATGTTAAGGATTTTGAAGGCGACTATACCACACCCTGTGTTGATATAAATAAAGAATGCGCTTATGTAATATGGGAAAACGGTATTACTAAATGTGGTATTGAAAAAGCATATGAGGAAGGTGCCATCAGCTGGAAAAAGCCGATCTCGTGCCATTTGTACCCTATCCGTATTACGGCTTACCCTGAATTTGATGTATTAAATTACGATCGCTGGAGTATTTGCAGCCCTGCTTGCACATTTGGCGATGAACTTAAAGTACGGGTGCATGAGTTTTTAAAAGATCCGCTTATACGTAAGTATGGCGCGGAGTGGTACCAGGAATTAGAGAATGAAGTTTCCGGTATTTAGTTTGCGGATAAGGCCTTAAAGTTTTAGGCATCGCAAATATTAAATATGCGTATTTTTTCCCCTAAATAATACGTAAAAATACCTTTATCAAAGTGTTATGCAAATCTTTCAATTAATTTAGATAATATTGCATGACCTAATTTTTACGAATTGCTTAATGAAAATAGCTTTAATTACTGGCATCACTGGCCAGGACGGTGCTTATTTAGCCGAGTTTTTACTGAAAAAAGGATATGAGGTGCATGGGGTAAAACGGCGGTCATCATTATTCAATACCGAACGTATTGATCACCTTTATCATGATCCTCATGAGCCCAATGTAAAGTTTAAGCTCCATTATGGCGATCTGACTGATTCTACTAACCTGATCAGATTAATACAGGAAGTTCAACCCGACGAAATATATAACCTTGCTGCCCAAAGCCATGTTAAGGTGAGTTTTGAAACTCCCGAATATACCGCAAATGCCGATGGCGTAGGAACCCTGCGTATACTGGAAGCCGTAAGATTATTAGGACTAACCAAAAAAACACGTATTTACCAGGCATCAACATCTGAACTTTACGGCCTGGTGCAAGCCGTTCCGCAAAGCGAAACCACACCTTTTTATCCCCGCTCACCCTACGCTGTAGCAAAATTATATGGATACTGGATCATTGTAAATTATCGGGAGGCATATGGTATGTATGCCTGTAACGGTATTTTATTCAATCACGAAAGCCCTATCCGTGGCGAAACTTTTGTTACGCGCAAAATTACCCGTGCCGCATCAAAGATTGCCTTAGGCCTGCAGGATTGCCTGTATGTGGGAAATCTTTCCGCACAACGGGATTGGGGACACGCGAAAGATTACATAGAAGCTATGTGGCTAATGCTGCAACAGGACAAAGCCGAAGATTTTGTGATTGCTACAGGCGTTACCACCACCGTGCGCGATTTTATTAAAATAGCCTTCAATGAGTTAGGTATTGAAGTTGAATTTAGCGGTAAAGATGAGCATGAGCGTGGCGTGATTATTGATATTGACCAGCAAAAAGTTACTGAGCTTGGTTTAAATATGGACAACTTAAAGTTTGGCCAAACTGTAGTTAAGGTTGATGCCAAATACTTCAGGCCTACGGAAGTTGATCTGTTAATAGGTGATGCCTCAAAAGCATTTGAGAAATTAGGGTGGAAACCTAAATATGATCTTCAGGCATTAGTAACCGATATGGTACAGGCCGACCTTCATCTGGTTAAAAAAGACGAATACCTGAAAAAAGGGGGCTTTAACACACTAAACTATTTTGAATAATCTTTATTTACCTTTTCAATTCTACATATGAGGAAACTATTTACCAGCTTTATACTACTTTTTTTGGTAAGTGGAATTGCAAAAGCCCAATCTGTATATCAGCCTTATACCTATCAGTTTTACCAAAAACTTGATGCCGATATTTACTCAACTAAAACACGTGTTCATAGTTCCTTAAAGCCAGCTTTTGCAGATGATTCTTTGCTAAGGCACAGCTACGATTCTATCATGAATTTAAGCGGACTTAAAGGGCGATTTTTTAATGAGCACCAAATAGATGTTAAGGGCAGCAATTACACTTTTTACACAGATCTGTTACCTGATTTTAACCTCAGTCGTGATTTTGAGGGAAAACGCAATACCAATTTTGGTACGCTTGGTTTGCAGATAGGCGGTACCGTTGGCAGCAATTTTTATTACAATGTAAGTGCCTACGAAAACAGGGCCGTATTACCTACTTATCTGGCAAATTATACCAACCAGATAGGTATAGCGCCGGGACAGGCTTATGCAGGTATTTATGGTAATGAGTACCGGTGGTCGTATATTACGGCGCTGGTATCATACACACCCAGTAAATATTTGAATATAACCGCGGGGCGCGATAAAACATTTATTGGCGACGGTTACCGGTCAGAGCTTTTGTCTGATTATGCTTCTCCATACCCCTTTGTTAAGTTAACGGCTACGTTGGGCAACGTGAAATATATGGCCATGTGGGCATATTTTGATGATCCGCTATCGATCAAGGTTGATGATGGTGACAGGAAAAAATATGGTGTTTTCCATTATCTCGACTGGAATGTGAGCAACCGTTTATCCTTAGGCTTCTTTGATGCTGTTGTATGGGGGGCGAAGGATGATAAAGGGCACCCGCGCGGATTTGATTTCACTTATGTAAATCCCATAACCTTTTTAAGGCCGCTTGAGGCCACAAACGGCTCACCGGATAACGCACTGTTAGGCTTTACAGGAAAATACAAGCTAAGCGACGGAATAACAGCCTACGGTCAGTTTGCTTTGGATGAGTTTGAGGCTAAAAACTTTTTTTCAAGCTCGGGCAGTTCCCGAAATAAATATGGCTGGCAGTTGGGTTTAAGAGGCGCAAACTTGTTTAGCATACCAGGCTTAAACTATTTGGTTGAAACCAACAACGTAAAACCATACACTTATTCTGAACGCAGTTCGGTGATCAACTATGCAGAAAATGGCGAGCCGTTGGCGCATCCGTGGGGTGCAAACTTCCGTGAAGGTGTGGCCCTGTTAAACTACTCGCACAAAAGGTTTGATTACTCTTTTGAAGCCGATTACGGCCACTATGGTTTAGATACTGATTACCTTAACTTTGGTAAAGACCTGTTTCAGGGCTACATTGACCCTGCAAGGCAATATGGTAATTATACCGGCCAGGGCCTAACCACCAACATGGTTTACCTGGAAGGTAAAGTAGCCTACCTGATCAACCCTAAATATAACCTGCGTCTTGAATTGGGCGGTATATATCGCTCCGAAAAAAATAGCCAGTTCAATGATAAAACTAAGTTGATCACATTTGGCATCCGCAGTTCATTCCGCAGTATTTACAACGATTTGGCGAGCTATAAAACGCATTGATAGAAAAAAGAGTGGTTGATTAGGTGTGTGGTGATTGGTTTTTCTTTTTTGATAACCACTTAACCACTCACTTAATCAACCACTCTTTGTTCTTTTATGAAGCTATGGTATGCGTGTTTCGTTTTGCACCAAAGTCTTTAACTTCTTTAATAATGCCCGGGGCATCATAACCGCATTCGGCCCAAAGCTCGGGCTGTTCGCCATGTTCCACCAGTCTGTCAGGTATTCCCAGGCGTTTTACCTGGGTTTTATGATAACCGTTATCGGCCATAAATTCAAGTATGGCACTTCCCATGCCGCCTTCAATACAGCCATCTTCAACAGTAATTACCTTATCAAATTTTTGAAATACATCATGTAACAGAGCCTCATCAAGTGGTTTAACAAACCGTATATCATAATGTGCCGGATAATAGCCTTCTGCATTCAGATCGGCAGTAGCTTTTACTACTTCGTTACCTATGGCGCCAATTGATAAAATAGCTACATCATCACCATCACATATTTTACGGCCCTTACCCACAGGTATGGCTTTGAACGGACGCTGCCAGTCAACCATAACACCACTGCCTCTCGGATACCTGATCACAAACGGTCCCATGTTTTCCTGCTGTGCGGTAAACATCAGGTTACGTAATTCTTCCTCATTCATAGGTGCCGATACCGTCATGTTAGGTATGCAGCGCATAAAGGCCAGATCATAGGCACCATGGTGTGTTTGGCCATCAGCACCAACAAGGCCGGCCCGGTCTAAACAAAAGATCACATTTAAATTCTGGATAGCCACATCGTGTATCACCTGATCATATGCCCTCTGCATAAAGCTGGAGTATATGTTACAGAAAGGTGTTAAACCCTGTGTAGCCAAACCTGCCGAAAATGTTACTGCATGCTGCTCGGCTATGCCCACGTCAAAAGCACGTGTTGGCATGGCCTTCATCATGAGGTTAAGTGAACAGCCTGAAGGCATGGCCGGGGTGATACCCATAATTTTAGGGTTTTGCTCGGCCAGTTCAATAATGGTAAGGCCAAACACATCCTGATATTTGGGTGGCTGTGGCTTATCGTATTTTGTTTTTTTGATCTCGCCGGTTATTTTATCAAATAAGCCGGGTGCGTGCCATTTGGTTTGATCTTTTTCTGCCAAAGCATAGCCTTTACCTTTGGTGGTAATGCAATGCAATAGTTTAGGCCCCGGTATATCGCGCAGATCTTTTAAAACCTTTACCAGATGATTTACATCATGTCCGTCAATAGGGCCAAAATACCTGAATTTTAAGGCCTCAAAAAAATTGCTGCGTTTAAGCAGGGTTCCTTTGATGCTCTTTTCTATCTTTTGAGCCATTTTAAAGGCATCCGGCCCAATGGCTGAGATCTTTCCGAGTACATGGGCTATATCGTCTCTGAAACGGTTGTAGGGCTTTGAGGTAGTAATATCTGTAAGATATTCCTTTAAAGCACCCACGTTAGGATCGATAGACATGTTATTATCATTCAGGATAACCAGCAGGTTTGAGTTTTCAATACCGGCGTGGTTTAGGGCTTCAAAGGCCATCCCGGCTGTCATGGCGCCATCGCCAATAACTGCCACGTGCTGCCTGTCTGTTTCACCTTTGTATTGCGATGCTACAGCCATCCCCAATGCCACAGATATAGATGTTGACGAGTGACCTACGCCGAATGTATCGTATTCGCTTTCTGAACGTTTTGGAAATCCGCTGATGCCTTTATATACCCTGTTGGTATGAAATTCGTCGCGGCGCCCGGTAAGTATTTTATGACCGTAAGCCTGGTGGCCTACGTCCCACACCAGTTGATCATACGGTGTATTAAGTACATATTGAAGTGCAACTGTTAGTTCCACTGTGCCTAAACTGGCGGCAAAATGGCCCCCGTTTACTGATACCACATCGATGATATACTGGCGCAGTTCCTGGCAAACCCTTTCAAGGTCGCTTTCGTTAAGTTGCTTTAAGTCAGATGGATAGTTGATGTTTTTTAACAAATCTCCGGCTGGTACCTGCATTGACATGTGTAAGAATATTTAACTTACAAAGTAAGTTATTTTATTTATAAAAACAGGCCATATAAATGTATTAATTGTTTTAGCAATGGTATTAAGTAATTAGTATCAGGTATCAAGTATTTTTCAGCGCTTGAGAAAAAGAGGCTGCTGTCTTGATACCTGATACTAACTACTTAATACTAAAAAAATCTTATTTTTGAGCAGATTTATGACCGATGACAGCTTTGCTATAAGATTACCGCAATTTGAAGGCCCCTTTGATCTGCTGCTTTTTTTTATTGAAAGGGACGAGCTGGATATTCACGATATACCTATAGCCCGCATTGCCGACGATTTTTTAAACTACATACATCAAATGACCAGTCTTAACATGGAGCTGGCCAGTGAGTTTATTTTCGTGGCCGCCACGCTGATGCGTATCAAAGCCAAAATGCTGCTACCACGTTATGATGCGGACGAAGCCGGCGATGAGGCCGATACCAAGGAAAACCTGATCAGAAAACTCATCGAGTATAAAAAGTTCAAGGAACTGTGTGATGAACTTCGTCCGTTTGAAGATGAACGTTTTAAGCAGGAAAAGCGAGGCAACATTAAGCATGATCTGGAGCAGGTAGAAAAGGTTACGCAGCCTGGCGAAGAACTTTCTGAATTGAGTTTATACCGGCTGATGATGGTTCATGAACGCCTGATGCGTAATTATCTGAACCGGAGCGAAGAGGTAAAACATACGGTAGTACAATACCCATACACTATTGAAAAACAGAAGAAAGCCGTGGTTGATCTGCTGAAGATCAATAAGATGCTTGATTTTAAGGCTATAGCCGGTCACTCAGAAAATAAGGTGCATTTTGTTTATAATTTTTTGGCCGTACTGGAGATGCTGCAGCAGGAACTTATAGATATACAGATAGGGCTTGGCTACAACAATTTCCGCATATCGGCCAGGGATGAGCTAAATGCTGAAGGCTAAAAGCCAAAAGCATCTTTATTTTTAGCTTTTTAAATGATGAATTTCTACAATGGCAAAACAAAAAAGCTTTAAGCCTTTGGCATTTAGCTTTAAGCTTTTTACTAACTTAGTGCCGTTTTTAATTATATATAATGAAAAGAGACAAATTAATTTTTAAGTTATTGGATGAAGAGCAGCAACGCCAGGAAGAGGGCATTGAGCTGATAGCGTCTGAGAATTTTGTGAGCCGTCAGGTTATGGAAGCGGCAGGTTCTGTTGCTACCAACAAATATGCCGAAGGCTTACCGGGTAAACGTTATTACGGCGGTTGCCAGGTTGTTGACGAAATTGAAACCATCGCTATTGAAAGAGCCAAACAACTGTTCAATGCCGAGTGGGTAAACGTTCAGCCACATTCTGGAGCCCAGGCAAATGCTGCTGTTATGCTGGCCGTTCTTCAACCCGGCGATAAAATATTAGGATTTGATCTTTCTCATGGTGGTCACTTAACCCACGGTTCTCCGGTTAATTTTTCCGGTAAATTGTATGAGCCTCACTTTTACGGTGTGGTTAGGGAAACCGGCCTTATTGATTATGAACAATTAGAGCGTGTTGCACTTGCAGAAAAACCAAAACTGATCATTTGCGGAGCTTCGGCTTACTCACGCGATTGGGATTATGAGTTTATACGCAAAGTGGCTGATAAAGTAGGCGCTCTGGTATTGGCAGATATATCGCATCCGGCAGGTTTAATTGCAAGGGGATTATTAACCGATCCGCTTCCGCATTGCCATATTGTTACTACAACTACACACAAAACCTTACGTGGCCCTCGTGGCGGCCTGATCATGTTAGGTAAAGATCTTGAAAATCCATTTGGTATCAAAACACCTAAAGGCGAAGTAAGGATGATGTCGTCATTATTAGATATGGCTGTTTTTCCGGGTACGCAGGGTGGCCCGCTTGAGCATATCATTGCTGCCAAAGCCGTTGCTTTTGGCGAGGCTCTGAGCGATAGCTATATGAAATACATTGTTCAGGTTAAAAAGAATGCCGCGGCCATGGCCGAAGCTTTTGTTAAGCGCGGGTATGAGATCATCTCAGGTGGTACCGATAACCATTTAATGCTGATCGATCTTCGCAATAAAAACATTACCGGTAAGGCTGCTGAAAACGCCCTGGTAAATGCAGATATTACCGTAAATAAAAACATGGTGCCTTTTGATGATAAGTCGCCGTTTGTTACCTCAGGCATACGTGTGGGCACTGCAGCCATCACAACCCGTGGCATGAAAGAGAAACAAATGGAGCACATTGTTGAACTGATAGATGCTGTAATTACCAATCCGGAAAATGAACCTTCTTTGAAAAAAGTACGTAAAAAGGTTCATAAGCTGATGTACGATTACCCATTGTACAGAGAGAACGGCTCGGAATAATTAATGATCATAGGACAGCAGGAAAACTTATTAACAGAACAAGAACGATTAGCAGCCCTGCGGTCATATGATGTATTAGACACATTGCCCGAAAAGGAGTACGACGCCATAACCAGGCTTGCTTCTTATATATGTAATGTTCCAGTAGCACTCATCACTTTAATTGATGCCGACAGGCAATGGTATAAGTCAGAACATGGCGCCGACAGGGGGGAAACACCCCGTGCCGGCGCTTTTTGCAATTATACCATCCAGTCAGATGAGCTGCTGGAGGTAGATGATACCCTGCTTGATGAAACATTTAAGGATAATATCTACGTTACCACAGAAAACATCAGGTTTTATGCCGGCGCGCCTTTAATTGATCCTGATGGGCACCGCTTAGGTTCACTTTGTGTTGTTGATAGCGTTCCGCATAAACTTACAGCCGAGCAGCGCGATGCCTTACAAATACTGGCCGCCGAGGTGATGTCGCACTTTGTGCTGCGCAAACAAACGCTTCAGCTTGAGCAAAGCCTTGCCCTTCATAAGGAGTTTTATGATCTTTTTGACAGTTCGCCCGATATTCATTGTATTCTGAACCGCGATTTCAAAATCGAGCGCATTAACAAGGCTGTTAAACCTGTTTTAGGTTATGGTGTTAAAGAGGTGCTTGGTAAACCGATATGGGATTTCTTTAGGGAAAAGGAACGTGAGCAGTTTTTAAACAAACTACAGGCAGGTTTAAGCGGCCAAAATAAACTTGAATTTGAAACGCCGATTCTTACTTCCGACCATACCATTAAATGGATAAGCTGGGCGGCAACCTTTAGCAACGAAAAGTGGTTTGCCAGCGGCCGGGATGTGAGCTATCAGAAACAGGTTGTAAAAGAACTAAAACAATTATCATTAGTAGCCAGTAAGGTTAGCAATGGGGTTGTGATCAGTAACGAGGCCGATGAAGTGGTTTGGGTGAACGATGCGTTTGAGCATATCACCGGTTACACTTTAGCCGATGTTGAAAATAAATATTTAGGGGTCACCCTGAAAGGTAAGCCGGTTGATAAGGCTGCCATTGAAAAATTAGAACACTCGATAAAAAACAAGAAATCATACGAGGTTGAGCTTTTAATGAACCATAAGGATGGCACACCGATATGGATATCTGTTATCAATTCGGTGATCCGTAACAGTGCAGGCGAAATTGATAAATATATACGGGTGATCATCGATATCACTTCCCGCAAAAAAATTGAACATGAGCTGGAGATCCTTTCTTTCGCGGCACGTAAATCGCCAAGCGGTATTTTTATAAGGGATACGGAGGGTAGGGTATTATGGCTAAATGAGGCTCTTGAAAACATCATAGGCTATACCTTTGCAGAGCTGGAAGGTAAGGTAATGGGTAAAACACTTGTTGGTGAAGATACTGATCTGGCTGTATTTGAAAGCGCAATAAAAGCTGTTAAAGAAAATAAGCCTTACGAAATAGAGATCAAATTATATAAAAAAGACGGTACGCCGCGTTGGGTGTCTCTAACAAATAGTCCATTGTTTAATGAGGCCGGTAAGGTTGACAGGCAAATTGGTGTAATGGTTGACATTACCGAACGCAAAAAAATTGAAGAAGAGCTTACCAAACTTTCGCTTGTAGCAAGTAACACCACCAGCGGAGTGATTATTAATAACAGCGAGGGCAAGGTAGAATGGGTGAACAAAGCCTTTGAAAACATTACCGGCTACACTATTAACGATGTTCATTACAATCACCTGGGCGATGTGCTTAAGGGCGAACTTACTGATGTTGCCAGTATTCAAAAGGCACGTGAACTATCGCGCAACAAACAATCATTTGAGGTTGATCTGCTCATTTATCGCAGAGATGGGCAGCCATTGTGGATCTCGGTTATCAACTCGGTAATACTTGACAGTGCCGGTGAGGTAGATAAATATATTGAAGTAATTATTGATATAACGGCTAAGAAGAAAGCCGAGATAGAATTGATAAGAGCCAAGGAAGAAGCCTTGCAACTAAGCCGGGCCAAGGATATGTTTATCTCGGTGATGAGTCATGAAATACGTACACCCCTTAATGCAGTCATTGGCATATCGCACCTGTTACAGGATGAGAACGCGGATGAGTCGCAAAAGGAAAATCTCAGCATTCTGAAATTTTCGGCAGAAAACTTGATGACGCTGATCAATGATGTGCTGGATTTTACCAAGATTGAAACCGGCAACATTGAACTGGAAAAGGCCAACGTTGATATTTATGAACTTATTCAAAGTATCATCACATCTATGCGTTATAAGGTAGATGAAAAAAATATCTATCTTAGTCAAAGTATTGATGAGGCCATACCCAAAGTTGTATTAGGTGACCGTACCCGTTTATGCCAGATATTATTGAACCTGGTAAGCAATGCCGTGAAATTTACGGATAATGGCGGCGTCAATATTGATCTGAAAGTTATTCAGCAAACCGAAAAGGACGTACGTATACGTTTCTCTGTTTCAGACACCGGGATTGGCATAGCTGCTGATAAGCTGAACACCATATTTGAACAATTTAAACAAGCCGAGGCAGATACCACGCGTAAATACGGAGGTACAGGTTTAGGTTTGGCTATTAGTAAAAGACTGATAGAGCTGCATGATTCAAGAATAAATGTTGATAGTGTGAAGGGGCAGGGCTCTACGTTTTGGTTTACGATTACTTTTAACAAGGCAGATAACTATTTAAGCAGCAAGAAGAACATTGTGGATACAGGACTTAAAATAAATATTTTAGTAGTTGATGATAATCAGATAAACAGGTTATTGATCAATAAGATCCTGAAGAAATGGGGTGCTGATGCTGACTTTGCCGAAAATGGTATCGAAGCCATTCATAAAATTGAAACAAACCGGGGCTATAATGTTGTACTGATGGATATTCACATGCCTGAAATGGGTGGACTGGAAGCCACGCAGATCATCCGTGCAAAGCAAGAACCTTATTTTCAGCAATTACCTATCATAGCCCTAACGGCATCATTGCTCAATAACCAGATGAGCGAAATTGACAAAGCCGGTATGAACGATTTTGTGCTCAAACCCTTTGACCCCAAAACGCTGTACGATAAGCTGAGTCGCTACCAACACCAATAGGCATTTGGGATATCGGATGTTAGATTTCCGATTTACAAGTTGTTTTTTTATTAGAATTTAGAGTTTAGAATTTCTGCCCTTACTGCGCATAAGCAATGGTAGCTATGCTTAATTTTAATCCGGGTACTTTAAGCAGTTCTATGCCGCAGGCTTCTAATGTTGAGCCGGTGGTTATAATATCATCAACCAGCAGCACATGTTTGTTGGTTAGCTTTTCGGGCTGCCTAACCACAAATACTTCCTGCATATTCTCAAACCTGGCAAAGCGCGATTTATGAGTCTGGGTAGCTGTGGCTACCGCGCGTTGTAAATTGTTATCCTCAACAACGGCATTTAATTTTTGCGCCAGGCCATTGGCAAAGCAGGTGCTTTGATTATATCCCCGTTCTTTAAGCCGGCTTTTATGCAGCGGTACGGGAATGATCACATCTACAGCATTAAAAACAGGATTTTGGATCAGTTGAGCACCAGCCATGTTGCCAAGCAGGCCTCCTATCTGCTGCATTCCCATATATTTAAAGTGGTGCATCAGGTTTTGTACTTTGCCTCCTTTGGTAAAATAATACAAGGCATAAGCCGCCTGTACATTAATTTTTCCATAAAATTGCTGGGCTACAATATTATCAGCCTGTAAGTGGAAGTTGGTATAGGGTAAATTGTAGGTGCAATCCGAACAAATGATATGCTCATTAGCTACCAGGCTGGCCTGGCATGCAGGGCAAAGCTCAGGAAAAAGCAGGGAAATAAAATCGGCCAGGTAACCGCGCAGCACTTTCATGCCATGAATTTAAGGCAGATATTTTAAACTTCGGCTGTTTTGGCTTTTTCTTTAATGGCTAATTGTCCGCAGGCAGCGTCAATATCTTTACCACGACTACGACGCAGGTGGGTGTTGATGCCTTGCTTTTGCAGGTAAGCGGCAAAAGCTTCTACTTTGTCTTCGCCTGCATTAATGTAGCTGGCAAAGGCAATGGGGTTATATTCAATGATGTTTACCTTGCAGGGCAGGTGCTTGCAAAATTTAGCCAGCTCTATGGCATCTTTAATATTATCATTAACGCCATCAAAAATAATATACTCGTAAGTTACCGGGTTTTTGGTTTTGGCGTAATAGTATTTTAAAGCTTCGGCCAGCGCCTTTAATGAGTTTTGCTCATTGATAGGCATTATGGTATTGCGTTTTTCGTCGTTTGCGGCATGCAATGAGAGGGCCAGATTAAATTTAACCTGATCATCGCCCAGTTTTTTGATCATTTTGGCAATACCTGCTGTAGATACCGTGATCCTTTTCGGCGACATGTTGAGGCCATCCTCCGCAGTAATACGCTCAACAGATTTCATCATATTAGCGTAGTTCAGCAATGGCTCGCCCATGCCCATATAAACGATGTTTGACAGGGGCACGCCATAGTTTTCACGGGCCTGCTTGTCGATCAGTACTACCTGATCATAAATTTCATCGGGGTTAAGATTTCTTTTACGCTCCATGTATCCCGTTGCACAAAACTTGCAGGTAAGGCTGCAGCCAACCTGCGATGATACACAGGCCGTCATACGGCCGGGAGTAGGAATTAAAACACCCTCAATTAAATGGGTATCATGTAAAATAAAAGAATTTTTTATAGTTTTATCAGCACTAACTTGGGATGAGTTTATCTTAACATTGTTGATAACAAAGTTTTCATCAAGTTTGGTGCGCAGTTCTTTTGAAATATTGCTCATCTCGTTAAAAGAGAAGCATGATTTTTTCCAAAGCCATTCATAAACCTGTTTAGCCCTGAAACTTTTTTCCTCCATACGGATAAAATGCTCCTGCAAGGCTTCCAGGCTAAGGCTGCGGATGTCTATTTTACCTTTTGCATTATTCACAACGCAAAAGTACTTAAATTTAAAAAAATCTGTCTCGTTTTAAAGTCATTCTTTTTAAGTGATTAAAAACAGTAACTAAAAGTTAATTGTATTAATTTTGTAGGATTGTTTTGATGAAAAACGTTTTGAGTTAGATAATAAGTTAATAGTTAATGAAAAGTTTTAGAGCCGATTACGTTTTTCCCGTTTATGCCGATCCTATTAAAAATGGAATTGTTACTGTTGATGACCAGGGTAAGATCATCGCTGTTACAGACCATAATAATCCCCCTAAAGGCCCAATTGAACAGTTAAGTGGTATCATTTGCCCGGGTTTTATAAATACCCACTGCCATGTTGAGCTATCGCATTTAAAAGATAAAATTCAGCCTCATCGCGGATTAGTAAGTTTTATAAAAGATGTACAGGCTTTCAGAAAAGCCGATGATAATGAAGTTCTTGAGGCTATCCAGAAAGCAGATGAAGAAATGTACAATAACGGGATAGTAGCCGTTGGCGATATCTCGAACACTAATTCAACCATTCCGGTTAAGGCAGCCAGTAAGTTATACTACCATACCTTTGTAGAAACTTTTGGCTTTTTGCCTCAAAACGCCGAGGCCGTGTTTAGTAACGCGGTAGATTTAATGAACCAGTTTAAGCCGCAGTCATGCTCTATTACCCCTCATGCCCCTTATTCGGTATCAAAAGAGTTATTTAAACTGATCAGGAAACATAGTGAATTAGGAAATAATCTGATCAGTATACATAACCAGGAGTGTGAAGATGAAAACAAGTTTTACCGGTACAAACTGGGGAGCTTTATTGAGCTTTACGAATACTTTGGTATGGATATCAGTCATTTTAAACCACAAGCCCGTAACTCGCTGCAATCCATCATTCCGTTGTTAACCAACAAACAAAAGGTTTTGCTGGTTCACAATACATGCACCAATTTAAAGGACATTTATTTCATAAAGCGGTTTGATCGTAAAATAAACTGGTGCTTTTGTCCTAATGCCAATTTATATATTGAGGGTTATCTTCCCAAAATACAGCTCTTTATTGATCAGGGTTTTAATATTACCCTGGGTACCGATAGCCTGGCATCAAACACAAGTTTATGTATACTGAGCGAAATGCGTACTATCCAGAAAAAATTCCCTGCAATCAGCACCCAGAAACTAATTGAGTGGGGAACTATTAATGGTGCCTCCTTTTTAGGGATTGATGATGAAAAAGGTACTCTTGAGGTTGGTAAAACGCCGGGACTAAATCTTATTACCGGTTTAGACGGACTCGCCATGACCCCTGAAAGTAAAGTACGCAAGTTAGTTTAATAGCTTATTAGGTTGATTGAGTAGTATTGAGTTACTTTGTAAAGTTTAAAACCTAATTTACTCAATCAACAAATAAATACTTAAGCTTAAAAATGATCAGGCATCTCGATATTATAGTAAAAGGAAAAGTTCAGGGTGTTTTCTACCGCAAATCAACCAAGGCGGTTGCCGATCAGCTGGGTGTACGCGGCTTTATTAAAAATGAGCCTAATGGCGATGTTTTTATAGCTGCCGAAGCCGATGATACCACACTTGAAATGTTTATGGACTGGTGTAATGAGGGCCCCCAGGACGCAGTAGTAACTTCTGTTGAAACCAATGAGGGCGATTTAAAAAACTATCGTAATTTTGAGGTTGTAAAAAGGAGCCTGTAGTTTTACAGGTTTTATTATTTAATTACCCCACTATAAATCAACATTGTCAACGGCTAAAAAATTTGCAGGGCAAACTGCTATTTACGGAGTAACTACCATAGTTCAGCGTTTATTGGGTGCCCTACTTACCCCGCTTTATACCCGAGCATATAATCCTAATGTATACAGTATTTTCAGTACCATGTTTAGCTATGCATCTGTTTTGCAGGCTGTGCTGTCCTTTGGTATGGAAACTACTTTTTTCAGGTATCTGAATAAATTTCAGGACAAGAAGGCTCAGGTGTATAACAATAGCTTTTGGGCCGTATTCATGGTAACGGTAGTATTTTTAATATTCACTATTCCATTTACCCATACTATAGCGGGGCTGATCAAAATAGGTAAAGACACACCGCAGGCTGAGTTTGAACTTTACATCCGCTATTTTGCAGGTATTTTGGTGCTGGATGCCTGGTGTGCTATTCCTTTTGCAAAACTCCGTGCAGATAACAGGCCAATAAAATATGGCAGTATTAAACTTATCAACATAGGTGTTACCGTATCACTCAACCTTATTTTTATATGGATAGTTCCATACATTATTAAAAACAATATCGCCGGAGCTGCATGGTGCAAACAATGGTTTTCAATGGGCTGGGTGGGTTACATATTTTTATCAAACCTGGTGGCCAGTTTTATAACCTTATTGTTATTACTGCCCGAGTTGTTAAAACTTCAATTTAGTTTTGATGGCGTAATGTTTAAAAACATGCTTACCTACAGCTGGCCGGTAATGGTTGCAGGCTTGTCATACATCGTAAACGAAAACTTTGATAAAATTTTACTGGGAAAACTACTGCCTGATAACATCAGCGAACATGAGGTTGGTATTTATTCGGGTTGTGCGCGCATATCCGTATTTCTTAGTCTTTTTAACCAGGCGTTTCGCATGGGGGCCGAGCCTTTCTTTTTCAGTCATGCTAAAAATAAAAACGCGGGCCAAACCTACTCCCGCATCATGGATTATTTTGTGATAACCATGTGCATCATGTTCGTGGGCGTGGTGGCCAATATCGAAATTTTGAAACACTACGTAAATAATAGAGCTTACTGGGTTGGCTTGCCGGTAGTGCCACCTTTGCTACTGGGTTATGTAAGTCTGGGTATTTATACTAACCTATCCATATGGTACAAACTATCTGATCAAACAAAGTATGGTTTGTATATCTCAGGCATCGGCGCCATCGTTACCATAGTGCTTAACGTAATTTTTATACCAAAGTACAGCTACATGGCATCTGCCTGGATATCACTGATCGCTTATGCCAGCATGATGATCATGTCATACATCTGGGGGCAAAAAAATTACCCAATACCATACAACCTTAAAAAAAACCTAATCTATATCGTATCATCAATAATACTCGTTTATTTGTCGTTCAGCACATTTAAACGTAATATATTTGTAGGTAACGCTATGTTGCTGGCATTTGTAGGAGTTGCCTTTTATACAGAACGTAAACAATTAAAAGCTATATTTAGTAAACGATGATCATCAGGATAGTTAACAGATCAAACAATAGCTTACCGGCTTATGAAACGGCTCACGCCGCAGGCATGGATCTGCGTGCCGATACAGACGAAACCATTGTCCTTAAACCAATGGAGCGTAAACTGATCCCTACAGGTTTGTTTATTGAACTGCCCGAGGGTTTTGAAGCCCAGATAAGACCGCGCAGCGGACTGGCTTTTAAACATGGTATCGGCATTGTTAATTCGCCGGGTACTATTGATGCCGATTACAGGGGAGAGGTGAAAGTATTGCTCATCAATTTTTCGATAGATGATTTTCAAATTAACCATGGCGATCGTATTGCACAAATGGTAGTAGCCAAACACGAAAAAGTGAACTGGGATCAGGTGGAGATATTAAATGAAACCACACGTGGTGAAGGCGGATTTGGCCACACCGCGGTTAAATAGCCCTGATTTCATAAAAGATACAATAATGAAAAACCCGGGGTTAGCATATAGAAAAAAAGAATTTAAAACAGGTAATGTTGTAGCTGCCCTGTTTCTTATTTCCTTTTTCCTGACCCATGATGTATATGCGCAAAAGCAGCCGCCTGCAGCCAAGCCATTAACCGTGCTCGATAGCATGATGGTTAAGCAGCTTTTTTTCTCGGCCATTCGCGAAAAAACTATCGAAAATACCAAACACGCTGCCGAAATGTTTGAACGGGTTTTACAAACAGACCCGGCAAATGACGCCTCCATGTTTGAACTGGCCAATATTAAAAAAGGTCAGAACGATTATGCCGGTGCGCAACCTTTACTGGAGAAAGCGGTATCTATTAATCCCAATAACGAGTGGTACTGGGCTGCCCTGGCCGATAGTTACGAAAAAAGTAATAATATCAACAAGCTTGAGCATGTGTTTAACCAGCTCATCAGAATTAGCCCGGAAAAGCCTGATTATTATTTTGACAAGGCAAACGCATATGTTATTTTAAAAAAATATGATGACGCGCTTAAGGTTTATGACCAGTTGGAGGCCATTACGGGTACCAATGATGATATTTTAGCCAGTCGTCAAAAAATTTACCTCAAGCAAGGTAAGGTTGATCAGGCAGCTGCCGAAATTGAAAAAGCCATCAATAACAATCCGGGGCAAATGCGTTACTATTTATTGCTGGCCGAAATTTATAACTCAAACGGATTGGCGGATAAGGCGCTTAAAGTTTTACAACAGGCAGAAAAACTGGATAGTAATAATGGCATGGTGCATTTAGCGCTTGCCGATATCTATCGTGATAAAAAGAACAATGATGCCTCCTTTAATCAGTTAGTACTGGCTTTCTCAAACCCAGATATCAACATTGATCAAAAGGTACGTATCATCAGTGGATATTTTCCCAAGTTTCCGGATGCGGGCGCCAAATCCAGCGCCTTGGAGTTAAGCAGGGTATTAACGGTTGCCCATCCCGCTGATGCCAAAGCATTCGCACTTTATGGCGATATGCTGCTGCAAAATACAAAGTACAAAGAAGCAAAAGCTGCGTACAAGAAGTCAATTGAACTTAACAACCAGGTATACGCCGTGCATGAGCAGCTGGTACGTATCGAGTTAAGTGAAAACGATATGGAAGCCACCATTAAGGATGGTGAAAATGCCCTGTCGTTGTTCCCTAACCAGGGTTGGATGAATTATATGGTTGGTGTGGCCTGGGCGCAAAAGAAAGATTTTAAAAAAGCCCTGGGATACGTAAACAATGCAACTTCATTAGAAATTCAGGATAAGGATCTACTTTCGTTAAGTTTTTCATTACTGGGAGATTGCTATCATTCTTTGAATGATAACAAGAGTTCTGATGCGGCTTATGAAAAGGCTTTGACTTATAATCCCGACAATGCTTATACCTTGAACAATTATGCCTATTATCTATCGTTAAGAGGTGAGGGTTTGGATAAGGCAGCGCTGATGTCGGCCCGGTCAAACGAGCTTCAACCCAATACCCCATCTTTTGAAGATACCTATGCATGGGTATTGTTTAAACAGAAGAAGTATGCCGAAGCAAAGGTTTGGATGGAGAAGGCACTGGCGCATGATAAAGAAAATAGTTCGGCTAAGTATGAGCACTATGGCGATATATTGTTTTACCTTGGTAATACAGATGCCGCGGTAGCAAATTGGAAAAAAGCCAAAGGCTACGGTGATCAGTCGCCGGCATTAGAGCGTAAGATAAATGAAAAAAAGTACATTGAATAGATTGTTAATAGCCTGTTGTTTGCTTACTATGGTAAGCTGCGCGGCAAAAAAACATGTATTGGTAACCCGCAAGGCCGACTCGGCAGCAAAGCCGGTTGATAACAAAAAAAGCAGCCAGCTGGAAGCCATACGTGCCAAGCAGGTAAATTTTAACACGTTTGCAGGTAAAGCCAAAACCAAACTTAGCATTGGTAATAACAGCAATGATGTAACCCTGAATATACGCATCGAACGCGATAAACGGATCTGGGTTTCCATCACCGCAATTTTAGGTGTTGAGGCCGCTCGCGCGCTTATTACACCTGATAGTATTTTGCTGATCAACAGGCTACAGGGTGTGTATTTACGCAAGCCATTTAGCTATGTATATAAATTTGCAAGCCCTGAGGTAAATTATAAAACGCTTGAATCATTACTTATTGGTAATGCAATACCCGAGCTGTTGAATGAAAATGCCGATTTTGTTAATGCCGACGGCACTACAGCCATTAGCGGTAACCTTCATGATCTGTTATACAAGCTTTTAATAGGTGCCGATTTAAAGGTTACGCAAACCAATTTATCAAATGAAAGCCAGGGGCAATCATTACAGGTGATTAATAATAGCTTTATACAGGCAACAAATAGGGTAATGCCATCGCAAATAGATATAGCATCTGTAGTAAAAGATAAAAAAATACAACTTAATTTGCATTACACAAAAGCCGACTTTGATGTGCAGCAGGAATATCCGTTCAGTATTCCCGCCAGTTACGAACCGGCCAAATAATTAATTATGTTTGTTTAATGAAATTTCTAAAAGCAGTATTTTTTATAATAGCGGTATTTATTGCGGTTGATGTGCATGCACAAAGCAGTGCCGAGTTAAAACGAAGACGTGATAAATTATCAGAGGAACTGGAGCAATTAAATAAAGATTACCAGGAAACCTCTCAAAATAAAAGAGCTACTTTAAAGCAGCTGAGCTTGTTAAAGGCCCAGATAAACCTGAGAGAAGAAAAAATAAATATTATTAATTCGGAGGTAAGAAATTTAGATAACCAGATCTCCGAGAGCAATAATACCGTACATAGCTTACAAAAGCAGCTTGACCAGCTAAAAAAAGAATATGCGGCCATGGTACTTTTTGCATACCGCAATCAAAGTGCTTACAATAAGCTGATGTTTATTTTTGCCGCGAAAGATTTTAACCAGGCCTACAAACGTTTAAAATATTTACAGCAGTTTGGTACTTATCGCGAGCGCCAGGCGGGTTACATACAGGGTACTCAAAAAGACCTGCATATAAAAATAACCGAGCTTGATAAAAACAAGCAGGAGAAAAGTAACTTGCTGGCTGATCAGCAAAAGGAAAAAGAAACCCTGGGTAAAGAAAAAAACAACCAGGTGAAGGTGGTAAGCGATCTGTCGCAGCATGAAGGGCAGCTTAAAAAGCAGCAGCGTGATTTGCAAGTGAAAATTGCTAAAACCAACAAGGAGATTGGTGCTGCCATTCGCAGGGAAATTGAAGAGGCAAGGCGCAAGGCCGAAGAAGAGGCGCGGGAAGCGGCACGTGTAGCAGCAGCAAAGGCCAAGGCCGAAAATAAAACGCCGCCGGCGGTAGCAGCTAAGCCTGTAGTGCGTACTACTTCAAGTATATTGAATGCTACGCCGGAGGCAGCCAAATTATCAAACGACTTTTTGGGTAACCGGGGCCGTTTGCCATGGCCGGTAGCCAATGGGGGTATAACACAAGGGTTTGGTGTTTACAGCACGCCTGAGGGTATTAAGAGCGAAAGCACAGGTGTTGATATTCGTACAACGCCGGGAGGCAATGTGAGGGCTGTGTTTGATGGCGACGTGATAAAAGTAGTTGACGTAAGCGGTACATACCTGGTGATGATCAGGCATGGGGAGTACTTTACGGTGTATGCCAATTTGCGATCAGTTAGTGTGGCCAGAGGACAAAAGGTAACAACCAAACAGGTTTTAGGAACGGTAGCAACCGATCCGTCAACCGGTGAAACGGAAGCTCACTTTGAGATTTACAAAGGCGTATCGGCGGTGAACCCTAAAATATGGTTGGCACCTAACTAATTAGTTATGAACTTTATGAAATTATAATTGTATATATTTGTAACCTTAAAAAAAATGCTATGTTAAGTTCAGTTTTTTTATTTTTAAATATTGGTACAGGTGAGATGGTACTGATACTTTTTGCAGCATTGATGCTATTTGGGGGCGAAAAACTTCCAGATCTGGCTCGTGGCTTGGGTAAAGGCATTCGTGATTTTAAAGATGCCTCTGAAGATGTAAAACGTGAGATCAATAACCAGATAAACAACTACGAGGATAAAAAGACCGAAACCAAGGTTCAGGAAACCCCGCAGATTGAGAATACTACCGCTCCTGAGACTGAACATAGCGAAAATGTTACAGCAGAGCATACTACACCGTATTCAAACCCTGTACCCAATACAATCCCAATTTCGGATAACTACGTAAGTACAGCAGAAGAGCCGGCAACCGAAACTCATATCGACCTTACTAAAAAAACAGCGGAAGAGCCTGCAAAAACAGAACACGAAGAATTCAAGTCATAAATAATATTTACATAACATAAAACTTAAAAATCATGGGTGGATTAGGCGCACCAGAAATTATTCTGATCATCATTGCAATACTTTTATTGTTTGGCGGTAAAAAAATACCTGAACTAATGAGAGGTTTAGGAAAAGGCGTTAAAGAATTTAAAGACGCGCAAAACGGCGAAAGCAATACATCAACAACTGAAGAAAAACCAAAAGCTTAATACATTAAGTATCCCCGGTTTAATTTAGATTATTGATTTTCCAAAGTATATACACTTATCTGTTGAATTATTTCTTATTTCAACAGATAAGTTTTTTATTTTAGCCCCATGGCTAAATTTTATTCCTCTTTAAGTGAAATAAGGAGCGGGTTGCAACGTGCGGAAATTACAGTAGAAGGACTGGTAAAAAACTACCTCGATCAAATTAAAAAGAATGCTCACCTCAATGCTTTTAACGAAGTTTTTGAAGACGAAGCAGTAATCAACGCAAAAAACGTAGACATCCGTATAAAAAACGGTACCGCCGGAAAACTGGCCGGTATGGTTATCGCCATAAAAGATAACATTTGCTATAAGGGGCACCAGGTAAGCGCTTCATCAAAAATATTAAAAGATTTCACCTCTATTTATTCATCAACCATTGTTGAACGGCTACTGGCCGAAGATGTAGTAATTATTGGTCGTTGTAACTGCGACGAGTTTGCCATGGGCGGCGCTAACGAAACCTCGTACTTTGGTCCGGTAAAAAACCAGGCCGATGAAACACGGGTTTCTGGTGGCTCATCGGGCGGTTCGGCAGTTGCTGTACAGGCCAACATGTGCCATGCCGCCATCGGGACAGATACAGGTGGTTCTGTAAGGCAGCCTGCATCATTTTGCGGGGTAATAGGTTTTAAACCTACCTATGGCCGCATATCAAGACATGGTATCATCGCCTTTGCGTCATCATTTGATCAGGTTGGGCCAATTACCCGTTCGGTTGAAGATGCTGCCCTTTTACTGGAGGTAATGGCCGGTCCGGATGAGTACGATAGTACGCTGGCACAAAAAGATGTACCCGCGTTTTCAAATCATATAGAAAAGCCGGGCAAAAAAAAGATAGCCTATTTGCAGGAAGCACTTTCGAGCCCCGGTGTTGATGGTGAGATAAAAGACAAGCTTGTAAAATATATTGATAAACTTCGCGCCGAAGGGCATACTGTAACGCCGATAGCATTTGAGCAATTAGATTACCTGGTACCGGCATACTACATTTTAGCTATGGCCGAAGCATCATCCAATCTGGCCAGGTTTGATGGTGTACATTATGGTTATCGCAGCCCGTCGGCCGATGATCTGCAGTCAACCTATAAACGTTCCCGGTCAGAAGGTTTTGGTAAGGAAGTGAAGCGCCGTATCATGCTGGGCACATTTGTACTCAGCGCTGGTTACTATGATGCCTATTACGCCAAAGCTCAAAAGGTACGCAGGCTGATACAGGAAAAAACCGATCAGATATTAAACGAATACGATTTTATACTGGTGCCAACGGCTCCTGAACCTGCCTTTAAAATTGGTACAACCGAAAAAGATCCTATTGTAATGTATCTTTCCGACATATTTACCGTACAAGCCTCACTAACCGGCGTACCGGCTATATCGCTACCGGTGGGCAATAATAGTAAGGGTTTACCGTTAGGTTTACAATTGCTAACCAAACATTTTAACGAGCAGGAATTGCTGAATTTTTCAAAATATTTCCTTGAACTTTAAAAAATTTGATAAATTAGTAAAATTCGCCCTTGTCGGCATGTGTCTTCTTTAATTAAAACCCTAAAGAATGAAGAGATTATTTACGCTTACCATCTGCCTTTTCTTATTGCAAATTGTCCATGCTAAAACACTTTCTTCAGCAAAATTAAACTTTCAGTGGCTACCCGTTTTTAGAGATACCACACTTCGCGCTGTTGTTAACAAAACGATAGCGCCTGCAGCACCGGCACCGCTCAAAGGTATTTATGAACGCAGATTAGATTCTATCAGTAAAGATATTCCGCTGGAGTATAACGAATACGTACAAAGTTACATTGACCTGTACATGCAAAACCGCGACGAGATGGGCCAGGTAGTGGGGCTTTCTAAATATTACTTCCCCATTTACGAGAAAGCTTTCCGTGATGCGGGTATCCCCGAAGAAATAAAGTTTTTGTCGATAGTTGAATCCAAACTTGATCCTAATGCGGTTTCAAGGGTTGGGGCTACCGGTCCGTGGCAGTTTATGTACACCACAGGTAAATTGTACGGGCTTAATATTGACAGTTATATTGATGAGCGTCGTGATCCTATCCAGGCCACCTACGCTGCCGCTGCTTATTTAAAAGATGCTTACCAGGAATTTGGCGATTGGCTGCTGGCCATAGCTTCATACAACTGTGGCAAAAGTAATGTGGAGCGTGCTGTTGAAAAAGCAGGTGCTAATGATTTCTGGAGCGCCCGTCAGTACCTGCCTACCGAAACGCGCGGGTATGTACCCGCCTTTATTGCCATGAACTATGTGATGCATTATTTTAATAAACATAACATAGTTGCGCAGGCTTGTAACTTTTCGATAAAGACCGACACCGTTATGGTGAAAAAATACGTTACGTTGAGCAGTGTTTCGCAGGCTCTGAATGTAGATATTCATGAGCTGGCCGTTTTAAACCCGGCTTATCGCAGGCTGATTGTCAACGGCAGTGCAGCCACGCCGAGAAGGTTGATATTACCTCAAACCGCCAAGGAAAATTATGCCGCCCTTTACAATGTACTGAACGGTACCAGCGAGCCTGTGCTAACTGAGCCAAAGGTAGCCTATGCATCATACACCGAGAATAAACCTGAACGCCGCTTACCCTCGCGTCATAAAGTTAAAAGAGGAGAAACGCTGGCCGCTATTGCCGATAAATATGGGGTAGAGGTACAGGATCTGAAAGTGTGGAATCACCTGAAAAGTAACAAGGCACCAGTAGGGGTAACCATTAAGGTTGCCAATGGCGATGAGGCTTCAACCAGCGCCTCGGTCAGTCAAAAAGCTAAAAAGGTTATATAAGCTTTTATTATAAGTATAGCTCATATGCTAAACAATTATAAAAACATAAATAAAGGTTAAAGGCCTGAGTATGAATAACCCGGTTTTGATATATTTCAAAGCCGGGTTTTTTTATACAGCTTACCATAAAAAGAATTGTAATTTTGAGCGCTTGAATTTTGAGAAATGAACAAGAATAATAACCGTAAACAGGACGCCTTAAACTACCACTCACAAGGTCGCCCCGGAAAAATACAGGTAGTTCCTACTAAGCCTACCAATTCGCAACGTGATTTAACCATGGCTTATTCGCCTGGTGTGGCCGAGCCATGTTTGCGCATTGCTGAAAATGTAGAGGATGTATACAAGTATACCGCCAAGGGGAATCTGGTGGCTGTTATCAGTAATGGTACAGCCGTACTGGGTTTAGGCAACATTGGCCCCGAAGCCAGCAAACCGGTAATGGAAGGTAAAGGGCTGCTGTTTAAGATTTATGCAGATATTGATGTTTTTGATCTGGAACTGGATGCCAAAAATGTTGACGACTTTGTAAAAATTGTAAAAGCGCTTGAGCCCACTTTTGGTGGTGTAAACCTCGAAGATATATCGGCACCAACCTGTTTCGAGATAGAACGCAGGCTTAAGGCCGAAATGAATATCCCTGTAATGCACGATGATCAGCATGGAACGGCCATCATATCCGGGGCCGCTTTAATGAATGCATGTGAGATACAGGGCAAAAAGCTTGATAAAATAAAAATGGTAGTTAATGGTGCAGGTGCCGCAGCGGTATCCTGTTCAAAAATGTACCTGTCACTCGGTGTTAAAAAAGAAAACCTGGTGATGTTTGATATTAACGGACTGCTGACACCTGATCGTACCGATCTTGACGACATCAGGCTGGAATTTGCAACAACCCGTACCGATATTAAAACACTGGCCGATGCCATGAAAAATGCCGATGTGTTTGTTGGCCTTTCTGCAGGTAATGTGGTAACACCGGATATGTTGAAAGCTATGGCTAAAAAACCTATCGTGTTTGCCATGGCCAATCCCGAGCCTGAGATCACTTATGATCTGGCTATTAAAACCCGCGACGATATTATTATGGCCACTGGCCGCTCCGATTTTCCTAACCAGGTGAACAACGTTTTAGGTTTCCCTTACATTTTCAGGGGCGCGCTTGATGTTAGGGCTACCGCTATTAATGAGGAAATGAAGATAGCCGCTACGCATGCTATTGCGGAGATGGCTAAAAAGCCGGTTCCGGAAGCGGTTAACCTGGCTTATAATATTACCAACTTAAAATTCGGTAAGGATTATATCATTCCTAAACCAATGGATCAAAGACTTATTGTTGAGGTATCATCAGCAGTAGCTAAAGCAGCCATTGACTCAGGAGTAGCACGTAAAGTTATTACCGACTGGGAAGCATATCATGAAGAATTAAGACTGAGATTAGGCACCAACGATAAACTGCTCCGTAACTTAACCAACAAGGCAAAACAGAGCCCTAAACGCGTGGTATTTGCGGAAGCTGATAATTACAAAATTTTAAGATCGGCTCAGATCGTTAAAGAAGAGGGTATAGCCACACCAATTTTATTGGGTAATGTGGAGCGTATAAAACGCATCATGAGCGAAAACGAGCTCGATCTTGGTGATGTGCAGATCATTGATCCTCGTGAAGGCTGTGAAAACATGGAAGAGTACGCGGAGTTTTTGTATAAAAAACGTCAGCGCCGTGGCATAACATTGTTCGAGGCCAGAAAGTTGTTGATTGACCGCAACTATTACGGAGCCTGCATGGTTCAGTTTGGCAGGGCCGATGCTTTGATATCCGGTCTTACCAAAAACTATGTTACAACCATTAAACCGGCACTTCAAATTATCGGTACTGAAATGGGTGTAAACCGTGTGGCGGGTATGTATATGATGATAACCGAAAAAGGGCCTGTGTTTTTTGGTGATACTACTGTTAATGAAAACCCTACGGTTGAGGAGCTTGTTGATATTACTGTGCTTGTTGAGCGCTCGGTTAAACAGTTTAATGTAAACCCGAGGATAGCTGTACTTTCATACTCAAACTTTGGCTCAAACGATGGGCCGGTACCTGAAAAAACAAGGGAAACCGTACGCTTACTACACAAACGCTATCCTGATATGGTAGTTGACGGTGATATGCAGGCCAACTTTGCCCTAAACTCAGATTTGCTTGCCGATAATTTCCCTTTCTCAACCCTGAACGGAAAGCCGGCAAATACCCTGATATTCCCTAATCTGGAATCGGGTAACATTGCCTATAAATTATTACAGGAAATAGGTAGGGCAGAGGCTGTTGGGCCAATATTGTTAGGGTTGAAAAAGCCGGTGCATGTGTTGCAATTGGGAAGCTCGGTTCGTGAAATTGTAAACATGGTAACTATTGCAGTAGTTGACGCACAGGCTAAAGCTGAAGCCGCAAAACCTACAGGCATTTTTAGTAAACTTACAGGTAAATAAAGAGTATCAAGTTTTAGTATCAAGTATCAAGATTTTAAGACTCTTGCACATAAATTCTTGCACCAGTCTTCATCCCTGATACTAAAACTTGATATTATATGTATAAAAAATAAATATTATGTACGATTATATTAGTGGTAAATTGGTATTCAAAAGTCCGTCATATGTAGTTATAGATGCGGGGGGCATAGGTTATCACATTAATATATCATTAAATACATATTCCAGGCTGGGTGAAGCAGAATTTTGCAAACTATTTATCTGGCAGCACGTAAAAGAGGATGCGCTTACCTTGTACGGTTTTGCCGACGATGGCGAGCGCCGCTTGTTCTTACACCTGGTATCCATATCTGGCATCGGGCCAAATACAGGGCGAATGATGCTGTCATCAATAACCCCTGCCGAAATACAAGCAGCCATTGTTAGCGGCAATGTTGCTTTAATACAAAGAATTAAAGGGATAGGACCTAAATCGGCCCAGCGAATAATCCTGGAGCTGCAGGACAAACTGCGCAAAGAAGGTCCGGACACTTTAACTGTTGTGCCTGTAAGCAAAACAGTTAAAGACGAAGCGCTTTCGGCACTTGTTATGCTTGGGTTTGCGAAGAATGCGGCCGAGAAGGTATTGGATCAGGAATTGAATAAAAATAATGGAGAATTAACCGTTGAACAACTTATAAAGTTCGCCTTAAAAACTCTATAATTACGTACAAATTTCTTACTAACCTTTGATAAAAATATTTACTTATAATATTATTATAAGTGTGTTGTTCATTTTGGCGTTTAGTGGGCTGGGTGGTAGTGTATATGCACAACAACGGCTTCCGGGTGCTAAAAGAGATACGACGCAACCAGGCGCACCCGTAAATTTAACCGAACCTAAAAACGTAAGGCTTAGGGAAGGTATTTTCGATCCCGATCCGCCTAACATGGTGCGTACAATTGAGTACGACCCTGCAACAAACATGTACATCCTGTACGAGCGTGTAGGTAATTTATTATACCGGCCGCCACAATACCTCACTTTTGCCCAGTATTTAAAGCTGAAAGGAAAGGTAAATCAACGGATGTACTATAAACAACTGGCCGATAATTATGCTTACGATTCACAGCAGCCAGGATTTATACCATCAATAAAAGTACGCAGCCGAACCTTTGAGCAAATATTCGGAGGCCAAAACATTGATATCAGACCTCAAGGCTCGGCAGAGATGATCTTAGCCGGACAACTAAACCAAAACCAAAACCCTTTATTCACAACACGCCAACGCAACCAGTTCAATTTTAATTTCGATCAAAAGATACAGCTTAACGTAACCGGAAATATTGGTGATAAATTAAAAATAACCACCAATTATAATACCGACGCACAGTTTCAGTTTGATAACCAGATAAAGCTCGACTATACAGGCTCGCCCGATGAGATCATTCAAAAGGTGGAGGCCGGTACGGTTAGTATGCCTTTAAATACCTCTTTAATAACAGGTACGCAAGCCCTTTTTGGTGTAAAAACCAAATTGAAGTTTGGCCGGCTTGATGTAACGAGTATTTTGTCGCAACAACGGTCAGAGTCAAAAACCATTACTATTACCAATGGTTCGCAGCAAGGCGAGTTTAGGTTAACCCCGGCAGATTATGAGGCCAACAAGCACTTCTTTTTATCACAATACTTCCGAAATAATTATAACCGGGCGCTGGCTAACATTCCCATCATCAGCTCCAATATAAATATTACCAAAATTGAGGTTTGGACAACTAACCGTACCAACGTAACAACCGATTCAAGGGACATTGTTGCGTTTTTGGATCTGGGCGAAAACAATCCTTACAACAAAACCCGTGTGCAGGGTGGCGCGGGTTTCAGCGCTTTACCTGCCGGTTTTAAGGGCCCGGGATTTAATCAGCAATCCAACACACTATTAAACAACCTGCCTGGCGATGCGCGTTTAACTAATTCCAACTCAATAGCTACATATTTTCAAACAACAGGCAATACCGATAACTATTCCAAACTTACCTATGCACGTAAACTTACCGATAAGGAATTTACACTGCATCCACAGTTAGGTTATATATCGCTTAATTACCCCTTGAATAATGATGAGGTTTTGGCAGTAGCCTATCAGTATACAGTAAATGGTGTACAGTACCAGGTTGGTGAGTTTAGCAGTGATGTAGCGGTTGATCCTAACGCGCCCAAGGTGCTGTTTGTTAAGTTGCTGAAAAACGAATTGCTTAAAACCAACCTGCCAAGCTGGGATCTGATGATGAAAAACATCTACTCGCTGGGTGCTTTCCAGATCAGTAATACAGATTTTAAACTGACCGTTACCCGGCTCGACGATAAATCGGGCATCGAGAAAACAGTGATGGAGGAAGGCCAAACCACCAAAGGAAAACTTTGGCTGCAAATAGCTGGGCTCGATAACCTCAACCAGCAAAATGCCAAACAGCCCGATGGGTATTTTGACTTTTTAGAAGGTGTAACTATTGATTCGCAAAACGGCCGCATTTCGTTCCCGGTGCTGGAACCCTTTGGGTCTGACCTTGCCGCTAAATTTAATCCCGGAGAACAGGACCTGATCAAACGGTATGTTTACCAGCCGCTATATGATTCAACCAAAACCATAGCCCAGCAATATTTCCCCAATTTAAACAGGTATGTAATTAAGGGTACTTATACGGCTACGGGTGGTTCGGAGTATCAGCTTAACGCGGTGAATATTCCACAAGGGTCAGTAAACGTAACGGCAGGCTCTTTAAAACTCCAGGAGGGAAATGATTATACGGTTGATTATAACGCAGGCCGGATCCGGATACTTAACCAGGCTTTACTTTCATCAGGGCAGCCTATTACCGTAAAACTTGAAAATAATGAACTGTTTGGTGTTCAGCAGAAATCGTTATATGGTTCACGGTTTGATTATCACGTTAATGATAAACTGAACGTTGGTGCCACCGTGATGCACTTAACAGAACAGCCAATTACCCAAAACGAAGTGGCCGGCGACGAATCCATTTCAAACACCATATGGGGTTTTGATGCCAATTACAGTTCAGAGTCGAGGCTGCTAACACGTTTGGTTGATAAGATCCCGGGAATACATACCAAGGTTCCGTCGTCCATAAACTTTACAGGAGAGTTTGCTCAATTATTACCCGGAAGCCCGGGCGCGTTAAATTTTGCAGGCTCCAAAAACGGAACTTCGTACCTTGATGATTTTGAGAACAGCCAATCCATTATTGATATAAAAAGTGCCAATACCTGGCAAATATCAGGTACTCCGCAGCTTTTCCCGGAATCTGCTACCTTTAACGATTTGAGCTATGGCTATAACCGGGCCCGGCTTGCATTCTATAACATCGACCCTATATTTTATACCAACGTGGGCAGTATCCCGATTTCAAGGTCGGAGCTTTCAAACCATTATGTAAGGCAGGTAATTGAGCAGGAGGTGTTTCCTTACAAGCAATCGGCAACGGGGCAGCAACTAAGCCTGGCTACACTCAATATGGCTTTTTACCCAACCGTGCGCGGGCCATATAACTACGTAACTACCGGTATTAATGGGGATGGTACATTGCAAAATCCAAAAACACGCTGGGGTGGTATGTTCAGGAAAATGGAAACCAATGATTTTGAATCATTGAATGTGGCTTATATTGAATTTTGGGTACTTGATCCTTTTATCTACAAACCTAACTCGGCTGGTGGTGATCTGTATTTTAACCTCGGTAGTTTATCTGAGGATATATTGAAAGACGGACGTAAAGGTTTAGAGAACAGCTTACCTGTAAACGGCGACTTGTCACAGGTGGATGAAACCAATTGGGGCAGGGTTTCAAAACTGCAACCGGTAATTAATGCTTTTGATAATAATCCAGATTCGCGCAAGTTGCAGGATGTGGGTTTAGACGGTTTGAATGATAACGATGAGAGAACCAAGTTTGCTCCGATAGTTAACCAGATCAAAGGGCAACTGAACGCCCAGGCAGCCAATGCTATTAATAATGACCCCTCATCTGACGATTATCAGTACTACCAGGGCCCCGAACTTGACCAGGCCAGAGCAGGGATTTTAGACAGGTACAGTAAATACAACGGTACAGAAGGTAACTCCAAAACCGCTGAGCAGTCACAGGCAGAATTGGGTATCCAGAACTCAGCATCTACATCGCTGCCCGATGGCGAGGATATCAACCGTGACAACAACATGAGCCAGGAAGATTCATATTTTCAATATAGGGTATCTATCCGTCCCGGCGATATGATAGTTGGTCAAAATAATATCAGCGATAAAGTTACTGCTTCGGTAAAACTGGCTAACGGTACAACCCAAATGATTAACTGGTATCAGTTCCGCATACCAATTACGGCTTACCAGAGTCAGGTAGGTAATATTCAGGATTTCAAGGCCATACGTTTTATGCGTATGTTCATGACCAACTTTGCCGATACCGCCATATTGCGTTTCGCCACACTGCAACTCGTGCGCGGCGAATGGCGTACTTTTAATACCGAAAGGAATCCGCTAAATGTAATTGCTGATCCAATTATACAAAATCCACCACTTGATAACTCAACCCTTGATGTACAGGCAGTAAATATTGAGCAAAATGGTAACCGTACACCAATACCTTATGTGGTACCTCCCGGTATTAACCGCCAGCGTAATTATAACAACCTGCAAACCGATACCAAGCTAAATGAGCAGTCATTATCATTAACCGTAAAAGGTTTGCGTGATGGATATTCAAGAGCGGCCTTCAAGACATTCTACAATGACCTGCGCTCTTACAAACGTTTGCAAATGTTTGTACACGCCGAAGGTGAACAGCTAAAAGATAATGACCTGAATGCTTTTGTACGCTTGGGTGTTGACTACCAGGATAACTATTATGAGTACCAGGTACCGTTGAAAGTTACCCAGCCCGGCACCCGCGATCCGGACGCGATATGGCCAACAGCTAACGCCATTGATCTGGAACTTGATCTGTTAACCCGGGCCAAGTTAAAACGGAACCACTCCAATGTACCTTATACCGATGTATTTAAATATGTGGAGGGTGATCAGGTGGTGTATATCAAAGGTCAGCCAGATCTGAGCCGCCTGCGTACTATTATGCTGGGTGTCCGGAATCCATTAAAAGGCGATGCACAGGCTAATGTTGATGATGGTTTAGATAAATCGGGCATTGTATGGTTTGATGAGATGCGTTTAACCGATTTTGATCAGCGGGGAGGTTGGGCCGCCACTGCCCGCTTTGATGCCAAGCTTGCCGATTTTGCCGATATTACCGTAGCCGGATCTAAAACAACTATAGGCTTCGGTACGCTTGACTCCAGGCTGAATGACCGCAGCCGTAGTGATGACCAAACCTACGATGTATCAGCAAACATGGAACTCGGAAAGTTTTTCCCGGATAAAAGCGGTATCCATATACCGGCCTACGTAAACCTGGCAAAGCAGATCAGTATGCCACAATATGATCCTGGCTCGCCCGATGTGGAACTCAAAGCTTCCCTTGCGGCAGCTACCAGCAGCCAGGAGCGCGACTCGATAAGAAACGCGGCCGTTGATTATACTTTGCGAAAGAGTATAAACTTCACCAATGTACACAAAGCCAAAACAGACGCCAGCGCACCCAACCGAATTTGGGATGTTGAAAATTTAAACGCTTCGTACGCTTTTACACAGTACACGCATCATGACTTCGTAACACAAAGCGATTTGGAAAAGACCTATAACTTTACGCTGGCCTATAACTATACCAATCAGCCTAAGTACTATAGTCCGTTTGCTAAGATCATCAAGAGTAATTTACTTGCCCTGTTCCGCGATATTAACTTCAGTATACTGCCATCAAGGTTAAACTTCAGTATCAACTTTGATCGTTTTTATTCAGAAAACACACTGAGGGATAATGACCCGAATAACTTTATCCCGGTGCCAACCACCACTTTCAACAAGTATTTTAACATTACCAGGGTATACGGTATCGGGTGGAATTTGTCCAAGTCGTTACAGATGGATATTGATGCCACCAACCTTTCGGTAGTTGATGAGCCAGCCGGCCGGTTAAACGGTTTAAAACGCGATACCCTTTGGGATAACCTTAAAAAGCTTGGCCGTACCACCAACTATAATCACACTATCAACTTTAACTACACGGTGCCTCTTAACAAAATTCCGGGTATGGATTGGGCAGCCGTAGTGGCCAGGTACAGCGCGCACTTTAACTGGCAAACCCAACCGCTTTTTGCTATAGATGATCCATCGTATGATGTTGGTAATAGTATTCAAAACTCAAGGGCTATACAAATAAACCCAACCCTGAATATGATTGCGCTTTATAATAAGTTCCCGTTTATACGTAAAGCCAACAACCCTAATTCAAAGGATAGTAATTTTCTCATTAACTTATTAACAAGTATTAAAAACTTAAGCGGAACCTATACCCGTACCCAAGGTATATTTTTACCGGGTTATTTGCCGCAATCGGGCTTTTTTGGATCGGATGCTAATTACGGCGCTCCGGGCTTAGGGTTCTTATTGGGCAGCCAGGCAGATATCAGAGCCAAGGCAGTAACCAATGGCTGGATAACCCGTGATACCCTCCAAAACCAATTGTATGTTACTACGCTTAACGAAGACATGCACTTCAGGGGGATTATTGAACCTATTAAAGATCTCCGTATTGAGCTGATCGCCTTTAAAACCCAGGATCGTAATTACCAGGCTAACTTTAAATACCTGCCAACAACTAACAATATTGAAACTCTTAGCCCTGTAACTACCGGTAACTACAGCATATCCTTTTTAACAATTGCTACGGCATTCAAAAAAAGTACGGGTGTAAATAATACCTCGCCGGTATACCAGAAGCTTTTGGATAATCGAGCCATTATTTCGCAAAGGCTGGGCGCGTTAAATCCAAATTCATCAGGAAGTACAGATGGGTATGCAGATGGTTATGGTCCAAACTCGCAGAACGTACTTGTTCCTGCTTTCCTGGCTGCGTATACCGGTAAAAAGGCATCAAGCAGCAATCTTAGTCAATTCCCAACCATACCAATTCCTAACTGGCAGATCACTTATAACGGTTTAGGTAAAATACCATTTTTACAGGATATTTTTGATTCATTTGATCTGAGTCATGGCTATCGTTCATCCTATAACGTAAACGGATTTACCTCACTGCTGCAATACCAGGAAGCCAATGGCGCTGCTAATTCAAGGGATTTGAACAACGACTTTTTGCCGTTATACCAGTTTTCGCAGGTTACAATTTTTGAACAGTTTGTACCCTTGCTTGGCGCAAGTGTGAGGTTCAAGAACAGCATGACCACTAATTTAGAATACAGGCAGAGCAGGGCTTTGAGCCTGAGTATGCTTAATAGCCAGCTGGCTCAGCAAAATGAGCGGATAATTGTTTTTGGTTTTGGTTACCATACCAAAAATTTCCATTTCCCTTTTGGGTGGTTAGGTGGCCCGGGTAAAGACAATGATGTTAACTTTAAGCTTGATTTTTCACTGCGTGATAATAAAACGCTGATATATCGTGCCGATGTGGAAGATGCCGAAATATCATCAGGAGCGCAAAACATCACCGTGCGGCCGTCAGTTGATTACGTGATCAACCAACGTTTTAACCTGAATTTGTTTTATGATTCAAACTTAACAAGGCCATATACCTCGCAAACCTTTAATACGGCATTCACCAATTTTGGTATCAACCTTAAACTTCTGCTGCAGTAGCCATTTGTAAACGGCGTTGGGCGTTTTTTAGTTCTTTTTCCTTTTTGCGTTCAGCTTTTCTTTTTTTTCGTTCGGCTTTTTTGCTCAGGCGGTCTTTTTTGTTTTGTTGATGCTCTTCAATTCGGTGTTTGGTTTCTTTTTGTTTTTTATCATCAAAGCCAACACATGGTTTTATGCCTTCGAGCAGTGTTTTCCACATGGTTTTAAAAAACGGCGAGTCTTTGGGGCGGGAATAGATCACATTTGCAATTCGAGGCGCATCGCCAATAGTATCCGGATTGTTGTGCTCAATAACAAATAAATTCGCGAATATGGACATGATGGAACGTTTTTTCAAACGGTCGTTAACCGTATCGGCCTGAAATATGTTTACTTTAAGGTCATTATATAAAAAGCCCACCTTACCCTTAAATACTTTACTATTGGCCTGAATATCGAAGCTTAATTGCTTAACCGTGCCCGATGATGCTTTAACCATGGCCAGTGGCATAATAGCCGGGTTAAGTACTTCCAGATCCATTGGGCCCAAAGCTCCCTTGTATGTAAAAGCTGCGTTTTTATCAGTTAAATTAAAATTAAACTGCACATCGAGGCGACCACGGTTCATGAAGTAGGTGGTAAGCTGTACTGTTGCCATATTATTTTTGGCAAGGGCCTCGCTATCGTTGGTTAAATTATAGAAATATCCCCTTGTATTATTGAAGGTAAGGGTGCCTATTTGATTTGATTTTTTATTGAGTTCTGAGTATTCTACATCAAAATTACGGATACGAACGGTATCTATCCGCATATCGGTCCCTATCTGGTGAATCATCATAGGGGGGAAGGTATTTACACGATTAACTGTAGAATCTTTTTTGCCGTAAGGGTTACTGAATACCCTCAATATGCCCCCGCTTAGTTCCAGGCTTGCAGCGTTTAACCGCCGGTATTTGTGATAGTTTAAAAAATCGAAATGGTTAAGCTGTAAGGTATCAATATTTAGCCCGAAACGATCATGCTGGCTTTTATTAAAAAACACACCTGTTTGAGCAGGCTCCAAATGCAGTCCCTCGATGTTTAATTTTGAGGTTAGGGTTGAAAGCTTGAGGTATTTAATTTTATAAGTGTAAAGCCCGCTGGGTGTTTTTCCGGTGTAATTATTTAGTTCGGTGATAATATCTTTGCAATAAAGCAATCGTGAATGGTCTGTTTGCGTCAGCGAATCAATGAGCAGGTCGGTCGCATTCAGGTTCATCTCCTTTAATTCGGATATAACTACCTTATTGCCCGAATAGTCCTGGTATTTCAACTTTACATCGTTCAGTAATATTTGGCCAATGTGGATTGACTTCAGGCTTTTCGAGATTTTTTGCCATGCTGTACGATGGTCTTTTACTACAGTATCCTTAGTATGGTTAAGCTGATAGCTTATGTTTACTTCGGGCTCATTTAAAATTACCCGCCCTATGTTGAGCTTATGCCTGAAATATAAACTTAGCGGGTGTATATTCAGCAGCACTAACTTTTTCACCCTAAGCTCAACCAGATTGTTAGGCGCAAGATGTTGTTTCTTTTTCTGCTTATAAACATCTGTATCGGGTTGCAGTGTGATGTTATATAGTGTTATTTTACCCTCAAGCACATGTAGTTCGGCGTCAGAAAAATCAACCTTGTATAAACCATCGCTGCTGTTTAAAACAACATCATGTACCTTACTGGCTAAAATTGGCGACCAGTATTGGTTAATGACCAAAGCAAGGAGCAGAATAATTATGAAGGGGATCAGTAAAAATTTGAAAAATATTTTTTGCCACCTATGCTTTAAAAACTTAAGCTCCATTTACCGGTTCGTTTTCTTATTGTTATAATTGTTGTTTAGGTTTAACGCCTTTTTAAGCCGGTTTGTTACTATACTCATGCGCTTTGGTAAACAATTGATATTAGTTCAGGAATATAACAATAAAACTTTGATTTTGTTAAATGCTGCCAATATGTCATTTGGGTATTTAAATTTTATGTATTTTTGCAAACTAATTTTTGAATGAATGATGGATTTGGTTATCCCGGATAAAACACACGATGAGAGCAGGCAGGGCGAGGCTTTAGTTTTGGAGCCTGTGACCGGTAAAAACAATGGCCGCAAACTTTATATTGAAAGTTATGGTTGCGCCATGAATTTTTCAGACAGTGAAATTGTTGCGTCAATATTATCGGAGCAAGGTTTTGAAACCACTACCGATCATAATATAGCTGATGTTATTTTTATAAATACCTGCTCCATTCGCGAAAACGCGGAGCAGCGCGTGCGTAACCGTTTAAAGGAATTTACGATTTCGAAGGTTAAAAACCCGGGATTGGTAGTAGGTGTACTGGGTTGCATGGCCGAGCGTTTAAAATCAAAATTTTTAGAAGAAGAAAAGCTGGTTGACGTAGTTGTTGGCCCGGATGCATATCGTGATCTGCCTAATTTGATAGACCAGGTTGATAGCGGCCAAAAGGCGGTGAACGTATTGCTATCCCGTGAGGAAACTTACGCGGATATTAGCCCCGTACGCTTAAACAGTAATGGTATTAACGCGTTTGTATCTATCATGCGCGGATGCGATAATATGTGCTCGTTTTGCGTAGTGCCATTTACCCGCGGCCGCGAACGCAGCCGTGATCCGCAATCAATAGTTGCTGAATGTACAGATCTGTTTAACAAAGGCTATCGCGAGGTTACCCTGTTAGGGCAAAATGTGGATTCGTATAAATGGAAAGCAGGCTCTGAGGCTGAGACTTCAAGTTCAGAACAAGTACTTACCTCTGGAGAGAATCCAGGTGAGGCTTCTGTCACTAATTTCGCTAACCTGTTAGAGATGGTGGCCCTGATCAATCCTGATTTGCGGGTGAGGTTTTCAACCTCGCATCCAAAGGATATAACCGACGATGTATTATATACCATTAGTAATTACGAAAATATTTGCAACTACATTCACCTGCCGGTACAATCAGGCAACAGCCGCATACTGGAAATGATGAACCGTACGTATGACCGCGAATGGTACATTAACAGGATAGATGCTATTCGCCGTATTATTCCGGATTGTGCCATATCAACCGATATGATAACCGGTTTTTGCAGTGAAACCGATGAGGAGCATAATGATTCTGTATCCATGATGGATTACGTGAAATATGATTTTGCCTACATGTTTAAATATAGCGAAAGGCCCGGCACTTTAGCAGCCAAACGTTATAAGGATGATATACCTGAAGAAGTAAAGCAAAACCGCCTGGCACAAATTGTGGCCAAACAGCAGGAGTATTCTTTTTACCGGATGCAGGCCCGTATAGGCAAAGTTGAAAAGGTATTGATAGAAGGGTACTCTAAAAAATCAGATAAAGATTATTGTGGCCGCAGCGATCAGAATGCCATGGTGATATTCCCGGTTGGTGAAAACTACAAGCCCGGCGAATATGTGAACGTGCTGATTGAAAGATCAACTTCGGCTACTTTGATAGGAAAAGTGGTTTAGTTAGAAACAAGAGAAAAGAATCAAGAGATAAGATAGGAATTGAATGCGGCATAATTTTAAGAATTTAAAAGTATGGCAAAAAGCAATGGATTTGACTGATTTAATATTTGACTTTAGCAAAGATCTACCAGTAAATGAACGGTATAATTTGATAGATCAAATAAACAGAAGTTCGTGTTCAATCCCTTCAAATATAGCTGAAGGCTCAGGAAAAAATACAAATAAGCATTTTGCTGAGTTTTTATCAATATCTATATCATCATCTTTTGAACTTGAAACACAATTATTAATATGTGAGCGTAGAAACTATGGGTCGATTAATAAATTAAGGGATTGTATGGAGGCTGTAGCGGAGGTTCAAAAAATGGTTTTTGCATTTAGAGAGCACGTACTGAAATCCGAAACAATCTCTTGATTCTTGACTCTAATATCTTGACTCTATCTTATTATGGACATACAAGAAATTAAACAGCGTTTTGGTATCATCGGCAATTCGCCGTTGCTTAACCGGGCTATAAATATTGCCAACCAGGTTTCGCCTACCGATATTTCGGTACTGATTACAGGTGAAAGTGGTAGTGGTAAGGAGGTGTTTTCGCATATCATCCACCAGATGAGTCCTCGTAAACACGGGCCGTTTATTGCGGTAAACTGCGGCGCCATCCCGGAAGGTACTATCGATTCTGAGTTATTCGGACATGAGAAAGGTGCCTATACCGGCGCAGTAGGCGAGCGTAAAGGCTACTTTGAAACCGTAAACGGTGGTACCATCTTTTTAGATGAGATAGCCGAAATGCCGCTGGGTACACAGGCGCGTTTGTTGCGTGTACTGGAATCGGGGCAATATATAAAGGTAGGTTCATCAAAAGTTGAAAAAACAAACGTACGCGTTATAGCTGCTACCAATGTTGATGTATATGATGCCGTAAAAAGTGGAAAATTCAGGGAAGACCTGTACTATCGTTTAAATACTGTTCCGTTAAAGATACCTCCTTTGCGCGACAGGAAAGAGGATGTTTACCTGCTTTTCAGAAAGTTTACATCTGACTTTACTGACAAATACCGTACACCGCCTATTCAGTTGGACGACGAGGCTCAGCAGGTATTAATTAATTACTCGTGGCCGGGTAACGTAAGGCAGCTAAAAAATATGGCCGAACAACTGGCCGTTCTGGAGCGAGACCGTATTATTACCGCACAAACATTGCTTACCTATATTCCACATGAAACTGGCAATCGTAATTTGCCTATGCGTTTGGACAATCAGCCTAAAGAGGATTTTTCTGAAAGGGATATCCTTTATAAAGTGCTGTTTGATATGAAAAGGGATATGGTGGAGTTAAAAAAACTGGTAGCTGATATTATTGAACATGGTGGTGTGGCTGCTAATTACAGCAATCATTCACAAACGCTTAATCAGTTGTACCGGGATATTGAACTACCCGGTAACCCAGAAACGCAATTTACTTTGCAACAGCCCGTTAATACCAATACCAACAACAATGCAAACAATGCCAATGTTGATTCATACAATATAACGCACGAGGCCGAAGAGGTAGAGGAATCGCTATCGTTGATTGAAAAGGAATCGGATCTGATACGTAAGGCTTTGAAAAAGCATAAAGGAAAACGTAAGCTGGCAGCCAACGAGCTGGGTATATCAGAAAGAACATTATACAGGAAAATAAAAGAGCTAAACTTATAATTAATGAAAAAAGTATTAGGGGTTATCATTGTTTGTTCATTAAGTTTATTTTTATCATCCTGTTATACCCTCAAAAACGCTTCGATTCCGCCGGCGTTGAAAACCATCAACGTGCAGTTTTTTGAAAACACGGCACCGCTTGTAGTTAACAACCTGAGCCAAACATTTACCGAGGCCCTGAAAGACAGGATCCGTACGCAGAGCCGTTTGAGTATTAGCCGGGGTGAGGCCGATGCCACCATGTCGGGCAGTATTACAGGTTATAGCATTGCTCCCGTATCTATTGAGGCGGTAGCCAACAACGTGGCACCTATTGCCGATGCTAACAGGCTAAGTATTACGGTGAAGGTGAAATTTGTTTATGACGCTGATAAGAAGATCAATTTTGATGAATCTTTTACAAGGTTTGCCAACTTCAGAGGGGATATCGCCTCGCAGGAACAAAATCTGATACAGGAGATCACAAAGCAGTTAACCGAAGATATTTTTAACAAGGCCTTTTCTAATTGGTAGGCAATTCGTACTTTCAACCACGTGGATCAAGATTTGAATAACAGGCAGAACGAAATATTACTGGAATTGCTGGCTAACCCGGCCAATACCGGGCAAATGTACAGCAATGATTTGCAGCAACTTGTAAATGAGTTTCCGCAAAGTGGCATGCTGCATGCCCTGCTGGCCCATGCAAACCGCGATGAAGAATTAAAACAAACTGCTGCCGCCTATTTTGAACCTCATTCATTATACAAGCTTATTAATGATATTGATAGCCTGGCTATCGTATCTCCCGATCAAATTGTAGGGCATGCACCGGTTTCAAATACTATAGCTGTTAATGAAACTGACACAAATGCAAGCGAAAATTACTTCAATATTGGTGCTGTATCTGAAATAACAGAAACAGAAGCACCGGTAATTGAATCTTCAGTCGAAAGTGAAACCGAACCGGTTCAAGCACTAAATGCTGAAGATATCATTGTTGATCATGATGACCAGAGCAGGAATGATTCGGTAGTTTCGGAGCAGCCTGAACACAATATTGAAGATGATGTATATGATGAAATTGTTGGTATTGAAGATATCAGCTTTTCAGGGCACGATGTTCAGCAAACAGAAGATAATACTGCCAACCCGGTTAATGAAGAAAAAGACAAGATAAGTGAACCGGATATTAACCTTGAATCAGAAGATTGGATCATTGGAAGCATAGCCGGCACTGATTACTTTGTGTTTGACAACTCGGCAGCCGATCAAAAAAATAATGCAGAAACCAAAGAAGAAGCCACTCCGGCAGAAACTGAGGTTACATACACGCAAGGAGCTCAGATTGATAACAACGCTGAAAGCCAGGACGTATCTAAGTATAATGATGAAAAAATGCCTTATACTTTTATGTGGTGGCTTGATAAAACGCGTCGTGAGTATGCGGCTACTTATCAGCCTTATGCAAGTCCGCAGTTAGCTGCACCGGCACCGGTAGTTCCGGGTCAGGCCCAGGCAGCGGAGCTGAAAGAGCAGGCTTCAGATGCTTTGCAACAGCAATACTTTGAAAATATTTTTCATGTAAGATCATTAGAGGATCTTGAAAAAACGCCTCAAAGTGATGTTCCTGAAATAAGACGGAAAGAAGATATTATTATTGAAAGATTTATACAGGAGGAGCCACAGATACGCCCGCCTGCTATAGATAAATTAGATAATGAAAATAAGGCCAAGAAAAGCTCTGAAGACAGGAATGAACTGGTAAGCGAAACACTGGCGCAGATATATGCCGATCAGATGCTTTATCATAAAGCAATTGCTACCTATAAAAAATTGATGTTGAAATTCCCGGAAAAAAGCCGTTACTTTGCCATCCAAATTGAGCAGTTAGAAAAGAAAACCAATTAATATAAAGAAATGTATTTAGTTTTAATCATCATTACAGTTATCGCTTGTATCCTTTTAGGGCTTATCGTTCTGATCCAGAACCCTAAAGGCGGAGGCTTGTCATCAAATTTTTCAAGCTCATCACAACTCATGGGTGTTCAAAAAACAGGCGACTTTTTAGAAAAAGGTACTTGGGTATTGGCTATAAGCGTTATGGTTTTATCATTGGCTATTAACGTTGCTGTTAAAGGCGGCGGCGAAAGCAGCGATAACCCTGCTTTGCGTAACCAAATTGAAAAAGCTTCAAAACCATCAGCTCCTGCAAGTGCACCGCTTACAGTACCAACTGCTCCTGCAAGCAAACCTGCTGATAAACCGGCTAAGTAATTATCAATTTGAAGAGTATAAAAAAAGGCTTTGGAATGCTTTCCAAAGCCTTTTTTGTTAAATATGCCAACTGCCATGATGGCACTGGACGTATTAAAATATTGTTAAGCTTAAAAATCAAAATAACTTTTAGCTGACATTACAACAGTTTAACCTGTCAATATTTGCCATTACGTTTGCTTGGCATAATTGATGAGGAATGCCACATGAAACTTAAATAAAATAAACAGATATAACTATGTCATTAAACATTAAACCAATCGGAGACAGAGTTGTGGTGGAAGCTGCAGCTGCCGAAGAGAAGACCGCTTCGGGAATTATTATCCCGGATACCGCTAAAGAAAAACCTCAGCGTGGAACTATTGTTGCCGTAGGCGATGGTAAAGTAGATGAGCCTTTAACTGTAAAAGTTGGTGACCAGGTTTTATATGGAAAATACGCAGGTACCGAAATTACTTATGAAGGTAAAGAGTATTTAATTATGCGCGAATCTGATATTTACGCGGTACTGTAACTAATTAGTGAATTATTGATTTAACAGATGCGGAGTTATTCTACATCATTAAATCAAAAAGAGATCAATTAAAAATCTAAAAACTTAATTATTGAGCTGTTGAGAATTAAAATAACTAATTCGATAACTCGATAATTCAATAACAAAAAAAATGGCAAAACAAGTTAAATACAATGTGGAAGCACGCGACGCCCTAAAACGCGGTGTTGATATTTTAGCTAATGCAGTTAAAGTAACATTAGGTCCTAAAGGCAGAAACGTAATTATTGATAAAAAATTCGGTTCTCCGGCTATCACTAAAGACGGTGTAACTGTTGCTAAAGAGATCGAACTGAAAGATGCTTTAGAAAACATGGGTGCTCAAATGGTTAAAGAAGTTGCATCAAAAACTGCTGATATTGCAGGTGATGGTACTACTACTGCTACCGTTTTAGCTCAGGCTATTGTAACTGCTGGTATTAAAAACGTTGCAGCTGGTGCTAACCCAATGGATCTGAAACGCGGTATTGACAAAGCTGTTGCTGAGGTTGTTAAAAATCTGCAAAGCCAGTCACAAACTGTTGGTGAAGACAATAACAAAATAAAACAAGTAGCTTCAATTTCTGCTAACAATGACGAGGTTATCGGTTCATTAATTGCTGAAGCTATGGCTAAAGTTGGTAAAGACGGTGTTATCACTGTTGAAGAAGCTAAAGGTACTGAAACTGAAGTTAGAACTGTTGAAGGTATGCAGTTTGACCGTGGTTACCTTTCTCCTTACTTTGTTACCAATGCTGACAAAATGGAAGTAGAATTAGAAAATCCTTACATCCTGATCTATGATAAAAAGATCTCTTCGATGAAAGAATTACTTCCTATCCTTGAAAAACAAGTACAAACTGGCAAACCATTGTTGATCATTGCTGAAGACCTTGATGGCGAAGCATTAGCTACATTAGTAGTTAACAAGATCCGCGGTTCACTGAAAGTTGCTGCTGTTAAAGCTCCAGGCTTTGGTGATCGTCGTAAAGCAATGTTAGAGGATATCGCTATCCTGACTGGTGGTACTTTAATTTCTGAAGAAAGAGGTTACAAATTAGAAAATGCTGACCTTTCTTACTTAGGTACTGCTGAGAAAATCGTTATCGACAAAGACAACACTACTGTTATCAATGGTGCAGGTTCTGCCGATGAGATCAAAGGCCGTGTAAGCCAGATCAAATCTCAGATCGAATCAACTACTTCTGATTATGACCGCGAAAAATTACAAGAGCGTTTAGCCAAATTATCTGGCGGTGTTGCTGTATTGTACGTAGGTGCTGCTACAGAAGTTGAAATGAAAGAGAAAAAAGACCGTGTTGATGATGCTTTACACGCAACACGTGCTGCTGTTGAAGAAGGTATTGTTGCAGGTGGTGGCGTTGCCTTCATCCGCGCGGTAGCTGCTTTAACTGATCTTAAAGGTGATAACGAAGATGAGAACACTGGTATCCAGATCATCCGTCGTGCTATCGAAGAGCCTTTACGTCAGATCTGCGAAAACGCAGGTATCGAAGGTTCAATCGTAGTGCAAAAAGTTAAAGAAGGCACTGCCGACTTTGGTTACAATGCACGTACCGATAAATACGAAAACCTGATTGGTGCAGGCGTTATCGATCCAACTAAAGTTGGTCGTGTAGCTTTAGAGAACGCAGCTTCAATTGCAGCTATGTTGTTAACAACAGAAGTTGTATTGGCTGATGATCCTGAAGATGCTCCAGCTGGTGGCCCACCAATGGGCGGCGGCGGCATGGGCGGCATGATGTAATTATCACAAGCTTAATGCTTTTAAATAATACAAATCCCTGTCTGGTTTTCCAGACAGGGATTTTGTTTTTATACAGGCTCATAGTCATGTAAACGTAAACGGATAGTCATTAATTAATCATTTGATTAATTTTTAATATTTAAGGTAACATGTATGTGTATTTTTGCATAACAAATGTTAAAGCTAAGTTTTTAGGCATAGCATTTGAATAGGTTCAATACCATGAAAATCATAGTTCAAACATCAAAATTAGTGCGCAGTACCATAGTTGATTGGGTACTGATAAAAGGCCCGGAACTTTTTGTTACCATTTACGGTAAATAAATTTACTTTTGCTTTCATCGTTTATGAAAGATAAGAGTATGTATAAAGTAGAGGACTTTTATAAAGATTTCCATACCTGGCTGCTTGATCACGGCCCCAAGTATATTGGTGGAATAATCATATTTTTTATAGGCCTTTGGGTAATAAGATTCCTGCGTACCCGGCTTCGCAACCGGATGCTCAAAAGAGGCATACACTCATCATTACAACCCTTCTTTTTAAGTCTTAGTATTACCACCCTGTATGTATTGCTCATTATTTGGGTAATGAATATCATAGGGTTGGAGATGACCATATTTACCACCATTATTGGTGCCTTTAGTGTGGCGGCAGGCTTGGCCCTGTCAGGCACTTTCCAAAACTTCGCAGGTGGTGTTTTGATACTTTTACTAAAACCCTTTGAACTCGACGATAGCATTATAGCACAGGGGCAGGATGGTAAGGTAACTTCTATACAAATTTTTTATACGGTGTTGCTTACAGCTGATAACAAAACCGTTATCATCCCTAATGGTAAATTATTTAATGAGGTTATAGTTAATGTTACCCGTGAGGGTAAACGCCGGTTGGATTTTGACGTAAAGGTTGCTTATGCCAACGATATTGAACAGGTAAAAACTATAATACAAAATGCCATTGATACAACGGGGAACGTGCTGAAAACTCCGGCCTCGCGCATTGGTATCAGCAGTTTAGAGATTGATTCTATTCGGTTTTTGGTAAATGTGTGGGTTAATCCTTCTAACTTTTTAACCGTAAAAATTGCCCTTCAGGAAAAAATTATAAAAGACCTTGCAACTGCAGGCATCAATTTCCCTAAAGCAGGATAGGGGAAGAGGAAGCAAGACCTTTTATTATCGCTGTAAATTATATCTTCTGCTTAGCCTTGATCTCCAGGTAACGGTTAATAGTATTCACAGTAAGGTTTTGCGGGCTGGTTAAAATTGACTGGATGCCATATTTTGCAAGCTCTTTTACTATGAGCTTTTTATCATAGGCAAATTTTTCGGCTATAGTTTTAATGTAGATGCCCTCCACATCTGTCGCAGGTTGTTCGCTTAGTGTTTTTAACTCGGTATTTTCAAAAAACACCACCAGGAGCAGGTGGTATTTAACCAACCTTTTTAAATAAGGAAGCTGCCGTTGCAGGGCGTTCATGCTTTCGTAATTGGTAAAAAATACAACAAGGCTGCGTTGTTTGATCACCTTGCGAACGGTACTGTACAGGAGCTCCATATTAGTTTCCAGATACCTGGTTTTTTCCTTATATAAAACCTCCAGTATCTTATTCAAATGCGCGGGACGCCTATCGGCTGGTACTACTGCCCCCAATTTTTCAGATATAGTGATCAGCCCGGCTTTGTCTTCTTTTAACAATGCTACGTTTGATAACACGAGGCTGGCATTTATAGCATAATCCAATAAACTTAATCCCTCAAAAGGCATCTTCATTACCCTTGATTTATCAATGATACAGTATACCTGCTGCGATTTTTCATCAACATAGGAGTTTACCATTAAGCTGCCTTGCCTTGCAGTAGCCTTCCAGTTTATGGTACGGTAATCATCGCCGGCAACATAGTTTTTAACCTGCTCAAATTCCATACTATGTCCAATGCGGCGTATTTTCTTAATGCCAATATCGGTTAGCCTGTTGGAGATGGCCATCAGCTCATACTTACGCATTTGCAGAAACGAGGGATAAACAGGTAGTGTTTCGGTCTGTTCAAAATTATAGCGACGCCTGATAAGCCCTAATGGAGATTTAATGTAAACCCTGATATCGCCAAACTCGTATTCGCCCCTGCGGGTTGGGCGCAGCAGATAATTGATGAGCTTGCGTTCGCGCGGTTTTAGGTTAGTTCTAAACCATATATCCCGTTTTTGAAACTGGAAAGGTATTTCATCAATAATGCCTGCACTTATAGGAAATGTATAAGAGCTTTCAATATAAATACCCAGTTCATTGTCATCGCTGTTGCTTAGCCGCTCAGGAGCGTGCCGTTTGGCAAATACACCTTTTGGGGTTTTATATAATAAGATAATATCAATCAACATTACCGCAATCAGTGACCAAAAAACAAGTTGGGGGATGATACCCAGCCAGGGAAAGAAGAACGACAATATAAAAAGCACCACACAGCCAGCCAGGCCGCCAAATAAACGGTTGGTTAAAAAGAGATTTTTATAAAACAGGCTGACTATATTTTTCACAGAGGTGTATTATCTGGGTACTTCAATTTTCTGTATAATTTGAGCTACCACGTCGTCAGGGCTTACGCCCTCCATCTCTTTATCAGGAGTAAGCATAATACGATGCCTTAATACGGGAGCAGCTATATAAATAATGTCGTCAGGTGTTACAAAGTCACGCCCTCTTATTGCAGCCAGCGCCTTGGCCGCATTAATTAACGCCAGCGATGCCCGCGGCGACCCACCCAGGAATAATGATTTATGATTACGGGTTTCGTAAATAATTTTGGCAGCAAACTCCAGTAGTTTTGCTTCAACATGAAGTGTGCGTACCTGCTGGCGCAGAGCAATAATATCGTCAGCGGATAAAACAGGTGAAATATCGCTGAGCTGATCTGTTGTTTTTTGCTGATGTTGCTGCGTTAAAATTGTTATTTCTTCTGCAAGCGACGGATACTTGATCTCTATCTTGAATAAAAACCTATCTAACTGGGCCTCGGGCAGGCGATAAGTTCCTTCCTGCTCCACAGGGTTTTGGGTAGCCAGTACGGTAAAAGGTTCCTGCATTTTGTAGGTTTGGCCGTCAATGGTAATCTGGCGCTCCTCCATCACCTCAAATAATGCCGACTGCGTTTTAGCCGGAGCACGATTAATTTCATCAATCAATATAATGTTGCCGAAAATTGGCCCACGCTTAAATTTAAATTCGGTACTTTTAGGATTAAATACCGATGTACCCAGTATATCAGAAGGCATCAGATCGGGTGTAAATTGTATGCGCGAGTATTGGGCATCAATAGCTTTTGACAGGAGTTTGGCAGTAAGTGTTTTGGCAACTCCGGGTACACCTTCTATCAGGATATGCCCGTCGGCGAGTATACCGGCAATCAGCAGGTCGATAGATTCCTGCTGCCCTACAATGATGCGGGCAAGTGTGTTTTTAATTTGATCAACCGCGGCGCTTAGTTTGCTCAGATCGGTTCTTTGTTCAAAATTTTCATTTTCCATTATATCCGGATTGGCTGTAAAACTTTTCTATCAGTTTATTAAGGTTTATTAATTCCATATCTGTTACCTGCTGCTGAACGCTGATGTAATTGACAACATTGATCAGATCGTCAGCAAACTGCCTGTCGATGCCCGTTTTCTGAGATAAAAGCCTAATAAACTCGTAATCGAGCTTACTGGTTTTTAAACGGTAATGCTCGCGCAGATGCTCTAACAGATAAGTTATTTTTTTATGCGCGATATTGCTGTTGTTGCGTTTTTCGTAATAAACCTGGCCAACAACGGTCACAAAATCAACTGTCGAGTTTTGTAGGGGTTCTATCACCGGGATGATTCGTTGCCTGCGTTTTGCCTCATAAATGATAAATATTACCATACTGAACAGGCTCAGGTAATAAGCCCATTGTAAACTCGCGTTGCCGAAAAATACCCGCAGCGGTGATTCATCTTCCGGAATATCGCCATTTTGATATTGATCCCAATAAACATAATTGGCGTTGGGCATGTATGATAATGCTTTAGCCGCATAATCGGCACCCTGTTGGGTAAGCAGGCTATAATTGGTAAATACCTCGGGTGTGGCACACAGGTAAAGGCTGCCCTTGCCAAATTTATAGCTTAACAATGTACACTGATCAGCATCGTTTTTACTTATTGCGGTAGCCATTGCTTTGTCAAGCCCGCTAAAATATTGGGTTACAATATCGCGGCTAAATGAGTAATTGTGTTGTGCTTTTAATTGGCTGCTGACAAAATTGAGTGACACATTCTTTTTTGAATAAGCTTCACGCGTATCAATTTTCAGTGAGTCGGCAAGGTAACCCTGCCACTCAAATGCCGACATGAAAACCGAGTTGCCCGCATTAATGTATTTTAATAGCTCATCTGTATCAAACTTGTTAAGGCTTATCTTTTTGGCAATGATCATGTAATTGCCATTATGCAGGCCTTTATTATGAAATGCATTATAAACAGACTTATTGGTGTTTACGATAGCTGCCCCGGGAAATATTTGGTTTAACTGGTCATGTAAAATGAACGTTCCAAAAGGAATTTTGTCATGATAAGCCAGGGTAGGCAGCCAGTTAGCCGGTGCGGGCTTATTGTATTGTGCAACCAAGTAACCAATAATTAACAAGCTGGCAATAGTGATATAGATCTTGAAATCTTTCATGCTATGCTCTTGTTAAAATCCTGAAACAAAGTGCTTATCTTTTTAAAAACCGGGGCATCAATAGGAAATTCGCCGTACCAGATATATTCAAACTGGAGGGTTAAGGTTTTAAAAAATTGCCGTTTTTCGCTATCAGTAAGTTCGTTGATGTAGGCGTTATTTGTTTTGTCGATCTGCCATTTTATTAAATCGGCATCGCTGAGTTGTTTAAGACATTTTAGATAAAGCAACCGAACAGCCAAACGGTAATTATGTTGCGTTATAGCTTTTTCGGTTTCACTATCAAAGTCAATATCATGAATATCCTCTAATAACTCGGTAAATGGCAAGCCTGCCAACGTCGGTTTTCGCCTGAAAATATTCAGCATATTAATACCAGCCAGTTTAAGCACCATAAAAAACACGGTAGCTATGCCCAAGGCAATAATCAAATACTTAAACACATTGAGTAATATTTTTAGAAAAGGACTGGGATCGTGCTTATTGATTTTGATGGGTTTAAACAGATTCCAGAACCAGGCCCAAAAGCGAGTCCACCAGGACGGATCTTTTTGCAGATCATCCTTATATTGAAATTCGGGTAGCGTGGTATAGGCTTTTAATGAAGTGCTGTCTAAATAACGCACAGCTACTGTTGAGCTATCTGTTTTAAGTATTAATGGCGTAGTATGTTTTGCGGGTTTATCCACCACAATGGCTTGCACTGAATGAACAGACAATACAAAAAGAATAATACAAAGCAGGCGCGGCATCATTAATATTGTTCGGGCGGTAAATCGGTATCAGGGTTTGTGGTGCTCATCTTATTTATTTTATCTAACAAGCTTGTGCCATCCTTACTTTCTGTTAAATTGAAGTAACAGAGGCACAAAGTGGTTATAGGTAACACCGTGAATATTTGACAGGCATGCTGAAGGACAGCTGTTGCTACAGCGGCCGGTTTTGAAAATGAATAATGCAAAACCAAGCTCATGGTGTTAATGATAGTTGCCGGGATAGTAATTACCATCATACACACATAAAAAATTATCCATATCACTATAAGCGAACCAAAGGTTACCCACCAGTTTTCTTTGATCAAATAAAACGAACGGTTAAAGGCATATCCAAAGCTGGTGTTTTCCATCACCATGATCGGAAATATCAATGCAAATATGGGGGCAAGATAAAGGCCCGGTATAATGCAAAAAAGCAATGCAAAAACAATAAGTATGTTCAGTAAAATGGAACTGCCTAATACACGCAAAAAATAATATTTGATGTATCCCCACATTTCCTCGGAGGTGGGTATTTGTTTATCCTTAGCCTTATATAAAGCTATATAGCTTAAAATAGTAACCTGCATAGTTACAAAGCTCAGTAATGCGAAAATGATAGTGAAAGCGTACTCAATACCAAAAAAGTTAAAAATGGATGGCCGGTATTCCCTGTTGTAAGTACCACTGCTGATGCTGCTCATGGCACCCACCATTTTGAGTTGCATAAGACTTGCACTTATAATGCTGCCTGCAATAAAAATACCGCAAAAAATAAAAAAGTATTTCAGCAGAGGCTTAAAGTTCTGCCTGACAAATAGAAAGGTGTCGTTTATAATTTCGCCAAAATCACGTATTCTGGCTAACTCAACTTTGGGTTGCATGATAGGTTTGGGTTGTTTTATAAATTTTGTTAGGGTATATAATTACATACCATATCATAAATATTAGCGATAATGCTAAAATTGTTATGCTGAGCCAAACGGGCATTTCTGTATGCCGGGTTACAAAGCCTTCAAAAAAAGCCGCCACAATTAAAATAGGGATAATGCCTACAGCTACCTTCATGCCATCTCTGGCACCTTTTTTTAACGAAACCATACGGTTAAAGGTTTTTGGGAATAAAATGCTGTTGCCCAGAATAATGCCTGCCGCGCCTGCTATAATGATAGAGGAAATTTCTAAAGTGCCGTGTATCCATATCACCAGGATTGATTGTATGCCCAATCCTTTACTAAAAAAATAATACTGAAACGAACCCAGCATTAACCCGTTGCGAAATAAAAAGAAAATCGAGCCCACCGTAAATATGATGCCGCTTACAAAAGTTACCAGCGAAACATAAATGTTGTTGGCCGCTATTGAAAAAAACATGCTTACCTCGTTGCCGCTTTTGTAAACACCAAACGGATCGCCTTTGAGTATGTTGGCATTGGTCATATCCACATAATTATCACCCATAATAAGGCGAACAAAGTTTTCATCATATTTAGCCGATAGTGCCCCTATAAGGCAAAAGATCATGAAAAACGAAAAGGAATAAAGCAGCTGCCTGTGATAACTTTTAAACAATAATGGTAATTCGTATTTCCAGAAGGTGAGGAAACGGTTGCTCTTCTCGCTTTTGTTTTTGTAGATGGATTGATGCAGCCCTGCCGCCAAACCGTTTAAATATGCCGTAGTTTTTGATTTAGGATAAAAGGTTTTGGCATATGCCAGATCATCGGTAATTTGTATAAAACGATCAGCAAGTTCGTCAGGGTCGTCAGTTGGCGATTGCTCAAAGCTTGTCCATTTAGTGGAGTTTTGTTTAACAAAAAGCGGTTCGCGCATGAATACCCGGTATATTTAATATTGGTTTAAAATAATTAGAAAATATACATATATCAACAAAAAAAAGCATATTTATCTTTATATTTTTACTGCATGCAAACCATAAGGATAACCACTTCACAGAATATAGATATTGATTATGAGGTAGCCGGAGCTGGCGAACGTATGGTGGGCTATATAATTGATGTAGGAATATTTGTAGTTATTTTTTTCACAACATTTATGACTATAGGCTTATCCGGAAGTATAAATCATAGTCAGGATATGTTGATAGGGATTGTTGTTCTGATCATCGGTGTTTTATATGTCTTCTATGATCTGGTGTGCGAAACCGCGATGGGAGGCCAGAGCGTGGGCAAGCGTATAATGAAAATTAAAGTAGTAAGTCTTGATGGTGCACGCCCAAAGTTTGGGCAATACCTGTTGCGCTGGCTGTTCCGCATAGTTGATTTTACTTTAAGCGGAGGTGTGTGTGGGTTGATCTGTGTTGCCGTATCAGACAAATCACAACGGCTTGGTGATATGGTGGCTGGTACAACACTTATCCGTACTAACCCGCGCACTAAAATGAACAATATTGCCTTTAAGCCTGAAGCTGATGATTATCAACCCATTTTTAACGAGGCAGCAAGGCTAAGTGAGCAGGATATAGAGTTGATTAATGAAGTGATCAATAACTATATAAAAAGCCGGAACAGTATGTTGGTTTATAACATGGCAAAGCGTATTAAGGAACTTTTAAATGTTACGCCTCCTGCCGAAATGAATGATATGTTATTTCTGCAAACTATTGTTAAAGATTACAGCCATATCATAGCTCAGGCTGATGTTTTGTAGAGGACATAAAAGCCCCATATTTTAACCACATAGCTCACCAACACTATACTGCCTACAAACATAAATAAGGTTTTCTTTACGGCCGATGTCGGGGTATCTAACTTTATAAAAGCATCAGCTATGCCATAAGCAAAAAACAGGAGCAGAGGAATTGCCGGAGGATATAAAGCAAAACTCTTTTGAAGATCGCCTTGAAAAAGGGCCATCACTGATCGCTGGAAACCGCATCCGGGGCAATCAATGCCGGTTATATATTTGAATGGACAGGGGATTAAATGATTTTGCAGCCAGTGAACAAAGTTCAACTGACTGCAAAATATTTTCACTTGAAGATAACCCGACGACATTAAGACTGCGGCGGGTTTGTATTAAAAGGATCTTTATAATCTTTTGATGGGTCAAACGGTTTAAACCCAACTGCTCCCGCACCAGCTCCGGCAGGGCCCAGGTATTGATAATTTCCGAAGCCAAGTAATGGGTAAAAAACAAACCCCAATAATATTAGGCCAACTGTAAAGCCTTCACTTTGGCCAAAACTTTTGCTTAATAAATTAAGTGTCCAGATGCCGAATATGATATTAATGCACGGTATTAAGAATAATATTATCCACCATACTGGTTTTCCAACAATTTCAAGTAAAACTATAACATTATATATCGGAATAATGGCTGCCCATCCGGGTTTCCCTGCTTTTTCAAATACTTTCCACATCCCAATGATAGAGATAATACCAACAATGAGCGAAGGGATTAAAAATGCGCCAAACATGGCTGCAAGCGCGGCAGATGATGGCGCCGAAGAAGGGTCATAATTTTGCATTTGGTTTTTGGTTTAAGTAAACGGTTTAGTTTGTTACTGCAAAATATAAAATATTTGGATGAAAATTAAATACATAGTCCTTTTATTACAAAGTACGAATGATATTTTATTTATAATTTTGACCTGATGCAGAGAGAGCAAATTTCGGTTTTTGATATGTTTAAGATAGGCATAGGGCCTTCCAGTTCGCACACACTTGGCCCCTGGCGGGCTGCGCAGCAGTTTGCTGAAGGACTTGAAGAACAGGGGCTGTTACCTATGGTTGAACAGGTAAAGATATTATTATACGGTTCATTGGCTAAAACCGGCAGGGGGCATGGTACAGATATAGCTATACTCCTGGGCCTTAGCGGAGATGATCCGGTAACCTTTGAGGTTGACCAGATAGTTCCCAAAATTTCGGCCATAACTAATACCCATAAATTACAGTTAACAGGTAAACAGGAAATTAATTTTTCTGTAGTGGATGACCTGCTGTTTTTATTTAACGAGAGCTTGCCATTTCACCCTAATGCGGTAACTTTTCAGGCCTTTTTAAATAACGGAAGGGCCGTATCCGAAACCTATTATTCCATCGGTGGCGGCTTTGTGGTAAAAGAAGGGGCCACCGGCCCAACCAAGCAGGAGGTTGATCTGCCTTTTCCTATTGATACCGCTGCCGACCTGCTGCATTGGTGTATCAAAACCGGTTTAAAAATATCGGAAGTGGTAATGGAGAACGAACTTGCCTGGCGCAGCGAGCAGGAAACCCGCACAGGTGTGTTAAATATCTTCAAGGCCTTAAAGGAGTGTATATACCGGGGCTGCCATACCACCGGCCAATTGCCTGGCGGCTTAAACGTAGCCCGTCGCGCTTTTAAACTCAATAGTAAATTGATCGGCAATCGTACCTATACCAACTATGAGGAGTGGGTTGCTGCCATACGCCAAACCGGCGACGGATTTAAAAATATACTGGATTGGGTTAGTTGTTTCGCGCTTGCTGTGAATGAAGAAAACGCCTCGTTTGGCAGAGTGGTTACGGCTCCCACCAACGGTGCCGCGGGGGTGATACCGGCAGTGCTGCAATACTACATTACTTTTTGCGACGGCAACAGCGAGCAAAAGATCATCCAGTTTTTGTTAACAGCATCAGAGATAGGTAGCATATTTAAAAAGGGTGCCACCATATCGGCAGCTATGGGCGGTTGCCAGGCCGAGATCGGCGTATCATCGGCGATGGCTGCTGCAGCTTTAACCGAATGTATGGGTGGCACACAAAGGCAGGTATTGATGGCTGCCGAAATTGCTATGGAGCATCACCTCGGCTTAACCTGCGACCCAATAGGCGGCCTGGTGCAGATACCCTGCATAGAGCGCAATACCATGGGCGCTATTAAAGCCATCACCGCGTCGCAGCTTGCTTTGCAAAGTAACCCGGAAAAAGCCAAGGTAAGTTTAGATGCCGTAGTGAAAACCATGTGGCAAACCGCGCTTGATATGAACTCTAAATACAAGGAAACATCCGATGGCGGGCTGGCCATTAACATCCCCATCAGTTTGCCGGAGTGTTAATTAAAGTATATAATTCACAAATTATTTTTTATTAAGTCGGCTGATTATAACCGGTTTAAGTTGTTCAACCCAATAATGGTACATAATGGCAGATGGGTGAAGTCCGTCGTTAGCAATCAGGGTTAGGTTATCAGCCGCTTGTTTTGATATCGGTGTTATATCTATATAATGGACACCTGCATTGGCACTTGCCTGGCGGTTGATGTTATTAAACTGATCAATCTCGGGGCCAATAATGGCTTCCTTACCATTGGCAAATGGAGTTACTCCATAATCAGGTATGGATAGTACAAACACCCGGGTTTTATCGCCCTTGGCAAATTTGATGGCTGTATTTAAAACCTGTATAAACTTTGTACGGTAGTTTTCCTGACTGCCACGGCTATACTGATCATTCACACCTATAAGCAAAGTAACAATATCATAGGTTTTATCTTTAATATCACTATTGTCAATGGCAGATACAAGCTGGTCGGTTGTCCACCCGGTTTTGGCAATAATGGTAGGTGTGTTTACTTTATGACCAGGAAGTAAAGCAGCAAGCTGATACGGAAATGATTCACTGGCAGCTACCGATTCACCAATGGTATATGAATCGCCAAGGGCAAGGTAATTTAATGTGTCGACAATAGGTATTTGAGGCATAGGTGCAGTTATGTTTGATTCCATCGAACCAATGTTCTTTGAGCAAGCAGAAAGACTGCTTATTGATAGTAAAATTAAAAAGAATGCTTTCATCATAAAATCTCCATACCAAATAGTACGGAAATATGATGTTTCAGGATTTTTTTAACCTCATTTATATCAACTTCTTTACCTAATTCTTTCTGCATAGACGTTACTGCCTTATCGTCTATACCACAGGGAACTATATTATTAAAATAATCCAGATCGGTATTGATGTTAAAGGCCAGGCCATGCATGGTTACCCAGCGGCTGCAGCGTACACCCATGGCACATATTTTACGGGCTTTCTCATTATCAGCATCAAACCAAACGCCGGTGTAACCGGGGTATCGGCCAGCCTGCAGGCCATAATCGGCAAGGGTGAGTATTACAGCTTCTTCCAGCTTACGCAGGTAAAGGTGTATATCGGTAAAAAAGTTGTCGAGGTCAAGTATCGGGTATGATACAATTTGCCCGGGCCCATGGTAGGTAATATCGCCGCCGCGATTAATGGTATAGTAAACGGCATGCTTGTCTTTTAATCCCTGTTCGTCGAGCAGTAAATGTTCGGGCTTGCCGCTTTTGCCTAAGGTATACACGTGCGGGTGTTCGCAAAATACCAGGTAGTTAAAAACTTCATCAGGTGTAAAAGGCTCAAAGGTATCGGCTGGTACCAGTGTTTTGGCTGCCGCTTCATAAGCCAGTTCGGAATTGCGGTTATTAAGTTTGGTTTTTACTGATGCAGAAAACAGTTCTTCCTGTTTATCCCAGGCCTGCTGATAGTCGATCAAACCCCAGTCCTGAAAAAATACTTTTTTATTCTTCATTACATTTGTCCCTTTACGTAACCTATCATATAATCTTCGTATTGCATATAGTTTACGGTATAATCAAGACTGATATCTATTTTATGGAGATGGGCACTGAGTTGCCCTTTGGTTTCAAAGTTAAACGGATCTAAAAAAATGTTATCAGCAAATGATACTTCTTTCTCCCCGTTGCATTTATAAACAGCTTCCTTAGCGCACCAGCAAACGTATAGCTGCTCAATTCTGTGTTGTTCTTCAATAAAGGCCAGTTCGTCGGCCTGCATAAATTTGCCGGCAATACGTTCCACCTTTTCTTTAATTTGTTCAATATCAATACCCACTTTATGGGTTTTGCTGATCATCACGGCAGCATAATCAAAAGAATGACTTAATGAAATATGGTATGGCAAATTTACCAGGTAAGGCTTACCGTGGGCATCAACTTTGCAGTCAATATATTCATCAGTATGCAGCATTTTGCGCAGTAGTACGCGGGTGCCAAGCCAGTGCAAGTGACGTTTGCCATTGCTTAGTTTTTCAACATACGCTTTTTCCTGTTCGTCAAGCTGTAATTGGTTGTACAGGTCGTTAGCCTCCTCTTCAATTTTCCAGAGTGCAAATTCGGTATCGTCATCAATACGCTGCCTGTATGCTATTGCCATAATAAGTAAAGTTGCAAAATAGGTGGCAAACTTATGTCAAATAAATTTAATTAAAATATTTTAGTGATAAAGTATCAAGTAGTTAGTATCAGGTATTAAGTAGTTAAGTTTAAAAAATGATATAATGGAGCTGTCGTGATACTTGATACTAACTACTTGATACTAATTATCAAATACTAACACAGAATTACTTGATACCTTGTATTGCCAATTGTTTTAATTAATTATAATTTAGCCCCAGCATGATATTATCAGATAAGCGCATTCTTGAGGAAATTGAAAAAGGCCATATTATAATTGAACCCTTTAAACGCGAATGCCTGGGTACCAACTCGTACGATGTACATTTGGGCAAACACCTGGCTACCTATCGCGACAGGGTGCTTGATGCAAAGCTGCATAATGAGATTGATGGTTTTGAGATACCTAAAGATGGCTTTATATTACAGCCAAATACGCTTTATCTGGGGGTTACCATGGAGTACACCGAAACACACCGTCATGTGCCTTTTCTGGAAGGAAAATCAAGCACTGGCCGTTTGGGCATTGATATTCATGCCACGGCCGGTAAAGGTGATGTTGGCTTTTGCAACACCTGGACACTTGAAATTTCATGCGCCCAACCTGTGCGCATCTACGCCGGTATGCCCATAGGACAGCTGATTTATTTTGTAGTTGAGGGCGATATTGAAACCATGTACAATACCAAAAACAACGCTAAATATAACAACCCCACAACACGCCCGGTTGAAAGCATGATGTGGAAGAATAAATTTTAAGGAATTTTTTTTAATGTCATTAAACCTTATGGTTTAGGCACCGTCAAACCGCAAAATAGTTTCTATAACCGCGATTTAGCAACGGCTGATTTGTGGTATATTTAACTTTTACAAAAACCTAAAACCTCACACAAATTCATCACCTATTGGATATTTTGTGTAGCTTGAATATTAATGCATTACCATGAAATACAAAAAAATATCCGCCGGCTTGTTCATGATCCTGGTTGTTACCGCAATTTTTGGATTTACTGGCCCCGGAGATGATTTTATAAGCAAACTGATCGCCCAGCTTGATAAATGGCGTTCCGAGCGTCCGCAGGAAAAAGTATACCTCCATCTTGATAAACCCTATTATGCCGTTGGCGACGATATCTGGTTTAAGGCTTATGTAACCATTGGCAGCAAACACCAGCTATCTATATATAGTGATATTTTAAACGTTGATCTCATTGATGAAAACGACTCTATAAAACGCAGTATTAAACTTCCATTACAGAGCGGACTGGCAAATGGCGATTTTGCATTGCCGGATACCCTGCAGGAAGGCAATTACCGCATCAGAGCCTATACCAACTGGATGCGTAATTTTGGGGATGCTTACTTTTTTGATAAAACCATATCCATTGTTAATAGTGTAAGCAATACCGTATTTACCAAAAGCAATTTCACTTACAGCGATCAGAACGGAAAACCAAACGTTAGGGCGCTCATAAATTATAGTGATCTGGATGGCAAACCTTATGCAGGCAACGAAGTAAGTTACCGGGTTGAGTTTAATGGTAAAACTGCTGCTAAGGGTAAGGGCGTTACTAATGATAAAGGAAATATAGATGTTGCTTTTATATCTCCAATGGCAAATGTTGCCAGCTCCGGGCACATTATAACCAACATTAAACTGGCCAATAAAAAAACAGCAACCAAAGTTATAGCTGTAAAAGCTGTATCAAACCAGGTTGATGTGCAATTTTTTCCGGAGGGCGGAAATCTGGTAAACGGTGCCAGTTTAAAGGTTGCCTTTAAAGCCGTAGGGGCCGATGATTTAGGTGTTGATATCAAAGGGAATATTGTTGACAATCAAAACCAAGTGGTTACTACGTTTAATTCTACTCATTTGGGTATGGGCATATTTCAACTTAAGCCCGAAATCGGGAAAACTTATAAGGCACACGTAACCTATGCCGATGGTTCTGCAGGGGATTTTAATTTGCCCGCTGCTGTTGATAATGGTTATGCATTAAGCATTGATAATTCAAATGATGATAATCTATCCGTAAAAATATCCCCGGGAAGTACCATATTACATAATGCAACATCTGCCGGTGGGCTTACCCTGGTGGCTCAGGGTGGCGGCGAAATTTATTATGCAGCTAAAAGTCCTGACGGTGCCAAAACCTTTAACGGCGTTGTGCCAAAAAGTAAGTTTCCGTCGGGTATTATTCAGTTTACATTATTTTCGGCATCGGGCGAACCATTGAATGAGCGGTTGGTTTATATTCAGCGTAATGATCAGCTTAAGGTTGCCGTATCTTCGGCAAGTCAGCAATATGCTCCGCGGCAAAAGGTTACCATAAATCTGAATGCTAAAAATAAGGAAGATAAGCCAGTGGTGGGTAGCTTCTCGGGTTCGGTTATTGATATGTCAAAAGTGCCTGTTGATGAAACAGCCGAAGAAAGTATCCTGTCAAATACCCTGCTTACGTCAGATTTGAAAGGCTATATTGAAAAACCTGGCTACTATTTCAATAATGAAAACGGAAAAACCAAAGCCGATCTGGATGTACTGATGCTTACCCAGGGTTACCGTCGGTTTGAGTGGAAGCAATTGATCAATAATACCTTCCCTCCAATTGTTTACCAACCCGAGAAAACGTTACAGGTAACAGGACATTTAAAAACCTTTGGCGGTAAACCGGTTCCAAATGGTAAAGTTACCTTGTTTACCACCGCTGGTGGAACCTTTGTTTTAGATACCGTATCAGATAATCAGGGTAAATTTACTTTTAGTAATCTTGTTTTCAGGGATAGTATAAAGTTTGTGGTACAGGCCCGCACGGCGAAGGACAGGAAAAATCTGGATATTGAACTGGATAATATTGCTCCGCAGGTTGTTAGTAAAAATAAAAACGCTCCCGATATTCAGGTAAATATTAATGAAGTTAGCCCGGCCTATCTGCAAAACAGTAAAAAGCTATTTGATGAACAGGTAAAATATGGCGTTGGCAATCATACCATTTTACTGAAAGAAGTTGTTGTGCGCGATGTACGTACCACAGCTGTAAAACACTCGGCTAATTTAAATGGCGCCGGCAATGCCGATCAGGTACTTACCTATAAAGATCTGGAAAATATGGGTGGCCCGTATTTATCAAGCATATTACAGGGCAGGCTCCTGGGGGTAATATTTCGTAACGGCAGGCCATATACTACCCGGGGCGGCGGTGCCATGCAGCTGATAGTTGATGGTATTTATATGGAGGGCGATTATTTGGATAACCTGGTTGTAAATGATATCGCCAGCATCGAAGTTTTGAGGTCGGGTGGTAACACGGCCATATACGGATCAAGAGGAGGAAACGGATTGCTCGTGATCACCACCAAAAGGGGAGATGAAGGAGCTGTTTACAACCGTTATGCTCCAGGCGTGGTTACTTATTCGCCCAAGGGATATTATAAGGCAAGGGAGTTTTATTCGCCGCAATATGATAATCCTAAAACAAATACTCAAATGCAGGATCTGAGGTCAACCATATACTGGAAACCATCTATCATAACTGATAAAGAGGGGAACGCTGCTATATCGTTTTTCAATGCCGATGCCAAGGGTACTTACCGGGTTGTTGTTGAAGGTATTGATGCCGATGGTAACCTGGGCAGGCAGGTTTATAAATATAAGGTAGAGTAGGAGGAGTAAGTTAAAATTCAAAATTAAGAAGTCAAAAATCTGATCAGGGTTTTTGACTTTTTAATTTTGATATTCTTTTATATACTGTTTAAACACTTACGAAGTTTTTAAAACTTCGTAAGTGTTCCGGGATGATCATCATATTAACAGCATATCAAAAACAGAAATATTTTACTATTTGGCCAGGTAAAACTTCTCCCAGAAATCAGATGATTTTGACATTTCACTATGCGATGCTCCATCTGTGCTGTTTCCTCCCATACCGCCGCCACGGCCTCCTCTGCCACCGCGACCACCGCCGCCTCCCATGCCGCCGCCACGGCCACCTCTGCCGCCGCCACCTCCCATGCCACTCATTCCGCCGCCGCTCTGATGATCACTATTCGCGCTACCGTTTGCACCTGCCGGTCGTTGAACTCCGTTTATTTTAAAGTTAAAGGCCCACTCGTTTTTGGCTATATCTTTTTCATCCGCATGAAAAAACTGAAGCGGGATAGCCAGCTCATACACCAGATTACCTTGTGCATCATAATCAATAGCTGCTTTAATGCCGTATGTATTTGAGGTGGTTATCATATCACCCTCAATATCTTTAAACCCTTCTACCTTAATGTTGCGGAGTTTGGTAACACGCTCACGCAGCAACTCATCACGGTCTTCTTTTGTAATTTCTCCGTTATCGCTCTGTGGCTTTGGAAACTCAGGTGCCGAGCCTGGATCGGCAAGCGGGAAGGTAATAGCAAAGGTTTCCTTCTTTTTGCCATGAATATCTATACCCAAGGTAATGCCGGCATGCAGGGTTTTCATCTGGTCCATACGTTCGGGAATGCGAATAGCCGCATAAAGTGTAGTTTTATCATTGGCCAGTGTATAATAAAACTTCTTCTCATCGTTGTAATAACGCAGACTGTCGCCCCAGTCTTTCAGGTTGCCATCAACAGTAATAATGTTAGGTGGTGCTTGTAAGGTGGTTTGTGCAGATTTGCCGGTTTGTGCTTTGGTTATACCTGCTGTAAATGAGAGCATGCTGGATGCTAAAATAAAATAGGACGAAGCCTTTTTCATGAGTTTTTGGAGTTTAGGGGTTTTAGGGTCGGGAGTTATTGTAACATGATTTTTAAGCCCATTAAACACAATTTTAACACATTTATTATTTGTTTTAAGTAAATTTGTAGTTACGTATGCCAACCGAAACACAGGAAGAAACATTTACCCTCGAGGAGTTAATGGCAGGGCTTAAAGAAGTTCACCGCCTTATATTATGGAACGATGATTTTAATACTTTTGATCACGTGATCCACTGCATGATGAAATACCTGGATTACTCCGAAGCGCAGGCTGAAAAAATAGCATGGAAAGTGCACAATGAAGGCAAATGCCCGGTGTTGGAGGGGTCATTTACCGAAATGGAAATATACCGTAAAATATTACAGCAGGAAGGCCTTACTGTTAGTGTAGAATAGATGAGTGATGAGTTTAAGAGTGTCTGGGTTCTGCATCACATCCTTATCATGAAAAAAATAGCTTTATCCCTTTTATTCATATTGTTTACAGTGTGCCTGGTATCTTGTGCCAATGCGCAAAGTAAAAATCTGAAACTGATCTTTATCCGCCATGCAGAAAAGCCCGCTGATGGCGATAACCTGTCTTGCGCGGGATTAAACCGGGCCCTGAAGTTACCCGAAGTATTAAAGGCTAAATTTGGATTGCCCGATCGTGTTTATGTACCGGCGTTAAATCAGGGGAAATCTACCTCAAGGGGGCGTATGTTCCAAACTATTTCACCTTTTGCTATTAAGTACAATTTAGCTATTAACAGTGCATTTGAAGAAGAAGATGCTAAAGGCATAGCTTCGGAGTTAAGCAGTAAAAAAGGAACCATCCTTATTGTGTGGGAACACAGCCAGCTAAAGCCTGTATTAAAAGCTCTTGGCTTAAAAGTTGGCAACCTGCAATGGCCGGATGATGATTTTGATACCATCTGGATAGTGGGCTTTAAAAAAGGCAAGCCTTATTTAACTGTCGACAAGGAAGGAATAAAGCCTGCGGAAGGTTGTAGTTTTTAAGAGCAGAAGGAGAGAGGCCTGTAATCCTGAGCTTGTTGAAGGATCGAGCGAAGAGGCCCTGTTCACCATGCTTCGACGGGCTCAGCATGACATCCAATATTATTTTAATAAAAAAGGTGCATCATTTGACGCACCTTTTTTTATTGTGGTTAAATTTTTATTTATTAACCTACCAGGTAGTTCCAGCCATAAGTATCAGGAGCGTTGCCATATTTTACAGCATCAAGCGTAGCTAATACTTTTTGCGAAAACTCGCGAGTTTTAGGATCGTTCAGGAAATACTCCTCGCCATCAACGCTGATAGAACCAACAGAGGCGATAGTTGCTGCAGTGCCTGCGCCAAAAGCATCTGTAAGTTTACCATTTTTGGCACCTTCAATTATTTCGGCAACAGAAACCTTACGGGTTTCAACCGGAATGCCCCATTCTTTAGCTAAAGCAATTACAGTATCGCGGGTTACACCATCCAGAATAGTGTCTTTAGCTTCGGCGGTGATCAGTTTACCGTCAAGCAGGAACATGGCATTAGCCGCGCCCATTTCTTCAATATATTTATGCTCTTTAGCATCTGTCCATATTAATTGGTCAAAGCCTTCCTCCGCTGCTTTACGGCCTGGCAGCATTGAGCTGCCATAATTGCCGGCAGCCTTTGCAAAGCCCATACCACCTTCGGCAGCTCGGGTGTAGTATGTTTCAATTTTTACACGCAGTGTTTTTGAAAAATAAGGGCCAACCGGGCCTGCAAGCACCATGTATTTATAAGTTGATGATGGTGTTACACCCAGGTATGGGTCTGTAGCAAACATGAACGGACGGATATACAGCGCATGGTTTGCTTTTGATGGCACCCAGTCGCGGTCAATATCAACTACGGCTGCCATACTTTGTAAAAATATTTCTTCGGGCAGTGTCGGCATACATAAACGCTCGGCCGATTTGTTAAAGCGGATAGCGTTTTTATCGGGACGGAAAATAGTTACTTTGCCATCGGCATGTTTGTAGGCCTTTAAACCTTCAAAAAATGCCTGGCCGTAATGTAATGCAGAAATTGCCGGACTAAGCCCAATTTCGCCGTAGGGAATGACCTGGAGGTTTTTCCATTCACCATCAGCATAATCGGCCACAAACATGTGGTCAGAAAATGTTTTTCCGAATGGTAAGTTGTCAAAATCCGTTTCAGCTAAACGGGAGTGAGTGGTTTTGGTGATCTTGATGTCCAGCGTCTCAGTCATGGCCTTTTGTGTTTATAATATTAGAAAACGGCAAGTTAGGAATTTTTTTAGTGAGTTGATATAAGGAATTGATAGTTAGGTATATTTTTGGGGAGACTTGCACATTATGACAGGAAATTAACGGGGAAGTTAAATTCAGTTGGGGGCAAAAAGTTCCCGATAAAGATGAGAAATAAAAAACGCGTCATTTCGGGATATCAAACAATGGCGAGCGGATGGTTTAAGACTTACTAAGTTTTTAAAACTTCGTAAGTCTTATTTCAATATTACACCGTCAATTTCTTATACTTAATCCTCTTCGGCGCTACATCACCCAGGCGTTTTTTGCGGTTCTCTTCATAATCTGAATAGTTTCCTTCAAAAAAGTATACCTGCGAGTTGCCTTCAAAAGCAAGGATGTGTGTACAGATACGATCCAGGAACCAGCGGTCGTGGCTGATCACTACGGCGCAGCCGCCAAAGTTTTCCAAAGCCTCTTCCAGTGCACGCAGCGTGTTTACGTCAATATCATTGGTGGGCTCATCCAGCAACAATACATTCGATCCTTTTTTCAGGGTGATAGAAAGGTGCACCCGGTTACGCTCACCGCCCGATAGTACGCCTACTTTTTTCTGCTGATCGGCACCATTAAAGTTAAATTTAGATACGTAAGCACGTGAGTTTAATGGTTTGTTACCTACCATAATAGTTTCCAGTCCGCCGGTTACGTTTTCCCAAACAGATTTGTTAGGATCAAGATCATCATGCATCTGGTCAACATAACCTAAGGCAACGGTTTCGCCCACACGGAAAGTACCCGCATCTGGCTGATCCTGCCCGGTGATTAAACGGAATAGGGTAGTTTTACCCGCGCCGTTTGGCCCGATGATGCCCACAATACCTGCCGGAGGTAAAGAGAAGCTCAGGTTATCGAACAATAATTTATCGCCGTATGATTTGCTTACGCCATTGGCCTCAATCACCACATTACCCAAACGCGGGCCCGGCGGAATAAACAGCTCCAATTTTTCTTCGCGTTCCTTCGTTTCCTCAGATGCCAGTTTTTCGTAATTGCCTAAACGGGCCTTTGATTTAGCGTGACGGCCTTTAGGTCCCATACGTACCCATTCCAGCTCGCGCTCCAGTGTTTTCTGGCGCTTGCTTTCACTTTTCTCTTCCTGAGCCAGACGTTTAGCCTTCTGATCAAGCCATGAAGAATAATTGCCTTTCCACGGGATGCCTTCACCTCGGTCAAGTTCCAGGATCCATCCGGCTACATTGTCCAGGAAGTAGCGGTCGTGCGTTACGGCTATAACGGTACCTTTATATTGTTGTAAATGCTGCTCCAGCCAATCAATTGATTCGGCATCCAGGTGGTTGGTAGGCTCATCAAGTAATAAAACATCGGGCTCTTTTAATAAAAGGCGGCAAAGTGCTACCCTGCGACGCTCACCACCCGATAATACCGAAATTTTAGTATCAGGTTCCGGGCAGCGCAGAGCATCCATGGCACGCTCCAGCTTAGTATCCAGTTCCCAGGCGTTTACCGCATCAATCTGATCCTGCAGTTCGCCCTGGCGTGTCATCAGCTTATCCATTTTGTCGGCATCGCTGTAATATTCTTCTAAACCAAATTTCTCATTTATTTCTTCGTACTCCTTTAATAAGGCAGTAGTTTCGGCAACGCCTTCCTCAACTATTTCGCGTACGGTTTTTTCAGGATCAAGCTCTGGCTCCTGGCTCAGGTAGCCAACGGTATAACCCGGCGAAAAAACAACCTCGCCTATATTGGTTTTATCAATGCCTGCTATAATTTTTAACAGAGATGATTTACCCGAACCGTTTAAACCAATAACACCGATCTTGGCCCCGTAAAAAAAGGACAGGTAAATATTTTTTAAAACTGTTTTTTGCGGGGGATAGATCTTGCTAACCCCAGCCATTGAAAATATGATCTTTTCGTCTGCCATGCTGGTAGTATAATTAGTGAGGCAAATATCTGTTAAATGAGTAATTAATGCAATGCGTAAAAAGCTAAAACAATTTAAATTAACATTATAGCCAAAAGGCGTGTTCAGGGCTGATCACTTAGTTCAATACCATTATCCTATTTTACCAATTACGCATCAGAAATTAAATATAATTTTGTTGTAAGGTGTTATATTTCAGTTGCTTATTGACAATTATATGGTCTTTTTGGCGGAGAAAAATCGCACCTTTACATATATTAACTGTAGTAATGCCACCTGAGTTTTGTGGTAAGGCAAATATCGCAGGTATTAACCCTGTCAAATATCAAGTAGTGAGCAGATTTTTTTCCGCAAATGGGGATTTTATTTACGCACTAATCGCCTGTAAACCACAGCAAGAGAGACTTGTAAATAGTGATGTCGAAGGCAAAAAATCGGGCATTATTACTATCACTTAACTGATCACGCGGTTTTAATTAAAAATGTAGCGTAAGCTAAAGCAAAAAGCGAATTATACTTGTTATGTTATTATTGCGTTAAACAGTATATAATGGCAACTGATACGGGTAGTTTTACGTATATAAGGTATAAATCTAACCAATTGACAAGTTAATGCCTAATTGTCATATATAGTGACGAAATGCCTGTTTTGCTGCATTGCTTTCAAATAAATGTTAAAATGTTTAAACTATTTTGAATTTTTTGTATCAAATAGGTGTATTTAGTTTGTATATTGTAAAAAATAGCGACTAATTAGGTGTTTTGAGATTAAAATTGCTGAATAAAGCTAAACTTTAATAGCTTGCGTATCATATCAATGTCTGTTTCTGCAAACCGTTAAATGTTGGCAATATTGTTGATAAATGTTAACACAAGCGTCGTGGTTTGTAAAAACAAAATTAATAGATTAGGACGTTCATAATAAGAAAGGTATATATGGAAGCTAAATTTTCGCCGAGGGTTAAGGATGTTATTCAATATAGCAGAGAGGAGGCTTTACGCCTGGGACACGACTATATTGGTACCGAACATCTTTTACTGGGGCTTATCCGGGACGGAGACGGAGTAGCAATTAAATTGCTCAAAGGTTTGAACGTTGATACGGCCAAACTACGCCGCGCCGTTGAAGATGCCGTTAAAGGAACTATTGGAACAAACGTACATATTGGCAGTATCCCGTTAACTAAACAAGCCGAGAAAGTACTTAAGATAACTTATCTTGAAGCCAAGATATTTAAAAGCGATGTAATTGGAACCGAGCACTTGTTGCTTTCCATACTTCGCGATGAGGATAACATTGCCTCACAAATACTGATGCAGTTTAATGTAAACTATGAAGTATTTAAAGGCGAGGTTGAATCACATAAAAATGATGTTACTGACGAAATGCCAGGATCACCTACAGGTGGCGATGATGATTTTAAAGAAGAAGAGTCATTTAGTCAGCCTAAAAAGGTTTCTGATATTAAATCAAAGACTCCTGTGCTTGACAACTTTGGCCGCGATTTAACCCGTGCCGCCGAAGATGGTAAGCTTGACCCTATTGTTGGTCGTGAAAAAGAGATTGAAAGGGTATCACAGATATTATCACGTCGTAAAAAGAACAACCCTATATTAATAGGCGAACCAGGTGTTGGTAAATCGGCTATTGCCGAAGGATTGGCCCTGCGCATTGTTCAGCGTAAAGTATCACGTGTATTGTTCAATAAACGTGTAGTTACACTTGATTTGGCCTCTTTGGTTGCCGGTACAAAATACCGCGGTCAGTTTGAAGAGCGCATGAAAGCGGTAATGAACGAATTGGAAAAATCACCTGATGTAATTCTGTTTATTGATGAGATACATACTATAGTAGGTGCTGGTGGTGCTTCGGGATCATTGGATGCCTCAAATATGTTTAAACCTGCTTTGGCCAGGGGCGAAATTCAATGCATTGGCGCAACTACCTTAGATGAGTACCGCCAGTATATTGAAAAAGATGGAGCTCTTGACCGTCGTTTTCAGAAAGTAATGGTTGAACCTGCAACTCCTGCAGAAACCATTGAAATACTGAACAGGATCAAAGAAAAATATGAAGAGCACCATGGCGTAACTTATACTCCGGAAGCTATCAATGCCTGCGTTACTTTAACTACAAGGTATATTACCGATAGGTTTTTACCGGATAAAGCTATTGATGCTTTAGACGAATCAGGATCACGCGTTCACTTAACCAACATCCATGTGCCACAAAACATTTTGGATATTGAGCAGAAGATTGAGCAGATCAAGATTGAGAAAAACAAAGTTGTAAGAAGCCAGAAATATGAGGAAGCCGCACAACTGCGTGATACTGAAAAGAATTTACTGGTTGAACTTGATCAGGCTAAAGCTGCATGGGAAGCCGAAACAAAATCAAAACGTTACACTGTAACTGAAGATAATGTTGCCGAAGTAGTATCCATGATGACCGGAATCCCTGTACAAAGGGTTGGTCAGGCTGATAGCCAGAAATTGCTGCACATGGCTGATACCGTGAAAAGCAAGATCATTGGTCAGGATGAGGCTATTAAAAAATTAACACGTGCCATACAACGTACACGCGCAGGATTGAAAGATCCTAAAAAACCAATTGGTTCATTCATCTTCTTAGGTCCAACCGGTGTTGGTAAAACTGAGCTTGCAAAAGAACTTGCCCGCTTTATGTTTGATACCGAGGATGCCCTGATACAGATTGACATGAGCGAATACATGGAAAAATTCGCGGTTTCACGTTTGGTAGGAGCGCCTCCGGGCTACGTGGGTTATGAAGAAGGTGGACAATTAACTGAAAAAGTACGTCGTAAACCTTATGCAGTGATTTTGCTGGATGAGATTGAAAAAGCTCACCCGGATGTATTCAATATTCTGTTGCAGGTGTTAGACGAAGGTCAGTTGACAGATTCATTGGGTCGTAAGGTTGACTTCAGGAATACCATCATCATCATGACATCAAATATTGGTGCCCGTCAGCTTAAAGATTTCGGACAAGGTGTTGGTTTCAGCACTAACGCTAAAACCTTACAAGCCGAAACACATTCAAGAGGTGTTATTGAAAACGCTTTAAAACGTGCTTTTGCACCAGAGTTCTTGAACCGTATTGATGATGTGATCGTGTTTAACTCTTTGGGTAAAGACGAGATCTTCAAGATCATTGATATTGAATTAGCTTACTTGTTTAGCAGAGTTAACGGTTTAGGTTTCAAAATTGAACTTACCGAAGCAGCTAAAGAGTTTATTGCCGAAAAAGGTTATGATTCGCAATTTGGCGCACGTCCGTTAAAACGTGCCATCCAGAAATACCTGGAAGATCCAATTGCTGAAGAAATACTAAAAGGCGAATTGAGCGAGGGCGATGTTATGAAAGTTGATTTTGACAAGGAAACCAGTCAGATCACTATCATTGATGAAAAAGGCGAAAGCAAAGAGCCTGAACAGGAAGAGCAGAAATAATTGCAAACCCTTTTAAATAAACGAAACCCGGCCATTGGCCGGGTTTTTTGTTTTAACATGGTTGTTCATTTTAGCTAAAAATAAAAGAAAGCAAAAAACGTTAAACCTTTTTAATTAATTTACGTCTTACTAATAACTACAAAACATTACTGTATGAAAAAAATCTTGACTCTTGTATGCTGCACCATATTACTGGCAGCAACTTCATGTACTAAAAAGTATATTACACCGGCTAATATTACTGCAATTTATACCGTTAACGGAACAACTGGCTGGACAGTTTACACTGATGATGCAGGTAATAAATCATGGTCATCAACTCTTAAAGATCTGCCAGAACAAGATCAGTATGCACAAGCAAATGGCGGAGTATTGGTTTACATCTCTTATGATGATGGAGCAACCTATGAGGCACTGCCCGAAGTATACAACGGTATCTCTTATAGCTATACATCATCTGTTGGTTCGGTAACTATATACGCACAGGGTGCTAACGGTGCTCATCTGGCTCAGGCACCTGCAGATAATATCAAGGTGAAAGTTGTGTTGGTAGACTCTACACAATAATTATTCAGAAAGCATAAAAAAAGCGCCTGGCAATTAGTCGGGCGCTTTTTTTTATATCTTGAATTTTTCTTGTGTGCTAAATGTATATCAACTTTCTAAAAGTTCCCTCGCATTTTGTAGCGCGCTCTCTCCAGGTTTATCTCCACTAAGCATCTTGGCAATTTCCAATACCCTTTCCTTTTTATCCAATTGTTTGATGCGGGTATAGGTAGTAGCTGCCGAATCATCTTTATAAACAAAGTAATGAAACTCGCCCTTGCTGGCAATTTGTGGAAGGTGCGTAATGGTGATCACCTGCAGGTTGCCCGCAAGCTGTTCCATGATCTGGCCAACCTTGTTGGCTACCTCGCCAGATACACCTGTATCAATCTCATCAAAAATAATAGTAGGCAGGGCGGTGTACTGTGCAATAAGCGATTTAATGCTCAACATTAAACGAGAAAGCTCACCACCCGAAGCTACTTTGCTCATTTCGGCCAGCGCGTGTCCCTTATTGGCAGAAAACAGGAATTTGATCTGGTCGGCACCATTGGCCCCCAATCCGCCTGAGTGTGAATTATCCCGGTCTGCTTTTTCAGCTCCTTTAATAGATAGGGGAGAGATTTCAATTTTTAGTGCTGAATTTCCCATTCCCATTTCTGCCAATGTAGCCAATACCTGTTTTTCTATAGCCGGAATAGCCTTTACCCGATTGGCCGTAAGTTGGGCTGCCAGTTTTTCCAGTTCTGTTTTATCAGTGGTCAGCTGTTTTTGTAGTTGCTCTACCGCTTCATCGCTGAATAATACTTTCTGTATCTTGTCAGAAAGGTCTTCCTGTATCTCCAACAATTCGGCATTGGTGTTTACGCGGTGCTTTTTTTGGAGGTTATAAATGAGGCTGAGGCGGGTGTTAATTTCTTCAACACGGGCATCATTGGTTTGGGTGCGCTGTTCAATTACCTCAATTTCGGCCGCGATATCCTTTAATTCGATGATGGTGCTGTTAAGCCGCTGGTGAAGTTCTTCAATTTCAGCATCAAATTTTTCGAGCGTACCTAACTGTTGACCGGCTTCACGCAGTTGGGTCAGGGCCGAAGTCTCGCTTTCCTGCATTAAATAATAGGCGCCAAAAAGGTTGCGTTTTATTTCTTCAGCATTATTTAAGGCGTAAAGTTCTTTTTCAAGTAGTTCCTGCTCATCGGCGTTGAGGTTTGCTTTTTCAAGTTCATCAAACTGAAATTGAAAATAATCCAAGTCGGCCTTGGCTTTATCACTCTCCGCTATCAACTCATTCAATTTGGCTACTGACTTTCGGTAAGCCCTGAATTTACCTTGATAATCTTGCAACAGATTGTCATGTTTGGCAACGGCATCAACTACCAGCAGCTGAAATTCAGGATCATTTATTTCGAGGGTGGCATGTTGCGAATGTATATCTATCAGTTTTTCGCCAAGTTGTTTCAGCGCGGTCAGATTAACCGGGGTATCATTTACAAATGCCCTTGATTTGCCATCGGCTGATATTTCACGGCGTAAAACGGTTTCGGCTTCATAATCCAGGTCGTTATCTTCAAAAAACGACTTTAACTGAAAATCGCCAATTTTAAAAAGGCCCTCAATAACACATTTTTTTTGCTGATTGAAAAAATAACGGCTTTCTGCACGCTGCCCTAAAATAAGCGAAAGCGCACCCAATATGATCGATTTACCGGCACCGGTTTCGCCGGTGAGTATATTTAACCCCTTGCCAAAACTTATTTCAAGGTTATCAATTAACGCGTAGTTATTAATGGTTAGCTTTTGAAGCATAAAAAAAGTATCCTTATTTTATTAAGGATACTAAATTACGAATTTCAGGGTATTGACCTCGCTATTTAAAATTATTGAACCGTGTCTTTTTTAACATCAGTATCTACTTTATAGTCATACTTAAAATCGTATGACTCTGCTTGCTTCCGATACTCTTCCATTTTTTTCTTAAAGGCAGGGCTTTGGGTATAGTTGCGTAGGTTTTTAGATGCTTGCTGTAATAGCTCTTGTTCTTTCTTCATTTCGGGATTGTTCTGGTAGCCGCGCATCTGTTCGCCTATTCTTTTCATTTCGGCTTGTTTTAATTTCATATCCTGGTTTGCATACATTCTTCTCATGCTATCACCCATAGCCCTTAGCTGATCGCGTTTTCTGTTAAATTCAGGCGAATCATAGTGGCTGCGCATTTGCTCGCCCAGTTTTTTTAACTGATCTGTTTGAGCCCTCACCTCCGGTGAAATTTTGCTTTGCAGCTCGGCCTGATATTTCCGGTAGTTTTCGTCCTTATTATCGTCAAAATATTGCTTATCGGCCGGGATATTGTACTTTTTCCTGAGCTCCTCGTTCATCTTTTTAAATTCAGGACTGTTAAAGTACTCACCAATTTTATCACCCATCTTGCTCATTTGCTCACTCATTTCTTTTGTTTGGCTTTTATCACCCCATTCTTTTTGAAATTCATCTGCCATTCTCTGTTGATTTTCCTGCAGTTGTTTCATTTCGGGACGGTTATAATAATCGGCCATGGCTTTGCCTTTTTGAGCCAGCAGCTCGGTTTGTTTTTTAAACTCGGGGCTGTCATAGTATTTACTCATGGCCTGGGCATGTTTGGCAACTTCGGCTGTAAGCCTGTTAAGTTCAGCATCGTTAAGGCCATTATGCTCATCAGTATATTTGAATTTGTTATTATGCGGGGTTTGCACTTTCGCAGTTTTTTTAGCAGCTGTACGGGGCTTACGTTTAGCAGTATCTTTTTTAATGGTATCAGTAAACAGGTTAACCATTGCTTTTGGATAGCTGACTTTTTTTATGAATAGCTTGCCATCTTTTACGGTAGGGTTTAACCATGCTACACTGCTTATGCTGGCGGTTATTATAGCTAAGGCCACTAACAGGTGGCGTATGTTGCCTATGGGTTTTTGTGGTTTCATGATGCGTTCAATTCTGTTTAATAAATGGTATTTTTTTCCGGTTGCAGCCAGGGCCAGCGGTAAATTCACTTGCCTTGATTGTTCCAGTTTTAAAAGCGCCTGCGCGTAAATTAATGGTTGGGCAGTGGTTTGTATCACCAGGTCGTCGCAGTGGTTTTCACGTTCCTGGTTTATAATTCGGTTAATTAATTGGGCGAAGGGATTAAAGAAAAGCAGTATGGTTACAAATTGCTGAACCATGTTTAACAGATAATCATTCCGTTTAATGTGCGATAGCTCATGCAATAAAATAGATTCAATTTCGGTAACAGACAGGTAGGTTGTTAATGTAACCGGTAATAATATGATAGGTTTAAAAAAGCCTATCATACAGGGTACATCAATAAAGCGACTAAAGTTTACACTTACATATTTCTTGATATGCAGCTTTTGGCAAAAGTTATCGGCATATACCTGTACCTGGCGGGCAGGTATCATGGTTCTTTTGATGAGGCTTATTTTTTGCCAGTTGAGGCCCATTTTGAGTATATTGAAAACCAGGCCAGCAAAATAGAATGCCGAAACATAAGGCAGATACCCTTCAATAACATAGTTATAATAACTCGTGGTTACAGTGTGGGCGGTGTTTTTTAAAGGGAAATTAAAATAAGGTAAAAACTCTGGCGATGCAGCTGCCGATAAACTAACCCAGGTATGGTTTTGAAACTGTGTAATTAAAGTGCCGGTGAACCACGCAGCTATAGCCAACAATGCAGCCATGCTCCAGTTATGCTTGTTAACTGTTGACATAGATGGTGTGCATGTAAATAACAGGCGCAGCACAAACCACACCAACAGGCCCTGCCATACTGAATGGATAAGGGTAATACCTAAAACCTGGCTTATGTTATAGAACAAACTTTGCATGGCGTTTATTTTTTATTGTTATCAAATTGATCAAGATAATTCTTAATAGCATCTATTTCATCCTGTGATGCCCGGTGCTGGCCCAAGGCCTGGATCACAAGGTTGGAGGTAGAGCCTTTAAATACAGTAGACAATATTTTATCCAAAGCGTTGCTTTGAGCCTGCTCCTGACTAAACAATGCTTTATATAAATGCGTTTTTGACGATGTATCGCGTTCAACCATACCTTTATCATGCATGATCTGCATTAGCTTGAGGGTAGTGGTGTAACCGGCATCTTTATTTTTTGCCAGCTCTTCATGCACATCACGTACGGTACATTGCCCTTTGCTCCACATCACCTGTAGTATCTCCAGCTCGCTTTCTGTTGGTTTTATATCCATTTTGCTCTTATACGAATTTCTTCGTACAAATATCTACGATGATTTTCGTATTTGCAAGAGTTTTGTGAAATTTTTTTGATAGTACTTGAAAAAGAGTAGGATAGACGGGCTCATAAACAAAAAGAGGCACAAAATAAATGTGCCTCTTTTTGTTTATTTAGAGTATGTATAACCTATTTCTGCAGCGTTTGATATTTGTTGCCGTTTGCCGGATCGGCTTGAACCAGTATGTTCATAGCCTGCAGACGCTCCTGTGGTTCGGCTTTACTGAATAACGACACCAGTTCATCGCTTTTTGCGGTATAAAATATAAGGGGCAACATTGAGCCTACACGCTGCCGGTTTATTTGCTGCAGCGATGGGAGGATAGATGATATTTCTTTACGCCCCTTGGCTGCATCATCTGCCATTACATCCAAACCATTGCGATGATAATCATATATAAAGCTGCGCAACGGCTCGTAAACTTTATTATTCAGATTCTCGGCCAGCCAGTATCGATTCACATTACCATCAAAGGCTTTCCATCCCCGGTATGAACTCGTTTGCGCGTTGTTGATAACCGTTTGAGCTGCGGCAAAATATGGCGAACCACCATATAAGGAGAAGCTGTCATAATCAATCCCGATAATAACATAGGCGTAAAAAGCCATGATGGAGCTCAGGTTGTTCTGGAAGCTTTGATCGGTATAATCAATGGTTTGCCCTTCGTTATATACAAAGTCAATATCCTTATCATTCAGATTTATCAGTGTTGAGCTATAAGTAGCATTGTAAACCGGTCTTGATGATTGTACCTGTAATTCGCCGCTAAAGTTACTGCTGCCATCCCAGTTGGTTACATTAAGTACGAAGTTGCAGTCAATGCGTTCCTGCGGAAGTATGGCATCGGCACTCCATTTACGACCATTTAAAAATTCCTTCATGGCAGTTTCCAAAGTCTGAAAAATGCGTTTGTTGCTGCCCGATATTTTAGGTGAGAGCACCTGCACCCTGGCATTCAGATCCTGCGCTGCAGCACGAAACCCGAATATGGCTAACAGTATGTAAAGGAATATCTTCTTCATTGGTTAATCAGTTGAGCTACTTTAAGGCAAATATCCTGTGCCACGGCATCTTTGGTTTTGAGGTCGAAAACAGTTTTCTGCAAGTTACGGTCAATAATGGTTATTTTATTGGTATCCTTTTGAAAACCGGCCCCGGCATCGTTAAGCGAATTTAACACAATAAAATCAAGATTTTTCCTTTGCAGTTTGCTTATCGCGTTTTCTTCTTCGTTATTGGTTTCCAGCGCAAAGCCCACCAATACCTGATCTTTTGTTTTTTGCTCGCCAAGTGTCTTTAAGATATCGGTAGTTTTTTTAAGCTCAATGTTTAAGTTTCCATCCTGCTTTTTTATCTTTTGTTGTGCCACATGGGCTGGAGTATAGTCGGCCACGGCAGCACTCATGATGCAGGCTTTAGCTTCAGCAAAATTGCTTTGGCAGATCGTCAGCATTTCTGCAGCTGATGTTATATCGATTCGCTTCACCGAAGGCTGTTTACTTATTTGCGCGGTTGGCCCTGTAATGAGGGTAACATTTGCACCCATGGCAGCCAGCTCATCAGCAATGGCAAAGCCCATTTTACCTGATGAATGATTACCTATAAAGCGAACCGGATCTATAGCCTCATAAGTTGGCCCTGCGGTAACAACGATATTTTGATTAGCTAAGAGCTGTTTTTTTTTTAAGGTTGAAGTCAGGAAGCTCACAATTTCATCAGGTTCGGCCATGCGGCCTTCACCATAAAGTCCACTGGCCAGTTCGCCATTACCAGGAGGTATTAACGTATTGCCGAATGATTGCAGTTTGGCCACATTTGCGCGGGTAGCAGGATGCAGCCACATATCCAGATCCATAGCAGGTGCAAAATACACCGGGCATTTGGCCGAAAGGTAGGTCGCCAGCAATAAGTTATCGCACAACCCATTGGCCATTTTTGCCAGGGTATTGGCACTGGCCGGTGCTATAATGAGCATATCGGCCCAAAGCCCAAGCTCAACATGGTTGTTCCATTCGCCGGTATCGGCCTTAAAGTAATTAACGTGAGCAGGGTTTTTAGATAACGTTGAAAGTGTAAGAGGGGTTATAAAGTTGGTAGCATCGGGAGTCATTACCACTTGTATATTGGCACCGGCTTTAACTAACAGTCTTACTAACAGGGCCGATTTATATGCAGCAATACTGCCGCAAACGCCCAGAACAATATTTTTACCTTCAAGCATTTGAGTAAGTCAAAATTCAAAAGTCAAAATTCAAAAGAATCTCAACTCACAAATATACTTAAAAAGAAAAAGCCAAAACTCAAAATAGGCTACGCCTGAATTTTGAATTTTGACTTTTAACTTTTGAATTAAAAAGCTTATGCTTCTTTAGTTGGGTTACGGTAGTAAACCTTATCATCTAAAAATTCCTGAACTGCAACCAATGATGGTTTTGGCAGTTTTTCGTAATGTTTAGAGATCTCGATTTGCTCGCGGTTTTCAAAAACTTCTTCCAGGTTATCGTTTGACGATGCAAACTCAGAAAGTTTTTGGTGTAACTCTTCTTTAATATTGTTTGATATCTGGTTCGCTCTTTTTGACATAATTACAAGCGACTCATATATATTGTGAGTGTTTACATCCAGCTCGCGTAAATCGCGGGTTACAGTGCTGCTCGCTACTGCTGGTTTGTTGGTGTTATTTGCTGTCATATATAATTTTTTTAATATGGTATTTTTTGTGGCTGATTTTTTTCTGATGGAGGTAGCGTTTTAACAGAGTCTTTTTTAGCTAATTTTTCGGCCAGTTTATAGTTGTTCATGGCTTCGGCCATAATGCGTTTAGCATATTGTGCACCTCTTTCGCTATCCTTTATAAGTCCTTTGGCTTCGTTGCCGTATTTGCTTGAGGGAAACTTTTCATTAAACTGGTTAGCGTAAACTACTGCCAGGTTATAACGTTCCTCTTGTTTTTCCTCGCGGCTATGGCTGGCGTATAAGTATTGTGCCTTGATAGTCAGGAATTCCATTTCCTCACCATACTTGGTATCCGGATAATCGCGCAGTGCATTATTAAAGGCAATAACTGCCGATTGATAATCACTGATAGTTAAATATAACTTAGCGTTGGCATAAGCCTTGGTTTCCAGTTTGTCGCGCAGATTCTGGATCAATTTGCTCGCCTCCGTAACACGGTCGCTTTTTGGATAAAGATTGATAAACAATTGTAACGACTCAATAGCCTTTAAAGTATTGTCCTGATCAAGTGAGTATATCGGCGAATCAAGATAATAGCAATAAGCTGAAAAGAAACGGCATTCCTCGGCCCTTGTGCTTGATGGATAGGTATCAGCAAAGGTTTTGAAGTGGTATCTTGCTGCAGTATAATCTTTCAGTTTATAGTTGGTGAAGGCGTAATAGTAAAACAGATCCTCTGCCTCGGCGCGTCCGCGGTAGCGTTCAACCAACACTTCAAACAAGCCTAAGGCTTTGTTATAGTCCTGTTTGTTGTAATACTTAATAGCCTCCTGGTATTTTTTGGCATAATCGTTACTTGCCTTTAACTTTTCGTATTTGCTTTTACAACTACCAAGTGTGATAATTAACAGAGCTAAAACACTGGCTAATAACGTAAGTTGCTTTTTAAACATTTTGCAAAGATAGGGGAATAATATAAATCAATCAATTATTTATTTATCGGCTAATATATAACGCGGTTTTGGCTCCGCTTATATATAAAGGTGTATTTAACATCTTTTAACTATTCCTGATTTGGAGTTTATAAAGATACGATGCCCAATGTAGTATATATACTGCAACTATTAAAATTATCAATGCTTTAATTGTTCTATGTATAGTAAAGGTGATCACCCGAAACTGTTAAAACGTTACTATATATATAATGTATATCGAAGTTTGTGATGGCGCGATCTGTTACATGCCTATAATGACCTATTATTAAAGATACACATGTAGACAAGAAAACTCAGTATGATTTAAAAGTTAAGTTAATTCAGCTATAAAACGCGCATCCTTAGCCAAAGATAAGAGCGATAAGCAGCCTCTACATAAATTTAGTGCTTGATAAACAGACAGATCATAGAAAAGTAATGAAATTGGGGTAAAAAAGTTTGGATGAGGTAGAAAAGTATCTATCTTTGCACCCCGCAAACTAGGAAGCGGGATTGTTCTTAGAAGGTTAGTTGAAGTGGGGCTTATGAAGGGGAGTGAGAAAGAAGAAGCGGAATAAAGCGCCAAATAAAACTTCAAATAAATTTTCGGATATGAAAAACAATTTGCACTTTTGCAGCCCGCTACGGAGGACGAAAGTCTGAGAGGAAAGGGTTCTGAAACTT